>NZ_JBLZXG010000001.1:0-683894 GCF_050285565.1 Achromobacter sp.
GCCAGCGCCCGCGCATTTGCAGTGCAAATATCATTTTTCTAGGAGAACGAAGTATGCAGAAAGACGTGTTCCAGACCGATGATGACGGTCTGTACCTGTACAAATCGGTGGCCAACGAGCTGGCGCTCACGCCTGGCGAGTTCAACATCCCTTATGGCGCGTATGAGGATGCGCCGCCTATGCCGCTGACCGGGAAATGGCCGAGGCGCGTGGGCGACGCATGGGTCATGGTCGAGGACTACCGCACCACGCCTCTTTGGGTGGTGGAAACGGGCGCGCCGTATTCGATCGGCGGCGAGCATGACGGCGCAACCGGAAAGGTCAGCTACCTCGGCTGGGGTCCATTACCGGCCTGGCTGACGACGGTAGAGCCGCCTCGCGAGGTCGGCGACGCCGACGCGGAGGGGTAGGGCTACGCGGCCAGCGGCAGGGCCTCCAGTTCGATCTCGCGTTCGCGACGCATTTCTTCAAGTTGCTTTCGGCCAAGTGGGCTGCGGGCCAGTTTCTGCGCGAGTTCGCGTCCGTGTGGATGGTAGTAGCGCAGCAGCATGCGGGTGTCGACGTTGCCGTTGACCTTGGCCAGTTCGTGGATCTGGAACACTGTTGCAAGCTGTGAGGTGCCTTCGTGCCGCAGGTCGTGAAAGCGCAGGTCTCGGAAGTAGGCCGCGTTGGGCCGGCGGCCGTGATGCCGGCAGATTCCCTCATAGCGAAGCCGGGCGCGCCGGCGGGCGCGAATGAAGGCGCGGGTAACGGAGCCAGGTTGCATTGTGAAGATGCGGCCCCGCATCGGTTTGCCTGTGACCCAGCGGCGCAGGGCCTCCCGCGCCCGAGGCGTCAGGGGTACATCGCGGGCACGGCCATTCTTCGTATGCGGCAGATGGACCACGCCGTGCATGAGGTCGAGGTGCTCGCGCTGGATGCCGACGACCTCGGAGCGGCGCATGCCGGTTTCCTTGGCGACGGTCAGGATCGTCGGCAGCTCAGCGGAGCGGGTGGCGCGAATGATCCACTCCAGCTCTTTGCGGGGACATTCGTCGTCGGAGAGGCCTCGCAGCGTGATCCGGTCGAATAGGCGCCGGTCGCGCGCGTCGTCCACCGCTGGCCGGCGCACCAGCTGTACAGGGTTGGCCAACTGGTCGAACCCCCAGTCCTTGCGAATCACCGTGTAGACGTGTGACAGGAAGGCCATGCGCCGCACTACGGTGGCGGGCGCGCGGTCCTTGAGCCATTCGTCGCGCAGTTCAGTCAGGTCCGAGCTGCGGATGCGGTCGACCGGGCGGATGGCCAGGCGCGTCGCGCGCCAGATGCGCGCTATCGACTGTTCGGAGACATGGCCCTTCTTTGTGGCGGAAACCTCGGCCAGATAGCGCGCGAGCGCGTCGGCAAGGGTCGGGGCGGGCTTTCTGCGAGGCTGACGGCGGGACCAGGGTTTCATCGGGGAAAAGCCCCAGGTTGTAACGCAATTCCAAATTTCTTTCATCGCGTCCGCCCTGGCGGGCGGTATCAAGGCTCGGGAGGGCAAATGGCAGAACCTGCAAGCACAGGTGTAGTGGCGGCAGCAGCGACGGGAGTAACGCTCGCTGGGCTGTTGCCGGGGATAGATGGCAATGCACTGATCGGCGCATTCGCCGGCGCGTCGCTGTTCGTAGTCTCGCGGAGAGAGGGCGGCGCGCTGTCACGCTTGGCGTATTGGGCAATCTCTGTCGTGATCGGCTACCTCGCGGCGCCCGATGTGGTGGCGCTGACGCCGATCAAAGAGACCGCGATCGCGGCCTTTGCCGCCGCCGCGCTGGTCGTTACCGTGGCGCTGACCGCGATCGAGAAAGTCAAGGCATTGGACTTTTCGGTATTCAGAAGGGGAGGCTGATATGCAAGCCGCAGCAGCGATCGATTCTGGCCACCAACTGTTGGTGGCCTTTCTTTTTGTCGTGGCGAATGTGGCATCGGCCATTCGCCTTCTGCTCTATCGACGCAACGGCGCGCGGTTCCGGCGGGGTATGTCGTGGCTAGCGTATCTGCTGATCGTCGGCACGGGTGGCCAAGCGCTTGATGTGCTTGTTCAACATGAGCAGGTGACCCTGTGGCAGACCGTAGTGGCTTTATTGCTGGCGGTCCTTGTCTATCGCGCGCAAGGCAATGTCGCGTGCATCGTAAGTGTGAGGCAATGATGGAGTTGAAGATGATCATATCGAGCGCGATCGCGCCGGCGCTGTCGCTGTTGCCGGGGCGCATGGACACGCCGGCGGCGCACGTCATGCTGCTGGCGATCGGCCTGCAGGAAAGTCGCTTCGTCCACCGGCGCCAGATCGGCGGCCCGGCGCGCGGCTTCTGGCAATTCGAGAAGGGCACGCGGGCTAGCCGAGGGGGGGTGTGGGGCGTATATCTGCACACGGCGAGCAGCGGACACCTGGCGGCGCTGTGTAAGGCCCGCAGCGTGACCTGCCACCCGGACGCAATCTATGCGGCGCTGGAGTATGACGACGTGCTGGCGGCCGGCGTGGCGCGGCTACTGCTGTGGACCGATCCGAAGGCGCTGCCGACTATCGGCGACGCTGATGCGGGGTGGGCGCTGTACCTGCGCACCTGGCGGCCGGGCAAGCCCAAGCCGGATACATGGCCGCCCCTCTACCGCCAGGCGGCTGCCGAGGTGCAAGGGTGAGCGCCCTGACTCGCGTCGCGGGCGCGCTTGCCGGTTGGAGGGGCCACGCGGTGGCGGCGCTAGTCGGCGGGGTTGCGCTCGGCGCTGCCGCCTGGATGGCGCAGGGCTGGCGCTACACGGCACAGTTGGCAGACATGCGTGCCGCCCACGCGCAGGAGCGAGATGCCCAGGCGCAGGCTACGGTTGCCGCCGTCGAGGCGATTAGAAATGAAGAAAGGCGGCGCATTGCCGCCGTGGAGTTTGCCCGTGATGATGCCCAAAAACAGGCCGCTGAGGCGGCTGCTGACGCTGTCGCTGCTCGTGGCGAGCGTGACCGCATGCGCGCCCGCGCCGACACGCTGGCTCGCTCCGCAGTCGGCCGAGATCCCACGCTTGCCGAAGGAGGCCCGGCAGGAGCCGCTGCCGCCGATCTGCTTGCCTACATGCTCGGCCGCGCTATCGACCGAGCTGAAGCGCTTGCAGGAATTGCGGACCGTGCCCGCATCGCTGGATTGACGTGCGAGCGCAGCTACGACGGGCTGATGAAACGCTCGAACGCTGACTGAAGGGCGCCGTGAATATTTCGAGCATCCACGATGCGCAGCATTTCTAGGCACGTGAAATATCGTAGCTCCGCGATAATTCTCAGCAGGACTGGAATATTCTCCGGAGTGCCTTGCAAGTCGCCCGTCAATTGATCGATGCTCGAGAGGAGCTGCTCGCGGCCTCCGTGGGTGAAATCGTGCTTGAGGTTGTGGGGCGCGGACTTTGCCAAGAACTCCCAAAAACGTATGTACTCCGGCGCCGTTGAGGAAACCTCGGCGGTCAGATCCCGATAGCCGGGGATGGCGACGCCGTGGTCGTAGAACTGCCGGAGTTGATCCTCCGACGCACAGTGATAGAGCCATATTCCTCGTATTTGGGCATCAATCGCCGGACGCAGCAGAGCAAGGGCGCTATGGTGGTGACCCAGCGCCGCCAGAGCGTGAATTCCATCCTGATGTTCAAGAGCAACGTTTAGCATCCCGAACGCCATATTCGCGCGCCCGCCGGCGATGCCATGGCCGGTACGCATCAATCGGCGGCTCGCGTCGAGCCAGTGTCCTGTAGAACGGAAGATTTCCTGTTGTGGCGCGTCCATGTCTCTCGTAGAGTGAGGGAGCAGGAATGAGCTTACCTCGGCCCCATGCCTTTGCGAAGCTTGCGGGGTTCTTCCAGCAGCTCGGCCGTCATCTGGTCGCGCTCGATCACACAGGGCTCGTCGGTCAGACCGGCCATCAGGTCGTCGTAGATCTGGCCCATCAGGCTGGGCGGCCGCTTCAGGTCGCCGGATACCTGGTGCAGGCGCAGCAGCACCGAGCGCAGGCGCTTGACCTCCCACAGCAGGGCAATCACATCGGGGTTCCAGGGCTGGCGCTCGCGGATGGCGCGCAGCTGTTCGGCGGATAGGGGGGCTTTGAACGGCATGGCGGAAAACACTGGTTGTGCATCCAGTATATTCCGCAATAATCGGGGTCACTTCATAGGGGTTGCCACCAGCCGGTCGGCGGGGAAGGGCACCAGGAAATCTCGTGTCGCATCCGCCGGCGCGGTGAGCCAATCGCCGTAGGCGCCCTCGGGCAGGATGACGACCATCCGCTTCTCCTTGCCTGCCTGGTGGTAGTCGCGGAACAGTGGATCCTCATCCGCGTTGATGGTGAGCATGGTGTAGCTCTCCTGCAGCTGGCCGGCGGTGTCGCGCCAGCGATCCCACAGGCCGGCGATGCCCAGCGGCGCGCCGTCGGTCCGGCTGATCCGGGTAGCGACCGAGGTCTTGCTTCGGCCTTCGTAGACCGGCCGCCAATCGGGCTCAAAGATTGCATCGGCCGGGATGATGCAGTGCTGCGCGCGGCGCCAGGCATGGCCGAAGGTGTAGGACTTGGCCGCCGTCTCGCTGCGCGCGTTGACGGTCGACAGCTTGGCAGCCTTATCCAGGCCGTCCGCCTTGGTCATGGCGCTGATCAGGCCCCAGCGGCCCACGACCGCCTCGCGCTCCGGCACCGCCTCGTCGCCGGCGTCATGCTCGGCCGGACGCCGGATAAACACGCCCGGGTAGCGCGGCCACATGTCGTACTTGCCGCCGGCTGGCTTGTTGGGCGCGCCGAACTTCTTAAGCAGCAGCTCGGCATCCTTTAAGGTCTGGTAGTGACTACACATGAGACGCTCCCATCGAGTTCCTCAGTATAGGATCCGCACGCCTACCCCAATCTCTCAAGCAGTGCAGCCGTCTGCACTTCCTGTTCGGGTCTTGCATGAGGCCCCGTCAAAGCGCCACGCGCAGGCCCCAAAATGGCCCCATATTTATCCGGAAGCCGCATAAACGTTAATGGTACGTTTCCCGCCGTCGGCACCAAGAATTTGTCCCAGGTTGTCCCTGGGAGTGTAAAGAACCCGCATCTCTCCTATGAGGATGCGGGTTTTTTGTTGCCTCCTCAGTCGTTAATCGTTGGCCGCGGCCACGCTGTAAGAGCCGCCGCCCAGACGCAACGTATCACGCTGCGCTGTATACGCAAGTTTGCCGTTCGAACAGGCGATGGTCTCGGCCATGACCTCGTCGGTGACCGGGCCATGCTCGGTCAGCACCGTCTTGCCGCTGGCGCCGTTGCGTTCGTTGGCCTGGCCATCGGGCTTGTCTTTGCCTGGCCGATAGCCCAGATGCAGGTTCCTCTCCGCGGTCATCGTCCGCTCGATCACCGCCTTCTGGAACGACAGGAACAGGTCTTGAACCTCGCTGGGGGGGGCATCGGCCCTATGACCAGAGGATCCAGCAACTCGGCCGGCACTTCAGGTAGCGGCTCGCGGGCCGGCCGTGCGTCTCTTCTTCATTGGCATAACCATGATCTTTAGTCCTCGTGATATGTCCCGCCCACAAAATCACGGATAGGCCCAAGGCCTCGGACGAGAGACCGCCATGCGACGCCGATCCGGCGGTTGACCTCCTTCATCGCCTCGATCTCCCGGCCCCGCGCTGTCAGTGCAGGTCACCGGGCCAAACCTTCGTGGTCAATTCAAAAACCTTGCACGAGAAATTAGAGGCTCGGCTTGCCAGGGTGGTAGATCATGGCTTTGGCTAAATGCAATGCCGATACGACGGTTCGGGGGGCATGAGCGGGATACGAGAGATGCTCTATGAGTCGGACAACTACAGTGTCACATTGCGCTGTGAACGCGTTTGCGGGCGGAACCCCGCGGATGAAGGTTATGGTTTACCGATTACTACAGCCGCGATGAGTTGACGTGGCTGATGTTCGCGACAGTGAAAAGCCAGTTCGATGCGCAATTATATAATGGAAGAAGTTCGGAGCCGGCTATGGATATGCCGCCTAATACGGGCATTGTTAATGGCGAGATTAACTTGACCTACTACGTCCCATACCCGGAGTCGAGGGTCTCTGCGGTAGATTGCGGATCCGACAAAACCGGCGCCGGAAGGGAATTGTTCACGACAGATTGATTACACATTCGGCTGGGCCGGGCCGCCTGCGGTTAAGTATGGCGCGCGCATCTGGGAGGCTCGAGTGGACAGAGCCCAATTCGCGGCGCTTAACGGGTACTGTGCCGGATACCGCGGCGAGTACCTATATATTCATGCAGCCTACTTCTGGCCGATGAACTTGAAGGATTTGGACGGTAACCCAATCACCGCCTCGGACGCGCGCGAATTTCCATTGGGTGAATACGAGGTTTACGCCTATGTGCCCGGAACAATGACAGGCAGAAAATAAACAAAGCCAGACGACATTCAAAGTCGGTAAATGATAGAAGAAGGGATGCTGAGCGTGTGCTCCTTGGATTATCGAAAACGATAGGTTGGTCGGGATCGATTTTCAAGGCGCATCAAATTTCTCACATCTACCGGAGTCTATCTGTGAAAACTCGCGCCGCCTTAGTTCTCGCGTTAGCGATCAGTTCGATCGCCTATGTAGAAACCCTCCCTGCGCAAGATGCTGCAAAAACGGTAATTGCAAAGTCTGCAAGTGTCTCACACCATACCGCTAGCGACATGATGCGGTTGTATGAGGACACTTCGGTGAATTGCGGGGCCGAAAATTCAAAGCCGGGTGATCAGCGTCCCGCTTTTCTCTGTTCCGGAATTATCATCCGTACTGCAGTGCCAGGAAACACCTGGAATGTATGGGATGTTTCTCCGGAAGATGAAAAAAGCGGGGGGGTCTCTTTTTCCTATCTGCGGCGTGACGTGAAGGTTGGCGAGTTGGGAGGGGTCAACGCCAGTGGCTTCACAATCTTTCCTTTGTACGGCGCGTATAACGCCCCAGTGAAAAAGCATGTCATGCAAGTCATGTGTTCATTCGTTGTGGATGGATGGAGCAACTTTAGAGACCTTAACGGGTGCGGGGAAACGTCGGTTGGCATGAGGTCAAGGGAATGCCAAGATCAAGGCATTACTACTGCTGATGAATGGGTGTCCAGTTATATGGCTGCGCCTCAGGGGAGCAACGCGGCGCTTTGGCAATGTGCGTGGGACGTCCACACTCATTCTAAATATCTGACGGGGCAAGCATTTTATGAGAGCATTAAGGCACGCGCCCTGCTTCGTCAGAGATCTGGAGGGTGGGTGTTTAGAGATCGAAATGAACTGCGCGTGGAAAAGTGGTCAGGCGTTGCGCCAGCTGACTTGCCCATTCAGTCGTTCTTTTATGTTGATGCGGAAGGTGGGACAGGAGCCGGCCTATTTTATGCGCAAGTTAGCCAAAAGCGGTATAAGGACTTGACCGGCATTTTTGTCCCCATTGTGCGTGTCCGGGTTCCTCGTGCCGAGAATGAGGATTACGACTTCCATGTGCTTCCTCAGGATCAAGTCATACCTTTCCCCGCGTAGCGAGAGTGCGCGCGAGTGTGGAGAAGCTAAGCCGAGGCGCTGAGATCTGGGTCGAGGATGACAAACCTCGATCCAGTCCGTATTTTTGTGGGCGAGGCATTTTAAAAGTTGTTATCCCCACGCCGCGGTAAACCGTTAGCCGAACAGAATAGCAAACTGGTTCATGGCGACTTTCCAGTCGACGGTCGCTCTAACGGACTTGGCCAGCACGTCGCGCTGGCCGTCGGCTTGCTCGCCCAGCGCCAAGTACATCGCCTTGTTGCTGACCCTGGCGCCGTTGCGTTCGTTGGCCTGGCCTTCGGGCTTGTCCTCGCCTGGCCGATAGCCCAGATGCAGGTTCATCTCCGCGCCTATCGTCCGCTCGATCACCGTCTGCTGGAACGACAGGAACAGGTCTTGATCCTCGCTGGGGGGCATCGGCCCTTTGACCAGAGTCCTCATGATATGCCCCGCCCACAAAATCACGGCTAGGGCCAGCCGATCGCATGGAGCGCCCCTAGGCCAGGTTCGTTTGCATGGTGGTGGAATTTTCTCCAACCTTTCATTTTGCTGTTATTTCCCCGTCATGTTCGGCAACGATCATGCCGTGAGGCTGGCCCGCGGGTGCGCCAGCCAAGAACACCGACAATGACAGGAAAACTGATGAGTGCTTCAGACCAGGACGACATCCCCTCCAACCCCTCCCAGGCACCGCATTTCAACGAAGTGGTGCGCCGCGCGGTGTCGCGCCGCGGCTTTCTCAAGGCCGGCTTGGGGGCTGGCGCGGTCGGCTTCATGGGGGCCGGCCTGACGGCCTGTGGCGGCGATGACGGCGATGATGCGTCTTCCGGCAGCAATTCGGGCACCAATCCCAGCGGCCAGACGCCCGCCAAGCCGGTGGAACTGAATTTCAAGGCCGTGCCCATCAGCACCGCCGATACCGTGGTGGTGCCGGAAGGTTATCAGTTCGCCGTGATCAACCGCTGGGGCGACCCGCTGTTCGCGGGCGCACCGGCCTTCAAGGCCGATGCCAGCAACGGTGGCGACGACCAGGCCCGCCAGCTCGGCTACAACCACGACGGCTTGCACTTCTTCCCGATCGACGGCACCGACAGCGTCAACGGCAGCAGCGTCGAAGGCCTGATGGTCACCAACCACGAATACACCACGCCGGAATATTTCTACCCCGTCGGCGTGCAGCCCGGCAATGCGCAATGGAACCTGGACTGGGTGCGCAAGTCGCAGCACGCGCACGGCGTGTCGGTGCGCCATCTGCGCCTGGCCAACGGCAAGTGGGAGCCGGTGCTGGACTCGCCCTTCAACCGCAGCGTGAATGCCAACGTCGCCATGCAACTGGTGGGACCGGCCGCGGGCAACCGCCTGGTGCGCACCAATGCCGATCCGACGGGTACGCGCTGCTTCGGCACCTTCGGCAACTGTGGCAACGGCTACACGCTGTGGAACACGTATCTGACGTGCGAAGAGAACTTCACCGATTACTTCGGCGTCGGCACGGCCGACCCGGCCACGGTGAACTACCCCGATGCCGAATACCGGGCGCACATGGAGCGCTACAAGGGCTCGGGCAAGACCTCCAGCAGCTCGTACCGCTGGGACCATTACGACAACCGCTTCAACTGGGCGATGGAGCCCAACGAATACAACCGTTGCGGCTGGGTGGTGGAAATCGATCCGTTCGATCCGAACTCCACGCCCAAGAAGCTGACCGCGCTGGGCCGCTTCAAGCACGAGAACGCCGCGCTGACGCTGGCCGACGACAAGCGCGTGGTGGTCTACATGGGCGACGACCAGGCCAGCGAGTACATCTACAAGTTCGTGTCCGACGGCAAGTACGACCCGGCCCGCCCGGCACTGAACCGCCTGCTGCTGGACAAGGGCACGCTGTACGTGGCGCGCTTCCTGGACGGCGCCGCGCAGGGCGACGCCATGGGCATCGGCGAGTGGATCCCGCTCAAGCTCGACACCCCGGCGCTGGCCGGCGGCACGCTGGGCGCGCTGTTCAACCAGGACATGGGCGAACTGCTGGTTAAGACCCGCCAGGCGGCCGACGCGGTGGGCGCGACGCCGATGGACCGGCCCGAGTGGATCACCACCCACCCGACCACCCGCGAAGCCTATGTCACGCTGACCAACAACAGCTCGCGCGGCAACGGCGCCGCGCGCTATCCGGGCGGCCCCAACCATCCGGGCGCCAACGATGCCAACCCCCGTACCGCCAACCAGTACGGCCAGATCGTGCGCTGGCGCGAGAAGAACGGCGACCCCGCTTCGCTCACCTTCGAATGGGACATTTTCGTGCTGGCGGGCAACCCGACGCTGTACCCGCGCACCGACCTGCGCAGCGGCTCGGCCAACGTCACCGCGGACAACACCTTCAACAGCCCGGATGGCCTGGCCTTCGACAAGCGCGGCCTGCTGTGGATTGAGACGGACGGCAACTACTCCAATACCGGCGCGTACGCCGGCCAGGGTAATAACCAGATGCTGGTCGCCAACCCGGCCACCAAGGAAATCCGCCGCTTCATGACCGGCCCGATCGGTTGCGAAGTGACCGGACTGACCTGGACGCCCGACCAGAAGTACCTGTTCATCAACATCCAGCACCCGGGCGAAGGGCCGAGCGTGACGGATGCGCAGAACAATCCGCTGATGGCGTCCAAGTGGCCCGACGATGCCACCGCCAGCCGGCCGCGTCCGGCCACCGTGGTGATCTGGAAGCAGGACGGGAGCGCCGTCGGTACCTGATGAGGCGTGCCGGATGGCGGCGGATGTCGGATCCGTCGCTATGGCGGGCGATCATGCATGGCCGGCACCCTTGGGTGCCGGCTTTTTTTCGCCGGTCGGATTCGCGCCGGAGCGCGGGGCGGCGAGCGGCGTCCGCCTTCAGTGCAGGTGGTGGCCGAAGGCGACGGCCGCGACCACGAAGGTCGCCGCGCCGATGCCCGCCAGCCAGTAGGCGCGCCGCGCCGCCGTGGCCTCATTGCGGCCGAAAGCCACTAGCAGCGCGATCAGCGACCAGAGGCCGCTGAAGCCGAGCAGCGTGAGCGTGTAGACGAACCCGGACAGGTCGTAACCGCCGCCGCCGATGGACGGATGTTCCGGGCGGCGAGGCCAGAGCAGCGCCACCTGCGGCACGACGACCAGCACGAACACGGCCAGCCAGATCTGGAAGCGGCGGTCTTTCAGCATGGGGGAGGTCCGGGTTGGGGAATTCGTAGTCTGCCACCATTTGTGCCGTCCCGGCGGCGTGTCCCGGGTCGCGGCTGCGTGTCGAATCATGCCCGCGCGCACCGGGGAAAAGGGCTGACGTTGCGGTAATAGATATATATAATTGAAATACTATATTTAATAGTTTTAATATATCAATTCGATAGGCATGCCGGCATCGCCCCGGCTGCCGCAGGAGGTTTCATGCAGGACTCCCATTCCCCCTCACGCAGCCTGCGCAGCACGGGCGGCCTGATCATGCTGGGCTTTACCGTCGTGCTGTGTCTGATGGTGCTGCTGACGGTGGTTGGCATCACCCAGGTCAACCGGATGAACGCCGCGCTGACCGCCATCAACGACGTCCATGGCGTCAAGCAGCGCTATGCCATCACCTTCCGCGGCAGTGTGCATGACCGCTCGATCGCGCTGCGCGACGCGGTGCTGGCCCCAGCCTCGGAATTGCGGGCGCTGGTGGCCGATATCGAGCGTCTCAAGCGCCAGTATGACGAGGCGGCGGCGCCGATGGATGCGCTGTTCGTCCAAGGCGCCGAGGTGTCGCAGCAGGAACGCGAAACGCTGGCCGGCATCAAGGACGTGGAGACGCGCACGCTGCCGCTGGTACAGCGGCTGTTGTCGGCGCTGGAGGCGGGCGACAGTGGTCAGGCTCGCCAACTGCTGGATCAGGCCCGGCCGCTGTTCGTGCAGTGGCTGGCCGCGATCAATCGCATGATCGACCTGGAAGAGCGGTTGATGAAGAGCCAGAGCGACATGGCCCGGCGCGTCGGCATCGACTTCCAGCAGTTGATGCTGGCGCTGACCGGCGCGGCCATTCTGCTGGGGGCCGGCCTGGCCTGGCTGATCGCGCGCCGCATCACCCGCGCGTTGGGCGCTGAACCGTCCGCGCTCAAGCATATTGCGCAAACCGTCAGCGCTGGCGATCTGGCCAGCCCGATCGAGGTGCGGTCCGGCGATGCGCACAGCATCCTGGCGACCCTGGCCGGCATGCAGCGCAACCTGGCGGCGGTGGTGGGCGGCGTGCGCCAGCATGCGGACGCGGTTTCGGTGGTCAGCGTGCAACTGGCCGAGGGCAACGCCGACTTGTCCGCGCGCACCCGCGACGAGGCCCGCGCGCTGCGTCAGACGGCGGAGTCGATGCAGGCGTTGACCGACGCGGTCAAGCGCAACGCAAACGAGGCGCGCGAGGCTGGGGGGATGGCGGGCCAGGCAATGGATGCCGCGCGCCAGGGCAGTCAGACCATGCATGCGGTGGTCGATACGATGCAGCATCTGTCGAAGGCGTCGGCGCAGATCTCGGAAATCACGTCCGTGATCGAAGGCATCGCTTTCCAGACCAATATCCTGGCGCTCAATGCGGCAGTCGAGGCGGCGCGCGCGGGCGAGCAGGGCAAGGGCTTCGCCGTGGTGGCCAGCGAGGTGCGCTCGCTGGCGCAACGCTCGGCCACCGCGGCCAAGGAGATCAACACGCTGATCGCACGGTCGGCCGACACGGTGCGGCAGGGCGTGGACCGGGTCGGCGCGGCGGGCCAGAGCATGGATCTGATCCTGGAGGCGATTACGCGCACCACCGCGACCATGGACGGCATCGTGCAGGCATCGGCCGAGCAGACTGGCCGCATCGAGCACGTGACCCAGGTCATCGCGCAGCTGGACGCGGACACGCAGAAGAACGCGCGCCGCGTCGCGGAGGCGTCGGCCGGGGCCGAGGCGTTGCGAGCCCAGGCAGCCGAGTTGCGGCAGGCGGTGGCGGCCTTCCGGGTGGGGGCGTCCGGCCCGGGGATGGGCCCAAATCGGTGCGTTCCTGGGGGTGGCGATTGCCATTCGCTACAAAACTGGAACAGTTTGTTCCGCGAAACGGCGCCGTTTTAGAGCCCGGAAAGGTGGCCGCCCGCGACGTCGGCCAGTAGAATTTGCTCACTCTCTACCCCTCTATCTACCAGTCGAAAGGCATATCCTCATGAGCAACGCATACCTCGACGCACTGAAGAAGCGCCGCACGCAGTATTCGCTGGGCCGTAACCTGTCCGCCTCGAAAGAGGAACTGGCGACCCTGATCCAGGAAGCGATCAAGCACAGCCCCTCGTCGTTCAATTCGCAAAGCTCGCGCGCCGTGATCCTGTTCGGCGCGGAAAGCGACAAGCTGTGGAACCTGGCCATCGAGGAAGTGCGCAAGGTCGCTCCGGCCGAAGGCTTCGACAAGACCGAGGCCAAGCTCAAGAGCTTCGCCGCCGGCGTCGGCACCGTGTTGTTCTTCGAAGATCAGGACGTGGTGCGCAGCCTGCAGGAGAAATTCGCGTTGTACGCCGACAACTTCCCGGTGTGGTCGGAACAGGCCGGCGGCATGGCTCAGTTGTCGGTCTGGACCGCGCTGGCCAACGCCGGCGTGGGCGCCAGCCTGCAGCATTACAACCCGCTGATCGACGCCGCCGTGGCGCGTGAATGGAACGTGCCCGCCAGCTGGAAGCTGCGCGCGCAGATGCCGTTCGGCTCGAACGAGAACGGCTTCGGCGAGAAGGCCTTCATGGACGACGCCGAGCGCTTCCGCGTATTCGGCTGATGTGGCGGGCGTCTGGCGCGTTGCGCCGGACCGCATCGCGAAACCCGCAGGCCCCCGGCATGGGGACTGCGGGTTTTTCATTGGGTGGGCGGGCCGCTACGAGCGCGGCGGCGGGCCGGCCAAGCCGCGCAGGCGGCGCGGCGCGGGAGCGCCTGTGCCGCAGGCAGGCATAATCGTGGGTTTTGTCCGTATATAGAACAGAAAGGCCCCGCCGTGACCGACGCGGTCCCCATCAGCCAAGCCGACTACGACCTGCCCCTCGAGACGCTGGAAGCCCATCTGCTGGCGCAGCGCCAGCGCGCCGCCGACGTGGTCAACGCCGCCACGCGCACTTGGACCTGGATCCGCCACGGGGCGTTCCTGGCGTCCATCGTCATCGTCGGCATCGAGAAGCTGACCACCGGCAAGGTGGGCGCCCATACCGCGGTGTTCGCCAGCGTGATGCTGCTGATGGCGCTGAGCTTCATTGCCGCCGCCAAGACCCGCCGCATCATCAAGGGCCTGGGCAACGGCCAGCCGACGCCCAAATGGGTGCTCAAGCGCATGATCCGCAAGACCATCTTCAAGGGCGCCAGCAGCCTGAAGGGATCGGCGCGTTTCTATCCGGAACGTTTTGTGCTGGATCAGAATGGCAGCCATTTCGAGTCCGGCTACGAAGACGACAAGATTTCGTTGATCGCGCTGACGCCGGATTATCTGCAAATCATCCCGGTGCAGCGCCCGGATGTGGCGGACGAGGTGTATTTCATTCCGCTGGCCCAGGTCAGCCAGCCCGAGGAACTGTTGAAGTTCCTGGGTGGCAAGCCGAATTATGTGGATGCGGCCTGAGCGCCGCGCCGCCGCCAGCGTCTTGGCCTCGCGGCGTTGGCCACCGGCCTGTCGATGATCGGCCACGCGAGCGCGGGCGGCCGTTATTCCCGGTTTATTTGTAGGCCTGTTTTTCCACCGACCACTTGAACGTGCGCTTCCACTTGCCGCCTTGCTGGCGCAATTGCAGGTCGAAGTAGCCGCCGGTCTTGGTCGGCAGGATCACCAGCGAATTGCTGGCGTCGGATTCATCGTGCTCGCGCGTGCCATCGGGGTTCCAGTCGCCGGCGATGGTCTTGACGAACGACATGGGCCGGGCAAACACGACGCGCAGCGCCGCGCCGTCGATGCGGAACAGATACAGGGCTTCGAAGTCGGCGCCGCCGCCCGCGTAGCCTTCGCTCCAACCGGCGCGCAGGCCGAACGCGGTGCTGTCGGGCGCAATTTTGTAGGGCGCGAGATCGAAGCGTTTCCAGCTGGCCGGCGTGGACTGCATGGGGGCGCCGGCGTCCTGCAGCGCCAGGTCGATGGGCGGGTCGATGTCGGTGTCGCTCCAGTCGGTTGGCGTGGTCACGGGGGCGTCGGTGCGCGCCACCAGCTTGGGCGCGGCGCCGGGCACGGCGTCGAAGACGCCGACCCAGATGTCGGTCCTGTCCTCGTCCTGGGACAGGCTGCTGCAGTCGCCATCGCCGAACTTCTTGAGCCGTTCCGCGCGTTCGGCGCTGGCCGCCAGGCACACCAGCGCCACATAGGCGCCGGGGCGCTGCGGCCAGGCCTTGGCGCCGGCCACCAGCAGGCGCTTGGGATTCTGGCCGGGGGCCAGTTGCTGCAGCAGGAAGGCGCTGCTGAAGCCCGCCGGCAATTGCGTGCCCAGGCCATCGGGCCGGGGCGCGCCGCTCATCTGGCTGTCGTACATCTTGCGGGCGTCCTGCGTCTTGATGGCGCCGGGCACCTGGTCCAGGGATTGCACTCGGGTGTCGGCCGGGGCGGGCGGCGCGTGCAAGGCAAGAGCCAACGGGCAAAGCAGCAAAGCGGCGCGGATACGCATCGGCGTGGCCAGGCGGTGAGCCAGGCGGTAGTGGAGTTGCCCGATTATCGCTGAATGCCGCTGACACCTTGCCGTCAGCGCAGCCCGCCTTCCCGCCCCACTCCACCTGCCGAGCCGGCCCTGGACCTGGTGGTCGAGCAGCACGCTTCCGGCAAGCACAAGCAAGCCCTGGCCGCGCCAGGGCGGCCAATCCCCCCTGGATCATGACGCGCTTGATGTGCGTCAGCCGCGCGCCGACAGCGCTGCCGGACAATCACATGCGCGGGTAAATGTTCCCCGCGTGGGCGGGGCGGGCGCGGTCATCGCGCCGTTCGCCCCGCCTTGATCCGGGCGCCGTCATGAACTCCTATCCTTTCCTGTTGATCCTGCATCTGTTGGCCGCCTTCGTCTTCGTGGGCACGGTGGCCTTCGAGGTGCTGTTCCTGGAGCCGGTGCACCGGCGCCTGTCGCCCGAGATGCGCAAGGCGCTCGGCGCGCAGCTCGGCCCGCGCGTGCGCGGCGCGGTGCCGTGGGCGGTGCTGGTGCTGTATCTGGCCGGCCTGGGCCTGGCATGGCAATACCGTGGCGTGCTGGCGCATCCGGCCGGGTCGCCGCTGGGCATTCTGCTGTCGGTCAAGATCGCGCTGGCCGTGAGCGTGGCGTTGCACGTCGTCACCGCGCTGGCGCTGGCCCGCAAGCGGCGGTTGACGCCGGCGCTGCAGCGGCGCGTGCATCTGAGCGTGTTCTGGCACATGGTCGGCATCGTGGTGCTGGCCAAGGCGATGTTTTATGTGACGTGGTGAGGGCGGGGAACCCGTGGGACGACGCGGGCCGAATGGGCGGATCGTAGATCATTGAATGTCCTCATCAATAATGATTACAATTCCCATTCCAAAAATTCCCCTAGCCCAAACGTCACGGCCATGTCGTCCATGGAATCCCTGCAGCACCGCGAGCTCGGCAGGCTGTATCGCGACCACCACGGCTGGCTGCGCGGCTGGCTGCTGCGGCGCCTGAACGTGCCGGCCGAGGCCGCCGACCTGGCCCAGGACACCTTCCTGCGGCTGCTGGCGTCGCCGGCCTCCATGGCGCAATTGCAGGGCGTGCGGCAACCGCGCAGCTTCCTGGCCACGGTGGCGCAGCGCACGCTGGTCGACCACATCCGCCGTCAGGTGCTGGAACGCGCCTGGCTCGAAACCCTGGCGCAGCAGCCCGAGGCCAGCGCCATTTCGCCCGAGACGCAGGCCATCCTGCTCGAAACCCTGCGCGAGATCGACGCCATGCTGCACGGCCTGGGCGACAAGGTGCGGCGCGCCTTCCTGATGTCGCAACTGGAAGGCGCCAGCTATGCCGAGATCGCCGCCCGCCTGGGCGTCACGGTCAGCTCCGTCAAGAAGTACATGGCGCGCGCCACCGAGCATTGTCTGGTGTACGCGCTGGCGCGGCAGTAGCGGCCATGGCGGACAAGACCATCGCCGTGGCGGCGCAATGGTACGCGCGCCTCTGTGCCGACGACGTCAGCGCGGCCGACCTGGCGGCGCATGGCCGCTGGCTGGCCGCCGATCCCGAGCACGCGCGCATCTGGCGCCAGGTCGAGCGGCTGCGCGGCACGCTGCAAGCGGCGCCGGCGCGGTTGGCCGCCGACACGCTGAACCGCGCCGACCAGCACTTCGCGCGGCGCCGCGCCGCGCTGCGCAACGGCCTGGGCGCGGTGGCGCTGTTGGGCGCGGGCGGGCTGATGGCCTGGCGCAGCCTGCCGATGGAGCGGATGCTGGCCGACTACCGCACCGGCGCCGGCGACCGCCGCGAACTGCGGCTGGCGGACGGCACCCTGCTGTGGCTCGACAGCGCCAGCGCGGTTGACGTGGCGGTCGATGGCGGCCAGCGCCGCATCGTCCTGCATGTCGGGGAAATCCTGATCGATACCGCAAACACCCGCCCCGGCCTGCCGCCTTTGCGCGTGGCCACCGTGCATGGCGTGGTGCGTCCCTTGGGCACGCGCTTTCTCGTCACCCGGCAGGGCGATCTGACGCGGGTCGCGGTGCTGCGCCATGCGGTGGCGCTGGAGCCCGCCAACGGCGGCCCGTCCGTGATGCTGAGCGCGGGCGAGCAGGGCACGCTGGGGCCCGCGGGCGCGCACGCGGCCGGCGCCATCATGGGTGAACCCGACGCCTGGACGCGGGGCCTGCTGGTGGTGGACAACTGGCGGCTGGGCGACTTCATTGCTCGTCTCGACCGTTACCGGCCGGGTCTGCTGCGATGTGATGACGCGGTGGCGGCGCTACGGTTGTCGGGGGCGTTTCCGGTCGACGACACCGACCAGGCCCTGGCCGCGGTGGCGCGCGCCTTGCCCGTGCGGGTGTCGCGCTACACCCGTTATTACGTCCGCATCGTCGCCCGCGATTGATTTATTTCCACGGCGCATTGTCCTTTTTCCGCGCTCGTCCGACTTAGCTGGGATTACGTCGGATCTGCCATACGGAAAACTGAGTCCATGCCTTCTGTACCCTTGCTTCGCTCCCGCGCCATGCTGGCGCCCCTGGCACGCGCCGTCCTGGCTGCGCTGACGGCTGCCTGCGCCGCGTCGCCCGCCCTTGCGCAGGCAGCCCCCAGCGCGCAGGCGGCGCGCCATTACGATGTGCCACCCGGTCCGCTGGGACTGGCCTTGAGCCGCTTCGCCGCCCAGGCGGGGGTGGTGCTGGCGTTCGACGCCACGCTGACCGAAGGCCGGCGGAGCGCCGGCCTGCAAGGCGACTATGGCGTGGCCGCCGGCCTGGCGGCGATGCTGTCGGGAACCGGCCTGGAGGCCGTCAACCAGGGCGGCAACCGCTACGGCCTGCGCGTGGCCAACGCGCAGACGCTGGCGCCGGTGCAGGTGCTGGGCGCGCGTGAACCCGGGCCCAGCGAAGGCACCGATTCCTACACGGTCGGCGTCTCGAACACCGCCACCCGGTTGCCGCTGACATTGCGCGAGACGCCGCAATCGGTCTCGGTGATGACGCGCCAGCGCCTCACCGACCAGGGCCTGAACACCCTGGAGGACGCCATCGTCAATACGCCGGGCCTGACCTTCAAGAAGAAGGGTTCGGCCGACGACAACGAAAAAGGGCTGTATGCCCGCGGCATGGAAATCACCAACATGCAGGTCGACGGCGTGCCGACCCACAAGGATTTCAACGCCCTGGGGCTGGATACCGCGCTGTATGACCGCATCGAGGTGGTGCGCGGCGCCACCGGCCTGCTCAGCGGCGCGGGCAACCCCGCCGCCTCCATCAACCTGGTGCGCAAGCGGCCGACGCGCGAGTTCGAGGCAGGCGTCGGCGCCAGCGTCGGGTCATGGGATTACAAACGCACCGAGTTCGATCTGGGCAGCCCATTGGATGCGTCCGGCAAGTTGCGCGGACGGCTGGTGGGCGCCTGGCAGGAGGGCGGGTCCTTCATCGACCGCGTCAAGCAGGATTCGCAACTGTTGTACGGTGTCATCGAGGCGGACCTGACCGAACGCACCCTGCTGACGCTGGGCGCGGAGTACCAGCGCAAGAAATGCACGGCCTGCTCGTACTTCGGTTTCCCGGCCTATTACGCGGACGGCTCGCAGACCGATTTTCGCCAGCGCTTCAATTCCGCCACCAACTGGAGCCGCCAGGAACGCACGCGCTACAACGTCTTCGCCACGCTCGACCACGAATTCGCGCCGTCATGGAAAGGCTCGCTGACACTGTCGCGCACCGGCGACGACAACGACCGCACTTACGGCTGGTTCAGCAGCAACGGCTGGGCCGATCCGCAGACCGGGCAGGGCGCGTCCGTGTGGGTCGCCAAGTGGCCGATCCCGAAAACCCAGAATGCGCTCGATGCCAGCCTGAGCGGCGCCTTCGACGCGCTGGGGCGTCGTCATGACCTGGTGCTGGGCGTGAGCCTTTCGCGCACCAAGGGCGACTACGACACCTATCCGCTGTGGACGGTCCCTGGCTACGACCCGGCCATCCCGGACGTGCGCGCCTGGGATGGCGACATGCCGCAGCCGCAGTGGCAGGCCACGGGCAAGCGCTACTACACCGAGAAGCAGAACGCGATCTATGGCGCGCTGCGCCTGCGTCCGACCGACGCGCTGTCGCTGGTGCTGGGCTCGCGGGTCACCTGGTGGGACCAGCAGGCGTCCTACACCTACAACGACGGCTCGGCCTATCCGGACGACATGCGCGAGCAAGGCGTGTACACGCCGTATGCCGGCGTGGTCTACGACCTGACGCCAACGCTGTCCGCCTACGCCAGCTACACCAGCATCTTTCTGCCGCAGCAGGCGCAGACCGTGTCGGGCAGCGGCATCGCGCCGATCAAGGGCGATACCTATGAGATCGGCCTGAAGTCCGCCTGGCTGGACGGCCGATTGAACGGCGCGCTGGCGCTGTTCCGCACCCGCCAGGACAACTACGCCATGCTGGACGGCGACAGGCTGGCGCCCAATGGCGACAGCGCCTACGTCGCCGCCAACGGCGCCGTGCTGCGCGGCGTTGAAGCCGAGCTCAGCGGCGAACTCATGCCCGGCTGGCAGATGCAGCTGTCGTATGCCTATGTGGATCGCCGCCTGCCCGCGGGCTTCTCGACCCAGGTCGGCCTGCCGCGTCACATCGCCAAGCTCTACACCACCTACCGACTGCCCGGCGACTGGAGCGCCCTGACTGTGGGGGGCGGGGTGCGCTGGGAAAGCGCCAGCGGCTTCACCAGCGGCGGCCCGGGCGGCCGGCAGTTGGAATCGTCGCAGGGCAGCTACGCCTTGCTCGACCTGATGGCGCGCTATCAGTTCAACCGCCAGTGGTCGGCCACGCTGAACCTGAACAACGTGCTGGACAAGAAGTACTACGCCAGCACCAATGTCTATAGCAACTACTACGGCGCGCCGTTCAGTGCGATGCTGGGGGTGAACTACCGCTATTGAGCGGCTTGCGGTGCTCGCCGAAGCGGCCGATCCGCGTGGCGCTGGCCTGGTTCAGCCCACGCCCCCGACCCGCACGCCGGCGCGCCGCGCCGGCTTTCGCTAGCGTCCTTCGAGGATGAAGCGCGTCCGCGCCTGCGTCGACGGATGGCTGGACAGCCAGTTCGGCATGGCGCCCGCCATCGCGGACTGCGCGCTCAGGCGTTGCAGTAATGCCGCCAGCAGCGCCGGATCCTTGCCCGCCTTGCGCAGGAGCGCGACCGCGGTGGCGTCGGCCTCGTGTTCGAAGGCGCGCGAGTAGGACAGATCCAGCAGTCCCGTGCCCAGCACGCTGGCCTCGTGCAGCAGACTGGATGCGTCGCCGCTGAAAAGAATCGTCACGGTCGACAGGCCAGCCAGGCGTCCCAGGCGTCTTATACCGTGGCGATGCTGTATGTGGCCGATTTCATGGGCCAGTACACCGGCCAGCATGTCGGGCGTTTCGGCCTGGCGCGCCAGTTCGTCCGTGACGATGACGCTGCCCCCCGGTAATGCCATGGCGTTGGCGCCGACCAGTGGACCTCCCTGGCGGAATAACAGCCGTGGCCGTTGCGGCGCCGCCTCGGCATTGGCCACCAATGCCTCGAACACCGCCTGGATGGCACGCTGGCGGTCGGGCGAGAGTTGGCTGGGCCGCAATACGGCCTGATCCAGCGTTCGCAGGACGTGGTTGCCAAGGCGGGTCTCGACAGTGGAGGGAACCGTTCGGGCGATGGCGTCCCCCAGCCACGGGATCGTCCAGCGCAGGCTGACGAGGAACGCCAGAGTGACCAGCGCCGCCAGCGCCAGTCCGGGCATGTTGAGACGTTCCAGACGGTGCAGCAGATGGCTGCGGCGGCCATGCAGGCGTTCCAGCCGGTCGACCTGATCGTTATCAGCGGTTTCGAAGGTGCTTTCGCCGGGCAACGCGGCACGCCGGGCGGCCGTACCGATACGGCTGGACCACCGCACGCTGCCGGCCGGCAGCGCCCGTTCCCGCTGACCGTACCGCAGGAGCAGACTGCCGTCCTCGCGCCAATGCAGGGTCGCGGGTTGGCTGGCCGCCGAGCGGGCTTCGAACAGTCGCCCATGGATCGCATGGCGCGCCGCGGTGTCCGCGGCGCTGGGCATGCCGCTGGCGCCTCCTGTGGGCCGGGCGCGGTCAGAGAGACGAGACAACGGCAAAGCCTTCAAGCTGGCTGAGTTCGGCGCCGAAGGCGCCGGGGGCGCGTGCCGGTTGCTGCGATACGAATTCGTCCAGGCCCGGCGCGGCCAGAACAATGATGCATTGCGCCACGTAGCGGTATCGGCGCACGCGCGCCCAAGGGTAGGCCAGGCCCACGCTGAACAGGCTGGCCGCGAGCCCGGACAGCGTGATCCAGATATAGCGCAGCGGCGCCATGTCGCTGCGCAGGCGATGACCGCCCGCCAGCGCGCAGCGGTTGATGATTTCGTTATGGGCGCAGGCGCTGTAGTACATGGCCGCAACCAACAGGGCGGCGTATAGCGTTGCGAGCATGACGGGCAGCACGGCCAGGAACATGCGCAGTCCGGGCGAGAGCGGGCGATGGCGGTTCGGCAGCGGCCCGAACAGTCCTCGCAGCATTTCTGGAAACGAGAATTCGGGGATCATCGCCGTTCCGACCAGTTGGGTGACCAACAGGCCAAGCAGGCAGACCGCGAGCAGCAGCGCCGCGCTGCGCAGCAACACGGCATACAGCGTTCTCAGGCGCGGCGCGCAGGTGAAGGCGGCGGCGCCAAAGCGGTAGCTCGCCGCCGCGTAGCGCGCCAGACGCTGTGTGGCCAAGGGCGCGAGCAGTCCGAGCGTGAAGACCGCAACCAGCGGGATGAGCACGAAGACCAGCAGTGCGCGCCCATAGCGGCCCTGGAAATCGAAGCGCACATTGCTCCAGGACGTCATGCAGGCGTTGAACCGCAGGCCGGCATTGATGGCCCAGGGCATGCCAGCCAGGAACAGAAGGGTGACCACTTTCTCGGCCAGCGGCCACAAGGCGCTGATGACCGAGATGCCGACGATCAGGACGATGGCGAGCAGGCGGCCTTTCAGTATCTGGCCCCCGGTGGCGTGATAGTCGAACCCGGCGCCCGCCAGGCGGGTATGGCCATAGAACCAGCGCTTCGTCCTGACCTTTGCCCAGGCCGACCAGATCCCCAGGGTGCACAGCGTCAACAGGACGTTGACGAGCCAGACGCCGAAGTAATCGCGCGCGGCGCCGTCGAACTGAAGGGGCAGCGCTTGCGGCGCGGTATTGCGGGAGAACCGTGGGGGGGATGCATCCCCGGCATCCGGAACCGCTTGGACTGGCAACTGTGGCATCTGACTATCTCGGGAGCGACGAACGGACGGATTCGCAAATCCTAGCAACACGCGAGCGGCGCAGATATGGGATAGGTCTGGTAACTGGTCGGGATCCCGCGCGCACCGACGCCAGCCTCGCGTTCCGTGCCGGGCTGTTGCGTGGCTGGCGTCGCGCATCAGCTACGAAGATGAGCGGGTGCTGCTGCTGCCCGCCTCGGGCACGGCCTTCGTGGCGCGGGCGCATGGCATCAACAACAATTTCCATGCTTTTACGCTGTTGCAGAACCTGATGCGCGACCACGTCCAGGCCTTGGGCGTGCGCCGCGAGATCGCCTGGCGCGATCCATGACGCGCGGCAACCGTCGATCACGTTCACGCGCTATCTGACGCCGGGCCAGGTGGCGGCCTACCTGGCTTGATCTGATGGGGGCGGGGCCTTGCGCGGGCAGACCGCCGCGCGTTGCAACAGATGAACCTCGTATGTTTCTCTTGTCTTGCCCGGCCGTTTCAGCCGACCTAGTATCGAGTCTCATTTTTATTTGGTTCATCGAGACGCCGGCTCGCGGGTCGCGTCCGCATGACATGGATCGTGACTGCAGCTCATCCCCTGGTGTCGGCCGTCAAGGCGCTCTACGTCGATCATCACGGCTGGCTCACGGCATGGCTGCGGCGCCGGCTGGGCTGCCCCGAGCAGGCGGCGGACCTGGCCCATGACACGTTCCTGCGGCTGCTCACGGCCAAGGTGCCGCCGGCCGAACTGGCGCAACCGCGGGCCTACCTGGTCACGGCCGCGCGCCGCCTGATGCTCGACCGCCTGCGGCGCCAGCGCGTCGAGCAGGCCTATCTCGACGCCATGGCGCAGGCGGCGGCGGCCTTGCCGCAACGGGCGCCTTCACCCGAGGCGCTGATGAGCGCGATTCAGGCGGTGGAGCAGTTGGCGGCGGCGCTGGCGACGCTGGCCCCGAAAGGCCGCGAGGCGTTCCTGTTGCATTACCTGGAAGACCTGAGCCAGCCGGTGGTGGCGGCGCGCCTGGGCATTTCCGTGCGGATGGTGCAGAAGTATCTGGCGCAGGGGCTGCTGCGCTGCCATCTGGTGCTGGCTCCATGATGACGGGGGGAGGCTCGTGGGGCCGGGAGCCGCCGGCATGACGCAGGCGCCGATCCCCGATGCCATCGCCGAGCAGGCGGCCCTGTGGGTCGTGCGCCTGAGCGCGGCCGATGTGACCGAGCGCGAGGCCGCGCGGCGGGAGCTGGCGGCCTGGGCGCGGCAAAGCCCGGCGCACGCGGCCGCGGCGCGGGGCATGCGGCGGGTGGTCGCGCAGATGCGCGAGCTGCGTGGCGCGGCGGCGCATGCGGCGGGGCCGGCGCGGGCAGGGTTCGACGCCGCCTTCGCGCATGCGGGCAAGCGCCGCGCGCACCGGTTGCGCGTCGCGATCGGCGCCTTGCTGTTCGCGGCGGTGGCGGGGTGGCCTGTCTTGCAGGCCTATCCCGTGGCCTATCTGCTGGCGGATGCGCGCAGCGCGCCGGGGCAGTGGCGCAGCCGCGTTCTGGAGGATGGCTCGCGGATCACGCTGGCCGGCAGCAGCGCGGTGAACCTGGCGTTCGATCCGCGGCGCCGGGAACTCGAACTGGTGCAGGGCCAGGTGCTGGTCGAGGTGGCCAAGGACGCCGCGCGTCCCTTCGTGGTGCGTACCGGCGAGGCGCGCCTGACCGCGCTGGGCACGCGGTACGTCGTCGCGCGGCACGACGCGGTGACCACCCTGACCATGATCGAGTCCCAGGTACGGGTCGACGCCGTCCATGGCTCCCAGACTCAACCCGTGGTGGTGCGGGCCGGGCAACGCGTGTCCGTGTCGGCGCAAGGCGTGGGGCCGGTCACGACGGTCGACGCCCGCGAGGTGGCGCAGGCCTGGCGCTTGCATCAACTGGTGGCGCACGACCGGCCGCTGACGGACGTGCTGGACGAACTGAATCGTCACCGGCCCGGCTGGATTCTCTATGACGGGGCCGCCTTGGCCGGTATCCGCATGGCGGTGGTGCTGCCGCTGGACGATCCTGACCGGGCGCTGCGCCTGCTGGCGGAAAGCGTGCCCGGGCTGACGTTGCGATTCGCATCGTCCTATCTGGTGTGGGTTGGGCGGACGGTGAATTGATCCGCGATTCCACGCGGTTTCGCCCGCGCGGTTCGTGTTCCGCGTGCTGACACGTCATGGCTTTTGAAAGGCGATGACCCGGCGCGTATCGATCGACCCCGGGCGCCCCATCCGAGGACCACGATCATGCACCAGATTCACGCGGCAAGCCCGCGCCGCCGTTCTCCGTTTTCCGCCCCGCGCGCCATCGCCGGCCTGGCTTTGCTGTCGCGCCTGATGCTGGCCGGGCTGGGCGTATCCGCCGCGCCCCCGACCCTGGCGCAGCAGGCCGACCCGCAGTACGACATTCCCGCCGGGCCGCTGGCGGATGCCTTGAGCCGCTATGCGCAGCAGTCCAACGCCGCGCTGTCGCTCGTTGCCGGCCAGGTGGCCGGTCTCCAGAGCCCGGGCCTGCATGGCCGCTACGGGCTGGACGATGGCTTCGCCGCGCTGTTGCGCGGCACCGGCCTGCAGGCCCGGCGGGGCGCGTCCGGGTATGTGCTGGTGACGGCGCCGGGAGTCACGGCGCTGGCGCCCGTCGTGGTCAAGGCCGACGCGCTGGCCGAAAAAGAGGTCTACCGCGCGCCCCGTTCATCGGTGCACCTGTCCAGCCAGGACCTCGACCGGTTCGGCCGGGTGTCGGCGGGTGATCTGCTTGCCGGCATTCCCGGCGTGCAGGTTGGCGACAGCCGCAATGGCGGCGGCCTGGATGTCAATATCCGCGGTATCCAGGGGCAGAGCCGGGTGGCCGTGCGGGTCGACGGTTCGGAGCAGGCGCTGGACGTGTACCGGGGCTACGCGGGCACGCAGCAGCGCAGCTACATCGACCCCGACCTCATCAGCACCGTGACGGTCAACAAGGGCCCGTCGGTGACATCCGGCGCCATCGGCGGTTCGGTGGAAATGCGCACCCTGGGGGTGCAGGATATCCTGCCGGAAGGCCGCCACATCGGCCTGCGCCTGAAGGGCGAAGCGTGGGACAACGGCGTGGCGCCAGCGCACCGGACCGGCAAGGCGCCCGCCGCCGTGGGGGACGCCGAGGAAAGCCTGAACGCGGTGCCCCATGATGACCAGGGCAGCCTGTCCGGCTCGCGCGCCAGATCGGGCAGTGCGGCGTTTGCCTACACCAACGCGCATCTCGACATCGTGGCGGCCTACGCCCACCGCAGGCAGGGCAATTATTTCTCGGGCAGGAAAGGGCGCGAGCGCTATCGCACCTACTACTCGAACGGCTACGAGCGCAACAGCGTGGCCAAGGTCTACAACCCGGGTGACGAGGTGCTGAACTCCTCCGCCGAAACCGAGTCGACGCTGTTCAAGCTGATCCTGCGGCCGGCGCAGGGCCACACGCTGGAGCTGGGCTATCGCCGCTACGGCGGCACCCTCGGCGAGATCATGCCATCGGATATCTTCCGGTCGGGCACGGCGGGTATCAGCCAGTATCCGCTGGGCCAGACCGACATCGACACCTACACCGCGCGCTACCAGTTCGAACCGGCGGACAACCCGCTGGTGGACCTGAGCGCCAGCCTGTGGCTGACCGACGCCAAGACCAGCCAGTTGACCTCGGTGTGGGCGCCCGCTACCCAGGCCTATCGGACGGACCGCAACTGGACGCGCCAGGCCGACCGCCGCATCGGTGGCGACCTGTCCAATTCCTCGCGCTGGCGGACGGCGCGCGGTGACTTCAAGCTCGACCTGGGCGGCTCGTTCCAGATCGAGGACATCCGCCCGCAGCGCGGCGTCGTGACGACGCAGCAGGACGTCGACGGCAACCGCACGCTGCGGGATGCCTCGCGCCAGGAGTTCAGCCTGAACGGCAAGCTGCAATACCAGCCGGTGCAGGCGCTGACGCTGTGGGGCGGGGCCCGCTACAGCCATTTCAGTGTCAGGGACAATGGCGTGTATTCCACCGCGCGCCGCGAAGCGCGCAACTTCCGTCACATCATGCTGTTCAAGCCGGGGGACGCGGCGTGGGTGCCGGGCGGTATCGGCTACCTGATGTGGTTCCCCGACGCGAGCGGCCGCTATACCGATGGCACCGACCCGCGCCTGCACGGCGGCACCGTTTTCTTCGACAGCAATCGCCCGGAGGTCGGCGTGCCCTACGACGGCTTCGGCGCGGACGAAACCCGCACGCGGGTATTTCCCGAGGATGAAGTGGAGATCGTCACCGGCTACGACCACGCGCCCCAGCAGCGCAGCGGCGGGGGCGCGTTCTCGCCGTCGCTCGGCTTGAACCTGGAGCTGGTGGCGGATACCTTCGTCTATGCCTCGTACACCCAGGGCTTGCGCCTGCCGTCGCTGTTCGAGACCAGCCTGGGCACGCTGCAGCTCACGCCCGGGCGCGGGCTCAAGCCGGAACGCTCCAACAGTTGGGAGGCCGGCGCCAGCACGCTGCGCGGCAACCTGTTCGTGGACGGCGATTCGATCGCGGCCAAGGTGGCGTATTTCAACAACCACATCAAGCACTACATTACGCGCTATTACGACCAGGGAGTGATGCAGTTCCGCAATACCGACAGCTACCAGACCAGCGGGTTGGAATTCCAATCCCACTACGATGCCGGGCGCGTGTTCGCGGATCTGGCGGCCACGTACTACCTGAAGACCGAAACGTGCGATGCGGCCTTCGCGCGGAAACTGCGCGACAACGCCGGGCCCTATCAGCGCACGGAGAACACGCCCGAGTGCACGCCGGGCAGCTTCATGGGGTCGTACGCCAACACGCAGAACCCGCCGCGACTGGCGGTGAGCCTGACATCCGGCCTGCGCCTCTTCAACGAAACCCTTACCCTGGGCGGGCGCATGACCTACACGTCGGGGCCCACCGCCACCGCCGACCGGCCGTGGCAGACCGCGCCGACCACGCCGCAACTGGTCTATCAGCAAGTCACCTTGTTCGACCTGTTCATGGCCTATGCGCTACGCCCGCAGACGCTGATCAGCCTGTCGGTGCAGAACCTCACGAACCGCTACTACCTGGATCCGCTGGCGTCGAGTTTCATGCCGGCGCCCGGCCGCACCCTGCGCGTGGGCTTGCAGGCGCGCTTCTGACAAGGCCGCCCTGCCATGTGCCCGGGGCCGCCCCGCCCGGCGGCGGCCCCGGGGATTCAATTCCGCTGCGGGCCCGGCGGGCGCGCGGCCGCGCGCCACAGGTCGAGGAAGTGGCGCTTCTTGAGTGGGTCCAGATACACCAGCAGCCCCACCCCCAGCGCCACCGGGCGCACGCCCGCGGCCGGGACCACCGACGCGCCGACCGGCCGCATGCCGGACTGGCGCGCGATCATCTCCTGGCCGCGCGCTGACAACAGGTAGTCCAGAAAGCGGCCGCCCAGGTCCGGGCGCGGCGCCTGCCGTGGAATGATCGCCGAGCGCGACAGCATCAAGGTGTAGTCCTGCGGATAGACAATCGCCAGCGGCGCGCCGCGCTCGATGCGATGGCGCGTATACGACTCCAGCAGGTTGTGGGCCAGCGTGATCTCGCCGCGCTCGAGCTTGTCCAGCGCCTGCTCGGTCGATTCGTGCACGCTGGCGCGGTTGCGGCCGAACGCGGCCAGCAGCGCGCCGGCCAGGCTGTCCAGGCGCGCGTCCTGGGTGGCGGCCAGGTAGCCGATGCCGCTGCCCTCGACGTCGTAAGTCGAGATGCGGCCGGCCAGCGGCTGGTCGGCGGCCTGCAGCAGCGCCAACAGTTCGCGCCGGGTGCGCGGCGCACGCGGGGGGGCGAGCCGGCGGGTGTCGTAGACCATCACGATCGGATCGGTGCCGATGCTGAAGACCTCGTCGCGCCAGTTGGCCCAGGCGGGCAGGGCGCGGGTCTCGGGCGACACGTGCGGCTGCGCGTGGCCGTCGTTGACCAGCTTGGTCTGCAAGTCCATGGCGCTGCTGATGATGAGGTCGGGGCCGGCCGGCGCGCCCGGCGCGCGGCGGGCGCGATCGATCACATCGCTATAGAGCGCCTGGGTCGACAGCTCCGTGTACTCCAGCCGGACGCCGGGATTGAGCCGGCTGAAGTCCTCCAGCACACCGCGAAATACCTGCA
Source organism: Achromobacter sp. (assembly GCF_050285565.1). GTDB lineage: Bacteria > Pseudomonadota > Gammaproteobacteria > Burkholderiales > Burkholderiaceae_B > Achromobacter. Next base: position 28,582 of record NZ_JBLZXG010000001.1, read on the forward strand.
CGCTGTTGGACGCATGCAGCACCAGCACATTCTTGCTGTCCGCCGGGCCCAGCGTCAGGCCAGCGGCGCGGGTCTCGGCGCAATGGCCGATGGGGCCCGACAGCAGGGCCGCGCCGGCGATGAGCAGGCGCGCGAGCAAGGCGCGTCTAGTCGTCATGGTCGTAGGCCGGCAGGCGCATGACGGCTTGCAGGCCGCCGCCAGGCCGGTTGCTCAGGTTGAGGTCGCCGCCGTGGCTGTCGGCCACGCGCTTGACGATCGACAACCCCAGGCCGGCGCCGGGCGTGCGCGGATTGGGGCCGCGCGAGAAACGCTCGAAGGCGCTTTGCGCCAGCGCCGGCGCGATGCCGGGGCCATGGTCGGCCACCGTGACGCGCCAGCGGCTTTCTTCACGGTCGAGGAGGATATCGATGGGGCCGCCCTTCGAGGCGCCATGGCGCAGGGCGTTGTCGATCAGGTTCTTGAAGGCCTCGCGCAGCATCAGGCTGTCGCCCGCAATGCGGCAGGGGCCGCCGTGACCGCTGTCGGGCAGGTGCAGGCGGACATCCGGCCGCGGCTCGGCCTGGGGCACGGTGTCGTAGACGGCCTGGCCGAGCAACTCCGCCAGATCCACCGGCTCGAACCTGCGCAGGTTGCTGCGGTGGATGACGCTGGCGTCGCTGAGCAGTTGGTTCACCAGGCGCGACAGTTTTTCGGCGTTGCGCAGCACCGCCAGCAGGCTGCGGCGCTGTTCGGAGGGATCGTCCTCGTCCAGCGCCACTTCCATCTGCGCGTGCAGCGCCGCCAGCGGTGTGCGCAACTGGTGCGCGGCCTCGGCGATGAACAGGCGCAGCGTGTCCAGGTTTTCCGACAGCCGCGCCATGAAGCCGTCGAGCGTCTGCACCAGGGTGTCGAGTTCCTCCGGTACCGGCGCGCCAATGGGATGCAGGTCGGACGCGCTGCGCGCGGCCAGCTCGCGCTCGATGCGCTGGATCGGCGCCAACGAGCGTTGCAGGCCCCAATACGCCAGCGCCAGCGCCGCGGCGGTGAAACCGATCAGCGTCAGGGTGCCGCGCCACAGGATGCTCGCGGCCAGCGCATTGCGCGCCTCGCGCGTCTGTGCCACCTGGATCCGCGCGGCTTCCGTGGCGCGCGGGCCGGCGATCTTGCGTTCCATCCAGGCCACCCGCACCGGCTGGCCCTGGTAAGTGGCGGTGAATAGCTGCGTTTCGGCGCTGGCCTCGGTGTTGCGGCCGGGCGGCGCGGGCAGGTCGGCGTAGCCGGAAATCAGCGCGCCATCGGCCGCCGTCACGCGGTAGAACACGCGGTCGCGCGGTGCCTGTTCCAGCAGCGCCAGGGCAGCGTAGGGCATGTCCATCTGCCATTCGCCCTGCACCAGTTGCAGGCTGTCGGCCAGCGACAGCACCGAGGCGCGCAGCAGTTGGTCGTAGGTGGTGTCGGCGGTCTGCTGCGCATAGCCGCGCACCAGCAGATAGAGCGCGCCCAGCCCCGCCACGAACAGCGCCAGCAACATCGCCAGCAGGCGCCGGCGCACGGAAATGCGGCGGGGCGACACCGGCTCAGTCCCGTGTCGGCGCGGCCGCGTCGGGCTCCCCGGCCGCCGTCAGCAGATAGCCGGTGCCGCGCTGCGTCTCGATGCGCAGCGGCGACCCTTCCAGTTTCTTGCGCAACCGCGCGATATAGACCTCGATCGCATTGGGCGCGGCCTCGTCATCGAACGCGAACAGCTTGTTGGCGATCTCGGCCTTGCTGACCGCGCGGTTCATGCCGGCCAGCAGGATCTCTAGCAGGCTGTACTCCCGCTTGGGCAAGTCGATGCGCCGCCCCGCCAGGCTGACCTGCCGCGCCGCGCTGTCGATCACCAAGTCGCCAAACCGCAGCACCCCCGCCGCCTGCACGCTGGGCCGCCGCAGCAACGCCCGGCAGCGCGCCTCCAGCTCGCGAAAGTCGAACGGCTTGGCCAGGTAATCATCGGCCCCCGTATCCAGCGCATGCACCCGATCCTCGATATCGATCCGCGCCGTCAACGCCAGCACCGGCGTCTTGCTGCCCCGATCCCGCAACCGGTGCAGGATCTCGAACCCCGACAGGCGCGGCAGCCCGATATCCAGAATCACCAGGTCAAAGGTCTCGTACTGCAACACCCCATCCGCGCTCAACCCATCATTCTGGCAATCGACGGCATGACCGAGACGACGCAGTCGGCGTACGAGCGCGTCGGCCAGGTCCTCATCATCTTCGATCACCAGAATCCGCATGCGCGAATTGTCGCATAGCGCCCCGCGCCACCAGTGTGCCCCCCGCCGCCACATCCGTCCCCGTGTAACGCCCTGTCATAGCGCCCCGCTACTCCCACCAGCGCGCAGCGCACACCGCCACGCAATCCCCCACCCCGCCCCGGACGGCCTACATCCCTTCGTTGCTCAACGATCAATCCCCCACCCGACCCCGGCCCCCAAAAAACGACAGGTTCCAGACAGCTTTTATTCCTAGTCTTGCGCCCCAGCGCCCCCCAAGCGCACATAACAACGAGTCCGGAGATACCCCTCATGCTATTGACCCTGCTTGGCTTCGGCATGGTGATCACGTTCATGACGCTGATCATGACCAAGCGCCTGTCGCCGCTGGTGGCGCTGATTCTCGTGCCCATCCTCTTCGCCCTGCTCGGCGGCTTCGGTGGCGGCATCGACAAGATGATGCTCGACGGCATCCGCAAGATCGCGCCCACCGGCGTCATGCTGATGTTCGCCATCCTCTACTTCGGCGTCATGATCGACGCCGGCCTGTTCGACCCCATCGTCGGCCGCATTCTGCGCGCGGTGAAAGGCGACCCGCTCAAGATCGTGATCGGCACTACCGTGCTGGCGCTGGTGATTTCGCTGGACGGCGACGGCTCCACCACCTACATGATCGTGGTGGCCTCGATGCTGCCGCTGTACCGTCGCCTGAAGATGAACGCGCTGTCCATGACCTGTCTGGCGATGCTGGCCAGCGGCGTCATGAACCTGACGCCGTGGGGCGGGCCGACCGCGCGCGCCGCCAGCGCCCTGCACGTGGACGCCGGCGACATCTTCGTGCCGCTGGTGCCGGTGATGGGCGTGGCTATCGTCGCGATCCTGGTGCTGGCCTTCTTCCTGGGCCTGCGCGAACGCCGCCGCCTGGGTGTGCTGTCGCTGCCCGACGGCGCCGCGCTGCACGCCGGCTATGACGAGGACGGCCCCAAGAACCTGCCCGAGATCGAGGTCGACCACGACCTGCGCCGCCCCAGGCTGCTGTGGGTCAACGCCGGCCTGACGCTGGCGCTGATGGTGAGCCTGGTGATGGGCGTGCTGCCGCTGCCGGTGCTGTTCATGATCGCTTTCGCGGTGGCGCTGATCATCAACTATCCGAACCTGGCCGAGCAGCGCCGCCGGGTGGCGCAGCATGCCGGCAACGTGCTGTCGGTGGTGTCGCTGATCTTCGCCGCCGGCATCTTCACCGGCATCCTGTCGGGCACCGGCATGGTGGAAGCCATGTCGCGCAGCCTGCTGGCGGTGATCCCCGACGCGCTCGGGCCCTACCTGGCCGGCATCACCGCGCTGGTCAGCCTGCCGTTCACCTTCTTCATGTCGAACGATGCCTTCTACTTTGGCGTGCTGCCGATCCTGAGCGAAGCCGCGCAGGGCTATGGCATTTCGCCGGTGGAAATGGCGCGCGCCTCGCTGATCGGCCAGCCGGTGCACCTGCTCAGTCCGCTGGTGCCGTCGACCTACCTGCTGGTGGGCCTGGCCGGCGTCGAGTTCGGCGACCACCAGCGCTATTCGCTCAAGTGGGCGACGATGGTATGCCTGGTGATGCTGGCGGCCGCGCTGGCGTTCGGTCTGTTCCCCCTGGTCGGTGCCGTCGCCTGACGGCGGCGCTTTCCCCGACATTACTTGAAAGGAGCACGTTCATGGCTTTGCGCATTGCTTACGTCACCAGCGGCATGGGCCACACCGGCACCGCGATCTGCCAGGCGCTGCACCACGCGGGCCACCGCGTCATTGCCGGCTGCGGGCCGCGCTCGTCGCGCAAGGACCACTGGTTGAAGGAACAGAAGTCGCTGGGGTACGACTTCATCGCCTCGGAAGGCGACGCCACCGATTGGGCCTCGACCGAGGCGGCTTTTGCCAAGGTGCGGCGCGAGGTCGGCGAGATCGACGTGCTGGTCAACAACGCCGGCGCCATGCTCGACATGCGCTTTCGCCAGATGAGCCATGCCGATTGGTCGGCGGTGCTGCGCAGCAACCTGGACACGCTGTTCAACAGCACCAAGCAGGTGGTCGACAGCATGGCCGAGCGCGGCTGGGGCCGCATCATCAACATCGGCTCGGTCGCTGCCGAGAAAGGCCAGATCGGCCAGATCAACTACGCCACCGCCAAGGGCGCGGTGATCGGCTTCACGCGCTCGCTGGCGCAGGAAGTGGCGGCGCGCGGCGTCACCGTCAACCTGGTGTCGCCGGGCTTCATCGCCGACGACACCGTCAAGGCCTTCCCGCCCGCGCTGCTCGACCGCATCATCGAAAGCGTGCCGGTGGGCCGCCTGGGCACCGCTCAGGACCTGGCCGGGCTGTGCGCCTGGCTGGCATCGGACCAGGCGGCGTTCGTGACCGGCGCCAACTACGCCATCAACGGCGGGGTGTACATGAGCTGAGTCGGCGGCGCGCATGGCGTGCCGCGCCGGTTCAGCCGCGATGGATCGACACGCCGCCATCCACCAGCAACGCCGTGCCGGTGGTGAAGCTGGAGGCGTCCGAGGCCAGGTACAGCGCCGATCGGGCGATCTCTTGCGGCGCGGCCAGGCGCTTGAGCGCATGCAGGTTTTCGACGTAGCGGCGCGCCTCGGGCGAGGGCATGGAGGCGCGCCCCATCGGCGTGTCGGTGCCGCCGGGCAGCAGCGCGTTGGCGCGGATGCCTTGCGCGCCATACTCCGAGGCGATGGCCTGGGTCAGGCCGATCAGGCCGGCCTTGCTGGCGGCGTAGGCGCCCATGCCGGCAAAGGCCGCGGTATGGCCCACGAAGGTGGCGGTGAAAATCAGCGACCCGCCGCCGCGCCGCAGCAGGGCCGGGATCTGGTGGCGCGCGCCGAGGAAGGCACTGCCCAGGTTGGTGTCCAGGATCTGGCGCCAGGCCTCGGGCGAGACCTGGTGCAGGGGCTGGGCGTCGCCGGTCATGCCGGCGTTGTTGAAAGCGATGTCCAGGCCCCCGTAGCGCGTTTCGGCCAGGCTGACGGCGGCCTCGGCCAGGGCGTCGTCGCGCACATCGCCGGCCAGCGCCACGGCCCGGCCGCCAGCGGCTTCGATCTGGGCGACCTGTTTTTCCAGTTCGGCCTGGCGCCGCGCCACCAGCACGAGGCTGGCGCCCTCGCGGGCGAACAGTTTGGCCGCTTCATAGCCGATTCCCGAGCTGGCGCCGGTGATGATGGCGACTTTGCCGGTCAGTTGCTGCATGATCGTTCCTGTGGGTGAATGACGCGGCCACGATAGGCAGATCCGGCCGGCCCGGCTATCCGTTTCTTGCCGTGGCCGTGGCCGTGGCCTGCCGGCCGCCATTCCCGCCAGCGAGGTGGCAAGCAAGTCCAAGGGCTATTGCCAGTGCGTGCGGGACGGCCTGCAATCGAAAGTGCCCGAAAAGGACTTCCTGCGCTACGACCCGTCGCTGGCCGCCCACGCCACCGGCGTCGAGGCCGACAGACCGCGCGATCAGGTGATGGGCGTGGGGAACGTCTGCCTGCGGCGGATGCCGGACTTACAGCCGCGACGCGCTAAGGTTGGCGATCAGCGCGCCAGTTTCATTGATACGTCGGTGTGCGAGCCGCGATCCAGATCGGCGCCCAGGGGCATGCTGCTTGCGGGCAGCGAGAGCAACTCGCGTCCGACTTCCCCTGTTTCGATCCGGCGCGCGATATCGTCGAGCAATTGGGTGCGGGAGACGAATCCCTGGCCCTTGAGGTTCTTGGCATAGAGGCGGTAGCTGAGATTGGGCTCGCTGCCTTTCATGACGCCAAGTTCGTGGATCTCGCCCTGCTCGTTGCGGATCAACAGGTGGCCCGGGCGGGCATAGATACGGTAGATGCGCCAGGGGGAGGAAATCGCCGCATGGCCCGGACGAACCGCGCCGGCGCCGCCGCGCGATGCGTCGCGCGGCAAGGGGCTGGCGGGCGGCCCGGACGGCCGGGGCAGCAGCTTGACGCAGGCGTTGGCAAAACGCGCGATCGACCGCTTGAACGCGCTCACGCGCGCGCTGCCGAAAGCCCGTGGCAAGGGCGGGTGGTGTGGAGATGATGCGAGGTCATGGCCGTGCTCCTGTGCATGGCGATGCGGCGAGGATCGCGCGGTCAAGCACCATCCGGACAGCATACGCGCTTTGGCGTGCCGACGCGGGAAAACACACCTGGTGTTACGCGCAAGCGCCGCTTTTCGTGGAAATCAGCCGGTTTCCCGGCCGGAAAGGCGCCGTCCGGCGTGCAGCGGCGACCAAGGTGCTATTTGGAAACGGTGGTTGACTTTGCCGTGTCTTGCACCCATAGTGGGATTGAAGCTTTTCGAGCATCGTGATCATCGTCCGGTATTGCTCCTCTTTCGGGGAGCCTCATTGTTCGCCGTCCTTTCCTTGACTGGCTCACTTCGCGGGCAGTGCCCGCTATCTACAAGGAAAGAATCATGGAAACCGGAATCGTCAAATGGTTCAACGACGCCAAGGGCTTTGGCTTCATCATGCCCGAGAACGGCGGCAAGGATCTGTTCGCCCATTTTTCCGAAATCGTCAGCGACGGTCACAAGGTGCTGCTGGAAAATCAGCGCGTCAGTTACGTCACGGCGCAGGGCGCGAAAGGGCCGCACGCGACCCAGATCCGCGCATTGTGATGAAAGGCCCGCGCAAGCGGGCTTTTTGCTTATTGACGGAGGGCTTATGCTTCACAACAACATGGTTTACAAGGGCTACCGGCTGACCGCGAGCGTATCGCGCGTTGCCGTGGGCGGATCGAGTCGTCCCGCCTTCACGGCGACGGTCGCGGTGGAACTGGCTGGCGACCAGGACCGGCTCGGCGAACCCTATGCCGTGCCGCTGTTCGCCTCGGGCGGATTCGTGTCCAGTCCCAGCATGGCGGTGGACGCGGCGATCCATCACGGCCGCATCGTGGTCGATGCGCATGCCAGGCCCGCTTGAACGCCGGACCCGGCGACGGGTCCGCGCGGTAATCGCCAGCACAAACAACATGGCCGCCCAGGGCAACCGGGCGGCCTTCTTGTTTTCAGCGGTGCCTGGGCCAGGCCAAGTCTGTTGGCGGGAAGGCATCGGGCGCTGTGGGCGATTTGCCCGTCATGCTAAGGAAAAACCGGGATCGCGACAGAGGCCGCGGACCGTGTCAGGTGCGTTGCGGGTCGGAGGTGGAGGGCTTCTTGTCCTTTTCCGTTTGCGCTTGTTTGCGCGCGGCGTCTTCCTTCTGCTGCTGGGTTTGCTGTTCCTGCTGCTTGTTCGGCGACTGATTCTGGTCGGGTTGGCTGGACGATGCCTGGTAGCGTGTGGGGAAAGCCATGATAGGTACCTCTTGGTTGGACGCGGCGAGATGCCACCAACCCACGGTAGTCCGTTGTGGCCTCATTCCCTAACCTTCATTTGAAACAAAGAAAACGGCGCACCAATAACGTCCTGAACGCCCCGGCCGTCTCAATCCTTCAAGCCGAGCCGCCGCGCCAGCTTGTGCAGGTTACTGGAGTCGACTTCCAGCGCGCGCGCGGCGGCGGCCCAACTACCCTGGTGCGCGTCCAGCGCCTGGCGGATCGCCTGGCGCTGGCAGGCATCGACCGCGGCGCGCAGCGTCGGCGCGCCGCCCGCTGCCAGTACCGCGGCCGTGGGCGGCGGCGCGGGCAGGGCGCCGTCCTCCAGGTCGAGCAGGCCGGCGCCGAGCGTGACGATCTCGTTGCGATGCGCGCCGTGGCTGACGGCCTTGATGGCGGCGCGGCTGATGACGTGTTCCAGTTCGCGCACATTGCCGGGCCAGCGGTAGCGGCTCAGCATGTCTTCGGCCTCGGGTGACAGGCGCAGGCTGCGCAGCCCCAGCCGCGCGCGGTTCTGTTCCAGGTAGCGGCCCGCCAGCAGCAGCACGTCGCGGCCACGCTCGCGCAGCGGCGGAATGGGCACCGGATACACCGAGAGCCGGTGATACAGGTCGGCGCGGAAATCGCCCTGGCGCACCCGGTCGCGCAGGTCGCGGTTGGTGGCGGCGACGATACGCACGTCCACGGTGCGCGGGCGATCGTCGCCGAGCCGCTGGATTTCGCCATTTTGCAGGGTGCGCAACAGCTTGGCCTGCACCGCCAATGGCAATTCGCCGACCTCGTCCAGGAACAGCGTGCCGCCGTTGGCGGCATCGAAGCGGCCGGGCCGCTCGGTCAGCGCGCCCGAGAACGCGCCCTTGGCGTGGCCGAACAACTCGCTTTCGGCCAGCGATTCGGGCAGGGCCGCGCAGTTCACGTGCACCAGCGGCTTGCCGCGCCGGCGCGACTGGCGGTGCACGCGGTGCGCGAACAACTCCTTGCCCACCCCTGTCTCGCCCAGCAGCAGGATCGGCAGTTCGGAATCGGCCACCACCTCGATCTCATGCAACAGGCGCGCGATGGCCTCGCTCTGGCCCAGGATTTCGCTGTCGTCGGCCACCGCGCTGTCGGCCGGCGCCGGGCCGCGCGCCAGCCGCAGCGCGCGGATCTCGGTTTCCAGCCGGGTCACGCGCAGGGCCGCCTCGACCAGCGCGATCATGTCGCGCAGGTCGGACTGCGCCTCGCTGTCGAAGGTGCCGACCTCGAGCGCGTCCAGCGTCAGCACGCCCCAGGGGCGGCCCTCGAGATGCAGGCTGGTGCCCATGCAGTCGTGCACCGGCAGCGGCGCGCCCGCCATGCCGTTGATCAGGCCGTCGTACGGATCGGGCAGGGTGCTGTCGTGATGGAAACAGGTGACGCCGCGGCGCGCCAGGATGGCCGCCAGGCGCGGATGCTGTTGCACCGCGAAGCGCCGGCCCAGCGCGTCCTGGGTCAGGCCGTCCACGGCCACCGGCCGCAGGTGGTCGGCTTCCAGTTGCAGCAGGGCCACCGCGCCGCAGCGGAAATGGGTGCGCAGGCCGGCCGCCAGGCGTTGCAGGCGGACAGCGGCGGGCAGGTCGACCACCAGGTCGGTCAGGAGCAGGTTTTGCATGGGTCGATCGTACCCTTGCGGGTGATTAATACCGCGCATCGTCCGGGTGGTTCTTACCCTTTAATTTCCAAGTTATTGATTTGACGCAAGCTTTTCCTGGCACGGATCTCGCTTTGTCTTTCTTGCCCTCATCCCGCATGGAGAAACGCAATGAGCATGGTTGAGCAATCCCTGGGCCAGTTGGCCCGCAGCATTCCGGGCGCCACCGAGGTGTTCCACGAGTACCAACTGGATTTCTGCTGTGGCGGCAAGAAAAGCCTGGCGCAAGCCGCCGCCCAGCGCTCGCTGGACGCGGCCCAGATCGAAGCGCGGCTGCTGGCCCTGGCGGGCGCGGCGTCGGACGAGCGCGACTGGAACCAGGCCAGCCCGGCCGACCTGATCGACCACATCCTGGCGCGCTACCACGAGGTGCATCGGCGGCAATTGCCCGAACTGATCCGGCTGGCGTTGAAGGTGGAACAGGTGCATGCCGACAGCCCCGCTTGCCCCGCCGGCCTGGCCGACCACCTGCGCGAGATGAGCCAGGAACTGGAAAGCCATATGCAGAAAGAGGAACAGGTGCTGTTCCCGATGCTGGCGCGCGGCCATGGCGCGATCGCGGTCATGCCCATCACCATGATGCGCATGGAGCATGACGACCATGGCGTGGCGCTGGAGCGGCTGATGGCGCTGACCCATGACTTGACGCTGCCGCGCGCGGCCTGCAACACCTGGCGCGCGTTGTACCTGGGCCTCGGCACCTTCAAGCAGGACCTGATGGCCCACATCCACCTGGAGAACAACATCCTGTTCGAAAACGCCGAGACCGAAGCGATCCGGCCACGCGGTTAAGGGCGCGCTCCGCGCTGCCGCCGCCGGGCGGTACGCGGCCGCCTGGTTCGGCCGGCGCATCGCGGCGGCCGCGGCCGGCAGTGGCTTGTTGCCGGCGCGCTCGTCCAGCCTTTAGCATGCAAGCGTTTTTTCGAGGAGAACGCCTTGCTGACGAGAAGAACCTTCATGGCTTCGGCGGTGCTGGCCGGATCGATGCCCCTTCTGGCACACGCCCGGACTGATAAGAAAATCCGATGGACGCGCGAACGTCTCGCAACCTTCCAACAAGGCCTGGCCACGTTGGAGGCGGCCAGCCGCGGACGGCTCGGGGTGGCCGTGCTCGACACGGCCAGCGGCCAGGTCGCCGGCTATCGCGCCGACGAACGCTTCCTGATGCTCAGTTCCTTCAAGACACTGGCGGCGGCCTATGTGTTGGCGCGCGCCGACCGTGGCGAGGAGCCGTTGTCGCGCCGCATCGCCATCGCCGCCGCCGATCTCCAGGAACACGCTCCGGTCACGCGGCGGCATGTCGGGGCGCAGGGCATGACGCTGGCCGAGCTCTGCGAAGCCACCATCACCACCAGCGACAATGCGGCGGTCAACCTTATGCACAAGAACTACGGCGGCCCGCAGGCCTTGACCCGCTACGTGCGCAGCCTGGGCGATACCGTCACGCGCCACGACCGCTACGAACCCGAATTGAACCGTCCGCATCCGAGCGAGCCGCAGGACACCACCACACCGCAGGCCATGGCGCGCACGCTGGGACTGCTGCTGTTCGGCGACGCGCTCAAGCCGCAATCGCGGCAGCGGCTGCAAGCCTGGCTGCTGGCCAACACGACGGGCGACAAGCGCCTGCGCGCCGGCATTCCCGCGGATTGGAAAATCGGCGAGAAGACCGGCACCGACTCGAAGGTGGGCAGCAACGACGCCGGCTTCGCCCAGGCGCCGGGCAAGGCGCCGGTCATCATCGCGGCCTATCTCGAAACCACCGCGGTGCCGATGGCGGCACGCGACCACATCCTGGCGGAGGTCGGCAGGCGGGTGGCGGCATTGGGCTAGTGACGGGCGGTAAACGCGGTAAATTGGGGCCGTGAACAAAACACGCCACGGCCGGGCAAGGCGCAGCGCGCCCGCGGGCGCGCCAGCCACGCACCGAATCCGTATAAGATTTGAAAGTGCCGCCAATTTTCAGGCGGGAACCACCATGGACACACTCGATCAACAATTGCTGGGCCTGTTGCGCGCCGACGCGCGCGCAACCGTCGCGACCCTGGCCAAGAAGCTCGACGTATCGCGGGGCACCATCCACAACCGCATCGCGCGCATGGAAGACGAGGGCATCATCGTCGGCTACACCGTCAGGCTGCGCCCAGAATCCCAGCCCGATCAGATCGGCGCCTGGATGAACATCGCCGTCGACGGCAACGAAACCCGCCGCGTCGTCAGCATCCTGCTGGGCGACCCTGCCGTCGTCGCGCTGCACGACACCAATGGCCGCTGGGACCTGCTGGCCGAACTGCGCGTCGCCAACATCGAGGAAATGTCCCGCGTCCTGGATCGCGTCCGCCTCATCAAGGCCATCTCCGCCACCGAAACCAGCATTCACCTGAAAAGCTACAAGCTCGACTGATCCGGGCGCAGCCTCTCCCGCTTTCCCCCCGGTGCGGCAGATTCCCGCGTCCCCTCCCTGTTGACGACGCCTTCAACGTCCTCACGCCCGAACGTCTCTCCAGCACCACCGCACGCCCAAAACGGCCGCCCGTGAACTGACCCCAGGAAGTGGGACTGCAGATCAGCGCGCCGGCGACCCCATCGCCTGGAACAGCGCCGCCGTCTCGGTCAGGCGGGCATTGGCATATTCCACTTCGCGCACCCGCGCCGCGACGTAATGCTGTTCGCTGGCGTAGGCCGTGTCGGGCGCCAGCGCACCCAGCCGCACGCGGTTGGCGGTATTGCGGTACGACTGCTCGGCGGCGCGGCGCGAGGCCTCGGCCGAGGCCAGCGCCTGGCCATCCGCCTCCAGCCGCGCCAGCGTGTCGGCGACGTCGCGCAGCGCGGTCAGCACGGTCTGCTTGTATTGCAGCACCGCGGCTTCGTAGCGCTGCTTGGCGGCGCTGCGTTCGGCCAGCAGCGCGCCGCCATGGAAGATGGGTTGCGTCAGCGACGCGCCGACCGCCCAGATCGACCCCGCGCCGGACAGCGCCTGGGCCCAGCCAAAGCCGCCTTTGCCCATCGAGGCCGACAGCGACAGGCTGGGGAACAACTGCGCGGTGGCCACGCCCACGTCGGCCGCCGCCGCGCGCAGCACGGCTTCCGCCATGTGGATGTCGGGCCGCGCCGCCAGCAGTTCGGACGGCACCAGCACCGGCACTTCCGCGGGCACCGCCAGCGTGGCGAAGGCCAGGTCGGGCGGCGCCTGGTCGGGACTGCGGCCCATCAGCACCGCCAGCGCGTGGCGCGTGGCCTGCCACTGGGCGCGCAGGCCCGGCAGCGCGGCTGCCAGTGTGGCGGCGTCCTGATCGGCCTGCAGCGCGTCGTTCTGCGAAGCCGATCCCAGTTCGTAGCGGCGCTGCGTGTCGCGCGCCACCTGGCGCGCCAGCACCACCTGCTTTTCGGTCAGCGCCACGCGTTCGGCCAGGGAGGCCGAGGTGATGGCGCCAGTGACGATGTTGCCCGCCAGCGAACGGCGCGCCGACTCCAACTGGAACGCTTGCCGCTCCACCTGCGCCGCGCGCGACGCGTTCTCGAAGCGCGCCGCGCCGAACAGGTCCAGGTCGTAGCGGGCCTGCACCTGTCCGGTGAAGACGTTGTAGAGCGCCGTCGGCTCGGGCAGGTTGGGCATGGTCAGCGCGCGCTTGCGCGACACGTCGGCGCCGGCATCGACCGACGGCAGCAGCGAGGAATTGACCTGCCCGCGCAGTTGCTCGCGGGCGGCGGCCAGGTTGCGCTCGGCCGCCGCCAGGTCGGGGCTGTTGGCCAGACCTTCCTCCACCATGGCATTGAGCGCATCCGAGCCGTAGCGTTTCCACCATTCGGGCACGGCACGGGCATCGCGCGCATAGCGTTGCGCCACGCCCTGCGCGGCGGGGCCGGCAGCCGGTAACGGTTCGACGCCGTATTGCGCCGGCTGCGCCATGGCCGGCGGCTTGCTGTCGGGGGCGAAGGCGCAGGCGCCCAGCGCCAGCAGCAGCGGCAGGGTGGCCAGGCGCCAGGCCGGGGGCGGGAGACGGAGGGACATTGTCAGGCTCCTCGTTCGACGTTGTCGCCAGCGTGGGCGCCGGGCGGCACGCCTTCGGGTTCTTCACGCTCGTCATGGCGCACGCGGAACCAGGCGGCGTACAGCGCGGGCAGGAAGAACAGTGTCAGCACCGTGGCGCTGGTGATGCCGCCCATCAGGGCGGTGGCCATGGGGCCGAAGAAGTTGCTGCGCAACAGCGGGATCAGCGCCAGCACCGCGGCCGCGGCTGTCAGGGTGATGGGGCGGAAGCGCCGCACGGTGGCGCCGACGATGGCGTCGACGCGCTTGTGCCCGGCGCCGATGTCCTGCTCGATCTGGTCGACCAGGATCACCGAGTTGCGCATGATGATGCCGAACATCGCGATCACGCCCAGCATGGCGACGAAGCCGAACGGCTTGCCGAACAGCAGCAGCGCGGCCACCACGCCGATCAGGCCGAGCGGCGCGGTCAGCACCACCATCAGCACGCGGGCGAAGCTCTGCAGCTGCACCATCAGCAGCGTCAGCACCGCCACGATCATGATGGGCATTTGCGCGTTGATGGACGACTGGCCCTTGGCGCTTTCCTCCACCGGGCCGCCGACCTCGATGCGGTAGCCCACCGGCAGCTCGGCGCGCAACGCGTCCAGCTTCTTGTCGATGGCATGGGTGACGTCGATGCCCTGGGCGCCGGCCTTGACGTCGGCCTGCACGGTGATGGTGGGCTGGCGGTCGCGTTCCCAGATCACGCCGTATTCCAGGCCGTAGCGCACCTGGCCCAGGCTGCCCAGCGGCACCGGGCCGTTGGGCGTGGGCATGGCCAGGGTCGCCAGGCGGCCCGGATCCACGCGTTCGTTCGCGGGCGCGCGCAGGCTGACGTTGATTAGCTTGTCGCGCTCGCGGTACTGCGTCACGGTGTAGCCCGACAGCGTCATCGCCAGGAAGCTGGAGATGTCGTTCGAGCTCACGCCCACTTCGCGCGCCTTCTGCTGGTCGATGTCAAAGCGCACCGAGCGCTCGGACGGTTCGTCCCAGTCGAATTGCACGTTGACCGAGCGGCTGTCGGCGCGCACCTCGGCGGCGACTTTCTCGGCCACCTGGCGCACCTCGGGGATCTTGTCGCCGCTGACGCGGAACTGCACCTGAAAGCCCACCGGCGGGCCGTTCTCCAGCCGCGACAGGCGGCTGCGGATCGCCGGGAACTGCTCGCGCAATACCGGCGCGAGCCAGTGCGCCAGCTTCTCGCGGTCGTCCACCGAATTGGCGGTGATGACGATCTGCGCGAAGTTGGGCGTGGCCAGTTGCTGATCCAGCGGCAGGTAGAAGCGCGGCGCGCCGGTGCCGACGAAGCTCACCGAATGGGCGATCTCGGGCCGGCCGTCCAGCACCTTCTCGAGGCGTTCGACCTGGCGCAGCGTGGCGGCGAACGAGGCGCCTTCCGGCAGCCGCACGTCCACCAGCAACTCGGTGCGGTCGGAACTGGGGAAGAACTGCTGCGGCACCAGGCGGAAACCCGCCATCGCCACCACGAACAGCGCCACGGTCGACAGCAGCACGCGCCAGCGGCGGTCCACGCACCACGCCACCCAGCCGCGCAGGCGCTGGTAGAAGCGGGTGTTGTAGATGTCGTGTTCGTGGTCATCGGGCAGGTGCGCCGCGCGCTTGCGCTCGGGCAGCATGCGGTAGCCCAGCAGCGGGATTAACACCACCGCGGCGAACCACGAGGTGATCAGCGCGATCGCCGACACCTGGAAGATGGAGCGGGTGTATTCGCCGGTGCTGGATTCGGCCAGCGCGATCGGCAGGAAGCCGGCCACCGTCACCAGCGTGCCGGTCAGCATCGGGAAGGCGGTGCTGGTGTAGGCGAAGGCGGCGGCGCGCGCGCGGCTCCAGCCCTGTTCCAGCTTCACCGCCATCATCTCGACCGCGATGATGGCGTCGTCCACCAGCAGGCCCAGCGCCAGCACCAGCGTGCCCAGCGAGACCTTGTGCAGGCCGATGCCGAAAATCTCCATGAACAGCGCGGTTACGGCCAGCACCACCGGAATCGAGATCACCACCACCATGCCGGTGCGCAGGCCCAGCGACACCAGGCTGACGATCAGTACGATGGCCACGGCTTCGGCCACCGAGCGCAGGAACTCGTCCACCGAGAACGACACCGCCTTGGGCATGCTCGACACTTCGGTCAGCGTCAGGCCGGCCGGCAGGCGCGCCTTGAGTTCCGCGAACTTGGCCTCCAGCGCCTTGCCCAGGTGCACCACGTCCCGGCCCGGCTGCATGGTGATGCCGATGCCCAGCACCGGCTGGCCGCGCGCGCGCATCTGCTCGGCGGGGGGATCGTCGTAGCCGCGGTGGATGGTGGCGATGTCGCCCAGGCGGATCGACTTGCCGTTGACGCGGATCAGCGTCTCGGCCAGCGCGCGGGTGTCCTGGAACTGGCCGCTGGGGCGCACGAACACGCGGTCGTCGGCCGTGGTCAGGGTGCCGGCGCTGGCGACCGCGTTCTGACTGTTGATGGCCTCGGCGATCTGCTGCGGCGTCACGCCCAGGCGCGTCAGCTGGGTATTGCCGATCTCGATGTAGACGTGCTCGGGCTGCTCGCCGAAGTAGTCGACCTTGGCCACGCCCGGCACCCGCAGCAGCACGGTGCGCAGGTTGTCGGCGTAGTCGCGCAATTGCGCCGGCGAGAAGCCGTCGCCCGCCAGGGTGTAGATGTTGGTATAGACATCGCCGAATTCGTCGTTGAAGAATGGCCCCTGTACGCCCTGCGGCAGGGTGGCGCGGATGTCGCCGACCTTCTTGCGCACCTGGTACCACTCGTCGGCCACTTCGCTGGCCGGCGCCGAGTCCTTCATCGTAAAGAAGATCATCGATTCGCCGGGGCGCGAGTAACTGCGCAGGAAGTCCGTGGACGGCGTTTCCTGCAGCTTCTTGGCGATGCGGTCGGTGACTTGTTCCTGCACCTGCTGCGCGGTCGCGCCGGGCCACCGGGTCTGGATGACCATCACGCGGAAGGTGAAGGGCGGGTCTTCCGACTGCGCCAGACGCGAATACGACAGCACCCCGAACAGCGTCACCAGCGTGATCAGGAAGATCACCAGCGGCTGGTGCCGCAGGGCCCAGGCCGACAGGTTGAACTTGCCTTCCTCGTGCCGCTGCGACGCGCCTTGATTCTCCGGAACCGGCGCGCTCATGATGCGAAGTCCTCGGGGTGCAGCGGCGGCACCGCGCGGACTTTCTCGCCGGCCGACACAGCGTGCACGCCCTGCCAGACCACGCGCTCGCCGGCCTGCACGCCCTGCGACAGGGTGACGCTGCGGGCGTCGTAGCGCAGCACCTGCACGCGCCGCAGTTCCAGCGTGTCTTCCCGCGGCTTGACGATCCAGACGGCCGGTTCCTTGCCGTCATGGAACAGCGCGGTCGCCGGCACCGTGTAGGTGGTGGCGCCGTTGGCCTGGCGGTTGTCAAAGCTGATGTTGGCCGTCATGCCCAGCCGCACCTCGGGCGGGGGCGATTCCAGCGTCAGCTTGGCGCGGTAGGTGCGGCTCTGCGGATCGGCCGCTGGCGCGATCTCGCGCAGCACCGCGTTGACGGTCTTGCCGGGCAGCGGCGCCAGCGTCACGGTGGCGCGCTGGCCGATGGCCAGGCCCGCCAGCACGCTCTCGGGCACGTCGCACAGGGCGTCGACGTCGCCCGACCAGGCCAGGTTGTAAACCGCCTGGCCGGCCGCCACGTTCTGGCCGGTGTCGGCCTGTTCGGCGGTGATGACGCCGGCATGGTCGGCGACGAGCGTGGTGTAGTTGAGCTGGTCGGCCGACAGGGCGGCCTGTTGCGCCGCCTGGTCGCGTTGCGCGAGCGCCGAAGCGTAGGCGTTGCGGGTCTGTTCGAGCTGGTTGGCGGCGATCAGGTTTTCCCTGGCCTGGGCGCGGTCGCGTTCCAATTGCTGCCTGGCGTAGTCCAGTTGGTGCTGGGCGGCCGACAGTTGGGCGCGGGCGGCGGCGGCGTTCTTGGTGGCGTCGGCGGGATCGAGCCGGGCGAGCACCTGGCCGGGCTGGACCGTGTCGCCCAGGCGCACGCGGCGCTCGATGATCTTGCCGCCCACCCGGAACGACAGCGGCGTGCTGTAGCGCGCCTGAACTTCGCCGGGCAGGGTCCAGGCCGGCAGCACGGCGTCGGCCTTGGCGGGCATGGCCACCACAGGGCGCGGCGGCGGCGCGTCGGCTTCCTTGCTGCCGCAGCCGGCCAGCGCCAGCGTCAGGGCCAGCGCCAGGGCCGGCCAGGGACGAGTCGGGAGGAGACGGGACGAGACCGCGGCGGCGGCGGGATTGCGCGCGGCGGCGGGCGCGCAAGAACCAGGAGAATTCACGAAACACCTCGCGACGCGGGCTGGAGGAGGGAGGCGGGATGCGCGCCGCGCGGCCGTGGCCGGCCGGCGCGGCAACCGCGTAATCCGATACGGGATGGATTCTAATTCGCGAATGTATTCAAATACAAGTATGAATTTGGAATTGCCGGCGGTGCTAGAATCGCCGCATGTCAAAAGTCCGCCTTACCCGAGAGCAAAGCCGTGACCAGACGCGCCAGCGTCTGCTCGACGCCGCGCAATCGATCTTCCTGACCAAGGGCTTCGCGGCCGCCAGTGTCGAGGACATCGCCGAACTGGCCGGCTACACCCGGGGCGCCTTCTATTCCAATTTCGCCAGCAAGTCCGAACTGTTCCTGCAACTGCTCAAGCGCGACCACGCGAACGTGATGGGCGACATGCGCGCCATCTTCGAGGCCGGGGAAACCCGCCAGCAGATGGAAGACAGTGTGCTGCGCTACTACAGCACCCATTTCCGCGACAACGAGTGCTTCCTGCTGTGGATGGAAGCCAAGCTGCAGGCCGCCCGCGACCCGGAGTTCCGGGTCGGCTTCATGGCCTGCATGGGCGAACTGCGCGACGCCACCACCGAATACATCCGCCAGTTTTCCGAGCGCGTCGGCACGCCGTTGCCGCTGCCGGCGCGCGAACTGGCCATCGGCCTGCTGGCGCTGTCCGACGGCATGCAGTTCAGCTTCGCCTTCGATCCGCAAAACGTCAGCGCCGCGACCACCGAGGCAGTCCTGGCGGGATTCTTCCGCCGCGTGGTGTTCGGCGAACGCGAGCCCGGCCAGTAACGATCGGCCAGGGGGAGCGGCCGTCCGTCCCGGCAGGCGGAGACGCGCCCTGTCGCGGCAGCCGGCGGCATGATAGTAATAACGGCGGCGCGCCGGCTGGACTGAGGGGGCCAGCGCCGCGGCCTTCGACATCCCTCGGGCGAAAGGAGCGGCAGCATGTCTTCAGAAACCCGACCATCCACCATCAATCGCCCGGTCTTCTATCCGGCGGCGGTGTTCACGCTGCTGCTGGTGGGCTTGGCCATCGCGGCGCCCAAGGCCGCCCAGGGCCTGTTCGAGACCGTCCAGTCCTGGATCCTGGGCCACGCCAGCTGGTTCTACATCCTGGTGGTCGCCATCATCCTGTTGTCAGTGGTGTTCCTGGCCGTCAGCCGCTACGGCGACATCAAGCTGGGCCCGGATCACAGCGAACCGGACTACCGCAATTTCACCTGGTTCGCCATGCTGTTCTCGGCCGGCATGGGCATCGGCCTGATGTTCTTCGGCGTGGCCGAGCCGGTCATGCACTTCATGGCGCCGCCGGTGGGCGCGGGCGGCAATGCCGCCGCCGCCCGCGAGGCCATGAAGATCACCTTCTTCCACTGGGGGCTGCACGCCTGGGCGATCTATGCCATTGTCGCGTTGATCCTGGCCTTCTTCAGCTATCGCCATGGCCTGCCGCTGACGCTGCGGTCCGCCCTGTATCCATTGATCGGCAACCGCATCTACGGGCCGGTGGGGCATGCGGTCGACATCTTCGCGATCCTCGGCACCGTGCTGGGCGTGGCCACTTCCTTGGGGCTGGGCGTGGCCCAGATCAATAGCGGCCTGAACCATCTGTTCGGCGTGCCGGTGGGCGTGCCGACCCAGATCATCCTGATCATCATCACCTGCGGCCTGGCGACGTTGTCGGTGGCAAGCGGGCTGGACAAGGGCATCCGCATCCTGTCGGAGACCAACCTGGTGCTGGCGGCGGTGTTGCTGGTGTTCGTGCTGGTCGCCGGGCCCACCGTGTTCCTGCTGCAAACCTTCGTGCAGAATACCGGCGCCTACCTGTCGGACATCGTCAACAAGACCTTCAATCTCTACGCCTACGAGCCGACCGACTGGATCGGCGGCTGGACCCTGTTCTATTGGGGCTGGTGGATTGCCTGGTCGCCGTTCGTCGGCCTGTTCATTGCCCGCATCTCGCGCGGGCGCACCATCCGCGAATTCGTCAGCGGCGTGCTGCTGGTGCCGGCCGGCTTCACGCTGTTCTGGATGACCGTGTTCGGCGACACCGCCATCCACCTCATCCTGGTCGACGGGGTCAAGGACTTCGCGCAGACGGTGCAAGCCGACAGTTCGCTGGCCTTGTTCGCTTTCTTTGAGCAATTGCCCTGGAGCGGCGTCGTGTCGCTGGTGGCGATCGCCATGGTGGCGGTGTTCTTCGTCACGTCGGCCGACTCCGGCGCGCTGGTGGTGGACTTGCTGGCCTCGGGCGGCAGCGACCGCACGCCGGTGTGGCAGCGCATCTTCTGGTCATTGTTGATGGGCGCCGTGGCCATTGCGCTGTTGCTGGCCGACGGGTTGACCGCCTTGCAGACCGCCACCATCGCCAGCGCCCTGCCATTTTCCGTGATCCTGTTGTTGTCGCTGTGGGGGCTGTTCAAGGCCTTGAAGCTGGATGCGACCAAGCGCGGCATCCGCTACCAGTCTTTGACGCTGTCGCGCCCGGCGCGCGGCGGCCAGTCATGGGAGCGGCGCCTGCGCAACATGGTGATGATGCCGCGCCGCGCGCATGTGATGCGGTTCATCGCGGACGTGGTAAAGCCGGCGCTGGAGGACGTGGCCGACGAATTGCGCAAGCAGGGCTACGCGGTCGCGGTCAAGGAAGACGAGGGCGAGGGCGGCGTGGTGCTGGAGGTGAACCATGGCGAGCACCTGGACTTTTTCTATTCGGTGCAGCCGCAGGCCTTTGTGCGGCCCAGCCTGACGCCGGAGGAGGCCGCCGACGAAGAGGAACGCAAGTACTTCCGCGCCGAGGTCCACCTGCGCGAGGGCGGGCAGGACTACGACATCATGGGCTGGAGCCGCGATGCCGTCATCGGCGACATCCTCGACCAGTACGAACGCCATCGCCACTACCTGCACATGGTGCGCACCTAGCGGGCGCGAGCCTGTTTTCCCCGCAAACCGCCGGCCGTTGCCGGCGTTTTTTTTACCTGTGGGGCGTCGATAGCTTCGTTCAATCCTCGACATTACTTTAGGTTTTTTGACTTCGTCCGATTTTTCGATGATTATCCAAGCTGTTGCTTTGATAAATAGCGAGAGAGAATCATGAAGGCGAAATCGGGCGCATGGGCCGCCGGGGTGCTGGTGCTGGCGGTGGTGGCGGGGGGCGGGCTGTACGGCAAATGGCGTGGCGCGCGGCAGCCCGGCGGCTGGGCCATGGCGCCGGTCAAGGTGGCGGTGGCGCCGGTGTTGCAAGCGGACTTCCCGGCGGCGCTGGCGGGCATCGCCTCGCTCGAAGCGACACGCCAGGTGCTGGTGCCGGCCGAAGTCGACGGGCGCGTGGCGCAGATCCTGTTCACCCCTGGCGAGCGGGTACGCGCGGGACAACCACTGGTGCAGTTGAATGACGCGCCGGAGCAGGGCGAACTGGCGCGCGTGCAGGCCCAGGCCCGCAATGCCCGGGCGCTGCTGGAGCGCACCCGCCGCCTGGTGCCGCAGCAGGCCGCCACCCGCGAACAGTTGGACCAGGCCCAGGCCGACTACGACCAGGCCGCCGGTGAGATCAAGCGCATCCAGGCGCTGATCGAGCAGAAGCGCATCAAGGCGCCGTTCGACGGCGTGCTGGGCGTGCGCCGCGTCAATCTTGGCCAGTTCGCCCGCGCCGGCGAGCCACTGGTGTCGTTGACCGACGCGGCCAGCGTCTTTGCCAACATCACCTTGCCGGAACAGGCGCTGGGCGCGCTGCGGGCCGGCCAGCCGGTGACCGTGACGGTCGACGCCCACCCCGGCCGGGTGTTCGAGGGCGCCGTCACCACCATCGAGCCGCAAGTCGATCCGGGCTCGCGCACGGTGCGGGTGCAGGCCACGCTGGCCAATGCCGACGGCGCGCTGGCGGCGGGCATGTTCGCGCGCGGCCAGGTCGTGCTGCCGCCACGGCCGGGCGTGCTCACCGTGCCGGAGACCGCGATCAGTTACAGCGCCTATGGCGATTCGGTCTTTGTCGTGACGCCACCCAAGGCGGGCGACGCCTCGGCCCCGCCGACGGTGACCCAGGCCTACGTGCAAACCGCCGAGCGCGTGCGCGGCCGGGTGGTGGTGACCAAGGGCCTCAAGCCCGGTGACCGCGTGGTGACGTCGGGCCAACTGCGCCTGCACAACGGCGCGCCCGTCCAGATCAGCGCCCAGGACACCGTGGCGCTGGACGCGGCGCCACAATCCGTGGCGCAAGCCCGCTGAGCCCGCGGAGCCGATCATGAAGTTCACCGATCTGTTCGTGCGCCGGCCGGTGCTGGCGCTGGTGGTCAGCACGCTGCTGCTGTTGCTGGGGCTGCGCGCCCTGAGCGGCCTGCCGATCCGCCAATACCCGCTGACCGAAAGCACCACCATCACCATCACCACGCAATACCCGGGCGCCTCGCCCGACCTGATGCAGGGCTTCGTCACCCAGCCCATCGCGCAGTCCGTCGCCACCGTCGAAGGCATCGATTATCTGTCGTCGTCCTCGACCCAGGGGCGCAGCGTGATCACGGTGCGCATGAAGCTCAACGCCGATTCCAACAAGGCCATGACCGAGGTCATGGCCAAGGTCAACGAAGTCAAATACCGCCTGCCGCGGGACGCCTACGACCCGGTGCTGGTCAAGTCGGCCGGCGAGGCGACGGCCGTGGCCTACGTGGGTTTCTCCAGCTCGACCATGTCGCTGCCGGCGCTGACCGACTACCTGTCGCGCGTGGTGCAGCCGCAACTGTCGTCGATCGACGGCGTGGCCAGCGTGGAACTGTACGGCGGCCAGAAGCTGGCGATGCGGGTCTGGCTCGATCCCGACCGGTTGGCCGCGCGCGGCATTTCGGCCGGCGAACTGGCCGAGGCCCTGCGCCAGAACAACGTGCAGGCCGCGCCCGGCCAGGCCAAGGGGATGTATGTGGTGTCCAACATCAAGGTCAACACCGACCTGGTCAACGTGGCCGAATTCCGCGACATGGTGGTCAAGCGCGAAGGCGACGCCATCGTGCGCCTGGGCGACGTGGCCACTGTCGAACTGGGCGCGGCCTCGGCCGATTCCAGCGGCCTGATGGACGGCGAGCCGGCCGTGTACTTCGGCCTGAACGCCACGCCTGCCGGCAACCCGCTGGTGATCGTCAAGCGCCTGAACGAACTGCTGCCCGACATCAAGCGGAACCTGCCGCCCGGCACCCGCGTGCAGGTGCCGTTCGAGCTGGCGCGTTTCATCAGCGCCTCGATCGACGGCGTGGTGCACACGCTGATGGAGGCCGTCGTCATCGTGGTGGCGGTGATCTTCCTATGCCTGGGGTCGCTGCGCGCGGTGCTGATTCCGGTGGTGACGATTCCGCTGTCGATGCTGGGCGGCACCGCCATCATGGCGCTGTTCGGCTTCAGCGTGAACCTGCTGACGCTGCTGGCCATGGTGCTGGCCATCGGCCTGGTGGTGGACGACGCCATCGTGGTGGTGGAGAACGTGCACCGCCATATCGAGGAAGGCAAGTCGCCGGTGCGCGCGGCCCTGATCGGCGCGCGTGAAGTGGCCGGCCCGGTCATCGCCATGACCATCACGCTGGCGGCGGTGTACGCGCCGATCGGCCTGATGGGCGGCCTGACCGGCTCGCTGTTCAAGGAATTCGCCTTCACGCTGGCGGGGGCGGTGGTGGTGTCGGGCGTGATCGCGCTGACGCTGTCGCCGGTGATGAGCTCGTTCCTGCTCAATAGCCAGGTGTCCGAGGGCTGGATGGCGCGCCACGCCGAACATTTCTTCGGCCGCCTGGGCCAGGCCTACGGCCGGCTGCTGGATGTGTCGCTGCATCACCGCTGGGTCACCGGCCTGCTGGCGGTGGCGGTGATGGCCAGCCTGCCGTTCCTGTACAACGCCGCCCAGCGCGAATTGGCGCCGGTCGAGGACCAGTCCACCGTGCTTACCGCGATCAAGTCGCCGCAGCACGCCAACATCGACTACGTCGAGAAGTTCGGCAAGAAGTGGGACGAGGTGATGGCGACGCTGCCCGAGCAGAAGGGCCGCTGGCTCATCAATGGCTCGGACGGCGTGTCCAACAGCATCGGCGGCGTCGACTTCGTCGACTGGCACGCGCGCCAGCGCTCGGCCGACCAGATCCAGGCCGACATGCAATCCATGGTCAACCAGATCGAGGGCAGCAATATCTTCGCCTTCCAGTTGCCGCCGCTGCCGGGCTCGACCGGCGGCCTGCCGGTGCAGATGGTCATCATGAGCGCGGCCGACTACCCGGTGGTGTACGAGGCCATGGAGAACCTGAAGCAGGCGGCGCGCGCCAGCGGTCTGTTCATGGTGGTCGACAGCGACCTGGACTACAACAACCCGGTGGTGCAACTGAAGGTGGACCGCGCCAAGGCCAACAGCCTGGGCATCACCATGAAAGCGGTGGGCGACACGCTGGCGGTGCTGGTGGGCGAGAACTACGTCAACCGCTTCGGCATGGACGGCCGCTCGTACGACGTGATTCCGCAGAGCCTGCGCGGGCAGCGCATCTCGCCCGAGTCGCTGGCGCGGTATTACGTCAAGAGCGCCAGCGGCGCGCAGGTGCCGCTGGCGAACATCGTGTCGGTGTCGATGGGCGTGGAGCCCAACAAGCTGACCCAGTTCAACCAGCTCAACGCCGCTACCTTCCAGGCCATCCCCATGCCGGGCGTGACCATGGGCGACGCGGTGCAGTTCCTGACGCGCCAGGCGCGGCAGTTGCCGGCCGGCTTCAGCTACGACTGGCAATCGGACGCGCGCCAGTTCAGTCAGGAAGGCGCGGCGCTGATGATCACCTTCCTCTTTGCCATCATCGTCATCTATCTGGTGCTGGCGGCGCAGTACGAAAGCCTGCGCGATACGTTCATCATCCTGGTGAGTGTGCCGCTGTCGATCTGCGGCGCGCTGATCCCGCTGGCGCTGGGCATGGCGACCATCAACATCTACACCCAGATCGGGCTGGTGACGCTGATCGGGCTGATCAGCAAGCACGGCATCCTGATGGTGGAATTCGCCAACGAGATGCAGGTCAGCCACGGCCTGGACCGGCGCGGCGCGATCGAGCACGCCGCCCGCATCCGCCTGCGCCCGATCCTGATGACCACCGCCGCCATGGTGATGGGCCTGATCCCGCTGCTGTTCGCCAGCGGCGCCGGCGCCCACAGCCGCTACAGCCTGGGCCTGGTGATCGTGGTCGGCATGCTGGTCGGCACGCTCTTCACGCTGTTCGTGCTGCCCACCGTCTACACCGTGCTGGCGCGCGACCACCGCGCCGCCAACGACACGCCGCGCGCCCGCGAACTGGCGCAGGCGCGGGCCGAGGACGCGCCGCCGGCAACCGCGCCGCGCCCCGCCGCATCGCATTGAGGAACCGATCATGAAACACCCCGACCTGACCCTGCGCCTGCGCCTGCGCCGCGGCGCCACGGTGCTGCTGGCCGCGCTGGCCACCGCCGGCTGCGCCGTCGGCCCCGACTACCGCAAGCCGCGGGCCGCGCCGGTGGCGCTTGCCAGCCCCGAGCAGGCGCTGTTTTCCTCCGACCGGGTGCAGCAGGATTGGTGGACGCAGTTGCGGGATCCGCAACTGGATCGCCTGATCACGCTGGCGCTGCGACGCAACCCCGACATCCGCATCGCTCAGGCGCGCCTGGCCGAATCGCGCGCGGTGCTCGACGAGAAGGAACTCGACCAATTCCCCACCGTGACGCTTGGCGCGCGCTTCGAGCGCAGCCTGTCGCAGGCCAATCCCGGCGTGGCGGGCGAGCGCAACCTGGCCAAGAGCTACCGCGCGGGCTTTGACGCCACCTGGGAAATCGACCTGTTCGGCCGCCTGCGTCGCGCCGCCGAAGGCGCGGCGGCGCGCAGCGAAGCCCAGGCCGCCGACCTGGCGCAGGCCCGCATCGTGGTGGTGGCCGAAGTGGCGCGCAACTACTTCGAACTGCGCGGCGCCGAGCAGCGCCTGGCGGTGGCGCGCGCCAACCTGGACAGCCAGCGCGACAGCCTGCGCGTGATCCAGGCCATGGTGGCGGCCGGCCGTGGCGATGAAGGCGACCTGGCCAGCGCCCGCGCCGACCTGGAAACGGTGCAGGCCAGCGTGCCGCTGCGGGAAACCGCCCGGCGCCTGGCGCTGTACCGGCTGGCGGTGCTGGCCGGGCTGCGGCCGGTGGAACTGGGCGAACTGGACGCGGCCACGCCGCAGCCGCCGCTGGCCGCGCGCCTGCCGATCGGCGACGTCGGCGCCTTGCTGGCGCGCCGTCCCGACGTGCTGGCGGCCGAGCGCAACATGGCAGCGGCCAATGCCGACGTGGGCGTGGCCACCGCCGAGCTGTATCCGCGCATCGACCTGGGCGGCTTCCTCGGTTTCGTGGCCTTGCGCGGGGCCGACGTCGGCAACGCGGCGAGCCGCGCCTTCAGCGTGGCGCCCGGCGCCAACTGGCCGGCCTTGCACCTGCCGACCGCGCTGGCGCGCAAGCGCGCGGCGCAGGCCCGTTCGCAGGGCGAGATGGCGCGCTACGAGCAGACCGTGCTGCAGGCGGTCGAGGAATTGGAAGGCGCGCTGACGCAGTATGGCCAGACCCAGCAGCAGCTTGGCAACCTGGCGCAGGCGGCCGCCCACAGCGGCCGCGCGGCGGAACTGGCGCGCCTGCGCTACCGCGAAGGCAGCGCGTCGTACCTGACGGTGCTGGACGCGCAGCGCACGCAGCTGCGGGCGCAGGACGCGGTGGCGCAGGCCGAAACGGCGTCCTACACCAGCCTGGTCGCGCTCTACAAGGCGCTGGGCGGCGGCTGGGAGGCGCCTGCGGAAGCGGGCGCATCGCCCGCGGCATCGCCTTCGGCCGCCGCGTCCGCGCCGGCCGGCTGACCGATGGACGCGGTTCGTGGCACCATAAGGGCTTAGCGCCCATCCGACCTTCCATGTCCGAAGACAGCCTGTTCCATCCCATTTCCTGGCAACCGCACCAGCCGGCGGACCGCGTGCTCATGACGCTCAAGACGCGCGGCCCGCAGTCGGTCGCGGTCATCGCCAAGGCGCTCGACGTCACGGCCGAGGCGGTGCGCCAGCAGATGGCGCGCCTGCACGCGGACGGCCTGGTCGATTCGGAAAGCCGCAGCGCCGGGCGCGGCCGGCCCACGCAGATCTGGTTCCTGACCGAGGCCGGCCACCGCCGTTTCCCCGACACGCACGCCGACATGACGGTGCAGATGATCAACGCCGCGCGCCAGGTGTTCGGCGACGACGGTGTCGACAAGCTGATTTCGGCGCGCGAGGCCGCCATGCTGGCCACCTACCAGCAGGCGCTGGCGGACGCCGGCGATCTGCCGCAGCGGCTCGAAAGCCTGGCGCGGGTGCGCTCGGCCGAAGGCTACATGGCTGAGATGCGCCGCGACGGCGACGACTTCCTGTTCATCGAGAACCACTGTCCCATCTGCGCGGCGGCCCAGGCCTGTATGGGCTTTTGCCGCAGCGAGCTGGAACTGTTCCGGCAGGTGCTGGGCCCGCAGGTGCGGGTCGAGCGCGAAGAGCACATCCTGCAGGGCGCGCGCCGCTGCGCCTACCGCGTCAGCGCGCGCGCCTGACCTGCCCGGGCGGCGCGTCCCGCATGACCCCGGACGGGCCTTGCGTCAGGACGCCGGCGACGAACCGTCGTCCCAGCCGCCCAGCGCCTTGTACAGATCCACCGCGTTGACCAGCCGGCGCTGCTGCAGCCGGATGAATTCCTGTTCCGACTCGAACAGGCTGCGCTGCGCCTCCAGCATCTCCAGGTAGTTCGCCACCCCGCGCGCATAGCGCCGCTCGGCCAGCCGTTGGCGTTCGCGGTCGGCGTCGCGCACCTTGCGCTGGGCCTCGATCTGGTCGCGCAGCGCGTCGCGCGCCGCCAGGGCGTCGGCCACGTCGCGGAACGCCGCCTGGATGCTGCCTTCATACTGGGCCACCGCGATGTGCTTGCGGGTCTCGGCCAGCGACAGGTTGGCGCGGTTGCGGCCGGCGTTGAAGATCGGCAGCGTCAGGCGCGGCGCGAAGCTCCAGCCGCCGGTGCCGCCGCTGAACAGATCCGAGACGCGGTCGGCGGTGGTGCCGAGGTCGGTGGTCAACTGCACCGACGGGAAGAACGCCGCGCGCGCCGCGCCGATGTCGGCGTTGGCCGCCCGCAGCGCCTGCTCGGCCTGGCGCAGGTCGGGGCGCCGCGTCAGCAGTTCGGATGGCAGGCCGGCCGCCAGCGGCGTCAGGGCCTGGCTTTCCAGCGGCGCCGGGTCGACGCCCAGCGGCAGCGCGAAATCGCCCGCCAGCAGGCCCAGCGCATGCCGCGCCAGGCTGGCCTCGCGGGTCAGCTCGGCGCGCGTGGCGCGCGAGCTTTCCACCAGCATCTGCGCGGTGCGCAGGCCGATGGCGGTCTCCAGCCCCGCGTCGTAGCGGCGTTGGGTCAGCTTGAGCGAGGTCTCGCGCAGCGCCAGCGTATCGTCGGTCAGGCGCAGTTGCTCGGCCAGCGAACGGTGGTTGAAGTAGGCGGTCGCCGTTTCCGCCACCAGCGCCAGTGTGGCGGCGCGGTGCGCTTCCTCGCTGGCCAGGTAGCGCGCCAGCGCGGCGTCCGACAGGCTCCTGACGCGGCCGAAGAAGTCCAGCTCGAAGGCGGTGATGCCGACAGCGGCGCGGTAGCGGTTGGACACCGGAGGGCGCGGCTGGCCCGGTTCGATCGCGCGGCCGCGGCTGACTTCGCCGCTGGCGTCGACCGTCGGCAGACGCTCGGATTGCTGCACGCCGTACAGCGCGCGCGCCTCCTCGATGCGCAGCGCCGCCACCCGCAGGTCGCGGTTGTTGGCCAGCGCGGCCGAGATCCAGGCCTGTAGCGCGGGGTCGTTGAAATAGGCGCGCCAGTCCTGCGGCGCCGCCGCCTGGCCGGGTTGCGCCGGCGTGTCATACTGTGCCGGCACCGGCGCGGCGGGGCGCTCGTGGATGGGCGCCAGCGAGCAGCCGGACAGCGCCAGTGTCAGCAGGGTGATTGCCATAGGCTTCATGGCGTCGTCTCCAGCGGTACGCGGCCCTCGGGGCGCGCAGGGCGGGCGCGCATGCCGACCATGCGCCCCACGATAAGGAAGAACAGCGGCACCAGGAACACCGCCAGCACGGTGGCGGTGATGATTCCGCCCAGCACGCCGGTGCCGATGGCGGCCTGCGCGCCGGAGGCAGCGCCGCCGGCCAGCGCCAGCGGCAGCACACCCACGCCGAAGGCCAGCGAGGTCATCACGATCGGCCGCAGCCGCAGCCGTGCCGCCTCCAGCGTGGCCGCCAGGATGCCGTGGCCGTCGCGCACCAGGTCCTTGGCCACTTCCACGATCAGGATCGCATTCTTGGCCGACAGGCCGATGGTGGCGATCAGGCCGACCTTGAAGTAGATGTCGTTGGGCATGCCGCGCACGGTCACCCCCAGCAGCGCGCCGATCACGCCCAGCGGCACCACCAGGATCACCGCCAGCGGAATCGACCAGCTTTCATACAGCGCCGCCAGCGCCAGGAACACGATCAGCACCGACAGCGCGAACAGCACCGGGGCCTGGTTGCCGGACAGCCGCTCTTCGTACGACTGGCCCGACCAGTCGAAGCCGATGCCGCGCGGCAGCTCTGCCGCCAGCGCTTCCATGGCGCGCATGGCTTCGCCGCTGCTGCGTCCCGGCGCCGCCGAGCCGTTGATGGTGAAGGAAGGGAAGCCGTTGTAGCGGTTCAACTGCGGCGGTCCCATCGACCATTTCAACGTGGCGAAGGCCGACAGCGGCACCATCTGGCCCTGCAAGTTGCGCACGTGCAGGCGCGAGATGTCGTCCAGGTCCACGCGGCGCTTGCCGTCGGCCTGCACCATCACGCGCCGCACCTGGCCGTTGAGCATGAAGTCGCCGATGTAGTCCGAGCCGTACATCACCGCCAGCGCGGTGTTGATCTCGTCGATCGGCACGCCCATCGCCTGCGCCTTGTCGCGGTCGACGCGCAGTTGCAGTTGCGGCGCTTCCTCCTGGCCGGCGAACACCACGTCCGTCAGCGCCGGATGGTCGGCGGCCTTGGCCAGCAGTTGCTGGCGCGCCCGCGTCAGCGCTTCGTGGCCGACGCCGCCGCGGTCCTGCAGCCGGAAATCGAAGCCCGAGGTCGAGCCCAGGTCCGGCAATGGCGGCGAGTTGAGCGCGAACACCATCAGGTTCTTGCGCGCGGCAAAAGCCTGGTTGATGCGCTTGACCACCGCGTCCACGTGCAGCGCGGGGTCGCGCCGCTCCTTCCAGTCCTTGAGCGTGACGAAGAACATGGCCGAGTTCGGGCCGCTGCCGTACTGGCTGAAGCCATTGACCGAGTACACATACTGCACCGGCTCGTGTTCCATCATGTAGCGCTCGACATCCTTGACCACCGCCATGGTCTCGGCCTGCGGCGAGCCCTGCGGCAGAATCACCATGGCCATGAAACTGCCCTGGTCCTCGTCCGGCAGGAACGACGACGGCAAGCGCGCGAACAGCAGCGCGGCCACGCCGATGACCAGCGCGTAGGCCAGGCCAAAGCGCACCGGCCGCGCCAGCACCGCCGCCACGCGCGCGGTATAGCGCGTGGTCAGGCGCGCGAAGGCGCGGTTGAACCAGCCGAAGAAGCCGCGCTTTTCGTGGTGGCCGGCCGGGACCGGCTTGAGCATGCTGGCGCACAGCGCCGGCGTCAGCGACAACGCCAGGAAGGCCGAGAAGGCGATCGACACCGCCAGCGTCACGGCGAACTGGCGGTAGATGTTGCCCACCGCGCCGTCGAAGAACGCCATCGGCACGAACACCGACACCAGCACCACCGTGATGCCGACGATGGCGCCGCTGATCTGGCCCATGGCCTTGACCGTGGCGTCATGCGGCGACAGGCCTTCCTCGGCCATGATGCGTTCGACGTTCTCGACCACCACGATGGCATCGTCCACCAGGATGCCGATGGCCAGCACCATGCCGAACATCGTCAGCACGTTGATCGAGTAGCCCAGCCCCAGCATCACCCCCAGCGTGCCCAGCAGCGCCACCGGCACCACCAGCGTCGGGATCAGCGTGGCGCGCAGGTTCTGCATGAACAGGTACATCACGCAGAACACCAGCGCCACGGCCTCCAGCAGGGTCATCAGCACCTTCTTGATCGAAATCTCGACGAAGGTGGAGGTTTCGTACGGAATGTCCCAGCTCACGCCCGGCGGGAAGTATTGCGCCAGCTCGCGCATGGTCTCGCGGATGCGGCGGGTGGTCTCGACCGCGTTCGAGCCTGGCGCCAGCTTGATGCCCAGGCCGGTGCCGGTCATGCCGTTGACACGCGACAGGTACATATAGTCGGTGCCGCCCAGTTCCACCCGCGCCACGTCCTTCAGGCGCAGCGTGGCGCCATCGGGTTGCGCGCGCAGCGGGATGTTGGCGAACTGTTCCGGTGTATGCAGCGATTCGCCCGCCACGATGCTGGCGTTCAGCGGCGCGTCCTGGGGCACGGCCTGGTTGCCCAGCTCGCCGATGGTGACGCGCGCATTGTGGCTGCGCAGGGCCGAGACGATGTCGCCCGGCGTCAGCGACAGGGCGGTGAGCTTGGCCGGATCCGGCCAGATGCGCATCGCCGCTTCGGCGCCGAACGACTGCACCTTGCCCACGCCTTCGACCCGCCGCAGCGCCTGCAGCACGTTGGAGGCCGCCAGCTCGCCCAGTTGCATGTCGTCCAGGCTGCCGTCCGACTTCAGCGACACCACCAATTGGATGTTGTCGGCCGCCTTTTCCACCCGCACGCCGTCGCGCCGCACCGATTCGGGCAGGCGCGGCTCGACCGCCTTCAGGCGGTTCTGCACTTCCACCGCCGCGATGTCGGGGTTGGTGCCCTGCTTGAAGGTCAGGTTGATGCTGGCCCAGCCGGTCGAATCGCTGCTGGACGAGGTGTACATCAGGCCCGGCGCGCCGTTCATCTCGCGTTCGATGATGGCGGTGACGGCTTCCTCGACCACCTTGGCCGAGGCGCCGGGATAGCTGGCGCCGATGTTGACGACGGGCGGCGCGATGTCCGGATACTGCGCCACCGGCAGCGCGCGGATCGACAGCAGGCCGACCAGCGCGATCAGCAGGGAGATCACCCACGCGAAGACGGGGCGATCGATAAAGAAACGCGCCATGGCGGTTTACCTTTTTGCTTGATTTCCCACGGCCGCCACGGGCGCGCTCGGCGCGGCCCGCTCGACCGGTTTGATTTTCTGGCCGGGGGCCAACTGCGCGGCGTTTTCCACCACCACGCGTTCGCCGCCTTGCAGTCCCTCGGTGACGACCCAGTTCGGGCCCAGCAGGCGGTGCGCGGTGACCGGCACGCTGCGCAGTGCGCCATCGTCGCCGGCCACCAGCAGATGGGCGCCGTCGGCATTGCGCAACAGGGCATCGCGCGGCACCAGATAGGCGTCGCGGTTGACGGCCTGCTCCAGGCGCACCCGCACGTACATGCCCGGCAGCAGCGCGCGGTCGGGGTTGGCGAACAGCGCGCGCATGGTCACGTTGTCGGTGCCCGGGTCGACCGCCAGGTCGGCGAACGACAGCGTGCCGCCCTGGCCGTACTCCGAGCCGTCCGGCAGCAGCAGGCGCACCCGCATTTTGTCGGGCGCGACGCCTTCCAGCGCGCCGGCGCGGATCTGCTTTTGCAACTGCATGACCTCGGCCGCGGGCTGCGCGAAGTTGACGTAGATCGGGTCGAGCTGCTGCACCACCGTCAGTGGCGTGGCCTGGCCTTCGCCCACCAGCGCGCCCTCGGTGACCAGGGCGCGCCGCGCGCGGCCGTCGATCGGCGAGGTGACGCGGGCATATTCCAGCCGCAGTCTGGCGCTTTGCAGATTGGCCTTGGCCAGGGCCACCTCGGCGCGCGCCTGGCGCTCCTCGGCCACGCTTTCGGCGTGGTCGCGTTCGCTGATGGCGCGGTCCGACACCAGATCGGCATAGCGGCGCAGCTTGTCGGCCGCGGCTGCCAGGTTGGCCTGGGCGCGGGCCAGCGCGGCGGCCTCGGAATCGTAGGCCGCCTGCAGCGGCGCCGGGTCGATCTGGAACAGCGGCGCGCCGCGCGCCACCTCCTGGCCTTCTTCATACAGACGCCGGGTGACGATGCCGGCCACGCGGGCGCGGACCTCGGCCTCGCGGTAGGGCTCCAGCCGGCCGGGCAGTTCGCTGGCCACGGCGGTGGGCGTGGCCCGGGCCACGATGACGCCGATTTCGGCGGGCGCCTTGACGGTCTCGGTGGCTTCCGGCTTGGAACAAGCTGAAACAAGAAGCAATACAGATACGGATGCGAGCGTTCTGAGGGGGACTCGGTGCGACATTTTTTAGAAATTATTGTGGGGTGCCCGGAGCGGGCGAGAAGGGAACGTGCGCGGGTTTTCCCTGTGGGGTTCGCAGTCTATCATTTAATCCGTCATGCTTGATTAATTGTTTTGTTCAAAAGTATGCTGCGGACTGCATACTTTTTCACAGTGCGCAGACGGCGGCTTCCGCGAGACGGGGCCGCCGTTTTCTCGTTCCCCCGTTCAACCCATTTTCCACAAGGAGATCTTGGTATGGCCCGCAAGACGAAAGAAGAATCCCAACGCACCCGCGATCGCATCCTGGACGCCGCCGAGCACGTGTTCCTGTCCAAAGGGGTGGCCAGCACCACCATGAGCGATATCGCCGATTTCGCGGGTGTGTCGCGGGGCGCCGTCTACGGCCACTACAAGAACAAGATCGACGTCTGTATCGCCATGTGCGACCGGGCCCTGGGCGAGGCGGTGTCGCTGACCCGGGTCTCCACCGATGGCCAAGCGCTGGAATCGCTTTACGCCTCGATGCGCCAGTACGTGCAGATCTACGCCGAGGAAGGTTCGGTGCAGCGCGTGCTGGAAATCCTGTACCTCAAATGCGAGCGCAGCGACGAGAACGCGCCGCTGCTGCGCCGCCGCGACCTGTGGGAACGCCACGCCCTGCGCACCTCCGAGAAACTGCTGCGCGCCGCCGTCAGCCGCGAAGACCTGCCGCCGGCCCTGGACGTGCGTCTGTCCAATGTCTACCTGCACTCCCTGATCGAGGGTGTGTTCGGTACCATCTGTTGGTCGGATCGCCTCAAGGGCGATATCTGGCCGCGCGTCGAGCGCATGCTCCGCGCCGCCATCGACACGCTGCGGCTGTCGCCGCAACTGAGGATGCCGCAGTCCGCGTAGCGCGCCACGGCCATGCCCCTACAATCCGGGCATGACCCTCAAGCAACTCGAAGCCTTCTACTGGGCCGCTACCTGCGCCAGTTTCGCCGTGGCGGCCGAGCGCCTGCACCTGTCGGTATCGTCACTGTCCAAGCGCATCGTCGAACTCGAAGAGGCCCTGGGTCAACGGCTGTTCGACCGTAGCGGCCACAAGGCGGTGCTGACCGATGCCGGCCAGCGCTTGCTGCCGCAGGCCCGCGCGCTGCTGGCCGCTGCCGACCAGATCCGCGCGTCCCTCGCCGCAACCCCCGGCCTGCGCGGCCGCTGCCGTTTCGGCGTGGGCGAACTGACCGCGCTTACCTGGCTGCCGCGCCTGATCGGCGTGGTGCGCGCCGCCTATCCCGACCTGGTGCTGGAACCTTACGTCGATATCGGCCAGGTGTTGGAGCAGCGGGTCGCGGACGGCGAACTGGACTTCGCCGTCATCGCCGGGCGTTCGTCGCGTCCCGGCATCGCCTCCACGCCGATCGGCGAAGCCGCGTTCGCCTGGGTCGCGGCGCCGGCCGTGCTCGATGGCGACACCGGCCTGTCGCCCGCGCTGCTGGCGCGGCTGCCCTTGGTGACCCTGCCGGCGGGCGCCGGCACCACCCGCATCGTCGACGATTGGCTGGCCGGACGCGACGTGGCCGGCGAACGCCTGTGCTGCAACAACTGGGGCGCCATCGCCGGTTTGCTGATCGAGGGTACCGGCGTCGGCCTGCTGCCCCGCCATTGGGCGCAGGCGCTGCAGGCCGAGGGCAGCCTGCGCGTGCTGCACTGCGATCCCGAGCCGGCGGCGTTGCCGTATTCCTTCCAGTACCGGCGCGACGACACCCGGCCGTTGGTGGCCCGGTTGCGCGAATCGGTGCTGGCGGCGGTGGACTTCTCGGCGCCTTGCCGGCTGCCCTGAGGTCTGGAACGCGCCGCACCGTCCGCGAGGCGGTCGCCCCGGGGCGCGGCGCGGGCGCCCGATGGCCGCTGCTCTATACAATCGCCGCGCGCCTGGCGCAGAATCCAACAAGAACGTGCGCAACGGGGGGATGGGCCCGGCGATGCAGCACGGCTCCGGGTCTGTTCCCTCATTGCCGGGCGGCGCGCCGCTGGCGCGCGGGGAAGCCGACCCCCTGAATCGACGGAGATCATTCATGCGTAAACTCTGCCTCGCCATGGCCATGGCGGGAATGCTGGCCAGCGGGCTGGCCCACGCCCAATCGACCCTGCGGGTCGGTTTGCAGGACGACCCGGACGTGCTCGATCCGACCCGCGCCCGCACCTTTGTCGGCCGCATCGTGTTCGCCTCGCTGTGCGACAAGCTGGTCGACATCACCCCGGACCTGAAGTTCGTGCCGCAGTTGGCGCAATCCTGGAGCACCAGCCCGGACAACAAGACGCTGACCTTCAAGCTGCGCCCCGACGCCGTGTTCCATGACGGCACGCCGATCGACGCCGCCGCGGTCAAGGCCAACCTCGATCGCGCCCGCACGCTGCCCGACAGCAACCGCAAGAGCGAACTGGCCACCGTGGCCAGCGTCGACGCGCCGGACGCCAGCACGGTCGTGCTGCACCTGTCCGAACCCGACGCCTCGCTGCTGTCGCAACTGTCCGACCGGGCCGGCATGATGATTTCGCCCGCCTCGTTCGACAAGGACCCCGGCGGCAAGCCGGTGTGCTCCGGCCCGTACCAGTTCAAGGAACGGGTGCAGAACGACCGCATCGTGCTGGAGAAGTTTCCCAAGTATTGGGACGCCGCCAACTATCACTTCGACCGCGTGGTGTTCACGCCGATCCCCGACAACACCGTGCGCCTGAACAATCTGCGTGCCGGCGACCTCGACATCATCGAGCGCGTGGCGCCCAGCGATGCCAAGGCGGTCAAGGACGACGCCAACCTGCGCCTGGCGCCGGTCACCGGCCTGGGCTTCCAATCGATCTCGGTCAACCTGGGCAACGGCGCGCGCGCCAACAACCCGTTGGCCAAGGACAAGCGCGTGCGCCAGGCGTTCGACCTGGCGATCGACCGCGACGTGCTCAACCAGGTCATCGGCGAAGGCCAGTACCAGCCGGCCTACCAACCGTTCCCGCCGGCCAGCTTCGCCTACAACAAGTCGTTCGAGCACGCTGGCCGCGATCCCAAGAAGGCCCAGGCCTTGCTCAAGGAAGCGGGTTTCGACCGCGTCAAGTTCGAGATCACCTTCGGCAACAACACCACCATGCAGCAGGTGTTCGAACTGGTGCAGGCCATGGGCGCCGAAGCCGGCTTCGACATCACCCTGCGTCCGGTCGAATTCGCCTCGCTGCAATCGTCGCTGGCCCGCGGCGATTTCGAAGTGGGCCAGAGCGGCTGGTCCGGCCGGGTCGATCCCAGCGGCAACATCCACCAGTACCTGAGCTGCAAGGGCAACCTGAACGACGGCAAGTTCTGCGATCCGCAGGCCGACAAGCTGCTCAACGATGCCCGCGCCGAGCCGGATCCCGCCAAGCGTCGGGCCATGTATGACCAGGTGCTGACGGTGATGCAGGAACAGCGCCCCATCATCTACCTGTTCTACCTGCCCTGGACTTTCGGCACGCAGAAGAAGCTGGAAGGCTTCGTGCCGTATCCCGACGGCCTGATCCGCCTGAAGGGCGTCAGCCTCGCCCGGAAGTAGGCGCCAAGCCAGACGCGGGACCCGCTTGCGGGTCCCGTTTTACTTGTTCTTGCGGCCACCGGCCCCGCGCCGTCCGCGACAGGATCGCATCATGTTTACGACTCGCCCGGAAATCCTCGGCACCTTCGGTGTCGTGACCTCCACCCATTGGCTGGCCAGTTCGGCCGGCATGTCGCTGCTCGAGCGCGGCGGCAACGCCTTCGACGCCTGTGTCGCCTCGGCCTTCGTGCTGCAGGTGGTCGAGCCCCACCTGGTCGGCCCGGCCGGCGAGGTGCCGGCGGTGTTCTATTCCGCCCGCACCGGCCGCGTCGAAGTGCTGTGCGGCCAGGGCGCCACGCCCGCCGCCGCCACGCTCGAGCGCTACCGCGCCGAAGGCCTGAAGCTGATCCCCGGCAATGGCCTGCTGGCCACCGTCATCCCCGGCGCCTTCGACGCCTGGATGCAGTTGCTGCGCGACCACGGCACGATGCGCGTGCGCGATGTGCTGGAACCCGCCATCTACTACGCCGAGCACGGCCACGCGCTGATGCCGCGCATCGCCAACACCATCGCCGGCCTGAAGGACTTCTTCCAGACCCACTGGCCCACCACGGCCCAGGTCTACCTGCCCGGCGGCAACGTGCCCGAGGCCCGCAAGCTGTTCCGCAACCCGGCGCTGGCCGCCACCTGGACCCGCGTGCTGCAGGCCGCCGAGCAGGCCGGCGGCGACCGCGAGCGCCAGATCGAGGCGGCCCGCGACGCCTTCTACCGCGGCTTCGTGGCCGAGGCCATCGACAAGTTCGCGCGCGGCACCGAGGTCATGGACGAAAGCGGCGAGCGCCATCGCGGCGTGATCACCGCCGACGACCTGGCGGGCTGGTCGGCAAGCTACGACCAGCCCGCCACCTATGACTACCACGGCTACACCGTGGCCAAGGCGGGCGCCTGGAGCCAGGGGCCGGTGTTCCTGCAGACCCTGGCGCTGCTCAAGGACATGGATCTGGCCGGCGTCGGCCCGACCAGCGCCGCGTTCGTGCACCGCGTCACCGAGGCCATGAAGCTGGCCTTCGCCGACCGCGAGGCCTACTACGGCGATCCCGCCTTCGTCGACGTGCCGCTGGCGCAACTGCTGTCCGACGAGTACAACGACGCGCGCCGCGCCCTCATCGGCGAACAGGCCTCGCAGGAGCTGCGGCCCGGCGGTATCCCGGGTTTCGAGGCGCAGGTGGCGCGGGTGATGGACACCCTGCAACGCCTGTCCAAGGTGTCGGCCCCCGGCAGCGTGACCAACGAGCCGACCCTGGCCGACATGCGCGCCTCGGTCAAGCGCGGCGACACCACCCATGTCGATGTCATCGACCGTTGGGGCAACATGATCTCGGCCACGCCGTCGGGCGGCTGGTTCCAGTCCTCGCCGGTGATTCCCGAACTGGGCTTCGGCCTGAACACCCGCGCGCAGATGTTCTGGCTGGAAGCGGGCCTGCCGGGCACGCTGGCGCCGGGCAAGCGTCCGCGCACCACGTTGACGCCGTCGCTGGCGCTGCGCGAGGGCCGGCCCTACCTGGCCTTCGGCACGCCGGGCGGCGACCAGCAGGAACAATGGCAACTGCTGTTCTTCCTGCGGCATGTTCACCACGGCCTGAACCTGCAGGAAGCCATCGACCTGCCAATGTCGCACACGATGCACTTCCCCTCGTCGTTCTACCCGCGCGACCGCAAGCCGGGGCACCTGGCGGTGGAAAGCGGCTTTGGCGCCGAGACCATCGCCGCCCTGCGCGCCCGCGGCCACCAGATCGAGGAAGTGCCGCAGTGGTCGGTCGGCCGCCTGACGGCCGCGTCGCGCGACGCCGACGGCCTGCTGCACGCGGCTGCCACGCCGCGCCTGATGCAGGCTTACGCGGTCGGCCGCTAACGCGGCTGCCGGCGCGCCGGCCACGCGCGCGCCGGCCCGGTTGCGGCGATTTGCCGCCATGGGCTATCTTTTGTCCATGACGCTCATCCAGCAGAGCCCGGCGACCGGGGCTCGTCCCCTCGCGGGACACGAACCTCTCTTCATCGTCCTGAACACAGGCTCCGGGCGCGGCGACGCGCAAGTGCTGCAGGACATCATCCGTCGCGTGCTCGACGAGGCTGGCCGGCGCTACCAGTTGATGCCGGTCGACGATCCCGCGCGCCTGGTGAGCAACGCCCGCGAGGCGGTGGCGCAGGCGCGCGCGGCCGGCGGCATCGTGGTCGCCGCCGGCGGCGACGGCACACTCAACGCCGTCGCCGGCCAGGTGTTGGGGCAGGGCGTGCCGTTCGGCATCCTGCCACAGGGCACGTTCAATTATTTCGGCCGGCGCTACGGCATCTCCCAGAACACCGAGTCCGCGCTGCGCGGCCTGTTGGGCGGCGAGGTGCGGCCGGTGCAGGTCGGCCTGCTCAACGGCCGCCTGTTCCTGGTCAACGCCAGCCTCGGCCTCTATCCGCAATTGCTAGAAGACCGCGAAGCCTACAAACAACGCTTCGGCCGCAGCCGCCTGGTGGCGCTGTGGTCCGGGCTGGTGACGCTGCTGCGCGCGCCGCGCCAGCTCAGCCTGCGGCTCGATCACGAAGGCCGTCCGCGCGACCTGCGCACGCCCACCCTGGTTGTCGGCAACAACCGCCTGCAGTTGGAACACATCGGCATCGACCCCACCGGCCTCGACCGCAGCCGCCTGGTGGCCATGGCGACCAGGCCGGTCGGCACGCTGGCGCTGTATGGCCTGCTGCTGCGCGGCCTGTTCAGCCGCCTGGGCGATGCGGAACATGTCGTCAGTTTCGCCTTCGACCGGCTGATGGTCTCGATCCGGGGGCGGCGCCGCGTCAAGGTCGCCATGGACGGCGAAATCTCCTGGATGGATACCCCGCTGGAGTTCAAGGTATCCGACACGCCCCTGCCCCTGGTGGTGCCGGTCGACGCCGACGAGGAGCGCCCATGACGCGCATCCTGCAGTTCTCGGACACGCACTTCGGCACCGAGCGCAAGCCGGTGGTCGAAGCCGCGCTGGATCTGGCGCGCACGCTGGCGCCGGATTTGGTCGTGATCAGCGGCGACATCACCCAGCGCGCCCGTCGCGGCCAGTTCGCCGCCGCCCGCAAGTTCATCGAGCGCCTGGCGCTGCCGGTGCTGGCGGTGCCGGGCAACCATGACATTCCGCTGTTCAACCTGTTCGCGCGCGCGCTCAATCCCTATGGCAACTACAAGCGCGCGCTGGGCGCCGTGCTCGAACCCGTCTACGAAACCCGCGGCTTGCTAGCCATCGGCGTCAACACCACGCGGCCGCGCCGCCGCAAGGATGGCGAGATCTCCGACGCGCAGATCGCGCGGGTGGCGCAGCGCCTGCGCCAGGCCAGGCCCGGCCAGTTGCGGGTGGTGGTGGCGCACCATCCGGTGCGCGCCAAGGTCGAATCCGACCGTCTCAACTTGCTGATCGGCCGCGAGCGCGCCCTGGCGGCATGGGCCGACGCCGGGGTCGATCTGATCCTGGGCGGTCACATCCACCTGCCCTATGTGCTGCCGGCCAGCGCCGATCCGGCCCTGGCGGCCGGCTGGGTGGTTCAGGCGGGCACCACCTGCTCGCGCCGGGTGCGCGGCCACATTCCCAATTCGGTCAACGTGATCACGCGCGAAGGCGAAGGCCAGACCCGGGTCTGCCATGTCGAGCGCTGGGACTACGCCGCCGCGGCCCATGCCTTCGCGCCGGTCGACAAGACCCTGGTGGCGGGGTAGGGCGTGGCCGTGTTGACCGTGATGGAGCCCGCGCGATGATCGACACCGCTGCGGCCTGGGTCTCGTCCCACGCGCTGCTGTTGTTCCTGTTGTTGCCGCTGGGCGCGGCCGCCTTGGCGGTCGCCGTGGCGGTCGCCGTGGCGTGCGCCGGCGAGCGGTTCACGCCCGCCGGGCGCCTGGCCGGCGGCGCCGCGATGGCGGGGCTGGCCGGCGCGCTGTTCCTGGCGCTGGCCGCCGCGGTGGGGCGGCCGGGGGCGGTGGTCGAATTCGACAGCGCCCTGGCCGGCGCGCTCGGCATGTCGATGGGCGATTCCCTGTTGTGGCTGTTGTCCTGGTTCACCACGCTGGGCAATCGCGGCTTCCTGACCGTGATCGCGGTGCTCATGACTGCCGCGCTGCTGGCGCGGCGCCAATGGCGGCTGGCGGTTTTCTGCGCGGCCGCCACCGCGGGCGGTGGCCTGCTCAACCGCTTGCTCAAGCACACCTTCGAACGCGTCCGGCCCGAGCACGACCACGGTTTCGTCACGGCCTTGGGCTGGAGTTTTCCCAGCGGCCATGCCTCGGCCGCGATGGCGGTGTACGGCGCCGCCTGCTATCTGGCCTGGCGCCTGGCGCCGAAGCCCTGGCGATTGCCGGGCGTGGCGCTGGCGGCGGCGCTGGTGATGGCGATCGGCCTGAGCCGCGTCTTGTTGCAGGTGCATTTCGCCAGCGACGTGGTGGCCGGTTTTGCCATCAGTTTCGCCTGGCTGGTGCTGTGTGTCGCGGCGGTCGAACGCGCGGGCGGCGGTTCAGCGCGGCCCGATCAGGGCGTTCAATAGCCGGGCCTCGGGCCCGCCGGACGCGGCCGGCCGCAATGGCGCGCAGGCGTAGCGACCGCCGGCGGTGGCGATCGCCTGATCCAGCCGGCGCGCCCGGTCGGGCGGTGGCGGTTCCAGGTCCACGATCAGCTTGCCGGCCACGGGCGCGCTGACCTCGCCGTCGCTGAAGCGCTCCAGGGTCCGGTCGATTTCGCGTTCGCGCGGCAGCGCCAGCACGATGGTGTCCGACTCCGCCAGCGCTTCGCGCGCCGAGGTCGCCAGGGTGGCGCTGCCGCGAAAATCCTCGCACCGGCCCGGGTCGATGTCGTAGACCGTCAGGGCGATGTCCGGCTCGGCCGCGAGCAGCCGCCGCGCTGCCTGGGTGCCGGTGCGGCCCATGCCGACGACGCTGATGCGCAGGCTCATGACTTGGGCACTGACCAGGTGCTGACGATATGGGCCAGCGGTTCATCGGAACCTTCGGCGGTCAGAATGACCTCGCCTGCCGACAGGCGCCCGACCTTGAGCAGCCGCGCGTCGGCGTGGATCGCGCCGGCGGGGCTCTTGCGCAGGAAGTTGATGGTCAGGCTGGCGGTCACCGCGTGCGCCTGGCCCGTGGCGCCGACCACCGCGGCGTACATGGCGAGGTCGGCCAGCCCCATCAGCATCGGCCCGGCCACGATGCCGCCCAGCCGCTGGTGGCTGTCGCGCGCGGGCAGCACGGCCAGCGCGGTGCCGCGGCCGATGCGCCGCACCTCGATGCCCAGCAGCAGCGAAAAGGGATGCTGCTCGGCCAGCAGTTGCCGGAAGTCGTCCAGGCTGATCAGCGGCGCGCCGGGGACGGCGCAGGGCAGGGTCGTGGCGGTCATCGTTGTTCCAGCGCGTGGCAGTAGTGGTCCAGCAGGACATCGGCCTGCTGGCCCAGCGATTTCAGGCGGCGGGTGTGCAGCAACAGCAACAGGCCGATGAGGTAGGTGAAAACGTTCATTTGTTCGACCCGCACCGTCGCTTCCGGCCAGGATGTGGTTCGGGCCAGGGCGTGCCCCAGCAGATCCACGCACTGCCGCAGCCGGCCGTTGAGCCGCTCGTCCATGTCGCGGCCCAGCCCGCGCGGCCCCAGCCCCTGGAACAGGTACAGCCCCAGCGAGAAATCGGTGCGGCGCTCGGCGTAGTAGCCGAAAAATGCCTGGATGGCCTGGCGCGCCGCCGTGGCGGCGGCCCCGCCGGAGGTCGCGGCCAGCAGGTGGGTATGCAGGCGTTGCAGCGACGCGTCCAGCAGGGCGCCGTACAGCGCCTCCTTGCCCGCGAACCACGGATAGATCGCGCCCGTGGTGCAGCCGGCTTCCTTGGCGATGGCGCGCAGGGTGGTCTTTTCCAGCCCGTCGCGCTCGAACACCCGCTGGGCGGCGTCCAGGATCATCTGCCGGCGCAGGGCGCTCAAGCGTTCATTGCGATCGGTGCGAGGGGGGACGGCCGGCATGGGGCGAGACCAAAGGATGACCCAGGGAGCATGCATGTGTTGCGGAATAATATCGCTGCTTTATTTTAATAACAACGTTATCGGGCTGGCATCCACGAACCGGGCGCGCGCCTCGCCATGCCCCCGCCGCTGGGCGGTGATTTGGTCTTGAAAGCCGTATGGAAGAAACCCCGGCTGCGTCAGCGAATTATTGGGGCCAGGGCTGAAAGTCGCATGGATACGTGGTCATTTGTAAAACGCCGGGTTAGCCCTATGGGGAGTTGGTCTGATGTTGCAATATCCCAACAAGGCTGTCGCAAACCTGCACTTTTCTGGTGTCGACCATAGCCAGCCCCCCCGATTTTTGATGCAATAG
The DNA here is from genome assembly GCF_050285565.1 of Achromobacter sp. Lineage (GTDB taxonomy): Bacteria > Pseudomonadota > Gammaproteobacteria > Burkholderiales > Burkholderiaceae_B > Achromobacter. The sequence goes on from NZ_JBLZXG010000001.1 coordinate 71,413, forward strand.
CGTCAACTTCCCTTCGCGGAGTTAGGGGGGCGGCAGGCTGGTTTGCTGGATTGCTGCTCTTGTCACTCAAATCAACGGAGATTTCTTAAATGAAAAAGACTCTGCTCGCTGCCGCCCTGCTCGCCGGTTTCGCCGGTGTCGCCCAGGCAGAAACGTCTGTCACCCTGTACGGCATCATCGACACGGGCCTCGGCTACAACAAGATCAGCGGTGCTCCCGACGCGGCCAACAAGAATGGCAGCAAGATCGGCATGATCAACGGCGTGCAAAACGGTTCGCGCTGGGGTCTGCGCGGTTCGGAAGATCTGGGTGACGGCCTGCGCGCTGTTTTCCAGCTGGAATCGGGTTTCGACTCGGGTAACGGCAAGTCGGGCCAAAACGGCCGTCTGTTCGGTCGTCAAGCCACCGTCGGTCTGGCCAGCGACAGCTGGGGTCAACTGGACTTCGGCCGCCAAACCAACATCGCGTCGAAGTACTTCGGCTCGATCGATCCGTTCGGCGCCGGCTTCAACGTTGCCAACATCGGTACCGGCATGAGCGCTGCCAATACGCAACGCTACGACAACATGGTCATGTACCAAACCCCGTCGTTCAGCGGCTTCCAGTTCGGCGTTGGCTACTCGTTCAGCGCTGACGAAGGCAATGCCGACAGCTCGACCAAGGCTGACCCGGCTCGCGTTGGCTTCAAGACCGCCGACAACGTCCGTGCCATCACGACCGGTCTGCGTTACGTCAATGGTCCCCTGAACGTCGCTCTGTCGTACGACCAGCTGAACGCTTCGCACAACCAAGCCCAAGGCGAAGTCGACGCGACGCCCCGTTCGTACATGATCGGCGGTTCGTATGACTTCGAAGTGGTCAAGCTGGCCCTGGCCTATGCTCGCACCACCGACGGCTGGTTCGCCACGTCCAACCCGGCTGGCGCTTCGGGCTCGATTACCGTTGACGGTACGTCGCGCAAGCTCGGCTTCGGTGCCAACCAGTTCGCTGATGGCTTCAAGGCCAACTCGTACCTGCTGGGTCTGTCGGCTCCGATCGGCGGCGCTTCGAGCCTGTTCGGTTCGTGGCAGCGCGTTGATCCGTCGAACAACAAGCTGACTGGCGACGATGCCACGATGAACGTGTTCTCGGCCGGCTACACCTACGACCTGTCCAAGCGTACCAACCTGTACGCCTACGGTTCGTACTCGAAGAACTACGCGTTCAACGACGGCGTCAAGGCGACCGCTGTTGGCGTGGGCCTGCGTCACCGCTTCTAATCGAAAGCGGGGCGCAAGTCCTGCCTAGATTCGTAGTGCATGAGCGGGCTTTGGCCCGCTCATATGAAGCCACCCTTTTGGGTGGCTTTTTTGTTTGCGGTGAGTCTGCTTTTTTACGGAATTCGCGACCGCTGTGCGGGCGTTTTGCCTTGCAGGCGCCAAATATTGACGCGCGTGGCGGTAAGCTTGCGCGTCCATCTTGAAAGCTGCGATTGTTCCGCCAGAGAAATGCAGTCTTTCACCCGCTGTTCACGCTACAGAGTTCAGCCGGAAGTAACCGCGCGAATGCTACAATCCTAAGGTTTGCGCATTTGACGGACGCCTGAATGAACCTGCAACAGTATTTCCCCGTCCTGCTGTTTATCGTAGTGGCCACCCTTATCGGGTTCGCGCTTCTGACGGCCGGCTCCCTCCTTGGCCCGCGGCGTCCCTACGCCGAGAAGCTATCCCCCTATGAGTGCGGCTTCGAAGCCTTCGAAGACGCGCGCATGAAGTTTGACGTGCGCTACTACCTGGTGGCGATTCTGTTCATTCTTTTCGACCTGGAAATCGCGTTCCTGTTCCCGTGGGCCATCGCTCAGGGTACGGTGGGAATCGTCGGCTTCTGGACGGTCATGGTTTTCCTCGCCGTGTTGACCGTCGGCTTCATCTACGAATGGAAAAAGGGCGCGCTGGACTGGGAATGACCCGCCGCCGGGTTATTTCACTGCATTTCACCGCACGCTATCAGAGACGAATATGGCTATAGACGGCATTCTCAAGCAAGGGTTCATCACAACCAGCGCCGACAAGTTCCTTAATTGGGCGAAAACCGGCTCCATGTGGCCCATGACCTTCGGCCTGGCCTGTTGCGCGGTCGAGATGATGCACGCGGGCGCGGCCCGCTACGACCTGGACCAGTTCGGCATCATCTTCCGCCCCAGCCCGCGTCAGTCCGACCTGATGATCGTCGCCGGCACGCTGTGCAACAAGATGGCGCCGGCGCTGCGCAAGGTCTACGACCAGATGCCCGAACCGCGTTGGGTGGTGTCGATGGGTTCCTGTGCCAATGGTGGCGGTTACTACCACTACTCGTATTCCGTGGTGCGCGGCTGCGATCGCATCGTACCGGTAGACGTCTACGTGCCGGGCTGCCCGCCCACGGCCGAGGCGCTGGTCTACGGCTTGCTGCAAATGCAGAACAAGATCCGCCTGACCAACACGATTGCGCGCTGATTCTTCGCCTCGCCCGCGGCGCATTCCGCCGCCGGCCTCGCGAAGCCAGCGTATCGGTTCACCTAAGCGTACAAGATGATGACCAGGCTCGAAACCCTGAAAAACAATTTGCAGACCACCCTCGGCGCGGACATCGCGCTGACCGAGGCGCTGGGCGAGCTGACGCTCGAAGTGCCCGCGCAGCAGTGGTTCTCCGTCTGCAACAAGCTGCGCACCGAAGCCGGCCTGCGCTTTGAAATCTGTATCGACCTCTGTGGCGTCGACTACCTGACCTGGGGCAACGGCACGCGCCAGCTGCCCGAGGAAACCAACGCCAAGGTGCACCGCGCGCGTTTCGCCGTGGTCGCGCACCTGCTGTCGGTCGAGCACAACTGGCGCCTGCGCGTGCGCACCTGGGCCCCGGACGACGAATTCCCGATGGTTGCCTCGCTGATGGAATGCTGGCCGGCCGTGGGCTGGTTCGAGCGCGAGGCGTTCGACCTGTACGGCATCGTCTTCGAAGGCCACCCCGACCTGCGCCGCATCCTGACCGACTACGGCTTCATCGGCCACCCGTTCCGCAAGGACTTCCCGCTCTCCGGCACCGTCGAAATGCGCTACGACCCGGAACAGAAGCGCGTCATTTACCAGCCCGTCACGATCGACCCGCGCGAGATCACGCCGCGCGTGGTGCGCGAAGACACCTACGGCTTGGGACGTTGAATCATGGCAGAAATCAAGAACTACACGCTCAACTTCGGTCCGCAGCACCCGGCCGCCCACGGTGTGCTGCGCCTGGTGCTCGAACTGGACGGCGAAGTCATCCAGCGCGCCGATCCGCACATCGGTCTGCTGCACCGCGCCACTGAAAAGCTGGCCGAGCACAAGACCTACATCCAGGCGCTGCCCTACATGGACCGCCTGGATTACGTGTCCATGATGTGCAACGAGCACGCCTACGTCATGGCCATCGAGAAGCTGCTGGGCGTCGAGGCCCCGCTGCGCGCGCAGTACATCCGTGTGATGTTCGACGAGATCACGCGCCTCCTGAACCACCTGATGTCGCTGGGTTCGCACGCGCTGGACGTGGGCGCCATGGCGGTGTTCCTGTACGCCTTCCGTGAACGCGAAGACCTGATGGACTGCTACGAAGCGGTCTCGGGCGCGCGCATGCACGCGGCCTACTATCGTCCGGGTGGCGTCTACCGTGATCTGCCGGACACGATGCCGCAGTACGGCGACACCAGCAAGTATCGCGGCGACAAGGAGCTGCGCGCCATGAACGACGCGCGTTCGGGCTCGCTGCTGGACTTCATCGAAGACTTCACCAACCGCTTCCCCGCCTGCGTCGACGAGTACGAAACCCTGCTCACCGACAACCGCATCTGGAAGCAGCGCTTGGTCGGCATCGGCGTGGTCGATCCCGACCGCGCCAAGGCGCTGGGCTTCACCGGCCCGATGCTGCGTGGCTCGGGCGTGGCCTGGGACCTGCGCAAGATGCAGCCCTACGAGGTCTACGACCTGCTCGATTTCGACATCCCCGTCGGCGTCAACGGCGACTGCTACGACCGCTACCTGGTCCGCATCGCCGAAATGCGCGAGAGCAACCGCATCATCCGCCAGTGCGTGGAATGGCTGCGCAACAATCCGGGCCCGGTCATGATCGAGAACCACAAGATCGCCCCGCCCAAGCGCACCGCCATGAAGACCAACATGGAAGAGCTGATCCATCACTTCAAGCTCTTCACCGAAGGTTTCCACGTTCCTCCCGGTGAAGCGTTCGCCTCGGTGGAACACCCCAAGGGCGAATTCGGCATCTACGCGGTGTCCGACGGCGCCAACAAGCCTTACCGCCTGAAGATTCGGGCCCCCGGCTTTGTCCACCTGCAATCGCTGGATGAAATGTCGCGCGGTCACATGATCGCCGACGCCGTCACCATCATTGGTACGCAGGACATCGTTTTCGGCGAGATCGATCGCTGATCCGCCCAGACAGTCACGAGCACGCCCGCATAACCCGGATTCAAACTATGCTGCTTTCCGAACAGGCCTACCAGAAAATCGACCGAGAACTCGCCAAGTTCCCGGCCGACCAGCGGCAGTCCGCCATCATGGCCTCTCTTGCCATCGCGCAGGAAGAGAAGGGCTGGTTGGCTACCGACATCATCGAAGACGTGGCCAACTACATCGGCGTCCCGCCCATCGCGGTCCAGGAAGTCGCCACCTTCTACAACATGTTCGACGTCAAGCCCGTCGGCAAGACCAAGATCGCGGTCTGCACCAACTTGCCCTGTGCCTTGCGCGACGGCGAACGTGCGGGCGACTACCTCAAGCGCAAGCTGGGCGTGGATTACCGCGAAACCACCGCTGACGGCCAGTTCACCCTGGTCGAGGGCGAGTGCATGGGCGCCTGCGGCGATTCCCCCGTGCTGATCGTGAACAACAAGCATATGTGCGTGCGCATGACCGAAGAGAAGTTGGACGCGCTGGTCGCGGCCCTCAAGGCGCAAGGAGAGTCGGCATGAACGCGCCCGACATCTACAAGCAGTTCGCGCAGGGCCTGGAGCCCAACCCGCTGAACGACCTGTCCAATTCGATGTGCCTGCACGGCCGTCACATCAAGCCGCAGATCCTGGCCGACGTCGATGGCGCCAACTGGCGCCTGGCCGACTACGTCAAGCGCGGCGGCTACGAAGCCCTGCGCAAGATCCTCACCACCGGCATGAAGCCGGAAGACGTGATCGCCGAGGTCAAGGCCTCGGGTCTGCGCGGCCGCGGCGGCGCGGGCTTCCCGACCGGCCTGAAGTGGAGCTTCATGCCGCGCGCGTTCCCGGGCCAGAAGTACCTCGTCTGCAACTCGGACGAAGGCGAGCCGGGCACGTTCAAGGATCGCGACATCCTGCGCTTCAACCCGCACATCGTGATCGAAGGCATGGCGATCGCGGCCTACGCCATGGGCATCAGCGTCGGCTACAACTACATCCACGGTGAAATCTTCGAAGTCTACGAGCGCTTCGAAGAGGCCCTGGAAGAGGCGCGCGCCGCCGGCTTCCTGGGTGACAAGATCCTGGGTTCGGAATTCAACTTCCAGCTGCATGCGTTCCACGGCTATGGCGCCTACATCTGTGGCGAGGAAACCGCGCTGCTCGAGTCGCTGGAAGGCAAGAAGGGCCAGCCGCGCTTCAAGCCGCCGTTCCCGGCCAGCTTCGGCCTGTACGGCAAGCCCACCACCATCAACAACACCGAGACCTTCGCGGCGGTGCCCTGGATCATCCGCAACAGCGGCCAGGCCTATCTCGAAGTCGGCAAGCCCAACAACGGCGGCACCAAGCTGTTCTCGATCACCGGCGACGTCGAGCGTCCCGGCAACTACGAGATCCCGCTGGGCACCCCGTTCTCGACCCTGCTGGAACTGGCGGGCGGCATGCGCGGCGGCAAGAAGCTCAAGGCCGTGATTCCCGGCGGCTCGAGCGCCCCGGTGCTGCCGGCCGACATCATGATGGCAACCACGATGGACTACGACGCCATCGCCAAGGCCGGCTCCATGCTGGGTTCGGGCGCCGTGATCGTCATGGACGAGACGCGCTGCATGGTCAAGTCGCTGCTGCGCCTGTCGTATTTCTATTTCGAGGAAAGCTGCGGCCAGTGCACGCCGTGCCGCGAAGGCACCGGCTGGCTCTACCGCATGGTGCATCGCATCGAACACGGCCACGGCCGTCCGGAAGATCTGGACATGCTGGACAACGTGGCCGGCAACATCATGGGCCGCACCATCTGCGCCCTGGGTGACGCCGCCGCCATGCCCGTGCGTGGCTTCCTCAAGCATTTTCGCGACGAATTCGCGCACCACATCGAGCACAAGTCGTGTGTGGTTCCGCAATATCTGTAGGTCTCAGGAACAGCAATGGTTGAACTAACCGTCGACGGCAATACGGTAGAAGTGCCCGAGGGCAGCATGGTGATGCATGCGGCCCAGAAGGTCGGGCTTTACGTGCCGCATTTCTGCTACCACAAGAAACTGTCCATCGCGGCCAACTGCCGCATGTGCCTGGTCGAAGTGGAAAAGGCGCCCAAGGCGCTGCCCGCCTGCGCCACCCCCGTGACGAACGGCATGGTCGTGCACACCTGCTCCGAGAAGGCCCGCGCCGCTCAGAAGTCGGTGATGGAATTCTTGCTCATCAATCACCCGCTCGACTGCCCGATCTGCGATCAGGGCGGCGAATGCCAACTGCAGGACCTGGCCGTGGGCTACGGCGGTTCTTCCTCGCGTTACCAGGAAGAAAAGCGCGTGGTGTTCCACAAGGACCTGGGCCCGCTGGTCTCCGCCGAGGAAATGAGCCGCTGCATCCACTGCACCCGCTGCGTGCGCTTCGGTCAGGAAATCGCCGGCGTCATGGAACTGGGCATGCTGGGCCGGGGCGAGCACTCTGAAATCACCTCGTTCGTGGGCCGCTCGATCGAGTCCGAACTGTCGGGCAACATGATCGACATCTGTCCGGTGGGCGCGCTGACCTCCAAGCCCTTCCGCTACAGCGCCCGCACCTGGGAACTGGCCCGTCGCCGTTCGGTCAGCCCGCACGACAGCCTGGGCGCCAACCTGGTAGTCCAGGTCAAGGGCGACCGTGTCATGCGCGTGGTGCCGTTCGAAGACGAAGCCATCAACGAATGCTGGATCAGCGACCGCGACCGCTTCTCGTACGAAGGCCTGAACAGCGAAGACCGCCTGGCCGCGCCGATGATCAAGGGCGCCGACGGCAAGTGGCAGGAAGCCTCCTGGGCCGACGCCCTGGCCGCCGTGGCCCAAGGCCTGTCGCGCGTGCGTGACAGCTTCGGCGCCGGCCAGATCGGCGCCTTGGCGTCCGAATACGCCACCACCGAGGAATACGCGCTGCTGGGCCGCCTGGTGCGCGCGCTGGGTTCCGAGAACATCGACTTCCGCCTGCGTCAGACCGATCCGGCCTTCGACGCCGCGCTGACCGGCGCGCCGTGGCTGGGCATGCCCATCGCCGAACTCGACAACCTGGACCGCGTCCTGGTCGTCGGCTCGTTCCTGCGCAAGGACCACCCGCTGATGGCCCAGCGTCTGCGCCAGGCCGCCAAGCGCGGCACGCAGATCCTGATGGTCGACAGCGCCGCCGACGATCCCCTGATGCCGGTCGCCGGCCGCGTGACGGTGGCCCCGTCCGAGCTGCCGCGGGCCCTGGCCGAAGTGGCCGTGGCCCTGGCGCAAGCCAAGCAGGCCGCGGTGCCGGCCGAGTTCGCCGCGGTCACGCCGGGCGAGAACGCCAAGATCATCGCCGCCAGCCTGGCTTCCGGCGTCAACACCGCCGTGCTGATGGGTAATATGGCCGTGGCCAGCGCCCAAGCCTCGACCCTGGCCGCCAACGGCCGCGCCGTGGCCGACCTGGCCGGTGCCAAGTTCGGTTTCCTGACCTCGGGCGGCAACACCGTCGGTGGTTACCTGGCCGGCGCCATCCCGGGCAAGGGCGGCAAGAACGCCGCCGCCATGCTGGCCGAGCCGCTCAAGGCCTACGTGGTGCTGCATGCCGAGCCGCTGCTGGATGCCGACAACGGCCCGCAGGCCATCGCCGCGCTGCGCGGCGCGCAGTTCGCCGTGGCCCTGACGCCGTACCGCTCGGCCGCCGCCGAATGGGCCGACGTCATGCTGCCGGTGGCGCCGTTCACCGAAACCTCGGGCACGTTCGTCAATGCCCAGGGCCTGGCCCAGAGCTTCAAGGGCACGGTCGCGCCGTTCGGCCAGACCCGTCCGGCCTGGAAGGTTCTGCGCGTGCTGGGCAACGTCCTGCATCTGGCCGGCTTCGATGACGAAACCTCCGAGTCCGTGCGCGACGCCGCGCTGGCCGGTGGCGTCGAAGGCCGCCTGTCCAACGACATCAAGGCGCCGCTGGGCCTGGGCCAGGTCCTGACCGGCCTGGAACGCGTGGCCGATGTGCCGATCTACCGCAGTGACGCCATGGTGCGCCGCTCGGAGCCGCTGCAGGCCGCGCCGGCTTCCAAGCCGCCCGCCGCTCGCATGAACGGCAACACGCTCACCCGCCTCGGCCTGACCGCCGGCGTCAAGGTGCGCGTGACGGGCGCGCAAGGCGCTGTCGAGCTCGAAACCGTGCAGGACGACGCCGTGGCCGACCGCGCCGTGCGCATCGCCGCAGCCTTTGAAAATACCGCAGCCCTGGGTGGCGCATTTGGTCAACTCAGCGTGGAGCGTGCCTGATGGAATGGCTCAATGTTCTTGAAAGCCAGGGAACGGCATTGCTGGGCCCGACGGTCTGGATGGTTCTCTGGACGATCATCAAGATCGTGGTCATCGCCGTGCCCATCATCCTGTGCGTCGCCTACCTGACGTACTGGGAGCGCAAGATGATCGGCGCCATGCACGTGCGCATGGGCCCGAACCGGGTCGGTTTCAAGGGGCTGTTGCAGCCGTTCGCCGACGTCTTCAAGCTGCTGACCAAGGAAGTCGTGGTTCCCAGCCAGGCCAACAAGGTGCTGTTCATCGTGGCCCCCGTGGTCACGCTGATGCCGGCCCTGGCGGCCTGGGCGGTGGTGCCGTTCGGACCCGATGTGGTGCTGGCCAACGTCAACGCCGGCCTGCTGTACATCATGGCCATCACCTCGATCGGCGTGTACGGGGTGATCGTTGCCGGCTGGGCCTCGAACTCCAAGTACGCCTTCCTGGGCGCGCTGCGCGCCTCGGCCCAGATGCTGTCGTATGAACTGGCCATCGGCTTCGTGCTGGTGACGGTGCTGCTGGTGTCCGGCAGCCTGAACATGTCCGAGATCGTGCATGTGCAGAACCGCGGCTGGTTCGCCGACAAGGGCCTGACGTTCCTGTCCTGGAACTGGCTGCCGCTCTTGCCGCTGTTCGTGATCTACGTGATCTCGGCCGTGGCCGAAACCAACCGCCACCCGTTCGACGTGGTGGAAGGCGAATCGGAAATCGTGGCCGGCCACATGGTCGAATACTCGGGCATGGCCTTCGCCCTGTTCTTCCTGGGCGAATACGCCAACATGATCCTGCTGTCGTGCATGGCGTCGATCATGTTCCTGGGCGGTTGGGCTTCGCCGATCGACATCGCGCCGCTGACCTGGATCCCGGGTTGGATCTGGCTCGGTCTGAAGACGTTCGTCGTGGTTTCGTTGTTCGTGTGGTTCCGGGCGTCGTTCCCGCGTTACCGCTACGACCAGATCATGCGTTTGGGTTGGAAGATCTTCATCCCGCTGACCGGCGTTTGGCTGGTCGTTGTGGCGATCTGGATGCAGACGCCCTGGAACATTTGGCGCTAAGCCGCCAGGCAGAGGCAGGATATGGAAGCGATCAAAGATTTCTTCGGCAGCCTGATGCTGACCGAACTGCTCAAGGGCATGCGCCTGACGGGCAAGTATTTCTTCAAACGCAAGGTCACCTTGCGCTACCCGCAGGAAAAGACGCCGACCTCGGCGCGTTTCCGCGGCCTGCACGCGCTGCGTCGCTACTCCAACGGGGAAGAGCGCTGCATCGCGTGCAAACTGTGTGAAGCCGTGTGCCCCGCGCTGGCCATCACCATCGAGTCGGACCAGCGTGACGACGGCACCCGCCGCACCACGCGCTACGACATCGACCTGACCAAGTGCATTTTCTGCGGCTTCTGTGAGGAAAGCTGCCCCGTGGACTCGATCGTGGAAACGCATATCCACGAATACCACGGCGAAAAGCGCGGCGACCTGTATTTCACCAAAGACATGCTGCTCGCCGTGGGCGACCGCTACGAAGCCGAAATCGCCCGCCGCCGGGCCGAAGACGCTCCCTACCGTTGAGCCCAGGGTCCTGATCCATGACTTTTACCACTGTCCTGTTTTACATACTGGCCGCCGTGCTGGTGATCGCGGCGTTCCGCGTGATCACCGCGCGCAGCCCGGTCACCGCCGTCCTGCATCTGATCCTGGCGTTCGCCAACGCGGCCATGCTGTGGATGCTGCTGGGCGCCGAATTCCTCGCGCTGCTGCTGGTGCTGGTGTACGTCGGCGCCGTGATGGTGCTGTTCCTGTTTGTCGTCATGATGCTGGACATCCGCATGGATGCCCTGCGCCAGGGCATGAAGACCTACCTGCCGCTGGGCCTGGTGATCGGCCTGGTGATGGTGCTGGAAATGGCCTTCGTGCTGGGTTCGACCTGGTACGGCGCGGGCCCGCAAGCCCCGGTCGCCGGCGACTACAACAACGCCCGCGCCCTTGGCGAAGCGATGTACACGCACTACATCTACGCCATCGAAGTCGGCGCCGCGCTGCTGCTGGTCGGCATGGTCGCCGCGATTGCGCTGACCCTGCGCCGCCGCCGTGACGTCAAATACAACGACCCGGTCGCCGCCGTCCGCGTGCGCTCGAAGGACCGCTTCCGCATGGTGAGCATGCCCGCCCAGAGCGAGCGCGCCCAGGCCCGGAACGGCGCCGATGCGTCGGCTGCCGCCGCGCCCCAAGGAGAAAAACAATGACGCTGACGCTGGCCCATTATCTGATCCTGGGGGCGATCCTGTTCGCCATCGGGATCTTCGGCATCTTCCTGAACCGCCGCAACCTGATCATTCTGCTGATGTCCATCGAGCTGGTGCTCCTGGCCGTCAACATGAACTTCGTGGCGTTCTCCAGCTGGTTCGGCGATACCGCCGGCCAGGTGTTCGTGTTCTTCATCCTGACCGTGGCCGCCGCCGAGGCGGCGATCGGCCTGGCCATTTTGGTGCTGCTGTTCCGCAACCTGAACACGATCAACGTTGACGAACTCGATCGCCTGAAGGGCTGACGGGGTATTGGAAGAAAATGTCTAGCTCACCCAATCTCTACCTGCTCATCGCGCTGGCGCCGCTGGCCGGAGCAATTCTCGCGGGCCTTTTCGGCACCGGGTTCCTTGGCCGCCCCATCGGCCGCCGCGCCTCGCACGTCATCACCATCCTGGGCGTGCTCATCTCCGCCATCGGTTCGGTGGTGGTGCTGGGCGACGTGCTGAACGGCCTGCGCTTTGACGGCGCGGTCTACACCTGGAGCCTGATCGGCCAGACCAAGCTGGAAATCGGCTTCCTGATCGATCCGCTGTCGGCCATGATGATGGTCGTGGTGACCTCGGTGTCGCTGATGGTGCACATCTACACCATCGGCTACATGGCCGACGATCCCGGCTACCAGCGCTTCTTCTCGTACATCTCGCTGTTCACGTTCTCCATGCTGATGCTGGTGATGTCGAACAACATGGTGCAGCTGTTCTTCGGCTGGGAAGCGGTGGGCCTGGTGTCGTACCTGCTGATCGGCTTCTGGTACACGCGCCCCACGGCGATCTTCGCCAACATGAAGGCGTTCCTGATCAACCGCGTCGGCGACTTCGGCTTCGTGCTGGGCATCGGCCTGCTGTTCGCGTACGCCGGCACCATGCACTACGGCGAAGTGTTCGCCCAGGCCGACAAGCTGGCCACGCTGACGCTGCCCGGTTCCGACTGGATGCTGCTGACCGTCGCCTGCATCTGCCTGTTCATCGGCGCCATGGGCAAATCGGCCCAGGTTCCGCTGCACGCCTGGCTGCCCGACTCGATGGAAGGCCCGACCCCGATCTCCGCGCTGATCCACGCCGCCACCATGGTGACGGCCGGCATCTTCATGGTCGCGCGTTTCTCGCCGCTGTTCGAACTGTCGGACACCGCGCTGTCGTTCATCATCGTGATCGGCGCCATCGGCGCGCTGTTCCTGGGCATCCTGGGCATCATCCAGAACGACATCAAGCGCGTGGTCGCGTACTCCACGCTGTCGCAGCTGGGCTACATGACCGTCGCGCTGGGCGCGTCGGCCTACTCGGTCGCGATCTTCCACCTGATGACGCACGCGTTCTTCAAGGCGCTGCTGTTCCTGGGCGCGGGTTCGGTCATCATCGGCATGCACCACGACCAGGACATCCGCAACATGGGCGGCCTGCGCAAGTACATGCCCATCACCTGGATCACCTTCCTGCTGGGCACGCTGGCCCTGGTCGGCACGCCGTTCTTCTCGGGTTTCTACTCGAAGGAACACATCATCGAGGCCGCCGGCGCCGCCCACGTCTGGGGCGCCAGCTTCGCCTACTACGCCACGCTGATCGGCGTGTTCGTGACCTCGCTGTACTCGTTCCGCGTGTACTTCCTGGTCTTCCACGGCAAGGAACGTTTCGATACCAGCGACCACGGCCACGGCCACGGCCACGACGCGCATGGCCATGACGACCACGGCCATGACGACCACGGCCACCACGGCGGCAAGCCGCACGAGTCGCCCTGGGTCGTGACCCTGCCGCTGATCCTGCTGGCGATCCCGTCGGTGCTGATCGGCGCCTGGGCGGTGGATCCGATGCTGTTCGGCAAGTTCTTCAACGGCGTGATCACGGTGCTGCCGCAGCATCCCGCCATGCACGAACTGCGCGAGGAATGGCACGGCTGGGTCGCCTTCGGCCTGCACGCCTTCCAGACCCTGCCGTTCTGGCTGGTCGTGGCCGGCGCGGTCATCGCCTGGTACTGCTACCTGATCAACCCGAAGGTCCCGGCCGCGATCAAGTCGAGCCTGTCGGGCGTGAACAAGGTGCTTGAGAACAAGTACTACGTGGACTGGGTCAACGAGCAGATCATCGCCCGCGGCCTGCGCTGCCTGGGCCGTGGCCTGTGGCAGACCGGCGACCGCGGCATCATCGACGGCCTGCTGATCAACGGCAGCGCCCGCGTGGTGGGCTGGGTCGCGGCCATCAGCCGTCACCTGCAGTCCGGCTTCATCTATCACTACGCGTTCGCAATGATCATCGGCATCATGGCGCTGGTGACTTTCTTTGTGCTGATTCCCCAATGATGGCAAGCGAGATGGCATCCAACACTTTCCCCTGGCTCACGCTTGCGATCTTTGTCCCGATCGTATTCGGCCTGCTGGTGCTGGCGGTGGGCCGTGACGACCGTCCCGGCCTGACGCGCGGCCTGTCGCTCGTCGGCGCGATCGCCGGCTTCCTGGTCACGATTCCGCTCTACACCGGGTTCGATTCCTCCACGGCCGCCATGCAGTTCGTGGAGAAGACCTCCTGGATCGAGGCCTTCAACGTCAATTACCACCTGGGCATCGACGGCATCTCGATGTGGTTCGTGCTCCTGACCGCGTTCATCACCATCATCGTGGTGCTGGCCGGCTGGGAAGTCATCACGAGCCGCGTCGCGCAATACATGGCCGCCTTCCTGATCCTGTCGGGTCTGATGGTGGGCGTGTTCTGCGCGCTGGACGGCATGCTGTTCTACGTGTTCTTCGAAGCCACGCTGATCCCGATGTACATCATCATCGGTGTCTGGGGCGGACCGAACCGCGTGTATGCGGCGTTCAAGTTCTTCCTGTACACCCTGATGGGTTCGCTGCTGACGCTGGTCGCGTTCGTCTACCTCTGGAATGTCTCGGGCGGTTCGTTCGACATCCTGACCTGGCAGCAGACCAAGCTGGGCTACACCCCGCAGATCCTGATCTTCGTGGCGCTGCTGGCGGCGTTCGCCGTCAAGGTGCCGATGTGGCCGGTGCACACCTGGCTGCCGGATGCCCACGTCGAGGCGCCCACGGGCGGCTCCATCGTGCTGGCCGCGATCATGCTGAAGCTGGGCGCCTACGGTTTCCTGCGCTTCTCGCTGCCGATCGCGCCTGACGCCTCGCACAGCCTGGCCGGCCTGATGATCACGCTGTCGCTGATTGCCGTGATCTACATCGGCCTGGTCGCGATCGTGCAGGACGACATGAAGAAGCTGGTGGCCTATTCGTCGGTCGCTCACATGGGCTTTGTCACGCTGGGCTTTTTCATCTTCAACACGGCCGGCGTCGAAGGCGCCATCGTGCAGATGATCTCGCACGGCTTCGTGTCGGGCGCCATGTTCATGTGTATCGGCGTGCTCTATGACCGCATGCACTCGCGCCGCATCGCCGACTACGGCGGCGTGGTCAACGTGATGCCGCGCTTTGCCACGTTCTTCATCCTGTTCTCGATGGCCAACAGCGGCCTGCCGGCCACCAGCGGCTTCGTCGGCGAATTCATGGTGATCATGGGCGCGGTCGAGCACAACTTCTGGATCGGCCTGCTGGCAGCCACCGCCCTGATCCTGGGCGCGGCGTATTCGCTGTGGATGGTCAAGCGCGTCGTCCTGGGCGATGTCGCCAACGACCACGTGCGCGAGCTGACCGATATCAACCGCCGCGAATTCGTGATTCTTGGCGTGATGGCGATCGCCGTGTTGTACATGGGGATCTATCCCAAGCCCTTTACCGACGTGATGCACGTGTCGGTCGAGGCCCTGCTGCAACACGTTGCCGTCTCGAAACTGTAAGACAAGACAATGATGCAATCCCAAATCGATTTCGCCCTGGCGACACCGGAAATCCTCCTGCTGGTTTTCGGCCTGGCTATCCTGCTCGTCGACGCGGTCAGCAATCACCCCGAGCGCAAGCCGACGTTCCTGCTGACCATGCTGGCGCTGGGCGTGCTGACCGTGGTGTCCGCATTGCAGTGGAAGAACGGCGTCACGGGCTCGACCTTCAACGGCCTGTACGTCACCGACGAGCTGTCGCACCTGCTCAAGATCGCCTCGTATATCGCGGTGGCGGTGACGCTGGTCTATGGTCGCGTCTACGCCCAGTTGCGCGACATGATGCGCGGCGGCGAGCTGTACGTGCTGACGCTGTTCGCCCTGCTGGGTCAGATGGTGATGATCTCGTCGGGCAACCTGATCTCGATCTACCTGGGCCTGGAACTGATGTCGCTGGCGCTGTACGCGCTGATCGCGCTGCGCCGCGACAATGTCGTGGCCACCGAAGCCGCCATGAAGTACTTCGTGCTGGGCGCGCTGGCCTCGGGCTTCCTGCTGTACGGCATGTCGATGGTCTACGGCGCCACCGGTCACCTCGACCTGGCCGAAGTCTCCAAGGTCATCGCCGCCGGCAAGGCCGAGAAGATGGCGCTGGTGTTCGGCATCGTGTTCCTGGTCTCGGGCCTGGCGTTCAAGCTCGGTGCCGTGCCGTTCCACATGTGGGTGCCGGACGTCTACCAAGGCTCGCCGACCGCGGTCACGTTGATCCTGGGCGGCGCGCCCAAGCTGGCGGCCTTCGCCATCACGCTGCGCCTGCTGGTCGACGGCCTGCACGGCCTGGCGGCCGACTGGCAGCCGATGCTGATGATCCTGGCGGTGCTGTCGCTGGCCATCGGCAACCTGACCGCGATCGCCCAGACCAACTTCAAGCGCATGCTGGCCTACTCGACCATCTCGCACATGGGCTTCGTGCTGCTGGGCCTGATGTCGGGCTCGGTGGTCGGCAAGCCGGAGCTGGCCTCGGCCGCCTACGGCGCCTCGCTGTTCTACATGCTGACCTATGTGCTGACCACGCTGGCCAGCTTCGGCATCGTGCTGCTGTTGTCGCGCCAGGGTTTCGAGTGCGAGCACATCGACGACCTGAAGGGCCTGAACCGCCGCAGCCCGTGGCATGCCGCCATCGTGCTGCTGCTGATGTTCTCGCTGGCCGGCATCCCGCCGCTGGTGGGCTTCTACGCCAAGCTGGCGGTGCTGCAGGCGCTGGTCAGCGCCGGCCACGTCACCCTGGCGGTGGTCGCGGTGCTGTTCTCGCTGATCGGCGCGTTCTACTACCTGCGTGTGGTCAAGGTGGTGTACTTCGACGAACCGGCGGCCGATGCCGCCCCGATGTCGGCCACCTTTGGCCAGCGCGGCGTGCTGTCGGTCAACGGCCTGCTGATCCTGGTGCTCGGCCTGCTGCCCGGCGGCCTGATGGCCTTGTGCGTGCAGGCCATCCGCAGCTCGCTCAGCCTGTGACCGGAACGGAGCCATGAACCAGACCCTGGCGGTATGGCTCCTGATCGCGCTGGCCCTGGTCAGCGCGAACCTGCCGTTCCTCACCGAGCGGGTGTTCGCCGTGCTGCCGTGCAAGCGCGGCGGGGCCGAAGTGGTCAAGCCGTTCTGGCTGCGCCTGATCGAAGTGTTGGTGTTCTACCTGATGGTGGGCGCCCTGGGCTTCGCGTTCGAGTCCGTGCTGGGTAACCGCTTCACGCAGACCTGGGAGTTCTACGCCATTACCTTGAGCCTGTACCTGGTGTTGGCCTATCCCGGATTCGTGTATCGCTATTTGTTCAAGCGCCATCCACGGCTGCGCACCTGAACTGGCCGCGCCGCGCGCGCAGTCTTCGTAGACGCCCCGCAAGGGGCGTTTTTGTTTTGGTGGCGTGTTGGCGCCGATTGCGGTTTTCGTGGCGAAAAGCCATCAAGTCGCGCCATGCCCACGTTACTGTGTCCGATTTTCCCGGCCGCACCGGGTCCGCGTCGCTTTCCCGTAGAGAATCGCAATCTTTCACAAACAGGAATGGTTGTCATTTCTGTATGAGAGAGATGGATCGTGAAACTCGAAGATTCTTACGCCTTGAATTCATTGGCCGGCTCGCTGGCCGCCGCGGTGGCGGTACCCGCGCTGTTCGTCAGTCCCTATGCGATGGCGCAGTCCGGCGCCGGCCACGTCCCGCAACTGGCGCCGGTCCAGGTCGAGGGCGAAGCCTCGCCTTACCAGCCGGACAGCGTCCAGTCATCCAAGATGACCGCGCCGCTGCTGGACACGCCGCGCTCGGTGCAGGTGGTGCCCAAGCAGGTCATGTCTGACCAGGCCGCGGCCTCCCTGCAGGATGTCTTGCAGAATTCGCCGGGGATTACCTTCGCCGCCGGCGAGGGGGGCCGCGCGGGCGGCGACCTGCCCATCATCCGCGGCCAGAACGCCGCCAGCAGTCTGTTCCTCGATGGCGTGCGCGACGTCAGCATGCAGGCGCGCGACACCTTCAACCTGGAACAGGTCGAGATCATCAAGGGCCCCGACTCGGTCTATGCCGGCCGTGGCGGCGCGGGCGGCAGCATCAACATGGTCAGCAAGGCGCCCAAGGCCAAGGACGCCATCGAAGCCACGGGCCAGATCGGCACCGATCACAACTACCGCGCAACGCTCGACAGCAACTGGCGGCTGGGCGAAAAGTCGGCCTTCCGCCTGAACGTCATGGGCGCCAAGGGCGATGTCCCGGGCCGTGACAAGGCGGTGAACTTCGAGCGTTGGGGAATGGCGCCGTCGCTGACGCTGGGCATGGGCACGCCGACCCGCATCACGCTCAGCTACTACCACTACCAGAACGACAGCATGCCGGACTACTCCATCCCGTATGACCCGCAAGTGGGTCTGCCGGTCACGGAGACGCTCGGGATCAGCCGCAAGAATTTCTATGGCCTGGCCGGGCGCGATTTCATGAAGACGCGCGACGACATGGCCACCGTTGACTTCCAGCACGATTTCTCCGATCAGCTCAAGCTGCGCAACCTGTTGCGATACGGCCACGAAATCGCCGACTATCTCGCCACCCAGCCCAACCTCACGCTCGCGAACCTGCCGGCCGGAATCGTGGACCGGCCGGCATACGGCAGGTACTACACCACCAAGGCATTCTCGAACCAGACCGACTTGAGCGGCGCGTTCCACACCGGCGCGGTCAAGCACGCTTTCGACCTGGGTTTCGAGTACACCTCCGTCAAGCAAACCATGGCCAGGAACAACGATCAGGTTCTGGTGTCGGACGGGATCACGGCATGCCCGGACACACTGGCCCACACCTCGTTGCGCAATCCCGACCCGAACGTGTCCTACCCGTGCCGTACCGCCCGCGGTTTGGCGGCACCCTACGCGACCGACACCTTGGCCTTGTACGCCTTCGACACCATCAAGTTCGACGCGCAGTGGCAGGCCAGCGCCGGCCTGCGCTGGGATAACTACCGCACCAGCGGCCGTCCCTCGGCGACGGAGCATTACAGCCGCACCGACAATCTGCTGAACTATCAGTTGGGCCTGGTCTACAAGCCCGTGCCGGACGGCACGATCTACGCGACCTACGGCACTGCGTCCACGCCGTCCTCCGTGGCGGGCACCACGGCTTCCGACATCCTGAGGCGAGGCCGCGATGAGGCGGCGGCTCCGGAAAAGAGCCGCTCGGTGGAGGCAGGCGTCAAATGGCAGATGTTCGATGAACGCTTGACGCTCTCGGGCGCGGTGTTTCAGGACACGCGCAAGAACACCAACGTCGAGGTGTTGCCGAACGAGTACGAACAGGTGGGCCAGACCCGCGTGCGCGGTATCGAATTGGGCTTCTCGGGAGGCATCACGCCGGCCTGGAATGTCTATGGCGGCTATATCTTCATGGATAGCAAGCTGATTCGCGGCGGTCGCCGAGACATCGGCGCCGAGGGCCAGGACCTGCCGAATACGCCGCGCAACGCGTTCAGCCTGTGGTCTTCCTACAAGGTGCTGCCTGAACTGACGCTGGGCGGCGGCGCTTACTATGTCGCCAAGGCCTATGGCAACGCGGACGCGAGCGTCGCGGCCAACGGTGCCCCCAGGGCGCGCTGGGTGCCGTCGTACTGGCGCTTCGACGCGATGGCCAAGTACAAGGTCAATCCCAACCTGTCGGTACAACTGAACGTGATGAACCTGTTCGACCAGACGTTCTACACGCGGGCCCGCCCGAGCAACCACGCCGCGCTCGGCACGGGGCGGGCGGCCATGCTGTCGGTGCGGCTGCGCTACTGAGCGGCCCGCACGATAGACGAATGCCGTTCATCCTGGCGGATGAACGGCATTTTTCATGACCCGTTCGGGCGTGGTTGAGCGCTCCGCGCTCAACGTGCAAACCGCTCCGTGCTCAGCTTTCGAACCAGTTCAGCACGCCGTCCAGGCCGGACACGTTCAGCGCGTAACGCGTCTGCTGCCGCACCAGCGGCTTGGCGTGGTACGCCACCGGAAAGCCCGCGGCAGCCAGCATCTTCAGGTCATTGGCGCCGTCGCCCATGGCGATGACCTGTTCCTTGGTCGCGCCGTGAGCGCGGGCGAACTCGCGCAGGTAGACGGCCTTGGCGTCGGCGTCCAGGATATCGCCCAGCACGCGGCCGGTCAGCACGCCGTTGTCGATCTCCAGCGTATTGGCGTGCGCGCTGTCCAGCTTCAGGCGTTCGCGCAGGCGGTCGGTGAAGAAGGTGAAGCCGCCCGACACCAGCAGTACCTTGATGCCGGCCGCCTGCGCGGTGGTGATCAGGCGCTCGGCGCCCGGGTTCAGGCGCAGTTTGTCGGTATAGACCTGCTCCAGCGCTTGGGCCGGCACGTCCTTGAGCAGCGCCACGCGCCGGCGCAGGCTTTCGGCGAAGTCCTTGATCTCGCCACGCATGGCCGCTTCGGTGATTTCCGAGACCTTGTCCTTGACGCCTGCCACGCCGGCGATCTCGTCGATGCACTCGATGTTGATGAGGGTCGAATCCATGTCCATCGCCAGCACCTTGCAGTGCGCCAGCTTCAGACCGGCCGGCACGAAGGCGGTGTCGACGCCATGCCGCTCGGCCCATGCCACGACGTCGGCGCGGGTGGCGTCGTCGTGCTGCACGTCGAGCAGCCGGGCGGCCGTGGCGCTGATGCGGGCCACGCCCTGGGCCTGGGCCAGGGCGGCGATCTGCTCGGCATGTTCGACCGTCAGGCCGGGAGATTGGACGACAAGGTGATGGGTGGTCATAAGAAGGCGAAAGTCGGGGCGGGTTACTTCAAGGCGCGCAGCACGGCGCGCACGGCGTCGGCGCGGGCCGGGATCTGCGCGGCCTTGATCTCAACCCGCAATTTATCCTGTCCGGCGAGTTTGATGTGGCGTTGCCGTTGCACCAGCTCGATGATTCTGGCCGGGTCGACGCTGGTCTTGGGGCCGAACTGCAACAGCGCCTGGGTTTCGCTGGCGTCGATCTTGACGATGCCCAGCGGTTGCGCGGCCAGGCGCAGGCGGTGGGTGGTAAGCAGCGTCTGCGCCGCTTCCGGCAGCTTGCCAAAGCGGTCGATCAGCTCTTCCTGGATGTGGATCAGATCGTCCTCGTCGGCGGCGTGGGCCAGGCGCTTGTAGACGCCCAGGCGCGCGTGGACGTCGGCACAGTAGTCGGACGGCAGCAGCGCGGGCGCGTGCAGGTTGACTTCGCAGGCCAGGTTGAAGGGCGCGTCCAGATCCGGCTCTTCGCCCGCGCGCAAGGCGCGCACCGCTTCGTTGAGCATCTCGTTGTACATCGAGAAGCCCACTTCCTGGATGTTGCCGGATTGCGAATCGCCCAGCACCTCGCCGGTGCCGCGGATCTCCAGGTCGTGCATCGCCAGGTAGAAGCCGGAGCCCAGCTCTTCCATGGCCTGGATCGCTTCCAGCCGCTTCTTGGCGTTGCTGGTGATGGCGTCCTCGCCGGGCGTCAACAGGTAGGCGTAGGCCTGGTGGTGCGAGCGGCCGACGCGGCCGCGCAGTTGGTGCAGTTGCGCCAGGCCGAAGCGGTCGGCGCGGTGGATCACGATGGTGTTGGCGCTGGGCACGTCGATGCCGGTCTCGATGATGGTGGTGCACAGCAGCACGTTGTAGCGCTGCTGGTAGAAGCCTTTCATCACCTGTTCCAGGTCGCGCTCGGGCATCTGGCCGTGGGCCACCGCGATGCGGGCCTCGGGCACCAGCTCTTCGAGGCGGGCGCGGCGGTTGTGGATGGTCTCGACCTCGTTGTGCAGGAAGTAGCACTGGCCGCCGCGCTTGAGTTCGCGCAGCAGCGCCTCGCGCAGCGTGCTGCCGTCTTCGCGCCGCACGAAGGTCTTGATCGCCAGCCGCTTCTGCGGCGCGGTGGCGATGACCGAGAAGTCGCGGATGCCTTCCAGCGACATGCCGAGCGTGCGCGGGATCGGCGTGGCGGTCAGGGTCAGCACGTCGACCTCGGCGCGCAGCGCCTTGAGCGCTTCTTTCTGGCGCACGCCGAAGCGGTGTTCTTCATCGATGATGACCAGTCCGAGGCGCTTGAACTGCACGTCCTTGGACAGGATCTTGTGGGTGCCGATGACGATGTCGACGCGGCCGTCGTTGATGCCTTCGATGGCGGCGGCCACTTCCTTGGCCGAGCGGAAACGCGACAGCTCCACCACCCGCACCGGCCAGTCGGCGAAGCGGTCGGAGAAGGTCTGCGCGTGCTGCTCGGCCAGCAGCGTGGTGGGGCACAGTAGCGCCACCTGCTTGCCGTTGGCCACCGCCAGGAACGCGGCGCGCAGCGCCACTTCGGTCTTGCCGAAGCCGACATCGCCGCACACCAGGCGGTCCATCGGCCGGCCCGAGGTCATGTCGGCGAGCACGGCCTCGATGGCGGCGGCCTGGTCGGCGGTTTCCTCGAAGCCGAAACCCTCGGCGAAGGCCTGGTAGTCGTTGAGCGGCAGGTTGAAGGCGAAGCCCTCGCGCGCAGCGCGCTGGGCGTACAGCGCCAGCAGCTCGGCGGCGGTGTCGCGTACCTGCTTGGCGGCCTTGCGGCGCGCCTTGTCCCACTGGCCCGAGCCGAGCTGGTGCAGCGGCGCGGCTTCCGGATCGGCGCCGCTGTAGCGGGCGATCACGTGCAGTTGCGACACCGGCACGTACAGCGTGCTGCCGTTGGCGTATTCGAGATGCAGGAATTCCATCTCGCCTTCGCCCATGTCCATGTTGACCAGGCCGTGGTAGCGGCCGATGCCGTGCTGCGCGTGCACCACGGGGTCGCCGGCGCGCAGCTCGGACAGGTCGCGCACCATCGCTTCGACGTTGCTGGCGCGTTCCTGGTCGCGCTTGCCGCGCCTGCCGGTGCTGGCCAGCCCCGGGTAGAGGTCGTTCTCGGTCAGGAAGGCGAGGTTGGCCTGCGGCAATTCGAAGCCGGTGGCCAGTGGCGCGGCGACGATGCCGAAGTGCGCGTCGGAGGCGAGGAAGGCCTCGATGCTGTCAGGCTGTGCGTCCGGCGTGACGCCGAACTCGTTGAGCATCTGCACCAGCGTTTCGCGGCGGCCGGCCGAATCGGCGCACAGCAGCACGCGGCCTTGCGGCTTGCCGACATGCGTGCGCAGCTTGGCGATCGGGTCTTCAGCACGGCGCGCCACGCTGACGTCGGGCGCGGCGCGGAAGTCCGGGTGCGGCTGGCCGGCGCCCAGCGCCAGGCGGCGGAAGTCCTTCAGGCGGGCGTACAGCGTCTGCTCGTCCAGGAACAGCGCCGCTGGCGGCAGCACCGGGCGTTCGCGGTCGCTTTTCAGGAAGCTGTAGCGGCTGCCGGTGTCCTGGTGAAAGCGCAGCATCGCGTCGTCGATGTCGCCGACGGTGACGGTGATGACGTCGTCGGCCAGGTAGTCGAACAGCGTCGCGGTCTCGTCGAAGAACAGCGGCAGGTAGTACTCGACCCCGGCGAAGGGGATGCCGTTGCCGATGTCCTTGTAGGGCAGGGCGCGCGACGGGTCGCCCTCGAACACTTCGCGAAAGCGCGCGCGGAAACGGTTGCGCGAGTCTTCGTCCATGGGGAACTCGCGCCCCGGCAGCAACTGCACCTCGCGCACCGGATACAGGCTGCGCTGGGTGTCCACGTCGAAGCTGCGGATGGTCTCGATCTCGTCGTCGAACAGGTCGAGCCGGTAGGGCAGGGCCGATCCCATCGGGAACAGGTCGATCAGGCCGCCGCGCAGACAGAACTCGCCGGGCGCGGTGACCTGGGTGACGTGGTTGTAGTTGGCCAGCGTCAGTTGCGCGCGCAGCGCCGCTTCGTTGAGCTTGTCCTTCTGCTTGAAGGAAAAGGTGTAGGCCGCCAGGAAGGAGGGCGGCGCCAGCCGGTAC
This sequence comes from Achromobacter sp., assembly GCF_050285565.1. Taxonomy (GTDB): domain Bacteria; phylum Pseudomonadota; class Gammaproteobacteria; order Burkholderiales; family Burkholderiaceae_B; genus Achromobacter. The sequence continues at coordinate 94,576 of NZ_JBLZXG010000001.1, forward strand.
AGGGCGGTGGTGACCGGCACCGTCAGCACGTCCACCGTCTTCATCATCAGCGAGTGCAGGGTGTGCAGGCGCTCGGAGATCAGGTCTTGGTGCGGCGAGAAGGCGTCGTACGGCAGCGTTTCCCAGTCGGGCAACTGGCGCACCCGCAGGCCGGGCGCGAACAGCGCGATTTCCTCGGCGAGGCGCTGGGCCTCCAGGGGCTCGGCGGTCAGCACCACCAGGGGCGTCCCGGCCTGCCGCGCCAGGTCGGCCAGCAACCAGGCGTCACCCGAGCCCGGCGGGCGGGGTTGCGCGTAGCGCGTGCCGGGCTTGAGCGCGGCGAGAGTGGGGGCGGTCGCGGGCAGGGGCGGCGCTGCCGGGGCGGGGGAGGTGGGAGCGGGCATCAGGCTGGGAGCAGGCATCAAGCGGAAGATTATAAAATCACCGCACCATGTCTGACTCAATCATTGCAATCGTTCCCGCCGCCGGCGTCGGCGCCCGCGCCAGCCACCCCGGCGGGCAGAGCGTGCCTAAGCAATACCGTCCGTTGGCCGGACAGCCCATGCTGCGCCATGCCGTGACCGCGCTGCTTGCCGACGCGCGCGTGGCGCAGGTGCGCGTGGCGGTGACGCCCGGCGACGGTTGGGTCGACCAGGCGCTGGCGGGGCTGCCGCGCACCGTTTGGCGCGCCTGCGGCGGCGCCACCCGCGCCGACACCGTGGCCGGCGCCCTGGCCGAGAGCGGCGTGGCCGACGACACCTGGGTGCTGGTGCATGACGCGGCCCGTCCCGGCCTGCCGGCATCGGCCCTGGCGCGCTTGATCGACGCCTGCCTCGCGGATCCGGTCGGCGGCTTGCTGGCGCTGCCCGTGGCCGACACCGTCAAGGCTGGCCATGAGCGGGTCGAGCGCACTCTGGACCGCAACGGCCTGTGGCTGGCGCAGACGCCGCAGATGTTCCGCGCCGGGGTGCTGCGCGATGCGCTGACGGCGGCCGCGGTCAACGGCGTTGCCGTCACCGACGAAGCCTCGGCGCTGGAGGCCGCGGGCTACGCGCCCCTGCTGGTGCCCGGCGCCCTGCGCAATTTCAAGGTGACCTGGCCGGACGATTTCGAACTGATGGAAAAATGGCTATGAGCATTCCTTTCCGCGTCGGGCAGGGTTTCGACGTGCACGCCCTGGTCGAGGGCCGGCCGCTGATCATCGGCGGCGTGACCATCCCCCACAGCCACGGCCTGCTGGGCCATTCGGATGCCGACGTGCTACTGCACGCGATCACGGACGCGCTGCTTGGGGCCGCCGGCCTGGGCGACATCGGCCGCCATTTTCCCGATACTGATCCGGCCTTCAAGGGCGCCGACAGCCGGGTGCTGCTGCGCGAGGCCATGGCGCGCGTGCGCCAGGCCGGCTGGGTACCCGTCAACATCGACGCCACCGTGCACGCGCAGGCCCCCAAGATCGGCCCGCATGCGCCGGCCATGGTCAGCAACATCGCCGCCGATACCGGCCTGGCCGAGACCGAAGTCAACATCAAGGCCAAGACCAACGAAGGCCTCGGATACCTGGGCCGCAAGGAAGGCATCTCGGCCACGGTCGTGGCGCTGCTGGCGCGGCGCTGACCCCGCCGGCCGGCTTTCCGTTGGCAGCGATGGCGCGGTATTTACCGCGCCATTTTCTTGGTGTGCAGGCGTTGTTTTATCCACCCGGATACATGTCAACAACAAATTAACAAAGCGCAAAAAAGTGCGCGGGCCGCATGGCTGCTGCGGTTCGGGGCAAATCCCGCGTCAATCGTCGTGTGCGGGCCGAAAACACCTGGTGATTTCGTCTTGCAGGGGCATTTGAACTGGAATATTCTGCCGCTACTTAACGTCTGGATAATAGGGACACTAGGATGCATGTACGTGGCGCTGCCTTGTTTCTGGCTCTCGTCGCCGTTGGTTCGCCTGCACATGCAGAATTCGAGCAACAGCTCGGCCCGCTTGCGGGCGCTGTCCGCACGCAGTTGCTGCAAGGCTGGACCGCGGGTGTCGAAGACGGTTGGTTCACGCTGCGCAACAAGGCCACGGCCGGCAGTGAGCAGACGCTTTATCTGAACGTCGGGCAAGCGCCGGAAGGCGGCCGCATCACCGACGTGAACGTGGTGCTGAATTCGAAGAATCCCAAGGCATCCATCGGCCTGGCGCTGACCAACCGGGCGCGCAAGGGACTGTGCCTGCTCGAACTCACCGCCGCCAAGCAGACCATTCTTTTCTGTCTGGACGGCGACAAGCGCCGCGACATCGCCAACGTGCCCAATGTGGCGAAGCTGGACGGTTCCGACCGCATCAAGGTGGTCGAGGTGCCCGGGGCGGCGCGCTTCATCGTCAACGGCCAGAAGATCGGCGATATCGAGAACGAACCCGCGCTGGGTTCCGAGCTCGGCATCATGGCCTATGAGGTCGGCACTTTCGGGATCGCGGACTTCACCATCAACTCCAATGTCAATGCGAATCCTGGCCAGGGCGGCGGGCAGCCGGCCAAGGGGGGAGGCGGCCAACAGGCGCCGACGCGCGCGCCGCAGGCCGCGCCGGATTCCGGCGCCAGCAGCGGCCTGGCGGGTTCGGGCCCGTATCCGCGTTTCGGCGGCGATTCGCTGCGCATCGTGGCGGTCTATATCGGCATCATGCGTAGCATCTTCATGCATGAGTTCGGCCACGCCCTGATTGGTGAACTGGAGCTGCCCTCGACCGGCGCCGAGGAGGACGCGGTCGATATCTATTCGGCGCTGCAGATCGTCGAGCCGACTATGTATCCGTCCAGCGACAAGGACACCAACGCCATGGCCCAGGGCGCCGCCAAGTACGCGGCCCTGCAGTGGTACTACAGCGGCAAGCTGGCCGAGGCCCAGGGCGCCGGCAATTCGCCCTGGCAGGACGAGCACACCGGCGATCTCAAGCGCTTTCGCAACATGCTGTGCATCATGTACGGCGGCAATCCGGGCGTGTTCGAATCGCTGGTCGAGCAGGTCGGTTTCGAAGACCGCACCAAGGCGCGCTGCGCGGATGAATTCACCAAGCAGAACCGTGCCTGGCGCCGCATTTTGGCGCCGCACACCCGCGTCGGCGCCTGGTCGCCCGACGGCCAGCAGCCGGCGAACGCGCCCGGCGCGCCGGTGAACGTGACCTTCGAGCCGTCATCGCGCCGCATCGGCAACCTGTTCGCCAACAACCTGTCCGAAGCCATCGCCAACAACATCAAGCTGCTGGGCCAGACCTACGTGCTGCCGCGGCCCGTGAACGTGGTCTTCAAGGACTGCGGCAAGCTCAATGCCTGGTACAGCCCGCGCGAAGGCTCGATCACGATGTGCTACGAGCTGATCGAGAACATCGCGGTGATGATCTCCGATATCGAGATGGGCACCGTCGGCGGCGAGCCCAAGCAGGGTGGGGCGGCGCCGCGGCAAGCCCCGCAACAGGCGCCACAGCCGCCGCAGCGCCAGCAGCCGCCTGCCGGCCAGCCGCAACGCGCACCCGGCAACGGCGGCTTCGACGAACTTCAGGATGCTGGCGTGCCGCCGACGACCCTGCTGTTCTCGGCGCCTTACAAGGGCCCGACGCCGAACACCCATCCGCGCGCCAAGGTGGTCACCACCAAGGACGTGGTGGCCCTGCTGACCGATGAGAAGAACAAGAACTTCCTGGTGATCGACACCAGCGGCCTGCGCGAGACCATTCCCGGCGCCTTCCCGCTGAGCGACGCGGGCTCGGACGGCAGTGTCACGGATCAGATGCAGGAGGCGTTCGATGGCTGGCTGCACAAAAAGACCGGCACCGAGAAAGAGCACAACGTGCCCTTGATCATCGTCGGCGCCGGCATGAACGACCGTTCCTCCTATAACGCCGCGCTGCGCGCCGGCATGATGGGCTGGCCGGTGTACTGGTACCGTGGCGGCATGGAAGCCTGGGTCGCCAATGGCCTGCCGACCAACGCGGTCAAGTCCCAGGGTCAGTAGGAAAAGCGCCGGGGCGGCGCGAGCGTCGCCCCGGCGTGTTTCGGACTGTCGGCGCCGGTCAGGCGTCGGCCTGAGGGTCGTCCATGCCGGCCCGCATCAGACGCTGCGTTTCGTGATTGTGCTGCTGGAAGCCCGCGGGGTTGTTCTTGATCGCGTCGACGGCGAGCTCGCCCGCGCCGATCACCAGCATGCCGGGCGCCGATCCGCTGGCCGCCAGGTTCAGGCACAGCTTCGCGCCGGCGGCGAAGGTTTTCTGCAGGTCGCCTTGATCCAGCCCCTTGGCCAGATCCACGCCATTGCCGATGCCATCGGCGAAATTGGCCAGCCGGCCCGCGCCCATCGCGCCGACGATCCTGGCGCCGCCGGCCACCATGGCGCTGGTGTCGCCTTCCTGACAGGCCCTGGTGGTGCTCACGAGGTTGCCGACGATACCCAGCTTGCCCAGGAACAGGCCGGTGGTCGTTTTCGGAATGCCCTCTTGCATGAAGGTGTCGGCCACCTTGGCGGTGGCGTCCAGGGCCGCATCCATCTTTTTCAGCGTGCCGTCGGCCTCCTGCAGGGCCGGCGTGGCGGTGCCCGTGGGGCGGAACAGGTTGCGGATATTGTCGAAAGGCGTGCTCATGGGGTCGCTTCCTGTTCAGGCGAAATGGGCCGGCCCCGGGCCTGGCGCCGTATCCGGATGGGGGGTCTTGGCGGGAAGCAGCCGCTCGATGTCATGGCTGGCGATGGCGGCGGCCAGGGCATCCACCTGCTCGCCGAAGGCGCCGAGGACGCTGAAAAAGCCCTCGCCCGTCCAGCCGGCTTGCGACGGCGTCCACAGCAGGCGCAACAGCAGCGCGCGCTCCTCGGGTTGCCAGCCGACGCTGGCCGGCGCGACTATGCCGGGCACCAGATTCGCGGCAAGCAGGGCGAGCAGCAGGGTGGGGGAGGCGGTTTCGTCGGCCGTGCCGATCTGACCCGACAGCACGAGCCCCGATTGCCCGGCGATGGGCTCGACGACGACGGGGGCGCCGCCCTTGGTGCGCAGCGCAAACGCGCCCTCGTCGGTGGCGCCGATGACGATCCCGAGGGCGGCCTCCAACCTGGCAATCCATGCTTTCACGGTGGCTGACGTATCGGCGTCCATAGACCCTCCTGGTGACAAGTAAGGTCTTAGTAACCGGGGCGGGCGGGCGGTTCCGATGCGCCCCCTATTGCCCGGGCCAGCCCGGGCACAAGAAAAAGGCCCCGTCGCTTTGACGGAGCCTGTCTTCCCTGCTGCCGCGGGGCGCGTCGCGCCAGGCTTACTTGCCCTGGGCGGCCAGCGCCAGGGCGGCGGCGTTGACTACCGAGGCGATGCGCCCGGCGTCGCGCAGTTGCTCCGTCGACAGACCATCCTTCTTCAGGTTCTCATAGTGCGAACCGACGCAGAAGTGGCACTTGCCGATGATGGAGGCGACCAGCGCGAACAGCTCGAAGCGCTTTTTCTCGACGCCGCCATGGGTGGCGTAGGCGTTCATGCGCAGTTGCGCCGGCAGGCTTTTGAGCTGGGCGTCGCCGCTCATTTCGACGTACGGGTACCAGGTGTTGTTCATGCCCATGAGCGCCGAGGCGGTCAGCGCGGCATTGGCGTCGACTTCGGACAGGCCGCTCTTGAAGGCTTCGATCAGCACCGGGCTGCGCGCGGCGTAGGCGGCCGACAGGGCGGCGCCGATGGCATCTTCGGGGGCCAGGGTCGAACGGGCGATCACGGCGTCCAGATTCAGGCGGATGTCCTTGGCCCAATCCGGCAGTTGTTCCTTAATGGTCGTCAGAAATTCCATAGTTTTTACCTATAATCTAGCGCAGTTAAAGCCCGGCGAAGAACCTGCGGACAGGTCCCCGGCCGGGCTGGAAATTACAGCGTGGCGCCGCCAACCGTACGGTTGCACGGGCACAGCTCGTCGGTTTGCAGGCCGTCGAGCAGACGCAGCACTTCTTCCGGGTTACGGCCGACGTTCAGGTTATTCACCGAAACGTGCTGGATCGTGTTGTCCGGGTCGACGATGAAGGTGGCGCGCAGGGCAACGCCAGCACCCTTTTCACGCACGCCCAGTTGGTCGATCAGGGCGCCGGTGGTGTCGCCGAACTGGTAGTGACCCAGCTTGTTCAGGTCCGGGTGCTCACGGCGCCAGGCCAGCTTGACGAATTCGTTGTCGCTCGAGCCACCCAGCAGGACGGCGTCGCGGTCTTCGAAATCCTTGGCCAGCTTGTTGAAGCCGACGATTTCGGTGGGGCACACGAACGTGAAGTCCTTGGGGTAGAAGTAGATCACCTTCCACTTGCCGGGGAACGAGCTCTCGGTGATGTCTTCGAAAGCCGAGACGCCGTTTTCTTCGTGCTGGTTGAAGCCGGGCTTGACGCCGGTAACCTTGAAGGGCTCGAGTTTGTCGCCAACAGTTTTCATGTTTACTCCCAGTAGTTGTTGGTGGAATTAAGGCGGTGCCTCAAACCATAAATTCTACGCTATGGATTATCGTTGTCTAATTGATAATTCCTAAACTTCGCTTTGGGCAACTCTATGCGGGCGGTCAGGCCGCCGCCCTCGCGGGGCAGCATGCGCAGGGCGCCGCCGACATGCTTGAGCAGGCGCTCGACAATGGCCAGGCCAAGGCCGGCGCCGCTGACGCCGGTACGCGCGGCCTCGCCGCGCGAGAACGGCCGCAACAGCCGGTCGACATCCTCGGGGGCGATGCCGGGGCCGCGGTCGGACACCTCGATGACGATCATGCCGCCCTCAGCTTGCAGTGTCATGACCAGGTGCGCCATGCCGTCGGGCGAACGGCCATAGCGGCGCGCGTTCTCGATCAGGTTGCTGACGATGCGCTTGAGGTCCAGCGCCGTGATGCGCGCGCGCAGCCCGGGTTCGAGCGTGGCTTCCAGTTCGCCGCCGAGTGACGAGGTATGGCTGCGCTCGCGTTCGTACAGCTCGGCCAGCACCGCCGAGATGTCCGTGGCAAGCTGCGGCAGGGTACCGGCGGGCCGGGCGTATTCCATGAGCTGGCCGATGCTGTGGTCGATCTGGCCCAGGTCTTCGTCGATGGCCTGGCGGGCGTCCTCCGAGACGCCGCTCAGCTCGATTTCCAGGCGCATGCGCGCCAGCGGCGTGCGCAGGTCGTGCGAAATACCCGCCAGCATCAGCTCGCGGTCGGCCTCGGCCTGCCGCAGATCCTTGGCCATGCGGTTGAACGAGGCGTTCAGGTCGCGGATTTCCAGCGGGCCCTGTTCGGGCAGGGGCGCCGGCGTTTCGCCGCGCGACAGCACCTGGGCCGCGCGCGCCAGCCGCGACAGCGGCCGGTTGACGAAGCCGACGCTGACCGCCGCGCCCACCAGTGACAGCAGCAGCGCGGTGGCGCCCCATCCCAGCCATTCGATGCCGCCGGTCAGCCCGATCTGTTCGCGTTCGAACACCAGCCAATAGAGGTCTTTCTCGATCTGGAAACTGACCCAGAAGCCGGGCACCTGGTTCACGCCCCAGGCGATCTGCGTCTCGGGGCCAAAGCGTGTGCGGATATGCTGGGCCACGCGCTGCCAGTAATCGTCGTCAGGGAGGGCTTCGGCGAAGTCGGTGACTTCGCGCGGATAGACCTGGATGCCTTCATTGGTGGCCAGGTCGAGCAGGAGCTTGCTGCGTTCGCCGTTGTGCGAGTAGATCAGCGCGGTGCGCGTGATATTGACGGCCGTAATCACCCGCTGCGCCATCTGATTGGCGCGCGGTCCCAGCTCCATGCTGAAGAAGACTTGTAGCCACGCCCCCAGGCTGACCAGCATCAAGGCGGCCAGCAGCAGGAACGTGCGGCCGAACAAGCCGAGCCGCAGACGTGAAGTCAGGTTCCTGAAGGTTTTGCGCAAGCGGGGCACGAGGCTGCGCTCCTGCCCGGGGCGGGCGTATCGGTCAACTGCCACCGTCCGGCACAAACACGTATCCGAGGCCCCAGACGGTCTGGATGAATACGGGTTTGGACGGGTTCGGCTCGATCAGCTTGCGCAGGCGCGAGATCTGCACATCGAGGCTGCGGTCGAAGGCTTCGTATTCGCGGCCGCGGGCCAGTTCCATGAGCTTGTCGCGCGACAGCGGAATCTTCGGGTGGCGCGCAAACACCTTGAGCACCGAGAATTCGCCGGTGGTGATGGGCACCTGTTCGCCGTTGCGCGTGAGCGTGCGGGTCGACAGGTTCAGCACGTAGGGGCCGAAGGCGATGGATTCGTTTTCCTGGCTGGGGGCGCCGGGATGTTCCTCGGTGCCGCGGCGGCGCAGGATCGCGTTGATCCGGGCCAGCAGCTCGCGAGGATTGAATGGTTTGGACAGGTAGTCGTCCGCGCCCATCTCGAGGCCGACGATGCGGTCGATTTCTTCCGCCTTGGCCGTCAGCATGATGATGGGGGTATTGTCGTGGCCACCGCGCAGCCGGCGACAGATGGACAGGCCATCTTCGCCGGGCAGCATCAGATCCAGCACGAGCAGATCAAAGTGCTCGCGTTGCCAGAGTTTGCCCATCTCTTTGGCGTCTTCGGCAACGAAAACGTTGAATCCCTGCTCGGACAGATACCGGCGCAGCAGATCGCGCAAGCGCGGATCGTCGTCGACGACGAGGATCTTTCGGGTGGGGGTGGTGTTTTGCGTATTCATGGCCGGAAATGTAACAGTGACAAGAACCAGCGGCTAGTGGGCGTTCACAAGATATTACACATTGCGAACCATGGTTGAAATCCCCCTTACATACGGGGGCAATCCCCCGGTATTTCGTACAATCTGCATCTATGGAACTAAACCTGCTGGCTTTGGAAACTTCTTCGTCGCGCTGCGGCGTGGCCCTTTTGCGCGCCACGGGCGGGCGGCTGGAGGTTGCCATCCGTGAACACGAGGGCTCCCAGGAGCACGCGGAACGACTCTTGCCGATGGCCAATGAACTGCTGGCCGAGGCCGGCCTGGCGCCCGGCGCGCTGCAGGCGGTGGCTTTCGGCCAGGGGCCGGGCGGCTTTACCGGCCTGCGGGTGGCCTGCGGCGTGGCCCAGGGCATGGCCATGGGCCTGGGTATTGCGGTGCTGCCGGTGGTCTCGCACCAGGCCGTGGCTGCCCAGGCGGGCGGCACGGCGGACGAGGCCATCGTGGTGGCGCTGGATGCCCGCATGAATGAAGTCTATCTGGCGGTCTATCGCCAGGGCGAAGACGGCAAGGGCGAGCCGGCCTGGGACACGCTGCAGGCGCCGCTGCTGATCGCGGCGGCCGAGGTGCTGCCCTGGACGGCGCATCATCTGGCCTCGTGGTCGCGCGCCGCCGGCCGTCCGCTGACCCCGCTGCTGGCCGGCGATGCCTGGGACGCGTATGCCGCCGACATGCCTGTTCCCGCCGACTGGCGCCGCGCCGCCCAGGCGCAGCGGCCCGAGGCGGCCAGCGTGGCGCGCCTGGCCAGCCAGGCCTGGCTGCGGGGCGAGTCCCTGCCGCCCGAGCAGGCGGCGCCGCTCTACGTGCGCGACAAGGTCGCTTTCACCACCGCCGAACGCCTGCGCGGCGAGGGCGGCAATCCCAAGGCCCGCTCGACGCTGGCGCCGCTGGTGCCGCAGGCGTTGACCGACGCCGATCTGGACGAGGTGGTGGCGCTGGAAGCCAACGTCCAGGCCTTTCCCTGGACGCGCGGCAATTTCGCCGACGCGCTGGCGGCCGGTTATGGCGCCTGGACGCTGCGGCGCGATGGCCGGCTGGCCGGATTCTGTATCTTGATGTTTGCGCCCGACGTGGCCCATCTGCTGGTGATCGCCGTGACGCGCGACCTGCATCGCCAGGGCCTGGGCACGCTGCTGTTGGACTGGTGCGAACAGCAGGCGCGCGAACGCAGCCTGGATGGCGTGCTGCTCGAGGTGCGCCCGTCCAATACCTCGGCGGTCGCGTTCTACAAGGCGCGTGGCTATCTCCAGATCGGCCTGCGGCGCGGCTACTATCCGGCCGAAAAAGGTGGCCGCGAGGATGCGCTGGTGATGCAGAAGCGTCTGGATCCGCCCGTGGCCGCGCCCCAGGGAGCGGCGGCGTGACGGCGCCCCCCGCCACGCCGGCATCGGCCGCGCCGCGCGTCAATCCGCTGCAGCGCCTGTGGTTGCGCGAGCTGGGCATGGAGCGCCTGTGGCTGCGGCCGGCGCCGCAGGCCCTGGTCGCGCCCGTCTCCACGCCCCAAGCGCCGGTTTCCGAACCGGATTCTCCGATGCCGGCGGCGCCCGTGAGGGTGGCGCCGGCGCCCGCCCGCGAGGTCGTGGCCGCGTCTGCGGCACCGGCCGGGCCCGCCGCCGCGGCGCGTGCAACGGGCGCCGCGGCGGGGCTGCGCAACGGCCCCCCGCCCAAGCCGGCGCCCAAGGCCGAGGTCGCGCTGGACGCCGCCCCGGCGCCGGTTCCGGTGGCCGCAGCGGTCAAGCATGCCACCCTGGACGAATTGCGCGAACAGGTGGTGGCCTGCACCGCCTGCGGCCTGTGTGGCGGGCGCCGTCACGCGGTCTTCGGCCATGGCGGACAGCCCACGCGCTGGCTGGTGGTCGGCGAGGCGCCCGGCGAACAGGAAGACCGGCAGGGCCAGCCTTTCGTCGGCCGCTCCGGGCAGTTGCTCGATGCGATGCTGTCGGCGGTGGGCATGAGCCGCGAGCGCGATGTGTTTATCGCCAACGTCATCAAGTGCCGGCCGCCTGGCAACCGGAATCCCAAGCCCGAGGAAATCGCGGCGTGCAGTCCCTACCTGATGCGCCAGATCGCGCTGCTCCAGCCCGAACGCATCCTGGTGCTGGGCCGGTTCGCAGCCCAGACCCTGCTAGGCACGGACGCGACCATCGGCAGCCTGCGCGGCCGGGTACACCAGATGAAGACGGAAGCGGGGCGCGAGATTCCGGTGATCGTGAGTTATCACCCGGCCTATCTGCTGCGCAGTCCGGCCGAAAAGGCGCGCGCCTGGCAGGACCTGAAGTTGGCGGCCCGGCAGTTGTAGGCCGGGACGGGGCCGCCCGCGCGGCCCCTCCGGGCGGGTCAGCGGTTGTGCGAGTCCAGCGCGTGACCGTGGCCTTCCTGGCCGATCTGGTCGTGCAGTTCGGGATTGTCCGCCAGGTTGCGCTTGCTCCAGCGCATGAACACCACCATCAGCACGGCCACCACGGTGCCGAAGATCACGATGATGATGTTGATCGGCAGTTGCAGCCACAGCAGCAGCGTGTACATGGCCACCATCAGCAGGATGTTGAGCTGCTCATTGAAATTCTGCACGGCGATCGAATGGCCGGCCGACAGCAGCACGTGGCCGCGGTGTTGCAGCAGGGCGTTCATGGGCACCACGAAGAAGCCCGCCAGCCCGCCGGTGAGCAGCAGCAGCAGGTAGACGCTCCAGGGCGAATAGACCAGCGGCATCAGCAGCACCACCAGACCCATGGCCGCCCCGACCGGCAGCACCGCCAGGGCGCGGCGCAGCGGAATGCGGCCGGCCAGGATCGAGCCGACCACCGTGCCCAGCGCGGCCACGCCCATCAGCATCGAGGCCTTGTCCAACTGGTAGCCCAGATGGCTGCGGCCCCACTCGATGACGATCAGTTGCAGCGTCGCGCCGGCGCCCCAGAACAGGGTGGTGACGGCCAGCGAGATCTGCCCCAGCTTGTCATTCCAGAGCACGCGCACGTAGCCCCAGAAGGTGCGCATCAGCTTGAGCGGGTTTTTCTGCTGCGGCGGATAGCGCACGTGGGTGTGCGGGATCAGCAGGTTGCACAGCGCCGCCAGCAGGTAGACGAAGGCAATGACCAGGATGGCGGCCTCGGCCGGCGTATGCACCAGCTTGCCGATGAAGGAATGTTGCAGCAGCGCGGTGGAGACCGTGGTCGAGATCAGCAGGCCGCCCAGCACGGTACCCAGGATGATGGAGAAGACGGTCAGGCCCTCGATCCAGCTATTGCCCTTGACCAGCATGGTCGGCGGCAGCATTTCCGTGACGATGCCGTATTTGGCCGGCGAATAGGCGGCGGCGCCGATGCCCACCACGCCGTAGGCGGCGCAGACCAGATAGGTCTGGTATTGCGGGGCGACGCCGAGGCTGGCGTACGAGAACATCAGCAGACAGCCGGCGACCTTCAGGGCATTGGTCGAGAACATCACGCGGCCCTTGGGGTAGGAGTCGGCGATGGCGCCGACGAAGGCGGCCAGCACCACGTAGGCCAGGGCGAAGGACCATTTCATGATCGGGGCCAGCCAGTCGGGGCCATGCAGCTCCTGGATCAGGGCGATCGCGGCGATGAAGAGCGCGTTGTCCGCCAATGACGAGAAGGCCTGCGCGGCCATGACCAGATAGAAACCTCGTTTCAAGAATGTCCCCGTACTTTGACCTGAGCCCGGTCTGTCTGCGTGAAAATGAAGCGTCTTGCGAAAAAGTGTCAGCGAGTATAGCCCGTGGCGCGGGTAGGGCTATTCAGCGTTTGCCCGTGGGTTGCGGCAGGTCAGCCGGACGGCCTGCGAGGGGGCGGGCCGTCCCCGGCTTGACCGTTGTTCACGTTTGGGGACAGACTGCCTGCGGTATCATACGACCCATCCGTGAGCCGGCCCTCCAGGGGCCGGTTTGCAATGTGTGCGGCAGGTCTGTTAACGCCTTTCGTTCAACCCACCCCGTCGTCATCGTACTGTGCGTCTCACTCAGCTCAAACTCGCCGGCTTCAAGTCCTTCGTCGACCCCACCGTGATTCCCGTGCCCAGCCAACTGGTGGGCGTGGTGGGGCCCAATGGCTGCGGCAAATCGAACATCATCGACGCGGTGCGCTGGGTGCTGGGCGAGGCCAAGGCCTCGGAACTGCGTGGCGAGTCCATGCAGGACGTCATCTTCAACGGTTCCGGCAACCGCAAGCCGGCGGCCCGCGCCTCGGTCGAAATGGTGTTCGACAACAGCGAAGGCCGCGCCGCCGGGCAATGGAGTTCCTACGCCGAGATCGCGGTGCGCCGCGTGCTGACGCGCGACGGCACCAGCAGCTACTTCGTCAATAACCAACAGGTCCGGCGCCGCGACATCCACGACATCTTCCTGGGCACCGGCCTGGGCGCGCGCGGCTACGCCATCATCGGCCAGGGCATGATCAACCGGCTGATCGAGGCCCGCCCCGAAGAACTGCGGGTGTTCCTGGAAGAGGCCGCCGGCGTGTCGCGCTATAAAGAACGCCGCCGCGAGACCGAAAACCGCCTGTCCGACACGCGCGAGAACCTGACCCGCGTCGAAGACATCCTGCGCGAATTGAACAGCCAGTTGGAAAAGCTGGAGGCCCAGGCCGAGGTCGCCACGCGCTACCGCGAGTTGCAGGCCGACGGCGAAAAGAAGCAGCATGCGCTGTGGTTCCTGAAGGAAACTGGCGCGCGCGAAGAGCGCGCCAGGAAAGCCCAGGAAATGGCCCAGGCCCAGAACGAACTGGAAGCCGCCATCGCCGGCCTGCGGGCCGGCGAGGCCGCGCTCGAATCGCGGCGCCAGGCCCATTACGCCGCCAGCGACGCGGTCCATGCCGCCCAGGGCGCCCTGTACGAGGCCAATGCCCAGGTCAGCCGCCTCGAGGCCGAGATCCGCCACGTGGTGGATTCGCGCAACCGCCTGCAGGCGCGTCGCGACCAGTTGCAGCAGCAGATCGCCGAATGGAACAGCCAGCGCGAGCACTGCGCCGAGCAGATCGCGCAGGCCGAGGAAGACCTGGCCGCCGGCGCCGCCCGCACCGAAGAGGCGCGCGCCGCCGCCGAGGATGCGCAGTCCGCGCTGCCGGCCGTCGAGCAACGCGTGCGTGAAGCCGCCTCTGGCCGCGACGAGATGCGCGCCGCGCTGGCGCGGGTGGAACAGAACCTGGCCCTGGTGGCGCAGAGCCAGCGCGACGCCGACCGCCAGATGCAGGCCCTGGAGCAGCGCCGCGAGCGCCTGCAGCAGGAACTGCGTGAATTACACAGCCCCGACCCGGAGCGCCTGGAGCAGCTGGCCGGCGACCGCGTCGCCGGCGAGGAACAGCTCGAAGAGGCCCAGGCGGAACTGGCCACCCTCGAAGGCAGGGTGCCGGACGCCGACGCCGAGCGTAGCCGCGCCCAGGCGGCCGCTCAGACCGACGCGCAGAACCTGGCGCGCCTGGAGGCCCGCCTGTCGGCCCTGGTGAAGCTGCAGGAGGACGTGCAGAAGCAGGGCGCCCTGGAGCCGTGGCTCGCCAAGCACGAGCTGGCCGGCCTGACGCGCCTGTGGCAGAAGCTGCACATCGAGCCGGGCTGGGAAACCGCCCTGGAAGCCGCCTTGCGCGAGCGCATGGCCTCGCTCGAAGTGCGCAGCCTGGACTGGGCCCGCGCCTTCTCCGACGACGCGCCGCCCGCCCGCCTGGCCTTCTACCAACTGCCGCCCGCCGCGCCCGCCCCGGCGGCGCCGGCGGGCCTGACGCCGCTGGCCAGCCTGCTGCGCATCACTGATCCGGACCTGCGCACGCTGCTCAACGAGTGGCTGGGCGGCATCTATACCGCCACCGATCTGGCCCAGGCCCTGGCCACCCGCGCCACCCTGCCGGCTGGCGCCGCCTGCGTGGTCAAGGCCGGCCACCTGGTGGATGCGCATAGCGTGCGCTTCTACGCGCCGGATTCCGAACAGGCCGGCCTGTTGGCGCGCCAGCAGGAAATCGAGAACCTGCAACGCGAGATCAAGGCCCAGCAACTGATCACGGATCAGGCCCGTGCCGCCGTGGCCCGCGCCGAAGTCGCCTGGCAGCAGGTGACCCAGGCCATCGCGCCGGCCCGCCAGCGGGTCGCCGAAGTGACCCGCCGGGTGCACGACATCCAGCTCGAACATTCGCGCCTGCAGCAGCAGGCCGAGCAGTCAGGCCAGCACGCCGCGCGCCTGCGCCAGGATCTCGAAGAGATCGCGGCGCACGAGGAAGACCTGCGTGCCGCTCGCGAAGAGGCCGAGGCCCGCTTCGAGGCGCTGGACGAAGAACTGGCCGAACACCAATCGCGTTTCTCCGACGCCGAAATGGACGGCGAGACCCTGGCCGCACAGGCCGAGGCCGCCCGCGCCCGTCTGCGCGAGCTCGAGCGCGCCGCCCAGGAAGCCGAGTTCGCCGAACGCGGCATTCAGGTCCGCATCACCGACCTGCAGCGCAACCAGCAATTGGCGGCCGATCAGAGCCAGCGCGGCAGCGTTGAGCTCGAACAGGTGTTGGCCGACCTGGTCGACCTGGACGCCTCGGCCTCCCAGGCCGGCTTGCAGGACGCCCTGGAACTGCGCGCCGAGCGCGAAGAGGCGCTGTCGCGGGCGCGCCAGGAAATGGAAAACCTGGCGGCGCTGCTGCGCGGCGCCGACGAAGACCGCCTGCAACAAGAGCGCACGCTGGAACCGCGCCGCGCCCGCATCACCGAGCTGCAATTGCAGGAACAGGCCGCGCGCCTGGCCGAGGAACAATTCACCGAGCAGCTCAATGCCCGCGAGGTCGACCGCGAAGCCCTGGCCCAGGATCTGGCCAATCAGCCCGACGAATGGCGCCGCGCCAGTTGGCTGCAATCCGAAGTCACCCGCATTTCGCGCCAGATCGAGTCGCTCGGCTCGGTCAACCTGGCCGCGCTGGACGAACTGAACACCTCGCGCGAACGCAAGGGCTTCCTGGACGACCAGCACCAGGATCTGATGACCGCCATCGAGACCCTGGAAGACGCGATCCGCAAGATCGACCGCGAAACCCGCGACCTGCTGCAAGAGACCTTCAACGTCGTCAACGGCCACTTCGGCGAGCTGTTCCCCAAACTGTTCGGCGGCGGCGAGGCCAAGCTGACCATGACCGGCGAGGAAATCCTCGACGCCGGCGTGCAGGTCATGGCGCAGCCGCCAGGCAAGCGCAACAGCACCATCCACTTGCTGTCAGGCGGCGAAAAGGCGCTGACGGCCACCGCGCTGGTGTTCGCGCTGTTCAAGCTGAACCCCGCGCCGTTCTGCCTGCTGGACGAGGTGGACGCGCCGCTGGACGACGCCAACACCGAGCGCTACGCCAATCTGGTCGCCAACATGAGCGAGCAGACCCAGTTCCTGTTCATCTCGCACAACAAGATCGCGATGCAGATGGCCAAGCAACTGATCGGCGTCACCATGCAAGAGCAGGGGGTTTCGCGTATCGTTGCGGTAGATATAGATTCGGCCGTCCAGATGATGGCCTCCGAAGCGGCATAAACCCAATATTCAGAATGGCGCCGGCTTCATGGCGCGGGATTTACACATGAGTGATTTGCAGATCGGGCTGATTGCCCTGGGCGTCTTGCTGATACTGCTGGTGCTGGGCTTTAACTGGTGGCAGGATCGCCGCGTCCGCCGCAAGATGCAAAGCCATTTCCCCACCTCCGAGCAGGATCCGCTGCTGGGGGCGGGCGCGGCCGCCGCGGCAGGCGGCGCGGCCATGCGGCGCGAGCCGGGCATCGGCGACGCGCCCAAGGCGCATCCGGAACAACCCAAACCGGTCGATCCGGGCAGCGATGCCGACGATGCCGAGGAACCCGATCCCGCCTGCGAAGTGGTCATCGAGATCAACTTCGCCGAGCCGGTGCGCGGCGCCGACCTGCTGCCCTACATGCAGAGCCTGCGCCAGGTGGGCCGCAAGCCGATGCGCGTGTTCGCCGAAACCGACCAGCGCCGCCACCGCGCGCGGGTGCATGGCGGCGAGTCGTACGCCTCGATGCAGTTGGCGGTACTGCTGGCCAACCGCAGCGGCCCGCTGACCGCCATCGAATGGTCGCAGGCCTGGGCTCGCGCCCAGGACATGGCCGAGCGCTTCGACGCCACCATCGAAGGGCCCGACCAGCAGGCCGTCCTGGAGCAGGCCGCGCGCCTGGATGACACCTGCGCCGCCCTCGATACCCAGGTCGGCCTGACCCTGTTGCTGGGCGCCGCCCAGCCGGCCGCCGAAGTGCTCAACGTGGCCCGCGACGCCGGCTTCGTCGCCGACGGCAACCGCCTGGCCTGGCCGGCCGAGAACGGCGTGGCCCGCTTCACCCTGGCGCGCGCCGACGGCGCCGCCTTCGATGCCGGCATGGGGGGCATCGAACGCCTGTACCTGCTGCTGGACGTGCCTTGCAGTCCGGCCGACAGCCGCGCCTTCGGCCGCATGGTCGACGTGGGCCGCGAACTGGCCGCGCGCCTGCGCGCCGACCTGGTCGACGACCAGGGCAAGCCGCTGGCCGATGGCTCCGAAAGTGTCATCGACGAACGGCTGCAGGTTTTGTTCGGCCAGCTCGAGCAAGCCGGCCTGCCCGCCGGCAGCGAGCGCGCCCAGCGGGTGTTTGCATAATGAGCAAGGCCGGAGGGACACCCGCGGCGGAAACCGCGGCGCGCCTGCGCGCGGAAATCGAGCAGCACAACGTCCGCTACTACGTCTACGACGCCCCCTCGATCTCGGACGCCGAATATGACCGGCTGATGCGCGAGCTGCAGGACCTGGAAGCCGCGCATCCTGAACTGGTCACGCCCGAGTCGCCCACGCAGCGCGTCGGCGCCGCGCCGGTCTCGGCCTTCGGCAGTGTGCGCCACGCGGTGCCGATGCTGTCGCTGGGCAATGCCTTCGACGAGCAAGACGTGGTGGCGTTCGACCGGCGCGTCACCGACACGCTGCGCGGCGCGGGCCTGTTGGGCCCGGCGCAGCAGGCCGAGTACTTCTGTGAACTGAAGCTTGACGGCCTGGCGATCAGCCTGCGCTATGAAGACGGCCGGCTGGTTCAGGCCGCCACCCGTGGCGACGGCCAGACCGGCGAGGACGTCACCTCCAATATCCGCACCATCAAGGCGATTCCGCTGCAACTGAGCGGCCCGGCGCCCAAGGTGCTGGAGGTGCGCGGCGAGGTGCTGATGAACCGCGCCGATTTCGAGAAACTCAACGCGGCCCAGGCCAAGCGCGACGAGAAAGTCTTCGTCAACCCGCGCAACGCCGCCGCCGGCAGCCTGCGCCAGCTCGATCCGCGCATCACCGCCAAGCGGCCCTTGCGCTTTTTCGCGTATGGCTGGGGCGAGGTGCGGGGGCTGCCGGGCACGCAGAGCGGTCTGTTCGACGAAGCATCGGCTGGCGCGGCCGACGCCTCGACCCTGCCTGAGAAATCGCATGGCGCCATGCTCGACTGGCTGGCCTCGCTGGGATTGCCGGTCAACGTCCGGCACAATCAGCGCGCCACCGGCGCCGAAGGCCTGATGGCCTTCTACGCCAAGGTCGGTGCCGTGCGCCCCGAGTTGCCTTACGACATCGACGGTGTGGTCTACAAGGTGGATTCGCTGCCGGCGCAGAAGCTGCTGGGCTTCGTGGCGCGCGCGCCGCGCTTCGCCCTGGCGCACAAGTTCCCGGCCGAAGAGGCCACCACCACGCTGCTGGACATCGAGGTGCAGGTCGGCCGTACCGGCGCCATCACCCCGGTCGCCCGGCTCAAGCCGGTCTTCGTGGGCGGCGTGACCGTCACCAACGCCACGCTGCACAACGAAGACGAGATCCGCCGCAAGGACGTGCGCATCGGCGACACGGTCATCGTGCGCCGGGCCGGCGACGTGATCCCGGAAGTGGTGAGCGCCGTGCTCGAAAAGCGTCCTGCCGACGCGCGTGAATTCGTCATGCCCAAGGCCTGTCCGGTCTGTGGCTCGGCGATCGAGCGCCTCGAAGACGAAACCATCGCCCGCTGCACCGGCGGCCTGTTCTGCGCGGCGCAGCGCAAGCAGACGCTGTGGCATGCCGCGAGCCGCAAGGCGCTCGACATCGAGGGCCTGGGCGAGAAACTGGTGGAGCAACTGGTGGACAGCGGCCGCGTCAAAACGCTGGCCGACCTGTTCAGCCTGCGCCCGCTCGAACTGGTCGGGCTGGAGCGCATGGGCCAGAAGTCGGCCGACAACCTGGTCGAGGCCATCGACAAGGCGCGCGCGCCGGCGCTCGGGCGCCTGCTGTTCGCGCTCGGCATCCGCCACGTGGGCGAGACCACGGCACGTGATGTCGCGCGGCACTTTGGCAGCATCGAGGCCATCATGGACGCCGACGAGGATGCGCTGTCTTCGGTGCCGGACGTGGGGCCGGTGGTGGCGGGCTCGATCCGCCGCTTCTTCGCCGAACAGCACAACCGCGACGTGATCGGGCATCTCAAGGCGCAGGGGGTGCACCCGGTAGCCGAGGCCGTGCCGCAGGACACCACGCTGGCGGGCAAGACCTTCGTGCTGACCGGCACGTTGCCCAACTGGACGCGCGAGGAAGCGTCCATGCGCATCCAGGCCGCGGGCGGCAAGGTCAGCGGCTCGGTATCCAAGAAGACCGCCTACCTGGTGGCCGGCGAGGATGCCGGCAGCAAGCTCACCAAGGCCCAGGAACTGGGCGTCACGGTGCTGGACGAGGACGGGCTCAAGGAACTGCTGGGTTCGTCCTGATCGAACGGGCCGCCTGGCCCGCGCAAAAAAAACTGCCCGCGCATGGCGGGCAGTTTCTGTGGAAAGACGCCGGCTTTACTGGATCTTGGCCTTTTCGCGCAGTTCCTTCTGGTAGTCGGCCAGGGTTTGCTGGCGCAGCATTTCTTCCAGTTGGGTGCGAACCTGATCCAGCGGCGGGAATTCGACCGGACGGGTGTCGTCGACCATGATGATGTGCCAGCCGAACTGGGTTTGCACCGGCTTGTCGACCAGTTGCCCCTTCTTGAGCTGGGTCACGGCCTGGGCGAACGGCTGCACGTAGTTGGTGGGAGGCGCCCAACCGAGGTCGCCACCCTTTTCGGCGCTGCCGGGGTCCTTCGAGTTCTTCTTGGCCAGGTCGTCGAACTTGGCCTTGTTGCTCTTCAACTGGGCCAGCAGGTCGTTGGCGGTCTTTTCGTCTTCGACCAGGATGTGACGGACCTTGTATTCCATCTTGCCGGCCTGTTCTTTCTTGATCTTCTCGTACTCGGCCGTGACCTTGGCGTCCGACACCGGGTGCTTGGCCAGGTAATCGGCCATCAGGGCGCGAACCAGGATGCCTTGGCGGGCCAGTTCGATTTCGGTCTGGACGTCGGCCTGCTTGGCGATGCCGCCGGCTTCGGCGGCTTGCACGAAGACCTGGCGGTTGATCATTTCCTGCTTGACCTGTTCGCGCAGTTGGGGCGAATCGGTGGCACCCTGGCTGACCAGCAGCTTGACGAATTGATCCAGGCTCTTCTGCGAAATGGCCTTGCCATTGACGGTGGCGACGTTCTGGGCGAAGGCGGGCACGGCGATGACGCAGGCGGCGGCCAGCATGACGATGCGTTTCATGAATATCCTTTTTACTTTCTATTTGGGAGCCTGGGCATCTAGCGCAAGCGCATGAATCGGATAGGGGATCAAATCTTGTAAATGATGATACACCAGCCGATGTCGCGCCACGGGGTTCAGTCCTGTAAAGCAGGACGCCACGATGTGAACGCGATAATGGCCGGCGCCGTTTTTACTGCCTTCGTGACCGGCATGCAAATGCGAGTCGTCCTGGATGTCCAGGGAAAGCGGTTCCAGGACGGCCAGGCGCTCCCGGATCAGAGTGATGCGGTCGGAGGTTTCTGACATGGCGTTGAGCGTAAAAGTTCCGGCGCGCGCGGCGCGCCATGGGAAGGGGAGGCCGGGCGCCTGGCCCGGCCGCGGACGTCAGGCCTTGGGCGGAGGGGCCGCGCCGTCGTCGGCCTGGATGTGCTTGCCCAGCCAGATCGACTGACCGATGACGAAGACGATCATCAGGCCCATCAGGCCAAAAGCCTTGAAGCTGACCCACTGGGATTCGGTGAAGTGCCCTGAAAACGCCACGTACAGATTGATGGCGCCGGCGAACAGGAAGAAGCCGGCCCAGATCAGGTTGAGCTTGTCCCAGGCGGCATCGGGCAACTGGATCTGCTTTTCCATCAGGCGGCGGATCAGGTTGCGGCCGAACAGCAGGCGCGCGAACACCAGCGCGCCGCCGAACAGCCAGTACAGCACCGTCGGCTTCCATTTGATGAAGACATCGCTGTGCAGCCAGATGGTGGCGCCGCCGAACACCAGGATCACGGTCAGGTTGATCCAGTGCATCGCCTCGGTGGCGCGGCCGGTGACCTTGAGCCAGACGATCTGCAGCACCGCCGCCGCCATGGCCACGCCGGTCGCCACGAAGATGTCGGTGAAGCGGTAGGCCAGGAAGAACAGGAACAGCGGAAAGAGGTCGAACAGGAACTTCTTCATTCTTCTATGGGTTCGAACGTCATCGACAGGGAATTGATGCAGTAGCGCAGGCCGGTGGGCTCGGGGCCGTCGGGGAAGACGTGGCCCAGGTGCGCGTCGCAGACGTTGCACAGCACCTCGGTGCGCACCATGCCGTGCGAGGTGTCGCGTTCCTCGCGCACCCGTTCCGGGTCGAGCGCCTGGAAATAGCTGGGCCAGCCACAGCCGGCGTCGAACTTGGTGTCCGACGCGAACAGCGCGGTGCCACAGCCCACGCAGCGATAGATGCCCGGGGTGAAGGTATTCCAGTAACGCCCGGTGAATGCCCGTTCGGTACCCTTTTCGCGGGTGACGACGTATTCTTCCGGGGACAGCTGGGCCCGCCATTCGGCGTCGGTTTTGCGTACTTTGTCCATATCAGCTCTTGGAGTCCCGATGCCCGAAATGGTTCGGGCATAATCCCGCCCCATGTTAATCGAGTTTGACCAGGCGATTGTATCGACGCCCCAGGCGGAAGTGTTGCGCGGGGTGAGCCTGGCGCTGGGCGGGCGCCGGGTCGGCATCGTCGGCCCGAATGGCGCCGGCAAGAGCACACTGGCGCGGCTGGTCAACGGGCTGGTGCTGCCGACCTCCGGCAGCGTGCGGGTTGGCGGCCTGGATACGCGGCATGAATTGAAGGCGGTGCGCCGCCAGGTCGGTTTCGTATTCCAGAACCCCGAGAACCAGATCGTTTTTCCCATCGTGCGCGAGGACCTGGCGTTCGGCCTGAAGCACCTGGAACCCGACCGCGCGCGGCGCGAGGCCCGCATCGAGGCCGAGCTGGCCGCCCTGGGCGTGGCGCACCTGGCGGACCGCAGCAGCCACACCCTGTCCGGCGGCGAGCGTCAATTGGTGGCGCTGGCGGCGGTGCTGGTGATGCGGCCCGGGCTGGTGGTGTTCGACGAACCCACCACCCAACTGGACCTGCGCAACCGCAACCGCGTGCGTGACGCCATCGCGGCCATGCCGCAGGATGCCATTGTGGTCAGCCACGACCTGGCGCTGCTGGAAGACTTCGAACGGGTGTTGGTGGTTCAGGACGGCGCCATTGCCGCCGACGATGCGCCAGCCGCCGCGCTGCGCTGGTACCGGGACCACTGCGCGTGATCGACCCCCTGTACCTTCCCGGCGACTCGCCGCTGCACCGGCTGCCCGCCGGCCTGAAACTGCTGGCGCTGGCCGCGGCCGGCGCCGGGCTGTTCCTGGTGCGCGATCCCCGTATCCTGGCGGCCGTCTGCGCGCTTGCCGGCCTGCTGCTGTGGAGCGCTGGCGCATCGCCGGGCGGCGTCTGGCGCCAGGTGCGCGGCCTGGCCTGGGTGCTGCTGGCCGTGGGCGCGTTCACGGCCTGGTTCCAGGGCTGGCTGGAGGCGCTGGCGGTACTCTTGCGCATCGCCGCGATGGTCGGATTGGCGTTGGCGGTGACGCTGTCGACCCGCAGTTCCGACCTGATCGCCGTGTGCGAACGCGCGCTGACGCCGTTGCAGCGCATCGGCCTGCTGGACGCCGGCAAGGTATCGCTGGCGTTGGCGCTGGCCCTGCGCTTCGTGCCGGAGATCTGGCGCAATTTCCACGAGATCCGCGAGGCCCAGGCGGCACGCGGATTGGGGGCCAACCCGGTGGCGTTGATCGTGCCGCTGGTGGTGCTGACGCTGAAGCGGGCGCAGGAAGTGGCCGAGGCCATCGACGCCCGCAGCCTGTGACTTGCTTGCGACGTCGTTCCTGATTCCCTGTTCCCTTAGATAGAAAGGGCATTGCCATGAAATCCAACAATACTGTGCTGGTGGCGCTGTTCGCCGCGCTGATCGTGGTGCTGAGCCTGATGCCGCCGATTCCGCTGCCGGGCATTCCCGTGCCGATCACGCTGCAGACGCTGGGCGTGATGCTGGCCGGGGCCATGCTGGGGCCGGGCCGCGGTGCGCTGGCCTGCCTGTTGTACATGGCGCTGGCGGCCATCGGCCTGCCGGTGCTGCCGGGCGGCCGGGGCGGTCTGGGGGCGTTCTTCGGGCCCACGGGCGGCTTCCTGGTGGGAATGGTGGCCGGCGCGTTCGTCACCGGCTGGCTGGCGCGGCGCCTGGCGGGCCGGGCGCCGGGCTTTGGCGGCCAGTTGGCCGGCTGCGTCATCGCCTGCGTCATCGGCGGCATCGTGGTGGTCTACGCCTGCGGCGTGCCGTGGCTGGCGGCGGTCACGCAGATCGGACTGGCCAAGGCCGCGACGGCGGTGGTGGTGTTCGTGCCCGGCGACCTGATCAAGGCCGCACTGGCGGCGTGGGTGGCGGCGCGGGTCGAACGAGTCTGGCCGCTGCGTGACCGCTGAGCGCGGCGCGGCGTTGGCGGCCCAAGGGAATCCCCCAACTGACGCCCGTGGGGCTTTCAAGTACAAGTTCGCCATTAACGAATGCATTTGCTGAATTGTGGTTGCCGTAGCACATCAGGGATTTACCGTAGTTGCGCCAAGTCATCTGATACTGTTTTAACCCTATAATATTTTTTTCTGTATAACTTTAACTAGGCTCGCTTCCGCCTCGACCGGGGCACAAAAGAGCCACCACAGGAGACAAAACATGCGCAAGCACTTCGGCTTGTCCGCGGCCGCCGCCGCCGTTGCCCTGACCCTGCCGCTGCTGGCCAGCGCCCAGGTCAAGGTGGGCGTCACGGTGTCCAGCACCGGCCCCGCCGCGTCGCTGGGCATCCCCGAGCGCAACACCGTTGCGCTGCTGCCCAAGGAAGTGGCCGGCCAGAAGATCGAATGGATCGTCCTGGACGACGCCACCGATACGACCCAGGCCGTCAAGAACTCGCGCAAGCTGGCGTCCGACGACAAGGTTGACGTGCTGATCGGCACCTCGGTCACGCCGGGCTCGCTGGCCATGGTGGACGTGGCCGCCGAAGCCAAGGTGCCGATGATCAGCGTGGCCGCCAGCGCCAAGATCGTCGAACCCGTGGACGACAAGCGCCGCTGGGTCTTCAAGACCCCGCAGAACGACGCGCTGATGGCCGGCGCCCTGGCTGACGCCATGGCCAAGTCCAAGGTCAAGACGCTGGGCTTCATCGGCTTTGCCGACGCCTACGGCGACGGCTGGCTGGACGTGATGCAGAAGGCCGCCAAGGCCAAGGGCATCGAGATCGTCGCCATCGAAAAATACGGCCGCACCGACACCAGCGTGACGGGCCAGGTGCTCAAGCTGGTCGGCGCCAAGCCCGACGCCATCCTGATCGCCGGCGCCGGCACCCCGTCGGCGCTGCCGCAAAAGGAATTGAAGGCCCGCAACTACGGCGGCACCATCTACCAGACCCACGGCGCCGCCAACAACGACGTGCTGCGCGTCTGCGGCAAGGACTGCGACGGCATGTACCTGCCGGCCGGCCCGCTGCTGGTCGCGGCCCAACTGCCCGACAGCAACCCGGTCAAGAAGTCGGCCCTGGCCTACGTCGAGACCTACGAGAAGGCCAACGGCGCCGGTTCGACCAACACCTTCGGCGGCCACATGTGGGATGCCGGCCAACTGGTGGTGGCGGCCTTGCCCGCGGCCCTGAAGACCGGCGCCAAGCCGGGCACGCCGGAGTTCCGCGCCGCCATGCGCGACGCCCTGGAAAACGTCAAGGACCTGGCCGCCTCGCAAGGCGTGTTCAACATGTCGCCGACGGACCACGCCGGTTTCGATGAGCGCTCGCGCGTCATCGTCAAGGTCGAAGGCGGCAAGTGGGTCTACCAGCCCGGCCTGTAATTCCCCTGGATTGCCCGATCCAAGGGCGCTCCTCGGGGCGCCCAAGCAATGCTTCGCACCGGCCTTTCCGGCCGGTGTGTCGTATCAGTGTTCCGGGCGGGGTCGGAACACCAAGAATCAATAAGGTTGTTAGATGGATTCCTCAATTGCGCTGATTCTGCTGCAAGACGGTATCGTCAACGGCGCCATCTATGCCCTGCTGGGCATGGCGCTGGTGCTGGTGTTCGCCGTTACGCGCGTCATATTCATTCCCCAGGGCGAGTTCGTGGCGTTCGGCGCCCTGACGCTCGCGATGCTGGTGGATGGCAAGGTGCCTGGCACCGCCTATCTCTTGCCGCTGCTGGGCGCCGTGTGCCTGGCGCTCGAACTGCTGCGCGCGCTGCGCACCCGCAGCGCGGCAGGCCTGCCCAAGGCGCTGCTGACCTGTCTCGTCGTGCCGCTCGCGCTGCTGTGGCTGACGGTCACCTACACCGCCGCCGGCAATTCCCTGTGGCTCAACATGCTGTTGACGCTGCTGCTGGTGATCCCGATGGGCCCGATGGTCTATCGCATCGTCTACCAGCCGCTGGCCGAGGCCACCGTGCTGGTGCTGCTGATCGTGTCGGTGGCGGTGCACTTCGCGCTGACCGGCCTGGCCCTGGTGTTTTTCGGCGCCGAAGGCTGGCGCACGCCCGCGTTCGTGAGCGGCCAGGTCGACCTGGGCTTCACCACCTGGTCGGCGCAGAGCCTGTTCGTGGTCGCGACCTGCGCGCTGCTGATCATCGCGCTGTGGCTGTTCTTCGGCAAGACGCTGTACGGCCGTGCGTTGCGCGCCACCGCCGTCAACCGCCGCGGCGCGCGCCTGGTGGGCATCAGCACCACCATGTCGGGCAGCCTGACCTTCACGCTGGCCACCGCCATCGGCGCCATGTCCGGCATGCTGATCGCGCCCATCACCACGGTCTACTACGACACGGGCTTCCTGATCGGCCTGAAGGGCTTTGTCGGCGCCATCATCGGCGGTTTGGCCAGCTACCCCGTGGCGGCCGCCGGCTCGCTGCTGGTGGGCGTGCTGGAATCGTTCTCGTCCTTCTGGGCCAGCGCCTACAAGGAAGTGATCGTCTTCACCTTGATTATCCCGGTTCTGGTCTGGCGTTCGTTCAGCACCCATCACGTGGACGAAGAGGAGTAAACGCCATGAACCGCATTCTGCTTGCCGTCTTCATCGTCGTCCTGGCGGGGCTGCCGCTCTTGCCTGTCACGCCCGAGTTCTGGGTGACGCAATTGAACTACATCGGGCTGGCCAGCCTGGTGGTGCTGGGGCTGGTGCTGCTGACCGGCGTCGGCGGCCTGACCTCGTTCGGCCAGGCCGCGTTCGTCGGCCTGGGCGCGTACACCACCGCCTATCTGACCACGCAATACGATGTGTCGCCGTGGCTGGCGCTGCCCGCCGGCCTGATCCTGACCGCCGTGGTGGCGTACCTGCTGGGCGCGATCACGCTGCGCCTGTCGGGCCACTACCTGCCGCTGGGCACCATCGCCTGGGGCCTGTCGCTGTACTTCCTGTTCGGCAACCTGGACTGGCTGGGCAAGCATGACGGCATCGCCGGCATCGAGCCCATCAGCATCTTCGGCATGTCGCTGGCCAGCGGCCGCCACATCTACTACCTGATCTGGGTGTTCGTGCTGCTGGCGCTGTGGGCGACCCGCAACCTGCTGAACTCGCGTCCGGGCCGCGCCATCCGCGCGCTCAAGAGCGGCGCCGGCATGGCCGAGTCGATGGGCGTGAACACGGCCGCCTACAAGGTCGTGATCTTCGTCTGGGCCGCGCTGCTGGCCTGCGTCTCGGGCTGGCTCTACGCGCACATGCAGCGCGCCGTCAGCCCCAGCCCGTTCGGCATCAACTACGGCATCGAGTACCTGTTCATGGCCGTGGTCGGCGGCGCCGGCTACGTCTGGGGCGCGCTGCTCGGCTCCAGCGTCATCCTGGTGCTCAAGGACCAGCTGCAGAACCTGCTGCCCAAGCTGTTGGACACCAACGCCAACTTCGAGATGATCGTCTTCGGCGTGCTGCTGATCCTGATGCTGCAATACGCCCGCAACGGCCTCTGGCCGATCCTGGCGGGCTGGTGGGGCAGCCTCACCGGCGCCGATGGCTCGCGCCGCAACCTGGCCCCGCCCAAGCCGGCGCCGGCGCTGCCGCTGCGCGCGCGGCCGCAAGCCGGGCAGGTGGTGCTGGAAGTGGATGCCATCCGCAAGGAATTCGGCGGCCTGGTCGCCGTCAACGACATCAGCTTCAAGGTCCGCTCGGGCGAGATCATGGGCCTGATCGGCCCCAACGGCGCCGGCAAGAGCACCACCTTCAACCTGATCAGCGGTGTGCTGCCAGTGACGCGTGGCAAGGTCACCTTCATGGGCGAGCGCATCGACAGCCGCTCGGCGCGCGAGATCGCCAAGCTGGGCGTGGGCCGCACCTTCCAGCACGTGCAGTTGCTGCCGGGCATGACGGTGCTGGAAAACGTCGCGCTGGGCGCGCACTTGCGTTCCGACGTGGGCGTGTGGGCGGGCGCGCTGCACACCGACCGCGCGCGCGAAGCGCAACTGCTGCACGAGGCCGCCGAGCAGATCAAGCGCGTCGGCCTGGGCGAATACCTTTACGAGCAGGCGGGCAACCTGGCGCTGGGCCAGCAACGCATCCTGGAAATCGCGCGGGCCCTGGCCAGCGACCCGGTGCTGCTGTTGCTGGACGAGCCGGCCGCCGGCCTGCGCTACAAGGAAAAGCAAGACCTGGCGCGCGTGCTCGAACAGTTGCGCGCCGAGGGCATGAGCATTCTGCTGGTTGAACACGACATGGATTTTGTGATGCGCCTGACCAACCACCTGGTGGTGATGGATTTCGGCACCAAGCTGGCCGAAGGCGTGCCGGCCGAGGTGCAACAGAACCCGGCGGTGCTGGAGGCCTATCTGGGCGGCATCGACGACGACCTGCCCGAGGCCGACCAGGCCAAGCCGGTGTCCGCGGGAGGCGTGCAATGACTTCCTCCAAACCCGTTCTCGAAGTCAGCAACCTGTCGGCCCGCTATGGCAAGGTCGGCGCGCTGGCCGGCGCCACGCTGACGGTTCCGGCCGGCAGCATCGTTACGGTGATCGGCGCCAACGGCGCCGGCAAGTCGACCATGCTGAACGCCATGATGGGATCCCTGCCGCAGACCGGCCATGCGGCCGGCAGCGTGCAGTACGCCGGTACCGACGTGTCGGGCTGGCCGGTCGAGCGCCGCGTCGCCGCCGGCATGTCGCTGGTGCCGGAGCGGCGCGAGCTGTTCGGCAGCATGTCGGTGGAAGACAACCTGCTGCTGGGCGGCTTTCGCCGCTACCGCGCCCGCGAAAGCGGCTGGCGCGATACGCTCAACGAGGTCTTCGACCTGTTCCCGCGCCTGCGCGAACGCCGCGCCCAGCAGGCCGGTACGCTGTCGGGCGGTGAGCGTCAGATGCTGGCGGTCGGCCGCGCGTTGATGGCCAAGCCGGCGCTGCTGATGCTGGACGAACCCAGCCTGGGCCTGGCGCCGCGCATCGTGCGCGAGATCTTCCACATCATCGCGCGCCTGCGCGAGACCGGCGTGGCGATCCTGCTGGTGGAGCAGAACGCGCGCGCGGCGTTGCAGGTGGCCGACTACGGCTACGTGCTCGAAACCGGCGAAGTCATCCTGCATGGCCCCGCACGCGAGCTGGCCGGCGATCCCAAGGTGATCGAGAGCTATCTCGGCCTGGGCAAGGGCGCCGATCAGGCCGAAGCCTGATCGATGCGGCGAGGCGGGCGCGTCAGTCCGCCTCGCGTTCGAACACCGCGACCACGCGGAAGCGTTCGCACACCAGCAGCATATCCGGCGCGTAGCCGCCATTGCGGTCGAAATAGGCGATGTGCTCCGATCGCCAGGCCTCGTAGGGGCCTTCGCCCTCGGCCACGGCAAAGGCCTCGTCCACGTCGTCGAAACGCTGGATCACGACGCTGAGCGTCTCGATGGCGCAGGCCGGGCGGCCGCGGCCGTCCAGCGCCACGTCGCGCCGGCCCGGCTCGGGCACCGGTTCCTTCTCGTCGAAATCGCGCAGCGCGCCACAGGTGGCGGTCTTGGCGCCGGACAGCACCAGCGCCAGCAGTTGATCGGCCAATTCGGGCGAGTCGCCGAACCGGAAGGTCACCGCGTTTTCGTAGGGGGCGGGCGGTTTCACGCTACTGGCATCCATTGCAGGATCAGTTCCTGGCCCATCGCGGGGTCGGAAGTCGAGGGGGCGCCGGTCTCGATGCGCCCGGCCAGGCGTTGGACGGAACCGGGCGCGTCGTCGGCGCGCACGCTGAAGTCGTACCACCCGCCGCTGGCGGCCAGGTTCCACGCCACGGTGGCGCTCAGGCCCGGCGCCAGCGCCGGTTCATGGTGGCCGGCATAGCCATAAGCGTTGGCCTCGACCTGGAAGCCGCGCGCCCGTTCGCCAGGATTGCGCAGCGTCAGGCGCAGCGTCGGGCCGGCGGCGTCACAGGCGGCCTCGACCGCCAGGGGCGCGGGGTCGGCGCGCAGCCGGCCGGCGAGGTGGCGATGAAAGCCGTTGGGGCCCAGCACCCACAGATCGTAGCGCCCGTCGTCGCCTGTCGCCTGCCAGGCATCCTCCAGGTGCTTGCCGGCTTCGACGGTGTAGCGGCGCGGGCCGTCCTCCAGGCGCAGGCGGTCATAGACGTGCAGCACGGCGCCGGCGCTGCCGGTATTGTCGAAACGCAACAAGACCTGGTCGCCCGTCACGCGGGCCCGCGCCGCCAAGGCGTAGGGCAGCGGACGCGACGGGCGCGTGCCGGCCGCCTGCCGCGCCAGCGCGGGCCGCTCGGGCGCGGGCGGCGTGACGGTGCCGGGCAGCGCGGCGGCCCGCGCCGCGCGCGTGGCGGTGGCCGGCAGGCCACGGGTCAGGTCGGCCTCATCGGGCGTGGCGAAATCGAAGATCGAGGTCAGGTCGCCACAGACCGCGCGGCGCCATGGCGAAATGTTGGGCTCGGCCACGCCGAAGCGGCGCTCGACGAAGCGCAGCACCGAGGTGTGGTCGAACACTTCCGAGTTGACCCAGCCGCCCTTGGTCCAGGGCGACAACACGTACATCGGCACGCGCGGCCCCAGGCCGTAGACGCCGTGCAGGTGCGCGGCCGTGTCGTCCTTTTCGGTGCCGGTGACAATCTCGTGGTACTCGCCCGTGGTGTCCACGGTCGACGCGCCCGCCAGCCGGCCGTCGCGGCCGCGCGAGGGCGGGGCGGGCGGCGGCATGTGGTCGAAGAAGCCATCGTTCTCGTCGAACATCAGCAGCAGAACGGTCTTGCTCCAGACCTCGGGATTGGCGGTCAGCGCGTCCAGCACGCGCGCGGTGTAGTCCGCGCCCTGCGCCGGGCTGGAGGGGCTGGGGTGCTCGGAGCCGGCCTTGGTGGCGCAGATCCATGACACCTGCGGCAAAGTGCCATCGAGCACGTCCTGGCGCAGCCCGTCCAGGCCGCGGGTGGTCAGCGCCTTGTCCTTGAGCGCGGCCAGCGCGCCGGGCACGCCGTGATAGGCGTCGCGGTAGGCCTTGAAGCCGGCGGTCGGGTTGAGCGAGTAGTTGTCCGCCATGTCCTGGTAGATGCGCCAGCGGATGCCGGCGCGTTCCAGGCGTTCGGGGTAGGTGGTCCAGGTGTAGGCGCCGGCCGGATCGCCGCCGCCCAGCTTGTTGTAGGTGTTGCCCAGCGCCGGGCCGTGACCGCGCCCCAGGCCGTCGTTGGTGCCGCTCCAGACGAACAGGCGGTTGGTGTTGGTGCCGCCGGTGAACGAGCAATGGTAGGCGTCGCACACGGTAAAGGCGCGCGCCATGGCGTACTGGAACGGCATGTCCGCTTCGGTGTAGTACGCCATCGAATGATTCTTCTTGGCGGCCGGCCACTGGCCCATGCGGCCGGCGTCCCAGGCGTCCTGGGCGTTGGACCAGGTGTGCGGCGTGCTGGCCACGCGCATGGCCTCGTAAGCCGCGCCGGTGTCGAGCCGGAACGGCAGCACGCTGCGCGGCGCGCCCTCGTCGGGGCGGCCGTTGTATTGCGCCCAGACCGTGCGGCGCTCGAAATCGGGGCTGGCGGGCACCGGGATGGGAAAGCGGTCGCCGAAGCCGCGCACCCCGGCCAATCCGCCGAAGTAGTGGTCGAACGACCGGTTTTCCTGCATGAAGATGACGATGTGCTCGACATCTTCGATGCTGCCCTTGCGGCGGTTGGCGGGTATCGCCAGCGCGCGGCGGATGGAGGCGGGCAGCAGCGCCAGGGCGCTGCCGGCGCCGGCGATCGCGGCGCCGCCGCGCAGGAACTCGCGTCGGGAATGCATTGGGTTTCCTTGCGGGGTGTCCTTGTCACGCGGCGCGGTCCCGGCCGGGGCCGCGCATTCCATGGCGCCGGGGGCGCTTATTGCTTGCGCGTGCTTTCGGCGTAGTCCATGTACAGCTTGTGGGCGCGGCGCGCCAGCGGGCCGTATTCCAGCTTGCGGTCCTCGACGCGGTTCACGTGCACCACCTTGCCGTAGTTACCGGACGAGAACACCTCATCGGCGGCCTCGATGTCGGCGCGCGTCAGGCTGCGCTCCTGCACTTGCACGCCATCGGCCTTGAGCAGCGCCAGCACGCGGCGGCGCGTGATGCCGTTCAGGAAGGTGCCGTTGTCCACCGGGGTCGAGACCACCCCATCCTTGGCGATCCACAGGTTGCTGGAGGCGAACTCGGCGATGTTGCCGGCGCCGTCCAGCATGATGGCGTTGTCGAAGCCCTTGTCCATCGCCTCGCGGATGGCGCGCTGGCCGTTGGGATACAGGCACGAGGCCTTGGCGTCGGTCGGCGCCATGTTGGGCCAGGAGCGCGCGAAGCTGGAGAAGCAGGCGGAAAAGCCTTGTTCGCCCGGCATCGGCACCTTGAACACGTGCAGCACGAACTGGGTCTTGTCGGCATCGGGCAGCAGGAAGCCGTCGGCGCAGAAAAACATGGGCTTGATGTAGAGCTCGCTGCCTTCGGGGAACTTGGCCACCGCCTGCAGGCACAGCGCCTGGATTTCCTGCCACGTGATCTGCGGCTTCATCAGCATCTTTTCGGCCGAGCGCACCACGCGCTGGCAGTGCAGGTCCAGGTCGGGCGTCAGGCCGCGGAACGCGCGCGCGCCGTCGAAGACCATGCTGGCCATCCAGAAGGCGTGGTCGGCGGGGCCGAGCAGTTTGGGGTTTTCGGTGGTCCAGTGACCGTTGTGCCAGAACAGGGCGTCCATGGTGAGTCTTCCTTGCGGGGTATCGGATTGGCGCGCTGTTGGCGCCGAAACGTCAGGATACATGAGGCACGGGCTGCTTCACTCGCGGTCCAGCGCCGCCTGCACCCGGTCGGCCGCATCGGCCGGCATCCATTGCCGCCATACGGGGCCGTATTGCTTGAGGAAGTAGCGGGCCGCTTCCTCCGGTTCCTTGCCTTCGGTTTCCAGCCAGCCGAGCGTGGCGTCGATTGCGTCGCGGGGGATGGCGAGCCGGGCCAGAAACGCGGTCAATTGCGGCGCCTCCTTGGCGAAGGCGCTGTTGACGCCGGTGACCACCGGGTTGGGTTTGAATTCGGTGGCCACGGGCTTGGCGCACTTGGGGTCGGTCAGGCAGGTATAGGCGGCCGGGTCGAAGGCCGGCAGTTCCAGCTTGACCAGGTCGAGCGCGCCCACCAGCGCGGTGGGCGTCCAGTAGTAGAAGACGATGTCGCGCTGGCGCTTGTAGGCCGACAGGATGGCGGCCTTCTGCGCGGCGCCCGAGCCGGGCGCGAACAGGTTGTAGTCGCGCTCCAGGCCCAGTGCGCGCAGCAGATTGTCGTTCAAGGTGCCACAGGCCCAGCCGGCCGGGCAGCCATAGATGCGGCCGCGGCCCGGATCCTCGGGATCGGCGAAAACCTGCTTGAAGCGCGCCAGGTCCGCCGCCGATTTCAGGCCGGGATGACGCTGCGCGGTATAGCGCGGCACGTACCAGCCTTCGCCGGCGTCGTAGACATGGCCCAGGCCCTGCACGCGGCCGCTGGCCAGCGCCTTCTTCCAGGCCACCTCGATCTGCCCCGGCCACACCTCCGGCGTGACGTCGACATCGCCGCGTTGCAGGGCGGCCAGCATCGGCAGCGTTTCGCCGATCTCGACACTGGTCTTGCAGCCGTAGCCATGTTCCATCACATAGCGTTCGATACCCGCGAGGACCAGGTTGGATTCCCAGTTCAGGCCGCTGAAGCGGACCGGGCGGTCGACTTCGCAGACCGGCTTGGCGGCGTGCGCCGCGGCCGGCGCGAGCAGGGCGGCGGCCAGGGCCAGGACACCGCGGAAAGCGGCAAGCGTGGGCTTCTTGCGCATGGGAGAGCACCTTTCGGGTTGCGTGCCGGCCATTGTAAAGGCGTGGCCTACCATGCAATCGGGGCCGCGCGCGGCGGCCCCGAGGGTCGGGTGGCGATGCGGCCGGCGGCCGCGCGGATCAGGCGCGCGCCGCGCGCCGCTTCTCGATCAGCGCGCTGATCTCGCCGACGATGCCGCGGCGGAACGCCAGCACGCAGATCACGAAGATCAGGCCGATCACAATGGTCACCGACTCGCCCAGGCGCAGGAACCAGTCGACGCCGGTCAGGCTGGCCATCATCTGGCCGAAATCGCCGACCTTGTTCTCCAGCAGCACCACGATGAAGGCGCCCAGGATCGGGCCGGTCAGCGTGCCGAGCCCGCCGATCAGCGTCATCAGGATCACCAGGCCCGACATCTGCCAGGTCGCGTCCGACAGCGTCGCCGACACGAACACCAGCGTCTTGGTGGCGCCCGCCAGGCCGGCGATGGCGGCCGACAGCACGAAGGCCAGCAGTTTGAAGCGGTCGACGTCGTAGCCCAGCGAGATCGCGCGCGGCTCGTTCTCGCGCAGCGCCTGCAGCACCTGGCCGAAGGGCGAGTGCACCGTGCGCCAGATGATGAAGTAGCCGATGATGAACACGCCCATCACCAGGTAGTACAAGTTCAGGTCTTTCGACAGGTCGATGATGCCCAGCAGCGTGCCGCGCGGCACGCTCTGCAGGCCGTCTTCGCCGCCGGTGAACTTGGCCTGCAGGAAGAAGAAGAACACCATCTGTGCCAGCGCTAGCGTGATCATGGCGAAGTAGATGCCGCTGCGGCGGATCGCCAGCGCGCCCATCGCCAGGCCCAGCAGCGCGGCCACCGCCACGCCGAACAGCAGCCCGATCTCGGTCGGCACGCCCCACACCTTGAGCGCATGGCCGGCCGCGTAGGCGGCGCTGCCCAGGAAGGCGGCGTGGCCGAACGACAGCAGGCCGGTAAAGCCCAGCAGCAGGTTGAAGGCGCAGGCGAACAGGGCA
Source organism: Achromobacter sp. (assembly GCF_050285565.1). GTDB lineage: Bacteria > Pseudomonadota > Gammaproteobacteria > Burkholderiales > Burkholderiaceae_B > Achromobacter. The sequence goes on from NZ_JBLZXG010000001.1 coordinate 128,845, forward strand.
TAGCACATGATCTTCATGGCGAAGATCGGATACACCCCGACGAAAGGAAGAATGGCCACCACGATGGCCAACACCGCATAGCCCAGGAATTGACGATTCATTTCTCTTTTCCGAACAGCCCGGCCGGGCGGAGCAACAGGACAATGGCCATGATGATGAAGACGACCGTGCTGGACGCCTCGGGCCAGAACACCTTGGTCAGGCCTTCGATCACGCCCAGGCCCAGGCCGGTGACGATGGCGCCCATGATGGAGCCCATGCCGCCGATCACGACCACCGCGAACACCACGATGATGAGGTTGGACCCCATCAGCGGCGAGATCTGCAGCACCGGCGCGGCCAGCACGCCGGCAAAGCCGGCCAGCGCCACGCCGAAGCCGTAAGTCAGCGTGATCATGCGGGGCACGTTGACGCCGAAGGCCTCGACCAGGCGCGGATTTTCGGTGCCGGCGCGCAGCAGGGCGCCCAGGCGCGTGCGTTCGATGACGAACCAGGTCGCCAGGCACACCACCACCGACGCCGCCACCACCCAGCCGCGATAGTTGGGCAGCACCATGAAGCCCAGGTTGGTGGCGCCGCGCAGCGCCTCGGGCGTGGGATAGGGTTGGCCCGATACCCCGTAGAAGCTGCGGAACAGGCCTTCGATCAGCAGTGTCAGGCCGAAGGTCAGCAGCAGCCCGTAGAGGTGATCGAGCTTGTAGAGGTGCTTGAGCAGCAGTTTTTCAATGAGGATGCCGAACAGCCCGACCACCAGCGGCGCCAGGATCAGCATGACCCAGTAGTTCAACCCCAGGTACGACAGGCCCATCCAGGCGATGAAGGCGCCCAGCATGTAAAGCGCGCCGTGCGCGAAGTTGATGACGTTCAGCAGTCCGAAGATAACCGCCAGGCCGAGCGACAGCATGGCATAGAACGAACCGTTGACCAGTCCCAGCAGCAACTGGCCGAACAAGGCCTGTATGGGGATGCCGAAAATATCAGTCATCTTGTGAAAATCCTGCGCGTACGAAGGGAGGCGGGCAAATTCAGGACGCGACCCGGCCGCGCCGGCCTGGTCGCATCAAGGGGTCGCATCGACGGAAATTACTTCTTGACCAGCTTGCAGGTCGACTCGGACAGCTTGGTGTAGACCTCGTCGCCCGGCAGCGTGGCGACCACCTTGTAGTAGTCCCACGGGCCCTTCGATTCGGCCGGCGTCTTCACCTGCATCAGGTACATGTCGTGGATCATGCGGCCGTCTTCGCGCACATAGCCGCCCTGGGTGAAGAAGTCGTTGATCTTGTTCGACTTCATCCACTTCATGAGGGTGTCGGCATCGTCGGTGCCGGTGGCCTTCACGCCGTTCAGGTAGAACGTGACCGACGAATAGTCGCCCGCCTGCAGCATGGACGGCTTGCGGCCGACCTTGGCCTCGAACTTCTTGGCCCAGGCGCGCGAGGCGTCGGATTGATCCCAGTACCAGCCGTCGGTCAGGTACATGCCCTTGGTCGCTTCCAGGCCGAGCGAGTGCACGTCGTTGATGAACACCAGCAGGCCGGCCATCTTCATCGTCTGGGTCACGCCGAATTCATTGGCGGCCTTGATCGAATTGATGGTGTCGCCGCCCGCGTTCGCCAGGCCCAGGATCTGCGCCTTGGACGCCTGCGCCTGCAGCAGGAAGGAGGAGAAATCGGAGGCGCCCAGCGGTGCCCGCACCTGGCCCTTGACCTCGCCGCCGGCGGCCTTGACCACGGCCATCGTGTCGCGTTCGAGGGCGTGGCCGAAAGCATAGTCGGCCGTCAGGAAGAACCAGCTCTTGCCGCCGTCTTTCACCACCGCCGAGCCGGTGCCGCGCGCCAGCGCCACGGTATCGTAGGCGTAGTGGACGGTGTAGGGCGAACACTGGGCGTTGGTCAGGTCGGAAGCGCCCGCGCCGATGGCGATGAAGGGCTTCTTCTTTTCCGCCGCCACGGCCGCCATGGCCAGGCTGGTGGCCGAGTTGGTGCCGGCGATGATGACGTCGACCTTCTGCTGGTCGAACCATTCGCGGGCGCGGGCCGAGGCCACGTCCGCCTTGTTCTGGTGGTCGGCCGACAGCACTTCGATCTTCTTGCCGTTGACCGCGCCGCCGAAATCCTCGATCGCCATGCGGATCGCTTCCAGACCGGCCTTGCCGTCGATGTCGGAGTAGACGCCCGACATGTCGGTGATGAACCCGATGCGGATGACATCGTCGGAGATGCCTTGTGCCTGGGCGGGGGCCCCGGCAAATCCCAGGCCCGCCATGGTCAGTGCAGCAGTGATGGTGTGCAGCTTCATGGGATGACTCCTCTTCCCTTTGGTATATGGGATGCCGGGAAACCGGCGGGTGACAGGTTGTTTTAGACGCCCAGCAATTCGTTGAGCGTGTCCTGTTTTTCTGAAAGTTCGGCGGCTTCGAAATGCTCGACGATCTGGCCGTGCTCCATGACGTAGAAGCGATCGGCCAGCGGCGCCGCGAAGCGGAAATTCTGTTCCACCATGACGATGGTGTAGCCACGCTGCTTGAGCGCGGTGATCATGCGGGCCAGCGCCTGCACGATCACCGGCGCCAGGCCCTCGGAGATCTCGTCCAGCAGCAGCAGGTTGGCGCCGGTGCGCAGGATGCGGGCCACCGCCAGCATCTGTTGTTCACCGCCCGACAGGCGCGTGCCGGGCGAATGGCGGCGTTCCTGCAGGTTGGGGAACATGTCGTAGATTTCGGTCAGGGACATGCCACCGCCGAGCGAACCCACCACGGGCGGCAGCAGCAGGTTCTCTTCGCACGACAGGCTGGCGAAGATGCCGCGTTCCTCGGGGCAATAGCCCACGCCCAGGTGAGCGATCTTGTAGGTCGGCAGGTCGATGGCCTCGGTGCCGTGGATACGCACGGAACCCTTGCGGGAACCGGTCAGGCCGAGGATGGCCCGCAGCGTGGTGGTGCGGCCGGCGCCATTGCGGCCCAGCAGCGTGACGACCTCGCCTTGCCCCACGCGCATATCCACGCCGTGCAGGATATGCGATTCCCCGTACCAGGCCTGCAGGCCCGAGATTTCCAGTGCCGGGGTACTCATGCGTGCGCTCCTTGCAGTTCGCCGTCGGTGGTGCCCATGTAGGCCTGCATCACGGCGGGATGGCGGGACACTTCGGCGTAGTTGCCCTCCGCCAGCACCGCGCCGCGCGCCAGCACGGTGATGGTGTTGGCGATGGAGGACACCACGTTCATGTTGTGTTCCACCATCAGGATGGTGCGGCCGGCGCTGACGCGCTTGATCAACTGCGTGACGCGATCCACGTCTTCGTGGCCCATGCCCTGCGTGGGTTCGTCCAGCAGCATCAGCTCGGGTTCCATCGCCAGCGTGGTGGCGATCTCGAGCGCGCGTTTGCGGCCGTACGGCAGGTTCACCGTGGTTTCATTGGCGAACGCGCCCAGGTCGACCTGTTCGAGCAGGGCGCGGGCCGGTTCATCGAGCGCGGCCAGGCGCTTGGTGCTCTGCCAGAAATGGAACGACAGCCCGGTCTTGCGTTGCAGACCGATGCGCACGTTTTCAAGCACGGTCAGGTGCGGGAACACCGCCGAAATCTGGAACGAACGGATCACCCCGCGCCGCGCGATCTGCGCGGGACGCTCGCCGGTGATGTCGATGCCGTTGAACTTGATGGTTCCCGAAGTGGGGGAAAGAAACTTGGTGAGCAGGTTGAAGCACGTGGTCTTGCCGGCGCCGTTCGGCCCGATCAAGGCGTGAATCTGCCCCCGCTTGATACGCAAATCGACCCCATTGACCGCGACAAAACCGCGGAATTCCTTGGTGAGGCCTTTTGTCTCCAGGATCGTGTCGTCCATGTCCGCTGTACCGGCGTTGTATTTATTTGGACTCTGCCCGGCGTGCTGCGCAGGCCCCCGCGAGGGGTAAGGAAAATCATGGAAATGCCATGTTTTCTATAAGAGTTGCCGGCGAGTATGCGCACCTCTGAATCAAAATTCCATGAGGGTTTGTCATAGGTTTTGCGGTGCGGAAAGGTGAATTGTCGGATAGCGGACAATTCGCATGGCGGCTGGACGAAAGCCCTATGCCGACACGCAATGCGTTGCAGCAAATCGGTATCGATTGCCATCAGTGCGTCAGCGTGGCGGGCATCGGGGAAAACCCGGTTTTTTCCGCCGCGCGAACGAACATTATGTATAAATTCGCCGCGCCCGGCGCGTGTCTCAGGCCGGCGTTTTATCTTTGAATTCGCACAGATCCGAAATACCGCATTGCGGGCATTTCGGTTTGCGCGCCACGCACACATAACGGCCTTGCAGAATCAGCCAGTGATGCGCGTCCTGCATATATTCGCGCGGCACGAACTTCTCCAGTTTCCGCTCGACTTCCAGAACGTTTTTGCCGGGGGCCAGTCCGGTGCGGTTCGAGACCCGGAAGATATGCGTGTCGACTGCCATCGTGGGCTGGCCGAAGGCCGTGTTCAACACCACGTTGGCGGTCTTGCGGCCGACACCGGGCAGCGCTTCCAGCGCCTCGCGGGTCTGCGGCACTTCGCCGCCGTATTGCTCGATCAGGATGCGGCAGGTGGCGATGGCGTTCTTGGCCTTGGTGCGGTACAGGCCGATGGTCTTGATGTAGTCGGCCAGGCCTGCCTCGCCCAGGTCCAGCAGCGCTTGCGGCGTGCCATATCGCGGGAAGAACTTGCGGGTGGCGATGTTGACCGACTTGTCGGTGGCCTGCGCCGACAGCAGCACCGCGATCAATAGTTGGAACGGCGTGTCGTATTCCAGTTCGGTGGTCGGGTGCGGGTTGGCCGCTTGCAGGCGGGCGAAGATCTCTCGGCGTTTGGCGGCGTTCATGGGCGCGGGGTATTCCGACGGGCGCGGGCTCGCGCCAGCGCGGATTCAATGGCGGCGCGCTTGCGGTCTTCGCTTTGCGCATCATCGGTGACGACAGGCGTGGGCGCGGCGTCGGGCTCTGGGGCCATCAGGCGGGCGTTGGCGGCGGCCAGGCGCTCGACACGCGCCTGATGGCGGCGATGCCGCTGGCGGCCGGCATCGGCGTCGGCAGCGGTCCAGGCGCGGCCGGCGGGTACCATCTGGATGCAATCGACCGGGCAGGGCGCCACGCACAGGTCGCAGCCGGTGCACCAGTCGGGCAGCACGGTGTGCATGTGTTTGTTGGCGCCGACGATGGCATCGACCGGACAGGCCTGGATGCACAGCGTACAGCCGATGCAGTGCGCCTCGTCGATGCGGGCCACCAGCAGCGGGCCGGGCGCGCCGCGGCTCGTATCGAGGGGCAGCGCGGGGGTCTGCAGCAGCGCGGCCAGCGCGGCGATGCCTTCTTCGCCGCCCGGTGGGCAGCGGTTGATCGGGGCGGCGCCGGCGGCGATGGCCTCGGCATAGGGCCGGCAGCCGTCATAGCCGCATTTGGTGCATTGCGTCTGGGGCAGCAGTGCATCGATGCGGTCGGCGAGGGAGCGACAGGACATGGCGTACAGTGAAAAGCGTCAGGCGCCGCGCGGGCGCGAAGCCGGGCGTGCCCGCTCGGGCAGGAAAATGAACGGGGCCGCTCGGGCAGGAAAGTGAACGGGGCCGCTCGGGCCCCGTGGACTACGGTTCGGGAAGGGCCAATGGCCCTAGGCCGACTGCCGGATGAATTCCGCGATTTTAGGACAGATCATTTCGCGCCAGCGGCGGCCCGAGAAAATCCCGTAGTGGCCGCAATTGGGGGCGGTGTAATGCATCTTGCGGTCGGCCGGGATGTTCTTGCACAGCTTGATGGCCGCGCGCGTCTGGCCCTGGCCGGAGATATCGTCCAGCTCGCCCTCGATGGTGAACAGCGCCACCTTCTTGATGTCGGCCGGGCGCACCCGTTGGCCGTCGACTTCCCAGGTGCCGTTGGGCAGCGCGAATTCCTGGAACACCATGCGGATGGTGTCCAGGTAGAACTCGGCCGGCATGTCCAGCACCGCGTTGTATTCATCGTAGAAGCGGCGGTGGGCCTCGGCGTCGCTGTCGTCGCCGCGCAGCAGATCCAGGTAGAAGTCGTAATGCGACTTCATATGGCGGTCGGGATTCATCGCCATGAAGCCGGCATGCTGCAGGAAGCCCGGATAGACCTTGCGGCCGGACCCCGGATAGCGCGGCGGCACCGGGTGGATGACCTGGTTCTCGAACCACGAATAAGGCTTGGTGGTGGCCAGGCGGTTCACCTGCGTGGGCGACTGGCGTGGATCGATCGGGCCGCCCATCATGACCATGCTGCGCGGCTGGCGCGGATCGTTGGCCGAGGCCATCAGCGACACGGCGGCCAGCACCGGCACGGTGGGCTGGCAGACGGAGATCACGTGCACATCCGGCCCCAGGTGGCGGATGAAATCCTGCACATAGCGCACGTAGTCGTTCAGGTGGAACGGGCCGGCCGACAGCGGCACCATGCGCGCGTCGACCCAGTCGGTGACATAGACGTCATGGCCGGGCAGCAGGGCGCGCACCGTATCGCGCAGCAGGGTGGCGTGGTGGCCGGACAGCGGCGCGACCAGCAGCACCTTGGGATCGTCCTGCGGGGCCTGGCGCACGTCGCGGTGGAAGTGCACCAGGCGGCAGAAGGGCTTGTCCAGCACGATCGATTCGGTGACACGCACCGACTTGCCGCTGATTTCCGTGGCGGGCAGGTTCCAGGCGGGCTTCTGGTATTCCTTGCCGATGCGCGTCATCAGCTCGTATCCCGCGGCCATCTGGCGCGAGATCGGGGTGTAGGCAAGGGGGCTGTAGGGGCTGGAGAACAGCTGGGAACCGGCATCCGTGAATGCAGCGAACGGAGTCAGGAAGGCGCGCTGCATTTCGTGCAATTGGTACAGCATTGGGGGAGTCCTTCTGGGTCGTGCGTGTGCCCCGATTATTGCGCCGGGGAGTAACGGTATTTCCAATTTGTCTGACGAAAGCGCCTGAAAACCGGATTTTGTGTTGCAAAAATGCGACCCGTCATCCCTTGGGCACCAGTTTAGGGCGCAATCCGCGGCGATGGGGGGAGGAAAACGGCGGATTTTTGCACTAAGCCGGACGGGCCGGAGGCCCATCCGGAGAGGGGCGGCGGCTCACCAGTAGTTTTCCACTGCCAGATTGCCGGGGATGCCGCGGCGGCCCGGCTTGAAGCCGCGTTCGCCCAGCAGCTTGCGGGCGTCGGCCAGCATGTCCGGATTGCCGCAGAGCATGATCTTGGCGTGCTCCGGGTCCAGGGGCAGGCCCGCCAGGCGTTCCAGCCCGCCGTCGGCGATCAGGGTGGTCAGGCGCGCCTGCGGCATGCCGGGCAGGGCCTCGCGGGTGGCGATGGGCAGGTACATCAGCTTGTCCGGCTCGGCCGCGAACCGCTCGGCCAGGGACGGATCATTGCGCCAGCCTTCGATTTCCTCGCGATAGGCCAGCTCCGCCGCGGTGCGCACGCCGTGCACCAGGACGATGCGGCGATAGGCGCGCCAAACGGCCGGGTCGCGCAGGATCGACAGGTAGGCCGACAGGCCCGTGCCGGAGGCCAGCAGCCAGAGGTCACCGCCGGGCGCGAAGCGTTCCAGTGTCAGGAAGCCGTAGGGCGCTTTTTCGACGTACAGGGCGTCGCCCGGCTGCAGCCGCGCCATGCGCGGGCTGAACAGCCCCTCGGGGACCACGATGGAATAGAACTCCAGCCAGGGCTGGTGCGGGGCCGACACCATCGAATAGGCGCGCCACAGCGTGGGCGGGCCGGCGGGATCCTCGGCGCCCGGCAGACCGACGCGGGCGAACTGGCCCGGCTGGAAGGCATACGCGTCGTCGCGCGTGACGCGCACCGAGAACAGCTTGTCGGGTACCCAGGTATGGACGTGGGTGACGGTCTGGCGCGTGTATTTGGAATCGTCGGTCATCGGCACATCGCGCGGCGCGGGCCGGGGACGGCCGCGCGCTCGCGGATCATTTTTCCAGGTATTGCAGCTTGCCCTGCTTGCCGTTCCATTCGTCGGCGTCGGGCAGCGGCTTCTTGGCGCGGCTGATGCTGGCGAACTCGGGCGAGAGTTCGGCGTTCAGGGCGATGAAGTTGAGTTGGTCCTGCGGCACGTCTTCCTCGGCGTAGATGGCGTTGGCCGGGCATTCGGGGATGCACACGGCACAGTCGATGCACTCGTCGGGGTCGATCACCAGAAAGTTCGGACCCTCACGAAAACAGTCCACCGGGCATACGTCGACGCAATCGGTGTACTTGCACTTGATACAGTTTTCGGTGACAACGTGGGTCATTCTCAGGAACTCCGGGCAGGCGGCATTGTGTCTTGTTGGGCGAATTTTACCCAATGCGCGGCCGATACGTCGCCAATACCCTGTTGACATCGTGGCGCATTGGGGGTTTGCCGTGCCTCGCTATGCTATGGTGTCGCGAAACGATACGCGTAATCATGATAATCACCTCGCTGCTCGACACCGACCTGTATAAATTCAGCATGATGCAGGTGGTGCTGCATCAATTCCCCGCTGCCCAGGTCGAGTACCGTTACAAATGCCGGACACCGGGGGTCGACTTGCGCCCCTACCTGGACGAAATCCGCGAAGAAGTGCACCAGCTTTGCCAGTTGCGCTTCACCGAGGACGAACTTAAATATCTGGGTGGCTTGCGTTTCATCAAAAGCGACTTCGTCGATTTCCTCGAACTGTTCCACCTGCCCGAACGCTGCATCAGCATCCGCGAAGGCGAGGGGCCGGGCGAGATCAGCATCGAGGTCAAGGGCCCCTGGCTGCACACCATCCTGTTCGAGATCCCGGTGCTGGCCATCGTCAACGAGGTCTACTTCCGCAACACGCGCAAGAACCCGGACTGGGCGGAAGGCCGCAAGCGCCTGCAATCGAAGATGCACCTGGTGCTGGACGATCCGGCGCTGGCCGATTTCCGCGTGGCCGAATACGGCACCCGCCGCCGCTTCTCCAAGGTCTGGCACGAAGAGATCGTGTCGACCATGAAGGCGCAGATGGGGCCGCACTTCGCCGGCACCAGCAATGTGCTGCTGGCCAAGCAGCACGAAGTCCTGCCGTTGGGCACCATGGGCCACGAATACCTGCAGGCCTGCCAGGCGCTGGGTCCGCGGCTGCGCGATTCGCAGGTGTACGCGCTGGAGGTGTGGGCCAAGGAATACCGCGGTGACCTCGGCATCGCGCTTTCCGACGTCTATGGCATGGACGCCTTTCTGCGCGATTTCGACATGTATTTCTGCAAACTGTTCGACGGCGCGCGGCATGATTCAGGCGATCCCTTCGTCTGGGGCGAGCGGCTGCTCGAACACTACCGCAAGAACCGCGTTGACCCGCGCGCCAAGACGCTGGTGTTCTCGGATTCGCTGACCTTCCCGCGCGCCATCGAACTGGCGCGCCAGTTTGCCGGGCGCTGCAAGGTGTCGTTCGGCATCGGCACCAACCTCACCAACGATCTGGGCCACGAGCCGCTGCAGATCGTCATGAAGATGGTTCGCTGCAATGGCCAGCCGGTGGCCAAGGTGTCGGATGCGCCCGAAAAGACCATGTGCGACGATCCGGCCTACCTGGCCTATCTGCGCCAGGTGTTCCAGTTGCCGCCCGCCTGACACCGCGGCAGGGTAAAGTTCGCCATTCTTCGTATTGTTCCAACCCGTCAACTCGTCATTAGGGGAATATTCATGAGCAGCATCAAGCGCTTCCACGTCGCCAAGCGCCTGTCGGACATGGCCGTCTACAACGGCGTCGCGTACCTGGCGGGCCAGGTGCCGGACGATGCCACGCTGGACATCACCGGCCAGACCGAGCAAGTGCTCGCGACGATCGACCGCCTGCTGGCCGAAGCCGGCACCGACAAGACCAAGATCCTGATGGCCCAGATCTACGTGGCCAACATGAAGGAATTCGACGGCATGAACAAGGCCTGGGACGCCTGGGTCGCCGACGGCAACTCGCCCCCGCGCGCCACCGTCGAGGCCCGCCTGGCCAATCCCGATTACAAGGTCGAGATCGTCGTCACCGCCGCCGTCGCCTGAACGCCGCATGCACGATGAAAGCCCTCCGGCACGCCGGAGGGCTTTTTTGTTTCCGGGCGTCCGTCGCGGCCGGCACTGGCGCTAACCCGTCGTCAGCAACAGGCCGGCCAGCAGGCCGCCGGCCTCTTCGCAGCGCGCCAGTTCGTCTGCCGCCACGATCTTGGGGGCGGCGATCTGTCCGGGCGTCTGCGCGCCCAGGTTGACGATCAGCGGCGGCATCACGGCGCGCAGGCGCCAGCCAATGCAGATGCGTTCCACCTGGCGCGCCGCGCCGGCGCCGTCGCTGCCGGCGCTGATCAGGCAGGCGTACGGCCGTCCGGGGATGCGGTCGAGCGCGCCGTAGTAGCAACGGTCGAAGAATTCCTTCATTTCGCCGCTCAGGCTGGCCAGGTTTTCCGGCGCGCAGAACAGGAAAGCGTCGCTGCCCAGCATCTCGTCCACCCCGGCGTCCGCGGCGCGGCGCAGGGTCACTGTCAGGTCGTCGGGCTGTTCCAGCAGCGCGGCCGCCGCGATGGCGCCGCGGGCGGCGGCCTCGGCCATCTGGCGGGCCGCGCCGGTGCGCGAATGCCACACGATCAGCAGCCGTTTCATGGGTAGCGCGCCAGGGTGTCCTGGCGATAGTAGGCCCGCAACAGGCCAAACCATTCGGGCAGGGCCTGGGCCATGGGGTAGGGATCGACGAAGAAGTGTTCGGAGCTGACGGCGAAGAACTCAGCTTCGTCGGTGGCGGCATACGGATCCAGCGGCAACTGGCCGTACCAGGCGTCGGCCTGCGCGCTTTCCGGGTCCACATCGTGGGGAATGGCCGCCTCCACCGCGTCCACCGCGGCGATGAAGCGGTCCAGGCTGTCGTCCAGGATGCGGCGCCACTCGCGCGGCTTGAGGTCGCCGTGGGCCGCCAGCGACGGCATGCCGTCGGCTAGGCCCGACTGCAGGTCGAGTTTGTGCGCGAATTCGTGGATCACCACGTTGAAGCCGCCCTCGGACAACTGCGTGTCTTCCCATGACAGGATCAAGGGGCCGCCTTCCCAGGCCTCGCCGGCGGCGTCTTCCAGGTACTCGTGCATTACGCCGTCTTCGTCCATCTGCCTGCGCGGGATGCGAAAGCCGGCCGGATAGACGATGATCTCGTCCCAGCCCTCGTACAGCGTGGGCGTCAGGTTCAGGATCGGCAGGCTGGCCTGGGCGGCGATCGACAGCCGCATGAAGTCGGTTACCTCCAGACCGCGCGCGCCGTTGATGGTCTTGCTGGCCAGCAGCCAGGCCGCGCGCGCCAGCAACTGCGCGGATTCCGTGGCGTCCAGCGCCGCCAGGAAGGGATGGGCGTCCAGCACCTGCCGCCAGAGGGCGGGGGCGATCCGGGCCTGCATCTGCGCCACCTCGGCGGCGCGCGCTCCCCGGCCCTTGAGCCAGCGCAACATAAGCTTGGGTTCCTTGTATATGTGCCTGGCACCAGCCAGGGTTTTCAGCGTTGATTCCTAGTGTAGAGTGTCGGAATCTTCGATTACCGTTCCGCACGACGTTCGCGATGTCCGCCCCGCCCGTACCTGATGCGCCTTCGCCTTTCGACGCTTCCTGGCGACAGGAGGCGGGCGCGGGCCTCGACGCCGGCGGCCTTGCGCTTATCGACCAGGCGGTGGCCTGGTCGGTTCCCCGTTTCGAGGGCCAGCAGGCCCTGACGGGCGAACCGCTGGCTTCGCACGGCGCCGGCGTGGCGCGGATCCTGGCGGGCCTGCACACCGACGCCGCCACGCGCGCCGCGGCCCTGCTGGCGGCCTTGCCCACCGACCTGACCGCGCCGGCCCCCGCGCTGCGCAACGACCCGATCGCCACCGCTTTCGGCGCCGAGGTGGCCCGCCTGGTGCAGGGCACGCGCGCCCTGCTGCGCCTGGGCGTGGTGGCGCGCCAGGCCAGCGACGCCGAGGCGGAAACCGGCTCGCAGAAGGAAATGCAGCGCAAGATGCTGCTGGCCATGGCGGCCGACCTGCGTATCGTGCTGATGCGCCTGGCTTCGCGCCTGCGCACCCTGCGCTGGCATGCCGAAAGCAAGACGCCCTGTTCGACCGCCTTCGCCCGCGAAACCCTGGATCTGTACGCGCCGCTGGCCAACCGCCTGGGCATCTGGCAGATCAAGTGGGAAATGGAAGACCTGGCGTTCCGCTTCCTGGAGCCCGACCGCTACAAGCAGATCGCCCGCCTGCTCGAGGAAAAGCGGGTCGAGCGCGAGGCCTTCATCGCTGGCGCCATCGAGCGCCTGCAGACGGCGCTGGCCAAGCACGGCATCGAGGCCGAGGTCAGCGGCCGGCCCAAGCACATCTACAGCATCTGGAACAAGATGCGGATCAAGCGGCTCGACTTCTCGCAGATGTACGACCTGCGCGCCCTGCGCATCATCGTCGAGGACGTGCGCGCGTGTTACATGGCGCTGGGCATGGTGCACGAAATGTGGACGCCGCTGTCCGACGAGTTCGACGATTACATCTCGCGGCCCAAGCCCAATGGCTACCGCTCGCTGCACACGGTGGTGGCCGACGACGATGGCCGGCCGTTCGAGGTACAGATACGTACCCGCGAGATGCATCAGTTCGCCGAGTACGGCATGGCCGCCCACTGGCGCTACAAGGAGGCCGGCGCCAAGGGCGGGCAGGTGGCCGCCTCTAGCGAATACGACCGGCAACTGGCCTGGATGCGCCAGTTGCTGGCCTGGAACAGCGACGTCGAGGCGGGCGAGGCGCCCGCCGCCGACAAACCCGAAGGCACCCGATCCGCCGCCGGCAAGTCCGGGCCGGGCAAAAGCCGCCATGCGGCCGTCGCGCCCGCGCCGACGGATGAGCGCATCTATGTGCTGACGCCGCAGGCCCGCGTGATCGAGTTGCCGGCCGGCGCGACGCCGGTCGATTTCGCCTATCACCTGCATACCGACCTGGGCCACCGCTGCCGGGGGGCGCGCGTCGACGGCCAGATGGTGCCGCTGCAGACGCGCCTGGCCACCGGCCAGACGGTCGAGATCATCTCGGCCAAGTCCGGCGGCCCGTCGCGCGACTGGCTCAATCCGCAATTGGGCTTCCTGGCCAGTCCGCGGGCCCGCGCCAAGGTGCGCATGTGGTTCAACGCCATTGAACTGCAACAGCGCATCACACAGGGCCAGGCGCTGGTCGAAAAGGAACTGCAGCGGCTGGGCAAGACCGCCATCAACCTCGAACAGTTGGCGCAGAACCTGGGTTTCGCCCGCGCGGATGACCTGTATGTGGCCGCCGCCAAGGAAGAGTTCAGCCTGCGCCAGATCGACGCCGTGTTCCAGCAGCCGGCGCCCGCCGTCGAGCCGCAGCCGGCCGCCCTGCGCCACGCCAGCGCCGGCAGCGCCGAGAAAAGCGGCAAGAGCGGGGTGCTGGTGGTGGGCGTGGACTCGCTGCTGACGCAACTGGCGCGCTGCTGCCGTCCGGCGCCGCCCGACGCGATCGCCGGCTTCGTGACGCGCGGGCGCGGCGTGTCGATCCACCGCAGCGACTGCCACAGCTACCTGGCGCTGGCCGCGCGCGAACCCGAGCGCGTGATCGAGGTGGCCTGGGGCGAGACCCCGGCCGACACCTTCTATCCGGTCGACATCAGTGTGCGCGCGCACGACCGCCCGGGCCTGCTGCGCGACCTGTCCGAAGTGTTCGCGCGGCTGCGCCTGAACGTGGTGGGCGTGAACACCCAGAGCCGTCAGTCGCTGGCCCATATGGTGTTCACGGTGGAGGTGCGCGGCGGTGAATCGCTGGCTCGCGCGCTGGATGCGCTGGCCGAAGTGCCGGGCGTGTCGTCGGCGGTGCGCCGCTAGCCGGGCACGCTCTGGAGCAGACCGCGCGGGGTAGGGCCGCGTTGGCGCGACTTCCCGGGCCGTGGCGGCCCGGGATGCTGCCGGCCGATCTCAGTGGTCCAGGTTCTCGTGGGCGCGTTCGCGCATGAAGAACGACGCCACCAGCCCCAGCGCCACGCCAAACATGACGTAATAGGCCGGCGCCATCGGCGAGCCGGTGGTCTTGATCAGCCAGGTCACGATGAATTGCGCGAAACCGCCGAAGATCATCACCGCCACGTTATAGGCCAGCGACAGGCCCACCGAGCGCACCCGCGCCGGGAACAGCTCCGCCATGACGGTGCTGAACACCCCGAAGAAGGCCGACACGAAGAAGCACACCACGATCTGCACGGTCAGCAGGCGGCCGATCGACGGCGCATCTGACAGCCAGTAGTACAGCGGATACAGCACCACCAGGTAGCCGATCAGCGAGCCGATCACGATGGGGCGGCGGCCGGCACGGTCGGACCAGGCGCCCATGAACGGCGTCAGCAGCACCATCAGCGCCGCGCCCGCCATCTGCACCAGGAAGGTCTGGTTCAGCGGCAGTTTCAGAATCTGGGTCGAGTAGGTCACCAGGTAGGTGAAGGTGATGTAGATCGACACCGTCGCCGTCACCACCAGGCCCACGCCGATCAACGTCTCGCGGGTGTGGGTGCGGACCATCTCGGCCAGGCTCAGGCGCTGCACCTCGCCGCGCGCGGCGGCCTGGCGCTCGTCTTCCTTCATCTGCTTGAAGGCGTCGGTTTCGTCGATGTTGCGGCGAATATAGATGGCGATCGGCACAATCACCAGGCCGAAGGCGAACGGCAGGCGCCAGGCCCAGGCCGCGATCTGCTCTTGCGTGAAGAACTCGGTGATCAGCGTGCCGCAGGCCGCGCCGATCAGCAGCGCCAGCATCTGGCCGGCCATCTGCCACGAGCCGTAGAAGCCGCGCTTGCCATTGGGCGCCATCTCGATCAGCAGGGCGGTCGAGGTGCCGAACTCGCCGCCGGCCGAGAAGCCCTGCAGCAGCCGCGCGATCAGGATGAAGATGGGCGCCAGGATGCCGGCGGCGTGATAGGTGGGCGCCACGGTGATCAGGGCGATGGACACCGCCATCAGCGAGGTCACCAGCACCATGGCCGACTTGCGGCCCTTCTTGTCGCCGTACAGGCCCAGGATGATGCCGCCCACCGGACGCATGAAGAAGCCGACGCCGAAGATCGCCGTGGTCATCAGGATGGCGTTCAGTTCGCTGCCCGGAACACTGGGATCGGTCGGAAAGAACAGTTTCGAGATGATCGGCGTCATGAACGCGAACACCAGGAAGTCATACCATTCGAGGGCATTGCCGATCACTGCCGCCACGATATTGCGCGTGGGAACTGCTTTGTGCTGCACGGTTTCTCCTTGGGGGGCTTGCTGCTTGAAGGCCGTCATTCTAGGCCCAGGCGCGGCTCGCGTCCGGCCCGCGGCGCAGGACGCGGACGCGTCCTGGCTTTACACTCCTGCTTTTCCCCGAGAGAGTTGCTACATGAACGCGCGCACCTGGCTGGAGACGCTGGTCGGTTTCGACACCACCAGCCGAAATTCCAATCTTGCCCTCATCGAGACCGTCCGCGACTGGCTCAAGGGCCAGGGCGTCGAGGCGTGGCTGGCGCACAATCCCGAGCGCACCAAGGCCAACCTCTTCGCCACCCTGCCGGCCCAGGACGGCAACTCGCAGGGCGGTATCGTCCTGTCCGGCCACACCGACGTGGTGCCGGTCGATGGCCAGGACTGGAGCACCGATCCGTTCAAGCTGGTCGAAAAGGACGGTCTGCTGTATGGCCGCGGCAGCTGCGACATGAAGGGTTTCATTGCCGGCTCGCTGGCGCTGGTGCCGGAATTCCTGGCCATGCCGCGCAAGAAGCCGATCCACCTGGCGTTCTCGTACGACGAGGAAGTCGGCTGCGCCGGCGCCCCATACATGCTGGCCGACCTGCTCGACCGCGGCATCCGCCCCGAGGGCTGCGTGGTGGGCGAACCCACCGGCATGCAGGTGGTGGTGGCGCACAAGGGCATCAACCTGTTCCGCTGCAAGGTGCACGGCAAGGCGGCGCACTCGTCGCTGACCCCGCGCGGCTGCAACGCCATCGAATACGCCGCCCGCCTGATCTGCCGCATCCGCGATCTGGCCGACAGCTTCAAGGCCAACGGCCCCTACGACCGGTTCTACGACGTGCCGTTCTCGACCATGACGACCAACCAGATCCGCGGCGGCATCGCGGTCAACACCATTCCCGAGCTGTGCGAATTCACCTATGAATTCCGCAACCTGCCGGGCATGCAGCCCGACCAGATCCAGGCCGAAGTCGAAAAATACGTGCGCGATGAGCTCCTGCCGCGCATGCAGGCCGAATTCGACGGCGCCCGCATCGAGATCGAGACCGGCGCCGCCGCGCCGGCCCTGGAAGCGTCCGAAGAGGCCGCCATCACCCAATTGGTGCGCGCCCTGACCGAGGACCGCGCCACCCGCAAGGTCGCCTACGGCACCGAGGCCGGCCTGTTCCAGGGCATCGGCATCCCCACCGTGGTCTGCGGCCCCGGCCACATCGAGCAGGCGCACAAGCCTAACGAGTTCGTCGCGCTCGACCAACTGGCCGCCTGCGAGACCTTCCTGCGCCGCATGGGGCAGTCGCTCTGACGCCCGGGCGTGGCGCCGGCGGGGCAGGGGACGCCGTCCCCGCCCGCGACCGGCGTCAGGTAAAATGACGGGTTGCAAACCGGATTCGCGGACGGCAGAGGCCGGCCGTGATACCGGGGGAGATGCTTGGTGAAACCTTACGATTTTCCGGATGCCCTGGGCCATTTCGGCCCTTATGGCGGTGTTTTCGTGGCGGAAACGCTGATGCACGCGCTCGACGAGCTGCGCGCGGCCTATGATCGCTATCGTGTCGATCCCGCCTTCCTGGAAGAGTTCAACTACGAACTCAAGCATTTCGTCGGCCGCCCCAGCCCGGTCTATCACGCCCGCCGCTGGTCCGACCAACTGGGCGGCGCGCAGATCTGGTTCAAGCGCGAAGACCTCAACCACACCGGCGCCCACAAGATCAACAACTGCATCGGCCAGGCGCTCCTGGCCAAGCGCATGGGCAAGCCGCGCGTCATCGCCGAGACCGGTGCCGGCCAGCACGGCGTGGCCACGGCCACGGTGGCGGCCCGCTACGGCATGGAATGCGTGGTCTACATGGGCAGCGAAGACGTGCGCCGTCAGGCTTCCAACGTCTATCGCATGAAGCTGCTGGGCGCCACGGTGGTGCCGGTCTCGTCCGGCTCGCGCACCCTGAAGGACGCGCTCAACGAAGCCATGCGCGACTGGGTCACCAACATCGAGAACACCTTCTACATCATCGGCACGGTGGCGGGGCCAGACCCCTATCCGCGCATGGTGCGCGATTTCCAGACCGTCATCGGCAACGAATGCCTGACGCAGATGCCCGAGGCCATCGGCCGCCAGCCCGACTACGTCGTGGCCGCGGTCGGCGGCGGCTCCAACGCCATGGGCATCTTCCACCCCTACATCCCCTACGAGAACGTGCGCCTGATCGGCGTCGAAGCCGCCGGCGAGGGCATGGACAGCGGCAAGCATGCCGCGTCGCTGGCCGCCGGCCGGGTCGGCGTGCTGCACGGCAACCGCACCTACGTCATGCAGGACGCCGACGGCCAGGTCCAGGAAACGCACTCGGTCTCGGCCGGGCTGGACTACCCCGGCGTCGGTCCCGAGCACGCCTGGCTCAAGGACTCCGGCCGCGCCGAATACGTCGGCATCACCGACGACGAAGCCCTCAAGGCCTTCCACGATTGCTGCCGCATCGAAGGCATCATGCCGGCGCTGGAGTCGTCGCATGCCATCGCCCAGGCCGTGAAGATGGCTCCCACGCTGCCGCGCGACGCCGTGATCCTGGTCAATCTGTCGGGCCGCGGCGACAAGGACATGCATACCGTCGCCGAACGTGCCGGTATCGAGCTCTAACATGACGACAACCCGTTCCGATCGCATTGCCGCCGCCTTCGGGCGCACCGCCGAATCCGGCCGTGCCGCGGCCCTCATTCCCTACATCGCCGCCGGCGATCCGTCGCCTCAGACCACCGTGCCCCTGATGCACGCCCTGGTCGAAGCCGGCGCCGACGTCATCGAATTGGGCGTGCCATTCTCCGATCCCATGGCCGACGGCCCGGTGATCCAGCGCGCCGCCGAGCGCGCCATCGCCCAGGGCGTGGGGCTGGGCCGTGTGCTCGATCTGGTGGCCGAGTTCCGCCAGCGCGATACGGCCACCCCCGTGGTGCTGATGGGCTACGCCAACCCGATCGAGCGCATGGGACAGGCCGAGTTCGCCCGGCGCGCCGAAGTCGCGGGCGTGGACGGCGTGCTGGTGGTCGACTATCCGCCCGAAGAAGTGGTCGAGTTCGCCGGCACCCTCAGCCGCCACGGCATCGCCCCGATCTTCCTGCTGGCCCCCACCTCGACCGAAGCGCGTATCCAGGCCGTGGCCCACGTGGCCCGCGGATATGTCTACTACGTGTCGCTCAAGGGTGTGACGGGCGCCGGCTCGCTCAACACCGACGACGTCGCCGAACGCGTGGCGGTGATACGCCGGCACGTGCGCGACATCCCGGTCGGCGTGGGCTTCGGTATCCGCGACGCGGAAAGCGCGCAGCGCGTGGCCCGCGTGGCCGACGCGGTCGTGATCGGCAGCAAACTGATTGAAACCATGGAGCAGGCGGTGGCGAACGCCCCCGCCGCCCAGCAAACCGACGCCGCAGTCGCCGCCGCCAGCGGCTGGCTGCGCACCATCCGGCAGGCGCTGGATCAAGTAAAACGACCGAGCGTGCCGGCCTGAACGGCCTGGCGCGACTTCCTTACGGGATGAAAAAACAATGAGCTGGATCGAAAAACTCCTGCCGCCTCGCATCAACAAAACCAGCGACAGCGGCGCCCGCCGCGTGCCCGAAGGCCTGTGGGTGAAATGCCCGTCGTGCGAAACGGTGCTGTACAGCGAAGACCTGGCGGCCAACCTGCACGTCTGCCCCAAGTGCGATCACCACATGCGCATCGGGGCCCGCGCCCGCATCGATTCGCTGCTCGACATGGAAGGCCGGGTCGAGATCGGCCAGAGCACGCGGTCGGTCGACTCGCTCAAGTTCAAGGACACCCGCAAGTATCCCGAGCGCCTGGCCGAGGCCGTCAAGCAGACCGGCGAGACCGACGCGCTGGTGGTGGTCAGCGGCTCCATCCGTGGCGTGCCCGCGACGCTGGCCTGCTTCGAATTCGAATTCATGGGCGGCTCCATGGGCTCGGTGGTCGGCGAGCGCTTCGCGCGTGGCGCCCAGGCCGCGCTCGACAACAAGACGCCTTTCATCTGTGTCGCCGCCTCGGGTGGCGCGCGCATGCAGGAAAGCCTGCTGTCGCTGATGCAGATGGCCAAGACCAACGCCATGCTGACGCGTCTGTCGGCCGCTGGCCTGCCCTTCATCAGCGTGCTGACCGATCCCACCATGGGCGGTGTGTCCGCCAGCTTCGCCTTCATGGGCGACGTGGTGATCGCCGAGCCCAAGGCCTTGATCGGCTTCGCTGGCCCGCGCGTGATCGAACAGACCGTGCGTGAGAAGCTGCCGGAAGGTTTCCAGCGCGCCGAGTTCCTGCTGCAGAAGGGCGCCATCGACATGGTGGTGGATCGCCGCCAGTTGCGCGAGGAAATCGCCCGTTTGCTGGCCCTGCTGACCAACCAGCCCGCCGACGTCGTCACCGCCGCCTGATCCAGCCTTCCCGGCCTCTGTCCGGGGCCATGAAAAAGCCGCCGCGCACTTGTGCCGGCGGCTTTTTCATGGCCCCGGTTTTCAGCGCCGTGGCAGCGTCATTTTCAGGCGCTGGCGGAACAGTGTTTTTCATGATTTTTGTTGCCTTATTGCGACATGTTGCGAGCCTTCTGGCCCGGTTTTTGCTATGTTCTGTAGTACTGGATAACACTCGCGCGTTGCCGCGAGATGTCATCCCAACAAAATACGGAGTTGCTCCCAATGCAGTCGACGAAGAAGAAAATGCTTGTCCGCCTTGCCGGTTTGGCCCTCGCCGGAGCCGCCACCCTCGCCAGCGCCCAGTCGTCCGAGGGTACCCAGGGCGGGGTGAGCCTGCACTATGGCGTGGGCGACCACTATCAGCGCTTCACCTTGAACTACGAAACGCCCTCGGTCTGGACCTATCAGTTCGGTGGCAACTGGGGCCGCCTGGATCTCACCCCCGAACTCGGCGTGTCGTACTGGCAGGCCAACGGCGACCGCTCGCCCAGCAGCGTGTGGCAACTGAATGCGATCCCGATGTTCCGTTGGTGGACCGGCGAGCGCTTCTACCTCGAAGCCGGTATCGGTGCCACCGTGTTCTCGCGCACGCGCTTCGCCAACGAGAACATCAGCACCGCCTTCCAGTTCGGCGACCACGTCGGCCTGGGTTTTCTGCTGACCCCGAACAACCGCATCGGCCTGCGCTACTCGCACTTCTCCAATGCCAGCATCAAGCGCCCGAATCCGGGCCTGGATACGGTGCAATTGACCTATACGTACCAGTTCTGATCGCCGCGCGGTCCGGCCTGACGAAAACCCTCGGCGACGAGGGTTTTTTTTTGGCCCCGGCCCGCGCCAGTCCCCGGCGAGGGCCACGGCAGGCGCAAAAAAAGCCCCCATCGGACGATGGGGGCTTCTGCTTGCGCGGCTTGCCTCAGTGGCGGGTTTCGACCTGAACCAGCGGTTCATTCGAGACCGGAGCCACCGGCTTGCGTTCGCGGCCCAGGCGGACCGGCGTGTGCGCGGCGGCGATGCGCAGTTGCGTCTGCGCGTGGCGCTCGGGGTCGGTTTCCACCCACTGCAGGCCAGCGGCGTTGACCACATCGTGCAAGGCCTGGGCCTTGGCCGAGGGGGCCGTTGCCGGCACCACGATGGGCTGGGCGCTGGCCGGTGCCGTTTCCGCCGGCATGGCCGGCGTCGCCACCGGGGCCGGGACGGCCTGCGGTTCGACCGGCGCTGCCGTCACGGCCGGTGCAATCACCGGTTCGACCGTGGCGGCTTCCACCGGTGCCACGGCGGGCACGGCCGGCTCGGAAACCTGGCTGGCGGGTTCGACGGCCACCGGCGCGGTCGCTTCGGCAGCCGCGGTGTGGACGGGTTGCGGGGCTTGCGGCTCGAACGAGGCGACCGGTGCCTGCTCAGCCTGAACCGCGGCCGGCACGGCGTCAGCCTGGACGGTTTCGGTCTGTTGCACAGGCGCTTCGGCTTGCGTTGCGGCGGGTTCGGCCACAGCGGCGACCGGCGCGGGCGCGGCGGTCACGTTCTCGGCCTGTTCGCCGGCGTCGTCCTCGGCGCCGTCTTCCAACGGCTCGTCGCTGCCTGCCACGCCGGCCTCGTCCGGGCTGCGGCGGCCACGGCGGCTGCGGCGGCGGCGGCGCTTGCGTTCCGGATCGGCGCCGGCCTCGGCGCCTTCGGCGGCGGGCACGCCATCGGCGATCTGGTCGATGGCCTCGGCGGGTTCGGCCTGGGCATCGGCGGGCTGGCGGGCGGCTTCAGGCAGCGCCGTGGCGACGGACTGGGCCAGCGCGGCCACCATGCTTTCCTGCTCGCTCATCGGCGCGTCGGCCTGGCCTTCCTCACGGCGGTTGCGGCCACGGCCACGACGGCGGTTGCGGCTGGCGCCGGCGTCATCGCCGACCGCTTCCGGCGTGTTGTCGGGACGGTTCGAAGCTTGCGCGGCCTGCACGGTCTGATCGCGTTCGCCACGTTCGTTGCGGTTGTTGCGTTCGCCACGTTCCTGGCGTTCGCCGCGCTCGCCTTCGGGGCGACGGTTGCCTCGGATGTGGTGACGGCCGCCTTCGCCGCCCTCGGCACCTTCCGTGCGCGATTCGCCGCGACGGTTGCGGTTGCGATCCGAGCCATGGCGTTCGCCGCGGCGTTCCTGGCCATCGTGGCGGCCCTTGCCGCGCGAGGGAGCCGCGGCGCGCTTGGCGCCCGCGTCCTCCTGGGCGGCGGCAGGCGCGGCCTGGGTGGCCTCGGCGTTGCCGGTCAACCAGCCGAACAGGCGCTTGAGCAGGCCGGGACGGCTCGCTTGCGCCGGGACGGCCGGGGCGGCGGGCGCCGGGGTGGGCGTCGATACCGGGGCCGGCTGCGAGGGCGTGATGCCCTTGACCAGGGCTTCGGGACGGGCCTTGATCTCGCTTTCGCGCGGCTGCCAGGGGGCGTCCGTGGCCGGGGCCTCGACCAGCTCGAAACTGGTCTTGACTTCTTCCAGGCGCGGATCGTCGTGGCGCAGGCGCTCGATATGATGGTGCGGGGTTTCCAGGTGCTTGTTGGGGATCAGCACCAGGTTGACCTTCAGGCGGGCTTCCATCTTGGTGATGTCGGCGCGCTTTTCGTTAAGCAGGTAGGTCGCCACGTCGACCGGCACCTGGGCGTGAACCGCCGCGGTGTTTTCCTTCATGGCTTCTTCCTGCAGCAGGCGCAGGACGTGCAGGGCGCTGGATTCGGCGTCGCGGATCACGCCGGTGCCGTTGCAACGCGGGCAGGTGATGTGCGAGCCTTCGTTCAGGGCCGGACGCAGGCGCTGGCGCGACAGCTCCATCAGGCCGAAGCGCGAGATCTTGCCCATCTGCACGCGGGCGCGGTCGAAATGGAGGGCATCACGCAGGCGCTGTTCGACGGCGCGCTGGTTCTTGCTGTCTTCCATGTCGATGAAGTCGATCACGATCAGGCCGCCCAGGTCGCGCAAGCGCAGTTGGCGGGCCACTTCGTCGGCGGCTTCCGAGTTGGTCCGCAGGGCGGTTTCCTCGATGTCGGCGCCGCGGGTCGAGCGCGCCGAGTTAACGTCCACCGACACCAGCGCTTCGGTGTGGTCGATGACAATGGCGCCGCCCGAGGGCAGCGTCACCGTGCGCGAGTAGGCCGTTTCGATCTGGTGTTCGATCTGGAAGCGCGAGAACAGCGGGATGTCATCGCGGTAGCGTTTGACGCGCTGAACGTTGTCCGGCATCACCACGCTCATGAACGCGGTGGCCTGGTCGGCGATTTCGTCCGTGTCGATCAGGATTTCACCGATCTCGGGCGAGAAGTAATCGCGGATGGCGCGGATGACCAGGCTGGATTCGAGATAGATCAGGATCGGCGCGGAGTTGTCGCGCGCGGCGCCGTCGATGGCGGTCCAGAGTTGCAACAGGTACGACAAGTCCCATTGCAGTTCTTCGACGTTGCGGCCGATGCCCGCGGTGCGGGCGATGATGCTCATGCCCTGGGGCAGCTCGAGCTGCTCCATCGTGTCGCGCAGTTCCTGGCGGTCCTCGCCCTCGACGCGGCGCGAAACGCCACCGCCACGGGGGTTGTTGGGCATCAGCACCAGGTAGCGGCCAGCCAGCGAGATGAACGTGGTCAGGGCGGCGCCCTTGTTGCCGCGCTCTTCCTTTTCGACCTGGACGATCAGTTCCTGGCCTTCGCGCAGGGCGTCCTGGATGCGGGCGGTGCGGACGTCGACGCCTTCCTTGAAGAAGCTGCGGGCCACTTCCTTGAAGGGAAGAAAGCCGTGGCGGTCTTCGCCGTAGTTGACGAAGCAAGCTTCAAGGCCGGGCTCGATCCGGGTGATGACACCTTTGTAGATGTTGCCTTTGCGTTGTTCGCGGCCGGCAGTCTCGATGTCTAGGTCGATGAGTTTTTGCCCATCGACGATCGCGACGCGTAATTCTTCCTGGTGCGTCGCATTGAACAGCATGCGCTTCATGAGAGGGTTTCTCCGTTGTCATGACGCGCCGATATCGGCGCGTGACCTCGGGCCACTCGGGCTGCGGCTGAAGCGGGCAAGAAGATGCGGACCGTACCTGGGCGGCGCCCAGGCGTATCCGCCGCGGGTCAGGCGGGCACGTCGTGCCGTGGGGCACGGGGTTCTTTCAGCAGGAGGGTCAGCTTCACTGAATGTGGTTTGACGGAAATGTGCTGTGAACGGCAGTTGCGGTCGGATTGGTTGCCTACACGCAGCTGGTGCTTTAAATATGCGACGATTCTTGCAGTGCTTCAAGCCGCTTGCGGCAGGCAACGGACCTGCTGGGACAGCGGGCAAGATGAATGCCACACCACTATCCGGCAGGGCGCGGTTGCGCCGGCGACCAAATGACCCAGGGGTTGAATGAGCAGGCAGTACAATGGCGGCCCACGCGCTCGACGGAGTTGCGTTCTTGAGTTGCATCTCTACGCCAGCGGCTGATTCAGCCCCTTAAGGCTGTCCCGATTATATGTCGCTTTCCGCAATGCGCAAAGAAACTTCCTCCCCTATGGCCCCCCCCTCCGTCCGCATGGTGGAAGTGGGCGCCGAGCACGCCGGCCAGCGCCTGGACAATTACCTGATGCGCCTGTGCAAGGGTGTCCCCAAAACCCATATCTACAAGGCCATTCGCGGCGGCGAAGTCCGGGTGAACAAGGGACGTATCCCGGTCGATTACCGGGTCGCGGAAGGCGACATGGTGCGGATTCCGCCGCTGCGCCTGCCCGATCCGGGCAAGCCCAAGCCGGTGCCGGCCGCCGAATTCCCGGTGGTGTTCGAGGACGACGCGATGCTGGTGGTGGATAAGCCGGCCGGTGTGGCGGTGCATGGCGGCAGCGGCGTGTCCTTCGGTGTCATCGAGCAACTGCGCGCCGCCCGTCCCGAGGCCAAGTTCCTGGAACTGGTGCACCGGCTCGACCGCGAGACCTCCGGCCTGCTCATGGTGGCCAAGAAGCGCAGCGCGCTGCTGGCCCTGCACGCCATGCTGCGCGAGGGGCGCAGCGACAAGCACTACTATGCGCTGGTCGAGGGCGACTGGGTCAACGATCGCCAGCACATCAAGCTGTCGCTGTCCAAGTGGACCACCCAGTCGGGCGAGCGCCGCGTCAAGGTCGATCCCGACGGCCAGACCGCCCACACCATCATTACGCTCAAGCAGCGCTTCGGCCGTTACAGCCTGGTGGACGCCGAGTTGCGCACCGGCCGTACCCACCAGATCCGCGTGCATCTGGCGGCCAGCGGCTTTCCCATCGTCGGCGACGACAAGTACGGTCACGACGAGGTGCGGGCCGAGTTCTCCCGCATGGGTTTTGGCCGCATGTTCCTGCACGCTCACCAATTGACCCTGAACCATCCGCTGACGGGCGAATCGATGACGCTGACGGCCGAGTTGCCGCCCGCGTGCCGGAAAATACTCAAACAACTGGAGTCGGTCTGATATGTCGTATTCGCTGGTCGTGTTTGACTGGGACGGAACCCTGATGGATTCCACGCACAGCATCGTGGCCGCCATCCAGGGCGCCTGCCGTGACCTGGAGCTGCCGGTGCCCTCGGCCTCCGACGCCAGCTGGGTGATCGGCCTGTCGCTGGAAAGCGCCCTGCGCCGCGCGGTGCCGCAACTGACCCAGGCCATGCTGCCGCGCTTCCTCGAGCGTTACCGCACCCACTACCTGCTGCGCGATCCCGAACTGCGCCTGTTCGATGGTATTCCCGAGCTGTTGACCGAGCTGGCCGAGCGCGATGTGCGCCTGGCGGTGGCCACCGGCAAGAGCCGCGTCGGCCTTACCCGCGCCCTGGCCGCGACCGGCCTGGGCCCCATGTTCGATGCCACCCGCACCGCCGACGAGACCTTCAGCAAGCCGCACCCGGCCATGCTGCACGAGCTGATGAGCGAGCTGGACGTCGACCCCGCCCGCGTGGTGATGGTCGGCGATACCTCGCACGACCTGCAGATGGCCGCCAACGCCGGCGTGCATGGCCTGGGTGTGACCTATGGCGCGCATACCCTGAAGGAACTCGAAGGTTGTGGCCCGCAAGCCATCCTGGACAGTGTGCCGCGCGTGCGCGAATGGCTGCTTGGCCGGATCCTCACGGCGGCCGCCTGAGTCGTTTGTGGCGGCCGAGTCGGACGTATTCGCGGGAACGCCCGAGGCCTGCCACGGTCTATCGCTGATCACCGCCGGCGTGGTCGGCGGAATATGATGGGGCCGCGAAACGTCCACCGTTCAGGCAGGGTGCAGTGCCGCGGTGCCGCGCCGGCCCCCAGGAGAATCCCATGCTCATACGCAAGCCCCAAGACATCGTCCCTTCCGACATCACCCCCGAGGCGGTCTGGCGCTCGCGCCGCGACCTGATCCTGCGCGCGGGCGTGGCGGCGGCCGGCCTGGGACTGCCGGGCTGGGCGGCGCGCAGCGCCTTCGCCCAGGGCGGAGCCGCCGGCGTCCTGGCCGGCCAGCCCAGTCCGGCCCTCAGCGTCATGGACAAGCAAACGTCGTTTGCTGATATTACGTCCTACAACAACTACTACGAATTCGGCGTCGACAAGGGCGAGCCGGCGTCCAATGCCGGCAAGCTGCAGACCCGGCCCTGGACGGTCAGCGTCGAAGGCGAGGTCGGCAAGCCGCGCACCTTCGATATCGACGAACTGCTCAAGCTGGCGCCGATGGAAGAGCGCGTCTACCGGCTGCGCTGCGTCGAGGGCTGGTCCATGGTCATTCCATGGGTCGGCTACTCGCTGTCGGCGCTGCTCAAGCAGGTCGAGCCCACCGGCAATGCCAAATACGTGGAATTCGTCACCGCCGTGCAACGCGAAAACATGCCGGGGGTGCGCGCCGCCATCCTCGACTGGCCGTACGTCGAGGGCCTGCGGCTGGACGAGGCCATGCATCCGCTGGCGATGCTGGTGTTCGGCGTCTATGGCAAGGTGCTGCCCAACCAGAATGGCGCGCCCCTGCGGCTGGCCGTGCCCTGGAAGTACGGGTTCAAGTCGGGCAAGTCACTGGTCAAGATCCGCCTGGTGGAAAAGCAGCCGGTATCTTCGTGGATCAAGGCCGCGCCGCAGGAATACGGCTTCTATGCCAACGTCAATCCGGCCGTGCCGCACCCGCGCTGGAGCCAGGCCACCGAGCGGCGCATCGGCGAGGATGGCTTGTTCTCGCCCAAGCGCAAGACCCTGATGTTCAACGGTTATGCCGAGCAGGTCGCGTCGCTCTACCAGGGCATGGACCTGAAGGCCAACTATTGAAGCCGCCCATGGCTGAAGGGGTGGCCGCGTCCGCGGCGCGCAAGTCGCAGTGGTCGGCGCGGGCCGTCGGGCGCGCCAAGCCCGGGTTGTTCCTGCTGGGCCTGGCGCCCTTCGCCCGCTGGCTCTGGCTGGGTTTCAACAACGGCCTGAGCGCCAATCCGGTGGAGTTCCTGACGCGCTCCTCGGGCACCTGGACGCTGGTGTGCCTGCTCGTGACCCTGGCGATCACGCCCTTGCGGCGCCTGACCGGGCAGCCGGCGCTGGTGCGCCTGCGCCGTATGTGCGGCCTGTTCGCTTTTTTCTATGGCGCCATGCACTTCATGGCCTGGGTCTGGTGGGACAGAGGGTTCGATCCTGCCGCCATGCTGCAGGATATCGGCGAGCGGCCCTTCATCGCCGTGGGGTTCGCCGCGTTCGTGCTGATGACGGCGCTGGCGGCCACTTCCACCCAGTGGGCCATGCGCCGGATGGGGCGGCGCTGGCAGCAACTGCACCGCGCCATCTACGCGATCGGCCTGCTGGCAGTGCTGCATTATTGGTGGCACAAGGCGGGCAAGAACGACTTGTCGCAGCCGATTCTTTACGCCGCCGTGCTGGCGCTGCTGCTGGGCTGGCGGCTGGCCGCCTGGTGGCGCCGCCGCCCGCGATGATGCCTGCGCGCGGCCCTGGCACCGCGACGACCGGCGCAGGCTGGTGGCCGCCCTACAGCATGGCCAGCATGATCGCCGCCGTCTCCGCGTCCGGCTGGCCGTCGTGCAGGGCGGGGCGATAGTGCATCTGGAACGCCGCCAGCACATTGAGGGTGGCGCGATCCAGCGTGCCATGCTGCGGGCTGGTGTAGCCCAGGCGTTGCAACTGCTGCTGGAACCAGGCGACGTCCGGCGTACCCTGGGTCTGCAGGCGCGCCAGGTGCGCGGCGGCGCCGGCCTCGTCATACCAGCGGCCGATGCCGGCAGCGGCCAGTTGCTTCCACGGGAACAGGGGGCCGGGGTCGACTTTGCGCTGGGGCGCGATGTCGCTGTGGCCCACCACGTTCTCGGGCGCGATGCCGTTGCGCTGGATGACGTCGCGCAACAGGATCGTCAGTGTGCGGATCTGCCGGTCGCCATAAGCGTGCCAGCGCGGTTTGCCGTCGTCGCCGTCGGTCCAGCCCGGGTTGACGATCTCGATGCCGATGGAGGTGCTGTTCATGGCGTTCAGGCCATACCAGGCGCTTTCGCCGGCATGCCAGGCGGCGCGGGTCTCGTCGACCAGCCGGTAAGCGCGGCCGGGCGAGTCGATCAGGTAGTGGGCGCTCACCTTGCCCTGTGACAGCAGCTTCATCGACAGCGCATCGTCGGCCGAGGTGTAGTGCAGAACCACGAAGCGCACCCGGCTGCTCTGGCTGACCGCGGTGATGGAAGTGTCCAGATTCAGGCCGGCCGGGCCGCGCTGGGCGCACCCGGCCAGGGCCGCGAGGGCCAGGAAAACGGCGGCAGATCGGATCATGGTCAGCGCGCCAGGTACAGGAACAGGGTCGGCATCTTGTCCAGCTGCGGGGCGGGCTGCTTTTTCCAGTCGGCAATGGTGCGCGTGACGATCCATTCGTCGGCGGTGGTCAGCGCGCGGGCGACGCACAGCTTGGTGTCGCCCTTCAGGCTGGCCAGCAGCGTGGCGAACATGGCAGCGTTGCGGTAGGGGGTCTCGATCAGCAACTGCGTCTGATTGTGCCGTGCGGAGTGCTGTTCCCAGGCCTTCAGTTGCTTGGCGCGCTCGCCGGCATCCACCGGCGCGTAGCCGTGGAAGGCGAAGCGCTGGCCGTCCAGTCCGCTGGCCATCAGGCCCAGCAGAATGGAGGAGGGGCCGACCCATGGCTTGACGGTCAGGCCCAGTCGATGGGCGGCGTCCACCACCTTGGCGCCGGGGTCTGCGACCGCCGGGCAGCCGGCCTCGGACACCAGGCCGATCTCGGCGCCCTGGCGCACGGGTTCGAGCCAGGCGTTGATCTGGGCCGCGTCGGTCTTGTCGGTGAGCGTGTGGACGGTGATTTCCTGCAGCGGCCGGCTGGTGCCGATCAGCTTGAGGAAGGCGCGCGCCGTTTTGGCGTTCTCGGCGATGTAGGTATCCAGGCCGCCGGCCAGCGCGCGCACGTCGGCGGGCAGCCAGCGGTCGGGGGCGGCTTCGCCCAGGCCGACGGGAATCAGGTGCAGCGCGCCGCTCATGCGGGCGCTCCCGGGGCGTCCAGGGGATCCAGGCCGAAGCCGGCCAGCATGCCGGTCAGGGCGATCAGCGGCAGGCCGATGATGGCGGTCGGGTCGTCGCTCTGGATGCTTTCCATCAGGGCGATGCCCAGGCTTTCCGCCTTGGCGCTGCCTGCGGTATCGTAGGGTTCCTCGGCGCGCAGGTAGGCGTCGATGGCGCGGTCGGACAGCCGCCGGAAGCGGCAGCGGGTGACGATGTCGGCTTGTTCCACCCGTTGGCCATCAGTGACCGCCAACGCGCTGTGAAATTCCACGATCTGTCCCGAAAGTGCGCGCAATTGCGCCTGGGCTCGCGTAAAATCCCCCGGCTTGCCTATGGGTTGGCCATCCACCGTGGCCACTTGGTCAGAGCCGATGACGACGCTGCCCGGATGCCCGTCGGCCACCGCCATGGCCTTGGCCACGGACAGGCGCAGCGCCAGCGCCGCGGGCGATTCGCCCGGTTGTGGCGTTTCGTCCACATCTGGCGAAATCGCGATGAAGGGCAGGCGCAGGCGGCTGAGCAATTCTTTGCGGTAGCGCGAGCTGGAAGCGAGGATCAGGCTGGGTTGTGAGGGCATTCGATATTTGACGCTGGGACGTAAGTCACGGTATTATCTAACGTTTTGCGGCGTTTTTGCAGGGCAGCATGCTCTTACGGATATAAGGAACCTTGCGAGGAACCTTATGTAGTGCAGGGGCAGAGTGCCCGCGAAATTGCAAGGACAGATCATCAAGCCCATCGACGCATTCGCATTCGCCCATTCGGGCAAGGAAGCGCAAGGCACCATACCTCTTGTGCGGTTGACGCGCGCGGTTGACGGGCTTCCCGAGCAGCCGGCGGGTGATGCCGGGCTCGTGACGTGGTCCGTGCGCGGAGAAATGGGCAAGACCGGGCTGCTGCATGGTCAGCCGCTGCTGCGCATTCATGTGCGGGCGAATCCGGTCGTGGTGTGTCAGCGGTGCAATGAGCCGTTCGCCTACCCGGTGGACAGCGAGGTTCTGCTGCAGCTGGTCAAGTCCGAAGCCGACCTCGATGACGGCAGTTCCCATGGCGATCACGCCGCGGGTTTTGACGACGAGGACGAGGATGGCGGGGACGGCGGCGAGGCGGCAAGCGCAGGAAATGGTTTTGTGTCCAACCAGCCTGAAAAGGTGGTGGGTTCGCATCACTTCGATCTGTTGGCCCAGATCGAAGATGAGCTCATTCTGAGCGTTCCGTATGTGCCCAAGCATGATGTATGCCCGGGCGCGCAGGCCAATGCCGGCGAAGCTCCTCCCGAGGAGCCCGCTGTCAAGCGTCCGTCGCCGTTTGCGGTGCTGGAACAACTGAAGCACAAAGATTGAGATCAACATCGGGCCGCATCGCGTACAATGCGCCCCGTTTCTAGGAGTCATCATGGCCGTTCAACAAAACAAGAAGTCCCCGTCCAAGCGCGGTATGCACCGCTCGCACGATTTTCTGGTGAATCCGTCGACGGCGATCGAGCCCACCACGGGCGAAACGCACCTGCGTCACCACATCAGCCCCAACGGCTTCTACCGTGGCCGCAAGGTCCTGAAGACCAAGGCCGACGAATAAGGCCCCCGGGCCGAACTCGTACTCGGACCATTTCGGCTGAGCGCTGATACCTGGCACCCGTGATACGCATCGCCATAGACTGTATGGGCGGAGACTTCGGTCTGCCCGTCACGATTCCGGCTGCGATCGAGTTCGCCCGGCAATTTCCGGATACCCGGCTATTGCTGGTCGGGCTTCCCGACGCCATCGAAGCGGCGCTCTCCGAGCACCGCGGCGTACCGCTTGATCGCTTCGAGATCGTGCCGGCTTCCGAAGTCGTCACCATGGACGACCCGGTCGAGGTCGCCCTGCGCCGCAAGAAAGATTCCTCCATGCGCCTGGCCGCCCAGTCCGTCAAGGACGGGCGCGCCGACGCCTGCGTTTCGGCGGGCAATACCGGCGCCTGGATGGCCATCTCGCGTTATGTGCTCAAGACGCTGGACGGCATCGACCGTCCCGCGATCGCCACGTCCATTCCGAACCAGACGGGCCGCGCCACCACGGTGCTGGACCTGGGCGCGAACGTCGACTGCACGGCCGAGCACCTGCTGCAATTCGCCATCATGGGCGCCGCGCTGTCGCAGGCGGTGGACCATCGCGACAATCCCACGGTGGGCTTGCTCAACATTGGCGAGGAAGTCATCAAGGGCAACGAGGTCGTCAAGGAAGCCGCCGAGCTCCTGCGCGCCAGCCCCTTGAACTTCTACGGCAACGTCGAAGGCAATGACATTTTCAAGGGCACGGTCGACGTTGTTGTCTGCGACGGTTTCGTCGGCAACGTCGTGCTCAAATCCGTGGAAGGCCTGGCCAAGATGTTGTCCAGCGTCATCCGCGAAGAGTTCAAACGCAATCTGATCACGCTGCTGGTCGGTGCGCTGGCCAAGCCGGTGCTCAATCGCCTGCGCAACCGCGTCGACAATCGCCGCTACAACGGCGCGGCGTTGCTGGGGCTGCGCGGCGTGGTCATCAAGAGCCACGGCTCGGCCGACGCCTATGCCTTCGGCTTCGCGCTGCAACGGGCGCGCGAGGCCGTGGTGAGTAAACTGCTGGAGCGCACCGCTCAGACGGTGGCGCAGATCAACCAGCGCGTACAGTCCGCCTCGGGCGCTTCGGCGCTCGAACCGGGCGCGGCTGGAGACACCGCTTGATGGATACCACAATGAAATATTCCGTGATCGCGGGCACCGGCAGCTTCCTGCCGGAACGCGTGGTTTCGAATGACGCCCTGGCGGCGGAACTGGCGACGCGCGATATCGCCACGTCCGACGAGTGGATCGTCGAGCGCACGGGCATCCGCCAGCGCCATCTGGCCGAACGCGGCGTGACCACCAGCCAATTGGCCACCGAGGCCGCGCGCCGCGCGCTGGCCGATGCCGGCGTCGATGCTGCCGAGATCGACATGATCGTGCTGGCTACCTCCACGCCCGATTTCGTCTTCCCCAGCACCGCCTGCCTGGTGCAGGCCAACCTGGGCGCCAAGGGCTCCGCGGCCTTCGACGTGCAGGCCGTTTGCAGTGGTTTCGTCTACGCTCTGAGCACCGCCGACAGCTTCATCCGTGCCGGCCGCGCGCGTTGCGCGCTGGTCATTGGCGCGGAAGTTTTCTCGCGCATCCTCGACTGGAATGACCGCAGCACCTGCGTGCTGTTCGGCGACGGCGCCGGC
This sequence comes from Achromobacter sp., assembly GCF_050285565.1. Lineage (GTDB taxonomy): Bacteria > Pseudomonadota > Gammaproteobacteria > Burkholderiales > Burkholderiaceae_B > Achromobacter. The sequence goes on from NZ_JBLZXG010000001.1 coordinate 161,195, forward strand.
GCGGTGGTGCTGAAGGCTTCCGACAAGCCCGGTATCCTGGCCGCGCAGTTGCATGCCGATGGCAGCCAGATGAAGATCCTCAGCGCCGCCGGCAACGTCGCCTATGGCGATGTCACGGGCGATCCGTTCCTGCGCATGGATGGCCAGGCGGTGTTCAAGCAGGCCGTCACGGTGCTGGACCGCTCGGCGCGCGATACCTGCGCCGAAGCCGGCATCGATATCAGCGAGGTCGACTGGCTGATTCCGCACCAGGCCAACGTGCGCATCCTGAATTTCCTGGCGCGCAAGCTAGCCGTGCCGGTCGAGAAGGTCGTCATCACGGTCGACAGCCACGCCAATACCTCGGCGGCCAGCGTGCCGCTGGCGCTGGATGCCGCGCGTCGCGATGGCCGCGTCAAGCCCGGTCAACTGGTGCTGATGCAGGGTGTGGGCGGCGGGTTCACCTGGGGTTCGGTGCTGGCCCGCATGTAAGGACCGGGTCGGCCGGGGTGCGGCACGCCGCGCCCGCCTGGCCGGCAAGTCCGACCTTCCACAGACTCAGAATCAATCCACACGGTCAAACATGAAAATCGCTTTTGTCTTTCCTGGCCAGGGTTCCCAGGCGGTCGGCATGCTGGATGCCTGGTCCGACGTCGCCGCCGTGACCGATACCGTGGCGCGCGCCTCGCAGGCGCTGGGCCAGGATCTCGGCGCCTTGATCGCGCAAGGGCCCACCGAACAGCTCAACCTGACCACCAACACCCAGCCCGCCATGTTGACGGCCGGCGCCGCGTTCTTCGCGGCCTGGCGCGCGGCGGGCGGCCGTAATCCCGATGTTGTCGCCGGCCATAGCCTGGGCGAATACGCCGCGCTGACGGCCGCCGGCTCGCTGGCGCTCGAAGATGCCGTGCGCCTGGTGCGCGTGCGCGCCGATGCCATGCAGGCCGCCGTGCCGGTCGGCACCGGCGCCATGGCCGCCATCCTCGGCCTGGACGATGATGCCGTGCGCGCTGCCTGCGCCTCGGCGGCCCAGGGCGAAGTGGTCGAAGCCGTCAACTTCAACGCGCCGGCCCAGGTCGTGATCGCTGGCCACAAGGGCGCGGTCGAGCGGGCCTGCGAGCTGGCCAAGGCCGCCGGCGCCAAGCGCGCGCTGCTGCTGCCGGTGTCCGCGCCGTTCCATTCCAGCCTGCTCAAGCCCGCCGCCGACGTGCTGGCCGGCGCCCTGGCGGCGGTGACGGTGTCATCGCCCCAGATGCCGGTCATCAACAACGTCGACGTGGCTGCGCCGGTCGAGCCCGCGGCGATCCGGGATGCGCTGGTGCGCCAGGCATGGCATCCTGTGCGTTGGGTCGAAACGTTGCGCGCCATGAAGGCGCAGGGCGTCACGCACGTCATCGAATGCGGTCCCGGCAAGGTGCTGACCGGCCTGACCAAGCGTATCGACCCCGAACTCACCGGCCTGGCCATTACGGATCCGGCTTCCCTCGAGGCCGCGCTGGCCGCGGTCAACGGAAATTAAGACCATGGAAAACACCTCGATCGAACTGCAGGGCAAGACCGCCCTGGTGACGGGCGCGACGCGTGGCATTGGCCGTGCCATCGCCCAGGAACTGGCCGCGCGCGGCGCGCTGGTGGTCGGCACCGCCACGTCCGAAGCCGGCGCCGCCGCCATCACCGAGGCGCTGGCGCCGTTTGGCGGCCGCGGCGTGGTGCTGGACGTGACCAATGCCGAAGCCTGTGACGCCCTGATCGACGCGCTCGGCAAGGAAGGCGGTGGTCCGCACATCCTCGTCAATAATGCAGGCATCACCCGCGATACGCTGGCAATGCGCATGAAAGACGAGGACTGGTCCGCGGTGATCGATACCAACCTGGCATCGGTTTTCCGCCTGTCGCGCGCCGTGCTGCGCAACATGATGAAGGCCCGTTGGGGACGTATCATCAACGTCACCTCGGTGGTGGGTTCGAGCGGCAATCCCGGCCAGGCCAACTACGCCGCCGCCAAGGCAGGCGTTGCCGGCATGTCGCGGGCGCTGGCGCGCGAGCTGGGCAGCCGCAACATCACCGTCAACTGCGTCGCTCCTGGCTTCATCGATACCGACATGACGCGCGCCCTGGGCGAAGCCCAGACCGCGGCCCTGCTGCAGCAGATTCCGCTGGGCCGCCTGGGTTCGCCGGCGGATATCGCCCATGCGGTGGCCTTTTTGTCCGGCCCGCAGGCGGGTTACATTACCGGCACCACCCTGCACGTCAACGGCGGGATGTACATGCAATAAGTCACGAAACGCGCGGGCGGCCCAGGCCGCCGCGCCGCTGCCGGGCAATCGGCGCGGCACCGCGCGGTTCATCCGGAAACGCCGCATATCGGCACTCCTGCGCCGCGATGGCGACAGATCAAGGTGTGCGGTGTTATTTTTGTCACGGCCTGGCGTTTGCAGTACTCTGCGCTTGGCTATAATTCGCGGGATTTTTCCCATTTGGAGATCTGCATGGAAAGCATCGAACAGCGCGTCAAGAAGATCGTCGCTGAACAACTTGGCGTCAACGAAGCCGAGATCAAGAACGAATCCTCCTTCCTTGACGACCTCGGTGCCGATTCGCTCGACATGGTCGAACTGGTCATGGCGCTCGAAGACGAATTCGAGACCGAGATCCCCGACGAAGAGGCCGAAAAGATCACGACCGTGCAACAAGCGATTGATTACATCAATTCGAACGGTAAGCAGTAAGCTCAGCCTATATCTTTCCGGTTGCTCCGAACGCGATTTCGGCGCCGACCGGGAACCAGGGCGGTTTCAGGAATTTGCCGTGTGGTCCACGCGCGGGAAGGGCAGTGATGCCCGACCCGCTGTTGCGTGTGCCGCACGCGCAGCGCATCCCGAAAGCCGCCTTTCTTTTGTCTGTTTGAGGAGTCATCCGTGAAGCGACGAGTCGTCATCACTGGCCTTGGTATCGTGTCGCCTGTCGGCAACGACCTGACCACCGCTTGGGACAATATCGTCAACGGACGTTCTGGCATCAGCCGCATCACCCGTTTCGATCCCTCGGCCATCACCACGCACATTGCCGGCGAAGTCAAGGACTTCGACATCAGCGCCTATATCTCGGCCAAGGAAGCCCGCCAGATGGATACCTTCATCCATTACGGCCTGGCTGCCGGGATGCAGGCCTGGCGCGACAGCGGCCTGGAAGTCACCGAAGCCAACGCCGAGCGCATCGGCGTGATCGTCGGCTCGGGCATCGGCGGCCTGCCGCGCATCGAGGAAACCCAGGTCGAATACATGGCCAAGGGACCGCGGCGCATCTCGCCGTTCTTCGTGCCGGGTTCGCTGATCAACCTGATCTCCGGTCATCTGTCCATCACCTATGGCATGAAGGGGCCCAGCTACGCCGTCGTGTCGGCCTGCACCACGGGCCTGCACTGCATCGGTGACGCGGCCCGCCTGATCGAGTACGGCGACGCCGACGTCATGCTGGCCGGTGGCGCCGAATCGACCGTGTCGCCGCTGGGTATCGGCGGCTTTGCCGCGATGCGCGCGCTGTCGACCCGCAACGATGATCCTCAAACGGCTTCGCGTCCCTGGGACCGCGACCGCGATGGTTTCGTGCTGGGCGAGGGCGCCGGCGTGCTGGTGCTGGAAGAATACGAACACGCCAAGAAGCGCGGCGCGCGCATCTACGGCGAATTCGCGGGCTACGGCATGAGTTCCGACGCGCACCACATCACCGCGCCCGACAAGGACGGTCCGCGTCGCGGCGTCCTCAACGCGCTGCGCAACGGCGGTCTGAACCTGGAAGACGTCCAGTACGTCAATGCGCACGGCACCTCGACGCCCCTGGGCGATAAGAACGAAACCGAGGCCTTGAAGCTGGCTTTCGGCGACCACGCCAAGAAGCTGGTGGTGAACTCGACCAAGTCCATGACCGGCCACCTGCTCGGCGCGGCCGGCGGCATCGAGGCCGTGTTCACGACCCTGGCGGTCTACAACCAGGTTTCGCCTCCCACCATCAACATCTTCAACCAGGATCCGGAGTGCGACCTGGACTACTGCGCCAACGAAGCGCGGCAGATGAAGATCGATGTCGGCCTGTCCAACTCGTTCGGTTTCGGCGGCACCAACGGCTCGATGGCCGTTCGCCGGATCTGATTTGGAAGGCCCGGGCCAGGGGCGCTGGACGTTTCGCGTGCCTGTCTTGCGGCCGCGTGGCGTTGCGGCGCTGTCCGGCCTGGGGTTGGCCGCCGCGGCGGCCAGCCTTGCGACCGCGGTTGCCTGGCTCGGCGCGGCCTGGGCGGCGCTGGTCGCGCTGGCCGCGCTGCTGTTGGCCGCCGGGCTGTTACACTTGGCCCGTCACAGCCTGTCCCCGGTATCCGCCTTGCGCACCGCGGCCGGCGCCGCCTGCTGGCAGGTGCGCCTGCCGGACGGCTGGCGGGACGCGGCGCTGCTCGATCAGCGGCGCGGCCCGGCGTGGCTCACGCTCACCCTGCAGCTCTTGCCCTCCGGGAGTATGGCCTTTAACGACCACCATGTAACTTTCACCGTCTGGCAACGGACGTTGCGACCCGACTGCTGGCGGCGCCTGTGCCTGCTGGCAGGCGCGGCGCGGCGCGCGTCCCCGGCGGTTCGCCTGCGGGAGGCCACATGAGCGAGCGCGAAGTCGACGCCGAGCTCGTCGCGCGCGTCCAGCGGGGCGACAAGAAGGCGTTCGATCTGCTGGTGCTCAAGTACCAGCGCAAGATCCTGCGCCTGCTGGCCCGCATGATCCGGGATCCCGCCGAAATCGAGGACGTGGCCCAGGAAGCGTTCATCAAGGCCTATCGGGCCTTGCCCCAGTTCCGGGGCGAGAGCGCGTTCTACACCTGGTTGTATCGTATCGCCATCAATACGGCCCGAAATTGGCTCGCCTCCCAGGGGCGACGGCCGAGCGCGCCCAATGCGATAGAAACGGAAGACGGTGAAACTTTTAACGAAACCGACAACCTAACCGATATAAGCACGCCGGAGTCCATGGTCGCCAGCCGCGAGATCGCCGAGACGGTGAACGCGGCCATCGAAGAGTTGCCCGAGGAATTGCGCACCGCAATCGTCCTGCGTGAAATCGAAGGTATGAGTTACGAAGACATCGCCCAGAGCATGGACTGCCCCATTGGTACGGTGCGCTCCCGCATTTTCCGTGCGCGAGAAGCCATCGCTACCAAGTTGCGTCCATTGCTGGGCACCGATGCCGAGCGTCGCTGGTAAGGAGTGGCAGTCATGCAGACTACAGCAGCCAAGTCCGTCGCTTCTTCCGAAGCCGCCTGGGAGGAATCCGTTTCCGCCTGGATGGACGGGGAAGAAGCCGACGATATTCTCCCCGGCCTGTTGACCCGCGAAGGGCGGCAGACCTGGGATACCTATCATCTGATCGGCGATGCCTTGCGCAACGCGGATCTGGCGCTGACGCCCAGCGCGAATTTCCACGCCCGCCTGTCGCGGGCGCTGGACGCCGAGCTGCCGATCGTGGCGGCGCCGCGGCGCCGCTCGCCGCTGCGTCTGGGGCTGTCGGGCCTGGCGGTGGCGGCGGCTGTCGCCACGGTGGCGTGGGTGGCCCAGCCGTACCTGGCGGGCGGCTCCCCCGGCACCCAGACCCGCGTGCTGGCCGATGCCAGCGTCAGCGCTGGCGCCGATACGTCGGGCCTGAGCGACTACCTGGAGGCCCATCGCCAGATGGCTGGCCCCAGCGCGGTGCGTCAGGTGTCCTTCGACGTCGGGGCGGGGCGCTGATGGCCCTGGTGCTTCCGACCCGTTGGCCGGTGCTGGGACGGGCTGCCTCGTGGCAGGCCCACCGCGCCGGCTGGTTCGCCGCTACGCTCCTGACCGCATTTCTGGCCGCGCACGATCCCGCGCGCGCCGCCGACACCGCGCCCGCGCCGCAGGGCGATGACGTGGTTCAACTGCTCTCGCGCATTCAGCAGGCGGCGCGCAAGCAGGACTATTCCGGCGTTTTCATGTACCAGCAGGGCGAGATGATCCAGTCCTCGCGCCTGGTGCACGTCCTGGACGGCACCGGCGAGCGCGAGCGCCTCGAGATCCTCGACGGCCAGCCGCGCGAGTACCTGCGCCACAACGAAGACGTGCAGTGCCTGATCCCCGAGCGCAAGACCGTGCTGCTCGAACGCCGCCGCGGGGACCGCTTCCCCGGCCTGTTGCTGGGCGATCCGGCCAACCTGACCGAGCACTACAAGATCCGCACCGAGCCGGCGCTGCACCGCGTGGCCGGCCGCGAGTGCCGGTTGATCACTATCGAGCCGCTGGACAAGTTGCGCTATGGCTATCGCCTCTGTGCCGATGTCGAAACCAATCTGCTGCTCAAGGCCCAGACCCTCAACGCCGCCCGCGGCGTGGTCGAGCAAGTCTCGTTCACCTCGTTGCGCCTGGGGGCCGAGGTCGATCCCAAGTCGCTGGCTTCGCGTTGGAACACGCGCGACTGGAAGGTACTTGAACCCGCCATGAAACCGGTCGACCTGGGCGCGCTGGGCTGGCGCATCCCGGCGCCCAAGGGTTTTGTCGTGGTCATGCAGGTGGCGCGCTCGATGGGGCGCGGCGCGACCGTCAACCAGATGGTGCTGTCCGACGGCCTGGCGGCGATCTCGGTCTTCATCGAACCCTACGACAGCCAACGCGGCCACCATCCGCCCCCTGGCGCGGCGCAACGTGGATCGATTACCGTCTATGGCACCCGTATCGCCGATTACTGGCTGACGGCCGTGGGCGAAGTGCCCGTGGCGACGCTGGAACAATTGGCGGAAGCGACAGAATACGTACCCGTGGCGAACGCTCCGGCGGCCGGCTCGAAATGATGCGCGGCCTCTGCGGCAAGAAGTGATTTCGGAGCAATATATGAAAGCAATGATGGTGTCGAACCCCGCCCTGCGCCGCTTCCTGGCGGCCGCGACGGCGGGGCTCCTGATGTCGGCCGCCCTGGCGCCTGTCTCGCAGGCGCAGACGCTGGCGGCCGACAAGCCCACCCCCACGGTGGCGCTGCCTGACTTCACCAGCATCATCGAAAAGGCCGACCCCGCGGTCGTCAACATCCGCACCACGGCCACCGTGCCGATCCGCGGCGTCGGTCCCGGCGGCAACGATCCGGCGGAACTGTTCCGCTGGTTCTTCGGCCCGGACTTCCAGCCGCCCGGCCAGGCGCCCGGTCCGCGCCAGCGGCCGCAGCCGCAGCAGCCGGAGGAACGCACCGTGCCGCGCGGGGTCGGTTCGGGCTTTTTCATCTCCGACGACGGCTACATCATGACCAACAATCACGTGGTCAGTGATGCAACCGACATCTACGTGACGCTTACCGACGGCCGTGAGTTCAAGGCCAAGGTCGTCGGCACCGACGAGCGCACCGACGTGGCCCTGATCAAGATCGACGCCAAGGACATGACGCCGCTGGTCATCGGTGATCCCAAGAAGCTGAAGAAAGGCCAGTGGGTGCTGGCCATCGGCTCGCCGTTCGGCCTGGATTCCACCGTTACGTCGGGCATTGTCAGCGCCATCGGCCGCGATACCGGCGAATACCTGCCTTTCATCCAGACGGACGTGGCGGTCAACCCGGGCAATTCGGGCGGTCCGCTGATCAACCTGGCCGGGGAGGTCGTGGGTATCAACTCCCAGATCATCTCGCGCAGCGGCGGTTTCATGGGTATTTCCCTGGCCATTCCGATCGACGAAGCGATGCGTGTGGTGGACCAGTTGCGTGCCACCGGCAAGGTTACACGCGGCCGTGTCGGCGTGCAGATCGGCGAAGTGGGCAAGGACGTGGCCGAGGCCATCGGTTTGCCCAAGGCCGAAGGCGCCCTGGTCAGCAGCGTCGAGGTCGATGGGCCGGCCGAGCAGGCCGGCGTGCAGCCGGGCGACGTGATCCTGACTTTCAACAAGGAACCGATCAAGCGCTGGTCCGATCTGCCCCGTATCGTCGGCGAGACCAAGCCGGGCACGCGCGCCGACATGGAAGTGTGGCGCAAGGGCAAGAAGCTGACCCTGGCGGTCAAGGTGGGCGAGATTCCCGTCGACAAGGCGGCACCGGGCAAGAAGGGCGCGCCGCCCGCGCCGGAAGTGACCAATGCGCTGGGCCTGGGCGTGGTCGACGTGCCCGCCGATGTGCAGAAGAAGCTGCGCATCAAGGGCGGCGTACAGGTCAAGGTCGCCGAGGGCGCCGCGGCCAAGGCCGGCCTGCAGGAAGGCGACATTGTGTTGGCCCTGAACGACACCGACGTCACCGGCGCCAAGCAGTTCGCCGAGCTGGTTGGCAAGCTGGACAAGGGCCGCGCGGTCGGCCTGCTGGTGCGGCGCGGCGAGCAGACCCAGTGGGTGGCGGTGCCCGCCAGCAAATAAGGCCCAAGACCGGCTAAAATGGCTGGTTGCCGCAAGAGGGGGCGCCTGGCGCCCCCTCGTTTTTGCCCGGACCACCGCCACAGGCCGCTCTGCGCGAGCCCGGCGGCAGGCGTTCCGGCCGAGTGGCCCAAACCCCGTCAGCCGTGCCTACCCTGGTGGCGGCGTCTTGCGGCAGTTTGCCGAATGTTCCGTCCCTTTTAAACTCAAGCATGCAGCATATTCGCAACTTCTCCATCATTGCCCACATCGATCATGGCAAATCGACCCTGGCCGATCGCCTGATCCAGCGCTGCGGCGGGTTGGCGGATCGCGAGATGTCGGCCCAGGTGCTCGACTCCATGGAGATCGAGCGCGAGCGCGGCATTACCATCAAGGCCCAGACGGCTGCCCTGCACTACAAGGCGCAGGACGGCAAGATCTACAACCTGAACCTGATCGACACCCCGGGGCACGTCGACTTCTCGTACGAAGTCAGCCGCTCGCTGTCGGCCTGCGAAGGCGCGCTGTTGGTGGTCGACGCCTCGCAGGGCGTCGAGGCCCAGACCGTGGCCAACTGCTACACCGCGATCGAGCTGGGCGTGGAAGTGCTGCCGGTACTGAACAAGATGGACCTGCCGCAGGCCGATCCGGAAGGCGCGCGCCAGGAAGTGGAAGACGTGATCGGCATCGACGCCTCGCAGGCGGTGCTGGCCAGTGCCAAGACCGGCATGGGCATCGACGAGATCCTCGAAGCCATCGTCGCGCGCGTGCCGCAGCCCAAGGGCGATCCCGACGCGCCGCTGCAGGCGCTGATCATCGACTCGTGGTTCGACAACTACGTTGGCGTGGTCATGCTGGTGCGCATCGTCAACGGCGTGCTCAAGCCCAAGGACAAGATCCTGCTGATGGCCTCCGGCGCCACTCACCTGTGCGAGCAGACCGGCGTGTTCACGCCCAAATCGCAGCAGCGTCCGCATTTGTCGGCGGGCGAGGTGGGCTTCATCATCGCCGGCATCAAGCAGCTCGAGGACGCCAAGGTCGGTGACACCGTCACGCTCGCGTCCAAGCCGGCCGCCGAGCCGCTGCCCGGCTTCAAGGAAGTCAAGCCGCAGGTGTTCGCCGGGCTCTATCCGGTGGAGAGCTCCGAATACGACCAACTGCGCGATTCGCTCGAAAAACTCAAGCTGAACGACGCCGCGCTGATGTTCGAACCCGAAGTGTCGCAGGCGCTGGGCTTCGGCTTTCGCTGCGGTTTCCTCGGCCTGCTGCACATGGAAATCGTGCAGGAGCGCCTGGAGCGCGAGTTCGACATGGACATCATCACCACCGCGCCGTCGGTGGTGTACGAAGTCGAGCAGCGCGACGGCTCGGTGATCACCGTCGAAAGCCCGTCGCGCATGCCGGAAATCGGCAAGATCGCCGACATTCGCGAGCCGATCGTGAAGGTCACGCTGTTCATGCCGCAGGACTACGTCGGCCCCGTGATGACGCTGTGCAACAACAAGCGCGGCGTGCAGATCAACATGAGCTATCACGGCCGCCAGGTGCACCTGGTGTACGAGATCCCGCTGGCCGAGATCGTGCTGGACTTCTTCGACAAGCTCAAGTCGGTGTCGCGCGGCTACGCCTCGATGGACTACGAGTTCCTCGAATACCGCTCGGCCGACGTGGTGCGCGTGGACTTGCTGATCAACAACGACCGCGTCGATGCGCTGGCCGTGATCGTCCACCGCAGCAATGCGCGCCATCGCGCCCGCGACGTGGTGACGCGCATGCGCGGCCTGATCCCGCGCCAGATGTTCGACGTGGTGATCCAGGCCGCCATCGGCGCGGAGATCATCGCCCGCGAGAACGTCAAGGCGCTGCGCAAGAACGTGCTGGCCAAGTGCTATGGCGGCGACATCTCGCGCAAGAAGAAGCTGCTGGAAAAGCAGAAGGCCGGCAAGAAGCGCATGAAGCAGGTCGGCACGGTGGAAATTCCGCAAGAGGCCTTCCTGGCCATCCTGCAGGTGGAAGATAAATAGAACCCGAGAAGGCGGTTAGCTGATGAGTTGGAACTTTGCCCTGATCCTGTTTGTTCTGCTGGTGCTGACCGGCATTATCTGGGCGCTCGAACTGGCCGTGTTCCGGCGCAGCCGCGAGCGCCGGGCGCAAGAGGCGATGGTGCAGTACGACGCGGCGCTGATCGGCGATTCGCAAGAGGCCGAGCGCCTGCGGCGCGAGGCCGGCGACAAGGCCCGCCGCGTGCCGTGGTGGATCGAATACGCGGTCAGCTTCTTCCCGGTGATTCTGTTCGTGTTCGTGCTGCGTTCGTTCGTGGTGGAGCCGTTCCGCATTCCGTCGGGATCGATGCTGCCGACGCTGCAATCGGGTGACCTGATCCTGGTGAACAAGTTCAGCTACGGCCTGCGCCTGCCGGTGATCGACAAGAAGGTCGTGGACATCGGCAAGCCCCAGCGCGGCGACGTGTTCGTGTTCCGCTACCCCGTGGATCCGGATGTCGACTACATCAAGCGCGTGGTCGGCCTGCCGGGCGACGAGGTGGCGTACATCGACAAGAAGCTCTATGTGAACGGGCAATTGGTGCCGCATGTGCGCGACGGCGACTATTTCGAGCCCGATCGTGTCTCGTATATCGCACAATATAAAGAGAAATTGGGCGAAGTTAGCCACAATATCCTGCTTGATGAGAGCCGGCCGCAGGAATATCGTCCGCAGTACCAATTTCCCAACCTCGGGAACTGCCAATATTCCCGCGATGGGGTACGCTGCAAGGTACCCGAGGGCCAATACTTCGCCATGGGCGATAATCGGGACAACAGTGCCGACAGCCGATACTGGGGTTTCGTGCCGGAATCCAATATCGTCGGGAAGGCTTTCTTCATCTGGATGAATTTCAGCGATCTCAGCCGCATCGGCCGGTTCAACTGATTATGTCGCTAGCCACGCTAGAAAACCGGCTGGATCACCACTTCGGTGATCCAGCATTGCTTGAACAGGCGCTGACCCATCGCAGCCATGGCGCGCGCCATAACGAGCGCCTGGAATTCCTTGGGGATTCCGTGCTCAACTTCGTCGTCGCCGCGATGCTGTTCGAGCGCTACGCAAAGATCGACGAAGGCGACCTGTCGCGCCTGCGCGCCAACCTGGTCAAGCAGGCGTCCCTGGCGGACATCGCCCAGCGGCTGGAACTGTCGCAATACCTGCGCCTGGGCGAAGGCGAATTGAAGAGCGGCGGTTTCCGTCGTCCCTCGATCCTGGCCGACACCGTCGAGGCGCTGTTCGGCGCCGTTTTCCTGGACGCTGGTTTCGATGCCGCCCGCCGTGTGATCGTGCGCCAGTACCAGCCGGTGCTGGCTTCGGTCGATCCCAAGACCCTGGGCAAGGACGCCAAGACCTTGCTGCAGGAATTCCTGCAGGGCCGCAAGCTGGCCTTGCCCGTGTACACCGTGGTCGCCACGCATGGCGCGGCCCACAGCCAGCAATTCGAGGTCGAATGCGCCATTCCGGCGCTCGAGATCAAGGTTACCGCGCCCGGTGCCAGCCGCCGCGCCGCCGAGCAGTCGGCGGCCAAGCTGGCGTTGGAGGCGGCGCAGGCCATCAGCCCGGCGGCCAAGGCCGCCCGCAAGTCGGGCAAGGCGCGCAAGACCGCACAGTTGTCGCTGCCCGTGGCAGTGTCCCAAGAGACTAAATGAGCGATACCCCTTTCCGTACCGGTTTCGTGGCCATCGTCGGCCGCCCCAATGTGGGCAAATCCACGCTGACGAACGCACTGATCGGTTCCAAGATTTCCATCGTGTCGCGCAAGGCGCAAACCACGCGCCACCGCATCCATGGGGTGCTGACGCGCGACCACGAGCAGTTCGTGTTCGTCGATACGCCGGGCTTCCAGACGCGCCATGGCGGCGCCATGAACCGCATGATGAATCGCGTCGTGACGCAGGCGCTGGCCGACGTCGACGTGGTGGTGCATGTGGTCGAGGCCGGCAAGTGGTCGGAGGGCGATGCCAAGCTGCTGCCGCTGCTGCCGGCGCCGGAGCGCACCATCCTGGTCGTCAGCAAGATCGACGCGCTCAAGAACCGCGACGAGTTGTTCGCCTTCGTCTCGAAGATCATGGCGTTGCATCCGTTCGGCGCCGTGGTGCCGGTCAGCGCCACCAAGAACCAGCAGCTCGACCAACTGCTGCAGGAAATCGCCGCGCGGCTGCCCGAAGGCGAGCCGATGTTCGAGGAAGACACCCTGACCGACCGGCCGATGCGCTTCATCGCCGCGGAACTGGTGCGCGAGAAGATCTTCCGCCTGGTCGGCGACGAACTGCCCTACGGCTGTACGGTCGTGATCGAGCAGTGGGAAGAGACCGACAAGGGCGCGCGCATCGCCGCCTGCGTCGTGGTGGAGCGCGACAGCCACAAGCCGATCCTGCTGGGCACTGGCGGCATGCACATGAAGCGCATCGCCTCCGAGGCGCGGCAGGACATCGCCAAGCTGCTGGACAAGCCGGTGCACCTGGAGATCTACATCAAGGTGCGCAAGGGCTGGTCCGACCGCGAGAGTGCGCTGCGCGACCTGGGTTATGAGTAGACGGGCGCCTCGCGTCCAGGATCGCCCGGGATACATGCTCCACGCCACGGCGTGGCGCGAGACGTCCCTCATCGTGCAGACCTTCTCGCGCGACCATGGCTGTGTCGCCATGGTCGCCAAGGGCGCCAAGCGCCCTTATTCCGTGCTGCGCCCGGTGCTGTCGGCGTTCCAGCCGCTGCTGCTGTCCTGGACCGGCAATGGCGAGGTCAAGACCCTGACCCGCGCCGAGATCATGGGGGTGCGCGCCTTGAACGGCACGGCGCTGATGTCGGCCTGGTACATGAATGAACTGTTGCTGCGCCTGTTGCCACGCGAGGATGCCCATCCGTTGCTGTTCGACGCCTATGACATGGCCTTGCAGCAGTTGTCCGGCGGCACGCGGGCGGCCGGCGCGTTGCGCCGTTTCGAATGGACGCTGCTGCGCGAGACCGGCTATGGCGTCGATGAGGCCGAGCCCGACTTCGACGATCCCGTGATCGAGCCCGCCCTGCGGCGCGACCTGCGCGAGCGGCTGGCCGAAAACCTGGCGGGCCGGCCCCTGGCCACGCGCCGGGTGCTGATGGACCTGCAGCGCATCTGAACCCGCGGCGCGCCCGGCCATGACCTTCACGCTCAAACAGGTCGAGACCTTCCGCACCGTCTACGAAACGGAAAGCGTGACCGCCGCGGCGCGCCGGCTGGACGTCTCGCCCGCCACCGTCAGCGCCACGCTGGCCGCGCTGGAGGCCGCCATTGAACTGCGCCTGTTCGAGCGGGTGCGCCAGCGCATGCAGCGCACGCCCGAGGCGACGCTGCTGTACGAGGAAATCCGCCGCCTGAACGTGGGCCTGGAAACGCTGGGCCGCAAGATCCGCGCCATCCGTGGCGCGGCGCAGCCGCGCCTGCGCATTGGCTGTATCCATGCCTACAGCGGGGCGATCGTCAGCGACACGATCGCGCGTTTTCGCCAGCGCTATCCCGACACGCCCCTGTATCTGCAGATCCGCGATTCGAATACCCTGCGCGACATGGTGGTGTCGGGCGAACTGGACCTGGCCGCGGTGGCCGACGAGTCCGAACTCGAAGGCCTGCGCGGGCACCGGCTGGCGAGCCTGCGGGCGGTGGTGGTGTTTCCTGACGGGCATCCGCTGGCGCGGCTGCAGCAGGTCAGCCTGGCGCAACTGGCCCAGGCTGATGTGATCGCGCTCAATGCCGAGGACGCTTCGCGCCAGCGGCTGGACGCGCTGCTGCTGCAAGCCGGGCTGGGGCTGAAGGTAGTCATCGAAACGCCGTATTCAAGCACGGTGTGCCAACTGGCGCTGGCGGGCCACGGCGTCGGCGTCGCCAATCCCGCCACCGCCGTGGGCCTGGAGGCCGCGGGCCTGTGCCACCGGCCGCTGGCGGCGCCGGTGCATTTCGAATGTCACATGATCGTGCACGGCAGCCGGCCGTTGTCCGAGGCCGGCAAGTTCTGGGCGACCTGCCTGCGCGCGGCGCTGGCGCCGCTGGTGGAACGCTACGGTATCAAACGCGGCTGAGGCCGGGCGCAGGGGCGGATCGTGGCTGCGCGCAACGCATGCCGCTAACCGCGGCGGCCGTCCGACGTCAGGATCAACACTACCGACGATTCGGCATCCAGTTGGCCACCGCGCCGCAACCGCGTGACCGCCGCCAGCGCGGCCGCCGATGACAGCTCGGTGGCCAGCCCCATGCGTTCCAGGCGTTGTTGGGCTTGGGCGGCGGCGGCGTCGGAGATCTCGACCGGCGAACCGCCCGAGCGCCTCAGGGCCTCCAGCGATTGCAGTGTGACGGTGCCGCCGGCGATCGAGTACTGATCGGTCGAGCCTTCCCATTGGCCGCGCGCATCGCCGGCGCTGCGCGCGCGCGACAGTCGGGCAAACGGCTCGACCGCGTGCAACCGGGGCAGGCGCGGGATGCGGCCGGCGCGCAGCAAGTGTTGCCAGCCCAACAGGATCCCCCACAGCAGGTCGCCGCGCGCGGTCGGCACCACGATGTCGGTCGGCAGGCCACAGACCGAGAGGATTTCCTGGGCAATGGGCTTGTAGCCTTCGACGCCGTACGGATGCGTGCCCACTGGGGGATTCAGGTAGTTGGTGCCGGCAAAGGCGCCTTGGTTGCGGCACAGGTCCGCCACGTGCGGCCAGCGCGCCAGGCTGTCCTCGAACGTGGTGAGGCGGGCGCCGAAGCGCTGCATGGCTTCGCGTTGCAGGGGCGGGCAGTTGCGCGTGATGGCGATGTTGGCCTGCAGGCCGGCGGCGGCGCAATAGGCCGCCAGCGATACCCCGGCATTGCCGCTGGAGGCGGCGGCCACGCGGGTGGCGCCGGCCAGCCGCGCCCGCGATACGAGTTGCGCCGCCATGCGGTCTTTGTGGCTGCCGGTGGGGTTGGCGCTTTCGCACTTGAGCCACAGTTGTCCGATGCCCTCGGCCTGGGCCAGGGTGCCGGCCTGCAGGCAGGGCGTGTCGCCCTCGCCGAGCGTGACCGGGTGCCATACCGGCAGCTCCATGGTATCGCCCGGCGCCGGGTCGTAGTGGCATTCCAGCGAGGCCGGATGGCCAGCCGCGAGACAGTGCGGACAGCCTTCGGGGTAATCGGCGGGCGGCAGCAGGGCTTCGCAGCGCAGGCAGCGCAGGCCGGACAAGCGGGGGTTCATCTGCATGAGTCAGTACAACGAGGCGAGGGAGTCCAAGGGGAGGGCGGGGGCGACTTGCAGCAGGCAGTCGCCATCGTCGCTGCGGGCGATGGCGCGCAGACAGACGACGGTGCCAGCCTGCGGGCTGGCGAGATCGCGCACGGGCTGATCGGGGCGCGCGGGCTCGATCAATTGACCGATGTGCTGGCCGGCGATGACCGTCTGGCCCAGTTCGACGGCGGGCACGAAGACGCCGCGCTCGCGCGCGCGCAGGGTGGCGACAGAGGGGTGCAGGTCATGCAGTGAGGGGCTTGCGCTGGCCTGGCGTGGCGGGGCGGCCGGCAGCAGGCCAAGTTCGGCCAGGCAGCCGAGCAGGCCATCGCGGCAGCGCTGCACCAGCGCGAGAGAGGTCTCGCGGCCGCCGCCGATCTCGGCGCTCAGTCGCAGCACGCCCAGGCGGCTGGCGGCGGCCGGCAGGGAGCCGCTTTCGGTGCCGCGAAAGAACACGCATTGCGGCAAGCCGAAGGCGCGCGCCAACGCCGGCAGGCGTGCATCGAGCGCGTCGTCGCCGTAGCGCGTGATCACCGACGAGGGCAGGTAGCGCAATGAGGCGCCGCCGCTATGCACATCCACCATAGCCTGGATGCGTGGCAGCAGCCGCGCTTGCAGTGCCGCGGCCACGCTTTCGGTGTAGCCGCGCACCGGCGCGCCGAGGAAGGCGCGATTGAGGTTGCCGTCATCCGAGGGCGACAGGCGGGTGCCGGCCAGCGAGGCTTCGGCGTTGGCCGCGGGCAGCAGGTAGACCGTGCCGCGTTGCAGTATCCCGGGCAGCAGTTGCCACAGTTGCAGGATAGCGGCCTGGCCTTCCCATTCGTCGCCATGTACGCCGGCCAGCAGCGCCACGGCGGGGCCGGGGCCGGCGTCGATCTTCAGCACCGGCACCGTGACATGCCGATAGGCCGAGGCATTGGTGGCCGCGACGCAGGTGAAATCCTCGCGGCTTATCTTGGCCATGAAGCGTCTCCGGCGCGCGAATCGACAGCGGTCAGTCCAGCGTGGTGCCGGCTGCCTTGATGATGTTTTCCCATTTGGGCTTTTCCTTCTGAATCTGGGCCTTGACGTCGTCGGGCGTGCCGCCCAGCGGCTCCTGGGAGCGGCTGCGCAGTTCGCGGGCGACGGCTTCCGACCGCAACGCCGTGTTCATGGCCGCATTGAGCCGCGCGATCACCGCGGGCGGGGTGCCGGCCGGCGCCACCAGCGCGCTCCAGGCCGATTGCTCGTAGTCGGGATAGCCTTGTTCGGCCACGGTCGGCACGTCCGGATTGGAGGCGGCGCGGCGCTTGGTGGTCACCGCCAGCGCGCGCAGACGGCCATCCTTCAGGTTGCCGATGAGGGGCGGCAGGTTTTCCATCATCGCGTCCACGTGGCCGCCCAGCAGGTCGGCCAGTTGGGCCGCGGTGGCCTTGTAGGGGATCTGGCGCACGGCGGCGCCGGTCTGCGCAATGAACAGTTTGACGCCGACCTCGCTGGTCGTGCCGGGGTCGGCCGAGGTCATGGTCAGGCGGTCGGGCTGGGCGCGGCTGGCGTCGATAAAGCTCTTGAGGTCGCGGTAGGGCGAGGCGGCATTGACGACGATGACATTGGGCGTCTCGGCCACCAGGCCGACAGGCGCGATGTCGCGGTCCAGGTCGTAGAGTTGTTGCTTGAAGAGGTAGCGATGCAGCACCAGCGTGCCGACGTGGGCGTAGCCGATGGTGTAGCCGTCGGCGGCCGCGCGCACCAGGGCCTGCGTGCCGATGCGGCCGCCGGCGCCGACACGGTTTTCCACCACCACGGCCTGGCCCAGTACCCGCCCCATCTCCTGGCCGATGAGGCGCGCGGTGATGTCGGCGTTGCCGCCGGCGGCGGCGGGCACGATCAGCGTGATTGGGCGCTCCGGGTAGTCGGCCAGCGCGGGCGGCGCGGTCAGGCAGAGCAACAGGGCGGCAAGGCTGGCGGTGCGTGTCATGGCGATTCCCGGGACGTTGAGGGCTGCGCTATTGTGCGGCGGCCACGTCGGAAAGCCGTTTGGTTTGATTAGATGGATGTTTGAAAAAATCTAAGAATTTGGGGGCGGCTGGCGATCCGCGCGGCGGCCCAGTCCATAGCCGAGCGCCGCGGCCGCCAGGGCGCACAGCGCGCCGAGCATGGCGATCAGCGCCACGCCGTGGCCGAGCGTATCGACGCCGGCCTTGACCCAGCCGCTGGCCGCGTCGCCGGCGCGATAGACCACGGTATCGATGACGTTCTTGGTCTTGTACTTGTCCTCGGGCGAGACGGCGGTGAACAGCATCTCGCGCCCCGGTTTGACCAGGGCGTATTCCCCTACCCGGCGCAGGATCATGGCGCCGGCCAGCACGGCGAATACGGGATAGAGCGCCAGCGCCAGGAAGGCCAGCGCCATCGCCAGTGGCACCGCCGCCAGCAGGAAGCGCACCCCAAGGCGGGCCGCCAGGCGGCTGGTGAGGAACAGTTGCGACAACAGCGACAGGGCCTGGACGGTGAAGTCCAGCGCGGCGAACACACGAATGCGCTGGGCCGTGTCGGTGAACGCGCCTGCCACCAGTCGCGCCTGCTCCATGTAGAGAAAAGTGCTCAGGGTGGCCAGCAGCAGCACCAGGACGGCGATGCCCAGCAGGAAGGGCGACTGGAATATGCGCGCCAGGCCGGCCAGCATGGCGCCGCGAATCGGCGCCGCCAGTTCGGCGGTCTCGGCCTCGGGGCGGGTGGTGGCGCGCCAGCGCAGCAGCCAGCGTTTGAGGGGCAGTGTCGCCGTCAGCAACAGGGCCGACAGCAGCAGCAGGCCCGCGGGGCCCAGCGCGGCGGCCAGCAGGCCGCCCAGCAGCGGCCCGCACAGGCCGCCAGCGCTGGCGCCGGCGGCGATGAAAGCGAACAGGCGCTTGGCCGAGTCCATACGGAACACGTCAGCCATCAGGCTCCAGCCGAGCGAGACCACGACCAGATTGAAGACCGACAGCCAGACATAGAAGCTGCGCGCGGCCCAGACGCTGTCCGGCCGCCAGTGGAACAGCGCGGCGTAGCCGGCCATGGCGAGGGCGAAGGCGGCATAGGCGCAGGTCACCAGCGTGCCACGCGCGACCCGCGCCGACAGCCAGCCGAACAGCGGCACCACCGCCAGCATGGCGAAGAAGGTGGCGGTGAAGAGCCATTGCAACTGGTCGAGGCCGGCCTGGATGCCCAGGGTCTCGCGGATCGGCCGCAGCATGAAGTAGCCGCAGAACAGGAAGAAAAAGAAGGCGCAGCCACAGGCGCCGGCCGCCAGTTCCGCGGCCTGGATTCCCAGCGCTTGCGCCACCCGGTGGCGCCAGGGGGCGGCGGCGCGCATGGCGTCAGTCCAGCAGGGCGGCAATGCGCTCGCGCAGGCCCGCATCGGGCTGGGGGCCGAAGCCGGCGCGCGCGTTGTCCGTCATGTTGGCGGGCTTGGAGGTGGCGGGGATGACGGCGGTGACGGCCGGATGGCCGATGATGAACTTGAGAAACAACTGGGCCCACGAGGTGCAGCCGATTTCCGCCGCCAGCGCGGGCAGCGGCCGGCCCTTGATCTGGCGAAACAGCGCGCCGTCCTGGAACGGCCGGTTGATGAGCACCGCGACGCCGTTGGCCTGGCAGGCCGGCAGCAGGCGTTTTTCGGCGTTGCGGGCGCCGACCGACAGATTGATCTGCACGAAGTCGGGTTTCTCGCGCTCGACCAGTTCGGTGAGTTCGTCGTGGGCGTGATCGGTGTAGTGGGTGATGCCGGTGTAGCGCGTCAGGCCCTGCCGCTTCAGGTCGCGCAACAACGCCAGTTGGTTGTGGGTATCGATCAGGTTGTGCACCTGGATCAGATCGAGCTTGTCCGTGCGCAGCGCGCGCAGGGATTGCTCGATCTGGCGCCTGGCCGCCTCGTGACCCTGGACGCTGATCTTGGTGGCCAGGAACACCAGTGGACGCCGGCTCGGCTCGCGCGCCAGCAGCGCCCCGGTGACGGCTTCCGCCTGGCCGTAGCTGGGGGCGGTATCGATCAGCGAGCCGCGCCCGTCCAGCAGCGCGTCCACCACCTGCGCCAGCGGCGCCAGCGCGGCCGCGTCGGACGGCGATACGTTGAAAGTGTCGGCCGTGCCGAGCCCGACCACCGGCAGCATTTCGCCGGTTGACCAGATGGGGCGGGCCAGCATCGGCTGCCGCGTGGTCAGCGCCCTTGCCGCCCACGGCTGGGCCAGCACGGAAGCGCCGGCGGCGGCTTGCAGGAATCGGCGGCGGTCGGGCATGGTTCGCTCCAATGAAAAAGGGCCTGCATGTGTGTCATGCAGGCCCTTGCGACGGTAGCGCGGCGCGCGCTTATTCGCGGTTGCCGCCGAAGATGCCCAGCAGCATCAGCAGGTTCGAGAAGACGTTGTAGACGTCCAGGTAAATGGCCAGCGTGGCGGACACGTAGTTGGTCTCGCCGCCGTTCACGACGCGCTGCAGGTCGACCAGCATGAACGCCGAGAAGATCACGATGGCCAGCACCGAGATGGTCAGCATCAGCGCGGGCAGTTGCAGGAAGATGTTGGCCAGGGCCGCGACCAGGATGACGACGGCGCCGATGAACAGGAACTTCTGCAGGCCGGACAGGTCGCGCTTGATCGTGGTGGCCAGCGTGGCCATGGTGCCGAACACGATGGCGGTGCCACCGAAGGCCGTCATGACCAGTTGCGAGCCGTTGCTAAAGCCCATCACGAAGCCGAGCAGGCGCGACAGCATCACGCCCATGAAGAATGTGAAGGCGAGCAGCAAGACCACGCCGAGCGAGTTGTTCTTGTTTTTCTCGATGGCGAACATCATGCCGAAGGCGCCCACCAGGAACACGATGGCGGACAGGCCGGGGCTGGCGCCCATGACACGATTGATGCCGGTGTACAGGCCGACGGCCGCGCCCAGCACGGTCGGGATCAGCGAGAGCGCCAGAAGCCAATAGGTGTTGCGCAGCACTTTGTTGCGCACGACCTCGCCCGGCGCGCCGGCGAGGGCGCCGGAACGGTTAAAGGGGGACGGACGATATTCGTTCATGGAGGACTCCTGTGTACGGCAGAAATTGATTTGCCTAGAAGGCTTAGATGCCAAGGATACCTTACAGTTCCCTGAAGAATCCAGTTTTCGAAGGAATTAACGCATCGGTCGGATCCTCTTGAGCCCGCCGTATGACGCCGTTATGGGGACACTTGCGCCGGTTTCAACCTGGTCTGACGTCGCGCAGCACCCGGGCGACGATGCGGGGCAGTTCCTCGTCCATGCGCGCCTGGATCTGGGTGATGGCGTCGGCCAGGGCGGCGCGCATCACCTGCTCGACTTCCGCCTGCAGGCGGGCGGCCAGGATCGCGGGCGGCGGCATGTCGCACGGCGTCGCCGTGGCGGCGTCCGTGTGCAGCGGCGCGCCAAGGTCGTCGACAGGCGCCGTGAGCAACGGGAAATCGTCGTCGCCGGCCGCGGCCGTCAGCACGGGAATGTCATCCTGCGCGACTTCCGTCAGCAGGGGAAAGCCGTCGTTCGGGGTGCCGCCGGCCGGGGGGGCGGGCGGCGACAGCGTCGGTTCGGCCCGCTGGGTCAGCGTTGGAATGCCAGGATCGGATGGGGGGTGGGGCATGGGGGCTCCCGAGGGTCGAGATGGCGCTGCCCGGGGCGGCGCGAGGGTGCATGAAGGGGGTCAGGCGCCCGACTGGCGCTGGCTCAGGTCGTGGCTGTGCGGCGTGTGGCCAGCGCCCTGGTAGACGCGCCAGCGCTGGCGCGCGGCCTGCTTGTCGGCGGGATCGTCGGAGACGATCTCGAGCAGGCGCTCGAAGGCGTCGAAACCGGGCGGGCAGGCGTCGTCGAGATTGAGCAGCCAGGGCTGCGGCTGGCCGTCGACGATGGCGGCCTGGGCCGCCTGCCATGGGTCGCCAGCGGTCAGGATGACGGGGGTTTCGGCCGCCAGCGGATCGTTGGCCAGGACGTGCGGGACGAACGAGGTGTCGTCGAAGGCCCACAGCAGGCGATCAAAGGCCGCCAGGCGCGATCCTTCATTACAGTACACCACCAGCCGCTGTCCCGCCAGGTAGCGCTTGCGCACTACCTGGCAGGCCACGCGCAAGCGGTCGGGCGCGCCGAAAGCGAAGTCGATGCGCGTCATGCCGGTTTCCGTGCGTGGCGGGTCAAGCCTGGTCCAACAGGAATTGCATCAGCAGCGGCACCGGGCGGCCCGTGGCGCCCTTGTCCTTGCCGCTCTTCCAGGCGGTGCCGGCGATGTCCAGGTGGGCCCAGCGGTACGACTTGGTGAAGCGCGACAGGAAGCAGGCGGCCGTGACGGCGCCGGCCGGGGGGCCGCCGATGTTGGCCAGGTCGGCAAAGTTGGACTTGAGCTGCTCCTGGTAGGCGTCGTCCATCGGCATGCGCCAGGCGCTGTCCAGGGCCTGGCGGCCGGCGGACGACAGGGCCTCGGCCAGCGCGTCGTCCTTGGTGAACAGGCCGGTGTTGACGTGGCCCAGGGCCACCACGCAGGCGCCGGTCAGGGTGGCGATGTCGATGACGGTGGACGGCTTGAAGCGCTCGGCGTAGGTCAGCGCATCGCACAGCACCAGGCGGCCTTCGGCGTCGGTGTTGAGGATCTCGATGGTCAGGCCGGCCATGCTGGTGACCACGTCGCCGGGCTTGTTGGCCTTGCCGCTAGGCAGGTTTTCGCAGGCCGGAATCAGGCCGATCACGTCCAGCGGCAGTTCCAGTTCGGCCAGGGCGCGGAACGAGCCGAGCACGCTGGCGGCGCCGCACATGTCGTACTTCATTTCGTCCATGGTGGCGGCGGGCTTGAGCGAGATGCCGCCGGCGTCGAAGGTGATGCCCTTGCCGACCAGCACGATGGGGCCGTCGGACGCCTTGGCGCCTTTCTTGGCGGGCTTGCCGGCATGGCGCAGGACGATGAAGCGCAGCGCTTCCTCGGAGCCGCGCGCCACCGACAGGAACGAGCCCATGCCCAGCGCCTCGACCTGCTTGCGGTCCATGACCTCGACCTTGATCGACTTGAATTCGCGCGCCAGGCGCTTGGCGGTGTCGCCCAGGTAAGTGGGCGTGCAGATGTTGCCCGGCAGGTTGCCCAGGGTACGGGTCAGTTCCATGCCGTTGGCGATGGCGGCGCCTTCGCGCAGGCCCTTCTGGGCCTGCGCGGCGTCGGCACGCTCGACGACCTGCACGATTTTCTTGAGCTTGGGACGGGCGTCGCGGTCCGGCTTGCCGAAGCTGGCATCGTAGTGATAGGTGGCGTTGCCGGCGGCGATGGCGGCGCTGCGGGCGCGGGCGATGACGGCCACGTCGGCGATCGGGTTGGCGACCAGTGTGGACACGCCTTCGGTCAGTTGGGCGGCGACGCACGCGGCGGCAAAGGCCTGTTCGGCCGAGGCGTGGGCGCGGGCCGAGTATTCGTCCTGCTTGCCCAGGCCCACCAGCACCACGCGCTGGGCCGAGACACCCGGCAGGGTACGCAGCACCAGGGTGGAACCGGCGCGGCCGCGGAACTCGTTCTTGACGACGGCGCGCACGGCGCCATTGGAGGCGCGGTCGATCAGGTCGGCGGCGGGGCTCAACACGCCGTCGGCGTAGACCCCGACCGCCAGCGCGGCGGTTTTGATCTGGTGCAGGGAAGCGGAGGTCTGTGTGCTAAATTCCATGAGGGTTTCCCGTGTGCGTCTGTATGATGCGGTCGATTATCCCGCATATTCTCCCATGTCTCTATTCAAACGCTCTGTCGTCAGCGAGATCACCAGTCACGCTGGCGTCGTCTTTTCCACGTTGCTCATCGTCTGGCTCAGCGTGTTGCTGGTGCGCCTGCTCGGTGAGGCCGCGGGCGGCAACATCGGGGCGGACGTCGTGCTCGTGCTGGCCGCGCTGTCCACCATCACGGCCCTGCCGACCATCCTGGCGGTGTCGGTGTTCATCGCGGTGCTCACCACGGTCACGCGCAATTACCGCGAATCCGAGATGGTGGTGTGGTTCGCCAGCGGCCTGTCGCTGGCCGACTGGCTCAAGCCGGTGCTGCGGGTGGCCATTCCCGTGGCCATCGCGGTGGCTGGCCTGACCCTGGTGGCCGCGCCCTGGGCCTATCGCCAGATCGGTGAATACCACGAACGCTTCGAACAGCGCTCCGACCTGTCCAAGGTCACGGCGGGCCAGTTCGCGGAATCGGCGGGCGGCAACCGTGTGTTCTTCGCCGAGGATCCGGCCAAGCCCACTGACGAGCTGGGCAACGTGTTCGCGCGCGAAATCGGGCCCGAATGGCTCAGCGTCCTTACCGCCAGCAGCGCCCACAGCGAAACCCTGCCCAACGGCGACCGTTTCCTGGTGCTGGGCGAGGGCCACCGCTACGACCTGAAGCCGGGCACGCCCGAGATCCGCCTGGTGCACTTCGACAAGTACGGGCTGCGCCTGGAGAGCAAGGGCGGCGACGATCCCGTCGCCGAGGCCCGCGCGGCCGCCGAACGTTCGTCCAAGGCCCGCACCACGCCGCAACTGATGGCCGACAACACCAGCAGCAGTTGGTCGCAAGTGATGTGGCGCATTTCGCTGCCGCTGGCCGCGCTCAACCTGGCGTTGCTGGCGATCCCGCTGGGCGCGGTCAACCCGCGCCTGGGCCGCTCCGGTGACCTGCTCATCGCTGGCCTGGTGGGCCTGCTGTACATGAACCTGATCAACCTGTCGCGCGCCTGGATCTCCAATGGCAAGCTCAGCTTCGGGGTCGGCACGGTGGCGATCCACGTCATCGTCGCCATGTTCACGGCCTTCCTGCTGATGCGCCGCCTGCGGGTCAAGGCGCCCAAGAACAGCTGAGGGGCGCCTGACGGCGCCGGGCGCCGCCACGTAGCGGCCGGCCAGGCGCCCACCGGTCGGATCCGATCCGGGGGCGCCGCCGTGTCGCCGGGATCCGTTGCCGCGCGGCCGTCCTTTACGGCAGGTATTTCATCGTGCCGCGCTTGCCGGCCAGCAGGTCGGCATTCCTGAGCACCGACTTGCGGATGAATTCCCACAGCACCGTCACGCGCTTGAGCTTGCGCAGGTCCTCGTGGCAGTACATCCAGAACGAGCGCGTGATCTTCATTTCGTTTTCCAGCACCGGCTTGAGCCGCGGATCCTGCGCCGCGATGAAGCAGGGCAGGATGGCCAGCGACTGGCCTTGCAGCGCCGCATGGTACTGCGCCACCACGCTGGTGCTGCGCAACACCACGCGGCTGGCCGGCAGCAGATCCTCCAGGTAGCGCAGCCGTTCGCTGAACAGCAGTTCGTCGACATAGCCGATGAAGCTGTGGCTGGCCAGGTCGGCGCGGTCACGGATCGGCGGGTGCCGCGCCAGATACCCGGGGGTGCCGTACAGGCGCAGCGTGTAGTCGCACAGTTTGCTGCAGACATACGGGCCGCGCTGGGGGCGTTCGATGGTGATGGCCAGGTCGGCCTCGCGCTTGGACAGGCTGACGAAACGCGGCACCGGCAGGATGTCCAGCGTGATATGGGGGTAGCGGCGCTGGAAGTCGGCCGCCAGCGGCGTCAGCACGTAGCTGCCGAAGCCCTCGGTGGCGCCGATGCGCAGGTGGCCGGAGAGGGCCTGGCCGATCCCCGACAACGTCTCGCGGGCGCTGTGTACCGTGCTTTCCATCTGCTCGGCGTGCACGAACAGGCGTTGGCCGTCCTCGGTCAGCACGAAACCGGCGCTGCGCGATTTCTCGAACAGCAGGGTGTCGAGTTCGGTCTCCAGCGCGCGGATGCGCCGTGACACGGTGGTGTGTTCGACCCCGAGCTTGCGCGCCGCGGCGCTGACGCGCTGGGTCCGCGCGACCTCCAGGAAGTACCGCAGACTGTCCCAATCCAGCACGTTTTTCGCCTCTGATACGGTTGTGCATTGATGCACAAGGAATGTGCATTTCTGGTGTTGCTTGTTGATTTTCACACATCTACACTGGGTCGGCAGCCCTGGGGGGAATGCTCCGGGAGCCGCGGGCCGCGAAGACGGCGCCATAACGCATAAAACTCAGGAGACAAATCCATGGAATTGCACGCACGCGGGCTGGCCGCAGGCTTGTGTCTGGGCGCAGCGCTGTTGGGCCAGGCGTACGCGGCGGATAAACCGCCCGTGAAGATCGGCATCCTGACCGACATGTCGGGCACCTACGCCGGCATGGGCGGGCCGGGTTCGGTGGCGGCGGCGCAACTGGCCATCGACGATTGCCTGGCCGCGGAATGCAAGGGCATGAAGATCGAGCTGGTGTCGGCCGACAACCAGAACAAGGCCGACGTGGGGGCGGCCAAGGCGCGCGAATGGTTCGACCGCGACGGTGTCACCGCCATCGCCGACCTGACCAATTCGGCCGTGGCGCTGGCGGTGCAGGGCATCGCGCGTGAGAAAAACAAGGTGGTGATGTTCTCCGGCCCGGCCACTACGGCGTTGACCAACAAGGAGTGTTCGCCGGTCGGCTTCCACTGGATGTTCGACACCTATTCGCAGTCGGCCGGCGGCGCCAAGGCCACGGTCAGGGCGGGCGGCAAGTCCTGGTACTTCATCACCGTCGACTACGCTTTCGGCCATTCGCTCGAGGCCGACACGGCCAAGGCGGTCAAGGCGCTGGGCGGCACCGTCGCCGGCAGCGTGCGCCATCCGTTGAACGCGCCTGACTTCGCATCCTATCTGCTGCAGGCGCAAAGCTCGAAAGCGCAGGTGGTGGCACTGGCCAATGGCGGCCAGGACACG
Organism: Achromobacter sp.; assembly: GCF_050285565.1. Taxonomy (GTDB): domain Bacteria; phylum Pseudomonadota; class Gammaproteobacteria; order Burkholderiales; family Burkholderiaceae_B; genus Achromobacter. Next base: position 187,513 of record NZ_JBLZXG010000001.1, read on the forward strand.
GTCAACGCGGTCAAGCAGGCGCGCGAGTTCGGCATCGTGGCCGGCGGCCAGCGTCTGGTGTCGCTGCTGATTTTCCTGTCCGACCTGCGCGCGCTGGGGCTGGAAAGCGCCCAGGGCCTGTCGTACGTGGATGGTTTCTACTGGGATTACGACGACGCCACGCGCCAGTGGTCGACGCGCTTCGAGAAGGCCTTCCGCGGCCTGAAGCCGACCATGACGCAGGCCGGCGTGTATTCCAGCGTGCTGCATTACCTGCGGTCGGTGGCGGCGGCCGGCAGCACCGACGGCAAGGTGGTGGCCGACAAGATGCGCGCGCTGCCAATCAAGGACCCCATCATGCGCAATGCCTCGATCCGTCCCGACGGCCGCGTGATCCACGACATGTATCTGTACGAAGTGAAGAAGCCGTCCGAGTCCAAGGGCGGCTGGGACTATTCCAAGCTGGTGGCCACCATCCCGGCGGCCGAGGCCTTCCAGCCGCTGGCCGATTCGGCCTGCCCGCTGGTGCAGAAGTAAGGCGTGGCGCGCCGCCGGGGCTGCCCGGCGGCGGGCGCGCGAGATCCAAGAACGCGGAGTCCATCCGCATCGACTATGCAGTGTGAGGAGCATCAAATGAGTGAAGTCCCCCGCGTTCCGCTATTGATCGGCGGCAAGCTCGTGCAGTCCAAGACCACCGAATGGCGCGACGTGATCAACCCCGCCACCCAGGAAGTCGTGGCCAAGGTGCCGTTCGCCACGCGCGCGGAACTGGACGAGGCCATCGCCAATTCCAAGGAAGCCTTCAAGACCTGGCGCAACAGCGGCCAGGGCGCGCGCATGCGCGTCATGTTGAAGTTCCAGGAATTGCTGCGCGCCAACACCGCCAAGCTGGCCGAGATGATCACCCGCGAGCATGGCAAGACCTTGCCGGATGCCGAAGGCGAAGTCGGCCGCGGCCTGGAAGTGGTCGAGCACGCCTGCTCCATCGCCAACCTGCAGCTGGGCGAGTACGCCGAGAACGCCGCGTCCGGCATCGACGTCTACACCCTGATCCAGCCGCTGGGCGTGTGCGCCGGCATCACCGCCTTCAACTTCCCGGTGATGCTGCCGTGCTTCATGTTCCCGATCGCGGTGGCTTGCGGCAACACCTTCGTGCTCAAGCCGTCCGAGCAGGATCCGACTGCGTCGCTGTTCCTGGCCCAGTTGGCGCTGGAAGCCGGCCTGCCGCCGGGCGTGCTGAACGTGGTGCACGGCGGTCCGGACATTGCCAACGGCCTGTGCGAGCATCCGGACATCAAGGCGGTGTCGTTCATCGGTTCGACCCGCGTCGGCACCGAGATCTACAACCGCGCCTCGGCCGCCGGCAAGCGCTGCCAGTCGATGATGGGCGCCAAGAACCACTGCGTGATCCTGCCTGACGCCGATCCGGAAGTGGCGCTGAATCAACTGGTGGGCGCGGCCTTCGGCGCCGCCGGCCAGCGTTGCATGGCCTCGTCGGTGGCGGTGCTGGTGGGCGAGGCGCGCAACTGGCTGCCCGATTTCGTTGAGCGTGCCAAGAAGCTCAAGGTCAATTCGGGCATGGATCGCACCGCCGACCTCGGCCCGCTGGTGTCGCCGAACGCCAAGAAGCGCGTCGAAAGCCTGATCCAGAAGGGCGTGGACGAAGGCGCCAAGCTGCTGCTGGACGGCCGCAACCTGAAGGTCGCCGGCTTCGAGCAGGGCAACTTCGTCGGCCCCACGGTGTTCGAGGGCGTGACCGAGAACATGACCATCTATACCGAGGAAATCTTCGGGCCGGTGTTGTGCGTCGTCGGCGTGGAGACGCTGGAGGAGGCGGTCGAGTTCGTCAACCGCAATCCCAACGGCAACGGGGTCGCCTTGTTCACGCAGGACGGCGGCGCGGCGCGCTACTTCCAGAACAACATCGACGTGGGCCAGGTTGGCATCAACGTGCCGATCCCGGTGCCGGTGGCATGGTTCAGCTTCACCGGTTCGCGCGGCTCCAAGTTGGGCGACCTGGGCCCGAATGGCAAGCAGGCGGTGCAGTTCTGGACCCAGACCAAGACCGTCACGGCGCGCTGGTCGGCCCATGCCAAGACCGTGAACACCACGATCTCGATGCGCTGAAAAAGGGACGCCTCGGCCTAAGCTTATATCAATAAGTCATATAACGAGGCGTCCTTATTACTTATAATTGGCCCGTCTATCAGGGGCCAATTCATGAACCTGCAGCAATTTCGTTTTGTGCGCGAAACCATCCGGCGCGACTTCAACCTGACCGAAGCCGCCCGGATGCTCTACACCTCCCAGCCGGGGGTGTCCAAGGCCATCATCGAGTTCGAGGACGAGCTCGGGATCAAGATCTTCGAACGCCATGGCAAGCGCATCAAGGGGCTGACCAAGCCCGGTCTGGCGGTGTCGCAGGTGATCGACCGCATCATGCGGGAGGTCGACAACCTGAAGAAGGTCAGCGACGAGTTCGCGCGCCGCGATGAGGGCGGACTGGTGATCGCCTGCACCCATACCCAGGCGCGCTATCTGCTGCCGCGCGTGATTCCGGCGTTCCGCAAGCAGTTCCCCAAGGTGCACCTGTCGCTGGCCGAAGGCAGCCCCGCGCAGTTGGCCGAAATGGTGCTGCACGAGCAGGCCGACCTGGCATTGGCGACCGAATCGCTGGCGCTGACGCCCGGTCTGGCGACCCTGCCGGTCTACGCCTGGGAGCATACCGTGGTGGTGCGGCCCGACCATCCGCTGGCCGAGCTGACTTCCAGCGCCGCCAAGCGTCTGTCGCTGGCGCAACTGGCCGAATTCCCCATCGTGACTTATGACCGTGCCTTCACTGGCCGCAGCACGATCGACGAGGTTTTTGCCAACCAGGGAATCCATCCGGACATTGTCCTGGAAGCCATCGATGCCGATGTGATCAAGACCTATGTGGACGTGGGCCTGGGTATCGGCATCATCGCCGGCGTGGCCTATGATCCGCGCCGCGATTCGAACCTGGTGGGGCTGCCCGTGGGGCACCTGTTCGGCACCCACACTACGCGGGTGGGCGTCAAAGCCGGGGTGTTCCTGCGCGACTACGTATACACGTTCCTGGAAATGCTGGCGCCGTCGCTGACCCGCGCGGTCGTGACCGACGCCGTGCAGGGGACGCCGAAGTAAGCGTTGCCCAGGACAAGGCGCCCAGTGTATCCAAGGCGGTTCCTCATCCGGGGAACCGCCTTTTTTCTGGCCGCGCCGCCGCGGCATGAAAAAGCGGCGGATGCGGGAGGGGGGCGGGAGGGCGTCTCGCTATCCCTTTCGATCAGCTCATAAAAATTATTAAATAAGAACCGCTCTCATTTGGGTTGACTAAAAAATAGGAATCATTATCATTACATACAGTCTCAACGACCCAGTGAGGTTCAACATGACGGCAGGATTGAGTGCAGTGGTAGTGGGCGCCGACAGGCTCGGCAACATCCCGGATCTGCTCAAAGGACACAATATTTCGATCACGCACCACATCAGTGGCCGTGACCCCTCGCACCAGAAGAAGACGTTGCAACTGCCCTCGGGCACCCAACTGGTCATCCTGTTGACCGACTTTCTCGGTCATAACGTCATGAAGACCTTCCGCAACGCGGCGCAGCGCGGTGGCATCCGTGTCGTGGCTTGTCGCCGTTCGGTGTGCAGCATGCAGCAGGCCCTGCAACAATGCGGCCTGTGCGCAGGCGCCGCCGGAGCCGCGGTTCACTGAAAACCTGCCGAGCTGCCGCCAACACTGAAAACTGGGGAGGCCGCAAGGCCTGCGGCCCCGGGCCGCGAAGAGGAATGAAAAATGCCGCCGGACGGGAGCGTCCGGCGGCATTTCGCTTTCTGAATCGGGGCGGGGCGTGGATCGTGCCGTTCGGGCGATGGCGCCGGGTGGGACGGTCGGCCAGAATCGGGGATCAGTTGGCCGCGCGGGCCGTGGCCACCAGGCTGGTGTCGATGCGGCGGGCGCCGTTGTAACGCTTGGACCAGTAAGCCATGGTCATGTTCTCGACACGCACCACGCCGCCGGAGCTGGGCGAGTGGACGAAGCGGTCGTCGCCCAGGTAGATGCCAACGTGGGAAAAGCGGCGGCCCATGGTGTTAAAGAAAACCAGGTCGCCGGCCTTGAGTTCGTCCTTGGTGATGGAAACGCCCTGCTGCGCGATTTCGGCGGCGTTGCGCGGCAGCTTCAGCCCGAGCGAGCGCTCGGCGGTGTAGGCGACCAGGCCGCTGCAATCGAAACCGGTGTCCGGGGAATTGCCCCCGAAGCGGTAGCGGATGCCGAGGTAGTTCAGGGCCTCGCTGACCATGGCGTTGTCGCTGCCGACACCGCTGTGGCTGCGTTGGCGTTCGCGTTTGAATTTCTGTACCACCAGCATGCCGATGGGGTCATCGGCGGTGGCGACCCATTCCGTCTCGTAGGGATCGATCTCGGAACTATAGGCGGTGGATTTTTGATGACTGCTTGCACAACCCGCCAGACCCGCGACACATGCCACCAGCGCCAGCAAACGCGCGCCGCGGTTTGCCTGGCCAGAGGGTGAATTCAGTCGCGCGCTTTTGGAGTGTCGATGCATTCGCCTGGGAAGGTTGCCGCCTTTTTCGCTTTTTTCGGGTAATAAAGCGTCAAAAACGCTAAAAAACACCTGAATGGCTGGAAAAAGCAGCGAACCAACAGTTATGTTGTCTACAACTTGGAGGGGGGATTCTACCAAACTTTTAAGACTGGTTCGTTACTGTAACCAGCCCGGCACCCGTGCGGCGTAGGCGCGCGGCAGAATTTTTGACCTGCGGCAAGCCTGGTGCAAGGTTTGCCCACCAAAATGACCGGAAGATTCAAAAAGAAAGCAATCGGCCTTAAGGCGTATGCACGATAACAGGAGACCAAAATGCAAAAAACCAGGGATTTCCATTACCGCTCGGTTCACGACCGCGACGCCTTCTGGCGCGAGCAGGCCGACCGGGTGCACTGGGAAACGCCGTTCGAGTCTGTCCTGGATTTTTCCCGGCCGCCGTTCGCCAAGTGGTTCGTGGGTGGGCGCACCAACCTCTGTTACAACGCCGTCGACCGCTGGCTGCCGACTCAGGCCGACAAGCCCGCGCTGATCTGGGTTTCGACCGAGGTCGAGCGTGAGCGGGTCTACACCCGCCAGGAGGTCTATGAGGAGGTGAACGCGGCCGCCGCCATGTTGCAGGCCTTGGGGGTGGGGCGCGGCGATCGCGTGTTGTTGTACATGCCAATGGTGCCCGAGGCGGTCTTCACCATGCTGGCCTGCGCGCGCATCGGCGCGGTGCACTCGGTGGTGTTCGGCGGTTTTGCCTCGGTCAACCTGGCGCAGCGCATCGACGATGCCGCGCCCAAGGTGGTCGTGTGCACGGATGGTGGTTCGCGCGCGGGCAAGGTGGTGCCCTACAAACCCTTGCTGGACCGCGCACTGACGCTGTGCGGCAAGCCGCCGGCCTCGGTGGTGGTGTTCGATCGCGGCCTGGCGCCGTTCGAGCCGGTGCCGGGCCGCGATCTGGACTACGCTACCCTGCGTGCCGCCCAGCGCGGCGCCCGCGTGCCGGTAACCTGGCTGGAGTCGTCCGAGCCCAGCTATATCCTGTACACGTCCGGCACCACCGGCAAGCCCAAGGGCGTGCAGCGCGACACCGGCGGCTACGCCGTGGCGCTGGCGTCTTCGATGGAATACCTGTTCAACGGCCGGGCCGGCGATACGTTCTTTTGCACCAGCGACATCGGCTGGGTCGTGGGGCACTCCTATATTGTGTATGGCCCGCTGATCGGCGGGCAGGCGACGGTGCTGTACGAAGGCACGCCGGTGCGGCCGGACGGCGCCATCCTGTGGAAGCTGGTGGAGCAGTTCGGCGTCAACACGCTGTTCTCGGCGCCGACGGCGGTGCGGGTGCTCAAGCGCCAGGACCCGGCCCTGCTGCAAAAGCACGACCTGTCCTCGCTGCGAGCGGTATACCTGGCGGGCGAGCCGCTGGACGAGCCGACCGCGCAGTGGATTTCGGCGGGGCTGGGCAAGCCGATCATCGACAATTACTGGCAGACCGAGTCCGGCTGGCCGATCCTGTCGGCCCAACCGGGCGTGGAAAACGTGCCGACCCGTTTCGGCAGTCCGTCGTTCCCGGTCTATGGCTTTGACGCGCGCATCGTGAGCGAGTCCAGCGGCGCGGACCTGGGGCCCGACCAGAAGGGCGTGGTGGCTATCGTGCCGCCGCTGCCGCCGGGCGCCATGTCGACCATCTGGGGCGATGACGAGCGCTTCGTGCAGACCTATTTCACGGCGATCCCCGGCCGCCAGGTGTATTCCACCTTCGACTGGGGGCTGGTCGACAAGGACGGCTACTGGTTCATCCTGGGGCGCACCGACGACGTGATCAACGTCGCCGGCCACCGCCTGGGCACGCGCGAGATCGAGGAGTCGGTCAACAGCCACAGCGGTATCGCCGAGTGCGCGGTGGTGGGCGTGGCCGATGCGCTCAAGGGGCAGGCGGCGATGGCGTTCGCTGTGCTGAAGAATCCCGCTGCGGCCGAGACGCCGGAAGGCGCAAAGCGGCTGGAAGCGGATATCATGCGGCTGGTGGAAGATCAGCTGGGCGCGGTGGCGCGGCCGGCCCGGATCCGGTTCGTGGGCGCCTTGCCCAAGACCCGCTCGGGCAAGGTGCTGCGCCGCGCCATTGTCGCCGTGTGCGAAGGCCGCGATCCCGGCGACCTGACCACCATCGAAGATCCCACCGCCCTCGAACAGATCAAGGAGTCGCTGCAATGAACACCAAGCCCGTGCTGAACGCCGAAGACGTCAAGAAAATCCTGGCCGCGGCCGAAGCACACGCCCTGCAGAACAAGTGGGCCGTCACCATCGCCGTGTCGGACGATGGCGGCCACCTGCTGGGCATGCTGCGACTGGATGACGCCGCGCCCATCTCCGCGCATATCGCGCCGGCCAAGGCCAAGACCGCGGCGCTGGGCCGCCGTGAATCGCGCGTCTACGAAGAGATCATCAACAACGGCCGCTATTCGTTCCTGTCGGCGCCGTTGATCGAAGGCATGCTGGAAGGCGGCGTGCCGATCGTTGCCAGCGGCCACGTGGTGGGCGCGGTTGGCGTGTCGGGCGTGAAGTCGACCGAAGACGCCCAGATCGCCCAGGCCGGCATCGCCGCGCTGGGCCTGTGAGCCAGGACGCGCCGCGGCAGGCGCCCGCCGACGGCGCGGTGGACAAGAGTCCGCTGAACCCCGGCGTGGCCAAGCGCGAAGTCTGGGCCTGGGCCATGTACGACTTCGCCAATTCGGGCTACACCACCGTGATCCTCACGGCGGTGTTCAGCACCTATTTCGTCGGCGTGGTCGGCGGCCGCGCGCCGTGGGCCACGCTGGCCTGGACCGCAGCGTTGTCGCTGTCCTATCTGCTCATCATGTTGACCATGCCCACGCTGGGCGCGCGCGCCGATGCCCGCGCCGGCAAGCGGCGGTTGCTCTACAGCAGCACCATCGGCTGCGTGGCCGCCACCCTGGTGCTGACGCAGGCTGGGCCGGGCGACGTCTGGCTGGCGCTGGCCGCCATCGTCATCTCCAATTACTGCTATTGCGTGGGTGAGTCCGTGGTGGCGGCGTTCCTGCCCGAGCTGGCCAGGCCCTCGGCCTTGGGCCGGGTGTCGGGCTGGGGCTGGAGCTTTGGCTACTGCGGCGGCATGCTGACACTGGGGCTGTCGCTGGTGGTGGTCAAGCTGGCCGAGGCCGAGGGTCTGGATGCCGAGCACTTCGTGCCGCGCGTCATCCTGGTGACCTGTGCGGTGTTCGCGCTGGCGGCGTTGCCCTCGTTCTTTTTGCTGCGCGAGCGCGCGCGGCCTTCTGGCCAGCCGCGGGCGGCGCTGGCGATGCTCAAGCGGCTGGCCTACGCCTGGCGCGAGACCGGGCTGCACTTTCCCGAGTTCCGGCGGCTGCTGATGTGCATTGCCTGTTACCAGGCCGGCATCTCGGTGGTGATCACGCTGGCGGCGGTGTACGCCTCCGAGGTCATGGGTTTCACCACGCCGCAGATCATGCTGCTGGTGTTTACCGTGAACATTGGCGCGGCGGCGGGCGCGTTCTCGTTCGGCTATGTGCAGGATCGCATCGGCCACAAGCCGGCGCTGGCGATCACTCTGTGCGGCTGGATCCTGATGGTGCTGGTGGCCTACGCCGCCGTGACGGCGCCGGTGTTCTGGGTGGCCGCGACGCTGGCCGGGCTGTGCATGGGCACGACCCAGAGCGCGGGCCGCGCCATGACCGGCGCGCTGGCGCCGGCCGGGCGCCTGGCGGAGTTTTTTTCGCTGTGGACGTTCGCGGTGCAACTGGCCGCGGTCATCGGGCCGCTGACCTATGGCCTGGTGACCTGGGCCACGCATGGCAACCACCGCCTGGCCATCCTGGTGACCGGGCTGTTCTTCGTCGGCGGGCTGGCCCTGCTGTCGCGCGTGGACATGGCGCGCGGCCTGGCGCGCCGCGCCGCCTGAGGGCGCGTGCGGTCGCCGCAACTGATATTCTTATGAAGTCCCGGACATCGCCGCACCGCCTGGTGGCGTCGGCGCTGCCCGGCGGGTTGCGTATTGCGCTGTCGGTTGTCGATGCCGTTGCCGCCAAGATTGGCGCACCTTACGCAAAATACGGGCTTATGGCCCGTATTTTGCGTAAGGTGCCCGTAAGAGCGCGGCGATACGGTTGCGAGTGGGCAGTCAGATATAAAAGCGGCATCAACAACAGAATCACAGATTGGAGACAAGATCATGTCGAATGCTATTGAGTCCGTACTGGTGGAAACCCGGGTGTTCCCGCCGCCCGAGCGCGCGGCGCGGGGCGCCGCGATTCCCAGCATGGACGCGTACAACGCGCTGTGCGCGCAGGTCGAGAAGGATTTCGACGGCTTCTGGGCCGGCCAGGCCCGCGACAACCTGCAGTGGACCAAGCCGTTCACCGAGGTGCTGGACGAATCCAATGCGCCGTTCTACCGCTGGTTCGGCGACGGCGAGCTGAACGTCTCGGCCAACTGCCTGGACGTGCACCTGACCAATGGCAATGCCGACAAGACCGCGATCATCTTCGAAACCGATGACGGCAAGGTCACCAAGGTCAGCTACCGCGAACTGCTGGCGCGCGTGTGCCGCTTCGCCAATGGCATCGCCAAGCTGGGCTACAAGAAGGGCGACCGCGCCATCATCTACATGCCCATGTCGATCGAGGCCGTGGTGGCGATGCAGGCCTGCGCCCGTCTGGGCGTGACGCACTCGGTGGTGTTCGGCGGCTTCTCGGCCAAGAGCCTGCAGGAGCGCATCGTCGACGTCGGCGCCTCGCTGGTCATCACCGCCGACGAGCAGGTGCGCGGCGGCAAGACCATCCCGCTCAAGCCGGCGGTGGAAGACGCCATCGCCATGGGCGGCTGCGACGCCGTCAAGCGCGTCATCGTCTATCGCCGCACCGGCGGCAAGGTCGCCTGGAACGAAGGCCGCGACCTCTGGATGCACGACGTCGAAGCGGGCCAGGCCGACACCTGCGAACCGGTGCCGGTCAACGCCGAGCATCCGCTGTTCATCCTGTACACCTCCGGTTCCACCGGCAAGCCCAAGGGCGTGCAGCACTCGTCCGCCGGCTACCTGCTGTGGGCGCTGCTGACCGTCAAGTGGACCTTCGACGCGCGCAAGGACGATGTCTACTGGTGCACGGCCGACGTGGGCTGGGTCACCGGCCACACCTACATCACCTACGGCCCGCTGGCCGCCGGCCTGACCCAGGTGGTGTTCGAAGGCGTGCCGACGTTCCCCAACGCCGGCCGCTTCTGGGACATGATCGCGCGCCACAAGGTCACCACCTTCTATACCGCGCCGACCGCGATCCGTTCTCTGATCAAGGCCGCCGAGGCCGCGCCCGAGACCCATCCGTCCAAGTACGACCTGGACAGCCTGCGCATCATCGGCACGGTGGGCGAGCCCATCAACCCCGAGGCCTGGATGTGGTATCACAAGAACGTCGGCCGCGAGCGCTGCCCGATCGTCGATACCTGGTGGCAGACCGAGACCGGCGGCCACATGATCACGCCGCTGCCGGGCGCCACGCCGACCAAGCCGGGCTCGTGCACGCTGCCGCTGCCGGGCATCGCCGCGGCCATCGTCGATGAAACCGGCGGCGACGTCGACCAGGGCAATGGCGGTTTCCTGGTGATCAAGCGTCCGTGGCCGGCGATGATCCGCAACATCTGGGGCGATCCGGAGCGCTTCAAGAAGAGCTACTTCCCGCCGGAACTGCGGGGTTATTACCTGGCGGGCGATGGCGCGCAGCGCGACGCGGACGGCTATTTCTGGATCATGGGCCGTATTGACGATGTGCTCAATGTGTCGGGCCACCGGCTAGGCACGATGGAAGTGGAATCGGCGCTGGTCGCGCACGAACTGGTGGCCGAGGCCGCCGTGGTCGGCCGTCCCGACGACACCACCGGCGAGGCCGTGGTGGCCTTCGTGGTGCTCAAGAGCGCCCGCCCCGAAGGCGCCGAGGCGCAGGCCATCGCCAAGACGCTGCGCGATTGGGTCGCCAAGGAAATCGGCCCCATCGCCAAGCCCAAGGACATCCGCTTCGGCGACAACCTGCCCAAGACCCGCTCCGGCAAGATCATGCGCCGCCTGCTGCGCGTGGTGGCCAAGGGCGAGGAAGTGACGCAGGACGTGTCGACGCTGGAAAACCCCGCCATCCTGGAACAGTTGTCCAAGCCGTTGTAAGCGCGGCGTGCCGTCCGTCTCGCGGACGGCATCGACAGATCCCATGACGACGGGAGCATAATGCGAGGTGCCCATGCCGGTCTGCCGGCATGGGCATCGTCTTTTTCCCGTTCACTCTTTTCCACCGGAGACGCCGCCGTGAGCCGCAGCAGTTTCGATCGCGCGGGGCTTGCCCTGATGTTCAGCACCATCCTCGTTTGGGCGGGCAGCTGGATCGCGATGAAGCTGATCGTGCCGTACGTCGGCCCCTTCGATTTCGTGGCGCTGCGCTACGTCACCGGCGCGCTGGTGCTGTTCGCGCTGGCCGCCGTCACCCGGCGGCCGCTGGGCCTGCCGTCGTGGCGGTTGACCTTGCTGATCGGCCTGACCCAGACCGCCGGTTTCCAGGGGTTCGTGCAGACCGCGCTGGTGTCTGGCGGCGTTGGCAAGGTGTCGTTGATGGCCTACACCATGCCGTTCTGGGTGGTGCTGTTCGCGTGGGGATTGCTGGGGGAGCGGCCGACGGCGCGCCACGCCGTCGGCATCGGCCTGGCCGCGATCGGCTTGGTGTTGTTCATCGAACCCTGGCACGGTGTGGGCGAGCTGCGGCCAGTGTTGCTGGGGCTGGGCAGCGGCCTGTGCTGGGGCGTGGGCACGGTGCTGGCCAAGCGTATGTTCGATCGTCACGCGCCCGACGTGATGACGTTCACGGCCTGGCAGATGCTGTTCGGCGGGCTGGTGATGACGCCGGTCGCGTGGCTGGTGCCGCAGATCCCGGCGCAGTGGGGCTGGCAGTTGTGGAGCGGCATGATCTATATCGTCCTGATCGCCACGGCCGCCGGCTGGCTGTTGTGGCTGCAGGTGGTGCGGCGCGTGCCGGCATCGATCGCCGGCCTGTCCAGCCTGGGCGTGCCGGTGGTGGCCATGCTGATGGCGTGGGCGGTGCTGTCCGAACGTCCGTCGCCGGTCGAGCTGGGCGGCATGGCCCTGATCTTGGCCGGCATTTTTGTCGTGAGCCGCGCGGCGCCTGCCGCGCGCGGGCTGAGCGGCCCGCTTACCGGATTTTATTTTCCTTCAAGGAAGCTTCATGATCGATTTGCGCAGCGATACCGTCACCCGGCCGTCCCCGGCCATGTTGCAGGCCATGATCAGCGCGCCGCTGGGCGACGATGTGATGGGGGATGATCCCACCGTCAACCGCTTGCAGGAAGTGGTGGCCGAACGCGCGGGCAAGGCCGCCGGGCTGTTCTTCCCCTCGGGCACGCAGAGCAATCTGGCTGGGCTGATGGCGCATTGTGAACGCGGCGACGAATACCTGGTGGGCCAGCAGGCGCATACCTACAAGTACGAAGGCGGCGGCGCGGCAGTGCTGGGCAGCATCCAGCCCCAGCCTATCGAGCATGCCGAGGATGGCTCCCTGCCGCTGGAAAAGCTGTCGGCGGCGCTCAAGCCCGAAGGCGATCCGCATTTTGCCCGCACCCGCTTGCTGGCCCTGGAGAATACCTTCCACGGCAAGCTGATCCCGGCCGACTACGTGCGCGCCGCCACCGACTGGGCCCGCGCGCACGGGTTGGCCACGCACCTGGACGGCGCGCGCGTGTTCAACGCCGCCGTGGCCAGCGGCAAGCCGCTGGCCGAGATGTGCGCGCCGTTCGATTCGGTGTCGATCTGCTTTTCCAAAGGCCTGGGCGCGCCGGTCGGTTCGGTGCTGGCGGGCAGCGCCGAGCTGATCGCGCGTGCGCGCCGCTGGCGCAAGGTGCTGGGCGGCGGACTGCGCCAAGCCGGCGTGCTGGCGGCGGCCTGCCTGTATGCGTTGGAACACAACGTCGAGCGGCTGGCCGAAGACCACGCCAATGCGCGCCTGTTGGCCGAAGGGCTGCGCGGTATCGCCGGCGTGCGGGTACTGAGCCAGGATACCAACATGGTGTTCGCGCAATTCGAGCCGGCACGTTGCGATGCCTTGACCGCGGCGCTGGCGGCCGACGGCATTCTCATGCGCGCGGTCTATGGCGGTCCGACGCGCGTGGTGACGCACCTGGATCTGTCCAGCGCCGACGTGCGTCGGGTGATCGAGGCCGTGGCGCGTCACCTGGCCTGACGTCCCGCGCCGCGGTGCTCGCGGGTCTGGGGCGGATGAACGCCGGCGCGCGCAGGCTGGCGGGCCGATACCCGCTCAGCCATGGCGCGCCCGGCTGTCGCCCGGTGCCTCGTCACGCTCGCGCAGGCCGTAATCGCGCAGCACCTGCGCGACGCGCAGGCGATAGTTGGCGAACACGCCGCCCCTGCCCGCTTCCTGCGCCCGGCGATGCGATTCCAGCCCGCGCCAGCGTTTGACGGCGTCTTCGTCGCGCCAGAACGACAGCGACAGCAGCTTGCCCGGGTTCGTCAGGCTCTGGAAGCGCTCGACGCAGATGAAGCCGTCGATGGTCTTGAGTTCGTCGATCAGGCCGGCGGCGATGTGCAGATAGGCGGCCGGGTCGCCATGGGTGGGTTCGACTTCGAATATCACGGCGATCATGGGGTGGGCTCCTCGGCGAAATCAAATTGGGGAATGCGGGCATTGGGCAGGTGGCGGTAGCGATGGCGCGCCGCCAGGGCGATGCTGTCGACGCCGGTTTGCAGCAGATGCCGCAGCGCGGCCGCCGCATGATGGCGCGCCGCGTCGCGGCCGGGGCAGGCGTGGTCCAGGGCGCCGAAGGGCCAATGCGCTTCGGGTTGCGCCGTGGCAGCGGCGGCCAGCACCAGCAGCACGGTGGCACCGGCCTCGATGCGCTGGCCGCGCAGGTCGATGGGGCCGGCCAGGAAGCGGCGGGTGTTGTGGATGGGCGGATCGTGCCGCAGCGTCGCGTCGATCAGCTCGCGGGCCTGCGCCCGTGTCAGCTCGCCCGCCAGGCCCAGGCGGCCGGCTCGCACCAGGGCATTGCCCAGCAGGCCGGCGCCGGCTTCGCATGACTGGAACAGCAGGCCCGCCAGGTTGGCGGCAAGCAGCGCCGGATCGAGACCGGCCCGTTCTCCCCTGGCGCGCAGTTCGCGCCAGGCCGGGCCGGCGGCCAGGTCGTGCAGGTGGGCGCCGAGCCGCGCCTGCAAGCGCTCGGCGGCCGCGTGTCCGGCCGAAATGGACGCAGCGGCGGCGGCCGGCGGCAGGGCCGCGAGGAAGGCGCCGATGTCGCGCGCGCAGTCGGCGGCCACGGCGCCGGGCAGGCCGATGGAACAGGCTTGCGCGAAAGCGGGCGCGGCGTACGGATAGCGGTCGATGGCGCTGGCCGACCCCGTGCCCGCCGCCAGTGCCGACCAGTCGGGCGAAGGGGACAGCGGCGCCTGTCGTGCCAGGAATTCGCTGAACAACGCTTTGAGGCAGGCTTGTCGCGGACCGTCGGTCATTCTCAGGAAGCGGCCGAACAGCAGGCCCGCAGGCCCGTTGGCGATACCTTTGGGCGCCGGTTCGGCCAAGGGGCGCACGCGGGCGGCGGGATGCCGCATGATCGACAGGATCGTGCCGGGATCGCTGGCAACCCAGAGCCCCAGCCGGGCATCCCGGTACAGCGGCCGGTCGCGGGCCAGCGCGGCGTAATAAGAGTAGGGGTCGGCGTGGGTGACCGCCTGCAGCGGATCGAGCGGGAAGGGCGTTGGCATGGCGGCGCGGCGGCGGATCGGAGGGACGGCCAGTATCGCCGTGTCGGGCCCTCGACGATTCGGCCGTGGCCGAACTATGCCTGCGTGGTGTTCGCCAGCAGCGCCGCGTAGCCGGCGCGCGAATCCGACCATTGCAACGCCAGGCCGCTGGCGCGCAGGCGGGCGTTGCTGAGTTTCTTGCTGCCTACTCCCGCCGGCGCGGGGCCTTCGCCCGGCGCCGGCGCGCCGATCATCCGCGCCAGTGCGGCGTAGAGCTCATGCAGCGGCAGCGGCGTGTCGTCGCAGCCGATGTAGACCGGCAACGCGTCGGACAGCAAGGCCACGTGGGTGATGGCGGCCGCGGCGTCGTCGATGTGGATGCGGTTGGCCCAGTGCGGCGGTTCGACCGGCGCCTTGGCCACGCCCGCGCGCAGCCGTTCGATCAGTTGCAGGCGGCCGGGACCGTAGAGGCCGGCGAACCGCAGGGTGGTATGCGGGATCGCGCGCGCGGCGAGCGCCGCTTCGGCGTCGAGCAGGATGCGGCCGTTGAAGCCTTGCGGCGCGGGCGGCGTGTCTTCGTCGACCCAGCCGCCGCGATGTTCGCCATATACCGCGCTGGAGGACACGAACACGATGCGCGCGACCCGGCGCGTGTCGAGCGCATCCAGCACGTGGTTCAGGCCGTCGACGAAGACGGCGCGATAAGCGGCGGGATCGCGCGCGCCGGCGGTGGCGACATGGATTACGCGGGTGATGCCGGCCGGCAGGGCTGGCAGGCTCTCGGGGCGGGTGATGTCGCCTTGCAGCCAGTGAATGCCGCTGGCGTCGTCCGCCGGCGGGTGACGCCGCACTGCGTAGACGGTGTCGCCGCGCGCCAGCAGGCGGCGCGCGGCACGCTGGCCGAGATCGCCGCAGCCGATGAAGAGCACGCGTTCAGTCATGGCCGGCGGTGTCCGTCACATGCCGCTGTAGACCGGCCCTTCGCCGCCTTGCGGCGCCACCCAGACGATGTTCTGGGTCGGGTCCTTGATGTCGCAGGTCTTGCAGTGCACGCAGTTCTGCGCGTTGATCTGCAAGCGATCGTCGCCGTGATCGTCCTTGACGAACTCGTAGACGCCGGCCGGACAGTAGCGCGATTCCGGGCCGCCGTACTTGGCCAGGTTGACCTGCACCGGCACCGAGGGATCCTTCAGCGTCAGGTGGACGGGTTCGTTCTCGTCGTGGTTGGTGTTGGAGATGAACACCGAGCTGAGCTTGTCGAAGGTCAGCTTGCCGTCGGGCTTGGGATAGTCGATGCGCGCGCACTGCGAGGCCGGCTGCAGGCAGGCGTGGTCCGGCTTGCTGTGGCGCAGGGTCCAGGGCATCTTGCCCTTGAACACCAGTTGCTCGATGCCGGTCATCAGCGTGGCCACGGTGCGGCCCTTCTTGAACCACTGCTTGAAGTTGCGCGCCTTGTTCAGTTCGGCGTGCAGCCAGGAATTCTTGAAGGCTTCCGGATACGCGGCCAGTTCGTCCTGGCGGCGGTCGGCCACCAGCGCGTCGAAAGCGGCCTCGGCGGCCAGCTTGCCGGACTTGATGGCGGCGTGGCTGCCCTTGATGCGCGAGGCATTGAGGAAGCCGGCCTCACAGCCGACCAGTACGCCGCCGGGGAACGCCAGCTTGGGCAGCGACAGCAGGCCGCCCGCGGCAATGGCGCGCGCGCCATAGGCGATGCGCTTGCCGCCTTCGAAGGTGCCGCGGATGGCGGGGTGCGTCTTGTAGCGCTGGAACTCGTCGAACGGCGACAGCCAAGGGTTGGCGTAGTCCAGGCCGACGATCAGGCCCACCGCGACCAGGTTGTTGTCCAGGTGATAGAGGAACGAACCGCCGTAGGTGTCGGCATCGAGCGGCCAGCCGGCGGTGTGGATCACCAGGCCGGGCTTGGACTGGGCCGGGTCGACCTCCCACATTTCCTTGATGCCGATGCCATAGGCTTGCGGATCGCGGCCGTCGTCGAGCTTGTAGCGTTCGATCAACTGGCGGCCGAGCTGGCCGCGCGCGCCTTCGGCGAACACCGTGTAGCGCGCATGCAGTTCCATGCCGGGCTGGTAGTGAGCGGTGTGGCTGCCATCGCGGGCCACGCCCATGTCGCCGGTGGCCACGCCGCGCACGGCGCCGTTGTCGTCGTACAGCACTTCGACCGCGGCAAAGCCCGGGAAGATCTCGACGCCCAGCGCCTCGGCCTGTTCGCCCAGCCATTTGACGACGTCGCCCAGCCGGACGATGTAGTTGCCCTCGTTGTGGAAACAGGGCGGCAGCAGCCAGTTGGGCGTGGCGCGCGCGCCGTTCTCGGACAGGAACAGGAACTTGTCCTGCGTCACGGGCACGTTCAGCGGGGCGCCCTTGGCTTTCCAGTCGGGGATGAGTTCGGTCAGCGCCAGCGGATCCATGACGGCGCCGGACAGGATGTGGGCGCCCAGCTCGGCGCCTTTTTCCAGCACGCAGACGCCGATTTCCTGGTTTTTCTCGGCGGCCAGCTGCTTCAGACGGATAGCGGTGGCCAGACCGGCGGGACCCCCGCCAACCACGACCACGTCATATTCCATCGACTCGCGTTCAGACATTGCAAAGCTCCCCGTATGTATTCCATGTATGGCTGGAAGTATTATCGGCGATTGTATTGCAGCCGGAGACCTTGCACGTCTTCGTATTTCTTTTAGCCATCAGGAGCAATTGGTGAACCCGGACACTCTGTCTGCGCGGACGCTGGCGGTGGGCGATACCCACCAGGTGGAATTGCCTTTGCGTTGGGGCGATTCCGACGCCTTGAACCATCTCAACAACACGCTGTATTTCCGGCTCATGGAAGAGGCGCGGATGCGGATCCTGTACGACGCCGGTTTCGAATTGCCGGCCGACGACGGCGCCATTCTGGCCCACGCGTCCTGCGATTTCCTGCGTCCCCTGACCTATCCGGCGACCGTGCGGGTGACGCACAAGGTGACGCGCATCGGCCGCTCCAGCGCCGAATTCGAGTTGCTGCTCGAAAAGGTCGGCGATGACGGCGGCCCCTATGCCCGGGGTCGCAACGTGCTGGTGTGGATGGATTACGTGGCCAATACGTCCGCCCCGTGGCCGCCCGACGTGCTGGCGAAGATGGCCACGCAGTTCCGGCCGGCCGCGTAGCCGGCGGGCCGTCCGACTTCGACGCGCGGTTTGAAACTGCGCGCGCATTTGCCGGCCATGCCGTTAAAATCCCGGACAAAACCACAATAGAAATACGAGGGCGCGCCACCCACGGCGCCGCGAACCAGCAGGCATCGGGCCACGCCGCGATGCCGCCGGGCCGCGGAACCGGCAGCCGCGCCCCAAGGAAAAACAGGGTTCGCCCAGGGCTGTCGGCCCCCACGCGGGGCCGACGATCCGGCGGGCGGGCTCTCTTTAGTTCGACCTTAACTAGGAGTTGGAGCGATGGACAAGGTTTATGCAAGCGCCCAGGAGGCGCTGGCAGGCATCGTCAAGGACGGTCAGATGATCGCCGTGGGCGGTTTCGGCCTTTGCGGTATTCCCGAAGCCCTGATCGCCGCGCTGCGCGATTCGGGCGTCAAGGACCTCACCTGCATCAGCAACAATGCGGGCGTCGACGGCTTCGGCCTGGGCCAGCTGCTCAATACGCGCCAGGTGCGCAAGATGATCGCGTCCTACGTGGGCGAGAACAAGGAATTCGAGCGCCAGTACCTGTCGGGCGAACTCGAACTCGAATTCACGCCGCAGGGCACGCTGGCCGAGAAGCTGCGCGCCGGCGGCGCCGGCATCCCGGCGTTCTTCACCCGCACCGGCGTGGGCACCATCGTCGCCGACGGCAAGGAAATCCGCGAATTCGACGGCCACCAATACGTGATGGAACGCTCGCTGGTGCCGGATGTGTCGCTGGTCAAGGCGCACATCGCCGACCGCAGCGGCAACCTGGTGTTCCGCAAGACGGCGCGCAACTTCAACCCGAACGTGGCCATGGCCGGCAAGTTCACCGTGGTCGAGGTCGAAGAGATCGTCGACACCGGCAGCCTGGATCCCGACCAGATCCACCTGCCCGGCATCTACGTGCACCGGATCGTGCTGAACGCCAATCCGGAAAAGCGCATCGAACAACGCACCACTCGCCCGGCCTAAGGAGAACACGACATGGCATGGTCCCGCGATGAAATGGCGGCGCGCGCCGCGCGCGAGCTGCAAGACGGTTTTTACGTGAACCTGGGTATCGGCCTGCCGACCCTGGTGGCCAACCACGTGCCCAAGGGCGTCGAAGTCTGGCTGCAATCCGAAAACGGCCTGCTGGGCATCGGCCCGTTCCCGACCGACGCCGAGGTCGACGCCGATCTGATCAACGCCGGCAAGCAGACGGTCACGACGCTGCCGGGCTCGTCGATCTTCTCGTCGGCCGACTCGTTCGCGATGATCCGCGGCGGCAAGATCAACCTGGCCATCCTGGGCGCGATGCAGGTGTCCGAGAAGGGCGACCTGGCCAACTGGATGATCCCCGGCAAGATGGTCAAGGGCATGGGCGGCGCGATGGATCTGGTGGCCGGCGTCGGCCGCGTGGTCGTGCTGATGGAACACGTGGCCAAGAAGAAGGACGGCACCGAGGACATCAAGCTGCTGCCCGAGTGCAACCTGCCGCTGACCGGCGTGGGCGTGGTCGACCTGATCATTACCGACCTGGGCGTGATGGAAGTCACCGACAACGGCTTGAAGCTGCTGGAAACGGCGCCCGGCGTGACGGTGGACGAGATCCAGTCCAAGACGCTCGCCAGGCTGGACGTGTCGGCGGTCAAGCAGGCCTGATCGACGTCAGCAAGGAAAACGCCCCGCAACGGGGCGTTTTTCATTCCGGCGCGGAACGCAGAACGCCCCTTCGCTGGGCGTTCTTGCGTTTGGGGGCTCAATCAATCGCGGCGGCCGTTTCGCGCCGCGGGTGAGGGCGCGCGCCCGGCAAGGCGATCAGGCCGATTCCCGCAGCAGCATGCCGACGTGCGGAATGCCGTCCTCGATGTATTCGTCGGTGACCGGCACGAAGCCGTGGCCTCCGTAGTATTTCTTGAGCCGGGCCTGCGCGCCCAGGTAGACCGGCTCGCCCGGCCAAAGCCGCGCCACTTCGTCCTTGGCGCGGCGCATCAGTTCATGGCCCAGGCCGGTGCCGCGCGCGGCCGGCGCGGTGATGACGCGGCCGATGACGGCCTGGCCGTCATTCAGAGCCGGTTCGAGCAGGCGGCAATAGGCCAGCAACGCACCGTTTTCCCAGGCCATCAGATGTTCCGTCCGCCCCTGCAAGTCCTTGCCGTCCATGTCGAGGAAGACGCATTGCTGTTCGACCACGAAGACTTCCGAGCGCAGGCGCAGGATCGCATAGAGCTCGGCCAGGGTCAGTTCGGCATGGGGTTTGCAGGTCCAGGCGGGCATTCGAGAGCGTCCGAAAAAGGGGAAGCGGGCAAGGGCGATTAGCGTACCTCAAACCGGCCCCGTTTCTTTTAGAGCACTGTTACATAGATTCACGGGTATACCCTTAGTATGAAAATGAATTTTCTTATCTAAAATTTGCGTGTAAACAGATTTACACAATCCCCCGCTACGCTTGCCTCCCTCTTTCGATGACCAAGGCCACCCTCACGATCGCTGATCGGATCGCCCGGGCCCAGCCCGCGCTGAGCCGCAACCAGCACAAAATGGCCGAGTACGTCCTGGCGCACCAGTTCCGCGTCGCCACCATGACGATTGATGAATTCGCGGCGGCGACGGGGGTGTCGGTGGCCACCGCCAACCGCTTCGCGCGCGCGCTGGATCTGCCGGGCTATCCGCAATTCCGCGCCGAGCTGGCGCGCGGCTTCGAAGCCGCGCTGGAACCGGTCGAGAAGCTGCGCACCGAACTGGCGCATTCGGCCAGCGCGGTGCAGATCTTCGCCGCCACGCTCGAAGAAGACATCCGCAACGCCCAGCGCAACCTGCAGAGCCTGGATGCCACCGCCTGTGAGCAGGCGGTCGACGCCATCCTGGCCGCCGACCGCGTCTTCATCATCGGCTTCGGCGCCAGCGGCTTCCTGGCCGGCATGCTGCAGCGCGGCCTGTGCATGCATCTGCATTCGGTCGAGTCGCTGGCCGGCCCCGGCGGCGTCTCGCACGCGGCGCGCCAGATGTCGCGCATGACCAGCAAGGATCTGGTGATCGCTATCGGCTTTCCGCGCTATCTGGCCGACACCGTGACCCTGGCGGGCGCCGCCAAGCAGGCTGGCGTGCCGGTGCTGGTGCTGACCGACAAGCCCACCTCGCCCCTGGCGCCGACGGCGTCGGTGGTGCTGTATGCGGTGTCCACGCGCCAGTTGATCCCCAATTCCGAAACCGCCGCGCTGGGGCTGATCGAAGCCCTGTCGGCGGCGGTGGCCTATCGGGCCAAGAATTCCGTCGCGGCCGCCGCTGGGGTGACCCAGTCCGTGATGCCGTGGCTCATCCATGGAGTAGGTAAACGATGATTCAACCCGTGATCGCGATTCACGGTGGCGCCGGCGCGATGTCGCGCGCGGCCATGTCGCCCGAGAAAGAGCAGGAATACCTGAGCGCGCTGGAATCCATCCTGACCGCCGGCCAGGCCGTGCTGGCCCGTGGCGGCAGCGCGCTGGACGCCGTCACCGAAGCGGTGCGCCTGTTGGAAGACTGTCCGCTGTTCAACGCCGGTCACGGCGCCGTGTTCACCAGCGCCGGCACCCATGAACTGGACGCCGCCATCATGGACGGCGCCACGCTGCGCTCGGGCGCCATCGCCAACGTCCATTGCGTGCGCAACCCGGTGTTGGCGGCGCGCGCGGTCATGGAAACCAGCAAACACGTGCTGTTCGTGGGCGAGGGCGCTGAGGCTTTCGCCCGGGACGCCGGCCTGGAAATCGTCGACCCGTCGTATTTCTCCACCGAGGCGCGCCGCGAGCAATTGCTGCGCGTGCAGCGCGAAACGCCGGAGGCGGCGGTGCTGGACCACGACGGCCAGGCCATGGTCGCGCGCGGCCAGCCGGCGCCGGCCGATCCGCTCGATGCCGACAAGAAGTTCGGCACCGTGGGCGCGGTGGCGGTGGACGCGCAGGGCAACCTGGCCGCGGCCACGTCCACCGGCGGCATCACCAACAAGCAGGTTGGTCGCGTCGGCGACGCGCCGTTGATCGGCGCCGGCACCTATGCCAGCAACCAGACCTGCGCCGTGTCCACGACCGGCACGGGCGAGATGTTCATCCGCATGGTGGCCGCCTACGACGTGGCGGCCCAGATGGAGTATTGCGGCGCGTCGCTGGAAACGGCGGCCAACCGCGTCGTGATGGAAAAACTGCCCACCATCGGCGGCAAGGGCGGCCTGGTGGCCGTCGACGCCCAGGGCAATGTGGCCTTGCCGTTCAACACGGAAGGCATGTACCGGGGTTACGCCCGCGTAGGCGAGAAGCCGGTAACCGCCATCTACCGATGAGCGGCGGCGGTTTGGATCAGTAGGTTTATTTTGGGAATGAGAAGAGATGGTTGATCGCGCAAACAGCCTGGCGCTGCCGGATAACCGCGTGGTCCAGGTCGACGACCTGACGGTGCGCTTCGTGGGTTCGGAGCGCACGGTCGAAGCCGTGCGCAACCTGTCGTTCCATGTGGACCGGGGCGAGACCCTGGCCATCGTGGGCGAGTCGGGTTCGGGCAAGTCGGTGACGTCGCTGGCGCTGATGCGCCTGGTGGAACATGGCGGCGGCCGCATCGCCCAGGGCAGCATGGCCCTGCGCCGGCGCAACGGTTCCGTGATCGACCTGGTCGGCGCCAGCCAGCGCACCATGCGCAACGTGCGCGGCGCCGACATGGCCATGATCTTCCAGGAGCCGATGACCTCCTTGAATCCGGTGTTCACGGCCGGCGACCAGATCGCCGAGTCGATCCGCGAGCACCAGGGCATGGACGCCGCGGCCGCGCGCGCCGAGGCCCTGCGCATGCTCGAACAGGTGCGCATCCCGGAAGCCAGGTCGGTGCTGGACCGCTACCCGCATCAGCTTTCGGGCGGCATGCGCCAGCGCGTCATGATCGCCATGGCGCTGGCCTGCAAGCCGGCGTTGCTGATCGCCGACGAACCCACCACCGCGCTGGACGTCACCATCCAGGCGCAGATCCTGCAACTGATCCGCCAACTGCAGGAAGAGATGCACATGGGCGTGGTATTCATCACCCACGACATGGGCGTGGTGGCCGAAGTGGCCGACCGCGTGCTGGTGATGTATCGCGGCGACAAGGTCGAGGAAGGCCCGTCGGCGTCGGTGTTTGCCACGCCGCGGCACGCTTATACCCGCGCGCTGCTGTCGGCCGTGCCGAAGCTGGGCGCGATGCAGGGCACCGATCTGCCGGCGCGCTTCCCGCTGCTGCAGGTGGACGGCAAGGCGCAGCCGGTGGCCGAGCCTGGCGCCGTCAGCACCCAGGAAGTGCCGGCCGCGCGCCGCGAGCCGATCCTGAGCGTGCGCAATCTGGTGACGCGTTTCGACCTGCGCGGCGGCATCCTGAGCCGCGTGCAGCGCCGCGTGCATGCGGTGGAGAAGGTCAGCTTCGACCTGTATCCCGGCGAAACACTGTCGCTGGTGGGCGAATCCGGTTGTGGCAAGTCCACCACCGGCCGTTCGCTGCTGCGCCTGGTCGATAGCCAGGGCGGCGAAATCCGCTTCGGCGGGCGCGACATCGTGCGCCTGAAGACCTCCGAGCTGCAGGCTCTGCGCCGCGACATCCAGTTCGTGTTCCAGGATCCGTTCGCCTCGCTGGATCCGCGTGTCACCGTCGGTTTCTCGATCATGGAACCGTTGCTGGTGCACGGCGTGGCCAAGGGCAAGGAGGCCGAACGCCGCGTGGCCGAACTGCTCGAACGCGTCGGCCTGCCGCCCGAAATGGCGCAGCGCTACCCGCATGAATTCTCCGGCGGCCAGCGCCAGCGCATCTGCATCGCGCGCGCCCTGGCGCTCAATCCCAAGGTCGTGATCGCGGACGAATCGGTGTCGGCGCTGGACGTGTCGATCCAGGCCCAGATCGTCAACCTGCTGATCGACCTGCAGCGCGACATGGGCATCTCGTTCCTGTTCATCTCGCACGACATGGCCGTGGTCGAGCGCGTCAGCCACCGCGTGGCGGTGATGTACCTGGGGCAGATCGTCGAGATCGGCCCGCGCCGCGCCATCTTCGAAAACCCGCAGCACCCGTACACCAAGAAGCTGATGGCCGCCGTGCCGATCGCCGATCCGGCGCGCCGCCACATGAAGCGCACCTTGCTGTCCGACGAAATCCCCAGCCCGATCCGCAGGCTCGGCGACGAGCCGGTGGTGCAGCCGCTGGTGCAGGTTGGAACCGATCACTTCGTCGCCCGCCATGCGGTCGGCGGAGCGTATTGAGTCTGTTGTCGTACTTGTTTTTCTTCCACCAAACCCCCTAATTCCGTACAGGAACCAGGAGTTGCAATGATGAAAGTTCTGCGCCCCACCAAGTTGATGGCCGCCGCCGCGGTGGCCTTCGGCGTGCTCACCTCGCCGCTGGCGCATGCTGCCAAGGACGTGACGTTTGCCGTCTCCATCGCGCTGGAAACGCTCGACCCGTACAACACCAACAGCACGCTGAACCAGGCGGCCGGCAAGGCCTACTACGAAGGCCTGTTCGAATTCGACAAGGATCTGAAGGTCCAGAAGGTGCTGGCCACCGACTACTCCGTCAGCGAAGACGGCCTGGTGTACACCTTCAAGCTGCGCGACGGCGTCAAGTTCCACGACGGCACCCCGTTCAACGCCGAAGCCGTCAAGATCAACTTCGACCGCCCGGCCAATCCGGACAACCGCCTGTCGCGCTACATCCAGTTCAGCGTCATCGACAAGACCGAAGTGGTCGACCCGCTGACCGTCAAGATCACCCTGAAGAAGCCGTTCTCGGCCTTCATCAACGCGCTGGCCCACCCGGCCGCCATGATGATCTCGCCGGCCGCGCTGGCCAAGTACGGCAAGGAAATCGGCTTTCACCCGGTCGGCACCGGCCCGTTCGAATTCGTCGAATGGAAGCCCGCCGAATACCTGAAGGTCAAGAAGTTCGACGGCTACTGGAAGAAGGGCTACCCCAAGATCGACACCCTGACGTTCCGCACCGTCACCGACAACAACACCCGCGCCGCCGTGGTGCAGACCGGCGAAGCGCAGTTCGCCTTCCCGGTGCCGTTCGAGCAGGCCGCCGTGCTGTCCAAGAACGACAAGCTGGACGTGGTCGACCACAAGAACTCGATCATGGCCCGCTACCTGTCGATGAACGTGCAGCAAAAGCCGTTCGACAACGTCAAGGTGCGCGAAGCCATCAACTACGCCATCAACAAGGAAGCCCTGGCCAAGGTCGCTTTCTCGGGCTATGCCACCGTCGTCGACGGCGTCGTGCCGCAAGGCGTGGACTTCGCCCACAAGACCGGCCCGTGGCCGTACGACATCAAGAAGGCCAAGGCCCTGCTGGCCGAAGCCGGCTACCCCAACGGCTTCGAAAGCCAGCTCTGGTCCGCCTACAACGACGGCACCTCGGTGAAGGTGGTGCAGTTCCTGCAGCAGCAACTGGCGCAGGTCGGCATCAAGGTGTCGGTGGAAGTGCTGGAATCGGGCCAGCGCGTGCAGCGCGTGCAGCAGGTGCAAAAGCCCGAGGACGCCAAGGTCCGCATGTACTACGCGGGCTGGTCGTCCTCGACCGGCGAAGCCGACTGGGGCCTGCGTCCGCTGCTGACCACCGCCGCGTTCCCGCCGGTGCTCAACAACGTGTCGTACTACTCGAACAAGTCGGTTGACGACGGCATCCAGCAAGCCCTGGCCACGACCGACCGCGCCAAGAAGACCGAGATCTACAAGAACGTTCAGGAAACCATCTGGAAGGACGCCCCCTGGGCCTTCCTGGTGACCCAGAACAACCTGTACGTCAAGTCGAAGAACCTGTCGGGCGTGTACGTGGAGCCGGACACCTCGTTCTGGTTCGGCGACATCGACCTGAAGCAGTAAACCAAGCAGTAACTCTCGGGGCCTTCGGGCCCTTGTAAGGCCACATACGGCGGGGACGCGGTGTCCCCGCCGATGTTGCAGGAATTTCAATGCTGACCTACATCGTCAAACGTCTTTTGGGCATGATCCCCACGCTGCTGCTGGTGGCCGTGGTCGTGTTCCTGTTTGTGCACATGCTTCCGGGCGACCCGGCACGACTGGCCGCGGGCCAGGAGGCCGACCAGCAGACCGTCGAACTGGTGCGCAAGGAACTGGGCCTGGATCTGCCCCTGCCGCAGCAGTTCGTGCGCTACTTCAGCCATATGCTGCAGGGCGACCTGGGCACCTCGCTGCGCACCAAGCGTCCCGTCTCGACCGAAATCGCCGACCGCTTCATGCCCACGCTATGGCTGACGATCGCCAGCATGGTCTGGTCCGTCACCTTCGGCATGATCATCGGGATCGTGTCGGCCGTGTGGCGCAACCGCTGGCCCGACCGCCTGGGCATGACGCTGGCGGTGTCCGGCATCTCGTTCCCCGCGTTCGCGCTGGGCATGATGCTGATGCAGATTTTCTCCGTGAACCTGGGCTGGCTGCCGACCGTGGGCGCCTCCAGCTGGAAACACTACATCCTGCCGTCCATCACGTTGGGCGCGGCCGTGGCCGCGGTGATGGCGCGCTTCACCCGCGCTTCTTTCGTCGAAGTGGTGCAGGAAGACTTCGTGCGCACCGCCCGTGCCAAGGGCCTGAGCGAGCGCCGCGTGGTCATCAAGCACGCGCTGCGCAACGCGCTGATTCCGGTCGTCACCATGATGGGCCTGCAGTTCGGCTTCCTGCTGGGCGGCTCGATCGTGGTCGAGACGGTGTTCAACTGGCCCGGCCTCGGCCGCCTGCTGGTCGACGCCGTGACCCAACGCGACTATCCGGTGATCCAGGGCCTGGTGCTGCTGTTCTCGCTGGAATTCATCCTGATCAACCTGATTGTCGACGTGCTCTATGGCGTCATCAATCCCAGCATCCGTTACAAGTGAGGCGGCCATGAGCAATACGACACCCGCCGCGACCGTTGCCCCCGCCGCGCCCAAAAACGACGTGCGCACGCCCGCCACCGAGTTCTGGCGCAAGTTCAAGAAGCAGAAGCTGGCCGTGGGCGCCGGCCTGTTCGTCCTGCTGCTGGTCGTGGTGGCGATCCTCGCCCCCTGGATCGTGCCGTTCGACCCGGAGAACTTCTTCGACTACGACGCGCTGAACGCCGGTCCGTCCTGGACCCACTGGCTGGGCGTGGATTCGCTTGGCCGCGACATCTTCAGCCGCATCATCATGGGCGCGCGCATCTCGCTGGCCGCCGGTTTCCTGTCCGTCGCCATGGGCGCCATCGTCGGCACCTTCATGGGCCTGATGGCCGGCTACTACGAAGGCTGGTGGGAACGCATTACGATGCGCGTTTCCGATGTGCTGCTGGCGTTCCCCGGCATGCTGCTGGCGATCGGCGTGGTCGCGATCCTGGGTTCGAGCATGGTCAACGTGATCGTGGCCGTGGCCGTGTTCAGCGTGCCGGCGTTCGCCCGCCTGGTGCGCGGCAATACGCTGTCGATCAAGCAGATGACCTACGTCGAAGCGGTCAAGAGCGTGGGCGCGTCCGACTGGACCATCATCATGCGCCACATCCTGCCTGGCACGATCTCGCCGATCGTGGTGTACGGCACGATGCGCATCGGCACCTCGATCATCACCGCGGCCAGCCTGTCGTTCCTGGGCATGGGCGCCTCGCCCCCCACGCCGGAGTGGGGCGCGATGCTGAACGAGGCGCGCGCCGACATGGTGATCGCCCCGCACGTGGCGATCTTCCCGGCGCTGGCGATCTTCCTGACGGTGCTGGCGTTCAACCTGCTGGGCGACGGCCTGCGCGACGCGCTCGATCCCAAGATCGATCGCAAGTAAGCGTCAGGTGGATGATGACCGCCGCGCCGGCCGCCCCTCTTGCGGCCCGGCGCGCGGCATCGGTTCCCTTGCCGCCGCCCGCGACCGGGCGCCCGCCTCGCGGCGAGCGCCACGGCCGCGCGGGACGGCGGCATTCTGCATTCTGGAGCGTGGCGACACGCAGCGACAAGCATGGACAAACGAGTGCTCGACCAACCCCGCATCGGCAAGCTGGAAGCCGGCCCGCTGGACTCGATCTGCGACGTGGGCGACATCAGCGTCGGCCATAGCACGCTGGACGACGGCGCGCTGCAGACCGGTGTGACCGTGGTGCGGCCGCACGGCGGCAATCTGTTCCTGGACAAGGTGCCGGCCGCCGCGACGGTGCTGAACGGCTTCGGCAAAAGCACCGGCCTGGTTCAGGTGCAGGAGCTGGGCGTGCTGGAAACGCCGATCGCGCTGACCAACACCTTCGGCGTAGGCACCGTGGCCAACGCCCAGATCCGCGCGGCCATTGCCGCCAATCCCGAGATAGGGCGCGGCCTGGCCACCGTCAATCCGCTGGTGTTCGAGTGCAACGACGGTTATCTCAACGACATCCAGGCCATGGCGGTGGCGGAATCCCACTACGCCGAGGCGCTGGCCGCCGCCGGCAAGCGCATGGCGCAGGGCGCGGTCGGCGCCGGCCGCGGCATGTCGTGCTTTTCGTTCAAGGGTGGCATCGGCTCGGCCTCGCGCGTGGCGGCGATCCAGCCGGGGCTGCGCCACACCGTGGGCGCATTGGTTTTGGCCAATTTCGGCCGTCTGCCGAATCTGACGGTGGCCGGCAGGCCGTTCGGCCGGCGGCTGGCCGATCAACTGGACCGCGGTCTGGCGCAGGCCGGCGAGAACGCGGCCATCGTGCCGGAGAAGGGCTCCATCATCCTGCTGGTGGCGACCGACGCGCCGCTGGACGCGCGCCAGTTGCGGCGCCTGTCGCTGCGCGGCGGCGCTGGCCTGGCGCGCACCGGCTCGGTGTTCGGCCATGGCAGCGGCGATATCGCGCTGGCGTTTTCCACCGCCTACACGGTGCCGCAACAGGCCGAGCGGCCGATGCCGTCGATCGCCATGCTGCACGAAACCCGCATCGATCCGCTGTTCGAGGCGGCGGCCGAGGCTTGCGAACAGGCCATCATCGCCGCGCTGTGGCAGGCCGAAGGCGTGCGCGGCCGCGATGGCCACTACCGCGCCGCCATCCGCGACGCCGCGCCCGACTGGCGTCAATGGCTGGCGGACACCGAATTCTGAATCCCACGAAGGCACTCCCCATGAAGATCCTGATTTCCACCGATATCGAAGGCGTCGCCGGCGTCTTCCACGCCGAACAAGTGCGAGCCGGCAACGGCGAATACGAGCGCGCCCGCGCCTGGATGACGGCCGAGGCCAACGCGGCCGTGCAGGGCGCCATTGCCGGCGGCGCCGAAGCGGTCCTGGTCAACGATTCGCACGGGGGCTTTCGCAACCTGCTGCCGGACGGCCTGGATGAGCGCGCCCGCCTGGTGCTGGGCAAGCCGCGCTACCTGGGCATGATGGGCGGGCTGGAGGAGGGCTGCGACGCGGTCTTCATGATCGGCTACCACTCGCGCTCGCAGGGCCGCGGCATCCTGGCGCACACCATCAACAGCTTCGCCTTTGCGCGCGTCTTCATCAACGGCATGGAGCTGGGCGAGGCCGGCCTGTACGGCGCGCTGGCCGGCGAGATGGGCGTGCCCGTCATCCTGGCCAGCGGCGACGACGTGTTCATCGCCGAGACCAGCGACCTGTTTCCCGGCGCGCAATGGGTGCAGACCAAGGTTGCGCACGGCCAGGGCAGCGGCGTGACGCTGTCGCCGGCGGCCTCGCGCCGCGCCATCGCGGCCGCCGCCGAGACGGCCGTGCGCAACCTGAAGGAAGCGGCCGGGCGGGCGGGCGCCGGTTCGGCGGTTCCGTTCCGCATCCCCGCCCCTATAGAATGCCGGTTGCAGACGCAGTCGTCGGCACTGGCCGACCTGTTCTGCATGTGGCCCACGCTCGAACGCGTGGACGGCGTGACGCTGCGGTTCACCACGGACAGCATGCAGGCCGCCATCCGCACGCTCAACAGCCTGGCCGCCATGTCCTTCATGTTGCGCTAAGGAAATCCATGTCCAGCACCGACACCCGTATTGCCCAACTGCGCCAGGCCATGCGCCGCCGTGGCCTGTCCGCCTATATCGTGCCGTCCTCGGATCCGCACTTGTCCGAATACCTGCCGGCGCGCTGGCAGGGGCGGCGCTGGCTCTCGGGCTTCACCGGTTCGGTGGGTACGCTGGTGGTGACGGCCGATTTCGCCGGCCTCTGGGTCGACAGCCGCTATTGGGTGCAGGCCGAGGCGCAACTGGCCGGCACCGGCGTGCAGTTGATGAAGATCGCCGTCGCCACCACGCCGGGTCATGTGGACTGGCTGGCCGCCAACACCCGGGCAGGCGACGTCATCGGTGTCGACGGCCAGGTGCTGGGCCTGGCCGCGTTCCGCGCGTTGTCGGCGGCCGCCGCCACGTCGGGCGCGACGCTGGAAATCCGCGCCGACCTGCTCGACGATATCTGGACGGATCGCGCCGGCCTGCCGCAGGCCGCGATCTACGAACACGTGGCGCCGCAGGCCTGTGTCGCGCGCGCCGACAAGCTGGCCCAGGTGCGCGCCGCCATGCGCGCCCACGGCGCCGATGTGCATTTCATCAGCACGCTCGACGACATCGCCTGGCTGTTCAACCTGCGCGGCGCCGACGTCGACTACAACCCGGTGTTCGTCGGCCACGCGCTGATCGGCCTGGACCACGCCACGCTGTTCGTGGCCGACGGCAAGATCGACGCCGCCTTGCGCGCCACGCTGGCCGCCGACGGCGTCGAGGTGGCCGACTACGCCCAGGCCGCCGACGCGCTGGCTTCGCTCGAACTGGATCAGAAACTGCTGATCGACCCGGCCCGCGTCACCTGCGGCGTGTTCCATGCGATGGATCCGGCCGTGCCGCGCGTCGAGGCCATCAACCCGTCGACGCTGATCAAGTCGCGCAAGACCGATGCCGAACTGGCCAACGTGCGCCAGGCCATGGCGCAGGACGGCGCCGCGCTGTGCGAATTCTTCGCCTGGTTCGAAGGCGCGCTGGGCAACGAGCGTATCACCGAGCTGACCATCGACGAGCGCATCACCGCCGCCCGCACGCGTCGCCCCGGCTACGTCTGCCCCAGCTTCGCCACCATCGCCGGCTTCAACGCCAACGGCGCCATGCCGCACTACCGCGCCACGGCCGAGTCGCACGCCGTCATCGAGGGCGACGGCCTGCTGCTGATCGACTCCGGCGGCCAGTACCTGGGCGGCACCACCGATATCACCCGCGTGGTCGCGGTGGGCACGCTCAGCGCCGACCAGAAGGTCGACTTCACGCTGGTGCTCAAGGGCATGATCGCGCTGTCGCGCGCCGCGTTCCCGCGCGGCACGCCGTCGCCGATGCTGGACGCCATCGCGCGCGCCCCGATCTGGGAAGGCGGCGCGGAATACGGCCACGGCACCGGCCACGGCGTGGGCTATTTCCTGAACGTGCACGAAGGCCCGCAGGTCATCTCCTACCGCGCCGCTCCCGGCCCGCACACGGCGATGGAGCCGGGCATGATCACCTCCAACGAGCCGGGCATCTACCGTCCGGGCCGCTGGGGCGTGCGCATCGAGAACCTGGTGGCCAACCGCGCCTGGCTGACGTCCGAGCTGGGCGAGTTCCTGTGCTTCGAGACGCTGACGCTGTGCCCGATCGACACGCGCTGCATCGAGCCGTCGCTGTTGCGCGCCGACGAGATCGCCTGGCTCAACGACTATCACCGGACGGTGTTCGAGCGCTTGTCGCCGTTGGTGGACGGGGACGCCCTGGCCTGGCTGGAGCGCCGTACCGCGGCGATCTGAAAGCCGCCTCCGGCAAAGAAAAAAGGCCCTCGGGCCTTTTTTCTTTGCATGCACACCGTGAACCAGCCGCGCTGCGAGGTGCTCAGGCCGAGGCGACGGCCGGTGGCGTCTCGCGCCGCCGGTAGAGCAGTCGGGCACCGGCGTAGCAGCCCAGCGCCAGCAAGGCGCCGTAGACCAGCAGCGACACCACCGACGTGCTGTATGACGCGGCGACGCGCGTGAGCTGGCTCCAGGTCATGCTCCAGAGGACCAGCAGGGCCAGGCCGACGCCCAGCACCTGGGTCAGCCAGAATGCGAACGTGCCGTGGGCGATGGCGCGGCCCATGCCCGCCTTGCCCAGCGTGCGCGGCAGGCTCTTGAGACAGACCCACGCCGCCAGCGCCAGGATGATCGCGGGCAGCACCCAGTAGCCCAGGGCATAATCCAGCAGTTCCCCCGACCGCACATAGGTCATGAAGTACGCGCCCAGCATCAGCGCGACATGCAATTGCCAGAGCAACAACGTCAGCGCGGCGATCCAGGCGGCATGGCGCGGCCGATAGGGCGGGGCGCCCGCCCCGGCGGCGGGCGTGACGCTCCAGGCCGCGATGCGCACGGCCAGCCAGCCGCTGGCGATCGTCATCAGGATGCCGCACAGCTTGAGCGGCAACGCCATCAGGATCACGCGGGCCGGGCCGTAATAGCCGAAGGCGTTGTTCACCCATTCCTGGTGAGTGAAGACGAATGAATAGAATGCGTGCTGCAGCAAAGCCTGCGCGGCCGAAATCAGCACGAACAACACCAGCGAGACCGCCAGCAGCACCGCCGTCATCCGGCCTGGGCGGTCGACGCCGGCCGCATCGCGCCGGCGCAGCCAGCGCTGGGTGGCGCCCCAGGTGGTCAGGCCGATGAGCAGGCTGCCGGCGATCACCTGCACCACCGTGGTCGCCACCATCTCGGGTCGCGCGTACGCCTCGCGCAATTGCGCGGCCAGCGGCGAGGCCGACAGCAGATAGGCCTGGAGCAGGGCCGCGCCCAGCAACTGCAGGCCGATGGCGGCGATGGTCAGGCGCCAGGCCAGGGCGCTCGGGCGGTCGGTCGGGGTATTCATCGGCGGCGGTGCTCCGGGGACGATCCAAAATCGGGGACGACCATAGCACGAAGCCGCAAGGCGAGACATTTCGGCGTTGCGGATGAGTGCAGCCAAATGTTACGCCTGGCCGCTAGGGGAAAACCCAGACAAGTTCCGCCTCCCGGCTATAATCCAAATTTCCCGCACGCGCCCGCTCGTCCCGGGCGCTTATTACGATGACCAAATACGTATTTGTCACCGGCGGAGTGGTGTCTTCCCTGGGCAAGGGCATCGCCGCTGCGTCGCTTGCCGCCATCCTCGAGTCGCGTGGTCTGCAGGTCACCATGCTCAAGCTCGACCCCTACATCAACGTCGATCCGGGCACCATGAGCCCGTTCCAGCATGGTGAGGTGTTCGTCACCGAAGACGGCGCCGAAACCGACCTGGACCTGGGCCACTACGAGCGTTTCGTGTCCGCCCGCATGCACAAGGTGAACAATTTCACCACCGGGCAGATCTACGAATCGGTGCTGCGCAAGGAGCGCCGTGGCGACTACCTGGGCAAGACCGTCCAGGTCATCCCGCACATCACCAACGAGATCCAGGACTTCATCGCCCGTGGCGCTGACGCCGCCTGGAACGGCAACACCGACGTCGCCATCGTCGAGATCGGCGGCACCGTGGGCGACATCGAATCGCTGCCCTTCCTGGAAGCCGCGCGCCAGATGAGCCTGCGCATGGGCCGCAACAATGCCGCCTTCGTGCACCTGACGCTGGTGCCGTTCATCGCGTCCGCCGGCGAGCTCAAGACCAAGCCGACCCAGCATTCCGTGCAGAAGCTGCGCGAAATCGGCATCTACCCGAACGCGCTGCTGTGCCGCGCCGACCGTCCCATCCCGGACGACGAACGCGCCAAGATCTCGATGTTCTCCAACGTCCCCCTGGATGCCGTCATCTCGGTGTGGGACGCCGACTCGATCTACAAGATTCCGGCCATGCTGCACAAGCAGGGCGTGGACAACATCGTCTGCGAAGCGCTGGGACTGACTCCGCCGCCGGCCGACCTGTCCATGTGGGACAACCTGGTCTACGCGCTGGAACACCCCGAGCACGAGCTCACCATCGGCATGGTCGGCAAGTACGTCGACCTGACCGAATCGTACAAGTCGCTGACCGAAGCCCTGGTGCACGCCGGCATCCACACGCGCTCGAAGATCAACATCGAGTACATCGATTCCGAAGACATCGAAACCCGTGGCACCGATCAGCTCAAGCACCTGGACGCGATCCTGGTGCCGGGCGGCTTTGGCAAGCGCGGCACCGAAGGCAAGATCGCCGCGATCCGCTACGCCCGTGAAAACGGCGTGCCCTATCTGGGCATCTGCCTGGGCATGCAACTGGCCGTGATCGAATTCGCGCGCCACGTGGCCGGCCTGGGCGGCGCCAATAGCACCGAGTTCGATCCGTCCGCGCCGCACCCCGTGGTGGCCCTGATCACCGAATGGATGGACCGCGAAGGCAAGGTCGAAAAGCGCGACAACTCGTCCGACCTGGGGGGCACCATGCGCAAGGGCGCGCAGCGCGTGCCGATCAAGCCGGGCACCCGCGCCCAGTCGATCTACGGCGACGAGGTCAACGAGCGCCATCGCCACCGCTACGAAGTCAACAACGTCTACGTGCCGCGCCTGGAAGAGGCCGGCATGGTGATCAGCGCGCGCACCCCGACCGAGAACCTGCCGGAAATCATGGAACTGCCCGACCATCCCTGGTTCGTTGGCGTCCAGTTCCACCCGGAGTTCACGTCCACCCCGCGCGATGGCCACCCGCTGTTCTCCAGCTACATCCGCGCCGCCATCGAGCAGAAGGCTCGCCGCGGGCAGGGGGCGTAATGGGGGTCGGCGGCGCCGAGCCGCGCATCCGCGCTGCCCGGGCCGCCGGTCTTGTTCCCGCCTTCGCTCCTGGCGGACAATGCGCCGTGGCCTCGCGCCACGGCGCTGCTTTCGGATACAACCACTTAGCATCGGACAGGCACGGCCCGGCCGTGTTGCGCGACACTGCCCGTGTCATGCGGTCCGGCGCCGCGACCCCATCAACGCCACTGCCCTGAAGGAACCCCATGAGTGCCTATCTCATCGCCGACGTCACCGTGACCAAGCCCGCGCAGTACGAGGATTACAAGCGTCTGTCCACGCTCGCCATGCGCGCGTACGATGCCAAGATCCTGGTGCGCGGCGGCGAATCCCGGCACCTCGAGGGACGTGAGCCCGGCCGCACCGTCGTCATGGAATTTCCGTCCATGGCCGCGGCCCAGGCCTTCTACGACTCCTGGCAGTACCGCCGCGCCCGCAATGCCCGTGAAGGCGCGGCCGTGATGAATATGTTTATCGTTCAGGGAATGTAAAGTCATGAGTGCAATTGTCGATATCATCGGCCGCGAGATCCTGGATTCGCGCGGCAACCCGACCGTCGAATGTGACGTGTTGCTGGAATCCGGCGCCATGGGCCGCGCCGCCGTGCCGTCGGGCGCGTCCACCGGCGCCCGCGAAGCCATCGAGCTGCGCGACGGCGACAAGGGCCGCTACCTCGGCAAGGGCGTGCTGCGCGCGGTCGAGAACCTCAATACCGAAATCTCGGAAGCGCTGATGGGCCTGGATGCCCAGGAGCAGACCTTCGTCGATCGCACCCTGATCGAGCTGGACGGCACCGAGTCCAAGGAACGCCTGGGCGCCAACGCCATCCTGGCCGCCTCGATGGCCGTGGCCCGCGCCGCCGCCGACGAATCCGGCCTGTCGCTGTACCGCTACTTCGGCGGCAGCGGCCCGATGAGCATGCCGGTGCCGATGATGAACGTCATCAACGGCGGCGCGCACGCCAACAACACCCTCGACCTGCAGGAACTGATGATCCTGCCGGTGGGGGCGGGCAGCTTCCGCGAAGCCCTGCGCTGGGGCGCCGAAGTCTTCCACATGCTCAAGAAGCTGATCCATGGCCAGGGCATGTCCACCGCGGTGGGCGATGAGGGCGGTTTCGCCCCCAACGTGGCCAGCCACGAAGCCGCCATCCAGCTGATCCTGAAGGCCATCACCGAAGCCGGCTACGAGCCGGGCACGCAGATCGCGCTGGGCCTGGACTGCGCCAGCTCCGAGTTCTACCGCGACGGCAAGTACACCCTGGCCGGCGAAGGCGGCATTTCGCTGTCCTCGCAGGAATTCACCAACCTGCTGGCCACCTGGTGCGACAAGTACCCGATCATCTCGATCGAGGACGGCATGGCCGAAAACGACTGGGAAGGCTGGAAGCTGCTGACCGACCAGCTCGGCAAGAAGGTGCAGTTGGTGGGCGACGACCTGTTCGTCACCAACACCAAGATCCTGCGCGAAGGCATCCAGAAGGGCGTGGCCAACTCGATCCTCATCAAGATCAACCAGATCGGCACCCTGACCGAGACCTTCGCCGCCATCGAAATGGCCAAGCGCGCCGGCTACACCGCCGTCGTCTCGCACCGTTCGGGCGAAACCGAGGACTCGACCATCGCCGATATCGCCGTGGCCACCAACGCCATGCAGATCAAGACCGGCTCGCTGTCGCGCTCGGACCGCATGGCCAAGTACAACCAGTTGCTGCGCATCGAGGAAGAACTGGCCGAAGTCGCGTCGTATCCTGGCCTGGAAGCCTTCTACAACTTGCGTTAATGTAAGCGGGCCGCGGCACGCGCCGCGGCCTTGTTAGCGCCACGACTGCTGAGGGTTCCTGCGTATGCGCCTGTTGTTCCTGGTGCTGTTCGTGCTGGTCGGCCTGATCCAATACCCCCTCTGGCTGGGTAAGGGCGGCTGGTTCAAGGTCTGGGATCTGCAACGCCAGGTGGCGGCGCAGCGCGAGACCAACGACGGCCTGCGCGCGCGCAATGCGGCGCTGGAAGCCGAAGTCCGCGACCTGGAAAACGGCTCCGGAGCCATCGAGGAACGGGCCCGTGGCGAACTGGGCATGATGCGCGAGGGCGAGGTCTTCGTGCATATCCTGCCCCAGAACACCCAGCCGCCCGCGGGCGGCGCCTCGCTGGCCACCGAAGCCGCCACCCGGCCGGCCTCCACCCGAGCCAGCGCACCGGCCGCTTCCCCGCCCAAGCCGGCCGCTCGGCCCGCCAATGCCCGCCCCGCCAGCGGCAACACCCCGGGCAACGCCAGCCCCCGTCACTGATCTTGTCCCAGCGCGCCCATTCCTGGGCAATGCAACCGGCGGCAGACGCCTGGCACCATCCCGGCCGGATACGGCCTGGCAGGGGGGCTGTCGCGCGCATGCGCGTGCATTTCCATCTCGAGTTCCATGCCGATCGGCGCCAGGCCGTGGACGCCGGCGTGTCCCGCATAGCTGCCGTCCGCCGTGGCCAGGGCCGCCAGCAGCACCCGTAGCGGCGCCAGCAGGGGGCGGTAAAGGTATGTCAGCCGCAACGCAAGCGTGTCGTTCGCGGGCGCGGCAGCCGCCGCCCCGCGCGCGGGGCGCAGGATTTCGATGCGCCATGGCGTGGTTCCCATCAGCATCGCGCCGCGGTCGAGATCGCTGGCCTGCCGCCGGCGGGCTCCCGCCGTGCCCCCGGGACCGGCATACAGCGGCAGCAGCCCCCGCAGGAAGGCGGCCCGCATGCGGGCCGGGTCGGCGTGCCCGGTGCTGCCGGCGCGTGCGGCTTGTACCAGGGCCAGATGGGCCATCTGCCGGGTGAACTGCCAGCGCGCGGTCTCGACTGCCAGCAACGCCAGCAGCAGCGCCATGGCGGCGGCGAGGGTGAATTCGATGGCGGCGGCGCCGCGTTGCAAGCGGCGCTGGCGCGGGGCGCGAAAAAAAGCGGTCATGCCGGCCAGTGTGGCGCGGGCATCACCGCCTGTCGATGCGTACAAGCCGAGGGTAGCCCCCCGGCCCAGGTTCAATGCACGGTGGGTGGCGTGTTGCCGTTGGCCGGCTGGCCGCCGGTGAACAGCGCGGCGCAATCGACCGCGTCGAAGGCATAGGGTTTGCCGCAGAAGTCGCAGGCCACGTCGACCTGGCCGCGCTCGGCCAGGATGTCGTTGACTTCGGCCTCACCCAGCGAGCGCAGCATGTTGGCCACGCGTTCACGGGAGCAGGGACAGTGCCAGCGCACCGGCTGCGGGTCGAAGGCCACCAGGGTCTCTTCCCAGTAAAGCCGGTGGATCAGGGTGTCGATCTCGGTGGCCAGCAGCTCGTCGTGCTTGAGCGTGGCGGCCAGCGCGATGGCGCGGTCCCAGGTCTCGGCGGCAGCCTGTTCGGTCAGGACAGGGCTGTCCGAGCCGCCGTGGTAAGGCAGGCGCTGGATCAGCAGGCCGGCGGCGTGGCCGGCATCGGCGGCCAGCCACAGGCGCGTGTCGAGCTGTTCCGAGGCCTTCATGTAGTGCTGTAGCGCCTCGGCGACGGTTTCGCCCTCGAGCGGCACGATGCCCTGATAGGCCTGCTGGCCGGGCACCTTGTGCTTGGGATCCAGCACCACGATGAAACGGCCGTTGCCGCCGGGATTCAGCAGGCTTTGCATGTCGCCGGCGGCCGGCACCTCGTGGCCCTCGCGCACCTTGACGGTGGCGCGCAGGCTGAGGTCGGAGCGGCATTCCACCACCAGCAGGGCGATCGGGCCGTCGCCCTGGATCTGCAGCACCAGCGAGCCGTCGAACTTGATATTGGCGGCCAACAGGGTGGAGGCCGCCACCAGTTCGCCCAGCAGGTGGGTGATGGCAGGCGGGTAGTCGTGGTTGGCCTGGACGGCCTTCCAGGTATCCGTGAGGCGCACCGCTTGGACGCGGACGCTGCGGTCTTCGAGGAGGTATTTTTTAAGCTGATCGGTCATGGCGGAATGTTAGCCGATCAGGCGGCCGATTCCCCCTGACGGCGGCAGGGGTTCAGGGATCTGCCCGGGGGCGCCGTCAGGCCAGCCGCTTCAGGGCCGTCTTGTAGTGTTGGCCGCGCGCCACGTAATGAGCGGTGTTCTTGTGCAGATTGGCGATTTCCTCGGCCGACAGCTCGCGCACGATCTTGCCGATGCCGATGACCAGGGAATTGTCCGGGATCACCCGGTCTTCCGGGATGATGGCGCCGGCGCCGATCAGGCAATTGCGGCCGATCACGGCGTTGTTCAGCACGATGGCCTGCATGCCCACCAGCGCGCCTTCGTGGATGGTGCAGCCGTGCAGCATGGCCTGGTGGCCCACGGTGACGTTCGGGCCGATGGTCATGGGACAGCCCGCGTCGACATGCAGCACGCTGCCTTCCTGGATATTGGTGCCCTGGCGGATCAGGATGGCGTCGTTGTCGCCGCGGATCGAGACGTGCGACCAGATGCTGACGCCGGCTTCCAGCGTGACGTTGCCGATGATGTCGGCGCTGTCGGCCACGTAGGCGGCGGGGTCGATGCGGGGGATGAGGTCGTCGAGCTGGTAAATGGGCATGCCCTGTCTCCGGATACGGCGGCGGGTCGTGGCGGACCCGCCCGCGTCATTGGGGCCTGGCCGCCCGCGCGCGTTCTTCTTCGCGCAGGCGCAGGATACGACGCTGGATTTTACCGGTGGTGGTCATGGGCAATTCTTCGACGAACTCGATTTCCTTGGGGTACTCGTAGGGCGCCAGGCGTTCGCGCACATGTTCCTGCAGGTTCTCGATGATGTCGTTGCGGTCGCGCTGGGCGAATTCGGGCGTCAGCACTACGTAGGCCTTGACCACCGCGCCCCGCTCGGCATCGGGCTTGGGCACCACCGCGGCATTGGCCACCGCCGGATGTCCGACCAGGCAGTTTTCGATCTCGCCCGGGCCGATGCGGTAGCCGGACGACTTGAACACGTCGTCGGCGCGGCCCGCATACCAGAGGTAGCCGTCGGCGTCGATCCGCGCCAGGTCGCCCGTCAGGCACCAGTCGCCCTTGAACTTGGCCTGGGTGGCGGCCTCGTTGCGCCAGTAGCCCAGGAACAGCACCGGATCCGGATAGCCGTGGATGTCGTAACGGTTGACAGCGATCTCGCCGGTCTCGCCGGCCTTCACCGGCTGGCCGGCGTCGTCCACCACCGCGACCTGATGCCCGGGGTAGGGCCGCCCCATGCTGCCCGGCCGGGCGGGCCAGCGTTTCTGGCTGTTGCCCACCACGTAGTTCATTTCGGTCTGGCCGAACATCTCGTTGGGGGTGACCCCCAGCGCCGACCGGCACCATTCGAACACCGTCTCGCCGACGCTTTCGCCGGCGCTCATGACCGCGCGCAGCGCCAATTGATAGCGGCCGCGCGGCTCCGGCACTTCCTTCATCATCATCTTGAGCGCGGTCGGGAACAGGAAGGTGTTGGTGACCTGGTAGCGCTCCATCAGCTCGAACGCGCGTTCGACCGAAAAGCGGCCGCGGGTGCCGACGATGGGATGGCCGAAATACAGCGTGGGCAGCAGCGCGTCCATCATGCCGCCGGTCCAGGCCCAGTCGGCGGGCGACCAGAACACATCGGCCGGCCGTGGGAACCAGTCCTGCGAGGCGACGAATCCCGGCAGGTTGCCGATCAGCGCGCTGTGCGGCAGCAGGGCGCCCTTGGGCGCGCCGGTGGTGCCGGAGGTATAGAGCAGGATGGCCGGATCCGACGAGCGCGTCGGCACCGCCTTGAACTCGCTCGGTTGGCGCGCCAGCAGGCTGCGCCAGGGCAGGACGCGTTCATCGGCGAAGCCGATGCCGATGATCTGTTGCAAGTTGGGGCAGTGGTCGCTGACGGCCAGCAGATTGGCGCTGGAGGCATGGTCGACAATGGCGACCCGGGTCTCGGAATCGCACAAGCGGTTTTGCAGCGCTTCGGGGCCGAACAGGGCCGACAACGGCAGCACCACCGCGCCCACGCTGTAGATCGCCATGTGCGCGACCACGGTCTCCGGGCGTTGTCCCAAAACCACACCGACCCGGTCGCCGCGGCCCACGCCCATCTTCACCAAGCCATTGGCCAGCTGATTGGCGGCCTCGGCCAGCCGCGCATAGGTCCAGACCTCGCGGTTGCCGGCTTCATCTTCGTAGTAGATGGCGATGCGCCGCGCATCCGGACTACTGGATGCCCAGCGGTGGCAGCACGCTTCCGCGATGTTGAACTGGGTGGGAACCAGCCAGCGGAATGTTTGGTAGAGCACCTGATATTGGTCGTTCATGGCCCTATGTTGTGAGCATGTTGCAGCGTGAACGGGTCAGTTTTTGCCCGTTGCCCCAATTGCAAGCATGACCTAGAGGGCCGTGAACTGCAATATCCCCGTTGCGTAACGGGGACGTATACGGGTTATCACGGGTGTTTGCCCTGGCGGCGCAGCGCCGACGGCAGCGCCGGCAGGGACAGCGAGCGCGGCTTGCGCGGCGTCGGATCGGTCTGACGCTCGGCCTGGATCGCGGCCCAGTCCAGCAATTGCAGCTGGCCGTCATGGGTCTCGGCCAGGGCCGACAGGCTTTCGACCCAGTCGCCGTCGTTGCAATAGAGGATGCCGCCGACGTCACGCAGCTCGGCTTTGTGGATATGGCCGCAGACCACGCCGTCCAGGCCGCGGCGGCGCGCTTCGCCTGCCAGCGCCTCTTCGAAGTCGGTGATGAACGACACGGCGTTCTTGACCTTGTGCTTGAGGTACTGCGACAGCGACCAGTAGTGCAGTC
The DNA here is from genome assembly GCF_050285565.1 of Achromobacter sp. Taxonomy (GTDB): domain Bacteria; phylum Pseudomonadota; class Gammaproteobacteria; order Burkholderiales; family Burkholderiaceae_B; genus Achromobacter. Next base: position 228,435 of record NZ_JBLZXG010000001.1, read on the forward strand.
CCAGGCGGTGGCGCAGGCGGTTGAAATGGTGGTTGAGCCACAGCGCCAATTGGTAGAGGCCATCGCCCAGGTGCGCCAGCCAGCGGCTGTGCTGGATCACGCCGTCGAACTGGTCGCCGTGCAGCACCAGCAGGCGCAGGCCCTTGGCGGTCACGTGCACGTCTTCGTCCAGGATCTCGATGTCGCCGAAGGCGTAGCCGGCGAACTCGCGCGCGAACTCGTCATGGTTGCCGGGGATGAACACCACCCGGGTGCCGTTGCGCGCCTTGCGCAGGATGCGCTGGATCACGTCGTTGTGGGCGCGCGGCCAGTGCCAGTGTTTGCGCAACTGCCAGCCGTCGACGATGTCGCCGACCAGATAGAGCGTATCCGAGTCGTTGTGCTCAAGGAAATCCAGCAGGAATTCGGCCTTGCACCCGGCGGTGCCCAGGTGAATATCGGAAATCCAGAGAGCGCGCCAGTGCGTGGGGCGGATTTCGTTCACGGTGCTATCCATGGGGGCGGTCGTCATGCCTGGGAATGAGACCACCCCGCGATGACCGTGACATGAAAAAAAAGTGACGCGGTTGTGACGGCCGCGCGCTCGATGGCGGCGGCCGGCAGACGCCGGGCGCTCAGCCGCGCAGATGGCCCAGCATGTCGTGCACGTCGTGCGCCATGATGGCCAGCACGCAGACCAGGCCCAGGTAGGCGCAGGTGTAGGTCAGCTTGCTTTCCAGCGAGGTGCCGTAATAGGCCTGGTTTTCGGGCAAGGACGGGTCGTACTTGAAGGCCCGGACAACGTTGGGAAAGGCCAGCACCGCCACCAGGATCAGAATCGGACTGGGACGCCAGAAGAACAGCGCCACCAGCACCGGCACGCCCACCAGCCAGATGCGTGGCGACAGTACCGCGGTGATGCGCCCGCCGTCGAAGGGCGAGAGCGGGATCAGGTTGAACAGGTTGATGAAGAAGCCCGCATAGGACAGCGCCAGCAGCAGGTCGCTGCCGCTGCTGCGCGCCGCGAAGTAGCAGGCCAGCGCGGCCACCGTGCCCGCCAACGGGCCGCCCAGGCCGACATAGGCTTCGGTGTCGGCGTCATGCGGCATGTCCTTGAGCTGGATCCAGGCGCCCACGAACGGGATGAAGACGGGCGCGCCCACCTCCAGCCCGCGTTGGCGCGCGGCGACGTAGTGGCCCAGTTCGTGGATCAGCAGCAACAGCACGAATCCAGCCGCGTAGCGCCAGCCGAAGACGAAGGCGTACGCGGCCACCGACAGCAGCATCGTGCCGCCGGTGGCAAGCAGCTTGCCGAACTTCAGGCCAGAGAACAGCAGTAGCAGCAGCTTCATCGCTCAGGGCTGTTGCTGTTCGGCCTTCTTGCCACGGAAGCGCTTCCACAGGCCGCCGCCCAGCGCCGCGGCGGCCAGGATGCCGACCTTGGCGAATTTGGCCAGGAACGCGGCGATCACGGCGAACAGGCCCAGCTTCTTGGCGGCCACGCCCGCCACCAGCGCGGCCAGGCCGTACTCGGCAACCTTGTCGGTGGACGCGTTGAAGTCGGCGTAGCGCTTGCCTTCGACGTATTTCAGGTTGTCCAGCAGCGTCAGTACCGCGGTCTTGTCCTTCGGCACCAGGTTTTTCTGGGTGATCAGATCCAGCGTGATGTAGCCGTCGCGGCCCAGCGCGTAGGTGTTGTAGTTGACGGTGGGGTTGTCGTTGGCCGCTTCGCCCTTGTGCTTGACGGCGACCGACCAGACCAGGCGCTGGGTGTTGCTGTCGTACTTCGGTGATTCGACCCAACCGTCCATCACCAGCTCGGGAAAGCCCCGTTTCTTGCGTTCGACGTTGGATTCCTCGGTGCCCTCGCGCAGGCTGTCCAGCAGTTCGTTGACGTTCCAGTTCTTGGCGTCGTCGTCCTTAATGTAGCCGGCCTTGTCGAAATTGACGGTGATGACCCAGTCGTCATCGTCGCTCTTGGGCATCACCACGCCCAGCAGCGAGGGATCCTTGCCGTTGCCGTAGGCCGCCATCAGGCGGTCGGCCTGGGCGCGTGGCACGAAGAACATCGACTCCGGCAGGTGCACCACCGCCTGGTCGCCCAGCTTGACGTCGGCCGGGCCCTCCTGGGCGGCCGCATAGGCGGCCTTCATGGCGGCCTCGATTTCCTGCTGCGCGGCGGCATTCTGGGCCGAGGCGGCGAAAGGCAACAACAACAGGGCACTGGCGGCGGCCAGCGACAGGCGGGAAAGGAAAGCGCGCATGATAATCATTGGAGCGTCTGTGAAAGGGGCCCCATTGTCTTTGCGCGCGACTTTCAACTTTCTGAAAGCCAGCCCCCAATTCGCCGCACGATTTTGCCAGTTGTAAGCAGGTGTGTTCAGCGCCCGTTCAGCCATGCGAGGCTGCGCCGTTCAACGGTTTTTCTTGCGCTGCGGCGCATTGCGCAGGCGGGTGCCGAGCAGGCGGTCGTGCAGGAACTGGCCGTCCGGGTCGAACCACGACCAGATGAAGATCGTGAACGGCGCGGCCACGATGAACATGTCCATCGAGGGCCAACCGGTGGCGCTGGCGGCGGCCCAGACCACGGCGGCCCCGGCCAGCACCAGGGGCCAGGCCAGCACGTAGCGCAGGATCAGGCGCGCGGTGGACGGCGGGTTGCCGTCGCGATCGACCAGGCGGATGTTCCAGGTCTTCATCGGCAGCGTCTGGCCGCGGCGGCGCCAGCACAGCACGAAGTAGGCGCCGATCGCCACGAACAGCCAGGCCTGGCGGAGGGGCCGCAATTCCAGGGCGTTGCGGCTCTGGGTCAGGGTGTCCATCAGGTAGCCCGCCAGGAAGACCACGCCGAACAGCAGCACGGCTTCGTACATCATGCAGGCGAACCGGCGCAGCCGGTTGGGGGTCTGGTCGAGGGAGGCGTCGGTCATGGGCCGGTATTATCCGACAAAGCGGCTCCCCGGTGGGTTGGCGGTTTCCTGGCGCCGGCCACAAAAAAAACCCGCCGGTAAGGGCGGGTCTATAAAAGGGGCTATGCAGCCCCCAAGGGGAAATCGTTCAGGCCCTCGGGCCTGGGATCCGGCTTCAGGCGGCGGAGTGCGCGTTCTTGGCGCTCGTCTTGCCAGCCAGGGCACGGATGCCGTGGGCCAGCTTACGCAGGCCTGCGGCCAACGCACGCATGGGGTGCGGGCGGAACTGTTCTTCAATGGCCTGGAGCATCAGTTGACGCTCGAGTTCGTCGGTCAGGCGGATGGTGTTGTTCGGGTTGATCACAATAGCCTCCACGGGCTTGCACAGTTGTTTAGCTACTAGGGATAACCCGAATTATAGGGTTAACCCTGAAACTGTGCAAGCGCTTGGTGCGTATCGGCGACACCCTGGTGCTGATGATGCCCCAAATCGGCGCTGCGGGGCACCATAAGCAAAGATACGGAGGCGATGTTGCTGCGCTTTTACAACGCGCGGCCAGTGGGAAAACGGAGGGCGCCCGGGGAAGTCCGCCCGGGCGCGGGCCGCGTGTCAGGCGTCGCGGTAGCCGGCGGCGACCAGCTCGAAGCCGAACAGGCGGCAGTCCAGCGCGCCATTGTGCAGCGGCACGCGGCGCTTGGGCTTGAGGCGCATCTGGTTGGGCAGGGTGAGGTCGCTGGTGATGACGTGCAATTGCCAGCCAGCGAAATTACGCTTCAGGCAGGCGGCCCAGTCGCGCCAGAGATTGGCGTCCTGCTCGGTCGCCATGCGTTCGCCGTAAGGCGGGTTGGTGACGATCCAGCCATGGTCGGCGGGCGCCTGCACCTCGCGCGCATCGCCCACCTCGAAGCGAATGGTGTCGGCGGTGAGCCAGGCCCGTTCCGCATTGTTGCGGGCGAACTCGATGGCCTGGGGATCCTGGTCGTAGCCGACCAGCGGCGTCTCCAGTTGCGGCAGGATGCGTGCGCGGGCGTCGTCCTTGAGGTCGCGCCAGCGGTAGGCGTCGTGACCGCGCAGGCGTTCGAAACCGAAGGGGCGCGAGATGCCGGGAGGCACGCCCAGGGCGATCCAGGCGGCTTCGATCAGGATGGTGCCGGATCCGCAGAACGGATCGAGCAGCGGCGCGGCGGGGTCCCAGCCCGCCAGCGCCAGCATGCCGGCGGCCAGGTTCTCACGCAGCGGCGCGTCGCCCTTGTCCAGGCGCCAGCCGCGCTTGAACAGCGATTCGCCCGACGTATCCAGGTACAGGGTCGCGGTGTGGCCGGTCAGGAACAGGTGCACGCGCGCGTCGGGCCGCACGGTGTCGATACTGGGCCGTTCGCCTTCCAGCTCGCGCAGACGGTCGCAGATGCCGTCCTTGGCGCGCAGGTTGCAATACTGCAGGCTCTGCACCGGGCTCTTGATCGCCGAGGTGTCCACGCGCAGGGTCTGTTCGGCGCCGAACCAGCGTTCCCAGGGCGTGTCGCGGGCGAGCTCCAGGATGTCGTCTTCGTGCGAGATCTCGGCGTGGGCGACCTGCACCAGAATGCGGGTGGCCAGGCGCGAATACAGGTTGGCGCGCTGCACGCCGGCCCAGTCGGCGGTGAACGAACAGCCGGCGCGGCCGGCTTCGGCATCGTCATAGCCCAGGGCCTGCATTTCGGCCGTGAGGGCTTCTTCCAGGCCTTGCGGACACGGAGCGAAGACCTTGAAGCGTTCGGCCTGGCGCGGTTCGCGCGGGCGGCGCTCGCGGATCTCGACGCGGGGCGCGTGCTGGCGGGCGTCCTCGTGGCCGCGGGCAGGCGCGGCCGCGATCGGGGCGTCGTCGTAATCGGGCTCGGGCGCGAAGTCGGGCGCGGGGCCGTCGTCCTCGAACGGATCGTAGAAGCGGCCGGCGGGCGTGGCCGGCGCGATGTACTGGTCGTCCAGGCGCGGCGCACGCTGCGGGGCGCGGCCCGCGCGCGGGTTGTCGCTGCCTGGGCCACCGCCACGGCGCGGGTTGGCGCCGCGCGGGCCCTCGCTTGGGCGGGGGCTGTCACTGCGCGCGCCATCGCCATGACGGGCAGCAGCGCCGCGCGGGCCGTCGCCACGGCGCGGACCGCCGCCGCGGGGCCCTTCGCCCCGGCCGCCCTCGGCCGGCTTGCGCGCTGCGCGCGCGGCGGCGGCCTGGCGCTGCTGGTAGCCTTCGGGGTCCTTCTGGCGCTCGAGGTTTTCCTTGGTGCGCTCGTTCTGGGCGACCAGGCGCGCGCGCGCGCCGGTGCGCACGCGCTTGGGCGCGGCTTCGGCGTGCGCGTCGCGCGCGGTTTTCTTGATCGTCAGCGTCTTGCGCGGGCGGTCCTGTTCATCAGAGGACATACGAATCCTGGCGAATGTGCAGAGGTAGGGGGTATCAGAAGGGTTTGACGACGACCAGCGCCACCACCACCAAGAGCAGCAAGACGGGAACTTCGTTGAACCAGCGATAGAACTTGTGCGAACGGGTGTTCTTGCCCTGTTCGAATTTTCGCAGCATGACGCCACAGGCGTGATGGTAGCCGATGACGAGCAGGACGAAAAAGAGCTTGGCGTGCATCCAGCCGTTGCCGGGACCGACCCCGATGCCGTAGCCCAGGTACAGCCACATGCCCAGCACCACGGCGACGACCGCCAGGATGGTGGTGAAGCGGTAGAGGCGGCGCGCCATGCCGAGGAGGGTGACCTGCACGGCCGCATCCGATTGCTGGGCCAGGTTCACGAAGATGCGGGGCAAATAGAACAGGCCGGCGAACCAGGAGGCGATGAAGACGATGTGGAAGGTTTTTACCCAGAGCATGGACATGGTGGGGGCGGTCTTTGTTTTCTTGGGGAAGGGAGATTGTAATGGGCGGGTGGTTCTTCGTAGGTCGCCCGCCACCGCGACGGGCTACGGGTTTCGAGAAATGGTGCGCTGCCAGACCGGTGGGGTTCTGGAGAGGTTTGCGGGGCCCGTCAAGACCGGCCGCGCGGGCGGCCGGTCTTGACTTACGCGGTGGTTTGCGTCGGGAGGGGGGGGCGCTGCGCGCTGGCGGGGAGGTAGTTGCTTGGTGTGCAGTCGCGAGGAAGGGAGAAGCGCGGCCCCGGACGGTTTTGCCGTGACGGGGCCGTGAGCAGCTTGTCGCTTCGGATCAGATCCGCGCTTGTCGCCTTAGATCACATATAGGTCGACGTACTCGTGCACCGGCATCGCTTCCAGTTTCTGCTGATCCAGCGAGGCTTCCAGGATGCGGGCCTGTTGGCGGGCGGGGAAGATGCGGGCCAGGTTGGTGCGGAATTTCGCTTCCAGCAGGGGGATGCCGTCGGCGCGGCGGCGCTTGTGGCCGATGGGGTATTCGCAGACGACCTCGTCGAGCTGGGTGCCGTCGGTGAACCTGACGGTGAGGGCGTTGGCGATGGAGCGCTTGTCGGGGTCGTGGTAGTCGCGGGTGTAGGCCGGGTCCTCGACGCAGGTGATCTTGTCGCGCAGGGCGTCGATGCGCGGGTCGGCGGCGACGTCGTCCTCGTAGTCGGCGGCGGTGAGGCGGCCGAACAGGAGCGGGACGGCGACCATGTACTGGATGCAGTGGTCGCGGTCGGCGGGGTTGTTCAGCGGGCCTTGCTTGTCGATGATGCGGATGCACGCCTCGTGGGTGCGGATGGTGATGCCGGCGATGTCGTCGGCGGACTTGCCGAGCGCCTTCAGGCGGTCATGGATCTGCATGGCGCATTCCACCGCGGTCTGCGCATGGAATTCCGCCGGGAACGAGATCTTGAACAGCACGTTTTCCATGACGTAGCTGCCGTAGGGGCGCTGGAACCTGAACGGCTGGCCCTTGAACAGCACGTCGTAGAAGCCCCAGGTCTTGGCGGACAGCACCGAGGGGTAGCCCATTTCGCCGGTGCGGGCGATCAGCGCCAGGCGCACGGCGCGGCTGGTGGCGTCGCCCGCGGCCCAGCTCTTGCGGCTGCCGGTGTTGGGGGCGTGGCGGTAGGTGCGCAGGCTCTGGCCGTCGACCCAGGCCAGCGAGACGGCGTTGATGACTTCGTCGCGACTCAGCCCCAGCATCTGCGCCACCACGGCGGTGGAAGCCACCTTGACCAGCACCACGTGGTCCAGGCCGACCTTGTTGAAGGCGTTTTCCAGCGCGATGCAGCCCTGGATCTCGTGCGCCTTGATCATGCCGGTCAGCACGGCGCGCATCGTCAGCGGCGGCTTGCCGGCGGCGACGGCGGTGCGCGACAGCCAGTCGGCGGTGGCCAGGATGCCGCCCAGGTTGTCGGACGGGTGGCCCCATTCGGCGGCCAGCCAGGTGTCGTTGAAATCGAGCCAGCGGATCATCGCGCCGATGTTGAACGCGGCTTGCACCGGATCGAGCTGGAATTGGGTGCCGGGCACCTTGGCGCCGTGCGGCACGATGGTGCCGGGGACGACAGGGCCCAGCAGCTTGCGGCACGCCGGGTATTGCAGCGCTTCCAGGCCGCAGCCCAGGGTGTCGATCAGGCAGTTGCGGGCGGTCTCGTAGGCCAGGCCGCTCTGGATTTCATAGTTCAGTACGTAGTCGGCGATATCGACCAGGACCTGGTCGGGCTCGGGACGGACGTTGGCGATCGGGGCTGACATTGGGTACCTCTCCTGAGTGAATACAGGCGGCACGGGGCCCGCGCGGCGCGGGGTGTGGCAGCGGCGGGCCCATGTCGTCGTCCTACTTGCGCTTGTCGAGCGGCACGAACTTCTGATCTTCCGGGCCGACGTAGTTGGCGGTCGGGCGGATGATCTTGTTGTCGACGCGCTGCTCGATGATGTGGGCCGACCAGCCCGCGGTGCGCGCGATCACGAACAGCGGGGTGAACATGGCGGTGGGCACGCCCATCATGTGGTAGCTCACGGCCGAGAACCAGTCCAGGTTGGGGAACATCTTCTTGATGTCCCACATGACCGTCTCCAGGCGCTCGGCGATGTCGAACATCTTGGTGCTGCCGGCCTTCTTGGACAGCTTCCTGGCCACTTCCTTGATGACCTTGTTGCGCGGGTCGGACACGGTGTAGACCGGGTGGCCGAAGCCGATGATGACTTCCTTGGCCTCGACGCGGCGGCGGATGTCGGCCTCGGCTTCGTCGGGCGTCTCGTAGCGCTTCTGCACGTCGAAGGCGACCTCGTTGGCGCCGCCGTGCTTGGGGCCGCGCAGCGCGCCAATGGCGCCGGTGATGGCCGAGTACATGTCCGAGCCGGTGCCGGCGATGACGCGGGCGGTGAAGGTGGAGGCGTTGAACTCGTGCTCGGCGTACAGGTTCAGCGAAATGTGCATCGCCTTGACCCATTCGTCGCTGGGCTTCTCGCCGTGCAGCAGGTGCAGGAAGTGGCCGCCGATGCTGTCATCGTCGGTCTGCACGTCGATCACGCGGCCGTTGTGGCTGTAGTGATACCAGTACAGCAGGGCCGAGCCCAGGTTGGCCATCAGGCGGTCGGCGATGTCGCGCGCGCCGGGCAGGTTGTGGTCGTCCTTCTCGGGCAGCACGCAACCCAGCACCGAGACGGCCGTGCGCATCACGTCCATCGGGTGGCTGGCGGCCGGCAGCGCCTCGAGCGCGTCTTGCAGCTGCACCGGCAGGCCGCGCAGGGCGCGCAGCTTTTCCTTGTAGGCCTTCAGTTCGGCCTTGTTGGGCAGCTTGCCGTGCACCAGCAGGTGGGCGATTTCCTCGAATTCGCTGGTGTGGGCGATGTCCAGGATGTCATAGCCGCGGTAGTGCAGGTCGTTGCCGCTGCGGCCGACCGTGCACAGCGCGGTGTTGCCAGCGACCACGCCGGACAGCGCGACCGATTTCTTGGGCTTGAAGCCGGCCTTTTCTTCCGGCTTGGCGTTCGGGGTGGCGTCCGTCTTGGCTGCTTGCTTCTTGGGAGCCGTGCTCATGTCTCTACTCCTTTCCTTTCGCGGTGGTCGATGCAATGGGGAAGCATGGCGCCGCGGGATCGCCGCGGCGTCGGATGGGGGCGGCTGCGGTCAGCCCTTGCCCTTCTGGAACAGGGCATCCAGTCTCGATTCGAATTCGTGGTAGCCGATGCGGTCGTACAGTTCCTCGCGCGTCTGCATCAGGTCGACCACGTTCTTCTGGTGGCCATCGCGGCGGATCGCGGTGTAGACCGCCTCGGCGGCCTTGTTCATGGCGCGGAAGGCCGACAGCGGGTAGAGCACCATGCCCACGCCCACGCTCTTGAGCTCTTCCACCGAGAACAGCGGCGTCTTGCCGAATTCGGTGATGTTGGCCAGCACCGGCACCTTCACGGCCTTGACGAAGCGGTCGTAGGTGGGCAGGTCGTAGGCGGCCTCGGCGAAGATGGCGTCGGCGCCGGCTTCGACGCAGGCCAGCGCGCGCTCGATGGCGGCGTCCACGCCGTGCGAGGCGATGGCGTCGGTGCGCGCGATCAGGTAGAAGTCGCTGTCGGTGCGGGCGTCGGCCGCGGCCTTGACGCGGTCGGCCATTTCCTCGGTGCCGACGATTTCCTTGCCGGGGCGGTGGCCGCAGCGCTTGGCGCCGACCTGATCCTCGATGTGGCAGGCGGCGGCGCCGAACTTGATCAGGCTCTTGACCGTGCGGGCGATGTTGAACGCCGAGGGGCCGAAGCCCGTGTCGATGTCGACCAGCAGCGGCACGTCGCAGACGTCGGTGATGCGGCGCACGTCGGTCAGCACGTCGTCCATGGTGTTGATGCCCAGGTCGGGCAGGCCCAGCGAGCCCGCCGCCACGCCGCCCCCCGACAGGTAGATGGCGCGGTAGCCGGCGCGCTTGGCCAGCAGGGCGTGGTTGGCGTTGATGGCGCCGATGATCTGCAACGGGGTTTCTTCGGCGAGCGCGCGGCGGAACAGGGCGCCTGCGGATTCGGGTCTGGACATGGGAGTCTCCGTTATAGGGGCCGGGTGTCGTGACGTCGCCCCGGCTGGGATGTCAGGTCTTGCGGGTCCGCGGCGGGCCGGATCGGGATCCGGCCCCTGGCCATGACCTTACCGCGGTCGCGGCGCGTAAATCTGTCCCCTTCGCGACAATTCCTTGCGCGCTCGCAAAGGGACAGGTTTGCGTGCCGCGGGCGGCGCATCCGCGGATGCGCCGCCCGCTTGCGAATTGGGCCCGCGTCAACGGGCCCAATTCTGCGTGATGACTGCTTACTTCAGCAGGTCCTTGACGCCGTCGCGCTCTTCCAGGAGCTCTTTCAGCGTGAAGTCCAGGCGCTCGCGCGAGAAGGCGTCGATTTCCAGGCCTTCGACGCGCTTGTATTCGCCGTTTTCGGTGGTGACCGGCACGCCGTAGATGATGCCTTCGGGGATACCGTAGGAACCATCCGAGGGAACGCCCATGGTGACCCATTTGCCGTTGCTGCCCAGCACCCAGTCACGCACGTGGTCGATGGCGGCGTTGGCGGCCGAGGCGGCCGACGACAGGCCACGGGCCTCGATGATGGCGGCGCCGCGCTTGCCCACGGTGGGGATGAAGGTTTCGCGGTTCCAGGCGTCGTCGTTGATCAGCTTGGCCAGCGATTCGCCGCCGACGGTGGCGAAGCGGTAGTCGGGGTACATGGTGGGCGAGTGGTTGCCCCACACGACCAGCTTCTCGATGTCGGCCACGGCCTTGCCCGACTTGGCGGCCAGTTGCGACAGGGCGCGGTTGTGGTCCAGGCGCAGCATGGCGGTGAAGTTCTTGGCGGGCAGGTCCGGCGCCGACTTCATGGCGATGTAGGCGTTGGTGTTGGCGGGGTTGCCCACGACCAGCACCTTGACGTTGCGGCTGGCGACGTCGTTCAGGGCCTTGCCCTGCGCCGTGAAGATCTGCGCGTTGACGGACAGCAAGTCCTTGCGCTCCATGCCCGGGCCGCGCGGGCGGGCGCCCACCAGCAGGGCCACGTCGGCGTCCTTGAAAGCGGTGCGCGGATCGCTGTGCGCGGTGACTTCCTGCAGCAGCGGGAAGGCGCAGTCATCCAGTTCCATGATGACGCCCTTCAGGGCCTTTTGCGCTTTTTCGTCGGGGATTTCAAGCAGTTGCAGAATGACGGGCTGATCTTTGCCCAGCATTTCGCCGGAGGCGATGCGGAACAGCAGTGCGTAACCGATTTGGCCGGCGGCGCCGGTGACGGCGACACGCAAGGCAGGCTTAGACATGGACGTTCTCCGTAATGGTGTGGCGAGAAAATAATCTCACCAATCAGTGTAATCCGTTGACTGGCGAAGACGGGCCGCGCGCGAGGGGGCGCAGGTGTCGCCGGACAGCCAGGAATCCTAGAACTAATTCACGGGTGCGTCAATTGATCTTATATCTTATATAAGACATAAGACGTTGGACAGTGTTACCCCCGATATGCCACAATAGAGCGTTTGTTCGAATGCGCCGCAGCGCCGCCGGCTGCGCGCCTGTAATCAGGCCAGAAAACCGGCCCCGCCGCAGCGCAAGCGAATGGAAACCGCATCGTTTGCGCTGTCTTTCCATTCTCCGGATGAACCTGACGCTTCCAAGACGATCCATGGCAGACCCCCGGCCCGAAACTCCCCTACGCACTCGCGCCGCCCGTCCAGCGGGCGAGGGGGCCGCTTTCAGTCCGTTGTATCGCCAGATCAAGGATCTGCTCGTCCAGAGCCTGGATCGCGGCGAATGGAAGCCCGGTGAACTCATCCCCAGCGAAATCGATCTGGCCGCCCGTTTCCAGGTGAGCCAGGGCACGGTGCGCAAGGCGGTCGATGAGCTGGCCGCCGAACACCTGCTGCTGCGCCGCCAGGGCAAGGGCACCTTCGTCGCCACCCACCATGAAGCCCGCGTGCGCTACCGTTTCCTGCGCCTGGCCCCCGATGAAGAGGGCCTGGCCGTGCGCGCGGAAAGCCGCATCCTGGAATGCCGCCGCCTGCGCGCGCCGGCCGAGATCGCGCGCGCCCTCGATCTGCGGGCTGGCGAAACGGTGATTTCCATCCGCCGGCTGTTGTGCATGGGACAGGTGCCCACCGTCCTGGACGATATCTGGCTGCCGGGATCCATCTTCCGCGGTCTCACCTTCGAGCTGCTGAGCGCCAACAAGGCGCCGCTCTATGGCCTGTTTGAATCCGAGTTCGGCGTCAGCATGGTGCGCGCGGACGAAAAGCTGCGCGCGGTGGCCGCGCCGGCCGAAGTCTGTACGCTGCTTAATGTTGCCGCCGGCACGCCGTTGTTGCAGGTGGATCGTGTGTCGTACACCTATGGTGACCGCCCCATGGAAATTCGGAGGGGCTTGTACTTGACCGATCGATATCACTACCGCAATAGTCTGAATTGATGAGCTTTTTACCTACGATTTGATACCAACCCGATCTCTGGGCGAAAATACCGTGCTTGCCCGCAAGGGCCACGGCATTAGCGCCGTCACGATTCCCTAGTTCCGAAACACCGAGGCCGTCATGTCCGACACCGCTGCCAAGCCACGTCCGCAGTTTCGCAATATTGGGCTTGCCCAAGTTGCGTTCTCCTATCGCCTGCCCCTGGCCGGCAAGCTGTCCATCCTGCACCGCATCAGCGGCATATTGCTGTTCCTCTGTCTGCCCTTGGTCATTCTGCCGCTGTTCGCGGCTAGCGTGGCCTCGCCGCAGACCTTCGCGGCCGTCGCCGCGTATGCCGGCAACCCGATCGTCAAGCTCGTCCTCCTGGTCCTGATCTGGGGCTACCTGCATCACTTCTGTGCGGGCATCCGCTACCTGCTGCTGGATCTGCACCTGGGTATCGACAAGCTGTCGGCCAAGAAGAGCGCCGGCGTGGTTTTCGGTGTCAGCCTGGCGCTGACCCTGGTGTTCGCCCTCAAACTGTTCGGAGTGCTGTAAATGGCCGCCGCTAAAAACTACGGACCCAAGCGCCTGGTCGTTGGCGCCCACTATGGCGTCATCGATTTCATCATCCAGCGCATCACCGCCGTCATCATGGCCGTGTACACGCTGGTGCTGCTCATCGGCATCCTTTTGATGCCGGCCTTCACCTACGAATCGTGGCACGCGCTGTTCACGTTCTACGTGGGCGTTCTTCCGGTCGGCCAGATCCTGGCGACCCTCGCTTTCTTTGCGTTGGCCTGGCATGCCTGGATTGGCGTGCGCGACATCTGGATGGACTACGTCAAGCCGGTGGGCCTGCGCCTGCTGCTGCAAGTGCTGACGATCCTCTGGTTGGTCGGTTCGGTCGTTTACTTCGCGCAAATCCTCTGGAGCATCTAAGCCGTGGTCTCTGTCATGAAATCCTTGCCGCGCCGCCAGTTTGATGTGGTGGTCGTTGGCGCCGGCGGAGCCGGCATGCGTTGTTCGCTGCAACTGTCCCAAGCGGGCCTGTCCGTTGCGGTGCTGTCCAAAGTGTTCCCCACGCGTTCGCACACCGTGGCCGCGCAAGGCGGCGTCAGCGCCTCGCTGGGCAACATGAGCGAAGACAACTGGTACTGGCACATGTACGACACCGTCAAGGGGTCGGACTGGCTGGGCGACCAGGACGCCATCGAATTCATGTGCCGCGAAGCCCCGAACGCCGTGTACGAGCTGGAACACTTCGGCATGCCGTTCGACCGCAACCCCGACGGCACCATCTACCAGCGTCCGTTCGGCGGCCACACCGCCAACTTCGGCGAAAAGCCGGTCCAGCGCGCCTGTGCCGCTGCCGACCGTACCGGCCACGCGCTGCTGCACACGCTGTACCAGCGCAACGTCGCCGCCCGCACCCAGTTCTTCGTCGAATGGATGGCGCTGGATCTGCTGCGCAACGAAGCCGGCGACGTCGTGGGCGTGACCGCCCTCGAAATGGAAACCGGCGAGATCTACATCCTGGAAGCCAAGACCACGGTGCTGGCCACCGGCGGCGCCGGCCGTATCTGGGCCGCTTCCACCAACGCCTTCATCAACACCGGTGACGGCCTGGGCATGGCCGCTCGCGCGGGCATCCCGCTGCAGGACATGGAATTCTGGCAGTTCCACCCGACCGGCGTGGCCGGCGCGGGCGTGCTGATCACCGAAGGCGTGCGCGGCGAAGGCGGCATCCTGCTGAACAAGGACGGCGAGCGTTTCATGGAACGCTACGCGCCCACGCTGAAGGATCTGGCCCCGCGTGACTTCGTGTCGCGCTCGATGGACCAGGAAATCAAGGAAGGCCGCGGCTGCGGTCCGGACGGCAGCTACGTGGTGCTCAAGCTCGACCACCTGGGCGCCGACGTCATCAACAAGCGCCTGCCCTCGATCCGCGAAATCGCCATCAAGTTCGGCAACGTCGACCCGATCAAGGAACCGATCCCCGTCGTGCCGACCATCCACTACCAGATGGGCGGCATCCCGGCGAACTACCACGGCCAGGTGCTGACGCGCGAAAACGGCGAGAACAAGATCGTCAACGGCCTGTACGCCATCGGCGAGTGCGCCGCGGTGTCGGTGCACGGCGCCAACCGCCTGGGCACCAACTCGCTGCTGGACCTGATCGTGTTCGGCCGCGCCACCGGCAACCACATCGTCAATTCGCATCCGGAACGCCAGCACGCGCACCAGCCCGTGCCGCAGCAAGCCGTCGAATTCTCGATGGACCGCATCAACAAGCTGGAATCGCGCACCTCGGGCGAAAAGACCCAGGACATCGGCAACGCCATCCGCTTCTCGATGCAGCGCCACTGCGGCGTGTTCCGCACGCTGGAGCTGCTGAACGAAGGCGTGACCCAGATCGAAGACCTGGCCAAGCAAGCCGACAACATCTACTTCAAGGACAAGTCCAAGGTGTTCAACACCGCGCGCGTCGAGGCGCTGGAACTGGCCAACATGACCGAAGTGGCCCGCGCCACCATCAAGTCGGCCGCCAACCGCACCGAAAGCCGCGGCGCCCACGCGCTGGACGACCACCCGACCCGCGACGACGAGAACTGGCTCAAGCACACGCTGTGGTATTCCGAAGGCAGCCGCCTGGATTACAAGCCCGTGCAGATGAAGCCGCTGACGGTCGAGTCCTTCCCGCCCAAGGCGCGTACCTTCTAAGTCCGGATAGAGCCTACTATGAGCACCAAGAGAATCGTCAAGTTCGAAATCTACCGCTACGATCCGGACAAGGACGAGCGCCCGTACATGCAGAAGCTGGAAGTCGAACTCCAGCCCACCGACAAGATGCTGCTCGATGCGCTGGTGCGCATCAAGAACGACGTCGATGACAGCCTGGCCCTGCGCCGCTCGTGCCGTGAAGGCGTGTGCGGTTCGGACGCCATGAACATCAACGGCAAGAACGGCCTGGCCTGCACGACCAACCTGCGCGAGCTGAAGGAACCGATCGTGCTGCGCCCGCTGCCGGGCCTGCCCGTGATCCGCGACCTGATCGTGGACATGACGCACTTCTTCAATCAGTACCACTCGATCCGCCCGTACCTCATCAACGACACGCCGCCGCCCGAGAAAGAGCGCCTGCAGTCGCCCGAGGCGCGCGAAGAGCTGGACGGTCTGTACGAGTGCATCCTGTGCGCGTGCTGTTCCACTTCCTGCCCGTCGTTCTGGTGGAATCCGGACAAGTTCGTCGGCCCGGCCGGCCTGCTGCAAGCCTACCGCTTCATCGCCGACAGCCGCGACGAAGCCACCGGCAGCCGTCTGGACAACCTGGAAGATCCGTACCGCCTGTTCCGTTGCCACACCATCATGAACTGCGTCGATGTCTGTCCCAAGGGACTGAACCCGACCAAGGCGATTGGCAAGATCAAGGAACTGATGGTCCGTCGCACGGTCTAGTAGTTTGGCGTATTTAAGGTGTAATGATGAGCAGGCTTACTGAACTGGAACGGGCGCGTCTGCGTTGGCGGGCGCGCCGGGGCCTGCTCGAAAACGACTTGATCATCACCCGGTATCTCGACGCCTACGAGGCCGAGCTTACCGACGATGACGTGACGGCATTGACGCAGCTCTTCGAGTTGGGAGACAACGATCTTCTCGACCTGCTGCTGGCGCGCAAGGAGCTCGAGGGCGCGCTCGACACGCCCCGGCTCCGCGGCATCATCGGCCAGATGCGGTCGCTCTGATTAATTGAGAGGAAAAAACATGAACCTGTCTGATAAAAAAGCCACTCTGTCCTTTTCGGACGGCAGCGCACCCATTGAGTTCCCTGTCTACAAGGGCACGGTCGGTCCGGATGTGATCGACATCCGCAAGCTGTACGGCCAGACGGGCATGTTCACGTTCGACCCCGGCTTCATGTCGACGGCGGCGTGCGAATCGGGCATCACCTACATCGACGGCGACAAGGGCGAGCTGCTGTACCGCGGCTACCCCATCGAACAACTGGCCGTCAATTGCGACTTCATGGACATCTGCTACCTGATCCTGAACGGCGAACTGCCGAACCAGGCACAGAAGTCCGACTTCGATTCGCAAGTGACCCATCACACGATGGTCAACGAGCAACTGCATTTCTTCCTGCGCGGCTTCCGTCGCGACGCCCACCCGATGGCCGTCCTGACGGGCCTGGTGGGCGCGCTGTCGGCGTTCTATCACGACTCGACCGACATCACGAATCCGCAACACCGCCACATCTCGGCGATCCGCCTGATCGCCAAGATGCCGACGCTGGTCGCGATGGCGTACAAGTATTCGCAAGGCCAACCGTTCATCTACCCGCAGAACGACCTGTCCTACACGGGCAACTTCCTGCGCATGATGTTCGGCACGCCGTGCGAAGAGTACAAGGTCAACGAAGTCGTCGAGCGCGCGCTCGACCGCATCTTCATCCTGCACGCCGACCACGAACAGAACGCCTCGACCTCCACCGTGCGTCTGTGCGGTTCGTCGGGCACCAACCCCTTCGCCGCCATCTCGGCCGGCGTGGCTTGCCTGTGGGGCCCGGCCCACGGCGGCGCCAACGAAGCTTGCCTGCAGATGCTCGAAGAACTGCAAGCCAACGGCGGCATCGCCAAGGTCGGCGAGTTCATGGAGAAGGTCAAGGACAAGAACTCGGGCGTGCGCCTGATGGGCTTTGGCCACCGCGTCTACAAGAACTACGACCCGCGCGCCAAGCTGATGCAGGAAACCTGCAAGGAAGTGCTGGCCGCCCTGGGTCTGGAAAACGACCCGCTGTTCAAGCTGGCCATGGAACTGGAACGCATCGCCCTGGAAGATCCGTACTTCGTGCAGCGCAAGCTGTACCCGAACGTGGACTTCTACTCGGGTATCGTCCAGCGCGCCATCGGCATCCCGACCTCGCTGTTCACGGCCATCTTCGCGCTGGCCCGCACGGTGGGCTGGATCGCCCAGTGGAACGAAATGCTGTCGGATCCCGATTACAAGATCGGCCGTCCGCGCCAGCTGTTCACCGGTTCGGTCACGCGCGACGTGCCGCCGATGGACAAGCGTTGATCCGCTGCCTGGCCTGACCAAGAAACCGCCTGCGGGCGGTTTTTTGTTGCCTGCTCGCCGCGCCGGTCATCGCGTCGTCGCGGCGGGGTGATTTGGCGTTTATCATCCCTGCCATGATTCCGATAGCGTTGCCCTCGGCGGGCTTCTACATTTTCGTTTCCCTGGGGTTTCTTGCCGGCCTGGTGCTGCTCGGCTGGGCGCTGGCGCTGGTTGCCAGCGGGGGCGCGCGCCGCACGGTTCGCAAGTACTGGAAGACCTCCAGTCTGCTGTTCGTGGTGCTGGTGATTCCCTTCGCCTTCTATGCCTGGGTCCAGACGGTCATCTGGCAGATCGAGCGGGAAGGCGCCCGCCGCGAGGCCGCCCGCAACGTCACCCTGGCGGCGGCGACGACGGTCGGGGGCGTTGCCATGCCCGCCGGCACGCGCCTAAAGTTGCAGGACGAAGGCCAGCTTGAGACTTATGTCGAGGCCGAGTTTCCGCGGCCGGTGGCCATGTACGGCGTGCAGGCGCTGCGCGCGCAGCGCTATCTTGATGCCGACTACGACAGCGAGACCTACGCGCTGCGCGGCCGCCACCCGCGCAACGTGTTGCTGCGCGGCGCGGGCAGCCAGCCGGTGCGGGGCTGGCAGTGCGATGCCACTCAGGATATCGAATTCGACGTGGCACGCGATGGCGCCATGAAGATGCTGAACAAGTGCGTGCTGGGCCGGGGCAACCGGGTCGGGGATCTGGAGCTGGCGCCCGGTTCCATCGTCTATGAATCCAGCGGCACCGTCTACACCGATGGCTCGCGCGATCCGGATCGATGGCGCATCGAGGTCAAGGACCCGGTCGCGGTCAAGCTGTTCGGCCTGCCATTGAGTGAGCCGCGCCTTTACCTGGATGACCAGCGGCGCCTGTTGCGGGTGAGCGATGCGGAGCTGGCCTGCCCGACGCGCCTGGGTGGCGTGAGTTATGCCGCTGGCACGCAGGTGCAGACGATGCGGCGCGGCCGCGAACCGTTTCCGGGCGTGCTGGTGTTGAGTCCGTGGAATGGCCAGGTCGCCACGCGCGACGGCCAGGCCGACGTGCCGGAGGGCATGTCGGTGATGCAGACGCTGGATGGCAAGGTCGTCGACGTGGTCAGGAACGATACGGTGGGGGTGTTTCACTTCGCCACGATCACCGTGGGCGACGAGGTGCCCGAGCCGACCCGCGCGCGCTGTCCGTGAGGCGCGCGGGCCGTCCGCCGCCTGCCGCCTAGGCGCCGATGCCGCGCGCCATCAGCACGGCGAACAACGGCAGAAAGATGAACAGGTGCGATTCGACCATCACCCAGCGGCGCGCGCGCTTGATCTGCGCGGCGTCCGGCACGAAGGCGGGTTGCTGGCGCGCCTGCTTCGCCCAACGCAGGAAGGCCAGCGTGGGCGGGGCCGAACAGAGGCCGATGATGACGAACAGCGTGATCTTGGCGTGGAACCAGGGGTTGCCCATGTAGAAGGCGGCGCCCTTGATGCCAAGGGTCAGGCGCAGCACGCCGGTGACCAGCACCAGGATCGCGCTGATCAGATAGAGGCGGTCGTAGATCACCAGGCGCTTGAGCGTGGCTGGCGTCAGGTCGGGGCGCAGCAGCACCGCTTCAGCGGTCAGCACCACCACCAGCACGAAGATGGCCAGGAAGTGAAACCAGGCCAGGAAGGCGTCGAGCAGCATGGGGTCGGACTCCAGTGGGAAAGGGGCTGGCAAGAAGGTCAGCCCAGTTTTTACCATCCGGCCGACGTTGCGTACCAGCGCGGCCATCAAGCCGGCAAAAAAAGGACGCCCCGCGGGGCGTCCTGGACTTGCCGATCAGCGCAATGTGATCAACGGCGCTGCTTGGCGGCTTCGGCGGCTTCCTGCTGCGCGTCGACCACGGCCAGGGCGGTCATGTTGACGATGCGGCGCACGGTGGCGCTGGTCGTCAGGATATGCACCGGGCGCGCGGCGCCCAGCAGGATCGGGCCCATCGCGACGCCATTGCTGCCGGTCATCTTCAGCATGTTGTAGGTGATGTTGCCGGTGTCCAGCGTCGGCATGACCAGCAGGTTGGCGCGGCCCTTCAGGGTGCTGTCGGGGTAGGCCAGCACGCGGATCTTTTCCGACAGGGCGGCATCGGCGTGCATTTCGCCGTCCACTTCCAGGTCGGGCGCGCGGTCTTGCACCAGCTGGCGCGCGGCGGCCATCTTGCGCGAGGATTCCGTGACGCGGCTGCCGAAGTTCGAGTGCGACAGCAGGGCGATCTTGGGCACCACGCCGAAACGCAGCATCTCGTCGGCGGCCTGGATGGTGATGTTGGCGACTTCCTCGGCCGACGGGTTTTCGTTGACGTGGGTGTCGGTGACGAACAGCGTCTGGTCGGGCAGCATCAGCACGTTCAGGGCGGCGTAGGTCTGGCCTTCCTTCTTGCCGATGATTTCGTCGATGTACTTGAGCTGGTTGTCGTACTTGCTGGCCACGCCGCACAGCAGCGCGTCGGCATCGCCACGGCGCAGCAGCATCGCGCCGATCAGCGTGTTGTGCTTGCGGATCATCGCCTTGGCGATGGCCGGCGTCACGCCTTCACGGCCCTTGAGCTGGTAGTACGCGTTCCAGGTTTCGTTGAAGCGGCTGTCGTCTTCGGGATCCACGATCTCGAAGTGCTGGCCGGCGATGAGGCGCAGGCCAGCCTTCTGGATGCGCATCTCGATGACGGCGGGACGGCCGATCAGGATCGGGAACGCCAGCTTCTCGTCGGCAACGGTCTGCACGGCGCGCAGGACGCGCTCGTCTTCGCCGTCGGCGTAGATGACGCGCTTGGGCGCCTTCTTGGCCTGGGCGAACAGCGGGCGCATCAGCTGGCCCGAGTGGTACACGAAGCCCATCAGCTTCTGGCGGTAGGCTTCGATGTCCTCGATGGGACGGGCGGCAACGCCGGAGTCGGCGGCGGCCTGCGCGACGGCCGGCGCGATCTGGACGATCAGGCGCGGGTCGAACGGCTTGGGGATGATGTACTCGGGACCGAACGACAGTTCCTGGCCAGCGTAGGCGCGGGCCACTTCATCGTTCTGCTCGGCCTGGGCGAGTTCGGCGATGGCCTTGACGCACGCCAGCTTCATTTCCTCGGTGATGCGCGAAGCGCCGGCATCCATGGCGCCGCGGAAGATGAACGGGAAGCACAGCACGTTGTTGACCTGGTTCGGATAGTCCGAACGGCCGGTGGCGATGATGCAGTCGGGGCGGGCGGCCTTGGCGACTTCCGGGCGGATTTCCGGTTCCGGGTTGGCCAGCGCCAGGATCAGTGGGCGGTCGGCCATGGTCTTGACCATGTCGGCGGTCAGCACGCCGGCGGTCGAGCAGCCCAGGAACACGTCGGCGCCGTTGACCACGTCGGCCAGCGTGCGCGCGTCGGTCTTTTGCGCGTAGCGCTTCTTGTTGGCTTCCATGTTTTCATCGCGGCCGTCCCAGATCACGCCGCGCGAGTCCACCACGTAGATGTGCTCGCGCTTGACGCCCAGGTGCACCAGCAGATCCAGGCAGGCGATGGCGGCGGCGCCGGCGCCCGAGCAGGCCAGCTTGACCGTGCCGATGTCCTTGCCCACGACCTTCAGGCCGTTGAGGATGGCGGCCGACGAGATGATGGCGGTGCCGTGCTGATCGTCGTGGAAGACGGGGATCTTCATGCGCTCGCGCAGCTTCTTCTCGATGTAGAAGCACTCGGGCGCCTTGATGTCTTCCAGGTTGACGCCGCCGAGCGTGGGCTCGAGCGCGGCGATGATGTCGACCAGTTTGTCGGGGTCGTTCTCGGCCAGTTCGATGTCGAACACGTCGATGCCGGCGAACTTCTTGAACAGGCAGCCCTTGCCTTCCATGACCGGCTTGGCGGCCAGCGGGCCGATGTTGCCCAGGCCCAGCACGGCGGTGCCGTTGGTGATCACGCCCACCAGATTGCCGCGCGAGGTGTACTTGGACGCGGCGTCATCGCCCTGGTCGAAGATGGCCATGCAGGCGGCGGCCACGCCGGGCGAGTACGCCAGCGACAGGTCGTCCTGGTTGGCGAGGGGCTTGGTCGGGGTGACCGAGATTTTGCCGGGGGTGGGATAGGCGTGGTAATCCAACGCCAATTTGGTGAGGGTTTCGTCCATGGGATATAGCCTTTGCGGCGCTAACTGTAGGTAAAAAACGGAAAGCAAAAAGCGGGCTCGCGGCCCGCCGTATTCTTTGGGAAATGCTTAGGGAACACCCGTATTTCAACAGAAAGCGGCGCGGATTGGTTGCTGCAGCGCAGCGATCGTCCGATTTTGATCAAGCGGGCGCGTCTTGGCCTGGCCGGCATAGCGCTGGAAAAAGCCTCGCGACAGGAGGCTTTTCCCTTTGCTTTCAGGGTGTTATTGCGCCCAGGGCGGCACGGCGCGGGCCATGGCCCCGAGTTTGCGCCGCAAGCCTTCCGTCTGCTCTTGCCGGCCCAGGCTGTCGAGGGCGTGGAGCACGATCCAGTCGGCGCTGACTTCGAAGAAGTCGCGCAGCCGGGCCCGGGTGTCGCTGCGGCCGAAGCCGTCGGTGCCCAGCGTGCGGTAGGGCGCGGGCACCCAGGCGCGAATCTGTTCGGGCACCGCGCGCACGTAGTCGGTCACGGCCACCACCGGCGCGTCGCTGCCGCCCAGGCAGGTGCGCACCCAGTCCGCGTCAGGCGCCGTGGGCAGGCCGAGCGCGCGGGCGCGTTCGGCCTCGCGGCCGTCGCGCGCCAGTTCCGAGAAGCTGGTCACGCTCCAGACCTCGGCGTCCACGCCGTATTCGGCGTGCAGCCGCTGGGCCGCCGTTTCGGCTTCGCGCAGCATGGGGCCGGCGCCCAGCAGGCGCACCGCCGCCTGCTGGCGGGCCGGGCGCAGGCGGTACATGCCGCGCAGGATGCCTTGGGCGGCCACGCCGTCCGCCGGCAGGTCGGGCTGCGCCAGATTCTCGTTGGTGACGGTGAGGTAGAAGAACTCGTCGCGTTGCTCGTCCAGCATGCGGCGCATGCCGTATTCGACGATGACGGCGACCTCGTAGGCATAGGCCGGATCGTAGGCGCGGCAGTTGGGCACGGCCGCGGCCATGATGTGGCTGGAGCCGTCCTGGTGTTGCAGGCCTTCGCCGCCCAGCGTGGTGCGGCCGGAGGTGGCGCCGATGAGAAAGCCGCGCGTGCGCTGGTCGGCCGCGGCCCAGATCAGGTCGCCGATGCGTTGGAAGCCGAACATCGAGTAATAGATGTAGAACGGCAGCATCGGCAGGCCGTTGACCGAGTAGCTGGTGCCGGCCGCGGTCCACGACGAGATCGCGCCGGCCTCGGTGATGCCTTCTTCCAGGATCTGGCCGTCGCGCGC
Organism: Achromobacter sp.; assembly: GCF_050285565.1. GTDB lineage: Bacteria > Pseudomonadota > Gammaproteobacteria > Burkholderiales > Burkholderiaceae_B > Achromobacter. The sequence goes on from NZ_JBLZXG010000001.1 coordinate 251,053, forward strand.
TTCGCGGTAGTACAGCACCGAGCCGATGTCCTCGGGTTCGTACAACTGGCCTTGCGCCGAATAGATGCCGATCTGGCGGAACAGGTTGGCCATGCCGAAGGTGCGGGCCTCGTCGGCCACGATGGGCACGATACGCGGGCCGACCTGCGGGTCTTTCAGCAGCGCCGTCAGCATGCGCACGATGGCCATGGTGGACGACATCTCCTTGCCGTCGGCGGCCAGCGCGAAGCGCGCCCATTGCTCGACCGCCGGCGGCGCCAGGCGCGGCGCCTGGGTCTGGCGCCGTGGGATGTGTCCGCCCAGGGCGGCGCGGCGCGCCTGCAGGTGGCGCAATTCGGCGCTGTCCTCGGCCGGGCGGTAGAACTTGAGCGCCAGGCAGTCGGCGTCGGAGATCGGCAGGGCGAAGCGGTCGCGGAACGCCAGCAGCGCTTCGTCGTCCAGCTTCTTCTGCTGGTGGGTGGTCATCTTGCCCTGGCCGGCCGTGCCCATGCCAAAGCCCTTCTTGGTCTGCGCCAGGATCACGGTGGGCTGGCCGCGATGATTGGCGGCGCGGTGATAGGCGGCATGGATCTTGACCATATCGTGGCCGCCACGATGCAGGCGGTCGATGGCCTCGTCGCTCCAGTCGGCCACCAGCGCCGCCAGCTCGGGATTCTGGTTAAAGAAATGGGCCCGGTTGAAGGCGCCGTCGTTGGCGGCGAAGGTCTGGAACTGGCCATCCACCGTGTTGGCGAAAGCGCGCGCCAGGGCGCCGGTGGCGTCGCGGCGCAGCAGCGCGTCCCAGTCGCTGCCCCAGACCAGCTTGATGACGTTCCAGCCGGCGCCGGCATACAGGGTTTCGAGTTCGTCGATGATGCGGCCGTTGCCGCGCACCGGGCCGTCCAGGCGTTGCAGGTTGCAGTTGACCACGAACACCAGGTTGTCGAGCTTCTCGCGCGCGGCCAGCGTCAGCGCGGCGATCGATTCGGGCTCGTCCATCTCGCCGTCGCCGAAGATGCCCCAGACCTTGCGGTCACTGGCGGGAGCCAGCGAACGGTGCTCCAGATAGCGCATGAAGCGCGCCTGATAGATGGCGTTGATGGGGCCGATGCCCATCGAGCCGGTGGGAAATTGCCAGAAATCCGGCATCAGCCAGGGGTGCGGATACGACGACAGCCCGCGCAGGCCGCGCGATGTGGCGGTGATCTCCTGGCGGAAGTGGGCCAGGTCGTCCTCGCTCAGGAACCCCTCCAGGTAGGCGCGGGCGTAGACGCCGGGCGCGGAGTGCGGCTGCATGTAGACCAGGTCGCCCGGGCCGTCGGCGGTACTGGCGCGGAAGAAATGGTTGAAGCCGACCTCGAACAGGTCGGCGGCCGAGGCGTAGCTGGCGATGTGTCCGCCCAGCTCGCCGTGGGCCTGGTTGGCGCGCACCACCATGGCCAGCGCATTCCAGCGGTTGATGCGGGCGATGCGTTCCTCGACCGCCAGGTTGCCGGGGAAGGGCGGTTCCTGCTCGGCCGGAATCGTGTTCAGGTAGGCGGTGCGGGTCTGGCTGTTGGCGCGCAGGCCCAGCGTGGCGGCGTATCCGAGCAGGTTGTCCAGCACATAGCCCGCCCGCGCGGCGCCGGCGGCCTGCACCAGGGATTGCAGGCCGTCGCGCCATTCGGCGGTTTCGGCGGGGTCGGTATCGTGCCGGGGCTCCGGCCCGGCGGAGGAATGGCTGGCGTCGCACATGATGGATTTGTCTCCTTGTTGCGCCATGCTAGTCCTGTCGCCGGGGCATGAGTGATCAAAATGCCGGGGGGAAATCCAGGTTTTCAGCATAATCTTTTGCTGATTTTGGTATGAGCGGCAGGATGTGCCGCCGCAGGCCACTTACCTGTGGTGACCACCTGCTGGACGCCAAGGCGCTAGAATTCGCGCTTCACAAAAAGCAATCCGGCAACCAGCAGGGCGGCAACGTCCTGACGGCCGGGGCCGTCCCGCCCCCGGGCGGGCTCGCGTCCCGGCCAGTAAAGGGAGACTTCAATGACTCAACCCTCCAGCGTCCCGGCAGAAGTCACGCTACCGGAGCTTACGTTCCGCGGCGTGCTGCTGGGCGCGGTGATCACCATCATCTTCACCGCCTCCAACGTATTCCTGGGGCTCAAGGTCGGCCTGACCTTTTCGTCGGCGATCCCGGCGGCGGTGATTTCCATGTCGGTGTTGCGGCTGTTCAAGGACGCCAACATCCTCGAAAACAACATGGTGCAGACGCAGGCCTCGGCGGCCGGCACGCTGTCTTCCATCATTTTCATCCTGCCCGCCCTGGTCATGATGGGCCACTGGCAGGGCTTTCCGTTCTGGCAGACCCTGGGCATCTGCGCCGCCGGCGGCATGCTGGGTGTGATGTTCACGATTCCGCTGCGCCACGTCATGGTGGTGCAGAGCGACCTGCCGTATCCGGAAGGCGTGGCGGCGGCCGAGATCCTGCGGGTCGGCAGCGCCGAGCGCGCCCAGGATGCGGCCGGGCAGACTGACCGGGCGCCGGCCAAGCCGGCCGCCACGGGCATGGGCGACATCGTCAGCGGCGGCGTGGTGGCGGCGGCGGTCAGCTTCGCGGCCAGCGGCCTGCGGGTGCTGGGCGACAGCGTCAGCGGCTGGTTCTCACTGGGCGGCGCGGTGTTCCGGCTGCCCATGGGATTCTCGCTGGCGCTGCTCGGCGCCGGCTACCTGATCGGCATCGTGGCCGGCCTGGCCATGCTGACCGGGTTGGTGATCTCGTGGGGCATCGCGGTGCCGATCCTGACCTCGATGGCCGAGATTCCCGCCGGCATGTCGCTGGCGAAGTTCGCCACCGGGCTGTGGTCGTCGCAGGTGCGCTTTATCGGCGCGGGCGTGATCGGCGTGGGCGCCATCTGGACGCTGGCGACGCTGTTTCTGCCCATGGCGCGCGGTGTCAAGGCCTCGTTCTCGGCGCTTACCCGGGCCGGCGCGGCGCGCGCGGGCAAGGCCCCGCGCACCGAGCGCGATCTGTCGGCCGGCTGGATCTCGGTCGTCACGCTGTTGCTGGTGGCGGTGCTGGTGATTACGTTCCAGGTGTTCCTGGCGGACGCGCCGCTGTCGGCCGCGGCCATCTGGAAACTGGTGGCCTACGCGGTGCTGTTCGCCTTCGTGTTCGGTTTTCTGGTGGCGGCGGCCTGCGGCTACATGGCCGGCCTGGTGGGCTCGTCGACCAGCCCGATCTCGGGCGTGGGCATCGTTGCCATCGTGCTGGTGTCGCTGCTGATGCTGGCGCTCGGCGGCGAACTGCTGGCGGTGCAGAACGGCGTGCAGATGACGATCGCGCTGGCCATCTTCAGCACCTCGGCGGTGGTGGCGGTGGCGTCGATCTCGAACGACAACCTGCAGGACCTGAAGACCGGCTGGCTGGTGGGCGCGACGCCCTGGCGCCAGCAGGTGGCGCTGCTGATCGGCTGCGTGGTCGGCGCGGCCGTGATCTCGCCGGTGCTGGAACTGCTGTACAACGCCTACGGCTTCGCCGACGCCATGCCACGCGAAGGCATGGACGCGGCGCAGGCGCTGTCGGCGCCGCAGGCCACGCTGATGCTGGCGATCGCGCGCGGCATCTTCACCCACCAGTTGAACTGGACCATGATCCTGATCGGCATGGCGGTGGGCGTGGGCCTGATCGTGCTGGACGAAATCCTCAAGCGCACTTGCAAGGTGGCACGCATCCCGGTGCTGGCGGTGGGCATCGGCATCTACCTGCCGCCGACCGTGGCGGCGCCGATCGTGGTCGGCGCGCTGTTGGCCTGGCTGCTGGAACGGGCGCTGCGCCGCCGTGCCGCGGCCGCCGGCAAGGAGTACGAATCGTTCGCCGAAGCCGCCAATCGGCGCGGCGTGCTGATCGCGTCTGGCCTGATCGTGGGCGAGAGCCTGGTGGGCGTGGTGATGGCGGCCATCATCGGCGCCGCCGACACCGATGCGCCGCTGGCGATCGCGGGCGAGGAATTCGCGCGCGCCGCCTCGTTCCTGGGGCTGGCGGTGTTCGCGCTGGTGGCGGCGCTGTTCTGGCGCCGGGTGATGCGCCTGGCGTAGCGCCGCGGCGCATCGATCAAAAGGGCATGGCGCGTGGGCGCCATGCCCTTTTTCATGCCGCTTGCAGCAGGTCGGCCAGGGTGCGGGCGATGACCTTGGTGGCGCGCCGCAGGTCTTCCAGCACGACGCGCTCGTCGTTGCGCTTGGCGTGGGATTCCAGCACGGTGCGCGGGCCGGCGCCATAGATCACGCCGGGGATGCCGGCCTCGGCATACAGGCGCACGTCGGTATAGAGTGGCGTGCCCATGGCGGGGATGGGTTCGCCGAACAGTGCCTGGCCGTGCTTGCGGATGGCGTCGACCAGCGGCTGGTTGCCGGGCAGCGGGCGCATGGCGTTGGCCAGCAGCAGGCGCTTGATCTCCACGCGGATGCCGGGCGAGGCGGCGGCGTCTTCGATGATGCGGCGGATGTCGGCCTCGACCTCGGCCGCGTTCTCTTCCGGGATCATGCGGCGGTCGAGCTTGAACACCACCTTGCCCGGCACCACATTGGTGTTGGTGCCACCCTCGATGCGGCCGATGTTCAGGTAGGGGTGGCTGATGCCCTCGACCCGAGAGGTGATCTCGCGATAGCGCGCGTTCTGCGCATACAGCGCGTTCATGATGGCGACCGCGCCCTGCAGCGCGTCCACGCCGGTGTCCGGAATGGCGGCGTGCGCCATCTTGCCGTGCACCGTGACCTCCAACTGCAGGCAGCCGTTGTGCGCCGTCACGACTTCATAGCTGAAGCCCGCGGCGATCAGCAGGTCGGGTCTGGTCAGTCCCTGGCGCAGCAGCCAGCCGGGGCCGAGCAGGCCGCCGAATTCCTCGTCGTAAGTGAAGTGCAGCTCAACCGCGCCCTGGCCCGGCCGGGCCTCCGCCTCCAAGGCGCGCAGCGCGAAGGTGAAGCTGGCGAAGTCGCTCTTGCTGACGGCGGCGGCGCGGCCGTAGAGGCAGCCGTCCACGATCTCGGCGCCGTAGGGATCGTGTTCCCAGCCATCGCCCGGCGGCACCACGTCGCCGTGGGCATTGAGCGCGATGCGCCGGCCGCCGGCGCCGTACTCGCGGCGCACGATCAAATTGGTGATGGATTCCATGCCGTAGGCGCGCACTTCGTCGGCGGGCACGGGGTGGGACTCGGCCGTCAGGCCGAAGCCCCGCAGCAGTTCGGCGGTGCGCACCGCATGCGGGGCGTTGTTGCCCGGCGGCGTGTCGGTGGGCACGCGCACCAGTTCCTGCAGGAAGCGCACCTCTTCATCGAAATGGGCATCCACCCAGGCGTCGAGTCGGGTGTAGTCGGTCATGGTTCAGCTCGTTGCTTCGTTGGCGAGATCGTCGAGCAGCCGCTGCATCGCCAGTGCGGCCAGCTGCATGTCGTGGTTGGTGGTGGATTCGAGCGGGTTGTGGCTGATGCCGGCGTTCTGCCCGCGCACGAACAGCATGGCCTGGGGCATGATTTCGTGCAGCTTCATGGCGTCGTGGCCGGCGCCGCTGGGCATGCGGTGGACCGGCACGCCCAACGCCTGCACCGCGCGTTCCCAGCGTTGCTGCCAGGCCGGCGCGCTGGGCGCGGCGGCGGCGCGCATGGTTTCCTCGAGCGTGTAGCGCAAGCCGCGGCGCCGGCAGATCGCTTCCAGCTCGGCCAGCACGTCGGCGGCCAGCGCATCGCGCTGCGCGTCACTGGGCGCGCGCAGGTCGAGACTGAGGCGGCACTCGCCAGGCACCACGTTGATCGAACCGTTGGGGACTTCCAGCATGCCGACGGTGCCGACCGAGTCGCCGTCGCGCGCGGCGCGGCCTTCGACGAACACGATCAGTTCGGCCGCGGCCACGGCGGCATCGCGGCGCCGGTCCATCGGCGTGGTGCCGGCGTGGCAGGCGGTGCCGTGGAGCCGCGCCCGATAGCGCACGCAACCGTTGATGGAGGTGACCACGCCCAGCGGTAGGCCGATTTCGTTGAGCACCGGGCCCTGTTCGATATGTACCTCGACAAAACCCAGGTAGCGGGCCGGGTCGCGCTTGAGCTTGGGGATGTCGTCGATGCACAGCCCCGCGTGCGCCATGGCTTCCCGCATGCTGATGCCGTCGGCGTCCTTCTGTTCCAGCCAGCGCGGCTGGAAGTCGCCGATCAGCGCGCCGGAACCGAGGAAGGTGGCCGGATAGCGTTGGCCTTCTTCTTCGGAGAAACCGATCACTTCGATCGCGTAGGGCAGCCGCCGGCCCTGGCGCTGCAGCGCGCGCACGCAGGCCATCGGCACGAAGATGCCGAGGCGGCCATCATATTTGCCGGCATTGCGCACCGTATCGTAGTGGCTGCCGCTCATCAGGATGGGCGCGTCGGCGCGGGCCGCGTGGTAGCGGCCGACCACGTTGCCGACCGCGTCGATGCCGACTTCGTCGAAGCCGCAATCGCGCATCCAGTGCGAGATGCGCTGGGCGCAGGCACGGTGCGCGTCGGTCAGGTAGGTGACGGTGAGCTGGCCGTTCTCGGCATAGCCGGGGTCGCTGTGCGCGCTGAGTTTTTCCTGCCAGTCCCAGATGTCATTGCCCAGGTCAGGCTCGACGCCGAAGCGCTCGTGCAGCCGCACTTCGGCGTCGCGGTGCAACTGGCGCAGGGCCTCGCGGCGCTCGTCGTCCGGCGGGTTGTGACGGCGGCGTTCGAGGGCCTGGATCACCTGCCCGCCTTGCAGGCCGGTGCCGCGCGGGCCGTAGTGCGACAGGATGAAGGGAAAGCCGAAGCGCGCGGCATAGTCGGCGGCCAGCGCGCCGGCTTCCGTCTGTGCGTCGAGCAGGTCGGTGGATTGGGCGCGCAGCAACGCCAATTGCGTGGCGGCATCGGCGTCGTCCACCGCGCGCTGCAAGGCCAGTTGCAGTTGGGCCACGCTGTGCATCGGCCGCGCCCGCACGGCCTGTTGCGCGGCCCAGGGCGCGCGCGGATACAGATCGGCCAGCATGGCGGCCGCGGCTTGCGGCGCGGCGTCGTTGAATTGGGCGAGGGTATGGGCCATGGTTGCGCCGTTCAGGGAGCGGGTTGATAGGGATGGCGCGCCTGCCAGTGCCGGGCGATGTCCAGCCGGCGGCAGACCCAGACGCGGTCGTGGCGCGCGATGTGATCCAGGAAGCGTTGCAGCGCGACGATGCGGCCCGGCCGGCCCAGCAGGCGGCAATGCATGCCGATGCTGAGCATCTTGGGCGCCTCGTCGCCTTCGGCGTAGAGCGCGTCGAAACTGTCCTTCAGATACTGGAAGAACGGATCGGCGTGCGAATAACCCTGCGGCAGGGCGAAGCGCATGTCGTTGCAGTCCAGGGTGTAGGGCACGATCAGGTGCGGCGTCACGCTGCCGTCGCTTTTTTGCACCCGCATCCAGAAGGGCAGATCGTCGCCGTAGTAGTCGCTGTCGTATTCGAAGCCGCCGTAGTCCGCCACCAGGCGGCGGGTGCGCGGGCTGTCGCGGCCGGTGTACCAGCCCAGCGGGCGGGCGCCGGTCAGTTGCGTGATGGCCTCCATGCCCAGGCGCATGTGCTCGCGTTCGGTGGCTTCGTCCGCGTTCTGATAATGCACCCAGCGCCAGCCGTGGCAGGCGATCTCGTGATCCAGTTCGACCAGCGCCGCGGCCAGTTCCGGGTGGCGTTGCAGCGCCATGCCGACGGCGAACACCGTCAACGGCAGGCCGCGCTTTTCGAATTCGCGCAGGATGCGCCAGACGCCCACGCGCGAGCCGTATTCGTAGATGCCTTCCATGCTCAGGTGGCGCTCGGGATAGCTGGCCGGATTGAACATTTCCGACAGGAACTGTTCGGAACCGGCGTCGCCATGCAGCACGCAGTTTTCGCCGCCTTCCTCATAATTGAGCACGAACTGCACCGCGATGCGGGCGCCGCCGGGCCATTGCGCATGCGGCGGGTTGCGGCCATAGCCGATCAGGTCGCGCGGGTACGGGCGGGTGGTGTCGTAGGTGCTCATGGCTGGACGGGCGTGGACATCGTGCATGACACGATAAGGTAAACCGTCCTTTCTGTATACAATTTATGTACATCATTAGTAATGACCCTGATACGCCCGGCCCGGCCGGCGCTAGAGAAAAAGGCCCTGCCGGCAGCGGGTGTGCCGGCAGGGCCTTCGAGGTGCCCGGCGCGCCGGACGGCTCAGCGCAGGTCGCCGCAGGGCCAGCCGCTGGCGCCGTAGCCGCCGTCAGCCGTTGCGGTAGAGAAAGCTGTAGGCGTTGATCGCCGGCACCCCCCCGAGATGCGCGTACAGCACCCGGGAGCCCGCGGGGATCTCCCCGCGTCGCACGATGTCCATCATGCCCTGCATCGATTTTCCTTCGTAGACCGGGTCGGTCATCATTCCTTCGAGCCGCGCGCACAGGCGGATGGCCTCGTTGGTCTCGGCCGAGGGCAGGCCATAGGCCGGATAGGCGTAGCGCGTGTCCAGCACCACGTCGCTGTCGCTGATGGGGCGCTGCAAACCCACCATGTCGGCGGTGCGGCGCGCGATGCGCAGGATCTGCGCGCGGGTCTGGTCGGGCGTGGCCGAGGCGTCGATGCCGATCACGCGGTCGGCGCGGCTGTCGGCGGCAAAGCCCACCACCATGCCGGCCTGCGTGCTGCCGGTGACGGCGCAGACCACGATGTAGTCGAACCTGAAGCCCAGGTCGGCCTCCTGGCGCCGCACTTCCTCGGCGAAGCCTACATAGCCCAGCCCGCCCAGCTCATGGTCGGAAGCGCCGGCCGGAATCGCATAGGGCTTGCCGCCGCGCTTGCGCACGTCTTCCAGCGCCTCTTCCCAACTGCGGCGAAAACCGATGTCGAAGCCTTGATCCACCAGGCGCACGTCGGCGCCCATCAACCGGCTCATCATGATGTTGCCGACCCGGTCGTACACGGCGTCCGAGTAGTCCACCCAATTCTCCTGCACCAACACGCAGGCCAGGCCAAGCTTGGCAGCCACGGCCGCCACCATGCGGGTGTGGTTGGACTGGATGCCGCCGATGGTGACCAGCGTGTCGCAACCCTGTTCCAGCGCCTGCGGAATCAGGTATTCCAGTTTGCGCAGCTTGTTGCCGCCAAAAGCCAGGCCGCTGTTGCAGTCCTCGCGCTTGGCGTAGATCTCGACCTTGCCGCCCAAGTGGGCGGAGAGGCGTTCGAGCTTCTCGATGGGCGTGTCGCCGAAGGTCAGGCGATGGCGGGGAAAGCGTTGCAGATCCATGCGGGCTCCTGAGGGGAAAGGTCCGGGCGGATGGCGCCGCGGATGGAAAAATCATAGGAACCCGCTGGATTTTTGGTCAATTGCGTATTTGTTCGGTTTTTTCCATTTTAATTCATATGAAATTTTATTTTTAGAATTAATATTGATAATTAAAAAACAAAAACCAAATTATATTTTATAGGGACGCATTGAATGGCCGCCATCGCCGGGCTGGATCGCATCGACCGCCAGATCCTGCGCCTGTTGCAGCAGGACGCCCAGATCACCAACCTGGATCTGAGCGCGCGCGTCCATCTCAGTCCTGCCGCCTGCCTGCGGCGGGTGGAAAAACTCAAGGCCGAGGGCATCATCAAAAAGACGGTGGCGCTGCTCGAACCGGCCGAGGTCGAGATGGCCACGCTGGTGATCGTCGGCGTGGTGCTGGATCGCTCCACGCCGGAGTCCTTCACCGACTTCGAAGCGGCCGCGCGCGGCATCAGCGGTTGCCTCGAATGCCATCTGGTGGCGGGCGAGTTCGACTACTTCCTGATGCTGCGCATCCGCGACCTGGAACGCTTCAACAAATTGCACGCGGGCGAGATCATCAAGCTGCCCGGGGTGCGCCAGATCCGCACTTTTTTCGTGTTGAAAGAGATCCTGTCGACCACCGAACTGCCGCTGTGACGAGGCAATTGCGCAACAACCGGTGCGCGGGGCAAAAAAAATGCCGCATTGCGGCATTTTTCGTTGGCGGAACTTGCGGGCGTGTAGACGGCGTAATTGCAGGGGTTGCGCGGACATTCCAACACCGCATGAAGCCATTCCGCTTGCGCTTTTGCGTCACGCAATCGCAAGAAGACGCCCGTAAACTCAAAGGGTTATACTTTCATCCATACGGCTTTCAAGGCTTGTACGCGCCTTCTGCCCCTGCTATCCGCTAAACGGGAAGCCCGTGTCGCGGAAGGTTTTCCTGCATCGTAATCGAGTGAAGCACTCGTAAAGGTGAAGCGATTATGTCTTCGGAAATAGAATCCCTATCCACGTCTTACCTGTTTGGGGGCAACGCGCCCTACGTCGAGGAGCTTTACGAAGCCTATCTCGACAACCCCGGTTCGGTACCTGACAACTGGCGCGAATACTTCGACCAGTTGCAGCATGCGCCCGCCACCGACGGCCAGGAATCCACCCGCGACCAGGCTCACGCGCCCATCGTCGAATCGTTCGCCCAGCGCGCCAAGGCCAATGCCTTCGTGCAACGCGCCGCCGAGCCCGACCTGAGCGTCGCCTCCAAGCAAGTCTCGGTGCAATCGCTGATCGCCGCCTACCGCTCGCTCGGCTCGCGCTGGGCCGACCTCGATCCGCTCAAGCGCCAGGAACGTCCGCCGATCCCCGAACTCGATCCGGCCTTCTACGGCCTGACCGAAGCCGATCTGGACCAGACCTACTCGGCCACCAACACCTACTTCACGACCGCCAGCACCATGACGCTGCGCGACATCCTGAAGGCGCTGCGCGACACCTACTGCCGCAGCATCGGTGCCGAATTCACGCACATCTCCGATCCCGCCGCCAAGCGCTGGATCCAGGAACGCCTGGAAACCACGCTGGGCGCGCCCGTCTATTCGGTCGAAGAAAAGCGCCACATCCTGCAGCAACTGACCGAGTCCGAAGGCCTCGAACGCTTCCTGCACACCAAGTACGTCGGCCAGAAGCGCTTCTCGCTGGAAGGCGGCGAAAGCTTCATCGCCTCGATGGACGAAGTGGTGAACCACGCCGGTGAAAACGGCGTCCAGGAAATCGTGGTCGGCATGGCCCACCGCGGCCGCCTGAACCTGCTCGTGAACATCATGGGCAAGATGCCCGGCGACCTGTTCGCCGAGTTCGAAGGCAAGCACGCCGAAGGCCTGACCGACGGCGACGTGAAGTACCACAACGGCTTCTCGAGCGACCTGTCGACCCGTGGCGGTCCGGTGCACCTGTCGCTGGCGTTCAACCCGTCCCACCTGGAAATCGTCAACCCCGTGGTCGAAGGCAGCGCGCGCGCCCGCCAGGAACGCCGCGGCGACACCGAAGGCAAGCAAGTGCTGCCGGTGCTGGTGCACGGTGACGCGGCCTTCGCCGGCCAGGGCGTGGTGATGGAAACCCTGAACCTGGCCCAGACCCGCGGCTACGGCACGGGCGGCACGCTGCACATCGTCATCAACAACCAGATCGGCTTCACCACGTCCGACCCGCGCGACTCGCGTTCGACGCTGTATTGCACCGACGTGGTCAAGATGATCGAAGCCCCGGTCTTCCACGTCAACGGCGACGATCCCGAAGCCGTGGTGTTCGTGACCAAGCTGGCCCTGGACTACCGCCTGCAGTTCCGCCACGACGTCGTCGTGGACATCGTCTGCTTCCGCAAGCTGGGCCACAACGAGCAGGACACCCCGTCGCTGACGCAGCCCCTGATGTACAAGCGCATCGGCCACCACCCCGGCACGCGCAAGCTGTACGCCGACAAGCTGACCACGCAGGGCGTGCTGGCCGAAGGCGAAGCCGACCAACTGGTCAAGGACTACCGCCAGCTCATGGAAGACGGCCAGCGCACCATCGAACCGGTGCTGACCGACTACAAGAGCAAGTACGCCATCGACTGGTCGCCGTTCCTGGGCGCCAAGTGGACCGACCAGGCCGACACCGCCGTGCCGCTGGCCGAGCTCAAGCGCATCGGCGAGCGCATCACCACGGTGCCGGAAGGCTTCACGGTGCACCCGCTGGTCGCCAAGCTGCTGAACGACCGCCGCGCCATGGCCAAGGGTGAGATGAACCTGGACTGGGGCATGGGCGAACACCTCGCCTTCGCCACCCTGGTGTCGTCGGGCTATGCCATTCGCATCACCGGCCAGGACTCGGGCCGTGGCACGTTCACGCACCGCCACGCCGTGCTGCACGACCAGAACCGCGAACGCTGGAATGACGGCACCTACATTCCGCTGCAGAACGTCTCGGAAGGCCAGGCCCCGTTCACCGTGATCGACTCGGTGCTGTCCGAAGAGGCCGTGCTGGGCTTCGAATACGGCTATTCCAGCGCCGAACCCAACACGCTGACCATCTGGGAAGGCCAGTTCGGTGACTTCGTCAACGGCGCGCAAGTCGTGATCGACCAGTTCATCAGCTCCGGCGAAGCCAAGTGGGGCCGCCAGTCGGGCCTGACCCTGATGCTGCCGCACGGCTACGAAGGCCAGGGTCCCGAGCACTCGTCGGGCCGCATCGAGCGCTTCCTGCAACTGTGCGCCGACAACAACATGCAAGTGATCCAGCCGACCTCGGCCGCGCAGATCTTCCATGTGCTGCGCCGCCAGATGATCCGCCCGTTCCGCAAGCCGCTGGTGCTGTTCACGCCCAAGTCGCTGCTGCGCAACAAGGACGCCGGCTCGCCCCTGACCGAACTGGCCGGTGGCAGCTTCCGCCCGGTGATCGGCGAGGTCGACGAGGCCATCGACGCCGCCAAGGTCAAGCGCGTGCTGGCTTGCTCGGGCAAGGTCTACTACGATCTGGTCAATGCCCGCCGTGAACGTGGCGCCGACAACGTCGCCATCATCCGTGTCGAGCAGCTGTACCCGTTCGCGCACAAGGCCTTCGAGGCCGAACTGCGCAAGTACCCGAAGGCAACCGAAGTGATCTGGGTCCAGGACGAGCCGCAGAACCAGGGCCCGTGGTTCTACGTTCAGCATCACGTGTACGAGAACATGGTCGAAGGCCAGAAGCTGGGCTATGCCGGCCGCGCCGCGTCGGCATCGCCGGCCGTGGGCTACCTGGCCAAGCACCAGGAGCAGCAAAAGGCGCTCATCGAAGCGGCTTTCGCGCCCAAGTTCAAGGCCATGCTGACCAAGTAACCAACCCGATGCACGCGCGGCGCGCGGCAAAGTCACGGAACCCTGTTTCGAACTTTGCCCGCGCCGCGCGGTCCAGAACACACCCTTTACGGAATAAACAAAATGGCTATCACTGACGTCGTCGTCCCCCAACTCTCCGAATCCGTTTCCGAAGCGACCCTGCTGACCTGGAAGAAGCAGCCCGGCGCTGCCGTCGAAGCGGACGAAATCCTGATCGAAGTCGAAACCGACAAGGTCGTGCTGGAAGTGCCCGCGCCCGCTTCGGGCGTGCTGGCTGAAATCGTCAAGGGCGATGGCAGCACCGTGACCTCGGGCGAAGTCCTGGCCCGTATCGACACCGCCGGCAAGGCCGCCGCCACCGCGGCCACCGCCCCCGCCGCCGAAGCGCCCAAGGCCGCCGCCCAAGCCGCCGCCGCTCCGGCCGCGCCCGCTTCGACCGCCGCCGCCGGCGTGGCTTCGCCCGCCGCCGCCAAGATCCTCGCCGAAAAGGGCGTGGACGCCGCCAGCGTCGCCGGCACCGGCCGTGACGGCCGTGTCACCAAGGGCGACGCCCTGAACGCCAGCGCCCCCGCTGCCAAGGCCGCCGCCGCCCCGGCCCCGACCACGCTGTCGCTGGACGGCCGTCCCGAACAGCGCGTGCCGATGAGCCGCCTGCGCGCCCGTATCGCCGAGCGCCTGCTGCAGTCGCAACAGGAAAACGCGATCCTGACCACGTTCAACGAAGTGAACATGCAAGCGGTCATCGATCTGCGCAACAAGTACAAGGACAAGTTCGAGAAGGAACACGGCATCAAGCTGGGCTTCATGTCGTTCTTCGTCAAGGCCGCCGTGGCCGCGCTGAAGAAGTTCCCGCTGATCAACGCCTCGATCGACGGCAAGGACATCATCTACCACGGCTACTTCGACATCGGTATCGCTGTCGGCAGCCCGCGTGGCCTGGTGGTGCCGATCCTGCGCAACGCCGACCAGCTGTCGATCGCCGACATCGAGAAGACCATTGCCGACTTCGGCCGCCGCGCCGCTGACGGCAAGCTGGGCATCGAAGAGATGACCGGCGGCACGTTCTCGATCTCCAACGGCGGCGTGTTCGGCTCGATGCTGTCGACCCCGATCATCAACCCGCCGCAATCGGCCATCCTGGGCGTGCACGCCACGAAGGATCGCGCCGTCGTCGAAAACGGCCAGATCGTCATCCGCCCGATGAACTACCTGGCCCTGTCCTACGACCACCGCATCATCGACGGCCGCGAAGCCGTGCTGGGCCTGGTCGCCATGAAGGACGCCCTGGAAGATCCGCAGCGTCTGTTGCTGGACCTGTAATCTCGGCGCCCTGAGCCCGGCGCCGCCGCGGCCTTCGGGCCGGCGGCGCCCGGCCGGTCCCACGGGCCGGCACGCGCGGGCCGGGGCGAGTTTCACTCCCTCCTCATTCGCGAGAACACTATGTCCAAACAATTCGACGTCGTCGTCATCGGCGCGGGCCCTGGCGGCTACATCGCCGCCATCCGCGCCGCGCAGCTCGGCATGTCGGTGGCCTGCATCGACGCCTGGCAGAACGGCCAGGGCGGCCCGGCCCCCGGCGGTACTTGCACCAACGTCGGTTGCATCCCCTCCAAGGCGCTGCTGCAATCGTCCGAACATTTTGAGCAAGCCAACCACCACTTCGCCGAGCACGGCATCGAAGTCAAGGGCGTGAGCCTGAAGCTCGACACGCTGATCGGCCGCAAGAACACGGTGGTCAAGCAGAACAACGACGGCATCCTGTACCTGTTCAAGAAGAACAAGGTCACCTTCTTCCATGGCAAGGGCGCCTTCGCCGGCCAGGTCGAGGGCGGCTGGGCCATCAAGGTCACCGGCACCGCCGAGGAAGACCTGGTTGCCAAGCACGTGGTGGTCGCCACCGGTTCGTCGGCGCGCGAGCTGCCCGGCCTGCCGTTCGATGAAAAGGTCGTGCTGTCCAACGACGGCGCGCTCAACATCGGCGCCGTGCCGAAGACGCTGGGCGTGATCGGCGCCGGCGTGATCGGCCTGGAAATGGGCAGCGTGTGGCGCCGCCTGGGGGCGGAGGTCACCATCCTGGAAGCGATGCCGGAATTCCTGGCCGCTGCCGACCAGCAAGTGGCCAAGGAAGCCCTGAAGGCCTTCACCAAACAAGGCCTGAACATCCAGATGGGCGTCAAGATCGGCGAGATCAAGGCGACCGCCAAGTCGGTGACCGTGCCTTACGTCGATGCCAAGGGCGCCGAGCAGAAGCTGGTGGTGGACAAGCTGATCGTCTCGATCGGCCGCGTGCCCTACACCGGCGGCCTGAACGCCGATGCCGTGGGCCTGAAGCTCGACGAGCGCGGCTTCATCGCCGTGGATGGCGATTGCAAGACCAACCTGCCCAACGTCTGGGCGGTGGGCGACGTGGTGCGCGGCCCGATGCTGGCGCACAAGGCCGAAGAAGAAGGCGTGGCGGTTGCCGAGCGCATCGCCGGCCAGCACGGCCACGTCAACTTCGACACCGTGCCGTGGGTCATCTACACCTCGCCGGAAATCGCCTGGGTCGGCAAGACCGAGCAACAGCTCAAGGCCGAGGGCCGCGAGTACAAGGCCGGCAGCTTCCCGTTCCTGGCCAACGGCCGCGCCCGCGCGCTGGGTGACACCACCGGCTTTGCCAAGGTTATCGCCGACGCCAAGACCGACGAAGTCCTGGGCGTGCACATCGTGGGCCCGATGGCCTCGGAGCTGATCTCGGAAGCCGTGACCATCATGGAATTCCGTGGCGCCGCCGAAGACATCGCCCGCATCTGCCACGCGCACCCGACGCTGTCGGAAGCCGTGAAGGAAGCCGCCCTGGCCGTCGACAAGCGCGCCTTGAACTTCTGATCCGCCACGTTGCGGCTCTGCCAAAGGGGCGGGTTTTCGGACCCGCCCTTTTTTCATCTGTCTGTGTCATCTCCATGAACGTCCGCGAATACTACGAACACGCCCTGGCCGAACGCGGCTACAAGCCCGACCAAGCCCAGAAGAAGGCGATCGACCGGCTGCAGCGCTATTACGACGAGTGGGTCAAGTTCAAGGCGATGCGCTCGAACGCGCTCAAGAAGCTGCTGAACCGGCCCGGTGTGCCGCGTGGCGTGTACCTGTGGGGCGGGGTGGGGCGCGGCAAGAGCTTCCTGATGGACGCCTTCTACGCCACCGTGCCGGTGGTGCGCAAGACGCGCCTGCACTTCCATGAGTTCATGCGCGGCGTGCACCGCGAGCTCGAAGAAGTGAAGGGCATGCAGGATCCGCTGGACGAAGTGGCCCGGCGCGTGGCCAAGCGCTACCGCCTGATCTGTTTCGATGAATTCCACGTGTCGGACGTGGCGGACGCGATGATCCTGCACCGCCTGCTGTTCAAACTGTTCGAGTACGGCACCTCGTTCGTGATGACATCGAACTACGAACCGTCGACGCTGTATCCCGATGGCCTGCACCGCGACCGCGTGCTGCCGGCGATCGAACTGATCCAGGCACGCATGGACGTAATGAACGTGGATGCCGGCATCGACTACCGCCGCCGTTCGCTCGAGCAGGTGCAGTGTTACCACACGCCGCTGGACGAGCACGCGCAGCAGGCCCTGCAGCACGCGTTCGAGAGCCTGGCCGATACGCCGCCGCAGGAACCGCTGTTGCACATCGAGCACCGCGAGATCCGCGCGCAGGCGCTGGCAGGGTCGGTGGTGTGGTTCGACTTCGCCACGCTTTGCGGCGGCCCGCGCTCCCAGAACGACTACCTGGAACTGGCCAACCGGTTCCATGCGGTGATCCTGTCCGGCGTGCCGCGCATGGGGCCGCGCCAGGCGTCCGAGGCGCGCCGCTTCACTTGGCTGATCGACGTGTTCTACGACCACCGCGTCAAGCTGATCATGTCGGCCGAATGCGAGCCGGAAGAAATCTATACCGAAGGCGCGCTGGCCAACGAGTTCCACCGCACGGTGTCGCGCATCCTCGAAATGCAGTCGCGCGAATATCTGGAATCCGAGCGCCGCCTGACCGCGACGTTGTAGTTATGCCGCAAGCGTGCGCCCGTGGGGCGGGCGCGGCGCCAACTGCGCCAAATGCATTGGTAATGCAAGTCATTATCAATTAAGATTCGAAGACCTCAGGTTCCGCGCCGCAGTCTTCCCGTGTCTTCCCCTTTGCTTTCGTCCCCGGCCTCATGCGCCGATGCTTGCGCCACGCAGGTCGACGGCCTGTACCGGGACCATCGGCCATGGCTGTTCGGGTGGCTGCGCCGCAAGCTGGGCTGTGCGCATCGCGCCGAGGATCTGGCGCAAGACGTCTTCGTGCGCGTCCTGCAGGGCCGCAAGACGGTGCGCGCCGGCGAGGCGAGGGCGCTGTTGACCACCATCGCCAAGGGCCTGGTGATCGATCATCAGCGCCACGCGGCGCTCGAACATGCCTACCTGGCCTATCTGGCCGCTTTGCCCGAGGCCCACGCGCCGTCGCCAGAGACGCAGGTCCAGCAGATGCAGGCCCTGATGCAGCTCGACCGCCTGCTCGACAGCCTGCCATCCAGGGCGCGCGCGGCCTTCCTGCTGTCGCAACTGGACGGCCTGACCTATCCCGAGATCGCGCAGCGGCTGGGCGTTTCGCTCAGTTCCGTGCAGCAATACATGGTGCGCGCGATGTCGGCCTGTTATGCCGCGCTTCATGACTAGCGCCGCCGCCCCTGCCGATGCAGTGGTGCGCCAGGCGATCGCGTGGTGGGTGCGCCTGCAGTCGGGGCTGGCCGATGGCGGTGAGCGCGAGGCCTGCCACGCCTGGCTGGCGCAGGATCCGGCGCACCGCGAGGCCTGGGCGCGGCTGGAGTCGATCGGCCGCGATGCGCGCCGCGTGCCGGCGGCGCTGGCGCATGCGGCGCTCGAAAGCCCTGCCATGCCGGGCCGCCGCGCGGTTCTGCGCAATGTGCTGACGCTGGCCGGCGTGGGCGTGGCGGGCTGGGCTGGCTACCGTCATGCGCCGTGGCAGCGCCTGGCCGCCGATCTCAGCACCGGCATCGGCGAACGCCGCGCGGTGGCGGTGGCCGACGGCCTGCGCATCACCCTGAACAGTGACAGCGCGCTGCGGTTGCGCCTGCAGGGCAGCGCGCGCGGCATCCATCTGCTGCGCGGTGAAATCCTGGTCAGCGCGCAGCCGCGGCCGGGCGCCGCGCCCGTGCGCGTGGACACCGGCCACGGCGTGGTGCTGGCCGGGAGCGCGCGCTTCGACGTGCGCCGCACGCCTCAGGGGGCGCGGCTGGGTGTGTATGAAGGCAGCGTCGCATTGCTGCGCGATGGCCAGGCGACCCAAGCGGCCGGCGCGGGCGAGCGCCTGAGCTACGGCGGCCTGGACGGCGTCGAGCGGCAGGTGGCCGATCCGGATCGGCTGGCCTGGATCGACGGCCTGGTGGTGGCCAAGGACTGGCGCCTGGATCATTTCGCCGATCACCTGGCGCGCCAGCGGGTCGGCGTGATCCGCGTGGATCCGGCCGTGGCCGGCCTGCGGCTGTCGGGCGTTTTTCCGCTGGATGATGCCGAGCGCGCGCTCAAGGCGCTGGAGCCCGCGCTACCCATCACAGTGACGCGTCATACCCGGTACTGGCTGCAGGTCGATCCCCGCATGGGCTGACCGTTACAAATTTTCCGGGCACTGCATTGCAGGTTTTCCTTCCTGGTACGGAAAGGCGGAGATAGAGACCAACGTACAGGGAGTTTTCGTGTCCGCTTCATCTTGCCCGCGCCCGCGCGCCCCCTTGACTGCCGCCCGCCTGGCCGTGCTGGCCGCGATTGGCGCCGGCGCCTGGCTGGCCGCCGTCCCCGCCGCCTGGGCGCAAGCGTCGCCTGGCGCGGCCCAGGCCCCGCGCCGCTATCAGATCGCCCCCGGCCCGCTGGGCGACGCGCTGACCCAGTTCGCGCGTAGCGCGGGCGTGGTGCTGTCGTTCGATCCGGCCCAGGTGCGCGGCCTGCGTTCCTCCGGCCTGGACGGCGCCTACCCCGTGGGTGCCGGCTTTGCCCGCCTCCTGGCGGGCAGCGGCCTGCAGGCGCGGGCGCAGGCCGGCAACACCTGGACGCTGGTGGCGGCGCCGCCCGCGGCCGCCGGCGATGCGCTCACGCTGGCGCCGGTGACGGTGTCGGCCAATTCCCTGAGCGCGCAGGCGCCGACGGTCGGTTACGTGGCCGGCGCCAGCGTCAGCGCCACCAAGACCGACACGCCGCTGATCGAGACGCCGCAATCGGTGTCGGTGGTCACTCGCGAGCAGATCGCCGAGCAGGGCGCGCAGACGCTGAATCAGGTGCTGCGCTACACGCCCGGGGTCGCGACCGAAACGCGCGGCGCCACCGCCACGCGGCTCGATCAGTTCAGCGTGCGCGGCTTTTCCGCATCCACCTACCTGGACGGCCTGCGCGTGTTCGGCGGACGCGACGCCTTGCCGCAGGTCGACGCCTACCGCCTGGAACGCGTGGACGTGCTGAAAGGGCCGGCCTCGGTGATGTACGGGCAGGGCGGCCCCGGCGGGGTGGTCAACCAGATCAGCAAGCGGCCGTTGGAAGAGGCCCTGCGCGAAGTCGAGTTGCAGGTCGGCAACTATGACTACCGGCGCGCCAATTTCGACTTCGGCGGCCCGTTGGACGCGGACGGCAAGTACCTGTACCGGCTGGTCGGCGCGGGCTACATGGCCGATGGCCAGATCGATCACACCAAGGAGCGCCGCTACTTCGTTGCCCCGGCCTTCACCTGGAAACCCAACGGCGATACGTCGCTGACCGTGCTGACGAATTTCCAACGCGACCCCGACATGGGCTCCTATGGCGCGGTGCCGCCGATGCGCTCGCTGCTGTCGGCGCCGGATGGCATCCGCCTGCGCCCGAGCTATTACGACGGCGACGCCAATTTCGAGAAGAGCGACCGCAAGAGCTATTCGCTCGGTTATGTGCTGGAGCACCGCTTCAACGATACCTTCAAGGCCTCGCAAAGCCTGCGCTGGACCCATTCCGACGCCAAGTACCGCAGCATCTACGGCGCGTCCAGCCGCTTCTATGGCTATACCGACAACCGCTACCTGTACCAGCAACGCGCCGCGATCGCGACCGATGTCGAGGTCGGCGCGCTGACCCTCGACAATAATTTGCAGGCGCGTTTCGATACGGGCGCCTTCGGCCACACCGTGTTGCTTGGCCTGGACTATCAGCACGTCAAGACCGACACCCTCTCGGGCTTTGGCAGCGCACCCGCGCTCGACGTGATGCATCCGGACAACCACCAGGACATCCCGGTGCCGGCGTTTTCCACCGATGCCACCACCACGCAGTACCAGACCGGCCTGTACTTCCAGGACCAGATCAAGATCGACCGGCTCTCGGTGCTGCTGGGCGGACGCTACGACTGGTCGCGCAACATCGGCGAAAGCACCGCCATCGCCAACGGCCGCGTCACGCCCTCGGCGTTGCGGGCCCAGGCTTTTAGCGGCCGTTTTGGCGTGATCTACAACTTCGACAATGGCGTGGCGCCGTACTTCAGCTATGCCGAATCGTTCGAGCCGCAGTCGGGCACCGGTTGGAACAACGCGCCCTTCAAGCCGATCGAGGGCAGCCAGTACGAAGTCGGCATCAAGTACCAGCCGCCCGGCAGCGCAACCATGCTGTCGGTGGCGGCCTTCGATATCCGCCGCGAGAACATGCTCACCACCGACCCGGATCCGGCCCACTTGTGCGGCACATCCAACGCGCGATGCCAGATCCAGGCAGGTGAGCTACGCACGCAGGGCATTGAACTGGAGGCCAAGACCGAGCCGCTGCGTGGCCTGACGCTGCTGGCGGGCTATTCGCTGCTGGACAACGCCTATTCCAAGGCCAACCCCGGCACCACGGGCTTGAACCTCAAGGGCAAGGCGCCGGTGGGCGTGCCATCGCAGCAGGCCTCGGCCTGGGCCCGCTACCAGTTGCAGGGTGGGCCGCTGGCCGGCCTGGGCGTGGGAGGGGGGGTGCGCTACCTCGGTTCGTCTTACGGAGATGAAGCCAACACCATGAAGGTGCCGTCGGTGACGCTGTTCGACCTGATGCTGGACTACGACCTGGGCCGCGTGTCGCCGTCGCTCAAGGGCATGCAGGTGGCGTTGAATGTGCAGAACCTGTTCGACAAGGAATACATCGCTTCTTGCTCGGGCGATTCGTGGTGCTGGTATGGCTACCAGCGCTCGATCAAGGCCAGTCTGCGCTATCGCTGGTAGCAGGGGGGGGGGCGGCGGCGTGCCCGCGGCGGGGTCGTGGACATGCTGGCAGGAAAAGTCTTGCATCGTAGTGAGAATGGTTATAATTCAGATCCGACTTACGCCGGGCCTGCCGCGGGGCGGTCCGGTGCGGCGTTCACAACAGGAAAATCGACAATGAAATTCGCAAGGACTTTGGCAGCCGTCGCGCTGCTGGGCTGCGCCGGCGCGGCGCAGGCGCACTTCGTCTGGCTCGAGCGGGCCGGTCACGGACCGGCAAAAGCCTACTTCGGCGAATGGGCGGACGATCTGCGTGAAAAGCGCGACGGCCTGCTGGGCAAGGTGCTGGTGGCGCCGGTCGTGACCGGCGCCGACGGCAAGGCGCTCAAAGCCTCGGCCGAGGGCGCGGATTTCGTCGAGTTCGCCGCCGCCGGCAAGGGCGATGTGCGCCTGTCGCAGCCGATCCAGTTCAAGGAAACGCTGGTGCGTTACAACGCCAAGGCAGGCCGCGAAGATACGCAGGGCAAGCTCGACCTGGAGCTGGTGCCTGCCGCCGCTGGCAGCAACACCTTCGTGCTGCAGTTCCAGGGCAAGCCGCTGGCCAAGACCGAGGTCACCGTGTTCGGCCCGCCCAAGTGGGAAAAGCGGTTGCGCAGCGACGAGAACGGCCGCGTCGAGATCACCACCCCGTGGCCGGGCCAGTACGTGCTGGAAGCCGCCCATGTCGAGGACAAGGCCGGCGAGGCCGACGGCAAGGCCTATAACAAGATCCGCTACGTCTCCACCCTGACCTTCCACGTGACCAAGTGAAAGCTCCCGCAGCCGGCGCAGGCATGATGCGCTACCGTCTGGCCGTGGCCTCGCGGGCCCTGGCCGCCATCCTCGGCGGCTACGGCCTGGCCTCGGCGGCCGCGGCCTGCCTGGCCGTGTGGCTGCCCCTGCAGCGCGCCGACGCCGTCGTCACGGCGCAGTTGTTCGCCTTCGTGGTCTACACCTGTGGCGTCATCTGGGTGTTCGCCACCCGCAACGCCTGGCGCGCCTGGGCCGGCATTCTGCTGCCGGCGGCGCTGTTTGGCGGTCTGTTCCTGGCCGGCCGCATGATGGGGGGCGCATGAAACCCAGTACCGGAAAAGCGCAAGGCGAAGAGGGCCTGCGTCAATCCATGTCGTGGTTGCACACCTGGTCGGGGTTGATCTTCGGCTGGGTGCTGTTCGCGATGTTCCTGACCGGCACGCTGTCGTTCTTCCGTCCCGAGATCACGCGCTGGATGCAGCCCGAGATCCAGGCGCAGGCCGCGCCCACGCTCGAATCCGTGGCCATGGCGCAGCGCTACCTGACCGAGCACGCGGCCGATGCCAAGCGGTGGTTCATCACGCCGCCGACCGGGCGCGAGCCGCTGATCCAGTTGCTATACCAGGTGCCCAAGCCGAAGCCGGGCGAGCGCGGCTTCGTGCGCGCCAAGCTCGACCCCCAGACCGGCCAAGCCGTCGAGGGCCGCGAGACGCGCGGCGGCGACTTCTTCTACCGCTTCCACTTCGAACTCGAGACGGCCTTTCCGTGGGGGCGCTGGCTTGCCAGCATCGCCGGCATGTTCATGCTGGTGGCCATCATCAGCGGCATCATCACGCACAAGAAGATCTTCGCCGACTTCTTCACTTTCCGGCCGAAGAAAGGCGGGCAACGCGCCTGGATGGACGGCCACAACGCCTTGTCGGTGCTGGGGCTGCCGTTTCATCTGATGATCACGTTCAGCGGCCTGGTGCTGTTCGCGAGCATGTTGATGCCGGCAGGCATCCTGGCGGTCTACGAAAACCCGCGCCAGTACTCCGATGACGTGTTCGCGTCCTTCAAGGTCACACCGCCGCGCAACGAGCCTGCGCCGCTGGTGGCGCTGGCGCCGCTGGTGCAGCAGGTCGAGCAGCGGTGGCATGGCCGGGTCGGCCGTGTCACGGTGAACAACCCCGGCGATGCCGGCGCCACCGTCACCCTGACGCGCGATGCGGCTGACGGGGTTTCCTATGGCCGGCTCGCGCCCTATGCGCGGTTCGACGGCGTCACCGGCGCCTTCCAGGAAGGGCAGGACGAGTTGAGCCCCGCCGTGCGCACCGCAGGCGTGATCGTCGGCCTGCACCTGGGTCTGTTCGCCGAGCCGCTGTTGCGCTGGTTCTATTTCCTGGTCAGCCTGGCGGGCACCGGCATGGTCGGTTCCGGCCTGGTGCTGTGGATCGCCAAGCGGCGCCAGAAGGCGCGTCCCGGGGCGCGCGAGGCGTTCTCGCTGCGGCTGGTCGACGGTTTGAACGCCGGCACCATCGCCGGCCTGTTCATCGCGGTGGCCGCGTTCTTCTGGGCCAACCGCTTGGTGCCGGCCGACCTGCCGGGCCGCCAGCTGTGGGAAGTGCGGGCGTTCTTCGCCGCCTGGGGGCTGTCGCTGGTGTACGCGTTCCTGTTCCACAAGCGCAAGTGGGGCGACCTGCTGACGGTCGCCGCCGCGTCGCTGGCGCTGCTGCCCGTGGTCAACGCCTTGACCACTTCGCGCCACCTCGGCGTATCGCTGTCGGCGGGCGATTGGGTCATGGCGGGATTCGATCTGACCTGCCTGGCCGGCGCGCTGCTGCTGGGCTGGATGGCCCGCAAGGCCGTCCGGGCGCGCAAGGCGCCGGCCAAGGGCGGTGCCAGGGCGCCCGCCCGGACGCGGGTCGCAACGCCCGTCGCCGAGACCGCCGCGTCCGCCCCGGCCCAGGCGCGGACCCGTCCCGCCGCCGCGCCTGAGCTGGCACCGTCGCATTCTCCTTCCGAAGCCGCTTATGAACCGAGGTGATACGCCATGACGCTTGCCGCCTTCTGCCTGGCCTACGCGGGGTTCAGCGCCTTGTGCCTGGGCATGGACCGTCACTACGAAGACCTGTTCGACCGCGCGCTGCCACGCCGCCATCGCGTGCCCTTGCGGGCTTTCGGCTGGCTGGCGCTGGCCCTGTCGCTGTGCGCCTCGGCCGCGGTCTGGGGCTGGAGCTACGGCACGGTCGAATGGATCGGCATCCTCAGCATTGCCGGCCTGCTGCTGATCTGGTTCCTGACCTTTCGGCCGCGCGCCGCGCTCTTGGCCGGCGGGCTGTGCGCGGCGGCCGCGCCGCTGCTGGCCGTCCTGTAACCGCGCCCGCTGCCTGGCCGGCCTGGCATGCGCCCGGCGCGGGCCCTCGGCCGCCCGCCAGGCGCCACGCGCGGCACGTTACACTGGGTGTTTCATCAAGCAAACGGCTTCATCGTCCATGAATACCCGCGTCCTCACTGGCATTACCACCTCCGGAACCCCTCACCTAGGCAACTACGCCGGCGCGATCCGCCCGGCGGTTCAGGCCAGCACACAACCGGGTGTCGACGCGTTTTTCTTCCTGGCCGATTACCACGCGCTGATCAAGTGTGACGACCCGGCCCGCGTGGCCCGTTCGCGGCTGGAAATCGCCGCCACCTGGCTCGCGGTGGGGCTCGATCCCGAACGCGTGACCTTCTACCGCCAGTCGGACATCCCCGAGATCCCCGAACTGAGCTGGCTGCTGACCTGCGTCACCGCCAAGGGCCTGATGAACCGCGCGCATGCCTACAAGGCCTCGGTCGACCAGAACACGGCCAAGGGCGTGGACCCCGATGACGGCGTGACCATGGGCCTGTTCTCGTACCCCATCCTGATGGCGGCGGACATCGTCATGTTCAACGCCAACAAGGTGCCGGTGGGCCGCGACCAGATCCAGCACCTGGAAATGGCGCGCGACATCGCCCAGCGCTTCAACCACCTGTACGGCCGCGACTATTTCACGTTGCCCGAAGTCGCCATCGAAGAAGATGTCGCCACCTTGCCAGGCCTGGACGGCCGCAAGATGTCCAAGAGCTACAACAACACCATCCCGCTGTTCGAGGGCGGCGCCAAGGCGCTGCGCGCCTCGATCATGCGCATCGTCACCGACTCGCGTGAACCCGGCGAACCCAAGGATGCCGAGGGGTCGCACCTGTACACCATCTACCGCGCCTTCGCCACGCACGAGCAGGCCGCGGCATTCCGCAAGCAGCTCGAGGAAGGCCTGGGCTGGGGCGAGGCCAAGCAGGCCCTCTACGATCACCTGGAGAACCTGCTGGCGCCCATGCGCGAACGCTACTTCGAGCTGATGGCCAACCCCGGCCGCATCGAGGATGTGCTGCAAGCGGGCGCGGCCAAGGCGCGCGAGCTGGCGGTGCCGATGATGCGCGAGCTGCGCGAGGCCGTGGGCCTGCGCAACCTGAACGCGCAGGCGCCGGGCAAGCAGGCGCCCGTCAAGAAGGAAAAAGGCAAGGGCGCGCGCTTCGTCAGCTTCCGCGATGAAGAGGGTGGCTTCCGCTTCCGCCTGTTGGCCGCCGATGGCGAGGAACTGCTGCTGTCGCAGCGCTTTGCCGATCCGAAGGAAGCCGGTGCGCTGATGCGCCGCCTGCAGTCGGAGGCGCCCGAGGCATTGTTGCAAGTCACCGCCCAGGGCGTGGCGGCGATGCTCGATGGCGTGACCGTGGCGACAGCGCCCACCGGCGCCCAGGGCGACGCGCAGGCGCAACTGGCCAAGGCAAGCGAGGCGCTGGCCTCGATGTCGCAGGAGTGACATGGGGCGGGCGGCGCGCGTTGGAGATGATGCGGCCGTCGCGCGCCTGATGATGGGCGCCTCTGCCTTGCGTGTCCGACCGCGCTGATCTTTTATTATTTGGACACAATTCGATTTTTTCTCTTTTTTTGCGGTAAGGCTTGAGAGATCGGAATGAAGGGGAGTGACCGCGGGAAGGCCCTGGTTGAATGACAACCGGCGCCTGAGGCGCCGGTTGGGGGGGCTTCCTGGTGTTTGCTGGCGGCCCCGGGGGGATCCGCCAGGGGATCAACGCTTGAGCTTGGCGAAAGCATCCGCCATGGCGCTGTTCAGCGCGCCACCGCCACCGCCGCTGTTGCCACGGCCGCTGTCGCCCTGCGGCCGACGGCCAGGACGGTCGCCGCCCTTGGGGGCGTCGGCGCCGCGACGGGCCGGCACGGCGGCGTCGTTCATGCGCATGGTCAGGGCCACGCGCTTGCGCGCCACGTCCACTTCCAACACCTTGACGCTGACGGTCTGGCCCACGCGCACCACGTCGCGCGGATCCTTCACGAACTTCTCGGCCAGCGCCGAAATGTGGACCAGGCCGTCCTGGTGCACGCCGATGTCGACGAACGCGCCGAAGTTGGCGACGTTGGTCACCACGCCTTCGAGCACCATGCCCGGATACAGATCGTTGAGCGTCTCGACGCCTTCCTTGAACTGCGCGGTCTTGAACTCGGGGCGCGGGTCGCGGCCGGGCTTTTCCAATTCGGCGAAGATGTCGCGCACCGTTGGCAGGCCAAAGCGCTCGTCCGTGAAATCGGACGGCGATACGCCCTTGAGCGCGTCACGCTGGCCGATGATCTGTTTCACCTCGGCCTTGATCCGGGCCACGATGCGCTCGACCACCGGATAGGCTTCCGGGTGCACCGACGAGGCATCCAGCGGGTTGTCGCCGTTGGGGATGCGCAGGAAGCCGGCCGCTTGCTCGAAAGCCTTGTCGCCGAAGCGCGGCACCTTGCGCAGCTGTTCACGGGTGGGGAAGGCGCCATGCTCATCGCGCCAGGCGACGATGTTCTTGGCCAGCAGCGAGTTCAGGCCCGACACGCGCGCCAGCAGCGCGGCGGAGGCCGTGTTGACATCGACGCCGACCGCGTTCACGCAATCCTCGACCACCGCGTCCAGCGACCGCGCCAGCTCGCGCTGGTTGACGTCGTGCTGGTATTGGCCGACGCCGATGGCCTTGGGATCGATCTTGACGAGTTCGGCCAGCGGGTCCTGCAGGCGGCGCGCGATCGACACCGCGCCGCGCAGCGTGACGTCGAGGTCGGGGAATTCTTGCGCGGCGGCCTCGGACGCCGAATACACCGACGCGCCGGCTTCGGACACCACCACGCGCGTCACCTTCAGGTCGGGGAAGCGTTCCTGCATGTCGCCCACCAGCTTCTCGCTTTCGCGCGACGCGGTGCCGTTGCCGATGGCGATCAGGTCGACCTTGTGGCGCGCCACCAGCGCGGCCAGGGTGTTGATGGTGCCGTCACGGTCGCGGCGCGGTTCGAACGGGTAGACGGTGGTGGTGTCGACCACCTTGCCGGTGCGGTCGATCACGGCCACCTTGCAGCCCGTGCGGATGCCGGGGTCCAGGCCCAGCACGGCCTTCGGGCCGGCCGGCGCGGCCAGCAGCAGATCCTTCAGGTTGGCGGCGAACACGCGGATCGCTTCGGCCTCGGCGGTTTCGCGCAGGCGGCCGATCAGCTCGCTTTCGAAGGCTGTCACCAGTTTGACGCGCCAGGTCCAGCGGCACACTTCGCCCAGCCAGCGCGCACGCGGCGAGGCGTCCAGCGCGAACAGGCCGTTGCCCAGCTTGAGGAAGCTGGCGATGCGCGCCACGCACGGGTGCGGCGTCTGCGCTTCGAGTTCGGCTTCCAGGCCCAGGCGGATCTCCAGCACGCCTTGCTGGCGGCCGCGCAGCAGCGCCAGGATACGGTGCGACGGCAGCGTGCGCAGCGGCTCGTTGAAGTCGAACCAGTCGCGGAAGTTGGCGCCTTCGGTTTCCTTGCCGTCGACCATCTTGGAGTACAGATAGCCGGTGGCCCAGAGGTGCTCGCGCATGTCGGCCAGCAGGTCGGCGTTTTCAGCGTAGCGCTCGGCCAGGATGTCGCGGGCGCCATCCAGCGCCGCCTTGGCGTCGTTGATCGAGGCTTCGGGATTCAGGTATTGCGCGGCCAGCGCGGCCGGATCGCAGGCGGTGTCGGCCAGGATGGCGTCGGCCAGCGGCTCCAGGCCCGCCTCGCGGGCGATCTGGGCGCGGGTGCGGCGCTTGGGCTTGTAGGGCGCGTACAGGTCTTCCAGGCGCTGCTTGGTGTCGGCGGCGGCGATTTCCTGCTGCAGTTCGGGCGTCAGCTTGCCTTGCTGCGAGATCGATTCGAGGATCGCGCCGCGGCGTTCTTCGAGTTCGCGCAGATAGCCCAGGCGCACTTCCAGATTGCGCAGGACGGTGTCGTCCAGGCCGCCGGTGGCTTCCTTGCGGTAGCGCGCGATGAACGGCACGGTGGCGCCGTCATCGAGCAGTTCCACCGCGGCGGCGATCTGGGAGGCGCGGGCGCCGAGCTCGGTCGCGAGCTGGGCCACGATACGGGCATTGTCGACGCCGGCGGCGACGTTCGTGATAACGGAAGTTTCAGACATCTCGATACGACGGCAAAAAGGAAAAACAAGGGGCGGATTGTGCCATAAGCCGTTGTTACAGAACGTGCCAGGCGGGATGCATCCGTCCCCATGGGGTGCGCCGTTTGCGACGCGGTCGGCGGAAAAGCACGGCGCCAGCGGGTATCATTTGATCCTTTCCCACCCTATCAGGGCCTGGCGCCCCCGCCGTCGATCCGCGCGGTCGATCGCGACGCCCGGCTGTTTCCATGCTGGACCTGGACATCTCCGAATTCTTCGCCGAGGACGGCCCGCTCGCGTCGGCCTTGCCCGGCTACAAGCCGCGCCCTTCCCAAGTGGAACTGGCCCAGGCCATCGGCCAAGCCATCCAGGATCGCGCCACGCTGGTGGCCGAGGCCGGCACCGGCATCGGCAAGACCTGGGCCTATCTTGTACCCGCCTTCATCCAGGGCGGCAAGGTGCTGATCTCCACCGGCACCCGCACCCTGCAGGACCAGTTGTTCACGCGCGACCTGCCGCGCGTGCGGGCGGCGCTGGCCGCGCCGGTGACGGCCGCCTTGCTCAAGGGCCGCGGCAATTACGTCTGTCATTACCATCTTGACCGCCTGCAAGGCGACGAGCGCGCGCTGAAATCGCGTGCCGAAATCCAGCAACTGCGCCAGATCCAGGTGTTCGCCGGCATTTCCAAGACGGGTGATCGTGGCGATCTGGCGCAGGTGCCCGAAGACGCCGACATCTGGCAGCGCGTCACCTCGACCCGCGAGAACTGCCTGGGCCAGGAATGCCCGCGCATCCGCGACTGCTTCGTGGTCAAGGCGCGCCGCCAGGCCCAGGAGGCTGACGTGGTGGTGGTCAACCATGCGCTGTTCATGGCCGACCTGGTGTTGCGCGAAGAGGGCGTCACCGACCTGCTGCCCGAGGCCGACACCGTCATCTTCGACGAAGCCCACCAGTTGCCCGATACCGCCACGCGCTTTCTGGGCAGCAGCGTGTCGACCCATCAATTGCTGGACTTCGGCCGCGCGTTGGAGGCCGCCGGCCTGGCGTATGCGCGCGAAGCCACCAAATGGAGCGACGTGGCGCGGCACGTGGAAACGGCGGCGCGCGAGTTGCGCCTGGTCTGTGCGCCGCTGGACCGCATGCCGGGCCGCAAGGCAACCTTCGAGGCCATTCCCAATCCCGAGGAATTCGATGCCGCGCTGGCGGTGCTGCGCGAGGCGGTGGACATCGCCACCAACGCGCTGGGCGCCGTGGCCGAGCGCCATCCCGATCTGGTGGCGGCCGCGCGCAGCGGCGCCGAGATCGCCGTGCGTCTGAAGCGCTGGGCCACGCCGGCGCGCGACGCCTCCGTGGTCGACGACGAGGGTTGGGGCCGTGACGACCACGCGCCCGAACCGCCGGCGGCCCTGGGCGATGGCCTGTCGACGCCGGTCGCCATTCTCGAAGGCGCGGCGGCGGCCGCCGAATGGGCCGGACCGGCGGTGCGCTGGGTCGAGCATGGTCAGCACCATGTGCGCCTGCACTCCGCGCCGCTGTCGGTGGCGCAGGCCTTCTCCAAATACCGCAAGCCGGGCCAGGCCTGGATCATGACGTCGGCCACCTTGTCGGTGAACGGCGAGTTCACCCATTTCACCGGCCAGTTGGGGCTGGATCGCGCGCGCACCGGCAAGTGGGAGTCGCCCTTCGATTATCCCGAACAGGCGTTGCTGTTCGTGCCGCGCGGCATGCCCGAACCGCAATCGCCGCAGTTCCTGGACCGCTTCGTGCAGACGCTGCTGCCGCTGCTGCAGGCCAGCCCGGGGGGCACGCTGGTGCTGTGCACGACGCTGCGCGCCGTGGACAAGGTCGCCAATCTGTTGGCCGATGCCTTCGATGACGCTGGCCATGACTGGCCGCTGCTCAAGCAGGGCGAAGGCACGCGCCGCGACCTGCTCGACCGCTTTTGCAAGCTGACCCACCCGGTGCTGGTGGGCAGCGCCAGCTTCTGGGAAGGCATCGACCTGCCCGGCGATGTGCTGACGCTGGTGGCAATCGACAAGCTGCCGTTCGCGCCGCCCGACGACCCCGTGATCGAGGCGCGCCTGCGGGCCTGCCGTGCCCAGGGCGGCAATCCCTTCTCCGAATACCAGTTGCCCGAGGCCGCCATCTCGCTCAAGCAGGGGGCCGGCCGCCTGATCCGCACGGAGTCCGACTGGGGCGTGCTGATGGTGGGCGACGCGCGCCTGGTCGAAAAGCCCTATGGCAAGCGCCTCTGGCGCGGCCTGCCGCCGTTCGCGCGCACACGTGAACTCGAGGAAGTGCTGGCGTTCTACCGCCGCAAGCAGGCATAGGGCGCCGCCAGCGGGCTTGATGCGGGCAAAAAAAAACCCTTCGATCGCTCGAAGGGTTTTTTCCCATGCCGTGGCCGGTCAGGTCAGTTGAACGGATTCCACCAGCTCTTGTCGGCCTTCAGGCCCTTGCTCTTGAACACGCTGTTGGGGAAGTTCTTGTCCAGCACGCGCTCCGAGTCGTTCTTGAGTTCGGTCATGCCGAGCTTGTCGTACGAGGCGACCATGATGTAGAGGGCTTCCTCGGTGGCCGGCGCGCCTTCGAAGTCGGTGATGACCGTCTGCGCCCGGTTGGCCGCCGCGACGTAGGCGCCGCGTTCGAAGTAGTAGCGGGCCACGTGCACTTCGTTCATGGCGATGGTGTTGACCAGCCAGGCGACACGCTTTTCGGCGTCCGGGGTGTACTTGCTGTCCGGATAGCGCTTGATCAGCTCGTTGAACGCGTCGTAGGACGCGCGCAGACCCTTGGGGTCGCGCTCGGCGGGATCCTGGCCGGTGATGCTGCTCATGAAGGCGCTGGCCGGGGTGAAGTTGATCAGGCCCTTCAGGTACAGCGCGTAATCGGTGCCCGGATGGTTGGGGTAGAGCTGCTGGAAGCGGTCGATCGCGGCCAGCGCCTGTTCGTTTTCGCCGTCCTTCCAGTTGACGTAGGCCAATTCGAGCAGGGCTTGCTGGGCATAGACGCCGAAGGGGTAGCGGCTTTCGATGGCGGTCAGGCGCTCGCGCGCCTCCTTCCAGCCTCCCGAGGAGATTTCGGCCTTGGCGTCGGCGTAGAGCTGTTCGGCGCTCCAGTTGGCGGTCTTATCGTATTTGCTGTTGGTCGAGCCGCAACCGGCGATCGCGATGACGGCAAATAGCGCGATAACCACGCGCAAGACCGACCCGCTTCGGGAGGCGGGGTTCGAGGGAGCTGCGGGGTGGTGAATCACGAGAATCGTATCCTTGGTGGTAGCATGGCAGGCTGATTATATGATTTGTCTCCATGTCCGCTACAGCCTTCAGCGCAGATCTCGTTTCCGACGATGAACTCCTGGACTTTTCCGATGGTCATTCCGGCGAAAACCCAGGGGGAAAATCGCACGGCGGGTCGCTTGAAAACGCGCAACTTGTAACGGTGCCCGCGGGCACCCGGGCCGACCGGCTCGACAAGGTGCTGGCCGGGCTGTTGCCAGACCATTCCCGCAGCCGCCTGCAAGGCTGGATCGAGGCCGGCAACGTGCACGTCAACGGCGCGCCGGGCAAGGTGCGCCAGACGGTCGGGCCGGGCGACGAGATCACCGTCTGGGCCCAGCCCGCGCCTGAAACCCTGGCATTCGCGCCCGAACCCATCGACTTCCCGGTCGTGGAAGAAAGCGCCGACTGGATCGTGGTGAACAAGCCCGCCGGCCTGGTGGTGCATCCGGGCGCCGGCAACTGGAGCGGCACGCTGCTCAACGGCCTGCTGCACCGCTATCCGGAACTGGCCCAGGTGGCGCGCGCGGGCATCGTTCACCGGCTGGACAAGGATACCTCCGGTCTGATGGTGGTGGCGCGCAACGAGATCGCCCAGACCCACCTGGTGCGCCAATTGCAGGCCCGCAGCATGGGCCGCGAATACGTGGCGCTGGCGCACGGCTGGCTGGCCGCCGCCGGCAAGGTCGACCGCCCGATCGGCCGCGATCCGCGCGTGCCGGTGCGCATGAGCGTCGAGCGTCCGGTGGCGCCCAAGCCCGCCGTCACCCACTATGCCCCCGCGCGGCGCGGCCAGGTCGATCCCGGCGGCCGCGTCAGCGAGGTGGTCTGTCGCCTTGAGACCGGCCGTACCCACCAGATCCGGGTGCACCTGGCCAGCCTGGGACACCCGCTGCTCGCCGACACCCTCTATGGCGGCAAGAACATCGCTGGCGCGCAGCGGCAGATGCTGCATGCCCGCGCCTTGCATTTCGACGATCCGGGCGGGCGGGGCGAG
Organism: Achromobacter sp.; assembly: GCF_050285565.1. Taxonomy (GTDB): domain Bacteria; phylum Pseudomonadota; class Gammaproteobacteria; order Burkholderiales; family Burkholderiaceae_B; genus Achromobacter. The sequence goes on from NZ_JBLZXG010000001.1 coordinate 283,896, forward strand.
GTCCGTTGCGTCGCGCCGGTGCCGGCCGACATGACCCAGGTCCAGGAAGCGATCGCATGGAACGCGTGATGCAAGGCTTGCCCGTGGTGACCGGCCCGGTCTGGGCCGGCGTCAATTATTTCTGTACCACCCGGGCCGGTGGCGTGGGCCTGCCCCCGCACGACACCTTCAACCTCGGCCGCCGCGCCGGCGATGATCCCGACGCCGTGGCCGAGAACCGCCGCCGGTTGCGCGCGGCGCTGCCGGCCGAGCCCCTGTGGCTGCGCCAGGTACACGGCAGCGAGGTGGTTGACGCCGACGCCGCCGACCTGCCGGACGAACCCGCGCTGGACGCCAGCGTCACCGCGCGCCCGGGCCGGGTGCTGGCCGTGATGGTAGCCGACTGCCTGCCGGTGGTCATGGCCGACGCCGACGGCCGGGTCCTGGGCGCGGCGCACGCCGGCTGGCGCGGCCTGTCCGGCGGCGTGCTGGAACACACGCTGGCGGCGATGCGCGCCAAGGCGCCGCGGGCCACGGCCTGGCGCGCCTGGGTCGGCCCCGGCATCGGGCCGGCCGCCTTCGAGGTCGGGCGCGATGTGCTGGACGCCTTCCTCGCCGACGATGCCGCCGCCGAACGCTATTTCCGGCCGCGGCCCGGCGCGCCGGGCAAATGGCTGGCCGACCTGGCCGGCCTGGCCGAATTCCGCCTGCGCCGCGCCGGGGTGCAGGAGGTCACCCTGAGCCGTCTGTGCACGGTGTCGGACGCGGCGCGCTTCTTTTCCTACCGCCGCGACGGCGAGACTGGCCGGATGGCTTTGCTGGCCTGGCTGGATCCGGATTGATCCAGCGCAAGACGGCCGCATGCGCCTGCCTTGCCTCATTGAATACCCGCATTGACAGCCCTTAACCCGACATGCAACATCAATCGGGAAGTCTCGATAACAAGGTGTCGAAGTGAATGCCAATCTCTCCGCTTCAGGGCCCCATCCGGTGAGCGTGGCTCCGGACGTCCTGGCCGACATCCAGGCTGAGTTCTCGCGCGAGTGGCAGCGGCTGTGCGACGATGCCCGCCGTGGCGCGCTGGCGCCGCCGGCCGACCGCCGTTTTGCCGGCGAGGCCTGGGCCGCCAATGGCCAGCATCTGCTGATGGCGCATACCTACCTGCTGTCATCCCGTGCCATGGCGCGCATGGTCGACGCGGCCCAGGTCAGCGAACCGATGCGCGACCGGCTGCGCTTTTCGATCATGCAGTGGGTCGACGCGCTGTCGCCGTCGAACTTCCTGGCGCTCAATCCCGATGCCCAGCAGTCCATTGTCGAAAGCGCCGGCCGCGCCCTGAACGAAGGGCTGGCCAACCTGCTTGGCGACGTCAAGAAGGGCCGCATCACCCAGACCGACGAGACCCAGTTCGAGATCGGCCGCAACGTGGCGGTGACCCCCGGCGACGTGGTGTTCGAAAATGCGCTGTTCCAGCTGATCCAGTACCAGCCCGCGAGCGCCACGGTGCACGAGCGGCCGCTGGTGATCGTGCCGCCGAACATCAACAAGTTCTACATCCTCGATCTGCAGCCCGAGAACTCGTTCGTGCGCCATGCGGTCGAGCAGGGCTTCACGGTGTTCCTGATGTCGTGGCGCAATCCGCTGGCCAGCGATACCGATGGCATCGATCGCGCCACCTGGTCCGACTATCTCGACGATGCCGTGTTGCGGGCCCTGCGCGTGGCCAGCGACATCACCGGCCAGCCGCAGGTCAACGCCCTCGGTTTCTGCGTCGGCGGCACCATGCTGGCCTCGGCGCTGGCGCTGGCCGAAGCGCGCGGCGAGCATCCGGTGGCGGCGCTGACGCTGCTGACCTCGTTGCTCGATTTCCATGACACCGGCATCCTCAGCGTCTTCGTCGACGAGGCTCACGCGCTGCTGCGCGACCATCAACTGGGCAACGGCGGGCTGATGCCCGGGCGTGACCTGGCCACCACCTTCTCGTTCCTGCGGCCCAACGAACTGGTCTGGAACTACGTCGTCGGCAACTACCTGAAGGGCCAGAAGCCGCCGCCCTTCGACCTGCTGTTCTGGAATGGCGACAGCACCAACCTGCCGGGCCCGTTCTTTTCCTGGTACTTCCGCAATACCTATCTCGAAAATAACCTCAAGGTGCCCGGTCGCGCCCAGGCCGCCGGTTTGCCGCTGGACCTGACGCGCCTGTCGATGCCGGCGTATATTTTCGGTTCGCGCGAAGACCATATCGTGCCGTGGGTGTCGGCCTACGCGTCCACCCAGCTGCTGCGCGGCCCGCAGCGTTTCGTGTTGGGCGCGTCGGGCCATATTGCCGGCGTGGTGAATCCGCCGGCCAAGAAGCGCCGCAGCTACTGGGTGGCCGACAATCTCGGCGGCGCCGGCCGGCCCCTGCCGGGCGATCCCAACGCCTGGCTGGCCCAGGCCCAGGAAAAGCCGGGCAGTTGGTGGCCCGATTGGGCCGCCTGGCTGGCGGGGCATGCCGGCAAGCAGGTCAAGGCACGTGCAAAATCAGGTAACGCCCGGTACCGGCCGATAGAACCGGCGCCGGGCAGGTATGTAAAGGTCAGGGCAGCCTGAAGCCGCGCATGCGGTGGGCCCAGGCCAATAAGAAGTCAATCAACGAGGCGTCCGTCGCACACAGGAGGAAGTCCAATGAGCGGAAAACTGGCTTACGTTACAGGCGGGATGGGCGGGATCGGCACCTCTATTTGCCAACGCCTGGCCAAAGAAGGCTTTCGCGTGGTGGCAGGCTGCGGCCCGAGCCGCAATTACCAGCAATGGCTGGATGAGCAGGCGGCGCAGGGATATACCTTCCATGCGTCGGTCGGCAACGTGTCCGACTGGGATTCCACCGTGGCCGCCTTCGAGCGCGTCAAGGCGGAGCTCGGGCCGGTCGATGTGCTGGTCAACAACGCGGGCATCACCCGCGACGGCCTGTTCCGCAAGATGACGGCCGACGATTGGCGCGCGGTCATCGACACCAATCTGAACAGTCTGTTCAACGTGACCAAGCAGGTCATCGACGGCATGGTCGAGCGCCAGTGGGGGCGCATCATCAACATCAGCTCGGTGAACGGTCAGAAGGGCCAGTTCGGCCAGACCAACTACTCCACGGCCAAGGCCGGCATCCATGGCTTCACCATGGCGCTGGCGCAGGAAGTCGCCAGCAAGGGCGTCACCGTCAACACCATCTCGCCCGGCTACATCGGCACCGACATGGTGCGCGCCATCCGGCCGGACGTGCTGGAGAAGATCGTGGCCACGATTCCGGTGCGACGCCTGGGCACCCCCGAGGAAATCGCGTCGATGACGGCGTGGCTGGCTTCAGATGAATCCGGCTTTTCCACCGGGGCGGATTTCTCGCTCAACGGCGGCCTGCACATGGGCTGACGCATCGCGGGCCGCCCGGCGGGCGACCCTTCCGCGCCGCGGTGCCTCGGGGAGACGGCGCCGCGGCATTACACTTCACCCTATTCGAAGTCTTAGAGATCGCCCGATCCGGGGACAACCATGACGCAAGCACAAACCGGCGCCAGCCTGCGCCTGATTAAAAAATACCCCAACCGTCGTCTGTACGACACCCGGACCAGCACCTACATCACCCTGGCGGATGTCAAGCAACTGGTTCTGGCCAATGAGGAATTCCAGGTGGTCGACGCCAAGAGCGCCGAAGACCTCACGCGCAGCATCCTGCTGCAGATCATTCTCGAAGAAGAGAGCGGCGGCATGCCCATGTTCTCGTCGAACATGTTGTCGCAGATCATCCGTTTCTATGGCCACGCGATGCAGGGCATCATGGGCTCTTACCTGGAAAAGAACATCCAGGCCTTCATGGAGATCCAGCAGCGCATGGCCGAGCAGTCCAAGGGCCTGTATGGCAGTCAGTTCGGCCCCGAAGCCTGGGCCCAGTTCATGAACGTGCAGACGCCGATGCTGCAGAACATGATGAACAACTACATCGACCAGAGCAAAAATCTGTTCGTGCAGATGCAGGACCAGATGCAGGATCAGACGCGCGCCATGTTCTCGAATTTCCCGTTCAACCCGGGGAGTTCGCAGGGCGGCGGACGCAAGTCGTAAAAAGGACGGGCCGCGGCGGCGCCGCGGACCCCGCCTTTGCTCAGCCGGCGTGGCATTGCCCGCCGGCTTTTGTTTTGTTTGATGGGACGCAACGTTCCTCAAATAGCAGACGAATCTGATTCAGGGATATGTCAGATTTTTTCGTTACATTAATGCAAACGGTTCTTGTTTATGTTTTTAGAATCCGTCGTTTCAATCGAGCTTCGAGGATGACCCCATGATGAAGAAAGCCTTGGCCCTGGCCATTGTCGCTTTGAGCATGTCCGCCGCCCAAGCGGCCGAATACCCGATCGGCAAGCCCGTGGAAAAGGGCGGCATGGAAATTGGCGCGGTCTACCTGCAGCCGATCGAAATGGATCCGCCGGGCATGATGCGCCCCGCCAAGGATTCCGACATCCACCTCGAAGCCGACATCCACGCCACGGCCGGCAATCCCACCGGCTTCCCCGAAGGCGAATGGATGCCCTACCTGGTCGTGAAATACGAAATCCAGAAGGTCGGCAGCCAGAACGTGCAGAAGGGCACCTTCATGCCCATGGTCGCCAACGACGGCCCGCACTACGGCGAGAACATCAAGCTCGAAGGCCCGGGCAAGTACAAGCTGAAGTACACCATCCTGCCGCCGACCGCCGACAAGATGAGCCATTTCGGCCGTCACATCGACAAGGAAACCGGCGTGGGCGACTGGTTCCAGCCGTTCGACCTCGAATATGAATTCGTCTATGCCGGCACCGGCAAGAAGGGCGGCTACTGATCGTGCGTAGCATGCGTCTCCTGCGTCACCTTTGCGCCGCGCTGCTGATCAGCGTGGCGGGTCTGGCCGGCATGGCGCCCGCGCAGGCGGACGAACTGCCCACGTTCACGCTGACGTTCAAGCCCAACGGCACCTTTGAACCGGCCACGCTGGAAGTCCCGGCCGGCCGGTTCAAGATCGAACTGATCAACGAAAGCAACGAACCGGTCGAATTCGAAAGCATCCCGCTGCGCAAGGAAAAGGTGCTGGGCCCCGGGGTCAAGTCTTTCGTGGTCATCACCATCTCGCGTCCGGGCGAGTATCCCTTCTTCGATGATTTTCACCAGTCGGTGAAGGGCACGCTGGTCGTCAAGCCCAAGGAATAGGCAGTCGCATTACATGGAACAGGTTCTTTTCATCGTCTGGCGCGAAAGCGTCGAAGCCATGCTGGTGGTGGGCATCTTGTACACCTGGCTGCGCTCGACACCGGAAGGCAAACGCGGACTGAAGTATCTGTGGGGCGGCGTGGGCGCGGGCCTGGCGCTGGCGATCGCGCTGGCGCTGGTGCTGCTGGGCGTGTCGACCTGGCTCAGCGACGAAGGCCAGGAATGGTTCCAGGCCATCATGTCGCTGGCGGCGTGCGCGCTGGTGGTACAGATGGTCGTGTGGATGAAAAAGCACGGCCGCACCCTCAAGGGCGAACTCGAAAGCGGCGCCCGGTCGTCGGTGGCCAACGACAACTGGTGGGGGCTGTTCGTGCTGGTGGCCATCGCCGTGGCCCGCGAAGGCAGCGAAACCGTGGTGTTCCTGTACGGCACCGTGGCGGCGGGCGAGGGCGGCAACAACATGCTGATGCTGGCGCTGGCCGGCGTGGCCGGTTTCGTGGTGGCCCTGCTGACCTTCTGGCTGCTGCAGCTGGGCGGCAAGCTCATCACCTGGCGTCGCTTTTTCCGCGTGACCGAAATCCTGCTGCTGTTGCTGGCCGGTTCGCTGCTGGTGGGCGGGCTGGATCACCTGATTTCGCTGGATGTCTTGCCGACCATTGTCGATCCGGTCTGGGACAGCTCCTGGCTGCTGAGCGACAGCACCGGTATCGGTAAGGTTCTGGCTGATTTTGCTGGCTACCGCGCCTTGCCGGCCCTGATCTCGGTATTGTTGTGGGTTGCGTACTGGATCGTGGTGTGGGCGCTGCTGCGCTGGGTGGGCGGCAGGCCCGCGCCCGTGGCGGCGCGTGCCGCATCCTGATCGATGTTTCAGGTACGCAAGGCGACGCTTTTACCGGACTGAATTAATGAAGGTTTGACCATGGCAGCTGCACTCGGGAGGGCGACCTCCCGTATCGCCGACTTTCTCCGAGACCATGCCCCTCTGTTGCGCAAGCTGCAGTGGGGCATTGTTGCGATATACGCTTTCCTCCTGATCGTGCCGGCCCTCATGCCGTTGCCGGACAATTCGGCCTCGGTGTTCAACAACCTGACCATCATTGCGCAGTTCGCGTTCTGGGGCGTGTGGTGGCCGTTCGTGCTGGTCTCCATGCCCATTCTCGGACGGGCCTGGTGTGGCTGGTTCTGTCCGGAGGGCATGCTCACCGAGTGGGCCAGCGAACGCGGCCAGGGGCATGCCATTCCCAAGTGGATGCGCTGGGGCGGTTGGCCGTTCGTGGCCTTCGCTCTGACCACGATCTACGGGCAGCTCGTCAGTGTGTACCAGTACCCGCTGGCGGTGCTGGCGGTGCTGGGCGGCTCCACCGTGGCCGCCATGATCGTCGGTTGGCGCTATGGCCGCAGCAAGCGGGTCTGGTGCAAGTACCTGTGCCCGGTCAACGGCGTGTTCAATCTGTTGGCCAAGCTGGCGCCGTGGCACTTCAAGGTCGACGAGGAAAAGTGGCGCCACCCGGTCATCCGCATCGAACCCATCAACTGTGCGCCGCTGGTGCCCTTGCGACACATGAAGGGCGCCGGCGACTGTCACGTGTGCGGCCGTTGCAGCGGCTATCGCGGCGCCATCGCGCTGACGCCGCGGTCGCCCGAGGAAGAAGTGGTCAGCGTCACCGATGGCGAACCCTGGCAGACCGCGCTGCTGTGCTTCGGCCTGATGGGCATCGCCATGGGCGCCTTCCTCTGGAGCGCCAGCCCCTGGTACGTGGCGGCCAAGCAATGGGCCGCGACCTGGCTGGTCGAGCACGACATCATGTGGCCGCTGCTGGACAACGCGCCGTGGTTCATCCTGACGCATTATCCGGAAGTGAACGACAGCTTCTCGTGGCTCGATGGCGCGGGCATCCTGATGTTCGTGGTCGGCGCCACGGTGTGCGTGGGCGGCGCCACGTTCCTGTCGCTATGGATTGCCGACCGGTTGGCGCCCGCCGCGCCGGTGGCCGGCCAGCAAGCGGCCGGCTGGTTCCGTCCGGGCCTGCATAAGCTGGCCCAGGGGCTGATTCCCTCGGCCGGCATCGGTGTGTTCCTGGGGCTGTCGGCCACCACCATCAATCTGCTCAAGCACGAAGGCGTGCGCGCCGCGTGGGCGGCGCCGGTGCGCTTCACCCTGCTGACGCTGGCGGTGCTGTGGACACTGCGGCTGTTCGCGCGCCTGTTGAACCAGCGCCCCGTCGGCCTGTTCCGCAAGACCGCGGCCTGGCTGGTGTTGGCGGCAGGGCTTGTGCCTTTCTGTTGGTCCTGGGTGCTGTTTTTCGCCATCTGGTGATGGTCGCGCGCTGACGCGAAAACCGACGACGCGGGCGCGTCGTTGCGCGCGGGAAATGTCGTCCGCCATTTCCTGCGGGCAGCGGGCAGCGCTTGAATTTGTACGACCATTTAACAATTACGTGCCCCGGTAATTCGTTGCTACTCTGGCTCCGCGCAATCAAGGAGCAGAGATGCAGTGCAGTCGTCGCGGTGGGCTGTTGTTCTTGCAGGGGCCAGGGCTGCTGGTTCTCGCCACCGCCATTGCACCTGTTTTCGCCGCCTCGGGGCTTGAGACGCCGGCGTCGCCCGCAACCGTCATCGATGCTCGCGAGCAACTGCGCCAACAAGAGCGCGAGCGCGCCCTGCAACAGCAGAATACCCCGCGGGTTGACGAGCATCTTCCCCGTCCTGAAGTCTCCCCATCCGATTATCCCGCCGACGACAGTCCCTGCTTCGTCATCAAGGCCCTGCGGCTGACCGGCGATTCGGCCGCCGGTTTTCAATGGGCGCTCGATGCTGCCGCGGGCGCAAATGGCCGCTGCCTGGGCGGTGGGGGCATCATGGTGGCGATCAACAAGGTGCAGAACGCCATTCTGGCCAAAGGTTATGTCACGACGCGGGTGCTGGCGCAGGAACAGGATCTGACCCGAGGCCTGCTGACATTGACGCTGGTGCCCGGCCGCGTTGGCGACATCCGCTTCGACGAGCCGGTCTCGTGGCGCGGCCGCTTATGGAATGCCATCCCGGCGTCGCCGGGCGATATTCTCAATCTGCGCGATATCGAGCAGGGCCTGGAAAATCTCAAGCGCGCGCCCAGCGCGGCCGCCGATATCCGGATCGCGCCGGGACAGCGCGGCGCCACCAGCGACCTGCTGGTGAGCTGGCACGAAAGCCGGCCGATACGGCTGAGTCTCGGCCTGGACGATAGCGGTTCGCACAGCACCGGGCGTTACCTGGGGTCCGCCACCCTGGCCGTGGACGCCCCCTTCGCGCACAACGATCTTTTCTACGCCAACGTCGGCAGGGATCTGTTCCCGCAAGACACGCTCGGCAGCCGTTCCCATGCCTTGAACTACGTGTTCCCGCTCGGTTACTGGGCCTACAGCGTCAATTACAGCAATTACGCCTATCACCAGAACATCCCCAGCGCCAGCGAGCTGCTCAGATACAGCGGCAAGAGCGCGAGCCTTCAGGTCTCCGTGTCGCGGCTGGTGTATCGCGACCAGGCGCACAAGACCACGCTCAACCTGCGCGCGTACCGCAAATATTCCACCAACGCGGTCAATGAGATTGACATCGGGCAACAGCGGCGTCGCACCGCCGGGTGGGAGCTTGGCGTCACCCAGCGAAGTTATCTGGGCAGCGCCACGCTGGACGCGAACCTGGCCTGGCGGCACGGCACCGGCGCATTCGGCGCCCAGCCCGCGCCCGAGGAGGCTTCCCGCAGCGGGAGCGCCCGTGGCGGTGTGTTGTCGGGCGACATCAGCGTCAACCAACCCTTTGTCTGGGGAACGCAGCCTTGGCGATATCTGGCGGCTGTCCGGGGCCAGTGGAGTCCGGACGCGCTGACGCCCCAGGAGCGCATGGCCATTGCCGGCCGTTATACGGTGCGCGGCTTTGACGGCGAGCAGACGCTGTCCGGCGAGAACGGACTGCTCTGGCGTAACGAACTGGCCTGGAATGGGTTGTCGCACAGCGCCGCGCTGTATGTGGCCGTGGACTATGGGCGGGTGGGCGGCCAGGGGGCCCGGTACCTGGTCGGGCGTCAGTTGGCGGGCGGGGCCTTGGGGCTGCGCGGCGTGCTCTGGGACAAACTGGGCTACGACTTGTTCGCCGGCGCGCCGATCCACAAGCCGCACGCGTTCCGCACCTCGGCCATGACCCTCGGATTCAGCCTGAATCTGGAAATCTGATACCGCCTTCCAAAGACCGCGTTCATGCAACACCGCCACCGCTTCGCTCTCATCCTGCGCGCCATCCGGTTGCTGGGCTTGATCATGGTTGCCGCGCCGGCGGTGGCGGGCGGAATCGTCGCCGATGGCGCGGCGCCCGCCGGGCAGCGTCCCGCAGTGATCTCGACGCGCAACGGGTTGCCGCAAGTCAACATTGCCGCGCCCGATCCGTCCCGGGTGTCGCACAACCGGTACGTCCAGTTCGACGTCGATCGGAAAGGCGTGATTCTCAACAATTCGGCGGCCATGACCTCGACCAGGCTGGCCGGGATGATCCAGGGCAATCCCAACCTCGATCCGAATGGCGCCTCGGCGCGGGTCATCCTCAATGAGGTCAACAGCAGCAATCCCAGCCAGTTGCGCGGATTCATGGAGGTTGCGGGCGACAAGGCGCAGGTCATCGTGGCCAATCCGTCGGGCATCCTGTGCGACGGTTGCGGCGCGATCAATGCGGGGCGCATGACGCTGAGCACCGGCAGTCCGCAGCGCAACGCCGACGGCAGCCTGGCGGGCTTCCGGGTCGAGCGGGGTGTCGTGCGCATCGAAGGCGGCGGCCTGAATGGCGATCCGCGCCATGACACCGCCTATGTGGACATCCTGGCGCGCGCGGTCGAAGTAAACGCCGGCGTCTGGGCCAGACAAGCCGTGTCGGTGATAGCGGGGCGCAACCGCGTCAGCGCCGATGCGAAAACGGTCGTGCCGCTGGGCCCTGAAGCCATGAAGCCGGAACTGGCGATAGACATGGGCCAACTGGGCGGCATGTACAGCGGCCATATCCGCATGGTTGGCACTGAGGCCGGAGTGGGCGTGCGCAATCAGGGCGGGCATCTGCAGGCGTCGGGAACGCTGACGGTCAGCAGCGAAGGCAGGCTCAGTTGGCTATCCGGTTCCACCGAGGCAGTGACCCAGGCGGGCGGTGATATTTCCCTGGCCGCGCGGGACGGCCTGGAGCATCACGGCAAGCTGTATGGCGGCGGCGCGCTGTCGGTCGCAAGCCGGACCGGGAACATCGAACAATCCGGCACGCTGGCGGCCGCGGGTGACGTCCGGCTGACGGCCGCGCAAGGCATCCAGAGCCGTGGCAACCTGCTGGCCGGCAGCGACATCAACAGCTCGCTGACTCGGATGGCGGACCTGGTATTGACCAGCCAGGGGGAAGTGCGGGCCAGCGGCAATCTGCTGAGCCGGAAATCAATCGACATAAAGGGCAACCGCATCGACCTGAGCCAGGGCACGCTTGCGGCAGACCAATTGCGGATCCACGCGCAGGACGGCGAGATCGCGCTGCGGCAGACCACGATCGACAGCCGCCGGCTGGCGTTGGGCACGACCGGGGTCATCGACGCGCAACAAGCGAAGGTCCGCGCCGGCAGCTGGCAGGTCGGTGGCAACAGCCTGTTCAACCGGGCCGCCGTCTGGACCCAGGTGGAAGACGGAGAAAGCCGCTTCGCCTTGACGGGGGCGTTGGACAACAGCGACGGCGTGATCGAAGCCCGCCAATTGGAGCTGGATGCCGGCTCCCTGGGCAACCGACAGGGACGCCTGGTGATGCTCGGCGACACCGCCTCAAGTGGGCGCATCGCTGGCCTGCTGGATAACCGCGGCGGCGAACTGGGCGGCAATGGTGACCTGGCGCTGAGCGCCGGGCGCATGGATAACCGGTCGGGCACGATCTCCAGCCGGGAGTCGCTGGACGTCATGTCAGGCGGTGATTTCCATAACCGCGAAGGCACGCTTCGGGTGGGCAAGGCGCTGAAATTGAATGCTCAGGGCGTGTTCGACAATGCCAGCGGAATGATTGCCGCTGCGCAGGTCGATGTGACGGCGCAACGCGTCCGCAATCGGCAAGGGCAGCTGATTGGCCAGGGCGACCTGCGCCTGGCGGCGCGACAGGAGCTGGATAACGCGCAGGGCTGGCTCGAAGCCGGGCGGACACTGTCGATCCAGGCAGGCGGCCATTGGGATAACCGCGACGCGACTGCCCTGGGAGGCGAGCAGGTCCAGGTGATGGCGGACGGGCTCGATAACACCGCCGGAAGGCTGCAATCGGGCGGCGACCTGCGTCTCGATACCTCCCACGAGCTCGTCAACCGGCGGGGCGTCCTGATGGCCGGGCAATCGCTGGCCTGGCAGGGTGGCGCGGCGAGCCAGCTCGACAACGGCGCGGGCTCCCTGCAAAGCGGCGGCGCCATGTCGTTGACGGGAGGGGCGCTGCGCAATCTCCATCAGGGCGTCGTCCTGAGCCAGCAGGCGTTGTCGTTGACGCTGGACGGAACGCTGGACAACCAGGGCGGCATACTGACTGGCCACGGCAATACGGCGGTTCGCGCCGGGCAGCTGCGCAATGCGCAAGGCAGTATCCAGTCGCTGGCCAGCCTGGATCTCTGGCTCGCTGGCACGTTGGACAACGGCGATGGCCGTATTTTCAGCCGCGAAAGCCAGCAGTTGCATGCGCAGGACATCCTCAATACGCAAGGATGGATGGGCAGCCAGGGGGATTGGTCCGCCGTCGGTGGCGCGTTCGGCAACCGGGACGGCTCGATACAGACGCTGGGCGACGCCACCCTTGCCGCGAGTACTCTGGACAACGGCAAGGGCGCGCTGCGGTCGGCCGCAAATCTGACGCTGCGCGTTGCGCAGGACATCGATAACCAGGCCGGCGACATCAATGCCGGGCGGCGGCTGGACGTGCAAGGCGCCGAGGCGGGCGCGCGCGCCGGCGCCATCAACAACGCCGCGGGGCGGATATCGACCGGCGCCGGATTGACACTGGCCGCGCAAGGCCTGGACAACACGGGGCAAGGCCTGATTCACAGCGAGCGCTACCTGCGGCTCGACCTGCGCGAATCGCTGGATAACCGCGGCGGTCAGGTGCAGAGCGGCGAGGCCTTGCAACTCGATGCGGGACAGTTGCTGAACGAAGGCGGCGCGATCGACAGCCAGCGCGAGCTTGATCTACGCATTGCCGGACGATTGGCCAATGACCGCGGAGCCGTGCGCAGCAATGGTGATCAGCGGATCGTTGCCGCCCAGGTCGGAAATGGGGCTGGCGCGTTCAGCAGCCGGGGCGCGTTGGCCGTGGCCGCGGACCAGCTGACCAACGCTGATGGAATGCTCATCAGCCTGGCTGCGGCCGACTATCGCGTCGCCACGCTGGATAATCGGCAAGGCAAGGTGCATAGCGGCGGTGCCCTGACGCTGAACAGCGCGCAATTGGACAATCAGGCCGGCCAGCTGGTTGCCACCGGCACATTCCTGCTGAATGCGGCGCGGTTGGACAACAGCGAGCGCGGCAACATCACCAGCCAGGATCGGCTGAACATCACGGCGGATTGGTTGAACAACCGTGACGGCGGCCTGTTGCTGGGGGCAACCCATATCGGCGTGGCGGCCCGCTCGCTGGACAACACGGCGGGACGTTTGCAGAGCGTCGGCAGTCTCACGCTGTCAGGGCTGGCGAGCCTGGACAATCGACAGGGCAGCATCCAGGCCAACGGGCCGCTGCGGATCCAGGCGGACCAAGCGGATTCGTTTTCCGCGCTGTTCCTGTTCAACCAGGACGGGTCGGTGGAAAGCGCTGGCACGCTGGCCATCGATGCCCATACCCTGGACAACCGGGCGGGCACCCTGCGCAGCCAGGACGCGCTGTCCCTTTCGATAGGGCAGGACTACACGCATCAAGCCGGTGACACGATCAGCAGCAATGCGCGGGTCGCGCTTGCCGTGGATGGCGCGTTGACCAACCGGGCCGAATGGCTGCTGCCGAGCGATCTGGTCGTGCGCGCCACGCACCTGACCAACCAGGGTTCCCTGGCGGCCAAACGCTTGCAAGTGGCGACGGGCGTCTTGCGCAACCAGGGGCGCTTGGAAGCCGATCGCATGGCGCTCGATGTCGATACGCTGGACAACGCCGCGAGCGTGATGGGCGATGACGTCGTCGTGCGTGGCCGCGTGATCGACAACCATGGCCGCGATGGCGTGGTGGCCGCGACGCAACAACTGTCGTTGCAGGCGCGCGAACGATTGAGCAATCGGGACGGCGGCCTGCTGTATAGCGGCGGCGCGCTGAACCTGGGCAGCGGCGATCTGCTGGAGAACCGTGCAAGCGTCGTTGAAGCCGATGGCGACGTGGCGATCGAAGCCAAGCGCCTGGAGAATCTGCGCGAAGGCCTGATGATCGCCCGGGATGCGCAGGCAGATCCCGCCACCAAATGGCAACGCTACAACTACTACTGGCGTTCCTACGGCTCCAAGGTCAACCCCGACCTGAGCAGCGTGGCACCGACCACGCAACGCCTGACGTTCCAGGACCAGGATGCCGCCAGAAGCAGCCCGTACGGCACCCTGTTGGCGATCGATGCGCCGGCCAAACGCGCACAACTGCGCGTCCGCAACCGGTGGGGGACGCTGACCGACCTGTGGGTCAACTATCTGGCGTTGTTGCCTGGCGCGGATGGCAGCTATGCCATGACCTTCTACGAGACGCGCGGGCATCGGCAGAACCTCGTGCCGACGCCGTATCAAAACACCGTCTGGCGCGAGTCCGACTGGGGGCGCCTGGAGCAGTGGGATCCGGAAAGGCACATCGATATTGCCGCCGCGCCCTTCGTGACCGACTACAGCAATTTCCGCGAGCGCACCGTCACCAGCACCGTTACGCGCGACAGCCTGGTCTCCGAAGGCACGGGCGCCCGCATCCTGGCGGGCGGCGACATGGCGTTGCGCATCGCCGACCGCCTGCTGAACGACGCCAGCGTCATCACCGCAAACGGCAACCTCGATATCGCCGACGAGGGCGAGGTCGACAACCGCGGGTATTCGGTGAACGAGCGGCGCCAGGAAATCATTGTCGATCATTACGACAAAGAAGCGATGCACTGGTATCCCACCTTCAACCGTGACGTCACCACCGCATTGAGCACCGTCGATGGCGTCATCAGCGGCAATGGCAACGTCACCATCCGCGGCGCCAGCATCACCAACACCACCGTGGCCCAAGCGCGGATCAGCGATGTGGCCGCCGCGTTCGAGGCGGTGCAGGCCGAACGCGCCGAATGGCAGCGCAACCCGCTGGCGGTCGCGGTGCCGGACGCGGACCGCATCGGCGGCCATACGCAATTGGCGGTCGACCGTCCGCTCCTGCCCGCCGAGCAGGCGTTGACGCAGAAGCGGCATTTGAGCCGCGTGGCGACCTCGATCCCGGATAACGGCCTGTTCCGTCAGTCCGCGGCCCCGGACAGTCCATACCTGGTCGTGACCGATGACCGCTTCACCAGCCGCGGCAGATTCATCAGCAGTGATTATCTGTTGAAGCAGGTCGGATTCGACCCGGCGCGGGCGCACAAGCGCCTTGGGGATGGCTTCTACGAACAGCGCCTGGTGCGGGAACAGGTGCTGCAATTGACCGGACGGCCGTCCGTGCGCGGTGAAAGCGCGATGGATCAGTACCAGGCGTTGATGGCCAGTGGCGCAAAAGCGGCGCAAGACCTGCAACTGGTGCCAGGCGTGGCCTTGACGCCGGCGCAGATCGCGGCGCTACAGCAGGATATTGTGTGGATGGTGAGCGAATCAGTCGATACCGCCACCGGTCCGCAGACCGTATGGGTACCCAAGGTCTACCTGGCCGCATCCACGCTGCGGCTCACTGGCGATGGCGCGCTGGTTGGCGGCGGCGCCCTGCGGCTGTCGGCAGGCAGCGTCGATAACGCGGGCAATCTCTTCGCCGACCGGGCGCTCGGCATCGAAGCGGACCGCTTCCTGCATCGTGGCGGTGACATCAAGTCTGACCGCATCGACATACGCGCGGATCACCTGGCGATCAGCAGCAACCTGCAGGATGCGCTGCGCCAGGCCAGCATGAGCGCCAGCGACATTGCCTTGAGCGGCGGTGACATCCGTTTGCGGGGCGCCAGGTTGGACGCCGCGCACGACTTGAACCTGAACGCGCGTGACGGCCTGGACATCGGCGTCGCGCAGAGCCGCCACACTGCCAGCGTCGACGTGATTTCCGGCGCCATGGGCAACCGCACCCGTTCGGGCATGGAAACCGCCGGCCAGCGAATGGCGCAAGTCAGCGGTGAATGGCAGCAGTCGCAGGGCAGCACCCTGAACGCGGGCAACAACGTCAGCGTGACGGCGGGGCGGGATCTGGTCCTGCAGGGCAGCCAGGTCGCCGCAGGTGGCTCGACGCGCTTGCAGGCCGGGGGCGATGTGCGGTTGTCGGCGGCCTCCGCCACCAACACGACCCGGCTCAAAGCCGGCAGCAGCACGTCTTCGGTCGACAACCTGCGGGAAGAGCAGCGGTTGAGCCTGGCGAGCGTGAGCGGCGATCAAGGAGTGACGGTACTGGCGGGCAACGCCGCCGTGCTGGAAGGCGCGCAGGTCGACAGTCGGCAGGGGCACATAAGCCTGGAGGCCAACGAGGTCTCTGTCGGCAGCGCGCGTCGGCGGGTGACTGATCAGGACGTCGAGCATACGCGCGACGGCAAGACCAAAGGCTGGCGCGAGATGGAATCCTCGCGCAATGAGGCCACCGGCAGCACGCTCAGTAGCCAGGACGGCATGACGATCGTCGCCCGCACTGGCGATATCGCCGTGACGGGCAGCACGCTGCACAGCGAGCAGGGGGGCCTCGCCCTGCAGGCGCGGCAGGATGTGCGGATCGTCAGCAGCAGCGAGAGCGAGACGCGGCAGTCGCGGGAACACGCCGAGAAAAAGGGCTTCCTGCGCAAAAGCAGCAGCGATACGGTCAAGGACGACCGCATGACGCGCGAGGTCGGCAGCATGCTGAGCGGCGATCGGGTCAGCATCGTGGCGGGCAATGACCTGACAGTGACCGGTTCGGCCATTGTCGGCGACCGCGACGTCAATCTGCGCGCGGGGCGCGACGTCGATATTTCAGCGGCCACCGACACCGAATCCCACTACCTGCTGGAAAAGCAGAAAAAGAGCGGGTTGCTGGACAGCGGCGGCATCGGCTTCACCATCGGCAGCCAATCCTCGCGTCACCAGGTGGACGAGCAGGGCGTCATCCAGAGCCAGAACGCCAGTACGGTAGGCAGCACCCAGGGCAGCGTGGCCCTCACCGCGGAAAACCGCGTGCATATCGGCGGCGCCGACCTGGTGGCGGGCAAAGACCTCGACATCACTGGCGACAGCGTGCGCATCGATCCGGGCTATGACCAGCGCACCCGCCGCGAGACCTTCGAATCGAAACAAAGCGGCCTGACCGTCGCGTTGTCGGGGACGGTGGGCAGCGCGCTCAATACCGCGGTCAGCACGGCGCGGCAGGCCAGGGAAGAAAGCGACGGGCGGTTGCGGACGCTGCAGGGCGCCAAAGCGGCGCTGTCCGGCGTCCAGGCGGCGCAGGCGTTCGAGCGCGACGACCTGCAGACGCAAGCCGCCGACGCAAAAAATACCGCGGCAGGCCTGAGCGCGGGCGACAAGGATGCGGCGCAGGGGGCAACCAACACAATCGGCGTCAGTATTTCCTATGGCAGCCAGTCGTCCAAACGCGAAACGCGCAGCGAGAGCCGGCGCGCGCAGGGCAGCACGCTGAATGCGGGGCGGGATATCTCGATCGCCGCCACCGGCACGGGCAAGGAGGCCGGCAGCGGCGATGTCGTGTTGGCCGGCTCTCAGGTCAAGGCCGGAGGGGATGTGCTGCTTTCGGCCGGCCGCGATATTGAATTGCTGTCGGCGCAGAACGTCGAGCGCACCGACGGCAGTAGCAGCAGCCACGGCGGCAATGTCGGCATTGGCATCGGCGCGGGCGCCGGGGGCTACGGCATCAACGTGTCGGCCGGCGTCAATGCCGGCAAAGGCAGCGAAAAAGGACGTGGACTGACCCATACCGAGACCACCCTGGACGCGGGCGGCACGGTGACGTTGGCCAGCGGCCGGGACACGCTGCTCAAGGGCGCGCAGGTCGGCGGTGAATACATCGAGGTCAACGCCGACCGCAATCTGACGCTGCAGAGCGAGCAGGACAGCGACCATTATTCCGCGCGCCAGCGCAACATCAGCGCGGGAGGCAGCTTCAGCTTCGGCTCGATGAGCGGCTCGGCGAATATCAGCGCCAGCCAGGACAAACTGCGCAGCGACTTCGAGTCGGTCAAGGAGCAGACGGGCCTGTTCGCGGGCCGGGGCGGCTACGACATCAACGTGGGCCGTCACACCCAGCTGGATGGCGCGGCGATCGCGAGCACGGCCCGCCGGGACGAGAACCGGTTGGACACCGGCACGCTGGGCTGGCGCGACATCGACAACCGGGCGGACTTCCAGGCGCAGCACAGTGGCGGCTCGATGGGCACCGGCGGGCCGGTGGGCAAGGACCTGCTGGCCAATGCGGCCGGCGGCATGCTGTCCGGCGCCAACCGCAGCGGACATGCGTCGGGCACCACCCAGGCGGCGGTGAGCGAAGGCGATCTGCGCGTGCGCGACCTGGCCGATCAACGCCAGGACCTGGCGGCCTTGAGCCGCGACGCGGCGCACGCAAACGAGGGCAGCATCAGCCCGATCTTCGACAAGGAGAAAGAGCAGAACCGCCTCAGGCAGGCGCAGCTGATCGGCGAGCTCGGCAGCCAGGCGATGGACGTCATCCGCACGCAGGGCGATATCGCGGGCCTGAAGGCGCAGACCGACCCGAAGGCGCTGGCCGAAGCCAAGGCGCAGTTGGGCAAGGAGGGCCGGCTCTACACCAATGCGGACGTGATGGACCGTGCCCATGCCAATGCCATGAAGCAATACGGCACCGGCAGCGACCTGCAAAAAGCGGCGCAGGCGGTGACGGGCGCGCTGACGGCACTGGCGGGCGACAACCTGGCCGGCGCCTTGAGCAGCGGCGCCGCGCCGTACCTGGCGGCCGAGATCAAGCGGCGGGTGGGCGAGGACAATCCGGCGGCCAACGCGATGGCGCATGCGGTGCTGGGCGCGGCGACGGCGCGGTTGAACGGTCAATCGGCGCTGGCCGGCGGGTTGGGCGCGGGCGGTGGCGAACTGGCGGCGCGGATGATCGCGGGGCAGCTGTTTCCGGGTAAAGCCCCCGATGCGCTGAGCGAAACTGAGAAGCAGCAGATAAGCGCGCTGAGCCAGGTGGCGGCGGGGATTGTGGGTGGTGTCGCCACGGGGGATGTGGCTGGCGGCGTGACTGGCGCGCAGGCGGGCAGGAGTGCGGTCGAGAATAACTTTTTAGATGTTGCTCAGTTGGAAGACTTCGCGCATCGGGCGAAGGTCGGCACAGGGGAAGAACGCCAAAAAGTCATTCGGGACATGGTGGATACCAATGTCCGCCAGCAGGAAGAGATAAAGGAAGTTTGCACCACATCACCTCAGCAATGCCAGCAACGATATGGCTATTTGCTTGACGAGTGGGAGTTGCTCGACGACACGATAAAAAGGCTGGCGAAGGACAAGTCGCTGCCTGACGATTTTCGCGACTATATGCCGGCGGTGTATATGTCGGACGTGGAGGCGGGAGGGATAGTTGCCGAGCACGGCTGGACCAAGCGTTTTGAAGCCATGGGGTTTGATGCCGATACGGCACGGGTGATGGCTGCGACGCTGCCGGCGGTGGCTAGTGGTGTGGGTGGGGGAAAAGGAGGTAAGTTAGGAGGGAAGGGAGCAGCATCCAAGCAAACTACCCATTTCAATAAAGAGCCCGATCGATATAAGCCAAATAAGGATGCCGTTGAAAATATGACGGCAA
Source organism: Achromobacter sp. (assembly GCF_050285565.1). Taxonomy (GTDB): domain Bacteria; phylum Pseudomonadota; class Gammaproteobacteria; order Burkholderiales; family Burkholderiaceae_B; genus Achromobacter. The sequence continues at coordinate 303,045 of NZ_JBLZXG010000001.1, forward strand.
TTTTCGAGCGGCCTGGTTTTGGTGGTGAAATAAAAAATAATTCACGAAGAACAAGTCAACATTATAACGGGATGACTTTTTATAAAGCTAATGATGATATTGGTGGTTATATAAAAAAAGGTGATAATTTCTATTTGGATAAGAGGCATAAGGACCATATTGAGGTATTTGATAGGCACGGGAATTTTAAGGTGGTTCTGAATTTGGATGGTTCTATTAACGATTCAAAAACTATGGCGGCGAAAGGGAGAAAGTTGAAATGAATGGCATAGACAAAATAAAGTATTTGCTGCCGCGTTTGTATGGATCGTTGTGTTCTGATCAAAAATGGTCGGATATGGACTGGTACCTGAATTACAAGCAGAATTTAGATGAAGAATTAAGAAAAGAAACCACTAGTCTTCAAATATGGATAAACATCTTGCATGAGGCTTTGCAGGAAAAAGATCTGGTTGCAGCTATGGTCGCCATAGTTCGGGTTAGAGTTTATTTGCTAAGCCTTTATGGATTTTTTCATAACATTGTTGAAGATGTGGGTAGAGTGAATTCAATAATTCCACGATTGAGCGGTGCCGTGGAGGCTTGCGAGGTTTCGAGTGCTTCTAACTCCTCAGATGATTTTTTCTCAAATGGATTAAATTTTAATATAATGAAAAAAATAATCCCCGCCTTGATTTCTTTGTCGGTCAGTGAGCGTCGGTTTTCAATGGGCGGGTGGGGGGTAGATTGTGTGTCGAATTTGGATGAAATATTTTCTGGTGATATAAAGAGTTTGCTCATAAACCTAGAACTTGTTGAGAAATCGATGCGAACGAACGATTGGGTAGCAGTGAGGTACGCACTCGAAAGGGTGCAATCCTCCGCTCAGCTCCTTTCAGATTTCTTTAAGAGAATCTTTGATGATATAGAAAAGGCAGGGTGGCCTGATGATAAGCCGCTAGCTGATATTCCAGAAGATTATGAAATGCCGGCACGCTACAACCATGCTGGAAGCTAATAAAAAAGCCCTGCTGTAGGTGGTAGGCGCGCTTTGAAGCCATGGGGTTCGATGTCGGTGCGGCATGGGCGATGGCTGCGACTTGAAAAATTCCATGAAAGGTGGCGTATTGCTTCATGGCATTGGCATGGGCACGGTCCATCACGTCCGCTTGGGTGTAGAGCCGGCCCTCCTTGCCCAACTGCGCCTTGGCTTCGGCCTGTGCCTTCGGGTCGGTCTGCGCCTTCAGGCCCGCGATGTCGCCCTGCGTGCGGATGACGTCCATCGCCTGGCTGCCGAGCTCGCCGATCAGCTGCGCCTGCCTGAGGCGGTTCTGTTCTTTTTTCTTGTTGAAGATCGGGCTGATGCTGCCGTCGTTCGCGTGCGCCGCGTCACGGTCACTCACATCCCAGCTTCAGCACACTATCCGCGGCAGATGATATTGACCACCCATGTCTTTCTCGTCGCCACTTATCAATTGACGCCGGCCCAATATGGAGGTCTCTCCCCCCCCTCAAGAAATCACTCCTTTCTCGAATAGACAAAACCATCCAACCAATCCAAGTCCTTCTGTTTTTTCTCACTAAAAACCACCTCATCCCTAACCTCTTTAATATCGTAGTTGGATGATGTGTTTGCCAAAATAAGAGTAACAACCTCATCTATACTTTCATAATCAGATTCTTCCGCCTCCCTATCAAGATAATATCTCAATGTCATCACCCTCTCTTTATCAAACCCAACGACAACAGCCCTTATTGATGGATATATCTCACCAAGCAGTGCTTTAGATACCCACAGATACAACCAATCCGGTATGCATTTCATAATATCGACACCCTCAATATTGAATCGGACTTACAGGGCTATATGAGTGCTATTTTTTCCATCGTGAATTACTCCATAATTTGTCAGTTTTCCCTTATAAATTCCTACAGGTTTCCCAAAATCGACAATAGGTTGATTTCTGGGATTAATTCTTATTATTTTATATTTACCTGAATGAACCCCGTTTAGCAACCTCTGAGGATCAATCCCTTCCAGTAGGGGAGAACGCCTTGGATCATAATTATTACGGCCCGAAACATGTTTATCTTGCTGCCCCGTATGAATTTTTTTGGAAATACCTTCTGGCACAGGCAATGCTTTAGGTCGCGCATTCCTTTTATAAAAGTTCTTGGCAATCTGCACAAGATCTTTACTTAACCCTCCCAAAGAGGCTACCGCTGCCTGATTTTCAGGATCCGATGCAAATTCTACAAACCTCATCCACGACTTAGAAGTTGTATTTATCAAAATCAAATCTTGATTGTTGGCATCCCGAACATAGGCTTTCGCCTCATCCATGCTCATGGAGCCATATAACCAACCGGGCCTTTCCGTAGTTGCTATTCCACCCTTAATTAACTCCTTGTAATAGGCTTCACACGTGAGCGGGATTTCTTCGCAAACCGCTTTTAACCTTTCCTTATTATCCTCACTGAGCTTTCTATATCTATCACGGACAGAATCACAACCACCATTTTCTGCGCAGACTTGCAGTTCCTTATCGAACAGGAGCGCTTCATCCGCATTGAGGTAATTATTCTCGACCGCGTTCCTGCCCGCCTGCGGGCCAGTCACGCCGCCAGCCGCATCCCCCGTGGCGAGGCCGCCCACAATCCCCGCCGCCACCTGGCTCAGCGCACTGATCTGCTGCTTTTCGGTTTCGCTCAGCGCGTCGGGGGCTTTACCCGGAAACAGCTGCCGCGCGATCATCCGCGCCGCCAGTTCGCCACCGCCCGCGCCCAACCCGCCGGCCAGCGCCGATTGACCGTTCAACCGCGCCGTCGCCGCGCCCAGCACCGCATGCGCCATCGCGTTGGCCGCCGGATTGTCCTCGCCCACCCGCCGCTTGATCTCGGCCGCCAGGTACGGCGCGGCGCCGCTGCTCAAGGCGCCGGCCAGGTTGTCGCCCGGGATCAGTGATGTTGAGGAGGTTTCTGCGGCTGATTATTTGAAAAAGCTGCGGGGTAGAAGCAGTATATTGGAGATGTTTATTGCACTTGACTTGGTCAATAATCATTGATTTATGTTGAGTCGGGGTGAAGGCAGCGCGTGGGCGCACCTTCCGAGCCGAGAGAGGTGGTCAGTACTGTGCTGTTCCACACCAAGTGTGTGTCATCGAAGGGGCAGTGTTTTCGGGAAAACACCCCTGATGCGTTGGGCGGAAAAAACGATCAGACCAGGCAGCACTGGGAGCGTCTCTTGGCCGGCCCATTGCGATAAAGTAACGACCTTCCTCCCCACGGCAACCTCCCTCCCGCCCATGGCCATCTACGCATTCCGTCTCCTAAACGTCTTCGCTTCCAGCACCTTCACCGGCAATCCCCTCTGTGTATTCGAAGACGCGCGTGGCATGGACGATGCCACCATGCGCGAGCTGGCGGCACAGTTCAATCTTTCCGAAACCACTTTCATCCTGCCGTCCGACGTGGCCGATGCGCGGGTGCGCATCTTCACGCCCGGTTTCGAGATGGGGTTCGCGGGCCATCCCACCATCGGCACGTCGCAAGTGGTGCGCGACCTGCTCAAGTCTGGCGATGCGTTGACGCTGGAATTCAAGGCCGGCGTCGTGCCCGTGACGGCGCAGGGTGACGCCTGGACTTTCACCGCGCCTTGCCCGAATGGCGTGCGCACGGCCGCGCCGACCCTGCAGGCCGCCGACATTGCCGGGCTGATGGGGCTGGGCGTGGATGACCTGGCGGATGATCCGATCTGGGTGGATACGGGCGCGGACCAGCTACTGGTGCCGCTGAAGAACGTCGATGCGTTGCGGCGGGCCAGCCCGGATGCCGGGCAGCTGGATCGCTGGCAGGCCAACAGCCTGGGGCGCAAGGTCTGCTATCTATTCGCCTTCGACCAGAACCGCCGGCAGGACGGGCGCGATGTCGTGGTGACGCGTTATTTCTATGCCAAGCCCGGCGGCGGGGTGCAGGAAGATGCCGGGACCGGCTCGGCCTGCGCCAATCTGGGCGGCTGGCTGCGGCACCGGCAGCATGCGCTGCCCGCCAGTTTCCTGGTGGAGCAGGGCGACCAGATGGGCCGTGCCTGCCGCCTGCTGCTGGACGTTCAGGCCGATGGCCGCATTCAGGTGGGCGGCCGCGCGTTGGAGATTGGTCGCGGCACGGTGGACGTTTGAACCCGCGCCCCAATGAATAACGGCGCCTGTGTGAGCACAGGCGCCGTTGTTCATTGCGTGACCATCAAAGCCCGGCGGCTTACTTCTTGTTCTTGGCCGGGTCGACCTTGATGTTGTTCATCACTTGCTTGACGCCCTCGACGCCGCGCGCCACGGTGGCGGCGTGGTCGGCTTCGGCGGCGGTGCCGACGGTGCCGGTCAGCTTGGCCACGCCATCGGTGGTTTCAACGGCAATGTCCAGCGCGCTCAATTGCTTGTCGGCCACAAAGGCGGCCTTGACCTTGGTGGTCACGGTCGCGTCGGAGGCGTATTCGCCCACGGATTGCTTGGGCTTGCCGTCATCGGCGGCAAAGGCCATGGAAGTGAAGACAGCGCCCGTACCCAGTGCGGCGGCGGCGATCAGCTTGCGAAATTCCATAGTTGTGCTCCTTGTGTATGTGGTTTTCAGCGCGTTCAGGACGCAACGGCTAAGCGAAAGTTCTTTGGGTGCGATGTTCTTCTTCTATTTCTTGCGGAATGCGCCGCCCAGAATGGACAGCAGCGCCAGGACCAGGAAGACGAAGAACAGGATCTTGGCGATACCCGCGGCCCCGGCGGCGATGCCGCCGAAGCCCAGGACTGCCGCGATGATCGCAATGACGAAAAAAACAACGGCGTAGTGCAACATGTCGGCTTCTCCTGGTGGCGAGGGGATCAGGGGTTGCGATCAAAGAAATCGCGCACTTCCTTTTCCGCTTGATCCTTGGTCTTGCCGTAGCGCTCCTGGATCAGGCCAGCGAGGCGCTCGGCGTTGCCTTCCGTACGGGTCAACTCGTCGTCGGTGAGTTCACCCCAGGCCGCCTTGGCCTTACCGGTCAGTTGCTTCCACTTGCCAGCGATGATGTCGTTATTCATGGTGACCTCTCTTCGTTATGGCGGATACGGCGGCTTATGGCCTATAAGCGTTTGCATTCGCGGTTGAGTTGGGCACTGATCAGCTTGAGTTCAAGGTACAGGTCGGCCGCGAGCCGTGTCAAAGGACGCTGTGGGTAAATGTAACTGCCGGGGTCGGGGCAAATCGCGGCTCCTGCGACGGCGGGTAGCGCAGGCGTACCAAGAGCGGGAGTTACATCTGAGCAACGTCTTGAGCCGTTTTGAGCGAGGCTGGTAACGGGAACTACACGTCATGGCGCGCTGAAGTCGCGCGGCAGCAGGGTGGCCCGCGCGGTGGTGGCAAGGTAGTCGCGACGCAGTAGTCGGCGCATGGGCCAGCGCGAAGCTGGTTGCGGTGCCGGCACAAAAGCAAACGGGGCGCTCGCGCGCCCCGTTTGGCATTCGATCCCGCCGTTGGCGTCAGGCTTCGCGGATGCGTCGGGCGATGTGTTCCAACGCCGCTTCCACCTGGTCCACCAGGATCAGGCAGAGGTCGCCGGCGCCCAGGCGGGCCAGGGCGGTGTCGATCGCCAGAAACTCGCCATGGATTTCCTCGATGTGGCGGGTGCGGCTGGCGTTGACCAGGCCTTGCTGCAACAAGGCCAGCACTTCGCCGTCGGCGCGGCCGCGTTGGCATTGATCCTGGTACAGCAGCACGTCGTCGAAGGCTTCGCCGAGAATCTCGGTCTGCATGCGGATGTCTTCGTCGCGCCGGTCGCCGGCGCCGCTGATGACCACCGAGCGGCGCTTGGCGGGCATGGCGTCGACCGCGCGCACCAGCGCCAGGATGGCATCCGGGTTGTGGCCGTAGTCGGCGATGACGGTGGCGCCGCGATAGTCGAACACGTTGAAGCGGCCGGGCGCGGTCTGGGCGTCGTTGACGAACGTGGCCAGGCCGCGGCGGATGATGTTCCAGTCCAGATGCAGCGCCCAGGCCGCGGCGATCGAGGCCATGGCGTTTTCGACCTGGAACACGATGGTGCCGTTGCGCGTAAGCGGAATCTCGGCCAGCGGGAAGCGGGTTTCCTCGGCGCCCTGCGCGGCGACGATGGCGTCGCCGTCGCGGTAGACCACGCGCAGGCCCTGGGCGCGGTGCGTGGCCATGACCGGGTGGTTGCGATCCTCGGCGAAGTAGGTGATCGAGCCAGGGCAACTGTGGGCCATTTCCGCCACGATGGGATCGGCCGCGTTGAGCACGGCGGTGCCGCTCGGGTGCACATGCTGCACGATCACGCGCTTGACCACGGCCAGATCCTCGACGGTGCTGATGTAGCCCAGCCCGAGGTGGTCGCCCATGCCGATGTTGGTGACGATGGCGACATTGCAACGGTCGAACGCCAGCCCTTCGCGCAGGATGCCGCCGCGCGCGGTCTCGAAGACGGCGGCGTCGACATCCGGGTGCATCAGCACGCTGCGGGCGCTGCGCGGGCCGCTGCAGTCGCCGGTGTCGATACGCAGGTTGTCGACGTAGACGCCGTCGGAGTTGGTCATGCCGACGCGGTTGCCGGCCACGCCCAGGATGTGCGCGGTCAGGCGCACGGTGGTGGTCTTGCCGTTGGTGCCGGCGACCGCCACCAGCGGAATGCGGCCGTCCTCGCCATCGGCGAACATGTTGGCGATGATGGCTTCGCCAACGGCGCGGCCCTTGCCGAACGACGGGTTCAGGTGCATGCGCAGGCCGGGCGCGGCGTTGACTTCGACCACGCCGCCGTTCTGCTCTTCGAGCGGGAACTGCACGCTTTCGGCCACCACGTCGACGCCGCAGATGTCCAGGCCGATCATGCGGGCGGCGGAGACCGCGCGCGCCGCCATCTCGGGATGCACTTCATCGGTGACGTCGGTGGCCGAGCCGCCGGTGCTGAGGTTGGCGTTGTTGCGCAGGAAGATCAGGGTGCCCGGGGCCGGCACCGAGTCGGCGTCGAAGCCCTGCTTTTTCAGCGTGGCCAGCGCGATGTCGTCGAAACGGATCTTGGTCAGCGAGGTGGCGTGGCCGTCGCCGCGCAGCGGGTCGGCGTTGACCTGGTCGACCAGTTGGCGGATGGTGTGCACGCCGTCGCCGGTGACCTGCGGTGGATCGCGGCGCGAGGCGGCCACCAGCGCGCCGCCCACCACCAGCAGGCGGAAGTCGTGGCCGGGAATATAGCGTTCGACGATGACTTCGGAGCTGATTTCCGCGGCCGCTTCGAAGGCCTGGATCACGCGCTCGCGTGTTTCGATGTTGACCGCCACGCCGCGCCCCTGGCTGCCGTCGCGCGGCTTGACCACCACCGGGCCGCCCAGTTCCTGGGCCGCGGCCCAGGCGTCTTCGGCGGTGGTGACCGAGCGGCCCAGCGGCACGGGCACCCCGGCGGCGTCCAGCAGCATCTTGGTCAGGTCCTTGTCCTGCGCGATCGATTCGGAGATGGCGCTGGTCAGGTCGGTTTCGGCGGCCTGGATGCGGCGCTGCTTGCTGCCCCAGCCGAACTGCACCATGCTGCCTTGCGTCAGGCGGCGGTACGGAATGTTGCGGGCGGTGGCGGCGTTGACGATGGCGCCGGTGCTCGGGCCCAGGCGCACGTCTTCGTCCAGTTCGCGCAGGCGCTTCAAGGCATCGGCCAGATCGAACGGCGTGTCGTCCAGCGCGGCCTGCACCAATTGCTGGGCCAGGTCCATGGCGAGGCGGCCGACTTCTTCCTCGCTGTATTCCACCACCACCTGGAATACGCCCGGTTCGATGGTGGACGAGGCGCGGCCGAAGGTGACGGGGCAGCCGGCGTGGGCCTGCAGCGTCAACGCCACGATCTGCAGCACGTGCGCGATCGACACCGCGCCCTGGTGGCCTTCGGGGCGCAGCAGGCCGGTCTGCGGCAGGCGCGCGCGCAGGCGGGCTTCGAAGTCGGGCAAGTTGTCGATCGAGCATTCGGCGTCGGCGCACGACACGATGGCTTCGATCGCCGTGTTCTTGCTCCACAGGTTGGGGCCGCGCAGCGCTCGGATACGGGAAACTTCCATGGCAGGTATTCCTGTCTAGCTGAGGCGCGCCGCGGCAATGTGCGCGGCGCGCGCAATGATGTCAGTGTTGCTGGATCCAGCGGCGGACGAGATCGATGGTGGGGCCGGAGAAGGCTTCGTCGGATTGCAGCAGCACGAAGTCGCCGGCGGCGATGCCGGAAAGCTGGCTTTCGATGGCCTTGCCGTGGTCCGGCTCGTCCAGGATCTGTTTGACGCGGTTGCCTTGTTCCAGGCCCTGGCGCAGCAGCGCGCGCGCCTGGCCGGCGGGGCGCTTGCTGGTGACGGTGGTGTCGTCGTACAGCACCACGCGGTCAAAGGCATCGCCCAGCAGTTTGCCCTGTTCGATCAGATCCACGTCGCGGCGGTCGGCGCCGGCCGAGTACACGGCGGCGCGGGTGGCCGCGGGGAATTGGTCGATGGCGGCGATGAGCGGACGCAGGGCCGAGGCGTTGTGGACGTCGTCCACCACCACGGTGCTGCCGTTGCGCTCGAACAGCGTGAACTGCCAGGGCGCGTCGGCCTGGTCGATGTCGAAGGTCTCGATGCCGGCGCGGATCAGTTCGACCGGAATGTCCAGCGCCCAGGCGGCGCCGACGGCGGCCAGCACATTCTCGACCTGGAAGGCGACGCGGCCGCCATGCGTGAGCGGGATCGCCGCGACATCGGCCAGGCGTTCCTCGCGCGCCCCTTGCGCCAGTACGATGGCGCCGTCGCGCACGAACACGGCGCGGCCGTCCTGCTGCAAGTGGGCGGTGATGGCGGGCAGGGCCGGGTCGATGCCGAAGAAGATCACCGCGCCGTCGGACAGTTCGGCCATTTCCACCACGCGCGGGTCGCGCGCGTTGAGCACGGCGGCGCCGGTGGGCAACACCACGTCGACCTGGGTGCGGAACACGTTGAACATGCGTTCCGTTTCGTTGATGTCGAAGTCGCCGAGGTGGTCGGCGTCGTCGATGTTGGTCACCACGCCGACCAGACAGCGGTCGTACGCCAGGCCCTGGCCCAGGATCACGCCGCTGTCGTTCTCGATGACGGCGGCGTCGACGTTGCGGTTCATCAGCACGCGGGTGCCGGACGCGAAATCGGCGCGGTCGCCCTTTTGCACCAGGCGGCGGTCGAGGTACAGGCCCTCGCTGCAGGCCAGGCCGGTGCGCTTGCCCGACAGGTGCAGCAGGCGCGCGACCAGGCGCGCGACCACGGTCTTGCCGTTGGTGCCGGTGACGCCGACGATGGGGATGCGGCCGGCGTCGCCTTCAGGAAACAGGTGGTCGACGATGGCGCGGCCCACGGGGCGCGCAGGGCCGTCGGCCGGCTTCAGGTGCATCAGCAGGCCGGGGCCGGCGTTGACTTCGACAATGGCGCCGCGCTGTTCGTCGAGCGGACGCGAGATGTCCTCGGCTACCAGGTCGACGCCGGCGATGTCCAGGCCGACCACGCGGGCCGCCAGGGTCACGGTGGCGGCGACACTGGGGTGCACGCGGTCGGTGACGTCGAAGGCGACGTTGCCGCTGCGCTGCACCAGCACGCGCTGGCCGTCTGCCGGCACGCTGTCTTCCGATAGACCCTGGCGGGCGATTTCGAGACGCGCGGCCGAATCCAGGCGCACCGGGTTGAGCGGGTGGTTCTCGGTGCGGCCGCGGCGCGGATCGGTGTTGATCTGGCTGTCGATCAGGTCGGCGATGGTGGATTTGCCGTCGCCCGTGACCCAGGCCGGCTCGCCGGCGGCGGCGGCCACCATGCGGTTGCCCACCACCAGCAGGCGGTGTTCGTTGCCCAGCACGAAGCGTTCGACGATGACGCCGCTGCCTTCGTCGACCGCGACGCGGTAGGCGGAAACCACTTCCTCGCGGGTGGTCAGGTTGGTGAACACGCCGCGGCCGTGGTTGCCGTCGTACGGCTTGACCACCACCGGCAGGCCGATGTCCTCGGCGGCCGACCAGGCGTCGTCCTCGCTGTCGACCAGGCGCCCTTCGGGCACCGGCACGCCGCAGGTCGAGAGCAGTTCCTTGGTCAGGTCCTTGTCGCGCGAGATGCCTTCGGCGATGGCGCTGGTGCGGTCGGTCTCGGCCGTCCAGATGCGGCGCTGGCGCGAGCCGTAGCCGAATTGCACCAGGTTGCCTTCGAACAGGCGGATGTAGGGAATGTCGCGGTCATCGGCGGCATCGACGATGCAGGCGGTGCTGGGCCCCAGGCAATGCTTGTCGATCAGCCGGCGCAGGCGTGCCACGGCCGCGTCCACGTCGAACGGGCGGTCTTCGATGGCGGCCATGACCAAGTCGCGCCCTTCGTTCAGGGCGGCGCGGGTCACCTGTTCCTGCCAGGCGCGCACGACAACTTTGTAGACCCCGCGGGTGGAGGTTTCCCGGGCCTTGCCGAATCCGCCGCGCAGGCCGGCCAGGTTCTGCAATTCCAGGGTGACATGTTCGAGAATGTGGCCGGGCCAGGTGCCTTCCTTGACGCGGGACAGGAAGCCGCCGCGCACGCCCGGGCTGCAACGGTGCTCGATCAGGGTCGGCAGCCAGGCGGTCAGGCGCTCGTAGAAGCCGGGGATCGTGTTGGAGGGGTAGTCCTCCAGCTCGCCGATATCCACCCACGCTTCGAGTACCGGACGGTACGTCCAAATGTTCGGGCCGCGCAAAGCCACGACATCGAGAAATTCAATGTCTTTCTTTTTCATGTTTTAATTTACTTGAGAAGCAGGTTGGCACGCGCGGACGCCCCTATGCAAGACCGCGAATTTATTGGGGTTGCGCCTTAAGAATAATGCCAACGAGTGGGGGATCCCAGATATTCCTAATTAGAAAAATCGGCTGATACTATACGACGCCTTCCAAGGCGTGAACTCGTTGTGTTGTAAGGAAGGGACACGTTTCCAGCCTGGGGCCGGAAAGCCGTTGCCGCCTTGTAGGGCAGAGTCTTGGCCCGGTATGCGTTCCAATGAAAAAACCACATCTGCTGTCCGGCCTAGCCGAAGCCTTTCCTGCCCGCTGGCGGGATGAATTCCGCGCAGAACTGGCGGAGGGCGAAACCCTGCTGGCCTGGCTCGAAATAGACCTGGATCAGCGGCTGAAGTTCCGCCCAGGACTGGTCGCCGTGACCGACCGCCGCCTGATCGCGCGCAATCCGGCCGATACCGGTTGGGAATCCTGGCTTTATGCGCCCCAACTGTCCCTGAATCTTTCCGACCACGCCGGCGCGGCCGTGCTGGAGTTGCACGACGACCGTGCCCGCCTGGGCATCTGGCGCTTCACCCTGGCGTGCAACCCGGCCGCCTTGCGGCTGCTGGGTCAGTTCGAGGCGCAGCAGGCGATCCGCCTGTCCGGCCACCAGGAAGCGGCACCGGGCGAGCGCCAGTGCACCATCTGTAATAACGTCATTCCCGCCGGGCAGGATGAGTGTCCCTCCTGCAACCAGGAACAGGCCTCGCCGTCGACCACCTGGGCGCTGCTGCGCCTGTGGCGGTTCGCGCGGCCCTACCGCCTGCCGTTGCTGGCCGGTTTCCTGCTGACCTTGATGGGCACGGCGGCGGCGCTGGTGCCGCCTTACCTGACCATGCCGCTGATGGACGACGTGCTGATTCCGTTCCAGAACGGCGCGCCCATCGACTACAGCAAGGTCCGCCTGTACCTGGGCGGGCTGCTGGGTTCGGCCTTCCTGGCCTGGGGGCTGGGCTGGGCCCGCACCTATATCCTGGCCTGGGTCAGCGAGCGCATCGGCGCGGATCTGCGCACCACCACCTATGAACATCTGCAGCAGCTGTCGCTGGAGTATTTCGGCGGCAAGCGCACCGGCGACCTGATTTCCCGCATCGGCAGCGAGACCGACCGCATCTGCGTGTTCCTGTCGCTGCACTTGCTGGACTTCGCCAACGATATCCTGATGATCGCCATGACCGCCGCGATCCTGGTGTCGATCAATCCGTGGCTGGCGCTGGTCACGCTGGTGCCGCTGCCGTTCATCATCTGGATGATTCACGCCGTGCGCGACCGGCTGCGCCATGGCTTCGAGAAGGTCGACCGCATCTGGTCGGAGATCACCAATGTGCTGGCCGACACCATTCCCGGCATCCGCGTGGTCAAGGCTTTTGCCCAGGAAAAGCGCGAAGTGGCGCGGTTCCGCGAGGCCAACAACCGCAACCTGGAAGTGAATGACCGCGTCAACACCACCTGGTCGCTGTTCTCGCCCACGGTCACGCTGCTGACCGAGGTCGGTTTGTTGGTGGTGTGGATCTTCGGCATCTGGCAGGTTTCGCAGAAACAGATCACGGTGGGGGTGCTGGCGGCGTTCCTGGCCTATATCGGGCGCTTCTACACGCGCCTGGATTCGATGAGCCGCATCGTTTCGGTGACGCAAAAGGCCGCCGCCGGCGCCAAACGCATTTTCGATATCCTGGACCATGTTTCGAGCGTGCCGGAGCCGCAGAATCCCGCCAAGCTGCCGCATATCAACGGCCGCATCGAATTGCGCGATGTCGGCTTTCGCTATGGCAACCGCCAGGTCATCCGGGGCCTGGATCTGAGCATCGCGCCGGGCGAGATGATCGGGCTGGTGGGGCACAGCGGCTCGGGCAAGAGCACGCTGATCAACCTGATCTGCCGGTTTTATGACGTGTCGGAAGGCGCGATCCTGGTGGACGGGGTCGATATCCGTTCGGTGCGCGTGGCCGACTATCGCCGCAATATCGGGCTGGTGCTGCAAGAACCCTTCCTGTTCTTCGGCACCATCGCCGAGAACATCGCCTACGGCAAACCGGACGCCACCCGCGACGAAATCGTGGCCGCAGCCCGCGCCGCCCATGCGCACGAGTTCATCCTGCGCCTGCCGCATGGCTACGATTCGCTGGTGGGCGAACGCGGCCAGGCGCTGTCCGGCGGCGAACGCCAGCGCATCTCGATCGCGCGCGCGCTGCTGATCGACCCGCGCATCCTGATCCTGGACGAAGCCACCTCGTCGGTTGACACCACCACCGAGAAGGAAATCCAGAAGGCGCTGGACAACCTGGTGCGCGGCCGCACCACCATCGCCATCGCCCACCGCCTGAGCACCTTGCGCAAGGCTGACAGGCTGGTGGTGCTGGATCGTGGCCAGATCGTCGAGCAGGGGCCGCACGAGGAACTGATGGCGCGCGAAGGCGCCTACTACCGGCTGTACCAGGCGCAGGCGCGTCAGAACGAGGCGGATGCGCAGTCCTCTGGCAGCGAAGACATGGCCGCCGTGGCCTGAGCGAGATAACCGTCATGACGCTTCCCGTTTTTCAGCTGCGACGCAATGCGTTCGGGCGTTTGGTGTTCCAGGGTGCCGACGGCGTCGCGCACGAGGGCGTGATCCCCGTACGGGCCTTTCCGATCAGCGAGGCCGACCGCGGGCTGTCGTTGGTGACCGGCGACGGCCGCGAGTTGTTGTGGATCGAACGCCTGGCCGATGTGCCCGCGGCCGAACGCGCCCTGATCGAAGAGGAACTGGCCGGCCGCGAGTTCATGCCGGAGATCCGCAAGCTGGTCAGCGTGTCCACCTTTGCCACGCCCAGCGTGTGGAACGTGGAAACCGACAAGGGGCCGACCCGTTTCACGTTGCGCGGCGAAGAGGACATCCGGCGCCTGAGCCAGCAAACGCTGCTGATCGCCGACAGCCACGGCATTTTCTATCTGGTGCGCGATGTGCCGTCGCTGGACAAGCACAGCCGCAAATTGCTGGACCGCTTCCTCTGAGGTTCAGCCCGGCCCGGCGCGCTTGAACGGCGTGTGGGCTTCCAGTTCGCCCAGGTAGTCATCGACCGCGGCGGTTTCCTCATCGAGAAAATGCTGGATCGCGGCCGCGAAACGCGCGTCGGCGACCCAGTGCGCCGACCAGGTGGGCGTGGGCAGCAAACCGCGCGCCATCTTGTGTTCGCCTTGCGCGCCGCCCTCGAAACGCGCCAGGCCCTGGGCGATGCAATAGGCGATGGCCTGCAGGTAGCAGGTCTCGAAATGCAGTCCCGGCACGTATTCCGTCGCGCCCCAGTAGCGGCCATACAGCGTGTCGCCGCCGGCCAGGTTCAGGGCCGCGGCCACCGGCCGGCCGTCGCGCTCGGCCAGGATCAGCACGAAGGCGTCGGGCTGGTCGCGGTAGGCGCGCAGGAAGAACTCGCGGCTCAGGTAGGGCGGATTGCCGTGGTTGAAGTAGGTGTGGCAGTAGCACTGGTAGAAGAAATCCAGGTCGGCGGCGGCGATCTGCGCGCCGCGCAGCCAGCGGAACGCCAGCCCGGCCTGCGCCACTTTCTTGCGGTCCTGGCGGATCTTCTTGCGCTTGTCGTGGCTCATGCTGGCCAGGAAGGCATCGAAGTCGGCGTAGCCCGGATTGGTCCAGTGGAACTGCACGCTTTCGCGCACCATGAATCCGGCCTCGCGCAGGGCGCGCAGGTCCGCGGCGGCGGGAAACAGCAAGTGCAGCGACGATACCTGGATCTCTTCGGCGAAGGCGACCAGCCCGCGCACCAGGGTGTCGCGGTCCGCGTCATCGGCGGCCAGCAGGCGCGGACCCGAGACCGGCGTGAACGGCACCGCCGCCAGCAGCTTGGGGTAGTAGCGCAGGCCGTGGCGCTCGAAAGCGTCGGCCCAGGCATAGTCGAACACATATTCGCCGCGCGAATGCGATTTCAGGTAGAGCGGCACGGCGCCGGCCAGCGCGTCGCCGCGCCACAGCAACAGGTAGTGCGGCGACCAGCCGGTGCGCGGCGCGGCGCAGCCGGTGTCGTGCAGGGCATGCAGGAACGCGTGGCGCAGGAACGGCTGGTCGCCGGCCAGCGCGTCCCACTGGCGGGCGTCCACGCGGGACAGGTTGGTCTCGATGGTCAGGCGTAGCGGCGAATCCATGGACGAATGATAAAGTCTTCGCTGGCGCGTGGCGCACGGCGCCTGACGCGTGCGCAGGGTTATTGTCTTTGTCTTTGTCTTTGTCTTGCGGGCGGCGTGGCGTCGCCGCGCACCGGAATTCCTCATGGATAGCAATTCGATCCTTTCCCCGGGCGGGGATGGCCCGCGCGCCAGCGACGCGGCCTGTCTGCGGGCGCAGGCGCTGCAGGCGCTGGCCGCGAGCGGCTGGGCGGACAAGCTGGCGCGGGTACGCGCCATCGGCGACGATGCGCCGCTGGATCGCGCGCGGCGCTACGTTGCGTCGGCCACGCTGCCGGGCCGGCCCGCCACGCCCGTGCTGGTGTCGCCGGCCGAAGTGCCGCAGCGTTCCATGGCCACCCTGGAGGGCCGCGCGGCGCTGCTGCACGCGCTGGCGCACATCGAGTTCAATGCGGTGAACCTGGCGCTGGACATCCTCTGGCGCTTCGCCGGCATGCCGGACGCGTTCTACCGCGACTGGCTGCGCGTGGCGCGCGAAGAGGCCGGCCATTTCGAATTGCTGAACCAGCGCCTGGCGGATCTGGGTTACGCGTATGGCGATTTTCCCGGCCACAACGGCCTGTGGGAAATGGCCGAGCGCACCTGTGACGATCTGCTGGCGCGGCTGGCGCTGGTGCCGCGCACGCTGGAGGCGCGCGGTCTGGACGCCTCGCCGCTGATCCGCAACAAGCTGGCGGGAGCCGGGGATGCGCAGAGCGCGGCAATCGTCGATCTCATCCTGCGCGACGAGATCGGCCATGTGGCGATCGGCAACCATTGGTACAAGCAGCTTTGCGCCGAGCAGGGCAGGGAGCCCGTTGCCTGCTATGCCGAACTGGCCGCGCGCTACCGCGCGCCGCGCTTGCGCGGGCCTTTCAACCTGCCGGCGCGGCGCGCCGCCGGATTCGACGAGGCCGAGCTGGCCGCGCTGCAGGCGGACTGAGGACACAGGCGCATGGATATCGTCATCGACGCATTGCTGACGGGCGCGGTGCGCCCGCTGGGGGACTCCGGCCGCGATAGCGGCATCGACAAGCATCCGGTGGCCGGGCCGCTGTGGCTCGGCCCGGAAGGGCTGCGTGGCGACGCGCAGGCAGACCGGCGCTTTCATGGCGGCCCCGAAAAGGCGCTGCATCATTACGCGCGGGAACATTATCCAGACTGGCTGCGCGAACTGGGCGAGCGAGCCGTGCTGCGCGCGCCGGGCGCGTTCGGCGAAAACCTCTCCACCACCGGCATGACCGAGCACGACGTCTGCGTGGGCGACGTCTATGCGGCGGGCGAGGCGTTGATCCAGGTGTCGCAGGCGCGCCAGCCGTGTTGGAAGCTGAACCACCGTTTCGGGCACGCCGGCATGTCGGCGCGGGTTCAGGCCAGCGGCAAGACCGGCTGGTACTACCGCGTGCTGCGCGAGGGCTGGCTGGCGCCGGGCGCGACACTGGCGCTGCGTGACCGACCCCATCCGCAATGGACGCTGGCCCGCGTCCAGGACATTCTCAACCGCCGGGTGCTGGACGTGCCCACGCTGACCGAGCTGGCCGCGCTGCCGGCGTTGTCGCCCAACTGGCGCGCACTGTTCGAAAAGCGCGCCCGCCTGGGCCTGGTCGAAGACTGGCAACCGCGCCTGCAAGGCGAGGCGCCCGATCCCTCCGCAGGAACGCCCACGACATGAAAACCCGCTACGCCGCGTCCCTGGCCGCGCTTGCCTTGACCTTGTCTCCCGCCGCCCAGGGCGCCGACAGCTTCGCGGCCTGCCTGGCCGGTCTGCGCGCGCCGGCGGCCAAGGCCGGCGTGTCCGGCGCCACGTTCGACACGCACACCGCCTCTCTCGCGCCCGACATGGCGGTGATCGACCTGCTCGATGCCCAACCCGAATTCAAGACGCCGATCTGGGACTACATGGCGGCCCTGGTCGACGACGAGCGTGTCGCCGATGGCAAGGACGGCATGGCGCGCTGGCGCGCCGAACTCGATCGCGCCGCCGCGCGCTACGGCGTGGATCCGGCCACCATCGCGGCGGTGTGGGGCGTCGAAAGCAATTATGGTCGTACCCTGGGCGGGCGGCCCTTGTTGACGTCGTTGTCGACGCTGTCGTGTTTCGGCCGGCGGCAGGCGTATTTCCGTGGCGAGTTCTACGCCACGCTCAAGATCATCCAGGACGAGCATATCGACCCCGACAGGCTCAAGGGATCGTGGGCCGGGGCCTTCGGCCAGACCCAGTTCATGCCGTCGACCTATCTGCGGCTGGCGGTGGATTTCGACGGCGACGGCCGGCGCGATCTGGTCGACAGTGTGCCGGACGCGCTCGCCTCCACCGCCAATTTCCTCAAGCGCGCCGGCTGGAGCGGCGGCCTGGACTGGGGTTACGAGGTCAGGCTGCCCGCGGCGATGAGCACCGCCGGCGCCGGCCGCAAGAATAAGCATCCGCTGGGGTTCTGGCGCGGCCAGGGCGTGACACGCGCGGACGGCTCGCCGTTGCCGCCGGGCCAGACCCCGGCGGGCCTGCTGCTGCCGGCCGGGCCGAACGGGCCGGCCTTCCTGGTGACGCGCAACTTCGATGCGCTGTACGCGTACAACGCGGCCGAGAGCTACGCGCTGGCGATCGCGCACCTGTCCGACCGCCTGCGGGGCGGGGCGCCGCTGGCGCAGGCCTGGCCGACCGACGACCCTGGCCTGTCGCGCGCCGAGCGGCGCGAGCTGCAGCGGCTCCTGATCGCCCGCGGCTATGAACTGGGCGAACCCGATGGCATGATCGGTGCACGTACCCGCGAGGCCCTGCGCGCGGCGCAGCCCGCCCTGGGCCTGCCCGCCGATGGCCGTGCCGGCCAGAAGGCGTTGCGGGCCCTGCGGCGAGCGGACTGAGGCGGTGGCAGGCGCTTGCCAAAGGACAAGTTTTGCAAAGATCGGCGGCGCGGCCCGTTGCATGACCGAATGCGCCGCGCCGTGGGCCTATACTGGATTTCCGATTTTCCTGGAGTACGGCGATGAGTCTATTGGATACCTTGGCCTCGATGGCCGGCGGCGGCCAGCAAGGCGGCTCGGCCGCGTTGTTGCCGGCCCTGATCGAACAATTGAACAAATACCCGGGCGGTCTGTCCGGCCTGATCGCCAGCTTCCAGCAAGGCGGGCTGGGCGAGATCATCGCGTCGTGGATCGGCCAGGGCCAGAACCTGCCGGTCAGCGCCGACCAGCTCGGCCGGGTGCTGGATCCGGGCGTGGTCGAGGAACTGGCGGCCAAGACCGGCCAGGACACCGGTTCGGTGCTGGGTGCGCTGTCCGCGCTGCTGCCGCAGTTGGTGGACAAAGTCACCCCCGATGGCGCGGTCCAGCCGGGCCAGTCCTTCAACCCGAGCGACCTGCTGGCCTCGCTGTCGGGCCTGTTCGGCAATCGCGGCTGATTCCGCCACACGGGTTCTGTCCTGACGCGCCCGCGGCTTTCCTCCCCGACGCGCCGCCGCCTGTTGCAGGCGGCGGCGCTGGGCGCGCTCGCGCCGCTGGCGGCCTGCGCGCCGCCGATCTCGCTGAACGCGACCTTCCTGCAACTCTGGCTCAGCCACCTCGACCTGACGCGCGCGCAATGGCGCCAACGCTTTGCCGTCTACCGGCGGCTGGGTTGCCGCGAGGTCTTCCTGCAGTGGGCCGGCCTGGAGGGCGGGCGGCCGGATGACTGGATGGCGCCCCAGCCGATGCTGGAGGCCATCTTCGACGAGGCTGACCGCAACGGCCTGGGGGTGCATGTGGGCCTGCCCTACGACCAGCGCTGGTGGAATATGCTGGCCGCGCCCGACGATGCGGCGCTGGCCGCCTACCTGGATCACACCCGTGAGCGGGGCGTGGCCTACATGCGCGCCGCCGCCTGGCCCCGGCGCCGCAATTTCCGTGGCTGGTACGTGCCTTACGAACTTGAGCAGTACAACTGGGCCCGGCCCGAACGCCAGGCGCTCCTGGCGCCATGGCTGGGCGCCTTCACCCAGGCCTCGCTGGCGAGCTGCCATCGTGTTCCGTCGGTGTCGACCTATCACAGCCGGCTCGGTGGCAATGGTTCCTTGATGCAGTTGTGGTCGCGGATACTGGACGAGGTGCGCATCCATCCGATGATCCAGGACGGGGTGGGCGTGGCGGGCCTGGCCAATTATCGGGCGCTGGAACCGCTGCACGACATGCTGCTCAAGCGCCGCGCCGCGTTCGACCTGGTCATGGAGCTGTTCGAGGAGCTGCCGTCGGGGAGCACGGACGGCACCACGTTCAAGGCCCGTTCGGCCGATTTCAGCCGGGTCCGGCAGCAGTGGGACGTGGCCCGCGGCTATGGCGCCAAGCGCATCGTGGCGTTCGCGGTCGACCCCTGGGTGATCGGCGACACGCCCGAGGCGCGCGCGCTGATGGCCGCCTGGATGGCGGCGCGCGCCTGACAGCGGGCGGCTTCAGGCAAAGCCGCGGCCGATGATCTCCCGCATGATTTCGCTGGTGCCGCCGAACAGGCGCAGCGCGCGCGCGTCCGCCCAGGCGCGGCCGATGCCATATTCGGCCATGTAGCCATAGCCGCCATATAGCTGTAGCAGCTCGTCCAGGATCGCGCCTTGCATTTCCGTGGCGTTGAGCTTGGCGATGGCCGCGCGCGTGGCGTCGAGTTCGCCGGCCATGTGCCGTTCCAGGCAGTCGTCCAGGAACACGCGCAGCATGGTGCTCTGGGCGCGCGCGCTGGCCAGCTTGAAGCGTGAGTTTTGGTAGTCGATGACGCGACGGCCAAAGACCTTGCGGTTGCGGGTGTATTCGGCGGCTTCCTCGATCATGCCTTCGAGCGAGGCGCCGGCGCGCAGCGCGATCGCAAGCCGTTCGCGCGCCAGTTCCTGCGTCAGGTAGCCGAAGGCGCCGTTTTCCTGTCCCAGCAGGCAATCGGCTGGCACCCGCACGTCATCGAAATACAGTTCGCAGGTGTCCTGGCAGTGCTGGCCGATCTTGCTCAACGGCAAGCCCTTGGTGTAGCCGGGCAAGTTCTCTTCGACGCAGAACAGCGACAGGCCGCGCGCGCCCAGGTCGGGATCGGTACTGGCCAGCACGATGGCCAGGCCGGCATTGACGCCGTTGGTGATGAACGTCTTCTGGCCGCTCAGCACATAGTGTGCACCGTCGCGACGGGCGCGGGTCCGCACCGCTTTCAGGTCGCTGCCCGCGCCGGGCTCGGTCAAGGCAATGGCGCCGATCACCTCGCCGCGCGTCATGGCCGGCAGCCAGCGTGCCTTTTGCGCGGTCGTGCCGAAGGCATCCAGGTAGGGCGCCACCATGTCCGAGTGGATCGAAAACCCGATGCCGAGATAATTCGCGCGCGCCAGTTCCTCGATGACGACCGCCGCATGGCCGAAATCGCCGCCCAGGCCGTAGGGCTCGGGCAATGCGCAATTCAGCAGTCCTTCCTCGCCGGCCCGGCGCCACAGCGCACGCGGCACAATGCCCGCCCGTTCCCATTCGGCATAGTGAGGCGCGATCTCCGCCGCGATGAAGCGCCGGACCTGGTCGCGCAACAGTTCGTGGTCGTCCCGGAATACGCGGCGCATGCGGCCTCCTTACTTGGTATAGGGATCCGTGGCGCTGCTCTGGCCGTGCAGGATGGGGGCGGTGGCGCTGCCGGTGAGGAACAGGCTGTAGTGGTCGCCCGGTTGCAGGGCCGGCAGGGCCAGCGAGGGCGAGACCACCGTGCCGCAGCCCGCCGCCAGCGTAGCGCTGACCGGGTTGATGGCGCGCGCCGCCGCCGCGCCCGGCTTGACGTCCTGGAACAGCGTGGGGCCGGCCGGACTGACTTCGAGCCTGGCGCCGGGGCAATCGGCCGCCAGGTTGTAGAAGCGCAGCTCGGCCTTGAGCGCGTCCTGCGCGCCATTGCTGTCGTCGATCGCCACATAGGTCAGGTTGACGCCGTCGCGGCGCACCACCAGGGTGGTGAAGGTGTCGGGCTTGACCTGCACGCTGGCCGCCGGCCTGCCGTCAAGCAGCAGGTTGAACGGCTGGTTGCCCTTGACGATGGCATAGGTGCTGGCGGGCCGGGTCGGGCTGATCTCCTGCGACGGGCCGTTGGCAATCTGCACGCGTACCGGGCCGGTCTCGGGATTGACGACGCGCACGAACGACGAGCCCGCGGGCGGGCGCGCGGCATAGAGCTGCGCCAGCACGCCCTCGGCGTGCGCGGCGCCCCCGGCAATGGCCAACGCCAGCGCCAGGGCGGGGAAGGGAATGCGACGGGTCATGCTTGCGGCTCCGGTTTCTTGCTCAGGCGGGCGTCGAGATACATGCGTTCGAGCTGCTTGCGATCCGCCTTGTCGGTGCTGGTCGTCGGGAAGCGGTGGCACGCCACCAGTTCGGAAGGGATCATGTAAGGAGGCAACTTGCGCCCCAGCGCGGCCTTCCAGCCTTGCAGCGCCGCCGGCAGCGGCTGCAGGCCCGCGGGGCCGGCCTCGGCGGGTTCGACGAACCCGATCAGACGGATGATAGCGCCATCGGGCCGCCGCAGCGCGACCGTGGCGCCGGCGCGCGCACCGGGCAGGGCGGCGATGGCGGCGTCGATCTCGGCCAGTTCGATGCGGTAGCCGTGCAGCTTGATCTGATCGTCGACGCGGCCGCGGAACGTCACCAGGCCGCGCGCGTCGATCTCGCCCAGGTCGCCGCTGCGGTAGCCGCGCTTGCCGTTGCGCCTGAACATGCGCGAGGCGTTCAGGTCGGGGCGGTTGAGGTAGCCGCGCATGACGTGGTCGCCGGCAATGCTGATCTCGCCGTTCTCGATGAAGACCTCGGCATAGGGTTTGGCGCGGCCGATGGGGAAGGGATTGGGCGCCTGGGCGCGCAGGGCCGGATCGATCTCGACCCAGGTGGTCGAGCAGGTGGCCTCGGTGGGCCCATACGAGTTGATGATGCGCACGTCGGGAAAGCGTTGCCACAGTTCTTCGGCCAGCGCCGGTGTCAGCGACTCGGCGCCGAATACGAAGACCCGCAGTTGTGGCAGATGGGCGTGGTCGAAGTCCGGGTTGAACAACTGCTGGCGCACGAACGACGGGGTCGAGGCCCAGACATTGACGCCGGTCTCGGCCAGGTAGCGCACGAAGCCGTCGCGCTGCGCGATGGTCTCGCGCGGGCACAGCACGCAGGCGCCGCCCAGCTCCAGCGCGCCGACCCAGTTGAACAGCGAGAAGTCGAAGCTGAACAGCATCTGATCCATGAATGCCGGCGCCGCGCCCAGGTCGAGGCAGTCGCGGATCCAGCCGGCGAAGAGGCTGACGCTTTCGCGTCCGATCTGCACGCCCTTGGGGTCGCCGGTGCTGCCCGAGGTGAACATGATGTAGGCCAGGTCGGCCTCGGCCAGCGGCGCGGGGCTGGCGCAGCCCGTGCGGAAGGTGCCGGCCTGGGCGTCATAGCGCAACCCGGCGCGCACCAGCTCGCCGATGCGGGCAATGCGTTCGGGCGGGTTGATGACGTCCACGGGCACGAACGGCACCCGCAGCCGCAGGCAGCCCAGGATCGCCACCAGGAAGGCGGCTTCCTTGTGGCCGGATATCACCAGCGGCACGCCGGCCGTGACGCCGGCCCGCAAGGCCTGCTGTTCCCAGGCCTGGGTGGCGGCCCGCAACGCGCCCCAGGAGAGCGCGCCGCGCGCGTCGACCACTGCGACGGCATCGGCGCCCACGCCGGTCTCGGCGAAATCGCAGGCGTTGAAATCGAAACGCATGATGCAGCCCCCAAGTAAGGCGTCAGACGCGGGCGTGCTCCGCGATGAACGCCGCCAGCGTGTGCACCGATTCCAGGTGGACGTCGATCTCGGTGGGCGGGATCTTGCAGCCGAACTGGCGCTCCACCGCCAGCGCCACATCGACGGCGGCCAGCGAGTCGACCAGCCCTGATTCGATCAGCAGGGTGTCGGAATCGACCTTGGTGAGGATAATGCCTTCGATCAGCTCGGCGACCTTGGCTTCGATGTCGTTGATGTCCATGACGTACTCCGCGACCGCGCCGCGGTCAGAATTGGAAATAGAGGAACCGGGTTTCCTTGTGCAGGTTCACCAGGCAGAAAAACAGCAGGGTCAGCATCACGGCCAGCCAGGCCAGGTTGGGGCGCCAGCGCAGCCAGGGCGACGGCGCTTCCTGCTGCCTGAACAGCGCTGGCGAGTAGCGGCCCAGGATCTGGTGCGCGTTCGGCGCGAACCAGGCGATACCCAGCAGCGTCACAGCATAGATCAGCTGCAGGTGATGGCCGACCAGCACGCGCCAGGCGTCCCCCCAGGCCAGGCCACCGACATGGGCGGCCAGATCCAGCGTTTCCATGCCGCGCAGCCCGATCATGCCCTGCATCAGCAGCATGGCGTCGCCCACGCCATGGGCGCGGAAGAAGGCCTGCGCCACCAGTACCGCGACGAAAGTCAGCAGCACGCAGGCGGCGCGCACGATCATGCCCTGGTTGCGCGCGGCCGCGGGCTTGCGGCCGACCACGAAGATGCGCCAGGCGTGGTTCACCGACAGGTACAGGGCGTGCAGCAGGCCGAACACCAGGAATTGGAAGCCGGCGCCGTGCCAGACGCCGGCCAGCGCCATCGTGAACAGCGTTGGCGTGACGATGCTGGCCAGGAAGCCGCCGGCCGTGGCCACGCCCTGGGCGCCGACCGGCAGGTTGCGGTCGGTGCGCCACTTCGACACGGCCATCGCCACGGGATAGTAGAGATAGGCAGTCAGGTAGCGCGTCAGCGTCATGTGCCAACGCGCCCAGAACTCGATGATGCTGCCGGCCTTGTAAGGCGAGTTGAAGTTCAGCGGGAAGCGGATGCCGAACATCTTGGCCAGGCCCAGCGCCATGTCCGAATAGCCGGAGAAGTCGAAGTACAGTTGCAACGCGTAGCACAGGCTGGCGCCCCACGCGCCCCAGAACTGCAGCTCGCCCGGCGCGGCGAAGCCGGCGTCGGCATAGGGCGCGATGCCATCGGCCAGCAGTACCTTCTTGGCCAGCCCGATCACGAACAGCATGCCGCCCACCGACAGGTTCTCGGCCTTGAAGCGGTAATTCTGGGGCTGCGCGAACTGCGGCATCATCTCCTTGTGATGCAGGATCGGGCCGGCGATCAGGTGCGGGAAGAAGGTCACGAACAACACATAACTGAGCAGGCTGCGCTCTTTCACCACGCCCGCGCGGCAATCCAGCAGATAGCCGATCTGGGTGAAGGTGAAGAACGAAATGCCCAGGGGCAGGACGATCGAGTCCATGGTCGAGCCGCTCATGCCCAGGTCGTTCAGGAAGTTGAGCAGCGTGGCGAAGTACTTGTAGTGGAACAGCAGCGCCAGGTCGGCGCCCACGCCCAGGCCCGCGATCAGGCCCTGGAGCTTTGGCCGCGCCGCCGTGCGCAGGATCAGCAGGCTGACCCCGAAGTTGAAGGCGATCGAACCCGCCAGCAGCAGCACGAATTGCGGATTCCACCAGCCGTAGAACACCAAGGACGTCAGGCACAGCCATAGCGCCGCCAGCCGCAGGTTGAAGCGGCCCGCGCCGTAGTAAACCGCCAGCGTGACGGGCAGGAAGATCAGCAGGAACAGGTACGAGTTAAATAGCATCTTGGGTCAGGGCAAACGGGCCAGCACGGCTTTTTCGTCATCGGTCAGCGGCAGCGACAGCGCCATTTCCGAAAACTCCCAGATCACCAGCTTCAGGCTCTTGGGCCATTGCTCGCGCTGCTTGAGCGCCACCAGCAAGGCTCCGGAAAACTGTCCGCCATCCAGGCTCAGGTTCCATACCTCGCGGCCCAGCCCCATGCCCAGCCGCTCGGCGAAATTGCTGCGGCGGCCGTTGGAACTGCCGGCCAGCAGCACTTGCACCGGCGGTGTGTCGTCCAGCAGGCCGCCGCTGCGCACCGGCTCGATTTTCCGCGGCGCGGCCAGATCCAGCTCGGGACGCCAGCCGGGCCGCGCCTGTTCCAGCCCGGCCAGCACGATCAGGTCGCCCATGCGCGGTTGCGGCGGGCCGGCCGGGTCTTCCTTGAAGGCCTGGGTGCCCGGGCCGCCCAGCAACGGCAGGGCGGCCTGGGCCACGCGCGCCGCCGCGGCCTGAGCGCCGCTCGCATTCAGGTGCACGTCGGTGCGGAAGTAGCGCGGCGCCTCGGACCGCGCCAGCGCCTCGCGCAGGTCGACGAACGGCACCCCCTGCGCCCGCAGGGCGGCCTGCCAGTCGTCCAGCGTGCGCCGCATGGGCAACGATACGGTCTGGCCGCACAGATGATCGGCTTCGATGCGCGATTTGTCGGGCACGGCCACCACCAGCACCTGCACCTGCCGCTGACGCAGTTCCGCCACCCAATGGCGCATCAGGCGCAGGCGTTCGTCGAACACGTGTACCCCGGGCCGCGGCCGCAGTCCGTCGCGATAGAACAGCCATTGCGGGCAGCCCATGGCGACCTGGTCGCCCAGGTCGCCGAACGCGCGGTAGCGGATCGCGGCATTCCAGGTGTTGAGCGCGTCCTGCGCAGGCAGGCGCAGCGACTGGTTCAGCGCGGTGCCCGCGGCGCCGTTCATCCAGGCCGTGGGCGCGATGTCCGCGGCGCTCAACCTGGCTTGCGCCAGGCACCACGCGCCCCAGCCCAGACCGAGCGCCAGCAGCACGCCGATCACGATGGCGTTGCGCCGATGGCCGGCCTCCGGCGGCGCAGTCTTGTCCGGTTGCGCCACGGCGCTACTGCCCCACCGCCGCCTTCATGCGGCCGCGCCAGGCGTCGGCGGTCATGATGGAGGCGTTGTCCCACAACCCCTTGGCATCCGGGCCCTGCGCGTAGGTGGGCTCGAACATCTGCCACACCAGCACCTGCGGCTTGTTCTGCTTGAAGGCGGGCGATTCCAGGTATTCGAGCAGCATGATCCAGTGGCCAACGTTGCCGGGTTTCCAATTCACCGAAACCGGACGGTCCAGCAGGTTGGACAGTTTTTGGGGAAAGCCAAAGTAGGGCTGCACCATGCTGTGACCGGTCACGTGAACCGGGGCCGGCGCGTCGTCGATCAGGCTCTGGTTGTCGGCCTGGCGGCGCACGGCGAAGGTTTCGCGTCCGGCCTGCTTGCGCTGGTCGGGCGTCAGGAACAGTTCGGCCAGATCGCCATAGCGGCGTTCATTGACCATGCTGCCCAGCGCCATGCCGGTGCCCGGCTTGCCCGCCAGGGTCTTCACGTCTTGTTTGATGCGCTGTGCCAGGGCCTCGGCGGTGGCGTCGGCGGCCGCCTGGGTCCAGTGCTGGTCGGTGCGGTAGAACACCTCCTGCCCGCCGTCCTTCACGCGGCGCAGCACGGCTTCGTCGTCGATGGTGGAGATGCCGGCGGCCTTGAGCTTGTCCTGGATGGTCTGATAGCGCTTCTTGACCTCGGCGCTCAGCGCCGTGCCGTCCGGCAGCTTGTCCTGGTAGAACAGGGTCTTGTCGGGCAGCACCAGCACTTCGAGTTGGACGCCCTTGGCGGCGAGCGCGTCGCGGGTCTCGCGTACCAGTT
This sequence comes from Achromobacter sp., assembly GCF_050285565.1. Classification (GTDB taxonomy): domain Bacteria; phylum Pseudomonadota; class Gammaproteobacteria; order Burkholderiales; family Burkholderiaceae_B; genus Achromobacter. The sequence goes on from NZ_JBLZXG010000001.1 coordinate 329,461, forward strand.
GGGTCGCGGCGTCGATGCCGCGTGTGTCCACCTGGGTCAGGCTGCCCCAGCCGGGAAACAGCCAATTTTCCTTGCCCTGGATGACGATGGACGAAGCCTGCTGCGCCTGCGAGGCGCCGGCGGCCAGCGCCAGCAGCGCAGCGCACAGGGCCGACGCCAGGCGCGGGCGGCGGGACAGGAACGGGGTCGGGGTAGTCATGCTCATGGACTCCTTCGTGAATATGTGTCGGCGCGACTCAGTAGGACAGGGTCAGATTGATGAACAGGCCCTTGGCGCGATCGGCCTGGCCGCCACCGATGTTGAAGCGGTATTGGGTGGTCAGGTCCAGGTAGGATCGCGGCGCGTTGTAGTGGTCTTCGCGGAACCAGTAGCGCAGGTTGAAGCCGGGGCCGGCGCCCATCGACCACGATGAGCCGTCGCCCAGCTGGGAATACGAGTCCGAGCCGCCGATGTCCAGGCCGGCCATGCGGTTCTTGTTCCAGAGCCAGTCGATGCCCACCACCGCGTAGGGGAAAAACACCAGGCGCTCGCTGATCGAATCCATCCGGTAGCTGCGGCCCACGCGCAGTTCGCCGGCGCCGAAGGCCTGGTCGCGCTTGATCTTGCCGGAGGTCTGGTCGGTATCGGCGCCGGTGGAATTGTTGCGCTTCCACAGGCGCGCGGACATGTCCTGCCAGGAATAGCCCGCCTGCACATAGCCCTCCATGGTGAACCAGTCGGGGCGGTCGATGCGTAGCGTGGTGCCTTCGTACAGGCCATAGGTGACGTAGGCGAGCCAGCCGCCGCTGCCGGCGTCGGCCTTGTAGTAGGCGGTCTGATTGCTGCGGTTCAGGCTGCAACGCAGGTCCGCCGGCGCCGGGCTGAACGAGCCCTTGCGCGTCGCGGTGCCCAGGTTGAACTGGCGTTCCAGGCCGAAGGTCAGGCCGACCTCGGTGGACGGCGTGAAGCGCATGCCCAGCGATCCCACGGTGGTGGGAATGCCGGAAATGCCCTGGTTCGCGGTCTCGGCCACGTCGATGGTGCCGCCGCAGGGGTCCGAGACCGTCTGGCTGGCGGTCTTGCCGCCCTTGTTGTACAGCGTGTTGGACAGCCGTCCATACAGCTCGAACGTGCGCGTCGACGAATTGAGGAAGTCCGATGGCCGCCAGAAGATCTCGGCGGTGCTGAACACCGCGTCCCCGGGCACCGTGATCGCCGCGCCGCCCAGTCCCGAAGAGGCCGGCCGCGCGCCACGGTAGCCGGTCGAGACGTAGCCGCCCCATTCGCGCGACAGCCCGGCGATGCCGCTGCGGGTGTCGAAGCGCTGCTGTGGCGTCAATTCCAGCCTGCCGGCGTCGGCCTCGTCGATGGCCTGCTTCAGTTTCTCCACCGCGCCGCGCTTGTCGCCGACGCCGGACAACGCATAGCCTTCATCCAGGATGACAGTGGGCGGCGCCTTGCCGGTGGCGCGGGCGGCCTGGAAATCCTGCAACGCCAGCCTGGGCTGGCCCATGCGTTGGTGCAGGTAGCCGCGCTGCATCAGCAGGGCAGGGTCATCGGGTTGCGCGGCCAGCGCCTCGCCCATGCGTTTCTCGGCTTCGGCCAGTTGCGCCGCGTTGCCCGCGGCCAGCGCGGTGGTCAGCAGGCGCTGCCGTTCCTTGTTGGCGGGATCCTGCTCCACGGCCTTGCGCGCCTGGGCGATGGCTTCCTGGTAGTCTTGGCGCGCGTAGGCGGCATAGGCCAGCGCGGCCGGACCGCCGCTGCCGGCGGCGTCGGACGGCAGCAGTTCGCAAGAGGTACCGTAAGGCGTGTCGCGGCAATCCTGCAGGGGCGGGGGGTAGTTCGCCAGCGTCAACGTGGCCGGCACCGTCGGCGCCGCGCGCGCCCGCTTCAGGCGTGCCATGGCGGCCTCGTCCTTGTTGCCGAGCGGTTCCAGCAACGCCAGCGCGCGTTTGGCCTCGCCCCCGGCAAGGGCGGCGTCGGCCGCGATCAGGCGCACGTTGCGGCGCTGGTCGTCGTCCAGCCAGTCCTGCTTGAGCGCCGCGTCGAAGTCGCCGTTGGCCAGCTCGGTCTTGCCCTGGCGTTGGCGCAGGTAGGCGCGCATCACCAGCGCCACCGTGTTCTCGTCGTCCTGCTTGAGCGCATCGGTGGCGGCGTCCTCGGCGGCGGCCAACTGGTTGTCCAGCATCAGCGCGGTCATCAGCAGCAGGCGATGGCTGGCGCTGTCCGGCGCCAGTGCCACGGCCTGGCGCGCCAGCGGCACCGCGTCGCCGGGGCGGTTGGCGATCAGCGCCTGATAGCCCTGCTCGGCGGGCTGGATCGCCAAGCGGCGCTTCATGGTGGCGCGGCGCGCGGTCAGGTCGTCCCTGTTGGGGGCGCCCAGCGCGATGGCCGTGTCGGCCGCGGCCTCGGCCTGGGCATATTTGCCCTGGGCTTGCAGCGCGTCCAGCCACAGTAGCGCCCACGCGCCCTGTTTGGGGTCGATGCGGAAAGCCTGCTCGGCGCCGCGCTGCGCGGCAGGGTAGTCGCCGCGGTTGTAGTCGGCGTAGGCGCGCGTGGCGATCGGGAATCCACGGCGGTAGGCGGCGGTGGTGGCGGGCGCGCCGGCGCCGGCCGCGGCCGGCGGGGCGCTGCGCGGCCGCAGGTTGGCGCGCGCCTGGCGCAAGGCGGGCGTATCGAGGCCGCTCTTGATGGCATCGGCGGCGGCCTTGTCGGCCTCTTGCAGCTTGCCCTGCTTTTGCAGCGCGTAGATCAGCAGCAGACGCAAGCGCTCGACGTCCGGGCGCAGAGCAATGGCCGATTCCGCCTGCCGCTGCGCCTGCGCGTAGTTGCCGGCGTCGTAACTCCTGTAGCCCTCGTCGGCGAGCTGGTAGGCGGCGCCCTCCAGCGGCGCTGGCGCGGCGCGCGGCGCTGACTGGGCGATGGCGGGCCCGGATTGGCCGGCGCAGGCCAGCGCGGCGGACAGCAGCAGCGAACGGGTCAATGGCTTCATGGGGACGCGGGTTTGTCTGCGGCGTGCGTCGGCGCGGTGTCGGCCTGCCCGCCCTGCTGGAAATGGATGGCTTCTTTCAGCGTGCCTTCATCGAGCCAGCCCTGCTCCATCAGGATTTCGCCCAGCGGCCGCTTGTCGCGCGACTGGATCTCGAGCGCGCGCGCCAGCTTGTCCTCGTCGATGGCTTGCCACGACAACAGCAGTTCTCCCAGCCGCTGGCGTTGTTGCGCCAACTGGTCGGTGGAGGGAAAGTCGTGCATGGTCTTGTCCCAGGCCAGCCGCTTGCCGGTGATCAGGTGGCCGATGAACAGCTTCCAGGCGCGCGCCGCCGCCATGGCGTTGATGAAGTTGCCCACGATCATGCGCGGTATCGACAGCAGCGCGTGCTCCCAGCCATACATGCGGCCGACGAAATAGCTGCGCTGCACCACCCGCAGCAGCAGCGCCACCGCGTTGATCCACATCAGCGTCACCAGCCAGCCGCCGGGCCGGAAGTACGACGGGTAGTACACCGTCCACCAGCCGAACAGGTCGGCCAGGTAGAACACGAAGAAATTGGCCAGCAGCAGGTAGGCCAGGATCGCGATGAACGACGTCACCAGGCCCTTGCGATCGCGGAACAACAGGTATCTGGTGGCCAGCGAGCCGGTCCAGCCCACCTGTTGCCAGCCCTGCAAGCCGATGCCCAGCGTCCAGCGTGCCTTCTGCCGGTAGGCGGTGCGGAAGGTGTTGGGGAAATACTCCCGCACCCCCAGCGGCATGTGGAGGCTGGATACCTTTTCCTTGCCCAGCCCGAACCAGGCGCGGCGCCGCGTCACGTATTCCACGCCGAACTTGCCGAAGATCTGCCGCATGCCGCGCTGCGCCAGCCGCGCGCCGATGTCGTAGTCCTCGGTCAAGGTGTCGGTGTTGAAGGGCTGGTTATTGGTCTCGGCCGCCAGCTCGACTAGCGCCCTGCGCGAAAAACAGGTGCCCACGCCGGCCGAGGGCACCATCTTCGACAGGCTCTCGCGCACCACCAGGTCCTTGGTGTGCCATTCGGCGAACTCGTCCATGTAGGTGCCGGCCACCAGTTCGTACCAATGGCGCTCCAGCGACGTCACCGGCAACTGGATGAAATCGATGCGCGGCAGCAGGTAGTTGTAGTACTTCAGCTCCAGCGGGTGCAGCACGTCTTCGCTGTCGTGCAGGATGACGCCGGCGAACGGCACCGGCTGCCTGGCGTCCTGGGCGAAGATGGCCTGCACGATCCAGTTCAGGCAGTCGGCCTTGCAGGTCGGGCCGTCGTGCGGCACTTCCACCCGGATCAGTTGGCGGTAGCGCCGCCGCATGCGCTCGACTTCCTTGATGGTGCGCTCATCGTTCTGGTAGGTGCCGGCGAAGATCATGTAGTTTTTGTATTCGAGCGTCGACACCATCGTCTCCAGCATCGAGGCGATGACGTCATACTCCAGCCAGGCGGGCACCATGATCGCCAGCGGCTGTTCTTCCTTCTCGCGCAACTGCGCGGCCGTCAGCGGCGCATAGCGGCGCTTGATCGTCAGCGCGCGCCGCAGTTCGCGCACCCAGTACCAGCCGTCGATGAACAGGTCATCCAGGCTCGAAAGCAGGATGATCACGCCAACGACGGCGGTCACGATCTCAAGGCCGCGGTAGTAGTCGGCGATGAGATAGGGCCAGTAAAGCGAGGACATGGGCGGCCGGATCCGGGTTTACTTGTTTGCCTTGTTCTTCCCGCGGCCGACGCGCATGGCGATAATCAGGATCAGCAGCAGCACCAGCAGGCCGACGCTCACCGCGGGCACGCTCCACGAGATGTAGCGGCGCCATTCGAAGAAGGCGCTTTCCCCGGCGCCGGGCGGGTGGCTGGCGTCGGGATTGCCACTGTCGATCCAGGCCACCGGGCCGGCGGCGCCGATCAGCGCGATGTTGCCGCGGTTCAACACGAACGGCGCATCCAGCATGCCGGCGTTCTGGCCCAGCGTATGCCACAGCACGCCGTCCTGGCCGCTGGCGCGGACGACCTCTGCCGTACTCAGGTGATCCAGTCCGGAGATATCCAGCCAGGTGGTGGTCTTGCCTCCCACGCGCAGTTGCTTGCGGTCGGTGACGGTCACCGTCGGTGTGGCGCCATCGACCGGCACCTCCATTGCCAGGAACGGGCGCGCCGGTTTGACGGACTGGCCGTTGGCGACCACCGACAGTTCGGCCCGGGTGGTGGAAATGCCGCTGGCCGCGGCGATGCCGATCAGGCGCTTGAGGTTGTCGGGCGCGCTTGCCAGATAACCGTCCGGCACGATCACTTGCGGCGTGCCGGCCAGCAGCGGCAGCAGACCGACGAAGGTGCCGTCCGGCTCGGCCGGTTCGGGTTTCACGTAGCTGGTCGGCAGCACGTTGACCGGATAGCCCTGCGGGATTTCGTTGCAGTCGACCGAGACCGGCTGGCGCTGGAACGTGACGCGCACCGCATTGGTGACGCCCAGCGCGTAGCCCGGCACGCGCGCGCTCAGGCGCTCGGGACGGCCGTCGGCGTTCAATTGCTTGGCCGCCAACAGAATGCCGTTCCAGAAGACCGAGGCCACCGGCCGCGTGGACGAGGCACCGGGCGCGGCCGCCACATCCATGACCAGCTCTCCCGGCATGCGGCCGTCGGCCGATATCGCGGCCAGGGGGAACGTCGTGGTCCAGTCGCCGCTGGCAACCACGTTGAAACTGTTGGGCGAGCCGCCCAGCGCCGTCAGGCGCAGGCCGCCGTCCTTGAAGGTCTCCGGCGGCATTGCCGTCTTGACCTGCACCTGGCGCGTTACCAGGATGCGGCGCCAGGCTGTGTCGAAGGCGCCCGCGCCTTGCGCGCCGGCATCGGCGGCCAGCGCGATCACGGCTTGCCGCCCCATCGCGGCCAGGCGGATTTCCTTGGATTGCAGGTCGGCGGCGGCCAGGGGCACGCGCCGCTCGCGCCAGGACGTGAACGCCGCCGCGGCATCGGCGTCGCTGGCCAGTTGCGATTGCAGGGCGTCCAGCGCTTCGTTCAACCTGGCGCGTAGCGCGGCGTCGGCGATCACTACGTCGCCGGCGACGGCGGGCGCGCCCATCACCAGCAATGCCCCGATTTCGGCGGGATTGGCGATCTTGTGGGTGCCATTGTCCCGCAGTGCGGCGAAGGCCGGGATCTGCGCCAGCCCCGGCGGCGTCTGCAGGCCGCGCGTGTCGATCTGGTCGCCCACCGAGGGGAAGGCGCGAACCGCGACGCGCTTGCCGGCGCGTTCCAGCGCCACGCCTACACGCCAGGCGCTGTCGAAGGCCGCTTGGTCGAGCTTGGCGCCACTCACGATCAGGGTCGGCTTGCCGGGCAGGGTGCCCCAGGCATCATCCAGGTTGCCGATGGCCGAGGCGTCGTAACGGTAGGTCAGGCGTGTGCGCGGCGAGATCGTCAGCGCGTTGGCGGTGGCGCGGTTGCTTTCGCAGTGGCGCAGCGCGATCTCCGACTGCCAATCCACGCCCACGCGCAGGAAACCGGTCTCGCGGCGGCGCGGATCCACCGTGTAGCCTTGCGCGATGCTGCCGTCGCCGTCGGCGATGCGTTGCGCATTCAGCGGTACGCCGTCGGCCCACAGCGCCAGGCTGGTGCGGCCGGGTTCGCCCTTGGTGTACTTGGCGTCGAAATTCAGCGTGGCGTCGGCGATCGGCACGCCACGCGGCACCGGCAGATAGAACTCCTGGCGCGCATCGCTGTTGCTCAGTACCACCGGCTCACTGATCCCCAGGTCCGCCAGCGTGGTGTTGCGCGTGACCCAATCGTCGCCTTGCAGTTGCCGCAGCGCGTCGCCGGCCGGGCTGGCCATCGCGCCCAGCGGCAGCAGCAGGCCGGCGGCCATGAGCGCGCGGCAGAGCACCTGGACGACGGGAAGGGAAGGGGGGAGTGGCATGGGGGCTCCAGGCAGGAAATTCAGGGCGAAGGGCATCAGGCCGCTGTGCCGGCGGCCGTTCCGTAGGGATCGAACTCCGAGACGGGCCGGCCGCACAGCGCGTCGACGATACGCGCGCTGGCCTTGCCGTCCCCGTAGGGATTGATGCGGCGCGAAAACGCAGCGTGCAGCGCGGAGTCATCCAGCAGCCGGTTGACTTCGGTGACGATGCGCCGCGTATCGGTGCCCACCAATGCCACCGTACCGGCCTGCACGGCTTCCGGGCGCTCGGTGACATCGCGCATCACCAGCACCGGCTTGCCCAGATATGGCGCTTCCTCCTGTACCCCGCCGGAATCGGTCAGGATGAGGTGCGCACGCTGCATGAACCAGACGAAGTCCAGGTAGTCCAGCGGATCGATCAGGTGGACGCGCTCCAGGCCGGCCAGGTCGGTCATCACGACATCGCGCACCTGCGGGTTCAGGTGCACGGGATAGACGATCTGCAGATCCTCGCGGCGGGCCAGCTCGGCCAGCGCCGCACAGATGTTCTTGAAACCGCCGCCGAAGCTCTCGCGCCGGTGACCGGTGACCAGCATCAGCCGGCGGCGCGGATCGAGCCAGTCGTAGCGGGTGGCCAATTCGCGCGCCAGCGGCCCTTCGGGTGCCAGCTTGGCGCAGGTCAGGGCCAGGGCGTCGATGACGGTGTTGCCGGTTACGGTGATACGGCCGGCCAGGTGCTCGCGCAGCAGATTGGCGCGCGATTGAGCGGTCGGCGCGAACAGCCAGTCGCCGATCGCGTCGACCACGCGACGGTTCATTTCTTCGGGGAAGGGCATCGCCAGATTGCCGGTGCGCAGGCCCGCTTCGACGTGGCCGATGCGGATGCGCCGATGGAACGCGGCCAGCGCACAGGCCGAGGCGGTGCTGGTATCGCCGTGCACCAGCACGTAGTCCGGCTGTTCGGTTTCCAGCACCTCGTCGACCCGGCTGATCAGGCGCGCGTACAGGCCGTTCAAGGTCTGGTTCGGCACCATGATGTCCAGATCGTGTTGCGCGCGCAGATCGAACAGCGCCAGCACCTGATCCAACATCTGGCGATGCTGGCCGGTCACACAGACCACGCAGCCGAGCTGGGACTCATGCTGCAAGGCGGCAACCAGGGGGGCCATTTTGATGGCTTCGGGACGCGTTCCGAATATGCAAAGTATCTTCATCGCAATCGAGTGGCCCCGGCCGGTGGCATTTTCTTGCGTTTATTATGTCTTGAGAGCATTCGTAATATGTGACGGAGTATTTCCCCAGATGCCGAATGGCTTGCAATAGTTCGCCAGATTGTCCTGACGACGTTGAAAGCGACCCGCGTCAAAGGGCATAAATGGGGTCGCATCAGGTTTCATTCACCTTTCAGATGTGTGGTGAGGGGCGTTCGGAATGGTTTCGTTTAGTTACTAATAACCCGGGATAATGCTTTGGAAATAATTCAAAAAATATTCCCTCAGCGCCTGCCGGGCGTATCAAATTTCTAAATGGTTTGCCATCTTTGAATGATGAAAAGCCGTGGAGGGTGGCTTGACCTTGCAGTGACTGCAGGCTTTTTCTTCACGGGATGGCGTGATCGGCTCGCCACGCCAACCGGCGCGCCCGTCTTGGATTTATTTTGAAAGCGCCGTTGGAAGCCCGCCACAGTCCGGCCCCTGTCGCGCCCGCTGCGCGGGGAGGCGCATGAGCGGGAACCTATCGATTGCGCGCAAAAAAAATGGCCGACCCGTCAAGGTCGGCCATTTGGCGCTACAGCGGAAATTTGGTGGAGCCGGGGGGAATTGAACCCCCGTCCGCAAGCCCTCCGCAACCAGTTCTACATGCGTAGTCGATTTATTTGGTTTTAACCCTGGACTTAGCCAACCGACAGGCCGGACCAGAGCGATTCACGTAATTTAAATTTGAACCGTGTGACCCCAGTGCAAACCGATTCCTTGTGAATGTCGCTGCTGCGGTTCGAGGGTTGCCCCCCTAGGAAGTTGCCTTCCTCCGCCTGACCCAAGGACAGATCAGTGCAGCGGCTCACCGCTTAAGCGGCGAGAGCGAAACGCTCGTCGTTGGCGTTTGTAGTGTTCCAGTGGTTTAACGAGCGTACTGGTGCTCGGCATGCCCTGAGTTGTTTCGCGACCCACGTCGAATCCGGATCGGCCCCAAGAACTTCCTATTGTACTGTTAAACGCGATAGTCCGCTGTATTTCCGCGCCTGCCCGCCTAAGCGTGGCGCCCACGCCTCAGCGCGGCTCAGGCGTTGACGCAGGCCGCCTTGGCGCCGGGCCGCGCGCGCGAAGCCGCCATCAGCACGAACGCCAGGCCCACCGATATCGCCACGATGATCGCCGCCGCCCAGCCCAGCGACGCCAGGCCGTATTGGTCGATCACGTGACCGCCCACCACCGCGCCCAGCCCAATGCCGATGTTGGCGCCAGAGATGTTGAGCGAGGCGGCGAAGGCGGGCGCTTCGGGGGCGGACTTCATCAACCGCACGTGGCAGACGATGAACAGCGCCGCCTGCGCGATGCCCCAGGCCGTCAGGACGATGGCGAGCAGCCCGTGCGACTGCATCACGGGTGCCACGAACGCCAGGCCGGCGGCCATCAGCGCGGAGAACAAGGCAGTGGCACCCAGCGGGCTGCGGTCGACCATGCGGCCCCCCAGGGTGTTGCCGATCAGCCCGACGGCGCCAAACGCCATCATGGTCCAGCCGACGATCTGGCCGTTGAAGCCGGCCAGCCGTTCCAGCATGTCCGCCAGATAGGTATAAGCGGTGAACATGCCGGTGAACACCAGCAGCGACAACAACACATGACCACCCACGATGGGATTGCGCAGGATGCGCAGTTGCGTCACCAGCTTTACGCTCTCGGCGCGGATGCGGGTGCGGGGAAAGGCCAGCAGCAGCAACAGCGCCTTGGCGAACGCCACCGCCGACAGCACGCCGAAGGCCGCGCGCCAGCCAAAGGCGTCGGAAATCAGCACGCCGATGGGAATGCCGAACACCGTGGCGGCGACGATGCCGAACGCCACCATCGAGATGGCGCGCCCGGCGCGGGCCGGGCCCACCAGTTCCACCGCGGTGGCGCTGGCCAGCGACCAGAACACCGGTAAGGCCAGCGCCGGCACGAAGCGGGCCACCGCCATCACCCAGATGTTCGGCGCCGCGGCCGCCAGGGCGTTGGACAGGCCGAACAGCACCAGCACGCTGATGAACAGGCGCTTGCGTTCGATATTGGCCATCAACGCGGTCAGCAACGGGCCGGTGGCGGCCACGGTAAAGGCGAACAGCGACACCAGCAGGCCGGCCTGGGACACCGTCACGTCGAGGTCGCGGGCCAGGCTGGGCAGCAGGCCGACGATCAGGAATTCAGTGGTCAGGATGGTGAAACCAGCGGCCGACAGTAACAGAATGGGCAAAAGCATGGGCAATTCCAGGTGCGCGCGAAGCCTTGCGGCAACGCGCGGTGAGCGGATCAAGGGTCTAAAAGGTCAGGGTTGCGCGCCGGGGAGACATCGGCGCGCGGGCGCAAGAGGGTGGCAAACCGTCGATGCGCAACGAGAATTGCCGTGCGGGCGCGGCCGCGCGGCGCCCGGTGTCGGCCGGGAAAGGCAATCGGGAGGGCCCCGGATTGCCTTGCATGGAACGTACTTTAGTTCACCCGTGCAGTGGGATAAACCCGTCTGCGCCGGATAAATTGTTCGGCCGGCGCCACTAATCCAGCTACTGAGCCAGCCACTGAGCCAGCCACTGAGCCGACCGAACCGCTGTCATCCCGGCGCGTGGCCGCCGCCACGGGCGGGCGGCCGCGCGCGGCTGGCGGCAGATCAGCGCAGGTCGCGCGGCAGCAACGGCTGGATCGCCGGCCACAGCTCGGCCGGCGTGTTGGCGCAGGTCTCGGCTTCCCAGGCGCTGATGTTGTCTTCTTCGCCGACGTAGCCGTAGGCGGCCGCGACCGCCGGCATGCCAGCGGCGTGCGCCGCCTGGATGTCGCGCAGGTCGTCGCCGACATAGACGCAGCGGTCGGTGCCAAAGCCGGCCTCGCGCGCGGCGTGCTGCAGCGGCAGCGGGTGCGGCTTGGCGTGGGCGGTGGTGTCGCCGCAGACCAGCACGGCGCTGTCGCGGGTCAAGTTCAGGTGCTCGACGATCGGCAGCGTCAGGTAGGTGACTTTGTTGGTCACGATGCCCCAGGCCAGGCCGCGTTGGCGGATGTCGGCCAGCAGCGCCTCGATGCCGGGAAACAGCTTGCTATGGACGGTCGAACTGGCGGCGTAATCTTCCAGGAACTGCAGTCGGGTCGGTTCGTATTCGTCATCGCCCGGGTTCAAGCCGAGCGCGACGCGCAGCAGGCCGCGTGCCCCCTGCGAAGCAACCGGGCGCAGTGTCTCGTAGGGCAGGGGAGCCAGTCCGCGGCGGGTGCGCTGCTGGTTGGCGGCAGCGGCCAGATCGGGGGCGGTGTCGGCCAGCGTGCCGTCGAAGTCGAACAGGATCAGGGCGCTCATTTGCGGGTAGCCATCAGGTAGTTGACCGAGGTGTCGGATGTCAGCGAGTAGATCTGGGTGATCGGGTTGTATTCCATGCCGCGCATGCCGACCGGCTCCAGGCCGGCGCCCCGGGCGGCGGCGGCCAACTCGCTCGGCTTGATGAACATGTCGTAGGTGTGGGTGCCGCGCGGCAGCAGGCGCAGCACGTATTCGGCGCCGATGATGGCGAACAGAAACGACTTCGGGTTGCGGTTCAGGGTCGAGAAGAAGACCCAGCCGCCCGGCTTGGTCAGCGCCGCGCAGGCGCGCACGATGGACGCCGGATCCGGCACGTGTTCCAGCATTTCCATGCAGGTCACCACGTCGTACTGGCCGGGCTGCTCGGCCGCCAACTGTTCCACCGGCACCTTGCGGTATTCGACTTTCACGCCCGATTCCAGCCCGTGCAGCTTGGCGATCTTGAGCGACTTGTCGGCCAGGTCGATGCCGGTGACGTCGGCGCCGGCGCGAGCCATGGCTTCGGACAGGATGCCGCCGCCGCAGCCCACGTCCAGCACCTTCCTGCCGGCCAGGCTGCCCACGCTTTCCTGGATCCATTCCAGGCGCAGGGGATTGATGGCGTGCAGGGGCTTGAACTCGCTTTCGGGATCCCACCAGCGGCTGGCCAGCGCGCCGAACTTGTCCAGTTCGGCCTGGTCGGCATTGACGGTGGCTTGGGCGGTGTCGGAGGTGTGGGAGTTCATGGGCGGTCCAGCATAAGGCGGCACTCTAAATATAGAGAGGGACGGCGGCGCCGGTGGGCGCCGGGGTGATTGCACCGCATTGGTGCAAGCCAGGCGAAAAAAAGGGCCTCGCTATGCGAGGCCCCTTATTGTAGCTAGTCCGGCAATTACTTGCGGCTACCCACGATTTCGATTTCAACGCGACGGTTTTGGGCGCGGCCTTCCTTCGTCTTGTTGGAAGCGATCGGGTTCTTCTTACCCTTGCCTTCCGTGTAGATACGGTTGGGATCGATGCCCTTGCTGACCAGGTAAGCCTTGACCGAAGCGGCACGACGCTCGGACAGCTTCTGGTTGTAGGCGTCCGTACCGATCGAGTCGGTGTGGCCGACGGCGATGATGGTTTCCAGCTCGATACCGCGAGCTTGCTGGGCGACTTGGTCGAGCAGCTGACGGCCTTCGGGCTTCAGGGTCGACTTGTCGAAGTCGAAGAACGTGTCAGCGTTGAACACGACCTTGGCCGCCATCGGGGCCGGCTTCGCCTTCTGCTGTTGAGCGACCGGAACGCCGTCGCAACCGGGGATGCCGGTGGCCGGGGTCCAGAACGCATCGCGCCAGCACAGTTCGTTCGTACCGTTCTTCCAAACGTTACCGAACGGATTGCGCCAGTTGTCCACCGTCTGCGGATAGGACTGGGCCGAGGCTACACCCGAGGCCGTGACGGCGGCGAAGGCGAGCGCCAGAGCGAATTTGGAGGGTTTGTTCATGTTTCTCCTCGTTGAGCTTGAAGCTGGATAAGTGACTCGCAGCGAACCCCCGCCGCATATCAGGAAAACGGGGCCAGTATAGCAACGCCAAGAGCTGGTTCAAAGGAATAGCTACTGGGTTTCCTGCGTGCTGGAAACAATCTTAAGGCATTTGGGGGGCTTTGGCTTCCCTGGACAGGCGCATTAATGCTGGATATGACGTTTTCGGCACTCCTGCCGTTTCCCATGTTGGTTTTTGACAACAGGGCCGCGGGGCGCGGGTGGGCTTGGCCGGGCGGCGTTTCCGATCGATCCGTCGCGGTGCGCTTGCGGCGCCTTCCGGCGGCCCATCGGACCGGTCCCCCAATCGAATGATAGAATTTCCTGTTTACCCGGCCCGGGTTCCTCCTTACACGATTCTGTCGTTATATATATGGATTCCTTTGCCAAGGAGACGCTTCCGGTATCGCTGGAAGAAGAGATGCGCCGCAGTTACCTCGATTACGCGATGAGCGTGATCGTCGGTCGGGCGCTACCGGATGTGCGGGACGGCTTGAAGCCCGTCCACCGGCGCGTGCTCTACGCGATGCACGAGCTGAACAACGACTGGAACCGCGCCTATAAGAAGTCCGCGCGTATCGTCGGGGACGTCATCGGTAAGTACCACCCCCACGGCGACCAGTCCGTCTACGACACCATCGTCCGCATGGCGCAGGATTTCTCCATGCGCTACATGCTGGTCGACGGCCAGGGCAACTTCGGCTCCATCGACGGCGACAACGCCGCGGCGATGCGTTACACCGAAATCCGCCTGGCCAAGATCGCCCACGAGTTGCTGGCGGACATCGACCAGGAAACGGTCGACTTCGGCCCCAACTACGACGGCAGCGAACAAGAACCGCTGCTGCTGCCCTCGCGCCTGCCGAACCTGCTGGTCAACGGCAGCTCGGGCATCGCGGTCGGCATGGCCACCAACATTCCGCCGCACAACCTCCAGGAAGTGGTCGACGGCTGCCTGTACTGCCTGCGCAATCCCGCGTGCTCGGTCGATGAACTCATGGAGATCATCCCGGCCCCGGACTTCCCCACGGGCGGCGTCATCTACGGCATGTCCGGCGTGCGCGAAGGCTATCGCACCGGTCGCGGCCGCGTCATCATGCGCGCCAAGACCCACTTCGAAGACATGGAAAAGGGCAATCGCCAGGCCATCGTGGTCGACGCGATCCCCTACCAGGTCAACAAGAAGACGCTGCAGGAACGCATCGCCGAGCTGGTCAACGACAAGAAGATCGAAGGCATCTCCGACATCCGCGACGAGTCCGACAAGGACGGCATGCGCCTGGTGATCGAGCTCAAGCGCGGCGAAGTGCCCGAGGTGGTGCTGAACAACCTCTACAAGAACACGCAGTTGCAGGACACCTTCGGGATGAACCTGGTGGCGCTGGTCGACGGCCAGCCTCGCCTGCTCAACCTGAAGCAGATGATCGACTACTTCCTGCAGCATCGCCGCGAAGTGGTGACGCGTCGCACGGTGTTCCAGCTGCGCAAGGCGCGCGAACGCGGCCACGTGCTGGAAGGTCTGGCCGTGGCGCTGGCCAACATCGACGACTTCATCACCATCATCAAGGCCGCGCCGACGCCTCCCGTGGCGCGCCAGGAACTGATGGCCAAGTCGTGGGATTCCTCGCTGGTGCGCGAGATGCTGTCGCGCGCCGACGGCGACACGCCGGGCGGCCGCGCGGCCTTCCGTCCCGATGACCTGGGCGCCGAATTCGGCCTGCAGGGCGACGGGCTGTACCGCCTGAGCGATACCCAGGCCCAGGAAATCCTGAACATGCGCCTGCAGCGCCTGACCGGCCTGGAGCAGGACAAGATCGTCGGCGAATACAAGGACGTCATGTCCGCCATCGCCGACCTGCTCGACATCCTGGCCCGTCCCGAGCGCATCACGACCATCATCGGCGAGGAATTGCAGGCCATCAAGGCCGAATTCTCCACCGGCGCCAAGGACACGCGCCGCTCGGAAATCGAACTGAACGCCACGGAACTCGACACCGAAGACCTGATCACGCCCACCGACATGGTCGTGACGCTGTCGCACGGCGGCTACATCAAGAGCCAGCCGCTGTCCGAGTACCGCTCCCAGAAGCGTGGCGGCCGCGGCAAGCAGGCCACGGCGATGAAGGAAAACGACTGGATCGACCAGTTGTTCATTGCCAACACGCACGACTTCCTGCTGTGCTTCTCGAACCGCGGCCGGGTCTACTGGCTCAAAGTCTGGGAAGTGCCGCAAGGCACGCGCAACTCGCGCGGCAAGCCCATCGTCAACATGTTCCCGCTGGCCGAAGGCGAGAAGATCACGGTGGTGCTGCCGGTCAAGGAATTCAGCGAAGACCACTACGTCTTCATGGCGACCTCGCGCGGCACGGTCAAGAAGACCCCGCTGTCCGACTTCTCCAACCCGCGCAAGGCCGGCATCATCGCGGTCGACCTGGACGACGGCGACTACCTGATCGGCGCCGACCTCACCGACGGCAAGCACGACGTCATGCTGTTCTCGGACGCTGGCAAGGCCGTGCGTTTCGACGAGAACGACGTGCGCCCGATGGGCCGCAACGCCCGTGGCGTGCGCGGCATGATGCTCGAGGACACGCAGAACGTGATCGCGTTGCTGGTGGCCGGGGATGAAACGCAGAGCGTGCTGACCGCCACCGAAAACGGCTACGGCAAGCGCACCCCCATCACCGAGTACACGCGCCACGGTCGCGGCACCAAGGGCATGATCGCCATCCAGACCAGCTCGCGCAACGGCAAGGTGGTGGGCGCCGTGCTGGTGATGCCTTCGGATGAAATCATGCTGATCACCACCGGCGGCGTGCTGGTGCGTACCCGCGTCGCGGAAATCCGCGAAATGGGCCGCGCCACGCAGGGCGTCACCCTCATCAACGTCGACGACGGCAGCACGTTGTCCGGCGTGCGCCGGGTCGTCGAAAGCGATGCCGACGATGACAGCGAAGACCTGGACGACGGCCAGGAAGAGGGCAGCGGCGACGCCGGTGCAACGGATTCGACGGAACCTACGGAGCAATAATGGCCCGCCCCTGGAACTTCTCGGCTGGCCCCTCGGCCCTGCCCGAGGTGGTACTGCAGCAAGCCGCTGCGGAAATGCTGGACTGGCACGGCAGTGGCATGTCCGTGATGGAAATGAGCCACCGCGGCAAGCACTTCGTGCAGATCTGCGACGAAGCGGAAAGCGACCTGCGCGATCTGCTCGGCCTGTCTCCGGACTACGCGGTGATGTTCATGCAAGGCGGCGGTTCCGGGGAGAACGCCATCGTTCCCATGAATCTCATGGGGCGGCGCGGCACGCCGGCGGCCGACTTCGTCGTCACCGGCCATTGGTCGTCGCGTTCCTACAAGGAAGCCGGCCGCTACGGCGACGCGCAAGTCGCGGCCAGCAGCGCCCAGGCGACGCAACTGGACGGCCGCGAGCAGGCGCCGTTCACGTGGGTGCCGCCGGTCGACACCTGGAAGGTGCGCAAGGAATCGGCCTACCTGCACCTGTGCAGCAACGAAACCATCGGCGGCGTCGAGTTCATGGACTGGCCCGATACGGCCGCGCTGGGCGCGCCCGACGTGCCGCTGGTGGTCGATGCGTCGTCGCATTTCCTGTCGCGGCCGATGGACGTCAGCCGTTGCGGCATGATGTACGCGGGCGCCCAGAAGAACGCCGGCCCGGCCGGCGTGACCATGGCCATCTGCCGCCGTGACCTGATCGGCCACGCGCTGCCGATCTGCCCGTCGGCGTTCGACTATGCCAACGTGGCCGCCGAGCATTCGCGCTACAACACGCCGCCGACCTTCGCCATCTACATTGCGGGTCTGGTGTTCAAGTGGGTCAAGGCCAATGGCGGCGTGGCCGGCATGGAAGCGGCCAACAAGGCCAAGGCCGAGCTGCTGTACGGTTACCTCGACAGCACCAGCTTCTACCGCAACCCGATCCACGCGCCCGTGCGCTCGCGCATGAACGTGCCGTTCGTGCTGCGCGACGAATCGCTCAACGACGCCTTCCTGCAAGGCGCCGAGGCCGCCGGCCTGACGCAGCTCAAGGGCCACAAGAGCGTGGGCGGCATGCGCGCCTCGATCTACAACGCCGTGCCGCTGGCCGCCGTGGCCGCGCTGGTCGAGTACCTGAAGGAATTCGAGCGCCGCTATGGATGACGATCTGCAGCGCAAGCTGCGTCCCTTGCGCGACCGTATCGACGCCATCGATGCGCAAATCCTCGATCTGCTGTCGCAGCGCGCCCGCGCCGCGCAGGAAGTGGGCGAGGCCAAGCACGCCGCCCATGCCGACGGCCCGGTGCTGCGCCCCGAGCGCGAAGCCGAAGTCATCCGGCGCCTGCAGCAACTGAACCCCGGCCCGTTTCCGGCGGCCGGCGTGGCGTCGGTCTGGACCGAGATCATTTCGGCCTGCCGTGGCCTGGAGCGCGGCATGACCGTCGCTTACCTCGGGCCGCAGGGCTCGTTTTCCGAGCAGGCCGCGCTGGAGCATTTCGGCCATGCGGTGCAGAAGCTGCCGTGCGTGTCGTTCGACGAAGTCTTCCGCGCCGTCGAGGCCGGGCAGGCCGACGTCGGCATGGTGCCGGTCGAGAACTCCACCGAAGGCGCGGTCAACCGCAGCCTGGACCTGTTGCTGAACACGCCCCTGCGCATCCTGGGCGAGCGCTCGCTGGTGATCCGCCATTGCCTGATGTCGCAGTCCGGCAGCATGGACGGCATCAAGGCGATCTCCGCGCATCCGCAGGCGCTGGCCCAGTGCCAGGGCTGGCTGACGCGCAACTACCCGGATCTCGAACGCGTCGCCGCCGCCAGCAATTCCGAAGCCGCGCGCGTGGCCGCGTCCGACCCGACCATTGCCGCCATCGCCGGCGAAGTGGCGGCGCCGGCCTGGAACCTGCAGGTTGTCAGCGCCGGCATTCAGGACGACCCGCACAACCGCACGCGTTTCCTGGCCATCGGCAACATCGAGCCGCTGGTCAGCGGCAAGGACAAGACCAGCCTGATCCTGGCCGTGCCCAACCGTGCCGGCGCCGTCTACGAGATGCTGGCGCCGCTGGCGGCCAACGGCGTGTCGATGACACGCTTCGAATCCCGGCCGGCCCGTACCGGCGAGTGGGAATACTATTTCTACGTCGATGTCCTGGGGCATCGCAACGACCCGAATGTCGCGCTCGCCCTCGATACCCTGCGGGCGCAGGTCGCCTACCTGAAAGTGCTGGGTTCCTACCCGGCGCCGTGAGCCTTCCATGACCAACACCTCCAAGCCTCTCGCCGCTCCCGCGCACGTCAGCGCCATCGCCCCTTACCAGGCGGGCAAGCCCATCGAGGAACTGGCCCGCGAATTCGGGCTGGATCCGGCCGGGATCGTCAAGCTGGCTTCCAACGAGAACCCGCTCGGCATGCCGCAATCGGCGCGCGTCGCCATGCTGGCCGCCGCCGAGTCGCTGGCCCGCTATCCGGATCCCAACGGTTTCGACCTGAAGGCCGCGCTGGCCGCGCGCTACGACGTGCCGATGAACTGGATCACGCTGGGCAACGGCTCCAACGACATCCTGGAAATCGCCGCGCTGGCGCTGCTGGAGCCTGGCGTCTCGGCGGTCTATGCGCAGCATTCGTTCGCGGTCTACCGGCTGGCCACGCAGGCCCGCGGCGCGCGCCACATCGTGGTGCCGGCCAAGGACTACGGCCATGACCTGGACGCCATGTTCGACGCCATCGCCGACGACACGCGCCTGCTGTTCATTGCCAACCCCAACAATCCCACCGGCACCTTCGTGCCGGGCGACCAGGTGGCCGCGTTCCTGGAGCGCGTCCACGCTGCCCATGGCGACCGCGTCACGGTGGTGCTGGACGAGGCTTACAACGAATACCTCGATCCGGAATTCCGCTTCGACAGCACCGCGCTGGTGCGCCGCTATCCCAACCTGATCGTTTCGCGCACTTTCTCCAAGGCCTATGGCCTGGCGGGCCTGCGCGTGGGCTTCGCGGTGGCGCAGCCGGCGCTGACCGACCTGCTCAACCGCGTGCGCCAGCCGTTCAACGTCAACACGCTGGCGCAGGCCGCCGCCGTGGCCGCGCTGGGCGATGCCGCCTACCTGGAACAGGCCTACACCTCGAACAAGGCCGGCAAGGCGCAACTGTGCGAAGCTTTCGACCGTCTCAAGCTGCGCTATGTGCCCAGCTACGGCAACTTCGTGCTGGTGCACGTGGGCGATGCCCCGCGCATCAACCTGGCGCTGCTCAAGCGTGGCGTGATTGTGCGCCCGGTGGCAGGTGATGGCCTGCCCGAGTGGCTGCGCGTGTCCATCGGCCTGCCGCAAGAGAACGCCCGATTCATCGAGGCGCTGACCGCCATTCTGTCCGAATGAACGGTGCTTCCTCCAAGCCGAATCAGGGGGCCGCTGGCCCCCTGATTCCTGTGCTGGCCGTCGTCGGCGTGGGACTGATCGGTGGTTCTTTCGCCGCGGCACTGCGCCGGGCAGGGCAGGTGGGACGGGTGCTGGGCGTCGGGCGCAATGCCGCCTCGCTGGCGCGCGCGGTGGAACTCGGCCTGATCGACGAGGCCGTCGGCGCCGAAGAGGCCGCCGCCTGCGCCGACCTGATTTTCCTGGCCACGCCCGTGGGCGGCCTGCAGGACGTGTTGGCGCGCATGCTGCCGCATCTGCGTGACGCCACGCTGCTGACCGACGGCGGCAGCACCAAGGCCGAGGTGGTCGATGCCGCCCGCCTGACGCTGGGCGCGCGCATCGGTCAGTTCGTGCCGGGCCATCCGATTGCCGGTGCCGAGCGCACCGGCCCCGATGCCGCCGATGCCGGTCTTTATCAAGACCGCTGCGTCATTCTGACGCCGCTGGCCGAGAACGCCGCTGCCGCCGTTGCCCGGGTGCGCGAAGCCTGGCAGGCCTGTGGTGCCCGGGTGATCGACATGGACGCCGGCGCGCATGACCGCGTGCTGGCCTCGGTCAGCCATCTGCCGCACCTGCTGGCTGCGGTGTACATGGAACAGGTGGCCACCGCCGCCGACGCCGCCACGCGGCTGGCGCTGGCCGGCAGCGGTTTCCGCGACTTCACCCGCATCGCGGCGGGGTCGCCCGAGATGTGGCGCGATATCTTTCTATCCAACCGTGACGCCATGCTGGCCGAACTGGCGGCCGTGCGCGCCGTGCTGGATCGGGCCGAGCGCGCGATCGACGGCGGCGACGGCGCGGCCTTGCTGGCCCTGCTGGACACGGCGGCGCAGGCGCGCCGCAACTGGCGCAAGGAGTAATCGACATGGGCGCTTTGCCTTTCCTGGATCTGCCGCGCGTGCGGCGCGCGCAGGGCGTGATGGCCTTGCCCGGTTCCAAGAGCATTTCCAACCGCGTGCTGCTGCTGGCGGCCCTCGCCGAAGGCGAGACCGCCATCACCGGCCTGCTGGATTCCGATGACACGCGCGTCATGCTGGCCGCCTTGCGCCAACTGGGCGTGCCCGTGTCCGACCTGGCCGAGGGCCGCGTCAGCGTGCGCGGCCTGCGCCGTTTTCCGGTCGACAGCGCCGATCTCTTCATGGGCAACGCCGGCACCGCCATCCGGCCGCTGACCGCGGCGCTGGCGCTGATGGGCGGCGATTACCGCCTGTCGGGCGTGCCGCGCATGCACGAGCGCCCCATCGGCGACCTGGTCGATGCGCTCAAGGCGCTCGGCGCCCGCATCGACTACCTTGGGCAGCCCGGCTACCCGCCGCTGCATATCGGCCGCGGCCAGATCGCCACGCCGGCCGTGACGCAGGTGCAGGGCTCGGTCTCCAGCCAGTTCCTGACCGCCTTGCTGATGGCCGCGCCGCTGCAGGCCGGCCAGAGTGGCCAGCCAGTGGTGATCGAGGTGCTGGGTGAACTGATCTCCAAGCCCTACATCGAGATCACCCTGAACCTGATGGCGCGCTTCGGCGTCACCGTGCAGCGCGACGGCTGGAGCCGTTTCACCATCGCGGGGGGCGCGCGCTATCGCAGCCCGCAGCGGATCGCGGTCGAGGGCGATGCGTCCACCGCCTCGTATTTCCTGGCGCTGGGCGCCATCGGCGGCGGACCGCTGCGGGTCACTGGCGTGGGCGCCGACAGCATCCAGGGCGATGTGAAATTCGCCGACACGCTGGCCGCCATGGGCGCGTCCGTGACCTATGGCGACGACTGGATCGAGGTCAGCGGCGCGCGCGTGGCCGAAGGCGGCCGCCTGAAGGCATTCGATACCGATTTCAACCTGATCCCCGACGCCGCCATGACCGCCGCCGCGCTGGCGCTCTACGCCGACGGCCCGTGCCGCCTGCGCAACATCGGCAGTTGGCGCGTCAAGGAGACCGACCGCATCCACGCCATGCAGACCGAACTGGAAAAGCTGGGCGCGCGGGTGGAATCGGGGCCGGATTGGCTGCGCGTCACCCCTCCCGCCGATGGCGCCTGGCGTGACGCGCACATCGGCACCTGGGACGATCACCGCATGGCGATGTGCTTTTCGCTGGCCGCGTTCGGTCCCGCGGCGGTGCGCATTCTGGATCCGGGTTGCGTCAGCAAGACGTTCCCGGGTTACTTTGATGTTTACGCCGGCCTGGTGTCGGCGTAGCGAACCCGGGCTTGCGCCCATTTTTCCTACATGACTTCGACACATCCGACTTCCGCCGTCCCCGTCATCACCATCGACGGCCCCACCGCCTCGGGCAAGGGCACCGTGGCCCATCGCGTCGCCAAGGCGCTGGGTTGGGCGGTGCTGGACAGCGGCGCGCTGTACCGGCTGACCGCCCTGGCGGCGCTCAAGCGCGGCGTGGACGCCGCCGATGAGCCGGCCGTGGCGCGCGTCGCCGAAACCCTGGACGTGCGTTTCGACGGGCCCCATGTCTACCTGGAAGGCGCCGACGTCGGCCACGAAATCCGCCGCGAGGAAGTCGGCAATTTCGCGTCCCGCGTGGCCGCTTTTCCTGGTGTGCGACGGGCGCTGCTCGAACGCCAGCGGGCGTTTCGCCTGGCGCCCGGATTGGTGGCGGACGGCCGCGACATGGGCACGGTGGTGTTTCCCGATGCGTCCCTGAAGGTGTTCCTGGTGGCCGATGTGGTCGCGCGGGCCGAGAGGCGGCGTAAGCAGTTGATCGAAAAGGGAATTTCTGCTAATCTAGACGACCTTTTGCGGGATATGCGCGAGCGGGATGCCCGCGACACGCAGCGCGCCACCGCGCCTTTGGCCCCCGCATCGGATGCACAGGTACTGGATTCGTCGAATCTGACGATCGCGGAAACCGTGCAGGCAATACTGGATTTCTGGCAGGCGATTCCCCGATAGGAACCCCTGACGGAAAGCCTGGCGCAAGTCCGGCATGCTGGCAAACCCCGGCAATCCGCGCGTTTTCGGTTTTCTTTTATAGGCCCTGTCTTTGGCCAGGCGACACCCCCACGGGACACCCCGCAAGGGCAAACCGGCAGACAGGTATTTTGACTCCACTGTGGCGGGCAATCCGCTGCGGTGTGTTTTTAACGGCCATTTCGGCCCAATGGATTTCAACCCCATGTCTTCCGTTTCCACTACCGCCACCGGCGGCGAAAGCTTCGCCGACCTTTTCGCACAAAGCCTCAAGAGCCAGGACATGAAGTCCGGCGAGGTCATCAGCGCCGAAGTCGTGCGCGTCGACCATAACTTCGTCGTCGTCAACGCCGGCCTGAAGTCCGAAGCGCTGATCCCCCTGGAAGAGTTCCTGAACGACCAGGGCGAGCTCGAAGTGCAACCCGGCGATTTCGTCTCGGTGGCCATCGATTCCCTGGAAAACGGCTACGGCGACACCATCCTGTCGCGTGACCGCGCCAAGCGCCTGTCGGCCTGGCTGCAACTGGAAAAGGCCCTGGAAAACGGCGAGCTGGTCACCGGCACCATCACCGGCAAGGTGAAGGGCGGCCTGACCGTCATGACCAACGGCATCCGCGCGTTCCTGCCGGGTTCGCTGGTGGATCTGCGTCCGGTCAAGGACACCACCCCGTACGAAGGCAAGACCCTCGAATTCAAGGTCATCAAGCTCGACCGCAAGCGCAACAACGTCGTGCTGTCGCGTCGCCAGGTGCTGGAAGCCAGCATGGGCGAAGAGCGTCAAAAGCTGCTCGAAACCCTGCACGAAGGTGCCGTGGTCAAGGGCGTGGTCAAGAACATCACCGACTACGGCGCGTTCGTGGACCTGGGCGGCATCGACGGCCTGCTGCACATCACCGACATGGCCTGGCGCCGTGTGCGTCACCCCTCCGAAGTCCTGCAAGTGGGTCAGGAAGTCGAAGCCAAGGTCCTCAAGTTCGACCAGGAAAAGAGCCGCGTCTCGCTGGGCGTCAAGCAACTGGGCGAAGATCCGTGGGTGGGCCTGGCTCGCCGCTACCCGCAAGGCACCCGCCTGTTCGGCAAGGTCACCAACCTGACCGACTACGGCGCGTTCGTTGAAGTCGAAGCCGGCATCGAAGGCCTGGTGCACGTCTCCGAAATGGACTGGACCAACAAGAACGTCGATCCGCGCAAGGTCGTGACCCTGGGCGAAGAAGTCGAAGTCATGGTTCTGGAAATCGACGAAGACCGTCGTCGCATCTCGCTGGGCATGAAGCAGTGCCGCCAGAACCCGTGGGAAGAGTTCGCCACCAACTTCAAGCGTGGTGACAAGGTCCGCGGCGCCATCAAGTCGATCACCGACTTCGGCGTGTTCGTCGGCCTGCCCGGCGGCATCGACGGCCTGGTTCACCTGTCCGACCTGTCGTGGACGGAAACCGGCGAAGAAGCCGTGCGCAACTTCAAGAAGGGCGACGAGATCGAAGCCGTGGTTCTGGGCATCGATACCGACAAGGAACGCATCTCGCTGGGCATCAAGCAGCTGGAAGGCGACCCCTTCAACAACTTCGTCGCCACGTTTGACAAGGGCGCCGTGGTTCCGGGCACCATCAAGTCGGTCGAAGCCAAGGGCGCCGTGGTTACGCTGTCCGTGGACGTCGAAGGCTACCTGCGCGCTTCCGAGATCTCCTCGGGCCGCGTCGAAGATGCCACCACCGTGCTGTCCGCCGGCGAGAACATCGAAGCCATGATCGTCAACATCGACCGCAAGACGCGTTCGATCCAGCTGTCGATCAAGGCCCGCGACAACGCCGAAACCGCCGAAACGATCCAGCGCATGTCCGACGCCAGCGCTTCGTCCGGCACCACCAACCTCGGCGCGCTGCTGAAGGCCAAGCTGGACCAACAGCGCAACGACGGTTAATTCGTGACCAAGTCGGAGCTGATCGCCGCCTTGGCGGCCCGCTATCCTCAGCTGGCCGCCCGCGACACCGATTACGCGGTCAAGACCGTGCTCGATGCAATGACCCAGGCCCTGGCCTCGGGCCAGCGCATCGAGATCCGCGGTTTTGGCAGCTTCTCGTTGTCGCAGCGGTCTCCCCGTATCGGCCGCAACCCGAAATCCGGCGAACAAGTGCTGGTGCCTGGCAAACAGGTGCCGCACTTCAAGGCGGGCAAGGAATTGCGCGAGCGGGTGGACTTGGTCGGCGGCAACGACGAGGACGCTCAATCCTCTGGATCGAGTGAACCGATGCCGTCGATGGCAAGCCTGCACGCCATGCATTGACGGCTCGGCCAGCAAGCCGCCTTCGGGCGGATCGGACCGCGAGCAACGCCCCTTGAGCAATCAAGGGGCTTTGTTTTTGGGCGTCCGGCCAAGGCGCTTGGCGACCATCGAGGGCATGCCGCCGATGGCCGATACACGAGGTGTGGAGGTCGCTTACAATTGACCCTCTCGAATTCTTAGGAGCATGCGTCATGCGCTACCTTGTCTGGGCCCTGCGATTGCTCGTATTCGTGGCGGTACTGATGTTCGCGTTGAAGAACACCGATCCCGTCGCCGTGAAGTTCTATGCCGATTACGTGGTGCAGGATGTGCCGCTGATCGTCGTCATGCTGGTGGTGTTCGTGGTCGGCGCCCTGTTCGGCCTGCTGCTGACCGTGCCGGCCGCCATGCGCCGCCGCCGCGAGGCCATCCGCCTGCGCCGTGAACTCGACCGCGTGCAGGCCGTTGTGGCCGGCACCACGCCGGCCGTGCCGCCGGAAGCCGTCGCCCCGATGTCGCCGCTGTGACGGCGCCCCGCCGTCCGGCCGCCACGTTTTCCGCATTGAATCTACGCAAGAGTTCGCACAGTGGATTTTGAACCTTGGTGGTTGATATTCGTGCCGGTGTTGTTCGCGCTCGGCTGGCTGGCCGCGCGCTTCGACATCCGGCAGATGCTGCGGGAAACCCGCAGCCTGCCCGATTCCTATTTCCGGGGCCTGAACTTCCTGCTCAATGAGCAGCCCGACCGCGCCATCGACGCCTTCGTCGAGGTTGCCAAGCTCGATCCCGAAACCACCGAATTGCACTTCGCGCTGGGCAGCCTGTTCCGTCGCCGCGGCGAAATGGAACGCGCCATCCGGGTGCACCAGAGCCTGCTGAACCGCTCCGACCTGCCCGTCGCCGAGCGCGAACACGCGCAGCACGAGCTGGCGCAGGACTTCCTCAAGGCCGGCATGCTCGATCGCGCCGAAAACGGCTTCGAGCAGCTCAAGGACACCCGCTACGCCTTGCCGGCGCTGCGGTCGCTGATCCGCATCTATGAATCCGAGCACGACTGGCCGCGCGCCATCGAGGCCGTCAAGACGTTGCACGGCCTGGTCGACGAGCCGGTGCCGCAGATCGTCCACTACTACTGTGAACAGGCCGCGACGGCGCTGGCGGCCAAGCCGCCCAATGTCGATGCCGCGCACGCCGCCCTGGACGCCGCCGACCATGCCTTGTCGACCGTCGATGCCGGCATGTCGAGCAAGGGTACCGTGGTGCGTACCGCCATGCTGCGCGCGCGCCTGGCGCTGATCGAGCAGGATCCCAAGCGCGAGCGGCTGTACCTGGAGTCGGTCATGACCGACGCCCCCGAGTACGCCGGTCTGGTGGCCGAGCAGTTGCTGGCCAACTACCGCGCCGCCGGCCAGGCCGAGGCCGGGCTGGAACTGTTGCAGCGCCAGTACGCGCGCCATGCCTCGCTCGACCTGTTCAATGTCGTGTTCCGCGAGCTGCGCGTGCAGCAGGGTTCGGCGCCGGCCTGGGCTTTCGCCCGCGGTGCCCTGCGCAGCCACCCTTCGCTGCTCGGCCTGGACCGCCTGCTGGAAGCCGAACTGGCCAACGCCGAGGGCGCCACCGAACAGGGCCCGGTGCCCGGGGCAGACCTCACGCTGCTGCGCAGCCTGATCCACAAGCATACGCAACGCCTGGACCGCTACGCGTGCCGGGCCTGCGGTTTTCAAGCGCGTCGTTTCTATTGGCAATGTCCTGGCTGCAATGCCTGGGAAACCTACGCGCCGCGCCGTCTGGAAGAACTTGAATGAGCCAATTTCCCGTCGAACCCATCTCGCATAGCCGCGTGCTCGTGGTGGGCGATGTCATGCTGGACCGCTACTGGTTCGGCGAAGTGGAGCGTATTTCCCCCGAAGCCCCGGTACCGGTAGTGCGCGTCGCGCGCCGCGAGGACCGCCTGGGCGGCGCCGCCAACGTGGCGCGCAACGTCGCCGCGCTGGGCGGCCATGTCACGCTGGTGGGCGTGCTGGGCGCGGACGAGGCGGGCGACAGCGTGCGGCGCCTGGCCACCGAAGCCGGCATCCAGGCCGACCTGATCACCGACCTTAGTCTGCACACCACGCTGAAAATGCGCGTGCTGGGTCGCCAGCAGCAGTTGCTGCGCGTCGATTTCGAACAGCATCCGGGCCAGGAAGCGCTCGACAGCATCGATGCCGCCCTGGCGCGCCACCTGGCCAATCACGACATCGTGGTGCTGTCCGACTACGCCAAGGGTGTGCTGACCCGGGTGGAGGCGTTGATCGCGCTGGCCCGCAGCGCCGGCATTCCGGTGCTGGTCGACCCCAAGGGCGACGATTATTCGCGCTATCGGGGCGCCACGCTGGTCACGCCCAACCGCGCCGAAATGCAGCAGGCCGTGGGCCGCTGGAATTCCGAATCCGAACTGACCGACCGCGCGCAGCGCCTGCGCGCCGATCTGGATTTGGAAGCCTTGCTGGTGACGCGTTCCGAGCAGGGCATGACTTTGTTTACCGACACGGGCCGCGAACACATCGACGCGCAGGCGCATGAAGTGTTCGACGTTTCCGGCGCGGGCGACACGGTGCTGGCGACGCTGGCCGTCTCGCGCGCCATCGGCCTGCCCTGGAAAGAGGCCATGGGCTGGGCCAACCGGGCCGGCGGCATCGCCGTGGGCAAGCTGGGCACGTCCGTCGTCACCGCAGCCGAACTGGCAGGAGAACTCTCATGATCGTCGTTACCGGAGCCGCGGGCTTCATTGGCAGCAACCTGGTGCGCGGCCTGAATCGCCGTGGCATCGAAGACATCATCGCGGTCGATGACCTGACCGAAGGCGACAAGTTCGTCAACCTGGTCGACTGCAAGATCGCCGACTACCTGGACAAGGACGACTTCCGCCGTCGCGTCGCCGACGGCAGCCTGCCGCAAATCCGCGCGGTGCTGCACCAGGGCGCCTGCTCGGACACCACCGAGCGCAATGGCCGCTACATGCTGGACAACAACTACCGCGTCACGCTGGAGCTGTTCGAGTTCTGCCAGGCGCGCCGCATTCCGTTCCTGTACGCCTCGTCGGCCGCCGTGTATGGCGGTTCCTCGACCTATGTGGAAGATCCGGCCAACGAGGGGCCGCTGAATGTTTACGGCTATTCCAAGCTGCTGTTCGATCAGGTGCTGCGCCAGCGCATGGATTCCCTGACCGCCCAGGTCGTCGGCCTGCGCTATTTCAACGTCTACGGCCCGCACGAACAGCACAAGGGCCGCATGGCCTCGGTGGCTTTCCACAACATGAACCAGTTCCTGGAGCACGGTCATGTGCGCCTGTTCGCCGGCTGGGATGGTTATGTGGACGGTGGCCAGAGCCGTGATTTCATCTCGGTGGAAGACGTGGTCGCGGTGAACCTGCATTTCCTCGACCATCCGGAGCAGTCGGGCATCTTCAATTGTGGCACTGGCCGCGCGCAGCCGTTCAATGACGTCGCGGCGGCCGTGGTCAACACGCTGCGCGCCGAGCGCGGCGAAGCGCAACTGACGCTGGCGCAACTGGTCGAGCTGGATCTGATCCGCTACATCCCGTTCCCCGACGACCTGAAAGGCCGCTATCAGAGCTATACCCAGGCCGATGTCAGCCGCCTGCGCGCGGCGGGCTTCACCGCGCCGATGCGCGATGTGCAGACCGGCGTGTCCGAATACGTGCGCTACTGGCGCGCGCGCAAGTAGGCAACGGGCGGCCTGCCCGGCGGAGCGGCTTCATGCCGCTCTCGAAACGCCGCCGCGGTCAGGCGGCTTTTTTTCGCCCGCGTGGTTGCCGGGGTGGATGAAACCGTTCACCGCGCGCCCGCCAGCAGGGCAGCGCGGGCCATGATCCGGAGGTGGCGCGACAGCCGTTGCGCCGCGTTTCTTCCGGAGACCTTTCCATGAATCCCTTCCTGCATTCCACCCTTGCCCGCCGCCTGCCGGCACTGCCATGGCGCCGCCCGCGGCCTGCCGCCTCGGCACGCGGCCAGGCGGGCTTGCGGCACGCGCTGGGCCTGGCCCTGCTGGCCGCCGGCGTGGCGCACGCGCCGGCGCAGGCGCTCGACCTGAATGACGCCACCGCGCAGCAACTCGAAGCCATCCGCGGTATCGGCCCGCGCACGGCGCAGACCATCGTCAGCGAACGCGAGCGCGCTGGTCACTTCGAGTCGCTGGAGGACTTGGCCGAGCGGGTGCGCGGCATCAGCCGGAAGAAGGCCGAAGCCCTCGGGGCTGCCGGCCTGACCGTGGGCGCGGCCGGTCCCGGCTCCAGGAGCGCGGGCGCGCCCGGCCACGCCCGGGCCGCCGGCACCGTGCCCGGGACGCCGGCGGCCAAGGCGGGCGGCGCGGCCGCCAAGGCGGCTGGTGGCGGGCAGGGGGCCAAGCCGGCGACGCCGCATCCGCGGCCCTGATCGGGGCCGCGATGTCGGGCGCCGTTCATTGCGATAGGCGCGAGCGCGTCGTGCGCCGTCGCCGGCTCGGTGCCCGGGTTCGGCGGGCGGCGGCCTCAATGCCCGCCTGAACCCCTGGCGCGAGCGCGGCTTTTGGCGGCGTCCGGCGCCGGGCGGGGTTATGATCGGCGCATGACTATTACCTACCCCACTATCGAGCAGACCGTCGGCAATACACCGCTGGTGCGCCTGCAGCGCATTCCCGGAGCCGCCGGCGCGGCGCGGGGCAACGTCATCCTGGCCAAGCTGGAAGGCAACAATCCCGCGGGTTCGGTCAAGGACCGGCCGGCGCTTTCCATGATCAAGCATGCCGAGGCGCGTGGCGACATCAAGCCGGGCGACACGCTGATCGAGGCGACCAGCGGCAACACCGGCATCGCGCTGGCGATGGCCGCCGCCATGCGCGGCTACCGCATGATCCTGATCATGCCCGACAACCTTTCGGTGGAACGGCGCGCGGCCATGGCGGCCTATGGCGCCGAACTGATCCTGACGCCCGCCGACAAGGGCGGCATGGAGTACGCCCGCGACCTGGCCACCGAAATGCAGGCCGATGGCCGGGGGGTGGTGCTGGACCAGTTCGCCAATCCGGACAACCCGCGTGCCCATATCGAGACCACCGGTCCCGAGATCTGGAACCAGACCGAAGGCCGTGTCACGCATTTCGTCAGTGCCATGGGCACCACCGGTACCATCATGGGCGTGTCCACCTACCTGAAGTCGCGCAATCCGGCGGTGCAGGTGGTGGGGGCGCAGCCCGCCGAGGGGTCGTCGATTCCCGGCATTCGCAAGTGGCCGGAAGCCTATCTGCCCAAGATCTTCGACCGCAGCCGCGTCGATGCCTACGAGTCAATCGAACAGGCCGAAGCCGAGGTCATGGCGCGCCGCCTGGCCGCGCAAGAGGGTATCTTCGGCGGCATCTCTTCCGCCGGCGCGCTGGTCGCGGCCTTGCGCGTGGCCGAACGTGTCAATGACGCCACCATTGTGTTCATCGTCTGCGATCGCGGCGACCGCTACCTGTCCACGGGCGTCTTCAACGCCTGACGCCGGGGGCGGGGGCCGCTGCCCGCGCCCAGGAAAAACGCCCCACGTCCCGGATGCTGTCCGGGACGTGGGGCGTTTGCGTTGCGCGGCCCGGCCCGCCGGGGCCGGGCGTGGCCAGGTTCTTACTCGGGCTGGATGTTGGCGTCCTTCATGACCTTGATCCAGCGGGCGCTCTCGGCCAGGTTGAAGGCTTCGGCCTCCTGATAGGTCATGGTGCTGGGCAAGGTGCCCTGCGACTTCAGCGCCTCGACCACCTTGGGCGATTGCGAAGCCTCGATCATGGCCTTGTTGAGCTTGGCGATGATGGGTTCGGGCGTGTCCTTGGGCACCCACATGCCGTACCAGGTGACGATGTCGAAGCCGGGCAGGCCGTTCTCGGCGATGGTCGGCACATCGGGCAGCTCGGCCAGGCGGGCCTTGGTGGTGACGGCCAGCGGGCGCACCTTGCCGCTCTGGATCAGCGGCAGGGCGGGCGCCAGCGGCGCGTACATCAGGTCGACATGGCCGCCGGCGACGTCGGTCAGGGCCGGGCTGCTGCCGCGATAGCCGACGTGCGAGATGGCGGCCTTGGTGGTGGTGTTGATCAGCTCACCGGCCAGGTGCGGCAGGGTCGCCACGCCGGGCGAGGCGAAGCTCAGCGTACCGGGCTGGGCTTTGGCCTGGGCGATCAGTTCGCCGAAGGTCTTGAACTTCGAATCGGGCGGCACCACCGCCACCATGGGCACCGTGCCCAGCACGCCGACCATGCGGAAATCCTTGATCGGGTCGAACGTCAGGCTCTTGAACTGGGCCGGGTAGATGCCCTGCACCGACGGGTTCATCAGCACCGTATAGCCGTCGGCTGGCGCGCGTGCCACCTGGGCGGCGCCGATGGTGCCACTGGCGCCGGGCCGGCTCTCGATCACCAGCGGCTGGCCGAGGATCTCGCCCATGCGCACCGCGATCACGCGGCCGACCACATCGGTCGGGCCGCCGGCCGCCCACGGCATGATCACGCGGATCGGCTTGTCGGGATAGGCGTCCTGGGCCTGGGCACTGGTCAGCGGCAGGGCCGCGATGGCGATCGCCGAGCATGCCGCGGCGAGCAAAGTGCGCTTGTTCATCTGCTGTCTTCTCCTACAAAGGTGAGGTTGGCAGAGGGCAGGGCCGCGCGTAGCAGCGCCTTGACCTCTTTGAGTTGCTGGCCAGTGGTGGCTTCGTTTTTCTGCATGCGCCCCAGGGGGCCGGCCACCACAATGGCGAAGGGTTGTTCATAGGCTTTGAAGCCCAGCGAGATGGACATTACGTCCTCGACGTTTTCGCCGAGCGAGCGCTGCCAGCCGCGTTGGATGCCAGCCCGCAGGTCGCGCTCGAAAGCGGCCTGGCTGGTGAGGGTGGTTTCGGTGAAGGCGGCGAACCCGGGATAGGTCTTGAACCACTTCTGGCGTTCGTCCTCGGACAGCACCGAGAGCAGGGCCTTGCCCGAACTGGTGGCGTGTACCGCCTTGAAGCCGCCCGGCTGGTGCGAGAAGCGGATGGTCTGCTTGGATTCGGCGACGATCAGGTAGACCACCTTGTCGTCGGCCAGCTTGGCCAGCAGCGCCGTCTCGCCGGTCAGATCGCGCACGCGCGCCAGCACCGGTTCGATCACGGCGTTCAGCGGATCGCTGCGGCAGATCAGGGTGGCGACGTGGATCAGCTTCTGCGTCGGGTAGTAGCCGTGCTTCTTGCCAATCTCGTAGAGGTAGCCGCGCGCCACCATGGTCTTGAGCAGCCCATGGCAACTGGACAGCGGGATCTCCATCTGCGCGGCGATCTCGCTGTATAGCAATGGCTTCTGCGCCTCGGCGAAGAGGTTCAGGACATCGAGGACTCGGGCCGCTGTTTTCACATCCATGATGTTATTATCCTATATGTGATAATCTAATGTCAAATTTGCTTTCAATTGCCAAGGAGTCGTGCCGCATGAGATGGAAGAATCGTCCCGCAGGATCGAACTGGGGTGACTTCGGCCCTGACGATCAAAGAGGTTGCCTGAATTACATCACTCCCGCGAATGTGATGAAGGGAATCCAGGAAGTCCGCGAGGGCTTGAGCTTCTGTCTGTCTCTGCCGCTGGATTATCCGGGCGGCAACGGCGTCAACGTGCGCCGCCATCCGCCCAAGCTGCGCCCCACCGAGCGGGACGGCGACCAGTACCTGAATTTCCCGCTCGGCCGCCTGCGTCCGGGATGCGTCGATGTGCTGAGCGACGACATCGTCGAGATGAGCCTGCAGTATTCGACCCAATGGGATTCGCTGGCCCACGTGGGCGCGTTGTTCGACGCCAACGGCGACGGCCTGCCCGAGCGCGTCTACTACAACGGTTACCGCCCCAACGAGCATGTGGTCGGTCCGGTGGACTACGACGTCGACAACGGCTTCGCCAAGACCGATCTGGGTCAGGGCGGCGCCTCCCATGCCAAGAAACTGGACATTACCCAATTGGCCGAATCCTGCCTGCAGAGCCGTGGCGTGATGGTCGACCTGGCGCGGCATTATGGCCGGGCGCAGAAGTCGGTGGGCTATGACGACCTGATGCGCATCATCGAAGCCGACCGCATCGAGATCGAGCAGGGTGACATCGTGCTGTTCCACACCGAATTCGGCGACGCATTGCTGGAAAAACAGCGCGAGCCGGATCACCACACCCTGCACGAGATCTGCGCCGGGCTCGACGGCAGCGACGAGAAGCTGCTGCAATGGATCACCGATTCCAAGGTGGCCGCGATGGCCTCGGACAATCATGCCCTGGAGATCTATCCGACGCAGAAGCCAAACGCCTGCTGCGCGGCGCTGCCGCTGCATCACCATTGCATCTTCAAGCTCGGCATGCCGATCGGCGAGATGTGGTACCTGGGGGCGTTGGCACGCTGGCTGACGGCCAATGGGCGCAGCCGCTTTCTGCTGACCGCGCCGCCGCTCAATCTGCCGGGCGCGGTGGGCTCGCCCGCCACGCCGGTGGCCACGGTCTGAGCGCCGCGCCGGCCCGCTGCCCGGCGGGCGCGGGCGAGCGGGCGTCGTGCCTCAGCGACCGACGCGGGCCTCGATTTCGCTGGCCAGATCGGCCACCGCGGTGGCGTAGAAATAGCTGCGGTTGTATTTCGTCAGGGCGAAGAAATTGGGCGTGCCGACGCGATACTGCGCGGTGCCGCGGGCTTCTTCCACCAGGTCGACGACCCCCAGCGGCTGGCTGCCCCAGCCGGTGGCGGATGCGCCGGGCTGCAGCCGCGCGCCGGCCGCGGCCAGCGCGCCCCAGGTCTGCTTGGGTTCCAGGCCGCCGTCCACCAGCGCGGTGGGGTCGGCTGGCAGGGCCACCGGCGCGAACACCGGCAGGCCGCGTTGCCAGCCGTGCTGCGACAGGAAGCTGCCGACCGACATGATGGCGTCGCGGGTGTTGTTGGTCAGGTCGATGTGGCCGCTGTCGTCGCCGTCCACCGCGTAATGCTTGATGCTGGTCGGCATGAACTGCGGCATGCCGATGGCCCCGGCATACGAGCCGCGGGTTTCCATATCGAGCTTGCCTTTCATCACCAGCGTCAGGAAGTCGGCCAATTGACCGCGGAACATGGTGGCGCGCTCGGGCTTGGCCGGATCCGGATAGTCGAACGCCAGCGTGGTCAGCGCGTCCAGCACGCGGAAATTACCCATGTTGCGGCCATACAGTGTTTCAACGCCGATGATCGAGGCGATGATGGGCGCCGGCACGCCGAAGCGCTGCGCCGCCTGGTTGAGCTGGTCACGGTGTTCGTTGTAGAACGCCACGCCCCAGCCGATGCGCTTGGGTTCGACGAAGCGCGAACGGTAGGTCAGCCAGCTGCGCCAGATCTTCTTGCCGGGCGGCGAGGGGGCGATCAGCCGCGCCACGGTGGCGTTGTAACGGGCGCCTTCGAGCGCCGCGATCATGGGCTTGAGCGGCAGGTCGCGCTCGGCGGCCAGGGTTTCGACGAAGGCGCGCACCTCCGGCCGCAGGGCGCCGCTGGGCGTCAGGGCGGCCGGGCCGTCGTCCGCGGGTTCGGCACCAAGTGTCGGCGTACTCGGCCCGATGCGGATGGCAGGGGTGTCGCCGGTGGCCGCGGGAGGCTGGCCAGCGGGCGGATTGGGGGCGGTGGGAGCGGTGGTGGAGCACCCGGCCAAAAGGGCCGACAAGGTGCCGAGTTGCAGTAATCGCCGACAGGTGAACATAATCTTCCTTATGGAGACCATGTATCTTACCCACCCGGCATGCCGCTTGCATGAAATGGGCAGTTGGCATCCCGAGAGCCCGCAGAGGCTGGATGCCATCTCCGACCAATTGCTCGCCAGCGGTTTGATGCCCTATCTGGACGACCGGCAGGCGCCGCAGGCGTCGCGTCATGACGTGCTGCGGGTGCATACCGTCCAGTACCTGGACAGTCTGCGCGAACATACGCCGGAACACGGGTATTACCCGATAGATCCCGACACGCTCATGAACCCGCACACCTACGAAGCCGCCCTGTACGCGGCCGGCGCGGGCGTGGCCGCGGTGGACGCGGTGATCGGCGGTGAGGCACGCACGGCGTTTTGTGCGGTGCGACCGCCCGGCCACCACGCCTGCCGCGCGCAGGCCATGGGTTTCTGCTTCCTGAACAATGTGGCGATCGCGGCGCGCCATGCCATAGACTTTCACGGCCTGTCGCGGGTGGCCATCGTCGATTTCGACGTGCACCACGGCAACGGCACCGAGGATGTCTTCGCCGGTGACGAGCGGGTGCTGATGTGCAGCATTTTCCAGCATCCGTTCTTTCCCAACAGTGGCACCGAGCAGCCGGCGGCCAACATGGTCAACGTGCCGGTGGCGGCCTATACGGCGGGCGCCGCCGTGCGCGCCATCGTCACCGACACCTGGCTGCCGCGGCTGGAGGCGCATCGCCCGGAACTCATTCTGATTTCGGCCGGGTTCGATGCCCATCGCGAGGACGATATGGGTCAAATGGGGCTGGTGGAGGCCGACTATGCATGGATCACCGAACGGCTTGTGGAGGTGGCCGAGCGCCACTGCCAGGGCCGGATCGTCAGTACGCTGGAGGGCGGGTACAACCTGTCCGCCCTGGGGCGCAGCGTGGTGGCCCATATACGGGCGCTGGCGAAGCTGTAGAATCAGGAAAAAATTGTGCAATGCGATCCCGGCGGATCGTTATTTCCCCGGGTAATTATTTCCATTTGGAGGCAGCGGGATGAAGGTGTTGGTACCTGTCAAGCGCGTCGTTGACTACAACGTCAAGGTGCGCGTCAAGTCTGATCAGACCGGCGTGGATATCGCCAATGTGAAGATGTCGATGAACCCCTTTGACGAGATCGCCGTCGAGGAAGCCACCCGCCTGAAGGAAAAGGGCACCGTGGCCGAGGTCGTGGCGGTTTCTTGCGGCGTTGCGCAATGCCAGGAAACGCTGCGCACCGCCATGGCCATTGGCGCCGATCGCGGCGTGCTGGTCCAGACTGACGCCGAGCTGCAGCCGCTGGCCGTGGCCAAGCTGCTCCGCGCCCTGGTCGACAAGGAACAGCCGCAACTGGTGATCCTGGGCAAGCAGGCCATCGACGACGACGCCAACCAGACCGGCCAGATGCTGGCCGCGCTGCTGGACTGGCCGCAAGCCACCTTCGCCAGCAAGGTCGAGCTGGCTGACGGCAAGGCCACGGTCACGCGTGAAGTGGACGGCGGCCTGGAAACGCTGACGCTCAAGCTGCCCGCCATCATCACCACCGACCTGCGCCTGAACGAGCCGCGTTATGTCACGCTGCCCAACATCATGAAGGCCAAGAAGAAGCAGTTGGACACCGTCACCCCCGAAGAGCTGGGTGTCGATCCGGCGCCCCGCCTGAAGACGCTCAAGGTCAGCGAGCCGCCCGCCCGCAAGGCCGGCATCAAGGTGGCCGATGTCGCGGCCCTGGTGGACAAACTCAAGAACGAAGCGAAGGTGGTTTGAAATGACGACGCTGGTTATTGCCGAACACGATAACGCCCAGCTCAAGGGCGCAACCCTGAACGCCGTCGCCGCCGCCGCCAAGATCGGAGGCGACGTCCACGTGCTGGTCGCCGGCGCCAATGCCCGCGCCGTGGCCGACCAGGCCGCGCAGGCGGCCGGCGTGGCCAAGGTGCTGCTGGCCGACGCGCCGCAACTGGCCGACGGCCTGGCCGAGAACCTCGCCGCCCAGGTGCTGGCCGTGGCCTCGGGTTACAGCCACATCCTGTTCCCGGCCACCGCCTCGGGCAAGAACATCGCCCCGCGCGTGGCCGCCAAGCTCGACGTGGCGCAGATCTCCGACATCATCGGCGTCGAATCCGCCGACACCTTCCAGCGCCCGATCTATGCCGGCAACGCCATCGCCACCGTGCAATCGGCCGACCCCGTCAAGGTCATCACCGTGCGCACCACCGGTTTTGATGCCGTGGCCGCGCAGGGCGGTTCGGCCGCCGTGGAAGACGTCGCCGCCGTGGCCGATTCCGGCCTGTCGAGCTTCGTCGGCCGCGAAGTCGCCAAGAGCGACCGTCCGGAACTGGCCGGCGCCCGCGTCGTCGTCTCCGGCGGCCGCGGCCTGGGCAGCGCCGAGAACTTCAAGATCCTGGATCCGTTGGCCGACAAGCTCGGCGCCGCCCTGGGCGCCTCGCGCGCCGCGGTCGACGCCGGCTACGCGCCCAACGACTGGCAGGTCGGCCAGACCGGCAAGATCGTCGCGCCGCAGTTGTATGTGGCCGTCGGCATTTCGGGCGCCATTCAGCACCTGGCCGGCATGAAGGACTCCAAGGTCATCGTCGCCATCAACAAGGACCCGGAAGCGCCGATTTTCGGCGTGGCCGATTATGGTCTGGTGGGCGACCTGTTCCAGGTCGTTCCCGAACTGACCGGCGCGCTGTAAACCGACGCGCCTGTCGTCCCCGAAAAGCCCGCGGACATTATGTGTCCGCGGGCTTTTTCATGTCCGCGCGCTTTTAATTGTTGGCTGACAAACGCAACCATCTGATATTTATGATGGAAATCTTTTGATCTTTGGAAATATTCTGATAATGTAGC
The DNA here is from genome assembly GCF_050285565.1 of Achromobacter sp. Taxonomy (GTDB): domain Bacteria; phylum Pseudomonadota; class Gammaproteobacteria; order Burkholderiales; family Burkholderiaceae_B; genus Achromobacter. The sequence continues at coordinate 366,536 of NZ_JBLZXG010000001.1, forward strand.
CGCGCGCAGCTAGGATTCGCGCAAGTGCTTGGCCTGTACATAACGAAGGAGATTCGGGATGGAATGGTTATTTGACACTCTGCGGAAATACCCCGAACTGGCCATATTCCTTACCCTCGGCCTGGGGTATTGGATCGGCGCCAAGAAGATATTCGGATTCAACCTGGGGGCGGTGACCGGCACCCTGCTGGTCGGTGTGCTGGTCGGCCAACTCGATATCACGATCGCCCCGATCGTCAAACAGGTTTTCTTCCTGCTGTTCCTGTTCGGCCTGGGTTATGGCGTCGGGCCGCAATTCTTTCGCGGCATGAAAAGCGACGGCCTGCCGCAGGTCCTTTTCGCCGTCATCATCTGCGTCATCTGCCTGCTGGTCACCTGGGGCACCGCCGTGGGCTTCGGCTTCGATGCCGGCACCGGCGCGGGGCTGTTGTCCGGCGCGCAGACCATTTCCGCGGTGATGGGCGTGGCGACCGACACCATCAACGGCCTGGGCATCGACGCGGCCACCAAGAAGCAATGGATCGACAACATCCCGGTGGCCTACGCGGTCTGCTACATCTTCGGCACGGTCGGCAGCGCCTGGCTGCTGGCCTCGCTCGGCCCCAAGCTGATGCGTGTGGACATCGTCAAGGAGTGCAAGGAGTACGAAGCCAAGATGTCCGGGGGCGCCGATTCGATGGAGCTGTCCGGCTATCGCAAGTTCATTTCCCGCGCCTACAAGCTGGAGCATTCCGAATTCGTCGGCAAGACCGTGGGCGAACTCGAATCGCGCTTCGTCGAGGCGCGCGTCTTCATCGAACGCATCCGTCGCGGCGACCAGATCCTGGACACCGATTCCAGCACCGTGCTGCAGGCCGGCGACGTGCTGGGCGTGGCAGGCCGGCACGATGCGCTGGTGTTGCAGGCGTCCGGCATCATCGGTGCCGAAGTCGAGGACCGCGACCTGATCAACCTGCCCGCCGAGGTGGTCGAGGTGGTGCTGACCAACAAGAACCTGGCCGGCAAGACCATCAAGGAAATCGCCGAGCTGGAGCAGGTGCGCGAACTGGGCCGCGGCGTGTTCCTGCGCAAGGTGGTGCGCGGCGGTCACGAGATGCCGGTCAACTGGGGCCTGAAGCTCGACCGCGGCGACCGCCTGTTCATCCTCGGCGCCAAACGCGATGTCGAGCGCGTGGTCGGCAAGGTCGGCTACGTGGATCGCGCCACCGAACAGACCGACATGGTGTTCGTGGGCTTCGGCATCCTGCTGGGCGGTCTGTTCGGCACGCTGGTGCTGACGGTCGGCGGCGTTCCCATCACCCTGTCGACGTCGGGCGGTTCGCTGATCGCCGGCCTGATCTTCGGCTATCTGCGGTCGGTGCATCCGACCTTCGGCCGGGTGCCGGAACCCGTGCACTGGTTCCTGACCTCGGTCGGTCTGACGGCATTCGTGGCGGTGGTCGGAATCAGTTCGGGGCCGGGCTTCGTACAGGGCTTTCAGCAATTGGGCGCCAAGCTCTTCATCGCCGGCATCATCGCCACCAGCGTGCCGATGATCCTGGGGGTGTACATCGCCCGCTACGTGTTCAAGTTTCATCCCGGCATCGTGCTGGGCGTCTGCGCCGGCGCCCGCACCACCACGGCCGCCATCGGCCAGATCACCGAGACCGCGAAGAGCCAGGTGCCCGCCCTGGGATACACCGTGCCCTACGCCATCGGCAATACCCTGCTCATCATATGGGGCATTGTCATCGTCATGCTCATGACCTAGCAGCCGTCTGCGCCGTGGGGCTTTTGCCCGGCGGCGCAAGCGGTTCCCCGCGGAGATCCGCCCGCGCATTGCGGGCGGGCCGGCGGTCCGGGGGCATCCCCGGCAAGCGCCTGTCACTCGCAAACCAGGAGTACTGAATAATGGCTTCCACCACGCCTCTCACCGTCAGCCTGGCCTCGGCCCTCAAGACCACCCGTTCGCGCCAGCGTGACCTGGAGCAGTTGTCGCCCTTCGAATTGAAGGACTACCTGATCACGCTGGCCAAGGACAGCCAGCAGACCGCCGCGTTGACCATGTTGAACGCCGGCCGCGGCAATCCCAACTGGATCGCCACCGAACCGCGCGACGCATTTTTCCTGCTGGGCCAGTTCGCCATGAAGGAAGCGCGCCGGGTGCGCGACGATGTCATCCTGGCGGGCATGCCGCCCAAGAAGGGGTGCGCCGACCGCCTGCGCAAGTTCCTGTCCAAGCACAAGGGCGCGGCCGGCGCGGACTTCCTGGCCGGTGTGCTGGAGTACGGGGTGAAGGTCAAGAACTTCGTGCCGGATGAATGGATCCACGAGCTGACCGACAGTGTCATCGGCGATAACTATCCGGTGCCGCCGCGCGCCCTGGTGCACCTGGAACAGATCCTGCACGATTACCTGATCAAGGAAATGTGCGACGGCCGCCCGCCCAAAGGCAAGTTCGATCTGTTCCCGGTGGAGGGCGGCACCGCGGCCATGTGCTACATCTTCGATTCGCTGATGCAGAACGGCTTGCTCAAGCAGGGCGACACCATCGCGCTGTTCCTGCCGACCTTCACGCCGTACATCGAGATTGCGCACCTGGAGCGCTTTCAGTTCAAGATCGTCGCCATCAATGCCAGCAGCGTGCGCGCCGACGGTACCCATGACTGGCATTATCCGGCGTCGGAGATCGCCAAGCTGGCGAACCCGAAGATCAAACTGGCGGTGACGGTCAACCCCAGCAACCCGCCGTCGGTTGCCTTCAGCCCGGTCGAGATGAAGCAGATCGTGGGGCTGATCCGCAAGAATCCGGACCTGGTGCTGGTGACCGATGACGTCTACGGCACCTTCGTGCCGAACTTCCGTTCGCTGATGGCCGAAGTGCCGCACAACACCATCTGCGTCTATTCGTTTTCGAAGAACTTCGGCTGCACCGGCTGGCGTCTCGGGGTGATCGCGACCCATGAGAAAAACACCATGGATCGCCGCATCGCCGAGTTGCCGGCAGCGTGGAAGCAGCGCCTGGAAAAGCGCTATGGCGCCATGACCATGGAGCCGGACAAGCTCAAGTTCATCGACCGGCTGGTGGCCGACAGCCGCAACGTGGCGCTCAACCACACCGCCGGGCTGTCGCTGCCGCAGCAGGTGCAGATGGGCTTTTTCGCGCTGTCGCACCTGCTGGACCTGAAGGACGCGTATAAGCACCTGACCATGCAGATCGTGCGGGCGCGGCGCGACGCGCTGTGGCGCGGGCTGGGCGTGCCGCTGCCGCCGGAAGACCCGATGCGCGGCTGGTACTACGTCGAACTGGACTTCATGGTCTGGGCCAGGAATACCTATGGCGATGCCTTCTGCAAGTACATGACGTCGAACTACGAACCGGTCGACTTCCTGTTCCGCCTGGCGGAGAAGTCCGGCGTGGTGCTGATGGACGGCGGCGGCTTTGGCGGGCCGCCCTGGTCGATCCGCATTTCGCTGGCCAACCTGGACGATGGCGACTATTCCAAGATCGGCAAGCACATGGTCGACGCCGCCACGGAATATGTCGAGGCTTGGAAGGCCGGACAACTGGTGCGGTCGGGCCCGACGGCTGGCAAGGGCCAGAAGATCAAGCCCGCGGCCGCCAAGCGCCAGGCCGCCGGCAAGCAGGCCGGTAAGAAGGCCGCCAGGAAGGCCGTGAAGCAGGCGGTGAAAGCCGCCGCCAAGGCCGAGCGCTCGGCCACCAAGGGGGCGAAGTAGCCGCCATCGTCCACCGCATCCAGGGTGACATGACCTCATGACGTGCTCAGTCGGGTTCTTCAACAACGTTCCCATCGCGGTGCTGTTTCTGACGGTGGGCTTGGGATACCTGATCGGCAAGCTCAGGGTCGGGCCGATCCAGCTGGGGGGCGTGTGCGGCACGCTCATCGTCGCCCTGCTGATCGGCCAGACCGGCTGCCAGATGCGCGGCGACCTGAAAGAGGTGGCGTTCGCCCTGTTCATCTTCGCCATGGGCTATTCGGGCGGGCCGCAGTTCTTCGCCAACCTGAACCGCTCCAGCCTGCGCTATATCGTGCTGCCGCTGATAGAAGCGCTGCTGGTGCTGACCGTGGTGCTGGCGGCGGTGCCGCTGTTCGGGCTGGATGCGGGAACCGCGGCCGGCCTGGCCGCGGGGGCGGCGACGGAGTCCGCCGTGGTCGGCACCGCCGCCGAGGCGCTCAAGCATCTGGGCCTGGCGGACGCCGAGGTGCAGCGCATGGAGGCCAATATCGCCACGGCCTACACGCTGACCTACCTGGTGGGCCTGATCAGCATTGTGTTTTTCACCAGCCAGGTGGCGCCGGCCCTGCTGCGCATCAACCTGCGCGAGGCCTCCAAGGTGCTCGAGGAGAAGCTGGGCGCGGGCCCGGGCGAGGCCGGCGACAGCATGATGCCGACCCTGCCACGCTTGGTGGGACGCTCGCATGTGGTCAAGGATGCCGATGGCAAGACCGTGGGCGAGGTCGAGGCCGCGCTGGGCGGCCGCAGCGCGATCAGCCGCGTCCTGCGCGATGGCGCGGCGATCGAGCCGGCGCCCGCGGATGTGCTGGCCACGGGCGACATCGTGGTGGTGCTGGGGCTGCGCCGCTTCGCGCTGCGCGCCGGTTCGGTGATCGGGCCTGAGATCCAACTGCCCGCGGCGCACGCCGATGATCTGCAACTGGCCGAGCTGCACGTCATCGTCAACCAGAAGGCGGTCAACGGCCACACCGTGGGTGAACTGGCCAGGCGGCCGCGCGCCCAGCGCGCGCGCGGCGTGTTCCTGCAATCGATCCAGCGCTCCGGTCATACGCTGCCGGTCACCCCGGCCACCGTGGTGCAGTACGGCGACCTGGTAACCCTGGTGGGCGCCGAGCCCGAGTTGTCGCAGGCCGGCGCGGCGCTGGGCAATGAGCTGCGGCGCAGCGGCGTGACCGACCTGGTGTTCCTGTCGTTCGGCATTCTCGCGGGGCTGCTGATTGGCAGCCTGGCGGCGCGCCTGTGGGGTATCCCCGTGTCGCTTGGCAGTGGCGGCGGCGCCCTGGTGAGCGGCCTGGTGTGTGGCTGGATCAACGCCAAGCGGCCCGCGCTGGGCCACATGCCCGAGCATGCCGTGCAATTGCTCAAGGACCTGGGCCTGGCGGTGTTTGTCGCCTGTGTCGGCCTGTCGGCCGGGCCGGAGGCGGTGGCGCTGATCCGCGAGCACGGCGCGGTGCTGCCTCTGATCGGCCTGCTGGTGTCGCTGGGGCCGGCCTGCCTGTCGCTGTGGGTGGGCCACAAGCTGCTCAAGATAGAAGGGCCGTTGCTGGTCGGCGCCATTGCCGGCCAGCACGTGAGCACGCCGGCGATCAGCGCCATCCTGGGGGCCAGCGGCAGCGCGGTGCCGTTGCTGGGCTACACCGTGACCTACGCCATCGCCAATGTGCTGCTGCCGGTGCTGGGGCCGGTCATCGTGTCGCTGGCGCATCACCTCGGCACATGAGTCCAGCGCGCCATTCATCCTGGCGCAAGCGGCGGCGAACGTCCGGGCGGCGAACGTCCGGGCGGTGTATGCCAGCAGCGTGCCGTAGCCGATGCTGGCCGGCGTGGTGGCGCACGCCTGCGGCGCGGCCGTGAATATTGCATAAGGTTATATGTCTTGCGTATTTCCCCTGCAACAGGTTTGATGGAAGAATCGTTTCGCGTGGCGCCGCAGGCCGCCGCCGAAACGTTTTTCCAGCCGGCCGCCGGACTCGGTGGCCGGTCGATTCCGCAACCCGAATCCGCAAGCAGGAGACACCATGAGCCACCTACGCCTGGGCGACACCGCGCCCGATTTCGAGCAGGAATCCTCCGCCGGCCCCATCCGTTTCCATGAGTATCTGGGCAATAGCTGGGGCGTGCTGTTCTCGCATCCGGCCGACTTCACGCCGGTCTGCACCACCGAACTGGGCTACACCGCCAAGCTGGCCGACGAATTCGCCAAGCGCAACGTCAAGGTGCTGGCCCTGTCCGTGGACGGTACCGATTCGCACACCAAGTGGATCGAGGACATCAACGATACGCAATCGACCAAGGTCAACTTCCCGATCCTGGCCGACAAGGACCGCAAGGTGTCCGAGCTGTACGACATGATCCACCCGAACGCCAACGCCACGCTGACGGTGCGTTCGGTCTTCATCATCGACCCGAACAAGAAGGTGCGCCTGATCATCACGTATCCGGCCAGCACCGGCCGCAACTTCAACGAGATCCTGCGCGTCATCGATTCGCTGCAGCTTACCGACAGCCACAGCGTGGCCACGCCGGTCAACTGGGAAGACGGCGACGACGTCATCATCGTGCCGTCGCTGCAGGACGAGGCCGTGATCAAGCAGAAGTTCCCCAAGGGGTACAAGGCGGTGCGTCCCTATCTGCGCATTACGCCTCAACCGAATAAGTAAATAAGAAATCCGTGCTTAAGGCGGCCCGCGCCGCCTTGCCGGACGGCGTGTGAAAAGCACCCGCAAAGCCGCGTATTCCCTGGGAATACGCGGCTTTTTCATGGGTGGCGGCGGACGCGCTATATGCCTGGGAGCGATGAGCAATCAAAGAATGATTCGTTCCGTTCAGAACAGGCCGCCGGCACACTTGCTCCCACATTGCCAAACACGCGAAGGGAGCAAGGAATGTCTTTCAGGAAAGCCGGATGGTTGGCCGCCTTGGCCGCAGTGACGATGTCTCTCGCCGCGATCGCGCCGGCGCAGGCGCAGCAGAAGCAGACCTTGTTGAACGTGTCGTACGATCCGACGCGCGAGCTGTATCGCGCCATCGATGACGCCTTCATCAAGCAGTACAAGGAAAAGGCCGGCGTCGACCTGACCATCCGCCAGTCGCACGGCGGTTCCGGCCGCCAGGCGCGCTCGGTCATCGACGGCCTGGAAGCCGACGTGGTGACGCTGGCCCTGGCCTACGACATCGACGCCATCGCCGACCGCGGCCTGTTGCCCGAGAACTGGCAGGCGCGCCTGCCGCAGAACAGCTCGCCCTACACCTCGACCATCGTGTTCCTGGTGCGCAAGGGCAATCCCAAGCACATCAAGGACTGGGATGACCTGGTCAAGGACGGCGTGCAGGTGATCACGCCCAATCCCAAGACCTCGGGCGGCGCCCGCTGGAACTACCTGGCCGCCTGGGCCTACGCGCTGGAAAAGAACGGCGGCAGCGAAGACAAGGCGCGCGCCTACGTCGGCGAGCTGCTCAAGCACGTGCCGGTGCTGGACACCGGCGCTCGCGGCGCCACCACTACCTTCGTCGAACGCGGCGTGGGCGACGTGCTGCTGGCCTGGGAAAACGAAGCCTTCCTGGCGCTGGAGGAACTGGGCCCGGACAAGTTCGACATCGTGGTGCCGTCGCTGTCGATCCTGGCCGAGCCGCCCGTGGCCATCGTCGACAAGATCGTCGACAAGAAGGGCACCCGCGCCGCGGCCCAGGCCTACCTGGAATTCCTCTACACCCCGGCCGCGCAGGAAATCATCGCCAAGAACTACTACCGGCCGATCGACAAGAGCGTGGCCGCCAAGTACGAAAGCAAGTTCCCCAAGGTCAAGCTGGTGACCATCGACGACAAGATCTTCGGCGGCTGGCGCAAGGCGCAGAAGGACCACTTCAGCGACGGCGGCACCTTTGACCAGATCTACCAGCCGCAGAAGAAGTAAGCGGATCTCCAGCGGACGACGGCCATGACTTCAGCCTCGATTCCGACGGCAAAGGGCGCGCAGGCGCCTTTTGCCGTTCGGCGCAACAGCCCGGGCGTGCTGCCCGGTTTCGGCATTTCCATGGGCTACGCAGTGCTGTATCTGAGCGTGCTCGTGTTGATTCCCCTGGCGGCACTGCCGATCAAGAGCGCGGCGCTCGGCTGGCAGGGCTTCTGGGACGCGGTGACGGCGCCACGGGTGCTGGCGTCCTATCAACTTACCTTCGGCGCCTCGCTGCTGGCGGCGTTGGTGAACCTGGTGTTCGGCACCATCGTCGCCTGGGTGCTGGTGCGCTACCGCTTTCCCGGCAAGAAGATCCTGGACGCGCTGGTGGACCTGCCGTTCGCGCTGCCCACCGCCGTGGCCGGCATCGCGCTGACCGCGCTGTATGCCGAAAAGGGCTGGCTGGGCGCGCCGCTGGCCAACTGGTTCGGCCTGAAGGTGGCGTTCACGCCGCTGGGCATCGTGATCGCGCTGATCTTCATCGGCGTGCCGTTTGTGGTGCGCACGGTGCAGCCGGTGCTGGAAGACGTCGAGCGCGAGATCGAGGAGGCTGCCGCCAGCCTGGGCGCCGACCGCTGGCAGACCATCCGCCGCGTGCTGCTGCCGACCATCCTGCCGGCGTTGATGACCGGCTTCGCGCTGGCCTTCGCGCGCGCCGTCGGCGAATACGGCTCGGTGGTGTTCATCGCCGGCAACATGCCGATGGTGTCGGAGATCACGCCGCTGCTCATCATCGCCAAGCTGGAGCAGTTCGACTACGCCGGCGCCGCCGCCATCGCCACGGTGATGCTGGCGCTGTCGTTCGTGCTGCTGCTCATCATCAATCTGCTGCAGGGCTGGCAGGCCCGCCGCGGCCTCGGGAGACAGGCATGAGCGCCGTGGACCGTCCCGCCCACCTGACCGAGCCGCGCTGGGTGCGCGGCATCCTGCTGTTCCTGGCGCTGGGCTTTCTGGCGCTGTTCCTGCTGGTGCCGCTGGCCGCGGTGTTCTACGAGGCCTTGCGCAAGGGCTGGGCGCTGTACCTGGAAGCGATCGTCGAGCCCGACGCGCTGGCCGCGATCCGCCTGACGCTGCTGGTGGCGGCGATCGCGCTGCCGGTGAACCTGGTGTTCGGCGTGGCGGCTGCGTGGGCCATCACCAAGTTCCAGTTCCGCGGCAAGCAGTTCCTGATCACGCTGATCGACCTGCCGTTCTCGGTATCGCCGGTGGTGGCGGGCCTGGTGTTCGTGCTGCTGTTCGGCACCCAGGGCTGGTTTGGCGGCTGGCTGCAGGATCATGACCTGAAGATCGTCTATGCCGTGCCCGGCATCATCCTGGCTTCGCTGTTCGTGACCTTCCCGTTTGTGGCGCGCGAGCTGATCCCGTTGATGCAGGCGCAGGGCAGCGAAGAGGAGCAGGCCGCGCTGACCCTGGGCGCGAGCGGCTGGCAGATCTTCTGGCGCGTGACGCTGCCGAACATCAAGTGGGGCCTGCTGTACGGCGCCATCCTCTGCAACGCGCGCGCCATGGGCGAGTTCGGCGCGGTCTCGGTGGTGTCGGGCCAGATCCGCGGCCTGACCAACACCATGACCCTGCATGTGGAGATTCTCTACAACGAGTACCAGTATTCGGCGGCGTTCGCGGTGGCCTCGCTGCTGGCGCTGCTGGCGTTGGTGACGCTGGTGGCCAAGAACGTGGTCGAGTGGCGCAACGCGCGTTATCTGAAGGCGGCGGAATTGCCGGTCGAGTATCCCGGGCCGGCGGCGGCCATCAAGCCGGCCGTCGCCTGACGCGGCCGGCCAGACGGAGACAAGCATGAGTATCGAGGTTCGCAATCTATCCAAGCGCTTCGGCCAGTTCCGCGCGCTCAACGACGTCGCGCTGCACATCGAGACGGGCGAGCTGGTGGCGCTGCTGGGGCCGTCGGGCTGCGGCAAGACCACGCTGCTGCGCATCATCGCGGGGTTGGAGTCGGCCGACACGGGCAGCGTGCTGTTCGCCGGCGAGGACGCCACCGCCGTCGACGTGCGCCAGCGCCAGGTCGGTTTCGTGTTCCAGCACTATGCGCTGTTCAAGCATATGACGGTGTTCGAGAACGTCGCCTTCGGGCTGCGCGTCAAGCACCGTTCGCGGCGGCCGCCGGAAGACGAGATCCGGCGCAAGGTGCATGACCTGCTCAACCTGGTGCAGCTGGACTGGCTGGCCGACCGCTACCCGGCACAACTGTCGGGCGGCCAGCGCCAGCGCATCGCCCTGGCGCGCGCGCTGGCGGTGGAGCCGCGCGTGCTGCTGCTGGACGAGCCGTTCGGGGCGCTCGACGCCAAGGTGCGCAAGGAACTGCGACGCTGGCTGCGCCGCCTGCACGACGAGCTGAACGTGGCCAGCGTGTTCGTCACCCACGACCAGGAAGAGGCGCTGGAGGTGGCCGACCGCGTGGTGCTGATGAACGCAGGCAGGATCGAACAGGTCGGCACGCCGCGCGAGGTCTGGGAAGGGCCGGCCACGCCGTTCGTCTACGGCTTCCTGGGCGACGTCAACCAGTTGCAGGGCGTGGCCAGCCGCGGCGTCTGGGAAGGGGCGGGGCTGTCGCTGCCGGCGCCCGAGCTGGCGCAGGCCGAGGCGCAGCGCGCCACCGCCTATGTGCGCCCGCACGAATTCGATATCGAGCGTTATCACGCCGGCGGCGCCGGGATCCCGGTACGCCTGTCCCATGCCTATCTGGCCGGCCCCAGCGCCTATCTGGAACTGGCCAGCGAGGATTCCGAAGCGGTCATCGAGGCCGAGGTGCCGGAGCATCTGTACCGGGAACTCGGCCTGCGCGATGGCGACGTGCTCCTGGCCCGCCCGCGCCGGGCCCGTGTCTTCGCGGTGCAATCATGACGGCGGCCGCGCTCGCCACCGGCCTGGCGCCGGCCCTGGCGGCACGCTGGAGCGAACTGCTCGCACGGCTGGCCGATATCCAGCGGCGCTATCCCGACGCGGCGCTGGCGTCGTCGCTGGCGGCGGAGGACATGGTGCTGACGCACGCCATCTACGGCGCCGGCCTGGACCTGGAGGTCTTCACGCTCGACACCGGCCGCCTGCACGCCGAAACGTTGGGCGTGCTGGACGCGGTGCGCGAACGCTACGGGCGTGAAATCACCATCTATCGGCCCGAAGGCGGCGCGGTCGAGCGCCATGTGGCCGAGCATGGCGCCTATGCCTTTTACGAAAGCGTCGAATTGCGCAAGGCCTGTTGCCAGATCCGCAAGGTGGAGCCGCTCAAGCGCGCGCTGGCAGGCCGTGGCGCCTGGATCACCGGGCAGCGGCGCGCGCAGTCCGCGACGCGCGGCGAGCTGCACCTGGAAGAGGATGACGCCACCTTCGGGCTCTACAAGTTCAATCCGTTGGTCGAGTGGAGCGAAGAGGATGTCTGGGGCGTGATCCGTGGCCTCGGCATTCCCTACAACCCGCTGCACGACCAGGGCTATCCGTCGATCGGCTGCGAGCCCTGTACCCGCGCCATCCGCCCGGGCGAAGACCTGCGGGCCGGGCGCTGGTGGTGGGAGTCGTCCGATTCCAAGGAATGCGGCCTGCACGCAGGCAACCGTGTGATCGGCATCGTCGCGGCGCCGCGCGCCTGACGCCGCCACCCATCAGATATCCGTTTTAGGGGAATACTCATGTCCGCAGTGATCCAACGCAGCCACCTGGACTGGCTGGAATCGGAAGCCATCTTCATCCTGCGCGAGGTGGCGGCCGAAAGCGAGAAGCCCGTGCTGCTGTTCTCGGGCGGCAAGGATTCGGTGGTGCTGCTGCGCCTGGCCGAAAAGGCCTTCCGTCCGGGGCGTTTTCCGTTTCCGCTGATGCACATCGACACCGGCCATAACTTCGACGAAGTCATCGCCTTTCGCGATGCCCGCGCGGCCGAACTGGGCGAGACGCTGATCGTGCGCAGCGTCGAGGACTCGATCAAGCGCGGCAGCGTGGTGCTGCGCCGCGAAACCGATTCGCGCAACGCGGCCCAGGCCGTGACGCTGCTGGAGGCGATCGAGGAATTCGGCTTCGACGCTTGCATCGGCGGCGCCCGCCGCGACGAGGAAAAGGCGCGCGCCAAGGAACGCATCTTCTCGTTCCGCGACGAATTCGGCCAGTGGGATCCCAAGGCCCAGCGCCCGGAATTGTGGAACCTGTTCAACACCAAGGTGCATCGCGGCGAGAACATGCGGGTCTTCCCGATCTCCAACTGGACCGAGCTGGACGTCTGGCAGTACATCCAGCGCGAGCGGTTGGCGCTGCCGTCGATTTACTTCAGCCACGAGCGCGAGGTGGTGCGGCGCAAGGGCCTGCTGGTGCCGGTCACGCGCCTGACGCCGCCGCAGGAGGGCGACACGGTCGAGCGTCTGTCGGTGCGCTTTCGCACCGTGGGCGACATTTCCTGCACCTGCCCGGTGGCCTCGGACGCCGCCGACACCGCCGCCATCATCGCCGAGACCGCGGTGACCGACATCACCGAGCGCGGCGCCACGCGCATGGACGACCAGACTTCCGAGGCCTCGATGGAGCGCCGCAAGAAGGAAGGCTATTTCTGATCGCACAAGCGGCCGGCGCCATGCCGGCCCACAGGGGACGCATATGAACGCAGTAAACGATTCTTTTCTTTCCGGCGCCGACACCGGCGTGCTGCGCCTGATCACCGCCGGCTCGGTCGATGACGGCAAATCGACGCTGATCGGCCGCCTGCTGTACGACAGCAAGGGCGTGTTCGCCGACCAGCTCGACGCGATCTCGCGCGCCAAGTACAAGCGCGTGGCCGAGGGCGGCATCGACTTCTCGCTGCTGACCGACGGCCTGGAGGCCGAGCGCGAGCAGGGCATCACCATCGACGTGGCCTACCGCTATTTCTCGACGCCGGCACGCAAGTTCATCATCGCCGACGCGCCCGGCCACGAGCAGTACACCCGCAACATGGTGACCGGCGCGTCCACCGCCGACGTCGCGGTGATCCTGATCGACGCCACCCGCGCCGCCGACGGCAAGCTGCTGCCGCAGACCAAGCGCCACAGCACCATCGCGCGGCTGCTGGGCATCCGCCACATCGTGGTGGCGGTCAACAAGATGGATCTGGTGGATTGGGATCCGGCCGTATTCGAGCGCATCCGCGATGCCTATGCCGACCTGGCTGCCAGGCTTGGCATCGCGCACTTCGACGCGCTGCCGTTGTCGGCATTGAATGGCGACAACGTGGTGACGCGGTCGGACAACACGCCCTGGTACACCGGTCAGCCGCTGCTGACGTTGCTGGAGTCGCTCGACCTGGCGGCCGACGGTCGCGCCGGACCGCTGCGCTTTCCGGTGCAATGGGTGGCGCGCCACGATGGCAGTCTCAAGGAGGATTTCCGCGGCTATGCGGGCCGCATCGCCAGCGGCGTGCTGCGTCCGGGCGACGAGATCACGGTGCAGCCGTCCGGCGTGACGGCGCGGGTGCAGGAGCTGCGTCTGTTCGATCGTGCGCTGGACGAGGCGGTGGCGGGCGACTCGGTCACGCTGGTGCTGGACCGCGATGTCGACGTGTCGCGCGGCGATGTGATCGTGCATGCCTCGGCGCCGGCACAGGTGGCGCGCGAATTCGAGGCCGAGCTGTGCTGGCTCGACGCGCAGGCGCTCAATCCGGCTCGCAAGTATCTGCTCAAGCACGGTACGCGGCTGACCTCGGTGAAGATCCGCGCGGTGCTCACGCATCGCGACATCCACGAATTGCAGGAAGTGCAGAACACCGAAGGCACGCTGCGCATGAATGACATCGGTCGCGTCACGCTCACCACGCGCGAGGCGTTGGCGGTGGATCGCTATGCCGATGTAGCCGCCACCGGCGCCTTCATCCTGATCGATGAGGCCACGCACCAGACCGCGGCGGCGGGCATGTTGCGATAAACCGCAAAGGCAGTCGGCGACACCGTGCCCAAGGTGGATCCTGAGGTGTTGTTTTTATTCCAAATCCAATGCTGGCGCGGGTTCTGGGGCGATCTCGCAACGTGAAATCGAATTCTCCGGACGCCGTCTTCTTCTTGCGGTAAAGTGGGGCTGTCTTACGGAAAGGCTTTTGGTGCTTGTCAAAACCACTGTGTTTTTGTACAGTAGTTTTCATGGCACGCACCGATCATTCTTTTCCCGCCGGTTCTGGGTCCCCGGCTGCCGCCCCCGCCGCCTTGCGCGGTCGGGGTGCGGTTACTAATGTTCGGCATCGCTTCCAAAACGACGATCGCTTGCAGGTCGACGACGGCTGGTCAGCCTCGGGCCTCCCGGCTGATTTCGTCGAAGCTGTCCCCGATATTTCCCCTGACTGTGCCGCGGATGTTCCCGCTGGCCAGGCTCTGCGAAGCGGCGCCGGTTCGCCGGCTACGATCATTCCCATCCTGCCGGACGCACGCATCGCCCCGGCCGCGCCCAAGACCACCGTCACCGCCGAAGAGGCCCGCAAGGTTCTGTCGCGCAACGACTCGCCAGATATTCCCTTCGACGTTGCGGTCAATCCCTACCGCGGCTGCGAGCACGGCTGCGTCTACTGCTACGCCCGGCCGACCCACTCCTACCTGGGCTATTCGCCCGGCCTCGACTTCGAAACCCGGTTGGTGGCCAAGGCCAACGCGGTTCAGGCGTTGCGGGCGGAAATCAGCCGGCCCGGCTACAAGCCCTCGCCCATCAACATCGGTTCAGCCACCGACGCCTACCAACCCATCGAGCGCGAATGGCGCCTGACGCGCGGCATGCTCGAACTGATGCTCGAAACGCGTCACCCGCTCACCATCGTCACCAAGAACGCCCTGGTGGCCCGCGACCTCGACCTGCTGGCCGCGCTGGCCGAGCAGAACCTGGTGGTGGTCTACATGAGCATCACCACGCTGGACGCCGGCATGGCCCGCACCCTCGAGCCCCGCGCCGCGGCCCCCTGGCGCCGCCTGGAAGCCGTGCGCAACCTGACCGCCGCGGGCGTACCCGTCGGCGTGCTGGTGGCGCCCGTGATTCCATTCATCAACGATGACGCCATGGAGCACATCCTGCAGGAATCCAAGGCGGCGGGCGCCCACTATGCCAGCTACACCGTCGTTCGGCTGCCCTGGGAAGTCAAAACCCTGTTCGAAGATTGGCTCAATGCCCATTACCCGGACCGTGCCCAGCGCGTGCTGCATCGCATCGAAGACCTGCGCAACGGCCGTCGCAACGATCCCAACTTCGGGTCGCGCATGCGCGGCACCGGCATCTGGGCAGACCTGCTGCGCCAGCGTTTCGCTGTCGCCACCCGCAAGCTGGGGTTGAACCGCCACCGCCTGGCGCTCGACTGCGACCGCTTTCGGCCCCCTGCGTCGGCCGGCGCTTCCGCCACATTGTTTTCAGCCGCGGACGCAGCCGATGCCCCCGTTTTCCCATCCCCGGTTGGCGCGCAAGCGTCTTCAGGGGTCCCTTTTCCCAGTGCCGTGCCCGTGGCCGGCGCCTACGGGCGCGGTGCGCGCCAGTTACGCGCCATGGCCGCCGGGCAATTGTCGTTGTTCGACTGACCCGCGGGTTGCCGCCGTGGCGTGTCGCCGCGGCTCCCGATCGCGCTACAAGGAGTTCCTATGAACACCGCTCAACTTTCCGTTCTGCCGGATGACCTCGCCGCCGTATCGTTGACGCCGCTGCGCCGGGTGGCGCAGCGTGCGCGGGCCATCGGCGCCCGCTTCACCGGCCTGGTCATGCCCTGGGCCGGCGCCGCGACGCCGGATCGGGCGCCGCCCGCCAGCACCGGCGCGGCGGCGCCCGCCGCGTCCGAGCCCCGGCAGCGCGAGCGTGCCGGCACCCAGCCGGGCAAGTGGCCATTCCCGCCGACGGCCGCGCCGGCGGCGCCGGCCGCCCGTGGTCCGCGCGAGCGCAGTCTGGGCAACGCCACGGTCGAACCCGTGTCGAATCAGGTCAGCGTGAAAAGCATGGTGCTGGACGTGGTGCTGGTGCTGGCGTGGGGCGCGATGATTCCCGCGCTCATGTGGCTGGGCGTGGCCGGCGGCTTCTGAGACGGCGTCACCGTTCGGGCCGGCACCCGGACGCGCCGTGGCGCTTTACCTCGCGGGCCCGCCTGTGGGCCGGCCCTGGTTCAGGTCGAACCCAGCAGCACCACGCCCATCAGGATCGACAGACAGCCGGCCAACCGGCCAGGGCCCACTTTCTCGCGCAGCAGGAACATGCCGGCCAGGGTACCCAGCATCATCGACATCTCGCGCGCCGGCGCCACCAGGCTCAGCGGCGCGCCGTTGCGCAGCGCATACAGC
Source organism: Achromobacter sp. (assembly GCF_050285565.1). Taxonomy (GTDB): domain Bacteria; phylum Pseudomonadota; class Gammaproteobacteria; order Burkholderiales; family Burkholderiaceae_B; genus Achromobacter. Next base: position 382,491 of record NZ_JBLZXG010000001.1, read on the forward strand.
ACCAGGATGTATCCCAGCGGCGAGAGCAGTCCCACCGCCAGCGCCAGGTGCCAGTGGCCGCGCATCAGTGCCCACGCCTGAGCGCGGCGGTTCAGCATGTGGGGCGTCATCATGGCCGTGCGGGTGACACAGGTGAACCAGTCGAACAGCACCGGGCTGATCAGCAGCACCTTGACGCCATAGGCGTCCACCACGGTGTAGGCGGCGATGAACAGGCCGATCACCACGCCCCAGCGCACGCCGATCCAGGCCTGCGCGTTGCGGAAAATCGACAGCCGTCCCTGGGTGGCGATCAGCAGCACGCCGATCACCACGCACAGCATGCCGGCGATGCCGGTGGCGGTGGCCGGCTCGCGCAGCAGCAGGAAGGCGCCGGTGGTGGAGAGCAGGGGGCCGGTGCCCCGGGCGATGGGGTAGACCACCGACAGATCGGCCACCTGGTAGCCGCGTTGCAGGCACAGGCTGTAGCCCAGATGCAACAGGCTGGAAGTCAGGATGGCCCCGACCACGGGCCAGGTCCAGGTCATGCCGTCATGCAGCAGCACCCACACGACCCACGGCGCGTACAGCACCGAGGCGCACAGCCCGTAGGCGAAGACAAACGGAGCGCCCACCATGGCCGCGCGCTTGGCGAGCAGGTTCCACGTTGCGTGGGCCATCGCCGCCAGGACGACCAATAACAGGGACGAATACGACATGAGGGAACAGCGTCTGATGACGTGTTTGTTACAGAAACCGCTAGGGTACCGCAAACCCGCGGGCAGGGCGTCATGTTACCCGAGGCGCCAGGCAATTTTTGGTGTAGAATCATTGGTTTGCCAAATCTCATCCTCTGCTTGCGGTACACGGCCAGGCGCATTTTCAGGCCCGGCCCGAACAACATCGAACGGCAAAGCGCTTTAGTCCGCAAAGGCATGATGATCTAGGAGTTCTCAATGAACCTTATCGCTATCCTGGAACAGGAAGAGATTGCCCGCCTGACTGGCGGTCAAGCCAAGCCTGAATTTGCTCCTGGTGACACCGTCATCGTGAGCGTGAACGTCGTTGAAGGCACCCGCAAGCGCGTGCAGGCTTTCGAAGGCGTCGTGATCGCCAAGCGCAACCGCGGCCTGAACTCCGCGTTCACCGTGCGCAAGATTTCGTCGGGTGAAGCCGTGGAACGTACGTTCCAGCTGTACTCGCCGCAAATCGCCGGCATCGAAGTCAAGCGCCGCGGCGACGTGCGCCGCGCCAAGCTGTACTACCTGCGCAACCGCTCGGGCAAGTCGGCGCGTATCAAGGAAAAGCTGGTCAGCAAGCAAGCCTCGGCGGCTTGATCGCTTATCGGCACACGGCCCCACCAGTGTCGAACGCTCACGCCATCCAGCGTTTTCGTTCGGCACGGGTTTCCGGGTTAAAAAGGCACCTGCGAGGGTGCCTTTTTCTTTTTGAAAAGCCGTATGTCTGATTCCTCGTCTTCTGCGCGGCCACGCCGGCCGCTGGTGCGTCCCGGGTTCGACCCGGCGTCGCAACCCTGGGTGGTTGCCAACGATTCCCTGCCGGCGGTGCCGGCCGGCCTGCTGACGCCCGACCTGCTGCGCGGCACGCTCAGCCAGCCGTCCACCTGGACGCTGGAGCTGTCGCGCGACAACGACCTGCGCTATCCCGGCCGCGAGGGCGCGCCGGTGCCCGCCGCCGTGCTGATTCCGCTGGTGACACGTGAGGACGGCGTGCGCATCATGCTGACCCAGCGCGCGGCGCACCTGCACGACCACGCCGGCCAGATCAGTTTTCCTGGTGGCCGTATCGAAACCAGCGACGCCACGCCGGTCGCGGCGGCGCTGCGCGAGGCCCAGGAGGAAACCGGATTGCCGGCCAATCACGTCGAGGTGCTGGGCAGCATGCCCCCATACCTGACCGCCACCGGGTTTTCGATCATTCCCGTGGTCTCGTTGGTCAAGCCTGGCTTCCAGCTGGCGCCGGACGCCTTCGAAGTGGCTGAAGTGTTCGAGGTGCCGTTGTCGTTCCTGATGGATCCGGCCAACCACCGCCTCTATGAGGCGCGGCTGGAGGATGGCCGTGTACGTCACTACTACGGCATGCCGTATGGCCGGCACTTCATCTGGGGCGCGACGGCGGGCATGTTGCGCAATCTCTATCACCTGTTGCGCAACGGCTTCGAACCGCGTTGACCGCGGCGGCCGGGCATGCCGGCCGCGCCGGGTCGTTCAGTAACGCTGCTGCCCCGCCAGGTTTTCTTCCAGGATACGCAGGTAGAGCGCGTAACGCGCGGGGTCGATCGCGCCCGCGTCCAGCGCCGCGACCACGCCGCAACCCGGCTCATGGCGATGGGTGCAGTTGTAGAAGCGGCAGGATTCGATCGGTTTGGTGAATTCCGGAAAGCCCCGGATGATGTCCTCGCGGCTCAGGTGCTGCAGGCCGAAGGCCTGGAATCCGGGTGAGTCGATCAGGTCGCCACCGGGCGCGGGCAAATGGTAGAGGCGGGTGCTGGTGGTGGTGTGCTTGCCCATGTCCAACGCCGTCGAGTGTTCGCGCGTGGGCGCGGCGGCATCCGGCACCAGGGCGTTCAGCAGCGTCGATTTGCCCATGCCGCTCTGTCCCAGCAGCAAGTTGGTGCGGCCGGCCAGGCGCGGCGCCAGCAAGGTGTGGACGTGTTCCGGCGCCAGCGCGCTGAGCTCGATGATGTCCACGCCCAGCGCGGCGATCGGCGCCAGCCGGGCGCGGGCGGCTGGCAGCGCGTCGGTGATATCGGTCTTGTTCAGGATGATCAGCGGCGCGATGCCGGCGCTCCAGGCGCCAGCCAGCGCACGGCCGGTGAGATCATCGGAGAAGGTCGGCTGCACCGCGACCACGATCAGTAATTGGTCGACATTGGAGGCGAACTGCTTGGATCGCATGTCATCGGAGCGGTACAGCAGGTTGCGGCGCGGCAGGACCGCATCGATGGCGCCTTCGTCCTGGCCCTGCGGCGTAATGCGGACGCGGTCACCGACCGCGGCGCCGGCTTTCTTGCCGCGCGGAAAGCACTTGCGCAGGCTGCCATCGGCCAGTTCGACGGTGTAGTGGCGGCCATGCGCCGCGATGATGCGGCCTTCGTTGGCGGCGTTGGTCTGCGCGCCGGCCTGGGGCGTGTCCTGGAAGGCGGCCTTGTGGCGGTCGTTCATGCTCATGCCGCGGGCGCCGTCAGGTGGCGGATGCGCACGGCGGCGGGGGGATGGCTGTCGTAGAAGGCGGAGTGCACGGGATCGGGTGTCAGGGTGGCGGCGTTGTCGTCATAGAGCTTGACCAGGGCGGACACCAGGCGGTCGGGCGAGCTCTGCTCGGCCGCGTAGCGGTCGGCCTCGAACTCGTCGCGGCGCGAGTACCAACTGGCCAGCGGCGTGAAGACGAAGGTGAAAACGGGAATAGCCAGAAAGAACAGCAGCAGCGCCATGGCGTCGTTGCGGCCTCCCAGCTGGGGCAGCACGCCCAGGCCCACGTAGAACCAGGGTTGTTGCGCGATCCAGCCCAGGATGGCGAAAAAAACCAGCGCGGCGGCGAAGCTGAAGAGGATGCGCTTGATGATGTGGCGCTTGGCGAAGTGGCCGAGCTCGTGCGCCAGCACGGCCTCGATTTCGTCGGCGTTCAGGCGCGCCAGCAGCGTGTCGAAGAACACGATGCGGCGCGAGCGCCCGAAGCCGGTGAAATAGGCATTGCCGTGCGCAGAGCGGCGCGAGCCGTCCATGACGAACAGACCGTTGAGGGCGAAGCCGCAGCGCTGCGCCAGGCGCTGGATGCGGCCGGCCAGCTCGGGGTCGGACAGCGGCGTGAACTTGTTGAACAGCGGCGCGATGAACATCGGGTAGACGATCAGCAGCGCCAGGTTGAACACGGTCCACAGCGCCCACGCCCAGAGCCACCAGTATTGCCCCGCGCTGCCCATCAGCCATAGCACGGCCGCGGCCAGCGGCAGGCCCAGCACCGCCGCCACCAGCAGGCCCTTGAGGGCGTCGGAGATGAACAGTTCGGGCGTCATGCGGTTGAAACCGAAGCGGGCTTCCAGCTTGAACTGCCGCCACAGCGTGAATGGCAGTCCCAGCAGGCCCAGCAGCAGGGCCACGGCCACCAGCAGCAGCATCTGGCGCAGGAAATCATTGCTGGTAAGCTGGGCCACCATGAGGTCGATGGCCTGTAGTCCGCCCAGCAGCGTCAGGCCGACCAGCAGGATGGCATCGTAGGTGCGTTCGAACATGCCCAGCCTGACCCGGGCCACCGTATAGTCGGCCGCGCGCTGGTGGCTGGCCAGACCGATACGGTGCGAGAATTCCGGCGGCACCTGGTCGCGATGGCGCGCCACATGGCGGATCTGGCGGCTGGCCAGCCACATGCGCACGGCGATATCGGTCAGCAGGAAGGCAACGAACAGCAGTGTGAACATGGGCGATGCGGCTGGCTCAAATGGGTATGTGCGAGAATCACGTGTTTGAAAATCGCGTGTTTTATAGGCAAATTATATGGCTGTGAACGAAAACCGCCTGGTCTGGCTGGACATGGAAATGACCGGCCTGGACCCTGAAAAAGAACGCATCATCGAAGTCGCCGTGGTGGTCACCGAGGCCGACCTGACCGTGGTTGCCGAAGGCCCCGTGCTGGTCGTGCACCAGCCCGACAGCCTGCTCGACGCCATGGACAGCTGGAATAAATCCACCCATGGCAAGAGCGGCCTGATCGACAAGGTCCGCGCCTCGACGATTTCCGAGGCGCAGGCAGAGGATACGCTGTTGGCGTTTCTCGCGCAGCACGTGCCGGCCGGCAAGTCACCGCTGTGCGGCAACACCATCAGCCAGGACCGCCGGTTCATGTTTGCTTACATGCCGCGCCTGGAGCAGTTCTTCCACTATCGCAATCTGGACGTCAGCACGCTCAAGGAACTGGCGCGTCGCTGGGCGCCCGCCGTGTACAAGGGGTTCGAGAAGAAGAGCCGCCACGAAGCGTTGGCCGACATCTACGAATCGATCGACGAACTGAAGTATTACCGCGAACACTTCCTGAAGGTGTAGTGGCCCGCCGCCGGCCGGTGGCGCCGTTTTTCCGCGAGCCGTCATGCCGTCCTCCTATCCTGTTGCCCGTATCCGCGCCGCCGAACGCCAGGCCTTGGCCGAAGGCCGGCGGCTGATGCCGCTGGCGGGCGCCGCCGCGGCGGCTTTCGTGGCCCGGCGGATCGCACCCGGCGCCGTGGTGCTGGCGCTGGCCGGCCCGGGCAACAACGGCGGTGATGCCCTGGAGGCCGCGACGCGGCTGCGCAAGCTCGGCCTCGACCTGCGGGTGGTGCTGCCCGCGGGCGCGCAGGGGCTGCCCGAAGACGCCGCCCGCGCCTTTGCCGGCTGGATCGCGGCGGGCGGCACGGTGACGGCCGCTCCCGAACCCGGCCTCGTTCCCGATCTGGTCATCGACGGGCTGTTCGGCATCGGCCTGAACCGCCCCCTGGGCCCCGGCTGGCAGGCGCTGGTGGATACCGTCAATGGCTGGCATGTGCCGGTGCTGGCGCTGGACGTGCCCAGCGGCATCGACGCCGATACGGGCGCGCTCCTGGGACGGCCGATCCTGGCTCGCTGGACGCTGTCCTTCATCGCCCGGGCCAGGGGGTTGGAAGTTCCCGCGGCGGCGCACGCGGCCGGCGAATTGCACCTGGACACGCTGGGCGTGGCAATGCCGGGCGAGGTGGGCGAAGCCTGAGCGGGTCGTGTCGCGGTCAACGCCCCGCGCTCACGCCGGCCGGCCGCCGAAGCGCGTCGCGATGTCGGCGGCCAGTGGCCCGTAGCGTTCGTTGTCGCGGCCGGCCAGCGCATTCAGGTGCGCTTCCGAAGCGTCGAATACCTGCCAGTAGATGCGGCCGCAGATCTCGCGAGCCGCGTGGCCGGGCCAGTTGTCGGGCAACATCGGCCCGGGCAGTTGCGGGTCGTGCAGCACGATCCGGCGCCAGCTGTGCAGCAGCAGGACGCGCGCGATGAAGGCGTCCGCTGGCGAGGGCGGGGATTCCAGCAGTTTTTCCAGCGGCCCGAAATTGCGGCTGAACTGCCGGTACTGTTCCGCCACGTCGTCCAGGTTCCAGCACTGCGCGGCCAGGCTCGCTATCGGCAGGCCGCCGGCGCCGGCCAGGTCGCGCGCCGACAGCACCAGCGCCTTGTCCGGAATGCCCAGTTTTTCCAGGATGTCATGCGCCGCGCGCGCTTCGGTGTGTGGGTGCGCGAAGAGGCCCGGCGCGATCATGCCGAACCCTTCCCAGACCAGTTCACGGCGCAGTTCCGCGCGCTCGGCCAGGCCGTTGCCGGTGCGCGGCAGCGCCACCAGCGTCCATTCCCCATTCCATTCCAGCGGCGCGCCTTCGTAGATGCGCTGCGAGGCGTGCGCCGTGTGGCGCAGGCCCTGCTCGGAGATCAGGTAGAGGCTGCGCCGCCCGTGGCGTTCGGATTGCAGCCAGTTCTGCGCCACCAGCCGGAACACGCTGGTGCGCAGCAGGCGTTCATTGATGCCCAGCGGGGCCAGCAGCTCGATCAGGTCGCCCAGCCAGATCGCGCCCCCGTGGGGCGCCAGCGCGTCGCCCAGCAGGCTGACGCAGAGGGATTTGGCGCGCGGCGGATCGCTCTTGATCAGGCGTGACAGGTAACGGTCCAGGGGCGACTGAGGGTTTGCCATAAGGGGGGCCGCAAGGGGCCGATATCGGGATCCTGGATATGATACATAAATCCAATGTGATACAGATTTGAGTTTGACAATGGATTTTTTGTATTAAATAATCCGCCTATGACATGACGGCACTGCGCGGCGTCTGCTTTGCGCTATCGCAAACCGTCTCAAGGAGACAAACATGTACGCTCAACTCGTCGAAACCGGCGTCAAGCAGGTCAAGACCGCCGACCAGCTCGAAGGCCGCGAACAGACGTTCCAGCGCCGCATCGACGATGGTGTGCGGATCGAGGCCAAGGACTGGATGCCCGAGGCCTACCGCAAGACGCTGGTGCGCCAGATCTCGCAGCACGCGCACTCCGAAATCGTCGGCATGCTGCCCGAAGGCAACTGGATCACCCGCGCCCCGTCGCTCAAGCGCAAGGCCATCCTGCTGGCCAAGGTGCAGGACGAGGCCGGCCACGGACTCTACCTGTACAGCGCCGCCGAAACCCTGGGCGTGTCGCGCGACGACCTGATCGATGACCTGCACGCCGGCCGCGCCAAGTACTCCAGCATCTTCAACTACCCCACGCTCAGTTGGGCCGACATCGGCATGATCGGCTGGCTGGTCGACGGCTCGGCCATCATCAACCAGATTCCGCTGTGCCGCTGCTCCTACGGCCCCTACGCGCGCGCCATGGTGCGGGTCTGTAAGGAGGAGTCCTTCCACCAGCGCCAGGGTTACGACCTGCTGATGCAGATGTGCCTGCACGGCACGCCCGAACAGAAGGCGATGGTGCAGGACTCGCTGAACCGCTGGTGGTGGCCGGCGCTCATGATGTTCGGGCCCTCGGACGCCGACTCGCCCAACAGCGCCCAGTCCATGGCCTGGAAGATCAAGCTGTTCTCCAACGATGAACTGCGCCAGAAGATGGTCGACCAGACCGTGCCGCAGGCCGAATACCTGGGCCTGACCATCCCCGATCCCAAGCTCAAGTGGAACGCCGAGCGTGGCCACTACGACTTCGGCGAGATCGACTGGGCCGAGTTCTACGCCGTGCTCAAGGGCAACGGCCCGTGCAACCGTGAACGCCTGGCCGCGCGCGTCAAGGCCCACGAAGACGGCGCCTGGGTGCGCGAGGCGCTGGTCGCCCACGCCGACAAGCAGGCCGAGCGCAAGGCGGCCTGAGCCCTGGCCGGGCGCGGCCCGGTTTTCTCCCATTCCTTACTGTCATCCATATCCGGGCGCGACACGCGCCCGGCATTCGAGGATATCCATCATGAGCAAAGACTGGCCTCTGTGGGAAGTGTTCATCCGCAGCCAGCACGGCCTGGCCCACAAGCACGTTGGCAGCCTGCACGCACCCGACGCCGAAATGGCGATCAACCACGCCCGCGACGTCTATACCCGCCGCAATGAAGGCTTGAGCATCTGGGTGGTGCGCGCGTCCGACATCTCCGCCAGCAGCCCGGGCGACAAGGATCCCTTGTTCGAACCGGCCAACAGCAAGGTCTACCGGCACCCGACGTTTTTCCCGATGCCCGAAGAAATCAAGCATATGTAAAGCGGTGGGGGAGACATGGACAAGACTTTCTTCGAATATCTGCTGCGCCTGGGCGACACGACGTTGATCCTGTCGCAGCGGCTGGGTGCCTGGACCGGTCACGGCCCAATCCTGGAAGAGGATCTGGCGCTGACCAATACCGCGCTCGACCTGCTGGGGCAGGCCCGCATGTGGCTGACCCTGGCCGGCGAGGTCGAAGGCGCCGGGCGCGATGAAGACGCGTTGGCCTACCTGCGCGACGCCCACCAGTTCCACAACGCGCTGCTGGTCGAACGCCCCAACGGCAACTACGCCGACACCATGGCGCGCCAGTTCCTGTTCGACGTCTGGCACTACTTCCTGCTGCAACGCCTGGCGCAATCCTCCGACGAGCGCGTCGCCGGCATCGCCGCCAAGTCGCTCAAGGAAGTGACGTACCACGTGCGCCGCTCGTCCGACATGGTGGTGCGCCTGGGTGACGGCACCGACGTCAGCCGCGGCAAGATGCAGGCGGCCATCGACGACGCCTGGCGTTTCACCGGAGAGCTGTTCACCGACGACGCGATCGACCTGGACATGGCCGCGCGCGGCATCGGCTGTGAACTGGCGGCGCTGCGCGCGCCCTGGGAGCAGCATGTGGCGGAGGTGTTGGACGAAGCCACGCTGACCATGCCCGAAGCGGCGGCCGCGAATCATCCGGCGCACCGTGGCGGCCGCCAGGGCCGGCACACCGAGGAACTCGGCTATGTGCTGGCGGAAATGCAATTCCTGCCGCGCGCCTATCCGGGAGCCAAGTGGTGAACGCTGTCGCGCCTGTGTCCATCGAACAGGTCTATGCCTGGCTGCAGGAGGTTCCCGATCCGGAGATCCCCGTGCTGTCGGTGGTGGATCTGGGCGTGGTGCGGGACGTGGCGTTCGAGGGCGACGCCTGTGTCGTCGTCATCACGCCGACCTACTCCGGCTGCCCGGCCATGCGCGAGATCACCGAGGACATCCGTCAGGTGCTGGGGCGCCACGGCATCGGCGAGGTGCGCGTCGATACGCGCCTGTCGCCCGCCTGGACCACCGACTGGATGAGCGAGAAGGGCCGCGCCGCGCTCAAGGACTACGGCATCGCCGCGCCCGCGCAGCGGGCCATCGACATCTCGGGCATCAGCCGGCGCAATGCCGGGCCCGCCATCGAATGCCCACGTTGCGGCTCGCGCGACACGCGCCTGATCAGCAATTTCGGATCGACCTCGTGCAAGGCGCTGTATCGCTGCGTCAGTTGCCGCGAGCCGTTCGATTACTTCAAGACTCACTGAGAGTGGTTTCGACAATGAGCCAGAACCAATTCCACCCCCTGAAAGTGGCTTCGGTGGCGCGCAATACGCGCGACGCGGTGGTCGTGACCTTCGACCTGCCCGACACGCTGGCCGACGCGTTCTCCTTCCGGCCGGGGCAGTACCTGACGCTGCGAACCGAGCTCAACGGCGAGGAACTGCGCCGTTCGTATTCGATCTGTTCGGCGCCGCACGACAAGCTGTTGCGCGTGGCCATCAAGAAGGTCGACGAGGGCGTCTTCTCCAGCTGGGCCAATCATGAATTGCAGCCGGGCCAGACGCTGGAAGTGATGGCGCCCGCCGGCAACTTCACCGTCGACTTCGCCCCCGAAAACAAGCGCCACTACGTGGCTTTTGCCGTCGGCAGCGGCATCACGCCGGTGTTCTCGCTGGTCAAGACCGCGCTGTCGACCGAGCCGCAAAGCAAGTTCACCCTGTTCTTCGGCAACCGCGCCTCGTCGGCGGTGCTGTTCCGCGAAGAGATCGAAGACCTGAAGAACCTGTACATGGAGCGCTTCTCGCTGGTCTACGTCATGAGCCGAGAAACCCAGGACATCGAGCTGTTCAACGGCCGCCTGGACGGCGACAAGGTCGACCAGCTGATGTCGGCCTGGATGAGCCCCGAGGATATCGACTACGCGTTTGTCTGCGGTCCGCAAACCATGACCGAGAGCGTGGTCGAGCGGTTGCAGGCCCGTGGCATTCCGAAGGCGAACATCAAGTTCGAACTGTTCGGCGCCCCGAAGGGGCCGCGCGCGCTGCGCACGGGGCAGGACGCCCGCCAGGCGCCCGGCAAGGGCCAGTGCGAGGTGACCGTGGTGCAGGACGGCCACAGCCGCAAGTTCGTGATCGACAAGAACAAAGACAGCGTGCTGGATTCGGCGCTGGCGCAGGGCATCGAGCTGCCGTATTCGTGCAAGGGCGGGGTGTGTTCCACCTGCCGCTGCAAGGTGGTCGAGGGCGAAGTGGACATGGACGCCAACTTTGCCCTGGAAGACTACGAAGTGGCGCGAGGCTTTATCCTGAGCTGCCAGAGCTTTCCGGTCAGCGACCGCCTGGTGATCGACTTCGACCAGGAAACCTGACCCGGCGCACGCCAGTCACACCCCTATTCCATTTGGAGAGACGCAGTGTCCCAGAAATTCTTCGAACGCCATCAGCCCCTGCTGGAGCAAGCCCTGGCCGCCGCCGCGCTGCGCGGTTACTGGAGCCCGTTTGCCGAGTCGCCCAGTCCCCGCAACTATGGCGAGACCGCCAATGACGATGGCCGCGCCGCCTTCGAGGCCCTGCGCGGCAAGCCGTTTCCGCTGAACCTGCACGACGCCGATGGCACCGTGGGCGGCGAGAAGTCGCCCTATGGTTTTGACCTGGGCATCACCTATCCGCACGTGCCGGCGGCCAAGCTGGTGGCTGCGTCCAAGCGCGCGCTGCAGGACTGGCGCCGCGCCGGCCCGCAGGCCTGGGTGGGGGTGTCGCTGGAGATCCTGGCACGCCTGAACAAGCTCAGCTTTGAAATGGCCTACGCCGTCCAGCACACCACCGGCCAGGGCTTCATGATGGCTTTCCAGGCTGGCGGCCCGCACGCGCAGGACCGCGGTTTCGAGGCCGTGGCCTACGCCTGGCAGGAGATGTCGCGCATCCCGGGCGTGGCCATCTGGGAAAAGCCGCAGGGCAAGAACGAGCCCATCCGCATGGAAAAGCACTTCACCGTGGTGCCGCGCGGTGTGGCGCTGGTGATTGGCTGCTCGACCTTCCCGACCTGGAACGGCTACCCGGGCCTGTTCGCCAGCCTGGCGACTGGCAATACCGTGATCGTCAAGCCGCACCCCGGCGCGATCCTGCCGCTGGCGCTGACCGTCAAGGTGGCGCGCGAAGTGCTGCAGGAAGCCGGCTTCGATCCCGACGTGGTGCTGCTGGCCGCGCACACGGCCGACGAAGACACCGCGCGCCAGTTGGCGCTGGATCCCGCGGTCAAGATCATCGACTTCACCGGCAGCACCGCCAACGGCAATTGGCTGGAGAACAACGCCCGCCAGGCGCTGGTCTACACCGAGAAGGCCGGCGTCAACCAGGTCATCATCGATTCGACCGCCGACCTCAAGGGCGTGGCGCGCAACCTGGCGTTCTCGCTGGCGCTGTACTCGGGCCAGATGTGCACCGCGCCGCAGAATATCTATGTGCCGCGCGACGGCATCCAGACGCCGGAAGGCCGGATCAGTTTCGATGAGGTCGCCGCCGCCCTGGGCGCGGCGGTCGACAAGCTCGGCGCCGACGCCGCCAAGGCCGTCGAGTTGACCGGCGCGATCCAGAACGAAGCCATCGTCGAGCGCATCGAGAAGGCCCGCGCGCTGGGCCTGCCGGTGGTGGCCGACAGCAAGACGCTGACGCATCCGCAGTTCGAGAACGCCCGTGTGCGCACGCCGCTGCTGCTGCGCGCCGAAGCCGGCAACCCGGCCATCACGCAGGAATGGTTCGGCCCGATCGCCTTCGTGGTGGCCACCGATTCCACCGCGCATAGCATCCAGATCGCGCGTGACAGCGTGATCGAGCATGGCGCGCTGTCGCTGTCGGCCTACACCACCAGCAACGAGGTGGCCGAGCAGATCCAGGAGGCGGCGGAGGAATCGGGCGTGTCGCTGTCCTTGAACCTGACCGGCGCGGTGTTCGTCAACCAGACCGCGGCTTTCAGCGACTTCCACGGCACCGGCGCCAACCCGGCGGCCAACGCGGCGCTGTCCGACTCGGCCTACGTGTCCAACCGCTTCCGCGTGGTGCAAACCCGCCGCCACATCTGAACGGTGGGATCGGATATGACTTACCAAGACATCCAATTTGAATTGGCCGGCGGCATCGCCCGCCTGACGCTGAACCGCCCGGACAAGCTCAACAGCTTCACCGCCAACATGCACGGCGAAGTGGCGCATGCGCTGACCCGCGTCGAGACCGAAGGCGCGCGCGTGCTGGTGCTGACCGGCGCCGGCCGCGGTTTCTGCGCCGGCCAGGACCTGAGCGAGCGCAAGCCCGCGCCCGACGGCACGCCGCCGGATCTGGGCGAGACCGTCGACAAGTTCTACGCGCCACTGGTGCGCCGCCTGAACGCCTTGCCGCTGCCGGTGGTGGTGGGCGTCAATGGCGTGGCGGCCGGCGCCGGCGCCAATCTGGCGTTCGCCGGCGACATCGTCATCGCCAAGGAATCGGCCAACTTCATCCAGTCGTTCTGCAAGCTGGGCCTGATCCCCGACACCGGCGGTACCTTCGTGCTGCCGCGCCTGGTGGGCCGCGCCCGTGCCATGGGACTGGCGCTGCTGGGCGACAAGCTCAGCGCGCGCCAGGCCGAGGCCTGGGGGCTGATCTGGCAATGCGTGGCCGACGATGCGTTCGACGCGACGCTGGAAAATCTGGCGCAACATTTCTCGCGCGCGCCGACCAAGGGCCTGGCCTTCACCAAGCGCGCCTTGCAGGCCAGCCTGGGCAATGACCTGGCGACCCAGCTCGACCTGGAGCGCGACATGATGCGCGAATTGGGCCGCAGCGCCGACTACGCCGAAGGCGTGGCCGCGTTCCTGGGCAAACGCGAACCGCAGTTCAAGGGGCAATGATGAGCAGCACGCACGTTCCGCCCGTCGAGGCGCCGACCGATCCGCAGGAACTGGCGCAGGCCGTGGGCACGGTGATGTACGCCGGCGACGCGGCCTCGCAGGGCCTGGACATGAAGGTCGAGGAAATGGCGCCGGGTTATGCGCGCCTGACCATGCGGGTGCGCCCCGACATGCTCAATGGCCACAAGACCTGCCACGGCGGCTTCATCTTCGCGCTGGCCGACAGCGCCTTCGCCTTTTCCTGCAATTCGCGCAACGTCAGCACCGTGGCGTCGGGCTGCACCATCGATTACCTGGCCCCCGGCTTCGAGGGCGACCTGCTGACCGCGGTGGCGCAGGAGCGCTCGCTGGCCGGCCGCACCGGGGTGTACGACGTGACCGTCACCAACCAGGACGGCCGCAACGTCGCCCTGTTCCGGGGGCGTTCGTATCGCATCAAGGGGCAGATCGTCGGCACGCCAGCCGAGGCCTGAACGCGTCAACCAACCCAAGACAAGACCACCGGCCGAGGCGGGCGCGCGGCGCGCCCCCCGGATCGGAGGATGCATTCCAGGAGAGAGATAACCATGTCCAACACCATGAGCAAGCCGGGGCTGGACCCCATCGAGCATGCCAGCCAGGATGAGCTGCGCGCCCTGCAGTTGCAGCGCCTGAAGTGGTCGCTCAAGCATGCCTACGAGAACGTGCCGCACTACAAGAAGGCGTTCGACGAGATCGGCGTGCATCCGGACGACCTGAAGCAGCTGTCCGACATTTCCAAGTTCCCGTTCACCACCAAGAAGGAACTGCGCGAGAACTACCCGTTTGGCATGTTCGCGGTGCCGCGCGAGCGCATCTCGCGCATCCACGCCTCCAGCGGCACGACCGGCAAGCCGACGGTGGTGGGCTACACGCAGGGCGACCTGGACCGCTGGGCCAACCTGGTGGCGCGCTCGATCCGCGCGGCCGGCGGCAAGCCCGGCGACACGGTGCACGTGGCCTACGGCTACGGCCTGTTCACGGGCGGCCTGGGCGCGCATTACGGCGCCGAGCGCCTGGGTTGCACCGTCATCCCGATGTCGGGCGGGCAGACCGAAAAGCAGGTGCAGTTGATCAACGATTTCCGTCCGGATATCATCATGGTCACGCCCTCCTATTTCTGCAATATTCTGGAAGAGCAGCGCCGCCAGGGGATTGATCCGCGTCAAAGTTCGCTGCGCATCGGCATCTTCGGCGCCGAACCCTGGACGGGCCAGATGCGCGCCGACATCGAGGCCGAGGCCGGCATCGACGCCGTCGACATCTATGGCCTGTCCGAAGTGATGGGCCCGGGCGTGGCCAGCGAATGCGTCGAGACCAAGGACGGCCCGGTGGTGTGGGAAGACCATTTCTACGCCGAGATCATCAATCCGGACACGGGCGAGCCCGTGGCGGACGGCGAGCCGGGCGAACTGGTGTTCACCTCGCTCACCAAGGAAGCGATGCCCATCATTCGCTACCGCACGCGCGACCTGACCCGCCTGTTGCCGCCGACCGCCCGCAGCATGCGCCGCATCGGCAAGATCACCGGCCGCAGCGACGACATGCTGATCGTGCGCGGCGTGAACATGTTCCCGACCCAGGTCGAGGAACTGGTGCTCAAGATCACGCAACTGGCGCCGCACTACCAGCTGGTGCTGTCGCGCACCGGCAATATGGATGAGCTCGAAATCCTGACCGAGGTGCGGGCCGAGTTCTCGAACCTGTCGGACACCGAGCGTGCCGCGCTCGGCAAGCAACTGCAGCATGCCGTCAAGACGCACATCGGCGTCAGTGCCCGCATCCAGGTTGCGGAGGCCGGCCACGTCGAGCGTACGCTGACCGGCAAGGCCCGCCGTGTGATCGACAAGCGGCCGAAGGGCTGAACGGGGCCACGCAGGTGGAAAAAAAGCAGCCCATGGCTGCTTTTTTTTCGTCTTGGCGTCGTGTTAGCGCGCCACGCTGCGCACGATGTACCGGTACCAGAAATGCAGCAAGGTGGCCGACAGCGCCAGGCCGACCATGGCCATCAGCCACATGCTGCCGGCGCCCGTGGGCGAACCTGGCACCAGGACGTTGCGCAAGCCGTCCAGGCCGCCGCGGCCCGGGCCGAAGCCGAACCACCAGCCGCCGACCAAGCCGACTCCGGCCAGCGCCACGGTCTGCAGCAGCAGCGGCACCACCGCCACCTTGTAGGCCCGCAGCAGGTACGAGTTGATGCATTGCATGGAATCGAACAGGTGAAACAACGGCAGCACGGCCAACAGCGTGGTCGCCACCGCGGCCACCTGCGGATTGTCGGTGTAAGCCGCCAGGATCAGCGGGCGGCCGGCCAGCAACACCACGGCGGTCAGCAGCGCGCCCATCAGGCCCAGCGCCAGGCCGGCCATGCCGGTGCGATGGGCATGCGCCAGGTTGCCCGCGCCGATTGCCTGCGCCGTCAGGGCGGCGGTGGCCACGCCCAGCGCCATCGGCATCATGTAGCACAGGGCCGCCAGGTTCGACATGATCTGATGGCCGCCGGTCACGAAAGTGCCTTCGCGCGCCACCAGCAGCGCCATGAAGGTGAAGGCCGAGACTTCGACCAGATAGGAGCCGCCCATGGGGATGCCCAGGCGCAGCAGCTCTTTCAGTGTCTGCCAGTCGGGCCGGCCGACATGCAGGTGGAAGCGGCGGTAATAGCGGTCGTGGGTGATGACCCACAGGCCCAGCCCCAGGCTCATCCAGGACACCACGGCGGTGGCCAGTCCGGCGCCGGTGGCGCCCATCGCGGGCAGGCCCAGGCTGCCGTAGATGAACAGCCAGTTAAAGAACGCCTTGAAACCGATGGCGGTCAGATTGATCGCCATCACCAGTTTGGGCCGCGATACCGACGTGCCCAGTGCGTAGATGGTGCGGAACACCAGCGCCGCCGGTAAAGCCAGCACCAACGCGCGCAGGTAAGCGGCGATGCGCTCACGCACGCCCGGGTCGACGTTGCCCGACATCGACAGCCAGAAATCCGGGAACAGCATCAGGATGCCGCCCAGCACCGACAGGCCCAGTGCCAGCCACACGCCCTGGCCCCAGCAGCGGCCCACTTCCCGGTTGTTGCCGGCGCCGAAATGCTGGGCGAGGATCGGGATGAGGGCGTGGACCACGCCCATCAAGCCGACGAAGACGGTGATGTAGATCGAGGCGGACAATGCCATCGCCGCCAGGTCGTTGGCGCTGGCGTGGCCGGTCATGGCGGTGTCCAGCACGCCGAACGAGATGCCGGCCCATTGGCTGACCAGAACCGGCCAGGCCTGTCTGGCGATGTTGCGCAGGGTGGCGCCGAAACCGGGCGCCGCCGGTTGGGCAGGCATCATCGGGTGGGGCCGACTCGCAGCAGGCGGAACACTTCCTGGCGGTCGGCGCGACGTCCGCCCTGCCACAGCACATCGGCGCTGTCGCTGTAGGCGGCGGTGTTGTCGCGCAGGCTCTGATTGGTGGTTTGCTGCAGCACCAGCGTGCACTTCGAGTCGAAAGTGAACGTCAGGTTGTCGAAGATCAGGAAGGAGGCACGCTGGCCGCTGCCCAGGCTCAGGCCGCGCACGCACTCGCCGGGGCGGATGTTCTGGGCCAGAGCTTGCGCCAGTTCCCCCGAGACGGTGCGGTAGCTGCGGGCGTAGTCGACCGCCGGTTGCCACAGCAGCACCAGCAGGATCCAGGTGACGGTCAGGCCGCCGGCGGACAGCACGGTGCCGCGCCACAACGCCTGCGGCTTGACCCGCAGGCGCCACACCACCAGGGCGATCCAGCCGATGGTGAAGGCCACGGCCAGGCCGAAGGCGGTCCAGGAGATGACGGGCTCGTAGCCGGTGGTCTGGCGGCCGATGTTGCGGGCGATTTGCGCCGGCCATTGGAAGTGCAGTGCGATCCAGCCCAGCCAGGCGGTAGCGGCGGTCAGCGAAAAACACATCACCGCGAACCAGTCCAGCGTGTTGACCACGCCGCGCCGCAGGGTCGGCAGCGAGAACGCGCCCAGCACGGCGCAGGGCACGGCCATCAGCGCGTATTCGGAGTCGCTGGCTTCGTCCAGGCCGAACAGCGTGAGGGCCGCGAATACCAGCAGCACCAACGGCAGCCAGATGTGCGGCGCATAGATCCAGGCGCGCCAGCGCCAGATCGCCAGCAGCGCCAGCGGCCAGGTCGGCCACAGGTACCAAGGCAGGTCGCGCAGGGTACGGCCCACGTCGTGCCACGACGGCACCGAGAACGAAGACAGGTTCCAGCTCTTCCAGTTGCGGATCCAGTACTCGCTATGGTGGCTGGCGGGAATCCACCAGGCCAGGATCAGCGCCGCGGCCAGCAGGGCCGCCCACGGCAGCCAGCGCTTGCACTTCCACAGCGGGCCGCGCGGGTAGAACGCCAGTAGCGCGGCGATCAAGATCGGCAGGGCGCCGACCCAGCCGCGGGTCAGGAAGCTGGCGGCCAGCGCGATGCCCAGGGTGGTCGAGCCGGTGACCGGGCGGTCGACGGTGCGCGCCAGCGAATAGAAGGCCAGCGCCTGGCAGGCCATGATCGCTGGCACGACGGTGGTTTCGTGGGTGCGCTGCAGGATGCCGACCGTGGCCAGCAGCAGCAGCAGGGCGGCGTCGGCCAGCATGCGGCCGTAGTCGCGGGGTTCCGGCTCGCCGCCGAAGGGCAGGGCCAGCGGCTGGGCCTCGGCGCGGCGCCCGAGCAGATAAGTGCCATACCACACGCTCATCGCCGTGATACCGAACCACAGCAGGTTCGGCAGGCGGCCGGCGGTGATGTCGCCGATGAACGGGCCGAACAGCCAGATGCAGATCGCGCCGACCCAGGTGATCAGCGGGCCTTCCTCGGCATGGGCCAGGTGCCCCACTTGCGGCAGCAGCCAGGTGATCCCGCCCTCGCGGATGGCGGTGATCATGGTTGCCAGGCCGACCGCGTCGTCGGTTTTCCACGGGTCGCGCATGAACAGGCCGGCGACGATATACGCCAGCGCCAGCCCCAGCAGGATCAGCCTGGGCAGTTTTGCGGTGGCCACGGACGTCAGCCGGGCCGGAGTGGAAATGGAAAGTGGGGACACGGGCGTTAATGTAACCGAGAGATCGGGAAGCGCCAGCCCCCGGTGGGTCGACGAGCAGGATCGGGGGAAAAAAAAGCAGCCCGGAGGCTGCCTTTTTGCTGTGACTCCCGCAGGAGCGACAGGATCAGGAAGCGGACTTGACCGTGCCAGCGGTGCGGGCGAAACGGGCGCGGAACTTTTCCACGCGGCCGGTTTCGACGATGCGCGTCTGGGCGCCCGTGTAGAACGGGTGCGATTCGGAGGTCACGTCGCACTTGAAGAGCGGGTACGTCTTGCCATCGAGTTCGATGGTTTCACGCGTCTGGACGGTCGAGCGGGTGATGAACTTGCTGCCCGTTTGCAGGTCGGCGAAGACGACTTCGCGGTATTCGGGGTGAATGCCTTCTTTCATGGTGCTTTCCTAGGACTCCCCCAGGGAGTCATGTCAAAAGTTAGGGTCGCCAGCACGAACCGCTTACAGGCGTTCTTGCCACGTATCCGAAAAGTAACTGTGCATTCTAGCATGGGAATTACGGTCGGTGACGGGCGATGCGCGCGCGCGTCCCCGGAGGTGCCATTCAGGGACGGATACGCGTTGATCAAAGCTCCGTGCGCAGCTTCCAGATCTCCGGGAACAACACCACCTCCAGCATGCGCCGCAGGTAATCCACCCCCGAGGTGCCGCCGGTGCCGCGCTTGAAGCCGATGACGCGCTCGACCGTGGTGACGTGGCGGAAACGCCACAGCCGGAAAGCGTCCTCCAGGTCGGTCAGCTTTTCGCCCAGTTGATACAGATCCCAGTAGCGGTCGGTGTTGCGGTAGACCGTCAGCCAGGCCTGTTCGACGCCCTCGGACGCTTGATAGGGTTGGGTCCAGTCGCGTTCCAGGCGGTCGGCCGGCACCGCCAACCCGTGCCGCGCCAGCAGGCGCAGCGACTCGTCGTACAGCGACGGCGCCTCGTAGGCGCGCTGCACCTGCGCCAGCAGGTCGGCGCGATGCGCATGCGGCTTGAGCATGGCGGCGTTCTTGTTGCCCAGCAGGAACTCGATCTGGCGGTACTGATAGCTCTGGAAACCGCTGGAGCGCGCCAGGTAGGGACGCAGGGCGGAGTACTCCGGCGGCGTCATGGTCGCCAGCACGTCCCAGGCGTGGACGAGCTGTTCCATGATCTTGCTGACCCGGGCCAGCATTTTGAAGGCCGGCTGGGGACGGTCGGCCGCCAGATTGGCGATGGCGCCGCCCAGCTCGTGCAGCATCAGCTTCATCCAGAGTTCGCTGGTCTGGTGCTGGATGATGAACAGCATCTCGTTGTGCTCGGGCGACAGCGGGTGCTGCGCCCCCAGCAGCTCGTCCAGATGCAGATAGTCGCCGTAGGTCATGTCGCGCGTGAAATCCAGCTGCGCTTTTTCCTCGTGGACGATGTCTTCGGGGCGTTGGGCTTGGCTCATGCCTGGCCTCCGTGGCAGGGTGGGGCGGCGCGGCGCGCGGAGGCGGGCAGGCTGCGCCAGCCGGAGAATGGCAGCCGGGCGCAGGCGAGCGCCATGCGCGGGTCGAACGGTGTGGTCATGATCATGCTTCTCGAAGGGGGACGGCCGGGCGGGCGGCGGGATGGTCGCCGCGGCGCGCACGGCCGGCCCATGGCCGGGGTGTCAGCCCAATTCGCGCAAGACGGCGCGCACCGGGCTGGCGTCAGCCTGGATCAAAGCCAGCGGCAGTGCGATCAGTTCGTAATCGCCCTCCGGCACGTCATCGAGCACCAGGTTCTCCAGTACCCGCATGTCGTGCCGCAGGATGGTGTGATGGCTGTCCAGGGTCTTGCTGGACGCGGGGTCGATGCTGGGGGTATCCAGCCCGATCAACATGACGCCGCGTTCGGCCAGCCATTCGATGGTCTGGGGCGCGTAGGCCGAGAAGTCGTCGGTCCACCAGTCTTGCGCCGCATGCTTGGCGGTGCGCACCAGGATGCGCGGCGGCAGGTTGTCGGCGGCGTGGAGCAGGTGCTCCGGGGTGATCAGCGGGCCGCAGTCGATCGCGTGGATCACGCGACAGGGCCCCAGGAAGGGTTCGAGCGAGACCGCGCCGATGGCGGCGGCACCGTTCTGGTAGTGCAGCGGCGCATCAGCGTGCGCGCCGATGTGCGGCGATAGCGTGATTTCGCTGACGTTCACGGGACAGCCGGGCGCGAGCGACCACTTCCATTCCTGGCGATACGGGGTATCGCCGGGAAACACGGGCGAGGCCGTGGACACGGGAGGGGAAATATCCCACAGGCGTTTCATGGAGGGCGCGGGTCGCGGGGCGGAATCGGGAAAGCGGAATTAGGTTAAGCCTAAAGCAATATCGGGCGGTAGTCTAACGAATTCCGGCGGTGCGCGCAGTTCCTCATATGCGGCCCAGTTCCGCCATCGAGGTGACCGCGTCGCCGGCGACGATCAGGTGGTCGACCAGGGCGACGTCCACCAGCGCCAGCGCCTGTTTCAGATGGCGCGTGAAGGCCTGGTCGGCGGCGCTGGGTTCGGCCAGGCCGGAAGGGTGGTTGTGCGCCACGATCAACGCGGCGGCGTGGTGCCGCAAGGCCTCGCGCACGACCTCGCGCGGATACACCGAGGCCTGCGACAGCGTGCCACGCGCCAGTTCTCCGCTGGCGATCAGCCGCAACTGGCTGTCCAGGTAGAGGGCGATGCAGTGCTCGACGCGGCGATGCGCCAGCGTGACCCGGCAGTATTGCTTCACCCGCGACGGGTGGTCGAGCGTGCTGTCGCGCGCCAGTTCCTCTTCGATGGCGCGTTTGGCCATTTCCAGGATGGCCGCTAGGGCGCAGGCCTTGGCCGTGCCCAGCCCCGGCATGGTTTGCAGCTCCTCCGGGGAGGCGCCCAGCAGCCCGCGCAGGCCTTGAAAGCGATCCAGCAGTTGGCACGAAAGATCCAGCACATTCAGGCCCGGCACCCCGGTGCGTAGGGCGATGGCGAGCAGTTCCGTATTTTGTAACGCCGAGGCGCCCAGGCGCAGCAGGCGCTCCCGGGGACGGTCGGCTTTTGGCACCCGCGCAGACAATTTCATAAGAGGCTCTAAAATCGGGGTTTATTTACTGTCTGAATACGGTGGCAGATCTTGAGCATCGCCTCTAACGAAGTGAACGTTTTGGTCCGTCCGGACTCCTACCTGACGCTGCACTACCGCATTACCCTGGCCTCGGGACCGGGCGAAGGCTCGGTGTTCACCGATACCTTCGACGGCCGCCCCGCGACGTTGCAGATGGGTAGCGGCCAATGGGCGCCGGGCCTGGAGGCCGCCTTGCTGGGCAAGGCCGAGGGCGACCGCTTCAGCGTCACGCTGGAGCCGGCCGACGCCTACGGCGAGCGCAATCCCGAGCTGATCCAGCGCGTCACGCGCAAGATGCTCGCCGAGCACGCTGGTGCCGACGCGACCTTCGAGCCGGGCGATCTGGTCGAATTCGCCGCGCCCAACGGCGGGCGCTATTCGGGCGTCCTGAAGGAAATCAACGAGGAATCGGCGTTGTTCGATTTCAACCATCCGCTCGCGGGCGTGCGGTTGCGGGTCGACGTGGCGCTGCTGGGAGTTCTCTGATGAGCCAGGTTGTCCCCGTCACCGCCGCCGATGCCGAAGTCGTGCTGGCGCAGCCGCGCGGCTTCTGTGCCGGCGTCGATCGCGCCATCGACATCGTCGAGCGCGCGCTCGAACTGCACGGCGCGCCGATCTATGTGCGCCACGAGATCGTTCACAACCGCTATGTGGTCGAAGACCTGCGCGCCAAGGGCGCCATCTTCATCGACGAACTGGACGACGCCCCCACGGGCGCCATTGTGGTGTTTTCGGCCCACGGCGTGTCCAAGGCGGTGCGGGCAGAGGCCGAGGCCCGCGGTCTGCAGGTGTTCGACGCCACCTGCCCGCTGGTGACCAAGGTGCACATCGAGGTGGCCCGCATGCGCGCCGCCGGCCGCGAGATCATCATGATCGGCCACAAAGGGCATCCTGAAGTCGAGGGCACGCTCGGTCAGGCCCAGGGCGGCATGTACCTGGTCGAAACGGTCGAGGACGTGGCGGGCCTGCGGGTCACCGACCCCGACAACCTCGCCTACGTCACGCAGACCACACTGTCCGTGGACGATGCCGCCGCCGTCTCCAAGGCGCTCAAGGCGCGTTTTCCCAGCATCGTCGAGCCCAAGAAAAGCGACATCTGCTATGCCACCCAGAACCGCCAGGACGCGGTCAAGGTGCTGGCGCCCGAATGCGACCTGGTGCTGGTGGTGGGCAGCCCAAACAGTTCCAACTCGAACCGCCTGCGTGAAGTGGCCGACCGCAAGGGCGTGGCGTCCTACCTGATCGATGGCGCGCATTCCATCGACCCGGCCTGGCTCGAGGGCCGCAAGCGCATTGGCGTGACCGCCGGCGCCTCGGCGCCCGAGATCCTGGTGCAACAGGTGATCGCGCGGGTCAAGGAGCTGGGCGCGGTGTCGGTGCGCACCATGGCGGGCCTGGAAGAGAACGTGGCGTTCCCGCTGCCCAAGGGCCTGTCGCGCAAGGTCGCGCAGACCGAATCGCTGGAATAGCCGCGGCGCCCCTGACAAGAAAGAATCGAGGAGACTCCATGCAGTTGTACAGCTATTTCCGCAGCTCGGCCGCCTATCGCGTGCGCATCGCGCTGAACCTGAAGGGCCTGCCCTACGAATACTTGGCCGTGCACTTGCTGAAGGAGGGCGGCCAGCAGTTGTCGGCAGACTATCGCAAGGTCAACCCAACGGCGCTGGTGCCCACGCTGGTCGACGGCGACGCCGTGATCGGGCAGTCGCTGGCCATCATCGAGTACCTGGAAGAAACGCATCCGCAGGTGCCGCTGCTGCCGGCCGACGCGATCGGCCGCGCCCGCGTGCGCGACCTGGCGCTGGGCATCGCTTGCGATACCCATCCCCTGAACAACCTGCGCGTGTTGAAGTACCTGAAGCACACGCTGGGCGTGGACGAGGCCGCCAAGACCGCCTGGTACCAGCATTGGGTGCGCCAGGGGCTGGAAGCCCTGGAGGCGCAGTTGGCCGGTTCGGCCGCCACCGGCAGGTTCTGCCATGGCGACACGCCGACCATCGCCGACCTGTGCCTGGTGCCGCAGGTGGCCAATGCGCGCCGCTTCGAATGCGACCTGAGCGCCATGCCGACGGTGGTGCGCATCGACGCCGCTTGCCGCGAATTGCCCGCGTTCGACGCCGCCGCCCCGGCCAAGCAGCCCGACGCGGAATGACGCACGCGACGCCGGCCGGGATGTCGTCCCGGCCGGCGCCTGCGTGGCTGGCCCCTCGATCAGGGATCAGCCCAACTGCACGGGCACGAAGATCTTGTCTTCGCCGCGCTGCACCAGCAGCGCGACCGTCTTGCCCGCCTTGGATAGCGCGTCCTTGACCTGACCGATGTTGTGCACCGGCACGCCATTGAGCGACAGCAGCACGTCGCCTGGCTGGATGCCGGCCTTGGCTGCCGGGCCGGCCGACTGCTCGATCAACAGCCCCTGCGCGCCCGCGGCTTCCTGCTCCTGCGGCGAGAGCGGGCGCAGCGCCAGGCCCAGTTGCCCCTTCTGCACGTCGCGCGAGTCGCCCGCGGTCTGGGTGCTGTCCTTGGGCATGCCGCCCAGCGTCGCCACCACTTCCTTGGCGGCGCCGTTGCGCCAGAGATCCAAGGCGATCTTTTCGCCCGGCGAAGACAGCGTGATCAGCGAAGCGAGGTCGCCGGACGACACGATGGTCTTGCCATTGATCTTGCGCACCACGTCGCCGGGTTGCAGGCCGGCCTTCTCGGCCGCGCTGCCTTTCTCGACGCTCGATACCAGCGCACCGGTCGGCGTATCCAGCTTGAACGAATTGGCCAGGTCCTGGTTGACCTCCTGTACCGTCACGCCCAACCGCGCATGCCGCACCTTGCCGTGTTCCAGGATCTGATCCTTGATCTTGTAGGCGACATCGATGGGGATCGAGAAAGACAGACCCTGAAAGCCGCCGGTGCGGCTGTAGATCTGCGAGTTGATGCCGACCACCTCGCCGCGGTCATTGAACAGCGGGCCACCGGAGTTGCCGGGGTTGACGGCGACATCGGTCTGAATGAACGGCACCGAGGTGTCGTCCGGCAGCGAGCGGCCCTTGGCGCTGACGATGCCAGCGGTGGCGGTGTTTTCCAGGCCGTAGGGCGAGCCGATGGCCAGTACCCATTCGCCCACCTGCAGTTGGTTGACGTCGCCGATCTTCACCACCGGCAGGTTCTTGGCGTCGATCTTGATCACGGCCACGTCGGTTTGCGGGTCGGCGCCCAGCACCTTGGCGCGGTACTCGCGCCGATCGGTGAGTTTGACGGTGACCTCCTTGGCGCCTTGCACCACGTGGGCGTTGGTCAGGATGATGCCATCGCTGCTGATGATGAAACCCGAGCCTTCGCCACGGACCGGCACCTCGCGCGAGGGCATGCCGCCGCGCGCGCCGGGGATCTGGCCAAAGAACTGGGCGAAGGGGTCTTCGTCCTCGTCGGACACCTTGCGCGTGCCGCTGATGCTGATGTTGACCACGGCGGGCCCGTAGTCCCGCGTGATCTGCGCGAAGTTGGGGGCGCCCTGCATGGGGGCGCCCATGCTGCTGGCTGCCGGTGCGCTGGCCACGGCTGCCGGCGCGCTGGCGGCCATTGAAACGCCGCCAAACGTGGCGGCGACGCCCGCGCCGCCGATCGCGCCGGCGGCCAGCAGCGCCATTACCAGGCGCGAGGGTGTGATTTGCGAAGTCTTCATGTCGGCTCCTGCGTTCATGTGTGGGGACATGGCGCTATCTTCGGGCCTGACACTTAGGTGAATCTTAAATCGGGGCGGACTCGCGCGGGAAGGTGACCCTGGCCCGCAGGCCGCCGGCGGGCGCATCCTCGAGCGTGATCGTCGCAGCGTGGCGCTCGGCGATGGCGCGGGCGATCGCCAGCCCCAGGCCGCTGCCGTGCTGCGTGTTGCCTTCGAGCCGGTAGAAGCGGTCGAACACACGGCCGCGTTCCGCGGCCGGGATGCCGGGGCCATTGTCGTCGATCAGCAGCAGGGCCTGTCCGGCCTGGGTCTCGAGCCGGATGTCGATGTGGCCCCCGGCCGGCGTGTATTTGATGGCGTTGTCGAGCAGGTTGCGCGCCAGCAGCACCAGATCGTCGCGCCGTCCGCGTACCCGGGCTTGGGGCTCGCCGCGCAATTCCACGCCGATGTTCTTGGCGTTGGCGTCGGCCAGGGTTTCGGACAACGCCAACCGCACGACGTCGGCCAGATCCACTGGCTCGGCGGGGGCGGGTTCGGCGGCGTCCTCCTGGCGTGCCATGGACAGCAATTGCTCCACCAGCCGTGTGGCGCGCTCGATGCCCGCCGCCAGCCGTTGCTCGGCGACGCGGCGGCTGGCGTCATCGGAGGCGCGGCGCAACGATTGCAGTTGCAGGGTCAGCGCCGCCAGCGGCGAGCGTAGCTCGTGCGCGGCGTCGCCCACGAATTGCTTCTGCTGCGCGAAGGCGCCGCGCATTCGCTCCAGCAGCAGGTTCAGTTCCTGCATCAGTGGACGGATCTCGTCGGGCAGGTCGGGCACGTTGATGGGCGACAGGTCTTCGGGCCGGCGGTTGGCCACTTCGGCGCGGGCGCGCTTGACTGGCCGCAGCGACCAGCTCACCACGCACCAGACGATCAGCATCAGCAGCGGCGCCGCCGCCGCGGTCGGCGCCACCGTGCGCCAAGCCAGCGCGCCGGCCATGCGCTTGCGCACTTGCATGTCCTGCGCCACCTGGATCACCTGGAACGGCGTGGCCAGGGAGTAGACGCGATAGGTGCTGCCTTCGACCTCGGTGTCGGCAAAGCCCAGGATGATCTGGTCGGGCAGGGGACGGCGCGAGCGCGAATTGAATACGCGCACGCCGTCCGGTGTCCAGATCTGGATGATGAGGTCGTCGGCCATCGGCGTGGCCGAGCCCGTGGCATGGGAGGGGCCCATGCGCAACAGCCCGTCCCCCGTACCCAGCGACAGCGCGGTGCGCTGCAGCAGCGAGTCGAAGATGTCGTCGGCCTGCTGTAAGGTGCTGCGGTAGGCGATGGTGCCTTGCACCAGCGCGCCGACCGCGATCGCCGCCAGCAGGAAGAACAGCAACCGGGCCCGCAGCGAATAGCTAAGCGGAATGCTCATGTTTTGGGGATGACATAGCCGACGCCTCTGACGTTCTGGATCAGGTTCTGACCCAGTTTCTTGCGCAGGCCATGAATATAAACCTCAACCGCGTTACTGCTGACGCTGTCTTTCCAGCTGTACAGCTTTTCCTCGAGCTGGGCGCGCGAGAAGATCATGCCGGGGCGGGCGATGAGCGGTTCCAGCACCGCCCACTCGCGCGCGGTCAGCGGCACGGGGGTGCCGTCGACCGTGGCGGCGTGCGATTGTGGATCGATGGTGATGCCCTCGTGCTCGAACACCGGCTCGGCCCGACCGGCGCTGCGGCGGATCAGGGCGCGCATGCGGGCCAGCAGTTCGTCCAGGTCGTAGGGTTTGACGATGTAGTCGTCGGCGCCGGCATCCAGCCCGGCGATACGGTCGCTGACGGCGTCGCGGGCGGTGGCGATCAGCACGGGGGTGCGATCCTTGCGCGCGCGCAGGTCGCGCAGCAGCGTCAGGCCATCGCGGCGGGGCAGGCCGAGATCCAGCAGCACGAGGTCGTAGGGATCGGTGCGCAGGGCCAGTTCGGCCGCGTGGCCGTCCTTGACCCAGTCGACGGCGTAGTGCTCGGCACGCAGGCAGTCCAGCACGCTTTCACCGATCATGGTGTCGTCTTCGACGAGAAGGATGCGCATGATAGTCGTCGCCGTGAGGTGTCCAGCAGATTGGACGCGCGCGGCAAGGCGGGAGTTCCCGCCACCAACGGGGCGGCGCTGTGGGGCGGCGCGGGGGCAGCGATGGTAAGGCCGGATAGCCTGGCCTTTGCGGGCCGGAAATGAAAAAAGCAGCCCGAGCGGGCTGCTTTTTGAATTCTGGTGCCGGCAATAGGAGTCGAACCTACGACCTTCGCATTACGAATGCGCTGCTCTACCAACTGAGCTATGCCGGCAAGACCATTTGCTTCGTTTCCGGCAAGCCAGAACTTCGAGCAAAACATCTTTTCTTCGCAGTTCACACCCTGTTTATGGGGGCCTGATCTGGAAAGACCGAAATCATATCAGAGTTTTTTCGCAATGGGAAACCGGGCGCAAGGCTGGCGTGAAAAAACATCGGATTTGCACACTTCAAATTTTTCCTTCATAATCTCGTTTCTTAGCAGTTCCCCGATAGCTCAGTCGGTAGAGCGACGGACTGTTAATCCGCAGGTCGCTGGTTCGAGCCCAGCTCGGGGAGCCAAAGAATTCAGGGCCACTCACGCAAGTGAGTGGCCCTTTTGGTTTCTACACTTCGCTCGCTCGTTGCGGACACCTTCACGCCTATCCCTGCTTTCTTTATCGAATTTCCGCGCGGTTCCGGCAGGCTGTGCAGGCGGGTTTCGCCTCTATTTTAGTATGTAATAACATTTCTTTTGTTGTGGGGTTGGATGCGGGAGGAGTGGCCGGGCGTGGTACGTTCCAAGGGATGCTTCTGGCTGGCGACGCGGCCGGCGAGCGAATTGGCTACGATTCGGGAGCCGTTTCCCGTCTTGGGGGAGCAATAGCGAGGGCGGGGGCAGGCCCGTGAAAGGGATGGGGTTGGACAGCGACAAGCGCATCGGCGTGACGGTGATTTCGGGGTTCCTGGGCAGCGGCAAGACGACGCTGCTCAATCGCCTGCTGCATGAGCCGGCCTATGCCGACGCCGTGGTCATCGTCAATGAATATGGCGATGTCGGTGTGGATCATCACCTGGTGCGCCTGGCGCAGGACAACATCGTGTTGATCGAAGGAGGGTGTCTGTGCTGCGCGGTCAGTGGCGCAGTGACGGATACCCTGCGCGACCTGTTCATGCTGGCCCTGACGCGTCGCATCAAACCATTTCGCCGGGTAGTGATCGAGACCAGCGGCCTGGCGGATCCCGCGCCCGTGCTCTTCACGCTCAAGCACGACCGTTTCCTGGCCGAGCGTTATGCCTACCGAGGCGCTGTCGTGGTGGTGGATGCGCGGCACGGGCCGCGCCATCTGGAGGCGCGGCCGGAGGCCTTGCGGCAGCTGGCCCTGGCCGATACGGTCGTGTTCAGCAAGTCCGACCTGGTGGATGCGGCGCAGTTGCGTCATGTCGAGCAGCTCGTGGCCGCGATCAATCCGGGGGCGCGCCGCTGTGTCCAGCGCACCGACGCCCCGGTGGTGGAGGCGTTGCGCGAGGGGCCTGACACGCAGGCGCGGCGCGATGGCACTGACCTGGCGGGGTGGCTGCAGGCATTTGCCAAGCCGATGGCCGGGTGGCATGCCCAGGTGGCGAGCTTTTCGCTGGCGCTGACCGCGCCGATCGGGCGTGCTGCCTTCCTGGCCGGCGTGTCGCGCGTGCAGGAGCGCTTCGGGCAGGCGTTGTTGCGGATGAAGGGGTTGGTCTGTTTCGAGGGTGAGGTGCTGCCGTGCGAGGTGCACGGAGTGCATGGCGAACTCTACCCGATCCGACCGCTGTCGCAGTGGCCGGGCGATGAGCGGCTGTCACGGCTGGTGTGTATCGTCCAGGGCGTGGACGTGCACGAGGTGCGCGCGCTGGCGGCGGCCGCGTTGGGGCAGTTTCCAGTCTGAGCGCGCGTCGCCCCAGAGCCTGAAATGGTCTGGCACCTGTCCTGCAAGGCGCGGAAAGTGCACGGAAGTACGGTATAACCGCAGAGTCTGATGCAAAAATCGAGACAATCATGGACCGATTGAAAGCGATGCAGGTATTCGTCGAGGTCGCCGACAGGGGGAGCTTGTCGGCGGCGGCGGTTCATCTGGATATGTCACGGGCCATGGTGTCGCGTTACCTTGCGGAAATGGAGCAGTGGGTCGGGGTGCGTCTGCTGCATCGCACCACGCGGCGCCTGAGCCTGACGCCGGCCGGGGCCGAAACGCTGCCCCGCTGCCGCCAGATGCTCGACATGGTGGGCGACCTGCGCAACGCGGTGTCCACGCCCGAAGATACGCCGCGCGGCCTGTTGCGCATGACCACCAGCATGTCGTTCGGCTCGCGCCACCTGGCCAAGGTGGTCACCGACTACGTCAAGTTGCACCCCGGCACCTCGGTCGACCTGATGCTGGTCGAACGCGCGGTCAACCTGGTCGAGGAACGGGTCGATCTGGCGGTGCGCATCACCAATGACCTCGATCCCAACCTGATCGCGCGCAAGCTCGCGGTATGCCGCTCGGTGGTTTGCGCCTCGCCCGACTATCTGCGGCGCGAGGGCGAGCCGGCGCGGATCGAGGATCTTTCCCTGCGCAATTGCCTGACCCACTCCTATTTCGGCAAGAGCCTGTGGCGCTTCGAGCGCGAAGGTGTGCCGGTGGATGTGCCGGTCAGTGGCAACATCAGCGCCAACGAGGTGTCGGTGTTGTCGCAAGCGGCCCTGGAGGGGGCGGGTATTGCCATGTTGCCGACCTATTACGCCGCCGAATACGTGGCCCAAGGGCGTCTGAAGGCGATCCTGCCGCAGGCCCGGCCGCAGGAACTCGGTATTTATGGCGTTTATGCGTCGCGCCGGCAGATGCCCTTGATCCTGCGTTCGATGCTGGATTTCCTGGTGCAAAGGCTGGGCTCGGCGCCTTGGGATCAGTCCTAAGTGGCTCCAGGCTGAGTGCGATTCGCGCGCATCGCTTGAGGGTGGGGTATATAACGGTATAATTTGGCTGCTGCCTCGACGGGCCGGGCTTTGTGCATCAGGGCTTGGGCCAATGTCCGCCAGCATGTAGTCTCAGACATTCAAGAATCGTGGTTCCGGTGGGTGTGCCGGATTCCGGCTCGTGGCCGGTGTCGGCAAAACCGGGCGCCAGGAGCATCAGGGGAGGCGCGCCGGGTTGTTGTCCGGATGCTGACCGCAGGCGCGTGGCGCCGGTGGCCGTGCCTGAAGATTCAGGTTCTAGATATCGATTGCCGCAATATCGATTGCCGCGAAAAAAAAGCGCCAGGTAGTGGCGCGCTTCGCGGGCTCGTTGGCATGGTAGTCGGCATATTGAGCATACAAGGGCCCTGTTTGCCATATGCCTATGTGCCCATGCCCTGCGTGCCATGGACGCCAGCTTTTCCAGATTTTGCTTAAACGAATTTGTCGCTGACAGCATTTATCTCTTGCCGCGTTGTCGCTGACGGATTTCTCCCCGCCTAGCCCCGGGGGATGCACGCAGCCCATCTCGAATGGCGCGAATCTCGCCGCGCGAGCCCGCGGCGATTGGCGGCGGTTGGCAGCGATAGGCAGCGATTGGCAGTAAATACAGGATTCTCGTGAGAAATACGCAAACCAGCGCTGTCTGTAGCCGTTCTGCCCATGGCGTGGTCCGGGCGGCGGTGCGGATCGCTGTCTCGCGCCGTTCCCGCAATTTCCATCTTCCCCGCGTGTTTCGTGCTGCTGCCATGGTGCTGCTGCCATGGATGACTGTTCTGGTCATGGCGGCTCTGACTATGACCGCTCTGGCTGCGGGCGCTTCGGCGTCGGGCGCGTTGATGGCGGCCGCCTGGGTTTTTGTTGGTCTCTGTGGTGGTCTCTGTGCCGGCCTCTGCCTGGTCTGCCGCGAGCGGGCTTCGCGGCTGTCAATCCGGCTGTGGGCAATCCTGCGGGCAATCTGCCGGCCGCAAATGAAAAAGGCCCGGCGCATTCGCCAGGCCTTGATCAATTTGGTTGCGGGGGCAGGATTTGAACCTACGACCTTCGGGTTATGAGCCCGACGAGCTGCCAGACTGCTCCACCCCGCGTCTGAGAAAAGAATAATAGCCTTATTTTCAACCTAACGCAAGTTGGCCCTTTTTTGAATCTGAATGTCGATGAACGATAGCGAGGCGATACTCGTGCTGGAAACCGCGCTGCTCTGCGCGGTGCAGCCGATGCAACTTTCCGAAATGCGCAAGCTGTTCGGGGACGATGAACAATTCGACAACAGTGCGCTGCGCGCGTTGTTGGAAACGCTGCAGAACAACTGGGCCGATGGCGGGTTGGAGTTGGTGCAACTGGCGAGCGGATGGCGTTTTCAGAGTCGCCCGCACATGCAGCGCTACCTCGAGCGGCTCAATCCGGAAAAGCCGCCCAAGTATTCGCGCGCGGTGATGGAAACCCTGGCCATCGTGGCCTGGCGTCAGCCGGTGACGCGCGGCGACATTGAAGACATTCGTGGCGTGACGGTCTCGTCGAACATCGTCAAGGCGCTCGAAGACC
Organism: Achromobacter sp.; assembly: GCF_050285565.1. Taxonomy (GTDB): domain Bacteria; phylum Pseudomonadota; class Gammaproteobacteria; order Burkholderiales; family Burkholderiaceae_B; genus Achromobacter. The sequence continues at coordinate 413,971 of NZ_JBLZXG010000001.1, forward strand.
GCGGCTGGATCGAGGTGATCGGCCATCGCGATGCGCCTGGCCGGCCGGCCCTGTTCGGCACCACGCGTCAATTCCTGGATGACCTGGGGTTGCGCGCGCTGGACGAATTGCCCGCGCTGGAGTCGGCGCATGCCGCCGCCGCGCTGGCGGGGCTGGATCTGGGCGAAGTGCAGCAACTGGCGCAGGCCGCGGAAGAAGGCGATGCGGCGGCGGCCGAAGGGGGGGATCGAGCCCGGTCGGACGAGGTTGTCGGGTCGCTGGCCGCGGCTGAGACGCTAGCGGATGAGGGGGGGCAATCCAATATTTCGATGACGGAATTGTCTGTTTCGAACGACGATGCCCCCGCCGCGGCTGGTGATAGCGTAGAATCCTCGCTTTCGCGCACAGAAGAAGACGCGATTCCCGCAGACGATTCCACCGTCCGGGCGCAAGCCGCAAGCTTGTCCGATGCGCCTTCCGCGGGCATCGGGAATGCCGGGCGCTTCGATGAAGCCGAGGCGCCGGGTGTGGATGTCGCCCAAGAGGCGCATGGCGGGTCGCCCGACCATCCCGCAGAGACTGGCAGTACCGACGCAGCCGCCGGATCCGGCGCCGCGGACGAAACTGTCGAGCACGCGGAAAGCGCGAAACCGACCGAACCGCTGGACAAGGCCGAACCGCTGGTGCCTGGCGCCAGGCCGTTCGAGCCTGATACCGGCTCCGCCGCGGCGGAGCCTGCCGAGCCGGATTCCGGTCAGCCTGAGGCTGATCGCGAGCCGGCGTCCCCCGATGACGATGTGCCTGCCTCCGGCAGGCCTCCCCAAGTTTGAAATTCGGAGCTGTCCCAGTGACAACGAATACCGCAATGCAGGACGACAACCCGCGTCCCGATGACGCCGTTTCCAATGGGCCGGCGGAAACCTCCGTCAGCCGCGAACCGGCCGCCGAGGGCGAGGCCCGCGGCCGTGGCCGCAAGCTGCGCACGCCGTTCCGTCGCCGTCGCGGCGACGCCGCCGAACAGGCGCCCGCGGCCGACGCGCAGGCCGCCGCCCCCGGCCAGGCTGATAACGCCGACAGCCGTGGTGGCGAGCAGGAAGCCGAGCAGGCGCTGTCGTACCTGGATACCGCCGATCGCATGGAGCAGCGGCTGGGCAAGTACCTGAACAGCGAAGCGGTCATGCCCAAGCTGCACAAGGTACTGGCCGACGCGGGCATCGGCTCGCGCCGCGAAATGGAAGAACTGATCGTGGCCGGCCGCGTGTCGGTCAACGGCGAGCCGGCGCACATCGGCCAGCGCGTGGCCCCGAATGACCAGGTGCGCGTCAATGGCAAGCCCATCATGCGCACCAACACCAAGAAGCCGCCGCGCGTGATCCTGTATCACAAGCCCGCGGGCGAGATCGTCAGTCATGATGATCCCGGCGGCCGCGCCAGCGTGTTTGCGCGCTTGCCCAAGCTGCGCACCGGCAAGTGGCTGTCGGTCGGTCGTCTCGACCTGAACACCGAGGGTCTGCTGATCTTCACCACCTCGGGCGACATGGCCAACCGCATCATGCACCCGCGCTACGGCACTGAACGTGAATACGCGGTGCGCGTGCTGGGCGAAATGGACGAGGCGCAGCGCCAGTCGCTGGTCGACGGCATCGAACTGGAAGACGGCCAGGCCGCGTTCGGCGCCCTCGACTATCTGGGGGGCGACGGCAGCAATCGCTGGTATCGCGTGACCTTGCAGGAGGGGCGCAACCGCGAAGTGCGGCGCATGTTCGAAGCGGTCGGTGTGACGGTCAGCCGGCTGATCCGCACGCGTTTTGGCGACGTGGTCCTGCCGCGCACGCTGCGCCGTGGTCGCTGGGAAGAACTCGATGCCTCGCTGGTTACCGCCTTGATGGTGCAGTTGGGCCTGTTGCGGGAAGACGACGAATCCGGCGGCAACCGCCGCCGCTCCAAGCAACCGCAGTCGCATGACAGCGCCTTGCCGCCGGGCTTTGGCACCATGGAGCGCAACGGCATGAACGGCGCTCGTATCGGGCGCCGCGGCAAGATCCAGGGCGGCCGGGTCGGCAGTGCCGGCCAGACGGCGGCTTGTCCGTCCGATCCCTTTGGAACCGGCTTGATGATTGCTGGTGGCTATGCCAATGGCCATCCGCTGGCTGGTGAGGCCAACGGCAACCGCAAGGGCGGCAAGTCCGGCGGTGGTGGCCGTGGCGCGGCGGGCGCGGGCGGCAACAAGGCTGCCGGGCGTGGTGCCGGTGGCAAGGCAGGAGGGGGCGGTGGCAAAGGGCGCGGTGTGCGCGCCGCGGCCGCCAACGGCCCGGTGGCCGCCACGGCGGAGGCCCCCGCGGGGGCCGGCCGCAAGCCGGCCGGCGCCAAGCCGGCAGGCAAGCCGGCGGGTGCGCGGGGTGGCAATGCCGGTCGCGCTGGCAAGCCGGCCGGCGCCGGTCGCGGTGGCAACAAGGCCGAAGGCCTGCGTGCCGGTGGTGGCAACAAGGGGCCCGGCGCTGGTGGCAAGCCGCGCGCGGCGCGTGGCGGGGCCGCACCACGCGGCGACGACTGGCAGCCGCGTGGCGCGTCGGCCCATGAATCGCGTCTCGGCGTGATGGGCGGTCGGGGTGGCCGGGGGCGTTAAACCGTCACCTTGAGGCGGCGTCCCGGGGCGCCGCCGGCCCGATGTGTCCCAGATAAACGTAAGCCCTCGACGAATCAGGCGTTTTTCTGGTTTATCTGGTAAAATCAATGGTTTTCATGGCTTCGCGTTCGTTGCGCGTTCCCTGGTTCGCGCCCCCGGTTTTGCCGTCTGGCGCGCTGGAATGCATGTAATTGCGTGCATCCTGGCTGTGGCGATTGGCACGGCGGGTGGGGCGGCAGATGTGGCAAGTGGACACGGACAGCGCGGACACGGAAAGCGAAGCTGGCGCAGGTGCCGCAAGGGCGGCGCGGGCCGAAAATTAGGTCGCAATATAGGGCACCGCCCGGCATTGCTCCTTACGTGCAGTAAGGTGGCGGCTGGGCACTGTGCAATACGGTGGGCTGGGCGTGCAGCCCATTTTTTTTGAGTATATGGCTGATTTATTCGCATTGACCGAAGAGGCACTGGCCGGCATGGGCGTCGAACTCGTTGACGTCGAACGTGCCGCGCTGGGCCTTTTGCGCGTCACGATCGATCGGGTCGGCGGTGTGCGCATCGAAGACTGCGAGCAGGTGTCCCGCCAATTGTCGCGGGTCTATGAGGTCGAGAACATCGACTACAAGCGCCTCGAGGTCGGGTCGCCGGGCGTGGATCGCCCGCTGCGCACCGAGGCCGAGTTCCGCCGGTTCGCAGGCGAGCGCATCGAAATCAAGCTGCGCGAAGCATTGGACGGCCGCAAGGTCTTCTCGGGCACGTTGACCGTGCCGGAAGACGACGCCGCTGCTTCCGACGCGGCTGCTGGCATGCACAAGACCGTGTTCGGTCTCGAATTTGAGGCAAAAAAGAACGAAGTCCAGGTGTTGAATTTCACGGTCGAAGACATCGAGCGTGCAAAACTGGATCCCGTTCTGGATTTCAAGGGCAAAAAGCGATGAGTCGCGAAATTCTTCTGTTGGTCGATGCCTTGGCGCGTGAAAAGAACGTCACGCGTGACGTCGTGTTCGGCGCTCTCGAAAGTGCGCTGGCCTCGGCCATGAAAAAGCGCTTCAAGGATGATGCGGACATTCGTGTTTCCATCGATAGGGAAACGGGAGACCACGAAGGCTTCCGCCGTTGGCTGGTCGTGCCCGACGAGGCCGGCCTGCAAGAACCCGACAAGCAGGAAATGCTGTCGGACGCGGAGGAAATCGTCCCCGGCATCAAGGAAGGCGAGTACATCGAAGAGCCCCTGGAGCCCATCGAGTTCGGCCGCATCGGCGCCCAGGCCGCCAAGCAGGCGATCCTGCAAAAGATCCGCGACGCCGAGCGCGAACAGGTGCTGAACGACTTCCTGGACCGTGGTGAAACCATCGTTTCCGGCACGATCAAGCGCATGGACAAGGGCGACGCCATCGTTGAAACCGGCAAGATCGAAGCGCGCCTGCCGCGCTCCGAAATGATCCCCAAGGAAAACCTGCGGGTTGCCGATCGCGTGCGCGCCTTCGTGTTGCGTGTGGACCACGCCGCGCGTGGCCAGCAGGTCATCCTGTCGCGCACGTCGCCCGAGTTCATCCGCCAGCTGTTCGAGAACGAAGTGCCCGAGATCGAGCAGGGTCTGCTCGAGATCAAGGCCGCTGCCCGCGATGCCGGCGTGCGTGCGAAGATCGCCGTCGTGGCATACGATAAGCGTATCGATCCCATCGGGACGTGCGTGGGCATGCGCGGTTCGCGCGTGACCGCCGTGCGCAACGAACTCGGCGGCGAGCAGGTCGACATCGTGCTGTGGTCGGAAGACCCCGCGCAGTTCGTCATCGGCGCGCTGGCGCCGGCCAACGTCGAATCCATCGTCGTCGATGAAGACAAGCATGCGATGGACGTCGTGGTGGACGAGGAAAACCTGCCGAAGGCCATCGGCGCCAAGGGCCAGAACGTGCGCCTGGCATCCGAACTGACCGGCTGGCAGATCAACATCATGACGCCGGAAGAAAGCCTGAACCGCCAGGAAGTCGAGCGTTCGGGTCTGCGCACCACGTTCATGAGCAAGCTGGACGTCGACGAGGAAGTCGCTGACATCCTGATCGACGAAGGATTTACCGGTATCGAGGAAATCGCCTACGTGCCCATGCAGGAACTGCTGGAAATCGAGGCGTTTGACGAAGACACCATCAATGAGTTGCGCGCCCGTGCCCGCAACGCGCTGCTGACCGAGGCCATTGCCCAGGAAGAGCGCCTTGAAACGGCGCAGGATCTGCTTGAACTCGAAGGCGTGACGCCCGAACTGGCCGCCAAGCTGGCCGAGCGTCAAGTGCATACGCGTGATGATCTGGCCGAACTGGCAACGGACGAGCTGGCGGAAATCGCCGGCCTGACCGAGCAGGAAGCCAGCGACCTCATCATGCGTGCCCGCGCCCATTGGTTCGATGAAGAATAACCAAAAGGACACGGGTCTGCGGCGGAGGGCCTTCGAGTCCCCCGCTCGTTCACGTTGTTTGTAATAGCTGCATATAGGGAAGAGAGAGCCTAATGTCGAGTAACACCGTCGCCCAGTTCGCTACCGAGCTGAAAATGCCTGCCAATGTGCTGCTGGAACAGCTGCGCTCGGCCGGCGTTGACCTCAAATCGGTGGACGATTCCGTCACCGACAGCGACAAGGCGAAATTGCTCGAATCGCTGCGTCGCGCCCACGGCGCGACCGAAGGCAAGAAGATCACCCTGACGCGCCGCCAGACCTCCGAGATCCGCCAGGCTGATGCCACCGGCCGCTCGCGTACCATCCAGGTCGAGGTTCGCAAGAAGCGCGTGTTCGTCAAGCGTGATCCCTCCGAAATCGCCCTGGAGCAGGCCGCCAGCGCCCGCGCTGAGGAAGAAGCGACCGTCGAGGAAGCACAGCAGGTGCCCGCACCGGCCGTGCCCGAAACGGTCAAGCCGGCCGAACCGCGCGAAGCCACGCCTGCCCAGGCGCCGGCTCCGGCCCCGGTGCAAGAGCCCGCTGCTGTAGAAGCGCCCGCGCCGGTAGAAGCGGCCGCGCCTGTAGAACCCGTCGCGGCCGAAGTGCCCGCCCCCGTCGCGGCGCCCGCCGCTGAAGTCCAGGCCCAGCCTGAACCGGAACCGACGCCGGCGCCCGCTCCTGCCGAGCCCGTGGCCGAAGAGGCCAAGCCCGAAGTCAAGACTGAATCCACCGAGCCCAAGGCTGAAGAAGCCAAGCCGGAACCCGTTGTGCTAGCCAATAAGTCCGAACCATCGTCATCGCAGGCCGCCGCGCCTGTCGCCGCGCAGGTGCCGCCTGCCGCGAAATCCGAATCCGTCAAATCCGCCGCGAAGCCCGCCGAGCCCGCCGCGCCTGCCGTCAAGGTGGGCAACCGTGCCGACAATCGCCGCGCCGGCCCGCCGCTCGCCGCCTCCGCCACCGGCGCTGGCCGCGACGAAGCCCGCCGTGCCGCCGAGGCCGAAGCCGCCGCCCTGCGCGAGATGCTGAACCGTCCGCGCAAGGTGCTGCGCGCCCCCGAACCGGAAGCGCCCGCCGCCGCGGCCGCGCCGATCTCGGGCACGCTGCACAAGCCGGCCGGCAAGGCCAATGCCGCCCCGGGCGCCAAGAAGGACGCCAAGCCCGCCGCGCCGGGCACCAAGAAGACCATCAAGACCGCCGAAGTCGCTTCGACCTGGTCCGATGACGCCTCGCGCAAGAAACCGGCCGACAAGCCGGCGGCGCCGGCCAGCCGTGACGGCTGGCGTGCCGGTGGCAAGGGCGGTGGCAAGAGTGGCGGCCGCGGTGGCCGCAACCAGCAGAACGACCGCCGCAACGAGCCGGCGCCGCAGGAATTCATCGCGCGTGAAGTGCACGTGCCGGAAACCATCAGCGTGGCCGACCTGGCTCACAAGATGTCCGTCAAGGCCGCCGAAGTCATCAAGCAGTTGATGAAGCTGGGCCAGATGGTCACCATCAACCAGGTACTGGACCAGGAAACGGCCATGATCGTGGTCGAGGAACTGGGCCACGTGGCGATCGCCGCCAAGCTCGACGACCCGGAAGCCTTCCTGGACGAAACCGCCAGCGTGTCGGAAGCCGAACAACTGCCGCGCGCCCCGGTGGTGACCGTGATGGGCCACGTCGACCATGGCAAGACCTCGCTGCTGGACTACATCCGCCGCGCCAAGGTCGCCGCGGGCGAAGCCGGCGGCATTACGCAGCACATCGGCGCCTACCACGTGGAAACCGAGCGTGGCATGGTGACCTTCCTGGATACCCCGGGCCACGAGGCGTTCACCGCCATGCGTGCCCGTGGCGCCAAGGCCACCGACATCGTCATCCTGGTCTGCGCGGCCGACGACGGCGTGATGCCGCAGACGCGCGAAGCCATCCACCATGCCAAGGCCGCGGGCGTGCCTATGGTGGTGGCCATGACCAAGATCGACAAGCCCAGCGCCAACCCCGAGCGGGTCAAGCAGGAACTGGTCGCCGAGGAAGTGGTGCCGGAAGAGTACGGCGGCGACGTGCCGTTCGTGCCGGTGTCGGCCAAGACCGGCGAGGGCATCGATGCGCTGCTCGAAAACGTGCTGCTGCAAGCCGAACTGCTGGAGCTGAAGGCGCCGGTCGATGCGCCCGCCAAGGGCCTGGTGATCGAAGCCCGTCTGGACAAGGGTCGCGGCCCGGTCGCGACCATCCTGGTCCAGAGCGGCACGCTGAACCGCGGCGACGTGGTGCTGGCTGGCGCGAGCTTCGGCCGCGTCCGCGCCATGCTCGACGAGAACGGCAAGCCGATCCAGGCCGCCGGCCCGTCGATCCCGGTGGAAATCCAGGGCCTGACCGAAGTGCCGGCCGCCGGCGACGAACTGATGGTGCTGTCCGACGAGCGCAAGGCGCGCGAAATCGCGCTGTTCCGCCAGGGCAAGTTCCGCGACGTCAAGCTGGCGCGCCAGCAGGCCGCCAAGCTGGAATCGATGTTCGACAACCTGGGCGAAGGCACCCAGACCCTGGCGCTGATCGTCAAGACCGACGTGCAGGGTTCGCAGGAAGCGCTGGTGCAGTCGCTGACCAAGCTGTCGACCGACGAAGTGCGCGTGCAAGTGGTGCACGCCGCCGTGGGCGGCATCTCGGAAAGCGACATCAACCTGGCGATCGCCTCGAACGCCGTGGTGATCGGCTTCAACGTCCGCGCCGAAGCCAGCGCCAAGAAGCTGGCCGAGACCAACGGCATCGACGTGCGCTACTACAACATCATCTACGACGCCGTGGACGAAGTGAAGGCGGCCATGTCGGGCATGCTGGCGCCCGAAAAGAAGGAAGAGATCATCGGCCTGGTCGAGATCCGCGAGGTCTACAGCATCTCCCGCATCGGCAACATCGCCGGTTGCATGGTGCTCGACGGCCTGGTGCGTCGCGATTCGCAGGTCCGCCTGCTGCGCAACAACGTGGTTCAATGGACCGGCCAGCTCGATTCGCTGCGCCGCTTCAAGGACGACGTCAAGGAAGTCAAGTCGGGCTTCGATTGCGGTCTTACGCTGCGCGGCAACAACGACATCCAGGTGGGCGACCAGCTGGAAGTCTTTGAAATCAAGGAAATCGCGCGTACGCTGTAAAGCGTCGCGAGGCATTATTTCTAATGAGCCGTCATAAGTCCAAAGCCATCCCCGGCCGCAATCTGCGGCTGGCCGACCAGATCCAGAAGGATCTGGCCGGGATCATCCAGCGCGAGATCGACACGACCCGCGCTGGCTTGATCACGCTCTCCGGTGTGGAACTGTCGACCGACTACGCGCATGCCAAGGTATATTTTACGGTCCTGGGCGCCGAGCCCGAGGCCGCGACCGCCTTGCTGAACGAGAAGGCCGGCTGGCTGCACTCCCAGCTTTACAAGCTGCTGCACATTCATACTGTCCCCACTTTGCGCTTCTTCCACGACGAGCAGATTGCCCGTGGTATCGAAATGTCGATCCTCATCGACCGCGCAAACCGGCCCGGCCCGCACTCGGGCGTGCCCGACGAACCTGAAGACCAGTCCTGATCGGGCTGTCGTCACTGCTTTAATTTCCGGATTCCGACGATGGCTAAACGACGCGGGCTTGCGCTCGACGGTGTGCTGTTGCTCGACAAACCCGTGGGTTTGTCGAGTAATCACGCCTTGCAACGCGCCAAGCGTGCCATGGACGCGGCGAAAGCCGGCCATACCGGCACCCTCGACCCCTTCGCCACTGGCCTGCTGGTGTGCTGCATGGGACGGGCGACAAAAATTTCCGGCGCGATGCTTGACGCCGACAAGGCGTATCGCGCTACGCTGCAATTTGGCGAGGAAACCGATTCCGGCGACCTGACCGGCAATGTGGTGGCCACCGCCGCGCCCGGCTTCGTGATCCAGGAGCAGGCGCTGCGCGATGCGCTGTCACGATTCTCCGGCACGATTGAGCAGATTCCGCCCATGTATTCGGCGCTCAAGCGCGACGGCAAGCCGCTGTACGAATACGCGCGGCAGGGCATCGAGCTGGAACGCCCGCCGCGGCAGATTACGATTTACCGCATCGACCTGCTATCCCTGAACGGGACGCAGGCAGAGATCGATGTGGCTTGCAGTAAAGGCACATACATCCGGACGCTGGCCCAGGACATCGGGCGCGCGCTGGGCTGTTACGCCCACCTGGCGGCGCTGCGGCGCACGCACGTCGGGCCATTTTCTCTGGAACGCGCCGTTGCGCTGGATGCCTTGCAGGCGATGCCAGACCCGAAGCAGGCATTGCTTGCACTGAACGAATTGCCGGCGGGCTTGCTGCCCGCCACCACCTTAAAGGACTCGCTATGACTCGCGCCTTGCGCAACGTCGCCATCATCGCCCACGTGGACCACGGTAAAACCACCCTGGTCGACCAGCTGCTGCGCCAATCCGGCACCTTCCGCGAAAACCAGGCGCTGACCGAACGGGTCATGGACTCGAACGATCTGGAAAAAGAACGCGGCATCACGATTCTGGCCAAGAACTGTGCCGTTGAATACGAAGGCACGCACATCAACATCGTCGACACCCCGGGGCACGCGGACTTCGGTGGCGAAGTCGAGCGCGTGCTGTCGATGGTCGACGGCGTGCTGCTGCTGGTCGATGCCGTCGAAGGCCCGATGCCGCAGACCATTTTCGTGACCCGCAAGGCGCTGGCCCTGGGCCTGAAGCCCATCGTGGTGGTCAACAAGGTCGACCGCCCGGGCGCCCGCACCGATTTCGTGATCAACGCCACTTTCGACCTGTTCGACAAGCTGGGCGCGACCGACGAGCAGTTGGACTTCCCGGTGGTGTACGCCTCGGGCCTGTCCGGCTACGCCGGCCTGACCCCGGACGTGCGCGAAGGCGACATGCGTCCGTTGTTCGAAGCCATTCTGCAGTACGTGCCGCAGCGTGACGACGATCCCAACGGCCCGCTGCAGATGCAGATCATCTCGCTGGACTACAACAGCTACGTCGGCAAGATCGGCGTGGGCCGCATCAACCGCGGCCGCATGCGCCCCGGCATGGAAGTGGCCTACAAGTTCGGCCCCGAAGGCCAGGGCGGCCGCGGCCGCATCAACCAGGTGCTGAAGTTCCACGGCCTGGAGCGCGTCGTGGTGGATGAAGCCGAAGCCGGCGACATCGTGCTGATCAACGGTATCGAAGACCTGGGCATCGGCTGCACCGTGACCGACCCGGTGACGCAGGACGTGCTGCCGATGCTGCGCATCGACGAGCCGACGCTGACCATGAACTTCATGGTCAATACTTCGCCGCTGGCCGGCCGTGAAGGCAAGTTCGTCACCAGCCGCCAGCTGCGCGACCGCCTCGATCGCGAACTGAAGTCGAACGTGGCGCTGCGCGTGCGCGACACCGGTGACGACACCGTGTTCGAGGTGTCGGGCCGTGGCGAACTGCACCTGACCATTCTGCTGGAAACGATGCGCCGCGAAGGCTACGAGCTGGCCGTGTCGCGTCCGCGCGTGGTGTTCAAGGAAGTCGACGGCGTCAAGTGCGAGCCGTTCGAGTCGCTGACCATCGACGTCGAAGACGCCCACCAGGGCGGCGTGATGGAAGAACTGGGCCGCCGCAAGGGCGATCTGCAGGACATGCAGCCGGACGGCCGTGGCCGCACCCGCCTGGAATACCTGATTCCCGCCCGTGGCCTGATCGGCTTCCAGAACGAGTTCCTGACGCTGACGCGCGGCACCGGCCTGATGAGCCACATCTTCCACGAATACGCGCCCATCAAGGAAGGCTCGATCGGCGAGCGCCGCAACGGCGTGCTGATCAGCCAGGACAACGGCGACGCCGTGGCCTACGCGCTGTGGAAGCTGCAGGATCGCGGCCGCATGTTCGTGAACCCGGGCGATGCGCTGTACGAAGGCATGATCATCGGCATCCACAGCCGCGACAACGACCTGGTCGTGAACCCGATCAAGGGCAAGCAGCTGACCAACGTGCGCGCCTCGGGCACCGACGAAGCCGTGCGCCTGGTGCCGCCGATCCAGATGTCGCTGGAATACGCCGTGGAATTCATCGACGACGACGAACTGGTCGAAATCACGCCCAAGTCGATCCGCCTGCGCAAGCGCCACCTGCAGGAAAACGAGCGCAAGCGCGCCGCGCGCGAATCCGCGGTCTGAGTCTGGCGGGGCGGGAGCCCCGCCATGCCGGGATCGGAAAAGCCGCACACCTTTCGGGGTGCGCGGCTTTTTTTCGTCGATGGCCAGGCTTTGCCAGGCGCCGGGGCGGGGTGGCGTTGGCGCGATCCGGCGCTCGCGACGCGCGGGTCTCAGGCGTGTTGGTGGCGATATTCCTGTGTCTTGCCGCCATAGCCATAGGCTGCCGCGCGCGCGTCGATGACGTGCACGTAGGAGCATTCGTGCAGCTCACCCAGGATATCGCTGAAGGACGCGTAGATATCCTGGATGAAGCGCGCCTTCTCGGCCTTGGTGTTGGTCTCGTCGGTGACGCTGATATCCAGGTGGAAGGCGTTTTTGCCCAGTTCGGACAAGGCCCGCGCGCCGATGAACCATTGGTCGTGGGGAATGTATTGCAAGGTGATGGCGATCACCGGCGGCTTTTTGCCGAGCACCGATTCGGTCAGACCGGCGACTGCGTCGACGATGCGGCGGTTGCGGGCGGGGTCGGGCTGGCCGGAAACGTGGACGACGATGTGGGGCATGACAGGCTCCTTGGGTGAGGGGAATGGAGCCAGTTTAGGGACGGGATTGACATCGGAAAAGCGGGAATTTACGATTTTAACCATCGTTAAAACCGTTGAATAGGCCATGTCCGGATTCGATCTCGACCAGTTGCGCACGCTGGTGGCCGTGCTGGATGCGGGAAGCCTGACGGCGGCCGCGCCCAAGGTGTTTCTGTCGCAATCGTCGGTCAGCGAGCAGATGCGCAAGCTGGAGGAGCGTGCCGGCCAGCCGCTGCTGATCCGTGGCAAGGCCGGCGTGATCGCCACCCCGGCTGGCGAGCGCCTGCTGGCCCATGCGCGCGCCATCCTGGCGCTCAGCGACGAGGCCTACCGCGATCTGCGCGGCGTGGCGCTGCGCGGCGAGTTGCGCTTGTGCATCACCGATTACTTTCGCCCCGGCGACGTGGCGCGGCTGTTGCGGCGCCTGAACGAACAGTATCCCCAGGTGCGCATGCACGTCACCATCATGAAGAGCGGCACGATCGAGGCCGCCTACGAGCGTGGCGAGGTCGATGTCGGAATCTCGATGGTGATCCAGGAACGCGGCGCGTTGAAGGGCCGGGCGCGGGGGCCGCTGCTGCGGCGCGAATCGCTGTTGTGGATGGCGGCCGAAGGCGCGCCGGCGCCACCCGGCCCGTTGCCGTTGCTGGCGCTGCCCGAGACCTGCGCGCTGCGGCAGTATGCCGAACGGTTGCTGGCGCGACGTGCCGTGCCGTACGCGGTGGCGCACGTGGCCTCGGGGGTGGCGGGGTTGCAATTGGCGATCGCGGCGGGTCTGGGCGTGGCCTGCCTGAACGAATCGGCGCTGGCGCCCGGCATCGGCCGCCTGCAGGCGGCCGGCCTGCCTCCCTTGCCCGATGTCGAATTCCGCCTGTTGCCGCCGCGGCCGGGCGAAGACCCGTTCATTGGGCAGGCGCGCGCGGCGATCGAGCGGGCGCTGCGCTGAGCCCGCCACGGCATTCGCGTCGCGGCCGGCTCGCTTGCCGGACGCTGGCGGCCGATCGAGAAATCATTGAAACTGCTGCCATCGAGCTCGACGAATGACGTTTTGCCACTGCCGGCGATGCAGCGTGGCCGGCGCTCGCAGATCCTGTAGACCGCCACTGGAGACACGATGGGAGCCCTTGATATTCTCGCGCCGTTCATCGACGCGCGCAGCGACCGCTACGCCGAACTGAGCGACCGCATCTGGAGCCTGGCCGAACTGCGCTATGACGAGCACAAGTCGGCCGAACTGCACATTGCCATGCTGGAAGAGGCAGGTTTTCGTGTCACCCGCGACGCGGCCGGCATCCCGACTGCTTTCGTCGCCGAGGCCGGCCAGGGCGGGCCGGTGATCGGCATCCTGGGCGAATACGACGCCCTGTCGGGCCTGAGCCAGGAAAGCGGCGCCTACGCCTGCCAGCCCTCGCCGGAGACCCCCAACGGCAATGGCCATGGCTGTGGCCATCATCTGCTGGGCACGGCCGCGCATTGCGCGGCCGTGGCGGTCAAGGAGTTCCTCGCGCGCAATGGCCTGCCGGGGCGGATCCGCTTCTACGGCTGTCCGGCCGAGGAGGGCGGCTCGGGCAAGACTTTCATGGCGCGCGCCGGCCTGTTCGACGACCTGGCCGCGGCGCTGACCTGGCACCCGGCCTCGCACACCGGCATCTTCCACCAATCCTCGCTGGCCAACATCCAGGCCTATTTCCGCTTTCGCGGAGTGGCCGCGCACGCGGCCAATTCGCCGCATCTGGGGCGCAGCGCGCTGGACGCGGTGGAACTGATGAACGTGGGCGTGAATTACCTGCGCGAGCACATGGTGCCGGACGCGCGGGTGCACTACGCGGTAACCAATAGCGGCGGCATTTCGCCCAACGTGGTGCAGGCGCGCGCCGAGGTGCTGTACCTGGTGCGCGCGCCGATCAATTCGCAGGCCGCCGAATTGTACGAACGGGTCAAGAACGTGGCCCGCGGCGCGGCGCTGATGACCGGCTGCGAGCTGGAGATCGTGTTCGACAAGGCCTGCTCGAACTACATTCCCAACAGCGTGCTCAACCAGGTCATGTATGCCAACATGCAGGCGTTGCAGGGGCCCGCCTACACCGAGGGCGAGCAGCAGGCCGCGCGCCGCATGTGGGATGCGATTTCGGCCGACGACATCGACAACGCCGGCAAGAACCTGGGCGCGGTGCTGCGCAACCCGACGCCGTTGTTCAGCGGCGTGGCGCCTTACGACCCCGGCAAGCACGAGATCAGCTACGGCTCGACCGACGTCGGCGACGTCAGTTGGGTAACGCCCACGGCGCAATGCTGGGGCGCCTGCTATGCCTATGGCACGCCGTTCCATTCGTGGCAGATGGTGGCGCAGGGCAAGCTGTCGCTGGCGCACAAAGGCATGGTGCATGCGGCCAAGATCATCGCCGCGACCGCCGCCGACCTCTATGGCCAGCCCGAGACGCTGGCGCGCGCCAAGGAGGAGTTGCTGGCGATGCGTCGGGGCCAGCCATACGTGTGCCCGATTCCGGCGGAGGTGGTGCCGTCGTTCCTGCGCAAATAGACGCAAGCCGGCGGCCGCGATGCGGGGCCGCCGGGCGTTGCCGGCCAGGGGCGCGGGCTGGCGGGCGTCAGGCCGGCAGCGAGGGCGCGTACTGCGCTTCCGTGCTGACCTTCTGGTGGAATTCGACCACCTTGCGCACGACCTTGCGCGGATCGTCCTCGATGATGAACAGATCCAGGTCGTGCGCGCCGATCATGCCATTGCCCAGCACCTGGCCGCCCAGCCATTCGACCAGGCCGGACCAGTACTCGCTGCCCACCAGCACGATGGGCGCGGGCGGGACTTTGCCGGTCTGGATCAGGGTCAGCGCTTCGAAGAGCTCGTCCAGGGTGCCGAAGCCGCCCGGCATCGCCACGTAGGCGATGCTGTGCATGAAGAACGTGGCCTTGCGCGAAAAGAAGTATTCAAACGACAGGCTGATGGTTTGATATTCGTTGTTGTGGGCCTCGTGCGGCAGGCTGATGTTCAGCCCGATGCTAGTGCCGCCGGTTTCGAAGGCGCCCTTGTTGGCGGCTTCCATGATGCCCGGGCCGCCGCCCGCGATGACCGCGAATCCCGCCTCGGCCAGCGCGGCCGAGATGGCCACGGTGGTTTCATAGTGGGGCGAGTTGCGGCTGATGCGGGCGCTGCCGAAGACACTGACCGCGGGCCCGATGTGCGCGAGCTTTTCCGCCGCCGTCCGTAACTCTGACATAATCAGCGGAATTTGTTTTTCGGCGGGCGTCGCCGCAGTTGTTGCCGCAGTTGTTGCCGCAGTTGTTGCCATATCTGCCTTTGTAACCATGAAAAAAACCTTATTGCTGGTCGACGGTTCAAGCTACTTGTACCGCGCTTTCCACGCTATGCCGGATTTGCGCAATGCGCAAGGCGAACCTACGGGTGCGCTGTATGGCGTGGTCAATATGTTGCGCAAGCTTGTATCCGACTATAAGGCAGAGTATGCCGCATGTGTTTTCGATGCGCGTGGCAAGACGTTCCGCGACGATCTGTATCCGGAGTACAAGTCGCACCGCCCGCCCATGCCGGAAGACCTGGCGGCCCAGATCGAGCCCATCCACCGCGCCGTGCGGGCACTGGGCTGGCCGGTGCTGGCCATCGAGGGCGTCGAGGCCGATGACGTGATCGGCACGCTGGCCTGCCGCGCCGCCGAACACGGCGTGCACACGGTGGTGTCCACCGGCGACAAGGACCTGGCGCAACTGGTCAACAGCCACGTCACGCTGGTCAACACCATGAGCGGCGAGGTGCTGGACGAGGCCGGCGTGCTCAACAAGTTCGGCGTGACGCCGGACCGCATCGTCGACTACCTGATGCTGGTGGGCGATACCGTCGACAACGTGCCGGGCGTGACCAAGGTCGGCCCCAAGACGGCCGCCAAGTGGATCTCCGAATTCGGGTCGATCGACAAGCTGGTCGAGGGCGCCGAGGGCATCAAGGGCGTGGCGGGTAACAACCTGCGCGATGCCATTCCCAACTTCCCGCTGACGCGCCAGTTGCTGACGGTAAAGTGCGATTGCGATCTGACCGGCTACGTCGACCGCGTCGACGACCTGACGCCGCGCGACCGCGATGTGGCCACCCTGACCGAACTCTACGAACGCTACGGTTTCCGCACTTGGCTGCGCGACCTGACCGGCGACGCCGAACGCGTGCCGACGGGCGATGCGCGCGTGGCCGCCGAGGTGCCCGCGGCGCCCGCGGAACACGATTACCGCATCATCGACGACTGGGCGGCGTTCGACGCGTGGATGGAAATGGTGGCGGCGGCGTCCCTGGTGGCCGTGGATACGGAGACCACCTCGCTGGACGAAATGCAGGCGCGGTTGGTGGGGCTGTCGATGGCGGTGGCGCCGGGCGTGGCCTGCTATATCCCGGTGGCGCACCGCGGCCCCGATGGCGCGACGCAATTGCCCAAGAACGAGGTGCTCGAACGGCTGCGCCCATGGCTGCAGGACGCCTCGCGCGCGAAACTGCTGCACCATGCCAAGTACGACACGCACGTGTTCGCCAACGAAGGCATCCGTCTGGCCGGTATCGCCGAAGACACCATGCTGCAGGCGTATGTGCTGGAGTCGCATCGCAGCGTCGGCCTGAACGACCTGGCGCAGCGTTACCTGGGCCGCAGCGGCGTCTCGTACGAGGACTTGTGCGGCAAGGGCGCCAAACAGATCGGCTTCGATGAGGTGGCGGTGGACAAGGCCGGCCATTACGCCGCCGAGGACGCCGATTTCACGCTGCAATTGCACCAGGTGCTGCGCCCGCAGGTGGCGGCCGATGCCGGACTGCAACGCATCTATCTGCTGGAGATGCAGGTGTCGGCGGTGCTGACCACGGTCGAACGCAACGGCGTCAAGGTCGATGCCGCCGAGCTGGGACGCCAGAGCCACAAGCTGGGCCAGGAAATGCTGCTGCTCGAGCAGAAGGCCTATGAGCTGGCTGGACAACCCTTCAACCTGAATTCGCCTAAGCAACTGGGGGAGATCCTGTTCGGCCGCATGCAGTTGCCGGTGGTACGCAAGACCGCCGGCGGCGCGCCGTCGACGGACGAGGAAGTGTTGAGCAAGCTGGCGCAGGACTACCCGTTGCCGCAGGTGCTGCTGGAGTACCGCGGGCTGTCCAAGCTGAAGTCCACCTACACCGACAAGCTGCCGCGCATGATCAACCCGGACACCGGCCGCGTGCACACGCACTATTCGCAGGCGGCGGTGATCACCGGCCGGCTGGCCTCGTCCGATCCCAATCTGCAGAACATCCCGGTGCGCACGGAGGCCGGGCGCCGGGTGCGCGAAGCGTTCATCGCCGAGCAGGGCATGCTGCTGTCGGCCGACTACTCGCAGATCGAACTGCGCATCATGGCGCACGTGTCGGACGACGCCAATCTGCAGCGCGCCTTCGCGGCCGGCGAGGACATCCACCGCGCCACGGCATCGGAAGTGTTCGGCGTGGCGCTGGCGGATGTGTCGTCCGAGCAGCGGCGCGCGGCCAAGGCGATCAACTTCGGCCTGATCTACGGCATGGGGGTGTTCGGCCTGGCGTCCAACCTGGGCATCACGCGCGACGCGGCGCAGGCGTATATCGACCGTTACTTCGCCCGCTATCCCGGCGTGGCGATGTACATGGAGAACACGCGCAGGGTGGCGCGCGAGCAGGGCTATGTCGAGACCGTGTTCGGCCGCCGGCTGCAACTGCCGGAGATTCGCGGCGCCTCGGGGCCGCGTCGCCAAGGCGCCGAGCGCGCGGCGATCAACGCGCCGATGCAGGGTACCGCGGCCGACCTGATCAAGATGGCGATGGTGGCGGTGCAGGACTGGCTCGAGGCCGAAAAACTGCAAACCCGCATGATCATGCAGGTGCATGACGAACTGGTGCTGGAAGCGCCCGACGCCGAGCTGGAGCTGGTCAGGAAGACCCTGCCGCGCCTGATGTGCAACGTGGCCGAGCTGCGGGTGCCGCTGGTGGCCGAGGTGGGCGTGGGCAAGAACTGGGAACAGGCGCACTGATCTTCCGGCGCGGCCGGCCGCGATGGAACCGATGGGCCGCCTGGCTGTCCGGGCGGCCTATTTCTGCTTTTGCCGGCGTAACAATATAATGTTTCGCTTCCGTTTCCAATAATACGTCCCCCAATGCTGCTGCTCTGGGTTCTGCTTGCCACCGTCACCGGTGGCCTCATCGCCGTCCTTGTCGCCAGCTGGCTGGCCTACAAGGTGTTCGCCCATTACCTGCATCACATGGTCAGCCTGTCCGTGGGGGTGCTGCTGTCGGTGGCGCTGCTACACCTGCTGCCCGAGGCTTTCGAGAGCGCTGCCGCCGATGCCCACGTGCTGTTCGGGCTGATGCTGGCGTCGCTGATCGGCTTTTTCGTGCTCGAGAAAATCGCGCTGCTGCGCCACAGCCACCATCACGAGGGCGACGGGCACCATCATCATCATGGCCACGACCGTCACGAGGCGGGGCGCGGGGGCGTGCTGATCCTGATCGGCAGTTCGCTGCACAACCTGTGCGATGGCGTGCTGGTGGCGGCTGCCTTCCTGACCGATCCGCTGCTGGGCGTGCTGACGGCGGCCTCGATCATCGTGCACGAGGTGCCGCACAAGCTGGGCGACTTCGTAGTGCTGCTCAACGCCGGTCTGGCGCGCCGTCGCGCCTTCGCGCTGATCCTGTTCACCAGCTTGTGTTCAGCCGTGGGCGGCATAATAGGCTACTTCGTGCTGCAGCAGGCCCAGGACTGGGTGCCGTACGTATTGGTGGTTGCCGCCAGCAGCTTCCTATACATCTCGGTGGCCGACCTGATGCCGCAGATGCACGAACGGGTATCCCTGGCCGATGCGGTGCCGCAGTTGTTGCTGGTGGGTGTGGGCGTGGCGCTGATCTACAGCGTGACGACCTTGATGCACCACGGACACGAGCATGACGCGGACGCCGGCCACGGCGCGGCGCGCGCGGAGCACATGCACACCCATTGAACCGTGGCGCGCGCGGTACCCGGCATTGTTTTCGAACCGGCCGGTCGTGCCGCGGGCGCCCTGATGGCGAACCGCGGGGCGTCGGCCTCGCGTTGATCCCTGCATAGGAGTTCGCCATGAGTTTTTCCGCCGCCGCCGGCAATGTCGCCCCCACTGTGATTCACACGGATTCCCTGGGACTGGTCCACGGGGATTTCCAACTGCCCGTGGCCGACGGATCCATCAGTGCCTATTACGCCGCCCCCGAGGGCCAGCGCGACCTGCCGGTGGTGCTGGTGATCCAGGAGATCTTCGGGGTGCACGAGCACATCAAGGACATCTGCCGCCGGGTCGCCAAGGCCGGCTACCTGGCCGTGGCCGCCAATCTGTACGAGCGCCAGGGCGACGCGTCGGGCTATACCGACATCCCCAAGCTGATCGCGGAGATCGTCAGCAAGGTGCCCGACGAGCAAGTGTTCGCGGACCTGGACGCCTGCGTGGCCTGGGCCGCGCAGCATGGCGGCGATCCGAAGCGGGTGGCGGTGACGGGGTTCTGCTGGGGCGGGCGCCTGACGTGGATGTATGCGGCGCACAATCCGGACCTCAAGGTGGGCGTGGCCTGGTACGGCAAGCTGAGCACGGGGCATGGGCCGCTGATCAAGCGCTATGCGTTCGATGTGGCCAACGAGTTGCATGCGCCGGTGCTGGGGCTGTACGGGGCCAAGGATGCCAGCATTCCGGTGTCGGATATCGAGATCATGAAGACGAAGCTGGCGGCGGGCAATGAGCATGCCCGGCGGTCGGCGTTCGTGGTGTATCCGCAGGCGGATCATGCGTTCATGGCGGATTACCGGGGGAATTATCAGGCCGAGGCCGCCAAGGATGGGTGGGGAAGAATGCTCGAGTGGTTCAAGCGGTATCTTTGAGGGGGATTTCCCCCCTGGGCATGATGAAGCCGCTGCGCGTTTTGCGTGGCGGTTTTTTTTCGGCGATTGTGGCTTCCTAGGCCGCCCGAAGGCGGGCCAGCCCCCTCGGGGGGCGCAAGCGCGCGCCGCGTGGGGGCTCTTTCAGTTCCCCGCTTCGCGCAGGCGGCTGGGCAGGAGTTCGCCGTGGCGGGCCAGGAGCGGGTAGGCGGCGGCGCCGACCAGGTGGGAGTTGATGCCCTTCATGTCGCGCAGGATGTCGAGGTAGAGGGCGCCGACTTCGGCGGCGTCGACCTGGCCGGCCTTGATTTTCTGCAGGTGGGCGTCGGCCGCCTGCGATTCGATGGTGCGAAAGCGCGATTTTTCGCCGGCCAGGGCGCGCGCCTGGCGCAGGTCGTCGTTGACGAACAGGGCCGCGGCCTGGCGCTGGTTGGTGATCAGTTCGCCCAGGGTGCCATCGAGGCTGGCGCGCTGTTCGGGGGAGAAGGTCCAGCCCTGTTTGCGCAGTTTGGCGATGTGGCTGAGCAGGCCGTGGTGGGCGATGTCGCCGGCGTGGCCGATGTTGCTGATGAAGGCGAGGATGTCGTCCATGCGTTGGAGATCTTCGCGCGTCATGTTCTCCTGGTCCAGCGTGGCCAGGTAGGTGGTGATGGCGTTTTCCAGTTTGTCCAGGGCGGCGTCGAGCTGGCGCGCCTGCACCATGCGGTGGCGGTTATCGCGCTTGAAGCCGGCGCGGGCGTACAGCAGCAGGGTCTGCAGCATGTCGGCCATGCGCAGCGCCTCGCGCGCGGCGTTGCCCAGGGCGACGGCGGGCACGTCGTGGGCCCACTCGTCCAGGTACTGGGGACGGGCCGGGTCGTTGGGATCGGTGCGCTTGGGCAGCCAGCGGGTCAGCAGGGCCGCATAGGGCGCCAGCAGCGGCAGGAATGCCAGCGCGATGACGGCATTGAATAGCGTGTGGAAGTTGGCGACGGCACGGGCCGGGTCGGTGGACATGTCGCTCATCAGGGGTTGCAGCCAGGGCAGCAGCACGAGGCCGGCCAACACGCCGAGAATGCGCGTCAGCAGGTTCCCCAGGGGCAGGCGGCGGGCGGCCGGGTCGTCTCCGGTGACGCCTTCGATCATGGGGTTGATGGCGGTGCCGAGGTTGGCGCCCAGCACCAGCGCGAAGGCAACGTGCGGCGCCACCATGTGGTGGCTGGCCAGCGACATGACCAGCACCACCACGGCGACGCTGGAGTGCGCCGCCCAGGTGAAGGCGGCCGATAGCAGCACGGCGGCCACCGGCTGGGTGGTCAGGGCGTCCAGGATCATGCCCAGCATGGGGGCGGTCTGGAACGGTTCGAACAGTTCGACCAACTGGTGCAGCGACAGCAGCAGCAGCCCCAGGCCGATGAAGACCCGGCCCAGGTCGCGGGTGCGGCCCGGCGGGTAGCGGCGGAACATCCAGACACCGGCCAGGATCAGGATGGGCGCCAGCGAGGTCAGGTCGAACGACAGCAACTGCACGATCAGCGTGGTGCCGACGTTGGCGCCCAGCATGGCGGCCAGGGCCGGCACCAAGCCGACCACGCCGCCGGCGGCGAAACCGGTGATCATGAGGCCGGTGGCGGTGCTGCTTTGCAGCGCGGCGGTGATGCCCAGGCCGGCGGCGAAGGCCCGCAGGCGCGTGCCCAGGGCGCGGCCGAGAGCGGCACCGAGGGCGGCGCCGAAGGCGCGCTGCACGCCTGTCTGAACCATATGGACGCCCCACAGCAGCAGGGCGACGTAGCCGGCGAAGTCAAGCAGGGTGATGAGTCCGGACATCCTGGGGCAGTTCCATTCTTTTTATGACAAGAAATAATTCTGTAATGATCGCATGCCGGGGCGGGTGGGGAAACCCGCCCCTGGAATACAGCATACGCCCCGCGGGGCTTTGCTGCGCGGCGGCGGACCTTGCGCGTATGATTGCCGGATCATTCTTGGATGCAGGGGATTTGCGGTGGCCGTTTCCGTTTTCGATCTGTTCAAAATAGGCATAGGCCCGTCGAGTTCCCACACTGTCGGCCCCATGCGGGCCGCGTTGCTGTTTGTCCAGGGTCTGGAGCGTGATGGCCTGCTGCCCAGGGTGGCGAGCGTGCGCGCCGAGCTCTATGGCTCGCTGGGTGCCACCGGCAAGGGCCACGGCACCGATAAGGGCGTGCTGCTGGGCCTGATGGGCGAGGCCCCGGATACGGTCGACCCGGCCGCCATCGCCGGCATGATCGCCTCGGTGCGGGCCAGCCGCCAGTTGCCGTTGCTGGGCCACCATCCGGTGCCCTTCGTGGAAAAGGAACACATGATGTTCTACCGCCGCGAAGCCATGGCCGAGCACCCCAACGGCATGAAATTCCACGCCTTCGACGCCGAGGGCCAGTCGCTGCGCGAGGCCCGCTACCTGTCGGTGGGCGGCGGCTTCGTGGTGACGGCGGGCGCGTCCAACAGCCAGGTCATCGCGGCGCACGACCAATTGCCTTATCCGTTCCGCACTGGCCGCGAATTGCTCGCCATGTGCCGGGAAAGCGGCCTGAGCGTGGCGCAACTGATGATGCGCAACGAGCTCACCTGGCGCGAGGCCGGCGAGGTCGCGGCCGGGCTGGATCGCATCTGGCAGGTGATGCAGGGCTGCGTCTCGCGTGGCTGTGGCATCAACTACCCCGAAGCCGACGGCGAACTGCCGGGGCCGCTGCGGGTGCGCCGCCGCGCCCCCGAGCTGTACCGCAACCTGACCCAGCGCGCCGAGCGCACGCTGTCCGATCCGCTGTCTGTAATGGACTGGGTCAACCTGTACGCCATGGCGGTGAATGAGGAAAACGCCGCCGGCGGCCGGGTGGTGACGGCCCCGACCAACGGCGCGGCGGGCATCATTCCGGCCGTGCTGCATTATTACGACCGTTTTGTCCCCGGATCCAACCGCGAGGGCGTGCGTGACTTCCTGCTGACGGCGGCGGCCGTGGGCCTGCTGTACAAGTACAACGCCTCGCTGTCCGGCGCCGAAGTCGGCTGCCAGGGCGAGGTCGGGGTGGCCTGTTCGATGGCGGCGGGCGGCCTGGCCGCGGCGCTGGGCGGCTCGGTCGAGCAGGTCGAGAACGCGGCCGAGATCGGCATGGAGCACAACCTGGGCCTGACCTGCGATCCGGTCGGCGGGCTGGTGCAGATTCCCTGTATCGAGCGTAACGCCATGGCTTCGATCAAGGCCGTCAACGCCGCCCGCATGGCGCTGCGCGGCGACGGCCAGCACTATGTGTCGCTGGATTCGGTGATCAAGACCATGCGCGAGACCGGCGCCGACATGAAGACCAAGTACAAGGAAACGGCGCGTGGCGGCCTGGCGGTGAACATCGTCGAGTGCTGACGCCGGCACGCCCCAAGCAAAAAGCCCCTTGAGCGATCAAGGGGCTTTGTTCATGGGCCTTTGCCGGGATCAGATCACGCGGGCGTTTTGCAGCGCGGCGATGCGGGCCGGGATCGGCGGGTGCGAGGCGAACATGGCCGCCAGGCCGCCCTTGCCGGTGATGCCGGAGGCTTCGAACGACTTGGGCAGCTCGCCCGGTTCCAGGCCGCCCAGGCGGGCCAGGGCGCGGATCATGGGTTCGCGGGCGCCCATCAGGTGGGCCGAGCCGGCGTCGGCACGGTACTCGCGCTGGCGCGAGAACCAGGCCACGATGATCGAGGCCAGGATGCCGAAAATGATCTCACAGACGATCACGGTGACCATGTAGCCCGGGCCGAGGCCGCGCTCGTTCTTGAACACCACGCGGTCGATGAAGTAGCCCACCACGCGCGCCAGGAACACCACGAAGGTGTTGACCACGCCCTGGATCAGGGTCAGTGTGACCATGTCGCCGTTGGCGATGTGGGCCACTTCGTGGGCCAGCACCGCGGCCACTTCCTCTTCGCTCATGCTTTCGAGCAGGCCGGTCGAGACCGCCACCAGCGAGTCGTTCTTGAAGGCGCCGGTGGCGAACGCGTTGGGCGCGCCGTCGTAGATGGCGACTTCCGGGCGGCCGATGCCGGCGCGGTCGGCGAGCTGGTGGACGGTGTCCAGCAGCCAGGCTTCGCGCTGGTTGCGCGGCGCGTTCGGATCCAGCACCTGGGCGCCGGTGCTCCATTTGGCCATGGGCTTACTGATCAACAGCGAGATGATGGCGCCGGTGAAGCCGACCACGACCGAGAAGATCAGCAGCGCCTGCAGGTTCAGGCCGTTGGCGGTCAGGTAGCGGTCTACGCCCAGGATGCGCAGCGTGGCCGACAGCACCAGCATGACGGCCAGGTTGGTAATGACGAAAAGGATGATGCGTTTCATGCTTTTTTTGTTCCTCAGCGAGCGGGACTTGTGCGGGATTGGACTATGCCGCGGCGCCGCAGTTCCCCGACCGCCGCGCCGCTCCCGGTGACGGAGAGTATAGTATCGCTTTCCCCTATTTCTCCCTCCTTTTCACCTGAGCGCAAAGCCCCGATGCAGGCACTTTGGATGTTGCTGGCGTCCGCCATGTTCGCCATCATGGGGTCGTTCGTGAAGCTGGGCACCGAGCATGGCGCGACGCTGCCGCAAGTGGTGCTGTTCCGCGGCCTGCCGTCGGTGGTGCTGCTGCTGATCTGGGCGCGCGCCGGACGCCAGTCGATCGTGCCCACCAGTTGGAAGCTGCACCTGTGGCGCAACCTGTCGGGCGTCACCTCGATGTGGCTGGGTTTCTTCGCCATTGCGCACCTGCCGCTGGCCACCGCTACCAGCCTGAACTACACCGCGCCGCTGTTCATCGCCTGCTGGATGCTGGGGTGGGGCGGGGCGCAGCGCGACCCGGTGCGGATCGCCGCCGTGGCCCTGGGATTCCTGGGCGTGATCGCGGTGTTGCGGCCGAGCATCAATGAAGACCAGTGGCTGGCCGCCTTGTTCGGGCTCGGGGCCGGCGCCATGTCGGCGATCGCCATGATGCAGATCCGCCAGCTCGGCCGCATCGGCGAGCCTGAATGGCGCACCGTGCTGTTCTTCTCGGTGGCGGTGTGCGTCTCCAGCTTTGCCGGCCTGGGGTTCGAAGGCTGGGGCCAGGCCGACTGGACCGGCTACAGCTCGCTGCTGGGCGTGGGCGTGACCGGCCTGTTCGGCCAGTTGGCCATGACGCGGGCCTTCGGCCTGGGTTCGGCGCTGCTGACCGCGGCCCTGCAATACAGCACCATCATCTTTGCGGCCCTGCTCGGCATGGGCTTCTGGGGCGACACCCTGGACGGCCTGGCCTGGGCCGGCATGGGCCTGATCATTTCGGCGGGCCTGCTGTCGGTCTGGCGCACCATGCGCGATCCCAAGCCGGCCTGATCCCGCCAATCCGATCCCAATCCGAGGAGCCTTTCCGATGACCATGACCCTGATTTCCGCGGCCGACCTGGCCACGCACCTGGGCGCAGCGGACGTGCGCGTGTTCGACGTGCGCCATGATCTGACCAACCATGCGGCCGGCCGTGAAGCCTATGCCGCGGGCCATATCCCCGGCGCCCGCTACCTCGACCACGAAACCGAGCTGGCCGCCCCCCGCACCGGCAGGAACGGCCGCCATCCGCTGCCCGAGCGCGGTCAGTTCGGCGCGCTGATGGCCGCACACGGCGTCACGCCGCAGACGTTGGTGGTGGCTTACGATGCCAGCGGCGGCATGTACGCCGCGCACCTGTGGTGGATGCTGCGCTGGCTGGGCCACGACCGCGTCGCCGTGCTCGACGGCGGCTGGCAGGCGTGGCAGGCCGCGGGGCTGCCGACCTCCACCGAGGCGGCCGCGCCGGTGCAAGCCGGTGCGCCGGTGACCCCGGCCGCGCCACGCGTCGGCACCGTGGACGCGCAGGCGGTGCTGGACAATATCGCCCGGCCCGCCTTTACCGTGATCGATGCGCGCGCCGCCAATCGCTATCGGGGCGAGGTCGAGCCGATGGATCCGGTGGCCGGCCACATCCCGGGCGCGCTGAACCGGCCGAACGGGCAGAACCTGCAAGCCGATGGCCGCTTCAAGGACGCGGCGCAATTGCGCGAGGAGTTCACCGCCTTGCTCGATGGCCGTGACCCCGCGGCCATCGTGCACCAGTGCGGCTCGGGCATCACGGCGTGCCACAACCTGCTGTCGATGGAAATCGCCGGCCTGGCCGGCTCGCGCCTCTATCCGGGCTCGTGGAGCGAGTGGTGCAGCGATCCGTCCCGGCCGGTGGCCAAGGGCGAATGAACGCTCGCCCCTGCCTGGCCGCCAGCCTGGCCTGACGCCGCGCCGGGCCTCCCGCCGAGGGGGGGCGTTTACCAGACCGCCGCCAGCTTCACGCGTCCGGAGACGCTTTCGGCGATCTCCAGGAAATGATCCAGCGGCGGCGTGGCCAGCCCCGGCACCTTGGCCATGTCGTCCCAGCGCCTCAGCCGGATCGCATCCGGCGCGCCCGGCATGCTGGCGAAATCCACCGCCTGGCCCGCATCGAAGCAGCCCCCCTGAAGCGCCAGGCTGCGCTTCGAATCCTCCGAAAGCGTCGCTTCATACTGCGGCTCCACATAGCAGAGGTAGCGCTTGGCCTCCACGTGCAGCCGGATCGGATCGAGCACCGCCGAGCTGAACAGCCCGCGCAGGAACGGCAGCACGAAATACTGGTGCTTGTCGTCGATGCCGCGCAATGTGGGCGTGTCCGGATGATCGGCGATCAGGTGTCCCAGGTCGTGCAGCAGGCAGGCGGTGATCAAGTGGGCGTTGGCGCCGTGGCGCTCGGCCAGCGAGGCCGTCTGCAGTGCATGC
Source organism: Achromobacter sp. (assembly GCF_050285565.1). Taxonomy (GTDB): domain Bacteria; phylum Pseudomonadota; class Gammaproteobacteria; order Burkholderiales; family Burkholderiaceae_B; genus Achromobacter. Next base: position 440,406 of record NZ_JBLZXG010000001.1, read on the forward strand.
CTGAGGTGGCTGACGGATTCGCCATGATAGGAACGGTGCCCACGTTCCAGGAAAAGTTGTTCGATATCCTGCAAGGTCAAGGCCATGGTTGTCTCCTGAGTGGCCGCAAGGGGAAGAGGCGGGCAGTGATCCGTGGATCAGCCGGCTGCCGGCGCCATCTCCAGAAAGCGCGCGATGAGTTGCACCGGTTGGCGCTCGCGCAGGCAGTACAGGTATTCATGCATCACGACGTCGGCGCCCTCGATGTCCAGGGCCGCCAGTTCGGGATGGGATGGAATTTCACGCGACGGGATCAGGCTGATGCCCAGTTCGCACAGGATCGCCTGGCGGATCGATTCGCGGCTGCCGATTTCCAGGGTGCGTTTGACGCTCACTCCGGCGGCCTGCAACGCCTCTTCGGTCAGCTGGCGCGTCATCGAACCGGGTTCACGCAGCAGCAGGGCGTGGTCGGCCAGATCCGCCAGCGTCACCTTGCCGCGCCGCGCCAGCGGGTGGCCGCGATGCGTCACCACGCGGATCGGGTCGGCGGCGATCATGCGGCGGTACAGATGCTTGTCATCCATCAGAAATGAAGACGTGGCAATCTCGATGCGATAGTCATGCAGCGCCTGCAGCATGCTTTGCGAGTTGCCGATGGCCACGGTCAGGTCGATGCCGGGATAGCGCTGGTTGTAGCGGCGCACCGTGTCCATGATGTAGTACGGGCCGGTGGCGCCGATGCGCAGATTGCCTTCGCGCAGGTCGCTGGCGTCGCGCAGCCGGAAATCGATCTCGGTTTCCTGCTGTACCAGCTTTTCGACCATCGGCATCAGGCTGTGCCCGGCGTCCGACAGCCGCATGCCGCGGCCCTGGCGGTGGAACAGCTCGACGCCATAGCGCGATTCCAACTGGCGCAATTGCCCCGTCACCGTGGGCTGGCTCACGCCCAATTGGGCGGCGGCCTTGGTGACGGTGCCGCAGCGAGCCACGGCATAGAAGGATTTGAGTTCGGCGACGAGCACGGTGGATGAAGCCTGTAAACGGACGGATTGACGAACGGATTGAAGGACGGATTGCGCAAGACCGCCAGTACACCAAAATAATTTGATGTTTTTATTACTGCATTTGCGCGAAGTGTCATAAACACTCAATACGCGCCTTCCATACTGCCTTCGTTCCCAGACCGGAGGCTCCATGGCCCAACAGCTCCAACGCGATACCAACACTGTGCCGACGGGCGCCGCGCCACCGTCCGCAGCGCAGCGCGGGGGCTTTCTGTCGGTCAGCAATCTCGTCAAGCGCTTCGGCAGCCATACGGCGTTGTCGGATGTGTCCCTGGATATCCGCGCTGGCGAACTGGTGTGCCTGCTGGGCCCCTCCGGCTGCGGCAAGACCACGCTGTTGCGCGCCATCGCCGGCCTGGAGCGCCAGGACAGCGGCACCATCCTGCTGTCGGGCCGCGACATCTCCCAGGCCGAGCCGCAGGAGCGCGATTACGGCATCCTGTTCCAGTCCTACGCGTTGTTTCCCAACCTGACCGTGGCCCAGAACGTGGCCTACGGCCTGAGCGGCAAGCGCGCCCATCGCAAACACGTGGCCGACCGGGTCGAGGAAATGCTGACGCTGGTAGGACTGGCCGGCGCCTCCCATAAATACCCGGGACAGATATCGGGCGGCCAGCAGCAGCGCGTGGCGCTGGCCCGCGCCCTGGCGCCGTCGCCGTCCCTGCTGCTGCTGGACGAGCCGATGTCGGCGCTGGACGCCCGCGTGCGCGAGCACCTGCGCATCGAATTGCGCGCATTGCAAAAGCGCCTGTCGATCACCACGTTGATGGTGACGCATGATCAGGAAGAGGCCATGGTCATGGCCGACCGCATCGCCGTCATGAACGGCGGCGTCATCGAGCAATTCGGCACCCCGCGCGAACTGTATCGGCAACCGGGCTCGGCCTTCATCGCCGATTTCGTCGGCGAGGCCAACTGGCTGCCGTTCGAGCGTATCGACGCGCACCGCGCCCGCGTCGGCCGCCAGGAACTGGCGGTGGATGCGGCGCTGGAGCGCAACGTCGGCAAGCTGTTCGTGCGACCGGAGGCGGTGCGCGTGAGCGTGGCGCGTCCGGATCAACCCAACAGCATGCTCGCCGACGTGCTGGACGGGGTGTTCCTGGGCCGTGGCTACCGCCTGGCGCTGCGCCTGGAAGGCGTGCCCGGCGCCACGGTGCATTCGATCGTATCCCCCGAAACCGGAGACGCCCTCTTGGGCCCTCACGCCGCCAGCCGCTGCTGGGTGGAGCTGCCGCGCCATGCGATTCGCGCCTACGCTTGAGCCGGCTTCGGGCTCCGCTTCCGCCGCCATGTCCGCGTCCGCCGACACGTCCGCCGTGCCCGTCGCTCCGTCACTGGGCCGCCGGCCGCTGCCCGCCTGGGTCGGCGCCTTCGGGCTGACGCTGGGGCAGGGCGCCCTGGCGCTGGGCCTGGCGCTGTTCCTGGCCCTGCCGCTGGTGGCCATCCTGGCCAAGTCGGTCACCGGCGCCAACGGCGATTGGGCCGGCCTGTCGGTGGTGCTGGGCATCATCGGCGCCGATGGTTTCATGGGCATGGTGGGGCGCAGCCTGACCGTGGGCATGGTCACGATGATGCTGGTGGTGCCGTGCGCCTACGCCTTCGCCTACGCCCTGACGCGCAGCCGCATTCCCGGCAAGGGCCTGCTGCGCACCATCGCGCTGTTGCCGCTGCTGGCGCCCTCGCTGCTGCCGGGGATCGCGCTGGTCTACCTGCTGGGCAACCAGGGCCTGCTCAAGGGCCTGTTCGGCGGCGCCACCATCTATGGCTTCTGGGGCATCGTGGCGGGCGAGGCGTTCTACACCTTTCCGCATGCGCTGATGATCCTGCTGACCGGCCTGGCGCTGGCTGACGGCCGCCTCTACGACGCGGCCCGCGCCATGGGCGCCGGTCCGCTGCGCACCTTCATGACGGTGACGCTGCCCGGCACGCGCTACGCCGTGTTCTCGGCCTGCTGCGTGGTGTTCACGCTGACCGTGACCGACTTCGGCGTGCCCAAGGTGGTGGGCGGCGATTACAACGTGCTGGCGATGGAAGCCTACAAGGCGGTGGTCGGCCAGCAGAATTTTCCCAAGGGCGCGGCCATCGGCATCCTGCTGTTGCTGCCGGCACTGCTGACCTTCGTGCTGGACCGGCGCCTGCGGGCCCGCCAGGGCGCCCAGTTGAGCGGCCGCGCCCAGCCCTACGCGGCTGGCGCCAATCGGCGGCGCGACGCGGTCTTGCTGCTGCTGGCGGGCGCCATGGCGGGATTCCTGCTGTTGATCATCGGCGTGGCGGTGTGGGCCTCGTTCGTGAAGATGTGGCCCTACAACCTGTCGCTATCGCTGCGTTCGTACGATTTCGACAACATGGACGGCGGCGGCTGGCTGGCCTGGCGCAACAGCCTCGAAATGGCTTTTTGCACTGCGCTGATCGGCACGGTGGTGGTGTTCCTGGGCGCCTGGATGATGGAAAAAATACCGGCCCGCAGCGCCATGGCGCGCGGCTTGCGCGGCGTGCTCGGCATGCTGGCGCTGATGCCGATGGCGGTTCCCGGCCTGGTGCTGGGCCTGGGCTACATCTTCTTCTTCAACGGCGCCGCCAACCCGCTCAACGTGCTGTACGGCACCATGCCGCTGCTGGTGCTGTGCACGGTGGTGCACTTCTACACCAGCGCGCACCTGACCGCCGCCACCGCGCTGAACGCGCTCGATCCTGAGTTCGAGGCAGCTTCGGCCTCGCTCAAGGTGCCGCGCCTGACCACTTTCCTGCGCGTGACGCTGCCGATGTGCCTGCCGGCCGCGCTTGACGTCGCCCGCTATCTGTTCGTTTCCGCCATGACCACCGTGTCGGCCGTGGTGTTCCTGTACAGCCCGTCCACGGTGCTGGCCGCCGTCGCGGTGCTGAACATGGACGATGCCGGCTTCATCGGCCCGGCCGCCGCCATGTGCACCGTGATCATGGCCAGTTCGGCGCTGGCGGCCCTGTTGCTGCACCTGGCCAGCCGCGCCCTGGTGGCGCGCAGCCAGGCCTGGCGCCGGCCCGCGGCGCTTTGATTGAATATCCTGCAAGGAAGATCCTCATGACTGTTTCGCCTCTGCCCGTCCGCCTGGAAGCGGTGATCTTCGATTGGGCTGGCACGCTGGTCGACTTCGGTTCCTTCGCGCCGACCAAGGTGTTCGTCGACGCCTTCGCCGAGTTCGGCATGGCAGTCACCCTGGAGCAGGCCCGCGGCCCCATGGGCGTGGGCAAGTGGGACCACATCCGCGCGCTGTGCGACGAACCGCTCATCGCCCATCAATACCAGGCTCAATTCGGCCGCCTGCCGACCGATGACGATGTCACCGCCATTTACGAGCGTTTCCTGCCGATGCAGTTGGACAAGGTGGCGCAGTATTCGGCGGCCATCCCCGGCGCGGCCGAGCTGTTGCGCGCGCTGCGCCAGCGCGGCCTGAAGATCGGTTCGTGTTCCGGCTACCCCGGCAGCGTGATGCGCCGCGTGGTCGAGCGCGCCGCCGGCGAAGGCCTGCAACCCGACTGCATCGTTGCCAGCGACGACGTGCCGCGCGCCCGTCCGGCGCCGGCCATGGCGCTCAAGAACGTGGTGGAGCTGGGCCTGACCGACGTGGCCGGCTGCATCAAGGTCGACGACACCGCCCCCGGCATCGAGGAAGGCCGCCGCGCCGGCATGTGGAGCGTCGGCCTGCTGCTGTCGGGCAACGCCGCCGGCCTGACGCTGGACGAATACCTGAGCCTGGACGACAGCGGCCGGCAGGCGGCGCGCGAGCGCGCCGGCCGCGAGCTGTCCACCGCCGCGCCGCATTACCTGATCGACACCGTGGCCGACCTGCCGGGCGTCATCGCCGATATCGAATCCCGCCTGGCGGCGGGCCAGCGACCCTGAGGCTGCCACCGCCGCCGACCCCGACTCACCCCTTTTCGCCACGCACTGCGGCGGGCTTGCGCCCGTCGCGACGCTCCGACTCACCCTTTTTCCGCTCACCCACGGAGTTTCCCCATGAAACGCTTCACGCTGCTTGCCCTGGCCGCCGCCTTCACCGGCATCACCGGCGCCGCTTCCGCCGAGACCACGCTGACCGTCTACACGGCGCTGGAAGCCGACCAGATCAAGGCCTACCAGGCCGCCTTCGAGAAGGCCAATCCCGACATCAAGATCCAGTGGGTGCGCGACTCCACCGGCATCATCACGGCCAAGTTGCTGGCCGAAAAGAGCAACCCCAAGGCCGACGTGATCTGGGGCCTGGCGGGCACCTCGCTGGGCCTGATGGACAAGGAAGGCATGCTGCAGCCCTACGCCCCCAAGGGCCTGGACCAGATCGCCGCCAACATGCGCGACGCCAAGGCCGAGCCCACCTGGGTCGGCATGGACGGCTTTGCCGCCGCCATCTGCTTTAACACCGTCGAGGCCGAAAAGCAGAAGCTGCCCAAGCCCGAATCCTGGCAGGACCTGACCAAGCCGGTCTATGCCGGCAAGATCGTCATGCCGAACCCGGCCTCGTCGGGCACCGGCTTCCTGGACGTCAGCGCCTGGCTGCAGATCTTCGGTGAAGAGAAGGGCTGGGCCTACATGGACGCCCTGCACAAGAACATCGGTTCGTACACGCACTCGGGCTCCAAGCCGTGCAACATGGCCGCCGCCGGCGAGTTCCCGATCGGCGTGTCGTTCGACTACCGCGCCGCCAAGCTCAAGGCCGACGGCGCGCCGGTCGAAGCCGTGTTCCCGTCAGAAGGCCTGGGCTGGGAAGTGGAAGCCACCGCCATCGTCAAGGGCACCAAGAACCTGGAAGCGGCGCGCAAGCTGGCCGACTTCTCGGCCAGCCGCGAAGCCAACGAGCTGTACAAGGCCAATTTCGCGGTGCTGGCGATTCCCTCGATCGCCACGTCCAACCCCAACCTGCCGGCCGACCTGACCAAGCGCATGATCAAGAACGACTTCGTCTGGGCCGCCACCAACCGCGATCGCATCATCGCCGAGTGGACCCGCCGCTACGACGGCAAATCCGAGCCCAAGAAGAAGTAATCGGGCCACCGCGGCGGCCACGCCGCCGCGGCAGGGGAGCGTCCGGGCGGGCGCTCCCCGCGCAACCTTTCTGTCTCGTTTTCCAAATGAAAAAATTCGACGTCGTCGTGATCGGTGCCGGCATGCTCGGCATCGCCCACGCCTGGGCCGCCGCCAAGCGCGGCCTGTCGGTGGCCGTGATCGAACGCAGCCGCCAGGCGCATGGCGCCACCATCCGCAATTTCGGCCAGGTGATCGTCACCGGCCAGGCCCCCGGCATGATGCTGTCGCACGCCCAGCAGGCGCGCGAACTGTGGCTGGACCTGGCATCCAAGGCTGGCTTCCATGTGCGCGCCAACGGCGCGCTGGTGCTGGCGCGCGACGCCGGCGAGGCCGACGTTCTGGACGAATTCGCCCGCACCCGCCTGCTACAGGAAGGCTACCGCGCCGAGTTGCTGTCGGGCCGTGAGGTGGCCAAACTGTACGACGGCCAGCTGGCGCACCACTGCGCCGCGCTGCGCGGGCTGGACGACCTGCAGATCTATTCGCGCGAGGCCTTGCCGGCCATCACGCGTTACCTGGCCGAATCGCTAGGCGTCGAATTCGTCACCGGCACCTTGGCGCGCGCCGTCGAGCGCGGGCAGGTCGCGACCACCGCGGGCGACTTCACCGGTGCGCACGTCTTCGTCTGCCCCGGCCACGACTACCTGACGCTGCTGCCCGAACAGTTCGCACCGCTGAACCTGGAAGTGACGCGTCTGCAGATGCTGCGCGCGGCCTTCGAGACGCGCCCCTTGGCGCTGGACCGCCCGCTCTTGACCGGTCTGTCCTGCGTGCACTACGGCGCCTTCTCGGACCTGCCGTCGGCGCTGGCGCTGCGCGAGCAGATCCAGGCGCGCACGCCGATGCTGCTGGAAAACGGCATCCACCTGCTGATCAGCCCCACGCCCTATGGCGAGCTGATCATCGGCGATTCGCACCGCTACGGCCAGGATGCCTTCCCGTTCAACGACGAGGCCGTCGACAACGCCATGCTGGACCTGGCGTCGCAGGCGCTGGGCGCGCGGCTGCGGGTGCTGGAGCGCTGGCAGGGCGTCTATGGCACGCATGGCCCGGCGCCGTTCTCGGTGATGCCGGTGGATGCCGCCACCACCGTGGCGGTGATGCACTCTGGCGTGGGCATGACGGTCGGGCTGGCCATCGGCGAACGTACGGTCGCCGGCGCGCTGGGCGACTGATCCGGCGCGGGCGTTCGCGGCCGCCAAAAGAAAAGGAACCCGCCAAGGTGATCTGCCCCCCAAAAATTGGACAGCAGATCACCATCAGCGAAAGTCGCTCAAGGTGTTGACGGCCAGACTGAGGTATGGGACATCTGCAATAAGCGAACCAGATCAGCAACGACAACCGCTTTCTGATTTTGGAGATAGAAATGGCCGCCATCAAAAGCCCGCAGCTCGAATTCCCCTGTCGCAAACAACCTCCAATCGGAGGCCTGCCGCGCGGTTACTTCGCCATCACCGCGACCGATAAAGGCACTGATGGATAGCGGCAAAGGTGCATCGCTTCGGGGCGGAAGATAGGTTTCGATCAATCGGTAATCGCAACGTATGACCGGTAGCATCAACGCTCGCAGTTCGTCCGATTCCAACAGTGCAGACGATGTCCCGCCAAGTCGGACTAGTTCCTCGCACAAGGCTGCATCGGTTGCGCCATGCCAGTGGCCGCTCTGGTGATGCATCGGCGCCTCCCGCGCCGACACGACCAGACGTTGCGGCAGACGCAGGCTACGTTGCATCAATGCGAGGCATAGTTCATGAGCGACTGCTGCCCCCATGCTGTGTCCGAACAGCAGGTAGGGCCGATCGATGAGCGAGGGCATGGCTTTGACCAGTGAATCGACCAGTGCCGACATCGTGTCGACCGGTTCATCATCAATGCGCTCTTCCCGACCGGGATATTGTATGGCGACCAGTTCCACGGTGTCGGGTAAGCTATCGATCCAACCACGAAAGAAGCTGGCCGCGCCACCGGCGTGTGGCAGACATATCAGTCGCGCTGTCGCGTGCGGACGGGGACTGTAAATACGAAACCATGGCGAGTTCGCCGGCGGCCGAAGACGTGGGATCATCATGTTCCTACCGACGCTTGGACATGTGCGGCGATGCCGTCCACTGCCAGCGGCAGCGTATCGGGGGGCGCGATGTCCCGGGGCGGCCCAAGCTGCATTCCTAACTCGCCCCACGCCTTGGCGGCACCAAGCATGTACTGATGGAGCGCTGTATCCTGGCTGCCTGCCAGGATGGCGTCACGAAAGCGCAACAGGCCGCGTGCCACCGCTTTAGCCCAGTATTCGTTGAATACCTGATGATAGGACGGTGCCGCTGCCGGGCCGATGGTCGAGCTGACAGAAAGCGAGACAGCCTGGTGTTCAGCCGACAGATCGATGACACCGTCGCCGCGTCGTTCCAAGTGCATCCGTGGATGCCATAGCAACTGGCCGTGGCTATCGACGAGCGTCAATGTGCCGCCGTCAGTGCCGAGCGCGATCTGATGGAACAGATGAATATAGTTGTCCGGGTCGCGTGGGTCGAGCTGGTTTTGTACGCGCAGCGTTAACGGTACGCCGCCGAGCCGACCGCTAACGCATGTGAAAGGCCCCGCGTCGGACTCTGCGACTGATTGCAGCACAAAGAACCATGGGCGCAGACCGCCCAGTGCTTGCCCAATGATGTCGATTAACGGATATAGTACGTGGATGCTGCACGCGGCATCGAGAAAAAGCGCACGGCGTTTCCCAAGCACATGGCGGGCCGCAGCGATGAAGCGCGCGACGGGGGCCACGTCCGGGTAGAAGCCGTTCAGTCGGTACTGGCATCCCGCCTTGCGCGCAAGGCGCAACAGGCTGGCCAGTTCGTCATGATGTACGGGTTGTTCCTGCAACACATGGACGCCGCGTTCTAGCAGGGCTTTTGCCAGCGCTGTCCCGGCGCCGCCGACGACACCTGAGCGAACGACCACGCAGGCCAAATCGATGGCTGGGGGCAACTGTTCCACCGCGGTATAGAGTGGTACGCGGTGCCGCTCTGCACACGCGCGTGCAAAAGGACTGCCGCGCGCCAGGATGCCGGCCAGCTCGAAATGTTCCGGTAGGCTGGTGAGCCCGTTCAGATAGGTCTGCCCGAAGGTCGTGCCGCAAACGACAGCGCGCAGGCGAGATGGCCGTGTCGTCATAGCGCCCCTTCCTCCACGGACGTCGTCGCCGCATGGATATCATCCGCCGACAATTCCACCAAGTTGAAGGCTTCGATCACGCCCCACGTCTGCAAGCGATCGCGTACCGCATTCCACACAAGCACGCGGTCTGCACTATGGACACCTGGCTCCGGTGGAGCATCGAGCAGACATAGAGCGGCACTCGCCGCGACGGCGCCACTCACGCAATAGCTGTCCGGCGCACGCAGGACGGCGCGCAGATGGTGTGGCTGTTCCGCTCGTACCCCTTCCATTTCGATCACGAGACGGTAATACGGCGTTTGCCCGGCGACATCGAGTTGGGCGGTCTGTACCAATTCTGCGACGGCCTGCGCCAACCACGTTTCGTCGATCGATTCAGGTGTGCCCAGTCGGCTACGCCAGCGACTGATGATGCCGATCGTTCGGGCGCCGGGCATGACATTGTTCCACTGCGCATCGTGCAGACCGAGTTCCACCACAAGCTGTTCCAGTTCCTCACTGAAAAACGGCTGCACGCGGACTCGGCCCGGAAATCCCACCACTTCGACCGCGTCGCGCGGCGCCAGCGCTCCCGCCATGCGGCGACCCTCGACCCACGCGGTGCCGGCCTGGCCGAAACCCTGTACGGTACTGAGCAGCACGTCGGCAGCCGCTGCAGGGGTACAGCGCTCGCGCCCACCCGCCCAGCCACGCAATGCGAGCACGAGATCGAAGCCCTGTCCGGCCATCCAGCGTGGCAGCAAAGCGGACAACCCTGGATAGACGCCAGCCGAATGTATGACGCACCGTTCGGGAGACAACGGTAGCGTAGTGAGTTGCTGGACCAACAGGGCACCGCCGAAAGCATCGACGTAATGGGCGCCAGCCGCATCGGCGGCGCGCGCGACCCGGTCGCCGATGCGGCAGGACGGACCGGCCGCATTCAGTACGACCGAGCAACTTTTGCAAAAGCGCGCAAGCGAAGCTTCGTCGTCGACGTCCACTTGCTGTCGCTCGACGCAAGAGGTTGTATCGCCGCGTGGCGGTCGTGATCGGTAGCCCGCGCGCAATACATACCGACCCTCGCTGACCAGGCTTGCCAATGCGGTGCTTCCAACGGCACCACTGGCGCCCAAAATGCCGATCATGGGGGCCGTCATGCCGCCTGCTCCCGCAGGATGCGTGCGGCGGCGGCCTGCACGTGCGGCGGCTGCAGGCAGGACAGATGGTTGCCCTCGATACGGTCAACGCGGATGTCGCCCAGGGCGATCCCGGTCCAGAATGTTTTCATGTCTGGCTGCAAACCGGGCAGGAAGTACAGCGCCTCGTCGTCGTGCAGCAGGTGCAAGTCGCCCGCGAACGGGTCGGGCTGGTAGCAGGCCACTGCGCGCAGGCTATGGCGGAAAATGTGGAACAAGCTCTCGACCTGCGTGTCGACCACCTCCCATGCCCTAGTCGAGACGGTTGCCGCCAAAGCCAGGAGCCGCTGTGATGCAGGCTTTTGCGCCAGTTGCGTGTAGCATTCGCCGACCTCGCGTAATTCGCCAGTCAACTGTTGCAGGCAACCGGCCGGCAGGTGTTCACCGTGGCGCTCGCGCAGGACGTGAAGGGCCCGTGCCAGTTGCATGTTGTCCACCGTATGGCCGGCGGCAGCAATATCTGCACCGAGCAGGCCGCCAAAGGCCCGTTCGAGCAGCAGGTCGTCGTCGATGCGATAGCGAAAGCGGTCACTGCTGATCACAGTGACGGGGTCAAGCATCAGGCCAGCTTCCAGCAGCACTCGCGCCACCTCGGTGGCCAACAGGCCGCCCATGCAGTAACCGATCAGGTGAAAGCGCCGGGCACCGTGTGCCCGCAGCAGCGCCGCGTACTCACCGGCCAATTCCGGAATCAGTCGCCGCGGGTCGCGTGCCAGATACGTCTTGGCATCGGGCACTGTGAGCCCGACTATTTCGCCGATCCGGCCGGGGGCTTTAGCGAGCAGAGGCAGCAGTGCGCGATAAGGTGCCAGGGTTCCGCTGCCATCATGCAGCACCACATGAATCACATCCGTGGGACCTCGCGCGGGTACGAGCGAAAGGAGGGGTGATGGCACCACATGGCCCCCTTCGTCGGCCCCATCGTCGGCGGTGCGCCGCAAGGTCACCGCCATAGCGGCCACAGTGGGCGCACGCAAGACTTCTCGCATCAGACGGTCCCACTCCCACCCTTGTGCTTCGGGCAGGCGTTCGCGCATCTTTGCCACGACTTGGGCAATCAGCAGGGAATCGCCGCCAGCCTGGAAGAAGTCCTCGTCGCGACCCATGCCATCACGGCCCAACGCGGTTGCCCAAAGGTCCGAGATACGTGCTTCCAGCTCATCGTGCGGCCGTTCGCTCGTCGGCGCGACGTCGGGATGACTGGCCTCCTGCGCACGTTGCTGAAGTACGGTGCGATCAACTTTGCCGTTGCGCGACAACGGCAGGGCATTGAGCCACTCCAGTCGATTGGGCAGCATGTGTCCGGGTAGCCGATCACGCAGGTGATCGCGCAGTTCCTGCTCATACAGGACCGCTCGTTCCTGTGGAAAGCGCACTATAAAGGCGGTCTGTCCGACGCTGGCCAGCGCGTCGTCCGATGGTGGATAGCTGCATACCAGCTCGCCGCGCACCTGGGCAAACAGGCACTCCCACTGCGCGCGAGTGAAGAACGTCTGGTCCAGCGCGTCACGCTCGTCCACGAAGCCGGACAAGCCGGTCTGGAACTCCATCGAGGTCATCAGCGCCGCGATTTCGCGGGTGGCCTCGATCACGATCAGCGTGCTACCGGGCGCACCCAGCTCGCGCAGACGTTCAAGCACGGTCGGGGCGTGTCGCGCGTTATGCAGTACGTTGGAGCAGACGATCACATCCCAACTGCCGGCACTCAGACCCTGCGGCGTATAGTCCTGGTTGAGATCGAAAAGGCCATAGCGGACCCATGGGTAGCCGGCGTGACGTTCGCGGGCTTCATTGAGGAAGAATGTCGAGACGTCGCTGTAGAGATAGTCGACCGGGAAATCGGCCAGCGCCGGGATCAACGCGCGACTGGTACCGCCGACACCGGCACCGATTTCCAGCACGCGCAATGGCCGCGCCGCGTCGCCGGGGCGAGTCCGCACCGCCGCTATCTCTCGGGTAGCCGCGCAGACTACGGCGTTCATGCAGCGGTTGACCAGGTTGTCGTTGTAGGCGGCCACCGCCGTGTCCAGCCGGCCCTGCGGAAACAGCAGGTCCAAGGGATCGACCTCGCCGCGAAGCAGACCGGGAAGGTGTGTGCTGGACTCGTGCAGATAGCGCAGCAGTTCGCTGCTGTAGCGTACCTGTTTTTCGAGTTGCTGGAGTTCGTCCCAGCGTTGCTCGGCCCCGCCAGCGGCCGGTTCACGAAGCAGGCGATAGTGGCCCTGCTCGGAGTCCCGCGCCAGCCAGCCGGCTTCGCACAAAACCCGCAACCACCGCCGCAGCAAACGCTGGTGTGCGGCGGCAGTAGCACTACGGGTGAAAATCTCCTCCAGACCATGATCGGTCTGGAGATCGGAAAAAAGACCGAAGCTACGCAACGCCGCGAGCATGTTCAGTCGTGCGATGTCATCGGCCGTGGCAACCCAGCGCAGGAAGGCTGCACGATCCAGTGAGGCGACACTCTGCTCGCCTGCGCCGCACGCCGCAGCGGCGAGCTGAAGATGGGCGTCACCGTTGTCGGGCTGCGCCTGCGCTACCGGTTCGACGAACGCGGCCAGACGTCGATCCATCGTGGTGTCGCCACACACGACTGCCACAGCCATGGCCACATCGGGATGGGCCTGCAATGCACTTTCGATTTCCCCCAGTTCGATGCGATGACCGCGGAGTTTGACCTGACCGTCTTCGCGTCCCAGGAATTCGATGACCCCATCCAGACGGTAACGTCCCAGATCGCCGGTGCGATAGAGGCGCTCGCCGCTCTCCGGATGGCGCACGAAGCGCGCCTCGGTGCGCTCGCGGTCGTGCAGGTAACCCAGCGCGAGACCGACGCCACCGATGTAGAGCTCGCCCGGCACTCCGTTCGGGCAGGGACGCATCCGCGCATCCAGCACTTGGAAATGCTGGTTCGCCAGCGGCACGCCGTAAGGGATGCGACGGGCGTCGGTTGGCACCTCGCCGACCTCGTGCCAGATCGACCAGATCGCCGCTTCGGTAGCGCCGCCCAGGCTGATCACGCGCAATCCCGGGAAGTGGACGCGGATGGCATTGGGTAGCCCGGTTGGAATCCAGTCGCCGGATAGCAGCGCCAGGCGCAAGCTGGACGGCATGACGGCCGGTTCGGTGTCCAGATAGCTTTGCAGCATCTGCATCTGTGCGGGCACTGAATTCCATACCGTAACGCCCTGCGTTGTAAGGCATTCGGCCCAGTGCGCAGGATCGCCGCGCCGAGCGGGATCTGGCAGAACCAGCGTGCCGCCTGCGCCGAGCGTGCCGAAGATGTCATAGACGGACAGGTCGAAGGCGAGGCTCGCCAGACCCAGGACACGATCCTTCGCACCGAGGCCGAAGCGTACATTGATGTCGGCGATGGTGTTGAGCACTGCTCCGTGGCTCATCATCACGCCCTTGGGCGTTCCAGTGGTGCCGGAAGTGTAGATCACATAGGCGAGCTGGTATGGATCGACTGGCGCTGGCGCCATCGCGTCGAAATCCTGCCGCAGCGGTGCGAGACCGTCGGCGGCAATAACCTGGATACCCTCCGGCCATACCGCGTCTCGCCTGTCCGCATCGGCGAGCACATAGCGCACGCGCGCATCGGCGAGAATCGCATTTCGACGCTTTGTCGGCTGCTGCAGGTCGATCGGCAGATAGCTGCCGCCAGCCCACAGGATGCCCAGTACCGCCGCGATCTGCGCAACGCTCTTGTCCATGGCGATGGCGATGCACTCGCCCTTCGGGTAGCCGATATCGTGCAAGGTCTGAGCGACGGCTGCCACCCGCTGCATCAGTTCGCCATACGAGGTGGTGCCATGGATGTCGATCACCGCAGGTGCGTGCGGCTGTTGCCGGACCTGGTGCCAGAAACCCTGGTGCAGCGTGCCGTGAGGCAGCGGTGCCGCCGTGTCGTTGACCCGGGCCCGACACGCCAGCGTGGTCGCGGTCAGCGTGAGTGGATCTTCGTCCAGCCAGGCACAATCGTTCGCGGCCAGCGTCCGGAGCAGGTTGCTGAAAGCCTCGAAAGCCTCCTCGATCAGACCCGGTGGGAAGACGCCTTCGCGCACATCCCAGTTCAGATGCAATGCGCCGCTGCGTTCGCTCGCCTGGCAGTCCAGCCAGACTTGCGGTGTCTGGGTGATGCCATAGCCGAGCTTGGCGCCCTGCATGAATTCCCCATCGATGCCCGGGTTGGCTGTGTCGGGATCGACGCCAAGCGTGCTGGTGAACACCACGGGCATGATCAGGTCACGCTGCTGCCGTTCGCGTGCCATCTCGCGCAGTACGTCGATGCCCGAAAAACTGGCGTGCTCCAGATCTTCCCAGAGCCGTTGCTGTAACTGCAGGGCGCGCTCGCCGAAGCTGGCGGCGGGGGCGGCGGCTACTTCCAGGATATTGATCGAGGTGAAGTCACCGACGATCCGGTAGATATCCGGGTGGATTGCCAGCCGGTTCAATACCGTCACATTCAGACAAAACGACGGCTGCCGAGACCAACGGGCAATCGTGTCGGCGAATGCCGACAGCAGTGCTGAGGAAGGGGTCACGCGCCTGCTGCTTGCATGGGTACAAAACGCCTGCCAGTTGGCGACAGACAGCACCAGCGCATGACGCTCGAAGTACACCGACCCTGTCCGCCGGGGATTCTCTCGCGCCGGAAGCTCCGGTGCGCCGGGCAGATCGGGAAGGCGCGCGATCCAGTAAGCACGATCGCGTTCGTAGCGGGCACGATGCGCAGGCAATTCGCGGACACGCCGCACGGTAAGCATCGCGTCGCGAAATGTGAGTCCGGGTGGTGGGGGGGCGGCTTCGGGCATGCGGTAAAGCTGGTCGAGTTCGGCGAGCATCACCTGGATGCTGACGAAATCCGCGATTAGCAGATCCAGCGACAGGTGCAGGCGGCTGCCGGCATCGGTTCGGCTGAGCTGCAATTCATAGAGCGGCCAAGTGTCGGGGGCGTAGCGGCGGGTGGACATCCCGGCGCGTACCTGTTCCAAAGCTGTCTGCACGCGTTGGGCGGACTGGCCGCGCAGATCCTGGACGACTAGGGCGGGCGGAACCACGTCGTCCAGCACCCGCTGCCATCCTTCCGGCGAGACGACAGCATGCAGCATGTCGTGCCGCCGGATCAGGCGATGCCAGGATCGCTCCAGGCGTGCGGGATCGAGGTCGGGCATGTCCAGTTCCACGTAGCCATGACAACCGACACCACCGTAGTCGTAGGCTTCACCGCGTCCCACCAGGTAGGCCGCCTGCACGTCGGTCAAGGGAAACGGGGCATGACGATTTTCGGGGTCGGCTACGACAGCGCCGTCGTTGTCGGTCGCGAGATACGTGATGAGCGCATCTTTGTGTGCACGCAGGGCGGCCTTGCGCTCGTCGGTCAGCGTGCCGGCTGGTGCGCGAAAGCGTAGCTGACCGTCTTCGACCCACAGCGAGATACCGAGCGCCTCCAGTTCGGCGATGAGCGTGGCGGGATTCATAGCGTACCTTCCTCGAAAGTGGCATCGACAGCGGCAGGTGCGTATCCGCCGGTATAGCGCTGCGAACGCAACCATGCGGCCTGTGCAGCGACCGTCGGGGCGGCGAACACACTGCGTAGTGACAGCGCGGCACTGGCCAATCGGCGCCGGCGCAGTGACTCGACCAGCCGCGTCGCGCGCAAACTGTCGCCGCCCAGTTGGAAGAAATCGTCGTGGCGCGACACCCGCTCGCAACCCAGAACCTGTGCCCACAGCGCGGCCAGTTCCTGCTCCAGCGGGTCGCAGGGAGCGTCGTAGGGCACGGGGGGAGATGCGGCCTTGGCGAGTTGTTCGGCCAGCGCACGATAATCGACTTTGCCGTTGGCGCTCAGCGGCAAGGCGTCGAGTTGCTGCCAGTGCGTGGGCACCATGTAGTCGGGCAGTAGCGTGCGCAGCGCGGTGCGAAGGGCGTCGGTTTCGGGCATCGCGTCGACGACGAGCACTGCCATCAGTGCCGGCGGCTGCCCGGTGACCAGCGCGACAGCCTGACGCACATCCGGTTGCGCGAGCAGCGCGGTCTCGATCTCGGCGAGCTCGATGCGATGGCCGCGCAGCTTGATCTGGTGATCACGACGGCCGAGGAATTCAAGCGTTCCATCGGGCCAGTAGCGCCCCATGTCACCGGTACGGTACCAGCGCTGCCCATCGTGCTCGACGAAGCATTCGGCGGTGCGTTGCGGATCGCCGCGATAGCCGCGTGCGACGCCCGTGCCACCAATCCACAGCTCGCCCGGAACCCAATCTGGGCAATCGTATCCCTGCGCGTTGACCACCCGATAGTGCTGATTGGAGAGTGGCCGGCCATAGGGAATCGAGCGCCAGTGACCCGGCAGGGGGACTTCGACGTCGCACACGTTCGACCAAATGGCTGCTTCGGTGGCTCCGCCCATGGCGATAAAGCGAGCGAATGTTGTCAAGCGGACCAGCCGCCCAGGCAGATCCAGTCCGATCCAGTCACCGGAAACCATCGCCAGGCGTAGTGGTAAGGGTCGGCTGTCGCCTTCGGCGGCGACCAGCAGCATGTCCAGAAGCACCGGCACACTGTTCCAGAGCGTCACGCGGTGTTCGTGGACCAGTTGTAGCCAGGTCGCCGCGTCGCGCCTATCGTCTTCCCCGAGCAGGACCACGGCACCGCCCGCGCCAAGCAGACCGAAGAGGTCGTAGACGGAAAGATCGAAGTCCAGCGCAGAGACGGACAGTACGCGGTCGTGTGGGCCGACGGCATACCGCTGGTTTAGGTCATCAAGCGTGTTCGCGGCGGCACGATGGCTGATCTCGACGCCTTTGGGCTCGCCGGTCGAACCAGATGTGAAGATCACATAAGCCGTATCATCCGGCTCGCTGGGTACCGGCTTGGAAATCGGCGATATATGGATGGCTTCGGCGATGTCTATGGGCCGGACGCCAAGGGCAGCGAATGCTGGCATTTTAGCCGTATCGGTCAGCACATGCCGCACGCCGGCACGTCGATGCATGCGTTCCTGACGTATGACTGGCTGAGCGATACCGATCGGGACATAGCAGGCGCCTGCGGCGAGGATGCCCAGCACGGCGACGACCTGCGCGATGCCGCGCGGCAGCGTGAGTGCGACTGCATCGCCTGCGAGCACGCCCTTCTCATGCAGGAGCGCGGTCACTTGCAGTGCGCGTCGTGCGAGTGTCCCGTAGTCGATCTCCTGACCAGTCTTGCCGTCGACGAGTGCGGTACGTTCCGGGTGCGATGCAGCTTGCCCGAAGACCGGAAGATGCAGCGTACGTGACGTGAACGGCGCATAGGTGGCGTTGACGGCGTCCCGAACTGCGCGCTGAGTGGGTGGAAGCAGCGATGGCAACGGCAGGTTCCAAACCTGCGGCTCGGACGAAAGCCGTTTGAGAAAACCGATATAGGCGTCGAACATCGCGTCGATCAGCCCCTCGGGAAACAATCCTTGCACGACATCCCAAGACAGCAGCAGTTCTCCATGATGCTCGTACACGTGGTGGTCGAGCCATACCTGCGGTGTTTCCGACAGGCCTCCGCCGGCCAGATCCGGAAAACCCGCCGGCAGGTTTTCAAGGAAACCATCGGCCAGGCCGAGCGTGCTGGTGAACACCACCGGCAGTGCGGCGG
The DNA here is from genome assembly GCF_050285565.1 of Achromobacter sp. Classification (GTDB taxonomy): domain Bacteria; phylum Pseudomonadota; class Gammaproteobacteria; order Burkholderiales; family Burkholderiaceae_B; genus Achromobacter. The sequence continues at coordinate 458,486 of NZ_JBLZXG010000001.1, forward strand.
CCTGCAGTCCGACCGTTCGCGCGCGTTCGCGCTGCACCCAAATAGACGAGACGGCGCGATGCTCCAGTACTTCCGCGACACGGTGCTGCATATCTCGCGCGCAACCGAGCAGGTCGCTTCGGGATTGCGGGTCGAAGGCCACCGGCGCCAGCGCGGTGAAGTCGCCAAGTATCCGATGCACGTCCGGATGCACGTCGCGCCGGTCGAACAAGGTCAGGTTGAGCGTGTGTGCGGTGCCGCTACTCCACTGCGACAACACATGCGCATAGGCGGTTAGCAACAGGACCGACGGGGTCAGTCCATGATGGTGAGCGGCCTCGCGCAGGCTCTTCCAGCACGGTGCTGACAATCGGGTATGCCAGCGCGCGAATGTCGCGTGCCCAAGGGTGGCCGGCTCGCAGGCAAGCGGTAGCGCGGCCGTTGGCGGCAGGGTATCGAGCCGTTCAAGCCAGTAGCGTTTCGCCTCGTCTTGTGCGGCGGCGTCTGGAACCCACTGCGTTACGTAATCCCGAAAGCCCAGCCGCGGGGAAACAGGCACCTGCGAGGGGTCTCGGTACAACGCCGCGAGTTCGCCGAGCAGCAGCTTGATGCTGTACCCATCCAGTGTGAGATAGTCGAAGAACAGCCCCAGCCGGCAGCGACCGCCGGCATACGGCACCGCATGCACAAAGTGCAGTGGCGCCCGGCTGCGGGAGCGATCCCGTTTGTGCCAGCATCCAGCGATTCGCGCCTGTGCCGCGTCGGCATTCGGCGCGGGGGCGTCGATGTGCACAGTCACCGGTGGAACCTCTCGAGGTACGTGCTGGCGGCCGTTGTTGTCCACGCAGGCACGCAGCATGTCATGCCGATCCCAGAGCATGCGCCAAGCCGCGTCGAAGCGCTCCAGATCGACGTGTGCGCCATCGAGTTCAATCAGGTAAGTGGTGCCGCAGTGCAGCGGTAATCCATCGGCTTGCCCCATCCAGTACGCCCGCTGGACTTCGGTGAGTGCGAACGGTTCGTGGCGTGCGGATGCATCGGAATACAAGGCCGGAATGGGCGATGCGACCGTACCCTCCATCTGCCAGATCGCGGCAAAGTCCGCCAACACCGGTTGGGTGAAAAGCCGGCGCAGTGGTTGGGTGGCGTGCAACCCTTCGCGTTGCAGCCGGGCCACCACCTGGGTCGCAAGCAGGCTGTCGCCTCCAAGCTGGAAGAAATGATCATCGCGATAGATGCAGTCGCGCTGCAGCAATTCGCGCCAGACCGCAGCGATCATGTCTTCCAGCGGTCCGTCGGGTAGCGCCCGATCCGTAGCCGATGCCGAGAGCTGCGTGCCGATCAGCGTTTCCAGCGCGCGCCGATCAACCTTGCCATTGGTGCTGAGTGGCAAGGCATCAAGCACGTGCCAGTGTGTCGGCACCATGTAGTCCGGCAACAGGCCGCGCAACGCGGTGGCCAGCGTATTGGTGTCCAGTGTACCGTCGCCAACGAGCGCGGCCACCAGCGCCGACGGCTGCCCGGCGACCAGCGCGACGGCTTGGCGCACGGCCGGCTGCGCGAGCAAGGACGCTTCGATTTCGCCCAGCTCGATGCGATGTCCGCGCAGCTTGATTTGGTGATCGCGCCGACCGAGGAATTCGAGCGTACCATCGGGCCAGTAGCGCCCCATGTCGCCGGTACGGTACCAGCGCTTCCCATCGTGCTCGACGAAGCATTCGGCGGTGCGCTGCGGATCGCCGCGGTAGCCGCGTGCGACGCCTGTGCCACCGATCCACAGTTCGCCGGGTACCCAGTCGGGGCAGTCGCGGCCCTGCGCGTCGACCACCCGGAAACGCTGATTGGTTAGCGGTTTGCCGTAGGGAATCGAACGCCAATGGGCCGGGATCAGCCTTGGGACTTCGCACAGATTGGACCAAATCGCGGCTTCGGTGGCACCGCCCATGGCGATAAGACGGGTGCCGGGAGCCATCCGTTGGAGGTGTCGAGGCAGATCCAGTCCAATCCAGTCGCCGGAAACCATCGCCAGGCGTAGCGGTAAGGGTCGGCTGTCGCCTTCGGCGGCGACCAGCAGCATGTCTAGCAGTACCGGCACACTGTTCCAGAGCGTCACGCGGTGTTCGTGGACGAGTTGTAGCCAGGTCGCCGCGTTTCGTCGATCATCTTCTCCGAGCAGGACCACGGAGCCACCCACGCCAAGTAGACCGAAGAGGTCGTAGACAGACAGGTCGAAGTCCAGCGCGGAGACGGACAGTACGCGGTCGTTTGAGCCGACGGCATACCGCTGGTTGAGGTCATCAAGCGTGTTCGCGGCGGCGCGATGACTGATCTCGACGCCCTTGGGTTCGCCGGTCGAACCGGACGTGAAAATTACGTAGGCCGTATGACCCGGTTCGACGGACACAGGTTCTGGCAGTGGCGCTCTTTGCGCAGCCTCTGCGACATCGACCAGCGTGATGGAGCGCACACCGGAGTTTCGAACGTGTGTCGCATCCGTCAGCACATGCCGCACGCCGGCACGTCGATGAATGCGTTCCTGTCGTGCGGCGGGTTGCGCAATGCCGATCGGCACGTAGCACGCGCCAGCAGCGAGCACGCCGAGCACGCCGACGATCTGGTCGATGCCGCGGGGCTGCGTAACAGCCACGGGTTCACCGGGTTGTACCCCGCATTCGCACAGCAGCGCGGCCACCTGTAATGCCCGGTGAGCGAGCGTGCCGTAGTCGATCACATGGCCGTTCGTACCGTCGATGAGTGCGGTGCTTTCCGGGTGCGATGCAGCGTGTGCGAAGATCGGCTGATGCAGGGTGCGCGGCGTCAATGGAGCGTCGGTGGCATTGACTGCCTCGCGTATCGCACGCTGCGCAGGCGGTATTAACGCCGGAACAAATTCTTGCCACGTGCAGGCATCTCCGGCCAGATTTTCGAGCAGCCCGATATACGCGCCGAACATGGCTTCGATCAAGCCGTCGGGGAACAAAGCGTCTACCGCGTCCCACGCGAGCAGAACATCCCCGTCCATCTCGTAGACCTGGTGATCCAGCCAAACCTGGGGCGTTTGCGAGATCATGTAGCCGAGTTCACCCAGCGACTGGCGTGTGCAGGCGTCAAGCAGTGGCGTGCCAAGGTTGCAGGCGAATACGACCGGCGCGAAGCTGCGCTCGCCGTCGCCGCGCTGGGCCAGTTCACGCTGGATGCGTATGCCTGACCAGTCGCTGTGTGCGACATCGGCGTGGAACTGTGCTTGCAAGGCGCGCACGCGCGCCGCGAATGGTATCGACTCGCGGCAATCCACCTCGAGCAGCAGCAGATTGGTGAAGTCGGCTACCACGTCGTCCAGTCCAGGAGTATCGCCATGCCGGTCGAACAACGGCAAATTGAGCAGGAAATGCGGCAATGCGCTCCAGGCGGCCAGCACTTCCGTGTAGGCCGTCGCCAGGACCATCGCTGGGGTGACACGCGCCGCAGCGGCGTGCTGCTGGATGCGTGTCCACTGAGCGGCGGGCAATCGATGGCAGCGTCGCTCGAAGCGGGGTGTGGCGAGTGTTTCGGGGGAACAGCGCAATGGCAACGCGGGTGCGCCCGGCAATGCCGGTAGACGCTTGCGCCAGTAGGCCTGGGCACGGGCGAGCGAATCGGTTTGTCGGATAGCCTGCGTGTCGAGGTGATCGCCAAAGTGCCAGTCGGCGGGTGCGCGGGGCTCTGCGCCGCGGGCATACAGCGCGGCCAGATCGCGAAAGATGATGTGAAGGCTCTGCACGTCGGCGACCAGCAGGTCGATGTCCAGATGCAGTCGTGTCGCCCCGTTCGGCAACAGGCTCAGAGACAAAGCGGCGACCTCGCCTTCCTCTACCCGCAGGCGACGATGCGACAATCGCTCTCGGATCGCCAGCAGGGCTTGTTCGACGGCCTCTTGTGAACACTCCCTTAGATCCTGCACGTGAACCCGGCGGATGGTGTCGGCTGGCGCATCGGCGATCAACTGCCGTCCCTGCTGATCGAAACGCGCACGCAGCATACGATGGTGATCCAGCAGGCGCATCCATGCGTGTTCCAGGCGAAACGGATCAACCTCGCGACCATCTAGTTCAAGATAAGCGTGACACCCCACGCCACCGAGCACCTGCTCGTCACCGCGGCCAATCCAGTAGGCATGCTGTACATCGGTTAGCGCAAATGGTGCCGCGATGCTTTCTGCCAACGGTGGCGGTGTATCGGATGCGCCCTTGTGTGCAACGGGGCGGGCCAGGAGCGGCCACCACTCGCGCAGGTGGGGGCGTTCAATCAGTTGAGCGAAGCTCACGTCGGCGCCTGCCTTGCGCCACTGATTGACCAGGCGCATCAATTGCAACGAATCGAGACCGAGCTCGATCAGGTGATCGTCGTCGGCGAGTGGGGTATCTGGCTCGGTCAGCAACGCGCGCACCTGCGCGCGAATCCGCTCCGGGTGCAGGACGTGGGTGTCGCCCTTGTCGACCACGCGTCCGGCCGTCCGCGTTAGCCTCATGTGTGACTCCCCGCATTGACCAGAAAGCGGGACACGCTGGTCAGCTTCTCGCGCGTTTCTTCCAGCTCGCGCTCGGGAGTGGACATCGCGACGATGCCGGCACCCGCATGCAGCCAAGTGTGTTCGCGATCCTGGTATATCGAGCGCAGTACCAGCGCGGCATCCAGGGCGCCGTCGCTGTCGGCGATCATCACGCAGCCGCTATACAATCCGCGCTGAGCAGGCTCGTGGCGGCCGATGGCGTCAATCGCCTCGCGCTTGGGAATGCCCGAAGCAGTCACCGCCGGGAACAGGGCCTGGAATGCGTCCCAGGCGGTCTTGCCCCTTTCAAGGCGGCCGCGCACGCGCGAACCCAGATGCTGCACGGTTCCGCGCCGGCAGACCTGCATGAATTCGCCAACCTGGACGCTGCCTGGCGCGCACACCTGCGCCAGTTCCTCGAATGCCAACTTGACCGAGACTGCATGCTCGGCAATTTCCTTGGGATCGCTCAATAATTCCTCGCGCAACCGCGCTTCCTCATCGGGATCAGAACCGAGCGCACGCGTACCCGCTAGCGGCTGGGTGCTGACCCAACCATCGGCATCGACTTCCACGACGGTCTCGGGGCTGAAACCCGCACTGGCGAAATCGTCTCGACGCAATAGGAAAGAGCGCGCCGGCTGGTTGGCACGTCGTCCGACCAGATAGCTTGCGACCAGATCGACGGATCTCGGCACCGAGACCGCGCGTGACAGGATCACCTTGTCGTAGACGCGCGCCTGAATCTGCTGGATGGCAGCGGCTACCCGATGCCTGTACGGTTCCGCATCCGCGTGGCGGATGTCTACCGTCACGTTGCCGACGTGACACGACAGGTCATCGTTGGCCGGAAGCGCGTCGAGTCGCGCAAGCCATTCTGCCCACGCCGGCAGTGTGGTCTCGTCCAGCGCACGCAATGTGGCCCGCCCCTCCCGCAGACGTACTTCGATGGCTGGAGCAACCAGATGAAACAGCGGACGCGATGTCGGTACGGCAGGCAGCCCATGGAACAAGCGGGCCAGCTCGAAATCCGCCGTACCGTAGAGCCGGTAGCCGTCGACCGGTAACTCAGCCAGGGCTTGCGTGATCGACGTCGCAAAGTCGGCGAGCGGCCATGTTCGTCGTTCACCACGAAAATCGAGCGCGACATGTTGCGCATCGAGCGTGATCTGGGCCGTAGCGCCGACGCCAACTGACCATTCGCCATCGCGCTCATAGAGGATAAACGACGTATCGACCAGATCGTGCGCGACACGGGTGGCCAACACGAGCGGCGTCTGCGTGATCGAGAGGGTTCGTTCGTGATAGAGGGCTCGAGCGGTGGTGGTGGTTCGCTGGGCGAGCAGCGCCAGACGCCGCTTGTCGATTTTTCCCACGGTGGTCAGCGGCCAGGCCGCCGAGGTTTCGAGCTGGTCAGGCAGCTTGTGTCGCGGCAGGCCGCGCGAGCGCAGGAAATCGTGAAGCTCGCGCAGGCTCGGGGCATCGCCTTGCACGACGATGAAGGCACAACTGCGTTCGCCGAGTTCGGCGTCATCGAGCGCGATTACGACCGCATCCCGCACGGCAGGATGTTCGCGCAGGTGCTGCTCGATCTCGGCGGTGGCGATTTTCTCGCCAGCGCGGTTGATTTGTTCCTTCAGGCGTCCCTCGACGACCAGGTTGCCTTCTGGTGTGCGTCGTACCAGGTCGCCTGATCGGTAGTAGCCGTCTGCCGTGAAGGCGGTTGCGCCGCCTTGTGTACCACCGTAGTAGCTGCGGATGGTGTAAGGCCCACGCGTGAGCAACTCGCCGGTTTCTCCGGGAACCACATCGACGCCTTCCGCATCGACGATGCGAATCTCATCGTGGGGTGACAGCGGGCGTCCCTGGGTGTGATGGATCACGTCGTCCGAATCGTCCAGGCGGGTATAGCACAGCAATCCTTCGGCCATCCCAAACACCTGTTGGAGCCGACAACCAAGGACAGGTTTGATCTGTTGGGCCAGCGCCGGCTCCAGCCGCGCACCACCGACCTGCAGCCATTGCAGACTGGACAGATCCGTGGTGTCTCCCTCGCGAGCGTGCAGCCACAATTGCACGAGCGGCGGCACGAGCGCTGTCATGCTAACGCGCTCGCGAGCAATCAACGAAAACGCCTCGTCGCTGCTCGGGGTGCGCGCCATTACCACGCGGCCGCCGACAAAGAGCGTACCGAGAACACCTGGGCACGCGAGGGGAAAGTTGTGGGCAATCGGCAATGCCGCTAGGTAGACGCTGTTGGCAGTCAGGCCGCATAACGCGGCCGAGGCCTGGGCGTTGTAAGCGTAGTCGGCGTGCGTGCGCGGTATCAGCTTGGGCGCACCGGTCGTACCACCGGACTGGAGCAACAAGGCCGTGTCGTGGGGATGCGGCGCGGGATGCAGACCGAGCGGCGTGGCTTCCAGGGCTTCAAGCGTCAGGTGCTGTCCCGCATTCCCGTCGATGATCAAGTGTTGCAGGCACGGACACCGGGCTTGCAGGGCTTCGGCCATTGCGAGGTGGTCGAAGCCCAGGAAGCGATCCGGCATGATGCAGGCAACGGGTTGGGCTTGCGCGCACAGGCTTTCCAGGTCGCCCAGCCGTTGCGATGACATGGCCAGCAACGGCAGCGCACCCACGCGCATCAGAGCGAACAGCGAGGCCACAAACGCGATGCTGTTGGGTAATTGCAGCAATACGCAATCGCCGCGCCGAATGCCTAGGGTGGTAAAGCCTGCGGCGAGACGATCGGCGCGCTGATCCAGTTCCGCGTAGCTGCAACGTGAGGCGCCATCCACCAGCGCCACGCGCTCGCCATAGCGCTGCGCACACTGGTGCAAATGTTGACCGAGCGTCAGGCGCTGCCAGTACCCCTCACGTTCGTAGCATTCGATGCTGGCATCCGGCCAACCGCTGGCATGGGGCTTCATGGGTGACTCCCTGGCGCCGAACAAGGCGCACCAAATGATGATAAATAAGAATCATATCGATATCGTATGGCAGGACTACCCGAAAGGGGACCGCACTCCCCGCATCCGAATTCTTCTTTCATGAGGAATACGGTGCTTTGGTGGATGGACGATGAGCGCGCTATAAATCATCCGGTTCCGGGGAATGGGATGACCGAATCGGGTAGCAATACCCCCGCGATCCACGTACAAGATCAATATCAGAACCACGTGCCTGCTGCGTATCGCGTTGGGCACGCGCTATGCGTTTATCCAATGGAGATCGCCGCATGACCCAAACCCGTGCCGACGTACCGTGGCCTGCATTGCTCCGTCTGCTGCGCGGTTATCGCCTGCCTTTGGGGCTGGCGCTGTTGCTCACCGTTGGAGCGTCCGGACTGGAGCTGGTGCCCTATGTCCTACTGTGCGACTCGGCGATGCGGTTGCTCGCCCACGCGACGGCGCACGATTTCTTCCGTCTGGTGGGTTGGATGGCCCTTGCGCTGACCGGCAAATATCTGCTTTACACGCTGGCTTATTATTTGAGTCATCGCGCGGCATACCGCATTCTGATGCGAACGCGCCAGGTACTGGTGCGGTGTCTGGTGTGGGCGCCGTTGACCTGGCTGCAACATCATGGCTCGGGCTCCTTGAAGAAGCTGCTGATGCAGGACGTCGAACGGCTCGAACAGTTCATCGCGCACCATCTGGTGGAGATGACGGCGGCGATAGTCGCACCGATCCTGGTCGCTATTGTGCTGCTGTGGATCGACTGGCGTCTGGCCCTGGCGGCGGTGGTCACCCTGCCGTTGGCGATCCTGTTCCAGTCCATCGCCATGCGTGACATGAACGAACGCATGGCCGAATACCAGCAGGCGGTCGGTGAGCTGAACAGCGCCTCGGTCGAGTACCTGCGCAGCATGCCGGTAATGAAAACGTTCCGGCAGGATGCGCGTTCTTTCAGCCGCATGCGCGAGGGACTGGCTCTATATCACGATCTGGTAATTCGCGTGACGCGCAGCACGGTACCTGGCTGGTCGGTATTCATGGTTCTGCTCAATGCGAACATCGTGCTGCTGCTGCCGTTGAGCCTGTGGCTCGAACAGCATCACCAAATCAGCCTCGCGGAACTGTTGCTCGCCCTGGTGCTCGGCAATGGCATGCTCAAACCCCTATTCAAGCTGATGCGCTTCCAGGCACAGATCCGCGAGATACTGGAAGGCGTACGCCACATGCAGCCGTTGCTGGCTATGCACGAGCCCGTACCGCATATGCCTGCCGCCATTGACAGGTTCGACCTGCACTTCGACAACGTGGGCTTCAGCTATGGCAAATCATCGGTACTGCATGATCTATCGTTCAACGTTCCAGCAGGAAAGGTCACGGCTTTAGTCGGCCCCTCGGGTGCTGGTAAGACCACGGTGGCGAGCCTGCTCGGTGGCTTAATCGCGTCGGACTACGGCGAAATTTCCATTGGCGGCGCGCCGTTGATCGCAATCGGCGAAGCGCAGCGCGCGAGGCTGATCTCGGTGGTGGCCCAGGATACGTTCATCTTTCGAGGTAGCCTGCTGGAGAACCTGCGGCTGGGCCAGCCCGACGCGGACGATGCGCAGGTCCGCCACGCCCTGCGCATCGCTCAGGCCGAAGCGTTTGTCGACGCGCTGCCCGAGGGCTGGCACACGCAGGTGGGTGAAGCGGGCATTAGTCTCTCGGGGGGAGAACGCCAACGCATCGCGGTCGCCCGCGCACTACTGGCCAATACACCGATCCTCGTGCTGGACGAAAGCACGGCCTTTGCCGACAGCCGCACCGAGCGGCGTTTTTTCGAGGCTCTCCGCGAGGCCTGTCCAGATAAGACATTGCTGATCATCGCCCACCGGCTCTACACCGTGAAAGACGCTTCACAAATCGTGGTGTTGCAGGCGGGTAGTCTGCGCGATACGGGCGATCACGACAGTCTGCTGCGGCGCTGCGCCCTGTATCGGCAGATGTGGGAGGCCCAGGCACAGGAGGAGACGTGGACGGTTAGGGCCAGGGGGGGCGTCCCTCCCATCAGGGAGGTGGCGCATGGCTAATTTCGTGCGGGCCGGCTATCGCGTGATACATGCCAGCGGCCAATCTCCGGCGCGCATCTACGTGGGTCTGCTGCTGCGCGTGGTCGAGCGCGCTTTAGCGATTGCACCGCATTTCCTCGCCTGGTACTGGCTGTCGCGAATCGCGCCATTCGGCCCGGATACAACCGAGGCACGGGTGTGGGCCGTCCCGCTGGTTTGGCTTGTGTTCCTGCTGTTGGGGCAGATGCTCTTCTCGTACCTGAGTCAGATGAACTGCTTCCTGGGCAGTTACGCATTGACGATCGCATACCGTACCCGCGTGATCAATCACCTGCAACGGCTACCGCTCGGGGTATTCGCGCGCCAGCGCGTCGGTCATCTGGCTGCGGTGATAACGGACGACGTCAAGCGCATGGAGGACGTGTTCACGCACCTCATCGCTGAATTGCTGGCAGCGGTATCGGTTCCCTTGCTGTTTGCCGTGGCACTGGTCTGGATTGACTGGAGGCTGACGCTCGCCCTGCTGGCAACGTGGCCATTGGCGCTTGCGGTCATCAACGGTGCCAACCGGTTCTTTCTAGCGCGTGGTGCGCGCAAGCAGACGCTATTTCTGGATGTCAGCGGTCTGATTGTGGAGTTCATCGGAGGTTTGCGTACCCTGCGGTTATTCAACCGTGCGCAAGTGTGGCTGCAGCGGTTGGATGAGCGCTTTGCTCAGATCCGGCATCACAGCATGGGTGCCGAAGCCTGGGGCGGCGGTTCGGTGCAGGCGTATCGCTTCGTGCTCGAAGGCGGGTTGTTGCTGATGCTGGCCGTCGCGGGGTGGCTCGTCGCACATGCGACGCTGACGCCCGTGACCTGGCTGCTGTTTGTGCTGGTGGCCTATAAGGTGCTCGATCCGCTACTCGACGCCGCTGCCTACCTGATAGAACTACGCGCGTTGGTGCAAGGGGAAACACGCCTGCAACAACTCCTGGACGAACCTGTGTTGAAGGAAGGTGAGCGGAACGAAGCGCCACCAGGTCTGGCCGTGGCATATCGCGATGTGAGCTTCGGGTACGGCGCTGAATGTGTGCTGCACGACATTTCCTTTGATGCTTCCGAGCGCAGCGTGACCGCCATCGTCGGTCCTTCGGGGGCGGGAAAAAGTACGCTGCTGGAACTGCTCGCACGCTTCTACGATCCCCAGCGAGGCTGCATCACGCTTGGCGGCGTCGATCTTCGCGAATGGCGCAGCGATATGCTTTACCAGCAACTGGGCTTTGTTTTCCAGGACGTGCAGCTCTTTGACGGCAGCGTGATGGACAATGTGCGCATCGGACGCGAAGGCGCCAGCGACGAAGCCGTGATCGAGGCATGCCGCGCGGCCTGCTGCGATACCTTCGTCCAACGCTTGCCCGAGGGTTACGCGACACGCATCGGCGAGAATGGGCAGCAGCTTTCCGGTGGAGAACGCCAGCGCCTGTCCATTGCCCGGGCACTACTCAAGGATGCTCCGGTGCTGCTGCTGGACGAGGCGACCGCCTCGGTCGACCCACAATCGCAGCATGAGATCCAACAGGCTCTCGCGCGCCTAATCGCCGGGCGCACGGTCATCATGATCGCGCACCGCCTGCCTACCATCCGGCATGCCGATCAGATCCTGGTACTGGATCAGGGTTATATGCGGGAACGAGGCACCCATGAGACGCTGCTCGCGCTGGGTGGGCTCTACGCGGAACTGTGGCAGGAGCAGGCAGTTGAATCACTTTCCCCGGAAAATCATGCGCCTCTCATCTGAACCGGCGGCCACCGCGCAGCCCAATTCCCATCCCGCCCCGAATACGGTGGTTCCCCTGCATGACGGGGAAGTGATGATGGTTTGCGCACCGATCGCGTACGCAGCCACATGGCCGGTGACATGGCTAGATTTGCGGGAGCGGCAACGCCTTACCGCATACCGCTTTGCGGCCGATCGTCGACGGCATCATGCCGCCCATGCCCTCAAGCGGTGGGTGATCGGGCAACTTGTGAACCAACCTCCACAGCGCTTGGCCTTCACGGTGGATGGACGTGGAAAACCGCGGCTCGTGGAGCCGGCGCTGCACTTCAACTTATCGCACAGCGGCGGATGGGTCGCCATGGCGCTACGCCAGAACGCCGAGGTCGGCATCGACGTGGAGCAAGCACGCTTGCCAGCCGCCAGCCTGTCGTGGCCGACCATTCGCCATCCCGACGAATCGGAACTACCGGATACCGCGTCGTTCCTGAAAACCTGGACGCTCAAGGAAGCCGTTAGCAAGTGCTGCGGGGAAGGGCTAATGCTCGAATTTACTCGCCTGCGCCTTCGGCCAGATACGCAAACGGATTTCCGTTGTGACGATGGGCAACGGCACTGGCATGCCTGGCACGGGATGCTCGACGTCGACACCCATCTTGCCATCGCCTCGACCTCGGCGTGGTCGAGGCTGCGGTGGCTGCAGGTAGCGTGCGACTATTCCTTAAGCCAACGCTCTGCGACGCGCCTCGCTGGGCAGTGCGCCGAATTGCTTGCGAAAAGCATTGCTGAAATGGCTGATGTTGCTGTAGCCCAGTAGCGAAGCGGTCTCGGTGACACTATGACGCTGCAGGAGATGCCGGGCTCGCTCCATGCGCTCGCGCTGGAAAAGAGCATACACACTGATGCCGAACAGTAATTTAAAGCCTCGCTTGATCTTGAGCTGGTTCAGCCCTGTCTCACGTGCCAGTTGAGCAATCGTGGGCGGCTGGCTCAAGTTGCTAAGCAATTGCTCGCGAGCTACCAGAAGTTGCCGGCGCTCGCGTGGGCAGATGCCGGTGTCACCGGTTGCCGGCTGCAAGGATTTCAGGTGCCAGGCGAGGAACTCCAAGGCGGCGGAATGCACGAGCAGGGACGAGGGGCACTCGTCGGCCAGCAGACGACCAAGCCGGTCGGCTGCGTCGCGGATACGCAGGTTGTTGCGGTTGCGAAACAGGCAGAAATCGCGGCCGCGGGCAAGACACAACCGCTCGCATTCCTCAGCGCCAGCGAGCTGATTGAGCAGTTGTGGTGTAATTCGCAGCTCAATGTTGCAGCAATCCGCGCTGCATTCCAGTTGAAATCGTTTGCCCGGCGCGAAGACAGCCAGGACGTTGTCGCGGTCCAGGTCGAAGCTCTGACCGTCGTAGCAGACACGTGTTTCGCCACGCAACAGGCAATTGAAATGAACGCGTGCTCCTTCCTCTTCCGTCATTGCGCACAAGTCCTGCTCGGTGTCGAAGGCCTCCAGCGATACGGCCAGTCCTGGCTGCAGGTCGAGTGTCCGCACCTGTACGCCCGCGGGAGACAGCGACTGGCCTGGGCTGGTATCGAAGAACTCTGCCGACTTCAGTTCTTGCATGACGGACCTCCGGTGTGCGTGCTGTCGGCGCACTCCTACTGAGCGTAGTCCGAATGACACGGCGCGTCAGGGCAGACCACCCATCGGGCAGTACACCCTGGCGACGGCTGAGTTGACGGTGAAACGTCCTTGGCTATCCAGGAGGGGCGTTACGACGATATGAAAATAGTAATACGAACCGTTCGTATTTGAAATGGTGGCGAAGCACGAATGATGGATTTGCGCGGATGAGGCGTCCGATTGATCGATATCTCACCCGTACCGCTTCCTCGAAAATTCAACCGCCGTCTACGTCGCGTGCGCGTTGGTCTCTCAAATAGTCCCGTTCGGGGGAGTACAAACCTAATTGGGGTAGAAATGAAACTGGGAATCATTATCATTTTATGACTTGAGTTCTGGATTCCATCCCATGATCGCTACTTTTCCTCCCAGGTCTGTTTCCCTGCCTCGTCGACTGAACCTTTGTTTGGCATTGGCAGGAATCTTTATGGCAGCGCTATGCCACGCCCAAACCACCCCGGACAGTAATCAGACATCCGATTCGACCGATCATCACGTGCCCGTAGTGCCGGCTGTTGTCGTGACCGGCACTCAGCCGGGAGCGACGGCATTCCAGACGCCGGCCAGCATCAGCGTGGTCAGCGGACAGGCGCTGGAGGATGCCCACCTGGATACGCTGGGACAGGTAGCGCAACGGTTGCCCAATACGTCTGTGACCAGTTACACACAGACCAATCCGATCATCATGATCCGGGGGCTTGGCATCGATACCGACGAGTCGAACAGCGCCGCCATCCCGGTGCTGCTCGATGGCGTTCCGATATTTGGTCTGGCGGTGGGGCAGTTGTTCGATCTGGATCAGATGCAGCTACTGCGCGGCCCACATTCGCTGGATGGGCCGAGCGCGATCGGTGGCATGATCCTGTTGCAGTCGCGCGATCCGGATCGGGCCGCTGGCGGCAATCTTGCCCTTGACTACGGCAGTCACGGGCGTGAGCGCGCCACACTCAGTGGCGATCTGCCCTTATCGGATAGCACCGGCCTGCGTATTGCCGTGGGCGGCGAGCATGGCGACGGCTATACCGACAACACAACGCTGGGCCGAGACAACACGGCCGGCTGGAACAGCACCTTTGCCCACCTGAAACTACTGCACCGCGACGAGGCAGGCGGCGAATGGCGCTTTGGCCTGTATCAGATGAATTCGCGCGGTGGCAATGACTACTTCGCGATGCCGGGGCTGGCACGGGAACATCAATCTGGCGCCAGCGATACGGGGACGAACAAGACCGAGTTCACGTTGCTTTCAGGCAGTTACAACCGCGAATTCAGTGGGGGCACCAAACTCGCCGTTAATTTGGGTGCAAACCGGACGCAATGGAACTATTGGCTTCCTCAATCGCTGTTCGATGCGCGCAGTGGCTTCGACATGGTCACGCGCCAGTTCAGTGCCGAGGCTCGTCTGAGCGGGCAGCAGGGATCTATCGATTGGATGGTCGGCTTGTTCGACCAGCAAACGAAGCGTGAGGCGCCCTATTTGTACGACATGAGCCCGTACTACCGGAGCAGCACGCATGCGACCCTGGAAAGCAACTCGGCAGCCACTTTCGGCCAGGTTGGCTGGCGTTTCGCCCCGGCCTGGCGGATCGCGGCAGGGGTACGGGTAGAGTACGACCGCTCGCGCCTTGACTGGCGCGGCGATCAGGGCGGTCTGTACGACTCGACTGGCGACGGTATCCCCGATACGCCATTCAACAGTACCGAATTCGTCCAGGGCGCGCGGCTCAATCACACCGCCGTATTGGCGCGCCTGACGCTGGAGTACCAACCCAACGAACGCAACTATGGCTGGCTCACGCTCGCCAGAGGCTATGAGCCTCCGGGTTTCAATACCTACGCGAGCAAGGCCGATCAGGCCGGGCAACCTTATAACGCGGCGATCGCCAATTACATCGAGTTGGGCTATCGGTTGCGTGGGGTGGACGACGCCTGGGAACTGGGCGCCACGCTCTTCGACACGTTCCTGCATGACCAGCAGAACGTGGTCACGAGCAACGGCCAGACGGTGACGACCAATGCCCAGCGTTCGCACAGCCGGGGGGCGGAGCTCTCAGGTAAGTGGCGACCGTCGCGACAGCTTGAGTTCAATGCATTCGTTGGTCTTATCGACGCCAAATACGACGACTATGTGCTCAACGGTGTCAGCTATGCGGGTCGGCAATTTGCCATGACCCCGCGTCAGAGCGTTGGCCTGGCTGTTTCGTGGCATCCAACCGCGCAGTGGGATATGGGCGTGGGTGTGGTACGGCAGGGAGCGACGAACCTCTTTCCCAACAGCAATGTCGGCAACCACCCTTATACCCTTGTCGATGCGCACATCACTTACCGTGTCCGGCAATGGAGTATCGGCGTGTACGGCCAGAACCTGGGCAACGCGCACTATTTCACGCGTGCGGTTAACAATGGCTTTGTCGTCGCCGGTAATCCTCGCACGGCAGGCGTGCGCGTAAGCATGGACTTCTGATGGATCGCGAACTCGTCACTACCGACGGTGTGTTCGTTCCGTCCGGGCCGGCACACGCTAGCGAATACCTGGCGCTTGCCTTGATGTACTTCGCGCAAGGCTTGCCTTCCGGCCTGGCCTTCAATGCACTGGGTGCGCTGATTCGCCAGGGAGGCCATCCAGTGGCTGAGGTGGGACTCACTGGTCTGGCGTTCCTGCCCTGGGCTCTGAAGTTCCTGTGGGCCGGCCCGATCGATAACGCTTGCGCGCGCTGGGGCCACGCACGTCTGATCGGTGTGACGCAAACCTTGGCGGTGCTGCTGTATCTCGGACTGGCGCCTTTCCCGCCCGGGACATATCTGGTTGCGACCTTGATCGGCGTCATAGCGCTGAACAGCGTGTGCGCCACTCAGGATATTGTCACTAACGCCTATGCGGTTTCCCGTCTGCAAGGGCGCGCCGCTGGGCCGGCGAATGCGATCCAGGTTGCGGCGTTCATTGCCGGCATGCTCGCCGGCGGGGGCGGTTTGCTGGTGCTCCATGCCCACGTCGGTTGGGCGGACACAATGCTGCTCATGGCGTTGCTGCTGGTGCTGCTGTACCTGCCGTTAGGATTCGGCCGTCGCTGGCGCGATGGCACCGCGCCACGCCCAGCTACACAGCGCGTACGGTTGCGGGATCTGCGGCGGCACGCTGACTTGGGTTGGGCGCTGGCCATCGCACTACTGTTCAAGTTTGCCGGCACGGCCATCTCCACGTTGGTGCAACCCTGGCTGGTCGACCGCGGCCTGAGCCTGGCGCAGGTTGGCACATTGCAGATGAGCAACCTTATCGCCAATGCCGTGGGCGGCGTGCTGATTGGCGTACCACTGGTGCGATGGTTGGGCGATCGCCGCGCGGCGCTGGCGGGGTGTGTGATCGTTGCCATGCTGCTTGGCACTGCGTGGGGTCTCCAGGTCAACGGCTTGCATGACGCCCGCATCATCTATGTTGCCTTCGGCGTGCAGGCGCTGGGGGAGGGGGCGATGTATGTGGCCGTCTGGGCGCTGTTTATGAACTGGGCCTCGCCGCAGCGCCCCGGTACTGACTTCACTGCCATGCAGTGTTGTGAAAGCTTGGCTAATGGGTTGGCTGCTGGGGTGATAGGTGGGTTGAGCCAGCGTGTGGGCTACGGCCATGCTTTTGCCTTGGCTTGGCTGGCAGGCGGGATCGCGGTCGCGTTGATAGCGTGGTGCCTACCGCGCTTGAATTTGCTTCGGGAGTCGCGGGCATGATAATTATCTCCGACTAATTCCCTTTGACACGGATCGAGTTGCGTGTAGCCGCCCGATGCTGTTGCTGGAATGATCGGCTCTGATTTTGGGACCTCAGACCGGCCAGATGTCATGATCCGTCACGCGCTGGTTGCCATCACCATAGTGGGCCAGGTGAACATCGACCGGGAGATACACCCGGTGAGCGAATCCCTTATTGCTACAACCCTTGATGTGTACGAATGAGGGCCCTGCCCGACCCGTTCCGTCACTTCACGTGGCAATTGCAGGAAAGCGGTAGCGTCGTGACCTTCCCCCGCAAAGTGGACAGTTCAAAACTGGAGAGTGGCTGCCTCTTTGGGTTGCACTGACCACTTTTGAACGTACTCACTCGGGGTCAGATGACCGAGTGAACCGTGAGGACGATGATGGTTGTAATCGTCCTGCCAAGCTTGCAGTTTTTGCTGCAGGTCGTGCAGCGTGATGAATTCATGCACATTAAGGAATTCATCACGCAATCGACCGTTGAACGACTTGATGAGCCCATTATCCGTCGGCTTGCCTGGGCGTGTGTAGTCGAGTTTGATGCCGCGTCGGTATGCCCAGTCGTCTAATGCCCGAGACGTAAATTCCGTTCCGTTATCGACGGTGATCGCCTTGGGCCAGCCGCGCAGAACCGCAGACCGGTCCAGTGCCTGACCGACGCCCCGGCCCGTTTGCCGAAAGTTGGCCTCTAGACACACACTCTCGCGACTCCATTGATCGATGACGGTCAAGATGCGAACGCTGCGCCCATCTAGCATCTGATCATGAACGAAATCCATGCTCCAGTGCTGGTTCGGCCCAGTTGGCACCGGGGGCTTGCCCCGAAGTAGCGCAATGCGCTTGCGACGCTTGACCTTCATTCGCAGTTGCAAGCCTTCCAGGCTGTAAAGGCGATACACGCGTTTCTTGCCTACGTTCCAGTGTTCGCGTTGCAGCATCACTAACACGCGCCGGTAGCCGAACCTCGGACGACTCAGGGCAATGTCGCGAATGCGCTGACGCAGCGCGCTTTGGTCTCGCGCATGACTCTTGGCGTACCAGGTCGACCGTTGCAGCAACGCAAGTGCGCTGCACGCTGATCTGGAAGCGCTCGTGCATCCAAGCAGCCAGCTCGCGCCGCTTGGCGGCCTTCAGACTTTTTTTCGCACCACCTCCTGCAGGATCTGCTTGTCCAGTGTTAGATCAGCGACGATGCGCCGCAGCCGTGCGTTCTCATCCTCGAGCTGCTTGAGCTTACGCAGTTCGCTTACACCGAAGTCGGCGTACTTCTTCTTCCAGGTATAGAAGTTCGCCTCCGACACACCAAGCTGCCGACAGACGTCGACCACCGGCGTACCGCTATCTGCCAGTCGCAGCGCATACGTGATCTGCTCTTCGGTAAATCTCGACCGTTTCATGGCTTCTCCTCGCCCAAAGCGGGGCGCTGAGAAGCAACCATACCTCTAGTTTTGACCTGTACGGATATTCCCGGGGGCACGTCGTTTTCATGCGTACCGTGGCCTCAGAGCCGCTCCTGCATGATGCGGCGATACCACTCGTGGAAGTGCTGCATGCCGTCTTCCATCGGCGATTGATACGGGCCGGTCTCGTTCACGCCGCGCAGCATCAGCGCCTTGCGGCCGGCGTCCATGCGTTCGGCGATCTCGTCGTCCTCGAT
The DNA here is from genome assembly GCF_050285565.1 of Achromobacter sp. Taxonomy (GTDB): domain Bacteria; phylum Pseudomonadota; class Gammaproteobacteria; order Burkholderiales; family Burkholderiaceae_B; genus Achromobacter. Next base: position 476,827 of record NZ_JBLZXG010000001.1, read on the forward strand.
CGCCGTTTCCATGTAGGCCGCGCGCTGCGCCTCGACGAACTCGCGCTCGAAGGCGGCGATTTCCTCGGGGTAGTAGAACTCGACCACGTTGACCGTTTCCTGCGGACTCTTCGGGTACAGCGTCGATAGCACCAGCACGTGCGGATAGAGCTCGATCATGTGGGTCGGGAAATACGTGACCCAGACCGCGCCGAAGTCGGGCGCGTCGCCGGCGCGGAACGCCAGCAGGCGATCGTGCCATTGCTTGTAGACGTCCGAACCCGGCTGCGCCAGCGCGTTGTGCACGCCGACCTTCTGCAGGCTGTACCAGTCGTTGAATTCCCAGGTCAGGTCGTCGCAGGTGACGAAGCGGCCCAGGCCCGGGTGGAACGGGCCGACGTGGTAGTCCTCCAGATACACCTCGATGAAGGTCTTCCAGTTGTAGTTGCACTGGTGCACTTCGACGTGATCCAGCACGTAGTCGCCGAAGTCGAACTCGGGCCGCGCGAACAGCGGCGCCATGTCGGCGGCCGGGTCGCGCGGGCCTTCGAACAGCAGGCCATGGCAATCGCGCAGGCGGAACTTCTGCAGGTTCATGCACGGCGTGGTGTCGAACTGCGGCGCGCCCAGCAGCTCGCCCCGGTTGTTGTAGGTCCAGCGGTGCAGCGGGCAGACGATGTTGCCGCCGGTGGCCTTGAGGCTGCCGTGCGAATTGCAATGACCGGTGACGTCGCCGGCCTGACCGCCCAGCATCAATGCCTGGCGGTGGCGGCAGACATTTGAGATGAGTTCAACGCCCTGCTGGTTGCGAACCAGCACGCGCCCTCCATTTTCCTGGGCCAAGGTGCGCCAATCCCCGACCTCGGGCACCAGCTTCTGGTGGCCGACGTACAGCGAGGATTGCTTGAAAATGAGTTCTTGCTCGCGGGCAAAGAGGGCTTCGTCAAAGTAAGCACTGACGGGTAGCTGGGTGCGAGCTGGCACAACATGTGCCATCCGACCGATGTCGGTCATGATTCCCTCCGCTCGGATGAATATTTCCCCCAACGCCGCGCCCACTGTGTACTCCGTACCAGCTGGGCTGACTGCCCTCAATGGGGCCTCTTTCTGGGGCGGCCCGGCGTTAAAAAGCCAGGACGGCTTGAGCTTGGCCACGTCCCCACCGCGTTTGCTGTCTGCAATTGCGGTTTGCGAGAGGAGGGGCTAAATCCGTTCTGGCGCGAAGAAAAATCGGTGTCTGGCCGATCAAGTAAGCCGTCAATTGTACCCCAACCCTTTTTTCCACGCCCGTGAAGATCGGTGAAGCTTGGTCAAGCGCAAGCCGGGGCGGCCCGACCGCGCCAAAACCTGAATACCCTTGCGCGCCGTAGGTTTTTCAGACCAGCCTGCGCGTGGCGGGATGGCGTCGCAACAGCCAACTGCTGGCCGCCGACAACAGGAATACCGCCAGCGTCAGCAACGGCACGGCCCAGGCGTCGCGGCGCCCCCCGGTGATGGCGCCAGCCCGGTGCGCCACGTCCAGGAACAGCGGATGAATCAGGTAGACGCCGAAGGTCAGCGGGGCCAGCGCCGCCAGCCGGGGCAGGCGCGGCGACGATACGATGCACTGGAATGCCGCCAGCGACATGAACGGCACGGTCAGGCTGAAGTAGTCGTAGAAATAGGTGTCCAGTGTCCGGTCGCTGGACATGGTGTACACGCCCAGGGCGGTCGCGGCCACGCTCGCCCCCAGCACCAGGGCCGGGCGCGGCACGCGCAACTCGCCATCGAATATCTGGCGGCCCGCGACGAAATATCCCAGGTAGGGCAGGAACCACGTCAGGAAGAAGCCCGGTGGCGCGCCCAGCGCGCGCCGGTAGAGCGCATCGAGGATGGCCAGGCCCAGGATGCCGACCACCCAGAGCGAGCGCGAACGCGGCGTGCTGCGCGCATACAGCAGCCGCACCAGTGGGGCGAACAGGTACAGCCCCACGATCATGTAGAGGTACCAGAGATGGTAATAGGGCTGGCCCTGGGCGACCTTGCGCGGCCAGAACGAAAAATCGATGCGACCGCTGTCCCACCAGTCCAGGCCGGTGCGCCAGACCAGGTAAAAGAGGCTCCAGAACACCAGCGGCGTCAGGATCCGTGCCGCCCGTTTGCTGTAGAAGCGCCGCGCGTCCTGCGGTTTGGCGGGATCGAGCAGCAGGGCGCCGCTGACCATGACGAACACCGGCACGCACCAACGCGCGGCCGAGTCGTACAGGTTGGCGGCCAGCCAGGCGCCGTGGCCGTATGCCGCGGGTTCGCTGACGATCAGGGCGGCGCTGTGCAGCAGCACCACCGCCACGGCGGCGAGCCAGCGGGCGGCATCCAGTCGGGCGTAGCGGTCATCGGTCAAGGGCATCGGACTCCCGGGGCGGTTGCGGGGCGGGGACGTGGCCGCCGGGCGTCGCCCGGCGTGGCGGCTGTCCTGGCTTTCACCATAGCAGCCGGCGCCGCGCGGGGACTGTATCCAGGAGTTAGGTTGCGCATGAAAAACCGACAGGGCCCAGCGGGCGCTGTCGGTCGAAGGGGCCCTGGGGCACCGGTTCGCGGGGCCGGCGGGGCGCCGCGAACGTTTTGTCACGAAACCGGCGCGGCCATCATTGCAGAACGATGTTCGCTTGCTTGATGAGTTGCGAGACGACGGGTTGCTCGTTCTTGATCTGCTGGGCCAGTTCGGTGGGGCTGCCGGAGCGCGGGTCGATGCCCATTTCCAGCATGCGCTTTTTCACCGCCTCGTCCTTGAGCGTCTCGGCCAGGGCGGACTGCAGCTTTTCCAAGGCCGGGGCGGGCGTGCCCTTGGGCGCCACGAAGCTGAACCAGGCGGTCATGTCGAACCCCGCATAGCCCTGCTCGGACAGCGTCGGCAGTGTCGATTCGGTGGCCAGGCGGTTGGGACTGGTGATGGCGAATACCTTGACCTTGCCGGCCTCGGCCTGCGGCATGCCGGTGGCGACCATGTCGAAGAACAGGTCCACGTCACCGCTGATCAGGGCCGGCAGGGCCTGCGTCGCGCCTTTGAACGGCACGTGCAGGATGTCGATGCCGGCGCGTTCCTTGAACAATTCGCCCGCCAGGTGCGACGAGGTGCCGGCGCCGAACGTGGCGAAGGTCAGCTTGCCCGGATTCTGCTTGGCGTAGGCGACCACCTCGGCGGTGCTGTTGAACGGGCGCTTGGGGCTGGACAGCAGCACCAGCGGCCCCACGCCGACCATGCCGATCGGTGCGAAGCCGTCCGGGTCGTAGGGCAGTTCTTTATACAGATAGCGATTGGTCACCAGCGTGGAGTTGGTGGCCATCAGAATGGTGTAGCCGTCGGGCGCCTCGCGCGCGACGAAGGCGGCGCCGATCGAGGTGCCGGCCCCCGCCTTGTTCTCGACGATCATGGGCTGGCCCAGCGTCTTGGCCATGCGTTCGGCCAGGACCCGGGTCAGCACGTCGGTGGCGCCGCCGGCCGGGAAGGGCGAGATCACCTTGATCGGGCGGGACGGGTAGGAGTCGGCGTGGGCGCCCAGCGCGGCGACGCTGAGCAGCAAACCCGCCAGGAATGTGTAGCGCTTGCGAATCATGTTTTCCCCTTGAAATCGCGTGCATGAGTGGTTGGCCGGGCCCGGCTCGGCCAGCCCGATCCCCGCCGGGGCGGGAACGGAAGGCAGGCTTGCCAGGTCTCTTGGGTTGTTTTAAATTCCGTTAATTGGAATTTAATTTTGGTATTCGAAATAAACTATAAAAACGAAGCGAATAGAAATGCAATCTTTTTCTGACCCCAAGCGCATTGCCCATCCCGCCGCCAAGCCCGACCAGAAATTGGCGCTGAGCGCGCCGGCGCGCCGCAAGCGCGCGGGGGCGGTGGGCGAGGGGCCGGTGTCGCCGGACTTCATCACGGCGCTGGCGCGCGGCCTGGAAGTCCTGCGCTGTTTTCGGCCGGGGGTGGCGGCGCTGGGCAACCTGGATCTGGCGCGCCTGACCGGCCTGCCCAAACCCACCATCAGCCGTATCACCTACACCCTGACCGAACTGGGTTATCTGCGCTATCACTCGGACACCGGCAAGTATTCGCCCGGCTACGGCGTACTGGCGCTGGGGTTCGGCCTGTTGGCCGGCCTTGAGGTGCGTGAGCTGGCCAAGGCCTCGATGACCGACCTGGCGCGCAATACCGGCGGCGCGGTGGCGCTGGGCGCGTTCGACGGCGACGCCATGACCTACGTCGAGGCCATCCACGGTTCGTCGGCGCTGTACCTGCGCTTGCCGGTGGGCTACCGCGCCAGCCTCGACAGCGCCATGGGACGCGCCTATCTGGCCAGCCTGCCACCGGCCGCCTGCGCCGATGTGCTGGAACGGTTGGGCGCGGCCGCGCCGGCGGCGGCTGCCATCGAGCGCGCGCGCCGCGAATTGCGCGAGACTGGCTGCTGCTTCGCGATCGGCGAGTGGCAGTCGGGCATCAACGCGGTCGCCGTTCCCTTCGTATCCGTGACGGGCGAGGGCGTGTTCGTCATGAGCTGCGGCGGGCCGGAAGGTCTGTTGTCGGCAGCCGCGCTGCGCAGCCAGGTGGCCCCGGCGCTGCGGGCCGCCATCGCGGGGTTGGCGGGCGCCTGCGCCTGAGCGCGACGGCGCATCGGGGTGGGGACTTGGTATCTCGTACAATTCACGGATTGATCCACCCTTAGTGCCCCCGGAGGCCCGTTTGGCCAAACCTTCACAAGCCGATCCGCAGACCGACGACCGTCCCTTGCCCCAGGATTTCGAAACGGCCCTGGCCGAACTGGAATCGCTGGTCGCGGCCATGGAAGACGGCTCGCTGCCGCTGGAGCAATCGCTGGCCGCCTACCGGCGCGGCGTGGCCTTGACGCGGGTCTGCCAGGAACGCTTGGCGCAGGCCGAACAGCAGGTCAAGGTCTTGGAAGGCGACCTGCTGCGCCCGCTGGATCCCGCGGCGCTGGATGACGAATAAGAATCGGATGAAGCAAATTCAACTCGCTTTCCCGGAGTGGCTCCAGGGTCGAGTCCGGCAGGTCGAAGACGTGCTCGACGACCTCCTGCCGCCCGCCGACGCGGTGCCTGCCCGCCTGCATGAAGCCATGCGCTACGCCGTGCTCGGCGGCGGCAAGCGGGTGCGGGCCGCGCTGGTCTACGCCGCCGGCCAGGCCTGCCCGGTCAGCGGCAGCGTGCTGGCTGTCGAAGCCTCGCTGGACCGCGCTGCCGCGGCGGTGGAACTGATCCACGCCTACTCGCTGGTGCACGATGACCTGCCCTGCATGGACGATGACGTCCTGCGCCGCGGCCGCCCCACCACCCACGTGCAGTTCGACGAGGCCACCGCCATGCTGGCCGGCGATGCGCTGCAACCGCTGGCCTTCGACCTGTTGGCCTCCATGCCCATCGCCCCGGCCCTGATCGTGCAGGCCACGCAGTCGCTGGCGCGCGCGGCGGGCAGCCAGGGCATGGCCGGCGGCCAGGCCATCGATCTGCTCAGCGTCGGCCACCGCCTGTCGCGCGACGAACTGCAGCAGATGCACAGCATGAAGACCGGCGCCATGCTGGCCTGCAGCGTGGCGCTGGGCGGCATCGTCGCCGGCGCCAGCTCGGCCTCGCGCCAGGCGCTGGATGTCTACGCCCAGGCCATGGGGCTGGCATTCCAGGTGGTGGACGACATCCTCGACGTGACCGCCGATTGCGCCAGCCTGGGCAAGACGCCGGGCAAGGACGCGGCCGAGAACAAGCCGACCTACGTGTCGCTGCTGGGGCTGGACGAGGCCCGCGCGTTCGCCAGCGAGCTGCGCGAGGCCGCGCTGGCCGCGCTCGAACCGCTGGGCGATGCCGGCAAGCGCCTGGCCGAGCTGGCTGATTTCATCGTCCTTCGAGACCGCTGAACCGTGACCCGTCCGGGCTGGCCGCAGGCCGGGCATACGAACCCCATACAAGCATGACGACTGAATTACTGGATCGCATCCAATCCCCGGCAGACCTCAAGCGCCTGGATCGTCGCGAGCTCAAGCGGCTGGCCGACGAGTTGCGCGGCTTCGTGCTGGAGTCGGTCTCCAAGACCGGCGGCCACCTGTCGTCGAACCTGGGCACGGTGGAGCTGACGCTGGCGCTGCATCAGGTTTTCGATACGCCGCACGACCGTATCGTCTGGGACGTGGGCCACCAGTCCTACCCGCACAAGATCCTGACCGGGCGCCGCGCCGGCATGGCCAAGCTGCGCCAGCAGGGCGGCATCTCGGGCTTTCCCAAGCGCAGCGAATCCGAGTACGACGCCTTCGGCACCGCCCATTCGTCCACCTCGATTTCGGCCGCGCTGGGCATGGCGGTGGCCTCGCGCAACGCCGGCGTTCAGCGCCAGCACATCGCCGTCATCGGCGACGGCGCGATGTCGGCGGGCATGGCGTTCGAAGCCATGAACAACGCCGGCGTCACCCCCAACATCAACCTGCTGGTGATCCTGAACGACAACGACATGTCGATCTCGCCGCCGGTGGGGGCGCTGAACCGCTACCTGGCGCGGCTGATGTCCGGCCGCTTCTACGCCGCCGCCAAGAACGTCGGCCGCGCCGTGCTGCAGCACGTGCCGCCGGTGCTGGAACTGGCGCGCCGCTTCGAAGAGCACGCCAAGGGCATGGTCACGCCGGCCACGCTGTTCGAGGAATTCGGCTTCAACTACGTCGGCCCGATCGACGGCCATGACCTCGACGCGCTGGTGCCGACGCTGCAGAATCTGAAGGCGCTGCAAGGCCTGCAGTTCCTGCACGTGGTCACCAAGAAGGGGCAGGGCTACAAGCTGGCCGAGGCCGATCCGGTGCTGTATCACGGCCCGGGCAAGTTCGATCCGGCCGTCGGCATCCAGCAATCGAAGGCGCCGGGCAAGCGTACCTTCACTCAGGTGTTCAGCGACTGGCTGTGCGACATGGGCGAGCAGGACTCGCGCCTGGTCGCGGTCACCCCCGCCATGCGCGAGGGCAGCGGCCTGGTCGAATTCGAGAAGCGCTTCCCGCAACGCTACTTCGATGTCGGCATCGCCGAACAGCACGCCGTGACGTTCGCCGCCGGCATCGCCTGCGAGGCGCAGAAGCCGGTGCTGGCGATCTACTCGACCTTCCTGCAGCGCGGCTACGATCAGTTGATCCACGACGTGGCCTTGCAGAACCTGGACGTGACCTTCGCGCTCGACCGCGCCGGCATCGTCGGCGCCGACGGCGCCACCCATGCCGGCAACTACGACACAGCGTTCCTGCGGTGCGTGCCGAACATGGTGGTGGCCACGCCGTCGGACGAAAACGAAACCCGCCTGCTGCTGTCCACCTGTTATCAGTATCCCGGCCCGGCGTCGGTGCGCTATCCGCGCGGCGCGGGCTGTGGCGCGGCGGAAACGGCCGGCCTGGACACCGTCGAACTGGGGCGCGGCGTGGTGCGGCGCGAAGGCCGCAAGATCGCCATCCTCGGCTTCGGCACGCTGCTGCGGCCGGCGCTGGCGGTGGCCGACAAGCTCGACGCCACGGTGGCCGACATGCGCTTCGTCAAGCCGATCGACCGCGCGCTGATCCTGGACCTGGCCAGCCGCCACGATGCGCTGGTGACCATCGAGGATGCCGCCATCATGGGCGGCGCCGGCAGCGCGGTACTGGAGGTGCTGGCCGCCGAAGGCGTCGCGATCCCGGTGCTGCAACTGGGCTTTCCCGACGAGTTCATCGACCACGGCGACCAGTTGGCGCTGCTGGCCGGGATCGGTCTGGATGCCGCCGGCATCGAGCAATCGATCCGGGCGCGCTACGCTTCGCTGCTGGCCTGAGCGTCCGCGCACGGGGCCGGACAGCCGTTTGGCTCGTGTGGCGAAACAGTGTGTTCCGGCCCCGACAGCCTACGAATGAAAGGGTTTTCCCTGGCGCTGGCGGGACTTTGGGCGATAATGGCCCCCTCCTAAAGATTCCTGGGTCTGCGTGTTCACGCCACGCTCGTCGCCCAGACTGGTAAGCCGAAATGAATTCTCCGATCGACCCCGCCATCGTGATGCCCGACGTCCAGAGTTCGACGGACACGCGGCACATCCCGATCCAGCGCGTGGGCATCCGTGGCGTGCGCCACCCGATGCTCATCGAGAACGCCGACGGTTCGCCCCAGGGCACCGTGGCCAACTGGACCCTGACGGTGGCGCTGCCCCCCGAAGAAAAGGGGACACACATGTCCCGCTTCGTGGCGCTGCTGGAAAAGTACCGCAGCACCCCCATGACGCCGACGCTGTTCCGCGCCATGGCGGCCGACATGCTGCCGCTGTTGCACGCCGAACGCGGCGACATCACCGCGGCCTTCCCGTACTTCATCAACAAGTCGGCGCCGATCTCCGGCGTGCAGAGCCTGCTGGACTACGAAGTGCAGTGGATCGCCCGCGCACAGGGCGACCAGGTCGAGTTCGAACTGGTGGTGCAGGTGCCGGTGACCAGCCTGTGCCCGTGTTCCAAGGCCATCTCCGAATACGGCGCGCACAACCAGCGTTCGCACGTGACGGTCTCGGCCATCCTGGAATCCGACATCAGCATGGACGGCGTCATCCGCCTGATCGAAGACGAAGGCTCGTGTGAGCTCTGGGGCCTGCTCAAGCGCCCCGACGAGAAGTACGTCACCGAACGCGCCTACGACAACCCCAAGTTCGTCGAAGACCTGGTGCGCGACGTGGCGGCCCGCCTGAACGCGCATCCCGGCATCGCCCGCTACCGCGTCGAGGCCGAGAACTTCGAATCGATCCACAACCACTCGGCCTACGCCGTGGTGGAAGGCTGAGCCTTCCGTGCGTCATCCGGCGGCCACTGACTGGCCGCTCATCGCGCGGCTGCAAGGTTGGGAAGCGCGGCTGGCCGAGCAATTGGCCAGCCGCGGCCGTTTGGGCGTCGCCCTCTACGAATTCTTCCGTTTCGGGGTGAAGCAGGCCTGGGCCTGCCTGTTCGGCGGCCTGATGTGCGCGCTGCTGCTGGGCACGCACTGGTGGTATCCGCAAGATGCCTGGCTGGCGCGTTACGACTTCCTGACGCTGGCGGCGCTCGCCATCCAGGCCGCGCTGCTGGCGTTGCGCATGGAAACCTGGGACGAGGCCAAGGTCATCCTCCTGTTCCATGTGGTCGGCACCGGCATGGAACTGTTCAAGACGGCGGCCGGCTCCTGGATCTACCCCGAGTCCAGCGTGCTGCGCATCGGCGGCGTGCCGCTCTTTACCGGCTTCATGTACGCGGCCGTCGGCAGCTACCTGGCGCGGGTCTGGCGCCTGTTCGACTTCCGCTTCCGCGCTCATCCGCCCCTGGCCGCGACCGTGGCGCTGTCGGTGCTGATCTACGTGAATTTCTTCACCCACCACTTCATTGTCGACTTCCGCCTGGCGCTGTTCGGCCTGACGGCGCTGCTGTTCGCCCGCACCTGGGTCTATTTCCGCGTCTGGCGCGACTATCGCCGCATGCCGCTGCTGCTGGGGTTTGTGCTGGTGGCGCTGTTCATCTGGTTCGCCGAGAACATCGGCACCTTCGCCAACGCCTGGCGCTATCCCAACCAGTCGCAGGGCTGGGAGCTGGTCTCGATCGCCAAGCTGGGCTCGTGGTTCCTGCTCATGATCATCAGCTATGTGATGGTCAGCGTGGTCAGCCGGCCGCAGCCTATCGGTGTGGCGAATGCGCCGCGCCCGGTGGGGGGCGATAACGCGTCCCTGATTTCCTGAGTGCCGCCGGCTTGCGTCGGGCGAACCGATCGGCGATAATCGAGAGCTTTCTTGCTCGACCGCCCATGTTTTTTGGGCAGCGGGCTGCCCCTTGCAAGCCATACGCCTCGAAGAAAAAGACCAGTGATAGAGAAAGCACTGGAAAGCCGGAACCGCCCATGAAAGTGGGCAAACGACGGTGTCAGGCGGACGGTTGGCAAGACATCCTCAAGGAGTTTTACTCATGCGTCACTACGAAGTGGTGTTTATCGTTCACCCCGACCAAAGCGAGCAAGTGCCCGCCATGGTCGAGCGTTACCAAGCGCTGGTCACGGGCCAAGGCGGCTCGGTTCATCGCCTGGAAGACTGGGGCCGCCGTCAACTGGCCTACCCGATCCAGAAGCTCGTCAAGGCTCACTACGTCTGCCTGAACATCGAGTGCGGCCAAGCCACGCTGGATGAGCTGGAACACTCGTTCCGCTACAACGACGCCGTGCTGCGCCACCTGGTCATCAAGACCAAGAAGGCCCAGACCGCTCCCTCGATCATGATGAAGTCGGTCGAGCGCGAAGAAGCCCGCAAGGCTTCGGCGGAAGCTGTCGCGGCTCAGGCCGAGTAAGCAGGGCTCAGGCAGAGCCCATCCCATGAAGTCCCCTCGGTGCCTGGCAGGATGAACAAGCTGGAACTCAGCGCCCGCGTTCTCGAATGCGAGCCTTTGCGCCACACTCCCGCCGGTCTGCCAGCCCTGGAAATGGTGCTGGCGCACGAATCTGAGGTCATCGAAGCCGGCCATCCGCGCCGTGTCGAACTGACGATCTCGGCCGTGGCCCTGGGCGATCTGGCGTTGCTGTTGAAAGGAACGGCGCTGGGGTCTGAATTGCACGTGCAGGGGTTTTTGGCCCCGGTGCGCAAGGACTCCGTGAAGTTCAAGCTGCATCTGCAACAGGCGCGCAGGATCAGCGGCAGCGCAGGGCGCGATCCGCTGGTGGCTTGACGGGAAGGGCAACGGGCGCGCGAGCGCCTTCTGAATACGGATAGGTTACGGGGAGTCGGGCCCGATCAAGGTAGACCCGATCCTCTCAAACATAAGGCACATATCATGGCTTTCTTCGGAAAACGCAAGGAAAAACGCAAATTCACGCAGCAGAACCCGCTCTTCAAGCGTCGTAAGTTCTGCCGCTTCACCGCCGCCGGTGTCGAAGAGATCGACTACAAGGATCTGGACACCCTGCGCGACTTCGTGCAAGAAAACGGCAAGATCATCCCGGCTCGCCTGACCGGCACCAAGGCAATCTACCAGCGCCAGCTGGACACCGCCATCAAGCGCGCGCGCTTCCTGGCTCTGTTGCCTTACACCGACAACCACAACTAATCCGGGGCACTGAAATGCAAGTTATTCTGCTCGAAAAAGTCGTCAACCTGGGTAACCTCGGCGAAGTCGTGCGCGTGCGTGATGGCTACGCCCGCAACTTCCTGATCCCCCAGAAGAAGGCCCGTCGCGCAACCGACGCCGCCCTGAAGGAATTCGAAGCCCGCCGCGCCGAACTGGAAAAGATCCAGGCCGAGAAGCTGGCCGCCGCCCAGGCCCTGGGCGAGCGCGTCAACGGCTACCAGCTCAAGATCGTCCAGAAGGCCGGTGTCGACGGCCGTCTGTTCGGCTCGGTCACCAACGCCGACATCGCCGAAGGTCTGAAGAAGGCCGGTTTCGAAGGCATCGAAAAGGCGCAAGTGCGCATGCCCAATGGCCAGTTGAAGGCCATCGGCGAGTTCCCGATCCAGGTCGCCCTGCACGCCGACGTGGTCGTCGATGTCACGGTGCTGGTCGAAGGCGAACTGTCGTAAGCCTGACCCCGCGGTAGAAAAAAAGCCGGCCCGCGTGCCGGCTTTTTTTCTTTGCCCCTTGTTTCTCTTTGCTTTACCGGCTGTTATTTACGTGTAGTCTTGCGGGCTGCAATGCCTGTCTACGACGCTGTTTCCACCGAGGATCTCTTGACCCCGCCGCCCGTCCACCACAACGCCCCCCCCGGATTGCGCGCCTGGCTCGACAGCCTCGACGCCGAGCGCGAGCCGTCGGTGCGGGACGTCACCATCGATGGGGTGCGCTGCATCATCAAGCGCCGCCGGCCCAGCCTGGCGCGCGGGGTGAGCTACACGCTGCGCTACGCGCGCGCACTGTTTCTCGGCGTGGGCTGCAAGCTGTTCCTGGGCGAGTTCCCACGGCCCGGCATCTTGTTGCGCAATGGCCTGGAGCACGAGGCCCGGCGCCTGAAACAATTGCTGCAAGCCGGCAGCCGCGTGCCCGAGGTCTGGTGGCAGGAGGACGGGCTGCTGGTGCTGGAATTCGTCGGCGAGGACCTGGCCGACCTGATCCGCAACGAAGATACCACCTCGCGCCTGTGGCTGACGCGGGCGGCGGCGACCGATCTGGCCGCCTTCCATGCCCGCGGGCTGTGGCACGGTGGCGCACAAATCCGCAACATCACCTTGCGGGACGGGGAGCTGTGGCGCATCGATTTCGAGGAAAACATCGGCTCGACGCTATCGCGTCCGCTGGCCCAGGCCTATGATCTGTTCCAGATGCTGGCCTCGCTGGTGTCGTTGCGCAAATTGCCCGACGATGTCGGCCGCACACTGGGTAAACTGGCGCTCGAGGTCTATTTCGAATGCAACCCCGACCCCGAGGTCAAGGCCTGCCTGCGCCGCCTGACCCGGGTGCTGTCCTTCATCGCCACGCCGCTGCGGCCCCTGCTGGGCCGCCTGCCGTCGCGCGATGTGCAGGGATTCTTCCGCGTCGCGGACATCCTGCAGCCGTTACTATTGAAGCCATGAATACACCTGCCGATTCCCAGCTCGAATACCTGCGCGTTCCTCCCCATTCCATCGAGGCGGAGCAATCGGTGCTGGGTGGCCTGCTGCTGGACAACGCAGCCTGGGACCGCATCGCCGACGTGCTGGTCGAAGAAGACTTCTACCGTCATGATCACCGGCTGATCTGGCATCACATCGCCCGTCTGATCGGGCTGGCGCGGCCGGCCGACGTCATCACCGTGCATGAGTCGCTGGTCAGCGCCGGCAAGGCCGAGGACGCCGGCGGCCTGGCCTACCTGAACGCGCTGGCGCACAACACGCCGTCGGCCGCCAACATCCGCCGCTACGGCGAAATCGTGCGCGAGCGCGCCATGCTGCGCAAGCTGGTGTCGATCGCCGACGAGATCTCCTCGGCCGCCATGAATCCTCAGGGCAAGGAAGCGCGCCAGTTGCTGGACGAGGCCGAATCCAAGGTGTTCCAGATCGCCCAGGAAGGCGCGCGCGGCGCCGCCGGCTTTCAGGAAATCCAGCCGCTGCTGACGCAGGTGGTGGAACGCATCGACGAGCTCTACCACCGCGAGAGCACCTCCGACGTGACCGGCGTGCCCACCGGCTTCACCGACCTGGACAAGATGACCTCGGGCATGCAGGGCGGCGACCTGATCATCGTGGCCGGCCGCCCGTCGATGGGCAAGACCTCGTTCTCGATGAACATCGGCGAACACGTCGCCATCGAAGAGGGCCTGCCGGTGGCGGTGTTTTCGATGGAAATGGGCGCGGTGCAGTTGGCCATGCGCATGCTGGGTTCGGTCGGCCTGCTCGATCAGCACCGCATGCGCACCGGCAAGCTGATCGCCGAGGACTGGCCGCGCGTGACTCACGCGGTGCAATTGATGCAGGACGCGCAGGTCTACATCGACGAATCGCCCGCGCTCAGCCCGATGGAAGTGCGCGCCCGCGCGCGCCGCCTGGCGCGCCAGTGCGGCCAGCTCGGCCTGATCATCATCGACTACCTGCAGCTGATGTCGGGCAACGGCTCGGGCGAGAACCGCGCCACCGAAGTGTCGGAAATCAGCCGTTCGCTCAAGGGTCTGGCCAAGGAACTGAACTGTCCGCTGATCGCGCTGTCGCAGTTGAACCGCAGCCTGGAACAACGCCCCAACAAGCGTCCCGTGATGAGCGACTTGCGTGAATCGGGCGCCATCGAACAGGACGCCGACGTGATCCTGTTCATCTATCGCGACGAGGTCTACAACCCCGATTCGCCGGACAAGGGCACCGCCGAGATCATCATCGGCAAGCAGCGTAACGGCCCCATCGGCACGGTGCGCCTGACCTTCCAGGGGTCGAGCACGCGCTTCCTGAATTTCTCCGGCGCGCAGCCGCGCGACATGTACTGAGCGTGCGCCGCCTCGCCAAAAGAAACCCAAGCGGATCACTCAGGCCTTCGGGCTTTAGCTGACCGTCCAACTTCTGGGGGCAGTTCAGCGGGCGCGGTCTTTTCCTGCTGGCGTGGCGGATTCACTCTTCCGTTTCGGGCCGCTTGCCGTAGCGCGCGGCCAGCACGCCGCAGACCATCAGCTGGATCTGGTGGAACAGCATCAGCGGCAGCACGATGGCGCCCACCGCGTGGCCGGCGAACAGCACCTGGGCCATGGGAATGCCGCTGGCCAGGCTCTTCTTGGAGCCGCAGAACAGCAGCGTGATGCGGTCGGGCAGGTTGAAGCCGAACACCTTGCCGGCCAGCGCCGACAGCCCCAGCGCCAGCGCCAGGATGACCGCGCAGCACACCACCAGGCCGAGCAGCGCCGGGATCGGCGTGGCGCTCCACAGGCCTTCGTTGATGGCTTCCGAGAACGCGGTGTAGACCACCAGCAGGATCGAACCCTGGTCGACGAATTTCAGCATGGCCTTGCGCTTGTGCACCCAGGCGCCGATCCAGCGGCGCGCGAATTGCCCCAGCACGAACGGCAACAGCAGTTGCAGCATGATCTTGCCGACGGCGTCGAACGAGATCGGCGCGCTGCCGGCGTTGGCGACCACGGTGCCGACCAGCAGCGGCGTCAGGAAAATGCCCAGCAGGCTCGAGGCCGAGGCGCTGCACACGGCCGCGGGCACGTTGCCGCGCGCCATCGAGGTGAAGGCGATGGCCGATTGCACGGTGGCCGGCAGGCAGCACAGAAACAGGATGCCGAGGTACAGCTCAGGCGTGACCAGCGGTTCCAGCACCGGCTTGAGCGCCAGGCCCAGCAGCGGGAACATCAGGAAGGTGGCCGAGAAAATGGTGAGGTGCAGCTTCCAGTGGGTGAGGCCGGCGATGATGGCTTCGCGCGACAGGCGCGCGCCGTGCAGGAAGAACAGCAGGCCGACGGCGATGTTGGTGATCCAGCCGAACACCACCACGCCCTGGCCGTGGGCGGGCACGATGCTGGCGATGATGACGGTGCAGATCAGGTAGAGGGTGAAACGGTCGGGCAGGAGACGGACAAGACGTGACATGGAGGGGGCAGGGGGATGACGGAAAGCGGCGGCGCGCCGTGCGCGCCGGAATCGGGCCGTATTGTAGACGCGGGGGCGGGCAAGGCCGCGGGCAGGCCGGGGCGGATGTCCGCCTGCCGGGCCCTTGCCGGCTCAGGGTGTCATTGCCAGCGCCAGGTCGAACGCCGCGATCAGCGAGGCCTGGTCGGCCACGCCCTTGCCGGCGATGTCGAAGGCGGTGCCGTGGTCGACGCTGGTGCGTACGAACGGCAGGCCGACGGTGACGTTGACGCCGTGGTCCACGCCCAGGTACTTAACCGGAATCAGGCCCTGGTCGTGGTATTGCGCCACAACGATGTCGAACTCGCCGCGGCGGGCCCGCATGAAGACCGTGTCGCCGGGCCAGGGGCCGCTGGCGTCGATACCCTCGACGCGCGCCTGGCGGATGGCCGGCGCGATGATGTCGAGGTCTTCGCGGCCGAACTTGCCGCCTTCGCCGGCGTGCGGGTTCAGGCCGGCCACCGCCACGCGCGGCCGGGCAATGCCCATCTGGCGGCAGGCGCGGTCGGCCAGGCGCATGGCGGTCAGCTCGGCCTCGGGCGTGATGCGCGCCATGACGTCGGCCAGGGCGACGTGGATCGTCACCAGCAGCACGCGCAGTTCATCGTTGGCCAGCATCATGGCGAAATCATGGGTGCCGGAGCGTTCGGCCAGGATCTCGGTGTGGCCGGGATAATCGATGCCGCCCTCGTGCATGGACTGTTTGTTCAGTGGCGCGGTGACGATGGCGCGGATGCGGCCGGCCTGGGCGTCGTCGATGGCGGCGCAGACGTAGTCGTAGGCGGCGAGCCCGGCGGCGGCGTTGACCTTGCCGTAGGGCAGATCCATTGGCAAGGCCGCGCCACAGGCCACCACCTCGATGCGGCCGGCATCGCCACTGGCCTGGCCGACATGGGCGATTTCATGGATTTGCAGGCGGGCGCCCAGTGCGGCGGCGGCACGTCGCAGCGCGCCGGCATCGCCATACACCACGCAAGGCGCGTTCAGGCCTTGGGCACAGGCCTTGACGACGATTTCGGGGCCGATGCCGGCGGCATCCCCCATGGTGATACCCACGGGCGGGGGAGTCTTCACGATAGGTTCCCGGATCAGGGCTTCGGATTCTTGGGCGGTTCGATTTCGCCGCACTCGAACGTGACGGTGGCGCGCTTGGAGCCCAGGCCGGTGGCGTGGTTGGACGTGATCGCCGGCTTTTGCAGCTTGCGTCCGATCGACTGGCAGTACTGGTCGGCGCGTTGCAGCGCCTGATTCTTGATTTCGACCCAGGTCAGCAGTTGTGTGCCGGAGCTGTAGGTGACGCTGTAGGTGTTCTTGCCGGTGGGCGTCACTTCGCTCATGCTGGAGCAGGCAGCCAGCAGGGCGAGCATGGCGGAGGCGAGGGCAAGGCGTGCGAACATGGTGGATCCGTAAAAGGCGACAAATCACATTACAACATTATGCCGTCCGGACCGGGCGCCCGCCACGCCCGGGGAACGATGCGAAATGGGGGCGGCCGGATCAGGGCGCGCCGACGGCGCTGCGGCGGTCGACCTTGCGGCTGAGCACGATCGATGTCTGGGTCTGTTTGACGCCGTCGATCAGGCCGATGCGATCGAGCAGGGCGTCGAGCTGTTCATGGGTCTCGCAGCGCAGGAAGATCAGGTAGTCGTAGGGGCCGCTGACCGATGACACTTCCTCGACTTCGGGCATTTTTTCCAATTCGCGGATCACCGCCGCAGGCGTCTTGGGCAGCACGCTGATGAAGCAGTAGGCACGCACCGCGGCTTCTTCCAGCAAGCGTCCCAGGCGCACCCCGTAACCCGCCACGATATGTTCGCGCTCGAGACGCGCGATGCGCGCCACCACGGTGGTGCGCGCCAGCCCCAGCTTGCGCGCCAGGATCGCGGCGGGTTCGCGGGCGTTGGCTTGCAGCAGGCTGAGCAGTTGCCGGTCAATGGCGTCTAGGCGTTCGTTCATGCGCCCGACCATACAGGGGCGACGCGGCGCGCGTCAATGCGTGCGTCAGCCGTCCGATTCGGGCAGCAGGCCGCCGCGATAATCGCGCGCGGCCTCGCGCATCGCCGCGCTACGCTTCATGCAGGCGTGGGCGGCGGGACTTGCCCAGCGGTCGGCCCGTGCTAGGATTTGCGCCGACTTTATCGCCAGGAGGCTTACCCATGGACATCCAGGAACAAATCGCCGTCATCGTGCACACCATCTCGCACCAGGGCGGCCGTATCGACGCGCTCAATTCGGCACTGCTGACGATGCTGCATCTGGCCAAGGCCTCGCCCGGGCTGCGCGAGGCGATCGAGGCGCAGTTGGAGCAGAATTACTCCAGCCTGCTGGCGCGCTCCGAGAATCCCCAGTACGTGGCGGGTTTCGAGAGCGTGCGCGACCAGATCGTCGCCGCGTTGAAGTAGACCCCGGATCCGTCGGAGTTACCCACAGCTTCTGTGGACAAGCCTTGGGATAGCGCGGGCATAGAAAGCCTTTTCCCTTTGTTTACAACGGCTTGCGAGGGGCGATCAAAGGCGGCGCCAAAACCCGCCGTGGCCGGCCCGCGACAAGTGCCGGCAGAGGACACGCAAGCCGGGTAATATGCGGCCCCATGCGGAATCAGTATCCATTGGAACACCGGAACCGAGGCCTCGTGGCGCGGGTTTCGGAAGCGGCAAAGCTGGCGGCCTTCGACCCCGGCAAACTCTCTCCCGAGGCGCGCCAGAGCTGGGAACGCCTGGGCCATGATTTCAAGGCCTGGCACGACTTCGACCAGCGGCATCCGATCTTGCGGCGGTTGGCCCTGCTGCCGTTGATCGGCCGCTTGTACCGCGCGGCGCGCCGCCGCCACGTGTTGCGGGCCAGCGGCAAGCTGGTGTTCTGAGCCGGCCGCGGCCTCAACGGCGCCGCCGCCGCGCATACAACCAGTAGGCCAGCCAGACCGCCACGCCGATCGCCACGGCCACCGCCAGCTTGGTTTCCACGCCGTGCAGGCGCCCCAGCACGGACTCGATGGTCTGCCCGAACAGATAGCCCACCAGGCTGAAGCACGTCGCCCAGATCGCGGCGGCGATGGCATTGAGCACCAGGAAGCGCATGGGCGAGACTTGCGATACGCCCAGCGCCACCGGCCCCACCGTGCGCAGGCCATAGAGGAAGCGCAACGCCAGGATGAACCCGTGCGGATAGCGGTCGATCGCCGCCAGCGCCTTGCCGAACGCGGGCTGGGCGCGGATGCGCCGGACGTAGCGGTGCTCGCGGTAGCGCCGCCCCAGGTAGAACAGGCCCTGGTCGGCGAGGAACGAACCGGTGAACGCGCACAGCATCACGTAAGGCAGGTGCAGCAGGCGCTGGTGCGACAGAAAGCCCGCCAGCACCACCACGCTTTCGCCTTCGAGCAGGGTGCCTCCCAGCACGGCCCACAGCCCGTAGTCGACGATGAACTGGTGCAATGGGAGATTCATGGCTGGCGCTCGGCGACGATGCGCGCCAGCGTCGCCAGCGCTCGCGCGATCTCCGGCGTGTGGCGCTGGCCACAGCTGATGCGCAGGAAATGGTGGTAGCGGGTGCTGTTGGAGAACATGGCGCCCGGCGCCACGCGGATGCCCTGCCGCAACGCGGCCTCGAACACTTCCAGCCCAGAACGGCCATCCGGCATTTCCACCCATAGCAGCATGCCGCCCGTGGGCACGCTCAGGCGCGTGCCGCGCGGGAAATGCGCGGCGATGGCTTCGGCGGTCTGGTCACGCTGCATCTTCAGTTGCCGGCGCAGCCGTGTCAGGTGCCGGTCGTAGGCGCGCGAGCCGAGGTACTCGGCCACCGCCATCTGCGCCAGCGGCTCGTTCGGCCGGCTCTGCGCGAACTTCAGCATGGCGATGCGCGCCTTCCAGCGTCCGCCCAGCAGCCAGCCCAGCCGCATGCCCGGCGCCAGCGTCTTGTGCAGGGACGAGCAATAGATGACGTTGCCGGTCGGGTCCCAGGACTTGGCCGCGGCCAGTGGCGTATCGTCATCATTCAAGGCGCCGTAGGTGTCGTCCTCGATCAGCGGCACCTGTTGGCGTTCGCACAGGGCCACCAGGCGCGCCTTCTCGGCATCGGGCATGACGCAGCCCAGCGGATTCTGGAAGTTGGGCACCACCACCACCGCGCGGATGTTGCCGTGGGTCTGGAAGGCCAGGTCCAGCGCCTCGATGGACAAGCCGTGTTGCGGGCTGGTGGGGATTTCCAGCGCCCGCATGCCAAGGCTTTCGAGGATCTGCAGCAGGCCGAAATAGGTGGGCGATTCGACCGCGATGGTGTCGCCCGGCCGCGCCACGGCGCGCAGCGCCAGATTGAGGGCTTCGATGCAGCCGTGCGTGACGATGACATCGTCGGGCGTGGCATTGATGCCGTTTGCCAGCGCGCGTCGCGCCAGCACGGCGCGCAGCGACGGGTGGCCTTGCGGCGGCACCGGGCTGACCAGCACCTGCGGCGACTGCCGCAGCGTGCGGATCATGGCCTGTTTCAGGTCTTCCATGGGATAGGCGTCGGGCACCGCGGCGGCCAAGGCGAAGTTGGCGCTGACGGGATGGGCCTCGCACTTGGCGACGAAGTCCGACACGCGGTCATGGATGCCGACGTACTGGGCGGTGCCCAGCGCCTGGCGGATGTCAGGCTCGTTGACGGGTGGGATGCTGTTGCGGCGCGGCTTGAGGACGAAATAGCCGGAGCGCGGCCGGGCTTCGATCAGGCCATCGTCTTCGAGCAGCCGGCAGGCCTGCAGCGCGGTCGAGAGGCTGACGTGGTGGGTGCGTACCAGAGTGCGCACCGACGGCATGCGCTGCGCCGGGGCCAGGACCCCGGTCTGGATGGCGCGCCGGTAATGGTTCGCCAGGCGTAGATATAGCGGTTGCGGGTCCATGCGCCGATCATGCTCCCCGAGGTTGGGTTGAGGGTAGGCACAGATTTCCGCAAAGTACACCATAACAGTGCCGAAATCGATAGACTGCATCGGTACAGAAAGGAGGATTGTGTGGCTGTTGCGCAAAGCAGGGCGGGCGCAGACTGTAGGCGTCAGATTGGAGATGACCATGGCCCTTTTTCCCGCCCCCGCCCCCCGTTCGCAACGCTTCGACCTGCTGTGCGGTGCCAGCCGCCAGATGTACCTGCGGGGCGGGGCGACGGTGGTCTGCGTCACGGGCAGCCTGATGCTGGCCGAGCCGGCGTATCGCTCGGACGTGCCGCCAGGCGTCTATTTGCCGCCGCCCGCGCGCCTGCATGCGGGCGAGAGTTTCGTGCTGGCGGAGCGCGGTCCGCTGACGCTGACGGCGCTCACCCCGGCGCACGTGATTTGCCTGGAGCGCCCCGGTGCAATGGCCTGGATCCGGGCCATCGCCGGCTGCTGGCGGGGCCTGGCGCACAAGAATAATCCGGCCGGGCGGCTCGGTGCGCTGCACAACATTTCAAAATGATGTATGATTCACACATCAGACGCGGGGTGGAGCAGTCTGGCAGCTCGTCGGGCTCATAACCCGAAGGTCGTAGGTTCAAATCCTGCCCCCGCAACCAGTTTCAAGCAGTACCCGGCGCCCGGCGCGGCCCGTATTCCGGCCCGCCACCGCCCAGCAGAAAACCGCGACGCCAGTCGCGGTTTTTTTTCGTCCCGCGCTTGCCTTGTATCAAGCTGCCGTTCCAGTCGGGGCTTTCCCGGAGGCCGGCGGCCGCACAGCGTCCGAGGGCTGCGCTACCATGGTTCAGGCGCGCACGTCCGCCGCGCACACGAGGAGGGGCCATGGGCACGGCAAAATACGATCATCCCGGCTACGTTGCCGATACCGGTATCGAAGGCAAATATCACGTGGGCATCTGGTGCCCGCATGGCTACCCGGCCCACATCCATATCGGCCGGCCCGCCGAACGGGGCGATCCCCAGGCACTGCTGCGGTTGCGCATACCCGACGGGGTGTTCCAGTCGCTGCCCGACGATCCCGAGACCCTTTGCCGTCGCGCCTTGGGCCAGGCCCTGGACGCCGGGCTGCTGCGCGCGGTGGCGGTCGACGGCGAATACCAGGAATTGCGTTTCCAGCTCGACGCCGAGCCCTGGCCGGGCCCGATGCAGGCCGCGGGCAACACCTAGAAGGCAGTTCCCGTCAGTCGCGTCCCGCGGGGCGCGCCCCAGTTACCCACAGCGACTGTGGACAAGCCTTGGGATAGACGCTGCGCATGTCGCGATATCGTAGCAATATCAAAGGTTTGGCCACGGCGATGAAAAAATGCCCCATGCGGGGTTTTTTTTCGTCCGGCGCAAGCCGTGGCCGGCCCATGCGACAATCGCAGCCCCGGCGGTGCGTCCCACCCTGGTTTACCTGAACTTCGCTCCTCATGCCTTCCCATCCGCATCCCTCCCAGGACGCCCCGATCCCCTGCGGCAAGCGCGTGGCCGTGATCGGCGGCGGGCCGGCGGGCTTGATGGCCGCCGAGGGCCTGGCCGCGCGCGGCGCCCAGGTCGACGTGTACGACGCGATGCCGTCGGTGGGGCGCAAGTTCCTGATGGCCGGCCGCGGCGGGCTGAACCTGACGCACAGCGAAGCCGCGGCGCCGTTCCTGGCGCGCTATGGCGAGCGTGCCGCGCGGATCGAACCCTGGCTGCGCGAACTCGATGCGACCGGCCTGCGCGAGTGGGCGCGGCAGCTAGGCATCGAAACCTTCGTGGGTTCCTCGGGCCGCGTGTTTCCCGCCGAAATGAAGGCCGCGCCGCTGCTGCGCGCCTGGCTGGCCCGGCTGCGCGCCAGTGGCGTGCGCTTCCATATGCGCCACCGTTGGCTGGGCTGGCCGCCGGTCGTGGCGCCGGGCGCCGCCGAATTGCGCTTCGACACCCCCGAAGGCGTGCGCGGGCAGGCGGCCGACGCGGTGGTGCTGGCCCTGGGCGGGGGCAGTTGGGCCAAGCTGGGGTCGGACGGCGCCTGGCTGCCGGGACTGGCCGCGCACGGCATCGCCACGGCGCCGTTGCGGCCCGCCAATTGTGGTTTCGATGTGGCCTGGTCGGCGCACTTCCGGCAGCGCCATGCTGGCCAGCCTGTCAAATCGGTCACTTTGCGCGTGGTCGGGGAGGCCGGCCCCGGGCCGGCGCGCCAGGGCGAGTTCGTGGTCACGGAAAGCGGCATCGAGGGCAGCCTGGTGTATGCCCTGTCGGCGCCCCTGCGCGACCGGATCGAGGCTGCCGGGCACGCCATCGCGCTGCTCGATCTGGCGCCCGGCTGGACGCAGGAAAAGGTGTTGGCGGCGCTGACCCATTCGCGCGGCGCGCGCTCGATGTCGAGCCATCTGCAAAGCCGGCTGGGGCTCACGGGCGTCAAGGCGGGATTGCTGCGCGAAAGCGCCGGGGCCGAGACTTTCCGGGATCCCGAGCGTCTGGGGCGGTTGGTCAAGGCGCTGCCGCTGCGGCTGGAGCGCCCGCGGCCGATGGACGAGGCCATCAGCACGGCGGGCGGCGTGCGCTTCGAGGCGCTGACGCCCGGCCTGATGTTGCAGGCCGCGCCCGGCGTGTTCTGCGCGGGCGAAATGCTGGACTGGGAGGCGCCGACGGGCGGCTACTTGCTGACCGCGTGCATGGCCAGCGGGGTGGTGGCCGCGGCGGGCGTAGCGGATTTCCTGGCGGGGCGCTGAGCCGGGTCAGGAGCCGCGGGGATAGGAGGAGGCGCCCTGCGGCGGGCGCGGCGCGAGGTCATTGACGACATGGCCGACGACCGCGGGGCCGTCGGGCTGCGTGATGATGCCGATGACCCGGGTGACGGCGCTGGCGGGCACGCGGGTGCCTTGGCCTGGATCCTGCACCAATTGCCAGATCCTGGCGTCACCCACAGGTTCGCTCACGGGCGCGCCATTCGAGAAATCGAGACAATCGCGGGCGAATATCGACCAGTCCGAGGCGCTGCAAGGCAAGCCGTGCGCGGTGGCCAGGCGAGCCAACGCCAGAGGCGCATCCGCCTGGCTCGCGGCGTGCTGGGCGGCGGCGCCCAGCGAGACATCCAGCGACAGCAGGCGGAGGAACTCTACGACATTGTCGGTATTCATTCTGCGGTCTCCCTCTCTTGTTTGGGCTGTTCCGGGCGTCGGCCGGGGGGCGGCCGGGATGTCGGGTCAGCCGGGGCCTTGTCCCAGCATGGCGACCAGCGATTGCTTCAGGCGCGCCGAAAAAATGGGTACCGTGTGCGAGACGCCATTGCGGTCGATGCCTTCCTTGAGTTGCACCGACTGGCCCAGGAAGATGTCGGGCGCGCCGGCAATGGCGTTGTATCGGGCCAGCAGGTCGTCGACCTGTTCCTGGGCGTCGGCCAGGGTGCTGCTGGCGGCGAGGCGGCCGGCGGCATGGGCCTGGAGGATGCGGTGCAGATCGTCGATGAAGAGGGCCAATGCCGCCTGTCCGCGGCATTGCGGCTGCTCCCAGCCCCAGGCGTCGGGCATGGCGCCGCTGTTTTCCGATACGTGTTTCTTGGTCATTAGCGCATCCTAATCCATTGCCGCCAAATACGCGACAGCCGCGCGCGGCGAGGCCATGTGGCCGATGGCCAGCGCTTGCGTGCAGGCGCCAGGGCGTGGGCACCGCTGCGCAAATCGCGGCCTTTGCGGTATGCTGGCTCCGGTTTCCACGCCTCGACAAGGAGATGTCCATGAAGAACAAAGTGATTCTCGTCATGCTGCTTTCGATTGCCGCCATGTCGGCGGGGTGCAATACCGTTGCAGGGGCCGGCAAGGACATCCAGCGCGGCGGTGAAAAGATCGAGGGCGCCGCGACCAAGTAAAGGTGCCGGGCGTTCCGCGCGCCGCGTGCGCGACCAGGGCCACGTAGAAATGCCAGGGCATTTCGGGCGTGGCCTTTTTGCGGCCGCTGGCATAATCGCGGGAATCCGAATCCGATGGCAGGAAGAATCATGCGCAAGTCTGTGTGGGTGGGCGTCACGTTGCTGGCTTTGCTGGGCGGTTGCGCCAGCACCGGCGTGTACGAGTCCGAGGCCGTGCTGAAAGAGACGTTCAGCGTCGATACCAATTACCAGGCGGCATTCCGGCGCGCGGGCGAATACGTGCGGGCCTGCCATGTGAATGTGCAGCATCCCTACAACGTGGCCTACGCCTGGAAGCATGTCCTGGGCGAGAAGGGCGCGCCCGACGAGGTGCAGGTCTACAAAGTGGGTGAAACCGCCAAGATCCTCGAATTGATTTCGGCCGAGTCCGATGGCCCGGCCAAGGCCAAGGTCACTGTCACGGTCCTGGGCGAAGGCCGCTGGGATGCGGCCGAACTCGCCGCGGCGCGCGCCTCGATCCAGAGTGCCACGCCGGTCTGCCGCAAGGGCGGATAGGCATGGACGCACGCACCCGGCAGATCCGCGCCGCCGGCACGTCGTTCGCCTTGCTGGCGGGCGCGTTGCGCTTGCTGGGCTGGCTCAATGGCGGCGCCGCGCTGGGTCTGACGGCGTTCGCGCTGGGCATGGTGGGCGGCGATATCGCCGCCCCCGATCTGCAACTGCCTCTGATGCTGTTGCTGGCGGGCCTGCTGTTGGCCTGCCTGGGGGCGGTGTTCGCCTATCTGGCACAGGTCAGTCTGTTGCGCCAGGGCTACAACGGCCAGTGGACCCGCGCGCATCTGCCGGCGCAGGTACTGGGATTGCTTTGTTACCTGGCCAGCGCGCTGGCCTTCTGCGTCGGTTGCTGGTTGGCGGCCGGGCAGGCCACCACGGACGCGGCGCCGCACATGACGACCTACGCCCGCCGTTGAGTTTTAAGGGTAAACCCGTGTGCGCAAAAGTGTTGGACATGCACTTGCGTTGAGAATAATATGCGCAGTGCGTATATAAACCCCTCTCTCCGGGACCTGTCATGACCATTTCCCAGCAAGCCTTCCTGCGCGACGCCATGCGCCGCCTGAATCTCACGCGCGACGTGTTCGCGACGCGGATCGGCGTGAAACGCCGTGCCCTGGATACCTGGCTGTTGCCCGAGGGGTCGCAGGAATTCCGCGCCATGCCGGAGGTGGTGCAGCGCTTCGTCAGCGAAATCGTGCAGAACGGCGTCCTGCTCGAAAAATATACGCAGAGCGTACAAGATGGCCCGCTGCGCGAGCGTATCGCGGTGGAAGGCAAGCATCAGTTGCTGTCGGTGGATCAGTTCACGCGCGAGTCGGTCGAAGACCTGTTTCGCGTTGCCGACATGATGCAGCCCATCGCGCGTCGCCAGAAGGTCTCGCGCGTGCTCGAAGGCGCGGTGCTTGGGAACCTGTTCTTCGAAGCCAGCACGCGAACCCGCGTGAGCTTCGGCTCGGCCTTCTGCCGTCTGGGCGGTTCGGTTTGCGACACCACCGGCTTTACCTTCTCGTCGATGGCCAAGGGCGAGTCCATCTACGACACCAGTCGCGTCATGAGCGGCTACGTCGATGCGATGGTGATCCGCCACCCGGATCAGGGGTCGGTGGCGGAATTCGCGCGCGCCACCAACATCCCGGTGGTCAACGGCGGCGACGGCCCGGGCGAGCACCCCAGCCAAGCGCTGCTCGACCTGTACACGATCCTCACCGAGTTCTCGCGCCTGGGCAAGCTGCTCGATGGCGCGCACATCGCCATGGTCGGCGACCTGAAGTACGGGCGCACGGTGCATTCGCTGATCAAGCTGATGGCGCTGTACAAGAACGTCAAGTTCTCGCTGGTGTCGCCCAAGGGCCTGGAGATGCCGTCCTACATCATCGAGCAGGCCAGCCGCAACGGCAACATCATCGAGCAGAAGACCTCGCTGGCCGAGGGCCTGGCGGGCGCCGACGTGATCTACGCCACGCGGGTGCAGAAAGAGCGCTTCGCCAACGAAGAGAACGAAGGCTACACGCCCGACTTCCAGATCAACCGCGCCATCATCGATGCCTACTGCGGCCCGGATACGATCGTCATGCACCCGCTGCCGCGCGACAGCCGGCCGGGCGCCAACGACCTGAGCGTGGACCTGAACCATGATCCGCGCCTGGCGATCTTCCGCCAGACCGACAACGGCATTCCCATCCGCATGGCCATCTTCGCCGTGCTGCTGGGCGTGGAAGGACTGGTGCAGCACTCGCTGCGCGATGTGACGTGGCAGCACCCGTCGCACATCGGCCCGGACGACTCGGTGTTCCACGGCCTGGAGTAAGGCGCCCGCGGGGCGGCGCGGCGAGGCCGCCATGACGGCCGCCGCCGGCGATTTCAAGCATAATCCGCGCTGGTTTTTCCTGTCGCGTGTCGCTCCGAGACACGCCGGGGAATCTTCGGTCGGAAGGTCTTATGTCTTCGATTAGTCGCGCAGTCCTGTCTTCTCCTGATCCCGCCGGGCAGGGCTGTTATCTGAGCGCATCCAATGCCCAGGCCTGGGAGGCGGTCTATTCCTCGGTCGACGCCTATACCCGTGGCCAGGTCGCGGCGGTTGTGTCCGACAGCGCCAACGAACTGGTCGACGCCTTCTATTCCACCCTGCTGGGCGACGCCGAAGCGGGCCCGCGCCTGTCGCACGAGATCGTCGCCACGCGCCTGCATCAAGGCATGAAGGGCTGGCTCAAGGGCTTGCTGTGCGTGCGCGAGCAGGGCGACATCGCGGCGCTGATGGCGATCCAGAAGAAGGTCGGCGAGGTGCATGCGCGCGTGCATATCCCGATCCACCTGGTGATGGCCGGCGCGCGCATCCTGAAGAACGAAATCGCGCAGCGCCTGCGTGCCAGCGACCTGGACGGCGTGGCCGCATCGATCGCGACCCAGTATGTCTGCAACCTGTTCGACCTGGCGATCGAGCAGATGAGCCGCGCCTTCATGCGCGACATCAACCGTGGCGCCCGCAACGACGAGGCCTATCGCTTGTTCGCGCTGGGCCAGAACATTTCCACCGAGCGCGAGCGCCAGCGCGCCGCGCTGCTCGAATGGAGCCAGGCGGTGTTGATCGGTCTGCATTACCGCGCGCCCGAGCAGGTGCTGCCGCGACTGTCGGCCTCCGAGTTCGGCCTGTGGCTGCAACACAAGGGCGGCGTGCTGTTCGAGAGCGCGCCGGCGTTGCGCCAGATCACCGATGCGGTGGCGCGGCTCGATGACGTGGTGCTGCCCAGCCTGCTGCAGGGCAGTGCGCAGACGCTGCCCGACCAGGTGCGCGAGCTGCAGGAACTGGTGGCGCGCATCAAACACTTGCTCAACGGCCTGTTCGACATGGTGGCCGAGATCGAGAGCGGCAGCGATCCGCTCACCAACGTGCTGAACCGCCGCTTCCTGCCGTCGGTGATCGGGCGCGAGATCCTGATCGCCACGCGCGAGCATTCGACGTTCTCGGTGCTGTTGCTCGATATCGACCATTTCAAGGCCATCAACGACCGGCATGGCCACTCGGGTGGCGACCAGGTGCTGCGTCAGTTCGCGGAAGTCGTGCACCAGTCCTGCCGGTCGAGCGACTTCGTGTTTCGCTATGGCGGCGAGGAGTTCCTGGTGGTGCTGGTGGACACAGGCCGCGAGGCCGCGCTGGCGGTGGCCGAGAAGCTGGGGGCGGAGATCCGCCGCCACGCCTTCGTGATTGCGCAGGCCGGCAGCCTGCGCATCACCACCAGCATCGGCGTGGCGACCTTCGACGGGCATCCCGACTACGCCTACCTGATCGAGCGGGCCGACAAGGCGCTGTACCAGGCCAAGCAGTCCGGGCGCGACCGCTGCGTCGCGGCCTGAGGAGCTGCCCGGCGCAAGGCGGCCCAGCAGGCCCATGAAAAAGGCCGCCCGTTCCGGGGCGGCCTGTCGTGGCGGCGTCCGCGCGCGGGGCTCAGATCTTCTTTTCGCCGCCCAGCGCTTCGACCAGCTCGGCCAGCATCTTGGCCAGCTCGCCGGTCATGAGCATCATGTCGGAGTCGAACTTCTCGTCGTCATTGGCGGCGACGGTGTCGTTACCTTCCTTGAGCACGTCCAGCGGCGCGACGCGCTTGACGTCCAGGCCTTCGGTCAGCACGAACGAAATGCGGTCGGCCCAGGTCATGGCCAGGCGGGTGCACTGCTTGCCCGACTGGATGTGGCGGCGCACATCGTCGGCGTCGATCGAGTGCTTGACGTAGCGGATGGCCGCGCCGCTTTCGCCGGACGAGCGCAACTCGGTGTCCTGGTCGATGCTGAAGTTGGTCGGCGCTTCGTCCTCGGCCAGCCAGCCGGTCATGGCCGACGCCGGCGACTGGGCCACGTACAGGTTTTCGAGCGGGAACGGGTCCACGCACTTGGCCAACAGGCCGATCACTTCATCGGCTTTGGCCGAGGCGGCGGCATCGATCACCAGCCAGTGGTTCTGCGGGTCGATCCAGACGCGGGTGTCGCGGTAGACGCTGAAGGCGCGCGGCAGCAGCTCGTCGGTGACGCGCTCCTTGATTTCCTTCATCTGCTTGCGGCCCGGCTTGTAGCCCTGCTGCTCTTCGATTTCCTGGGCGCGCGCCTTGGCGACCTGGTTGACGACGGTGCTGGGCAGCAGCTTTTTCTCGGCGCGCAGATTCAGCAGGATCTGCCCGCCGACGACGTGGGCCAGCCCGCCGTTTTCACGCGGCGGCACCCAGCCCAGGCTCTGCATTTCGAGGTTGTTGCCGGCCTGGTAGGCATGCCGCGCGAGCGTTTCTTCAAGCTGCTCGCCGGTCAGCGTCCACGGCGAGGAAAGACGGTAAATCTTGAGATTCTTGAACCACATGAGCGTCGGCCAAAAGGGTTGATTCTATACGACGCAGACCGCTTTGCCGTCGCGGCAATACGATGGGGCGAGGCGACACGTTCTGTCACTGACAGGGACACAGCCATGCGGTAATGTCCGCCACATCCCTGTGCAATAGGAGAAGAAGCATGAAAATCGTCGGTGCCATCCTGATCGTGCTGGGCATTGCCGCCCTGGCCTACAAGGGCTTCAGCTACAAGTCCGAGGAAACCGTGCTGCAGGTCGGCTCGGTCAAGGCCACGGCCGAAACCGAGAAGTCCGTGCCGATCCCGATGTGGGCCGGCATTGCCGCGATCGTGGCCGGCGTGCTGGTCATCGGCGTGGGCATGCGTCGTTGAGGCGCCCATTGCGGAATACGAGGCGGCCGGCGATGGCCGCCTTTTTTCATGCCGGGGATATCCGTGGCGGCAAAAAAAGCGGCCCGGCTCAATAGAGGCCGGGCCGGTACGGGAGCACACAATACCGCGTCATAAAAGGCTCGCGGGGAACGCGGTATCGGTGTCAGAACACTAGCCCTGCAACCGCCTGGCAGGGGGATCAATCGCCGGGCGATGAGGCGCAAGGCCGTAATCTGAGGCGCCAGTCTAACGGGGGGGGTCTGACAGCGTCCTGAATCGGCCGGCGCGCTCATGCCGCGCGCGGGCGGGGCGCGGCGTTGCGGCAAAAAAAAAGCCCCCAAGGGAGCTTTTGAAAGGCCGGGCAGGCGCAGCAGTCCCGCCCGGCGGGGGATGGTCGGTCAGCCGTTGATGTCGTTGTCCTTGGATTCGCGCACGAACAGCGTGCCGATGACCAGGGTCATGACCGCGATGATGATCGGATACCACAGGCCGTCGTAGATGTTGCCGGTGGCGGCCACCACGGCAAAGGCGACCGGGGGCAGGAAGCCGCCGAACCAGCCGTTGCCGATGTGGTACGGCAGGCTCATCGAGGTATAGCGGATGCGGGTCGGGAACATTTCCACCAGCATCGCCGCGATCGGGCCGTACACCATGGTCACGTAGATCACCAGGATGGTCAGCAGCAGCACCACCATGACGGTGTTGGTCTGCGCCGGATCGGCCTTGGCCGGGTAACCGTGGCTGCGGATGGCGGCGGTCAGGGCCTTGTCGAGTTCAGCGGTCTTGGCCTTGAAGTCGGCGGGCGCCATGCCCTTGCCGTCGAACGAGGCGAACTCGTCATTGCCGATCTTGACCTTGGCGACCGCGCCGGCCGGGGCCGCTTCGTTCTTGTAGTTCACCGAATTGCGGGCCATGAACGACTTGACCACGTCGCACGAGCTGGTGAACGAGGCGGTGCCCACCGGGTTGAACTGGAACGAGCAGGTGGTGGGGTCGGCGATGACCGTGACCGGCGCGCTGGCCTGCGCCTTCTCGAGCGCGGGGTTGGCGAAGTGGGTCAGGCCCTGAAAGATCGGGAAGTAGGTCGCCGCGGCGATCAGGCAGCCGGCCATGATGATGGGCTTGCGGCCGATCTTGTCCGACAGGGCGCCGAAGATCACGAAGAACGGGGTGCCGATCAGCAGCGCGACCGCGATCATGATGTTGGCGGTGTTGGCGTCGACCTTCAGCGTCTGCGTCAGGAAGAACAGCGCGTAGAACTGGCCGGTGTACCAGACCACTGCCTGGCCGGCGGTCAGGCCCAGCAGCGCCAGCAGCACGACCTTCAGGTTCTTCCATTGGCCGAACGATTCGGCGATCGGCGCCTTCGAACCCTTGCCTTCTTCCTTCATGCGCTGGAAGGTCGGCGATTCGTTCAGTTGCAGGCGGATCCACACCGAGATGCCCAGCAGCACGACCGAGATCAGGAACGGAATGCGCCAGCCCCAGGCCTTGAAGTCGTCTTCGCCCATGAACGTGCGGATGCCCAGGATCACCAGCAGCGACAGGAACAGGCCGAGCGTGGCGGTGGTCTGGATCCACGAGGTGTAGAAGCCGCGGCGGCCATGGGGGGCGTGTTCGGCGACGTAGGTCGCCGCGCCCCCGTACTCGCCACCCAGCGCCAGGCCTTGCAGCAGGCGCAGCACGATCAGGATGGCGGGGGCGGCCAGGCCGATGCTGGCGTAGCTGGGCAGCACGCCCACCAGGAAGGTGGACAGGCCCATGATCACAATGGTGACCAGGAAGGTGTATTTGCGGCCCACCAGGTCGCCGAGGCGGCCGAACACCAGCGCGCCGAACGGACGCACCGCGAAGCCGGCGGCGAAGGCCAGCAGCGCGAAGATGAAGCCGGCGGTCGGGTTCACGCCGGAGAAGAAGTGCTGCGCGATGATCGCGGCCAGCGAACCGTAAAGATAGAAGTCGTACCACTCGAACACCGTGCCCAGCGACGAGGCAAAGATGACGCGGCGCTCATCCTTGGTCATCGGGCGCGGATTCGCGGATGAACCGCGGCCTGCCATGGTAGTTGTGCTCATGATGTCTCCTCGATTTTCTTGGCCGGCGGTTCTCCGCCGTGCTTGACCCTCCGCCGGCGGGGCCGACATCGAGCTATCGCAAGGTTGGCGGGCGAGGCTGACGAGGTACTGACGTGACCCTTACCTGAATCTTAAAATTGAAACTTAATGTAAGTGTGCCTGGGGAAGCTAGGGATAGTCCTAGGGGCGGAAGGGGGAACTCGTGGCGCCTTGCCAGCGTCGGCGCAGGCCGGCGCGGGGGGGCGCGATGCTAGTCGCCGAGGTCGTCGGCCGGCTCGGCGTAGAGCGGGAAGACCACGCGGATGCGGGTGCCCGGCAGGTCGGAGTGAGGCGTCGGGTGGTCGCTGACGAGCACGGTCGCCTGATGCTTCTGGGCGATTTCCCTGACGATCGCCAGGCCCAGGCCGCTGCCGTCCGACAGCGTACCCAGCACCCGATAGAAGCGGTCGAAGACGCGCTCGCGCTCTTCCGGCGCGATGCCGGGGCCGGAATCTTCCACCTCCAGGATGCCCTGGCCGCCGTGTCCCAGCACCCGCACCGTGATATGGCCGCCGCGCGGGGTGTAGCGCAGGGCATTGTCGACCAGATTGTTGAGCAACTCGGCCAGCAGTAGCGGGTTGCCGTTGATCTGGACCGGCGTCTCCGAACCCTCGAAGCCGAGGTCGGTGCCGAGCGACAGCGCCTGCGGCACCCAGTGCATGGCCTGCTCGTAGGCGATGGCGTTCAGGTCGGTAGCCGCCAGGCCGATGGCGTTGGGGTTTTCCGCCCGCGCCAGCAGCAGCAACTGGTTCACCAGACGGGTGGCGCGCTCGGAGCCGGTGACCAACTGGCGCAGGCTGGCCTGCATTTCCTCGGGACTGGCGTCGCGCAGGGCCAGTTCGGCCTGGGTGCGCAGACCGGCCAGCGGCGTCTTCAACTGGTGCGCGGCATCGGCAACGAAGCGGCGCTGCGCCTGCACGTTGGCCGAGAGGCGGTCGAGCAGGTCGTTCATGGCCGCCACCAGCGGCGCGATCTCGGACGGCGCGGCGCGCTCGTCGATGGGCGATAGGTCGTCCGGCCGCCGCGCCCGCAGCCGCTGCTGCAGCGCGTTCAACGGCGCCACGCCGCGCGACAGCCCGAACCACACCAGCAGCACCGCGATCGGCAGCACCACGAACTGCGGAATGATCACGCCCTTGATGATGTCGTTGGCCAGTTGCGTGCGCTTTTCCACCGTTTCGGCCACGATCAGCAGTGCCGGCTGGGTGTTGGGCAGGTTCAGGTCGACCCAGGTGTAGGCCAGGCGGACGCCGAAGCCGCGCAGGGTGTCGTCCTCATACTGCACTTCGCCGGGGCGCGGCTGGCCGACCGAGGCCGGCAGGGGCAGGGCGCGGTCGCCACCCAGGTATTCGCCGCGGCTGCCCAGGGCCAGCCAGAACACGCTGTCGGTTTCGTCGGCGCGCAGCACCTCGCGCGCCGCGTCGGTCATCTTCAGGACCGCGCGGCCGTCCTGGGCGTGGACCTGGCGGGTCAGCACATGCAGGTTGTTGGCCAGCGCGCGGTCGTAGGGCACGTTGGCGATGTTCTGCGCCACCACGTAGGTAATGGCGACGCTCATGGGCCACAGCAGGAACAGTGGCGCCAGCATCCAATCGAGGATCTCGCCCAGCAGCGAGCGCTGCGGCGGCGCGAAGCTGGGGCCGCGGGCCCCGGCCTGCATCACATCCAGCGCTTCCTGGTTGAGCGTCTCCGGCTGGGGCGGTTCAGCTTGCGAGGTAGGCCGCACCCTGATCCCGTTCGAGGCAATAGCCCAGGCCGCGCACCGTCACGATCTTCACGCCGCTGGGTTCGAGTTTCTTGCGCAAGCGGTGCACGTAGACCTCGATGGCGTTGGTGCTGACTTCCTCGCCCCATTCGCACAGGTGGTCGACCAGTTGGGTCTTGCTGACCATGCGGCCGCTGCGCGTGAGCAGGATTTCCAGCAGGCTGACCTCGCGCGCCGACAGATCCAGCGTCTGGTCATCGACCATGGCCACGCGCCCGGTCTGGTCGAACACCAGCCGCCCGTGCTTGAGCAGCGTGGCGCCGCCGCCGGCGCCGCGGCGGGTCAGGGCACGCACGCGCGCCTCCAGCTCGGACAACGCGAAGGGTTTGGCCATGTAGTCGTCGGCGCCCAGATCCAGGCCCTTGACGCGCTGCTCGATGCTGTCGGCGGCGGTCAGGATCAGGACGGGCAGGGCGGAATTGCGGGCCCGCAACCGGCGCAGCACTTCCAGGCCGGCCAGTTGCGGCAGGCCGAGATCCAGGATGAGCAGGTCGAAGGCCTGGGCCGCCAGCGCCGAATCGGCGGCCAGGCCGTCGCGCACGGCATCCACCGCATAGCCGTTGTGGCGCAACGAGCGTGACAGGCCGTCGGCCAGGATGCTGTCGTCTTCGGCGATCAGGATGCGCATGGGCAGTCGAAAGAAGGTGAAGCACGCCGCGCTGGACGGCGTGCGCATGCCGCCCTGGGCGGAACCGGGGCGGCGGGCCGGGGAGGCGCAATGGGGACATAGCGCCCGTTTTTTCCCCGATTCTGGCATACGGCACCGGGCTTGCCCACTCAGGGTATACGTGGAAAACTGTGGCACACTGTTTTTTTGTACAGTACAATCCGATGCCATAATCTGCGCTATCGCTTTCCGATCAACCGTCTCGATCACCCCCTTGCGACAACCCGCGCGCTGACCTTCACGCGCCGCGCCGCGATACTCGATACCCGATACGTTACAGACCCGACAGGACACTACATGGACGACAAAACCACCAAGGCCGCCGCTGCGGAAAAAGCCAAGGCGCTGGCCGCCGCGCTCTCGCAGATCGAAAAGCAGTTCGGCAAGGGCTCGATCATGCGCTACGGCGACAACGAGGTCTCGCATGACATCCAGGTGGTTTCCACGGGTTCGCTCGGTCTGGATATCGCGCTGGGCGTCGGCGGCTTGCCGCGCGGCCGTGTCGTCGAAATCTACGGTCCGGAATCGTCGGGCAAGACCACCCTCACGCTGCAGGTCGTCGCCGAAATGCAAAAGCTGGGCGGCACCTGCGCCTTCGTCGACGCGGAACACGCGCTGGATGTCCAATACGCGTCCAAGCTGGGCGTCAACCTGGCCGACCTCTTGATCTCGCAGCCGGACACGGGCGAGCAGGCGCTGGAAATCACCGACGCGCTGGTGCGCTCGGGTTCGGTCGACCTGATCGTCGTCGACTCGGTGGCCGCGCTGGTGCCCAAGGCCGAAATCGAAGGCGAAATGGGCGATTCGCTGCCCGGCCTGCAGGCCCGCCTGATGAGCCAGGCGCTGCGCAAGCTGACCGCCACCATCAAGAAGACCAACTGCATGGTCATCTTCATCAACCAGATCCGCATGAAGATCGGCGTGATGTTCGGCAACCCCGAAACCACCACCGGCGGCAACGCGCTCAAGTTCTACGCTTCGGTGCGCCTGGACATCCGCCGCATCGGCTCGATCAAGAAGGGCGACGAAGTGGTCGGCAACGAAACCCGCGTCAAGGTGGTCAAGAACAAGGTCGCGCCGCCGTTCAAGCAGGCCGAGTTCGACATCATGTACGGCACCGGCATCTCGCGCGAAGGCGAAATCATCGACCTGGGCGTGGCCGCCAACGTGGTGGACAAGTCCGGCGCGTGGTACAGCTACAACGGCAACCGCATCGGCCAGGGCAAGGACAACGTCCGCGAATACCTGAAGGAACACAAGGAACTGGCGATCGAGATCGAGAACCGGGTCCGCGAAAACCAGGGCATCGTCAGCCGCGCCGCGGAATTCGTGCCCACTGCCGAAGACGACAGCGACGAGTAACCCCGTCACCGTATCGTCCCGGGCTGGCCAGCCCGGCCGCCCGCGGCAGGCTCCCGTCCCGGGAGGCCTGCCGCTGGCACATGGAGCAAACGCATGAGCTGGAAACCGCCCGTCACGTCCGCCGACCGCCTGCGCGCCAGGCTGGACGATGAATTCGAGACCGTGGCCAAGCCCGAAGGCTTGCGCCGCACGTCGGACCTGCGGCGGGCGGCTGAATCCCGCGCCGCGTCCGACCACGATCTGGATGGCGCGGCGCCGGAGCAAGCCGGTGCGCCGGCGTCGCAGTGGCAGCGCAGTTCCGAACGGCGCGCGGCCGGCGGGCGTGGCCGGCGCGGCAAAGAGGGCGGCGAGGGTGCGCCGGCGTCCGAAGGCACGCCGCGCACGCCGCCCAAGGGGCCGTCGCTGAAGATGCGCGCGGTCGGTTATCTGTCGCGCCGCGAGCACGCCCGGGACGAATTGGCGCGCAAGCTCGCGCCCCATGCCGAAGACGCGGACGAAGTCGAGCGCGTGCTGGATGCGCTGGAAAAAGAGGGATGGCTGTCGACCGAGCGCTTCGCGCAAAGCCTGGTGCATCGGCGCGCCTCGCGCCAGGGGGCGGCGCGCATCGTGCAGGAATTGCGCCAGCACGGCGTGGACGACGTCCAGGTGTCCGAATTGCGCGAGCAATTGCGCGCCACCGAGCACCAGCGTGCGTTCGAGGTCTGGCAGAAGCGTTTCGGCGCCAAACCCGAGGATCGCGCCGCCTATGCCAAGCAGGCCCGCTTCCTGGCCAGCCGCGGCTTCGCGCATGACGTCATCCGCCGCATCCTGGGCGCGGGCGACGACGACTGAGCGTGCCACGCGGCGAGGGCAGTCAGCGCGTCGCGCTCCGCGCCGCCAACGCCCATTCCTTTATTTCACCGATTTGATGCCGCTCAGCGTCTTGAAGCAGACATCGCGGGTGAGCGTCAGGAACTCGTCGATGTATGACGCGTCGGTGTCCTCGCTGCGCACGGTCGCGTACAAGGTGCGCCACACGCCTTGCGGCCCGAGGCGGCACTGGCGCAGCCAGCCCTGGTTCATGTATTCGGTCAGCGCCCAGTTGGGCAGGGCGGCCACGCCGCGGTTGCTGGCCACCAGCTGGGCAATGATGGGGGTCAGCTCGGCCTTGCGGATGGCGGCTGGCTCGACGTCGGCGGGATCCAGGAACGCCGTGAAGACGTCCAGGCGCTGCTTGTCGACCGGATAGGTGATCAGTGTCTGGTCGGCCAACTGCTCCGGCATGATGAACTTACTGCCGGCCAGCGGATTCGATTCGGACACGGCCAGCACCAGCTCGTACTTGAACAGCGGCAGGTACTCGACCGCGTCCAGCGGTTGCGGATCGGAAGTGATCACCAGGTCGAGGTCGCCACGCACCAGCGCCGGCAGGGGCGCGAAGGAAAACGCCGCCGACAGATCCAGCGCCACGTCTGGCCATTGCGCGCGAAAGGCGTCGAGCGCCGGCATCAGCCACTGGAAGCAGGAATGGCAGTCAATAGCCAGGTGCAAGCGGCCGGTGCGGCCCGCGGCCAGCCGTTGCAGTTCCCGCTCGGTGGCGCGCATGCGCGGCAGGACTTCGTCGGCCAGCGCCAGCACCCGCAGGCCGGCGGTGGTCAGGCGGGCCGGGCGGGTACGGCGGTTTAGCAGCGGCGTGCCCAGCCGGGTCTCCAGGTCGCGCAACTGGTGCGACAGGGCCGACTGGGTCAGGTGCAGGCGCTCGGCGGCTTCCTGCAGGCTGCCGCCTTCACGGATGGCGGTCAGCGTTTCGAGATGGCGGATTTCCAGCATGGGGCGATGACGGTGAGAAGGACGCGGCGCTCCGGTGGCCAGCGTTGCCGGCCACCGGGGAGTGAGCGGGTATTGTATGAGATTTTTTCATCTTATGAATGTAGACATTGATTTTGATTCATTTTGCTTTGGCCTCAGAATAGCTGGCACTTGAACAGAATTTGTCTCATGACGGGATTTCCATGACTACGATTCATAATTTGGGGTTCCCCCGCATTGGTGCCCAGCGCGAACTGAAGCGCGCGGTCGAAGCCTACTGGGCAGGCAAGCAGACCGGCGAAGCGCTGGAACAGACCGGCCGCGAGTTGCGCGCCCGCCATTGGCAGGTGCAGGCCGCCGCAGGCGTCAAGTTCGTGCCCGTGGGCGATTTCGCCTGGTACGACCAGATCCTGGAATGGACCACGCTGCTGGGCGCCGTGCCCGCGCGCTTCGGCCAGAAGGACAACGAACCGGTCTCGCTGGACACGCTGTTCCGCATGGGCCGCGGCCGTGCCCCGTCCGGCAAGCCCGCCGCCGCTTGCGAAATGACCAAATGGTTCGACACCAACTACCACTACATCGTGCCGGAACTGGTGCCGGGCCAGACCTTCCGCATCGCCCGTGAATCGTTGTTCGAGCAGATCCGGGAGGCCCAGGCGCTGGGTCATGCCGTCAAGCCGGTGATCCCGGGGCCGCTGACCTGGCTGTTCCAGGGCAAGGGCGACGCCTTCGCGGACGGCGCGGCCGATGCGGCCAAGCTGCAACTGCTGGCCAACCTGGTGCCGGTGTACGAGGAAGTGCTGGCCCGTTGCGCCAAGCTGGGCGTGCAATGGGTGCAAATCGACGAACCGATCCTGGTGCTGGATCTGCCGCAGGCCTGGCGCGACGCCTTCAAGCAGGTCTACGCCACGCTGTCGGGCAGCCCGGTCAAGCTGCTGGTTGCCACCTACTTCGACGGCTTGAAGGACAACCTG
Source organism: Achromobacter sp. (assembly GCF_050285565.1). Taxonomy (GTDB): domain Bacteria; phylum Pseudomonadota; class Gammaproteobacteria; order Burkholderiales; family Burkholderiaceae_B; genus Achromobacter. Next base: position 514,537 of record NZ_JBLZXG010000001.1, read on the forward strand.
GACACGGCGCTGGGCCTGCCGGTGGCCGGCCTGCACGTGGATCTGGTGCGCGCCCCGGAGCAACTGTCCGAGGTGCTGGCCGGCCTGGGCGCCGACAAGGTGCTGTCCGCCGGCGTGATCAACGGCCGCAACATCTGGCGTACCGACCTGGACGCCGCCATCGCCACGCTGGCGCCGGTCAAGCAACAGTTGGGCGAACGCCTGTGGCTGGCCCCGTCGTGCTCGCTGCTGCACGTGCCGGTGGACCTGGCCAACGAAACCGAGCTGGACGCCGAGCTCAAGAGCTGGCTGTCGTTCGCCGCGCAGAAGCTGGAAGAACTGAGTCTGCTGGGCCGCGCGCTGGATGGCGCCACCGCGCCCGGCGTGCAGGACGGCCTGGCCAAGCAGCGCGCCGCCCTGGCCGCCCGCCGCTCGTCCGCCCGCATCCACAATCCCGCGGTGGCGCAGCGCATGGCCGCGTCGGCCAGCGTGTCGCGTGAGCGCGCCCCGTTTGCTGGCCGCATCGCCCGCCAGCAGAAGGAACTGGGCCTGCCGGCGTTCCCGACCACCACCATCGGCTCGTTCCCGCAGACCGCCGAGATCCGCGCGCTGCGCCGCGACTGGAAGGCGGGCGCCCTGACCGACTCGGCCTACGAGACGGCGATCCGCAAAGAGATCGAGGAAGTGATTCGCTTCCAGGAGAAAGTCGGCCTGGACGTGCTGGTGCACGGCGAGCCCGAGCGCAACGACATGGTGGAGTATTTCGGCGAGCTGCTGGCCGGCTTTGCCTTCACCAAGAACGGCTGGGTGCAGAGCTACGGCTCGCGCTGCGTCAAGCCGCCGATCATCTTCGGTGACGTGGCTCGCCCCGCGCCGATGACGGTGGGCTGGTCCTCCTACGCCCAATCGCTGACCGACAAGCCGGTCAAGGGCATGCTGACCGGCCCGGTCACCATCCTGCAGTGGTCGTTCGTGCGTGACGACCAGCCGCGTGAACAGACCTGCCGCCAACTGGCGCTGGCCTTGCGCGACGAGGTGGTGGATCTGGAGGCCGCCGGCATCAATGTCATTCAGATCGACGAACCGGCCATCCGCGAAGGGCTGCCCCTGCGCCGCGCCGACTGGCAGGCCTACCTGGACTGGGCGGTGGACTGCTTCCGCCTGTCGACGGCCGGCGTGCGCGACGAGACGCAGATCCACACGCACATGTGCTATTCGGAGTTCAACGACATCATCGAGTCGATCGCCGCCATGGATGCGGACGTGATCACCATCGAGACGTCGCGCTCCAACATGGAACTGCTCAAGGCCTTCGAGGATTTCCGCTACCCGAACGACATCGGCCCGGGCGTCTATGACATCCACTCGCCCAATGTGCCCGAAGTGGACTGGATGGTCGGCTTGATGCGGAAGGCCGCTGCCCGCCTGCCCAAGGAGCGCCTGTGGGTGAACCCGGACTGCGGCCTGAAGACCCGTGCCTGGCCGGAAACCGAAGCCGCGCTGATCGGCATGGTGCAAGCCGCCCGCGCGCTGCGCGAAGCCGCCTGAAGCGCGGCGGCTGGCCGGGCGGGGGCCCCTGCGGGCCGCCAACCGCGAACCCCTGTGTTGTGTGCGGGATGCACATCGCAGGGGTTTTTTTCGTCGGGGCTTGAACGAATTCACGCCTTGTGGGTCAATAGGCAAACATCCCCTCTGCCGGATTGTCGCCGTACCTATGATTCTCCAAGGCCCCTATCGGCCGGATCTGCTGCAAGCGGAAACGCTGCCCGATATTCTGGAAGCCACGATCCTGCGGTATCCCACCGCCATCGCCATTCATTGGCTGGATCAATCCCTGACTTATGAAGACCTCGGACGCCGCGCCGACCTGGCCGCGCATCACCTGATCGAGGCCGGCGTGCGGCCCGGCGATATCGTCGGCCTGTGCCTGCCGCGCGGCGACGAACTGCTGGTGATGCAGGCCGCCATCGCCAAGGCCGGCGCCGCCTGGCTGCCCTTCGAGTCCGACACGCCGCCCGAGCGCATGCTGGTTTGCCTGCAGGACGCCGGTTCGCGCGGCCTGGTGGCCGGGGGCGAGGTGCGGCTGGACGGCATGACCACCTGGACGCCCTGGGAGCTTTCGGCGCCGGTCGAGGGCACCCTGCGCCGCCGGGTCGGTCTGTCGCCCGAACATCCCGCCTACGTGATCTACACCTCGGGCTCCACCGGCAAGCCCAAGGGCGTGCCGATCAGCCAGGCCAGCATCTGTCATTTCCTGCGCAGCGAAAACGAAGTGCTCGGCGTGCGCCACGGTGACAAGGTCTACCAGGGGTTCTCGGTCGCCTTCGACATGTCGTTCGAGGAAATCTGGATCAGCTACCTGGTGGGCGCCAGCTTGTGGGTGGCGCCCAAGATGCTGACCACCGACCCCGAGGCCCTGCCCGATGCGCTGGTGCGCGAGGGCGTGACGGTGCTGCACGCGGTGCCGACGCTGCTGGCGCTGTTCGCGCGCGATGTGCCGGGCCTGCGCATCGTCAACCTGGGCGGCGAGATGTGCCCGGAGTTCCTGGTGCAGCGCTGGGCCACGCCCGGCCGGCGCCTGTTCAACACCTACGGCCCGACCGAGACCACCGTGTCGGCCAGCCTGGCCGAACTGCTGCCGGGCCAGCCCGTGACCATCGGCACGCCGCTGCCCAACTACGGCATGCTGATCCGCGGCGAGGATGGCGCGGTGCTGCCGCAGGGCCAGACCGGCGAACTCTGTATCACCGGCCCCGGCGTGGCTGGCGGCTATCTGGGGCGGCCGGAACTGACGGCCGAGAAGTTCCTGGCCAATCCGCGCCCCAGCGGCGAGCACGACACCCGCATGTACCGCAGCGGCGACCTGGCGCGCATTGACGAGAACGGCCAGATCCAGTGCCTGGGCCGCAGCGACGACCAGGTCAAGGTGCGGGGCTTCCGTGTCGAGCTGGGCGAGATCGAGGCCGCGCTGTACCGGCAGGCCGGCGTCGGCGCGGCCGCCGTGGTGCTGCGCGACCTGGCGGGCATCGATCAACTGGTGGCGTTCCTGACGCCGGAAGGCGATGCCCGGCTCGATCCGCACGCGCTGCGCGCGGCGCTGGCGGCCGAGTTGCCCGCCTACATGATCCCGGCCCGCTTCGAGCTGGTGGCCGAAGTGCCGCGCCTGACCTCGGGCAAGATCGACCGCAAGGCCTTGAAGGCGCGCGAACTGGCCACCGCGTCCGAGCCCAGCGGCGAGGACGACACCCCGGTCTCGCCTGCCGAACACGCCTTGTTCGAGGCGTTGCGGCCGTTGTTCCCGGGCCAGCCGCTGCGGCTGGCGAGCGATTTCTTCCGTGACCTGGGCGGCCATTCGCTGCTGGCGGCGCGGCTGGTGTCCTCGCTGCGCAAACATCCGCAGTTCTCGGCGCTGACCATGCACGAGCTCTACCAGCATTCGGTGCTGGGCGCGCTGGCGGCGCGGCTAGACGCGCTGGCGGCCGAATCGGCGGCTGCGGCGGCGCCCGTCCAGCAGGCGCCGATCGAGCGCGTGCCGCAATGGCGCCGCTGGGCCTGTGGCCTGGCGCAACTGGCGGTGCTGCCGCTACTGATCGGCGTGCGCATGCTGATCTGGCTGACGCCGTTCTTCACCTATCACTATTTCACCGGCGACGAGGGCGATTCGGTGTGGCGCGCGGTGGCGCTGTCGATCGCCAGCTACCTGGCCTGCAACCTGCTCAGTTTCGGCGTGGCGGTGGTCTGCAAATGGGGCATCCTGGGCCGGCTCAAGGCGGGCCGCTACCCGCTCTACGGCTGGACTTTCTACCGCTGGTGGCTGGTCGACCGCATCTTCGATATTCCGCCGGCGCACCTGCTGGCGGGGTCGCCGTTGCAGGCCTGGTACCTGCGGGCGCTAGGCGCGCGCATCGGTCGCGATACCGCCATCAGTCGCATTTCGGTGCGCGCCCCGGACTTGCTGACGGTGGGCGACGGGGCCAGCATCGGCGCCGCCGTGAACCTGGAAAACTTCGAAGTGCGCGGTGCGCATTGGGAAGTCCGGCCCATCACGCTGGGCGAGAATGCCTATGTCGGTTCCTACGCGGTGCTGCAGGGCGACGTCGTGATCGAGGCCGACGGCCGGCTCGATGGCCTGTCATCGCTGCCTGCCGGATCCCGTATCCCGGCCGGCCAGATCTGGACCGGCGCGCCGGCGCGGCATGATCCGCAGGCACGCGCCCCCGAGTTGCCCGAGCGGCCGGCGCGCGAAGGGCGCTGGGCGCGGCTGGACGTGCTGGCCTACGCGGCCGGCGGCACGCTGATCGCGGCGCTGTTCTTCATGCCGGTGTTCCCGAGCTTCGTGCTGATCGACTGGATCGACGCGCGCTGGCTCGACCTGATGGGGGCGCGCGTGTCCTGGCCCTACGCGTTCCTGGTCTACCTGCTGCTGGCCCTGCCGGCCAGCGCCTTGCTGCTGTTTCTGACGGTGCTGGTGTCCGCCCTGTTGCGCTGGACGCTGCTGCCGCGCCTGGCGAGCGGCCGCTGGCCGGTCTATGGCCAGATCTACCTGCGGCGCTGGCTGACCAACCAGATCCAGGAGTCCAGTCTGAGCGTGCTGCACGGCCTGTACGCGTCGATCTACGCCGGCACCTGGTACCGGCTGCTGGGCGCCAAGGTCGGGCCCGGCACCGAGATCTCGACCGCGATGGGCATCGTGCCCGACATGCTGACACTGGGCCGCGACAGCTTCATCGCCGACGGCGTGATGCTGGGCGACGAGGAGATCGACCGCGGCTGGATGACCATGCGGCCGACCGTCATCGGCAACCGCAGCTTCGTCGGCAACGGTGCCTATGTGCCGGACGGCTCGGTGCTGCCCGACGATGTGCTGATCGGGGTGCAGAGCCGGGCGCCGGCCAATGCCCGCATGGCCAGCGGCCAGACCTGGCTAGGCAACCCGCCGCTGGCGCTGCCGGCGCGCGAGCAGGCGGCGGGCTTTCCCGAGCACCTCACCTTTCGCCCCAGCCTGGGCCGCAAGGTGGCGCGCGGCGCGGTCGAGTTGATGCGCATGATCCTGCCGCTGGCGGTGGTGATCGCGGTGGGCTACCTGACGGTGATGAAGGTCATCCCGATCGCGGCGCGCGACGGTTTCGTGGCGGCGTTCGACGAGCTGATGCTGGCCGGCGTGGCGTACGGCGTCGGCACTTTCCTGTTCCTGGTGCTTCTCAAGTGGTTGCTGATCGGCCGCTACCGGCCGCGCGCCGAACCGATGTGGACGCCGTTCGTCTGGAAGAGCGAAGCCGTCACCAGTCTGTATGAATCGATCGCGGTGCCCAATTTCTTCAATTTCCTGCGCGCCACGCCCTGGCTGCCGCTGGCGCTGCGCTGCATGGGCGCGCGCATCGGCAAGGGCGTGTTCATGGACACCACCGACGTCACCGAGTACGACTGTGTATCAATTGGGGACGATGCGGTCATGCATGCCTGGTCGGGTCCGCAGACCCACCTGTTCGAAGACCGTGTCATGAAAATCGGGCAGGTGCGGATCGGCAAGGGCGTCAATGTCGGCCCGCGCAGCACCATCCTGTACGACACCCGGGTCGAGGAGGGCGCCCGGCTGGGGCCGTTGACCCTGGTGCTCAAGGGCGAGAGCATTCCGGCCGGGCAGGCCTGGATCGGCAGCCCGGCCACGCCGTGGACGCGGCGCTGAGCCGGGGACGCGCGGCGCGCCCGCCGCCGGGGCTGGCGCGGCGCGCATTGTGACGGTCGGGGCAGGGCGGGCTGCGCTATACTTTGAAGGTTTTGTTGCCGCGCACCATACGCCGGCCGTCTCTGCCCCGCAGGCCCCAAGCATGCCCTTGCCACCGCCGGATTGTCCTCGCCAGCCGCTGCACACGCGTTCCATACGCGTGCAGTCGTATGCGCGCGATGACGGCAACTGGGACCTGGAGGCCGAACTCATCGACGTCAAGGCGTACGATTTCCCCAAGCGCGACGGCGAGATGTTCAAGGCGGGGCAACCCATCCACCATATGCACCTGCGCATCACCATCGATGGCGATTTCACCATCGTGGCGGCGCAGGCCGTCTATGATGCCGCGCCTTACGGCGAGCATTGCATGGCCATCGAATCCGCCTACGCTGACCTGATCGGCATGAACCTGCTCAAGGGGTTCCGCCGCCAGGTCAAGGAGCGCTTCGGCCATGTCGAGGGCTGTACGCACATGACCGAACTGTCGCAGGTGCTTCCCACCGCGGCGGTGCAGACCATGGCCAACCGCCGGCGGCAGGAAAGCAACCCGAACCGGCGTCCATTCCAACTGGACGGCTGTCATGCGCTGAGCACCGACGGCCCGGTGGTGGCTGAGCACTATCCCAAGTGGTACACCGGGGGCAGCGCTGAGGCATCGGCCGATTCGACCTCCGATTCACCTTCTCTTTCTCATACGTCCTGACAGGTAACACATGAAAATCCACGAGTATCAAGGCAAGGAACTGCTGAAGCAATTTGGCATCCCGGTGCCGCGCGGGATCCCCGCTCTTTCCGTCGACGAGGCCGTGGCTGCCGCTGAAAAGCTGGGTGGACCGGTTTGGGTCGTCAAGGCACAAATCCACGCGGGTGGCCGCGGCAAGGGCGGCGGCGTGAAGCTGGCCCGCTCGCTGGACGACGTGCGCAAGCTGGCCTCGGAAATCCTGGGCATGCAGCTGATCACGCACCAGACCGGCCCCGAAGGCCAGAAGGTCCGCCGCCTGTACATCGAAGACGGCGCCGACATCCAGAAGGAATACTACGTGTCGCTGGTCACCGACCGCGCCACGCAGAATGTCGCTTTCATCGCTTCCAGCGAAGGCGGCATGGACATCGAGGAAGTGGCTCACTCCACGCCCGAAAAGATCATCACCGAATACATCGACCCGCTGGTTGGCCTTTCCGCCGAGCAAGCCACCAAGATCGCCAACGCGATCGGCCTGCCCGCCGACTCGACCGCCCAGGCCGTTGACGTGTTCCAGAAGCTCTACAAGTGCTACATGGACACCGACGCCTCGCTGGTCGAAATCAACCCCCTGAACCGCGACAGCAAGGGCAACATCATCGCCCTGGACGCCAAGTTCAACTTCGACTCCAACGCCCTGTTCCGCCACCCGGAAATCGTCGCCTACCGCGACCTGGACGAAGAAGATCCGGCTGAAATCGAAGCCTCGAAGTTCGACCTGGCCTACATCCAGCTCGACGGCAACATCGGCTGCCTGGTCAACGGCGCCGGCCTGGCCATGGCCACCATGGACACCATCAAGCTGTTCGGCGGCGAGCCGGCCAACTTCCTGGACGTCGGCGGCGGCGCCACGGCCGAGAAGGTCACGGAAGCCTTCAAGATCATGCTCAAGAACAAGAGCGTGAAGGCCATCCTGGTCAACATCTTCGGCGGCATCATGCGCTGCGACGTCATCGCCGAAGGCGTGATCGCCGCTTGCAAGGCCGTCAACCTGAACGTGCCGCTGGTCGTGCGCATGAAGGGCACCAACGAAGAACTCGGCAAGAAGATGCTGGCCGAGTCGGGCCTGCCGATCATCAGCGCCGACACGATGGCCGAAGCCGCCACCCGCGTCGTCGCCGCCGTCAAGTAAATATATGCCCCCACGCCGCGCCCCTTCGTGGCTTGCTGCCCCCCAAGGGGGCGCTTTGCACCTTGGGGCGGCCCGGCGGTACAAAGAAAATCCAAGGATTCACAAATGTCGATTCTGATCAACAAGGACACCAAGGTCATCACCCAGGGCATCACGGGCAAGACCGGTCAGTTCCACACTCGCATGTGCCGCGAGTACGCCAACGGCAAGGCCGCCTTCGTGGCCGGCGTGAACCCCAAGAAGGCCGGTGAGGACTTTGAAGGCGTGCCGATCTTCGCGTCGGTCAAGGACGCCAAGGCCGACACCGGCGCCACCGTGTCGGTCATCTACGTGCCGCCCGCCGGCGCCGCCGCCGCCATCTGGGAAGCCGTCGAGGCCGAGCTGGATCTGGTGATTTGCATCACCGAAGGCATCCCCGTCCGCGACATGCTGGAAGTCAAGAACCGCATGAAGGCCAAGGGCAGCAAGACGCTGCTGCTGGGCCCGAACTGCCCCGGCCTGATCACCCCGGACGAAATCAAGATCGGCATCATGCCCGGTCACATCCACCGCAAGGGCCGCATCGGCATCGTCAGCCGCTCGGGCACCCTGACGTACGAAGCCGTGGCGCAAGTCACCGAGCTGGGCCTGGGTCAATCCAGCGCCGTTGGCATCGGTGGCGACCCCATCAACGGCCTCAAGCACGTCGACGTCCTGAAGATGTTCAATGACGATCCCGACACCGATGCCGTCATCATGATCGGCGAAATCGGTGGCCCGGACGAAGTCAACGCCGCTCAGTGGGCCAAGGACAACATGAAGAAGCCGGTCGTCGGCTTCATCGCCGGTGTCACCGCTCCTCCCGGAAAGCGCATGGGCCACGCTGGCGCGCTGATCTCGGGCGGCGCCGACACCGCCGACGCCAAGCTGGAAGTCATGGAAGCCTGCGGCATCCGCACCACGCGCAACCCCTCCGAAATGGGCAAGCTGCTCAAGTCGGTGCTGTAAGGTCGTGCGCATGAAAAAGGCCCGCTTCGGCGGGCCTTTTTTCGTTCGCGCTTAGGGAAATCCCGCGTCCATGACGCGACCGGTGAAACATACGGAAAGCTGAACGAAACTATAATGAAAGAAATTCTGCACGTACCCAGCAAGAATGCCGTCGGGCTCGCACCAAGACGGTCAGTACGTCTTTTTGTCTTTTCCACCCATTCATTTGGTTTGTCCTAGGGGGATCACGTCCTAGGAAAGAGAGGTATGGAACTCAGTTCAGCGGCATTCTGGTTAGCGTTGCTCCAGATCATTTGGGTCAACATTCTGCTATCGGGCGACAACGCCGTGGTCATTGCGCTGGCGGCGCGCTCGCTGCCGCCGGCGCAGCAAAAAAAAGCGATCGTGATCGGCTCGGCCGCCGCGATCATCATGCGTATCGTGCTGACGCTGGTCGCCGCCAAGCTGCTGATGCTGCCGTGGCTCAAGCTCATCGGCGCGCTGCTGCTGGTCTACATCGGCGTGACGCTGCTGTTGCCGGAAGGCGAGGAAGAGGGGGGCGGCAAGCACCATGGCAATCTGCTGACCGCGATCCGCACGATCATGATCGCCGACCTGGTCATGAGCCTGGACAACGTGGTGGCCGTGGCCGCCGCGGCGATGGGCGACACGACCCTGCTGGTGCTGGGTCTGGCGATCAGTATCCCGCTGGTCATTTTCGGCAGTACGCTGCTGCTCAAGGTTATCGAGCGCTTTCCGCTCATCGTCTGGGTGGGCGCGGCGCTGCTGGGCTTTATCGCTGGCGAATTGCTGGTGGGCGATCCGGCCTTGCAGGAACCGGTGGCGCGCATCGACGCGGCGCTGGGCGTGACGCAGCACAGCTTTGCCCTCATGACCGGGGCCCTGGGCGCGGTGCTGGTGCTGGCGATCGGTAAAGTTTTGCTGCTGCGCCAGAAAGCTGACTGAAAGCTGAACTACAATAATAAGTTGTTTTGAAGTAGCCCGCCGCCTGCCTGGCGCGCGGCGGGCTGGCCGGCACGGGGCCGGCTTTTATTTTGATAAATGCCTTCGGGGGTTCAAATTGCTTGAGTTTTTCCAGACGCTGAGTTGGGCAGCGGTATTCCAGATCATCCTCATCGACATCCTGCTCGGCGGCGACAACGCGGTGGTGATCGCGCTGGCGTGCCGCAACCTGGAGCCCAAGCAGCGCATGCAGGGCATCCTGTGGGGCACCGCCGGCGCCATCCTGCTGCGCGTGGTCCTGATCGCGTTCGCGCTGACCCTGCTGTCGATCCCGTTCCTGAAGGTGGTGGGCGGCGCGCTGCTGGTGTGGATCGGCGTCAAGCTATTGATTCCCGAGGACGACGCCCATGGCAACGTGAAGGGCGGGACGTCCATCATCAGCGCCATCAAGACCATCATCATCGCCGACTTCGTGATGAGCCTGGACAACGTCATCGCCATTGCCGGCGCGGCCCAGAATGCCCACGCCGACCATCAGATCGGTCTGGTGATCTTCGGCCTGGTCGTGAGCGTGCCCATCATCATCTGGGGCAGCACGCTGGTCCTGAAGCTGATCGACCGCTACCCCCTGGTGGTGACTTTTGGCGCGGCGCTGCTGGGCTGGATCGCGGGCGGCATGCTGGTCACGGACGTGTTTGTCGAAAGTCAATTCGGCGTCCAGCCCACTGCGGTTAAAATCGGCGTAGAAATCTTCGGCGCCTTGCTCGTTGTTGTCCTTGGACGGTGGCTGGCAAGCCGCAAAACCGCCACCAAGGAATCCGTACATGAGTCTGCGTAGATCCGCCGATCCCCAGCAAACCGAATCAGGCCTGAGCCTCCTGCAGGGCCTGTTCGTGCTGGCCATCCTCGGGGTCGTGGCGACGGTCATCGTCTCCAACTTCGTTTGATGGCGCGACGTGTCGCTACCGCAACGCTTGGTCATCGCGACCCGCGCCAGCCGGCTTGCCTTGTGGCAGGCCGAGCATGTGCGCGATCGGCTGCGCACGCTGTATCCGGCGTGCGCGGTTGAACTCCTCACCCTGACGACCCGCGGCGACCAGATCCTCGACCGCACCCTTTCCAAGGTGGGCGGCAAGGGCCTCTTCGTCAAGGAACTCGAAAACGCCTTGCTCGACGGCCGTGCCGATCTGGCCGTGCATTGCCTGAAAGACATGCCGGTCGATCTGCAGGCGCCGTTCGAGTTGTGCGCCGTCCTCGATCGCGCCGATCCGCGCGATGCCTTCGTCTCCAATCGCTACGCCACGCTGGCCGAGCTGCCGGCCGGCGCCGTCGTCGGTACCTCCAGCCTGCGGCGCGAGTCGCAGATCCGCGCGCGCTTTCCGCAACTGGCGGTCAAGCCGTTGCGTGGCAACCTCGACACCCGCCTGGCCAAGCTCGACCGCGACGAATACGACGCCATCGTGCTGGCTGCCGCCGGCCTGAAACGGCTGGGTCTGGCCGATCGTATCCGTGGCCTGCTCGACCCGGTGGAGTGCCTACCGGCGGCCGGGCAGGGCGCGCTCACCCTCGAGATCCGCGATGACCGCGATGACCTGCGTGGCTGGCTGGCGCCGCTGAACGACGCCGATGCCGCCTCGATCTCGCTGGCTGAACGCGCGGTGTCGCGCCGGCTGGGCGGTTCCTGTCAGGTGCCGTTGGCGGCCTATGCCGAAATCGATGGCGCCAGCCTGAGCCTGCGGGCGCTGGTGGCTTCGCCCGATGGCACGCGCATGCTGCGCGCCACCCGCAGCGGCCCGGTGGCCCAGGCGCAGGCGATCGGCGAGGCGGTGGCCGCCGAGCTGTTCGAGGCCGGCGCCCAGGCCATTCTCGACGAACTGTTGCAAGATTCCGCGCCCGAGTGATGGACGGGGCCGCCGCCCAAGCGCCCCGCGTGGCCGTGCTGACGCGGCCCGCCGGCCGCAATGAGGCGCTGGCCGACCGCCTGCGCGGGGCTGGCTGGACGCCTTGTATCCTGCCGGCGCTCGATATCCAACCCCTGACCCTCGCCGCGGCGGATCTGCCGCGGCCGGCGGACTACGACCTGGTGGTGTTCGTCAGCGGCAACGCCGCGAGGGTCTATCTCGACCAACTGGCGCGGGCGGATGGGCCGGCGGCCTGGCCGGCGGGTGTGATCGCCGCCACCGTTGGCCCGGCCAGCGCCGCGGGCCTGCGCGAGCTGCCGGCTTTTGGCGCGAATACAACAGTCCTGCATCCGGGCGACCAGGCCGCCAGCCACGATTCGGAGGCGCTCTGGGAGGTGCTGCGGGGCTTGCCGCGGCTGCCGGCCCGGGTCTTGCTGGTGCGGGGCACGCAGGGCCGGGACTGGCTGGGCGACCAGTTGCAGGCCCATGGCGTGGCGGTGACACGTCACGCGGCCTACGCGCGCCACCCCGCGCAATGGGACGAATCCGCTCTGGCGCCCCTGCGGCGCTGGGCCGCGCAGGGGGTTGCCGCCACCTGGCTCATCACCAGCGGCGAAGGCGCCGATGCGGTGCGCGACCACTTGCGGGCGGCCGGCTTGAGCGACTGGTGGAGCCGCTGCGGCTTCGTGCTGACCCATCCTTCGCTGGCCCGGCGCCTGCCGCAACCCGCGCCTGACATGGCCGCGCAAGCAATGGTAAAAATCTGCCTGCCCAACGACGAGTCGATTTTCCAGGCTTTTGTTGCTGCTTGATTCGTTGCTTCGGACGGACACCGAATACAATCGCGTCATGACAGACAAGACTCCCGCTACCGATCCGGCCGTTCATCCGGCCGCCCCGGGTGCCAGCGCGCCCGCATCGGCCCCGGCCGATTCCGTCAAGGCCCGTCCGGCCAAGCGCGGCAGTGGCCCGCTGGTCACCGCGCTCATCATCGTCATCCTGCTTGCCGCCGGCCTGGGCTATGCCCTGTGGCAGCAACGCACCCAGTTCGTCGCAGCCGGGCGCGAGGTCGCCTCGCGCCTGGAGACGCTGACGGCCGACGTGGCGCAAGCGCGCAAGGACACGCGCGAAGCCCTGGCCCTGGCGCAAGCCCAGGCCGGGCGCCTGGCCGACCTCGAAGAAAGCGTGCGCGAGACCCAGAGCCAGTACAGCGCCCTGCAACAGGCCTGGCAGAACTTCAACGACAGCGCCAGCGACGAGCTGCTGGCCAACGACGTCGAGCGCCTGCTGACGATCGGCAGCCAGCAACTGCGGCTGGCGGGCAACGTCTCCAATGCCATCGTCGCGCTGGAAACGGCCCAAGCGCGCCTGGCTCGCGCCGACCGCCCGCGTTTTTCCAGCCTGCAGCAAGCCATCAACGGCGACCTGGACCGCCTGCGCGCGGTGTCCACCGTCGACATTCCCGCCCAATCGGCCCGCATCGAACGCCTGACCGCGCTGATCGGCAAGGCGCCGCTGCTGGTGCCGGACGCCGCCGCGCCCGGCATCGCCCCGGCCGGCGAGGCCCGTCCCGCCGCGCCCGCGCCGGTGGCGGCCGATCCGCAGGCGGCGCTGCCGGCCGACGCGCCCTGGTGGCAACGCTGGCGCGCGGAAGTGGCCTCCTGGCCTGGCCGTGCCGGTTCGGCCCTGGCCCATGAGCTGGGCGGCCTGATCACCATCCAGCGCGTGGACGAGCCCGCCGCGCTGCTGTTGTCGCCGGAGCAGGCCGACCAGGTGCGTGGCACGCTGCGCCAGCGCCTCCTGACCGTGCAGCTCGCCATGCTGATGCGCCAGCCCGCCGTCTGGAAGAGTGAGCTCGACAACGTTGGCACCACGCTGGCCAAGTATTTCGACAACCGTTCCCCCGACACCGTCGCGGCCCAGAGCCTGGCCCGCGAACTGGCGCAGACCGACATCGCCGTGCGCATGCCCGATGTGTCCGACAGCCTGAATGCCGTGGCCGCCTTGCGCGCCGCCGGCTTCAAGACCAGCGACCAGGACTAAGGCCCATGCGTACCTGGTTCTGGACTCTGCTGCTCGCCGTCATCGCCGTCGCCCTGGCGGTGGTGCTGCGTTCCCATTCCGGCAACGTGCTGCTGCTGGTGTGGCCGTGGCGCATCTCGATGTCGCTGACGCTGGCCGTGCTGCTGATCGTGGCGGCCTTCGTGGTGCTGTACGTTGGCCTGCGTCTGCTGGCCTGGCTGCTGGCCATTCCCGATCGTGTGCGGGCCTGGCGCGGCAAGCGCGCCCAGGCGCGTGATCACGAACTGCTCGAGCGCGGCTGGATCGGTCTGCTCGAAGGCCGCTATTCGCATGCCGAGAAAGACCTGACCCGTCTGCTCGAACAGACCAAGGTGCAGACCCGCCGCGTGCTGGCCGCGCTGTCGGCCGCGCGGGCGGCGCATGGCCTGGGCGAATTCGATCGCCGCGACCGCCTGCTGGCGACCGCCCAGGAACAGGCCGGCACCGACCCCGGCCTGGTCGAAGCCACCGCGACAGTCTCGGCCGACATGCTGCTGGACCAGGGCCGCGCCGAACGCGCCCTGGCGGTGCTGGCGCCGCTGGCAGATGGCGGCGCGCGCCATCTGCACACCATGCGCTTGCTGCTGCGCGCACACACGGCGCTGCATCACGATGAACAGGTCTTCACGCTGGCTCGCGGGCTGTTGCGTCGCAACGCCCTGGCCCGCAGCGAGGGCGATCACCTGATCGACGCGGCGGGCGCCGCGCGCCTGCGCGCGGGCGCCGCCAGCGACGCCTGGCGCGCCATCTGGAAGGACCTCAAGGCCGAGGAACGGCTGTTGCCCGAAATCGCGCTGGCCGGCGCCGCCGCCTTCGAGGCGGCGGGCGAGGCCAACGAGGCGGCCAAGGTGCTCGAGGCCGCCATTGCCGTGAAGTTCAATCCCGCGCTGGTGGCTGCCTACGCCCGCTGCGATGCCGCGCAGGTGTCGCGCCGTCTGGCCAAGGCCGAGACCTGGCTGCAACAACGCCCGACCGATCCCGACCTGCTGACCGCGCTGGGCATGCTGTGCCTGAACGGCCAGTTGTGGGGCCAGGCCGAACGCTATCTGCTGCGCAGCCTGTCGCGCCGTGGCGACGCGCAGACGCATGCGCTGCTGGGCAGCCTGTACGATCGCCTCGACCGTCCGGCCGATGCCGTGCGCCACTGGCGCCTGGCGACGGCGGCCAGCATGGCGCTGCCGGTGCTGGCCGCCGACGCGGCGCTGCCGGCCGCGGATACCGGCTCGGATCCCTACCACCTGGACGCCGAGGGCGGCTATGCGGTGGGCCTGTCCGATGGCGATGCCGAGATCGGCGGCGACTATCCCGCCTTGCCACCGGCCGTGGCCGCGTCGGCCGCCGACTACGTGCTGGATCCGGATGCCCGCGTCAGCAAGGAGCAGCAGGCCCGGGCGCTGGCGCCCGAAGACGCGCCGGTCGTGGGCGGAACGTCCGACATCGACGAGTATTTCGACAGCGCGCCGATTCCGGCCGCGGCGTTCGACAATCCGGTGCCGACCTATTCGTCGCCGGCCACGCCCGCCACGGCGGCCACGCCCAAGCCGGCCGCCGTGCCGGTACCCACCACCAAGCCGCCGTTCAAGGACGACGGTTCGCTTTGATCCTCTTTTCAGTCTGACAAGGTTCAATCATGAGTTATGACCGCGTGTCCCCCGGCAAGAAGCTGCCGGAAGACTTCAATGTCATCATCGAGATCCCCATGAACGCCGACCCGGTGAAGTACGAGGTCGACAAGGAATCGGGCGCGATCTTCGTCGACCGCTTCATGCTGACGGCCATGCACTACCCGTGCAACTACGGCTACATCCCGCAAACGCTGTCGGAAGACGGCGACCCCGCCGACGTGCTGGTGCTGACCCCGTTCCCGATCCAGATCGGCGCCGTGGTGCGCTGCCGCGCCATCGGCGTGCTGGAAATGGATGACGAGTCGGGCGGCGATGCCAAGCTGCTGGCCGTGCCGATCGAAAAGCTGTATCCCCCGTACCGCAACATCAAGTCGTACGAAGACCTGCCGGCCGAAGACACGGCCCGCATCCAGCACTTCTTCGAGCACTACAAGGACCTGGAAAAGGGCAAGTGGGTCAAGGTCAAGGGCTGGAAGGGCGTCGACGCCGCCCACGAGGAAATCGTCAAGAGCGCCGAGCGCTACAACAAGGCCTGATCAGGCCTTGCCGCGCCGCGCCGGTGACGCACCGGCGGGCGCTTTCTGGCGGCGCGGCCGCGACGGCATGATGCCGATCGCCGCCGCGCCGTTGTCTTGCAGGTTCTGCAGATTCTGCGTGACCTGCGCCGCCGCGGCCTGGATGCGTTCCTGCAGCAGTGCCAGCCGCTTGGGCGAGGTGCGCGCCTCGGCGGCGATGAACACCAGGCTGCCCACCACCTTCTGGTCCGGCGTGAAGATCGCCGAGCCGATCCCCATCAATCCCGGATCGACCTCGCCGTGCGACACGCACACGCCGGCCGCGCGCAACTGCTTGAGGTTGGCGCGGAAGGCATCCCAGTCTTCGCCCAGCCCGGCCTCGCGGATCTCGCTGGCATGCCACAGCATCAGGTTGCGCAGTTGGTAGGGCGGCAGGTTGGCCAGGATGGGCTTGGCCGTGGCGCCGCGGAACATCGGGAAGGGGCGGCCGCGCGCATAGCTGGACTCGATCGAATGGTCGGTCCAGTAGCGATCCACGCACATGACCTTGTCGCCGTAATAGCTGCACAGCATCAGGTTGGCGTTGAGTTCGTCGCCGGCGGCGCGCATCACCTCGCGCGCCGCGCGCATCAGCGGATCGTGTTGGCGCAGGTGCCGGTCGAGTTCGATGATGCGAGATCCCAGCACGTAGGCGCCGCCCGCGGTGGGCGCCAGCAGGCCGCTCTCGGTCAGCGATTTGAGATAGCGGTAGGCGGTGGCGCGCGAGCACTCCAGATGCGCCATGACGTCCTCCTGGAACGCGGCGGTGGTGTCGTCGCGGAACAGGTCGAGGATGGACAACATGCGATCGGGAGTGCTCATTGCTGCTGACGTGCCTAGTGAATGTGGAAGCCGCCGTTGACGTCGACCACGATGCCGGTTGAGTAGGAGGACAGATCCGAGGCCAGGAACAGAATGGCCTGCGCCACTTCGGCCGGGGAGCCGAAGCGTTGCAGCGGAATGCCCTGTTTGAGTTCTTGTGCCCAATTTTCGCCGAATTTGCCGAGCGTCATGTCGGTCTCGATGATGCCCGGCGCGACGCAGTTGGCGCGCACCCCGCGCGGACCCAGTTCGCGCGCCAGCGCCTTGGTGAAACTGATCACCCCGCCCTTGGACGCGGCGTAGTGCGAGCCGCCCAGCAGACCGCCGCCGCGCAGCGCCGCGGTCGAGCCCAGGTTGACGATGGCCGGCCGGCGATCGCTTTCCAGCAGGCGCGGCAGGGCGGCGCGGGTGACGTTGTAGGTGCCGGTCAGGTTGACGTCCAGCATGCGGCGGAATTCGTCCTCGGGCAGGTCCCAGATGCGGGTGGCGGCGACGATGCCGGCGTTGTTCACCAGCACGTCGATGCCACCCAGCGCCCGCGCCGCCAGGCCGACGGCCTGTTCGCAGGATGCGGTGCTGGAGACATCGCAATGCAGGTTGAGGCGGCCGCCGGCCAGCACGGCGCCGTCCGTTTCCGGATAATCGCGGTCCAGCACGGCGACGCTGGCGCCTTGGGCCAGGAATTGCGCGACGATGGCGGCGCCGATGCCGCGGGGGTTGGCGCCCCCCGTGACGACGGCCCGCTTGCCGGCCAGCAGTCCGAGCGGGCCGCCGTTCATCGCTTCACCAGCGCGCAGCCGCCCTGATCCAGGGGGCGGAACGCCTGTTCGGCGGGGATCTTGCGCACCAGCTTGTAGTAGTCCCAGTCGCGCTTCGATTCCGACGGCTTTTTCACCTGGAACAGGTACAGGTCGCGCATCACGCGGCCATCCTCGCGGATGCGGCCGTTCTCGGTCATGAAATCGTTGATCGGCGTGTCGTGCATCTTCTTGATCACCACTTCCGAATTGTCGCTGCCGGCCGCCTTGACGGCGTTCAGGTAGTGCATTGTGGCGCTGTAGTTGCTGGCCTGCACCATCGACGGCATGCGGCCGGTGCGCTTGAAGTAGCGCTCGGACCACTGCCGCGCCTTGTCGTCCTGGTCCCAGTAGAACGGCTCCACCAGGTTCAACCCCTGCGCGTATTCCAGCCCCACGCTGCGCACGTCGACGATGCTCATGAAGAGCGCCGCCACGCGCTGCTTGCTGCCCATGATGCCGAATTCGAACGCCTGCTTGATGCTGTTGATGGTGTCGCCGCTGCCGTTGGCCAGGCCGATCACCTGCGCCTTGGAGGCCTGCGCCTGCAGCAGGAACGACGAGAAGTCGGCGCTGGCGATGGGGTGGCGCACGCTGCCGACCACCTGGCCGCCCTTGGCCTTGACCACCGCCATGGCGTCGCGTTCGAGCGAATGGCCGAAGGCGTAGTCGGAGGTGATGAAGAACCAGCTCTTGCCGCCGTCCTCCATGACGCCGCTGGCCACGCCAGTGGCGTAGGCATAGGTGTCGTAGGTCCAGTGCATGCCGTTGGGCGAGCAGGCCTTGCCGGTCAGGTCGGCCGAACCGGCGCTGGTGAAGATCACCACGCGCTTCATCTGGCGGGTCAGGTCCTGTACCGCCAATGCAATGGCGGAGTTGGGCACGTCCAGGATCAGGTCGACTTTGTCGTTCTCGTACCAGCGGCGGGCGATGGAGACGCCGATGTCCACCTTGTTCTGATGGTCGGCCGATACCACCTCTATCGGTTTGCCGAGCACGGTGCCGCCGAAATCCTCGACGGCCATCTTCACGGCCTCGACGCCGAACTTGCCGGACAGGTCGGCCATCATGCCAGACTGGTCACCCAGCACGCCGATCTTGACGACGTCGTCCGAGACCTGGGCCTGGGCCGACAGCGATACGGCGCCCAGCGCGCATGCGGCCAGGCAAAGCTTGAAACGGGTCTTCATGGTTTTGTCTCCTTGGGGGCTTGTGTCTTGGCGCGCCGCCCTGTGCCGGGCGGTCGCGCGGGTCTTGCCGGGGGCGCGTCTATTCCAGCGTCTGGCCGGCGTAGGCGTCGATGAACAGGTTCGGTTTGAGGAAAAAGCTCAGCACCAGCGCGCCGTGCGGGGCGCGCGCCACGTGGCGGTTGCCGCGCGGGCGCCAGACGTAGTCGCCGGCGCGCACTTCGCCTTCGGCGTCGACGATCGAGCCCTCCAGCACGTAGGTCTGCTCGACCTCGACGTGCTCATGCAGCGGCAGCTCGGTGCCGGGCTGCCAGCGGAACAGGGCGGTCAGCAGGCCGGATTCCTTGTCCTGCATCAGCACCTTCATGTCGATGCCTTCGACCTGCGTGGGTTTCCAGGGCAGTTCATCCACTTTCAGAAAGCGCGACGCCAGCGGCGGTAGCGCGTTGGCCGCAGGGCAGCCAGGGGTTTCGAGGGCCATGATGTCTCCTAGCCAAAACTCGTTATGGAAGAAAAACTAAAAATCTTGTTATTGAGTGTTTAAAAATAGTCGCGTATATTGAGATTAATGTCAATCACGTTTTCCAGCATGGACGGCGGAGCGACACAAGCCGGGCCAGGCGCGCCGCGCCTCGGGAAGCCTTTCCCGGGGCCGTGTTCCGAGAGACCCGGCGCCTATAAGACAAGGAGACAAGCTTTGAATCAGGACTATCTGGGCCGGACCTTCGGGCTGGCCGGGCGTACCGCGCTGGTGACGGGGGGCGCGCGCGGGCTGGGGTATGCGATCGCCGCCGGCCTGGGCCGGGCCGGCGCGCAAGTGGTGATCAACGACCTGTCGCAGGCCGCTTGCGAGGCCGCCTGCGCGCAACTGGCCGCGGCCGGCATCACGGCGCGCAGTGCGGTGTTCGACGTGGCCGACGGCGCCGCCGTGGCCGCGGCCATCGCGCAACTCGAAGCCGATGGCGTTGCCATCGACGTGCTGGTCAGCAACGCCGGCAATCAGAACCGCAAGCCGGTGATCGAGATGACGCCCGCTGAATGGCAGGCGTTGCAGAACGTCCACGTCAACGGCGCCTTCCATTGCGCCCGCGCGGTGCTGCCGGCCATGACGGCGCGCGGCTTCGGCCGCATTGTGCTGATGTCGTCGGTCGCGGGTCAGGCCACCATGCCGAACATTGCCGCCTACGCGACCGCCAAGGGCGCCATCGCGGCGTTCACGCGCGCGCTGGCGGTCGAGTATGGCGGCCAGGGCGTCACTTGCAACGCGCTGGCGCCGGGCTTCGTGCGCACCGACTTCACCCAGGGGCTGCAGGACAATCCGCAATTCCAGTCGTTCCTGTCGACCGCGGTGCCGGTGGGGCGCTGGGCCGCGCCGGAAGACATCGCGCCGGCCGTGGTCTACCTGGCCTCGCCGGGCGCCGCGTTCGTCAATGGCCACGTGCTGGCGATTGACGGCGGCCTGCTGGCCCGCATGTAGGAGGACGGCCATGAGCACCCAAGCGGTTCTGTCCGCCCAGGGGCTGGTCAAGCGGTTCGGCGGCTTCAATGCCGTCGATGGCGTGTCCCTGGCCCTGCGGGAAGGTTCCATTCATGCCTTGATCGGCCCCAACGGCGCCGGCAAGACCACCTGCTTTAACCTGCTGACCAAGTTCCTGACGCCCGACCAGGGCGTGATCCACTATCGCGGCCGCGATATCACCGCGCTGGCGCCGGAGCAGATCGCGCGCCTGGGCATCGTGCGCTCGTTCCAGATTTCGGCGGTGTTCCTGGGCTTGACCGTGCTGCAGAACATGCGCGTGGCGCTGATGCGCCAGCACGGCGACGGCTTGCGCTTCTGGCGCAGCCGCCGCAGCGTCGATCGTCTCAACGACCAAGGCCTGGCCTTGCTGGAGGCCGTGGGCCTGGCCGGCATGGCCGACACCACGGCGGCCTTGCTGCCCTATGGCCGCAAACGGGCGCTGGAAATCGCCATGACGCTGGCGCTGGAGCCGGAAGTGATGCTGCTGGACGAGCCGATGGCCGGCCTGGGGCAGGAGGACGTGGCCCGCATCGCGGCGCTGATCCGCCGCGTCTCGGCCAACCGCAGCATCCTGATGGTGGAGCACAACCTGTCGGTGGTCGCCGACTTGTCCGACACCATCACGGTGCTGGCGCGTGGCGCGGTGCTGGCGCAAGGCGATTACGCGGCCGTGTCGCGCGACGAGCGTGTCATCACGGCCTACATGGGCTCCGACGAGGGAGACGACTGATGCTGTCGATCAAAGACCTCAACGCCTGGTACGGCGAATCGCATGTGCTGCATGGCGTCGACATCGAAGTGCGGCGCGGCGAACTGGTCACCATCCTGGGCCGCAATGGCGCGGGCAAGACCACCACGCTGCGCGCCGTCATGGGCATTTTGGACAAGCGCCGCGGCTCGATCCGGCTCAACGGCCAGGAGACCGTGGGCATGGCGCCGCACCGCATCCCGCGCCTGGGCGTGGTGTATTGCCCCGAGGAACGGGCGGTGTTTCGCAGTCTGGACGTGACCGAGAACCTGCTGCTGCCGCCGCGCCTGGCCGACGGCGGCATGTCGTTGGACGAAATCTACGCCCTGTTTCCCAATCTGCGCGAACGCAGCGCCAGCTCCGGCGGCAACCTGTCGGGCGGCGAACAGCAGATGCTGGCCATCGCCCGCATCCTGCGCACCGGCGCCCAGTTGATCCTGCTGGACGAGCCCACCGAAGGGTTGGCGCCGGTGATCGTGCAACAGATCGGGCAGGCCATCCGCACGCTCAAGGAGCGCGGCTTCACCATCGTGTTGGTCGAGCAGAACTTCCGCTTCGCCACCAAGGTGGCCGACCGCCACTACGTGATGGAGCACGGCCGTGTGGTCGACCAACTATCGGCGCAAGAGGCGCGCAACGATCCCGCGCGGATCGCGCGCCGCCTGGGTGTCTGAGGGGAGAATCCTGTGTTCGAAATCTTCGGTGTGCCGTCCACGGCACTGTTCGGCCAGCTCCTGCTCGGCCTGATCAACGGTTCGTTCTACGCCTTGCTCTCGATCGGGCTGGCGGTGATTTTCGGCCTGTTGAACATCATCAACTTCGCCCACGGCGCGCAGTACACGGCAGGGGCGTTCCTGGCCTGGATGCTGCTGAATTACCTGGGTGTGAACTACTGGGCCGCGCTGGTGCTGGTGCCGCTCATCATGGCCGCGTTCGCCATCGTGATCGAGCGCGCGCTGATCGCGCGCACCTACCGCATGGATCACCTCTACGGGCTGTTGCTGACCTTCGGCCTGGCCTTGCTGATCGAGGGCGGGCTGCGCCAGGCCTATGGCGTTTCGGGGCTGCCCTACACCATCCCCAAGGCGTTGTCGGGCGGGGTCAACCTGGGCTTCATGTTCCTGCCCTGGTATCGCGGCTGGGCGGTGGTGGTGTCGCTGGTGCTGTGCCTGGCGGTGTGGGTGTTGATCGAAAAGACCCGGGTCGGCGCGATGCTGCGCGCCGCCACCGAGAACCCGACCATCGTGCGTTCGTTCGGCATCAATGTGCCGCTGCTGATCACGCTCACCTACGCGCTGGGCGTGGCGCTGGCCTCGGTGGCGGGCGTGATCGCCGCGCCCATCTATCAGGTCAGTCCGATGATGGGCTCGAACCTGGTGGTGGTGGTGTTCGCCGTGGTCGTGATCGGCGGCATGGGTTCGATCATGGGGGCGATTGTCAGCGGCTTCGGGCTGGGCATCATCGAGGGGCTGACCAAGGTGTTCTACCCCGAGGCCGCCAACCTGGCCATCTTCCTCATCATGGTGCTGGTGCTGCTGTGCAAGCCGGCCGGGCTGTTCGGCAAGCCGCTGCAGGTGCAGAACGTACTGGCGGCCGAGGCCACGCGCCAGCCGGTGCAATTGGGGCGGCGCGCCATGCGCTGGGCCATGGGCGGGCTGGCGCTGCTGGCGCTGGTGGCGCCGTGGTTTGTGTACCCCACGTTCCTGATGAAGGTGCTGTGCTTCGCGCTGTTCGCGGCGGCCTTCAACCTGCTGGTGGGGTATGTCGGCCTGCTCTCGTTCGGCCACGCGGCCTTCTTCGGCGCGGCTGCCTATGCCACCGGCATCGTCATGAAGCTGCTGGGCACGACGCCGGAGCTGGGCCTGTTGGCCGGGGTGTTGACCGGCGGGTTGCTGGGACTGGTGTTCGGCGCGATCGCTATCCGGCGCCAGGGCATCTACTTTGCCATGATCACGCTGGCGCTGTCGCAACTGGTGTACTTCATCGCGGTGCAGGCGGGCTTCACCGGCGGTGAGGACGGTCTGCAGAGCGTGCCGCGCGGCAAGCTGTTCGGCCTGTTCGACCTGGACGGCGTGATGCCGATGTACTACTTCACCCTGGCGGTGTTCGCGCTGGGCTATGCGTTCGTGTTGCGGGTGTTGAATTCTCCGTTCGGCGAGGTGATTCGTTCGGTGCGCGACAACGAGCAGCGCGCCCGCTCGTTGGGCTATTCGACCTCGCGCTACAAGCTGCTGGCCTTCACGTTGTCGGCCGCGGTGGCGGGACTGGCCGGCGGCCTGAAGGTATTGGTGTTCGGCGTGGCCTCGTTGACGGACGTGCACTGGCACGCCAACGGCGAGGTCGTGCTGATGGCGCTGCTCGGTGGCATCGGCACGGTGTTCGGGCCGCTGGCCGGCGCCTTCACCTTCGTGTCGCTGCAGAACTACCTGGCGCCGCTGGGGTCCTGGGTGTTGATTGTGCAGGGAGCCATCTTCATCCTCTGCGTCCTGTTGTTCCGCGACGGCATCATGGGACTGGTGTCCCGCGCCTGGCTGGCCGTTGCCCGTTCCAAGAAGGAGTCGTGATGTTCCTGCATGTTGTGATGTTGCGGCTTTCGGGCGCCGCCGACGCGCGTTTCCATGAGCGGGTGCAGGGCTACTGCGCCCGCATTCTGGCCGAGTGCGACGGCGTGGCCGCCTATGCCTTCCGGCCCAACCAGGCGAGCCGTTCGGATGGCCTGACCCATGCGGTGGTGGCGGGCTTTGCCGACGCCGCCGCCCATGACCGCTACCAGGTCTCGCCCGCGCACCAGGAGATGAAAGCCTACATGGCGGATTTCATCGAGCGCCTGGTGGTGTTCGACGGGGAAATCCCTACAATTTCCTGAATATTCGCGTTCCCGGAAAGGGATACACTCGCGGATGATTTTTGCCATCGGAACGTTCCACCCGTCATAGGTTGATAGATCATGGACTACGTATTGCCTCCCCAACCGCAGACCGCGGTTCCCGTTGCCGGCAGTGCCGCGCTGTTCCCGGTGCGCCGGGTCTACTGCGTCGGCCGCAACTATGCCGAGCACGCCAAGGAAATGGGCTTCACCGGCCGTGAAGATCCGTTCTTTTTCTGCAAGCCCGCCGACGCCGTGCTGAACGTGGCCGATGGCGAAACGGGCAAGATGCCTTACCCGCCCAAGACCTCCAACCTGCACTATGAAATGGAGCTGGTGGTGGTGCTGGGCAAGGGCGGCCGCGACATTCCGGTGGAACAGGCCAACGACTGCGTCTGGGGGTACGCGCTGGGTCTGGACATGACGCGCCGCGATCTGCAGGGCGAAATGAAGAAGCAGGGCCGCCCCTGGGAAGTGGGCAAGGCCTTCGACCTGTCGGCGCCGCTGGGCCCGATCCACCCGCGCAGCGTGGTCGGCACGCTCGACAAGGGCGCCATCTGGCTCGACGTCAACGGCCAGCGCAAGCAGTCCAGCGATATTTCCCAGATGATCTGGAACGTGCCGGAAAGCATCGCCTATCTGTCGGGGCTGTTCGAACTGCAGCCCGGCGACATCATCTTCACGGGCACGCCGGAAGGCGTGGGCGCCGTGGTCCAGGGCGATGTCATCACCGGCGGCGTGGAAGGGCTGGGCGAACTTCGCGTCCAGATCGTTTAAAGTAGGCGCCGGAACCGTTTCTTCACTTCAGGAGCGCCAGCATGCGCAGCAAGATCGTGCTGACCGCCTTCGTCGTGTTCGGCTTTGTACTCGCCGGTTGCAATACCGTGGCGGGCATGGGCAAGGACATGTCGCGGGCCGGCAACGCCATCACCAACGCCGCCGACAAATAATCGTCCGGCCCCGGTGATAAAAAGCCCCTTGAGCAATCGCTCAAGGGGCTTTTTGTTGGACGGTGCGGCGGGAGAGGCTACAACACATCCCCCGCGTAGTCGGCCAGGCGCGAGCGTTCGCCGCGCTGCAAGGTCACGTGGCCCGAATGCGGCCAGCCCTTGAAGCGGTCGACCACGAACGTCAGGCCCGAGCTGCCCTCGGTCAGGTAGGGCGTGTCGATCTGGGCGATGTTGCCCAGGCAGATCACCTTGGTGCCAGGGCCGGCGCGGGTCACCAGCGTCTTCATCTGCTTGGGCGTCAGGTTCTGGGCCTCGTCGATGATCAGGTACTTGTTCAGGAAGGTGCGGCCGCGCATGAAGTTCAGCGACTTGACCTTGATGCGCGAGCGGATCAGGTCCATGGTGGCGGCGCGGCCCCAATCGCCGTTGCCTTCGCCTTCGCCCATGTTGAGCACGTCGAGGTTGTCTTCCAGCGCCCCCATCCAGGGCAGCATCTTTTCTTCCTCGGTGCCAGGCAAAAAGCCGATGTCTTCACCGACCGGCACCGTGACGCGCGTCATGATGATCTCGGTGTAGCGCTTGGTTTCCAGCACCTGGGTGATGCCGGCCGCCAGCGCCAACAGCGTCTTGCCCGTGCCCGCCTGGCCCAGCAGCGACACGAAATCGCATTCCGGGTTCATCAGCAGGTTCATGGCGAAGTTCTGCTCGCGGTTGCGGGCGGTGATGCCCCAGACGTTGTTCTTGCCGTGGGTGTAGTCGCGCAGCGTCGCCAGCACCGCCATCTTGCCGCTGACCTCGCGCACCTGGGCATACAGGGGCATCTGGCCTTCGAAGTAGACGAACTGGTTGACCACGAACTGGGAACACAGCGGGCCGTGGATGCGGTAGAAGGTGGTGCCGCCCTGTTGCCAGGATTCGACGTCCTTGCCGTGCTTGTTCCAGAAGTCCTCGGGCAATTGCATCACGCCCGAGTACATCAGGTCAGAGTCTTCCAGGACGTGGTCGTTGAAGTAGTCTTCCGCGGCCAT
Source organism: Achromobacter sp. (assembly GCF_050285565.1). Taxonomy (GTDB): domain Bacteria; phylum Pseudomonadota; class Gammaproteobacteria; order Burkholderiales; family Burkholderiaceae_B; genus Achromobacter. The sequence continues at coordinate 540,105 of NZ_JBLZXG010000001.1, forward strand.
GCCCAGTGCGCGCGCCTTCAGGCGCATGTTGATGTCCTTGGACACCAGCACGACCTCGCGCTGCGGGTATTTTTCCTGCAGCGCCCGCACCACGCCCAGGATCTGGTTGTCGGCCTTGCCCATGGGCAGGTCCGAGGGCAGGGTGCTGTGGATGGCGGTGGTCTGGAACATCAGGCGCCCGGTGGCGTCCTTGTTGCCCAGCTTGGCCAATTCCAGGCCTTCGTCAAGCTGCGTGGCGTCCTGCACCAGGGCGTCGAGCGAGCGGCTGACCTGGCGGGCGTTGCGCGCGACTTCCGACATGCCCTTTTTCTGGTGGTCCAGCTCTTCGAGCGTCATCATCGGCAGGAAGATGTCGTGCTCTTCGAAGCGGAACAGCGAACTGGGGTCGTGCAGCAGCACGTTGGTGTCCAGCACGAACAGCTTGCGCGGCTCGTTCTGGGCGCGCGGCTTGGCGCGCTTGGCCGGCGCCGGGGCGGGTTTGGCCTGGCGCGCCTGGGCGCGCGGCGCGGGCGCGGCGGGCGCGGGCGGCGGCACCTGGCGCGCCGGGATCTGCGCCTTGCGGCCGGGAGCGGCCATGCCTTCGAGCTCGGGCTGCACCAGCAGCTCGTCCTCGTCGTCTTGGGCCAAAGCGGTCTGGGTGTTCGACCGCGCAGCGGCGGTCTTGGTGCTGCGGGCCTGCGCCCGGGCGTTATCGCCCGAGGGGAAGGTCAGGATGGCTGCGGGGCGGGTGGGCAACTTCGGAAGCGGCATATGCGTCACTCTCCAGTATGGGCCGGCTATGGCACCTGACGGGTATTCCTGTGCACGGCTTAACCGATGCTCTTGGCGGCCTGCAGGACTTCCTTGGCATGGCCCGGGACCTTCACCCCGCGCCACTCCTGCACCAGCACGCCGTAAGCGTCGATCAGAAAGGTGCTGCGCTCGATGCCGCGCACCTGCTTGCCGTACATGTTCTTCTGCTTGATGACGCCGTACAGATTGCACACGGTTTCGTCGGCGTCGGAGATGAGAGGGAAAGGAAGCTCGTACTTGGCCTTGAAATTCTCGTGCGATTTCAACGAATCGCGCGAGATCCCGACCACCACGGCGCTGGCCGACAGGAAGTCGGCGTGCAGGTCGCGGAAATCCTGGCTCTCGGTGGTGCAGCCAGGGGTGTTGTCCTTGGGGTAGAAATACAGGATCACGGCGCGACCCTGGCATTGCTCCAGGCTGATCGGCCCAATCGTGCTTTCAGCGGTGAACAGCGGGGCGGGCTTGCCGATGATGGGCCTCATCATGTCTGGGATTCTCCGTTGGGGGGGATGAGGGCGACGACCACGCGCCGGCCCTCCGCCATCAGGATGTTGTAGGTGCGCGAGGCGGCGTGGGTGTCCATGATTTCCACGCCGATGCCTGCCGCCAACAGGGGACGCAGCACTTCGGGACGCAGGAATTGTTGCCGGGCGCCCGTGCCGACCAGCAGCACCTCGGGCGCGTTGGCCGGGCGGCTGGGGGTGGCTTCGGGTTCGTCCAGGAAAGCCAACGGGTCGCGGACGGGCTCGGACAATCCGGCCGCCTGACGCAAGAGGGTGGGGGTGATGTCGGCCGGCGACTGAACGGGCCAATGGGTAACTTCGCCTTCGGGGCCAAAAGCGACCGAGGAGGAAAAACGTACCTGGTTGACCTCGATATAGCCGTCACCATAAGCGGTGACGGTGTTCAGGGCGGCCGTCGCAGGATCGGTATGCAGCTTCAATAAATACTCCGGCTTTATGGCTCCGATAATAGCGCATCAGGATGGCGGCATGTTGCATGGTTTCCACTGCGAAATTGGGGGCTTTTCCGTCCAATTTGCCGCCCAGGCGTCCTTGCGCTAGATTACAGGGTTTTGCTGCGCCGCAAACGTGTGGTGGCGCGGCTTTTGAGCCCGTTTCCCCTTCGCGCGCCCGCGCCCTGGATTTTTGCCCCTTCGCCCCCTAAGGATTCCCATCATGAGGAAGTTCTCTCGCATTGAGCGTTTGCCCCCGTACGTTTTCAACATTACCGGCGAGCTCAAGATGGCGGCCCGTCGGCGCGGCGAGGACATCATCGACATGTCGATGGGCAATCCGGACGGCGCCACCCCCAAGCACATCGTCGACAAGATGGTCGAGGCCACCATCCGCCCGACCACCCACGGCTACTCGGTGTCCAAGGGCATCCCGCGCCTGCGCAAGGCCATCTGCGACTGGTACCAGCGCCGCTACGCGGTCGAGTTCGATCCCGATTCCGAAGCCATTGTCACCATCGGCTCCAAGGAAGGCCTGGCGCACCTGATGCTGGCGACCCTGGACCGCGGCGATACCGTGCTGGTGCCCAACCCCAGCTACCCGATTCACATCTACGGCGCCGTCATCGCCGGCGCCAACATCCGCTCCGTGCGCATGACGCCGGGCGTGGACTTCTTCGAGGAACTCGAGCGCGCCGTGCGCGAATCGATCCCCAAGCCCAAGATGATGGTGCTGGGCTTTCCCAGCAACCCGACCGCCCAGTGCGTCGACCTGTCGTTCTTCGAGCGCGTGGTGGCCCTGGCCAAGGAACACGACATTCTGGTGGTGCATGACCTGGCCTACGCCGACATCACCTTCGACGGCTATGTCGCGCCCTCGATCATGCAGGTGCCCGGCGCGCGCGATGTCGCGGTCGAGTTCTTCACCATGAGCAAGAGCTACAACATGGCGGGCTGGCGCATCGGCTACATGGTCGGCAATCGCGAGCTGGTCGGCGCGCTGGCGCGCATCAAGAGCTATCACGACTACGGTACGTTCACGCCGATCCAGGTGGCCTCCATCGCCGCGCTGGACGGCCCGCAGGACTGCGTGAACGAGATCGTGGCGCAGTACCAAAGCCGCCGCGACGTGCTCGCGCGCGGCCTGCACGAAGCAGGTTGGAATGTGGAAATTCCCAAGGCGTCCATGTACATCTGGGCGCAGATCCCCGAACCCTACCGGGCGATGGGCTCTTTGGAATTTGCCAAGCGTGTCCTGTCGGATGCGAAAGTGGCCGTGTCCCCCGGGATCGGCTTCGGCGAGTATGGCGACGAATACGTGCGCTTCGCTCTTATCGAAAACGAGCAGCGCACCCGCCAGGCGGTGCGCGGCATCAAGGACATGTTCCGCAAGGACGGGTTGCTCTAGGCCCACCCCCGAAGCGCCTGCGGCGCTTCCCCCTCAAGGGGGCATGCCTGCGGACCGGCGGAGCCGGATCCGCGGCATCCCGATCGGGGGGCGCGTTTGTGGACTGCAGCCGTTATTGCGTGAGTGTTTGGAGAACTGAAATGAATTCCCCTCAACGCCCGCCCGCCGAGGGCGCCGCGATGAATCCCATGAAAGTGGGCCTGCTCGGCCTGGGCGTGGTCGGTGGCGGCACCTGGACGGTGCTGTCGCGCAACGCGGAAGAGATCGCGCGCCGCGCCGGCCGCCGCATTGAAGTGGCCCGCGCCGCCGTGCGCGATGTGCCCAAGGCGCGCGCCCGCGTCGGCGACACGCTGCCCGTGGACACCGACGTGCACGCGCTGGTGCGCGATCCCGAGATCGACATCGTGGTCGAGCTGATCGGCGGCGACACCCTGGCGCGCGAGCTGGTGCTGGAAGCCATCGCCAACGGCAAGCACGTGGTCACCGCCAACAAGGCGCTGCTGGCCAAGCACGGCAACGAGATCTTCGCCGCGGCGTCCGAGCGCGGCGTGATGGTGGCCTTCGAAGCCGCCGTGGCCGGCGGCATTCCCATCATCAAGGCGATCCGCGAAGGCCTGACCGCCAACCGCATCCAGTGGGTCGCCGGCATCATCAACGGCACCACCAATTTCATCCTGTCGGAAATGCGCTCACGCGGCCTGCCGTTCGCCGACGTGCTGGCCGAAGCCCAGCGCCTGGGCTACGCCGAAGCCGACCCCACCTTCGACGTGGAGGGCGTCGACGCCGCGCACAAGCTGACGCTGCTGGCCTCGCTGGCCTTCGGCGTGCCGGTGCAGTTCGACCGCGCCTACATCGAAGGCATCTCGCAATTGGCCGCCGAGGACATCGAACACGCCGAGCGCCTGGGCTACCGCATCAAGCTGCTGGGCATCACCAAGCGCCGCGCCGACGGCATCGAGCTGCGCGTGCATCCGGCGCTGGTGCCGGCCGAGCGCCTGCTGGCCAATGTCGAGGGCGCGATGAACGCGGTGCTGGTCAAGGGCGACGCCGTCGGCCCGACGCTGTACTACGGTCAGGGCGCCGGCGAAGAGCCGACCGCCTCGGCGGTGGTGGCCGATCTGGTCGACGTGACCCGCCTGCACACCGCCGACCCCGGCAACCGCGTGCCGCACCTGGCGTTCCAGCCGGACGCCATGTCCGACACGCCGATCCTGCCGATCGAGCAGGTCAGCACCTCTTACTACCTGCGCCTGCGCGTGGACGACCAGCCGGGCGTGCTGGCCGACATCGCGCGCCTCTTGGCCGACCGCTCGATCTCGATCGGGTCGATGATCCAGCAGCCATCGCACATCGGCGGCGCCGACATCATCTTCCTGACGCACGAAGCGATGGAAGGCAACGTCAACCTGGCCATCGAACGCATCGAGGCGTTGCCGTTCGTACGTTCCAAGGTCACGCGCCTGCGCGTGGAGCATTTGGTATGAAGGCCCACCCCCGAAGCGCCTGCGGCGCTTCCCCCTCAAGGGGGCGCGGGCGGCGGCCCGGCGGAGCCGGCTCCGCGCGGCCTCGCCTGGCGGGACGCAGTGCATTGTGGAGTCAATGACATGAACTACATTTCTACGCGGGGGGGCATGGCGCCCCTGCCGTTTTCCGACATCCTGCTCGAAGGGCTGGCGCCGGACGGCGGCCTGGCCGTGCCGGAGCAGTTGCCGCGGATCTCGGCCGAGACGCTGGAATCGTGGCGTGGCCTGCCGTACGCCGACCTGGCGTTCGAAGTGCTGTCGCGCTTTGCCACCGACATCCCGGCCGACGACCTGCGCCGCCTGACCCGCGCCGCCTATACCTCGCAGATCTTCAACAGCGAAGACATCGTTCCGCTGCGTCCGCTGAACGACGGCCTGTCGCTGCTGGGACTGTCCGAAGGCCCGACGCTGGCGTTCAAGGACATGGCCATGCAGTTCCTGGGCCAGGTGTTCGAATACGTGCTGACCCGCCGCGGCACCACGCTCAACATTGTCGGCGCCACCTCGGGCGACACCGGCTCCGCGGCCGAATACGCGCTGCGCGGCAAGCGCGGCGTCGCGGTCTTCATGCTGTCGCCGCACGGGCGCATGAGCGCGTTCCAGCGCGCCCAGATGTACTCGCTGCAGGACGAGAACATCCACAACATCGCCGTGCGCGGCGTGTTCGACGAGGCGCAGGACATCGTCAAGGCGCTGGCCGGGGACCTGGCCTTCAAGGCCAAGTACCGCCTGGGCGCGGTCAACTCGATCAACTGGGCGCGCATCGCCGCCCAGGTGGTGTATTACTTCCACGGCTGGCTGCGCGCCACCGACAAGCCGGGCCAGCAGGTTTCGTTCACGGTGCCCTCGGGCAACTTCGGCAACATCCTGTCGGGCCACATCGCCCGCGGCATGGGCCTGCCGGTGCGCCGCCTGGTGCTGGCCACCAACGAGAACAACGTGCTGGAGGAGTTCTTCCGCACCGGTATCTACCGTCCGCGTCCGGCCGAGCAGACCTACGCCACCTCCAGCCCGTCGATGGACATCTCGCGCGCCTCGAATTTCGAGCGCTTCGTGTTCGACCTGGTGGGCCGCGACGCCGACCGCGTCAAGGCGCTGTGGGCCGACATGGCTCGCGACGGTTTCTTCGACCTGTCGGCGCTCAAGCCGCAGTTCGAGGCGCAATACGGTTTCGTCGCCGGCGCCAGTTCGCATGAAGACCGCCTGGCGACCATCCGCTCGCTGTACGACCAGACCGGCGTGCTGGTCGATCCGCACACCGCCGATGGCGTCAAGGTCGCGCGCAAGCACGTCGAGCCCGGCGTGCCGATGCTGGTGTTGGAAACCGCCTTGCCGGCCAAGTTCTCGGAAACCATCGAGGCCGCGCTGGGCCGCCCGGCCACGCCGCCGGGCAACCTGGCCAACCTGGAATCGCTGCCGCAACGCGTCGAAGTCATGGACTGCGATGCCGCCGCGGTACGCCGCTACATCGAGGCCCACGCCAAGGTGTAAAGGCAGCTTGCGGTTGTATGGGGTTGCAACCCCTCGCCGGTGTGAGCCGCGAGGGGTTTTTTACGTTCTTACGCATTTTGGCCACATGCGGTCACTTCTTTCGGGCAGGCATCCGATACAGTAAATCCACCATTCACACTCGGAGAACACGCCCATGAATCTGAAGACCATGACGTTGGCCCTGGTGGTGACCGGAGTAGGGGTGCTGGCCGGATGCTCGTCGCCCTCGGTTATTCAGCAACGCGACGGAACCTCGACAGTGACGCCCGACGAGCCGACCTACGACAAGAAGTCCGGCATGTACGAGTACGATAAGGACGGCAAGAAGGTCCAGATCAACAAGGACGATGTGAAGTCGATCGAAGAGGTCAAGTAACCCTTCGCCAGACCTGCATGCAAAACCCCGGCCGAGGCCGGGGTTTTTTGCTTGGCTCGCGGCTTACTTGCCCGCGTCTTCGGCGTGGTAGCGGCCCACGCGCTCGACTTCGTTTTTCGAACCCAGGATCACGCTGACGCGCTGGTGCAGTTTTTCCGGCTGGATGTCCAGGATGCGCTGGGTGCCGTTGATCGCGGCGCCGCCGGCCTGCTCGATCAGGAAGCTCATGGGGTTGGCTTCGTACATCAGGCGCAGCTTGCCGGCCTTGCCGGGCTCGCGCGCGTCCCACGGGTACATGAAGATGCCGCCGCGGGTCAGGATGCGATGCACGTCGGCCACCATCGAGGCGATCCAGCGCATGTTGTAATCCTTGCCCAGCGGGCCCGTGGCGCCGGCCAGGCAGTCGTCGATATAGCGCTTGACCGGGGCCGCCCAGTGACGCATGTTCGACATGTTGATGGCGAATTCCTTGGTGTCCTCGGGCACGCGGATGTTCTCGTGGGTCAGCACCCACGATCCCATTTCGCGGTCCAGCGTGAAGCCCACCACGCCGTTGCCGATGGTCAGCACCAGCATGGTCTGCGGGCCGTAGACGGCGTAGCCGGCCACCACCTGCTTGTTGCCCGGCTGCAGGAAGTCGGCCTCACAGACCGGCGCGCCCGACACGTTGTGGGGCGCGTGCAGCACCGAGAAGATGGTGCCGATCGACACGTTCACGTCGATGTTCGACGAGCCGTCCAGGGGATCGAACAGCAGCAGGTATTCGCCCTTGGGATAACGGTTCGGAATCAGGTGGATGGTCTCCATCTCTTCCGACGCCATGGCCGCCAGGTGGCCGCCCCATTCGTTGGCTTCCAGCAGGATCTCGTTGGACAGCACGTCCAGCTTCTTCTGCACTTCGCCCTGCACGTTCTCGCTTTCGAGGCTGCCGAGCACGCCGCCGAGCGCGCCCTTGCTGACGGCGTGACTGATCGCCTTGCAGGCGCGCGCCACCACTTCGATCAGCAGCCGCACTTCCGGGGCCAGGGCCTGCGCGGAGCGTTGCTGCTCCACCAGGTATTGGGTAAGTGTTTTACGTTTCAAGAGGTTCTCCCTATGCTGCGAATTCTAAAGCCTTGGATACGATTTCCTGCACGTTGCGCGACAGCCCATCGTGGGCGCGCACCCGCTGCAGGGCTTGCTGCATGGGACCGCGCAGGGCAGGCACGTAGCGCGCCCAGTTGTCGAGCGCGCGCGCCAGGCGCGCGGCGATTTCCGGATTGAGCGCGTCCAGCGCCAGCACCTGGTCTGCCCAGAACGCGTAGCCCGATCCGTCGGGGTGGTGCATGCCGCGGGCATTGTTCAGGCAGAACTGGAAAATCAGCGCGCGCGCCCGGTTTGGGTTGCGCAACGTGAACGCCGGGTGCGTCATCAACTCGCGCGCGGTCTGCACCGTGGTGTAGCGCGCGGCGGCCTGGAGGGCGAACCACTTGTCCACCACCAGCGCGTTGTCGTGCCATTTGTCGTAGAACGCCGCCAGCGCCTGTTGCGGGAAGTCGCCCTGGCCGTAATTGATCAGGGCCGACAACGCCGCCATGCTGTCGGTCATGTTGCCGGCGTGCTCGTACTGCTGTTCGGCCAGGCGTTGCGCCTCGTGTTCGCCGCCCGCCATGAGGTGGCCGAGCGCCAGGTTCTTCAGGGCGCGCTTGCCGGCCGGCACCGGCGCGGGGCTGTATTCGCCCGGCGTCTGGTTGGCGTCGAAGGCCTGGCGGAACTCCGCCGCCAGTTGCCGGCCCAGCTCGGCGCGCAGGAAGTCGCGCGCCACCGCCAAGGCGGGCGGGTCGACCGCCAGCATGCGTTCGGCCAGGGTCTTTTCCGACGGCAGCGCCAGGGCGCGGGCGCGGTAGGCGGCGTCCAGCGCCGGGTCGGTCAACAGCGCGCGCCAGGCGGCGATGAAGGCCGGATCTGCATGCAACGTGCGGCCGGCCTGGCGCGCCTCGGCCAATGCCAGGATCTGGCGCGTGGCCAGTTCCTGGCCGGCCTCCCAGCGCGCGAAGGGGTTGCCATCATGCGCCGACAGCAGGGCCAGTTCCTCGTCGGTCCAGTCGTAATCGACGATCACGGGCGCGGAAAAATCGCGCAGCAGCGACGGCACCGGCATCTCGTCGATGCCGTCGAAATGCCATTGCTGGCTCTCGGTCGTCAGTTCCAGCAGCGCGGTGTCCTTGACCGCGCCGTCATGGCGCAAGGGCAGGGCGCGGCCGCTGCGATCCAGCAGGCCGATGGCGAAGGGGATGTGATACGGCGCCTTGACGAAGCCGGCCGCCTTTTTCTCGACGCCGACCGGCTGGCATTGCTGCGACAGCGTCACGGTGCAGCGGCGCGCGGCGGCATCGTGCGTCAGCTTGACCGTGACGCGCGGCGTGCCGGCCTGGCGATACCAGTTGCGGAACACGGACAGGTCGCGCCCCGGATGCTGGCGTGTGTAGACCGATTCCATGGCGGCCACGAAGTCGTCGCAGGTCACGGCCTGGCCGTCGTGGCGGCGGAAATACTCGTCCATGCCGGCGCGAAAGCCCGCTTCGCCCAGCAGCGTGTGCTGCATGCGGATGACCTCGGCGCCTTTCTCGTACACCGTGGCGGTATAGAAATTGCCGATTTCCTGGTAGCTGTCGGGACGGATCGGGTGTGCCATCGGGCCCGCGTCCTCGGGGAACTGCGCCGCGCGCAAGGTCACCACGTCGTCGATGCGCTTGACCGCGCGGGCGCTGGCGGCGGCGGTCTCGTCCATGCCCTGCGCCATCATGTCGGCGCTGAATTCCTGGTCACGGAACACCGTCAGGCCTTCCTTCAGGCTCAACTGGAACCAATCGCGGCAGGTCACGCGGTTGCCGGTCCAGTTGTGGAAATACTCGTGGCCGATGACCGATTCGATGCCCTCGTAGTTGGCGTCGGTAGCGGTGTCCGCGTCCGCCAGCACGTAAGCGGCATTGAAAATGTTCAGGCCCTTGTTCTCCATCGCGCCCATGTTGAAATCATGGACGGCCACCACCATGAAGCGGTCCAGGTCGAGCTCCAGGCCGAAGCGGGTTTCGTCCCAGCGCAGCGCCCGCACCAGGGAATCCAGCGCCCATTCGGTCTTGGTTTCGGCGCCCGGATCGCTGTAGACCTGCAACAGCACATCGCGGCCGCTGGCGGTCTTGACGGTGGTCTCGCGGTGGGTCAGGTTGCCGCCCACCAGGGCGAACAGATAGCAGGGCTTGGGGAACGGGTCTTCCCATTCGACCTCGTTGCGGCCGTCGGGCAACTGGCGCGAAGCGACCAGGTTGCCGTTGGACAGCAGCACCGGGTAGGCCGGCGCGGCGCGCAAGGTCACGTGGTAGCGCGACATCACATCGGGGCGGTCGGCGAACCAGGTGATGCGGCGAAAGCCCTCGGCTTCGCACTGGGTGAAGAAATTGCCGCCCGAGACATACAGGCCCATCAGGGTGGAATTGGCCGAAGGCTTGCAGCGGCTGACGATCTCCACGCTCGCCTCTGCCGGCAGGCCATACAGCGCCAGGCTGTGTTCGGACAGATGGTAGCGATCGGCCGGCAGCGCCTGGCCGTTCACGCCTACCGAGACGAGTTCCAGCTCTTCGCCGTCCAGCACCAGGGCGGCGTCGGCACTGGCGTCGGCTTTGCGCCGCACCTGCATGACGCAGCGCACCTCGGTGCTGTCGGGCGCCAGGTCGAAGGCCAGGGAGACTTGCGGAATGTCGTAGGGGTAGGGCTGGTAATCCTTGCGGTATACGGTAACGGGCGTGTCGGTGCGCATGGGATTGCAGTCCTGTATGAACGAGAGTCCTATTGTAGTGGCTGGGCCGCGGCGCGCAGGCGCACCGGTCTGGCCCGGGCGTAAACTTTCGGCATCCCGCGCGGTCAAAGCTCAGTATGATGGGCGCCGTTGCGCGCAATGAGGAGCTGCAAATGTCCCGTTCTTTCCCGTTCAATACCGGCCGTTGGGCCGCCATCCTGGCTGTATTGGGGGCGCTGGTGCTGAGCGGATGCGCCACCCCCACCGTCTCGGCGCGCGTCACCTCGTTCCAGCAATGGCCCAGCGGTGTAGAAGGCCAGACCTACCAGTTCGTGCCGGCCGACCCCTCGCAGGCCAATAACCTTGAATATCAGTCCTACCAGGACATGGTGCGCGCCGGCATCGGCGCCACCGGGCTGGTGGAAGCCCCGGCGGGCGCCAAGGCCCGTTTCAACGTGTCGTTCCGCTATGGCACGACGCAGACCCAAGTCATGGTGCGGCGTCCGTATGACCCGTATTTCAATGGGGGGTATGGCTACGGTGGTTTCTATGGCCCGCGTCCCTGGGGTGGCTACTATGGCTACTGGGGGCCGGAATGGGTCGATGTGCCGGTAGTGGCCCAGCGCAATACCCTCACGCTGCAGATCCACGACAGCCAGCGGGGCGGCGCCGAGGTCTACCGCTCCAGCGCCTTCATACTCAGCGAGCAGGACAATTTCGTCCGCATGATGCCCTATCTGGTGCGTGCAATATTTGACAACTTTCCAGGCAATAATGGTGCCGAGCGTGAAATCCAATTCCCCGTGCGGTGAATTTCAGCGGCCCCGGCAACCGTTCTAAAATAATAAGGGCGCACCATTTTGGTGCGCCCTTATTTTTCTTACTGAAAAATAGGTTTTATTCCTTGATGAGGAAACTGTCGCGCGTGGCGCCGGCGGCTTCTTCCGCGGCGAGCCAGCGCGGCGCCTTGCCACGGCCGCTCCAGGTCTCCCCGGTTTGGGGATGACGGTACTTGGGCGCAACGGCGCGTTTGGCGGCGTTGGCGGGACGGGCGGCGGCGCCAGCCTTGCGGCGGCCGCCGGTCGTGGCGCGGACAGGCTTGCCGGCGCCGTAGGCGGCGGCGATCTCTTCGGGGGTGATGTCGTACTCGCGCATCGAGGTGATGATCGAGGTGATCACCGGCTTGCGACGCTTGGTTTGAAGGATTTCAGCCTTCTTTTGGAGCTTGTTGATTTCCTTTTCGATCTTTGCTTGCAGAGCTGCGTAGGTTTCTCGGGCCATGGTTATTCCTGATTATGGAACTGCTTTAATCGCCGGCGGAGTTAGGTGTATTTGTTGTGCCTCGCATAATACAGAAATTGCCGCCCGTGTGCCGCAGTCCTGGACTAATTACTTTGTATCAAAACTGCCAGAGAGTCTTTAGGCTTGCGGATTCTCGTCAGGAACAAGTATTGGGAAGCCTATTCTCAAATTTGGGACTAATTGAAACAGCGGCGGCTTTGGTTCACAGGGCGGACGAATACGACACTCTTCCTGTCTGGATCGCGGATTTTTGTTTCATGAAGCGCGCGGATGGGGAAAGATCCGGGTTTTTCAGCGGCGAGTAAGAAAGTGTCGCCTGGGTTTTCCAACGCGCCCTCGGGGCATATCGGCGCGATTCCTGAAGAGGTCGGATGACCGGGCGGCGCACGTATTCACGCGGTTTCCCAGGGGTATGCGGATTTTCATTCCCACCCTTCGAGAAAGTTATGCGGGCGTGCGGATTCCCGTCGTTTTGTTGTTGGCTTCATTTTGTTGCCAAGTTGTATGACAAGCTTGCGTTCCAGCTTGGCCCCCCTCGGATCAGCGCCGGTGTGAACGGATTCTGGTTATCTGCGGCGGCGCCAGCATATTTTGCCCGCCATGGCGACGCGAGTTTGGAACACGCCCTGATTGGTTAACTTGCTAGGCAATATTCGCGGCCCGCGACGCCGGGCCCGTGTCGGCGGTACGATATAGCCTTGAGCGTCCTGGCAGCCGCGTGTCCGCGCCGGCGCCTCCCAACAGAGTCCTATGAAAATCACCGATCCCGCTATTGCATCCCTGGCCACCGCCAAATCGCTGTTGCTCGACCCCTGGGGACTGACCGAGGCCGACATGGCGCGCGCGCTCGGCGAAATCTTCACCCACAAGGTCGACTACGCCGATCTGTATTTCCAGTACACCCGCAGCGAAGGCTGGAGCCTGGAAGAAGGCATCGTCAAGACCGGCAGCTTCTCGATCAGCCAGGGTGTCGGCGTGCGCGCCGTGAGCGGCGAGAAAACCGCTTTCGCGTATTCCGATTCGCTTTCGGCCGACGCCTTGCTGTCGTCTGCCCACGCGGTGCGTGGCATTGCCCGCCGCGGCGCCGGCAAGGTCAAGGTGGCGGCGCAGGTCGAGGCCGAGATGGGCCGCAGCCTGTATGCCGATATCGATCCGGTGGCGACGCTGAGCGCCCCCGAGAAGGTTGCGCTGCTCGAACGCATCGAACGCATGGCCCGGGCCCGCGACCCGCACGTGATCCAGGTCATGGCCGGCCTGGGCGCCGAGTACGACGTGGTGCTGGTGGCGGGCAGCGATGGTCGCCTGGCCGCCGACGTGCGGCCGCTGGTGCGCCTGTCGCTGACCGTGATCGCCGAGCGCAACGGCCGTCGCGAAATGGGCCATGCCGGGGGGGGCGGGCGCCTGGGACTGGCGTATTTCACCGACGAAATGCTGCAGGGCTACGTCGAGCGCGCCGTGCATGAAGCCATGGTCAACCTCGAAGCCCGCCCCGCGCCGGCTGGCGAAATGACCGTGGTGCTGGGGTCGGGCTGGCCGGGCATCCTGCTGCACGAAGCGGTGGGGCACGGCCTGGAGGGCGACTTCAATCGCAAGGGCTCCAGTGTGTTCTCGGGCCGCATCGGCGAGCGCGTCGCGTCCAAGGGCGTGACCGTGGTCGACGACGGCACCATTCCCGACCGCCGCGGCTCGCTCAATATCGACGACGAGGGCAATGCGACCCAGCGCAACGTGCTGATCGAAGACGGCATCCTGCGCGGTTACATGCAGGACACCCTGAATGCCCGCCTGATGAAGACGGCGGCCACCGGCAACGGCCGCCGCGAATCGTTCGCGCACCTGCCGATGCCGCGCATGACCAACACCTACATGCTGGCCGGCGACAAGGCGCCCGAGGAAATCATTGCCTCCGTCAAGCGGGGGCTGTATGCGGTCAACTTCGGTGGCGGCCAGGTCGACATCACCAGCGGCAAGTTCGTGTTCTCGGCCTCCGAGGCCTACATGATCGAGGACGGCAAGGTGACGTATCCGGTCAAGGGCGCCACGCTGATCGGTAACGGCCCCGATGCCATGACGCGCGTCACCATGATCGGTGACGACCTGAAGCTGGATTCGGGCGTGGGCACGTGTGGCAAGGATGGTCAGAGCGTGCCGGTGGGCGTGGGCATGCCCACGCTCCGCATGGAAGGTCTGACGGTGGGCGGGACGGCCTGACCGCCCGGCAGCCTCCCGCGCCGGGTCATTTGCGGGCCGCCATGGCGCCTTGAAAAGCGGCGTGACGGCCCGAAAAAATTGTGCTAGAGTCTTTTCCCATGAAATTCGCTTCCCCCGCCTTTTACTTTTATTTTTTTGGTTTTCTGAAGCCGCTGGCGGAGGAAGGGAAGCGCTCAATCTGAAGTTTGGAAAGAATCCCCCCAAAAAAGCCGCCAGCGAACTGGCGGCTTTTTTTGTGCCGTCAGCTTGAGGAACAACCCCGGGACCGATCCCGGTGGCGGGAAACCCAGGAGCAGTACCGTGTCACACAATACCGACGACCTTCGCATCCGAGAAATCAAAGAACTGAATCCGCCCGCGCATGTCATGCGCGAGTTCGCCTGCACCAAAGAGGCCTCCGACACCGTATTCGCCGCCCGGCAGTCGATGCACCGCATCCTGCATGGCATGGACGACCGCATGATCGTCGTGATCGGCCCGTGCTCGATTCACGACACCCGCGCGGCCATTGAATACGCCAAGCGCCTGAAGCCGGTGCGCGACCGTCTCAGCGCGGATCTGGAAATCGTCATGCGCGTGTATTTCGAAAAGCCGCGCACCACGGTCGGCTGGAAGGGGTTGATCAATGATCCGGACCTGGACGGCAGCTTCGATATCAACAAGGGCGTGCGCGTGGCGCGCGAGCTGCTGCTGGACATCAACAGCCTGGGGCTGCCGGCGGGGTGCGAGTTCCTGGACATGATTACGCCGCAATATATTGCGGACCTGGTTTCCTGGGGGGCGATCGGGGCGCGCACGACAGAGAGCCAGGTGCATCGTGAACTGGCGTCCGGACTGTCGTGTCCGGTGGGTTTCAAGAATGGCACGGACGGCAATGTGAAGATCGCGGTCGACGCGATCAAGGCGGCGTCGCAGCCGCACCATTTCCTGTCGGTGACCAAGGGCGGTCATTCGGCCATCGTCTCGACCGCCGGCAACGAAGACTGTCACGTCATCCTGCGCGGCGGCAAGACGCCGAACTACGATGCCGCCAGCGTCGACGCCGCCTGCCAGGACATGGCCAAGGCCGGCCTGGCGCAGCGCATCATGATCGATGCCAGCCACGCCAACAGCAGCAAGAAGCCCGAAAACCAGCCGCTGGTGATCGAGGACGTGGCGCGCCAGATGGAAGCCGGCGACGCGCGCCTGGTCGGTGTAATGGTCGAAAGCCATCTGCTGGGCGGCCGCCAGGACATGGTGCCGGGCACACCCCTGGTGTACGGCCAGAGCATCACCGATGGCTGCATCGACTGGGACGCGTCGGTGGCCGTGCTCGAACGTCTGGCCCACGCCGTGCGTGAGCGCCGCCGCGTCGCGCTGACCTCTGGCAAGTGAGCCGGCCGGGCCGCAAGCCGTCCACGCGGGCGGTTTGCGGCGCAGCAAGGCGGGCGGCGTAGAATAACCGGATTACCCAATCCGAGAATCCGCTGATCATGAACGCTCCCTTGCACGCTGAATCGCTGCGCCGCGCGGTGCCGGCCGCCTGTCTCGAGGCCCTGCGCGCCCGCTTTGGCGATCGTTTCTCCGAATCCTCCGCGGTGCGCGAGCACCATGGCCGCGACGAATCGCCGTATCCGGCGATGCTGCCCGATGCCGTGGTCTTCGCCCAGAGCACCGAGGAAGTCGCCGCAGTCGCCCGGCTGTGCAACGAACATCGCGTGCCGCTGATTCCCTATGGCGCGGGATCGTCGCTGGAAGGTCACATCCTTGCGATCCAGGGCGGCATCAGCCTGGACCTGTCGCAGATGAACAAGGTGCTGGCCGTCAACGCCGAAGACCTGACCGCCACCGTGCAGGCCGGCGTGCTGCGCAAGCAGCTCAATGAAGAGATCCGCAGCACCGGCCTGTTCTTCCCGATCGATCCGGGCGCCGACGCCAGCCTGGGCGGCATGGCCGCCACGCGCGCCTCCGGCACCAATGCCGTGCGCTACGGCACCATGCGCGAGAACGTCATGTCGCTGACCGTGGTCACCGCCGACGGCCGCATCGTGCGCACCGCCGGCCGCGCCCGCAAGTCGTCGGCCGGCTACGACCTGACCCGCATCTTCGTCGGCAGCGAAGGCACGCTCGGCATCATCACCGAAGTCACCGTGCGCCTTTACCCGCAACCCGAGGCCGTGTCGGCGGCGGTCTGCAACTTCCCCACGCTCGACGCCGCGGTGCAGAGCGTGATCGAGATCATCCAGATGGGCGTGCCGGTGGCGCGCGTGGAGTTCATGGACGCGGCCAGCGTGCGCGCCGTCAACCTGCACAGCAAGCTGACGCTGCGCGAAACGCCGCTGCTGGTGTTCGAATTCCACGGCAGCCCGGCGGGCGTGCAGGAACAGGCCGAGACCGTGCAGGCCATCACCGCCGAGCACGGCGGCATGGACTTCGAGTGGGCCGAGCGTCCCGAGGACCGCAGCCGCCTGTGGACCGCGCGCCACAACGCCTATTTCGCCGGCCTGCAACTGCGCCCCGGCTGCCGCGCCAGCACCACCGATGTGTGCGTGCCGATCTCGCGCCTGGCCGACTGCGTGCGCGACACGGTCGAGGAACTGGACCGCGCCAGCTTCCCGTACACCATCGTCGGCCATGTCGGCGACGGCAACTTCCACGTGCTGATGCTGCTGGACGCCGACAGCGAGCGCGAATGGCAGGAATCCGAAACCATCAACCACAACCTGGTGCGCCGGGCGATCGCCGCCGACGGCACCTGCACCGGCGAGCATGGCGTCGGCCTGCACAAGATGCAATTCATGGCCGAAGAGCATGGCGATGACGCGCTCGACCTGATGCGCAGCCTCAAGCACGCATTCGATCCCAACAACATCCTCAACCCGGGCAAGATCGTGTCCTGGTAAGCCGTCCGAAGGGCGCAAGGAGAAAACCGGCGGGGCGACCCGCCGTTTTTTTTGTCGGCGCGCGCAGCGCGCTGTGTGGCGCGGGTGACAAGCATTCTCAAGCAAAGACGGCGCGATGGACGCCTGGCCGGCCGCGAGCGGAACCTTTTCCGGATCCTGGCGCTTTACGGCTGGTTACGTCTGCGGGACCGCGCGGCCGTTGGACGTACGCAAGGATGCGGGTAAATCCCGGCCTGCGTCCAGCCTGCGGTCGCGCTATTGTTGCGCTCATGAATTCACTGGTCGAAACCGGCCTGGCTCAAGTGCAGGCGCCTTATTCGTTGCAGCAACTCGTCGAGGCGTTGTCGGCCGCGCTGCCGTCGCATTGCGTGCTGTTTCGTGAGGAAGATACGCGTCCCTACGAATGCGACGGGCTGTCGCTGTACCGGGCGCTGCCCGCGGTGGTGGCGCTGCCCGAGACCGAGGAGCAGGTGCAGGCCGTGATGCGCATCTGCAAGCGCTTCAATGCGCCCCTGGTGGCGCGCGGCGCCGGCACCGGCCTGTCGGGCGGCGCCATGCCGCACAGCCAGGGCGTGCTGCTCGGTCTTTCCAAATTCAATCGCATCAAGCATATCGACCTGGCCAGCGCCACCGCGGTGGTCGAGCCGGGTGTGCGCAATCTGGCCATTTCCGAGGCCGCGGCGCCCTATGGCCTGTACTACGCGCCGGATCCGTCGAGCCAGATCGCCTGTTCGATCGGCGGCAATGTGGCCGAGAACTCGGGCGGCGTGCATTGTCTGAAGTATGGCCTGACCGTGCACAACGTGCTGCGCGTGCGCATGGTGACCATCGACGGCGATGTGGTGGAACTGGGTTCCGAGGCGCCGGACGCGCCGGGGCTGGATCTGCTGTCGGTGTTCATCGGTTCCGAAGGCATGCTGGGCGTGGTGACCGAAGTGACCGTCAAGCTGATTCCCAAGCCGGCCTGCGCGCAGGTGGTGATGGCGAGCTTTGCCAGCGTCGAGGCCGCGGGCAACGCGGTAACGCAGGTGATCGCGGACGGCATCATTCCCGCCGGCCTGGAGATGATGGACCGGCGCGCGACCCACATGGTCGAGCCGTTCGTGCGCGCCGGCTACGACATGGATGCGCAGGCCATCCTGCTGTGCGAGTCCGACGGCACGCCCGACGAGGTGGCGCACGAGATCGCGCGCATGGAAGCCATCTTCCGCGCCGCCGGCGCCACCCGCTGCCAGGTGTCGGCGTCGGAGGCCGAGCGGCTCAAATTCTGGGCGGGACGCAAGAACGCGTTTCCGGCCGCCGGGCGCGTGTCGCCCGATTACTACTGCATGGACGGCACGATTCCGCGCCGTCATCTGGCCCGGGTGCTGGGCGCCATCGAGCAAATGGAAGACGAGTTCGGCCTGCGCTGCGCCAACGTGTTCCATGCGGGCGATGGCAACCTGCATCCGTTGATCCTGTTCGATTCGAATAAACCGGACGAAGTGGAACGCGCCGAGAAGTTTGGCGCGGCCATACTCGAACTGTGCGTGCAGGTAGGAGGAACCGTGACTGGAGAGCACGGTGTGGGAATGGAGAAAATAAATCAAATGTGCGTGCAATTCTCTCGCGAAGAACTCGACGCGTTCCTGGCGGTCAAGCGGGCCTTCGATCCGCCATGCCTGCTCAACCCCGAAAAGGTCATCCCCACGCTGGCCCGCTGCGCTGAATACGGCAAGATGCACGTGCACGCGGGCGAGTTGCGCTTCCCGGATCTCGCACGCTTCTAGGACCTCTCCCTTATGGATTTCGTCCTGTCGGAATTGTGCGACCAGGTCATGACGGCTCGCGCCGGTCACAAGCCGCTGTTCGTCATGGGGGGCGGCAGCAAGGCGTTCTACGGCAACTACCGGCCGGTGACGCCGCAGGATGGCCATTGCCTGCTGGACATGACGCCGTATCGCGGCATCGTCAGCTATCACCCGTCCGAACTGGTGGTGACGGTCAGGGCCGGCACGCCCCTGGCCGAACTGGAAGCGGCGTTGGCCGAGCATGGCCAGATGCTGGCCTTCGAACCGCCGCATTTTTCGCCCGCCGCCACCATCGGCGGCTGCGTGGCCGCCGGCCTGTCGGGGCCGCGCCGCATGAGCGCGGGCGCCTTGCGCGATTTCGTGCTGGGGGCGCAGTTGCTGGATTCGGACGGCCGCGTGCTGTCGTTCGGCGGCGAGGTCATGAAGAACGTGGCCGGCTATGACGTCTCGCGCTTGCTGGCCGGTTCGCACGGCATCTTCGGCGCCATCCTGGAGGTGTCGCTCAAGGTGACGCCGCGGCCGATGGAGGAATTGACGCTGATGCTGCCGGCGACGCAAACCCAGGCGTTGGCCAGCTTCGCGCTATGGCGCGGCAAGCCGTTGCCGATCTCGGCCACCAGTTGGGTCGGCACGGCCGGCGACGAGGGCCGCATGCATGTGCGGTTGTCGGGCGCGCCGCCCGCCATCGCCAGCGCGCGGCAGGTCGTCGGCGGCGATCCGCTGGCCCCTGAGGCCGCTCAGGCGTGGTGGAGCGGCTTGCGCGAACAGACGCATCCTTTCTTCGCGCCGGGCCAGCCCTTGTGGCGGCTGGCGTTGCCGCCGACAGCGGCGGTGGTCGGCAGCGGTCAGACCTTGCTGGAGTGGGGCGGCGGCCAACGCTGGCTGGCGGGGCCGCAGGATGCCGGCGAACTGCGTGAACTGGCGCAGCGGCTCGGCGGCCATGCCACGCTGTTTCGCACGGGCGGTGCCAGGCCGCCGGCCGACGGCGTGTTCCATCCGCTGGCGCCGGGCGTGGCGCTGATCACGCGCCGCCTCAAGCAAGAACTCGATCCGGCGGGATTGTTCAATCCCGGCCGGCTGGTCCTGGAGCTATAGGCATCATGCAAACCAATCTGGCAGCCTGGGCCCGCGATACCGATCAGGGCAAAGAGGCCGACGCCATCCTGCGGCGCTGCGTGCACTGCGGATTCTGCACGGCCACCTGTCCCACCTACCAGGTGCTGGGCGACGAGCTCGACAGCCCGCGCGGTCGCATCTACCTGATCAAGCAGGTGCTGGAAGGCGCCGAGCCGACCCGCTCGACCCAGCAGCACCTGGACCGCTGCCTGACCTGCCGCAATTGCGAGACCACCTGTCCGTCGGGCGTGGCGTACGGCCATTTGGTGGATATCGGCCGCCAGATCGTTGAAGAACGGGTGCCGCGGCCCTGGGCCGAGAAGGCCAAGCGCAAGATGTTGCGCCGGGCGATGCTGTCGCCGCTGTTCGGGCCCGCCATGCGGCTCGGGCAGGCGGTGCGCGGTATCCTGCCGCCCGCGCTGCAACGCAAGGTGCCGCAGCGCCGCGCCGCCGGCGCCTTGCCGCCGGTGGCGGGACATGCGCGGCAGGTGCTGATGCTGGCCGGTTGCGTGCAGCCATCGATGATGCCGACGATCGATGCCGCCACCATCCGCGTGCTGGACGCCATCGGCATCGGCGCACGCATCGCGCCGGGCGCGGGCTGCTGCGGCGCGGCCAGCTTCCACCTGGATGCCCAGGCGGCCGCGCTCGACCAGATGCGCGCCAACATCGATGCCTGGTGGCCGCTGGTGAAGGACGGCGCGGTCGAAGCCATCGTCATGAACGCGTCGGGCTGCGGCGCCATGGTCAAGGAATACGCGCATCACCTGCGCCAGGATCCTGCCTATGCCCAGCGGGCGGCGGACATTGTGGCGCTGGTCAAGGACGTGGCCGAAATCGTCGCGCCGCATGCCGCGCAGCTACGCCAGCGGTTGGCCGACAAGGGCACGCGGGCAGCGTTTCATCCACCCTGCACGCTGCAGCACTGGCAGGGGTTGAGGCCGTTGTCGGAGCGGCTGCTGGTCGACCTGGGATTCGAGCTGCAACCGTTTGCCGAGCAGCATCTGTGCTGTGGTTCGGCCGGCGCGTATTCGGTGTTGAATCCGGAGATCGCGCTGGCGCTGCGCGACCGCAAGCTGGGCGCGATCGCCCCGGCCGCGCCGGACGTGATCCTGTCGGCCAACATCGGCTGCATCGGCCATTTGCAGAGCGGCATCGGCACGCCGGTGCGGCACTGGATAGAAGTCGTGGACGAGCGGCTGGCAGCCGCCTAGCGTGCCAAGGCGTCAGGCCCGGCGCGCGAGCCGGCGCCTTGCGGGAATGCCCCGCGAGGCCCGGGCATCGCGGGGCCGGCGCTTCATTCCACGGCCTTGACCATGTCTTCCAACACCTTCTTGGCGTCGCCGAAGACCATCATGGTGCGGTCCATGTAGAACAGCTCGTTGTCCAGGCCGGCGTAACCGGAGGCCATCGAGCGCTTGTTCACGATCACGGTGCGGGCCTTGTAGGCTTCCAGGATCGGCATGCCGGCAATCGGTGACTTGGGATCGTTCTTGGCCGCCGGGTTGACCACGTCGTTGGCGCCCAGCACCAGCGCCACATCGGTCTGGCCGAATTCGCTGTTGATGTCTTCCATTTCGAAGACCTGGTCGTAGGGCACTTCGGCCTCGGCCAGCAGCACGTTCATGTGGCCCGGCATGCGGCCCGCCACCGGGTGGATGGCGTACTTGACCATCACGCCGCGTTCGGTGAGCTTCTCGGCCAGTTCCTTGAGCGCGTGCTGGGCGCGGGCCACCGCCAGACCGTAGCCTGGCACGATGGTGACGCTTTCGGCGTTGGTCATCAGGAACGCGGCGTCCTCGGGGCTGCCCGACTTGACGCTGCGCTGCTGGCCGCCGCCGGCGGCCGCGGCCTCGCCCGCCTGGCCGCCGAAGCCGCCCAGGATCACATTGAAGAACGAGCGGTTCATCGCCTTGCACATGATGTACGAGAGGATGGCGCCGGACGAACCCACCAGCGAACCGGCGATGATCAGCATCGGGTTGTTGAGCGAGAAGCCGATGCCCGCCGCCGCCCAGCCCGAATAGCTGTTCAGCATCGACACCACCACCGGCATATCGGCGCCGCCGATCGGGATGATGATCAGCACGCCCAGCGCGAAGGCGATCAGCGTCATGATGATGAACGGCGTCCATGCCTGCGTCAGCATGAACCACACGCCCATCGCCAGCATCACCAGCGCGAGCGCCAGGTTCAGCATGTGCTGGCCGGGGAACACCACCGGCGCCCCCTGGAACAGCCGGAACTTGTATTTGCCCGACAGCTTGCCGAAGGCGATCACAGAACCCGAGAAGGTGATGGCGCCGACGAAAGTGCCGATGAACAGTTCGAAGCGGTTGCCGGTGGGGATCAGCGTGCCGGCGGTGACGATGCCGAAGGCGTGCGGCTCGGCCACCACCGCCACGGCGATGGCGACCGCCGCCAGGCCGATCATGCTGTGCATGAAGGCCACCAGCTCGGGCATCTTGGTCATTTCGACGCGCTTGGCCATCAGCGTGCCGATCGAGCCGCCGACCAGGAGCCCCAGCAGCACCCAGCCCAGCCCGATGCCGGCGGTGCCCGAGCGCGCCAGGCCGACGATGAGCGCGCCGGTGGTCAGCACCGCGATCGCCATGCCGGCCATGCCGAAGGCGTTGCCCAGGCGCGAGGTGGTGGGATGCGACAGGCCCTTGAGCGCCTGGATGAAGCAGACCGAGGCAACCAGGTAGAGCAGCGTGACGAGGTTCAGCGAGATCATTTCGCTTCCTCCTTGGCCGGCTTCCTGTCCTTTTTCTTGAACATTTCCAGCATGCGCCGCGTGACGAGGAAGCCGCCGAACACGTTGACCGCGGCCAGCGCCACGGCGAACACGCCCATGCCGCGCGCCAGTCCGCCTTCGGTCAGCGCCGCCGCCAGCATGGCGCCGACGATGATGATGGCCGAGATCGCGTTGGTCACCGCCATCAGCGGGGTGTGCAGCGCGGGCGTGACGTTCCAGACCACGTGGTAGCCGACGTAGATCGCCAGCACGAAGATGATGAGATTCATCAGGGTAGGGTTGATCGCTTCCATGCCTTTAGCTCCCGCGCGTCACATTGCCGCCTTCGCACACCAGGCAGGCCGCCACGATTTCATCGTCGCGCTGGATCGCCAGCGCGCCGTCCGTATTGATGATGAGTTTCAGGAAGTCGAGGATGTTGCGTGCGTACAGCGCCGACGCGTCGGTCGCGACCAGGCCGGGCAGGTTGGTCAGTCCGACCAGGGTCACGCCGTGCTTCTCGACCACCTTGCCTTTCTCGGACAGCGGGCAGTTGCCGCCACGCTCGACCGCCAGGTCCACCAGCACCGAGCCGGGCTTCATCGCCGCGACGGTCTCGGCCGACACCAGCGTGGGCGCGGGCCGGCCGGGAATGAGGGCGGTGGTGATGACGATGTCGGCCTGCTTGCAGCGTTCCGACACCAGCGTCGCCTGCCGCGCCATCCAGGCCGGCGGCATGGGGCGGGCGTAGCCGCCCACGCCCTGGGCGATCTCGCGTTCCTCGTCGGTCTCGAACGGCACGTCGATGAACTTGGCGCCGAGCGATTCGACCTGCTCGCGCGCGGCGGGCCGCACGTCGGAGGCCTCGACCACCGCGCCCAGGCGCTTGGCCGTGGCGATGGCCTGCAGGCCGGCGACGCCGGTGCCCAGCACCACGGCGCGCGCGGCCTTGAGCGTGCCGGCGGCGGTCATCATCATGGGGATCAGGCGGCCGTAGTAGTGCGCCGCCAGCAGCACGGCCTTGTAGCCGGCCAGGTTGGCCTGCGACGAAAGCACGTCCAGGCTTTGCGCGCGGGTGATGCGTGGCGCGGCTTCCAGCGCGAAGCCGGTCAGTCCGGCGGCGGCCAATTGCGCCAGTCCGTCGGCGTCGAACGGATCGAGCATGCCGATGACCACGCTGCCGGCCTTCATCTGCGGCAGTTCGGCCGGGGAGGGCGCGCGAACCTTCAGGACCAGCTCCGCCCCCAAGGCCTCCTGGGCGCTGCCGAGCGTGGCGCCGGCGGCCTCGTAGGCTTCATCCGGGTAGCGCGCCGCGCTGCCTGCGCCACGCTCCACGACAACGGTGTGTTTGCCGCCTACGTACTTCTTGACGGTCTCCGGTGTTGCTGCGACACGGGTTTCCCCGTCTCGGGTTTCCTTTGGTATCCCGATGTGCATCGACGCCTCTCCT
The DNA here is from genome assembly GCF_050285565.1 of Achromobacter sp. Taxonomy (GTDB): domain Bacteria; phylum Pseudomonadota; class Gammaproteobacteria; order Burkholderiales; family Burkholderiaceae_B; genus Achromobacter. The sequence goes on from NZ_JBLZXG010000001.1 coordinate 563,913, forward strand.
CAGAAGGTTCGCCGTAGTTATAACGGATATACGACGAGGGGAGGAGTTTGTGCGTCGCCCAAAGAAAAGCCCCATGGGGTTAACCCATGGGGCCAGGGGCTCGCGCCCCGGTGCTACCGGCCAGACTGACAACGGGCTGCTGGCCGGCACTTGCGCGCAGGCGTCCGGCGTCAGGCCGTCTGCGCGCGAGTCCAGTCGATCAGCGCGGCGGTGAGATCGCGCAGGTCGGCTTTCAGGCGGCCGTAGTTGGCCGACGGACGCAGGCTGACCTCATCCATGTAAAGCTTGCGGTTGATCTCGATCTGCAGGCTGTGGCGGCCTTCCTGGGGACGGCCGAAGGCGCGCACCAGTTCGACACCCTTGTAGGGATCGTTCACGGTCACGTTGTAGCCGCGTTCGCGCAGCCAGGCCGCGATGAACTCGCGGAAGGCCGGGTCGCTGGTGCTGCCGTCGCGGTCGCCCAGCACGAAGTCGGGGTGGACCAGGCCGGGGCGGTCGGTGGCGTAGGCGCCGGCGACGCTGGGCATGGAGTGGCAGTTGATGTGCCAGACCTTGCCGAACTTCTGGTGGGCGCTGTCGAGCACCTGGCCGAGCGCGGCATGGTAAGGCTTCCAGCAGGCCTCGATGCGATGCGTCACTTCCGCGACGCTCAGCTTGCGGTCGTACAGCGGCGTGCCGTCGTCCAGCATGCGCCAGATCAGGCCCTTGCCCAGCTTGACCTTGGGCGAGGCGTTGACCGCGCCGGGCCAGGACCGGTCCAGCAGCAGTTCGTCGATTTCGTCGGGGGCGCGGTTGGCATCGATGTAGGCGCGCGGAAAGCTCGCGGCGATCATGGGCACGCCCATGTCGATGGCGTCGCCCCACAGATCGTCAACCCAGGTGTCCTCGGCGGTGCGCAGGGCGCCGAAATCCACGGCGGGCGCGAAGTCGGGCGGGTAGGTGGTGCCACTGTGCGGGGAATCCAGCACCAGGGGCGCCGAGGGCGCCGAGTTCGGATATTGCCAGGGGAGGTCGAGCCGATAGGACAGGGGTTGGGTGATTCGCATATAGGGGTCGTGCGTTCGTGAATCGGAGACCCCCGCGCGCCGCGCGGGCGCGGCGGGGGTCGAAGATCGCTCAGTCGATCTTCACGTTGGCTTCTTTGGCGATGCGCTTGTTCTTGGCGATTTCAGCGGCGATCTGCTTGGCGAAGGCTTCCGGGCTGTTGGCGGCCGGTTCGGCGCCCAGCGCTTCCAGGCGCGACTTGACGTCGGCGTCGGCGCTGACCTTCTGCACGGCGGCGTTCAGCTTGGCCAGGATCGGGGCCGGCAGCTTGGCCGGGGCGACCAGGCCGAACCACGAGGCGTCGTTGACGGCGGGCAGGCCGACTTCGGCGAAGGTGGGCACGTTCGGCAGGCTGGCCACGCGCTTGGGAGCGGCCACGGCCATGGCGATCAGGCGGCCGGACTGCACGTGCGGCAGGGTCGAGGGCAGGTTGTCGTACATGACGTCGACCTGGCCGGCCAGCGCGTCGTTCAGCGCCGGGCCGACGCCGCGGTACGGCACGTGCATCAGGTCGGTGCCCGAGGCCATCTTGAACAGCTCGCCCATCATGTGCGAGACCGAACCGTTGCCGGCCGACGCATAGGTCAGCTTGCCCGGCTGGCTCTTGGCCAGCTTGATGAACTCAGCCATGTCCTTGGCCTGCACCTTCGGGTTGATCGTCATGATGTTCGGAACCGCGGCCAGGTTCGAGACGGGCGTGAAGTCCTTCTCGCCATCGAACGGCAGGTTCGGATAGATGGCCGGGTTGATGCCGTGCGTGCTGACGGTGGCGATGCCCAGGACGTAGCCATCCGGCGCGCTGCTGGCGACGAACGCGCTGCCGATCGAGCCGCCGGCGCCGCCGCGGTTTTCCACGACGACGGTCTGGCCCAGTTCCTTGCCGAGCTTGTCGGCGAACAGGCGGCCGACGATGTCGGTGGTGCCGCCGGGCGGGAACGGCACGATCAGGCGGATCGGCTTGCTCGGGTAGGCGTCCTCGGCGTGGGCGATGCCCGAGGTCAGCGGCGTGGCCAGGGTCGCGGCGGCGACACAGAGGCCTAGGACTACATTACGGCGTTGCATGAATTCCCCTATGAATTGGAACGCGGATGCGCAAAGGCAGACGCAAACAGCAAGATTCTTTCGTGCAAGGCTAGTTTGCACAAACGAAACTTTCTCCTTAAGCTATGACTTTTTTTCATACCTCTCGCATGGCGGAGTTTTCTTTTTGTAACTTCGCCTCCGGCAAGTCCGGCTTCGAGGCATAGCCCCCATGAGACGTTTCTGTCCTTCGCTTACCGACCTGCAGGCCTTTGAAGTGGCCGCCAGGCATAGCAGCTTCACCCGCGCCGCCCAGGAATTGTGCGTCACGCAGGGCGCCGTGAGTAAGCAAGTGAAACATCTGGAAGAGTTCGTCGGCGTCGAACTATTCCTGCGTATCAGGCAAGGCCTCGTGCTGACCGAAGCCGGGCGCAGCTACCTGACCAAGATCCAGGCCGGGCTGGGCCAGATCGAGGCGGCCACCGTCGAACTGATTGCGCATCAGGGCCAGGGCGGCACGCTCAACCTGACCTGTATGCCGACCTTCGGCGCGCGCTGGCTGATCCCACGCCTGACGGCCTTCATGCGGCTGCGCCCGGACATCCACGTGGAATTCCTGCCTCACCGCCAGGGCTATGACTTTTCCTCGCCCGAGCTGGATGCCGCGGTCCGCTTCGGCGAAGGTATCTGGCCGGGCAGCGGCGCCGACTACATCGTCGGCCGCGAAATCCTGCCGGTCTGCAGCCCGCGCCTGATTCCCGGCGGCTGTAACGTGCCGGCGGATCTGCTGGCCTACCCCCTGCTGCACCATACCTCGGCCCTGGAGGGCTGGCGCGACTGGTTCGAGCAGGCCGGCTGCGACACGCGGCGCAGCCTGGAAGGCGCGCGCTTCGACCAGTACGCACTGCTGTCGCAGGCCGCCGCCGCCGGCTTTGGCGTGGCATTGATCCCGCGCTGCCTGATCGAAGACGAGCTGCGCGACGGCAAGCTGGCTGTGGCGATCCAACTGCCGATCCGCGCGCGCATGGGCTACTACCTGTGCTACCCGGACCAGAAGGCCAACCTGCCCACGTTGCAGGCGTTCCGCACCTGGCTGATGGAGGTTTCGCGGGCGGCCGAGCCGCGGCCCGAGGCCGAGGCTGGCGCACAGTAAAATGGCACCATCATGAGTCAAACATCCACCAAGAAGGGCCGCGTTGTCGTCGGCATGTCCGGCGGGGTCGATTCTTCGGTCACCGCCTGGCTGCTCAAGCAGCAAGGCTACGAGGTCGTCGGCCTGTTCATGAAGAACTGGGAAGACGACGACGATTCCGAGTACTGCTCCACCCGTCAGGACCTGCTGGACGCGGCCAGCGTGGCCGACCTGGTCGGCGTGGAATTCGAGTACGTCAATTTCGCCGCCGAATACAAAGACCGCGTGTTCGCTGAATTCCTGCGCGAGTATTCCGCCGGCCGCACGCCCAATCCGGACGTGCTGTGCAACGCCGAGATCAAGTTCAAGGCCTTCCTCGACCACGCCATGGCGCTGGGCGCCGAGCACATCGCCACCGGCCACTATGCCCGCGTGCGCGAAGTGGCGGCCGCGGGCGGCGGCTCGCGGTTCGAGCTGCTCAAGGCGCGGGACGGTTCCAAGGACCAGAGCTACTTCCTGCACCGCCTGAACCAGGCGCAGTTGTCGCGCACTTTGTTCCCGCTGGGCGAGATCCACAAGACCGAGGTGCGCCGCATCGCGCACGAGATCGGCCTGCACAACGCGGCCAAGAAGGACTCCACCGGCATCTGCTTCATCGGCGAGCGGCCGTTCCGCGAGTTCCTGAACCGCTACCTGCCGACCGAGCCGGGCCCGATCCTGACGCCCGAGGGCCAGCAGGTCGGGCGCCACCAGGGCCTGTCGTTCTACACGCTGGGCCAGCGCAAGGGCCTGGGTGTGGGCGGCGTCAAGGGCCGCCAGCGCGACGACGGCACGGCCGAGGCCTGGTACGTGGCGCGCAAGGACCTCGAACGCAACGTGCTCTACGTGGTGCAGGGGCATGACCATCCCTGGCTGCTGTCGGGCTCATTGCGGGCGCAGGATGTCAGTTGGGTGGCCGGACACGCCCCGGCCGCGGGAGAGTACGGCGCCAAGACCCGCTACCGCCAGGCCGATGCCGCCTGCCGCCTGGGCGACGCGGGCGCCGCGGGTTTCACGCTCGACTTCACCGAGCCGCAATGGGCGGTCACGCCCGGGCAATCGGCGGTGCTTTACGATGGCGACATCTGTCTGGGCGGCGGCATCATCGTCTAGGCTGGCCGGCCCATGACGGGCGATTGCAATACCGATAGCAGTTCCAGCCAGGCCCCGCGGGCGTCGTGTCCGCGGGGCCTGGCTCATGAAAAACGGCGCATGCCGACAACGAGGAGAGGGATGTGGATGTGACGATGGTGATTTGCCTGCTGGCGCTGGGCGCGGTGGCGGGGTTCGCGGCGGGTTTGCTGGGCATTGGCGGCGGTATGTTGCTGGTGCCGTTCCTGACCATGCTGTTCGCCTGGAAGGGCATGCCGGCCGACCTGGTGGTGCATGCCGCCATCGCCACCTCGATGACCTCGATCCTGTTCACATCGATTTCCAGTGTGCGCGCCCACCAGCAGCGGGGCACCATCAAATGGCCCATCGTCTGGGCCATGGCGCCCGGCATCATCGTGGGCGGCCTGCTGTCGGGCGGCGCGGTGTTCGCGGCGCTCAGCACCTTGTGGCTGTCGCTGTTTTTCGCGCTGTTCGTGGGCTATTCCGGCTGGAACATGCTGCGCAACAAAAAGCCCAAGCCCAGCCGCCAGATGCCAGGCGTGATCGGCACCAGCGCGGCCGGCGCCGGCATCGGCTTTCTGTCCGGGCTGGTGGGGGCGGGCGGCGGTTTCCTGTCGGTGCCGTTCATGGTTTGGTGCAACGTCGCGTTGCACAACGCGGTGTCGACCTCGGCGGCGCTGGGTTTTCCCATCGCGCTGGCCAACAGCATCGGCTACGTCGTGTCGGGCTTGAACGAAGGCGCGACCCGGCCGGGCATGCTGGGCTATATCTACTGGCCGGCCTTGCTGGTGCTGGTGTGCGTCAGCGTCTTGACGGCGCCGCTGGGCGCGCGCATGGCGCACCGGCTGCCGGTGCAGACCTTGAAGCGGGTGTTCGCCTGCCTGCTGTTCGCGCTGGCGGCCTATATGCTGTTCAAGGCCGGCCAGGCATTCTGGGCCTGAGCCGGACGTGAAACCGGCCGCGCGAGGCGGCCGGATCGGTGCGGGATGACGCCCGGAGGGGCGTCAGGCTGTCTTCGGGACGGTGTCCACGAACGACGGCCGCTGCGACAGCTTGTCGTACAGGCGCGCCAGGTTGGGATGGTTGGCACGCCAGTCCAGCTCGGCGAAGCGCAGGTCCAGGTAGCCCAGGCCACAGCCCACGGCGATATCGGCCAAGCTGTAATTGATGCCCATGCAGTGGGCATTGTCGCCCAGGCTCTTGTCCATGGCGTCCAGGCTGGCGTGGATCTTGCCGTACTGGCGTTCGATCCATTCGGGGCTGCGCTGCGCCTCGGGGCGCTGCTTTTCCTTGACGATGGTGACGCAGGCATCCAGCAGGCCGTCGGCGATGGCTTCCCAGCACTTGACGGCCGCGCGGTCGCGGCCCGGCTGCGGAATCAGGCGGGCGACGGGCGACAAGGTATCCAGGTATTCGACAATGACGCGCGAATCGAACAGGGCGCCGCCATCTTCCATGACCAGGCAGGGCACCTTGCCCAGCGGGTTGTACGTTTGGATCTGCGTGTCGGCGGACCAGACGTTTTCGAGTTCAAGCCGATAATCCAGCTTTTTCTCGGCCATGACGATACGCACCTTGCGCACGTATGGACTGGTAAGCGAGCCGATCAGTTTCATGGATTCACAAGCGGAGTCGGAAAGCGGCCGAAGTATAGCAGGCCGTATGACGGCCAAACCGTCCGCGGGACGGAATCCCACCCAGTTTGCCACAATGTTGCGCGGCCCTGAATGATAAAATCCCCGGGTTTTCCCATCCGCAGCTTTTTCCTTCCCAGACCATGCAAATCGCCGATCAGCTTAGCCAACTTAACGCCCTTTCGCCACTGGATGGCCGATACGCCTCCCGCGGCGACGCGCTGCGCGGGCTGCTCTCCGAGGCCGGTTTCATGGCCCACCGCGTCGAAGTCGAGGTGGCCTGGCTGGTGGCGCTGTCCGACGCCGGTCTGCCGGAATTGCCCGCCTTCTCCCAGGCAGCCCGCGCCCGCCTGCAACAGCTGGTGCGTGACTTCTCCGAGGCCGATGCCGCCCGCATCAAGGACATCGAACGCGTCACCAACCACGACGTCAAGGCGGTCGAGTACTGGCTCAAGGAAAAGGTCGCCGATCACGCCGAACTGGCGGCCGCGGCCGAATTCATCCATTTCGCCTGCACCTCCGAAGACATCAACAACACCTCGCACGCGCTGATGCTGTCGCGCGCGCGCAGCGAAGTGGTGCTGCCGCGCCTGCGTGAAATCGCCGCCAAGCTCAACGAGATGGCCGTGGCCCAGGCCGCCCAGCCGATGCTGTCGCGCACCCACGGCCAGCCGGCCAGCCCCACCACGCTGGGCAAGGAGTTCGCCAACGTCGCCGCGCGCCTGAACCGCGCCATCGCCGCCATCGAAGCGGTCGAGCCGCTGGCCAAGCTCAACGGCGCCACCGGCAACTACAACGCTCACCTGTCGGCTTATCCGGAAATCGACTGGCCCGCCTTCAGCCAGCGTGTGCTGGCCGGCCTGGGCCTGACGCAGAATCGCCACACCATCCAGATCGAACCGCACGATTGGATGTCGGCGCTGTTCGACGCCATCGTGCGCGCCAACATCATCGTGCTCGATCTGGATCGCGACATCTGGGGCTACGTGGCCCTGGGTTACTTCAAGCAGCGCCTGAAGGAAGGCGAGGTCGGTTCGTCGACCATGCCGCACAAGGTCAACCCGATCGATTTCGAGAACTCCGAAGGCAATCTGGGCCTGGCCAACGCCGTGCTGCGCCACCTGTCCGACAAGCTGCCGATCTCCCGCTGGCAGCGCGACCTGACCGACTCCACGGTGCTGCGCAACCTGGGCGTTGGCCTGGGCTACTGCCTGGTGGCCTGGGATGCCTGCATGCGCGGCCTGGGCAAGCTCGAAGTCAACGCCGCCGCCATCGATGCCGACATCGACGCCTGCTGGGAAGTGCTGGCCGAGCCGGTGCAGACCGTCATGCGCCGCTATGGCCTGCCGCAGCCGTACGAACAGCTCAAGGCCTTGACGCGCGGCAAGGGCATCACCGAGGAAGCCCTGCGAGAATTCATCCAGGGCCTGGCCCTGCCGGACGAACCCAAGGCGCGCCTGCTGGCGATGACCCCGCGTTCGTATATCGGTCTGGCCGCTGATCTGGCCCGGGCGGTATAGTCGCCACGCCGCGCGTCAGGCGCGCGGCATTCTTGTTGTTCTTACGGGAGATAGCAATGAAGAAGTTGTCCACGCTCGTCGCGCTGGCCTGTATGACCGTCGGGCCGCTGCTGGCGACCTCCGCCCAGGCGCAGTTCGCCAAGCCCGAAGATGCCGTCAAGTACCGCCAGTCGGCGCTGTCGCTGATGGCCTCGCACTTTGGCCGCATGACGCCGGTGATCAAGGGGCAGGCCCCTTACGACGCGGCCCAGATCAAGGCCAACGTCGAGGTGCTCAAGACGCTGTCGGCGCTGCCGTGGGCGGCTTTTGGCGCCGGTACGGAAGGCGGTGACGCCCGCCCCGAGATCTGGAGCGACGCGGCCGGCTTCAAGCAGAAGCAGCAGGCTTTCCAGGACAACATCGTCAAGCTGTCGGCCGCCGCCGATGCCGGCGACCTCGACAAGCTGCGCGCTGCCTTCGGCGACGTGGGCGCAAGCTGCAAGGCCTGCCACGACGCCTACCGCAAGAAGAAGTAAGCCGGCATGGCGCCCCCGCCCGGGCGTCTGCCCACAAGCCAAAGCCCCTCTCAAGGGGCTTTTTTATTGATACTCGCGGGCGGCGCGCGCCGTCACGACCTAGGAAAAGGACATGTCCGCCGCGATTTCCAGCGACCGGATCCACAGCACCAGGCCGGTGACACAGGCCCCCAGCACCAGCGCGCGCAGCCAGATCGCAATGCCGTCCTGGGTTGGTGGCGTACCGGCGGGAACGTCTTTGGGGTCGACATTGCCGGTGATGATGGCGCGCACCAACCGCTTGCGGCGCACCAGGGCGTACCAGACCACGGCCAGCAGGTGCAGGGCGACCAGACCGATGATGACCCATTCATTGAGCTTGTGCCACGAGGTCAGCAGACTGGCGGTGGACTCGCTGACATGGCCGAACAGCGGCCCCTGCGTCATGATGTCATCGGTGGTGAACAAACCGCTCACGGCCTGGAAACCGATCACCAGGAGCAGTGCCAGCACCGACAGCGCGCCCAGCGGGTTGTGGCCGGCGGGCGCTGCCGCGCCCTTCAGGTAGTTGGCGACCGCGTGCGGTCCGCGCACGAACTGGGCGAAACGCGCGTAGCGCGGGCCGACAAAGCCCCACAGTACGCGGAAGATGATCAAACCCAGCGCGACGCAGCCGAAACGCACGTGCCAATCCATGTAAAGACCGCCCAGCTTGACGCTGACGAAGGCACCGACGATACAGACGACGAGGGCCCAGTGAAAGAGGCGGGTGGGAAGATCCCAGATGCGGATGGCAAGCCGGTTGTTTTGCATGATGGTCGTGTCTTGACTGCGTTGCTCGCGACTTTATCACGCACAAATGAAACCGCCGCGGGGTGACCGCGGCAGATTTGCGCTGGCTCAGCGAGCAGTGCGGCGCACCGGTTCGATGCGATGCACGTGCTCGTGACGGAAGCGGATACGTTGGCCCGGAACCTTCTGTGCGGCCGCTCCGCACGGCACGACTTCGGTGGTGTACGTGGTCGTGCCGTCGATCGGCGCGTTGAAGATCACGGCGGCACGGATGGCCGGGCCGTGGGCCGGTTGCAGGTAAACGATATCGCCGATATGGATCGGCATGTTGTCCAGCTTGGTATGGGCCGGGCGTCGGATCAGGTCCGAGGTAGTGAAACGGGTATTCATCATGTTGTGTTCTCTTTCAAGTTCTTGTTATGGGGATTGCCGCGTAATGCATGCCGCGAAGAATGGCCGTGGCGCTGTCGCGCTCCGCGTCCCTCGTGCGCGCCGGGTCATGCATGACATTAACGCGTTTCCGCCACCGATCCTTTGCGCATTCTCATGGTTTGCAGGCGCGCCGGACTGGCTGCGGGGTGCGGTGCCGGGCCGGGCCCGGAAATCGCTGCCGGGTCTCCCGTCATCAGTGATGGGGGGCGGGCCTGGCTGGCGGTGGCGTGGCAACGCCACCGCGGGTCGACTGCAGCGGATCAGCGCTGCGCTGGATATTTTCCGAACAGACCGGACTCGGCGGCGTGCTCGGGGCGAAGTTGTCTGACTCGTCCAGGGGCGTCGTGCTATCGACGGGCCTGGCTGGCCGGCAACGGGGCATGTCAAGGAAAAGGGTTAGGCCTGATGGATCGGGCCCGTGCTCTGCGTTCTTAGGGTTATGTGTCGCAGAATAAGCGGAAAAAAAGCTTGGCCTCGATACGAGGGGTCAAGGTCTTTGACCAAAGAGCCCTTGTAGGCTCAACTCACAAGTATATGGCTAACGCGATGGTTTGGCAAGATCTTATTGGGAGTGCTCATCGCGGGGTCCGGGGGGGGGGCGGGCCGGTTCCGAGCCCTTTTGGGGATAGAACCGGCCTTCCGGCAGCGCCTTGGCGGAACACTCCGGCGGCGCAGGAATCCACGGCTCAGTGGGTCGCGGGGCGGGCCTGGCGCTGGGCCTCGATGATCAGCGCTTCCAGGCGCGGCGACATGCGCAGAGCGACCTGAGCGGCGGTCGAGCCGTCCGGGCGGGTGTCGGTCTCCAGCGCCAGTTCAATGCGTTCGCCATCGAAGGCGTCCGGAGCGGCCTGGATCTCGACGTAGCGTTGCATCAGTGCATCCACGGCTTTCTGGGCATCGGCCAGGGCTTCTTCGCCCAGATGCCCCGGGCGCAGGTACTGGTTGGCCACGCGCGCCAGGTCGTCCATGAAAAACAGCAGGGCGGCGGCGCCGCGGCAATCGGGATGGGCAAAGCCCCAGGTGGCGGGGGAGGCGTTTTGGGTCATTCAGGAGGAACGGTTAAAGATGGGGGAGGCCGGCGAGGGCCGTTTAACCGACATTCTAGGGGCTGTCGGCCCGGCGTGGGGGGCGCACCGATCAAGCCGGCGCCGGAGCTCCCTCGGCGTCGCCCGCTTGAGGCATACTTGGCGCCCCATGATCAGACTCGCACGCTCCACCGATCTGGCATTCCTGCCCGATATCGAACGCTCCGCCGCAGAACGCTTCCAGGGGACCGCGATGGCCTGGGCCGCCGCCGGCGACCCCTTGCCGCCCGCCGACCTGGCGCAGGCCGCCGCCGCCGGCCTGCTCTGGGTGGCAGCGGGCGACGACGGCCTGCCGGCAGGGTTCGCGCTGGCCCAGCCGATGGACGGCGACCTGTTCCTGGCGGAAATGTCCGTGGCCCTGCCGATGCAGGGGCGGGGGCTGGGGCGCGACCTGCTGCGCGCGGTGGTCGAACACGCGCGCGCCGCACGCGTCTATCGTGGGGTGGCGCTCACCACGGATCGAGAGCTGCCCTGGAATGGGCCGTTCTACCGGCGCCAGGGCTTTGCCGAAGTGCCCGACGCGCAACTGGCGCCCGCCCTGCGCGCGCGCTTGCGGGCCGAGGCCGACGCCGGCTTCGATCCGGCGCGCCGCTGCGCGATGCGCCTGACGCTGCCAGGCTGACTGATCGCGCCTGCGTTGTCGCGCCTGTGTCGTCATATCGATTCGATGGCAACAGAATCCGCCCGCCGGCGGCCCGCGCGGGGCGCTTCGGGATAATCTGGCCAGGGCACGCCGGCCATCGGCCCGGCGTCTGGAATGCAAGGCGTTGTGCAAGGAGGAAGGGCATGGCACTGTTGCGGATCTGCCTGGCCAGCCTGGCGGCGGCCGCGATGCTTGCGCTGGCCGCATGTGGCAATCGCGAACCGCAGGAGCGGGCGGCCTTCATCAGCCTGTTGCAGAGCCGGCTCGCGGCGGGCACCCTGGTGCCGATCGGCGCCCTCAGCGCGGCCGAGAAGGAGGCCGTGGGCCGCTATGACGATGCCTATGACCTGATGGTCGATTTCCAGGCCGCCATGGCCAAAGCGGCACAGCGGCTGCGCCCGGTGTTGGCGGCGGAACGCATCCAGTCTGTCGACGACATCCTGCGACGGCGCGAGGCGCTGCAGGCCGCGCGCAAGACCCTGGCCGATAGCGCCGGCGCCTTGCAGCAGGCCAAGGCACGCGCGGACAAGGCGAGGGGTGCACTGGAACTGGCGCCAGACCTGGCGCCCGTCTACGACGGGGTGTACGACGAGGCGGTCACGGCGCCAGCGGCCGAGTTCATGGACGCGGCTGCCGGCATGGACACGGTGGCTCGCGACGCGCTGGGCGTTGCGGATTTCGTCTCTGCCAACGGCGCCAGCATCACGCTCGAGGACGGGCAGGCCAAGGTCGCCACGCCCTCGTTGCAGCAAGCGCTCAACCTGCGGCTGCAAGGCCTGAATGCGCAATCGCAGGCGCTGGAGCAGGCGCGCGCCACCCTGTCGCGCGCGGCGGCGGGGAGCTGATCTTCCCGCGGGGCGATTCACGGAGCAGGCGTTGCTGGCGGTGACAATCGTAAGGAACGGGAGGCGGCGCCGCTTTGTACAATGCGGGTCTCGCGGTCATGCCGTGCCTAGGACGGAACATGAGTCAATCTTCCAGCTTGCACTATCGGATCTTCCTGCTCCTCCTGGTGGTCGTTTCCCTTGCTTTCGGCTGGTTGCTGTGGCCGTTCTACGGCGCCGTTTTCTGGGGCGCCATTCTCGCCATCCTGTTCGCGCCGTTGCAACGCCGCCTTGTGCCACGTATCGGCGGGCGCCGCAACCTGGCGGCGCTCATCACGCTGGTGTTGGTGCTGCTGCTGGTGATCCTGCCGCTGGTGGTGATCAGCGGCTCGCTGGTAAGCGAGGGAGCGAACCTCTACCAGAGCATCAAGTCCGGGCAGATCAACTTCGGCGCCTACTTCCAGCAGGCCATGGAGGCGCTGCCGCCGTCGGTGCATGACCTGCTGGCGCGCTTCGACCTGGCTGACATTCCCAGCCTGCAGGAAAAGCTGAGCGCCGGCGCAATGCAGGCCAGTCAATTCCTGGCAACGCAGGCGCTGAGCATCGGGCAGGATACGTTCCAGTTCGTGATCAGCTTCGGCATCATGCTGTACCTGCTGTTCTTTCTGCTGCGCGACGGCCCGCAACTGGCCCAGCGCGTCAAGCGCGCAGTGCCGCTGAGCGATGCGCACAAGCAGCACCTGTTCCGCAAGTTCACGACGGTGGTGCGCGCCACCGTCAAGGGCAATATCGCGGTGGCGGCATCGCAAGGCGCCCTGGGCGGCATCATCTTCTCCATTCTTGGCATCCAGGGCGCGTTGCTGTGGGGGGTCATCATGGGCTTTCTGTCGCTGCTGCCCGCGGTGGGCGCGGGACTGATATGGGCGCCCGTGGCGATTTATTTCCTGTTGACCGGCGCCACGATCAAGGGCGTGGTGCTGATCGCCTTTGGCGTCCTGGTGATCGGCATGGTGGACAACGTGCTGCGTCCGATCCTGGTGGGCAAGGACACCAAGATGCCCGACTATGTGGTGCTGATCTCGACCCTGGGCGGCATGGCTTTGTTCGGTCTGAACGGTTTCGTGATCGGTCCCTTGATCGCGGCGCTGTTCATGGCAAGCTGGGATCTGTTCTCGCCCTCCGAGGACGTCTCGGTGACACCGGCCGGCAAGCCGGTGGCGCCGGCTCCCAATTCCGCATCCAAGGTCTCGTCCACCCAGGCCGAATGACGCCGCGGCAGGCCGGGTGCGCCGGGCTCCTGTCCGTGGTCAAGACGGCGTCAGGGCGGAGCGTGTAAGGTGGTGGTGGCCGGCTCGTCGGGGCCGGCCCCGTGTTCGCGGCGCTGCCAGGTGGGCGGCGCCGCCAATTTCTCCAATGAGGAGCGCGTCGGATATGGACTGGAAACTGCACAAGTCGGGCTGGATCGAAGAGCGCAACTTCGACATCGAATTCGCCGAAACTCCCGAGGGCTATCGCGTCCGTGTTCGCGTCTTCGGCTTTCCGGTGCTGGAAGACACGCGCAACGCGTTCCCGAACGAAGCGCTGGCGGAGAAGGGCGCGCTGACCCTGCTCAAGAGCCAGTTCGCAGGCACCCCGGACCTGGAAGAAAAGTAAGCGCCATCCGGGCCGCGGCGCGGCCCGGATGATGCGCCCGGCCCGTGTCCCATGAGGCCGGGCGGGGGCCCATTCAGCGCAGCGGCATTCGTTGCCCGCCCACGACCAGGTCGCGGTCCTGGCGCGGTTCTGTGTGCACGCGACCCTGCGCCAGCGCGCCGCCGATGTCGATGTCCGGCTCGCCTTCCGCCTTGCGATGAGTCTTGGACCCAACCATGCGCCAGGTGTCCTCGCCCAGCCGCTGATAGCTCAGGAACGTCTGGTAGCCTGTCGTGTTGGCGTCCACGCGCGGCGGCACGTACAGAACCAGGTCATCCGCACCGGGGGCGGTGATATCGGCGTGGATCAGCCAGCAGCGGGCAGCGTTCAAGGTAGGATCGGCGGGGGCGGCGGAAGCGGCCTGCTCGGCGTTCACGCAGCGATCCAGCTCGAAGGGGCTTTGCTTAGCGGCATAACGCCACCAAGCATCCGGCACCGGACTGCCCGCGGGGTGGACCTGCAGGCTGTTCGGTTTGACCAGCGTGGCGGCCAGCCCGGATTTGCGCGAACCCCAGTCGTAATACTTGCCTTTCAGGGCATCGGCGGCGGCGATCGCGATCCGAGGGGATTGCGCCTGGGCGGCGCCGGCGGCCAGCGCGTGCACCGCCCGCCGGCCATATTCACCGCGATCGTTCGCGGCCGAGAGATAGCTGAATTCCTCGGGAGCCACGCGACCGTCGATCAGGCGTTGCACCTGACTGCTGATCTCGATGCGCTCGGGACTCAGGAGCGGGGTGCTCACCAAGGCCAGCATGAGCAGCGCGCAGAGGGCCGCGACGATGTTGGTGCCTCCAAGAATCGTGTGGAAGCGTCGCGGCGCCAGCGCCGCCCAGGCATAGCCCACCGCGTACAGCGTCAACAGGATCGCAGCGTAGACCCCCCAGGTTCGCGGCACGGTCCAACCGTACTGCCCGATGCGCACCAGCAGTCCGTACAGGGCCACCAGCGCGAGCGGCAGCAGGCCGCACGCCGCAACACGCAGCGCCGCGCGCAGGCGTGGACCGAAGGGCGGCGCCTCGGGGCCATCCTGCCAGGCGGAGTTGATGAGCTTGATCCACAGCGCGCTGAAGGCGATCAGCGCGCCCGCGGACAGGGCCCCGGCCCGCAGGTCCAGTGCCAGCCGGGCCGTCAGCGCCAGCACGAAGGCGATACCGACCAGCGCCACCAGGGGCAACAGCCACGCGGTGAGCGTGAGCCAGGAGCGCTGCAGCGTGTCCGCCAACTGCGGGCGCCGATGCACCCCCACCAGGCTGAGCGCCAGCGCCACCGGCATCACGGCGAGCACGAAGCGCTTGGATTGCACGACCTTGCCCACCGCCGCGATGCCGATCATGCCGAACATGGCACTGGCGGCCCAGCACAGCAGCCAGACCGCCAGCGTCAGGCCGCCGGCCAGCGCCAGCTTGACGGTATTGCGCCAGGCGGCGCGGAACACCGCGGGATAATTCCAGCCGGGCTGGGAGGGGGCCAGGGCCTGGATCAACGGCAGCAGCATGAAGCCGCTGGCGGCCGTGATCAGGGTCGCCGTGGCGCGCGCGCCGCTGTCGGTATACGGCAGCGGTTGCGAGCCCAGCAGCGGCATCAGGCCATACGCATGCAGCGCGGGCAGGACCAGGGCATAAGCCAGCAGGGCCAGCAGCCAGCGGCCGCCGGCATTCATGCCCGCCAGCATGGCGCCCGCCAACGGCACCAGCCAGATCCATTGGATCGCGAATAGCGTGACGGGCAGGTTGCGCCAGGGCCAGACACGGTTCAGCAGCGCGGTATGCAGCGCCAGCGCCAGCAGCGCGCCGAGCACGCCGTACAGCAGGATTGTCTTCTCGGGGGCGGACAGGCGGGAGGGGGAGGCCATGGTGGTCAGAAGTCTTCGCTGCGCCAGACCTTCAGCACGCGGCCGAAGACCTCGAAATCCATGCCTTCGGTGATATCCCAGGCATCGTACTTGGTGTTTTCGGACTTGGCCCGAACCACCAGCCCGGTGGCGGTGGGGATGCGTTGCAAACGCTTGATGAAACCTTCGCTGCCGACACGGAAGAAGTAGATGGCGTCGTATTCGACGGCTTGCACGCCGCGGTCGACGATCAAGGGGTCGCCGGGGTTGAACATGGGGCGCATCGAGTCGCCGAAGCCGGTGACGATGCACAGGTTCTTCGAGGCGGAATAACCCCGGACGTTCTTCTGCAGCCACTCGGGGCTGACGTTCCAGCTCTGGATGACACCGGGCTGGTCACGCAGTTCCAGGCCGTTTCCCATCGCGCCCCCGGTATCGAACTGGGCGATGAGGACATTGCCGTGATCCGGCCTGGCCAGCCGCGCGGGGTGGAAGGAGGCCAGCCGCCCCGATGGTTCGTCCGCGGCGAGGTCAGGGGAAAGATCGCGCCACAGGTCGGGATGGGGGGTGTCCATCCAGTGCGTGGGCTGCCCCAGCCCCGTGGCCAGCTTGGCCGCCAGCGCGTCGCCGACCCGGCGCGGGTGCTTGTCCCGCTTGCCCTGGAATCCCTGAAGGATCTGGTCGAGGTACTTGCGACTGACGCCGGCGCGTTCGGCCAGGCGGTCGACGCCGCCGGCTTCGTGCACGGCGAACTTGAGGTTGTTGAGTCGTATCGAGCGGATGTCCATGGTAGCGATGGTAGCAATCCGCTACTCGGAAGTACAGTAGCGATTCGCTGTTGATTTTTGGGTAGCGACTCGCTACCATGATTCCAATCCCGAAGATAGTCGTACCACCCGCAGCCTTCGCAGGCAAGGCGGCGTCCGAGGGACGGGTCCCGCCGGTCGGGGGGATGGGTGACCGGCAAATGTGCCCATCGAATCGCTACCGGAGTAGCGATCCACCCTGGCCGGCAAGCGGGATGCAGACGAACCGAAGGCTTGGAACAAGGAAAAAAATGGATAAGCATCTTGTCCGGGGGGCACCCCGATGAAATATGCGACAGAAGTCCTGGATCTCATGGCGGCGGCGCCGGGGCGTCCCTGGCGCATGGCGGAACTGGTGCGCGGCGCTGCCGGCGCGCGCGAACTGACGCGGCGTGAACGCAACGCGATGCGACAGGCAATCTTGCGGGTGCTCGAAACCCTGCACGAAGGCGGTCAGGTGGCGCGTATCGAACATGCGCGCAATTCGCGCAGCTATGTCTGGAGCGAAGTGCGACACAGTGGGGATTGCGGGCGCGCCTGAGGCCGCGAGACAATGCATCCGTGTTGTCGCGTTGCCCGCCGGCGACACGCACACAACAAGGCCCGCACATTGCGGGCCTTTTTTATGAGAGGGTATTTTTTGAGAAGGTGCACTGCCGAGAACGAACCTTCAGATGACGTGCGCGGCACCAGGCGAAACGCACGGTGCGACATGCCGGGGTTGCTGCGGCGGCAAACGTTGCGCGACAATTCGTTCATGCCGTCGCGGGTTCACCCGGCGGCCCAGCAGCAACAAGCAAACCAGGCCCGCCAACAGCGGGCCTTTTTTATGAGAGGGTACGTGTACCCGGCCGACGCGCCGCAAGGCGGCTGCAGCGGCTGATACGTCTCTTACCCTGCTTTCTTCGCAGTTTCCCACGACAGGCTCGCCATAGGCGGGCCTTTTTTGTTTGCACGCCCCGCGTTCTCGCAGAGACCGCGGGGCGTTTCGTTTGGCGCCGCCCGCGAGGCGGGGCCCAGCGGCCTGCCGCCTCGCCTTTGCCTGCATGACCGGGCCCGTCTCCCGCCCGTGGTGACCAGGAATGGCTCGAGGCGGCAGCCCGGTGGGCGACAGCCGGAATCCGCCGCAACCCGGCCGCACGCGACACGCAACGCGGCATCGCGCCCTGTGCGCAAGAAAGTCGGCGATCCGCCTCCAGGCATCTGGATTCCCCCAACCCGCCCTCGGGCATCTCAACACGATAAAGGAGCTCCGCATGGCGAATAGTTCGGCCACTGGCGGCTACCTGGCGCCGATCGCCATTTCTCCGCCCCTGGAGGATGCCGAACTCGAGGCGCTGTTCCAAGGGTTCATCGCCGGCGTGTCCGGCCTGTCCCTCAACCTGGTTCGTACGCGCTGGCCTGCCGCCGGCGTGGAACCGCCCGCGCAGACCGAGACCTGGTGCCTGATGGATATCCGGTCACAAGCCGCGGACGCCGGTCCGGTCGTCACGCACGACCCGGCCGGGGAAGGATCTGATTCATACGTTCGGCACGAACACATCGAGGTGCTTTGCTCGCTGTTCGGGCCGCGCGCGCTGCGCCACGCGGCGTTGTTGCGCGATGGCGCCGCCGTGCCGCAGAACCGCGAGCCCTTGCTGACGCAAGGCCTGGCGGTCAGCGGTGTCGGGCCGATCGTGGCCATGCACGAACTGGTGAATCAGCAGTGGATACGGCAGTTCGACATGAGCCTGCGCTTCACGCGCCGGGTCACGCGCAGCTATCCGGTCCTGAATCTTCTGTCGGCGCAAGTCACGACGCATGCCGCGTCGCTGGCTCCGACGGACAACATCAACCACCTTGCAGATTAAGGGATTTACCATGGCTAATGGATTGCCGGTATCACGCCTGATCAACGTCACGATCAACATGTCGCCGCTCGCGGCGCAGGGCGCGAGCCTGAACACCGCGCTGCTGCTGGGCTCGTCCGCGGTCATCGACACCGGCGAGCGCATGCGCGCCTATGGCGGCATCGACGCCGTCGCCGCCGACTTCGGCAGCAGCGCGCCGGAATACCGCGCGGCCCTGCTGTACTTCCAGCAGACGCCCCAGCCCGCGCAGCTGTACATCGGCCGCTGGGCCAAGGGCGCGACCTCGGCCACGCTGCGCGGCGCCGTACTGTCGGCCGCCGAGAAGCAAATGTCGGCCTGGACCGCGGTGACCGCGGGCGCCTTCACGCTGCCGATCGACGGCACCGCCAAGACGGTCAACGGCCTGGACTTCTCCGGGGCCACTAACCTGAACGGCGTCGCCACGATCATCTCGACGGCCCTGGCCTCGGCTACGGTAGTGTGGAACGGCTCGCAGTTCGTCGTGACCTCCAACACCTCGGGCGCTGCCTCGGCGCTGGGCTACGCCTCGGCCGCCGGCACTGGCACCGACATCTCGTCGATGCTGGGCCTGACCGCGGGCAAGGCTTCCGCGCCCGTGGCCGGCATCGTCGCCGAGACCCCGGTGGATGCCGTGTCGCTGTTCCTGGATCGCTTCGCCAACAAGTTCCTGGGCCTGGCCTTCGCCGACGCCGATATCACCGACGCGCAGCACCTGGCCGTGGCCGGCCTGATCGAAGCCGACCAGCGCCACCTGTACGGCGTCTCGACCCAGGCGCCGCAGGTGCTGGATCCGACCAATCAGGACGACATCGCCAGCCAGCTCAAGGCGCTGAAGTACAAGTACTCGATCGTGCAGTTCTCCAGCGCCAGCCCGTACGCGGTGGCCTCGCTGCTGGGCCGCCTGCTGACGGTGAACTTCAACGCCAACAACACCACCATCACGCTGATGTACAAGCAGGAGCCCGGCATCGTCGCCGAGACCCTGACCAGCAGCCAGGCCGACACGCTGGCGGCCAAGCATTGCAACGTGTTCGTCAACTACGACAACGACACCGCCATCATCCAGTACGGCGTGACGCCCAGCGGCATCTTCATCGACTCGGTCTACAACGCGATCTGGTTCCGCAACCGGGTCCAGACCGACGTCTACAACCTGCTGTACACCAGCCCGACCAAGGTGCCGCAGACCGACGCCGGCAACCAGTTGATCGCTTCGGTGATCGAGGCCGCTTGCGAGGCCGCCGTCAACAACGGCTACCTGGCCCCGGGCGTGTGGAACTCGGCCGGCTTCGGCGCCCTCAAGCAGGGCGACACGCTGGCCAAGGGCTACTACGTCTACGCGCCGGCGATTGCCACCCAGTCGCAGGCCGACCGCGAGGCGCGCAAGGCCGTTCCGTTCCAGGTCGCCGCCAAGGAGGCCGGCGCCATTCACACCGTCGACGTTCTGGTCACGGTCAACCGCTAAACAGGAGTAGCAGATGTCTACCTATTCGTTCGCTGATATCAGCGCCAGTCTCGTGGGCCCGGGCGGGGCGATTTCGCTGGGCTCCGGCTCGGGCGTGGCCGATGAAGGCATCGCCATCGCCGCCAAGGGCGAAAAGAGCGCCATGACGGTGGGCGCCGATGGCGAAGTCATGCACACGCTGCGCGCCGACAAGAGCGGCACCGTGACGCTGAGCTACCTGAAGACCTCGCCGGTCAACGCCCAGTTGCAGGCCCTGTACGACGCCCAGTCGCTGGACAGCCGCCTGTGGGGCAAGAACCTGATCACGATCACCAATCCGGCCACCGGCGACGTGACGGCGTGCCGTTCGTGCGCCTTCAGCAAGAAGCCCGATCTCACCTACAAGAAGGACGGCGACGTGGTGAAGTGGACCTTCGACGCCGCGAAGATCGACACGATCCTGGGAACCTACTAAGCCATGGCACAGGAACTTGATCTGAACGGCCACCGGTACTCCATCGGGAAACTGAGCGCCAAGCAACAGTTCCACGTGTCGCGCCGCATCGCTCCGATCGTTCCTACGCTGATTCCCGTGTTCGTCCGCCTCGCGGCGGGCGGGCGCGGGATCGCCGAGGATCCGGAGGGCATGGCCGACGTCCTGCAACCGCTGGCCGATGGCCTGGCGGCGATGAAGGACGAGGACGCCGACTACGTGCTGGACACCTGCATGCAGGCGGTCCAGCGCCGGCAGGAGCATGGCTGGGTTGCCATCTGGTCGGCCGGCCAGCGCGTGCCGATGTTCCAGGACATCGACCTGGCGGTCATGCTGCCGCTGACGCTGCGCGTGATCGTCGGAAGCCTCGGGCCTTTTATACAAGGGCTGCTTACCAGCCAGACCGGCAGCCCCGAGGCGACACAGGCTGGCTGAAGAGCCTGCCCGGTGGCGAGGATTGGCTGCTGGCGCCGGTCCTCGAGGGACTCTGCAAGTACGAGTCCCTCAAGGACGGCACCCTGGACCTGGCCGACATCGCGCTTCTGAACGATGCGCTGTCGGTGCGGGCCGACAACAAGGCGGAAGCATACCGCCGCCACATGGCAGAAAAACATGGCTAATACAACCGTGGCCATCGACCTGTCGGGGTTGATGGGCCCATTCAAGATCGACAAGGACGACCTGAAGGATCTCAAGCAGGCGATCGGCGACTCGCGCAAGCAGAGCCTGGCCGACGCGCTTGCGGTGTTCGCGGGGCGGGCGAAGAGCGTCGTCGACTTCGCCGAGAACAAGATTGCGCAGTTCGAGCAAGGCTATTTCGCCGCCAAGCTGGGCGGCACCTCGGGCAGGGACATGCGGGCGCTGGAAGCGGTGGCGCAGGACTTTGGCGTGTCCGTCGAATCGATGCGCAACAGCGCCCAGGCGCTGCATCGCAATGTGCGCGACAAACCCGAGACGGCGGCCTTGCTGGATAGCCTGCACATCGCCGCCACCGACGGCGCGGGCCGCCCGCGCGACACGGCCGACCTGATGCTGGAGTTGAGCGACGTGCTCAAGCGCATGGATCCGCCGCAGGCCAGGGCCACAGGGGAAGCCCTGGGCCTGGATGCCGCCTTCATGGAGGCCCTGCGCAACCCCGAGTTCGGGCAACGCCTGTCGCTGCAGCGCGATTCGCAGGAAAACCGCACCATTGAGGCCGCCGGCGAGCGTGCCCACCAATTGATGGGCACGGTGCGTGAATTGAGCGCCTCGGTCGACGCGATGTTTGCGCAGGCGCTGCTGACCATGGGGCCGCAACTGCAGCAGACGCTCGATGGCATTTCGGCCTGGTTCAAGGAGAACGGCCAGACCGCCGGCACGCGACTCGGCGAGGTCGGCAATTTCGTGCTGTCGCTGATGTCGCTGCTGGGGCCGGTGATCAGCCTGATCACCTGGCTCGACGGCGTGACGGCAGGCCTGAGTTCGCAGCTCCTGCTGCTGGCAGGCGGCTTTCTGATGCTGGGTGGCGGCGGTGTGGTGGGGGCGTTGGCGGGGCTGGTCTCGCGGCTGGGCGGCATGCGCTCGCTCATCGGCGGGCTGGTGTCGAGCCTGGCCTCGATGGCGGGCCGGTTCGGCGCCTTCCTGAGCGGCGCCTGGTCGGCGACCGGAAGTTTCCTGAGCGGCGTGTTCGGCAGGATGACGACGCTGGGCCGCGCCGCCGCCACACAGATGGGCAACATGGCCAGCGCGGTCTGGTCCTGGATGGGCAACATGGCCGCGCGCGGCGGCGCCTTGGTGGTCGAAGGGGTCAAGGCCGCCGGCGCAACCGCGTTGCAATGGGGCCAGTCGCTGTGGGCCGCCGCCGGTTCGTGGATCGGCCGCATCGTCGATGGCGCCAAGGTCGTGGCGCGCGGCGTGCTGGGGGCGCCAGCGGCGGTCGGCGCGGGGCTGATGCTCTATCCCAGTTCGCTGGGCGACGGCACGTTGAAATCGTTGCAAGGTGGGCCGGGCTTTCCGCCCGGCCCACCGGGCCGGGATTTCAATCCGCCGGGCAGCGGCATTCGGCCCGAGCATATGGACGGCGCCCAGGTCGAACCGTGGCGGGATTACCGCTCCGGGTTCGCCACCGGTGAAACGGCGGCCGGCGCGCTGTTGGCGCCGGCGACCGGGTCTGTGTCCATCAACGCAACCACGAATATCCATGTCAACGGGTCGACAGACCCGACTGCGACCGGAGAGGCCGTGGCCAATCAACAGAGCCGGGTCAATGCCGACCTGACGCGCAACCTGCAGGGATCCTATGGCTGACTTGAATATCGCGGGCGCCGACATGGTGGGCCTGCTGTCGAAAAAAATCGGCGACATCGTGGTGGAGGCGACGATCAGCGAGACCTTTGACGATGCGCTCAAGATCACCAGCCATCCGGTGGAGTCAGGGCCTTTTGGAAAATCGGCGATCAGCGACCATGCCTTCAAGCAGCCGCTGACCGTGACGATGAAGTGCGCCTGGAGCAACGCCTCCTACCAGGCCTTGCTGGGCGCGCAGGCCAAGGATGTGGCCAACGGCAAGGCGGCGGCCGACGATTATGCGACCGCCATCTATTCGCAGTTGCTCAGCCTGCAGGAGTCGCGTGAACCGGTGGAGGTGGTCACCAGCCGGCGGCGCTACGGCAGCATGTTGATCGAGAAGATCGGGGTCGAGAACAACAAGGAAGCATCCGGCGCCGTGTTTGCCACCGTGACGCTGCGTGAAGTGATCGTGGTGCAGACCCGCAGCACATCGCTGCCGCCGTATGCCGACCAGAAGGAAAAGGACAAGACCGCCGACAAGCAGAGCCTGGGCGTGAAAGCGTCCCGGCCGGTGGCGGCGCCCAAGGGCGGCTCGCTGCACTGGAACTAGGAGATACGCATGAACTACTTCGAGATACCCGTGTCGCCGATCCCGCAGGTGTTCGCCATCTCGCTGGGCGGCGACGACTACCGGCTGACGCTGCAATACCGCGACGGCTGGATCCTGGACGTGGCCGACGACCTGGGCCAGCCGCTGGTCTCGGGCATCCCGCTGGTCACTGGACTGAACCTGCTGGGCCAGTACCGGCACCTGGGGTTCGCCGGCGGCCTGCGGGTGACGGGCGCGGAATCGCCGGACGATGCGCCGACGTTCACCGACCTGGGCCGCGGCGCCCGGCTCTACTGGGTGGCGGACTGACATGGCCGGAACTTCGACAATGGAACCGATCGCCGTCTATGGCGATCCGGTGGGTGAGGGCGATGGCGTGCGCCAGTGGGGCCGGAAAGTGTCGTTGATCGTCGGCGATGAGCAAGCGCTCGACCTGTCGGCGCTGAGCTTCAGTTTCGGCATCAAGCGCAACGACGCCAAGTCGCCCAACACCGCCACCATCAAGGTGATGAATGCCAGCCGCGAGACGGCCAGCCTGGTGCAGCGGGAGTTCACCCGCGTCGTGCTGCAGGCCGGCTACGAGGGCAACTACGGCGTGATTTTCCACGGCAATGTGGTGCGCGCCAAATGGGGCGGCTCGGGCGAGACCGAAACGGTGCTGGAGATTACCGCGGCTGACGGCGACAAGGCCTACAACTTCGCGGTGGTCAATGCCACGGTGCCCAAGGGAAGTTCCCGCGCCGACAAGGTGCGGCTGCTGTGCTCGGCCATGAATCCGTATGGCGTCAGGCAGGGGTATGTGCCCGATCTGGGCGGCAAGGCCTCGATCCGCGGCGCGGTCATGTCCGGCATGGTGCGTGATCACCTGCAGGACGTGTGCGGCAGTTCGAACTCGCTGTGGAGCATCCAGGACGGCAAGGTGGTGGTGGTTCCCGAGACGGCCTACGTGCCGGGTTCGGTGCCCGTGGTGTCCCATGACACCGGCCTGGTCGGCATGCCCGAACAGGCGGAAAAAGGCATCAAGGTGCGCATGCTGCTCAACCCGAGCATCCGCGTGGGAGGACTGATCAATCTGGACAACAGCCGGATCGCCGAGTACGGCTTCCAGGCCCGCGGCGCCGCCAATGACGCGGCCGGGATCGACCGCAGCGAACAGCGCCGCATCAGCGGTGATGGTTACTACTACGTGATGGAAGTCGAACATCGCGGCAATACCCGCGACAACGATTGGTACACGGAAGCGCTGTGCCTGGCGACGGACGCGACGCTGTACCCGGGAGACCTGGGGCGGGCGGGCCAGGAGGGCGACGCGGCCAAGCCGGCCGACGTCGTCAAGTAGCGACCGGTGCGGCTCCGGCAGCCTTATTTCAGCAGGATGATTCATGAACAGACTTGAGAATCTGAACGATCCCGAAGCCGCGATCAGTGCGGCGCTACGCGGCGCACTGGCGCAGACCTGGACCGCCATGCCGGCCATCATCGGTGAATTCGACCCCGTGGCGATGACATGCACGGCGCAGCCGGCGATCCGGGCGCGCGTCACCACGCCCGAGGGCCGCCAGCGCAGCCTCGCGCTGCCGTTGCTGGTGGACTGCCCGGTGTATTTCCCCGCGGGCGGCAACTGCACGCTGACCTTTCCGGTGCAGCCTGGCGACGAATGCCTGGTGGTGTTCGCCTCGCGTTGCATCGACGCCTGGTGGCAATCCGGCCAGGTGCAGGACCAGGCCGAGATGCGGATGCATGACCTGTCCGATGGTTTCGTCTATGTAGGCGTGCGTTCGCAGCCGCGGGTGCTGCCCGCGGTCAGCACTCGCGCGACCCAGCTGCGCAGCGACGACGGCTCGACCTTTCTCGAGCTGGATCCCGTCGCCGGCAAGGTGAAGATCGTGGCGCCGGGCGGCTTCGACGTGGTCGCGCCGGTATCCGAGTTTTCCGGACAGGTGCTGGTCAACGGCCTGTTGAGCTACCTGGCCGGGCTGGTCGGCAGCGGCGGCCAGGGCAATACCGCCCAGATCACCGGCGTGCTGAACGTGATCGGCCAGATCCTGGCCAACGGCAAGCGGGTGGATGACACCCATACCCATACCGCCCAAGGGGCCAACGCGGTGACCACACCGCCCAACTGAGGACTTCCATGCGATACCGAAAACTGGACGCCGAGGGCGACTATTCATTCGGCTCCTCGCGGGCCGACTTCCTGCGCGACACGGCCGAGGCGGTGGCGCAAGCCGTCAAGACGCGGTTGATGCTGGCGCGCGGCGAATGGTTCCTGGATGTGACGGAAGGCATGCCCTGGCGCGGCGAGGTGCTGGGCAAGCAACCCAGGGCCAGCTACGACTGGGCCATCCGCCAGCACATCCTGGGCACGCCCGGCGTGACCGGCCTGGCCGAGTATTCGAGCCGGCTCGACCCGGATAGCCGCGGTCTGAGCGTGACGGCATCCATTTCAACCCTTTACGGCACGGCCACTGTGCAGGCGGCATTATGACGATTCTTTCCACAGCCCCGGTCATCGACGCCACGGGCATACGCGCGCCCAGTTATGGCGAGGTGCTGCAGTATTTCCAGGAGCGGTACCGCGGCATCTACGGCGCGGACACCTATCTGGAGGCGGACAGCCAGGACGGCCAGTTGCTGGCCGTGTTCGCCCTGGCCATCCATGAGGCCAACACCGCGGCGATCAACGTCTACAACGCGTTTTCACCCGCCACCGCCGCCAACGCGGCGTTGTCGAGCAATGTCAAGATCAACGGCCTGTCCCGTGGCGTGGCGACGCGTTCTTCGGTGGACCTGCGCATTGTCGGGCAAGGCGGTGTCACCATCGTCGATGGCGTTGCGATTGACGCCGATCGCGGCCGCTGGCTGTTGCCGGCCAGCGTGACCATCCCGCCGGGGGGCGAGATCACCGTCACCGCGCTGAGTCAGACACTGGGCGCGGTGACCGCGGCGGCCGGCAGCATCAACCAGATCGGCACGCCGACGCTGGGCTGGCAGTCCGTCAACAATCCGGCCGCCGCGACCCCGGGGGCGCCGGTTGAAAGCGATGCGGCCCTGCGCGTGCGGCAGGCGGTGTCGGTGGCGTTGCCATCGCGCAGCGTGCTGGAAGGCACGATCGGCGCGGTGGCGTCGGTACCGGGCGTGCTGCGCCATGCCGCTTTCGAGAACGATACCCCGGCAGCCGACGCCCAGGGTCTGCCGCCGCACAGCATCGCCCTGGTGGTCGATGGCGGCGATGCGGCGCTGATCGCGCAAGCCATCGCCGCCAAGAAGACGCCCGGCACGGGTACGCATGGCACGACCGCGGTGGTGGTCACGGACATCTACGGCATCGCGCATCGCATCCGTTTCTTCCGGCCTACCGTCGTGCCGCTCTCGGTGGAGGTGCAGATGCGTGCGCTGCCAGGCTACACCACGGCCATCGGGCAGGCGGTGCGGCAAGCGGTTGCCGACTACATCAGCGGCGTTGCGATCGGCGGCGGCGCCAGCGCCTCGGTGGAGTGGGCCGATGCCATCTCGGCGGCCAATGGCGTGCCGGGCAACGGCACCTTCAAGATCACCGGGCTGGCGTTGCGCGGTCCGGCCGGCAATGGGGCGCCGGATGTGCCGCTGGCGTTCAATGAAGCCGCCGCCGCGACCCCGGACGACGTGAAACTCACGGTGACCTGACATGGCCAATACAAACGACTACATCGCGCGGCTGTCGGCCTATCACCGTGGCAAGCCCAAGTTCACCGCTACCGTGACGGCACTGTGCGGCGCGGCGGCGGGCTTGCGCGAGCTGTACCGCGGCATGCCGGCGGCCTTCGACCTGGATCTGGCGGTTGGTGCGCAACTGGACGCGGTGGGGCGCTGGGTGGGGCTGGACCGAAAAGTCCGCACGCCGATCGCCAACGTCTATTTCTCGCACGACATCGACGGCTTGGGCTTCGACCAGGGGGTATGGCAGGGACCCTTCGATCCGGACAGCGGCCTGACCGCGCTGGACGACGACACCTACCGCCTGCTGCTGCGCGCCAAGATCGGCGCCAACCACTGGGACGGCACGCTGGAGACTTCGGCTGCCATCCTGGATCGCATCTTTGGCGGCGGCACCCACGTGTTCATCCAGGACAACGGCGACATGTCGGTCGATATCGGTGTCGCCGGCACGCCGCCGTCAGCGCTGTTCCTGGCGCTGCTGACGGGCGGGTACATCCCGCTCAAGCCGGAGGGCGTGCGCATCAGTTACTACGTCATCCCCTCGCAAGAGGGGCCTTTGTTCGGTTTTGACGTTCAAAACCACTATATCTCGGGGTTCGACAGCGGACTCTGGGGTTCGCTTTTTGCCGGTTGAATAAGGACAATTCCGTGGCTATCAATCAGATTCTTCCCTTCGGCACCGTTGCCGGTGCCAATGTGCTCGATCCCGCCGACTACCAGGCGCTGGCTGCCCGGCTGGCGGGCTTCTCGGCTGGCACGGCCAAATCCAAGGAACTCAACACCGTCTGGCGCCAGGCCTCTTTCGTGGCCGCGATGATCGGCCAGTACATCGCCGACAAGGCCGGCCAGGACGTGCTGGACAACGGCGACCTGGCAGCGCTGCAAGCCAAGTTCGTGGCGGCGCTGGCGGCCTCGCCGGCGCTGACCGGGACGCCGACGGCGCCGACGCCGATAGCAGGAGACAGTACGGAACGGCTGGCGACGACTGAGTTCGTCCGCGGCGCGCTGAACGATATCGGTGTGCCCAAACGCGTGATGATTACTTCGACGCAGGATTGGCCCATCCCTGCTGCATGGCGGGGAAAACTTGTAGATGTATTTCTGGTCGGCGGTGGTGGTGGTGGTGGCGGCGGTGCAGCAGGGGCCGATTCCTGGGGGGGCGGCGGCGGCGGTGGCGGCGGTGCCGGAGAGTGGAAATCGCTTCAGGTTCGACTGCCCGATGCGGCGACGATCCCGGTGACCATCGGTACTGCGGGAAGAGGGGGAGCGCTCGGCGGTGACGTGGGCGGCAATGGAGGAGCCGGGGGCGTCACCTCGCTAGGTTCCCTTGCATCTGTCAGTGGTGGCGGCGGCGGTGGTGCTGGAGGGGGGTCTAATTTCACGGGCCGACCGTTTCCGGGTTTAGGAGCAGTAGGCGCTGGTACCGGTTCGGGCGGTGCGGCGACGTCAGCATATGGTGTTTCGGGTAATGGCGGATGTGGAGGGAGTTCCCCGCTTGGGCGTGGTGGTCAAGGCGGAGCTAGATCAGGTCTTGCTGGATCTCCCGGCGGAGCGGGCACCGCTTCGCCGGACGCTAACTCCGGGGCTGGCGGTGGCGGTGGCGGTGGTGGCGTTGGTTCGGGATCCGGCAACGTCGGTGGTGCCGGCGTGGCCGGTGCAATCATTATTCAAAGGGCATGAGTATGCGTACATACATTCAAGTTCTCCACAGCAAGGCGCACTGGAAGTTCCAGGCTGAACAGACCCCGGTGTTTGCCGAAAGCATCGTTCTGGTCGACGTGACCGGCGTAGCGCCCGGACCCGAGGAGGGGTGGATCTATGCCGACGGCTCGTTCTCCCCATCTGATGCGCCGCTGTCGGGCTAATCGGGTTGGGCTTTCTCGGACTGGCTTTGCTGGCTTATTCGGCCCGCTCCGGCGGGCTTTCTTTTTGTACGGGAGGCAGCCATGCTCACCCTCACCTAGGAGCACAGCAACCATGGAACCAGGTTCGGCAGGTTTCAGCGGATTCGCCGCCCTCAAAATTGCGCTGGCGTTCGGCATGCCGGCGGCGATGGCGGCCTTGATCGGCATGTTGCTGATGCCGCCACGCAGCCCGCGCGAGTTCGTCGCGCGCACCGCCTGTACGGTGGTCAGCTCTTTTCTGTTCGGGCCTTTGTTGGCGATCGGCATGATCGCCTGGATGCCCGACATCATGTCATCCGCCTACTGGATGGCGCAGCGCACCGGGCTGGGCGAGGACGGGCTGTTGGCCATGTTCTACGTGCTCGGCCCCTGCATGCTGCTGGCCGGCTTGCCGGCCTGGTGGGTACTGGGCGCCTACCTGCGCCTGACCGCCAAGTTGCAGAACCAGGACCTGGTGGACTGGGCGGTGGAGATCCGGCGCAAGACGCTGGGCATGGAAACACAAACGGATAAGGAGGGCAGGCATGACGCTGGACCAGATCATGGATGACGCGCTGCGGCCGGCGATGGCGCTGCTGCCGGCGCGCATGGATACGCGCGAGGCGCAATGCATGCTGCTGGCGATCGGCCTGCAGGAGAGCCGCTTCGTGCATCGGCGCCAGATCGGCGGACCGGCTCGGGGCCTCTGGCAATTCGAGAAGGGCACGCGCGCCAGTCGCGGCGGGGTGTGGGGGATATTCCTGCACGCGGCGAGCCGCGATCCGTTGGTCGTCTTGTGCCAGGCGTGCGGCGTGACCTTTGATCCGGACGCGATCCATGCCGCGCTCGAGTACGACGATGTGCTGGCGGCAGGTGTCGCGCGGCTGTTGCTCTGGACCGATCCGAAGGCATTGCCGCCAGTCGGCGCTGCGGACGCGGCCTGGGCGCTGTATCTGCGCACGTGGCGGCCGGGCAAGCCCAGGCCTGACACTTGGGCCGGGTTGTACCGGCAAGCGGCGGCGGCCGTGCAGCGCCGTGCAGACAGGAGTGCGACCCATGTTGCAGCAATGGATTAAGCGGTGCCTCGGCGTGATGGCGGCAGTGCTGGCGGGTCTGGCCGCCGTTGCCGGGGTGTATTGGCGGGGGCGGGCCATGGGCCAGGCGCAGGAACGCTTGGACAGTGCGGCCCGCCTCCAGGAACGGGCCGGGCAGGCCCGCAAGGAGGCCAGGGATGTCCAGGAAAGGGTGGCTCGCAGCGATGACGATGCCGTGGTTGATCGTCTCAAGTCTGGGTGGGTGCGCGCCGCTTCCCGCGCGGACCGGGATTGAATATTGCGACCATGCCCGGCCGGTGTATTTCAATTCCGCCGCCGAGGTCGACGCCACGCCAGCGGCCGTGCGCCGGCAGATACTCGAACATAACGAGTTGGTCGCCAGACTCTGTTTTTGAGGTAAATTGGGACGCGACTCCCTCCGGCCGCGGGCTGATGTGCTTGCCGGTGCCGGTTGAACGTCGGATGGGTATGCTGCGGTCTGGTTCTGCAATAATTTCTGGTTTGCCGTCCTGTCGGGCATGAGGCCCGGCCGATAGTTCCAGGAGACGCGCCATGGGTCAGAAAGTGCAGTGTCGGCAAGCGCTTTGCGCCACGCGCAAGCGCTGGGAAAAACAGTATGGCTGATGGCGAAAGCCTGGCCGCCACGCGGACTCGCCCGCAGTACCGGTATTCGATGCGAACCGGTTTGCTGGCGTTGGTGTTCGCCTGTATCGCGCCCGCCCTGGTGGTGGCCTCGATCGCGGTCTACGAAAGCTATCAGATCCAGAAAGAGCGGATTTACCGCGATACGATTTTCCTGGCGCGCAACCTGACCGCCATTCTCGACCGCGAAATGACCGGGGTTCAGGCGGGTCTGCAGATCCTGGCGTCTTCGCCCGACCTGCTCAGCGGTGATCTGGCGGGGTTCCACCAGCGTGCCCGCCAAGCCATCAAGTTCCAGATCGTCGACAGCTATGTGCTGACCGACAAGGACGGTCATCAGGTGGTCAATACCCTGGTGCCTTATGGCACGACACTGCCGGCTTCGGGGGTGTCGCAGGAGTTGGCGCGGGTGTTCCGGGCGCGCGAACCGGTGCTGAGCAGTCTGTTCACGGGCGCGGTCAGCCGGATCCCGACCATTGCGCTCGGGGTGCCGGTGATGCGGGGTGACGAGGTCATCTACAGCCTGAATGTCGGCCTGTCGCCCGAGCGCATCGGCAATGTGCTCGGCCGACGCGGCCTGCCGGACGGCTGGGTGGCGGCGGTGCTGGACAAGAACGGCACCATCATCGCGCGCACCCGCGACACCGAGCGATTCGTCGGTCAGAAAGCCGTGCCGGCGCTGGCGCGCGCGGTGCAGATGGAAAGCGAGGGTTCGCTTGAAACCACCACCAAAGAGGGCACGCCGGTCTACACCGCCTTCAGCCGTTCCGCGCTGACGGGCTGGACGGTGGCGGCCGGGGCGCCGATGACTCTGGTGACGACCGACCTGTACCGTTCCATCGCCTGGCTGGCGCTGGGCACGCTGGCCGCCTTTGGCCTGGGCCTGTGGCTGGCGCTGCGGCTGGCCAATCGCCTGACGTCGGCGGTGCAGGGCCTGGTGGGGCCCGCGCTGGCCCTGGGCGAGGGCCGCACCGTGGAACTGCCCGGCACACGCGTCAAGGAGGCCGAGGAGGTCGGCACGGCGCTGCTGCAGGCTTCGCGCATGCTGGCGCATGCGCAGCACCTGGCGCACTACGATCCCCTGACCGGCCTGTGCAACCGGGTGCTATTCGGAGAACTGGTGTTGCGCGAACTGGCGGTGGCCCAGCGCAGCGGCAACTCCTTTGCCATCCTGGCGATCGATCTGGACGGATTCAAGGCCGTCAACGACCTGCATGGGCATGCGGCCGGCGATACCGTGTTGAAAGAGGCCGCTGATCGCATGGCCCGCGCCATCCGGGTGTCGGATGTGGCGGCGCGGCTGGGCGGCGACGAGTTTGCGGTGCTGCTGCTGGAAAGCGACCAGGAAGGCGCCCAGGAGGTGGCCGAGGCGCTGGTCGAAAGCCTGTCGCTGCCTTATCCGAAGATCCGGGTGGCGGTTTCCGCCAGCGTAGGCATCGCGGTGTTTCCGCAGTCGGGGGTCACCATGCTGCAGTTGCTGGAACGGGCCGATGTCGCCTTGTACCGCGCCAAGGGGCTGGGCAAGCGGCGGGTGGCGTCCGATCGCTGAGGCGGTGGCGCCCGGCCTGGGCCAGGCTGCCACCGCGCGGTTCAGGCATCGCGATAGGGCGTCGGCGGCGGCGTCAAGGCGGTCAGCACCTCCCCCGATTTCAAGCGGTAGCGTCGTTCGCCCAGGGCGATGACGTGCTCGCCTTCGGATGTCCTGAGGACATAGTGGACCGCCGCGGAAGTGCCGGCTTGCAGGTCGGTTTGTGAAAACACTTCGATGCGATAGAGTCGGCCCGATTCCGTCGTGGCGAGCACGTCGGACAGCCTGCGTACAGAGATGGTCATGCGGCTTGATCTCCCTTTTGCCCCTTGGTGAGGCGGTTGCGCCGCGCACCGGCATCGATTCCTCCGCATGCCGAACCCATGCCGCGGCCCTGTTCCCGTTTTCGCTACACTGCCTCGTTCGCGCGCATTGCCCGGCGCGGCGCATCGAGTGGAAATCGGGTAGTCGGAAAAACTAATGCAATTTGCTCCCAGCCGGAATACGGCGACCTTCCTGGGACTGATGGCTGTGGTGCTGTGGGGTACCGTGGTCGGCCTGATCCGCAGCGTCAGCGAAAGCTTCGGGCCGATTGGCGGCGCGGCCCTGATCTATACGGTCGGTTCGGTCTTCCTGGTGCCGTTGTTGGGATTTCCCCGGCTGCGTACGTTCCCGCGCGCTTATCTGGTGTCCGGCAGCATCCTGTTCGTCGCTTACGAAATCTGCCTATCGTTGTCCCTGGGCTTTGCCGCCAACCGTGGGCAGGCGATCGAGCTGGGCATCGTCAATTACCTGTGGCCGTGCTTTACCGTCATCCTGGCGATACTGATCAACGGCCAGCGCGCCGGCGTCTGGGTCGTGCCGGGCATTGCGTTGTCGCTGTGCGGCATCGTCTGGGTCGTCGGCGGCGACGGCGGCGTTTCGTGGCAACGCTTGGTCGCCAATGTGTCGAGTAATCCCCTCAGTTATGGCCTGGCGTTCAGCGGTGCCATCATATGGGCCGTTTATTGCAATGTGACCAAGCGCTATGCCGACGGCAAGAATGGCGTGGCGCTGTTCTTCATGTTGACCGCGGCCGCGCTGTGGATCAAATACGCGCTGAGCGCCGAACCGGCCCTGGCCTTCAACAGCGCCGCCGTGCTCGAATTATGTGTGACGGGCGGCGCCATGGCGGCGGGTTATGCGCTGTGGAACGTGGGCATACTCAACGGTAACCTGACCTTGCTGGCCACGGCGTCGTATTTCACGCCGGTGTTGTCGACATTTTTCGCGGCGCTGTGGCTGTCGACGCGCCTGACCGCGACCTTCTGGCAAGGCGTGGCCATGGTCACCGCCGGTTCGCTGGTGTGCTGGGCGGCGACCCGCGGCCGGCCGGCCCGCAATGGATGATTCCGGGCGTCGGCAAGCCGGCCGTGTCCGGCCTCAGCCGCGGTGCGGCCGCGCGTTCATTCCAGAACCATCGTCTGGGCCACGGCGTAGCCCAGCGGAATGAGCAGCAAGGAAGCGAACAGGGAACTGACAATCGCCGCCGATATCTTCAGCCAGGGCTCGGGCCCTGCGCTTTGAATCGTTTGAACCACCAACGCGACGATACCCACAACCATCAAACAGCTGATTACCACTGCTACGTAAGTCATGATGTCTCCGTCCTCGCCTGATTAAAGGGATTGCGGCGCCGCTGGTACGGTCTAGGTGTTTGGTCTGATTGTGCGCCTGTATTGCGGGTCATGGCGCTAGGGTTTTCCTGGCCCCGGGTTGAGGATGTGGCGTTTTCGCCGCGCACCGTGCAGCATGAAATCGCTGTGCGGCGCAGCATTGCCCCGATGTCGCCGCCAACGTGCTTTGCGCTACGATGGCAACGTCGAATCATTCGAATCCCCTCTTGAGGCCGCGAAAATGCCGCAACGACTCCGCCCCGGCACGCGCGCCACATTGCAGATCAGGCAATTGCTGCCAGGCGAGTTCGCCTGGATCATCACGTTGCTTGATCCCGATACCGGCAATGTGCGCAGCACCAATTATTCCGAACGTCGCTATGCCAGCCAGGACGAGGCCTCCGCGGCCGGCAAGGCGGCCGTGGTGGCATTCCTGGGCAGCAATGGCCCGAACGGCGTTGACGGCAAGCCGTCCAAATCCTGACCGCTTCTGTCCGGTAGCGCCCGCGAGCCCTCGAACGAGGGCTTTTTCCTGTCTCCCGCCCACCCAAGCCGGGCGGCGGGCACGGCGATTGCTGACAACCGGCGGCGCACTTTGACGCCGTCGAGGAGAACCGCCATGTCCCCCATCCAACATCGCCCCCCGGACACACCCGATGACGTGCCGGCCGACGATCCGCAACTGCCCGGCGATCCGTCGCCGGACGACCCGCGTCCGGATCCCAACCATCCGCCCGATGACCCGGGCCGGCCCGACGTGACACCGCCCGCGCCCGACCCGCGCGCGCCGGGCACCATCGACCTGGCCTGACCCGCCGGGATCATTCCCGATCGATCGAAGGAGGCTTGCATGCGTTCCATTCTGCTATGGCTGTTGGGCGTGCCCATTCCCATCATCATTCTGCTGGCGCTGTTCTGGCATTGATGGCCCGCTCCCCTGTGCGCCGGCAGCCGCCGCGCGCGAACTGAACAAGGAACCACCATGGAAAACGCAATATCGGGCGGCCGCGCCCAGGACGTCGCACTTCCGGTCCGCGAGTCGGCGGTATCCGCCGTCTCCTGGGCGGCGGTGTTCGCCGGCGCGGTGATCGCCGCGGCACTGTCGCTGGCGCTGTTTGCCGGCGGTTCCGGACTGGGGCTGTTATCGGTCTCGCCCTGGCGCGATGAGGGGCTGTCGGCCCCGGCGGCGGGCATCGGTATCATCGTCTGGATGCTGTTGACCCAGATCGTGGCCTATGGCATTGGCGGCTATGTTGCCGGCCGCCTGCGCACCAAATGGGCGGATGCGCACGTCGATGAGGTCTATTTTCGCGACACCGCGCACGGCTTTCTGGTGTGGGCGCTGAGCGCCGTCGTGAGCGCGGCCTTGCTCGGTTCCGCCCTGGCCACGCTGGCTTCCGGCGCGGCCAAGGCTGGAGCCTCGGTGGCGGCGGGCGCGGGGGCGATGGTGACCGCGACAGCGGCCGCCGGCGCGGGCGCCAGTGGCGGCATGGATCGTGCCGGCGACTATTTCACTGACGTGTTGCTGCGTTCAGAGCGGCCGGATGCGGCCGGCGACCGCGGCGCGGCCCGGGCCGAAGTGGGCCGGATCGTGGCGATGAGCCTGGCGCGCGGCGAGATGGCGCCGGCCGATCGCGATTATGTGGCCAAGGTGGTCGCCACCCAGACCGGCCTCGATCCGGCCACGGCGCAGCAGCGTGTCAACCAGACCCTGCAAACTGCCCGGCAGGCCGTCGATGACGCCAAGCGCAAGGCGCGCGAGGCGGCCGACCAGGCGCGCAAGGCGGGTGCGACGCTGGCGCTGTGGGGCTTTGCGTCCATGTTGATCGGCGCGTTCGTGGCCAGCCTGTGCGCCACCTGGGGCGGCCGGCGCCGCGATCTGCCGCTCAAGGCTTAGCGCGGTGTCGTGGCGTCCCCGCCGCGCGCCTCACCCGCACCCGGCGCAGCCAAATGAAAAAGGCCTTCACGCAATGTGAAGGCCTTTTGAATTCTTTGGTGGCGCATCCCTGATTCGAACAGGGGACCTGCGGATTATGATTCCGTCGCTCTAACCGGCTGAGCTAATGCGCCATCCCTATCGCCACCCAGTTCGAAGAGAGCTAAGCAACGAAGAACGAAATTCTAGCACGGAAATTTTGGTCGATGCAACAGGGGCTACGCTTTTTTGTGACCCGCCTCAGTCGTCCCGGGCCAGGCGGATGCCGGAGAACTGCCAGCGGGTCTCCGGCGGGAAGAAATTGCGGTAGCTGGGACGGATATGGCCGCGCGGGGTGGCGCAGGAGCCGCCGCGCAGCACGTACTGGTTGCACATGAATTTGCCGTTGTATTCGCCCACCGCCCCGGTGTCGGGCGTGAAACCGGGATAGGCGTCATAGGCGCTGGCGGTCCATTCCCAGGCGTCGCCGTAAAGCTGCGCGGGCCCGCCGGTGCCGAGCCGGGCGGGCGCGGGGCGGGGGTCGAGGTGGCCGTTTTCCAGCAGGTTGGCGCGGCTCGACCAGGCGCCGTCAGCCAATTGGCGCGCCGCGTGTTCCCATTCCGCCTCGCGCGGCAGGCGCACCCTGGCCCAGCGCGCGTAGGCATCGGCCTCGCAGTAACTGATGTGGGTGACGGGAGCTTGCAGCTCCAGTTCCTGCATGCCGCGCAGCGTGAACACACGCCAATCGTCGCGCTGGCCCTCCCAGTACAGCGGGGCGCGCCAGCCTTCGGCGCAGACGCGTTCCCAGCCCAGCGACAGCCACAGCTCCGGCCGCTTGTAGCCGCCATCGCGGATGAACGCCAGGTATTCGTGCTGCGTCACCAGGCGATCGGCCAGATGGAAGGGGCGCAGCAAGACCTCGTGCGCGGGACCCTCATTGTCGAAGGCGAAATCGCGGCCGTCGTGGCCGATGCGCACCACGCCGCCCGCGTAGCGGGTCCAGCCGGCCGGCGTCCCCGGCGGCAGGGCCGGCGAGCCCGGGGCTACGTAGGCAGGCCGCAGCGGATTGGCGTACAGCAGGTGCTTGAGGTCCGTCAGGATCAGTTCCTGGTGCTGCTGCTCGTGGTTCAGGCCGAGTTCCAGCAACGCGTCGAAAGCGGGATCGTTGCCGCCCAGCCGCGTGATCAGCGCGTGCATGGCCTCGTCCACATGCTGGCGGTAGCGCATCACATCCGCCAGGGGCGGCCGCGTCAGCAGCCCGCGTTGCGGCCGCGGGTGTTTGGCGCCGACGGCGTTGTAGTAGGAATTGAACAGCATCCGGTATTGCGGATGGAACCCGGGGACGGCAGGCGCGAAGTGGGCCAGCAGGAAGGTCTCGAAGAACCAGGTGGTATGCGCCAGGTGCCATTTGACGGGACTGCAATCCGGCATGGACTGCGCCTGGCAATCCTCCGGACTCAGCGGCGCCGCGAGCGCCATGGTGGTGGCGCGCACCGCGTCGTAGCGGTCGTGCTGGCCGGCCTGGCCGGCCGCGTAGGGGCCGTTGGCGGGGTGGGTCAGCAGGCAGGCGGGTTCCATGGCGATCCTCCGGGGTGGGGCGGGCGGGGCCGCGTCAGGCGCGCGCACTGAATACCGAAAACCAGCCGCGCGCGTCTGACCAATGCTCGATGGCGTCGAAGCCCGCGCGCCGCAGCAGATCGGTGAACGCGGGGGGCGTGAATTTGTACGAATTCTCGGTGTGGATCCGTTCACCGGCGGTGAAGTGGCGGGTGTCGCCGGGCCAACTGACGGTGACCGCATGACGCGCTTGCAGGTGCATTTCGATGCGCGATAGCTCGCTGTTGAACAGCGCCACGTGCGACCAGTCGTTGACGTCGAAGTCGCTGCCCAGCACGCTGTTGACGTGGCGCAGCAGGTTCAGATTGAAAGCGGCCGTCAGATGCAGGGCGTCGTCGTAGGCCGGCTCCAGCACCTGCCGGGGCTTGACCCGGTCGACGCCCACCAGCAGCCCGCCGCCGGCGCATTGGCGCCGGATGCGCCGCAGCATCGCCAGGGCGGCGTCCGGGTCCAGGTTGCCGATGCTCGAGCCCGGGTAGAAGAACAGGCGTTGCTCCGGCGCGATGTCGGCGGGCAGCGCCAGGGCCTGGGAAAAGTCCAGGCCGATCGGGGTGATGCGCAGCTCGGGGTATGACAGGCGCAGCCGGCGCACCGCCGACGCCAGGTAGTCGACCGAGATGTCGATGGGCACGTAATGACGCGGCCGCAGGCCGGCGAACAGTCGTTCGGCCTTGGCGCAGTCGCCCGCGCCCAGGTCGATCATGGCCTGTACCGGCCCGACACAGCGGGCAATGTCCTGGCCGTGGCGTTCGAAGATCTCGGCTTCGCAGCGCGTCGGGTAGTACTCGGGCAATTGCGTGATGGCGGTGAACAGCGACGAGCCGAGCGCGTCGTACAGGAACTTCGGGTCGATATGGGCGGAATCATCCAGCAGCCCATCGCGCAATTCCTGCTGCCCGGCGCTGGGGGGCGGGGAGGGGCGCGCGAGATAGTGCGGGTCGGCGCCGGCGAGCAGTGCTGAGGGAGAGACCATGCGTTCAGTTCCTTTTTTGAGGCCGATGAAGCGCATTGCAAAGGCCTATTGTGGCGGCCGGAGGGGTTCCGGTGTCAAGTCTAAGCCCCTGAAATGCAATGGACTTTTACTAAATCAACGTGACCGGCCGGTGGGCGTGCCCACGGGCGCCGGCCACCGGGCCGCAGTCGCTCAGCAAGTGGCGCGCCGCTGAAATATCGGTTAACGGCTGGTTGCGAAAGCTCGGGACGTGGCGCGCCGCGAATGGCCACAATGGGGCACGGCCAGGCGCTCGCGCCGGTTCGCGCCGGGCACGGCCACCCGCCGTGCCGACCGGCCCCATCCCTCACAAGCAAAAAAGGAGCGACCATGAATCGAAAGCACCAACGCGCTGAAATGGCCCTGCATCGCGAACGCGTGAGCGACAGCCTGCACGAGTTGCTGGCCGGCACGGAAGACCTGCTGCGTTCGACGGCTTCATATACCGGCTCCGAAATCGAGGCGGCGCGTGCGCGCCTGAAGCGGCAACTGGCCGAGGCGCGCGAGTCCGCGGGCGATTGGGAAGGGATGGCGCGGGAACGGGCCCGCCGCGCCACGGCCTACGCCGACGAATATGTGCATGAACACGCGTGGAAGTCGGTTGGCGTTGCCGCGCTGGTGGGCGTGCTGCTGGGCTGCTGCCTGCTGGCCAACCGGCGCTGAGCCGGCCCGCCATGCGGCCCTCACCGGCCCCGTCCGGGGGGGCTCGCGCAGTCGCCCGGGGCGCATCCGCGCGTTGGCGGCGCGCGCTGCGGGCGGCGCTAGCGGCATGCTGCGCGGCCATGCTGGCGGCCTGCGCCAGCGTGCCCGATGCGCAGCAACGCGCGGCTCGCAAGGCTCAGGCCGGCCTTTCTGCGGATGCGGCGCGGGACAGCTACCGCCGTGGCCACGACATCGCGGCGGATCCGCGCAATAACCAGGATGATTTCCTCGCCCGTCACCTGGCGGTGGAAGAAGCCGTCAGCGGCGCGCCGCTGTTGGCTGGCAACCGCGTGCGCCTGCTGGCCGATGGCCCCGGCACTTACCGGGCCATGCTGGGGTCGATCGCGCAGGCGCGGCGCTACGTCCACATGGAAACCTACATCTTCGATGACGACGAGGAGGGGGCGCGCTTCGCCGAGGCACTGATCGCGGCGCGCAACCGCGGCGCCGACGTCGCGTTGATGGTGGATGCGGTGGGCACCATCAAGACCCCCGACGCGCTGTTCCAGCGATTGCGCGATGGGGGCGTGCAGGTCGCGGTTTTCAATCCCGTCAGTCCGGTCAACGGCAGCCGCGCCGGCTGGTCGCCCAACCAGCGCAATCATCGCAAGATCCTGGTGGTGGACGGCAAGGTCGGGTACCTGGGCGGCATCAACGTCAGCGCCGTGTATGCGTCATCGCCGGCCGCTGACGGCGGCGCCTCGGGCGGCGCCGACGGCGCGCGCACGGATGCCCGCGCCGCGCCGTGGCGCGACACGCACCTGCGCATCGAGGGGCCGGCCGTGGCGCAACTGGAAGCGGTGATCCAGGATGGCTGGCAATCGCAGGCCAAGGAGCCCCTGCGGGGCGGCGGCCAGTTCATCGCGCCGGCGGCCACGGCACAGACGCGGGTGCGGATTCTGGCCAACCAGCCCGACCGCAGCGATGGCTATAGCGTCTATCTGACCTTGATGTCGGCCTTTGAAAGCGCGCAGCGCTCGATCCACATCACCATGGCGTACTTCGTGCCGGATCCGGCCTTTGTCGACGTGCTGACCGCGGCCGCGCAGCGGGGCGTGGATGTGGTGCTGGTGCTGCCCGGCTTTAGCGATTCGTCGCTGGTGTTCAACGCCGGCCGCTCCCATTACACGCGGCTGCTGCGGGCGGGCGTCAAGCTCTACGAACGGCGCGACGCGCTGCTGCATGCCAAGACGGCGGTGGTCGACGGGGTCTGGTCGACAGTCGGTTCGAGCAACATGGACTGGCGCAGTTTCGCGCTGAACTACGAGGTCAACGCGGTGGTGCTGGGGCCCGAGTTCGCGGCCGAGATGGAGGCACTGTTCCAGCGCGACGTGGCCGAGTCGGTGCGCATCACGCCCGAGGCCTGGCGGGCCAGGGGCGTGGATGATCGTTTCATGGAGTTCTTCTCGCGCATGTTCGAGCGCTGGCTGTAGGCGGCCGGCGGCGCCGGCCACGACTGCCGCCGCGTCCCGGCGTACCGCGGCTTCAGGCCGGGGCGCCTTGGGGCGGATGCGCCATGACCTGTTCCTGCGCCAGCGCGGTGCTGATGTCGTGGGTAGGCTGGAACGAATCGGCGCGCGCCATCGACCAGCCGGCGCGGAACACCTGGTGGCGGAACTCGCCGCGTAGCAACTCGCCCGGCGCCAGTTCGGGAAACAGGGCCGACAGCAGCCGGATCTCGCTCGAGGAAATGCGGCGCGCGATGTGATGCGGGCGCAACTGGTTCGGGTGCGTCAGGCCGGCGGCGGCCAGCAGTTCGGCCAGCGCATGCAGCGTGTTCTTGTGGAAGTTGGCCACGCGTTCGGCCTTGTCCGGCACCACCAGGGCGCGCTGGCGCAGCGGATCCTGGGTGGTGACGCCGGTGGGGCATTTGCCGGTGTGGCAGGCCTGGGCCTGGATGCAGCCGATGGCGAACATGAAGCCGCGCGCGGCGTTGCACCAGTCGGCGCCCATGGCCATGACGCGGGCCATGTCGAACGCCGTGATGATCTTGCCGGAAGCGCCCAGCTTGATGCGCTCGCGCAGATTCACGCCGATCAGCGTGTTGTGCACCAGGCGCAGCGCCTCGCGCAACGGCGTGCCGACATGGTCGACGAACTCCACCGGCGCGGCACCGGTGCCGCCCTCGGCGCCGTCGACCACGATGAAGTCGGGCGTGATGCCGGTCTCCAGCATGGCCTTGACGATGGCGAACCATTCCCACGGATGGCCGACGCAGAACTTGAAGCCCACCGGCTTGCCGCCGGACAGCTCGCGCAGGCGGGCCACGAATTTCATCAGGCCGATGGGGCTATCGAAAGCCGAGTGGCTAGCGGGCGAGTTGCAGTCCTGCCAGGGGGCCACGCCACGCGCCTCGGCGATTTCCGGCGTGACCTTGCCGGCCGGCAGGATGCCGCCATGGCCCGGCTTGGCGCCTTGCGACAGCTTGATCTCGATCATCTTCACCTGCGGGGTACAGGCGTTCCTGACGAAGGCCTCCTCGGAAAAGGCGCCGTGTTCGTCGCGGCAGCCGAAGTAGCCCGAACCGATGTTCCACACCAGGCTGCCGCCCGGCTGGCGATGGTAGCGGCTGATGCCGCCTTCACCCGTGTCGTGCGCGAAATTGCCCTGGCGCGCGCCCTCGTTCAGCGCCAGGATGGCGTTGGCCGACAGCGCGCCGAAGCTCATGGCGGAGACATTGAAGGCCGACATCGAGTAGGGCTGCGTGCAATCAGGGCCGCCGACCGTCACACGGAAATCCGTGTCGTTGATATGGGAGGGCGACATGGAATGGTTGATCCATTCGTAGCGGTCGCCATACACGTCTTCCTGGGTGCCGAAAGGACGCTTGTCGATCTCGCGCTTGGCGCGCTGATACACGATCGAGCGTTGCGCGCGCGAGAACGGCGAGGCCTGCGTGTCGTCTTCCAGGAAGTATTGGCGGATCTCGGGGCGGATGAACTCGAACAGGAAACGCAGGTTGCCAAGCACCGGATAGTTGCGGCGGATGGCGTGGCGCGTCTGGATCAGGTCGTACACGCCCAGCAGGCCCAGCAGCACGAGCGGCACGGCCGCCCATAACCACCAGTACGAGTCCGTGAATACCAGGATGGTGGTCGCGGCGGCGGCCACCAGGGTCAAGATAAAGGCCGTGTAGCGGCCGGCGATCCATTGCATGGTCCATCTCCGTATTGCGGAATGCAGCAACCATACACCAGGGCGGCTGTACAACCGGTGAACGGCTGGCGCGGGCCGGCGCCTGCATCGGATCCGTCTGTCATCGTGCAAGCGGCGTCAATGCGGGCGTTGCCGGGCATGGACGTAAAAAAGCCCCCAGGTCGCAGGCCGTTGCAGGAACCGTGTTTTTCAGCAACTGGACGCCGTCGGCGTCTTTTCGACTGCCAGGCCGAACAGCGGGCGCAGGCGCACGCCCAGGGCGCTGCCGGCAAATGCCGCCGGTAGCCACAGCCAGGCGTGCAGGCTGCCCGACAGAATGCCGCTGAAGTAGGCGCCGATGTTGCAGCCGAACGCCAGGCGGGCGCCATAGCCCAGCAGCAGGCCGCCGATCACCGCCCCGGCCAGCGAGCGCGCCGGCACTTTCCACACCGGCGCGAATTTACCGGCGGCGCTGGCTGCGGCCAGGGCGCCCAGCATCAGACCGATATCCATCACCGTGGTCACATCCTGGCGCAGCGGCGCGCCCAGCGCGGCCTGCTTGCTCCAGTAGGCCCAGGTGGCGACGTCAGCGCCCATCGCGTCCAACGCCTTGGCGCCCCACAGCGCGAACGCCGAGGTGATGCCCCACGGCCGGCCGGCCAGCGCCAGCGTGGCGAAGTTCAGCGCCACCAGCGCCACGCCGCCCCAGATGAGCGGCCACGGGCCCTGCAGCAGCGAGGCCGGGCGCGCGGTGCGCGCGGCGAACGAGATCACCTGGCCGTGACGGCGCTTTTCCAGCACGGTGGCGATCCAGGCGATCAGCGCGAACACAGCCAGGTTGGCGACGATGGCGGGCGCCAGGCCCCAGGTCTTGATGAGCGAAGTCGGTGCCAGCGCGGGTAACTGCGACCACCAGCCGAAATTGGCGGTGGCGATGACCGAGCCGATGATGAAGCACAGCAGCGTGACCAGCATGCGGGTGTTGCCGCCGCCCACCGCGAACAGCGTGCCCGAGGCGCAACCGCCGCCCAGTTGCATGCCGATGCCGAACAGGAACGCGCCCAGCAGTACCGATACGCCCGGGGGCGAGACCAGGCCATTGACGGGCTGACCGAACAACGA
Source organism: Achromobacter sp. (assembly GCF_050285565.1). Lineage (GTDB taxonomy): Bacteria > Pseudomonadota > Gammaproteobacteria > Burkholderiales > Burkholderiaceae_B > Achromobacter. The sequence goes on from NZ_JBLZXG010000001.1 coordinate 606,644, forward strand.
GCCCTGCGCCAGGAATGGGAAGAACAGCAGCACGCCGATGGCCAGCATGAACATCTGCGCGCGCAGGCCGGCGCCACGGCGGTCGGACACGAATACGCGCCAGGCCTGGGTGAAGCCGAACGATGCGTGATACAGCGCCACGCCCAGCAGCGCGCCGACGATCCACAGCGCGCCCTGGCGCCAACTGACGGTCTGGTTCAGGTAGAGGGCGCCGGCCAGCACCAGCAGCAGCGCGATCCAGAGCGGCTTGCGGTTGATCCGGATCGGCGGCAGCGCCGAAGGCAGTGGCAGGGTGGAGGCGTTGGTGCTCATGGTCGAGTCGGACAAATCGGTAAAGGGGAATCCGGCGAGGGAAAAGCAAACGGGCGCGTCGCCGCACCCGTCATCGTGGAATCCAGTCTAAAGCGGGAATAACATTTCTCAAAGCATCATTTTTCGCTATTGTAATAATCAATGGTTATTAAAAGTTCACCGTCACGCGATCGGGTGGGCGCTGATCCAGGCCACCAGCGCGCTGACCGTCAAGACCGACAGCACCGTGGATACCAGGATGGCACGCGACGTCACGCGCGCGTCGCGGCCATACATCTGCGCCAGCATGAAGGGGCCGGTGCCAATCGGCAGGGCGCTCATCAGCACCGCTGTCCAGGCCCACAGCGGCGGCATGGAAAACACCTGGAATGCCAGCAGCGCGGTCACGGCCGGCTGTAGCAGCAGCTTGCCGGCCACCAGCCGCAACACGCCCGGACCGGGGCTGACCGACTCGGTCTGGGCCAGGAACAGCCCGATGGTGACCAAAGCGCAGGGGCTGGCCGAGGCGCCCAGCAGCGACACATAGCGATCCAGTCCCTCGGGCAGCGCCAGGCCGGTGCCGGCCCACGCCAGCCCGAGCACGGGCGCGGCCAGCAGCGGATTGCGCATCAGCGCGCGGCCGACTTTGGCGAGCGTGGCGGCCAGGCTGGGCGCCTGCTGACGGTCGAATTCGATCAGGGCGATGGCGCAGCCGAACAGCACGCTGGCCGTCAGCAGGGTGCTGAAGGCCGCGGGCGCCAGGCTTTCGGCGCCGAACAGCGCCAGGCACAGGGGGATGCCCATATAGCCGGCGTTGGCGTAGGCGGCGGCCAGCCCTTCGATGCCGCGGTCGGTCAGGCCGCGCGGGCCGCGTTTGCGTGGCAGGAACGCCAGCAGGAAGGTGACGGCGATGCCGCCGGCAAAGGCGCCGACGAAGCCCCAGTGCGCCATGCGCGCCAGGTCCACCTGCGTCATGGCGCGAAACAGCAGCGCCGGCAGCGACAGGTAGACCACGTAGCGATTGAGCGCGTCGGTGGCGCCCGCGCCCAGGATGCGCCAGCGCGCCGCCAGCCATCCGGTCAGGATCAGCGCGAAGACCGGCAGGGCGGCGGTGATGACGGCATTCATGGCGGCGGAGCAAGGGAGCGCGAAAAGGCGCTCATTCTACTTGCCGCGCCACCGCGGGGGCGCGCGCCGAGCGCGTCACCAGCAGGATGCCGAGCGCCGCCAGTGCCATGCCGGGCCAGGCCAGCGGCGGGATCGGTTCGTCCAACACCAGCAGCGCGATGACGGCGGTCGAGGGTGGCACCAGAAAGAACAGCGCCGATACGCGCGAGGCCTCGCCGTGGCGCAGCATGGCCAGCAGCAGCGAGATCGCGACCAGTGAGTTGCCCACCACCAGATAGGCCAGCGATCCCAGCAGCGGCCCGGTCCAGGCGATGCGCAGCGGTTCCAGCCACAAGGCCAGCGGCGCCGTGACGGCCAGGCCCACGGCGTATTGCACTGCGTTGGACGTGACGGGATGGGTCTGCACGCCGAAGCGCTTTTCGTATAGCGTGCCGCTGGTGATGCAGAGCAGCGCGGCTACCCCGAACGCCAAGCCAAGCGTCGAGGTCAGGTCGACCGTGGCCTTGGCGACGATGACCAGCGCCGCGCCCGAGACGCCCAGCCCCAATCCGGCCCAGCGTCGCGCGTCGACGCGTTCGTGCGCGATCAGCGGCGCCAGCAGCCCGATCAGGATGGGCTGCAGCGAAGTGATCAGCGCCAGCCCGCCGGCCGACATGCCTTGCTTGAGCGACAGGTAGGTGAAACAGAAGTAGCCCGCCTGCAGCAGCAAGCCGACCATGGCCAGGTGAGCCCAGGCACTGGCGCCCTGCGGCAGCGGCGGGCGCAGGGCCAGCAGGAATGGCGCCAGCAGTGCCATCACGCAGGCGTAGCGCAGTGCCAGGAAGGTCAAGGGGTCGGCGTACGCCAGCCCCACTTTCAGCACCACGAAGCCGCTGGACCATAGCAGCAGGAAAAGCGCGGGCGCGAATTTCAACCAGGCGGGCGGTGCGGCTTGCGGCATGAGGGCGGTCAGCGGCGCGAATGGGCCAGTCGCGATGGTACGCCTGTTTCGCCGTTGCGCCATCCCTGCGAAAATGCCGGCAAAGGACTCATGTTCAGCAGCTGCGCGAGGAAAACAAATGGCTGGCCAAAAACCGACGGTACGCATCACTCTGGGAACCTGGGATCGCCTGCGCGACGACGCTTCGGCGGTTCGCTACGACGTGTTCGTGCGCGAGCAGAACGTGCCGCCCGAAGTCGAGATGGACGACGACGACGCGGTCTCGGTGCACGCGGTGGCCTACGCCGCCGACGGCACGCCGCTGGGCACCGGCCGTCTGCTGCCCGATGGTCACATCGGCCGTATGGCCGTGCACAAGCGGGCGCGCGGCCTGGGCGTGGGCGGTCAATTGCTCGACGCCCTGATCGGCCAGGGCCATGGCGACGGTCATCGCATGCTGGTGCTGCACGCGCAGACCCACGCCAAGGGCTTCTACGAGGCCCATGGTTTCCAGGTGGAAGGCGAGGAGTTCATGGAGGCCGGCATTGCGCACGTCGTTATGACGCGGGTGCTGGCATAGCATAGGTGGCCGGCAGTGCGGCGCCGCCGCACTGCGCTCACGGAAAAGCGAAAAGAAAAAACCCCGGACGCTTACGCGTACGGGGTTTTTCTTGGCGCATCACGACAGGTACCTCGTGATGTAATAATTGGTGCCCAGGAGAGGACTCGAACCTCCACACCTTGCGGCACATGGACCTGAACCATGCGCGTCTACCAATTCCGCCACCTGGGCGCTGATGTCTTACCTTCCGCGTCGCTTTCCGTTCAGCTTGCCACCTTGCGGTTTCTTGCTACCGGCTGCGTTTCGTTTCGTGTTCAACAGCAGAGGAACGAGATTATGCATACTTTTTTGGAAGTGTGCAAGTCATGCGGCATTTTTTTCACTTTTTTTTCGATGCGGCCGGCTTCGCTATAGTGTCGCCCCATGTCACGCTCCCTTTGCCTGCGCTGCAAGCGCCCCGAATCCCATTGTTTGTGCGCCCTGATCCCGGCGCTGGCCCCGCGGACCCGGGTGGTGGTGTTGCAGCATCCGAGCGAGGCGCGCCACGCGCTCAACACCGCGCGGCTCGCGGTGCTGGGGCTGAGCGGCGCCCGGCGTCTGGTCGGCGAGCGCTTTCAGTGTGAGCAGTGGGCCGAGCCGGGTTATGCGCCTTGCGTGCTGTTTCCGGGCGAGGGCGCCCAGGTGCTGGTGCCGGAGTGCGCCGCCGCGGTCAGCGGGCCGGTGCAGTTGATCGTGCCGGATGGCACCTGGACACACGCGCGCAAACTGCTGCACATCAATCCGCAACTGGCGGCATTGCCGCGCGTGATGTTGCCGCCCGGCCTGACCACGCGCTATCGGGTGCGGCATGCGGACATCGCGGGGGCGTTGTCCACGATCGAGGCGGTGACGCATGCGCTCAACGCGCTCGAGGCGCCGTGCAATTTTGATGCGCTGTTACGGCCGTTCGAGGCCTTGATCGATGGCCAGATCGCGGGAATGGGCGCGGACCTGTATGCGCGCCATCACCTGAACCGCAAGGTGCCCTGGCGCTGAAGGCCGGGCCGCGCGGAAGAATGCGGAAGGGGCTATTGGCGGGGCGGCAATTCCCATGCTCCGGCCGCGCAAAGCAAAATCATGCCGCCCCAAGCATGCCGCCCCAAGCATGCCAAACAAAGCAAAAACCCCGAAAATCTGGCGATTTCCGGGGTTTCAGCTTTTTTGCCAATGCTGTTTGTTGCTGTTTTTGTTGCCGTTCGTTTGGCAGTGCCGCGAGATTATTTTCATCGCGGCCCCAAACAGCCTCAATTCAGCCTCAGCTGAAATTCCGTGGTGCCCAGGAGAGGACTCGAACCTCCACACCTTGCGGCACATGGACCTGAACCATGCGCGTCTACCAATTCCGCCACCTGGGCACTGAGACAATTGCGGTCAGAACTTTGTGATACGCTGCCACTTCGATTGCATGAGGTTTTAGTTCTCATGTATTCAAAGCATGCTTGCAACGCAGCTTGCAAAGTAATTACCGTGATTGCAAAGTAACTACAAAACCACTCTACAATCCGTCTGACCATTTCTGCTTCAGTGTTCAGCCTTGGGCGAACCACAGAAGCTGCGCATTATATACGGAAAAATTAGCTTTGGCAAAACGATCGAATAACGAATCGAACAACAACAGATCCACTCCGTTGCCGGAAGCGCCGCCAGACTTCGATCCCGATGTCCCGTCCCGTGAAGCCATTCTGAAAGCGCTGCGATCCGCGGGGGCGCCGTTGTCCCCGGTGGAGCTGGCCGAGCGCATGGGGGTGGAGCGTCCCGCGACCATGGTGGGATTCGAACGCCGCCTGGGCGCCATGGAGCGCGATGGCCAATTGATGCCCAATCGCAAGGGCGTGCTGCTGCTGGCCACCAAGCTGGATTTCGTTGCTGGCAAGGTGCTGGGCCATCGCGATGGCTTCGGCTTCCTGTTGCGCGACGACGGCGGGCCGGATCTGTTCCTGTCGCCGCGCGAAATGCTCAAGGTGCTGCATGGCGACCGCGTGCTGGTCAAGCCGTCCGGCGAATACCGCGGCAAGCCGGAAGGCACCATCGTCGAGGTCATAGAGCGCCGCACCAATAAGCTGGTGGGCCGCTTCCTGCACGAGCATGGCCTGTCCATCGTGGTGCCGGAAGATCAGCGTATCAAGCACGACATCCTGATTCCGCCCAGCGATACCAACGGTGCCCAGCACGGGCAGGTGGTGTCGGTCGAGATCATGGAGCAGCCCACCCGCCACACGCAGCCGCTGGGCCGCGTGGCCGAGGTGCTGGGCGAGATCGACGATCCCGGCATGGAAATCGAGATCGCGGTGCGCAAGTTCGACGTGCCGGTGGAATTCTCCGAGGCGGCGCGCAAGCAGGCCGCGCGCCTGCCGGACGTGGTCCGCAAGGGTGACCTGAAAGACCGTATCGACTTGCGCGACGTGCCGCTGATCACCATCGACGGCGAAGACGCGCGCGATTTCGACGACGCCGTCTATTGCGAGGCGGTGGAACTGGGCACCGGCCAGCGCAAGCGGCCGGGCTGGCGCCTGCTGGTGGCCATTGCCGACGTCAGCCACTATGTGCGGCCCGGCGATGCGCTGGACGACGACGCCCTCGAACGCGGTACCAGCGTCTATTTCCCGCGCCGCGTCATCCCGATGCTGCCCGAGTCGCTGTCCAATGGCCTGTGTTCGCTGAACCCCGACGTCGACCGCCTGGTGCTGGTGTGCGACATGGTGATTCCGGCCTCGGGCGCCAAGGCCGGCACCGTCACGGCCTACCAGTTCTACAACGCGGTGATGCATTCGCATGCCCGCACCACCTATACCAATATCTGGGCGGCGCTGCAGCAGCCTGGCGGTCCGGCGGCTCACGCGATGCGTGCCGTCATGCCGCAGGTGCAGAGCCTGTATGAGCTGTTCCTCCTGCTGTCGCAGAGCCGCAAGAAGCGCGGCGCGATCGACTTCGACACGGTCGAGACCAAGATCGTCTGCAACGAACTGGGCCGCATCGAGCAGATCGTGCCGTCGGTGCGCAACGATGCGCACAAGCTGATCGAGGAATGCATGCTGGCCGCCAACACTTGCGCGGCCGACTTCATGGCGCGCAGCAAGCATCCGGGCCTGTACCGCATCCACGAGGGCCCGACGCCCGAGCGTCTGCAGTCGCTGCGAGAATTCCTGCGCACCATGGGCCTGTCGCTGGGCGGCGGCGATACCCCCACGGCCAAGGACTACGGCGACTTCCTCGACTCCGTGCGCGGGCGTCCCGACTACCAACTGCTGCAGACCATGTGCCTGCGTTCGATGCAGCAGGCCATCTACAGCCCGGACAACCTGGGCCACTTCGGCCTTTCCTATCCCGGCTACAGCCACTTCACCTCGCCGATCCGGCGCTATCCCGACCTGCTCACGCACCGCGTCATCAAGGCCCTGCTGGCCGGGCAGCGCTATGTGCCCAGCCTGGAAGAGCAGCCGGTCGTCATCGGCCGCACCCAGCGCGAGCACGAGCACGCCATCTGGGAAAAGCTGGGGCTGGTGCTTTCGGCCAGCGAGCGCCGCGCCGACGAGGCCTCGCGCGATGTCGAAGCCTGGCTCAAGTGCTGGTTCGTCAAGGAGCGCGTGGGCGAGGACTTCAGCGGCACCGTCACCGGTGTGGCCAGCTTCGGCATCTTCGTCACGCTGGACACGCTGCATGTCGAAGGGCTGGTGCATGTGTCCGAACTGGGCGGCGAGTACTTCCAGTTCAACGACGCGCTGCACGAACTGCGCGGCGAACGCACCGGCATGCGCTACCGCCTGACCGACAAGGTTCAGGTGCAGGTATCGCGTGTTGACCTGGAGGCGCGCCGCATCGAGTTCCGCCTGGTGCAGGGCACCAGCTTCGACGCCTTGCGCAAGGCGGCCGCGCGCGGTCCCGACGAAGGGCCGCGCCGCGTGAAGAAAGCGGCGGCGCCCAAGCCGGCCGCGCTCAAGGGGCAGACCGCCAAGGAACGGCGCGCCGCCGCCAAGAAGGCGAGCAAGCCGCCCAAGGCCGCGCAGCACGCCGCGCCCGCCAAGCAGGCCTCGCGCAAGCGCCACTGACCGCGGGCCGCGGCGTTTCCCCCGAGGCTGGGGTGGGCGCCGCGGCATCCCGCTGGCAAGGCGGGCGTCCTGGCCGCGCCACCCTGGGGGAGGCGCCGGCAATATGGAATGACGTCTTAAGGTATATGGCCGTAAGGGATAAGGCCATAAGGGGTAACATTGCGCCTGTGGCCGGTGCGTCCGGCGGCCCGTTCCGCTCCGGCGCGGGTATTCGTTTCTCTAAAGGTATTTGCATTTATGGCGTCGACCCAAGTCCTTGCCGGGTTTCACGCGGTTGTCGCGCGGCTGCGCCACGCGCCCGAATCGATCAAGGAAATCTACGTAGAAGCGTCGCGCCGCGACAAGCGTATGCAGACGTTCATCGAGCAGGCCGAAAAGGCCGGCTGCCGCCTGCATCCGGTCGCCATGGAACGGCTCGACGGCCTGGCGCGCGGCACTCGCCATCAGGGCGTGGTGGCGCTGGCCGAAGAGCGCCAACTGGCCGTGGACGTGGACGAGGTGCTCGATGTGATCGAGGGCCCGCCGCTGCTGCTGATCCTGGATGGCGTGACCGACCCGCACAACCTGGGTGCCTGTCTGCGCACGGCCGACGCCGCCGGCGTGCATGCCGTGATCGCGCCGCGCGACCGCGCGGTGGGCCTGAACAGCACCGTGCAGCGCGTGGCCTGCGGCGCGGCCGACACCGTGCCGTACCTGATGGTCACCAACCTGGCGCGCACCATGCGCGGCCTGAAGGACCGCGGCGTGTGGCTGGTGGGCACCGATGACCAGGCCGCGCAGAGCGTGCACCAGGTCGATGCGCGTCAGCCCATGGCCTGGGTCATGGGCGCCGAAGGCGAGGGCATGCGCCGCCTGACGCGCGAAACCTGCGACCAGTTGGTCAACATTCCCATGCTGGGTTCGGTCGAAAGCCTGAACGTCAGCGTGGCCAGCGCTGTCTGCCTGTACGAAACCGTGCGCCAGCGCCGGACCTGAACCCGTATTTCCGTAGCCCCTTCCTTCCCGCGTAGCCCATCATGCACCAGAACGGCTTTACCACCACGATCCTCCATTCCGACCGCCAGCAATCCGTCGAGCACGGAGCGGTGCATAAGCCGATGCATCCTTCGTCGGAGTTTGCCTACGCCGATGCGCGTGAGCTGGCCGCGGTGTTCCAGGGCAAACCGGGCTTCACCTACGCCCGCCAGGGCACGCCGACCACCATGGCGCTGGAGGCCAAGATCAATCAAATGGAGGCCGGCAAGGGCACGGTGAGCTTTGCCACCGGCATGGCCGCGCTGGCCGCCATCTTCACCACGCTGCTGCGCCGCGGCGACCACCTGGTGTCGAGCCAGTACGTGTTCGGCAACACCAACAGCCTGCTGGGCACGCTGCTGGAGCTGGGCGTGGAGATCACCTTTGTCGACGCGACCGACTCGGCGCAGGTGCGGGCCGCGATCCAGCCCAATACCCGCATGGTGTTCACCGAGACCATCGCCAACCCCGGGACCCAGATTGCCGACCTCGCGGTGATTGGCGAAATCTGCCGCGAGAAGCGGTTGGTCTATGTGGTGGACAACACGCTGACGTCGCCGTGGCTGTTCCGCCCGTCGACGGTGGGCGCGTCACTGGTGATGAACTCCTTGTCGAAGTACATCGGTGGCCACGGCAATGCGCTGGGTGGCGCGGTCACCGATACCGGCCTGTACGACTGGGCTGATTATTCGAACATCTACGACGCCTACCGCAAGGGCCCGTCCACCGGCTGGGGGCTGACGCAGATCAAGAAGAAGGGCCTGCGCGATATGGGCGGCACGCTGGCGGCCGAGCCGGCGCACCGTATCGCGGTCGGCGCCGAGACGCTGGCCCTGCGCATGGCCAGGCACTGCTCCAACGCGCTGGCGCTGGCGCGCTTTCTGGAAGAGCATCGCGGCGTGGCCAAGGTGCACTATCCCGGCCTGGCCAGCCACCCGCAGCACGCGCGGGCCGCGGCGCTGTTCGGATCGCGCTTCGGCGGTTTGCTGGGTGTGGAGTTGGCCGACGGCGTGGATTGCTTCGATTTCCTGAACCGCCTGCGCGTCGTGCTGATGGCCACGCACCTGGGCGACACGCGCAGCCTGGCGTTGCCCGCCGCGCACACCATCTATTACGAGATGGGCGCCGAGCGCCGCAAGCAGATGGGCATCGCCGACAGCCTGATCCGCGTGTCGGTGGGCATCGAGGATGAGACTGATCTGCTATTTGACTTCGATCAGGCCCTCAACGGCTGCCTGCAGGGATAATGCCCGCGGGGCTTCGGCGCGGCTGTGCGCGGGCCGCAACCTGGGCAGGAATCCATGCTTATACAGATCGCCGAAGTGTTCACCCCCGACGAGGCGGCCGCCATCCGCCAGCGTCTCGATGAGGCCGACTGGGTGGATGGCAAGGTCACCGCGGGCTTTCAGTCGGCCGCCGTCAAGCACAATCGGCAACTGTCCGAACAGCATCCGCTGGCGCAGGAACTCGGCAACCTGATCCTGCAGCGCCTGGCGGGCAACAACCTGTTCATGTCGGCGGCGCTGCCGCGCAAGATCTTCCCGCCGCTGTTCAATCGCTACGAAGGGGGCGAAGCGTTCGGCTACCACGTCGACAACGCCGTGCGCGGCATTGCCGGCACCGCCGAGCGCGTGCGCACGGATCTGTCGGCCACGCTGTTCTTCTCCGAGCCCGATGCCTACGATGGCGGCGAGCTGGTCATCGACGACACCTACGGGCCGCGCACCGTGAAGCTGCCAGCCGGCCACATGGTGCTGTATCCCGGCACCAGCCTGCACAAGGTCAACCCGGTCACGCGCGGCGCGCGTGTCAGTTCGTTCTTCTGGATGCAGAGCCTCGTGCGTGAAGACAGTCAGCGCGCGCTGCTGCTCGACATGGACGTGGCGATTCAGCGCTTGAATCAGGACGTGGCGGGGCATCCGTCGATCGTCCAGCTCACTGGTATCTATCACAATTTGCTGCGGCGCTGGGTCGATGTATGAGTCGTGCCGAGGGGGCTGTGCGGGGGTGTCGCGCAAACCCCGAAATGCGCGTTTATGTTTATTGCGGAAAGGCCTAAAAGCTAGTATTGGCGCGGCTTGACGTGAGGTTTTCGCTTGACAGCCGCTCCCCGCCAAGGCCTAATACACGTCTGCGTCGCTGACGGTTCGAGGGCTATGAAGCCCTTGAAACCTAGGCGGCGCAGCAGTTTAAAAGTTGTGCTTTGCAGCGCAAGAAAAAGTTTATCCACTAGTCTGTTCGTCGTTTGTCGGGTCTACACGCCCAGTTGTGGTTTCGTGCATGACAGCCATGATGAACTGCACTCCCGGCAGACTCCATACCTTGTGAGGGGTACACCTGAATGAACAAAACCGAACTCATCGATCACATTGCCAGCAAGGCCGATATCTCCAAGGCTGCCGCTGGTCGTTCGCTTGACGCCCTGATCGGTGCCGTCAAGACCACCCTGAAGAAGGGCGGTACGGTCACGCTGGTGGGCTTTGGCACGTTTGCCGTTTCGGCGCGCGCTGCTCGCACCGGCCGCAATCCGCGCACGGGCGAAACCATCAAGATCAAGAAGGCCAAGGTGCCGAAGTTCCGTCCGGGCAAGGCCCTGAAGGACGCCGTCAACTGATTGACGGTCAGGCGAATCGCACGGGCACGGCACCCGTTGATTTGCCCACTGGTACGCGGTCCGGTATACTCCGGCCCGCGTATTGCTTTTGAGTACCCCGGCTAGTGTTTCCATCGCGTCTCGTGCGCGGCGAAATCATCCTCAGGACGGGTGCTTAGCTCAGTTGGTAGAGCGGCGCCCTTACAAGGCGTAGGTCACAGGTTCGACCCCTGTAGCACCCACCATCAGCAAGCCGAACCAGAAACCCGCACACGGTAACGTGGCGGGTTTTTTGTTTGCGCGTTTATTGCGCGCGCGCAGGGCTTGCGGCGCGCCTAGGTGTTACGCTGTTGCAGACGAAATATGACGTGCGAATCATTCGCATTTAAGATATGATGCTTGGCTTGTACCGGTCAGCCTGCGCGCAGTCACGGCGCGCGTTTTTCTGGCTGGCCAGTTAAGTCAATGCATCCCAGGCTGATTCATGCCTAGCTTTCAACGTGGTTTGAACTCTTCACCGCCGTCTTCCCTTGGTATACGCATAGGCGCAGGCCTGGCGGTCGTTGCGCTACATGCCGCGGTGGTCTATGCCATTTACCTGGCACCCGAAAACCCGCCTGAACTGGAGGAGCCCGAGGCCATCATGGTGAGTGTGGTGGACGCGCCCGTTCCCCAGCTTGCCAAAGCCGACCCCACGCCGGAAGTGCCGCAGCCGGTGACGGAAACGCCGCCCGAGCCGCAACCCGAGATCGAGCCCGAACCCGATCCCAAGGTGGAACCGGAGCCCGAGCCCGAACCCGAGCCGGTGGTCGAAAAGCCGCCGATGCCGGCCCCCAAGCCGAAACCGAAGCCCAAACCCAAGCCCCAGCCCAAGCAGGAAGTCAAACCCGAGCCCAAGGCCGAGACGCCGCCCGTGGAAACTCCGCCCACCGGCACGCCGGACGGTGCGCAGACCACGCAGGCGCCGCGCCAGGGTCCGCCGCCCGACCAGATCCTGCAGGAAACCCAGATCGAGTACATGGGGGCGCGGCCGATGCCCAACTATCCGATGGCGTCGCGGCGCATGCGGGAAGAGGGACGGGTGGTGGTGCTGGTGGAAATCAATACCCAGGGGCTGGTCGAGCGGGCCACCGTCGATACGTCCTCGGGCTTTCCCAGGCTGGACGAGTCGGCACTGGCCGCCGCGCGCAAGGCCCGCATGAAACCCTATAGCCGCAATGGCGTGGCTTATCCCGCCAAAGCAAAAATTCCGTTCGATTTCGTAATGAGGAACTGAGATGTCCAACGCAATGCACAGCGCCACCCTGGTGGCGCAGGCGGCCACCAGCCCGGCAGCGGCTCCGGCGGCCGCGGCGCCCGCCGCCCAGCAGGCCGCGACCGCGGCCGGCGGCATCGTCCAGCAGGCCACCGGCGCCATCCAGCAATCCGCGGATGCGCTGCACAGCGCCGCCGCCGCGTTGCCGGCGGTCGCTCCGGCCCCCGCGCCCGTCCCCGACATGGGCTTCCTGCACTTCGTCGCCCAGAGCGACTTCGTCGGCAAGAGCCTGTTCATCATCCTGATCCTGATGTCGCTCGTGACCTGGTACCTGATCCTGGTCAAGGTCGGCAGCAACCTCAGCATGCGCCGGCGTTCCGCCGACTTCCTCAACAAGTTCTGGAACGCGAGCTCGCTGGAGCAGGTGGAAAACGAAATCGTGACGCACGGCGCGCGCGATCCATTCTCGCACCTGGCCAGTCACGCCATGTACGCCCAGGCGCATCACAACAAGTTCGGCGCCACCAAGCTGGAAGAAGCCGGCTCCAGCGGCGACTTCGTCACGCGCACCATGCGCAAGGTGATCGACGAGGAGACCGCCAAGCTGGAAAACGGCCTGACGGTGCTGGCTTCGGTGGGTTCGACCGCGCCGTTCGTTGGCCTGTTCGGCACGGTGTGGGGCGTGTACCATGCCCTGGTCGGTATCGGCCTGTCCGATGGCGTCACCATCAACCGCATCGCCGGTCCGGTGGGCGAGGCCCTCATCATGACCGGTCTGGGCCTGGCGGTGGCCATCCCGGCGGTGCTGGCCTACAACACCTTCGTGCGCAACAACCGCGTCTACCTGTCGCGCCTGGACGCCTTCGCGCACGACCTGTTCGCCTTCCTGACGACCGGCCAGCAAGTGGCGCTGTCGGACAGCAAGGTGCGTGCCCTGCGCCGCCAGCACGGTAACGGCGCCGCGGCCCAACGCGGGAGCGAATAATGGCTTTTGGCAGCTTCGACGGCAAAGGATCCGGGAGCCACACGGTTTCCGAGATCAACATGGTGCCGCTGATCGACGTCATGCTGGTGCTGCTGGTGATCTTCATCATCACGGCGCCGCTGCTGGCGCACTCGATCAAGATCAACATGCCTCAGGTGGCCGCCGAGCAGATCGAGGAAGACCCCAAGACCGTGGACCTGGCCATCGATGCTGGCGGCGCGTTGTTCTGGGATGAAAAGCCGGTCAATATCGACGACCTGCCCAACCGCTTCAAGTCGATCGCCGGCACCAAGCCGCAACCCGAGATCCGCATTCGCGCCGACCAGAACACGCGTTACGAGACGCTGGCCAAGGTGATGGCCTCGGCGCGCCGCTCGGGCATGACGCGCATCGGTTTCGTCACCACGCCGCCCTCGGGTGCGCCGGCGGCGGATGCCCCGGCGGCAGGCGGGCCCGCGCCGGCTCCGTCCGCGCGTTGAACGGTTCCTGGCAGCGGGGCGCATTTCGCGCCCCGTTTTTTCCGGGTTCGCGCTAGAATCGCGGCATGCGAGTTCTGGTAATCGAAGACGACACCACCCTGGGCCATGCGCTCCAGGAATTTCTGGCCGACCAAGGTTATGCGGTCGACTGGCTGACCGATGGCGACCGGGTTCTGGGCGCGCTGGCCGGCCAGCCGTATGACCTGATGCTGCTCGACCTCAATCTGCCGGGCATGAGCGGCCTGGATGTGCTGCGCCAGTTGCGCCAGGACGGCAACCAGGTTCCGGTATTGATCCTGACGGCCCGTGACGGTATCGAGGATCGCGTCGCCGGCCTGGACGCCGGTGCGGACGATTACGTCACCAAGCCTTTCGAGCTGCCCGAGCTGGCCGCCCGCGTGCGCGCCTTCGGTCGCCGCCGCGCCGGGCAGGCGCAGCCGCTGATCGAGGTCGGCCCGTTGGTATTCGATACCGTCGGCCGGGAAGTGCGCGCCAATGGCCAGCGTCTGTCGCTGTCGGTGCGCGAACTGTCCGTGCTGGAGATGCTGATGGCCCGCGTCGGCCGCGTGGTGACCAAACGCCAGATCGTCAATTCGCTGTCCGCCTGGGATGCCGATTTCAGCGAAAACGCAGTGGAAGTCTATGTGTACCGCCTGCGCAAGCGCCTGGAAGGCACGGGCGCCAGCATCCAGACGGTGCGCGGCTTCGGCTACATGCTGGATGTGGAAACGGCCTGACGGCCCGGCTGGTCGCCTCGACCGGCCTGGACGCGCCAGCCCGCGGCGGCCAGACTCTCCATCCGCCCACAGCGAGGGCACCGCGTCATGATGTCAGAACGCACTCCGTCCGCTCCCCCGGCCACGCGCCCCTTGCTCCCGTCCGGCTCGCTCGCGCGGCATCTGGTCATCCGGCTGATGCCGCCTATCCTGCTGCTGGTGCTGCTGGATCTGGCCGCCACCTGGGTCATCACCCACAAGATCGACATGTCGCTCTGGATGCTGGAAGACTTCTTCTGGCTGATGGTGGTGGGGCAGGTGCTGCTGATCGGCCTGTTCACCTGGGTGGTGATGCAGGGCGTGCGATCCGGCTTGCGCTCGGTCAACCACTTGTCCGAAGAAATCCGCCAGCGCTCCATTGACGACATGCAGCCGCTCGAAGTTGCCGGCGTGCCGGTCGAGATCGAGCCCTTGGTCACCCACACCAACGATCTGCTGTTGCGGCTCGATGCTTCGCTGGCGGCGCAGCGCCGTTTCATCGGTCATGCCGCGCACCAGTTGCGTACGCCCCTGTCCGGTCTGCGGCTGGAATCCGAACTGATGCTGGCGCGGCCCCTGCCCGACGATGTGCGGGCCCGTGCCGAACGCATCAAGGCGGTCAGTGACCGCATGATCCGGCTGGGTCAGCAGTTGCTGGTGCTGGCGCGCGCCGACCCCAATGCGCGGCCGCAGGACAGCTTTGTGCGCATCGACCTGTGCGAATGGGTGCGGGCGCATGGCGCCGAGTGGTTCCCGCGGGTGCGCGAGGCGCGCTATGAGCTGGACCTGGTGGCGCCGGACGCGCCGATCTGGATCGACGCCGATCCGCTGTTGCTGGCCGAACTGCTGGGCAACCTGATAGACAATGCGCTGCGCTATGGTAACGCCACCGGCAAGATCACGTTGATCGTCGGCGCCAACCCGCCGTCGCTGACGGTCGAGGACGACGGCCCCGGCATTCCGCCAGAAGAACGCGAACGTGTCTTCGAGGCCTTCTATCGTTCGCCGTCGGTCACGGCCGGCGGGACGGGACTGGGGCTGGCCATCGTGCGCGAGATCGCGCACGCGCACGGCGCCTGGTGGAAGCTCACCAGCCGGCCCGACTTTTCCGGAACGCGGCTGTCGGTCGTGTTTCCCGGCCCTCGCAAGGGGGCTCAACTCACTCGGCAAGAACCCACATCATGAGCCAGGGCTCGGTCAGCGTTCCTTCCTCTTCCTCCAACCAGGCGCACGGCGGCCACGCACCGTCGTCGCGCGCAGCACTCATCCTGGGCGCGCTCGGGGTGGTCTATGGCGATATCGGCACCAGTCCGTTGTATACCTTGCGTGCCTGCCTGACCGGGCTGAGCGTACACACCGACCTGGAGCCGGCCCATCTGTTGGGGGTGCTGTCCATCCTGTTCTGGATGCTGATGGTGGTGGTGTCGTTCAAGTACGTGACGTTGATTCTGCGCGCCGACAACCGCGGCGAAGGCGGCACGCTGGCACTGCTGGAGCTGGCGGTGCGTGGCCGCGAGGGCAAGCTGCGCTGGGTGCTGATCGTGCTGGGCATCTTCGGCGCGGCGCTGTTCTATGGCGACAGCATGATCACGCCGGCGATTTCGGTGCTGTCGGCGCTGGAAGGGATCAGCATCGTGTCGCACACGCTGGATGCGTGGGTGGTGCCGCTGGCGCTGGTGGTGCTGGTGGCGCTGTTCGCGATCCAGTCGCATGGCACGGGCGCCATGGGCAAGCTGTTCGGGCCGGTGATGCTGCTGTGGTTCGGCACGCTGGCGGCGCTGGGGGGGTGGCAGGTGTGGCAGACGCCCGAGGTGCTGGCCGCGCTGAATCCGATGTGGGGTCTGCGTTTCATCATCGAGTTCCCGTGGATCAGCTTCGTGCTGCTGGGCGCGGTGGTGCTGGCGTTGACCGGCGCCGAGGCGCTGTACGCCGACATGGGCCACTTCGGCCGGCCGGCCATCCGCAGCGCCTGGTTCAGCATGGTGTTACCCGCGCTGACGCTGTGCTATTTCGGCCAGGGCGCGCTGTTGCTGCGCGACCCCAGCGCGATCCGCAATCCGTTCTTCATGATGGCGCCCGAATGGGGCCTGGCGCCGTTGGTGGCGCTGGCGACGGTGGCCACCATCGTGGCATCGCAGGCGGTGATCTCCGGGGCGTATTCGGTGACGCGCCAGGCGGTGCAATTGGGCTTCTGGCCGCGCATGCAGATCCTGCATACTTCGGCGGTGGAGAAGGGCCAGATCTATCTGCCGCAAGTCAATGCGCTGCTGTTGTGCGCGGTGCTGGTGCTGGTGCTGGTGTTCCGCAATTCCGACAATCTGGCGGCGGCGTATGGTTTCGCGGTGACAGGGACGATGCTGACGACGTCGGTGCTGGCCTTCGCGGTGTTGCCGCGCGGCAGCACGGGGGCCAAGCGCATGCTGTGGTTCGTGGTGCTCGGTCTGTTGCTGCTGTTCGACGTGCTGCTGTTTTCGGCCAACGTGTTCAAGATCCACGAGGGCGGCTGGTTGCCGCTGGTGGTGGCGATCGTGGTGTTCACGCTGATGATGACATGGCGCCGTGGCCGCCGGCTGCTGTCGGAAATGCAGCAGCGTGATCGCCAGCCGCTCAAGGAATTCATGGAGCAGTTGGAGGCTTACCCGCCGTCGCGGGTGCCGGGCACGGCGATCTTCATGACGATGAATTCGGGCAATGTGCCGCCGGCCTTGCTGCACAATCTGAAGCACAACAAGGTGCTGCATGACCATGTGTTGTTCCTGACGATCCGGGTGGCGGACGTGCCGTACGTGTCGGAGGACGAGCGCTTTTCGGTGCAGAAGATGAGCGCGTCGAGTTGGGCGGCGACGATCAACTATGGCTTCAAGGAAGACCCGGATGTGCCGGAGGCGCTGCGGTTGGTGGCCGAGGCCTATCCAGAGCTGGATCTGGAGCCGATGCGCACGTCCTACTTCCTGTCGCGGCAGACGGTGGTGGCGGCCAAGAAGCCGGCACTGTGGCGGTGGCGGCGGGCGGTGTTTTCGTTCATGGCGCGCAATTCGACGCGGAGCACGAAGTTTTTCAAGATTCCGGCGAATCGGGTGGTTGAGATGGGGATGCAGGTGGAGTTGTAGGCCTGGTTTTTTCTGGCCTGGGACGTGAACTGACCCCAAGAAGTTGGACAGTTAAAAGCTAGGGGCCGAAGGCCTGGGTCCGGTACTGAGCCGGACTCAGGCCTTTTAGCTTGTGGTTGACCAGTTCGCCGGCCTGGCGCAGCGCCGACGTGATCCGGCGGTAGCCATAGCGCCCCTTGTGACGCGCATAGACGACACCGATCCTGGCCTTCAGGCCTGCGTACTTGTCCGCGGCGCCCTGCGCCTTCAGGTGGTAGTAGAACGTGCTGCGCGACAGCCGGGCTGCGCGCAGCAACAATGCCAGCGGGCGGGCCGACCTTAATCCTTGGACCATTTGCTTGCGACGCCAATGCGTCTACACCCCCAGCATCATACTGGGCACGCCAGATGCCGATGTTGCCTGCGTGACGGATGTCATAAAGCGCCGCAGCCTGGCGATCTGACAGGCCATCACGATCTATCCGCTCAAGCACCCCCTGCTTGAACGCCGCATCGTAGTGACTGAACTTTTTGGCCAGTCCAGCAGCGCCGTGCTGCTCATAGCTTGACACCCAACGGCGCAACATCGAATGCTCGATCCCATGCAGCCCGGCCACCTCTCGATAGCTAAGCTTGCCTGACACGTAATGCTTAACTGCCTTGAGCTTGAATTGCTCGTCGTACTTCGCCATGAAAAACACCCCAAAAGGTTGGATCGGTGCCCAACTTTTGGGGTGCAGTTCACTAAAGGGGCTTGTCGTTGGGCGGGAAGAATTACTTCTTCTTGGCCTCGTCCTTCAGTTGCGGCAGCGAGGTGCCGGAGGCGGAGAGCAGGCCGGTCTTGGTGTAGGTGAACAGCTTGGCGCGGGTGTCGACGATGTCGAGGTTGCGCATGGTCAGCTGGCCGATGCGGTCGGCGGGGGTGAAGGGCGCGTTCTCGACCTTCTCCATCGACAGGCGCTCGGGGGCGTAGGTCAGGTTGGGCGATTCGGTGTTGAGCAGCGAATAGTCGTTGCCGCGACGCAGTTCGAGGGTGACTTCGCCGGTGATGGCGCGGGCGACCCAGCGCTGGGCGGTTTCGCGCAGCATGATGGCTTGCGGGTCGAACCAGCGGCCCTGGTACAGCAGGCGGCCCAGCTTGCGGCCGCTTTCGCGGTATTGCTCGATGGTGTCTTCGTTGTGGATGCCGGTGACCAGGCGCTCGTAGGCGATGAACAGCAGGGCCAGGCCCGGGGCTTCGTAGATGCCGCGGCTCTTGGCTTCGATGATGCGGTTTTCGATCTGGTCGCTCATGCCCAGGCCGTGACGGCCGCCAATGCGGTTGGCTTCGAGCATCAGTTCGACGGGGTCGGCGTATTCGACGCCGTTCAGGGCGACGGGCTGGCCTTCTTCGAAGCGCACCGTGACTTCCTCGGCCTTGACGGCGACGTCGTCGCGCCAGAACGCCACGCCCATGATGGGCTTGACGATGCGGATGCCGGAGTTCAGGTGTTCCAGATCCTTGGCTTCGTGGGTGGCGCCGAGCAGGTTGGAGTCGGTGGAGTAGGCCTTTTCCGCCGACATCTTGTAGTCGAAGCCGGCCTGGCGCATGTATTCGGACATTTCCGAGCGGCCGCCGAGCTGGTCGATGAACTGCTGGTCGAGCCAGGGCTTGTAGATCTTCAGATCCGGGTTGGTCAGCAGGCCGTAGCGGTAGAAGCGCTCGATGTCGTTGCCCTTGAAGGTGCTGCCGTCGCCCCAGATGTTGACGTTGTCTTCCTTCATGGCGGCCACCAGCATGGTGCCGGTGACGGCGCGGCCGATGGGCGTGGTGTTGAAGTAGGTGATACCGGCGGTCGAGATGTGGAAGGCGCCGGCCTGCAGGGCGGCGATGCCTTCGGCCACGAGCTGCGCGCGGCAGTCGATCAGGCGGGCGTTCTCGGCGCCGTAGGCCATGGCCTTGCGCGGGATCTCGTCGTAGTCCGATTCGTCGGGCTGGCCCAGGTTCGCGGTGTAGGCGTAGGGGATGGCGCCGTTGTTGCGCATCCAGAGCAGCGCGGCGCTGGTGTCGAGGCCGCCGGAAAAGGCGATGCCGACCTTCTGGCCGGTGGGAAGGTTCGGGAGGATAGTGGTCATTGTTTGAGGTGAGACGCCAACGGGACTTTGACAGCAACGAGCCGCCAAACAAGAAAATCTGGCGGTCATTTTAACTCTTTTGGGCCGGCGTCCGGGGCGCGGGTTCGAACAGGGCTGCCAGGTTCAGTTGGCGGATCAGGTCGCCGGTGGCCGTGGCCAGCCGGGTGGCGGGGCGGTGGCGGGCGCTGGCCAGCACCAGATTGTTGGTGATGCCGGGGCCGACGATTTCGCTGAGCGACAGTGCGTGTTCGGCCGCCGGCCCGCGCGCGGCCGACCGCGGCAGGATGGCGTAGGCGTCGCCCTGCGCCGCCAGTTCGACGATGGTCTGCACCGCGTCGACCTCGGCCGCCACTTGCAGGCGCACGCCCTGGGCGCGGCAGATGCTCTCGACCAGGGTGCGGATGGCGTTGGGCAGGCTGGGCAGCACCAGCGGATAGGCGCCCAGCCCGGCCACCGCGACGCGCGCGGGCAGGGGCGGCTGGTGGTCGGGGGCGGCCACCAGCACCAGGTTTTCCCGGAACAGCGATTCGTAACCCAGTTGCGGCGACGGCGCCGGGTCGTACAGCAGGGCCAGATCGACCCGGCCGGCCAGCAGCCATTCGCGCATCTGTGCGCTCAGGCCTTCGGCCACGGCGATCGAGGCATCGGGAAAGCGGCGGCGGAAAGCTTGTACCAAGGGCGGGGTGAGAACCCGCGCGATGCGTGGCGGCAGGCCGACCACGACCTTGCCGGTGGGCGTTTCCCGCAGGGTCTGCAGGTCCTGCTTGGCGCGGTCGGCCAGGGCCAGCAGGGCGCGGGCGTGCTCCAGCAAGCGCAGGCCGGCCTCGGTGGGTTCGGCGCCCCGGCCGTTGCGGTAGAGCAGGTGCTGTCCCAGTTCCAGTTCCAGCAGCCGCACCTGGCGGCTGAGGGTGGGTTGGGCCACGTCGAGCATTTCGGCGGCGCGCGAGAAACTGCGCCGTTCCGCGACGCGTACGAAGTATTCGATCTGCTTCAGATCCATGCAGCGGCCAAGGGTTTGGGTATTGAAATTTTCTATATCTGAAATCAAAGATATAGCATTGTTAAACCCGGCGCAATCCACGAGCATGGCGTTTTCCTTGCTGGAACCCGCCGTGCCCGACTGCCGTCCCCCGCTCGCCACGCCTTCCCGTCCCCGTCACGCGCTGCCGGCCGGGACCTGCGACACGCATTGCCACGTGTTCGGCCCGGCCGAGGTGTTCCCCTATGCCCAAGGCCGTTCCTATACGCCGCCCGATGCGCCCTACGCCAGGATGGCGGCGCTGCATGCGCATCTGGGGGTGCAGCGCGCGGTGGTGGTGCAGGCCAACTGCCATGGCAATGACCACGCGGCCTTGCTCGACGCGCTGGCGCAAAGCCAGGGCCACTACCGCGGCGTGGCGTTGCTGGGGGCGGACGCCACGCCGGCCAGCGTGCGCCGGCTGCACGAGGGCGGGGTGCGCGGCGCGCGCTTTAACTTCGTGCCGCACCTGGGCGGCGCGCCCGACCCGGCGGTGTTCGACCACGTCATCGGCCTGATCGCGCCGCTGGGCTGGCATGTCTGCCTGCACCTGGACGGCGCCATGCTGCCCGAACTGCTGCCGCGCCTGCGTGCGCTGCCGGTGCCGTTCGTGATCGACCACATGGGCCGGGTCAAGGCCGCCGACGGCGTGCAGGCGCCGGCGTTCCGCGCGCTGCTGGATCTGGCGCGCGAGCCGCGCGCCTGGGTCAAGGTGTCGGGCATCGACCGCATCGCATCGGGCAAGCGCCCCTTTGCCGAGGGCATCCCATTCGTGCGCGCCCTGGTGGACGCGCTGCCCGAGCGCACGCTGTGGGGCACCGACTGGCCGCATCCGAACGTAGCCGGCGACATGCCCGACGATGGCGAACTGGCGGACGCTTTTTTCCTGGCCTGCCCGGACGCCGAGACGCGCCGGCAGGTCCTGGTGGACAACCCGGCGCGGCTTTACGGATTTCCGTAAGTGCGCCATCGCCTGTAGCCAGGCGCCAAGAAAACACGATATCCCGAGGAGACAATCCATGTTCAAGAAGCTCGTATTCGCCGGCCTGCTGGGCCTGGCCAGCCTGGCGCCCGCGGCGCACGCCGATGGGCCCGTGCGCCTGATCATTGCGTTCCCGCCCGGCGGCCCAGTGGACCTGGTCGGCCGGGTGCTGGCCGAACAGTTGGGCAAGGAACTCAAGCAGTCCGTCATCGTCGAGAACAAGGCGGGCGCCAACGGCAACATCGCCGCGGCCTACGTGGCCAAGGCGCCGGCCGACGGCTCGGTGCTGTTCCTGACCAGCGTGGGCGCGGTGTCGATCAGTCCGGCGCTGTACAAGGATCTGCCGTACGACCCGGTGCGCGATTTCGCGCCGGTGTCGCGGGTAGTCAACAATGCCACGGTGTTCGTGGTGAATCCGGCCAATCCGGCGACCGACGCGGCCGATTTCGTCAAGCGCTCGCAAGCGGCGTCGCAGTCGGCGGCCATCGGTTCGTCGGGCATCGGCAGCATTCCGCACCTGACGCTGGAAATGTTCGCCGACGCCAGCAAGGCCAAGGTGCTGCACGTGCCCTACAAGGGCGCCGCGCCCGTCATCAACGATGTGCTGGGCAATCAGGTGGCCGGCTTTTTCGGCGACGTGCCCGGCCTGATCGGCCATATCCAGGGCGGCAAGCTCAAGGCGCTGGGCATCGCCGCGCCGACCCGCCATCCGCTTCTGCCGCAGGTCAAGACGCTGGCCGAGCAGGGCATCGCCGGGGTCGAGTCGAACAACTGGTACGGCATCGTCGCGCCGGCCGCCACGCCGCCGGCCACGGTCGAGAAACTGAATCAGGCCCTGCGCGCCGCGCTGGGCAACGAGGCGGTGCGCGCCAAACTGGAGAAGTTCGGCGCCCAGGCCGCGCCCAGCTCGCCGCAGGAACTGGCGGCCCTGATCGCCGCCGACCGCGAGAAGTGGGGCTCGCTGATCCAGCGCAAGAACATCCGTCCGGAGTGAGCATGAGCGACTGCCGAGTCTCGCCGGTGGTGCCGGGCACGCGCCCGGCCCTGGCCGAAATGGAAGCGCGCATCGCGGCCGCGCGCGGCCGCATCTCGCCGCTGTATCAGGTGCTGCTGAACAGCCCCGCCGTGGTGCAGGGCTGGGAGGCGATGCTGACCGCGATCCGCCTGAACACCTCGCTGTCGCCGCGGGTGCGCGAACTGATCATCCTGCGCGTGGCGACCCTGAACAATGCACCCTACGAGTTCGATGCGCACGTGCCGCACGCGCTGGCCGCGGGCATGGCGCAGACCGTGGTCGAGCAGTTGCGCGGCGGCCCGCCGGCCAATGCGGTGACCGGACTGGAAGCGGGCGAGGCCGACGTGCTGGCCCTGACCGACGCCATGACCCGCGATATCGAGGTGCCGGACGCGCTGTTCGCGCCGTTGCGAACGCGTTACAACGATCAGGAACTGGTCGAGCTGACCGCGACGGTGGCGGCCTACAACATGGTGTCGCGCTTGCTGGTGGCGCTGCGCGTCGGGCACTGAAAGGAGCTTTGCATGGACAAGACGGTATTGCTGGTGTCGCTGGGCGAGCGTTTCGACGCGGCGCGCGCGGCCGATATGGCGCAACGCCTGACCGAGGGGCTGGACGGCGTGCGGCTGCACGCCTTCGCCGCGGTCGAGGAGAACGACACCTACGTGTATGTCGAGGGCGATGCCGGCGGTCAGCCGGAAGTGCAGGCGCGGCTGGCGGAACTGTTCCCCGGGGCGCAGGCGCGCGTGCTGCATCCGGCCCTGGAACTGGCGGGCGCGTCCGCGGGCGCCGAGGCGCCCTGGCACTACATTGTTGAAACCGACGTGCTGCCCGAGGCCGAAGCCGACCTGAACGCCTGGTACGACCAGGAGCATCTGCCCGGTCTGGCGGCGGTGCCGGGCACCGTGCGCGCGCGGCGCTACGAGTGCCGCGACCAGGGGCCGCGCTACCTGGCCTGTTACGACCTGGAGACCCGCGAGACCTTTGGCAGCCCGCCCTGGCTGGCGGTGCGGGCTACCGACTGGAGCAGCCGGGTGCGGCCGTCGTTCCGCAACACCCGCCGCACCATGTTCCAGAAGATTCTTTAAAGCAGAAGAACGAGGAGACAAGCATGAGCAAGCGATGGGCGCAGGTGTTGTTGTGCGGGGCGTTGGGCGCCGTGGGCGTTGCGGCCACGGTACATGGCGCGCCGGCGCCGGCCGCCGTGGCGCCGGCGGATCAGGTCGAGCGGGTGACGGTGCTGCCGGGCAACGGCGCCCGCATCGAGGTGCTGGTGCAGGGCCAGGGGCCGGCCCTGGTGCTGCTGCCCTCGCGCGGCCGCGGCCAGGAGGATTTCGATGACCTGGCGGCGCGCCTGGCGCAGGCCGGCTACCGCGTGCTGCGGCCCGAGCCGCGCGGCATCGGCGGCAGCAGCGGGCCGATGAAGGACATCACGCTGCATGACTTCGGCAACGACATGGCGGCGGTGATCCGCGATGTCGCCAAACAGCCGGTGGTGATGATCGGGCACGCGTTCGGCAACTGGGTGGCGCGCACGACCGGTGTGGACCACCCCGACCTGGTGCGCGGCGTGGTGATCGTGGCTGCCGCCGCCAAGAAGTATCCCGCCGGCCTGAGCGAGCATGTGGACCGCAGCGCCGACCTGTCGCTGCCGGACGCCGAACGGCTGAAGTCGATCCAGTACGCGTTCTTCGCCCCGGGCCATGACGCGAGCGTCTGGCTCAACGGCTGGTATCCCGAGGTCAGCGAGAGCCAGCGCCTGGCCGGCAAGGCCACGCGCCAGTCGGACTGGTGGTCAGGCGGCAGCAAACCGCTGCTCGACCTGCAGGCGGGCGCCGACCTGTTCAAGCCGGAATCGACCCGCAACGAGATCCGCGACGAATTCGGCGAGCGCGTGTCGGTGGTGGTAATCCCGGGCGCGGGGCACGCGCTGGTGCCGGAAGCGCCGCAGGCGGTGGCCGACGCCATCGTGCGCTGGGAGAAATCGCTCAAGCCCTGAATGCCCCGTCTGATGCGGGCAAGAAAAAGCAGCCCCGCAGGGCTGCTTTTTTCATGGGCGCGGCACTTACTTGAGCGGGCCCAGCAGCAGGAATTCCATCAGCGCCTTTTGCACGTGCAGGCGGTTCTCGGCTTCATCCCAGACCACGCTCTGCGGGCCGTCGATGACCTCGCCGGTGACTTCCTCGCCGCGGTGGGCGGGCAGGCAGTGCATGAACACGGCCTGGGGATCGGCGGCGGCCATCATTTCGGCGTCCACGCACCAGTCGGCGAAGGCGGCGCGGCGCTCTTCGTTCTCGGCTTCGTAGCCCATGCTGGTCCAGACGTCGGTGGTGACCAGGTGCGCGCCCTGGCAGGCCTGCATCGGGTCCTTGAACTGGCGCAGCACCTTGTCGGACGGCGTGCCGATGCGGGCGGCTTCGAGCTCGTAGCCGGCCGGGGTCGACACGTGCAGCGTGAAGCCGAGCATCTCGGCGGCCTGCAGCCAGGTGTAGGCCATGTTGTTGGCGTCGCCGACCCAGGCGACCGTCTTGCCGGCGATGGGGCCGCGGTGCTCGATGTAGGTGAAGATGTCGGCCAGGATCTGGCAGGGGTGGAATTCGTTGGTCAGGCCGTTGATCACGGGCACGCGCGAGTGCGAGGCGAAGCGTTCGATGCGGGTCTGCTCGAACGTGCGGATCATGACGATGTCGACCATGCGCGAGATGACGCGCGCGGTGTCTTCGATGGGCTCGGAGCGGCCAAGCTGGGAATCGTTGGAGGTCAGGTTGATGACCGAGCCGCCCATCTGGTACATGCCGGCCTCGAACGAGACGCGGGTACGGGTGCTGGCTTTTTCGAACACCATCGCCAGCGTGCGGTCGTGCAGCGGCATATGGGGTTCATAGCGTTTGAATTTTTCCTTGATCAGCCGTGCACGGTCCAGCACGTAGGCGATCTCGGCGGACGAGAAGTCCTTGAACTGCAGGAAGTGCCGCAAGGGGCCGTTTTGAGTCGTGGGAGGAGTCATGGTGATGTCACAGGTCAGGGGCCCGGACGGGCTCGTGGCCCGGGCGGGAGGTTGATTATGGATGTTCGGCCAAAAACTGTCGAATCAGCGGCGCCAGGATGGCGACGAGCTGGTCGGCTTCGGCGCGGGACAGGATCAGGGGGGGCAGCAGGCGGATGACGCGGTCGCGGGTGACATTGATCAGCAGGCCCGCCTGCAGGGCGCGCAGCGCCAGCACGCCACAGGGGCGGGTCAGCTCGATGCCGAGCATCAGGCCGCGTCCGCGCACCTCGGCCACGCCCGGCAGGCCGGCCAGTTCGGCGCTCAGCCGTTGCCGCAAGTGGCCTCCCACGCTGTGGGCGTTGTCCAGCAGCTTTTCCGATTCCAGCGCGTCCAGCACCGCCAGGCCGGCCGCGCAGACCAGCGGGCCGCCGCCGAAGGTGGTGCCGTGGCTGCCGGGGGTGAACACGCCCGCGGCGGGGCCGGCGGCCAGCATCGCGCCGATCGGCACCCCGCCGGCCAGGCCCTTGGCCAGCGTCATGACGTCCGGCACGATGTCGGCCCACTGGTGGGCGAACCATTTGCCGGTGCGGCCGATGCCCGACTGGACCTCGTCGATCATCAGCAGCCAGCCGCGCTCGGTGCACAGTTGTCGTACCTCCCGCAGGAAGGCGGCGTCGGAGGGACGGATGCCGCCTTCGCCCTGCAGGGCTTCGAGGAGCACGGCGGCCACGCGCGGCTCGGCGTCGCCGGCGGCGCGGATCGCGGCGGCGTCGTTGTACGGCACCTGGATGAAGCCCGAGGGCAGGGGCTCGAAGCCCTTGCGCGCCTTGTCGCTGCCGGTGGCCGCCAGCGTCGCCAGGGTGCGCCCGTGCCAGGACGAATCCATGGTGATGATGTGGGCGTGGGGGTTGCCGCGCTGGTAGGCGTAGTAGCGCGCCAGCTTGATGGCGGCCTCATTGGCCTCGGAGCCGCTGTTGTTGAAGACCACCTCCCGCATGCCGGACAGGCCCGCCAGGCGCGCGGCCAGCTCAGTCTGCTGCGGGATGTCGTAGAGGTTGGAGGTGTGGATGACGCGGGCGGCCTGCGCGCTGATGGCGGCGACCAGCCGGGGATGGGCGTGGCCCAGACAGGAAACGCCGATGCCCGCCAGCGCGTCCAGGTACTTGCGGCCCAGGGCGTCCCATAGCCAGACGCCCTGGCCGTGCGTGAACGCGACCGGCAACCGGGCGTAGATATTGGCCAGCGGCGAGGTCATCGCGGGTCCTCCTGGGCATTTTTCCCTGGGCGAAGCGCCGTGCGGGACAGGGCAAAGGATCAATCATATACAATTCGCGGCGCGGGGCGCATGTTTGATCACGCCGAAGATCCGGCTTCGTGAAGGGCGTCCCGTAGTGAAGAATCCATGGCAACTCGCGTCAGACAATTCGTAATTCATGGCGTTACCGAAAGCGGTAGCCGCTTTCGCCCCAGCGATTGGGCGGAACGGCTGGCCGGCGTAATGGCACAGTTCCGGCCCGCCGGCTGTGCGGGTAACCACCTCACCTATTCGCCCTACGTGCTGCCCGTCGTCATCGACGGCGTGCGCGGCATCGTGGTCGACCAGCGCTTGCGCGACCTCGAACCGCTGGCGTACAAGTTCGTGGTGGATTTCGCCCGCGACAACCACCTCAAGACGGAAGAACGCGAAATCTAGGCTTCCTCGAACCACAAAGCGCCCGAATCGGGCGCTTTGCCGTTTCAGGGGAGGCGCCCGCTCCGGCGTTACCGCCGGCGCGGGCGCCCGCCTACCCGCGGCCGGCGGGCGCGCGCTACTTGGCGTACACCAGGTCCCGCAATCCCAGCGACAGGCCCGGCCAGTAGGTGATCGCCATCAGGCAGACGATCACCACGCCCACGAACGGAATCAAGGGCTTGATCAGCCGTTCCAGCGGCAGCTTGGCCACCGCGCAGGCCGCGAACAGGTTCACCCCGAACGGCGGGGTGATCATGCCCAGGGCCAGGTTCACCACCATGATGATGCCGAAGTGCACCGGATCCAGCCCGAACTTCAGCGCCACCGGCAACAGCAGCGGGGCCAGCACCACGATCGAGGCCGAGGTCTCGATGAACATGCCAATCACGAACAGCGCCAGGTTCACCCCCATCAGGAACGAGAACTGGGTGTCGAACAGTTGCGCCAGCCATACGCCCAGCGCATCGGGAATGCCGGCGCGGTTGAGCAGGAAGCTGAAGACGCCGGCGTTGGCAATGACGAACATGATCACGGCCGTCGACACCACCGACTTGTGCAGCGTGTCCGACAACTGCCTGAAGCTGAGGCGGCGGTAGATGAACTTGCCGACCACCACCGCGTACATCACCGCCACCACCGACGCCTCGGTCGGGGTGAAGACGCCGCCGTAGATGCCGCCCAGGATGATCACCGGCATCATCAGCGCCAGCCAGGCGCGCTTGAAGGCCGGCCACAGCGGCAGGCGGCCTTCGCCGTCGCGCTTGCCCAGGTTGTTGCGCTTGGCGTAGAGCCAGACGTAGAACATCAGCGCCACGCCGATCAGGATGCCGGGCATCACGCCGGCGATGAACAGTTCGCCGGTGGAGGTGTCGGTGGACACCGCGAACAGGATCATCGGGATCGACGGCGGGATGATCACGCCCAGCTCCGCCGCGCTGGCCTGCAGCGAGGCGGCGAAGGGGGCGGGGTAGCCGTGGCGGATCATGGCCGGGATCAGGATGGCGCCCACCGCGAAGGTGGTGGCGACGCTGGAGCCGGCCACGGCGGCGAAGATCATGCAGGTCAGCACGCAGGTGCAGGCCAGGCCGCCCTGGATGCCGCCAACCACGCTCTTGGCGAACTCCACCATGCGTTCGGAGATGCCGCCGGCCTCCATCAGGTTGCCGGCCAGGATGAAGAACGGGATCGCGACCAGCGGATACTTGTCCAGCGCGGCATAGAGCTGCTGGGCCACCACCAGCCAGGGCAGGTTGGCGGCGCCGACCCCCGCCAGGCTGGCCAGCCCGATCGACACGGCGACCGGCACGGACAGCCCGAAGAAAATCAGCATCGAGACAATCATTAATTGGGACATGGCGATATCGGCTGCTTGTTCGGGGCGGGGCTCAACCTTGCGCGTCGTTGCGCACGGGGACGTCTTCTTCCTGGCCGGCGCACCAGCGCGCCAGCACGGCGATGGCGGCGAGCGTCGCGCCCACGGGGATTGCCAGGTAGATCCAGGAGATCGAGATGTCCAGGCTGGGTACATTCTGGAAGCGCACGCGATAGGTCATCTGGCCGCCGATCCAGGCGATGAAGCCGAGAAAGCCGGCGCAGACCAGGCCAATCACCGCTTCCAGCACGCGGCGGCGCGTGCCGCCCAGCAGGTTGCGCAGCAGCTCGACGCTGATCATGGCGCCGTGGCGGAAGGCCAGGGCCACGCCCAGCAGCACCGTCCAGATCAGCAGAGCGCGGGTCAGCACCTCGCTCCAGTCGGCGGGGGAATGCAGCACGAAGCGGGCGATGACCTGGTAGAAAGCGGCAGCCGCGGCGGCCACCAGCAGGAGTTGGGCGATGACCGACACCAGCTTGAACAGTAGGCGGTCGAAGGCGCAGAGCAGACGCATGAAGATTTCCAGGGGCGGATGACGAAATGCGCAAAGGCGGCGCGGCGGGCGCCGCCCGGTCGCTTGGCGGGGCGGGGTCGCCCGCCAGGTCGGCGCCCGGGCGGGGCGCCCGGCGCGGCCAGAACCGCCACTGACGAAAAACACTTCCGTCAGCCCGGCGCATCCGGCCGCGCCTTGCGCTTACTTGGTGTCGCGGATCGACTCGATCAGCTTCTTGTCGAACTTCTTGTAGTACTCGGGATAGGCCGGCTCGACGGCGGCGGCGAAGGCGGCGCGGTCGACTTCCGTGACCTGCATGCCTTCCTTCTTGAGCTGCTCGACGCCGGTCTTCTCGATGTTGTCGACGTAGGCGCGCATGGCCTGGGCCGACTCCTTGCCGGCCTTGTCGAACTTGGCCTTGTCGTCGGCCGACAGGCCGTCATAGACGTTGGACGACATCAGTACCAGCGCCGGCCCGTAGACGTGGCCGGTCAGCGACAGGTACTTCTGCATCTGCGACAGCTTGGCCGAGGTGATGACCGACAGGGGATTCTCCTGGCCGTCGATGGTGCCTTGTTGCAGGGCGGTGGCCACTTCCGGCCAGGCCATCGGGGTCGGCAGGATGCCGATCTGGCGGAAGGCGGTGATGTGGATCGGGTTTTCCGTGGTGCGGATCTTCAGGCCCTTGGCGTCCGCCGGCGTCTTGACCGAGCGTACGTTGTTGGTCAGGTGGCGAAAGCCCTGTTCGCCCCAGGCCAGCGCGATGATGCCGCGGCTGGGGAACTTCGCCAGCATATCCTGTCCGATCTTGCTGTCGAGCACGTTGCGCGCATGTTGCAGGTCGCGCAGCAGGAAGGGGATGTCGAAGACGCCGGTCTCGGGCACGAAGTTCAGGGTGGCGCCGGTCGAGACGATGGCCAGGTCGATGGTGCCGATCTGCAGGCCCTCGATCACTTCGCGTTCGCCGCCCAGTGCGCTGTTGGCGAATTGCTGTACCTTGTACTTGCCGTTGCTGGAGGCCTCGATGGATTTGGCGAAGGCGTCGGCGCCGGCGCCGTAGTGCGACGACGTTGACAGGGCATAGGCCATCTTCAGGGGGGCCTGGGCCGAGGCGGCCAGGGGCGCGGCGACCGCGCAGGCGGCCAGGATCGTGGCCGCGAGCCAGGATTTACGCATTGTCTTCTCCAGGGTTCGGTATTTTTTTGCAGTGGACTTGAGGCGCCGCGTGGCGCTTCGCGCATGATAGCGGGATTCGGCCCCCATTCCGGCCGTTGGTTAACATTGGCAGATGATGGATTTCCCTGATGTCTCGCGGGCCCGGCGCCCCGGTTTCTGGACCACCCTGGCGCTGGGCGCCCGCATGATGATGCGCGACGCCCGTGCCGGCGAGCTGCGGCTGCTGGTGCTGGCCCTGGTGGTGGCGGTGGCCGCGGTCACCAGCGTCGGCTTCCTGGCCGACCGCGTCAGCCGGGCGCTGGAGCGCGACGCCGGGCAGATGCTGGGCGCCGATCTGGTGCTGGACGCCGACGAGCCGGTGCCAGGGGCCTTCGTGGACCAGGCGCGCGAGCGTGGCCTGGAGGTCTCCAGCACTTGGCAGTTCCCGTCCATGGTCAGCGCCGGCGACGGCGCCCAGTTGGCCGCCCTCAAGGCAGTCGAGCCGGGCTACCCGCTGCGCGGCGCGCTGCGGGTGGCGGACGCGCCGTTCAACCCCGACGGCCCCACCCGCGATATCCCGCCCGAGGGCGCGGTCTGGGTCGACGGCCAACTGCTGTCGCTGCTAGGCCTGAAGGTCGGCGACACTCTCAACGTGGGCGACGCCCACCTGCGCATCGACCGGGTCATCACTTACGAGCCGGATCGCGGCATGCAGTTCGTCAACGTCGCGCCGCGGGTCATGCTGCGCGCCAGCGACCTGCCGGCCACTGGCCTGATCGCGCCCGGCAGCCGCATCGGCTATGCCCTGCTGGTGGCCGGCCAGCCGGACGCGGTGGCCGACTATTCGGCCTGGCTCGGCCAGCACCTCAAGCGCGGCCAGAAGGTCGCCACGCTGGAATCCGGCCGGCCCGAGGTGCGCCGCACGCTGGACCGGGCGCAGCGCTTCCTGTCGCTGGTGGCGCTGCTGGCGGTACTGATCTCGGCGGTGGCGGTGGCGCTGGCGGCCGGCCGTTACATGACCCGGCACCGTGATGGCATTGCCGTGATGCGCTGCCTGGGGGCGGTGCAATCGCAGATCGCGCGCATGCTGACCCTGGAATTCGCGTTGGTCGGCCTGTTCGCCTCGGCCGCCGGCTGCCTGCTGGGCTACGGCGTGCACCAGGTGCTGGTGATGGTGCTGGGCTCGCTGATCGATACGGCCCTGCCCGCGCCCTCGGCCATTCCGGCCCTGCAGGGGCTGTTGACCGGCCTGCTGCTGTTGCTGGGCTTCGCCCTGCCGGCCTTGGCACAGCTGCGCCACGTGCCGCCGGCGCGGGTGCTGCGGCGCGACGCGGATGTCATCGGCGCCCGCAGCGCGCTCGGGTACGGGGTCGGCGCGGCCGGTTTCGCGCTGCTGATCTGGTGGTTCGCCGGCGACGCCAGGCTGGGCGGCGTGGTGGCGGGCGGTTTCCTGGGGGCGTTCGCGCTGTTCGCGCTGGTGGCCTGGCTCTGCATCCTGGGGCTGGCGCGCCTGCGCGGCCTGGCCGCCGGCCTGCCGGCGCTGCGTTTCGCGCTGGCAGGCGTGGTGCGCCGGCGCGCCGCCACCATCACCCAGGTGTGCGCGCTGGCGGTCGGCCTGATGGCTCTGTTGCTGCTGGCCATGACCCGCACCGACCTGATCCAGGGCTGGCAGCGCACGCTGCCGCCGGACGCGCCCAACCGCTTCCTCATCAATGTGCAGCCCGATCAGCGCCAGGCCGTGACCGACGCGCTGAGCCGCGAGGGAGTGGGCCAGGTCGTGCTGTCGCCGATGGTGCGCGGCCGCCTGATCGCCATCAACGGCAAGCCGGTGGGGCCGGACGACTACGAGGAACCGCGCGCCAAGCGCCTGGTGGACCGGGAATTCAACCTGTCCTATGGCGAGCAGATGCCGTCGTCCAACCGCATCGAGCAGGGCCGCTGGCTCAAGCCGGGCGCGGCCGAGGTGTCGCTGGAGTCGGGCCTGGCCAAAACCCTGGGCATCAAGCTGGGCGACAAGATGACCTTCGACGTGGCCGGCCAGCAGTTCGAGGTGGCCGTGTCGAGCACGCGGCGGGTGGATTGGGATACGATGCGCGTCAATTTTTTCGCCATCCTGACGCCCGACACCCTGGCCGACATGCCGCAAAGCTGGATCACGTCCTTCTACCTGCCGCCCGAAAAGGCGCAGGTGCTGCCCGCGCTGGTGCGGCAGTTCCCGAACCTGACGGTGTTCGACGTGGGCGCCATCCTGCAACAGTTGCAGTCGGTGCTCAACGAGGTCGGCCGCGCGGTGCAACTGCTGTTCCTGTTCACCCTGGCGGCTGGCGTGCTGGTGCTGTCGGCGGCCCTGACCGCCACCCGCGACGAACGCATGCGCGAGGCCGCGGTGCTGCGCGCGCTGGGGGCCACGCGCCGTCAGTTGGCGCGCTCGCAGCGCATCGAATTGTGGGCCGTGGGCGGCCTGGCGGGCCTGCTGGCCGCGGCCGGCGCCAGCGCGATCGCTTGGGTTTTATCAACCCAGGTTTTCGATTTCACGATTACCCTCAGCCTTTGGCCCTGGCTGGTGGGGATCGGCGCGGGCATGCTTGGCGCCTGGACCGGCGGCGCGCTGGCGCTGCGCGGCGTGCTGCGCACCCCGCCGCTGGTCACCCTGAGAGAAACCTGATGACGTCCCCCGCCCAAACCCCTACCGAACCCGTGCAAGCCTCCCGCAGTATTTTCGATCTCCTGGGTGGCGAGCCCGGCGTGCGCGCCCTGGTCGACCGCTTCTACGACCTGATGGACATCGAGCCCGATCTGAAGGAACTGCGGGCCGCGCACGGCCCCAGCCTGGATCAGGCCCGCGACAAGCTGTTCTGGTTCCTGTGCGGCTACTTCGGCGGCCCCGACCACTATATAGAGCGCTTCGGCCATCCGCGTCTGCGGGCGCGGCACCTGCCGTTCTCGATCGGCCAGGTCGAGCGCGACCAATGGGTGGCCTGCATGGGCCGCGCCATGGAGGACGAGGGCATCGACCCCGCCCTGGTCGAGCGTCTGCTGCAATCGTTCTTCGGCGTGGCCGACTGGATGCGCAACCGTGAAGGCTGAGCGCGACACCAGCGGTGCCCGGCGCCATGCCTGGCCGGCGCCGCTGGCTGGCGCCATGCTGGCCGACCCGCGCCTGGGCGCTGCCGGCCCTGAGCTGTTCAACCCGGCCCACTACGGCGACCGCGCCCGGCCGGTGGACGCCGGTGGCCGCCAGGCCGCCTGGTTCGTGCAGGGCCAGGGCTGGCAGGGGGTGCTGCGGCGCTACCGGCGCGGCGGCCTGATCGCCAAGCTCAGCCGCGACACCTACCTGTGGGCGGGCGAAGGCCGCACCCGCAGTTTCCGCGAATTCCGCCTGCTTGCCGCCATGCGGGCCCAGGGGCTGCCGGTGCCGGCGCCGCTGGCCGCCGCCTATTGGCGCCAGGGGCCGACCTACCGCGCCGCCATCGTGGTCGAGCGCATCCCGGGCGTGCGGCCGCTGGCCCAGGCCTTGGCCGAGCCCTTGTGGCAGCCGGTGGCCGAGGCCATCGTGCGCATGCACCGGGCCGGCGTCTGGCACGCCGACCTGAATGCCTTCAACATCCTGATCGGCTCGGACGGCAGGGTCTGGCTGATCGACTTCGATCGCGGTACCCAGGGCGGCCTGTCCGACCGCCAGCGCCAAGGCAACCTGGATCGCCTGCGCCGCTCGCTGGTCAAGGTGGCGGGCGAGGACGGCGAGCGCTTCTGGCTCAAATTGCGCGACAGCTACTGGACTGCCTGGGGCGTCGGCGTGCAGCCCTGAGTCCGGTGGCGCCCCAGGCCCGATCCGGGCCAAATTGCGCCAAATTGCGCTAAATCTCCCGGTAAAGTTGGGCTGGCCATCGCTAAAAGGCTTTATGATTCCGCCTTTTGGTACTCCTGTAACTTACGGCATATCGCTGGGGGGCTGGTAATGAAACTACGGGCGGGAATGCGCTGGGCGCTGGGGACGATGCTGGTCGCGGCAGCCACGTCGGCGGCGGTGGCGCAGAACAAGGTCGTCAACGTCTACAACTGGGCCGAATACACGGCCCCGGACACGATCTCGGGTTTCGAGAAGGAAACCGGCATCAAGGTCCGTTATGACGTCTACGACAGCAACGACACGTTGCAGGCCAAGTTGCTGGCCGGCAAGTCGGGTTACGACGTCGTTGTCCCGTCCACGCATTACGCCTCGCGCCAGATCGAGGCCGGCCTGTTCCAGAAGCTGGACAAGTCCAAGATCCCCAACTGGAAGTACCTGGATCCCGACGTCATGGCGCTGGTCGCCGCGGTCGATCCCGGCAACGAATACGCCATTCCCTGGGGCTACGGCACCAATGGCCTGGGCTACAACGTCACCAAGGTCAAGCAGATCCTGGGCGAGAACGTCGACCTGGCCAACTGGGACATGATCTTCAAGCCCGAGAACGCCGCCAAGCTGAAGGAATGCGGCATCTCGATGCTGGACGAGGCCGCGCAGGTGTTCCCGGCGGTGCTCAAGTACCTGGGCAAGGACCCCAACAGCGCCAATCCGGACGACTACAAGGCCGCGCTGGACCTGCTCAAGCAGATCCGTCCGTACATCCGCCAGTTCAGCTCGTCGGGCTACATCGACGAGCTGGCGGTGGGCGACCTGTGCATGGTGTATGGCTTTTCGGGCGACGTCATGATCGCCCGCAAGCGCGCGCAGGAAGCCAAGAAACCCTATGAAGTGAATTACTTCATTCCCAAGGGCGGCGCTCCGGCCTGGTTTGACCTGATGGTCATCCCCAAGGACGCGCCGCATCCGCAAGAGGCCCTGGCGTTCATCAACTACATCGAGACGCCGCAGGTGCATGCCGCCATCACCAACACCATGTTCTACCCGAACGCCAACAAAGAGGCGCGCAAGTACGTGGTCAAGGACGTGGCCGACAACCCCATGATCTACCCGTCGCCCGAGGTCTCCAAGTCCTTGTATGTGATCAAGGCGCAGCCCTTGAACATCCAACGCCTGCAGACGCGCATGTGGGCCGAGCTGAAGTCGGGGCGCTAGTCATCATGAGCGATAGCCGTTACTCGGCGCAGCATGCGGCCGATCCGGACGAGTTCGTCCGGGTTTCCGATGTGGTGAAGATCTTCGGCGACGTGGTCGCTGTCCGTTCCGTCAATCTCTCGGTCAAGCGCAATGAGATCTTCGCGCTGCTGGGCAGCTCCGGCAGCGGCAAGTCGACCCTGCTGCGGATGCTGGCCGGTTTCGAGGAAGCCACCTCGGGCCAGATCCTGCTCGATGGCGAGGACATCACCAACGTGCCGCCGTACCGGCGGCCGGTGAACATGATGTTCCAGTCGTACGCGCTGTTTCCGCACATGACGGTCGAGGCCAACGTGGCCTTCGGCCTGAAGCAGGAAGGCGTGGACCGCGCCGAGATCCATGACCGCGTGTTCGAGGCGCTCGACCTGATGCAGATGGCCGGCTATTCGCGCCGCAAGCCCAACCAACTGTCGGGCGGCCAGCAGCAGCGCGTGGCGTTGGCGCGCAGCCTGGTCAAGCGGCCCAAGCTGCTGCTGCTGGACGAGCCGATGTCGGCGCTGGACAAGCAGATCCGCCAGAAGACCCAGATCGAGCTGGTCAAGATCCTGCAGCAGGTGGGCGTGACCTGCATCATGGTCACCCACGACCAGGAAGAGGCCATGACCATGGCGCACCGCCTGGCGGTCATGACCGACGGCCAGATCGTCCAATGCGGCACGCCGCAGGACGTCTACGCCTTCCCGAACTCGCGCTTCGTCGCCAGCTTCATCGGCTCGACCAACATGTTCACCGGCACCATCGTGGTCGATGAGCCCGACCATGTCGCCATCGAAAGCCCCGCGCTGAGCCGCCCGCTGTACGTCAGCCACGGCGTCAGCGAGCCGCTGGGCATGGATGTGCACGTCTCCATCCGCCCCGAGCGCATGGTGGTGTCGCGCCAGCAGCCCGAGGGCGACTACAACTGGGCCCACGGCATGGTCAGCCACATGGCCTGGATGGGCAGCTACGCGCTCTACCAGATCCGCCTGGACTCCGGCGCCATGGTCGAGGCCAGCGTGCCCAGCCTGCAACTGGCCCAACTGGACGCCCCAGGGATCGACGAAGAGATCTTCGTCAGCTGGGACGCCGACAGCGCGACGGTGCTGGCGTCATGAGCCGCTTCTCGCCCCGCGACTGGCTGCCCTCGGGCCGGGCGCTGGCGGTGGTGCCGCCGTTCGCCTGGCTGGTGCTGTTCCTGCTGGTGCCGTTCCTGCTGGTGTTCAAGATCAGCTTCGCCGAACTCAAGTTCGGCATTCCGCCGTACACCGCGCTGGCGGAATTCAAGGACGAGGCGGTGCAGTTCAGCCTGCACCTGCGCGGCTACATCCTGCTGTTCACCGACAGCCTGTACTTCGCCACCTACCTCAGCTCGGTCAAGATCGCCGCCATCACCACGCTCGCTTGCGTGCTGATCGGCTATCCCATGGCCTACTACATCGCGCGGTCGTCGCCGCGGGTGCGCAACCTGCTGCTGCTGGGCGTGATCCTGCCGTTCTGGACCTCGCTGCTGCTGCGCGTGTACGCCTGGGTCGGCATCCTGCGCAACGATGGGCTGCTGAACAACTTCCTGCAATGGCTCGGCGTCATCTCCAGCCCGCTGGAGATCTACCGCACCGACCTGGCCGTGTATATCGGCATGGTCTATGCCTATCTGCCGTTCTTCATCCTGCCGCTGTACGCCACGCTGGTGAAGATGGACCTGCGCCTGCTGGAAGCCGCCTACGACCTGGGCGCCAAGCCCTGGCAGGCGTTCTGGCAGATCACCGTGCCGCTGTCGCGCCAGGGCGTCATCGCCGGCGCCATGCTGGTGTTCATCCCGGCGGTGGGCGAATACGTCATTCCCGAAATGCTGGGCGGCGCCAACACGCTGATGATGGGCCGGGTCATGTGGAACGAGTTCTTCAACAACACCGACTGGCCGATGGCTTCGGCGGTGACGTGCGTGATGGTGCTGCTGTTGCTGGTGCCGCTGGCGCTGTTCCAGTACAACCAGGTCAAGCAGCAGGAACTGGCCAACGGAGGCCGCAAATGAACGGTCCCAACAAGACCTTGCGCGCCGTGGTGCTGGGGCTGGGCTACTTCTTCCTGTACGTGCCCATCATCAGCCTGATGGTGTTCTCGTTCAACGAATCGCCCGCCGTCACCTCCTGGACCGGTTTCTCGTTCCGTTGGTACCACTCGCTGTTCAATGACGACGCGCTGCTGCGCGCGGCCTGGCTGTCGTTCCGCATCGCCGCCATGACCGCCACCGCCGCCGTCATCATCGGCACCTGGGCCGGCTACGTGCTGGGACGCATGGGGCGCTTTCGCGGCTTCGCGCTGTACGTGGGCATGCTGAGCGCGCCGCTGGTGATTCCCGAAGTGGTGCTGGGCATCTCGCTGCTGCTGATGTTCGTGGAACTGCGCGGCCACCTGGGCTGGCCGGCCGAGAACGGCATCTTCACCATCTGGGTCGGTCACGTGACGCTGTGCATGGCCTTCGTGGCGGTGGTGATCCAGACCCGCATCCGCGACCTCGACCGCTCGCTGGAAGAGGCCGCGCTGGATCTGGGCGCCACCCCCATCACCGTGTTCTTCAAGATCACGCTGCCGCTGATCGCGCCGGCGCTGGCCTCGGCCTGGCTGCTATCCTTCACGCTGTCGCTGGACGACGTGGTGTTGGCGTCGTTCCTGTCCGGCCCCAGCTCAAGCACGCTGCCGATGGAAGTCTTTTCGCGCGTGCGGCTGGGCCTGAAACCCGAGATCAATGCGTTGGCGACGCTGTTCATCCTGGCGGTGGGCACCTGCGTCATCCTGGCCAACCGCATGCAATGGCGCAAGGAGTCCGAACCCAAATGAAGCAAACCACCCTGTAT
Source organism: Achromobacter sp. (assembly GCF_050285565.1). GTDB lineage: Bacteria > Pseudomonadota > Gammaproteobacteria > Burkholderiales > Burkholderiaceae_B > Achromobacter. The sequence goes on from NZ_JBLZXG010000001.1 coordinate 644,605, forward strand.
GGCCTGACCAAGTGCAGCACCTGCGTCAAGGCGCGCGAGTGGCTGACGGCGCATGGCGTCGACCACCAGTTCATCGACTACCGCGACCATCCGGTGGCGGCCGCCACCCTGAAGGACTGGGCCGGCCAGCTCGGCGGCTGGGAAAAGCTGGTCAACCGCGCTTCCATGACCTGGCGCAACCTGCCCGACGACCGCAAGACCGCCAGCACCGACGCCCAGTGGACCAAGCTGATCGCCGAGTTCCCGGCGCTGGTGCGCCGTCCCGTGGCGGTGACGCCGGATGGCGAAGTCGGTGTGGGCTTCAGCGAAAAGCGCTACGGCGAACGCTTCGCCTGAGACCGTGGCTGCCCGGGCCGACAAGGCATCGCGCGACGCCGGCAAGGCGTTGCCCGATGCCTTTTTTGATCGCGATGCGCGCCAGCTGGCGCGTGAACTGCTGGGCAAGGTGGTGCGTCATCGGGTCGACGGCCTGTGGCTGTCGGCGCGCATCATCGAGACCGAGGCCTACTACCTGGAAGACAAAGGCAGCCATGCCTCGCTCGGCTACACCCACAAGCGCCGCGCCCTGTTCATGGATGGCGGCGTGGTCTACATGTATTACGCGCGGGGCGGCGATTCGCTCAACTTCAGCGCGGGCGGGCCCGGCAACGCGGTGCTGATCAAGTCCGGCTACCCCTGGGTCGACGCGGTAGCGGGACCCGAGGCGCTGGTGCGCATGCAGGCCTTGAATCCCGATGCCCAGGGGCGGCCGCGCCCGCCGGGCCGGCTGTGCGCTGGCCAGACGCTGCTGTGCCGCGCGCTGGGCCTGAAAGTGCCGGACTGGGATGCGCGCCGCTTCGATCCGCGGGCGCTGTACGTCGAGGACGTGGGCGAGTCGCCGCAGGTTCTGATCAGCACGACCCGCCTGGGCATTCCCGCCGGACGCGATGAGCACCTGGAATACCGCTATGTCGACCCGGCCTATGCGGCCTGGTGCACGCGCAACCCCCTGCGCCGCGGGCAGCAGGCGGGGCGCGACTATCATTGGGTGGATCGGCAGGGCGCGCCGGTCGAGCGGGCGCCCTGAGGGGCGCTTCAGGCTTTCGGGCCGTTGCCGTCGACGCGGCCTGCCGCCCTGAGCGCGGCCTCGCGGGCGCGCCGGGCCATCGCGGCGCGCATGTCGGTATATTTGCGCCGGATGCGCTGGCGGTTCAGGCGCTTGCTCCAGGCGTAGATCGGCACCAGCGGCAGCACGCCGAAGCCGTCGATCAGGAACAGTCCCGATTTGCCGTCGGCATTCTGGCCACAGGCGATGTTGCTGGGCGACAGATCGTGCAGCACCACGTGGGCGTCGGCCAGATCCTCGATGAATTCATCCAGCTGGGCCGACAGGGTATCGTCCATCCTGCCCTGGCGCGCCAGGTCGGCCACGGTGGGGGCGATGTTGCCGGCCGCATCGGTGATCTTTTCGACCAGCAGGCCCAGGCCCAGCGTGGTCTGGGCCAGCCCCAGGATGCGCGCCATCGGAACCTGCCAGACGCCGGACGGGCGGGTGGTGGTGGTGACGTATTCGGTGATTTCGTTCAGGTAGACGCGGTAGGCGCTTTCACGCTGGTACTGCTTGTACCAGCGCTTGAACGGACGCGTTTCCAGGTAGACGGCGCGCGCCTGCATGTCCATGACCTTGACCAGCAGGGACGGGGCATGGGGATGCTGGAAGATGTGGCGATCCCCACCGACCGCGACCGGTGTCTCGTCATCGAGATTCAATGGGCCGAAAACGGAGTCGAAGGCGACGCGGGGAGGACAGAATGGGGCGAGATCAGCTGTATTCAACTGTTTTTAAGGTTATAGGTAAGCTGTTAACAGTTTAATGCCGTTGCTTGTTTTTGTTCTTTGTATCGCGCCGGGGAAGTCGTTTCGGATCGATACAGGGGGCGGAACCCCGCCCTATAATTTCGCGTGCCCGGCGTGGGCGCGCGCTTCATCGAGGGTCGGTTTTGTCGAATGATGTTCTGCTTTGGGTCGCCGCCGGCGGCGCCGTGCTGGCCTGCCTGGCTTGCCTGATGGGGTGGCTGTCGCGGCCACGGCGCGACGAGCGCCTGGACACGCTGCTGGAGGGGCTCGAGCGCACCGAACGGGCCCTGCGCGCCGATATCGCCGAGGGCCAGCGCGGCCTGCGCGCCGAATTTTCCGAATCCACCCGTGGCCTGCGCCAGGAGCTGGCCCAGTCGCAGGGCGAACTGCGCGCCGCCCTGACCCGCGACGCGCAGGCGGCACGGGCCGAATCGGCCGAGTCGCTGGCGCGCTTTGCGGCCGGCTTCGGCGACCAATTGCAGGGCCTGATTCAGATCAACGAGCGACGCCTGATGGAGGTGCGCGCGACGGTCGATCAGCGTCTTCAAGCGTTGCAGAATGACAACGGCGTCAAGCTCGACGAGATGCGCCGCACCGTCGACGAAAAGCTCCATGCCACGCTCGAGCAGCGCCTGGGCGAATCCTTCAAGCAGGTGTCCGACCGCCTCGAAGCCGTGCACAAGGGCCTGGGCGAGATGCAGGCCCTGGCCGCCGGCGTGGGCGACCTCAAGCGCGTGCTGACCAACGTCAAGTCGCGCGGCACCTGGGGCGAGGTGCAACTGGCGCGGCTGATCGAAGACAACATGACGCCGGAGCAGTACGCCAGCAATATCAAGCCGGTGCCGGGCAGTGACGCCGTGGTCGAGTTCGCCATCCGCCTGCCGGGGCGCGGCGATGGCGGGACGCCGGTCTGGCTGCCGATCGATGCCAAGTTCCCCAAGGAGGAATACGAGCGACTGATGGACGCCCAGGAAGCCGCCGACGCGGAGGGCGTGAAGGCGGCCGGCGCCGCGCTGGGCAAGGCGGTCGAGGTGCAGGCCCGGCTGATCGCCGGCAAGTACGTGGCGCCGCCGCACACCACCGATTTCGCCATCATGTTCTTGCCCACCGAAAGCCTGTACGCCGAGGTGCTGCGGCGCCCGGGGTTGCTGGACCGCCTGCACGAGCTGCGCGTCAACGTCGCCGGCCCCAGCAATCTGGCGGCGTTGCTCAACAGCCTGCAGATGGGTTTTCGGACGCTGGCCATCGAGCAGCGTTCGTCCGAGGTCTGGCAGGTTCTGCGCGCGGTCAAGACCGAATTCGGCAAATTCGGCGACGCGCTGGCCGGGGTCAAGAAAACGCTGGACAGCGCCAGCAGCAAGATCGGCCAGACCGAAGTGCGCACGCGCGCCATGCTGCGCAATCTGAAAAGCGTCGAGGCCTTGCCCGAGGCCGAGGCGCTGCGCCTGCTGGGCGCCGAGGGCGCGGCGGCCGACGAGGGCGCGGACGACCCCGCCACCGGCGCGCCCCGGGCCGCGCCGGGCGCCGACGCCTGATCCGCGCCGCCGCCGCCGGATGCGGCTTGTGACCCGGGCGCTCTGTCGATATCCTCATACTTGCGGCATTCCGCCGTCGATATCTGGAGCATCGTAAGCATGAGCACGGCTGACCGAGTTGATTCCTCTTCCTTCGACGCGATGGCGCTGGGCGCCGATATCGCCCAGGGAAACACGACGGCGCTTGCCGCGATGCAGCAGGCGGTGGAACGGGTGGCCGCGCGCAACCCGTCGATCAACGCGGCCTGTGGCGTGCGGGCCGAACTCGGCCTGGAGCAGGCGCGCGCGCTCGACGCCGAATTGGCGACCCTGTCGGCCGAACAGCGCCTGGCGCTGTTGCGCGACCGGCCGTTCCTGGGCGTGCCGACGCTGCTCAAGGACCTGGGCACCGCCGCCATCGGCCTGCCCAGCGCCATGGGCTCGGTGCTGTACGGCCAGGTGGAATGGCGCGTCGACGCCGAGATCGTCAAGCGTTACCGCCGCGCCGGCCTGATCCCGTTCGGCCGCAGCACCAGCGCCGAACTGGGCCTGAGCCCCACCAGCGAATCGCCGGTCTACGGCGCGCCGACCCAGAACCCTTGGAAGGCCGGTCACAGCGCCGGCGGCTCCAGTGGCGGCGCCGGCGCGGCGCTGGCCAGCGGCATGGTGCGCATCGCCCACGGCAGCGATGGCGGCGGCTCGATCCGCATTCCGGCCTCGTGCTGCGGCGTGCTGGGCCTGAAGCCCTCGCGCGGCATGATGCCGCTGGGCCCGCTCAAGGGCGAGGGCTGGGGCGGGCTGGCCACCGAACACATGATGACGCTGTCGGTGCGCGATTGCGCCGCGGCGCTGGACATCAGCGCCGGTGCCGACGTGGGGGCGCCGTATGCGGCGCCAGCCAGGCCGGGGCAGTCTTATCGCGACATCGTGGCGCGGGCGTCGGCCGATCCGCGCTCGTCACCGCGTCGCCGCATCGCCTATATCAACACCACCTATGAAGGCGAGGCCATCCATCCCGAGGTCGCGGCGGCGGTCGACGAGGCCGCGCGCCTGTTCGCCGGACTGGGCCATGAACTGGTGGTGGCCGCGCCGCCGGTGGGTTCCGAGGAGGTGCTCTCGCCGATGCTGCCGCTGATCGCCAGTGCCGCCGCCAACGCCATCGACAGCTTCGTCGGCGCGCGCAACCGCCGGCTGGCCGCCGACGAACTGCAACCCACCACGCTGGGCGCGCGCGAGTACGCGCGCGCCATTTCCGGCGCGCAGTACGTGGCCTGCGTCGATACTTGCCACGAGATCACGCGCCGCATTGGCCGCTTTCTGCACCGCGAGGGCACGCAGGGCTACGACCTGTTCCTGTCGCCGGTGCTGGCGCAACTGCCGGCGCCCATCGGCCGCTATGCCATGGACAACGCCGATTACCTGGCCTACCGCCTCGGCAAGAAGGGCGTGATCGGCTATTCGCCGTTCGCGCCGCTGGCCAACCTGACGGGCATGCCCGCCATCTCCATTCCGTTCGGCCTGTCGGCCGACGGCCTGCCCATCGGCATCCAGGTTATGGGCCCGCTGGGCAGCGAGGACTGGTTGCTGGAACTGGCCGCCCAGGTCGAGGCCCTGCGGCCCTGGCAGCGGGTGGCGCCCATCGCCAGATAGGCCCGCGGGGGCGGGGCGCGCCGCCACGCGCGGCGCATCAACGAAGAGGAGCCACCAGCATGCCGTCGTTCGTGACCCATACCGTACTGAACCAGGTCCCGCCCCTGGAGGACTATTCGCTGTTCGAGACCGACCCGGCGCTGCGCGAGGCGGCCGTCCGCGAAGGCGCTGGCGCCTGGGTCGGCGACCTGAGCGCGCATGGCGCCTGGCTCGGCCGCGCCCAGACCCTGGCCGCCGGCGCCGACGCCAACCGTTATCCGCCACGGCTGCAGGCCTATGACCGGGCCGGTCATCGCATCGACCATGTCGACTTCCATCCTGCCTGGCAATTGTTGATGAGCGGCATCGTGGCGCGCGGCCTGCACAGCCGCGCCTGGATCCAGCCAGTGCCGGGCGCGCAGGTGGCGCGGGCGGCGGCGTACCTGATGCAGGGCCAGGTCGAGGCCGGCACCCTGTGCCCGACCACCATGACCTTTGCCGCCGTGCCCCTGCTGCAACGCGAACCGGCGGGCGTGATCGACTACACCGGTGACTGGCTGCCCGCCCTGTATTCGCGCGAATTCGACGGCGCCGACGCGCCGCTGGCCGGCAAGCGCGGCGCGCTGATCGGCATGGGCCTGACCGAAAAGCAGGGCGGTTCGGATCTGCGCGCCGTCACCACGCGCGCCACGCCGCTGGGCGCGGCCGGGCGTGGTTGCGCGTATCTGCTGGTGGGCCACAAGTGGTTCTTCTCGGTGCCGCAGGCAGATGCCCACCTGGTGCTGGCGCAGACCGACGAGGGGCTCAGTTGCTTCCTGGTGCCGCGCTGGATTCCGCAAGGGCCACGCAACGCGGTTCGCATCCGGCGGCTGAAGGACAAGCTGGGCAATCACAGCAATGCCAGCGCCGAAGTCGAGTTCGAGGATGCCTGGGGTGTCATGCTCGGCGAGCCCGGGCGCGGCCTGGCGGTGTTGCTGGAGATGGCCGCCACCACCCGGCTCGATTGCGTGTTGGGCAGCGCCGCGCTGCTGCGCCAGGCGCTGGTGCAGTCGTTGCACCACGCCCGCCACCGCCACGCCTTCGGCAAGCCGTTGCTGGCACAGCCGCTGATGCGCAATGTGCTGGGCGACCTGGCGCTGGAATCGGAAGCGGCCCAGGCGCTGGCGCTGCGTCTGGCGCGCGCGGTGGACGAACGGAGCGATCCGGGCGCCCGCGCCCTGGCGCGGGTCGGCACGCCGGCCGCCAAGCTGTGGGTCTGCAAGCGCGCGATCACGGCCGTGGCCGAATGCATGGAGGCCTGGGGCGGCAATGGCTATGTCGAAGAAGGGCCGATGCCGCGCCTGTACCGGGAAACGCCGGTCAATTCCATCTGGGAAGGCTCGGGCAATGTCATGGCGCTGGACGTGCTGCGGGCGCTGCAACGCGAGCCCGAGGCGCTGCCGGCGCTGGAGGGCGAGTTCGCGCCCGCCACCGGCCGCTACCAGGACTTCGATGCGGCGCTGGCGCAGTGGCGGGCGCTGCTGGCCGATCCGGGCCAGGCCGAGTTCCAGGCCCGCCGTATCGCCTGTGGCCTGGCGCGGCTGTGGCAGGCGGCCCTGTTGATCCGGCACGCGCCGGCGCCGGTGGCGCAAGGCTTTGTCCGCAGCCGCCTGGGCGCGGCGGGGGGAGTGTTCGGCGAGCTGGCGGCCGGCATCGACGTGGCGGCGGTGCTGGCGCGGGCCTGGCCGGCCGCGGCCGCATGCTAAATTTCCCTGCTTCACTCACCTTTTTTGCGCATCCCCGCCATGCTCTCGCAACAAGAACTCAAGCAACAAGCCGCCGACGCGGCCCTGGAACTGGTTGAACAGGTCGCCGGACCCGATGTCATCATCGGCGTTGGCACCGGCTCCACGGCCGATCTCTTCATCGATGGCCTGGCGCGTTTCAAGGGGCGCATCGGTGGCACGGTGGCCAGCTCCGAGCGCAGCGCCGCGCGCCTGGCCGGCCATGGCTTGAAAGTGCTGGACCTGAACGATGTGACGTCGATGCCGCTCTATGTGGATGGCGCCGACGAGATCGACGCCAACCTGCACATGATCAAGGGCGGCGGCGGCGCGTTGACGCGCGAGAAGATCGTGGCCTCGGTGGCCGACCGTTTCATCTGCATCGCGGACGAATCCAAGCTGGTCCAGGTCATGGGCAAGTTCCCGCTGCCGATCGAGGTCATCCCGATGGCGCGCGAATCGGTGGCCCGCGCCATGAAGGCCATGGGCGGCCAGCCGCGCCTGCGCGAAGGCTTCGTCACCGACAACGGCAACATCATCCTGGATGTCTCTGGCCTGTCGATCACCGACGCCACCGGCCTGGAAGCCCGCGTCAACAATCTGCCGGGCGTGGTCACCTGCGGCCTGTTCGCCATTGCCGGCGCCGACGTGGCGCTGCTGGCCACCCAGAGCGGCATCCGCCGCCTGGATCGCCACGCCTGAGTGCGGGCAGGGGCCGGGCCGTCCGCGCTTGCGGGGGCTCCGGCCGCGATTCATAATCCTGTCACACTTGGGTCATAACCTTGCGGGTTGTGCAGGCCCATACTTGATCGAAACGCTTTCATATCGGGGCAATGCAATGAGACCAACCACGCAGGGAGCCCGGATGACGGAGCACACAAACAAGCAGTTCGACGCTGATCTGGAAAGCGTCCGTTCGCAATTCTTGCAAATGGGCGGCGTGGTCGAGGCCATGATCCAGGAAGCCATCGACGCGCTGGCCAGCGGTGACCTGACGCTGGTTGAAAAGGTGCGCGAGCGCGAAAAGGAAGTCAATCGCCACGAAGTGGAGATCGACGAAAGCATCAGCCGCATCCTCGCCCGTCACCAGCCCACCGCCATCGACCTGCGCATGCTGATGGCCGTGTCGAAGATGCTGACCGACATGGAACGCTCCGGCGACGAGGCCGAGAAAGTGGCCACCGTGGCGCGCCGCATCCATGAATCGGAAGTGCGCCATATCCCGGTGATCGAGCTGCGCCACATGGCCTCGAACGTGCGCACCATGCTGCATCAGGCGCTGGACGCGTTCGCCCGCCTCGACCCCATCCTGGCCGCCGCCGTGGTGCGCAGCGACAAGGAAGTGGACAAGGAATGGAAGGGCGCGCTGCGCCACCTGATCACCTACATGATCGAAGACCCGCGCACCATCTCGCGCGCCATCGACATGATCTTCATCGCCCGCGCGCTCGAACGCATCGGCGACCATGCCAAGAACATGTCGGAGCGCGTGATCTACATGGTCAAGGGCGCGGATGTGCGCCACACCGGCGTCAAGAACACCGAGCGCCTGGCGCGCGGCGAGCAAGACACGCCTGAGCAGGACGACTGATCGCCCCGGCGGCCCCGCCGCCGTGCTTTCGGCCAGCGAAACCCCCAAGCGCCGCGCGGCGTCTTGGGGTTTTTTCATGGCGGGCCTGCTACAGGGGCAGCTCGGCTCCCTGACACAACCGTGGATCCGGCACGCCCGGTTTGCCGGCGTTGATGCGGCCGGCCAGGCGCCGGCCGAAGGCCGGCAGGCCTTGGGCGCCGACCTCCAGGTCATACCAGCCTTCGCAGCCGGCGTACTTCAGTTCCAGCGCGCCGCCGGCCTGCACGTGCGCCATCGCGCGCCAGCCGTCGCCCATGCGCGATTCGACCTGCACCGGCAGGGGCGTGGCGCCATGGTTGACCAGCCGCAGGCGCAGGCCCGAGGTCACCGGTACCAGTTGCGCTTCCAGCAGGCCGCCATCGCGCTTGTCGCCGCGAAAGCGCCGATGGAATCCGTCGGGGCCGAGCAGCCAGAGGTCATAGGCGCCGTGGGCGTCTAGGCGCCAGCCGTCGTCCAGCCGCGCGCCCGCGCCGAGGGTGTAGCGGCGCGGGGCGCGCGCCAGCGCCAGGCGGTCGTACACGTGCAGCACCGCGCCGGCCGTGCCGGGATTGCGGAAAGTCAGGCGATAGTGTTCGCCGTCGGCGGTCATGCGGCCGACGGCCTCCAGCGCGTAGGGCAGGGCGCAGGCATGGCGCACGCTGTCGGCGTGCTGCGCGACGCGATCCCCGGCGAAGTCGAAGGCCGAGGTCAGGTCGCCGGCCACCACGCGGCGCCAGGCACTGATGTTGGGCTCGGGCACGCCGAAGCGGGCCTCCAGAAAGCGGATCACCGAGGTGTGGTCGAACACTTGCGAATTGACCCAGCCGCCGCGGCTCCAGGGCGATACCACCAGCATCGGCACGCGCGGGCCCATGCCGAAGCCGCGGCCGTGCAGGGCGGGCGGATCGTCCGGCGTGGCGGCGCTGGGGCCGTTGCGCGCGTCGTGGTATTCGCCGTCCAGTTCCACGGTCGACAGGCCGCCGCACTGGCCGTCGGCGGGGCGCGCTGGCGGCGCGGGCGGCGGCATGTGGTCGAAAAAGCAGTCGTTTTCGTCGTAGGTGACCAGGAACACGCAGCCGCTCCAGACGGCCGGGTTGCGCGTCAGGATGTCCAGCACGCGCTCGGTGTAGGCGCCGCCCTGGCGCGGGGACGAAACCTCGGGATGCTCGGAGTCGGCGGCGGGGGCGATGATCCAGGACACCTGCGGCAGCGTGCCCTGATTCACGTCGCGCGCCAGGTCGTCCAGGGTATGGGTGGCCAGGGCCCGGTCGCGCAGCGGCGCGGCGGCGCCACCGGCCTCATGCTGGCGGCGGTACTGGCGGAAACCGGCGAGCGGGTTGTCGTGGAAGTTGTCCGCCATGTCCTGGTAGATGCGCCAGTCGATGCCGGCGGCCTGCAGGCGTTCCGGATAGGTGGTCCAGCCGTAGCCCTGGTCGGCCGGGCCGAGGCGGTCGAAGGTGTTGACCAATGCCGGCCCGCCGGCGCGCCCCAGCGGGTCGTTGGTGCCGGTCCAGAGGAACAGGCGGTTCGGATTGGTGCCCGCCTGGATCGAACAGTGGTAGGCGTCGCACAGCGTGAAGGCATTGGCCAGCGCCGTCTGGAACGGCACTTCGGCGGGACGGTATGCGCCCATGCCGAGGCGCCGCTTGGCCACCAGCCACTGATCCATGCGGCCGTCGTTCCAGGCACGCTGGGCGTCGTCCCACGTATGCGGGGTGATGTAGCCGACCGGCGTGTGGCTGGCGCAGTTGGCCTGCAAGGCATAGGGGCGCGTTTGCTCGGCGCCGTCGCGCTGGGTCAGCACATCGCCATCCGCGGTCGGCACGAGATGCGGATCGGCAAAGCCACGCACGCCCGGCAGGGCGCCGAAATAATGGTCGAACGACCGGTTCTCCTGCATCAGGATGACGACATGCCGCACGTCGTGGAGCGTGCCGCTCCTGCGATCGGGGGCAACCGCCAGCGCGCGCCGGATGGCCGGGGGCAGGTCGGCGAAAGAGGCGGAACTCGGATCTGCGTTCATGACAGCGTTAATACGGCCAGCGATAAGGGAATCTTAAGCCAGTTGCGGCGCCCGGCCGCGGCGGCCGGCCAGAAGCAAGAAGCCCCTCGCGGACGAGGGGCTTCGCAGGCGTGCCGCGCGGCGGCGCGGCAGGATCAGGCCGAAGGCGGAACGTAGCCCTGGGCTTCGACGCTGCCGTCCTCGAACAGGAAGCGTTCCATCTGCTGCTGCAGGTACTTGCGGGCGCGGGCGTCGGCCAGGTTCAGGCGGTTTTCGTTGACCAGGCGGGTCTGCACCTGCTTCCACTCTTCCCAAGCTTCCTTGGAAACGCTTTGCCAGATGCGGGTGCCGAGTTCGCCGGGATAGGGGGGATAGTCCAGCCCTTCGGCTTCACGCTTCAATTTCACACAGTTGACGGTACGGGCCATGGTTCGCTGCCGGAAAGAATGGGTAATGCGCCATTTTAGCGGGCTTGGCGCCGGAAGGCCGCCAAGCCCCTGCGGACACTGCGGGTAGGCTCCGGGGCAGGCCCGGAGCGGGGGCGTCACAGCTTCTTGATGAACACCAGGCTGTTGCGCGAGCGGTTGTAGTTGTTCTGCTTTTCGCGCGGCAGGTCGGCGATGCCGCCCTGCACGAAACCGCGCTTCATGAACCAGTGCGAGGTGCGCGTGGTCAGCACGAACAGGCGCTTGGCGCCCGAGGCGCGGGCGCGCGATTCCATATGGCGCAGCAGGATCTCGCCTTCGCCCGAGCCCTGCCATTCGGGATGCACGATCAGGCAGGCCATCTCGGCCATGTGTTCTTCGGGGAAGTTGTGCAGCGTGGCGCAGCCGTAGATCACGCCATCGTGCTCCAGCACCGTGAAGTTTTCGACGTCGCGTTCGATCACGCTGCGCGGGCGCGGCACCAGCGTGCCATCGGCCTCCAGCGGTTCGATCAGGCTGAGGATGGCGCCGACGTCGTCCAGCGTGGCCGGGCGCAGGTCGTCCAGCGTGTCTTCCACCACCATGGTGCCGACGCCGTCGTGGGTGAAAATTTCCAGCAGCACGCTGCCGTCCAGCGCGAACGGCACCAGGTGGGCGCGGGCCACGCCGCGCTTGACCGCCAGCGACGCGTACTGCAGATAGGCGCCGGTTTCCTCGTCCAGCGAGCCGCCCGCCAGCAGGGCGTCGGCGTCGATGCGCGCCAGTTCGGTGTCGACCGAGCCGTCGTCATTGAGCACGCCCTGGCCGCTGGACAGGAAGATCAGCTTTTCGGCGCGTAGCGCCACCGCCACGCTGGTGGCCAGGTCTTCCATGGCCAGGTTGAAGGCATCGCCGGTGGGCGAGAAGCCCAGCGGCGACAGCAGCACGACCGACGAGCCCTTCTCGATGGCGAACTTGAGCGCGTCGACGTCGATCTTGCGCACCTGGCCGGTGTGCTTGTAATCGACGCCGTCCAGCACGCCGGTGGGGCGGGCGGTGACGAAGTTGCCGGAAATGACGCGGATGTGGGCATGCGACATGGGCGTGTTCGGCAGGCCCTGGCTGAAGGCGGCCTCGATGTCCAGGCGGATCTCGCCGGCGGCTTCCTTGGCGCATTCCAGCGCGGCGGCGTCGGTGGGCGCCAGGCCGCGATCGAACTGCTGGGTGAAGCCCTTGAGCCGCAGTTGTTCGTTGACCTGGGGGCGCGAGCCATGCACCAGCACCAGGCGGATGCCCAGCGACGACAACAGCGACAAGTCCTGCACCAGCGCGTTCAGCGCCCCGGCCTGCACCAATTCGCCGCCGAACGCCACCACAAAGGTCTTGCCTCGGAACGCGTGCACATAGGGCGCGACATCTCGGAACCATCGGACGAACTGGGCAGGGGCGAATTCGGGAGCTTCAAGGGCGGAGACAGTGTCTGGTTCCAGGTCGGGCATGATGGGTGGGGGAGTTCCGGAGGGTGGCAATAACGCGGCGCGGGCCGCGTCAACGCGCCGTGGCGACACGGCGTGGCGAAATTATATGACCGTGGGGCGTTTATATAATAGGCGGCTAACCGGACAAATCGTACATGCCAGAATCCTCCCGCCCGCGGCCGCCCGTGCCGGCCGACGGGCCGACCCGGGCCGCCGGCCGGCCGCGCGCCGACGCCGCGACCCCGGCGCCCCGCCCCGAGCGGCCCATCCCCGCCGTGACCTACCCCGAAGACCTGCCCGTCAGCGCGCGGCGCCAGGAGATCGCGCGCGCCATCGCCGGCCATCAGGTGGTCATCGTCAGCGGCGAGACCGGCTCGGGCAAGACCACCCAACTGCCCAAGATCTGCCTGGAACTGGGCCGCGGCCGTCAGAAGATGATCGGCCATACCCAGCCACGGCGGCTGGCCGCCACTTCCGTGGCCAAGCGCATCGCCGAGGAACTGAACACGCCGATGGGCGAGGTGGTGGGCTACCAGGTGCGCTTCAACGACCGCACCGGCCCGAACGCGTCGATCAAGCTGATGACCGACGGCATCCTGCTGGCCGAGTCGCAGCGCGATCCGCTGCTGCGCCGCTACGACACCATCATCATCGACGAGGCGCACGAGCGCAGCCTGAACATCGACTTCCTGCTGGGGTACCTGAAGCAGCTGCTGCCGCGCCGTCCCGACCTGAAAGTCATCATTACCTCGGCCACCATCGATGCCGAACGCTTCGCCCGCCATTTCGCCGCGTCCGAGGACAAGCCGGCGCCGGTGATCGAGGTCTCGGGCCGGCTGTACCCGGTCAAGGTGCGCTACCGCCCGGTGCGCGAGGACGCCGCCGAGGACGAGGCCATGCCCGCCAAGCCGGGCCGCGACCGCGAGCGCATGTCGGGCGACGAAGAGCGCGACCTGATCGACGCGATCGTCGACGCGGTCGACGAATGCGCCCGCCACGGTCCCGGCGACGTGCTGGTGTTCCTGCCGGGCGAACGCGAGATCCGCGAATCGGCCGAGGCGCTGCGCAAGCGCCATCCGGCCGGCACCGAGGTGCTGCCGCTGTATGCGCGCCTGTCGCAGGCCGAGCAGGAACAGATCTTCCATCCGCGCGGCAACGCGCGCCGCATCGTGCTGGCCACCAACGTGGCGGAAACCTCGCTGACCGTGCCCGGCATCCGCTTCGTGGTCGACAGCGGCCTGGCGCGCATCAAACGCTATTCCTGGCGCAACAAGGTCGAGCAACTGCGCATCGAGCCAGTCAGCCGCGCCTCGGCCAATCAGCGCGCCGGCCGTTGCGGCCGGGTCGGGCCCGGCGTCTGCATCCGTCTGTATGACGAGGCCGATTTCAACGCCCGCGCGCCGTTCACCGACCCCGAGGTGCTACGTTCGTCGCTGGCGTCCGTGATCCTGCGGATGAAGTCGCTCAAGCTCGATGACATCGAGCAGTTCCCGTTTGTGGAGGCCCCGCCCGGGCGTGCGGTGGCCGACGGCTATCACCTGCTGCAGGAACTGGGCGCGATCGAGCTGGCCGCGGCCGACGACGGCGACGACAGCGCCCGCACCGGCGCCTCGTTCGTCCTGACCCGCACCGGCCACGAGCTGGCCAAGCTGCCGGTGGACCCGCGCATCGGCCGCATGATCCTGGCCGCGCGCGAGCATCAGTGTCTGGCGGAAATGCTGATCATCGCCTCGGCGCTGTCGGTGCAGGACGCGCGCGACCGCCCCATGCAGGAGCGCGAGGCGGCCGAGGCCGCCCACGCCAAGTTCGCCGACGATAAATCCGAATTCATTTCTTTCCTCAAACTGTGGCGCTGGTACGGCGAACAGGTGCAGCACAAGGCCTCGCAGCGCAAGCTGGTGGGGCTGTTGCGGCAGAACTTCCTGTCCCCCATCCGCCTGCGCGAATGGCACGACGTCCATACCCAGTTGGCCGCGTTGGTGGGCGAGCAGGGCTGGCGCGTCAACCAGGTCGAAGCCACCTACGAACAACTGCACCTGGCGCTGCTGTCGGGCCTGTTGGGCAACATCGGCTTCAAGAGCGACGAGGGCGGCCACTACCAGGGCGCCCGCGATATCCGCTTCCACATCCATCCGGGCTCGCGCCTGGTGAAGAAGGCCGGGCGCTGGATCGTCGCCGCCGAACTGGTCGAGACCACCCGCCTGTACGCGCGCTGCGTGGCGCGGATCGACCCGGTCTGGCTGGAAAAGGTCGGCGCCCACCTGATCCGCAAGAGCTGGTCGGACCCGCGCTGGGAAAAGAAGGCCGGCCAGGTGGTGGCCAACGAACGCGCCACGCTCTATGGCCTGACCATCTACAGCGGCCGCCGCATCCAGTACGGCCGGGTCCATCCGCGCGAGGCGCGCGAGCTCTTCATCCGCCAGGCGCTGGTGCCGGGCGAGATCGACACGCGGCTGGCCTTCGTGGCCCACAACCGCAAGCTGATCGCCGGCATCGAGAAACTCGAGCACCAGACCCGCCGCCCCGACATCCTGGTCGATGACGAGCTGATCTACGCCTTCTACGATCGCCAACTGCCGGCCGACATCTCGCAGACCGCGACCCTGGAAAAATGGGTCAACGGGCTCGACAAGGCCGCCGCCGCCCGGCTGCTGCTGACGCGCGACGAGCTGATGCGGCACGAAGCGGCCGGCGTCACCACCGACGTCTTTCCCAAGAAGGTCGAGTGGCAGGGCGTGTCGATGGCGCTGGACTACCACTTCGAGCCCGGCTCGCCGCGCGACGGCGTGACGCTGGCGGTGCCGCTGTTCGCCCTGAACCAGATCGATCCGGCGCGCTGCGAATGGCTGGTGCCCGGCATGCTCAAGGAAAAGGTGCACCTGCTGCTCAAGTCGCTGCCGCAGAAGCTGCGCCGCCACTGCGTGCCGCTGCCTGACTACGCGGCCGGCTTCTACGATCGCTGGTTCGAGCGCCTGGGCGACCCGCAGACCGGCCTGGTGGACGCGCTCATCGCCGATATGTGGGACCAGGTGCAAGTGCGCCCGGCCGCCGCCGACTTCAAGCTGGAGACGCTGCCGGCGCACCTGTTCATGAACTTCCGCGTGGTCGACGAGCACGGCCGCATGCTGGCCGCCGGCCGCAACCTGGCGCAGTTGCGCGCCGAGTTCGGCAAGCAGGCCCAGGCCACCTTCCAGCAACTGGCCGCCAGCGACACCCAGGTGGCGCAGGCGCTGGCGCACGAGAACCTGACCGCCTGGACCTTCGGCCCGCTGCCGGAAATCATGGAGATCAAGCGCCGCGGCCAGTCGGTCATCGGCTACCCGGCGCTGGTGGACCGTGGCGCGCATTGCGACCTGGACGTATTCGACGACCCGGATGAAGCCCGCAAGGCGCACCGCGCCGGCCTGCTCAAGCTGTTCCGGCTGGGCCTGCGCGAACAGGTCAAATTCCTGGAAAAGAACCTGGCCGACCTGACCCGGATCAGCATGCTCTACATGACGCTGGGCACGCAGGAGGAACTGCGCGACCAGATCATCGACTGCGCCCTGGGCCAGGCCTGCCTGGCCGAGCCCTGGCCGGTCAACGAGCAGCAGTTCGAGGCGCGCCGGGCCGAAGGCAAGGGCCGGCTGGGCCTGCTGGCGCAGGAAGTGGCGCGCCTGGCGGGCACGGTGCTGACGGAGTACGCGGCGCTGCAGCGCAAGCTGCCGCAGGCCAAGCCGCACGCCGCCGCCTACGCCGACCTGCAGCAGCAACTGGGGGCGCTGATGCCCAAGTGGTTCATCCGCGACACCCCTTACGCCCAGTTGTCGCACTTCCCGCGCTACCTCAAGGCGGCGGTGGCGCGCATCGACAAGCTGCGCGCCGATCCCGGCCGCGACGCCAAGCTGGTGGCCGAGATGGCGCCGCTCTTGACCCAGTACCAGCGGGCGCGCTCGGCCCTGAAGGGGGCGCCCGACCCGCGCCTGGACGAGTTCCGCTGGTTGCTGGAAGAGCTGCGGGTGGCGCTGTTTGCGCAGGAATTGCGCACGCCGATGCCGGTCTCGGTCAAGCGGCTGATGAAAAGCTGGGAATCCCTGCAACGCTGATCCGCCGGTTTCAGGCGGGGCCGGTCGTGGCCCCGCCGCCCGGGTGAGCGGGGCGGCGCGAGCCGTCCCGTATTACACCCGGATTTCAGTCGTTTTCTGTTCAGTGACGCGTCATCTGGTTATGCTTCAATGCGCGGGCCTTCACCCCGCTCCCTGGAGCATTGCCGACATGTTCGAGCTCTTCAGCACCCGCACGCGCCCGTCCGCGTCGTCCCGCTCCTCGCCCAATCGCTGGGACTGGGCCCTGTTGCCGCTGGTCCTGGTGGTGCTGGCCGCCATGGCCTACGGCGCCTCGCAGATGAGCCGCCCCTTCGCCGTCGGCGAAGAACTGCCGATCTCGCTCGACCCGATCTACCTGCCGTACTACCTGCTGCGCACCATCCTGCGCATGTTCACGGCGCTGGCGTTTTCGCTGCTGTTCAGCTTCATCTTCGCGGCCATCGCGGCCAAGTTCCGCACCGCCGAAAAAGCCATGATCCCGATGCTGGACATCCTGCAATCGGTGCCCATCCTGGGTTTTCAGGCCATCGCCATCGCGCCCTTCATCGCCCTGTTTCCCGGCAACCTGCTGGGGGTCGAATGCGCGGCCATCTTCGCCATCTTCACCTCGCAGGCCTGGAACATGGCGTTCAGCCTGTACCAGTCGATGCGCACCGTGCCGGCCGAACTGAACGAGGCCGCGCGCGTGTTCCGCTTGTCCGGCTGGCAGCGCTTCTGGCGGCTGGAATTGCCGTACGCCACCCCGGGCCTGCTGTGGAACATGATGATGTCCATGTCCGGCGGCTGGTTCTTCCTGGTGGCGGCCGAGGCCATCTCGGTGGCTGGCCAGGACATCAAGCTGCCCGGCATCGGCTCCTACATCGCGGTGGCCATCGACGCCGAGAACGGCCGCGCCATCGCCTGGGCCATCGGCGCCATGATGGCCGGCATCCTGCTCTATGACCAACTGTTCTTCCGGCCGCTGCTGGCCTGGGCCGACAAGTTCCGCTTCGAGGAATCGCAGGCCGACGTGGCGCAGCAGTCCTGGCTGCTGGACTGGACCCGCCGCAGCCGCTGGATGCAGGCGCTGTCCAACCGGTTCTGGGCCCAGATGCGGCGCGCGCTGGGCTGGTTCAGCGTGTCGTATGACGGCACCTCGATCCGCGCCCGCGCCAAGGCGCCGGACCCGCGCTGGACCCGCGTGTGGGATTCCTTGCTGGCCGCTGGCGCGTTGCTGGCCACCTACAAGCTGGTCGTGTTCGTGCATGAGGAAGTGGGCTGGAGCGAAGTGCTGCACGTGGTCGGCCTGGGCGGCATCACGCTGCTGCGGGTGATGGTGCTGATCGGGCTGGCGTCGCTGATCTGGGTGCCGATCGCGGTCTGGATCGGCCTGCGCCCCAAGTATTCGCAGCGGGTGCAGGCAGTGGCGCAGTTCCTGGCCGCGTTTCCGGTCAACCTGCTGTTTCCGGCCGTGGTGTTCGTGATGGTGGCGTTGAAACTCAGCCCCAATATCTGGCTCAGCCCGCTGATCATCTTCGGCACCCAGTGGTACATCCTGTTCAACGTGGTGGCGGGCGCCTCGACCATTCCCAACGAACTGCGCCTGGCCGCCAGCAACCTGGGGCTGAAGGGCTGGCTGCTGTGGCGCCGGGTGTACCTGCCGGCGGTGTTTCCCAGCTTCATCACCGGCGCCATCACCGCCAGTGGCGGCTCCTGGAACGCCAGCATCGTGGCCGAATACGTGACCTGGGGCAATACCTCGCTGGTGGCCGACGGCCTGGGCAGCTACATCAAGCAGATGACCGAGCAGGGCGATTTCCATCGCATCGCGCTCGGCATCGGCGTCATGAGCATTTTCGTCATGCTGCTGAACCGGTTTTTCTGGCGCAAACTGTATTTGCTGGCCGAAGACCGCGGCCGGTAGGAGTCTTCATGAATTCCAATTTCCTGATCGAGCTGCACGACGTCGGCAAGTCGTTCCGCGCCGCGGATGGCACTGCCCGGCACGTGCTGGAACACGTGGATTTCACCTTGCGCGAAGGCGAGATCGTGGCCCTGCTGGGCAAGTCCGGCTCGGGCAAATCGACCCTGCTGCGCATCATGGCGGGGCTGGTCAACGCCGACCAGGGCACCGTCACCTACCGCGGCCAGCCCGTCTACGGCCCGGCCGCCGGCATCGCCATGGTGTTCCAGTCGTTCGCGCTGTTCCCGTGGCTGACCGCGCAGCAGAACGTCGAACTGGGGCTGGAAGCCCAGGGCGTGGCGCCGGCCGAACGCGCCAAGCGCGCCGACGCGGTGCTTGACCTGATGGGCCTGGGCGGGTTTGGGGGCGCGCTGCCGCGCGAACTGTCCGGCGGCATGCGCCAGCGGGTCGGCATCGCCCGCGCGCTGGTCATGAACCCCGACGTGCTGCTGATGGACGAGGCCTTCTCGGCCCTGGACGTGCTGACCGGCGAAACGCTGCGCGACGACATGCTGGAACTGTGGGACGAGAGCCGCATCTCGACCAAGGGCATCCTGATCGTCTCGCACAACATCGAGGAAGCGGTCATGATGGCCGACCGCATCATCGTGTTCTCCAGCGACCCCGGGCGCATCCGTAGCCAGGTGCAGATCGGCCTGCCGCGGCCGCGCAACCCCGATTCGCCGCAGGTGCGGGCCCTGATCGACGAAGTCTACGCGCTGATGACGCAGCGCCCGGCGCATGACATGCCGACTCCGCGTCAGCAAGGCCTGGGCTACCGCTTCCCGCACACCGAAGTCGAGCGCATGGAAGGCGTGCTGGACGTGCTGGCCGAGGCGCCCTTCAACGGCCGCGCCGACCTGCCCAAGCTGGCCGAGGAAGCCGAGATTTCCGACGACGATCTGCTGCCGGCCTGCGAAGCGCTGGGGCTGTTCGGCCTGGCGCAGATCGACAAGGGCGACATCTTCCTGACGCCGCTGGGTCAGCGCTACGTGCAGGCCGACCAGGGCCAGAAGCAGGCCATCTTCGGCCGCCAGTTGCTGGCCCACGTGCCGCTGGCCGCGCACATCCGCCACAGCCTGGAACAGGAACCCGCCGGCGAGTTGCCGGAAAAGAACTTCCTGGATTCGCTGGAGGAATTCCTCAAGCCCGACGAAGCCGAGCGCGTGCTGAAGATCGCGGTGGAATGGGGCCGCTATGGCGAAATCTATGGCTACGACTACCACACCGGCCTGTTGACTTTGCCGGAGCGCGACGCGGGGTAGGGGGCGGCGGCGGGCCGCCCGGCCCGCCGCGGTGATGCGCTCACAGGGCGATGAAGCCCGCGATCACCAGGATGATCAGGCCGTACTTGGTGGCCTTGTAGACAGTGCGGTTCCAGGCCTTGAAGGCCTTGCGCTTCTGGTCGATGACCCAGTGCGCATGGGTTAGTTTGTTGATGGCGCCGGTCTGGTCGCCACCGTCGTTGGGCGAGCTGGCCGCCGACATCACCACCCGGCCGAACCAGCGGTTGAAGGCCTCCGCCCAGCCCCACTTGAGCGGCCGTTCGACGTCGCAGAACAGGATGATGCGGTTCTGGTCGGTGTGGTTGTAGGCCTCGTGCACGTAGGTTTCGTCGAACACCACGCTTTCGCCGTCGCGCCAGCTATAGGATTCGCCGTCGACGATGATGTGGCAGCGGTCGTCGTTGGGCGTGGCCAGGCCCAGGTGGTAGCGCAGCGAGCCGGCGAACGGGTCGCGGTGGGCATTGAGCTTGCCGCCCGGCGGCAGCTCGGCGAACATGGCCGCCTTGACCTTGGGCAGCGTTTTCAGGATGGCCACGGTCTTGGGGCACAGCTCCTCGGCCGACGGGTGGCGGGCGTCATACCACTTCAGGTAGAAACGCTTCCAGCCGTACTTGAAGAACGAATTGAAGCCGATGTCGTTGTGGCTGTCGGCCGCCTTGATGCGGCGCATCTCGGCCATCTGCAGGGCCTCGTCGCGGAT
Organism: Achromobacter sp.; assembly: GCF_050285565.1. Taxonomy (GTDB): domain Bacteria; phylum Pseudomonadota; class Gammaproteobacteria; order Burkholderiales; family Burkholderiaceae_B; genus Achromobacter. The sequence continues at coordinate 664,853 of NZ_JBLZXG010000001.1, forward strand.
CGTTTCCCAGTTATCGTCCAGCACCTTGAGCTCGGCGATCTCGCTGGTGGTCAGGTAGGGGGTCGACGGCACGCGCGAGGTCAGCACCATGAAGGCGTTGACCGGCGCCAGCAGCACCGAGTGATCCAGCAGTTGCCGGCCCAGCGGCAGCTTGACGCGGCCGCGGAAGTGCGCGAACAGGATGGCGGCGAGCCAGATCCCGGGTATCAGCCATTTCATAGGTAAATCTCGTCCTGCGGCAGGTGAGTCAGGTGCAATCGCCTATTGTTACACAGGCCCGCTCCAGGGGCGTCGGCGCAATCGGGCGCAGGGCGCTTTTCGGTCTTCCGACTAGGTACAATTCCCGCTATGTCCGAAGCCGTAACAACCCCGTCCCCCTTTGTCCACTTGCGTGTCCACTCCGAGTTCTCGGTGGTGGACGGCATCGTGCGCATCCCCGACCTCATCAAGCGTGTCGCCAAGCTGGGCCAGCCCGCCGTGGCGCTGACCGACCTGTCGAACCTGTTCGGCCTGATCAAGTTCTACAAGGGCGCGCGCGGCGCCGGCATCAAGCCCATCGCCGGCTGCGACGTCTGGCTCAGCAACGACGAGGATCCCGCCAAGCCGTTCCGGCTCCTGCTGCTGGTGCGCAACCACCAGGGCTACCTGAACCTGTGCGAACTGCTGTCGCGCGCGTTCCTGACCAACCAGGGCAAGGGCCGCGCCGAGATCCGCCGCGAATGGCTGCAAGGCCAGGACGGCCTGATCGTGCTGTCGGGCGGCCGGGGCGGCGACGTCGGCCAGGCGCTGGACGCCGGCAACGCGGCGTCGGCGCTGGCGCTGGCGCGCCAGTGGGCGCACCTGTTCCCGGGCAGCTACTACATCGAACTGCAACGCGCCGGCATGGATGGCGACGAAGCCTACACCCAGGCCGCCATGCGCCTGGCGGGCGAGGCCGGCCTGCCGGTGGTGGCCACGCACCCGGTGCAGTTCCTGGATGAATACGAATTCCAGGCGCACGAGGCCCGCGTCTGCATCGCCGAAGGCGAGATCCTGGCGAACCCGCGCCGCGTGCGCCGCTTCACCAAGGAACAGTACCTGCTCAGCTCCGAGGAAATGGCGCGCCGCTTCGCCGACGTGCCCTCGGCGCTGGCCAACACGGTCGAGATCGCCAAGCGCTGCAACCTCAGCCTGGTGCTGGGCAAGCCGCGCCTGCCCAACTTCCCCACGCCCGACGGCGTGTCGCTGGACGATTACCTGGTGCAGTTGTCCGAAGAAGGCCTGGAAAAACGCCTGGCCTTCCTGTTCCCGGACGAGGCCGAACGCGAGTCCAAGCGCGCGCAGTACTACGAGCGCCTGCGCTGGGAATGCAAGACCATCATCCAGATGGGCTTCCCGGGCTACTTCCTGATCGTGCAGGACTTCATCAACTGGGGCAAGAACAACGGCGTGCCGGTCGGCCCTGGCCGGGGTTCGGGCGCCGGCTCGCTGGTGGCGTACGCGCTCGGCATCACCGACCTCGACCCGATCCGCTACGACCTGCTGTTCGAGCGCTTCCTGAACCCCGAGCGGGTCTCGATGCCCGACTTCGATATCGACTTCTGCCAGGACAACCGCGAACGCGTTATCGACTACGTCAAGGAAAAGTACGGCCGCGCCGCCGTCAGCCAGATCGCCACCTTCGGCACGCTGGGCGCCAAGGCCGTGGTGCGCGACGCCGGCCGGGTGCTGGACATGCCCTACATGTTCTGCGACGGCCTGTCCAAGCTGATCCCGTTCAACCCGATGGATCCGTGGACGCTCGAGCGCACCCTGAAGGACGAGCCGGCCTTCAAGGACCGCTACGAACAGGAAGAGGAAGTGCGCGCGCTGGTCGATCTGGCCAAGCCGCTCGAGGGCCTGACCCGCAACATCGGCATGCACGCCGGCGGCGTGCTGATCGCGCCCGGCAAGCTCACCGATTTCTGCCCGCTGTATTGCCAGCCGGGCCAGGAGAACAGCGCCGTCTCGCAGTTCGACAAGGACGACGTCGAGGCCGCCGGCCTGGTCAAGTTCGACTTCCTGGGCCTGCGCAACCTGACCATCCTGGACTGGGCGGTGCGCTACGTGCGCCAGTTCAACGAGGACAAGCGCGACTTCGACGTCATGGCGCTCAGCCTGGACGATCCGGCCGCCTACAAGATCCTGTGCGACGCCAACACCACCGCGGTGTTCCAGCTGGAATCGCGCGGCATGAAGGAACTGCTCAAGAAGCTGCGGCCCAACACCTTCGAAGACATCATCGCCATGCTGGCCCTGTATCGTCCGGGGCCGCTGGAATCGGGCATGGTGGACGACTTCGTCAACCGCAAGCACGGCCGCGCGGCCGTGGACTACTTCCACCCGGACCTGGAAGCGACCCTCAAGAGCACCTACGGGGTCATCGTCTACCAGGAACAGGTGATGCTGATCTCGCAGATCATCGGCGGCTACTCGCTGGGCGGCGCCGACCTGCTGCGCCGCGCCATGGGCAAGAAAAAGCCCGAGGAAATGGCCAAGCACCGCGAGCTGTTCGAGAAGGGCGCCAAGGAAAAGGGCCACGACCCGGACCTCGCGGTCAAGCTGTTCGACCTGATGGAAAAGTTCGCGGGCTACGGCTTCAACAAGTCGCACTCGGCCGCGTACGCGCTGATCTCGTACCAGACCGCCTGGCTCAAGGCCTACCACCCGACCGAATTCCTGGCCGCCACCATGTCCTCCGACATGGACGACACCGACAAGGTTCAGATCTTCTGCCGCGACGCCCAGGACAACGGCGTCGAGGTGCTGCCGCCGGACGTCAACTTCTCGGGCTACCGCTTCGAGCCGGTGGCCGACAAGTACACCGAAAAGGGCAAGCCGCCGCGCACCATGCGCTACGGCCTGGGGGCGGTCAAGGGCACCGGCCAGGGCGCGGTCGAGGACATCCTGCGCGCCCGCAAGGAAGGCGGCCCGTTCCAGAATCTGTTCGACTTCTGCCGCCGCGTCAGCAAGCACGCGGTCAACCGCCGCACCATCGAGGCCCTGATCAAGGCCGGCGCGTTCGACACCATCGAACCGAACCGCGCCGCCATGCTGGCCTCGGTGCCCACCGCCATGGAAGCGGCCGAGCAGGCCGCGCGCAGCGCCAACCAGTCGTCGCTGTTCGGTGACGACAGCAGCGACGTGGTGGCCGGCGAACTGGCCAAGGTCGCGCCATGGGATCTGCACAAGAAGCTGACCGAGGAAAAATCGGCGCTGGGCTACTACTACAGCGGCCACCTGTTCGACGCCTGGCGCGACGAAGTGCGCCAGATCGTGCCGATGCAGTTGGCGCGGATCGAGCCGCAGCGCGACCTGCAATGGATGTGCGGGGTGCTGGCCAGCGTGCGCGTCATGATGACCCGGCGCGGCAAGATGGTGTTCGCGGTGCTGGACGACGGCACCGCGCAGGTCGAGATCTCGGTGTTCAACGAGCTTTACGAAAAGCACCGCAACCGCCTGCGCGAAGATCAGTTGGTGATCGTCCAGGGCAAGGTCAGCAACGACGACTATTCCGGCGGCATGCGCATCGTCGCCGAACAGCTGTATGACCTGCAACTGGCGCGCGAGGCGCGCGCCAAGTCGCTGCGCGTCAAGCTCAACGGCGGCGCCGACGCCGCGCGCCTGCGCCAGATGCTCAACCCGTTCCGCGCCGAACCCGAGAACGGCATCCCCGGCGTGCCGGTGGACATCGTCTACACCAAGAACAATTTCCTGTGCACCGTGCGGCTGGGCGAGGAATGGCGCGTGCGCATGGCCGACACCCTGCTCGAGAACCTGAACGCCTGGACCAAGCCGAACGGCGTGGAGGTCACCTACTGATGCGCATCGTTCACTCTGAAGCCGCCACCAGCTTCGGCGGCCAGGAAGGCCGTATCTTCAAGGAAATGAATGCCATGCGCGCGCGTGGCCATCACCTCGAAGCCATCTGCCAGCCGAGCGCGCTGCTGGCCGAGCGCCTGTCGGACGCCGGCTTCACCGTCCACACGCTGGAGATGGATGGGCCATTCAATTACCTGAAAGGCGTTGCCGCCATCCGCCGCATCCTGCGCGAAGGCCGCTTCGACGTGCTCAACACCCACAGCCGGCGCGACACCGTCATCGCCGCGGCTGCCGGCCGCCTGGCGGGCACGCCGCTGATCGTGCGCACCCGCCACTTGTCCAACAAGGTCGGCTCGCTCTGGTCGTACACGCGCCTGCCGCATCGCGTCACCACCGTTAGCGACCACGTGCGCGAGCACCTGATCGAGCGCGGCGTGCCGGCCAGCCACATCGCCACCGTCTATTCGCCGATCGTGCTGCCGCCGCCGGTCGAACACTCGACCCTGCGCGAAGAGCTTGGACTGGCGCCAGACGACCTGGTGGTCGGCTGTGTCGCCGTGATGCGCGCCACCAAGGGCCACAAAGACCTGATCGACGCCATCGCGCCGCTGATGGCCACGCGGCCCAAGCTGCACCTGGTGTTCGTGGGCGGCGGTTCGCCGGTGTTCGAGCAGACCCAGGCCTATGTGGCCGAGCGCGGCCTGCAGGACCGCATCCACCTGATGGGCACGCGCCGCGACGTGCCCAACCTGCTGGCCGGCTGTGACCTGTTCGCGCTGGCGACCCAGCAGGAAGCGTCCGGCACCGTCTACGTCGAGGCGCAGGCCAGCGGCCTGCCGGTCATCGGCACCGACGTCGGCGGCGTGTCCGAAATGTTCCGTGACGGCGAAACCGGCATCCTGGTGCCGCCCAAGGACCCGGCCGCGCTCACCGCCGCGCTTCAGAAACTCATTGACGATCCCGCCTTGCGCCGCCGCATGGGCGAGGCCGGCCGCAAGATGGTCTGGGAAGAGGGCGTGTTTTCGCCCGCCCGCCTGGCCGAAACCACCGAGGCCGTCTACACCCGCTGGCTGGCGGAGCGGCGCGGATGAACGCGCCCAACGTCCCGGTGCTGATGTACCACCACGTCACGCCGGCCGGCGGCATGATCAACGCCATGCCCGACGTGTTCGAAGCCCAGATCGCGCGCCTGGCGCGGGCCGGCTACCAGTCGCTGTCCACCGAGCAGTTCGCCGCCTACCTGGCCGGCGCGCCGGCCCCCGAGCGCTCGGTGCTGATCACCTTCGACGACGGCTATCTCAACAACTGGGTTCACGCCCATCCGGTGCTGGCGCGTTACGGCATGCGCGCCGTGCTGTTCACCATCACCGGCTGGATCGGCGACGGCCCGGCGCGTCCGCACGCGGGGCAGGGGCTGCCGCTGCCGGCCACGCCCGACCACGACGCCAGCAAAAAGCTGATCGCCGAGGGCCGCGGCGATGATGTCATGCTGCGCTGGAGCGAGATCGAGGCCATGCGGGCCGCCGGCACCTTCGAATTCCATTCGCACACCCACACCCATACGCGCTGGGACAAGGTCTGCGGCGCCGATGTCCAGGCGAAGAAGGCCCACATTGCCCAGGAACTGTCCGATTCTCGCGAGACCCTGACGCGCCGCCTGGGCGCGGTCAGCGATCATCTGTGCTGGCCGCAGGGCTATTTCGACGGCGACTACGTGGCGGCCGCCAGGCAGGCGGGCTTTCGCCACTTGTACACTACCGACCCTTTCGGCCAGAACACCCCCGGCGCCGACCCCGCGCACATCTACCGCTTCGCGGTGCGCAACCGGGGCGGCACCTGGTTGAACCGGCGCATCTGGCTGTCGCGCGATCCCTTCTGGGGACCGCGCTATCACGCCTGGAAGGCCTGGAAAAAGCGTCTTAGGAATCGCGGATGAAGTTATCAGTCATAGTCATCACCAAGAACGAAGCGGCCAACATCGCCGAGTGCCTCAAGTCGGTCGCCTTCGCCGACGAGTTCATCGTGGTCGATTCGGGCAGCACCGATGGCACGGTGGAACTGGCGCGCGCGCTGGGCGCGCGGGTCGAGGTGACGGCCGACTGGCCCGGTTTCGGTCCGCAGAAGAACCGCGCGCTCGACCTGGCCACGGGCGATTGGGTGCTGTCGATCGATGCCGATGAACGCGTCACACCCGAGCTGGCCCGCGAGATCCAGGAGACCCTGGCGGCGCCGCGCGCCGACACCTACGAGATCGCCCGCCTGTCGAATTTTTGCGGCCGCGACATCCGCCACAGCGGCTGGTGGCCCGACTACGTGCTGCGCCTGTTCAAGCGCGGCGCAGCGCGTTTCAACGACGCCGCCGTGCACGAGCGCGTGGTGCCCGCCAATGGCCAGCCGCCGCTGCGGCTCAAGGGCTACTTCCATCATTACCCGTACGACAACCTGGACGCGCTGGTCACCAAGATCAACCGCTATTCGTCGGACGCCGCCGCCATGATGTACGCCAAGGGCAAGCGCACCTCGGTGTTCGGCGCGCTGGGCCACAGCTTCTGGACCTTCGTGCGCATCTACCTGATCCGGCGCGGTTTCCTCGACGGCCGCCACGGCCTGGTGCTGGCCGTGACCGCGGCGGCGGGCAGTTTCTTCCGTTATTCGAAGCTGATGTTCCTGGCCGAGAAGAACAAGTGAAGATCCTCTACACCAACTTCCACGCCAACAATGGCGGGGGACACGTTACCTACATCATCAACCTGGCCCGCGCCCTGGCCGCCGAGCACCAGATCACCGTGGCCGCGCCGGCCAGCAGCCGGCTGTACCGCTATGCCAAGGCGATTGCCGGCGTCACGGTGGTGGACATGCGCTACACCACGCGTCCCTCGTCCTGGTTCGGCGACCGGGCGCGGCTGCGCCGCCTGATCAAGCAGGGCCGCTTCGACATCATCCACGCCAACGGCTCGGCCGACCACAAGCAGGTCATGCTGGCCACCCTGGCGCTGGCGCGCCGCCCGCGCATCGTGTTCACCAAGCACAACGATCACCCGGTCAACAGCTTCGGCCACAAGCTGCGCGTGGCCTTGGCCACCGATCACAGCATCGCGGTCAGCGACTACATCCATCGCCTGCTGGCCGATTCGCCCTACCGCAAGCGGCCCATCACCACCATCCGCCACGGGATCGACACGCGCTTTTTCGCGCCGCCGCCGCCCGACAGCCTGGACAAGCTGCGCGAGATCTTTTTCGGCCCGGACTGGCACGGCAAACTGCTGCTGGGCAGCGCCGGCGGCACCGACTACGACAAGGGCTGGCTCGACCTGGTGGCCGCCGTGGCGGCGCTGCCGCCGGGCGACAAGGAACGCGTGCGGCTGCTGGTGGCCGGCGATCCGCCGTCCGAGGCCAAGCTGGCCCGCGTGCGCGAACTCGGCATGATCGACCAGGTGCGTTTCCCCGGCCTGCTCGACGACGTGCGCGCGGCGCTGGCCTCGTGCCACGCCGGCTTCGTGCTGTCGTACCGCGAGGCCCTGTCGTTCGCCTGCCGCGAGATCATGGGCCTGGGCCTGCCGGCGCTGGTCACCGACGCCGGCGGCCTGCCCGAGAACGTCACCGACGGCGTCGACGGCTGGATCGTGCCGGTGCGCGACGTGGCCGCCATGACCGCGCGCCTGCGCCTCATGCTGGACGATCCGGCGCAGGTCCGCGCCATGGGCGCGAACGCCCGCGCAACGGCCGAGCGTGACTTCAACCTGGCGCGTTTCGCGCAAGCCACGGTCGACGTCTACCAGCGTACATTGGGCGGACACTGAGCCCTTATAATCCGCGCTATGTCTATCCCAATTCTCATGTACCACCAGATCGGCGAGCCCAATCCCAAGGGCACGCCGTTTCGCGGCCTGACGGTGCACCCGGACGATTTCGCGCGCCAGATGCGCTGGATGCACCGCCTGGGCTACCGCGGCCTGTCGATGCGCGACATCATGCCGTACGTGCGCGGCCAGCGCCGCGGCAAGGTGTTCGGCCTGACGTTCGACGACGGCTACCGCAACGTGGTCCAGAATGCGATGCCGGTACTGGACAAGCTGGGCTTCACCGCCACCAACTACCTGGTGGCCAACCAGTTCGACGGCGGCAACGTCTGGGACGCCAAGATCGGCATCCCGTTCTCGCCGCTCATGACGGTAGACGAAATGCGCCAGTGGGCCGCCTCCGGCCACGAGGTCGGCTCGCACACGCTGGATCACGTCCACCTGCCCGAAATGACGCCCGAAGAGGCGCGCCGCCAGATGGTCGAATCCAAGGACGTGCTCGAACAGGCGCTGGGCGCGCCCGTCACTGCGTTCTGTTATCCCTATGGCGACCACGGCCCGGAGCACCTGGTCATGGCGCGCGAGGCCGGCTACGACAACGCCACGCTGACCAAGCGCGGCCTGGCCAACGCCAGCGACGATCCCTTCGGACTGCCGCGGGTGACGGTGTCGCGTTCCACCGGCATTTTCCGTTTCCTGCAGAAATGCCTGACTCGCTATGAAGACAAGCGCGGGCGCGGCTGAGCGGCGGCTGCGCATCGCACTGCTGGTCGACCGCTTTGGCAACCGCTTCGGCGGCGCCGAGGCCTATGGCGTCGAGCTGATGCGCGTGCTGGGCCAGCGCCACGATATATCCGTGGTGGCGCGCGACTTCGACAGTGATCTGCCCTTCGCCTTCCTGCCGGTGCGCTTTCCCGGCTGGCTGCCCAGTTGGATGCGGGTGCTGTATTTCGCCTGGCGGGCCGACCGCCTGACCCGTGGCCGCTACGACATCGTGCATTCGCACATGAACGGCTGGGCCGGTGAAATCCAGGTCATGCACGTCACGCCGGTGCGCTACAACCGCCTGACGCGGGTCAAGCCGCTCAAGCGCGCGCTTGCCTGGCTCAGCCCGCGCCTGGCCACCTACCTGCTGCTCGAGAAATTCCGCGTGCGTCCCGCGCCGGCGCGCCGGGTGGTGGCGGTGTCCGGCCTGATCATGGATCAACTGCACCGTAGCTACGGCCCGCAGTTGCCGGTCGAGATCATTGCGCCCGGGGTCAAGCTGCCGGCGCCCGAGGCCGCGGCGGCCCGCGCCGACACCCGGGCGCAGGTCGGCTGGGACGCCGACACCATCGGCTGCCTGCTGGTGGCGCGCAACCCGCTGCGCAAGGGCCTGCCGGCGCTGCTCGACGCGCTGGCGCTGCTGCCGGCCCGCTATCGCCTGCTGGTGGTGGGGGCGGATCAGGCCACCCGCGACCGGGTCCGCGCGGCCGGGGCCGTGGCCAGCCGCGTGACGTTGGTCGACCCGACGCCCGAGGTCGCGCGCTATTTCGCCGCCGCCGACATCTACGCCCACCCGACGCTCAACGACAGCTACGCCATGGCGCCGCTGGAAGCCATGTCGCATGGCCTGCCGGTGGTGGTCAGTTCGCCGGCGTATTGCGGCTTTGCCCAGTACCTGTCGGCCGGCAAGGACGCGCTGATCCTGCAGGACCCGCGCGACGGCGCCCAACTGGCCCAGGCCTTGCAGCGGCTGGGAGACGAGCCGGAGTTGCGCGCCGCGCTGTCCGAGCGCGGCCTGGCCATCGCCCGCGACCAGAGCTGGGAGGCCGTGGCCGCGCGCTACGAAGCGCTGTACCAGGCGGTGCTGGCCGAGCGCGCCTGACGCTTGCCGCGGGCTTCTAGAACTGCAACGGGACCGCCAGGGTCCCGTTTGCATTCGATGCGATTCAATGCGCCGCCGGCGCGGTGGCCTGTTCCAGCTCGCCCAGCCAGCGGATGGCGTACTCCCGGTCGCTGCCGCACATGTCCGCCTGCGCCTGCAGTCCGCCGCAGAAATCCGGCCGCGAGGGCTGGCCGAAGATCGCGCAACGCATGTCCGGCAGTAGCTGGATACAGGGCACGCCCGCCGGCTTGCCGTCAGGCATGCCAGGAATCGGCCGCGTGATCGACGGCGCGATGCAACAGGCGCCGCAGCCCGGCCGGCAGGCCAGCGTCGCCGTCATGCTCAGACCCATCCACGCAGCCAGTAGACGAACAGCCCGGCGTATTCCTTGATGATGGAACGGCTGGCGTCGAAAGTGCGTTGATCGGGCAGCCACGGATTCAATGAACCATCGGCGGGCGCCACGATCTGCGGCGGGGTGGGCGCGGCGATGGCCACCACGCCCTGCTTGGAAAAGGCCGCCATGGCGCGCGGCATGTGCAGGGCCGAGGTCACCAGCAGCACCTTGCCGATACCGCGTGTCTTGAGCTGGTCCTCGGTCAGGGCGGCGTTCTCGTAGGTGGTGCGGCTGGCGTTTTCCAGGATCAGCGCCGATTCCGGCACGCCCTGCTGGCGGATGGCGTGGGCCATGCCGCGCGCTTCGCTGACGTCGCCCTCCAGCGCGCCGCCGGACAGCACCACCTTGGGCGCGCGGCCCGCCAGGTAGAGCTGGGCCGCGGTGTCGATGCGCACCACGGCGGTGTCCTTGTCGTACGGCAGGAACCAGTTGGCGCGGCCATTGGCGGTGTTGCCGCCCAGCACCACGATGGCGTCGGCGCTCGGCGATTCGGCCGGCGGCAGGTGCGGGTAGCGCTTTTCCAACGCGCCGCCGAGCCATAGCGAGGTCGCCGGCAGCGACCACGCCAGGGCCCAGAGCAGACCGGCGACGATCAGGGTGCCGCCGGTCTTGCGCAGCCGGAACAGGCCCAGGACCAGACCGACCACCACCAGGGTCAGGCACAGGTTGTAGGGAATGATCAGATTCGTGAGATAGCTGGACATGGTCATTTCTAGACAAACTGTTTACTGCGCGTCGTCCAGCATCGCGTTGGCCCGCTCTTGCACGGTCTCGATGGAGGGCCACGCCGTTTCCGAACCGACGCATACCGCGCGCGGCGACCACGGCCCGGTACGGCCGGGTCGGGTGACACCGAACAGCGTCAACTCCCGGGCGCCCGCCGCCGCGGCGACGTGCGAAACCCCGGAGTCGTTGCAAATCACCAACGCCGCGCGCGTCGTCAAGGCGGCGAACGCGCCCAGCGGTAACGGTGGCAGCAACTGGGCCGTCGGCGCATTGCGCCGGGCTTCGTCGGTTTCCGCTGGAGGGGGGCACATTACCACGGTATGGCCCCGGGCCTGTAGCGCGCGGGTAAGTGTATCGAATCCAGGCCACACCTTGATTTTGCCTTTGTGCAAACCGGTTGCCGTGGGCGCGATCAGGACGAAGCGCTGCCCGGCCAGGCCGGCCGCCTCCAGCGCCAGCGCCGCGGCGTCCTGGTGGGCCGGCGTCAAGGGCAGGTCGAGCGTGGGGCCGGGCTCGGCGGGGCCCGTTGGCAGCCCCCAGCGTGCCAGCGCCTCGCGCGTCAGGTGATGCCAGGATTGCACCGCATGCAGGGCCGTCTGCGGCTTGGCCACCGGCCAGCGCAGCAGGAAACTGCGGCCATCGTCGCGGTAGCCGGCCGACGGCACCCCCGCCAGCCGGAACACGAGCGCGCTGGACAGCGAATCCGGCAATAGCAGGCCGCGCGCGCGGCGGCCCGCCGCGCCCTGGGCGCGGCGATGGGCGCTGACCGTGGCGCGATCTGGCCCCACTTTCCCCAGCATCGGCAGGAACTCCCGTTTCTCGATGCCGTCCAACAGATCCCGCGCCCAGGGGCGGGCGCAGATGACCAGGGGCAGGCCGGCCGCCTGCAAGGCACGCAGGCTCGGCAGGCTCATGCAGACATCGCCCACCCAATTGGGCAGGCGGACGTAGAGACAACTGATTTCGGACATGGACAGGCGCGCGGCACGTTAGGGGCTGTAAAGGGGGACGCCCGGCCTCGCGCGGCAACGCGTAGCCAGTACAATCCGGGGCACAATTGTATAAAAGCGAGTGATTCCATTGAATTCTGCCGCACGCAACGCGCCCGCGGGCTCCCAGCCCGTCAAAGCTGAACTCTGGAGCCGTATCTATAGCCGGGTCGGTTCCTACTGGAAGGGGCTGGTGCTGGCGACCCTGCTGATGGCCGGCGCCGCCGCCACGCAACCCACGCTGGCCGTCATTATGAAGCCCTTGCTGGACGACGGCTTCTCGGGCGCCAAACCCTACTATGTCTGGGCGCTGCCGTTGGCGGTGATCGGCCTGATCTTCCTGCGCGGCGTCTGTAACTTCTTCAGCGACTACCTGCTGGCCTGGGTGGCCAACAACGTCCTGCTGGGCATGCGGCGCGACATGTTCGAACGCCTGCTGGGCCTGCCCGATGCCGACTTCAAGCGCGGCGACACTGGCCGCCTGCTGAACCGCTTCACCATCGACGCGGGCAACGTCACCGGCTACGCCACCGATGTCATCACGGTGCTGGTGCGTGAAACCCTGGTGGTCATCGCGCTGATCTGCGTGCTGCTGTACACCTCGTGGGTGCTGACCCTGATCATCCTGATCATGCTGCCGGTGTCGGTGCTGATCGCGCGCACCTTCATCAAGCGCTTGCGCCGCATCAACCGCGACACCGTCAACATGAACGCCGAGCTGACCCGCGTGGTCAGCGAGGGCATCGACGGCCAGCGCGTCATCAAGCTGTTCGACGGCTACGAGGTCGAGCGCGGCCGCTTCGATTTCGTCAGCAGTCGCCTGCGCCGCTTCGCCATGCGCACCGCCACCGCCGACGCAGCCCTCACGCCCCTGACCCAGGTGTGCATCTCGATCTCGGTGGGCGCGGTCATCGCCGTGGCCTTGGGCCAGGCCAACAACGGCTCGCTCACGGTCGGCAGCTTCGCCTCCTTCATGGCGGCGCTGGCGCAGATTTTCGACCCCATCAAGCGCCTGACCAACCTGGCCGCCCGCATGCAGAAGATGCTGGTGTCGGCCGAGAGCGTGTTCACGCTCATCGACCAGATCCCCGAAAGCGACACCGGCACGCGCGAACTGCCCGAGCCGGTGCGCGGCAAGGTCGAATTCCGCAACGTCACCCACCGCTTTTCCGACGCCGACCGCGACACCGTCAACGATGTGTCCTTCGTGGTCGAGCCCGGCCAGACCGTGGCCCTGGTGGGCCGCTCCGGCAGCGGCAAGACCACGCTGGTCAACATGCTGCCGCGCTTCGTGTTGGCCGACAGCGGCGCCATCTACGTCGACGACGTGCCGATCAACGACCTGAAGCTGCGCAGCCTGCGTTCGCACCTGTCGCTGGTCAGCCAGGACGTGGTGCTGTTCGACGACACCATCGCCGCCAACGTCGGTTACGGCGCCCTGGGCGAAGCCAGCGAACAGCAGGTGCGCGACGCGCTCGCCGCCGCCAATCTGCTGGACTTCGTCGAAGGCCTGCCGCAGGGCATCAACACGCCCGTCGGCGAAAACGCCGCCCGCCTGTCCGGCGGCCAGCGTCAGCGCCTGGCCATCGCCCGTGCCCTCATCAAGAACGCGCCCATCCTGATCCTGGACGAAGCCACCTCGGCGCTCGACAACGAATCCGAGCGCCAGGTGCAGGCCTCGCTCGAGCGCCTGATGAAGGGGCGCACCACGCTGGTCATCGCGCACCGCCTGTCGACCGTGCAGAACGCCGACCGCATCATCGTGCTGGATGCCGGCAAGATCGTCGAGCAGGGCGCCCACGCCGAGCTGCTGGCCGCCAACGGCCTGTACGCTTCGCTCTACAACATGCAGTTCCGCGAAGACTGATCGCGCGCGGCGCCGCGTGCGCCGCGCCAGGCCACCCGGGAGCCGCCCATGTCCTTGCCCGCAGAAGGCAACCAGCTCGTCAACGTCGTTGTTCTGCTGGGAGCGGCGGTGATCGCGGTGCCCCTGTTCAAGCGCCTGGGGCTGGGCTCCGTCCTGGGCTATCTGGCCGCCGGCCTGGCCATCGGCCCGTTCGGCATCGGCTGGTTCTCCGATCCCCGTTCCATCCTGCACGTGGCCGAACTGGGCGTGGTGATGTTCCTGTTCATCATCGGCCTGGAAATGCAGCCCTCGCGATTGTGGAAGCTGCGTGGCGAGATCTTCGGCCTGGGCGTGGCCCAGGTGGTGGCCTGCGGCGCGCTGCTGACGGTGGTTGGACTGGCTGCCGGCCTGTCTGGCCCGGCGGCTTTCATGGCGGCCATGGGCTTCGTGCTGTCGTCCACCGCGATCGTCATGCAGATCCTGGCCGAACGCGACGAAACCGCCAGCGCCCAGGGCCAGCGCATCGTGTCCATCCTGCTGCTCGAAGACCTTGCCATCGTGCCGCTGTTGGCCCTGGTGGCGCTGCTGGCGCCGCCCGGCGCCGGCCAACATGGCGATCCCTGGCTGCAGGCGGCCATCGCCCTGGGTTGCGTGCTGGCGTTGCTGGCGGCCGGGCGCTGGCTGCTCAACCCCTTGTTCCGCCTGCTGGCCGCGGCGCGTGCCCGCGAAGTCATGACCGCCGCCGCGCTGCTGGTGGTGCTGGGCGCGGCGCTGCTGATGGAACTGGGCGGCCTGTCCATGGCGATGGGCGCGTTCCTGGCCGGCGTGCTGCTGTCCGAATCCACCTTCCGCCATCAGTTGGAAGCCGAGATCGAGCCGTTCCGCGGCATCCTGCTGGGCCTGTTCTTCCTCGGCGTTGGCATGTCGCTGGACCTGGCCGCCGTGGCGCGCGAGTGGCAACTGATCCTCGCCGGCGTAGTGGTGTTCATGCTGGTCAAGTCGATCGGAGTCTACCTGGTGGCGCGCCTGCTGCGCGCCAGCCACGCCGAGGCGCTGACCCGCGCCGCGCTGCTGGCGCAGGGCGGCGAATTCGCCTTCGTGCTGTATGGCGCGGCCGCCGCCGCCGGCATCTTCGACGCGCACCTGGCCGCGGTGCTGATCGCGGTCGTCATCATCTCCATGGCGTTCACGCCGCTGTGCGTGCTGGCATTGCGCTGGCTGCTGCCCAAGCCCGTGCCGTCGATGGAAGGGGTCGATGTGGCACAGGACCTGGAAGGCTGCGCGCTGATCGTCGGCTTCGGCCGTTTCGGCCAGATCGTGACCCAGGCGATGCTGGCGCGCGACATGAAAGTGTCGATCCTGGACACCGACACCGACGCCATTCGCGCGGCGGCCAAATGGGGAGTCAAGGTCTATTACGGGGACGGGACGCGCATCGACATGCTGCGCACGGCGGGCGCCGAGACTGCCAAGGCCATCCTGATCTGTATCGACAATCCGCAGTCGGTCAATCACATGGTCAAGCTGATCAAGGCCGAATTCCCGCTGGTGCAACTGGTGGTGCGGGCCTACGACCGCATCCATTCGCTGGCCCTGGCCAGGGAAGGGGTCGACTACCAGGTGCGCGAAACCTTCGAGTCGGCGCTGGTTTTCGGCGAAGCGGCGCTGCGCGCGGTCGGCGTGCCGCCGGACGAGGCCGCCGAAGTCGTGGCGGACGTGCGCAGGCGCGACAGCGAACGCTTCGAGCTGGAGGTGGCCGGCGGCCTGTTCGCCGGGCGTTCGCTGTTGTACGGCAACATGACCGGCCCCGCCGACGGCAGGAACGACCAGCGTGACCGCGAAACGGTGGCGCCCGCGGGTCACGCCGAACCTGGCGCGCCGGCATGACCGGCGTATGACCGGCGCGGGGCTTCAAATATTACATTCACTTTGCATTACTTTACGCATCATTTCACGCGCAAGTCCGGGCGGCTGAGGTAGATTTATCTGCAACCGCGCTTCACTTCCGAAGCGTTTCTGCCAGGGGGCTGCCATGCTGCAATCGGATCGGATTTCCACGACCCCGCACGCTGTCGGGTTTGAACTGGCTCGGCGCCAGGCCATGACCTTGCACTGCGGCTTTTCCGCCGGCGCCATGCGCCAATTGGTTCAGGTGGCGGGCGGCGCCGGCCAGGCCTGGGCCATCAACGCCCACCGCGAAACCGACAAGGTCCGCAGCGCCAAGGCTTTTCCGTTCCGCATCGCCGCCACGGCGTCCTGACGCCGCTCCCGGCGCGCGGCCAGGCACCAGGCCTACGTGTCCGCCAGCAACCTTACCGAAATGCTGGCGGCCGGCATCAGCCGTCCCCTCCGCGGCTACAACCTGCCGCTCCCGTTCCTCGATGCCGATCGCTTCAAACGCTACAACGACCGGGATGGTCATCAGGAAGGTGACGGACTGCTGAAGATGCTGGCGCTCGCCATGCACGGCAAGGCGCGGCGCCCGCGTGACCTGGCGGTGCGCACCGGCGCCGCCTCGTCGCGAGACGGCGCATTGGCGCGCAAAAAAAAGACGGCCCGCATGGGCCGTCCCGATTGCCGCGAGGCTGCGCCGGCTCAGCGACCCAGCATCACCGCCTGCAGGCGCGTCTGCGCCTGCTGGACCTTCTGCGCCTGGGCGCTCAGTTCCTGCAGCAGCGTGTTCAGCTCGGCCAGCACGGCGGGATCCTGCACGCGCGGGGCCGGGCCCGACAGATCGATCTGCGCCTTGTGCGCTTCCACGTACTGCGCCACTTTCAGGCTGCTGTCCAGGGTGCCGCTGATCTGTGGCAGCACTTCGCGGAAGGTGTTGGCGGGCACCGTTACGGTCTTGTCGTAAGCCTTGTCGTACACCGCCTTCAGGTCATCGGGCTGCTTGAGCTGCGCGCGCGCGGCGTCGGCCTTGGCCTGCTCCTTGGTCAGCGCCTCGCCCATGTCCTTGAGCGCGGTCTGCACCGTCTTGATGTCATCACGGCGCGCGATCACATCGTTCAGCGAGCGCACGGCGCCTTTCTGCATCAGGTTGCCCATCGGCTTGACCGAGGCGTCCATGCCGGCGTTGAAGTCGGTGATCACCGCGTATTGCGCGGCATAGTCGCCGAACGACTTCTTCTCTTCTTCCGTCAGTTGCGGCACGCGTACGCCCGGTTTGTCGACGATGCGGGTCTGCAGGAATTGCGTGAACGCGGCGCGTTGCTCGGGCTCCTTGTTGCCGCAGGCAGCCAACACCAGCGGCAAGGCCAGGGCCAGCAGCACGAACGGACGGAACAGGGTTTTCATTATGTGATTCTCCGGAAAACGTGGGAAATGGCTGGGCCCCTGGACTGTGGGGCCAGCCAGCCGGTGGCGAGCTTATCGGGTCATCGCCGCCGTCGCCATCGGTTTCAAACTTCATTTCAATCGAAGCGCCGCGATACAAAATTCACACACATTGACGTGAAAGTTTGCGCGGCAACTGATATCGCGCGGGCGAGGGCTGGCCCGATGGCAAGAAAGCCGCTGGCGCGGCTTTCCGGTATCACGAATCATGCGGGGCCGGCATCGGGCCGGCAAGACGACAGGCCTCAAACTAGGATGATGTCGTATTTTTCCTGTGAATACGTGCTCTCGACTTCCAGCGACACCCGCTTGCCCACGAAGTCGCCCAGCATCGCCAAGTGCTGGCTTTCTTCCTCCAGGAACAGGTCCACCACGTCCTGCGACGCCAGGATGCGGAACTCCTTGGGATTGAACTGGCGCGCTTCGCGCAGGATTTCGCGCAGGATCTCGTAGCAGACCGTGCGCGGCGTGCGCACATTGCCGCGCGACTCGCACATGGGGCAGGGCTCGCACAACTGGTGCGCCAGCGAATCGCGGGTACGCTTGCGCGTCATCTCCACCAGGCCGAGTTGGGTGAAGCCGTTGACCGTCATGCGGGTTCGGTCCCGCGCCAGCGCCTTCTTCAACTCGGCCAGCACGGTCTCGCGGTGTTCCTGTTCTTCCATGTCGATGAAATCCAGGATCACGATGCCGCCCAGATTGCGCAGCCGCAACTGGCGGGCGATCGCCTGCGCGGCCTCCAGGTTGGTCTTGAAGATCGTGTCGTCGAAGTTGCGGCCACCGACGAAGCCGCCGGTATTGACGTCGACCGTGGTCAATGCCTCGGTCTGGTCGATGATCAGGTAGCCGCCCGACTTCAGGTCGACGCGGCGCGACAGCGCCCGCGCGATCTCCTCGTCGACATTGGCGGTATCGAACAGGGGGCGCTCGCCGCTGTAATGCTGGATGCGGTCGACCACCGAAGGCGTATAGACGCGGGCCCACTCCCGCATCGCCGCGGTGGTGGTGCGCGAATCCACCAGAATCGCGCCCGTGGTGGGCCCCACCATATCGCGCAGCACGCGCTGCGCCAGCGTCAGGTCCTGATGCAGTAGCGCGGGTGCCGCCTGACTACGCGCGGCTGCCTGCACGCTGGCCCACAGTTTGCGCAGGTATTCCAGGTCGGCGGCCAGTTCCTCGTCATTGGCGCCTTCGGCCTGCGTGCGTACGATGAAGCCGCCTTTCTCCTCGGGCGGCATCAGCGCCTGCAGGCGCTCGCGCAACTGGATGCGTTCGGACTCCGAGTCGATTTTCTGGGAAATGCCGATATGCGGATCGTGCGGCAGGTACACCAGCATGCGGCCAGCCATGCTGATCTGCGTCGACAGACGAGCGCCCTTGGTGCCCAGCGGATCCTTGACCACTTGAACCATGATGGTCTGCCCCTCGAACAACAACTTTTCGATCGGCGTCGGGGTCAGGCCCTGGCTACGCTCGCCCCGGTTCTCGCGCAGATCCGCGATGTGGATGAAGGCGGCGCGCTCCAGACCGATATCGATAAAGGCGCTCTGCATCCCGGGCAGCACTCGCACCACCCGTCCCAGATAGATATTGCCAACATGCCCGCGCTGGATGCTGCGCTCCACGTGCAGCTCCTGCACCGATCCCTGCTCGACCAGCGCGACGCGGGTCTCGAAGGGGGTGACGTTGATCAGGATATCTTCGCTCAACGCGATGGTTGGGGGCATGGGGGCATCTTCTCCAAGGTAAAGGCAGTGCGGCGCAAGGCGAATAGTAAACGTACCAAAGCGCCGGGCAAGCTGTTCGGCCGCCTCCGGGCCGGACGATCTATCTATATAGATATAGTAAATAGCGGATAGCGGCGGCCGCGCCGGGGGGTACGCACAACGACGCGTTCCGCGAGGAGGCGTGCACGGACAATCCTATCTATATAGAGAGACGCGCCGTTGGGCAAGTGCGTTGCAGGGGCCAAGGCGGCCGCCGCCACGGTCGCCGTACGCAAAATTCATCGGCGCTTTTGCTTCCGTGGCGTGACAAGCCAAAATTCTGTGCTATAGTCTCGCTCCTTCGCAGTTCAAGCAGTTCTGTTGGGCGGCGAGGCAAGGCAAGCGCAACGGATTCGACCGCTACGGCAGTCGGATTTGTCGCAGGGCAGCGAGGCGGCGAGTCAGCGATGATTCTCTCGAACCGGCAGTCGGCGAATTTTGCGTAAGTCGGTGCAAATCAGGCAGAAGCCAGTTG
>NZ_JBLZXG010000002.1:0-604872 GCF_050285565.1 Achromobacter sp.
GTCTGTGAAAGTAGGTCATCGTCAGGCTTTTATTGCTCAGAACCCCGCAGGCTCACGCCTGTGGGGTTTTGTATTTGTGTGAAAAGCCCGTATTTGCGTGGCACGATTGTTGAGCCTGGCTCTGATCGTTGCGCGCGAAACAGGCCCATGCTGTACCCAGGATTGGAGCGCCCGCCATCGCGGCAGGATGCTCGGCAGGTCAAGCCTGATACCCATAGCAAGGTGGTACCACTCCTTCCCATCCCGAACAGGACAGTGAAACGCCTTCGCGCCGATGATAGTGGACGGACGTCTGTGAAAGTAGGTCAGTATCAGGCAGTTATTCGAAAAGAAAACCCCGCAGGCTAGCGCCTGCGGGGTTTTTGCTTTATGGCGGTGAATTGACCAAGCCGGGCTTCAGGGCATTGAACCTGCACCGTCGTGCGGCGCGCAAGCCCCGATTGCCATCGTCAACCCGGGTGGCGGTGAGCGGCATCCGGTAGTTGGCGGCGGAGCGCGGCGAAGAACAGTTCCGATTGCAGGCGTTCGCCCTGGATCTGGGCGGCGACTTTGGCGGCTATCGCTGGATCGACGGGCACCAGCGGCCGTCCGGTGGATTGCGCCAGTACCTGGGCGGTACAGGCCCGTTCAAGGAAGAACAGGTCGTCGTAGGCGTAGTCGAGACGTTCGCCGCAGACCACCACGCCGTGATTGCCCAGGAAGGCGATATCGGCGCCGCGCATGGCATGGGCGATGCGCTCGCCTTCGCTGGCGTCCAGGGCCAGGCCGTTGTAATCGCCATCAACGGCGATGCGTCCATGAAAGCGCATGGCATTCTGCGACAGCGTGGTATCCAGCGCGCGATCTGCCGTGAGCGTCAGGGCCGTGGCGTAGGGCATATGCGTGTGCAGTACACAGGCCTTGCCGGCGACGCGGTGGATCGCGGCGTGGATGAACATCGCGGTAGGCTCGACCTCGTGACGGCCGGCGAGTTTGCGGCCCTGCGCATCGACCAGCACGATGTCGTCGGCCTGCACCTCGTGCCACATCAGGCCGCGCGGGTTCAACAGGAAATGATCGGTGTCACCGGGCAGCGCCACGCTGAAGTGGTTGCATACGCCTTCGCCGAGCCCGTGAGCGGCGGCCGCGCGCAGGGCCAGCGCCAGGTCGGCGCGCAGGCTGGCGACGCGTTCAGCATGGAACAGTGCGTCGGCGAAGTGAGGATCTTTGTTCATGGGCAGTCCGAAGTGAGGTCAAGGGTGGAGTCGTCCTTGCAGGCGGGCTCGCAGCGCGGCCTTACATCCAGCCGGCTTGTTGGAATAAGCCGGTGACTTTGTCCAGAGTCGATACAGTAGCGTCGGGACGGTAGTCCGGCAAGGGTTGGCGGCCGGTGCCGCGATCGATCCACACACAGCGAAAGCCGATATCGCGCGCGGCGGCGTGATCCAGGTGGGGGCTGGCGCAGACGTGCACGACTTCATCGGGCGTGACGCCGAGGCTGTCGTGGGCATGGGCGAAGATGCGCCGGGACGGCTTGTAGGCGCCGGCCTGTTCGGCGGTGATCACGCGGTCGATATGGCCGCCCAGCTGTGCCACGTTGCCAGCGATGATGCCGTCGTCGGTGTTGGAGATGATGCACAGTCGGAAGCCGGCGCGTTTCAGCGACGCCAGCGTGTCCACGACTTCGGGGAACGGCGGCATCGCGGAGATGCTGCCGGTCAGCATCACGGCATCGTCGGGACGGTAAGCCAGATCCAGGTCGCGCATGGTCAGGCGCAGCGCTTCCCGGCTGATGTCGGCGAAGGACAGGTGGGGCGGCGTGCGTTCCAACCGGTGTTCGTGCTCGTCGTAGACGCGCAGGAACTGCCCGGGCGTCGGCGCGCGGGATTGCGGATTCGCGGCGAGGATCCGGGCCACTGCGGCTTGCAGGCCCTCGTCCCACTGGATCAGGGTGCCGTAACAGTCGAAAGTCAGCCATTGCGGACGGGGAAGGTGGTCCAGGGGCATGGGATTCTCCTTTGGAAAGCCGGTGGGGACAGGGCCAGCTTAGGGAGGCCGTGGTAAGTTGTAAAATTAATAATAGAACTCTTGTCAGTTGATCTATAAATATCTGCTGCCTCCCTCCTTGCCCCACTGGCTATCGGATATCCCATGCTCGATCTGGAATTACTCAGAACCCTCGTCTGCGTGGTGGATGAAGGCAGCTTCACCCGCGCCGCCGGCCGTGTGCATCGCACGCAATCGACCGTCAGTCAGCAGGTGCGCAAGCTGGAGCAGAGCGTGGGCAAGACGTTGCTGCTGCGCGACCGGGCCGGCAGTCAGGTGGCGGCCACCGAGGATGGCGAGCTCATGCTGGCATATGCGCGCAAGCTGCTGGCGATGGCGGACGAAGCCGAACTGGTGTTGTCGGCGCCGCGACGCATGCAGGCGATCCGGTTGGGGATTCCCGAGGACTTCGATGTGTCGCGTCTGGCGACGTTGCTGGCGGGATTCGCCGCCAGCCATCCGGATATCCGCCTGGAAACCGGCAGCGGGATGAGCTTCGACCTGAAGGCCAGGTTGGCGGCGGGGGAGCTGGATCTGGCGCTGGTCAAGCGCGAACCGGGTGACGGCCCTTGCCTGGCGGCCTGGCCCGAGCGCCTGGTCTGGGTGGGCCACCGGCGTCTGTTGCTGCGCGAGCAGCCCGTGCCATTGGTGCTGTTCCCGCAGGGCTGCATCTATCGCAAACGCATGATCTATGCGCTCGAGAGCGCTGGGCGCCCGTGGCGCGCCGCGTATCACAGCCAAAGCCTGGCGGGGGTGCAGGCGGCGGTGAGCGCCGGATTGGGCATTTCGTTGCTGCCGGCGTGCGCCTGTCTGCCGGAGCACGAAATCCTCGGCACAGCGCAGGGATTGGCGCCAGCGCCGCAAACCGAATTGGCGATCGTGGGTGAAACCCATGTCGCGGCGGGCGGCGCGGCCGCGAACCTGGTGTCTGTGCTGAAGCGGGCCGTGGGCGAGGATGGCGAGCTGCCGCGTCGCCAACTGGCATCAGCTTAGGTCGCCATCCACGTAGTACCAGCGGCCGGCTTCGCGCACGAAGCGGCTGACTTCGTGCATCCGGTTGGCGCGGCCGGCCAGCCGGCTGCGCGCGACGAATTCGACGATGGCGTGATCGGCGTCCTGGTCGCGGGCCTGCTTGACGGTCAATCCCAGCCATTTCAGGCCAGGCGGATTCGGTTCGAGCGACGCCGGGCGCGTACTGGGATGCCAGGTGTCGAGCAGGTAGGCGAGCTTGTCCAACACGAAGGCGCTGTAGCGCGAACGCATCAGGTCTTGCGCGGTGGGCGCCTGCAATGCCTGCGCGCCGGTGTGCCAGCGTCCGCAGCAAGCAGCGTAGGGTTTGGCCGTGCCGCAGGGACAGGCGATCGGGTCTGGCGTGGTCACGGCGCGGATCAGGCGAGCAGGTCGTTGTATTCGGGGTGGCGGCGCATGTAGACGTCGGCGTAGGAGCATTGCGGCCGCACCTTCCAGCCTTGGGCGCGGGCCGATTCGAGCGCGACTCGGGTGAGTTCGGCGGCAATGCCGCGACCACCGACCTGGCCTGGAACGCCTGTGTGAGTGATGGTCATCACGCCGTCGCGCAGATGGTAGTCCAGCACACACGGAACGCCGTCGACGGTGGCGGTATAGCGGGAGTGCTGTGTATCGTGGATGACGGAGACCATGCGGAATTCCTGCGTGCAAGTGGGCGCCCTGTGCGGCGGGGCATCGGTCATAGGATACCAGCGGTGCAAACCGTCGGGGACGATCCGCCGCCGGAGTTTCCACGCCACAGCGCGATCAGCGATGCTGGCCATCCGTGCCCACGCCCGGGGGAATCAGCGCTGCAGTACCTTCAGCAGCGCGGTCAACTGTGCATCGCGCGTTTCGACCAGGTCGGCGATGCTGCGCGAACCGGCCTCGGCGTTGACGCCTTCGATCAGGCGGCGTTGCAGTTCCGGCGTGACCTCGGGAGCGCCCAGGTCGTCCCACCAGGTCTGCACCGGTCCCAGCAGGTGCGCCATGAAATGCGCCAGGCCGCCAGCGCCGCCGCCGAGGTTGAAGGTCATGTGCGGGCCGAACAAGGCCCAGCGCAGGCCCGGCCCCTGCGATACGGCCGCATCGATGTCGGCCACGCTGGCGACGTTGTCGGCGGCCAGGTGGATGGCTTCGCGCCACAGCGCGGCCTGCAGGCGGTTGGCGATGTGCCCCGGAACCTCCTTGTTGACGCGGATCGGATATTTGCCCAGTTGGCGGTAGAAATCGATGCAGCGGTCGATGGTGGCGGCCGAGGTCTGGCGGCCGCCGACGACTTCCACCAGCGGGATCAGGTGCGGCGGATTGAACGGATGGCCGATGACGAAGCGCGACGCGCGCCCGCAGCGCGCCTGCAGCCGGCTCATGATGAGCCCGGACGAACTGGAGGCGACGATGGCGTGCGGCGCCAGCAGGGCGTCCATGCGGGCGAACAGGTCGGTCTTGAATTCTTCGCGCTCGGGCGCGTTCTCTTGGACGAAATCCACGTCGCGCAGCGCGATGGCCAGATCGGCCTCGAAGCGCAAGGCGTCGGGCGTTGCGCCCGCCGCCACGCGTCCCAGTTCGGCCAGCACCGGCCAGGCCGCGGCGACGCGGGCGCGGGTCGACGCTTCGGCGTCGGCGGCGGGATCGCACACCACGACATCGAGTCCGTGCGCCAGGAACAGCGCGGCCCAGCTTGCACCGATGGTGCCGGCGCCGACGACCGCGACGCGGCGGATGGCGGGAAAGGAGGACGTGTCGGTCATGTGGCGCTCCGGAAGGTGTCGAAGGGAAGGCCCATTGTGAAGCAAAGATGGCCCTGTTGCCATGCGCCACGGCCACGGGCAAGATAGCGCCACCGGGCACCCTCCCGTCCGGGCATCTGAAGCGTGGAGCGAATCATGCGCGCGTCGCGATCCGGCATGGCGCCGGCGGTACCGTATTTCTGCCAATGGGAATCGGCCCACCTCGCGGGCGCGATCATCCGCAAGGAACTGCGCCTGGAAGACGATCCGGCCTGGCGTGCGTCCGGCGCGCGGGATGTGGACGAGTATGCGCGCTGGGCCAGTCATGTCTGCGGCATGGCCTGCCTGAAAATGGTGCTGGCCGCCGAGTCGGGGCGCATCCATCCGACCCTGGAGCTGGCGCGCCGCAGCCTGCCGTACGGCGCCTATGCGGAGACCGACGACGGCGCCATCAAGGGCCTGATCTATGCGCCTTTCGTGCGCTTCGTGGCGCGCGAGTTTGGGCTCGAGGCCGAGGTGCGGGAGGGCCTGCGCACCGACGAGTTGGCGCAGGTGATGACGCGGGCGCGCTACTTTATCGCGTCGGTGCATCCGTGGATCCGTTGGCCGGAGCGCGAGCCGCCGTCCAAGGGCGGCCACCTGGTGCTGGTCACTCGCGCCACGGCGCAGGCGGTGACCTTCCACAACCCTTCCGGCGAGCCGGGCACCCAGGCCGACGTCTGCGTCGCGCTTGCCGACTTCGACCGATTCTTCGCCGGGCGTGGTGTCGCGATCCTGGGCCCGGCCTGAGCGTTTGCGGCGCTACGCGTTGCGGGCTCGGCGCAGATGCCGCCACACCAGCGCGGCGGCGCCCAGGTAGCCGGCGGTGATGACCGCGTAGGCAGCGGGCAGGCTGGCGTGCCAGTCCGGCAGCAGGTGCAGGATGGTGCCCATCAAGGCGACCCCCACCAGCGCGCCCGCCTGGCGGTTGGCGTTCAGCGCGGCGGCGGCGCTGTTGGCGTGGTGCTTGCCCGCTACCTGCATGACGACGCTGGTCATGGCCGGCACCGCGATGCCGACGCCCAGGTTCGCCAGCGCGATGATCGCGGCGAAGGGCCGGTAGGCCATGTCGGGCGCGAAAGTGAGCAGGCCGACGGCGCTCATGGCCGTTGCCAGGGCGATGCCGCCCAATAGCGCGGTCGATACGTTCCAGCGGGTCGAGAGGCGGCCCGACAGCAGGTTGCCGATGGAGAATACCGCCAGCATCGGCACCAGTTGGATGCCGGTCTGCAGGGCGTCGGCGCCGCGCGACTGTTGCAGAAACAGGCTGAGCAGGAACAGCTGGCCGTAGGCGGCGAGGTTGATGAGGAAGCCGACGCCATTGGCGGCCGCGAATTGCGTGGTCTGGAACAGAGCGCGCGGCAGGATGGGTTCGGCGTGACGCCGTTCGCGGCGCACCAGCGCCAGGATGGCGAGCACGCCCGCGGCGCCAGACGCCAGGATGGGAGGCGACGACCAGCCATAGGCGTTGCCCTGGATCAGGACGAAACACAAGGCCGCCAGCGCCGTGACACCGAGCGTGTGGCTCAGCGGATTGAGCGCGCGCGGCCGGCGCGGCGCGGCCTGGATGCGACGCCGCGCCAGCCACAGGCCGACCAGGCCCAGCGGCAGGTTGATGAGGAAAATGCCGCGCCAGCCGAATTGATGGATCAGCAGACCGCCCAGCAGCGGCCCGGCGGCGCCCGCCACGGCCACGATGGCCGACCAGGCGGCCAGCATGCGGTTGCGCACCTGCTCGTCCTCGTAGGCGTGGGTCAACAGGCTGAGCGAGCTGGGCATGAACAGCGCGGCGCCCAGGCCCTGCAGCATGCGGGCGGCGATCAGCAGGTCACCATCCGGCGCGATGCCGCACAGCAGCGAGGCCAGGGTGAAGACGCCCAGGCCCGCCAGGTAGATGGTCTTGGCGCCGTAGCGGTCGGCCAGGGCGCCGGCCACCAGCAGCAGCGCGGCGAAGGTCAGCGTGTAGCCGTCGACGATCCAGACCTGGTCGGTGAGCGGCACGGTGAATTGCTGCGCGATGCTGGGCAGGGCGACGTTGACGACGGTGACGTCCAGCATGGCCATCACAAAACCGATGGCCAGCGTGACCAGCGGCAACAGGCCAGTGGCGACGGGACGCGGGGCAGTAGCCGCAGGGGCGGGCGGGAGGGCAGCGGTGGGGCAGGCGGTGCGCATGGCGGGGAGCTTCCAGGGACTTTCCGAGGCGCACAGGTTAGGAGGTTTCGGTGATGCAAAAAAGAGGAATAATTGCTTTATCGTGATGCAAATATGCATCATTAACGACCTGGATTTTTTGTGGAGTGACCTGGCGCCATGGATTGGGACAACGCGCGTATTTTTTTGGCGATCTATCGCAACGGCACCCTGCGCGGCGCGGCCGCGCTGTTGCAGATCGATCAGGCCACGGCCGGCAGGCGGCTGGCGGCGCTGGAGGCGTCGCTGGATGCGCGGTTGTTCCTGCGCACGCCTTCCGGCTATGTGCCGACCGCCGCGGGCGAACAGGCCTTCGCGGCGGCCGAGCGGATGGAGCAGGCCGCGGACCAGTTGCAGCGCCAGATGCAGGGGCTGGATCACCGGCTGTCGGGCGTGGTGCGGGTGGCGGCGTCCGAGACGGTCGCCAGCTATTTCATCATGGAGGCGATCCGCCGCTTGCATGCGCAGCATCCCGATATCCGCGTCGCGCTGTCGACATCGATCCAGCTGAGCAACCTGACGCGGCGCGAGGCCGACCTGGCGATCCGCAACGTCAAGCCGGATAGCCCCGATCTGATCCACCGCCACCTGGCGCGCCGCGAGGTCGGGCTGTATGCCTCGAAGTCTTACATCAAGGCGCACGGCGAACCGCGCCCGGGCACCGCGTTCGCCGGCCACACGCTGGTGACCTACCAGCAGTCGGTGCTGCCGGGCTGGTCAGATACCTTTTGCGGCGAACCGACGGGCAACGGTCGCATCGCGATGGAACTGAATTCCGGCATGATGATCATCGAGGCGGTGGCCGCGGGGCTGGGTATCGGCGAAGTGCCGATCCATATGGCGCCGCAGTATCCGGACCTGGTGCGGATCTGGCCGAACCGCAGCGAACCCTATGACCTGTGGCTGGTGATGCACGGCGACCTGAACCGCACGGCGCGCGTGCGAGCGGTGGCGGATGCCATCATCGCGGTGTTCGAGGCCGGCTGACGGGCGCCGTGCTTGCGGTAAGCCGTGGCTTGTGGGCGCGGGCAAGGGGCGCTAAGGTTGACCGTCCGGCGGCGTTCGGCCGTCCGTCTTCCATGTCCTAGCAACAGGAGTGCCGCGTGTCCGATCTTTGGCGTTTGTCCGCAGTAGAGCTTGCCGCCCGCATCCGCCGGCGCGACGTTTCCGCAGTCGAGGCCACGCAAAGCGCGCTGGCGCGCCTGCAGGCCGTGAACCCGCGGATCAACGCCGTGGTCGATCACCGTCCCGACGACGCCCTGGCCCAGGCCGCCGAGGTCGACCGGGCGCTGGCGCGCGGCGATGATCCCGGCGCGCTTGCCGGTGTGCCGGTGACCATCAAGGTAAACGTCGACCAGGCCGGCTACGCCACCACCAACGGCGTGACGCTGCAAAAGGATCTGATCGCCAGCGTCGACAATCCGGTGGTCGCGAACCTGCGCCGCGCCGGCGCCGTGATCGTGGGGCGCACCAACACGCCTGCGTTCTCGCTGCGCTGGTTCACCGGCAACCGGCTGCATGGCGACACGCGGAATCCGCGCAATCCCGCCTTGACCCCGGGCGGGTCCTCCGGCGGCGCGGCAGCGGCGGTGGCGGCCGGTATCGGGCATCTGGCGCACGGCACCGACATCGCCGGCTCCATCCGCTATCCCGCCTATGCCTGCGGCGTGCATGGCTTGCGGCCGTCACTGGGACGCGTGCCCGCCTACAACGCGACCCTGCCGGAACGCACCATCGGCGGCCAGATCACCGCGGTGTCGGGACCGCTCGGACGCAGCATCGCCGATCTGCGGCTGGGCCTGGCCGTCATGGCCGCGCCCGATCCGCGCGACCCCTGGTGGGTGCCGGCGCCGCTGACCGGCCCGACCGTGCCGCGCCGGGCGGCGCTGTGCCTGAATCCGGACGGCATGGACACCGAGCCGGCGGTGGTCAAGGCGCTGCAGGACGCCGCGCGGCGCCTGAGCGAAGCCGGTTGGTCGGTCGACACGGTCGACGCCGTGCCGCCGTTGCGCGAAGCCGCCGATCTGCAGATCCGCATGTGGATGGCCGACGGCTATGACGGCATGGTCGAGGCGGCCCGCAAGGAAGGCGATCGCGGTGCCTTGACGGCCCTGGAAGGCCAGCGCGCGCGCGTGGCCGACATCGACATGGCCCGCTTCTCTGCGGTGTTGACGCGGCGCGCGACGCTCACGCGCCTGTGGGAAATGTTCCTGGCGCAGTATCCGGTGCTGTTGCTGCCGGTGTCGGCCGAACTGCCGTTCACCGACAACCTTGACCTGCAGGGCGAGGTTGCCTACGAGCGTGTCTGGCGCGCCCAGATGACACAGATCGGCCTGCCCTTCATGGGGCTGCCTGGCCTGTCCGTGGCCATGGGCAACGTGGGTGATCGGCCGGTCGGGGTGCAGGTGGTGGCGGGCCGTTACCGCGAAGACCTGTGCCTGGCGGCGGGCGAAGCCATCGAGGCAGCCGGGCCCGCGGTCGCGCTGGCTGAACCGGTGGCGCGCTGACGCCGAGTCCGGCAAGCCAAGGGCAAGCCTGGCGCGCGGTGCGGCGGCTCAGGCGGCCGCGGCCTGCCATTCGGCGCGCAGCAGGCCCATCATGCCTGTGTCCCAGCGGGCGTTGCCGGCGCGCGTGGCTGAGCGGCGCACGCCCTCCAGCGTGAAGCCCAAGGCCTCGTAGGTGCGGATCGCAGGGGTGTTGAACATGTAGACGTTCAGTTCCAGGCGTTCGATGCCCGGCGTGCCGAAGGCTTCGTCGATCATCAAGGCCACCATGGGCCGTGCCAAACCCTGGCCGCGCGCGCCTGGGGCGATGGCGACGCGACCCAGCCGGGCGTTGCCGTCGCGCCAATCGAAGGCTAGCTGCGCATGGCCGACAGGCTGGTCATGGCCTTCACGGCAGGCCATCCAGCAGCGCCGTGCCGGAGGTTGCGCATGCCCTTCCCGCAGCATGGCGTCCATGTCGGCCGGCGCCAGGGGATACGACACATGCGAGCCGCCCCATTGCACCACTTCCGCCTGGCTGTTGAACCAGCTGGCGAGCAGGGGGTAGTCGGAGGGCGAGAAGGGGCGCAGGGTCAGCATGGGCGGCACGTGGTTGGAAGCGGCCCCCAGCTTAACCGGCGGTAAACCTCAGTTTCAAGACGCCCAGGTCGCCGTAGGCGAGTTCGAGGTCGCGGCCGGCGGGCACGTCCAGGAATCCGGCATACGATCCGGTGATGACGTGTTGGCCCGCGCGCAGGCCCAGGCCCTGCTCGCGCAGGAAATTGGCGAGCCAATACAGGCCGGCCTTGGCGTTGTCGTTAGGATGAATGCCCGCGTGCTGCTCGACTTCGACGCCGTCGATCGACAGGGTCAGGGTCATGCTGGCGGGGGCGGCATCGGGCGAGGCGATGCGCGGCCCCAGCACCAGGCCGGCGTTGAACATGTGGTCGGCCAGCAGTTCCGGCAGGCTGGCATGTTCCGGCGCGGCGTAGCGACAGCCCAGGACCTCCAATGCCAGCCGCGCCGCGCCAATGGCGGCGTCGATCTCGGCAGGGGTGTAGGCGGTGTCGCGAGCAGGCAGGTCGCGCGCCAGTTCGAACGCGATTTCGGGTTCGATGCGCACGACCGGCGCGCGGGTAGGGACCACTGCGCCGCACGCCACGGTCGACGCGTAGATGGGCGCGACCACGGTTTTCTCGGGCGATGGCAAGGCGCTTTTCCAGGCCGCGATGGCGTCCTGGCGCGTCTCGCGCAGCAATTGCGCGGTGCGCTGCTGTACCGCCAGGGCTTGCCCCTGGGTCTGCGGGCGACAGTCGGACGGCAGACGCGGACCGGCCGTGCCGGCCTCGCGCGCGGCGATCAGGATGCGGGCCGCGTCGGTGCTGCCGGGGTAGTCTTCGATCTGCAACTGCATGCGCTTCACATCCCCATGAACAGCAGGGTCCACAGGACGATCATGGCGATCAGGCCCAGCCAGCAGGAGCCCCAGAAGCCGACGATCGGCCATTTCAGGGCCAGCGGCGTCTGCTTGGGATCGACATGGGCCAGCAGATCATTGGCGTTGCCGATCAACCAGAAGCGGGTGCCCGGAAACATCAGGCGGAAGAAATAGTCGAGCATGATCGCCGCCTTGATCGCCAGCGGATAGCGCTCGAACGGGCGATGCTGCAGGTAGGGATGCTTGAGCGCGGCGTTGATCTGCTTGCTTTTGAAGAAGAACAGCACCAGGCCGCTGAGCGAGCAGGTGATGAAGCACAGCACGAAAAGGCTGAAGGCCATGGCCATGGCGGGTGAATGCATGGAAATCCCGGTAAGGCGCGGCGGCGCCGCGCACTGAAGGTTGTAGGAAGGGCGGGTCAGCCGCGGGTCTGGCCTTCGCCGGTCAGTACCCATTTGAGGGTCGTCAGGCCTTCCAGGCCGACCGGGCCGCGGGCGTGCAGGCGGTTGGTGGAGATGCCGATCTCGGCACCCAGGCCGTACTCGAAGCCGTCCGCGAAGCAGGTGGGCAGGTTGACGTAGACCGAGCTGGAGTCGACTTCGCGCTGGAAGCGCTGCGCCGCCGACAGGTCTTCGGTGACGATCGCGTCGGTGTGGCCAGAGCCCCAGCGCGCGATGTGCTCGATGGCATCGTCGAGCGAGTCGACGATGCGGATCGCCAGGATCGGGCCCAGGTATTCGGTGCCCCAGTCTTCATCGGTGGCCGGCTTGGCATGCGGCAGCAGCGCCAGCGTGCGCGGGCAGCCGCGCAGCTCGACACCGTGCTCGGTCAGCGCCGCGGCCAGGCGGGGCAGGATCGAGACGGCGGCCACCGCATCCACCAGCAAGGTCTCCATGGCGCCACAGATGCCGTAACGGTAGGTCTTGGCGTTCAAGGCGATGGCGTGGGCCTTGTCCGGATCGGCGGCCGCGTCGATGTAGACGTGGCAGTTGCCATCCAGGTGCTTGATCAGCGGCACGCGTGCTTCCCGCGACAGGCGGGCGATCAGGCCCTTGCCGCCGCGCGGCACGATGACGTCGATGTGCTCGGTCATGGTGATGAGCTTGCCGACCGCGGCGCGGTCGGCCGTGGCGACGACCTGCACCGCGTCTTGCGGCAGGCCGGCCGCGGCCAGGCCCACCTGGACAATGCGGCCCAGCGCCACGTTGGAGTGCAGGGCTTCGCTGCCGCCGCGCAGGATGGCGGCGTTACCCGACTTCAGGCACAGCGCCGCGGCGTCGATGGTGACGTTGGGGCGGGATTCGTAGATGATGCCGATCACGCCCAGCGGCACGCGCATCTGTGCCACGCGCATGCCGTTGGGACGCACGGTGGTGGCGGTGACGCTGCCGATCGGGTCGGGCAGGGCGGCGATCTGGCGCAGGCCTTCGGCCATGTGTGCCAGCGTCTTTTCCGACAGCGTCAGGCGGTCGAGCAGGGCGGGCTCCAGGCCATTGGCGCGGGCCGTTGCGACATCCTTGGCGTTGGCGGCCAGCAGTTCGGTCTGGTTGGCGGCCAGCGCCTCGGCCATGGCCAACAGGGCCTGATTCTTGGCCGCGCTGTTGGCGCGCATCATGGCGCGCGAAGCCCGGCGCGCATTCTCGCCCAGGGTCAGCATGGCTTGTTCGATGGAGGACGAGGACATGAGGGCGTCGTTCATAGTGAAATGGGGGCGGCCGGGACGCCGCTTGCGGATGGAAGTAGTTTATCCGGCCACAGGCCGGGAGGACGAGACGGTGGCGGCGGCCGGGGCCGCCTTCACGGTCGGGTGCCGGCGGCGGCCACGCGCAGGGCCAGGCGAGTCATTTCTTCCCAGGGGTCGGACAGCCGTCCGGGTACCGACAGCCCCTTGATGAGACGGTCGACCTCATGGGCGTGCTGCACCGCGGCAGGCCAGACGTCGGGACGTACCCGGCCCAGCGCCTGCAACGCCAGGCGTTCATGCGTCCCGAAAATGCGCAGCCGGCGCATCAGGGCATTGGCGTCCTGTCCCAGACTGCGGGCTTGCGCCACCCGGGCCAGCAGGCGGATTTCCTCGCCCACCGCCCACAGTACCAGCGGCAGGGCCTCGCCTTCGGCACGCAGGCCGTCGATCATGCGGATGGTGCGGGCGATGTCGCCGGCCAGCATGGCATCGCGCAGGCCGAACACGTCGTAGCGCGCGACGTTGAGCACGGCACGCTCGACATCCTCGGCCGCCAGTTGGCCCTCGGGGTAAAGCAGGCCCAGCTTCTGGATTTCCTGGTGCGCGGCCAGCAGGTTGCCTTCGACCTTGTCGGCCATCCATTGCAGGGTGGCGTTGTCGGTGCGTTGGTTCTGGCGCGCCAGGCGCTGTCCGACCCAGGCGGGCAAGCGGGCGCGCTCGACGCTGGCGATGTCGACCGTCATGCCGCCCCGGTTCAAGGCCTGCATCCAGCGGCTTTCGCGGGTGGCCTTGTCCAGGCGCGGCAGCGCCACCAGGATCAGCGTGTCGGGGTTGTCCGCCTGTTTTTCGGCCTGCTCGGCCAGGCGCGCGAGTGTGTCGGCGCCCGACTTGCCGGGCTTGCCGGTGGGAATCTTGAGTTCGAGGATGCGGCGGTCGCCGAACAGCGACACGCTCTGGGTCGCGGCGACGACCGCGCTCCAGTCGCTGCGCGCGTCCATCACCATCGACAGGCGCTCGGTGTAGCCGGCGGCGCGGCCGGCGGCACGCAGCGCATCCACGGCCTCGGTCACCAGGAGAGGTTCGTCACCGGACACCGTATACAGCGGGGCCAGGCGGTTGCCCGCCCGCTGCAGGTGATCGGCCAGGCGATCCGCGTCCAGGGGTTGTGCCATCGGTCAGCGCGTATAGGCCGGATCGGTGGTGGAGGGCGTCTGCCACGGCGCCGGCGCGCTGCGCGGCATCGGGGCGGTCGGATCGTACAGCGGCAGTTCGCCGTCCTCGCCGCGCTGTTCGCGGTTCTCGAATGCCTTGCGCACTTCCGGCGCGGTCATGCGGCGCAGCAGGCGCGAGACCAGATCACGCTGCATGGCGATATAGAGCGTTTCGATCTGGCCCTGCTTGGCCTGGACGATCTGGTCGTCGTACGGCATTTCGCGGTAAATCGACAGAGTCGTGTCCGGGATCAGGGCGCGGCCCTTGGCGTCGATCAGGCGGAAGGTGTAGTTGATGCCGAGCTCGTATTCCTCGACCCGGCCCTGGGCGTTCAACGACACCTCGCGCAAGGAGCGCGTGTTGGACACTTCCTGGAGGATCGCCTGCGCATCCTTCGGCGAGGCGACCAGCTTGGTGTCGGGCGATGCCGCCCGCAGCGCGCGGCGCACGTCGGCGCCGAACTGGGTGTTGTCGGGAATGCCAAGGTACAAGGTTTCGAACGGCAGCGGGGTGACCCCGCGCAGCGTGAAGCCGCAAGCCGAGATCAGCATGAACAGCGCCAGGCAGGCGCCGCGCAGCAGCCAGGATTGGCGGGGGGATTGCGTGTGTTGCCCGGCGAAGTACATGCTTGACCTCATCAGCCTACGACGTTGACCAGTTTGCCCGGAACCACGATGACCCGCTTGGGCGGGCGGCCTTCCAGGTAGCGGGCGACTTCATCCTGGGCGGCGGCGAGTTTCTCGATATCTTCCTTGGCGGCCTTGGCGGCGACGCGGATCGAGCCACGCAGCTTGCCGTTGACCTGCAGCATCAGTTCGATTTCGTCCGCGACCAGCGCGGCCTCGTCGACATGCGGCCACGGCGCGTCGAGCAGGTCGCCCAGCTCGTTTGCGTAGCCGAGGTCGCGCCACAGGTGCCAGGTGATGTGCGGCACCACCGGATACAGCACGCGCAGCAGCACGCCGAGCGTTTCGGCGTAGGCGGCGTCGGCATGGGCGCCTTGCGGCAGTTTGGCGTCGTCGATGGCGTTGAGCATCTTCATGCACGCGGACACGACGGTGTTGTACTGGATGCGCTGGTAGTCGTAGTCGGCCTGTTTGAGCAGGGTGTAGACCTCGCGGCGCAGATCCTTGACGGCGGCGGGCGCGTCGGCCCAATCGGCGCCAGCGGCCAGGCCGCGGGCGACGGCGTCGCGTTGCGCGTAGCTGATCGACCACAGGCGGCGCAGGAAGCGGTTCGAGCCTTCGACGCCGGAATCGGACCATTCGAGGGTCTGTTCGGGCGGGCTGGCGAACATGACGAACAGGCGGGCGGTGTCGGCGCCCAGCGTGTCGATCAGCGATTGCGGGTCGACGCCGTTGTTCTTGGACTTGGACATGGTGCCCACGCCGCCGTAGGTCACGTCGGAACCATCCGACTTGAGCTTGGCGCCGGTGATGGCGCCGCGCGCGTCGTAGACGTTCTCGACTTCCTCGGGCCAGAAATACTCGATGCCGCCCTGGGCGTTCTTGCGCGAGTAGATGTGGTTCAGCACCATGCCCTGGCACAGCAGCTTGGTGAAGGGCTCGTCGAAATTGAGCAGGCCCATGTCGCGCATGACCTTGGTCCAGAAGCGCGCGTACAGCAGGTGCAGGACCGCGTGCTCGATGCCGCCGATGTACTGGTCCATCGGCATCCAGTAGTCATTGCGCGCGTCGACCATGGCCTTGTCGTTGCCTGGCGAGGTGTAGCGCATGAAGTACCAGGACGAGTCCACGAAGGTGTCCATCGTGTCCGTCTCGCGGCGCGCGGGCTTGCCGCAGTTGGGGCAGGCGCACTTCAGGAAAGCTTCGTTCTTGGCCAGCGGATTGCCGCTGCCGTCCGGGATCAGGTCGTCCGGCAGCACCACCGGCAGGTCCTTTTCGGGAACCGGCACCGGGCCGCAGTCCGCGCAGTGGATGATGGGGATCGGGGTGCCCCAGTAGCGCTGGCGCGAGATGCCCCAGTCGCGCAGGCGCCAGGTGGTCTGCTTTTCGCCCAGGCCTTGCGCGCCCAGGTCGGCGGCGATGGCGTCCACGGCTTCCTTGTGCGACAGGCCATCGTACTTGCCGGAGTTGATGGTGCGGCCGCTCTGCTTGTCGCCGTACCATTCCTGCCAGGCGTCGGTGGAGTAGGCCTTGCCGGCCACGTCCACCACCTGGCGGATCGGCAGGTTGTACTTCTTGGCGAAGGCGAAGTCGCGCTCGTCATGGGCGGGCACGCCCATCACGGCGCCGTCGCCGTAGGTCATGAGCACGTAGTTGCCGACCCAGACCTCGACCTGGTCGCCGGTGACCGGATGGGTCACGAACAGGCCGGTGGGCAGGCCTTCCTTTTCGCGCGTGGCCAGTTCGGCCTCGGTGGTGCCGCCCAGCTTGCACTGTTCGATGAAGGTGGCCAGCGCCGGGTTGGACTGCGCGGCGTGGGTGGCCAGGGGGTGTTCGGGCGCCACGGCGCAGAAGGTCACACCCATGATGGTGTCGGCGCGGGTGGTGAAGACGTACAGCTTGCCGTCCTGGATCAACTGGCCATCCTGGCCGGCGATCTGGTGCGGGAAGGCGAAGCGCAGGCCCTCGGACTTGCCGATCCAGTTTTCCTGCATCAGGCGCACGCGCTCGGGCCAGCCGGGCAGGTCGTTCTGCACCGCGCCCAGCAGTTCGTCGGCGTAGTCGGTGATGCGCAGGTAGTAGCCGGGGATCTCGCGCTTTTCGACCGGGGCGCCCGAGCGCCAGCCGCGGCCGTCGATGACCTGTTCGTTGGCCAGCACGGTCTGGTCGACCGGATCCCAGTTCACGACCTGGGTCTTGCGGTAGGCGACGCCCTTTTCGAGCATCTTCAGGAACAGCCACTGGTTCCACTTGTAGTACTCGGGGTCGCAGGCGCACATTTCGCGCGACCAGTCGATCGCCAGCCCCATCGCCTTCATCTGCTTCTTCATGTAGGCGATGTTGTCGTAGGTCCACTTGGCGGGCGGCACCTTGGACTTGATGGCGGCGTTCTCGGCCGGCATGCCGAAGGCGTCCCAGCCCATCGGCATCAGCACGTTGTAGCCCCGCATGCGCAACTGGCGCGCCATCATGTCGTTGATGGTGTAGTTGCGCACGTGGCCCATGTGCAGCTTGCCGCTGGGATAGGGCAGCATCGAGCAGGCGTAGAACTTCGGCTTCTCGGAGCCGTCCGGGTTCTTCGCGTGTTCATGGACCAGATAGGCGTCGCGGGCCTGCCAGTCTTGGTGGGCGGCCGCTTCGACGGTAGTGGGGAGGTAACGTTCCTGCATGGGCTCGTGCACGATGGCGAAAAATGGGTGAACCGCCCCCGCGCACCGGGCGCGGGGGCGGCCAAAACCCCTGATTATAGGAGGTGCTAGGCGCGGATAGGGGGCGGGGCGGTTTCCGGGATGCGGGCGCTGGCCCCCAGCACGCCGTAGGCCAGGGTAACGGCCCCCAGAACCGCGCCCGCGGTGACCACGCCGGGCCAGCCGTAATGGGAGTACAGCCAGGACGATACCAGCGATCCGGTGGCCCCGCCGATGAAGTAGCTGGTCATGTAACCGGCGGTCAGACGGCTGCGGGCCTCGGGCCGGGTGCGGTACAGCGAACTGGTGTTGGTGACATGGACGCCCTGGATCGCCAGATCCTGGATCAGGATGCCGGCCAGCAGCGCGATGACGGAGGCCTGGCCGAAGGCCATCAGCCCCCAGGAAGCGAGCAGCAGCAGCAGGCCGATGCGGGTGGCCTGGTTGCCCAGGCCGCGGTCGGCCAGGCGGCCGAACCGGTTGGCGGCGTAGGCGCCGGCCGCGCCGGCCAGTCCGAACAGCCCGATGGTGGTGTTGGTGAAACCGTAGTCCGGGCCGGACAGCAGGAAGGTCAACGGCGTCCACAGCATGCTGAAGGCGGCGAACAGCAGGCCGCCCAGCAGCGAACGGCCGCGCAGCAGGGGTTCCTCGGCGAACAGGCGGAAGATCGAGCCGAGCAGGCGCGGATAGCTCATGGCGGCCTGGCTGCGGTGGCGCGGCAGCACTTTCCAGAGCGCTGCGGACATGGCCAGCATCAGGATCGCCGCGACCCAGTACACGGTGCGCCAACTGCCCAGGTCCGCCAGCACGCCGGCTGCGGTGCGGGCCAGCAGGATGCCCAGCAACAGGCCGCTCATGACGGTGCCGACCGCCTTGCCGCGCTCGTGCGGCGCCGCCAGCGTGGCGGCGAACGGCACCAGCACCTGCGCCACCACCGACAGCAGGCCGGTCACGGCGGTGCCCAGCATCAGCATCTGGATATTGGGGGCGAAGGCCGACAGCAGCAGGCCGCCGCAGGACAACAGCGTCATCAGCACGATCAGGCCGCGGCGTTCGAACAGGTCGCCCAGCGGCACCAGCAGGATCAGGCCGAGCGCGTAGCTGAGCTGCGCGATCATGACGATGCTGCCGGCGGTGGCGTTGGACAGCGAGAATTGCTGGCTGATGGTGTGCAGCAGAGGCTGCGCGTAATAGTTGCTGGCGACCGCCAGGCCAGTGGCGACGGACATCAGCAGGACGACGGGCGCGGTGAGCGGGGCGGGTTGAGCGGGGGCGGCGTTCATGTGAGGCGGGGCGATGAGGCGTTGCGGGAGGGGAGACTCAGGCGGCGATGCCGCCGGGCGTTTCCCGGTCGTGCGGGATCAGCAGCTTCTTGAGCAGGCCGGCCATCTGGCGGCGTTCGGCGGCGCTCAGCGGTTGCAGCAGGGTTTCAAGTTCGCGCAGATAGTCCTTGAGCACCAGTTTGATGACGCGCAGCCCCTCCGGGGTCAAGGCGACGATGACGCCGCGGCGGTCTTCGGGATTGGGCGTGCGCGCCAGCAGGCCGGCCTGTTCCAGCCGGTCGAGCCGGTTGGTCATGGCGCCCGAGGTCAGCAGCAGCGCCGCGACCAGCTTCTGCGGATTCATGGCGTGCGGCGCGCCACTGCGGTACAGGGTCGCGAGCACATCGAATTCGCCTTGATGCAGATTGTGGCGCTTGAAGGCCTGGCCCACGTCGCGCGCGGCAAAGGCATGAAAGCGGAACACGCGGCTCAGGACGCCCATTGGCGAGATGTCCAGGTGGGGGCATTCGCGTTCCCATTGCGACAGCACCAGATCGACCAGATCGTTCATGATGTTTTTATATAAAGTATCTTTACGTGAAGATAAATTCTAGCAGCCTGGCCGTTGTCCGTGCAAGCCGCGTCTTCGCCGGCGGGATCGGGCGCGCAAAAAGAAAGGGCCCGCCCCATGCGGGGCAGGCCCTTTCCGGCTTGACCGGATAACCGTGCGGAATTACTGCGCGGCGTCCTTCAGCTTCTTGAGCGGGCGAACCTTCACCTTGACCGAAGCCGGCTTGGCGGGGAACCAGCGCTCTTCACCGGTGAACGGATCCTTGCCGAAGCGCTTGGCCTTGGCGGGAACCTTCTGCACGGCGACCTTGAACAGGCCGGGCAGCGTGAATTCGCCGGCGCCCTTCTTGTCCACGGAGCTCAGCACCGAGGTTTCCAGGCTGGCCAGGACGGCCTTGACCGCCTTGGCTTCGACGCCGGACTGCTCGACGATGTAGGCGATCAGCTGGGTCTTGTTCAGAGCAGCCTTGATGGCCTTGGGGGCGGCAGCGACCTTCTTGGCGGCGACGACCTTCTTGGCGGCCGGCTTCACAGCGGGCTTGGCGGCGGTAGCCTTCTTTGCGGGCGCCTTGGCGGCGGGCTTGGTGACTTTCTTGGCAGGAGCTTTAGCTTTCGTGGCCATGGTCAAAATCCGTATGTTGAGGACATGGGGCAGCGCGTGCCGGGTATCGGCGTTTAACGCTACGCGCCCGATGATAGCGGAAGAGTGGCGGTTGTAGCCGCTTTCGCAAGGCCTTTCGCGCAATCTTTGTTGTTTTCCAGGCAGAAAAACCCCTGCTACAAGGGGTTTTGCAAAATGCGGTGACAT
This sequence comes from Achromobacter sp., assembly GCF_050285565.1. Taxonomy (GTDB): domain Bacteria; phylum Pseudomonadota; class Gammaproteobacteria; order Burkholderiales; family Burkholderiaceae_B; genus Achromobacter. The sequence goes on from NZ_JBLZXG010000002.1 coordinate 19,766, forward strand.
TCGCTGCGATTTTTTCAACGCCGCGCGCTGCGCGCAAAGTGCTTGTGCAATGGGGTTTTGAACCATCCGCGACCGGCATGTTCCAATGCTTCGCGCCGCGTGTCGGCGCTGCGCGCGAGCGGCCTGGTGGCTGCCTGTCCGCGTTGCCGGCGCGCCATCCTTACCCTGCATGGAAGTGAAGCCCCTTTATGTTGATGAAGAAGTTGGCGGCGAGCCTGCTCGTTGCGACCGCATGTATGTCAGGCGCCCTGGCCCAATCGATGCCCCAGCCCGACCTGTCGGCCAGGGCCTGGCTGCTGCTGGACGAGACCAGCGGCCAGGTGATTGCCTCGCACGCCGCCACCGCCCGGATCGAGCCGGCCTCCCTGACCAAGATCATGACGGCGTACGTGGTGTTCGGCGCCATCCACAACAAGGAGGTGTCGCCGGACCAGAAGGTCACCATCTCGACGCGTGCCTGGAAAGTGCCGCCCGGCAGCTCCAAGATGTTCCTGGAGCCGGGATCCAAAGTCTCGGTGGATCAGTTGCTGCGCGGCTTGATGATCCAGTCCGGCAACGACGCCGCGATCGCGCTGGCCGAAGCGGTGTCGGGCAGTGTCGAGGCGTTCGTGGCGCGCATGAATGACACCGCCGCGCAACTGGGCCTGCACGGCACGCATTTCGCCAGCCCGCATGGCCTGCCGGACCCCGACACTTATTCCACCGTCAGCGACCTGTCGATTCTGGCCACGCGCTTCATCCGCGATTACCCCGAGCTGTACAAGACCTACGATTCGGCCAAGACCTACACTTACAACAACATCACGCAACCGAACCGCAACCGGCTGCTGTGGCTCGATCCCAGCGTCGATGGGCTGAAGACCGGCCATACCGACGCGGCCGGTTACTGCATCGTGGCGACCGCGCACCGGCCCAATGGCAAAGAGCAGCGGCGCCTGATCACCGTGGTCGTCGGCACTGCGTCGGACAAGTTGCGCACACAGGAAAGCCGCGCGTTGCTGGAATGGGGCTTCCAGGGGTTCAATACCATCAAGCTCTATGCAAAGGGTGAGGCGGTGGCCACGCCCGAGGTCTGGAAGGGCCAGGCGGACACGCTCAAGGCAGGCTTCGCGCGCGACGCCTACGTCACCGTGCCGGCCGGCGCCAAGGTCGAACCGGTCTGGGCGCCGCAGGATCCGCTGGTGGCGCCGATCGCGGCCCAGGCCACGGTCGGTTCGTTGCGCGTGATGGTCGACGGCAAGCCCGCCATGCAGTTTCCGGTGGTGGCGCTAGAGCCGGTGGCCGAGGCCGGCCTGGCCGGCCGCGCCTGGGATTCGATTCGCCTGTGGTGGCGCGGCCACGCGGGCTGACGGAGGGTTGCCATGGCAGTGAGTTTTCCCGGCGGGCCGGCGGCGGCGCCGACTCCCGATGATCCGTTGGGGCTGCTGTCGGCCTGTCATGGCCGTATCGCGCGCCAGTGCGAAACCTTGCGGCGGCTGGCCGCGCACTTGCCGGTGCACGGCAGCGATGCCGCGGCCCAGGTCGCGGCCGCGGCCGTGGTGCGCTATTTCCAGAGCGCCGCGCTGCACCACCATGAGGACGAGGAAGAAGACCTGTTTCCCGCCCTGATCGAATCCATGGCGGGCTCTGACGCGGTCTGCCTGCATGCGTTGGTGGACGGCCTGGTGGCCGATCATGTGCGTCTGGCGGCGTTGTGGGCGCCGTTGCGGCAGACCCTGGAAACGGTTGCCGCGGGCCGGCGCGCCGATTTGCCAGCGGCGCGGGTGGAGACGTTCGCGGCGGCCTACGCCGCGCATATCCGGCGCGAGGAAGAGGAACTGCTGCCGTTGGCCGCGCGTCTGGTGTCCGATGACGCGCTGGCCGCGATCGGCCGGGCGATGAAGGCGCGGCGCGGCGGCGGGGCGGGCTGACCGGCACACGGCCCCCGCGCGCGGCGGCCACGGCCGCTTTTCGTGTTAAATGGGGGCCAGCCGGCGCTTTCCGCGCCGGGTCGCCCGACTGCCGCGCCATGCCCCGCCACGCACGTTTTCGCCAGAAATTGCAGGACGCCACCCTGATGCACGCCATGTCCGCGCACAATCCGCTGTCGGCCAAGCTGGCGGCCGAGGCGGGGTTCGATGCGATCTGGGGCAGCGGCTTCGAATTGTCGGCCAGCTATGCGGTGCCAGACGCCAACATCCTGTCGGCCGGCCTGCACCTGGAAATGATGCGGGCCATCGCCGCGGCCGTCGCGGTGCCGGTCATCGCCGATATCGATACGGGTTTCGGCAATGCCATCAACGTCGCCTACAGCGTGCCGCAATACGAGGCGGCGGGCGTGTCGGCCGTGGTGATGGAGGACAAGACCTTTCCCAAGGACACCAGCCTGCGTGCCGGCGGCCGCCAGGAACTGGTGCGCGTCGCCGAATTCCAGGGCAAGATCGAGGCCGCCTGCGCCGCCCGCCGCGATCCGGATTTCTGCGTCATCGCCCGCACCGAGGCGCTGATCGCCGGGCTCGGGCAGGCAGAGGCGCTGGCGCGCGCGGCCGCCTACGAGGCCGCCGGCGCCGACGCCATCCTGATCCATTCCAAGCAGACCACGCCGGACGAGGTGCTGGCGTTCATCGCGGCCTGGTCCGGCCGGGTGCCGCTGGTGCTGGTGCCGACCGCCTATCCGCAATTGCGCGAGGCCGATATCCAGGCCCTGGGCAAGGTGGGGCTGGTGATCTACGGCAATCACGCGATCCGCGCGGCGGTGGGCGCGATGCGCGAGGTCTTCGCCCGCATTCGCGCCGATGGCGGCATCCATGGCGTGGATGCGGATCTGCCCACGGTGCGAGATATCATCGGCCTGCAGGGCGACGCGGACATGCGCGAACTGGAACGCAGGTTCCTGCGCTGAGCGCGGCAGGGACAGAAAAGAACGCAAGGAAGGCAATGATGGCGGCGGGACGCGGGGCGTGGCTGGTGCGGGTGTTTGGCGATTGGGTGCCGGAAGTCGGCGCCGCGACGCTGCGCGCCGACCTGGCGGCAGGGCTGCTCGGGGCCCTGCTGGTGCTGCCCCAGGGCGTGGCGTTCGCCACGCTGGCCGGCCTGCCGGCGCAGTACGGTCTGTATTCGGCCATCGTGCCCTGTATCGTGGCGGCGTTGTTCGGCTCCAGCCGTCATGTCATGTCCGGCCCCACCAATGCCAATTCGCTGGCGCTGTTCGCGGTGCTCACGCCGCTGGCGGTGGCGGGCAGTCCGGGGTATATCGAACTGGCCCTGGCGGTGACGGTGCTGGTCGGGTTGATGCAATGGCTGGTGGGGATCCTGCGCCTGGGGTCGCTGGCGCATTTCATCTCGCCGTCAGCGCTGTTCGGTTTCACCAGCGGCGCGGCCCTGTTGATCGCGGTGCATGCCTTGAAGGATGCGCTCGGGTTGCCGGCCCCCGCCTCGCACGGCGCGGGCGCCTTGCTGCTGGGCCTGGCCGCCAGCCTGGATCGGGTGCAAGCGGGCGCGCTGCTGGTCACGGTGGTGACGATCGCCGTGGCGCTGCTGCTCAAGCGCCTGGACAAGCGCAAGCCCTACATGCTGGCCGGCCTGGCCGCGGGGGCGCTGGCCGCGGCCGCGTTCAATGCCCTGGCGCCGCGCTGGGGCGCGGCCGCGGTGCCGGTGCTGGGCGACCTGGCCCAGCCCTGGCCGCCGTTCCATGTGCCGCGGGTCGATTGGCGCGCCTTGCCCGATCTGCTCAGCCTGGCTTTCGCCCTGACCATCGTGGCGCTGGCGCAATCCATTTCGATCGCCAAGGCGGTGGCCGCGCGCTCGGGCCAGCGCATCGACGCCAACCGCGAATTCGTCGGGCAGGGCCTGTCCAACGTGGTCGGCGGATTCTTTTCCTGTTATCTGTCCTGCGGTTCGCTGAACCGTTCCATTCCCAATTACGAGGCGGGTGCGAAGACGCCGCTGGCCGCGGTGTTCTCGGCCCTGTTGCTGATGGCGCTGGTGGCGCTGAGCGGGCCGCTCCTGGCGCGCATTCCGCACGCGGCCATCGCTGGCCTGTTGCTGCTGGTGGCCTGGACCTTGCTGGACGTGCCGCGCTGGCGGCATCTGATCCGCACCCAGCGCGGCGAAAGCGCCATTGCCGCCGCCACCCTGGCGGCCACCGTGACTCTTCGCATGGAGGTCGCGATCCTGCTGGGCACGGTGCTGTCGCTGATGGTGTACCTGCACCGAACCTCGCGGCCGGCGATGCGCACCATGGGCTTCGATTCGCGCGGACTGGATCGCCGCTTCGTGGTGCTGGAGCGGCAGCCCGAGGCGCTGCCGGAATGCCCCCAGCTCAAGCTGCTGCGCATGGAGGGCTCGGTCTATTTCGGCGCCGCGGCGCACGTGGCGCAGCGCCTGCAGGAATTGCGCGCGGCGCCGGACGCGCCGCGCCATCTGCTGGTGATGGCCAAGAGCATGAATTTCATCGACCTGGCCGGCGCCCAGGTCTGGGAGGACGAGCTGGCCGCGCGCCGCGCGCTGGGCGGCGACCTGTACTTCCATCGGCCGCGCCCTGAAGTGCTGGCGATGTGGCGGCGCACCGGCTTTCTGGATCGGCTGGGCGCGGACCACGTGTTTCCCGACAAGGCCACGGCGCTGCACAGCATCTACGCCCGCCTGGATCGTGGTATTTGCGCGGGCTGCAGCGCCAAGGTGTTCTGGGAATGCCAGCCGGACAGCCCGCAGGCCGGAGGCTGAGCGTTGCTCAGACCGGTGCGTCGGTGCCCAGATAGGCCGCCTTGACGCGCGCGTCGGCCGCGATGCGGTCGGGCGGGCCTTCGGCCAGCAGGCTGCCGCGCACCAGCACGGCGATATGGTCGGCATGCTTGAAAACGACGTCCAGGCTGTGCTCGGTGAACAGCACCGCCATGCGCTGTGTATCGGCCAGTTCGCGCGTCAGGCGCATGAGGGCGTGGCGTTCGTTGGTGGCCATGCCGGCGGTGGGTTCGTCCATCAGCAGCAGACGCGGCCGGTGCGCCAGCGCCATCGCCAGCTCCACCCGCTTGACCTCGCCGTAGGCCAGGGCGCCGCAATGGGCGCCGGCCTGGCCGGCCATCTGCACCTGTTCCAGTAGCGCCAGCGCCTCGTTGACGCAGTGCGATGCGGCGCGGCGCCAGGGCCGCCACAGCAGGCGGTCGCGCGACAGCAGCGCGGTCTGCACGTTTTCCAGCACGGTCATCGAGCGGAAGGTGGCGGCCGTCTGGAAAGTGCGGCCCACGCCCAGGCGGCAGATCCCGCGGGCCGACAGGCCGATGAGTTCGCGCCCGTCCAGTCGCGCCGACCCGGCGTCCGGCCGCAATTGTCCTCCCAGCACGTTGAAGCAGGTGGACTTGCCGGCGCCGTTCGGGCCGATCAGCGCCAGCATGCGGCCGGCGTCCAACTGGAAGGAGACATCCGCCAGCGCGTCGATGCCGCCGAAGGCTTTGCGCAGTCCCCGCACCTGCAACAAGGGGGCGGCGGCCGTCATGCGCAGCTCCGGTTCAGGCGTAGCGCCGCGCCCGCCAGGCCGGCGGGAAACAGCATGACCAGCGCCAGAATGGCCACTCCCAGGACGGCGTGCCAGTACTCGGTGCTGCGCGCCGCGGCGTCCTGCAGCCAGGTATAGGCCGCGGCGCCCACCAGCGGGCCGGCCAGCGTCTGCAAGCCGCCCAGCAGCACCATCACCAGGCCGTCGACCGAGCGGCTGACGGCGAGCACGTCGGGCGCGATGCTGCCTTTCGAAAACGCGTACAGCGATCCGGCCAGGCCTGCCGTCAGCGATGCCGCGACAAAGCCTGCCCACTGGATGCGGCGCGTGTCCATGCCCAGCGCCTCGGCGCGCAGGGCCGAATCGCGCGCGCCGCGCAGCGCATAGCCCAGCGGCGAGAACGCCAGGCGCCGCAGCCAGGCGATGCCGGCCGCGCATAGCGCCAGCGTCAGGTAATAGAATCCGGAGCCGTGCGCCAGCCAGCCCGACGGCCACAGGCCGATCAGGCCGTTGCTGCCGCCGGTCACGTCGTCCCACTGATAGGCCAGCGCCCACAGGATCTGCGCCACCGCCAGCGTCAGCATCGCCAGGTAGACGCCGGACAGGCGCACGCAGAACCAGCCGAACACCAGTGCGCCGAGCGCGGCCGCCAACGGCCCCAGCAGCAGCGCGGCCGCCATCGGCAGCGCTGCCAGTTTCAGCAGCAGCGCGGCGCCGTAGGCGCCCAGGCCGAACCACGCCGCGTGGCCGAAAGTGGTCATGCCCGCCAGTCCGGTCAGGAAATGCAGGCTGGCGGCGAACAGGGCGGCGATCAGGATCTCGGTCAGCAGGATGCCCAGGTAGGGGGCGTGCGCGGCTGCCAGGGGCGCCAGCGCCAGCAGGGCCAGCAGTGCGCCGTAGGCCCACCGCAGGCGCGGGCCGGCCGGAGCGATGGGCGGCTCGGCGGCCGGCGTCTGCGAGGACGGCGCCGGCGGCTGTCCCAGCAGGCCCCAGGGGCGCGCCACCAGTACCACCGCCATGACGGCGAACTCGGCCAGCAGGGTGAGCTTGGACAGGTTGAATATCCAGGGCCCGAGCTGCACCTGGCCGATGAACACGAACACCGCCTTGACGCAGCAGATCAGCAGCGCCGCCAGGAAGGCGCCGGGGATCGAGCCCAGGCCGCCGACCACCACCACCACGAAGGCGCTGGCGATGATCTCCAGGTCCAGCCCGAGCGTGGCCGGCACCCGGGGCGCGGCCAGCGCGCCACCCAGCCCTGCCAGGAAGGCGCCCAGGGTGAAGGCGGAGGTGAACAGCCAGGCCTGGTTGACGCCGAGCGCGGCCAGCATGTCGCGGTTTTCGGCGGCGGCGCGCAGCAGGCGGCCCCAGCGCGTGCGCATCAGCAGCAGCCACAGCAATCCCAGTACCAGCGGGCCGGCGGCGATCAGCAGCAGGTCGTATTGCGGAAAGCGCCGGCCCAGAATCCCGACCGCGCCTGCCAGGCCCGGCGCGCGCGCCGCGAACAGGTCTTCCGGGCCCCAGATGGCCAGCGCGGCGTCGCCGATGATCAGCACCAGCGCGAACGTCGCCAGCAGTTGGAATAGTTCCGGCGCGCGATACAGGCGCCTGAGCACCAGCAGTTCGGCGGCCGCGCCGATCAGGCCGGTGGCCAGCGCCGCCAGCAGCAGGCCGGCCCAGTACCCGGCGCCGTCGCCGAAATGGCGAGTGAAGGTCCAGGCCAGGTAGATGCCCAGCATGTAAAAGGAGCCGTGGGCGAAGTTCACCACCCGCGTGACCCCGAAGATCAGCGACAGGCCGGCCGCCACCAGAAACAGCGCGCTGGCGTCGGCCAGGCCGTTGAGTAGTTGCGCCAGCAGCCCGGACAGGCTCATCAGCGCGGGCGCATCTTGCGGACTTGTTCGTCCGGCGGCTGCAGGCGCGCGCCGTCGATGTAGGCGAAGTCCTTCATGATGCCTTTGCCATCTTCGACCGCGGTAACGCCGATGTACACGCCCATGGTCGATTGATGGTCGATCTTGCGGTACTGGATCGGGCCGTAGGGCGTATCTACCTTCAGTCCGGCGAAGGCGTCGACCAGCTTCTCGGTGTCGACTTCGCCGGCGGCCTTCAGGCCCTGGGCGATCGACATCAGCGAAGCGTAGCCCACCACCGACCCGACCTTGGGCGTCTCGTTGTAGCGCTTGCGATAGGCCTCGACGAAGGTCTTGTTGGCCGGCGTATCGATGGCGTACCAGGGGTAGCCGGTGACGATCCAGCCCGTGGGCGTGTCGGCGCCCAGCGGTTCCAGGTATTCCGGCTCGCCGGACAGCACCGAGACCACGGCGCGGTTCTCGAACAGACCGCGGGTATTGCCCTCGCGCACGAAGCGCGTCAGGTCGGCGGCGAACAGCACGTTGAAGATGGCGTCTGGCTTGGCGTCGGCCAGCGCCTGCACCACCGCGCCGGCATCGACCTTGCCCAGCGGCACGGCCTGCTCGGCGACGAACTCCACATCGGACTGGAACGCCTTCATCATGGCCTTGAAGGTGGCCACGGCGGACTGCCCGTACTCGTAATTGGGATAGACGATGGCCCAACGCTTCTTGCGCAGCGCCAGCGCCTTGGGCGCCAGGGCGGCCACGTGCATCCAGGTGGATGGCCGCAGGCGGTATGTGTAGCGGTTGCCTTCCTGCCAGGTGATCTTGTCGGTCAGCGGCTCGGCGGCCAGAAAGAACACCTGCTGCTGCTTGGCGAAGTCGGTCAGCGCCAGGCCGGTGTTGGACAGAAAGCCGCCGAACAGCAGATCCACCTTTTCGCGCGCCAGCAGTTCCTGGGCGGCGCGCACCGAGTCGCCCGGGTTGCCGTTGTCGTCGCGCGAGAACACTTCCAGTTTTCGGCCCAGCACGCCGCCCGAGGCGTTGACCTCTTCCAGCGCCAACTGCCAGCCCTTCTTGTACGGGCCCAGGAAGGCCGGAATCGCCTTGTAGCTGTTGATCTCGCCGATGCGGATCGGCGGTTCTGGCTCTTTGGTGTCCTTGGCGGACGCGGCCGGCGTCAGCGCCAGGGCCAGAAGCGCGGGGGCGAGCGCGCGGCGCAGCAGGGTCAGGCAGGGACGGAGCATGGCGGGTATCGCTGGCAGGAGAGGCCGGCCAAGGCTGGGCCTTGTAGGGCACGATTGCAATTTCGGCCCAATTGAAACACGCGCGGCGCCTGTGCGCCAGGGAAAAAGGCGCGGTGGCCGGCCCGAGCCTGGCGTCGCGCCAAAGAAAAAGGCCCTGCGATGCAGGGCCTTTTTCGGCTTTCCGGATACCGGCCGAATTACTTCAGCTTGGTTTCCTTGTAGTCAACGTGCTTGCGAGCGACCGGATCAAACTTCTTGATCAGCATCTTCTCGGGCATGTTGCGCTTGTTCTTGGTGGTCGTGTAGAAATGACCCGTGCCGGCGGTCGACTCGAGCTTGATCTTTTCGCGGATACCTTTGGCCATGTCGTGCTCCTAGTATGTCAGATTGGCGGGGGGCCGATTAGGCCAGTTCGCCGCGGGCACGCATTTCGGCCAGCACGGCGTCGATGCCGTTCTTGTCGATCGTGCGGATGGCCTTGGCCGAGACGCGCAGGCGCACCCAGCGGTTTTCGCTTTCAACCCAGAACCGGCGCGATTGCAGGTTGGGCAGGAAGCGACGCTTGGTTTTGTTGTTCGCGTGCGAAACGTTGTTGCCCACCATCGGGCCTTTGCCGGTCACTTGGCATACGCGTGCCATGGATGCACCTCATTTATTCTTGCGCATCACCGGGGGGTAGACGGGGTGTCAGCCGCCGGGCTGTGAGAGGCTTGCCGCCGGGTCTTGCCCGAGGTTTTCGCCATCTTGCCGGCCACCCAGTCTTAGTGGATGAGGGGGAAGATCCTGAGTTTTGATTTCAAACTCCGGGATTTCGCCCAGTGCTTATACCCGCTGCCTGCCATCCGCAAAAATGCGCTTGGGGGTCAGAGTGTTGAACTACAAAGCATAGTAGTCCAGCACGGGAAACTTCATGTGAAGACGTAGATTCTAATACGAAAAATCCAGGTAAATCAAGTGCCAAGGCGCGGCAGATGGCTCAAGCGTGGTTTCCGTGCCGCTTCTGCGGGCTCAGGCGGGATGGGATTGGGCCACCCGGCCCGACAGCCACGACAGGCAGGCGCAGGTCGCCAGGGTGGTCGTCAGCGGCAGGGCGCTGTCGGTCTGCCAGGCGCTGACGGCGAAACCCGCCAAGGCGCCGCACGACAGTTGAAGCGTCCCCAGTAGCGCCGAGGCCGCGCCCAGCCGCTTGCCCTGGTCGGACAGCGCCAGGGCCGCCGAGTTGGGGTTCACGAAGCCCTGGCTGCCCATGTAGCAGATCAGGCAGGCCATCAGCAACGGCAGCGTCATCCAGCCCAGTAACGCCAGCGCCACCGCCGCCAGGCTGGCGCAGGCCAGCGAGGTCAGGGCGCGGCGCTGCAACTGGCGCGGGGTGTGGCTGCGCAACAGGCGGGCGCTGATCTGCGAGCAGACGATAAGCGAGAGCGCGTTGGTGCCGAACAGCAGGCCGTAATACTTGGGGTCGACGCCGTACAGTTCGATGAACACCCGCGGTGAACCGATGATGTAGGCGAACATGCCGGCCTGGCCGAAGCCGCCGGCCAGGCTGTGCGCCATGAAGCCACGGTGCGCGAACAGGGCGCGGTAGTTCTGCACGATGGTGCCCAGGCGCAGCGGCACGACGCGTTCGGGCGCGAGCGATTCCTTCATGATCAGGACGACCGCGGTCATCAGCATGGCGCCGCCGGCCAGCATCACCCAGAACAGGCTGCGCCAGCTGGCGATGCCCAGCAATTGCCCGCCCGCCAGCGGCGCGAGGATCGGCGCCAGCCCCATGATCAGCATCAGCAGCGACATGGCGCGCGCCGCCTCGTGGGTTTCGTAGTGGTCGCGGATGACGGCGCGCGGAATCACGATGCCGGCCGCGCCGCCCATGGCCTGCACCACGCGCCAGCCGGTCAGCGCCTCGACCGAGCCGGCCAGGGCGCAGCCTAGCGACGCGATCATGAAAAGCGCCAGGCCCACCATCAGCGGCGGCTTGCGGCCATAGCGGTCGGCCATCGGGCCGTAGAAGACCTGCGCCAGCGCCAGGCCGATCAGGTAGGCGGCCAGGGTGCGTTCGACGTCGCCGCGCGGCACGCCGAGGTTGGCGGCGATCGTCGGGAACGCCGGCAGGTACATGTCGATGGCGAAGGGGCCGATCGCGGTCAGGGCGCCCATGAGAATGAGCCAGCCCGGCAGGAGGCCGCGGGAGGAAAGCGTAGGGGGCATGTGGATCGCGATGGGCGTCGCGCAGGGACAGGGTGCGGGCTTTATTGCACGTTTTGCACCAAGCCGAAGACTGTATCACGGGTCACCTTACACGCAAATTGCAGGGGATTTCCGATACAGTCTGTCGTATCCGTACGTATTCCGGGGGAGAGGTCGTGAATCCTTTGCTGTCTGTTGTGGAACGCAAGCTCCAGGCGTTGCCGGTGGCCGTCCAGTTGGTGCTGCCCGATGGCGCGGTGTTGGGCGCGCGGGATCCCCGGGTGCGCTTCGTGACGCATGACAAGACCGCCCTGGCCCACCTGGCCGAAGGCGCGGTCGGCGTGCTGGGCCAGGATTACGTCGAGGGCCGCATCGATATCGAAGGCGCGATGCGCGACGTGATGGCGGCGGCCTCGGCGCTGCTGCCGGGCTCCCCGGTGGACGCGGCGCGCGGCGGCTGGCTGACCGAACTGGTGCGCAAGGTGATGTCGGTGTGGCGCCACTCGGTGGAGCGCGATGCCCGTCAGATCGAATTCCATTACGACCTGTCCGACGACTTCTACGCGCTGTGGCTGGATCCGCGCCGGGTCTATTCCTGCGCCTACTACCGCGAGCCCGATATGACTCTGGCGCAGGCGCAGGAAGCCAAGCTCGACCATATCTGCCGCAAGCTGCGGCTGCGGCCCGGCGAACGCTTTCTCGACGTGGGGGCGGGCTGGGGCGGCCTGCTGCTGTGGGCGGCCGAGCACTACGGCGTGGACGCCACCGGCATCACGCTGTCGCGCAACCAGCACGCGCACGTCACCCGGCTGATCCAGGAAAAGGGCCTGGGCGGGCGCGTGCGCGTGGAGCTGCTGGATTACCGCAAGCTCGACGAAACCGCGCCATTCGACAAGATTGCCTCGGTCGGCATGTTCGAGCACGTCGGCCGGGCCCAACTGGAAGGCTATTTCGCCAAGCTGCGGCGGCTGCTCAGGCCGGGCGGGCTGATCCTGAACCACGGCATTACCGCGGCCGGCGTCTACAACGCCGAACTCGGCAGCGGCATGGGCGAATTCATCGAGAAGTACATCTTCCCGGGCGGCGAGCTGACCCACATCAGTGTGGTTCTGGAGGCGATGACCAACGGCGGGCTGGAAGACGTCGATGTCGAGAACCTGCGCCCGCACTACGCCCGCACGTTGTGGGCCTGGAGCGACGCGCTGGAAGCGCGCCTGCCGGAGGCCGCGCGGATCCTGGGTGGCGAGCAGGGCGCGCGTTCGCTGCGCGCCTACCGGCTCTACCTGGCCGGCTGCGCCATGGGCTTCGAGCATGGCTGGATCGCGTTGCATCAGGTGCTGGGCCACCACCCGGCCACCGGGCGGCCCGACGAGCTGGACAATCCGCCCGGTCAGGCCTACCCCTGGCGGCGTGATTACATGTACCGCGATGCCGCCGGCGAAGGCCGTTGAGACCCCGTTTCAAGCGCTCGAAACGCCGATGTTGGCTGGCGGAAGTGTAGTGATACCAACAAAATATTAACTGATTGTATCCGTGTTTTCGGCCCGGGATTCTCCAGGGGAAAAGGGGGAATCCCCTCTTGGGAAGCAGGGTTTGCCCGGACGTTTCCCGGTCTGAATGTATCTGTTTTCTTCGGCGCCGGGGTTGGGGCATGCATCAATTTCGGTTAAGATGCTGCCTTCTTCTTTCAGTTTGTTCACTATCTGTGGGTTCTCGAAAACTCCGTTTTTTGAGACTCCTGTCTTGCAAGACCCGCACCTGCGGATCCTCTTGTTGCTAGTGTCGGTTTGTATTGGCGGTTCTGCCCGTCTTCCGCACAACCCCCTTAGCTCCATGGCACGGCCGGACCAGCGCCGCCGTGTCCCTGAACCTATGGAGGCAAAAGCCAATGCGTTTCACCCCCGTCAAGACCCTGGCCGCCGTGGCCGTTCTGTTCGCCTTCGCCGGTTCGGCCCAAGCCGCCGACGCGCCGCAATGCGAACTCAAGCGTCCGATCAATTTCGGCGCGATGAATTGGGAATCCAACCTGGTTCTGGTCGATGTCGAGCGTTTCATCATGGAAAAGGGTTACGGTTGCAAGACCGAAACCCTGCCCACCGAAACCCTGCCGGCGCTGGCCGCGCTCGAGCGCGGTGACCTGGACATCAATACCGAGATCTGGCTGAACAGCGTCGCCGACCCCTGGGAACGCGCCGAAAAGACCGGCCGCGTCAAGCGGATCGGCGATCTCTACATGGGCGGCGAGGCCTGGTACATCCCGCGCTACACCGCCGAGCGCCTGCCGGAGCTGAAGTCCGCGGCCGACCTGCCGAAGTTCAAGGACAAGTTCAAGGACCCCGAGGAACCCGGCAAGGGCCGTTTCTATGGCTGCCCGGCGGGCTGGGGTTGCGAAGTCACCAGCACCAATCTGTTCCACGCCCTCAAGCTGGACGATACCTACACGCTGTATTCGCCGGGCACCGGCGCGGCGCAGAAGGCGGCCCTGATGTCGGCCTACAAGCGCAAGCAGAACGTGGTGTTCTATTACTGGTCGCCCACGCCGCTGGTCGGCGCCATGGATCTGGTCAAGCTGGAAATGCCGCCCTACGACGCCGACAAGCACAAGTGCCTGACGTCGCCCAAGTGCGCCAAGCCCGAGGCCAGCGCCTATCCCGACAATCCCGTCTTCACCGCCGTGAATACCAAGTTCTCGCAGGAAGCGCCGGTGCTGACCGAGTTCCTGTCGAAGGTCTCGGTGCCGCTGCCCGTGATGAACGAAACCCTGGCCCATATGGAAGAAACCGGCGACGAATCCGGCGCCGTGGCCAAGTGGTTCCTGAAGAACAAGCCGGACGTCTGGACCAAGTGGGTCCCCGCCGACGTCGCCGGGCGCGTGCAAAGCGCGCTGTAACCCCCGCCGCCTTTCCGGCGGCGGGCCGTCGCCGCAAGCCGCGACGGCCCGCCGGGTTGGACTTTTTCCCCTTGGGATGACCCCAAGGGGAAAAAGCCCTCCGGCGGGCGGGCCGGCCCCGTCCGGTTGCTCCCCCCGTGCCGCCACGCGGCGCGGCGTATGCCGAAAGCGCTAAATGGAGTCAAAACATGTTTCCTGAAATCATTCCCGCCCGTCAGGTACGGGGGGCCATCGACGGTTTCGTCGATCACCTGGTCACCAATTACGCCGACACGCTCGAAACGCTGTCCCAGCCCGTGCTGCACGCGCTGGTGTGGCTGGAGCAGGTACTGCGCAGCTCCCCCTGGTGGGCGGTGGTTGCCGCGACCGTCATCATCGCCTGGCTGGTCAGTCGCCGCATCGTCCTGAGCCTGGCCATGGGCGCGCTGTTGTGCGTCATCGGCGTGCTCGGCCTGTGGGACGCCGGCATGCAGACGCTGGCGCTGATGATCATGGCGGCCGGGCTGTCGGTGATCATCGGCATTCCGCTGGGCGTGCTGATGGCGCGCGTCAACTGGCTGCGCTCGATCATGCTGCCGGTGCTGGACGTGATGCAGACCATGCCCAGCTTTGTGTACCTGATTCCGGTCGTGATGCTGTTCGGCCTGGGCAAGATCCCGGCCATCATCGCCACCGTGATCTACGCCGTGCCGCCGCTGATCCGCCTGACCGACCTGGGCATCCGCCTGGTCGACCGCGAGGTGCTGGAAGCGTCGCGCGCGTTCGGCGCCAATCCGCGCCAGCAGTTGTTCGGCGTGCAACTGCCGCTGGCCCTGCCCAACATCATGGCCGGCATCAACCAGACCACGATGATGGCGCTGTCGATGGTGGTGATCGCTTCCATGATCGGCGCGCGCGGCCTGGGCTATGAAGTGCTGCTCGGCATCAACCGCCTGGAAGTGGGCCGCGGCCTGCTGGCGGGCCTGGGCATCGTGGTGCTGGCCGTGCTGTTCGACCGGATCACGCAATCGTATGGACAGCGCATGCGCATGGGAGGCCAGCGATGAGCAAGATCGAAGTCAAGAACATCTACAAGATTTTCGGGCCGCATCCGAAGAAGTGGCTGCAAGCCGCGCAGGGCGGCATGAGCAAGGAAGCGCTGCTGGCCGAAAGCGGCCACACGCTGGGCCTGCGCGACATCAGCCTGTCGATCGAAGAGGGCAGCATCTACGTCATCATGGGCCTGTCGGGTTCCGGCAAGTCGACGCTGATCCGCCACTTCAACCGCCTGATCGAGCCCAGCGCCGGCCACATCCTGGTCGATGGCGTCGACGTGGTCAGCCTGAACAAGCGCGACCTGGAGACCTTCCGGCAGAAGAAGATGAGCATGGTGTTCCAGCGCTTCGGGCTGTTCCCGCACCGCACGGTGCTGGACAACGCCGCCTACGGCCTGGCCGTGCAGGGCGTGGGCCGGGCCGAGCGCGAGCAGCGCGCCCGCGAATGGCTGGAGCAGGTCGGCCTGTCGGGCTTCGAGCAGCAGTATCCGCACCAGTTGTCGGGCGGCATGCAGCAGCGCGTCGGCCTGGCGCGCGCGCTGGCCACCGACGCCGAGATCCTGCTGATGGACGAGGCCTTCTCGGCGCTCGACCCGCTGATCCGCCGCGAGATGCAGGATCAGTTGCTGCAACTGCAGTCCAAGCTCAACAAGACCATCGTCTTCATCACCCATGACCTGGACGAGGCGCTGCGCCTGGGCAACCGCATCGCCATCCTCAAGGACGGCGAGCTGGTGCAGGAAGGCACGCCGGAAGACATCCTGCTGAACCCGGCCAACGATTACGTGCAGTCGTTCCTGCAGGACGTGAACCGCACCAAGGTGCTGAACGCGACCCATGCCGTGAACCCGGCGCGGCTGACGCTGACCATGCGGTCGCGTCCGGCGCATGCGGTCGACCGCATGCGCGCGCTGAACTACGAGTACGCGCCGGTGCTGGACGGCAAGCGCCTGGCCGGCGTGCTGACGCTGGTCGCGGCCGAGCAGGCCGTGCGCGAGGGCGGGCGCGACGTGTCGCGCTTCGTCGAGGACCTGGCCTCGGTGCCGGCCACGGCCGGCCTGGGCGAGGTGCTGGCGCAACTGGTGCACAGCGACCAGCCGGTGGCCGTGACGGGCGAGAACGACGAGTTCATCGGCATGCTGTCGCGCAAGAAGGTGGTCGAACTGGTGACGCCGGTGCTGGCCGAGACCGCGCCTGCGGCCGAGTCCGAGCCGGCCGCCGATCAAGGCCCGGCGCAGGAGGCCGAGCTGCAAGGGCAACCGCAACCCGCCCAGCGGGGCGAGGCGGCCTGACGGCAGGATGGCCGCCGGGCGGGCAGGGCGGCGCGCATGCCGCCCTGGTCCGGGCCCCGGGAATGGCCAGGCTTGCGCCCGGGGCCAGTCCGGATATGATGGCTGGCCGGCAACGATCGCCGGTTCGCCACTCTTCGGAATATCGGAATCCGTCATGCCAATCTTGAATGTTCAGATCATGCAGGGCCATTCGGCCGCCCAGAAGACCGCGTTGCTGAAGGCGGCCTCGCAGGCGGTGGTGGATAGCATTGCCGCGCCGCTGTCCAGCGTGCGCATCGTGTTGCAGGAAATCCCGGCCGAACATGTGATCGTGGCGGGCGAGATCGGCAAGGCCATGGCGCGCGTCGACGCGGCCCTGATCGAGGGCCGTGACGAGGCCAAGAAATCGGCGTTGATCGCGGCGCTGAACCAGGCCGTGTGCGCCAGCATCGGCATTTCGGGCGAAGACGTGCGGGTGCTGATCCGCGACGTGCCCAAGACCGACATGGGCGTGGCCAACGGCCTGAGCGCCAAGGCCGCGGGCCGCTGAGATCGGAGCATGGCGACCGGCAAGGAAAAGGGCTCCGTCACCGTCGATGACGTGGCGGCCGAGGCGGGCGTATCCATCAAGACCGTCGCGCGCCGGCTGAGTGCTTTTGCCGGCGATAAGGATCGGATATCGGCGTGCGGCCCGCGCGACTGCGCGAGTATGATGACGCGATCACCAGGAGGAAACCCATCATGAACGAAGTCATCGTCGCATCCGCCGTCCGCACCGCCATCGGCGACTTTGGCGGCGCGCTCAAGGACGTGCCGCCCTGCGATCTGGGCGCCACGGTCATCAAGGCCGCGCTGGAACGCGCGGGCGTCAAGGGCGACGAGGTCGGCCATGTCGCCGTGGGCCACGTCATCAATACCGAACCGCGCGACATGTACTTGTCGCGCGTGGCCGCCATGAACGCGGGCATCGCCAAGGAGACGCCCGCGTTCAACGTCAACCGCCTGTGCGGCTCGGGCCTGCAGGCCATCGTGTCGGCGGCGCAGACCATCCTGCTGGGCGATGCCGACATCGCCATTGGCGCGGGCGCCGAGAGCATGAGCCGCGCGCCCTACATCGCGCCGGCGCAGCGCTGGGGCGCGCGCATGGGCGACAGCATCATGCAGGACATGATGACGGGCGCCCTGTCCGATCCCTTCGGCCGCATGCACATGGGCGTGACGGCCGAGAACGTCGCCGCCCAGTTCGGCATCAGCCGCCAGGACCAGGACGCGCTGGCCGCCGAATCGCATCGGCGCGCCGCCAACGCCATCGAGGCGGGCCACTTCCGCGACCAGATCGTGCCGATCGTGCAGAAGACGCGCAAGGGCGAAGTGGTGTTCGACACCGATGAGCACGTGCGCCGCGACGTCACGGCCGAGAGCCTGGCCGCGCTCAAACCGGTGTTCCAGAAGGAAAACGGCACCGTCACCGCAGGCAACGCCTCGGGCCTGAACGATGGCGCCGGCGCCCTGGTGCTGATGAACTCCTCGGTCGCGGCCAAGCGCGGCGTCAAGCCGCTGGCGCGCCTGGTCGCGTACGCGCATGCCGGCGTCGACCCGACCATCATGGGCATCGGCCCGGTGCCCGCCACGCAGGCCGCGCTCAAGCGCGCCGGCCTGACCGTGGACCAATTGGACGTGATCGAGGCCAACGAGGCGTTCGCCGCGCAGGCGTGCGCCGTGACCCGCGAACTGAAGCTGGACCCGGCCAAGGTCAACCCCAACGGCAGCGGTATCGGCCTGGGCCACCCGATCGGCGCCACCGGCGCCATCATCACCGTCAAGGCGCTGCACGAATTGCAGCGCGTGCAGGGCCGCTACGCGCTGGTGACCATGTGCATCGGCGGCGGGCAGGGCATCGCGGCGATCTTCGAGCGCATCTGAGCGGCGCCGCGCCGATGCGGCGTTGACCGCGCATCCGTATCCCGGGGCGGGCCGCAACGGTTCGCCCGCGCCGGCCGGCATTCCGGTCGTATGGCGACATGGCGCCGACGGCTGTGCGCGCCGGGCCTACAATCGCGCCCATGTACAAATCCAAATTCCCCTCCGAACTCGACCAGCCGACACTGTCTGAAGTGGACGGCGTGCGTTATCTGCACTTCAACACCGAATGGGTCCAGGGCGCCATGCGCATCAAGAACCCGGCGGAGCTGGTGCTGGAATACACCAGCCAGATGATGGCCTGGCTGCTGTTCCTGGAGCCGCCCAAGGACGAGGCCATCGGCATGTTCGGCCTGGGCGCGGGCTCGCTGGCGCGCTTCTGCGCCAAGCACACGCGCGCGCCGCTGCTGGCGGTGGAATGGAATCCGCGGGTCACCGCGGCCTGCCACATGTTCTTCCGTCTGCCGGGCGAGAAGCGCCTGCGGGTGGAGCACGCCGACGCCGCCGAATGGGCCGCCGATCCGCTCAACGCGGGCCGTTGCCCGGTGCTGATGGTCGACCTGTACGACGCCTCGGCCCAGGGGCCGGTGCGCGACAGCGTCAAGTTCTATCGCGATTGCCGTCGCGTGCTGGGCGAGGTCGGGGTGGTGGCGGTGAACCTGTTCGGCCGTCACGAAAGCTTCGGCAAGAACATCGACAATCTGTCCAAGGCCTTCGACGACCGTATCGTGCTGCTGCCCGAGATCGACGCCGGCAACCAGATCGTGCTGGCGTTTTCCGGTCCGCGCCTGGCGGTCACGCCCGCCGAGCTGCTGGCGCGCGCCGAG
The DNA here is from genome assembly GCF_050285565.1 of Achromobacter sp. Taxonomy (GTDB): domain Bacteria; phylum Pseudomonadota; class Gammaproteobacteria; order Burkholderiales; family Burkholderiaceae_B; genus Achromobacter. The sequence goes on from NZ_JBLZXG010000002.1 coordinate 38,471, forward strand.
GTGGTCGAATCCCAGTATGGCTTGCCGGCGCGCCGCTGGGCGCGTTCGCTGACCCGTCACGCGGTCGACGGTATCCTGCATTTCTGATTTTGGGGCCGGGTAGGGCAATTCCTTAGTCCTAAACCTAGGACGGATTTACCGGACAGGGCTATGATGGGCTTATTCATAATTATGAATTACGGCGCTGTCAGGCCGTCTGCCCATGACCTCACCCATCGTCCGGCAAGCCCTGTACCTGGAAGTCGCGGATCGCCTGCGCGGCATGATCCATGCGCGCGCGCTGCGCAACGGCGAATGGATCGACGAGCTGCGCCTGGCCGGCGAACTGGGCATCTCGCGCACGCCGCTGCGCGAGGCGCTGAAGGTGCTGGCCACCGAGGGCCTGGTGCGGCTGGAGCCGCGCCGCGGCTGCTTCGTCAATGAACTGTCGGCGCAGGATCTGGAAGACATCTTTCCGTTGATGGCCATGCTGGAAGGCCGCTGCGCCCACGAGGCCGCGTGCAAGGCGTCGGACGCGCAGTTGGCGGCGCTGGCGCCGCTGCACGAGGCCCTGGCCGGCCATGCCACCGCCGGCCGCATCGACGCGTATTACCAGACCAATTACCTGATCCACGAAGCGGTGCAGGCGCTGGCTGGCAACCAGTGGCTGGTCGACATGGTGGGTAACCTGCGCAAGGTGCTGAGTCTGTCGCGCCACCGCAGCCTGGCCTGGCCCGGCCGCATCCAGGAATCCTGTGCCGAGCACCTGGCCATTTTCGAGGCCCTTCGGGCCCGCGACCCCGAACGCGCCGAAGCGCTGGCGCGCCATCACCTGATGCGCCAGCTAGAGGTGCTGCGCGCGCTGGCCGCCGCCGACGACGGCCCGCCGCCGCTTTCCGATCTTCCCGTAGCCGAGGACCCCGCCCATGAACGCACCCGCCAATCTCGCGCCCGCGCGCGGCGCACGCACGCCTGAGGCCGAACCGGTCGACATGGATGCCGCCGAGGCCGGCGCCAGCCTGATCACGCGCCTGGGGCGGCTGTGGGAACGCGGCCGCCTGCCCAGCGAATCCGAAGTGCGGCGGCTGTTCGAGGCGCGCCTGACCGACGTGGCCGCCAATAAGCTGGCGCGGCGCTGGTGCGACTTGTACGGCGCCGCCGACGGCAAGGACCGGCGCCTGATGCTGGCCGCGCTGGCGCAGGTGCGCGGCACCTTCGCCGCGGACGCCGGCGAGGGCGCGCGCCTGTTCAAGCGTTTCAACGCGCAGCCGATGGGCCTGCGCTTGCTGGTCGAGTTGCGCGCCGACATGCTGCGCTGGCGCAAGCAGGTCGCCGGCATCCAGGCGCTGGACAAGGACCTCGAAGGCCTGCTGTCGGCCTGGTTCGACGTCGGCCTGCTGGAGTTGCGGCCGCTGACCTGGGACTCGCCCGCCTCGCTGCTGGAAAAACTGATCATCTACGAGGCCGTGCACGAGATCCAGTCGTGGGACGATCTGCGCCACCGGGTGGCGCCGGATCGCCGCTGCTACGCCTATTTCCATCCGCAATTGCCGGACGTGCCGCTGATCTTCGTCGAGGTGGCCTTCGCCGGCAGCATGGCCGACAACGTGCAGGCGCTGCTGGACAGCGCCGCGCCGCGCCAGGATCTGGACAAGGCGCGCTGGGCGATCTTCTATTCCATTTCCAACACCCAGCCGGGACTGAAGGGCATCAGCTTCGGCAACTTCCTGCTCAAGCGCGTGGTCGAGCAATTGCTGGAAGAACTGCCCAAGCTCAAGTCGTTCGCCACGTTGTCGCCGATTCCGGGCTTCGCCGACTGGCTCGGCAAGCTCGATGCCGACGCGGTCGAGGCCATCGTGCGCGAGGACAAGGCGCGCGCCAAGGCGCGCCAGCGCGCGGGCGTGCCCGACGGTCGGCGCTGGGTCGAGCGGCTGGCGCGCGCGGCCCAGGGCAAGAAGACGCCCGACGTGGTCAAGCGCGCCGGTTTCCGCCTGGCCGCGCATTATCTGCAGGCCATGAAGAACGGCCTGCCGCTCGATCCCGTGGCGCGTTTCCACCTGGGCAATGGCGCGCGCATCGAGCGCCTGAACTGGGCGGCGGACACCTCGGCCAAGGGCCTGAAGCGGTCCTGCGGCCTGATGGTCAATTACCTGTACGACCTGGATGAACTGGACGGCAACCTGGCGCGCCTGCATGACGGCAAGCCCCAGGTCAGCCGCAGCGTCGGGCGCGCGGGCTGAGCGGCGGCTCGCCGCGACACGAAAAACCGATAACCAGCGAGGGGACATGACGGACAACACGGCAGGCCGTGTGCTGCTGCACCGCGACGGACACCTGGCCTGGGTGACGTTGTCGCATCCGGGGCGCCTGAACGCCATCACCGTGGCCATGTGGCGCGAACTGCGCGACGTTTTCACGCGCATCGCCGCGGACGACGGCCTGCGCTGCGTGATCGTGCGCGGCGAGGGCGGCAATTTCGCCGCCGGCGCGGATATCCGCGAATTCCCGGTCGAACGCGCCGATGCCGCGGGCGTGCAGCGCTATCACCGCGAGGTGCTGGCGCCAGCCTTGCAGGCCGTGGCGCAATGCCCGCAGCCGGTGGTGGCGCAGATCGAAGGGGTGTGCGTCGGCGGCGGGCTGGAGATCGCCTGCCAGTGCGACCTGCGCATCGCTGGCGAATCGGCGCGCTTCGGTGTGCCGATCAACCGGCTTGGCTTTCCCATGGCGCCCGACGAGATGCGCGGCCTGCTGGCGCTGGCCGGGCGTGCCGCGACGCTGGCCATCCTGCTCGAAGGCCGCGTGTTCGGCGCCGCCGAAGCGCGCGAGCTGGGATTGCTGACGCGCATCGTGGCCGATGCCGAGGTCGCCGCGCAGGCCCTGCGCAGCGCCGAACGCATCTGCCAGGGCGCGCCGTTGGCCGCGCGCATCAACAAGCGCCTGTCCGCCCGCCTGGCGCGGGGCGGCGCCTTGACCGAAACCGAATACCAGGATTATTTCTCCTACGCCGACAGCCGCGACCACAAGGAGGGCGTGCGCGCTTTCCTGGCCGGCGTAGACCCCCACTTTTCCGGAGACTGAAGACGGTGAGCAACGCCAATCTATACGCTGTGCTGGAGGGCGGATTCCCCGCCGATCGCAAACAGGTCGCGCTCGAAACCCCAGAGCTGGCCTACACCTGGGATGACATCGACCGCGCCACGGCCTGCCTGGCCAATCTGCTCGCCTCGCTCAAGCTGCCCGAGGGCGCGCGGGTGGCGGTGCAGGTCGAGAAATCGCCCGAGGCCTTGTTGCTGTACCTGGCCACGCTGCGCGCCGGCCTGGTGTACCTGCCGCTGAACACCGCCTATCGCGAAGCCGAGATCGAATACTTCCTGGGCAACGCCGAACCGGCCGTGGTGGTCTGCGCCAGCAAGAACCGCGAGTGGGTTCAGCGCGCCGCCGACAAGGCCGGTTGCGCCCACGTCTACACGCTGGACGAAGACCGCACCGGCACGCTGCTGGATGCCGCTGGCGGCCTGTCGCAGACCTTCAAGACCGTCAAGCGCAAGCCGGACGACCTGGCTGCCATCCTGTACACCTCGGGCACCACCGGCCGCAGCAAGGGCGCGATGCTGTCGCACGGCAACCTGGCGTCCAACGCGCAGGTGCTGCACAAGTATTGGGGCTGGCGCTCGGACGACGTGCTGCTGCACATGCTGCCGATCTTCCACGTGCACGGCCTGTTCGTGGCCTCGCACGGCGCGCTGCTGGCCGGCGCCAAAATGATCTGGCTGCCCAGGCTGGACGCCGACCTGGCCTTGCGCTATCTGCCGCAAAGCACGGTGATGATGGGCGTGCCGACGTACTACGTGCGGCTGCTGGCCGACAAGCGCTTCAATCGCGAGGTGTGCGCCAACATGCGCCTGTTCATCTCGGGCTCGGCGCCGCTGCTGTCCGAGACCTTCAACGACTTCCGCGAGCGCAGCGGCCACGCCATCCTGGAACGCTACGGCATGAGCGAGACCGTCATGCTGACTTCCAATCCGTACGATCCGGCCGATGGCGAACGCCTGGCCGGCACCGTGGGCCGCGCCTTGCCGGGCGTGCAGGTGCGGGTGGTGGACGATGCCGGCATCGCGCTGGCGCCGGGCGAGATCGGCAACGTGCAGGTGCGCGGGCCCAACGTGTTCTCGGGCTACTGGCGCATGCCGGAAAAGACCCGCGAGGAGTTCACCGAGGACGGCTGGTTCAAGACCGGCGACGTGGGGCGCTGGGGCGGCGAATCCGCCGGCCGCGACGTGCCGGCCGACTACCTGTCGATCGTTGGCCGCAGCAAGGACCTGATCATTTCGGGTGGCTACAACGTCTACCCGAAGGAGATCGAGACCCTGATCGACGACATGCCGGGCGTGGCCGAGTCGGCCGTCATCGGCGTGCCGCATCCCGACTTCGGCGAAGCCGTGGTGGCGGTGGTGGTGCCCAAGGACGGCGCCAAGATCGATGCCGCCGCGATGCAGGCCGAACTGAAGGCGCGCATCGCCAACTTCAAGGTGCCCAAGCGCGTGCACCTGGTCGACCAGTTGCCGCGCAACACCATGGGCAAGGTGCAGAAGAACGTGCTGCGCGAAACCTATCAGGCGCTGTAGCGCCGTCATGCCGGGCCGGTCCGCAGGGACCGGCCAGTTTTTTCCAAGGAGCCCGATCCCTTCCAGAACGATTCCCGAACCAGGCAGCATCCCAACCCAAGAACACAAGAGACGAGACGCGGGAAACGCGCCGTCCCCACGCTGCAGCAAGAGGAGACATCATGAAATACCGCACACTCGCCGCGGCCCTGCTGGCCACGCTGGCCGCGGGCTTTGCCGGCACTGCCGGCGCCGCGTCCTGGCCGGAACGGCCCATCACGCTCATCGTGCCCTTTCCCGCCGGCGGCGGCACCGATACCTTCGCCCGCCCGCTGGCCCAGCAGTTGACGATGCAATTGGGCCAGTCGGTGGTGATCGACAACAAGGGCGGCGCCGGCGGCACCGTCGGCGCGGGCGTGGCCGCCAAGGCGCGGCCCGACGGCTACACCTTCTTCATGGGGGGCGCGCATCATGCGCTGGCGCCGTCGCTGTACAAGAGCCTGAACTACAACATCCAGAAGGACTTCGTGCCGGTGGCGCTGGTGGCGCAGCCGCCGCAGGTGGTGGTGATCAATGCCACCAAGCTGCCGGTCAAGACGCTGCGGGAGTTCATCGACTACGCCAAGAAGCATCCGGGCGAGATCAACTTCGGCACGGCGGGCAAGGGCAGCACCCACCATCTGGCGGGCGAACTGTTCGCCATGCAGACCGGCATCAAGCTGGTGGATGTGCCGTACCAGGGCGCCGGGCCGATGCTGACCGCGCTGATCGGCGGACAGGTGGATCTGGCGTTCGATGGCCTGGGCTCGTCCTCCGGTCACATTCGTTCGGGCGCGATCAAGCCGCTGGCGGTGGCCGCGGACCAGCGCTCGCCGTCGCTGCCGGACGTGCCGACCGCGGCCGAGGCCGGCGTGCCGAACTACGTGGTGTCGACCTGGTATGCGATCTGGGCGCCCGCCGGCACGCCGCAGGAGGCGGTCGAGCGCATGACGGCCGAGATCACCAAGGCGCTGAACACGCCGAAGATCAAGGAGACCTGGGAGGGCAACGGGTCGGCGATCCCGACGCTGACCGGCCCGGCCTTCGGCAAGTTCGTCGACAGCGAGGTGTCGCGCTGGGCCAAGGTGGTGTCGGACTCGGGCGTCAAGCTGGATTGACGCCCGTGGCGTTGGCGCGGGCTCGCGTCAACGCCAGTCGCTGGCCAGGCTGAGCCTGGCCAACTGGTCGCGCGTCAGCGTCAGGCTGGCGGCCTTGACCAGTTCGTCCAGTTGCGTCAGCGAGGTGGCGCTGACGATCGGCGCGGTGATGCCCGGCTGCGCCATCTGCCAGGCCAGCGCGGCCTGCGCCGGCGTGCAGCCGGCGTCCTCGGCCACTTCGTCCAGCGCCTTCAGGATGCGGTAGCCGCGATCGTTCAGGTAGGTGTCGACGATCTTCTTGCCGCGCGCGCTCTTGCCGGCGTCGGCCGGGCTGCGGTACTTGCCGCTGAGAAAACCGCTGGCCAGCGCGTAGTAGTTGATGGTGCCCAGGTCCTGCGCCTTGACCAGCGCCTGCAGGTGGGCCTCGAACGGCTCGCGGCTGTACAGGTTGTATTCCGGCTGGATGCTCTCGTAGCGCGGCAGGTTGTGCCGTTCGCTGGCGATCAACGCTTCGGACAGGCGCACCGCGGTGTAGTTGGAGGCGCCGATGGCGCGCACCTTGCCGGCCTCGATCAGCTTGGCGTATTCGCCCAGCGTGTCGGTGAGCGGGGTGTCGGGGTCGTCCTTGTGCGACTGGTACAGGTCGACGTGGTCGGTCTGCAGCCGCGCCAGCGATGCTTCCAGCGAGCGCCGGATATAGGCCGGCGCCAGGCCCTTGGCATCCGGGCCCATTTCCATGCCGACCTTGGTGGCGATCAGCACGCGGTCGCGCTTGCCCGAGCGCTTGAGCCACTTGCCGATCAGGGTTTCGGATTCGCCGCCCTGGTTGCCGGGCACCCAGCGCGAATAGACGTCGGCGGTGTCGATGAAGTTCAGGCCGGCGTCGACCAGCGCGTCCAGCAGCGAAAACGTGCCGGCCTCGTCGACCGTCCAGCCGAAGACGTTGCCGCCGAAGGTCAGGGGAGGGATCTGCAGGCCGGAACGGCCCAATGCGCGTTTGATCATGATATGGCCCTTTGGATGTCGCGGATGTCGTGTCGCGCGGGCGCGGCGCTTTCAGTATATGGGCGCCGCCCGCCCCGGCATGGGGCGCGCGTGCCGCGCGTGCACCATTTCAGGGATTCCCCCCAAGCGAATTTGTGTTGCGACACGTTAGACTATACGGCTTTACGGCTGTCCGGACCGTGGGGAAGCCCGCGGAACAGCCGTAATAATGAACAAATACCAAGGGTTCAAGGAGCTTAACTATGCTGATCGGAAAAAAACATTTTCTGACGGTTGGCGCAATGGCGCTGGCGCTGGCGATCGCCGCGCCGGTGGCGGCGCAGCAGAAGTCGGTGGCGGTCACCGCCATCGTCGAGCATCCGGCGCTGGACGCGGTGCGTGACGGGGTGCAGGACGCCCTCAAGCAAGCCGGTTACGAGCCGGGCAAGAACCTGAAGTGGCAGTATCAAAGCGCGCAGGGCAACACCGGCACCGCCGCCCAGATCGCGCGCAAGTTCGTCGGCGACAAGCCCGACGCCATCGTCGCCATCGCCACCCCGTCGGCCCAGGCCGTGGTGGCCGCCACCAAGGATGTGCCGGTGGTGTATTCCGCCGTTACCGACCCGGTCGCCGCCCAGCTGGTTGCCAGCATGGACGCCTCGGGCACCAACGTCACCGGCGTGTCGGACCTGCTGGCGCTGGACAAGCAGATCGAGCTGATCAAGAAGATCGTGCCCAACGCCAAGCGCGTCGGCATGGTCTACAACCCGGGCGAGGCCAACTCGGTCGTGGTGGTCAAGAAGCTGCAGGAACTGTTGCCCAAGTCGGGCATGAGCCTGGTCGAAGCCGCCGCGCCGCGTTCGGTCGACGTGGCGTCCGCCGCCCGCAGCCTGATCGGCAAGGTCGACGTCATCTACACCAACACCGACAACAACGTGGTCTCGGCCTACGAGTCGCTGGTGAAGGTCGGCAACGACGCCAAGATTCCGCTGATCGCCTCGGACACCGACAGCGTCAAGCGCGGCGGCATCGCCGCCCTGGGCATCAACTACCGCGACCTGGGCGTGCAGACCGGCAAGGTGGTGGTGCGCATCCTCAAGGGCGAGAAGCCCGGCGCCATCCCGTCCGAAACGGTCTCCAAGCTGGAGCTCTACGTGAACCCGGGCGCCGCCGCCAAGCAGGGCGTGACGCTGTCCGACGCGATCATCAAGTCGGCCGCGGTGGTGGTAAAGTAAAGCGCAAGTCGTTCGGCCCCGCCCGTGCCTGCCCGGCATGAGCGGGGTTTTGTTTTATCTTGTGTTCTTGTTTGCCTCGCGCCGGTACGCGGGGTTCTCAGGGCGGCAGCATCCACAAGATGCGCGCGGCCCGGCGCGATGGCGTTGGTCTTGAACGGCACGTCCCTGGCGGCATGCCGCGTTTTGCTCCCCGCAGCGTCCATCAAGCAGCCCGCTTGCGGCCCTGGCCGCCGAGCCCGGCGACGCCTTGGCAGGAATCGAGAGAAAATCGCACGGCAGGAAACGTTTATTGCGAAAGCTCGGGTAAAACTGATCCCGAAACGCAAGAATTTGGACGTTCCCAATCTCTAATATGCTCGTTCCTTACCTGATTGGATTTGACCCATGTCATTGTTCTCGTTGCTAGGCGCGCTGGAGATCGGCCTGATCTTCAGCCTGGTGGCCTTGGGCGTATATATCTCCTTTCGCCTGCTGCGCTTTCCGGACCTGACCGTTGACGGTAGTTTCCCGTTGGGCGGCGCCGTCTGTGCCACGCTGATCGCCGCGGGCACCGACCCGTTCGTGGCCACCATCGCCGCGACTTTCGCTGGCGCCGCCGCGGGGCTGGTCACCGGCTGGCTCAACGTCAAGCTCAAGATCATGGATCTGCTGGCCAGTATCCTGATGATGATCGCGCTGTATTCCGTGAACCTGCGCATCATGGGCAAGCCCAACGTGCCGCTGATCACCGAACCCACCGTCTTCACCATCCTGCAGCCCGCATGGCTGTCGGACTACGTGGCGCGGCCGCTGATCCTGGTGGTCATCGTGATCCTGGCCAAGCTGGCGCTGGACTGGTTCTTCGCCACCCAGACCGGCCTGGCGGTGCGCGCCACCGGCTCGAATGGCCGCATGGCCCGCGCGCAGGGCGTGAACACCGGCCGCATGATCCTGGGCGGCATGGCGCTGTCGAACGCGCTGGTCGCCATGGCCGGCGCGCTGTTCGCGCAGACCCAGGGCGGTTCCGACATCTCCATGGGCATCGGCACCATCGTCATCGGCCTGGCCGCCGTGATCGTCGGCGAGAGCATCCTGCCGTCGCGCAAGCTGGTGCTGGCCACGTTGGCCGTCATCATCGGCGCCATCGTCTACCGCTTCTTCATCGCGCTGGCGCTGAATAGCGATTTCATCGGCCTGAAGGCGCAGGACCTGAACCTCGTCACCGCGGTGCTGGTCACGATCGCCCTGGTCATTCCCATGCTCAAGCGCCGGCTGCTCGGCAAGAAGGGGCGCTGATATGCTGTCCGCAAAAGACCTCAAGATCACCTTCAACGCCGGCACGCCGATCGAAACGCGCGCCCTGCGCGGGTTGTCGCTGGACATCCCGTCGGGCCAGTTCGTCACCGTCATCGGTTCCAACGGCGCCGGCAAGTCGACCTTCCTGAACGCCGTCTCGGGCGACCTGCCGGTCGATTCCGGCCGCATCGAGATCGACGGCGCCGACGTCACGCGCCAGCCGGTCTGGGCCCGCGCCGCGCGCGTGGCGCGCGTGTTCCAGGACCCGATGGCCGGCACCTGCGAAGACCTGACCATCGAAGAGAACATGGCGCTGGCGCAACTGCGCGGCGCGCGTCGCGGCTACGGCCGCGCGGTCAAGGCTTCCATGAAGGAAGGTTTCCGCGAACGCCTGGCCACGCTCGGCCTGGGCCTGGAAAACCGCCTGACCGACCGCATCGGCCTGCTTTCGGGCGGCCAGCGCCAGGCCGTGAGCCTGCTGATGGCGGCGCTGCAGCCCTCGCGTATCCTGCTGCTGGACGAACACACCGCCGCGCTTGATCCGCGCACCGCCGACTTCGTGCTGCAACTGACGGCGCGCATCGTGGCCGAAAGCAAGCTGACCACCATGATGGTCACGCACAGCATGCGCCAGGCGCTGGACGTGGGCGACCGCACGGTGATGCTGCACCAGGGCCAGGTGGTGCTGGACGTATCCGGCGACGAGCGCCGCGGCATGGACGTGCCGGACTTGCTGGCCATGTTCGAGCGCGTGCGCGGCGAGAAGCTGTCGGACGACGCCTTGCTGCTGGGCTGATCCCGCGCATCGCCTTCTTTGAATGTCGATACGGCCTAGATGAAGCGGCCGGGCCGGAACGCCGCATGGCGGGCCGGGTCGCCGTCTTCGCACATCAGCTCGGCCAGTATCCGCGCGGTGCCGGGCGCGGTGCTGAAGCCGATGTGCTGGTGACCCAGCGCCAGCCACAGACCGGGATGGCGCGGCGCCTGGCCGATCATCGGGCGGCTGTCCGGCAGCGTCGGGCGGCGGCCCAGCCAGGCCTGCGGATCGAGCCGTGGCCCCAGGTCGACGGCTTCGCGCGCGCGGGCCTCGGCCAGTTCCAATTGCACCGGCCGCGGGGGCGCGTCGCAATCGTCCAGCTCGACCCCGGTGGTCAGCCGCAGGCCGCGCGCCATGGGCGACAGCACGTAGCCGCCGCCGGTGTCGTAGACCGGGCGGCTCAGCGCGGGGCCGTCGGCGGCGCCGTAATGCATGTGGTAGCCGCGTTCGAACGCCAGTGGCAGATCGATGCCGGTGGTTTTGAGCAGTTCCTTGGACCACGGCCCCAGCGCCACCACCAGCGCCGGGGCCGCGAGTGTGGCCGAGCCGGCGTCGCCTTGCACAATCCAGCCGCGATCGCCGTCGCGGCGGATGGCGGTGGCGCGCAGTTGGCGCAAGACGCCGCCCGCGCGCAGGAACAGGTCCGCGTAGGCGGTGGTCACGGCGCCGGGATCGTCCACGGAATACGAGCCCTGGATCCAGAGCGCGCGCGCGAAGATCGGCGCCAGGGCGGGCTCCAGCCGGGCCAGGTCGGCGGGCGTCAGGGTCTCGGTTGGCACGTCGTGGCGGGCGTAGGCCGCGCGTGCCAGGGCGGCGCCCTGCCAGGCCTGTTCGCTGCGGAACAGGAAGATCCAGCCATTGTCGCGCAGGCGGTGGCGCGCGCCGGCCAGCTCCAACAGGCGCAGGTGTTCGGCCGCCGACAGCCGGATCAGACCGTCGAGCGCGGCGGTGGTTTGGTGGAACACCGACGGCCGCGCGCGCGCCAGGAAGCCCGCCGCCCAGCCCAGGTTGCGCGCCAGGTACGACGCGCGGTAGCGCAACTGCACGGTGTCGTTGCGCAGCAGGCGTGGCAACTGGCGCCACAGGCCGGGGTGGTTGAAGGGCATGAGGGAACTGCGGGCCAGGACGCCGGCATTGCCGGCCGAGGTTTCCCGGCCGGGGGGCTGGCGATCCACCAGGGTGACGTCCAGGCCGCGCCGCTGTAGTTCCAGCGCGCAGCAGACGCCGACGATGCCGGCGCCCAGCACTATGACTTGCTTGCCCATCGCGATTGTTGACGAGTCCAGGAGAGAGCGCCCGATTGTAGGGCAGGGACGGGCGCCGCGCGACGCGGGCTATCCATGAGGCGCGCGGCCACGGCGCCGGGCACGCCGGGCGGGCGTCAGGCCGGCGTGCCTCGGGCTGTCACTGCTGCTGCCGCTGCTGCTGCTTCTGCGGGCCGTCGCGTCAGCTTGCCGGCCGCTGCCCCAGGATGCGTCCGGCCGCGACCACGCCCCACCAGGCGGCCTCCTCGAACACCGAATAGCCGGACAGATCGGCATGGGCGAACAGCACCGGGCCGTCGACCTCGCGCAAGGCGGCCAGCCCGGCGTTCGACAGGTAGCCGCAATAGGGCGAGGCCATGGCGTGGCCGCGCACCGTGATCTCCAGTTGGCGCGCGCGGCGCCAGAACTCGTCGCCGTAGGCGGCCAGCAGGTCGGCGGCGGCCTCGTCGCGCAGCGCCTCGGGGCGGGCCTCGGCAAGCCATTGGCGCGCGGCCTGCGGCGTCTGGTTGCTCAGGGCGTGGTAGGCGGTGAACACCGTGCGCGGCGAACGCGCCACGCGCAGCAACTGGTGGGTCGAGACCACGTAGCCCAGGGCCTGGCCCTGGTAGACCACGTTGTCCCATGACAGCGGTTCGCCCGGGGCTTCGCGCGGATAGCCGTCCATGAGGAAGTTCGATACCAGCCAGGGCGCGTGCGGCGAGGCGTGGGTGGCCGGGTCGTAACCGTAGGCGCGGATGTCGGGCAGCAGGCGCTGGGCCACGAACAGCGGCATGGCGCAGACCGCGCGTTGCGCTTGCAGCGTGTAGACGCGGGCGGCCGGGCCCGGGGCGAGGCAGTCGATGCGCGGGCCGGCGGCGCTTTCGCGCAGCCGCGCGGCGGTGCCGGGCAGCAGCCAGTTGCCGTGGCCCAGACGCGCGTCGACGGCGTTGCGCAGCCGCTGCACCAGCGGCGCCAGGCCGCCCGGCCAGGTCAGTACCGCGCCCTCGGCGGCGTTGGCGGCGTGGCCGTCGCGGCTGGCGAAGTAATGCAGGCCGGCCCAGGCCGAGACCCGGTCGTAGGGCGCGCCGTAATCGTCGCGGCAGCAGTAATTCAGGTACCAGTGCAGGGCCGGCGAGGTATAGCCTTCGCGCTCCAGCCACTGCTTGAAGGTCAGCGTATCCAGCGCGCGCCAGGCCGGGTCGCGCGAGGACAGCACGAGCGGGATGCAGAAGACCTTGCGGCCGTCGTTGCCGACCGCGCCGTGCAGCCGGTCCACCAGCGCCAGGAACTTGCGATGCTGGTCGATATCGGCCGCGGGCAGCCCGTGCATCGGCAAGAGGCCGTCTTCCCAGCGGCCGTCGCGCAGCAGCCGTTCCTGCGGCGAGTGCGCCAGGATGGCTTCGTCGTAGTAGGGCCGCTCACCGAAGGCGTCGCGTTCGGCGATGCCGAAGTCGGCCAGCATCTCGCGCACGTGGGTGGACTGCATCGACGGCAGCGGCAGGTAGTGCGCGCCGAGCGGGTAGTCCAGGCCGTCGCGCGCGCCGGCGGCGGCGTTGCCGCCAGGCTCGGGGCCTTCGACCACGACGAAATCGGTGAAGCCTTCGCGCGCCAGTTTCCAGGCGCACGACAGGCCGGCCACGCCGGCCCCCAGGATCGCCACTTGGCAGCGCCGGGCGCCGGACGACGGCGGCAGCGCCGCGCCGTCGCGCAGCGCGTGGCCGGCCTGCATGCCCGGGTAGCGCACCTCGGGCGTGGTCTCGACCACGCGCGAACGGTAGTAGCCCGCCGTGCCCGCGGCGGCGGCGGTGGCGGCGCCCAGCAGGAAAGTGCGGCGGCGCATCAGCGGATGACCTTGCGCCAGTCCTCGTCGAAGTAGCGCACCAGCGATTGTTCGTTCAGGCGGTTCGGCGGCATGGCCAGCGCCGGCATGTCGGCGGGAAAGTGGAACAGCTCGCGCAGGGTGGCGGGGTCGAGGTAGCGGGTGGGCACGCTGACCGCGTCCGGCGGCGTGTAGTCGCGGCGCTTGCCGGCCAGGATGAAGCCCCAGTCGCCGAACGACGGCACGTAGGCGTGGTACGGCCAGGTGTTCAGGCCGGCTTCCTTGAGCGTGGCGTCCACGCTCCAGAACGAGCGCGGCGCGAAGTAGGGCGAGGTCGACTGGATCACCATGTAGCCGTTCTCGGCCAGGTGCCGCGCCATCAGGTGATAGACCGGCACCGAATACAGCCGGCCCAGGCCGAAGTTGGATGGGTCAGGAAAGTCCACCACGATGAAGTCGTAGACCTCGGCGTGGCTTTCCAGCCAGCGGCCGGCGTCGTCGTTGATGACGGTGACGCGCGGATCGGTCAGCGAGCCCTGGTTCAGCTTGGTCAGCGGTTCGGAACGCGAGAACAGGCCGGTCATGGCCGGATCCAGGTCCACCAGCGTGACGTGCTCGACGTGCTTGTACTTGAGGATTTCGCGCACCGCCAGGCCATCGCCGCCGCCCAGCACCAGCACGTTGCGGGCCCAGGGCAGGGCCTGCAGGCCCGGAATCACCAGCGACTCGTGGTAGCGGTGTTCGTCGCGCGACGAGAATTGCAGGTTGCCGTTGATGTACAGCCGCAGGTCGTCGTGCCAGCGCGTCACGATCAGGCGCTGGTAGGGCGTGGTCTCGGCGTGCACCACATCGTCGCCGTACAGGCCCTTTTCGGCCCAGGCCGTCATCTGGCCGGAGAACAGGAAGCCCAGCGCCAGCAGGCCCAGCACCACGCCGCCGCGCACGGCCCGTTCCGCCGGGCGCCGGATCTCGGCGCGGAACAGCCAGGTGGTCCACAGCGCCACGCCGGCGTTGAGCATGCCGAACAGGAAGCTGGTGCGCAGCAGGCCTAGCTTGGGCGCCAGCAGCAGCGGGAAGATCAGCGACACCGCCAGCGCGCCGAGATAATCGAACGTCAGCACGCGGCTGACGATTTCGCGGAACTCGGCCTTGCGCTGGTTGAAGACCCGCATCACCAGCGGGATCTCCATGCCCACCATTAGCCCGATAATGAAGACGCCGGCATACAAGGCGGCGCGGAAGGGCGCCGACAGCCAGGCAAATACCATGAACAGCACCGCGGCCGACACCCCGCCCAATAATGCGACCGCCAGCTCGACGTCGATGAATCGATTCAAAACGTCGTCGTCTCTTACATATTTTGACAACCACGATCCGATGCCCATCGCGAACAGATAGCAACCGATGACCGACGAGAACTGGAGGATGGAATCGCCTAGCAGATAGCTGGCCAGCGCGCTGCTGATGAGCTCGTAGCCCAGGCCGCAGGATGCGACGATCAATACCGACAGGATGAGAACGCGGTCGCGCATGGGGGTTCCGACTCAGAAAATGCGTTCGCAGTATATCGAAGGCGCCGTATATACTGCGCGCAATCAGGGCCTGGAGGGGCGATTATGGGAGAAGCGATGCATCCGGCGGTGACCTATCTGATCTACATCGTTTCGGCGCTGGTCATGCTGGGCATTTTCACCGCGGTGTACACCACCGTGACGCGCTACAAGGAATTCGAGCTGATCCGCCAGGGCAATATCGCCGCGGTGCTGTCCTACGGCGGCGCGCTGGTCGGATTCTCGTTCACGCTCTGCTCCAGCATCGCCATCCACGCCAGCTTCGTCATGTTCCTGGTGTGGGGCCTGGCGGCCATGGTGGTGCAACTGGTGGTCTACGCCGTCGTCTCGCGCGCCATCCAGGGCCTGCACGAGGCCATCGAGGAAAACAACATCGCCATGGGCGGCCTGATCGGATCGATCTCGCTGGCCGCCGGCGTGGTCAACGCCGCCTGCCTGACCTGAGCGGCCCGCGCGTTGCCCCATCTCTGACACAGGAGAACTAGCCATGAGTCTCGGTTCATTTATCCGCAAACAGTTCATCGACATCCTGCAATGGAACGAGGACAGCGACGGCGTGCTGGCCTGGCGCCATCCGATGCAGGATTTCGAAATCCAGTATGGCGCCAGCCTGACGGTGCGTGAATCGCAGATGGCGGTGTTCGTCAACGAAGGCAAGGTGGCCGACGTGTTCGGCCCCGGCATGTACAAGCTGACCACCCAGACCCTGCCGGTGCTGACGTACCTGAAGAACTGGGACAAGCTGTTCGAGTCGCCCTTCAAGTCGGACGTGATCTTCTTCAGCACCCGCCTGCAACTGGGCCGGCGCTGGGGCACGGCCCAGCCGGTGACGCTGCGCGACAGCGAATTCGGCATGGTGCGGCTGCGCGCCTTCGGCGTGTATTCGTACCAGATCACCGACCCGGCCAAGTTCTACCGCGAGATCAGCGGCACGCGCGACGTCTACACCGTCGACGACCTGGAAGCGCAACTACGCAACATGGTGGTCGCGGCCATGACCACGGCGCTGGGCGGCTCGAAGGTGCCGTTCCTGGACATCGCCGGCAACCAGGGCCTGATGTCCCAGAGCATCGCCGAGCAACTGGGGCCGGTGTTCGAGCGCTATGGCGTCAAGCTCGACAACTTCACGGTCGAGAACGTGTCGCTGCCCGAGGAACTGCAGAAGGCGCTGGACACCCGGATCGCGATGGGCATGGCCGGCGACCTGGGCAAGTTCACCCAGTACCAGACCGCCACCTCGATTCCGCTGGCGGCGCAGAACGAAGGCGGCATCGCCGGCATCGGCGCGGGCCTGGCGGCCGGCGCGGCGCTGGGCCAGACCATGGCGGCAGGACTGGGCGTGGCCCCGGGTCAGCCGGCGGCCGGCGCCCAGGCACCGGCGGCCACCGCGGGCGGCGATCCGGTGCAGCGCCTGCAGCAGCTCAAGGATCTGCTCGACAAGAGCCTGATCACCCCGGCCGACTACGACGCGGCCAAGGCCGAAGTCCTGAAGAAACTCACCAGCTGAACGCCGCCCGCCCATGCAGCAGGTCCTGTGTCCGCAGTGCGGAGCACCCGTCAAGTTCACCTCCACGGCGTCGGTCATGGCGGTCTGCGGCGCCTGCCGCAGCACGCTGCTCAAGGACGCCGAATCGGTCAGGCGCATCGGCGAGACCGCCGACGTGCTGGAAGACTATTCGCCGCTGTGCCTGGGCGCGGCCGGCCAGTATGAGGGCAAGCGCTTCGATGTGATCGGCCGCATCCAGTTGCGCTACGAGGACGGCTTTTGGAACGAGTGGTACCTGTGGTTCGACGACGGCTCGGACGGTTGGCTGTCGGACGCCTCGGGCCAGTACGCCATCACCCGCCGCCGCAAGGTCAAGACGCTGCAGGGCCTGCCAGCCTTCGCCGACATCGCGCCCGGCGACGACCTGAAGCTGGACGGCCAGCGCTTCACGGCCTCGGATGTGCGCCGCTGCCGCGCCGGGGGCGCGCAGGGCGAACTGCCGTTCGTGCCGGGCGACGGCTGGGAGGCCAAGGTCGCCGACTTCCGCAGCCTGGACGCGTTCCTGACGCTGGACTTTTCCGACGGCCCGGAGCCCGAACTCTATATCGGCAAGGCCTTCGACCTGGCGGGCATGCAGGCGGCCACGCTGCGCCCGAACGAGCAGGTCGAGGAAACCGCCGGCCGCTTCCGTGGCCAGATCAAGGCGCTGGACTGCCCCAACTGCGGCGCGCCCATCAGCTTCGTCGCGGCCATGGCCACCCAGGTGGTGTGCCCGTCGTGCGCGGCCACGGTCGACTGCGCCGGCGAGACCGCCGAGGTCATCGAGAAGGCGCGCAAGGTCAAGGCCATCAAGACCACGCTGGCGCTGGGCGCCACCGCCAGGATCGATGGCGCCGCCTATACCTTGATCGGCCTGATGAAATGCGCCGATCCGGATCCCGAGGAACCGTCGGACTGGATCGAATACCTGCTGTTCAACCCGGCCAAGGGTTTCCTCTGGCTGGTGGAAACGGACGAGGGCTGGGAGCGCGTGCAGGTCTGCGACACCTGGCCCAGCTACAACAACGCCACCAGCGTGCGCTGGCGCTCAAAGCTGTACCAGAAGCTGTACGACTACACCTCGCGCGTCGATCTGGCGCTGGGCGCCTTCAACTGGCGCGTCAAGGTCGGCGACAGCACCAGGATCACCGACTACAAGGCCGGCAATCTCAAGCTGACCCGCGAACAGGGGCCGGCCGAAGTGGGCTGGTCGGCGGCCGCGCCGGTGGCTCCGGCGCAACTGGCCGAATGGTTCGGCGATCCCGAGCTGGCCAAGCAGAAGGCGATGCCGCGCGCCGCCTCGCCGGGCGGTTACCGCAAATGGGCCTGGTTCGCCACCATCGCCATGGGATTCCTCAACATGGGCAACATCTTCAGCGGCCGCGTCCTGCCGATCCTGATCGGCCTGGCCTTCCTGTGGCTGCCGGCCAGCCTCGCGGACAAGATGTCGGCAAAGGACGACTGAGGCATGGGCAAGTTCATCTACGCCATCTACGCCATCATCGTGGTCATGGCCGCCACCGGCGCCAGCTCGCCGGGCGCGCGCTACACCAGCGGCGGCAGCGGCGGCAGTAGCAGCAGTTGGGGCGGCGGCTCCTCGGGCAGCTCGGGCTGGTCGTCGGGCGGATCGCACAAGTGACGCCGCACGCGACGCCCGGCCGCCACATCCTGGCCGATTTCCGTGGGGTCGACGCTGGCCTGCTGGCCGACGCCGCCGCGCTGGAACGCGAGCTGATCCAGGCCGCCGAGGCCGCCGGGGCGCGGGTGCTGGGCGCCCACTTCCATCATTTCGGCGCGGGCGCGGGCGTGACCGGCGTGGTCATGCTGAGCGAATCGCACATCAGCATCCATTCCTGGCCCGAACACCGGTTCGCGGCGCTCGACATCTTCATGTGCGGGGCCGCCCGCCCCGAACGGGCGCTCGAGCGCCTGCGGGCGGCGCTGGCCCCGGACACGCTGCGCGTCACCACGGTCGACCGCGGCTGAGCGCCTGCCGGGCCGATTTTTCCCCCTCGTTGATCTGCCGCAAACCGGCGGCCGGCGCAAATTGACGGGCGTTATATACCTATATATATTTCGTTACCGAGATTGATCTTGCCCGAGGAGAAATTCATGTTCCGCAAACAGCCGATCCTGGCGCTGTCGCTGGCCCTGGCCGCCGTGTGGGCCCCCGGCGCGCACGCCGGCGACCTGGTCGTGTCCGCCGCCGCCAGCCTGACCAACGCGTTCAAGGACGTGGCGCAGGCGTACGAAAAGGAGCATGCCGGCACCAAGGTCATCCTGAACTTCGGCGCCTCGGACGTGCTGCTGCAGCAGATCGTCAAAGGCGCGCCCGCCGACGTGTTTGCGTCCGCCGACCAGAAGGCAATGGACAAGGCCGTGGCGGAAAAGGCCGTCAAGCCCGAATCGCGGGTGGATTTCGCGGCCAACCAGGTCGTGCTGATCGTGCCGGCCGACAGCAAGGCCAACATCGCCGCGCTCAAGGACCTGACGCGCGACGACGTCAAGCGCATCGCCTACGGCAACCCGGCCTCGGTGCCGGTGGGCCGCTACACGCAGGACGCGCTGCAGGCCGCCGGCCTGTGGGACGCGGTGCAGGCCAAGAGCGTGCTGGCGCAGAACGTGCGCCAGAGCCTGGACTACGTGTCGCGCGGCGAGGTGGACGCCGGTTTCGTATTCGCCACCGATGCGGCGATCATGCCGGACAAGGTCAAGGTGGCGGTGCGCGTGCCGTCGCGGACCCCGGTGACCTATCCCATCGCCGTGACGGCTCGCGACACCGCCGCCAAGGAAGCCAACAGCTTCGTGGCCTATGTGATGTCGCCCGCCGGTCAGGAAATCCTGTCACGCTACGGCTTTCAGAAGCCTTGAGGGCGCGGGCGGTAGCCAACGCGGTCTGTGATGAGTGATTCGGTATGGGTGCCCCTGCTGCTGACCCTGAAAGTGGCGGGCTGGGCGACGCTGCTGGCGACCCTCGCCGGCACGGCGGCGGCCTACGGCCTGTCGCGCTGGCGCTGGCCGGGGCGCGACCTGCTGGACGCGGTCCTGACGCTGCCGCTGGTGTTGCCGCCCACGGTGCTGGGTTACTACCTGCTGGTGCTGCTGGGACGGCGCGGCGTGCTGGGCGAAAGGCTGGCGGCGCTGGGCATCGAACTGGTGTTCACCTGGCAGGGCGCGGTCATCGCCGCCTCGGTGGTGGCCTTTCCGCTGGTGTTCAAGTCGGCCCGCGCGGCCTTCGAGAACGTCGACCCGCAACTGGAAAGCGCGGCCCGCGTGCTGGGCGTGCGCGAAGCGGGGGTGTTCTTCCGCGTGACCCTGCCGCTGGCCGCGCGCGGCATCGTCGCCGGCGTGTTGCTGGCGTTTGCCCGCGCGCTGGGCGAGTTTGGCGCCACCCTGATGATCGCCGGCAACCTGCCGGGCCGCACCCAGACGCTGTCGGTCGCCATCTATGAGGCGGTGCAGGCGGGCGACGACGCCACTGCCAATTTCCTGGTGATGGTGACCTCCATCACTTGCATCGTGGTGCTGCTGGCGGCGGGCAAGCTGGTGCCGATCCGCGCCGGCCGGCGGGGAGGCGGGCAATGAGCGTCGATCTGCGCATCCGCAAGAACATGGTCTCGGGCGACCGGCATTTTTCGCTGGACGTCGCGTTTTCGTCCAAGGCCAAGCGCATCGCGCTGTTCGGGCCGTCGGGCGCCGGCAAAAGCCTGACGCTGCGCGCGGTGGCCGGCCTGCTGCGGCCGGACGCCGGCCGCATCCAGATCAACGACCGGCTGTTGTTCGACTCGGACGCGCGCGTCAGCATCCCTCCGCAGGCCCGGCGCGTGGCGTATCTGTTCCAGGACTACGCATTGTTCCCGCACCTGACGGTGGCGCAGAACATCGCCTTCGGTTCGCGCCGCGGCTGGCTCAATCCTCCCCGGCGGGCGGTCTCGGCCGAGGCGCGGCGCTGGATCGATGCGTTCGAACTGGGCGCCATCGTGGGCAGCTATCCGCACGAGATCTCGGGCGGCCAGAAGCAGCGCGTGGCGCTGGCGCGCGCGCTGATGCTCAAGCCCGACCTCCTGTTGCTGGACGAGCCGTTCTCGGCGCTCGATTCGCAATTGCGCGGCAAGATGCGTCAGGAACTGAACGCGTTGCAGCGCCAGCTCGACGTGCCGCTGCTGCTGATCACGCACGATCCGGCCGACGTCGAGGCGCTGGCCGACGAGGTGTTCGAAGTGCGCGACGGCAAGGTGCGCCGCCGCGACGAGGACGTCGGCCTCTGACGACCGGGGGCGTGCTCAGTCCAGCACGCCCAGGATCACGCTGGAGGCCTTGAAAATGGCCACCGCCGGCGCGCCTTCGCCCAGCCCCAGGTCCTGCGCGCTGTCGTTGGTGACGATGGCCGCCAGGGTGGTGCCGCCTTCCAGGCCGATCAGGATCTCGCTGTTGACCGCGCCGGCGCGTAGCGCCGTGATGGTGCCCGCCAACTGGTTGCGGGCCGACAGCCGCAGGCCCGGGCCGGGGGCGCCGACGATCACGGACGAGGCCTTGATCAGCGCCAGCGCTTCCTTGCCCGGCGCCAGCGCCAGTTCCTGGGTGCTGTCGCGGGTGATGGTGGCGGTGATGACCTGGCCGCCCGCGATGCGCAACAGGATTTCGTCGTTGACGGCGCCCGGGCGCACTTCCATCACGGTGCCCAGCAGCTTGTTGCGGGCGCTGGTTTTCAGCATGAATCGCCTCATCAGGTCGAGGTCGCCGCTGGCGTCCAGGCCGGCGCGCGTCAGGTTTTCCATGAACTTGCGGTGTTCGGCTTCCAGCGCCCGGAAGGTCGCGATCAGGCCGCGGGCCCGGTCGGTCAGGCGCGTGCCGCCGCCCCCCTTGCCCCCGGCCGCGCGCAGCACCAGCGGTTCGCCGGCCAGGTTGTTCATGGCGTCGATGGCGTCCCAGGCGCCCTTGTAGCTCATGCCCACCGCGCGCGCGGCCGCGGTGATCGAGCCGGTGGCGTCGATCTGCGCCAGCAGGTCTATGCGATTCTTGCCGCCCCAGTTCTGGGCGCCGGAACGAAACCAAATCGAGCCGTCGAGTTCCAACATCGGTGTCAGGTGTGATCAGGGTCTGGAAGCAACCCCGAGTGTAATGGAGCCCGGCCCGCCGTTCCTTGAGCTATATCCGATGAGAATGAGATGCTGTTGAAACTTTATCCGCTTCGCGGCACTATGGACGCGCTCGGGGAGTGTTGATGGGTGTTGACATCGGGGACCGGCTCGCGGCCCCGCCTTCTTGGAGATCGACATGAAAGCGCTGAAACTGCTGGCATCGGGTTCCATGGCGGCACTGCTGGCGGCCTGCGCCGCCGGCCCCACCGTCAAGGGCGACTACGATCGCCAGGCCGACTTCTCGCAATACCGCACCTTCGGCTACCTGTCGCCGTTGGGCACCGACAAGGCGGGCTACAGCACCTTGCTGACCGAGCGCCTCAAGGACGCCACCCGTGGCCAGATGGAAATGCGCGGCTATGTCTACAGCGCCGCCAATCCCGACCTGCTGGTCAACTTCAATGGCAAGCTGCAGCAGAAGACCCAGGTGACCGAGGCGCCGCCGGCCATGGGGCCGTACTACGGCTACCGCGCCGGCTTCTATGGCGGCTGGCCCGGCTACGGCTGGGGCGACACCGTCTACCAGTACACCGAAGGCACCCTCAACATCGACCTGGTCGACGCGCGTCGCAAGCAGATGGTGTGGGAAGGCGTGGCCGTGGGCGAGGTGCGCAACCCCGAGATGGCGACCTCGCCGCAGACCATCGACAAGGCCGTGGCCGAGATCTTCGCCAAATATCCGTTCCGCGCCGGCGTGGCCGCGCCGCAGTTGCCGGACAAGACCAAGCCCTAGTATCCGAAGGAACCGCCGCATGAGTACTCGCCGCAAGGCCGCATCCCCCGACACCGGCGCGACGCCGCCCTATGAAACCGTGGCCTTGGTGCTGCAGGGCGGGGGCGCCCTGGGCTCCTACCAGGCCGGGGTGTACCAGGGGCTGCACGAGGCCGGCATCCGGCCGAACTGGATCTCCGGCATTTCCATCGGTTCGATCAACGCGGCCATCATCGCCGGTTCGCCCGAGGACGAGCGAATCGAGCGGCTGCGCGGGTTCTGGGAGAGCATTTGCCGGCCGGCGGGGTTTGCTTCGGTGCCCTGGGGCGATACGCTGGCGGGCATGTTCGAGGGCATTCCGTTCGGCTTCGGTTCGCCCGCCATGAACGGCCAGTTGTCCGCCTTCCAGGCGCTGTTCTCGGGCCAGCCGGGATTCTTCAAGCCGCGTTTTCCGCCGCCGTACTGGGTGCATGGCAAGGGCGCGGCGTCCACCAGTTTCTACGACACCACGCCGCTGGCCGCGACCCTGCGCCGGTTCATCGACTTCGATCTGCTCAATTCGGGTTCGGTGCGCGCCAGCTTCGGCGTGGTCAACGTGCGCAGCGGCAACTTTGCCTATTTCGACAGCGGCACGCACACGCTCGGCCCCGAGCACATCATGGCCTCGGGCGCCTTGCCGCCCGGTTTCCCGTCGGTCGAGATCGACGGTGAGCACTACTGGGACGGCGGCATTGTCTCCAACACCCCGCTGGCCCAGGTACTGGCCAGCGACACCATGCGCGATACGCTGGCGTTCCAGGTGGATCTGTGGCCCGCCCGGGGCGGCCTGCCGACCACGCTGGAGGAAGTGGCCGAGCGCCAGAAGGACATCCAGTATTCCAGCCGGACCCGCATGGTCACCGATCAGCTGCGGCGGGTGCTGAAGCTGCGCCACGGCCTGCAGCAACTGCTCGAACGCCTGCCCGAAAAGGAACGCGGCGCGCCCGAACTGGACGAGATCCGTCGGCTGGCCTGCACGCCCGCCACCAACATCATCAACCTCATCTACGAATCCAAGCACCGCGAGCGATTCTCCAAGGACTACGAGTTCGGCACCGAAGCCATGCGCGAGCACTGGGAGTCGGGCCTGGCCGACATCCGCGCGACGCTGGCCAAGCCCGGCATCCTGGCGCGACCCGCCCAGGACAGCTGCTTTGTTGCCTACGATATCCACCGCAATGGCAAGCACACGGCTTGACCTTGCTACGGATTGACTCGGACGTGTCTGATTCCAGGGGGCGTGGCACGGCACAGTCGCGGCAACAACGGTAGTCTTTCGGCAAGACTTGAAACCTTGTTCCGGCGTCGGCCCCCCCTTGCTTCCGGGTGGTCCGGCCCGGTGGAGATGCCACCATGAGCCAGCCCGCCCCGCATTCCGCCCCGTTCTCTCCGCCTCCCGCTTCCGCCGGATCGCCCGCCGGTCCGGCGGCGTTGTCCGCCGGCCCCTTTCCCGCGCGCCTCGACGGCTGGTGGAGCCTGCTCTACCATGGCTGGACCCTGCTGACCCCGCAGGGCACCCGGCTGGATCTGACCGAAGTCGAGCGCGCCTGCTTCCAATGCCTGCTGCGCAATCCCCGCAAGGAATTGCTGCGCGAAGAACTGGCCTTGCTGCGCGAGGAACTGATGCTGCCGCGCCAGAGCACCAACCTGCGCGCCTTGAACGTGGCCATCTGCCGCCTGCGGCGCAAGGTCCGCCAGGCCGGCGGGCGCCTGCCGCTGCATACGGTGCATGGCGTGGGCTATGTTTTCCTGGGCAACCTGCAAGAGGTGGCCGACGTCTGACCCGCGTTGTTTTCTTCCCCCTCGTAATGCCGCGCACCGTTGTGAAAATCCGTGATTTCCCCAACAACTGAGTTACATTAACGGGCTATTCACGTGTCACTGGCGGGGCGCAGGGTCTTGCTTTGATCGCAATTGCTTATTGCGGTCAAATACGGCGGTCGGACACGGCCGCCCGGGGCCCGCGGCCGCCTTCGGCAACCGGACTCGGTGGTCGGCAGACGCCGTCACATTGTTGCGGTCGCTTGACGCGGTTAACTTCGCGGGGGTTTCAATGCGGTTTTCGCCTAAACGTGTCTCAGGTCTGGCTTTCTCCGGCGGCGTCCTCGCGCTGTTGTTGGCGGGGTGCGGTGAAAAACCGCAGTTCAACCCTGGCATGCCCCAGGTCAGTGTCATCACCGTCCAGCCGCAACGCACCCCCGTCGTCTCCGAACTGCCCGGCCGCGTCGACGCGGTGCGCGACGCCCAGATCCGCTCGCGGGTCACCGGGATCGTCCAGAAGATCACCTTCGAGCAGGGCGGCGACGTCAAGGAAAACCAACTGCTGTTCAAGATCGATCCGGCGCCCTACAAGGCCGCCTACGATCAGGCCACCGCGCAGCTCAAGCAGGCCCAGGCCAATCTGTTCAGCGCCAAGCTGCTGGCCGACCGCTACGCGCCGCTGGTCAAGGCCAACGCCGTCAGCAAGCAGGAATACGACAATGCCGTGGCGGCCTACCGCCAGGCCGAGGCCACCGTGGCGGCCGCCAAGGCGAGCCAGGACAACGCCGCGATCAACCTCGGCTATACCGATGTCGTCTCGCCCATCACGGGCCGCATCGGCAAGCCGCTGGTGACCGAGGGCGCGCTGGTCGAGGCCACCTCGGCCACGCAGATGGCCACCGTGCAGCAGCTCGACCCGATCTACGTCGACTTCACCCAGTCCACCTCCGACCTGGCCGCCTTGCGCCGCGCCTTCGCCAGCGGCAAGCTGCAACAGGTGGGCAAGGACGCCGCGCGCGCCACCGTGGTGCTCGAGGACGGCACCGAATATGACCGCCCCGGCAAGCTGCTGTTCACCGGCATCACCGTCGACCCCAGCACCGGCCAGGTCAACCTGCGCGCCGAGGTGCCGAACCCGGATGGCATCCTGCTGCCCGGCATGTACGTGCGCGTGCGGCTGGAGCAGGGTGTGGACGACCAGGCCCTGCTGGTGCCGCAGCAGGCGCTGCAGCGCACCGCCGACGGCTCGCAGAGCCTGATGCTGGTCAAGGACAACAAGGTCGAACAACTGCCCGTCACCACCGGCGGCGCCATCAAGAACGAGTGGATCATCACCAGCGGCCTGAAGGCCGGCGACGTGGTGGTGGTCGAAGGCTTCCAGAAGATCCGTCCGGGCGGGGCGGTGCAGGCCAGCCCCTGGAACAAGACGGGCGGCCAGCCGGCGCAGCCCGGCGCCAAGCCCGCGGATCCGGGGGCCAAGCCGGCCGAATCGGGGGGCAAACCCGCCGCGCCGGCGCAGCAGGCCCCGGCCGCCAGCCAGAAATCGTAAGCGGCTCGCAGCGCAACGCGCTGCGTTCCTCTTTGGTGAGCATCGCTTTCAGAGTCAGCCCACATGCCGCAATTTTTTATTGAACGACCAATCTTCGCCTGGGTAGTCGCCCTGTTCATCCTGCTGGCGGGGATACTGGCCATCCCGAACATGCCGGTGTCGCAGTACCCCGACGTGGCGCCGCCGGCCATCACCATCACCGCGACCTATCCCGGCGCGTCGGCCAAGGAAGTGGCCGAATCCGTCACCAGTATCATCGAGGACAAGCTCAACGGCGCCAAGGGCCTGATCTACTACGAGTCGGTCAGCGATTCGTACGGCACCTCGACCATCACCGCCACCTTCGCGCCCGGCCGCGACCCCGACCTGGCGCAGGTGGACGTGCAGAACCGCGTGTCCAACGTCATCGCCCAGTTGCCGGCCGCGGTGCAGCAGCAGGGCCTGAAGTACGAGCAGACCAGTACCGGCTTCCTGATGATCGTGACGCTGTCGTCCACCGACGGCTCGCTCGATCAGACCGCGCTGGCCGACTACATCACCCGCAACGTGCAGAACCCGGTGTCGCGGGTGGCGGGCGTGGGCCAGTTCCAACTGTTCGCGGCGCCGCGCGCCATGCGCATCTGGGTCGACCCGGCCAAATTGGTGGGTTTCAACCTGAGCATGGCCGAGGTCAACCAGGCGATCTCCGGGCAGAACGTGCTGGTGTCCGGCGGCAGCATCGGCGCGCCGCCCAACCCCGATTCGCAGCGCATCACCGCCACCGTGGTGGCCAACGGCCAGCTCAGCACCGTCGAGGGCTTCGGCAAGATCGTGCTGCGCGCCAATACCGATGGTTCCAAGGTGCTGCTGCGCGACGTTGCCCGTATCGAGGTCGGCGCCGACAACTACCAGTTCGGCGCCCGCCTGAACGGCAAGCCGACGGCCGCCTTCGCCATCGTGCTGTCGCCGGACGCCAACGCGCTGGCCACCGCCCAGGGCGTGCGCCAGCAGATGGACCAGTTGTCCAAGTACTTCCCCGGCAACATCACCTACGCCATTCCCTACGACACCGCGCCCTACGTCAAGGTCTCGATCGAGCAGGTGCTGCACACCCTGGCCGAAGCCATGGTGCTGGTGTTCCTGGTGATGTTCCTGTTCCTGCAGAACGTGCGCTACACCCTGATTCCGGCGCTGGTGGTGCCGGTGGCCATGCTGGGTTCGTTCGCGGTCATGCTGGCGCTGGGATTCTCGATCAACGTGTTGACCATGTTCGCCATGGTGCTGGCCATCGGCATCCTGGTGGACGACGCCATCGTGGTGGTCGAGAACGTCGAACGGATCATGGCGACCGAAGGCTTGCCCCCCAAGGAGGCCACCAAGAAAGCCATGCCGCAGATCAGCGGCGCCATCATCGGCATCACGCTGGTGCTGGTGACGGTGTTCCTGCCGCTGGCGTTCATGAGCGGCTCGGTGGGCGTGATCTACCGCCAGTTCTCGGTGGCCATGGCCGTGTCGATCTTCTTCTCGGCGCTGCTGGCGCTGACCTTCACGCCGGCGCTGTGCGCGACCATCCTCAAGCCGGTGCCCAAGGGCCACCACAACGAGAAGAAGGGTTTCTTCGGCTGGTTCAACCGCAAGTTCGACGCCACCACGCACGGCTACCAGAACTGGGTGTCGCGCATCCTGCACAAGGGCGGCCGCATGATGCTGGCCTTCCTGGTGCTGGTGATCCTGCTGGGCTGGCTGTACCTGCGCCTGCCGTCGTCGTTCCTGCCCGAGGAAGACCAGGGCTACGTCATCAGCAACATCGAACTGCCCACCGGCGCCAGCGCCAACCGCACGGTGGAGGTGATCGAGGAGGTCGAGCAATACTTCCGCCAGATCCCCGCGGTCGAGAACGTCATTGCCGTGCAGGGTTTCAGCTTCAACGGCAACGGCCTGAACGCGGCCATCGCCTTCACCACGCTCAAGGACTTCAAGGAGCGCAAGGCCAAGGGCGATTCGGCCGGCGCGATCGCGTTCGCCGCCTTCCAGAAGCAGCTCATGGGCATCCACGACGCCCAGGTGTTCACGCTGGTGCCGCCCGCGATCTCGTCGCTGGGCAACGCCACCGGCTTCGACCTGCGCCTGCAGGATCGCAGCGCGGCCGGTACCGAGGCGCTGGCCGCGGCCACCGGGCAGTTGATGGGCATGGCCATGAAGAGCCCGGTGCTGTCGCAGGTGCGTCTGACCGGTCTGTCGGCCGGCACGCAGCTGACGCTGGACATCGACCGCGACAAGGCCGCCGCGCTGGGCGTGAATTTCGACGAAGCCGCGACGCTGATTTCGACGGCAGTCGGTTCGGCCTACCTGAGCAAGTTCCCCAACCTGGGCCGGATGCAGAACATCTGGGTGCAGGCGGACGCGCCGTACCGCATGCAGTTGTCGGACGTGCTCAAGCTGAACGCCCGCAACGCCCAGGGCGGCATGGTGCCGCTGTCATCGTTCGTGAGCGCCAAGTGGTCGCAGGGGCCGGTGCAGGTGGTGCGCTACAACAGCTACGAATCCATGCGGATCGGCGGCAGCGCCGCGGCCGGCTACACGACCGGTCAGGCCATGGAGGAAATGCAGAAGCTGGTGGGCCAGTTGCCGCAGGGCTTCGGCTATGAATGGACGGGCCTGTCCTACCAGGAACGCCAGGCCGGCAACCAGGCGCCGATCCTGATGGGTCTGTCGCTGCTGGTGGTGTTCCTGGTGCTGGCCGCGCTGTATGAAAGCTGGGCCATCCCGATCTCGGTGATGCTGGTGGTGCCGCTGGGCATGCTGGGCGCGGTGGCGCTGGTCAGCGCGCTGGGCATGTCCAACGACGTGTACTTCCAGGTCGGCATGGTGACCGTGATCGGGCTGGCGGCCAAGAACGCCATCCTGATCGTGGAGTTCGCCAAGGATCAGTACGCGCGCGGCATGGGGCTGTACGAGGCGGCGGTGGAAGCCGCGCGCCTGCGCTTCCGGCCGATCCTGATGACTTCGCTGGCGTTCATCCTGGGCGTGGTGCCGCTGGCCATGGCCACCGGCGCCGGCGCCGCCAGCCAGCGCGCGGTCGGCCTGGGCGTGCTCGGCGGCATGCTGGCCGCCACGCCGTTCGCGGTGATTTTCGTGCCGACCTTCTTCGTGGTGGTGCTGGGTCTGTTCAAGACCCGGCCGCGCCTGCTGGGCGCCGAGCTGCGCGCCTTCGAGGAAGAACAGGCGGCCAAGAAGGCGGCCGCGGGAACCACCCCGCCGGACGCATCCGCACAACCCAACGGTGGCCAGGAGGGCAAGGAATGAGCGCCCTGATGTTCAAACAGACCGCCTTGTCCGCCTTCGTGGCGGTGGCATTGGCCGGCTGCTCGCTGGCGCCCGACTACAAGCGTCCCGACGCGCCGGTGTCCGGCTCCTGGCCCGACCAGCCCAAGGTGCAATACGGGGCGTACGCCAATCCGATGACGCTGGGCACGCAGCCGGCGTCGGCGGTGGCGCCGCAGGCCGGCACGCCGGCGGCCGACCTGGGCTGGCGCGAATTCTTCCGCGATCCGCGGTTGCAGCGCCTGATCGAATTGGCGCTGGTCAACAACCGCGACCTGCGCGTGGCGGTGCAGCGGGTCGAAGAGGCGCGCGCCCAGTATGGCGTGCAGCGCGGCGCGCAATGGCCCAGCATCGGCGCCGGCATCCAGGGCCAGCGCCAGCGCCTGCCCGAGAACATGCGTCAGCCGGGCGCCGGTTCGATCAGCAGTTCGTACCAGGCCGGCATCGGCCTGACGACCTTCGAGATCGACCTGTTCGGCCGCCTGCGCAGCCTGTCGGAAGCGGCGTACCAGCAGTACCTGTCGACCGAGCAGGCGCAAAAGAGCACCCACATCACGCTGATCGGCGCGGTGGCGCAGTCGTACTTCAACCTGCGCGCGGCGCAGGTGCAGCTGGAACTGACCCAGCGCACGCTGGCCTCGCGTCAGGAGTCGTACAACCTGGTCAAGCGCCGCTTCGATGGCGGCGTGGCGTCCGAGCTGGACTTGAACCAGTCCAAGTCGCTGCTGGATACGGCCTCGGCCGATCTGGCGCAACTGGCCCGCGCCCAGGCCCAGGCGGTCAACGCGCTGGTGCTGTTGCTGGGCACGCCGCTGCCCGAGGATCTGCCGGCACCCGCGCCGTTCGGCCGCGACCAGCTGCTGGCGAGCGTGCCGGCCGGCTTGCCGTCCGACCTGCTGGAGCGCCGCCCGGACATCCTGGCCGCCGAGAACCAATTGAAGTCGGCCAACGCCAACATCGGCGCGGCGCGCGCGGCGTTCTTCCCGACCATCTCGCTGACCGGCCTGCTGGGCGTGGCCAGCCCGTCGCTCGATACGCTGTTCAAGGGCGGGCAGGGCTACTGGAGCTTCTCGCCGTCGATCACCACGCCGCTGTTCGCCGGCGGCAGCATTCGCGAAGGCCTGAACCTGGCCAAGGCGCGCGACAATATCGCGGTGGCACAGTACGAGCAGACCATCCAGCAGGCGTTCCGTGAAGTGTCGGATGCGCTGGCCGGCGAGGCCACCTACGGCGCGCAGCTGGACGCCCAGCGCGCGTTGCAGGATTCGTCGGCGCGCACGCTGGAGTTGTCGAATCTGCGCTATACCAATGGCATCGACAGCTACCTGCAGGTGCAGACCGCGCAAGTGGACTTTTTCAATGCCCAGCTGGCGCTGGTGCAAACCGGCCTGGCCGCGCTGATCAACCGTGTGGAACTCTACAAGGCGTTGGGCGGCGGCTGGGAAGAAACAACGAAAGTGCAATGATAGAACTTGGTGTCAACATCGATCATGTCGCGACCCTGCGGCAGCAGCGTCACACGACCTATCCCGACCCGGTGGCGGCGGCGCTGCGCGCCGAGGACGCCGGCGCGGATCTGATCACGCTGCATCTGCGCGAAGACCGCCGCCACATTCAGGACGCCGACGTCTACGCCATCCGGCCGCTGCTGCGCACGCGCATGAACCTGGAATGCGCGGTCACGCCGGAAATGCTGGAGATCGCCTGCGCGGTCAAGCCCAACGACGTCTGCCTGGTGCCGGAAAAGCGCACCGAGCTGACCACCGAGGGCGGGCTGGAGGTGGCCGGCGCGCTGTCGGCGGTGACGGACGCGGTCGGCCTGCTGACTGAAACCGGCATCCGCGTGTCGCTGTTCATCGACCCCGATCCGGCGCAGATCGCGGCCGCCGCCCGCGCGGGCGCGCCGGTCATCGAGCTGCACACTGGCGCCTATGCCGAAGCCGAGGGCGCGGCCGCCCAGGCCGAACTCGAACGCATCCGCGCGGCGGTGGCCGAAGGGCTGCGCCACGGCCTGCGCGTCAATGCCGGCCATGGCCTGCATTACGGCAACGTCAAGCCGGTGGCGGCGCTGGACGGCATTGCCGAGCTCAACATCGGCCACGCCATCGTGGCGCAGGCGGTGTTCGACGGCTGGGAAAAGGCGGTGCGCGACATGAAGGCGCTGATGGTGCAGGCCCGCCTGGAAGCGCTGCGCGGCCGTTGAGCCGGGGCCGATTCCCACTCACGGCGCCGCAGCGATGTCCTCCTCCGATCTTCCCCTGGCCGTCCCCGCGCCGGCCGCCATCGGCGGCATCGGCATGGACCTGCTGCGCATCGATCGCATCGAGCGCGCCCTGGCGCGCCACGGCGATCGCTTCGCCGAGAAGATCCTGGGGCCGCAGGAACTGGCCAAGTTCCACGCCCGCCGCGCCCGCGATCCGCTGCGCGGGGTGCGCTTTCTGGCGACGCGCTTTGCCGCCAAGGAAGCCTTTTCCAAGGCGGTGGGGCTGGGCATGCGCATGCCCATGACCTGGCGCCGGGTGCAGACGCTGAACGCGCCCGGCGGCCGGCCGGTGCTGGTGATCGCGCCCGAACTGCTGCAATGGTACGTGCAGCGCTTCGGCGCCGCGCACGTTTCCATTACCGATGAATCCGACATGGCCGCCGCCTACGTGGTGGTCGAACGCAAGCCCTGAGCCCGCGCGCGGGTTTGCAAGACACAGACTGAAGGACACGCCGATGGCCAAGAAGAAATCCCGGGCGCTGCCGCCCGGTCCCGTGATGGTCGATGTGGCCGGCACCGTGCTGACCAAGGCAGAAAAGAAGCGCCTGCGCCACCCGCTGGTGGGCGGCGTGATCCTGTTCGCGCGCAATTTCGAGAGCCGCCGCCAACTGACCGAGCTGACCCGCCAGATCCACAAGGCGCGCAAGGAGCGCCTCTTGATCCTGGTCGACCACGAGGGCGGGCGGGTGCAGCGCTTCCGCGAAGACGGCTTCACGCCGCTGCCGGCGATGCGCGACCTGGGCGCGCTGTGGGACCGCGATCCACTGAACGCCATGCGCCTGGCGACCGAGGCCGGTTACGTGCTGGCCGCCGAACTGCGCGCCTGCGGCGTGGACATGAGCTTCACGCCGGTGCTGGACCTGGACTACGGCGTCAGCAAGGTGATCGGCAACCGCGCCTTCCACCCTGACGCGCGGGTGGTGACGATGCTGTCGCGCGCGCTGATCCAGGGCCTGGCGCTGGCCGGCATGTCGGCCTGCGGCAAGCATTTCCCGGGACACGGCTTCGTCGGCGCGGATTCGCACCACGAGATCCCGGTCGACCCGCGCCCGCTCGACCGTATCCTGAAGGACGACGCCGCGCCCTACGCCTGGCTGGGCGACGCGGTGCTGCCGGCGGTGATGCCGGCGCACGTGATCTATCCCAAGGTCGACAAGCATCCGGCCGGTTTTTCCAAGCGCTGGGTGCAGGACATCCTGCGCACCCGCCTGGGCTACGATGGCGTGGTGTTCTCGGATGACCTGACCATGGAAGGCGCGTCCGTCGCCGGCGACATCCTGGCGCGCGCCCAGGCCGCGCTGGGCGCCGGCTGCGACATGGTGCTGGTGTGCAACCGGCCCGACCTGGCCGACGAGCTGCTGGCGCGGCTCGAATTCGACCATGCGCCCGAGTCCGTGGCCCGCATCCGCCGGCTGATGCCGCGTTTCGATGCGCTCGACTGGGATTCCCTGCAGGCCGAAAGCCGTTACCAGAATGCCCGACGACTTCAATCTCAAATCGTTCCTGGCTGACCTGCCGCATCTTCCGGGTGTCTACCGGCACCTGGATGCGGCCGGCGAGGTCATGTATGTCGGCAAGGCGCGCGACCTGAAAAAGCGCGTCTCGTCGTATTTCCAGAAGAACCTGGCCAGCCCGCGCATCGCCCAGATGGTGGCGAAGGTGGCGCGGCTGGAGGTCACCGTCACGCGCTCCGAGGCCGAAGCGCTGATCCTGGAAAACAACCTCATCAAGAGCCTGAAGCCGCGCTACAACATCCTGTTTCGCGACGACAAGTCCTATCCCTACCTGCTGATCACCGGCCACGACTGGCCGCGCATCGCCTATTACCGCGGCGCCACCAACAAGCGCGGGCAATACTTCGGCCCGTTCCCCAACGCCTGGGCGGTGCGCGAGACCATCCAGATCCTGCAGAAGGTGTTCCGCCTGCGAACCTGTGAGGATACCGTTTTCGCCAACCGCTCGCGGCCCTGTCTGCTGCACCAGATCGGGCGCTGCTCGGCGCCCTGTGTCGGCGCCATCGCGGCGTCCGACTACGCGTCGGACGTGCAGCGCGCGGTGCGCTTTCTGAACGGCGAGGCCAAGGACGTGATGGGCGAGATCGAGGCCCGCATGCTGGAGGCCGCCGAGGCGCTGCGCTTCGAGGAAGCCGCCGCGCTGCGCGACCAGATGGGGTCGCTGGCGCGGGTGCTGCACCAGCAGACCATGGAAAACGTCAGCGGCGAGGACACCGACATCGTTGCCGTCGCCATCGCCGGCGGCAAGGTCTGCGTCAACCTGGCGATGGTGCGGGGCGGACGCCACCTGGGCGACAAGCCGTTCTTCCCGACCCACGCCGAGGGCGAGGCCGCGCCGCAGGTGCTGGAAGCTTTCGTGGCCCAGCATTACACCGACAACGCGCTGCCGCCGGTGCTGGTGTGTTCGCACGCCTTGCCCGACGCCGGTCTGATCGATCTGCTGGTGGAGCAGGCCGGCGGCCGTCCGTCGCGCGTGTTGACGCGGCCGCAAGGCGCCCGCCGCGCCTGGCTGGAACAGGCGCAAAAGAACGCCGAGATGGCGCTGGCCCGCGCCCTGACCGAATCGGGCGCCCGCGCCGCGCGCACGCTGGCGCTGGCCGAGGCGCTGGACCTGGATACCGACGAGGCGGCGCTGGACGCGCTGCGCATCGAGTGCTTCGACATCAGCCACACCGCCGGCGAGGCCACCCAGGCCTCCTGCGTGGTGTTCGAGCATCACGACATGCAGCCGTCGCTGTACCGCCGCTACAACATCGCCGGCATCACCCCGGGCGACGACTACGCCGCCATGCGCCAGGTGCTGACGCGGCGTTTCGCCAAGGTGGCCGACGGCGAGGCCCAGATGCCCGGGCTGGTGCTGATCGACGGCGGCAAGGGCCAGGTCGAGGTGGCGCGCCAGGTCTTCGCCGAGCTGGGGCTGGACATCCAGACGCTGGTGGGCGTGGCCAAGGGCGAAGGGCGCAAGGTCGGGCTGGAAACCCTGGTGTTCGCCGATGGCCGCCCGCCGGTGGCGCTGGGCGGGGAGTCGGCGGCGCTGATGCTGATCGCGCAGGTGCGCGACGAGGCGCACCGCTTCGCCATCACCGGCATGCGCGCGCGCCGCGCCAAGACCCGCAATGTGTCGCGGCTGGAGGAGATCGAAGGGGTGGGGGCGCGCCGCCGGCAGCGCCTGCTGGCCCGTTTCGGCGGTTTTTCGGGGGTGGCCTCGGCCAGCATCGAGGATCTGGCGTCGGTGGACGGAATCTCAGAGGAATTGGCCGAAAGGATCTACGAGGCGCTGCGCGGATAAGACCCAGGCCGTCGCAAAGCGGCTTTTGCGGCCGGCGGGCGGCCGTGAGGCAGCCGGCGCCACCCGGCTGATGTAGCATACGGACACTATGCCAATTAACGTACCCATCATCCTGACGTGGCTGCGCATCGCCATGATCCCGCTGGTAGTCGGGCTGTTTTATCTGCCCGATAGCTGGATGTCCGTGCCGGTGCGCGACACGTTCGCCGCCTGGGCGTTCATCATCGCCGCGCTCACCGACTGGTTTGACGGCTGGCTGGCGCGGCGCTGGAACCAGACCTCGGCGTTCGGCGCGTTCCTGGATCCGGTGGCCGACAAGCTGATGGTCTGCGCCGCGCTGATCGTGCTGCTGGACCTGAGCCGCGTCGACGCCTTCATTTCGCTGATCATCATCGGCCGCGAAATCACCATTTCGGCGCTGCGCGAATGGATGGCCAAGATCGGCGCCAGCGCCAGCGTGGCGGTGCATCGGCTGGGCAAGTTCAAGACCGCCGCGCAGATGGTGGCGATTCCGTGCCTGCTGTACAACCAGCCCATTTACGGCGTCTCCAGCAAGCTGCTGGGCGATGTGCTGATCATCGTGGCCGCGGTGCTGACGGTCTGGTCGATGCTGTATTACCTGCAGCGCGCCTGGCCCGCCATCCGCGAGAAAGCGCAGTAAAACACGGCGGCCCGGCTCGCGCCCGGGGCCGCCAGGACAGACCAAGAGCGACGCCGGCGGGGCGTGGGCCGCGACCGGCCCGGCCCCGCGCCGCATTCGCCACAGGGACAACGCCGGCCGCGCCGGACGTTGCTGGAGACAACCCGCGCGCCGCCTTCCCGGCGGCCGCTTTTCGCCGCTGCCCGCGGCCTTGCGCCATGACTACCGCTGCATCCCCCCTGGCCTCGGACGCCGCCGTCCGCCGGCGCGACTGGCAGATCATCCTCTTGATCGGCGTGGCCCACGCCGCGTCGCACTTCTTCCAACTGGTCCTGCCGTCGCTGTACGTGTCGCTCGGCAACGAGTTCGGGCTGGATTTTGCCCGCCTGGGCCTCTTGGTGTCGGCCTTCTATGTGGTCTCGGGCATCGGCCAGGCCTCGTCCGGCTTCGTGGTGGATCGCATCGGCGCGCGGCCGGTGCTGTGGTTCGGCCTGGCCTGTTTCGTGCTGTCGGGGCTGCTGATCGGCTCGGCCACCGGCTACCCGATGCTGATGGCGGCGGCCGTGGTCGGCGGCATCGGCAATTCGGTGTTCCATCCGGCCGACTATTCCATCATCAACCATCGCATCACGGCGCCGCGCCTGGGCCACGCTTTTTCGACTCACGGCCTGACCGGCAACCTGGGCTGGGCGCTGACGCCGGTGTTCATGACCTCGATCACGCTGCTGGCCAACTGGCGCGTGGCCGCCTACAGCGCGGCGGCCCTGGTGGCCTTCGTGCTGCTCTTGACGGTGCTGGGCCGCAATCTGCTGGGCGGGTCGGAGCCGGGCGCGGCCGGGCAGGCCAAGGCCGCCACGCGCGCCGCGCCCAGGCCGCAGGAAGGCGTGCTGGCGACGCTGGCCGCGCTGCTCTCCAAGCCGGCGCTGTGGGGCGCGTTCCTGTTCTTCGCTTGCACCTCGATCGCGCTGTCGTCGGTGCAGAACTACACCATCCCGCTGTTGGGCCAACTGTACGACCTGTCCAAGGTGGCGGCCAGTTCGGCGCTGTCGGGCTACATGGTGGCCTCGGCGGTGGGCATGGCGGCCGGCGGGTTCCTGGTGTCGGCCAACCCGCGCACCGAACGCACGGTGATGGTGGCGCTGATCCTGGCCGGCCTGACGCTGGTGGTGCTGGCGCTGGGCCTGGTGCCGGCGCTGTTTGCCGCGCCGGTGGTGGCGCTGGCTGGTTTCTGCTCGGGCGTGGCGGCGCCGTCGCGCGACATGCTGATCCGGCGGGTGACGCCCAAGGGTGCCACCGGCTCGGTCTACGGCCTGGTGTATTCCGGTATGGACGTCGGTTCGGCGCTGGGGCCGCTGGCTTTCGGCCTGCTGCTGGACGCCGGTATGCGCCAGGGGCCATGGATCGGCGCGGGCGTGGCGTTCGCCGCCGCCGCGCTGCTGGCGCAGTGGATCGCGGCGCAGGCGCGGCGCGCTGATCCCGCCGCGACGGCGGCCCCGGCGCGTTCCTGATGTGCGCTCCGCGCCGCCAGGGCCGGCGCGTGTCGCATGAAAAACGCCGCCCCGAGGGGCGGCGTTGTGTTTGGTGCGGCGCGGCGGCCCGGATCAGCCGCGCGCCTCGATGTGTGCGGCGATGGCGCGGCCGATGTCCTCGGTGCGGGCCTGGCCGCCCAGGTCGGGCGTGCGCGGTCCGTCCTTCAGGCAGTGCTCGATGGCGGCCAGGATGGCGTCGTGCGCCTCCTGGCTGCCCAGGAATTGCAGCATCAGCGCGCCCGACCAGATCATGGCGATGGGGTTGGCGATGCCCTTGCCATGGATGTCCGGCGCCGAGCCGTGCACCGGCTCGAACAGCGAGGGGAAGGCGCGCTCCGGATTCAGGTTGGCCGACGGCGCGATGCCGATAGTGCCGGTGCAGGCCGGGCCCAGGTCGGAAAGGATGTCGCCGAACAGGTTCGACGCCACCACCACGTCGAAGCGCTGCGGCTGCAGCACGAAGCGCGCCGCCAGGATGTCGATGTGCTGCTTGTCGGTCTTGACCTGCGGATACTGCTGGCCGACGGCGTCGGCGCGCTCGTCCCACCACGGCATGCTGATGGCGATGCCGTTGCTCTTGGTGGCCACGGTGAGCTGCTTGCGCGCGCGGCGGTTGGCCAGCTCGAAGGCGTAGCGCATCACCCGGTCGGTACCGTGGCGGGTGAAGACCGATTCCTGGATCACGATCTCGCGTTCGGTGCCGCTGAACAGGCGCCCGCCCAGGTTGGTGTATTCGCCCTCGGTGTTCTCGCGCACGATGAAGAAGTCGATATCGCCCGGGCGCTGGCCGGCCAGCGGGCACGGCACGCCCTCGAACAGCCGCACCGGGCGCAGATTGATGTACTGGTCGAACTCGCGGCGGAACTTGAGCAGCGAGCCCCACAGCGAGACGTGGTCCGGCACGGTGGCGGGCCAGCCGACCGCGCCGAAGTAGATGGCGTCGTAGCCCTGCAATTGTTCCTTCCAGTCGGGCGGCATCATCTCGCCGTGCTGCGCGTAATACTCGCAGTTGGCCCAGGGGAAAGTGTCGATCTGCAGCGTCAGGCCGAAGCGCCGGGCGGCGGCTTCGACGGCGCGCAGGCCTTCGGGCAGGACTTCATTGCCGATGCCGTCGCCGGCGATGGCTGCGATTTTGTGAACGTGGGACATGGAGGAACCTGAAAGGGAATGGGAAAAGGCCTGCGCGTCGCGGGAGATGGCTGCCATGGTAGGCGCCCCTACAGTCCATCTACAATGGCCCATCGCGTGAAATGAATATGCACGAATCATGAATAATGACCTGCTACCCGCCGACCTGCGCGTCTTCAACGCGGTGGTGCGCGCCTCCAGCTTCTCCCGCGCCGCCGAAGACCTGGGCATGTCGGCCGCCTACGTCACCAAGCGCATCCGCCTGCTGGAAGCCAGCCTCGGCACCCCGCTGTTCCACCGCACCACGCGGCGCGTGGTGGTCAGCGAGGCCGGCGAACGGGTGTACCACTGGGCCCAGCGCATCCTCGATGACGTCGACCACCTGGTCGAAGAGGTCGGCGTCACGCGCCGCGAGCCGCGCGGTTTGCTGCGTATTTGCAGCAGCTTCGGCTTTGGCCGGCGGGTGGTGGCGCCGGCGCTGTCGGCGTTCGTCTCGCGCCATCCGGCGGTGCAGGTGCGCTTCGAGGTGTTCGACCGCCTGGTCGACGTGGCGGCCGAGGGCTACGACCTGGACGTGCGGGTCGGCGACAACATCGCGCCGCACGTGATCGCCCGCAAGCTGGCCGCCAACCACCGCCTGCTGTGCGCCGCGCCGTCCTACCTGGCCGAACGCGGCGTGCCGCGCAAGCTCGACGACCTGGCGGCGCACGACTGCCTGGTGATCAAGGAGCGCGACCATCCTTTCGGCGTCTGGCGCATGCGGCGCGGCGAGCGCGAGCACACCGTCAAGGTGCGCGGGCCGCTGTCGGCCAACAATGGCGAGATGGTGGTGCAGTGGGCGGTGGACGGGCGCGGCATCATCCTGCGCTCGGCCTGGGACGTGGGGCCGTTGATCGCCGCCGGCAAGCTGGTGCCGGTGCTGCCGCAGTACCGCCAGGAAGCCAACATCTGGGCGGTGTATCCCTCGCGCGTGAACGCCTCGGCCAAGGTGCGGGTGTGTGTCGACTTCCTGGAAGCGCATTTGCGCCAGCAGGGCACGGCGCATTGACACGGCTCGTCCTGGCGGCCACGGATGCGGCCGCGGGGCCGTGGCGCCGCTCGGCGGCAGGCCATGTGGATGGCTTTGCGTCAGGTCAAGCCAGCTTTCCGCGCCGGGGCAGGGTGCTGGCGCGGTTGATGCATCGCAAGCGGCCTTGCACCGGGCTGCGGTGTAATAACCATGTGCCTGACAAGGTTATTGTAACAGGAGTAAGCCATGAGAAAGAAGCGCGCCATGCTCGCAGCGGGTGTCGTCATTGGATTGTGGGCCGGCCAGGCGTCGGCGGCGCCGAGGCAGGAACCGATCCAACCGATCCAGGCGGCGGTGGTCAAGGACCCGGCCAAGGCGGAGCTGGGCAAGAAACTGTTCTTCGACCCGCGCCTGTCGCGCTCGGGGGCGATCTCCTGTAATTCCTGCCACAACCTTGCCATGGGCGGCTCGGACAACCTGAAGACGTCGATCGGCGACAAGTGGCAGCAAGGGGCGATCAACTCGCCCACGGTGCTCAATGCCAGCCTGAACATCGCCCAGTTCTGGGACGGCCGCGCCAAGGATCTGCGCGAGCAGGCCGGCGGCCCCATCGCCAACCCGGTGGAAATGGCCTCGACCCACGAGCTGGTAGTGCAGGTGCTCAATTCCATCCCCGGCTACCGCACCGACTTCAAGCAGGTGTTCGGCAAAGACGTCATCACCATCGACGAAGTGACCGGCGCGCTGGCCGCTTTCGAGGAAACGCTGGTGACGCCGAACGCGCGCTTCGACCAATGGCTCAAGGGCGACGACAAGGCGCTGACCGTCAAGGAGCTGGCTGGCTACACCCTGTTCAAGAACAGCGGCTGTGTCGCCTGCCACAACGGCGCGGCGGTAGGCGGCAACTCGTTCCAGAAGATGGGGGTGGTGGCGCCGTACCAGACCGACAACAAGGCCGAAGGTCGCGCCGACGTCACCGGCAAGGACGCCGACCGTTTCAACTTCAAGGTGCCGACACTGCGCAACGTGGCGCTGACCTATCCGTACTTCCATGACGGCGGGGCCGCCACGCTGACGCAGGCGGTGGACGTGATGGGCCGGTTGCAGTTGGGCCGCACCTTCACGCCGGAAGAGAACGCGCAGATCGTGGCGTTCCTGAAGACGCTGACGGGCGATCGGCCGGCGATTCAGTATCCGTTGCTGCCGCCGTCGGCGGACGATACCCCGCGGCCGGCGCCGTTCGTGAAGTAAGGCGCGCCGCCGCGCCTTACTGCCGCACCGTGCGCACGTCGGCCGGCGGCGCCGTCTCGAAGTTGCTGCGCCACGGGTTGATGTCCAGCCCGCCGCGCCGCGTGTAGCGCGCGTACACCGTCAGTTGCTCGGGCGCGCAGGCCTGCATGATGTCGGTGAAGAGGCGTTCCACGCAATGCTCGTGGAATTCGGCGTGCTGGCGGAACGAGATCACGTAGCGCAGCAGCGATTCGCGGTCGATCGGCCGGCCGCGGTAGCGGATCTGCACGCTGGCCCAGTCGGGCTGGCCGGTCACCGGGCAGTTGGATTTGAGCAGGCGCGAACACAGGGTTTCCTCGACCACGTCGCCCGCGCGGGTGCGCAGCAATTCGGGCGCCGGCTCGTAGGTGTCGATCTCGATGTCGAGCTTGTCTATGTAGATACCGTCCAGTTCGCCCATGCGCAGTTCGCCGAAGCGCTGCGGCAGGATGAAATCCAGCCCCACGGGGGCGCCGGCGGCGGCGCTCAGGTCGCGCTCCAGGCGGCCGCGCAGGGCCGCCGAATTGACCAGCCGGGTCTGATTGAACGAGTTCAGGTACAGCTTGAACGACTTGGACTCGATGATGTTGGGACTGTCGGCCGGCACCGAGAACGTCGCCATCGCCACCCGGGGCTTGCCCTTGGCGTCGAGCCAGGATAGTTCGTAGGCGTTCCACAGGTCGACCCCGGTGAACGGCAGCGGGCCGCCCGCCAGGCCGAGCGCCGCGCGATTGTGGGCGCGGGCGATGGGGAACAGCAGCGAAGGATCGTATTGCGAGACGTAGGTCACGCTCTGGCCCAGCGGGCCGTGAGACAGCGTCATGGAAAGGTCGTCGGAGCACGTGGAGATGACCGCATTGTAGGCGCTCGCCGGCCCCCTGTTTTTCGCATCATGAAACGCCGCTCCCGGCATGTGAAAGTTCGTGCTGCGCCGCCGCGCGAGACCATTTCACAGATGACAATGGCGTTCCGCAATACGAAATGATCAAAGTAAGCTATTGATTTAAATGAATAATATTTTTCCTCTTATATAAGAGGCGTGGCCACATTGCTCCGCAGCACAGGCATAGACTTTCTCCAACGATTCACGCAATGCAATCCCGAAGTTTTCTTGCCTTTTCAGCCATAGACCAAGGAGCATGACCATGAGCAACCGCGAAACCGAAATCCGCAATCTGCAGAAAGACTGGGCCGAGAACAGCCGTTGGCAGGGCATCAAGCGCGACTACAGCGCCGAGGATGTCATTCGCCTGCGCGGCTCGATCGCCGTCGAGCACACCCTGGCCCGCCGCGGCGCGACGCGCCTGTGGCAGCAACTGCACAGCGAACCTTTCGTGAATTCGCTCGGCGCCCTGACCGGCAACCAGGCCATGCAACAGGTCAAGGCCGGCCTCAAGGCCATCTACCTGTCGGGCTGGCAAGTGGCCGGCGACGCCAACCTGGCCGGCGAGATGTACCCCGACCAGTCGTTGTACCCCGCCAACTCGGTGCCGCAGGTGGTTCGGCGCATCAACAATTCGCTGACGCGCTGCGACCAGATCCAGTGGATGGAAGGCAAGAACCCGGGCGACGAGGGCTACATCGACTTCTTCGCGCCCATCGTGGCGGACGCCGAAGCCGGCTTTGGCGGCGTGCTCAACGCCTTTGAATTGATGAAGGCCATGATCGAGGCCGGCGCCGCCGGCGTGCACTTCGAGGACCAGTTGGCGTCCGTGAAGAAGTGCGGCCACATGGGCGGCAAGGTGCTGGTGCCGACCCGCGAAGCGGTGGCCAAGCTGGTCTCGGCGCGTCTGGCGGCCGACGTGATGGGCACGCCCACCGTGCTGCTGGCCCGCACCGACGCCGACGCCGCCGACCTGGTGACCAGCGACGTGGACGAGAATGACCGCCCGTTCATCACCGGCGACCGCACCGTGGAAGGCTTCTTCCGCACCCGCGCCGGCATCGACCAGGCGATCTCGCGCGGCCTGGCCTACGCCCCGTACGCCGACCTGATCTGGTGCGAAACGTCCACGCCCAACCTGGAATACGCCCGCAAGTTCGCCGACGCGATCCATCGCCAGTTCCCGGGCAAGCTGCTGGCGTACAACTGCTCGCCGTCGTTCAACTGGAAGAAGAACCTGGACGACGCCACCATCGCCAAGTTCCAGCGCGAGCTGGGCGCCATGGGCTACAAGTTTCAGTTCATCACGCTGGCCGGCTTCCACGCGCTGAACTACGGCATGTTCGAACTGGCCCACGGCTACGCCCGCCGCCAGATGAGCGCCTTCGTCGAATTGCAGCAGAAGGAATTCGCCGCCGCCGAACTGGGCTTCACCGCGGTCAAGCACCAGCGCGAAGTGGGCACCGGCTACTTCGACGCCGTCACGCAGACCATCGAGGGCGGCCAGTCCTCGACCACCGCGTTGACCGGTTCGACCGAGGAAGCGCAGTTCGAGCACGGCAAGGCGCAGAAGGCCGCCTGAGCCAAAACGGATTGATTGTGCAGTTGCAGTTGTAGTGCTGTTGTAGGGTGGATTCAGGGTGCCTTCGGGCACCCTCTTTTTTGGGGCTGCCGTCAGGCCGCGGCGCGCATGGCCGCCAGGCATTCGGCCAGCGGCGGCACGCTGGCCGCCAGCGTCTCGACGGCGGCCGCGTCGACGCGGTCCAGCGGCGCAATCTCGGCCAGCACCCGCACGTTGCCGAAGCGTTCGATGGCTTCGCGGTTGCCGGCCGACAGCGGGCCGCTCATGATCACCCCCAGCACCGGGATGGCGCGGCGGCGCAGCGCCTCCAGGCTGAGCAGGGTGTGGTTGATGGTGCCCAGGCCGCTGCGCACGGCCAGCACCACCGGCAGGCCCAGGCGCGCGATCAGGTCGATCATCATGTGGTGGTCGTCGATCGGCACGTACAGGCCGCCGGCGCCTTCGACGATCAGCGGCGCGGCCGTGACGGGCGGCACGATGGCGGTGGCGTCGATCACCGCGTCCTCCAGCGGCGCGGCGGCCCAGGGCGACAGCGGCGCCTGCAGCACGTAGGCCGGCAGGTGCAGGCGCTCGGGCGGCAGTTGCGCCAGGCGCGCGACGGTGTCGGTGTCGCCGGGTTCCTCGGCCACGCCGGTCTGCACCGGCTTCCAGTAGTCGGCCTGCCAGGCGCGCGCCAGGATGGCCGAAATCAGAGTCTTGCCGATGCCGGTGTCGGTGCCGGTGACGAATACGCCTTGAGCGGGGGAGTCAGTCATGTTTTTCCACAATCCGTAGGCCAGGTGATAAGTCACCCTGGCGCCTTGTTGGTCGAACCGCGCCAGCACCCGCCGCAGCGCGGCCGCGCCCAGCGGCGCCGCGCCGGGCGCGGGGGTGGTGGCGCCGATGCCTTTGAGGGCCTTCAGGAAATGCAGGCCGTCAGGATGCGCTTGTATCAGCCGCTCGCTGTGTACGCCACCGGCCAGACCGGCCATGGCCGGACGGATGGCGCCGGGCGGCGGATAGGGGGGCGTGGCCGCTGTCAGGCCGATGGCGCGATGGGCGGCGTGCCATTCGGCGAAGGTGCCGTCGGCCAGCGTGGCCACCGCCAGATGCCCGCCGGGCGCCAGCAGCGCGGCCAGGCGTCCCAGGCCGGCGTTCAGGTCGCCGAACCATTGCACCGCCAGGCTGGAACAGATCAGGTCGTAGCCTCCGGGCAGGCCGTCGGGGTGCTCGCCGTCCAGCACCTGGTAGCGCGCCGCGCCCGGCAGGGGCGGACCCCGCCGCGCCTGGGCCAGCATGGCGGGTGAAATGTCGGTCACGGTCCAGTCGGCCGGCCCCAAGCGGGCCGCCAGCGCGCGGGTCAGCAGGCCGGTGCCACAGCCGATCTCCAGAATGCGGGGGCGCGGCGGCAGCGGCAGGCGCGCAATGGCGTCGGCCAGCCGTTGCGCGGTGACGCGCTGGGCCGGGGCATGGGCCTCATAGCG
This sequence comes from Achromobacter sp., assembly GCF_050285565.1. Taxonomy (GTDB): domain Bacteria; phylum Pseudomonadota; class Gammaproteobacteria; order Burkholderiales; family Burkholderiaceae_B; genus Achromobacter. The sequence continues at coordinate 82,234 of NZ_JBLZXG010000002.1, forward strand.
CGCGGCGGCGGCGCCGAAGCGCGCGGCCACGCGGGTGCTGCGCGGCGTCACGCTCATGCGCCGGGGGCCACGCGGGCCAGGAAGTCGCGGATGTGGCCGGCGCACCAGTCGGTGTCGGTCACGGGCAGCAGGTGGCCGCCGCCCTCGCGCCAATGGATGTCGGCCAGATCTCCGAAACCGGCCGCCGTCATGGCCGGGGGCGAGATGGGGTCCTGCGCGCCGGCCAATGCCAGCAATGGCGCCGGCAACTTCGCCAGCGCGGGACGCAGGTCGGCGTCGCGCAGGAGCCGCAGGTCGCGCGCCAGCGGTTCGAGCCGGGGCGCGCCGAAGGCCGTGGCATCGCCGCAGCGCTGGCGGAAATCGCGCAGCACGGTCTCGGTCTGAGTCGCCAGCCGGTTCAGCATGCGGTCCAGCATGCGCGCGGCCACGCCTTCAGGAAAGTCGGCGGCGGCGCCGAAGCGGGCAAAGCCGTTGATCGCCACCAGGCCCAGGCAGGCGGGCGGCGCGTCGCCCAGCAGCCGCAATGCGCCCAGCGAATGGCCGATGGCCAGCACCGGGCCAGCCGGCGCCGGGTCGGCCGCCGGGCCGAAATAACCGGCGTCGGCCACGGCCTGCGGCCAGTCGGCCAGCGCGGCGGCCAATGGCGCCCAGAACGCGGCATCGAAGGCCCAGCCGTGCACGAACAGCAGCGTCGGGCGGGAAGGCGCGGCGGCGGGCATCAGGCGAGCGCGGCCCTCAGGCCGTCGATCAGTTGGTCGATATCCGCCTCGCGGTGCGCCGCGCTCAGGGCCAGGCGCAGCCGGCTGGTGCCGGCCGGCACGGTGGGCGGGCGGATCGCCACGGCCAGCAGGCCGCGCCGTTCCAGCGCCGCCGCCAGCGCCAGGGCGCGGGCCTCGTCGCCGACGATGGCGGGCACGATCTGGGTGGACGAGGCGCCCGTGTCCACGCCCAGGCCGCGCAGCGCGGCGCGCAGGCGTTCGCCCGAGGCCGCCAGCCGGGCGCGCTCGGCGTCCAGCGTCGGCACCAGATCCAGGGCGGCGTCCATGGCGCCCAGCACGGCGGGCGGCAGGGCGGTGGTGTAGATGAAACCGGAACAGGCGTTGATCAGGTAGTCGCAGAGCGCGCGCGAACCCGCCACGTAGGCGCCGAAGCCGCCCAGCGCCTTGCTGAAGGTGCCCATGGCCAGGTCGACGCCGCCGGGCGCCAGCCCGGCCAGCCCCATGCCACCCGGCCCCAGCACGCCGGTGGCGTGGGCTTCGTCCAGGTAGACGAAGGCCTGATGGCGCCCGGCCAGCGCCGCCAGCCGCGCCACGTCGGTGCGGTCGCCGTCCATGCTGAAGACGCTCTCGGTGATGATGAAGCGCACCGCCGACGGTTCGGCGCGCGCGGCCAGCAGCGTTTCGAGGTGGTCCAGGTCGTTGTGGCGAAAGCGGATCTGGCGCGCGCCCGCCGCCTGGCAGCCATGGTGCAGGCTGGCGTGGTTGAGCTTGTCGGTGTAGACCTGCACCGGACCGCGGCCGGCGGCCGCGCGCAGCAGGGCCGGCAGCACGGCGGCGTTGGCCTGCCAGCCGGACGCCAGTAACAGCGCGGCCTCGGTGCCCTTCAGGCGCGCCAGCTTGGCCTCGACCTGTTCATGCAGGTCGAGGTTGCCGCACACCAGCCGCGAGGCCTGCGCGCCGCTGCCGTGGCGCGCCGCCCATTCGCGCGAGCGCTCGATCAGCAGTGGATGCTTGGACAGGCCCAGATAGTCGTTACTGGAGAAGTTCAGCGCCGGCACGCCGTCCAGCGCGATGCGGCCGGCCGGCGCGGCCGTGGCGGTGCGCAGCCGGCGGCGCACGCGGCGCGATTCGGCCAGCGCCAGTTCGGAAGAAAAGAGGGGATCCAGCTTGGACATGACGGTTTCCTGCGGCGGCCGGCGGCGGGATGTCCCGCCAGCAGGGCCGCGGCCGCGAAGCGCGCCGTCAGGCCCCCGGCCGTAGAATGCGAGCCATTGTAGTGGAGGTGAAACATGCAGACCCCTGACTGGATGGCCCGGGGCCAGCCGCACATCTGGTTGCCGTACGCCCAGATGAAGACCGCGACCCCGCCGCTGCCGGTGGTGCGCAGCCACGGCAGCCGGCTGGAGCTGGCCGACGGCCGTCAACTGATCGACGGCGTGGCGTCCTGGTGGACCGCCTGCCACGGTTACAACCACCCGCACATCGCCCAGGCGCTGCGGGCCCAGCTGGACGCCATGCCGCACGTCATGTTCGGCGGTCTGACGCACGAGCCCGCGCTGACCCTGGCGCGGCGCCTGGCGACCCTGTTGGGGCCGGGACTGGACCGGGTGTTCTATACGGATTCGGGCTCGGTGGCGGTGGAAGTCGCCATGAAGATGGCGGTGCAGTTCTGGCTCAACCAGGGCGAGCGCGGCCGCAGCCGCTTCCTGGCGTTCCGTGGTGGCTACCACGGCGACACGCTGGGCACCATGGCGGTCTGCGACCCCGACGAGGGCATGCATAGCCTCTTTCGCGGCATGCTGGCCGAACACGACATCGTCGACCTGCCGCGCGACGAGGCGGCCATGGCGCGCCTGGATGCGTTCCTGGAAACGCGCGGCCCGCAACTGGCCGGTATCCTGGTCGAGCCGCTGGTGCAGGGCGCCGGCGGCATGCTGCTGCACCCGCCCGAGGTGCTGCGGCGCCTGCGCCGCCTGGCCGACCGCCATGGCCTGCTGCTGATCTTTGACGAGATCTTCACCGGCTTTGGCCGCACCGGCACGATGTTCGCGTTCGAGCAGGCCGGGGTGCGGCCGGACATCATCACCTTGTCCAAGGCCCTGACCGGCGGCACCCTGCCGCTGGCCGCCACCGTCGCCAGCAGCCGGGTGTTCGACGCCTTCTGGTCGGACGACCCGGCGCACGCCCTGATGCACGGCCCCACTTTCATGGGCAACGCGATGGCCTGCGCCGCCGCCAATGCCTCGCTCGATCTGTTCGAGCGCGAGCCGCGCCTGGCCCAGGCGCGGGCGCTGTCGGCCGCCCTGGCGGCGGGACTGGCGCCGTGCCGCGAGCTGGACTGGGTGCGCGACGTGCGGGTACTGGGCGCCATCGGCGTGGTCGAACTCGACCGCATCGACGACCGCGAAGCGCTCAAGCGGCGCCTGGTCGAGGCCGGCGTCTGGGTGCGGCCGTTCGGCAACGTGGTGTATTTGACGCCGGCGCTGACCATCGCCCCGGACGAGCTCGACACCCTGATGGGCGCGGTCGTGACGGTCCTGCGGGCGCGGCGCCCCTGATCCGGCCTGGGCAAGGCGCCCGGGCGGGCTTGATCCAGGTCAATACGGGCGCCAGGGGGGCCGGATAGCATCGGCGCATGCGAGCAAAATCCATTTTCGCCGTCCCTCCATCCCTGTCCGAGGCCGAACGCCAGCAGCGCCGGCATGCGCTGGTGCGCCTGTCGCTGGCCTGGCTGGCGATGATGCAGGTGATGATGTTCGCCTGGCCGGGCTACCTGCGCCATGAAGGCATTCCGAAGGATGCGCTGGACACGCTCGACTGGGCCATCGTGCTGATGAACTGGGCCAGCCTGGCCTTGACCGTGCCGGTAGTGCTGTATTCGGCCTGGCCGATCTGGCGCCACGCCGGCGCCAACCTGCGCCAGGGCCGCGCCGGCATGGACGTGCCGGTGGCGCTGGGCATCGTCGCCGCCTTCATCCCCAGCGTTCACGCCACCTATACCGGGCGCGGCGAGGTCTATTTCGATTCGGTCACCATGTTCGTCGCCTTTCTGCTGACGGCGCGCTACCTGGAACTGTGCGCGCGGCAATCGTTCGGCGGTATCGCCGGCGGCCAGCGCCACGGCCGCGTCGAGGCGCAGCGTCACCTGCTTGGCGCCGGCGCCGACCGCCTGGCCTCGCGCTTCGTCATGGCCCAGGTGACGCTGGCGTTGGGCGCGGCGGCGGTCTGGGCCGGCATCGACCCGGCCCACAGCATTCCGGTGATGGTGGCGTTGCTGGTCATGAGCTGTCCCTGCGCCATGTCGATGGCGGTGCCCACCGCCATGGCGTCGGCCCATGCGGCGCTGGCGGCCCACCCCGGCATGTCCGATGCGGCCCTCGACGCCTTGTTGGCCGAGGCGCAACGCAAGGCGCGCCAGAACCTGCATGGCTCGCTGGCGTGGCACCTGCTGATGACGCCGCTGGCGCTGGTCGGCTGGGTCACGCCTTGGCTGGCCGCCATCACCATGCTGGTGTCGTCGCTGGCGGTGGCCTACAACTCCTGGCGCCTGTCGCGCCACGACTGGTCGGGCGACCTGGCGCCCGCCGGCGCGCTGGAAGCCGCGCCGTGACCATCCTCTACCTGCTCCTGCCGCTGTCGCTGCTGTTCGTGCTGGTGATCGGCGTGTCGTTATGGTGGGCGGTGTTCAACGGCCAATACGACGATACCGACAACGCTGGCGCAGCCATCCTGCGCGATGACGACAGCGGTCCGGCCGCGCGCGGCTAGTCTTTCCCCGTCAAGATTCCCCCCCCCGGGTGGTGGCCGCAAGCCGGCCGCCAGGCCGGGGCGCGGCCATTGGCTGGCCATTGTGCGGCCATGGACGTTGTGCCGCCGCTGCGGGTTCCCCTGCGCGACCAACAGGGTTTGATGCACATCAACCCCGGTTTACGCGCGACCCCCCATCATTGAAACCTGGAGATACTTGTTTCTTTTTGTTTTGGGGGAAGGGTGATGAACGATTGCGCCGCAATCGCAAGCAAGGCCGACACCTTCAACTACAGGATCGTGAGGCAGTTCGCGCTCATGACGGTGGTCTGGGGCATTGTCGGCATGGCTGTGGGCGTTTTTCTCGCCGCGCAGTTGATTTGGCCTCAGTTGAATTTCGACACCGCCTGGCTCAGTTACGGCCGCTTGCGCCCGCTGCACACCAACGCCGTGATCTTCGCCTTCGGCGGCAGCGCGCTGTTCGCGACCTCGTACTACGTGGTTCAGCGCACCTGTCAGGCCCGCCTGTTCTGTGACCGGCTGGCCGCGTTCACCTTCTGGGGCTGGCAGGCGGTCATCCTCGGCGCCGCCATCACCCTGCCGCTGGGCTACACCAGCAGCAAGGAGTACGCCGAACTCGAATGGCCGCTCGACATCCTGATCACGCTGGTCTGGGTAGCCTACGCCATCGTATTCTTCGGCACCATCGTCAAGCGCCGCTCCAAGCACATCTACGTGGCCAACTGGTTCTTCGGCGCGTACATCCTCACCATCGCCATCCTGCACATCTTCAACAACATCGAAATGCCGGTGACGATGTGGAAGTCGTACTCGGCCTATGCCGGGGTGCAAGACGCCATGGTGCAGTGGTGGTACGGCCACAACGCGGTGGGCTTCTTCCTGACCACCAGCTTCCTGGGCATGATGTATTACTTCGTGCCCAAGCAGGCCGGCCGTCCGATCTACTCGTACCGTCTGTCCATTGTTCACTTCTGGGCGCTGGTGTTCACCTACATGTGGGCCGGTCCCCACCACCTGCTGTACACCTCGCTGCCCGACTGGACCCAGTCGCTGGGCATGACGTTCTCGCTGATCCTGCTGGCGCCGTCCTGGGGCGGCATGATCAACGGCATCATGACGCTGCAAGGCGCCTGGTACAAGCTGCGCACCGACCCGATCCTGAAGTTCATGGTGACCGCGCTGTCGTTCTACGGTATGTCCACGTTCGAAGGTTCGATGATGTCGATCCGCACCGTGAACGCCCTGTCGCACTACACCGACTGGACCATCGGCCACGTGCACTCGGGCGCGCTGGGCTGGGTCGCGATGATCTCGTTCGGCTCGCTCTACTACCTGATCCCGCGTCTGTATGGCCGCGAGAAGATGTACAGCGTCAAGGCCATCGAACTGCACTTCTGGATCGCCACCATCGGCGTGGTGCTGTACATCGCCGCGATGTGGATCGCCGGCGTGCAGCAGGGCCTGATGTGGCGCGACACCGCCGCCGACGGCACGCTGGTCTACAGCTTCGTCGAGGAACTCAAGACGCGGGTGCCGTATTACCTGATCCGTCTGCTGGGTGGCGCGCTGTTCCTGTCGGGCGTGCTGGTCATGGCCTGGAACGTGTGGAAGACGGTCAGCGGCGCGAAGGCGGTCAATCCCGCCATCCCGCAGGACGATCCGCACGCCGCCCGCCAGCCGGCCATCGCCGCCGCGCCCGCCACCGTTTGATGAGGACATCATGGCCAACAAGCAAGGCTTCTTTTCCCACCAGACCCTTGAGAAGAACATCGGCTGGATGATCATCGCCAGTATCCTGGTGGTGTCCTTCGCGGGGCTGGTGCAGATCGTGCCGCTGTTCTTCCAGCACAGCACCACGCAGCCGGTGGCGGGGGTCGAACCCTACAGCCCGCTGCGCCTGATGGGGCGCGACGTCTACATCCGCGAAGGCTGTGTCGGCTGCCACTCGCAGCAGGTGCGCCTGCTGGCCGCCGAAGTGCAGCGCTATGGCTCGTACTCGCTGGCCTCGGAGTCGGTGTTCGACCACCCCTTCCTGTGGGGCTCCAAGCGCACCGGTCCGGATCTGGCGCGCGTGGGCGAGCGTTACTCCGACGACTGGCACCGCATCCACCTGCGCAACCCGCGCCAGGTGGTGCCGGAGTCCAACATGCCGGCCTACCCCTGGCTGGAGAAGACAGTGATCACCGGCCAGAACGTCGAGCAGCGCATGCGCGCGCTGCGCGCCCTGGGCGTGCCGTACACCGACGAGGAAATCGCGGCGGCGCCCAAGGCCATCGAGGGCAAGACCGAAGAGGACGCCCTGGTCGCCTACCTGCAAGGGCTGGGCGTGGGCGTGCGCAAGGCGCAGCAGGCCAAAAAGGCCGCAGAGGCCAAGCAGGCCGAGCAGGCCGAGCAAGCCCGCAAGGCCGCGCAACCGGCCGCCGCCCCGCAACCCGCGGCCTCGGGAGGTTGAGCATGGCTTTGCTGAGCGCAATCGTCACCGCCATCTCGATGGCAACCTTTTTCGGCATCGTCTGGTGGGCCTGCTCGCGCGGCCGCCAGCGCGCCAACAGCGAATCGGCCATGTTGCCGTTCGCACTGCCCGATGAGTTCGGGCCGGCACAACAGGATGGAGCGGATCGGTCATGAGCGATTTCGTCAATGGCTTCTGGGGGTATTTCATCTCGATCGTCGCGGTCGGCGGCGTGGTGTGGTGTGTGTGGCTGCTGTACACGCAGCGCCGCTGGCTCAACACCAAGCCGGCCAATGGCAAGGTTGAAGACACGGGCCACGTCTGGGACGGCGACCTTACCGAACTGAACAATCCGGTGCCCGGCTGGTGGACCTGGATGTACCTGCTGGCCTGCGCCTTCGCGCTGGGCTACCTGTTCTTCATGCCGGGCCTGGGTTCGTACAAGGGCCAATTGGGCTACAGCAGCGCCAACGAAGTGGCGCAGCAGCAGGCCAAGATGGCCGAGGCCGTGCGCCCGATCTATGCGCGCTTCGACAGCATGACCGTGCCGCAGATCGCCGCGGATCCGGGTGCCCGGGAAATCGGCCAGCGCCTGTTCCTGAACACCTGCTCGCAGTGTCACGGTTCCGACGCCAAGGGCGGCCCCAGCTTTCCCAACCTGACCGACGGCGACTGGCTGCACGGCGGCTCGCCCGAAGCCATCATGCAGACCATCACCAATGGCCGCATCGGTGTGATGCCGCCCTGGAAATCGGCCATCGACCCCAAGACCGCCGGCGACATCGCGCAGTATGTGCGTTCGCTGTCAGGCCTGACGGCCGATCCGGTGCGGGTATTCCGCGGCAAGCGCGAGTTCGCCAATTTCTGCGTGGCCTGTCACGGTGTCGACGGCAAGGGCAACCAGGCGCTCGGCGCGCCCAACCTGACCGACGACGTCTGGCTCTATGGCAGTTCGGAAGCCACCATCGTCAAGACCATCCTGGACGGCCGCGAGAACCGCATGCCGGCGCATGGCGACATCCTCACCCCGGAACAGATCAAGATCCTGACGGCCTGGGTCTGGGGCCTGTCGAACAAGTCGGACGCGCCCGCGCCCGCGCCGGTGGCCTCCGCCTCGGCCAAGTAGGCATCGTAATTAGGTGGGGGTTCGCCGCCATGGCGACCCCCATATCACATGGACTTACCGCACGGAGCAGCACATGGATGATGGGTCAACCGCAAGCGTCAGCACTCCGCCTGGCGGCGACCCGCCACCGTGGCGGCCGCACGTGCGACCGCCGCGGCCCGGCCAGGAGACGCTGGAGCAGACCCTGGCCGGTGTGCGCAGCAAGATCTATCCGCGCTCGGTCAGCGGCATCTTCGCGCGCTGGCGCATCGCCTTCGTCTTCCTCACCCAACTGATCTTCTACGGCTTGCCGTGGCTGCAATGGAACGGCCGCCAGGCGGTGCTGTTCGACCTGGGCGCGCGCAAGTTCTATCTGTTCGGCCTGGTGCTGTGGCCGCAGGACGTCGTCTATCTGGCGGTGCTGCTGGTGATCTCGGCGCTGGCGCTGTTCCTGTTCACGGCGGTGGCCGGCCGGCTGTTCTGCGGCTACGCCTGTCCGCAGACGGTCTACACCGAGATCTTCATGTGGATCGAGCGCAAGGTCGAAGGCGACCGCGTGGCCCGCATCCGCCTGGATGAATCGCCCTGGACCTGGCACAAGGCGCGCCTGAAGATCACCAAGCACGTGCTGTGGATCGCGTTGGCCTGGTGGACCGGTTCGACCTTCATCGGCTATTTCGCGCCGATCCGTGAACTCGGCCACGAGCTGTTCACGCTGCAATTGGGGGCCTGGCAGTGGTTCTGGATGGTGTTCTACGGTTTCGCCACCTGGGGTAACGCCGGCTTCATGCGCGAGTCGGTGTGCAAGTACATGTGCCCGTACGCGCGCTTCCAGAGCGTGATGGTCGACCCCGATACCTTCGTGGTGACCTACGACAAGCGCCGCGGCGATCCGCGCGGCGGGCGCTCGCGCAAGGTCGACCACAAGGCGGCGGGACTGGGCGACTGCGTCGATTGCAGCCTGTGCGTGCAGGTCTGTCCGACCGGCATCGACATCCGCGAGGGTCTGCAATACATGTGCATCGGCTGCGGCGCCTGTATCGACGCCTGCGAACAGGTGATGGACAAGATGCAGTACCCGTCGGGGCTGATCCGCTATACGTCCGAGCGGGCGATGCTGGATGGCCTGTCGACCAAGAGCGCGCGCGCGCACCTGTTGCGCCCGCGCGTGCTGATCTATGGCACGCTGATCCTGGTGCTGGCGGTGGCGTTCGTGGCCTCGCTGGCGCTGCGCAATCCGCTGCGGGTGGACGTGATCCGCGATCGCGGCGCGCTGGGGCGCGAGGTGGCCGGCGGCATGATCGAGAACGTGTATCGCCTGCAGATCATCAATACCTCCGATTCGGCGCTGCGGCTGCGGCTGTCGGCCGATGGCCTGCCGGGGCTGGCGGTGCGCGCCGGGCAAAGCGAGTCGGACGTGGTCGAGGTGGAACCGGCGGCCAACAAGCTGGTGCCGATGGTGATCCGCGCGCCGGCCGGCGCCGCGCCTGGCGCCCATCCGATCATCCTGCGGGCGCGCGCCCAGGACCACGACAACCGGCCGATCGAGACCGACGAAGCCGCAAGTTTCTATGTGCCCGAGTGATTCCGAATAAAGGATGCCGACGATGAATACAGCCCCTGTTGCCGCGCCCCCGGCGCTCAAGCCCTGGTACCGCGAGTTCTGGCCCTGGTTTCTGATGGCGGGGCCGTTCCTGGCGGTGATCGGCTGCACCATCACGATCTACCTGGCCTACAGCCAGTTCAGCAACCAGCCGATCCAGGAAGGCGTGGTCAAGCGCGGGCTGGTGATCGAGCAGGTGGACGCGGTGCCCGCGCCGCCCCCCGCCACCGGCGTGCGCTGATGATTGCCGGAGGCGCGCCATGGGCTTGAGATCGTTGATGTGGATACTGTGGCCGTCGTTCCTGGCGGCGGCGGTGGGTAGCGCGATTGTCTTCGCGCTGATCGATCCGTTGGATGTGGCGGTGTTCGGATATGTGCCGACGGGCCGGATGGGGTTCTATACGGTGTCGTTCTTCCTGCTTTGGGCGATGGCGGGGGCGTCCAGCGCGTTGACAGCCTACTTGATGCCCAAGGTGGAGGAAGATCCGGATCTCTAGGCCGGTCTTCTCTTGGCGGGCCGGGTTGCGGGTGGACGGCGCCGGTCATGCCGTGTCGTGCAGCAGATCCACGAAATGCCTGGCGGGCGCGCTCAAGGGACGGTCCTTGGGAACGATGCTGCCGAACGCGGTCAAGGTGTGCTGGAGCTGGTAGGGGATGACGGCGAGCAGGCCGTGGCGGGCGTAGCGGCTGGCGACGGAGTCGGGGATGACGCCCAGCATGTCGGATTTCATGGCCAGGTTGGTGGTGGTCAGGATCGAGGCGGACTCGATCAGGCCCCGGGGCAGGGCGGTGTCGTGGGCGCGGAATTCCTGTTCGAGGACGTCGCGCATGGGGCTGCCATGCGGTTGCAGGATCCAGGGGTAGGCCTGCAGGGCCTCGAAGCTGACGCGCTTGCGGCGGGCCAGCGGGTGATCGACGGCGGCGATGACCGACAGGGCTTCGTCGCCGATCGGGCGGAACACGTAATGGCGCGCGGACAGGGTCAGCATGCGGCCGATGACGACATCGAGCTTGCCCGCGTTCAGGCGTTCGATCAGCAGGTCGCTGGTGCCGGTGGAGATCTCCACGGCCAGTAGCGGGTAGGTCTGTTTCAGCCGTAGCAGGGCGTCGGTCAGGTGGCCGGGCGAGGCCGCCATGATGCTGCCGATAAAGAGCTTGCCGGCACTGCCCAGGCGCAGTTCCTCCAGTTCGCGCGCCAGCGACGACACCGTGCCGCGCAGGCCGCGGAAATACTCCATCACGCATTCGCCGGCGGCCGTCAGCGCCAGGCCGCGGCCGACCCGTTCGAACAGCGCCTGGCCGATCGCCAGCTCCAGTTCGTGCAGCATCTTGCTGGCGGCCGACTGGGTCATGTTCAGTTGGGTGGCGGCGGCGCGCAGGGTGCCGCGTTCCTCGATGGCCAGCAGCAGCACGATTTGCCGCATGCGCAGGCGCGACAGCAGCGCCGGGACGTTCGGAATGCGTTCCATGATTGATCGCCTGTAGTGAACGGTTGGTGCAAAAGTTTCATTTTACGGAAACAGCGGTTGTTTCTAAGATGCAGGCATAACAAAGCCCGCTTGCGGGCCATAAGCCCCCCAAGGAGACAACCATGAAGACTCGGCTTTATGCCGCACTGGCGACGGGTGTGTTGTGCCTGTCCGCCGCCGCACCCGTCCTGGCGCAAAGCGCCGACTGGCCGACCCGGCCGTTGCGCCTGCTGGTGGGCTCGGCGCCCGGCGGCGGCACCGACGCCATGGCGCGCGCCGTGGCCGACAAGCTCGGGCCGCTGCTCAAGCAGACCGTGGTGGTGGAAAACAAGCCGGGCGCATCCAACACGCTGGCGGCGGACCTGGCGGCCAAATCGGCCGACGGTCACACCATGGTGATGGGCGTGTCGACCGCGCACGCCATCGCGCCGCACCTGCTCAAGCTCGGCTACGACAACGACCGCGACCTGACGCCGGTGGTGTTCGTCGGCGCGGTGCCGAACATCCTGGTGGTCAACAACCAGATGCCGGTCAAGTCGGTGCAGGAGCTGATCGCGCTGCTCAAGCGCAAGCCGGGCGAGTACAACTTCGCCAGCAGCGGCTCGGGCAGCACCCAGCACATCGCCGCCGAGCTGTTCAAGGACGCCACCGGCGTGCAGATGACCCATATCCCCTATCGCGGCAGCGGGCCGGCCATGGTCGACCTGATGGGCGGGCAGGTGCAGATCGCATTCGAAACCGCGTCGTCGGTCATCCCGCACATCAAGAGTGGCAAGGTGCGGGCGCTGGCGGTGTTGAGCGCCCGCCGCAACCCGCAGTTGCCCGACGTGCCGACCATGGCCGAGGCCGGCGTCAACGGCGTCGAGATGAGCGCCTGGTACGGCATCTACATGCCCGCCAGTACCCCGGCGGCGGTACAGCAGCGCGTGCATGACGCTGTCAACGCCATCCTGGCCATGCCCGACACCCAGGCGCGCTTGCAGGCGATCGGCGCCGACATCAATCCGATGAGCCAGGCGCGATTCGCGCAGTTCCACCAGGCCGAGAACCAGCGCTACGCCGCCATCATCAAGAAGAACCATATTTCCGTGGAATGAACCGCAGCATGAACATCGACCGCAATTGCGCCAAGCCCGTCATCGCCCTGACGCTGGGCGACCCCGCCGGCATCGGCCCCGAACTGATCGCGCGCCTGCTGGCGCGGCCCGAGGCGACGCGGCTGGCCAACATCGTGCTGGTGGGCGACGAATGGCTGTGGCGCGAAGGCCAGCGCGTGGCCGGCGTGCAGGTGGCCACGCAGGCGGTGGACGGCTTCGGCGCGGTGCGGACGCGGCCCGATACCGGCGCGCCGGCATGGCTGTCGATGAACACCGTGCGACGCGAGGACGTCAACCTGGGCCAGGCGCAGGCGCCCGGCGGCGCCTCGGTGCTGCGGGTGCTGGACGCCTGCATGGATGCGGCGCTGGGCCACCACATCGACGCCATCTGCTTCGCGCCATTGAACAAGCACGCGATGAAGCAGGGCGGCCTGCGCCATGACGACGAACTGCACCACTTCGCGCAGTACCTGGGCGTGACCGGCTACTTCTGCGAATTCAACACGCTGGGCGAGCTGTGGACCGCGCGCGTGTCTTCGCACATCCCGCTCAAGGACGCCGCCGCCGCGCTCAGCATCGACGGCATCAAGGCCGCCACGCGCCTGATCTACCAGTCGCTGCGGGCCAACGGCGTGGCCGCGCCGCGGGTGGCGGTGGCGGCCTTCAACCCGCATGGCGGCGACGGCGGCACCTGCGGGCGCGAAGAGGTCGACATCATCGCGCCCGCGGTGCGCCAACTGAACCAGGAAGGGCTGCCGGTGCAGGGGCCGTTTCCGGCCGACACGATCTTCCTGAAGGCGCAGGCGGGCGAGTTCCAGGCCATCGTCACCATGTACCACGACCAGGGCCAGATCGCGATCAAGCTGCTGGGCTTCTCGCGCGGGGTGACGGTGCAGGGCGGCCTGCCGATCCCGATCACCACGCCGGCCCACGGCACCGCCTACGACATCGCCGGCCAGGGGCGCGCCAACGCCGACGCCACCTGGCAAGCGTTCCGCATCGCCTGCCGCATGGGCCTGTCGCACCGCGCCGCGCGCGCGGCGGCCTGAGGCGGCGCGCCTGTCCCGTTGACTGAATCGTTCGAGCCCCCTTCCGCAGGAAATCACCATGAAGATCAAATCCGTTCGCGCCCGTGTCTATGAGTGGACCGGCAAGACCGTGCCGCCGCAAGGCAACTTCTGCTCCAACGCCATGGACCTGCTGTATTCGCCGCAGGAAACCATGAGCACCTTCCGCTTCCACGGCTGGACGGTGGTCGAGGTCGAGACCGACGACGGCATCGTCGGCCTGGGCAACGTGGCGCTGGCCCCGCGGGTGGCCAAGGCCATCATCGACCAGTACCTGGCGCCGCTGGTGATCGGCCAGGACCCGTGGGACTACGAATACCTGTGGCAGCGCATGTACCGCGCCACCCACGCCTGGGGCCGCAAGGGCGTGACCATGGCGGCGATCTCGGGCGTGGACCTGGCGATCTGGGACATCCTGGGCAAGTCGGTCGGCAAGCCGGTCTTCAAGCTGCTGGGCGGGCGCACCAAGGAGAAGATCCCGGTCTATTACTCCAAGCTGTATCGCACCGACCTCAACGCCATGCAGCAGGAGGCACAGACCTATCTGGACCAGGGCTTCAAGGCGTTCAAGATGCGCTTCGGCTACGGCCCGGCGCACCTGCAGCGCGGCGTGTCGGAGAACCTGAAATCGGTCGAGGCCGTGCGCGAGGTGATCGGCTACGACACCGACCTGATGCTCGAATGCTACATGGGCTGGAACCTGGAATACGCCAAGCGCATGCTGCCCAAACTGGAGAAGTTCGAGCCGCGCTGGCTGGAGGAACCGGTGATCGCCGACGACATCGACGGCTATGCCGAACTGAACCAGTTGACGTCCATCCCGATCTCGGGCGGCGAGCACGAGTTCTCGCTGTACGGCTTCAAGCAGTTGCTGGACCGCAAGGCGGTGTCGGTGGTGCAGTACGACACCAACCGCGTCGGTGGCATCACCGCCGCGCACAAGATCAATGCCCTGTGCGAAGCCTACAGCGTGCCGGTGATTCCGCACGCCGGCCAGATGCACAACTACCACCTGACCATGAGCACGCTGGCCTCGCCCATGAGCGAGTACTTCCCGATGTTCGACGTGGAAGTGGGCAACGAGTTGTTCTACTACATCTTCGACGGCGAACCGGTGGCCAGGGACGGCTTCATCGACCTGGACGACAACAAGCCGGGGCTGGGCCTGAGCCTGAAGACCGAATACCTGAAAGACTTCAACATCATCGAGTGAGCGCCATGACCACGACGACTGTGCCGGCGCCGCGCTATCGCGGCATCTTCCCGGTGGTGCCCACCATCTTCACCGAATCGGGCGAGCTGGACCTGCCCGGCCAGAAGCGCGCGGTCGATTTCATGATCGACTGCGGCGTCGACGGCCTGTGCATCCTGGCCAACTTCTCCGAGCAGTTCTCGCTCTCGGACGACGAGCGCGAGGTGCTGACGCGCACGCTGCTGGAACACGTGGCCGGCCGGGTGCCGGTGATCGTCACCACCACGCACTACGGCACCCGCGTGTGCGCGGCGCGCAGCCGCCGCGCACAGGATCTGGGCGCGGCCATGGTGATGATCATGCCGCCCTACCACGGCGCCACCCTCCGCGTGTCGGAGGAACAGGTGTTCGCCTTCTTCCAGCAGGTGTCGGACGCCATCGACATCCCCATCATGATCCAGGACGCGCCGGTCGCCGGCACGCCGCTGCCGGCCGCGCTGCTGGCGCGCATGGCGCGCGAGATCGCGCAGGTGTCGTACTTCAAGATCGAAACCGCCGGCGCGGCCTGCAAGCTGCGCGACCTGATCGCGCTGGGCGGCGCGGCGGTGCAAGGGCCGTGGGACGGCGAAGAGGCCATCACGCTGCTGCCGGACCTGGACGCCGGCGCCACCGGATCGATGACCGGCGGCGGCTTCGCCGATGGCATCCGGCCGATCATCGAGGCGCATCGGCAAGGCCGCCGCGACGAGGCCTACCGCCTGTATGAGCGCTGGCTGCCGCTGATCAACTACGAGAACCGCCAGGGCGGCATCCTGACCGCCAAGGCCTTGATGCAGGCCGGCGGCGTGATCGCCTGCGACGCCCCGCGCCATCCGTTTGCCGCCATGCGCCCGGAGGTGCGGCAAGGCTTGCTGGACGTGGCGCGGCGGCTGGACCCGCTGGTGCTGCGCTGGGGCCGCTGAAAGCGGCTCCGCAATGAGCCCTTGAAGGGGGGCGCCGGCCAGCGGCCGCGGCGCCCGTCTCAGGGCACGATCGACAGGCCGACGCGGAACTGCGACTCGTTGCGCTGGTTGTAGCCCAGCAGCGTTTCGCCGTAGCCGTTGAAGTACTGCAAGTGCAGGTAGCCGTTCATGTTGAGCCAGGTGCGTTGCAGCGGCCAGGCGAAATCCAGTTGGGTGGTGCGGCGGCGCTGGTCGCCCTGGCGGTACATGGCCGACACCACCGCGCCGTTGTCCTGCGCCCAGCGCAGGTTCCAATCGACGCGGCCGGCATAGTCGGCGTAGTCGGAGTTTTCGCTGGCCACGCCGAAATAGGCCTTGACCTTGGGCGCGAAGGTCAGCGTGCTGCCGCCGTCGAAGCGGTAGTTGAACTGCGGCTGGATATAGGCGTCGTTGACCGAGCGCGAGTCGTCGCCGGCCTTGCCGTTGGAGTTGTGCTCGACGCCGGTGTTCATGCCCAGGCGCCAGTTCTGGTTTTGCGACGACCAGATGTCGTCGGACAGCCAGAACACGCTGGGGTTGAAGGTGGTGTCGATGAAGGGCATGGAGTCGCCCTGCAGATCCCACAGCGAGGTCTGGGTGTAGCCCAGGTAGAAATTCTCGCCCCAGGTGGCCGGGCGGTTGCCGGACGGGCTGAACAGCCGGTACTTGGCGCTGATCTGGAAACGCGCGGTGGTCTGGCCGCGCGTGCCGATATCGAAATACACCGGCTTGTATTCGGAGATCGCGCTGCGGAAACGGTCGAACGCCGTTTGCTGCACCGTTGGCGAGACCGCCGCGTCCGGCGCCGGGCCGCCTTCGGGCGAGGCGCCGACCGCGCTCACCACGGCCGGCGGCACCGGCTGGCCGGTGCGCGCGTCCACCACCGGGCCGGCGGCCGGGGTGCTGGCCAGCGTGCCGCTGTCGCGGCCGCTGGCGTCCAGCGCCATCATGGCCGGCTGGCCCTCGATGGCAATGGCCTGCAGGCCGCGGGCGCTGGCGGGCACCTCGGCGCTCCAGGCCATGCGCGCGAAATTGTTGACCGGCACGCTGTAGCTGGCCTTGCCGCCTTGCAGTCTGGCCAGGCTGCGCACGATCCGGCCATCCTGACCGCGCCATTGCAGCACCAGCTCGGGCGGCGCCTGCCAGGTGGCGCGGGCATTGCCTTCATTGAAGTACACGGCTTCGATGGTGACGGTCTCGCCGGGGGCCGCGGACGGCCGATCCAGCCGGTACGACACGCCGGCGGCCGCGGTGCCGCCCAGGCCCAGGGCCAGGGCGGCGCAGAGGGGGCGCAAGGGGAGAGCGATGCGTCGGGACATGGTCATGAAAAGGCGGTTCGAATTGTGACGAAGCAATGTAGCATCGCCCCGGCCTACATTTTGTAAGCCAGGCTTATCGGATGTAGGACATGCAACATGCGCGCGGTGCGGTGGGCGCGCCGCCTCGTGCCCACCGGCTCGCGGCTTACTCGCCGAACTTGATGCCCTGCGCCAGCGGCAGGTTGCGCGAGTAGTTGATGGTGTTGGTGGCGCGGCGCATGTAGTTGCGCCAGGCGTCCGAGCCCGACTCGCGGCCGCCGCCGGTTTCCTTTTCACCGCCGAAGGCGCCGCCGATCTCGGCGCCCGAGGTGCCGATGTTGACGTTGGCGATGCCGCAGTCCGAGCCCGCGGCCGACAGGAAGGTCTCGGCCTCGCGCAGGTCATTGGTGAAGATGGCCGACGACAGGCCCTGCGGCACGCCGTTCTGCAGCGCCAGCGCGTCGCTGAAATCGCTATAGCGCATCACGTACAGGATCGGCGCGAAGGTCTCGTGGCAGACCACATCGGTCTGGCCCGGCATCTCGGCGATGGCCGGACGCACGTACCAGGCGTCGGGGTACTGGTCGGCCAGCACGCGCTCGCCGCCGGTGACCTTGCCGCCCTGTTCGACGGCCGCCTTCAGCGCGGCCTGCATGGCGTCGAACGAGGCCCGGTCGATCAGCGGGCCGACCAGGTTCTTGCCGTCCAGCGGGTTGCCGATGGGGGCGCTGGCATAGGCCTGGTGCAGGCGTTGCAGCAGGTCGTCGGCCACGCTTTCGTGCACGATCAGGCGGCGCGTGGTGGTGCAGCGCTGGCCGGCGGTGCCGATGGCGCCGAAGACGATGCCGCGCGCGGCCATGTCCAGGTCGGCGGTGGGGCCGACGATGATGGCGTTGTTGCCGCCCAGTTCCAGCAGCACGCGGCCGAAGCGCTGCGCCACGCGCGGGCCGACCTGGCGGCCCATGCGGGTCGAGCCGGTGGCCGACACCAGCGCCACGGTGTGCGAATCCACCAGGGCCTCGCCGATGTCGCGGCCGCCGATCAGCACTTCCGACAGGCCCGCCGGCGCATCGCCGAAGCGCTGCAGCGCCTGCGCGAACAGCGCCTGGCAGGCCAGCGCGGTCAACGGCGTCTTTTCCGACGGCTTCCAGACCACGGCGTTGCCGCACACCAGCGCCAGCGCGGCGTTCCAGGACCACACCGCCACGGGGAAGTTGAAGGCGCTGATGACGCCCACCACGCCCAGCGGATGCCAGGTTTCCATCATGCGGTGGCCGGGGCGCTCGGAGGCGATGGTCAGGCCGTACAACTGGCGCGACAGGCCCACGGCGAAGTCGCAGATGTCGATCATTTCCTGCACCTCGCCTTCGCCCTCGGCCAGGATCTTGCCGGCTTCCAGGCTGACCAGCCGGCCCAGTTCGCGCTTGTGCTGGCGCAGGGTTTCGCCGAACAGGCGCAGCAGTTCGCCGCGGCGCGGCGCCGGCACGTCGCGCCAGGCCAGGCTGGCCTGGCGCGCGCGGGTGATGGCCGCATGGGCCTGCGCCACCGTGTGTTCGTGCACCTGCGCCAACTCGGCGCCGTCGATCGGGCTGCGGGCGACCAGCGTGCCGCCGGTCAGGGTCGCGGGGTTGAGTCCGAGTGCGCGCAGGATGTCTTGGGGCGTGTCCATACCGTTTCCTTGGAGATGCCTGCGAAGGAAGGGGCCTTCGCTTAAGGGTTATGCCTAAGTGGCGATTCTGGAAATAAATTTACTATACGAAACTCCAGCGCGAAATGCGAAACCTTTTTTGAAGGCGATGCTCGTGGCAGAACCCTTGCTCGTAGTCGAGGCGGTCACCAAGACCTACCAGCGCGACGGCCAGCCCGATCACCTGGCGCTGGCCGGCATCGACTGCAGCCTGGCGCGTGGCGAGGTGCTGGTGGTGGTGGGGCCGTCGGGCTCGGGCAAGAGCACTTTCCTGCGCACCCTCAATGGCCTGGAGCGCATCGACAGCGGCACTATCCGCGTCGATGGCGTGTCGCTGACCGACCCGGCCACCGACGTCAACCGCTGGCGCACCGATGTCGGCATGGTGTTCCAGCACTTCAACCTGTTCCAGCATCGCACCGCGCTCGACAACGTGGCCCTGCCGCAGCGCGTGGTGCGCGGCCGCGACCGGGCCCAGGCCGAACGCTACGCGCTCGAACTGCTGGACCGGGTCGGCATGGCCGACTACGGCGCGCGCTATCCCAGCCAGTTGTCCGGCGGCCAGCAGCAGCGCGTGGCGATCGCCCGCGCCCTGGCGATGGACCCCAAATTGATGCTGTTCGACGAGGCCACCTCGGCGCTCGACCCCGAGACCGTCGGCGGCATCCTGGAATTGATGCGCGCCCTGGCGCGCGACGGCATGACCATGGCGGTGGTGACGCACGAGATGGGCTTTGCCCGCGATGTGGGCGACCGCGCCCTGTTCATGGACGCCGGCCGCATTGTCGAGTCCGGCACCCCGGCCGAGGTGTTCGGCCAGCCGAAAGAGGCGCGCACCCGCGCGTTCCTGGAAAAGATCCTGTAGCGGGCCGTCGGCGCCTGGCCCGCGTTGCCGTTCCTAGTTGCGCAGCACGCAGTCTTCGTATCTCGCAGTCTTCGCAGCACGCATTCATCGCAGCACGCATTCATCGCAGCAAGCAGCACGCAGCAAGCAGCAAGCAGGGCCGGTCCGGCCTGACCGGGCGCCGCCGGCATCAGGGGTACGCCCGGAACGACACACCTCATCCACCTTTGAAGGGGAAGCAAATGCTGAAAATCAAACAATGGCTAGGCGCCGCCGGCGTCGCGCTGGTCGTGACCGCCATCGCCCAGCCGGCCCGGGCCGATGAGCTGTCCGACATCATCAAGCGCGGCGAATTGCGCGTGGCGGTGCAGACCTCCGGCCCATTGATGAGCTTCATGGACAAGAGCGGCAAGCGCACCGGCCTGGCGGTCGAGGTGGCCAAGCGCATGGCCGACGACCTGGGCGTCAAGCTGGTGCTGCAGGACTACGAATGGAAGGGCCTGATCCCGGCCCTGCTGTCCGGCAAGGCCGACATGGTGGCCGCCGACATGACGCCGACGCCGCAACGCGCCGCCCAGGTGCTGTTCTCGGCGCCGATGTTCTACGCCGACACCGTCGCCGTGGTGCCCAAGGACTCGCCCTACAAGTCGTACGCGGAACTGGACAAGGACGGCGTGACCGTCGGCGTGCTGGGCGCCAGCACCTACGCCGAGGTCGGCAAGAAGATGCTGCCCAAGGCCACCCTCAAGGAATTCTCCGGCGGCAGCGCGCCGGTCGGCCAGGCGCTGTCCACCGGCCGCCTGGACGCCGGCATCATGTCGCTATCCACCGCCAACCAGTTCCTGGTCGACTTCGGCAACCTGCGCGTGCTGGACGGCATCATGGTGCGCGAGCCGCTGGCCTTCGCCGTCGGCCCCAACGCCTTTCGCCTGAAGTTCTGGCTCGACAACTGGCAGACGCTCAAGACCGCCGACAACACGCTGCCCGAACAGGTCAAGTACTGGTATTCGACCGACTGGAAGAAAGACCACTGATCGCGCGCCCTTGCCACCACTGACCGACAGGACCTGAATGGACTGGCTGATCGACTACTACAACTGGCGCATCGTCAGCCAGTACACGGGCCAGTTCGCCACCGGGCTGGCCAACACCCTGATCGCGGCCGGCGCCAGCCTGGTGCTGTCGGTGCTGGCCGGCGTGCCGCTGGCGCTGGCGCGCATGTCGCCGCGCGCCGCGGTCTGGCGGCCGGTGGCGGGCTACGTGCAGTTCATCCGCTCGACCCCGCTGCTGGTGCAGATCTACCTGGTGTATTACGCGGTGCCGATGCTGGTGCCCGGCGCCAAGGGCTGGAGCGAAATGCTGCTGGGCATCCTGGCCATGACGCTGCACCACGCCGCCTACATGAGCGAGATCATCCGCGTCGGCATCGAGTCGGTGCCGCGCGGCCAGATCGAGGGCGCCAAGGCCTGCGGCATGAACTACCGCCAGCGCCTGCGCTACGTGGTGCTGCCGCAGGCCTTCGCCAACACGCTGCCGCCGCTGCTGGGGCAGACCGCCGTGCTGATCAAGGACACCTCGCTGCTGTCGCTGATCACGGTCTTCGAACTGGTGGCCGCCGGCGTGCAGATGAACAGCGACCGCATCGTGCCCACCGAGAGCTTCCTGACCATCGCGGCCGGCTACCTGCTGATCTACGCCGTGATGCTGTTGCTGTCCCGGGGCGTGAGCCTGTGGCTGGCCGGTCCCGCCTGGAACGCGAGGTAAGCATGCTGGATTCCTACCTGTCCACCGCCGGCGTGGTGCTGCCGTTTCTGCTCAAGGGCTTCTGGGAGACGCTGAAGATCTCATTCGTGGCGATCATCGCCGGCTCGCTGCTAGGCTTTGTCATCGGCGTGATCCGCAGCTACCGCATCCGCGGCCTGCATCAGGTGCTGGGGTTGTACATTCACGTGCTGCGCGGCACGCCGTTCCTGGTGCAGCTCTATATCTTCTACTTCGTGCTGCCCGGCACCGGCATCGCGCTGCTGCACTGGGATTCCAGCACCGCCGCGTTCGTGTCGCTGTCGGTCTACACCTCGTGTTACGTGGCCGAGATCGTCACCGGCGCCATCCGCGCCGTGCCGCGCGGCCAGACCGAGGGTGCCATGACGCTGGGCCTGCGGCCGCTGCAGATCCTGCGGCTGGTGATCCTGCCGCAGGCCATGCGCCTGATCGTGCAGCCCATGAGCGGCGTCTACGTCATGCTGATCAAGAGCACCGCCATCCTGTCGGTGGTCGGCATCACCGAACTGACGCGGCAGGGCGAGGTCTTCATCATTACTTTCCCGGCGAAGTCGCTGTTCATCTACGGCATGATCGCCGTCATCTATTTCCTGTACTGCTACCCGCTGCTGCGCCTGGCCTCCTGGCTGGAGAAGCGCCTGACCGGCGGATTGCAGGGCGCCGGGCTGAACTAGGGCCTGCCAACGCGAACCCGAGACCATGGCCACTGACTACATCGATACCTATTACAAGCGCACGCTGGGCGATGCCGAGACCTATTACGCGCCTTTGGCGGGCACGGCCGAGGCCGATGTCTGTGTGGTGGGCGCGGGCCTGGCCGGCCTGACGACGGCGCTGGAACTGGCCCGGCGCGGCCGCGCGGTGACGCTGCTGGAAGGGCGCCGCATCGCCTGGGGCGCCTCGGGCCGCAACGGCGGCTCGGTGTCGCCGGCGTTCTCGGCCGGCGCCGACGCCATCCGCCAACATGTCGACGAGGATCACTACCGCCAGCTCTACCGGCTGTCGATGGAGGGCGTGGAGATCATCCGCGACAACATCCGCGAGCTGCGCATCGACGATGCCCACAAGGTCGACGGCCGCCTGCGCGTGGTGCGCTACGAAGCCACCGAGGCGTTGCGGCGCCATTGCGAGGACCAGTGGCGCGACTTCGGCCGCGACGTGCGCCTGCTGGGCCGCGCCGAGGTGCGCGAACGGCTGCTGTCCGACGCCTACTTCCAGGGCATCGAGGATCTGTCCTCGTTCCACTTCCATCCGCTCAACTATGCCCGCGCCCTGGCGCGCGAGTGCGCGCGGCTGGGCGTGCGCATCCACGAGGACACACCCGTGACCGAGGCCCGGCTGGAGGGCGCGGCCAAGCGGCTGCGCACCGCCGCCGGCCAGGTCGACGCCCGTACCGTGGTGCTGGCCACCGGCGGCTATACCGGCGCGGTGGTGCCGGCGCTGCGGCGGGCCATGTTGCCCATCGCCACCTACATCATGCTGACCGAGCCGCTGGGCGAGCGGGTGCGCGAAGCCATCCGCACCCAGGCCGCCATCGGCGACGACCGCCGCGCCGGCAACTATTACCGGGTGCTGGAAGGCGGACGCATCGGCTGGGGCAGTAGAATCACCACCCGTGTCGACGATCCGCCCGATCTGGCCGAATCCCTGCGCCGCGAACTGCTCAGCGTCTACCCCCAATTGCAGGGGCTGCGCGTCGAGACCGCGTGGTCCGGGCGCATGGCCTACGCGCGGCATCTGATGCCGCAGATCGGCAGGCTGGCGCCGGACGTCTGGTATTGCACGGCCTTCGGCGGCCATGGCATGAATACCACCGCCATCGGCGGCCGGGTCGTGGCCGAAGGGATCACCGGCGACAGCCGGCGCTACCGGCTGTTCGAGCCCTTCGGGCTGGCCTGGAACGGCGGCGCGTTGGGCACGGCGGCGGTTCAACTCACATATTGGTCTTACCAGGCGCGCGATTGGTGGCGGGAGCGGCAGTCGCGCGCATGACAGGGTGTACAGATGCAAGGCAACAAACAGAGCGTGTTGGCACAACGGCTGCGAGCCCTGCGCCGGGCGCGCGATTGGACGCTCAAGCAGGCGGCGCAGGCCACCGGCGTGGCTGCGTCCACCCTCTCGAAAATCGAGAACGGCCTGCTCTCGCCCACCTATGACAACCTGATCAAGATCGCGGCCGGCCTGGAGTTGGACGTGGCCGAGCTGTTCACCGCCTCGGACGCCCATATGGGTACCGGCCGCCGCAGCCTCAGCCGCCAGGGCGAGGGCCGCCAGTACGAAACCCCGTATTACGATCACCGCCTGCTCTGTACCGCGCTGTCGCACAAGCGCATGATGCCGTTCCACACCCGCGTCAAGGCGCGTTCTTTCGACGAGTTCCAGGACTGGAGCCGCCACGGCGGCGAGGAATTCGTCTACGTGCTGGAAGGCGAGGTCGAGCTGTACACCGAGTTCTACGAGCCGGCGCGCCTGAAGGCCGGCGAGAGCTTCTATATCGACAGCCGCATGGGCCACCGGGTGATCAGCCTGAGCAAGCAGGACGCGCTGGTGCTGTGGGTGTCGACCCACGCCGACCTGGGCGAGGCGTGATTCCGTCGGCCTGATAAGCCGGGCCGGCCGGCGGCATGGTGCCACGGCCCGCGGCAACAGGGTAAAATGCGCCGCCCGGAGCTTTTCCGGGCAGCCACACACCGCGCGGCAGTAGCTCAGTTGGATAGAGCACGGGCCTTCTAAGCCTGAGGTCGGGGGTTCGATCCCCTCCTGCCGCGCCAGAATCGCCCAGGGAATCAAGTGTTTACGCGGGTTTGTTGGGCGCTGACACGGCAATTGTTGGGCCAGCGTTAGAACATCACGTAGCAGATGCGCGCTTGATGCGCCGCCGGTCATCGTGCCGATGGGGCGTTGCCGGGTTGGCGTGCGCGACGAAGTCGTGGGCGTCGGTATCGCGTCGTTCCAGCTGCAGCCATTTGGAGCATACGCGCTCTTAGAGGGTGAGGGCAGAAAGCCATCGCAGGGTTTTGCCCCATCCTCGTTTCGCAATCCTGTTTGAGTTTAGGTCTGCGTGGTTTCCGGTGCGCTGCTGACCAAGCGGTAGGCAACCGCGCCAACGATGGCTCCGAAGATGGGAGCTGCCCAGAACAACCACAGTTGCGCCAACGCCCAATCTCCGACAAATAGCGCCGGCCCCGTCGAACGCGCAGGGTTCACCGACGTGTTGGTGACTGGGATGCTAATTAGGTGGATGAGAGTGAGTGTCAGGCCGATGGGAATGGCCGCGAAGCCGGCCGGCGCCCCTTTGCTGGTGGCACCCAGAATGACGAAGATGAAGCCTGCGGTCAGGACGATTTCGGTAACCAGGGCCGACGTCATCGAGTATTTGCCCGGCGAATGCTCTCCATAACCGTTGGCGGCGAAATGGCTAGTCTTCAGATCAAAGCCCACTTGGCCGTAAGCGATGTATGCCAGCACGGAAGCGGCAACAATGGCGCCCAGAACTTGCGCTACCACGTAGGGCACAATGTCCTTGGCCGGAAAGCGACCGCCTGCCACTAGACCCACCGTTACGGCCGGGTTGAAATGCCCGCCCGAGATATGGCCCACGGCAAACGCCATCGTCAAAACCGTCAGGCCGAACGCCAAGGCCACGCCCGCATACCCGATTCCCAGGTTCGGTACGCCGGCAGATATAACGGCGGAACCGCAGCCGCCCAGCACGAGCCAGAACGTGCCGAAGAACTCGGCACCGCATCGCTTTGACAGTGAATGCATGGCGTATCTCCCTTCTGTTTACCGGTGAATCTGCCACGAAAACGCGTGCCTGTAGACGCATATCGAAGCACCAATATCACCTGAGCTTCCAATCGTTGATGCGGTGGCGATCCATCTGCACGGGCCATGCATTAATAGCCGCGTCCAGAGTTGAGATTCCCTTGGCATAAAATCGCATGGCACTTCACTGGGCGATATTTTTTTCTGCCGCTTGTTGTTGAATTCCTCCATAAGTTCGAAGCGCTGCTGCCTCCGGTGCACGCGTTGGGGCCCCAACCCAAGTCCTCTGTGGCGGCCGGTGTGGGCGTTGCGAGCGTGTCGAACCTGTCGCTCGGGCGACCGTATCGCAGGCGGAACATGGCGGTTCCAGTCGATCTTGTCCCGGGCGGTCGGATTTAGGGAGCTATCTCAAAACGCTCCCGCGTCAAGCCAAAACACGCCCATCAGCCGTCAGCGTTATCTTTAAGCATCTCGCGAGCTGAGTGGCATGCCTGGAAATATTGACATGTGCTGGACGTGCTTATCACGCTCGATGCTCCTTGGAACCTCAGAGGCCATCATTCACACGACTTTTCGCTTGGCGACATAGAACCCCGTCAGCGTGGCAGATTCCCCTTTGTTTGCCTTGTTGTCTGCGTTGCTCCTGTAGCTCAATGGTTAGAGCAGCCGACTCATAATCGGTTGGTTGCGCGTTCAAGTCGCGCCGGGAGCACTATTTCGGGCGAGAGCAAGACTACGGAGTACGACATGGGCAGTTTGCGAATATTAGTTCTATGTTTCGCGATGACCGCATTTGTGGGGGCAGTATCCGCTGCGCATGTAGTCGATGGGGGCGTATCTCCTGAGCCGCCACGGCCATGCTCGCAGCATGAATTGAAATTCCATCTCGACAATGCGCAAGGGGAGTTCGATGGCATGTCGCAGTCTGGAACGCTTCTGGTCGTAGAGAATGTAGGCCAATCATTTTGCACGGTTCCCGCTCGGCCAAGGGTGATTTTCACGGACGCGGATGGGCAGCCGTTGCGGATCGATGCGCGTACCGCAATGGGTATGGTTCCCGGCCCGGTGTTATTGCCACTGTCGATACCCGCGGGCGGTAAGCTTGTCAGTGAAGCCCGATGGGTATCAAGCGACGCCTATGGCGGAAACAACTGCCTGGCCCCGGCATTCTTGGTGGCTCGTGTTGGCGACGCGGCATTCCGCGTCGCGTTCGCTGGGCAGCTTTGTGGTCCAGCCGGAAAGCATGTCACGTATTCACTTTCTCCATGGAAGTAGCGGCACATAACGCGCCCACGGCCACCGTGGGTTTCAAAATGAGGTCCCGAGCCGCGCAGCGCGTGGCCTGCCGCATGCGAGTGCAATGCGTGTCGAATCTCATTGCGCCTCGCACTCCGGCCGTGGGCGCGCATCTGGACGCGCCGTGGCGTTCATCATTGGTTCAGGAATTGATGCTTATGCTTCAGGCCCGATGCCTGTAGGCTAAGATTTCAAAAATTGGAGCAATGAGCATGGTGCCTTTCCCGCCTCCGCCCGATGACCCGGAGGATCTCGCGCATACCCCGGCCGAACGCGCCGCCGCGGCCTCCCGCAGCACGTGGGTCAGTGTCGGCGTCAATGTGGCGCTGGCCAGCACCCAGGTCACCGTCGGCGTCTTCTCCAAATCCCAAGGCTTGATCGCCGACGGCATCCACTCCCTGTCCGACCTGCTGGCCGACTTTGTCGTGCTGGTGGCCAACCGGCATAGCCAGAAAGAGGCCGATGCCGACCATCCCTACGGCCATTACCGTTACGAGACGGCAGCTTCGCTGGCGCTGGGCATGCTGTTGCTGCTGGTCGGCGGCGGCATGCTCTGGACGGCGATCGGCAAGCTGGAGCATCCCGACTCGGTGCCGCAGGTGCACGCGGTGGCTTTGTGGGTGGCGTGCGGGGCGCTGGTGGCCAAGGAGCTGTTGTTCCGCTATATGCTGGCCGTGGCCAAGCGCGTGAAGTCCAGCATGCTGGTGGCCAACGCCTGGCACGCGCGCTCCGACGCGGCCTCGTCGCTGGTGGTGGGCATTGGCATCGTCGGCAACCTGGCGGGCTACCCGTTGCTGGATCCGGTCGCGGCGGCCATCGTCGGCTTCATGGTGGCAAGAATGGGCTGGAGCTTCGGTTGGGACGCCCTGCACGACCTGATGGATCGCGCGGTCGACGAAGAAGAGACCGCCGCCATCCGGCGCACGCTGCTGGAAACGCCGGGCGTGCGGGGGGCGCATGACCTGCGCACCCGCAAGATGGGCGACATGATCGTGGCCGACGCGCACCTGGAAGTGGATGCCTCGCTGAGCGTCGACGAAGGCCACCGCATCGCCGTGCAGGCCCGTCAGCGGGTGATGCAGCGGCACCGTGTGTTGAATCTCATGACCCACGTCGACCCGTGGAACGCTACGGCGCCCGCCGGCGCGGCGACGCGGGGGGACGCAAGCCGGCCGGGCGTCGGGGGCGGCCATTCCGCCAACGGACTTTGACAATAGGAAACATCATGGCACTGAAGAACTCCGAAGCGAAGTATGGAAGCCTCGTCATCGGCATACACTGGCTGATGCTGGTGGTTCTGGCGTTGGTCTATGCCTGTATGGAACTGCGTGGCCTGGCCACGAAGGGCAGCGATCTGTACAACAACATGAAGGCGCTGCATTTTTCGCTGGGGTTGTGCGTGATCGCGCTGGTGGCCCTGCGCATCGTGATCCGCGTGGCCGCGGGCGCCGCGCCCGGCGTCGCGCCGCCGATGCCGCGATGGCAGGATGCGCTGGCGCGGCTCATGCACTATGCCTTGTACGCCTTCATGATCGCGACCCCGTTGCTCGGGTGGCTGACGCTCAGTGCCGGCGGCAAGCCGATCCTGCTGTTCGGTCTGGCCGTGCCGCCCCTGGTGGGCGCCGACGAAGCGCTGGCCCGCCAGGTAAAGGAGGTGCACGAAACGTTGGCCACCGTCGGGTATTTCCTGGTGGGCCTGCACGCGGCCGCGGCGCTGTTTCACCACTACGTCACCCGCGACAATACGCTGGTGCGCATGTTGCCCGGCCGCCGTTGACGCGGGCGCGCTGGGTGCCGGGGTCAGTCCCGCGCCCGGGCGCGGGCATAGACATCCAGCGTGCGCTGCATCTGGCCGGCCAGGCGGAAGTGCGATTCGGCATGGGCGCGGGCGCGGGCCACGGCGGCAGCGGTGGCGGCGGGATCGTCGCGGATCCGCATGATGCGGTCGACGAAGCCGTCGATGTCGCCCGGCTCGGCCAGCCAGCCGGTGGCGCCGGGCCGCACAATCTCGGGCAGCCCGCCGACGTTGCTGGCCACCACCGGGCAGCGCGCCGCGAACGACTCCGGCACCACCCGCGACCAGGCCTCGGTGGCCGACGGCACCAGCACCACGTCGCAGGCATGGATCATGTCGGCCACGTCGGTGCGATGGCCGGCGAACACCACGTGTTCGGCAATGCCGAGCCGCGCCGCCAGGGTGCGCAGTTCGTCCGCGTATGACTGGGTGGTGGCGGTGGCCATGCCCACCACCAGGGCGGTTGCCGGCACCGCCTGGCGGCGCAGCCGCAGCACCACGCGCAGCAGGTCGGCCTGGCGTTTTTCGGGGCGCAGCATGCCGATGGTCGAGATCACGTAGTCGCGTGGATCCAGCGCCAGTTCACGCCGCACCTGGCGGCGCACGCCGGCTTTGTCGGCGGCGCGGAAGAACTCGTCGCCGGCCCATTCGCCCACCACGCTGATGCGGCTGGCGGGCGCCAGGCCGGCGTCGACCAGCGCGTCGCGTCCGGCCGCGCTGGTGGCGATCACCTGGTCGCAGCCCAGCTTCCATTCGAGCCGGCGGCGCAGGCTGGTGGGCATGGGCTTGGCGAAATGGCGGGTGCGCACGACGGCGCACAGATCGCGGCACAGCGCGCCGGCCTTGGCGTCGGCGCGGCTATGGCTGTCGATGACGTCGATGTGCAGGCGCCTGACGGCGCGCCGCAGCCGCAGCAGCGTGCGCGGCGAGTACGGCGAATCGAAATCGATGTCGACGGTGACGAGGCCGCGCTGACGTGCCGCCTGGTTGATGGCGCTGCCGGCCGGCGCGGCGATGGCCGCGTCGTGGCCGTGGCGCGCCAGCCAGCCGGCCTGCTCCAGCGTGCGGAATTCGAGGCCGCCGAGGCTCTTTTCACCGAGCGTGTGCAGAATGCGCATAAAAAAGGTCGCGAAAAAGGGATCGGCAGGATGCCGCTAGGCCGGCATGGGGCGGGTGCGGGACAGCGCCCGCGTACAGGCGTGCAGCACCTGCTCCGGGCGGATGGCGTTGATGCCCGCGCGCGGCTCGCGCGGCACCACCTCGACCGCGCCGCGCCGGCGCCAGAACCACTCGGGATTGGGCTGGTTGAAGACGCCGACATACGGCACGCCGACGGCCTGCGCCACGTGCGAGGGGCCGCAGTCATTGGCCACCACCAGGCGGGCGCGCAGCATGAGGGCGCTCAGTTCCGACAACGGCCGGCAATAGGCCACGTCGATGTCGCCGCGTCGCAGCGCATCGAGCTCGGCGCGTTCGCGCGCCTCCTGCCGGCCCAGCACGAAGGTGTAGCGGGTGTCGGCGCCCAGCAGGGTCTTGAGGCTGTCGGCCAGCCGCAGGTAGTGGGCCAGGCTCCAGCGCTTGAAGGGCCCCGAGCCGCCGCCCGGCAGGAATACCACATCGCTGCCGCGCGGGTTGTGCCGGTGCGGCCGGGCCAGTTCCGCGAAGCAGCGGCGCGCGACGTGCTCGGCGTCCAGCGGCCGATACGTCGCCAGCAGGCGCAGGTTGGCCAGGCCGATGTATTCGCTTTCGTCCTTGCGGTGGCAATGCGTCCATACCAGGTCGCTGATGCGCGCATTGCGAAATCCCATGCGGATCGCCGGCGGCCGCAACAGGTTGATCAGGCCGAAGCGCTCGCTGCTGTGATGCAGGTTGACGGAAACCTGCGTGCGACCGGTCAGGCTGCGGGCGTAATCGAGCAGGCTGCGGGCGCGCAGGAATTCGTCGACCCAGGGCAGGCCGCGATAGATGTGGCCGACGTCATCGCGCGCCACCACCTTGAGCCGCCTTTCGGGCCACCAGGCCTTGAGCTGGTACAGCGTGGCGAAGGCGACGATCTGGTCGCCCAGCTGGGGTTGGCTTCTGACGTAGACAACGATGTCCGACACGCGATCTCTCCGGGGTGGCCGATGCATTGGCTACGCAATCTAAAGGAGCGCGGGCGGAAACCTTCTTCGATAGATTTAAAGAATGTGAAGATTGGGTCGGCGCGGCTTAAAAGAAATACATATCTGAAATCGCCGCGCTGGCGCGTCAGGTACGACCGCTCCCCTGCCGGCGGCAGGCGGCATGGGGTGTTGCGCAGCGTGGCCCGCACTGGCGCCGTGCGCGCCGCTTGGCATTACGTCCATCAGCCTGGGAGCGGGTTTCGGCGGCGGGCGCGCAACGGCATCGGGACGGCCCGGAAAATACCGTACAAGATTCCTGATGTATGGACTCAAACCGTGTTTGTTGCCATACTGATCAATTGACCCCACCCATGCATTGCGTCATTTTGACGCAATAGAATCCATGCATAACGACGACATGTCTGCATCCTGGCCGCTGACGTTCATCCGCGGCGCCGGCCCGCGCTACCGCCAGATCGCCGATTTCATCGAGCGCGCGGTGGCCGCCAACCGCATGCAGCCGGGCGACCGCCTGCCGCCGCAGCGGCGCCTGGCGCAGCACCTGGGCGTGGACCTGACCACCGTCACGCGCGCCTACGCCGAGGCCGGCCAGCGCGGCCTGATCGAGGCGCACGGGCCGCAGGGCACCTTCGTCGCGCGGCCGGCCGAGCAGCCGTTGCGGCAGATGCTGGACCTGGGCATGAACATGCCGCCGCTGCCGTTGGGCTGCGACTTGCAAGACCTGCTGCGGCGCGGCCTGGCCAAGGCCATCGAGCGCCACGACGTCGGCGTGATGATGGCGTATCACCAGGCCGGCGGCGGCCCGGCCGAACGCGAGGCCGGCGCGCAATGGCTGTCGCAGTCGGTCGAGCGCGTCGAGCCGGACCGGGTGCTGGTGTGTCCCGGCGCGCAGGCCGCCCTGGCGGCGGTGATGCTGGCCTACAGCCGGCCCGGCGACGGCATCATTGCCGAGCCGCTGGTCTACCCCGGCCTGTTGACCGCGGCGCGGCAACTGGGCCGGCGGGTGCTGGTGGCCGAAACCGACGCCGACGGCATGACGCCCGCCGGACTGGAGCGCGCCTGCCGCGAGGGGGGGCGCCTGGTCTACCTGAATCCCACGCTGCAGAATCCCACCGCCCACACCCTGAGCGCGGCGCGCCGCCGCGACCTGGTGCGCGCGGCGGTGGCCTGCGGCGCGCGCATCATCGAGGACGACCCGTATTCGCTGTTCCTGGATGGCGCGCCGCCGGCACTGGCCAGCCTGGCGCCGGCCTCGGTGTTCTACATCGCCACGCTGGCCAAGACCCTGACCCCGGGGCTGCGCACCGCGTTCGTGCTCAGCCCCGACCAGGACAGCCGCCGCAACGTGCTGGCGGCGATGCGCTCGTTCGCCGTGATGGCCGCGCCGCTGATGGGCGTGCTGACCACGCAGTGGATCGCCAGCGGCACCGCGCGGCAGATCCTGGACGGCGTGCGCGCCGAGGCCCATGCGCGCCAGCAACTGGCGCGCCAGTGGCTACCCGGGCCGTTTCCCGCGACCGCGGCGGGCATCCACCTGTGGCAGCCGTTGCCCGACCGCTGGACCGCGGCCGACCTGGAGCGGGTGGCGCGCGACGAAGGCCTGAGCGTGACCTCGTCGGAGGCTTTCCACCTGGGCCTGGGCGCGCCCAACGCCATCCGCATCTCGCTGGGCAGCATTCCCGAGCGCGCCGCGCTGGCACAGGCCCTGGAGCGGCTCGCCGGCCTGGTGCGCCGGCACCCGCACGGCCTGCGCGATGTGATCGTCTGAGACCGGTAAGATGGCCTTGATGCCTGTCCGGTGCTGATGCCCCATGCTGTTCGAGACTTTCCATTTCCTGCAGGAAACCCTGGCCGATTTCGCCCGCAGCCACGCCGATTGGCTGGCGCCGCTGGGCTTCGCGTTCGCCTTCCTGAAGTCGCTGCCCCTGGTGGCGCTGGTGATCCCCGGCACCGCGTTGCTGCTGTCGATCGGCGCGATCCTGGGATTGGGCGAGAGCGCCTTCGTGCCGGTCTGGCTCGCCATCGCGATCGGCGCGGCGCTGGGCGACTGGGTGCAGTATGCCTGCGGCGTGTGGTTCGGGCCTGGCCTGACGCAATCGAAGCCGCTGCGCAAACGCCCCGGGCTCCTGCATCGCAGTACGGTATTCATTCAGAAGTGGGGCGTGCTCAGCATCGTGCTGTGCCGTTTCTTCGGGCCCCTGCGCGCCACCGTGCCGATGATCGCCGGCATCTGCGGCATGCGCGCCGCCGCGTTCCAGATCGCCAACTGGGCTTCGGCGTTCCTGTGGGCGGCGGCGCTGCTGCTGCCCGGCTGGTGGGGCACGCGCGCGCTCCTGTGACAGGACTGGCGCGCCGCCCTCAGCCGCCGGCCAACGCCAGCATCAGCAGCGCGCCCAGCAGCGCCGGCGGCATCACCCACGCGCCCAGCTTCAGAAAGCGCAGCGCGCCGACGTGCTGGCCCTCGCGCCGCACGGCGATCAGCCACAGCAGGGTGGCCAGCGAGCCGGTGATCGACAGGTTCGGCCCGAGATCCACGCCGATCAGCAGCGCCCCCGCGGTTCGCGCGGGCAGGTCGGCGATCTGGCCGACCGAGCCGGCGATCAACCCCGCCGGCAGATTGTTGATGAGATTGCTGGCCAGCGCCGCCACGATGCCCGCGCCCCACAGCGCGCCGCCGGCCGAATCGCTCGCCAGCCGCAGCAATGCCTGCGCCAAGGCATCGATGGCGCCGCTGAGTGCCAGGCCTTCGACCAGCACGAACAGGCCGGCCACCATCGGCAAGACGCCCCAGGCCACGTGGCGCAGCACCGGCAGCGGGTTGAGCCGTTGCTTCAGGTGGATCAGCCCGGCGGTGGCCAGGCCGGCGATGAAGGTCGGCAGGCCCAGGTCGGCGTGCAGCGCCGAGGCCAGCATCAGCACCAGCGCGGTCAGCAGGATGCCGGCGCCGGTCAGGCGCGCGCCACTGCCCAGCGCTTGCGGCGCGATGTCGGCGCGCAGCGGCTGGCGCAGCGCCTCGCGCTGGCTCAAGCGCAGGGTCAGGTAGGTCAGGCCGATGGCCGCCAGCGAGGGCAGCGTGAAGCGTTGCAGCCAGTCCGCCAGCGGCGGCATCTGGCTGCCGTACACCACCAGGTTGGCGGGATTGGAGATCGGCAGCACGAAGCTGGCGGCGTTGGCGATGAAGGCGCAGATGAACAGGTAGGGCAGCGGCCGCGCGCCGGCGGCCCGCGCCGCGGCGTACACCGCCGGCGTCAGCACCACGGCGGTGGCGTCGTTGGACAGGAACACCGTCACCAGGATGCCCACCAGGAACACCAGGTCGAACAGCCGCCGCGCCGACCCGCGCGCATGGCGCGCCGCCACCATCGCCAGCCAGTCGAACAGTCCCTGCTGGCGCGCCAGTTCGGCCAGCACCATCATGCCGATCAGGAACAGGTACACGTCCAGTCCCTTGCCGACCGCGCCCAGCGCCGCCTGCCACGGGATCAGACCGGTCGCCGTCAGCAGCAGCGCGGCGCCGCCGGCCCAGACGTATTCGGGCAGCTTCCAGGGGCGCAGCAAGATACCGATGATCGCCAGGGCGGAAATACCCCAGAGGGCGAGGGAGGCGGCGGGAATGGGCATGAGCGGCGACGATGAGAATCCGGGGCGGGAAGCATTATCGCCGGTTCGGCGCCGCCAGGGCCGGCCGCGCGCCGCCGCGCGGCCCGCGCCGCGGCCGCCACGCGCGCGCCGGCCGGCAACGCCTATTGGATCTGCAAGGTATACATCGCCCGGCCGCGCACCAGCGTCAGCAGCAGCGGCTGCCCCGGGGCGGCGCCGGCCAGCAGGCCGCGCAGATCGGCCAACCGGCTGACCGGCCGCTGGTTGACGCCGATGATGACGTCGCCGCGCTGCATCCGCGCCGCCACCGCGCCGCGCTCGGGGTAGGTGGCGCTGACCGCCACGCCATCGTTGCCCTTCAGGCGCTGCTCGCGGCCGAGCTCGGTGAATTCCACCCCGTTCAGGCGCGCGTCGAGCGAGCCGCCGTGCAGCCGTTCGTTGCGCTCCGGTTCGATCCGCAGCGTTACTTCGCTGCGCTGGCCGTTGCGCGACAGCGTCAGCCGCACCTGCTTGCCCACCGGCAGCAGGCCCTCGGCGTTGCGCAGTTGGGCGCTGCTGCCGATCGGCTTGCCGTCCAGCGCCAGCACCAGGTCGCGCGCCTGCACTCCGGCCTGCTGCGCCGGCGAGCCGTCCGCCACCCGCGCCACCACCACGCCCGTGGCGTTCGGCGCCATGCCGAGCTGGCGCGCGTTGCGCGGCGTGATGTCGATGGTGTCCAGTCCCAGCCCGCCGCGCTGCACCTGGCCGTGCTGCAGCAGTTGGCGCATGACCTCGCCAGCCAGGTTCGACGGGATCGCGAAACCGATGCCGACGTTGCCGCCCGACGGCGTGTAGATCATCGTGTTGATGCCGACCAGTTCGCCGTTCAGGTTGACCAGCGCGCCGCCCGAGTTGCCGGGATTGATGGACGCGTCGGTCTGGATGAAGTTCTGGTAGCCGGCGGCGCGCAGGCTGGAACGTTCCAGCGCCGAGACGATGCCCGACGAGGCCGACTGCCCCAGGCCGTAGGGGTCGCCGATGGCGACCACGAAGTCGCCCACGCGCAGGTCGCTGGAATCGGACAGGGTCAGGGCTTGCAGCCTGTCAGGAGGAATGCGCAGCACCGCCAGGTCGGTGTCCGGATCGCTGCCGACCACGGTCGCGGTGAAGCTGCGGCCGTCCTGCAGCGACACGCGGATGGAGGTGGCGCCGCGCACCACGTGGTGATTGGTCAGGATGTTGCCTTGGGCCGCGTCGACGATCACGCCCGAACCGATGCTCTGGCGCCCGCCGGCGCGGGGCTGGCCGAAGACGGGCGCCTGGCCGCCGTCGCTCTGAGTGGAAATGTTGACCACCGCGGGCGTCACGCGTTCGAGCATCGGCGCCAGCGAGGGCAGGGGCTGGCCGTCCACGGCCATCGGCAGCGCGGCCGTGGCGCGGGCTGCAACGAAAAGGGTGGCGACGGCCAGCGCCGCGGCGGACAGGATTCGGTTCATACGGGCCTTCAGGGGTCTGCGCCGCAGTATCGCCGCGCCCCGCTCCCTTCATATGACCGATCAAGCCCCTTTCCGGCGGCGTGTTCCGCCGCCGGGCGGGCGCGCCTAGAAGCCGACCGCCTGGCCGTCCCGGCGAGAATCGGACGCCGCGACATAACCGCCCTGCGGCAGCCGGCAGATCAGTTGCGCCGAACCGAACTCCAGGCTGTCGGCCGGCGCCACCGCCACGTTGTGGCCGCGCTGGCGCAGCGTGTCGACCACGTCGGCGGGCAGGTGCGACTCGACGTTCACCACCGGCCCCTTCTCGACCCGGAAGCGCGGCGCGTCGCTCATGGCCTGCGGATTCTGGCCGAAGGCCGCCAGCCGCGTCACCATCTGCAAATGGCCCTGCGCCTGCATCGACCCGCCCATCACGCCGAACGACATCACCGCTTCGCCGCCGCGCGTGACGAAAGCGGGAATGATGGTGTGCATCGGCTTCTTGCGCGGCGCCACCTGGTTGACGTGGCCGGGCGTCAGCACGAAGTTCAGGCCGCGGTTGTGCAGGCTGATGCCGGTGTCCGGCACCACCACGCCCGAACCGAAGCCGTGGTAGTTGGACTGGATGAACGACACCATGGTGCCGGCCGCGTCGGCGGCGGTCAGGTAGACCGTGCCGCCGCTGGCGGGCGTGCCGGCCACCGGCACGGCGGCGCGCTCCATCGAGATCAGGCGCGCGCGTTCGGCCAGGTAGGCCGGGTCGAGCAGGGCGCGGGCGTCGGTGCGCATGTGGCGCGGATCGGCCACGTGGTGATGCAGGTCGGCGAAGGCCAGCTTCATGGCCTCGATGCTGACGTGGTAGTAGTCGGCGCTGTCGCGGCCCATGGCCTCCAGGTCGAACTGTTCCAGCATGCCCAGCGCCATCAGCGCCGAGATGCCCTGGCCGTTCGGCGGGATTTCATGCAATTCGTAGCCGCGGAACGACTGCGAGATCGGCGTTACCCATTCCGGCCGGTGCTCGGCCAGATCGGCCGCGCTCAGGGCGCCGCCGGTGCGCGCCGCGAAGTCGGCGATCCGGGCCGCCAGCGCGCCGCGGTAGAAGCTGTCGCCGCCGCTTTCGGCGATCTCGCGCAAGGTGCGCGCCTGCGCCGGAAAGCGCCACCATTCGCCCGCCTGCGGCGCCCGGCCCTGCGGCAGGAAGGCCTCGGCGAAGCCCGGCTCCTGCGCCAGCTTGGGCGCCTGGGTGGCCCATTGGCGCGCAATCGTCGGGCTGACCGCGAAGCCTTCCTCGGCATAGCCGATCGCCGGTTCGAACAGTTTGGCGAAGGGCAGCTTGCCGAAGCGTTCGGACAGCGCCTTCCAGCCCGCCACCTGACCCGGCACGGTGACCGTGCCCCAGCCGGTGCCCGGCATCGCCTCGCGGCCGGCGAAGTAGTCCGGCGTCCAGGCCGCCGGCGCGCAGCCGCTGGAGTTCAGGCCATGCAACCGCCCTTCGTGCCAGACCAGCGCGAACATGTCGCCGCCGATGCCGTTCATCACGGGCTCGACCACGGTCAGCGCGATGGCGGTGGCGATGGCGCTGTCCACGGCATTGCCGCCGGCCAGCAGCATGCGCAGCCCGGCCTGGGCCGCCAGTGGCTGGCTGGTGGCGACCGCGTTGGCGGCCAGCACCGGCATTTTTCGGGAAGCGTACGGAAAAGACCAATCGAAGGGGGAGGACATGGTGGCGTCGGGACTCTGTAGGGAAATTACTGCGGGGTGATGCCGGCCTGGTCGATCAGCTGCTTGGTGCGCGGAATCTCGGCCTTGATGAAGGCGGTGAATTCCTCGCGGCTGCCGCCACGCGGTTCGGCGCCGGCTTCGGCCAGCTTACCGCGCAAGGCCGGGTCGGCCAGCACCTTGTTGACGGCGCGGTTGAGCTTGTCCAGGATCGGCGCGGGCGTGCCTTCGGGCGCCACCAGCCCGTACCAGGGGGCGATGTCGTAGCCGGCGTAGCCCTGCTCGGCGATGGTGGGAATGTCCGGCGCCAGCGCCGAGCGCTGCGAATTGGACATGCCCAGCGCCAGCAGCGCGCCGCTCTTGACCTGCGGCAGGCCGGTCATGATGGTGTCGAAGTACATCGATACCTGGCCGCTCAGCAGCGCCGGAATGGCTTCGCCAGCGCCCTTGTACGGCACGTGCAGGATGTCGATGCCGGCCACCGACTTGAGCATCTCCCCGGCCATGTGCGAGGTGGTGCCGGTGCCGAACGAGGCGTAGGTCAGCTTGCCCGGATTGGCGCGGGCATAGGCGATCATCTCGGGCAGCGTCTTGAACGGCTGCTGCGGATTGGCCAGCAGGATGTTGGGCGTGTAGGCCACCATCGACACCAGTTCGAACTTGTCCGGGTCATAGGCCAGGCGCTTCTGCAGGAAGCGGTTGGTGACGATGGCGGCCGGGCCGCCCATCAGCAGGGTGTAGCCGTCGGGGGCCGAGCGCGCCACCGAGGCGCTGCCGATCGCGGCGGCGGCGCCCGGGCGGGCTTCCACCACGAAGGGCTGGCCCAGCTCGGTCGACAGGGCGGCGCCCAATTGGCGCGAGATCAGGTCGGTGGCCGAGCCGGCCTGGAACGGCACGACGATGCGTACCGGATGCTGCGGCCAGTCGGTGGCCTGGGCGCCCGCCTGGGCGGCAAAGGCCACGGCGGCGGCGCCGGTCAGGGCGCGGATGAAGCGAAAAGACATGGATTCCCCTTGAAGGCTTGGTGTTCGTAGCGGTAGAGCATTGGCGCCGGGCGGATCTGCCGCCCGCTGAAATCCCGGCGGACGCGCACGGCTGGCGCGCCAGTCATGGATTTGACGCGAGTCGCGGCCGCCCGGCCATTGGTATTTGCATCCATGGATCACTGGATCCAATTTGTGTTATTTTTGCGTTTATCTATCATGGCGGCTTTGAACACCCGGGGACGAGGATGCTGCAGTTTCAGAAGACGGCCGTCAGTGCCGAAGAAGAGGCCTACCAGCATCTGCAGCGCGAAATCCGGCTGGGCAACTACCCGCCCGGCCACCGCCTGGTGCCCGAGGCCATCGCCAGCGAAATCGGCACCAGCCGCATGCCGGTGCGCGGCGCGCTGCGCCGGCTCGCCTCCGAAGGCCTGGTCGAGATCCGCGCCAACCGGGGCGCGGTGGTGCGCGGCCTGAACCAGCAGGAAATGCGCGAAGTCTTCGAAATGCGCTCGGTGCTCGAAGGGCTGGCCGTGCGCAACGCCGTGCGCAACATGAGCGCCGAACATATCCGCCGCCTGGCCAGCATGCTGGATCAGCTCGAGCAGGGCTCGGGCGACTACCTGGACTGGACCAGCGCCCACCGCGACTTCCACGAATATCTCTGCAGCTTCTGCCAGCAGCCGCGCCTGTTGCGGCAGATCTCCGAGCTGCACTCGGTGGTCGAGCCGTACATGCGGCTGTGGGCGGCCCAGCCCGGGCGCGTGCTGCGGGTGCGCGAATCGCACCAGGAGCTGATCGACGCCTTGCTCACCGCAGACCCCGACCGCGGCGAGGCGGCGATGCGCCAGCACGTGCTGAACACGGTGCCGGCGTTACAGGCGTTCCTCGAACGCGCGGGCTGAGGCCACGCGCCGCGCTTGGCCATCGGCCCCCCGCACACGCATCCCGGGTGTGAACAACCTATTGCGACTCGACACCTAGCCGGCCGCCGGCAGCGCCAGTTCGGGCCGCGCGAAGCGGCGGTTCTTCAGTACCGGCAGCACTTCGCGCGCATGCGCGATGCGCGCCGGATCCAGGTCGGCGAACACCAGCGCTTCCTGCTCGCCGGCCTGCGCGATGGCCACTCCCAGCGGATCCACCACCATGCTGGCGCCGATGTTGCGCGGGCCGCATTCGCCCACCGCCGCCACATAGCAGGTGTTCTCCAGCGCCCGTGCCGTGCTCAGCACCGACCAGTGCGCTTCCTTCAGCGGCCCCTTGACCCAGGCCGATGGCACCACCAGCACGTCGGCGCCATCCAGCGCCAGGCGGCGCGCCAGCTCCGGAAAGCGCAGGTCGTAGCAGGTCATCATGCCGACCCGCATGCCGGCTACCGGCACCAGCGGCGGCACTGTGTCGCCTGGCACCACGTTGACCGATTCCTGCATCGAGAACGCATCGTACAGGTGCAGCTTGCGGTACTGCGCCACGATCTCACCGCGGCGCAGCGCCACCTGCGTGTTCCAGACCCGTTCACCCGCCGCGGGCGTGTGCACGGTCATGATGACCGTCAGATCCAGTCCGCGCGACAGCGCCTGCAATTGCGACACGAACGGGCCGTCCAGCGGCTGGGCGGCGCGCCGCACCAGGTCGGGGTCGGCGATGTCGCGCGCCAGGATGCCCTCGGGCAGCACCAGCAGGTCGGCGCCGGCCTCGGCGGCGCGGCGCATCAAGTCCAGGCAGACGCGGGCGTTGTCTTCCCAGACCGGGCGGACGGCGAATTGTCCCATGGCGATTTTCATGATGGATTCCTTGGTGTTCAGTGCGCGTGCGGGAACAGCTCGGCCGGCGTCATGACGCGGTCGGCCAGTTGCTGGGCGTGCAGTTCGGCGGCGAAGTCGCCGATCATCTTCAGGTTCGGTTCCAGT
Organism: Achromobacter sp.; assembly: GCF_050285565.1. Lineage (GTDB taxonomy): Bacteria > Pseudomonadota > Gammaproteobacteria > Burkholderiales > Burkholderiaceae_B > Achromobacter. The sequence continues at coordinate 121,948 of NZ_JBLZXG010000002.1, forward strand.
CCGTTGCGGTTCCAGGCCTCGGGCAGGTCGCGCGAGGTCTGGATCAGTTCGTCCAGGATCCACGGCGTGGTGTCGGCATATTTGCGGCGCTTGTCCAGCCACAGCGCGGCCGAGGCGTCCAGCGCCTCGCTCAGCGCCTGCGCCGCCCAGGGGTGGGCCTCGGCCAACGCCGGCTTGAGCCCCAGCAGGTGGATGCCGGGCACATAGCCGACCTGGCGGAAGTAGTCGACCTCGCTGTCGCGGCAGGCGGGCAGCAACTGGCGCAGGTCCGAACCGGCGTCGAAGAAACCGTCGGGCATGAACGGCGTGAATACGGCCTCCAGCTCGCCGGCGCGCAGCAGATCGACCAGCGGGCGCTCGTCCGCCACCGCCTCGATCACGCCTGGCCGGCCAAAGCCCGCCAGCCGGTCGGTGATCGGGTGCACGCCGGTCAGGCGTCCCACCTTCCAGATCGCGTCGTCCACGCCGATGCCTTCGCGCCGCAGCAGCGCGCGCGTCCAGGTATTGCCGGAATCCTGCCAGCCGGTCATGCCGATGCGGGCGCCGGCCAACTGATCCAGCCGCGTGATGCCGCTGTCGCGCGTGGTGATGATGCAGCGGTGGCGAAAGCCGCGCATCAGGAAGTGCGGCACGCCGACGATGTCGTCGCGGCCCCGGGCGCGGCCCAGGCAATAGCGGCTCATCGACATTTCACCGGCGTCGAAACGCGGGTCGTTGGCCAGGTCGTCGGGCAGGGTGCCGACCCGGTGGATGTCCAGGTCGATGCCGCGGGCGGTCACATCGCCCAGGGCGAGCGGGACGATGTAGTCCCAGTCGCGCACGGCGAGTCGGATCTTGATGCTCATGGAAGGTGTCCTCGCGGCCGGATGGCCGCGGTGCGGGGGAGGGAATCAGTCCAGGCGGATGCCGCGCGCCTTGACCACGTCGCGCCAGAAGTCCTGCATGCCGACCTGCATCTTGCGCAGATCTTCGCCGTACAGGTCCAGGATGTCGTTGCCCGAGTTCAGAATGAACTCGCGCAGCGCGGGCGTCTTGAGCGCTTGGCGCAGCGCCTCGCGCAGCTTGTCCAGCACGGCGGGCGGCGTGCCGGCCGGTGCGTACAGCGCGGTCCAGCCGTACAGCGTCAGGCTGGGATAGCCCAGCTCGGACACGGTGGGCACGTCGGGCGCGTCGGCCACGCGCCTATCGCTGGTGGCGGCGATGGCGACGGTCTTGCCGGCCTTCACGTACGGCAGCGCCGAGGAGGGCGTGTCGAACAGGATATCGATGGTGCCGCCGATCAGGTCGGACTCGGCGGCGGCCGGGCCTTTGTACGGAATGTGCGACAGCTCGATACCGGCCAACTGGCTCAGCAGTTCGCCCAGCAGGTGCGGATTGGTGCCCGGACCGGCACTGCCGTAGGTCAACTTGCCCGGTTCGGCCTTGGCGCGCGCGATCAGATCCTGCACGCTGCGGATGCCCGAGGCCTTGCTGGCCACCAGCACGAACGGCGAGCGCGAGATCACGCCGATGGGCGCGAAGTCCTTGTTCTCGTCATACGGCAGCTTGCGGCTCAGCACGATCGGCAGCATCACCATGGCGCTGGAGGCGCCGGCCAGCAGCGTATAGCCGTCCGGCGCCGCCTTGGCCACGGCATCCACGCCGATGGCGCCGCCCGCGCCCGAGCGGTTCTCGACCACGAACGACTGCCCCAACTGCTCGCCCATCGTCTTGCTGACGGCGCGCGCCAGCACGTCGGACGACGCGCCCGGCAGCGTGTGCACGATGACCTTGATGGGTTTGGACGGATAGGCGTCCTGGGCCTGGACCGCGCCGGCCAGGGCCAGGGCGAGCGCGGCCGCGGCGGCCAGACGGTGAATTGCGTTCATGGAGTTTCCCCTTGCTGTTCTGGGCCGGGCGTCCGCATCGGGCGCCATCGGCAGGGCCATTGTCGGCAGGGGGGCTAATATGCGTCAATGTCGAAATTCGGCGTGATACTTGCATAATTCACAACTGTATGGAGGCCCGCCATGAACTTCATGGCCCTGGAGGCGCTGCGCGCCTTCGTCGAAGGCGGCAGCATCGCCGAAGCGTCGCTGCGCATCCATCGCAGCCCGTCCCAGGTCAGCCGGTTGCTGGCCATGCTGGAGCAAGAGGCCGGCTTCCCGCTGCTGCTCAAGGAAGGCCGGCGGCTGTCCCTGACCGAGCAGGGGCAAGGCTTCTACCAGCGCATCGACGAAATGCTGCGGGCCGGCGACGCCGTGCGCGAATATGCCCGCGGCGCACGCCGCAAGAGCCGCACCCACGTCAACGTGCTGGTGGCCCAGCATTTGATCGAAGGCCTGCTGGTCGACGCCGTCGCTCGCGCCGTGCAGGAGGACAACGCCTTCGGCGTCACCATCAATGCGCGCATGCCGCCCAATGTCGACGCCTGGATCAGCCAGCAACAGTTCGACCTGGCGCTGGCGCAACTGCCGGTCGAGCATCCGTTGCTGACCACCGAGGTGCTGGCCGAATCGCGCGCCGTCGCCGTCCTCAGCGGCGCCGATCCGCGCGCCGCGCACGCCGTCATCACGCCGCGGGTCCTGGGGCAGGGCCGCTTCATCGGCCTGCCCCAGCGCGGCGCCCTCCATCACCGTTATGCGCGCGCCTTCGCCCAGGCCGGCTACGAGCCCGAAGCCCAGTTCGATGTCTCGTTCGGCTTCATCGCCTGCCAGTTGGCGGTCCGCGGCTGCGGCGCGGCCTTGAGCGATCCGCTGTCGGCCCTGGCCCAGATCCACCTGGGCGCGCAGATCCGCCGCTTCGAGCCCGAAACGCCGCTGCAATACGGCCTGATCTATCCCAAGTCGCGCCCGCCCTCGCCGGCCGCGCAACTGCTCATCCGGCACCTGCGCGCCGTCGCGGCGGAAAAGCTGCGCAACGTCGATGCGCTGGTCGCCGCCACGCCGGCGCGCGGCGCGCCCGCGCCGCGGCGCCGCAAAGCGCGCGGCGCCTGACCGCTCGCCGGACAGGATCGGATGGCCGCCGCGCCGCCCGCATATAGCCGGGAGTAATATGGCGCGTCTGGCGGCCGGCTTCCGTCTCCTCGCATCCCTCGCGGTGTCTGCACTGAAGCGCCCCGGCGCGACAAGAAGACCCAAGGAGAGAGGCAAGTGGACAAAAAAACATCGGCCGGCTGGTATTTCGGCTGGAACATCGTCGGCGCCGCCACGGTTCTGACGCTGCTGACGGTAGGGCTGCGCATGGGCATCGGCCCGTTTTTCCTGCCCATGGCCGACGGCCTGGGTTTTTCGCGCAGCCTGCTGTCGGGCATCGTCGCGGCCGGCATGCTGTGCTATGGCCTGGCGATGCCGCTGGCCGGCTACCTGGTCAGCGCCCGCGGCACCCGCTTTGTGCTGCTGACCGGCGCGGCCATCGTGGTGGCCTCGTCCATCTGGACTGTTTTCGCGCGCGGCCCCATCGAATTCCTGCTGGCCTTCGGCGTGGCGCTGTCGGTCGGCCTGGCCTTCACCAGCCCGGTGGCGCTGACGCCCGTGATCAGCCGCTGGTTCACGCGCCAGCGCGGCATGGCGCTGTTCTTCCTGTCCACCGGCTCGATGGCCGGCATCGCCCTGATGACGCCCACGCTCACCTTCGCCATCGGCGCCGTCGGTTGGCGCGAAACGCTGCTGGCCTTCGCCGCCCTGTTCGCGCTGCTGACCGTGCCGGTGGCGCTGTTCGTGATGCGCGATCAGGCGCCCGAGCACACCGACCTGCTGCCGCACCAGATCGTCGAGAAAAAATCCGCGTCGCGGCCCGCCGCCACGGGCGCCGAGGCGCGCGTCAAGGACGCCGTGCGCACGCTGCCGTTCTGGCAGGTGGCGCTGGGCCTGTTCGCCTGCGGCTTCAGCATGAACCTGCTGGGCACCCACGGCATGCCCATGCTGATGGACCACGGCTTCGACGCCACCACCAGTTCGCTGGGCATCGGCCTGATCGGCCTGGTGGCGATCTTCAGCACGCTGGTGCTGGGGCGCATGTCGGATCAGGTCGAGCGCCGCAACATCCTGGCCGTCATCTACCTGGTGCGCGGACTGGGTTTCTTCGCGCTGGTCATGGTGGGAGCGCATTGGGAACTGTACGCCGCCGCGACCATCGGCGGCATCGTCTGGGCCGGCAGCATCGCGCTGTCATCCGCGATTCTGGCCGACGTCTACGGCGTGCGGCTGGTGGGCGTGCTGTATGGCCTGACCTACCTGGGGCACCAGATCGGCGGCATGATCAGTTCGTGGCTGGGCGGGTGGGCCTTCGAGACCTTCCATACCCATTGGGTGGCGTTCGGCGCGGCCGGCGCCTTGCTGCTGCTGGCCGCCGCCATTTCACTGCGATTGCCGCGGCGAGGCACGCTGCGCGCGGTGCCGGCAATGGTGACCGGCGGGCGCTGAGCCCGCCCGCCGCGGGCCGGTTCAGCGATCCTTCAACAGCGACACCAGCTCGGGCACGTAGCGCTCGCCGCCGCCCTGGCTGACTGCCTGGTCGTAGGTGTGCAGCACCGCGGCGCCGATCTCGCGCACCGCGCCGGTCTCGGCCGCCATGGTGTTGTAGTAGGAAAGATCCTTCTGCGCGTTCGACATGAAAAAGCGCAGCGACGACGGATCCTGTTCCAGCAGATAGGGCTTCAGGCGCTCCAGCGCCACGCCGCCGCCGCCGCCCTTGCCCAGCACCTCGGCGAACACCGCCGGGTCGATGCCGGCGCGCAGCGCGCACGCGGCCGCCTCGGCCAGCAGCGCGACCGCGCCCAGCGATACATAGTTGTGCAACAGCTTCATCCGATGGCCCGCGCCCACCGGACCGGCGTGGGTGATGTTCTCGGCAAAGCACGCCAGGATAGGCCGGCATTCCTCGAACAGCGCGGCCTCGCCGCCCACCAGCAGATTGAGGCGGCCCTCGGCGGCTTCCTTCGGCGTGCGCGTCATGGGGGCGTCGAGGAACCGGCCGCCCTTTTCGATGACCGCTTCGGCCACCTTGGCGGTGGAGGAGGGGATGGCGGTGGAGCAATCGATGATCACCGTGCCCGGGCGCAGGCCTTCGAGCACGCCGCCCGGCGACAGCAGCACCGCCTCGACCTGCGGACTGCCCGTGACGCACAGGATGATCACATCCGACCGCGCCGCCAGCGTCGCGCCGTCGGCGCAACTGGCGGCGCCCGCCGCCTTCAAGGCGTCCAGCGGCTGGTTGCCCGGATGCTCCAGCACCGTCAGCGCATGACCATGCTTGACCAGATTGCTCGCGATGCCATGGCCCATCAGGCCGATGCCCACCATACCGATTTTTGCCATCTTCCACTGCTCCTGCCACACGGGCTGTTTGTTATGGCATAAATCTTACTCTCAGATCCGCGCCGCCCCGCATGCGCAATCGGCGGCCCAGGGGCCGCCGATCTTTGTCCGTGGCAGCGCGGCCGGGCCGCGCGGTCACAGGTACGGCGTCGCCAGCCAGATCACCTTGTTGCGCAGCCGCTTCGCAAACGGCGCCTGTTGCAGGTCTTCCAGCGTCTGCCGGCGCGCATTGGCCACCAACGCGTCGATGCGCGCGCCGATCCAGCACGCCACCTGCGGATCATAGATCTCGGTGTCCAGCTCGAAATTCAGCCGCAGGCTGCGCGGATCCAGGTTCGACGAGCCGACATAGGCCCAGCCGTCGTCCACCGTCATCAACTTGGAATGGTCGAACGCCCCGCGCGAGCGCCACACCCGGCAGCCGGTGCGCACCACCTGATCCAGTTGCGCGGTCATGGCGTAATCGACCAGCCGCAGGTTGTTCTTGCCCGGAATCACGATATCGACGATCACCCCGCGCCGCGCCGCCGTCGCCAGCGCGCCGATCAACGGCTGATCCGGCAGGAAATAGGGCGACTGGATGCGCACATGGCGCTGCGCCACCGCCAGCGCGCCCAGGATGATGCTGTGCGCGCTGCCCAAGGCCCGGTCCGGCCCTGAAGGCACGCAGCGCATCGGCACCACCCCATGCGGCGGCTGCGCCTGCGGATCGAACCAGGGCCGCGCCGGCAGCGACTCGTGGGTGGTGAAATTCCAGTCGTGCGCGAACACCGACATCAGCTGCGTCACGATCGGGCCTTCCACCTGGAAATGCGTGTCGAGATTGGTCGCCGCGCCCGACAGCGCCGTCACGAACGCCGCCCGCACGTTCATGCCGCCGGTGAAGCCGACGCGGCCGTCCACCACCAGCACCTTGCGGTGGCTGCGCAGATTGGCATACGGCATGCGCAGCACGCCCAGCGGATTGGTCATGAAGCGCGCCACCGGCACCCCGCCGCGCGCCAGCATGCGCACGATCGGCGGCCGCGAGTATTTGGCGCCGATCGCATCGATCAGCACCCGCACCTGCACGCCGCGCCCGTGCGCCTCGATCAGCGCCTGCGCCATCTCGCGGCCGATCGCGTCGTTGTCGAAGATGTAGCTCTGCATCGCCACCGCGTGGCGCGCCTCGCGGATCGCCTGCAGCATCGCCGGATAGGCCTCGTCGCCGCCGGCCAGCGGCCGCACCGTGTTGCCGCCCAGCAGCCGGAACCGGCTGACCTGGTCGCCCAGCACCTTCAGCGAGGCGAACTGCGGCCCCGAGATCGGCGCCACGTCCACGTTTGCTGTCTCCACCAGCGCCGCGTCCACCAGCATGGCCTCGTCGCGCTGCTGCGACAGCCGCGTCTTGCGGATGCGGTTGATCCCCGCCACGAAATAAGCCGCGGCCCCGAACAACGGCGAAAACAGCGCCAACCCGACCCAGCCGATGGCCGACCGCACATCCTGCTTGGTCATGGCCGCGTGCACCGCCGCGCCCGCGCCCGCCACCAGGCTGACGCCGAACACCATGTGCGGCCAGTAAGCGATCAGTAATTCGTGTATGCGATCCATGGCGACGGCGACGCGAGCCTCCGGAGGTTGATTCGAGCGCCAAGGATAGCAAGGTCGGCGCGCCTGGCAAGAGGGAAAGCGGTTCCGCCCCGCGCGCGCGGGGCGCGCCACCGGCCCGATCACGCCCGCCTTGCCCGCCGTTTTACACGGCGCGAAAAACCGTGCTAGAATTCGGCCTCTTTGCAGTTGACCACGAAATTTTTCGTGTTTGCGTGTCAGCGGCAAAGCAGTCAGTGGTGGCTGTAGCTCAGTTGGTAGAGTCCCGGATTGTGATTCCGGTTGTCGTGGGTTCGAGTCCCATCAGCCACCCCAAAGAATTCATGTGAAATCAGGCACTTACGCGCAAGCGGGGTGCCTTTTTTCATTGCGCTAATGGTGGCAAGATCAGGCGATGGTGGCATGCGTCAGGCGCTGCCCTTGATCTTGACCACGCGCCGGCGGTCGTACACCCTCCTGGTGGTGGCCGGATTGGCGTGGGTTTCCGGGTTCTCGTCCCGGCCCACCAGCACCGTTACATAGTAGGCGCGCAGGTCGTGGAAGGTGAACCGCTCCCGGCCTGGAACTTTGACCCAGTCGGCCATGATCTTCGACCAGAGCGCCTTAAATCCTTGCTCGGTGTACGGCTGGCCCTCCCGGTTGGTAAACACGAACATGGATTCCGGGATGGACGACTTTCCATCCCGCGCTTTCCGGTTCAGGTTGGCCAGCTCGGCGAACAGCTGGCGCAGCGCCGGCGTCCACTCGATCAGGCCGCGGCGTAACGCATCACCCGCCTTGGCCTTGGCGAACCCAACCACAATGCCATCCTGGCCCAGATCAGTCTTGCGCAGGCTCAGGAACTCGGCACGGCGCCGGCCCGTCAGGGCGATGAACTTGGCCATGAGGCCGATGACGTGCGACGACGGGCCCTTCTTGGCCGCCGTCGCGCAAAAAGATTCGATCTCTTCCCATGACGGACACCTCGAGCGCGGCCGTTCCTTGTTCCGCCTGACCTGGCGGCATGGGTTGGCCGTGGCGTAGCCGTGTTCGATCCCGAATTGGAATGCCGACGCCAACAGGGCGATTTCACGGTTGGCACGCACGGGTGCGGCGGCGCGTTCGACGCGCAGATACCGCGCAATGTGGGGCGGCTTTACGTCATCCACGGGCATATCTGCGAACCGCTCCAGGATCTCTTTGCTGGCCGCGATGTAATCGTCCTGGGTGCGCGGTGCAAGCTCGTTCTTGAAGCCGCCGCTGGCCATATACTCGCGCAACAGCTCGGCTACCGTGCCCGTGTCAGGCGCGCGCCGTTCCATTTCCAGCACGCGCTTGATCGCTTCGGCGCGGTCGTGGCCCAGGTTGATGTATTTCCGGTCGTAGGTGTAATACCGGAACGTCCATATGCACCTCATGCATTCTTCGATGAAGATTTGCGCCTGGATCGCGTTGATCGCGTTGCCGTAGGCGCGCAGTCGTCCCACTCGGGCGGGAGCCCCATCAACCAGCGGGAATGTGCCGGGTTCAACTGGCCGCCACTTCCCATCCCGGCAGAGGAGCCAGTCAGCAGCTCCCCAGAAGCCGTTAACCGGGCCGGGCCGCAGATCGCCGCCATGGCCAAGTCCTGCGGCGAGCCCTTGCGCGAGATCTCCGACATGGCGCCGTCCAGCGTGCGCACGTTCTTCTCGCCGTCCGCCGCGCGCGGTGTCGGCCACGCCGCAAGAGGGGCGATTTCCGTCAAGTAGCCGCTGGTTCGAGTGGTGGCAATCCGCGATGGCCGCAAGGCCCTTCTGTCGATCGTATCCATCGTGTTTGGCGTCGGCCACCCCGCCAGCGCAACCTGGTGCGTCAGCATTGTTGGCGCCGAGTTGCCCGTCTTGCCGATCGACCTGGCCACGTACTGATCCCCCGTCCCGCCCGGCTCGCTCGCTGTGGGCGTTCCCCAGCCCGCGAGCTGCGCCCCGTCGTCCAGGTTCCGCTTTCCCTGCGCGAATCGCTTTAGCGCCGTCTGTGGGGTCGCTGTTCGTCCGTTCGGGTCGCCGTCCCGGGCCTGAGGCGTTGGCCAACCAGAACAACCGATCTCGGATGTGCGGCGCACCGATGCCCGCAGACGGGAAAGGGATCGCCCCACTGGCGTAGTCCAGGGCTTCCAGGTCATCGAATACAAGGTCGAGCCAAGGCTCTGCGTCCTTGCTTGCAACCTGCTCGCCAAAGATGACTGGAGGGCGGCACTCCTGGATGAGCCAGTGCCAGGCCGGCCAAAGGTGCCGCTCGTCATCAAACGCAGTTCCTTTGCCTGCCGTGGAGAAAGGTTGGCACGGGCAGGAACCCGCCCTAGCAAGGAGAACTGTCATGGCATCACTGAACAAAGTCACCCTCATCGGCTATCTGGGCCGCGATCCCGAAGTGCACCATGTCGAGGACGGCACGGCGATCTGCAATGTGTCCATTGCGACATCGCACAACTGGACCGACAAGGCCAGCGGCGAGCGCCGCGAAAAAACAGAATGGCATCAGGTCGCCTTCTTCAAGCGCACAGCCGAAATCGCTGGCGAGTACTTGAAGAAAGGCGCGCAGGTCTACGTCGAAGGCCGCTTGCGAACCCGCACTTGGCAGGACAAGAACAGCGGCGAGAACCGCTACGCTCTGGAAATCGTTGGCACGCAGTTGCTGATGCTGGGCGCTCGCAAGAGCGGGCAGGCGGCAAGCAATGACCGCATCGGCGGTGGTGATTCCGACGACGATCTGCCGTTTTGACCCATGAATAGATAGCCCCTGTCCGGTTGCACCCGGCAGGGGCCTGACGCGCGGCCAGCCGGCGCTGCCTGCCCTTCTGCCCACCATAGGATGCGAAGCGGGCGAGTGATCGTCATGCCAGCCGGGGAAACTCGGCTGGTGACGCGATTTCGGGGGGGAAGGTTGGGGCGGCAAAAATGACTATTTCGCGTAGTCATTTTCTGATAAAATGACTACGCGAAATGACTATTTTCGGAGGCGTCATGCACAACCAGCAAGTTTCCAAAACCGAGTTCAAAGCGCGTGCGCTCGAGCTTTTCCGGCAGGTTGAAGCGACCGGGGAGTCCATTGTTGTGACCGATCATGGTAAGCCTGCGCTTGAAATCCGCCCCTACCGGGCGGTGGCCAAGCGCAATCCGTTGGATGTGCTGCGTGGCTCCGTCCTGCGGTTTGACGATCCCTTGTCGCCGGTCGGCGAGGATACGTGGGAGGCGGCGCAATGATCGTGCTGGATACCCATGCACTGGTGTGGTGGGCGGCAGGGGATTCGCAACTGAGCCGTGCCGCACGCGAAGCTATCGAGGCCGAGGCGCAGGACGGTGAAATCCTGGTTTCGGCCATCAGTGCTTGGGAAGTGGCCATGCTGGCCAAGGCTGGGCGTCTTGCATTGACCATAGATGCCGCGGCTTGGCTGGATACGGTTGCCGAGGTGCCCGCGATTCGTTTCGTTCCGGTGGATGTACGGATTTCAGTTCAATCTGTTGATCTGCCCGGCGAGTTCCACAAGGATCCTGCCGACCGCATTATTGTGGCTACGGCACGGCATCATTCGGTGCCTCTGGTATCTGCTGACCTGAAGATTCGCGACTACCCGCACGTTCAGACCATCTGGTGATGTAACCCATCTCTGCAACCCAATAGGCCGCCTTCGGGCGGCCTATTGGCTTTTGGGGAGGATGTTGGTGCAGGGCCAGGCCAGTCCCACCGGCTGCGCCGGCGGGGCCGTCCTCTGGACGTCGTGAGCGTCCCCCGGACGCTCACAGGCGGCCTCAATGTGTCCCTTAATGTGCCCGCCGCAGAGGCGCGGCGTGCCCCTTAAGGGCCCCCTTAAGGCCACCACACAGGACGCACCCTGCGGGTGCGGTCATTTCTTTGATTTTATTGTCTTTTATTTGGGAGTGACTGCTTTTGTTGTCTGACAATGAGGGCAAAAAATCTGCCAAATACCTGGCCAGTACACACATCCCAGATGTATACGATTGCTCGCATTCAACATCTGCGGCATGCGTTAGCGCGGCATTAGGTCAAGATCGGGACAAATCTGGCACCTGACAGGACAAAACTGGGACAAGCTGGGGTGCAAGACGACCCGAATAAGGACGAAAGAAGGACAATGTTGTGTCCAAAGCGCTTCGCGGATTGGAGTAGTAAAGAGTTCACCAGCCTCCTGATCATGCCCCAAAAAGGAGCATGATCAACATAGCCAATAACTCAAGCAGGGACGTTCGTTTCGCCATCTCCCTCCGGTACGGCGTTCTCATGTGAATCGGCTAAAGGTGCGATCGACAGAATGACAAGTCGTAAGAGTAGCCACCAGGCATAGATTGAAAACTCAGAGTCGCAGCCATTCTCATCCAGCAGGCCATGAGCCAATTCGTTGCGCAGATTGGGACCAAATGCATCGCAGAATATTGCTCTGATTTCGTATGCGAGGTCCCCGCCAAACACGTTCACTGCCTCGGGTAGATCCATGAGTGTGCTGAGGCCGTTTTCCATTTCTATATTTTGGCTGTCCAGCGTTGAAGTCTTGGCACCGGCCGCTTTGAGATGTACTCGGACAGCATTCTCCATCTGCGGGACCAGAAAGTGTAAAGCTGCCACAAAGTCGTTGTCATATCCCGCGAACAGGGCTTTGCCTATCAATCGTTCTCTGCCGCTTGGGACAAAGCGAGATAGGGAAGCCAAATGAACAAAATCTAGCTCCTGCAGCCGGTGATCAAACCGGATTATGTCGAGAGCCGGCAATACAATACCTAGTACAGTCATCTGAACGAAAATTCGACTGTCTCTGACCATGTGAGCTTGTATGGCAGGTTCGTTATCAGCATCTGTTCCGCCAAGATTCACTGGGGGAATTCGCGCCACGACTCGACCGTCGGCACTAAGCATTGACATGCCGAACATTGAGGAAAAAAACGAATGGTTAATTGCCTTTATCGCGGCGGTACGTTGCGTTTCGACTTTCATGCCGGGGAAGGAGCATAGACCTTGCAAAGCGCTGTAGGGATCCCTGTTTTCCACAGCGTTTCGCGCCATGGCGACTACTTCTGCAAGGTCCACCCCTGGGGTGGTGATCGTGTGCATTTGCCCAATTGCCGCGGAACCCGCTTCATTGAGTTGGGTACGGATTTTGGCGATTCGCGCTTCGATGTCATGCTCTGCTCGATGCTGGTTCGGAATCTCTCTATAAGCTTCGATTGCATTTTCGTAAAGACTTGCTGCTGAAAGCGCTTGGGGCGGATCCATGGCAAGCATAGCCGTAGCGGCGCGCTCACACATCTCCCCCTTGCATTTCATCATCGCTGCGGCTTTCTCCTGGGCTTTGGCCTTGCGGTACCATTGTGCCGAAGCTGAATAATGATCTCTGGCCTCCCGTAGCTTGCCTTCTTGATTGAAGGCGCTGGCGAGATCCTCCAATTTGCTTGCTATGTCGGTAGCAATTTCTGGCGTCTGGCGCAGCGTCCCCAGTAAGTCTGCGAGTCGAATAGGGAAATAACCATCCTCTATGCTTGTACTGTGGAAGGCTGTAAGAACTGACTTCTGCATCTGGTCGAGACGCTCTCCCGCTCCAGCTTTCAACTGTTGAGCCAGAACAAAAGCCCGTCTCCAGCAGTTGTCACCTCCGTGTATCCATGTCTCGACGCTAAGAGGAATCGAACGATAGCAATCAATAGCTATATTCGCAAAGTTCGGGTTGCGTGGCTTCATTCTTAGCCACGCCATATCTGCGAACCGAGCCTTTAGCCAGCTGTCCTCCACTAGATCCAAAACTTCGGAAAATAGCTTAATTTCAGCTTCGGTGAAGTCCTCTAAGGACGCAGATCGACGGTCAGCAAAGACTGCGAACGGCTTAAATGGCTCATTTAGGCTGGTCGGCACCAACATCAGCGACGTCGCCTTCGCTATAAGGCTGAGCAATGCACTGTGGGAGCTGCGGGAGTCCTGCGCAGCCGCATTTGCTTCTTTTCGCAAGGCCTCCCACATAGCAGGGTAGCCAATCTGCGCCGCGTCTAAAGCGGGTTTCCACCCACATGCGCTAAACATCTCCGGAGTGAATATGCAGTCCTGCGAGCTGTCCTGTTGCGTTTCCATGTCTCGACTTATAAAAAGTTAATTTTCAATACCGGCGAGCACTCATAGGCTTCCGCTAGTGCCCTCCGGTAGATATGGCTTCATACAAATTTGTCGTACTTTGTAATTTTATGTCGTTATCGAGAGTTAGTACATCGAAGGGGGCTTCTGATCGCCTCAAATTAATGGGCTACTTAGTTATCTAGCCGTCATACTTCTAAGCCGATGTCGAGCGCAGCAGTTTTTTCTTCGTAGCGATCGACGGAGGTCGCAAGCTTCCCTGCATTATTGGTGTAAATCTCCGTCTGATACCGTGCGCGAGAAATCGCCACGTAGTACACATCTCGCTGCGTGGTCCGGCTGAAGCTCTCAGCATTGATCAACACGCGATCGCACGTTAGCCCCTGGGCGCTGTGACTGGTGGTGGCGTAGGCTCGATCCAGATGAAGCGGCGTCGTCGATGCGTCCAACACCAATCGCCGGTCGCCAGCGCCGATCGTGACTGAGGTGGGTGTAATGGCCAGCACTTCAAAGCGTGCGCCGTTGACCAGGTCGAGACTGGCGTTGTTGCGCGTGACACGGACCCAGTCGCCCGCGGACAGTTCGGCCACCACGGGTTGATACACCGAGATCTTGGCCGTCCGCGCTGGATTGAATGTCGTCCTCACTTGGGTTGCCAGGTGCTCGACTTCCAATTGATTGGGCTTGTCCGCCGCTATGCCGATCACGCGGTACATTTCGCCTTGCCGCAGGTCGCCTGTCTTGTAGTCCCGTTCTGGCTGGATGATGTCGTCGGCGATGTAGTAATGGGCCACGCGCCGCTCGGCCTGCGTGGTATCGCGCCGGGTGAGTAGGTCGAAGTCGAAGCCGCGTCCGCCCAACCCCAGCGCTTGATGCGTGGCTTCATTGAGCGCGTTGCGCGAGCGGTTGGTGCCGGTGACGATGAGGGTTTCACGGCGATCCTTGGCGCTCATGCCGGCATAGCGGCTCGCGATGGCGTCGTACCGCAGGTCGTCATCATTGACGGTGTGAACGGCTTGTAGTTTCTGAGATAGGATGCCTAACGACGCTGAGGCCCGACCGCTGGCGGCCAATTCCACGGCGGCTTTCAGCTCGGGAGACTTCTGCCGCACGATATCGCCCATGAGCGCAGTTTCCATACCTTCGACCTGCAACTGATGGAAGGGGCGGCCGGCCTCGATGGCCTTGGTCTGGCCGGTATCGCCGAGCATGACGACGCGGGCCCCATCGGCCTCGGCCATTTTCATGAGCCGTTCCATGATCCGCGTAGGTACGACCGCGGCTTCGTCGATGACCAGGACCGTATTGGGATCGAGCTTGAAGCGGTCCTGCTGGCGGGCTTCTAGCACCGACGCCACAGTACGCGCCTCCATGCCGAGTTCGCGCAACGCCTCGATCTGCTTGCCGTAGGAGGCGACAGCCTTGATGGTGTAGCCAGCCGCGTCGGCGGCGTCCTTGACCTTGGCCAGCATGTGGGACTTCCCGGTGCCGGCCAGGCCCTGGACGCCAACGAAACGATGCGGCGTGCTGAGGATCAGTTCGGCCGCGGCGAGCTGGCCTGGCTTGAGCCCCTGTCCCTGGAGCGCTGCCTGCGCCTGTTCGCGCTGCAGGATGGGCTGGACTTGGTTGCGGCCGTCTCGTTCGATCTGCAGGACGCGCTTTTCACGCTCGCGGGCGATCTGGGTGGTGTAGCGAGCGCCGGTTGGGACGAGTTCGCCGCGCGCGATGGCCTGGCGCACGTGCTCGTGGGCGCGCTTCTTACTCATGCCCTCCTGAATCAGTTGCTCAACCCATTCGGTGCGGGTCTGCCTCGGCCCCTTGCGCTCATGTGCCGAGCGATATTGCAGCGTGCCGAGGATGAGGTGCCCCTTTTGCAGCGACCGCTTGACGGCGGCCTTCACGTCCTTGAGCTCGATGCCGGTGCCGATCGACCGACGCAGGGCCGTGCGTAGCATCTCGCTGCCATCCATGACCGATTCGCGCTCGGTGTGGTGCTTGATGGCCCATTTCAGGCACTCGTCGGCGATCAGGGCTACCGCCTCCGGCGAGCGCTCGATGGTCTTGTCGATGGGGCGCTTGCCGGCGCTGAAATCTACACCCAGTTCCTTCTCCTGCCTGCTCCAGTCCGCTTGCAGTTCTTCCCGGTTGATTTCCGGCGCTTTGCCTTTGCGGGTTTTCAGGGCGACCGTCTGTTTCTGGGATCGGGTGGCGGTCTGGCGATCCAGGCCCAGAGCGTCCAGCTCGTCAGTAATGTCGTTGGATCGCTTGGAGTACGCCTCGATGTGTGGGCGGGTACGGGTTGAGGATCACATCGTTCGGTCGTCCAAACTTGCTGTAGAGGTCGCCGTTGGGAACCGCCGCGCCTGCTTGGGGATCAGGATCGCGGCAAAGCTGCCGTCGCGATCACGCGGAATATGCAGCTCTGGCGCGATAGCCCAGGTGTTGACCCAGTTCGGTCCCCAGCGCCCGCTCGATTAGCGCCTTTTTCAACAGCATGAACGTGTCCTGCTCCGCCTCGGCCGTCGTCGATCCGGTCGCAAGTTCATCGAGTAACTGCTCAGCACTGCTCTCTGCGCAATCCTACGCGATCGAAACGCAGTCACCATAACGCGGGGGCCGGACGGCTACAAAAAAAATCAAGGTCATCCAATGCCAATGTCAAAAATTCCAGACGAGTTTCAAACTTCGTCACACAGCCAACTTGAGAAAATAACAAAAATACGTGGGAAGAGTCGGTCTGTCGGAGCTTTGGCGCGTCATGGAAGCGACAACTGAAAAGTGCTGTCCGTGCGGTCGTCGTCATGCGGTGCTGTGGCATCCCGAGCCTGCTGATGTCGCATATATATTTATGCTCAATTTATTAAAAAATTGGTGGTTAAATAATGGCGCGAAATAACAAGCTCGATGATGTAACCCCATGCCTACAGGTGCGCTTGGATCCCAATGGTGGCTTTGCGCCGGTGGACAATAGCATTGTTGCAACGGTCACAGTGACCGACGGCCTCAATCAGCCCCTTGATGACGTTCATATCACGATGGAGTTGGTTGATAGTGCGGGGGTTCCATCTGAATACGCGACGTTCTCCGCTACCGGTGCCGCACAGGTTTCGAGCAGCACCGACGCGTCAGGCACTATACAGCAGGCATTTACCGACTATGTTGCGGAAACGGCCTATCTTCGAGCGTTTGTGACAAGTGACCAAAGCAACTCAGTTAGCCACTCGTTCACCTTTACTCCCGCTCATAAATACCAAGTCGATCTGACCATAGATACTGACGGCATGCCCGCCGACGGGCTATCCGCGAACGTTGTCTATGCGGTGGTTTCTGACAAAGGTCGGCCGGTACCCGTTGGAACACCTGTAACCTTCCTTTTGCCCGACGCGGAGTTCGGAACATTCCTTGACGGAACCAAGTTAATGACGGTTCTCACAAAGAAGGATCCGCAAGACGGCCTGTCAAAGGCCTGGGCATCAATTGTCGATAGCTATCCGGTTGGCGAGAGTGTAACGGTAAACGCCAAGTCGGTCGGCAAAGATGCTTTCGTGATATTGAGCTTCGCGAAAGTTAATGTCCACACTTATGACCTTCAGCTCTCCAAGGAAATAGACGGACAGCCTTCCGACGGCGTGTCCAGAGACGTCGCCAAGTTAACCGCGAGTTTCGAAGGGAAGAACCTTCCGGCAGGCACAAAGGCACTGTTCAATTTGCCCGAGAATATGTACGCGACCTTCCTCGACGGAACCAAGCGTAAGGAAGTGGTGCTCGTGCCCAACGATGAAAAGTTGGCGAGCGTAGCAACGATTGAGGTCGTCGATGTGTATGCGTTGGGCGAGAAAGATATTACTTTGAATGTGCAGTGCGGCGGGCAAGAAACCACTACAGAGTTTTTCTTCACGCCTGCGCCAACTTATGACTACGACGTGCAGCTCAATGTAGTGCTGAACGGCCAACCAGCGGATGGGATCGCCTCCAATGAGCTTGAGGCGGTGGTCAGCTACAAGGGAGCCGCACCGTCTCAATCAACGACCATTACTTTTACACTGCCGCCGACCTTATTCGCAGAGTTTTCCAATGGCCAAAAAGCAATATCGCCGAAACTGACGCCAGACCCCGATGGAAAGCAAAGCAGAGTGAAGGTGAATTTTGTCGACCATAACCCTCAGGGAGAAAACCCTGTAGTGGTCAATGCGAGATGCGGGGGTACGGAGAAAACCGCGAGCTTCTACTTTGCGGCTGTCCCTGTGGTGAGCTACGTACTCCGCCTCCTGCCCGGACTGGACGGTCAGCCGGCCGACGGAATCTCGAAAAATTCCGCTATCCTGTCAGTAACCTACGGAGGTAAGCCAGCGGCACAGTCTACGCCCGTGGTGTTTACGCTACCCCAGAGTGGCTTTGCGACGTTCGACGACAACACCAAGCAGAAAGTAGTCCTGCTAGATGGACGTGGCATAGCTACGGTCGAATTCGCGGACATTAACCCATTGGGAGAGGCCAAGGTCGCATTAAATGCGCTATGTGGCGGCGTAAACGCGAGCTGTTTTTTCAGCTTCGCAAAAGCGGGGAGGGAGACTCCGGCGATAGAGTTGACTCGCCTAAATGACGGGGCACCTGCCGACGGTGCCTCTGAGAACGGAGTGGCGATAAGCGTAAAAGTAGCCGGGCATCCTGTGTTTAAGGCCTCGGTTCTGCTTATTCTTCCCGGCGACAAATGGGCTGCTTTTGCAAACGGTGAAAAAAGCATACAAGTACAAACCAAGGAAGACGGCACGGCGAGCGCCACCTTCAGCGACTCCTATCTGCCGGGCGAGACGGTGACGCTGCAGGCCTGTTATGGTGGTGAGAGTGCCTATAAAGACTTCCATTTTTCGCAGGCTTCCGCGCTGGTTTACAAGCTTGCGTTGATTCCGCAAACAAATAACAGCGCCTCCGACGGGAAGAGTCAGAATAGCGCGACCGCCAAGTTGACATATAAAGGAAAACCCTTCTCCACGCCGACGCCGGTCACCTTCGTATTGCCAGATACCTCCAGCGCTTCCTTTGAAGATGGCACGAAGAAAACACAGGTAACGACTGCGACCAACGGAACCGCGGAGATAAGTTTCGTTGATAACAACCCACAAGGCGAATCGGTTGACTTGGCTGCCCTTGCCTGCGGGCAATCGGCCTACAGCCGCTTCCAGTTCTCTAACAATGCACCTGGGCTTTATATTTTTTACATCAACGGGCCTGACGCCACCAACCAAAAAATCTTGTACCGGCGATATAACGAGAAATTCCAAAAATGGGAGGGTGAGTTTGATACGGGGTGTCGTTGTGATGGCCGTAGCTTCACCGTGCAATTCGTCAACAACGCGGTTTATATTATGCATGCCATTGGGACTGATCTATTCATCTCAGTATCGGACAATGGCATTGCGTGGACGACGCAGGCATGGCCACGGTTTCTCAAGGGCCAAGATCTATCCAAAAGCTCACCCCAATTTAATTCCGCTCCGCCGCCGAGGCCCGGGTCAGCGTTGAGTCCTTCGAATTGTATACAAGTAATTCTGCCATATAGGGATACTGCGAACTTGCAGTTCCCATACGAGAATCAATCTACCCTCCCCACAATGCTGTTGCCGACGGACGCGGCAGCCCGATCCTCCAGTTTAGCGATCGACTATTCGTCAGGAAATGCTTATATTGGCCTGTCATATCCATGGGGCGAGCCGAATCCATATTTTGGAGTCCAAAAGTACGATATAAATATGGAGCTTTTGGAAACCGCGGACAAGGAGTTGCCGCTCCGTGCCATCCGTTCTGCGCTGCTTAAATTGCTACGCCTGCCTAGCGGTTCCCTGCTGGCCGTATACACTTCCGCCAACAACGACAAAATAAACTATAACTTTATTAAGGATCCGGCCGCTGACCTCACCATAGGTGATACCCAAACTCTCGCGCGCGGCACCAATGGGATATACGGAATTGGTGCCTCAGTTGATGGCGAGACCGTGCGATTGTTCGCTACAGAGTCCTTTGGCAACAATCTCTTGGGAATTACTTGTGCAGTAAGCGCAGAAGGGGTTCTGGAAGAGGTTGGTCGCGTGACATATGATTTCATCGCTGATCCTTATTCTGTGTGCTTGTTAAGGGCGTGGTCCGTGACCGGAGGATAGCGGCTTGGGTTGAGTGCTTGCGTGCGGCAGAGGCTGTGTCGGTCTGGATGCAGATCGACTTCAGCCGGCCGGGCAACCCGACCGGCAACAGCTTCATCGAAACCTTCAATGGACCATTCAGGGACGAATGCCTGAATCTGCACGGGTTTGAATCTTTGGCCGAGGCCAATCGAGAGATCGAGGCTTGGCGCCAGGACGACAATGAGACTCGGCACCAAACGCTAACTTGAGATGTGCTTCAAAACTGCAAGCGCGTGTCTGATTCGCGCGCCTATGGGGCTAAATGCTGCCGCAAGGTTGCCAGGATTTCTTCCGAAAGCGCGGGATTGCCTGCTGCCGTGGCGCGAGCGAGGATCAAGGCGCCAATCATGCTGCTGAGGATCACGATAGTCTGAGGGCGCTTGGCCACGACGGCATCATCTTGGAGCACATTCATAAGGCGCTGAAAGTTGCGTTCCACCCCCTGCGCAAAGACCTCTGACATTTCTGGTCCCGCTCTTGCGGCATCTGCTGCCAGTGCGGCACCAGGGCACCCCTCGCCGGGGTGGTCGCGGTGGGACACAGAAAGATAGCCGTGCACCAGCGCACGGAGTCTGTTTGCGGATGTGCCATCTGCCTCTGAACAGTCTAATCCGCCTGGTGGCGTAATCGTCCATTCAAACGCACGCAAGCATGCCTCGCGCGCGAGGGCATCCTTGGACTCGAAGTGCCGGTACAGCCCGCCATGGGTCAACCCTACATGGCGTGTGATCTCGGCCAGGCCCACACCATCCAGACCCTTTTCCCGATAAAGGCGTGCGGCGGCATCCACGCGGGTAGTCATCGCCGGCTTGGGCTTGGTTTCTCCTCTAGGGTGCAATGTGGAGGTAGCCTGGCAACGCCTGCTTGCCGGTCAGTCCGGGGTCCGCGCCTTGGATACAGGCGTGTGTGAAGGCACAGGCGTTTCCATCGCTGGACGGGTGCCAAGCCTGGAGGAGGATCCGCAAGCCGGGTGGAGCGCCGAAGCCATTATTTCGGCGAAGGAACTACGCCGCATGGATCGTTTCATCGCGTTCGCTTTGGGCGCTGCAGACCAGGCTCTGGCCCACGCACAATGGGCTTGGTGCTAGAGGCTCTGGATCATGCATTGGCGCGAGGTGCCCGGCCCCTAGCCGAAGTTGTGGGTTACGGCACCTCTGCCGATGCCTACCATGTCACGTCGGGGCCGGAGGATGGATCTGGCGCCGCGCGATCGATGCGCGCAGCGTTGCGCCAGGCACGGTTGCAACCAAGCGATATTCAACACCTGAACGCTCATGCGACCTCCACCCTCGTGGGCGACCGAGGTGAACTAGCAGCCATTCGTCAAGTGTTTGGAGTAGGCTCCGGCCCCTCCATTACGGCCACCAAATCCGCCTTGGGCCACATGCTGGGAGCTGCTGGCGGGGCCGCCGCAGTCTTCACAGTACTGGCCTTGCGTGACCAGATTGCACCGCCTGTGCTGAATCTGGAACATCCAGACCCGTTGGCAGATGGCCTGGACCTGATCGCCGGCAGTGCGCGTGCTCACGCCATAGAGTACGCCATGCTCAACGGATTTGGCTTCGGCGGTGTAAATGCGTCGTTGGTTCTCAAGCGATTTACCGCCTGAGTCATTCCTTCGACCGAGGGTGCAACAGCGACATCACGCATGCGGCTCCGAGGCGGTCGTTCAGACCTTTGACCTGAACGGCTGCTTGCGCAGCCTCTATCATGAACGGCGATGCCGTCCCCGAACGCCTCAAAGCCTACGCCGCCCGGCAGTGGCCGCGCCCCGGCGTGCGGCAGTGGGTGCAACAGCCGCGCCATCGCATTCACAAGCCTCCCGCCGCCAAGCTCGGGCATGAAGGCGTGACCCCGGATCGACCCCAGGTGTCGAGTTTCAATAGATTATTTCCTGCGAGCCGCTGCGGCGCATTACGCGGCACCAGGCGTGAGTATCCAACGCGTGAGTACGGCGAAGTCGCGGCTGCCGGGCTCGGAGATCGCGCTGCGCGGGATCAGCGATCCAGCACTTTCAATATGTCGGGATGATCGAGGTTGATCGCGATGCGGTCCAGCACGACCAGGAACGCGTCGATTTCCTTGGCCGAGCACCCTTTCATCATCTCTTGCAGGAACACCGCGCGTTGCGCCCGCACGCGCTCGACCGTCGCCAGTCCCTTGGCGGTCAGCCGGACTTCGGTGAGGCGGTTGTCCTGCGGATGGGCGCTGCGCGCCACCAGCCCGTCCTGGTCGAGCAACTTGATCTGGCGCGTGATCGACCCGGGATCCACGCCAATCTGCTGCGTGAGGTCTTTCTGGGTGCAGACGCCTTTGCTGTGAACTAGGAACAGCAAGCGCCAGCGGGTGCTGGCCATGCCGGTGAATCGTTCGAACCCATTGGTCGAAGCATGGTAGGCGCGCGCGAGGCGGGCCAGCACCGTGGAATGCCATGACTGCAAATCGAAGCTCTCTTTCGTCGTCATCATTCCCCGTGCTTTTCCGTATTGCGGCCGGCCTGTGCCGATGCGGCCATGGAAGCCGGCCCATCGGATCAGGAAAACCCTAATGTGAGCGAATTATCGCATGCAATTGCTTGCTCTCGGCAAAGGTCTCCCGTTAAATTGATTGCTCAAGGCAACAATTGCTCAAGGCAAATTTAAGGGGAAATCCATGACTTCACGGCTGCCGGACTACGAAGTGGCGGGCCACGGCCCATTCACCATCTACCTGCTGCACGGTGCCTACGGATCGCGTCAGTACTTCCGCGACCTGATCGCCACGCTGGCGGGGCAGGGCTACCGGGTGGTGGCCTGGGACGCGCCCGGCTATGGTCTGAGCGAATTGCCAAGCCCCTACTCGATCGAGATGGCGGCAAGCGCCTGCGCCGACCTGGTCGCGGCTACTGGCACGCGCACCAATGTCTTGCTCGGGCACAGCATGGGCGGCATCATCGCGCCGCTGGCGGCCGTCAAGCTCGGGCCGGAACGGGTTCAAGGGCTGGTGGTGTCCGCCACGGTGGGCTCGTTCTCGAGCAAGTCCAAAGAGGATCAGCGGGTGTTCCTCGAAGAGCGCATCGCGCCACTGGCCCAAGGCAAGACGCTGTCGGCGGCGGCCGAGCCCCTGCTGCGTACCATGCTGGCGCCGGGTTCGAGCGGGCCGTTGGTGGACAGGGTGCTGCGGGTGGCGATGGCCACGCGCAGCGAAACGTTCGTCGCGGCCATCAACGCCATCGTCGACTACCAGGGCGCTCCCGCGTTGGCACGCGTCGCGGTACCGACGCTGGCGATCGCGGGCGAGCTCGACACGGTGGGGCAGCCCGAACAGATGCGGGCGTTGGCGCAGGCCATTCCTGGCGCGGAATTCGTATCGGTGCCTGCCGCCGCGCACTATGCCTGGGCGGAGCAGCCGGCGGTGTTCAACCACGCCTTGCTCGACTTCCTGGCGCGCCGTGTCGGGACGCCCAAATGAGCCCGGCCCCATTGGTGTTGCTGCATGGCCTGAACAATACGCCTGCCATCTGGGACGCGGTGATCGCGCGTCTGCCGGGAGAGCGACCCGTGCTGGCGCCGGCCTTGCCGCCGTTGCCGGACGTGGACGCCATTGCGCAGGAACTGCTCAAGACCCTGCCGGCACGATTCTGGCTGGCGGGCTTCTCGTTCGGGGGATATGTGGCCATGGCGCTTCTCGAACGCGCGCCCGAGCGTGTGCGGGGGCTGGCGCTGATAGGCACCACACCGCAGGCGGATACGCCGGCGCAGAGCCGGGCCCGGCGTGACGCGGTTCTGGCGCTCGCGGCGGGCGGCGCGGCGATGGAACAGGCGTACGTCGCGCGCACGCTGGCCCAGGGCACCGCCGCCTTTCATGTTGAACACCGCGATGACGAGCCGCTTCAGCGGCAAAGGCGCGAGATGGTCGAGGCTTACGGGGCGCGCTGCTTTGTGGCGCATGCGCTGGCCTGTCTGGCCCGGCCCGATCGCAGCGGTTTGCTGCGCGCGCCCCTGAATCTGTTGTGGATCGCGGGCAGCGATGACCCGATCTATCCGCCACAGGTGATGTCCGCCATGCGCGCGCAGGCCGCAACGGGCACCTTGCGGGTACTCGGGCCGGCGGGGCATCTGATACCGCTTGAGCAACCCGACGCCCTGGCCCGCCTGCTTGCCGGCTGGATGCTCGACTGACGCGTAGTTTTCCCCAACACGACAAGGATGCGCGCCCGCCAAGCCGAGGTGCGTCCGGAGACAACATCATGACCCAATCCAGCACCGGTGCTGCGACCGGCGGCGGCGCTGTCGCGTCGGCCGACTCGCGGCAGGCAACCCAGCGCATGAGCCGCGAACAGACCAAGGCGCTCGGCATCGCCACGCTGGGCGGGATGCTTGAATTCTACGAGTTCATCATCTTCATCTATTTGACGCCGATCATAAGCCAGCACTTTTTCCCCAAGGATATGCCGGCATGGCTGGCCCAAGTGCAGACGCTCGGCATCTTCGCCTCGGGCTACCTGATCCGGCCGGTGGGCGGCATTGTGCTGGCGTCGTTAGGCGACGTCATCGGCCGCAAGAAGATGTTCGCCTTCACCCTGATCCTGCTTGCCGTGCCCACGGTACTGATCGGCTGCCTGCCCGGCTATGCCGCGATCGGCGTGTGTGCGCCGGTGCTGCTGCTGCTTTGCCGCATGGTGCAAGGGCTGTCCATCGGCGGCGAACTGCCGGGCGCATTGTGCTTCGTTTCCGAACACGTACCGCAACAGCGCCTCGGACTGTCCTGCGGCATCCTCTCGGCGAGTCTTGCGCTGGGTTCGTTGCTCGGTTCCGGTTCCGTCGCGGCGCTCACGGCCGTGATCGGCAAGGCCGCCATGTACGACTATGGCTGGCGCATTCCCTTCGTGTTCGGCGGGCTGTTGGGGTTGGCTTCGGCGCAGTTGCGGCGCTACGCCCACGAGACCCCGGTGTTTTTGCAGATGCGTCAGCGCAATGAGCTGGCGCGGCAGGTGCCGGTCAAGCGCTTGCTCGCCCGGCACCGTCCCGAGCTGTTGCTGTGCATGCTGGTCGCGTGCATGACGGCGGTCGTGACGTCGGGACTGCATCAGTTTCCGGTCGCGCACTTCATCACCACGCGGGGGTTCGACCCGGCCATCGTCTACCGCGCGCAGTTCCTGGCGTCGTTGCTGCTGATTGCCGGGGACGTCACCGCCGGCTGGCTGAGTGATCGCGCGGGGGTGCGCACCACATTCACGGTGGGCGCGCTGGCGCTGGTAGCGGGGGTGTTCTGGCTCTATCACGGCGTGACGCCGGCCACGCTGCCGCTGCGCTTTGCCGTCGTGGGGTTTCTTTCCGGCATCGTCACGCTGTCCTTTGTGCTGCTGATCCGCAGCTTTCCCGCCCAGGTCCGGTACACCGGCATCGCCGCCAGCTACAACCTGGCCGCCGCCGTGATCGGTGGCACCACGCCGCTGTTCCTGGCGCTGCTGGTGCAGCGCGACGAGGGGTGGGCCGCCTGGTATCCGGCCGCGTTCTGCATCGTCGCCGTGTTGGCCGCGGCGCGGCTGTGGCGCTACCGCCAGCCGATCGATCCCTTTGCTTCATCGCCGCAAGGCGCCTCGTCGTCACATTCCTGAAGGAGACGAATCATGACCACACCGCAATTTCTTCCGCCCGCCGGCGCCCGCATCGCAATTGTCGGCGGCTGCGGCGGCATGGGCCAGGCGCTCGTGGCGGCCGCGCGGCAAGCCCGGCTGCGGGTCGCCGTGCTCGACCTGCCGCGCTCGTTGGAACAGTCGCCGCCACCGGCGGGCGTTCTGGCCCTGCCGTGCGACGTCAGCGACGAGGCCGCCATCGCCTCGGCGTTCGCGGCGCTGGAAGCGGCCTGGTCGGGACTCGATACCCTGGTCAATCTGGCCGGTTACACCGGCGAGCAGATCCTGATTCAGGACCAGAGCGTGGCCGAGTGGGACGCGATCACCGACTGCTGCCTGCGCGGATGCTTCCTGATCGCGCGCGCCGCGTTGCCGTTGCTGGCCAGGGGCGAAAAGCCGTCGATCGTGCTGGTTTCATCGACCTTCGGCCATCGCGTCGTGCATCGTGGCTACGCCGCCTATGCGGCGGCAAAGGCCGGCGTCGTCTCGTTGGGCAAGGCGCTGGCAACCGAGTGCGCGCCGGGCGTGCGCGTCAATGTCGTCTCCCCCGGAGTGTTCCGCACGGCCTTCCTGGAGGGGGGCACCGGCCGGCCGGTGCGCCAGAGCGGCATCGACATGGACAGCTTCCAACAGAGGGTGCCGCTGGCGCGCCTGGGCGAGCCCGAGGAGATGGTCGGCCCGATCCTGTTCCTGGCCGGGCCCGCCGCCAGCTATATGACCGGCCAGGTCTTGCATGTCAACGGCGGCATATGGGCGCCTTGACGGCGCTATCGCTATTTCAGCCACCACCCATAGCCACCTTCCGAGTTCCGCCTTCGAGATTGCCATGACCTATCCCATTGCCGCGCTGATCACGAGCTACGTTGACGGTGCCTACCTTGCGCCGCGCGCCGGCAGCCATCACCTGCCTGTGATCAATCCTTCTACCGAGGCCGTCATCGCCCATCTGCAAGAAGCCGACGGCGCCGAGGTCGATCTGGCCGTACGGGCGGCCGCCCGCAGCTATGCCGAGGGCACCTGGCGCAGGCTGCCGACCGAGCGCCGGGCCGCGATCCTGCGGCGCGTCTGCGAGCTGACGGAACAACATGCGCGCGAACTGTGCTGGCTGGAGAGCATCGATCTCGGCATTCCGGCCAGCCAGGCGCCCGCCGCGGTCATCGCCCGGGTTGTGCGCAACTTCAGCTTCTACGCCGACCACCTATCGCAGGGCGCCGAACGCGCGGTGCGGCTTGACGATCGCTATCAGCGCTATGTGCACCGCGATCCGGTCGGCGTGTGCGCGCTGATTTCGCCCTGGAACGCGCCGCTGATGCTCGCCACCTCGAAAATCGCGCCGGCGCTGGCTTTCGGCAACAGTTGCGTGATCAAGACATCGGAATACACGCCGTTGGCGCTGCATCGCTTCATGGCGCTGTTGACTGAGGCGGGCGTGCCGTGCGGGGTGGTGAATCTGGTCAATGGGCGCGGTGAGGTGACCGGCGCCAGCCTGGTCGCTCACGAGGCGGTGGGCCTGGTGTCCTTCACGGGCGGCGGGGCTGCGGGGCGGCGGATCGCCGCGGTGGCGGGGGCCGGCCTGAAGAAGTGCGATCTGGAACTGGGCGGCAAATCGGCCTGCATCGTCTCGGATAGCGCCGATCTGGATCAGGCGGTCGATGGCGCGCTGTTGGGCATTTTCGGCAACGCCGGGCAGATGTGTTTCGCCGGCTCGCGCATCCTGTTGCAGCGCCGGATCGCCGACGCCTTCCTGGAACGTTTCCTGGCGCGGGCCAACGCCATCCGCGTCGGCGATCCATTCGATCCGGCCACCGAGATGGGGCCGCTGGCTTATGCCGCGCATCTCGAACGGGTGCTCGCCTATTGCCGGCCGGCGGCGGGCGATGGCGTCAGCGTGCTGGCCGGCGGCGCGCGCGCGGGCGACGGGCCCGGTTACTTCATGGCGCCGACGGTGCTGATGGCCGATTCGCCCGCCGTGCGCGTGTGCCAGGAAGAAGTATTCGGCCCCGTGGCCACCGTGCTTCAGTACGATCATTTCGACGAGGCCGTCGCCCTGGCGAACCATACGCGCTACGGGCTGGCAGGCTACCTGTGGAGCAATCGGCTCGATGAAAGCATGGCGGCAGCCCAAAGTATCCGCACGGGCGCGCTGATGATCAACTCACCCATGGTGTTCGATCTGCGCATGCCGTTCGGTGGCGTCGGCGAGTCCGGCGTCGGCCGTGAGGGGATAGAGAGCCTGCGCAACTTCTATTCGGAAGAAAAAGCGGTGGCGATTGCCGCCAGGCCGCTGCCTGTGGCGCCCAGGCTCGGCGCGGCGGTGCGGCTGGATCATTGACGCGCGATCTTACCCATGCCGGCAACGGCAGGGATTGGCACGTCTTAATCATTGCCAAAGGCAATTATTGGAGAAAGCAAATGCTGGAAATCGTACACACCTATGATGTCAAGGCGGGGGAGAACACCGACAATCCCTTCCTGTTGGGGCTGTTCGCACCCAACCGGGTGGAATACACCGCCGACACCGACAGCCTGCGCGTAATCGGCGAGATCCCGCGCGACCTGCACGGCATCTTCGTGCGCAACACCCACAACCAGGTGCATGCGCCGTTGGGCACGTACCATCCGTTCGACGGCGATGGCATGCTGCACGCCATACATTTCGAGGATGGACGCGCCACCTATCGCAACCGGTTCGTCCGCACCACGGGGTTCCTGGCCGAGCAGACTGCGGGCCGGTCCTTGTGGCCGGGTGTGCTGCAACCGGATCTGGGCACCTATCGGGGCTGGGGCGCGATGGGCGCCATGAAGGACAACGCCGGCACGGACGTCCTGGGTCATGCGGGCCGTCTTATCGCCAGCATGTCGCAAGGCAGCGAACCCTGGCGGCTCGACCCGATCACGCTCGACACGCTCGGGCCGGACGCCAACTGGGCGCGCCGCGTGCCCGACGGCGTCAGCGCCCATTACAAGGTCGATCCGCGCACCGGCGAGATGATGTTCTTCAACTATCCGGAACATTGGCCGTTCATGCATTACGGCGTCGTCGACCGCCACAACGAGCTGGTGCATTACGTGCCGATCGAACTGCCCGGCGCGCGCTGGCCGCACGACCTGGGCATCACGCAGCACTATTCCATCTTGCATGACCTGCCGCTGTTCTTCGACCCGGCGGGGCTGAAGGCGGGCAAGCACCAATTGGTCTTCAACCGCGACTTGCCGGCGCGCTTCGGCATTATCCCGCGTCATGGCGACAACACGCAGATCCGCTGGTTCGAGGGCACGCCTTGCTACGTGTTGCACCTTACCAACTGCTATGAGGACGGCGACGAGGTCGTGATGGACGGTTGCATCATGCCGGATCACAAGCCGGTGCCCGTGAACGCCGCCGGCAACATCTACGACCGCATCCGCGCCAACCTCGACAAGCACCGCAACAAGACCCACATGCACCGCTGGCGCTTCAACCTGCGCACCGGCAAGACCACCGAGCAGTACCTGGACGACGAGGTGAGCGAGTTCCCGGTGTGTAGCAATGACTTCGTCGGCCTGCCGTATCGCTACAGCTACAACGTGCTGTACGAGCCGGGCGAATGGCTGTTCAACGGCATCAAACGCTTCGATCTGCTGACCGGCGCGACCGCGCGCCATGAATATGGCCCCGGCCGTTTTGGCAGCGAACCGCAGATGGCGCGACGCATCGGCGCCGTGGACGAAGACGACGGCTACCTCATCAGCATGGTGGCCGACATGCAGGCCAATACGTCCGAGATCCTCATCCTAGATGCGGCCAACATCGGCCACGGGCCGGTGGCCCGCATCCTGTTGCCCGAGCGCATGGCCATCGGCACCCACGCCTGCTGGGTCGAGGGCGATCGCATCCATGGCGAAAACCGCCAGCTATGAATGGTTGGGAACCGCGGGCGAACGACTCGCGGCGAAAACCCTGGGCGCGGATCCTGTCGGCGCCCGGTATGACAAGATCGGAGAGAGACAACATCATGATCAAGAGACTGTCATCGTGCAAGGCGGTATTGATTGCGCTCAATGCCCTGCCAGGGCTGGCGCAGGCCACCGCAGAGGGGGCGGCGTCGAACCTGGTGCTGGGCGGCCAGATCAAGCTGGGCCTGGAGGCGTCGCAGGTCAGCGGCTCCGGCCGTCCCGGCGCCGATCCCATGAGCTGTTTCCAGATGGCCAACAACACCAGTTATTTCTTCCTGGCCGGGCGCGAACGCCTGAACGACCGGCTGAGCACGGTGTTCCATCTGGAATGGGACTACGCGGCGAACAACGGCGTGCCAGGCCGCGGCCGCGCCTTTTACCTGGGCTTTGACCACAGTGGCCTCGGGCGGCTGCTGCTCGGCCGTCAGTCGGTCTTTTTCAGCCATCACTGGTTCGTCAACGACCCGCATGGCGCCTTCGACGCCGCGCCCCGGGCGGCCAACTCGCTCAATGTATTGGGAACCGTCAATGGCGCGCACTTCGCGGGTTCCTTCCTCAACAACACCGTGCGCTACGAGGCGCCCGACATCCGCGGATTCTCGGGCATCGCCACTTATTCGTTCGACGGCGCGCACGGCGACAGCGGGCGTAGCCATACCTGGTACGTGGGGCCGACCTACACACGGGGGCCGTTCAAGCTGGGCTACTTCCACATGGTGCGCACCAGCCAGGGCCGGCCGCCGGCACAGATCGCCGGCAACCTGGATCAGACCGCCGACCGCTTCGCCGTCGGCTACAAATGGGAAGGGTGGCAAATCGGCGCGGTGGTCGACCGCAATCGCGTGATCGACCGCGCCAGCGGCGTCAGCCAGGATCGCTACGCTTATGCCGTGCCGGTCAATTACGGTTGGGGCCGGCACCTGGTGTCGCTGACCTATGGCCAGGCGTTGCCGATGCGCCTGGACGGGCGCACGCTCGACCACACCGGCGCCAGGATGCTGTCGTTGAGCTACCAGTACAAGCTGAGCCGCCGCACGACGCTCGATGCCACGCTGGTGGCGCTGCGCAATGCGCGCAACGGGCGCTACAACTTCTGGCTGGGCAGCCCTAACGGCTCGCCGCAACTCGCGCCCGCCGATGCCGGCGCGCGCGCCGGCATGGTTTATCTCGGCATCAAGCACCTGTTCTGAAAGAGGGCGTTGCGGTGCCGCCGGCGCGGCTTCATCGCCCGCGCGCCGGACGTGGGACGCGCCGGCCATCAGCGCCATAACTTTCAGACCAACCCTCGCATTTTGTGAGCATTCACGAGAATTGTGCGGGCGATAGGGGGCAATCATAGCTCTCTTGCACCAACGCGCCCATGCTCATGCGGCGGCGTTCGTGGCCGTGTTGGCGAAATCGCCAAGCGGAAAAATCCTTCAATGCGCCAACGCCAAATTCCCCCCGACGTGGATGATTAAATCCCTGCAAGAAAAACTGTTCTCGTTTCCGCAACAACAAGGCGTGCCGGCCTGGCGATGGCCGCGCGCATGTCTGAACACATTGGAAGAAATTCGTGGCATGCAATCCGGAAGCCGCGCGCGTCCGTCCGTGGGGCGCTGGGTGATCCTTCAACGCGTCAATCAAATGTTCCGGCCCGCACGGCAGTCGGCCGTGGCGCCGGCGAACCTGCCGGTGCCGCCGGCGCGCTCGTCTCGCACCCGGGGGCGGCAGCGTTCGGTGGCCGCCACGCTGTGCGTGCGCGGCGCAATCGCCGCGCTGGCCTGGTGGGCCGGCGCATGCGTGGCGCTTGCCGGGCCGCCCGCCGCCGTCACCCCGCGGCCGCCCGCCGCCGCCGTCACCTTGCAGGCGCTGGTCAACGCCGCCGTCACCGGCCATCCGCTGGCGCGCGCCGCCGTGCAGGAAGTGGCCGCGGCCAACGTGGACGTGGATGCGGCCCGGCGCCATTGGTGGCCGGCGGCCTCGGTGGTCATGGAATCGCATTCCACCTCGCCCAATTCTCCCGCCTCGCGCGGCCTCCAGCTCGAACAGACCTTGTGGGACGGCGGTCAGCTCAACGCCAACATCGACCGCGCCCGCGCCGATGTCGGCAAGAGCGAGGCGCGCGTCGTGTGGCAGCGCCAGCAACTGGCGTTGCAAGTGATCGGCGCCTGGCAGTCCCTGATCAGCGCCCGCGACAAGGCCGCGGTGGCGCGCGAAACCATCGCCCGGCTGCGTGGCTACGAGGCGCAGATCCGCCGCCGCGTCGCGGCCGAAGCGTCGCCCGCCGTGGACATCGAACTGGCCTTGTCGCGGCTGCGGCAGACCGAAGTCGATCTGGCGGCCGCGCGCTCCAGCTTGCGTCTGGCCGCGCAGCGGCTGGAACAGTTGGCCGGCCTGTCCGGACTGGACGCGCAGGCCGACGCCTTGCCCGGCTGGCCCGATCTGGCCACCGTCAAGGCGGTCGCGGCGCGCCTGCGCGCCCAAGACCTGGCCGCCCTGGCGCGTGACAGCGCCGCCGTGCAAGTGGCGCGCGGCGACGTGGCCGTGATGCAGGCCCAGCTCGACGCCAAGCATGCGCAGCGCTGGCCCACCGCCTACCTGCGTGTCAACAAGCCGTTGGGCGATGCCTACCCCGGCGCCGGCACCGACCGCGGCACCTCGGTGTTCGTGGGCATCCGCTATACCCCCGGCGCGGGCTTCGCGACCGGCCTGGAGGCCGACGCGATCCGCGAACGCGTGACGGCGGCCGGCCAGTCGGTCGAGGCGGCCTGGCTGGAACAGCGCGAGGCCATGTTCGGCGACGTCGACCAATACCTGGCGGCGGAACGCCAACTGACCGCGCTGCAAAGCGCGGTCGCGGGGTCGCGCCATGTGCTGGACTCCTATTCCCGGCAATTCACCGCCGGCCGCAAATCCTGGATCGACCTGCTGAACGCCGTGCGCGAACTGGCGCAGAACGAGTATGCCGAGGCCGATTCCCAGGCCGCGCTGGCCGCCTCGGTCTACCGCCTGCAAGTGCGGCTGGGCGAAACGGAGTTGCAGCCTTGACCCGGCCCGCGCAGGTGAAGACCGCCCTCGACTCGCTCGCCTGGGCCGTGAACCGGTTGGCCGCGATGCAAGGCACGGCGCTCGATCCGATGCGGCTGCGGTCCGGCCTGCGTCTGTGCGAGGCCGCGCCGCTGGCGCTCGGGCAGTTGGAACTGCTGTGCCGCCATCTCGGCGTGGACGCGCCGCAGCCCCTGGCCGCGCCCGACCCGGCGCATCTGCCGTTGCTGTGCCACCTGCCCGGCGACCGCTGGGGCCTGGTGATCGAATTGGCGCCCGGTGGCGATTGGGCCGTCGATTGCGGCGCGGACACCGTGATGGTGGCGGGCCCGGCGCTCGCCGATCGCTGCATGCGGCTGCGGCTGGCCGATGCGCTGTCCGGCGCCGAAACCGCGGGCGCGCACGCCGGCCCCGCCGGCAACGCGGCGGCGGCCACCTTCGGCGCGCGCCGTCACGCGGCCATCCGGCCGCATCGCGGCGCGCTGATCGAGGCCTGCCTGGGGTCGATCATGATCGGCCTGCTGGCGCTGGCCACCTCCATGTTCTCGATGCAGGTCTACGACCGGGTCATCCCCACGCGCGGCGAATACACGCTGTTCGTGCTGGCCTGCGGGGTGCTGGTCAGCGTGCTCATCGAACTGGCGGTCAAGATCGCCCGCGCCCGGGTCATGGACCACGTGGTCGTCGGCGTCGATGGCATGCTGTCGCGCGACATCTTCCATCGCCTGATGCAGGTGCGCATCGACCAGATGCCGGCCTCGGTCGGATCGCTGGCCGCGCAGATCCGCGGCTATGAGCAGGTGCGCGCCTTCTACACGGCGTCCTCGCTGTTCGCGCTGGTCGATCTGCCGATGGCGCTGGTGTTCATCGCCATCGTGATGGCGCTGGCCACGCCCCTGGTGGGCCTGGTGCTGCTGGTCTTCGCGCTGGCCGCGCTGATCATCGGCCTGTCGTCGCAGCGCCGCGTGGCGCGTCAGGCCAAGGAAGGCGCCGGCTATGCCAACCTCAAGACCGGGCTGCTGGTGGAAGCGGTCGAGGGCGCCGAGACCATCAAGGCCGGCGCCGGCGGCTGGCGCTTTCTGTCGCGCTGGCTCGAAGTCAGCGCCCAGACCATCGTCAACGATCTGAAGCTGCGCCATCTCAGCGAGAACGTCGGCTACCTGGGCGCGTCGGTGCAGCAGCTCAGCTACGCCTGCCTGATCGTGGCGGGCGCCCTGGCCGTGATGCACGGCGAGATGACCACCGGCGCGCTGATTGCCTGCTCCATCCTCAGCGGCCGCATCCTGACCCCGATCCTGCAGGTGCCGGGCCTGTTGGTGCAACGCGCCCACGCGCGCGCCGCCGAGGAGGGGCTGGAGCGGCTCTATCAATTGCAGACCGACAACCACGGCGTGCGGCGGCCGCTGGTGCCCGAGCGCCTGGAAGGGCGCTTCCTGCTCGAAGACGTGTCGTTTGCCTACGGCGACAATCCGCCGGCGCTGCGCGTGCCGCGCCTGCTCATCAAGCCGGGCGAGCGCATCGCCGTGATCGGCCCCATCGGCTCGGGCAAATCGACGCTGCTGCGCTTGCTGACGGGCATGTACGTGCCGCAATCGGGAAGGGTGCTGCTGGACGACCTCGACCTGTCGCACATCAGCCGCCAGGTGCTGAGCCGCCGGATCGGCTACCTGCAACAGGATCATCGCCTGTTCCAGGGCTCGTTGCGCGAGAACCTGTTGATCGGCCTGCCCGATCCGGGCGACGAGGAAATCCTGCGCGCCATGCGCCGCACCGGCATGGACCGCATCGTGGCGGCCCACCCCAAGGGCCTGGAGCGGCCCATCGTCGAGGGCGGCCGCGGCCTGAGCGGTGGACAACGCCAGTTGGTCGCGTTCACGCGCCTGCTGCTGTGCAAGCCCGGCATCATTCTGCTGGACGAGCCGACCGCCTCCATGGATGACGACCAGGAACGCCGTTGCCTGGGCGTGCTGGCCGAAGAGGCGCAGGCCGGCGCCACGCTGGTGATGGTGACGCACAAACCCACCGTGCTGTCGCTGGCCGACCGCATCATCGTCATGGTCGGCCACGGCATCGTCAAGGACGGGCCGCGCGAGGCGGTGCTGGCGGACCTGGGCGTCAGGCGCCAGGGCGAGCCGCGCGTGACCGCTGTCGCGCCCGGTATCGCGGGGGTGTCGTCATGAAGCGCGGATCCATGGTGCCGTCCCGGCCCCAGGCCGGCGGCGCGCCGGTGATCGTGGGCGAAGTCTGGCAGGCGTTGTCGCTGGTGCCGCCGCGGCGGCGCGCGCGCTGGTGCCTGCGCGCCATGTTCGCCGGCCTATGCGCGCTGGTGGCCTGGGCCGCGGTCGGCAAGATCGACCAGGTCACGCGCGCGCCGGCGCAGATCATCGCGGCGGCGCGCACCCAGGTCATCCAGTCGCCCGACGGCGGCATCGTGACCCAGCTTCACGTGCACGAGGGCGACACCGTGCGCGCCGGCGACGTGCTGGTGACCTTGCAGGAAGCGCGCGCCCGCGCCGCGGTGGCCGACAGCAACGCCAAGGTGGCGGCGCTGCGCATCACCCTGGCGCGCCTGCACGCCGAGGTCTACGGCAAGCCGCTGGCGTTTCCCGACGACCTGAGCGGCTACGACGACTACATCCGCAACCAGCGCGACCTCTACCAGAAGCGCCGCACCGCGATCGAGGAAGACCTGGCCGCGCTGGGCAACATGCTGGCGCTGTCGCGCCAGGAGCTGGCCATCAACCGCAAGCTGGTGGCCACCGGCGATGTCAGCCAGGCCGAGATCCTGCGGTTGCAGCGGGCCGTGGCCGACATCGAGGCGCAGATGACCAGCCGCCGCAACAAGTATTTCCAGGACGCCCAGGCCGAGATGACCAAGGCGCAGGAAGACCTGACCACGCAGACCGAGCAGTTGCGCGACCGCAGCCAGGTGCTGGAGCAGACGCGCCTGACCGCCACCGCCGACGGCATCGTCAACAACATCCGCGTCAACACCATCGGCGGCGTGGTGCGCCCCGGCGAGACGGTCATGGAAATCCTGCCGACCAGCGGCGACCTGCTGGCCGAAGCCCGCGTCAGCCCGGCCGACATCGCCTTCGTCAAGGTGGGCCAGCGCGCCAATGTCCGTGTCGACGCCTACGACGCCTCCATCTTCGGGGCCATGCAGGGCGAGGTCAGTTACATCAGCCCCGACGTGCTGCAGGAAGAAACCCGCCAGGGGCCGGCGCACTACTACCGGGTGCGCATCCTGATCCGCGAGGCGGAATTCAAACACCATTCGGCCGAGCAGATCCTGCTGCGCCCGGGCATGACCGCCAGCGTCGACATCAAGGCGCGCGAACGCACGGTGCTGCAGTACCTCGCCAAACCCATCACCAAGGGATTGCAGCAGTCGCTGGGCGAACGCTGATTCCCACATTCCGGGGCCGCCGTGTCCCGGGGCCATTCTTCAACCTGCCGAGACTTCTCCATGAAAAACGTGCTCAGGACGCTCCCCGTCACCATCAAGAACGGAACCATCTCGTTGAACTTCAAGCTGGCCGACGTCAAAAGCATGGCGATCGTCGGCGTCGACCTGGTGGCCTTGATGCAGGATGGCACCCGGTTGCTGTTGCCTGGGCTGGCGGTCAGGATTCTCGAACGGCCGTCGCCCGTGTTGCAGTTCCAGGACCAGCAACTGTCCGGCGCCGAACTGTTCACCAAGGTCGACATCGACAGCACCGCGCTCAAGGATGCCACCGAGGCCTTGCAGGTGCCGGTGTCCGAGCCGACGTCGTCGGACAACACCGGTAACGCGCGCGGCGCGACCCAAGAGGACGGCAAGGCCGGCGGCGCGGCTGCCGCGGAAAGCGCGGGCGATCCGGTCGCGGGCGCGGCGGATAGCCTGAATGCCGGCGACGCCGCCAAGGGCGAGAGCGACAAGAGCGGGGGCGAACCGCAGGCCTGGTACCAGGAATATGGCTGGATTCTGGGCCTGGTGGGCCTGGCCGGCCTGGCGCTGGGCCTGTCCGGCGGCAAGAAGAAAAGCAAGGACGACGACAATCCGGCCCAAGCCGCCGCGCCGGACACGCCGCCGGGCGACACCCCGCCCGCGCCCGGCGACGGCAACACCGAGCCCGCGCCGCCCGATCCCAACGTCCAGACGCCCGCGGTGACGGTCACCGGCGGCATCGCGGCCGGCGTCTTCAACCACGCCGAAACGCTCGCGGTGACGCTGTACGGCGCCCAAGGCCAGGAACTGGCGCGCGGCGAACTGGTGGTCGACTCGAAGAACGGGCAGGTGCTGTCCTACCGCGCCGAGCTGCCGGGCGACTACGTCGGGCCGGTGCGGGTGGTGATCACCGACGGCGCGCGCGACGGTCTCGGCTTCATCGATGAATACCGCCAGTCGCTGGCCCGGGCGCAGGGCATGACGCCGGAAGAGGTCGAACGCTTCGCCAGCGCCGACTTCGGCCCCCTCAG
Organism: Achromobacter sp.; assembly: GCF_050285565.1. GTDB lineage: Bacteria > Pseudomonadota > Gammaproteobacteria > Burkholderiales > Burkholderiaceae_B > Achromobacter. Next base: position 158,145 of record NZ_JBLZXG010000002.1, read on the forward strand.
CGCCATCGCCTGGCGCGCGGAGGGGCAAGCGGATATGCGCGTGTCGGTGACGCCGCTGACCGAGTTGGCCGCGCGGCTGCTGCAAGTGCCGGCCGACCCCACGCAGCCGTTGGACGGCGTCTCGGCCGAGCAGGTAGCCGCGATGGCCGCCGCCGTCGCCGGCTTTGCCAAGACGTTCACCGGCGATACGCAGATCAACGATATCCTCGGCCCGGTCATCGCCATCAACGCCGACAACTTCGGCGCCGGCGCCGCCGACGCGCAGGCCTACGGCCGGGCGCTGGCCGGCCTGGCCGGCCTGGATGCGGTGTCGGGCGCGCTGGAGCAGACCCTGCGGCTGTTGACGCGCGGCCTGGAGCGCGCCGACGACGGCACGCTGCGGGTGGCGCAGTCGGTCGAGGGCGCGATCCTGCTGAGCGCGATGCAACAAGCCAATACCTTGTTGGCGGGGTTGGACGACCACTCGCTGTTCGACACCTTCACCTTGCCCGAGGTCCCCTGGAGCACGGTCAGCGCGTCCTTCACCGATGCCAGCCCGTCCGACGTCAGCGGCGTCGACGCGCTGGGCTCGGCGACGCAGCCCTCGGTCACGGTGTCATGGGACGCCGACGGCGGCCGCATCGCCGCCGGACAGACCGTGGCGCTGTACCTGCTCGACGGCCACCCGGTCGCGTCGCACACGCTGTCGGCCGAGGACATCGCCGCCGGCCGCGTGGTGCTGGGCGCGCCAGACTACGGCGAGCAGTCTCTGGGCGCGGACGGCGTCAAGCGGCTGTTCGCCACCGTGGCCGACGATGCCGGCCTGCTGATTGCGCGTTCCGAACTGCATAGCTATGGCCTGGTGAGCGTCGAGATCGACGCCATCACCGGCCTGAGCGCGGACACCGGCCTGTCGAACTCGGATTTCATCACCAATCAGCCGGTGCAGGCGGTGTCCGGCACCTACCGGGGCGCGCTGGGCGGGAACACCCACATCGAAGTGTCGGCCGACGGCGGCCGCACCTGGGTCGCCACCAGCGCCACCGCCGGCCCGGACGGCGCCGGCGGCACCTGGGTGTCCGGTTCGCTGCGCCTGGACGCCACCGCGCAAGGCGAGGACGCGCGCCTGCTGACGCGCGTGAGCGTGTCCGGCGGCCCTGGCGAGCAAGCCCTGACGCTGGCGGGCGCCTCGCACGAGTTCGTGCTGGACGTGACGCCGCCGGAAGCGGTGGTGGCCTCCATCGACAGCATCAGCGCGCCCCTGGTGGGCGCCGCCCTGCCGGACGGCTTCCTGTTCACGCAGGCCTCGCAGACCATCCGCGGCACCGTCAAGGGAACGCTGACGGCCGATGACCGGGTGGTGGTGTCGGTTGACGGCGGCAACAGTTGGATCGCGGGCGAAGCGGACGGCGCCAACTGGCAGGTCACGGTCGGCTTCTCCCGGCACGGGCCGGGCGAGATCCTGGCGCGCGTCAGCGACGTGGCGGGCAACTTCACGGCCGCGCTGGCGCACGCCTACCAATTCACCGAGGCATCGCTGGAGGGCGCGGTGCCGACCCAGGCGGTGACCGTGCAGGCCGTCACCGACCATATCGGCGACTCGCAGGCCGACCCCTACGATTTCATGGGCGAGCTGCGCCCCGGCATGAGCACCGATGACCGCCGGCCCACCTTCAGCGGCACGGTCAGCGCCGACCTGCAGGGCGACCAGCTCCTGGTGCTGGTCGACAGCGTCAATGGCGGCCCCGAGCGCCTGCTGGGCTACGCCAACGTGGCGCCGGGCGAGGACGGACAACTGCCGCAATGGTCGTTCACGCCGGTGCAGGACATGGCGTTGGGGCGCCACCAGGTGGCGGTCAAGGTGTTTTCGCCCAGCCTGGGGGCGTGGTCGGCGGCCTATCCCGAAGGCGTCGACGCCGATACCCCGGAGGCCACGTCCAACTGGGGCGCCTGGGACGTGAACGTGCAGTCGATCACGTTCGATGGCGTGATCATCCCCGGCGTGAATTCGCAGAACCTGTTGACCGCGCCGAGCCTGGTGACCGAAAGCACCCAGCCGATCCTGACCGGCATGTTGGGCAGCCGGCTCGGGCCGGACGAGACCGTGATGATCTACGACGCGGCCGACGACGGCCGGCCCGCGCTGTTGGGCGCGGCAACGATCGTGGCTGAGCAGGACGGCCCCGGCGCGCGCTGGCGCTTCGAGTTCCGCGACGGCGCGCAACTGCGGGACGGCGCACACGTGCTGCGCGCCGTGATCCAGCAGCCCGGCGGCGCGGAAGACGACGGGCCGCGCTCGCTGCTCAGCGCCGGCACGCCCCCCGTCATCATCAGCACCGAGCTGCCCGACCAGGTGGTGATGATCGACAGCGTGCAGGACAACGTCGGTATCTACACCGGCGCGATCGCCAGCGGCGCGTCCACCGACGACACCCACCCGACGTTGACGGGCACGGTTTCCGCGGCGCTGCGACCGGGGCAGACGCTGCAGGTTCGTGTCGCCAACGTCAATGATCCCGACCAGGTATTCACCTACGAGCCCGTGCTCGACCCGGCCGGCCTGGGCTGGACGCTGTCGGTGAACCCCGCGCTGCCGGTGGGCAACTATCGCCTGACCGCGGGCGTGGTCAACGGCGGTGGCGTGATGGGCACGATGAGCGCGCACTTCGATCTGCTGGTCAACAGCCTGACCTTCAGCAACCTCGATGATGCCGCCGGCCCCATCGTCGGCAACGTGTTCGCCGGCGGCGGGCCGTTCATCACCGATGACCGCGCGCCGGTGTTGAGCGGCCAGCTTGGCGTGGCGCTGGGCGCGGGCGAGGTGGTGCAGGTCGTGTCGCGCCACGAGGGCGTGGAGACCGTGCTGGGCGACGCGGTCGTCAGCGTCAACGACAAAGGCGGCGTGACCTGGCAACTGGCGCTGGACAACAGCCAGGGCCTGCGGCTGGCCGAAGGCCAGTCGGTCCTGTCGGCGCGCGTGGTCGACGCCGACACCCATGAAGTGCGCCTGGCGGTCGACCGGGAAATCCTCGTCGATACCGGCATCCCCGATACCCGGGTCGATATCAACGAGGTGCGCGACCAGGTGGTCGGCAACAACGGCTTCGTCGGCCCGCTGGCCCCCGGCCAGAGCACCGACGACCCGCGCCCGCTGATTTCGGGCGCGCTGCAAGGGGTAACCACGATACCGGCCTCGCGCGCGGTGCAGGTCATCGACCGCATGACCTCGCCGACCGGCGCCGTGACCGAGCGGGTGCTCGGCCTGGCGACCCTGGGCGAAGGCCAGAACGGCAGTTGGACGTTCACGCCGCCCGAGAACCTGGCGATCGGCTCGCACGCCTTTTCCGCCCGCGTCATCAATATCGCGAACGGCGAATTGGGCCCGGAAAGCCGCAGCCTGGCCGTGCGCGAAAACCGCTTGTCTTTCGCCACCGTCCTGGACCACGTCGGCGCGTTGCAGGGCAACCTGCTCGACGCCCGCGTGTTCGCCCAGCCGGTCTCCACCGACGATACCCAGCCCCGCATGTCGGGCGAGCTGGGCATGCCGCTGGGGCCGGACGAGCGCGTCGCGATCTACGATTCCGTCGACGGCAGGCCCGTGACGAGACTGGGCATCGCGACGGTGACGGGCACCGCCTGGGTGTTCAGCCCTGAAAACGCGCTGAGCGACGGCGCTCATGCCTTCCAGGCGCGGCTTGAGCGCACGCCGCCGGGCGCCGCGCCGCAGGTGCTGCTGTCGGCCTCGACACCTTCGATCCGCATCGACGGCACCGCCGTGCCGGTCACGCAGACCATGCTGGAGCTGCGGGTCAGCGACAACAACGCGGCCAATGGCTCGCAGACTGGCGCCGTGACCTTCCGGGGCAGTACCGACGACGCGCGGCCGGTCGTCAGCGGCAGGCTCAGCGCGCCGCTCACGGCGGGGCTGCAGGTGCAGGTATTCGCGTCGACCGTCGGCAACGCCGAGCGCCTGCTGGGCACGGCGGTCATGGACGGCGTCAACTGGACGTATCGGGACGCGCGGAACCTGCCGTTCGGGCCGGCCACGATCCTGGCGCGGGTGGTGGCCACCAGTTCTGGCTTGACCAGCAACACGCTGTTCACCACCGTCAACATCAATGGCATCTCGCTCACGGAAATCGCCGAGACCGGCACCGGTCAGAACGTGTTGATCCGCGACGGCCACGGCACGGGCGTCAACGATGTGACCTTGCGCGGCAGGCTGTCCGCCCCGCTGCTGGTGACGACCGAGCGGGTGGCCGTCTACGCCAAGGACGGCGACGCCGCCTTGTTCTCGCCGATCGGCTTTGCAACCGTCGCCAGCAATGGCGTCGATTGGAGCTTCCGTCTGCCGGAACGCCAGGGCGCGGCGCAAACCTGGCGCGAAGGGCGCCATGAACTCTCGGTGCGCATCGAAGACACGGCCTCGCGCGTCGCATATGCGCTGGCGGTCACCGACTTCACCGTGGACTCCCAGGTGCCGGCCCAGTTGGCGTCGATCACCGGCTACGTCGATGGCGTTGGCGTGTTTCAGGGCGTGCTGACCGCCGGGATCAGCACCGACGAGAAGCATGGCGTCATCCGGGGCACGCTCGACGCGCCGATCGATGCCCATACCCGCCGCGTGATGGTGTACGCCCGCGCCGTCGATGGCGGCCTGGTGTTGCTGGGCGAAGCCACGGTCACGGGCACCGACTGGAATTTCCGGAGCGTGGGGGACTTCGTGCCGGGCCTGCACATGCTGGTGGCCCGGGTCGAGAACATCGCGACCGGCGGCTTGGGCGTCTTGTCCGAGGCATTCGACGTGCGGGTGCAGGAAGTGAGCGTGGTCTCCGTCGTCGACCCGGCCGCGCCGGAAGTCAACATCCTGGCGCCGGTCTTCAACGGCGCCGCCAGGCACGGCGCCCTGACGTTCGGCGGCCGCCTGGGCGTGGCGCTGGCCGAGCAAGAGGAAGTCAAGGTCTTCGTCGACGGCGTGGCGCAGGAGGGCGTCGTCACGGTGGGCGGCGACGACGGCCTGGACTGGACGTTCACGCTGCCGGCCGACAGCGCGCTGGCGCGCGGCAGCCACGTCATCGCCGCGAAGGTGGTCGGCGCCGACGGCACCGAGATGCGGGTGGGCTCGACCGGCCACACCATCTACATCGATGACAGCGCGCCCGTCGAAACGGTGATCATCCGTTCCGCGCGCGACAATCAGGGCGCCGGCGGGCTCTCGTTCACCGGCGATAACCTGTCCGGCGTTGCCTCCGACGACACCCTGCCTCGCCTGCAAGGCACCGTCTCCGCGCCGCTGTCCGGCGGCGCGGCCGTGGCGGTGTACGGCCAGATGCCCGGGCAGGACGCGCCCGTGTTCCTGGGCTATGCCAACGTGGCGGCGGACGCGACCTGGACGTTCCAGGTGGATCGCGAATTGCCGTTCGGCGACACGGCGTTCACCGCCAGGGTGGTCAACCGGGCCGCTCCGCACCAGCTTCAGGGCGCCAGTTCGGCGACTTTCGTCGTGCATGAGCAGGCGGTGAGCATCACGGCGCTGATCGACCATCAGGGCGCCGTGACCGGCGACCTGTTCCAGGCCCAGGCGCAGGCGCCCGGCCGGGGCATCGCCCTGTTGAACACCGATGACTTGCGCCCGACCTTGCAGGGACGCGTGGCGGTGGCGCTCAAGGACGGCGAGGTGCTGTCGCTGTTTCGCGGCACCACCAAGCTGGGCGAGGCCGAATTCGCCTCGGACGGCCTTTCGTGGTCGTTCAAGCCGGGGGCCGATATGGCGCAGGGCACGGCACCCTTCAGCGCGGTGCTGCTCGACTTTGCCGGCCGTTCGCTGATCTCGGCGCAGACCCCGGACGTTACCGTCGCCAGGCTGGGGGCTGGCCACACCATCACCATCACGGCCGTGCAGGACGCCAACAACCGGCCGGCCCCGACCGGCACCGAAAGGATGGTCATAGCGCCCGTCAACGTGGTGGGCAATGGCGTGCTCGACGACACCCGCCCGGCCTTGTCGGGCACGCTGGACCGGCCCTTGACCGCGACCGAGACCGTGCACGTCTACGCCTTCGACAGCCAAGGCGGCAGGCACGACCTCGGTGTCGCGACGACGTCGGGCAACAACTGGTCGCTGGTGCCGGTGATTTCCCTGCCGGCGGGCGCGAGCCGGTTGCAGGCCGCCATCGAGAACGGCACTGACCGCAGCGACGTGGTGCTGTCGGCGCCGGTCACGGTCAACGTGGTGTCCGCCTCCCGCATCGAACTGGATGATATGTCGGCTTTGGGCGCGGTGGCGTCGACGGTGCCGACGATACGCGGCTCGGTCAACACGGATGCGCCGGAGAAACTGTCGGTGCGCGTGTTCATCGACGGGGCGGAGGCCGGCACGGCCCCGGTGGGCGCTGGCGGAAGCTGGCGGTTCCAGCCCATCTTGCCGCTGGCGGCGGGCCCGCACCGGGTCGAGTATGTGCTGCTGAACGACGGCGTGCCGGTCGACGCGGTGCAGACCGAGGCGCCCCGCTTCTTCACGGTAAGCGGGGCCAACGCGCCGTCGTTCTCGGTGACCCTGACGGGCGCCGGCCAACCGATCCTGACCGACCAGGGCGTGGTCGTGCTGTCCGGCACGGCCTCGGTGCCGGTGCCCGCGGGCATGGGCATCATGATCTCGGTCGATGGCAAGGATGTCGGCCTGGCGGGCCTCGATGCCGCTGGCGAGAACTGGTCTTACCCCTTGTGGGCGCAGTCGCCGGGGCAACACACCGTTGCCGCGCGACCGATCAACCTCGCCACGCTGGTGGCTTCCGAGGATGGCGCCGCGCAGGCCTCGGTCTTCCAGAACCTGCTGACGATCGACACGCCCGCCGGGGCGCTGGCCCTGTCCGGCGGCGTCTCGGCGCTGCTGGCCGGCAGCGACACGGATGTGGTGCTGGCGGGCCGGTTGGCCGGCGCGCTGCCGCCGGGCTACTGGCTGCAGGTGCGGCGCGATGGCGTCGTGCTGGGGCAGGCCGAAATGGCCGAGGACGGCGGCTGGCAATACGCCATCACGCCGCAGCAGCAGGCCGTTGGCCGGCATCAGTACAGCGTCCTGGCGCTGCCGGCCAGCGTCGACCCCACCGACGCCCAGGCCGTATCCGTCTTGCAAGCGCAAGCGCCGCTGAGTTTCATCACGGCCAATAGCGGGCCCAGCGCCCAGTTGTTCGTGGCGATCATCAGCCTGACCAACGACCAGGGCGCCAACGTTCCGGCCACCAACGCGACGATCCACAATCCCCTGCCGATGCTGCGCGGCACCGTCAGCCAGGCCCTCGATCCGCTGGAGCAGATCGTGGTGTACGGCCGTGGCCGCGACGGCCAGCAGGTGCGGCTGGGCGAGGTGCGGATGGTGACCGCCACCACCTGGGAATTCCAGGTTCTGAACGCCTTGCCGCATGGCGGCTATGCCCTGATCGCCAAGCCCGAGAATCGCCTGACACACGTGGTCAATGAGATCGGCAGCGCCACCGCGAACATCCAATTGCAGGATGTGACGATCACCTCGGTGACCGATCAGGTCGGCGCGCTGCGTGGCAATGTGCTCAGTGACGCCGCGCACCTGACCGATGACGGTCTGCCCGTCATCAGCGGCAAGCTCAGCGCGCCGGTGCGCGAAGGCGAACAGTACCTGCGCGTGTCGGACACGGTGGGCGGCGTGACCACGGTGTTGGGCCGCGCCCTCGTCGACGATCCGAGCGATCCCCTGGCGTGGCGCTTCCAGCCGTCGTTGCCGCTGGCCAACGGCCGCCATACGATTTCGGTCGAGATGGTCGGCACCAACAACGACGAGGTGCAGGTCGGCACCCGCGTGTCCTTCCTGATGGACGGCAGCACGCCGACGCAGATCGCGACCATCTCGCGGGTGCGCGACGATGACGGCCCGGTGGTGGGCTTTGTGCCCGCCGACGGCGCGATTGCGTACCCGCGTCCGCTGGTGTCCGGCACCGTCAGCGCGCCGCTGTCCAATGCGCAGGTCGTGCGCATCTGGGGCGACGACGGCGCCGGGAAGGTGGCCTATCTGGGCCAGGCCACGGTAAATGGCACCAATTGGACGTGGCGCAGCGATACCGATCTGGCCTTCGGTTCGGTCAGGCTGTTCGCCACGGTCGACAACGCCGCCAAGAGCGGGCAGACCTACGTGGCGGAGGGCGCCGTCCACGGCACGCCGTCGGCGCCGTTCAGCTTCCGCCTGCAGGACATCACGGACGTTCACGCGTTCGGCGCCGACGGCAAGGACGTGGACGCGAGCACCAGTTCGCGCCAGTTCACGCTGGGCGGCAAGCTGGTCGTGCCGTTGATCAACGGCGAATACGTCGAAGTGCGGGACGGCGCCTCGGTGTTGGGACGCGCCTCGGTCGACGCCGACTTGAACTGGCGCTTCCCCATCGGCGAATCGCTGACCAACGGCAGCCACGACTTCAAGATTTCGCTCGTGGGCAGCGGCAACGCCATTCTGACGCCGCTGGTGTTCGCGTCCCTGTCGGTGAACGTCTACGAAGCGGCGCCCGATCCGTTGCAGGCGGGCCTGATCGAGGCCGTGATCGTCCTGCCGGGAACCCAAGTGCTGGCCCGCAATAGTCCCTTCGATACCTGGGCTGGCAATAGTGTCCGGCCCGGCCAGAGCCTGAATGGCGGCCGGGTCGGCCTGTTCGGCTCGCTGGCCGTGGCGCCGCGCGCCGGCGACCAGATCCAGGTTTATGACAACGGCGCGTTGCTGGGCACCGCCAGCGTCTCGGGGCTGCGGTGGTGGTACAACGCCAGCGCGCCCTTGTCCGCCGGCGAGCACCGCTTCACCCTGACCATCAACGGGGTGCAGGTGCCGGCCTCCGATTCGGCCCATGCCGCCGGCTACCCGGTCGAGGTGTTCGACGCCGACGCGATCAGGATCGACGCGCTCACCAGCCAGACCGACCGGGTTCAGCCCTTGAGCGGCTCGTTGCAGCATGCCCTGGGGCAGGGCGAGGTGCTGGGCGTGTACCGCACCTTGAACGGCGAGAAGGTGCGCCTGGGCGACGCCAGCGTGCAACAGGCGGCTGGCAGCGACGGCCGCTTCGGCTGGTCGTTCACGCCCACCGCCGGGTTCGGCCTGGGGCTGGGCGAGCAGACGCTGACACTGCAAGTCGAAGGCGCGACGCACACCCGCGTCGCGGCGGCGCAGTCGGCCACCGTATCCCTGGACAAGGAGACGGTCGACGCGGTAACGGCGATCCTGTCGGTGGCCACCCCGCGCGCCGACGGCCTGGCCGGGGTCGAACCCGGCGCGTCGGTGAGCAACGCGGCGGTGGTGGTGAGCGGCACGCTCGATCGCGGGCTGATCGGCAGCGAGCGGGTGGCGCTGTATGACGGCGACGCCCGCGTCGGCTACGCCACGCTGGGCGCCACGGGCCGCAGCTGGACGTACGTCTTCACCGGCATGAACAATGGCGGCCATAGCCTGACGGCCGTGGTCGAGAACGGCGCCGGCCGCAGCGGGACGCGTTCCGGGGCATTCGCGCTGAATATGGCGGCGCAGGCGCCCGGCCAGCTCGTCACGCTGACCGGCGCCGAAGACGGCGCGCCCCTGGGCAGCGCGGTGGCGGTGGACACCCACGGATTCTCGGTATTCGTGTGGAACACCACGCGCGAGTATTGGGACGCGAACCAACTGCGCACCTCGGCCAACGCGACGCCCACCGGGCGCGGCCAAGTGCCGGCGCTTGATTTTGGCGCCTTCGGCAGCGCGATTCTCCCCGGTGTCCCGTACCAGGTTATCGCCAACTACCTGGGCGGTGGCTGGTTCCATGTCGATGAGCGGCAAGCGGGCATATGGTCTTTCCGCACGCCGGTGTCGGACGATTTCGCCGTGCTCGCCGTCGATGGCAAGCCGGTGTTCCGCATCGGGGGCTTCTTTCCCAGCGGCAGCGAGGGCAGCGTCAGCCTGGCGCCGGGCTGGCACTACCTGCGCATGGAGGTCGGCAACACCGGGGGCCAGGCCTACTGGGGGCTGCAGTGGCGCCGTCCGGGGGACACCGGCTATGCCGTGGCCCGCGACGTCTACACCAGCCCGACCGAGCACGCGGTGGCGCTGGGCGCGACGGACAAGCCGCATCACGTCAAGCTGAATTTCGCGCTGAGCGCGCCGCTGGGCCAGGATGAGCAGTTGCAGGTGATCGACCTGACCGCGCATCGGGTCGGCGACGGCCTGCGGCTGCAATTCTGGAACCTGCCGCCCGATCCCAGCCGCGGCTTCGATGCCGCCCTGGCGTTGATGGCGCAGACCCCGGCCGCCGTGTCGCGCATGGCCGACAGGCTGGTGTACGGCGCCGGGAATCCGTTCGACGCCGGCGTGATCGTCTCGGCAGCGTCGATGCTGGGGCATGCCTCGGGCTGGTTCCACGTGGCGCAGAACCAGGCCGGCACCTGGCTGTTCCGCACCACCTTGCAGGCTTCCCAGGTGCAGCTCAAGATCGATGGCCATACGCTGCAAGAGCCGGGCGAGTCGTTTGCGCACGCCCAGTACGCCACCACCCACCTGGAAGCCGGTTGGCATCACCTGGATTCCATTCTGTTCCAGAACTCCAACACCACCACCGATTGGCGGATCAGTGTGCAGCGGCCGGGCGACAGCGGCTATGTGGCGCTGACCGATTTCGCCCAGTTCGAGGCCGGCGTGCTGGGTCATGCCACCCTGGCCGATGCGGCGCGGCCCACCGCCTATTCCTTCGACACCACGGTGACCGACGGCGGCAGCCATACCCTGGTGGCCGTGGTCGACCACGACGGCGTCCACATGGCCCCGGAAGAGGCGACCGAAAGCAGAGTGTTCCTGGCCAATGGCGCATTCGGCATCGTCGACAAGGCGGTCGCCGTCACCGGCGACGGGCAGACCGTGGACTTCGCGGCCGTGCACGGCGTCATCAACCGGGTCGACCTGGATGCCGACCACGCCACCCATACGCGGGGCAACACCCTCGTCATCGGCGCCGATGATGTGCGCCTGGCCGATATCGGCGCGGCCGCCGGCCTGCACAGCGATCTGCTGAACGCCGCGTTCCACCAGTTGATCGTGCAGGGCGGGCAGCACGACGTGCTGCGGTTCACGGACACCGCCAACGCCACGGCGTGGCGCGAAAGCGGCACGATCGCGGCGGCATCGGACGCGCCCGCGTACACGGTGTTCACCGCGCCCGACCAGGCCTTGCAGTTGGTCGTCCAGACCGACATCGCGCTCGACCTGAACGGCGTGCTGCGTTCGACCGCCCATCCGGTTATCTGAGGAAACACGCATGGACAATTCCGCGGGAAAAATCAACTACTGGCCGGGCTTCGTGGACGCCTTCTCCAATCTGGTGCTGGCGCTGGTGTTCGTGATCGTGATTCTGGCCATGTCGCTGGGCATGTTCAGCGGCCTGATGGCCAAGATGGCGATTCAACGCGCCCTGGTCGAGCAACGCCTCAAGGAGTCGCAGGCCGCGCCGGCCGGCGCGGGGGGGGCGACCGGTGGCGCGGGCCGGGCTGGTGAGGCTGGCGCGAACGGCGCGAATGGCGCGAATGGCTCGAACGGCTCGAACGGCTCGAACGGCTCGAACGGCTCGAACGGCTCGAACGGCGCGAATGGCGCGAATGGCGCGAATGGCTCGAACGGCTCGAACGGCTCGAACAGCTCGAACGGCTCGAACAGCTCGACCGCCACGACCGCCACGACCGCCGCGACCGCCGCGACCGCCGCCAACGAGACAGGCGCGGCCGGCGACACCCGGCCGGCCGCGGCCGGCGCGGGCCAGCCGTCCGCCGTCGCCCTGTCGCCGGACAGCGCCCCGGCGCCGCGCAACGGCGCGCCCACCCAAGCGACGGCCGCGCCGCCAGCGGACGCGGACGACGCCTGGCCGGCTGTCGCGGCGGCCACGACCGCGCAGGCGGCGTCCAAGGCCTCCAAGGCCTCGGACGACGCGGCCCAGGCCGTGCTGCGCAAGGAAAACGACGCCTTGCGGCAGGAACTGGCGGCCCTGCGCCGCAAGCAGGCCACCCCGGCGCCAGCGCCGTCCGCCACGGCGCAAGCCGGCTCCAAGCTCGACAGCACCACCGCGGCACCGCCGGACGCGGCCCGGTCGTCAGACCCGTTCGGCCCGATGATGCCCGGCGGCGATCCGACCTTGCAGCGGCGCATCGACGCCGACCTGCAGCGCGTGCTCAAGGACTTCGGCGCCCAACGCGACAGCGCCGCCGTGATCGAGGTGGTGATCCATGTCCCCAACTACGCGCTGACCGAGAACAAGCGCACCGCATTGTTCTACCTGATCTCAATCAAGGACTATCTGATGAAGAAGAACGTGTCTCCCGAACGCATCCTGATGCACATGGACCCGGCCCCCGCCGGGCAGAACGACATGACGGTCTCCATGTCCGTCGAGCGCTGAGGAACTGCCATGACCGTGTTTCGATCTGTGCGCTGGAACGTGCTGAAAGTCATTTCGCCCCTGATCGCGGCGGCCGCCGCGGTGGTCCTCTGGCCGGGCTTCTTCAAGATGGCGCTCGGCTCCGGCCACGCGATCTCCTTCGTGATCCTGATCGGCCTGGGCATCGGCTCGGCGCTCATCATCTGGCAAAGCCTGCGCGTCAATTCGCGCTGGGAGGCGTTGGTCGCCTTCATCGCCGAGACCCACGACGAGGGCCGCGACTGGCGTTCGCTGGCCTACGTGCGCTCCAACCTGGGCCAGGTGATGCTGCGCCAGGAATCGCTGGGCCTGAGCCAGGAGGCCATCGAGCGCGACGTGCAGAACCTGCGCATCCGCGTCTATCAGGCGCAGATCCTGCCGGACTTCCTGGTCGGCCTGATGGTGGCCCTGGGGCTGGTCGGCACCTTCGTTGGCCTGATCTACACGCTGGGCGACGTCGGCACGATGCTGTCGCAACTGAACTCCAGCGCCGTCGACGGCTCCGAGGTCGAGCAGGTGTTCGGGCGGCTGGTGGCCCAGTTGCAGAGCCCGCTCACCGCCATGGGCACCGCCTTCGCGGCCTCGCTGTTCGGTTTGGTGGGCTCGATCCTGCTGGGCCTGATGATGGTGTTGCTGCGCGGGCAGGTCGAGGACTACATGCGGGCGGTGCGCAAGTTCATGCTGGAGCGCCTGGATGTCCGCAATCAACGGTTCAGCCTGAAAGCCACGGAAAGCGTGAACGAAGAAATGCTGGCGCGCCAGGTGCACCGCCTGGGCGAACTGATCGAGCGGTTGGGCGAGCGCCAGGCCGATTCGACGCGCGCGCACGAGGCGTTGCAGCGCCAGCTTGCCCAGGCGTGCGAGCAGGAAGCGCACAACCGCGCCCAACTGGAAGCGCGCTTCGAGCAGATCGGCGACTGGCAGGACGCCACCATCGCGCAGGTCCACGACGCCAAGGAGCGCGCGGTGTCGATGCAGAACATGCTGACGGCCCTGTTCGAGCGCGGCGACGCCGCCATCCAGGCCATGCAGGTGCTGACGGATTCCTCGGCCACCGGCGTGACCGCGCTGCGGCATACCACCGGCCTGCTGACCGACCTGTGCAAGGAGCAGGGCTTGCAGCGCGACGCGCTCGACCGCTGCGTGCAGGGGCTGGCCCAGGCGCCGGCCATGCTGGAGACCTTGCAGGCCTGGAACCAGGCCGTGGGCGCGCACCAGGACGCGCGCCTGCAAGCCTTCGAGGCCCAGTTGCAGATCATCCGCGCCTTGCTGGAACGCGGCCCGGCGCGCGTTGCCGCTTTGGGCGCGCCCGAACCGGCCTGACCCCGGCGGGCGTTAGCGGCTCGCGCCGAACCCGGCGCGGCGCCGCCCGCGCCCGCCCCGCGCGCTAGCGGATCGCCGCCAGCTTCACCGCGAACCCCAACAAGAACACCCCCGCCAATCGCTCCAGCAGATTGGCCACGCGCGGATTGGCGCGCATGCGCTGCGCCAGGTGGTGCGTCAGCAGCACCGCCACCAGGCCATACAGGAACGTCAGCGCCGCCACGGTCACCGCCATGAAGGCGAAAGTCACCAGCCCCTGGTGCCTGACCGGATCGATGAACAGCGGAAAAAACGCCATGTAGAACATGATCGCCTTGGGGTTGAGCAGGGTGATCATCGCGGTCTGGCGCAGGTAATGGCCGTTGTCCATGCGGCTCGGGCGCGGCGCGGCGCCGGGCTTGCTGCGCATCATCTGCAACCCGAGCCACGCCAGATAGGCGGCGCCGGCCCACTGCACCACGTGGAACGCGGTGGGATAGGCCGCCAGCAGCGCGGACACGCCGGCCACCGCCAGCCACATCAGCACCTGGTCGCCCAGGATCACGCCGCAGGTGGCCGCCAGGCCCGCTTTGATGCCGCCCTTGCCAGTGGCGGTGAGCAAGGCGAAATTGCCCGGCCCGGGAATGATGAGCAGCATGAGGAAGGCGAGCACGAAGGCGCCATAGTCGGTGACACCGAGCATGGAAAAACTCCTGGAAAGGGCGACCACGCGGCATTGTAGAGCCCGCGCGCGGCCCCGGCACGCCACTTGCTGCAGGGAGGGACGCAATGGACCACTCACAAGGAGAGCAAGATGGCCAAGAAAGCGGGCAACCTCGACCAAATCCACGATTTGCTGTATCAGGCGCTAGAGACCGAGCTGGGAGGCGAGCAGGTCTACCGCGCCGCGCTGGCCTGTACGCTGGAGGACGATCTGCGCAAGGAATGGCAGGGCTATCTGGAAGAAACCCAGACCCACCAGCGCGTGCTGCTGGGCACGTTCGAAACACTGGGGCTGGATCCCGACGCGGCCGTGCCGAGCCGCAAGGTGGTCAAGCATCTGGGCGAAAGCCTGGTGGCCGCCATGGCGCTGGCCAAGTCGCAAGGCGACGCGGCGGCGGCCCAACGGGTGGCGGCCGAGTGCGTCGTGCTGGCCGAGACCAAGGACCACCAGAACTGGGAGTTGATCGGCCTGGTGGCGGACAAACTGAGCGGCCCCCAGGCCAAGGCGCTCAAGCAGGCGTACGACGCCGTTGAAAAGGATGAGGATCACCACCTCTATCACACCAAGGGCTGGGCCCGCGAGCTGTGGATCCAGGCGCTCGGCTTCCCGGCGGTGCTGCCGCCGCCCGAAGAGGCCAGGCACGTCGAGACGGCCATCGGCGCCGCGCGCGCCGAGCAGGCGCGCGATTCCATGCTCTGAAGCCGCAAGGGCGGCCGGCCGCGGCGGCCCCCGGCCGGCGTCAGGCGCCCCATGCGTTGCGGCCCCCGGGGCCATCGCGCGATGCGATGGCTCCGGGGGCCGGATTGCCGTGGGTCAGCGCGCGATCAACGCAGCAGCGACAGCACCGTCTGCGGAACCTGGTTGGCCTGCGCCAGCACCGAGGTGCCGGCCTGTTGCAGGATCTGGGCCTTCGACATGTTCGACACTTCCGTGGCGTAGTCGGCGTCCTGGATACGCGAACGCGCATTGGCCAGGTTGTTGATCACGTTGTTCAGGTTGGCGATGGTCGATTCCAGGCGGTTCTGCACCGCGCCCAGTTCACCGGTCATCTTGTCCAGCATCGTGAAGGCGGCGTCCAGCGTCTTCATGGGGTCTTCGGTCTTCGTGCCCTTGCTGGTGGTGTCGGTGGTCAGCTTGCCGGACGCGCTGACGTAGGCGAGCGAACCGACCTTGGGGGCGTAGTCGCCCGTGCCGGTGCCCGCCGTCACGGTGGCTTGGCCCGAGGTGGGGTCGACATGGTAGTTCGTCTCGAAGTTCGCGACGGTGGTGAACTCGTTCCTTTCGTCGACGTAGGTGTTGGTCGACGTGCCGGAAGTGAACTGCACGTTGGCGGAGGTGATGCCCGTGCCCAGCGTGATCGTCACGTCGTTGGCGGTGGTGTTGGCCTTGACCTTGGCCAGCAGTGCATCGGACGAGATGGTGTCGACGAAGGTGATGTGGGTAGTGTTACCAGTCCCACCCATGTTTTGGTACGTCTTGCCGCCGATGGTCAGCGACGACTGGCCAGTGGCATTGGTATTGCCCCCGATGGCGTTCAACACGGTAGTGAGCGTGGCGGCGGTGCCGCCGGCGTTGTTGGTGCTCATGGAGCCAGCGTTATCGAGGTACGCGATCTGGCCGCCAATCTTGATGGCGCCCGTGGAGTCGACGTCGAAGTCGGTCGACGCAGTGCCGTTGGAGTGAACGTAGTGGCCGGTGGCGGTGCCAGTGGGCGGGCGCAGCTTGTTCGCCAGGGTGGTTATGGCGCCGGCGTTCGTGGTCGACTTGTCGGTGAACGAGAAATTGTTCTTGCTGGCGTCGTAGTTGTAGACGGTGGCAGAGCTAGGCACGACCGCCCCTAGGGTGACCTTGTTGCCATTTTCCAGTTTGGCGAACACCTGGTCGGCGGTGGCGCTGGCGTGATTGGTCTGCACTGTCCAGTCGTTGCCGGTGGCGGTACCGTTGGCGGCTGCCAAGTCGGTCACGGTGGCCGTGTGGTTCTTGGTCACGCCCGTGCCGTTGACGTTGAAGCCGTCCAGGCCCAGCGTCTTGGCGCTGACTTCGGTCAGGTTCAGGGTGATGGTTTCGTTGTCGTTGGCGCCGACCTGCAAGGTCAGGGGCGTGGCCTTGTCCGACAGAACCTTGACGCCGTTGAAATCGGTTTGTTGCGAGATGCGGTCGATGTCCTGCAGGCGCTGGTTGATTTCGTCCTGGATGGAATTGAGCTGCTCGGTCGAGTAGCTGCCGTTGGCGGCCTGCACCGCCAGTTCGCGCACGCGTTGCAGGTGGGTGTTGATTTCGGCCGACGCGCCTTCGGTGGTCTGCGCCAGCGAGATGCCGTCGTTGGCGTTGCGCGCGGCCTGGGTCAGGCCCTTGACGTTGGCGGTGAAGCGGTTGGCGATGGCCATGCCGGCGGCGTCGTCCTTGGCGCTGTTGATGCGCAGGCCCGACGACAGGCGTTCGATGGCGGTGCCCAGGGACGACTGGGACTTGTTGAGGTTGTTCTGCGCAACCAGCGACAAGTAATTGGTATTGATGACTGCTGCCATGGGTTAGCTCCTGAACAGAGTGTGGCTTTGCTGGATCGGGCCACGGACGCGGCCCGACGGAAACGGGATGAACCGTCGCTCGACGCGCGGCTCGTCCGTTGCCATAGCTACGGCCCAGGAGAATTCGTTCTTTAGACGTTCGCCGCCGTAGACAGGGCTTTATGATCTTTTATGAGCTTTTGCTCGCGCTGGGCGCGCGCACGATCGGCGTTCGCGGGCGGGCCTGGACGGCGGCTAAGCGTCCGCGGCGGCGCGCGGGCGCCAGATGCCCGGAACAGGGTGCAGCAGGGTGAGCAGCACCACGGCGGGCGCGCGCGCATACAGGCAATGAGGTTCGTCAGGCGGTAGCATCACCAGTTGTCCGGCGGCCAGGGTGCACGTGCGCGCCGGGGTTTCAATATCGACATGGCCCGAGAGACACTGAAGTGTCAGCTCGCCCGGGACCCGGTGGGACGGCATCCGGTGTTGCGCGGGCAGGACCAGGCGGATGAGCTGCACATTGACCGTGCGCAGCAGGCTGAGGCTGACCGCGGCGTCAACCGCGGTGGATTCGCGCGGCGGCAACAGGTCAATCACGTCCAGGGGGTTTGCGTGTACCAGGGCCATTGGCTGCTCCAGATCCTACATGCAGGACGCCGCGTCCTTGCCCTCATTGACCGAGCATGTCAGCGCGCATGACGCCGGGGGGCGAGGGGATCCCGGCCCGTCCATTTTCTGCCCCATGCGAGAAAATGCAACCTGGGATCACCCCGTGTGCCAATGTCCAGGGCCATCCGGGCGCCCGGGCGATGCGCGCGTGCCTGCCTCGCAAGCTATTGGGGGCAGACCCCCGCAAATATAATCGCAGGGGTTACTTTCAGCGGAGGTTTGCCATGCGCCATGCCGGATCCGGACGTCGTTTCACCCACCCATTGTGGCGCCTGGCGCCATGGCTGGGCCTGGGGCGGGTGGGCTTGGGCACCGAGGCGTTTATCCGGGTCGGCCGGCAACGCGCGCAGCCGCCCCTGGAACCGGCGTTCTGATCCGGGACGGGGCGCCATGGCATCCAGACGCGCCGGCGCGCGCGCGCTGCGCTTGATTCTGGGAGACCAGTTGAACCCGCTTCACAGCTGGTTCGGTCAGGTCGACCCGCAGGTGGTGTACGTGCTGATGGAAGTGCGTCAAGAGACGGACTACGTGCGGCATCACGCGCAGAAGATCCTGGCCCTCTTTGCGGCCATGCGCGATTTTGCGCGCCATCTGCGCCAGGCGGGGCATCGGGTGAGGTATGTGGCGATCGATGACCCCAGCAATCGCCAGGACGTCACGCAGAATCTGGCCGCGCTGATGGCGCATTACGGCGCCGCCGAACTGAGCTACCAGCAACCCGATGAATGGCGCGTCAGTGAGGGCCTGCGCGCCTGGAGCGCGTCGCAAGCGTTTCCCGCGCGGGAAGTCGACAGCGAACATTTCTATACGTCCCGCGACGAGGTCGCCAGGTTTTTCGGGCCGCGCAGGCAATGGCTGATGGAGACCTTCTACCGTCATATGCGCCAGCGCCATGGCGTGCTGATTGACGCCTCGGGCGCGCCGGCGGGCGGCCGATGGAACTTCGACCATGACAACCGTGAGCCCTGGCCCGGCACGCCGCTGTTGCCGCCGGACGCCAGGCCGGTGCATGACCATGGCGCGTTGTGGGCGACGGTGCGGCGGGCGGGCGTGCAAAGCTTCGGCAATCCCCAAGCCAGTCAGTTCCGCTGGCCGTTGAACCGCGCGCAGGCGCTAGCCTGGCTGGATCATTTCATCCAGACCGCTTTGCCGAACTTCGGGGCTTACGAAGACGCGATGAGCGCGGGCAACCCGCGCCTGTTTCATTCGCAGTTGTCGTTCGCCTTGAACACCAAGATGCTGCGCCCGGACGAGGTGGTGCGGCGGGCGCAAGCCGCCTGCGAAGCGGGGCACGCGCCGTTGGCGGCGGCGGAGGGCTTCATCCGGCAGATTCTGGGCTGGCGGGAATATGTGCGCGGCGTGTATTGGGCGCACATGCCGGGCTATGAGACGCGCAACCTGCTGGCGCATGAGCGCCCGTTGCCGGCCTGGTTCTGGACCGGGCAGACCACCATGCGCTGCATGCGCGACGCCATCGGCAATTCGCTAGAGCACGCCTACGCGCACCATATTCAGCGCCTGATGGTCATTGGCAACTTCGCGCTGCTGGCCGGGCTGCACCCTGGCGCGGTGCATCAGTGGTATCTGGGCGTGTATGTCGATGCGTTCGAATGGGTGGAATTGCCGAACACGGTCGGCATGAGCCAGTTCGCGGACGGCGGCCTGCTGGGCACCAAACCTTATGTCAGCAGCGCGGCTTACATCGACCGGATGAGCGATTACTGCGGCCAGTGCCCGTATGAAAAGAAGCAGAGAACCGGCGGCCGCGCTTGCCCGTTCAATGCGCTGTACTGGGATTTCTTTGCCCGCCACCGGCCGCGGCTTGAGGGCAACCGGCGCCTGGCGATGGTGTACCAGCAATTGCGGAAAATGCCCGCGCCGGTGCAGACCGCGTTGCGCGAGCAGGCGGCGCTGACCTTGAGCCGCCTGGACGCGCTTTGATCCCTTCCCACGCATCCCGATCCGCGCGAGTTTGCCCGCCGGTTGACGGTCGGGTGTGAAGCGCCAGCGTCAGATCAACGCCTTGCCTGGTTTGGGCGCGACGGCGAGCCTGTCGCGCCCGGCGCGCTTGGCATCGTAAAGCGCGGCGTCCGCGCGCGCTATCAATGCCTCGATGGTTTCGCCCGGGTCAAACTGCGCCACGCCCAGGGAAAGGGTGACTGAACCGATTTCCCCATCGCGATAAGCCTGGACCCGAGCGCGGATGCGGCTCGCGAGTTCGACGGCGTCCGCGATCGGGCAATCGGCCAGCACGATCACGAATTCTTCCCCGCCCCAGCGGATCACCGCGTCCTGGCTGCGTACCGCGCCCTGCAGAATTCTCGCGATTTCGGTAAGCACGCGGTCGCCGGCGAGATGGCCGAAGTGGTCGTTGATCCGCTTGAAGTAGTCGACATCCGCGATGATCAAGCTCAGCGGTTCGGCCTCGGCCTGGGCTTTGACAACGCAGTCCCGCAGCATCTTCTCGCCCTGATAACGATTGTAGAGCCCCGTGAGCTTGTCTTTGGTGGCGGCGCGCCACAGGGCCTGCTCCCGTTCCACTTGCTGCGACACGTCTTTGCTTACGCTGATGTGGTGGGTTGCCCGCCCGGCATCATCGAAAATCGTTGAGATGGTCTGCTCGACGTGAAAGAGCGACCCATCGCGCCTGCGGTTGACGAACTTGGCGCGGAAATCCCGGCCGCTTGCCAGGGTGCGGTACATGGCCGCATAGAAAGCGTCATCATGCTCGCCGGATTTAAGGATCGCCGCCGTTTTGCCACGGATGACGGGCAGCGGGTAGCCGGTGGCGTCTTCGAACGCCTTGTTCACGAAGATGATCCGTGATCTGGCGTCCGTCAGCATCACCAGATCGCTGGTCGCGTCGAGCGCGCGGGCCAGCAGACGATTGGTGCGCTCGACCCGCGCCAATTCGGAAATATCCTCCTGCGCCGACACAAAATGCGTGACCGCTCCGGTAGCGTCGTGAATCGGCGAAACGTTCCAGCGGACGATGTAATCCGAACCGTCCTTGCGGTAGTTGGTGGTACTCCCCTCGAAAAACCGTCCGTCTTTCAAACAGGCGCGCAGTTGCGCGATAACGCTCTGGTCGGTGGCCGGCCCTTGAAGCATGCGGAGCGACCGTCCGCGCAGTTCGTCCAGGCTATAGCCGGTCATGGCCAAGAAAGCGGGATTGGCGAACTGAACCCGGCATCCCGCCGAAAGGTCGGCATCCGTGATGACCAGCGCGTTCCAGGACTGCATGAATGCAGCTTCAAACAATTTCTGTTGCAGCATCGGTCACGCTCACTCATGCTTTTAACGCCGGGCTGCCCGGCCGACTATCGCGACCATCAGCCTGCATTGGATATCGGCGGCATCGCCTGGAATGCCGGCTTGGCGAACAAGTACCCCTGCATGAGCGTAATGCCTTGCGACGCCAGAAAGTCACGCTCGCCCACGGTTTCAATGCCTTCCGCGATGACTCGAATTCCCAAGTCCGCGCAGATCCTTTGCACGCCTGAGATGATGCGCTGGCGCGCGCCATTGGTATCGACGCCGCGCACCAACGCCATGTCGAGCTTGATGAGGTCCGGCTGAAAGTCGGCCAGCAGCGTCAAACCCGAATAGCCCGAGCCAAAGTCATCGATGGCGGTCTGAAAGCCATACGACTTGTAGGCTTGGAAGATCTTCAACAAATGCGCGCGGTCGATGATGCTCTCACTTTCGATGGTTTCGAAAATGATCCGATTGATCGGAAAGCCGTGTCGCTCCGCGGCCTCGAAGGTCGTGCGTATGCACGCGGCGGGTTGATAGACCGCGTTCGGCATGAAATTTATGGATAGGAACCGGCCCATCTCCAGCCGGGCGGCGAGTTCGATGGCGGTCGTGCGGCAACGCTGATCGAAATGATAGCGGTTCGAGTCGTTCACCTGCGCCAGCACCGAAGCCGCCGACTCCCCTTCAGGCCCGCGCACCAGGGCTTCATAGGCATAGGGTTCGCCCGATGCCACGTCGACAATGGGCTGAAACGCGAACGTCATGTCGATCGGCGCTTCCTCGCCTGATGTGCAACCCTGGCACAGGCCGTCTGATGCGGGGCGCCCGGCCGAGCGGTGTATTGGAATCATGGTGGTGGCACAGGAAGGAAAAATCGATGGGGCGGATGCCCGCCCAGAGGTTGAACTTCATGCAGCGCACCGCCCTGAAGTCTTGCAGTGCGCGACTTTAACAGATGAACGAATGTCGCGAACACGCGCGGCCGCCGCCGCGAGCGCCGTAGGCGAGCCAGCGCGCGTGGGCAACGTGCCGTTCCCTGCCGGCCTGCCGCCCCGGGATCGGCGAAGACCCAAAAAGAAGGCCCCGCCCGCCGGTAAGCGAGTGGGGCCTTCAGGGTCTTAGCTCTCTTGGGGAAAGTTTCAAGACCTGTGCAGTATAGAAGCCGCGAGGGTCTTGGAAACTCATCAATGCTCAGTGGCGTCGGCCCAGGCCGGGGTGGCGATGCTGACGGTGATGTCGCGCAGCACCAACAGCGAGCCTTCGGAATAGATGTTGCGGATCTGCATGGGCGCGCCGCGGATCGTGCCGAGCTTCTTGCGCACGCGGTAGAGCAGGGCGTCGATGCGGTGCTTGTCGTAGATGACTTCGGGGTAGCCCAGGATCTGCGACATGCGCCTGTGGCTGATGGGAAACTTCGGGCTCTGGATCAGGGAGGCCATGACGATGGCTTCCTTGGCGGTCAGGTCGACCTGCTCGCCTTCCTTCGAGCGCAACAGGCGGGAGGCCACGTCCAGCGTCCAACTGCCGGCGCTTGGCGGCGCGGGCGACAGTGAGACCAGCCGGCGCTCCAGCGCGCTCAGGGTGACGGCCAGCACGGGCAGTTGCACCGGCTTGGTCAGGTAATGGTCGACCCCGTCGCTCATGCCCTGCAACTGCGTGTTGACGCGCACGCTGGCGGCGAGCACGACGATGCCCATGGTGGGAAAGGTGCGGTGCAGCGCGGCGATGTGATCGAGTATGTCGCCGTCAGGCAGCGGCGCGCCGGTGACGAGGATTTGCGGCGGCTGCCGCCGGATGTGATCGAGCGCGTCGCCCAGGCCATGGCACGTCTGCACGGCATGGCCGAGGCCGGCGATATGCCGGGAGACGGTTTCGGCCCAATCGGGAGGATCTTCAACCACGAGAATGCGCATATTCACGCTTGGCGGCGGCCGGCCGCGAACCGCGTGTAGCGCGGTGCCACGGCGCGATCGCCCAGCGTTCCTCTTTGAAATCGGTACCTCCGGGATTCTAGGGGAGTGCGTGCGCGGAAAGGGCTTGTGGCGTCTTAATAACGGTCTGATATTGACGCGTTGCCTGCGTTGGCGCCTCGCGCGCGGGCGGTGCGGGCCCGCCCTGGTCGCGCGTCAACCGGCGCTAGGCGGCATCCGGGCTCGGCGCCGGCAGCGGCGCGCCCGCGCCGGTGCGCTCGACGATCAACTGGTAGTGGCGCGGGCTGCGGTGCTTGGCGAAATTGAACACGTGCTCGCGGAAGGTCTGGCCCATGGCCAGGTCGATGCGGGCCGTGATGACCTCGTCTTCCTCGTAGGTCGAGCGCGCCACGATTTCGCCGGACGGCGCCACGATCATCGAACTGCCGATCATGTGGTGGCCGTCTTCCGCGCCGCACTTGCCGGCCGCGCCGATCCAGACCGCATTCTGGTAGGCGCTGGCCTGCAGCACGATCTCGTGCGTGCTGGTGCGCCAGTGCGCCGGTTCGTTCCAGTGGATGTTGAGCGAGGGCGTGTTGTAGCCCAGCACGATCAGCTCGGCGCTTTGCAGCGACATGACGCGGTAGGTCTCGGGCCAGCGGCGGTCATTGCACAGGCACATGCCGACGTGGGTGCCATCCATGTCCCACACGCCGAAGCCCAGGTCGCCCACTTCGAAGAACTTCTTTTCCAGGTGCTGGAAGGGCGCGTCGGCCTTGTGGTCGTCGTGGCCGGGCAGGTGGATCTTGCGGTACTTGCCGATGATGCGCGCGCTCCGGTCGACCAGCACCGCCGTGTTGAAGCGGCGTCCGTCCGGGGTGATCTCGGCGTAGCCGAGATAGAAGCCGATGGCGAGTTCGCGCGCCGTGTCGAACAGCGGCCGCACGTCGGCGTTGGGCATGCTGCGCTCGAAAAAGCGCTCGACCGCCTCGGCTTCGCTCATCCAGTAGCGCGGGAAGAACGTGGTCAGCGCCAGTTCGGGAAACACCACGAATTCGCTGCCGCGCGCGGCCGCCTCGCGCATCATCGCGACCAGCCGCCTGACCACGGCGGCCCGGTCATCGGCCAGGTGCACCGGGCCCATCTGCGCGACCGCCAGGCCCAGCTTGCGTTGGGTAGAAGTTTTGCTCACGGTGAAAGCTCCTCTTGGGGCAAGCGAGGCCTCGCGTGCGGGCCTCTTGGATTCAAACCGCGTAGATTGCCCGCTGGCGGGCGTTAGCGAAACCCGGGCGGCATCGGCGCGGCTGGCCGCGCCGATGCCGCTGGGGGCCAGCCAAGTGACTGTTTTGATTGGCGATTTCCCGGCGCGGCGGGCGCGGGCGCGGCGCCGGGCATAACCCCGGCGCATGGGTCATGCGCAAAGTTTGATAGGCAAGGCGGCGCGCCGCCGCGCGTGCCTTATGGGAAGCGGTAGCGCAGCCCCGCCGACAGGCCATTGCTGGCCAGGCCGCCGCGCCCGAATTGCACGGTGCCGTTAACGAACCACGACAGCGCGTGGCCGAGCTGGGCGCTGGCGCCCACGCCGAGCCAGCCGCTATGGCGCGGCAGTCCGATGCCTTCGACCTGGAAGCTGGCGTCGGGGGCGCCGCCAAAGGCCGCCGTGAAGTCCAGCCGCGCCGGGTTGCCGTAGCGGTAGGCGCCATAGGCGCTGAAAGTGGTGAGGCCGCCGGCCCAGTCCACGGGCGCGGCACGCAGCCGCAGGCCCAGCAGGCCGGCGCTCTGGTCGTAGGCGCGCGCGCCGGATTTCAGGGCGAAGGGATGGCCGCCCTCGTCGATCGCGCCGCGCCGCAGGTGGTCGTGCGACAGGCCCACGAACGGGGTCAGGCGGCTGCCATGGCCGGCGAAGGCGTGGCCGGCTTCGACGTATAGCGAGGTCAGGCCATCGGCGCGGCCGCTGTCCAGGCGCGCGGCGGCGCCCACCAGGACCTCGCGCCGGACGTCGGCATGGATCCATTCATGGCCGGCGCGGGCCGCCACATAGGGCCCGAGGTCGGCGCCGAGGCGCGCATACAGCGACAGCCCCGCGCCCTGGCTCCGGGCGCGGCCGCCGTAGCGGTCGAAGCTGGCCGTGGCGTCCGACCAGGCCAGGGCGATGCCCACCACGGTGCCGGGGGCGACGGCGTGGTCGAAGCCGGCCTGGCCGCCATACAGGCGGGTGGCGGCGCCGGCGTAGCCGGACTGGCGCAGCCGTCCCGTGGCGCCGATCATGTTGACCCAGCCGCCGGTGCGCGCGCCGGACGGCGCGAGGTCATCGAGGCGGTCGGTCAAGGCGCGGTCGACCGTCTGCGCCTGTTGGAAGGCCAGCGCCTGCGACGAGGCGTGGATCTGGCCGCTGACGCTGTCCAGCGCCGTGGCCAGCGACGTGGCGTCGGCCACGGCTTGCAGTTGGGCCGCGCCCGCGACGAAGGCATCGCTGACGCGGCCGTCCGCGCCCAGCACTTTGGCGTCGGCGGCCTGGAAGGCGGTTTCGACGGCTTGCGCGGCGGCCAGCCGGCCGGGCTGGCCGGCGTACAGGCCTTGCGCCACCTCCGCGACGTCGTTGCGCGCCACGTTCAGGTCGACCTGGGTGGCCGAGTAGTCGGGGCTGACCGCATACAACAGGCCCGCGCCCGCGGTCACGCTGCCGAAGCGGCCCGCCACCTCGCCCGCCTTGAGCGCGGTCTCGCGCGACATGACGACGTAGGCGTCGTCCGGCTTGGTGACCACCAGCGCGGAATCGTTCAGGCTGGCGGTGCCATCGACCGTCAGGGCCGTGCCGAGCTGGGTGGTCAGGTTGGCTTCGCGCTGCGCGGTGTAGTCGCCCAGGATGTGCAGGCCGTTGCCGGTGGCCCGCAGCGTGCCGCTGTTGTTCACCGAGCGCCGCGCCACGCCGCCGTCGGCGCTCAGGGCGCCGCCGGGCTGGATGGCTATGTTGCCGGCAAGGCTGCCGTACAGCTCGACGGTGCCGTTGTTGATGGTGGTGGCGCCGGCATAGCTGTTCTGGCCCCACAGCACCAGCGTGCCGCTGCCGCCCTTGGTCAGGCCAGCGTCGCCGCCGATGTCGTTGAAGAACTCCGAGCGCATGTCATCGAAACTGGCCACGAAGTCGCCGCCAAGCGTCAGGCGCGTGTCGAACAGGGCGGGGCCGCGCACGGCGCGCTCCATGTTCAGCTTGCCCCAGCCAAAGCGCGCCCGGTCGCCCAGGTCGTCGGCGGTCGACAGCACGGTCTGGCGCAGGGCGCTGTTGTCCATCCAGGGATAGGCTTGCGCCACCAGCGCCGCGGTGGCCGCGACCATGGGCGCGGCGAGCGAGGTGCCGGTGAGGGATTTGGCGCGCGTGCGCGCGCTCAGGCACCAGTTCGCCGCGACGCCGCAGGCGTCGGACCACGACGCAAGATCATCTCCCTCGGACTGCAACTGCGTGACGGTGAGCCAGCCGCGTTCGAGCGCGGGCATGACATAGGGCGCGCCCGCGATCAGGTAGGGATTGTCCCGCGATTCGTTGCCGTTGGCCCAGACCAGCAACTGGTTGTCGCGGGTGACGGCGGTCACGAACATCGGGAGAAAGCCCCTGACGGTGGCGGAGTCGGGCCGGGTGTCGCTGCCGTCGGGCAGCGCCAGGGAGGGGACGGTGCCGAAGGACCAGGAGTTGTTGATGATCCGGACCCCGCGCGCGTTCAGCGCCGTCAGCAGGTTTTGCAGTGTCAGGTTCGTGAAGCTGGAAGGCCGGTTGGCTTGGTACAGGTTGACGCCGGTGGCCACGCCCTCGGGAAAGCTGTCGCCCGCCACGATCTGGCCGGCGAGGACGCGGCTGACCATGGCGCCGTGGTTGGTGATCGCGCCCGTGGCG
The DNA here is from genome assembly GCF_050285565.1 of Achromobacter sp. Lineage (GTDB taxonomy): Bacteria > Pseudomonadota > Gammaproteobacteria > Burkholderiales > Burkholderiaceae_B > Achromobacter. Next base: position 184,820 of record NZ_JBLZXG010000002.1, read on the forward strand.
TCGGTGGGTTCGGCCGCTTCCGGGGCGATCACCTCGCGCAGCACGCCGGCCACCGCGGTTTTGTGGTGATCCTTGGCGGGGTCGGCTTCGAAGCCATTGTCGATCACGCCGACGTTGACGCCGGTGCCGTCGAACGCCGTCACCAGCGGCACCGCCGGCACGGGGGAAGTCGGCCGCCAGCCGGGGATGCCGCCGTCACCGAGGGGGACGGGCGGGCCGAGGGGCGCCGGCGCGGAGGGCGGATCGGCGGGATCGGCGGGATCGGCGGCGGGGTCGGGCGCGGGCTCAACGGGCACAGGTTCGACAACCACAGGTTCGTCAGGCACAGGTTCGTCAGGCACAGGTTCGTCAGGCACAACCGGCTCGACAGGCACAACCGGCTCGACAGGCACAACCGGCTCGACGGGCACAACAGGCTCGACGGGTACAACAGGCTCGACGGGTACAACAGGCTCGACGGGTACCTCAGCAGGCGCAACAGGCTCGGCAGGCGCAGCAGGCTCGACAGGCGCAACAGGCTCGACAGGTGCAGCAGGCTCGGCAGGCGCAGCAGGCTCGGCAGGCGCAGCAGGCTCGGCAGGCGCAGCAGGCTCGGCAGGCGCAGCAGGCTCGGCAGGCGCATCAGGCTCGGCAGGCGCAACAGGCTCGGCAGGCGCAACAGGCTCGGCAGGCGCAGCAGGCTCGGCAGGCGCAGCAGGCTCGGCAGGCGCAACAGGCTCGGCAGGCGCAACAGGCTCGGCAGGCGCAGCAGGCTCGGCAGGCGCATCAGGCTCGACAGGCGCAACAGGCTCGACAGGCGCAACCGGCTCGACGGGCACAACCGGCTCGGCAGGCGCAACCGGCTCGGCAGGCGCAACCGGCTCGGCAGGCGCAACCGGCTCGGCAGGCGCAACAGGCTCGACAGGCGCAACCGGCTCGACAGGCGCAACCGGCTCGGCAGGCACAACCGGCTCGACAGGCACAACCGGCTCGACAGGCGCAACCGGCACAGGCTCGGCCGGCGCCACGGGCGCGCCAACCGGGCCGGTTTCGGCTGGGCGGCCACCGCCAGCACCGACGGCGCCGCCGCGATCCTCGCTGCCGCTGGTTCCTCCCGCAGGCCCGGGAGGCGGCAGGTTCGCCCTCACGGCGCCCTGACGCGGACCGCCAGCGCAGGCGGCCAGGATGGACAGGGCAAGAATGGACAGGGCGCGTCGGGACGCGATCCGCAGGGATCCGGGCGTGCGCATGGTGGGACGGGTCTCCGTGAACGTCTTGGCCTCGCGATCGAGGCGTGAAGGGCGGCATTGGCCTTGAGCCAGTCCCGGTTTTTGGAACGCACCGGGCTCGACGCCCCGCCATGCTCAATGCCGCGTATTAACCCGCCGTTAGCGGGCGGCCACGCCGCAAGGGCGCGTGCGCATTCTCGGACTGACGGACGTGTGCGTCCGCCGTGTCACGCCCTGCTTGCTTATTACAAAAATTTATATGGGCGTTAAGCAGAGGCTTGAACCAGCAGCAGGAAAAGTCGCAAAAACCCGCTTTTCCTAAGGTTATTTCGGGGCTTCTCTTAGTCCTACGATGCAAGTCCGGCTCAACAACGCCCCGGCCCAACAATAGGCGGCATCACGCCATCCGGCCGCGGCACCCTAGGAAGCAAGCATGTTTCGGCTATTTTCTGGTCTGCGTATCCGTGCCCGTCTGTCGGCCGCATTTCTGATGGTGGCGCTGTTGGGAGGCGCGATCGGCGCCTTCGGCGTCTGGGCCATGGCCCGCATCAACAACATGAACACCGAACTCTACGACGTTGAACTGCGTGGCCTGACCGCAATCAAGGACGCCAACCTCCAACTGGTGTACGCCGGCCGCGCCCGCAACAGCTACCTGGCGGCGTCCAGCGAGCGCGAGCGCGAGGCCATCCGCCAGCAGTTCGACAGCGCCGTAAACAAGATGGCGGCGTTGCGCGAGCGCGCCCACAGCTACTTCCACACCGACGACGGGCGCCGCATGCTGGCGTCGTTCAAGCAGATGGAGGACACCTGGAGGCGCGACGCCGACGCGTTCTTCAATGATGCCGCCAGACTGCCGCTGATGCAGAAGGATGCGCGCGCTGTCGAGATCGAAAAGCAGTTGATCGCATCCTCGGAACTGCTGGACAGCCTCATGGCCAAGCTCGCCCGCAACAAGGAAAACGCCACCGCGCAGTCGGTGCAGGCCGGTTCCGATCTGTATGCGCGCACCCGCGACATCATGGTCGCGCTGTCGTTGGGCGGCGTGGCGCTCGGGATTCTGTTGGGCTGGTTGATGACGCGCGGCATCGTCGGGCCGCTTGGGCAGGCGGTGAACGCCGCGCGCCAGGTGGCCGCCGGCGACCTGACCGGCGACATCCGCGTCCTCAAGCGTGACGAAACCGGCGACCTGATGGCCGCGCTCAAGGACATGAACGACGGCCTGGCGGGCATCGTGCGCGACGTGCGCGATGGCTGCGAAGGCATTGCCGCGGCCTCATCCGAGATCGCGCAGGGCAACGCCGACCTGTCGCGGCGCACCGAGGCGCAGGCGGCCTCGCTGGAGGAAACCGCCGCCTCGATGGAGCAGCTCACCAGCACCGTGCAGCAGAACGCCAACCATGCGCATCAGGCCGAACAGCTCGTCACCCGCGCCTCCAGCGTGGCCACGCGCGGCGGCGAGGAAGTCGACGGCGTGGTGCGAACCATGGATGCAATCTCGGAAAGTTCGCAGCGGATCGCCGATATCACGAACGTGATAGATGGAATCGCTTTCCAGACCAACATCCTGGCGCTGAACGCGGCGGTCGAGGCCGCGCGCGCCGGCGAGCAGGGCCGTGGCTTCGCGGTGGTGGCCGGCGAAGTCCGCACGCTAGCGCAGCGTTCGGCGGTGGCGGCCAAGGAGATCAACGCGCTGATCAACGAATCGGTCAGCCGCGTCGAGGACGGCACGCGCCAGGCCGACGCGGCCGGCCGCACCATGCGCGAAGTGGTGGACAGCGTGCACCGCGCTGTCACGCTGGTGCGCGAGATCGCGGGCGCCTCGGCCGAACAATCCAACGGCATCGGCCAGGTCAATCAGGCCGTGACGCAGATGGACGACGTCACTCAGCAGAACGCGGCGCTGGTCGAGCAGGCCGCCGCCGCGGCCGTCAGCATGCGCGAGCAGGCCGGCCGGCTGGCGCAACAGGTGCGGCGCTTCAAGGTGAATGCGCAGGCGCAGCCGGTGGATCTGCCCGGGCCCGGCTCCACGCCGCCATGGCAGCAGCCTCCGGAGGTTTCCGTCTAAGACAATTCCGGTTTTTGGGGGAGCCGAATTGGCACTTCCGCGGCGGGTCGATTGAATTCCGCAGTGTATTGAAGCGGTCGTTTTCATCCAGGCCATGGCAGCCATGGCGATGGATTCGATTCAATAAACTGGAGAAGACAGTCGCATGGCTGATGCAAGAAAATCGAAGGGCCGGCGCCACGTCCGGATGGGGGCGGTCGCGCTGGTCACGTTGCTGGGCCCCCTGCCGGGCGCCCTGGCCTCGCCCTACCATGAGGTCGCCTTTCTGGGCGACTCATTGACCGATGGCGGGGCCATCACCGCGCCCGCATTCACCTGGGAAAATGTACTCGGGCCGGATGGAAACCCCTTGCCGGCGGGTTTTCTCCCTGGCCTGGCACCGGCCGAGGCGGCCGCCATTTTCTGGGGCCGGCCCCTGCAGCCGGCCCACACCACCAATCCCGATGCCACCTGGGCGTTGCACCTGGCCAGGGCCCTGGGCCCGGGCACCGCGGATGCCTGGAAAGCCGCCGGGGCTGGCGGCAACAACTACGCCTGGGGCGGCGCGCGCACCACGCAGGCGGCCCAGTACCTGTTGCCCGAGCTGGATACCCCGATGGGAACAGTGGCCCTGCACGTGATCATTCCCCCGGTCGCAGACCAGGTCTCGACGCTCTTGCGCAATCGCCCTTCCGGCCTGAGCCGCCACGGCCTGTATTCGGTCTGGGCCGGCGCCAACGACCTGATCGCGACGCTGGCGGCCCACCAAAGTTCATTGGCGCTGCCCGCCGCGCAGGCCGACGCGCGGCGGCAGGTGCTGGCGGTCTCGGCCCAGACCGCCGTCGATGTCGCCGGCCAGATCCAGCGCCTGCGCGCCGCCGGCGCGGGCACCGTGCTCGTCGTCAACCTGCCCGACATCGGCCGCACCCCCTGGGCGCTGGGCCTGCCGTCTGCCTCGCGCGCCTTGTTGAGCGACATGGCCTCGGCTTTCAACGACGCGCTGAACCGTCCGCTCGCGGCTTACCAGGGCAACCTGGCCGCCCTCGATGTCCACCGTCTGCTCAACGAGGTGATCGACCATCCGCGGCGCTACGGCCTGCGCAATGTCACCACGCCCGCGTGTGCGACGGATTCGGCGATCTGGTGCGGCCGCGCCGACCTGGTGGCGCCGGACGCCGGCCGCACCTATCTGTTCGCGGACGGCATCCATCCCAGCGGCCTCGGGCACGCGTTGCTGTCCGATTATGTGCTGTCGGTACTGCAGGCGCCGGCCCGCGTCGGGCTGCTGGCCGAGGCGCCGACGGCGGGCACGCGCGCCAGCCTGGCCGCGATCGGCGACCGCCTGCGCGCGCGCGGCGACTCCACCGGCGGGCAGGCCTATGCCTCGTATCAGCACGCCAGCGACACCCAGCGCGGCGGCGACGCCTGGACGCCGGGCTTGGGCAACCGCATGGACATGCTGCTCATGGGCATCGACGGCGGCGTCGGCCGCAACGGGCTGGTGGGGGCCGGCGCGTCCCAGATCCAGCACCATGCCACGCTCGGGCAAGGCGCCGGCGGGTTCCGCCTCGAGCAGACCCAGTTGTCGGCGTATGGCCGCTACCGCTCGGGCGCCGGGTCGGCGGCGCTGATCGGCAGCGTCGGCTACCTGCGCTATCGCGACGTGGCCCGCGAGTTCGCCATCGGCCCGGCCCGTTTGCGCGAGCAGGGGGCGACCACCGGCAAGACCTCGGCCTTGTCCGCCTTGACACACTACGACTGGCAGGCGGGCGCCTTCACCCTGACCCCTTCGCTCGGCCTGACCTGGCAAAGCGTCAATGTCAGGGGCTATGACGAGGCGCGCGCTGGCGGGCGCAGCGCGACCAGCATGCACTACCGCGAACAGAGCCGGCGTTCACTGGCGTCCACGCTGGGGCTGCGTTTGCAGGCCGGTCTGCGCCAGGGCGGCCACCTGTGGCAACCCTACGCCGGCCTGGCCTGGGAACATGAGTTCCAGCGCAAGGCCCGCGAAGTGCGCGGCCATCTGCGCGGCATGGCGGGCAGCTTCGCGCAGCGGATGGCGCTGGCGCCGGCCGACCGCATGCTGGTCTCGGCCGGGCTCAGCGTCGCCAATGACGGCGCCTGGCGCGGGCTGGCGGGCTACCAGGGCCGCTATGGCGGCGGCGAACACTCGCAGGCGCTCCAGGCCGCCGTTCAATACCGGTTCTAGCCGCGCGCCGCCGGAAAGGCGTGCGCGGGGGGCGATTAGTTCGATATATGGAAAACACTATTCCATCAGGGAGAAATTTGGCAGAATGTAACTCCGGCATTCAAGTTTCCACCGAGCCCATGCGCAGACCCAGAGTTGCCTTGAGCGGATGGTTGCGTACCGCGCGCAGGCACTGGCGCCCCTTTGTCCTGGGGGTGCTGATCGTGTTTACCGTTGTGATTGTGTGTGGCCTGTACCTGTTGGGTACCGACCGGGGCGAGCATGCGGCAATCGTCCTCGGCGCGGCGCTGGTCGGCATGCTCGCCCTGGGCGCCTGGGTCTGCCGCCGCTGACGGCCCCGGCGCCCGCGCCGGCCCCGGACCGCGCCCGGCCCGGGTGGCCGTCACTCGCCGGTGCGCTCCTGGAACACGCACAAGCCCGCTTCGCAGCGGAAGCGGTTCATGCGCAGGCCGCCATAGTCGTCGACGTTACCCAGCATCAACTGGCTGGCGCCAGCCGGCAGCGCCGCCTTCACGGTCTGCTCCGACTGCGGCGCCAGCATGACCGGCGTGTCGAAACCGGGCAGCCGCTGCTTGCGGTCGCTGCCCAGCCAGAGCACCGTGACGTAGTAGGGCGATGCGTTCTTGAGCGTCAGCGTGCGGCCGTCGGTGCGCGCCTGCAAGGTCTGTTCCGGCGCCGCCTCGCCGCGCGCGGCCAGTGCGGCCGGGCGCAGGAACAGCTTGATCTGGCTTTGCGTGGTCAGTTGCAGGATGCTGGCATCCTTGTCTTTCGGCGCCGGCGGGATCTCGCGCACGTTGAAATAGAACAGGGTCTCGCGGTCCAGCGGCAAGCGCGCCTTGGCGGCGGCGCTCATCTGCGCGATCCGTACCTGCGCCTTCTTGCCGGCGTCGATGCGTTGCAGCGGCGGCAGCGCCAGCAGGTCGTTGGTCATGTTGCCGTCGTGGTCTTCGATCCAGGACTGCGCCAGGTAGGGGGTGTCGGCGCTTTCGTTGGTCAGCACCACGGATACCGATTTCTGCGCGGTGCCCATGATGATGCGGGTCCGGTCGACGTTGATCGCGGCCTGGCCGGGGGCGGGGCAGGCCAGCAGCGCCCCCAGAAGGGGCGCGGCGAGATGCTTGGTTTTCATGGCTGTCTGCAAAAAGAATACGGGGAAGTCCGGTGGCACGCAGGCTGCGGCGCTTAGAAGTAGGTCAACGCATACGTGACGCTGGCCGAGATCGAGCCGGGGGTGGACGCGGCCCGGGCCCCGCCCAGCACGGACAGGCGCGCGAAGTACTTCAATACCGCGCTGGCGCCGCTGAGCTGCTGCGCATTGGCGGCGGTGAGCGCCAGGCCGCCGACCAGGGGCGTGTTGTTGTCGCTGCCCAGCAGTTGGATGCTGACGGATTTGGCCGAGCCGGTGTTGACCAGCTTGCCCAGGGTCGGGTTGAAGAAGTTGCCGATGAACTGCACGCCCACCTTCGACAGCTTGCCGTTCGGATTGGCGCCGGCGCCGGTGTCCGCGGCGAAGGTGCAGCCGGTCAGATGAATGTCGATCGGCACCGAGGCGGAGAATTTCCCCGGCGCGTTCAGCGCATTCTGCGAGACCTGGCCCAGGTCGACCACCATGTTGCCGTCGCCGGCCGAGATGCTGCAAGGCGCTTCGGTGACCGTGGCCGAAAAGGTGAGGTTGCCCGAACCGAAGTCCGCGGCCGATCCGGTAATCGGTTGGGTGAGGGCGACGCCGGCAAGGGCGGCGAGGACAGTTTTCCTGATCATCGGAGAGTTCCTTCTTTTCCGGGGTTGAGGGTTATCCGCGTCGCGCGTGACGCAGTTGTCAAAAAAATCCACAGGCGCGCCGCCCGCGCCGGGCGGCGTCATTGGCAGGCCATGGGCAGGGGCCCCGCGTCCAGGGCGGCCTGGCCGGGCAGGGTCAGGTGGCATTCCCGCTCGCCGGCCCAGGTCACGGTGAGCGCGTCGCGGTCCTGCGCCTCCAAGCCGCTCAGGTAGACCAGCCCGTCGTCGCCCACCATGCCGGCGCTGCGGCCGGTGCGGGTGGACAGCACCAGCGCGCCCAGCGGCGGACTGCTGCCGTCGGCCAGCCGCACCAGGCCCAGGATCTGCTCGCCCTGGCTGGCGCGGATGCGCGAGTAGCCGATGGCCCCTTCGGTCAGCACCTGGCCGACGATCGAGTCGGCCACTTCCACGCCGTCGGGCAGCGCGTTCACGTCCACCGAGATGCTGCTCTCGTGATAGCTCGATACGCCATTGACCACCGCGATGCCGAAGCGGTTGGTGATGCCGCTGCCGTTGTCCACCTGCACGCCGCCGATGCCGTCGGTGTCGATCATCATGCGCGGCTCGTTGCCGGCGCCGGGCTGGCTGAACGCCGCGCCCGCGGCCGTGGCCGTCAGCGAGCCATACCAGTTCAGGCCGATGTTGCGGTACTGGCCCGGCTGCACGGTGAAGTCGGCGCTGGCGCGGCCGTAGGGCGTGCGGCTCTGGATGTTGCCGCTCAGGCTCTGGCGCTGCGCGTCGGCGCTGCGTTCGTCGCTCGCGCTCAGGTTCCAGGTGGTGTCCGGGCTGCTGAAGTCGGTGTAGCCGGCGGTGTGCTGCATGCGGCCGCTGCCGCCGTTCTGGTAGCCGTAGCTGAATTGGCGGCTGTCGCCCAGCGGAATGCTGAGCGTGGCGTAGACCTGGTTTTCGGTCTGGCCGTACAAGCCCTGGGTGCGCGCGAACGACAGCGACAGGCTGACGTTGCGCAACGCGCCGAAGCTGGCGCTCTTGCTGAGCGACAGCATGTAGTGGTTGTTGCTGGCGCTGTCGTTCCAGTAGTTCAGCCGGCTCAGCGACAGCGACACACTCATGTTCAGCGCGCGCAGGTACTGGCTGTACGCCACCGTGTAGCTCTGCTTCTCCTCGCGGAAGTACTCATCGCGCAGGGCCGCGCGCGCGATGTAATCCTGCAGCGACAGGAAGTGCCGCCCCGAGAACCGGTATCCCATGAAGGCAATGGTGCTGCCCAGGCCGTCGAAGGTCTTGGCGTAGTTGACGCGGTAGCTGTAGCCGATGCGGCGCGGCGCTTCCGAGAACGGCAGCCGCGCATCCGAGCGCGTGATGTCGGCCGACAGCGCGCCCAGCACGCCCAGGTTCTGGCCGGCGCCCAGCGCCAGCGCATGGTAGTTGCCGTTGGTGGCGATCAGGCCGCCATACAGCGAGGTGTCGTTGAACGCGCCCCAGGTGGCCTCGCCCATGATGAAGCCGGGGGTGGCCATCTGGTTGCTGGCGCGGCCGCCGAACAACGGCCGCCCGGCCGACACCTGGTAGCGCAGGTTGCCCTTGCGCGTCATGAAGGGCACGCTGGCGGTGGTGATCTGCCAACTGCGGGTGGTGCCGTCGCTTTCCTGCAGCGTCACGTCCAGGTTGCCGCTGATGTTGCGGTTCAGCGCCGGCAGCACGAAGGGGCCGGGCGACACCCGCGTCTGGTACAGCAGGCGGCCGTTCTGGCTGACCGTCACCTGCGCGTTGCTGTTGGCGATGCCGGTCACCTGCGGCGCGTAGCCTTGCAGCGACGGCGGCAGCATGCGCTCGTCGCTGGCCAGCGTGATGCCGGCGAAGCGGAACGGATCGAAGATGGAGGACGCCAGGTAGGTCTGGCCCAGCGTCAGCCGGGAGCGCCATTGCGGCAGCGGCCGGAACAGATAGGTTTGCGGCAGGCTGAAGCTGGCCTGCGTGCCGCCGCGGCTGTCGTAGCGGTTGTACTGGTAGTCGCTGCGCAGGCGCCAGGCGCCCAGGTTCAGGCCGGCGGTGCCGTACAGCGTGTAGCTGGAGGAATCGCCCGCCTGCCGCGCCGTGTAGCGGTTGGCCAGCAGGTTGTAGTCCAGGAGCACGCCATTGACGCCGTGGCTCCAGCGCGTCGGCGGCACCCAGTCGGGGTCCTGGTATTGCAGCCAGGCCTGCGGCACCGTCACCGTCAGCGATTGGTTGTCGGGGCTGTAGTCGACCTTGCTGACGGGCGTGTCCAGGTCGATGCAGGGGCCCTGCGCGGTGTTGACGCGGGCCAGCCGCGCGACCGCGTCGTCCTTGAGCGTAAGCATGTCGAGCATCCCTGGAGTGATACAGAACACCGTGCCGTCGTCGATCACCGGCACGGCCTTGACCAGGTACTGGCCCTGGATCAGCCGCTGATTCAGGTAGAAGTCCACCAGATAGGCGCCGGGCGCGACGTAGCCGTCGCGGCTGAAGGTCGACAAGTCGATGTTGCGCTTGTCTTTGGTATTGAGAAAGCCGCTGCTGAATTCCGTGGCCTGCGCCGATAGCACAAAAGTACTGATTGCCATGATGGATGCCAAACGGGCCAGGGTCATGATGTCTTTTGCCGTCTCTCCGGCGTGAGGGGGTGCCGGAAAACCTCGGCGGCGACGTGGCGCGGCGGCCACCTCGGGACGAAAACGGGCGCGCCGGCGGCGCCCCGCCGCATGGGCGGCGGGGACCTGGGCGCGGACGCGGGCAGCGCCGCGACGTTTAGAAATAGCTCAGCGTGTAGGTGACCGAGCTGTTGACCGTACCGGCACCGCCGACGCCGGTGGCAAAGAGGCGCGCGAAGAAGTTCAGGGCGTTGGCGGGGCCGCCGCCGTCGGTCATCTGCGTCGCGTTGGCGGCCGAGGGCGCGGTGTTGAAATTGACGGGGGTGGCGTTGCTCTTGTCGAGGATCTGCACCACGACGTTGGTGGCGCTGCCGGTGTTGGTGAGCTTGCCGGTCGTCGCGTCGGTGGTGGCGCCGGTGAAGGCGATGCCGACCTTCGACATGTTGGTGGCGGGCGTGCCGGTTGCCGCACCGAAGGTGCAACCCGTGAGGTGGATGGAGATCGGCACCGAGGCGGAGAACTTGTTGGCCGCGTTCAGGTCTTTCTTGGAGATCTGGCCCAGGTCGATGACCTGGTTCGAGTCGGCGGCCGTGATGCTGCACGGCGCTTCGGTGACCGAGCCGGTGAAGGTGATGGTGCCTTGGCCCATGTCACCGGCAGCGAACGAGGACAGCGGCCCCAGAAGGGCGGCGCTGGTTGCGGTGGCGAGGAGCGTTTTCTTAAACATGGATAGTCCTTTTTGATATCCGTGGGGGGCTTTCCTGCGCTGAATGCCGCGCAGTGGTTTAAAAAATCGAAGGGCCGGGCAGGCCCGCGCCGTCAACGGCAAACGCCGGGCGGGGGGCCGGGGAGGGCGGGGAGCGGGAAGCGGCGGACAGCAGGAAGCGGGCCGCGCGGGAATGCGTCGCTGGCAGGCGCGAGAAAAGCTGCCAGGCACGCGAAGGGATATGCGTTTTTTGCGTCATGCCGATGATCGTGCATGGCGCGAATTATCTGAACGTTAATTACGCGTCAGACTGGTCTGGCTTGCGGGCGGGCGCCCCGCGACGGTACGTCAAACCTTGCCACACGGCCCGCTGGGCGCGCGGCCGCCCGGGAGTCAGGCGCGCCAGGCGAGCACGGCGGCGACCACCACGCAGACCGCCGCGAAGACCCGTTGCAGCACCGCTTGCGGCACGCGCGGCGCCACCATGCGGCCGGCCGCCATGCCGGCGACGGCGGCGGCCACGAAGGCCCATTGCGCCGCCGGCAGTGTCAGGCCGTGCAGCAGCGCCGAACTGACCGTGGCGGCCGATACCAGCGCGATGACCATGAGCGAGGTGGAGACGATGCTGATCATGCGCGCGTCGCTGAAGTGCGTCAGCGCCGGCACGATGATGAAGCCGCCGCCCACGCCCAGCATGCCGGTGCAGAGCCCGGACACGGCGCCGATGGCGCCCAGCGTGGCGGCAGTCACGCGGTTCCAGACGAAGCGGCCGGTCTCGGGCGACAGCCGGCACGGCTTGGGCGGGGCGACGCCGGCTGGCGCGCGGCGGCGCGATTGCCGCGCCATGCGCGCCGCCACCAGCAGCATCACGCCGGCAAATGTCAGACTAAGCCAATGCGCCGGCAACCGGCGCGCCAGCGACAATCCGAGGGGTGCGGTCAGCGCGCCCATCGCCGCCATCAGCATGGCGGCCTTGTAGCGCACCAGGCCGCGCAGCAGGCCCTGCAAGGCGCCCACCGCCGAGGCGATGCCCACGGCGATCAGCGCCACCGGCGCCGCCTGCGTCAGCGTCAGGCCCAGTCCGAACATCAACGCGGGCACCGCCAGGATGCCGCCGCCCGCGCCGGTCAGGCCCAGGCAGACGCCGATGCAAAGTCCGAGCAGGGTCGCGGTCAACATGGTTAATAACTTTTAGAAATTAACTTATTACTTCAAATAAGTATAACGTGCCGGGACATGGGAGTCTGCGATGCGCATTTTGTTGGTCGAGGATGACGCTTCGATCGCCTTGGCGATCCAGGCCGGGCTGGGACTGCAGGGCTTCGTGGTCGACGCGGTCGGCACCCTGCGCCAGGCCGACCTGGCGGTGCAGACGTCCCACGTCAGTGCCTGTGTGTTGGACTTGTGCCTGCCCGACGGCGACGGCATGACGCTGCTGGCCAAGTGGCGCGCGCGCCGCCAGGGCGTGCCGGTGCTGGTGCTGAGCGCCCGCTCGGGGGTGCTCCACCGGGTTGGCGCGTTGCGCGCCGGCGCCGACGACTACCTGCCCAAGCCGTTCGACCTGGACGAGCTGGGCGCGCGCCTGCAGGCGGTGATCCGGCGCGCGGCCGGACACAGCACCGACCGCATCGACCACGGCCGCCTGACGCTGTTCCTGTCGCGCGGCGAGGTGCTGCTGGATGGCGTTCGCGTCACGCTGCAACGGCGCGAACTGGCCTTGCTCACGACCCTGTTGCAGCATCCCGGGCAGATTCTCACCATGGATCAACTGCGCGACAGCCTGTACGGCTTCGATGACCGGGTCGAGAGCAACGCCGTCAACGTGCACATTCACAAGCTGCGCCGCAAGCTGGGCGCCGACCTCATCGAAACCGTGCGCGGCTGGGGCTACCGGCTCGGCACGCCGGCGCCATGAACGCGGACGGGCGCCTGGTGCTGCTGGCGTTGGCCTGGCTGGCGGGCGTGGCGGCCGGGCTGCTGGCCGGCCACTTGCTGCCGCGGTTTGGCGGCGGGCGCGGGCCGGCCGCGCGCACCTTGGCGCACCTGTCGCGCCACATGGAGGAAATGCTGCGGCGCGAGCGGCATTTCTCGGATCACGCGGCGCACGAGATGCGTTCGCCGGTCACCGCCATCAAGACTCATCTGCAGGTGCTGCAACGCCTGCCGGCGGCGCAGGACGGCGCCAGCCGCCAGGCGATCGCGCATGCGTTGGCGGGCACCGAGCGCCTGCAGCGGCTGATCGAACAATTGCTGGTGCTGGCCCGCGCCGATGGCGATGACGCCGACCCCTCGTGCGCCTGCGACGCGGTGGCGGTGCTGGAGCGGGTGGCTGGCCGCAAGCCGGCGCGGGTGTGCTGGCGCCTGCCCGACGCGCGGCCGTTGGCGGCCCTGCCGGACACCCTGCTGGACTGCGCGGTGCGCAACCTGGTGGACAACGCCCTCAAGTATTCGCCGCCGGAGAGGCCGGTGGAGGTGGATGCGGCGATCGTCATGGACTGGCTGGTGGTGGCGGTGCGCGACCATGGCCCGGGGCTGACGCCGGCGCAGTGCGCGCAGGCGGCCGAGCCGTTCTGGCGCGGTCAGCGCCAGGTCGAGGGCGCGGGCCTGGGCTTGTCGATCGTGGCCACCATCGCGGCGCGCCATGGCGGCATGCTGGTGCTGGCGCCGGCTCCGGAAGGCGGCTTGTGCGCGCGCCTGAGCCTGCCGCTGGCCGCCGCTATTCCCAGGAGCGCGAGTAGCCATGGTCCTGGAACAGCTCGGGCAGGCCCGACACCTGTTTGAAGCGCAGCACTTCGTCGGCGTCCATGCCGAGCTGGCGCGCGATGTCGGCGTCGTTCCAGCCGGCCTGCAACAGGCGCACCACGATGTCGGTCATGGGCATCACGCCGTGCACGCCACGGGCGCGGTTGTGGCGGATGGTGGCGGCGATGCGGTCGGCGGCCGCGTCGCGGCCGGGGCGGATCGTCACCAGCGGCAGGTAGCCGTGCACGCGCGCCTGGATCGGGCCTTTTTTCTTGCCGACGCGCTGGCGGTGGAAACCGTCGACCACCACGTAGCAATTGGCCGCCGCATGGTGGGCGACGATGGGCTGGGTGTAGCCGTCGGCCGCGATCGACAGTTCCAGCAGCCGCATTTCGGGTGGCGCGACGCTGTTGGGGTTGTAGTCGTTGGCCTCGACCAGATGGCCGGGAATCCATTGCACGCAATCGACCGGCTCGGCCGCGAACGGGCTGTGCTCATGCAAGCAGCGCCGGATCCGGTTGATGGCGTCGATACGCGACTTCAGGGGCAGGTGCCGCAATTCCTCGAACAGGGCCCGGGCCCGGTTCTCCAGATCCGTCACTTGTGGCATGCGTGTTCCTTTTCAGTGTGACCCAGCTGCCCCGCGAGGACTGGACGCGAAAGCCGTGCGGCAGCAGCAGCGGCGCGCAATCGTGCGGCACCCGCAGCGTGCAGGGCTGGTCGAGTTCGTCGATGTATTCGAGCACCTGGCGCCGCAGTTCGCGGAACAGGCCGCGCTGGCGCGCCTCGGGGCGGATGTAGCCGTCGCGGATGCGCACGGCGCCGCTGAGCAGTTCGATGCCGACGAAGCCCAGCAGTCGCTTCTGGCCGCGCCGCCGCACCACGAACCAACGGTGGCGCGGGCTGTCGTTCAGCGGGTAGCCGCCGCAGTCGCGGCGCACGGTGGCGCTGGCGAAGAAGCGGCCCATGTGGGCGAAGAAGGCGGCCTCGTCGTCATACGAGCGCAGGTGCAGGAAGTCGTATTGGTTCAGGGCGGTCATGGGGAGGTCCGCGAGGCGGGGACAAGCAGGTTGTCGATGTCGCGCCGCGCCGGGCCGAACGACAGCGAACGGGCCATGTCCTGCTTGAGCAACGACAGGCCGATGCGGCGCCAGGAGGGCTGCATCTTGCGGTTTTCGAGGTCGGGCACGCCGGCGTCGGGCCACATGGCTATCGGTTGGCCGTGCCGTTCCCACCAGGCGATGAAGACGTCGATGCGGCGCACGTAGACCTGGCGCAGCGTGGCCGGCATGCTGTCGAGCAGGAACTGGCTGTACTGGCGCCAGGTGTCGAAGGTGGGCGGCAGGCCCAGCCCGCCGCGATAGCCCAGAAAGCGCTGGCGACAGTAGCGCGCCGCGTAGTTGGCGCCCTCGACGCGCTGGACCACGCGGAACCAGGTGGCGGGTTCGAGCTTGTGGAACAGATCCAGGCCCTTGCGCTGGTCGTCGCCATAGGGCTGGCAGATGCGCATCTGCGAGAACGACACGCCGGCGCGCAGCATCTGGTCGTACAGGCGGTTGTAGGCGTGGCCGTGTTCGCCGGTGTAGCGCCAGAGGTCCTCGAACTTCCAGTCGTAGATGGGAAAGAAGGTGACGGCGCGTTCGCGCAGCTTGTCGCGGGTGCTCCAGGCCAGCGCCTTGCGCCCGCCGGGCGGGGTCCAGGCGCACTTCTTGCTGCGGCGCTTGACCGCCAGGTAGCGGTTGAGCGATTCGTCGGAACGGATGCCGACCAGGAACGCGGTGGAGGCGTCGCGCGCCAGCCAATCGTTGAATTCGGGAACGAATTCCTCGAACTCCATGCGATGGCGGAAGAACGGAAAATAGTCGGGGTCGTTGATCACCGCGGGGTGGCGCGGCAGCGGCCGCACCCAATCGGCCTCGCGGCCGGGCTCCCAGGCGCACCAGTAGGGTTCGCGCAGGCTGGAGGCGTTGCGCAGGTTGATGGGCAGGCAGATCCACCAGGGCCGCACGTCCGGCCGGTCGAACATTTCGGTGACGTGCGCGATGGTGGCCTGGTATTGGCCTTCGAGGTCGATGAACACCGCGTGCACCGGGCCACGCCCCATTTCGCGCGCGACCTCCAGCGCCAGGTGCAGCGTGACGGAGCTGTCCTTGCCGCCGGAGAAGGCGACGCAGACGCGGTCGAAGTGTTTGAACACCAGGCGGATGCGGTCGCGGGCGGCCTCGAGGACGTTGCAGTCGCGGTAGTGTTTGACCGCCATGCTTTTCCTCCTCTTGCGCAGCGTTGCGGACGCGGCGCGCGGTTGCCGCGCCAGGTATCTGCCGGCCAGGGCAGATTTATGCATATCCGCTGCGACAGGCCTGTGAGGATAGCCCGAACCCGCGTCGCCAAAGTGGTCATTGCGTCCGACTTTGAAGCGCGGCACCCGGTGCGTCGCGGCGCGCCGGCCCGCGCCTTACGCGGCCTTCAGGTGTTCGTACAGGATGGTGGCGCCGATGCCGATCAGCGCCAGGCCGCCCAGCACCTCGGCGCGCTTGCCGGCGACGTTGCCGATCAGGCGGCCGACCATCACCCCCAGGGTGACCATCAGCATGGTGGTCAGGCCGATGGCCAGCGCGGTGACGACGATATTGGTGTCGATGAAGGCCAGGCTCACCCCGACCGCCATGGCGTCGATGCTGGTGGCGAAACCGGTGGCGGCCAGCAGCCAGAAGGAATGGCGGCCGACCGGCGGCGCGGCTTCGTTGTGATCCGCGGCCAGGCCGTTGCGGATCATCATGCCGCCCAGGATACAGAGCATGACGAAGGCGATCCAGTGATCCCATTGCTGCACGTAGCGCGCCGCCACCGAGCCGAGCGCCCAGCCGATCACGGGTGTGATGGCTTCGATCACGCCGAATATCACGCCGGTGCGCAGGGCTTCGGACAGGCGCGGCTTGTGCAGGGCGGCGCCTTTGCCGACCGCGGCGGCGAAGGCGTCGGTGGACATGGCGAAAGCCAGGACGAGGGTGGAGAGGGCGTTCATGCGGGAGAGGCTCCGACCGGGCGAAACACACAGACTCGTCCATATCGCCCGGTCGTGAGCTATGGAGAAGTCCGTGGTCTCGCCTGACCGTGTCGGTCGCGCGCGCCATGGCCAGGAGGGCCAAGAGTGTTGACGCGGGCACTTCCGGACGGGGCCGGAAGAGGCTACTCCCCAGGGAGGCCCGCAGTGTACCAAACGGCGCGTGGCGCCGCTGTGACAGGCGGGTTCAGGTCAGGCGGGCGCCATTGGGGACGGCGTGTTCGGGGGTCACCAGGATGGTGTGGCCGGCGTCGTCGGCCAGGCCCAGGACCAGCACTTCCGAGCGCACCGGGCCGACCTGGCGCGGCGGGAAGTTGACCACGCCCAGCACGCGCTTGCCCACCAGTTCGTCGAGCGTGTAGCGGCCGGTGATCTGCGCCGAGCTTTTCTTGACGCCGACGCCGGCGCCGAAATCGATGGTGAGCTTGTAGGCCGGCTTGCGCGCTTCGGGAAACGGGTCGGCGGCGATGATGGTGCCGACGCGGATGTCGATCGTCATGAAGTCGTCGAAGCTGACGGTGGCGGCGGGCGGGGTGTTCGGATCCTGGGTGTAGTGCATGGCGCGATGTGACGGTGGGTGGGGCGCGCGCGGGGGCGAGCGTGGCGCTGGCGGGCGCGGCCGCTTGGGGGGAAGGCAACGTCGTTGACCGCCGGCCGCGGCGCGCGGGGCGACATGGATGCGTCAGGCTTTGCCGGCCGCCGCCGGGGGCGCCGGTTTCTTGCCGCGCGGCTTGGCGGCGGGCGCCTGGCTTACCGGCGGCGTGTCGAACTCCTGTTTGTTTCGTTCGCCCCGCAGGGTGTTTTCCGGATGGGGTTTGGGAAAGGCCCAGGGTTTCGTTTTCTGATCCATTGCTTGTACTCCTTGCACAGGCGGAACAGTAGCATTTGCCGTGGCCGTGAGTAAGTGAGGGTTGACGTCAATATTCATCGCAGCGAGATGAGGGGAGCGGCAAGCGCGGCATGGCGCCGGCTGCCATACGACCGCCGCGGCGGCGGTGCGTTCACTGATTGATGGGGGCGTGTGTCGTGTGGGGTTGTAGGGGGCCCGCGATTGCGGTCGCGGGGTCGGGCCGGTGCCGGCACGCACGCGGCAACAGACCGGGTCGGCGCGCCGCGCATGCCGCGGCGCCTGCCGCTATCCGCGCGGCGACACCCGGGTCGCGTGCGGATAAGCGGCATTCTACCGCGCCGGCGGATCCGGCCGCGCCGCCGCCATCGTCCGGATGGCATCCGGACTCATCCCTTCGCATCGGCGAAAGTCTCTATTGCCAGCGGCGCCAGCGGGACTACGATGGGCCCGTGCACATAGGGAGAGAACTATGGACACGAGCAAGGAATGGTACGCCGCCGTCAAGGAATGGCAGCGCGCGCGCGACGAGCTCACTCATGCGATCGCCGCGATCAAATGGCCCGACCCGACGCCGGAATGCCTGGCCAGCTATGACCGCGCCTGTGCGCGCGAGACCGCGGCGCGCGAGCGCATGAGCCAGGCCTACGAACGCATCCGACGATAAGGGGCGGCGCGGTTGCTACACTGCCGCGCATGACGCAATCCACTACCTCCCTGACGATCCGGCCGGCGCGTCCCGACGATGCGGCGGCGCTGCAAGACGTGCTGACACGTACCTACGAAGGCACCTGGCGGCCGCAGATGACGCCGCAGAAGTACCGCTATTTCCTCGACAGCGGCAAGATCCCGCGCTATGTCGCCGAGCGCGGCGCGCGCTTTCATGTGTGCGAGGCCGATGGCCGCGTGGCGGGCATGGTCGATTGGGAACAGAACTTCATCTGGGCGCTGCACGTGCATCCGGCGCTGCAACGCCGAGGCGTCGGCGCGGCGCTGCTGGCGCTGGCCGAGGCCGGCATGCGCGCCGACGGGCATGCCCAGGCGCGGCTGGAGACCGATACCTTCAACACCCAGAGCCGCGCGTTCTACCGCAAGCACGGCTATGCCGAAGTCGATACCTATCCCGATGAGGAATGGGACAGCGGCTTTACCACCGTGCTGCTGGTCAAGCCGCTGGGCTGAACGCCGGGCGCCCGATCGCGGCCGGCGGTCGCGGTGGCTCCATGATTTGATGATCATATGGCTCTGGCAATGGGGCCAGGGCGGCGCTATGGTGTGTTTTTCCCCTCAGCTCACGCCATCCGTCATGTACCTGCCGTCCGCTTTCCGTGAAGACTCGCTGGAGGTCCAGCACGATTTCATCCGCGCCCATCCCCTTGGGGTGCTGATGACCAGCGGGGAGGGCGGGCTGATGGCCAACCACATTCCCTGTCTGCTTTATCCCGAGGGGCCGCGGGGCGTGCTGCGGCTGCATCTGGCGCGCGCCAATCCGCAGTGTGGGGAATTGGCCGCCGGCGCCGAATGCCTGCTGGTGTTCCAGGGCGCGCAGGCCTACATCACGCCCTCCTGGTACGCCACCAAGGCCGAGACACACAAGGTGGTGCCGACCTGGAATTTCGTGGCCGTGCACGTCTGGGGCAGGCCGACGCTGCACGACGATCCGGCCTGGGTGCGGGCGCAGATCGGCGCGCTGACCGACGCGCAGGAGCAAGCGCGGGCGCAGCCCTGGCGGGTCGAGGACGCGCCCGGGGATTTCATTGCCGCGCAGATGCGCGCCATCGTCGGCGTGGAAATCGCCATCACGCGCATCGAAGGCAAGTGGAAGGTCAGCCAGAACCGCAACGCCGCCGACCGCCAGGGCGTGGCGGTGGGGCTGGCCGAACAGGGCGATGCCGTTATGGCCGGCCTGGTGGCGCGCCGCGGCGGGCTCAATTGAGCCGCGTTGGCGCGGCCTGATCTTGAGCCGCGCCGGCCGCGTGCGGGCGCCGCCGGCGCGCGGCGCCGCGCCCGCCTGCCAGGCAGGCGATGGCCGCCGCCTGCAAGCCCGCCGCCACCGCCAGGAACCAGAACAGCGGATGCGGCCCGTGGCCGGACAGCGCGCGCAGCGCGCCGAACACGGCCGGCGCGAAGGCATAGGCGCCTTGCGACACCGCCACGATCAGCGGCACCACCCGCGCCGCGTCCTCGCGCGCGAATTCGGTCTGCGCGATCAGCGGCGGCAGCGAGGTGGCGTTGCCGATGCCGGCGCCGAACAGCAGCACGCCCAGCCACACGGCCCAGGGGTGGTTCACCGCCAGCATCAGCACCAGCGAGCCGGCGATCTGCGCGCCGTACGACAGGCAGGCCACCAGGCGGCGGTCGGCGGCGGGCGGCATCAGCCAGCCCACCAGGCTGCGCCCGGCGATGGCGCTGGCGGTGGCCAGCCCCATGGCGATGCCGGCGGTCTGCGCGCCCAGCAGCGGCGCCAGCAGCGACAGCAGGTGCGCGATCAGGCCGATCTGCGCGAACAGCCCCAGCGCCATGCCCGCGCCCAGCGACAGAAAGGCGCGGTCGCGCCACAGCCGCGAGACGCGCGGCAGGGACGAGACCGCCGCCGCCGTGGGCGCCTGCGGCGGCGCACCGTCGGGCTGCTGGCCCAACTGCCGCGGGGTGACGGCGAACACCCGGCGCGCCAGCAGCGCGATGACGAGCACCATCGTCGCGCCCACCCACCAGGCCGCCTGCGCGAAACCGTGGCCGGCGATCAGAAACACCCACAGCGGCGAGAACACAATGCCGCCGACACTGGCGCCGTTGTAGGCCATGCCCAGCACGGCCGGCCGGCGCTTGACGAACCAGGGCGCGATCAGCGCGTTGACCGCGGCCGCGCCCAGCGTCACCCAACCCATGCCCGAAAACAGCGCGGCCACGAACAACTGCCACGGTTCGGCCGCGCGCGCCCAGCCGGACACGCCCAGCGCCAGCGCCACGGCCCCGGCCAGCGTCACGGCCGGCACGCCGCAGCGCCGGTACAGGCGCGGCAGGTTGGCCACGATCAGCGTGCCGCACAGGAAATGCAGCGTGACGGCGGCGGACACCAGTGTCACGCTCCAGCCGGTGCGCTGCACCACCGCGTGCAGGAACACGGGCGGGCCGTAAAAGCCCACGCCCCAGCCGAAGACCGCCAGCACGAAGGTGGCGTAGAGGACTTTCCAACCGAAGAAAGGCGTAGGGTGGCGCATGGCGCGGGCCGCTGTCTTGTTGCGATGAGACGCAGTATGCTTGCCCCCGTACACAACACTTTGATCCACGCCGAATCATGGAATCCGAGTTCGCCGACATCAATCTTTCGGCCGTCGCCGGCGCCATCGCCGATCCGGCGCGGGCCCGCATGCTGTGCCAACTGCTCGATGGCCGCGCCCGCACCGCCACCGAGCTGGCGGCCGCCGCCGACATCGGCGCGTCCACGGCCAGCAGCCATTTCCAGCGGCTGCGCGAACAGGGTCTGGTGGCGCAGGCGGCGCAAGGCAAGCACCGCTACTACCGGCTGGCCAACGCCGACGTGGCGCGGGCGCTGGAGGCGTTGCTGGTGGTGGCGGGCGCCGAACGCGCGCCGTTCCAGCCCAACACGCCGTCGGCCTTGCGCGAGGCGCGTACCTGCTATGACCACATGGCCGGCACGCTGGCGGTGCGCATCCACGATGCGATGCTGGCGCGCCAGTGGCTGGCGGCCGATGGCCGCGATTATGCGTTGACGCCGCTGGGCGAGGCGTCGCTGGCGCAGGTCGGGGTGGACGCGGCGCGGGCGCGCCAGCGCCGCCGCCGTTTCGCCTGCCCGTGCCTGGACTGGAGCGAGCGCCGTTCGCACCTGGGCGGCGCGCTGGGCGCCGCCTTGCTGGAGGCGCTTTTGCAACGTGGCTGGGTCGACAAGGACCTGGATTCGCGCGCGCTGTCCGTCACCCGCAAGGGCGCGCGGCAGTTTCCCGCGTTTTTCGGCATGCCCGGGGAGGCGGCCGCCGACGCGGTGGACTGGAACCTGAAGGGCGGCCACGCCGCCTAGCGTTCCCCGGCCGGGGCTCGCCCGGCTTCATGCGCTTTCCCTCGAATTCGCTTTCGCGCTCCCGCGGACCGGCAGGCCGCGGGCGCTCATCTTTTTTTCATCGGGCATTTGCCCTGTACAGGAGGTGGCCTTGCCTACGCTGGCCCTGCACGTTCTCCGCCGCGCCTTGCCTTGCGTGACGGAATTGCGCATCGACGTCAACCACGGCCCGCGCGAAGTGGAAGCCGAACTCGATGCCATCCACGACCGCATGAACCGACCCTCGGATCGCCTGCATGGATTGCCGGAGGTTCAAACCGAGATTCCTGGCCTGGTGCTTCGCTACCGCGAAGCCGACGGCGAGTATTACGTGTATGTGGTGGACGCGCGGCGCGGCCGGCTGGCGGGCTATACGGTGTTCAACCGTCTGATCGAAGTGGGCCGGCGCGCCGATCCGTACGTGCGCGCGCCGCATTCGAAATACGCCGCGCCTTATCAGGGCATGGGGCTGGCCACGGCGGTCTACCGCTGGGGCCTGGAGGCGGGCCTGTGCCTCATGAGCGGGGCGCGCCAGTCGGTGGGCGCGCATCGCCTGTGGCTGGGCCTGGCGCGGGATTATCCGCTGGGCTACGTCGACCTGCGGCGCAAGCGGCTGACCTATCTCGGCGCGGCCGTCACGCCCGCGGTGCTGGGCGACCTGCACACCCGCATGCTGCTGCTGGGCCGGGGCTGGGCCCTGCCGGACTACCTGCGCGCCACCGGCATGCAGGTGGCCGAAAGTGCGCTTTCGCAACAGCCCTAGGGGAAATCCCCGGGACGGATCGGCGCGGCCCGCCATGGATGGCTCGTCATCCGTCCGCGAGCCGCGCCGCGCCTGCCTGTCGGCGCCGCGGCCGGCCCCGCCAGGGAAACGGGGACGCAATTTCCGCATTGCAACAGTGTTTCCATTGGCAGTCGGCGTTACAAAACATATCCAAACTGTCATGGACAGCCGGGGTATGCTGGATCGCAGAAAGAGGGCATCCGAAGTGCATCAGAACAACTTGATCTACAAGGGATACCGGCTGACGGCCAAGGTTTCCCGGGGCGCCGGCGCTGAAGTCCAGGCGCTGCCCAGCGGCCCCGTCTTCATCGCATCGATCATGGTGGTCCAGGCGGGCGCCGTGCAGGAAGGCGGCGATGAATACCCTGTGCCACGTTTTGCCGAGGGCGGCTTCGTCTACAGCCCGCGCGAGGCGGTGCACGCCGCCATCCTGCATGGCCGCGAGATCGTCGACGGCCTGACTCACATGGCGTCCTGAGCGCCGCGGCGTCGCGCGCTTATTCGGCGGCGAACACCGCTTTCCAGTCGCGCGTCTTGGCCAGCGTCAGCACGCTGGCCGACTGTTCGAGGATGGCCACGGCCTTCTTCAATTCCTCGGCCGAGGCGCCGTCTTCCAGGATCACCATGCGCGAGTTGCGCGCATCGGCCATTTTCACGTCCGACATCTTGCCGTGGGTCTGGTAGACCTGCGTCCAGTCCATCTTCTTGCCGGCCTTGAGGGCGATCGGTTCGATATAGGTCAGCGCGGTGCTGCTGGCGGCGCGCACGGCGAAGGCGAAGTCGGCGGTATGGCCGCTGCTGCCCTTGGCGCGCGCGCCCTTGACCATGCGGTTGGGGCCGACACCGGCCGCCAGCGCCCGGCCGACCTGGGCGCGGAACCGCAATTGGCTGAAGCGCGGCATCCACTTGGCGCACTGGAACGACAGCGCCATGGCCAGCTTGACCGCGTCCCACAGCGCTTCCTGCAATTGCTCGTTGGGGCCGGTGGCGACGATGGCGCCCGACTTGTCGAAATGCGCCAGGCTCACGCCCGGCGTTTCGTTGAGGATGTCGATGCGCTTGGGCGCCAGGTCGATGCCATAGCTGGAGGCGTGCATCGCCGTTTCACAGGCGTCGGTGAGGTAGAAGGTGGCGTCGTCCGGATGGGCGATGAAAAATGCGGCGTGCTGGCCGTCCAGGCCCAGCGTCATCGGCGCGATCGCGCGGACGGCGTGTTCGCCCGCCGGCAGGACGGTCCAGCCGGCGGCTTCGAGGAAATTGCTCATAGGATCAGTTCGATTTGTCGGCCCTTGAGGGGATGCGCGAAACCGCCGGTCAGGGTCAGGTTGGCCCTCGGCAGGAAATACTGCATCAGCTCGGCGATGGTGTGCAGGGCGGGCACGACGGGTTCGGCATAGCCTTCGCCTTCGTCCACCCAGAGGTGGGCATGGCTGCGGTCCGCCAGCGGCTTGCGGTAGTGCGGGCGGCCCGCGCCCACCAGACTGGTGTGGAAGGCGTCGTCGGTATCGACGCCGAAGACCCGGTGCGGGCCGACGAACAGGCTGGCACAGAAGGCTTCGGCCAGGAAGATCGTGGCCTGGCCGTGCACGTCGGTGCGGGCGCCGCGGTAGGTGGCGCGGAAGATCACGTCGTCGCGCACTTCGCCCTTGATGCGGCAGGGGCTGGCGAACTCCATCCACTGGGGGCTGAGCGCGGCCGGCTTGGGGGTCCAGGTGACCGGTTTGACGGTTTCCTTGGGCTCCGCAAGGATCTCTTGCACCTCATCAGGGGTGATTAACGGTTCGAACTTGTTGGCCATGGAACGGATCTAGAGTCTGGAAATGCACCGCCGGGCCGCCCAGCGGAAAAGCCCCCTCGCGGGGGCTCTGACGCGCGCCGCCTGATGGGCGCGGGGGCGTAATCTTACAAGATGAAGAGGGGGCCGGCCTGTTGACTGGATGGATATACAGGGCTGGCGGCCGGCGCGCCGCCAGGCCAGGCTACAGCGCGCTGGCGGCGAAGGTATCGCATTGCTTGAGGCTGCCGCTTTCCAGGCCGCGCTTGAACCAGCGCACGCGCTGCGCCGAGGAGCCATGGGTGAAGGTGTCGGGCACCACATAGCCCTGGCTCTGTTTCTGCAGCCGGTCATCGCCGATGGCGGTGGCGGCGGCCAGCGCTTCCTCGACGTCGCCGCTTTCGAGGATGTTGCGGGCGGCGTTGGCGCGCTGCGCCCACAGGCCGGCGAAGCAGTCGGCCTGCAGTTCCATGCGCACCGACAGGGCGTTGGCCTGCGCGGGGTTGCGCCGGCGCAGGTTGTCGACCTGGTCGGAGATGCCCAGCAGGTGTTGCACGTGGTGGCCGACCTCGTGCGCGATGACGTAGGCCTGGGCGAAATCGCCGGGGGCCTTGAAGCGGTTCTGCAATTCGTCGAAGAACGCCAGGTCGATGTAGACCTTGCTGTCGCCGGGGCAGTAGAACGGGCCCATGGCGGCCTGGCCGGTGCCACAGGCGGTGGGCGTGGCGCCGCGGAACAGCACCAGCTTGGGCGGCACGTACTGGCGGTTCAGGTCTTTCTGGAAGAGGGCGCTCCAGGTGTCCTCGGTTTCGCCCAGCACCTTGGACACGAAGCGCGCCTGCGGGTCGTTGGCGGGCGGCCGCGCGGCCGGGCCCGGTTGCTGCTGCGCGGGCGGGCCTTCGGCCATCTGCAGCACGACGCTGGGGTCGACGCCGAAATACATGGCCACCAGGGCCAGCACGATGGTGCCGATGCCGATGGTGCCACGGCCGCCGATGCGCGGCCCGCCGGCGCGGCGGTCTTCCACGTTGTCGCTTTCGCGGGAATCATCCAGGCGCATACTGTGTCTCCGGGCGGGCCGGCAAGGCCGCCATGTGTTGCCAGTGCCGCGATGGTGAAGCGGCCTTCAAGAGTGTTAGGATAAACCCATGGCTCTCCATTTAGATATCCACCCCGCGAATCCCCAACCGCGCCTGCTCAAGCAGGCCGCCCAATGGCTGAACGACGGGGGCCTGGTGGCGGTGCCCACCGATTCCAGCTATGCGGTGGTCGCGCGCCTGGACGACAAGAACGCGGCCGACGGCCTGCGCCGCCTGCGCGGCCTGGACGAACGCCATCACCTGACGCTGCTGTGCCGCGACCTGGCCGAGATCGGCCACTTCGCGCGCGTCGACAACCGCCAGTACCGGCTGCTCAAGGCCGCCACGCCGGGGCCTTGGACCTTCATCCTGGAAGCCACCAAGGAAGTGCCGCGGCGCGTCTCGCATCCGTCGCGCAAGACCATCGGCATCCGCGTGCCGGATCACGCCGTCATGCTCGGCCTGCTGGAGCAGATGGGCGCGCCGCTGCTGTCCACCACCCTGATCCCGAAGGGCGAGGACGAGGCCCTGAACGACGCCGAGGCCATCCGCGAGCGCTACGACCACGACCTGGCCGCCATCATCGACGCCGGCGCCTGCCCGCATTCGCCGACCACGGTGATCGACCTGACCAGCGACGAGCCGGTGGTGGTGCGCGTGGGCCGTGGCGATCCGGCCACGCTGGGCCTGGCCTGAGACGGCCGGTCACGCGGCTCCTCTACAATCCGGTTCGCCATGAATGACATCATCCAGACCATCGCGGTTTACGCGATACCGGTTATCTTTGCCATCACGCTGCATGAGGCCGCGCACGGCTATGTGGCGCGCCTGTTCGGCGACCCGACCGCCTACCAGGCCGGCCGCGTCAGCCTGAATCCGGCGCGCCACATCGACCCGATCGGCACGCTGCTGGTGCCGGCCGTGATCCTGCTGACGTCCAAGCTGCTCGGCAGCCCGGGCATGCTGTTCGGCTGGGCCAAGCCGGTGCCGGTGGATTTCGGCCGCCTGCGCCGGCCCAAGAAAGACATGCTGTGGGTGGCGCTGGCCGGGCCCGCCGCCAACCTGCTGATGGCCATCCTGTGGGTGTTTTCGCTGCGCCTGTTCCTGGAAACCGGCATGCAGGAGAGCTTCTGGTTCGAGATGGCGATGGCCGGGGTGCAGGTCAACCTGGTGTTGATGGCGCTGAACCTGCTGCCGATTCCGCCGCTGGATGGGGGACGCATCCTTTTCAGCCTGCTGCCCAACCGCCTGGCCTGGCAGTATTCGAAAATCGAGCCGTATGGCCTGGTGATCGTGGTGGTGCTGCTGGTGACCGACGTGCTCTGGATATTGATGCGTCCGGTAATGGCTTTGGGGACGACGATCGTCCAGTGGTTTCTGTAGGAATTTGGCCAATATCCGTTAAACTCAGCGGTTTCACTGATTCTGGCCCTGGGGCATCCCGCCGTGGGGCTTTGGAGCCCCTCATTTATGGCATCCCCTGCAACCGCCGCAGGCGTTAATTTCCAGGGCAGCATGGTGGCCCTCGTGACCCCGATGCAGCCCGACGGCAGCCTGGACTACGCTGCCTACCGGTCGTTGATCGACTGGCATATCCAGGAAGGAACCGATGCGCTGGTGGTGGTGGGCACCACCGGGGAGTCGCCGACGGTCTCCATGGAAGAACACGCGGAACTGATCCGCGTGGCGGTCGAGCATGCGGCGGGCCGCATCCCGGTCATCGCCGGCGTGGGCGCCAACTCCACCGATGAAGCCATCCACCTCACGCGCCACGCCAAGGCGGTGGGCGCGCAGGCCGGCCTGTCGGTGGTGCCGTACTACAACAAGCCGTCGCAGGAAGGCCTGTACCGCCACTTCCGCGCCATCGCGGAAGCCGTGGACCTGCCGACCATCCTGTACAACGTGCCGGGCCGCACCGTGGCCGACATGAGCAACGATACCGTGCTGCGCCTGGCGCAGGTGCCGGGCATCATCGGCATCAAGGACGCCACCGGCGACATCGCCCGCGGCGGCCTGCTGCTGCGCGAGGCGCCGGCCAGCTTCCAGGTGTTCAGCGGCGACGATCCCACCGCCG
The DNA here is from genome assembly GCF_050285565.1 of Achromobacter sp. Lineage (GTDB taxonomy): Bacteria > Pseudomonadota > Gammaproteobacteria > Burkholderiales > Burkholderiaceae_B > Achromobacter. Next base: position 211,760 of record NZ_JBLZXG010000002.1, read on the forward strand.
CCGCCCTGATCCTGCTGGGCGCGCGCGGCAATATTTCCGTCACCGCCAACGTCGCGCCCAAGCTGATGCGCGACTTGTGCGCCGCCGCCCTGGCGGGCAATGTGCCGAAGGTGCGTGAACTTAATGCGCACCTGGCCCGTCTGAACAAGGCTTTGTTCGTTGAAGCCAATCCTATTCCCGTCAAGTGGGCGCTGGCCGAAATGGGCCGCACCGCACTGGGCTACCGGTTGCCGCTGGTGGAACTGGGCGCGCAGCACCACGAAACGGTGCGTCGCGCGCTCCAGGAAACGGGCCTGCTCTAAATATCGTGAGGATACGTATGAACAAGCGTCATGCCGGTATGTCGGCATTGATGTCTCTGGTGTTGTTGGCCGGCTGCAGCGAGGTCAACCAATTCCTGGGCAATGAAGAGTCCGTCAATTACAAAAGCGCCGTCAACCAACGTGGCGAGCCGCTGAGCATCCCGCCCGACCTGACCCAGGCCGCCAGCGATCCGCGCTATCGCGCGCCGGCCTCGGGCTCGACCACCTATTCGCAGTTCCAGCAGCAGGGCCAGGCGCAAGCCAGCGCGCCCAAAAACAGCAATGTGCTGCCCAACCGCCAGGACATGCGCGTCGAGCGCGACGGCGACCTGCGCTGGCTGGTGGTCGATCGCGCGCCCGAGGACGTGTTCCCGCGCCTGGTCGACTTCTGGACCGAAAACGGCTTCACCGTCGCCAGCAACAATCCGGCCGCCGGCCTGATCGAGACCGACTGGGCGGAAAACCGCGCCAAGATCCCGGAAAGCTGGCTGCGCCAGGCCCTGGGCGCCGTGCTGGAGCAGGCCTGGGACAGCGGCGAGCGCGAGAAATTCCGCACCCGCGTCGAACGCGTCAACGGCCACACCGAAATCTACGTCAGCCACCGCCAGATGCTCGAAAAGCGCGTCGGCGGCGACGGCTCGCAAGTGCAGTGGCAGAACGGCAAGGAAGACCCGGGCCTGAACGCCGCCATGCTGGCGCGCATGATGGTCTACCTGGGCACCGACGTCGACAACGCCCGCAAGCTGGTGCAGCAGGCCGAGGCCGCGCCGCAAAAGCCCGCGGTGCAGCAGGATGTGCGCGCGCAGGGCGCCCAGTTGATCGTCAGCGAATCGTTCGACCGCGCCTGGCGCCGTGTCGGCGTGGCGCTCGATGGCGGCGGCTTCTCGGTCGAGGACCGCGACCGCTCGGCCGGCGACTACTACGTGCGCTACTTCGACACCGACACTGGCGAGAAGATCGACCAGCCGGGCTTCTTCAGCCGCATGTTCTCGGGCGACAAGAAGGCCGAGGCGCCGCAGTACCGCATCCACCTGAGCGCCAGCGGCGACCAGACCAGCGTGACGGTGCTCGATGCCAAGGGCCAACGCGACAACAGCGCCACCGCCCAGCGCCTGCTGAGCGTGCTGAAAGACAAGATGTGATGCATCGTCCCGGCGGGCCGCTCAACGCCCGCATGGACCCGGAAAAGGCCCCTTGCGGGCCTTTTTCTTTGGGCGCGTATCCCGGGCGGCGGCGGGGCCGCGAACGTGGCGGCATGGCGCGCGCAAAGCAAAACCCCGGCTGTCTGCCGGGGTTTTGCTTTGCTTGATCAGCGCGGGGGTTATTCGCTGATCAGGATGCGGGCGTGGTCGAGCCGCCGGGGGTGTTCGAGCCGCCGCCCGGCGTGGTGCCAGGCGTGGGGGCCGGCGCCGGCGAGGTGGCCGGCGGCGTGCCCGTGGGAGCCGGGGCGCTGGCGCCCGGGGTGGGGTTGGTCGCGGGCGCCGGGGCATCTTCCTTCTTGTTGCACGCGCTGAGCGAGACCGCCAGCACCGACGCAATAATCAAGGTTTTGCTCATCATTTTTGGACTCCTGTAGATGACGACTCTTGAAACCCCGTCAGGGGAAACCAGGATCCAGGCTACAGGAACCCGTCGGCGTTGCGAGTGTGAAAGTTAAAAAGGTCGCATCCCAACGGCAACAAACCTTTCCGCGCGGTGTGATGTCTTGCTTTATGTGACCCTGCGCATAGACCTCATTGCGTTCTGTGCAAGTTGGATACGCGCAGGTGTCCGGATACTACGATTCGACGTAATGGATCCAGCCCGAATCGAGCCAGTCGGCCAGGCATGCGCGCGCCTCGTCGGACAGGCGCGCGCAGGCCGGATCGGCGCAGTCGAGGCTGCGCGCGTCGGCCAGCTTGCGCAGCGCGGGCGCGGCCGGCGTCATGGCGGTTTCGCCGTTGATGAAGAGCTGCTTGCCGCGATAGAGCATGCGGCTGCGGCGGTCCAGCACCAGCTTGCCGCGGGCGGGCCAGTCTTCTTCCAGGTCCACGTCCAGGCCCTCGGGGCCGTCGAACACGCTGAGGTTGCTGGGCTCGGTCAGCCAGCAGCCCAGGAAGCGCGCGGCCAGCGCGTCGTCGAAGCGCAGCTTGCTGACCGTTTCCAGCGTGGCTTGGACCAGCGCGTCCGGCACCTGCGCCGGCGTGGCCACGGCGGCCTGCGCGGGATCGCGGTAGACGGCCGACAGCCGGGGGCCGGGCAGCGCCGGTTCGCCGTAGGGGCCGCCCAGCAGGCCGACGCGCGCCATCACCTGGTCGGCGGCGGCTTCGAGCAGGCCGCGCGCCAGCGTGGCCTGCGTGGGGGCGCGGAAACCGATGGAGATGGTCATGCAGCCGTCGCCCGCGGCGATGCCGTCGTGCGCGGCCTGCGGCGGCAGGTAGAGCATGTCGCCGGGCGCCAGCACGGCCTGTTGCTCGGGCTGGAAATGGCTGAGGATCTTGAGCGGCAGGCCGGGTTCGAGCGACAGGTCTTTCTGGCGCCCATAGCGCCATTCGCGCTCGCCGGCGGCCTGCAGCAGGAAGACGTCGTAGCTGTCGAAGTGCGGGCCGACGCCGCCGCCGTGGCTGGCGATGCTGATCATCACGTCATCGAGCCGCGCGTCGGGGATGAAGCGGAACTGCTGCATCAGCTCGGCCGCGGCGTCGCTGTGCAGGTCGACGCTTTGCACCAGCAGGGTCCAGTCGCCTTCGTTGTCCTTGGGCAGGCGGGCGAAGGGGCCGTTTTCCATTTGCCATGCGCCGTTCTCGCGCCAGATCAGGCGCGATTCGACGTCGTCGCGACGCGCCAGCTTCTTGATCGCGGCGATCGTCACCGGGGGCTTGAAGTTCGGGATGGCCTGGCGGATCAGCAGCGGCTTTTTCTGCCAGTAGCGGCGCATGAAGTCGTTGGGGCTCTGGTTGCCCAGCAGCGGCAGGGGATGGTCGAGGTTCATTGCAGGTGCTTCTTCAGGCGGTAGAGGGCGTCCAGCGCTTCGCGCGGGGTCAGGCTGTCGGGGTCGATGGTGGCGAGTTCCTCGCGCAGCGTGTCCAGCGCCTCGATGGCGTCGGCGCGGTCGGCGGCGGCGCAGGCCTGCGCGTCGGCGTCGGCCGCGGCCGAGAACAGGCCCAGTTGCGGCGTGGGCGCGCCTTGCGCTTCGAGCCGTTCGAGTTCGCGGCTGGCCTGGCGGATCACGGCGGCGGGCACGCCGGCGCGCTGCGCCACCTGGATGCCGTAGCTGCGGCTGGCCGGGCCTTCGCGCACTTCGTGCAGGAATACGATGCCGCCGGCCGATTCGGCGGCGGCCAGGTGGACGTTGGCGGCGGCCGGCTGCTCGGCCGGCAGGCGCGTCAGTTCGAAGTAGTGGGTGGCGAACAGCGTCAGGGCGCGGTTGTGCGCCAACAGGCGGCAGGCGATGGCCCAGGCCAGCGCCAGGCCGTCGTAGGTGGAGGTGCCGCGGCCGATCTCGTCCATCAGCACCAGGCTGTTGGGCGTGCTGGCCGCGAGGATGGCGGCGGCCTCGGTCATCTCCATCATGAAGGTCGAGCGTCCGCCGGCCAGATCGTCGGCGGCGCCGATGCGGGTGAAGATGCGGTCGATGCGGCCGATGCGGGCGCGCGCGGCCGGCACGAAGCTGCCGATGCGCGCCAGCAGCACGATCAGCGCCACCTGGCGCATGTAGGTCGATTTACCGCCCATGTTGGGGCCGGTGATGAGCAGCATGCGGCGCGCCGGATCGAGCCGGCAGCCGTTGGGCGTGAAGCGTTCGATGGCCTGCTCGACCACCGGATGGCGGCCGGCGTCGATGTCGATGTCGGCCTGCTCGGACAGTTCGGGGGCGACCCAGTCGTGGCGCCGCGCGTGTTCGGCCAATGCGGCCAGCGTGTCCAGCTCGGCCAGCGCGCCGGCGCAGTCGGACAGCGGGCGCACGTGCTCGGCCAGCACGTCCAGCAGTTGCTCGAACAGCCATTTCTCGCGCGCCAGCGAGCGGTCCTGCGCCGACAGCACCTTGTCTTCCCAGGTCTTGAGTTCCGGGGTGATGTAGCGTTCGGCGTTCTTGAGCGTCTGGCGGCGGCGGTAGTCTTCCGGCACCTTGGCGGTCTGGCCCTTGGTGACTTCGATGTAGAAGCCGTGCACGCGGTTGAATTCGACGCGCAGGTTGCTGATGCCGGTGCGCTCGCGTTCGCGCGTTTCCAGTTGCACCAGGAAGTCGCCGCCGTCGGCGGCCAGGGCGCGCAGCTCGTCGAGTTCGGCGTCAAAGCCGGCGGCCAGCACGCCGCCGTCGCGGATCGCCACGGCCGGTTCGGCGGCGATGGCGCGCGCCAGCAGGGCGGCCAGCGCCGGGTCCACCGACAGGTGTGAGATCAGGTCGTTCAGGCGCGTCGAAGCGGCCATCGGCGCGACCAGGTCGCGCAGCGCGGGCAGGGCGGCCAGCGCGTCGCGCAGGCTGGCCAGTTCACGCGGGCGCACCGAGCGCAGCGCCAGCCGCGCGGCGATGCGTTCGATGTCGGGGAAGGCATTGAGCGCGCCGCGCAGCGTTTCCAGCAGGCCGGCGGAACCGAAGGTCTGCTCGACGTCCATGCGGCCGGCCAGCAGCGTCGAGATGGCCTGCTGGCGGGCCTGGGCCGGCGGATTGTCGCGCAGCGGGTGGTGCAGCCAGCGGCGCAGCAGGCGGCTGCCCATCGGCGTGCGGCAGCCGTCCAGCAGCGAGAACAGCGTGGGCGCATCTTCGCCCGACAGCGTCTGCGTCAGTTCGAGGTTGCGGCGCGTGACGGGGTCGAGCAGCACGAACTGGCCGGGGCGCTCGGCCGACAGGCTCTGCACGTGCGCCAGCGCCTGCGACTGAGTGCGGGCGGCGTAGCGCAGCAGCGCGCCGGCGGCGCAGATGCCGGCCGGCATGTCCTCGATGTCGAAGCCCGCCAGCGTGTCGGTTTTGAAGTGCGCCAGCAGGTGGGCGCGGGCGCCGTCGCTTTCGAAGTGCCAGTCCGGCACGCGCGAGCGGGCGCCCTCGAACGCGAAGTCGAACTCGGCGCTGTCGGCGCAGACGATCTCGGCCGGCGCGATGCGGTGCAGTTCGGATTCGAGCTGCGCTGGCGCGCATTCGGTGACGCGGAAGTCGCCGCTGGCCAGGTTCAGCCAGGCCAGCCCGGCGCGCGGGGCGCGGGCATTGCCGCTGACGAACACGGCGGCCAGCGCGCGGTCGGCCTTGGCCGGCAGCAGCGCGTCGTCGGTCAGCGTGCCGGGCGTGACGATGCGCACGATGCGGCGCTCGACCGGGCCCTTGGAGGCGGCCGGGTCGCCGATCTGTTCGCAGATGGCGACGGACTCGCCCATCGCCACCAGGCGCGCCAGGTACTGCTCCATCGCATGCACCGGCAGCCCGGCCATGGGGATGGGCGTGCCGTTGGACGAGCCGCGCTTGGTCAGCGTCAGGTTGAGCAGCCGCGCGCCGCGCTCGGCGTCTTCGTAGAACATTTCATAGAAGTCGCCCATGCGGTAGAACAGCAGCAAGGGGCCGGCCTCCGCTTTCAAGCGGAGGTATTGCTGCATCATGGGGGTGTGGCCGGCGTGGGCCTCGGCGGCGGTGGTCTGTGTTGCGGAATTCATGCCCGTGATTGTATCGGGCCGAGGCGGGGCGGGGGAGCGGAGGCGGAGGGGGGCGCGGCGTCGCCCGGTCGGGTTGCCTGGCGCGGGAACTTTCAGGCCAGGAAGGGCAGCAGGACGATGCCGTGGACCAGCACGAAAATGCCGACGAGGCTCATGGAACCGCGCGTCTCAATACAACGTGCTGGCGACCCGCGCCGGCAGGTCGCGGTCGTAGGCCGCGCCGTCGAAGGTGCCGGCGCTCAGGTCGGACAGCATGCGGCCGACGCTGGGCAGCGCGGTGCGCGGGATCTGGGTGGCGGGGTCCCACAGACGCGAGCGCAGCAGGGCGCGCGAGCACTGGAAATAGACCGTCTGCACATCGACGATCAGAACCGAACGCGGCTGCTTGCCGTCCATCTCGAAGCGTTGCAGCAGCGCCGGGTCGACGCTGATGCGCGCGGTGCCGTTCACGCGCAGCGTCTCGTTGACGCCGGGCACCAGGAACAGCAGCGCCACGCGCGGCTCGGCCAGGATGTTGCGCAGGCTGTCGATGCGGTTGTTGCCGCGCCGGTCCGGCAGCAGCAAGGTCTTTTCGTCCTCGACCACGACGAAGCCAGCGGGGTCGCCGCGAGGCGACACATCCAGGCCGCCCGGGCCCGAGGTGGCCAGCGCCGCGAACGGGGCGGCCTCGATGAAGGCGCGGTAGTGCGGATGGACGTGATCCACTTCTTTCTTCAGCGAAGCTTCGCCCGGTTCGCCATACAGGGCTTGCAGGGCGGCGGCGTCGGTAACGAGGTGGGCGGTGTCCAGGGGCATGGCGAAGGCTCGGGGAAAGGGGGGCGGCGGCGGGCTATTGGGCCCGTACCGGCATGCTGCAATCGGAGAAGGATACCTCACGGGTGCCGCCACTTTCCCGCTTGACGTTGCAGCCGCCCGCTTGGGCGAGCACGCGGGATTTCCTGGCGTCGGACAGGCCGTGGGCGGCGTCGACGAGATCGAGCAGGGGCATGCTGGGTGTGGCGGGCCAGGGCCCGCGGCGGGACGGCGGCGCGGGTACGCCCCGGGAAAGGAGAAAAGGCCGGTTCAGGCTTCCTGGCCGTAGCCGAAGGGCCAGCGGCGGCGGGTGGGTTCGGGCTTGGCGGTGTCTTCTTGCATGTTTTTCTCCGTAGGGTGCATTCGGGGGGATTCTATTTCCCGAGATGTAACAGCATTGCAAGGGATCGTTAGCACTCTATCGCTGCGGGCTCGTCAGTCGGGCGCGAACAGCGTGACCTGGCGTTCGAGTGCATATGTGGCGCGATAACTGGCGGGCGTGGCGCCGCGATCGATCAGCAGCAGGCCCTCGCGCTCGGCCGCGGCCAGGACCTCGCGCAGCTTCTGGCCGCCGTCCAGGCCGGTGGCTTCCTGTAGCCGCCGCAAGGGCAGGTAGTCGCCATTCTTGACGCCGGCCAGGCGCGGGAAGGCGCTGAGCCAGATGCTGCGACTGGGCGGGGAGTTGATCAGACTGGTCATGGGGCGGGCTTCCCTGGCGGTCGGATTGCTGTATGGATGAACAGTATATCCGAACGTCGGACTAATCCCCGGTGGCATGTCGCACCGGCACGGAGCCGGGCCGCTGGCACTAGCGCGCGGCCGCCGTATGGGCTAGCAGGCATTGCACCAGCGCGTCGAATACCGTCTTGCAACGCGGGCTGGCGCGCAGGTCTTCGTGCATGGTGATCCAGGTTTCGAGCTGGAATGAGACCTGGTCGGGCAGCACGCGCACCAGTTGCCGGTCGCGGCGGGCCAGCGCCACCTGGCAGACGCCGATGCCGGCGCCGGCGCGGATCAGCGCCAGTTGCGCCAGGTCGCTGTCGGCCCGCAGGGTGAAGCTGTCGCGGCTCCAGGACACCGCCAGGCGCTTGCTGGCGCCGCGCAGGAAGGGCGTTTCGGTGTCGTAGCCGATCAGCGTGTGGCCGGACAGGCCGGCCAGCGTGGCCGGCGTGCCGCAGCGGCGCAGGTAGTCCTTGCGCGCGTACAGACCGATCTCGACATGACCGACGGGGCGCGCGATCAGTTGTTCCTGCTTTGGCGGCGCCATGCGCACGGCGATGTCGGCTTCGCGCAGCAGCAGGTTCTGCACGCGGTTGGTGGGGGCCAGTTCGAGGGTCAGGCGCGGGTGGTCGCGGCGCAGGCGCGCCAGCACCGGCGGCAGCACCTCGATGCCGATGACCTCGCTGGCCGAGATCCGCACGGTGCCGGCCACGCCTGGGCCTTGCGCGGCGGCCGCGCGTTCCAGGGCCGCGGCATGGCTGTGCATGGCTTCGGCGTAGCCGCGCAGCGACAGGGCGGCGTCAGTGGCCAGCAGGCCGGTCTGCGAGCGGGTGAACAGGACCTGGCCCAGGGCCCGTTCGAGCGCCGCGATGTGGCGGCCGACCGTGGGTTGGGTGATGTCGAGCGCGCGCGCGGCGCCGGACAGCGAGCCCTCGGCGAGCACGGCGAGAAAGCTGCGGTAGAGTTCCCAGCCGATCGGTTTGGTCATGCATAAATGTATAGCTGCGATGCGAAGTTCGGCAATTTATTTTGTATGACCGCCGCGCCAGAATGGTCGCCATGGATTCACGGGAGATGAGCATGACGATGATCGAATCGAGCCGGCCGGGCACCGCGCTGGTGCTGGGCGCCACCGGCGGCGTCGGGGGCGAGGCGGCGCGCCAGTTGCGTGACGCCGGCTGGGGCGTGCGCGCGCTGGCGCGCGGGCTGGCGACGGAAATGGCGCAGCGCGATGGCATGACCTGGCTGCGCGGCGATGCCATGAACCGCCAGGACGTGGCGCGGGCGGCGCTGGGGTGCGAGGTGATCGTGCATGCGGTCAATCCGCCCGGCTACCGCCGCTGGGGCGAGTTGGTGCTGCCGATGATCGACAACACCCTTGCGGTGGCGACCGCACAGGGCGCAACGATCGTGCTGCCGGGCACGATCTACAACTACGGGCCGGACGCGTTTGTGTTGCTGCGCGAGACTTCGCCGCAGCACCCGCTGACGCGCAAGGGCGCGATCCGGGTGGAACTCGAACGCCGGCTGCAAGTGGCCAGCGAACGCGGGGCGCGCGCGCTGGTGCTGCGGGCGGGCGATTTCTTCGGCCCGCGCGCCGGCAACAACTGGTTTTCGCAAGGGCTGGTCAAGCCGGGGCGGCCGTTGAAGCGGGTCAGCATGCCGGGGGCGCCGGGCGTGGGGCATCAGTGGAGCTATCTGCCGGACGTGGGGCGGGCGCTGGTCGAGCTGCTGGCGCGGCGCGATGCGCTGGCGCCGTTTGCGGCCTTCCACATGGCGGGGCATTGGGATCCGGACGGCACGCGGATGGCGGCGGCGATCGTGCGGGTGGCGCGCCGCCATGGCCTCGAGCCGCGCGTGGCCGCGTTTCCGTGGGGATTGCTGCGACTGGCGGCGCCGTTCTCGGAGACCTTGCGCGAGTTGCTGGAGATGCGCTACCTGTGGCGCCAGCCGCTGCGCATGGACAACGCGCGCCTGGTCGGTGTGCTGGGCGCCGAACCGCATACGCCGCTGGACGTGGCGGTGGCGGCGACGTTGCGCGGCCTGGGCTGCCTGCCGCCCGCGCTGCCGGCGGCCGCGGCCGTGGCATGAAGCGCGGCCCGGCGCATTCGGCTTGCTGGCGCCGGACCGGGCCATGCACAATGGCGCCACGCGGCCGTTCGCAGAGCCGCGGGAGCGCCCGATGCCCGATTTGCCGTTTTCCGCCACGCTGGATGCCAGCGAACGCGTGACCATTGCCCACGGTTCCCACCGTGCCGAGTTCGCGCCCGGCGGCGGCGGGCGCCTGACGCGGCTGTCGACGGGCGCGCATGACTGGATCGTGCCGCTGGTCGAGACGGATTGGCCGCCGGCGCAATGGCCGCGCGCCGGGTCGTATCCGTTGACGCCCTATTCGAACCGGGTGCGCGACGGCGTGTTCACCTTCGCCGGCGAGCCCCACGCGTTGCAATCGCTGCCGGGGCGGCCGCAGGCGATCCATGGCGGCGGCCTGTACCAGCCCTGGCAGGTGCGTCACCTGGCCGATGACGCGGTCGACCTGGTGCTGCAACAGCCGGCCGGCGTGCTGGGCTGGCCGTGGCCGTATGAGTGCGTGCAGCGCTACCGGCTGGATTCGCGCGGCCTGTCGCTGACGCTGTTGATGATCAACCAGGGCGATGCGCCGATGCCGTTCGGCTGCGGCATCCATCCGTATTTCACCGCCGAGCGGGTGGCGCTGCATGCGCGCCGCGTCTGGCCGACGGATGCGGACGGCCTGCCCGGCGCCAGCCAGACGACCCACGTGCGCGAGCTGGGCCAGTCGGCCGAGGGCTGCGATACCTATCTTTCGCAATGGGGCGGCCGCGCCACGCTGCATTGGCCGGACGGGCATGAATTGGCGCTGCACGCCGATCCGGCTTTCGCGCACCTGGTGGTCTACACGGCGCCGGGCGCGGATTTCCTGTGCGTGGAGCCGGTGACCAACGTGGCCGACGCCTTCAACCTGGCGGCGGCGGGCGAGACGCGCACCGGCCTGCAGGTGCTGGCGCCGGGCGGGCGTTTCAGCGCCACGATGCTGTTGGCGCTGCACGCGCCGAGGGGCGCGCGTTGAGGGGCTGGCAGCGCCCGGCGACTGTCGGCGATAATCCGGCCAAACCCAATCCAGGAGTCGTTACGTGAAAAAGCTCAGCACCGAACAATTGCAGGCGGCCGCCGAAACGCTGCGCCGGGTGCAGGCCAGGCTGGCGCGTTCGGGCAACCTGCCGCTGGAGCCGACCATCTATGCCAGCGCCAAGGGTTTCCGGCGCAATGTGCCCGACTATGTCTGGTCGTGGTTGTCGGGGCTGCTGGCGCCGCACAAGAGCTTGTCGGCGTGGATGGATGCGCATCAGCCGGGCTGGCGCGAGGGCAAGATCCCGGCGGCGGTGGTGTATGCGCGTACCGAGAACGGCTGGTTCGATTGGCTGATCGCCGAACTGGAGGCCGAGATCAACGACCCCCACGCCCGCGCCCGGCGCGACGGGCGCGCCTGAGCGCGGCGCCCGACCGACCGAGGCCGCGAGCCGGATCAGGCTTCGGCGCGCGCCAGGACGGCGCGCACGCGCCGCAGCAGCGAGACCAGCAGTTCCTGCACCGCCGCCACCAGCAGCGCGGCCAGGATCGAGCCCATCACCAGGGCATCCCACTGGCGCGGCGGGCCGACCCGGAACTGGATGGTGTCGAACACCAGCCCGGCGGTGACGCCCGCCACGATGACGGCCAGCCACCCGTGCAGGGGCATCAGCCTGAGCATCAGCAGGGCGACCGCGACCATGCCCCACAGCATGGGTTCCTGGGCTTGTTCGAACAGGTGAGAAATCAGAGCCAACTCCCGAAAGCGCGGCGCGCGGGCGGGGGCCCGCGTGCGCGCAGTCGAGTTTTTACCTCTTTCTACGCTGTAATGCGAGACACCCGTCCCATTGTTGACGGCAGCCGCGACGGGCCGGATCAGAAACCTTCCAGCACCACCTTGCCGCGCGCCTTGCCGCTTTCGATAAAGGCGTGCGCGCGCCGCAGGTTGGCGGCGTTGATGCGGCCGTAGTGTTCGCCCAGCGTGGTGCGCAGGGTGCCGTTGTCGATCAGCCGCGCGGCCTGGTTCAGCAGTTCGTGCTGGGCGATCAGGTCGGGGGTGTGGTGCAGCGGCCGGGCGAACATGAATTCCCAGTGCAGCGAGGCCGATTTGCCTTTGAGCAGGCGCACATCGATGGCCGCCGGATCGTCGATCAGGGCGATCTTGCCTTGCGGCGCGATGGCTTCGGCCAGTTGCGCGAAGTGCTGGTCGGTCTGGGTCAGGCCGGCGATGAAGCTGACCTGCGGCTGGCCGATGCGCTTGAGTTCCGCGGCCAGCGGGCGGGTGTGGTCGATGACGTGATGGGCGCCCAGTTCGGTGACCCAGGCCTGGGTCTCGGGCCGCGAGGCGGTGCCGATGATGGTCAGGCCGGTCAGTTGACGCGCCAACTGCACCAGGATCGAACCGACGCCGCCGGCCGCGCCCACCACCAGCAGCGTGCCCTGGCTGGGGGCGGTGTTGTCCAGCACCCGCAGGCGGTCGAACAGCAGTTCCCAGGCGGTGATGGTGGTCAGCGGCAGCGCGGCCGCCTGGGCGAAGTCCAGGCGCTGCGGCATGCGGCCGACGATGCGCTCGTCGACCACGTGCAGTTCGCTATTGGCGCCGGGGCGCGTCAGGGCGCCGGCGTACCAGACGCGATCGCCGGGCGCGAACAGGCTGGTCTTGGCGCCGACGGCGCGCACGATGCCGGCGGCGTCCCAGCCGATGATCTCGGGCTGGCCGTCCTTGGGCTTGCGGTTGGCGCGGATCTTCACGTCCACCGGGTTGACGGAAATGGCTTTGACCTCGACCAGCAGGTCATGGTCGCCGGGCACGGGCTCGGGCGCGGTGATGTCCTGCAGCGATTGCGGGTCGGCGGCGGGCAGGTTCTGGAAGTAGGCGATGGCTTTCATGGGGGATCTCGGAACGGGAAAAGGGATCAGGCGATGGTGCGGACCACGCCGCCATCGACGCGCAGGGCGGCGCCGTTGGTGGCCGAGGACTGGCGCGAGCAGGTGTAGACGACCATGTTGGCCACTTCCTCCACCGTCGCCAGGCGGCGCAGCAGCGAACTGGGGCGGTGCTGGGCGATGAAGTCGCGTTCCATCTGGTCTTGCGGCAGGCCTTGCTCCTTGGCCATTTCGGCGAAGAAGTCGACCACGCCCTCGGAGCGGGTCGGGCCGGGCAGCACCGCGTTGACGGTGACGCCGCTGCCGGCGGTCAGTTCGGCCAGGCCGCGCGAGACGCCCAGCAGCGCGGTCTTGCTGACGCCGTAGTGGATCATCTCGGCCGGGATTTGCAGCGCCGATTCGCTGGAAATGAAGACGATGCGGCCCCAGTCGGCGGCCAGCATGCGTGGCAGGTAATAGCGCGACAGGCGCACGCCGCTCATGACGTTGGTGTCGAACATGTAGCGCCAGTCGTCGTCGGTGATTTCGGTGAAGGACTTGGGCGCGAAGTAGCCGGCGTTGTTGACCAGGATGTCGACGTCGGGGTGGGCGGCGCAGATCGAGGCGGCGCCGTCGGCGGTGGACAGGTCGGCCTGCACGGTGTGGATCTGGGCGCCCGGATGCTGGCGCGCGATGGCGTCGGCGGCCTGCTTGAGCTTGTCGGCGTTGCGGCCGTGCAGCACCACCTGGGCGCCGGCCTCGGCCAGGCCCTGGGCGATGGCCAGGCCGATGCCGCCGGATGAGCCGGTGACCAGGGCCTTCTTGCCGTTGAGTTCGATTTTCATGGGTTACTCCAAAGCGTTGCGGGATGACGCCATCATTCCCCAGTGGCGGACGATGAAAAACCGGCTAGCATCGGACTCAGTTTCAATGAATTTTTGAAAATGAGCCCCTCATGGTTCGGTTTGAAGACCTGCGCATCTTTGTCGCCGCGGCGGATCACGGCAGTTTTTCGGCCGCCGCGCGCGAGTTGGATCTGACGCCGGCGGTGGCCAGCGCGGCGCTCAAGCGGCTGGAGCTGTCGCTTGAAACCCGCCTGTTCGTGCGCTCGACGCGCAGCCTGCGGCTGACGGGCGACGGCGAGCGCTACCTGGAATATGCTCGCGCCGCCTTGTCCAGCCTGCAGGCCGGCCAGAGCGCGCTGGCGCGCGACAAGACGGCGATCTCCGGCACGCTGTCGCTGTCGATTCCCTCGGACCTGGGCCGCCATGTGCTGCTGCCCTGGCTGGACGAATTCCAGCAGCGCCATCCGCGCGTGAACTTCCAGGTGCGCATCAGCGACCGCCTGGCCGACCTGTACCGGCAGCCGGTCGACATCGCGTTGCGTTACGGCACGCCCGGCGATTCCGGCCTGGTGGCGCTGCCGCTGGGCGAGCACAACCGCCGCGTGGTGTGCGCCGCGCCGGCCTATTTCGCGCGCCACGGCATGCCGCTGACACCGGCCGACCTGCGCCGTCACAACTGCCTGTGCTTCGTGCTGGGCGAGTCGCTGCACGACCGCTGGACGTTCGAGCACGAGGACGGCGCCATGACCGTGCCGGTCATGGGCGACCGGGTCGGCGACGACGGCGATCTGGTGCGGCGCTGGGCCCTGGCCGGGCACGGCGTGGCCTACAAATCGCGCTACGACGTGCTGGCCGATCTGCGCGCCGGACGGCTGGTGCAGGCCTTGCCCGACTACCGCGGCGAGCCGTCGCCGCTGTACCTGCTGTGCGTGCATCGCATGCTGCTGTCGCCGGCGGTCAAGCGGCTGCGTGAATTCCTGCAGGCGCGCCTGCGGCACTTTGAGGCGGGCGCTGGCGCGTTGCCGTGACCGCCGCGCCGACGGAACTCGTAACACCACGCGATGCCTCACGCGGTATCCTGTGTGTTCGAATGGATTGCCGGTCGTAAGCGCCGGAACCCCGCGCGCGGCCGACGATTCGCAACGCTTCCCCCTAAAAGGAGACAAGCCATGTCGAATCATGTCTACAAGCAGATCGAACTGGTGGGCTCATCCACCAAGTCCACCGATGACGCCATCAGCAAGGCCATCGAGCGCGCGTCCGAAACGTTGCGCCACCTGGACTGGTTCGAAGTCACGCAAGTGCGCGGTCACATCAAGGATGGCAAGGTGGCGCACTGGCAGGTGGGCCTGAAGATCGGCATGCGCCTGGAAGATGGCGAGGTCTGACGGCGCGGGGCCTGCTCTTTTTTTGAGCGGCCCATGCAAGTGGTTGTCGGATAAGGATTTTTTCAGCTTGTCATGAGACTGTTCAGAGGTTTGTCCACATTCCATGGGGACAAACCCGGGCGGTGTCCTCGGCGCCGCGCTTGCCGCCAGGGCGCGGGGCGTCGGGGCGCGGCGTTGGGCGTTTATTGCCCGCCCGCCGCAAGGTCTTGGCGGCAAAGGGATTTTTTCGGCTGCCCGCAGGCTGTCCTCAGCCTTATCCACATTTCCCGGGGACAACCCGGGGGCCGCGCGCGCGCGGCTGGGCCTTTCTTGACCACCTCTTGCAGGTGCTTGATGCACAAGGGAAAAGCCGAGCTGCCCTCATCCTGTCCTCATGCTTGTCCACAGAATGCTGGGACAAATGCGCGGCCGCGCGCGGATACCGTCGCGGCGGGCGGGATGGGGCGCCGCGGCGGGGGATAAGTCGGCCGGAAACCGCCCGATCGGGCGATTGCGCATTTTTTGACCGCATCGCGCAAGTGCTTGGCGTGGCAGGACTTTTCGCATCTGCCCCACACCTGTCCTCAAGCTTCTCCACAGTTGCCGGGGATATGTTGCCGGCCACGGTGGCGGCGGCCCCGGGGGATCTCTCCAAAAAAAACCCCCCGCCTTGGGCGGGGGGCGTGATCGCCCGGAGGTAGACGGGCGATCGGTGCCGGGTGGGGCGGCGCCCCGGGCCCGGCGACGGCGGCAATCAGGGGTTGAACTTCTTGATCCAGTCCACGTAGCGGTCGATCCAGCCCTGCAGGAACTTGCGCGTGCCTTCGTTGGTGATGTTGTACTGGTCGTCGACCAGGCCATCGGTGTACTGCAGGAAGACTTCCGGCGTGGTCAGGGCATTGGCGCCTTCCGCCGCCAGGATGTTGCGCAGGTGCTGCTGCATGAGCGCGGTGCCGGCGGCGCTGGGCGAGGTGCCGACGATGCCGACGGCCTTGCCGGCCCAGGAGTTCTGGCCCCACGGGCGGGTGCCCCAGTCGATCGCGTTCTTGATGGCGGCGGGCACTGAACGGTTGTGCTCGGGCGAGACGAACAGGATGCCCTGGGCATCGAGGATCTGCTGCTTGAGCTTGGCCGCGGGCGCGGGCAGGTTGTTCTCGTGATCCTGGTTGTACAGCGGCACGTCGCCCAGGCTGACGTAGTCGAACTTGAAGTCCGCGGGAATCAGCTTTTCCAGCGCGCGCGCCAGGCGCAGGTTGATCGATGCGGCGCGCAGGCTGCCGACGAAGACGGCGATCTTGTAGGTGCTCATGAGGCGGGGCTCCTGGGTCGGGGGGAAGGCCCAGTGTAGACCTGTCGCCATGACGGCTCAATGGCGGCGAGCCAATAAGGTTATGCGCGGGGCCGCGCCGCGTCAGTCGCTCATCAGGCTGACGTGCGCGGCCACCACGCGCCAGCCTTGCGGCGTGCGCATCCAGGTCTGGCTCTGGCGGCCGATGCGCGCGCTGGCCTCGCGCTGGAATTCGATGTGGGTGGTGGCGAAGTCGTGCCCGTACGTGGTGATGGCGGTGCGCAGCACGCGGCGCGCCAGGCCCTGCGGCGAGCGGCCGGCGCGAAACGCGCGGATGGCCTCGTAGCCATAGAGGTTTTCGCCGGCGCCGTAGCGCAGCGTGTGCGGACTGTTCCAGAACAGCTCGTCCAGGACCGCGACCTGGTTGTTGACCAGCGCGGTCTCGTAGCGGGCAAAGGCCAGCGTGACCTCGGCGACGACGGCGGGCAGATTGATCTCCATGCGGTTTTCTCCGGTGAGTGTCGTATGCACCGTGTTGGTGCGTGATTTAGGGTAATCACCAATATGGTGTGTGTTGCGGTGCGCAAGACGGCCGCGAAGGAACGTGGCGCCACCTGTGCCGGGGCGCATGTTGCGGTGCAAGGCTGGCACGCCGTTTGCTAGGGTTTACACCACATAACACGCTGCCCGTCGCCCCAGGAGTTTCACCATGTCCCGTTCCGCCGTTCCCGCCCCGGTCACCATGCTGGTCACCCGGCACATCACGCCCGAACGCTACAGCGATTTCCTGTCCTGGATGCGCCAGGGCGAAATCCTGGCCGCCGGTTTTCCCGGTTTTCTCGGCTCCGGCGTGTTGCAGCCGCCGGAGGGCGGCGATCAATACCAGATCGTGCTGCGTTTCAACGACGAGGCCAGCCTCAACCGCTGGGAGCAATCGCTGCCGCGCCGCATGTGGCTGGAGCGCGGCGCCGCGCTGGTGCGCGCCAGCCATGCGCGCCGCGTCAGCGGCATGGACAGTTGGTTCGGCCCGCAGGGCAACACCAGCGCGCCGCCGCGCTGGAAGCAGGCGGTGAGCATCTGGCTGGCGTACTTCCCGGTACTGCTGGCTTTCACGCTGCTGGTCAGCGAACACCTCGCGTCGCTGCCGGTGTTCTGGCGCGCCTTGATCACCAGCGTGACCATGACGCCGGTGATGGTGTATGTGTGCATTCCTTTCGTGACGCGGCGCCTGGCGGCGTGGCTGCGGCCGCGTTGAGCCGCACGCGCGCGGCGCGGTGTCCATGGGCTAGGCGGCTTGCGCGCGGCGCGTGGCGTAGAGCCGGTGCAGCGTGATCTTGCGCACGGCGGCCTGGCTGTCGCCGATATGCGCCTGTAGCAGCGCGCAGGCGCGTTCGGCGTCGCGGGTCAGGATGGCCTCCAGGATGGCGCCGTGCTCGGCGTAGGTGCGGGCGATGCGGTCGGGCTGGGTGAAGTCCAGGCGGCGCACGATGCGGATGCGTTCGGTGGCGGCGCGGTGCACGCGCGCGATTTCTGGATTGCCGGCGGCGGCCACCAGGTCGGTGTGAAAGCGCTCGTCGAGTTCGGCCAGCCATTCGCCGTCGCCGGAACGGCCCGCGCTGTCCACCCGCCAGATGTCCACCAGGGGTTGCAGCGCGCGCAGCGGATCGGGAATCTGGCCGGGCGCGCACAGCGCGCGCACTGCCGCGATTTCCAGCACGCGGCGCAGTTCGTAGAAATGATCGAGCGTGTCGAAGTCCAGCGGCTTGACCAGCCAGCCATTGCGCTGGCGCACTTCCAGATAGCCTTCGCGTTCCAGGCGGAACAGCGCCTCGCGCACCGGGGTGCGGCTGACCCGCAGGCGCTCGGCGATCTCGGTCTCGGTGAAGCGGTCGCCCGGCGCCAGGCGGAAGTCGAGGATGTCGCGCTTGAGCGTGCCATAGGCCGCGTCGGCCAGGCTGCGGGGCGTGTCGATAACGGCGAATGCGGAATCCATGGATGGCCTCGGTCGGCGGGTCAGGGCAGGGGACGGACGGCGGCGATGCCCGCCTGTTCCAGCCGCCGCGCGGCCAGCAGGCAATCGGCTTCGCGCCATGGCGCGGCAATCAATTGCACGCCCAGCGGCAGGTGCGCGTCGGCGCCGATGCCGGGCCAGACCGGCGCGGCGCACACCGGCAGGCCGAGGCAGGAGAGCGGTTGCGTCAGCAGGCCCATGCTGGCGCGCGCGGGCAGCGTCTGGCCGGCCAGCGTCAGGCTCTCGGTGCCGATGGCGGTGGCCGGCACCGGCGTGGCCGGGGCGATCAGCACGTCGTAGCGAGCGAACAGCGCCTGGGCCTCGCGGTAGACGCGGTGACGCACCCGCTGGGCTTGCTGTACCCACGCGGCCGGCACCAGGCTGCCGGCCACCAGGCGGTCGCGCGAATGCGGCTCGTAGTAGTCGTAGTGCGTGACCAGGCGGCGGCGATGCAGCGCGCCGCCTTCGGCCGCCGTGATGACGAACGCGGCGGCGCGCGCCTGCTCGGCGCCGGCCAGCTCGGCGACCTCGGTGGCGGCGAGCGCGCGCGCGGCCAGTTGCACCGCCTGGCGGGCCTCGGGGCCGGCCCAATGGGCGAAGTAGCCGCCCAGCACCGCCACGCGCAGCGGGCGGTTCGAGGCCAGGTCCGCCAGCGCCGGTTCGAGCGCGCGCTGGGCGCAGGCCGCGTCCTCGGCGTCCGCGCCTTGCAGGGCGTCGTAGACCGCCGCCAGGCTGGCCGTGTCGGCCGCGAACGGCCCCAGATGGTCGAGGCTGCCGACGAACGGAAACGAGCCGGTGCGCGGCAGCCGGCCCAAGGTCGGCTTCAGGCCGAACACGCCGCACAGCGAGGCCGGCACGCGGATCGAGCCGTTGGTGTCCGAGCCTAGCGTCAAGGGCACCAGGCCGCCGGCCACGGCCGCCGCGCTGCCGCCGGACGAACCGCCGGCGATGCGGGCCGGGTCGTGCGGGTTGCGGCAGGCGCCGTAGTGCGAGTTCTCGGTGGTGAAGCCGTAGGCGTGCTCGTCCATGTTGAGCGCGCCCACCAGCACCGCGCCGGCCTGGCGCAACCGCGCCACCAGGGTGGCGTCGCGCGGCGCGGGCGGATTGGCGGCGTTGACGCGGCCGCCGGCCAGCGTGACTTCATCGGCGATGTCGAACAGGTTCTTGACCGCGTAGGGCACGCCGGCCAGCGGCGGCAGGGCTTCGCCACGGGCGCGGCGCGCGTCGATGGCGGCGGCTTCCTGGCGCGCGCGGGTTTCGGTGACGGCGGTGAAGCAGTTGTAGCGCGCGTCGGCGGCGCGGATGCGCGCCAGCGTGGCGTCCAGCACTGCGCCGGCGCTGCGTTCGCCGTTGCGGATCTGCCGCGCCAGGTCGAGGACGGCTCCGTTCATGGACGGAACACCGAGGCCGATTCCAGTTCCACCGGCAGGGACTCGTCGATGAAGGTCGAGGCGATGTCGTGGATGCGCGTGAACTGCCGCGCCACTTCGGCCGTGGCCGGCTCGCGCAGCGCATAGCCGGCCAGCGCCAGCGCGCTGCGCACGTATTGGTCGATGGTTTCCTGGGTCATGGCGGACTCCTGTGAATGTCGGTGGATGTCAGCGGCGCACTTCGCGCTGGAAGATCTCCAGGCTCAGTTTCTTCATGCCGATGAAGCTGGGTTCGGACAAGGTTTCGACGGTGCGCGGACGGGCGTCGCCGTAGTCCAGGATCTCGGCCACGCGCGTGGGGCGCTTGGTCAGCAGCAGCACCTGGTCGGCCAGGTACACGGCTTCTTCCAGGTCGTGCGACACCAGCAGCATGGTGGTGCCGGTCTGCATGAAGACCTCTTGCAGCTTTTCGCGGATGAACAGCGTCATCTCGAAGTCCAGCGCCGAGAACGGCTCGTCCAGGAACAGCACCTCGGGTCGCGGCGCCAGCGCGCGCATGATGGAGGCGGTCTGCTGCTGGCCGCCCGACAGTTCGTAGGGATAGCGCTTGAGGTCGAACTTGACGTCGAACGAGGCCACCAGTTCTTCCACCCGCGCATCGACCTCGGCCTTGCCGCGGCCTTCCAGCCGCAACGGGTAGGCGATGTTGTCGATGGTGCGCAGCCACGGGAACATGGCTTCGCGGTAGTTCTGGAAGACGTAGCCGATCTTGGTCTGCGCCAGCGATTTGCCATCGAACAGGATCTCGCCGGCGTCGATGGGGATCAGGCCCGCGATCATGTTGATCAGCGTCGACTTGCCGCAGCCGTTGGGGCCGAACACCGAGACGATCTTGCCCTTGGGAATGTCGAGGTTGAAGTCCTCGTACAGCGGCCAGCCGGCGAAGTACTTGGTCAGGCCGCGGATGGTGATGTGGGTGCCCGCCGGGCCCGGGCGGAAGGGCGCGGGGGTGGGGGCGGGGGCGATGACGGGGTTGATGACGGTGGACATGATTACCGGCCGCTCCAGTGGACAACGCGCTTTTCCAGCACCAGAAAGAGGATGTTCAGGACGTAGCCGAGCGCGCCGGCGGCCAGGATCGAGGCGTACATGTCGCGCACGTTCAGCACCTGCTGGGCGTTGATGATGCGGTTGCCCAGCCCGCTGTCCGAGCCGATGAACATCTCGGCCACGATCACGATGACCAGCGCCATCGACACGCCGCTGCGCAGGCCGACGAAGGTCGGTTGCAGGCTTTCCCAGATCAGCACGTCCTTGAAGATCTGCCAGCGCGAAGCGCCCATGACGCGCGCCGCCATCACGCGCTGCTTGCGCGCGTTGATGACGCCGTAGGCGCTGTTGAACAGGATCACCAGCACCGCGGCGAAGGCGGCGATGGCGATCTTGTTCATGTCGGTCACGCCGAAGATCATCAGGAACAGCGGAATCAGCGCCGACGACGGCGTCGAGCGGAAGAAGTCCACCAGGAACTCGACGCTGCGGTAGGCCTTTTCATTGCTGCCCAGCAGCACGCCCAGCGGCACGCCGATCACGCCGGCGATGACGAAGGCCTGCAGGGTGCGGTTGACGGAGGCCAGGAAGTCGCCCAGCAGCGGGCCGCCGGCCATGCCCTTGGCCAGGGCCACCAGCGTGGCCCCCGGTGTGGGCAGCAGCACCGGGCTGACCAGTTGCAGGCGCACCACCAGGTCCCACACCACGTACAGCGCCAGC
The DNA here is from genome assembly GCF_050285565.1 of Achromobacter sp. Taxonomy (GTDB): domain Bacteria; phylum Pseudomonadota; class Gammaproteobacteria; order Burkholderiales; family Burkholderiaceae_B; genus Achromobacter. The sequence goes on from NZ_JBLZXG010000002.1 coordinate 232,800, forward strand.
GGGCCGATCAGCGGCAGCAGGCGCGCGGCGGTCCAGGTGCGCGGCGGGCGCGAGGCGGGGGCGGCGGGCAGGGCGCCGGCACGGGAAGCGGCGGCCGAAGCGCTGGCGGCCGGCGCCGCGCCGGCGCGGCTTGCGTTGATCGCGTCCATGGCTCAGCCCTTGTACAGCATCGAAGCCACGTCCACCTTCTGTGCGAAGATGCCTTTGTCGGTGAACAGGTCGAAGAATTTCTGGAAGTACTGGATGTCGCCGGGCGTGAACTCGTTGTAGAGCGTGTAGGCGGCCAGCGGCACGGCTTCGGTCATGGGGCCTTCGATGGCGGTGTAGCCCTTCATGAAGGGGCGGGCCTCATCGGGCTTGGCGCGGATCAGTTCGATGCCGCGGGCGTAGGCGGCGATGAATTTCCTGCTTTCCTCGGGGTGTTTCTTCAGGAACGCGGTGGTCAGCGAGGCCGAGCCGCCGAACCACGGCGCCATCGGGTCGCCCAGCACGTACTTGGCGATCACGCCCGCTTCGAGCACGCGGGTGGTGCCGTTCAGGCGGCCGACCGTGCCGGTGGGTTCGAGCGTGTAGCACGCGTCCAACTGGCCGGCGGCGACCGCGGCCACGTGCTGGCTGATCGCCAGCTCGACCACGGTCGCCCCGGTTGCGCCGGCGCGCTCCAGCACTGCTTTGGCCAGCGTGGCATTCTGGATGCCGGGTCCAGAACCGACCTTTTTCCCCTTGAGGTCTGCGATGGATTGGATGGGACTGTCTTTCGCGACGATGAACTCGTCCAGCACGTTCTTGGCGTTGCTGGGGTTGGAGGCGAAAATCTTGAACAGGCCGGGCGAGGCGATCTCGCCGATCGCCAGGTTGGCCGAGCCGGTGCCGTTGGCGCTGCCGTCGGCGCGGCCCGCGAGCATGGCTTCCATGACCTGCTGGGCCCCGGCGAACTTGAGCGCTTCGACGTTCAGGCCGGCTTCCTTGAAGTAGCCCTTTTCGATGGCGGCGTAGAACGGCAGGCCGGCCGCGACCGGCCAGTAGCCGATGCGGATGACCGGGCCCGCCTGTGCCCGTACCAGGGCCGGCGCGGCCAGCGCGGCGGCGCCCAGCGCGGCGCCCTGCATCAGGCGGCGGCGGGTGGCGTTGAAAGCGAAGGGCGCGGGGCGGTCGGTCATGTGGAACTCCAGGACGGGAAAGAGACGGGCGCTTGTAGACAAGCTTGCATACCAGCCTTTCAAGCAAGACTCGTGCCAACCGTCGCAGGCCCGTTTTTTCGCCGTGGCGGGGCGATCCTGGCGCGCCGCATGAACCAAACTGGTGCATGCGGCACCGCGAGGGGGCGCGCGGCGCGTCATGGCGCCGGTGCCCGGCCAGGCGTTAGGATGTGCGCAGGCCGGGGCCTGCCGCCCCGCCGTTCCAGGAACAAGGGCGCGCCGCCGCGCGCCACGGCGTGGATATGAATACCCGTTTCGTCGAAGCATTTCTGTGGTCTGCCCGGTTGGGCAGCTTCCGCGCGGCCAGCGACCGGCTGCACATCACCCAGGCCGCGGTGGCCAACCGCATCGCCTCGCTCGAGGCAGATATCGGCGCGCGCCTGTTCGAGCGCGACGCCAAAGAGTTGCGGCTGACGGCGGTGGGCACGCGCCTGCTGGACTATGGCGAGCGCCTGATGCAACTGCGCCAGCAGATCCTGTCGCTGGGCCGCACCGGCGACGAGGTGTTCGGCCTGGTGCGCATTGGCGCCATCGAGACGGTGGTGCACACCTGGCTGATCGGTTTCCTGACCAATCTGCGATCCACCTATCCGGGCATCGAAGTGCAATTGACCTCGGAGACCACGCGCGCGCTGCATCGCGGCCTGCGCGAAGGCACGCTGGACATTGCCTTGCAGACCGACCTGTTGACCGATACCGGCATCATCAGCACGCCGTGCCTGCCGATGGAGATGGGCTGGGTCGGGCCGGCCGGCGATGAGCAGGCGCTGACGGCGCGGCAATTGCTGAGCGAGCCGGTGCTGACCATGAGCCCCGGTTCGCAGCCGCACGAGGCGTTGAAAGGGCTGTTCCGCGAGGCCGGCCTGCCGCTGGGCAAGGTGCACTGCGTCAGTTCGATGTCGGCGCTGGCGCGGCTGGTGCGCAGCGGCTTCGGCCGCGCGCTGGTGCCGCTGCCGCCGATTTACGAATACGTCGCGCGCGGCGAGGTGCAGATCATCCGCTGCGACGTGCCGGTGCCGCCGCAATTGCTGGTGGTCAGCTACCTGGAGGGCGCCGGGTCGGATGCGATCCGGCTGGTGGCCGAGCTGGCCTGCCGCGCGTCGGATCAGTACACCGCGTCGGTCACGCCACCAAAATTCGCGTCCGCGCAATAGCGTTATCCCTAGGTCGGCTTTCAGTAATTCTGTTGCCGGCGCGAAAAATTACTCGTTTGTCGGACCAGGCCCCGGCGGCCGAAGATGAGTCCCTTCCATTACCGAAGGGATTCTTTCTTTCATGAGCCAAGCCTTCACTCCGTCCGCGTCCCACGGCATGCTGTTCGTCGCCTGCGACGTCGATCCCGCCTTCGAGACCGATTTCAATCGCTGGTACGACCGCGAGCACGTCGAAGAGCGCGTGCGCATTCCCGGCTTCCTGTCGGGCGCGCGTTATTTCTCGCTGTCCGGCGGCCGCAAGTACCTGGGGCTGTACCGCACGCAATCGCTGGACGCCTTCACCAGCGCCGACTACCGGGCCGCGTTCGAGCGGCAGACGCCATGGTCGGTGACCAATCTGGATCGCATGCGCGACCCGATGCGCCGCGTCTGCGCGGTGCAGGCCGTGACCGGTTTTGGCAGCGGCAGCCACATCGCGGTGCTGCCGCTGGTGTTCGGCGGCGACGCCGGCGCGTTGGTGGCGCGCGCCGCCGAGACCGGCGCGGCGCTGGCTCAGGTTGATGGCTTCGTTCAGTCCTATTTGTTGGCGCCGGATGCTGCCCTGAGCGGCCCCTTGCCGCGAGAATCCACGGCGAATCGCCGCCTGGACCCGCTGTTCGTGGTCGAGGCCAGTTCCGCCGCCGCCGCGCGGTCGCTGGCCGAACAGGCCGCCGGCGCCTTCGGCATCCGCTCCAGCGATGCGTGGCTGCTGGAACTGGGCTGGAAGCTGGCGGCCGCCGACCTGCGCTGACGCCATGCGGCGCATCCACGCACATCACAAACATGGGGAATGAATCACAATGGCTGAAAACACATTGCGCGCCGCGGCGCCCGCCCACGGCGGCGCGTCGCCCGACAAGATGAAGAAGCTGGCCCTGGCCAGCTCGGTCGGCACCACGCTGGAGTGGTACGACTTCACGATCTACAACCTGATGGCGGCGCTGGTGTTCAACGCCATCTTCTTCCCGTCGTTCGATCCGCTGACGGGCACCATCCTGGCGTTCTCGACCTATGCGGTCGGCTATGTTTCGCGGCCGCTGGGCGGCTTTGTCTTCGGCCATCTGGGCGACCGCCTGGGACGCAAGTTCGTGCTGGTCGCCACGCTGGTGATCATGGGCGTGTCGACCGGCCTGATGGGCATGCTGCCGACCTATGACCGCTGGGGCGTGTGGGCGCCGGTGGCGCTGGTGGCGCTGCGCTTCATCCAGGGCGTGGCGCTGGGCGGCGAATGGGCCGGCGCGGTGCTGCTGTCGATGGAACACGGCAAGCCGGACCAGCGCGGCCGCAACGCCTCCTTCACGCAGGTCGGGCCGTCGTGCGGCACGCTGATCGGCACCGGCTTCATCGCCCTGATCTCGCTGTGGCTCACGCCCGAGGAATTCCAGGCCTGGGGCTGGCGCGTGCCGTTCATGTCGAGCGTGGCGCTGGTGCTGTTCGGCCTGTGGCTGCGCCGTGGGGTTGAAGAGACCCCGGTGTTCCTGGAAATGGAACAGAAGCGCGAAACCGCCAACACCCCGATCAAGGAGGTGTTGGTGCAGCATTGGCGCCAACTGTTGGTGGCGGGCGGGTCGCGCATCGGTTCGGATGTGCTGTACGCGCTGGTGGTGGTGTTCACGCTGACCTACGTGACCACGGTGCTGCATCTGTCGCGGCCGCTGGCGCTGGGTGCCACCATGCTGGGGGCGGCGCTCAACGCCATCGCCGTGCCGCTGTGCGGGCATCTGTCGGACCGGATCGGGCGGCGTCCGGTGTACCTGGCTGGCGCGGTGCTGGGCATGATCTGGGCGTTCGTGTTCTTCACGCTGATGGATACCGCGCACCCGGTCGCGATCTGCGCGGCGGTGGTGGTGGGCCTGTTGATCCACGCGATGATGTACGGCCCGCAGGCGGCCTTCATCACCGAACAGTTCCCGGGCCGGGTGCGCTATGCCGGCTCGTCGCTGGCCTACACGCTGGCCGGCATCGTTGGCGGCGGTTTCGCGCCGCTGATCATCGCCAGCCTGTTCAAGTCGTGGAGTTCGACCGTGGCGGTGTCGCTGTACGTGGCCGCCGCGCTGGTGGTGACCGCCGTGTCGGTGCTGGCCGCGCGGGAAACCGCCAAGGCGCCGCTGCAACGCTGAATACGGCGCGGGCCGTGACGGCCGCGCGCCAGGCAGGAGGACCCGGGCGCGCGCCCGGGTTTTTTCATGTTCGGTCGCGGCATTCGGCCTCCCGTTCGTTCGGAAAAACGTCAGGTATCTGACTTATTGCTGAATAACAAACGAAAATTGTTTACACTCGCATCCACAAAATTCAAGTGTGGATGGGGCCGCCGCGGGGCGGATCCCGTCCGAGTTACGGGAGAAAGTCGATGCGCAAGTTGTTGTTGGGGACGGTCCTGGCCGCCGCGGTGTTTGGGGGAACGGCCTACGCGGCCACCCAGCCCAAGGCGGTGGTGACGACCTATTCGGATCTGGCGCTGGCCGGCTATGAGGACGCGCTGACTTCCGCCAAGACGCTGCGCGAGGCCGTCAATGCCCTGGTCGCCAAGCCCGGCGAGGACACGCTCAAGGCCGCCCGCCAGGCCTGGCTGGATGCGCGCGTGCCGTACCAGCAGACCGAGGCGTTCCGCTTCGGCAATCCCATCATCGACGACTGGGAAGGGCGCGTGAACGCCTGGCCGCTGGACGAGGGGCTGATCGACTACGTCGATGCCTCGTACGGCACCGGCAACGACGAGAACGCCTATTACGCCGTCAACGTCATTGCCAATGCCAAGATCTCGGTGGGCGGCAAGACCATCGACGTCAGTGCCATCACGCCCAAGCTGCTGTCCGAAGTGCTGCACGAGGCCGACGGCAACGAGGCCAACGTGGCCACCGGCTACCACGCCATCGAATTCCTGCTGTGGGGCCAGGACCTGAACGGCACCGGCCCGGCGCCGGCCGGCCGCCAGGGCACGCCGCAGGAGCGCCACGCCGGCAACCGTCCGTACACCGACTTCGACCTCAAGCAATGCACCGGCGGCAATTGCGAGCGCCGCATCGCCTACCTGAAGGCCGTGACCGACCTGCTGGTGGCCGACCTGGAAGAGATGGTCGGCAACTGGAAGCAGGACGGCGCCGCGCGCAAGGCGGTGCAGCAAGACCCCAAGGCCGGCCTGGTGGCGATGCTGACCGGCGTGGGCAGCCTGTCGTACGGCGAACTGGCCGGCGAGCGCATGAAGCTCGGCCTGATGCTGCACGACCCCGAGGAAGAGCACGATTGCTTCTCCGACAACACCCACAATTCGCACTTCTACAACCAGATCGGCATCCGCAACGTCTACCTGGGCGCGTACACCCGCATCGATGGCAAGCAGGTGTCGGGCGCCAGCCTGTCGGAACTGGTCAAGGCGCGCGATCCCAAGCTGGACGCCGAAGTGCGCGCCAAGCTGGACGCCACCGTGGCCGCGATGCAGGCCATGAAGACCCGCGCCGAGACGGTCGAGACCTACGACCAGATGATCGCGGACGGCAACAAGGAAGGCAACGCGGTGGTGCAGGCCGCCATCGACCGCCTGGTCGACCAGACCCGCAGCCTGGAGCGCGTGATCGCGCTGCTGGACCTGGGCAAGGTTGCCATCGAAGGTTCCGACAGCCTGGACAAACCCGACGCCGTATTCAAGTGAAGCTCGTACTCGCCGCCGTATTGGCGGCGTCGGCCCATGCCGGCGCCGCCGCTGCCGCGCCCGCCGGGCGCGACGACCTGACCCCCGAAGACCTCAAGCGGGTCACCGCCATCACCGCGCCCACCCGCGACTTCTCCAAGGCCGAGACCTTCGAGACCATGCAGGCGGGCGCCGCCACCACCAACAAGCTCATCAACGCCGACATCTTCTCGCAGCCGTCGGCCAACATGAGCTTCGAGCGGCGCCAGGAATTCCAGGTCGGCAACGGCCTGTTCCGCAAGGACTGGGTGTCGGCGCCGGCGTCCACGCAGGCCTCCGACGGCCTCGGGCCGCTGTTCAACGCGCGCTCGTGCCAGGCCTGTCATACCAAGGACGGGCGCGGCTCGGTGCCGGGCTTCGATCCGCTCGAACGCCCCGACGCGGTGGCGCTGCTGCTGCGCCTGGCGGTGCCGCCAGGCCCCGACCGTGGCCATCCGCGGCTGGCGCCGGGCGAGATCGCGCTGCTGCCCGAGCCGGTCTACGGCGTGCAGTTGCAGAATTTCGCGGTGGCCGGCCTGCCGGCCGAAGGCCGCATGGAAATCGAATACACGCCGGTGACCGTCGAGCTCAATGGCGGCGAGCGCGCCACGCTGATGAAGCCGGTCTACCGCATCGACAACCTGGGCTATGGGCCGATGCGCAAGGACACGCAGATCTCGCCGCGCCTGGCGCCGCCGATGATCGGCCTGGGCCTGCTGGAATCGATCCACGAGGCCGACATCCTGGCCAACATCGGCGCCGACAAGCGCGACGGTATCGTCGGCAAGGCCAACTGGGTCACCGATGCGCGCACCGGCCAACGCGCGCTGGGCCGCTTCAACCTGAAGGCCGGCCAGCCCACGGTGGCGCAGCAGAGCGCCGCCGCCTTCTCCAACGACATGGGCCTGTCCACGCCGCTGTTTCCCAATCACCATGGCGACTGCACGGCGGCGCAGCCCCAGTGCCTGAAGATGCCGCACGGCGCGCAGCCGCGCTTCGGCGCGGAGGAAGTGCCGGCCAAGCTGATGGACTTCGTCACCACCTATTCGACCAACCTGGCGGTGCCGCAGCGGCGCGATGCCGATGACGCCCGTGTGCTGGCCGGCAAGAAGCTGTTCTACGAAGCCAATTGCGTCGCCTGCCACGTGCCCAAGTACGTCACCAGCCGCAACGCCAGGCAACCCGAGCACCGCTTCCAGTTGATCTGGCCGTACACCGACATGCTGGTGCACGACATGGGCGACGAGCTGGCCGACGGCGTGGCCGACGGCCAGGCCAATGGCCGCGAGTGGCGCACGCCGCCGCTGTGGGGCATTGGCCTGACCAAGACCGTCAACCCCAGCGCCACCTGGCTGCACGATGGCCGCGCCCGCACGCTGCTGGAGGCGGTGCTGTGGCATGGCGGCGCCGCCCAGCCGGCGCGCGACCGCGTGGTGGCGATGACGCCGCAGGAACGCGCCGACCTCATCCGTTTCCTGGAGTCGCTGTGATGGCTAGCCTCGTTGCACGCTGGCGCGCGCCGGCCAAGACCCTGGCCGCCGCGCTGGCGCTGGCCTGGCCGCTGGCCGCCGGCGCGGCCGGCTTGCCCGCCGACCTGGGCGAACGCCTGGCGCAAGGCTATGCGCGGCCGGCCGCCGCCGGCATGGCCGAGGCCGCCGGCAAGCTGGAAGGCGCGTTGGCCCAGTGGTGCGGCAAGCCCGACGCGGCCGGCGCCCGGACGGTCGAGAACGGCTTTGCCGACCTCGCGCTGGCCTGGGCCCGCCTGGAACCGCTGCGCTTCGGGCCGCTGGTGCAGGCCAACCGCTACGAACGCCTGGCGTTTTGGCCGGACACGCGCGGCGTGATGCCGCGCCAGGTGCAGGCCGTGATCGCGGCGCAGGACGCCGACCTGCTCAAGCCGGGCGCGCTGGCCGGCCGCAGCGTGGCGCTGCAGGGCCTGCCAGCGCTGGAATTCGTGCTGTACGGCGAGCCGGCGCTGCTGGCCCAGACCGCCGCGCCGACCTCCGGCTACGCCTGCGGCTATGCCCGCGCGGTGGCGGCCAACGTCGCCGCGATCTCGCGCGACGTGGCCCAGGCCTGGGATGCCAAGGCCGAGTTCGGCCGCCAGTTCGCGCGGCCCCAGGCGGGCAATGATCTCTACCGCGATCCGCAGGAAGTGGCGGCCGAAGCGATGAAGGCGCTGTCCACCGGCCTGCAGTTCGCGCGCGACGTGAAGCTGCTGCCGGTGCTGGGCGATTCGGCCGACGGCGCCCGGCCCAGGCGCGCCGCGTTCTGGCGCAGCGGCCTGTCGATGCGCACGCTGGCCGCCGGGCTGGATGGCCTGGCGGCGTTCTACACGGCCGGCGGCTATGCGCTGCCGCAAGGCGAGGACTGGATGGCCGGCGCGGTGCTGGCCGAACTGGGCAACGCGGCGCGCACGCTGCGCGCGGTGCCGGCGCCGCTGGAGCAGGCCGTGGCCGACGCCGAAGGCCGCCGCCTGCTGGGCCTGGCGGCGCTGACGCTCAAGAACGCCAAGGCCATCGTCGACCAGGACCTGGCGCCGGCGCTGGGCGTGACCATCGGCTTCAATGCGCTCGATGGCGACTGATCGGAACCGGTTCGCCGGGGCGCTCCGCTTCGGCCGCGCGGCGCCGCCGGCCGCTGCGGCCGCGCGACCGGCGCGCCGCGACTTCCTGGCGCGCGCCGCCGCCGGCGCGTTCGGCGCCGCCCTGGCCTGGCCCGGCGCGGTGTCGGCCATGGCGACGCGCGATCGGGCCGCGCTGTATCTGGCGGCGCGGCAGCGCGGCGGCCGCGACGAGGCGGTGGTGCTGGACGGCGCCGGCCAGGACCGGCGGGTGCTGCCGATGCCCGCGCGCGGCCACAGCTTCGCCATCGACGCGGCGGCCGAACGCGCCGTGGTGTTCGGCCGCCAGCCGGGCTTTTTCGCGCTGGCGTTCGACCTGCGCGGCGAGCGCGCGCTGCTCGAACTGCCGTTGCCACGGGACCGCCATTTCTTCGGCCACGGCGCCTATTTCGATGGCGGCCGGTTGCTGGCCGCCACCGAGAACGATTTCGACGGCGGGCGGGGTGTGCTCGGCATCTACGACGCCTCGCCGGGCGGCGCCTACCGCCGCGTCGGCGAATACGACACGGGCGGCATCGGCCCGCACGAGGTGCTGCTGATGCCCGACGGCAGGACGCTGTGCGTGGCCAACGGCGGCATCCTGACGCATCCGGACTACGGCAAGCTGGAACTGAACCTGGACACCATGCGGCCGTCGCTGGCGTACCTGGACGCGGCCAGCGGCGCGCTGCGGGAACGGGTCGAACTGGCGCCCGACCTGCATCGCCTGTCGATCCGCCATCTGGCGCTGGCCGCTGACGGCAGCGTGTGGTTCGGCTGCCAGTACATGGGGCCGGCCGGCGACCGTCCGGCGCTGGTCGGCCGCCACCGGCGCGGCGCGCCCTTGGAACTGTTCAGCGGGCCGGCGGACACGTTGCGCCAGATGCGCAACTACATCGGTTCGGTGGCGGCGGACGCGGCCGGCGCCGTGATCGCCACGTCCAGTCCGGTGGGCGGGCGGGTGCTGTATTGGGACGCCGCCAGCAGCCGCTGCCTGGGTGAAACCCGGCTGGCCGATGGCTGCGGCGTGGCCCCCGCGCCGGACACCGGCTTTCTCGTCAGCAGCGGCCTGGGCGCCATGCTGCGCACCGATGCGGCCGGTGGCGAGCAGCCCTTGCTGGCGCCGTCGCGCGAGCGCGCCTGGGACAACCATTTCCGCAGGGTCGCGCGCGCCTGAACCTTACAAAGCTTGACACACCGGACGCTCGCGCCAGCCCTTTGCGCAAGGTGCATCTGATAAAGTTTCCGGCTGTCTTTTTGCATGAGGGAGCGACAACGATGGAAGACGCCTTGAAGGAATTCAATGCCTGGGCCCCCAGGCTGGCGGATCTGGGCATCAACCTGCTGGTGGCCTTGCTGATCCTGATCGTCGGCTGGTGGGTGTCGACGCTGCTGGGCCGCTGGGTGCGGCGCATCGCCACGCGTTCCAGCAAGATCGATCCGACCATCGTGCCGATGTTCTACAGCACCGTCGTCTGGACGGTGCGCATCTTCACGCTGATCGCGGTGCTGGCGCGCTTCGGGGTGCAGACCGCCAGCCTGATCGCGGTGCTCGGCGCCGCCGGCCTGGCCGTGGGCCTGGCGCTGCAGGGCACGCTGCAAAACATCGCCGCCGGCATCATGCTGCTGATCCTGCGCCCGGTGCGCGCCGGCGAGTACGTCGGCCTGAGCAGCGGCGCCGAAGGCACGGTCGAGGAGGTCGGGCTGTTCCTGACGCGCCTGATCCAGGTCGACGGCATTCACCTGACGCTGCCCAACAGCACGGTCTGGAACGCCACCATCACCAACTACAGCCGCAACAAGACGCGCCGCCTCGATATCCCGGTGCCGGTGCGCTATGGCGACGACCTGAACGCGGTGCTGGCCAAGTTGCAGGAGATCGTCGCGGCCAATCCGAATGCGCTGAAGGATCCGCAGCCGCTGGTGAAGGTGGTGGATTACAAGGAAAGCGGCGTGGTGGTGAACGTGCGCGCCTGGGCCGAGGCCGGCAAGTACTGGGACCTGCGCTGGGGCCTGTACCAGGAGATCCGCTGCTCGCTGGAGGCGGCCGGCTTCCAGGCGCCGATTCCGCTGCGCGAGATCCAGAACCCCAAGAGCGGCGCTCCGGCCTGATCCTTGGCGCCAATGGAAAAGGGCGTTCGCGCGATGCGCGGACGCCCTTTTTTTCATGGCCGCCGCCGGGCGGGGGCCTCAGGCCTGCACCGCCAGCCGCGCCAGTTCGGCCTTGATCCAGCCGGCGATCTCGCGCTGGCGCTGGGCCGGCATGCGGTCGATGATGGCCGTGACGCTGACCGCCAGCAGCGGCGCGCCATGGGCGTCGAGCAGGGCGCAGCCCACGCCCAGCGCGCCGCGCACGGCGTGGTTGCCCACCACCGAATAGCCGCGGGCGCGGGTGTTCTCGATCAGGCGGAACATTTCCTGTGGCGTCATGCCGCCGTATTCGTCCAGCCGGCTGGAGTTGCGCTCGACGATGCCGCGCGCCACGTCGTCGGGCAGCGCCGCCAGCAGCGCCATGCCGCCCGAGCCCACGCCCAGCGGCTGGCGCTTGCCGGCGTAGGTGGCCAGGATCTGCACCGGATAGCTGCCGATCTCGCGGTGCAGGCTGATGGAGTCGTCCTCGTCGCGCACCACCAGGAACACGGCGTCGCCGGTGCGGTCGGCCAGGCGCCGCAGCACCGGCAGCAACTGGCGCACGCGCGGGTCGCGCGAACGGGTGTCCGGGTCCACCGCGAGCTGGGCGCGGTATTTCTTGGTGCCCGTCACCGGCAGCACCAGGCCCGCGTCGAGCAGGGCCGCCAACAGGCGGTAGATGGTGGGACGCTGAATGCCCGTCAGGCGGGCGATATCGGTCACGCTGAGCCCGTCGGGCCCCTGGTCTCGCAGGGCGGCCAGAACGGCCAGTCCGCGCCGCAATGTGCGGGGGCCTGCGGCCGCGGCATCGCTGTCTTGCATGCAACTCTCTGAAATCTTGGGGGTTATGGCGGAATGGTCGAGGGAAAACCATAGTCCGTAGCGTGGACTCTACCTTGATGCTCCGCTCGTGTATAGATCAGAATGCAGCATCCAATAATTCGAATCGTCCATGTAATGGACAGTATCAGCACGGAGACTATATGAAGACCGGTCAAAAGCCTGGACTGCGGCGTCTTGCCGCCACGCTACTGGCTACCGCCGCAAGCGCTTTCGCCATGGGTTCCGCCCACGCCGCCTATCCCGATAAACCTGTCCGCATCGTGGTCGGCTTTTCCGCCGGCGGCACCACCGACGTGATCGCCCGCATCATGGCCAAGGAGCTGACCGAGGCCCTGGGCCAGTCGTTCGTGGTCGAGAACAAGCCGGGCGCCGGCAGCAACATCGCCACCGACATGGTGCAGCGCGCCGCGCCGGACGGCTACACGCTGCTGTTCGTGGCGGTCACCAGTGCCATCAACCAGACGCTGTACAAGAACGTCACGTTCGACCTGACCAAGGATTTCACCCCGGTGGCCTTGGGCGCCAAGGTGCCGAACATCCTGGTGGTCAATCCGCAGGTGCCGGTCAAGACGGTGCAGGAACTGGTCGACTACGCCAAGAAGAACCCGGGCAAGCTGGCGTTTGCCTCGTCGGGCAGCGGCACCTCGATCCACATGGCTGGCGAGCTGTTCAAGATGAAGGCGGGCATCGACGTGCTGCACGTGCCGTACAAGGGCAGCGCCCCGGCCATCACCGACCTGATCGGCGGCCAGGTGCAGTTCATGTTCGACAACATGCCGTCGGCCTGGCCGCACGCGCAATCGGGCAAGCTGCGCGCGCTGGCGGTGACCACCGCCGAACGCTCCAAGAGCGCGCCGGACCTGCCCACCATGCAGGAAGCGGGCTTCGCCGGCTTCGACGTGTCGTCGTGGTTCGGCCTGATCGCGCCGGCCGGCACGCCGCCGGAGGTGGTCAACAAGCTCAACGCCGCCATGGTCAAGGCGCTGGACAAGCCCGAAGTGCAGACCAGTTTCGAAAAGCTGGGCGCCGTGGGCGTCAAGACCACGCCGGCCGAATTCGGCCAATTCATCAAGTCGGAAGTGGAAGGCTGGGCGCCGGTGGTCAAGGCGTCGGGCGCCAAGGTCGACTGAGCAGGCTTCGTGCCGCCAGCGCGGGTTGGCTGGCGGCCGATGACCGGGGACAGGCTGGCGCCTGTCCCTATTTTTTTGCGCCGCCGTCGCGGCGGGCCGTGGCCAGCATGGCGGTGCAGACGCCGCGCATCATGTCGACCTCGTCGCGCGTCAGGGCCGCCCGGGAAAAAAGGTGCCGCATGCGCGGCAACAACTTCTTGGGATGGGCCGGATCCAGGAACCGCACGCCCACCAACGCCTCTTCCCAGTGCGCCAGAAAGGCCTGCACCGCCTCGCCCGAGGCCGGTTCGGCGCCGCGCGACGGCGCCTGCGCGGTCGACACTGGCAGCAGGGCGGCGCCCTGATCCACCAGCAGCGCGTAGCGCAGCTCCCAGGCCGCCAGTTGCAGCGCCTGGGCCACGTTCAGCGAGCTGTACTCGGGGTTGGCCGGAATGTGGCAGATGCGGTGGCACAGCCCGATCTGGGCGTTGGTGAGACCGGCGCGCTCGGTGCCCAGCACGATCGCGGCGCAGCCCTCGGCGGTTGCCGCCAGGTGGGCGCAGGCCAGCTCGGCGGCCTGGCGGATGTCGCAGGGCGGGGGGCCGAGGTCGCGCACCCGCGCGGTCAGGGCGAACGCCAGGGTCACGGGCGCCAGCGCCTCTTCCAGGGTATCGTGGATGCGCGCGTTTTCCAGCACGTCCAGAGCGCCGCTGGCCAGGGCCACGGCCTCCGGCTGTTGGGTCACATCGGCGAATTTGGGCCCCACCAGCACCAGTTCGGAGAAGCCCATGGTCTTGATCGCGCGGGCCGCCGAACCGACGTTTCCGGGGTGGCTGGGGTTCACCATGATGAAGCGAACGCGTGAAAATGCTTGAGTCATTTAAAATGGCACGTTTGGCTTAGTGCCTTCCTGGTTTTTTGGGCCGGTTTCCCCCTGTCGGGGGCGGCGGATCCGGGAGGGTGGCTAGCGGCCTACCCACCGCATACGTACGGAATTTTATGCACCCGATGCTCAACATCGCCATCAAGGCGGCCCGGCGTGCCGGCACCATTATCAACCGTGCCAGCATGGATTTGGAACGACTCAGCGTGGCTCGCAAGGGGCCGCGCGATTATGTCACGGAAGTCGATCGCGCCGCCGAGGAGTCCATCGTCGAGACGCTGCGCGCCGCCTACCCGGACCATGCCGTCCTGGGCGAGGAATTCGGCTTGCAGGGCCCCGACCAGGCCGAATTCCAATGGATCATCGATCCGCTGGACGGCACCACCAACTTCATCCACGGCCTGCCCAACTACGCCGTGTCGATCGCGCTGACCCAGCGCGGCCAGGTCACGCAGGCGGTCATCTATGATCCCTCGCGCAACGAACTGTTCACCGCCAGCCGTGGCAGCGGCACGTTCCTGAACGACCGCCGCGTGCGGGTCTCGGGCCGCACCCGCTACCACGAGGCCCTGTTGGGCGCGCACTGGCCCAATTCGGGCGACCTGGAACAAGGTTCGGCGCGTTTCCGCAGCATGGCCGAAGGCAGCACCGGCGTGCGCCGCCTGGGCGCCACCGTGCTGGATCTGGCCTACGTGGCCTGCGGCCGCCTGGACGGCTTTTGCGGCGTCGGCCTGAAGCCCTGGGATCTGGCGGCCGGCAGCCTGATGGTGCTGGAAGCCGGCGGCCTGGTGGCCGACTTCGACGGCGAGCAAGGCTGGATGGATTCCGGCAACGTGCTGGCCGCCAGCCCGAAGATCTTCACGCAGATGCTGTCGGCGCTGAACCCGACGCCGGCTGCCTGACGCGCTTGGGCGTCGCCGCGAAAAAACCGGCCTGGCGCCGGTTTTTTCGCGGGCGAAGCCGTCTTGCGTCGGCGCCCCGGGGCCGCTTTCCGCCCCGGTGAAAACGGCGCCGCGCCACTGGCCGTAGGCCTTCCGCACGACCGCTGTCACCGGCGTGTCACGCGATTTCCGGGTACGATTACCGGTCGTGTAACTTCTGGAGCTCCTGATGGAGTGGCTGCTGGACCCCGCTGCGTGGGTCGGCTTGCTTACCCTGGTCGTCCTTGAGATCGTCCTGGGAATCGATAACCTGATTTTCATCGCCATCCTGGCGGACAAGCTGCCGCCGTCGCAACGCGACCGCGCGCGCATCCTTGGCCTGAGCCTGGCGCTTGTCATGCGGCTTGGCCTGTTGTCGGTCATGTCGTGGCTGGTCACCCTGACCACCCCCTTGTTTTCGGTCGGGCCCCTGTCGCCATCGGGGCGCGACCTGATCCTCATGGCCGGCGGTTTCTTCCTGCTGTTCAAGGGCACCATGGAACTGCACGAGCGCCTGGAAGGCGGCCAGCACGGCGGTTCCTCGGGGCCGCGCGTGTACGCCAGTTTCTGGGTCATCGTGACGCAGATCGTGGTGCTGGACGCGGTGTTCTCGCTGGACTCGGTCATCACCGCGGTCGGCATGGTGGACCACCTGGCCATCATGATGATCGCCGTGGTCATCGCCATCGGCATCATGCTGCTGGCCTCCAAGCCGCTGACGCGCTTCGTCAATGCCCACCCGACGGTGGTGGTGCTGTGCCTGGGCTTCCTGCTGATGATCGGCTTTTCGCTGCTGGCGGAAGCCTTCGGCTTCAAGGTGCCCAAGGGCTACCTGTATGCCGCCATCGGCTTCTCGGTGGCGATCGAGGCCCTGAACCAGGTGGCGCGCCGCAACCTGCTCAAGCTGGACGCGCGCCGGCCGATGCGCGAACGCACGGCCTCGGCGGTGCTGCGCATGCTGGGCAAGCGCCCGCCGGCCGACGAGCCCGACCTGCCCAGCGCCGACGGCCCCGCCATCCCGGCCTTCGGCGTCGAAGAACGCAACATGGTCAGTGGCGTGCTGACGCTGGCCGAACGCTCCATCCGCTCGATCATGACGCCGCGCACCGACGTGTCGTGGATCAACATCGACGACGACCCCGAAACCATCCGACGCCAGATCACCGAGGCGCCGCACAGCTTCTTCCCGGTGTGCCGCGGCTCGCTCGACGAGGTGCTGGGCATCGCCCGCGCCAAGGACCTGGTGGCCGACCTGATCACCGAGGGCCGGGTGCGGCGCAACCGCCTGCGCGACCCGATCATCGTGCACGAGGCCATCGGCATCCTGCGCCTGATGGACACCCTGAAGCGCTCGCGCGGCCAGCTGGTGCTGGTGGCCGACGAATTCGGCGCCATCGAGGGCCTGGTGACGCCGATCGACGTGTTCGAGGCCATCGCCGGTGAATTTCCCGACGAGGACGAACTGCCCGACATCGTCGCCGACGGCCCCAACACCTGGAAGATCGATGGCGCGGCCGACCTGCACCACGTCGAGCAGGTGCTGGAAACCGAAGGCCTGGTCGACGAGGCGCAGGATTTCTCCACCCTGGCCGGCTACCTGCTGTCGCGCTTCGGCCACCTGCCCAAGCCGGGCGACGTCTGCGAATACGAATTCCACCACGACCATTTCCGCTTCGAAGTGCTGGAAATGGACGGTCGCCGCATTGCCCTGGTGCGCGTCGAAAAGCGCGTGCCCGAGCCGCTGGACGAAGACGCCGCGCTGACCAACGACTAGCGCCAGCCCCATCCTCAAGGAACCTTTGCCATCGTGACCGACAACGCGCTCTATCTCATCAAGGCCTTCATCCTCGGCATCGTCGAGGGGCTGACCGAATTCATTCCGGTGTCCAGCACCGGCCACCTGATCCTGATCGGCGACTGGCTCAACTTCGAATCCAGCCAGGGCAAGGTGTTCGAGGTGGTGATCCAGTTGGGCTCGATCCTGGCGGTGATGTGGATCTTCCGCGCGCGGCTGCTGCAACTGATCCGCGGCACCCTGACCGGCGTGGCGAGCGAGGTGGCCTTCACCCGCAACCTGCTGATCGCCTTCCTGCCGGCCGCCGTCATTGGCGCCATCTTCATCAAGTCCATCAAGCAGGTGTTCTATCACCCGGGCGTGGTGGTGGTGACGCTGGTGCTGGGCGGCCTGATCATGCTGTATGTGGAGCGCCGCACCCGCCACACGCCCGGCGACCAGCCGGGCGCGGCCGATGACACCGCTTCGGACGAGCGCGCCACCGCCATGACGCTGGAGCAGATCACCTGGAAGCAGGCGCTGGGCGTGGGCTTGGCGCAGTGCCTGGCCATGATTCCCGGCACCTCGCGTTCCGGCGCCACCATCATCGGCGGCATGATCGCCGGGATCCAGCGCAAGACGGCCACCGAGTTCTCGTTCTTCCTGGCCATGCCGACCATGCTGGGCGCGGCCGTGTACGACATGTACAAGAACATGGATCTGCTGACCCAGCACGACCTGTCCGGCATCGCCGTGGGCTTCGTGGCGGCGTTCCTGAGCGCCATGGTGGTGGTGCGGGCGGTGCTGCGCTTCGTGGCCAACCACACCTACCGCGTGTTCGCCTGGTACCGCATCGTGTTCGGCGGCGTGGTGGCCGCCTGGATCTTCACGCGCTGATCCCGGTGCCGCCGCGCGCGGCGCGCAAAGCGAAAGGGCCGCGTCAGCACGCGGCCCTTTGCTTTGATCGATCGGTGCGGGCCGTCCCGGCGCGCCGGGCGGCAGCGCCGCTCAGGCGGCGGTTTCCAGGTCGTAGAACTGCGGCCCGTCGCGGTCGATGACGAGCCAGCCGCCGCGCGGCGGCGAGACGTGGTCACAGTCCCAGTCGGGCAGGACCCAGCGTTCGCGCTTGACGCCATCGACCTCCAGCACGTGGCGGGCGGGGCGATGGGTATGGCCATGCACCATCAGCCTGACGCCGCTGTCGCGGAACGCCTGCTCGACGGCGGCGGCGTTGACGTCCATGATTTCCATGGACTTGCTCTGGTTGGCCATCTGGCTTTCGCCGCGCGCCTGCTGCGCCATCGCCAGGCGCTCGGGGATGGTCTTGGCCAGGAACGCGTCCTGCCATTGCGGGTTGCGCACCATCTGGCGGAACTGCTGGTAGGCCGCGTCGTCGGTACAGAACTCGTCGCCGTGGGTCAGCAGCACATCGCCATAGTCGGTCCGCAGCAAGGCGGGCTCGGGCAACAGGCTGGCGCCGACGGCGCCGGCCAGTTCCGCGCCGATCAGGAAGTCGCGGTTGCCGCGGCCCAGCCACAGCGGGATGCGGCTGGCGGTGGCGCGCAGCGCGGTCAGCGCCGTGGCCAGCCACGGCGGCGCGGCGCGGATCACGTCGTCGCCGATCCAGGCGTCGAAGATGTCGCCCGGCAGCAGCAGGGCGGCGGCCTCTTGCTCGGCCACCCGCAGGAAGTCCAGGAACGCCTGCGCCGTGGCCGGCGTGGCCGGCCCCAGGTGCAGATCCGACGCCAGCCAGACCGGGCCGGACAGGTCGATCTTATTCAAGAACTTCGGCCTTCTCGATGATCACGTCTTCGTTCGGCACGTTCTGGTGGAAGCCCTTGTTGCCGGTCTTGACGCCCTTGATCTTGTCGACCACGTCGGTGCCTTCGGTGACGCTGCCGAACACGGCGTAGCCCCAGCCGTTCGGGGTGGGCGCGGTGAAGTTCAGGAAGTCGTTGTTGGCGACGTTGATGAAGAACTGCGCGGTGGCCGAGTGCGGATCGCTGGTGCGGGCCATGGCCAGGGTGTACTTGTCGTTCTTCAGGCCGTTGTTGGCCTCGTTTTCGATCGGGGCGTGGGTCTGCTTCTGCTTCATGCCGGGCTCGAAACCGCCGCCCTGGATCATGAAGCCATCGATCACGCGATGGAACACCGTGCCGTTGTAGAAGCCTTCCTTGACGTAGGTCAGGAAGTTCTCGACGGTCTTGGGCGCCTTGGCGGCATCCAGGGTGATGACCATGTCGCCTTGGTTGGTGTGAAGCTTGACGCGGGGATTGGTGCTCATGGCTTTTGTGCCTTCAGAGGTGGAGTTGGAGGGGGCGGCCGCGGGCGCGGCGCTGACGAGCGCCGGGGCAAACGCCAGCGCGAACGAGCACGCCGTCAGGCGCAGCAGGTGTAGGGGGGAGTAGCGGGACATCATTTGCGTTGCTTATCCTTGAGCATGGTTTCGACTTCACGGGCCTTGTCCTGCATGCCGGGCACGCCTTCCTTGGCGGCCTGCTTGTAGGTGCGCAGGGCCTGCAGCAGTTGCAGGTCGCCCAGGTTGGCGCGCGCGGCGGCGTAGCCCGGGTCGGCGCGCAGGGCCATTTGCAGGGCGTCCTGCGCTTTTTCGAGTTCGCCCCGGCTGGCATATAGCGCCGCCAGGTTGTTCCAAGGTTCCGGCAGCTCGGGGAAGCGTGTCGTCATCTCGGTGTAGAGGTCGATGGCCTCGGCCTTGCGGTCGAGCGCGGCCAGGGCGCGCGCGTGCTGGAACATCAGTTGCACGTCGGTGCCGCGCTGGTCCTTGATCTCGGCCTCGCGCTTTTCGATCAGCGCCAGCGCCTCGGCGTTGTCGCCGCGGTTCAGCAGGCGTTCGATGTGGGTGGTGATCTGCGAGGCGGACGGTTGCAGGCGGGTGTCCACGCTGGGCTGCATCGCCTTGAGCACGTTGGACAGGCCGTCCCAGCCGCCCTCGGGCGGAATCGGATCCAGGGTGGTGCGGTTGGCGTTCGGGTTCTCGCCCGAGCCGCCGGCCATGGATTGGGCGTGGGCGCCGGCGAACGGCGAACCTGCCAGGGCCAGGGCGAGCAGGGCGACGCAAAAACGCGGCTTGATAGTCACGTGGGCATCCGTTAAAAGTCGTTGCCGGCCGGCGCTGACGCGCGCGACCGGGTCGCTTGCTATACTTGACGACCGCCATTTTAGCCTTGGTTGAGCTTTTGGCTCGACAACCGGCAAAGCCAGTGGGTAAAACCACCGGGTGAGCCCCGCGGACGCGTGGGTGCAGAGCCCCGCGGACGCGTGGGTGCACGACCCCTCAGCCGGCCGGACGGCAAGCGTCGAAGGTATCGTCCTTCGGGCGCAATGTTTTCCGCGGCCGCCACGGAAAGAACAGGACCATCACAAGCGCCATGCTGCAAATCTACAACACGTTATCGCGTACCAAAGAACCGTTCAAACCGGCCCAGGCCGGCCAGGTGCGCATGTACGTGTGCGGCATGACCGTCTACGACTTCTGCCACCTCGGCCACGCCCGCATGCTGGTGTCGTTCGACGTGGTGCAGCGCTGGCTGCGCGCCAGCGGCCTGGCGGTCGACTACGTGCGCAACATCACCGATATCGACGACAAGATCATCCGCCGCGCGGTCGAGACCGGCCGGCGCATCGGCGAGGTCACCGAGTTCTACATCGACGCCATGCACGCCGACGAGCGCGCGCTGGGCGTGGCCTCGCCCGACCGCGAACCGCGCGCCACCCAGTACGTGGGCGAGATGCTGGACATCATCGGCAAGCTCGAACAGAAAGGCCTGGCCTACCAGGCCGACGACGGCGACGTGAACTACGCCGTGCGCGGCTTCGAGGGCTACGGCAAGCTGTCCGGCAAGACCCTCGACGACCTGCGCGCCGGCGAGCGCGTGGCGGTGGGCTCGGCCAAGCGCGACCCGCTCGACTTCGTGCTGTGGAAGGCGGCCAAGGAAGACGAGCCGGCCGACACCAAGTGGCAATCGCCCTACGGCCTGGGCCGGCCCGGCTGGCACATCGAGTGCTCGGCCATGAGCAAGTCGCTGCTCGGCCTGCCGCTGGACATTCATGGCGGCGGCCCCGACCTGAAATTCCCGCACCACGAGAACGAGATCGCCCAGACCGAGGGCGCCTTCGGCGGCGTGCTGGCCAACATCTGGATGCACTGCGGCCCGCTGATGGTCGATTCGGACAAGATGTCCAAGTCGCTCGGCAACTTCCGCACCATCCGCCAGACCATCGCCCAGGGCGAGCCGGCGGCCGACGCGGCCGAGTACCGCGTCAACCCGCGCGAGGCCGAGATGGTGCGCTTTTTCATCGTGCGCAACCACTACCGCAGCCCGCAGAACTACACCCCGGACAACCTGATCGACGCCCAGAACGCGCTCGACCGCCTCTATCAGGCGCTGCAGAACGTGCCGGCCGATGACCAGGGCATCGACTGGAACGAGCCCCAGGCGCAGGCCTTCAAGGCCGCCATGGACGACGATTTCAACAGCTCGGGCGCGGTGGCGGCGCTGTTCGAACTGGCCTCCGAGGCCAACCGCGGCAAGCGCGCCCGCAGCGCCGGCCAGCTCAAGGCCCTGGGCGGCCTGCTGGGCCTGCTGCAACAGGACCCGGCGGCGTACTTCCAGTCGCCCACCCGCTATTCGGCCGCCGGCATGGAGCAGGGCGCGCGCGCCGAGCTCGACGCCGCCGCCATCCAGACCCTGATCGATGCCCGCGCCGCCGCCAAGGCGGCCCGCGACTTCGCCCAGGCCGACCGCATCCGCGCCGAGCTGCGCGAAGCCGGTATCGAGCTCGATGACAAGCCGGGCGGCCTGACGCAGTGGCGTCGGGCGTGACCCCCCTGGATACGCCCGACATGTCCCTCGCAGATACCGAGATTCCCAAGCCGGATTATTGGGAAGCCGCCGTCGCCCACTTGATGCGGCGCGACCGCATCCTGAAAAAGATCATTCCCCAGCACCCCGAGGTCTGGCTGACCTCGCGCGGCACGCCGTTCGTGACGCTGGCGCGCGCCATCATTGGCCAGCAGGTCTCGGCCAAGGCGGCCGACGCCGTCTGGGACAAGTTCCTGGAAGCCGCCGGCAAGCGGCCCACGCCGGTGGCGGTGCTGCGCGTCGGCCTGGAAGGCCTGCGCGCGGCCGGCCTGTCGCAGCGCAAGGCCGAGTACGTGCTGGATCTGGCGGTGCATTTCGGCGAACGCCGGGTGCATCCCGAGAAGTGGGCGGCCATGGACGACGAGGCCGTCATTTCGGAATTGACCGCCATCCGCGGCATCGGACGCTGGACGGCGGAGATGTTTTTGATTTTCAATCTGCAGCGGCCCGATGTCCTGCCGCTGGATGATCCTGGGTTGCTCAAGGCAATCTCGCTACACTATTTCAGCGGCGAGCCTGTCTCGCGCTTCGAGGCTCGCGAAGTCTCGTTGGCGTGGCAACCCTGGCGTACCGTGGCAACCTGGTATCTGTGGCGCAGTCTGGAACCGACGCCGGTTCAATACTGACGCAAACCAGGCAGCCCATCTACGGAACCACACTACATGCGCAATACATTTCTGGAATTTGAACAGCCGCTCGCCGAGCTTGAGAACAAGATCGAGCAGCTGCGCTATGTGCAGGCCGATTCGGCGGTGGACATCTCCGACGAGATCGGACGTCTGCAGCAGAAGAGCCAGTCGCTGGCCAAGGAAATCTACGCCAAGCTCACGCCTTGGCAGACGGCGCTGGTCGCCCGCCACCCCCAGCGTCCCTACACGCTGGACTACGTGCGCGAGATCTTCACCGACTTCCACGAGCTGCACGGCGACCGCATGTACGCCGACGACCAGTCCATCGTCGGCGGCCTGGCGCGCTTCAATGGCACGCCCTGCATGGTGATCGGCCACCAGAAGGGCCGCGACACCAAGGAACGCGCCGCGCGCAACTTCGGCATGCCGCGTCCGGAGGGCTATCGCAAGGCCCTGCGCCTGATGCGCCTGGCCGAGAAGTTCGGCATTCCCGTGTTCACCTTCGTCGACACGCCGGGCGCCTATCCCGGCATCGGCGCCGAGGAACGCGGCCAGTCCGAGGCCATCGGCCACAACCTGTACGCCATGGCCGAGCTCAAGGTGCCGGTGATCGTCACCATCATCGGCGAAGGCGGCTCGGGCGGCGCGCTGGCGATCGCCGTGGGCAACACCGTGCTGATGCTGCAATACGCCACCTACGCCGTGATCTCGCCCGAAGGCTGCGCCTCGATCCTGTGGCGCAGCGCCGACAAGGCGCCCGAGGCCGCCGAGGCGCTGGCCATCATCGCCCCGCGCCTGAAGGACCTGGGCCTGGTGGACCGCGTCATCAACGAACCCGTGGGCGGCGCGCACCGCGATCCGCGCGTCATGGCGCGCCTGCTGCGCCGCGCGCTGGGCGACGCCCTGCGCCAGTTGCAGGGCATGACGCCCGAACAGCTCGTGGAACAGCGCGTGCAGCGCCTGCTGTCCTACGGCGCCTTCCAGGAAGTGCGCGCCTGAGCGCCGCGCGCGCGCCGGCCTGTGCCGGCGCCGCGGCCGCTTCCGGCCCGCGCCCGCCGCCATGACCTCCCCCTGCCCCCCGTCCGCAGCACCCGCCGGGGGGGGCGCTTTTTCCCATCCCGTCTCGCCTGAGCTGGCCTCGGCCCTGCGCCGCGCTTTGCAAACCCTGCCGCAAGCGCCGGGGCGCTTTGCCGTGGCCGTCAGCGGCGGCGCCGACTCGGCCATGCTGGCGCTGCACGCGGCCGCCGTGGCGCGGGAGCTGGGCGCCGGCGTGGTGCTGCTGCACGTGCACCACGGCCTGCAGGACGCGGCCGATGGCTGGAGCGAGCAGGTGGCGGCCTTGGCCGATCTGCTCGGGCTGCCCCTGCGGCAGGCCCGGGTCGCGGTCGCCACGGCCGGCGGCAAGGGTGTCGAGGCCGCCGCCCGCGACGCCCGCTATGCCGCGCTGGCACGGCTGGCGCACGAGGCGGGCGTCGGCCTGATCCTGCTGGCGCATCATCGCAACGACCAGGCCGAGACCGTGCTGCTGCGGCTGCTGCGCGGCACCGGGCTGACCGGCATGGCGGCCATGGCCCCGCTGACCGCGCGCGACGGCCTGGCCTATCTGCGGCCGTGGCTGGATCAGGATCGGGACGCCATCCTGCAGGCCGCGCGGCGCTTTGCCGACGCCACCGGCTGGCACGCGGTGCAGGACCCGACCAACGCCGACCCGCGCTACACCCGCGCCGCGCTGCGCGAGCTGCTGGCGCCGGTGCTGGACGCGCGCTGGCCCGGCTGGCGCGCCATCGTCGCCCGCCATGCGCGCCACATGGCCGAGGCCGGCGAGATCCTGGACGAGGTGGCGCGCGCGGACCTCGCCGGGTTGGCGCCCGGCGCGGACGGCGCCAGCTTTGCGCTGGCGGCCTGGCGCGCGCTGTCGCCGGCGCGCCAGGTTCATGTGCTGCGCCACTGGCTGCAACGCAATGGCGCCCGCATGCCGACCGAGGCGCGCATGAACGACTTGCTGCGGCAGTTGCGTGGACTGCACAGCCTGGGGCATGACCGGCAACTGCGGGTGGAGCAGGCCGGCCACGTGATCCGCTGCCACCGCGGACGCGTTTGGATCGAGCCGCGTCCGGCCCCGCTCCGCTAGCCCCAGGCTGGCGCGCCGGGCGGGGGGGACGCGCGAAAATCCGCCGGCGGGCCTGTGGCTTGCGGCCAAAACGACATTTTTCCGGAAAAAACGACCGCTCCCTGGAAAGAAAATTCCACGGCCTGCGCAAATTTTTACCGTCGGGATAGAATATGAGGTTTTGCCCGTCACCACTCTTGCGGCGGGTTCCCAGCCAGAGTACGAGATGTCCCTGATCGTTCATAAATATGGCGGTACTTCGATGGGCTCGGTCGAGCGCATCCGGAACGTGGCGCGACGCGTCGCGAAGTGGCACGCCGCCGGCCACCAGGTTGTCGTGGTGCCGTCGGCCATGGCAGGCGAAACCAATCGCCTGCTGGGCCTGGCGCGCGAGATTTCGCCCCAACCCGACGCGCGCGAGCTCGACATGATCGCCGCCACCGGCGAGCAGGCCAGCAGCGGCCTGTTGGCCATCGCCCTGCAAGCCGAAGGCGTTCCCGCCCGCAGCTACGCGGGCTGGCAGGTGCCGGTGCGCACCGATTCGTCGTTCACCAAGGCCCGCATCACCTCGATCGACGACGCCCGCATCCGCGCCGACCTCGACGCCGGCCGCGTGGTCATCGTCACCGGCTTTCAGGGCGTGGATCCGGATGGCCACATCACCACCCTGGGCCGTGGCGGCTCCGACACCTCGGCCGTGGCCGTGGCGGCGGCGCTCAAGGCCGATGAATGTCTGATCTACACCGATGTGGATGGCGTCTACACGACCGATCCGCGAGTGGTGCCCGAAGCGCGCCGCATGGCCGTCGTTTCCTTCGAGGAAATGCTGGAAATGGCCTCGCTGGGCTCCAAGGTCCTGCAGATCCGCTCGGTCGAATTCGCCGGCAAATACCGGGTGCCGACGCGGGTGCTGTCCTCGCTGACCGACCCGCTCATCCCGCTCGACGAAGAAATGCGTTCGGGCACGCTGATTACTTTTGAGGAAGACGAAAAAATGGAAGCCGCCGTTGTCTCCGGCATCGCCTTCAGCCGCGACGAAGCCAAAATCACCCTGCTGGGCGTTCCCGACAAACCCGGCATCGCATTCTCCATCCTGGGCCCCGTCGCCGCCGCCAACATCGACGTCGACATGATCGTGCAGAACCAGTCCGTGGCCGGCACGACCGATTTCTCGTTCACCGTGAACCGCAACGAATTCGCGCGCGCCGTCGACCTGCTCAAGCGCGAAGTCATCCCCGCCGTGGGCGCGCGTGAACTGTCGACCGACGAGAAGGTCGCCAAGGTCTCGATCGTCGGCATCGGCATGCGCTCGCACGTCGGCGTGGCCAGTCTGATGTTCCAGACGCTGTCGCAAGAGGGCATCAACATCCAGATGATCAGCACCAGCGAGATCAAGACCTCGGTGATCATCGACGACAAATACATGGAACTGGGCGTGCGCGCGCTGCACAAGGCCTTCGGCCTGGATCAGGCGCCCGCCACCAAGGTCTGAGCGTAACGGCTTCGGCACGTTTTTTTCCCGCCCGCGGCGTTGCCACGGGCAACAGGGTAAAAAGTCGTGCTAGAATCTCGTTCTCTTCGGAGATGTGCCCGAGAGGCTGAAGGGGCTCCCCTGCTAAGGGAGTATGTGGCTAAAAACTGCATCGTGGGTTCGAATCCCACCATCTCCGCCAGATTCCCGGCCTGGCTTGCCAGGCCGGTAAAAAACCCCGCAGAACGCGCGTTCTGCGGGGTTTTTGCATTGGCGCCGGACCCGCGTGGCGGCGGCCGGCCGTCTCCCGCGCTTTGAGAATATTCTTGGCTTGGCCGTGAAAGCGGAAATTTATGATCGACGCATGATCGTAAATCCCCGTTCCCGGGAAGCATTGACGGCGGCGGCCCCCGGGCTGCCTATGCTTCTGTTGCACATGTTTGCCGTGGCGCTCGCGGCATGCATCCTGGTGGGAACGGCGCTCTACGCCTATTGGTCGTTCACCGGCGAAGTCTCGAAATACCGCCGCCGCATGAACGCCGGCGCCTACAACGCGCAGCTGTATTTCGACCAGCGCGAGGCGCTGCTGCGCTCGGTGGCGGCTTCGGCCGTGCGCAACACCGATCGCATGCCGCTCGCGCGCACCCCCAAGACCTTCGGCGTCACCGGCCAGATCAGCGTCACGCCGCTGGTCGACGCGGCCGGCGCCTACGAATGGGCGCTGATCCTCACGCCGCGCGATCGCGCCAACGTGGCGCAGTTGCGCGCCCATGTCGTCTACGCCTCGCCGGCCGACGCGGCCGTCACGCGGCTGCCGATCCGCGCCGATGGCGGCGCCGCGCCCATGTCGCCGGAAACCGCGCGCTGGCTGGCGCAGACCTTGCGCCTGCGCAGCGCCCGGCCCGGCCCGGACGGCCGCACGCCCATCGTTTGGCTGCGCCCGCCCATGGACGACGCCAACCGGCTGTTCCTCTACACCCCGGCCGACGTGGCCGGCGAGGAGCGCACCTGGATCGGGCTGGAGGTCGGTGGCCTGGCCAGCATGGTCGAAGCGGAGTGCGCCAGCGGCGGCGCCGGCTACGCGCTGTACGACAGCAATGGCACCATGGCGCTGCACGGCGGCAGCCTGCCGTCGCGGGTCGACGAGACGCCGGCCTACCTGTCGCGCGATTCCTTCCAACTGGGGGGCGACGGCTGGTGGCCGCAGACGCTGGTGCTGGTCAAGTCGGTCGGCGAGGCCGGCTGGCGGCTGGCCTATTACGTTCCCATCGCCGACCTGATCGAGGACGGCGCCGGCGCGTTCTGGGCCGCCGGCGGGGTGGGCGGGACGCTGCTGCTGGCGGTGCTGCTGGGGGTGCGTCACATCCGCAATCGCCTGGTGCGGCCGGCGCTGCGGCAGTACGAGGCCCTGGTCGACAGCGTGGCGCTGAACCGCAAGATCGTCGAGGTGGCGCCGGTCGGCTTGTGCCTGCTGCGGCGTACCGACGGCGCCGTGCTGCTGTCCAACGCGGCCGCGCGCCAGTGGCTGGGTGAACAGGATCACTGGCGTGAAGCGCTGCTGCGCGCGGGCGCCGAGGCCGGCGGCCAGGAATGCACACTGGCCGATGGCCGCAGCGCCTACGTGGCCTGCGTCGCCACCACCTACCAGTCCGAGGACGTGGTGCTGTGCGGCATCAGCGACATCACCGCGCAGAAGAACGTCGAACGCGCCTTGCGCCAGGCCAAGCAGGCCACCGACCGGGCCAGCGAGTCCAAGGCCATGTTCTTCGCCACCGTCAGCCACGAGATCCGCACGCCGCTGTACGGCATCCTCGGCACCCTGGAACTGCTGGCGCTGACCGGCCTCACCGGCCAGCAGAAGCAATACCTCGGCACCATCCAGCAGTCGTCCTCGACGCTGCTGCGCACCATCAACGGCACGCTCGACCTGTCGCGCATCGAGGCCGGCTGCGAAGAACTCGACATCGCCGCCTTCGCGCCGGCCGATCTGGTCGAGCAGGTGGTGGCCAACTACGCGGCGCGGGCCCGCGCCAAGGGCTTGGACGTCTACGCCGTCACCGAGGTCGGCATGCCCATGACGGCGCAGGGCGATTCGATCCGCATCCTGCAAATCCTCAACAACCTGGTCAGCAATGCCGTCAAGTTCACCGAGTCCGGCCGGGTCGTGCTGCGCGCCAGCGCCACGGCCGACCGCCCGGGGCGGGTGCGGCTGCGCTTCCAGGTGGCCGATACCGGGTCGGGCATCCGCGAAAGCCACCGCGCGCGCCTGTTCGAACCGTACTTTCGCGCGCCGGCGGGTCAGGACAACGATATCGCCGGCACCGGCCTGGGGTTGACGATCTGCCGGCGCCTGTCCGACCTGATGGGCGGCACGCTGTCGGTGGTCAGCGAAGAAGGGCTGGGCACCAGCATCGCGTTCTGCCTCACGCTGGAGACCGAAGACACGGCGGGGGCGCCGCCCGTGACGCTGCTGCCGCGGCCGGTGTACGTGGATGGCGCGGTGCCCGAGGTGGTCGACAACGTGCGCGGCTGGTTGAGCGCCTGCGGCGCGATCGCGCTGCCCTATCGCAAGCCGGCCGACGAGGCCGAACCGGCCGGCGCGGTGCTGGTGCAGACCTGGCCGCCGGCCACGCCGGAACCGCGCTGGCAGCACCAGCGCGTGCGGGTATTGGCGCCCGGCGCCCAGCAGGACGCCTTCATCACCCACGCCGCGGGCGGCGTGGCCAGCGCCTTCAATCCCGTCAGCATCTGCCGCGCGGTGCAGATGGCCCAGGAGGGCGTCGAGCACGGCGCGCTGGGCGCCGCCGGCGACCCGCAACGGTCGCTCGGGCTGCGGGTGCTGGTGGTCGAGGACAACGTCATCAACCAGCTGATCCTGCGCGAGCAACTGGAGCACCTGGGCTGCATCGCGACGCTGGCCAACAATGGCGACGAGGCCTTGCGGCTGTGGCGCGCGCAGCCGTTCGACCTGGTGCTGACCGACCTGAACATGCCCATCGTCAATGGCTACGAACTGACGCGGGCCTTGCGGGACGGCGGCCACGCCGGCCCCATCATCGGCCTGACCTCCAGTTCGGCGGCCGAGATCGCGCAGCGCGGGATGGCGTCGGGCATGAGCCTGGTCCTGTGCAAGCCCCTGCCTTTCATGGTCTTGGCCCAGACCCTGCATGGCGTCGCAAAGGATATGACGTGAAACAGCTTTCAGACTACAAAGTGCTGGTTCTGGACGACCATGCCCTGCAATGCCTGCACCTGCGGGACATGCTGCGGCAGGCCGGCTTCGGGCATGTCGATACCGTGGAAAGCGCCGACGAGGCGCTCGAACGCATCCGCGCCGAGGGCTACCACCTGGTGCTCATGGACATCCGCATGCCGGGCATGGACGGGGTTCAGTTCATCCACGAGCTCGCCCGTCTGAACCTGCGGCCGATACTGGCCGTGGTCACCGCGTGTTCGCGCCGCATGGCCAACAGTGTCGGGCTGATGGCCAAGGAAAACGGCTTCTCGATGCTCGGCACCTTCGTCAAGCCGGTCACCGGCGAGCAGATCGCCGGCCTGGCCGAGCGCCTGCAGCGCCGCCCGTCGCCCGAGGCGCCGGGAGCGCTGGCCAGCCCCGCCGACACGGGCGACCTGCTGGACCGCGACAGCGTCGAATGCGCCCTGCGCGACGGCAGCATCCAGGCCTGGTTCCAGCCCAAGAAGTCGCTGGCGTCCGGCGCCATCGTGGGCGCCGAGGCGCTGGTGCGCTGGAAGCACCGCGGCCTGGGCCTGATGATGCCGGGCTCGTTTCTGCGCACCCTGCGCGAGTATGGCCTGGACTACGAGCTGTTGACGCGCATGCTGCAGGACAGCCTGACCGCCTACCGCGCCTGGCGCCAGCGCGGCTTTCGCGTCCCGGTTTCGATCAACCTGCCGGTCAGCCTGCTGGACCGCCCGCAGTTGCCGGACGAGCTGCACCGCCTGGTCACCGATGGCGGCATTCCGGCCGAGGACGTAACATTCGAACTCCTGGAAGACGACATGACGGTGGTGCCCGGCAATTACTACATGGGCGCCAGCCGGCTGCGGCTGAAGGGATTCGGTCTGTCACAGGACGATTTTGGCAAGGGCTATAGTTCGATGTACAGCCTCATCTCCACCCCGTTTACCGAACTGAAGATCGACCGCGCCTTCGTGCATGGCGTCACCAAGGACGAGGTGCGCGCGGCCGCGCTGGTGTCTTCGGTGCAGTTGGGCCGGCAGTTGGGGTTGCAGGTCACGGCCGAAGGCGTCGAAACCATGGAAGACCTGCAATTCCTGCGCCGCATCGGCTGTGACTGTGTGCAGGGCTTCCTGATCTCGGCGGCGGTGGATCTGCCTGCGTTCAATGAACTGCTGGCCAACGAACCGAGCCAGGGCGACCCGCGCGTCTCCTCTCCCGACAAGCCGGCGCCTCGCCGGCGACATCGCGCCCATGAGCATTGAAGCCCCTATGAAACTGGATACGCCGCTCATCAAGGTCATCCGAGCGTCCCGCCGTCTGAACATCGTGTTGTTCGGCGCCTTGCCCTTGTTGCTGGCGCTTGGCGGGGTACTGTATTGGGGCGGCCAGCGCATCCTGCAACAGGAAGAAGAAAAACTGCGGGTCGACTTTTCGGTGCTGGTCGGCTACATCCATGCCCACGAGACCGTGTTGCAGGGGTTGTATGCGCAGGGCCTGAATCCCGACGGCCGGCGGCTGGTGGCGGCCACCCCCGTCAGCGAGACGTCCGGGTTCGACCGCGCCTCCTGGGCCTTCTTCGACGGCCAGCACGCGATCGCGGCGATGCCGTTCTCGCTGCTCTGCCAGAGCCCCGACTCCTGCCCCGTCAGCAACGGCATCTTCACCGGCATCGGCGCCTATCTGTCGGACTTCTATTCGACGCGCTGGGCGGCCTCGGTGTACCCGGCGGCGCCGCTCTTCATCATTTCCCCGAGCCAGCAGGTCAGCCTGAGCGTGCCGGCGATTTCGACGGTGTCCGGCTATGAACCGCTGACCCGCCACCTCTTCCTGGCGGTGGTGGAGGCGGTGCAGCAGGCGGCCGGCGGCACCGATCCCGAGGACCGCTCCGGCAGCGAGGGCCCGCGCGTGACGTGGCTGCGCGACACCGACCTGCCCAACAACATCATCGGCATGCTGCCCGTGATGCTGCCGCTGAACGCGCGCGACGGCAGCATCGCCGCGCGCCGCAACGTCTACGCCGTGTCGCTGCTGAACCGCGGCCGCGTCAGCATCTCCGAGCGCGTCCTGAACACCCCGCTGTACGACCAGTTCTGGTTGCAGCGCCAGGGCAAGGACGTCCTGTTCGGCGAGGGCGCGCCGCCGCGGGTGGAGCAGCCCGGTTTCCATTTCGGCATCGACGGCCTGGTGCTGCGCATCGCCGACAGGACCGGTACCTGGACGGGCTACTACAAGCTCAACTATGGCAGCTTCTTCCGGGCCAACATGTGGCTGCCGCTGACGGTGCTGCTGATGCTCGCGCTGGGCCTGGCGGCCGGCGCCGGCTACCTGCTCTGGTACAACCGGCGCGTGATCCAGCCGGCCGAGATCGCCCATCTCGACATGGTCGAGAGCGAGGAATTCAACCGCACCGTGCTCGATACGGCGCCGGTGGCGCTGTGCGTGCTGTCGCGGCTGGAAGGCCGCGTGGTGTTCAGCAATGCGTTGGCGAACCAATGGCTCGGCATCGGCGTGGGGGAACAGCCTCCCGATTCGCCCGAAGCCAACAAGCTGTTGCGCCAGGTGTTGGGCGCCACCCGGCCGGGCACCATCGAGACCTTCCGCACCCACGAGGGGCGGCCGCTGTTCGTCGCTTTCGCGCCGACCCGCTACAAGAAGCAGGACGTGGTGTTGTGCGCCTTCGCCGACATCAGCGCGCGCGCCGAGATGGAACACACCCTGGCGCAGGCCAAGCAGCAGGCCGACCGCGCCAACGAGGCCAAGTCCACCTTCCTGGCCACCATGAGCCACGAGATCCGCACCCCGCTGTACGGCGTGCTGGGCACGCTCGAGGTGTTGTCGCTGACCAACCTCGACGACGAACAGCGCCGCCACGTCGACCGCATCCAGGATTCCTCGGCGATCCTGCAGCAGCTGATCAGCGACATCCTCGACATCACCAAGATCGAATCCGGCCAACTGGCCCTTGAAATGGACGGCTTCGATCCGCGCGAGCTGGTCGAGAACTGCGTCGCCTCGTATGCCGGCATGGCCGAACAGAAGGGGCTGGTGATCTACAGCTGTATCGATACGGCGACCCCCGCCTGGGTGGTGGGCGACGGCGGACGCATCCGGCAGATCCTGAACAACCTGGTCAACAACGCCATCAAGTTCACCGACTCCGGCCACGTGGTGGCGCGCCTGCGGGCCGACCCCCTGCCGGACGGGCGCGCCCGCCTGCATTTCCAGGTGGTCGACAGCGGCGTCGGCATCAGTGCCGAGAACCAGGCTTGCCTGTTCGAACCGTTCTATCAGATCGATAGTGGATCGCACCTGGTGCGGGGGGCGGGCATCGGCCTGTCGATCTGCGCCCGTCTTGCGGAATTGATGGGGAGTACCATCCAAGTGACCAGTGAATTGGGCCTGGGCAGCAGTTTCTCGATCGCCATCGACCTGGATACGGCCGAACCGCCGCCCGGGCCGTCGCCACGGCTGGAGGGGCTGCGCGTCTACGTGCGCAGCGCGCGCAAGGAACTGAGCGACAACATCTGCCAGTGGCTGATCTATTGGGGCGCGCAGGCCAGCATCGCGCCGGCGTCCTTGACGCAGGACGAGGCCGGCGACGGCGTGCTGGTCGACGTGCATATCGCCGGCGACGCGGCGGCGCCGACCGAATGGCAGGGGCCGGTGGTGTCGGCGGGCGGGCGCGACGTGCGCGGCGCCGCGTTGTATCGCGCCGACCGGCACTATCTCAACAGCATCGGTTTCGCGCTCGAGCGCTGGGCCTGCGGCGAGGTCGAGACCGCCAAGGAAACCGTCGCGCCGCACTATGCGCCGCTGAATCTGCGCATCCTGGTGGCCGAGGACAACCCCATCAACCAGGTCACCATGTGTGACCAGCTGGCGCAACTGGGCTGCCAGGTGACGCTCGCGCCCGATGGCGCCGAGGCGCTGGCGCAATGGAACATCGGCCCGTTCGACGTGGTGCTGACCGACGTCAACATGCCGCGCATGAACGGCTACGAGCTGGCCGGCGCGCTGCGCGCGCGCGGCGTGACCGTGCCCATCATCGGCGTCACGGCCAACGCGCTCAAGGACGAGGAAGCGCGCTGCAAGGCGGCGGGCATGAGCAACTGGCTGGTCAAGCCGATCAAGCTCAGCCTGTTGTGGCAGCAACTGCGCGCGCATCGCGGCGGCGCCGCGCCGGCGGCGGGGGCAAGCGCCCCGCCCGCCCCGCCTGCCAGCAGCGCGCCCGCACGGGGTGCGGCGCCGATCGTCGGCAAGTACCGCGACGTCTTTCTGCAGACCATGACGCAGGACCTGGCGCGGCTGGAGCAGGCCCACGCCGGCGGCGACCTGCACGACCTGCGCGCGGTGCTCCACCGCATGCGCGGCGGGTTCGCCGCGGTCCAGGCGATGGATCTGTACCATCAGGCCGAGCAGGCCGAGGAGCGGCTGGTGGCCGACGGCCTGAGCGACACGGCCCGGACCCTGCTCACGGCGCTGCAAGCCGATTTGCGCCAGACCCTGGCCGAGATCTGAGGCACACCGCGACGGCGCGTGGCCAGGCGCGGCGGCATGGGTTCGCATCGGTCGCGGGCCCTTGCGCTACCAGCGGTAGCCGAGGTTGATCATGCCGCCATAGCCACGCTGGCTGCCGCTGCCGGCCAGGCCGAAGACGTGGCCCGACACCTGCGTCGCCTTGCCGACGCGGCCTTGCGCGCCCACCTTCAACTCGAACGCGTTGCGCGCCGGTTGCGCCCGCAGCGGGGTGCTGCCCATGCGCACGGCCGGATTGGCGTTGTCGTGCAGCCAGTTGGTCTCCAGGAACGGACGCACGGCGGGCTTGCCGGCGGCCGCGGGCGCGGCTTGCGGGTAGAGCCGCACGCCGACGCGCGACTGCCAGGCGCCATCGTTGCCGCTGCGCATGCGCGTGCCTTGCAGGGTGGCGTCGCGCGCGTCATAGCGGCTGTAGAGCAGTTGCGCGTTCGGTTCGACCACCATGGCTTGCAGCGCCGAGCCGGCGGCGAAGGGCTTGAGCGCGTAGCCGGCCTCCAGCGATGCGCTCCAGACGTTGGAGCGATAGCGCACCGAACCCAGTTCGCTGCTGATCTGGTTGGTGTAG
Organism: Achromobacter sp.; assembly: GCF_050285565.1. Taxonomy (GTDB): domain Bacteria; phylum Pseudomonadota; class Gammaproteobacteria; order Burkholderiales; family Burkholderiaceae_B; genus Achromobacter. Next base: position 266,516 of record NZ_JBLZXG010000002.1, read on the forward strand.
CGGCCATACTGCACCCAGGTGTCGGCATAGGCGCCCAGGCGGGTGGCGTCGTTCTGGTAGAAGGTGCCATAGACCCCGGCGGCGTAGCCCGAGACCTTGCCATGGGCGCGGGCATGGACGCGCTGGCCGCTGCCGGGTTGGATCAGGGTCGACACCGAGCGGCTGCGCGCGTCGCCGTAGCCGCCCATCAAGCCGGCATAGACGGCGCCGTCGCGGCCCAGCGGCGCCTTGAGCAGGTCGCCGCCCAGTTGCAGCACGGCGCTGTCGGTATCGACATCGACGCGGCCCTCGGACATGCGCAGGCCACTGTCGTGGCGGCCCTGCACCCGGGCCCACAGGCCGCGGCCGTGGCGCGCGTCGGCCGCGTCGTCGGCGTAAGCCGGCACGCGGTCGTGCAGGCCGTGGCTGAAGAGGCGGGTCGCGGCCAGGCGGTTGCCGGCATAGGCGCCGCTTTCGGGCGACACGTTCTTGAAGCCATTGCCGGGCAGCACGGGATCGGGCGGCGTCACGGGCGGCGCCGGTTCGCGGGGGTCGACCGGATCGGTCGGATCCACCGGGCCGGGCGGGTTGACCGGCGGCGTGTAGTCGGAAGTCAGGTACCAGTCGGGCGCCACGCCGCCGTTGCCGCCGCGCACCAGGCTGTAGTCGTAGCCATTGAGCGAGACGGTGTTGGCGCTGGCGCGGTAGCCGGTGGAGCCGCTGTCCAGGTGGAAGGCGTCGGGCGTGGTGGTGCCGCCGTTGATGGTTTCGACCACGCGGATGCCGTAGGTGGTCTGGCCGCCGTTGCCGCCGGCGTTGACGACGCGCAGCGCGGTGTTGCCCGAGGTGGTGCCGCCGTCGATGACCAGCTTGTCGGTGGGGGAAGTGTCGTCGCCCAGGCGGGTGTTGAGCACCAGCGTGCCGCCGCCCACGTATTGGCCGACGGTGAGGGTCTTGAAGCCGGTGGCGCCGGCCGGCGCCGTGAAGGCCACGGTGCCGGCATTGGTCAGCGTGCCCAGGCGGGAATCGCCGCGCACGTTCCAGGCGCTGGCATTGTCCACCGTCACGCTGTTGACGCGGCCCGTGCCCCGCTGCACCACGGCGCCGGTCAGCACCGAGCCGTTCTTGAGCGCGACATCGACGTTGCCGCTGTCGGCCAGCACATCGCCGGTGAGCCGGGCGCCGGTCGCATCCAGTGTCACCTGTTCGCTTTCGATGACGGTGGAGACGCCGCCGCTGGTGACCGTGACCGCGCGGGAATGCAGCAGCACACCGCGCTCGAGATCGCCGCCGGCGCGCGCGGTGATGTCCGAATCCGAGACCAGGAAGGTGTGGCCGCCGCCCGAGGCCAGCAGGCCGGCGCCGTCCTGGGTATCGATGCGGCTGCCGTTGCGCACGGTGACGGTGTTGCTCAGGCCGTTGCTGGTGAGATAGCTCCAGATGCCGTTGGCGCCGGCGCCGTGGATGGTGAAGCCGGTGTTGTCCAGCGTGACCGCCGCGCGGTTGCTGACCGACAGGCCGCTGGCGTTGGCGCCACGGGTGCTGACCTGGGTGTTGCGCGCCGACAGGCTGGCGCCCGCGCCGCTGGCGAACAGGCCGTAGGCGTTGGTGCCAAGGGTGCTGATGGTGGAATCATCGAGGTCGACGGCGGCGCCGCCCAGCCGCGCCAGCGCGCCGACCGCGCCGTCGCCGGTGGTTTCCACGTTGACGCGCGTGGCCTTGATGGTGGCCGAGCTGCCGTATTCGCGCGACAGGTACAGGCCATGGGCGTTGGCGTCGCGGGTCTTGACGCTGCCGTCGCGCAGCGTCACCTGTCCGGCGCGGTTGTCCACGCCCACGAGGGCCGAGGTGATGTCGAAGCCGTTGGCTGTGAAGCGCGTGCCGGTGGATGGCAGCCAGACGCCGGTGCCAGAGGGCCCCAGCGCCGAAATCGACACGTTCTCGATCTCGGCGGAGGTGTCCTTGGCGTTGATGTTGATGCCGTAGTTGTAGCCGCCGTTGGCGGTGAGGGTTGCATTGCGGATCGTGGCGGTGGACGGCGCGCCGCTGCCGCTGCGCAGGATCACCGCCGAGCCGCCCGCGGTCAGGCTGCCGCCGTCCATCTCGAAGCGGCCGCCCTCGACACGCGCGCCCATGCCGTTGGCGGCGTTGACCTCGGTGTTGTACAGGGTCACCACGGCGTTCGGGCCGCTCACGCTGACGCCGTCGCCGTTGTTTCCGGTGGTGGTGATCTTGCCATCCCGCACGGTCACGCTGGCGCCGTTTTCGGCGGCGGCGCCGACGGCGCTGTAGTTGGCGGTGGAAATGGTGACGCCACGGGCGACGATGCTCGAGCCGGCGCCGGTCGCGCTCAAGCCGTTGCTGCCGCCGTTGGTGGTGGTGATGCTGCCGCCGCTCAGGTCGATGCGGCCGCCGGCTTGGGCATAGGCGCCATGCGAGTAGGTGCCCTGGGTGGCGATGTCGCTGCCGCCCACGGTGATGAGGCTGCCGCTGCCGCTGGCCGTCAGCGCGTGGGCGTTCTGGCCGGCCCCGACGGTCTTGATGACGCTGTCCGCCAGGGTGACCTGGCCGCCGGCGCTGGCGCGTACGCCGATGGTGTTGGCCGCGGCGGCCGAGCCGGCCGTGATGGTCACGCCGGTGCCGCGCACGCGATTGCCGGCGACCGATACATCGAGGGCCGCGCCGCTGCCCGCATGGGTCAAGGTATCGCCAGTGGCGAGCACGCGCTCGGTGGCGCCCGCCGGATCGTTGACGATGACCTGGCCGAGTTCGGCGGCCAGGGCGGGGCTGGCGAAGGCCGGCAAGGTGATGGCCAACAGCCCGAGCATGATGGGGTTGAGGGAACAGTGCATGGTAGGCTCCTTGGCCCCTGGCCTTGGCATACCCATACACATCGAACAGAACCAGACTGAAGGAAGCAGGAACCGCTGAAGCGTACTGGTGCGTCTCGGACAAAGGCGATGACGTGGCAGTAGCCTTCATGGTGCGTTCCGGCGCGGTGCGAAAAAATAAGACGATTCTTAGAGTCGCCGCATTGATTCGCAGGACACGTAACAAGATCGCGGCGACGGGGCTTCCGTGCCGGCCAGGCGGGTTTTATCGGGCGATTTTCAGAAAATTCCCAACCCTGCGATGTGGATTTCGTACGCCGTTGAATGCGGCGCGGGGCCGCGCACGCTGCCGGGCCGGTGTGCCCGGACGCGGCGCGACCCTGGCCGCGCTCAGGCCAGCGCCGCCAGCAAGGCCCGCGCCTGGGCCACCACGTCGGCGTCGTTGGGGCGGAACACCACCGGCAGCGCCCGCGGCAGTTGCGTGAAGTGCGCCTGGCTGCTGCGGGCGTAGGCGGGATCGTAGTGGTGGTCGATCAGGGCCCGCGCCAGATCGGCGCGGCGGCCTTCGTCGATCATGCGCAGCCAGCCGCTGACCGTGTCGCGGCTGTGCAGGCCGACCAGGCGCAGCAGTTGCGACTTGAAGCCTTCGGGATCGTCGAACAACTGGGCATAGTCCTGCAGCAGGAAGGCGGCGCGGTCTTCGCGGCTGGCCGTCACCGCGACGCAGGCGCCGCGGTGCACCGCGGCCAGCAGCGCGGCGGGCAACGCCACCGCGCCGATCTTGCGGCTTTCGGCCTCGACGAAGACCGGCCGGTCCGCATCGAGTTCCCGCAGCCTGGCCGCCAGCAGCGTGTCGAAGCGCTTCTGTGTCGGTTGCGCCTGACCCGGCCGCGCGCCCAGCAGCGAGCCGCGGTGCGCCGCCAGCGCCTCCAGGTCGAGCGTTTGCGCGCCGGCCTGCGCCAGGGCGCCCAGCAGCCGCGTCTTGCCGCTGCCGGTGGGGCCGGTCAGCACCACGAAGCGCAGCGCGGCCGGCAGCGTGTCCAGGGCCTCCAGCGTGGCGCGGCGGTAGGTCTTGTAGCCCCCGTCGAGCTGGCGCGCGCGCCAGCCGATCATGTTGAACATCACCGTCATCGAGCCGGAGCGCTTGCCGCCGCGCCAGCAGTAGATCAACGGCCGCCAGCCCTGCGGCCGGTCGGCGAAGGTGGTGTCCAGGTGGCGGGCGATATTGCGGGCGGCGATGGCGGCGCCCAGGCGGGTGGCCTCGAACGGCGACTCACGATAGCGCGTGCCGACCAGGGCGCGTTCCTCGTTGCTGAACACCGGCGCGTTCAGGGCGCCGGGGATATGGTCGTCGGCATACTCAAGCGGCGAGCGCACGTCGATGATGGCGTCGAAATCGTCCAGCCTATCCAGGCCGGCAAGCAGGTGTTTCAAGGGATGGCCATTCCGGAAGCAATGGCGGATTTTCGCATGCCGCGGCCGTCCGCCCTAGTCCAGGCGAATGCGCGCCGCGTGCCGGGGCCGCCTGCGGGCCCCGGCCGGATGCGCACTCAGGCCGGGAACGTCAGCGCGTTGGTCAGGTCGCCCATGGGCTGCTGGCCGCGCGCCTTCATCGCGTCGTCGCGGGCCTTCAGGCCGTCCAGCGTCGGCAGGTCGAAGACGCGGGTGATCAGGCGCAGGATCGAACCGGTGTCGTACACGGTGTGGTCGACGCTGCCCTTTCTGGCGAAGGGCGACACCACCAGCGTGGGGATGCGCGTGCCCGGGCCCCAGCGGTCGCCTTTGGGCGGGGCCACATGATCCCACCAGCCGCCGTTCTCGTCCACGGTGATGACCACCACCATGTTCCGCCACTGCGCGCTCTTGCGCAGGCTGTCGACGATGTGGGCGATGTGGCGGTCGCCCGAGTCCACGTCGGCGTAGCCCGCGTGCATGTTGAGGTTGCCCTGCGGTTTGTAGAAGGTCAGCGGTGGCAGGGTGCCGGCCTCGGCGTCGGCCAGGAATTTGTTGGTCGATGCCAGGTCACCCAGGCCGCCGTCACGCAGGTGCGCGGCGCGGGCGGCGGTGCCGGGGCCGGTGCTGCTGAAATAGTTGAAGGGCTGGTGATGCGCCTGGAAATTGGGCGACGCCGGAAAGCCGCTGTTGGCTGTCGCATCCACCGCCGCCTGCCAGCCGCCCGCGTACCAGGCCCAGTCAAGGCCCTTGGCGCTCATCAGGTCGCCGATGTTGGCGTGGCTCTGCGGCAGCATGAACACCGAGGCCGGGTCGGCCTGCGTCGGATTGGCGGCATCGCGCGAGAACGCGGGCCAGTAGGGCGGGCCCATGGTGTTCACGCCGAAGCCGTCCGGTGTCAGTGCGCTGGCGCCGAACTGCGGCGCGCCCGTGAGCGCGCTGGCCGGCGAGGCGGGCTTCGGTTGCAGGTTGGGGTCGGCCGGGTCGGCGCTTTGCAGTTGCGCGATCTGGCCGCGCACGTTGACCGAGGCGTTGGCCAGATCCGGATAGAGGGGCGGCTGCGCCGCGATCAGGTATTGGTGATTGAGGAACGAGCCGCCAAAGGCGCCCTGGAAGAAGTTGTCGCACAGCACGAATTCCTCGGCCAGCTTCCACAGGCGCAGGTTGTAGGCGGAATCGCCGTAGCGGCCCATCACCAGCGCGCCGGAGTCGGCCCAGGCGACGAAGCGGTCGTTCCTGCCGCCGTTGATCTGCATCTGGTTCTGGTAGAACACGTGCCACAGGTCGCGCGTGACCACGCCCTGCGGCAGCGGCTCGCCTTGCGGCCCGCGCAGGTCGAACGGCGCATTGGGCAGGTTGTTCATGTAGGGCGCGTTCTCGGCCACCTGATAGGTGACGTGGTTGGCCTGCTGCGAGGTCGGCACCATGCCGCCCCATACCGGCGGCAGGACCGGCAGCGGGGTGCCATCGCGGTCTTTTTGCGTGTAGTCGGCGGCGGTGAGCGCCGACAACGGCTTTTCCACGCCGGGGAAGTTGGCGAACAGATTATTGAAGCTGCGGTTCTCCGCGAAGATCACCACCACGGTCTTGACGTTCCGGCGCAGTTGCGTGGTGAGATCCGGCGCCGGCGCGGGCGGCGCGGCCGGGGGGCCGTCGCCGTCATCGCCGGAGCAGCCGGGCAGGGCGCCCATGGCGGCCGCGCTGGCGCCAAGCGCGGCGACGCCCGTGAGGAAGCCGCGGCGGGTGGTGCGCGCGGGCGCGCCTTGTTCTTTTTCAGACATGGTTGCAGACCTTGCGAGAGGGGCGGCGCCCTGTCATTGCGCCACGGAGTCGCCGGATGACAGCCGGCATTCACGACGCGTCAGCCTAGAGATGCAACGTGCTATCGGTGTGACCATCTGCTGTCGGAAAGCTGTACGCGGGGCGGGCCCGCGCGAAATTCCCTTGGACTTGCGCCATGGGTGAAATCCGGCTGAAAGCCACCACCGAGCCCGCGGCCCAATCCGCACGCGGACGCCGCGGGCCGGCCGGCGCCCATCAACGTGTGCCGTCCGCGTCCATCTGACTTGCGCGCTTTGCGAAACAACGCTATGATTCAAGGCTTGCTTTTTCACGCGCCCGTAGCTCAGCTGGATAGAGTACCTGGCTACGAACCAGGGGGTCGTAGGTTCGAATCCTGCCGGGCGCGCCAATGAATTTCTTGCCGGCTTGCCGATCGTTCAGCGGTCGGGCGGCTGAAAAGAAATGAGTGGGATGCTATGGCAGTGATGCGGTGGCAGAGATGCGATAGCAGTGATGCGGTGGCAAGAAAGCAAATGCAGTGCAGTGGCAAATTTATTCTGATATAATCTTGCCTCTTTACCGGAGCGCCCGTAGCTCAGCTGGATAGAGTACCTGGCTACGAACCAGGGGGTCGTAGGTTCGAATCCTGCCGGGCGCGCCAACTCACTGGATGAAAAATCATCGAGAGAGTGGAAGCGGTAAATACAAAAGCACGCTATGCAAAAGCACGCTGAAAAAAGGCCTTTGATCCTGGATCGAAGGCCTTTTTGTTTTGCGGTTGCAGTATGGTGCCGGATCGCCAGTGTGTCGCGCCAGGCGGTGGCTGGCGGCAATTGGCGCCGTGGTTTGCCGCGCCGGGGGGCGTGGTCCTGGCTCTGGCCGGCCGCTTCACTGCGCCGTCGCGGTGCTTGCGGCTGTCGCGCCGGTGACGGTGTTCTCGTCGTCCTCCAGCCCCCAATTACCCACGGTGTACCAATCGTCGCCCAGCAGTTCGGCCGGATGCATGGTGCGGTCCGAGCCGTTGCCACAGGCCAGCGCATCGGTGGGGCAGTAGCGGTCGCAGCCCCAGCAGATGCGTTCGGGGTGCTTGGGATGCAGGGGAAACTTCTTGGCCATGCCGTTGCCTCCTGGGCGCCTGGGCGCATCGCATCGGGTTTGCGCCGATGCGGCCGGGCGGACGCCATGGATGGGGTGTCGCTTGCCGCATGGCAGGCGCCCGTGCTGTCGCCGGGCGGCGGATATCGTTTTCAGCGTAGCGCGCGGCGGGGGCGCGGGATTTGATCTGGCGCAAGCGGTGCCGGCGCGGGCGGCGCAGGGCAGGGCGCGCGCGGGCCGGCGCGGCGATTTGCGGCCTTGCCCGGCTTCGTGTTATAAACACGCCTCTTTAGCGCGCCCGTAGCTCAGCTGGATAGAGTACCTGGCTACGAACCAGGGGGTCGTAGGTTCGAATCCTGCCGGGCGCGCCACTTTGTTTGACGTGCTGCGTGACGTACTGCGTCGATGCAGTATTCCGAGGCGCTGCCGATACGTCGGCGCAGCCATGGGACAAATACAGCGCATGGGGCGATACAGCCCGAGAAGCGGCCTGGCGGTCATCTGCCAGGCCGTTGTCGTTTGCGCGCCGCTGTTGCGTGGCGGTTTCGCCTTGGCGCGCGGCCGCCGGCCAGGGGCAACGGTCGCGGCCGGGCTAGGGCTGGATGTCCTGGCGCTGGCGCTGGTAGCGGTCGTAGGAGGTCGACGCCGCGCCCGTGCAGCGCTGGCGTTCCTGCATGTCGAGGATCTGGCCGCATTCGTTGCGCCGCCAGGCTTGCGCGGCATCATAGGCTTGGCGCGACGAGCAGGCGGTGGTCGAGAGGGCGGCGGCGGCGAGGCAGGCGAGGGTGACGAGATGGCGCATCAGAGGCTCCCGAAATCCGGCCGAGTGTACCGCCTGTGCTTTGCGCCGTGACCTGAACCCCCTCGAAATCCGACCTTATCGCGCTGGCTGGCCGTTGCCCGCCGGCGCCGAACCTCACCAGACGCGGTACACGCGGCCGGTCTGCGCGCCTTCGACGCTGCGGCTGTAGGCCAGCGCCACCCGCTCGGCGGGCACGGCCTCGAAGCCCGGGAAGTAGGGGCCATAGCCTGCCCACGACTCGCGCAGCACGTTCGGACTGACCGAATTGATGCGCGCGTCCCGCAGCTCCACCGCGGCGCCGCGCACGAAGCCGTCGATGGCCGAGTTGACGGCGGAGGCGTTGGCGCCGAAACGTATGGGTTCGTCGCTGACGATGCCGCTGGTCAGCGTGATCGAGCCGCCCTGGTTCAGATAGTGCTGGCCGATCAGCGCCAGATCGACCTGGCCCAGCAGCTTGTCGTGCAGGCCGATCCTGAATTGCTCGGCGGTCATCTGCGCCAGCGGGCCGAAGTGCAGGCCGCCGGCCGTCGAGACGATGGCGTCGACCTTGCCGACGCGCTCGAACAGGGCGCGGATGCTGTCGCTGCGGGTGATGTCGACCTGGTGCTGGCCCTGCGTCTTGCCGACGGCGATGATGTCGTGGCGCTGGCCGAGTTCGTGGGCGACGGCGCGGCCGATGGTGCCGCTGGCGCCGATAAGAAGGATCTTCATGGGGACTCCCGGTGTTCATGGGTGGGGCGCGGACGGGTCGCCAGCGCATAAAAGCATTCTGCGGTTTCCATTCCTGTGGAAAAATCCGGGAATGGTTGGAACACTTCATACCCAGGGTGCGTAATTCATGGATCGTCTGCTCAGCATGGAGATCTTCGTGGCGGTGGTCGAGCTGGGCAGCTTGACGGCGGCGGCCGCGCGTCACGAGATGTCGGCGGCCATGGCGGCCAAGCACGTCAAAGGCCTGGAGGCGCGGCTGGGGCTGCGGCTGATGAACCGCACCACGCGGCGCCAGAGCCTGACCGAGGCGGGCCAGGCCTACTACGCGCGCTGCAAGACGATCCTGGCCGATATCCGCGAGGCCGAACAGGGCGCCGAGGCCCTGCGCGCGGCGCCGCGCGGTACCCTGCGCATCACCTCGACGGTGTCCTTCGGCTCGTTCGCGCTGGCGCCGGCCATCGCCGACTATCTCGACCGCTATCCGGACGTCAGCGTCGAGCTGGCGTTGAGCGATGTGGTCGAGGACCTGGTGGCGTCGCGCTACGACCTGGCGGTGCGCATTGGCGAGCCGCGCGATTCCAGCCTGGTGGCGCGCCGCATCGGCAGCTACCAGATGATCATCTGCGCGGCGCCGGCTTACCTGGCGCGCCATGGCACGCCGGGCTCGCCGGCCGACCTGGCCCGCCACCAATGCCTGGATTTTTCCCATTGGAGCCGCCGCACCGCATGGCGGCTGGGGGATGAAGACGGCGACGGCGCGCCGGCCGACTATCCTCCGACCAGCCGCTTTCTCTCGAACAACGGCCAGGCGCTGCGGCAGGCGGCGCTGGCCGGCTTCGGCATCGTGCTGCAGCCCGAACTGCTGCTGGCCGAAGACGTGCGCGCCGGCCGGTTGACGCCTATCTTGCAGCCTTACTGGCCGGCCGCGCGTCCGGTCACGCTGTTGTATCCCAAGGACAGGCAGGCGTTGCCCAAGCTCACGACGTTCGTGGAGTTCGTCGTGGCGCGGTTCACGGGCAAGGCAGGGCGGCGTTGACGGCGATCAGCCGCGTCGTCGGTCGACCGCCGTCAGGTTCAGGCCGCTCTTGAGCAATTGGTAGGCCTGACCGCCCAGCCAGGCGACCTTTTCGCCCGAGCTGGTGCGACAGACGCAGTGCGTCCTGGGGTCGAAGCGGGATGTGCCCAGCGCGGAATAGGCGTCCGGATCCGACACGAATCGCTCGATACGATACAGCGTGCCGTCGGGGGCCGTGGCCAGGACATCGGTCAATCGTCTTGCGGTTCCGAGCATTTTGGATACCTCGCATGCGCGGGCCGTTCTTAGCGCGGCGCCAAAGTTGTTCGAACACCTCCATCGGGTCGGGCGCGATGGCCCGGCGTCAATGAACGTGCCCTCCTAACGATGCATCATCGAGTTGGTCGGGCGAGACGCCCAGGGCTTCCGAAATGCGATCCAGGATGATCTGGCGGGGCCGTGGGCGGGGCCTTTCCAATTCGATGTAGATGGAGTGATCCACCCCCAGGCGGGCAGCCATTTCAGCGGTGCTGATGTTCAGGTGCTCGCGCCAGGCGCGTATCAGGCTCCAATCGTTGCCGGTTTTTAGTCTAGCTACAGCTGATGGTACGACGTTTTTCGAAGTCGCGGGCGGCTGGCGCGCGGGCGCCGGACGGAAGGCGTCGCGCAGGCTGTCGCGGGCCTTGGCATGCTTGCGGGCGTCGGCCTCGGGCGGCGTGGGGCCGGGTTCAGCGGTATAGAGGGTTCCTCCGTTGACCTGGCGGTACAGGTTTTCGCCGACCCAGGTCAGCGCTTCGCCATTGTCGAGCATGCATTCGCAATCGAGGTGCGTGTTGCTGGGAATGCTCTCGAGTTTGGCAATGGTTTCCGTGGTCGTGGCGTGACGCACCACCCGGTGCAGCACACCGTCGGGCGAACGCACGAACACGTCGGGAAGTCTCCAGGAAAACGGAATGATGATCTCCATGCCGGCAAGGGTTTTGCACCACTGTATCCCTCTGCGTGCGCGATGAGATTTGGGGTTTCCCCTGCATCGCGGACACAGGGTGATGGTAGTCTTGAACCGCCCGAACATCTTCACAAATCTTCACGCAAAAGCCGCGTTTGGCGTTGCGCGGCGGCGCAAAATTACGCATTCGACGCAGGAATCGCCGCGATGTCTTCTTTCCTGACGGCCACCGCGCCCAGCATGCCGCCCGCGAGGCGGCGGCGCGCCATCGCGTGGCGCGCGGCGGGCCTGTCGTTCGCCCTGCATGGGTTGGTGGCCTGGCTGGCCTGGCGCGGCGCGCACGCGCCGCAGGAGCCGCCGCCGCCCGCGCGGCGGGACACGTTTTTCGTGGATCTATTGGCACCGGCGTTGCCGGCGGCGCCGGCACGCGCGCCGGTGCCGCCAGCGGCCGGACCGGCGCCGTCCGTCGATACGCCGGCCGCCTCGCGCCCCGCCGGCCCGCGCGCCAGGCCCGGCGCCACGGCGAGACAGGCGGGGTCATCCGCGCCCGTCGCCGCCAGGCCGGGGACGGCGGGTGGCGCGTCCGCCGCATCGGCGCCCGCGCCGTCCAACGCGCCCGTGCGCGATTTCCGCTGGCGCGCCGAGGACGCGGCGGCGCAGGGCACGCCGCATGCGCGGGGCGAGCCGCGCGTGAAGCTCGCGCCCAGGGTGGCGGCCGAGCCTTCTGCATTGGCCAAGGGCATCGCGCAAAGCGCGCGGCCGCCTTGCCGCGAGGCGCACGCGCACCTGGGGCTGCTGGCGGCGCCGCTGCTGCTGGCCGATGCGCTGCGCGATGATGGCTGCAAGTGGTGAGCGCGGCCGCCGGGCCGGGCCGGGCGGGGCGCGGCGCGCGGCGGCCGGCCTGCGCGCCGTCGTCAGAAGCCGGCCGCGGCCAGCAGGCGGGGCATGACGTCGGCGGCCGCGCCGCGCAGGTTGAAGTGGGCGCGCGCGTCCAGCGGCGTGGCGGCCGGGTTGACCTGCGCCACGGTGGCGCCGGCGCGCAAGGCGCGCAGCGGCAGTTCGGCGGCGGGATAGACCAGCGCCGAAGTGCCGATGCTGAGGAACAGATCGCAGTCACCGGCGGCCGCGAGCGCGGTTTGCCAGGCCTGGGCCGGCAGGCTCTCTCCGAACCAGACGACGCCCGGGCGTATCGGCGCGCCGCAGTGGCCGCAGGCCGGCGGCGCGATGGCGCGGCCTTCGGCGGGTTCGTCCGCCGGCGCGGCGGTGAAGCTGGCGGCCTGGCCGCAGGCGCTGCAGCGCGGCGCATGCAGGCTGCCGTGCAGATGGATCACGCCCTCGCTGCCGGCGCGTTCATGCAGGTTGTCGACGTTCTGCGTGATCAGCGCCAGGCCGGGCACGAGCCGCGCCAGCGCCGCGATGGCGCGATGGGCCGCATTGGGGACGGCGCGCGCCACCTGGGCGCGGCGCCATTCGTACCAGCCCCACACCAGATCCGGCTGCGCCGCGAAGGCCTCGGGCGTGGCCAGGGCGCGCGCATCGAAGCGCGACCACAGGCCGCTCAGGGGATCGCGGAAGGTGCTGATGCCGCTTTCGGCGGAGACACCGGCGCCGGTGAAGACGGCCACGCGGCGAGCCTGCGCCAGGGCCTGGGCCAGCGCGGGCGGGATGGGGGGGGTAACGGTAGCCATGCCGTGGGGCGTTGATGAGCGAGTCCGATACGCTGCACGCCCGGGCCCCGCGCTGTCAAGCGTGGCGGGGCGCGCACCGGGGGGCGATTGCGGCAAGTGTCCCGAATCGTGGATACTGGAACGCCATATTGGGATATTCCATGGCGCGGCCCGTTGCGGGCCGCGCCCGATCCGGAGACATGCAATGCCCGAAGCTCCCGCCGGCCTGGACCGTCTGCGCCATTTCATCGCCACCGCGACCCGCCTGGCCACGCCCGCCGGGCTGGCACAGTCGCCCGCGCTGCAGGCCGCGTTCGCCGCGCTGGTCGCGCATGACGACTGGCTGCCCGAGTCCTGTACCGTGCCGCATCCGCAGTACTACCAGCAGTACCTGCTGCATTGCGATCCGCTGGAGCGTTTCTCGATCGTCAGTTTCGTCTGGGGGCCGGGGCAGCAGACCCCGGTGCACGACCACGAGGTGTGGGGATACGTCGGCATGCTGCGCGGGGCGGAGGTGAACCAGCGCTACACGCGCCAGGCCGACGGCCGGCTGGTGGCGCTCGGCGCGCCCGGGACGCTGCGCCCCGGCGACGTGGAACGGCTTTCGCCGCAGGAGGGCGACATCCATCGCGTGTCCAACGCCTTCGACGATAAGGTGTCGATCAGCGTGCACCTGTATGGCGGCAATATCGGCGCCGTGTCGCGCCACGTCTACGATCCGGCCACGGGCCAGGCCAAGCCGTTCGTGTCGGGCTACTCGGCGGCCAGCGTGCCCAACCTGTGGGACCGTTCGGCGGCGGTGCGCGCGGCTTTGCCGCCCCCGGCCGCCTGAGGCCCGGCGTGCTATGTTCGCGTCCTGAATATTGGGAAAGACCAAGCGAATGGACAAGACATTGCTCAAGGGGCTGATGGTGCTGGAGGCGGTCACCGACGTCGACAATCCGCCGCGCACCATCGACGCGCTGGCGGCCCGGGTCGGGCTGACGCGCAGCAACACCCACCGCACGCTGCAGACCCTGATCCACGCCGGCTACGTCATCCGCGACGAGGACGGCGGCGGCTATCGCGGCGCGGTGCGGCTGTTCGAGCTGGCGGCGCGCCAGCTCGGCCAGCTCGATCTGCGTAAGCTGGCCGCGCCGTTCATGCGCACGCTGGCCGACCAGACCGGCGAGACCGTGCACCTGTCGGTGCTGGACGGCTTTGATGTGGTCTACGTCGACAAGATCGACAGCCCGCAGCCGATCCGAGCCTATTCCATGGTGGGCGGGCGCGCGCCAGCGTATGCGGTGGCCACGGGCAAGGCGCTGCTGGCGTACCAGGCCGACGGCTATGTCGAGCGCTATGCCGACAGGCTGGCGCGGCACACGCCGGCGACCCTGGTGTCGATGCCTTTGCTCAAGGACGAACTGCGCAAGGTGACGCGCGCCGGCTACGCGATCAATCGCGGCGAATGGCGCGAGGGCGTGGGCGGGCTGGCGGTGACGCTGTTCAACAGCCTGGACCAGCCGGTGGCGGCGGTCGGCATTTCCGGGCCGCTGGATCGCCTGAGCGCGGCCCGCATGAAACAACTGGCGCCGCACGTGACGGCCTGCGCCCAGGCCATTTCGCGGGGCATGGGCTACCGGCGCGGCTTCCTGGGCGAATGAGCGCCGTGGCGTCCGGGGCGGGGGGGGTTTAAAATCTCAAATCCTGGGATTTGAATTTCAATTAGTGATTTACCGAGGTTTCCGCCCGATGCTATGCTGGGCGGCAACCGCCCCCGCCCGCAGGGTTTCCGGCGAGACGCGATCGCGCCTGCCGCGCGGGGTGCCATGGTGCCAGCGGTGCGCGCATTTTTTTTTGTCCCATATATTGAATCCGTATAACGAGAGGTCGACATGACTCCAGGCTCGGCATTGGCCGGCATCACTGTGCTCGAAATTTGCAACGTCGCGGCGGGGCCGTTCTGCGGCATGCTGCTGGCGGACATGGGCGCGGACGTGATCAAGCTGGAAAACCCGGAAGGGGGCGACACGCTGCGCAGTTGGCCGCCGCTGAGCCAGGGCTACAGCGAGAATTTCGCCTCGCTCAACCGCAACAAGCGTTCGATCACATTGAATCTGAAGGACCCGGCCGATCTGGCGCTGGCGCGCGAACTGGCCGCCGGCGTCGACGTGCTGATCGAGAACAACCGGCCCGGCGTGATGGATCGGCTGGGGCTGGGCTACGCGGCGCTGCGCGAGGCCAACCCGCGCCTGGTGTATTGCTCGATCTCGGCCTATGGCCAGTCGGGCCCGCGCGCCCAGGAGGGCGGCTTCGACCTCACCATCCAGGCCATGAGCGGCCTGATGAGCGTGACCGGCGAGGCCGGCGGCGAACCGGTCAAGTGCGGCGTGCCGGTGGCCGATTTCTCGGCCGGCCTGTATGGCGCCTTCGCCATTGCCGCGGCCTTGCGCGCCGCGCAGGCCAGCGGCCAGGGCACGCATATCGACGTGCCGATGCTGGGCGCCACGCTCGGCATCGCGGCCCTGCAGACCTCGGAGTTCTTCGGCAGCGGGCGCGACCCGGTCAAGCTCGGCTCGGCCCATCCGCGCAACGCGCCGTACCAGGCGTTCCGGTGCAAGGACGGCTACTTCGGCATGGCGGCCGGCAACAACGCCTTGTGGAAGAGCGTGTGCGTGACGGTCGGCCGCGAGGACCTGCTGGCCGATCCGCGCTTTACCGACACCAGCGCGCGCGCCCGCAACCAGGACGCGCTGCGCGAGATCCTGGAAGCGATCTTCGCGGCCGAGGACGCGCCCACGTGGCTGGCGCGCTTTCGCGCGGCCGGGGTGCCGTGCGCGCCCATCAATACCTATTCCGAGGTGCTGGCCGATCCGCAGGTCGAGCACATGGGCTGGGTGCAGGCGCTGGAACTGCCCAACGGCGTGCGCACGCGCACCTTCGGGCTGCCGGTGCGCTTCGACGGCCAGACCACCGCGCTGCGCCGTGCGCCGCCCGCGCTGGGCGAGCACAACGAGGCCGTGCTGGGCCCGCTGCGCGCCAAACAGGGGAAGCAGGCATGAGCGCGGTGCTGCAGGTCGAGCGGCGCGGCGCGCTGCACGTGCTGACGCTGGCGCGTCCGGCGAAGATGAATGCCTTGTCGGCCGAGCTGGTCGAGGCGCTGATCGCGGCGGTCGACGCGGCTGCGGCGCAGGGCGCCGCAGTCATCGTGCTGCGCGGCGAGGGCCGCAACTTCAGCGCCGGTTTCGATTTCGGCGATCTGGATACGCAGAGCGAGGGCGACCTGCTGCTGCGTTTCGTGCGCATCGAGACGCTGTTGCAGCGGCTGGCGGCCTCGCCCTGCCTGACGGTGGGGCTGGCGCACGGCCGCAACTTCGGTGCCGGCGTCGATCTGTTCGGCGCCTGCAAATGGCGCGTGGCCGCGCCGGACGCGAGCTTTCGCATGCCGGGCCTGAAGTTCGGGCTGGTGCTGGGCACGCGCCGTTTCGCCGCGCTGGTGGGCGCCGAGCGCGCCCGCGCCATCCTGGAGCAGGCCAGCGTGTTCGACGCCAGCCAGGCTTACCGCGACGGCTTCGTCAGTCACGTGGCCGCGCCCGAGGGCTGGGCCGATATCGAGCGGCAGGCCGGCGACGCCGCGGCCGCCTTGAGCGGCGCGAGCCGCGCGCAACTGTATGCGGCGCTGTCGGCGGAGCAGCCCGATGCCGATCTGGCGCGGCTGGTGCGCTCGGCCGCAGAGCCGGGGTTGAAGGCGCGAATCGCGGCCTACCTGCAAGCGCGCTGACGCCGCCGCGCCACCCGGGCATGACGATGACAACCAAGGAGACAGCATGGGTTCGGGATTCAACCAGGCACACAAGCAGCGCTCGCTGGCCGAGCTGGCGGCGCTGGTGCCGGACGGCGCCTCGATCGCCCTGGGGGGCAGCTTCCTGCACCGGGGGCCGTTCGCGTTCGTGCGCGAACTGATCCGCCAGGGGCGGCGCGACCTGGAACTGATCAAGCAGTCGCCCGGTTATGACGTCGACATTCTGTGCCGCGCCGGCGCGCTGCGGCGCGTGCGCGCCGGCATCGTGGCGATGGAAGGCAACTTCGGCCTGGCGCCGTGGTACCGCAAGGCCATCGAGCGCGGCGAGGTCGAGCTGGAGGAGCATGCCTGCTACAGCCTGACGGCGGGCCTGCGCGCCGCCGCCTACGGCGTGCCGTTCCAGCCCTGTGGCGGCCTGCACGGCAGCGCGCTGCCGACGCTGAACGGCTGGAAATGCCTGGACGATCCCTACGGCAGCGGCGAGCGCACCTGGGTGATCCCGGCGGTGCGGCCGGACTTCGCGGTGATCCAGGCCTCGGAAGTGGACGCGCGCGGCAATGTCCGGGTGCATGGCACGGCGCACTGGGACCGCATCATGTCGCGCGCCGCCGGCAGCGTGCTGGTGGTGGCCGAGAAGCTGGTCGACAGCGCCGTGTTCGAGGCCCAGCCCGAGGCCACGCTGGTGCCGTATTTCATGGTGCAGGCCTACACGGTGCTGCCGCGCTCGGCCTGGCCGGGCTCGTGCTGGCCGGACTACGCTATCGACTATCCGGCGGTGCAGGCCTACCTGGACAAGGACGGCGACCTGGCGGCCCATCTGGCCGCGGCGCCGGAAGCCGCGCAACGGACGGGAGCGACGCATGGCTGAGCAATGGTCGGGGTTTTCGTACATCGTCACCAATCTGGCGCGCTTCATCCGGCCCGATGAGATCACCTTCAGCGGCGTCAATTCGACGCCGCCGATGCTGGCCTGCCTGCTGGCCAAGCGCGCCTATGATTGGGACTACGTCTACATCAATGTGGCGGGCGGGGTCGATCCGCGTCCGTCGCACATTCCGCTGTCCAGTTCCGATCCGGTGCTGGCCGAGCACAGCGCGTCGATCTTCGCCAACGAGGATTTCTATGACCTGTGCACGCGTGGCCGCATGGATCTGGCGTTTCTGGGCGCGGCGCAGATCGACGGCGCCGGCCGCGCCAACAATTCCTGCATCGGTGACTGGCATGCGCCCAAGGTGCGCCTGCCGGGCGGGGGCGGCGGGGCGGTGATGATGCCCACGGCGCGGCGCACCTGCACCTGGCGCACCGAGCATTCGCGCCGGGTGTTCGTGCGGGAGCTGGATTTCGTGACGGCGGGCGGCGGCTTTGCCGGCGTGGCCACGCCGATCGCCGTGTTCGTCAAGCGCGACGGCCGGCTGGCGCTGCAATCGTGGCATCCCGAGTCCAGCCTGGAGGAGGTGCGCGAGCGCACCGGTTTCGATTTCGATGCCGAGGGCGCCGGGCCGACGCCGCCGCCCACCGAGGCGGAGCGGCGCGCCTTGCGCGAGCTGGATGCGGACGGCAGTTTCGAGCGTGACGCGGCGGTGACGCTGCGCTAGCCGTGGTTGCCGGCGCGCAGGCGCGCCAGTTCGGCGGAAAGCTCGGCCACCAGCGCCTGGGCGCGCGCCAGCGGGTCGTGGCCGGCGGTGGCTGGTTCGACGGCGGGGGCGGCGGCGCCCGCCGCGTCGCGCAGACGCGGCTGCACACTTTCGTGGCCGACGCTGACGTCGACATCGAACACCAGTTGTTCGGCGCGATGCCAGGTGCTGAACCATTCCAGCGGGCGGCCGTGCTGGTCCATGCCCTGGCCTTCCAGCATCAGCAGCGGCGTGCCGGCTGGCACCTGCAGCAGGCCGGCCAGGGCGGCATCGGCGCCCACCGCCCGGATCTGGTTGCGGCCGGCGCCGGGATGCAGCCCGAAACGGCGGGTCAGCACACCGTGCAGCGAGGCGTCGGTCAGTTCGTCGGCGCGCAGCCCGGGCACGGCGGCGGCGGGCAGCCAGGTGCGCACGTACGCCAGCGGCGCATCGGCGACGTGGCGCAGCCGTTCCAGCAGCAGCAGATCGTGGGTGCCGAAGAACTCGGCCACGGCCTTGGGCGGTTCGCCCGGCGCCAGATCCAGCACGCGCGTCTTGAGCGCCACGCCGGATTGCGCGAACTGTTCGTACAGGCCGGTGGAGCGTTGCACCAGCCGGCGGTGTTCGCGCGGCGCGGCGACCATCGCCGGGCGCCCGGCCTCGCGCTGGATCAGGCCTTCGGCGGCCAGCGCCGAGAGCGCCTGCCGCACCACGCTGCGGGCCACGCCGAAGTGATCGCACAGCGCCGCCTCGCTGGGCAGCAGGGCGCCGGCGCCGAGCTTGCGGGTGCGGATGTAGCCGCGCAACAGCGCCGCCACCTGGGCATGCAACGGCGCCTCGCCGGAACGGTCCAGCGCGGGCAGATCTTCAGCGTTGGCGGGCGCCATGGAATCAACCTCCTGTTTGAGCCCGCGCAGTTTCCCATACATGCGTCCAGCCGGGGGCCAGATGCGCGGCGCGCTCGGCGGCCAGGATCAGACTGTCTTCGCGGGCGATGCCCTGGCCCGCGATGTCGAACGCGGTGCCGTGATCGACCGACACGCGCACCACCGGCAGGCCGACGGTGATGTTAACGCCGTCGTCGCCATAGACGGCCTTGAAGGGCGCGTGGCCCTGGTCGTGGTAACAGGCGATCACGAACTGCCACTTGCCGCGCACCGCTTGCGGGAACAGCGCGTCGGCCGGGATCGGGCCGGCCGCCAGGATGCCGGCGGCGTTGGCCTCGGCCACGGCGGGGGCCAGGATGTCGGCGTCTTCGGTGCCGAAGATGCCGTTTTCGCCGGCGTGCGGGTTCAGACCCGACACCGCCACCGGGCGGTCGCCGCGGCCCAGCGCCTTGGCGAACGAGCCGGCCAGGCGCAGCACCGCGCGCACGCGCGCCGGGGTCAGGTCTTCGATGGCCTGGCGCAGCGACACGTGGGTGGTGGCGTGGAAGATGTAGAGGTCGCCGGCCGACAGCACCAGCGAGAAGGTCTTGACGCCGAATTCGTGCGCCAGCAGCTCGGTGTGGCCGGGCCATTTGTGGCCGGCCGCGTGCATGGCGGCCTTGTTGAGCGGGGCGGTGACGATGCCGTCGACCTCGCCGGCGCGCGCCAGGGCGCAGGCGGTGGTGACAAAGCGCACCGAGCCGTCGCCGGCGGCGGCGCTGATCTCGCCCAGCTTGACGTCGGCCAGCGACGGGCCGGCCTGCAGCACTTCGATGGTGCCGGGCGTGTTGCTGGCGTCGGCGGGACGTTCGACGCGGCGCACGATGGCGGGGTCGCCGCCGAGGCTGCGCACCGCATTGGCCATCACGTCGACGTCGCCGATCACGACCAGGCGCGCCTTCTGGCGCAGTTCGTCATGGCCCATCAGCATCTTGGCCGTGATCTCCGGCCCGATGCCGGCCACGTCGCCGAGGGTCACGGCCAAGAGCGGCAGCTTGGGGGCGGGGGTGTGTGTCATCGCTTGAATCTCCTGTCGCGGATCGCGCGCACGGCGCGAACCAGTACGTCTTCGGCACCAAAGCCGCCGGCCTTGGTCACCACGGGCAGGCCGGCGGCCGTGCCTCCGGTCAGCGTGCCCAGGGGCACGCCGCCTATCACTTCGTCCACCAGGGCGATGCCGCTGGCGCCCAGCGCCAGCAGCACCTGGCGCGCGCCGTCGCCGCCGGTGGCGACCACGCCCGCGGCGCGCGAGGCGCCGATGGCCTGCGCGGCCAGGGCGCCGAGGCGCCGCGCGACGGTGTCGGAATCGAGTCCGTCGCGCTGACCGGCCGGCGCTAGCAACAGCAACGTGCCGGCGGCGTCGACGCCGCCCTGCGCGTGGGCGCGCAGCAGCGGTTCGCACCAGGCGCGCCAGGCGGCGTCATCGGCCAGGTCCGCCAGTTGCGGCGCCCAGGTGCGGGCGCCCGTGGCTTGCAGCGCGGCGGCTTGCGCGCGGGCGGCGCTGTGTTGCGAGGTGACGACCACCACCACCGGGGCGGTCTGGTCGGCGCCGGCCCAGACGCGGGCCAGCGGCACCGCCAGGCCGCCCGCGCCCACCGGCAGGGCGCGCGGCCCCAGCAGGCCGATGGCGCGCGCCAGCCGTTCCAGGTCGGCGTCGTCGCGGGCGTCGACCACCACCGTGGCGCCGGCCCGCGCGATGCGCGCGGCCAGCGATTCGGGGGATTCGCCGGCCTCGGCGGCGACCTGGGCGCAGCCCAGCAGGGTCGGGATATGGCTTTCGGTCACGGGCGTGACCGGGTCGGTGGCGGCCGAGGTGGCGGTGACGGGTTGGCCGACCACCATGAGCACGCCGTTTTCCACGGTGCGGCCGGTGGCGGGAAACGCCGGGCACACCACCGCGATGGCGTCCTCGCCCCAGGCCTGGCGCGCCGCGTCGATCTCGGCCTTGAAGGCGCCGCGCAGCGTCGAGTCCACTTTCTTGTACAGGCGCGCGACGCCGGCGGCGCGCAGCCGCTCGACGTTGCGCCGGATCACCGCGCCCGCCTCCGAAGCGGGCAGGGCGCGGCTGTGGGTGGTGACCGCCAGCACGTCGACGTCGTCGGCGGCGGGCGCCGCCAGCGCCTCGTGCGCGCCGTCGATCGACAGGCGGGTGATCCAGCCGGCGCGCACGAACTGCACGGCGGTGTCGCCGGAGCCGGTCAGGTCGTCGGCGACGATGGCGATGGCGGGATTCAAAGGGCCTCCCCGCGCGCCTCGCGGTAGCCGCCGGCGGTGGCGTCGGCGGCGTCCTCGGACTTGAGTTCCCCGGCGCGCTTGAGGAAGTACGAGGCCAGCACCGGCGCCAGGATCGAGCTGATCAGCACACACGCGGCGACCTGCGCGGTGGCGGTCGAGACGTATTGCTGGAAGTTGGGATCGGCGGCCGCGACCACGGCGGGGGTGGCGATGGCGTTGCCGGCGGTGGTGCCGGCCGCGAAGCCCAGGCCGCTTTTGCCGCCGCGGCGCAGGATCAGACGGTAGCCCAGGTAGACCAGGCCGCCGGTGATCGGGCTGATGATCAGGCCGAGGATCAGGCCGGAAATGCCGCCGTTGACCACCGCGCCCAGATTGATGCCGGTGCCCAGCGCGAAAGCGAAGAACGGGATGACGATGTTGGGCACCGGCTTGAGCACGTCGCGCCACTTGGGGTCGAGGTTGCCGACCACCACGCCCAGCAGGAACGGCACCAGCGCGGCGACCAGGGCGATCATGGGGATGTCGGCCAGGCCCGAGGCGCCCAGGAACAGCAGGCTGAAGAAGGGGCCGTCGTTGACCGCGCTGGCGACGTAGGCGCCGCGGTCGCGGGCGTCGCCGTACTGGCCGGTGTAGGCCAGCCACAGGCCGCCGTTGCTGTTGTCGAAGGCCGCCAGCATGGCCAGGATCGACACGCCCAGCACGCCGTCCAGGCCGACGTAGCTGCCCAGGATGATGATGAGGGTGGCGGGCACCAGCGTCTTCATCAGCAGGATGGTGCCGGCGGTGGCCAGGATCGGGCCGCCGGTGCGCGCGTTGACGTGGGTGCCGGTGGCGAAGATCAGCAGCGCGATCAGCGGCAGGGCGCTGTTCTTGAACAGGGCGGTGGTGAAGCCGCCGATGGCCAGCGCGTCGGGCGCGAAGGTGCCGATCAGCGAGCCCAGGATCAGCGGTACCAGCATCAGGCCGCCGGGGATTTTCTGCATCGTGCCAAAGAACGGCGAGCGGGTGGTTTCGGTCTTCACAATCGGAGTCTCCAGGAGGATTTTCTCGCGGCGCAGACGTTCATGCGTGCGTCTGTCAGGGGGTTGAAAGGCGCCAGTGTACACCTGTACGTACAGCATGTACGTACAGGGTCTTCCCGTGTGGCGCCAGCGCGACGCCCGCCCGCCGCCTCAGTCCAGTCCGACGAAACCGCCGGTCTGGTGGCTCCACAGCCGCGCATACAGCCCGCCCTGGGCGATCAGGCTGGCGTGGCTGCCGGATTCGACGATGCGGCCGCGGTCCAGCACCACCAGGCGGTCCATGCGGGCGATGGTGGACAGGCGGTGGGCGATGGCGATGACGGTCTTGCCGCGCATCAATGCTTCCAGGCTTTCCTGGATCGCGGCCTCGACCTCGGAATCGAGCGCCGAGGTGGCTTCGTCCAGGATCAGGATGGGCGCGTCCTTGAGCAGCACGCGGGCGATGGCGATGCGCTGGCGCTGGCCGCCCGAGAGCTTGACGCCGCGCTCGCCGACGTGGGCATCGAGGCCGCGGCGGCCGTCGCCGTCGACCAGCGCGTCGATGAATTCGGCGGCGCGGGCGCGCTCGATGGCGTCGCGCACCTGCGCCTCGGTGGCGTCGGGCCGGCCGTACAGCAGGTTGTCGCGGATCGAGCGGTGCAGCAGCGAGGTGTCCTGGGTGACCACGCCGATCTGCGAGCGCAGGCTTTCCTGGGTGACGCCGGCGATGTCCTGGCCGTCGATCAGGATGCGGCCGCCTTCCAGGTCGTACAGGCGCAGCAGCACGTTGACCAGGGTCGACTTGCCGGCGCCGGACGGGCCGATCAGGCCGATCTTCTCGCCGGCGCGCACGGTCAGATCCAGGTGCGGGATGATCTGACGGCCGCTGCCGTAGTGGAACGACATGTCCTCGAAGCGTACCTCGCCCCGCGTGATGCGCAAGGGCACGGCGTCGGGCCGGTCGAGCACCTGGCGCGGCTGCGAGATGGTGGCCAGGCCGTCCTGCACGATGCCGACGTTTTCCGAGATGCCGTTCACTTCCCACATGATCCAGGCCGACATGTTGTTGATGCGGATCACCAGCCCCAGCGCCAGCGTGATCGCGCCCAGGCTGATGCTGCCGATGCTCCACAGCCACAACGCCAGGCCGGCGGTGCTGGCGATCAGGATGCCGTTGAGCGTGTTGATGGAGACATCCATGGCGGTGATGACGCGGGTCGACAGGCGCTGCTTGTCGGTCTGCTCGGTCATGGCCTGGCGCGCGTAGTCTTCTTCGCGGCGGGCGTGGGCGAACAGCTTGAGGGTGGCGATGTTGGTGTAGCCGTCGACGATGCGGCCCATCAATTTGGAGCGCGCCTCGGAGGCGATGACGGCGCGCGCCTGCATGCGCGGCACGAAGTACGCCAGTATGCCGCAGTAGATGGCGATCCACAGCACCAGCGGGATCACCAGGCGCCAGTCGGCCTCGGCGAACAGATAGAGCGCGCTGGCCGCGTACAGCATCACATGCCACAGCGCGTCGACCGACTGCACCGCCGAATCGCGCAGCGAATTGCCGGTCTGCAGCACGCGGTTGGCGACGCGGCCGGCGAAGTCGTTGTGGAAGAACGCCAGGCCCTGGTTGAGCACGTAGCGGTGGTTCTGCCAGCGCACCAGCGTGGTCAGGCTGGGCGAGATGGTCTGGTGCGAAAGCAGGTCGTGCAGCGCGATCGACAGCGGCCGCAGCACCATCACCACGAACGCCATCCACGCCAGCGTGTAGGCGTGTTCGCGGAAGAAATCGGCCGGCGCGGTGTGTTGCGCCATGTCGACCAGATCTGCCAGGAAGCTGAACAGCGCCACTTCCACCAGCGCGCCGCCCAGGCCCACCAGTAGCAGGATGGCGAAGATCGGCCAGACCTGCCGCAGGTAGTAGGCGTAGAAGCGCAGCACGCGCCCCGGCGGGGTGATGTCGGGGGCGTCGCGGAACGGGTCGATCAGGTTCTCGAAGTAACGAAAGACGGGATTCGGAACGGGATTCGGTTTGGTGCCGGGCATGGGGGATCCGTGGAAGGAGGCCGCCCAAGCGTATCAGGGTAACCCCTTAAAAATAAAGGGGTTGCGTGCCGTCATCCGTATTGCGCGCGCCGTGTTCCACCCTCGCGCCGGCTGGCCTTGTCGGTGATGAGGTTGTCCCGCGCCCCGCCTTTCAGTGCCTGCGGCCGCTAGGCGCGCGCGGCGTCCTTGCGCGGCGCCTCGGCCGTGGCCGGCTTGAGTTCGCGCCGCAGGATCTTGCCGACGTTGGTGCGCGGCAGGTCATCGCGGAACTCGATGAAGCGCGGCACCTTGTAGCCGGTGAGCAGGGTGCGGCAGTGCGCGATCAGCGTTTCGGCGTCCAGGTTGGGATCCTTGCGGATCACGTACAGCTTGACCGCCTCGCCGGAGCGTTCGTCGGGCACGCCGATGGCCGCCACTTCGCGCACGCCCGGATGCAGCGCGGCCGCGTCCTCGACCTCGTTGGGATAGACGTTGAAGCCGGACACCAGGATCATGTCCTTCTTGCGGTCGACCAGGAACACATAGCCGGCCTCGTCCACGTAGCCGATGTCGCCGGTGCGCAGGTAGCCGTCCGGCGTCATCACCAGCGCCGTCTCGTCGGGCCGGTTCCAGTAACCCTGCGTCACCTGCGGGCCGCGCACGCAGATCTCGCCGCTTTCGCCCACGCCCAGCTCGCGGCCGTCGTCGCCGCGGATCGACAGGTCGGTCGACGGCACCGGCAGGCCGATCGAGCCGGTGAACACCTTCACGTCCAGCGGATTGATGGTCACCGCCGGCGAGGTCTCGGTCAGGCCATAGGCCTGCGCCAGCGAGCGGCCGGTGACCGCCAGCCAGCGCTCGGCCACGGCGCGCTGCACCGCCATGCCGCCGCCCATGGTCAGGCGCAGGTGCGAGAAATCCAGTTTGGCGAAGTCTGGATGGTTGAGCAGGGCGTTGAACAGCGTATTGACGCCGGTGAAGGCGCTGAAGGGCACCTTGGCCATTTCCTTGATCAGCCCGCCAATGTCGCGCGGGTTGATGATCAGCAGGTTGCTGGCGCCGATCTTCATATAGGCCAGGCAGTTCGCCGTGAGCGCGAAGATATGGTAGAGCGGCAGCGCCGTGATGATGCATTCCTCGCCGTCCTTGACCAGCGGCTTGATCCAGGCGTGGGCCTGGGTCACGTTGGCGGCCAGGTTGCCGTGGGTCAGCATGGCGGCCTTGGCCACGCCGGTGGTGCCGCCGGTGTATTGCAGGCAGGCCAGGTCGTCCTGGGTCAGGGCGACCTCCTCGAACGGCAGGTCGCGTCCGGCCCGCAGCGCCGCGCCCAGGCGGATGGCGGCGGGGATCGACCAGGCCGGCACCATGCGCTTGACCCGCCGCACCACGAAGTCGACCAGGCGGCCCTTGAGCGGGCTGAGCAGTTCGCCGATCGATGTCACCAGCACCTTTTCGACGGAGGTGTGGGGCAGCGCCTTTTGCAGCGTGGCGGCGAAGTTGTCGGCCACCACGATGGCGCGCGCGCCGGCGTCGGCCAACTGGTGCTCCAGTTCGTGCGCGGTGTAGAGCGGGTTGCAGTTGACCACGGTGCAGCCGGCGCGCAGCGTGCCGAACAGGCATACCGGGTATTGCAGCAGGTTGGGCATCATCAGCGCCACCCGGTCGCCCTTGCGCAGGCCGTTGGCGTGCAGCCAGGCGGCGAAGTCGCGCGTCAGGCGGTCGAGTTCGGCGTAGGTGATGGTCTTGCCCATGCTCAGGTACGCCGGCTTGTCGGCGAACCGCCGGCAACTGTCGCGCGCGATCGAGACCAGCGTGGTGGCGCTGTCGAGCTCGATGTCCTTGGGGATGCCCGGGGGGTAGCTTTTTTGCCAGATTCGTTGCATCTCAGGGGGCTCCCAACAGGGCTTTTTTGAGGGAGGACTGGGCCGGGTCTTCGCCCAGCCAGACGCGCAGCAGCGCGCGGCCGAAGGCCGGGTCGTCGATGCGGCCGCGTTGTTTGCCGTTGTCGGTAACTGTGACGCCGCGGGCGTCGAAGTCCAGGTCGATGACGTCGCCCGTGCGCGCCGAGCCAATGTCCGCCATCAGGGCCGATAGGCGCGCGGCGGACGGTTGCAGGGCCGCCAGTTCCTGTTTGGACGTATTGTCGCGCAGCCCTTCCTGCAACGCCGCGTCCAGGCTTTTGCTGTCGACGTCGCGCAAGAGTTGCAGGCGCATGCGGCGCGGCTCGTTGCTGTTGATGAGCGCGGCCGCGTCCTGACTCCGGGCGCTGGCATAGAGCGCCGCCACGTAGACCTTGACGACGAACTTGGTGCGCAGGCCGGCGCCGTTCAGCACCAGCGCATGGCCGCCTTCGGACAATTGGGCCGGCACGCGCACGCCGGCAACCTCCATGTCGGCGGCCAGCGCGGGGGCGGCCGCCAGGCAGGCGGCCAGGACCAGGCTCAGGGCGGCGGCGCGCCCTCCGGGGATGATGTTACGCATGGGTCTGCTCCAGTCGTTTTCTGCTTGTAGTAGGTCTTGTCGGCGATGTAGATCGTGCGTTCCACGACGGCGTAGACGACGCCGTCCTTGTCCTTCAATTCCACGGCGTATGTCCGGGTGGTCTCGTGGTCGCGCGCCAGGATGGCGCGTATCTCCGCGATTTCTCCCGGCGGCAGCCGGAAGTCCACATACAGCGTGGTGTAGGCGGGCTTGCGGTAGCGGATGGACGCGGCTTTGTCCCACACGATGTGGTCCGCGCCCAGCGCGGCCATCAGCATGGTGGGATGGGCGCCGTCGGTCACCGCGAACAGCGAGCCGCCGTACATGGATCCCACAATATTGCGCGTGCGCCGCAGCAAGGGCAGCTTGATGCGGATGTGATGGAAATCGTGCGATACATGCAGCACCCGTCCGCCGGTGGCGCGAAACGCCGGATGCAGGTTGAATCCCACCCGCATCAGGCGCGCGCGCCAGGCCGGCGACAGGCGTTTGAACCAATAGGGCTTCACCGCCTTTTCCGGGTTACATCGCTTCGAACAGGCCGGCCGCGCCCATGCCGGTGCCGATGCACATCGTCACCATGCCGTACTTGCCGCCGGTGCGGCGCAGGCCATGCAGCAGCGTGGCGGTGCGGATCGCGCCGGTGGCGCCCAGCGGATGGCCCAGCGCGATGGCGCCGCCCAGCGGGTTGATCTTGGACGGATCGAGCTTGAGTTCGCGGATCACCGCCAGCGATTGCGCGGCGAAGGCCTCGTTCAGTTCGATCCAGTCCAGGTCGTCCTGGGCGATGCCGGCGCGCGCCAACACCTTGGGAATCGCCGCCATGGGGCCGATGCCCATGATTTCCGGCGGCACGCCGGCCACCGAGTAGCTGACAAAGCGCGCTAGCGGGCTGAGGTTGAACTCGCGCAGCACGCGCTCGGACACCAGCACCACGGCGGCGGCGCCGTCGGACATCTGCGAGCTGTTGCCGGCGGTGACGCTGCCGCGCGCGGCGAACACGGGCTTGAGCCGCGCCAGGCCCTCGGCGGTGGTGTCCGGGCGCGGGCCTTCGTCGACCTCGACCAGGCGGCGGGTTTCGCGCACGTCGCCCTTGGATCCGCCGGGCAGGCGCGTCACCACCTCGAACGGCGTGGTCTCGGCGCGGAAGTGGCCGGCGGCGATGGCGGCGTTGGCCTTCTGCTGCGATGCCAGCGCGAAGGCGTCCTGGTCTTCGCGCGACACCTTCCATTGCTCGGCCACTTTCTCGCCGGTCAGGCCCATGCCGAAGGCCATGCCGACGTTCTCGGGGTGCGAGAAGATGGCCGGATTGAGCGACACCTTGTTGCCCATGATCTGGGGCATGGCGCTCATGGACTCGGTGCCCGAGCCGATCATGATGTCGACCTCGCCGCTGCGGATGCGGGCGGCGGCGTCGGCCACGGCCTGCAGGCCCGAGGCGCAGAAACGGTTGACGGTGACGCCGGCCACGCTCTGCGGCAGACCGGCCAGCAACAGGCCGATGCGCGCCACGTTCATGCCCTGTTCGGCTTCCGGCATGGCGCAACCGGTGATGACGTCGTCGATGCGCGCCGGATCCAGCCACGGCGTCTGCTTGAGCACGCCCTGCAGCGCGGCCGCCAGCATGTCGTCGGGCCGGGTGGTGGCGTACACCCCATTGCGCTTGCCCACCGGCAACCGCGTCGCCGCAACGATGTAGGCCTCTTGAATCTGTTTGCTCATGTCAATTCCTCGTATCCATAACGATCACCCTCTACGCACACCACGGTCCCCCACCAGCGGGGGCCGCGCGGATCCGGCTCCGCCGGTCCGCCACCGGCGCCCCTGGGGGAGGCGCCGAAGGCGCTAGGGGGGCCTAATTCCGCAATGGCTTGCCGGTGTCGAGCGTGTGGCGGATGCGGGCCTGGGTCTCGGGCGTGCGCAGCAGCGCCACGAACTCCTTGCGTTCGACCGCCAGCAGCCATTCCTCGTCGACCTTGGCGCCGGTCTCGACCTCGCCGCCGCATAGCGCTACGGCGGCGCTGCGGGCCACGCGGTAGTCGTGGGCGCTGATCATGCCGCCCTCGCGCATGTTGACCAGCACCATCTCGAAGTTGGCGATGCCGTTGCGGCCGGCCACCGGCACGCCTTGCAGGCGCGGGGGCGGCACGTAGCCGGCGGTGGCGGCGGCGCGCGCCTGGCCGATGGCCACGAACAGCAGTTCGCCGGGATGGAACAGCACGATGTCCTGCTCGCGCGCGAAGCCCAGGTCGATGGCCTCGATGGCACTCTTGGCGACCCGCGCCATGGCGATGGTCTGGAACACCGGTTGCAGGAACGGGAACACTTCGCCGGGCGTGGCGGTGGTGGCCGCCAGCGCCGCGGCGCGGCCGGCGAACTCCTTGCTGCCGCCGCCGGCCGGGATCAGGCCGACGCCGGCCTCGACCAGGCCGATGTAGCTTTCCAGCGCCAGCACGCGGTGCGAGGCGTGCATCAGGAATTCGCAGCCGCCGCCCAGCGCCATGCCCTGCACCGCCGCCACGGTGGGGATCCGCGCGTACTTGAAGGCCTGCGAGGTGCGCTGGAATTTCTCGACGGTGGCTTCCAGCATGTCCCACTGGCCGGCGGCGCAGGCTTCGGATACTTGCTGCAAATTGGCGCCCACGGCGAACGGCGCGTCGTGCCAGATCACCAGGCCGTCGAAATCCCGCTCGGCGCGGGCCACGGCCTGCAGGATGCCTTCCAGCACCTCGGCGCCCAGCGTGTGGTTCTTGGAGGTGACGGAAAGAATGGCGATGCCGGCGTCGACTTCGGGCAGGTTCCACAGGCGCACGCCTTCGTTTTCCCACACCGTGGCGCCACGGTCGTCGGCGCCTTCGCCGAACACGCGCTCGGGGAACAGTTGGCGCCGGTAGACCGGCAGCGCCGAGCGCGGATGCAGCTTGCCGGTGCGGGCGGAATACGAGCCCTGCGGCGTGTGCACGCCCTGGCGCTCGGGCTCCAGGGCCCAGGCCGGCAGCGGCGCGTCGCTCATGGCGCGGCCGGCGGCGATGTCCTCGGCCACGGCGCGGGCGATGGCCTGCCAGCCGGCGGCCTGCCAGGTCTCGAACGGGCCCTGGGCCCAGCCGAAGCCCCAGCGCATGGCCAGATCCAGGTCGCGGGCGTTGTCGGCCACCTGGCCGAGCTGCACCGCGCTGTAGTGGAAGATGTCGCGGAACAGGCTCCACAGGAACTGGGCCTGCGGATGCGCGCTGGCGCGCAGCGCGGCGAAGCGCTTGGCCGGGTCGCGTTCCTTGAGCAGGGCGGCGACCTCGTCGGCCAGCTTGCCGGCGCTGGGGCGGTAGTCCTGCGCCTGCGGGTCCAGCACCTGGATCTCGCGGCCGGCCTTGCGGTAGACGCCGGCGCCGCTCTTCTGGCCGAGCGCGCCCTTGGAAATCAGGGCCGACAGCCAGGCCGGCAGCGTGAAGTAGCGGTGCCAGGGATCGTCCGGCAGGTTCTTGTCCATGGTGCCGACCACGTGCGCCAGCGTGTCCAGGCCGACCACGTCGGCGGTGCGGTAGGTGGCGCTCTTGGGACGGCCGATCTTGGGGCCGGTGAGGGCGTCGACCTCGTCAAAGCCCAGGCCCAGGCGCTGGGTGTGGTGCATGGCCGCCAGGATCGAGAACACGCCGATGCGGTTGGCCACGAAGTTGGGCGTGTCCAGCGCGCGGATCACGCCCTTGCCCAGCGTGGAGGTCAGCCAGGTTTCGAGCTGGTCCAGCACCGGCGCCTGGGTGTGGGCGGTGGCGATGATCTCCACCAGCCGCATGTAGCGCGGCGGATTGAAGAAATGGATGCCGCAGAAGCGGTCGCGCAGCGCGGCCGGCAGGGCGTTGGCCAGCGCGTCGATCGACAGGCCGGAGGTATTGGAGGCGATGATGGCGCCGGGCGCGACGTGCGGCGCGATGCGCTCGTACAGCGCGGTCTTCCAGTCCATGCGCTCGGCGATCGCTTCGATGATCAGGTCGCAGCCGCGCAGCTGGTCGAGATGGTCGTCGTAGTTGGCCGGGGTGATCAGGGCCAGCCGGGCGGCGCTGGCCAGCGGCGCCGGTTCGAGCTTTTTCAGGCCGGCCAGCGCTTTCTTGACGATGCCGTTGCGCTCGCCCTCGGGCGCGGCAAGGTCGAACAGCGTGACGGGCACGCCGGCGTTGGCCAGGTGGGCGGCGATCTGCGCGCCCATGACGCCGGCACCCAGCACGGCGACGTGTTTGACGACGAACTTGCTCAAGGAAGTCTCCTGAAAATACGGGCCGGCGGAAGGCGGGACCGG
This sequence comes from Achromobacter sp., assembly GCF_050285565.1. Lineage (GTDB taxonomy): Bacteria > Pseudomonadota > Gammaproteobacteria > Burkholderiales > Burkholderiaceae_B > Achromobacter. The sequence goes on from NZ_JBLZXG010000002.1 coordinate 297,143, forward strand.
CCCGCCGTCCGCCCCGGCAGGGCTAGAAGCGGGACGACAGTTGCAGCCCGACGATGTGGCCGCTGCTGTCATAGGTGCCCGCGACGCGGCCCTTCGTCAGCGCATTGCCGGACGTGGTGTCGATGTCCGTCTTGCGCAGGTACAGGTAGGTATACCCCAGATCGAGCGTGGTGTTCTTGGTGGCCTGCCATTGCACGCCCGTCGAGAACCAGTAGCGGTCGTTGTCGGGCAGCGAGGTGGGGCGATCCTCGGCCTTGTAGACCGGTGATTGATCGTACGCCAGGCCGAACTTCCATTTCCAGTCGGGCGCGAACTTGTAGGTCGTGCCGACGGCGATGCGCCAGGTGTCGCGGAAGTTCAGCGGCAGGTCGTCATCGCGCGCGCCGGTGCCGGAGTTGCGGATCTTCAGGTCGGGGATGCTGCTCCAGCCGGTCCACGAGATGTCGCCCAGCAGTTCCCACTTCTCGTTGAGCTGGTGGGTGGCGCTCAGGATCAGGGTGTCTGGCAGGTCGACCGAGGCCTTGGCGTCGAACGACACCGACTGGCCGGTGGGGCCGATGTTGTCGATGTCGGTGTCGCCCTTGGCGGTGTGCTTGATCTTGGAGCGGTACGACAGGCCGATGCGGGTGGCTTCGGTGGGTTGCAGCATGAAACCCACGTTCCAGCCCCAGGCGTCGCCCTTCAGGTTGAGGTCGGCGTCGCCGTTGGTGAAGACGGTGCGGCCGCCCGGCAGCGCCACCGGCACCACGGTCTTCTTCTTGTAGGTGGCGTCGATGTGCTGCCAGTTCACGCCGAAGCCCATCGAGAACTTGTCGTTGACCTTGTAGGCGATCGAGGGGTTGACGTTGATCGTCTTGATCTCGAACTTGTTCGAGTGGTACTGGCCGGCCCAGCCGTCGTCGTATTCGGTCATCAGGCCGAACGGCGCGCCGATGCCCAGGCCGATGAACCACTGCTCGTTCAGTTGCCACGAGCCGTACAGGTTGGGCACGGCGCCCAGGTTGCCGGCGTCACCGCCATTGCCGCCGGTGGGGCGGGCGCCACTCAGGCCGGAACCGGGCAGGCCGGGCGCGCTCGGATTGCGGCTGTTGCCGTTGTCCGAGAACTTGAACGAGGGCTTGATCAGATTGATGCCGCCCGAGACATTGACGCCCGGCAGATAGGTCATGCCTGCCGGGTTGTAGTAGATGATGCTGGCGTTTTCCGGATTTGCCGCCGAGCCCGCGTACGCGTTGCCCAGGCCGCTGGCATTCTGCTCCAGGAGCTGAAAGCCGGCGCCATGGGCGGCGCTGGTGGCGCCCAGGCCGACCACAATGGCGGACAGGGTGCTCAGGGACAATGAACGTCTGCTCATAGGTACTGCCTCCTCATGTTGGATAGGTATGTCTCGATGGCACTGCCGGTTTCGTTGCCCCGGTCTATCCGGCTCAAGGGGGTCCAGGCCGGTTTGGTTGGTTAGCGCGTTACCGTGCTACGCACTGCGACTGCTCTGGTAATGCAAGGGCCCGCCCGTGAACGGCGCGAACCCGGTTCCGAAAATCACGCCGGCGTCGGCCAGGTCGGCGTCGGCCACCACGCCGGCCTCGACCCGTTCGCGGGTGGCGTCGATCAAGGGCTGGATCAGCCGCTCGGCCAGCCCGGCCGGCGCGCGATCGCCGCCCTTGGCGTCCTTGACCGGCTTGCCGTCGCGCCAGGTGTAGAAGCCGCGGCCGCTCTTTTTGCCCAGGTCGCCGCGCGCCAGTTTTTCGGCCAGGCAGCGCGGCGGCTCGGCGCCGCCGGCCAGTTCCTGGCCCGCCGCGCGAGCGATGTCCAGGCCGACCGTGTCGGCCAGTTCGAGCGGCCCCATCGGCATGCCGAACGCCACCATGGCCGCGTCCACGGCGGCGGGCGATAGACCGTCGTCGATATTTCGCATGGCCTGAAGCATATACGGTGCCAGCACCGCATTGACCAGGAAACCGGGGGCGCTACGCACCGGCAGGGGCAATTTTCCGATTTGTCCGACAAAGGCACAGGCGCGCGCCAGCGTGTCCGCGGCGGTGCCGTCCGTGTGCACCACTTCGACCAGCGGCATCTTGGCCACGGGGTTGAAGAAGTGGATGCCGACCAGCCGCTCGGGCCGGTCCAGCCCGGCCCGCAGCGTCTCCAGCGACAGGCTGGAGGTGTTGGTGGCCAGCAGCGCGTCGGCTTTCATGCGCGGCGCCAGCGCCTGGTACAGGCCGCGCTTGGCCTCGGCGTTCTCGCTGATGGCCTCGATCACCACGTCGGCCAGCGGCACGCCGCCGCCGCCGGGGTCGGGCACCAGCCGGTCGAAGGCGGCGCGGGCCGCGCGGCGGTCTTTCAGGCGGCGCGAGAACAGGGCCGCGGCGCGCTGGATGGCGGGCGCGATGCGGGCCATGTCCTGGTCCTGCAGGGTCACGCTCATGCCCTTGAGCGCGCACCAGGCGGCGATGTCGCCGCCCATCACGCCAGCGCCCACCACGTGCACGTGGCGCACCGGCGGGGCGCCGGCCTGGCGGCCGTTGGCCTTGAGGCGTTCCTGCAAGCGGAACACGCGCAGCAGGTTGCGGGCGGTGTCCGAGGCGATGATGGCGTCGATCAGGGCGGGCGCCTGCAAGGCGTTGCCGCCGTGCTTTTCCCAGATGTCGATGATGGCGGGCGCGGCGGGATAGTGGCCCAGCGGATCCTTGGCGGCGACCTGCTTGCGGGCGCGGTTCGCGGCCACCGCCTTGAGCGGCCAGCGGTTGAGCCAGGCGCCCAGGCCGCGCGCGCGGCGCGGCGGCTTGCCCGATAGCACCATGCCACGCGCCGCCGCTTGCAGCAGGCGGGACGGCACGCGCGCATCCACCAGACCCAGCGCGGCCGCGCGGCGCGCGTCGGCGGCGCGGCCGGTCAGCATCATGTCGAGCGCCGCGGGCGCGCCGATCGCGGCGGGCAGGCGCAGCATGCCGCCCCAGCCGGGGAAGATGCCCAGCATCACTTCGGGCAGCGCCAGCGAGGCGCCGGGCGCGTCTTCCAGCAGCCGGTAGCGACAGGCCAGCGCCAGCTCCAGGCCGCCGCCCAGACAGTGGCCCTGGATCAGCGCCAGCGTCGGGTAGCGCACCGCCGCCAGGCGGTTGAACAGGTTCCAGCCGCGCGCCACCAGGGCGCGGCCCTGTTCGGCGGTGTTCAGCTCGGCGAATTCGTTGACGTCGGCGCCGACGATGAAGCCGGTGGCCTTGCCCGAGCGGATCACCAGGCCCTTGGGCGGCTGGGCGTCGAGCGCGTCCAGCACCGCCGCCAGTTCGGCCATGGTGTCGGCCGACAGCGCGTTGACGGCGCTGCCGGCGCGGTCGAAGGTCAGCCAGGCCAGGCCGTCGGCGTCGCGCTCCAGGCGCCAGTGCGAGAGCGTATCCAGTGCGGTCATGGGCGGTCCCCTTCCAGTGTTTCGACCAGCATCGCGCCGCCCAGGCCTCCGCCGATGCAGATGGCGGCCATGCCGCGCCGCGCGCCGCGGCGCTTGAGCGCGTGCAGCAGGTGCAGCACGATGCGGGCGCCCGAGGCGCCCACCGGATGGCCGATGGCGATGGCGCCGCCGTCCACGTTCAGGCGCGCCGGGTCGAGCGCGCCCCAGGCGGGCGTGCCGAAGTGTTCCTGGCAATAGGCCTCGTCCCGCCAGGCCGCCAGGCAGCCCAGCACCTGGGCGGCGAAGGCTTCGTTGATCTCCCACAAGTCCAGGTCGTTCAGGCCCAGGCCGTGGCGCTGCAGGATCGGGGTGGCGGCGTGGACCGGACCCAGGCCCATCATGGCCGGATCGAGGCCGGCCCACTGGCTGTCAACGATGCGGCCGAGCGGCCGCAGGTTCCAGCGCCGCACCGCTTCCTCGGAGGCCAGCACCAGCATCGCGGCGCCGTCGGTCACCTGCGAGCTGTTGCCGGCGGTGATGTTGCCCCAGGGCTTGTCGAACACCGGCTTGAGCTTGGCGAGTTTTTCGGGCGTGGAGTCCGCGCGCACACCGTCGTCGTCCGGGTACAGCTTGCCCTGCGTGTCGATCAGCGGCGTGATTTCGGCGAAGGCGCCGTCGGCGCGCCCGGCCAGCGCGCGCGCATGGCTTTGCGCCGAATAGGCGTCCATGGCCTGGCGGCTGATGCCGAAGCGGGTGGCGACGTTCTCGGCGGTCTGGCCCATGGACAGGCCGACCACCGGGTCGGTCAGCCCCTTGAGCAGGCCGATGACGGGCGCAAGGTGGCGCGGCCGCAGGCGGCGCAAAGTGGCCAGTTTGGCGCCCAGGCCCCGCGCCCCGTACCAGCCGGCCAGCCAACGCACCATGTCGTCGGAGAACAGCACCGGCGCGTGCGACAGGGCATCGGTGCCGCCGGCCAGCACCAGTTGCGAACGGCCGGTCTGGATGTTGGCGATGGCGCAATCGAGCGCCTGCATGCCCGAGGCGCAGTTGCGCATCACCGTCCAGCCAGGCACCTGGTTGCCGCAGCCCAGCCGCAGCGCGATCACGCGGCCGATGTTGACCTCGTCGGCCGACGGCGCGGCACAGCCCACGATGACCTCGTCCAGGTCGGTGGGCGCGTAGGGTTGGCGCAACAACAGGCCGCGCCCGGCCTGCACCGCCAGGTCGCCGGCCGTGAACGGGCCCGGGCCGGAACGCGCCTTCAGGAAAGGCGTGCGGGCGCCGTCGACCACGTATACCGGTTTGAATGCCATCCGATCTCCTCGTTGGGTTGACGGGCCTCAGGCCGCCTTGCGCGCGGTGACCGGCTTGACCGCGCCGGTGACGCCGAGGTCAAAGGGAAAATCATCCACTTTCACCACGATGTCGCGCAAGTTGTTGCGATGCTTGACCACCGCATGCTCTTCGGCGGTGATGCCGCCGGCCGCGAAGGCCGCATCGGCCAGGTCGCGCACGTTGGCTTGCGGGTTGCCATCGAGCGCGCCGCTTTTCTCGAATTCGCGGATCTTCGCCTCGATCGGCTCGGCCTCGAGCGTGGCGGCCAGCGCCAGTTCGATCGCGCCGACCGGTTCGTCGGCGCTCGCCGGCAGGTGGCAGCCGGCGGTCAGGCGGTCGCGCGCCGCGCCGGGGTTGATGAGCAGCCGCGCCACCTCCTGGCCCAGTTGGTCGGACGGCGGCGACTGCGGCCGGCCCCAGGGCAAGACGATGCGGCGCAGGCTCCACGCCACCAGCCGGTTGGGATAGTTCTCCAGCACGCCGTCGATGGCGTCCTGCAGGCGCAACAGCGCGTCCTGCACCGACCAGTGCGCCAGCGGCGCGTCGGCGGCCTGGCGGCCTTCGTCCTCGAAGCGCTTGAGCGCGGCGCTGGCCAGGTACATCTGCGACAGGATGTCGCCCAGGCGCGCCGACAGGCGCTCGCGGCGCTTGAGGCTGCCGCCCAGCACCAGCATCGAGGTATCGGCCAGCAGCGCGAAGGCGGCCGAATAGCGGCTCAGCAACTGGTAGTAGCGCTTCATTTCGGGCGCGACGTCGGCCTCGATGCCGATGAAGCGGCCGCCGGTAAGCGCCGTGCCCAGCGCGCGCAGCATGTTGCGCGCGACGAAGCCGACGTGGCCCCAGAAGGCGCGGTCGAAATCCGCCAGCCCCTGCTTGCGGTCGGGCGACTGGGCCGCGCGCATCTCGGCCAGCACGTAGGGGTGGCAGCGGATCGCGCCCTGGCCGAAGATGATCAGGCTGCGCGTCAGGATGTTGGCGCCTTCCACGGTGATGCCGATGGGAATCTGCTGGTAGGCGCGGCCCAGGAAGTTGGACGGCCCCAGGCAGATGCCCTTGCCGCCGATCACGTCCATGCCGTCGTTGACCACCTGGCGCGCGCGTTCGGTGACGTGGTATTTGACGATGGCCGACACCACCGAGGGCTTCTCGCCCAGGTCGACCGCGCCGGCGGTCATGCCGCGCGCGGCGTCCATGATGTAGGTGTGGCCGCCGATGCGGGCCAGGGCTTCCTCGACCCCCTCGAACTTGCCGACCGGGGTGCGGAACTGGCTGCGCACGCGGGCGTAGCCGCCCACCGCGCGCGCGGTCAGCTTGGCCATGCCGGTGTTGGACGACGGCAGCGAGATCGAGCGGCCGGCCGCCAGGCATTCCATCAGCATGCGCCAGCCCTGGCCGGCCATGGCCGGGCCGCCGATGATGAAGTCCAGCGGCATGAAGACGTCCTGGCCGCAGGTCGGGCCGTTCATGAACATGGCGTTCAGCGGGAAGTGACGGCGGCCGGTGTCCACGCCGGGATGGTCGTGCGGCACCAGCGCGCAGGTGATGCCCAGGTCTTTCCTGCCGCCCAGCAGGCCGTCCGGGTCGTACAGGCGGAAGGCCAGGCCCAGCAGCGTGCAGACCGGCGCCAGCGTGATGTAGCGCTTGTCCCAACTGACGCGCATGCCGATCACTTCGCGGCCCTGCCATTCGCCCTTGCAGACGATGCCGCTGTCGGGGATGGCGGCGGCGTCGGAGCCGGCCCACGGGCTGGTCAGCGCGAAGGCCGGCACGTCCTCGCCGCGCGCCAGGCGCGGCAGGTAGTGGTTCTTCTGTTCCTCGGTGCCGTAGTGCAGCAGCAGCTCGGCCGGCCCGAGCGAGTTGGGCACCATCACCGACACCGCCAGCGCCGACGAGCGCGTCGACAGCTTGGTCACGATCTCGGAATGCGCATAGGCCGAGAACGCCAGGCCGCCGTATTCCTTGGGGATGATCATGCCGAGAAAGCCGTTGCGCTTGAGGTAGTCCCAGACCTCGGCGGGCAGGTCGAAGCGTTCCTGCGAGATGTTCCAGTCGTTGACCATGCGGCAGGCCTGTTCGGCCTGGTGGTCGAGGAAGTGCCGTTCCTCGTCGGTCAGGCGCGGGCGCGGATAGGCCAACAGGCGCTGCCAGTCGGGGCGGCCGCGGAACAGCTCGCCTTCCCACCAGACCGTGCCAGCTTCGAGCGCGTCGCGCTCGGTGGCCGACATCTGCGGCAGCACCTTGCGGTAGAGAGTGAAGATCGGCGCCGATAGCAAGGCCCGCCTGAGCGGGCGCACGCCCAGCAGGACGGCGGCCAACAGCGCGATGACGATCAGCGCGACGATGACTGCGTTCATTTCCTTGTCTCCTTTCTCGAATTCTCTGGAACCGCACCCCCGCCGATCGGGCCGCGCCCTAGGTGGCGGAATGCTGCGGCAGGGGAGCGCGCAGGCCGCCGAGCAGGAAGCTCATCAGGCGGGGCAGCAGCAGCTCGGGGTTGTCGGGTTGCTCGGCCTCGTCGACCGTCCAGCCGGTCACCGAGCGCAGCAGGTCGGTGCCGATGATGGCGTAGGAGGTGGCGCCGAGCATGAACTGGAAGCGCCACACGATCTCGGCGCGCGGCACATCGGGCAGGGCGGCGAACAGGGCGTTGCGATACCGTTCGAGCACGTCGGCGTATTCCTCGGCGAACAGCGCGCGGATGAAGCCGGCCGGGTTGGTCATGGTGCGTTCGAGCAGCGGCAGGAAGGTGCTGCCGGCCTGCTCCGGATCGGCCGCCAGCCGCAGCAGCGTGCCGAAGAACGCATCGACGATCTGCGAGGGCTTGAGCGGTTTGCCCTCGGCCTGCGCTTCGAGTTCGTCCAGCAGGCGCAGGCGTTCGCGGTTCAGGACTTCCAGCCGCCGCTTGAGCACGGCCTGGACCAGCGATTCCTTGGAACCGAAGTGATAGTTGACCGACGCCAGGTTGACGCCCGCCGCGCCGGTGATCTGTCGCATGGACGTGCCATCGTGGCCCTGTTGCGCGAACAAGGCTTCGGCGGTGTCCAGGATCGATTCGCGGGTGCTGGAGGATCTGAGTTCTTGCATTGGGTTGAAATCAAACGTTCGTTTGAAAGCAGTATGCGTGACCCGGTGCGAAGAGGCGATAGTGGTTATCCCTAGCGGGGTCGCAGGAACTCCGAGACGGTTCGGGCGAGCGCCTCGCTCCTTTGCACGATAGCCCGTGCCGTTGGCCGAGGAGCGCGCGCACGCCTCACCCAAATGGCGCTGCGCCGTTTGTCCTCGGACGAGCGCCCTAGGTTGAAAGGCGTCTGGAAGGCCGGAACGAAACGCCGCAGTATCAGCGCGAGGACTTGAGAGCGTGGCACCGTGGATGCGCCTGGCGAGCCCGATCGCCGTTCCGGTGCCGCCGGCTATTTCGCCCAGACACAGGAGCTGGAGACATGAAGACCTACAGAGTGGGGCTGTTGCTGGACGGAACCGACCAGCCGGGGTGGATCCACGACATGGCCGAGTGGCTCGCGCGTAGCCAGGATTACGAACTGGCGGCGTTGCTGGTGATGGAGAAAACCGGCGCCGAGCCGCGCCTGGGCACCAAGGCCTTGTTCGGCACGCTGGCGCGGTTGGAGTCGCGCCTGCTGCCGGCGCGGCAACGGCAGATGCTGGCGTGCCGCGATCTGCGCGACGGGCTGCCGCCGTCGACGCCGGTGCTGGCCTTGCCAGCCGATCCGCGCGACGCGGGCCGCGACGACGCGGTGGTGGCGCTGGGGCTGGACCTGGTGATCGTCCTGGGCGCCCTGCCGCCGCTGCCGGGTTTGCGCGCGCGCATGGCCGGCTGGGCGCGGCGCGGGGTCTGGCACGTGGGCTATTCTGATATCGCCGTCGCCACCAGCCGCTACGCCGGGTTCTGGGAGGTCTATCAACGCGAGGACCACACCACCGTCAAATTGTGGCGGTTGGGCGCCAGCCAGGAGCACGACACGCTGCTGGATCAGCGCAGTTTCAATACGGAAGTGTTCTGGCTGAAGAACCAGACGCGCGCATTCAGTCTCGGCAATTTCATGGTCTATGACGCCCTGCAGGCCCTGGCGCGCGCGCGGCCGGGCGCGGCGCCGCCCGGCATGCAGATCCTGAGCGGCCAGCGCCGCGCTGATCCGGCCGAGTGGGACAGCGCTGCTTATATCGCGCGCCAGGCCTGGTTAATGACGGATTTGATTGTGCGGCGCATCATGAAGCGCAATGTGCGCTGGCGGATTGGTATGTTTCCGTCGACCGGGCAACAGGCGGTGGTGTCGGAGGCGATGGTATTGCAACCCCCCAAGGGGCGTTTCTTCGCCGATCCGTTTGTTTATACCCGCGACAAGAATCCATATATATTTTTCGAGGACTACGATTTTAATTCCCGCAAAGGCACGATCTCCGTCGCGACCTACGCGGACGGGGCTTTCCGCCTGCTGGGCACGGCCTTGAACCTGCCCTATCATTTATCGTTTCCATATATATTCGAATACGAAGGCGTGACCTACATGGTGCCGGAAACCTGCGGAAATCGCAGTATCGAATTATGGAAATGCACGGAATTCCCTTTGAAATGGGAATTGGATATGACGTTGATGACCGATGTTTCGGCGGTCGATACGATTATTTTCAAGCACGGGGAATACTGGTGGCTGTTAACCAATATCGATCGCGCCGACGGCCAGAATCATTGCGATGAATTGTTTGCATTTTTCGCCGACTCGCCCCGCTCGACCCAGTGGACGCCGCATGCCTGCAACCCCATCGTGCGCAACCCGATGCGCGCCCGCAACGCCGGAATCGTTGTCTCGCCTGCGGGAGAGGTGATCCGCTGCGCGCAGTACCAGGGATTCTGCCACTACGGCAAGGGCGTCTCGCTCAACCGGATCGAGGAATTGTCGCCCTCCACCTATGTCGAGACGGATGGCGAAATCCACTACGCCAGTTTCCTGAGAAAACGCCATGCTTCAATGCACCATTGGCATCACCAGGGGGGGCATACGGTATTTGACTTCGCTTATATGGAGTAAATGACGCCGCGCCGATTGAAAATAAAAATGTTACCTATATTTCGATTGCGGCTTCGCGGCCCGGGCTTAATGTGTCGCTGGAAACATATCGACAAGCCTGAGCGCCGATCCGGCCTGACCTCGCGCTTCGCGCCGGCCCCCGCAGCGGGGCCGTGTCACACCTGTCTACAGCCTGAACGCGAGCTTACGCGGGCCTTTCCGTGTCTGCGGCCCCTAGGGGAAAACACGCTGCGACCGAGGAGGGTTTGGTATAAACCCTAGCGGATGAAAGGATGATGGCGCCTTCTCATCCGGATTTACGAGGTTGATTAAGGCTAACGAATGATTTCTGTTTTTGTCGGATTATATCGCGTGCCAGCGTCTTGATTTTGCCAATTCCGAACCATAAGATGGGTTCATGCCATCCGTTATGTTGGCTACGAAAGTCTCCCAGCCCAAATGGCCCGGTACAGCGTCATTAGATATTCCGGGATATTGCGGACTACCCCCGTAAGGGCTGGAAAAAAATAGTCTTCAGCACAGCGAAGATCCCTTCTAGGCCTGTTGAAAAACCGGGAGGACACCATGGCCAAGATGGTCCTGATTGAAGCCCATCCGCTATTGCGGTTGGGGTTATGGCAGATTCTGAGCAAGTTGGACGATGTCTGGGAAATCGAGGGGATGGGGCTGGCCGATGTCTCCAAGGCCAGTGGCGCGCATGCGGGCGCCGACCTCCTGATCTACGGCCTGCCCGTGGACAACGAGGAAGCCTGGAGCACGTTGCATGAGATCCAGCGCGAACTGAGCCCGAAGCGCATCCTGTTGCTGACCGATGTCATGCCGCTGCCGATGCCGGTGCAGGGGTTGCCCGGCGCCAGCGTCTACGGTTGCTTGATGAAGACCGCGTCGGTCGAAATCCTGGAAGCGGCGATCCGCCTGGTCATGGCGGGCGGACAGTGCTTTCCCAGCGAGCAGGCCGTGCAGGCGCCCGCTGCGGCAAGCTGCGCGTTGCCGTCGCGCGACCTGGACGACGGCGCGGGCAAGGGCGCCATGCCGGTCAGCGCCGGCGCCCAGTTGCTGCAGATCACGCCGCGCCAGTACGAAGTGCTGGTGCTGCTGGCGCGCGGCTATCCCATCAAGACGGTCAGCCGGATGCTGAATATCTCGGTCGCAACGGCCAAGACGCATGCCTGCACGCTTTACCAGCGCCTGCACGTCAAGAACAAGGGCGAGGCCGTGTACGCGGCGCTGCAACGTGGTGCCACACTGGAATGGCACGAGCCGAACGGCCGCGAAGCGGATGCCGGACAACTGTACGGCCGCAAGCTGGGATAAGGGCGGGCGGGCCGGCCCCGCCATCCCTCCTAGGGCATACATCCTGCAGCATCGGCGGTCGCCGTGCCGCAGCATTCCTCCTCCAATCATCCTCCTGAACGAGATTCAGCGAACGTAGCCGCTGATAGCATGGGTCGTGTCCACAAGCATGGGTTGATATGGCGAATCACAAAGCGCGCCAGAGCGATGCCAGGTAGTGGACGAGATTCCCGTGAGCCGGGGGCGGCGCTGGAACCGTCAGTGCCACCGTGCGCAACCGTGTCATGGGAACCGTGTCTGGACCCTGTGTCACAAGGTTCCCTCCGGGATGACAACCGTTCTAATCGAAGACTACGCTCTGCTTCGTGTCGCCATCCAGCACGTGCTGGAACGGGTACGGAACGCCGAGGACATTCTGGCGATCTCGCCAGCCCATCTCTTGAATATGCCCGGCTCCATCAACCGGCCCGTCGAATTGCTGGTGGTGGGGTGCAGCGGCGCGGCCGAGGCCGACATCGGCCTGCTGTCACAGGCCATGGCGCTGTTCATGCCGCGCCTGGTGCTGGCGCTTTACTCGGTGCTGGACCAGAACGTAATGGCCGCCTGCGCGCGCGCCGGGGTGGCCGGCTACCTGCCCAAGGCCTCCAGTCCGGACGCCCTGGCCGCCGCCGTCAGCCTGGTGCTGGCCGGTGGTGAATGCTATCCCCAGCCCGCGCCCCGAACCCTGGCGGCCTCGCAGGCGCCCTTGCAGGAGCTGCGCGAGCTGACGCAGCGGCAGGAGGAGATCCTGCAATTGCTGGTGCAGGGCAAGACCATGCGCGAGATCGGCCAGCACGTGGGCATTTCGGTGGCCACGGTGAAGAGCCATGCGCGGACCCTGTACTGGAAGCTGAATGCGCGCAACCAGGCCGAAGCGGCCTATATCGCGGTGCAGATGGGGCTGGTGCGCGGGGGGCCGCCGGTGGCGCCGGGCGCCAAGGGCGACGACCCGCTGTAGTGCGTCCGCGCCGCCGCCCGGCACGCGGCGCGGGCTTCAGCGGCCGGCGTCGCGGCGCGCGGGCGCCGCGGTTGGCGCCGCGCGCGGCGCGGCGGCGGCCACCACCGCGGCGAATTCGCGTTCGGCGGCGGCCAATACCGCGTCCACGTGCAGGTGATCGAGGGCATGGCGCCGCGCCGCCGCGCCCAGCGTCTCGCGGATCTGCGCGTTGTGGGCCAGCTTGCGCACGGCCTCGGCCATGGCGGCGGCGTCCTCGGGCGGGGTCACCAGTCCGCAACCGGCCACCACGCCGGCCAGCTCGGTGCCGCGCGCGGCGCCGCACACCACCGGCCGGCCGCTGGCCAGCATGCCGGTCAGCTTGGACGGCATGACCAGGTCGGCGGCGCCCGCGCGCTGCGGCAGCAGATGGATGTCGGCGGTGTTCAGCAGCGCGCCCAGCCGCTCGGCCGGTTGCAGATCCAGGAAGCGCACTCGCGCCAGCCCCTGACACCGTGCCTGCAGCGGCGCGCGTTCGGGGCCCTGGCCGCAGAATACGAACCACAGCGCGCGCTCGCCTTCGAGCAGGCGCGCCACCTCGGCCAGCGTTTGCAGGCCCTGCTTGCCGCCCATGTTGCCGGAGTACAGCGCCACCACCGCGTCGGCGGGAATGCCGAGCGTGGCGCGCAGGTCGCCGTCGCGGCCGGGCGCGATGGCCTCGACGTCGATCCAGTTGGGCAGCAGCACGGTCCGCGCCGGATCCACGCCCTTGTACAGCGCCAGGTCGCGCATGCGGCCGGAGATGGTCGAGACGCGGTCGAAGCGCCGCATCAGCCAGCGTTCGGCGCGCCGCACGGCGCCGCGCAGCCAGGCGCCCTTGAGCAGGCCCAGGTCGAACGCCGCGTCCACTTCGTAGTCCTGGATGTGCAGCCAGGCGCGCGCGCCGCACAGCCGCGCGGCCAGCCAGGCGGCCGGCGCGCAGAACAGGGCGGGCTCGACCACCAGGATCAGGTCGGGCCGGCCGGCCGCCGCGCGCAGTAGCGACGGCAGGCTGGCAAGGGCGAAGCTGGCCAGGTGCAGCAGGCGCTTGGCGCCACCGGGCCGGGCCGGCACCCACAGCGGCGCGCGCCGCACGTCGACGCCGGCGCGGGTTTCGCGCTGGTAGCGGCCGGCGCGATAGCCGTCGTGCACGCGCCATTGCGGGTAATAGGGCGGGGCGGTGACGACGCTGACCTGGTGGCCGCGCGCGGCCAGCCATTCGGCCAGTTCGGCGCTGTACTTGCCGATGCCGGTCAGCTCCGGCGCGTAGTTGATGCCGTACAGGAGGATCTTCATGCCGGCGGCGCCACGCGGGGGCGGACGGGACGGCACGGATTGCCGTGGCACACCATCGCCGGCGGCAGGCTGCGGAACACCGAGCTGCGCGCGCCCACCACGGCCTCGCGGCCGACGGTGACGCCCGGGCCGATGAAGACGTCGGTGGCGACCCAGGCGCCGTCCTCGATGCGCACGGCGCGCTCGCGCAAGGGGAATTCCGGCTGCGCGGCGTCGTGGTCGGCCGCGCACAGATAACTGCGTTGCGACACCACGGCATGCGCGCCGATATGGATGGGCCCGAGGCTGTAGACCACCGCGTCGTCGCCGATCCAGGCGTAATCGCCGATCGTCACTTTCCATGGGTAGGTGACGGTGGCGCTGGGACGGATCAGCACCTTGCGGCCGACGCGCGCGCCGAAGCACCGCAGCAGCCAGCGCCGAAAGCCGTAGGCCACCTGCGGCGACCAGCGGAACAGCGAGCCCTGCACCAGCCACCACAACTGCACCGTCAGGGCCGAGCGGCCGCGCTGGCCGGGTGCCAGGGCGAACCGGTCGAGCCGTTGCAGCGCGCTCATTTGGCGGCTCCGGTGAGGGCGTCGCCGCGCGCCGGAGCGGCGGCCAGGCGGGCCTGGCGGATCTCCTCGGTCTTGATGCGGATCTGCCAGTAGTACATGGCGCGCGCCACCGCGTAGTCGAAGCCGGCGCGGCCGTCGAGAAAGCCCAGGCGCAGCACATAGGAATGCAGAAACGAGACCGGCGCCTTGAACGGCATGGCCTGGAACAGGCGCTTGAGCAACGCGCGCGCGCCGATGTTGGCCTCGCGCGGATCGTTCATCAGGCCCTTGATGCGCAGGTTGGCTTCCCAGTCGGAGTAGCGGTTGTGCTTGTCGAAGTAGTGGTAGAGCGAGTCATGGTCGTTGTGCACCATGCGCGCCCGCAGCGCGAAGGTCGCGCCCCGCACCTGCGGCTGGTAGTGGCCTTCGACCTCCCACATGTGGGCCACGTCCAGGTCGTCGTAGTCCAGGAAGCGCGACTGCTCGCGCGCCAGCAGCGCCAGCTTGTAGACACGGTGGCCATGGCGCAGCTTGCGGCCGCAGAACACGTAGTCGAACGGCACGAAGGCACCGCCGGCGCCGGCCGCAAAGCGTGGCAGCGCGGCGCGGATCTCGGCGGCCAGCTCCGGCGTCATTTCCTCGTCGGCGTCGACATACAGCACCACCGGGTGCGTGAAGGGCAGTTGCTCCAGGCACCATTGTTTTTTCTTCGGGTATTTGCCGTTCCACTGGAAATTGCTGACCTTGGCGCCAAGCGCGGCGGCCATGGCGCAGGTGGCGTCGGTGCTGTTGGAGTCGACCACGAAGACTTCGTCGAAGTCGGCCAGCGCCGTCAGGCACTTGGCGATGTTGCGCTCCTCGTTCTTCGTCATGACGACCACGGATACCGGTATCTTGGACATGATGCTTTCCTGTTCAGGTCGCGCCGCGCCGCATCAGCGGCTGGAACAATTCGATGACGTCGCGGCAGTGCCGCTCCAGTGAAAAGGCGTCGGCGCGCCCGGGGCCATCGGCCGCCAGTCGTTCGCGCATCTCGCCGTCGTAGGCCAGCCGGCGCACCGCCGCGGCCAGGGCCGCCGCGTCGCCCACCGGCACCAGCAGCCCGTAGCGGCCGGCGTCGAGGATCTCGGCGGGGCCGTGCGGGCAATCGGTGGAAATGACCGGCACCCCCAGGCACAGCGCCTCGACCAGCACGTTGCCGAAGCTCTCGCGCACCGAGGTCAGGGCGAAGGCGCCGGCGCCGGCGATCACCGGAAACGGGTTGTCGATATGGCCGGCCAGCGTGACCGGGCTGCGCGATGGCCGCGCATCGATGCGCTTTTGCAGGGCCTCGTGCTCGGAGCCTTCGCCCAGGATGGTGAAGCGGATGCCGGGGTCGTCCAGCAGGGCGGCGGCGTCGATCAGCGTGGCGTAGTCCTTGACGGCCTCCAGGCGCCCGACGGCGACCACGTGATAGGGCGTGGCCGGACCGGCCGACGCGGCTGGCGCGCGGGCCGCGCTTTGTTCGCGCACGTCGTCCAGCGGCACGCCGTTGTAGATGGTGCGCACCTTGCCGCGCAGCGGCGGGAACATGCTCACCAGGTCTTCCTTGACCCCGCGCGAGACGCCGACGACGGCATCGTGGCGGCGATAGGTCTGGCTCACCAGCCAGCATTTCAGCCGCCGCATGCGCGAGGCGCCGTAGTGCACGGCGGGGCTGCTGTGCTCGAAGGCGACGGTGGCGAAGTCGCCGCGCAGCACCTTTTTGGCCAGCACCACCAGCATGTTGCACAACAACCCGTGCGAGCAGACGATGGCGGGCCGGTCACGGCGGATCTGCGCCAGCAGGCGCGCGAACGCCAGCGGCAGCCGCAGGCGCAGCGCGGCCGGCGACTCGATCACCGGCAGCGCCCGCGTCACGCGGGGGTTGGCGACGGGGTATTCGCGGTTGCGCGAACGCAGCAGGAACAGCGAGGCATCCACTCCCCGTTCGGGCAGGGCGTCGGCGATGAAGGCAACGCATCTTCCAACGCCGCCATGCAGGTCGGGGGCGACGAACAGGACATCAGGCATGGGGCAATACTCGCGGTGGCGCCCGGCGCATGGTGTCCGGACGGGGGCTGGGAGCCGCGGGCGCGGGCTGGGGCGGGGGCACGGGCATGGCCCGGGCATTGCGAAGCAGCGACAGGCAGTAGCACAGCAGGAATCCGGTGAAGGCGGTCTTGGGCGCATAGGCCAGGCCGCCGGACAGCGAATCGACGAAGATGTAGATCGGCGCGGTGGCCAGCAGATAGCGCCGGTGCAGCTCCAGCCCCGGGTGGGCGTAGCGCCGCAACAGCGACAGCAGCAGGATCAGCAGGGGCGGCAGCATGATCATCACGGTGCCGACGATGCCGAATTTCATCAGGTAGAAGGCCCAGGAGTTGTGCGCGAAGGTGCTCAGTTCGAAGCCGTTCTCGCCCATCACCCAACTGCGAAAGCCCGCGCCCTTGCCGAACACCGGGCTTTCGGCGAAGGAATCCATCTGCCCCTGCATTTCCTGGATGCGCGCGCCGTAGCTGGAGTCCTCGTCCAGCCGCTCGACGCTGAAGATGCGGTTGGTCAGCACGTCCAGGTAGCCGATGCTGGCGAACACCAGCACGCCGGCCACCGCGGCCGGCGCGAAGATCAGCACCACGCGGCGGCGCACTTCCGAGCCCGAAGCCAGCATCACGGCCAGCAGCACCGCCACCATCAGTTGCAGGTACTGGCTGCGGTTCAGCGAGAACACCAGCGCCAGCAGCATGTAGACCGTCAGCGCATAGGCCTTGGGCCCCGAGACGTTGAGGGTCTTGCGGAAATACAGCAACGAGACCACGCCGAAGGGAATCGCCCACACCCCCAGGCGCACGTTGCGCAGCGGGTTGGAGATGCTGAAGCCCTGCAACTGCTCCAGCAGCATCAGCGTGGCCACGGCCAGGCAGGCGGCCACGATGTATTTCTGCAGAACCGCGTAGGCGGCCGGACTGTCGATGTCCTTGTAGCAAAGGAACGGCACGCTCAGGAAGTAGAAGACGATGCGCAGGTCGCGCGCCACGTCGCCGGTCTCGATGCCGGGGTGATGCAGCGACACCAGCAGCAGGTAGATCACCGACAGCACCTGCAGGCCCAGCAGCATGCCGAGCGCCCCGCGCGGCAGGGCGTAGGCGGCCGGATCGGCCAGCCGCAGCGCCTTGACCACCAGGATGGCCACGAACAGCGCGTCGAATGGCGACAGCTTGAAGCTGCCCACGCCCAGGATGAAGTGGTCGTCGTTCAAGGCCAGCGCGGTGAACGCGAACAGCCCCAGCAGGTGCAGCGTGGAAAGGCGGCGGTGCGGGTGCATGGCGGCTCCATGGGGGCAAGGGGGGGCTCAGTGCGCGGCCCAGTCATCGCGCCCGAACAGCTTGATGGCGAGCTTCTCGACCAGGTATGACAGGTCGCCCTGGCGGGCGTGCGCGGCCACCTGCGAGGCGCGGCACGACAGGCCGAACAGCCGGCCCATGCCAGGCTCGGTGCGGCGGATGCGGTCGACGATCTGTTCGCGTTCCTCCAGCAGCACGTCCTGCATCAGCGCGGTCTTGGTTTCGTCGTGGGCGGTGTAGACCCCCATCGCGTCCGGCACGATCAGGTTCCTGCCCTCGCGCAGCAGCCGGCTCCACAGTTCCAGATCCATGCAGTAGCGCATGCTTTCCTGCAGCAGGCCGTGCTTGCGCAGCAGGTCGCGGCGGAAGATGGCGGACTGGTTGGGAATCGAGGCCTTGACCACGGTCAGCGTGCCGCGATTGACCGGGGTGTAGTGAATCTTGCGGAAGATGCGGTTGTCGGCGTCGGCCACGAACAGGTTGCCGCTGACGATGGGCGCGCGGCCCCGGGCCGCGGCCGCGCCCAGCTTGCGCAGGGCGCCCGGGTAGTACAGGTCGTCCGAGTTCTGCCAGCCGACGTAGTCGCCGGTGGCGCGTTCGAAGCCCTTGTTGATGGCGTGCGACTGGCCGCGATCCGGCGTGCTTTCCCAGTAGGTCAGGTGGCGCTCGTACTTGCGGATGATGTCGACGCTGCCATCGGTCGAGCCTCCGTCGATGATGATGTATTCCAGCCGCGGATAGCCCTGGTTCAGCACCGAAATGATGGTGCGCTCCAGGAAGCGGGCCTGGTTGAACGAGGGGGTCACGATGGTCAGCTTGGGCAGCAGGCCGCCGGCGATGGGCGCGGGCGGACGCAGCTCGCGCACGAAGTCGATGAGCTGACGCGAATACTCGTTGTGACGCTTGCGCATATAGGACCTCAGCATGATCACTACCGGGTGGCCGCAGGCATTGCGCCCGGGTAGTCGGGCCGGGATTGACGGATGGCGAGCGCCACGCCGGCCAGCGTGATCGCCGCGTAGGCCATGCGGCCCCAGGCCGCGGCATGCTCGCCCGCCGCGTGCACCAGGAGGGCCATGACGCACAGCATCGCCAGGCCGCCCAGGCCGTTCAGAATCGCCACCGCGCGGGAATTGCCCAGCCCGAGCAGCGAGAAATGCGCCGCCGCGTTCAGCGACAGCAGCCCCGAGGCCGCGATCAGCAGGCGGAAGGTGCCCAGGTGGCCCGCGGCCACGGCATGGCCGAGCAGCAGATCCAGCAGCGGCCGGCTGACCGCCAGCACCGCGACCGTGGCGGCGGCCGACAGCAGCAGGTTCCACAGCATCAGGCGGCGGATCTCCTCCTCGGCCGCGCCCGGGTGGGGCGGCGCGGCGCTGAGCCGGCTGACGCGCGGCATGGCTTTCTGGAAGATGGCGACCGAGGCGGTATGGATCATTTGGCCGACCTGCACGCCGACGGTATAGATGGCCAGCGCCGCCGGCCCCATCAGGCTGCCCACCAGGACCCGGTCGACCGAGCCGAAGGCCAGCGCGCTCAGGCTGTTGAGCCAGGACCAGCGCGAGAAGCGGAACGCGTCCAGCATGGCGCCGCGGTCGCGCACCGGGCGCACCAGCACGTGACCGTAGCGGCGCGCGAACACCCGCATCTTGACCGAGCCGGCCAGCAGCAGGCCGAGCGCCTGGGCCAGGCCGGTCCAGGTGGGCGAGGCCGTCAGCCAGGCGGTGGCGCAGGCCAGCGCCAGGGTGCCGCTGCGGCTGACCAGTTCGCACAGCGCGGTGGCGCGGAAATCCTCGCGGCCCTTGAGGCAGCCGGACATCAATTGGTCGTACTGCTGCGTCAGGTAGACCGCCAGCGCCGGCATGGCCAACAGGGTGACGGCCACGCCGCCGAAGGTGGCGGCGGGCCAGCCCCACCAGGCCGCCAGCCACAGCAGCGCCGCGACCAGCGTCACCACGCCCAGCGCGCAGCCGATCAGCGACATGGCCACGCCGGCCGCGCGATAGGCGCCGCCGGGTTCGTGCATGCGCTCGGACACCAGCTTGGTGGCGGTGACGGCGGCGCCCAGGTTGGCGGCGTTGCCGAAGCCGGCCAGCGCGATGATCATCGAGTACTGGCCGAAGCCCACCGTGCCCAACTGGCGGAACAGGATGGGCAACGCCACCAGCGCCGCGACCGGGCCGATGCCGTATTCCACCAGCCCCCAGAACGAGGCATTGCCGGCGACGTGCTTCCTGATGAGTCGGTGCATTGGAATGCCTGTTCTCGATAGGCCCTAGGCCACGGGCAGCGGTTGGCGCGCCTGCTCGCGCAAGAAGTGGCCGTAGGCCAGGGTCACGCCGTGGATCAGGGAAATCTCCGGCTTCCAGCCCAGCGCCCGCACGCGGGATGAATCCATCAGCTTGCGCGGCGTGCCGTCGGGTTTGCTGGCGTCGTAGACGATGCTGCCCCGGTAGCCCACCACCTGCGCCACCACCCGCGCCAGCTCGGCGATCGACAGGTCTTCGCCGGCGCCGATGTTGTAGATGCCTTCGGCGGCGGGGTTTTCCATCAGCATGACGCAGGCGCGCGCCAGGTCGTCCACGTACAGGAATTCGCGCAGCGGCGTGCCGCTGCCCCACAGCGTCACGCGGTCCTGGCCGGCCTCGCGGCCCTCGTGGAACTTGCGGATCAGCGCCGGCAGCACGTGGCTGCTGTGCAGGTCGTAGTTGTCGTGCGGGCCGTACAGGTTGGTCGGCATGGCGCAGATGAAGCGCGCGCCGTACTGGCGCTGGTAGGCCTCGCACAGCTTGAGCCCGGCGATCTTGGCGATGGCGTAAGGCTCGTTGGTGGCCTCCAGCGGTCCGGTCAGCAAGGCATCCTCGCGGATCGGCTGCGGCGCCGCGCGCGGATAGATGCAGGACGAGCCCAGGAACAGCAGCTTGCGCACCCCGGCCGCGTAGGCGGCGCGGATCACGTTGCACTGGATCATCAGGTTGCGGTACAGGAAATCGACCGGATGATTCTGGTTGGCCAGAATGCCGCCGACCTTGGCGGCCGCCAGGTACACCACATCGACCGGCGTGGTCGAGAAGAAGCGGTGCACCTGGTTCTGGTTCTCCAGGTCCAGTTCGCCGTGGCTGCGCGTGATGATGTCGCGGTAGCCGCGGTCTTGCAGTTCGCGCACCAGCGCGGCGCCTACCATGCCGCGATGGCCCGCCACGAACACGCGTTGCTCCGGATTGCTCATGGCGGACTACTCCTTGTAGGCATAGATTTCGTAGCCGTTCTGTTCCACCAGCGCGTCGCGGCGGGCGTCCTTCAGGTCGCTCTCGACCATCTCTTTGACCAACTGGGCGAAGCTGGTGCGCGGCGACCAGCCGAGCTTTTCGCGCGCCTTGGTGGGGTCGCCCAGCAGGGTCTCGACCTCGGTCGGACGGAAGTAGCGCGGATCGACCCGCACGATGACCTGGCCGGGCTTGATGTCGTGCACCGGGCTGAACAGCACGGTGGCGGTCTCCTCCAGCCCTTCGCCTTCCCAGGCCAGCAGGATGCCCAGCTCGCGCGCCGCCGTATTGATGAATTCGCGCACGCTGTACTGCATGCCGGTGGCGATGACGTAGTCCTCCGGCGTGTCCTGCTGCAGCATCAGCCACTGCATTTCGACGTAGTCGCGCGCATGACCCCAGTCGCGCAGCGCCGACAGGTTGCCCAGATACAGGCATTCCTGCAGGCCCAGCACAATGCGCGCCAGGCCGCGGGTAATCTTGCGCGTCACGAAAGTCTCGCCGCGCTTGGGCGATTCGTGGTTGAACAGGATGCCATTGCAGGCATACATGCCATAGGCCTCGCGGTAGTTCACGCTGATCCAGTAGGCGTACAGCTTGGCGGCGGCGTAGGGGCTGCGCGGGTAGAACGGCGTGGTTTCCTTCTGCGGGGTTTCCTGCACCAGTCCGTACAGCTCCGAGGTCGAGGCCTGGTAGAAGCGCGCCTTGTCCTCCAGTTTGAGGATGCGGATGGCTTCCAGCAGGCGCAGGGTGCCCAGGCCGTCGGCGTTGGCGGTGTACTCCGGCTCTTCGAACGACACCCCGACGTGGCTCTGCGCCGCCAGGTTGTAGATCTCGTCGGGCTGCACCGATTGCACGATGCGGATCAGGCTGCAGGAGTCGGTCATGTCGCCGTGGTGCAGCACGAAGTTGCGCGGCTGATCATGCGGATCCTGGTACAGGTGATCGATGCGCGCGGTATTGAACAGCGACGCGCGCCGCTTGATGCCATGGACTTCATAGCCCTTGGCCAGCAGGAACTCGGCCAGGTAAGCGCCGTCCTGGCCGGTAACGCCGGTAATCAGTGCCCGTTTTGGCATGGTTTTATCCTTAAGACTTAGTCACTGCACGAAAGGAGCCGATGGCTGCGGAACCGATGTTCAACGAGATTACTGTCGCACCCGCCGCAGAGATATCGGCCAAAAGGTCTAAGAGTTCGGCCTGTCGATAGGCAAAAAAGGATTGGATACCCTCATCCAGCGCGCCCAGCGCCGAGACCGCCAGCAGCGCCACCCAGCCCGGCCGGCGCTGCACCGACAGGTAGATCAGCGCGGTCAGGAAGGCGTAGGCCGCCAGGTGCAGGCGCTTGTCACCGAACGCGTCGGACATCTCGGCGGCCAGGCCCGGCAGGTTGCCCACTGTCACCAGCGTGGCGAAGAACAGCGCCGCCAGCGGCAGGCAGATCCGCGCCAGGCCCGGCCGCCAGAAGGATGAGGCCACGCGGGATGAGGCCACGGGGGATGAGGCCGCGCGCCGTGCGTCAGACACGGCCGTACAGGTCCTGGAAACGGACGATGTCGTCCTCGCCCAGATAGGCGCCGGACTGCACCTCGATGATCTCCAGCGGGATCTTGCCGGGGTTCTCCAGGCTGTGAACCTCGCCCAGCGGGATGTAGGTCGACTGGTTTTCGGTCAGCAGGTATTGCTTGTCGCCGTTGTAGATGCGCGCCGTGCCCGACACCACCACCCAGTGCTCGGCGCGGTGGTGGTGCATCTGCGAGGACAGGCGCGCGCCCGGCTTGACGGTGATGCGCTTGACCTGGTAGCGCGGGCCCTGGCCGACCGAGTCGTACGAGCCCCAGGGGCGCTGCACCTCACGGTGATGGTTCATTTCGCTGCGATGCTGCACCTTGAACGCTTCGACGAGACGCTTGACATCCTGCGAGCGCGTCTTGTGCGCCACCAGCACGGCGTCGGCGGTCTCGATCACCACGATGTCGTCCAGCCCCACCGAGGCCACCAGGCGGCTGGTCGAATGGATCAGGCAGTTGCGCGAGTCCTCGACCATCACGTCGCCGCTGGTGGAGTTGCCCTCCGCGGTCTTGTGGGCGATGCCCCAGACCGCGTCCCAGGCGCCGACGTCGCTCCAGGGCGCGGCCAGCGGGATCACCACGGCGCTGTCGGTGCGCTCCATGATGGCGTAGTCCATCGAGTCGCTGGGGCAGGCCTCGAAGGCCGGGCCGTCCAGTTGGAACAGCGCCGCCTCGCCCTGGCCGGCGGCCACCGCGGCGCGCACCTGCTCCAGGATGCGCGGCGCCAGCCGTTCCAGCTCGGCCAGGAACACCGAGGCCTGGAAGGCGAACATGCCGCTGTTCCAGTAGTAGCCGCCATCCTCGATGAAGCGCTGCGCCACCTCGGGCGAAGGCTTTTCGACAAAGCGCCGCACCTTGCGGGCCGGGGCCATGGCGCCGGGCTCGGCCGCCTGGATGTAGCCGTAGCCGCTGAGCGGCGCGGTGGGGGTGATGCCGAAGGTCACCAGCGCGCCCTGGCGCGCGGCCTGGTAGGCCTGGGCGAAGGCGGCCGCCAGCACCGGCCCGTCTTCCAGCACGTGGTCGGATGGCATGATCAGCATCACCGGGTCTTCGCCGTCGCGCATGGCGCGCAAGGTGGCGGCGGCGATGGCCGGGGCGGTATTGCGGCCGAACGGCTCCAGCAGGATCTCGGCATCCTGGATGCCCAGTTCCTGCGTCTGCTCGGCGGCGATATAGCGGTGGGCGGCATTGCACACCAGCATCGGCCGCGCCTGGGCGCCGGCCGATTGCAGCCGCCGCAGGGTGTTCTGCAACAGGCTGCGGTCATCGGTCAAACGGATGAACTGCTTGGGCAGCAGTTCGCGCGACAGGGGCCACAGGCGCGAGCCGGAACCGCCGCAAAGGATGACGGCGCGGTACGCAGGAGGAGGGTTGGTCATGGCGCTGACTCCTTGAAGTAGGCCTGGGTGTAGGGATGCGCGCCGGGGTCGGCGGCGATGGCCGCCGCGGGCTGCCAGCGGTAGCGGCGGTGCTGGCCCAGCGGCAGACTGGCGGTATCCAGCGTGAGCTCGGCCTCATAAGCGAGGACGATGTAATGGGTGCTGCGGCCGGGCTCGCCGGCGAAATTGGTGTCATAGAAGTGTTCGTACACACCGCGCGCGCGCCACGCCTGCGGCGGCAGCGTCAGGCCCAGTTCCTCGCGCGCGATGCGCTGCAACGCGCGCGACAGCGTCTCGTTCTTGCGGATGCGCCCGCCCGGCACGAACCAGCTTCCCTGCGCCGGCGGGTTGCTGCGCAGGCCGGTCAGGTAGCGGCCATCGGCATCGCGCAACAGCAGGTCGATGGATACCAGCGGCAGCATCTCCACCGCGCGGCGAAAGTCGCTCTCGGCCAGCAGCCCCGGGGGCGCCAGGGCCGGCAGGGGCGCGGCGCGCGCGCGCGAGGGGGCGAAGGGCGGCCAGCCCAGCGGTTCAGTAGACATTGCGACCCGTCCATCCGGAGATCGCCGTGCGGGCGATGATCATCAGGTCCATCCGGAACGTCCAGTGCTGGATGTAGTAGATGTCGTGCTCGACGCGGTCGCTCATCTTGCGCAGCGTGTCGGTCTGGCCCCGGAAACCGTTGACCTGGGCCCAGCCGGTGATGCCCGGCTTGACGCGGTGGCGCATCATGTAGCGCTGCACCAGGTCTTTGTACAGCTCGTTGTGCTCCAACGCGTGCGGGCGCGGGCCGACCACCGACATGTCGCCGCGCAGCACGTTCAGGAACTGCGGCAGCTCGTCCAGGCTGGTGCGGCGCAGGAAGCCGCCGATGCGGGTGACGCGCGCGTCGTTGCGGGTGGCTTGCGTGACCACGCCGTGTTCCTGGTGCACGGTCATGGTGCGGAACTTGTAGACATGGAACACCTTGCCGTCCACGCCCAGGCGCGGCTGGGTGAACAGCACCGGCCCGCGCGAGGTCAGCTTGACCAGGCAGGCCACGGTCAGCATCAACGGCGACAGGCCGATCAGCGCGCACAGCGCGAAGCTGCGGTCGAACGCCTCCTTGGCCCAGCCGCGCACGCCGGCGGCCGGCAGGCTGTTGAGCTGGATCGCGGGCAGGCCGAGGAATTCGCCGATGCGGTGGCCCAGCAGTTGGATCGACATCACGTCGGGGATCCAGCGGATGTCGACCAGGTCATTGCGCAGGTGATAGAGCACCTCGCGCAGCTCCTGGCCGGCTTCCATCGGCAGCACGATCCAGACCTCGCGCACATTGTGTTCGCGCACGAAGGCGTGCAGCGCGTCCAGTTCGTGCAGGCGCCGCACCTGCGGCGGCAGGATTTCGTGCGGTTCGGCGTAGATGCCGGCGACCTCGTAACCGGCTTCGCGGTAGCGTTCGACGCGGCGCCACAGGTCGTGGCCGAGCGCGCCGAAGCCCACCAGCAGCACGCGCTTGCGGTTCAGGCCGCGGTCGCGCGCCGCGCCCAGCACCGTGTAGACCGCCAGCCGCACGCCCGCCAACGCCAGCGCGGCCGAACCGAACCAGGTTGCCGCCCACATGCGCGAGACCGCCGCGCTCTGGTGCATCAGAAAGCTGACCAGGATGCCCAGCGCGAATACCAGCGCCCAGGCCATCAGGCTGCGCACCACCAGATCGGTCAGGCGGCGGCCGCGCCACGATACATACAGGCTGAAGGCGGGGAACAGGGCGATCACGCCCAGGCCGCACAGGTAGATCAGGAACAGGTGGATCTGCGGCGTATCGGCCATGGCTTCGTCCGCGAACTTCAGTTCGGTGACGGCCAGGCCGCAGATGATGACGATCGCCGCATCCAGCAGGCGATACAGATAGCTGGATCGGTTCGATCTCGCCGACGTGTCCGTGAGGGACGGGTCCATCGCGTACTCCTTTGTTCGGGGAGTCGCCCTGCGGCCGCGGGGAAAAACGGTGTGCACCGCCGCAAAGCATGTGGCTACCGTGGGAATCTTATTGAGTGCCCGCCGCACTCGAAACCTCCAAACGATGTAGGAGAAGGCTTAGGGCATCCGTCGAATGTGCGGGGGCTTGAAAAGAGAGTGGAATGTCGCAACCCGTTACGCATCGGGCGCCTTTCCAAGCAACGAAGTCATTCACAGTGGATCCGCCATGACGACATTTTTCGGAACGTTGAGCCGCGCCATCGCTGCGATCGCGCTCGTGTCCTCGCTGGGCGCCTGCGCCCTTTCTCCCGGCATGACCTTCAGCGCCAAGCACCTCGTCGATCCGTCGGATCCGAACTCGGTGGCGCAGATCAAGGAAATCACCCCCAGCCTGGTGCTGGAAGACAACCGCGCGCGCCAGGCGCTGCTGGACAACGAAGGGGTTTCGCACCTGGTCGACAAGGCCGAGCCCTACCGCATCGGCCCCGGCGACATTCTCTCGATCGTGGTCTGGGACCACCCCGAACTCGTGCTTCCGACGCAAACCTACGCCATCGGCACGGGGGTGACCGAATTAGCCTTCGGGGATACCGCCTCGGGCATTCCGGGGTATACGGTCTCATCCACGGGATATATCCAATTTCCCTATACGGGACTGCTGAAAGTGGCGGGGTTGACGGAACTGCAGGCGCGCAATCTCATAGTCAACAGTTCGGGTAAATACATCCAGGATCCGCAGATCACGGTGCGCGTACTGGGTTATCGCAGCAAGCGGGTCTACGTCGAAGGCGAGGTGAAGACGCCGGGGACCGTCGCGATCAACGACATTCCCATGACCCTGCTGGAAGCGATCAACCGCGCCGGCGGCGTACTGCCCACCGGCGACCGCAGCAGTGTCTACGTGATACGCGAAGGCCGCAAGACGCGCGTGAATCTGCCCGCGCTGATCGACCGGGGCCAGGATCTGAACCAGGTCATGTTGAAGTCGGGCGACATCGTCAGGGTGACGCCGCGCGACGAAAGCAAGGTGTTCGTGACCGGCGAAGTGACCGCGCCGGCCTCGATCGTGATGCGCGACGGCAGGCTGTCGTTGAATGAAGCGCTGGGCGTGGCGGGAGGCCCCAACCAGTTGACGGCCGACGCGTCGCAAGTGTTTGTGGTGCGCAGTACCGAGCAGGCGACGCCGCTGGTGTTCCATCTGAACGCCGCTTCGCCGCAGGCTTATGCGGTGGCGGAGAAGTTCGAGTTGCAACCCAAGGACGTCGTCTTCGTGGATACGGCGGCGCTGGTGCGGTGGAACCGCTTCATCAGCAACCTGTTCCCGAGCGCGCAAACGGTGCAGACCGTGCATTCCATCAAGTAATCGACCCTCGGGGCCCGCCCCGCGCCGTTGGGCGCGGGGCCGGGATCCGGCCCACGCCTTTGGGGGCGCCGCGACCGCGGCGGCGCCTATTCTTGGAGAGCTGCATGTCGTTGCCTATCGAATCGTTCGAGCCCTCCGTCCCGGCTCGCCAGCAGGAAACCCCGCTGTCCTCGCACGTGGACGCCATTTTCTCCAACCGCTGGCTGATCATCGCCATCACGATGATCGCCCTGTTGGGCGCGGTCGCCTACGTCATGGTGACCCCGTCGGTCTACTCGGCCGATATCATCGTGCAGGTCGAGGAGGAGCTGCCGCAGGGCCAGAACCGCAGCCTGCTGGGCGACGTCTCGGCCATTTTCGACACCAAGGCCGAAACCTCCGGCGAGATGGAAGTGCTGCGCTCGCGCATGGTGGTGGGGCCGGCCGTCGACAAGTTCATGCTGTACATCCATGCCAAGCCGCGCTACTTCCCGGTGGTGGGGGAATGGCTGGCGCGGCGCCATGAAAGCCTGCCCTATCCGTCCGGCCTGCCGCGCGGCGGCTACGCCTGGGGCGGCGAATCGATCTC
This sequence comes from Achromobacter sp., assembly GCF_050285565.1. Classification (GTDB taxonomy): domain Bacteria; phylum Pseudomonadota; class Gammaproteobacteria; order Burkholderiales; family Burkholderiaceae_B; genus Achromobacter. Next base: position 324,513 of record NZ_JBLZXG010000002.1, read on the forward strand.
GGTGTCGCAGCTCGACGTGCCCAATGAATGGCTGGGCAAGCCCTTTCGCATCACTACCCTGGGCGAGGGCGCATACACCCTGAACGACAAAGTCACCGGCGCCACCTTCAAGGGCACGGTCGGCAAGCCCGAGCATTTCCTGCTGCCGGGCGGCGGCGCGCTGGACGTGCACATCGACGCGCTCAGCGGCCGGCCCGGCACCGAGTTCACCTTGTCGCGCACCTCGCGCCTGGCGGCGATCGAGGACGTGCAGTCGCGCCTGGGCATCTTCGAGCGCGGCCGCACCTCGGGCGTGATCGGCGTGACGCTGGAGGGCAACGATCCGGCGCTGACCACCGCGGTGCTGAACCAGATCGGCCAGGAATACGTGCAGCAGAACGTCAACCGCAAGGCGGCCCAGGCCGAGAAATCGCTGGCCTTCCTGGATCAGCAGCTTCCGCAGCTCAAGAGCGAGCTGGACGCGGCCGAGACCAAGTACAACGCGCTGCGCAACAAGCGCGGCACCATCGACCTGAGCGAAGAGGCCAAGCTGATCCTGGCGCAATCGGTGGACGCCCAGACCAAGGTGATGGAGCTGCGCGCCAAGCGCCAGGAACTGATCACCCGCTTCGCGCCGACCCACCCCAGCATCGTCGCCATCGATCGCCAGATCGCCTCGTTGACCGGCGACGTCAACCGCATCGGCAACAACATCAAGCAACTGCCCGACCTGGAGCAGGACGTGGTGCGGCTGGTGCGCGACGTGCGCGTCAATACCGAGCTGTACACCGGGCTGCTCAACAACGCCCAGCAACTGCGGCTGATCCGCGCCGGCAAGGTCGGCAATGTGCGCATCCTGGACGCGGCGGTGCAGCCGGACAAGCCGGTGCGCCCCAAGGCCGCCATCATCATTGCCGTGGCCACCGCCATCGGCCTGATCTTCGGCGTGCTGTGCGCCTTCGTGCGCAACGCGCTGTTCGGCGGCCTGTCCGAGCCGGACGACGTCGAGCGTTACACCGGCCTGCCGGTGCTGGCGGCGATTCCGTACAGCGACCTGCAGGACAAGCTGTGGCGCCGCAGCCGGCGCAAGGGCGCCACCGTGCCGGCGCTGCTGGCGCAAAGCCAGAGCAACGCGCCGCCGATCGAGAGCCTGCGGTCGTTCCGCAACGTGCTGCAGGCCTCGCTGCGCCAGTCGGCCAACAACATGGTCATGTTCACCGGGCCGGTGGCCGGCGTCGGCAAATCCTTCCTGTCGGCCAACTTCGCCTTCATCCAGGGCGGGGTCGGCAAGCGCGTGCTGCTGATCGACGCCGACTTCCGCAAGGGCCAGCTCAACCGCTATTTCGGCGTGCCCAAGGAGGACGGCCTGTTCGAGGTGCTGTCCGGCACGCTGCCGCTGGAGCGGGTGCGCAAGCACAGCGTGTCCGAGGGCGTGGATTTCATCGCCACCGGCGCGGTCAGCTTCGATCCGTCGGAGCTGCTGGCCTCGCCGATCTTCGGCCAGACCCTGCGCGCACTGGCCAGCCAGTACGACATGGTGATCCTGGACACCGCGCCGGTGCTGTCCTCGCCCGATGCGGCGGTGGTCGGCACCCATGCCGCCGCCGTCATGGTGGTGGTGCGGTCGGGCATGAACACCGTGGGTGAGATCCGCGAGACCGCCAAGCGCCTGATCCAGGCGGGGGCGCCGGTCGACGGGGTGCTGTTCAACGGCCTGAAGCTGATGCCAGAGCGCTTCGGCTTTCGCTCGAAGTATGGCGGCTATCGCTATTCGCGCGCCGCCTATTACGGTGATTTCAAGCAGAACGGCCTCAAGTAACCCGCGCGGAGAACTGGCATGCATGGAACGTTTGGCTGGGAACCCCCGCAGATCCTGGATGCGGTCTTCAAGGCGTACGACATACGCGGCACGGTGCCCGATGACATCGACGCGCGCTTTGCCCACAGCCTGGGCATGGCGGCGGGCGCGCGGGCGCTGGAACTGGGCGCGCGCGCCATGGTGGTCGGACGCGACGGGCGCCTGAGCAGCGTCGAACTGGCGGCCGCCTTGCAGGCCGGCCTGCGCGCGGCCGGCCTGCACGTGATCGACATCGGCATGGCCACCACGCCGATGGTGTACTTCGCCACCTGGTTGATGGATACCGGCGCCGGCATCGCCGTGACCGGCAGCCACAACCCGCCGGCCCACAACGGCTTCAAGATCGTGATGGATGGCGCGTCGCTGTACGGCGAGGGCATCACGGCGCTGCGCGACGCGATGCGCCAGCCGATCGAGTCGGCCAGCGTGGCCGGCGGCCGCACCCAGATGCAGATCCAGCCGTGCTACGCGGCGCGGCTGATGGGCGACATCCGCATGGCGCGGCCGATGAAGATCGCCATCGACTGCGGCAGCGGCGTGGCCGGGGCGGTGGCGCCGGCGCTGTTCCGGGCGTTGGGCTGCGAGGTCACGGAACTGTTCTGCGAGGTCGACGGCTCGTTTCCGGGACACCACCCGGATCCGGCCGATCCGCAGAACCTGCAGGACCTGATCTATTGCCTGCGCTATTCCGATTGCGAGGTGGGGCTGGCGTTCGACGGCGACGGCGACCGGCTGGGCGTGGTCACCAAGTCGGGCCAGATCATCTGGCCCGACCGGCAGTTGATCCTGTTCGCGCGCGACGTGCTGGCGCGCAACCCGGGCGCCGAGATCCTCTACGACGTCAAGTGCAGCCGCCACGTGGCGCGTGCCATCGCCGAGGCCGGCGGCAAGCCGACCATGTGGAAGACGGGGCACTCGCTGATCAAGGCCAAGATGCGCGAGACCGGCGCGCTGCTGGCCGGCGAGATGAGCGGCCATATCTTCTTCAAGGAACGCTGGTACGGCTTCGACGACGGCATCTACGCGGCCGCGCGGCTGCTGGAGATCCTGTCGGCGGCGCCCGACCCGTCGGCGCTGCTCGAAAGCCTGCCGCAGTCCTGCGCCACCCCTGAAATCAAGCTGGAAACCACCGAAGGCGAGCAGTTCACGTTGGTGCAGGCGCTGCGCGAGCACGGGCAATTCCCCGGCGCGCAGTCCATCAACGACCTGGACGGGGTGCGGGTCGACTACGCCGACGGCTTCGGCCTGGCGCGGCCGTCCAACACCACGCCGACGGTGGTGCTGCGTTTCGAAGGAGACACCGTGGCCGCATTGGCCCGCATCGAGGAGGACTTCCGCAATGCGCTCCGGCGCGTTGCCCCTCATATCCGTTTACCGTTCTAAGGAGCATCACGCGATGGGAAAGGCGAATTTTGCGAGAGAGGCCGGGGCAGAGGCGGACAGCCTGGCCGCCAGCGCCGAATGGCAGGCATTCGCGCAGGCGGCGCGCGGCGCCGCGCTGGCCGCGGACACGCTGAAGGTGATCGAGGCGGCGGGCTTGTGCGTGGACCTGACGATGCAGCGGCAGTCGGCCGCGCTGGACGCCGCGGCGCAGACGCTGCTGCGCGCCCGCGGCTTCGAGGCGGCGCGCCAGGCGCTGTTTGCCGGGGAAGCGGTCAACTGGACCGAGGGCAAGCCGGCCTGGCACACGGCGCTGCGCGCCGGCCGCACCCGCGAGCAGCCCGACGGGCAGGACGAAGACTCGGTCTGCGAATATTCGCGCATGGCCGATTTCGTGCGGCGGCTCGATCAAAGCGCCGACTTTGCCACGGTGCTGCACATCGGCATCGGCGGCAGCGATTGGGGCCCGCGCCTGGCGATCCAGGCCTTCGGCGGCCCCGGCCAGCGGCGCCAGATCCGCTTCGTCTCCAACATCGACGGCCACGCCTTCCATGACGCGGTGGCCGGGCTGGACCCGCGCCGCTGCCTGGTGGTGGTGTCGTCCAAGTCCTTCACCACCGCCGAGACCCTGCACAACGCCCGCGCCGCCATCGCCTGGCTCAAGCGCGGCGGCGTGGCGGATCCGTCCGAACACCTGGCGGCGGTCACCGCTAACGTGCCGGCCGCGCGCGCCCTGGGCGTGCCCGCCAGCCAGGTGTTCCGCATGTGCGACTGGGTCGGCGGACGCTATTCGGTCTGGTCGGTGGCGGGCCTGTCGATCGCGCTGACCGTCGGCGCCGATGTGCTGATCGGCATGCGCGCCGGCGCCGAGGCCATGGACCAGCATTTCCAGCAGGCGCCGCTGGCGGCCAACGCGCCGGTGCAGTTGGCGCTGGCCGGGTTGGTCAATTGCAGCGTGCTCGGCCACGGTTCGCTCAACATCGCCGCCTACAGCGCGCGGCTGCTGCACCTGGTGACCTATCTGCAGCAACTGGAAATGGAGTCGCTGGGCAAGCGCGTCGGCGGCGATGGCGCCGAGATCGACGTGCCCAGCGCGCCGATCATCTGGGGCATGCCGGGAACCGACGGCCAGCACACCTTCTTCCAGTGGCTGCACCAGAGCGCCCAGGGTGCCCCGGTCGATTTCATCGCCAGCCTGCAAGGCCACCCCGACAGCGCCGACGCCCACCGCATGCTGCTGGCCAACTGCCTGGCGCAGCGCCAGGCGTTGATGCGCGGCAAGAGCCTGGAGCAGGCGCTGCTGGACGTGGCCCATATCGACGATCCCGACCAGGCGCTGAGCCTGGCGCGTCACATGGTGCATCCGGGCGGCCGGCCGTCCACGCTGATCGTGTTGCGCCAGCTCGATCCGCGCGCGCTTGGCGCGCTGCTGGCGCTGTATGAGCACAAGGTGTTCGTGCAGAGCGTGGTGTGGGGCATCAATCCGTTCGACCAGTGGGGCGTGGAGCTGGGCAAGCGGCTGGCCAGCGGCATCGAGCGCGAGCTGGCGGTGCCGGTCTCGGCCGGCGTGGTCGACTGGGGCCACGACCCATCCACCTCGTACTGGATCGACCGCTACCGCGGCCACGCCCAGGCGCCGCGTCCGCGCCATGCCTGGGTGCCGGGCGTGGCGGCGCATCTTTGAACGGAGAGCGGCATGACGGACATGCGCGTGCTGGTCACCGGCGGCGCCGGCTACATCGGCGCCCACACCCTGGTGGCGATGCTGGCGGCGGGGCAGCGGCCGCTGGTGCTGGACAACTTCAGCAACGGCAGCCCCGAGGCGGTGCGGCGGGTCGAGCGCCTGTGCGGCGCCTCGATCCCGCTGGTCGAGGGCGACATCCGCCAGGCCGGGCTGGTGCGGGCGCTGCTGGCGCGCGAGGCGCGGCGCGGCGATCCGGTGCGCGCGGTGCTGCACCTGGCCGGCTGCAAGGCCGTCGGCGAATCGGTGGCCGATCCGCTCAAGTACTACGACAACAATGTGGCGGGCTCGGTGGCGCTGCTGCGCGCCATGCGCGACGAGGGCGTGACGCGGGTGGTGTTCAGTTCGTCGGCCACCGTTTACGGCGAACCGCGCGCGCTGCCGTTCACCGAGGCGCACCCGCTGGCGCCCGCCAATCCCTATGGCCGCGGCAAGCTGATGGTCGAGCAGATGCTGCGCGACCTGTGCGCCGCCGAGCCGGCCTTCGGCGCCGTGACCTTGCGCTACTTCAACCCCATTGGCGCGCATCCCAGCGGCCAGATCGGCGAAAGCCCGCGCGACGTGCCCAACAACCTGTTTCCTTACATCACCCAGGTGGCGGTGGGGCGCCAGCCGTTCCTGAACGTGTTCGGCGATGACTACGCCACCGAGGACGGCACCGGCGTGCGCGATTACCTGCACGTCATGGATCTGGCGCAGGGCCACGTGCAGGCGCTGGATTACGCCGCCGGCCACGCCGGCTTCGTGGCCGTCAACCTGGGCACGGGGCGCGGCACCAGCGTGCTGGAGCTGGTGCGCGCGTTCGAGCGGGTCAGCCAGCGCCGCATCCCGTTGCGCAAGGCGCCGCGCCGTCCCGGCGATATCGAGCGGATGTGGGCCGACCCGGCGCTGGCGGCCTCGCTGCTGGGGTGGCGCAGCACCCGCGGGGTCGAGGCCATGTGCGCCGACGGCTGGCGCTGGCAGCAGGGCAACCCGGGCGGCTACGAGGCCGAGCCGCCGCCATAACCCCAACGCCGTGTCGGTTGGATTTCCGCGAAGCGGGCCGAGCGGTTACAGTTGACGGAAATATTGCGAAGCAGCATCGCGCGGCGCCGCCGTCTCGCGCGATGCACCGTCAACGAGGCACTGTCATGCTCGATTCTCACCCGATCGCCGGCCCGGCCGGCACCCGCCTGGGGCTGCCCCGATGAGCGGTCCGGCCTACCTTCCCACCGCCCACTGGAACCTGGACAGCATCGTCTCGGGTCTGCGCCAGGCGCGCGTGGCCTGGCGCGGTCCGCGCGGCCGCCTGCGCGAAGACGCCGGCCTGCGCGAGTTTCCGTCGCAGGAAGCCCTGCGCCAGATCATCAAGGATCTCAGTGGCGCCTTGTTCCCGATGCGCCTGGGGCCGATCGACCTGCGCGAGGAAGTCGAGGACTTCTACGTCGGCCACACCATCGGCGCGGCGCTGGACGCCTTGCTGCACCAGGTCAACCTGGAACTGCAATACGTCGGCCGCGACGATCCGGCGCAATTGGCCGATTCGCGGCAGCGCGCCATCGAAATCGTGCGCCGGTTCGGCGCCGAACTGCCGCGCGTGCGCGCCGCCCTCGACCTGGACGTGACCGCCGCCTATCAGGGCGACCCGGCCGCGCACAGCGTCGACGAAGTGCTGCTGTGCTACCCCGGCGTGGCCGCCATGATTCACCACCGCCTGGCCAACGTGCTGTACCGCCTGGGCGTGCCGATGCTGGCCCGCATCGTGGCCGAGATCGCGCATGCCGATACCGGCATCGACATCCACCCGGGCGCCACCATCGGCCGCAGCTTCTTCATCGACCACGGCACCGGCGTGGTGATCGGCGAAACCGCCATCATCGGCGACCGCGTGCGGCTCTACCAGATGGTGACGCTGGGCGCCAAGCGCTTCCCGCCGGGCGAGAACGGCGAGCTCAAGAAAGGCCTGGCGCGCCATCCGCTGATCGAAGATGATGTGGTCATCTACGCGGGCGCCACCATCCTGGGGCGCGTCACCATCGGCAAGGGCTCGACCATCGGCGGCAACGTCTGGCTCACGCGCAGCGTGCCGCCGGGCAGCAACGTCACCCAGGCCAGCCTGGTCAGCGACATGCCGGATTGCGGCCTGGGCGGCTGACGCCGCCCGCATTGCGCCTGACGACCGGGCGGCCACGCTGCCGCCCGCGTCCGGCCCGGGCGGCCGGGACGCCCGCGTTTCGATACGGGAGCCTGCTGGATGGACACACATCTTTCTGATCTGGCCGCGCTGCGCGGCTTCGTCGACCGCCACCCGCGGCTGTTCGTGCTGACCGGGGCGGGCGTCAGCACCGATTCCGGCATTCCCGACTACCGCGATACCGACGGCGAATGGAAGCGCTCGCCGCCCATGACGCTGCAGACCTTCATGGGCGGCGAGTACGCGCGCGCCCGCTACTGGGCTCGCAGCCTGGTCGGCTGGCGCCGTTTCGGCCAGGTTCAGCCCAACGCGTCGCACCGCGCGCTGGCGCAATTGCAGCGGCAGGGGCGGCTGTCGATCCTGGTGACGCAGAACGTTGACGGCCTGCACGAGGCCGCCGGCAGCCATGACGTGGTCGACCTGCATGGCCGGCTCGACCAGGTGCGCTGCATGAACTGCGATTGGCGCGGCGGCCGCGAGGCCTGGCAGGACACGCTGCGCCAGCACAACCCCGGCTGGATCGCGTTCGAGGCCGAGGACGCGCCCGACGGCGACGCCGACCTGGAAGGTGTGGACTTCGCGGCGTTCCAGGTGCCGCCCTGTCCGGTCTGCGGCGGCATCGTCAAGCCCGACGTGGTGTTCTTCGGCGAAACCGTGCCGCGCGAGCGGGTCGAGCGCGCCAATGCCGGCCTGCTGGCCGCCGACGCGGTGCTGGTGGTGGGCTCGTCATTGATGGTCTATTCGGGCTATCGCTTCGTCACGGCCGCCGCGCGCAACGGCATGCCGATCGCCGCCATCAACCTGGGCCGCACCCGCGCCGACAACCTGCTGACGCTGAAGCTCGCCCTGCCTAGCGCGGTGGCGCTGGCGGCGTTGACGGCGGCCTGAAAGTGGGACGGATAGCGGCCGGTTTTTGACCGGTTTAACCAAGTGCCCGCCCTGTAAGGATTTTTTTGCGCCGTAACAGACCTTTCCATAGGGTTGTCCACAGATACTGTGGATAATTCCTAGGGATTACCCCGATTTTTCGGCATCTCGCCGGGAGTCGGCCGCGACCTGTCAAGTCTCGGCGTCGGCCACCGCGTCGCCTAGCAGGGCCTTGCGCGCCGCGTGCCAACTGCCGGCGTCGGGCGCGTACAGCAGGCCGCCGCTGCGGTGGGTGGGCTTGTAGGGCGAGCCGTCAAAGCGCGCCGCGTAGCCGCCGGCCTCGCGGTGCAACAGCCAGCCGGCGGCATGATCCCAGGCGGTCAACTGGTTGTACAGGGCCACGTGGCTGTGGCCGGCCGCCAGCATGCGGTATTCGTGGGCGGCGCAGCGCAGGCTGGCGGTGCTGCCCAGGCGCGACAGGTTGGCGTTGACGGTGGTGCGCAGCGGCTCGGGCAGGGCGCCGGTGGCGATCAGCCCGTCCATGTCCTCGGGCGGCGCCGGGCTGGCCACGGCCAGCGGCGCCTGCTTGCCGTTCTCGTATTCCATCCAGGCGCCTTCGCCGCGCACCGCCAGCGCGCTGTCGCGGTTGACCGGGTCGTAGATCACGCCGGCTATCACGTCGCCGCGATGGCAGGCCGCGATCATCATGCCGAACAGCGGCAGGCCGGCGACGTAATTGCGGGTGCCGTCGATGGGGTCGATCAGGAACGCCAGCTCGGCGTCCACCAGCATGTTCAGCAGGGCCGGGTTGCGGGTCGAGGCTTCCTCGCCGATCAGCACCGCGCCCGGGTGCAGCCGCGCCAGGCGCGCGGCGATCAGGCGCTCGGCGGCCTCGTCGGCGTCGGTGACCAGGTCGCGCGGCGAGCTCTTGTCGCGCACGCTGCCCTCGGGCAGGTTGCGAAAGCGCGGCATGACCTCCGCCTGCGCGGCTTCGGCCAGAATGCCGGCCAGCTTGCGGGTGTCCTCTCGGGAAAATGTTCTGCTCATGGTCGCTCGTCCAGGGAACGCGCAAATCTATCACGCCTGGGCGGTATTTGAGCGCGATTTATAACCGCCTGAAATAAAAGCGGATTTTCCACCTGTGCAGGGGTTATCGGCGAGGTTGTCCACAATTGCTGGGGATAAACGGGGCCGACGCCCCGTTGGCCCCATTCCTCTCCCCCGGGGCGGGCGCCCGGGGGGAGGGCGGACGCGCTCAGGCGCCCAGGTCGACGCAGAGGTACTTGATTTCGAGGTATTCCTCGATGCCGTACTTCGAGCCTTCGCGGCCCAGGCCGGACTGCTTGACGCCGCCGAACGGGCCGACTTCGTTGGAGATCAGGCCGGTGTTGATGCCGACGATGCCGTATTCCAGCGCCTCGGACACGCGCCAGATGCGGGCGTAGTCGCGGGTGAAGAAGTAGGCGGCCAGGCCGAAGATGGTGTCGTTGGCCATGCCGATGACTTCCTCTTCCGATTCGAAGCGGAACAGCGGGGCCACCGGGCCGAAGGTCTCTTCGGTCGCGAAGCGCATCGACTGGGTCACGTCGCGCACCACGGTCGGCTCGAAGAACGTGCCGCCCAGCGCATGCGGCTTGCCGCCGGCGATGACCTTGGCGCCGTGCGCGGTGGCGTCGGCGATGTGTTCCTGCACCTTCTCGATGGCGTTGCGGTCGATCAGCGGACCCTGGGTGACGCCGTCCTCGAAGCCGTCGCCGACCTTCATGGCGTTGACCTTGGCCACCAGGCGCTTGGCGACTTCCTCGTACACGCCGGCCTGCACGTAGATGCGGTTGGCGCAGACGCAGGTCTGGCCGGCGTTGCGGTACTTCGAGGCCAGGATGCCGTCGACCGCGCGGTCCAGGTCGGCGTCGTCGAACACGATGAAGGGCGCGTTGCCGCCCAGCTCCAGCGACAGCTTCTTGATGGTGGGGGCGCACTGCTCCATCAGCGTGCGGCCGACTTCGGTCGAACCGGTGAAGCTCAGCTTGCGCACCACGTCGCTTTCGCACAGCGCCGCGCCGATCTCGCGCGAGCTGCCGGTGATGACGTGGAACACGCCGGCCGGCACGCCGGCTTCCTCGGCCAGCACCGCCAGCGCCAGCGCGGTCAGCGGCGTCTGCTGGGCCGGCTTGACCACCATGGTGCAGCCGGCGGCCAGGGCCGGGCCGACCTTGCGGGTGATCATGGCGGCCGGGAAGTTCCACGGCGTGATGGCGGCGGTGACGCCGATCGGCTGCTTGAGCGCCAGCAGGCGCTGGCCGGCCTTGGGGCTTTGCAGCACGTCGCCGTCGATGCGCTTGGCTTCCTCGGCGAACCATTCCAGGAACGAAGCGGCGTAGGCGATTTCGCCGGCGGCCTCGGTCACGGGCTTGCCCTGTTCCGAGGTCATGATGGCGGCCAGATCCTGCTGGTTCTGCATCATCAGCTGGGCCCACTTCAGCAGGATCGCGGCGCGTTCCTTGCCGGTCTTGGCGCTCCAGGCGGGCAGGGCGGCCGCGGCGCTGGCGATGGCCTGCTCGGTTTCCTTGCGGCCCAGCTTGGGCACCGACACGATGGTCTTGCCGGTGGAGGGATTGTCCACGGGGATGGACGGGCCGTTGCCGGCCGCCACCCACTTGCCGTCGATGTAGCAGGCGTCGCGCAGCAGTTCGGGACGCGACAGGGGATGGGTCAATGACGTCATTGCAATAGTCTCCTCTATAGGAACGCGGCCGCCGGGGCGGAACTGACGCGGGCGCAGCGGAAATCCGCTACGCCCGCAATCGCCGTGCCCGACGGCCGGAAAACCGGATGATCGGATTGGCGCTTAAGCGGCCAGCGACTCGGCCAGGATGTCCAGCGCGCGGTCGAACTGCGCGTCGGGAATGGTCAAGGGGTACAGGAAGCGCAGCACGTTGCCGTACACGCCGCAGCTTAGCAAGATCAGGCCTTTGGCGATGGCGCGGGCCTGCACCTTCTTGACCGCCTCGGCATCGGGCTTGCCGTTGGCGTCGTTCAGTTCCAGCGCCACCATCGAACCCAGGCCGCGCACGTCGGCGATGCCCGGCACCTTGGCGCGCAGGCCCTCCAGGTGGGCGCGCAGCTTGTCGCCCAGTTGCGTGGCGCGCTCGCACAGTTTTTCCTCGGCGATCACGTCCAGCACGGCGTGGGCCGCGGCCACCGCCAGCGGGTTGCCGGCGTAGGTGCCGCCCAGGCCGCCGGCGGCCGGGCCGTCCATGACGTCGGCGCGGCCGACCACGCCCGAGATCGGGAAGCCGCCGCCCAGGCTCTTGGCCATGGTGATCAGGTCGGCCTGCACCGAGTGGTGTTCCATGGCGAACAGCTTGCCGGTGCGGCCGAAGCCGGTCTGCACTTCGTCGGCGATCAGCAGGATGCCGTGCTCGTCGCAGACCTTGCGCAGCGCCACCATCAGTTCGGGCGGGGTGATGTTGAAGCCGCCTTCGCCCTGCACCGGTTCGATGATGATCGCGGCGACGCGCTTGGGATCGATGTCGACCTTGAACAGCAGATCCAGCGCCTTGAGCGAGTCGGCCACGGTGATGGACTGGGTGCCATTGGGGAACGGCACGTGGTAGATGTCGCCCGGCATCGGGCCGAACGACAGCTTGTAGGGGGCGACCTTGCCGGTCAGCGCCATGCCCAGCATGGTGCGGCCGTGGAACGAGCCCGAGAAGGCGATGACGCCCGAGCGGCCGGTGGCCGAACGCGCGATCTTGATGGCGTTTTCGACGGCCTCGACGCCGGTGGTGAAGAAGGCCGACTTCTTCAGACCGTCGATCGGGGCCAGGCGGTTGATGCGCTCGGCCAGCGAGACATAGCCTTCGTACGGCACGATCTGGTAGGCGGTGTGGGTGAAGTGGTCGAGCTGGGCGCTGACGGCGGCCTTGATCCTGGGATGCAGGTGGCCGGTGTTCAGCACCGCGATGCCGCCCGCGAAGTCGATGTACTCCTTGCCTTCGGCATCCCACAGCGTGGCGTTCTCGGCGCGCACGGCGTAAAAATCACACATCACGCCAACGCCTCGCGGCGTGGCCAGGGAACGGCGGGTATTCAGGTCCTGATTCTTCATCTCAGCCTCGGATGGCAAGTGGGCGGTAAAGCCTTACTTTAATGCTACTATGGCCCCATTGGTGGGAACCACTTTTATAAATCAGGTAGAACCAATTGCGGTCAATCGTCGGAGACTTGCTGCAACTGCGCCTGGCCGATGCCGCCGGCGGGCCGATGAACAAGCGCCTGTACCACGGCATCCGCGAGGCCATCCTGGATGGCTCCATCGCCGCCGACTCGCGGCTGCCGGCCTCGCGCGACCTGGCCGCCGAACTCGGTATCGCCCGCAATACCGTGGTGCACGTCTATGGCCAGTTGCTGGCCGAAGGCTACACCCGCAGCCTGCAGGGCAACGGCACCTTCGTCAACGCCTCGCAGCCCGACTCCTATCTGGCCAGCGGCCGCCAGTCGCGCCGCGCCCCGGTGGCGCAGCCGCGTCCGGCACTGTCGGCGCGCGGCGCCGCCATCGTCGATGGCGTGTCGGCCTCGCCCTACCAGTGGGGGGCATTCATGCCGGGCGTGCCCGACCTGACCGAGTTTCCGCACAAGAAGTTCGGCCGCATCTTTTCCGCGCTGTGGCGCAACCCCAGCCCCGATCTGCTGACCTACGCCTACGGCGGCGGCCTGCCGGCGCTGCGCGAGGCGCTGGCGCAGCACCTGGCGCTGACGCGCTCGATCGACTGCGATCCGGACCAGATCCTCATCACCGAAGGCTCGCACCAGGCCATCGACCTGGCCACCCGCATCCTGGGCGAGGCGGGCGAGACCGCCTGGGTCGAGGATCCGGGCTACTGGGGCGCGCGCACCGTGCTGCAAGCGAACGGCCTGCATACCGTGCACCTGCCGGTGGACGAGGAAGGCATGCGCCTGCCGGACGCGGGCGCGGTTCCTGGCATGGCGCCGCCGCGCTTCATCTTCGTGACGCCGTCGCACCAGTATCCGCTGGGGCCCGTGATGTCGCTGGCGCGGCGCCGGCAACTGCTGGCGGTGGCGCGCCAGCATGGCAGTTGGATCATCGAAGACGACTACGACAGCGAATTCCGCTTCTCGGGCCGGCCGATCGCCTCGCTGCTGGGGCTGGAGCCGGACGCGCCCGTGATCTACATGGGCACCTTCAGCAAGACGCTGTATCCGGGCCTGCGGGTCGGCTACCTGGTGCTGCCCAAGCCGCTGACCGCGGCGTTCCAGGCGGCCCACGCCGAGCTCTACCGCGAAGGTCACCTGATGACGCACGCGGCGCTGGCCACTTTCATCGCCGAGGGCCACTATGCCGCCCACATCCGCCGCATGCGCATGTTGTACGCGCGCCGCCGCGCCATGCTGGTCAACCTGATCGAGCGGCGCCTGGGGCCCGACTGGCTGCACCGCGACGCCAGCCTGGCGGGCCTGCATCTGGTGCTGACACTGCCGTCCCACATGGACGACCTGCGGGTGGTGGAAGTGGCGCGCCGCAAGGGCGTGCTGACGCGCGCGCTGTCGCGCTACTACGTTGGCGCCGAAGGCCGCCGGCCGGGGCTGCTGCTGGGCTATGCCTGCGTGCCCGAGCATGACATCGCGCGCAAGTTCGAGGTGCTGCTGGAAAGCCTGGCCGAAGTGGCGCGGATGACGCCCGCCGCCCCGGCGCTGGTGGCGCAGCCGGCCTGACACCGGCCTTGGCGGCCGGCGCGTCGCGATTCGCGCGGGGCCGCGCCTGTCAGTGGGCTCAGATCAGGCGTTCATGTCCGCCGCCCAGCGCGGCCGCGAAGGCCGCGGCATTGCGCATGCCCTGGTCCTCGAAGTTGGTGTTGAACACCGCGTGCGCCTGCGCGCTCTGTCGCGCCAGTTCCTGGAAGCGGCGCGCCAGTTCGGCCAGCTCGGCTTCCGAATACTCGTACTGGAAACGCCCCGACGAGGCGGCGCCGTTGGCGTTCCAGGTGGCGGCGTTGCGGCCGTGCAGGCGCAGCAGCGTCAGGTCGGGGTGGGTGCATGCCCATACCGCCGGTACGCTGTTTTCGAACCCCTGCGGCGCGTCCACCACGGTATGCACCAGGCCCAGCTCGCGCTCGAACGCCAGCGTGGCGGCCGTGGCCTCGGACGAGTCGAACCAGCCGTGGTGGCGGAATTCGACCGACAGCAGGTGTTCCGGCAGGCGCCGCGCGCATTCGGCCACCAGGGCGTGGCCGCGCGCGTCGCGCCGTATCCAGGGCGGGTACTGAAAGTGCACCGCGCCCAGCTTGCCGGCCATGCGCAGCGGTTCCAGCGCCAGCGTGTAGCGACGCCAGAGCTCATCGCGCAGATCGTCCGGCATGGCGTGGTGATAGATGACCGGCTCGGGCCAGTCGGCCAGTTCGCGGCGGATGTCGGCGGGCAGCGACGCCAGCGGCGTCTGGTGGCCGGTGAAGAGGCGGTAGGCCTTGATGTTGAAGACGAAATCGTCGGGCGTGCGCTGCGCCCACAGGTAGGCGTTTTCGGGCGTCGGCAGCGCGTAGTAGCTGGAATCGACCTCGGCCAGCCCGAAGCGGCTGGCGTAGAAGCGCAGCCGGGACTGGGCGTCGTGCGCCTGGCGCGGGTAGAAGCGGCCGCACGCCAGCAGCGTAGGGTCGGTCCAGGAGGCGGTGCCGGCAAGCAGGCGCATGGGGAAAACGGGCGTATCGGGAGCGGGAGGCGATGCGGTTATGATACCTGGATATATACCCAGGTATCGGGCCGCGCCGAGCGCGCCCGCCGCCGTCCATCCCGCGCCCCATGTCCGACCAGAACCCCGCCAACCCGTCCAGCCGTCCCGATCCCCTGGCCGACCTGAATCCCGCTCAGCGCGAGGCCGCCGAGTTCGGCGTCGGCGGCGCGGGCGACGACGGCCCGCTGCTGGTGATCGCCGGCGCCGGCTCGGGCAAGACCAACACCCTGGCGCATCGCGTCGCCCACCTGATCCTGAACGGCGCCGATCCGCAGCGCATGCTGCTTTTGACCTTCTCGCGCCGCGCCGCCCAGGAAATGGAGCGCCGCGTCGGCAGCGTGCTGCAGCGGGTCATGAACCTGCGCGGCACCCAGCAGGCGCCGTCGCTGCCCTGGGCCGGCACCTTCCACGCCATCGGCGCGCGCCTGCTGCGCGACTGCGCCCAGCGCATCGGCCTGTCCGAAGCCTTCACCATCCATGACCGCGGCGACGCCGAGGACCTGATGGGCATGGTGCGGCACGAACTCGGCCTGTCCGCCACCAAGTCGCGTTTTCCGCTCAAGGGCACCTGTCTGGCGATCTATTCGCGCGTGGTCAACAGCCAGGCACCGGTGGCCGACGTGCTGCACGCCACCTTCCCGTGGTGCGCGCAATGGGAGGACGAGCTCAAGAACCTGTTCCGCGCCTACGTCGCCGCCAAGCAGGACCAGCAGGTGCTGGACTACGACGACCTGCTGCTGTACTGGGCCGAGATGATGGGCGACGCGGCCATCGCCGCCGACGTCGGCGCGCGCTTCGATCACGTGCTGGTGGATGAATACCAGGACACCAACCGCCTGCAGGCCGCCATCCTGCTGGCCATGAAGCCCGACGGCCGCGGCCTGACCGTGGTGGGCGACGACGCCCAGTCGATCTATTCGTTCCGCGCCGCCACGGTGCGCAACATCCTTGACTTCCCGGCCCAGTTCCCGCGGCCGGCGCGCGTCATCACGCTGGACCGCAACTACCGCTCGACTCAGCCCATCCTGAACGCCTCCAACGCTGTCATCGGCCTGGCGGCCGAGCGCTATGCCAAGGATCTCTGGAGCGACCGGCCCTCGTCGCAATTGCCCGAGCTGGTCACCGTCAGCGACGAGGCCGGCCAGGCCCGCTGGGTGGCCGACCAGGTGCTGGCGCAACGCGAGGGCGGCGCCACGCTCAAGTCGCAGGCGGCGCTGTTCCGCACCTCCAGCCACAGCGCCGCGCTCGAACTTGAGCTGACCCGCCGCAACATTCCCTTCGTCAAGTTCGGCGGCCTGCGCTTCCTGGAAGCCGCGCACGTCAAGGACCTGCTGTCGCTGCTGCGCTGGGCCGAGAACCCGCGCGGGCGCATGGCGGGTTTCCGCGTGGCGCAACTGCTGCCCGGCATCGGCCCGGCCACCGCCGGCAAGCTGATGGACGCCATGGCGCAATCGGCCGAGCCGCTGCGCGCGCTGCGCGAGTTCAAGCCGGGGGCGGCGGCGCAGGCGGAGTGGGGCGCGTTCGCCGATACCTACGCCGCGCTGGCCGACCCAAACCTGCGCTGGCCCGCCGACGTCGACCTGGCGCTGCGCTGGTACGCCGGCCAGCTCGAACGGCTGTACGACGATGCGCGGGTGCGCAAGACCGACCTGGACCAGTTGGCGCGCATCGCCGCCGGCTATCCGTCGCGCGAGCGCTTCCTGACCGAGTTGACGCTGGACCCGCCCGACGCCACCAGCGACGAATCCGGCGCGCCGTCGCGCGACGAGGACTACATGATCCTGTCCACCATCCACTCGGCCAAGGGCCAGGAATGGAAGGCGGTGTACGTGCTGAATGTGGTCGACGGCTGTATCCCGTCCGACATGAGCACCGGCAGCGCCGAGGAAATCGAGGAAGAGCGGCGCCTGCTGTACGTGGCGATGACGCGCGCCAAGGAACGCCTGCAACTGATCGTGCCGCAGCGCTTCTACGTGCACCAGCAGACCGGCATGGGCGACCGCCACGTCTACGGCTCGCGCACCCGCTACATCACCAACGCCATGCTGCCGCTGTTCGACCACCTGCCCAAGCCGCCCGACCTGCCGGCGCGCGAGGCCAAGGCGCCGCAGGCGCCCAGCGTGGACGTGGCCAAGCGCGTGCGCAACCTGTTCGCGTAGGGGCGCGGGCCGCCGCGCCCGGTGGCGCTGGGCTATCATCGGCCGATACCCATACGTTGTCCGCGCAGGGCTCGCATCGCCAAAGGATGTCCATGTCTACAGAAGAGAATGCCGCCACCGATCCGCACAAGGGCGAGGTCGTGGCATCCATAGCCTACGTGCACGGCCGGCGCGACCACGAGGTGCCCATCGAGGAGGTCGGCAAGCACATCGATCCGGGCCACAGCATGCTCTGGATCGGGCTGCGCAACCCCAGCCCCGAACGGCTGGCCGATGTGGTGAACCAGCTCGGCGCCTGCGACAAGAACCAGGAAGAGATGCTGGAGGCGCACCGGCGCCCCAAGATCATCGACTACGGCAACATGGTGCTGATCGTCGCCATCACGGTCGAGGTCGAGGCCGAGCGTCCCATCTTCGGCGAAACCCAGTTCCTGATTGGCGAGGGCTTCCTGGTCACCGTGCGGCGCGGCGCCACCGCCGGCCACAGTCCCTTGCGGGAAAGGCTGGAAGCCGCGCCCGATCTGCTCAAGCGCGGCAGCGACTACGTCGCCTCCGAATTGCTGGACTGGCTGGTCGACCGCTACGTGGCGGCGGCCGGCAAGATCGAGTCGGTGGTCGAGGGCGCCGAGCAGAAGCTGCTGATCCGCGGCGCCAAGGATGCCGACATCCGCAGGCTGTACCGCCAGCGCCGCGACCTGCTGCGCATCCACACCGTGGTGTCGCCGCTGGCCGAGATCTGCCGCCGCCTGGCGCGGGTCGAGATGTCGGCGGTGGACGAACACGCCCGGCCGTATTTCGGCGAGGTGGCCGACCGCGTGCTGCGGGTCGACGAACTGTTCAATGCGCTGCGCGAGTCGCTGGCCTTCGCCTTCGAAGCCAGCCTGATGATCGGCCAGGCGGCGCAGAACGACACCACCCGCAAGCTGGCGTCCTGGGCCGCCATCCTGGCGGTGCCCACGGCCATCGCCGGCATCTACGGCATGAACTTCAAGTTCATGCCCGAGCTGGAGTCGCCCTTCGGCTATCCGGTCACGCTGGGAGTGATCGTCTCGGTCTGTTCGTTCCTGTATTGGCGTTTCCGCAGGTCGGGCTGGCTGTAGCGCGGCGCCCGCCGCCAGGGTGACGAGGTTGGCACCCCGCGCGCGCGGGGCCGGCCGGGCTGTGGCAAACTGCCTGCGTTTCTGATTCCGGAGCCCGGCCCGTGCGCGGCAAATCTCCTCTTGGCGGCGGCAGCAAGCTGACCGCCCTCGTGGTCGCCCTGATCCTGGCGGCGGCGGGCGCCATCGTCAACTGGCTGCAACCGTCCCGCCAGGGCGACGAGCGTCCGGCCGACCGGCCCGTGGCCTCCGCCGCGCCCGGCAGGGCCGGCGCGGCCCCGGCCGGCGGCGTGCCGGCCGGCCGCTATACCTTGAGCGGCATGATCGTCAACGTCGCCGACGGCGACACCGTGACGCTGCGGGCGGCCGACGGCCAGCGCCGCATCCGCATGGACAGCATCGACGCGCCCGAAGAGGGCCATGGCGCCGACCAGCCCGGCCAGCCCTACGCCGAGGCCGCGCGCCAGCATCTGGCCGGGCTGGTGGCCGGCAAGACCCTGACCGCCCAGTGCTACCTGCAAGACCAGTACGGCCGCGACGTCTGCGCGCTGATCCTGGAAGACGGCCGCTCGGCCAACCGCCTGCAGGTCGAGGCCGGCTATGCCTGGGCCTACACCGCGCGCCAGGGCGAGTACCTGAACGACAAGGCCATGCCCGACCTGCAACGCCAGGCCAAGGCCGCCGGGCGCGGCCTGTGGGCCGGCCGCAACCCCATGCAGCCCTGGAAGTGGCGCTACGACTGCTGGCGCCAGCGCCAGTGCGGCTGATCGCCGCGCGCTGGCGGGGGAAATCCGTCCTGCTGTGCGCGCCGCGGGGCGCCCGTCGGTTCCCTAGGGGGATGCCAGGGTACTGGGGCGGATACACCTTTGCTATTCTCTGTCGCACTGTATAGAAGGAAAGGTTTCCATGCGTGCTTCGATGCGGCTCTGGGCGGCGGCCATGATGCTGTTGCTGGCGTTGGCGGGCTGCTCCCGGGACGGCAGCCCGATCAACAGCCCCTATCCGGCTGGCGCCGAAGGCCAGAACACCCTGTATTCCGCCTTCGTCAAGCGTTCGCCCAAGTACCTGGACCCGGCCAGTTCCTATTCCGGCGATGAAACCCCTTATACCTACAACATCTATGAGACGCTCTACGGCTATCACTACCTGAAGCGGCCCTACGAGCTGATCCCGCGCGCGGCGGCCTCGATCGACCCGCCGGTCTACCTGGACGCGCAGGGCAAGGTGCTGCCGGCCGACGCGCCGGGCGAGCAGATCGCCGAAAGCGTCTACGACATCAAGCTCAAGCCCGGCATGCGTTTCGCCCCGCATCCGGCCTTCGCCCGCCAGGCCGACGGCAGCTACGACTACTTCCCGCTCGCGCCCGCGGACCTGGCCGGCAAATACGCCATCCCCGACTTCCCGCGCACCGGCACCCGCGAACTCACCGCCGACGACTACGTCTACGCCTTTCGCCGCCTGGCCAGCCCGCGCGTGGTGTCGCCGATCTACTCGCTGATGGCCGAGTATGTGAGCGGCCTGAAGGAATATGGCGACCGCCTGCGCCAGCGCGACCAGGCGCTGCGCCGCGACCTGCCGGGCGGCGCCGGCGCCGCATGGCTGGACCTGCGCGAAGCGGATGGCTTCACCGGGGTGCAGGCGCTCGATCCGCACACGCTGCGCATCCGCGTCAAGGGCAAGTATCCGCAGTTCAAGTACTGGCTGGCCATGACCTTCACGGCCCCCGTGCCCTGGGAGGCCGACCGCTTCTACAACCAGCCCGGCATGGCCGAGCACGACCTGTCGCTGAACACCTGGCCGGTCGGCACCGGCCCCTACATGCTGGCCGAGTCGCTGCCGAACCGCCGCCACGTGCTGGCGCGCAATCCCAATTTCCATGGCGAGCCCTATCCCTGCGAAGGCGAGCCGGGCGACCGCGCGGCCGGTCTGCTGGCCGATTGCGGCAAGCCCACGCCCTTCATCGACCGCGCCGTGTTCAGCGTCGAGAAGGAAGCCATTCCGCTGACCGGCAAGTTCATGCAGGGCTACTACGACGTGCCGCAGATCGAGCGCGGCGAGTACGGCGTGGCCATGCTGGTGGCCGCTGGTGACAGCCAGGACAAGGCGCGCAAATACGCCGAGCACGGCATCCGCCTGCCCACCACGGTCGAGACCGCCAACTGGTACATGGGCTTTAACTGGCTCGACCCGGTGGTGGGCCAGGGCGATACGCCCGAACAGGCCGAAAAGAACCGCAAGCTGCGCCAGGCCATCAGCATCGCCTTCGACTGGGAAGAGTACGTGGCGGTGTTCGAGAACAGCCAGGCCTCGGTGGCCTACGGCCCGGTGCCGCCCGGCGTGCTGGGCTACCGCGAACCGCCCGAGGGCGTGAACCCGGTGGTCTACGACCTGGTCGACGGCAAGCCGGTGCGCAAGTCCATCGAGACCGCGCGCAAGCTGCTGGCCGAGGCCGGCTACCCCGATGGCCGCAACGCCGTCACCGGCGCGCCGCTGGTGCTGTACTACGACTCCATGACCGGCGGCGGTTCCAATCCGCAGTTCGACTGGATGCGGCGGCAAATGGCCAAACTGGGCGTGCAGATGGACGTGCGCTCGACCGATTACAACCGCTTCCAGGACAAGATGCGGCGCGGCTCCGCGCAGATCTTCCTGTGGGGCTGGAACGCCGACTATCCCGATGCCGAGAACTTCCTGTTCCTGCTCTACGGCCCCAACGCCAAGGCCAAGAGCGGCGGCGAGAACGCCGCCAACTACGACAGCCCCGAATACGACAGGCTGTTCGAGCAGATGAAGTTCCTGGACGACGGCCCCGAGAAAGCGGCGCTGATCCAGCGCATGGTGGCCATCGTGCAGCGCGACGCGCCGTGGATGTTCGGCTATTTCCCGATGTCGGGCGGCGCCTACCAGCAGTGGGTCGGCAACGCCAAGCCGACCCAGATGGTGCGCAACACGTTGCAGTACATGAAAATCGATCCGGTCTTGCGCGAACGCAAGATCGACGAATGGAATTCCCCCATCTGGTGGCCGCTGGGCCTGTTGGTGCTGCTGATCGCGCTGGCGATCTGGCCGTCCTACGTGGCGCTCAAGCGGCGCGAACGGCAGACCGCCTTCGTCCAGGCGTCTCGCAAGGAGCATCAATCATGATCGGCTACGTCATCCGCCGGCTGCTGTACGGCGTGCTGATTCTGATCGGCGTGAACCTGTTCACCTTCATCCTGTTTTTCGCCGTCAACACGCCCGACGACATGGCGCGCCTGGCCATCGGCGGCCAGCGCGTCAGCCAGGACGCGGTCGAGAAATGGAAGGCCGAACGCGGCTACGACAAGCCGCTGTTCTACAACGCCCAGGCCCAGGGCGCGGCGCAACTGACCGACACCGTGTTCTACCAGCGCTCGGTGCCGCTGCTGGCCATGGATTTCGGCGCTTCCGACGGCGGCCGCGACATCGGCCGCGAGATCCAGACCCGCATGGGGCCGAGCCTGGCGCTGGCGGTGCCCACCTTCTTCCTGGGGCTGTTCGCCAGCATCGTGTTCTCGTTGACGCTGGTGTATTTCCGCGCCACGCGGCTGGACTTCTGGGGCGTGGTGCTGTGCGTCATCCTGCTGTCGATCTCCAGCCTGTTCTACATCATCGCCGGGCAGTGGATGTTCGCCAAGCTGCTGCGGCTGGTGCCGTTCTCCGGCTTCGAGGGCGGCCTGGACATGGTCAAGTTCCTGGCGCTGCCGGTGCTGGTGGCGATCGTCTCGCGGCTGGGGCCCGAGGCGCGCTTTTACCGCACCCTGTTCCTGGAGGAGATCGGCAAGGACTACGTGCGCACCGCGCGCGCCAAGGGCCTGGCCGAGCGCGTAGTGCTGCTGCGCCACGTGCTGCGCAACGCCATGCTGCCGATCCTGACCAGCACCGTCGCGGCCCTGCCGCTGCTGTTCATGGGCAGCCTGATCGCGGAGTCCTTCTTCGGCATCCCGGGCCTGGGCAGCTACACCATCGACGCCATCAACGCGCAGGACTTCTCCATCGTGCGCGCCATGGTGTTTCTGGGCGCCTCGCTCTACATTGTCGGGCTGATCCTGGCCGATATTTCCTACACGCTGGCCGACCCCCGCGTCCGTTTCGAGTAGCCGCCATGCCCAAGTTCGTATTCCTCTGGACCGACATCGCGCTGTGGCTCATGGTGCTGGGCGTGCTGGCCTATGCCTGGCGGGTGCGGCGCAGCCCGAACCTGCGCGCCACCTGGACGCGGGTGACGCGCGATACCCCGGCGATGTGCTCGGCGGTGGTGCTGGCGGCGTTCGCGCTGGTCGGCCTGCTCGATTCCATCCACTACCGGCCGCAACTGCCGCCGGCCCCGGGCGCCGCCGCCGACGCCGCGCCGGTCTATGCGCCGGCGGTCAAGTCGGCGCTGGACGGCCTGCTGCGCGGCAGCGTCCTGACCCAGCCCGAGAAAACCTACTCCAGCCCGCTGGCGGTGCGCCAGTTCACCAAGGAAACCCTGTTGGTGGACGACAAGCCGGTGCGCGATTTCCCACGCCTGCGGGCCGCCGGCGCGCACCTGGCCGACCCCGACCGCGACCATCGCGGCGACGTTTTCTACCGCCTGGGCCTGGGCCTGGCGGGCGGCCTGGCCGTGGCGCTGGCCGGGGCCGGCCTGCTGTTCGCCTGCCTGGCGCGGAGCGGCGGCGCGTCGGTGGCGGCCGAGGCCCTGCTGGGCGGGCGCGCGCAGGTGCCGTGGCGCGCCATGGCCATCACCTTCACGCTGCTGTGCCTGGTGGCGGGGGCGCTGGCCGCGCTGTCCAGCGGCTATCACGCCCTGGGCACCGACCGCATCGGCAACGACGTGCTGTGGCAGGCGCTCAAGAGCATCCGCACCGCGCTCGTCATCGGCAGCCTGACCACGCTGGCGATGCTGCCGCCGGCCATCGTCTTCGGCATCGCGGCGGGGTACTTCAAGGGCCGTGTCGACGACGCCATCCAATACCTCTACACCACCATCACCTCCATCCCCGGCGTGCTGCTGGTGGCGGCCTGCGCCCTGATGATGCAGGTCTACATCGACAACCACGCCGATCTGTTCGACACGTCGGCCGCGCGCGCCGACCTGCGCCTGTTCCTGCTGTGCATGATCCTGGGCTTCACCGGCTGGGCCGGGCTGTGCCGCCTGTTGCGCGCCGAGACCCTCAAGCTGCGCGAGCTGGAATATGTGCAGGCCGCGCGCGCCTTTGGCGTGTCGCACTGGCGCATCATGACGCGCCACCTGCTGCCCAACGTCGCGCACCTGGTGCTGATCACCGTGGTCCTGGAATTCTCCGGGCTGGTGCTGTACGAGGCGGTGCTGTCGTACCTGGGCATCGGCGTCGATCCCAGCATGAATTCGTTCGGCTCGATGATCGACGGCGCCCGCCTCGAAATGTCGCGCGATCCGATGATCTGGTGGAACCTGATGACCGCTTTCCTGTTCATGCTGGCGCTGGTGCTGGCCGCCAACCTGTTCGCCGACGCGGTGCGTGACGCCTTCGATCCGCGCACCCGGCGCTACAAGCCGGGCCGCCTGCCCGGCGCGGGCTGGTTCGGCCGCCGCCCGGGCGCCGCGCTGGCGGCCGATGCCCGCGCCCCCAAAGCCGGAGACGCGCCATGAGCCAGGATATCCGTCAGGACACGCCCTTGCTGGCCGTGCGCGGCCTGGATGTCGATATCGCCGGCGACGGCGGCATGACGCACGCGGTCAAGCGCCTGCAACTGGCCATTTCGCAGCGCGAGACGTTCGCCCTGGTGGGCGAATCCGGCTGCGGCAAGAGCATGACCGCGCTGGCGCTGCTGCGGCTGTTGCCCGACGCCGGCCGCATCGTCGGCGGCCAGATCGACCTGGACGGCGAAGATCTCAACCGCCTGCCCGAGAGCGCCATGCGCGGGGTGCGCGGCGGCCGCATCGGCATCATCTTCCAGGAACCGTCCACCAGCCTCAATCCCGTCATGCGGGTCGGCGACCAGATCATCGAGACGCTGGTGGCGCATACGCCGCTGCGCGGCGCGGCGGCGCGCGCGCGGGCCATCGACTGGCTGCGGCGGGTCGGCATTGCCGAGCCCGAGCGGCGCATCGACGACTATCCGTTCCAGTTCTCCGGCGGCCAGAAGCAGCGCGTCATGATCGCCATCGCGCTGGCGGCGGAGCCCTTGCTGCTGATCGCCGACGAACCCACCACCGCGCTCGATGTCACCGTGCAGGCCCAGGTGCTGGCGCTGCTGGCCGATATCCAGCGCGAGATCGGCATGGCCGTGCTGCTCATCACGCATGACCTGGCGGTGGTGCGCAACGTCGCGCACCACGTGGCGCTGATGCGTGGCGGCGAAATCGTCGAAAGCGCCAGCGCCGATGAATTCTTCCGCGCGCCCAAGCATCCGTACGCGCGCCAACTGTTCGACGCCATTCCGACGTTCGAGAAACGCGGCGTGCCGCTCAGCCAGGCCGGCCGCGACCGGCAGGGCGCGCATCGGCCGCCGCGCGAACCCGGCGTGGTGCTGGACGTGCAGGATCTGAAGGTGCATTACCCGGTGCGCAAGGGGCCGCTGCGGCGCGTGGTGTCGTGGGTCAAGGCGGTCGATGGCGTGACCTTCTCGCTGCGCGCGGGCGAGACCCTGGCGCTGCTGGGCGAGTCGGGCTGCGGCAAGACCACCACCGGCAAGGCCTTGCTGCGCCTGATCGACGGCGCGCATATCGCCGGCCGCGCCATGTTGCAAGGGCAGGATCTGCTGACCGCCGACCGCGCCCGCTTGCGGCGCCTGCGCCAGGACATCCAGATCGTGTTCCAGGATCCCTATGCCTCGCTCGATCCGCGCATGCGGGTCGGCGACATCCTCGACGAGGGCCTGGAATCGTTGCGCCGTGGCATGAGCGCGGCGCAACGCGGCGAGCGCGCCGCGCGGCTGGTCGAGCGGGTCGGCCTGCCGGCCAATACGCTGGCGCGCTATCCGCACGAGTTTTCGGGCGGCCAGCGCCAGCGCATCGCCATCGCGCGCGCGCTGGCGGTGGAGCCCAAGGTGCTGATCTGCGACGAACCGACCTCGGCGCTGGACGTCTCGGTGCAGGCGCAGATACTCGACTTGCTGCGCGAACTGCAGGACGAGCTGGGCATTGCGTACCTGTTCATCACCCACAACTTCGGCGTGGTCGAGTACCTGGCCGACCGCATCGCGGTCATGGATGGCGGCCGCATCGTCGAGCTGGGCGAGGCCGGGACGGTGTTGCACGCGCCGCGCCAGGATATGACGCGGCGCCTGCTCCAGGCGGTTCCGCGGCTGCAATTCGGGCCGCCCCAATGAACACCGCGCCCCGATCCTCGCGGATCGGGGCGCGGCGGGCCCGCGCGTGAACGCTCAGTCGTGGGCGTTGCGGGTTTCGAGCCAGACCAGGGTGTCGTGCCGCAGCGCGCGCACGCATTGCGCCAGGAAGGCGTGCACCACCTCCAGTTCGCCGGCATCGTAGCGCCGGGCCATCAGTACCACCGCCTCGGCCACCCATTGGCGCTCCTGCGCCAGGTGCTGGCATTGCTCCTCGACCGGCCGGATCACGATCATGCGGCGATCCAGCGGATGGCGGCCGCGTTGCACGTACCCGGCCGCTTCCAGGCGGTTGATCAAGGCCGTGGCGCCGCCGGAGCTGATGCCCATCAACTGGGCCAGCTGGCCGGTGGGCAGGGCATCGAACTCCATCACCAGTTCCAGCGCTTTCAGATCCGCCAGGGGCATGCCCAACTTCTCGGCCAGGGCCGACTGGCATGCCGCGTTGTACACGGCGAACTGGCGGCCCAGCATCAGGGCGATATCGTCAAGCACGCCGGGGCGCAGATCGGTGTGGCGGGATTCAGGCATCACGGTCACAGGCTCGTGGTGAACGATGGATTCTTGTTGCAGCATGGCGTCGCTCCCTCGCGGATCCGCTTGATTACTTCTTGGCCGACAGGCCGCCCAGCAAGCCACCGAGCAGGCCGCCGTTGGTCGAGCCGCTGGCGCTGGCGCCGCCGCTGACGCCGGCCGTCACGCCGCCAAGCAGGCCGCCGAGCAGACCGCCATTGCTGGCCGAACCGGCGCTGCCGCCGCTGCCGCCGCTGGCGCCCGCACCGGAGCCGGCGCTCGCGCCCGCGCTGGCCGTGGCGCCGCCCGTCACGCCGCCGAGCAGGCCGCCCAGCAGCCCCCCGTTGTTGCCCGTGGCGCCGCCGGCCGTGGCGCCGGTCACGCCGCCCAGCAGGCCGCCCAGCAAGCCGCCGTTGGCCGCGCCGCCGGTGGCGCCGCCAACGCTGCCGGTGACCCCGCCGAGCAGGCCGGTCACCGGGGCCAGCAGTCCGCCGTTGCCGCCCGTGGCGCCGCCGGTCACACCGCCCAGAATGCCCGTGATGGGGCTGAGCAGGCCGCCGTTGTTGCCGCCCACCGCGCCGCCCAGGCCCAGGCCGCTGGTCAGCGACGCCACCGCGCCGGTGGCATTGGCCAGCGTGTTGCCGAGCGGGTTGGCATTGCCCGGCGTGGCATTGAGCAGGCCGCCGGCGCTGCCGACCGCGCCGCCCAGGCCTTGGAGCACGCCGTTCAGGCCGGCCACGTTGCCGCCGGGCAGTTGGGTGCCCAGGTTGGTGACGGTGCCGCCCAGGGTGTTGAGCAGGCCGCCGACCGGCGCCCCCAGCTTGGTGGTGGCGCCCACCTGCTGCGTCAGGCCGACCACCGTGCCGGCCAGCGGACTGGCCGTCGGGTCGAGCGCCGCGCCGATACCGCCCAGGGTCGGCTGCAGGCCCAGCGGCAACACGTTGTCGACGGTCTTGCCGACGTTGCCCAGGGCCGGCTCGAGCAACGGCGTGGAGGGTCCGCCCAGAACGCCGCCGGTCACGCCGCCGACCAGTTGGGTCACGGGATTGAGCAGGCCGCCTTGTCCCGACAGGCCGGCGGTCAGGGCGCCCACCGCGTTGGTGGCGTTGCCCAGCACCGTGGTCAGCGGCTGCGGGTTCTTGGGATCGGCGTGCAACAGCCCGCCGGTGCTGGCCACCGTCTTGCCCAGCCCTTCCACCAGGCCGCCGACGCCGCCGCTCAGGCCGCCGGGCAGGCCGGTGCCCTTGACCGTGGCGCCCAGGTCTTCGACCAGCCCGCCCACTTGCTTGACGGTGCCGTCGACCGGCTGGCCCAGGCCGGTGGTGGCGCCCACCTGCTGGGTCAGGCCGACCACCGTGTCGACCACCGGCTTGACGGTCGGATCCAGCGCCTTGCCGACCCCGCCCAGGGTGGTGTCTAGATTCAGGGGCAGGGTGTTATCGACGGCGCCGCCGGTATTGCCCAGCGTGGTCTGCAACAGCCCGGTGGTGACTGGATCGGTCGGGTTGTTCGGGTTATTCGGGTTGTTCGGGTTGCCCGAGCCGCCGGGAGTGGTCGGAATGGTCGTGCCGGGCAGCGAGGCCGAACTCTTGCCGCCGCCGCCGCCCCCGCCGCAGGCAGCCAGCGCGCTCATCAGCGCGGCCGCCATAACAGTGGAAGTCAGGATACGTTGTACGCGCAGCGTTTCAATCTTGGCATTCATGGCGAGCTCCTGTGGGGGATATGTCAGGCGTCGAAACTGCCCGATACATCCCTTCATGCATAAACCGTGCCAATACTTTTCAAAACGCCGTCCAGTGTCCTCCGCTGAGATTTTCTTTATTTAAAAAATTCTTAAAAATCAATTGGTTATGGATTAAACGGAGGGTTTGTACCAATATTGGGAATCCCCCATTTTTACGATCACGCGCCACCTGCGAATGTTACGTCCGGGCGGCTATCGGCCGTTACGTTACGGGCGACGTTACGTAACGCGGTGTGCCCAACAGCCCAAAAAGAACGCCCGTCGAAACGGGCGCGGGCAGGGGGCGGGGCCGCGACGGCGCAAATCAGAAGGCGTCGTAATACAACGAGTAATTGGCGTTGAAGCGCACGTTGCGGTTGTCATTGACGGTGGCGGAACCGATCGGCTTGGCCACGTTGAAATCAAACAGGTAATACTTGTCGTCGGTAAAGCGCAGCCCCAGCGCCACCGATGACAGGTGGCGTTGGTTCAATTGCTGCAGGCTCGAGTTGTTGTACCAGGTGCGGGCATAGTCGATCAGCGCATAGGGCTGCACGTTGGTCAGGTACTGCCAGCCGGTACCGAAGCGGCGATTGATTTCGGCGGACACCCCGACACCCTTGTCGCCGCTTTGCTCGCCCTGCGGATAACCCATCGCATAACGCCAACTGCCGTACGACACCTGCTCGGAAGACGGCAGGATATTGCTCGAATACTGGGCGGCGCCTGACAGGGTCAGGCCGAACTGCGCGGGCAGGGCGAAGGTCTGCTTGGCGTTCAGGTTGTAGCGGGTGAAGTCCAGATCCAGGATCGGCACCGCGGCGTAGCCGTAGTTGGAGCTGATCTCCTTCTTGGCGCCGGCGCCGTCGAAGCCTTTGGCGACCGCCAGCGTCACGTCCGACGTCATCGACTCCGATACCTGGATGTAGCGCATTTCGAGGTTGGCGGCGCGCACCTGCGCGTCCTGCTGCAACCAGCGGTCGGATTGCTTGGCCTCGTAGCGGTCCTTGGAATTGGCGGCGTAGACGCCCAGCGTGCCGGTTAGCGACCGGGTGTTGTTGAGCAGGAGCGGATAGCTGACGCCGACGCCGATGCGGTCGTTCTTGACCCGGCGGTTAAAGCCCAGGTACTCGATGGCGTCGTCCTTGGGCCGCGCGTCATAGTGGTAGCCGTCCACCTTGACGGCCAGGCCGTCGTTGCCCAGCGGCACCCGGATCTCGCCGGAGACGTATTTGACCTCGTCGGTGTTCAAGGGCACCGACGCCGTCAGCTTGACCTGTTCGCCCAGCGGCGTGAGGCTGTTGGTGGCCAGATTCACCAGCGGTTGCATGCCGGTGCCCAGATCCGCCACGCCGCCGGTCAGGCTGACCGGCTGGCGCGAGGCCGCCAGCACCAGCTCGGTGGCGCCATCGGCGCGCCGCGGCAGGTCCAGCGACGGCGTGAACTTCACGCCGGGCACCGTGCGCATCAGGTTCAGCACGCGTTCCAGGGTAGCCTGCTTGAGCGGCTTTTCCTGCCTGAGCGGTTCGGCCAGCGATTCCAGCCGGTCCTGGGCGTTGCCGATGTCGCCTTCGATGCGCACCGTGCCGATATAGCCTTCCACCACGGTGACCACCACCAGGCCGTTGGCGAAGGTCTGGTTCTGCACCAGTGCAAAGGACAGCGGATAGCCGCGGTCGCGGTAGAGCTGGGTGATCCTGTCGACCTGCTGCACCAGCTCGCCCAGGCTGATCTCCTTGCCCGACAGTGGCGAGAGCAGATTGGCGACCTCCTCGAACGGCAGGGCGTGCACGCCGGTGACATCGAAGTGGCGCGGCACGATGCGCTGCGCCAGTCGCGCCTGCAGCGCCAGTTGCTCCGGCGTCTGAGCCTGCACTACCGGCGGCGGCTGCGTAGCGGCCGGAGGCCTTTCGATCGGCGGCATGGCGTCGACAGGGTTGCCGCGCAAGGGGCCGTCGGCGTGGGCCGCGCCCGGGGCGGCCAGCGTGCAGATCAGGGCGAGGGAAAGCGGACTTGCAGGAAGCGTGCGTCTCATGCCGTGTTGTCTCTCGTTTGCCGCAAGCGCCGTTCAAACAGGTATTCGAAAATGGCCTGAACCGGGGCGTAAATATGTGGAGCCGCTATATAAAAATGTTGCGCCGTCCAGCCGGCATGGTGCCAGCGCTCCATGATAATGACAAATTATTTCACGCGCTTGGGCGACACGTGGATATAACAACAGAAAGAAATGAAAGGCAATATCGACGGCACCCGATTCAGGGTTTATCGGTATTCCTCATAATGACCGTGGCGAATTTTCGGGTATTCGTTACAAGTGCGCTGTCGCAGCGTTGCGAATATTGGTATAAACCCTGATGTGTATTAATTGTTAATAGATAAGACTATATAAAAATTTCAAAACACTTCGGGTTTAACGGCTCTCGGGAGTCCGCAGATGGACCAGGATGACTGCAACGCAATCGTCGCTTGCATGCCGCCGCCAAAGCCTGGCCGGCGGCCGGCCCACTGGGGCCCCGCATGAACCCGGGCGACATCGTTCCGCTCGCGTTCAATGCCGGTCTGGTGGCGCTGTCGTTCCTGATCGCGGCGCTCGGCTCCTACGTCGCGCTGCTGGCCGCCGTGGGCATCCGCACCGAAATGCAGGACGGCGAGATCCGCATCGGTTACATCCTCATCGGCGCCCTGGCGATGGGGGGTGTCGGTATCTGGAGCATGCATTTCATCGGCATGCAGGCGCAGGAGCTGCCGTTCGGCGTGGGCTACCAGGTGGGGCTGACGGTACTCAGCTTCCTGGTGGCGGCGGGTTTTTCCGGGTGGGCCTTCTGGTATGTGGGCCGCGACCATTTCACATTCATGCGCTGCCTGGTGGGGGGCCTGGCCGCCGGCCTGGGCGTGGCGGCGATGCATTATGTCGGTATCAGCGCCATGCGCATGCCGGCGGTATTTATCTGGAATCTGCCGATGGTTGTTTTATCGGTATTGATAGCCGTAATCGCCGCGTCAGCCGCATTATGGCTGGCTTTCAACACGCAGAATGAGTTGCAGCGCGTCGCGGCGGCCGTTTTGATGGCGATCGCGGTGTGCGGCATGCATTACACGGGCGCGGCCGCCGGCACGGTGGTCTGCACCACCCCGCGGGATTTTTCCAGCCTGCAGATCGGCGGAGTGCTGCTGCCGTACATCGCGTTCGCGCTGTCGGCCGTCATGCTGCTGGTGATGCGCTGGCATCTGCAACGGGCGTCGCGCCGGTTTCGCGCGCGCCTGGCGCAACGCATCGATTCGATCATCGAATCGGCTCCGGTGGTGGAGCCGGGCAGGGCGCCCGGCTCCACCCTGGGACCGGGTTAGCGGTACCCGGAGGGCGCCGGCGGAACCCGCCCGCGCGCCGGCTGTTCCGGGCTTAGGGGGCCAGCGCCGTCCCCACGGCATGGCTCGATCATCAAGCGGGACCTCAGGAGCTCGACATGAAAGCGAAACTCGCGCAGTTCTGGAACGAAGAAGAAGGGATCACCGCCCTGGAATACGGGTTGATCGCGGGCACCATCGCGGTGGCGCTGGTGGCGGCTTTGGCGACCTTCACGGGCGCGCTCAGCGGCCTGTTCACGTCGCTGCAAGCCAAGCTCGCCAACGCGTCCAAGTGAGGCCGAAGGCCCCGGCCGCCTTGGTGCGCCTGGCGCTGGCCTGGGCACTCGGACGGTCGGGCCTGCCGCTCCGCCTGGCGCGGATCGATGTTGACAACGCTTCCCGCGCAGCGGCTTCGGGCGGTTGCGGATTGACGGCGTCAGGCGCGGCGGCGTGAACGCCGGCGGCGGGCAGGTTTTGCCCGTCAGTCAGAGAAAGGAGACGGTGTTCGTCTGAACGGACACTCCCGTCGTTGAATCCGAAACCGTCAGAAGGTCCTGCCTTGTATCCAGGGGAAGTGCTGTGGTGGTTGTTGTTCGCATGCTGGAATCTGGTGTTGATGTACACCGATGTGCGCGATCGCCGCGTACCCAACACGCTCATCGTCGCGGGCTTCGCGGCCCAGGCGCTGTGGTTGCTGGCGGCCTGGCTGACGCCGGCATGGGGGTATCCGCCGCGCTGGGCCGGCTGGCCCATGGCCTTGGCCGGATTCGCGCTGGCCTTGCCGTTTTTCCCGCTCTGGACGCGGCGCCTGATGGGCGCGGGCGACGTCAAGGCGATCGCCATTCTGGGGCTGCTGACGGGCTTTGCGCCGCTGGTGCTGACGCTGGTGGCCGC
Source organism: Achromobacter sp. (assembly GCF_050285565.1). Taxonomy (GTDB): domain Bacteria; phylum Pseudomonadota; class Gammaproteobacteria; order Burkholderiales; family Burkholderiaceae_B; genus Achromobacter. Next base: position 356,322 of record NZ_JBLZXG010000002.1, read on the forward strand.
CAGCCTGCTGGCCGGCCTGCATGCCTTGCTGTACCTGTTCATTTCCCGCGGCCGGGCGCTGTCACCGCGGGCCCGCCAGATCCCCTACGGCGCCTACCTGGGCGCGGCCGCGCTCAGCGTGGCGTTTATTCCCTCGAATTCGGACTGGTATTCGTGGTGTTTTTCCTGGTGTTCTACGCGATCCTGACGTACGCCCTGGTGTTCACCGCGCAGCATTCCGTCACCCTGGCCGCGCAGGATGGCGCCCGCAAGGTGCTGCAATGGCAGCCGGGCGCCGCCTCGCTGACCGTGCGCGCCAATGCCGGCCGCGATATCGCGCTGGATCGCGCCGCCTGGATCACCACCATGTCCTCGGCCGCCGTGGCCGTGGCGGTGTGCGGGGCGTCGGGCGCGCTCAGCAGCAGCGCCGGTGGCGCCTGCAGCGGCCAGCCGCTGAACGCCGACCAGATCGAGGTGACCGTCAGCTACCCCTATGGCGCCAATCCCTTGATTCCCAATTTCCCCTTCCTGGCGCAGGCCCTGATGCCGCCCTCCAGCGTGCTGAGCGCCCGCGCCACGGTTCACCTGGGCAATGCCCTGGATGGGAGCAACTGACATGCACGAGCGCGTCGTCGCCGATGCCGCCGCCGCGCGCGGCCGCGCCCGTGGCCAGCGCGGCATCGCCTCGCTCGAATTCTCGCTGATGGTGACGATGCTGTTGATGTTCGTGTGCGCCGTGGTCGGCTATGGCGTGCTGTTCTGGATGCAGCAGCAACTGGCCGCGGCGGCCGCGGAAGGCGCGCGGGCCGCGCTCCACGCGCGTTTCGCCGGCCAGGCGGACGTGCCCGGCGCCGCCTGTTCGGCGGCCATGAGCGTGTTCGGCGGCGGGTCGGCGGTGGCCTGCGCGGCCACCAGCGCGCCGTGCGGCTGGAGCGGCGCGGGCGGGCGGGCCGCCCAGTGCAGCACCGTGGCCATGACGTTCGATGTGCAGGCCTGGCCGGTGCTCTCGACCTTCCAGGCATTCATCGCGATGCTGCCGGGAACGGACAAGAACTGGATTCCGACCCGGCTGTCGTCCAAAGCCATCGTGCAAATTTCCCAAGGGACACCATGAGCAGTCTGAGCAAAATCATCGCGGGCGTGTTGCTGGCGGCGGGTATCGTGCTGGCGTTCGTGGCCTGGCGCCTGGCGTCGGCGCCGCCGGCGCCAGCACCGGCGCCGGCGGGCCCGGTCGCGGCGTCCGCGCCCGCGCCGGCCGAGGCGCCGGCCAAGCGCTATCCGGTGGTGGTGGCGGCCGCGGCGATCCCGGCCGGCACACGCATCGACGGCGACAGGATGCTCAAGGTGGACCAGTGGCAGGTGGCGCTGTCGGGCAGCTACAGCGCGATTGCGCCGTTGCAGGGGGCGTACACGCGGGTCGATGTGGCCGCGGGCGACCCGCTGTTGCCCAGCATGCTGGCGCAGGGCCTGGCGCGTCAGCTCAAGCCGGGCGAGCGCGCGCTGGCGATCGCCGTCGATGAGGTGGTGGGCGGCGCCAACCGCATCGCGCCGGGCGACCTGGTGGACGTGTTCTTCATGCTCGATAAGGGCGTCGAAATCCCGGGGGGGCAGGCGCGCCTGCTGCAATCGCAGGTGCGGGTGCTGGCGTATGGCGCGGCCTCGCTCGATGGCCCCGAGGAAAAAACGGCGCTGCCCGGCCCGCCCGGACAGCCGGCCCGGACCGCCGTGCTGGCGGTGCCGGTCGATCGGGTCAACGAGCTGGTGCTGGCCAGCCGCTCGGGCCGCCTGCAATTGGCCCTGCGGCCGATCGGGGACGACGGCCAGCCCGATCCGCGACTGTTCGCGCAGCGCAGCGCGGTGCTGCCGGCGCGCGCCGACCTGACACCGGAACAGCGCGAGCAACTGCAAAGCGGCCCCAACCGCGCCTATGCCGGCGACAGCCTGGCGCAATTGGATGCCCCCACCCCGGCGGCCAGAACCGCGCCAGCGCGCGCGGCCGGCGGTGGCGGCGGCGGCCGGTCGGTGGAAATACTGCGAGGAGACAAATCCGAGCGCGTGCGCTATTGAAACGTGGCTGCGCGTGGCCAGGTGCCGCCCGCGGCTGGACCTTACCTGTCAATCAGATCCAGCAAATGAAGAGATTTCAGCGCACCTCCCTGATCTGCGTCCTGTCGGCCGCAGCGGCAATGACATACGGCCCGGCCGGCCTGGCGCAGAGCGCGCAGCAGACGGCCCCCGGCGCCAGCGCGCCCGTCCGCGACATCGTGCTTGGCGTCAAGGGCCAGCAGACACTGATGCTGGACGGCGCGCCGGCGCGCATCGCCATCGGCGATCCCGAGGTGGCCGACGTCAAGGTGCTGCCGGCTTCCGGCAAGCGGCAGGCAGCGCTGCTGTTGTATGGCAAGAAGCCGGGAACCACGCAATTGCAGGTCTGGAGCGGCGCCAACGGCGAGCCGCAGCGCTGGAATCTGCGGGTGGCCGGCGACGTCCAGCAGGTGATGGCCGGGCGGGGCGTGAGCGGCGGCGCCAACGTGGACGTGGCGGGCGAGCGCGCGCTGGTCTCGGGGCAGGCCGACTCGCCGCTGTCGCACCAGGCCTCGGTGGCCGCGGCCCGCGCGGCGGTGGGCGACAAGAATGTGGTCGATGTGTCCACCGCGGGCACCGGCGGCGTGGTGCAGGTCGAGGTCAAAGTGGTCGAGGTATCGCGCTCGGTCATGAAGCAGGCAGGCATCAGCTTTGCCGGCCGCAGCGGTCCCTGGGGCGGCACCAACTCGATCACGCCGGATGGTTTTCCGGCGCCGTTGGGATTCACCAAGGGCGCGGCGCTGGCCTCGGGCTTCTCGCTGTTCTACGACTCCAACGATTTCAGCGCGCGCCTGCGGCTGCTGCAGAACAACGGCATGGCCCGCGTGCTGGCCGAGCCGACGCTGGTCGCGCTGACGGGGCAGAGCGCCAGCTTCCTGGCCGGCGGTGAATTGCCGATTCCCGAGGCGGGCGGCCTTGGCACCACGACGGTGACCTTCAAGCCGTTCGGTATCGGCCTGACGGTCACGCCGACGGTGCTGTCGCGCGAGCGCATCGCGCTGAAGGTGGCGCCGGAGGCGAGCGAACTGGACTACGGCAATGCCATTGCGGTGTCCAACGGCACCAATTCGACCACCTTGATCCCGGCCCTGCGCACGCGCCGCGCCGACACCACGGTGGAACTGGGCGATGGCGAGAGCTTCGTTATCAGCGGCCTGGTGTCGCGCCAGACCAAGGCGCTGGTCAACAAGGTGCCGATGCTGGGCGATCTGCCCATCATTGGTTCGTTTTTCCGCAGCGTCGACTACACGCAGGAGGACACCGAGCTGGTGATCGTGGTAACGCCGCGCCTGGTGCGGCCCATTGCGCGCGGCGTCACCCTGCCGCTGCCCGGGGCCAGGCAGGAGGCGACCGACACCGCGTTCAACGCCTGGGGGTACTACCTGATGGGCCCTGTGGGCGGGCAGCAAATGCCGGGTTTCTCACGGTGAGCGATATGAAGACACATGCCAGGGAGTGGGTTGGCTTGCAGAACGGCAACCGGTTTCTGTTTTGTTCCAAGGGCGACGGCGTGGCCGCGCAGCTCGGGCAGGCGCTGGGCGACATGGGGATGTTGACCCAGGAAGTCCCGGGCGTCGAAGCGCTGGGCAGGCGCCTGGCCGAAATCGAGCCGCAGGTGGTGTTCCTGGACTTCACCTTGAGCGATGACGACCCGGGCAAGCTGTTCAAGTCGGCCGAACTGGCGCGTCTGCTGGCGCGCATCGCGCCGGCGATCCCGCGCGTGGCGGTGGGCCTGCTGAGCCAGCCGGAAGGGGCCATCGCCGCGTTGCGCGCCGGCGTCAGCGATTTCGTCGATCCGACCGTGGCGCCGCGGGAAGTCAAGGACGTGGTGCAGCGCCTGCTGGACGTGCCGGCCGGCGGCGGCCGCATGGATGGTTCGCGCCGCAGCGTGCTGCTGCTGGGCGCGCGTCCGGGCGTGGGCACCAGTACCCTGGCGGTGCATCTGGCGGGCATGGTGCAGGACCGGCTCAAGCACCAGCACGCCGCGCGCGCCGCGGCCGCGAACGCCAAGAGCGCCAAGCCGGCCGCCGCCGGCGGCGGCCAACTGCCCCTGGCCAGCCGGGTGGCGCTGATGGATCTGGGCTGGCCGGTGGGCGATTGCCAGTTGTACCTGAACATCGGCGGCGATTTCGACTTCGCCGAGGCGGCGCGCAATCTGCGCCGGCTCGACTCGACCTTGCTGAGCTCGGCCATGTCGCATACCGCCAACGGCCTGAGCGTGCTGGCGCTGCCGCGCGACCTTGGCCAGATGCGCGATGTGTCGCAGTCCGACTCGCTGCTGGTGTTCGAGCGCATGCGCCAGCATTTCGGCGTGGTGGTGGCCGATTCGGGCGGATTCACCAATCCCGAATTCGTGGCCGGCCTGGCGCGCGCCTCGCAGCAGAACTGGATCGTCACCGACCAGAGCGTGGGCGCGCTGGTGTCGCTGGCCGGGCTGTTGCAGGAGCTCGAACAGTTGCACGTGGAACGCCGCAGCCTGGGCCTGATCGTCAACCGCTACGACGAGCGCTACGGCATGACGGCGCAGCAGATCGCCGAGCGCTTCCAGCTCGAACTGGTCGGCACGCTGCCGGATCGCACGCTGGCGCTGATGGTCTGCACCAACCAGGGCCACCTGCTGCACGAGGAAGCCGAGCGCGACGTCTATGTGCGCGCGGTGCAGGCGCTGGCCGAGAAATTGAGCGCCGAAGAAAACACGCCCGGCGGCCGGGCAGGCTGGCTGGCCACCTGGCTGCCCGGTGTGCACCGCCGCATGGTGGTCGAGTAACCGAAGGCGGCGGGATCCCACATGATCATGACAGCGACCATAGAATTCGGCGGCGATGGCGACAAGGGTTTCGCCTCGTCCAACCGCTTCCAGGAAGTGAAGACGGCGGCCTACGAGCACCTGCTCTCGCGCATCGAGGAGCTGGGGGCGGAGTTCGGCCGCTGGGCGCGCTCGGCGATCCAGGAGTTCGTCGACATCGAGGTGGCCAGCTTCGTGCGTCTGCGGCGGGTGCCGATCAACGAAGGCGAAATGCGCCAGATCGCCGAGGCCCTGACCAAGGAACTGGCCGGCCTGGGGCCGCTGGAAGACCTGCTGGCCGATCCCGCGGTCGAGGACATCCTGATCAACGGCTATGACAACGTGTTCGTGTCGCGCCGCGGCGTGCTGGCGCGCGAGACGCTGCGCTTCACCGACAACCAGCACGTGCTGCGCATCGTGCGCCGCATCCTGGCGCCGATCGGCCGCCGGCTGGACGAGTCCAGCCCCATGGTGGACGCGCGCCTGCCCGACGGCGGGCGCCTGAACGTGGTGATCGAGCCGCTGGCGGTGGACGGCCCGATGGTCTCGATCCGCAAGTTCCGCCAGGATCCGCTCAAGCCGGCCGACCTGCTGACGCTGGGCACCTTCGATGAGGAAATCTACCGCCTGTTGCACGAGGCGGTGAAGAACCGCTGCAACATCCTGGTGTCCGGCGGCACCAGCTCGGGCAAGACCTCGCTGCTGAACGCGCTGGCGTTCTTCATTCCCGAGACCGAGCGCGTGGTGACGGTGGAGGACACGGCCGAGCTGTCGCTCAACCACCCGCACGTGGTGCGGCTGGAGTCGCGCCAGGGCGGGTTCGATGGCAGCGGCGCGGTCAGCATCCGCGAACTGATCCGCAACAGCCTGCGCATGCGCCCCGACCGCGTGGTGGTGGGCGAAGTGCGCGGCGCCGAGGTCATGGACATGCTGCAGGCCATGAACACCGGCCACGAGGGCTCCATGGCCACCATCCACGCCAACTCGCCGCGCGAATGCCTGTACCGGATCGAGATGCTGGCGGGCTTTGCCGGCTTTCAGGGCAGCGAGGACAGCCTGCGGCGCCAGATCGCCAGCGCGCTCGACTTCATCGTGCAGATCGGCCGCCTGTCCAACGGCAAGCGCCGGGTGCTGTCGGTGACCGAGGTCACCGGCATGGGCGACAGCGTGATCTCGACCCAGGAACTGTACCGCCACGAAACCTTCGCCACGCCCGAGGGCGAGGAAAAAGACCGCTGGAACTGGCTCGGCATCCATCCGCACACGCCCAAGCTGGCCAAACTGCGCAACGAGCAACGGCCCGCCGACAACACGCCGCCCGAGTCGGATGGCGGCGGCTTCTGGAGCAGGAGGCGCTGATGCTGCAAGCCGGGGTGATCGCGGGATTGGCGCTGGTGCTGGCGTTGGCGGCGGTGCTGCTGTGGCGCCATGCCACTCACGGCCAGCGGCGGGCCGCCAGTTCCGCCTTCCTCGAAGACCAGTTGCGCCGCGGCCGCGGCGCGCCGGCCAGCGGCAGGCTGCCCTTCGCGCAGGGCGCGCGCGCCTTGCGCAGCGGGTTCTCGCGCTGGGACATGCTGTTGTTGCAGGGCGGGGTGCGCCAGAGTCCCGCTTTCTACGCCAGGCTGATTCTGCCCATTGTGGGGGGCGCGCTGCTGGCCGGGGCCTTCCTGGGCTGGCTTTCGGCCCTGGTGGCGCTGGTGCTGCTGACGGTGTTCGCCTACTTCCTGCTGTGGCTGCGCGCCGACCGGCGCCAGCGCCGCCGTGTCTCGCAATTGCCGGCGTTCCTGGACAACATTGTGCGCCTGGTCACCATCGGCAACAGCATGGCGGCGGCCTTCCAGACCGCGGCGGCCGCCACCGACGAGCCGCTGCGCGAAGTGGTCGAGACCGCCGCCGCGCTGAGCCGCTCGGCCAAGGAACTGGACGCCGCGCTGGTGCAGGTTTCGCGCCAGTACGACATGAAAGAGCTTTACATGGTGGCGGCGGTGGTCTCGGTGGCGCTGCGCTTTGGCGGCCGCAGCGACCAGGTGCTAGAGCGCATGGCCGCGTTCATGCGCGACATCGGCCAGGCGCGCGCCGAACTGTCGGCCAGCTCGGCCGAAATCCGCTTGTCGGCCTGGATCCTGGCGCTGCTGCCGCTGGGCATCGCCGGCTTCATCATGGTGGCCAACAACGACCTGTTCATGGGGCTTTGGGTCGACCCGCTGGGTTTCAAGATGCTGATGACGGCGGTCTGCCTGCAGTTGGGCGGCTCGTACATCCTGTATCGCATGGCCAAGGCCATTTGAGGACGCCGCCCATGCCCGCGATCGACGCCTGGAATGTCTCGACCGTGCTGGCGCTGGCGCTGATGCTGGTGGCCGCCGCCTTGCTGATCCTGGGCCTGAGCATGGCGCGGCGCCTGCGCGGGCAGGACCGCAGCCGCCAGGTGGTGGAGCAGGCCCTGGCCACGCGCCAGGGGCGCGCCAGCGCGCCGGCCGCCGCGCCGCCGGCCGAGGGCATGCAGGGGCGCCTGGCGGCCGCGACCCGCGCCGCCGATTCGTTCGGCAAACGCCTGAGCGAAGGCCGCTTCGCCGAGGCCCTGCTGGCCGGCGAGGATCGCAAGCTGGTCGACATGGCGGGCTACCAGAACCCGGTCACGGCGCGGCTGCGTTTCATCGTGGCGCGCTTCGCGCTGGCGCTGCTGCTGCCGGCGGCGGCGGTGGCGCTGGACCTGGGACGCAGTGTCGGCGGCTCGCTGGGGTCGTTCGTGGCCGCGTTCTTCGGTTTCGCCATCGGCTACATGCTGCCAAAGTGGTTCGTGCGCCGGCGCCTGTCGCGGCGCCGCAAGCAGGCCGCCAACGAATTGCCGCTGCTGATCGACCTGCTGCGCCTGCTGCAAGGAGTGGGCCTGTCGATCGACCAGAGCCTGCAGGTGCTGACCAAGGAATTCGACCAGGTGCTGCCGGTGCTGGCGTACGAGCTGCGGCTGGCGTCCGAGCTGTATGTGCGCGGCCGGACCCGCGAGCAGTCGCTGGCGCGGTTGGCCGCCGGCTTCGACAACGACGACCTGTCGGCCATCTGCCGCCTGATCGCGCAGGTCGACCAGCACGGCGGCGCGGTGCAGGAACCGTTGAACCGCTTCGGCGAGCGCCTGCGCGAGAAGCGCCGCCTGGAACTGAAGGAAAAAGTGGGCAAGACCACCGTCAAGATGACGGCGGTCATGATTGTGACCCTGTTGCCGGCCTTGTTGATCGTGACCGGCGGCGCGGGCTTCGTGGCGGTGTTGCGCGGCTTGTCGCGCATGGGGGGCATGTGATGGCGGGCGGCATGGGAAGGGCGCGGTATGCGCGGCGGGGGATCCTGGTGGCGGCGCTGGCGGCGGGCGCCGGGACGTTGGCCGGTTGCCAGGGCAACAATGCCGAAAGCGCGTGGCAACTGATCCAGCAACAGCAGCAGGAACAGGCGCTGATGCGCCAGCGCGAGGACGAAGCCGAGAACCGCCGCAAGCCGGCCGAGCCCGAAATGATGCTGTCGATGATCGCCGAGTCGCAGCGCCAGGAGCGCTATTTCGCGTCGCTGGCCTATATCGACGCGTACCAGCAGAAGTTCGGCAACGACCCGCGCATTGCGGTGCTGCGCGCCGAGGCGCTGCGCCAGACCGGCCAGACTGCCTCCAGCGAGCAGGCCTACCGCGCCCTGGTGGGCACCGCGCAGGCCGCCGATGGCTGGCACGGGCTGGGTCTGATTGCCGGCGCGCGCGGCCAGTTCGATCAGGCCGCGGACTATTTCGCGCGCGCCGCCAAGCTGTCGCCGATGGATCCGCGCATCCTGGGCGACCTGGGTTATGCGCGCCTGCGGGCCGGCGACCCGGCCGGCGCGCGCGTGCCGCTGGGCCAGGCCGCCGAGCTGGCGCCCGAGAACGGCAAAGTGCTGGCCAACCTGGCTTTGCTGCTGCTGGTCGAGGGCGAGCCGGCGCGGGCCCGCACCGTGATGGATCGCGCCGGGCTCAGCGACGAGGCGCGCGGCCAGGTGCTGCGCCTGGCCAGCGAGATCCGTGGCCAGACGGCCGCGCCGGTTGCCACGGCCGCGGCCGGCGACACCGCGGCCCCCCGCGTGTCACGCGGCGAAGGCATTGTGCTGCCGGTCATGAGCCCCTTGATGGACAGACTGGGCAACGGCCCCATCATGCGCTAACCAGGAACCCCGACCATGTTTCGTACCGCTTCCCACGTTTCGCTTTCCCTGGCGCTGATCCTGGCCGGCGCCATGCCCTGGGCCAGCCGGGCGCAGTCGAACGGGCCGCTGACTGGCGCCATGAGCGGCGGCGCGGCCCCGGCCCCGGCCGCGCCGGTGCCCGCCACCGCCCCGGCCGCGCCGATGCCGGCGCGGCCGGTGGTGCAGCAGGTGCAGACACCGATGCCGCAACCGGCGTCCCCGGCCGCGCCGCAGGCCGAGTCGGCCCGGGAGGAATTCGGCGACATCACCCGCGGCCTGCTGGCGGCCCAGGCCGACGGCCGCCGCGCCGGCGCGGCGCTGCCGGTCCTGGGCGCGGCATCCACCGCCGCCTGGAACCGCTACCTCGACAGCTTCACCCGGCCAATCCCCGAATGGTTCACCAAGCGGGTGCAGACCGACAACACGAATTGAGGGGGCGGGGCCCGCCTCATCGACGCCCGGAGCCGCGATCATGCCAGCCACGCGTTCTCGTTCTGCGATCTGCCCGCGGCAGCGGGGCAGCATGACGGTGGCCATCGTTTTCGCGGTCATCGTCGGCCTGGTGCTGCTGGGCGTGGCCCAGTTGGGCTATGCCTATTACATGAAACGCGAAATGCAGAAGGCGTCGGACCTGGCGGCGCTGTCGGCGGTGCAGGTGCTGGGCCTGGGCGCGCCCGCCGATTGCAGCCGCGCCCAGGCCGCCGGGCAGGCCGCGGTGCTGGCCAACGTGCCCAATATCCTGGACACCTTCAGCGCCGGCGACGTGACGGTCGCGTGCAAGGTCTGGGACACCTCGCGCGCCGACGCGAGCGGCATGTATGTGTTCGATCCGGCCAGCGGACAGGCGCCGAACGCGCTGCGCGTCACCCTGACCAAGACCTTGAAAAGCCTGCTGCCGGACTTCATCACGGGCGGCACGCCGGTGCAGACCGTTGCGGTCGCGGCCAATACCCGGCCGGTGGCGGTGTTCACCGTCGGTTCGCGCCTGCTGCGCCTGCAGAAGGGCGGACTGTTGTCGCAACTGTTGGCCACCGTCGGCGCCACGCCGGCGCAGTTGGATGTGCTCGATGCCGCCGGCCTGGCGAGCGTCAACATCACGCCGTCCGGCCTGCTCGAAGCGCTGGGTCTGCCGGTGTCGGTGGCCACCGGCGTGGGCACGCCGGCGCAGTTGGCCGCGCTCAACAACCTGACGCTGGGGCAGTTGTTGCAGGCCACGCTGACGGTCATGAACAAGTCCGGCGACACCGCCGGCGCCAGTCTCGGGCTGCTGACCAATGCCATCAACGTAGTGCTGAACGTGATGCCGGTGAACCTGCCGGTCAAGCTGTTCGGCGACGGCGGCGTGCTCGACCTGAACGTGACCGGCGGCGATGTCGACTCGGCGCTGCGGGCCGACGTCAACGCGCTCAACGTGCTGGAAACCGCGCTGGTCATCGCCAACGGCCAGAACCTGGTGAACCTGGGCCTGAACGTGCCGCTGCTGGGCGTGCAGTCGCAGGTGCGCATCGTCGAGCCGCCCTCGATCGGCGTGGGCGGCGTCGGCGCGCAGGCCAGCAGCGCCGGCATCCGCGTCTACCTGCGCGCCAACACCAGCAACATCCCGCTGGTCGGGCCGCTGCTGGCCAGCACGCTGGGCACCCGGATCGACCTGCCCGTCATCATCGACGTGGCGCAGTCCACCGGCACCGTATCCCGGCTGTGCCAGGTGCCGCTGACCGAGTCCCAGGCCACCATCGACGTCACCTCGTCCGTCGCCAGCATCTGCCTGGGGCGCTTTCCCGGCATGGCGTCCGCCGTCGACAACGTGCAGGCCAATTTCCTGTCGATCACCAATAGCTGCCAGCCCGCTTCGTTCGCGGCGATCCAGCGCTACCAGGTGCTCAACGTGCTCGGCATCCTGCCGCTGACCAGCAAGGTCACGCTGCCGATCTTCAATTCGGCCGCGCCCGTGTCGGTCACGCTGACCGAACCGCCGTCGCCCAATTCCAGCGCCACCGTCAACGCCACTTCGGTCAACCTGGCGGCGCTGGCCTCGAACCTGGCCGACGCCGTGGTCGGCGGCATCCTGGGCGACCTGATCGGCACCGGCACGCCGCTGACCCCGGAGCAGCGCACGTCGCTGGCCACCACCCTGGTGGGCGGTGGCGGCAGCAATGCCGGCAAATCCATTTCGCAGGTGGTCAACGACATGCAGTGGTCTTCCACGGCGCTCAATCAGTTGGGCCAGCGCATGGCCACCGGCGGCCTGACCGGGGTGCTGGGCGGCACGCTGCAACTGGTGGGCAATATCCTCAATTCGCTGCTGCTGGCGCCGCTGAGCGACCTGACCTGCGCGCTGGCGATCACGCCCGACGCCATCCGCCAGTGCCGTGTCAACGCCGTTTCCTCGCTGGCGCTGAGCGGCGGCAACCAGGTCGGCGGCGTGCTGTCGATCGTGGTGACACTGTTGCAGCCGCTGCTGGGCATGCTGTCGACCGTGTTGCAGCAGTTGTTGGACCTGCTTGGCCTGAGCATCGGCCAAACCGATGTATCGCTGCTGTCGGTGGACTGCGGCAAGCCCCGTCTGGTGTACTGATGATGAAGCTCTTGAGTCCTGCCCAACCCTGGCCGGCGCGGTGGTCGCCATGACCCGGAAATTCGCGCGCGAAGAATTCGACGTCTACGTCTGGGAGGGCACCTCCGACATCGCCAGCCGCGCCGAGCGCTGCCTGGCCGGCATGGACGTCTCGCTGGTGCGGGCCGATGCCGGCACCGCCTTTCCGCCGCCGCGCGACCCGTCGCGGCCGGCCGTGGCGCTGGTTTCGGTCTCGGTCATGGGCGACAACCGCTTCAGCGGCTACGACTGGCTCTCGGCGCAGGCCATGCCGGTGATCTGGGTGGCGGCCGAGGCCCGCGGCCGCGATCCGCGCTATTACCCGCCGGAGTATTCGTACACGCTGCCGCTGGCTTTCACCACCTCGGACCTGCGCAAGCTGCTGTTCGAGCTGCTGGGCACCCTGGATCAGTTCAATCGCAACGCGCCGCGCCGCGAGCAGCCGCTGATCGCGGTGTCCGAACCGATGCGGGCGCTGCTGGCCGAGGCCGAGATGTTCGCCGACTGCCGCAGCAACGTGCTGATCCACGGCGAGACCGGCGTCGGCAAGGAGCGCATCGCGCGCCTGCTGCACGACCGCGCCGCCTGGTCGGACGGGCCGTTCGTGGCGGTCAATTGCGGCGCGATTCCCGAAGGCCTGTTCGAAGCGCACTTCTTCGGCCATGCCAAAGGCGCGTTCACTGGCGCGGTGGGGGCGCACAAGGGCTACTTCGAGCAGGCCGATGGCGGCACGCTGTTTCTGGATGAGATCGGCGACCTGCCGCTGTACCAGCAGGTCAAGCTGCTGCGGGTACTGGAACAGAGCGCGGTCACGCGGCTGGGCTCGACCGTCGAGGTGCCCGTGGATTTCCGCCTGGTGGCCGCCACCAACAAGGATCTGCGGGTGCTGGTGGGCCAGGACGAGTTCCGCGCCGATCTCTATTACCGGCTGGCGGTGATCGAGCTGCGCATCCCCAACCTGGAGCAGCGCGGCCCCGAGGAAAAGGCGGCGCTCTTTCGCGCCCTGCTGGAACGGCTCGGCGCCGAGGGCGAGCCGCCGGATTGGCTGCTAGAGCGGGTGGCGCGCACCCGCTACGCCGGCAACGTGCGCGAACTGTCCAACGTGGCCGAGCGCGTGGCGATCGTGCGGCGCCAGTTCCAGGCCTGGGATGCGCCGCGCATCGAACGCATCTTCGACCAACTGGCCGCGCCGCTGGCCGGGCCCGGCGCGCGCGGCGGCACGGCCAGCAGCCAGTGCGAACCGCCGGTTTTCACCGACGCCGAGCGCGCCGAGCGGGCGCGCATCCTGGCGGCGCTCGATGTCAATGGCTGGCGCCGTCAGGACACCGCCAACACGCTCGGCATCAGTCGCAAGGTGCTGTGGGAAAAGATGCGCAAACTGCACCTGGGCGGGGGCCAGGGCGAGACCGCCGATGGCATCGTGGAGGCCTCGTGACGGGGCCGCGCGCGGCCTCGGCCGGGCGCAATAGGGAATGGCCCTTAGCCCGCGACAAGGGGGCCGTGAACGATGCCCGCGCGACAGCCGCGAGCGCAATAAATTGCTATAGTTCCGCAACGATTTTTTTGGGGAAGGCATGAACGTCCACTTTATCCGTGCCGCCGCGCGCATGGCGCTGTTGGGTACGGCCCTGTCCGGCCTGGCGGCCTGCGCCAGCGCGCAATCCGAACCCCCGCGTCCCACGGTGCAGCAGGTCGAGGACAAGCAGGCCGCGTCCACGCCGGTGACTCCGCCCGCGCCGGCGCCCGCCGCGCGTCCGGCCTCCACGGTGGCCGAGTTGCAGGGGTTGATCCAGAACCGCCAGGTATCGGAGCTGCGCACGAGCTACAACGGCACGTACGGCGCCAGCCTGTTGTTCAAGCCGGACGATCTGACCTACTACGTGGCCCTGTTCCAGCAGAAGGATTTCTGGCGGGTGCTCAAGACCAAGTCGGACAAGCAGGCCGAGGCCACCTATCGCGCCTTCGTGGCCCAGTCGGCCGACCTGGCCGAAGTGGATATCAAGCGCATCAAGCTGCAGGCCGAATACGCCCATGCCGAAAAGCTGCTGGCCACCCGCAGCGCCGAACTGAGCACGCTGCAGGCCGACCGCAGCCTGCGCCTGCAACAGGAAGAGCAGGTCGCCGCGCGCCAGGAACAATCGCGCCAGGAAGCCACCGCGCTGGCCGACCAGCAGAAGGACGTGCGCCAGCAACTGCGTGACCTGCAACGCCAGATCGACGCCTTGCAGGCGCAACAGGCGCAGGTCGGCCAGGCGCCGGCCACGCCCAAGCGCGGCAAGTAAGCGCGGCAAGTCAGCGCGGCGGGCGACGCCGGGGCGGGCCTGCGGGCCCGCTTGTCATTGGGCGCCGCCACGGCCGCCGGTGTGGCGCAAACGCCGCCGACCGGCCGGGAATGCGCCGAAATCCCTGATCCCGGCAGGGCGCCGGACCCGAGCCGCGCGCTTTCTTGTATTCTGGGCGTTGGTCCCCATATCAATCCCATGGCTCTCAAAGTTTTCGACCTCCAGTGCGAGCACGGCCACATCTTCGAAGGCTGGTTCGGTTCGCACGAAGACTATGACGCGCAACAGGCGCGTGGCCTGGTGTCGTGCCCGGTCTGCGGCTCGGCCAGCATCACCAAGCGCCTGTCGGCCCCGCGCCTGAACGTGGCGCACCTGCACGCGCCGGCGGCGCCGTCGGCCGGCGCCAGCGACGCCGAAAAGATGGCGGCGCTGCAGGCGGTGGTCATGCGCCAGGTGCGGGCGCTGCTGCGCAATACCGAGAACGTCGGCGCGCGCTTCGCCGAGGAAGCGCGCCGCATCCACGAAGGCGAGGCGGACGACCGCCCGATCCGCGGCACCGCGACGCCCGAAGAGCGTCAAGCCCTGGCCGAGGAGGGCATCGACGTGATGGCGGTGCCCGACTTCCTGGACGACGAGCGGCTGCAGTGACGCCGCTGCCGCCGCCGCGGCCAAAAAAAAGCGCCAGACCCCGAAGGGCTGGCGCTTTTTCGTACCCGAGGCCGGATCAGTTGTTGACGCGGCTGCGGTATTCGTTGGTACGCGTGTCGATTTCGATCTTGTCGCCGATGGCGCAGAACAGCGGCACGTTCAGTTCGTAGCCGGTGTTGATCTTGGCGGGCTTGGTCACCTTGCCCGACGTGTCGCCACGGACGGCCGGTTCGGTGTAGGTGATTTCGCGCACGATGGTCGTGGGCAGTTCCACCGAGATGGCGCGGCCGTCGTAGAAGACCACTTCCACGGGCATCGCTTCTTCCAGGTAGTTCAGGGCGTCGCCCATGCTTTCGGCTTCGATTTCGTACTGGTTGTACTCTTCGTCCATGAAGACGTACATCGGGTCGCCGAAGTAGGAGTAGGTGCACTCCTTGCGATCCAGTTGGACGACTTCGAACTTTTCGTCGGCCTTGTAGACCGATTCGCTGGCCGAGGCGGTCAAGAGGTTCTTGAACTTCAGCTTGACGACGGCGGCGTTACGGCCGGACTTGTTGTATTCGGCCTTCTGGACCACGAGGGGATCCTTGCCGACCATGACCACGTTGCCGACTCGCAATTCCTGAGCGGTTTTCATCGATAAAACTCCGGGGGGAAAGGGTGCACTCGCCGTGCTTGCAGAAAGCCGCATAAGGCGCCTGGCGAGAGGCCGCAAGGCCCGTCGCCATCAGCCTGAAGATGCGTGCAGACTCCGCGTCAGCGGGCCGGCACATGCGGCTTCATGCACACCCCGGGAGGCGTCATAGTTGAAGCGCCGACAATCCCAGGCGCTTCAGAAAACTCTCTATTCTAGCGTTTCTTGGCCAACTCTGCGCAAAAACCAGCCAGATTCTCGGCCAGGTCGGGCCGGGCGGCCTGCGCCGCGTCCCAGTCGCGCGCCGCCTGCCGCCACGCCTGCCAGGGGCCGGGCGCCAGGGCGGCCGAGAGCGCGGCCCCGGCGGCATCGGCCGCGTCCGGCTGGTTCCAGGCGCGGATGAGGTCGGCCGCGTGCGCCGGGGCCGGATAGCGCGCCAGCCAGGCGTCGAGCTTTTCCAGGTGGATGTTCCCGTCCTGGGGGTAGATCTGCCAGACCAGCGGCCGCGCCGCCCAAGCCGCGCGCACGAAGGAGTCCTCGCCGCGCACGAAGTTCAGGTCGGCGCACCACAGGACGCGGTCGAAGTCGGGCTGGGCCACGAAGGGCAGGCGTGCCACGGCCGGGCCGCCGGGCAGGGCGCAGGCCGCTTCCAGGCCGGGGGCCACGCCTTCGGGCGCCAGCAGCAGCGCGCGGTGTGGGGCGGCCGCCAGTGCCCGCGCCAGGGCGTCGACCGGGGCGCTTGGATAGCAAAACAGGGACACAGTGAGGCCGCCGTTGCGGCGAAGCGACAACAGCGCGTCCGCCACGCCCAGGTCGCGCAGGAATGCCTCCTGCGCGGCGCGATCAGCCTGGAAGGCATCGCGCTCGGCCGACAGGCCCGGTTCGCGCAGCAGACCGCCGGTGGCCGGCGTGAAGCCGGGGAAAAAGAAATGCTTCACCAGCCCGTCGGGCCGCTGCGACGGCAGGCCGTGGCAACTTTCCACCCAGGCTTCGGCGCTCAGGTATTCCAGGTTGATCCAGGCCGGATGGCGCTGGCGCATGCTGTCCAGGAAGACCTCGGGCGGATCGCAGGCGAAGGCCTCGATCACCACGTCGCGCGCGGCCAGGTCCGGGCCGGGCGGGGCCGACCAGCGCACGATGTCCACGCCCTGGCAGATCTGGCGCGCCGCGCCGGGGGCGATGCCGGGCTGGATGCGCGCGAAGCTGGCCAGATCGTCGACCCACAGGCGCACCTCCCAGCCATGGCCGTGCGCCAGCCGCCGCGCCAGGCGCCAGCAGACGCCGATGTCGCCGTAGTTGTCGACCACGCGGCAGAAAAGATCCGCTCGCATCGGCGCGGCTCAGTGGAACTTGGCGGGCGCGGCCTCGGCGTCCTCGGGCAGCTCGGCATGCACCAGTTCGCCCAGCGGATTGGGGAAGTAGGGCGCGCCGCAATCTTCGCAGTATTCCGGCGGCAGCACGCCGGGGATGCGGCGCACGTCGTTCACGCCATATTCCTTGAGCAAGGCCGCGATCTCGTCGACCACGTCGGGCTGACCCTCGTCGGCCGGCACGTCATCCTCGCGGCCATACAACGGCCAGACGCAGCCGTAGTAGACGTCGTTGCTGTTGCGCGCGGTGAAGCCGACGCGATATTCGTCGACCCGGCTTTCGCCGCAGCCGGCCACCACGGCGCGCAATTGCGAGGCCTCGAGGCTGACCGCGCCTTCGAGCCAACTGATGGCGGCGCGCAGCGACAGCGGCCGCACGCGGCGGTCGGCCTCGCGGTTGCTGACGTAGTAGGCGTCGGGCAGCAGCGCTTCGAAGCCGCAGCCCGGCAGCAGGCCGGCCAGCGTCGGCTGGGCCTGCGCGGCCCACTGCGCCAGGCAGGCGTCGCGGCTGGCCTCGGCGTCGCCGATCTGCTCCTGCCAGCGGAACACGGGCGCGAATTCGGGCACCGCCACGGCCGCCACGACGTAGCGCGTATCGGCCAGCATGTTGGCGGTTTCGACTTCGGTGTTCAGCGCCGGCTTGGTGGTTTCGGCGCCCAGCGCCTGCGAGCCCAGCCGTTGCAGCCATTGCCAGGTTTCGGCGAACGTGCGCGGCATCTGGTCGACGCTGACCAGGTGCGGCATCAGCGCGCTGCGGGCCTGGCTCGACAGCACATGGCCATGCAGTTGCGCCAGCAGCGCCTGCTGGGCGGCGGCCGGAACCGGGCCGGTGGGAATCGCGTAGCGGGTCCAGGCGACGATCGGGGCGACGATCAGCAGGACGTCGTAGCGTACGCCGTTCTTGTCGATCTTCATCGACTCGGACAGCGTCTCGGCCTGCTCGATCAGGATTTCATAGGCGCCCACGTCGCCCTGGGCGAGATGGTCCAGCGCGGCTTCCAGCGGGGCATCCTGGCCTGCCTTGAGCAGTTTCGGAATGGCTTCGCCAAGCTGATTCTCCCAGTACACGTCTTCGACGCGGCTGCCCGAGCGGTTGAGCGATTGGGCGAGCGTGATCAGGCGGGTGGCGTCACGGGTCAAGCGGGGAGCGGATTGGCTGCGGGATCGGGCCATAACTTCGGAGGACGTCCAGTAAGTGTGCAACAGCGTAGTTTAACGCCCGCCACGATCGTGGGCGCCGCCGTGTCCTGGCGCCCGCGGTTCGCGCTGGGCGGGGGGCGCTCCTGGCGCCGTATCGGCCCCGGATTGGTGCTGATCTGGCAACAGATCATCCCTTCGCGGTGGCTTTATTGCCGATTGGATTCAGACGAAAATGATCCCATCATCACGCTTTCCGGAGTCATCGCCATGCGCTGGCCTACGCTTTTCGTTTCCCACGGTTCTCCCATGCTGGCCGTCGAACCCGGTTCGACCGGCCCCGCGCTGGCCGCCTGGAGCCGGTCGCTCGGCCGCAAGCCGCGCGCCATCCTGGTGGTATCACCGCACTGGATGGGCCACGGTTTGGCCCTGTCCACCCGCGAGCAGCAGGTGGCCTGGCACGACTTCGGCGGCTTTCCGCCCGAGCTCTACACCTTGCAGTACGCCGCGCCCGGCTCGCCCGAGCTGGCGGCGCGCACGCAGGCCCTGCTGGCCGAGGCCGGCATCGGCGCCGAGCGCGACCCGCGCCGGCCGCTGGACCATGGCGCCTGGGTGCCGTTGCGCTACCTGTATCCCGAGGTCGACGTGCCGGTGGTGCAACTGTCGCTGGACATGGGCCGCGATGCCGCCGGCCAGTTGGCGCTGGGCCGCGCCCTGGCGCCGCTGCGCGACGAGGACGTGCTGATCATCGGTTCGGGGTCGCTGACGCACAATCTGCGCGACGTGCGCATGCCGCAGGACGCGCCGCCGGCGCCCTACGTGCCGGCGTTCCAGGCGTGGTATGCCGAGCACCTGGCGGCCCACGACGTGCCGGCGCTGCTCGATTGGCGCGCACGGGCGCCGGGCGCGGCGCAGGCCCATCCGCATGACGACCACTTGATGCCCCTGTACGTGGCACTGGGCGCCGGCGGTGGCCAGGCCACCCGGCTGACGGACGAGATCTCGTACGGCGCGCTGGCGATGGACGCGTATGCGTTTGATTGACGCCTGTTGACGCTGGTCACCGCGGCCAACGTTTGGTTACCCGATGCGGTTCCAAACGCCGGATCGTCTATGCATAATGGCAGCCGCCCGCATCGCGGGCGTTGCCTTGTTCTGGACGCATGCCGGCGGCCGCCGGCCGGGAGTGTAGAAATCGTGAATGCGCACATCGTGAAATCCGCCTGCCTGGCCCTGGTCACCGCCACGTTGGCGGCGGCCTCGTCGGCCTGGGCCGAAGACGTCGAGGGCTCGCGCGACCATCCCGCCCTGACCCGCTTCGAGGGCGCCGAAATCCGTGCCTACGAGCACAAGGACTACGACGAGGCCCTCATGCCCGACCGGCCGATTCCCAAGGAAGCCGAAGCCAAGGGCCTGGAACTCGAAGGCAAGCTGACCCGCATCTCCTACCGCATCGACGGCAAGAAGTCGGCGCTGGAGGTCTATCGCAATTACCAGGCCGCGCTGCAGGCCGGCGGCTTCAAGCCCCTGTTCGAATGCAAGAACGACGAGCAGTGCGGCGGCGACTTCCAGTCGTTCGTGCTGAACGGCGGCAAGGTGCGCCAGCCCGGCCAGGGCGACGCCGCGTTCGGCGGCAAGTATTACGCCGTGCTCGCCAAGAAGGAAGCCCCCGCCGGCGACATCTACGTGTTCCTGGACGTGATGGAAGATGGTTCCAACCACATCACGCCGGTGTTCCAGCAGGTGCTGGAGACCAAGGCGATGCAGACCGGCCAGGTCAAGGTGCTGGACATGGCCGCCATGCGCAAATCGCTGGCCGAATCGGGCCGCGTCGCGGTCTACGGCGTGTACTTCGATACCGACAAGGCCGAGGTCAAGCCCGAATCCAAGGCCGCTCTCGACGAGATGGGCAAGCTGCTCAACGGCAGTCCGAATCTGAAGGTCTACGTGGTCGGCCATACCGACAACCAGGGCACGCTGGCCGGCAACCTGGAACTGTCGCAGAAGCGCGCCGATGCCGTGGTCAAGGCGCTGGAGGCGGACTACAAGATCCCGGCGGCGCGCCTGTCGGCGCGCGGCGTGGCCTCGCTGGCGCCGGTGGCGGCCAATGATGCCGAGGCGGGCCGCGCCCGCAATCGTCGGGTCGAGCTGGTCGCGCAATGACGCGGCGGGCCTGACGCGCGCCGCGCTGGCAGGCGGCGCGACGCCATGAAAAAGCCCCTGGAACCGCAAGGTTCCAGGGGCTTTGCCTTTGCGGCGGGCGCGTTACGCGGCCAGCAGCTGGCGCAGCACGAAGGGCAGGATGCCGCCGTGCTGGTAGTAGTCGACCTCGATCGGGGTGTCGATGCGCAGCAGCAGCGTCACGTCCTGCTTCGAACCATCCTTGCGGGTGATCGTCAGCGTCACGTCCTGCATCGGCTTGATGCCGTTTTCCAGACCCGAGATGTCGTAGGTTTCCTCGCCGGTGATGCCCAGCGACTGCACGCTGTCGCCGCCCTTGAACTGCAACGGCAGCACGCCCATGCCCACCAGGTTGCTGCGGTGGATGCGTTCGAAGCTGCGCGCGATGACGGCCTTCACGCCCAGCAGTTGGGTGCCCTTGGCGGCCCAGTCGCGCGACGAGCCGGTGCCGTATTCTTCGCCGCCGAACACCACGGTGGGCGTGCCGGCCGCCACGTACTTCATGGCCGCGTCGTAGATCGACATCTGTTCGCCGGTCGGCTGGAACAGGGTTTCGCCGCCTTCGAAGCGGCTGCCGTCCGGACGCGCCGGGATCATCAGGTTCTTGATGCGCACGTTGGCGAAGGTGCCGCGCATCATGATTTCATGGTTGCCGCGGCGCGAGCCGTAGCTGTTGAAATCTGCCTTCATGACGCCGTGTTCCTTGAGCCACTTGCCCGCCGGCGAGGTTTCCTTGATGGAGCCGGCCGGCGAGATGTGGTCGGTGGTGACCGAGTCGCCGAACACGCCCAGCGCGCGCGCGTTCTTGACCGTCGGCATCGCGCCCGGGGTCATGGCGAAATCCTGGAAGAAGGGCGGTTCGGCGATGTAGGTGGATTCGGGCCAGTTGTAGGTATCGCCCTTGACGCCCTTGATGTTCTCCCACAGCTTGCCGGGGTTGCTCTTGACCTGGCCGTAGTTGGCCTCGAAGGCCTTGGGATCCAGCGCGTACTTGAGCAGCGACTCGACTTCCTCGGTGGTCGGCCAGATGTCGCCGAGCCAGATGTCGCCGTTCTTGCCGCGGCCGACCGGTTCGGTCATCAGGTCGCGCGTCACGGTGCCGGCCAGGGCGTAGGCCACCACCAGCGGCGGCGAGGCCAGGAAGTTGGCCTTGATGTTCGGGTGGATGCGCGCCTCGAAGTTGCGGTTGCCGGACAGCACCGCCGAGCACACCAGGTCGTTGCTGGTGATGACGTCGTTCAGGTCGGGCGTCAGGTCGCCGGCGTTGCCGATGCAGGTGGTGCAGCCGTAGGCGGCCACGTCGAAGCCCAGCTTCTCCAGGTAGGGCAGCAGGCCGGTCTTGGTCAGGTACTCGGTGACCACGCGCGAGCCGGGGGCCAGCGAGGTCTTGATGTGCTTGGGCACCTTCAGGCCGGCCTCCACCGCCTTCTTGGCCAGCAGGCCGGCGGCCAGCAGCACGCTGGGGTTGGAGGTGTTGGTGCACGAGGTGATGGCGGCGATCAGGATGTCGCCGTTCTTGACCTTGGTGCCGGTGCTGGTGGTGAAGGTCTGCTCCAGCTTCTCGGCCGGCTGGTTGAAGCCGTTTTCGGCGACCGGCTTGGAGAACAGGTCGATGAAGGTGTTCTTGACGTTGCCGATCTCGATGCGGTCCTGGGGGCGCTTGGGGCCGGCCAGCGAGGGCGCCACGGTGGCCAGGTCCAGCGTCAGCAGCTTGGTGTAGTTGATGTCCTTGGCGGCGGGCACGCCGAACATGTTCTGGGCCTTGAAGTAGGCCTCGAACGCGGCGATTTCTTCCTCGGTGCGGCCGGTGCCGCGGAAGTAGTCGATGGTGCGGCCGTCGACCGGGAAAAAGCCCATGGTGGCGCCGTATTCGGGCGCCATGTTGCCGATGGTGGCGCGTTCGGCCACCGACAGGCTGGCCGTGCCCTCGCCACAGAACTCGACGAACTTGCCCACCACTTTTTCACGGCGCAGCATTTCGGTGATGGTCAGCACCAGGTCGGTGGCGGTGACGCCACCGCGCAGCTTGCCCTTGAGCTCCACGCCGACCACATCGGGGGTCAGGAAGTACACCGGTTGGCCCAGCATGCCGGCCTCGGCTTCGATGCCGCCCACGCCCCAGCCGACCACGCCGATGCCGTTGATCATGGTGGTGTGGCTGTCGGTGCCCACCAGCGAGTCGGGATAGTAGATGTTGTTCTTCTTGTCCTGGTGCACGCCGCGCGCCAGGTATTCCAGGTTGACCTGGTGGACGATGCCGAAGCCCGGGGGCACCACGCCGAAGGTGTCGAAGGCCTGCATGCCCCACTTCATGAACTGGTAGCGCTCCTGGTTGCGCTTGAATTCCAGCTTCATGTTCAGGTCGAGCGCGTTCTTGGTGCCGAAGTAGTCGATCATGACCGAGTGATCCACCACCAGGTCCACCGGCACCAGCGGCTCGATGCTCTTGGGGCTCTTGCCCATCTTGTCGGCCACCGAGCGCATCGCGGCGATGTCGGCCAGCAGGGGCACGCCGGTGAAGTCCTGCAGCACCACGCGCGCCACCACGAAGGGGATTTCATCTTCGCGCTTGGCGTTGGCCTGCCAGTGGGCGAGCTGGCGCACGTGTTCCTCGGTGACCTTCTTGCCGTCGCAGTTGCGCAGCACGGATTCCAGCACGATGCGGATGGACACCGGCAGCCGCTGCACGTCCACGCCCAGGGCCTGGCCCAGCGCCGGCAGCGAGTAGTACTGACAGGACTTGTTGCCGATCTTGAAATTCTTCAGTGTGTCGAGGGTGTTGTGCGGCATGATGGACTCCGTGGTTTGGCCCGCGTGAAGCCGGCATTTTCAGGCGTTTCCGCGCGTTTGTCATTCGGGACGACAGCGGCGCGGGCGGGATTCATGTCTTATATCTTATATAAGACCTAGGGGGCGCGTCAAAGTTCCGGCCCGCGCCCGGCGGCGGTTGCGCGGCGGCCGCGCAAACCCCTACTGTGGCGCACGCGTGCCGTCCCTGCAAGTCCCCTTTTTTAACAAGCAATTCCTACTCCCGCATGGCGGCCCGGCGCGCATGGGCCCGTCGCGCGGCGGCCTTCAGGCCAGCAGCGCCGGCAGTTCCGCCGCCGCGAAATCCAGGAAGCGGCGCAAGGCCAGCGGCGCGCCGCGGCGGGCCGGCATGACCGCGTAGATGCGGGCTGGCGCGCTGCGCCAGGCGGGCAGCAGTTGCGCCAGGTCGCCTTTGGCCAGGGCGCCAGCGCACAGATAGTGCGGCAGCAGCGCCACGCCCAGGCCGGCGCGGGCCATTTCGCGCAGCGCCGCCAGGTTGCTGCTGAGGCAGCGCGGACGGAATTCGACCGATTCGGCCTCGCCCGTCGGGCCAGTGAAGTGCCAGCTTTGCGGACTGTCCTGGGTGGCGTGCGCCAGCAGCGGCAGCGTGTTCAGTTCGCGCGGATGGCGCGGCGCGCCGCGCGCCAGGGCGGGGGCGGCCACCAGGATCTGCGGCATCGGCGCCAGTTCGCGCGCCACCAGCCGCGAGTCGGTAAGCGAGGCGCCCTGGGCGCGGAAGGCCAGATCGTAGCCTTCGCCCACCAGGTCGATGATCTGGTCGCGGGTGTCCAGCACCACGCGCACGCCCGGGTGCTGCAGGCAGAAGCGCGCCACCAGTTCACCCAGCAGGGTCACGGCCAGGGCCGACGGTGCGCTCATGCGCAACAGGCCGCTGGGCGTGTCGCCCATCGCCGCCGCCAGGTCGAAGGCGCTGCGCGCCTCGCGTGCCATCGCCAACGCGTGTACGTAGATCTGTTCGCCCATGGGGGTGAGCGAGACCCGCCGGGTGTTGCGCTGGAGCAACCGCAGGCCCAGGCGCGCCTCCAGCTCGGCCACGCGCCGGCTGAGCTTGGAGCGCTGCATGTTGAGCACGCGGGCGGCGGCCGAAAAGCCGCCTTTTTCCACCACTTCGGTGAAAAGCAGCAGATCGTCCAGATGATGGATATAGGAATGCATGGGCGGTTTGGGGAGGATTGTCCTGATAATCAGGACAATTATTCCTGAAATTGGCGTCTACTGTGCCGCGCGCGGAACGCATAAGCTCTGCGCCACTCAAAAAAAACCCGGCAGCACCGCTTTGACCATCCGCCTCAGCCCCCCCGTGGGCAGACCCCTTGAGCCCGCGGGCGATACCTGTTCCCTGCGGCATTTCCGGCACACCGATTTTGCCCAGGGCATGTCGCCTCTGGTCATGGCCGAGCACTTCATCATGAGCGGCCCGGCGTTCGCGCCCCATCCGCATGCCGGCATGTCGGCCGTGACGCTGTTGCTGGAGGACACCCGCGGCGTCCTGCGCAGCCGCGACACGCTGCGCAACGACCACGAGCTCCGGGCCGGCGATCTGCTCTGGACCATGGCCGGACGCGGCATCGTCCACGACCAGCAGCCGGTGGGTCAGGCGCGCCTGCATGGCGTGCGGCTGTACGTCAACCTGCCGCAGCGGCTCAAGACATTGACGCCGACGGTGGCGTTGCTGCGCGCCTGGGAAATGCCACTGCTGCAGAGCGACGCCGGCCGGGTGCGGGTCGTCTCGGGCCGCTACGACGGTTGGGAAGCGCCGCTGGCCACGCCCGAGCCGCTGCTGATCCTGGACGGCTGGCTGCGGCCGGGGGCGTCGCGCCTGGTGCCGTTGCCGGGCGGCTGGAATGCCTGGCTGTATGCGGTGCAAGGAGAAATGGGGGTGCGCGCCCGGCACGAGACCACGCTGCCGCCGCGCGCGCCGGCGGCGGTCTCGCCGGCCGTGCCGGTGGCGCGGTTCCGCCCGGCTGGCCGGGGCGCGGCCGCCGGCAAGCGCGCCGCCGATCCCGATTTCGCCATCCTGCCGCCCGGCGTGGCGCTGGCGGCCTCGGCGGACCGGGAGGGGGTATTGCAGTTGCTGGCGGCCGGGGCGCCCGTCCATTTCGTCCTGGTGGCCGGGCCCGCCATCGACGAGCCGGTGATCCAGCGCGGCCCCTTTGTGATGGCGGACTCGCGGGCCTTGGCCCAGGCCGTGGCGGCCTACGACGCGGGGGAGTTTGGCGTGCTGCGCGAAGAGGCCGTGCTGCCGGGTTGAGGGCGGCGCGGCGGGGAAGGGGACGCGGTTGTGGCGCGATGACAACAAAGTGGCGTTCTATATAAGGGACGCAATGAGAATGATTCTGCTTTATTTAGAATCGAGTCCGCACGATCTCAATCATTCCCCTTGGTGAACAGGCGCGGTCAGGCCGGCCCGCTACGGCCTGACGGTCGAGCGAGTGGCAAGCGCTGCGAGCGCCAAGCCGTCTGGCGCGTGACCCCACCGGGATTTTTGCGATTTCCAGCTTCTCGCGAAGCGCCCGCCTACGACCTTCCGACATGAAAATCCGAACGCTCGCCTACGTGGTTGCGGCCTTGCCGTACACCGTCCTCGTCCACGCCCAATCCGCCGCGCCCGCCACTGGCGGCGCCGTCGTCTCGATGGAGGCGATCAAGGTCGAGGCCAGCGCCGACGCCTCCGCCGGCGGCCTGGCCCAGCCCTACGCGGGGGGCCAGGTAGCCCGTGGCGGCCGCGTCGGCGTGCTGGGCACGCAGGACATCATGAGCACGCCGTTCAGCATCACCAGCTATACCAACGAGCTGATCCAGGACAAGCAGGCGCGCAGCGTCGGCGACGTGCTGCAGAACGACGCGGGCGTGCGCGTGGCGCGCGGCTTCGGCAACTTCCAGGAATCGTATTTCATCCGCGGCTTCATTCTGAGTTCCGACGACGTCGCCTACAACGGGCTGTACAGCCTGTTGCCGCGCCAGTACATCGCCACCGAACTGTTCGAGCGGGTGGAAGTGCTGCGCGGCGCCTCGGCCTTTCTGACCGGCGCCTCGCCCGGCGGCGACGGCATCGGCGGGGCCATCAACCTGGTGCCCAAGCGCGCGCCCAACGAGCCGCTCACCCGCTTGACCACCGGCGTTGCCAGCGGCGGCCAGTTCTCGGTCTCGACCGACATCGCGCGCCGCTTCGGCCCGGGCGACAGCACCGGCATCCGCCTGAACGTGGCCAACCGCAGCGGCGACACGGCCATCGACGACGAACATTCGCGCACCAGCCTGGTGTCGCTGGGCCTGGACTGGCGCTCGGCCGACACGCGCCTGTCGGCCGATATCGGCTGGCAGGAGAACAAGCTCAAGCGCGCGCGGCCCAACGTTACGTTGCGCGGCGTGACCAGCGTGCCTGACGCGCCGGATGCCAGTTCCAACTATGCGCAGCCGTGGTCATACTCGAACGAACGCGACGTGTTCGGCACCGTGCGCGCCGAGCACGACTTCAGCGACAAGCTGACCGGCTGGGCGGCTTATGGCTTACGCCGGAGTGACGAGGCGAATTCACTGGGTAACGTGACCGTAACGAATGGGCGTAGCGGCGATGGCAGCTTTATGCGTTTCGACAATACGCGCAAGGATTCAGTAGATACCGGGGAATTCGGTCTTCGCGCGAAACTGCGCACGGGCGCTATCGGCCACGAAATCGTTGCGTCTGCTTCGTTTTTCCAGCTCAAGAAAAAGAACGCTTACGACTATGCTCAGAGCTTGGCAACCAACATTTACCACCCGATCTCCTACGATCTGCCGAGCTTTGGCTCCACTTTGAGTAATGGCGGGGATTTGGATTCTCCTCTGTTGACCGGGCGCGTGCGAATTAGTAGTTATGCCCTCGGCGACACGCTGTCATTCCT
Source organism: Achromobacter sp. (assembly GCF_050285565.1). Lineage (GTDB taxonomy): Bacteria > Pseudomonadota > Gammaproteobacteria > Burkholderiales > Burkholderiaceae_B > Achromobacter. The sequence goes on from NZ_JBLZXG010000002.1 coordinate 382,926, forward strand.
GGACGACAAGGTGCTGCTGACGCTGGGCATCCGCCACCAGCGCCTGTCGCAGAGGGACTACTTCTATAACACCGGCAAGGAACAAGGCGCCTACGACGCCAGCCGCAACTCGCCCGCCGCTGGCATCGTCTTCAAGGTGACGCCGAGCGTGTCGCTGTACGCCAACTACATCGAGGCCCTGGTGGCCGGCGAGACCGCGCCGCAGACCGCCAACGGCAAGCCCGTGGCCAACGCCGGCCAGAGCCTGCAGCCGTACGTCTCCAAGCAGAAGGAAATCGGCGTCAAGTACGACGGCGGCGGCCTGGGCGCGGGCCTGGCGCTGTTCTCCACCGACAAGCCGCGCGCGGCCTACAACGCCAGCAACGCGTTCACCGCCTCCGGCAAGGACCGCCACCAGGGCGTCGAACTGACCGTGTTCGGCGAACCGGTCAGGAGCGTGCGCGTGCTGGGCGGCCTGACCTTCCTGGATGCCAAGCAGCGGTCCACCGGCAATGCCAGCATCGACGGCAACCGCGTCATCGGCGTGCCGCGCTTTCAGGCCAACCTGGGCGCGGAATGGGACATTCCCGGCGTGCGGGGCCTGGCGGTGGACGGCCGCGTGGTCTACACCGGCGCGTCCTACGCGGATGACGCCAACACCCTCAAAGTGCCGGGCTGGACCCGCTTCGATGCCGGCGTGCGCTACATGATGGACGTTGACGGCCACGTGGTGACGTTGCGCGCCCGCGTCGAGAACATCGCCAACCGCAACTACTGGTCGTCGGTGGGGGGCTACCCGGGCAACGGCTACCTGGTGCTGGGCGGCCCGCGCACCTTCCTGCTGAGCGCCAGCATGGACTTCTGAGCGCCCGAAGCGCCCGCCGCGAGGCGGGCGCCGCGCAGGCAAACGCACAACGCCCCGCCGGTTTCGCCGGCGGGGCGTTGTCTTGGCGCGGCGGGGTTGGCGGCGCGGCGCTAGGTCATCAGCCAGCCGCCCGCCACGTCCAGCACCTGCCCGGTCACGAAGCGCGCCTGGTCGGAGGCGAAGAACAGGCAAGCGTCGGCCACTTCCTCGGGCGTGCCCAGCCGGCGCAGCGCGGTCACTTCGGCCACGGCGTCGTTGATTGCCTTGGGCACGCTTTTCAGCAGCGGGGTACTGATGCGCCCCGGCGCCAGGCCGTTGACGGTGATGCCGTGCTCGCCCAATTCCGCGGCCCAGTGGCGCGTCAGGCCCAGCAGCGCGGCCTTGGTGGCGGCATAGTGCGCGGCGACGATGTCGCAATAGGCCTTGCCCGCCACCGACGACATGTTGATCACGCGCCCTTGGCGCTGGCGCACCATGTGCGGCGTGGCCAGGCGGGTCATGTAGAACACGCTGTTCAGGTTGACCGCCACCACCTTGTCCCATTCGCCCGGCGTCATTTCCCACACCTTCAGCGCGCGGCCATCGGTCTTGGGCGAGATGCCGACGTTGTTGACCAGGATGGTGGCCGGGCCCAGGTCGCGGGTGATGCGGTCGTAGGCGGCCTGGCACTGGTCGAAGTGCGCCACGTCGGCGTGCACGAAGCTGACGGCATGGCCGCGCTTTTTCAGTTCCTTCTCGTAGGCCTGGCCGCCCTGCGAATTGAAGTCGATCAGCCCGACCCTGCCGCCTTCGGCCAGGAAGCCCTCGACGATGGCCGAGCCGATGCCGCCGACCGCGCCGGTGACGATGATGACCTGATCCTGGAAGCGCGCGCTCATGTCCGCACCTGCAACATGATCTTGCCGATGTGCTTGCTGCTTTCCATCAGCGCATGGGCCTGGGCCGCCTGCGCCAGCGGGAACACCTGATGGATCAGCGGCAGGCAGCGCCCCTGTTCCATCAACGGCAGCACCTGGTCGGCCAGCGCCTGGGCGATGGCGCCCTTGTCCTCGTCCGAGCGCGGCCGCAGGGTGGAGCCGGTGAAGGACAAGCGCTTGGTCATGATGGGCAGCGCGTCGATCTCGGCCTTGCTGCCCTCCAGAAAGGCGATCTGCACCAGCCGGCCATTGACCGCCAGCAGGCGCAGGTTCTTGTTGATGTAGGCGCCGCCGACCATGTCCAGGATCACATCCACGCCCTGGCCGCCCGTGGCCTGGCGGATCTCGCTCTCGTAGTCGGTGTCGCGGTAGACCACGGCGTGGTGGGCGCCGGCCTTCAGGCAGGCCGCGGCCTTGTCCTGGTTGCCCACGGTGGTCCAGACCTCGGCGCCGAAGGCGCGCGCCAGTTGGATGGCGGTCAGGCCGATGCCGCTGGAGCCGCCGTGCACCAGGAACTTTTCGCCGGCCGCCAGGCGGGCGCGCTCGAACACGTTGGTCCAGACAGTGAAGTAGTTCTCCGGGATGGCGGCGGCCGACAGCAGGTCCAGCCCGCGCGGCACCGGCAGGCAATGGCGCTCGTCGGCCAGGCAGTACTGGGCGTAGCCGCCGCCGGGCGTCAGCGCGCAGACCCGATCCCCCACGCGCCATTGCGTGGCGTCGGGGCCGACGGCGATGACGGTGCCCGCCACCTCCAGCCCCAGATAGGGCGAGGCGCCGGGCGGCGGCGGATACGAGCCCGAGCGTTGCAGCACGTCGGGGCGGTTGACGCCGGCGTAGGCGACCTCGATCAGCACCTGGCGGCCGGCGGGGGCGGCCATCTCGCGTTCGGCCAGGCGCAGGCAATCGGGCGCGCCGCCCGTGCCGTGGTCGATGAATGTGCAGCGTAGAGACATGAATGCGGTCCTTCGGATTTCAGTGGCCCAGATAGGCCTTCTTGACATGGGGATCGGCCAGCAGTTCGGCGCCGGTGCCGCTGCGCACGATGGCGCCGTTCTCCAGCACGTAGCCGCGGTCGGCCAGGCGCAGGGTGCGGAACACGTTCTGCTCCACCAGCAGCACCGTGACGCCGTGCGAGGTGACGTCGCGGATGATGTCGAACATCTGCTGCACCAGCAGCGGCGACAGGCCCAGCGAGGGCTCGTCGAACACCAGCAGCTTGGGGTCGGCCATCATGCCGCGCGCGATCGCCACCATCTGCTGCTCGCCGCCGGACAGCGAGCCGGCGTACTGCCCCAGGCGCTCGCGCACCCGCGGGAAGATCTGCAGCACTTCCTCCAGCTTGCGCTGCACGATGGGGCGGGCGGCGCGCTTGTACGAGCCCATCAGCAGGTTGTCGCGCACCGTGAAGTGGGGGAACAACTGCCGGCCTTCGGGAATCATGGTGATGCCGGCGTCGACGATGTCGTAGGGTGCGCGGTTGGTCAGGTCCTGGCCCTCGAACTCGACCCGGCCGGCGGTGGCGGCGACCACGCCGCACAGCGTCTTCAGGGTGGTGGTCTTGCCGGCGCCGTTGGCGCCGATCAGCGTCACGATCTCGCCGGCCCGCACCTCGAAGTTCAGGCCGTTGAGCACCTGGCTCTTGCCATAGCCCGACGAAAGATCCGAAACCTTAAGCATCCTGGTACTCCTTGCCCAAATAGGCCTCGATGACGGCGGGGTTCTCGACCACGTCCTTGGGGGCACCGCTCACCAGCACCGCGCCTTCGTTCAGCACGATGATGCGGTCCGACAGCGCCATGGTGGCCTGCATCATGTGCTCGATCAGCAGCACCGACACGCCCGAGTCGCGGATGCGGCGGATCATCTTGATCGATTTTTCGATGTCGGTCGGGTTCAGCCCCGCCATGACCTCGTCCAGCAGCAGGATGCGCGGCCGGATCGCCAGGGCGCGGGCGATCTCCAGCCGCTTCATGCCGCCCACCGTCAGGCTGCGCGCCTCGGTGTTCAGGTACTTGAGCAGGTCGGTTTCCTCGGCCACCTTCAGCGCGATCTGCTCGGCCTCTTCGCGGTCGGCGGTATGGATGAACGCGCCAAGCATGATGTTCTCCAGCACCGTCAAACCGGTGAAAGGCTTGGCGATCTGGAAGGTGCGGCCCAGCCCGTGATGGGCGAACGCGTCGGGCGTGCCGCACGAGACCCAGTTGCCCTTGGCATCGACCATCGACACCGCGCCCTTGTCCGGCGACAGAAAGCCCGACAGCAGGTTGAACACCGTGGTCTTGCCGGCGCCGTTGGGGCCGATCATGCCCAGGATCTCGTACTGGTTCAGCGTCAGCGAGACATCGTTGGTGGCGCGCAGCCCGCCGAAGCTCTTGAACAGGTTCTCGGCCTTGAGCACCGGCTGCTCGCGCCGCGCCGCGTCGGTCGGGCGCGCCGGTTCGACCACTTTGCGCCGGGCGCGCGGCGTGCCCAGGTACGGCAGCCGCGCCAGCGCGCGCTCGATCGCCGGGCCGAAGGCGCCGGCCAGGCCGCGCGGGATGGTCAGCACCACCGCCACCAGGATCAGGCCGTAGATCAGCCCGTGCATGCCGTTGCCCACGCTCGACAGCCAGCCGCGCGCCAGCTCGGCGATCGGCAGCACCAGGAAGGTGCCGGCGATGGGGCCGGCCACCGTGCCCAGGCCGCCGATCAGCGCGAACATCGCCACCTGGATCGACAACTCCAGCGAAAAGGCCGAGCTGGGATCGACGAACGTCAGGTAGGTGATGTGGAAGGTGCCGATGATGCTGGTCAGCATGGCCGACACCACCGCGGCGATGATCTTGACGCGCACCGTGGGGATGCCCACCGCCAGCGCCGCGTCCTCGCGTTCGCGGATGGCGATCAGGTAGTGGCCGATGCGCGACTTGCGGATGTACCAGGAGACCCAGGTCACCAGCAGGAACAGGCCGAAGGCGATGATCACGTAGTTGATCTTGTCGCGGAACACGATCCAGGCCCAGCCGATGTTCAGCGGCAGGCTGATGCCGCTGGAGCCGCCGGTCCAGCTTTCCTCGTGGATCACCAGCAGCCGCACCACCTCCAGGATGGCGATGGTGGCCAGCGCGAAGAACGGCCCGCGCAGCCGCAGCGTGGGGTAGCTGATGACGATGGCCACGGCCGCCGAGATGGCCGCGCCCGCCAGCATGCCGATCCACGGCGAGATGCCGAAGTTCTGCGTCAGCAAGGTGGCGGTGTAGCCGCCGATGCCGTAGAACACCGCGTGGCCCAGCGACAGTTGGCCGGCGTAGCCGCCAACGATGTTCCACGCCACCGACAGCGCGGAAAAGACGAACAGCAGGACGAACAGGTTGGTCCAGAAAGGCGTGCCGGTGACCACGGGCACGATGAACATGACGGTCAGCAGGATCAGGCTGACGTAGGCTTTGGGGCTTCGAAAGTCGGGAAACACGTCTCGCTCCTTGTGGCTCTGATCACTCTGTGCCGACGCCGAACAGGCCGGTCGGTCGCAGGACAAGGATCAAGAGGAAGATCCCGAAATAGACGACCTCTTTCAGGTCGGGGGCGATGTAGTAGCCGGCCAGCGTATCGACGATGCCGATGATCATGGATCCGGCCACCGCGCCGTACAGGCTGCCCAGACCGCCCAGCACCACGATCACGAAGGCGGTCAGCACGAAGTAGGTGCCCACCGTCGGGAACACCGGATACTGCGGCGCCAACAGGCCCGCGGCGATGCCGACGAAGGCGGTGCCCAGGCCGAAGGCGATGGCGTAGACGTTGTTGACGTTCACGCCCATCAGCGTGGCGGCGTAGCGGTGCTGCGCCACCGCCCGCAGCGCGCGGCCCAGGTAGGTGCGGTGCATGAACAGGTGCAGCAGCACGGCCAGGCTCAGGCCGACCACGAAGGTCACCAGTTGGCCGGTGACCATGGAATAGCTGCCGACGTCGATGGTGCTGGTGCCCAGTTGCACCGGGGCGCGGAACACGTTGGCGCCGAAGATCACCAGCGCCAGATTCAAGAGGATGGTGGACACGCCCACCGTGGCGAAGATCTGGATGTGCTGGTCGGCGTTGAGCAGCGGCTGGATGATGCCCTTCTGCGTCAGCGCGCCCAGCGCGAACAGGATGACCGCCACCGGCACCAGGCCGATGTACGGATGCACGCCGAACTGCGCCGCGATCAGGTAGACCGCGTACATGCCGATCATCAGGAATTCGCCGTGCGCGAAATTGACGACGCGAACCACGCCGAAAATCAGCGTCAGCCCCAGGCTGATGATGGTGTAGGCGCCGCCCAGCAACAGGCCGTTGATGACCAGTTGAATGAAGATATCCATGGTGCAACCTCTAAGAGCGGGGTGCGCCCCGGCCCCGCGGCGTGGCCGACGGAACCGGGGCCCGCGGGCCCCAGTGAAACGCCGGACGCCCCCGAGCGTCCGGTTTGCTGGCTTGCCGTGCCGGGCCTGCCGGGGGGCGGCCCCGGCGTTCTATTTCTTGAAGACCGGCTTGCCGAGCGCGAGGTTGTCGGGCGCGATGGTGACCAGCTTGCCGTCCTGCCACTGCATCACGTAGAAGGTCGAGGCGTTGTTCTGGCCGTCCTCGCCGAAGTCGAAGGCCCAGCCGTTGGCGGTCTGGCCGGCCGGCTTCTTGTAGGCCAGCACGGCCGCGCGGATCTTGTCCTTGTCGGTCGATTTGGCGTTGGCGATGGCTTCGAAGAAGGCCTTGGCGCCGACGTAGTTGGTCAGGCTGTGGCCCGATTGCGGGTCGCTCTTGTAGGTGGCCTTGTAGGCTTCCAGGAACTTGTCCAGGCCGGGCGCGCCGGCCGGGTTGATGGACGATTGCGGGAAGTCCAGGTCGAACACGCCGTTCATGTCGGCGCCCACCGCCTTGGCGGTGTCGGCCAGCGAGTAGCCGCCGCCGGCGCCGATCACCACTTTGGGCTTGAAGCCCGCGGCGCGCGCCTGGCTGAAGTACAGGATGGCGTCGTTCTGGTAGGCGGTCTGCAGCACCACGTCGACCTTGGCGCCCTTCAGGCGCAGGATCAGCGAGGACAGGTCGACCGTCTTGGCCGAGTAGGGCAGCACTTCGGCCACGGTGTAGCCGAGCTCCTGGGCGCGTTTTTTCTCGGTGGCGGCCACGTCGGTGCCGTAGGGGCCGTCCTCGTGGATGATGCCGATGCGGATTTCCTTGGGGTTCAGGCCCATGCCTGGCGCGATGATGTCGTGCAGCGCGTTGACCACCGACACGCCGTACAGCGCGGTGTTGGGATTGCTGCGGAACAGGTATTTGTAGCCACGCGTGGTGATCTTGTGGGCGGTGGCGCCCAGTTCGAAATAGGGCACGCCGGCCAGCTCGGTCACGGGCGAGGCTGCGTACGAGATGCCCGAGGCGTAGCTGCCGAACACGCCGACCACGTTGGACGAGATCAGGCGCTTGGTCTCGGACACCGCCTGGGTCGGATCGACCGCGTCGGCCTTGATGATCTGGATCTTCTCGCCGTTGATGCCGCCGGCGGCATTGATTTCGTTGACGGCCAGTTCCAGGCCGCGATAGCTCTCTTGTCCCAGCAGCGCCAGGGCGCCGCTGAACGGGAAGAGGGCGCCCACCTTCATGTCGGCCGCCGCGCTGGCGCTGGCCATGGCGCCGCACAGGCCCAGCGCGATGGCGAATTTGTTGATCTTGAACACTGTCTACGCTCCTTTGTGGGTATGGGATGCGGACTGATTTTTGATTTGTCCGTCTATTTTTAAATATATGATATATGCGCCGGAGGGGTGTGAGAACCTCGTCCTGGATTCTAGTGCCGGACTTGTTCGGCTGAATCGGGGATTTCCCTCAAGCCGCATGGATAAAGCGTTTCCAGGCGGTTTCCGACCACCAGAAAGCGCAAATTCCGCTCTGCGGATGCTGTTTCCAGGATCCCCGCGAAGCCCTCTGGCCCACAAGAAAATTCCCCTTGAAATCATATATCCTATATGATCAAAAGGCGTTTGAGCATAAGAATCCAGGAGACAAGAGCATGTTCGAGGAAGTGGATTTCGCCGGCAAAAAGGTACTCATCACCGCCGGCGCCGATGGGCTGGGGCTGGAGATGGCCCAGGTGTTCCACCGGGCCGGGGCGGCGGTGCTGGTGTGCGATGTCAACCGCGAGCGGCTGGCCGCGCTACCGGCTGAATTGCCCGGCGTGCGCGCGGTGCATGCCGATGTGTCCGATGAAGCCAGCGTGGCGGCGCTGTTCGAGGCGGTGCAACAGCAGTTGGGCGGCCTGGACATCCTGGTCAACAACGCCGGCGTGGCCGGGCCCACTGGCTTTGTCGAGACGCTCTCCAAGGCCGACTGGGACCGCACCCTGGCGGTCAACATCACCGGCCAGTTCCTGTGCGCGCGCCAGGCGATCCCGCTGCTCAAGCAGTCGCGCGCCGGCGTCATGATCAACCTGTCTTCGGCCGCCGGGCACCTGGGCTTTGCCGGGCGTTCGGTCTATTCGGCGTCCAAGTGGGCGGTGATCGGCTTCACCAAGTCGCTGGCGATCGAGCTGGGCGGCCACGGCATCCGCGTCAACGCCATCCTGCCCGGCGCGGTCGAGGGGCCGCGCATCCGCGCCGTGATCGAAGCCAAGGCCAGGACGCTGGGCAAGCCGGTCGACGAAATCGCCGCGCTCTACGAGAACCAGGCGGCGCTGGGCCGCATGGTGACGGCGCGCGACATCGCCAACATGGTGCTGTTCAACGCCAGCGAGGCCGCGCGCAGCGTCACCGGGCAGGCCATCGTGGTGGACGGCTTCACGCAGAAGCTCTACTGATGGCGGCCGATCCGCAGCGGCGCCGCGCCGCTATCATCGGCACTGGCCTGATCGGCCAGGCCTGGGCCATCGTGTTCGCGCGCCAGGGCTGGCAGGTGCGGCTGTATGACGTCAACGCCGTCATGCTGGCCGAGGCCGGCGCGCTGATCCGGCGCCAACTGGATCAACTGCAGGCGCACGGCCTGCTGCGCGATGCGGCCGCGGCCGCCGCCCGCATCGAGGTGGCCGCCAGCCTGCCCGAGGCGCTGGCCGGCGCCCGCTACGTCCAGGAGAACTCGCCCGAGCGGCTGGATCTGAAGCGCGAGCTGTTCGCGCAACTGGACGCGGCGGCCGAGCCCGACGCCATCATCGGCAGTTCCACCTCCAGCATTCCCGCCAGCGAATTCACCGAAGGCCTGCCCGGCCGCCACCGCTGCCTGGTGGCGCATCCGGTCAATCCGCCGTACCTGATCCCGGTGGTGGAATTGTGCCCGGCGCCGTGGACCAGCGCGGCCGCCATGCAGGCGGCGCGCGAGATCATGCTGGACATCGGCCAGAAGCCGGTGACGATGCGTCGCGAGATCGAGGGCTTCATCCTCAACCGCCTGCAAGGGGCGCTGCTGCACGAGGCTTTCCGCCTGGCCGCCGCCGGTATCGCCAGCGCCGAAGACATCGACACCACCGTCAAGGATGGCCTGGGCCTGCGCTGGTCGTTCATGGGGCCGTTCGAGACCATCGACCTGAATGCGCCCGGCGGCATCGCCGACTACTGCGCGCGCTACGGCGGCCTGTACCAATCCATCGGCGCCAGCCAGGGCCAAGCCGTGCCCTGGGACGGCGCCCTGGTCGACACCCTGGCCGCCGAGCGCCGCGGCCTGCTGCCGGCCGACGACCTGACGGCGCGCCGCTACTGGCGCGACGAACAACTGATGCGCCTGATGCGCCACAAGCAACAGCAAGACAACGGAGACGAAAATGGCTAAAGCCAAGCAGAAAGTCGTGATCACCTGCGCCGTGACGGGCGCCATCCACACGCCCAGCATGTCGCCGCACCTGCCGGTGACGGCCGACGAGATCGCCGAGGCCGCCATCGGCGCGGCCCGCGCCGGCGCCGCGGTGTTGCACCTGCACGCGCGCGACCCCGAGACTGGCAAGCCGTCGCAGGACCCGGCGCTGTTCGAGCCGTTCCTCAAGCGCATCAAGGCCGAGACCGACGCCATCATCAACATCACCACCGGCGGCAGCCCGCACATGACGGTGCAGGAGCGCATGCGGCCGGCCACCACCTTCAAGCCGGAGCTGGCGTCGCTGAACATGGGGTCGATGAACTTCGGCCTGTTCCCGATGCTGGGGCGTTTCCAGGACTTCAAGCACGACTGGGAGCGCGAGCACCTGGAGAACAGCCGCTCGCTGATCTTCCGCAACACCTACCAGGACATCGAATCGATCCTGGAACTGGGCAACGCCAACGGCACGCGCTTCGAGTTCGAGTGCTACGACATCAGCCACCTGTACAACCTGGCGCACTTCGTCGACCGCGGGCTGGTGAAGTCGCCGCCGTTCATCCAATCGGTGTTCGGCATTCTGGGCGGCATCGGCCCGCACCCGGAAGACCTGATGCACATGAAGCGCACCGCCGACCGCCTGTTCGGCAATGAATACGAATGGTCGATCCTGGGCGCCGGCCGCAACCAGATGCCGCTGGCCACCATCGGCGCGGCCATGGGCTCGAACGTGCGGGTGGGGCTGGAGGATTCGCTGTGGATCGGGCCGGGCCAACTGGCCGAGTCGAACCGCTCGCAGGTCGAGCGCATCCGCGTCATCCTGGAGGCGCTGAACCTGGAAGTGGCCACGCCGGCCGAGGCCCGCGCCAAGCTCGGCCTGAAGGGCGGCGACAACGTGGCGTTCTGAAGCCCGCCGGCCGCGCCGGCGGCGGGTCGCGGGTGCCGCGTGCCGGGCGATGTCCGGCACGCGGCGCGCGGCCCGTCAGGCGTGGCGGCGCAAGGCGTTGACGAGGGTCTTGATGTCCAGCGGGCGATCGAAATTGGCGGCATGGCGCGCGGCCAGCGTCAGCTCGGCCGCCTGCGCCAGTTCGGCGTCCGACGGCGCGGCCGCGCCCAGCGCGCTCAGCGTGGTGGGCAGGCCCACCTGTTCGTACCACTGCGTCAGCGTGGCCAGCATGCCGTCCTGGCGCGCCTCCAGGTCCAGTTGCACCAGCAGGCCGACGGCCACCTGCAGCCCGTGCGGCGCGCTGGCCAGGCCATTGATCTTCGGCAGGCCGCGCGTCAGGGCATGGGCGATCGACAGGCCGCCGCTTTCGAAACCCAGGCCGCTCATCAGGATCATGGCTTCCACCGCGCGTTCGAACGCGGGCGTGGGCTGGCCGCTGCCGGCCGCCGCCAGCGCGTCGGCGCCATCGGCCAGCAGCGTGCGCAGACAGCCGTCGGCGATCAATTGGGCGGTCAGCGGCGGGGCGCCGTCGTACATGTTGCGCCCGCCATGGCGGGCGCATTGCTCGGCCTCGAACTTCTTGGAGATGGCGTCGCCCAGGCCGGCGCGAAAGAACGCCGCCGGCGCGGTGGCGATGACGGCGGTGTCGACCAGCACGATGGTCGGGTTGAACAGCATGTGCTCGACCGCCAGGAGATTGTGATGGGCGTCATACAGCACGTAGTTCTTGCTGGTGGGCGCGTCGTTGGAAGCCACCGTGGGCACGGTGACGAGGTGACAGTGTTCGGCCTTGGCCACCGCCTTGCCGGCGTCCAGCGCCTTGCCGCCGCCCACCGCGATCACCATGTCGATGCCGGCGGCCGCGGCCCGCGCGCGCAGCGCCGCGATCGAGTCGGGCGTGATGTCGCCTTCGACCGGCAGGGCCGTCAGCGCCACGCCGTGGGCGCCGCACAGCGCTTCGATTCTCGGGCCCAGCACGCCCTGCACGTAGCGGTCGATGACCAGGGCGGCGCGGCGGCCGAACAGGGCGGCGTAACCGCCCAGCGCGTCGAGCGCGCCGGCTCCCTGGATGTAGCGGCCGGGAGCGCCGAAAATCTTCAGCATCGAATCTTCCTATTTGCGAGGCCCGGGCGGGCGGTAGTCGAGTTCTTTTTCGCGTTCGACCAGCCAGTCGATCATGATCTTGCCGCCCCACACCAGGTCGGCCTGGATGGCCTTGGTGGCGGCTTCGGGATCGCGCGCCTCCAGCGCGGCCAGCACCGCTTCGTGGCGGTGCTCGTCCTGGGAGTAGTCCAGCCCGGCGGTCTTGACGTGGAACACCTTGAGGATCGGGCCGGTGATGACCCAGAACGATTCCACGGTGTTGCGCAGGATCGGCTTGTTGCTGGCTTCCAGGATGCCGAAGTGGAACTTGCGGTTCAGGTAGCTGGCGCGCTTGGGATCGGTCGAGGTGCAGGAGATGAAGTCCTTCTGCAGCGCGATCAGGTTGTCCAGTTGCTTGCGCGTGATGTTTTTGGCGGCCTCGGCCGCGCCCATGCCTTCCAGGTGAAAGCGGATCTGCTGGATCTCGCGCAGCTTTTCCGAATTGACGTAGGGCACGTAGACCGCGGTGGCGGCCTGCATTTCCAGGCCCTGCTCGCTGATGAGGCGGAAGATGGCCTCGCGCACGGGCGTGATCGAGACGCCCATTTCCTGGGCCAGCTCGCCAATGATGAGGCGCTCTCCGGGTTCGTACTGCCCGTTGATCAGGGCATTGCGGATCTCGTTGTAGACCTTGACGGAGAGGTTCTCTTTTTTTACCGGTTTCAGGCTGGGCATGACGGTCGAGGCTTGCGGGTTCGATGGAATGGCGGCGCCGCGCAACGGCGTCCGGCTGCATTCTATCCCGCCCTGGCCAATTCAAGCGCGATGGGTATATTATATATCATATATTCTAAAACAGCGAAGGAGACGCCATGCGCCAGGACCGGGGAGACCCAAGCGAAGACGAGCTGCGGAGGTTGCGGGAAAAGGCCCGCCACATCCGCCTGGAAACCATCCGGCTGATCGAGATCGCCAAGGTCGGGCACTACAGCTCGGTCTTTTCGTGCGCCGAGATCTTTGCCTCCCTGTATTACGACGTGATGCGGCTGCGGCCCGGCGAGCCGGCCTGGCCGGACCGCGACCGCTTCCTGATGGGCAAGGGCCACGCGGCGGTGGGGCTGTTTCCGGTGCTGGCCGACCATGGCTTCATCCCGCATGAGTTGCTGGACGGCTACACCCGCCTGGGCAGCCCGCTGGGCGACCATCCCGACATGACCAAGGTGCCGGGCGTCGATTTCAGTTCCGGCTCCATCGGCCATGCGCTGTCCAATGGCGCCGGCATGGCGCTGGGCGGCCGCATGAGCCAGCGCGACTTCAATGTGTTCGTGATGCTGGGCGATGGCGAGATGCAGGAAGGGCAGGTGTGGGAAGCGGCGCTGTTCGCCGCGCACCACAAGCTGTCGCGCCTGGTCGCCATCATCGACCGCAACGGTTACCAGCTCGACGGCAAGGTCGACGACGTGATCGGCGTGGAATCGCTGCGCGACAAGTGGCAGGCCTTCGGCTGGGAGGTGCACGAGGTCGATGGCCATGACCTGGTGGCGCTGACCGCGCTGCTGCGGCGGCTGCGCGCGGACGAGGCGCGCGAACGGCCGGCCTGCGTCATCGCCAAAACCATCAAGGGCAAGGGCGTTTCCTATATGGAAACCGAGCCCGGCTGGCATCTGGGCTACCTGGCGCCGCAGGACGCGCAGGCCGCCATCGACGAAATCATGACCCGCGAGATCTGAATGGCACAGGCACAGACGCTTTCCCCCGACTCCTGGCAGTACCGCGCCCTGAACGCGGTGAACCCCGGGCTGTCGTATCTTTCCGACGCGCTGATCGAGCTGGCGCGGGCCGGGCATCCGGTGGTGGCCGGCTCGGCCGACCTGCAATATTCCAACGGCCTGAACCGCTTCGCCTCGGCCTACCCCGACCGCTACGTGCAGTTCGGCATTTCCGAGCAGAACATGGTGTCGGCCGCGGCCGGCCTGGCCACTACCGGCGCCATGCCGTTCGTGGCGACCTTCGCCTCGTTCCTGGGCCTGCTGTGCTGCGAACAGATCCGCATGGACGTGGCCTACACCAGGCTGCCGGTGCGGCTGATCGGCCATCACACCGGCATCAGCCTGGGCTTCTACGGCACCTCGCACCACGCCACCGAAGACATCTCCACCATGCGCGCGATTGCCGGCCTGACCGTGGTGTCGCCGGCCGACGGCCCGCAACTGGCGGCGGCCATCAAGGCCTCGGTGGACTGGCCCGAGCCGATCTACTTCCGCATCGGCCGCGGCCGCGATCCGCAGGTCTACGAGGACGGCACGCCGTTCACCTTCGGCCGCGCCATCGTCCATTCGCGCGGCAGCGACCTGAATATCATCGCCTGCGGCATCACGCTGCACGCGGCGCTGGAGGCCGCCGCGCGGCTGCGCGAGGACGGCCTGTCGGTGGGCGTGATCGACATGCCCACCATCAAGCCGCTGGACCGCGAGGCGGTGCTGGCGGCCGCCGGGCAAGCGCGCGTGCTGCTGACGGTGGAAGAGCACAATGTGATGGGCGGCCTGGGCTCGGCGGTGGCCGAGGTGCTGGCCGATGCCGGCAGCGGCACGCGCCTGCGGCGCCACGGCATCTACGACGAATACAGCCTGATCGCCCCGCCCACCACGCTGTACGCCCATTACCGGCTCGACGGCGCCGGCATCGAGGCGGTGGCGCGCGAACTGCTGCAGCGCTAGGGCATGGCGGCATTGAAAGGCGCCCGGCGCGGCGCCACGACACGGAGACAGCAATGAAGGAAATCAGCGGCAACACCCGCCTGTTCGGCATCCTGGCCGACCCGATCTATCACGTCAAAACCCCGCAGCGCCTGAACGAGCATTTCGCCCGCATCGGCTTTGACGGTGTGTGCGTGCCGTTCCATGCGCGGCCGGACAACCTGGCCGAGGTGGTGGCCGGGTTGCGGCGGCTGGAGAACCTGGGCGGCCTGATCATCACCATGCCGCACAAGGCGGCGATCCTGGCGCTGGCCGACGAGGCCACGCCGGTGGCGCGCAAGATCGGCGCCGCCAACGTGGTGCGGCGCGAGGCCGATGGCCGCCTGGTGGCGCACATGCTGGACGGCGAAGGCTTCGTGCGCGGCCTGCGCACGCACGGCGTGGCGCCCGAGGGCAAGCGCGCCTACCTGGCCGGCGCCGGCGGCGCCGCCAATGCCATTGGCTTCGCGCTGGCGCAGGCGGGCGTGGCGCGGCTGACCATCGCCAACCGCACGCCGGCCAAGGCCGAGGATCTGAAGGCGCGCATCCTGTCGCTGTATCCGCAGGCCGAGATCGCGGTCGGCACGGCCGATCCGTCGGGCCACGACCTGGTGGTCAACGGCACTTCGCTCGGCATGAAACCGGACGACGCCCTGCCGCTGGACGTGGCGCGCCTGACGCCCGACCAACTGGTGTGCGAGGTCATCATGCAGCCGGCCGATACGCCGTTGCTGGTGGCGGCGCGGGCACGCGGCTGCCAGGTGCACTACGGCGCGCCGATGCTGGCCGGGCAGATCGAGCTGATGGCGGAAATGATGGGCGTGGCGCCGGCCGCGCGGGCATGAGGTGACGACGGACGAGACGATGGCCGATTACGACTTCATTATCGCGGGCGGCGGCACCGCCGGCTGCATCCTGGCCAACCGCCTGTCGGCCGATGGCCGCCACCGGGTGCTGATGCTGGAGGCCGGGCACGAGCCGCGCAGCATGTGGATCCCGATCCCGGCGG
The DNA here is from genome assembly GCF_050285565.1 of Achromobacter sp. Taxonomy (GTDB): domain Bacteria; phylum Pseudomonadota; class Gammaproteobacteria; order Burkholderiales; family Burkholderiaceae_B; genus Achromobacter. The sequence continues at coordinate 398,248 of NZ_JBLZXG010000002.1, forward strand.
GCTTTTCCAAGCTGCTGGTGAATCCGGACTACAACTGGCGTTTCGCCACCGAGCCGGAGGACAACGTCTACGGCCGCGTCATTGCCGTGCCGCGCGGCAAGGGCCTGGGCGGCTCGACGCTGATCAACGGCATGATCTACGTGCGCGGCCGGCCGCAGGACTACGACGGCTGGGAGGCCGCCGGCGCCACGGGTTGGGGCGCCGGCACCGCCGAGCGCGTGTTCCGCAAGATCGAGCGCTATGAACCCGGCGGCCCGACCCGCGGCAAGTCCGGCCCGATGCACCTGGAGGAGGTGGCCGAGCGCTTTCCGCTGTCCGACGCCTTCTTGCGCGCGGCGCAGGAAGACGGGCTGCCGCTCAATCCGGACTACAACGCCGGCCGCCAGGACGGGGTCGGCTATTACCAGGTGGCGCAGCACCGCGGCCGCCGCTGGAGCGTGGCGGACGGCTACCTGAAACCCGCCGCCGGCCGCAAGAACCTGACGGTGGAATGCGGCGCGCACGTGACGCGGCTGGTGTTCGAGGGCAAGCGTTGCGTCGGCGTGACCTATCGCAAGCAGGGCCAGGAATTCACCGTGCGGGCGCGGCGCGAGACGCTGCTGTGCATGGGGGCGGTGCAGTCGCCGCAGTTGCTGGAGCTGTCCGGCGTGGGCAATCCCGCCTTGCTGCGGTCGTTCGGCATCCCCCTGGTGCACGCGCAACCGCAGGTGGGCGAGAATTACATCGACCACTTCGCCACGCGCATGAACTGGCGGGTCAAGAACACGGTGACGCTTAACGAGATGTCGCGCGGCTGGCGCCTGGCGCAACAGGTGGCGCGCTACTACACCCGGCGCAAGGGCATCCTGACGCTGGGCACGGGGCTGGTGCATGGGTTCGTCAAGAGCGCGCCGGACCTGCCGGCGGCCGACGTGCAGTATTTCTTCGTGCATGCCAGCTACGCCAATGCGGCCGAGCGCATCCTGGATCGCGAGCCGGGCATGACCATCGGCGTGGCGCAACTGCGGCCGGAGTCGGTGGGGTCGATCCACCTGAAGTCGGCCGACCCGCTGGCGGCGCCCTCGATCCGGCCGAATTTCCTGTCGGCCCAGATCGACCGCGACAGCCTGGTGGGCGGCATGCGGGTGGCGCGGCGCATCGTGCAGCGGCCGGCCATGCAACGTTATGTGGCAAGCGAGCTGAGTCCGGGCGCGGCGGTGGACAGCGACGAGGAATGGCTGGATTTCGCGCGCCGCAACGGCCAGACCATCTACCACCCGATCGGCACCTGCCGCATGGGCGTGGACGCCGGCGCCGTCACCGACCCGCGTCTGCGCGTCAACGGCATTGCAGGCCTGCGGGTGGTGGACGCCTCGGTGATGCCGAAGATGGTGTCCGGCAACACCCAGGCGGCGGTGATGATGGTGGCCGAGCGCGGCGCCGAGATGATCCTGGAGGATGCCGCCGCCGCGTGAAGCGCTGATCGGCCTGCGCATCGGCGCGCAATCATGATTTTTATTAGTGAAATTAAAATTTCGTGGAAAGCGCGCCTCGCATCCGAGGAAACACAGGGAGGAGGCAAGCAAATAAGGTTAAATACTTAAAATTCCTGGCTTGTGGGGCGAAGAAAATTCTTCTAACGTCGTTTCATCAATAAAAAGTAATTTCAGAATGGTGCGCGGCCGGTTTCGGCGCCGCGCCGCGTTTCCCCCACCGACGAGAAGAGACATGACCCTACGTTTGCAAGACAAGCGGGCGCTGGTCACGGCGGCCGGCAACGGCATCGGCCGCGCCAGCGCCCTGGCCCTGGCGCGCGAGGGCGCCCAGGTCTGGGCCACCGATATCAACGAAGCCGCGCTGGCCGACCTGGCCCGGGAGGCCGGCGCGGCCGGCCTGGACCGGCTGCGCACGCGCGTGCTGAACGTGCGCGACGGCCAGGCCGTGGCGGCCTGCGCGCGCGAGACTGGCGCGGTCGACGTGCTGTTCAATTGCGCCGGCTTCGTCCATGCCGGCACCGTGCTGGACTGCGAGGAAGCCGACTGGGACTTCAGCATGGATCTGAACGTCAAGACCATGTACCGCACCATCCGCGCCTACCTGCCGGCGATGCTGGAGCGCGGCGGCTCGATCATCAACATGGCCTCGGCCGCCTCCAGCGTGAAGGGCGTTCCCAACCGCTTCGTCTATGGCGCCTCCAAGGCCGCCGTGATCGGCCTGACCAAGGCGGTGGCGGCCGATTTCGTGGCGCGCGGCATCCGCTGCAACGCCATCTGCCCCGGCACCGTCGAGTCGCCTTCGCTGCGCGAGCGCATCGCCGCCCAGGCGCGCCAGCAGGGCCGCGACGAGGCCGCGGTGCGTGCCGCCTTCGTGGCTCGCCAGCCGATCGGCCGGGTCGGCCGGGTCGAAGAAGTCGCGGCGCTGGTGGTCTATCTGGCCAGCGACGAATCGGCCTTCACCACCGGTGCCATCCACGTTATCGACGGCGGCTGGTCCAACTGACCCGCCGGCGCGCTTTCTTCTTTTTCAAGGACGACGCATGAAACTCGTACGCTACGGCCAACCCGGCCAGGAAAAACCCGGCCTGATCGACGCCCAGGGCGCCCTGCGCGACCTGTCGGGCGTGGTTGCCGACATCGACGGCGCCGCCATCGCCCCGGCGATGCTGGCCAGATTGGCCAAGCTCGACCCCGCCAGCCTGCCGCGCGTGGATGGCGCGGTGCGCTATGGCTGCCCGGTCAATGGAGTCGGCAAGATCGTCTGCGTCGGCCTGAACTACGCCGACCACGCCGCCGAATCGGGCCTGCCGGTGCCGGCCGAGCCGGTGCTGTTCCTCAAGCCCAGTTCCTCGCTCAGCGGCCCCAATGATCCGGTGATCATCCCGCGCGGCTCGGTCAAGACCGACTGGGAAGTGGAACTGGGCGTGGTCATCGGCAAGAAGGCGTCGTACGTGGAGGAAAGCGAGGCCATGGACTACGTGGCCGGCTACACCGTGGTCAACGATGTGTCCGAGCGCGAATACCAGATCGAGCGCGGCGGACAGTGGGACAAGGGCAAGGGCTGCGACACCTTCGCGCCGGTCGGCCCGTGGCTGGTGACGCGCGACGAGATCGCCGATCCGCAGGACCTGGACATGTGGCTGGAGGTCAATGGCCACCGCTTCCAGAACGGCAGCACCCGCACCATGGTGTTCGGCGTGAAGACGCTGGTCAGCTACATCAGCCGCTTCATGTCGCTGATGCCGGGCGATATCATCAGCACCGGCACGCCGCCGGGCGTGGGCCTGGGCCAGAAGCCGCCGGTGTACCTGAAGGCGGGCGACGAGATGCGCCTGGGCATCGCCGGCCTGGGCGAACAGCGCCAGGCCCTGCGGGCCTGGACCCGGGCCGAATAGAATCGGGTTCCCATCCCACGCCATCGCCATGACCGCTGCCAAGATTTCCGCCGCCGATTCCCCCTCGACCGAGGCCGACGCCACGGATTCGCCGGGCGCGCAGCGCTATGCCGCGCCCGCGCTGGAAAAGGGACTGGACATCCTGGAGGCGCTGGCGGACAGTCCGGCCGGCTACACGCTGGCCGAGCTGGCGCAGAAGATCGGCCGCAGCGTCAGCGAGATCTTCCGCATGGCGGTCACGCTGCAGCGGCGCGGCTTCGTGCAGGTCGACGACAACGACCGCTACACGCTGACGCTGAGAATGTTCGAGCTGGCGCATCGCCAGCAGCCCCTCAAATCGCTGGTGAGCGTGGCGCTGCCGCTGCTGCGCGAACTGGCCAACCGCGCGCGCCAGTCGTGCCACCTGGCCGTCTATCAGGCGGGCCGGGTGGTGGTGATTGCGCAGGTCGACAGTCCCGAGCGCTGGTCGTTCGGCCTGAAGGTGGGCGTGATGATGGGCCTGACCGATACGTCCTCGGGCCACGTGCTGCTGGCCTTTCGCGACGAGGTCGAGCGCACCCGCATGCTGGCGGCCCACATCAAGGTCGAGGGCGAGCTGGAATCCGATCCCGGCGAGCTGTTCCCGATCCTGGCCGAGGTGCGCAGGAACGGCTGCGCCTGCATGGCCAGCCGCCAGATCCGCGGCGTCACCAACGTGGCCTTTCCGGTGATGGGCGTGGGCAACCAGGTCATCGCCGCCATCAACGTGCCGCACATCGAGCGCATCGACCGCAAGGAATCGCCCGGCATCGCCGAAGTGCGGGAGATGGTCGGCAACATCGCCTTGCGGCTGTCCACGCTGATGGGGCACAGCGGCTATCTGCCGGAGCAAACGTAGGCGCGCCCGGGCGCGCCGCGCGTCAGCCGCCGGAGGCGAGTTGTTCGAGCGGCGCCAGCCGCAATATGTAGAGCTTGCCCTGGCGGTTGGTGAGGATGCCTTCGCGGCGCCATTTGGCGAAGATGCGGCTGAGCGTCTCGGCGCGCATGCCGAGCTTGACCGCGATCTGCGAATGGCTCAAGGGCAGGGCGAGCGGCTGGCCGGCCAACGGCTTGCCCGCGCGCAGCACGTATTCGGCCAGCCGTTGCGGCGCCGAACTGGACGTCAGCCAGTCGATGCGGTCGGTGTGGTGCCGCACCAGCCAGGCGCCATGCGAGGCCACGCGGCAGGCCAGGCGGCCATGGTCGCGGCACAACTGGAGGAAGGCGCCGTGCGGCACCAGGCAACCGTTGCCGTCGCGCTGGGCGCGGATGTGGTGCAGATGGCGCGGCGCGGGTTCGAACAGGGTCAGCACCGACAGCCAGCCGCCCGGGCCGACTTCGCCGAACACCTTGTCGCCGCCGTCCGCGGTATAGCGCAGGCCTTGCACCAGTCCCGCACACACCAGCAGGCATGAGGTTGCCGACTGGCCTTCGGAAAACAGGGTGTCGCCTGCCTTGAACGGCAGCCAGCGGCTATGCGCGGCCAGTGTCCCGAGCGCCGCCTCGGGGACGCCTTCGAACCAGGGATGGCGCCGCAACGCGGCGAGCACAAGCGACCGGGACGAATTGACAATAGTCATTTGAATGGCGGGAGTGGGTACCTAGAATTCGAATCGAAAATGATTCTTGTTCAGATGCTATCACCGTGAAAAAATGCAAGGCCTGGGCGGCGACGAAATCGCGCTGCCTTATAAGCTCTCCTATTGTTCTGGCCGCCGTGCTGGCGGTGGCATCCGCGGCCGGCGCGCGGGCCGCGCCGGTCAACTTCACCGACATGCTCGGCAATCCGGTCACGCAGGCCGCGCCCTCGACGCGCGCGGTTTCGCTGCCGATGCCGGGCGGCACGCTGTTGATGTCGCTGGACGGCGGCTCGTCGCGGCACCTGGCGGGGATGCATCCCGACTCCTACGCGCGCATGGCCGACCCGGTGCCGTCGCAGTTGTTTCCGCACATGGAAAGCGTGCGTTCGGACATCACCCGCTCGGGCTTCGTGCCGAACGTGGAAACCCTGCTGCAGATCCGTCCTGACATGGTGTGGCAGTGGGGGCACATGGGCGATGACCTGATCGCGCCGCTGCGCAATGCCGGCCTGCCGGTGGCCGCGCTGCTCTATGGCACCGACGTGCGCACCCGCGAATGGATCCGTCTGATGGGCCATTCGCTCGGGCAGGACGCGCGCGCCGCGCGGCAACTGGCGTGGCGCGATGACGTCCGCGCGCGGATTCTCGGCGTCACGTCCGGCCTGCGCGCCGAGGAGCGCCCGGGCGTGCTGTATCTGTCGCGTTACCGGCCGCAATTGCGCACCTCGGGCGCGGGCAGCAGCTTCGACGACGATATCCAATTGACCGGCGGGCGCAATGTGGCGGCCGCGGTGGTCGGGACCGGTCAATCGGTCGGTATCGAGCAGGTGATGGCCTGGGCGCCCGACGTGATCCTGCTGAACAATTTCGAGTCGGGGCTGACGCCCGCCATGATCTATGCCGATCCGCTGTTCGCGGACATTCCGGCCGTGCGCAGCCATCGCGTCTACATGATCCCGGCGGGGGGCTACATCTGGGACCCTCCCAGCCAGGAATCGCCGTTGTACTGGCAGTGGCTGAGCCAACTGCTGCATCCGGGGCGGTTCGATTGGCCCTTGCGCGAGCACATCGCGCAGGCCTACACCTGGCTGTACGGCTATGACATCGGCGCCGCCGACATCGACACGGTGCTGCGCATGCGGCTGAACCAGGGGGCCGCCGGCTATGACCGCTTGCGTTGAATCCCCCGTCCACGGCGAAGGCCGGCGGCTGCCGTGGGCCTGGTGGTTGATGATCGCCGCGGTGCCGCTGTCGGCGTTGGCCGCGTTGTGCGTGGGGCGTTATGCCTTGCCAGCGTCGCACGTGGCCGCCGTGCTGGCTGACGCGGTGTGGCCCGATGGCCTGGCATCCTGGCTGCCATCCATCGCCGATGCCGAGCGCCGGGTGGTGTTGCTGGTGCGACTGCCGCGGGTGCTGCTGGCGTTGCTGGCCGGCTCCAGCCTGGCGCTGTGCGGCGCGGCCTTGCAGGGCGCCTTCCGCAATCCGCTGGTGGGGCCGCAGATCCTCGGCATTTCATCGGGCGCGGCGTTTGGCGGCTGCGCGGCGATCCTGCTGTTCTCGTCGCTGTGGGCAACGCTCGGGCTGGCCTTCGCCGGCGGCCTGCTGGCGGTGGCCATTGTCTATCTGCTGGGCCGTTCGCAAGGGCGCACCACCATCCTGATGCTGGTGTTGGCGGGCGTGGTCACCAGCGCGTTCTTTTCCGCGCTGATCTCGCTGGCCACCTATTTCGCCGATCCCTACGACAGCCTGCCGGCCATCGTGTTCTGGCTGATGGGCAGTTTCGCCACGGCGTCCTACGTCAAGCTGGCGGCGGCGGTGGCGCCCATCGCGGCGGGCATGGGCCTGCTGTTCGCGTTGCGGTTCCGCATCAACGTGCTGTCGCTGGGCGACGAGCAGGCCAGCGCCATGGGGCTGGCGGTGGAGCCGCTGCGCTGGACGCTGCTCGGCTGCGCCACGCTGGTGGTGTCGGCCAGCGTGGCGGTATCGGGCACGGTGGGCTGGGTCGGGCTGGTGGTGCCGCACATCGCGCGCATGCTGGTCGGCCCCGACCACCGCGTGCTGTTGCCCGCCAGCGCCTTGCTCGGCGGCACCTACATGGTGTGGGTGGACACCGTGGCGCGCAGCGCCACCAGCGCCGAGATTCCGCTGGGCGTGATCACCGCGCTGATCGGCGCGCCGCTGTTCGCGTGGCTGTTGCGCCGCACGCAAGGCCGGGAGGCGGGCCATGCTTGAACTGGATCGCCTCGCCGTGCAGGCCGGCGGCCGCCTGCTGCTGTCCGACCTGTCGCTGCGCGTGCCGGCCGGCGGCGTGCTGGCGGTGCTGGGGCCGAACGGCCGCGGCAAGACCACCTTGCTCAAGACGCTGCTCGGGGTGCAGCCGCCGGCCGCCGGCCGCGTGCGGCGGCAAGGCCATGCCGCCTACGTGCCGCAACGCACGGATTCGCTGTTCGCCTATGACGTGCTGGCCATGGTGACCATGGGCCGTGTGCGTCACCTGCGCTGGTGGGCCTCGCCCGGCGCGCAAGACCGCGAGATCGCCCGCGAATGCCTGCGCGCGGTGCGGCTGGAACACCTGGCGCGGCGGCCGTTCCACGCCCTCAGTGGCGGCGAACAGCAGTTGGCCTGCATCGCGCGGGCCATGGCCAGCGCCAGTCCCATCATCGTGCTGGACGAACCCAGCGCGGCGCTCGACCTGCGCAACCAGGACGTGATCCTGTCGCTGTTGCGGCGGTTGGCGGGCGAGGGCATGACGGTGGTGTTCTCCACCCACCAGCCACAGCACGCGCAACACATCGCCGACCAGACGCTGCTGATGCATCCCGGCGCCTGCGAGGCCGGGCCCACCGGCCAGATGTGCACTGACGAACGCCTGAGCCGCCTGTACGGCCTGCCGGTGCGGGTGACGTCGATCGCCGCCGACAGCCGCGACGTGCAAGGCGTGATTCCTCTTTTCCGTTGATCCCGATGAAGCGAATTGTCTATCTGAACCACTGGAGCGGTGACGGCCCGCACGCCCTGACCGGCGGCGACGCGGCGCCGGCCGTGGCCGAACCGCTGTACCAATTGCATGGCCTGGCGCTGGCCTCGGTGCGGGCCCTGCTGGTGCCGGCCAATACCGACCAGCGCTACCTGCTGTCGCAGCAGGCGCGGCTCGAGGCCTGGCTGCTGGCCGGCGGCACCATGGTGTTCAACGGCCATGTGGCCTATCCGTTCCTGCGCTGGCTGGCGCCGTTCGTGCCCGGCGCGGCGCGCGGCATCGACGGCCTGCGGCTGCATCGCGCCCAGCCCCATCCGGTGTTCGAGGGGGTCGATCCGGAGCACCTGACCTTCCGCCGCGGCGTGGCCGGCTTCTACGCGCGCGGCGGCAATCCGCCGCCGGCCGGCGCGCGCGTGCTGCACACGCTGGGGCCGGACGCGCAGCCGGTGGACTGGGTGTTGCCCTTGCCCGGGGGCGGACGCCTGCTGACCCATTCCGGCAACGACATGTGGATGTATGCCGGCAGCGCCGACAGCACCCATCGCATCGTGCCGCAGTTGGTCGACTGGCTGCGCGGGGAGGCGGCATGACCCGGGATCGCTCTACCGCATCGACCGGGCGCGCGCCGGTGATCGCCGCCTTGGATGCCGGCACCTACTACCACCATCGCACCTTCCACACGCCGGAACTGGCGCCGTACATCGACCGGGTGATCTACCTGCCGGAACTGGATGACGCCGCCCTTGATGGCTGCGACGCCCTGATCGTGTCGTGCCGCATCAATCCCGAATTGCTGGTGGCGCAGCGCGCGCGCTTGGCCCGCTTCCTGGCCGCCGGCAAGACGCTGGTGGCAATGGGCGAGACCGGCTCGCACCGCTGGCTGGACGGGGTGCGCTGGACCGACTGCGAGGTGAACTTCTGGTGGTGGAAGACCCCTGGCGCCGATTCCGGCCTGCGGCTGGCGGCCCCGGAGCATTCGCTGTTTCGCTATCTGACGCTGGCCGACGTCACCTGGCACCAGCACGGCACCTATGCGCCGCCGCCAGGCGCGGTCTCGCTGGTGGACAAGGTCGGGGCCGGTTCGGTGCTGTACGAGGACCGCTGCAGCACGGCGGGCCGCCTGATCGTGACGTCGCTCGATCCCATGTATCACCACGGCAGCTATTTCATGCCCGCCACCAGCCGTTTCCTGCGCGGCTTCCTGCCGTGGTTGAAAGATTCCACCCCCGCCGCCTGAGGCGGCGTTTCTCCGGCCTTCGGGCTTTGCCATTGCGTTTTCGTATGACTCATTCCTTCCCGTTATCGCCTTTCGTCCGTGCCGTCCTGTTGGCCGCCTCCTGCCTCGGCATGCCCGCCCTGGCCGCCGGCGCCGCCGCGCAACTTCCCGCCATCCGGGTCACGGCCGACGACGCCGCCGCCGCCGACGATGGCCGCCTGCACGCCATCGGCGCCGCGCCGCCGGCGGCGACGCTCGATCATGCGGTGACGCAATCGGTATCGGTGGTCGACCGCCAGGATCTCGACCGGCTCAGCGCCATCAGCACGCTGGAGCTGCTGGGCCGGATTCCCAACGCCACCATCAATCTTGGCGGCGGCATCGGCGGCACGCTGTTCCTGCGCGGCATGGACACCCTGGATATGCGGGTGCCGGTGTTCATCGACGGCGACCGCTTTCGCGGGCGCAACAAATTGCAGTTCATGCTCATCAGCCCAACCGAACTGGAGGCCGTCGAAGTGGTGCGAGGGCCCGACTCGGCGCGCTTCGGCAGTGACGGGCTGGGCGGCCTGATCAACTTCGTCACCAAACGTGCCCACGGCAACCTGGATCACGCATTCCAGCTCAATGGCGGCGAAGTGTCGGCGGCCTGGCACAGCAATGGCAATGGCTTGCAGGCCAACGCGGCGCTGGAGGCGGCCGGCGATGGCTTCGACCTGCGCGTCTATGCCACCGGGCGGCGCGCCGGCAACTTTCGCAGCGCCAACGAAGAAGTGCCCAATAGCGACTTTCGCAGCGCGGGCGGCGGCATCGTGCTGGGCTACATGCCGGATGCGCGCCAACGCGTCGAGATCAGCGGCCGCATGGCGCACGTGAACGAAGGCTGGGCCGGCACCGTGCCGCCCTATCCGCTGGCCACCACCCGCAGCAATCCCTTGAACGTCAGGCAGGCAAGGCTGGCCTATCGGGGTGAGTTCGACGGCGCGATCAGCGAGCTGCGCGCCAGCCTCTACGTCAACGAGTTCGATACCACGCTGGTGGTTCACAATCAGGCCAATCCGAACCGCGTGCTGGATGTGCAGCGCCACGTGCCCGGGCCGTTGGCCTATGGGGGCAGCCTCGCGGCAACCCTGCCTTGGGCCGGTGTCGCCACCACGGTCGGCCTGGATTTCATGCATGAAAACTGGCCTGGCCAGGAGCGGCGCACGCAGGTGACGCTGCGCCAACCCGATGGCGGCACCGCCGTCAATCGCGGCGATTGGGTGCCCAGCGGCCCGGCCCGCTACCAGACCAATGTCGGCGTCTTCCTGAGCAATGAGTGGACGATCTCGCCGAAATGGACGTTGACCGCCGGCGGCCGCCTGGATTGGTACCGCTCGGATGTGGACCTTTCCCCCTTGCCGTCTGCCGATCTGCTGCCGGCCTTCCGGGCCGCGCAGAACAACCAGCAGACCGCCACCACCGGCAGCCTGGGGCTGTCGTATCGCGCCACGCAGGTGGTCGAGCTGCTGGGCAGCGTCGGCAACTCGTTCCGCATGCCGTGGATCTTCGACATGTTCGACGCCGGCTTCACCGGCGCCAGCTACTCCTTCCCCAATCCGCAGCTCAAGCCCGAGCGCGGCACCAACGTGGACATCGGCACCCGCCTGCATTTGGACGACGCCACGGTCGGCCTGACGGCGTTCCGCAGCGACTTCCGCGATTTCATCGAGAACGTCAACACCCAGTACAACGGCCTGCCGGCCACGCAAAAGGCCAATGTCGGCAAGGTGCGCGTGCAGGGACTGGAAAGTGACTGGCGCTGGCAAGTGACGCGCACGCTGAACCTTTACGGCAGCGCCAGCTATCTGCATGCCACCAACCGCATCACCCAGCGGCCGCTGCCTTCCATCGCCACGCTCAGCGGCCTGATGGGGGTGCAGTACGTTGGTTCCAACGAGGCCTATGCCTTGAGCGGCGAGTTGCAATGGGCCAAGGGGCAGGGCCGCTATGACGACCGCACGGAATATCCGGCGGCCGGCTTTGGCGTGGTCAACGTGTTTGCGCAATTGCAGCTGGACAAGCTGGGGCTGCCGCGGGTGGGCAACACCCAGGCCGTGTTCCGCATCAACAACCTGTTCGACCGGGCCTATCGCACCGCCGCCACGGCGTCGAATGTGAACTACCCCATGACAGGCCTGAATCCGTTGTTGCAGCCTGGGCGCAGTTTCAGCGTGACGCTGCGCACGCGCTTCTGAGCCAGCCGCGCGGGGCGATCACGCCCTGGCTGAACGATTCCATCGCCGCCGCGCGAGGCGGCGTTCCACCGGCCTTCGGGCTTTGCCTTGGCATTCCTGTATGACTCATTCCTTTCCGCCTTCGCCTCTGGTCCGCGCGTTCCTGCTTGCGGCCATCACCCTGGGCGCGCCCGCCCTGGCCGCCGACCCCGCGCAACTGCCCGCCATCCGCGTCACGGCCGGCGACGGCGCGGACGATGGCCGCCTGCATGCCATCGGCGCCGTGCCGCCGCCAGCGACGCTCGATCACGCGGTGACGCAATCGGTGTCGGTGGTCGACCGCCAGGACATCGACCGGCTCAGTCCCATCAGCACGCTGGAGCTGCTCGGCCGGATTCCCAACGCCACCATCAACCATACCGGCGGCATCGCCGGCACGGTGTTCCTGCGCGGCATGAACACCAATGACATGCGAGTGCCCGTCTTCATCGACGGCAATCGCTTCCGCGGCCGCAATACCCTGCAATTCATGCTGATCAGCCCGACCGAGCTGGAACAGGTCGAGGTGGTGCGGGGGCCGGATTCGGCGCGCTTCGGCAGTGACGGGCTGGGCGGCCTGATCAACTTCGTCACCCGGCGCGCCCACGGCAATCTGGATCACGCATTCCAGCTCAATGGCGGCGAGGTGTCGGCCGCGTGGCGCAGCAACGCCAACGCGATGCAGGCCAGCGCCGCGCTGGAGGCGGCCGGCGACGGCGTCGACCTGCGCGTGTACGCCACCGGCCGGCGCGCCAGCAACTTTCGCAGCGCCACCGAAGAGGTGCCCAACAGCGGCTTTCGCGGCGCCGGCGGCGGCATCGTGCTGGGCTATATGCCGGATGCGCGCCAGCGCATCGAGATCAGCGGCCGCATGGCGCACGTCAATGACGATGCGGCCGGCGCGGTGCCGCCGTATCCCCTGGCCAGCAGCCATCGCGATCCGCTGGCCGTCAAGCAGGGCAAGCTTGCCTACGCTGGCGAGTTCGACGGCCTGATCAGCGAATTGCGGGCCAGCCTCTACGTCAATGAATTCGATACCACCCTGGCCGCGCACAACGAGGTCAACCCGGCGCGCGTGGTCGACGTGCGCCGTCACGTGATCGGCCCGCTGGTCTATGGCGGCAATCTGGCGGCGACCATCCCGTGGTCCCGCGTCGCCACCACGGTCGGCATGGACTTCATGCACGAGACCTGGCCGGGCCAGAAGCTGCGCACCTGGACGACGCTGCGCCAGCCCGACGGCGGCACCGTCGTCAACCGGGGCGACTGGGTACGGTCGGGGCCGACCCGCTACCAGACCAACGTCGGCCTGTTCGTGAGCAACGAATGGAATCCCGCGCCGAAATGGACGGTGAGCGCCGGCGGCCGCGTCGACTGGTACCGTTCCGACGTGGGCCTGAGTCCGTTGCCGTCGCCCGATCTGCTGCCGGCCTTCCGGGCCGCGCAGAACAACCAGCAGACCGCCACCACCGGCAGCCTGGGGCTGTCGTATCGCGCCACGCAGGTGGTCGAGCTGCTGGGCAGCGTCGGCAACTCGTTCCGCATGCCGTGGATCTTCGACATGTTCGACGCCGGCTTCACCGGCGCCAGCTACTCCTTCCCCAATCCGCAGCTCAAGCCCGAGCGCGGCACCAACGTGGACATCGGCACCCGCCTGCATTTGGACGACGCCACGGTCGGCCTGACGGCGTTCCGCAGCAATTTCCGCGATTTCATCGAGAGCGTCGACACGATGTACCTGGGCCTGCCCGCCACGCAGCGCCGCAACGTGGGCAGGGTGCGCGTCCAGGGGGTCGAAAGCGACTGGCGCTGGCAGGTCAGCAAGGCCCTCAACCTGTATGGCAGCGCCAGTTATCTGCACGCCACCAACCGCGTCACCAACCGGCCGCTGCCATCCATCGCGGCGCTCAGCGGCCTGATGGGCGTGCAGTATGTCGGCCCCAACGAGGCCTACGCCCTGAGCGGTGAATGGCAGTGGGCCACGCGGCAGAACCGCTACGACGACCGCAGGGAATACCCGGCAGCGGGCTTCGGCGTGGTCAACCTGTACGCGCAATTGCAGTTGGACAAGCTCGGAATGCCGCAGTTGGGCAACACCCAGGCGGTGCTGGGCATCAGCAACCTGTTCGACCGCGCCTATCGCACCGCCGCCACGGCGTCGAACGTGAACTATGCCATGACAGACCAGAATCCGCTGCTGCAGCCGGGGCGCAGTTTCAATCTGACGCTGCGCACCCGGTTCTGATGCCGCGGGGGCCACGGAAACCGAATCCGTCCGCCCTGAGGCGCCGCCGTTACAGCGCCCGGCTGTGCTGCCCGGCGCCCAGGGCGGCGCCGCGCTGGCGCGCCGCCTCGCGTTCAGGCGTGGGCAGGTAGACCGCGCACAGCAGGTTGGCGCCGGCGATGATGGCGAACATCAGCGCCATCGGCTGCCAGGTCAGGCCGAAGGTGTGCGCCACCCACAGACCCACCAGCGGCGTGGTGCCGCCGAAGATCGCGCCGCACAGTTGGAAGCTGAGCGAGATGCCGGTGTAACGCATCTGCACCGGGAAGGCCAGCGGCAGGTAGGGCGCCAGCACCGCGTAGTAGGCGCCGATCAGGAAGATGGCGGTGAGGATGCCGATGGCGATGTTCTGGATGTCGCCGGTCAGGATCAGCATCATCATCGGCACGGCCCACAGCGTCGACAGCGCGGTGACCCAGATCAGGAAGCGGCGCTCGCCGACGCGGGTGGCGATGTACGAGGCGATCGGGAAGCTGATCAGCTCGACCACGCCGGCCCAGGTCACCACGTCCAGGATCTGGCTGCGCGTGATCTTCAGGTAGGTGGTGGTATAGGTGATCATCAGGGTGGTCACGAAGTAGAACCCCGAGATGCCCAGCAGGCACAGGCCGATGCCCAGCAGCAGCGCGCGCTTGCGTTCGCGCAGCACCATGCTTATGGGAGCAGTGCTTTCCTTCTTCTTTTCCTTCAGGCGCGCTTGCAGTTCGGGGCTTTCGTTGACGCCGCGGCGGATGACGAAGGCCACCAGCACCAGCACGCCGCTGATGATGAAGGGCAGGCGCCAGCCCCACGCCAGGAAGTCTTCCTTCGGCAGATCCGACACCAGGCGGAACACGCCGGTGGCCAGGATCAGGCCGATGGGGCTGCCGTACTGCGGCGCCGAGGCCAGGAAGGTGCGCCACTTGGGTGGCGCGTGCTCGGCCGCGATCAGCACCGCGCCGCCCCATTCGCCGCCCACCGCGATGCCCTGCACCAGCCGCAGCGCCACCAGCAGCACCACGGCGGTCAGGCCGATCGAATGATACGAAGGCAGCAGGCCGATCAGCGTGGTGGCCACGCCCATCAGCAGCAGCGTGATGACCAGGCTCTGCTTGCGGCCGACGCGGTCGCCGAGATGGCCGAACAGCACCGCGCCCACCGGCCGCGCGAAAAAGCCGATGGCAAAGGTGCCGAGCGAGGCCAGCGTGCCCATGTAGGGATCGTTGGTGGCGAAGAACACGTCGCCGAATACCAGGGCGGCCGCCGTGGCGTAGCAATAGAAGTCGTACCACTCGATCATGGTGCCGAAGAATGCCGCGGCCGCGGCCCTGACCGGCTGTCTGCGGCCGTTTGAGTCGTTCATGAAATTCCCCTTGTTGGTCGCGGCTTGCCTGTCGGCGCCGCATTGAATACGGCGTTGACGATAGCAACTACTGGCTATATCTTGTATAGCCACAATCGACCCACGCATATGGCCACTTCATGAAGGAAGTCCTGCTTGCCGATCTGTTGTCGGGCGCGCTGTCGCGCGAATCGGCCGACCCCTTGCAGAAGCAGATCTACGACATCGTGCGGCGCGGGGTGCTGGACCACACCCTGGTGGCCGGACAGCGCCTGCCGTCCTCGCGCGTGCTGGCGCAGGACCTGGGCATTTCACGCATCACCGTGACGCTGGCCTACGAACGGCTGATCGCCGAGAACTACCTGAGCGCGCGCGGCGGCAGCGGCACTTTTGTCGAGAAGACGGTGGATCGGCCGCTGCTGCCGCCGGCCTCGCCCGAGCATGTGCAGCGCCACGTGCCGGGCCTGTCGGCGCGCGGCGAGACCATCGCCGGCGGCGCGGCCGGGCTGGGCCAGCACACCGGCGCCTTCGTGCCGGGCGTGGCCGACGCCAGCCTGTTCCCGTTCCATCTGTGGCGCAGGCTGGTGTCGCGCCACCTGGGCAAGTCGAACCTGGCGCTGTCGGGCTACGCCAAGGATGGCGCGGGCTTTCTGCCGCTGCGCGAGGCCATCGCCAGCTACCTGCGGCTGGCGCGCGCGGTGGTGTGCGAGCCGGAACAGGTCATCGTCACCGCGGGCACGCACCAGTCGGTCGACCTGTGCGCGCGCTTGCTGGCCGGGGCGGGCGATGCCGCGTTGGTCGAAAGCCCGTGCCACTGGGCCTTTCCGCCAGTGCTGGGGGCGGCGGGCGTGCGCGCCCACGCGGCGGTGGTCGACGAGCAGGGCCTGGACCTGGCCGCCAGCAAGCTGCCGCGTCGCGCGCGGCTGCTGATCACCAGCCCGTCGCACCAGTATCCCACCGGCGTGGTGATGCCACTGGCGCGGCGGCTGGAACTGTTGCAGGCGGCGCGGGCGCGCGGGCTGTGGGTGCTGGAGGACGACTACGATAGCGAGTTCCGCTACGACGGCGCGCCGATCCCGTCGTTGCAGGGGCTGGATGCCGATGGCCGCGTGGTCTACCTGGGCACTTTCAGCAAGACCATGTTCGCCGGCCTGCGCATGAGCTACATGGTGGTGCCGCCGCAGGTGGCCGAGTCGTTCTCGCGGGCCTGCGCCAGCATCTACCGGCCGGGCCAGTTGCACCTGCAGGCGGCGCTGGCCGATTTCATGGCGGACGGCCACTTCTCGCACCATATCAAGCGCATGCGTACCGAGTACGCCGGCCGCCAGCGCGTGCTGCGCGAGGCGATGGCGGCGCGTGTCGGCGATCAGGCGCGGTTGTCGCAAGCGCGGGCCGGGCTGCATGTGTACGCGCGGCTCGACCGCAAGGTGTCGGTGCCTCGCCTGGCCGAGGCCGCGCGCGACGAGGGCATCGTGCTGGGGCAGCCGCATTACCTGCCCGATGCCGCCAGAGCGGCGCCGCCCGCGGTGGTGCTGGGCTATGGCGGCGTGCCGTGCGAGCGCATCGACGACGGCGTGGCCCGCTTCGCGCGGGCGCTGGCGCGGGCCGGCGAGAACCGGCCCGCGCGCCGGGCGCGGCGTTGACCGTTGTGGTCGCATCGAGGCGGGAGGTCGCCGTGTTGAAGCCCGGCGCTGAAGCCCGGCGCTGAAACGCGGCGGTGATCGGCCGCCATCCGGCCGTCTCGTCGCAGTGCCCCGCGTTGCTTTGCCGCCTACAGTTCCGCCAGCGTTTCATCCGCCGCCGCCAGCAACAGGTCGGCGTGTTCCCGCGCGAACGGCAGTTGCGGGCGCAGCTTGAGCACGTTGCCGTGCAGGCCGGTGGCGCTGAGCAGCACGCGGCGCTGGCGCATCAGATTGACGAAGCGGTGCGTTTCTTCCTTGGCCGGCGCCTTGGTGGCGCGGTCGCGCACCAGCTCGACGCCGATGAACAGGCCGTCGCCGCGCACGTCGCCGATCAGCGGGTAACGGTCGGCCAGGGCGCGGAAACCGTCGCGCAAGTATTGGCCGGTGCACGCGGCGTTGGCCTGCAGCCCTTCGTCCTCGATCACCGACAGCGTGGCCTGGGCCGCGGCGCAGGCCACCGGATTGCCGCCGAAGGTGTTGAAGTAGCGCGCCTCTCGGCCGAAGCGTTCCAGGATGTCGGGGCGCGAGACCATCGCGGCGATGGGATGGCCGTTGCCCATCGGCTTGCCCAGGGTGACGATGTCCGGCACGAGATCATGGCGCTGGAAGCCCCACATGCGCGAGCCGGTGCGGGCGAAGCCGGCCTGCACCTCGTCGGCGATGAACAGGCCGCCGGCGTCGCGGATGGCCCGCGCCGCCGGCGCCAGGAAGCCGGCCGGATCGCTGTAGACGCCGTCGCTGGACAGGATGGTGTCGACCAGCAGCGCGGCCGGCCTGATGCCGTGGCGGCGCAGGTCGTCGATGGCGGCTTGCACCTGCCGGCCGAACCACGGGCCCAGCGTGGCGGGATCGTGGCGGTAGCTGTCGGGCGCGGCCACGGTGCGCGTGTCCACGCCCAGCGGCACGGCCTGGCCGAGCGACGGCGACACGGCCGCCACCGCGGCGGTGACGCCGTGGTAGGCCAGTTGCGTGACGATGACGCCGGTGCCGCCGGTATGGCTGCGCGCCACGCGCAGCGCCAGGTCGTTGGCCTCGCTGCCGGTGCAGGTGAAGATGACCTGCGACAGCGGCGGCGGGAAGGTCGCCAGCAGGCGCTCGGCGTAGTCGAGCACGCCGTCGTGCAGGTAGCGGGTATGGGTGTTCAGCAGCGCCGCCTGTTCGGCGATGGCGCGCACCACGCGCGGATGGCTGTGGCCCACCGAGGCCACGTTGTTGTAGGCGTCCAGGTAGCGTTCGCCGTCGGCGCCATACAGCCACACGCCCTGGCCGCGCACGATGTGCAGCGGCTGGTCGTAGAACAGGCGGTAGGCCGGCCCCAGCACGCGCTGGCGGCGGGCGATCAGTTCGCGCTCGGCCGGCGGCAGCGCGTCGGCCGCGGCGGGGTCGAAAGCGTTGAGCATGGCTTGGTCTCGGCTCATACAAGAGTCTCCATCGGGGTCTGGCTGGCGGCCAGCAGGATGTCGCCGGCCTGTTGTCGCGGCAGGGCGTCCAGGCGCGCCAGGCCGATCCAGGCCAGGCCGTTGTTGCGCAGGATGTACTGGCGGTTCTCGGGGTGCTGCTGCGCGCGCCAGCCGGTGATGGCCACCGTGATCAACAGGCGCGTGGCGATCAGGTCGGGCAGCAGCGCGATCTCGGTTTCGGTCAGCGGCAGCGTCTGGTGATAGCTGGCCAGGCACTGGCGCAGGCCCGCCGACAGCGGGTCGGGGGCGTCGTCCAGCAGGTAGGCGGCGGCCACGGCCAGGTCCTGCGCCAGCGGCGCGCGCACCATGTCGCCGAAGTCGAGCAGCGCGGCGACGCGCGCGGGGTCGTCGCGCGCGACCATCACGTTGTAGGGATTGAGGTCGTTATGGATGACCTGGCGCCGCAGCCCGCCCAGGCGCGGCCGCAGGTCGTTGACGAAGCGCTCCAACTGGCGCTCGGCCAGTCGCCGCCGCTCCAGCTCCGCAATCTTCGGCAGCAGGTCGGCCACGCGCTCGGCGTGTTGCAGGTCCCACAACAGTTCGTGGTCGGCCATGGCGTGGTCGAAGCCGGCCAGCGCCAGGTCGAACTGCGCCAGCGCGCGGCCCAGGGCGCGGTACTGCGCCGGGCTGCGCGCCACCTGGTGCAGCGGCACGCCGTGCACGAACGTCATCAGCCGCAGCGCGCGGCGCGCGCCGTCGCCCGCGTCGTGCCAGTGCACGTAGTCGCCCCGCAGGCCCGGGATCAGGCGCGGCACCGGCGGTTGGCCGCCGGCCTGCATCAGCCACAACTGCGCCTGGGTGTGGAAGTCGGTGACCGCCGGGTCCTCGGCGGGGTGGGTGGCTTTGAGCACGTAGGCGCCGCCGTCGGCGGCGCGCAGCAGGAAGTTCTGATCGCGTTCGCTCGACAGCAGGGCGGCCTGGGCGGCCAGGCCGTAGTGGCGTTGCGCCAGGGCCTCGGCCTGGGACAGTGTCAGTCTGGGCGGCTCGGCCGCGAACAGCGCCTGGCCGGCGCTGGGAGGGTGGCTGCGAGTCATGCGTGGCGCTCTTCCAGGCCGCACCATTGGGCGATGAACAGGGCGATGGTCTGAGTGACCTTGCGCACCGATTCCAGGTTGACCGCCTCGTCGTAGCCGTGCGGCATGCGGCATTCCGGGCCGTAGACAAGGGCGGGCGTGTCGGCGTACAGGCCGTAGAAGCGGGCGTCGGTGGCGGCCGAGGTGGCGTATTCGCGCAGCGGCTCGCCGAACACCTGTTCATGCGCGGCGCGCAGCGCGGCCTCGGCCTGGTCGGCGTTCTGCAATTCGTAGCCCTCGGCCATGAAGCCGTGGTAGACCACCTTGGGCGGGTGCTTGGCCAGGAACGGATCGCGCGCCGCGGCCTGGGCCACGAAGGCCTCGATCTCGGCGCGCGCGGCCTCCAGGCTCTGGCCGGGGTAGACCGCCACGCGCATGTCGAAGGTGCACCAGGCCGGCACGCTGGACGGCCAGTCGCCGCCGGCGATCTTGCCGAGGTTGAAGCGGATCGGGTGCGGGTGGTCGCAGAAGTGGCGGTGGTCGCACTTGTTGGCGTTCCAGCGCGTCTCCAGTTCGTCCAGCGCCTGGATCAGGAAGATTGCTTTCTGGATGGCATTGGCGCCAGCGCCGGTGAACGCCGCCGAGGCGTGCTGGGGGTCGCCTTCGACCTGCACCTGGAACCACATCGGCCCGACCTGGGCGCGCATCAGCATGGGCAGCAGCGGTTCCGGGATGAAGGCGGCGTCGGCGCGGTAGCCGCGCGCCAGGCAGGCCAGGGCGCCGTTGCCGGTGCATTCCTCTTCCACCACCGATTGCAGGAACACGTCGCCGGCCGGGGCCAGGCCGATCGCGGCCAGCGCGTCCATGGCCGACAGGCAGGCGACCAGGCCGGACTTCATGTCGCCCGCGCCGCGGCCGTGCATCCAGCCGTCGACGATGGCCGGGTCGTAGGGATCGCGGCTCCATTGCGCCAGCGGTCCGACCGGCACCACGTCGATGTGGCCGTTCAGGATCAGCGAGCGGCCCTTGAGGCTGCGGGCGCGGTGGGCGCCGACCACGTTGTAGGCGTTGTCATAGGACACCGCCACCGGCGAGAAGCCCGGCAGGTGGCGGATGGCGTCGACATCGATGCGCCAGCGGTCCACCGCGTAGCCGCGTTCGGCATAGCGCGCCGCCATGAAGTCCTGCGCGGTGGCTTCCTCGCCGCGTTGCGACGGCAGGCGCACCAGTTGCGCGGTCAATTCGGTCTGGGCCGCGAAGCCCGCGTCCACGGCTTGGAGGATGCGCTGGCGCAGCGCCGGGGTCAGTTCTGGCATGGATGTGCTCGGGGTTGACTGTCGATCCGGCCATCCTAGGCAAAATTGGCTTGATGAAAAATAGCCAATCCTGGTTATTTGATATAGCCACTTTGGGCGCGCGGCGGCCTGATGCTGCGGCGCCGTTCAACCCGCCAGCAATGCCTCCAGTTTCGCTTTGAGCGACGTGGCGGGTTCGGGCGCCCGTGCCAGTCCCGAGTGGACCAGGGCCCGGGCCCGATCGGTGTCGCCCAGGTGCCGGGCGATCCGCGCCAGGATCAGCGTGCGGGCCGGGTGGATGGCGTCCGGCTCGGTCTGCCGCAGCAGCCGTTCGCAGCTTGCGGGGTAGGCGTCGTGGTCGGCGAAGAAGGCATGGCCCTGGCGCGCCCATTCGCTGACGATGAACGCGACGCTTTCCTCGGCGCTGGCCTGGTCCGGGCCATAGGCCCAGCCGAACGCGGCGCCGGGTGGCGGTTCGATGCGTTCGCGGAACACGCAGTGCGATTCCTCGATTTCGGCCGGCGGCACGAAGGCGCCGCCTTCGCAGGGCAGGAAATCGTAGTGCGCGCCCAGGTTCAGGTAGCAGGCCTTGCCGCCGCTGGCGCCCTGCACGTTGAAGACGTGCACGATGGGGCCGCGGATGCGCCGCAGGGTCTGGCCCGAGCCCTCGAATCCCTCGCCCTTCAGGACGGGGTAGAGGTGCTTGGTCAGGAGTTTGAGGAACGCGCTGCGGGTCATCGTGGTCGCCATGTCGGATCGCCTGTGAGGGGGGGCGGGGCCATTGGACCGCGGCCGCGGGCGCGACGTGCGCCAAATCATGTCAGATGCAACGGGAATTGGCCCCCGGGGCGGCGACCCCGGGGACGGTCACAGCAGGAACAGGAGCGACGCGGCCACCGCGGTGGGCGCCAGTGCGCCGGCCAGCAGCCCGGGCATGCTGACCGCGCCGTTGTTGAATCCGCCGCGTAGCAGCGCCACCCCGGCGGGGTTGGGCGCGTTGGCGATCACCGTCAGGCCGCCGCCGGCAACCGCGCCCGCCATCAGCATGTATTGCGCCTGCGCGGAAATGCCGTCGATCAGCGACCCCAGGTAGGTCAGGGCGGCATTGTCGGTGACGGCGGTGAGGGCCAGAGCGCCGAAGAACAGCACCCGCGGTTCGAACCCGCTGACAATCGGCTGCAGCCACCATTGTTGCATGCCGCCCAGCACCACCAGGCCGGCCAGGAAGAAGCCGACCAGCAGGGCCTCCTTGATGATCAGCCGGCTCTGGTGCGCCTGGTAGGCCTGGGTATAGCCCAGAAAGAACAGGAACAACCCCAGGAAGAGGATCGGATGGTGGGCGAACACCACCACGGCGGCCAGGAACAGCAGGTGCACCGCGATCACCGTGGCCGAGACCGGCGTGGTCTGGGCGCCGACCGCCATGACATCGCCGCCGTGCAGGTGGGGGCGCAGCAGCCAGGTGACCGCGGTGGCGTTGACCAGCACCGCCAGCGCGGCTTTCCAGCCGAACATCTTGAGCATGAAGGCGCTGTCCCAACCCCAGGTGGCGGCCACCATCAGGACGGGCGGGGCCGCGTACGAGGTCAAGGTGCCGCCGATCGAGATGTTGACGAACAGCACACCCAGCGCCAGGTACTTCAGCCGTTCCGGCATGCCCCGGTGAAAGACCTGCGGCGCCAGCATCAGGGCGGCGATCGTCATGGCGGCCGGCTCGGTGATCAGCGAGCCGGCCAGCGGCACCAGCGCCAGGCACAGCCACGCCTTCGCCGTCCGGTCGGCCGCCGGAAGCCACCTGGCCAGGCGGTCCACCAGCCGCATGACCGCCGTGAGGACGGGCAGCGACGCGGCGATGACCATGACCACGAAGACAAACGCCGGTTCGGTGTAGTTGCGCGATTCGGCGTAGCCGAGCGCGGTGTCGCCGGAGGCGGCGAAGGCCATCAGCGCCAGCAACACGGCGGCCCAGAAGCCGAACACCACCTCGACTTCGCCGAGCAGGTGCAGCAGGCCTTCGTGGCGCTTGCTGCGGTGCGCCAGCCGCAGGAACAGCGGCGCGCAGAAGGTATGCAGCAGGGCGATCGCGAATACGATCGCGGCAATGATCTCAATCGGGTTGTCTGTCACGCCCGGGATTCCTTGAAAGAGGGTTCATACCCGCGCGACGTCGATCCACAGGCGCGCCATGACGACCTGGCGGACGAGGTCGTACAAATGGGCCGGCGCTTCGGCGGCGACCAGAACCCGGCGGATCAGCGCCTGCAAGTCCACGCGCAGGCACGGCTGGGGCAGCGGGGTTGCACGCGCGCGCGCCGTGGCCATCAGGCGGATGAAGTCGAGCGACTGTGTGTCGATCCGCAGTTCCGCGTCCGCCGGCGGCAACACGGCGTCGCGCAACGCTTCCAGCGTCGAGCAGATATAGATGTCGGAGGGGGGGAGGCCGTCGGTGTCGATGCCGAGGTGCCACTCCTGCGTGCCGATGAGGGTGGAACTGGCGCCCGCCGCTGGCGCCTCGAAGCGCAGCCGGCTGAATTCGAGCAATTCCATCAATTCCACGAAAGACAGGCCGCGCGCAATCGGCGACGTGGGCGCGGCGCTGCGGGGACCGTCATGCAGTCTCATGGCGTACTCCTGGTGGTGCGTCGGGGCCGCCGGATGGCGGCCCCCATGTCATGCGGCTTTTCAGGTTCGGGCCTGCTCCATCTCACGAACTTTGTAGCGGTTGCGCACGGTGGTGTAGGCCAGCCACAGCGCCAGCGCGAAGATCGCGTAAATGAAGGCGGCGCTGATCGGGCGGTCGATGAAGATGCCCATGTGGCCGCGCGACAGCAGCAGGGCGCGGCGGAAGTTCTCTTCGACCATCGGCCCCAGCACGAAGCCGAGCAGCAGCGGCGCGGGCGAGAAGCGCAGCTTCAGGAACAGGTAGCCGACCATGCCCAGCACCAGCACCATGCCGACGTCGAACAGGCTGTTGTTGGTGCTGTAGACCCCCACGCAGACGAAGAACAGCGCCGACGGGAACAGGTACTTGTAGGGCACCTTGAGCAGCTTGGCCCACATGCCGATGAGGGGCAGGTTCATGATGACCAGCATGACGTTGCCGATCCAGAAGCTGGCGATCAGGCCCCAGAACAGGTCGGCGTGCTCGGTCACCATCTGCGGCCCGGGCTGGATGCCGTGGATGATCAGCGCGCCCAGCATCAGGGCCATGACCGAGTCGCCGGGGATGCCCAGGCTCATGGTCGGGATGAAGCTGGTCTGCGCCGCCGAGTTGTTGGCCGCCTCGGGGCCGGCGATGCCTTCGATGGCGCCGTGGCCGAAGCGGCTGGGCGTCTTGGATACGCGCTTTTCCACCGCGTAGGACATGAACGAGGCAATGGTCGCGCCGGTGCCGGGCAGGATGCCCAGGATGGCGCCGATGGCGCTGCCGCGCGCGATCGGCATGGCCGACTGCTTGATGTCGCCCGGCTCGGGCCGCACCGACATCCTGGTGGCGCTGCCGACCGTGGTGGCCTTGCCGATGCGGTTGACGTTGGCAAAGAAGTCCGCCAGGCCGAACAGGCCCATCGCCAGCGCCACCAGTTGCACGCCGTCGCTCAGTTCGATCACGCCGAAGGCGTAGCGAATCGTGCCGGTATTGACGTCGGTGCCGACCACGCCGAGCAACAGCCCCAGGAACACCATGGCCACGCCCTTGATGGCCGAGCCCTTGGCCAGGGTGGCGCCGGCGAACAGCCCCAGCATCATCATCGAGAAATATTCCGCCGGGCCGAACTGGAAGGCGACCTCCACCAGCACCGGCGAGAACAGGATCATGATGATGATGCCCACGCTCGCGCCGATGAACGAGGCCAAGACCAGCATGAACAGCGCCGAGCCGGACTTGCCGCGCCGCGCCAGCGGGTTGCCGTCCAGGCAGGTGACGGCGTGCGACGGCGTGCCGGGCAGGTTGAGCAGAATGCAGGTGATGCCGCCGCCGTACTGGGCGCCGTAGTAGATGCCGGCCAGCATCATCAGGGCCGCGACCGGCGTCATGGCGTAGGTGAGCGGCAGCAGGATCGAGATCGCGGCCAGCACCCCCATGCCGGGCAGCACGCCGATCATGTTGCCCATGAAGACGCCGAAGATCGACCACAGCAGGTTGTCCCACTGGAAGGCGACGGAAAAGCCGTGCAGAACGTTATCGAGCAATTCCATGGTTCAACCCCAGCGCAGCATGGGGAACTGCAATTGCAGCGCCCACGAGAAGACGATCGCGCCGAACAGCGTCATGGCGGCGGCGAGAATGGCGGCGGATTTCGG
Source organism: Achromobacter sp. (assembly GCF_050285565.1). GTDB lineage: Bacteria > Pseudomonadota > Gammaproteobacteria > Burkholderiales > Burkholderiaceae_B > Achromobacter. The sequence continues at coordinate 423,021 of NZ_JBLZXG010000002.1, forward strand.
CGTGTTCGACGTATCTCCCAATGCGGACACGAAGACCAGCGCGAAGGTGGCGGGCAGGAAGCCGAGATACTGGCCGATCACGATGAACAGGGCGATGCCGGCGGCGATGCAGGCCATGCCGCGCAGGCGCTCGCGCCGCGTCGGTTGCGGCAGTTGCTCTTCGAGCTGCTCTTCCTGGATTTCGTCGGGGTCGGGACTGAGCGGAATCAGGATGCCGAGGGCGATGAGGAAGCACCCCACCAGCATCGGAAAATAGCCCGGGCCCATGCGGGCCAGTTCGCCCACGTTGTAGGACGTGGCCTCCAGGAGGGTCAGCGCGCCGCAGAGGGCGATGAACGCGCCTCCCCACAGATCGCGCTTTCGATTGAAGATGGTGCTGCCCATGGCGTGCTCCCCGTTATTGTTGATGACAAGACCGCGGGCCGTGACGGCGCATGACCCGGGGAGCGGGGACTTTAAGGAGGGCGGCTTGCATTCTGCTTTCGCCGGGCCGGCGCCAATTTGCGGGATAACCATGAGAGCGGGCGCGTGGCGCCGACGCGGGGTAGACAAGGCTTAACAACGTCCAATCGCGATGTTCACGAAAGTGAACATTCCAGGCGCAATACCCCGCCAGGCAGGGCCTGGCACGGTTATTGCCGGCGTCCTCCCTGCTTGCCAAATATTGCAAAGTGGTGGCCAGGTGCGACCACGGCATAATCACGTTTTCCCGTCGCGCCGTCCGATCATGCCTCGCCTGCCGCTTACCGCGCGCATTCCGCTCGCGGTCTCCCTGTTGTTCCTGGTCATCTCGGCCGCGCTCATCTCGTTGGCGCTGCATGGCCTGTCGCGCCAGTTCGACAGGCAGGTGTCCAATCTCGGGCAGGTCTACCTGGACGGCCTGGCGGCGGCGATTCTGCCGGCGGTGCGCGCCAACGATGGCGCGCAGATGACCGAGGTGCTGAACCGCGCGCTCGATACGCACCTGGGCGTGGTCGACCGCACCCTCGCCGTGGTCACCGCCGACCAGGGCCTGCTGGCGCACGTGGCGCGCTATCCCGAGGTCGAACCGGTGCCGCTGACGGTTCTGAGCGAGGCCTCCGGGAACCTGGTCAATTTGCGCTCGGCGGGCGTCTGGACCTGGCGGCTGCTCGACAGCGAACAGCCGCGGCTCGGCACCCTGGTCGCCAATCTCGACGTCAGCGAGTTCCTGCAGCAGCGGCGGGAGCTGGCGCTCGAACTGGGGCTGGTGGGGCTGGCGATCAGCCTGTCCGGCGCCTTGCTCTGCTACGGCATGGCGCGGCGCCTGCAGCGTCCGATCATTTCGCTGACCGAGGCGCTGCGCGGGGCGCGCGCGCACGCCCCGCGTCCGATGCAGGTGCGCACCCGCGATCCGGAATTGCGGGAGCTGCTCGCCGCCTACAATTGGATGGCGGCGAGCGTGCGCGAGCGCGAGGCGTTCGCGCAACGCCATGCCGCCATCGAGCGCGAAGCGATGCTGGGCCGCATGTCGGCGGCCCTGGCGCACGAGGTGCGCAACCCGCTGGGCGGCCTGCGCACGGCGGTGCAGACGTTGCGGCAGTTCGGCGACCGCGTCGAGGTGCGGCGCGAATCGCTGGGTTTCATCGATCGCGCGGTCGATGCGCTGCAGGCGGTGGTGGATGCCAGCCTGCGCACGTTCCGGCCGGGCGCGGCCCTGCTGCGGCGCGCGGACATCGAGGACATCCGCCTGCTGGTCGGCTCCCAGGCCGGCAAGGCCGAGGTGCGCGTCACGCTGACGTGCGCCGGCATGGACGACGAGGCGCTGGCGCTGCCGGCCGGGCCCGTGCGCCAGGTGTTGCTGAATCTGGTATTGAATGCGGTGCAGGCCTCGCCGCGCGGTGGCGAAGTCCGCGTGGCGGCGCGCGCCGCCGGCCGCGGGCTGACCCTGCACGTGATCGACAGTGGCGCCGGTCTGCCGCCGCAGGCGCGCGCCGCGCTCGCGGGCGAGGAGCCCGGGGGCGACGGCATGGGGCTGGGCATCGTCGCCGGCCTGGTGCGCGGCATGCGAGGCCGTTTGCGGGTGGGCGTGATGCGCGGCGGCGCGCGCATCACGGTGCGCATTCCGTTGCCGGAACAGGAAGTGACGCGATGAAAGAGATCCAGGTATTGCTCATCGAGGACGATCAGGTGCTGGGCGGAGCCTTGTTGCAGCGCCTGCGGCTGGAAGGCCTGTCGACCCAGTGGGTGCAAAGCTGCGCGCAGGCGGTGGAATGGTTCCGCCGCTCGCGCCAGCGGCCCGCCTTCGTGCTGGCGGATATCCGCCTGCCCGACGGTTCCGGCGAAGACCTCTACCGGCGCCTGATTCCCTATCTGGCACAGGCGACCGTCGTGTTCGCCACCGCGTACGGCGAGATCGCGCAGGCGGTCCGGCTGGTCGCCGCTGGCGCCAACGACTACCTGACCAAGCCCTACGATACCGATGCGCTGGTGGCGCGCATGCGCGCGGTGATTGCCGCGCAGCCCGCCGCCGCGGCCGGTGAGGTGCACGATAACCCTTTCATCGTCGACGATCCGGCCAGCGCGTTGGCGCTGGAGCTGGAGCGCCTGGCCGCCAGTGCCTTGCCGCTCTTGCTGGAGGGTGAAACCGGCGCGGGCAAGGATCGGGCGGCGCGCTATGCGCACGCGCGCTCGCCGTTTGCGCCCGGACCGTTCGTGGCCGTCAATTGCGCCTCGGTGGCGCCGGAATTGGCCGAGAGCCTGCTGTTCGGCCACGCCAAAGGCGCCTTCAGCGGCGCCAGCGCCGCGCGAGAAGGGTTTTTTTCGCAGGCGGATTCGGGCACGCTGTACCTGGACGAGGTGGCCGCGCTGGCGCCCAGGACGCAGGCCGCGTTGCTGCGGGTGCTGGAGGACGGCGAATACCGGCCGCTGGGCGAGGCGCGGAGCCGCCAGACCCAGTGCCGCATCATTGCCAGCACGTCGGTGGCGCTGGATGCCGAAGTGGCGGCGGGACGGTTGCGGGCCGATCTGTATTACCGCGTGGCGGTGGCGCGCCTGGCCTTGCCGCCCTTGCGCGACCGGCCGGCCGCGATCGCGCCGCTGGCCCAGGCCTTGCTCGGCGAGTTGTCGCGGGCGGGCGCGATGCGCTTTTCGGCCGACGCGTTGTGCGCGATGAACGACCATGACTGGCCGGGCAATGTCCGCGAAATGAAAAACCGGATCGCGCGCGCGGTGGTGCTGGCCGACGGGGCCGAACTGGGCGCCGCCGACGTCTTCCCGGAGCACAAGCTGGGCGGGGCGCAGGACCTGGCGACCCGGCGCACCCACGCCGAACAGCGCGCGATCCAGCAGGCCATCACCGAATCCGGCGGCCACCTGGGCAGCGCCGCGAAGCGGCTGGGCATTTCCCGCACCACGCTATGGAAGAAGCTGCGCGCCACCCGCGAGGACGACGGCTCGCGGCCCTAGCGGGCGGCCCCGGCAGGCATGCCGCTTGCTGCGCGGCCCGTTCATGCCGGCCTTGGCGCGGGCGCCCAAGCGCTGCGACAATGCCGGCAGGCGGTCAACCGATACGGGGCGGCGGCGCCCCGAAAGGAGAGCGGCATCATGGCGACGCGTACCATCTGGAAGGGGGCGATTTCGTTCGGGCTGGTGCACATCCCGGTGGGGCTGCACACGGCCACCACGGAGTCGGGCGTGGACTTCGACTGGCTCGACAAACGCTCGATGGATCCGGTCGGCTACAAGCGCATCAACAAGCGCACCGGCAAGGAAATCGACCAGGACAATATCGTCAAGGGGGTGCGGTACGAGGACGGCCAGTACGTCGTTCTCTCCCCCGAAGAGATCGCCGGCGCCTACCCGCGCGCCACCCAGACCATCGAGATCCAGCAATTCGTCGAGGCCGGCGAGGTGCCGTTCGTGTATCTGGAGCGGCCTTACTACCTGGCGCCCATCGACATGGGCCAGAAGGTGTATGCGCTGCTGCGCGATACGCTGGCCAAGAGCGGCAAGATCGGCATTGCCCGGGTGGTGATCCAGACCAGGCAGCACCTGGCGGCGCTGATCCCGGCGGGCGACGTGCTGGTGCTGAACCTGATGCGCTGGGGCGACGACATCAAGACCCCCGACGACCTGGACCTGCCCAAGGCCGGCGCCAAGGGCGCGGCCCCCAGCGCCAGCGAATTGAAGATGGCGCGGATGCTGGTCGAAGACATGTCTGGCCACTGGGATCCGGCGCAATACAAGGACGAGTTCAAGGCCGCGGTCATGGAACTGGTGGCGCGAAAGGTCAAGGCGGGCAAGACCGAGACGGTGATCGAGCCGCAGGAGGAATCGCCGGCCTATGCCGATAACGTGATCGACCTGACCGAATTGCTGCAACGCAGCCTGAAGGGGCGTGCGTCGGGCAAGGCGGCGAGCGCGGCGCCCGCGCGGGCCGCGGCGCGCAAGCGCGCGGATCGCAAGCCCTCCCCCCAGGCCGCGAAAAAGACGGCCGCCAGCGCGGCGAGCGGCAAGGCCGCCGGGAAGAAAGCCAGCAAGGCGGGCGCGCCGGCCAAGACCCGCAAGGCGGCGTGACCATGGCCGACCCCCTGGCGAAATACCGCGCCAAGCGCGACTTCAAGGTGACCACGGAGCCGGCCGGCGGCGGCCAGGCCAACGAAGCCGCGCGCGCCTTCGTGATCCAGAAGCACTGGGCCAGCCGCCTGCACTACGACTTCCGGCTGGAACTGGACGGGGCCATGAAAAGCTGGGCCGTGCCCAAGGGGCCGAGCTACGACCCGGCGGTCAAGCGCATGGCGGTGCAGGTGGAGGACCACCCCATCGCCTACAACCGTTTCGAGGGCGAGATCCCGAAGGGGCAGTACGGCGCCGGCAAGGTCATCATCTGGGATCGCGGCACCTGGACGCCGGTGGGCGACGCGGCCGACGGCTACCGGCGCGGCCACCTGAAGTTCGACCTGCACGGCGCGAAGATGCGCGGGCGCTGGGCCTTGATCCGCATGAAGGGCCGCGAGTCCGAAAAGCAGCCGCCCTGGCTGCTGGTGAAGGAGCGCGACGACTTCGCCCGCGCCGAGAGCGAATTCAGCGTGGTGAACGAGCAGCCCGACAGCGTGGTGTCGCCGCCGGCCGGCACGCGCCCGCCACCGGCGGCCGCCCCTCGCGCCCGGGCGGCCGCCGCCGACCCGCCGCCCGGGCGCGAGGAGCTGCCGGGCGAGGCGGCGGCGCTGCCCAGGCTGATCAAGCCGCAATTGGCCACGCTGGTGGAAGGCGTGCCGGCCCAGGCGCGCGCAGACTGGCTCTATGAGATGAAGTTCGACGGCTACCGCTTGCTGGCGCGGCTGGACCACGGCGAGGTGCGCCTGTACACGCGCAATGGCCACGACTGGGCGCCCAAGCTGCCGCATCTGGTGGCGGCGCTGCGGCGCGTGCCGCTGGAAACGGCGTGGCTGGACGGCGAGATCGTGATGCTGGCCGACAACGGCGCGCCCAGCTTCCAGGCACTGCAGAACGCCTTCGATGGTGAACGCACCGGCGGCATTCTGTTCTACGTGTTCGACCTGCCTTACGTGACGGGCCGCGACCTGCGCGGCGAGCCGCTGCACGTGCGGCGCGCGGTGCTGGCGCGGGTGATGGCGGCGGCCGGCGGTGACCCGCTGCGGTTCAGCGAGGCCTTTGACGCCGCGCCGGCGGATCTGGTGGCGTCGGCCTGCAAGATGGGGCTGGAGGGCATTATCGCCAAGCGCCTGTCGTCGCCCTACGTCTCGCGCCGCGGCGACACCTGGGTCAAGTTCAAGTGCGCGCGGCGGCAGGAATTCGTGGTCGTCGGCTATACCGATCCCAAGGGCGCGCGGGTGGGGTTGGGCGCGTTGTTGCTGGCGTATCACGACGCGGCTGGAAACCTGGTGTACGCCGGCAAGGTGGGTACCGGCTTCGATGATGCCGGGCTGGCCGCGCTGCGGCGGCGGCTGGAGGCGCTGCGGACGCGGCAGGCCAGCGTCAAGGCCGCGGGCGCGGGCCGCGGCACGCATTGGGTGCGGCCCGAGCTGGTGGCGGAGGTGTCGTTCGGAGAGTGGACGGAATCGGGCCATGTGCGCCACCCCGTGTTCCGCGGGCTGCGCACCGACAAACCGGCGCGCGCGATCACCCGGGAGGTGGCGATGGCGGCGGACACGAGGCGGGACGGCCAGGCCGGCGACGCGGCGCGGCAAGGTCGCGGGACGGCCGCCGCGATCAGCGCGAAGCAAGGCGCGAAGACCGGCGCGAAGACCCGGGCCAAGGCGACCACCATGGCGGCAGCCAAGCGTACGGCGCAGGCCGCCAAGACCGCCACCGCCGCCGGCAAGCTGACGCATCCGGAACGCGTCATCGATCCCTCGACCGGCCTCACCAAGCTGGACTTGGCCCGCTACTACGGCTTGGTGGCGCCGATGCTGCTGCGTCACCTGAAGGATCGCCCGGTATCGTTCCTGCGCGCGCCGGCCGGCATCGAGGGAGAATTCTTCTTTCAGAAGCACCTGGAAGCGCCGATACCCGGGGTGAAGCCGCTGCCGCAGGCCCTGGATCCGGCCCATCCGCCGCTGATGGAAGTGCCGACGCCTCAGGCGTTGATGTCGGCCGCGCAGATGAACGTGGTGGAGTTCCACACCTGGAACGCGGTCAAAAGCGCCATCGGCAAGCCCGACCGCATGGTGTTCGACCTGGATCCGGGCGAAGGCGTGACGTGGGACGCGGTGCGGCGCGGCGCGCAGTTGCTGCGGGTGCTGCTGACCGGGATCGGCTTGCAGGGCTGGCTCAAAACCAGTGGCGGCAAGGGCCTGCACGTGGTGGTGCCGCTGCGCCGGCAATACGACTGGGACACGGTCAAGGCGTTTTCGCAGGCCATCGTGCAGCATCTGGCGCGCACCCTGCCGCAGGTGTTCGTGGCCAAGAGCGGGCCGAAGAACCGGGTCGGCCGGATTTTCGCCGACTACCTGCGCAATGGCTTTGGCGCCACCACGGTGGCGGCCTGGTCGGCGCGGGCGCGCCCCGGCATGGGCGTGTCGGTGCCGCTGGCCTGGGACGAGCTGGACAGCGTGCCGGCCAGCGACGCCTGGACCATTGCCAATATCCACGCGCGCCTGGATGTCGGCGACGCGCCCTGGGACGACTACGCCCCGCAGGCGCTGGCGGCGGCGATGCAGGCGCTGGACTTCAAGCCGGACGGCCCGGAGCGCGGCTAGTTGGCCTGCCGCAGCAGCGCCTGGACTTCGGCGCGGCGGCCCTGGTCGGCCACCTCGCGGCCGGGGCGCGGCGGCGCCTTGAGCGCCTTCTGCAGGTAGGGCACGGCGTCGGCCTTGCGGCTGCGGTAGATCAGGTAGTCGGCATAGAAGTAGTTCGGATCGATCCCGTCGGGGTTGATCGCCAGGGCCTGTTGCAGCAGCGCCTCGGCCTTCTTGTTGTCGCCGAAGCCCACCGGCCAGCCGGGCACCTTGTAGTACAGCACGCCGAGGCTGTTCAGCGCCGAACCGTCCAGCGCCTTGCTGTCGATCTTGATGGCGGTTTCATACTCCGCCTTGGCCTGCTTGGCGATGCCCAGGGCGCCCAGCCCGCCCTTGGCGCCGGCCCAGGAACTGAGGACGATGCCTTCCCAGATATGCGGTTCGGCGCGCTCGGGGAACTGCGCGGTGAGCGCGTGCGCCTGCTGCGACAGGCTTTCGAAGCGCGCTTCGCGTTCCCGTTCGGGGGTCTGGTACTGGATTGCGGCCCACTCTGATTGCAGGGCGCGGATGCCCTGGTCCAGCGTGGCCGGTTCGGCCCGGGCCGGCGCCGTGCCGGCAAGGGAAAGACAGGCGCAGGCGGCGGCGATGACGCCGCGCCACGGATGACGTCGATTCATGAGGAGACTCCAGATTTGGGAAAGACTGCGCCAAGCGCGCGCCGGTGCTTGGCAAAGACGCCGTCCAGCAGGCGCGGGCAAAGGGTGTTGAGACGGACGGCCAGGGCTTCGACCAGGCCGGCGTAACGCTGCGGCGACTCGCTTTCCAGCATGCGCTGAACCGCTACGGCCACCTTGTCCGGCGCGTCGCTGGGCGAGCCGGTGGCCTGGTTGAAGGCGATGACCTCGGGCGAGTTGAATGGCGTGTCGATGGCCCGGGGCGCGTAGTACTGGAGCGTGACGCCGCTGCCGGCCAGTTCGCGCCGCAGCGCCTCGGTATAGACGCGCAGGGCCGCTTTGGAGGCGCCGTAGGCCGCGAAGCCGGGCACGCCCAGGCTGCCCAGCACCGAGCCGATGTTCAGCACCTGCGCATGGGGCCGGGCGCGCAATTGCGGCAACATTTCGCCGGTCAGCAGCATCGGCGCCAGCACGTTGGTGGCGAATAACTGCATGGCCTGATCCGGCCGCAGCTCCTGCGCCGGCGCGAAGGCCGCGATGGCGGCATTGTTGATGAGCACATTGGCGCCGCGCGCCGCGGCGGCGTCGACGATGGCGGCGCGGCCGCTGGGATGGGTGATGTCGACCACCAGCGCATCGACGGCGTTGCGGTCGGCGCTGCCCGCGCTGAGCGACTGCGCCAGCGCCAGCAGCGGCTCGGCGGTGCGGCCGATCAGCAGCACGCGGGCGCCCTGGGCGCGCAGGCGCCGGGCAATGGCGCTGCCCAGCCCGCCGGCGGCGCCGGTCAGAACGACGGAGGCTTCGCGGATATTCATCGGCCGGCTCCCGGGGTGGCCCGCGGCAGGCCCTGGAAGATGCCCGCGTACAGGCGGTAGAACATGCGCGCGGCGTGCACCACCGCGGCCTGGTCGCCCGGGTCGTCCAGGTCATTGACCAGTTCGGCGAAATGCGCGGTGTGCTCCTGATCGAGCGTGCCGTGCGAGCGCAGGTAGCTGAACGCGGCCGCGGGCAGGCCCAGGCCCTGCTGGATGCGATCGGCGGCGTTCAGCGCCAGGGCCACGCTGGTGCCCTCCAGCACATGCACCATGCCGAAGAAGCCCACCGGATTGTTGCGATGGATGGTGTCGTAGGCATAGGCCACCATGACTTCGGTGGCCGGGCCCGGGCCGGCCCGCCTGACCGCGTCGGGTTGCTCGCCCAGCGCGCGCAAGTCGTTCAGGATCCATTCGTCGTGACCGGTCTCTTCCTCGATGTATTCGTCCAGCGCCTCGTCCAGCCAGCCCAGGCGTTCGGGCAGGCGCGCGCGGCAGCTATACATGAGGGGAACGGTGTGGCGCACGTGGTGGTAGGCCTCGCGCAGGAACGCGATGTAGCCGGGCAGGGTGACCTCGCCGCGCAGGCATTCCTGGATGATCGGGGTCTGTATCAGGCGCTCGCGATGCGGCCGCGTTTCGCTCAGCAGGGTGTCGTAGAAGGGCATGATGGCTCAGGGCAGTTGGGGTTGCAGGGAGGACGGGAACAGGTCGGCATGGCGTTGCAGGATGGCGTCGCGCCGGGGCCGCCCGTTGGCCGTCGCCAGTCCGGCGGCGGCGGAAAAATCGTCGCGGCCGCGCAGCCACGGGCCGATGCGCGCATAGTCGGGCAGTTGCTGGTTGGCGCGGGCGATGGCGCGCGCCAGGGCGGCGTCGTCGCGCTCGCCCTGCGGCCAGACCACGGCGCCCAGCGCGGGCTGACCATCGCCCAGCACCACGGCATGGCGGATCTCGGGCTGGCTGGTCAGCGCCACCTCCACCCATTCGGGCGAGACATTGCGGCCGAACCCGGTGATCAGCACGTTCTTGGCGCGCCCCTGGATGTGCAGGAAGCCGGCCGCGTCGATGCGTCCCAGGTCGCCGGTCGGCCACCATTCGCGCCGCGACGCGGGCTCGCCGAGATAGCCCAGCGCCAGGCTGCCCGCCACCTCGATCTGGCCGTCGGCGCCGATGCGCACGCGGGCGTGCGGCAAGGGCCGGCCGGCTGAACCGGGCAGGTCCGCGCCCGGCAGGTTGAGCGTCTGCACCGACGCCGCTTCCGACAGGCCGTAGCCCTCGTAGGCCGGCAGTCCGACCGCGCGCGCCTGGCCCAGCAGGACGGCACCGACCGCCGCGCCGCCCACCGCCATCAGGCGCAGGCTTTCCGGGGCGGGACGGCGCGTTGCGTGCAGCCAGCCGGCGTAAGCGCGCAGCATTTGCGGCAGGACGATGACGCTGTCGGCGCGCGCGTCGATCAGCGCGGCGTGCAGCGTGGCGGGGTCGAACTGCGACGAGCCGGACAGGCCCACCTGCGCCAGCGGCCGCACGTCGACCGTGGCGCCGTGCAGCAGCGGGGCGTAGACGCCGGCGATGTTCTCCAGCAGCACCGGCAGGGGCAGGGCGACCAGGTGGCGCGCGATGCCCAGGGCCGAGGTGGCCCGCGCCAGGCCGGCGGCCACGGCGAGCATGCCGGCGCCACCCAGGCACACGCCCTTGGGCTGCCCGGTGGAGCCCGAGGTGAAGGTGATCTTGTCCGTGCCGGTCGGCAACTGCGCCGGTTGGGCCGCCCGCCGCAGCAGGGCCAGATTGCCCGCGGCCGCCAGCGGCGCGAAGCCGAACGCGGCCAGGCGCTCGGCGTCGCCGGCGGCACAGGCCAGCGCCTGCGCGCCGCTGGCCCGCAGGGTCGCGGCGATCTGCTCGGGCGAGAAGAACAACGGCAGGGGCAGGTGCACGGCGCCGCTGGCCAGGCACGCCAGGTCGAGCACGATCCAGTCGGCGCCGTTGTCCTGCAACGACGCCACGATGCGCGCGCCGCTGCGCGACAGCAGCTCGCCGCGCTCGCGCACGCGCTCGACCAGCGCCGGATAGGTCAGGGTTTCACCGGGCGCGCGCAGCGCCGGGCGGTCGGCGCGGTCCGGGGCGCGCAGGGCGCTGAAGAAGTCGTTGATGCTCATGCCTTGCGCTCCGGGATATGGGCCAGGATGGTGTCCAGGCGTCCCGCGAACACCTGTGGCTCGTGGTCGTAATAAGTGCCCCAGTCCTTGCGGTCGGCCGCGCTCAGGCCGCCGGCGGTGGCGGTCGCCAGCGGCTGATGGGCCAGGCCCATGCGCGAGAACAGGTGGTGCAGTTCCTGCGTCAGCGTCCCCACCGCCCATTCGAAGCCGCGGTGGTGTAAATGCTGGGCCAGCAGTGGCACCAACAGGCGCCCGGCGCCCGGGCGCGCGGCGGCGAACTGGCCGGTCTCGACGATGTGGGCGCGCGCCACCGGCAGGCCGCGTTCGCCCAGGTAATGCTCGATCGGGGCGGCCAGGTAGCGTTCCAGGAACAGCGGTTCGCGCGCGTCGCGGTAGCCGGCGGCGGCCAGGATTTCCTCGCCGATCCGCAGGCTGACCAGGCTGGGCATCCAATGCTTGAGCCGGGCGCCGAAGCGTTGCTGGTAGCGGTCGTGGATGTAGGCCTCGACCCGGGCGCGCGCCGGATCGCCTTCGGGATGCAGATGCAGCACGGGCCGTTCGAGGCGTGCCGTCGTGTGCGGGGCCATGGCGGCCAGGAGCGCGTGGGGTTTGAACTGCGGCATGGCGGTTTCCAGTCGATGCATCGTCAAATTGCTTGAACGATGGCCCGCAGCGTAGAGGCCCGACCTTAATCGCAAATTAAGCGCGCGCCGGTGGTAATCTGGGACGTATCGGACTGCTGGGGGATGAAATGCGTATCCTTATCGTCGAGGACGACCCGCTTATCGGTGATGGCATCAAAAAAGGCTTACGCCTGATGGGCTATGCCGTCGATTGGTTCGGCAACGCCGGCCAGGCCGACCAGGCCATGCGGGTGGTGCAGTACGACGCTGTGGTGCTGGATCTGGGCCTGCCGGGCGAGGACGGCGTGACCCTGCTGGCGCGGTGGCGCCAGGCGGGGTGGAGCGTGCCGGTGGTCGTCCTGACCGCGCGCGACGCGGTCGACAGCCGGATCGCGGGACTTGACGCCGGCGCCGACGACTACTTGATCAAACCCATCACCCTGGATGAACTGGCGGCGCGGCTGCGCGCGGTGACGCGGCGCGGGGCCGGCAGGCCCGAGCCGGTGTGGCGGCATGGCGAGCTGGAGTACCAGCCCGCGTCGCACGAGGCGCGCTGGAAGGGCCAGCCGGTGGAGCTGACGGCGCGCGAGGCGCAACTGCTGGAGCTGTTCCTGTCGCACCCGAGCCGGGTGCTGACGCGCGATTTCCTGCGCGACAAGCTGTACGACTGGGATGCCGACAACGAAGGCAGCAACACGCTGGAAGTGCACGTGCACCATCTGCGGCGCAAGATCCACCCCAAGATCGTGCGGACCCTGCGCGGCTCCGGCTACGCATTGGGGCAACCGGACGCCGAATCATGACCCTGCAACGCAGGCTGATCCTGGCGGTGCTGCTGGCGGTGCCGCTGGGCTGGGTGTTGACCATTGCCGTCACTTATTGGCGCGCGCAGCACGAGATCAACGAACTGTACGACACCGACATGCTGCGCCTGGCCGAACAGACGCTGGCGGTGGCGTCGCTGCTGCCGCCGTCGGCGGCCTTGGCCGCGCCGCGGCTGACGCGCGCGCCGGACGCCGGCGACGCCAGCCACGGCGACCTGGCGGTGGCGATCTGGCTGGGGCCGGACGAGCCGCTGGTTCTGGATATCGAGGCGCGCCAGTTTCCCCGGGCCGACGGCCAGCAGGGCTTCATCGACAGCATGGTCAGCGGCGCGCCGTGGCGGCTGTACTACCTGAGCGACGGCGCCGGCGCGACGCGGGTGGCGGTGGGGCAGCGGGTCGGCGAGCGCGACGACCTGGTGGTGGCGTACCTGACCAGCCAACTGGTGCCGTGGCTGGTCGGCCTGCCGGTGCTGATGGCCGTGCTGGTGGTGGCGGTACGCCGGGCGATCCAGCCGTTGCGGGACCTGTCGCGCACCCTGGAGCGCCGCCGCCCCGATGATGGTTCGCCGCTGCCGCAAGACGCGCCGGGCGAGCTCAAGCCGCTGGTGGCCGCAATGAATGGCCTGCTGGCCCGGGCCGGCCGCCTGATCGAGCAGGAGCGCCGCCTCACCGCGGACGCCGCGCACGAGCTGCGCACGCCCCTGGCGGCGCTGCGGGCGCAATGGGAAGTGGTGCAACGCGCCACCGATCCGGCCTTGCGGGCCGAGGCGCAGACGCGCGTGATGCGCGGGCTGGAACGCATGGATCGCCTGGTGACGCAGCTCTTGACGATGGCGCGGCTGGATAGCGTTGGCGAAGTGGCCTTCGCCTCCGAGGTGGATTGGCGCGCGGTGGCGGAACAGGCGATCGGCGACTGCCTCTGGATCGCCAACCGCCGCGACGTCGACATCGACGTCGAGTGGCCGGCCCCCGGCCAGATGCCGCTGCCGGTGGCCGGGGATGCCGACGCGCTGGCGATCCTGCTCAAGAACCTGCTGGACAATGCCATCCGTTATGGCCCCCGGCACGGACGGGTTCGCATCACCTTCGCGCCCGCGCGGATCCTGGTCGATGACGAGGGCGCGGGCCTCGCGCCGGAGATTGCCGCGCGTCTTGGCGACCGCTTCCTGCGCGGGGCCGGCAACGAAGAATCCGGTAGCGGCCTGGGCGTGTCGATCGCGCGCCGCATCGCCCGCAACCATGGGCTGGCGCTGCGCTACGAAATGCGCGCGGCGGCGGCGGGGCGGCCGGCCGGGCTGCGCGCGATCCTGGCGCGGGCCGCGCCCGGCGAGGGCTGAGGCCGCGGCCCGCGCCCGGTTCAGTCGGCGCCGGCGGCGGCCGGGCCGGCGGCCGCGCGCTCGCGCGTGCCGATGCCGAACACCTGCGCGACGATGCCCATGGCGATGATGACGCCCGCCAGGATCGAGGTGTAGACCACCTCGTTGCGGTAGGTGCCTTCGATCACCATGGTGACAAGGGCGGCGATGATGCAGACGATCACCGCATACGTCAGCCAGGGAAACAGCCACATCTTGAATTCCAGCCGCACGCCGCGCGCCTGCAAGCGCTGGCGCATGCGCAGTTGCGAGCAGGCGATGGCCAGATAGACGAACAGGGCGATGGTGCCGGTGGCCTGCATCAGGACGTCGTAGACGTCCATCTTCGAGGTCGCCATCATCCAGACGGCGGCGAAGGCGAACAGGCTGGAGATGATCACGCCGACATACGGCGTGCCGGTCTTGCGCCCGGTGATCTGCATGATGCGGTGGGCGTCGCCGCGCCTGGCCAGCGAGTAGAGCATGCGCGAGGCGGTGTAGAGCGCCGAGTTGAAGCAACTGCACACCGAAGTCAGCACGATGAAGTTGACGATGAACTGCGCATGCGGGATGCCGAGCGCGTCGAGCGCGACGTTGTAGGTGCCTTCGGTCGGCTGCGTCAGCCCGGGCGCGTTGTAAGGCACCAGGCAGACCACGATGAAGATCGAGCCCACGTAGAACAGGCAGATGCGCCACACCACCGAACGGGTGGTCTTGATGATCTCGCGGCCCGGGTCGGCCGATTCGGCGGCGGCCACGGTGACGATCTCGGCGCCGATGAAGGCGAACATCACGCCCAGCAGCGCCACCACCACCGACTTGGGGCCGTTGGGCATGAAGCCCTGGCTGGTCAGGTGGCTCCAGCCGTGGGCGCTGCCCCACGGCCACAGGTGCGCCAGCGCCAGGCTGCCCATGACCAGGAACAGCACGATCGCCACCACCTTGATGAGCGCGAACCAGAACTCGAATTCGCCGTAGTTGCGCACGTTCAGGAAGTTGACGATCAGCAGCGACACGGTCACCAGCAGTGCGTAGCCCCAGGCCGGCGCCAGCGGGAACCAGCCGTGCAGGATCTGCCCGGCGACATAGGCTTCCCAGCCCATCAGCAGGGCCCAGAAGTACCAGTAGAGCCAGCCGATGGTGAAGCCGGCCCAGCGCCCGATGGCGCGGTCGGCGTAGGTCGAGAACGAGCCGGTGTCCGGCTGCGCCACCGCCATCTCACCCAGCATGCGCATGGCCAGGATGACCAGAATGCCGCCGCCGACATAGGCCAGGATGACGGCCGGGCCGGCCAGGGCGATCTGCTTGCCGGAACCCACGAACAGCGCCGCGCCGATCACGCCGGCGATCGACATCATGGTGAGATGGCGGGATTTGAGCCCGCCCTTCAGTTCGGTATTGGGGGTGTTTGCCAACTGTCTTCTCCTCTCCGGATGCGCAAGGGCCATGGCATATCCGCCATCGGAATGGAAAAGAGGCATGTCCCCTGCCGGTTTATCGATTTTTGGTCGTGCCGCCATGAGGATATACGGGTCGGCGCGCGTGTTGGCGCGCATGCCATGCTCTGTTGCAAGTGCCAGGTTTTGTTGCCTGAAAATCCGACTGATGTCTTGCCGGGACGGCGGCTCGGCCAGGAGGTCGCCTTGCCTTGAAGCGACCGGCCGCCGTCGGCTCATTGCTGCCGCGCCAACTCCGCCTGGCCGCGCAAGGTGGCGATGTCGCGTTTGGGCGGCGCGCCATACCGGCGGCTGTATTCGCGGCTGAATTGCGACGGGCTTTCATACCCCACCTTGAAGGCGGCGCTGGCCACATCCAGGTATTCGCTCAGCATCAGCCGCCGCGCCTCGTTCAGCCGCAGCCACTTCTGGTACTGCAGCGGGCTCATCGCGGTGAGCTGGCGGAAATGATGGTGGAAGGTCGGCGGACTCATCTGCACGCGCGCGGCCAGATCCTCGACCCGCAACGGCTGGGCGTAGTGCAGCTTGAGCCATTCGATGGCGCGCGCGATGCGCTGGCCCTGGCCGTCGACGGCGGTGATCTGCCGCAGCTTGGCCGCCTGGTCGCTCTGCAGCAGGCGGAAATGCAGTTCGCGCAGCACCAGCGGCGCCAGCACGTCGATGGCGTCGGGTTCGTCCAGCAAGGCCAGCAGGCGCTCGAACGGCGCCAGCAGGGCGGGGGTGACCGTGCCGATGCCCACCCCGACGCCGAGCGCGCGTTCGCGCGGGGCCAGCATGCCGCCCTGCGCGATCAGTTCGGCCAGCACGCGCAGATCCAGCCGCAGGGCCAGGCCCAGGCAGGGGCGCTCCGGGCTGGCCACGGTGACCTCGGAGTCGGCCGGCAAATCCAGTGACGTAATGAGGAAGCGTGAGGTATCGTAAGGAAATGCCTCGCCGCCCACCCACATCTGCTTGGCGCCCTGCACCACCAGGACCAGGCTGGGTTCGACCAGGCAGGCGCAGGCGCGCGTGACGGCCTCGCGCCGGAAGAAGCCCAGGCCGGCGATGGCGGTGTCGAAGTCGCCCGTGCCGTGGGTGCGGGCGTCGATGATGCGTGCCAGGGCCTGGTACGAAAGGGCGTGATGCGCCGCCGCATCGGGGTTGCGTGTCATGGATCGGTAGCCTCCGGGGGCACTGTACCCGGCGGCGCTGGCCTTGCATACCAGAGCAGTCGTTGTTCCAGAGGATCAGGCAAGAAATCCAGTGAAATGCGCTACCGGCGTCGTGCCGCGATTGCGGAAAATGCCATTTTTGGCCAAGCACACGGAGTCTACAAATGCTTGTGAATGCCTACGGCGCCCACGCCGCCGACCAGCCCCTCGAATCGCTGCAAATCACTCGCCGCGCCACGGGCGCGCACGATGTCCAGATCGACATCGCCTTCTGTGGCATCTGCCATTCCGACCTGCACCAGGTGCGCTCGGAGTGGGAGGGCACCCAATACCCCTGCGTCCCCGGCCACGAGATCGTGGGCCGGGTCGCCGCCGTTGGCGCGCACGTGCAGGGCTTCAAGCCGGGCGATCTGGTGGGCGTCGGCTGCATCGTCGACAGCTGCAGGCATTGCGCCGAATGCGCCGACGGCCTGGAGAACTACTGCGACGCCATGGTCGGCACCTATAACGGGCCCACGGCCGACGAGCCGGGCTGGACCTTGGGCGGCTATTCGCAGAAGATCGTCGTGCACGAACGCTATGTGCTGCGCATCCGCCACCCCGCCGAGCAACTGGCCGCCGTGGCGCCGCTGCTGTGCGCCGGCATCACCACCTATTCGCCGCTGCGCCACTGGAACGCGGGGCCGGGCAAGAAGGTGGGCGTGGTTGGCGTGGGCGGGCTGGGGCACATGGGCATCAAGCTGGCCCATGCCATGGGCGCCCACGTGGTGGCGTTCACGACCTCCGACGGCAAGCGCGCGGCCGCCCGCGAGCTGGGCGCCGACGCGGTGGTGGTGTCGCGCAACCCGGACGAAATGGCGGCGCACCTGCAAAGCTTCGACTTCATCCTGAACACGGTGGCCGCGCCGCACGACCTGGATGCCTTCCTGGCGCTGCTCAAGCGCGACGGCACCATGACGCTGGTGGGCGCGCCGGCCACGCCGCACCCGTCGCCCAACGTTTTCAACTTCATCATGAAGCGCCGCTCGCTCGCCGGTTCCATGATCGGCGGCATTCCCGAGACCCAGGAAATGCTCGACTTCTGCGCGCAACACGGCATCGTCGCCGACATCGAGATGGTTCGCGCCGACGAGATCAACGCCGCCTACGAGCGCATGCTCAAGGGCGACGTCAAGTACCGCTTCGTCATCGACAACACCACCTTGAACGGCTGACCGCCGTCCTTGCCCGCACCCCGCCCACCAGGAGTTCGCCATGACACGATTGCAAGTCAACGGCCAGACCAAGGAAGTCTCCGTTCCCGACGACATGCCCTTGCTGTGGGTGCTGCGCGATGAACTCGGCATGACCGGCACCAAGTTCGGCTGCGGCATGGCGCTGTGCGGCGCCTGTACCACCCACCTGGACGGGCAGCCGACGCGCGCCTGTGTGACGCCCGTGTCCGCCGCCGCGGGCCGCGCGATCAGCACCATCGAGGGCATGGCGGCCGACCCGGTCGGCCGCGCGGTGCAGCGCGCCTGGGTGGAAAACAACGTGGCGCAGTGCGGCTATTGCCAGGCCGGCCAGATCATGACGGCGGTGGGCTTGCTCAAGACCACGCCGGCGCCCACCGAACAGCAGATCGACGAAGCCATGAGCGGCAACATCTGCCGCTGCGGCACCTATCCGCGCATCCGCGCCGCCATCAAGCAGGCGGCGGCCCAATTGGCCCAGGGAGGCAAATGATGACGACCCCGATGCAGGTTTCGCGGCGCGGCTTCCTCAAGAGCGGCCTGGGCGCGCTGACGCTGGCAGTGACGGGCAATGGCCTGGTCAGCGCGGTATGGGCGGCCGATGAACCGAAGAAGTACGGCGCCGATTCCATGCCGGGCGGCACGGTGGACGATCCGCTGGCGTTCGTCTCGATCGCGGCCGACGGCACGGTGACCATCATTGCGCACCGCGCCGAGATGGGCACCGGGGTGCGCACCAGCCTGCCGATGGTGGTGGCCGACGAGATGGAGGCCGCCTGGGACCGGGTGCGGGTAGTGCAGGCCGATGCCGATGAAGCGCGCTATGGCAACCAGAACGTGGACGGCTCGCGCAGCATGCGCCACTTCCTGATGCCGATGCGCCGCGTGGGCGCCGCGGCCCGCCAGATGCTGGAAGCGGCCGCTGCCGCGCGCTGGGCGGTGCCGCTGGCCGAGGTGCGCGCCACGCAGCACCAGGTGGTCCACGTGCCCACCGACCGCCGGCTGGGTTATGGCGAGCTGGCGGCCGATGCCGCCAAGCTGCCGGTGCCCAAGGGCGACGCGCTCAAGCTCAAGACGCGCGCCGAGTTCCGCTACATCGGCAAGGAGCAGGTGCGCCTGGTCGACCTGGAAGCGATCGGCCAGGGCCAGGCCATCTATGGCATGGACATGCGCCTGCCGGGCATGGTCTATGCCGTGGTGGCGCGTCCGCCGGTGGTGGGCGGCAAGCCGCGCCGGGTGGACAGCGCCAAGGCGCTGGCGGTGCCGGGCGTGCTCAAGGTGGTGGACATTCCCGCCATGGCCGGCGCGCCCGCCTTCCAGCCGCTGGGGGGCGTGGCGGTGGTGGCCCGCAATACCTGGGCCGCGATGCAGGGCCGCGCCGCCCTGCAGATCGAATGGGACGACGGCCCCAACGCGGCCTATGACTCGGCCGCCTACCGCGAGACGCTGACCGCGGCCAGCCGCAAGCCGGGCAAGGTGGTGCGCGACCAGGGCGATGCGCCGCAGGCCTGGGCCAAGGCCGGCGAGGCCGGGCGTTTCACCGCCGAATACCACGTGCCGCACCTGGCCCACGCGTCGATGGAGACGCCGGTGGCGACGGTGCGGATCCAGGACGGCGGGGCCGAGGTCTGGACCTCGGTGCAGAATCCCGCCGCGGCGCAGGAGGCGGTGGCCAACCGCCTCAAGCTGAAACCCGAAAACGTCAAGGTCCACGTGCTGTTGCTGGGCGGCGGCTTCGGCCGCAAGTCCAAGCCGGACTATGTCGACGAGGCCGCCATCGTGGCCCAGGCCATGCCCGCCGGCACACCGGTCAAGCTGGTGTGGACGCGCGAGGACGACATCCACCACGATTATCTGCACACGGTGTCGGCCGAACACCTGGAGGCCGTGGTGGGGCAGGATGGCAAGGTGCAGTCGTGGCTGCACCGCAGCGCCGCGCCCACCATCGCCTCGCTGTTCACCGAGGGCGCCAAGGGCGAGCAGTTGTTCGAATCAGCCATGTCGGCCATCAACATGCCCTACGTGATCCCGAACGTGCGGGTCGAAACGGCCGAGGTCGCCGCCCACGCCCGCATCGGCTGGTTCCGCTCGGTGGCCAACATTCCGCATGCCTTCGCGGCGCAGTGCTTCATCGCCGAGCTGGCGCATCGCGCCGGGCAGGATCACAAGCAATACGCGCTGGACCTGATCGGCCCGGCCCGCCGCATCGATCCGGGCACGCTGGCGGACACCTGGAACTACAGCGAATCGCCCGAGCGTTATCCCTACGACACCGGCCGCCTGCGCGGCGTGATCGAGGCGGCGGCCAGCGGCGCCAAGTGGGGCCGCGACATGCCCAAGGGCCACGGGCTGGGCCTGGCGTTCTGCTACAGCTTCTTGAGCTACACGGCCACCGTGGTCGAGGTGGCGGTGGACGAGAAGGGCGAGGTGCGGGTGCTGGCGGTGGACATGGCCATGGACTGCGGCCCGCAGATCAACCCCGAACGCATCCGCGCGCAGATGGAGGGCGGCGCCATCATGGGCCTGAGTCTGGCGCTGCTGGGCGAGATCACCTTCGAGAAGGGGCGCGTCAAGCAGAACAATTTCTATGACTACGAGGTGCTGCGCCACAACGCCTCGCCGCGCGTGATCCGCACGCACCTGGTCAATGACGACCACGCCCTGCCGCCGGGAGGCGTGGGCGAGCCGCCGGTGCCGCCGGTGGCGCCGGCGCTGTGCAACGCCATTTTTGCCGCCACCGGCAAGCGGGTGCGCAGCCTGCCGGTGCGCAGCGTCGCCTGAAGGCCGCCGGATGGGCATGATGCGGTCGCCGGGAGGGGGATGAATGGAAAGTGTGGACGTACGCGTACTGCGCGCCGCGCGCGATTGGGCGGCGGCCGGAGACCGGGTGCTGCTGGCCACGGTGGCCCGTACCTGGGGCTCGTCGCCGCGCCCGGCGGGATCGATGATGGCCTTGCGCGAGGACGGCCGCTGCGTCGGCTCGGTCTCGGGCGGCTGCATCGAGGATGACCTGGCGCTGCGCTATACCCGCGCCCATGGCGGCGCCGGCATGCCGCGCTCGGCGCCCGAGCTGGTGCGCTACGGCGTCCATGCCGACGATGCGCACCGCTTCGGCCTGCCGTGCGGCGGCACCCTGGAACTGCTGTTGGAGTTTGATCCCGACGCGGCGGCGCTGGACGCGCTGGTGCGGCAGTTGGAAGCGGGGCGGCTGATGCGGCGCACGGTCGACTGCGCGACGGGCGCGGTGCGGCAGGCGCCGGCCGGCGCCCCGCAAGCCCTGCATTTCGACGGCGCCACCCTGTCCAGCACGCTGGGGCCGCAGTACCGCATGCTGCTCATCGGCGCCGGCGCGCTGGCCGAGTATGTGGCGACCATGGCGCTATTCAACGACTTCGCGGTCACGCTGTGCGATCCGCGCGTGGAGCACCTGGGCGCCTGGTCGGTGCCCGGTGTGCGCCTGACCACCGAGATGCCCGACGATGCCGTGCGCGCCTTGCGGCCTGACACGCGCACCTGCATCGTGGCGCTGAGCCACGATCCCAAGCTGGACGACCTGGCCCTGCTGGAAGCGCTGCACAGCCCGGCGTTCTATGTCGGCGCGATCGGGTCGCGGCGCAATACCGACCTGCGCCGCCAGCGGCTGATCGAGCACTTCGACGAAACCGAGGAATCGCTGCGGCGCCTGCGGGCGCCGGTCGGCCTTTTCATCGGCAGCCGCACGCCGGCCGAGATCGCCGTCAGCGTCATGGCCGAGATACTGGCCGTCAAGAACGGCGTGGCGCTGCCGGCCGCGCTGTCGGTCGCCGCCGCCAAGACGCGCGCGGCGCGCGCGGCGTAGGCGCCGCCTGCGGGGCCGCGCCGCCCCGCAGGCGGCGGCGATGCGCCGGGCGAACGCCGCCCGGCCCGCTTCAGACGCCACGCGCCAGATCGTCGAACAGCGTGTCGCCGCCCATCTGTCCGCCCTTGAGCATCAACTGCAGGCCATCCGTCAGCGCATCGTCGCTGCGCGCGACGCTGACGGTGACGCCGGGCGCCAGCGTGCCGTGAAAGCCCAGGCCCCATGCCCCCAGCGCCAGCGTGGCCTGGCTGGAGGTGTCGCCGCCGGCGATCCCCAGGCGTTTCAAGGGTTGGCCCGCGGCGGCGCTGGCGCGCACGATCCGCGCCACCAACTGGCCGGTGGCGCGGGCGGTGGCGGCGGCGCGGTCCGGCGACAGGGCCTGGTCCGGCGCATCGGTGTGCGCCAGCACATTGCGCCCCTGGGCCAGCGCGCCGGCGGCGTCCTGGACGCAGGCGCGGACGTAGGCGGGGTCGCCCAGCAGGCGCGCCACGTTCAAGGGTTGCCGCGCATAGCGCTGGCTGGCGGCGATCTGGCGGGCGGTGACCGGCGACAGGCTGCCGGCCACCACCAGCACCGGGCCCTCGGCGGGCGGCAGCGCGGGCGGGGACATCGCCGGGCCGAGGCCGGCGGCGCGCGTCAGCGCCTGCTGCACGCTGCTGGGGCCCACCACCAGCAGCGGCAGCGCCGACGCGGCGCGCCATAGCAGCCGGCCGATCAGCGGCAGTTGGTCGTCGTCGATCAGGTCCAGCAGCAGGGGGCCGTTGGCCGAGTCGAGGATCGTGTCGATCCACCCGTCGGCGGCGCGCAGGTCGGCCTGCGCGCGCAGCGGCGGATAGGCGGTGTGCGGCAGCGAGGCAATGTCGGCCAGCCCTTGCGACGCCAGGTGGCGCCGCAGGTCGGCTTCGGCCATGGGGGTGACCGGGTGCGCGCGCATCACCGGGTGCCGGTCGATGCGGTGGATTTCGGGCGCGGCGCCGGCGCGCGCGAACAGGTTGCCGAAGCTGCAATAGCGCCCGATGCCGGGCTGGCCGCCGACGATGGGAACGAGCGGGTTGAGCACGTGGCGTCGCAGCTCGGCCACGGCCGCGCCGATGCTGCCCACGTGCGGCGCGCTGTCGAAAGTTGAGCAGCACTTGTAGTGCAGGATGCGGCTGCCGGTGGCGGCCAGGAAACGGCCGGCCGCGCGCAATTCGGCCGTCATCGCGGCGGGCGCCATGCCGCGCGCCGCGCCAGCGATGCCGATGGCGTCCAGCGGGCCGGCGCGCTCAAGCTGCCGCGGCGTCGGCACGCCCAGGAACAGCAGACTGCGCCAGCCGGCCAGCGCCACGTGCGCCAGCGTGTCGGTGGCGCCGGTGAAGTCGTCGCCGTACCAGGTGACGCGCGGGGCGTGGGCCGGGCCGTCCGTCATGCGCGCGATCCGAAGTGGGCCAGCGCGCGCCGCAGCTCGGGGGCCTGGGCGGCGAAGCTGGCCAGGTCCTGGCCGGCGCGCACCGCCTGCCAGGCCTGGCGGATGCTCTGCACGCCGGCCGCCGGGCCGTCCGGATGCGCCAGGATGCCGCCGCCGGACATGAACAGCAGGTCGTCGGTGCGCACCGCGGCCCAGGTGGCGGGCACCGTGCCGGCCCATTGGCCGGACGAGAACGCCGGCATCACCGGGTCGTCGATGCCGGGCGTGAGCGGCGCCAGGCAGTCGCGCGCGCTCTCGACCACTTCGTCGTCCGGCTGCGAGAACTTGCCCTGCAATCCGTGCACGTGCATGTGGTCGACGCCGGCCAGGCGCCACAGCGTCTGGTAGGCCTGAAAGCCGATGCCCAGCAGCGGATGGCGCGACAGCGCGCCGTAGCCGTTGCGATGGCCATGCAGCGCCAGCGGCGTGTGGCGGCGCAGGGTCTGGATGGCGGAATAGCCGCACCAGTTCAGGCTGGCCATCACGCAGCTGCCTTGTTCGCGCTCGATCAGGTCGGCGTGGCGCCGCATGGCGTCGGTTTCGTCGGTGATGTTGAAGGCCACCATGACCTGGCGCCCCGTGCGTTCGCGGTGCGCCCGCACCACCGCCATGACGGCGGCCACGCGCTGCGCCAGCGGCGCGTGGGCGGGGTTGGCGCAGACTTCGTCGTCCTTGATGAAATCCACGCCCGCCGCGCACAGCCGCGCCACCAGGTGGGCGGTCTGTTCGGGCGACAGCCCGACGTTGGGCTTGATGATGGTGCCCACCAGCGCGCCGCTGGCCACGCCGGTCAACTGGCGCGTGCCGGCCACCCCAACGCGCGGCATCTCGAACTGGGCGCGGTAGTCGGACGGCAGTTCCAGATGTTCCAGCCGCAGGCCGGTCACTTCGCCCAGGTCGTACAGGTTGCCGCCGACGGTGGCGGCCAGGGTCGGCAGGTTGGGGCCGATGTTGGCCACCGGAAAGGCGATGCGCACGCGGGCGCGGCGCAGCGCGGCCGGCATGCCGCCCGGCTGGCGCGCGAGCCAGGCGTTGGGCAGGCTGGCCTGGCGGGCGGATTCGAGTTCCCGCACCGATTCGACCTGGGCGCGGGCGCGCGCCCGCAGCGCGTCGGTCTCGCCCTCGACGCGGGTGAAGGTGCCGCAGGACTGCTCGCCCGCCATCACCTCGGCGACGCGCGCCGGGTCCAGCGGGGTTTCGATCAGGTAGGTGGCGCGGATGACTTGGGTGTTCATGGAGGGGTTCCGGGGCCCGTTTTCAAAGCTGCTTCAGGTCGGGAAAGGGGCGCACCGGATCGCGGCCGTCCCAGTCGCGCGCGCTGTCGCGGATCAGGTCGAACAGGCGGCCCTTGGGGCCGGCCACCTCGGACAGCTCGATCACCGTGCCGGGGTGGTATTCGGTGTCGAAGTAGATGAAGCGGCCTTTCTCGCCGACCTCGCCCTGCATCTTCGGCGCGAAGCCCTGTGCCAGCAGGCGCGCCAGATCGGCGTCGTAGTCCTGGGTCCAGTAGGCCACGTGCTGCAGCCCGGTGCGGCCGGCCTGCAGGAAGTCGCGGTACATCGACGGCACGTCGTTGCGGGTCTGGATCAGCTCGACCTGCACGAAGCCTGAATTGGCCAGCGCCACCGAGTTGTGCGGCTCGTAGGGCGCGCCGTCGTAGCGGTAGTTCACGATCGGCACTTTGGGGTTGTAGAACCAGGGGCCCACGCCCAGTGTGCGGCTCCAGTAGTCCATGGCGGCCTCGATGTCGGGCACCACATAACCGAGTTGGCGGATTTCGCCCAGGAAACGACTCATGATGGATTCTTGTGTAGGAAGTGGCGGGAGGGCGCGGCCCGGGATGGGCCGCGCGGCGTTCAGGACGCGGATTTGAGAAAACCGATGGAGATCCAGGGGCAGGCGGCAACGATGACCAGCCCGACCAGCAGCGCGGCGATGTAGCCCCAGATCGGGCGGATGCCCTCGTCGGGATCGACCCGGCTGATGGCGCAAGCGCCGTAGTAGCCGACGCCGAAGGGCGGCGCGAACAGGCCGATGCCCATGGCGAAGATCACCACCATGGCGTAATGCACCTCGTGCACGCCGGCCTGCGCCGCCACCGGAAACAGCAGCGGCCCGAACAGCACGATGGCGGGAATGCCCTCCAGCACGCTGCCCAGGATGATGAAGGCCACGATCGACACCGCCAGGAAGCCGTAACTGCCGCCAGGCATGCCGGCCATCAGCCGCGCCAGGTCGCCGGAGAAGCCTGATTGCGTCAGCGCCCAGGCCATGGCGGTGGCGCAGCCGACGATCAGCATGATGGCGCCGGACAGCGAGGCGGTCTCGATCAGCATGGGCTTGAGCCGCGCCAGGTCGAAGCGCCGGTACACCAGCGCGCCCACCAGCGCCGAATAGACGATGCCGATGGTCGAGACCTCGGTGGCGGTGGCCACGCCCTCGACCACCGCGGCGCGGATCACGAAGGGCAGCGCCACGGCCGGCAGGGCGATGACGAAGAAGCGGCCGATCTCGCGCGGCGCGAAGCGCTGCGCCAGGCTCAGGTCTTCCTTGCGGTAGCGCCACCACACCACCGAGCACAGCGCCAGCCCCAGCACCACGGCCGGCAGCAGGCCGCCGGTGAACAGGGCGGCGATGGACACGCCGGTGACCGAGCCGATGGTGATCAGCACGATCGACGGCGGGATGGTTTCGGTCTGCGCGCCGGTGGCCGCCAGCAGCGCCACCAGGTCGCCGGGCTTGGCGCCGCGCTTGTGCATTTCCGGGAACAGCACCGGCGCGATCGCCGCCATGTCGGCGATCTTCGAGCCGGAGATGCCGGACACCAGGTACATGGCGCCGATCAGCACGTACGACAGGCCGCCGCGCACGTGGCCCAGCAGGCTCGCCAGGAACTGGATCATGGCGCGCGCCATGCCGGTCATCTCGATCAACGAGCCCAGGAAGATGAACAGCGGCACCGCCAGCAGCATCAGGTGCGACATGCCTTCGTCCAGGCGGCCCACCATCACCAGCATCGGCGTGTTGGTGGTCAGCGCCAGGTACGAGAAGGTCGCCAGCGCGAACGAGAACGCGATCGGCACGCCCGCGAACACCGTGGCCGCGACGATGCCGACGAAGAAGATCACCAGGTTGACCTTGCCCAGCCCCGCGAACAGCGGCTGTGCCAGCCAGAACGCCGCCACCATCGCCGCCGCGCCGGCCAGCGCCAGCAGCAGGTGGGGCAGGGTCTGGGTGCGCAGCAGCCGCAGCAGCGCCACCAGCGCCATCAGGCCCATGCCGACCGGAATGGCGGCGGCGCGCCAGGCGTTGCTCAGCTCCAGCGCGGGCGTGATGATGAAGTGTTCCTCGTGCGCGTACTCGATGGCGGGCGCCAGGATCAGAAACAGGAAGGCGAGCGAGGCGGCCAGCGCGCCGGCCTCCAGCTGCGCGCGGCGCGCCGGGCCGATGTGGTTGACCAGCGCCGTCATGCGCATGTGTTCGCCGCGGCGCAGCGCCACCACGGCGCCCAGCATCGACAGCCACAGGAACAGGATCGAGGCCAGTTCATCGGACCACACCAGCGGGCTGTGGAACACGTAGCGCGCCACCACGCCGGCGAACAGCACCAGGATCTCGACCAGCACGATGGCGGCGGCCGCCAGTTCGACCAGGCCGCCCAGCGCCGCGTCCAGCGCCTCGGCCGCGCGCCGCAGCGGATGGGCCGGCAGCGCCGGCGCGGCGGCGTGGGAAGAAGAGAGCGAGGACATGGGCGCGGCCTCAGGCGAGCTTGCCGACGGCCTGCTCCAGCAGGGCCCAGGCTTCCTGGCCGAAGCGCTGCTGCCATTCGCTGTAGAAACCGGCCTTGCGCAACTGGTCGCGGAAGCTGTCGGCGGCGGGCTGGTTGAAGGTCAGGCCCTTGCTTTCCAGGTCGGCTTGCACCGAGGCGTTGAGCTTCTTGATGTCTTCGCGCTGCGCCAGCCCGGCCTCGTTGATGCCGCGCGCCACCACCGTTTTCAGGTCCTGCGGCAGCCCTTCCCACATGCGGCCGTTGGCGATGAACCAGTAGCCGTCCCAGATGTGGTTGGTCAGCGAGCAGTACTTCTGCACCTCGTACAGCTTGGCCACCTGGATGATGGGCAGCGGGTTTTCCTGCGCGTCCACCACCTTGGTCTGCAAGGACGAATAGACCTCGCTGAACTGCAGGCTGGCCGGCGCCGCGCCCAGGCCCTTGAACATCGAGATCGGCAGGGGGCTGACCGGCACGCGGATCTTCAGGCCGTCCATGTCGGCGGCCCGGGTCACCGGCGCCTTGCTGCTGGTGGTCTGGCGAAAGCCGTTGTCCCACATCTTCTCGAAGGCATACAGGCGGCGCTGGGCGATGGCGGCGCGCACGTGGGCGCCGAGCGCGCCGTCCATGGCGCCCCAGACCTGGCCGTAGTCCTTGAAGGCGAAGCCGACGGCGTTGATGGCGGCCACCGGCACCAGCGTGGCGATCACCAGCGCCGACGGCGTGAAGAAGTCGATGCCGCCCGAGCGCACCTGCGCCAGCATGTCGGTGTCGCCGCCGAGCTGGTTGTTGGGGAAGATCTTGATGTCGACGCGGCCGTTGCTTTCCTTGAGGATGCGGTCGGCGGCTTCCTGGGCGCGGATGTTCAGCGGGTGCGAGACGGGCAGGTTGTTGCCGTACTTCAGCGCATAGTCGGCGGCCCGGGCGATCAACGGGAAACCGCCGCCCAGGGCGGCCGCGGCGGGAAGGGCGCACAGGCGGCGCAAGGCACTGCGGCGGGTGAGCAGCTTCATGGTTGTCTCCAGAATCTTGGTTATGATGTTTTTTGAGGTGCCGCAGAAGTCCATCGCGCTGAGGCATGAGGGACAATAGTGAACCGGCGCCCGCATCGTCAAACCCCGACAATGATGGTTTTTGATGTGAATAAGCCCACTCGCGAACGCAAGCTGGCGACCCTGGCCGAGGTCGCGGCGCTGGCCGGCGTGTCCACCGCCACGGCCGACCGCGTGCTGAACCGGCGCCCCGGGGTGCGCAACAGCACCGCGCAGCGCGTGCTCAAGGCGGCGGCCGAACTCGACTACCTGCCCGAGGCCGACCTGTACGCGGCCATGGCGCCCGAGCCGATGCGGCTGGTGATTCTGCTGCCGCGCGGCAGCAACCGCTTCCTGCGCATGCTGGGCGACAGCGTGAGCTACGCGCACGAGCACTTCGCGCCGCTCAACGCGCGCTGCCAGGTCGACTATGTCGAAAGCTTCAACCCCGACGCGCTGGCGCAGGCGCTGCTGCACCACGGCCGGCGCGCCGACGGCATCGCCTTCATGGCGCTGGAGCACCCGGTGGTGCGCGAGGCCGTCAATGCCCTGGCGCAGCAGGGCGTGCCGACGGTGACGCTGATCTCCGACCTGGCCAACAGCGCGCGCGTGGCCTACGTGGGCCTGGACAACCGCGCCGCCGGCCGCACCGCCGGCTACCTGATCGCGCGCTTCATCGGGCCGCGCGCCGCGCACGTCGCGCTGATCGCCGGCTCGCGCCACTACCGCGCCCACGAAGAACGCGAGGGCGGCTTCCTGCAGTTGTACGCCGAGCAGTTCCAGGCCATGCAGGTGGTGGACCTGCGCGAAGGCTATGACGACGCCCAGCGCAACTACCAGCAGACGCGCCAACTGCTGGAGCAATACCCGCAACTGGCCGGCATCTACAACATCGGCGGGGCGTCGGACGGCGTGGCGCGGGCGCTCAAGGAAGCCGGCCTGCAGCACCGCGTGGTGTTCATCGGCCACGGCCTGACGCCGGACACGCGCGCGCTGCTGATCGACGGCACCATGGACGCCGTCATCACGCAAAGCCCGGTCGAGGCGCTGATGGGCTGCGTGCGCATCTTCTGCAACGTGCGCGACAAGCGCAGCCCGATGAGCGGGGTGGAGATGAACCGCAGCCAGGTGATCCTGCGCGAGAACCTGCCGTAGGACACCGGGCGCGGCGGGACCTTGCCGCGCCGGCGTGGCCGTTCAGGCCGCCTCGGTCGCGGCGATACCCAATTCAGAGGCGTAGCCCGCAAGCTGCTCGCCAACATGCCGCCGCAAGGCCTCTACGAAAAGTTTGATTTTCGCGTCGACGAATTGCCGCGATGGATACAGCGCGTACACGTTGCGTTGATTGGTGTAATACCCTGGCAATACGCGCACCAGCGTGCCTTTGCGAAGATCCTCGATCGCGGAGAATCCCGCCAGCAGGCCGATGCCGGCGCCGTCACGCAGCGCGGTCGCCATCGCGTCCATGTCGTTCACTCCAAGATGTCCGCCCGACGGCCGATGGGTAAACGTGCCGTCCTCGCCCTCCAGGTGCCATTCGTCCGGGGCATAGTCCACCGTGCTCAACAACACGCAAGCGTGCCGGGCAAGGTCCTGGGGGGCTTGCACAGGGGGATGCCGTTCCAGGTACGCGGGCGAGGCCGCCAGGATGCAGTGGCTGACGCCGATCTTCTGGCTGACATAGGTGGAGTCCGGCAAGGTTCGCGCTATCACGATCCCGATATCAAGCTGTTCCTCAAGCAGATTCGGCATGCGTTGCGATAGAAGAAGATCGACCGAAACCTCGGGGTGGGCTTTTCTGTAGGCCAACGCCGCGCGAGCGACCAGGGTGCGCCCCAGACCGGGTACGGCGTGCACGCGCAAAACGCCCCGTGGCGCGACCGTGGCGTGGCCCGCTTCGGCTTCGGCTTGCTCGACGTCGCCCAGGATCGCGACGCAGCGGTCATAGAAACGCTGGCCCACATCGGTGATCACCAGGCGGCGGGTGGAGCGTTGAATCAGGCGGGCATTCAGGCCTTCCTCCAGCACCGTGACCGCGCGCGAAATGTTGCCGACCGTGGTGGAAAGATGGTTGGCCACGGCAGTGAAACTGCCCATCTCCACCACTTTCACGAAAACCGACATGTTGTATAGCTTGTCCATCTTGGATCCATATTGCGCGGGCGACTTTACCGCTGGCAGGGAAAGTCATTCTTTCACAGGGGGCTAAATCCTCACGCCGCTCGCGCCTAGACTGCGTTCCATGGTCTGGCCTTGACCTGGCGCTGAGCAGGTATCGAACAATCTTATCGGAGTTTGCAGCGATGAACGGCAACTATGATCCGCTTTACCTTTTCATCAACGGCGAATGGATAGGCGCGAACGAACGCGCAACGGCCCGCGTGGTCGATCCCGCCACCGGCCTGGAGCTGGGTCGCGTGCCCCTGGCGACGTTGGCTGACCTGGACCGCGCGCTCCAGGCGACGCAGCCGGCCTTCAACGCCTGGCGCGCGACGTTTCCCAGCGAGCGCGCCCGGGTTCTCAAGCGCGCGGCGGAACTGATGCGCGAACGTGCCGAGCACATTGCCACGCTGATGACGCTTGAAGAGGGCAAGCCCCTGGTCGAAAGCCGCGACGAGGTGTTGCGCGCCGCCGACTATTTCGAGTGGTTCGCCGAAGAAGCCAAGCGGATCGACGGCCGCGTCGTGCCCGCCAATCGGCCCGGCGTGCAGCAATTGGTCAAGCGCCAGGCGATCGGCCCGGTGGCCGCGTTCACGCCCTGGAACTTTCCCGCGATCACCCCCGCGCGCAAACTCGCCGCCGCGCTTGCCGCCGGTTGCAGCGTCATCATCAAGCCGGGTGAAGAAAGCCCGGCGACCGCACTGGCGCTGGCCCGCGCCCTGGACGATGCGGGCTTGCCCAAAGGGGTGCTGCAAGTTGTCTTTGGCGTTCCGGACGAGGTCTCCCGGCACCTGATCGCGTCTCCGGTGATTCGCAAGGTGACGTTCACGGGATCGGTTCCGGTGGGCCGGTTGTTGTCGGCGCGCGCCGCCGAAGGCGTCAAACCCATCACGTTGGAGCTCGGCGGGCATGGGCCGGTGCTGGTGTTCGACGATGCCGACGTCCCGCGCGCGGCGGCCGAGGGGGCCGCGAACCGCTTTCGTGGCACCGGCCAGGTCTGCATCTCGTCCACGCGCTTTCTGGTCCAGCGCGGCGCCTACGACGAATTCCGCGCGCACTTCGTGCAGGCCGCCCGCGCCCTGAAAGTCGGAAATGGCCTTGATCCGCGCACGCAGGTCGGGCCGCTGGCCAACCCGCGCCAGTTGGAAAAGATGCAGACGTTGATCGCCGACGCGGTGGCGTGCGGCGCGACGGTGCTGACCGGGGGCAAAGCCATCGAGGGCGAAGGCTACTTCTTCGAACCGACAGTGCTGGCCGACGTGCCGATGCAGGCCAGGATCATGCACGAAGAGCCGTTTGGCCCCATCGCCGTGCTCATGCCCTTCGATGAACTCGCGGACGGTTTGCGGGAAGCCAACCGGCTGCCCTATGGCTTGTCGGCCTACGCATTCACCCGCAATGCCCGCACGGCGATCGATGTGGCCGACGGCCTGGAGGCAGGAATGATCGGCATCAACCAGTATCGGATCGTGGCCACGGAACTGCCCTTCGGCGGGATGAAGGAAAGCGGACACGGCTCGGAGGGCGGCGTGGAAGGCATCGAGTACTACCTCACCCACAAATTCATCAGTCAGGCTTGAACGAGGCGCATACCATGTCGGATATCGATTTCAGCCGTCCGCGCGAAGCCGCGCGCGCCTTCACCCCGGCCCTGTCGGCCTTCGTCGACAACACGCTTTACCCGGACATCTGGAGCGACCCCGCTTTGGCGGCGCGCGACCGCAGCCTGATCACCGTGGCCGCCCTGATCGCCGCCGGGCATACGGATGAATTGCCCGCGCATCTGCGCCGCGCCGTCGGCAATGGGCTGACGCGGGACGAACTGGCGGCCGCCATCACACACCTGGCGTTCTATGTCGGATTTCCCGCCGCGATTACCGCCTCGGCGATCGCGCAGGCCACATTGGCGGTGTCACACGCAAGCGACCTGAAGGATACGCAATGAAAGCGATTGTTTTCGAACAGTTTGGCCAAGCCGATGTGCTCCAGCTGGCCGACGTGCCCGAACCCGAGATGCGGCCCGATGATCTCATCGTCCGCGTTCATGCCGCTGGCGTGAATCGCGCCGACCTGACCCATCGCCGTGGCGGCTATGGCCGTCCGAATTTTGGCGATTCGACCATCATGGGCCTGGAAATCGCGGGCGAAGTCCTGCAAGCAGGCAGTGCCGTGCGCGGCTTCAAGGCCGGCGACCGCGTGATGGGCGTGGTGGGCGGGGGGGCGTACGCGGAGATCGCCAGGTTGGACTGGCGCATGGCCTTGCCCATCCCCGACGCGCTGGACTATGTCCACGCTGCCGCCATCCCGGAAGTATTCGTTACCGCGCACGAAGCCATGCTGCACCTGGGCCGCCTGAAAGCCGGCGACGCGGTGCTGATTCACGCGGCGGCGGGCGGCGTCGGTTCGGCGGCGGTCCAGCTTGCCCGGGCAACGGGCGCCACCGTGTACGCCACCGCCGAGGCCAGCAAGCTCGGGCAGGTCACGCGGCTGGGGGCGGACTGCGTCATCGACTACCGCACGCAGGACTTCGCGCAGGTCGTTGCCGAGCGCACCTCGAAGCGCGGCGTCGACGTGGTGGTCGATTTCATCGGCGCTCCCAACTTTGCGCGCAATATTTCCGCGCTGGCCAACGGCGGCCGGCTGGTTCAGGTGGGCATCCTGGGCGGCGGCGGCCAGGTCAGTATCGCGCTGGAGGACATCCTGTATCGCCACCTGCAGATTTTCGGCACCGTCATGAAATCGCGTCCGCAGGCCGAAAAGCACGCGATGGTGCGGCGCTTTCGCGAACACTGGCTGGACCGGTTCGCCAGCGGCGCGGGCCTGGCGCCCGTGGTTGACAGCACCTATCCGCTGGAACGCGCGGCGGACGCGCATCGCAGGATGGAGTCGGCTCAGAATGTGGGAAAGATCATTCTGACGATGCGCGGCTGACGGGAGCGCGGAAAAGGCGAGACCGGAGAAAGGCGGGACGCCTGGGCAATCTCCGGCCTTGCCCGCCAGCGCTGAAAGCCGGGCTTCCTTGCCGCCGCTCAGGGATTCCCCCAATCACATTTCCCTTGCGGAAAATCAATGCTCTATAGGACACTTCGTGTCATAGCCGCGATCAAGCGGCGGACACAAGGGGAATCCTATGAAACGCATGATCATGGCCGCCGCGCTGGCGCTGGCCCTCGGGGGCGGCGCGCAGGCCGCGTTTCCGGAGCATCCGATCCGGCTGGTGGTGCCGTTCGGTGCCGGCGGTATCACCGACATCGTGGCGCGCCAGGTGGGCAAGGGCATGGGCGATGCGCTCGGCCAGGGGGTGGTGGTGGAAAACCGGCCGGGCGCCGGCGGCGTGATCGCCGCGCAGGTGGCGGCGACCGCGCCGCCCGATGGCTACACGATCTTCATGGGCACCGTCGGCACGCAGGTGGTCAATCCGCTGATCTACGCCAAGCTCAGCTACGACGCCGACAAGTTCGCGCCGCTCGGGCTGGTATCCGGTTCGCCTTATCTGCTGGCGGTGCGCGGCGACCTGCCGGCGGCCAATTTCGCCGACTTCGTGGCCTATGCCAAGGCGCATCCGGCCAAGCTGAATTTCGGTTCGGCGGGTACGGCCAGTTCGCCGCACCTGGGGCTGGAGCTGCTCAAGCTGACGGCGGGCGTGGATATCGTGCATGTGCCGTTCAAGAGCGGCAGCGAAGCGGTCAACGCCGCCATCGGCGGACAGGTCGACGTGGTGATGGACGCCAGCCCGGTGATCATGCCGCACGTGGCCTCGGGCAAACTGCGCGCGCTGGCGGTGGCCGCCGACCAGCGCCTGCCGTCGGCGCCGCAGGTGCCGGCCGCGGGCGAGGCCGGCGACGCGGGCTTGCAGATCAGTTCCTGGAATGCGTTCTTCGCGCCGGCCGGCACGCCGCCGGCGGTGCTGGAAAAACTCAACGCGGCGCTGCGCCAGACGCTGGCCTCGCCCGACTTGAAGGCGCGCCTGGCGGCGCAGGGCACGCAGCTCTACAGCGGCGCGCCCGACGAATACCAGCGCTTTATCGCGGCCGAAAAGAAGAAGTGGGCCGAGATCGTCAAGCGCGCCGATATCAGGATGGATTGACCATGACGACGCATCCCCTGGCGGGACAGCCCCTGGAACTGGCCGACACGCTGCGCTCCGGCAATGCCTGGAAGATCCGGCTGGCGTGCGGCTACATGGGGCTGGCGCTCACGCGCCGCACCTTCGACATCGTGCAGGGCGATTTGGAGACCGAGGCCTTCGGCCGCATCAATCCGTGGCGCCAGGTGCCGGCGCTGCGCACGCCGGAAGGCGTGTGGCTGGCGGAGTCTCAGGCCATCCTGTGGTATCTGGGCCGGGGCACGCCGTGGCTGCCGGACGGGCGGCTGGCGCAGGCGCAGGTGGCAAGCTGGCTGAGCTTCGAGCAGACCCAGCACATGCATGCCTTCGCGCAGCCGCGGCTGCTGATCCACCTGCGCGGCACGGCGCGGGTGGACGATCCGGCGATGGTCGAGTGGCGCCGCGCCGGCATGCGCGCGGCGGCGTGGATGGAGCAACACCTGGCGGGGCGCGCCTTCCTGGTGGGCCAGACGCCCACCATCGCCGACATCGCGCTCTATCCCTACACCAGCATGGCCGAGCAGGGCGGCTACGACCTGTCCGCCATGCCTCACATCAACGCCTGGCTGGCGCGCATGCGCGCCCTGCCGGGTTTTACGCCGTTGCTGGAAACGGCATAGCAAGGAGTCAAAGATGGCCGATACGATGCACTTGGGCAAGGATGAACTGATCGCGCGGGCCCAGGCCGAGATGCAGCGCCAGTTCGACGCGCCCGACTGGACGCTGCGCGAGCGCCTGGCGCTGACCTGCCGCATTCTGTTCGACGGCGGGCACGATTCGGGCCTGGCGGGGCAGATCACGGCGCGGGCGCCGGAACCGAACCGCTACTACACGCAGCGGCTGGGCCTGGGCTTCGATGAGATCACGGCCGGCAACCTGCTGCTGGTGGACGAGGACCTGCGGGTGCAGGAGGGCGGCGGCATGCCCAACCCGGCCAACCGCTTCCATTCGTGGATCTACCGGGCGCGGCCGGACGTCAACTGCATCATCCACACGCACCCGTTGCACGCGGCCTCGCTGTCGATGCTGGAGGTGCCGCTGGAGGTCTCGCACATGGACAATTGCCCGCTGTACGGCGACGTGGCGTTCCTGAAGGACTGGCCGGGCGTGCCGGTGGGCAACGAGGAAGGCGAGCTGATCTCGGCGGCGCTGGGCGACAAGCGCGCCATCCTGCTGTCGCACCACGGCATGCTGGTGGCCGCGGGCACGGTGGAAGAGGCCTGCGTGCTGGCGTTGCAGTTCGAGCGCGCCGCCCGCATGCAGCTGCTGGCGATGGCGGCCGGCCGCATCCAGCCGATCCCGCCGGCGCTGGGGCGCGAGGCGCACGACTGGATCCTGACGCCCAAGCGTTCGCAGGTGGGCTTTTCGTACTACGCGCGGCGGGCGCTGCGCCAGCACCCGGACGTGCTGGGCGCGTAGTCACGCGGGCGGCGGGCAGGCGCCGGCCGGCGTCTGCCAGGAGGGCGCAGGTCGGCGGACGACTCGACGGTTGGGCGGCTTTCGGGCATCCTTACCGGTCGTTTCCGCCATTTTCCCGCCCATGATCGACCTGCCTCACCGCCTGCGCGCGCTGCGCCGCCAGCAATCCCTGTCCCTGGAACAGCTGGGCGAGCGCACGGGCCTGACCAAGAGCTATCTGTCCAAGCTGGAACGCGGCCTGAGCGAGCCGTCGATCTCCACCGTGCTGCGCCTGGCCGAAGCCTATGGCGTGGGCGTGTCGCAACTGGTGGGGGCCGATGGCGCGGCGCAGGACGAGGTCGTCAGCCTGGTGCGCGTGGCCGATCGCGAAGTGCTGCAACGGCGCGGCCTGGGCAGCGAATACCACTACGAATCGCTGGCCGGGCGCCGCAAGGTCAAGGCCATGGAGCCTTTCATCGTGCATCCGCCGCGCGAATTCCCCGACGCCGCCGCGGTGTTCCCGCATCCCGGCGAGGAATTCCTGCTGGTGCTCAAGGGCGCCATCGAGGTCCAGGTCGGCGAGCGCGCGTTCCGGCTGGATGCCGGCGATTCGCTCTATTTCGATTCCGAACTGCCGCATCGCATGCGCACGGTCAGCCGCGGCGCGGCCGAGGTGCTGGTGGTGGCGGCGCATTGAACCCCAAGGAAAACACCGTGAAGCATGATCAATCGCGACTGGTTCGCATCGACGCCGGCCCGATGAAGAACCCCGTGCCCGGCAAGCCCAAGCGTCCCCTGTCGGGCGACGCGGCGTTTCGCACCGTGACCGCGTTCGAAGGCAATGGCGGCCGCGCCGAGGCCGGCGTGTGGGAAAGCACCGCCGGCAGTTTCCAGTCCAACACCACCGGCTATATCGAGTTCGGCTACATCGTCGAGGGCGCGGCGCGCCTGGTCGACCCGGACGGCACCGTGCACGAATTGACCGTGGGCGAGGCCTTCGTGATGCCCGAAGGCTATACCGGCCGCTGGGAAGTGGACCGGTTCGTCAAGAAGATCTACTTCATCAGCCGCACGGCCTGAGGCCAGGGCAGCCGCCGCCGCGGCCGCCGGTCCGGTGGCAGACCGATCCGCAGGCCTCGCGCGCCTTCGGCAACGCCTGGCTGGCGCGGGGCGATACCTTGCTGTTGAAGGTGCCTTCGGGGGCCGGCGGCGGGGCCTGCCGTCCGGGACGGCCGCGGCTGGGCATAGAATATGCCGCACCCGTCTCGATTCGCAGGAGCCCGCCGTATGACCGCCATTCCCGCTGCCGCCGCGCCCGGCGCAGCGCTGCCCGCCGTGACCGCGCGGGTCGACGTCGTTTCCATCCAATCCCAGGTCGTCTACGGCTGCGTCGGCAACAACGCCGCCATGCCGGTGTTCCGCCAGGCCGGATTGCGCGCGCTCGCGCTGCCCACCGTGATCCTGAGCAATACCCCGCACTATTCGACGCTGCACGGCGGCGCGGTGCCGCTGGACTGGTTCGAGGGCCTGCTGCGCGGGCTGGACGAGCGCGGCGTGAGCGCGGTGGCGCGCGCCGTGGTCTGCGGTTACCTGGGCCAGCCGGGCCAGGCCGACCTGCTGGCGGACTGGCTGCGCGGGCTGCGCGCCACGCGGCCCGAGGTGCGGGTGCACATCGACCCGGTCATGGGCGACCGCAACGACGGCCTCTACGTGGACGCCGGGTTGGTGGCGCAGTACCGCCGCAGGCTGGTGCCGCACGCCCACGGCATGACGCCCAACCATTTCGAGCTGGAGCAGATGGTGGGCCGGCCGCTGGCCTCGATCGACGAGGTGGCGGCGGCCGCGCGCGAGCTGATCGCCGAGGGGCCGGAATGGATCGTGGTCACCAGCGCCGCGCCGCAGACGGCGGCGCCCGGCACCTTGCAACTGGCGGTGGTGACGGCTTCCGACTGCGCGCTGCTGCGCCACCCCGAGGTCGCCATCCCGCCGTCGGTGCATGGCACCGGCGACGTGTTCATGGCGGCCATCACCGCGCGGCTGCTGGCCGGCGATGCCCTGGAAGACGCGGCGCGCGACGCGGCGGCGGCGGTCACCGGCGCCCTGGCGCGCACCCGCGACCTGGGCTGGGAAGAACTGGCGGTCGAAGGCTAGCGTGACCAGGCCGCCGGCGGGGCGGCAAGGGCCGGTTTGATGCCGTTTCCCAAACACACCGTTCCGCCAGCCAGAACAAGCGGCGCGCGCCCGGGGGGTAAAATCAGCGGTTGTCCACCACGCGGGGAGCAAGAGTGCAGCCGGTCATTTCAGTTCAGGGCCTATCCAAGCGGTATGCCTCGGGATTCCAGGCGCTGAAAAGCGTCGACCTGGAAATCCAACGCGGCGAAATCTTCGCCTTGCTCGGCCCCAACGGTGCCGGCAAGACCACGCTCATCAGCATCATCTGCGGCATCGTCAACCCGACCGAAGGGCGGGTGCTGGCCGATGGGCACGACATCATCACCGACTACCGCGCGGCCCGCGGCGCCATCGGCCTGGTGCCGCAGGAAATCTCCACCGACGCTTTCGAAAGCGTGTGGAACACGGTCACGTTCAGCCGCGGCCTGTTCGGCAAGCCGGCCAATCCCGAATACATCGAGAAGGTGCTGCGCGACCTGTCGCTGTGGGACAAGAAGGACAGCCGCATCATGGCCCTGTCCGGCGGCATGAAGCGGCGCGTGATGATCGCCAAGGCGCTGTCGCACGAACCCAAGATCCTGTTCCTGGACGAACCCACCGCCGGCGTCGACGTCGAGCTGCGGCGCGGCATGTGGGACATGGTGCGGCGCCTGCGCGAGAACGGCGTCACCATCATCCTCACCACCCACTACATCGAGGAAGCCCAGGAAATGGCCGACCGCGTCGGCGTGATCCGCCAGGGCGAGATCATCCTGGTCGAGGAAAAGAACGCGCTCATGACCAAGCTGGGCAAGCGCCGCCTGACGCTGACGCTGAAGGCGCCGCTGGCGGGCATTCCGGCCGCGTTGGAGCCGTTCCACCTGGAACTGTCGGCCGACGGCCGCCAACTGGTCTACACCTACGACAACCAGGGCGGCGGCGAGATCTCCGGCCTGCTGCGGCGCCTGACCGAACTGGACATCGAATTCACCGACCTCAATTCCTCGGAAAGCTCGCTCGAGGAGATCTTCGTCAGCCTGGTGCACGGACAATCATGAATCTCTACGCCATCCGCGCCATCTATCGCTTCGAAATGGCCCGCGCCTGGCGCACGCTGATGCAGAGCGTGCTGTCGCCGGTGATTTCCACCTCGCTGTATTTCGTGGTGTTCGGCTCGGCCATCGGTTCGCACATGGTGCAGATCGACGGCGTCAGCTACGGCGCTTTCATCGTGCCCGGCCTGATCATGCTGTCGCTGCTGACCCAGAGCGTGGCCAACGCCTCGTTCGGCATCTACATGCCGCGCTTCTCGGGCACCATCTACGAGATCCACTCGGCGCCCATTTCGTACCTGGAGATCGTCGCCGGCTACGTCGGCGCGGCGGCCAGCAAGTCCATCATCCTGGGGTTGATCATGCTGGCCACGGCGCGCCTGTTCGTGCCGTTCGAGATCTCGCATCCGTTCTGGATGCTGGGTTTCCTGCTGCTCACGGCCGTCACCTTCAGCCTGTTCGGCTTCATCATCGGTGTCTGGGCCGACGGCTTCGAGAAGCTGCAGATCATCCCGTTGATGATCATCACGCCGCTGACCTTCCTGGGCGGCACTTTCTATTCCATCAAGATGCTGCCGCCGTTCTGGCAGGGCGTGACGCTGTTCAATCCGGTGGTGTATCTGGTCAGCGGCTTTCGCTGGGCGTTCTATGGCGTGGCCGACGTCAACGTCACCATCAGTGTGGTCATGACGCTGGTGTTTCTGGCCATCTGCCTGGTGGTGGTGCGCTGGATCTTCAAGACCGGCTATCGCCTGAAGACCTGAGCCGCGCCTTGGCGTAGCCGCCCGACAGGGGCGGCTCGCGCCGCAGCGGCGCATGACGCCGCTGCGTGCTCGACGGCGCGTATTTGACGGCCTGTATTCGCGGCCGGTATCCGCGGCCGGTATCCGATTACGCCGCCGCCGTCGGCGCCTGGCGCGCCAGCCCGCCGTGGGCATCGAGCAGCCGCTCGCGCCACGCCGCCACCGGATCGTCGGCCGCCAGCAGTTCCAGCGCGCTGGTGCAGCGCGCCCACATGAAGAACCCGAATACCGCGTAATCCGCATAGGCCGGCTGCTGGCCGGCCAGGTACGGCTGCCGCGCCAGCGTCTGGCGCAGCGGCAGCAGGCAGGCGCGCAGGGCCGCAAGCTGTTCCTCCCGCAAGGCGGGCAGGTCTTCCAGTGGGCCGAAGCGCTTTTCCCGGGTGTGGCGGAAGTAGTCCTTGTCCTTGGCGTCGATGAGCGCGTGGATTTCCGGCAGCAGCAGCCGCGCCAGCGGCGGCACCAGCGTGCTGTCGGCCCAGGTGTTGGCGAACAGGCTGAGCGCCCGCCCGGTGTCGCCGCCGAACAGCGAGGGGCGGTCGGGGAAGGTGTCTTCCAGATAGCAGGCGATCTGCCACGAATCGCTGATCACGTGCTCGCCATGCACCAGCACCGGCACCAGCTTCTGGCCCGAGAATTCGATCGCTTCCTTGTCGGTGAAGCGCCACGGAACGGTCTTGGCGGACAGGCCCTTGTGGGCCAGCGCCATGTGCGTTTTCCAGCAGTGGGGGCTAAAGCGCAGCGTCGGCTCGGCGCCGGCCAGGTCGTACAGGGTCAGATCGGGGGTCAAGATGCCGCGCTCCTTGGAAGTCTCCCGGACAGGTTCGCCTAGGATACCCCCAAGGCGCGGCGTCGCGGGGCCGGGCGGCGCTTACTGCACGGCCGCGCCGGCCCGGCCCATCTTCATCAGCCGCTCCTTGAGCTGCGGGTTCTGCTGCACGGCCTGGCCGATGCCGTTGAATTCCTGCACGGACAGCCCGTCGGCCTGCACCAGCTTGACCATCTTGGCGTCGGCTTCCTGGATCACTTTCTGTTTTTCCGCGTCGGTCTTGGCGGCGTCGACCTTGGGACGGTATTCGTCCACCACGCCCGACACCTTCTGCGAGGCGGACGCGAAGCGCTGCAGTTGCTGGTCGGTCGGTTGCACCGCCGCTGGCGCCATCGGCGTCTGGCTGGCGGGCGGGGCGTTCTGCGCCAGGGCGGGGGCACCGGACAGCGCGGCCGTCAACATGATGGCCGACAGGATCGCGGTTTTGGAATGCGGCATGAAACCTCCTTGTTCCGGATGAATGTCCGACCATGATGGCAATGCACCCGGGGAGGCTTCAAGTTTCGCAATGTGTTTTCCTGTGTCGGCAGGCCACGGCGGGCCGGCCGCGCACAGCAGTGCGGCGCCCGCAGGCGCCGCGGAAACGTTTACGCGCAATTCTGTGACGTCTTAAAACGGGGGCGTGACCCTTTTTCAGACCATTTCCAGCGCGATCGCGGTGGCTTCGCCGCCGCCGATGCACAGGGTGGCCACGCCGCGCTTGCCCTGGGTGGCCTTCAAGGCGCCCAGCAGCGACACCATGATGCGCGCGCCCGAGGCGCCGATAGGGTGGCCCACCGCGCAGGCGCCGCCGTGGATGTTGACCTTGTCGCGCGGGATGCCATGTTCCTTCATGGCCGCCATGGTGACCGCGGCGAAGGCCTCGTTGATCTCGAACAGGTCGACGTCGGCGGTCTTCCAGCCGGTCTTGTCGTAGAGCTTCCTGATCGCGCCGACCGGGGCGGTGGTGAACCACTCGGGTTCCTGCGCGAAGCTGGCATGGCCGACGATGCGGGCGATCGGCGTGCGGCCGAGCTTCTTGGCGGTGGACTCGCGCATCAGCACCAGCGCGGCGGCGCCGTCGGCGTTGCCCGACGAGGACGCGGCGGTGATGGTGCCGTTGGCGGCGAAGGCCGGCTTGAGGGTCGGGATCTTCTCGACGTTGAGCTTTTGCGGACGCTCGTCCTGCTCGATCACCGTGTCGCCCTTCTTGGACTTGATGGTCACCGGCACGGTTTCCCATTTCAGCACGCCGTCGCGCGCGGCCTTCTGCGCGCGCGACACGGATTCCACGGCGAAGGTGTCCTGCTCTTGACGGGTGAAGCCGTACTTGGCGGCGCAGTCTTCGCCGAACGTGCCCATGGCGCGGCCCACCTGGTAGGCGTCTTCCAGGCCGTCGAGCATCATGTGGTCGTACATGGTGGCATGGCCGGCGCGATAGCCGCCGCGCGCCTTGGTCAGCAGGTAGGGGGCGTTGGTCATGGATTCCATGCCGCCGGCCACCACCACGCCGTAGGTGCCGGCGAGGATGCCGTCATGCGCCAGCATCGCGGCCTGCATGCCCGAACCGCACACCTTGGACACCGTGATGGCGCCCACCGACGGCGGAATGCCGGCCTTGATCGAGGCCTGCCGCGTCGGCGCCTGGCCTTGGCCGGCCTGCAGCACGTTGCCCATCAGCACCGCGTCGATCTGGTCGGGTTTGAGCCCGGCGCGCTCGAGCGCGGCGCCGATGGCGATGGCGCCCAGCTCATTGGCGGAAAGCGTGGAGAATTCGCCCTGGAAGGCGGCCAGCGGGGTGCGCGCGGCACTCACGATAACGATGGGATCAGACATGTGAACACTCCTGGTCGATGGGGGACAACGCAAGGGGGAGAGACTTCAATGACCAATTTCCAAGGCAGTATAGACGTGGCCTTGTGCGCGGCGATAGCCGCATTGGAACCGATGGCCCGGCCCGAATTCCGCCGTGGCCGCGCGCAGCAGCCGCAGTTCCAGGCACTGCCTGGCCGGATCGATGCGGGTGATGGAAACGTCGGGAAAATCGAAGGCGATGCGGGTGAGCGGCTGCATGCATTTGTAGAACGCCTCCTTGGCCGAGAACAGCAGCGTGGCGAACTCGGCGCGCGTCAGCCCGCCCGTGTCGACGCCGCGCTCCTCGGGCCGCATGCAGACCGATTCGATGGCCTCGACCGCGTGATCCTCGGCAATCGCCTCGATGTCGATGCCGACCGCGCGCACGTCGCGCCGCCGCGCCACCGCCACGGCCACCAGCCGCCGGCTGTGGCTGATCGAGCCGACAAAGCCCTCGGGCCAGACCGGTGAGCGGTCCGCGGCCACGCCGACCTGCGTGACAGGCGCGTCCAGCGCGGCCAGTAGTTGCGCGGCCAACTGGCGGCCCGCCTGGAACTCGGCCTGCCGGCGCTGCGCCGGCGGCAGGTCGCGCGGCGCCCAGCCGGGGGCGATCCAGGCCAGCCGCTGCGCCAGCCGTGGCGTCAGCGGCAGCGCGGGCAGGGCGTCGCTGGCGGGCTGGCTCATGGGTGCCCGCCATGAACGCGAGCGGTGTTGACGCAGGTCGAGGGTCGTTGCATGAAACGATTGAAACGCTGTTGGCGGACGGCTGCAAAGCCACGCCCGAAACACCGCGAAAGCGTTCGCGGAAACGGGGTTCTCCGGGCTGTCGAGGTGCCGGGAAAACCCGCCTGAAACCGCTGGGAAAAGCCCATTCCAGGTGCCGAAAGCTTCTTATACACTGGCGCCTCGAAGCCCGCACGGACATGATGCGGGCCGCCACAAAAGCGCCCCGGATTCCGTGGCGCAACGGCAAAACCGGCACGCTATCCGGGGAGACAATATGAGTGACTTTCACCTGACATTGCTCGCCTTCAAGGAATCTCCCGCGCCGCAAGTCATCTGCAGCGCGCGCAAGATCTCGGAATGCAATCACTCCTTCGCAAATCTGTTCGGCTACACGCGCAGGGAACTGGTGGGCAAATCGATACTCCAGCTTTATCCCTCGCTGTCCGATTTTCACCAGATCGGCCAACGCTGCCTCAAGCACCTGGAAAGCAATTGCTACTACGAAGACGAGCGCTTCATGCAGCATCGCAGCCGCGAGGTGTTCTGGGCGCGCGCGCGCGGCATCACCCTGACCCCGGAGGACCCCTTCGACCTGATGATCTGGAGCTTCGAGCGCATCGCCGAGAACTGCCTGCGCACGGCCAACCTGACGCGGCGCGAGCGAGAAATATCCGCTTACGTCGCCAACGGCCTGAGCTGTAAGGAGATCGCCATGCGGCTGGACATCTCCTACCGCACGGTGGAGGTGCACCGCGCCCGCATCATGCGCAAGCTGGACGCGAAGAACACCGCCGAACTGGTCTCCAAGATCATCCTGGTCGACAACATGGCCTGAGCGGGGCCGCGCATCCGGCTTCATTTTCCGAGCATCATCTCGGGCAGTATCGTGACGATCACCGGGAAGAAGAACAGGATCAGCGTGGTGACCACCTCCATGATGACGAACCACCAGGCGCCGTGGAAGATCCGCGTCAACGGCGTCTGGCGGTCGATGCCCGCGATGACGAACACATTCAGCCCGACCGGCGGCGTGATCAGGCCGATCTCGCACATCTTCACGGCCAGGATGCCGAACCAGATCGGGTCAAAGCCCAGCGACACCACCGTGGGGAACATGATCGGCAGCGTGATCACCAGCATCGAGAAGGCGTCCAGGAACATGCCCAGCGGGAAGTAGGCCAGCAGCATCAGCCCCACCACCAGCAGCGGCGGGATGTCCGAGGACACGATCACCTCGGCGATCTGCTGCGGGA
This sequence comes from Achromobacter sp., assembly GCF_050285565.1. Lineage (GTDB taxonomy): Bacteria > Pseudomonadota > Gammaproteobacteria > Burkholderiales > Burkholderiaceae_B > Achromobacter. The sequence continues at coordinate 466,854 of NZ_JBLZXG010000002.1, forward strand.
TCTGCACCAGGCTCAGGAACAGGCTGAACAGGCCCGCGCCCAGCATGGTGAACAGGATCATCACGGTGGTGGTGACGGCGTTGCGCAGGCTTTCTACCAGCTTGGCGCCCAGCTCGCCGCGCGCCTGCCGGGCGCACAGCAACATGATGAACGCGGCGCAGGCGCCGACCGCGGCGGCTTCGGTCGCCGTGACAAAGCCCAGATAGATGCCGCCCAGCACGATCACGAACAGCACCAGCACCTGCCAGCCATTGCGCACCGATGCGATCCGCTCGCGCCAGGGACTCTTGGGCAGCACCGTGGCCGCCATCCGCGGCGAGGCGCTGATGACGCGAATCCCCAGGATGAACACCAGCGTCGATAGCAGCCCCGGCAGCACCCCGGCCACCAGCATCTTGCCGGCCGAGACCTCGGTCAGCGCGGCATAGAAGATCAGCAGCACGCTGGGCGGGATCAGCACCCCCAGCACGCCGCCGGCCGCCACCGCGCCGGCCGACAGGCGCGGATCGTAGCCGGCCCGCTTCATCTCGGGAATGGCGACCGCGCCCACGGTCGCGGCGGTGGCCACGCTGGAGCCCGAGGTGGCGGCAAAGCCGGCGCAGGTCAGTACGCTGGCGATGGCCAGCCCGCCCGGCAGGTGGCCGACCCATTTGCGCGCCATGTCGAACAGCCTGCGTCCCACGCCGGCGTGGTGGGCGAAGGCGCCCATCAGGATGAACAGCGGGATCACGGTCAGCAGATACGAGGCCGACTGCGCGTAGGAATACGACTTGAGCCGGTTCAGCACGAAAGCGCTGTCCTCGACCAGGATCAGGCCGGTGATGCCCGCCAGCGCCAGCGCGGCGAATACCGGCGCGCCCAGCAGCAGGAGCACGAAGATCAGGCCGGTGGCGACCAGGGTGATGGTGACGTCGTCCATGGAGGCAGTTCCCGCGAAGGATCAGTGCGAGGCCAGCGCCGGCGTGGCGCGGGCAACGGGTACGGCGCGGCACAGGCTGCCGCCGGCCTGGGCCAGCATCTGCAGCGCGCCGAACCACAGGCCGAGCGCGACGATGGCCTTGGTCCACCAGACCGGCACTTCGACGTAGCCCCAGCGGAACTCGCGGATCTCGATCGACTCCAGCGCCTCGCCGGTGGCGGGGTAGGCCAGCGTGGCCAGCACCACGGCGGCCGCCAGCCAGGCCAGCGCGTCCATCCACTGCGCCACGCGCGGCGGCACCTTCTTGTGCAGCAGCGTGACGCGGATGTGGGCATCGTCCATCTGGGTCCAGCCCAGGCCGAGGAACACGATCACCACCAGGCTCAACTCGGACATCTCGAACAGGCCCGGGATGGAATGGCCGTAGAGGGCCCGCACGATGGCATCGAGCGTGATGCCGAACATCAGAAACAGCAGGAACAGCGTGGCGATGGCGCCGAACAGGTTGGAAAGGGCGCGCAACACCGCGCCCAGGCGGGAGGAATAGTCCATGAATGCTCTGCCGGTGGGCGGCCCGGCACGCAGGCCGGGCCGCGGGGGAAGGAAACCGCCCTCAGGCCTCGGCGGCCAGTTCGTCGAAGCGCTTGAGGCGGCCCTGCTGGTCGTATTTGGCGATGGCGTTGTTCACCTGGGTCTGCATCGCCAGGCCGTCCAGCCCGGCCGGCTTGGCCACCCGCTCGATCCAGCCGTCGGTCTGGGCCGGCTGCACCAGCGCGCGCGCCTGCTCCTTCTCGGCCTGCGGCAAGGACGAGAACCGGGTGCCCTCGGCCTTGGCGGTTTTGACGTACTGGCGCGCGGCGGCCTCGTAGATCCTGGCGTATTCGCCGCCATAGATCTCGCCCACGATCTGGTCGCTGACCTGCTTGACCGGATCCGGCAAGTTGTTCCACACGCGGGCATTGATGATGGTCGCGGCCGGGCCGTGCGGGCCGTCGCCGATATCGGTGAAGTAGGGCGCGATCTCGTGCAGCTTGTAGGCCACGGCGGTGATGAAGTCGAAACCGTAGACGCCGTCCAGCACGCCGCGTTCCAGCGCGGTGTAGACCTCGGGCGCGGCCATCGGCACGGCGGTGCCGCCCAGGCGTTCGATGACCTCGTTGGCGGCGCCGTAGCCGCGGATGCGCTTGCCGCGGATGTCCGCGAGCGAGTGGATCGGCTGGCGCGTCACCAGCGGCGCGTAATACCAGTTGGTCCAGTACAGCACCTTGCTGTTGTAGCGGCGCTCCCACTCGTCGCGTAGCGGCGGGTATCCGGCGTAGACATCGCGGCACAGCCATTGCAGCGCGTCCGAGCGATGCATGCGGTAGTACCAGTCCAGCCCGCGCGTGACCGGCAATTGCGACTGGTAGTAGCCCGGCGAGATCAATGACATCTCCGAGGTGCCGTCGCGCACCGCGGACAGGTGCTCGCCGACCTTGTTCAGCGACTGCGCCCAGTAGCGGCGCACCTTGACCGCGCCGTTGGTGCGGGTTTCGAGCTGCTTCAGGTACCACTCGTCCAGCCGCGACGGGCCCGAGGTTTCGCTGATGTAGCTGTCGAACTTGAGGGCGACCGGCTTGGCGGCCGCCGCCGCGCGGCCGGTCCAGATGGCCGGGGCCGAGGCGCCGGCAAGCAGGCTGGCCGCCTTGATGAAATCGCGTCTTCTCATGCTCTCCTCCTTTGGGGAATGCCGGCTTCTGATGCGCCGATTCATGGGCCGGGCCTGACGTCTGCCTGGCCGGTGGCTTCGGCATTGCGCAGGGCGTCGCGCAATGCGGTCTTGAGAATCTTGCCGTAGCTGTTCTTGGGCAGCTCTGCGTGGAACACGTAGCGCTTGGGCTTCTTGAACGAGGCGATCTCGCCGCGGCACCAGGCGTCCAGTTCCTCGGGCGCCAGCGTGGCGCCGGGGCGCGACACCACGAACGCCACGACTTCCTCGCCCCATTGCGCGCTGGGGGCGCCGACCACCGCCACCTCGCGCACGCCCGGGTGGCGCGCCAGCGTCTCCTCGACCTCGCGCGGGTAGATGTTGGAGCCGCCGGAGATGATCACGTCCTTGCTGCGGTCGGTCAGCGTCAGGAAGCCGGAAGGGTCGAGGCGGCCGATGTCGCCGGTGCGCAGCCAGCCGTCCACCAGCGTCTCGGCGGTGGCGGGGGCGTTGCGCCAGTAGCCCTGCATCACGGCGTTGCCGCGCACCAGCACCTCGCCCTCGGTACAGGACGGCACACTGCGCAGCGCGGCATCGACCACGCGCAGTTCCATGCAGCTTTGCGCGGTGCCGACCGAGGCCAGCCGGGCCGCGCGCTCGGGATGGGCGGCGTCGGCGATCACCTCGCGCGACAGCGCCGTGATGGTCATGGGGCTTTCGCCCTGGCCGTAGATCTGCACGAAGCGCTGGCCCAGCACCGCCAGCGCTTCCTCCAGGTCGGCCAGGTACATCGGCGCGCCGCCGTAGATGATGGTCTTGATGCCGCGCCCGTCGCGGCCGCCGGCACGCGCCTGTTCGACCAGGCGCTTGATCATGGTGGGCGCGGCGAAGAACGACAGCGGACCGGCCTGCTCGGCCAGCGCGAGGATTTCGGCCGGCTCGAATCCGCGCGAGTCGGGCACGAGGTGGCGCGCCGCCTTGCGCACGTACAGCACGTGGTACAGCCCCGCGCCGTGCGACATGGGCGCGGCGTACAGCATGCCGTCGCCGGGCTCCACGGTCTCCACGTCCACCGCGTAGCACAGCCCCATGGCCACCAGGTTGCGGTGGCTCAGCATCACGCCCTTGGGCCGGCCGGTGGTGCCGGAGGTGTAGAACAGCCAGGCCAGCGCATCGGCGGCCAGCGTCGCGGGCGGCGCCCAGGGGCCGTCCGCCGCGCAGGCGGCCGCGTAGTCGGCGCCATCGATCTCCAGGTGGCGGCAGCCGGGCGGCAGGCAGTCGGCCGGCAGGTCGTCGCGGCGGTCGGTGAAGATCACGCTGGCGTCGGCGTTCGCGGCGATCCAGCCGACCTCTTTGGGATGCAGCTTGGGGTTGATGGGCACGGCCACCGCGCCCAGCCACCAGGCGGCATACAGCAGTTCCAGGTACTCGACGCGGTTGCGCGCGAACAGGGCCAACCGGTCGCCCTGGGCCAGTCGGTGTTCGCGCCGCAGCCAATCGGCCAGGCCCGCGGCGCGGCGGGCGAAGTCGCGGTAGCTGGCGTGCAGACGCAGGCCGCGGTAGAGGGCGGGGCGCGCGCCGTGTTCCAGCGCGGCCGCCTGCAACCAGTTGGCGATGTTCATGCCGTCACGCCCGCACCGCTTCCAGCACCGAGGCGTAGTTCGCGACGGCCATGCCCCCCATGTTGAAGACCAGCCCGAGCTCGGCGCCGGGGCGTTGCATGTCGCCGGCGCGGCCGGTCAACTGGCGATAGGCCAGCGCGTGCATCGAGACGCCGGTGGCGCCCACCGGATGGCCCTTGGCCTTGAGCCCGCCCGACAGGTTGACGGGCAGGTCGCCGTCGCGCCGCACCGTGCCTTCGGCCAGCACCCGATGGCCCGCGCCCGGCGCGGCCAGGCCCATGGCCTCGTAGATCAGCAGTTCGGCGATGGTGAAGCAGTCGTGCACTTCGGCGAAGTCCAGGTCCTGCAACTGGATGCCGGCATCCGCGTAGGCGCGCTGCATGGCGCGGTGCGGCCCTTCGAACGCCAGCAGGTCGCGGCCCTCCAGCGGCAGCGTGTCGTTGACCTGGGTGGCGGCGCGAAAGCGCACCTGGCGCGCATAACGCGGCGCGCGCCGCTCGCAGGTCAGGATGACGGCGGCGGCGCCGTCGCTGATGGGCGAACAGTCGGTCATGCGCAGCGGCGCGGCGATCATGGGGTTGCGTTCCGAGATCGTGTTGCAGAAGTCGGCGTCCAGTTCGCGCCGCAGTTGCGCCAGCGGATTGCGCAGCGCGTTGGCGTGGTTCTTGGCGGCAATGGCGGCCATCGCCGGCAGCGGATCGTCATAGCGCTCGGCGTACCGTTCGGCCAGGCGCGCGAACTGTTGCGGGAAGCTCATGCCGCTTTCGCGCGGATCGTTCTTGTAGCCAGCGCACGCCAGCGCCTCGGTGACTTGCGGCGTGGTGCGCGAGGTCATCTTCTCGACGCCGATCACCAGCACCGTGCCGGCCGCGCCCGCCTGGATCGCGCGCAGGCCGGCATGGATCGCGGCCGAGCCCGAGGCGCAGGCGTTCTCGCAACGGGTGGCGGGCTTGAAGCGCAGGGCCGGATGCGCCTGGTGCACCAGCGAGGCGGGGAAGGCATCGGGCACCAGTCCCGCATTGAAGTGCCCCAGGTAGACCGCGTCGATCTCGGCGGGATCGACGCCGGCGTCCTCGATCGCCTCGTTGGCCGCCATCACGATGAGTTGCTCAAGATTCAGAGCGTCCAACTTGCCGAACGGCGTATGGCCGCTGCCCACGATCGAAACGCCCGAATGATCGAACATGTCCCTCTCCCCATGCACGTTGATGTGCGGCGGTGGTGTGCTTGTGCGAATCCAGTGTAGGACTGCGCCAATACGTATCTCTATACGTGCATCCACGTACGCGAATACGTAGCGCGGCGCGGCCTGGGGCGACCCGTACGTACCGCGCGGCCGGTGCATCGGGACGCCGGATCGCGCCGCGCGCAGGCCTCGATATGACGGTTGCAATACGAGCTGAAGGCCCGGATTCAGGCGCTTTCGGGCAAGTTGGCGGGTGCCGGGAAGGGGGCTCGGACGGGGTGCGAGCCGCGCGTCGTCATGCGTGTTTTTGCTCGCAAAAAGTGGGGTGTACGTACGTGTTCGACGGCAGTGACGCGTCTGGAATTTTCAAATCATCTGTATAAGAATTCGTCGACGCGAGCATGCGGGCGGCAAGCAACGCATTAGAAAAAAAATGCTGCCGCCAGGGTCAGAATGTCTTTCATAGGAAGAACAGATCATGACGGGTTTCGTATCGCTTTTGGTTGGAGACGGCAGTGTCCTGGTTCGTTGCGGCGAACTGCTGATGGCGAAGGGACATCGCATACAGGCAGTGATTTCCACGGATTTGACCGTGCGCGCGTGGGCCGCCAAGGCCGGCATCCCGCAGTACGCGCTGGAGGACGCGGTCAAGCCGGAATCGCGCTTGGCGGCCGACCTGCTTTTCAGTATCGGCAATTACTCGGTGATCCCCGACGCGCTGCTCCAGCGCGTGCGGCGCATGAGCATCAACTACCACTATGGCCCGCTGCCGGAATACTCGGGCCTGCACGTGCCGGCCTGGGCCGTGTACGACCGCGCCACCGATTACGCCATCACCTGGCACCGCATCGGCGGCGTCATCGATGGCGGCGGCATCCTCAAGCGTGTCGCCGTGCCGATCGAATCGACCGATACGGCCTTGTCGCTGGGCCTGAAGTGCGACGAGACCGCCATCCAGAGCTTCGGCGCGCTGGTCGACGAGCTGGCCGCCGGCCGTGAAAGCGAGACGCCGCAGGATCTGTCGCGGCGCCGCTATTTCTCGCGCCAGTCGCAATTCTCCGCCGAAGGTCTGATCGATTGGCACCAGGACGCCGAGCAGATCGCGGCGATGGTGCGCGCCACCGACCACGGCCCCTTCAGCAGCCCGCTGGTGTGGCCCAAGGCGCTGATCGACGGCCGCGTGCTGGCGGTGCGCAAGGTCAGCATCGAGGCGCGCGCCGCGGGCGCGGCGCCGGGCGATGTGGTGGCGGCCGACGCGTTCGGCGCCAGCATCGCCACCGGCAACCGCGCGCTGCGCCTGGAAGCGCTGTGCACGCTGGAGGGCGAGGATGTCGCCATCGCCGACCTGGTCAGCGCCGGCAGCCTGCGGGCCGGCGCGCGCCTGGCCTCGGTCAGCGAGCAGGCCCGCGCCCAGGTCACGGCGGCTGGCACCGCTGCCTCCGGGGCCACCGCCTTCTGGCGCGGCCAGTGGGCCGCCTGGCAACCCTACCGCCTGCCGTACGCGCGGCCGGCGACGGCCGAAACCAATACGGCGCCGATCGTGGGCAAGCTGCCCGCCGCGCCGCGGGGCGCCGCTCGCGAGCAGGCCTTCATCGACCAGGCCGTGGGCGGCCTGTGCACCTTCCTGGCCCGTGCCTCGGGCGTGGCCGACCTGCACGTGGCGGTGGCGCTGCCGCGCGCCGAGGTGGCGCCGGATTGCCGCGATGTCTTCTGCGCCTGGGCGCCGGTGCTGATGCACCTGGAGGCGGCGGCGCCGCTGTCGCGCAACCTGGCGGCGGTCGCCGCGGCGCTGGCGCAGGCGCGCGAGCACGGCCTGATCCGGCGTGACCTGATCGGCCGCGACGCCGCGCTCGCCGCGCGTCATGCGCGCGGCGAACTGACGCCGGACGTGCTGGTGTCCTGCCAGATGCCCGCCGCCTATGCGATGGACGAGGATCGGCCGGCACTGGAATTCGTGCTGCTCGCCGGCAGCGAGACCTTCGAATTGCATTTCAATCCGCGCAAGATTGCGCGCCGCACCGCCGCCCAACTGGCGGCGCAGGTGGCCGACTGGTGCCGCCGCCTGCCGGCTGGCGCCGACCGCGCGCTGGGCGAGGCCGAGGCCCTGTCGGCCGGCGAACGGCAAGCGCTGCTGGAACAGTTCAATGCCACCGCCGACGCTGCCACGCTGGGCGCGGTGGTGCACGAATTGTTCGAGCACGCCGCTGCCCAGCACGAGGGCCGGGTGGCGCTGCGTTGCGCCGACCAGGCCATGTCGTATGGCGAACTGAACGCCGCCGCCAACCGCGTGGCCGGCGTGCTGCGCGCCAAGGGCATCGGCCGCGGCCAACGGGTGGGCGTGTGCCTGGACCGTTCCATCGACATGGTGGTGGCGCTGCTGGCGGTGCTCAAGACCGGCGCGGCCTATGTGCCGGTCGACATGGCGTTCCCGGCCGAGCGCATCCGCCAGATGCTGGAAGCCGCCCAACCCGCGCTGCTGATCGCGCCGCCGGCCGCGCGCGACACCAGCCTGAGCGCCTGGGCCGAACGCTGCCTGGACCTGGGCGCGGCCCTGGCCCAGGCCGGCGGCGATGACGCCAATCCGCCGCGCGTGGCGCAGGCCGACGACCTGGCATATGTCATCTTCACCTCCGGCTCCACCGGCAAGCCCAAGGGGGTGGAAGTCACCCACGGCGCGCTCGGCAACTTCCTGCTGTCGATGCGCGCCAGGCCGGGCTGCGAGGCCGGCGACAGCCTGCTGGCCGTGACCACGATCTCCTTCGACATCGCGGCGCTGGAGCTGTTCCTGCCGCTGATCAGCGGCGCCAGCGTGGTGATCGCGCGCCAGCAGGAAAGCCTGGACGGGCAGACCTTGCTGGACCTGATGCGCCGCCACGCCGTCACCATGATGCAGGCCACGCCCACCACCTGGCAGTTGCTGCTGCAGTCGGGCTGGCCGCGCGCCGTGTCCCTGAAGCGCCTGTTGTGCGGCGGCGAAGCCCTGCCGCGCGCGCTGGCCGACGAGCTGCTGGCGCGCGCCGAGTCGGTGTGGAACATGTACGGCCCGACCGAGACCACGGTCTGGTCGAGCGTGTGGCAGGTGCGGCCGGGCGAGGACATCGTCATCGGCGAGCCCATCGCCAACACCCAGTTGTACGTGCTGGATGCCAACCTGGCGCCGGTGCCGGCCGGCTTTGCCGGCGAGCTGTGCATTGGCGGCGCCGGGGTGGCGCGCGGCTATCACAAGGATCCGGCGCAGACCGCCGCGCAGTTCGGCCCCAACCCGTTCGCGCCCGGCGCCCTGTACCGCACCGGCGACCTGGCCTGCTTCAAGGAGCCCGGCAAGCTGGTGGTGCTGGGCCGCAATGACGGCCAGATCAAGTTGCGGGGCTTTCGCATCGAGCTGGGCGAGGTCGAAGCCGCCGTGGCCAGCCACGAGGATGTCGCCCGCGCCGTGGTGGTGGGCCGCAACGACCAACTGGTCGCCTACTGCCTGCGCAACAGCGCGCCGGCCAGCGCCGCCCAGGACCACCGCGCCGAGACCACCGCCGTGACCGAATGGCGCGACGTCTGGGACCGTGCCTACGAACCCGGCGCGGCCGATCCGACCTTCAATATCGCCGGCTGGCACAACAGCTACGACGGCCTGCCGTTCGCCGCCGATGAAATGCGCGACTGGCAGCAGCGCACGGTCGACCGCATCCTGTCCACCGGCCCCGAGCGCGTCTTCGAGATCGGCTCGGGCACCGGCCTGGTGCTGTTCGGCGTGGCGCCCAAGGTCAGCCAGTACCGCGCCATCGACGCTTCCAGCCAGGCGGTCGAGCAGATCAACCGCCACCTGGGCGGGCTGCCGCAGGTCTCGTGCGAACACCGCCTGGCCAACGACCTGCCGCCAGTGGCGCCGGGCAGCTTCGACACCGTGGTCATCAACTCGGTGGCGCAGTACTTCCCCAGCGCCGGCTATCTGCTGTCGGTGCTGGACTGGGCCACGCAGGCCGTGACCGACGGCCGCATCTTCATCGGTGACGTGCGCGACCTGGCGCTGCTGGAGGCGTTCCACGCCGACGTGGCCAACTTCCAGGGCCTGTGCAGCCTATCGGCCGAGGAACTGCGCCGGCGCACGCAGCACGGCCTGCGCGCCGAGCGCGAGCTGGTGCTGGCGCCCGAGTTCTTCGCCAACCTGCCGTCGGTGTATCCGCAGATCTCGCGCGTCGAGGTGCTGCTGCGCGATGGCGCCTACGTCAACGAGATGTCGCGCTTCCGTTTCGACGTCATCCTGCACATCGGCGCGCCGGCCGCCGGCCGCGCCCGGCCGCGGGCCCTGGCCACGCTCGACTGGCACGGCGACGGGCTCGACCTGGCGGCGCTGGCGCGCAGCCTGGGCCAGGGCGGCAAGCCGCTGGCCATTGCCAACATCCCCAATGGCCGGCTGGCCGACGTGCACCAGCGCGTGGGCCATGTGTTGCCGGCCAAGGCCACGGCCGAGCCCGGCCAATGGGTCGATCCGCGCGACCTGGCGCAGGCGGCCGAGGCGGCGGGGTATCGCATGGCGATGCTGCCCAGCCGCTCGCGCGACATCTGGGCCTTCGACGCGGTGTTCTGGCCGGCGGGCGAGCCGCCCGAGCTGGCCTGGCAGGCGCCGCAGGCCGTCGAGCGCGAAGCGCTGGCGCGGTTCGCCAACCAGCCGGCCGCCGGCGCCCCGCCGCGCCCCGCATTGCAGCGCCTGCTGCGGCCGTGGCTGCAAGCGCGCCTGCCGGGCTACATGATCCCGGACTTCTTCGTCGAGCTGGACGAGTTCCCGCTGACGCCCAATGGCAAGATCGACCGCAAGGCGCTGCCCGAGCCCACCGAAGTCATGCTGGAGCCCGCGGTGCAGCCCACCAACGAGCTGGAGCAGCAGTTGCAGGCGGTCTGGGCCGAGGTGCTGGGGCACGACCGCATCGGCATCCACGACAGCTTCTTCAAGATCGGCGGCAACTCGCTGCGGGTGGTGCGGGTGCAGGCCGAGCTGCAAAAGCTGCTGGGCCGCAACGTGTCGACCTCGACGCTGTACGAGCACTTCACCATCAAGGATCTGGCCGCGCATCTGGCCGGCCACAAGAAGGCCGCGCTCAACACGCCCAAGCGCCGCAACGCGCTGGCCGACGAGCCCATCGCCATCGTGGCGATGGCGTGCCGCCTGCCGGGCAACGTCAACAGCCCCGAAGACCTGTGGAACCTGCTGGAGCGGGGCGGCGACGGCATCGTCGAAGTGCCGCGCGAACGCTGGGATGCCGCGGCCATCTATGACGCCGATCCCGACGCGCGCGGCAAGTCGTACTGCATGCGCGGCGGCTTCGTGACGCCGATCGACCTGTTCGACGCGCCGTTCTTCGGCATCTCGCCGCGCGAGGCGCGCGCGCTCGACCCGGCGCAGCGCATGATGCTGGAGGTCACCACCGAGGCGATCGAACAGGCCGGCTATTCGATGGACCAGTTGCGCGGCAGTCAGACCGGCGTGTTCGTCGGCATCGGCAAGGGCTACCACGAGTACGGTCTGGCGCTGGCCGGCGGCCTGGCCGACCTGGACGGCTACGTCGGCACCGGCTCGGCCGGCAGCACCATGTCGGGCCGGGTCTCGTACGTGCTGGGCCTGGAAGGGCCGAGCATGACGGTGGACACCGCCTGCTCGTCGTCGCTGGTGACCACGCACCTGGCCTGCAATGCGCTGCGCCAGGGCGAGTGCGACCTGGCGGTGGCGGCCGGCGTGACGCTGATGCTGTCGCCCGACCTGCACGTGGAATTCAGCCGCCTGCGCGGCATGTCGCCGGACGGTCGCTGCAAGTCGTTCTCGTCCAGCACCGACGGCACCGGCTGGAGCGAGGGCGCGGCGGTGGTGGTGCTCAAGCGTCTGTCGGACGCGCAGCGCGACGGCGACCCGGTGTTGGCGGTGCTGCGCGGCACCGCCGTCAACCATGCCGGCCACAGCGCCAGCCTCACCACCCCCAGCGGCCCGGCGCAGCAGCGCGTGATCCGCCAGGCGCTGGCCATGTCCGGATTGCAACCGTCCGACATCGATTACCTGGAAGCGCACGGCACCGGCACCAAGCTCGGCGACCCGATCGAGGGCAACGGGCTGGCGGCGGTGTTCGGCGGCAGCCACCCGCCCGAGCGGCCGCTGTGGGTCGGCTCGGTCAAGTCCAACCTGGGCCACACCCAGGCGGCGGCCGGCCTGGCCGGCGTCATGAAAGCGGTGCTGGCCATGCACCACGACAAGCTGCCCATCACGCTGCACGTGGTCGAGCCGACCCCGGCAGTGGATTGGGCGGGCGCGCAGATGGCGCTGGTGCAGCAGGAGCAGCCGTGGCCGCCGGGCGAGCGCCCGCGCCGGGCTGGCGTCAGCTCGTTCGGCATCGGCGGCACCAATGCCCACGTCATCGTGGAAGAACCGCCCAAGCCGGCCGCGCCGGCCCGCGCCGTCAAACCGGTGGCGCCGCCGGAGTCGCTGCCGTTCGTGCTGTCGGCCTTCACGGTGCCGGCGCTGCGGGCGCAGGCTGACAAGCTGCACTTGCACATGGGCATGAACATCCAGGACCGCTTCCTGGACGTGGCCTATTCGCTGGCCACCACCCGCACGCACTTCCGCAAGCGCCTGGTGGTGTTCGCCAAGGGCAAGTCCGACCTGCTCGACGCGCTGGCCTCGTACAGCCGCACCGGCGAGGTGCCGGCGGGCGCGGTCAGCATGGTCGATGAGCGCGAGCGCGAATGCCGGCTGGCCCTGCTGTTCACCGGCCAGGGCAGCCAGTTGCCGCGCATGGGCCACGGCCTGTACCAGTCCCACCCGGTCTTCCGCCAGGCGCTGGAGGACATCGCGCAGCGCTTCACCACGCTGGAAAAGCCGCTGCTGGAGGTGATGTTCGCCGAGGCCGGCAGCGATGCGGCCGCCTTGCTCAATCGCACCGACTTCACTCAGCCGGCCCTGTTCGCGCTGGAAGTGGCGCTGTGGCGCGTGTGGGAAAGCTGGGGCGTGCAGCCCGAGCTGCTGCTGGGCCACAGCATCGGCGAAATCGCCGCCGCCCACGCCGCCGGCGTGTTCGACCTGGACGACGCCTGCCGCCTGGTGGCCGCGCGCGGCCGCCTGATGCAGGCCTTGCCGGCCGGTGGCGGCATGGCCTCGCTGGAAGCCAGCGCGGCCGAGGCCGAAGCGGCCCTGGCCTCGCTCGGCCTGACCGCGCAGGTGTCGCTGGCGGGCCTGAACGCGCCGCAGCAGACGGTGGTGTCCGGCGACCTGGCCAGCATCGAGCGGGTGGTGGCGCACTTCAAGCAGCAACAGCGCAAGGCCAAGCGGCTGGAGGTCTCGCACGCGTTCCATTCGCATCTGCTGGAGCCGATGCTGGGCGCCTTCCGCCAGGTGGCGCAGTCGCTCAACTACGCCGCGCCGAAGCTGGCGCTGGTCAGCAGCCTGACCGGCGAACTGGCCAAGCGCGGCGAGATGACCCAGCCGGAGTACTGGGTGCAGCAGGCGCGCCAGGCCGTGCGCTTTAACGCCGGCATGCGCACGCTCTACCAGCAGGGCATCAATACCTTCCTGGAACTGGGCCCGCAGCCGGTGCTGTCGGGCATGGGCGCGGCCTGCCTGGCCGACGACGGCCCGGTGACCTGGGTGGCCTCGCTCAACCCGGCCAAGGACGAGACCCAGACCCTGCAGAAGGGCCTGGCCGAGTTGCACGTGCTGGGCGCGCCGGTGGACTGGCGCGGCTTTTTCGCCCCCTATGGCGGCGAACGGGTCAAGCTGCCCACCTACGCTTTCCAGCGCGAACGCTATTGGCTCGAACCCATGCCCACGCGCACGGTCGGCGCCGGCCTGAACGACGCCAACCACCAGTTGCTGGGCGGCGGCGTGCAGATCGCCGGCACCGACATGACGATGTTCACGACGGTGGTGGCGGCCGACGAGCCGGCCTGGGTGCAGGAACACCAGGTGATGGATGCGGTGCTGATGCCGGGCACGGCGTTCTTCGAGGCCATGCGCGCCGCGGGGCGGCAGGTCAAGGGCCAGTGGGACCTGGCCGACGTGATCATCCTGGCGCCGATGGTGCTGGCGCCCGGGGTGTCGCTGCGCATGCAGATCACCGTGGGCGCGGAATCGGGCGGCGCCCGCACGGTGCACGTCTACAGCGCGCCGGAATCGGACGAGGACGGAGAATGGCAACTGCACGCCGAAGGCAAGCTGGTGCCGGCGCAGGCCGCGCGCCAGGATTCGGTGGAACTGCCGCCGCCGGATGGCGATCCGATCGACGTGGCCGCGCTCTACCAGGACCTGCATGAGCTGGGCTACGGCTACGGCCCCACGTTCCAGGGCATCAATGCCGCCTGGCACGTGGACGGCGACGTCTGGGCGCGGGTGGCCTTGCCCGAGGCGGCCGCCTCCTCGGCGATCCGCTACGGCCTGCATCCGGCGCTGCTGGACGCGTCGATGCACTCGCTGCTGCTGACCCAGCGCCTGAAGGCGCAGGTGGGCGACGATGTGTTCGTGCCGTTCGAGGCCGAACGTCTGTCGGTCTGGAAGGACGGCCTGGCCGAGGTCTGGGTCAGGGTGGCGGAATTCGAGATGGGCGAGGGGGAATTCTGGGCCTCGCTGGATCTGTACGACACGGGTGGCGAGCATGTCGGCAGGTTGCAGCGCCTGCATGCGCGCCGCATCGATCGCGCGGCGTTGCGGCGCCTGGCGCAGGCCGGTATCGACCGCTTCCTGTTCCGCACCGAATGGCTGCCGGTCGAGGCGCCCGAGGCCGTGTTCGGCGGCACCTGGGGCCTGCTCGGTGGCGGCGCCACGCCGTGGGCTGACGCGGTGCGCTCGCGCCTCGCGCAGGCCGGGGCGCAGGTGGTCGACATCGCCCAGTTGAGCGAAGCCGAGGCCTGCGACGGCGTGATCCCGCTATGGGCCGGCGACGCCCAGGTGGTCGAGCCGTCGCACCGCCAGGCCGCCAGCGCGCTGCTGCAGGTGCAGGAACTGGCGCTGGCCGGCTTCGCCAAGCCGGTCATCTGGCTGACCCGCGGCGCCGTCGGCACCAGCAGCGACGATCCGGTCTCCGACCTGGGCGCCAGCCCGCTGTGGGGCCTGCTGCGCACGGCGCGCAACGAGCATCCCGAACTGGCCCTGCGCATCGTCGACCTGGGCGAGAGCGCGGCCGATCTGGACATGCTGGCGTCCGCGCTGGCGCTGGCGGATGAGCCCGAGTGCGCGCTGCGCGGCGGCAAGCTGCTGGCGCCGCGCCTGAAGAAGGCGCCCGCCAACGCCGGCCTGGCGCTGCCGGCCGAGGGCAACTGGCGCCTGGAGATCGCCACCAAGGGCCGCCTGGACCAGCCGCTGTCGGTCAAAACGCTGGTGGACGAGCCGCTGGCGGCGGGCGAGATCCGCGCCGCGGTCAAGGCCACCGGGGTCAACTTCCTGGACGTGCTGAACGCCCTGGGCATGGTGGAAATCCCCGCGCTCGGCCTGGAGTTCGCCGGCGTGGTCACCGAAGTCGGCAGCGCCGTCAAGCACCTCAAGCCCGGCGACCCGGTGCTGGGGCTGGCGCGCGGCGCCTTCGGTTCCTCCATCGTGGTGGACGCGCGCCAGGTGGTGGCCAAGCCGGACAACCTCAGCTTCGAGGAGGCCGCCACCATTCCCATGACCTTCCTGACGGCGTGGTACGGCCTGCACGTGCTGGGCAACATGCAGCCCGGCGAGCGCGTGCTGGTGCATGCCGCGGCCGGCGGCGTGGGCATGGCGGCGGTGCAGCTCGCGCTGCTGCATGGCGCCGAGGTCTACGGTACCGCCAGCGAGCCGAAGTGGCCGGCGCTGCGCAAGCTGGGCCTGGCCGATGACCACATCGGCACCTCGCGCAGCCTGGACTTCGTCCAGACTTTCGCCGAGACGGCGCCGGGCCGTGCGTTCGACATCGTGCTCAACTCGCTGGCGCGCGAGTTCATCGACGCCAGCTTCGCCATGCTCAAGCCGGGCGGACGCTTCCTGGAGATGGGCAAGATCGACCTGCGCGACCCGGCCTGGGTCGAGGCCAACCATCCGGGCGTGACCTACCGCGTCTACAACCTGCCCGAGGCCGGCGTCGAACGCATCCAGGAGATGCTGACCGCGATCGCCGCGCTGTTCGCCGAAGGCAAGCTCAAGCCGCTGCCGCTGCGCACCTTCCCGCTGGACAACGCTTCGGACGCGCTGCGCTTCATCGCGCAGGCCCGCCACGTGGGCAAGGTGGTGCTGGTGCCGACGCAGCGCCGCGGCATGGTCGATCCGGACGGCGCGGTGCTGGTCACCGGCGGCCTGGGTGGCCTGGGCCGCTACGTGTCCAAGTGGCTGGTGCAGAACCACCAGGTGCGCGATCTGGTGCTGACCTCGCGCAGCGGCATGCGCTCGCCGGATGCCGAGGCCTTTGTCGCCGAACTGGCTGAGCTGGGCGCCCGCGCCACGGTGGTGGCGTGCGACGCGGCCGACTACGATGGCTTGCAACGGGTCATGGCCGAGTTCGGCGAAGACCGGCCCTTGCGCGGCGTGGTGCACGCGGCCGGGGTGCTGGACGACGGCATGCTCGCCGGCCAGACGCCGGAGCGCTTTGACGCCGTGTTCGCGCCCAAGGTCGACGGCGCCTGGCACCTGCACCGCCTGACGCAGGACCTGGCGCTGGACTTCTTCGTGCTGTTCTCGTCGATCTCCGGCGTGACCGGCGCGCCGGGTCAGGGCAACTACGCCGCCGCCAACACCTTCCTGGACGCGCTGGCGCACCACCGCCGCGCCAAGGGCCTGGCGGCGACCTCGGTGGCCTGGGGCGCGTGGGACGGGCAGGGCATGGCCGCGCGCCTGAGCGACGCCGACAAGACGCGCTTCAGCCGCCAGGGCATGGAGGCGCTCGGGCCGACCGAGGCGCTCGATCTGTTCGAGGCCGCCGTCATGAGCGATGCGCCCATGGCCGTGGCCGCCGCGCTCGACCTGGGCCGCCTGCAACGCACGCTGGAAGACAACAACGGCGGCAACGCGCCCGCGCTGTACCGCGAGCTGTTCAGCCGGACGGCGGGGGCGCGCGGCGCGGGCGGCGGCGGGGGCGGCGGCGCCGGCCTGCGCAAGCTGCTGGTGCAGACCGCGGTCGAGCAGCGCGAGGCCGCGGTGCTGGAAGCGGTGCGCGCCGAGGTGGCCAAGGCGCTGGAGTTCGCCTCGCCGCAGGACGTGGACGTCAGCCTGCCGCTGCAGGACATCGGCATCGACTCGCTCACCGCCGTGCTGCTGCGCAACCAGCTCTCTGACATGACCGGCCTGGCGCTGCCCGCCAAGATCGCCTTCGACCATCCCAACCTGCGGGCGCTGAGCCAGTTCCTGCTGGAGAAGCTGACCGAGGCGGGGCTGGACAGCCAGCAAGCCCCGGCCGAGGCCGGCGCGGCGGCGAAGGAGGCGGCCGGCGGCCGGCGCCTGGACGACCGCGTGGCGCGGCGCGGCTACCTGGAGCCGGAACTGCAGTTCGACAATGTGCTGACGATGGAGGCGGAGCCCGAAGCGGTGTTCGTCACCGGCTCCACTGGGTTTGTCGGCGCCTTCCTGCTGCACGAACTGCTGCGCGCCGACGTCATCGCCTACTGCCTGGTGCGGGCCGACGACGCCGAGAAGGCCATGGCGCGGCAGGTGGAGATCCTGCGGAAATACGATCTGTGGAAGCCGGAGTACGCGGCCCTGCTCAATCCGGTGGTCGGCGACCTGACCCAGCCGCTGTTCGGCCTGTCCGAGCACGAGTTCGATCAGTTGGCGAATCAGGTGGACGCCATCTGCCACTCGGGCGCGCTGGTCGACTGGATGCTGCCGCTGGACAACTACCTGGCGCCCAACGTGGTCGGCACGCACGAGGTGCTGCGGCTGGCCTCGCGCGGGCGCGGCAAGGCGGTGCATTTCGTCTCGACCGCCGCCACGCTGCCGCGCTACCTGGGCTACGAGGTGTCCAAGGACGAACGCGAGTACGGCTACCTCAGCTCCAAGTACATGGCCGAACAGATGGTGGCGGCGGCGCGCTGGCGCGGGGCCAAGGCCTCGATCTACCGCCTGCCGTTCGTCGGCGCCAGTTCCACCAGCGGCCACTTCCGGCTGGATCGCGGCGACTTCCTGCACAACCTGATCTCGGGCTGCATCGCCATGGGCAGTTTCCCGCTGCTGGGGTCGGACATCGGCGGCGTGCTGCCGGTGGACTACCTGGCGGGGGTCATTGCCCAGGTCATGACCCGCGACCAGGCGCGCATCGGCCAGGACTACGACTTCGCCAACCCGCAGGCGCCCGGCTTCAATAGCCTGGTGCAGCACATCCGCGGCGCGGGCGCGCAGGTCGGCAGCGTGCCGTTCGAGCAGTGGAAGCAGGACGCCCTGGCGTATGCGCAGGCCAACCCCAAGAGCGCCATCGCGCGCATCGCGGCGGTGCTGGACGGCCTGGGCGTGCAGAGCGACCTGGAGCAGATGTTCGACTGCTTCCCGGTGGGCCGGCAGGTGTTCGGCGGCGAGGTCTATCCCTGCCCGCCGGTCGATGCCAGGCATGTCCAGCCCTACGTGGACCGGATCCTGGCCGCGGCGCCCGCCGCCGGCCAAGCGCAGGAGTTGTCGCCGGTAACCCAGCCGGCTTGAGCAAGTTCGATCCGTCGCCGGGGTGGCGCCAGCCAGGCGCCGCCCGCCGGGCGGCGTCCTCATAGCGATTTCCACGCCCGTGGAGGATTTGAATGACTACCCTCGAATTGCAAGAGCAACCGCAAACCGCCACCCCGCAAGACGCCCAGGGCACCGGCATCTGGCAGAAGACCGGTACCTTCCTGAACGAGGCCGCCGGCGTGCATGCCCGTCACCTGGTGCGCGTGCTGGACCGCTACACGGTCGATCCGGCCGCCGTGGCCTCGCGCCTGCCGCCGAACCGCGTCTTGAACACCTGCTGCTTCTACCCCGAGCACCAGCCCACCCAGGTCATCCAGATGAACGTGGACGCCGACCTGGCCAGCAAGCTGCGGCGCGAGCTGCGGTTGCAGGCCAAGGTCGCGGGCAGTTTTTCGGACACCTCGGTGGGCACCTATTTCCCGCTGTCGACCATGTTCGAGAACAGCGCCCTGTTCATCCCCTCGGCCAAGCGCTTCTATGACGACAACCAGGACAAGGTCATGGAGCACTTCCCGCAGGCGGCCACCACCGTGGTCAACGCCTTCGTGGTGCCGGCGGGCAAGAAACCCTACGGCACCCATTCGGCCAGCGGCATCGCGCTGCAGATCCCCTCCCTGGTCAAGAAGGGGCTGGGCTTTCCCAAGCTGTACAAGAGTTTCCACACCGCCCTGACGCCCACGCCGATCACGCGCCAGCCGTTCGTCATCTTCGAGGACGCCGAGGTCGAGGCGCCCAACCTGAACTTCGTCTACATGAAGATGCTGGACATGGATCTGGCGCCGGAGGAAAAGGCCGCCATTGACAAGGCCCTGTATCTGTACACCGAAGGGCTGCTGTCCGAGATCGACCTGCCCACGGTGCGCGACTTCCTGATGGCCAAGTACTGGGAAAAGAAATACGCCGACAAGCCCTCGTCCGGCTGGTTCTGCGATTCCAAGGTGGGCCAGGCGCTGTTCTTCGACAACTACCGCGCGCATGCCGACAGCACCCTGCCGCAGGCCACCGAAGACCGCGTCACCATCGACTTCCGCTGCTTCTCCAAGGTGGAATACCCGGCCGGCATGACCAGCGGCCTGGACTTCATCGTCGACCCCAAGGAACGCGCCTACCAGACCAAGCGCAAGCGCGCCGGCATCGAGTTCCTGCTGACCGCGCTGGGCTACCACGACATCGACGAATTCCTGAAGATGATCTTCGGCACGCCCTACGGCCACATCAACCCGTTCGAGCTGCTGACCGACCTGCAGTTCGGGGTCTACAACAAAACCAAACACCATCTGCTCGACCAGAACCTGGACGCGCACTACGAGCGGGTCGAACGCCTGTACGAGCGGATCGAGCGTGACGGCGAGTATGTGCTGCCGGAGCGGGCGCGCCAATGCCTGGCGGCGATGGCGGGGAACTGAGCATGGCCGAGCCGACCCCGAACCCCGACCCGGCCTTTGCCGCCATTCTCGACAAGTACTGCGCCATCACGCGGGTGCCGTATGACGAATTCACCCGCGCGTTCCTGCGCCGCTGCCAGTCGTTTTCGGTGAAGGCCAACGGCGGCGTCTACAAGTACTACCGGCGCGGCGCCGGGCCGACGGTGGTGCTGGCGCATGGCATCCACAGCCACCTGGGCAGCATGGTGCCGATTGCCGAACAGTTGCTGGATCTGGGCTACGAGGTGGCGCTATTCGACATGCCGGCGCATGGCGAGGCCGCGGGCAGCGGCACCGACCCGGTGCAGGTGCGCGACTTCATCCGCAAGGTCTGCGCCCGGCTGGGCGCGATCCACGCGGTGGTGAGCCATTCGCTGGGCGGGCTGTGGGCGCTGTCCGCCCTGCACCGGGACGGGTTCCGCGCCGACGCCTTCGTGTCGATCTCGACGCCGTCCACCACGCGCTTTCTGGTGGAGAAGTTCGTCCAGCTCAATCAGCTCGACGCCGATATCGAGACCCGGCTGTGCCACGAACTGGAGCGCCGCCACGGCGCCACGCTGTGGACCGACTATGCGCCGCGGCACATCGTCGGCGCGCTGGATCTGCCCGGGCTGGTGATCCACGGCGCCAAGGACGACTTCGTGCCGCCGGCGCACGCGCAGGAACTGTATGACGCCTGGCCCGGCGCCACGCTGGAGATCGTCGAGGGCGCGGGCCACTTCGAGATCCTCGGCCTGGGCGCCGTCGGCCAGCGGGTCGCAAGCTATCTGCGCGAGGTGCCGGTGGCCGCCACGGCCTGACCGGCCCGCCCCGGCGCCGGCGGGCCGGGGCGCTTTTTCCGATAACACGCTTTTGACAGGACTCGGGATCACAGATGAAACACGCGACGCAAGTAGAAACCCTGCGGAAAATGTTCAAGCTGCGCGAAGTGGATCGCGACGAGGACATGCTGGGTCGGGTGGTGCAAGTGCCGGCCAGCGTCTATATGGACAACGGTGTGCTGGAGCGCGAACTGGAAACGGCCTTTCGCGACTATCCGCTGGTGGTGGGCGCGTCCACCCAGGTGCGCGAGCCGGGCTCGTACCTGCTCAGTCCGTGGGATCGCCTGCCGTTCGTGGTGGTGCGCGACAAGGGCGGCGAACTGCGCGCCTTCCTGAACGTGTGCCGCCATCGCGGCGCGCGCCTGGTGTCGGGCAACGAAAAGGAACTGAAGTTCTTCACCTGTCCTTTCCATGGCTGGGTCTATGGGCTGGACGGGGAACTCAAGGGCGTGACCAAGCCCTACAACTTCCCCGACCTGGACTGCGCCAAGCACAAGCTGGTGGAATTGGCCGTGACCGAGCGTATGGGGCTGGTCTGGCTGCATCCCACGCCGGGCGCCGCCATCGACCTGGACGCCAGCCTGGGCGCCGACATGAGCGACGAGATCGCCGGCTTCAAGCTCGATGACCTGACCCTGCACAGCCGCAAGGTCAGCACCCTGAACGCCAACTGGAAGCTGCTGCTCAAGACCTACCTGGAGCGCTACCACGTGCCGATCCTGCACAAGAACACCATCGGCCCGGTGTTCGAGAAAGGGGTGATCGCGCACTTCGAGCATGGCCTGCACATCCGCATCGCCGCGGCCAAGACCAACCTGATGGAGGCGGCCGCCGCCGACCCGCAATCCTGGCGCATCCTGGACTACGCCTCGGTGTTCTACACGCTTTTCCCCAATACGTTCCTGATCAACCACGCCAACATCGTGTCGCTCAATTCCTTCTATCCGATCGCGCCCGACAAGACCATCTGGACGCACGACATGCTGTACCGCGAGGCCGATTACGCCGGCGAGGAAGGACAGGCGACGCTGGCCCAGCGCTTCGGCAACATCGACGCGGTGTTCCACCGCGAGGACTTCGGCATCGTCGAAGGGGTGCAGGCCGGCCTGCATTGCGGCGCCAATCCGCAGCATACGCTGGGGCTGGAAGAGGGGTTGCTGGGCATGTTCCAGCACAACATCGACCGCGTGACCGGCTGACGGAGCCCCGCCATGAACGGCATCGATGGGGTCTTCCTGCTCGGCACCGCCGCCATCCTGCTGACGCCGGGCCCCACCAACACCTTGCTGGCGGCGGCGGGGCTGGCGCGCGGCTTGCGCCGGTCCGCGCCGCTGGTGGGGTTCGAGCTGGCCGGCTACCTGGTCGGCATTACGGCCTGGGGGCTGTTCCTGGTGTCGGCGCAGGCCGTGTATCCGTGGATCGGCATTGTGGTGCGCGTGGCCAGCAGCGTCTATCTGGCCTACGTCGCGGTCAAGATCTGGTGCGCGGCCGGCGCTGACGCGACCACCCGCCAGGAGCCCATCGGCCCCTACGCCTTGTTCATCGCCACCTTGCTCAACCCCAAGGGCCTGGTGTTTGCCTCGACCCTGTTCCCGGCGTACGCGTTCGAAAACCTGCCCGGCTACCTGGCGGCGATGGCGCAGTTCATCGGCCTGCTGGTGCCGATCGCCTTCATCTGGATCAAGTTCGGCGCCTTGCTCGCCGGACGGCGCATCGGCTTCATCAACCCGGAACGATTGCAACGCACCGCCGCGCTGGTAATCGGGGTATTCTCTGTATCGATTGTCGGGTCCGCCGTTCGCTTGTCTCTGCTACCAGGATAAAACGACGCATGACGACTGAAAACAAGCGCTCCACCGTGGCCGCCACCGACACCGCCGCCACGCGCAAGCCGCGCAAGAAACCCTTCATCGCCAGCGCCATCGGCGCCATGTTCGGCGTTGCCGGCACCGTGGCGCCGGGCGCCACCGCCAAGGTGGCGCAGAGGCTGCTGTTCACGCCGGCGCGCCTCAAACCCTCGGAGCCCGGACGCGCCATTCTGTCCCAGGCGCGCGCCGAACCGCACCAGATCGACGGCCAGACCGTCTATCACTACGTCTGGGGCGACAGCGGCCCGCGCGTGCTGCTGGTGCACGGCTGGGGCGGCGACGCCGCGCAGATGACGGCCTATGTCGAGCCGCTGCGCCAGCGCGGCTTCCAGGTGGTGGCCATCGACATGCCGGCGCACGGCCGTTCCAGCGGCAAGCAGGCGTCGGTGCGCCACTTCGAACCCTGCGTGGCCCACGCCGCGCAAACCCATGGCGCTTTCCACGGCGTGATCGCGCATTCGCTGGGCGCGGCCGCCGTGACCTTCGCCCTGTCGCGCGGCTTTGCCGTCGAGCGCGCGGTGTTCCTGGGGCCGGTCAGCCGCTACGACAGCGTGTGGGAATATTCGCGGCGCATGATGAACCTGCCGCCCAAGGTCATGCCGCTGGTGCTCAAGCGCGCGCAGGATTGGCTCGGCATCACCTTCGCCGAGATGGAGCCGGCGCGGCTGGCGCCGGCCATGGCCACGCCGCTGCTGATCGTCCACGATCGCGGCGACCGCGAAAGCCCTTACGAGGACGCGGCGCTGTTGGCGCAGGCCTGGCCGGGCGCCGACCTGGTGACCACCGAGAAGATGGGGCACACCCGCGCATTGCGCGATCCGGCCCTGGTGGCGCGGGTGGCGGCGTTCGTGGCGCAGTGACGCGGCGGCCGCGGGCGCCGCCCGCGCGGCGTTACGCCAGCAGCATGCTCAACAGCACCAGCGCCAGCAGCGCGACATAGACGCGCGCGTGCAGCCGGTCGGGGATGCGCGGTATCAGCGGCGCCGCCAGGCGGATCCCCGCCAGCGACCCCAGCGCCAGCGCGGCGAACGCCAGCAGGTCGACGTAGCCGATGATCCACGGCGCCAGCGGCGCCGGCAGCGCGCGCGCCGCCGCCAGGTAGGCCAGCGTGCCGGCGCTGGCCACCGGCAGCGTCAGCGGGTTGGCCATGGCCGCGGCCTTGGCCATGGGCAGGCCGCGGCGGCGCAGCAGCGGCACCGTCATCACACTGCCGCCCACGCCCAGGAAGGTGGCGATCGCGCCGATCGCCACGCCGCCGCCCACGGTCACGGCCGGGCCCAGCGGCCGCGCCGCCTGGGCCTGCCGGCGCGCCATGAAGCCCTGGCGCAGCAGGCAATCGACAATGGTCACGGCCAGGTAGGCGATGAAGGCATGGCGCACCAGGTCGCCGCTGGCGCGGGTGGCGGCCCAGGCGCCCAGCAGCGCGCCCGCGCCGATGAAGGCGGCCAGCGGCCAGACGTAGGCGCGCGCGATGTTGCCGGCGCGCTGGTGCCGGCGGGTGGCGGCCACCGAATTGACGATCATCACGCAGGTCGAGGTCGCCACCGCGATATGCATCGCCGCCTGGCCGATGGCGTCCTGCGCGCCGTGGGTCGCGGTCAGCACGCCGTACAGCACCGGCACCACCACGAAACCGCCGCCAAAACCGAACAGCACCGTGGTCACGCCGCTCAGGGCGCCGAACAACGCCAGGGTCACATACAGCATTTGAAACGTCCTTGCGGGGAAAACGCCACGATAGGACGCCGCGCGCTGGCTGGCTTTCGAGGATTGGACAATAATGTTCGCATTCCGGCCAATCCCCTCATGCGCAACACCCACATCGACCTGCACGACCGCCTGGACCGCGCGCTGGTCGCCATCGGCAACGACTATCCGCCCGGCCACCTGCTGCCCGTGCACACGCACCGCCGCGCCCAACTGCTGTATGGCGCCACCGGGGTCATGCACGTGGCCACGCGCGACGGCAACTGGGTGGTGCCGCCGCAGCGCGCCGTCTGGATTCCGGCGGGCCTGGCGCACCAGGTGCGGATGCACGAGGTCAGCACCCGCAGCGCCTACATCGAGCCGGGCGCCGCGCGGCCCGCCAGCGGCGCCTGCGAGGTGGTCGAGGTCTCGCCGCTGTTGCGCCAGTTGCTGTTGGCGGCGGTGGACATGCCGGCGCGCTACGACAGCGCCGGCCGCGACGGTGCGCTGGCGGCGCTGCTGCTGCACGAGGTGACGCGCGCCCCGGTGCTGCCGCTGCACATTCCGCTGCCGCGCGACAAGCGCCTGGCGCCGTTGTGCCGCGCCTTCATCGCCGCGCCCGACGCACGCCAGTCACCGGAGGCCTGGGCCGCGCGCCTGCACATGAGCCCGCGCACCTTCAGCCGCCACTTCCGCCAGCAGACCGGCATGGCGTTCTCGACCTGGCGCCAGCGCGCCTGCGTGGTGCTGGCCCTGGCGCGGCTGGCCGCCGGCACGCCGGTCACGGCGATCGCGCTGGATTTCGGCTACCAGAGCCCGGCGGCGTTCTCGACCATGTTCCGGCGCGTGCTGGGACGCCCGCCCACCGGCTACCTGCAAGCGGCGGCGGACTAGTGCGCGTGCCTGGCACCGGGCGGCGCGGCAACTAGGCCGCGTACCAGAGCACCGCGAAGAAATGGCAGACCGTGCCCGCCAGCACGAACAGATGCCAGACGAAGTGGCTATAGCGCCAGCGGTTGTCGCACACGAAGAAGACCACGCCGCCGGTGTAGGCCAGCCCGCCCGCCACCAGCCACCAGAGGCCGCCGGTGGGCACCCGTTCCAGCAGCGGCTTGACGGCGATGATGACCAGCCAGCCCATGGCCAGGTAGAGCCCGGTGGAAAGCGCGGGCCGGTTCAGCCGCCGGCTGGCCTTCAGGCCCACGCCCAGCAGCGCCAGCCCCCACACCAGCCCGAACAGCGTCCAGCCCCACGGCCCGCGCAGCGCGCCCAGCGCAAACGGCGTATAGGTGCCGGCGATCAGCAGGTAGATGGCCGAATGGTCGAGCAGGTTGAACAGGCGCTTGGCGCGGTTATCGGGCAGCGCGTGATAGAGGGTCGAGGCCAGGTACAGCAGGCACATGCTGGCGGCGAACACCGCCGCGCCGGCGATGAAGGCCGCGTCGCCCTGGCGCGTGGCGGCCACGATCAGGACGGGGGCGGCGGCCAGCGCGCCGGCCGCGCCCAGGCCATGGCTGATGGTGTTGGCGATTTCTTCGCCGAGAGTCTGGCGGCGGTCGTTGGGGAACATGGGGGCGGCGCCGGGAGGAAATTTGAAATCAGGGGTTACACCATAAGGGTTTTGCGGCGCGCCCTCAAGGCGCCGCCATGCCCGGGGCGCGTCGGCTTGATCTGCGGCAAACACCCGTGTCGACGCCAGCGCCAAAACCCAGGGCAGCAAGTTACTGTGTGATACATTTCACTCGCTCCACAGCCGCCCGCAGAGGCGGCGCGACGCGTTATCGAAGGGCAACGCATCCGGCGGGCCCGCACACACTCTCCTGGGGAGGCGCTTCTATGATTCCGGCAATCGGCCTGATGGTTGGGGCATACATCGTCACGCGCATGACCGCGACGCTGACGCGGCCAGGGACCAGCAAGGTCGTCAAAGTGCTTGCCATCCTCACGATCGCGGTCGCCCTGATATCCTGTCTGGACTTGCTGACCAGCAGCGCCACCCTTTCCACCGGCCGGTTCTGATCCGGAGCGCTCCCGGTACCGGAGCGCACAGCGTTCAGAGGCCCGACCCATGGCGCGCAATTTCACCCGTCTGTTTTTCAACGCCGCGAAGAAGCTGGGCAAGCTTCAGCGCGCGGCGCTGCGCATGGCGGCGCCCCAGCGCGCGCGCCGGCCGGCGGCGGCCGCGCGGCGCGCCGGCGCCAGCGCCGCCGCGCCCGGCCTGGGGGGCGGCTGCTGGGAAGCCGCGCGGCAATTCTCCGACGCCCATGGCCAGCGCCTGTCCTTTGCCCGCTATATTCCCCCGGCCGTGCCGCGCCAGGGCATGCCGCTGGTGGTGATGCTGCACGGCTGCCGCCAGACCGCGCAGGCCTTCGCGCACGGATCGCGCATGAATCAGTGGGCCGACGCCGGCGGTTTCATGGTGCTCTATCCGCAGCAGTCCATGACGCGCCAGGTGCAGCGCTGCTGGCGCTGGTTCCAGCCCGACGCGCGGCACGGCGGCGCCGAGGCCGACCTGATTGCCGCGCTGATCAGCGCCGAGGTGGCGCGCCACGGGCTGGATCCGCAGCGGGTCTACATCGCCGGCCTGTCGGCCGGCGCCGGCATGGCGGCGCTGGTGGCGCTGCGCCATCCCTCCCTGATCGCGGCGCTGGCCATGCATTCGGGGCCGGTGGTGGGCGACGCCCACACCGCCACGGCCGGCCTGCACACCATGCGGCGCGGCTCGCTCAAGGCGCTGACGCCGCTGCTGCGGGAGGTGGCCGATCCGGCGGTGTTCCGCCTGGGCATGCCGGCCATGATCCTGCATGGGCAGATGGATCCGGCGGTGGCGCCGCGCAACGCCCGGCAATTGTTCGAACAGTTCCGCGCCGTCAATGGCCTGGCCGCCGATGAGCCGGTGGTCGAGCGGGTGCTGGGCCTGGGCACCGAGAAGGCCTACCGCCGTGTCGACCTGCTGCGCAACTGCAAGGTGGTGCTGCGCCTGTGCGAGATCACCCGGGTCGAACATGGCTGGAGCGGCGGCGACGCCTCGGTGCGCTACCACGCGCGCAACGGCCCGGACGCCTCGGCGCTGGTCTGGCGCTTCTTCCAAGGCCAGCGGCGGGTGCTCTAGCCGGGCCTCGCATTGTGGCGGCAACGGCGCTATTGTTCGAAAAACGCATATGCATATGTCGCTGCCGGCGCCCGCCACGCGGGCGGAGGCGGCGCTAACATCGCGGCACGTCCGGCAATCCGGCGCCATGTCGGGCGCCGGCCGGCCACGTTTTTTCGGAACCTCATCATGTCCCTGTCCATGTACCAGGCCTCGGTGCCTGTCTTCATCCGCGGCCTGACCGTGCTGGCCGCGCTGCTGGAAAAAGGCGCGGCCCACGCGGCCGCCACCGGCAGCGATCCCGCCGCGCTGGTCAATGCCCGCCTGGCGCCCGACATGTATCCGCTGTCGGGCCAGGTACAACGCGCCAGCGACGCCGCCAAGTTCGCCGCGCAGCGCCTGGCGCAGGTCGAAGCGCCCAAGTTTCCCGACGACGAAACGACGTTCGAGCAGTTGCAAAAGCGCGTGGCCGACACCATCGCCTACCTGCGCTCGGTGCCGGCCGACAAGCTCGACGGCGCCGAGGGCCGCAAGGTCACGCTCAGCTTCGGCGAGTTCAAGCCGCAGTTCCAGGGCGACGCCTACCTGCTGACGTTCGCGCTGCCGAACTTCTATTTTCACGTCACCACCGCCTACGACATCCTGCGACACGCCGGCGTGCCGATCGGCAAGCTGGACTTCCTCGGGCCGTATCCGGCCTGAGCGCGCCGGCACCGGCCAGGCTGCCGGCAGCCGGCGCGGCGCGCGTGGCGCCGCGCCGCCGAGGCCGGCTTCAGCCCGGCTTGCGCGCCGGGTCGCCGCAGCCGTCCATCGGGCCCAGATTGGCCATGTTCCGCTGGATTTCCTCGGGCGTCAGGTCTTCCTTGTGGGTGGCGATCGACCAGCGATGTCCGAACGGATCGACCACCTGGCCATAGCGGTCGCCCCAGAACATGTCGGCCGCCGGCAGGGTGATCCGGGCGCCGGCCGCCTGCGCCTGCTGCATCGCGGCGTCCACGTCCTTGACGTACAGATGCAGCGTCACCGGCGTGCCCTTGAGCGCCTTGGGGCCGAGGCTGCCCCATTCGGGAAAGTCGTCCATCAGCATCAGCACGGAATCGCCGATGCGGATGGCCGCGTGCATGATCTTGCCGTCTGGACGCGGCAGGCGCGTCAGCTCCTGGGCATCGAACGCCTTGCGATAGAACGCGAGGGCTTCCGAGGCGCCTTCGCACACGATGTGCGCGCTCAGGGTGTGCATGCCGTCGGGAATGGCCTGTTTTGCGGGGGTCGCCATGATGTGTCTCCGAAATGGTGTTGATGAAAGTCTGGTGGCTCAGGGGAGGGCGGCGCGCGGCCGCTCCTCCTTGCCCTACGACGAATGACGGCGGCCGCCATCGACAGGCCGGCCCTCGGGTTGATGGGCAGACGCCGGCACATGACCGTTCAGCGGCAGGGCGGGCCTGACGGCGGCTCAGGTAATAACATATCGCTTTGAGCTGTTGTAAAAGCGACGATCCCATGCACTCCCGTTTCGACCGGTTCCGCGCCACTCCCCTGGGCCAGCAGCTCGAGGCGCTTATCGACGATCCCGCGCGCTACCCCGAATACGCCGCGCTGTCGCGGGTCGGCGTGGCCGCCGTCGCCGCCATTGCCGACGACATCGCGGAAAGATTTCCCGAGGTGGCGCAGGACACCACCGCGCGCCAGTTCTGCGGCGCGCTGGTGGCCGAGCGCATGCGGCGCCAGGGCCACCAGGTGGTGCAGGCGCGCGGACGGATCGGCGGCGCGGTTTTCAGCTACGGCGCGGTGTTCAGCCCGCGGCCGGTGGTGTTGCCGTTCGCCGCGGTCGTGGCCGGGCTGGCGCGCATGCCCGATGCCCTGGCCGCGTGCATGGCGGCCATCGCCCCGCCCCGGCGCCGCTGGCGGCTCGCCGGCACCGGCTTTTCGGCGACCGAGCACGTCTGCCACCTGCGCGACCTGGACAGCGTGTTCGCGCAGCGCATCGAGGCCATCCGCCGTTCGGCGTTGCCCATCATCGCCTCGGTCGACGGCACCGTCCTGGCGGCCGAGCGCGCCTACCAGGAGCAGGATCCGGACCTGGCCCTGGCCGCCTTCCGCCGTGGCCGCGAGCGCCTGTGCGCGGCGTTGCGGCCGCTGGACGCGGCCACCCTGGCGCGTTGCGGCCTGCGCGACGGCCTGCACCGCATGACGCTGGAGCAGATCGTGCGCGAACTGCTGGACCACGACCGCACCCATTGCCTGGAACTGCAAGAGCTGGCGGCCGAACTGGCGCAGGAGGGGGCGCTGCCCGCCGCGCCGGGCCACGGCGACGCTTGAGCGGCCGCCGCTTCAGTCGGGAATCTGCGGCTCGACCAGCCGCAGCAGCTGGGCCAGCGATTCCTGCCAGCCCAGGTAGCACATCTCCGGCGCAATCACCGCCGGGATGTTCTCCTGCACCACCGTCATCTCCGTGCCGCAGGACACCGGGCGCAGCGTGATGGTGGTCTGCATCCGGCCCGGCAGGTTCGGATCGTCGAACTCGTCGCTGTAGCGGATCTTCTCGCCCGGCACCAGTTCCAGGTATTCGCCGCCGAAGCCGTGGGCGTGGCCGGTGCCGAAATTGCGGAACGCCATGCGATGCCGGCCGCCGACTTTGGCGTCCAGTTCGAAGACTTCGCAGGTGTAGCCGTAGGGCGGCAACCAACGCGCCACGGCGCCGGGTTCGAGGAAGGCGCGGTACACGGTCTCGGGCGTGGCGCGCAGGACGCGATGCAGGGTTACGGTGCCAGTGGTCATGATGCATCCACCTTTGAAGGGAAGTTGGGCGTACTGGGACGACGTTCCAGCGTCCCCCGGATCGACCGCCGTGGCATTGGGACAAACCCGGGGGGTAGGCGCGGGGCGTGGCTCAGGCCACCGCCCGCCACAGCACATCTTCGTAGAACGCCCCGATTGGCAGCGCCCGGTCGCGCCGTTGCGCATAGACCGACCGCGCCCGCCGCACGTGACGCGCGAAACCGCCATCCTCCAGGAACGCCGCCAGCGTCATCTGCTCGACGAGGCTGGTGGAGCGGCCCGTCAGGCAGCGCGCGCGGGCAAAGCCGGCCACCAGCGGCCGGCGCAGCACCGCGTAACCGATGCGCAAGGCGTTGAACAGGGTCTTGTTGAAGCTGCCGCAGTGGATCACGCGGTCGGCGCGGCGCCGCTGCGGGTCAGCGGCGAACATGCTGGTTTTCACCTGGAGTGGTGGCCGCCGCCCGGCATCGACGTGGCGGCCTTGCTGGCGCGGGCGCGCGCGCTGGGCGTGGGTTTGCAGCCGGTCGCGGAATTCTGCCGGCGCGTGTCCTGGCCGGCGGGCGTGGTGATCGGCTACAGCGCGCGGCAGGAGGCCGACCTGGAGCGGTTGGAGGCGCTGCTGCGGGAAGCGGCCGGTGTTTCGTAGCAAAATGCGGCATGGCGGCGCCGTTCCGCCACTGGCCCCGTTTTTCCAGGATTCCCCATGCCGCAACTCGATCTCTACCAGGTAGACGCCTTCTCCGCCACGCCCTTCGGCGGCAACCCCGCCGCCGTGGTGCCGCTGGCGTCATGGCTGCCGGACGCCACGCTGCAACGCATCGCCGCGGAGAACAACCTGTCCGAGACCGCTTACGTCGTGCGCCGCGGCGCTGTCCACGATCTGCGCTGGTTCACGCCCACGGTCGAGGTCGACCTGTGCGGCCACGCGACGCTGGCGACCGCCTGGGTGCTGTTCGAACAACTGGGCGCGCGGGACGAGGTGCTGCGCTTTGCCACCCGCAGCGGCGAGCTGCAGGTGCGGCGCGCCGGCGACGGGCTGGCGATGGACTTTCCCGCCAGGCGCCCGGTGGCCGCGGCCATCCCCGACGGTCTGCTGCGCGCCCTCGGCCTGCCGGCGGCGCGCGCGCTGTACCGCACCGACGACTATCTGGTGGTGATCGACGACGAAGGCCTGATCGATGGCCTGGCGCCCGATTTCGCCGCGTTGGCGGCGTTCGATGTGCGCGGGGTGGCGGTGACGGCGCCGTCCACCCGCTACGATTTCGTGTCGCGCTGGTTCGGCCCGCGCGTCGGCGTCAACGAAGACCCGGTCACGGGGTCGGCGCACACCTCGCTGGCGCCGTACTGGGGCGAGCGGCTGGGCAAGACGCGGCTCACCGCCGAGCAGGGTGGGGCGCGCAAGGGCCAACTGCGCTGCGAACTGCGCGACAACGGCCGCGTCATCATCAGCGGCCAGGCCGCGCTCTACCTGCGCGGCACGATCTTCCTTTAAAGCGTGGCGCCATCACCGAAAACCTATCGCCTCATCAGCACTTCAAATAGGGCCTTGGCGACGCGCGCCTAGAATCTGCCGTCACGAGATCCGGGCGGGCCGCAGGCCCCGCCACCGGACGCGGCAACAAGGAGACGCGAGGCAATGGATGCGGTGTGGATAGTGGCCATCGGCGCGGCCGTGGCGGGGTTCGTGCAGGGCCTGTCGGGCTTTGCCTTCGGCATGGTGTCCATGTCGTTCTGGGCCTGGGTGCTGGACCCGCGCCTGGCGGCGGCGCTGGCCGTGTTCGGCGCGCTCACCGGCCAGTTGCTGGCGCTGTTCTCGGTGCGGCGCGGTTTCGACTGGGCGCTGCTGTGGCCCTTCCTGCTGGGCGGGCTGGCGGGTATTCCGCTGGGCGTGCGGGTCCTGCCGCACCTGGACATGGACTGGTTCAAGGCGGTGCTGGGCGCGCTGCTGGCGTTGTGGTGCCCGGTGATGCTGATGGCGCAGCGGCTGCCGCGCATCGGCGGCAACCGCTGGGGCGATGGCGCGGTCGGTTTGGTGGGCGGCGTGCTGGGCGGCATCGGCGGCTTTGCCGGCAGCGTGCCGACACTGTGGTGCACTTTGCGCGGCTTCAACAAGGACACGCAGCGCGCCGTGATTCAGAACTTCAACCTGTCGATGCTGGCCGTGACCATGGCCACCTATCTGGCCACCGGCATCGTCACGCGCGACATGGCGCCCATGTTCGCGGTGGTGGCGCCGGCCATGCTGATTCCCACGCTGCTGGGCACGCGCCTGTACCTCGGCATCTCGGAAGTCACGTTCCGGCGCGTGGTGCTGGGGCTGCTGACCTGCTCCGGGCTGACGCTGCTGGCCTCGGCGCTGCCGCAGTTGCTGGCGCGCTAGGGCTGCCGCCACGCCTGGAAGCCGATTTCGCGTACCACCCGGTGTATCCGCGGGGCGGTGCCGAGGCTCCGCGGGGGGCGGCTTTGCGGGCATGGCTGCGGCAAGCGGCGAGGCCGGCGCTTGCCGCCATGGCTTAAGACAGCGCCAGCCGCTCGCGCACACTCGCCGCCAGCAACTGCGCCGTCGCCGCCGACAGCGTCCAGCCCAGATGCCCGTGGCCGGTGTTGTAGAACACGCCCGGCCGCTTGCCCGGGCCCACGCGCGGCATCATGTCGGGCATCATCGGGCGCAATCCGCACCATGGCACCACGCGCGCCGTGCGCACGCCGGGAAAGTGGCGGCGGGTCCAGTCCACCAGCGGCTGGATGCGCTCGGCGCGGATGTCCAGGTTAAAGCCGTTGAATTCGGCCGTGCCGGCCACGCGCAAGCGCTCGCCCAGGCGGCTGGTGACGATCTTGGCGGCCTCGTCCAGCAGGCTCACGCCGGGCGCGGCGGCCTGGCTGGCGGCGTCGTCCAGGTGCACGCTGATCGAATAGCCCTTGACCGGATAGATGTTCAGCCGGTCGCCCAACTGCCGCGCGAACTGGCGGCTGGCGGCGCCGGCGCAGACCACGATGGCGTCGGTCTCGCGCGGTTCGCGCCGCGTGCCGTCCTCGCGCGCCACCTCCAGCACGTAGGGCAGGCCGTCGCGGCTGATGGCGCGGATATCGGCGTCCTGTTCGAAGCGCACGCCGCGGCGCATGCAGGCCCGCGCCAGGCCGCTGGTGAACTTGTGGATGTCGCCGGTGGCATCTGACGGCGTGTAGAAGCCGCCGTGGCAGGGCGTTTGCAGCGTCGGCTCGATGGCGCGGATTTCCTCGGGCGTGACCGCGTACCGCTCCAGCCCGCCTGCGCGCAGCAGCGCATTGGCGCGGCGCGCGGTCTCGAAGCTGGCGGCGTCGTGGTAGATGTGCAGGATGCCGCGGCGCTCCAGGTCGAAATCGATGCCTTCCTCCTCGGCCATGGCGTACAGGTGGCGGCGTGCCTCGATCGCCATGCGCGTGGTGGCAATCGTGTTCTGGCGGTAGTTGCGGATCTGGCCCATGAACTCGGCCAGCCACGAATACTTGTGCCAGCCCGGACGCGGGTTCAGCAGCAGCGGCGCGTCATGGCGGCCGAGCCAGCGCAGGCCCTTCCTGACGGTGGCGATGCTGTTCCAGACCTCGGCATTGCTGGCGGACAACTGGCCGCCATTGGCGTAGGAGGTCTCCATGGCGGGATAGCGCTGGCGGTCGTAGACAGTGACGTCGTAGCCCAGTTTGCTCAGGGCGTAGGCGGACGTGACGCCGGTGATACCGGCGCCGATGATGGCGATGCGGGGCATGATGGCTCCAGATGGCGTGGCCACGACCCGATGATCGTGGCACCCCATCTGTCTCTGTACCTGAGAGCTTCACCCGCGCGCGGCGGCGCCGGTTCCCCTTCGGTGGGCGCCAGGCGCCTCTCTCCAGATTGTCTAGACCGCGCAGTCCTGTGGCCTGAGAGTTTCCGGGGCGGTTGCTCCGTCGGCGCCCGCCACGGTGGGCGGGACTCTTCTGCGGGGTTTTGAATCGACGCGACGAGAATAGCCAAAATTCGCGCGCGGCGGCACCCAGGGTTAATACCAGGGCGGGCGCGGATCGGCGCGGGGCGCCCATCCGCGCCGGCTGTCAGGGGCTGGCGGGCGCGGCGGCTGTCCGGGCGCCATCGAAGGCCGGCAACAACCCCATGATCTCCAGCCGCGCGCACAGTTCGCCCAGCCGCCGCAGCTTGTACGCCTCCACATCCACGCCGGCATAGTCGTAGAAGCCTTGCCCGTCGCGCAGGCCGTTGCGGCCCTGTTGCATGTTGCGCTCGATGATGGCCGGCGCCGCGAAGCGCGCGTCGAGCGCGCCGGCGAGGTAGCGCGAGGCGTAGTAGAGAATGTCGCCGCCGCCCCAATCGATGAACTCCAGCAGGCCCAGCACCGAGAAGCGCAGGCCGAAGCCCAGCCGCACGGCGGTGTCGATGTCTTCGGCGCTGGCCACGCCTTCCTCGACCATGCGCGCCGCCTCGTTCATGGCCAGCGCCTGGATGCGCGGCACGATGTAGCCGGCGGCGGGCGCGCACTGCACCGGCGTTTTGCCGGCCAGGCGCAGCACCGCCAGCAGGTCGTCCGTGGCCGCGTCGCTGGTGCGCGGGCCGCGGCTCACTTCCACCAAGGGGATCAGGTGGGCCGGATTGAGCCAGTGCGCGTTCAGGAAGCGCCCCGGCTCGCGCACCATGCCGGCCAGCTCGGTGACGAGAAAAGTCGAGGTGGTGGAGGCGATCACGCTGCCGGCGCCGCAGACGCGGCCGAGCCAGTCGAAGGTCTCGCGCTTGACCTCCAGTTGCTCGGGCACGGCCTCGAACACCACGCGGGCGCGGGCCAGGTCGCCGGCCGCCTCGTCGCGCGCCACCAGGCGCACCCGGCCCAGCGCCGTGTCGGCCTGCGCCGCGTCCAGCAGCCCCAGCCGCGCCAGCGTGCCCAGTTCGCGCCGCAGCCCGCCCAGCACGCTGGCGAAATACCCGGCGCGGGCGCCGGCCGCGCGCGGCTTGATGTCGATCAGCGTGACGTCCAGCCCGGCATGGATGTACGACAGCGTGATGCCGATGCCCATGCGGCCGGCGCCGGCCACGCACAAGGTGCCGTCCATGCTCACACCCCCCGCGCCAGCAGCGCGGCCATGGCGGCGCGCGAAAGGGGGTTCAGTCCCAGCGCCTCCAGCGTGCGGCCCTCGGCGTACAGGTCGCGCCCGGTCACGGCCGAGGCCACGCTCAACAGGCCCTGCGCCACCGGCGTGGGCACGCCGGCCCAGCGCCCCAGCGACACCAGCAACGACAGGCCCAGGCGCGTGTCTTCCAGCATGTAGCGATGGGTGCGCAGGTCGATGGTTTCGCGCCAGTCGCCGCTGTCGGTCAGTTTGCCGTGGGCGCCGCGGCCGTACATCCATTCATCGCCCGCGCTGGCGTAGTGGTCGGCCAGCGGGAAGTGCGGCGCGGCGTAGCCCAGCGCGGCGCGGATGGCGATGCGCTCGGCGTCCAGCGCGTCGGTCACGCGCCGGATCGACGGCTGCGTACCCTCGTTATGGATGTCCCAGCGCTCGAAGTGTTCGAGCGGACCGGCGTTCATCAGGATCAGCGGCGGATGGATCACCGGGCCGGCGTTCATCAGCGCGCCGGACAGCGCGTCCTCGACCGGCTCGACGCTCGGATAGGCCTGCGCCAGCGTCGCCAGCGCGACGCCGGCCAGGCGGCTCGGGAACACGCCGGTGGGCAGGCGCGTGGCGTAGGCGCTGATGACGACCCGGTCGCCATGCTTGCGCGCCAGGTAGGGCAGGGTGCCGGTCTCGGCGAAGGCGACCTCGGCCTGGTTGCCGGCCGCGCGCAGGGCGCGGGCAAACAGATAGCTGCCGAAGGTGCCGGGCGGCAGGAATACCACCTGGCCATCGCGCAGGTGCGGCGCCAGCTCGGGCGCCAGCGCCGCGTGCGCGGTGGATGGCAGTGGAATCACCAGCAGTTGCGCGCCCTCGGCGGCGCCGCCCAGGTCGGCCGCCAGTTCGATCTGCCCGGGCGCATCGCCCAGGTCGATACGGCGGGTGCCGCGATAGTCGGTGACCGCCAGGGCGCCGGCGCGGCGCAGGCTGTCGAACGCGGCCGCGTCGCGGCGCCACAGGCGCACCCGATGGCCTTTTTCCGCCAGCTCGGCCGCCGCCGCGTAGCAGCCGTGGCCGCCTCCGATAACACCGATACGCATGATCAGGCTCCTTCGATAGAGCCTTGATCCTAGCGGCGGCGCGCGCGGCGGACTGCGCCGCAGGCGCAAGCGCAATACGGAATCGGCAAGCGAATGCGCGGCGGCCCGCGTCAGTGGGCGGCGCGCCCCGCGCTTGAACGGCCGCGCCCCGCGCGCGTCAACAGGCGCGGGCGCGCCGCTGCCGCAGCGTGTCGGACGGCAGGCAGCCGTAGCGCTTGCGGTAGTGTGTGGCGAAGTGGCCGAAGCTGGTCACGCCGCAGCGCAGCAGGATGTCGGTGACGCTGTCGCCGTCGCGCGCCTCGCTGAGCGCGGCGTGCGCCCGCGCCAGCCGGCGGCTGCGCAGATAATCGCTGGGACTCTGGCGCAGGAATTGCGTGAAGCCGTTCTGCAGCGTGCGGATCGACACGCCGCAGTGCGCGGCCAGCTCGGGCAGCGCGATGGGCGCGTCGATGTGGTCTTCGATGTAGTCGCGCGCGCGCCGCACGTGCAGCGGCAGCGGCTGGCGGCGGTCGGCGCGCAGCGCCTCGGAATAGTTGTGCGGCAGTTGCATCAGCAGCAGCGCGACCAGGTAATCGGAAAAGCCCGCCGCCAGCGTCTGCGTCACGCGGTCGATGGCGGGATGCTGGTACAGCCGGCACAGGTAGGCCAGCGTCTCCCGCACCGCCGCCAGGCCGGCCGAACCGGGCGCCGCTTCCAGGTCGAACACCAGCGCCTGCTTGAGCGGGCGGTCCAGCAACTGTTGCAACTGCCGTTCCAGGGCCTCGCGTTCGACCCGCAGGATCAGGCTGCGGCAATCCTGGCCGATGCGCAGGATGCTGCGCTCGGACGGCGACGAAATGGTCAGGCCGCCTTCGCGCAGGGCGGCGCGGCGCTGGCCCAGCGTGACCTCGCCGGCGCCTTGCAGCGTGACGCGCACCAGGTAATAGCGGGCGATGTCGCCGGCGTCGATTTCGACCTCGGCGCCATAGTGCAGGTCGAACAGCGCGGCGCTGCCGAAGAACACGCCATACAGCCGCGACTGCAGCGGATCGCCGCGCGCCACGCACATGCGGTGCGACCACAGGTGCTGGCTGACCTGGTCGGTGATTTCCGAGAGATTGCCCGAATCCAGCAGGCAATGGCGTTGCAGCGGATAGGTATCGTGGAACATGCTTTCCTGCGCCCCGGGAATAGCCTTTGCGCGCCCGGTATAGAGCCGGCCGGCGCAAAGGCCTACAACAGATGCAGCCATCGGAATGGCGAACCAGACAGCGGGACGCCGCCGCCGCGACGCGGCCGGCGCGATCCCATTGCGATACAAGGGAAAAACATGACGGGCGATACCGGAACCGACGCGGCGCACAAGCGCTATGCCTATGAGTGGTATGTCGTCCTGGTCTGCATGCTAGCGTACATATTTTCGTTCGTCGACCGGCAGATCCTGGCCCTGATGATCGAACCCATCAAGCGCGACCTGCAGCTCTCGGACACCCAGTTCAGCCTGCTGCACGGGCTGGCCTTCTCGCTGTTCTACGCCTTCATGGGCATCCCCATCGCGCTGCTGGCCGATCGCTGGTCGCGGCCGCGCATCATCGCCATCGGCGTGGCGTTCTGGAGCCTGGCGACCGCCGCCTGCGGCCTGTCGAAGAACTTCGGCCAGATGTTCCTGGCGCGCATCGGCGTGGGAGTGGGCGAGGCCGCGCTGTCGCCGGCCACCTATTCCATGCTCAGCGACATGTTCCCGCGCCACAAGCTGGGCCGCGCGGTGGGCATCTATTCGATCGGCTCGTTCATCGGCGGCGGCCTGGCGTTCCTGATCGGCGGCTACGTCATCGACCT
Source organism: Achromobacter sp. (assembly GCF_050285565.1). Taxonomy (GTDB): domain Bacteria; phylum Pseudomonadota; class Gammaproteobacteria; order Burkholderiales; family Burkholderiaceae_B; genus Achromobacter. The sequence continues at coordinate 504,558 of NZ_JBLZXG010000002.1, forward strand.
GCTCAAGAGCGTGGATAGCGTGCCCGTGCCCGGCCTGGGCGCGCTGCGGCCGTGGCAGGTGACCTTCTTCATCGTCGGCCTGCCCGGAGTGCTGGTGGCGCTGCTGATTCTGCTGACCGTGCGCGATCCGAGGCGCAAGGGCCTGCGCCATGACGCCGCCGGCCGCGTGCAAAAGCCCGGCGCGGGCGACGTGTTCCGCTTCCTGGGCCGTCATCGCGGCACCTTCCTGTGTCACTACCTGGGGTTTTCGTTCTACGCCATGATCCTGTTCTGCCTGCTGGGCTGGACGCCGGCCTTCTATATGCGCAAGTTCGGCCTGTCGCCGGTGGAGGCGGGCTACATGCTGGGCACGGTGGTGCTGGTGGCCAATACCGCCGGCGTGTTCTGCGGCGGCTGGCTGATGGACGGGCTGGCGCGGCGCGGCTACAGCGACGCGCCCCTGCGCGCCGGCGTCATCGGCGCGCTCGGCATGGCGTTGCCGGCCGTGGCCTTCACCCAGGTGACCACGCTCTGGCTGTCGGTCGGCCTGCTGCTGCCGGCCATGTTCTTCGCCTCGTTCCCCATGCCGACCTCGACCGCCGCCATGCAGATCCTGCCGCCCAACCAGTTGCGGGCCCAGGTGTCGGCGTTGTTCCTGCTGATCTCCAACCTGGTCGGCCTGGGCCTGGGCACCACCGCCGTGGCGCTGTTGACCGATCGCCTGTTCCACAACCCGGCGGCGGTGGGGCATTCCATGTCGCTGCTGATCGGCGTGGCCACGCTGCTGTGCATCGGCCTGCTGGCGGCCGGTTGCGGCCGCTACCGGCGCAGCCTGGCGCGGGAGGAGGGCGGGCGCGGCGGGGACGCGGCGCCGGCCCCGCCGCTTCGCGCCCCCGCCAGCCAGACGCCATGACGCCGGGCTGGCGCCGTTTCCCGGCACCGTTTCCCGGCACCGTTTCCCGGCGCCGGCCGTTCCCGGGCGCCGTGGCCGGCACGCCCCTGACCGCCTTTGTCATGGCGCAAACAGGCCGGCCCCGCGCGCCCCCAAACCGCGCGACAGCGGCGATAATCGCGCGCATGACCTACCAACTTCTCAAAATGCTGCATGTCGCCGCCGTGGTCGCATGGCTGGGCGGCTCCCTGTTCGTGTCGCTGTTCCTGCTGTCGTCGCAACCGCCCGACAGCGATGAGGCGCCCAAGGAACGCAGGATGCTGGGCGCGCTGCGCCGCTGGACGCTGTTCGTGACCACGCCGGCCATGGTGCTGGCCTGGCTGGTCGGCCTGCACCTGGCCGTGACCTTCGGCTGGTTCGCCATGACCTGGATCTGGGTCAAGGTGGCGCTGGCGCTGCTGCTGTCGGCGCTGCTCGGAGTGCAGAGCGCCGCGTTGCGGCGCCAGGCCCAGGGCAGCGCGAAGCGCGCGCCGCTGGTCGACCTGTACGCGCCGTTCACGGTGGTGGCGGCGGCGGTCATCGTGACGCTGGTGGTGGTCAAGCCCTTCTGAGGCCGGGCATGCCGCGCCGGCACGGCCGCTTATGCGCCGGCGCCATATCCAAACACCCCCGTAATAACGACGCAACCAAGTATTCGTTCGTGGCCCGGGGGGGCCTGCCTAGAATCGTCTGCTCATAACCGTATCGACTGAGAGGCGATTGCCATATGACTCCCCGTACCGACTCCGCCCGCCTGCGCAAGCTGGCCAAGGCCTTCCTGGGCGCCGTGCTGGCCGCCGCCGCCATGTTCCATGGGCCGGCCTTTTCGGCCGATCCCAAGCCGCTCAAGGTCGGCGTGCGCGGCGGCGTCGACGAACAGATCTGGGAAGTGGTGGCGCAGGTCGCCCGCAAGAACGGCCTGGCGGTCGAGCCGGTGGTCATCACCGGCACCGCCAGCCCCAACGAGGCGCTCAATAACGGCGATCTGCAAGCCAATGCGTTCCAGCATATTCCATTTCTGAACGACCAGATCAAGCAGCGCGGCTACAAGCTGGTGCCGGTGGCCAACACGCTGATCTCGCCCATCGCCTTCTATTCGAAGAAGTACCGGTCGTTGCAGGCCCTGCCCGCGGGCGCCAAGGTCGGCATCCCCAACGATCCCAGCAACCAGACCCGCGCGCTGGTGGTCCTGCGCGACCAGGGCCTGATCACGTTGAAAGACGGTTTCGATCCGGCCACCGGCACCGCCACGCTGGCCGACGTGACCGCCAACCCGCGCAAGCTCGAGTTCGTCGAAAGCGCCTCGGTGGTGCTGGCGCGTTCGTTGCCCGACGTCGACGCCGCCGCCATCGTCAACAGCTTCGCCTACCAGGCCGGCCTGATCGCCACCCGCGACGGCATCGCGGTCGAGAAGAAAGAGAACAACCCGTACGTCAACATCATCGCGGTGCGCGAGCAGGACAGGAACGCGCCGTGGGTGCCCGAGCTGGTCAAGGCCTACCACTCCGACGAAGTGCGCCAGTTCATCCTGAGCAAGTACGAAGGCTCGGTGATTCCGGTCTTCTGAGCGCGAAGGCGTGGCGGCCCCGTCCGGCGCCGCCGCCAACTCCGTGCGCGCGGCGGCAGGCGCCGGCCGCGCGGGCGGCTCGGGAATACAGCATGATGCAACACGAATTTTCCTTGCCGGCGGCGGCCCTTCAGGCCGGCGCCGGCGCGGCGCGGGACGCGCACATTGTCTTCGACGGACTGCAAAAACGCTATCCGGGCCCGCGCGGGCCGGTGGCGGCGCTGTCCGATATCTCGTTCGCCATCGGGCGCGGCGAGGTGTTCGGCATCATCGGCCGCAGCGGCGCCGGCAAGTCGACCCTGCTGCGCTCCATCAACATGCTGGAACGGCCCAGTGCCGGCCAGGTGCGGGTCGACGGCGTGGACGTCGGCAGCCTGGACGAGAACGCGCTGGTCGGCCTGCGGCGCCGCATCGGCATGATCTTCCAGCACTTCAACCTGCTGTCGGCCAAGACCGTGGCGCAGAACGTGGCGCTGCCCTTGCGCGTGGCGGGCGTCAAGCCGGCCGAGGCGCGCGCCAAGGTCGAGGCGCTGCTGGATCTGGTCGGGCTGCGCGACAAGGCCGACGCCTATCCGTCCAGGCTGTCCGGCGGCCAGAAGCAGCGCGTGGGTATCGCCCGCGCGCTGGTGCACGATCCGCAGATTCTGCTGTGCGACGAAGCCACCTCGGCGCTCGATCCGGAAACCACGCAATCGATCCTGGCGCTGCTGCGCGACATCAACCGCAAGCTGGGCCTGACGGTGGTGCTGATCACGCACGACATGGCGGTGATCCGCGAGGTCTGCCACAAGGTGCTGGTGCTCGACGGCGGCCGCAAGGTCGAGCACGGCGAGGTCTGGCGCGTGTTCGGCAACCCCCAGGCCGACGCCACCCGCGCGTTGTTGCGGCCATTGCAGCATGACCTGCCGGCCGATCTGGCGGCCCGGCTGGTGCCGCACCCGCCGCACCCGCCGGGCCCGGCGGGCGTGGCGGTGCTGCGCCTGCGCTTCACCGGGCAAGGCCGCCCCGAAGGCGTGTCGTTGCAGGCCTTGGCGGCGCTGGGCCCGGGCGCGACGCTGCTGCACGGCGGGCTGGACCGCCTGCGCGGCCACGCCCAGGGCAGCCTGCTGGTGTCGGTGCCGGCCGCGGTTCTACAGGAAGAGGCCGCGCGCGCCGCGCTGGTGGCCGATCAGATCGAGGTGCTGGGCTATGTCGCTGCCGATGCTTGATAAATACCTGCAGGCCTTCCTGCAGACGCTGACCATGGTGGGCGTGTCCGCGGTCATCGCGATCGCCGCCGGCCTGACGCTGGCGGTGGTGCTGACCGTCACCGCGCCGGGCCACCTGTATCCGCGGCCGCGCCTGAACAAGGCGCTGTCGATCACGGTGAACACGTTCCGCGCCATTCCCTTCATCATCCTGCTGGTGGCGATGCTGCCGTTCACGCGCCTGCTGGTCGGCACCACGCTCGGCACTTGGGCCGCGATTGTGCCGCTGTCGGCCAATCTGGTGCCGTTCTTCGCGCGCATCGCCCAGGTCAGCCTGAACGACGTCGACCACGGCCTGGTGGAAGCCGCGCGCGCCATGGGCTGCCGCCGCTGGCACATCGTGCGCCACGTGCTGCTGCCCGAGGCGCTGCCCGGCATCATCGGCGGCATGACCGTCAGCGTCATCGCCATGATCAACGCCTCGGCCATGGCCGGCGCGGTGGGCGCCGGCGGCCTGGGCGACCTGGCCATCCGCTATGGCTACGAACGCTACGAGACCCGCGTGATGTTCGAAGTGATCGTGATCCTGATCGCGCTGGTCTCGATCGTGCAATTCACCGGCGAATGGCTGTCGCGCCGCGCCGATCACAAGCGCTGACGGCGCGCGCCCTCCGCCCGCCCGACCCGACTCCTGGAGATTTCCCATGTCCGACTCGCACCAACACGGCTTCGCCACCCGCGCCATCCACCTCGGCTACGACCCGCTGGACGAGCAGGGCGCGCTGTCGCCGCCGCTGTACCTCACCTCCACCTACACCCAGGACAGCATCGAGGCCTTTGACCGCATCCGCCTGGGCGAGCAGTCGGGCTATGTCTACGGCCGCACCCGCAACCCGACCCAGGCGCTGCTGGAAGAACGCCTGGCCTCGCTCGAAGGGGCCGAGGCGGCCGTGGTCACGGCCTCCGGCATGGCGGCGATCTCGGCCACGTTGCTGTCGCTGCTGCAAAGCGGCGATGAGATCGTGGTCGACCAGATCGTCTACGGCACCGCCTTCACGCTGTTCGCGCAGGGCCTGCCGCGCCTGGGCATCAACGCGGTGTTCGCCGATTTCACGCGGCCGGAAACGGTGGCCGCGGCCATCGGCCCCAGGACCCGCGCCGTCTACTTCGAAACGCCGGCCAACCCCAACCTGCGGCTGGTCGATATCGCGGCGATCTCGGCCATTGCGCGCGGCAAGGGCCTGCTGACCATCGTCGACAATACCTTCGCCACCCCGGTGCTGCAACAGCCGCTGCGGCACGGCGCCGACATCGTGCTGCATTCGGCCACCAAATACCTGGGCGGCCACGGCGACCTGCTGGCCGGCGCGGTGGTCGGCGGCAAGGTGCACATCGACGCCATCCGCCTGCAAGGCCTGCGCTACTTCACCGGCGCGACCCTGTCGCCGTTCACCGCCTTCCTGGTGCTGCGCGGCCTGAAGACGCTGGAGTTGCGGGTCGCGCGCCACAGTGAATCGGCGCTGAAGGTGGCGAAATTCCTGCGCGAACACGGGGCCGTGGCCGACGTGTTCTATCCGGGCCTGCCGGACACGGCCGGCGCCGCGATCGCGCAGCGCCAGCAGGCGGCCGGCGGCGGGCTGGTGGCGTTCGAATTGAAAGGGGGCCTGGCGGCGGGGCGGCGTCTGCTCAACAGCCTGAAGCTGGCGCGCATTGCCGTCAGCCTGGGCGATCCGGAAACCCTGATCCAGCATCCGGCCACCATGACGCACGCCAGCTACACCGCGCAAGACCGCGAGAAATATGGCTTGTCCGAAGGGCTGCTGCGGCTGTCGGTCGGTCTCGAAACCGCCGCCGACATCCTCGCCGACCTCAAGCAGGGGCTGGATCGCGCGGGGGCGTGAGCGGCAAGCCGAGCGTCAATCGCCGGCGCCGCGCGCCGGCCGGTGGCGGCGTCGCCCGGGGCGCGCCTGTCCTGGCGCTTGTCCGCTGGCCGCGTCAGCGCAGCACCGCCGTCAGGCTGTCGAACTGTTGCGCCTCCAGCCGCGCGCGCTCCTCGGTCAATTGGCGCACGGCCAGTTGGTGCGCGCGGAAGCGGTTCAGCAGGCTGTCGCGGTCGAACACGATTTCGTTCTGTTCCACGCGCCACGAACGGCGGTTGTCATCGAGCAGGTCGATCATCTTCTCGAATTCGGCCAGCGTCCGGCGCTCCAGGTCCCAGTTGCGCGCCAGCGTGGCTCGCTGCTGCGGCCGCGCCTTGATCGCGCCCTCGACCATCTGGTCTTTCTGCTGCTCGCTCAGGTCGAGCGATCGGATGGTGACGGGCACGTCCGTCAGCAGCCGCTGGTTCTGCTGGCTGTACTTGCGCACCACGCGCTGCGATTGCTCCAGGATCAGCCGGCTTTCCACCAGGCCGCGATCACGCGCCAGCCGGTTGGGGATGAACAGTTCGGACAGCCGCGCCTCGTCCAGCTCCTGCATGTAGGCGCGGTATTGCGTCACGCGTTGCCCCAGGAGGATCTTGACCCCGCGCTCGATCTCGCCGTATACGCCGCGCGCCTTGGGCGTGGTGTCGATATCCGGCACGTCGCCGGGCGGGTGGTCGGGGGTGGTGAGCGCGGCGCGCATCCACTCGCCGGTGCGGCGGATCTCGGCCAGCGCGGTGGCCTTTTGTGAGTCGCGGTAGGCCGCCAGGCCGGCCAGGGCGGTGGCGGTCACCGCCAGCACCAGGCCCGTGGCGAACGTGGCGCGCATGCGGTGCAGCGGCGTGCGAAAACGCTTGAACAAGGACAGCAGCGCGATTGCAATGGCGGCGGGCAGCAGCAGCACCAAGGCGCTGCCGAACGCGCTGCCGACGCGATAGCCGAGCGCTTCGCTGGCGCTGGCCGCGCCGCTCGCGCCGTCGCGCTTGACGGCGAGCAGCGCCAGCCACAGGCCGAGGTACAGGATCGCGGTCCAGGCGCGCAGCGCGCGGCTGGGCAAGAGGCGCGGGGGAACGGTCGACGGCGTGGCCGCCGGCGCCGTGTCGGCGCCGGCCGGACTCAGGGTGGGTTCTCTACGCGTGTCCACGACGGCGGCGATCACGAAATATTCGGCAGCAGATGTTACCGTGGCCCTTTTTCAGGCGCAATGCGGCACCCGCCGCCAGGCTACCCATTCGCCCTCGCCGTCGAAATGACGTGGGCCGCGGGCCGCCACCGCCAGGCCCTCGCGCAAGACCCGCAGGTTCAGTCCGGGCAGGTGGCGCAGCAGGGCGGGCGGCAGCGCCTCGGCATCGAGCAGATCCTGGCCGAACTCCACCGCCATCGGCGCGCCGTCTTCGATGACGCGCAGGTACCAGAGGCCCTCCATGTAATCGCCGTACCAGGGGTCGGGAAAAATCGCCGGCGTGAAGCGAAAGCCGAACTCGCACACGGCTTCCCAGGGCCAGGATTGCCGCCGGCCGCCGGCCTCGGACGGGCCCAGCGCCCGCGTGAAGCCGGCCTCATCGAAATGGACGGTCTCGGCGTAGGGATCCGGCGGGGCGGGCCGGGGGACGAACAGCCGTTTGAGGCGTGACCACATGCTGGCGGCGGGCAATGACGATGGCCGCAGTGTAGCGGCGCGGACCGGTCGGAATTGCTGCAAGAGTGTTACAAGCATTGATTCACGTCAACGCTCCGCGCCTACCGGACGGAGTAGGGTAGAGGTTTTTTCCTGACGGGTCGCCGGCGACTGGCCGGGCGTCTCGGCCCGGACGACACGCTTAGCAAGGACTGCACTGATGACGGACAAGATCGCGCCAGCCTCCGAACCCCCCGAAACCGGCAAGGACGCCCCCCGCGCCGCCAAGCGCACCGCCGCGCCACGCCGCGCGCGCGGCGTCCGCGTGCCGGCCGCCGACAAGGCCGGCGCCCGCCAGGCCGGCGCCGACCCGGCCCCGCCCAAGTCGGCCTCCCCCAAGTCGGCGCCCGCCCGCGAGGCATCCGCCCGTTCGCGGCCGGCGGCGAAACCGCCCGCCTTGCCCGCCCTCGAGCCCGCGCTGCAGGCGCGCAGGCGTGTCAGCGCGCGCGAAGTGGCGGCGCGCCAGGAGACCACCGCGGTGCTGGCCGACATCGCCCGCCGCTACCAGGTGGGCGAATCCGGCGAAGCCCACGAGGCGTTGCGCGCGGTCATCGAAGAACTGTCGCCGGACGACGCCGTGGCCGTGCACCGCGCGCTGCTGCAAGCCAACACGCAGGCGCCCGCCGCCCGCCGCAACCCCGACGAGGAACTGGCCACCGACTGGCGCGAAGGCATCTACCCGTATCGCCATCGCATGTTGCGGCGCAATTACGAAAAGCAGAAGTACGCGCTGCAGGTCGAATTGCTGAAACTGCAAGCCTGGGTCAAGGCCACCGGCCAGCGCGTGGTGATCCTGTTCGAGGGCCGCGACGCGGCGGGCAAGGGCGGCACCATCAAACGCATGATGGAACACCTGAATCCGCGCGGCGCGCGCGTGGTGGCGCTGGAAAAGCCGTCGGACACCGAACGCGGCCAGTGGTACTTCCAGCGCTACGTGCAGCACCTGCCCACCGCCGGCGAGATCGTCATGTTCGACCGCTCCTGGTACAACCGCGCTGGCGTCGAGCGCGTGATGGGCTTTTGCTCCGAGGAGGAGTACCTGCAATTCCTGCACCAGGTGCCCGACTTCGAGCGGCACCTGGTCGCCAGCGGCATCCACCTGATCAAGTTCTGGTTCTCGGTCAGCCAGGAGGAACAGCGCCGCCGCTTCCTGCAGCGCAAGGTGCATCCGCTCAAGCAATGGAAGCTCAGCCCCGTGGATCTGGCCTCGCTCGACAAGTGGGATGACTACACCCGCGCCAAGGAGGCCATGTTCGCGCACACCGACACGGCCGACGCGCCCTGGATCGTGGTCAAGTCCGATTGCAAGAAGCGCGCGCGTCTGAACGCCATGCGCTACGTGCTGACCCGCCTGCCGTACGAAGGCAAGAGCGGGGCGCCGGAACTGGCGCTGGATCCGTTGATCGTGGGGCGGGCGCTGTAGCCCCGCCGCCTCCCGGCCGCGCCGGGCGGGGCCGGGGGCGGCAACGCCGTCCTACTTGCCCCGCATCTGGTCGATCAGCCGCCGGTCGCGCTTGGTCGGCCGGCCCGCCGCGATGTCCAGCGCCGGCTCGGGCGCCAGGCGCCGCATTTCGGCCGCGCGTGCGCGCGCGGCCGCGCTTTCCGGGGTTTCCTCGTACAACTGGCGCGCCACCGGCGCCGGGCCGCGCACGCCGCTGACCGCCACCACGCGCACGTGCATGGCCGGGTCTTCCTTGCGGATGCTGACCACATCGCCGGCGCCGACTTCGCGCGCCGGCTTGGCCGGCTGGCCGTTGACCTGCACGCGGCCCTTGCCGATCTCATCCACCGCCAGGCTGCGCGTCTTGTAGAAGCGCGCCGCCCAGAGCCATTTGTCGATCCGTATCTTTTCCATCGTCGCCATCGCGAAATCGCGTCATCACCCCCCATGATAGCGGCTGGCCTCAACCCGCCCCGCGCCACCAAAAAAAAGGGGCGCCCCGCGGGGCGCCCAAGACCGGCAAACCGGCATGCGGGCGCAGGGCGCCCGCCAGTACTCAATCGAGTTTCAATCCGGCTTCCTTGACCACGCGTTGCCACTTGTCGATCTCGGCGCGGCGGAAGGTGTCCAGGTCGGCCGGGGTGGAGCCGATCGGCTCGGCGCCGATGCCTTCGAGCTGTTCGGCGATTTGCGGATCCTTCAGCACCTTGGCCAGCGCTTGCGACACCTGGTTGACGATTTCCGGCGGCGTGCCGGCGGGCGCGAACACCGCGTTCCACTCGTAGGTTTCGTAGCCGGGCACGCCGGATTCGGCGATGGTGGGCAGGTCCGGCGCGGCCTTGGAGCGCTGCGCGCCGCCAAGGGCCACCGCGCGCAGCTTGCCGTTCTTCACGTGCTGCCAGGCCGAGCCCATGCTGGCGAACATCACCGGCACCTGGCCCGACATCACATCGATCATGGCCGGGCCGCCGCCCTTGTAGGCGACGTGCTGCAACTGGGTCTTGGCCAGCAGGTTGAAGAGTTCGCCGGCCAGGTGCTGGGCCGAGCCGGGGCCGGCCGAGGCGAAGTACACCTGATCCTGGTTGCCGGGCTGGCCCAGGCGGATCAGGTCGGCCACCGTCTTCACTTCGTACGACGGCGTCACCACCAGCACGTTGGGCACCCGCAACAGCAGCGACACCGGCGCGAACGCGCTCAGGGTGTCGAACTGCATCTTGGGGTGCAGGGCGGGGTTCTGCGCGTGATTGGAGGCGTCCAGCATCAGCGTATAGCCGTCGGGCTGGGCCTTGGCGACCACGGCGCCGCCGATCATGCCGCCGGCGCCGCCGCGGTTTTCAATGACCACCGGCTGGCCCAGTTCGGCCGCCAGCTTGGGGCCGATCAGGCGGGCCACCACGTCGACCGTGCCGCCGGGCGGGTAGGTCACGACCAGCGTGATGGCGCGCTCGGGGTAGGCGGCCGCCGCGGTGCCGGCGGCACCGGCCAGCAGACCGGCGGCGGCCAGCAGGCGGGCGTGGCGCGCCAGGCGTTTGAACAGAGGGGTCATTGGAATTCTCCTTGGAATTGGAACAGCCGCAACGGCGTGTCGGCGAGTACGGCGCGCCGCTGCGCGGGGTCATCGATCCAGTCGTCCAGCCATTGCGTGGCCGCGGGGTAGGACGCCAGGTGGCGATGCTCGGTGTGAGGCCAGTCGCTGCCCCACATCAGGTGGGCCGGCGTGTAGGCCCGCAGCAGTTGGCGCACGGCCTCGCGCCCGTCGCTGGCACAGGCCGGCCCGCTCCAGTTGCGGTAAGGGGCCGACAGCTTGACCCAGACCCGGCCGCTGGCGGCTTGCCGCAGCAGGTACTGGAAGCCCGGGTCGGCCACGCCCCGCGCCGGATCGGGGCGCCCGAAATGGTCGACCACCACGCGGCAGCCGGCCCGCAGCAAGGCCGGCATGATATCGGCCAGGCGCGCGGCCTGCACGTGGACCTCGACATGCCAGTCAAGCGCATTGACGCGTTCGAGCAGGTGTTGCCAGGCGGGCGCCGCCAGCGCCGGCAGGTCCAGGCCGATCAGGTTCAGGCGGATGCCGACCACGCCGGCCGCGGCCAGCGCTTGCAGCGCCGCATCGTCGATGGCGGGATCCACCACCGCCACGCCGCGCAGCCGCGCCGGCGCGGCGCGCAGCGCCTGCAGCAGGTGGCTGTTGTCGGTGCCGAGGAAGCTGGGCTGCACCAGCACGCCGTGCGACAGCCCGTGCGCGTCCAGCAGGCCCAGGTACTGGGCCAGCGTGGCGTCGTAGTCGGGCGTGTGGCGGCGCGTGTCCGCCAAGGCCAGGCCCTGGCGAAAGACGTGGGCGTGGCTGTCGACGGCGGGGCCGGTGACGGGTGGGGGCAAGGCTGTCTCCTGCGGTCTTCGGTGCATGCCCCAACGGGGTGCACATCTGTAAGGTTCTGTAAACCGGATTCTAGGCAGCCGGGGTATAGTTTTCTATTCTGTAAACCTGCTTTATTCATATTGGATTGATATGGAAACCCGCCATTTGCGTTATTTCCTCGCGGTGGTCGACCATGGCAGCGTGAGCCGCGCCTCGGAATGGCTGGGCATTGCCCAGCCGGCCTTGAGCCAAGCCCTGGGCCGCATGGAAAAAGACCTGGGCGTGCGCCTGTTCGAGCGCTCGCGCCAGGGCGCCACGCCGACCCCGGCGGCCCTGGCCATCCTGGAGGACGTGCGCGCCAGCATCGCCCGGATCGACGCCGCGGCGCGCCGGGCCCGCGAGATCGGCCGCGGCAGCGCCGGCCAACTGACGGTGGGGCTGGTGTCTTCGGCGCTGTTCAACACCCTGCCCAGGGCGCTGCGCGAAATGCGGCGGCAGGCGCCCGGCGTGCGCGTGATCCTGCGCGAGATGAGCAACGCCGAGCAGGCCGAGGCGCTGCAAAGCGGCGAGATCGACATCGGCCTGATGCACACCCCGGTGGCGGTGGGCGGCCGCATGCGCGAGCGCCAGTTGTTGCGCGACCGGCTGGTGGCGGCGGTGCCGGACGAGTTCGATGTCGCCGCCGACGGCCAGGTGTCGATGGCGCAGATCGCGCAGGCCGGCCTGGTGATGTATCCGCAGGCGCAACTGCCGGCGTTCTACGCCGACATCCTCGACGCCATGCGCAAGGGCGGCCATGACGCCCACGTGGCGCAGGAGGCCAACCGCACCCTCACCGTGCTGGCCTGCGTGGCCGGCGGCTGCGGCGTGGCGCTCTTGCCCAGCTGGATCCGGTCGCTGGATTTCCGTGGCGTGCGTTTCTGCGAGGTACGCGACGGCGAGCGCCTGCCCAGCTTCGATCTGAGCGCCATCTGGCCGGCGCGCTCGGTGCCGACGCTGGCGGATCTGTTCGCCAACCTCGATCTGGGCGGGCAGTGATCGCGCCCGCGAACCCTTAAGCCACGCTTAAGACCGGGCGTTCGTCGGAACCACGACGCCACCGCCGCTCTAAACAGAAACGACGTTAGAGGGGCTGTTCATGGATCTGGACTGGCAGCAGCAGCTGTGGGAAAGCGCGCTGTGGATCGCGCGCGCATTCGGCATCAGCGCGGTCGCGCTGGCATTGACCGCATTCGCGCTCTCGCGCGGGACCGACTGGGGGCGCAAGTTCTGGCGCCTGGCCTGGCCGTACCTGACGCCGCGGCGCAGTTGGCGCCCCTTGCTGACGCTGGCCGCGCTGCTGTTGCTGGCGATGTCCGCGGTCCGCATGACCGTGCTGTTTTCGTTCTGGTACAACGGCTTCTACAGCGCCCTGCAGGCGCTCGACCCGACCGCGTTCTGGCGCCTGCTGGGCATCTTCGCGATCCTGGCCGCGGTGCACGTGGTGCGCACGCTGGTCGACAGCTACGCCGGCCAGGCCTTCGACATCCATTGGCGCGTCTGGCTCAACGACCGCCTGACCGGCGACTGGCTGGCGGCGCGCGCCTACTATCGCGGCCATTTCGTCGATGAACCGGTGGACAACCCGGATCAGCGCATCGAGCAGGACATCGCCGCGTTCGTGACCGGCTCGCGCACGCTGGCGATCGGCGCCCTGAGCGCCGTGGTGTCGCTGGTGGCGTTCACCGCGATCCTGTGGAACCTGTCCGGCGCGCTGGACGTGGCCGGCGTGGAAATCCCGCGCGCCATGGTGTTCATGGTGTACCTGTACGTCATTGTCGCCACGCTCTTCGCCTTTCGCATCGGCCGGCCGCTGATCCTGCTGAACTTCCTGTCCGAGCGGCTCACCGCCAATTTCCGCTACGCCTTGCTGCGCCTGCGCGAGAACGCCGAGAACGTCGCCTTCTACCAGGGCGAGGCGGTCGAGCGGCGCACGTTGTGGACGCGCTTTTCGGCCTACATCGCCAACCTGTGGGCGCGGGTTTACCGGGGCCTGAAGTTCGACGGCTTCAATCTGGTGGTGAGCCAGGTGGCGGTGGTGTTTCCGTTTCTGCTGCAGGCGCAGCGCTTTTTCAGCGGCGCGATCAAGCTGGGCGACGTGATGCAGACCTCGCAGGCGTTCGGCCAGGTGCAGGATTCGCTGTCCTTTTTTCGCACCTCGTACGATGCGTTCGCCCAGTACCGCGCCACGCTCAACCGCCTGGCCGGCTTCCTCGACGCCAACGCGGCGGCCCGGGCGCTGCCCGCGATCGAGACGCAAGCCGTGCCCGACGCGCTGGAGATCGCCGCGCTGGAGGTGTCGCGTCCCGACGGGCAAGCCTTGCTGCGGCGGCTCGACCTGTCGTTGCGGCCGGGCCAGGCGCTGCTGATCAAGGGGCCCTCGGGCAGTGGCAAGACCACCTTGCTGCGCGCCGTGGCCGGCCTGTGGCCGTATGCGCGCGGCACGGTGCGCCGGCCGCAGGGCGCGGCGGCCTTGTTCCTGTCGCAGCGCCCCTACCTGCCGCTGGGTACGCTGCGCGACGCGGTGGCCTACCCGGGGCATGCGCGGCAAGCGGACGACGCGCGCCTGGCGGCGGCGTTGCGCGCGGTGAACCTCGGCCATCTGGCCGGACGGCTGGATCACGAGGCCGACTGGTCGCGCATCCTGTCGATCGGCGAGCAGCAGCGCGTGGCATTCGCGCGCGTGCTGTTCAACCGGCCCGCCATCGTGTTCCTGGACGAGGCCACGTCAGCCACCGACGAGGGCTTGGAGCACATGCTCTACGGGCTGCTGCGCGAACACCTGCCGCGCGCCATGCTGGTCAGCGTTGGCCATCGCGGCACGCTGGACGCATTCCATAGCCACCGGCTGGATCTGGACGGCGCGGGCGGCTGGACGATGGCGGCGATGCGCCCGGCGCCCGATCCGGGGCGGGCGCGGTCGGTGGCGGCGGCGTGAGCGCTGGGCGGCACGGAACGCGCGCGCCCCCGGGGCGCGACGCCTGGCTTGCTCAGGTGCCGACCCGCAGCGGGCCGGTCAGCTTGCGCAGCGCCGCGATCACGCTTTGCGCGGTGATGCGGCCGGTTTTCGGATTGGCCGACGGAATGTTCTGGATCTCCATCGAGAACGACGCGGCATCGGACACCACTTCGACGCGATGGACGTTGCGCTCCAGCGACGGGTCGGCCCAGATCTCCAGCGTGGTGCGGTCCGGGCCGATGCCGGCCAGCGACACGCTCACCGCCACGTTCAGATTGGCCGGAAAGCCCACCGCCGCCTCGCGCGGCGAGCCGCGGAAGATCAGGCGCGGTTCGGTGATGCCGTCGATGTCGATGTTGTTGTCGGTCAGGTACGGCGCGCCCAGCAGGCCGCGCACCGGCTTGCGCGTGATCATCGTCACCGAGTGGATTTCGCCCTCGGCGGCGGCGGTGATCGCGTCCAGCCCCAGGATGGCGCCGGACGGCACCAGGATCTGGCCCTGGTGGCGCCGCGCCAGTTCGATCAGGTCATCGTGGCGCAGCAGCGCGCCGGAACTCAGCACCACCAGCTTCTTGCCGGCGCGCAGCACCGGCTCGGCCAGTTCGCGGAACACGGCGGCGGGGGCGCATTCGACCACCACATCGCAATGCGCGGCCAGGTCGCCGATGGTGGTGAAGACCGGCGCGGCGCTCCGCCACGCCACCGCCGGCGCGGTCTGGGGATCGCGCACCGCCACGGCGGCCAGGGTCAGGCCGGGCAGGCCGGCATCCAGGGATTGCGCCACGGCCTGGCCGATGGCGCCGAAGCCGGCGATGCCGACGCGGTAACTGTTCATGAGGAATCCGGTAAAGGGCTCGCGGCGCGCCGCGAAGTTCGCAGGCCGGCCGGCGGCAGCGTGGCCGGCCAGGGTCGGCGGTCACTGTAGCCAGGGGCCGGGCGGGCGTCAATCGTGCCGCCCGCACACTTGCTCGCCGCGCCATGCATGGCGCGCCGGGTTCGCGGCCAGCGGGCCGGCGTCCGCTTGACGCGCGGCCCGCGCGGGATCAACTGCCCCTGCCGGCCTTGGCCATGTAGTCGACCGTCAGGTTCGACAGGGCCCGCACGCCGTTGATCAGGCCCGACTCGTCGACGTAGAAGCGCGGCGAATGGTTGGGCGCGGCGCTGTCGGGGTTGACGTCCTTGGGCGTGACGCCCAGATAGAAGAACATGCCCGGCACCTGCTCCTGGTAGAACGAGAAGTCCTCGGACGCCGTGGACTTGGGCTGCAGGCCGTAGTTGCCTTCGCCGGCCACGCGCCGCAGCGTCGCGCCCATTTCCTCGGTCAGGCCGGGGTTGTTGACGGTGGCGTTGTACAGCTCCACCACGCGCACGTCGGCCTTGGCGCCGGCGCTTTGCGCGATCTGCGTGGCGGTGCGTTCGATGCGCTGGTGGATGTCCTTCTTCATGCCTTCGTCATAGGTGCGGATGGTGCCCGTCATGGCGACGCTGTCCGGCACGATGTTCATGCGGTTGCCGCCATGGATCGCGCCCACGGTGATGACGGCCGGCTCCAGCATGCTGTTGATCTGGCGGCTGGGAATGGTCTGCAGGCCCAGGATGATCTGCGAGCTGACCACGATCGGGTCGATGCCCGACCACGGCCGCGCGCCGTGCGTCTGCTTGCCGGTCACGTCGATCCAGAACTGGTCGGCCGCCGCCATCGCCGGGCCGCTGCGCCACGACAGCTTGCCCACCGGATAGCTGCTGGACACATGCAGGCCGAAGATCGCGTCGACCTTGGGATTGTCCAGCACGCCTTCCCGCACCATCATCTTGGCGCCCCAGATCTTCTTGCCGTCCGGCTCGAAGTCGGCCGGGCTCTCCTCGGCGGGCTGGAAGATGAACTTGACGCTGCCGGGCAACTGCTCCTTCATGCCGGCCAGCACTTCGGCGGTGGCCATGAGGATGGCGGTGTGGGCGTCGTGGCCGCAGGCGTGCATCACGTCCACTTCCTTGCCCAGGTAGGTGCTCCGGGCCTTGGAGGCGAACGGCACGTCGACCTGTTCCTTGACCGGCAGCGCGTCCATGTCGGCGCGCAGCGCCACCACCGGGCCGGGCTTGCCGCCCTTGAGCAAGGCCACCACGCCGGTGCCGGCCACGCCGGTCTTCACGTCCATGCCGAGCGCGCGCAGGTGATCGGCCACCAGCTTGGACGTGCGCGTTTCCTGGTTGCCCAGCTCGGGGTGCTGGTGAATGTCGCGGCGCCAGGCGATGAGCTTGTCCTCGATGGCCTTGGCGCGCTGGTCGATCTGCGCGGCCAGTTCCGGCAGCGGGGCCGGCGCCAGCGGCCCTTGCGTGCCGGGCGCGCTCTGCGCGGCGGCCGGGCCGCTCAGCGCCAGGTGCGCGGCCAGCGCCAGCGGCGCCAGGCGGAACAGGAACTTGCGGTGTTGCATGGCATGTCTCCTCGTGGTTGTTAACCTGTTATTGGGCGGAGATATTACCGGAGCGCCACCGTCGCGGCGTGCTTGTTACGCCTGCTTAAGAACGGCGCCGTTTGATTCCGGGCGCTGGAATTACGCGGCGCGCAACGCCGGCCGCGCGCCGCGCGTGACCCACAACAGCAGCAGCGCCGCCAGCAGCGAGGCCACGCCGGCGCCGGCCATGGCGGCATGGAACCCGCTGGCCAACGCATCGGCGAACAACGCCGTCACGCCATCGGGTTGCGCCGGCAGCACGTGCCGGGTGACCGCCACGCGCGCCACCGCCCGCGCGTCCGCCAGGCCCTGCCGCGTCAGCGCCGCGGCCAGGTGCTCGACCGCGCGGCCGCTCATCAGCGCGCCCAGCAGCGCGATGCCGATGGTCATGCCGGTCTGGCGCAGCGCGTTCATGGTGGCCGACGCCATGCCCGAGCGTTCGCGCGGCACGGTCGCCATCACCGCCATGCTGGTGGCCGGCACCGCCAGCCCCATGCCCAGGCCCAGCAGCACCATCAGCGAACCCGACAGCGCATAGGGCGTGTGCGCGTCAAAGCTCAGCATGCCCAGCATGGCGGCGCCGACCATGCCGTAGCCGGCGATCATCAGTCGCGGCAGGCCGAAGCGCGGGTTCAGGCGGCCGAACACCGTCGACAGGATCCCGGTGGCCACGAATTGCGGCGCCAGTTGCCAACCGGCTTGTAGCGGCGACAGACCGCGCACGTGCTGCAGGTACAGCGAAAAGAAGAACAGACTGCTGTAGGCGCCGAATCCCATGACGAACGAAGCGAAGTTGGTGCTGGCGAAGCCGGCGTCGCGGAACAGGCCCAGCGGCAGGATCGGGCGCGCCACCGTGTGCTCGACCCACAGGAAGGCGATCAGCCCGACGGCGGCCACGGCCAGCGCGGCGAGAGTGGCCGGCGCGTGCCAGCCATGCTCGCCAGCGGTGATCAGGCCATAGGTCAGCGCGCCCAGCCAGACCACACTCAGGGCCTGGCCGGCCGGATCGAAAGCGGCATGTTCGGGATGCGCGCTTTCCTGGATGCCCCAGGCGCCCAGCGCGATCGCCAGCGCGCCCACCGGCAGGTTGATCAGGAAAATGCTCTGCCAGTTGAAGTGCGCCACCAGCAATCCCCCCAGCATCGGCCCCACGATCAACGAGATGGCATTGCACGAGGCCCACAGGCCGATGGCGCGGGCGCGCTCGGCGGAATCGGGAAAGGCCTGCGTCAGCAGCGACATGGCGCCCGGGATCAGCAGCGCGCCGGCCACGCCTTGCACCGCGCGGCCGGCCAGCAGCAGCGGCAGGTTGTCGGCAAGGCCGCAGAAGGCCGACCCCAGCGTGAACAGCACGACGCCCGCGAGCCACGAGCGCTTGCGGCCATAGCGGTCGCCCAGCGGCCCGGCCGAGAGCATGAAGGCCGACAGGCACAGCGCGTAGGCGTCCACCACCCATTGCAGGCCGGCCATGTCGATGCGCAGCGCGGCCTGCATGGTGGGCAGGGCGACGTTGACGATGCTGATGTCCAGGATGGTGATGAAGCTGCCCAGGTTCACGGCGAACACCAGGGCGCGGCGGCGGGAGGCATGCATGCGGAAGGGCCGGGAAGGGAATGTGAGATCGTATTCTAGTAATCGACCGACCGTCGGTCAATAGATAAAAAGACGCATTCCCAGTTGTTCCCGGAAGCCACGCCGGGCGTCTCCTCTACTACACTGGCGACCATTGAGAACGATGTAACCCCGCTCGCGATGGCCCCTGTTTCCGCCAAGTCCGCCGCCCGATCCTCAGCCCGGCCCGCCGCCCAGGGCGCCGTCGCCCCGCCATCGCGTACCAAGCCGGCGGCGGTGCGCCTGGGCGAATTGATGGCGGCCGCCGAAGACCTGTTCGTGCGCCAGGGCGTCGAAGCCACCACCATCGACCAGATCGTGGCGCAGGCCGGCGTGGCCAAGGGCACCTTCTATCACTACTTCTCGTCCAAGGCGGATGTGCTGGCGGCGCTGCGCGCCAAGTTCTCGCAAGGCTTCCTGGATCGCATCGACGCGGCCATGGCGGCCTGCGCGCCGGACGACGGCGTGGCGCGCCTGCGGGCCTGGACGCGCGCCGGCGTGCACGCCTATTTCGACGGTTACGCGCTGCACGACGTGGTGTTCCACGACGTCAACCATCCGCATCGCGGCGCCACCGAGCGCGCGGCGGTGCTGGCGCAGGCCGAGGCCATGTTGCGCGCCGGCCAGCAGGCCGGCTGCTGGCAGTTGGCGCAACCGGCGTTGACCGCGATCCTGCTGTACCACGGCATGCACGGCGCGGTCGATGATGCCATCGCGCGCGGCGCGGCCGACGCCGACGCGCTGGCGGCCCGGTTGATTCCGCCGTTCCTGCGCTTGGTGGGTGCGCCCGGGGCAGCTTGACTTCCTCCCCCGGTTCGTTGATCAACGGGCTCAGCGCGTCCGGCCGGCCTACTTCAGGATGCGCGCATCCATGCTGTTGTCGGCCAGCGCCCGCGCCTGGGCCTGGGTCATGCCCAGGTGCTCGTACAGCGCATGGAAATTCTCGTTGACGTAGCCGCCGAAATAGGCCGGGTCGTCGGAATTGACCGTGACCTTCACGCCGGCGTCCAGCAGCGACAGGATGTTGTGCTGCGACATGTGTTCGAACACCCGCAGGCGCGTGTTCGACAGCGGACAGACGGTCAGCGGGATCTGCTCGTCGATCAGGCGCGCCATCAGGCGCGGATCCTCGGCGGCGCGCACGCCGTGGTCGATGCGCAAGACCTTCAACAGATCCAGCGCCTCCCAGATGTACTCGGGCGGGCCTTCCTCGCCGGCATGGGCCACGGCCGGCAGGCCCTCGGCGCGGGCGCGGTCGAAAACGCGCTGGAACAGGCGCGGCGGAAAGCCTTTTTCGCTGCTGTCCAGGCCGACGGCGATGAAGGCGTCGCGATAGGGCAGTGCCTCGTCCAGCGTGCGCATGGCCTGTTCCTCGGGCAGGTGACGCAGGAAACTGAGGATCAGGCCGCTGCTGATGCCAAGCTTGTCGCGGCCGTCTGCCAGCGCCTGGCTGATACCGTCCAGCACCACCTTGAACGGCACGCCGCGGTCGGTATGGGTCTGCGGATCGAAAAAGGGCTCGGTATGCACCACGTTCTGTTCGTGGCATTTCACCAGGTAGTCCCAGGTCAGGTCGTAGAAGTCCTGCTCGGTGCGCAGCACGTCGGCGCCGCGGTAGTACAGGTCGAGGAACGCCTGCAGATTGCCGTAGTTGTAGGCGGCGCGCAGGGCGTCCATGTCGGGCCACGGCAGCGCCACGCCGTTGCGGCGGGCCAGCCGGAACAGCAGCTCGGGTTCGAGCGTGCCTTCCAGGTGCAGGTGCAGTTCCGCCTTGGGCAAGGTGTTGAGCCAATCGTACATGGGTGCTCCTAAGTGGGGGTATTGACGGCCTGCGCCCGCGTGCCGGCGAACGCGCGCGTCCGGCGGCATCCACAGGTACCGGTTCGCCGTCAGCATCTCGCGGCCGAATGCCCGTGACAGGGCGCCGATCATATCCGGAATCGGCGGGCCATCCCGAGGCGGCGCCATTGCCCGGCCGCCGGGGACGCGGCGGCCGGGCAGTGGCGATGCGCCGATTATTGTCCCGCGCCGAGTCCTTGGCAACGCGGGCCGGGGTTTCGGTAGAGTTCGATGCCAGGCAGGCGGGGGGGCGATGCGCATGAAGACAAGGCGGGAACCCGGGCGGCCCGGGGCGGGCCGCGAACTAGTCATGGTTTTCTGCCGCTACGCCAGCTTCTTGTGGGCGCTGAACAGCGTCTTCTTCGTCTCCGTGGCGGTATTCAACAACCTGGGGCATGCCGCCTATGCGACGGCGGTCGGCTGGTTGCGCGCCACCGTGGGCACGCTGCCGTTCGTCTGGCTCGGCGCTCGCCTCGGCGGGGCCGAAGGCGTGTTGCTGGGGCAGACCCTTGGCTTTGCGCTGTCGAGCCTGCTGGCACTGGCGCTCTGCCTGCGTGTTTTGCGCCGTTCACCGCCAGGCTTGGCGGCGGCCAGCATTGTGGGGTGATCGATGGGGCGCGGTGACAGCCGTGGTCCCGCCACCCGGAACCGGTATCGACCCGTAACTGCCCGCGCTTGTGCCCGTTCGATTTCGGCGCCCGCTCGGGGTACGATCCGGGCTGACTTCGATTTTTCAGGATTACCATGCGACAGAATGCGCTTCGCACCCGAATCGATCCCCTGGCGCGCGCGGTTCTGGCCGCCGCGCTGAGCGTCGCCGCTTGCGGCGCCGTCCAGGCCCAGGCGCCTTCTTCCGCCACCGGCACGCGTAGCCCGGGGGCCCAGCCGTCCCCGTCCGTGCCGGTGCTGACCCCCAAGCGCAGCTTCGACGAACCGGCGACGCCGGCCACGCCGCCGGCGGCCACCCCGGCGGCGACGCCGGACGATTCACGCGCCGCGCCACCCGCGCAGGTACACGTGCCCGCCGCCGCGCCCGCGACGGCGGCCCCGACCCTGGCCCCGACCCCGGCCCCGGCGCCAGCCCAGGTCCCCGCCGCGACCGCCACGCCCGCCGCGCCCACGGTCATCATCCCGACCGAACTGGACACCAAGGCGTGCATCGCCAAGCTGCGCAAGGGCGCCACCGCCAACGGCCTGACCTTGGCCGACTGGGACAAGTACACCGCCAAGGCCAAGCTGCTGCCCACCACCGTGGCCTCGGCCCAGGGCCAGCCCGAAGGCCGCGAGACCTGGTGGGACTACATTGCCAAGACCGTCGACGACGAGCGCGTCGCCGACGGCCGCGCCGTGCTCGCCAAGTACGGCCAGCAACTCGACGCCATCAGTCAGCAGTACCAGGTCGATCCGGCCACGCTGGTGGCCATCTTCGGCATCGAGACCAACTACGGCCGCCAGGTCGGCAAGACCGACGTGCTCAATGCCTGGCTGACGCGCGCCTGCACCGAGAACAAGACGTTGTGGGAAAAGAACGCCTACGCCTCCGTGCGCCTGCTGCGCGACGGCGTGGTGCCGGCCGACAATTTCGTCGGTTCCTGGAGCGGCGCCTTCGGCATGACCCAGTTCATCCCCACCTCGTTCTACGAGCTGGCGGCGGACGGCGATGGCGACGGCAAGATCGACCTGTACAACTCGCTGCCCGACGCCCTGGCCTCGACCGCCAACCACCTGCGCAAGCGCCGCGCCAAATGGACGCACGGCCTGCCGGCGGTGGTGGAGGTGCGCGTGCCGGCCGACGTGGCGGCCGCCATCCCGCCCGCGCCCGACGCGGAATACGTCGGCTCGCAAGACCGCCGCAGCATCGCCCAGTGGGCCCAGGCCGGCCTGAAGCAGGGCGACGGCTCGGCGCTCAAGCTGGCCGCCGGCAACGACCAGCAGGCCTACCTGTTCGCGCCCACCGGCGCCAAGGGCCCGGTGTTCCTGGCCACGGTCAATTTCGACGCGATCCTGCACTACAACCAGTCGCGCCGCTATGGCCTGGCGGTGGCGTTGCTGCTGAACCGCCTGCAGGGCGGCGCGGCGCTGGCCACGGCCTGGCCGACGGACGACCCCGGCCTGTCGCGCGCGCAGATCAAGGAAGTGCAGGAGATGCTCAACGCCCGCGGCTATGACGTCGGCAGCGCCGACGGCATTCCCGGCGCCAAGACCCGCGATGCGGTGCGCGCCGAACAGGAAAAGCGCAACCTGCCGCAGGATGGCCGCGTCGGCAAGCGCATCTACGACGCGCTCAAGGCCAAATGAGCGCGGACCACACCGTGCGCGAGACGGGCGCGACGCTCGTCTCGGGCACCCAGGGCTACGGCGAAAACGCCGCGGCCCTGGCCGAGCAGTACGAGAGCATCGCCTTCGCCGACGTGCATCGCGACGTGGCGCACCTGATCCCGGCGACGCCGTCGCGCATCGCCGACATCGGCGCCGGCTCGGGCCGCGACGCCGCCGCGCTGGCGCGCATGGGCCATCAGGTGGTGGCGGCCGAACCCACGCCCGCGCTGCGGCGCGAGGGCCAGCGGCGCCATGCGCTGCCCAATCTGGAATGGGTCGATGACGCCCTGCCGGATCTGCCTGGACTGCGTGGACGCGCGTTCGACGTCATCATGCTGACCGCGGTCTGGATGCACCTGGACGCGGACGAGCGCGCCCGCGGCATGGCGGCGTTGGCGGCCCTGCTGGCGCCCGGCGGCCAGATCCTGATGTCGCTGCGCCACGGCCCGGTGCCGCCGGGCCGCCGCATGTTCGACGTCTCGGCCGAGGAAACCATCGCGCTGGCGGCCGGCCACGGCCTGTCGGCGCATTACTGCGTCACGCGCGAAGACATGCTGGACCGCGCCGATGTGCGCTGGAGCTTCCTGGGCCTGAAGCGCGGCTGAAAGAGGCTCGCCGCCCGCCTCTCGGGGCTACCCGGGAGGCGGGCAACGCGTCCCGACGCCGTTCCGGCGCACGATCAATAGCGTGGATTTTCCCGGTGTCCAGGCTGCGAAAGTGCGATGGCGCGCGAGGCGCCGGCCTGGGTATGATGCAAGGCACCGTGTGTGCCCATCCTGATTCCATGCCGTCCGCCCTGCTGCCCGAATCCTTCGTCACCCGGCGCCTGCGCGCCGAGCGCATGTCGCAGACGCATCTGCCGTTCCTGACCGCCATGCACGCCGACGCCGCCCTGATGGCGACCATGGGCGGCACCCGCGACGCCACCGCCAGCCGGCGCTACGTCGAGCACAACCTGCTGCACTGGGCCGAGCACGGCTATGGCATGTATGTGCTGACCGAGCGCGACAGCGGCGCGCTGGCCGGCCGCGCCGGCCTCAAGCTGGCGCTGGCGGACGGGATCGAGCGGGTCGAGGTCGCGTATGCGTTCACGCCGGCTTGCTGGGGCCGGGGCTACGCCTCGGAGACCACCCGCGCCTTGCTGGCGCTGGGATTCGAACACCTGCCGGTGGACGTGTTGTGCGCGGTGGCGATCCAGGCCAACGCCGCCTCGATGCGCGTGATGGAAAAGTGTGGCATGCGCTGGATCGAGACCACCGGCGAAGGCGAGGCGCGCAAGCTGCGCTATGAGATCCGGCGCCGGCAATGGCAGGCGCTGGCGGACGAGGCGGGGCCGATCGGCGCTAACATGCGTTCATGAGTCCCGCGAATACCCCGAATACCGCTCCCCCCGACGCCGACGACCCGCCGCCCGTGCCGCCCGAGGCCCCCGCGCCCGAGGAATGCTGCAACAGCGGCTGTATTCCCTGCGTCTACGACACCTACAACGAAGCCATGGACGAATACCGCGCCGCGCTCAAGGCGTGGCGGGCGCGGCACGGAGAGAAGGAGTAGGGCGCAAGGGTTGTCCGTCGATAGGCGCTCCCGCCCGGCGCAATTCCTTCGTTTCTCGCAGGCGTTGCGCGCGGTTACGGCGCCGGGCTTTTGCGGTTGTGGCGAACTCGGCTTTCAGGGGTTCATTGACCGAAGCATGAGGCCGGCCAAGGCCCGACGGGGCCGGGGAGAACCAGAAGCTTGGTGGCAACCCCGGCCGCCCCGCGCGTCAGAAATCCACACTGACCGCCAGCTTGACAGCGCGCGGCGTGCCGACCGAGGTGGAGCCGTACCACGCGCCCGACCAGTAACGCTTGTTCAACGCGTTCTCCACGCTCGCGCGCAACACCACGTTGTGGGCGGCGAGGCGGGTGGCGTAGCGGGCGGCCAGATCGAGCCGCGTCCAGGCGGGCAGCTTCTGCGTGTTGGCGCTGTCCGCATACTGCTGGCCGGTGTACATGGCGGCGGCGCGCAGGGTCAGGCCCGGCAGCGACGGCGTGTCCCACTCCGCGCCCAGGTTGAACAGCCAGTTCGGAACGCCGATGGCCGTCTTGCCATCGAGCAGGCCGGCACGGGTCCTGGTATTGATGGCCTTGAGGTAAGTCGCGCCTCCCAGCAGGCGCAGTCCCGGCGCGGCTTCGCCGGCAATGCTCCATTCGATGCCGCGATTGCGTTGTTCGCCATCGGGGGCGTAGCGGTTGCTGTCGTCGTTCTTGACGAGGCTGGGGCGCGTGATCTGGAAGAGCGCCAGGGTATTGAGCAGCGAGCCGGCATCCCATTTGGCGCCCAGCTCCATCTGCTTGCTCTGGTACGGCGGGAAGACCTCGCCAAAATTGGCGGCGGTGGCGTCGGTGACCCGGTCTCCTTGCGACAGGCCTTCGATGTAGTTGGCGTACACCGAGACCGGCGCGGCCCATGGCTTGATGACGACGCCCAGGGCGGGCGTCAGGGCCTGTTTGTCGTACCGGGTGGTCACGGCGCCCGAGGGCGCATAGTTCTTCGTGCGCACGCGCTGCTGCCGCGCGCCCAGCGTCAGCAGGTATTGGTCCCGCATAAAGGAAAGCGTGTCGGCCAGGGCGATGCTGCTCAAGGTGTTGTCGGATGACTTCGGCGGCGCGGCGGGGCCCACGGTCAGCGTCGGTTGGGTGGGCGCATAGATGTTCGACGCCCACATCGTCACCGGGCCTTGGACCGCGCCGCCCGTCTGTCGGATGGCGTTGCCGCTCAGCGTGATTTCATGTTCGACCGGCCCGGTGCGCAGGCGTCCGCGAATGCCGCCGTCGGCCGCATGGGCGTGGGAGAAGCTTCTCGTGTTCTTGGCCATGCCGATGTAGGCGCCCGAGGGTTGCGCGTTCCGGCCCAGGGCGTTGTTCATATAGCCGGCGCTGCCTTGGCGTCTGGCGCCGACCGACGCGAACCCCATCCATTGGTCGTTGAAGTCGAACTCGGCCGAGGCGATGACGGCCCTGCTGTGTTCCGAGGCGCGCGCGCCGGGCAGGGGGTTGAGGGTGGGATCGGGGGCGTCGGGAACCTGCCCGCCGGCAAACGTGGTGAACAGCGGCATGCCGCCGCGCGTCTTGCCGTCGATGCGGTAGGCGTCCAGCGCAACGCGTAGGCGCTCGCCGCGATAGTCGAGCGCCACCGATCCCCTTTCCTTGTTCTTCGATTGACCGTCCAGGGGGGGGCGGCCATCGGACTTGACGGCATTGACGCGAATGCCGAAGGCGTCGTCGCGGCCGAAGCGTCGCCCCAGATCCAGGTGCGCGCCCCGTTGCGAGTTCGAGGAAAACCTGGCCGTCAGGCGTGTCAGCGGCGTGTCGCCCGCCCGTTTGGGCACCAGGTTGATGACCCCGCCCACGGACCCTGCGGGCGTCATGCCATACAACAGCGCGCCGGGACCTTTGAGCACCTCGATGCGTTCCAGGAATTCCGTCGCCGCCTGGAAGCCCGGCGCCAGGCCGAACAGGCCATTCCAGGCGAAGTCCGTGCTGGGCATGTAGAACCCGCGCACGTTGAAGAACTCCGTCGGCCCCGATTCGGGGAACGTCTGCCGCACTGATGCGTCGGCGTGCAGCGCTTGCGCGACCGTGTCAGCCTGCCAGTCCTCGATCATGCGGGACGTGTAGCTGGCCGTGCTGAACGGCGTTGCCATCACGTCCTTGTTGCCCAGCAGGCCGACGCGTCCGCCACGGGCCAGCCAGCCGCCCGCATAGGGGGCGGGGAGTCGCCGCGTCATGGATTCCGGGGCGCCCGTCACGCGCACCGCCGGCAGGGTAGTGACGGCCGCCGCGTCGGCCGGCGCGGTCTGGCGCAGCGCATAGCTGCCGTCCGTCTGGCGCGCGGCGGCTAGTCCTTGTCCCCGCAGCAGTTCGGCAAAGCCCTGATCGACCGTCACGATGCCGGACAGGCCGGCGGTGCGCTTGTCCTGCGTCAATGCCCCGGGCGCCGAGAGCAGCAGGCCGGCCTCCTGCGCGAAACGGGTCAGGGCGGCGTTCAGCGGTCCGGCGGGAATGTCGTGGCGGCGCGCCGGCGCGGCGGCCGCTTGCGCCTGCGCGGCGGACGCCCAGCCGACCGTGGCGAGCGTTGCGCCCGCGATAGCCAGGTTCAGCGCCAGCGCCAATGCGTGCAGCGCGGGGGTAGGGTGAGGGGGCGTCGCCGAAGCGGTCGCGGGGCGCGCGTGGGCGTGCAAGGCGGGAAGGAAGGCGGGACGGGACATCGATCGGTCTTTCCAAAGGTTGTTCGGGCGGCGAGACGATCGGCGGCGGGCGCGGCGGGGCGCCGTCACATCCCACCCGGGGGCCGGGCCGCGAGGGCGGGTCCGGCGCCCGTTCAGCCGTGGTCTCTTACTGTCTGAATCGAATGGGAGGCGCGGAAGGGGAACCGAGTCCCCGTCCTACAAATGAGGCGGGGCCGTCTTGCGAGGGCATGCCGTGGCGTTCGGCGGCCGCGGCGGGAGGAGGTTCAGGGGGCCTGGCTCAACGGGCCTGGACGGTGATCCACCACGGCAGGCTGCGGCGCACGCGGATGGGCAGGGTCTGTTCCAGCATGGCCAACGCCCGCTCCGGATCGTCCGCCGGAAAGACGCCCATGACGCGCAGACCGGCCACTTCGGGCGCGACACGGATATGGCCGGCGCGATAGCGGCCCAGCTCGGCCAGCAACTCACCCAGGGGCAGGTCGTCCGCCAGCACCACGCCCCGCGTCCAGGCGTTGCGCATCGGATCGGCGCCCGCCAGCGCGGTGATTTGCCGGGCGTCGAACCGCGCGGCTTGCCCTGCCTGGACGCGCAGGGCCTGGCCGGCGAGGGTGCGGATGGCCACCGCGCCATCGAACACGTCCAGCCGCGTGCCCGCGTCGGTCTGGCGCACCGTGAAGCGCGTGCCCAGGGCCTGCAGCCGGCCGTGCGCGGTATCGACGCAGAAGGGGCGTTGCAGGCCGTCGACGGCGGTCTGGATGAAGACTTCGCCGCACAACGAGACCAGGCGGCGAAGGCTGGGTCGATAGTCCACGCGCAAGGCGGTGCCGGTGTTGAGCCAGATGCGCGAGCCGTCGGCCAGCACGAGGTCGCGGCGTTCGCCGGTGCCGGTGCGGTAGTCGGCCCAGGGCGGCAACGCGTAGCGTGGCGCTTGCCGCCAGCCCAACCATGCGAGCACGCCCAGGCTCAGCGTGCCGCTGAGGGCGTTGAGCGCGCGGCGCCGGGAGAGCGCCGTCTTGCGCGCGGCTGCGCCGCCCGCCGCGGCGGCCGCCATGCCGGGCGGACCATAGCCTCGCAGCGGCTCGAACTTGCGGCTCACGGCCTCGATGTGGGCCCAGGCGGCCTGGTGCGCCGGCGATCGCAACCAGCGCTGCCAGGCGAGCCGGTCAGCCTCGGAGGCGTTCTCGTCGCGCAGGGTCGCGTACCACTGCGCCGCTTGCTGCAGGCTGCGCACGTCGGGGGCGGTCTGTGCGGCCGCGCGCCGGGGCGGTGGCGGCGGGGAAACGGCGTTCACGGCGGCGCCGGCCGGCTCAGCTGGCCAGGCCGGCCTGGATCAACGCGCATTGCAGCATGGCCTGGGCGA
This sequence comes from Achromobacter sp., assembly GCF_050285565.1. Taxonomy (GTDB): domain Bacteria; phylum Pseudomonadota; class Gammaproteobacteria; order Burkholderiales; family Burkholderiaceae_B; genus Achromobacter. The sequence continues at coordinate 532,433 of NZ_JBLZXG010000002.1, forward strand.
TGTACTTCTTGACCATGCGTTCGGAGACGCCCAGCCCGACCGCGATGGCGCGGTACGGCACGCCGTCCACCTGCGCCATGATGAAGGCCGTCGCGGCCTTCTGCGACAGCCGGCTGAGCATGGCGCCGATCTCCAGCAGCGTCTCGATGATGATGGCCTGATGCTCGGGCGAAGGCGCCATGGCCTCGGGCTGGGCGGCCAGGGTTTGCAGCCACGCCTGCTCGATCTCGCGGCGGCGCCAGAGGTCCACGCACAGGCCGCCGGCGGCGGTGCGCAGGTAGGCGCGGGCCTGGACGAAGTTGCTGAAGTCGCGGCCGACCGGCTTGGCCAACAGCCGGACGAAGGTGTCGTGGGCCAGGTCCGCCGCGTCGCAGGCGTTGCCCAGGCGGTGGTGCAACCAGCGTTGCAGCCAGCCGTGATGGTCGCAGTAGAGCGTTTCCAGCGAAGGAGGGGAACGGTAGGCCAGGGCGCTCATGCAGAAATCACCGTGCTACGGGGGCCGTAGGATCACGGTATGTCCATTGTTGATGAATGATTTTTATTATCGTATGGGCATGGCCGTGATGAGACCGATGGCGGCCTGAAGTCGTCTTGTTTTGACGCCGCGCGGCAGGCATTGTCCTGCCGAACCGCGCGCTGGCCCGGGGCCAGGTGTGTTTCAACGATTTTCAGGCGATGGATCCGGTGGCGATCACTGCCGGGCCGCATGCAGCACACGCAGCATGCGCGCCAGATCGTTCTTCACGTCGTGGATCAACAGATAGTTCGGGTGCGCCACCAGCGCCCGGGTGCCAGCGACACGGCCGGGACGACCCAGGCCGGGATGATCGATCAGGCGTCCCGCCTTCTCTTCAAGAAGCTCATCAAACATCAGCGCCGCAACGGGGTTGTCGGCCTCGATGAAATCGTAGACCGCTTCCCGGTCCCGGATCGCTTCGGGCGTCCAGCGCTATGCCCTCACTTGGATTTTTCAAGCCGGCGACGGGGGGCGGCACGACGGGCAGCGAATTTGGTTTCGACCGCGGCGGCCGGCAACAAGCGGCCGGCGTTGGCGGAATCCAGGCCCGCTTGCACTTGGCGGCGGAATCCGTCGTCATGCCGGGCCGCTTCTTGTTGTTGCTGCATGTACTCGCGCATGAAGTCGCGCGGAAGCTGCGCGCTGGTACGGTCTCGGGCCTTCGCGGCCATGGCGAACGCGTTTTTCAAGGCTTCATCCCCCCGAAAGGTAAAGGTGGCGTCGCTCATGGTGCGGTTCTCATGTGTTACACGATAAGTGCAGCGTGGCACACCGTGCCGATGGCGCTTGTTGACGGCATTCTCCACACGTGCGCGAAAAGCAACCGGGTGCGCCGTCAGTTGGGTGATATATCCAGCACGCGCATTGGACCGCTGCCGGCAGCGCGCCGCCTCACCCCGCCAGCTTCATATGGATGATCGGCCGCGGCCGCCCGGCATCGTCGGTTTCCGAACGGCCCACGTCCTCGAAGCCATAGTGCTTGTAGAAGCCATGCGCCTGCGGGTTCTGCTCGTTGACGTCGACCCGCAGGCTGCCGTGCAGCGACAGCGCGAAGTTCAGCAGGCGCCGTCCGGCGCCCTTGCCGCGCTTGTTGGCATCGACGAACAGCATCTCGACCTTGTTGCCGTTCAGGCCCATGAAGCCGGCGACCTCGCCGGCATCGTCCTCACAGACCCAGACCCGCACCGACGGCAGGTAGGTGTTGAGCACCTGCGGGTACATGGCCTGGATTTCCTTTTCGGACAGGAACGTATGCGTGGCGCGCACCGACCGGAGCCAGATGTCCACCAGGGCGAGGTCGTCGCCGTGGTTGCGTTCTCGGATGTTCATGTCAGACGCCAACTAATGTCCGGCGCGATGCAGGTCGGTCGCTGCCAGGACGGTTTCCATTTGCACAGTATGCGCGAAAACGAAGCGGTCGCCGTACACGGTTTCATCCGGAAACTCCGAGATCAGCGCCATCGGCAGCGCTTCCCGGTCGGTTTCCGTGACCTGCACCGGAATGCCGTTCAGCACATCGAATCCGGTTTCGAGCGCGTGGGCGTGGAAGAGTTCAAGCTGGCGCGCATTGAATTCGACCAGGCCGGGCACGTTGCGGGCCAGCCGCGCCGTCACGCCCTCGATCAGGCGGCGGGCGCGTTCACGCCAGCCCGGATGGTGGCGCAGCACCAGGAAGAAGCCCTTGGGGATGGTCCACAGCTCAAAATTGCGCGGCAGGTAGCCCGACAGGGGCCGGGTCCATTCATGTGCCGGATAGCCGTGCAGATTGATGTGCAACTGCGCGCCGCTGATGGCCTGCGCCTGGTGGCGGCCCTCGCGCTCGAAGAACGGCGCGTGCTCGCGGTAGGCGATGTCGTCGCCCAGCGCGCTGTAGCGCGAGGCGTGCAACATGTGGCGCGGATGCTGTTCGCGCAGGCGGTTAAAGAGCGCGTAGCCGTCCGGGTTTTCCGACGCGATCAGCGCGAAATGCGCGTCGCCGCGGGCCTTCAGCGCCTGCGCCGCGCGCAGCGCGCCAACCACGCCGGAGGTTTCGTTGGCGTGCTGCGCGCCCGAGATGAACACCGCCGGGCCGGGGCCGCGCAGGTAGGTGCCCAGCACCGGGCGGCCCTGGCGCGAGACGGCCTGGAAGGTGTCGCCGCCCAGCGCGGCCATGCAGCCGGCGATCTGCGCGGCGGTCAGCGGCTCGCGCAGTGCGGCCAACGGCGCGTCGGGCGTCACCGGCGTCACCGGCACCGGCGCCGCGAACGGCTCCAGCGTCACCAGCACCCGCGCCGCGCCGTCATGGCGGCGGATGTCGGGAATGATCTGCCCAGGTTGCAGGCCGCGGTCGCCGCTGGGGCGGCCGGAGTGATGCTGGAAGTGCTCCAGCAGCGTGAAGTACAGATCTTCGTGCAGCGCCTCGAAGGTGCTGACGATTTCCTCGTCGACCGGCAGGGCGAAGTCCATGCCGGGCAGGTCGACGCGGATTTCCAGGCGGTCGAAATACGGTTCGTGCGCGCCCCAGGGATGGTTGCGCACCGTCTCGACGATGCTGCGGAAGGCTTGCTGGTATTCGGTGGCCTGGGCGGCGTCGGTCTGGAGCGCGCCCTCGGCATCGCGCACGCGCAGCCAGCCGGTGGGCGACAGCTCGGGCGTGCCGTCCTGCGCCTGGCCGAGCTGGTTGGGCGCGAACACGCGCGCCTCGCGGCGGCTGCCGTCGGCGTAGGTCAGGACGACGTCGTAATGCAGGTCGGCCGCGCCGGGTTGCAGGGTCACGCGCACGCCGCGCAGCAGCGCCACCAGCGGATAGGCTTCCAGGGTGAAGCGCTTGGCCTGGGCATGTTCATGCAGCGGGTAGCGCAGCTCGACCGCCACCAGGCCGTCACGCTCGACTTCCTCCAGGAAGTAATGCAGCAGCGGTTTGTAGGCGCTGCGAAAGCGCGCCGTCACGCCGGCCTGCGCCAGCCGCGCCTCGGCCTCGCGGCGCGCGTCCACGCCCTCGAACAGCCAGCCTTCCACCGTCGCGCCGCGCCAGGCGGGCGCCTTGTAGGCATGGATCCAGGCGTCCAGGGTGCGGTCGAATGTCTTTTCCAGCAATGCCATGATCTTCAGATTTTTCCAGTCGGGTCCAGACGGTCGCGCAGCCAGTCGCCCAGAAGGTTCAGGCCCAGCACGGTCAACATGATCGCCAGGCCGGGAAACACGCTCACCCACCACGCCGTCTGCATGTAGGTGCGGCCATCGGCCAGCATACCGCCCCAGCTCGGGATCATGGGATCCACGCCCAGGCCGAGGAAGGTCAGGCTGCTTTCCAGCAGGATGTTGTTGGCCACGTTCAGGGTCATCAGGATCACCAGCGGGCCCAGCAGGTTGGGCACGATGTGGTGGCGGATCATGGCCAGGTCGCGCACGCCGAAGGCGCGCGCCGCCAGCACGAATTCGCGTTCGCGCAGCGCCAGCACCTGGGCCCGCACCAGGCGCGCGTACTGCACCCACTGCGAAATGATCATGAAGAAGATCACGTTGAACAGGCCGCCGCCGAGGATGGCGATGAAGGTGATGGCCACCAGGATGAACGGCAGCGCCAGTTGCACGTCGGCAAAGCGCATCACGATCATGTCCCAGAAGCCGCGGTAGTAGCCGGCGATCAGGCCCATGATGACGCCGAGCAGGGCGCCGCCCAGCACCGACGCGAAACCCACCAGCAGCGAGATCTTGCCGCCGACGATGACGCGCGCCAGCACGTCGCGGCCCAGCGGGTCGGTGCCGAACAGGTGGGCGGCGCTGGTGAAGGGCGCCATCAGGCGGGCGGTCAGGTCCATGGACTCGCCGCCATCGGGAAACAGCCAGCCCGAGGCCAGCACCAGCGCGATCATGACGCCGGTCAGCGCGGCGCCCAGCACGAATTCCAGCGAGCGGTAGCGGCTGCGCGGTTTGACGGCCTTGGCGGCGGCGGGGAAAGTAGTGGTCTGCATGGGGCTCACCGCGTGCGGATACGGGGATCGACGATGCCGTAGGCGATGTCGACGATCAGGTTGACCAGGACGATGACGGCGGCCAGCACGGTGACCGTGCCTTGCAGCACCGGATAGTCGCGCCCGGAGATGGCGTCGAACGCCAGCGTGCCCAGGCCGGGCCAGTTGAACACCATTTCGATAACCACGATGCCGCCGATCAGGCCGCCGAACTGCAGGCCCAGGTAAGTGATCAGCGGAATGGCGCAATTGCGCAGCGCGTGCTTGTACAGCACGATGCGCTCCTTCAGGCCCTTGCTGCGGGCGACCATGATGTATTGCGCCGACAGCGTCTCCAGCATGGTGGTGCGCACCAGGCGGATGTTGGTGGCCGACAGGATGATGGCCATGGTCAGCGACGGCAGCACCAGGCTGGCCGGACCGCTCCAGCCCGACGGCGGCAGCAGCGGGAAGGTGATCGACAGCAGCAGCACCAGCATCAGCGCCAGCCAGAAGTTGGGGAACGACAGTCCCACCAGCGACAGGATGCGGATGGCCTGGTCGGTGGGCTTGCCGCGCTTGATGGCGGCCTGGATGCCCAGCGGCAGCGAAATCAGGATGGACGCGATCAGCGAGGTGAACGCCAGCATCAGCGTGGCCGGCAGCGCGTCGCCGATCAGCTTGGCGACCGAGGTGCCGCCCATGAAGCTGCGGCCGAAGTCGCCGTGCAGCAGGCCCTGCATGTAGCTCAGGTATTGCTCGTGGAACGGCCGGTTCAGGCCCAGCGCCTGGCGGATGTTGGCCAGGTCCTGCTCGGTGACGCTGCCCGAGCCCTGGCTGAGCATCAGCGCGGGATCGCCGGTCAGGCGCACGGCATAGGAAACGAGCAGCGTCACGGCCACGATCACGAAGACCGCCTGCAACACGCGTTTAATCAGAAATCCGGTCATGAGGCTCCGCCAGGGCTTTCGCTCCGGCGAATCAGTAGGGTTAATGCGTCAAATGCTTCACAGACATCGCGACGCCCAATCAGGCATCGCCCCCCTAGCGGGATGCCGCGGATCCGGCTCCGCCGGTCCGCAGGCATGCCCCTGGGGGAAGGCGCGCAGCGCCTCGGGGGGGCTCTACTCCACCGTCGTATCGACGAACCGGAAGCGGATGTCGCCCGGCACTTCCAGGCCCTTCACGCGCTTGTTCACGCCGACGATGGTGTTCAGGCTGTACAGCGGCATTTCCAGCGCCTGGTCGGCCACGTAGGCGGCGATCTCCTGCAGCATGGCTTCGCGCTTCTTGACGTCATAGACGGTGCGCTGCGCTTCCAGCATGGCGTTCAGCTTGGGATCGTTGTCGTACGGGTTCCACTTCTGGCCCGAGTGGTACATCAGGTAGGCCGTGTTGTCGTAGTCGTAGGTCCAGCCGCCCCATTGGTTCTGCCACATCTCGCCGGTCTTGCCGCCGGGAATGATGTCGTTGAGCAGCACGCCGGTCTCATACGGCTTGATGGTGGCGCGCACGCCCACCGCCTGCAGGTAGCCCGACACCGCCTGGGCCACTTCGCGGAAGTTCGAATCGCTGCCGCGCACGTCGATCTGCACCGTCGCGCCCGGCTTGATGCCGGCGCCGGCCAGCAGCTTCTTGGCTTCGGCGGGGTTGAAGGGCAGGGGCTTCTGCTCGGGGTTGTAGCCGAACGACTGCGGGCCCTGGAAGCTGGCGATGGTCTTGGCCTGGCCCAGCAGCAGCTGCTTGACGATGGTGTCGCGGTCCACCGCCATGATCAGCGCGCGGCGCACGTCGCGGTTCTGGGTGATGCCGTTCTTGGTGTTGTAGCGCAGCGCGAAGGCCACCGGGCCGCCGGTCGAGATCACGTCGGCGTTGCCCGACTTCTTGACCGTCTCGATCAGGCCCAGCGGGATCAGCGTGGCGATGTCCACGCGCCCGGCCTGCAGTTCGGCGACCTGGGTGCCGGGCTCGCTGATGAAGCGGTACACCACCTTGTCCAGCTTGGGCTTGCCGCCCCAGTAGTCGTCATTGCGCGCCAGGGTCACGTTGACCTTGGGCTGGTAGCTCTCGAACTTGAACGGGCCGGTGCCCACCGGGTGGGTGTTGAAGTTCTCTTCGCCCTTTTCCTGGATGTACTTGGGCGGCACGATCATGGCGCCGTAGCCGGCCAGCTTGGTCAGCAGCACCGGGTCGGGTTGCTTGAGGATGAAGTCGACGGTGTACTCGTCCACCACCTTGACCTCGCCGATCGAGTCGTAGTTCGACTTCTGCGGGCCCTTGGCGCCTTCCGCGCCCAGCAGGCGCTCGAAGGTGAATTTGACGGCCTCGGCGTTGAACGGCTCGCCGTTGTGGAACTTGACGCCCTGGCGCAGCGTGAAGCGCAGGCGCTTGTTGTCGTCCAGGTATTCCCATTTGGTGGCCAGGCCGGGTTGCAGCTTCAGGTCGGCGCCGCGCAGGGTCAGGCCGTCGTACAGGTTGCTGCCGACCGACCCCCAGAAGGTCACGAAGGTGTCGATCGGATCCCAACTGCCCGGGTCCTGGTTGATGGCGACGTTGAGCGTGCCGGCCGCGTGCGCGGTCGACACGACCGCGGGCAGCGCGCCGCCCAGCGCCAGGGCCAGGGCGGTGGCGGTGAAGGTTTTGCGTAGGGAGAGCATGTTCAACTCCAGGACGGGAAATCGGCCGGGCCGACGTGTAGAAAAGGGAAGGTTCAGGCGGCGCGGGCCACGCGGTGGCCGGGCGCGCATTCAACCAGGGGAATGATGGCCGGCTCGTCGCCCACGCGCCGCACCGGACTGGGAATTTCGCCCTCGATCAGCGAGGTGTCGATGTGGCGGCCGGGTTCGGCCACCGGCACGGCCGCCAGCAGCTTGCGGGTGTAGGCGTGCTGCGGCGATTCGAAGATCTGGCGGCGCGTGCCCAGTTCCACGATCTGGCCCAGGTACAGCACCGCCACGCGGTGGCTGACCTTTTCCACCACCGCCATGTCGTGGGTGATGAACAGGTACGACAGGCCGCGGTCCTTCTGCAGATCCATCAGCAGGTTCAGGATCTGCGCCTGGATCGACACGTCCAGCGCCGACACCGATTCGTCGGCGATGATCAGCTTGGGGTCGCTGGCCAGGGCGCGGGCGATGCAGACGCGCTGGCGCTGGCCGCCCGAGAATTCATGCGGATAGCGGCGCGCGTGCTCGGGCTTCAGACCCACCTGTTCCAGCAGCTCGCCGACGCGGCGCGCGATGGCGGCCTCGTCGCTCAGCAGGCGGTGCGTGCGGATCGGTTCGGCGATGCTGAAGGCCACGGTCTTGCGCGGGTCCAGCGAGGCGTACGGATCCTGGAAGATGTACTGGATCTCCTGGCGCAGGCGCTGGCGGCCGGCGGCGTCCATCGAGAAGATGTCCTGGCCGTTGTAGCGCACCGCGCCCGAGGTCGGCGTCACCAGTTGCTGCAGGGTCTTGCCGATGGTCGACTTGCCGCTGCCCGATTCGCCCACCAGCGCCAGCGTCTCGCCGGGGTAGACATCGAAGCTCACTTCCTCGACCGCGTGCACGCGGTGGGTGACGCGGCCGAACAGGTTGTGGCCCACGTCAAAGCGCGTGGTCAGTTTCTCGACGCGCAACACCGGCTCGTCGTAGCGCGCCGTGTCCTGCTCGCGGGTCTCGCCCACTTCGCGCAGCGTGTCGCCTTCCAGCACCGTCTGCGGCGTGCGCAGCGGCAGGTCGCGGCCGGTCAGGCTGCCCAGGCGCGGCACGGCGGCCAGCAGGGCGCGGGTGTAAGGGTGCTTGGGGGCGCGGAAGATCTCTTCCACCGGGCCCTGTTCGACCTTCTTGCCGCGCAGCATCACCACCACGTCGTCGGCCATCTCGGCCACCACGCCCATGTCGTGCGTGATGAAGATCACGGCCGTGCCCAGGTCGCGCTGCAATTGGCGGATGGTGTTCAGGATCTGCGCCTGGATGGTCACATCCAGGGCGGTGGTCGGCTCGTCGGCGATCAGCAGGCGCGGCTGGCACGACAGCGCCATCGCGATCATCACGCGCTGGCGCATGCCGCCCGACAACTGGTGCGGGTAGCGATCCAGCAACTGTTCGGCATCCGGCAGGCGCACCTTTTCCAGCAGCGCGCGCGCCGCCTTGCGGGCGGCCGAGCGCGACAGTTGCTGGTGCAGCATGATGGCCTCGACGATCTGGTCGCCGATGGTGAACACCGGGTTCAGCGAGGTCATCGGCTCCTGGAAGATCATGGCGATGTCGTTGCCGCGGATCGCGCGCATCTGCGCATCCGAGGCGGCGGTCAGATCGATCTCGCGGTCGTCGCCGTCGCGCAGCAGGATCTGGCCGGTGGCGATGCGGCCGTTGTTGTAGTCCGTCAGCCGCATGATGGCCATGGACGTCACCGACTTGCCCGAGCCCGATTCGCCGACGATGGCCAGCGTCTTGCCCGGCCGCACGTCGAAGTCCAGGTTCTCGACGGCGCGGAACACGCCGTTGTCGGTATTGAAGTCCACCGAGACGCCGCGCACGGAGAGCAGCGGCTGGGGGCAAGAGGCGGGAATGCTAGACAACGTGGATTCTCACAGCGAGGTGGCGGCGCGGGCGGCCTGGTCGTACAGGCCCGACAGGGCGCGCAGGGTATTGGCCAGTTGGTGGCTGGCATCGTCCGCGGCGGGCGAGTCGATGAAGGGTTTCACCAGGCATTGCTCGCGCACTTCGGCGTAGCGCTGGATCGCGGCCGCGCCGGCGTCGGTGGCGGTGTAGATCACTTCCTTGCCGGTCTTGGCGCTTTGCACCACGCCCAGCCGCTCCAGCTTCTTGAGCGAATAGTTCACCAGGTGGGTGTCTTCGACATTGAGCGTGAAGCAGATGTCCGCCAGTTTCTTGCCGCGGCCGCGATGGAACACGTGGTTCAGCACCAGGATATCCAGCGAGGTCAGCTCGGGCAGCCCGGCACAGGCCATGCAGCGGACCATCCAGCGGTTGAAGGCGTGCGAGGCGATGATCAGGCCGAATTCCACCTCGGATAGTTCCGGGGCGGACGAGGCGAGATGGGAGGAGGAAACGATGGCGTCCCGGAGGGAGACGGACATGATCAGGTGGGGACGGATCGACAACAAAACGTTGGCGAATTATTGACGATTTGTGGATATGCAGGCATCCGGGATAACCCGTGGATATAAGCCGGCCGGCACTTCATCACTTGTGGCTATGTGAGGCGGCGGCCGCCGCCGAACCCCGCTCATGCCCTCGATGCGCGCCTACGCCGTGCCCCCCGAGTCCTGCAGCAGCCCCAGATCCGGCGGCCGGTTCTCGATGATGGCCTCCATGCTGAAGAAGCCCGTCACCGTGGACAGCTCGAAATCGGTGATCAGCTTCTGGTAGAAGCGGTCATAGCCGGCGATGCCGCGGCAGACCACCTGGATCAGGTAATCCCAGTCGCCGCCGATGCGGTAGAACCCGGTCACTTCGGGCAGGCGCTCCACGTGCTTGCGGAAAGCGTCGGCCCATTCCTTGGCGTGGTGGCTGGTGCGGATCATCACGAACACCGTCAGGTCCAGCCCCAGCGCGGCCAGGTTCACCTCGGCGCGGGTGCCGCGGATGATGCCGCTGGCGTTCAGCCGTTGCAGCCGCCGCCAGCACGCATTCTGCGACAAGCCCACCCGGTCGGCCAGCTCGCGCTGCGACAGCGCACCCTCGCGTTGCAGGCAGGAAATGATATTCAGATCAAATTTGTCAATTTTTTCCATAATGCCGTTCAAATGATCTGTTTTTGATGGTTTTAAGGAAAATTTAGGTGAGGTTTCAAAATTCCTTCCATCGTATGATATTCCGATCATTTTCCATCCGCCGCATCCCCGTCTCCGCACCATGTCCAACCAAGCGACCCCGGCCACCTCAGGGCCGTTGCGCCAGTTCCAGCAATCCCTGCAAGCCACCGACATCGCCGCCGCCCTGGCCGACGGCCTGATCGGCAAGGACGCCGTCATCGAAGGCCCCTTCGGCCTCAAGCCGCTGGTCTACGCCGACTACGTGGCCTCGGGCCGCGCGCTCATGCAGGTCGAACGCTTCGTGCTCGAACACGTGTTGCCGTACTACGCCAACTCGCACACCGAAGCCTCCTTCTGCGGCGGCTTCATCACGCGCCTGCGGCGCGAGGCGCGCGCCGTGGTCGGCCGCTGCTGCGGCGCGGGCGACGAGCACGCCGTCATCTTTTCCGGCTCGGGCGCCACCCTGGGCATCAACCGCCTGGTGCATCTGTTCGGCGTGCCGGCCGCGCTGGCCGCCGGCCGCAAGGTGCGCGTGGTCATGGGGCCGTACGAACACCACTCGAACATCCTGCCGTGGCGCGATTGCGGCGCCGACATCGTCGTGCTGACGGAAAGCCCGCGCGGCGGCCCGGACCTGGAGGCGCTCGACGCGGCGCTGCAAGCGCCGGATGGCACGCTGGTGATCTGCGCGTTGTCGGCCGCCTCCAACGTCACCGGCATCGTCGCCGACGTCCCGGCCATCACCCGCCGCGTCAAGCGCGCCGGCGCCACAATGGTCTGGGACTACGCTGGCGGCGCGCCGTATCTGGATATCCGCATGACGCCCGCGGCCGACGCGCCGATCGACGCCATCGTGTTCTCGCCGCACAAGTTCATCGGCGGCCCGGGCGCGTCCGGCATCCTGATCGTGCGCCGCGACGCCGTGGTCTGCGCCACGCCCACCTTTCCGGGGGGCGGCACCGTCAAGTTCGTCTCGCCCTCGGGCCACGACTACAGCGCCAGCCTGGAGGCGCGCGAGGAAGCCGGCACCCCCAACGTGGTGGGCGACATCCGCGCCGCGCTGGTGCTGCTGGTCAAGGAGGCGCTGGGCGCCGGCTTCATGGCGCGCCGCAACGCCGCCTTCGTGCAGCGCGCGCTGGCGCGCTGGCAGGGCGCGCCGCGCCTGGAACTGCTGGGTTCCTTGAGCGCCCCGCGCCTGCCGATCTTCTCCTTCCGCGTGCGCGACGGCCAGGGCGGCTACGTGCACCAGCAACTGGTCACGCGCATGCTGAGCGACCGCTTCGGCATCCAGGCCCGCGGCGGCTGCGCCTGCGCCGGCCCCTACGTGCATCAACTGCTGCAGATCGACGAGGCCGAGTCGGCGCGCCTGCGCCAGGCCATTCTCGACGGCCGCGAAATCGAAAAGCCGGGCTTCATCCGCCTGAACTTCAGTGTGCTGCTGTCCGACGCCAAGGCCGACTTCATCCTCGACTCGGTGCTGGCGCTGGCCGCCGACGCCACCGACTTCGAAAGCCGCTACGACTTCGATCCCAGCCGCGCCATTTTCTTCCCGCGTCCCGCCCCGGCGGCGGTTGCCTGACGCGGCCGGCCGTCATGCAGCGCGGGGGCGCGGCCCCCGCCGCGCGACGGCGGCGCTATTGCTTCATGTAGGGGCCGCAGGTGTCGATCCACGCGGTCTTGCGCGCGGCCAGGTCGTCCGGCTGGCCCTGCATCGCGCGCTCGGTCTTCTCGGGAAACCTGCCGCCGTCGCGCGCGCATTGCTCGTAGTCGTCGACCAGCGCGAACTCCATGTCCAGCAGATCCAGCCGCCCTTGGCACAGCGGCGCGTTCAGCTCCTGCCAGTTGGCCGTCTCGCGCCCCTTCTGCACCGCCGCGGCCTGCCGGTAGCGGGCCATGCTGGCATCGAACCGCGCCACGCATTCCTCGGCCGCGTGGGCGGCGCCCAGGGGCAGGGCGCAGGCGAGCAGGAACAGGGCGGACAGGAACAGGGCGGACAGTTGGCGAGGCGGGATCATGGGGCAGGGGGCGGCGCGGCGAGGCCGCGAAATGCGATGGCCGCATCATAACTGCCGGACGCCGTCTGGTTGCCACGCGCCTTGCGGGCAAGGGCAAGCGCTGCCCGTTCCGGCGGCTCAGGCCGAGGCTTGCGCCACCATGGGCGTGGCCGTGGCCTCGTCCGCCCCTTCCACCCGATTGCGTCCGGACATCTTGCCCCGGTACAGCGCCGCATCGGCCTGCTGCATGGTGTCGTCGAACGCCTGCGTGCCGGCAAACGGCCGTGACACCCCGATGGTCGCCGTGCAGCGGATGGGGCCATGCTGGCGGCCGCCCGGCACCTGGCTCTGGGCAATCGCCGCGCGCAGCCGCTCCGCCAGGCGCATGGCGCCGTCGCGGTCGCTGTTGAGCGCCACCACCACGAACTCTTCGCCGCCCAGCCGGCACACCAGGTCGCCCTGGCGCACCGTGTCCTGCAGCACCTGCGCCACTCGGCACAGGATCAGATCGCCATTCTGGTGGCCGTAGGTATCGTTGATCTGCTTGAAGCGATCGATGTCCACGATCAGCAGATGCGCGTACCCGATATCGCGCTGCCGGAAGTGTGCTTGCAGCCCGTCCATCAGGCCGCGCCGGTTCAACAGGCCCGTGAGCGGGTCGCGCGTGGCCATGGTGCGCAGCTCATCCGTCAGGCGCCGCAGGATCAGCCAGACCACGGCCGGCGGCAGCACCGTGCCCAGGAACGACATATAGATGTAGAACACCGTCTGGAACCGGCTCTGCATGTCCAGGGCCGGCAGGCCGCCATCCAGGATCAGCATGAACTTCGCCGCGTTCAGCCCGCAGATGCCCCCGACCAGGATGGCGAAAACGATCATTTCCAGGCGCAGATCCCTGGCAAAGGTGCGCGCGCCATACAGCAGCCCCAGCGTCATCGCCAGGAACAGCAAGGCGCACGCAGCCGCCAGCAGCGCATGCCGTGCTTGCGTGCCCCATGCGGCCTGCACCAGCGCCTGCGTCGCGGTGTAGAGAATGGCCAGCGCCAGCATGGGGTACAGCACCGGTATGGGCCGGTTGAAAAACCGCACCGCCCCGAGCGCATACGCGAACGGGGCGCACAGGGTCAGGGTGTGGTTGATGAAGTTCATCGCCCCCGGTCCTGGCGCGGCGGCCAGCAATTGCAGGATGTAGGCCACGCCCAGCAGCAGGTGGCCGGCGGCGAACACGTCCGTGCCCATCTTCTTGCCGCCCAGCCGGGTGCTGATCAGCAGGAACATGGCGCAAAAGCAAAGCAGGTGCACGCAGAGCATGCCGAGGATGACGACAGAGGCAACCATGGAGTGACGCGCGTGGCGGGGGCGGCCGGAACCGCAGTCGCAGAGGGATGGCGGCCGAATGCGCGTGTTGGCACCTCAAACCGCCGCGTTAAGCCGCTTCGGCGTCCGATGGACGCCTTCAGGCCGGCGCATGGTAAGCGTAGGTTTCAGTTTGCGTCAAGATTGGCGGCGGCGCCGCGCACGCCGGCGCGGGCATGCGCGGCGCCGCCGACCACGTCAAGTGCATGGAAAACCAGTATGGCAATCGCGCCGAACGCGTCTACCATCGTTCACATGTCAAGGAATCGAAGACCCGATCCGCCCATGGGCAAGCGGGCGACCCTTCCGGCTGTAGTTCTGTTTTATCAACATGTTGCGTTGGAGATGAAAGAGAATGACCGATACCCTCATCCAGGTCGACCTGACCCAGTCCCCCTACGAGAACGAGAAGATCCATAACCGCTGGCATCCGGACATCCCGATGGCCGTCTGGGTCAAGCCGGGCGACGATTTCATCCTGGAAACCTACGACTGGACCGGCGGCGCCATCAAGAACGACGACAGCGCCGACGATGTGCGCGACGTCGACCTGTCCACCGTGCACTTCCTGTCGGGGCCGGTGGGTGTCGAAGGCGCCGAGCCGGGCGACCTGCTGGTGGTGGACCTGCTCGACATCGGCGCCAAGCCCGACAGCCTGTGGGGCTTTAACGGCTTCTTCAGCCGCAACAACGGCGGCGGCTTTCTCACCGACCACTTCCCCCATGCGCAGAAATCCATCTGGGATTTCCACGGCATGTTCACTTCGTCGCGCCACATTCCCGGCGTCAGTTTCGCCGGCCTGATCCATCCGGGCCTGATCGGTTGTCTGCCCGACAAGAAGTTGCTGGACACCTGGAACCGGCGCGAACAGGCGCTGATCGACACCAACCCCACCCGCGTGCCGCCGCTGGCCAACCCGCCGGCGCCCAAGACCGCGCACATGGGCGCGCTGCAAGGCGCCGAGCGCGACCGCGCCGCGGCCGAGGGCGCGCGCACCGTGCCGCCGCGCGAGCACGGCGGCAACTGCGACATCAAGGATTTGTCGCGCGGCGCGCGGGTGTTCTTCCCGGTCTACGTCAAGGGCGGCGGCCTGTCGGTGGGCGACCTGCATTTCTCGCAGGGCGACGGCGAGATCACCTTCTGCGGCGCCATCGAGATGGCCGGCTGGGTGCACATGCGCGTCACGCTGATCAAGGGCGGCATGGACAAGTACGCCATCCGCAACCCGATCTTCAAGCCCAGCCCGATCACGCCGGCCTACAAGGACTTCCTGATCTTCGAAGGCATCTCGGTGGACGAGGGCGGCAAGCAGCACTACCTGGACGTGAACGTGGCCTACCGCCAGGCCTGCCTGAATGCCATCGAATACCTGAAGAAGTTCGGCTATTCGGGCGCGCAGGCCTATTCGTTGCTGGGCTGCGCGCCGGTGCAGGGGCACATCAGCGGGGTGGTGGACATTCCCAACTCCTGCGCCACGCTGTGGCTGCCGACCGAGATCTTCGACTTCGACATCCAGCCCTCGGCCTCGGGGCCGGTCAAGCACATCCAGGGCGGCGTCGACATGCCCTTGTCGCGCGACCGCTGAGGCCACGCCAGGGAGACCGACATGCCCATGTATGACTACGCCTGCGCCGCTTGCGGCGAATTCGCGGCGCTGCGGCCGCTGGCGCAATGGCGCGATCCGGCCGACTGTCCGCGCTGCGGCGCCGCCTCGTCCCGCATCGTCGGCGGCGCGCCCGCGATCTCGGCGCTGTCCTCGGCCATCAACCGCGCCCATGCCGCCAACGAACGCAGCGCCAACGAACCGCGCAGCTCGCGTTCGGGACACGGCATGAATTGCGGCTGTTGTGCGGGCGGACGCAAGTCCGGCAAGAACCGCGCCACGGCCGACGGCGCCAAGTCCTTCGCCGGTTCGCGGCCCTGGATGATCAGCCACTGACGGCGGCGGCGATCCCGGTCGATGGCGGCCCGGCATCGCCGCCATCGACCTCTCTGGTTTCTTATCGAGGCGCCGGTTCCAGCGGCGCCACGGCGGCGCCCTGGATCCTGTGGCGCGCCAAGGCCTCGGCGACGAAGCCGCTTTTCTTCATGGCTTCGACAAAAGCGGACAGGTAGGCGCTGGCCTTGGCGCCGCGGCGCTTGGGCACGCCCATGGCCTGGCGGATCAGCATGAAATGGCCGTCCAGCAGGCGCAGGCCTCCCAGGCGTTGCGCATCGGCCTCCAACTGTTGCCTGACGCCGGCCGCCACTTCCATGTTTTCCTTGATGAAGGTGTCGACCACGGCGGGCGAGGTGGGCGCGCGGAACAGCTCGGCGTGTTTGATTTCGCGCGTCAGGTACAGGTCATAGGCGCTGCCCTTGCCGACCACCACGCGCTGGCCGGCGCGGTCCACCTCTTGCATGCGGGTGATGGGGGAGTCGTCGCGCACCAGGTAGGCGCCTTCGATCACCACGTACGGCGCGGTGAAGGCGATCTGCTCGCCGCGCAGCGGATCGATCGCGAAAAAACCCACGTCGGCCTGTTCGGCGGCGACCGCGTTGACGGAATCGCCGGCGGACTTGAACGTCACCAGCTCCAGTGCCACGTCGAGCCGGCGGGCCAGTTCCGTGGCCAGGTCGACCGACACCCCCCCGGGCGCGCCGGTTTCGGGATGGCTGTTGGCGAGGATCGGGTTGCCCAGGTTGATGGAGGCGCGCAGCACGCCGGTCGGGGCAAAGGCGTCGAGCAATTCGTGGTCGGTCTTCATGGCTTCCTTTCTTGGAGGCGCGTTGCCCGCGGCGCGGCGGGCGGCGCGGCGGGTGCGGCAGCAAAGAATAGCCGGAAGCGGGATGCTTGCGGGAACGGCGCCGCCAGGCGCGGGGGCGCCGTTCCGGGGGGCTACTGCGCGCGCCGCAGGATGTAGTGCGGCGCCAGCGGGCCGGTGGGGCGGGTGCCGTCGCGGTACAGCATGATCACCTGGTTTTCGGCGACGAAGTAGCGCTGGCTGTCGCCCGAGGCGTCCAGGCGGATAGTGCTGCCATCCGACTCCCAACTGAAGGTGCCTGCCACCGCTTCGGGTTGCGGCTGGCGGTCCAGGTACTGCGTGGTGCGCTCGTAGTGGCCATCCTTCATCAGCGTCAGGCGGGTACGGATGCCGGGGCAGTCGGCGCAGGGCAGGGTGCCTTCGTAGCTGCCCGGCCAGTCGAGCGAATCGCGCGCCGTGTGGTTGTCCACGGGCACGGCGGAAGTGGGGCGGGAAGGCGCGCAGCCGGCAAGCAGGGCGACTGTCAGGGTGCAGGTCAAGGTGGTTTTCATCATGGCGAGCTCCTGTGTTGCAGTGCGTCCACGATACGGACGCACGCCCATCCTTGCTGAAACGGGATGTAAAGGCAAGGCCGCCCCCGCCGGCCGCGTGGTGTCCGCGATTGACCGCGACGCCGCCCGTCGCGGCGCGCCGATGGCGCGCGGCTTGCGCTACGCTAGCAGTCTTTGCGCGCCATTGGCGCGACACCCGAGGATGCCGCAATGAAAGGCGAACACCACTACGACGTCAGCGTGACCTGGACGGGCAACACCGGCAAGGGCACCGCCAGTTACACGGCGTATGCCCGCGACCACGTGATCCAGGCGGCCGGCAAGGCCGACATTGCCGGCTCCGCCGACCCGGCGTTCCGCGGCGACGCGGCGCGCTGGAATCCCGAAGACCTGCTGGTGGCGTCGTTGTCGGCCTGCCACAAGCTCTGGTACCTGCACCTGTGCGCGGTCGAGGGGATCCGCGTGACGGCCTATCGCGACGAGGCGCGCGGCGTCATGCGCGAAGACCCCGAGCGCGGCGGCGCCTTTGCCTCGGTCACGCTGCGGCCCGAGGTCACCATCGCCGCGGGCGGCGACGCCGGCCTGGCCGAAGCGCTGCATGCCCGCGCCCATCATTTCTGCTACATCGCCAACTCGGTGAACTTCCCGGTGCTGTGCGAGCCGCGCATCGTTGTGGCCGGCTGACGCGGACGGATCCGCATGACGACACCGACGATCTGGGGCCGGCGCAGCGCCCGCAATGTGCAGAAGGTGCTGTGGCTGGCGGGCGAACTGGGCCTGGCCCATGAACACATTCCGGCGGGCGACCAGACGCGAACGCGCGCTGGCGCATCCCTTGGCGCATCCTTTACGTATCCTTTTTCGCATCCCTTTTTTGCGACGTAGACCCCTCATGCTCCTGCCTCTTGCCGACTGGCCGCGGCGCGCGCCCGACCTGGCTGTAGCGGATCTGCGCCTGCGTCCGCTGCGTCACGGCGACGCGGCCGATTGGTATGCCTATCTGCGCCCCGACCCATCCCCTTCTCCGAGAGAACCATGACATCCGCCTTGATCGTGATCGATGTGCAACGCGCCCTGTTCGAGACCACGCCGGAACCGGACGACACCGACGCCGTGCTGGCGCGCATCAACGACCTGGCCGAGCGCGCCCGCGCGGCCGCCGTGCCAGTGATCTATGTGCAGCATGAGGCGCCCGGCGGTCCGCTGGCGCATGGCGCACCCGGTTGGCAGTTGGATACGCGCCTGCGGCCGGCCGACAGCGATATCCGAGTCCGCAAGACCACGCCAGACTCCTTCCTGCGCACCGACCTGGACGACGCCCTGTCGCGGGTGGGCGCCACGCACCTGGTGGTGTGCGGCTACGCCAGCGAGTTCTGCGTCGACACCACCGTGCGCCGCGCCGCGGCGCTGGGCTATCCGGTGACGCTGGCGGCAGACGCCCACACCACCCAGGACAAGCCGCATGCGGCCGGCGCGCAGATCCGCGCGCACCACAATGCCACGCTAGCGTCGATCTCCAGCTTCGGCGTGAAGATCGCCGCGTTGCCGGCGGCCGACATCGCTTTCGGCCGCGCAGGGTAGCGATTCATGGATCCGCAACTGCTGCAACTGCTGGTCACGCGCACCATGCCTTTTGGCAAATACCAGGGGCGCCTGATCGCCGATCTGCCCGGGCCATACCTTGCCTGGTTCGCGCGCAAGGGCTTTCCGCCGGGCGAATTGGGGCGCCTGCTGGCCTTGATGCACGAGCTCGACCACAATGGCCTGTCGTCCCTGCTGACGCCGTTGCGCCAGCCGCCGGCGGCGCGCTGAATCGCGCGGGGAAACCGCAAGAAACAAATCTCGCCGCCGGCGTAGCGTCTTGGCACGCCCCCTGGCCGCGCGCGGGGCTACGATAGACCCGCGCGTTGCCGGGCCGGGATTCTGGCCCGGGCGCGTTCAACGAAGAGAGGTCCTTATGAAGAAACTCCCGTTCAGCGCCGTGCTGCTGGCCCTGGCCTGCCTCGGCGGCGCGGCCCAGGCGCAGAATGCGGCGCCGGTCACGCAGGAATTCCAATACCCCAGCCAGCGCGCCAAGGATGGCAGCCTGTCGCCCCCGTCCACCTTGCGCATGACCGTCACGCCGGATCCGAACTCGACCGCTCCAGCCGTGATCCGCGACACGCCGCAGAGCCAGGCCGAATATGTGCGCTGCCGCGAAGTCTCGGACCGCGCCGCCGTGTCCAATGCCCAGATGCAGGCCGGCGTCGCTCAGTGCCTGCGCGAACTGGAACAGCGCCGCCAGCAGCAGTAAGCGCAGGCGCGCGCGGCGTGGCGCCGCGCCGCGTCTGGCCATGGCCGCGCCGGCTTCAAGCCGCGCCGGCCGCGCTGGCGTTGCGGGCCGACCCGCGCGCCCAGTGCCAGGTCATCAAGCCGGCGGCCAGCACCACCGGCAGCATGGCGGCATTCAGCGCCTCCCAGCCGAACGCATCCAGCGCCGGTCCGGCCGCCAGCGTCGCCACGGCGGTGGCCGCATAGCGCAGCATCTCGGCCGCGCCCTGGGCGCGGGCCCGCTCGGACGGGCGGTAGGACTGCGCCAGCAGTGTGGTGCCGCCGACGAACATGAAATTCCACCCCACTCCCAGACAGAACAGCGCCGCGTAGAACGCGGGCAGCGCCGGCGATGACATCGCGATCAGCGCGCAGGCCAGGTTCAACATCATGCCCGCGCCCAGCACCTTGGCCAGCCCGAAGCGTTGGATCAGCGCGCCAGCGAAAAAGGCGGGCGCGTACATGCCAACCAGGTGCCACTGCATGATGTTGGCGCCGTCGCCGATGCTGTGGCTGCACGCCACCGCCGCCAGCGGCGCGGCCGTCATGATGAACATCATCGACACCGATCCCACCACGTTGTTGGCCAACGCGGCAATGAACACCGGCTGGCGCGCCACCGCCCGCAGCGGGCGCGGCGGCAGCCCGGCCTGGACTGCGCCCGCCGCCACGGGCGCGTCGGTATCGCGGTAGAAGCCGAACAGCAGGGCGGCGGACAACAGCGCCAGCAGCGCCACCATCAGGTAGGCGCCGGCGAACGCTACCGGCGCGAACAGATCGCGGCTCCAGGCCGCCAGCGCCGGGCCGGCGATCGCGGCGACGACGCCGCCGGTCATCACCACCGAGATCGCGCGGCTTTTGGCGGCCGGTTCCACCGCGTCGGCCGCCGCCAGCCGGTAGTACTGCGCAAACGCCTGGAACACGCCGACCAGCGCGGTGCCGGCGCAGAAGGCCCAGAAGTCGGCGTGGAACACCGCCCAGACCGAGATGCCGCCTCCGGCCGCGCCCGCCAGGGCGCCCAGCGTGAAACCGTTGCGGCGGCCGATGCGCTGCATCAGCAGCGAGGCGAACCAGGTGACTACGGCGCCAGCGACGGTGATCAGCGCGAACGGCAGCGTCGACAGCGCTTTGTCGGGCGCCAGCATGTGGCCGGTCAGCGCGGTCAATGTCAGGTCGATGGAAATGGCCGCGATGAACAGGCCCTGGCAGACGGCCAGCAGGCGGGCGTTGCGGCGGCCCGTGGCAAAGGAGGACAAGGAGGGCATGGGAGGGGGGCGAAGGGGACAGGGGGGTTTGACATGCCTCACTGTACCGACGCACACTTTGGCGTGAATGACATAATTCCCTCAAAAAACGCCAAGTCGCCATGACCCATCACGTCGCCTTCCTGCTGGTGCCCGATTTCCAGTTGCTGGACCTGTCCGGGCCCGCCGCCGTGTTCCAGACCGCCGGCCGCTTCGCGCTGAGCGCCGCCGGCCCGGCGTATGCGGTACACGTCGTATCCGAGCACGGCGGCCAGGTGCGCAGTTCCTGCGGCATCGCTGTGCTGACGCAGCCGTGGCGCGACACGCCGGCCGACACCCTGGTGGTGCCTGGCGGCGAGGGCGCGCGCGCCACCGCCGTCACGCCCGCGCTGCGCGCCCGCCTGCTGGCGCAGCGCCAGGCAGGCCGGCGCCTGGCCAGTGTCTGCACCGGCGCCCTGGTGCTGGCCGGCGCCGGCCTGCTCGATGGCCGCCGCGCGACCACCCATTGGCGCCATGCCGCGATGCTGGCGCGCGATCACCCGGCGGTGCGTGTCGAGCCCGACCGCATCCACATCCGCGACGGCGATACCTGGACCTCGGCCGGCATCACCGCCGGCATCGACCTGGCGCTGGCGATGGTCGAGGCCGACCTGGGCGCCGAACTGGCGGCCGCCACCGCGCGCGAGATGGTGGTGTACCACCGCCGCTCCGGTGGCCAATCGCAGTTTTCGACGCTGCAGGATCTGGCGCCCGACAGCGAGCGCATGCGCGCCGTGCTGGAGCACATCCGCGCCAACCTGGGCGCGGCGCTGACGGTGGAGCATCTGGCCGAGGTGGCCTGCGTCAGCCCGCGCCAGTTGCTGCGTAGCTTCAAGGCCGAAACGGGCGAAACCCCCGCCAAGGCGGTCGAACGCATCCGCGCCGAGGCGGCGCGCGCGCGCATCGAGGCCGGCGACGACAGCATCGACAGCGTGGCGCGGCGCGTCGGTTTCATGGACAGCGAACGCATGCGGCGCGCCTTCCTGCGGGTCTACGGCCAGCCGCCGCAAGCATTGCGCCGCGCCGCGCGCAACGCCGCGTTGGCATGACCGCGCCGATACCGAACGTCTGCGCCACGCGCGCGGTCTGCTCCGGGCCGGTCTTCTGCGTCCCCCCTCCGTGCGCGCGCCGGCGCATGCCCCGGTGTTCACGGCGCCGCGCATGATCACCATGGCAAGAGTCTTACAAACGCCGAGACGTTGCGGTTTCTCCGTGAAATTGTATGAGAATAATTCTCACTTTCACGGAAGGAGAAGTACCCATGCGTTTACGGTTCAGGAACAAGGCGCGCCGCGCGCGGGCGGCACGCCATTGGCCGCTGTGGCTGGCGCTGGCGGCGGGGCCGGCGCTGGCCGATGGCGCCAAGGACGCGGCCACGTTGCCGGCGGTCACGGTCAGCGGCGAACGCCAGGCCGGCGCCGCGTCGCAACCGACGCTGGCCAAGCTGCCCTTGAGCGTGCGCGAGACACCGCAGTCAGTCTCGGTGATCGGCCCGCAACAGATCCGCCAGCAGAACCTGCATACCCTGGACGACGTCATGCGGCACGCCACCGGCATCACGGTGCAGCCGCACCATCACCTGACCACCGCCTACTTCGCGCGCGGTTTCCAGATCGAATCCTTCGAGCAGGACGGCGTTCCGGCGATGATGGGCAACCGCGCCGCCGCGCCGGAAGACATGGCCATTTACGAGCGCGTCGAGATCCTGCGCGGCGCCAACGGCCTGTTGCATGGCGCGGGCAATCCCTCGGCCACCGTCAATCTGGTGCGCAAGCGGCCGCAACGGCAATTCGCCTTCGGCGGTGAACTCAGCGCCGGCAGTTGGGACAACTATCGCACCGAAGTCGACCTGGGCGGGCCGCTGAACGACAGCGGCAGTGTGCGCGGCCGCGTCGTCGGCGCCCTGGCCGACCGCGGCTTCTTCCAGGAAAGCGCGAACGAGAAGACCGGCCTGTTCTATGGCATTGGCGAGGTCGACCTGGGCCCGGCCACCGTGCTGTCGGCCGGCCTGCAGCACAGCCGCGTGCGCTCGCATCCGCCATCCAGCATGGGCGGGTTGCCGCGCTACACGGACGGCGCGCCGATCGGCCTGCGGCGCTCGGTCAACCTGGAGTCCGCCGGCAGCCGCTCCGACTGGAACACGACGCGCGTGTTCGCGGATCTGGACCACCGCTTCGGCCAGGGTTGGCGCGCACGGATCAGCGTGGACCACCTCCGTTCCGATTCCGAAATGAAATACCTCACCGTCAATGGCGGGATCGATCGCCAGACCGGCCTGGGCGCCAAACTGTCCGGCGGCGGCATCAAGTACGACAACAGCCAGACCAGCGTCGATGCCTACGTCAGCGGTCCGGTCGAACTGTTCGGCCGGCGCCACGAACTGCTGTTCGGCGCCAATTCGCTGCGAACTTCGTACGAGAACCTGAATGCCGACGTGACCAGCCCTCAGTTGAACATGCCGATGGACGTGTTCAACTGGCATCCGCGCGACGTGCCCGGCTACGACATCGGCCCCTACACGTCCGCGGGCATCAATCGGGCGCGCGAGCAGGGCGTGTACGGCATGGGCCGCTTCTCGCTGGCCGATCCGCTCACGCTGGTGCTGGGCGGGCGCGCGGACTGGAGCCGGCAGGAATCGCCCAAAGCGAGCCAGCGCATCAATGCCAAGTTCACACCCTATGGCGGGCTGATCGTCGACCTGGACCGGCAATGGTCGCTGTATGGCAGCTACGCGCAGGTGTTCATGCCGCAAATTGACCAGTTGGATCGCAACGGCCAGGCGCTCGATCCGATCACGGGCACCAATTACGAGGCCGGCGTCAAGGGCGAACTGATGGACGGCGCGCTGAACGTGTCGCTGGCGCTGTTCCAGATCCAGCAGAAAAACCGGGCCCAGGCCGATCCCTCGGTGGTGTGCGCGGGCAGGCGCTGCCCCTCCGTTGCCGGTGGCGAGGTCCGCAGCCGCGGTTTCGAGGCCGAGGCCGCCGGCGCCATCACGCCGTACTGGACGGTGGCGGCAGGCTACACCTTCAACACTACCAAATACCAGGTGGACACACGCGCCGAGGGCCAGCCCTACGCCAGCTTCACGCCCAAGCACATCTTCCGCCTGTGGACCGAGTACGCCCTGCCGGCGCTCGAGCGGCGCCTGAGCGTGGGCGGGGGCGTGCAGGTGCAGTCGGGCTTCCACAACGTGGCGGGGCCCATCACGCTGCGTCAAGGGGGCTACGCGCTGGCCGACATGCGGGTGGCCTACCGCGTGGACAAGCACGTGACCGTGGCGCTCAACGCCAACAACCTGTTCGACCGCGTCTACTACCAGCGCCTGAACGACGCCAGTTGGACCAACTACTACGGCGAGCCGCGCAACTTCATGCTGACGGTGCGCGCCGAGTACTGACCGCCGCCAGCCCCGCCAGCCTCGCCGGCCCTTGGCCGGTCTGGCTGGCGCAGGTGCGGGGCCATGCCGCCGGCTTCGGCGGTGGGCTGCTGGCGGCCGTGGTCACGGCGGCTTGCGTGGCGCTGGCGCTGCGCCGCCCGGGGTGACATGGCGTTTCGGGCGGTTGCGGCTACACTTGTGCGCCGTTTTGCTTTCAAGCCCCCGAAATTCCATGATTTCCACCGCATGCGGCGTCGACTTCGGCACGTCGAACTCCACCGTCGGCTGGAGCCGCCCCGACCAGCGCGCGCTCCTGGCCCTTGAAGACGGCAAGACCACCTTGCCCTCGGCCATCTTCTTTCACGACGAAGACGCCGAGGTCAGCTACGGCCGGGCCGCCATCTCCGACTACCTGGCGGGCTACGACGGGCGCCTGATGCGCTCCATGAAAAGCCTGCTGGGCAGCTCGTTGATCGACGGCTCCACCGAGGTGCAGGGCCGCTCGATCCCGTTCCGCGTGCTGCTCACGCGCTTCATCGCCGAACTCAAGCGCCGCGCCGAGACCGCCGCCGGCCGCGACTTCACCCGCGCCGTGCTGGGCCGGCCGGTGTTCTTCGTCGACGACAACCCCGCCGCCGACCAGACCGCCCAGGACACGCTGGGCGAGATCGCGCGCAGCGTCGGCTTCACCGACATCGAATTCCAGTTCGAGCCGCTGGCCGCGGCTTTCGACTACGAATCGCAGATCGACCGCGAGGAACTGGTGCTGGTCATCGACATCGGCGGCGGCACCTCCGACTTCTCGCTGATTCGCCTGGGGCCGGATCGCGCCGCCAAGCCGGACCGGCGCGACGACATCCTGGCCTATGGCGGCGTGCACATCGGCGGCGTCGACTTCGACAAGCAGCTCAGCCTGGCGCACGTCATGCCGCTGTTGGGCCTGGGCAGCCAGTTGCGCAGCGGCAAGGATGTGCCGTCCACGCAGTACGGCAATCTGGCCTGTTGGCACACCATCAACCAGGCCTATAGCCGCAAGGCGGCCGAGCATTTTGCCTACATCCGCGCCGAGGCCGGCGACCGCGACAAGATCGATCTGCTGCTGAACCTGGTCAAGCAGCGCGCCGGCCACTGGGTGGCGGTGCAGGTGGAAGAGGCCAAGATCGCGTTGTCGGAGGCGCCGGCGGCGCGCATCGACCTGGCGCGCATCGCGCCCGGGCTGGGCGTGGACGTCACCCGGCCGTCGTTCGACGCCAGCGTGGCGCGCCTGATCGAGAAGATCGAGCAGACCGTCGGCAGCCTGCTGCGCGACGCGGGCGTGGCGCCGGCCGATGTGGACACGGTGTTCTTCACCGGCGGTTCGAGCCGCGTGCCGCGCCTGCGTGATTGCGTTTCGGCGCTGGTGCCGCAGGCGCGCAGCGTCGAAGGAGACCTGTTCGGCAGCATCGGCGCCGGCCTCGCGCTGGACGCCCGCCGCAAGTTCGACTGACGCGCCCGCATCGCGCCGTCACCGCCGGGGCGCGTGGCGGCGCCCGCGTCGGTTCGTGGGGGCGAGCGGCGCCGCCCGCGACCATGACGCGGTCGCGGTGGGCGCCGATGGTAAGCTGCAAGCTCTTCGCGCCGGCCTCCCCGGAGGCTGGCGCCCGCACCCATTACGCCGCCATGACCGACAAGCCCGACTCCCACCTGTTCGAACAACGCGTCTCCAGCGAGGCCGCCTACGACGGCCGCTTCCTCAAGATCCGCAACGACACCGTGCGCCTGCCCAACGGCAACACCTCCACGCGCGAATACGTGGTGCATCCGGGCGCGGTGGTGGTGATTCCGCTGCTGGACGATGGCCGTGTGCTGCTCGAACGCCAGTACCGCTATCCGATCGGCCGCGTCATGACCGAATTCCCGGCCGGCAAGCTCGACCCGGGCGAAGACCCGCTGGCCTGCGGCAAGCGCGAGCTGCTGGAGGAAACCGGCTATACCGCCACCCAGTGGGCCCGCGCCGGCGCGCTGCACCTGGCCATCGCCTATTCCACCGAGATCATCCACATCTACTTCGCGCGCGGCCTGCGCGCCGGTCCGCAACAGCTGGATCAGGACGAATTCCTCGACGTCTTCAGCGCCCGGCCCGAAGACCTGTACGCCGCCTGCGCCAAGGGCGAAGTCACGGACGCCAAGACCCTGACCTGCACGCTGTGGCTGCAGAATGTGCTGTCCGGCGCCTGGCAGCTGGACTGGCAGGACTATCCCGCGTGAGGGTGGCGCCATCCAGGGGCATTGCCCCGGATGCCGACACGCCCGGCCCGCGCGCACAGACCGCCTCCTCCGACCATGACCGCATTTCCCGTCCTGCTGCATCCTTCCGGCCTGCGTTTCGAGGCGGATCCCGACACGCCCTTGCTGGCGGCCGCGCAGGCCGCCGGTATCAAGCTGCCCAGCTCGTGCCGCAACGGCACCTGCCGCGCCTGCATGTGCCTGCTGCTGGAAGGCGAGATCGCCTACCGCATCGAATGGCCGGGCCTGTCGCGCGACGAAAAGGAAGAGGGCTGGATCCTGCCCTGCGTGGCCCTGGCGCGCGCGCCTCTGGAGATTCAGTCGTTGCAGGCCGCGCCCATCGAGCCGGCCGCGCCGGCGCCGCCACGGCCCCTGACCGGCGCGCGTCGCTAGGACAGCGGCTCGCGGCGCCTGCCGCGCGGGCATGGGCGTGACGCCCGGGTTGAGACGAATCAGCAGAAAATAGCGATTATTTCGCTAAATAATTACCCTTGCGCCGCGCATACTGCCCGCATGGCGTGGCATCCGGCCTCGCCGCTTTTTTCAGGAGCAGGAACATGCTGGATTGCGTGAACTACCAGAAGGCACTGACCGGTCGGATTGGCGAGTTGGGCGCGTTGACGCCCGACACGCTCAAGGGCTATCAGGCGTTGTCGGCCGCCGGGGCCAAGACCGCGCATCAGGCCACGTGACACGCAGGGGGCCCGTGGCCCTGGCCCGGACGGCGGTGGCGCGGCCAGGCGCGGCGCAAGCCGCCGTCCGCGGCCGTCCAGATGCGGCGCGCCTCATTCGTGCCGCTGCATCGCCGACTGGTGCTTGGTGTCGCGCATGGTCGCGTACACCAGCAACGAAATGAAGATCACGGCCGCCAGGTAGTAGTAGAACCATTGCTCGTGGCCCTGCTGCTTGAACCACAACGCGATGGCCGGCGCCGTGCCGCCGAAGATCGACACCGTGATGGCGTAGGGCACGGCCACGCCGGTGGCGCGGATGTTGGTCGGGAACAGTTCGGCCTTCACCACCGCGTTGATCGAGGTGTAGCCGGCCGTGAAGACCCAGGCCGCGCAGATCAGCAGGAAGGCGATGAACGGCGAGCGCGTCTGCGACAGCGTCATCAGCAACGGCACGGTCAGCAGCGCGCCGGCGATGCCGAAGAACACCAGCAGCGGCTTGCGGCCGATGCGGTCGGACAGGGCGCCATACAGCGGCTGCAGGATCAGCGCGAAGATCAGCGAGGCGGCGATCACATAGGTGGTGACGATGTCGGAGAACCCGGCGGTCTGCCGCACGAAGGTCTGCATGTAAGTGGTGAAGGTGTAGAACGCCGCCGTGCCGCCGGCCGTCAGGCCGACCACGATCGCCACCTCGCGTGGATAGCGCAGCAGGCCGCGCAGCGAGCTGGTCTGCGGCTTGGTCTGGCTGGCCTGCTTGTAGGAGTCGGTTTCCGGCATGTCGCGCCGCATGACGGCGGTGATGATGGCCAGCATGGCGCCGATCACGAACGGAATGCGCCAGCCCCATTGCACCAGTTGCTCGTGCGTCAGGAACACGTTCTGCAGCAACAGCAGCACCAGGATGGCGCAGAGCTGGCCGCCGATCAGCGTGACGTACTGGAAGCTGGAATAGAAGCCGCGATGGTCGGGGTCGGCGATCTCGGTGAGGTAGGTGGCGCTGGCGCCGTATTCGCCGCCCAGGCTCAGGCCCTCGATGACGCGTGCCAGCGCCAGCAGCGCCGGCGCGGCCAGCCCGATCGAGGCATAGGTGGGCGTGACCGCGATGATCAGCGAACCCACGCACATCATGCCCACCGAGACCATCAGCGACAATCGTCGCCCGTGACGGTCGGCCAGGTGACCGAACAGCCAGCCGCCCAGCGGCCGCACGATGAAACCGGCGGCGAACAGCGTGGCGGCGTTCAGTTGCTGCACGACCGGGTCGTGCGAGGGGAAGAAGGCGGGGGCGAAATACAGGGCGAAAGCGGTATAGGCGTAGAAGTCATACCATTCGACCAGGTTGCCCATGGAGCCGACGAAGATCGCCTTGATGCGGCGCTTGGCGTCGGGCATGTCGAGATACGCTTGGCTCATATCTGTCTTCCGCGGAGACGGTACGTGCCTATCTTGCGCCTCTCGGCGCAAAAATGCACCTGCGCGCCCGTCCGAATTGCGTGTTCAGCTTGGCGTCAATAAGCGCGGTGGCGCCGCCTTTTCGCGCTTGCCCCCGGGGCTACTTGCGCGGCGGCTCGATCACCGTGCAGGCGGCCGCGCCGGCTGGCGCCAGCGCGTTTTCGCCCAGCAGGGCGCGGGCGCCGCAGGCCGAAGTGAACATGCCCTTGTTGTCGTGGCCGACGCCGGACACTTCGAAGCCGGCGCGATGCAGCGTCACCGGGCGGTTGCCGCGCGCGGCAACGAGGCGCTCGTATTGCAGGTAGGCGGTGCCGCGCGCCAGCCGCGTGGCGCCCTGGGCCTCGGCGCCGCAGGTCTTGTCCAGCAGCCGGTGCTCGGGGTTGTTGTCGGCGCCGCCCAGCAGGTAGGTCACATCGCGCGCCGCGTAGCGGATGAACAGGCGCGTGTCGTCGGTTTCCTGGGCATAGGCCGGCAGCTTGTCGGTGCCGTACTTGTACTGATTGTAGGTGGGGCAGATGCCGCGTTCGTAGGGCGCATAGCCCCTGCCGTCGGGACGCGGGCGTTCGCGGGTCAGGTACAGGTACGAAGAGGGATTGGCCACCACATAGCGCACGGCGATGCCGTCGCGCCGCAGCGGGCCGTCGATGGCATTGAGCACCGCGTAGCGCTGCACCAGCTGGCCGCCGCCGGAATGGCCGGCCAGCACGATGCCGGCCAGGATCGGCAGGCGCTTGCGGTCGTCCAGGCTGCGCAGCAGGTCGTCGATCACCTGGAACGAACTGACCGGCGCCGGCCGGCCGTTGGCCTGCACGCTGTCCTCGCCGTCTTCCCAGCTGGACTTGCGCCAGGCCGCCATGCCGGCAAAGCCCGAGTCGATCACCCCGACAAAGCGCGGCGCCAGGATCAGGGTGTCGTTGGCGCGGGCGGGATTGGCGGCCAGCACTGTGGCGGCGGTTTCGTAATAGGCGTCGGCGTTGCGCTTGACCCCGTGGAACACAATCACGATTTGCTTGATATCGCGCAGGTCGCCGCGCGCCAGGTTCCGGTTAGCATAGACCGGCACCTTGTAGCGATGGCCGGGTTTGCCCAGTTCGAGCGTCTGCCAGCGCGGCACCACCACCCGCTTGGGTGCGGGCACGGGTTCATCGTAGTCGTAGGGATCGGGTAGCGGCGTCTGCGCGCGCAAGGCCACGGGCAGCAAGGCCGCCAGGGTCAGCGTCGCCACGCCCAAAGCCTGGCGCGAGCGCGACGGGCGCGGCGCCGGGAACGGCTGGGCGGCAAGCGCGCGGCGCATGGCGCGGGCGGGCGTCAGCAGCCCTCGTGGCCCAGCAGTTGCTTGAGCGCGGGCTGGTCCAGGATGCGGACCTCGCGCTGGTTGATGCGGATCAGGCCGTCGCGCGCGAAGCGCGAGAACAGCCGGCTGACCGTCTCCAGCGTCAGGCCCAGGAAGTTGCCGATTTCCTCGCGGCTCATGCGCAGCACGAATTCGGTGGACGAATAACCCAGTGATGCATAGCGTTGCGACAGGTTCAGCAGGAACGCGGCCAGGCGCTGCTCGGAACGCATCGAGCCCAACGACGCCAGCATCTGGTGCGAGCGCGTGATCTCGCGGCTCATCAGGCGGCGGAATTGCTGCTGCAGCGAGGGCAGGTGGGCGGCCACGCGGTCGACTTCGTTCAGGCGGATCACGCAGACTTCGGAGTCTTCCAGCGCGACGGCGGCCGAGACGTGCTTGCCGTCGAGCATGCCGTCCATGCCGACGATCTCGCCGGGCAGGTGAAAGCCGGTGATCTGGATCTGGCCGGTGGCGTCTTCGAGCTGCGTTTTCAGGCTGCCGAAGCGCACACCGTAGACGGCGTCCAGCGGATGATCCAGCGAATACAGCATCTTGCCCTTTTCGAGGCGCACGCGCTCTTTCACCAGTTCGTCCAGCTTTTCCACTTCGGCGGCCGCCATCCCGACCGGGACACACACGTGGCCCAGCATACACGTGGAACAGTGGGCGGCATCAGGGGCAACGGGAACCCGTTTTTGCATACGATGACCTTTTTAGTGCCCGGACCCGGCAGGAGGCCTGGAAAGGGCTGAAAGCGTGGAGACAGGTACCCATTGTAGTCCGTTGTTACTACGGGTGTCTTACGGGGGATTCCGGGAAGTCGTCCTAGGGGGGCAGGCGGGGCGCGCGGGCCTGGCGGTAGGCGATCCAGTCGTCGCTGTCGACATCCACCGCGGCTGCGCGCCAGGCCGGATCGATGGGGTAATACTGGCAGGCCACCGGGGGCGCATCCGGGGCCGCATCCCGCGCGGCATCCGGCGCCAAGGGCCGCGCCAGCACCGGCCGCCGCACAAAGAAGCCGGGGCGGCCGGGGACGTACTCCTCGATCTCATCCATCAGGCGGAGCAGTTGCGGCGTCACCTCGAAGATATCTCCGCGCACCCGGCGGCCGTCTTCGACCGGAATCAGCCCGGGCCAGTCCCCGAAATCCACCAGCACGCCCGGCACCGTCGCCGCGCCGACATGGCGCGGGGGCGGCAGGCCGCGGCGCAGCGCGGCTTGCGCCAGATCATTGATTTCGCCCGCGCGTAGCGTGCCGTAGACAAAAACGTATATGCTCATGGCTCAGATTGTTGCTGCAAGCGGATGTGTTGCCAGACCCAAACCCATGAGGCCGGCGAGGTATTGAAATTCTCGCATCCGGCCGCATATTCAGGTCATCGAGCCCGCCGGCGCGTATCGGTCAGGCTCACCAACAAAGCCACCAACGACCATTATGCGATTCGACAAACTGACCACCAAGTTCCAGCAAGCCCTGGCCGACGCTCAGAGTCTGGCCGCTCGTAACGACCATCCCTACATCGAACCCGTCCACGTGCTGGCGGCGCTGCTGGCCGACGCCGACAGCGGCGCCGGCAGCCTGTTGGCGCGCGCCGGCGTGGCCGTCAACCGGCTGCAGCCGGCCCTGGACGCCGCGCTCAAGGCGCTGCCGCAGGTGCAGGGCGACGACAACGTCCAGGTCGGGCGCGACCTGCAGGGCGTGCTGACCCGCACCGACAAGGAAGCCGCGCGCCGTGGCGACACCTACATCGCCAGCGAACTGTTCCTGTTGGCCCTGGCCGACGACAAGGGCGAGGCCGGCCGCATCCTGCGCGATGCGGGCCTGCAGAAAAAGGCCCTGGAGGCCGCCATCGACGCCGTGCGCGGCGGTGAAAATGTTTCCGCCGCCGAAGGCGAATCCAACCGCGAGGCGCTGTCCAAGTACACCCTCGACCTGACCGAGCGCGCCCGTCAGGGCAAGCTCGACCCCGTCATCGGCCGCGACGACGAAATCCGCCGCACCATCCAGATCCTGCAACGCCGCACCAAGAACAACCCGGTGCTGATCGGCGAACCCGGCGTGGGCAAGACCGCCATCGTCGAGGGCCTGGCGCAACGCATCGTCAACGACGAAGTGCCCGAGACCCTGCGCGGCAAGCGCGTGCTGTCGCTCGACCTGGCCGCGCTGCTGGCCGGCGCCAAGTTCCGCGGCGAATTCGAAGAGCGCCTGAAGGCCGTGCTCAAGGAGCTGTCGCAGGACGACGGCAGCAACATCGTCTTCATCGACGAACTGCACACCATGGTCGGCGCCGGCAAGGCCGAGGGCGCGATGGACGCGGGCAACATGCTCAAGCCGGCGCTGGCGCGCGGCGAGCTGCATTGCATCGGCGCCACCACGCTGGACGAATACCGCAAGTACATCGAAAAGGACGCCGCGCTCGAACGCCGCTTCCAGAAGGTGCTGGTCGACGAACCCGATGTCGAGTCCACCATCGCCATCCTGCGCGGCTTGCAGGAACGCTATGAAATCCACCACGGCGTCGAGATCACCGACCCGGCCATCGTGGCCGCGGCCGAACTCTCGCACCGCTACATCACCGACCGCTTCCTGCCCGACAAGGCCATCGACCTGATCGACGAGGCCGGCGCCCGCATCCGCATGGAAATCGATTCCAAGCCGGAAGTGATGGACAAGCTCGACCGCCGCATCATCCAGCTCAAGATCGAGCGCGAAGCCGTCAAGAAGGAAACCGACGACGCTTCCAAGCGCCGCCTGGGCGTGATCGAGGACGAGCTCGAAAAGCTGCAACGCGAGTACAACGACTTCGAGGAAATCTGGAAGGCCGAGAAGGCCGCGGTGCAGGGCACCCAGGCCATCAAGGAAGAGATCGACAACGTTCGCGCCGAGATGGCCGAACTGCAGCGCAAGGGCCAGTTCGACAAGTTGGCCGAGCTGCAATACGGCAAGCTGCCCGACCTGGAAGCGCGCCTGAAGGCGGCCGAGGTGGGCGCGGCCGAGGCGGCCGAGGACGCCGAGGGCGGCGAGGGCCGTCCGCGCCTGTTGCGCACCCGTGTCGGCGCCGAGGAAATCGCCGAGGTCGTGTCGCGCGCCACCGGGATTCCGGTGTCCAAGATGATGCAGGGCGAACGCGAGAAGCTGCTGCACATGGAGGAATACCTGCACAAGCGCGTGGTTGGCCAGGACGAGGCCGTGCGTCTGGTGTCCGATGCCATCCGCCGTTCGCGCGCGGGCCTGGCGGACCCGTCGCGTCCGTATGGGTCGTTCCTGTTCCTGGGCCCCACTGGCGTGGGCAAGACCGAGCTGACGCGCGCGCTGGCCGAGTTCCTGTTCGACTCCGAAGAGCACATGATCCGCATCGACATGAGCGAATTCATGGAAAAGCACTCGGTGGCGCGGCTGATCGGCGCGCCGCCTGGATACGTGGGCTACGAAGAGGGCGGCTACCTGACCGAAGCCGTGCGCCGCAAGCCGTACAGCGTGGTGCTGCTCGATGAAGTCGAAAAGGCCCATCCGGACGTCTTCAACGTGCTGCTGCAGGTGCTGGACGACGGCCGCCTGACCGACGGCCAGGGACGCACCGTGGACTTCCGCAACACCGTCATCGTGATGACGTCCAACCTGGGTTCGCAACACATCCAGAGCCTGGCCGGCCAGCCGTACGACGTGGTCAAGGAAGTGGTCTGGGGCGAGCTCAAG
Organism: Achromobacter sp.; assembly: GCF_050285565.1. Taxonomy (GTDB): domain Bacteria; phylum Pseudomonadota; class Gammaproteobacteria; order Burkholderiales; family Burkholderiaceae_B; genus Achromobacter. The sequence goes on from NZ_JBLZXG010000002.1 coordinate 565,687, forward strand.
CAGACCCTGCGGCCCGAGTTCCTGAACCGCATCGATGAAGTGGTGGTGTTCCACGGCCTGGAAGCGCAGCACATCGAGTCCATCGCCCGCATCCAGTTGCGGCGCCTGGCCGAGCGCCTGGAAAAGCAGGAGATGCGGCTGGAAGTGACCGAGCCCGCGCTGGCGGAACTGGCCCGCGACGGTTTCGATCCGGTGTTCGGGGCGCGCCCGCTCAAGCGCACCATCCAGCAGCAGATCGAGAACCCGGTCGCGCGGCTGATCCTGGAAGGCCAGTTCGGTCCGCGCGACGTGGTGCCGGTCGATTGGCGCGACGGCAAGTTCGTCTTCACGCGCACCTTGCAGTAAGCGCGAGCGCGCCGCCCATCCGGGCGCTGGCGTGAAAAAGCCCCGCAGGCAGTTGCTTGCGGGGCTTTTGCTTTGCCCGCGTGGCCGTGGCCGTGCGCGGGCGGCGGCCCTGGCGCTTCCCGGGTCGAGCGGATCTCAGCGTTTGCCGTCCGGCGGCGTGGCGGCCGCCGCGGCGTCGGCCAGCGCCTGACGGATGATGGCCTGGGCGGTCCAGCGCGCGACCTCGGTGACTTCGGGCAATGCCAGCCCCCAGATGTCCTTGAGCACCAGGAACACCTCGGTGCCATAGACCAGGGACAGCGCCTGCGCCACGCGTTCCTGCCGCGCCGGCGGCAGCGTATCCGCCAGCGGCGCGATGGCGCGCTTGAGGATGTCGACGCGATGGCCGCGCACCAGCCGTGGCTCGTTGCCGGCGCGGCCCGCGCTGGCCTCGGCATGCTGCTGCAACGAAACCTGGATGGCGGCGCGTAGCGGCGCCTCGTGCGCTTCCAGGCGCGGATAGGCGAAGCGCAGCAACTCGTCGACGCGGGTGGCGGCATCGGGCGCGGCCGAGTTCCATGCCAGGATCGGGCCCAGGCTCTCGTCGACCACGGCGGCAATCAGCGCGCTCTGGCTCGGGAAGTAGCGGTAGGCGGTGGCGCGCGACACCTGGGCATGTCCGGCCAGCTCGGCCACCGATGGCGTGATGCCCTGCGCCATCAGGCGCTGCGCGGTATCGAGCAGGATCTTGCGCATGCGCGCGCGCGGCCCGTGCGGCGGTTCGCCGCTGGCGGCGGCCTGGCGGCTGGCGGGCGCGATCAGACGCGCGGACGCGGCCGGCGGCTGGCGGGCGGCAGTCTGGGTTTGACCTGAGATGGGTGTCTCAGTATGATTCTTTCGTCTCATTTCTTGATTTTACAGGGCCAGGCGCCCCGGACACATATCGAGGCGCGCACCGAGTGTAGCCGCCCGCGGAGGAGTCATGACGCATTCGAATCGGCGGGTCTTCGTGGCCGCCACCTACGACACCAAGGGCCACGAGGCTGAGTACGTGGTCGCGCTGCTCAAGCGCGAAGGCCTGGACGTGGTTTCAGTGGACGTGTCCACCACCGGCGCGGCCAGCGCCGCGCAAGTGCAGGCGCGCGACGTGGCTCGCTGCCATCCGCAGGGCGAGCGGGCCGTGTTCACCGGCGACCGCGGCAGCGCCATCGCGGCCATGGCGCTGGCGTTCGAGCGCTATGCCGCCGCCAACCCCGATATCGGCGCCTTGCTGGGCCTGGGCGGTTCCGGCGGCACGGCGTTGATCACGCCGGCCATGCGTGCGCTGCCGATTGGCGTGCCCAAGCTGATGGTCTCGACCATGGCGTCGGGCAACGTCGCGCCCTACGTGGGGCCGTCTGACATCGCCATGATGTATTCGGTGACCGACGTGGCCGGCCTGAACCGCATCTCGCGCCGGGTGCTGGCCAACGCCGCCGGCGCCATCGGCGGCGCCTTCCGCCAAGCCGCCAGCGTGGCGGGCGACGACAGCCGTCCGGCCGTCGGCATCACCATGTTCGGCGTCACCACCGCCTGCGTGCAGCAGGTCACGCCGCTGCTCGAAGCGCGCTATGACTGCCTGGTGTTCCACGCCACCGGCACAGGCGGGCAGTCGATGGAAAAGCTGCTCGACAGCCACCTGCTGTCCGGCGTGCTGGACCTGACCACCACCGAGGTCTGCGACCTCCTGTTCGGCGGCGTGCTGGCGTGCACCGAGGACCGCTTTGGCGCCGTGGCGCGCACCCGCGCGCCTTACGTGGGTTCGTGCGGCGCGCTCGATATGGTCAATTTCGGCGCCATGGAGTCGGTGCCCGAGCGCTACCAGGGCCGCACCTTCTATCCGCACAACCCGCAGGTGACGCTGATGCGCACCACCGTGGAAGAAAACCGCCGCCAGGGCGAGTGGATCGCCGAGCGGCTGAACCGCTGCGACGGCCCGGTGCGCTTCCTGATTCCCGAGGGCGGCGTGTCCGCGCTGGACGCGCCAGGCCAGGCGTTCTGGGACCCGCAGGCCGACGCCGCGCTGTTCGAGGCGCTGGAATCGCGCCTGCAGCAGACCGCCGACCGGCGCCTGGTGCGCGTGCCGTGCCACATCAACGATCCGCTGTTCGCCCGCACCGCGGTCGAACAGTTTCTCGCCATCGCCACACACTGAGGATTGCCGCCATGCCGCGCTTTGACCGTAACCAATTGCTGGAAAAATTCCGCGCCATGGTGCGCGACCGCACTCCCATCGTGGGCGGCGGCGCCGGGACCGGACTGTCGGCCAAGTGCGAGGAAGCCGGCGGCATCGACCTGATCGTGATCTACAACTCGGGCCGCTACCGCATGGCCGGGCGCGGCTCGCTGGCCGGCCTGCTGGCCTACGGCAACGCCAACGAGATCGTGGTCGACATGGGCCGCGAAGTGCTGCCGGTGGTCAAGCGCACGCCGGTGCTGGCCGGCGTCAACGGCACCGATCCGTTCTGCGACTTCGACCTGTTCCTGGACGACCTGAAGCGCCAGGGCTTTGCCGGCGTGCAGAACTTTCCCACCGTGGGCCTGATCGACGGCACCTTCCGCGCCAATCTGGAAGAGACCGGCATGGGCTACGCACTGGAGGTGGACATGATCCGCCTGGCGCACGAGAAAGGCATGCTGACGACGCCCTACGTGTTCAACGAGGACGACGCCGTCGCCATGACGCGGGCGGGCGCCGACATCATCGTCGCGCACATGGGCCTGACCACCGGCGGCTCGATCGGCGCCGAGACCGCGCTGACGCTGGATGACTGCGTTGCCGCCATCGACCGCATCGCGGCGGCCGCGCTGGCCGTGCGTCCCGACGTGATCGTGCTGTGCCACGGCGGCCCCATCGCCACGCCCGAGGACGCCGCCCACATCCTGCGCCATTGCCGCCATTGCCATGGGTTCTACGGCGCCAGCTCGATGGAGCGCCTGCCCACCGAACAGGCGCTGACCGCCGCCACCCGCGCGTTCAAGCAACTGACCTTCTGAGAGAGAGTCCGCATGCCGCATACCGTCTACACCAGCGCCATCGTCCAGGCGCCGCTGGCCAAGGTCTGGCCGCTGTTTCGTGATTTCAACGGCCTGGCCGGATGGCATCCCGGCATCGCCCAAAGCCGCCTGGAAGAGGGCGGCCGCCACGATGCGGTCGGCTCGGTGCGCTACCTGTCACTCAAGCCCTCGGGCTTCGTGCGCGAGCAGTTGCTGATGCTGGACGATCCGGGCACCGCGCTGCGCTATTCGATCATCGAGACCGACCTGCCGATGCGCGACTACGTTGCCGGCGTGACGCTGCGCGCCATCACCGAGAACGGCGCCACGCTGGTCGAATGGTGGGCCGATTTCCGCGTCGAGGACGGCGCCGACCTGCAAGCGGTGGCGGCCGCCGTGGGGCAGGGCGTGTTCGCCGCCGGCCTGGCCGCGCTGGACGAGAAGCTGCGCGCCTGAGCGGCGCCTGTCGTCACGGCGCGACGTCAGCCGCTTGCGGGCGTGGCGGCGGGCCGGACGATCCGTGTCAGGCCCGCCCGCGCGTGGCGCCGGCCGCCAGTTTGCAGCCGGCCGGCAGCGCCGCGCCGCGCAGGTAGTCGCGGATGGCGCGGATCAGCGCTTCGGCCGCCGGGCTCAGCGCATGCTCCTTGTGGCGGATGATGCACAGGGTGCGCACGACCGTCGGTCGCGCCAGCAGCGCATAGGCCAGGCCGGGTTCCCGCACCCGCTGCGCCGCCAGCGCGGGCAGCAGCGCCACGCCCATGCCAGCCTTCACCAAGGCCGCCTGCGAGGTGGTGCTGGACGCCTCGTAGAACGGCGCGGCGGCCTCGATCGGCAGGTCCGCGCGGGCCCGCAGCAGCGCCATGATGCCGGTCTCATCCACCACCCCCACCAGTTTGCGGTCCGCCAGGTCGGACCAGCGCATGGTGCCGTCGCGGCCCGGCCGCAGGCCGGTGTCGTCGCGCCGGTACAGCACGCCGAAGCGGTCCTGCAGCAACGCGTCGAATTGCAGACCGGGCGCGTCGGCCCAGCGGCTGGTCAGGCCAAAATCGACGTCGCGCGCGGCCACTTTGCGCTGGATGCGGCCCGAGTTGTCGTCGCTCAGGTACAGGCGGATGGCGGGATACTGCGCCGCGAAAACGGCCGCCGCCGGCGCGATCAGCTCGGTGATGGCCGAAGGCGCGGCGGCCACGCCGACGCGGCCGCGTTCCAGCGCGCCGAAACGCACCACGTCCTCGATAGCGCCGTCGAAATCGGCCAGCAGCCGCATCACGCGCGGCAGGAATTCCTCGCCCGCGGCCGTCAGCAGCACGCGCCGGCTGGTGCGCGAGAACAGTTGCGTGGCCAGCGCCGCTTCGAGCTGGCGCACCAGGCTGGTCACCGACGATTGGGTCTGGAACAGGCGCTTGCCCGCGTGGGTGAAGCTGGACTCCTGCGCCACCGCGACAAAGGCGGTCAGGTGCTTGAGGGTGACATGCTTGGGCAGGCGATACATTTCAAATCACGATAGATAGATCAATAAAAACAATTTTTCCAGATTGATCGGGCGGACGATACTAGGGGCTTCATCAGGCACCAGGGCCGTTCGTGGACGGCCCCCAAGCGGCCGGCGCCAGCGCCCGGCCCCATCGAGGCGGAAGTGGCATGCAGGAAAATCTGGATCTGGTTATCGAAGGCGGCTGGGTGATCGACGGCACGGGCGCCGCGCGCCGCCGCGCCGACGTCGGCATCCGGGGCGAGCGCATCACCGCCATCGGCGACCTGTCGGCCACGCCGGCTGGCCGGCGCCTGGATGTCAGCGGCAAGATCGTCGCGCCCGGATTCATCGACACCCACGGCCACGATGACCTGATGTTCGTGGAAAAGCCGGGCCTGGAATGGAAGACCAGCCAGGGCATCACCTCGGTGGTGGTGGGCAACTGCGGCATCAGCGGCGCGCCGGCGCCGTTGCCGGGCAACACCGCGGCGGCGCTGGCGCTGCTGGGCGAGTCGCCGCTGTTCACGGACATGACCGCGTACTTCGGCGCGCTGCAGGCGCAGCGGCCGATGATCAACGTGGCCGCCCTGGTGGGCCACGCCAACCTGCGCCTGGCCGCGATGCCCGATCCGACCGCGCAACCCAGCGCCCAAGAGCAGCTGGCCATGGAGCGCATGCTGGATCAGGCGCTGGCGGCCGGCGCGGTGGGTTTCAGCACGGGCCTGGCGTATCAGCCCGGCGGCGTGGCCGAGGCGGCCGAACTGGACGGCCTGGCGCGGGTCGCGGCGGCGCGCGGCGCGCTGCACACCAGCCACATCCGCAACGAAGGCGACGCGGTCGAGGCCGCCGTCGACGAGGTGCTGGCGGTCGGCCGCCGCACCGGCTGCGCCACGGTGCTGTCGCACCACAAATGCATGATGCCGGCCAACTGGGGCAAGAGCGCCGCCACCCTGGCCAACATCGACCGCGCGCGCGCCGCCGGCGTCGACGTGGCGCTGGACATCTATCCCTACCCGGGCAGCTCGACCATCCTGATTCCCGAGCGCGCCGACCAGATCGACGACATCCGCATCACCTGGTCGAGCCCGCATCCCGAGTGCGGCGGCCAGTCGCTGGCCGAGATCGCCGCGCGCTGGGGCTGCGACGCGGTCACGGCCGCGCGCCGCCTGTGCCCGGCCGGCGCGATCTACTTCGCCATGGACGAGAACGAGGTGCGCCGCATCTTCCAGCACGAGTGCTGCATGGTCGGCTCGGACGGCCTGCCCAACGACGCCCATCCGCATCCGCGCCTGTGGGGCAGTTTCACGCGCGTGCTGGGCCGCTATGTGCGCGAGGCCGAACTGCTGACGCTGGAAGCCGCAGTGGCCAAGATGACCGCGCTGCCGGCCCGCGTGTTCGGCCTGGCCGATCGCGGCCGGCTGGCCGTGGGCGCCTGGGCCGACGTGGTCGTGTTCGACGCCGACACGGTGTGCGACCGCGCCACCTGGGACGCGCCGACGCTGGCCTCGGCCGGCATCGAGCACGTGCTGGTCAACGGCTGCCCGGTGTTCCCGGCGGCGCCCGCCGCGCAGCGCCCTGGCCGGATCCTGCGCCGCGACGCCGGCATGGCGGGCGCGCCCAAGCTTTCCCGATAACAAGCAGAACCGATCCCCACAGGAGACCCCTCATGATCCGCAAGACCTGTGCCGCCCTGGCGCTGGCCGCCCTGTTGCCAGCCGCCCACGCCGAATTTCCCGACCGACCCATCACCCTGATCGTGCCGTTCCCGGCCGGCGGCCCCACCGACATCGTCGGCCGCCTGGCCGCCGCCAAGGCCGGCGAGATCCTGGGGCAGCAGATCGTGGTGGAAAACCGCACCGGCGCCTCCGGCACCATCGGCATGGCCGCCACCGCGCGCGCCAAGCCGGACGGCTACACCGTGGGGCTGGCGACCGTCAGCACCCATGGCACCGCGCCGCACCTGTTCCCCAACCTGGCCTACGACCCGGTCAAGGACTTCACGCCCATCAGCAACCTGGTGACCAGCCCCAACATCCTCAGCGTCAACCCGCAATATCCGGCCAGGACGCTGGCGGAGTTCGTCTCGCACGTGCGCGCCAATCCGGGCAAGGATGGCTACGCCAATGCCGGTGCCGGCGGCGTCAATGACCTGGGCATGATCTGGTTCCTGCAGATCACGGGCGGCAAGATGAACAGCATCTCGTACCGCGGCTCGGCGCCGGCCCTGACCGATACGGTGGGCGGCGTGGTGCCGGTGATCTTCGACAACTTCCCGTCGTCGCTGCCCTACATCAAGAGCGGCCACCTGCGCCCGCTGGCCATCACCGGCTCGGCCCGCAACCCGCGCCTGCCGGACGTGCCGACCTTCGCCGAGCAGGGCTACAAGGACTACGACGTCACGGCCTGGTATGGCGTGGTGGGCCCGGCCGGCCTGCCGGCCGACGTGCGCGACAAGCTGGCCCAGGCCTTCGCCAAGGCGGTGCGCGACCCCGCCACCGCCGCCAAGATGGAAGAGACCGGCGCGTTCCCGCTGGGCAACACCCCGGCCGAATTCGGCGAACAGATCCGCACCGAGCGCGACCGCTGGAAGACCGTGATCGAGCGCGCGCAGATCAAGCTGCAGTAGCGCGCGACGGGGCCGCCGGGGCCGGCCGGGCGCCGCGATGATCCGCGCACGGGGAATTTCAAATAAGATAAGTCACCCGTAACGTGTTACCGGAGGTCGTCATGCTTGACTCGCAAGTCGTGGAGCAGATCGGTCGTCACTGGGGTTGGGTGGCATTGCGCGGCGTCGTCGCCATCCTGTTCGGCCTGATGGCCATGTTCATGCCGGCCATCACCCTGTCGGCGCTGGTGCTGGTGTGGGGCGCGTTCGCGCTGGCCGATGGCGTGCTGGCGCTGATCGCGGGCATCCGCATCCGCGACCAGGGCAAGCCGCTGTGGGCGTTGATCATCGTCGGCCTGCTGGGCGTGGCGGCCGGCATCGTCACCTTCCTGTGGCCGGGCCTGACGGCGCTGATCCTGCTCTACATCATCGCCTTCTGGGCCCTGGCGGCCGGTGTGTTCCAGATCGTCGCCGCGATCCGCTTCCGCAAGCAAATCCGCAACGAGTGGTTCCTGGGACTGTCGGGGCTGGTATCGGTTCTGTTCGGCGTCATGCTGGTGATGCAGCCGGGCGCCGGCGCGCTGGCGTTGGTGTGGGTCATCGGCATCTACGCCGTGTTCTTTGGCATACTGCTACTGGTTTTTTCCTTCCGCCTCAAGCAACACCGCGCGCCCTGAGTGAATGTCCGCCTACCAGACCCTGATTCCCCTGCACTTTCTGGCCGTGGGCCTGGGCGCCATGGCCGGTGCCTGGGCCCGTTGGCTCGTCAGCCTGTGGCTCAACACCGAGTCGTGGCCCTGGGGCACGCTGGCGGTCAATCTGGCGGGGGGCTATCTGGTCGGCCTGGTGCTGGCGCTGGTGGCGGGCCATCCTGAATGGCCCGCCTGGGTGCGGCTGGCGGCCATCACCGGTTTCATGGGCGGCCTGACCACGTTCTCGACCTTCTCGGCCGAAACCGTCGCCATGCTCGAACGCGGCGCCTACGCTGGCGCGCTGGGCTATGCCGGCGTCAGCCTGTTCGGTTCGTTGTTGCTGACCGGGCTGGGGCTGGCCACCGCTCACCTGCTGCGTTGAAGCACGCGCCGGGGCGCGGCGCGCCCGCGTGTGTTTCAGTCGCCGGCTCGCGGGTTCAGAACCCGCGCCGCCTCCAGGCCGCTGCGCACCGCGCCTTCCAGCACGCCGGGATAGCCGGTATCTGTCCAGTCGCCGGCCAGCGCCAGCGTTGGCCAGGGCGTGCTGTTCAAGGGCCGCGTCAGGCCCGGCACCGCCGCGAAGGTGGCGCGTTTCTCGATGAACAGTTCCGCCGCCGTGACTTCCGGCATCGGCGGCAGCCGCTGCCGATTGCCGGCGGCCTGTTCCGCCACCTGATCGATCAGGGCCTCGATGGCCTGCTGGCGGTTGCGCTCGGCCAGCGTCGTCGCGGCGCTCGCCACCACGGCCAGCTCCCCGGCCTGGGCATCGCCGGCCAGTTGCGCGCGGTCGAACAGCCATTGACCGACATGGCCGCGGGCCGGTTCCTCGCGCAGCATCATCATCGGCTCGGGCAGGCGCCAGGGGCCGGCCAGCCGCAGATTGAGCGTGGCGATCGGCAGGTAGTCGAAGGCGCGCAGCGCGTCCAGCAGTCCGGTGGCGCCGGCCGCCCGCAGCGGCGCGTCCAGCAGGCGCGCGGCGAACGCCGGAGGCACCGCCAGCACGGCGGCGTCGAAGCGTTCCTGGTTGATGTCGATGCCGTCGGCCGCCGGCCGCAACTGGCGCACCGTGCTGCCGTAGCGCATGGTGACCTGGCGCGCGGCGGCGTCGGGCCACAGCGCCGACAGGTCGGTGCAGGGCAGCAGCAGGTCGCTGTCCTCGCGGCGGCCGGCCAGGCTGTCGCGCAGCACGCGGGCGAACAGCACGGCGCTGGCGCTGCCCAACGGCGTATTCAGCGCCGCCAGGCACAGCGGTTCCCAGAGTTGGCGGATCAGCGCGTCGGACTGCGCGTGATAGTGCAGCAGTTGCCGCACGGTCCATTCGCGCGGCGGGGTCCAGGACATGGCGCGCAGGCCGCGCATCAGGCGCAGCATGGCGAACCGGTCGGCCCAGGACAGGCCGCGCGCGCCCAGAACCGCCACCGCCAGGTGCAAAGGCGCGGGCAGGCGCGGCGCCGCCAGCCGGAAGCGGCCGTCCAGGCTGGCCAGCCGCAGCGGGCGGCGCATCAGCAGGGCATCGGGATTGCGGCCGACCCGGCGCATCAGCGCCAGCGTGTGGGTGTAGGCGCCCGACAGCAGGTGCTGGCCGTTGTCCAGCGGTGATTCGAAGCCGTCGTGGAACACGCGCCGGGCGCGGCCGCCGGGAGTGTGGCCGGCCTCGAAGACGGTGACCTTGGCGCCGGCCTCGCGCAGGGCGACGCTGGCCGCCAGGCCCGCCCAGCCCGCGCCGATGACCGCCGCCTTCACCGTGCCAACCGGCGGACCAGTCCGCGTCCGCCGCCCACCCAGGTCTTCCACGCCAGCCACAGCTTGCGCAACGGGGTCAGGGAGATGCGCTGGTGCAGCACCTGCCAGTTGTCGCGCTCGATTTCGTCGAGCAGCGCGTGATAGATCGCCGCCATCATCAGGCCGGGACGCTGCGCGCGCCGGTCGGCCTCGGGCAGGCTGCGCATCGCCTCGCGGTACAGCTCGCGCGCGCGCTCGGCCTGGAATTTCATCAGGGCCGAGAAGCGCTCGGAATACTCGCCATTCAGGATGTCCGAGGCCTTGACCTCGAACTGCTGCATGTCGTTGACCGGAATGTAGATGCGGCCGCGGCGGGCATCGTCGCCCACGTCGCGGATGATGTTGGTCATCTGGAACGCCAGGCCGAGTTTCTCGGCGTACACCAGCGTGGCCGGATCGGTGTAGCCGAAGATGCCGGCCGACAGTTCGCCGACCACACCGGCAGCGTGCCAGCAGTATTTGCGCAGACCGGGCCAATCCAGGTAGCGGGTCTGATCCAGATCCATTTCCATGCCGTCGGCCACCGCCAGCAGGCGTTCGCGCGTGATCGAACAGCTTTGCAGGTGCGGTTGCAGCGCCCGGGTCACGGGATGGTCGGGCTTGCCCTCGAACATCTGCTCGACCTGCGTGCGCCACCAGGCCAGCTTGATGCGCGCCAGCGACGGGTCGGTGCATTCGTCGACCACGTCGTCGACCTCGCGGCAATAGGCGTACAGCGCCGTGATGGCGCGCCGCCGCTCGGGCGGCAGGAACAGGAAGGAATAGTAGAAGCTGGAACCGCTTTTGGCGGCTTTCTCCTGGCAGTACTCGTCAGGGGTCATAGTTGGCAGGGCCGTTCGCTTACTTGATGGAGCGCCAGAGCATGATGGCCCAGTCCTTGGCGCCCAATTCGGGTCGGTTCATGAATACATCGTAGCCGCTCGCCTCGATCCGCTCCAGGACGCGCAGCCCGCCTTGCACCACCAGGCGCAGCTCCAGGCCGATGCGGCCCGGCAGGCGGCGCGCCAGCGGAGCGCCGAAGTGTAGCAGCGCGCGGGTGCGCTCCACCTGGAACGCCATCAGCGCGCGCCAGGCCGGGGTCAGGCGGCAGGCCGCCAGGTCTTCTTCCGAGACGCCGAAGCGGTCCAGGTCTTCCTGCGGCAGGTAGACGCGGTGCTTGTGCCAGTCGACCCGCACGTCCTGCCAGAAGTTCACCAGTTGCAGCCCGGTGCAGATGGCGTCCGACTGCTCCATGTTGCCCGGATCGGCGGCCTCGAACAGGTGCAGCATCAGCCGTCCCACCGGGTTGGCCGAGCGGGTGCAGTAATCGGCCAGCGTGGCGTAGTCGTCGTAGCGCTTGACGCTGATGTCCTGCTCGAAGGCCGATAACAGGTCGTAGAACGGCGTGATGGGCAGTTGGTGGCGGGCGATGGTGGCCGCCAGGGGCACGAAGATGCCGGCCAGTTCGGGCGCGCCGGGCGCGGGCACGGCGCCCGGTTCGGCGCCGATGCGGTGCAGCTCGGCGCGGAACGCCGCCAGCCGCGCCAGGCGCTCGGCGTCGCTGGCCGCGCCTTCGTCGGCGATGTCGTCCGCGGCGCGGGCGAACCGGTACAGATCGGTCACGGCGCCACGCAGCCGGCGCGGCAACAGCAGCGAGGCGACGGGAAAATTCTCGTAGTGATCGATGGGCATGTTCTGGTCCTGCGGGTTTTGCTTGCCGCCGGCGCGCTGCCGTGCCAGCGGGAATCCGCCCCATTTTAGATGACGGGCGTGACCACCGCCCCGCGCCGCCGCCACGCCGATCAGTTAGACTTAAGCGCCACAGGATCTCATACCATGCCCCGCCCAATCTCCGCCACCGTTTCCGTTTCCGCCCTGGCCCACAACCTGGCCGCCGTGCGTCGCCATCTCGACCAGACCGCCGCCGCGGCCTGCGGCCTGGCGCCGTCGATCTGGGCAGTGATCAAGGCCAATGCCTACGGCCACGGCATCGAGCAGGCCGTGGCCGGTTTTTCCAAGGCGCAGGGCCTGGCCATGCTCGACCTGGACGAAGCCGTGCGTTGCCGCGAGGCCGGCTGGGGCGGGCCGATCCTGCTGCTCGAAGGCTTCTTCAATCCGTCCGACCTGGAAATCGTCGACCGCTACCACCTGAGCGTCACGGTGCACCAGCGCGAACAGCTCGACATGCTGGCGCGCGCGCGCCTGACGCGGCGGGTCGACATCATGCTCAAGCTCAACAGCGGCATGAACCGGCTGGGCTTTTCCCCCGCCGCCTACCCCGCCGCCCACGAGCGCGCGCAACTGCTGCAACAGCAGGGCGTGATCGGTTCGATCGGCAAGATGACCCATTTCGCCTGCGCCGACGGTCCCCAGGGCATCACCGAGCAACTGGCCGTGTTCAATTCGGTGACGCATAAGATGGCGGGCCCCGTCAGTGTCTGCAACTCGGCGGCCACGCTGCGCTTTGCCGAAGTCGCGGTCGGCTCCGAGGCCCAGGCGCACTGGGTCCGCCCCGGCATCTGCCTGTACGGCGCCTCGCCGTTCGCCGACGCCGAGGCCGGTGCGTTCGGACTCAGGCCGGCCATGTCGCTGCGTTCCGAGATCATCGCCGTGCAGGATCTGAAGGCCGGCGACTCGGTCGGCTACGGCGCGCTGTTCCGGGCCGACCGCGCCATGCGCGTCGGCATCGTCGCCTGCGGTTACGCCGACGGCTATCCGCGTCATGCCGCCACCGGCACCCCGGTGGTCGTGGCCGGCATCCGCACCCGGCTGGTGGGGCGGGTGTCGATGGACATGCTGATCGTCGACCTGGACCCGATTCCGGCCGCCGGCGTCGGCGCCCCGGTGTCGCTGTGGGGCGAAGAGGGCCCCTCGGTGGACGAAGTCGCCCTGGCGGCCGGCACCATCGGCTACGAACTGCTTTGCGCCCTGGCGCCGCGCGTGCCGGTCACCCGGGACGCCTGATCCTTTTTTGACCATTCCGGGGCACTTCTCCGGCCCTGGCGTGTCGGATGTCTGGCGGCGTCCCGTTTGCCGCGGGATCCCCCGCTTTGGCGGCGGGCGTCCAGCACGCAAGAATTGCTACGCAATTTACAAGACAGGTAACGCCGGATGGTGTCTACTTGAAAACCGGGCGCCCAAGCGCCCGTTTTCGACCCAGTAACGAACAACGAGGTTTCGATCCATGAAGGACAAATGCGTACTCATCACGGGCGCCACCAAAGGCATCGGCTGGGCGCTTACGCAGCGGCTGTCCGACATGGGTTGTCATGTGGTCGGTATCGCCCGCAACACCGCCGATGTCGATTTTCCAGGTTACCTGTACGCCTGTGACCTGGCCGACGCCGGCCGCACCGAGGAAGTGCTGCGCGAGATCCGCGAGAAATTCCCGGTCGACGCCGTGGTCAACAATGTCGGCATCGCCTCGCCGCAGCCGCTGGGCGAGATCGACCTGGCCACTCTGTACAACGTGCTGGATCTGAACGTGCGCGTGGCCGTCCAAGTGACGCAGGCCTTCATCGAGTCGATGAAGGTGCGCCGCGCCGGCCGCATCGTCAACGTCTGCAGCCGCGCCATCCATGGCGGCCTGGAGCGCACCGCCTATTCGGCGGCCAAGAGCGCGCTGGTGGGTTGCACCCGCACCTGGGCGCTGGAATTGGCCGAATACGGCGTGACCGCCAACGCGGTGGCGCCGGGCCCGATCGAAACCGAGATGTTCCGCGCCACCCGCCCCGCGGGCAGCGAAGGCGAAAAGCGCGCGCTGGCCTCGGTGCCGATGAAGCGCCTGGGCACGCCGGCCGAAGTGGCGGCGGCCATCGCCTTCCTGCTGTCGGACGACGCCGGTTTCATCACCGGCCAGGTGCTGGGCGTGGACGGCGGCGGCAGCCTGGGCGGCCGTTCCTGATCGTCCCGGCCCGGCGGCGCGAGATAAGGAAAAACGGCACCGAGGGTGCCGTCTTTCTTTGCGGGGCTGGCGTGGCCGTCCGGCTCAGTACGGCCCGCCGGCCTGGCCGGCCGGCTTGACGTCCTTGAATTCGCCCGCCAATTTTTCGGCCGCGCGCGCCAGCAGCACCGCGTCCACCCCCACCGCCACGAAAGTAGCGCCCAGCGACAGATAATGCCTGGCCTGGGCCACGCCGCTGTGCAGAATGCCGGCCGCCTTGCCCGACTTGACGATGCGGCCGATGGCCGTGTCGATCGTACGGGTGACTTCGGGGTGCTCGGGCTGGCCCAGGTAGCCCATGCTGGCCGACAGGTCGGCCGGGCCGATGAAGGCGCCGTCGACGCCGTCCACCGCCAGGATGGCTTCCAGCGCATCCACGCCGCGCGGCGTCTCGATCTGCACCAGCACGCACATCTCGTCGTTGGCGCGCTCCAGGTAGTTGGGGATGCGGTTCCAGCGCGACGAACGCGCCAGCGCGCTGCCCACGCCGCGGATGCCCGTCGGCGGATAGCGCACCGCGGCCACCGCCGCCGCGGCCTCTTCGGCCGACTGCACCATCGGCACCAGCAGCGTCTGGGCGCCGGTATCGAGGATCTGCTTGATCTGCACCGGGTCGTTCCAGGCCGGCCGCACCACCGGCGCCACCGGATAGGCGGCCACCGACTGCAATTGCGCCAGCGTGGTCTGCAAGGTGTTGGGGGCGTGCTCGCCGTCGATCAGCAGCCAGTCGAAGCCGGCGCCGGCGATGATCTCGGAGGTGTAGGCGCTGGCCAGGCCGGCCCACAGGCCGATCTGGGGCGTGCCGGCGCGCAGCGCGCGTTTGAACTGATTGGTCAGGATATCCATGGGCCGCGTTGAGGTCAGATGAAATGGCAGTTGACGGAGCCGAGCACGCCGTAGTCGACGTTGAAGGTATCGCCGGAGCGCGCGGCCACCGGGCGGGTGAAGGAACCCGACAGGATGATCTCGCCCGCCTCCAGCGCCACCTCATGCGCGGCCAGCTTGTTCGCCAGCCATACTACGCCATTGGCCGGATGGTTCAAGACGCCCGCCGCCACGCCGGTTTCCTCGATCACCGCGTTGCGCGACAGGATCGCGCCGATCCAGCGCAGGTCCAGCTCGCCGATCTTCACCGGCCGCCCGCCCATCACCACGCCGGCGTTGGCGGCGTTGTCGGCAATGGTGTCGAACACCTTGCGCGGGCGCTTGCTGTCGGGGTCGATGCCGTGCGAGCGGGCATCGATGATCTCCAGCGCCGGGATCACGTAGTCGACCGCGTCGTACACCTGGAACAGCGTCACGTTCGGGCCTTGCAGGCGCTTGCCCAGCACGAAGGCCAACTCCACCTCCAGCCGCGGCAGGATGAAACGGCCCGCGGGAATGTCGCTGCCGTCCTCGAAGAACATGTCGTCCAGCAGCATGCCGAAATCGGGCTCGTCGATCTGCGACGAAAGCTGCATGGCGCGCGAGGTCAGGCCGATCTTGTGGCCGCGCTTGACGCGGCCCTCGCCCAGCTTGATGTCCATCCAGGCGCGCTGGATGGCGTAGGCGTCGGCGAGGGTGATGTCGGGGTGCTCCAGCGAGATCTGGCGGATCTGCTGGCGTGAACGTTCAGCGTCGTGCAGGCGCGCGGCCAGGGCGCGCACGGTGGTGGAGTCGAGCATGCGAAAGGTATCCAGGTAAGGGAAATCAGGCGGGGCAGGGCACCAGCGTGTTGACCAGCCGGCCGATGCCGTCGATCTCGGTCACGACCTCGTCGCCCGGCTGCACGTTGACGATGCCGTCGGGCGTGCCGGTCAGGATCAGGTCGCCGGGCGACAGCGTCATGAAGCCGCTGAAGTACGCGATCAGGGCGGGGATGTCGAACACCATGTCGCGGGTGTTGCCGCGCTGGGTCTGGACGCCGTTGACGGTGGTGCGCAGGTCCAGGTTCATCGGATCGGGCACGTCATCGCGGTCCACCAGCCACGGCCCCAGCGGGGTGCAGGTGTCGCGGCTCTTGACGCGCAGGTTGGGGCGGTACCAGTTTTCCAGGTAGTCGCGCAGCGCATAGTCGTTGGCCACGGTGTAGCCGGCCACGTAGTCGTAGGCCCGTTCGCGCGTGACGTTGCGGGCGGTCTTGCCGATCACCACGGCCAGCTCGCATTCGTAGTGCATGAAGCCCACGTCGGCCGGGCGCAGGGTCTGCGCGCGATGGCCGACGAAGGTGTTGGCCGCCTTCAGAAAACCCAACGGTTCGGCCGGCGCCTTGAAGGCCAGCTCCCTGGCGTGGTCGGCATAGTTGATGGCCAGTGTGAAGGTGGTGCGCGGTTCGATCGGCGGCAGCCAGGTCACCCGGTCTTCGGCCAGCAGGCGGCCATCGGCCAGGCGGATCTGGCCATTGCCGGCGTCGGTGGCGGTGTGGACGGCGCCTTCGTAAGCGATGCGTGCATGTTTCATGGCGGTTCCGTGGGGCGCCTCAGGCGCTGGCGATGAGCGTGTTGCCGAGCGTGCCGACCTGGGCGATGCGGATCTCGTAGCGCTGCCCGGCGCGCGCCAGCGGCGCGTCGGCGCGGGCCCCGGTCAGCAGAATATCGCCCGGCTCGAAGCTCATGAACGCGGTGACGTCGGCGATCAGGCGGGCCACCGGCCGCACCAGGTCGGCGGTGCTGGCGCGTTGCGCCAGCTCGCCGTCGATCCAGGTCTCGATGTCGAGCGCGTCCGGCTCCGGCACCGCCGAGGCGGGCGCCAGTGCGCGGCCGATCGGGCAGAAGCCGTCACGGCACTGCTGCTTGAGGGCGGGCCGGAAGTAGCTGTCGTGCGGCGCCGACAGGTCGGCCACCACGCGATAGCCGGCGACGTGGGCCAGCGCCTCGGCCTCACTGACGCGGCTGGCGCGGCGGCCGAACACGATGCCCAGGGTGGCGCCGATGCGCACCTCGGGCACGTCGGCCGGCAGCGTGATCGCATCGCCATCGGCGGCATGGGTGTTGGCCGGCTTGATATAGAGCACCGGGGCGCGCGGCGCGCCCTGGTAGGGCGGCGCGTTCACCGCCTCGCCCAGCGCGGCCAGCGCCTGGCGCGTATTGAGCGCGGCGCCCACCACCGTGCGCGGCGACGCGGCGGCGCGCGCCGCCAGGTGTTCACGATAGTTGCTGTGCTTGTAGTTGAGCACCGCGCTGGCTTGCTCGACCTGCAACGACAGGCCCAGCGGCCGGCGCGCCATTTCCGGCGCCAGCGCCTGGCGCAGCGCGGCGAAGGTGCGCTCGCCCAGCGCGGCCTGTTGCGCGGCGCTGCGGCCGTGGCCGATGCGCAGCAGCACGTGCACGAAGGCGTTGTCGGGATGGCCGTCGGCGATCAGGTAGTCGTCCACCCGCACGGCGCGGGTGCGGGCGCCGGCCAGCGGATACAGGCTGCCGTCGCCGACGGCGGCGGCCTGCACTGCGCGCATCAGGGCGCGGGTGTCCAGCGCGAGGTTGGCGGAGTACTCAATCCAGATATGTGGCATGACAGACGCGGGACCCGCCCTCTCCGGCATATTGTTAGCATGTTAATTATAATAGTGAAAAAGCGCAGCCGCGGCAATCGCCAGCGCGTCCGCGCGGCAGGGGTTTTCCGCCGTTGACAGGGGCATTGCGGCCGCATAAAGTTAACTTGTTAATTAAAATTCACGGCGACCGCCACCTCGGCATCGGCCGTGTGCGACAGGCGAGGAGACGCGCGTGAGCATCAAGCACTGGATCAACGGCAGAGAGGTCGACAGCGCCGACCGCTTCACCACCTTCAACCCGGCCACCGGCGAGGCCATCGATGAAGTGGCCGCTGGCGGCCAGGCCGAGATCGACGCCGCCGTGGCCGCCGCCGCCGAGGCCTTTCCCAAGTGGGCCGGCACGCCCGCCAAGGAACGCGCGCGGCTGATGCGCCGCCTGGGCGAACTGATCGACCGCAACGTGCCGCAATTGGCCGAATTGGAAACCCGCGACACCGGTCTGCCGATCTCGCAGACGCGCAAGCAGTTGATCCCGCGCGCCGCCGAGAACTTCACCTTCTTCGCCGAAGTCTGCACCCGCATGAACGGCCACACCTATCCGGTGGACGACCAGATGCTGAACTACACGCTGTACCAGCCGGTCGGCGTGTGCGCGCTGGTGTCGCCGTGGAACGTGCCCTTCATGACCGCGACCTGGAAGACCGCGCCCTGCCTGGCGCTGGGCAACACGGCCGTCCTCAAGATGTCGGAGCTGTCGCCGCTGACCGCCGACCAGCTCGGCCGGCTGGCGCTGGAGGCCGGCATTGCGCCCGGCGTGCTCAACGTGGTGCAGGGTCATGGCGCCAGCGCCGGCGACGCGCTGGTGCGCCATCCCGGCGTGCGCGCGATCTCGTTCACCGGCGGCACGGTCACTGGCAAGAAGATCCTGGCCAGCGCGGGCGGCATCAAGAAATTCTCGATGGAACTGGGTGGCAAGTCGCCGGTGCTGGTGTTCGACGACGCCGACGTCGAGCGCGCGCTGGACGCGGCGCTGTTCACCATCTTTTCGCTCAATGGCGAGCGCTGCACCGCGGGCTCGCGCATCTTCGTGCAGGAGTCGATCTACGATGACTTCGCGCGCCGCTTCGCCGAGCGCGCCAACCGCCTGGCGGTGGGCGATCCCTTCGACGAACAGACCCACGTGGGCGCGATGATCACGCGCCAGCACTGGGACAAGGTCACCGGCTACATCCGCCTGGCCCAGGAAGAGGGCGCGCGCATCCTTGCGGGCGGCGCCGACGCGCCGGCGGGCCTGCCCGCGCACCTGGCGGGCGGCAACTTCGTGCGGCCCACGGTGCTGGCCGACGTCGACAACCGCATGCGCTGCGCGCAGGAGGAAATCTTCGGCCCGGTCGCCTGCCTGATCCCGTTCAAGGACGAGGCCCACGGCCTGGCGCTGGCCAACGACGTCAAGTATGGCCTGGCCTCCTACATCTGGACCCGCGACATCGGCCGCGCCCACCGGCTGGCGCGCGGCATCGAGGCCGGCATGGTGTTCATCAACAGCCAGAACGTGCGCGACCTGCGCCAGCCATTCGGCGGCACCAAGGAATCCGGCACCGGCCGCGAGGGCGGCGAATACAGCTACGAGGTGTTCGCCGAGATCAAGAACGTCTGCGTTTCGATGGGCAGCCACCACATCCCGAAGTGGGGCGTCTGACCCCCGCGTGGCACGACGACAAGGAGACACGCATCATGGGTAAGCTCGCGCTGGCGGCCAAGGTAACGCATGTGCCGTCCATGTATCTATCCGAAATGCCCGGCCGCCACCATGGCTGCCGCGAAGCGGCGATCCAGGGCCACCGCGCCATCGGCCAGCGCTGCCGCGACCTGGACGTGGACACGCTGGTGGTGCTGGATGTGCACTGGCTGGTGAACGCCGGCTATCACGTCAATTGCAACGAGCGCTTCGCCGGCCGCTACACCAGCAACGAGCTGCCGCATTTCATCAAGGACATGGACTACGCCTATCGCGGCGATCCGGCGCTGGGCCGGCGCATCGCCGCATGCGCCAGCGCCGCCGGCGTGGCCACGCGCGCGCACGAGATATCCAGCCTGGAACTGGAGTACGGCACGCTGGTGCCGATGCGCTACATGAACGGCGACGGCCGCTTCAAGGTGGTGTCGGTGGCGGCCTGGTGCGCCTGGCACGCGCTGGACGACAGCCGCCGTTTCGGCGCGGCCTTGCGCCAGGCCATCGAGCAGGGCGACAGCCGCGTCGCGGTGCTGGCCAGCGGGTCGCTGTCGCACCGCTTCAACGACAACGGCAGTCCCGAAGCCGCCATGCACCAGATCAGCCGCGAGTTCTACCGCCAGGTCGACCTGCGGGTGGTGGATCTGTGGCGCCAGGGCGACTGGAAGACGTTCTGCGCCATGCTGCCGGAATACGCCGACCTGTGCGTGGGCGAGGGCGGCATGCACGATACCGCCATGTTGCTGGGGCTGCTGGGCTGGGACGCCTACGACCGGCCGGCCGAGATCGTCACGGACTACTTCACCAGTTCGGGCACGGGGCAGATCAACGCGATCCTGCCCGTGCCCGCCTGATTCATTGCGTCGCGGGTTCGCGCTTGATCAGGTCGACCATGGCGTCGACATCGGTGTACAGCCGGTCGAGCAATTCCTTGCCGATGCGGTTCTCGATTTCCTGGTACTTGGCGTCCACCTGCGGGCGCATGCGATCGATCAGCTTGTTGCTCTTGGGCGTCAGGGAGATTTCCTGGCGCCGCTGATCGGCATTTGAACGCACCCGCTTGATCAGGCCCTGTTCTTCCATGCCGGCCAGCATGCGCGTCAGGCTCGGACTGAGGATCTGGCAACGGCGGGCGATCTGGTTGGGCTCCATCGCCCCCACCTCGCTCAGGGTGCGCAGCACCCGCCATTGCTGTTCGGTGACGCCGGCGGCGTGCAGGATCGGGCGGAAGTGCGCCATCAGGGTTTCGCGCGCGTAAAGCAGCAGATGGGGAAGATTGCGGTGGTGGAAGCTCGGACTCATGGCGGCTATCTTAGCAAGAAGCCGTTCTATTTCCGTCGAATGCTCCGCGACAGGAGCGTCCAGGCCCGCGACTGGCGCGGGCCTGGAAGGGAACGGAGCGGAATGGAGAAAAAGGGGTCAGGAAGCCGGGTTCTGCTGGGCCAGTTCCTGCAGGTCGTCCGGCAGCGCCAGATCCGGCGCGCCATGCTGCAGTTCGCGCAGCGCGGCCACGGCGTCCTCTTGCTGGTCGTCCTGCATCAAGGCGCGGATATGCGCCACGCGGGCCTCGATGTCCTGTTCGCTGAAGGCGACGGGTTCGCTGCTGGCGGCTTCGGCCGGGGCCTCGGCCGTGGCGCCCTGCGGCGCCGCGTCGGCGGCCGCCTGTTGGGCGGGCAGGGCGGCGGCAAGGGCGCTGGGCGCGTCGTTGGGCGCCTGCGCGCCGCGCTGCGCCGGGGCGGCGGCCGGCTGCGGCGCGGGCGCGTCGGTCTGGAGGGGGCGCGGCGCCGGGCTGCGTTCGATGTTGATGGGCGCTTCCTGCGACACCGCCAGCGGCGGCGTCATGTCGGCCATCTCGGCGTTTTCGCGCATGTCGGTCCAGGCGAACAGGCCGGCCACCAGGGCGGCGCAGGCAGCGGCGGCCCAGCCCGGGTGCCAACTGCGGCCCGGGTGCCAGCTGCGGCGCACCGCCGCGTCCAGTTCGGGGCTGCCGCCGGCCCTGGGTTTGCGATACAGCGCGCGCAAATCCAGTTCGTCGTCTTCGTCGAAGGGGGGGCGATAGGCAATGCTCATGCGCGTACTCCTCGCGTATGCGCCTGGTGGCAGGGCGCATCCGCGTTTGACCTTGGCCTGTGCCGCGCCGGTGGTCCGGCGGTCTCGTGCAGGATCGGGTCGTGTTCCGGTTTAGGTGGCCGTGTGCACGGCCCAAGCGTCTTGCGATGCGCCGCGATTCCCGTTGGGCCGTCCCGTGGGGCGGCGGCGCCGGGTATGCCGCCATATAACTGGCGGTTCAACATTGCACATCACCCGGTGATTATGCGCGATTTGCAGAAATCTGCCAGCGAATTTCTTGTGTTTGCATGGTGTAACTGTGGGCCGTCCCTGTTTATGCAAGCGGATTGAAAGCTGGCTGCACCACGACGGCGCGAAATGGGCGGAAAAAGGTGCATGGCAAAGGCTCGCCGGCGGCCCCGCGCTCCGGCCCGTGCCGGTAAACTGGCGCCCATGGCCAAGACCCGAACCGTATATGTGTGCGCCGAGTGCGGCGGCACCACCCCCAAGTGGCAAGGCAAGTGTCCGCACTGCAATGCCTGGAACACCCTCGAAGAAACCGTCGAATCGGCCACCCCGGCCGCGGCCGCCTCGCACCGCTATGCGCCGCTGGCCTCCAGCAGCCCGGTGCGCAGCCTGTCCGAGATCGAAGCGCGCGAAACCCCGCGCACGCCCACCGGCCTGGAGGAGTTCGACCGCGTGCTGGGCGGCGGCCTGGTGGCCGGCGCCGTGGTGCTGATCGGCGGCGACCCCGGCATCGGCAAATCGACCCTGCTGCTGCAGGCGCTGGCCTCGCTGTCGGAGCGCACCAACGTCCTTTATGTCACCGGCGAGGAATCGGCCGAGCAGGTGGCGCTGCGCGCGCGCCGGCTGGGCCTGCAGACCGGCAACGTCAACCTGCTGGCGGAAATCCGCCTGGAGGCGATCCAGGCCGCGGTGTCCGAGCAGAAGCCCAGCGTGGCCGTGATCGACTCTATCCAGACGCTCTACAGCGGCGAGCTGACCGCCGCGCCCGGCTCGGTGTCGCAGGTGCGCGAATGCGCCGCGCAACTGACGCGGCTGGCCAAGCAGACCGGCATCGCCATCGTCATGATCGGCCACGTCACCAAGGACGGCGCGCTGGCCGGGCCGCGCGTGCTGGAACACATCGTCGACACCGTGCTGTATTTCGAAGGCGATACGCATTCGTCGTTCCGCCTGGTGCGGGCCTTCAAGAACCGCTTCGGCGCGGTCAACGAACTGGGCGTGTTCGCCATGACCGACCGCGGCCTGCGCGGCGTGGCCAACCCGTCGGCGCTGTTCCTGTCGCAGCACGAGCAGCAGGTGGCCGGCTCCTGCGTGATGGCCACCCAAGAGGGCACCCGCCCGCTGCTGGTGGAGATCCAGGCGCTGGTGGACAGCTCGCACGCGCCCAATCCGCGCCGCCTCACGGTCGGCCTGGAGGGCAACCGCCTGGCGATGCTGCTGGCGGTGCTGCACCGCCACGCCGGGGTCTCGACCTTCGACCAGGACGTGTTCGTCAACGCCGTGGGCGGCGTGCGCATCACCGAGCCGGCGGCCGACCTGCCGGTGCTGCTGGCCATCATGTCGTCGCTGCGCGACCGGCCCCTGCCGCGCGGCCTGATCGCCTTCGGCGAAGTCGGCCTGGCGGGCGAGATCCGGCCCGCGCCGCGTGGCCAGGAACGCCTGCGCGAAGCCGCCAAGCTGGGCTTCTCGATCGCGCTGATTCCCAAGGCCAACGCGCCGCGCCAGCCCATCGAGGGGCTGGAGATCTGGGCGGTCGACCGGCTCGACGCCGCGCTCGACAAGCTGCGCTGACGGGAGCCCCACGTGAGTCTGTCGCTGATCGCCCTGTGCCTGGGCGCGGGGTGTCTCATTGGCTTCATGGGCGGCGTGCTGGGCATCGGCGGCGGCATGATCGCGATTCCGGCGCTGGTGCTGCTGATGGGCATGTCGCAACAACTGGCGCAGGGCACCGCGCTGATCATGGTGTTGCCGACCATCATGATGGCGGTGCGCAAGTACAACCAGCAGACCCGCATCGACCGCCGCGTGGCGCTGGCGGGCGCGGCCGGCGCGGTGGTGTTCACCTGGGTCGGCGCGCGGCTGGCGCTGGGCATCGATTCGGGCGTGCTGCGCCTGAGCTTCGCCGTGTTCCTGTTCTTCATCGCGCTGTTCTACGCCTGGCAGACCTGGCGCGCCGGCCGCGCCCGCGCCGCCGCCAAGCCCGCTGGCGCCATGGCCGCCGCGCCGGTCTTCACGCCGCGCCGCGCCAGCGTGCTGGGCATGCTGTGCGGCACGCTGGGCGGCTTTTTCGGCGTCGGCGGCGCGGTGCTGGCGGTGCCCATCATCACCACCGTGTTCCGCCTGCCGCAGACCACCGCGCAGGCGCTGGCCCTGTGCATGGTGATCCCGGGTTCGGCGGTGGCGCTGGTGACATACTCATGGGCCGGCCAGGCCGATTGGCTGGTGGGCTTGCCGCTGGCTGCGGGCAGCCTGCTGTTCGTGCCGGTGGGGGTGCGGCTGGCCTATCGCCTGCCTGAACGCAAGCTGAGAGCCTGCTTCGCGGCGATGTTGTTCGCCACGGTGGCGCTGCTGATATTTGAAAGCTGAGCGCCGCCGCCCGGGTGTCGATTGTCACGATCTCATGACGAAGCGTTAACGTCGGAAAGGACGCGAAAATCCCGCGCGTGGCGCTGAACCTTCGGCGGCGCGCCGGTTCCAACGGAGTACGGGTCATGCGGCGATGTTGCCGCCCCGTGTCGGAAAGGCCAAGGGGGCAACCCCGGCGCCTTCACCATTAGGAGTTCATGTAATGACGACTCACTCCCGTATCGCTGCGTTCCTGTCCACCTCGGCCTTGTGCCTCGGTCTCGCTGCCGCGCCTTCGGCGTTCGCGGCGGGCGCCGATGCCACGGCCAAGTCGGGCGAAACCAAGACCCAGGCGCAACACAAGCATCACAAGTCCGACAAGACCTCGGCCAAACAGGGCACCGAGAAATCGGGCGCCTCCAGGATGGACAAATCGGGCAGCGCCACGGCGCCCGCGAAGTAAGGCGTTGCGCAGTACCGGATCGCAAGATCCCGCAGTTCCTTTGCACGGCCGACGGGTCTTCGGGCCTGAAAGTCGAAAGCCTCTCGGTATGGGCGCCGAGAGGCTTTTTCGTTTGCGGCCGGCGCCCGGGGCGGCCGGCCTGGCATCACCGCGCCGCCATCGCGGCGGCGGCGCGGCATGCGTCACTCCACCGGCGTGATCACGCGGCCGGTGTCGAAATACGCCGCCAGGTTTTCCAGCATCAGGTCTTCCATGGCCTGGCGCGTTTCCAGCGTGGCGCTGCCGATGTGCGGCAGCAGCACCGCCTGGTCGCTCTTGATCAGCGCCTCGGGCACCTTGGGTTCGTGCTCGAACACGTCCAGCGCCGCGCAGCCGAGCTTGCCGGCCTCCAGCGCGGCCACCAGCGCGGCCTCGTCGATGACCGGGCCGCGCGCGATGTTGACGATGATGCCGCGCGCGCCGAGCGCCTCCAGCACCTCGCGGTTGACCAGGTGACGCGTGGCCGGGCCGCCCACGGTGGCCACGACCAGGAAATCGGCCCAGGCCGCCAGGTCGGTCAGCGAGGCCTCGTAGCCGTAGTCGACGTCGTCGCGCTTTCTGCGGTTGTGATAGCGCACCTGCATGTCGAAGCCGATGCCGCGGCGGGCGATGGCCTCGCCGATGCGGCCCAGGCCGACGATGCCGAGCTTCTTGCCGCTGACGCGCTGGCCCAGGGGAATGCTGCCGTGCACCTGGCCCCACTGGCCGGCGCGCACGAAGCGCTCGCCCTGGCCCATGCGGCGGGCCCCGGCGATCATCAGGCCCCAGGCCAGGTCCGCCACGCAATCGGTCAGCACGTCGGGCGTGTTGCTGACCTGCACGCCGCGCGCATGCGCCGCCTGCACATCGATGGTCTCGTAGCCCACGCCCCAGCTGCAGATGGCCTTCAGGTCGGGCAGGGCATTGATCAGCTCGGCGTTGGCGCCGAAGTTGGCCGAGGTGACGACGGCGGTCACGCCCTTGCCGAGTTCGGCCAGGGCGGCCTTGCGGTCCGGCTGCTTCCAGAGCTCGATGACGTCGTAGCGCTCGGCGAGGCGCTGGTTGGCCGAGGGCGAGCCGGCCAGCGAGCCGACCTGGATGATGCGATGCTTGGTGGTCATGTTGTCGTACAGGTGGGTGGCGAAACCTTGATGCTACTTGATCCGGCCTGGAATCCGGCTGACAGGGCGCGGGCCGACCCCGGCCCGCGCCCGCGCGCGGATTCATTCCAACTGGATGCTGGCCTTCTGGATCACGTCCTTCCAGCGCTTGACCTCGGCCTGCTGGAACGCGCTGAATTGCTGCGGCGTGTTGGCCACCACCTCGAACCCGAGCCCCTGCAGCGTCTTCTCGGTCTGCGGATCGCGCAACGCGGCCTGCAGGGCCTTGGTCAACTGCTGCACCACGGCCGGCGGCGTGCCCTTGGGCACGGCGAAGCCCTGCCACGAATACACCACCATGTCCTTGATGCCGGCCTCGGCCAGCGTCGGCACGTCGGGCAGATCCGCCGCGCGCGTGTCGCCGGTGATGGCCAGCGCCTTGAGTTTGCCGGCCTTGATGTGGGTCTGCACCGCGCCCAGATTCTGGAACGACACATTGACCTGCCCGCCGATCAGGTCGGCGATGGCGGCGCCGCCGCCGCGGTACGGCACGTCCACGCCCGAGGTCTGGGTGCGCTGACGGAACATCACCGCCGACAGATGGTCGGATGAGCCGGTGCCGGATGAGGCGTACGACACCTTGCCCGGATTCTTGTTGGCGTAGTCCACCAGTTCGGCCACGGTGCTGGCCGGGAACGACGGCGAGGCCACCAGCACGTTGGGATTGCGCACCGCCTGCGTCAGGTATTCGAAGTCCTTGCTCGGGTTGTACGAGAGGTTCTTGTACAGCGCCTCGTTGATGGCGAAGGTGCCGATCGAGCCGACCATCATGGTGTAGCCATCCGGCGTGGCGCGGGCCAGCGCCTGCGCGCCGATGGCGCTGTTGGCGCCCGGCTTGTTCTCGACCACGAAGGTCTGGCCCAGCGCCTTACTCAGCCCAGGCGTGACGCTGCGCGCGGTGATATCGGACGAGCCGCCCGGCACGAACGGCACGATCATGGTGACGGGCTTGGTGGGATAGCCGGCGGCGTGCGCCGCCGGCCCGGCAAGCAGGGCGGCGGCGGACAGCGCGACCGCGCCTAGCGATTTGTTCATGGTGTCTCCTGGTTCGCGTGATGATGAAGAACCCGGCGCCCACGCGTGGCGGCCGGATCCGGACTGGCGCCGGTCAGTCGACCTTGGCGCCCGATTGCTTCACGACCGCGGCCCACTTGACGGTTTCCCGCGCCATGAACTGGCTGAACTGTGCCGGCGTATTGCCCGAGGGCGTCGCGCCCTGGGCCTGCAATTGCTCGCGCACGGGCGCTTGCCGCAGCGCCGCGGCGACATCGCGCTGGATCTTGTCGACGATCTCCTGCGAGGTGCCGGCCGGGGCCAGCAGGCCGAACCAGCTGGAGGCCTCGTAGCCTTGCACACCGGCCTCGGCCAGCGTCGGCACGTCCGGCAGCGCCGGCGAGCGCGTGGCGGTGGTGACCGCCAGCGGCCGCAGCTTGCCGCCCTTGATGAAGCCCATCGACGAGGGCAGGTTGTCGAAGATCAGGTCGGCCGAGCCCGCCATCACGTCGGTCAGCGCCGGGCTGCTGCCTTTGTAGGGCACGTGTGTCATGCGGGTGCCCGTCATGGCCTGGAACAGTTCGCCCGACAGGTGGGTCGAGGTGCCGTTGCCGGTCGAGGCCATGTTGACGCTGCCGGGGTTGGCCTTCAGGTACTTGATCAGGTCCGCCACGTTGCGGATGCCGTGCCGCTCGGCGAAGGCGGGATTCAGCTCCAGCACGTTCGGCACCGGGATCACCAGCGTGACCGGCGTGAAGTCCTTGACCGGGTCGTACGGCAGCTTGGCATAGACCGACTGGTTGATGGCGTGGGTGCTGACGGTGCCCATCAGCAGCGTGTAGCCATCGGGCGTGGCGCGCGCCGCCTCGGCCGTGCCGACGTTGCCGCCCGCGCCCGCCTTGTTGTCCACCACCACTGCCTTGCCCCAGGCCTTGCCCAGTTCGGCGGCCACCACGCGCGCGGCGATGTCGGCGGTGCCGCCGGCGGGGAAGGGCACGATGATCTTGACGTCGCGCGCCGGGTAATCGGCGGCGCGCGCGGCGCCGCAGGGCAGCAAGGCGGCCGCCGCCAGACAGGCGGCAAGGGCCAGGCGGCCGCGCAAGGGGGCTGCAAGCATGGAAGTCGTCTCCTCGTGTGCGCGTGGCCGCGCATCGTTTGTGGGGTGTTCCTGCCGGGCCGGAGCCCGGCATTGAATGCTGCCGGCGTCTGTCGCGCCTTGCCGTCGTGATGCCGATGACTTGTAAAACGAATATAGGTATTGAGGCTCTACTTGTCAACCAAGTATACTTTTTGCGAGCCACTCATCTAACAACTGGATTCCACCTCGGAATCCGCCAGGAGACCCGCCATGAAAACCTCCCCGGTCACCGTCCAGGACCTGCAGCGTTCCGTCATCGCGGTGCCGCCGCTGGCGCGCCATGCCGACCTGTCGTTGAACGAGGCCGCCAATCAGGCCCTGCTGCGGCACCTGGAGGCGGGCGGGGTGCGCAACGTGATGTACGGCGGCAATGCCAATTTCTACAACGTCGGCGTGGGCGAGTACGCGCGCATCGTCGATCTGCTGGCCGCGCTGGCCGGGCCGGACACCTGGATCCTGCCGTCGGTCGGCCCGGATTTCGGCAAGATGATGGACCAGGCGGCGCTGCTGCGCAGCCGGGCTTTTCCGACGGCGATGCTGCTGCCGATGTCGTTTCCCTACACCGATGCCGGCCTGGCCGACGGCGTGCGCCGTTTCACCGACGCGCTGGGCAAGCCCGCCGTGGTCTACATCAAGTCGGCCGATTATCTGGCGCCGGCAACGGCCGCGCGCCTGGTCGAGGAAGGCCGCATCGTCGCGTTCAAGTACGCGGTGGTGCGCGAGGAGCCGGCGCGCGACGCCTATCTGTCGGCGCTGCTGCAAAGCGTGGACGCCAACCGCGTGGTCAGCGGCATCGGCGAACGTCCGGCCATCGTCCATTACCGCGACTTCGGCCTGAAGAGCTTTACCTCCGGCTCGGTCTGCATCGCGCCGCGCGGTTCGATGCGCCTGCTGCGCCTGCTCAAGGAAGGCCGCCACGACGAGGCTGAAGCGGTGCGCGCGAAGTACCTGGGCCTGGAGGACTGCCGCGATGCGATCAGCCCGATCCGAGTGCTGCACGACGCCGTGACCCTGTCCGGCGTGGCCGACATGGGCCCGATGCTGCCGCTGCTGACCGGCCTCTCCAGCGCCGAGCGCGAACGGGTGGCGCCGGTGGCGCGCGCGCTGGCCGCGTGGGACCGCGAAACCGCCACGGCCTGACGAGCGCGCGCGGCTTTGACGGTACGATGAGCGCTGTCGATACGCCCTAGGAGATGTCGTGGCCCGACCCAAAGCGTCACCCCCGCCCGCGCCGCCCGCGTCCGCTGAACCGGACGCCATGGGCGCGCGGGTACTGGAACGCGGTCACCGGGTGCGGCTGGCCGACCAGTTGTATGGCCAGATCTTCGAGCAGATCGTCGCCGGCAATCTCAACGTCGGCGACAAGCTGCCCTCCGAGAACGAGATTTGCGAACGCTTCGGCGTGTCGCGGCCGGTGGTGCGCGAAGCGCTGCTGCGGCTGCGCGCCGACGGCCTCATCACCGCGCATCAGGGCCTGGGCACCTTCGTCAGCCACCAGCCAGCGCCGCGCCTGACGGCCTTCAGCGACGTTGGCAACGTCGGCGCCTATTTGCGCGCGCAGGAACTGCGCGTGGCGCTCGAAGGCGATGCCGCGCGCCTGGCGGCGCTGCGCCGCACCGACGAGCAATTGCACAAGATCGAGGCCGCGCACGCGGCCTTCGCCGACAGCCTGGCGCGCGGCCAGATGTCGGCCGAGGCCGACCTGGCGTTCCACGCCAGCATCACCGAGGCCACCGGCAACGACTTCTATCTCGGGGTGCTGGAAAGCATCCACGAGTCCATCAGCGGCTTCATGCGCCTGACGCTCAACCTGACCCGCACTGGGTCGCGCCAGCGCGCCCAGCGCGTCCTGGACGAGCACGCCACCATCCTCGAGGCGATCCGCGCTCAGGACGGCGAGCGCGCCCGGGTCGCCATGCAATTCCACCTGGGCCAGGCCCGCCACCGACTGGTCGACCGCGAACGCGATTGACCGGCCCGCGCGCCCCCCCAGGACGACATACCGACAACAGCAGGAGACATCGCGTGCAAGGCAAGGGTTCGGCAGGGACAGCGGCATCGGCGGGGCAGGTGCGCGAGCAGATTCTGATAGTGCTGCAGGCCTGGGGCATGGCGCCGGACCTGGCCGCCATCACCGCCGGCCTGATGGCCGAGACGGATCTGCTGGGCATCGATTCGCACGGCATCTCGATGCTGCCGTCATACGAGGAAAAGCTGCGCGCCGGCACGCTCAAGCTCGACGCGCGGCCACGCCTGGTGCGCGATGGCGGCGCCAGCGCGCTGTTGGACGGCATGGGCGGACTGGGCTATCCGGTCTCGGCGCAGGCCATGAACCTGGCCGTCGACAAGGCGCTGGAACATGGCGTGGGCGCGGTCTCGGTGTGCAATTCGCATCACTTCGGCGCGGCCGGGATCTATGCCCGCATCGCGGTCGAGCGCGGCGTGGTCGGGCTGGTGACCAGCAGCGCCAACGGCGTCATCATGGTGCCCACGCGCGGCGCCATGCCCATGCTGGGCACCAACCCGATTGCCTTCGGCGCGCCGGCCGCGCACAACGAGCCGTTCGTGCTCGACATGGCCACCACCACCGTGGCGGCCAACAAGGTCAAGGTCTACGACTTTCTCGGCAAGCCGCTGCCGCCGGGCTGGGCGGTGGACGGGCGGGGCGAGCCGGTCACCGCCGCCGACACCGCCATGCAGTTCATCTTCAAGCATCCCGAGGGCGGGCTGACGCCGCTGGGTGGCACGCCGACCATGAGCAGCCACAAGGGCTACGGCCTGGCGATGATGGCGCAGATCCTGGGCGGCACGCTCAGCGGCAGCGCGCTGGCGGCGCGCCGCAACGTCACGCGGCGGCCAGGCGAGCCCGACGACGTCGGCCACTTCTTCCTGGCGCTCAACCCCGACGCGTTCCGCGCCAGCGGTTCGTTCGAGTCGGACATGGACGACCTGATCGATACGCTGCACGATACCCCGCCCGCGCGGGCCGACGAGCCGGTGCTGGTGGCCGGCGAGCCGGAAGCCGCCGAGCGCGCGCGGCGCCGCATCGATGGCATCCCGATCCCGCCCGCGCTGGCCGCCCGCCTGCGCGAGATCTGCCAGCGCGCCGCCGTGCCTTATCTGCTGGACTGAATGAAGCGGCCGTCCGGCCGCAGGCCGTTTTCCCCGCTGCGCGGCTGCCGCCGCGCGGTGATCCACCGACCCGGGCACCGGGCGGCAAGCATTAGAAAAACACGACAAGGAGACAACCATGCAACACAAGACATCGCCGGCGCGCCGCCGGCTGGGACTGGCCGCGATCGCATTGGGCGCGGCCGCCGCGCTGGCCCCGGGCCTGCTGCTGGCGCAGGACTGGCCGACGCGGCCGGTCAAGCTGATCGTGCCGTTCCCCGCCGGCGGCAGCACCGACGCGGTCGGGCGCCTGCTGGCCGCCGAGCTGTCCAAGGAGCTGGGCCAGAGCGTGGTGGTCGAGAACAAGGGCGGCGCCAACGGCAACATCGGTTCCGATGGGGTCGCCAAGGCCGAGCCCGACGGCTACACGCTGCTGCTGTCGGGCGTGGGCTCGAACGCCATCAGCTATTCGCTCTACCAGAGCATGCCGTATCGCGACAGTGATTTCACCCATATCTCGCTGCTGGCCACCGGGCCCAACGTGCTGGTGGCCAACATGGAATTCCCGGCCACCAACTTCGCCGATTTCATCAAGCTGGTGCGCGCCAATCCCGGCAAGTACACCCACGCCAGTTCGGGCAACGGCTCGTCCGGCCACCTGGCCATGGAAATGCTCAAGCAGGCCGCCAAGCTGGATCTGGTGCACGTGCCCTACAAGGGCGGCGCGGCCGCCATCACCGACATGATCGGCGGCCGCGTGTCGGTGATGTTCCTGAACCAGGACTCGCTGCTGCCGCAGGTAAAGTCAGGCAAGCTGCGCGCGCTGGCGGTGGCCAGCGCCCGGCGCAACCCGGCCTATCCGGACACGCCCACGGTGGCCGAATCGGGCTATCCGGGCTTTGCCGCCGAATCGTGGTTCGGCCTGTCCGCACCCGCCAAGACGCCGCCGGCCATCGTCCAGCGCCTGAACCAGGCCACCGTGAAAGCCCTGGCTTCACCGGATATCCGGCAGAAGCTGGAAAGCGTAGGCTTCGTGGTGGTGGGCGACGACCCCAAGGCCTTCTCGGCCTTCGTTCAATCCGAAATCACCAAATGGGGCGCGGCGGCCAAGGCCTCCGGCGCCCGCATGGACTAGCGTCCGGTATCAATCGCATTCGGTATCAACACACCCCGCGCGCCAGGCGGCGCCGGGGCTTCATTCGATGGGAAACACGCAGCGATGACTTCACCCTTGCCCAACCGCTTTCGCCAACGCATCCTGGCGCGCGAACGCCTGATCGGTTTCTGGATGTGCATGTCCAGCCACATCACCGCGGAACTGGCGGGCCTGGCCGACTTCGACTGGCTGCTGTTGGACGGCGAGCATTCGCCCAATACCGTGCCGATGTTCCTGCAACAGTTGCAGGCCCTGCAGGGCAGCGCCAGCGCCGCCATCGGCCGTCCCACCTGGAACGATCCGGTCGAGATCAAGCGCCTGCTCGACATCGGTTTCTACAACCTGCTGATTCCCTTCATCGAATCCGAGGACGACGCGCGCCGCGCCGTGGCCGCGACGCGCTATCCGCCGCAGGGCATCCGCGGCGTGGCCGGCATGCAGCGCAGCAACCGCTACGGCACCGTGCCCGACTACCTCAAGACCATCAACGACAACATCTGCGTGCTGCTGCAGATCGAGAGCCGCCCGGGCATCGAGGCGGTCGACGAGATCGCCGCGGTCGAGGGCGTGGACGGTGTCTTCATCGGCCCGTCGGACCTGGCCGCTGCCCTGGGCCACCTGGGCAACCCGGGCCACCCGGAAGTGCAGGAAGCCATCCGCCACCTGTACCAGCGCGTCAGCGCACAGGGCAAGGCGGTCGGCATCCTGGCGCCGGTGCCGGCCGACGCGCGCCGCTACCTGGACATGGGCATGCATTTCGTCGCGGTCGGCACCGACCTGGGCGTGTTCAAGCAGGCCACCTTCGCCTTGCGCGAGGCCTTTCCCACCTGAATCCGTGTCGAGCATGCGGCCGGCAAGTGCGCCGGCCGCGCCGCGCTTTATTGTTCCAGCGCCAGCAGGTCGGCGACCGTCTGGCGGCGGCGGATCAGGCGCGCCTCGTTGCGGTCCAGCAGCACCTCGGCCGCCAGCGGCCGGGTGTTGTAGTTCGAGGACATCGACGCGCCGTAGGCGCCGGCGTTGTGGAACACCAGGAAGTCGCCGATGCGCGGGCGCGGCAGCGACTGGTCGGCGACCACGCCGCCGGCATCCTGGGTGAACACGTCGCCCGATTCGCATAGCGGGCCGGCCACGGCGATGCGGGTATCAGGCGTCGGCGGCGTGGCGCCGTCCGGCGCGTGCACCGAGATGCGGTGATAGCTGCCGTACATGGCCGGACGCATCAGGTCGTTGAAGCCGGCGTCCACCAGCGCGAAGTCACGTTCGGGGCGGCGGTTGATCGCATGCACTTCAGCCACCAGCGCGCCGGCCTCGGCCACCAGGAAGCGGCCCGGTTCGATCTCCAGCCGCACGTCGTGTCCCAGGCGCTGTTCGATGCGTTTGCGGGCGGCGTCCCATTGTTCGAAATAGTGGTCGCAGTCGATGCGCGGCTCGCCGTCGCGGTAGGGAATCGACAGGCCGCCGCCGGCCGAGATGGCCTCGATGTCGTGGTCCAGCGAAGCGACCACGTCGACCATCGCGTCGCACACGCTGGACAGGTGGCCGTAATCCACGCCCGAGCCGATGTGCATGTGGATGCCGACCAGTTTCAGGCCGTAGCGGCGCACGATGCCGATGGCGGCGGCGACGTCGTCGATCCAGATGCCGTGCTTGCTTTGCGGACCGCCGGTGTTGGTCTTGTTGCTGTGGCCGTGGCCGAAGCCCGGATTGATGCGCAGCCACACGCGGTGCCCCGGCGCGTGCTGGCCGACGCGTTCGAGCATGTCGAGCGAGCCGGCGTTGACGCTGATGCCGTGCTTGATGACGGCGGCCAGGGTGGCGTGGTCGATCAGGTCGGCGGTGAACACCACGCCGGCCGGCTCGCCCGCGGGGTCGAAGCCGGCGGCCAGGCTGCGTTCGATCTCGCCCAGCGATACCGCGTCCACCCTCACGCCCTCGGCGCGCATCAGGCGCAGGATGTGCAGATTGGAGCAGGCCTTCTGCGCGTAGCGGATCACGTCGAAACGGCGCAACTGGGCGATGCGTTCGCGGATGACGGCGGCGTCGTAGACCCACAGCGGGGTGCCGTGCTCGGCGGCGAGTTGGGTAAGCTGGCGCGGATCGAAAGCCATCGCGGGGGAACCTTGTAGCGGGAGAAAAAGCGGGGATGAGGCGGGCATCATGCCCGAGCTGGGTCATCCAGTAAAATGCTTATATTTTCCACATCGATTCAATCCTGATATGGATAAGGCATGCTGACCCACCGCCACGTCGAAGTGTTCCGCGCCCTGATGATCGCCGGCAGCGTCACCAAGGCCGCCGATCTGCTCTTCACCTCGCAGCCCACCGTCAGCCGCGAATTGGCGCGCATGGAACAGGCCATCGGCTTCGCGTTGTTCGAACGTGTGCGCGGGCGGCTGCGGCCCACTATGCCGGCGCTGGCACTGTATGACGAGGTGCGCCAGTCGTACGCCGGGCTGGAGCGGGTGGTTTCCACCGCCGCGCGCCTGCGCGCATTCCAGGGCGGGCAGTTGGCGGTGATCGCGCTGCCGGCGTTTTCGCATTCGCTGCTGCCGGGGGCATTCCGCCGCTTCAGCCAGGCCCATCCGGGCGTGAGCCTGGCGCTGGAGGCGCAGGAGTCGCCGTTTCTGGAAGAGTGGCTGACGGCGCAGCGCTACGACCTGGGGCTGACCGAGCACGAGCTCGAACCGGCCGGCACGCGGCTGGAACCGCTGGTGGAGGTCGACGAGGTGGCGGTGCTGCCCGACGGCCACCCGCTGCTGGCGCGGCCGGCGCTCGATCTGGCCGATTTCGCCGGCGAGTCCTTCATCAGCCTGTCGCCCAGCGATCCCTACCGCATCCAGATCGACGAGGCCTTCACGGCCCAGGGCATCCTGCGGCGCGCCATCATCGAGACGCCAACGGCCGTGTCGGTGTGCGCGTTCGTGCGCCAGGGGCTGGGCCTGGCCATCGTCAACCCGCTGACCGCGCTCGATTTCACCGGCCGTGGCCTGCACATCCGGCCGTTGCGGCGCTCGTTCCCGTTCCGGGTCAACCTGGTGTTCCCGGAGCATCGCCCGAAGAACCCGCTGGTCGAGCCGTTCACCGTCATGCTGCGCGACGAGGCGGCGCAGATCCGTGCCCGGCTCGCCGCGCGGGATCGAGCGGCATAAAAAAAGGATGCCCGTGGGCATCCTTCTTCATTTGCCGTATTCATGACGCCCCGGGTGGCGGGGCGGCAGAATGGCTTAGGCCAGCGCCTTGATGGCGGCAGCCAGGCGGCTCTTGTGGCGAGCGGCCTTGTTCTTGTGGATGATGTTCTTGTCAGCCACGCGATCGATCACGCTGGTGGCCTTCTGGAACACTTCGCCAGCCGCAGCCTTGTCGCCAGCGGCGATGGATTGGCGAACGCGCTTGATGGCGGTGCGCAGCATCGAGCGCAGGCTGGAATTGTGCTTGTTGCGCTCAACGGATTGGCGAGCGCGCTTGCGGGCTTGGGCGGTATTGGCCATGTTGCTATGTAAGTTGAATTCGGCAAAGTCCAACATTTTAGCAAGTCCCTGGGGGATTGCAAGCTTTAAATGCCGTGTCTGCCGATGGAGCGCCCGTCAACCGGGCGGGGGGCGCTGCGAGGAAAACCCCTCGGGCTGCAGAACCTGGGTGAGGTACCCGGGCTGGAGACCTGATGGGCGTCGTGGGATCAATCGTGGATTCGACCCGTGATCGACGCCTGATGGTGATCCTGCCGCGCCTACTGGATAAAAATACGGTACCGAGTATACAACGAAGCGGCTGGCCGTTACAGCGCCGCGGCGACGACCGTGGTCAGGTTGCGACGTTGATCGACACGAACCAGGGGGTCAGGCGCCGCACATGGATCGGCATTTGGTCTTGCAGCGCATTCAGCGCCGCGTCGGTGTCGTCCAGGGGGAAATGGCCGGACACCGGCAGGCCGCCGGCCGCCATGGAGACCCGCAGGGTGCCGCTGCGGTACGGACGCAGCGCGGCGATGACTTCGGCCAGGGGGCGGTCGCGGGCCTCGACCCAGCCGGCCTCCCATGCAGCCTCGGCCATCAGCTCGGCGCGCGGGGTGTCGATGCGCGAGGCATCGAAACGCGCGCCGGTGCCGGCGCGTACGATGCCGTGGGCGCCGGCCATGGTTTCCACCACCACTTCGTGCTCATGCACCACCACCACGGTGCGCTGAGCCTGCTGGCGCACCATGTAACGGGTGCCCAGGGCGCGCACGGTACCTTCCGCGGTCTGCACCAGGAACGGCCGGCGGGCGTCGGGCGCGACCGAGACCGTGACGGCGCCGTCCAGCAAGCGCACCTGGCGGTAGGCGGGGGTGAAATCCAGGTTGACGCGGCTGCGCGCGTCCAGCAGCAACTGGCTGCCGTCGGACAGGATGTAGCGGCGGCGCTCGCCGGTCGCCGTGGCGGCGTCGGCCGCGACATTGCTCAGGGGATAGAAGGCGTTGCCCACGTAGGCGGCGCAGGCACCCGCGCTGGCGAGCGCCAGCGAGCCGGCCAGGAAGCGGCGGCGCGGCGGCACGCCGACAGCCGCGGGGGCCGGCGGCGTGGGAATCAGCGGTGGCGGGGGCGTCGTGGCATAGCCGGCCGGATAGGCGTCGCCCAACCGGCCGAAATTCGATCCCGTCAAGGAGCCTGTCAATTGTTGCCAGGCATTCTCATGGAGAGGATCGGCTGCGCGCCACGCCAGGAAATCGTTGTAGTCCTGTGCTGTCGCTTTACCGGAGCGCAGCAGCAGCAACCAATTGATTACTTGGTCCGCCATGGGGTGTCCTTGGGCGTACTTCACTTCATCACGCCGCCCGGGGAAGGCCGGACGGGAATCCTTTCGATGGCAATTTGTAAATAATAAAGGTTTTTTACCAAAGATTACCGCGTGCTTGTCAATTCTTGACGAATCAAATGCAAAAAAGCCGGCGGGTAGCCGGCTTTTTTGCTGCGGTTGTGGCGAGAAAGCCTGAAATCAGCCGGCCGAGCGGCGTCCGAAATCCCGGGGACGGAAGCCAAATAGTAACAACATGCCGAAGTACACCGTGCCGCTGGCGGCCAGCACGCCACCGAGCCACAATGCGCGCAGCCCGGAATGGGCCTGCAGGCCGATCCAGTCGATATGGCGGTCGGCATAGATGAGCAGCGCGGCCAGCGCCGCCAAAGCCGGAAGCAGCCGCAGCGCGAAGCGGGCCCAGCCGGCGCCGGGCTGGTAGACGCCGCGGCGGCGCAGGCCGACCAGCAGCGCCAAGGCGTTCAGGCAGGCGCCCAGGCCGATGGCGAGCGCCAGGCCGGCGTGGGCCAGCAGGGGCACCAGCGCCAGGTTCATCAGCTGGGTCAGGATCAGCACGCCGATGGCGATCTTCACCGGCGTGCGGATGTCCTGCTTGGCGTAGAAGCCGGGCGCCAGGATCTTCACCGCCAGCAGGCCGATCAGGCCGGCGGAATAGGAGATCACGGCCAGGCGGGTCTGCAGCACATCCTGCGCCGAGAACGCGCCGTAGTGGAACAGCGTGGCCACCAGGCCGTCCGACAGCAGCGCCATGCCGACCGCCGCCGGCAGGCCCAGCAGCAGCACCAGCCGCAGGCCCCAGTCCAGCAGCGCACTGTAGCCGCCGTGGTCGTCACGGGCGTGGGCCGCCGACAGGCTCGGCAGCAGCACCGTGCCCAGGGCCACCCCCAGCAGCGCCGTCGGGAACTCCATCAGGCGGTCGGCGAACGACAGCCAGGTGACGCTGCCGGGCGTGAGCCAGGTGGCGATGTTGGTATTGATCAGCAGTGAGATCTGCGCCACCGACACGCCCAGCGTGGCCGGCGCCATCTGCTTGAGGATGCGCTGCACCGTCGGATCGGCCCAGGCTTGGCGAAAGCGCAGCGAGAAGCGCGGCGTCAGGCCCAGCCGCGCCAGCGCCACCCACTGCACCGCCAGTTGCGCCACGCCGCCGATCATCACGCCGATGGCCAGGGCGTAGACCGGCACGTCCATGCGCGGCGCCAGCCACAGGCAGGCGGCGATCATGGACAGGTTCAGCAGCACCGGCGT
The DNA here is from genome assembly GCF_050285565.1 of Achromobacter sp. GTDB lineage: Bacteria > Pseudomonadota > Gammaproteobacteria > Burkholderiales > Burkholderiaceae_B > Achromobacter. Next base: position 603,442 of record NZ_JBLZXG010000002.1, read on the forward strand.
GAACGCCGGCACGGCGAAGCGCCGCCAGGTGTTGAGCACGCCCGAGGCGAATGCGATCAGCGACATGCAGAAGATGTAGGGGAACATCACCCGCGTCATCCAGACGGCGGCGCCGAATTCGGTATCGCGCGCCGCGCCGCGCAGGCCGCTGGCCATGGCCGACACCACCCAGGGCGCGGCGATGATGCCGATCAGCGTGATCGCCATCAGGGCCGCGGTCAGCAGCAGCGCCACCCGGTCGAGCAGAGTGCGAACCTCGGCTTCGGAGCGGCTGCTGCGGGCATGCCCCAGGATCGGCACGAAGGCCTGGGCGAAGGCGCCCTCGGCGAACAGCCGGCGCAACAGGTTGGGAATGCGGAAGGCGACCCAGAAGGCGTCGGTGATGGGGCCGGCGCCGAAGGCGCGCGCCACCAGGATGTCGCGAACCAGCCCGGAAATGCGGGACAGCAGGGTGAAGCTGCTGACGGTGGCGGCCGAACGGAACAGGCTCATGGGGTGACTGCGAAAGAAAGCGGGCGGGCCGGCCCAGGGTATTGCGGGGAAGGGGCGCCAGCGAGCCGGCGTCCAAAGCACCGCCCCCTCCGGGGAGGGGGCGTCGGGCGATTACTTCGGGGGCATGCGGATGGCGCCGTCCAGGCGGATGGTTTCGCCGTTCAGCATGTCATTGGTGATGATGGCGTGCACCAGCTTGGCGTAGTCCTCCGGGCGGCCCAGGCGGGCGGGGAAGGGGATGCTGGCGGCCAGCGAGTCCTGCACTTCCTGCGGCATGCCGAAGATCATCGGCGTGCCGAAGATGCCGGGGGCGATGGTCATGCAGCGGATGCCGGTCTTGGCCAGGTCGCGGGCGATCGGCAGGGTCATGCCGGCCACGCCGGCCTTCGAGGCGGCGTAGGCCGCCTGGCCGATCTGGCCGTCGAACGCGGCGACCGACGCGGTGTTGATCATCACGCCGCGCTCGCCGGTGGGCTCGGGCGTGTTGCCGCTCATGGCCTCGGCGGCCAGGCGCATCATGTTGAAGCTGCCGATCAGGTTGATCGACACGACCTTCTGGAACAGATCCAGCGGGTGCGCGCCGTTCTTGCCCACGATCTTGGCGGCTGGCGCCACGCCGGCGCAGTTGACCAGGCCGAACAGGGTGCCCAGTTCCTTGGCCGCGGCGACGGCGCGCTGGCCGTCGGCTTCTTGCGTCACGTCGCAATGCACGTAGCGCTGGCCCAGTTCCTTGGCCAGTGCCTCACCCGGGCCGTCCTGCAGGTCGGCGATGACCACCTTGGCGCCGTTGGCCACCAGCATGCGCACGGTGCCGGCGCCCAGGCCGGATGCGCCACCGGTCACGATGAATACCTTGTTCGCGATTTCCATGTCTCTACCACCAGATCAATTCAAGGGATGAAAACGGCGCGGCGGGCGCCGGATGCGACAGGGCCTTCG
>NZ_JBLZXG010000002.1:604972-669477 GCF_050285565.1 Achromobacter sp.
CGCAGCGCCGGTCAGCTCTTGACGGCGTCGAACAGGCGCGACTTGATTTCCTCGACCGCGCCGACGCCGGAGATCTTGCGGTACTTCGGCGCCTCGGCCGGGCTCTGCTGCGCCCACGACGAGTAGTAGTCGACCAGCGGACGGGTCTGCTGGCGGTACACGTTCAAGCGGTTGCGCACCGTTTCCTCGCGATCGTCGTCGCGCTGGATCAGGTCTTCGCCGGTGACGTCGTCCTTGCCTTCGACCTTGGGCGGGTTGAAGCGCACATGGTAGCTGCGGCCGCTGGGCTGGTGCACGCGGCGTCCGCTCATGCGTTCGATGATGTCTTCCTCGGGGACTTCGATCTCGACCACGTAGTCCAGCTTGACGCCGGCGCTCTTGAGCGCGTCGGCCTGCGGAATGGTGCGCGGGAAACCGTCGAACAGGTAGCCGTTGGCGCAGTCGGGCTGCTTCAGGCGATCCTGGACCAGGCCGATGATGATCTCATCCGAGACCAGGCCGCCGGCGTCCATGACCTTCTTGGCTTCGATGCCCAGGGGCGTGCCGGCCTTGACCGCCGCGCGCAGCATGTCGCCGGTGGAAATCTGGGGAATGCCGAAGTGCTGGGTGAGAAACGCGGCCTGAGTGCCTTTGCCGGCGCCGGGAGGTCCGAGCAAGATGAGACGCATGAGTGCTCCTGAATGGGGTTTATTTTTTGTGATCCGAGCGATTATGCCGCAACGCAACAGCCTCTGCGGGGCCGCGCCATGCGAAATAACCCTTATATACGATTGCTGTAGATCAAGCGAACGCGTTCCAGGTCGGCCGGAGTGTCGACACCGGCGGCCGGCGGGTGCGACGCCTGATGGACGACGATGACATGGCCGTGTTCCATGGCGCGCAACTGTTCCAGCGATTCGAAGCGTTCCAGCGCGCCCTGCGGCAGGGTCGGGAAGCGGCGCAGGAACGACACGCGGTAGGCGTACAGGCCGATGTGGTGCCAGGCCGGCAGGCCCGCGGCCAGCACGCGTTCGCCGCTGGCCAGCGCGTCGCGCGCCCAGGGGATCGGCGCGCGCGAGAAATACAGCGCGCGGCCGTCGTTGGCGCAGACCAGCTTGACCACATTGGGATTGAACAGCGCCTCGGCGTCCGCCAGCGGACAGGCACAGGTGGCGATGTCCGCCTGCGGGCTGGCGGCCAGGCGCGCGGCCACCGCGTCGATGAGTTCGGGTTCGATCAGCGGTTCGTCGCCCTGCACGTTGACCACGATGGCGTCGTCGGGCAGCCCCAGTTGTTCGACGGCCTCGGCCAGCCGGTCGGTGCCGGTGGGGTGGTCGCCGCGGGTCATCAGGGCGCGCAGGCCATGGGCCCGCGCGGCGTCCCGCACGCGCGCGTCATCGGTGGCGATGCAGACCTGCGTGGCGCCGGACTGCGCGGCCCGCTCGGCGGTGCGCACGACCATCGGCTTGCCGGCGATGTCCGCCAACGGTTTGTCGGGCAGGCGGGTCGAGGCGGCCCGTGCCGGGATCAAGGCGATGAAGCTCACGATGGGGCGGATCAGGAGGCGGCGGGGGCGTCGTCCAACGAACGCGCCTCGGATTCAAGCATGACGGGAATGCCGTCGCGCAGCGGGAACGCCAGGCGGTCGGCGCGGCAGACCAGTTCGGCCCGGGTCCGGTCGTGTTCGAGGCGGCCCTTGCACAGGGGGCAGACGAGGATGTCGAGAAGGCGGGATTCCATGACCGGGATTCTAAAACAGTTTCGCCGGACCCAGCCCGCGAGCGCTCGCGCCGGGCGCCGGAAATCCGGCGCGGCGCGCCGCCGGGTTTCTTGAGTTGTTAATTATTGTCATATTTTGACGCGCGTGCTGGAAATGTCGGGACGGATGGTGGCCTATGATCCGCCGCGAAACAAGGAAAGAGGAAAAGCAGAACCATGGATTCCAACACCCTACGCATCGGGTTGATGCTCATCGTCCTGGTCTGGTCGGTCATCAGCGGCATTACCTACATGGTGCGCCGCAGCGGCAACAAGGGCGCGTTGCGTCAGCTCAAGCAGGAAGGCGAGCCGCTGCGCCGCCTGAGCACCGAGGAACAGGCGCTGGTGCAGCCTTTCCTGGTGCAGCCGGCCAAGCCGACCCGAAGCGTCGCGCTGCTGAATGACGGCGTGTTTCCCCTGCGCGGGGCCTTCGTGCGCCACGGGCTGGAATCGGGCCAAGGCGCCGCCACCCTGCACGACACCCTGGGCGGCGTCGACGTGGTGTTGCCCTATGACGCGCGCGATTATCTGCGCGAGGACAACCAGGCCGAAGTGGTGATGACGGATAAATTCGCCATCGTGGTGGCGCTGAACGGCGGGTTCGACCTGGCCGGCGGGCGCGAGCGCGAGGCGCGCCGGCAGAAGCAGAACCAGCAATGGGCCAGCGGCAAGCTGGGCGCGCTGCAGAACGTGGTCGAGGTCGATGACCTGTCCGGCTCGCAGGCGGATCAGGCGGCCGATCCCCAGGCCGAGCGCGAGTTCGAGCAGGCCATGCGGGTCGAGATCCTGAGCCAGCGCGACGAGACGCCCGCCGAGATCGCCGCGCGGTACTCGGCCGGCATCGCTTTCTGGCCGGCCATGCTGTGGCTGGCCGCCTTCGTCTGCCTGGGCGTGGCCGCCGCCGGCGGCGGCTGGCCCTGGCTGGCGGGCGCGGCGCCGTGGGCGTTGCTGGCGCTGTGGCTGACCTGGCGCCGCCGGCCGCTGGGCGCGCCGCGGCGGGTCAACCGCGCGCGCGGCGAACTCAATGCGATCGTGCTGACCAATCCGGCCAACGCCCAGGCCGTGTCGACCCAGTTGTTCCTGGGCGACAAGATTCCCGTGACGTTGCCCGAGCACTGGCGCGCCGGCCTGGAACTGCCCGAGGACGGCCGCGTCGACGTCGATCTGCGGGTCGAAGACTACGCCGTGCTGCGCCTGGGGCAGCGCTATTCGGTGGACGAGGAACAGCGCCGCTTCCCGCGGGTGTTCTGGGGGCGTCATGTGACGCTGGCGCTGGCCGGCCTGGTGGCGGGCGCCACGCTGGGCCTGGGGGCGGGCCAGCAGTTGCCAAGCGATATCGCGCTGGCCGCCGCCTGGGCGCGCGGCGCGCAGCCCCGCGCCTATGAATCGGCCGCGGCCCTGGCGCAGGATCCGCCCGCGCCGGGCGCGCTGGTCGCCCTGCAAGGCGCGGGCCGCTGCCAGTTCCAGCCGGATCCGTACCGTCCCGGCCAGGTGCGCTTCGATTGCGAGCGCATGCGCTGGCAGGGCGATGCGGTCCAGGCCGGCGAGCTGCGCCTGGCGCCGGCCGTGCTCCAACTCTATTCGGGCGGCTTTCTCAAGACCCGGCCCAATCCGATGATGGACATGCTGGTGCGCAGCCAGGTCTACGGCGCGCTGGCCGGCAACCCGCTGGCCGCCTACAACGCCCGCAACGTGTCGGCGATGACGGTCAACCGCGTCACCGACCTGGTCCTGACCACGGAGCTGGCCTGCGACGCCGCCACCGGCGAGGCCATCGCCGAGTGCGACCGCCTCAAGGCCGAGCTGGTCGACAAGCTGATGCTGGCGCGCGACGAGCCCGCCAACTGGCTGGAACTGTTGCGGCTGGCGCAGGCCGGTGCCTTCAAGCAGCAGGGCAATTCGGATGAGGGGGTCATCATTTCGCGCCACGCCGACCTGTTGCGCGGCCAGGCCAAGGCCAGCATGGAACCGCTGGTGCGCGCCGCGGTGGCGCAGGCCGGCCAGGATCTGATGGCGCGCCAGCGCGGCGGCGTGGTGCTGCGGGTGTGGCCCGGGCCCTACGCCGAATTGCCGCTGCCGCAACCGGATGCCAACCCGAACTCCGATGTGTTGCAGGCGTGGACCCGGCAGGCGGCGATGCTGGCGGCCGATGGCGCCTTGCCGTTCCAGGTTGGCGGCATCGTCACGGCGGTGGCCAGCGACGCGTCGGGCGACACGGTCATCGACATCGACGCGCGCCGCGCGCTGGATGATCCGTGGCCGTCGCTGGCGCGCGTGCTGTGGCTGGTGCTGGCGGTGTCGTTGCTGGCGATCCATCTGCCGCTGGCCCTGCTGCGGCTGCGCGCGGCGGCCGCGCGCAGCCGCGCCCTGGCGGAATACGCCCGGCGTCCGGCGCCCGCGGCGTCGCCGTTTTTCTGAGCCGCTGGCGCCCGGCGTCCGCGCGTGGCGGCGCGTCAGGCCTGGCGCAGGCGCACTAGGTCTGGCGCAGGCGCCGCGCCAGCCAGTCGAACAGGTGCGGGTCGGAGAACCGGGCCCGCACCGGCACCTCCCACAAGCGCGCGTCGTGCAGGGCGGCGCACTTGATGGCGTCCTTGGAGGTCACCAGGATGGCGGCCGCCGCCAGCGCCAGGAAGGGCGAGCGGGCGTAATCGTGGTGATCCGGCAGCGGCAGCGTTGCCGCCAGCGTGATGCCCTGCGCGCGCAGGGTGGTGAAAAAGCGTTCAGGGTTGCCGATGCCCGCGGCCGCGGCCACGCCGGGCTGGCCGGCGAAGCTGGCCAGCGGCCGCATGGCCCCGTCCTCGATGCGGCGCGCCTCGGCCGGCTCCAGCCACATGGCCACCTGGCGCGGGCCGGCCGGCTGAGGCGGCGCGGCGTCGCCGGCGGCCGTGCCGATGTTGGTCACCACCGCGTCCACCTCGCGCAGCCTGCTGGCGGGTTCGCGCAGCGGGCCGGCGGGCAGCAGCCGGCCGTTGCCCACGCCCCGCCGGTCCTGCACCACGATCTCGACGTCGCGCGCCAGCGCGAGGTGCTGCAGGCCATCGTCCGAGACGATCACGTCCACCCGAGGGTGCGCGCGCAGCAGAGCCTGGGCGGCCAGCGCGCGGCGCGGGTGGATCGCCACCGGCGCGCCGGTGGCGCGTGCGATGAGGGCGGGCTCGTCGCCGAATTGCGCCGCTTCCAGTGTTCCCTGGCCGACCCGCGCCTGCGGTCCCAGCTTGACGCCATAGCCGCGGCTGACCACGCCCGGTGTGTAGCCGCGCGCCCGCAGTGCTTCGACGGTGGCGATCACCATCGGGGTCTTGCCGGTGCCGCCGACGTAGATGTTGCCGATCACCACGACCGGCACGGGGGCGCGGTAGGCCGGTTTGCGGCCGTCCCGATAGGCGGCGCGCTTGCGCGCCACCACGCGCGCGGTCAGCGCGGCCAGCGGCCGCAGCAGGGTGGAGAGCCAGCCGCCGTGCTGCCATTGGCGCGCAAGCAGCGGGGCCTTGGGGGACGGCGCGCTCACCGGGCGGTCTGGGCGGCGAAGTTGACGCGGCCGATGCCGGCCAGGCGGGCCGCTTCCATCACGTTGATCACGGACTGGTGGGTGGCCTGGGCGTCGGCGTTGATGACCACCAGCGGTTCGGTCTTGCCGGCCGCCGCCTGCCGCAGCACATCGGCGATCTCGGGCGGCGTGGAGACGTCGATCAGGGTGCCGTTGAGCGCGTAGCGGCCGTCCTGGCTGATGGCCACTTCCAGCGCCGGCGGCGTTTCCTGTTCGGCCGAGGCCTGCGGCAGCGTGACCTTCAACTGCGTGAAGCGGGCAAAGGAGGTGGTGGCCGCCAGGAAGATGAGGATGACCAGCAGGACGTCGATGAGCGGGATCAGATTGATGTCCAGCTCGTCGCGCTCGCCCCGGGAGCCCCGGAAATTCATGGGTGATCCTCGCGTCCGGCGGGCGCGACGGCGCGCGCCAGGCGCGCGGCCGAGATTTCCATGGCGTTCAGGTAGCCGTCGACCCGGCCGCGCAGGTAGCGATGGGCGATCATGGCGGGAATGGCGATCAGGATGCCGAAGCCGGTGTTGTACAGCGCGATCGAAATGCCGCGCGCCAGCTGGGCCGGATCGCCGCCGCCCGGCGTGTACGAGCCGAATATCTCGATCATGCCGACCACGGTGCCGAACAGGCCCATCAGCGGCGCCACCACGGCAATGGTGCCGATGGCCGGGATGTAGCGGCTGAGGTCGTGGGCGACGGCGCGGCCGGTGTCTTCGACCACGCGGCGCAGTTCCTCGCGCGGCAGTTGGCGGTGGCGCATGACCTCGGCCAGCACCCGGCCCAGCGGCGAATTGCGTTCCAGGCGGTTCAGGGCCTCGGGGCTGTCCTGGCGGTTGCGCAGCATCTCGGCCACCTGTTCGTTCAGGCCGCGCGGCATGACCTGGCTGCGGCGCAGCGACAGAAAGCGCTCGAAGATCAGCGCCAGGCCCAGCACGGAAGTCGCCAGCAGGGGCCAGATCGGCCAGCCGGCCTCGCGCAAGATGGAAAGCAAAACGGTCAACTCCAGGGGAGGGCCGGGGGGCAGTCGGGCCGCGCGCCGGCGCATCTGATCAAGCCGAAACTGTAACGGCGCGGCGGGGAAGTGGCAAGGGCGGCCGGCCGCCGAAACTATCCACAGAATTTGTGGATAATTCTGTGCAAAACTTCCCCGGAACGCTTGCGGACACAGGGCTTGCGCTTGTTTGCTCCCATTTCGAGCAGCATGGTTTGGCTAAAAATTCCATAAAAATCAATGAAATAGGTTGAGTTTGCTGGCTTTCGGGGCAGGCGCGGCAACAATGCCCGGACGCGGTATCATTGCGGCCCGCTACGTATGCCCTGTGGACAGGTACGCATCGGAAAGCCTTATGACAATTGAACTTGCAGTCACAAACAACGTATTTGCGCGGGATATCCTGACGGTTGCCCAGCTGAACCAAGCAGTGGGGCAGTTGTTGGAACGCAGCATCCCGGCGCTGTGGGTGCGCGGCGAGATTTCCAACTTCACTCAGGCGGCTTCCGGGCATTGGTATTTCACGCTCAAGGACAGCCGCGCCGCGGTGCGGGCGGTCATGTTCCGGGGGCGCGCCAGCGCGGTGGGCTTCGTGCCGCGCGCCGGCGATCAGGTCGAAATCAGGGCCAGGGTGTCGCTGTACGAGCCGCGCGGCGACTACCAATTGCAGGTCGACGCCATGCGCCGCGCCGGCCTGGGCAATCTCTACGAGGCCTTCCTGCGCCTGAAGGAACAGCTCGATGCGGAAGGCCTGTTCGACCCGGCCCGCAAGCGCGAGCCGGTGCCGCTGCCGCGCGCGATCGGCGTGATCACCTCGCTGCACGCCGCCGCGCTGCGCGATGTGCTGTCGGCGTTGGCGCGGCGCGCGCCGCAGGTGCCGGTGATCGTCTATCCGGCGCCGGTGCAGGGCGCCGACGCGGCCGGCCGGCTGGCCGCGCAGATCCGCCTGGCGAATGCCCGCGGCGAGGTCGACACGCTGCTGCTGGTGCGCGGCGGCGGCAGCATCGAGGATCTCTGGAGCTTCAACGATGAAGCGCTGGCGCGCGCGATCGACGCCAGCGCCATCACCACCATCAGCGGCGTCGGCCACGAGACCGATTTCACCATCGCCGATTTCGTCGCCGACGTGCGCGCGCCCACGCCCACCGCGGCCGCCGAACTGGCCTGCGTGCCGCGCTCGGAGCTGCTGGGCCGTGTCATGTACGCGGCCGAGACGCTGGTGCGCGGCCAGCAGCGTCGCCTGGAACGCGCGGCGCAACGGCTGGATCGCGCCACCGCGCAGTTGGTGTCGCCGGCCCAGCGCCTGGAACACCAGCGCGAGCGCCTGAACAGCCTGAGCTACCGCCTGGCGTCGGCCTGGGCCGGCCCGCAGGCCCGCCGCGGCGCCCGCGTCAACTTGCTGGCGCAGCGTCTGGCGCACCGCGCGCCCGAGATCCGCCGGGGCGCCGAACGCCTGGCGGCCTTGACGCGCCAACTGGGCCAGGCGCACGCGCGCCTGCTGGCGCGGCGCCGCGACCAGTTGGCCGCGGCCGGCGCGCAACTGCGCGCCCTCGATCCCGGCAATACGCTGGCGCGCGGCTATGCGATCGCCCGGGATGCCGATGGCCGCATCGTGCGCGATGGCGCCCGCCTCGCGGCGGGGCAGGGTCTGGATCTGAGCTTCGCGCAGGGCGGCGCCCGCGTCGAGGTCACACAGGTGCGCGCGACGCGCGATCTCTGAGGCGCGGGAAGGTCAACACGGCCCGCACGGGGCTGGCCGGTAAGGGTGGAACAATGCGGTTGAACACACGCAAGCTTGCGCGCCAGGCGCGCCCCATGGCCGGGCGGGCCGTCTTGTGGGCGGCTTTGCTGACCGTATCGGTCGTGGCCGCGCCGCCGGCGCGCGCCGAACGGCCGGCCGCGACCAAGGCGCAAACCAAGAGCAGGGCCGCGACGCCCGCCAGCGCCGCGGCCCCGGCCGACGCGCGGATCGATGCGCCGCCGGTGCCGGCCGCCAAGGCCGGCTGCGATTGCGCCTCGCCTTACCGCGACTACCAGGCGGCCGACACGCCCGAGACCCGCGCGCTGTTCAGCGCGGTGGCCGCCGGCGACGAAGCGGGGTTCAGCGCGGCCCTGGTCAAGGTGGCGCGGCCGGGCGACTACGCCCTCGCAGGCGTGCCGCTGCTGCACGCGTTGTTGATCCCCGCGGGCCAGCGCGGCAAGCATGTGTATTGGGATATGCCGACGCACGAGGTGGCGCGGCTGCGCCAGGCGTATCGCGCGGCGTTGCCGGCGCGCACGCGCATGCTGGCGGCCCTGCTGGCGACCAAGCCGGCGCTCGACGACATCACCTACGAATCGCGCCGGCCGTCGCTGCAACTGGCGCTGCTGTATGGCTCGCCCGAAATGCTGGACATGCTGCTGGCCGCCGGCGCGCGGCCCGACCAGCGCGGCGACGAGAACAAGACCCCGCTGGAATTCCTGCTCAACCGCGATTTCGAATTCGCGGTGCGCATGACCTATCTGCCGCGGCTGCCCGATCGCCAGGAGACCACCCGCATGGTGCTGGCGCTGCTCAAGGCCGGCGCCGCGCGGCCGTTCGCCGGCATCGACGCGCAGGCCGACGACGCCACCCGCGAGGCCTTCAAGGATGCCCAGGGCCAACCGCGCAAGGCCGCGGATTATCTCGCCTGGGGCCCGCTGGTCGAACTGACCGAAGGCGCCGAAGTCGTGCGCGCCCTGGCCGCCACCGGCACCCGGCCCGCCTACGACGATGGCGCCAGTCCGCTGGCGCTGGCCGCCTACACCGGCAACGCCGGCGCGGTGACGGCATTGGCCGAGCTGGGCCCGCGCAGCGTGCCCGACCAGGCCTACGGCGCCACCGGCGACCTCGACCTGTGGCTGGACGCGGCCCAGGCCGCGGTGGTCGCTGGCCATGGCGACATCGCCGCCCCGTTGCTGCGCGCCGGCATGCCGTTCGATCAGCGCGGTCCGCGCACCGGCACCGATCCCGCGGTCTTCGTGCGGATGCAAGCCGAGGCGCGGCCCATCCTGAATCTGGCCGCCGCCAAGGGCGACAGCGCGACACTGCAACGCTTGCTGGCATTGGGCGCGCCGGTCGACGGCAATCCTGGCGATCCGTATGGCGATACGCCGCTGGCGGACGCGGTGCGGGCGGGTCAGGCCGATGCGGCGCGCGCGTTGCTGGCCGGGGGCGCGAATCCGGCCGTGGTGCGACAGGGCTATGACCGCAAATCGGCGCTTGAACTCGCGGTCGAGGCCGGCGACGCGGCATTGCTGCGCGACCTGCTGGCGGCCACGCCGCGCGCGGCGCTGCAGGCGCTGTTGGCCGATCCCGCGCATTCGCCGCTGGCGCTGGCGCTGCGCCGCCCCGGCAAGCAGGGCGCCGCCATGCTGCGGCAGTTGGCCGATGCCGGCCTGGATCTGAAGACCCTCGATGCCGACGCCATCCGCCAGGCGCTGGAGAGCCGCGACGCGGCGATGGCCACCTACCTGATCGACGCGGGCGTGCCGGTCAATCCGGCGCCCGCCGCCGCCGCGCCGCAGGACGATTTTGACCGCAAGGGCGTGCCGCCGTTGCTGGTGGCAGTGACCTCGGACCAGCCGGCCATGGTCGACGCCTTGCTGGCCAAGGGCGCCGATCCGCTCGGTCTGGCGCCGGACGGCCGCAGCGCCTTGTACTCGGCCATCGCCAGCGGCGACGACGCCATGCTCGAACGGCTGTTGCGCGCCGGTGCCAGGCTGGACGACCCGCGCCTGCCGCGCGCCCCGGCCGCCTACGCGTTGTTGAACGCGGCGCTGGCTTCGGCCGACATGGCGCGCGTCACGCGCGTGGCGCAAGGCAGCGGGCAATCGCCCGCCGCCGCCTGCCTGCCGGCGGGAGGCGAATACGCCTTGCTCGACACGCCGGGCTATTTCGCGCAACTGCAGGCGGCCGGTTATCGCGGCGCGCACACGGATTGCGCGCGCCAGGAAGGCGCCTTGCCGCGGCGCCTGTTGTCGGCATTGCTGGGCGACCGGCAATTGGCGGTCGCGCGCCGCGACACCGTGGTCGATGTGCTGCGGCGTCTGAAGGAAATGGGCGCGGACCTGGATGCGCCGCAAGGCGAACGCGGCGCCACGACGCTGGGCGCGGCCATCGAACTGGGCCGCGCCGACCTGGCCGAGGCCATGCTGGCCGCGGGCGCCAGCGCGGACGCGGCCGATGCGCAGGGGCGCAGCCCTGCCTGGGTGGCGCTCGCCAGCGGCCAGCCGGAGATGCTGGCGTTGCTGGCGCGGCACCGGGCGCGCTTCGATGGCGCCGCCGCGCCGGCGGGGCAGTCCTTCAATCAGACGCTGGCGTGCCAGGCAGCGCCGGCCTTCGCGGCCGCCTTGCAGGCGGCCGGCGTCAGTCTCAAGCAGGCCTGTCCGCGCGCGCCGGCCGCGGGCGGCGCGGCGGCCGGATCGGCCGCCCGCGTCGCCGGCCACTACTCTCTGCGCGGCGTGCGGGAAGTGGGCAGCGAGTTGCTGCTGTCGGCCGACGGCCGCTTCGATTACCTGATGAGCTACGGCGCCGTGGACATCCAGGCCAGCGGCACCTGGCGCAGCGATGGCAAGCAGGTGATCCTGGACACGCCGCCGATCCAGCCGTTTTCGGCGATCGGCAAGGTCGGCGCGGATACGCGCGCGGCCGACGGCGGGCAGTTGACGGTGCGGGTGTATTACCAGGGCCGGCCGGTGAAAGTCGACGTGGCCATGTCCTCGGCCAGCGCCGATTACGCCGGCACGCCGAAGCAGTCGGAAGGGGCCGACGGCGTCAGCGCGCCGATCGCGCCGGGCGAGCTCAAGGCGCTGGCCGTGTTCGTGCCGCTGCCGTCGGGCGCGCGCTGGCACAGCGTCGATGTGAGCAAGTCCGATATCACGGCGCGCGCCTTGCGCATCGATCTGGAACTGCCAGAATCCGCCAGTCGCACACCGTTGCATATGACATTGGCAGTACGCGCGGACGGCGCGCTGGTGGCCGCGCAGGGCGGGCGCGAGCTGCGCTATGAGAAAGAGTAGCGTTTATGCGCGCAGGGCATGAACACATGCCCGTTAACCCCGCGCCGCGGCGGGGTTAACGCGGTATCCTCGCAGAGTTGCCGATACAATTGAACGGCTTGATCGTGCACTCAACAGAAGGAACCGACACATGGCACATACTCTTCCCCCCCTGCCTTACGACATGGACGCGCTGGCTCCGCACATCTCGAAAGAGACGCTGGAGTACCACTACGGCAAGCACCACCAGACCTACGTCACGAACCTGAACAACCTGATCCCGGGCACCGAGTTCGAGAACCTGTCGCTGGAAGACATCGTCAAGAAGTCCTCGGGTGGCATCTTCAACAACGCCGCGCAGATCTGGAACCACACCTTCTACTGGAACAGCCTGGCTCCCAAGGCCGGCGGCGCGCCGAGCGGCAAGCTGGCCGACGCCATCAACGCCAAGTGGGGCAGCTTCGACGCCTTCAAGGAAGCCTTCAACAAGTCGGCCGCCGGCAACTTCGGTTCGGGCTGGACCTGGCTGGTCAAGAAGGCCGACGGTTCCGTCGACATCGTCAACACCAGCAACGCCGCCACCCCGCTGACCACGGCCGACAAGCCGCTGCTGACCTGTGATGTCTGGGAACACGCGTACTACATCGACTACCGCAATGCCCGTCCCAAGTACCTGGAAAACTTCTGGGCGCTGGTGAACTGGGACTTCGCCGCCAAGAATTTCGCCTGATCCCGCGGCGCGTTCGCGCGCTGTCGCCAGGCCCGCAAGGCCCCTCGCATCGCGAGGGGCCTTTTGTTTTTCGGCGTCCCGAAAGGGCGGTGTAATGCAGTATTACATGGTCATATTTTGTATATTGTCGAATCCATTTTGTGGAAAATGAGAATGAATCTCCCTTTCTTTGCGGGTATTCCCGCGCGGCCGCGCCGCTATCGTTGACGCTGGTCTGAGGCTGAGCCATGGAGCCGACGACTGCGGCACGCCCGCCAAAGCACCGTGGCGACTAACGGGAAGGGAAGTATGTTGCGGTTTTTTTCTGGCTTGCATATCGGCGCGCGCATCGGCGTGCGCCTGTCGGGAGCGTTCCTGCTGGTGGCGTTGCTTGGAGGCCTGGTCGGTGCGTTCGGGGTGTGGGGACTGGCCCGCATCAATGACATGAACGACCAGATCGCCCAGATCGAGTTTCGCGGGCTGTCCGACATCAAGGAGGCCAACATCAGCCTGATCGCGGCAGGCAGGGCGCGCAAGAGTTTCCTGGCGGCAACGACGCCGGAAGAGCGCCAGGCGCTGCGCGCCGAGTTCGACCGGGACGTCGAGAACCTCGAACGTCTGCGGGCCCAGGCGGCACGAACCTTCATTCGCGAGCAGGGCAAGCAACTGCTGGCGCAATTCACCGAGGCCGAGGAAGTCTGGAAGCGCGAGGCGGCCGAGTTCTTCGACGCGGCGCAGGCGCAGCCGCTGGCGCAGATCGATCCCAGCATCGTCAACATCACCAAGCGCGCCGCCGCCTCGTCGGGCAAGGCCGAAGCCCTGATGACCGAGCTGGCCCAGGCCAAGGAACAGGCGGCCGACCGCGCGGTGCAGGAAGTGACCGAACTGTATCGCAGCACCCGGCTCATCATGATCCTGCTGTCGCTGGCCGGCGTGGCTTTGGGCCTGCTGCTCGGCTGGTTGGTGACGCGCGGCATCACGCGTCCCCTGGGTCTGGCCGTGAACGCCGCGCGCCGTGTCGCCAACGGCGACCTGAGCGGCGACATCCAGGTCACGTCGCGCGATGAGACCGGCGACCTGATGGCGGCGCTCAAGGCCATGAACGAAAACCTGTCGCGCATCGTGCGCGACGTGCGCGATGGCTGCGAGAGCATCGCCTCGGCCTCCTCGCAGATCGCCCAGGGCAACGCCGACCTGTCGCAACGCACCGAGGAGCAGGCCGCATCGCTGGAGCAGACCGCGGCCTCTATGGAAGAACTCACCAGCACGGTGCAGCAGAACGCCAGCAATGCCGGCGAGGCCGAGAAACTGGTCACCCAGGCTTCGGCGGTGGCGGCCCGCGGCGGCGAGGTGGTCGACGTTGTGGTGCAGACCATGAGCGCGATCTCCGAAAGCTCGCGCCGGATCGCTGACATCACCAGCGTGATCGACGGCATCGCCTTCCAGACCAACATCCTGGCGCTGAACGCGGCGGTCGAGGCCGCGCGCGCCGGCGAGCAGGGCCGCGGCTTCGCGGTGGTGGCGGGCGAAGTGCGCACCCTGGCGCAACGTTCGGCGGTCGCGGCCAAGGAAATCAAGGCGCTGATCGATGAGTCCGTGCACCGGGTGGAAGGGGGCACGCGCCAGGCCGACGAGGCCGGCAGCACCATGCGCGAGGTGGTCGACAGCGTGCGCCAGGCCGCGATCCTGGTGCACGAGATCGCCAGCGCCTCGGCCGAGCAATCCACCGGCATCGGCCAGGTCAACCAGGCCGTGGCGCAGATGGATACCGTGACCCAGCAGAACGCCGCGCTGGTCGAACAGGCTGCCGCCGCGGCCGGCAGCATGCAGGACCAGGCCAGCCGCCTGTCGCAGCAGGTGCGCCGCTTCAAGCTCGATGCCGGCGTGGTGGCGCTGGGCGCGGGGCCGCAGGCGCGCCTGATCGAGACCGGCCGCGCCACGCCGCATCCGCCGGCCGCGGCGCCGCGTCAGGAGCCGGCCGTGTCGCGCCCGGTTCTGAACCACGCCGCGGACGACGACGACTGGTCGTCATTCTGACGGACGCGGCAGGTTGTGGGCTGGCCGTCAGGCGGCGATGGTAAGGTGTAGCCACGTCTGGTTCCGCCTCGCCTCATCGGCTGGCCTCGATCATGCCCCTGCCCACTCCCTTGCGTCGAGTCGTCACCGGCTCGCGCCATCTCCTGCGCCGCAAGGCGCGCCAAACCAACCGCCTGTCGCGCAAGAGCCTGCCGATGGCCCTGCTGCTGGGGGGCGCCGCACTGGTGTCGCTGGTGTCGCTGGGCTTTGCCTACCTGGCCGACCTGGCGCTGGCGTGGAACCGCGAATGGGTCGGCCGCGCCGGCTGGCTGGCATTGCTGGTGCTGCCTTGCGCGCTGGCGGCCCTGCGCTGGGCCACGCTGCGGTTCGCGCCCAATGCCGCCGGCAGCGGCATTCCGCAGGTCATCGGCGCCTTGTCGTTGCCGCCCGGCCCCGGCCAGCGCAGCCTGGTGTCGCTGGCGCAGGCGCTGTGGAAGATTCCGCTGGCCTTCTTCGGCATGCTGGCCGGCGCCTCGATCGGCCGCGAAGGGCCGTCGGTCCAGGTCGGCGCCGCCGTCATGCTGGCCTGGGGCGATTTCTGGAAGCGGCGCGGCCTGCAACTGCGCGGCTTCCATGCCAACGAACTGCTGGCCGCGGGCGCGGCGGGCGGCCTGGCGGCGGCGTTCAACGCGCCGCTGGCCGGCGTCATCTTCGCCATCGAGGAACTCGGCCGCGGCACCGTGCTGCGCTGGCAACGGCTGGTGCTGATCGGCGTGCTGGCGTCCGGCTTCCTGGTGGTGGCGGTGCAGGGCAACAACCCGTACTTCGGCACCTTCGCCGGCGCGCCGCTGGCCCATGGCATGTTGTGGTGGGTGCTCATCTGCGCCGCGCTCAATGGCGCGCTGGGCGGCATTTTCGCGCGCCTGCTGGGCAAGGGGCCGGCGGCCATGGCGCCGGCCTCGTGGCGCGCCTGGATCCGCGCGCATCCCATCTGGACGGCCTTCGCCATGGGCCTGGCGCTGGCGCTGATCGGCCTGGCCACCGCCGGCAGTGTCTACGGCACCGGCTATGGCGCGGCGGCCGATCTGCTGTCGGGCGAGACCCAGCACACGCTGCCCGCAGGCTTCGGCCTGGCCAAGCTGGCCGCCACCGTGGCGTCCTACTGGGCCGGGATTCCCGGCGGCATCTTCACGCCCGCGCTCACCACCGGCGCCGGCATCGGCCACCATATCTGGGAATTGGCGGGCGAGGGCGTGGACCAACGCGTGCTGGTGCTGGTGTCGATGGCGGCTTTCCTGGCCGCCGCCACCCAGGCGCCGCTGACCGCCAGCGTGGTGGTGATGGAAATGACCGGCAGCCAGCCCATGCTGTTCTGGCTGCTGGTCGGTTCGCTGCTGGCGTCGGGCGTGTCGCGCCAGTTCTGCCCGCAGCCGTTCTATCACCTGGCCGCCGGCCGGTTCCGGCGCCAGGCCATCGTCGAGGCCGGGCGGGCGGCGCAGGCCGGCGCGCCGGCAGGGTCGTCCGCCGTACGGTGAGTGAACAGCTATTGGACACCGTCCGTGTGGCGGACATCCAGGGAATGCACCAACTTGGCGCGAAAACCGCTGCGTTAAGATCGACCGCATTCCCTTTCTCTACTTCGATCCGAGCATCCCATGACCGTGCATGCCTTTATCTGTGACGCGATCCGCACCCCCTTCGGCCGCTATGGCGGCGCGCTGGCTTCCGTGCGGCCCGACGACCTCGCGGCCGTCGCCATCAAGGCGCTGGTGGCGCGCAACCCCGGCGTGCGCTGGGAGGAACTCGACGACGCCATCATGGGCTGCGCCAACCAGGCCGGCGAAGACAACCGCAACGTCGCGCGCATGGCCACGCTGCTGGCCGGCCTGCCGGTCGAAGTGCCCGGCGCCACTGTCAACCGCCTGTGCGGTTCGGGTCTGGACGCCATCGGCAGCGCCGCGCGCGCCATCCGCGCCGGCGAAGCCGGCCTGATGCTGGCCGGCGGCGTCGAAAGCATGAGCCGCGCGCCGTTCGTCATGGGCAAGGCCGACAGCGCCTTCTCGCGCAACGCCGCGATCTACGACACCACCATCGGCTGGCGCTTCATCAACAAGCTGATGAAGGCCCAGTACGGCGTCGATTCCATGCCGGAAACCGCCGAGAACGTCGCCGACGATTTCAAGATCAACCGCGAAGACCAGGACTTGTTCGCACTGGCCAGCCAGCAAAAGACCGCCCGCGCCCAGAAGGAGGGCTTGTTCGACGCCGAGATCGTGCCGGTCTCGATCGCGCAGAAGAAGGGCGATCCCATCATCGTCTCCAAGGACGAGCACCCGCGCGAAACCAGCATCGAGGCGCTGGCCAAGCTCAAGGGCGTGGTGCGTGAAGGCGGCACGGTCACGGCGGGCAACGCCTCGGGCGTGAACGACGGCGCCGCCGCGCTGTTGCTGGCCGATGAAAAGGGCGCCGCCCGCCACGGCCTGACCCCGCGCGCACGCGTGGTCGGCATGGCCACCGCCGGCGTCGCGCCGCGCATCATGGGCATCGGCCCGGCGCCCGCCACCCGCAAGGTGCTGGCCCAGACTGGCCTGACGCTGGACCAGATGGACGTGATCGAACTGAACGAGGCGTTCGCCGCCCAGGGGCTGGCCGTGCTGCGCCAGCTGGGCATCGCCGACAACGACCCGCGCGTCAACCCCAATGGCGGCGCCATCGCCCTGGGCCACCCGCTGGGCGCCAGCGGCGCGCGCCTGGCCACCACCGCGATCAATCAGTTGCATCGCACCGGCGGCCGTTACGCGCTGTGCACCATGTGCATCGGCGTGGGCCAGGGCATTGCCCTGATCATCGAGCGCGTCTGATTCCGCGCGGCCCCGGCCCGGGGCCGCGGCGCGCATGGCGAAGCCGGCCGGCCAAGCAAAAAGGGAGCCCGCGGGCTCCCTTCGTCATGTTGCCGCGGGCCGGGCGTTGGCTCAGGGCAGGCCGTCGATCTTGCGGCCGGCCGTCATGCCGTGGCTTGCGTACCAGCCCTGCGCCATCTCCAGCGCATAGCGCACCGGCTTCTTGGAGCAATGGGCGTCGTCGGTCTGGGGCGCCATGTCCTCGATGTTGACGATCGTGCCATCGTCGGCGATAAAGGCGATCGACAGCGGCAGCAAGGTGTTGCGCATCCAGAAGCACTGCACGTCGGGCTGCTCGAACACGAACAGCATGCCGTCGTTGCCGGCCAGTTCCTTGCGGAACATGAGGCCGTCGCGGCGGGTGGCTTCCGTATTGGCGACTTCTGCGCGGATAATATGGATACCCGCGGCCAGCTGCGTCGTGGGCAGGGGCGCCTGCGGGCCGCTTTGCGCGCCAGCCGCCAGCGGCAGGGCCAGCGCGGCGGCGCTCAGCAATACCGCGCTCGTCCTGCGCGATGCCGCCTGAATGAACGCCGTTTTGAACAACGCACGACCGACCCGAAACAACGCAGCATTCTTCAGCATAACCACACGCAATAATCGCAGTAATTAGAAAATAACAAGGCGGGGCCCGAAAGCCCCGCCTGATAATGGCGCAACCTTACCGTTGCGCTGTAAGGGTAACTCAGGCAGCCGTGATATTGAGCGCCTGTTTGCCTTTGGGCCCCTGGATAATCTCGAAAGCCACTTTCTGGCCTTCTTTCAGGGTTTTAAAACCATTCATCTGGATGGACGAGAAGTGGGCGAACAGATCTTCACCGCCATCGTCGGGCGTAATGAAGCCAAACCCCTTTGCATCGTTGAACCATTTGACGGTGCCCGTCGATTTGGGATTGTCCCCTTGGACGGCGGTTGCGGTCGTATCAGACATGCGGACTGCCTCATTGAATCGTATGTTGACAGAAGGGCATCGCGGTCTAGACCCCTGTCCCCCCTCCGGCCTCCTGGCAGGTTTTCGACGAATTGAAAACCCCAGAATGCGTGGATAATGCGCCGCTTTTCTTTGCTGAGTCAAGTATGGAAACTACGCATTTCTACGTGTAATTTTGCGTAAGTTACATGCAAGCCGTCCCCTGATTAAATAGAATAGCCGCCCTATGAGTTCTACCTTGGATACCCAGCACGATTTGGTCGTCGAAAAGGCACCGGCCCGCGCTGCGCCGCCGCCGATGTACCAGGTCTTGTTGCTCAACGACGACTACACGCCGATGGAGTTCGTCGTGAAGGTGCTGCAGAAGTTCTTCAACAAGAACCACGAAGAGGCCACGCGCATCATGTTGCAGGTGCATCACGAAGGCCGCGGCGTCTGCGGCGTCTATCCGCGCGACCTCGCCGCCACCCGGATTGCCCAGGTGGCGCAGTACGCGCGGGCACGCCAGCACCCCTTGCAGTGCGTGATGGAACCGGTCTGAACTGAATAGAAAGAAAGCGCCGCCGCGACAGGCGGTGTTCTGCTGTACCGCATAGCAAGGCAGGAACCGCGTACCGAGAAGCGCGCGGCAACATCAGGTCGGCAGCTCCGCCGCAAAGGAGCATCGCATTCGAGTAGGCGGGGAGGTTTGCCGTGAGTGGAAAGAACAGCAAGACCTGGCTGGCGGTAGCCGGCGCGATCGTGGTGGCCGGTGCCATCGGTGTGGGATGGTGGATGGGCAAGGGCGGCCAGCCGGCCGCGCCCGCCGCGCCGTCTGCCGCCAGTACGCCTGCACCGGCACCGGCTGCCGGCGGCGCCAAGCCGGAGGCCCTGCCGGCTGCGGCCACGGTCGGTTCCGCCGACCCGTTTGCGACGCTCAACTGCCAGCCGCGCCAGTACAACGATTCGCTGTCGCTGGCGATCACCTTCACTCAGCCGGTCGACGCCAAGGCCGACCTGAGCAAGTTCCTGCAGGTGGTCGATACCGGTGCCGCCTCCGGCAAGCCCGATCAGGATAGCGAACAGGCCGCCCGCGCCGGCGATCAGCCGGCCTCGGTCAAGCCCGGCGACGCCGCGCCCAAGGGCAAGATCGTCCAGGGTAACTGGGTGGTCGGGTCGAACCCCCGCATGGTGTATTTCCCCTACGTCCAGCCGCAGCGTTCGTACGCCATCTCGGTGCGCGCCGGCCTGCCCGGCGCCGGCGACAAGGTCGCGTTGGCGACCGCCTCGCATTGCGAGGTGACCACCGACGCCATGCCGCCGTCGTTCTACTTCGCCAGCCGCGGCGTGGTGCTGCCGGCCGGTCAGAACGGCGGTCTGCCGGTGGCGACCGTCAACCTGCCCGAGGTCGACGTGCAGTTCCTGCGCGTCGCGCCCGAGCGCGTGCCGGAACTGTTCGAGACCGTCCTGGGCATCGGCCGCAGCACCGACACGTCGGACGATGACGAATCCGGCGGCTACGACGACGAAGATGGCTGGCGCTATTCCGGCAACCGCAGCCTGAAGGGCTCGGTCAGCAACTGGGATCTGGATCGCCTGAACACGCTGACCACCAGCGTTTACCAGGGCCGCTTCCTGACGGACGACAAGCCCAACCGCCGCCACGTCACCTTCCTGCCGGTCGAAGGCATCAAGGAATTGCAGGAGCCCGGCATCTACGTCGCGGTGATGAGCCAGCCCGGCCGTTTCCGCTACGAGTACCAGGTCACGTACTTCTACGTCAGCGACATCGGCCTGCACGCGCGCCGCTACAGCGACCGCATCGAGGCCTATTCGGTGTCGCTCAAGAGCGGCCAGGCGATCTCCGGCGCGCTGTTCGAACTGGTGGACGGCGCCGGCAAGGTGCTGGCCAAGGCCCAGGCTGACGGCCAGGGCCACGTGCGTTTTGATGGCAGCTTCACCAACGCCCGCGTGATCCGGGCCTCGCGCGACAAGGAAATGACCGTGCTGGCGCTGGCCGAGCCGGCGCTGGACCTGTCCGAATTCGATACCGGCGGCCATATCTCCCGCCCCAATAACCTGTTCGTCTACGCCGGCCGCAACCTCTACCGCCCCGGCGAAACCTTCCACGTCTCGGTGCTGCCGCGCGACCTCGACGGCCGCGTGATGCCGCCGGCGCCGCTGACCGCCACGCTCAAGCGTCCCGATGGCCGCGTGGTCTCGACCAACCTGTGGCAGCCCGCCAAGGATCTGCAAGGTTACGTCGAGCGCGCCATCGACCTGCCGCCCGACGCCCAGACCGGCGCCTGGATGCTGGAACTGCGGGTCGACCCGGCTTCGCGCGCCCCGGACGCTTCCTGGAAGTTCCAGGTCGAGGAATTCCTGCCCGAACGCATGAAGATGGCGCTGACCTCCGACCAGGATGTGTTGTCGCCGAACGACACCCTGACCGTCGATGTGCAGGGTGACTATCTGTATGGCGCGCCCGCCGCCGGCAACCGCCTGCTGTCCAGCTTCCAGGTCAAGCGCGACCGCTACGCGCTGCCGCAGCAATGGCCCGGCTTCATCTTCGGCGATGTGGCCGACGATTCGCGCCGCCATTTCGAGGAGCTGCCGGAAGCGGCGCTGGATTCGACCGGCGCCGCCCAACTGGAAATCGAACCGCGCACCGAGGGTACCCATTCGCCGATGAAGGTGCGGGTCTCGGCCAGCCTGCTGGAATCGGGCGGCCGCCCGGTGGTGCGCTCGATCGAGCGCAGCGTCTGGCCGGCCGACAAGCTGATCGCCGTGCGGCCGCAGTTCGACAGCGACGTCGCCCGCGAAGGCGCGCCGGCCTCGTTCGAAGTGCTGCGCGTGGACGCCCAGGGCAAGATCGCGCCGCTGGCGCAGGCGCAGATGCGCCTGTACCGCGAGGAACGCCAGTACTACTGGCGCTTTGACGACCAGCGCGGCTGGAACAGCGGCTACACCGAAACCGAGGAACTGCTCGACTCGCGCGAGATCGCGCTGAAGGACCGCAGCCAGTTCACGGTGCCGGTCAAGTGGGGCCGCTACCGCCTGGAAATCGCCGATCCCGAGACCGGCGAGACCCTGCGCTACCGCTTCTACGCGGGCTGGGACGCCCAGGATGCCGACGCCATGGGCAACCGCCCCGACCGTGTGCAGATGAAGCTGGAAGGCGTGCCGGCCAAGCCGGGCGACAGCGTCAAGCTGACCCTGACGCCGCCGCATGATGGCCAGGCCCTGATCACCGTCGAAGGCGACCGCATGCTGTGGTCGACCTGGGTGGCCGTGAAGGCGACCGGCACGCAAGTGGAAATCCCGATCGACAAGAGCTGGAAGCGCCATGACCTGTACGTGGCCGCGGCGGTGTTCCGCCCCGGCAGCGAAGGCGACCGCGTGACTCCGGCGCGCGCGCTGGGCCTGACGTTCCTGCCGATCGCCAGCGCCGACCGCAAGCTCGACGTCAAGCTGACGGCCGCCGCCAAGACCGAACCCGAGACCAAGACCACGGTCCGCGTGAAGGTCGATGGCGCCCAGGGCAAGCAGGCCATGGTGACGCTGTCGGCGGTCGATGTCGGCATTCTCAACATCAACCAGTACCGCACGCCCGACCCGCTCGACTTCTTCTTCGGCAAGCACCGCTACGCGCCCGAATTGCTGGACATGTACGGCAAGCTGATCGAGAAGATGGACGGCACCAAGGGCAAGCTGAAGTGGGGCGGCGACGCCGCCATGCGCGGCGACAGCAAGAGCCTGCCCAAGAAGGTCAAGCTGGTCGACCTGTTCTCGGGTCCGGTCAAGCTCAACGACAAGGGCGAGGCCGACATTCCGCTGGACCTGCCCGACTTCAATGGCACGCTGCGCCTGATGGCCGTTGCGTTCACCGCCGACAACTTCGGCAGCACCGACACCGAAATGGTGGTGGCGGCGCCGATCGTGGCCGAGCTGAACACGCCGCGCTTCATCACCCCGGGCGACCAGGCCGCGATCGCGCTGGACGTGACCAATCTGAGTGGCGCCGACCAGAAGGTGACGGTCAAGCTGGAAGCGCTGGATCCGGTCGGCATCGTCGACGGCACCCGCACCGTGACGCTCAAGGACAAGCAACGCACCACGCTGCGTTTTACCGCCAGCACCACCGGTTCCTACGGCCTGGGCCTGATGCGCCTGACCGTGGACGGGCAGGGCGGCGCCAAGCCGATCCACATCGTGCGCGAATCGGTGTTGCAGGTGCAGCCGGCCTATGCGGCCGAGCGCCAGGTGCGCCGCCTGCGCCTGAACCCGGGCGAATCCAACACGCCGCAGGCGTCGTGGGTGGCCTCGTACTATCCGGACTCCACCACGGTCAGCATGACGGTCTCGAACCGTCCGCCGATCAACGTCAACCGCGTGGTCGAAGGCCTGCTCAACTACCCCTACGGCTGCACCGAGCAGACCATCAGCGCGACCCTGCCGTGGGTGCTGATCGACGAGGAAGCGGCCAAGCAGTTTGGTCTGAAGCCGCGCACCCAGGCCGAGCGTGAAGCCAAGGTCGCCGGCGCCATCGGCCGCTTGTCGGGCATGCGCAACGCTGTCGGCTCCTACAATCTGTGGAGCAGTTCGTCGGCGCGCGACGTGTGGCTGACGGCCTATGCCGTGGGCTTCCTGCAGGATGCGCGCGACAAGGGCTTCGCCATCCCCGAAGCCTCGCTGGAGCGTTCGCGCCAGTGGCTGCTGGAGCAGGTGCAGCAGAGCAGCGGCTCGTTCGGCACCTGGTCGGCCAACCTGAAGCGCGATTTCGAGTCGGGCCGGCTGGACAGCAGCGGGCTGAGCGTGCTGCGCGAAGACCACCGCCGCTTCGCCGGCCTGGCCACCGCCGCCCTGGCGCTGGCGCGCGACAAGAAGGCGCCGCTGTCGACGGTGCGCCAGTTGTTCGACAACTATCAGGACCGCGCGCGTTCGCCGCTGCCCCTGATCCAGTTGGCCGCCGCGTTCAAGCTGATGGGCGACGAAGGGCGCATGAAGCGCGCGCTCGATCTGGCCTTGACGCGCGAGTACGGCATCACCCGCCGCGCCAACAGTTACTACGACGACTGGCTCGGCGACTACGGCAGCGCGGTGCGTGACTACGCGCTGGCCTACGCGCTGGCCAACCAGTACGACTTGCGCCATGACCGCGTCGAGAACCTGATGACGCAACTGGCCGCGCGCATGGGCAACCGTTCGTACCTGTCGACCCAGGAACAGATGGCCTTGCTGTTGGCCGCGCGCGCCGCGGGCGGCGACAAGGCCACGCCGTGGCAGGCGGCGCTGACCGTCAATGGCGCGCGCCAGGAGCTGGAAGGCGGCAAGTCCGACCGCACCGTGTCGCTGAGCGCCGCCCAACTGGCCGGCACCCAACTGACCAACACCGGCAGCCAGTCGCTGTTCGTCGAGTACGACATTCAGGGCAGCCCGACCACGGTGCCCGCGCCGCGCAACGACGTGATCCAGCTCAAGCGCGGCTGGTACCGTCCGGACGGTAAGCCGTGGGATGGCGGCACGCTGCAGACCGGCGACATGCTGGTGGTGTGGGTTCAGGCCAGCGCCAACCAGAACATCCCGGATGGCCTGCTGGTGGACCGCGTGCCGGCCGGTTTCGAGGTCGAGAACCTGAACCTGTCGCAAAGCCCGGAAATGCAGGACTGGAGCATCGGCGGGCGCCGCGTGGCCGACGCGATGGCCGACCCCAACATCAAGCACCGCGAATTCCGCGATGACCGGTATGTTGCGGCGGTCTCGCTGGGCCGCGGCAAGGTCGACGTGTTCTACCTGGTGCGGGTCGTGACGCCGGGCCGCTACGCGGTGCCGTCGACCGTGGCCGAAGACATGTACCGGCCTGAGATCCGGGGCGTAGGCGAGCAATGGAGCACGGTCGAAATCCGCGATCGCAGCGCCAAGCAGCGTCCTTGAACCCCGCCGCCACCCCGCCGGTGGGCGCCTCGCGCGCCCGCCGCTGGCGGCGGCGCGGACTCTACGCGGCCAGCGTGCTTTTAGCGCTGGCCGCGTTGTTATTCGTGTTCGACCGCCTCTATCCCTTGCCCCCCATCGATTCCGGCGGCGCGGCCGTGGTGGTCGCCGCCGACGGCACGCCGCTGCGCAACTATCCCAGCCGCGACGGCATCTGGCGCTACCCGGTCAAGCCCGGGCAGGTGTCGCCGCATTACCTCGATACCCTGCTGACCTACGAGGACCGCTGGTTCTACTGGCACCCCGGCGTCAATCCCGTGTCGCTGGCGCGCGCCGGTTGGCAATGGGCCACCAACCGCCGCATCGTCTCGGGCGGCTCGACCCTGACGATGCAGGTGGCGCGCCTGATCGACCCGCAACTGGCCGGCAAGCCGTCGCGCTCGATGAGCGCCAAGCTGCGCCAGGCCTGGCGCGCGGTGCAGCTGGAAATGCATTACAGCAAGGACGAGATCCTGTCGCTGTACCTGACCCACGCGCCCATGGGCGGCATCGTCGAGGGCGTCGAGATGGGCTCGCGGCTTTGGCTGGGCAAGCCGGCGCGTGATCTCAGCCCGGCCGAGGCGGCCATGCTGACCGCCTTGCCGCAGGCCCCGTCGCGCTTGCGGCCGGACCGCCATCCCGAGGCCGCGCAGGCCGCCCGCGACAAGGTGCTGGACCGCATGGTGGAACTGGGCCGCTGGACGCCGGCCGAGGTCGCCGACGCCAAGATCGAGCAGGTCGTCGCGCCGCCGCTGCGCGCCCGCTGGCTGGCGCCGCTGGCGGCGCAGCGGCTGTTGCAGGAAGCTGGCCGGCCGCAGGCGGGGGCGCGCCGTCCCGGCAGCCGCCCGCCGTTGCTGACCTCGACCCTGGACGCCGACATGCAGGCGGCGGTCGAGCGCATGCTGCTGGACCGGGTCGACAACCTGCCGCCCAAGGTCTCCATGGCGGTGCTGGTGATGGACAACGACACGCTGGAGGTCAAGGCCTACGCCGGTTCCGCCGATTTTTCCGATGATTCCCGCTACGCCCATGTGGATATGGTGCGCGGCGTGCGTTCGCCGGGCTCGACCCTCAAGCCGTTCCTGTACGCCCAGGCGCTCGATGACGGCCTGATCCACTCGGAAAGCCTGCTGATCGACGCGCCGCTGTCGTTCGGCGGCTACGCGCCGGGTAATTTCCAGGCGGCGTTTTCCGGGCCGGTGAGTGTGGCGCAGGCGCTGCAGCGTTCGCTCAACGTGCCGGCGGTGGATCTGCTGGACCGGGTCGGGCCGACGCGGTTCGCCTCGGTTATGCTGACGGGCGGGGTCTGGTTGCGTTTGCCGGCCGGTGCGGAACCCAACCTGAGCTTGATTTTGGGCGGGGGCGGCACCACCTTGGAAGAACTGGTGGGGGCGTATCGGGCCCTGGCGCGCGGGGGGATTTCCGGGCGTGCGCGCCTGCGGCCGGAGCAGCCCCGGGTCGAGTCCCGTATGATGAGTGCTGGCGCGGCCTGGATTGTCCGCGACATCCTGGAAGGCGGCGGCCACCCGGACCGGCCCTTCTACCAGTCGGGCAGCCCGGCGCGGCAACTGGCCTGGAAAACCGGGACGAGTTTCGGCTTCCGCGACGCCTGGGCGGTCGGGGTGACCGACAGTTGGACGATCGGTGTGTGGGTCGGCCGGCCGGACGGCACCCCCAATCCCGGCTTTTTCGGGGCGAATGTGGCGGCGCCGCTACTGCAGGATATCGTGGCGGCCCTGCCGGAAGGCGCCCAGCACGTGCGCGTGCGGCCCGCCACGGTGCAGCCGGTCGTGACCTGCTGGCCGCTGGGTTACCGGCTGGGCAGCGTGCCGTCCGGGGAATGCCCCGAGCAGCGCGCGGCCTGGGCCTTGAATGACACGGTGCCGCCGTCGTTCGCCGGCTATGCCGATGCCACGCAGGGGCCGTTGCGCCTGGGCGGCGTGGCCGCCGGGTCGGTATTGCGGCCGGTGCCTGGCAGTGCGCAGGTGGCGGTGGATGTGGATGTGCAGGGCGCCGAAGGCGAAGTTTGGTGGATGCTCGATGGTCGCGTGGTGGGTCAGGCCGCCTCGGGTCGTCCGTTTAATCTGGTGCTGACGCGGGACGGACGGTATACGCTTACCGTCATGGACGCGCAAGGCCGTCATGACAGCGTGGTTTTTGAAATCGCTGGCGTTACGCCCTGATCGGCATAGAATATGAATCGTGTATTTGCCCGCTTCGATGCGTTACGGAGGAAGCGTGATTTCCCAAGAGCTTGAAGTCAGCCTGCATATGGCTTTTGTCGAGGCCCGTTCGGCCCGGCACGAATTTATTACCGTCGAGCACCTGTTGCTCGCGCTGCTCGATAACGCTTCGGCCGTCGAAGTGTTGCGCGCCTGCGCCGCCAATCTGGATGACCTGCGCCGCAACCTGCGTCAGTTCGTTTCGGAAAACACGCCGGTGATCCCCAGTGGCGCGGAAGTCGACACCCAGCCCACGCTGGGTTTCCAGCGCGTCATCCAGCGCGCGATCATGCATGTCTCCGCGGGTGGCACCGGCAAGAAGCCGGTCACCGGCGCGAACGTGCTCGTGGCCATTTTCGGCGAAAAGGATTCGCACGCTGTCTACTACCTGCAGCAGCAGGGCGTGACGCGGCTGGACGTGGTGAATTTCCTGTCGCATGGCATTACCAAACAGCCACAGGTGGAGTCCGCCGCCGTGCAGAAAGAGCAGCAGACCAATGGTGAAGAGCAGGGCGAATCACGCCAATCGCCGCTGGATCAGTACGCCACCGACCTGAACGCCGCGGCGTTGGCCGGCCGTATCGACCCGCTGATCGGGCGCGAGCACGAAGTCGAGCGCGTGATCCAGGTGCTGTGCCGCCGGCGCAAGAACAATCCGCTGCTGGTCGGCGAGGCCGGCGTGGGCAAGACCGCGATCGCCGAGGGCCTGGCCTGGCGCATCACGCGCGGCGAAGTCCCCGAGATCCTGCAGGCCGCGCAAGTGTTCGCGCTGGACATGGGCGCGCTGCTGGCGGGCACCAAGTACCGCGGCGATTTCGAGCAGCGCCTGAAGGGCGTGCTCAAGCAGATCCGCGGCAACCCGGATGCGATTCTGTTCATCGACGAAATCCACACGCTGATCGGCGCCGGCTCGGCCTCGGGCGGCACGCTGGACGCCTCCAACCTGCTCAAGCCGGCCCTGTCCTCGGGCCAGCTCAAGTGCATCGGCGCCACCACGTACACCGAATACCGCGGCGTCTTCGAGAAAGACCACGCGCTGTCGCGCCGCTTCCAGAAGATCGACGTGCCCGAACCCAGCGTCGAGCAGACCGTGCAGATCCTGCGCGGCCTGAAGAGCCGCTTCGAAGAGCATCACAACGTGCGCTACTCGGCCGCCGCGCTGTCGGCCGCCGCCGAGCTGTCGGCGCGTTTCATCAACGACCGCCACCTGCCGGACAAGGCCATCGACGTGATCGACGAGGCCGGCGCCGCGCAGCGCCTGCTGCCGCGTTCGCGCCAGAAAAAAGTGATCGGCAAGGTCGACATCGAGAACATCGTTTCCAAGATCGCGCGCATTCCGCCGCAGTCCGTCTCCAACGACGACCGCAGCAAGCTCGCCACGCTCGACCGCGACCTCAAGACCGTGGTGTTCGGCCAGGACACCGCCATCGAGGCGCTGTCGGCCGCCATCAAGATGGCGCGTTCGGGCCTGGGCAAGCCGGAAAAGCCGATCGGCGCCTTCCTGTTCTCCGGCCCCACCGGCGTCGGCAAGACCGAAGTCGCGCGCCAGCTGGCCTTCACGCTGGGCGTGGAGCTGCTGCGCTTCGACATGTCCGAATACATGGAGCGCCATGCGGTGTCGCGCCTGATCGGCGCGCCGCCGGGATACGTCGGTTTCGACCAGGGCGGCCTGCTGACCGAGGCCATCACCAAGCAGCCGCATTGCGTGCTGCTGCTCGATGAAATCGAAAAAGCCCACCCGGATGTCTTCAACATCCTGCTGCAGGTCATGGATCACGGTACGCTGACCGACAACAACGGCCGCAAGGCGGACTTCCGCAACGTCATCCTGATCATGACGACCAACGCGGGCGCCGAGACCTTGAACCGGCCGTCCATCGGCTTCGCCAACTCCCGCGTGGTGGGCGACGAAATGGCGGAAATCCGCCGCATGTTCACGCCCGAGTTCCGCAACCGGCTGGATGCGATCATCCCGTTCGCGCCGCTGGATCGCGAGATCATCCTGCGGGTGGTCGACAAGTTCCTGATGCAGCTCGAAGACCAACTGCACGAGCGCCGCGTCGAGGCCGTGTTCACCACGGCCCTGCGCGAGCACCTGGCCAAGGAAGGTTTCGACCCGCTGATGGGCGCGCGGCCGATGCAGCGCCTGATTCAGGACACCATCCGGCGCGCGCTGGCCGACGAGCTGCTGTTCGGCAAGCTGGTCGACGGCGGCACCGTCACGGTGGACCTGGACGAGGCCGGCAAGGTCACGCTGGACTTCGACGATCACGGCAAGCCGCCTTCGGCGGCGCCCGACAAGCAGGAAGTCGAGCTCGTCGAATAGGCTTATGACGACCGCGGAGAGCCAGCCGCTGATCGAGTGCGAACACTGCGCGAGCATCTATCGCCGACATCAGCTCGAACCTGGCGAGACCGCCAATTGCGCCCGCTGCGGCACCATACTCTGGCGCTACAGCGGGCTTACTTTGTCCAATTGGCTGGCGCTTGCCATTGCCGCGCTGATCATTTTCGGCGTGGCCAACGCCTATCCGGTCGCTTCGATGTCGGTGCAGGGCATGGTGCAGCAAGCCTCGCTGCTCGATGCCATCGGCATCACCTGGCGCCAGGGGCATTACACCGTGGCCATCATGACCGGGCTGGCGGGCTTCGTGCTGCCGCTGTTCCAACTGGCCGTGCTGCTGTGGGTGCTGGGGCCTTTGTCGCGGGGCGCCGAGCCGGCGGGTTTTCGCGCGGCGATGCGGCTGCTCGGCCTGCTGCGCCCGTGGTGCATGGTGCCGGTCTTCCTGCTGGGCGTGCTGGTGGCGGTGGTCAAGCTGGCCGGCATGGCGGCGGTCGCGCCTGGCATCGGTCTGTTCGCCTATGGCATCCTCACCGTTTTCCTGACCATGCTGGGCCGCCTGACGCCGCACGTGCTGTGGCGCTATGCCGAGAGCGACGGCGTAGTGCCGGTGCGCGTGCCCGAGGCCGGCCCCGAGGCGGTGCTGACCGGCTGCCACGTCTGCGGCCAGGTGCAGGCGGTGCCGCGCGCCGCCGATCCGGAAGAAGACCACCACTGCGTGCGCTGCCACGCGGTGGTGCACTACCGCAAGCCCGACCACCTGGCGCGCACCTGGGCGCTATTGCTGGCGGCCGTGGTGTTTTATATTCCCGCCAACGTGCTGCCGGTGATGACAGTCCGTTCGGTGCTGGGCGACAGCGCTCACACCATCCTGGGCGGCGTGGTGGAACTGTGGGACATGGGCTCCTGGGATATCGCGCTGATCGTGTTCATCGCCAGCGTGGCGGTGCCGCTGACCAAATTGCTCGCGTTGATTTTGTTATTGTTGACCGAACAGTGGCGCAGCACCACCAACCTGCGTCCGCGCACCCGGTTGTATCAAATGGTCGAGTTCATCGGCCAATGGTCGATGCTGGATGTGTTCGTGGTGATTCTGCTGGCGGCCCTGGCGGATTTCCAGGGTCTGATGGAGATCAGCGCGGGCGCGGGCGCGGCGGCGTTCGGCGTGGTCGTCATCCTGACCATGCTGTCCGCGATGAGCTTCGACCTGCGGCGCAGTTGGGATCTGGAATCAGAAAGTGAATTGGACGACCCGGCGCGGGCGCAATCCCCGCGTGCGGCGTCCGCCGCCGTGGACGCCGGCTGAGTCCGGCGCGGGATCGGCCGGCGCCAGGCGTTGTTGAAGCAGAAAAGGAAAAACCGATGTCCGACCAAGCACCTGGATCTGGTGACGAGAAGTACGCATCACCGACGATCTCGCGCAAGCGCAAGAGCCGGATTTCATGGATCTGGCTGGTGCCCGTCGTCGCGGCCCTGATGGGCCTGTCGCTGGTGGTGCGCACCTGGATGCAGGCCGGTCCCGACGTGTCGATCGAATTCAATACGGCCGAGGGGCTGGAAGTGGGCAAGACCCAGCTGCGCTACAAGGACGTGAACGTCGGCACCGTCAGATCGATCGGTTTTAACGCCGACCGCAGCAAGGTGGTGGTGCAGGCCGAACTGTCCAAGGACGTGGCGGACCTGGCGCGCGAAGGCACCAATTTCTGGGTGGTGCGTCCGCGCCTGGACGTCAGCGGCGTGTCGGGCCTGGGAACCTTGTTGTCCGGCGCCTACATCGGCGTGGACGCGGTCGAAGGCAAGAACGGCGCCAAGAAGGCGACCAAGCTGCACTTCGTCGGCCTGGAGACGCCGCCGGCCGTGACGCATGACCGCGCCGGCAAGCGCTTCAAGCTCAAGGCCGCCGACCTGGGCTCGCTGGATATCGGTTCGCCTGTGTATTTCCGTCGCATCAATGTGGGCCGCGTGATCGGCTATGCCCTGGACAAGACCGGCAATGCGGTCAACGTCGAGGTGTTCGTGGACGCGCCCAACGACCGCTTCGTCACCAACGGCACCCGTTTCTGGAACGCCAGCGGCGTGGATTTCAGCGTCAATGCCGAGGGCCTGAAGGTGCGCACCCAGTCGCTGGTGTCGATGGCGGTGGGCGGCGTGGCGTTCGAGCCGGTCTACAGCGCGCGCGACGCCAGCGCGCCGGCGGCGGCCGACACGCACTTCGAGCTGTACCCCACCGAGACGGCCGCCAAGGCCAACCCCGATGGCGAAGCCTTCCCGATCCGCATGCGCTTTGACCAGTCGATCCGCGGCCTGACGGTGGGCGCGGCGATCGATTTCTCGGGCATCACGCTGGGCAACGTCACGCAGATCAATATGGATTTCGATCCCGTCAGCAAGCGCTTCTTCGCGCTGGTGGACGCGACGCTGTATCCGGAACGCCTGGGCCGGGTCTACGACGACGTGCGCGAGCACGCCATCAAGGACGGTGACGAAGCCGGCGGACGCCTGCTGGCCATCATGATCAAGCATGGCCTGCGCGCCCAGTTGCGCACCGCCAATCTGCTGACCGGCCAGTTGTACGTGGTTCTGGACAACTTCCCCAACGCCAAGCCGGTGGAGTTCAAGATGTCCAGCCCGGCCATGATCCCGACCATGCCGGGCCAGCTCGACCAATTGCAGCAGCAGGTCAGCAATATCGTCGCCAAGATCGACAAGATTCCGTTCGACAAGATCGGCGAGGATCTGCGCACCACGCTGGCCAGCACCTCCAAACTGATGAACCGCCTGGACAAGCAGGTGGCGCCGGAAGCGCAGGGCGTGCTCAAGCAGGCGCGCGACTCCCTGGCCAGCCTCAATGCGCTGGTGGCCTCGGACGCCTCGCTGCCGGTCAATGCCGAGAAGGCCATGCAGGAATTGAGCCGCGCCGCCCGTTCGCTGCGCGCGCTGGCCGACTTCCTGCAATCGAATCCCGAATCGCTGCTGCGCGGCCGGGGCAACGACCCGATCCCCGGCGCCGGCCCCGTCAGGAACTGACCTCATGACCCGACTCCGCTTGCGTCCCTTTCCGACCTCCCGACCCGGCGCCACTGGCCGTGGCCTGGCGCTGCTGGCGCTGCCGCTGCTGCTGTCCGCCTGCGCCTCGTCGCCGCCGGTGCGCTACTACACCCTGCAACGGCCCGCGGCGCAGGCTCCGGCCGTGCCGCGCGCGGCCGCGCCGTTCCTGCTGGAGGTGCAGGACGTCAACGTGACGAGCCAGGCCGACCAGCCGCAGCTGATGGTGCGTACCGGCGACGGCAGCGTGGCGGCACTGTATTCGGAGCGCTGGTCCGCGCCGCTGGGCGACGAGATCCGCGGCGCCTTGTCCGATGCGCTCAAGCACGACCTGGGCGCTCTCGACGTGCAGGTGGTCAAGCCCGGCCCCACCGCGCCCGTCTGGCGGGTGCAGACCGACGTGCAGCGTTTCGACCTGGTGGCCGACCGCGAGGCGCAACTGGACGTGACCTGGCGGGTGCGGCCGGTCAACCTCAAAGGCAACGGCCTGCTGTGCCGTAGTGTCGTCACCGAATCGGTCTCCGGGGCGGGCGTGCCCGCGCTGGTGTCGGCGCAGCAGCGCGCGGTGGCGGCGCTGGCCGGCGCCATGGCGTCGGCCATTCGCGGGCAGACGCCGGACAGCGGCGGCGCCGTGCGGATGCTGGGCTGCTCGCCGCTGCCGCAATCCGACCCGGCCTGACCGGGGGCGGGGCGGCAAAAGCCGCCGCGATCTCAATCGGTTAACCCTAGGGTTAACCTTAATACAAACCTGGTTGCAACCTGACTAGCATACGGTTCTACCGATACCGGGCCCCCTCGTGGGCCCGGTATGACCTCTGCCATGCGACAGGAAGCAATCTCTTATGGCCAGTACCACCCTCGGCGTCAAGGTCGATGACGCACTGCGCGACCGCCTGAAGGCCGCCGCGCAAAAACTCAATTGCACGCCGCATTGGCTGCACAAGCAGGCGATCCTCGCCTACCTGGACAAGATCGAGCGCGGCCACCTGCCGGCCGAGATGTCGCATCTGGCAGGGGAAGAGGGCGGCGATGACGAAAATGGCGAGCAACAGGCCGCCGCCACGCCGCCGTTCTACGAGTTCGGCCAGGACGTGCAGCCGCAATCGGTGCTGCGCGCCGCCATTACCGCCGCCTATCGCCGCCCCGAGCCGGAATGCGTGCCGCTGTTGCTGGGCCAGGCCCGCATGCCCAATCTGGAAAAAGTGCACGCGATGGCCTCCGACCTGGTCAGGAAGCTGCGCGGCAAGCGCACCGGCGGCGGGGTCGAAGGGCTGATCCAGGAATTTTCGCTGTCGAGCCAGGAAGGCGTGGCGCTGATGTGCCTGGCCGAGGCGCTGCTGCGCATTCCCGACCGCGCCACGCGCGACGCGCTAATCCGCGACAAGGTCGCGCGCGGCGACTGGAAATCGCACATGGGCGGCTCGCAATCGCTGTTCGTCAACGCCGCCACCTGGGGCCTGATGATCACCGGCAAGCTGGTGGCGGTGAGCAGCGAGCAGTCGCTGTCCAAGGCGCTGACGCGCCTGATCGGCAAGGGCGGCGAACCGCTGGTGCGCAAGGGCGTGAACATGGCCATGCGCATGATGGGCGAGCAGTTCGTGTCGGGCCAGACTATCTCCGAGGCGCTGGCCAACAATCGCAAGATGGAAAGCCGCGGCTTCCGCTATTCCTATGACATGCTGGGCGAAGCGGCCACCACGGCCGAGGACGCCGAGCGTTATTACGCGTCGTACGAACAGGCCATCCACGCCATCGGCAAGGCCGCCGCCGGCCGGGGCATCTACGAGGGCCCGGGCATCTCGATCAAGTTGTCGGCGCTGCACCCGCGCTATTGCCGCGCCCAGCGCGAGCGCGTCATGGCCGAGCTGCTGCCGCGCGTGAAGGCGCTGACGATCCTGGCGCGCAGCTACGACATCGGCCTGAATATCGACGCCGAGGAAGCCGACCGCCTGGAGATCTCGCTGGATCTGCTGGAGGCGCTGTGCTTCACGCCCGAGCTGGAAGGCTGGAACGGCATCGGCTTCGTCATCCAGGCCTACCAGAAGCGCGCGCCGTTCGTCATCGACTACGTCATCGACCTGGCCCGCCGCAGCCGCCATCGCGTGATGGTGCGCCTGGTCAAGGGCGCGTATTGGGACAGCGAAATCAAGCGCGCCCAGGTCGACGGCCTGGAGGGCTATCCGGTCTACACCCGCAAGGTCTATACCGACGTGGCCTACCTGGCCTGCGCCCGCAAGCTGTTGGGCGCGCCGGAGGCCGTGTATCCGCAGTTCGCCACCCATAACGCCTACACGCTGGCGGCGATCTACCAATTGGCCGGCCAGAACTACTACCCCGGGCAGTATGAGTTCCAGTGCCTGCACGGCATGGGCGAACCGCTGTACGACGAAGTGGTGGGGCCGCTGGCGCAGGGCAAGCTGAACCGCCCCTGCCGCATCTACGCGCCGGTCGGCACCCACGAAACGCTGCTGGCCTACCTGGTGCGCCGCCTGCTGGAAAACGGCGCCAACACCTCGTTCGTGAACCTGATCGGCGACGACAGCATTGCGGTGGAGACGCTGGTGGCCGACCCGGTCGAGGCCGCCGCGCGCATCGTGCCGCTGGGCGCGCCGCACGAGAAGATCCCGCTGCCGCGCGAGCTCTACGGCAGCCCGCAACAGGGCGCGCGCGCCAACTCGGCCGGGCTGGACCTGAGCAACGAGCATCGCCTCGGCTCGCTGTCGGCGGCGCTGCTGGCCAGCGCCGCCACGCCTTGGCGCGCCGCGCCCATGCTGGGCGAGGGCGACGGCGCCTGGGACGGGGCCCGCGCCATCGAGGTGCGCAACCCGGCCAATCTGCGCGACGTGGTCGGCCATGTGATCGAGGCCAACGCCCAGGAAGCCGAGGCCGCTTTGCGCGCCGCCGCCAACGCCGCGCCCATCTGGCAGTCGACCCCGGTGGCCGAACGCGCGCAATGCCTGCGCCGCGCCGCGCAATTGCTGGAAGAGCAGATGCAGACCCTGCTGGGCCTGATCGTGCGCGAGGCCGGAAAATCGTTGCCCAACGCCATCGCCGAAGTGCGCGAGGCGGTGGACTTCCTGCGCTACTACGCCGACCAGGCCGACCGCGAATTCAGCAACGACACGCACCGTCCGCTGGGCACGGTGTTGTGCATCAGCCCGTGGAACTTCCCGCTGGCGATCTTCACCGGCCAGGTCGCGGCCGCGCTGGCGGCCGGCAACACAGTGCTGGCCAAGCCCGCCGAGCAAACGCCGCTGATCGCGGCGCAGGCGGTGGCGATCCTGCGCGCCGCCGGCGTGCCGGCCGGCGCGGTGCAACTGCTGCCGGGACGCGGCGAAACCGTGGGCGCCCAACTGGTGGCCAGTCCCGGCGTGCGTGGCGTGATGTTCACCGGCTCGACCGACGTGGCGCGCATCATCGCGCGCACGCTGGCCGACCGCCTGGACGATGACGGCCACACCATCCCGCTGATCGCCGAAACCGGCGGCCAGAACGCCATGGTGGTGGATTCGTCGGCGCTGTCCGAGCAGGTGGTGTTCGACGTGCTCAGCTCGGCCTTCGATTCGGCCGGCCAGCGCTGTTCGGCGCTGCGCGTGCTGTGCGTGCAGGAAGACAATGCCGACCACGTGCTGACCATGCTGCGCGGCGCGATGCGCGAGCTGAGCGTGGGCAATCCGGATCGCCTGTCGGTCGATGTCGGCCCGGTGATCGATACCGAGGCGCGCAACAACATCCAGCGCCATATCGACGCGATGCGCACGGCCGGCCATCGGGTGGACCAGGTCGAGCTGAACGGCGAATGCCGCCACGGCACCTTCGTGGCGCCCACCATCATCGAGATCGACCACATCGGCGAACTGACCCGCGAGGTGTTCGGGCCGGTGCTGCACGTGGTGCGCTACGCCCGCGACGAGCTCGACGCGCTGCTGGAGGCCATCAACGCCACCGGCTATGGCCTGACCTTCGGCGTGCATACCCGCATCGACGAAACCATCGTCCACGTGACCGGCCAGATCCATGCCGGCAACGTCTACGTCAACCGCAACATCGTCGGCGCGGTGGTCGGCGTGCAGCCCTTCGGCGGCGAGGGCCTGTCGGGCACCGGCCCCAAGGCCGGCGGCCCGCTATACCTGTACCGGCTGCTGGGCACGCGCCCCGAGGGCCTGCCGCCGGCGCTGGACGCGGCGGCACCGCTGCCGCAGCGCATTGCGCTGCCGGGTCCCACGGGCGAGACCAACACGTATGTGGTCGAGCCGCGTGGCGCGGTCTATTGCGTGGCCGCCACCGAGGCCGGCGCCCGCGCTCAGTGGGCCGCGGCGCGCCTGACGGGCAATCACGCCTGGTTCGCGGATACGCCGGCGGCGCAGGCGCTGCTGGCCACCCTGGACGCCGAGCAGCAAGGCCAGGCGGGCATCCTGGCCGATGCCGAGGTCGACCAGGCCGACTATCACGCGGTGCTGTTCGAGGGCGATGGCGACGCGCTGCGCGCGCTGAACCAGCGCATCGCGCAGCGTCCCGGCGCGATCCTGGCGGTGCATGGGCTGACCTCGGACGCGCTGGCGGCGGGCGCCTCCTATGTGCCGGAACGCCTGCTGACCGAGCGTTCCATCAGCGTCAATACGGCCGCGGCCGGCGGCAACGCCAGCCTCATGACCATCGGCTGAGCGTGACCGAGGGGTAACCCTTGGGCAACCAAGGGTTATCTCCAATATCGAGTGAGGTTGCACTCGAAGCAAAATCCGGTCGCACCTGAAGTTCGATTGTGGCAACCCGGCAATCGCACTTAAATAGATCATCTGGCCCAAAAGCCCAGGTATAGATAACAAAGCCACATCCGACATACCGGAGGATTCCCATGAAGTTTCGCACCACTTTGAAGCTTGTCGCCGCCAGCATCGCCACCGTTGGCATGGCCGCCGCCGCGCACGCCGCCGACGTCAAGTTCGGCTTTGCCGCGCCGCTGACCGGCCCGCAGTCGCACTACGGCGAGGACATGCAGAACGGCCTGAACCTGGCCCTGGAAGAAGCCAACAAGAAGGGCATCAAGGTCGACGGCCAGCCGGCCAAGTTCGTGCTGGTGTCGCGCGATGACCAGGCCGACCCGCGCGTCGGCGTGCAGGTGGCGCAGCAACTGGTCGACGAGAACGTCGTCGGCATCCTGGGCCACTTCAACTCGGGCACCACGATCCCCGCCTCGCGCGTCTACCATGAAGCCGGCCTGCCGCAGATCGCCATGGCGACCTCGCCCGAATACACCAAGCAGGGCTACGAAACCACCTTCCGCATGATGACCAGCGACACCCAGCAGGGCGCCGCGGTCGGCAAGTTCATGGTGCAGAGCCTGAAGGCCAAGAAGGTCGCCATCATCGATGACCGTACCGCGTACGGCCAGGGCCTGGCCGACGAGGTCGAGAAGGCCGTCAAGGCCGCCGGCGGCCAGGTGGTGCGCCGCGAGTACACCACCGACAAGGCCAATGACTTCACGGCCATCCTGACCAACATCAAGGGCTCGGCGCCCGACGCCATCTTCTACGGCGGCCTGGACGCGCAGTCCGGCCCGATGAAGCGCCAGCTGGCCACGCTCGGCCTGAAGGCGCCGCTGGTCTCGGGCGAAATGACCCGCAGCGACACCTTCATCAAGCTGGCCGGCGACGCCGCCGACGGCACCTTCGCCTCGCTGGCCGGCGTGCCGCTGGACAAGATGGCCGCGGGCAAGGACTTCGAGCAGCGCTATCAGGCCCGCTTCAAGAAGGCCCCGGGCGTCTACGCGCCGTACGCCTATGACGGCGCCTGGAACATGATCAGCGCCATCGAAGCCGCCGGTTCGGCCAAGCCCGAGAAGTACCTGCCGGAACTGGCCAAGCTGAACCGCAAGGGCGCGACCAGCGAGCACATCGCCTACGACAAGAATGGCGATCTGAAGGAAATCTCGGTCACCATCTACGAAGTCAAGAATGGCAAGTGGGAGATGGTTGAAACGATGGTCAGCCAGGCCAACTAAGGCTGCCTGACCCGGCCAAGAGGCGGCGCCGCCGCCCCTGGCCATCTTGACCCCGCGCGCGCCGTCCGGCGTGGCGGCGATTGGCGCGAAAGCGGCCCCCCGGGCCGCGCCACATGCGATTTCGCGCGATTTTTCCAGGCTTATTCCGCGGCCCCTATGGATATCTTCATTCAACAACTGATTAACGGCGTCACGCTCGGCAGCGTGTACGCCCTGGTCGCCCTCGGCTACACCATGGTGTACGGCATCATCGGGCTGATCAACTTCGCGCATGGCGATGTCGTCATGATCGGCGCGATGGCGGCGACCACGATCGCCATCTCGCTGGTCGGCGGCGACCCGTCCGCCTCCGCCTTCGTGGTGCTGGGCCTGGGCCTCTTGGTGTCCGTGCCGCTGTGCATGGCCGTGGGCTGGACCGCCGAGCGCGTGGCTTACCGGCCGCTGCGCCGCGCGCCGCGCCTGGCCGCTCTGATCACCGCCATCGGCGTGTCGATCATCCTGCAGAACGTGGCGATGATGGGCTGGGGCCGCAATTACCTGAACTTCCCGCAGGTGTTGTCGCCGCGCGTGTTCGAGGTGTTCGGCGCCCGCATGAGCACGCTGCAGATCGCCATTGTCGTGATCGCCGCGCTGATCATGGGCGGGCTGCTGGCCGTGGTGCACAAGACGCGCCTGGGAACGGCCATGCGCGCCACCGCGCAGAACCGCGAAGTGGCCGGCCTGATGGGCGTGAACATCAACACCGTGATTTCCGCCGCGTTCCTGATCGGTTCGGCGCTGGCCGCCGTGGCCGGCATGATGGTCGCCACCTACTACGGCGTGTCGCAGTACACCATGGGTTTCATGCTGGGCCTGAAGGCCTTCACCGCCGCGGTGCTGGGTGGCATCGGCAACCTGGTCGGCGCCATGGCCGGCGGCCTGCTGCTGGGCATCATCGAATCGCTGGGCGCCGGCTATATCGGCGACCTGACCGGCGGCTTCCTGGGCAGCCATTACCAGGACGTGTTCGCGTTCTTCGTGCTGGTGCTGGTGCTGATTTTCCGTCCGTCCGGCCTGCTGGGCGAACGTGTGGGAGACCGCGCATGAGCACGACGCTGAAAAACAGCGGGCTGTCGACCCGCAACCTGATCGGCATCGCGCTGATCGGCATCGTGCTGGCGGTGCTGCCGTTCGTGATCGGCATGGCCGGCCAGAGCTGGGTCCGCATCCTGAACTTCGCGCTGCTGTACGTGATGCTGTCGCTGGGCCTGAACATCGTGGTGGGCTTTGCCGGCCTGCTGGACCTGGGCTATATCGCGTTCTACGCGGTGGGCGCCTATACCTGGGCGCTGCTGGCCTCGCCGCACTTCGGGCTGCACCTGCCGTTCTGGGCGATCCTGCCGATCGCGCTGGCGGTGGCGTGCCTGTTCGGGGTGCTGCTGGGGGCGCCGACGCTCAAGTTGCGCGGCGACTACCTGGCCATCGTGACGCTGGGCTTCGGCGAGATCATCCGCATCTTCCTGAACAATCTGAACGCGCCGGTCAACATCACCAACGGCCCGCAGGGCATCAACCGCATCGACACCTTCAAGGTGGGCGAGTTCGCGTTTGGCCGCACCGAAAGCCTGCTGGGCATCCGCGTGACCGGGCCGGAGAAGTACTACTACCTGCTGCTGGCCCTGACGCTCATCATCATCCTGGTATGTGTGCGCCTGCAGAACTCGCGCATCGGCCGCGCCTGGGAAGCCATCCGCGAAGACGAGATCGCCGCCAAGGCGATGGGCATCAACACCCGCAATATCAAGCTGCTGGCCTTCGCCATGGGCGCCTCGTTCGGCGGCGTGGCGGGCGCGCTGTTCGCGTCGATGCAGGGCTTCGTCAGCCCCGAGAGCTTCTCGCTGATGGAGTCCATTTCCATTCTGTGCATGGTGGTGCTGGGCGGCATGGGCCATATCCCGGGCGTGATCCTGGGCGCGCTGATCCTGGCCGCGCTGCCGGAGTTCCTGCGCGCCGTGGTCGAGCCGGTGCAGCAGATGCTGTTCGGCGCGGTGGTGCTGGATCCCGAGGGCATTCGCATGCTGCTGTTCGGCCTGGCGATGGTGTGCGTGATGTTGTTCCGGCCGGCCGGCCTGTGGCCCTCGGCCGTGCGCAAGCGCGAGTTGTCGACCAAGACCCAGGGAGGCGCGGCATGAGCAAACTGCTGCAAGCCCAGGGACTGGGCAAACGCTTCGGCGGCCTGCAGGCGCTGTCGGACGTCAGCTTCGACATCGAGCAAGGCGAAATCTACGGCCTGATCGGCCCCAACGGCGCCGGCAAGACCACGCTGTTCAATGTGCTCACGGGCCTCTACATCCCGGAAGACGGTAGCTGCACCTTCGATGGGGTCTCGATGTCGGGCAAGAAGCCGCACGAGGTGGCGCATGCCGGCCTGGCGCGGACCTTCCAGAACATCCGCCTGTTCGCCAACCTGAGCGCGATCGAGAACGTCATGATCGGCCGCCACATGCGCACCCGCGCCGGCGTGCTGGGCGCGGTGTTCCGCACCCGCGGCACGCGCGCCGAGGAAGCCGCCATCGAGGCCCGCGCCCAGGAACTGCTGGACTACGTCGGCATCGGCCACCGCGCCAACGATGTGGCGCGCTCGCTGCCCTATGGCGACCAGCGCCGCCTGGAAATCGCGCGCGCCCTCGCGACCGATCCCAAGCTGCTGGCGCTGGACGAGCCGGCCGCCGGCATGAACGCCTCGGAAACCGTGGTGCTGCGCAAGCTGATCGAGAAGATCCGCGACGACGGCGTCACGGTGCTGCTGATCGAGCACGACATGAAGCTGGTCATGGGCCTGTGCGATCGGGTGCTGGTGCTGGAATACGGCAAGGTGCTGGCCATGGGCAAACCCGCCCAGGTGCAGCGCGACCCCAAGGTCATTGAAGCGTATCTGGGCGCGGGCGCCGCCCAGGATCCGCTGATTCATCAGGAGCGCCCGGCATGACGACGGCAAGCAAACCCCTACTGGAACTGCGCGGCCTGCAGGTCGCGTACGGCGGCATCCGCGCGGTGCGCGGCATCGACCTGCGCGTGGACGAAGGCGAACTGGTGTGCCTGATCGGCGCCAACGGCGCCGGCAAGAGCACGACCCTGCGCGCCATCTGCGGCCTGGTGCCGCTGGCCGGCGGCGAAGTGGTCTACGGTGGCCAGTCCATCGGCGGCCGCAAGTCTCACGAGCTGGTGCGCGACGGGCTGGTGATGGTGCCCGAGGGCCGCGGCATCTTCGGTCAGCTCACCATCGAGGAAAACCTGGCGATGGGCGCCTACATCCGGCGCGACGCCGCGCAGGTGCGGCAGGACACCGACCGGGTGTTCACGCTGTTCCCGCGCCTGGCCGAACGCCGCAAGCAGGCCGCCGGCACGCTGTCGGGCGGCGAGCAGCAGATGGTGGCCATGGGCCGCGCCATGATCGCGCGCCCCAGGTTGTTGCTGCTGGACGAGCCCTCGATGGGCCTGGCGCCGCTGATGGTGGAAAAGGTCTTCGAGGTGGTGCGCACCATCGCCAGCGAAGGCGTGACGATCCTGCTGATCGAGCAGAACGCCCGCCTGGCGCTGGAGAACAGCCATCGCGGCTACGTGATGGAGTCCGGCGAGATCACGCTGTCGGGCCCCGCCGCCGACATGCTGCACGATCCCAAGGTGCGCGCGGCGTACCTGGGCGAAGTGGAAGAGGCGTAGGCCCGCTCCGCTGGCGACAGGGAAAAGCCCGGCATGCCGGGCTTTTCTTTTACATGACGCCGGACATTACGCAGGTTGCGCCACGGCCCGTTCACGCCTGATCAGCAATGCGATGATCGCGGCGATCAGGCCGGTGGCGCCGGCCGCGACGAAGGCCATCAGGTAGCTGCCTTGCGACTGGCGCACCACGCCCGCCATCCAGGCCGCGCTGGCCGCGCCCAGTTGGTGGCCTGCCACGATCCAGCCGAACACGATCGGCGCCTCGCGGTCGCCGAAGGCCTCGGTGGCCAGGCGCAGGGTGGGTGGCACGGTGGCGATCCAGTCCAGGCCGAAGAACACCGCGAAGATCGCCAGACCGTAGAACGAGAAGTCGGAGTAGGGCAGGTAGATCAGCGCCAGGCCGCGCAGCCCGTAGTAGACGAACAGCAGCTTGCGCGGATCGTAGCGGTCGGTCAGCCAGCCCGAGGCGGTGGTGCCGAACAGGTCGAAGATGCCCATGATCGCCAGCAGGCCGGCGGCCTGCACTTCAGGCATGCCGTGGTCGCCGCAGAGCGCGATCAGGTGCGTGCCGACCAGGCCGTTGGTGGTGAAACCGCAGATGAAAAAGGTGGCGAACAGGAACCAGAAGGTGCGGGTCTTGGCGGCACGGCCCAGGGCGCCGAAGGTGGCGGCGAGCATGCCGGTGCGCGGCGCCGCGGGCGCGGGCGGCGCGTGCGGATCGCTGCCGAATGGCGCCAGGCCGACGCTGGCGGGGCGGTCGGGCACCAGCCACCAGGCC
The DNA here is from genome assembly GCF_050285565.1 of Achromobacter sp. Lineage (GTDB taxonomy): Bacteria > Pseudomonadota > Gammaproteobacteria > Burkholderiales > Burkholderiaceae_B > Achromobacter. The sequence goes on from NZ_JBLZXG010000002.1 coordinate 646,855, forward strand.
AGCGGCACCAGCGCGGCGGCGGCGCCGGCCACGGTCCACACCACCCGGGTCCAGTCGCCCGACGAGGCCAGCGCTGCCAGCAGCGGCAGGAAGATCAGCGTGCCGGTGGCGGTGCTGGCGGTCAGCAGGCCCATCATCAGGCCGCGGTGCTTGGTGAACCAGCGGTTGACCACGGTCGCGCCCATCACCACGGCCACGGCGCCCGAGCCGATGCCCGAGAATACGCCCCAGGTCATCAGCAGGTGCCACGGCTGGGTCATGTAGGCGCTGGCCGCGCTGGAGGCGGCCATCAGCGACAGCGCCGCGATCAGCACGCGGCGCAGGCCGAAGCGTTCCATCGCGGCCGCGGCGAACGGCCCGACCAGGCCGTACAGGAAGATGCCGACGGCGGCGGCGAACGAAGTGGTGCCGCGGTTCCAGCCGAAGCTTTCCTCCAGCGGCACCAGCAGCACGCTGGGCGAGGAGCGCAGGCCGGCGGATACCAGCAGAGCCAGGAACACGACCGCGACCACGACGAACGCGTACTTCTGGCCGGCGCGGCGGAAGGGGATGGGCAGGTGGGCTATACTCATGTTACTGACCGGTACGTAATTTGGTTTGCGAATGGTACGTACCGGTTGGTAACATCGTCAAGAAATATTTTGGACGAACCTGTCTTCAGGGCGGCCGGCCTGGCCGGCCGGTCTTAGTGAGGAGTCTCCGTTATGGCCAGCAAATCCGCAGCGGGTGGCAAGACCGCCACCGCCACCGCCGCCGCGAAACCGCCTCTGGCGGCTGATCGCATCCGCAAGACCGCGCGCGAAATGTTCTACCGCGACGGCATCCGGGCGGTGGGAGTGGACGCCATCGTCAACCAGGCCGGCGTCACCAAGCCCAGCCTGTACCGCAGCTTTTCGTCCAAGGACGAACTGGCCGCGACCTACCTGCGCGACTACGACGCCGAGTTCTGGGGGCGCTTCAACGCCGCCTGCGACGCGCATCCGGGCGACCCCAGGGCGGGTCTGCGGGCCTATCTGTCGGGCCTGGGCGTGCGCGCGGTGCAGAACGGCTATCGCGGCTGCGGCCTGACCAATGCGGCGGTGGAATATCCCGAGGACGGCCATCCGGCGCGCGTGGTCGCGGTCGAGCACAAGGTCGAGCTGCGCCGGCGCCTGGCGGCCATGGCGGCCGAGATGGGCGCGCCCGATCCCCAGGCGCTGGGCGATGGCCTGCTGCTGTTGATCGAAGGCGCTTTCGTGTCGAGCCAGTTGTTCCACGAGGGCGGGCCGGCGGGACGGGTGGCCGAGATGGCCGACACACTCATCGCGGCCCATCTGCAACGCTGAGCGGGCTGCCGGGCGCTGTTTTGCGCTGCACAATAACGGTGCCGGACATGGTGCCTCGTGCACCGTTGTGGTGGTGTTTGTACCCATTCCGCAACGGCAAAAATAATGCTAGGCAATTTTTATTGCAACGCAGCAAACGCGGGTCTAACATGAATTCGTGTTGTTCCCCATCGCGCTTTCTCAAGGAGAGAATCATGAGCGATACCGCGTTGAAAAATGCCCGCATGTCGGATGCGCTGGAGCGGTCCCTGATCCGCGAGGCCATCAAAGCGGAAACCCTGTCCGGCCCGTTCTCGCGCGCGGGCTGGCGCCGGCTCAAGCGGCGCCTCGGCCGTTTCGGCGGCGCCGTCGGCGAAATGCTGCACGACATGGATGCGGGCCGTCGCCAGCACCCGGTGATCTCCGCCCACCGTTGAGCCGCCGGCCCGCGCCAGAAAAAACGCCAGCGATTGCTGGCGTTTTTTATGCCGTGCCGTGGCGAGGATCACACCACCATGTCCACCAGCAGGTAGCCGTCCAGCAGGATGATGCCGACGGTGGCCACCACCGCCGCCCAGGCCCAGGTGCCGCGCAACACGTGGCGGCCCATCACCTGCTTGCGGCGGGCCAGCACCACCAGCGGGCCCAGCGCGAAGGGCAGCGCCAGGCTCAGGATGACCTGGCTCAGCACCAGCAACTGGTCGGGGTCCTGGCCGCCGGTGAAGGCCAGCAGGGCGGCCGCCACGGTGCCGGCGATCAGCCGCGTGGCCAGCGCGCGGCGGCGGTCGGACCAGCCGCTGTGGATCTGGAAGCCTTGCGACAGGATGCGGCCGGCCAGCACGCCGGTGATGGTGGAGCTTTGCCCGGCCGCGTACAGGGCCACCGCGAATACGATCGCGGCGCCGATGCCGAGGGTCTGGCCGATCACGGCATGGGCGTCATCCAGGCTGGAGACGATGATGCCGGAGCCGGACAGCGAGGCCGCGGCGACGATCATGATGGCCGAGTTGATGAGCATGGCCACGCCCAGCGACACCACGGTGTCGTTGCGCGCCACCCGCATGGCCAGGTCGCGGGCCTCGGCCGGCAGCACGCGGGCGCGTTGCGCCAGCGAACCGGAGTGCAGATAGAGGTTGTGCGGCATCAGGGTCGCGCCCAGGATGCCCAGCGCGATCAGGAAACCTTGCGGATCGCGCAGCGCGTGGCCGGTCTGCGTCATGCCGTGCGCCACGTCGGCCCAGGCCGGGTTGGCCTTGAACAGCAGGAACACGAACGAGGCGGCCACCACCGACAGCAGCACGGCGATGACGCGTTCGTGGCGGTCGGCGTTGCCACGCGTCAAGGCCAGCACGGCAAAGGTGCCGACGCCCGTCACGGCGACGCCGCCCAGCAGCGGCAGGTTCAACAGCAGGCGCAGCGCGATGGCCCCGCCGATGAGTTCGGCCAGCGCGGTGGCGAGGATGGCGGCCTCGCCGGCCAGCCAGGCGGTCTTGGCGGTGCGCGGCGACAGGTGGCGGGCGGTGAGGGTGGCCAGGTCTTCGCCGGTGGCCAGCGCCAGCCGCGACACCAGGATCTGGAAGCCCAGCGCCAGGATGGCCGAGGCGATCACGACCAGCAGCAGGCCGTAGCCGAAGCCGCTGCCGCCGGCGATGTCGGTGGCCCAGTTGCCCGGGTCGATGTAGCCCACCGCCACCAGGATGCCCGAGCCGACCACCCGGCGCAGGTTGGCCGTGATCTGGGCGTCCTGGGGGTACGCCGCCTTGCCGCCTGAAATCGCGTAGATGAATCGGGTCATGGTTGTTCCTGAGAATGGTTCTCATTTTCCATGCGACAGGCATGACCGTCAAATTGATTTTCAGCAAGGCCCGGATAGGGCGGGCCAATGGCACCGCCCGTGGCCGGATGCGGCGGCGAGCGCTCAGGACTTGAGCTTGGCGTCCATGGTGATCTTGGCGTTGAGCACCTTGGAGACCGGACAGCCCTTTTCGGCCTTGCGCGCGGCGTCCTCGAAGGCCTGGGCGCTGGCGCCGGGGATCACCGCTTCCACGGTCAGGTGCACGGCGGTGATGGCGAAGCCGCCTTCGACCTTGTCGAGCGTGACCTCCGCCTTGGTGTCCAGGCTTTGCGCCGTCAGGCCGGCTTCGCCCAGGATATTGGACAGCGCCATGGTGAAGCAGCCGGCGTGCGCGGCGCCCAGCAGTTCCTCGGGATTGGTGCCCGGGGTGTCGCCAAAGCGCGTGTTGAAGCCGTAGGGCTGGTTCTTGAGCGCGCCGCTCTGTGTGGAAATCGTACCCTTGCCCGTCTTCAGATCGCCCGACCAGGCGGCGGTTGCGGTTTTCTTCATGCGTGACTCCTGTTGAGGGAACGCGCCCGCGACGGACGCGTCCGGTTAGGGGAGCGCGCGGCCCGCCTGATGGCGGCGCGCGTTGCCGGAAGGGGCAGGAACCATGATACGGCGCGCGCGGCGGGGCGTCGCCTGGCGGCCGCCCGCATCCGGCAAGCCGATGTAACCGCCGCCAGCGCCGCCTTGCCAGCGCCGCGCCGCGCCGTCACACTTCGCCCCTGGCTCAACCCGCACAGGCATTGGATACAGATGGTAGTGATCGACACCGAACAAACCCGCCGCGCATTGTCGTTCGACGCGGTGATTCCGGCGTTGCGCGAGGCGTTCCGCCAAGGCGCCCATGTGCCCGCGCGCCACGTCCACGCGATCGAGTCGGGCGGCGCGCACGGAACAACGCTGATCATGCCGGCCTGGAACGAGCAGGGCTATTTTGGCGTCAAGGTCATCAACATCTTTCCCGACAACACGCGCCAGTCGCTGCCCGGCCTGCATGCCACCTACAACCTCTACAGCGCCCGCACCGGTGTGCCGCTGGCGCAAGTGGACGGCGATCTGGTGACGGTGTTCCGCACCGCCGGCGCGGCGGCGCTGGGCGCGTCCTACCTGGCGCGCGCGGACGCGCGGGTGCTCACCATCGTGGGCTCGGGCCGCATCGCCGGGCTGGTGGCGCAGGCCATGCGCACCGTGCGGCCGATCGACAAGGTGTGGGTCTGGAATGTGCGCCCGGCCGGGGCCGAAACGCTGGCGGCCGCGCTGCGCGAGCAGGGCTTCGATGCCCGCGGCACCCTCGACCTGGAACAGGCCGTGCGCCAGGCCGACATCGTCAGTTGCGCGACGCTGTCGACCGCGCCGCTGGTGCGCGGCGACTGGCTGCGCCCCGGCGCCCACCTGGACCTGATCGGCAGCTTCAAGCCCGACATGATCGAGACCGACACGGCCTGCTTCGACGGCACCACGGTTTATGTGGACACCGACGAGGCGCCCACCAAGGCCGGCGACCTGCTGGCCGCGTTCGAGGCCGGCGTGCTGACGCGCGACGAGATCCGCGGCACGCTGACCGACCTGGTGCTGGGACGCGCGCCGGGCCGTGCGGGCGCGGATGAAATCACGGTGTTCAAGGCGGTCGGCAGCGCGCTCGAAGACCTGACGCTGGCCGCGCTGGTCTACGAGGCTCGCGGCGCTCAGGCAAAATAACGCCATCCGCTGTTTTTCCCTCTTGCGAGCTGTCGTCATGTCCCGCTTCTTTCTTCGTTACGCCTGCGCGCTCGCGCTGGCCGTTCCCGCCCTGTCCGCCCATGCCGAGATCGTGATCGGCGTGGATGTCTCCACCACCGGCCCGGCCGCGGCGATCGGCATCCAGACCAACAACGCCATCCGCCTGTGGCCCAACACGCTGGGCGGCGAGCCGGCGCGCTACGTGGTGCTGGATGACGGCACCGACGTCAGCCGCGCGGTCAAGAACCTGCGCAAGCTGACCTCGGAAGACAAGGTCGACGCCATCGTCGGCCCCAACACCACCGCCGCCGCCCTGGCCGCGCTGGACGTGCTGGCCGAGACCCGCACGCCGATGATCGCGCTGGCGGCCTCCAGCGTGATCGTCGAGCCGCTGTCCGACCCCAAGCGCGCCTGGGCCTTCAAGATGCCGCAGAACGATTCGCTGATGGCGACCGTGCTGGTCGAGGACATGAAGAAGAAGGGCTTCAAGAACGTGGCCTTCATCGGCTTCGCCGATTCCTATGGCGACAGTTGGTGGAAGGAGTTCTCCGCCGCCGCCGGCAGCGACGTCAAGGTCGTGGCGCAGGAACGCTTCCAGCGCACCGACGCGTCGGTGGTGGGCCAGGTGCTCAAGGTGATCGCCGCCAAGCCGGACGCCGTGCTGATCGCCGGCGCCGGCACGCCGTCGGCGCTGCCGCAAAAGACGCTGCTTGAGCGCGGCTACACCGGCACCATCTACCAGACCCACGGCATCGGCACGCTGGAATTCCTGCAGGTGGGCGGGCGCGACGTCGAAGGCACGTTGTTCCCCACCGGACCCGGCGTGGTGGCGCGCGAGCTGCCCGATTCGAACCCGGTCAAGAAGGTGGCGGTGGCGTTTGCCGACAAGTACGAGCGCCAGTACGGCGCCCACACCTTGACGCAGTTCGCGGGCGATGCCTATGGCGCCTGGATGCTGCTGGATTCGGCGGTGGCGCGCGCGCTCAAGAGCGGCGCCAAGCCCGGCACTGCGGAATTCCGCGCCGCGCTGCGCGACGCGCTGGAAAACACCCGCGACCTGATCGTGCCCAATGGCGTCTTGAATATCTCCAAGGACAACCACCAGGGCTTCGACGAGCGCGCCCGGGTGATGGGCGTGGTGCGCAACGGCAAGTTCTCGTACGCCGAAGCGGCGACGGATAAAAAATAGGGGACGACATAGTCGTCTACCGTTCGTAACGAGTGCTCACCCGCCATAGGGCGGGACATGGCGAAAAGCAGGCTTCGGCCTGCTTTTTTTGTCCATATCATTAGAGGTGAAATGATTTAATGTCGTATCATTTTTAGCGAAGCCATGTACCTAGAAATAAATCCGGGAGATATAGACCATGATCGTCCAACGCACCCGCCGCGTCCTGCTGGCCCTGAGCCTGGGCCTGCTGGCCGCCTGCTCCGACTCCGGCTCGGACAAGCCCGCGCAGGGGGCCAGCGCGCCCGCTGCCGGCGGCGACACGCTGGCGGCCGCCAAGGCCGCCGGCAAGATCCGCATCGGTTACGCCAATGAGGCGCCGTTCGCCTTCATGGACAGCAAGGAGGCCAAGGTCACGGGCGAGTCGGTGGAGATTGCCCGGGTGGTGCTCAAGCGCATGGGCATCAACGAGGTCGAAGGGGTGCTGACCGAGTTCGGTTCGCTGATTCCGGGCCTGCAGGCCAAGCGTTTCGACATCATCGCGGCCGGCATGTACGTCACGCCCGAGCGCTGCGGCCAGGTGGCGTTCTCGAACCCGACCTACGGCGTGGGCCAGGCGTTCCTGGTCAAGCAGGGCAACCCGAAGAACCTGCACAGCTACGAGGACGTGGTTAAGAACCCCGACGCCAGGCTGGGCGTGGTGGTGGGCGCCATCGAGGCCGAATACGCCGCCAAGGTCAAGGTGCCGCAAGGCCAGATCGTGGTGTTCCCGGATGCGGTCAGCGCGCTGTCGGGCGTGCAGGCCGGCCGCGCCGACGCCTACGCGGCCACCGCGCTGACGGTCAACGACCTGATGGGCAAGACCAACGCCGGCAGCGGCCTGGAAAAGGCCGAGCCGTTCACCGACCCGCTGATCGACGGCAAGGGGGTGCGCGGCTACGGCGCCTATGCCTTCCGCACCGACGACAAGGCCTTCGCCGACGCCTTTAACGCCGAGCTGGCCAAGTTCATCGGCACCGAGGAACACCAGCAACTGGTGGCGCCGTTCGGCTTCACGCCCGAGGAACTGCCCCACGACGTCACGGCCGCCAAGCTCTGCGCCGCGCAATAGGAGGCGCCGATGCCGCTCATATCCGAACATATCGCCGAGCTGGTGCCGCCGCTGCTGCAAGGCCTGGCGGTGACGCTGGAAATCATGGCGGGCGCGGTGGTGCTGGCGGTGCCGCTGGCGCTCGCGGCCGGGGTCGGGCGCCTGGCGACCCTGCGGCCGGTGCGCTGGCTGGCCTCGATTTACGTCGAGGTGTTCCGCGGCACCTCGGCGCTGGTGCAACTGTTCTGGTTCTACTTCGTGCTGCCGCTGTTCGGCGTGCAATTGCCGGCCATGCTGGTGGGTATCGTGGTGCTGGCGCTCAATGCCGGCGCCTATGGCGCCGAGGTGGTGCGCGGCGCGATCCGCGCGGTGCCGCCGGGCCAGCGCGAGGCCGGCGTGGCCCTGAACCTGACGCGCGGCCAGATCATGCGCCGCATCGTGGTGCCGCAGGCTATCCCGGCCATGCTGCCGCCGGCCGGCAACCTGCTGATCGAACTGCTCAAGAACACCGCGCTGGTGTCGCTCATCACTATCACCGACCTGACCTTCCGCGGCCAGTTGCTGCGCAGCGAAACCCTGCGCACCACCGAGATCTTCACGCTCATGCTGCTGCTGTATTTCGCGGTGGCGCTGCTGATCACCGCCGGCGTGCGCCTGCTTGAACGGAGGGTCCGCGTCCGATGAAACCGATATTCGACGGGTCCTTCGCGCTGGAGATCCTGCCCACCTTGGGCTCGGCGCTGGTCATCACCATCCAGGCCACGGTGCTGGGCATGCTGGTGGCCGTGACGCTGGGCCTGGCGCTGGCGCTGTTGCGGCGCTCGCGCCTGGCACTGGTGTCGCTGCCCACGGCCTTCGTGATCGAGTTCGTGCGCAGCACGCCGCTGCTGGTGCAGATGTATTTCCTGTTCTACGTGCTGCCCCTGACCGGCGTGCAGATGTCGCCGCTGACGACCGGCATCGTGGCGCTCGGCCTGCACTACGCCACTTACTGCGCCGAGGTCTACCGCGCCGGCATCGAGGCGGTGCCGCGCGGTCAGTTGGAAGCGGCGCGCGCCTTGAACATGTCACCCTGGCGCACCGCCGTGGGCGTGGTGCTGCCACAGGCGATCCCGCCGGTGGTGCCGGCGCTGGGCAATTACCTGGTGGCCATGTTCAAGGACACGCCGCTGCTGTCGGCGATCACGGTGGTCGAGCTGCTGCAGCAGAGCAAGATGATCGGCGCCACCACCTTCCGCTACACCGAACCCCTGACACTGGTCGGCGTGCTGTTCCTGGCGCTGAGCCTGATCGCGGCGTGGGGCGTGCGCGGCCTGGAGGCCCGCTTGCAACGATATGGAGGAAAGCGATGAGTTCCAGCATCACCATCAAGAACCTGCACAAGCGCTATGGCGAGCTGGAGGTGCTCAAGGGCATCAATCTGGAAATTCCGGCCGGCCAGACCGTGGCCGTGATCGGGCCGTCGGGTTCGGGCAAGTCGACTCTGCTGCGCGTGCTGATGACGCTGGATCCGCCCAGCAGCGGCGAGATCGAGATCGACGGCGAGCCGATGTGGAGCGACGCCCAGGGCCGCCCGGTGGGCCCCAATTCCGAGCACCTGCGCAAGGTGCGCGGCAAGATCGGCATGGTGTTTCAGCACTTCAACCTGTTCCCGCACATGACCGCGCTGGGCAATACGATGGAAGCGCCGTTGCATGTGCTGGGTCTGTCGCGCGACCAGGCCCGCGAGCGCGCGGTGGAGTACCTGGAGATGGTGGGGCTGGGCGACAAGCTCGACGTCTATCCGGCGCAGTTGTCGGGCGGTCAGAAGCAGCGCGTCGGCATCGCCCGCGCGTTGGCGATGCGCCCGGAAATCATGCTGTTCGACGAGGTCACTTCGGCGCTCGACCCGGAACTGGTGGGCGGTATCCTGCAAATCCTGCGCGACTTGTCGGCGCGCAAGAGCATGACCATGATCATCGTCACTCACCAGATGAAGTTCGCCGAGCGCAGTTCTGACCGCACGCTGTTCTTCGACCAGGGCAACATCGTCGAGGACGCGCCATCGCCGACGCTGTTCAGCGATCCGCGGCAGGCGCGCACCCGGCAGTTCCTGGACAGCGTGATCGAGGGGCAATGAGCCAGGCGTGGCAAGACCGGCGCCGCCGCGCCTAAATCCCCACGCGGGCGTCGGGATTGGCGGCGCGCGCGAGAAGGTCGGCGCTATGCTGTGCATCCGCGTCCATCGCCCGGAGCCTTACGCATGAGTCATCTTTTCAGTCCCACGTCAGTCGGCAACGTCGAACTGGCCAACCGCATCGTCATCGCGCCCATGTGCGAATACTCGGCCGACGAGGGCCGCGCCACCGATTGGCACATGATCCACCTGGGGCACCTGGCCCTGTCGGGCGCGGCGCTGCTGTTCACCGAAGCCACCGCGGTCGAGGCCGACGGCCGCATTTCCCCGGGCGACCTGGGCCTCTGGTCCGATGAGACCGAGGCCGCGCTGGGCCGCGTGGTGCAGGCGGTGCGGCGCTATTCGCCGATCAAGCTCGGCATCCAGCTAGGCCACGCCGGCCGCAAGGCGTCGAGCCACGCGCCCTGGGAGGGCGGTCAACTGGTGCCGCCGGAGCAGGGCGGCTGGCAGGGCTGGGCGCCGTCGGCGTTGCCGCACAACGCGTCCGAGCCGGCGCCGCGCGCGCTCGACGCGGCCGGCCTGGCGCGGGTGCGCGACGCCTTCGTCGACAGCGCGCGCCGCGCCATTCGCCTGGGCTTTGACGCCATTGAGCTGCACGCCGCCCACGGCTACCTGTTGCACCAGTTCCTGTCGCCGCTGGCCAACCAGCGCGACGACGACTACGGCGGCTCGCTGGAGAACCGCATGCGCTTCCCGCTGGAAGTGTTCCGCGCGGTGCGCGCGGTGACGCCGTCGTCGGTGGCGCTGGGCGTGCGGGTGTCGGCCACCGATTGGGTCGAGGGCGGCTGGGACCCGGCGCAGACCGAGGCGTTCGCGCTGCGGCTCAAGGCGCTGGGCTGTGAGTTCATCGATGTCTCCAGCGGCGGCGTGTCGCCGCTGCAGAAGATCCCGGTGGGCCCCAGCTACCAGGTGCCGTTCGCCGATGCCATCAAGCGCGCGGTGGGCCTGCCCACCATCACCGTCGGCCTGATCACCGAGGCGCAGCAGGCCGAGGAAATCCTGAAGCAAGGGCAGGCCGACATGGTGGCGCTGGCCCGCGGCATGCTGTATGACCCGCGCTGGCCCTGGCACGCCGCCGCGCAGTTGGGCGGCCAGGTCAATGCGCCGCGCCAGTACTGGCGTTCGCAGCCGCGCGAATTGAAGGAACTGTTCGGCGAGACGCGCTTCGGCCAACGCTAGCGCGCGTCCCATGAAAAACGCCGCATCACGCGGCGTTTTTCATGGGCGGCGGCTACGCGCCTACAGGCGCGAGTAGGCCGCTTCCAGTTCGCGGTGCAGGATGTCCGCGAAGTCGGCGCGGGCGACGTCGTGCTGTGTCAGCAGACGCGCCAGCACCACGTTGTCCTCTTCGCCATGCCAGATCTTGATGTAGGTGCCTTCCTTGTAGCCGTGCCGCTGGCGGAAGATGTTCAGCACGTTCTTGGAGACGTACTGGGTGTAGGCATCGTTCCAGCGCATTTCGCAGGCGCTCATGCTCTGTTCCAGCAGCTTGAAGCTGGCGCGGCCGCACACCGCCAGGCCGCCGATCAGCTCCAGCAGCTCGGGCACGTCCAGGCTGGCTAGCGCGTAGCTCTTGCCATCCAGCGTGACCGAGGCGGGGCCGGCCAGATCGGCCACCAGCGCGGCGGCGGCGGCGTTGACGTCGCCCTTGGCCTGCACGATGGTGTGCGACAGATAGAAATGCAGGATGTCGACCAGCTCCATCTGCACCTGCGGCAGGTCGATGGTCTGCTTCTTCCACCACTTCCAGCCGTAGTGCTCCAGGGCCTCGGCCGATTCGACGAAGGCGGCGCGCAGGAAGCGGGCGCCGCCGTTGATCCAGTCCGGATTGATCATGCTGTTCAGGTCGCCTTGCAGCTTCAGCATCGTGGCCGCCTGGGCCTGGTTCAATCCGACAACGTTATTCACTTTCACTCCGGTATTCGTGGGGTCTGTTCGACAGCGGCGGAAATGTTAGCACCATTGCCGCCGCGGCCGGCGCCGCTTCAGCCGTCCTTGCGGTACGACGAGGTCTTGAGCGGCGGCAGCTTCTCCAGCGGCCGCTTGCGCGGGTCGCGCGCGCCGCTGGCCGCCTTGAACAGCATCAGGGCGAAAAAGCCCAGGAACACCGCCGGCATGAAGTCGTCCAGGTCGAAGCGCGGCGCGCGCAGCGCCGTGAAGGCGATGTTGACTGCCGCCCACCCGGCCACGGCGCCGGCGATGGTCAGGAAGATGCCCTGCTTGCGCTGGCGCGCGCGCTTGGCCAGCGAAACCGCCTCGGCCTCGGTCTGGCCGGGGGCGACCGTGGGCGGCACGCTGTCGGCGCGGCGCGACTGCAGCGGCGGCGGGGCCGTCTTGCCCCAGGTCAGGTCATTGAGCGAGTCCTGGCCCGGAACGGGCGCCGGCATCGGCGTGGCGCCTGGCGCCGCCGCCCGGCGCTTGGCCTGCGCCTTGCTCGGCACCCGGCCGGGCGTGGCGCCGCCCGCGCCCGACAGATTCTCGATGTAGCGCGCAAAGTCGCCGTTCTTCGGCTCCATGTCGATGGCCATGCCGTTCTCCGCTAATTGCCGCGACGGATGCGCGCCGGTTGCCGGCGCTTGCGCATCATCGCGATCAGGAGTCCGCATCCTAGCAGCACCGAGAGTCCCGCGCCGATCATCATGGCGATCTGTTGCGCGTTTTCGGCCGCGCCCAGGCTGCGCGCGGTGATGTAGCCGGGCGCCAGCATCAGCGGCATCCACAGAATCGCCGAGAGCACGTTGGCCATCTGGAAGCGGCCATGGGCCATGCCCATGACGCCCGCCACCGTCGGAATGGTGGAGCGGATCGGGCCCAGGAAGCGGCCGATCAGCACCGAGGCGAAGCCGTACCGGTAGAAGAACAGCCGCGCGCGCGCCACGGCGGTGCGCTGCTGCTTGAGCGGCCAGCGCCGCAGCACGTTGGGGCCGGCCCAACGGCCCAGCGCATAGGACAGCGCATCGCCGACGATGGCGCCGGCGATGCCCCAGGCCATGATGCGCCACGGGTCGAGCGTGCCCGCGCCGATCAGACCGCCGGTCAGCAGCATCAATGCGGTGGCGGGGATGAACAGCCCCAGCAGCACCATCGATTCCCCCAGCGTGAGCAGGAAGGTGATGGGGCCGGCCCAGGCCTGATTGGTCTCGATCAGCACGCCGATCTTGTCGATGTATTGGTTCATGAGGCGGAAGTTGAAAATTAGCTGAACGCAATCGGGTATCTTAACGCCTGCATGGTGGACGTCGCGTGAAAGCGGCGCGCCACCGAAGGCTATCGTCGGAGTTCTATGGATTCGGTTACACAAGCCGTGCTGGGCGCGGGCATACAGGGGGCGCTGCTGGGGCGCGTGCAGGGCCGGCGGGCGCTGATCTACGGCGCGGCGCTGGCGACGGTGCCGGATCTGGACGTGCTGATGCGCTATCCGGATCCAGTGTCGCTGGTGACCTATCACCGCGGTTTTTCGCATTCGATCTTCGTGCTGACCGGCCTGGCGGCGCTGCTGACCTGGCTGATACGCAAGTACTGGCCGCAGGCGCAATACAGCGCGAGGCGGTTGTTCCTCACCTTGTGGTTGGTATTGGTGACGCATCCGGTGCTGGACGCCTTCACCGTCTACGGCACGCAGTTGTTCTGGCCGCTGCCGTCGATTCCGGAAAGCTGGTCGGCCATTTTCATCATCGATCCGGTCTATACGGTGCCCTTGCTGCTGGGCGCGGTGTACGCGGTGATCGCGGGCATGACGCGCAACGCCCGGCGCTTCCTGGCCGGGGCGCTGATCTTCAGCACCGCCTACCTGGGGTTCGGCCTGACCGGCCGCATCGCCGCCGAACACCGGGTGCGCGAGGCGATGCTGGCGCAGGGCATCGCCTTCACCGAACTGCGGGCCATTCCGATGCCGCTCAACACGCTGTTGTGGCGCGTCATAGCCAAGACCCCCGATGGCCATTACTACGAGGCGGTCAGCGGCTGGTTCGACCGCGAGCCGCCGGAATGGCTGCGCCTGCCGCTCCATCCGGAACTGGGACAGGCACTGGCCGACACGCCGCTGCTTCAGCGCCTGCGCTGGTTCACCGATGATTGGCTGCGTTATGACGCCATGGGCGATGCGCTGGTGGTGACCGACCTGCGCATGGGCGTGGCCGGGCACTACAACTTCCGCTTCAAGATGGCCGAGCGCGACGCCGACGGCGGCTGGCGGCCGGTGACCCCGTCCAGTTGGGCGGGCGAACGCGGTGGCTGGGCGGAATTCAAGCTGGTGCTGGCGCGCATCCTGCGCGCGCAGCCGCCGCTGCCGCTAGCGCAATGGGCCCAGACCGCGACGCGCTAGCCGGGTTGCGCGTCGCCTCCAGGCAAGCCCGCCCGAGTGTCGGCGGGCTTTTTTTCGTCTGGCGCGGAACAGGCAGCGGAGCCGTCGGCGTGAAGCGCATGACCCGGGCCGTCCCGTATTGACCTGAAATCGGCCGTTGCATTATTCTTGTTCGATATTAAGGAACTATGGTTCCGTTTTATGGAACAAAGATGAGTATTCTCGACGGTGTCCAGCGCGTGCTGGCGCTCTACGCGGAAGGCGCGGCGGAACTGAGCTTCACCGACGTGGCGCAGCGCCTGGCGCTGCCCAAGAGCACGGCCTCGCGCCTGCTGAACCAGATGCAGCACTACGGCCTGCTCGACCAGGACGCCGCCACGCGCCGCTATCGCGCCGGCGCCCTGTTGGCGCAGGCGGTGCGCGCCGGCCAGGCCGCGACACCACTGGACGAGGCCTGCCGCAAGGTGCTGGCGCGCCTGTCAGACGACAGCGGGCTGACCGCCTACCTGTCCACCCTGAACCAGCGCGAGACCGTGGTGCTGCAGCGCCTGAACGGCTCGCACCCGGTGCAGGTGCTGTCGCCGCCGGGCTCGCGCCGCGCCGCCTCGGGCACGGCGATGGGCCGCGCGCTGCTGTCGCGCCTGACCCAGGATGAGTTCGATGCGCTGTACGGCACCGATCCGGATCGGCCCCTGCCGATGGAGGGCAAGGATTGCCCGGCCACGGTCGGCGAACTGGCGCAGCGCGTGGCGCAGACCCGCGCCGACCACTACGGCGTCGCCATCGACCAGGCCATGCCCGGCATCGGCGCGGTGGCGGCGGCGGTGCGGGACCCCGACAGCGGCGAACTGCGCGGACTGTGCCTGTCTTTCGTGTCCTTCCAGGTCGACGCCGCCCGCGTGGCCGCGCTGCGCGAGTCGCTGACGCGGCAGGTGGCGGCGCTGGGCCGCGAATTGAACGATCCCTATTGGCTGGCGTGACGCGCCGCCGCGAACCCGATTGACCGTATTGCCCTATCCGGCCGCGCGCGCGGCGCCCCGCTTTCACCGATCCCACGGAACTCCACTCATGAATCTCCTGCTTCTCAGCAATTCCAGCAGCGATGCCGGCTATCTGGCGCACGCGTTGCCCGACATCCGCGAACTGATCGCCGCGCTGCCGGCCGGCGCGCCGGCGGTGTTCGTGCCGTACGCGGGCGTCACCCGCAACTGGGACGACTACGCCACGCTGGTCACGACGGCGCTGGCCGACACCGGCCTGGACATCCAGCCGCTGCACCGCGCCGCCGATCCGGTGGCCGCGCTGGAGCAGGCCGCCGTCATCATTGTCGGCGGCGGCAACACCTTCAACCTGCTCGGCCAGTTGCGCCGCCAGGGCCTGCTGAGCGTGATCGCCCGCCGCGTGCGCGAAGGCGCCGCCTATCTGGGCTGGAGCGCCGGCTCCAACCTGGCGTGTCCCAGCATCTGCACCACCAACGACATGCCGATCACCGATCCCGAAGGCTTTGATGCGCTCGGCCTGCTGTCCTTCCAGATCAATCCGCACTACACCAACGCCCACCCGCCCGGCCATCGCGGCGAAACGCGCGCGCAGCGCCTGGCCGAGTTCTGCACGCTGAACCCGACCGTTCCGGTGCTGGGCCTGCCCGAAGGCGCCGCGCTGCGCGTGCGCGACACGGCCATCACGCTGGTCGGCCCGCATGCGGCGCCCCTGTTCATCGGCGCGGCCGAACCGCGCCTGTTCGCGCCCGGCCCCGTGGAGATCGGGGCATGAAGCAGGTCATCGACACGATCGAACTGCTGTCCTCCGCCCACATCACGGGCGAGGCGGTGGCGCAATACCTGCGCCAGGCTGGCGACTGCGAGGTCGAGGTCACGCGGCTGGAGCGCGATGGCGCCGCCACCGATTTCCTGTCCATCGTCATCCGGGGCGCCGACGACCACGCGCCGCAACTGGGCATCGTCGGCCGCCTCGGCGGCATCGGCGCGCGGCCAGCCGTTACCGGCCTGGTGTCCGACAGCGACGGCGCCGTGGTCGCCATTGCCGCCGCGCTCAAGATCATGGCCATGGCGCGCCAGGGCGATGTGCTGCCGGGCACCGTGCGCATCCGCACCCACATCTGCCCGCGCGCCGGCACCCGTCCGCACCACCCGGTGCCGATGATGCGTTCACCGTTCCCGATGCGCGAAATGATGTCGCACGAAGTCGATCCGCGCATGGACGCGATCCTGTCGGTCGACACCACCCGCGGCAACCGCCTGGTGAACCGCCGCGGCGTGGCGCTGACGCCGGTCGCCAGGCAGGGCTATCTGCTGCGCATCCCGGAAACCATGCTGGACGTGATGGGCTGGGTCAGCGGCGAATTGCCCTTGACGCTGCCGCTGACCACCCAGGACATCACGCCCTACGAAAACGGCCTGTGGCACGTCAATTCGCTGATGCAGCCGGCCATCGTCACCGGCGCGCCCGTGGTGGGCGTGGCGCTGACCGCGCAGACCACCGTGCCCGGTTGCGCCACCGGCGTGACCAACGCCGTCGACGCCGACGTGGCGATGCGCTTCTGCATCGAGATCGCCAAACTCTTCGGGCAGGGCGCCATGACCTTCTTCGACACCGCCGAATGGGACGCGCTGCAAGCGCGCTATGGCTCGATGGCGCACCTGCAGACCCCCGGCCGCGAGCCGGAAGCCGCGCAATGAGCGCGCGCGCGCCGCGCCGCGTGGCGTTCTTCACCATCGGCCAGTCGCCGCGCAGCGACGTCGTGCCGGAAATGGCGCCGCTGCTGGGCGAACACGTGCGCATCGACGAGTTCGGCGCGCTCGACGGCCTGGACGCGACGGGGCTGGCCGCGCTGGCGCCGCGCCCGGGTCAATACCGCTTCGCCACGCGCCTGCGCGACGGCGCCCAGATTGAACTGGATGCGGCTGCCGCCGAGGCCCGGCTGGCGCAGGTGATGCGCGAGGCCGACGGCGCTGGCTACGACGTGCTGGTGCCGCTGTGCACCGGCACCGCGATCGCACCGATGCGCACGCTGGTGGTCGAGCCGCAGCAGGTCGTCGACCACCTGGTCGCCGGCCTGGCGCAGCACTGCCGCAAGGTCGGCCTGGTGGTGCCGCTGCCAGCCCAGGTCGACGCCTTCCACATGGCCGTGCCGCTGGCATGCGCGACCACGGTGGTGCACGCCTCGCCCTACGAGGCCGACGCCGGGCGCGCGGCCGCGAGTTTCAAGCAGGCCGGCCAGGATCTGGCCGACTGTGATTTTGTTGTCATGCATTGCATGGGTTACGCCGAACGCATGCGGCAGGCGGTGGCACAGGCATCCGGTCGCCCGGTGCTGCTGGCCAACCGCCTGGTCGCGCAGACGCTCGCGCAAATATTCGAATAAGGGAATCGACTTCATGTTCAGCCGTACTTTGCAACGCGCCCTGGGCGCACTGTTCACCGCCAGCACGCTGGCGGCCGCCCCGGCCCTGGCCGCCGACGCCTGGAAACCGGCCAAGCCGGTGCGCCTGCTGGTGGGTTTCGCGCCCGGCGGCTCGGCCGATACGTTGGCGCGCTTGCTGGCCGAGCCGCTGTCGCAGCGCCTGGGCCAGACCGTGGTGGTGGAAAACCTGGCCGGCGCTGGCGGCAACATCATGGCCTTCCGCCTGTCGCAAGCGCAGCCCGACGGCTACACCATCGGCATCGCCGCGGCCGGCTCCATGGCCATCACCCATGTGCTCAACCCCAAGGGCACCAGCTACAAGCCGGCCGACTTCACCCCCATTACGCTGGCGGCGGTGCAGCCCAACGTGGTCATCGTCAACAAGGATGTGCCGGCCAACAACCTGGCCGAGTTGAAGGACTACTTCCAGAAGACGCCGACCGCCACCTACGGCACCGCCGGCGTGGGCATTTCCAACCATTTGATCGCCGAGACCATGCTGTACAAGCTGGGCGTGAAAGTGCCGCACGCGGCCTATCGTGGCGCCGCGCCGGTCATCACCGACCTGCTGGGCGGTCATATCGCGATGACGATGGATAACATCTCCACCGCCGCGCCGCTGGCGCTGCAGGGCAAGGTCAAGGCTATCGGCGTGGCCTCGCTCAAGCGTTCGGCGCAGTTGCCCGACGTGCCCACGCTGGACGAGCAGGGCCTGAAGGGCTTCGACATGCCGACCTGGCAGGGCGTGTTCGCCCCGGCGGGTCTGCCGGCGGACGTGCTGGACGCTTACTACGCGGCCCTGCAGGACGTGCTCAAGCAGCCCGCCGTGAAAGAGAAGATGGCCGGCCTGGGCTCGGAACCGGTCACCAGCATGACGCCCGGGCAGTTCGGCCAGTTCCTGGAAAACGACCGCAAGCAGTGGGCCGACATCGTGCGCGCCGCCAACATCAGCCTGGAGCAGTAAGCAGGCGGTCGCGTCCGCCGCTGTCTGGGGGCGCGGCGGGCGCCCCAAACAAAAAGCCAGACTCGCGTCTGGCTTTTTTGTTGGCCTGGCGGGCAGGCAGGTCAGGCCGGCAGCCGCGCCGCGATCTCGGCGATCAGGCGGCGCGCGGCGTCCAGCTTGTCGGCGGGCGGCAGCGGGTGCGCGCCGTGGGCGTCGAACAGCACCAGCTCGGTGGTGTCGGCGTCCATGACCTTGTGCGCCAGGTTGCCCACCAGCAGCGGAATGCCCTTGCGCTGGCGCTTGGCTTCGGCGTGCTCGGCCAGCTTTTCGGTTTCGGCCGCGAAGCCCACGCACCACGGCCCGTCCGGCAGCTTGGCCACTTCGGCCAGGATGTCGGGGTTGGGTTCGAATTCCATGTGCGGTGCGCCGCCGCCTTCGCTGGTTTTCTTGAGCTTCTGGTTGCTGACATTCTTGACGCGCCAATCGGCCACGGCCGCCACGGCGATGAAGATGTCGGCATCGGACGCGCTGGCCATCACCGCGTCGTGCATCTGGCGCGCGGTCATGACCGACAGCGCGGTCACGCCGCGCGGCACGGGCAGGGCGGTGGCGCCGGTGATCAGCGTGACGCGGGCCCCGGCCTCGCGCGCGGCCCGCGCCAGGGCGTAGCCGGTCTTGCCCGACGAGCGGTTGCTCAGCACGCGCACTGGATCGACCGGCTCGGACGTGGGGCCGGCGGTCAGCAGCACGTGGCGGCCGGCCAGCAGCTTGGGCTGGAAGAAGGCGATCAGGTCGGTGAGGATCTCGTGGGCTTCGAGCATGCGGCCGTCACCGGTCTCGCCACAGGCCTGTTCGCCGGCCGCCGGGCCCAGGATGCTGATGCCGTCGGCGCGCAGTTGCGCCACGTTGCGCTGGGTGGCCGGGTTGGCCCACATCTCGCGGTTCATCGCGGGCGCCACCAGCAGCGGGCAGGCGCGCGCCACGCACAGCGTCGACAGCAGGTCGTCGGCCATGCCATGCGCCAGCTTGGCCATGAAGTCGGTGCTGGCCGGCGCGATCAGCACGGCGTCGGCGCCGCGCGTCAGGTCGATGTGCGCCATGTTGTTGGGCACCCGCGGGTCCCAGGCATCGACGAACACCGGGCGGCCGGACAGGGCCTGCATGGTCACCGGCGTGATGAAGTGCGTGGCCGCCTCGGTCATCACCACGTCGACGATGGCGCCTTGTTCGGTCATGCGCCGCACCAGCTCGGCGATTTTGTAGCAGGCGATGCCACCGGTCAGGCCGAGGACGATGCGTTTGCGGGCGAGGTCGAGCATGGGCGTCGGACGGCGTTTGGATGCCGTCGAATCAGGGAACGGACAGTGATTTTATTCCGCATTGCCGCATCGCGCCGTTCGCCATGCATGCAGGGGGGGGCAAAGAAGGCAAAAACCCGGCCAGGGGCCGGGTTTCGCGGGGGCGGGCGCGGGGGTCAGGCGCGTGGCTTGCGGGCCCGCAGCAGCTCGTCCAGCACCAGCAGCACGGCGCCGCAGGTGATGCCGACGTCCGCCACGTTGAAGGCGGGGTAGTACCAGTCGCGCCAATAAAACAGCAGGAAGTCCACCACGTGGCCATACACCACCCGGTCGATCACGTTGCCGACGGCGCCTCCGAGGATCATGGCCAGCGCCAGGCAGAAGCGCGGCTGGCCGCGGGTGCGACGCAGGATCACCGTGATGACCACCGCGGCCACGATGCCCAGGGCGGTGAACAGCCAGCGCTGCCAACCTTCCTCTGATGCCAGGAAGCTGAACGCCGCGCCGCGGTTGTACAGCAGCGTGAAGTCGAAGAACGGCAGCAGGTTCAGGCGTTCGCCATACTGGTACGAGGTGTTGAAGTACACCTTGGTCAACTGATCCAGCACGATGATCGCCAGCGCGATGGCCAGCCAGCGGCCCACCCTCGCGGGGGGCGCGCCGGCGGGCGCGGCGGCGGCGGAACCTTGCGGGCCGGCCATCCTCAGGCCTTGTCGCGGGCTTCGCCCGAGCCGAACAGGTTGGACACGCAGCGGCCGCAGATCTCGGGATGATCCGAGTCCTGGCCCACGTCCAGGCGCCAGTGCCAGCAGCGCTCGCACTTCTTGTGCCTGGACGGCGTGACCTCGATGCGGGGCTCGCCTTCGCCGGCGTGCACCGTGGCGCGCGAGACGATCAGCACGAAGCGCAGGTCGTCGCCCAGGCTGGCCAGCAGTTGCTGGTCTTCGCCGCTGGCGTACAGGTCGACCTCGGCCTGCAGCGACGAACCGATGTCGCCCGCCGTGCGCACTTCTTCCAGCTTGCGCTGGACCTCGGCGCGGATGGCGCGCAGGCGCGTCCACTTGGCCGCCAGGGCCTCGGCGTCCGCGAACGGCGGCAGCGCGTGGTAGACCTCGGTGAAGATGGTGACGCGGGCGGCGTCGGCCTGGTGCTTCAGGGCCGAGCCGACCAGCTCCTTCCAGGCCTCTTCGGCCGTGAACGACAGGATCGGCGCCATCAGCTTGAGCAGCGTCTGGGTGATGTCCAGCAGCGCGGTCTGGGCCGAGCGGCGGGCGACGCTGTCCACCTTCGAGGTGTACAGGCGGTCCTTCAGGATATCCAGGTAGAACGCGCCCAGGTCTTCCGAGCAGAACGTCTGCAGGCGCGACACCGCCGGGTGGAAGTCATAGCGCTCGTAGTGGCCTTGCACCTCGGCCTGCATCTGCGCGGTCATGGCCAGCGCGTAGCGGTCGATCTCGAACAGGTCACCGTAAGGCACGGCCTGCGACACGGCGTCGAAGTCAGCCAGGTTGGCCAGCAGGAAGCGCAGCGTGTTGCGGATGCGGCGGTAGCCCTCGACCACGCGCTTGAGGATCTCGTCGGAGATCGACAGCTCGCCCGAGTAGTCGGTGGACGCGACCCACAGGCGCAGGATTTCCGCGCCGAGCGAATCGGACACCTTCTGCGGCGCGATCACGTTGCCGACCGATTTGCTCATCTTGCGGCCCTGGCCGTCCACCACGAAGCCGTGCGTCAGCAGGGCCTTGTAGGGCGGCTGGCCGTACAGCATGCAGCCGGTCAGCAGCGACGAATGGAACCAGCCGCGGTGCTGGTCGGAGCCTTCCAGGTACAGGTCAGCGGGCCAGCCCAGTTCGGCGCCATGCGAGCCGGCGAAATGGCCGTCCTTGCCGCCCAGCACGGTGGCGTGGGTGCTGCCCGAGTCGAACCACACGTCCAGCGTGTCGCGGTTCTTTTCGTATTGGTCGGCCTCGTCGCCCAGCAGCTCGCGCGGATCCAGCGTCTGCCAGGCCTCGATGCCGCCTTGCTCGACGCGTTGCGCGACCTGTTCCAGCAATTCGGACGTGCGCGGGTGCAGCGCGCCGGTTTCCTTGTGCACGAAGAAGGCCATCGGCGTGCCCCATTGGCGCTGGCGCGA
Source organism: Achromobacter sp. (assembly GCF_050285565.1). Lineage (GTDB taxonomy): Bacteria > Pseudomonadota > Gammaproteobacteria > Burkholderiales > Burkholderiaceae_B > Achromobacter. The sequence goes on from NZ_JBLZXG010000002.1 coordinate 668,254, forward strand.
CAGGGTCCAGTCCGGACGGTTGGCGATCATGGCGTGCAGGCGGGCGCGGCCCCAGGCCGGGTAGAAGGCGGTGGCGTCGATGCCGGCCAGCGCCGATTCGCGCAGGGTCTGGCCGCCGTCCTTGGGCTTGATGTCCATGCCCGCGAACCATTGGCTGGTGGCGCGGTAGATGATCGGCGTCTTGTGGCGCCAGCAGTGCATGTAGCTGTGCTTGTGCTTTTCCACGTGCATCAGCGCGCCGGCTTCCTTCAGGGCCTCGACGATCTTGGGGTTGGCGTCCCAGATCGACAGGCCGCCGAACAGCGCCAGGCTGTCGACGTACTTGCCGTCGCCCATGACGGGGCTGATGAAGTCGGTGTCCTTCATGCCGTGCTCCTTGCACGAGATGAAGTCCTCGATACCGTAGGCGGGGGCCGAGTGCACCACGCCGGTGCCGGAGTCGGCCGTGACGTAGTCGCCCAGGAACACCGGGGCCTTGCGGTCGTAGGCGGCCTCGAACCGCGCCAGCGGATGACGGAACGCGATGCCAGCCAGCGCCGCGCCCGGGGCGGTGGCGATGACCTCGCCTTCCAGGTTCCAGGCCTTCAGGCAGGCCTCGACCCGGTCGCGCGCGATCAGCAGGAGCGGGCCGAACTTGGGCGCGGGCGACACGCGCACCAGCGCGTACTCGATTTCGGGATGCAGGTTCAGCGCCTGGTTGGACGGGATGGTCCAGGGCGTGGTGGTCCAGATGACGATGGCGCCGTCGTCGACCTGGTCCAGGCCGAAGGCCTTGGCCAGCTTGCCGTGCTCGGCGAACGGGAAGGCCACGTCCACCGCCGGGTCGACGCGGTCGGCGTATTCGACCTCGGCTTCGGCCAGCGCCGAGCCACAGTCGAAACACCAGTTCACGGGCTTGAGGCCGCGGAACACATAACCCTTGTCCAGGATGCGGCCCAGCGCGCGGATCTCGTCGGCTTCATTGCTGAAGTTCATCGTCATGTAGGGACGATCCCACTCGCCCAGCACGCCCAGGCGCTTGAAGTCCTTGCGCTGGCGATCGATCTGCTCGAGCGCGTAGGCGCGCGCCTTGGACTGCACTTCGGCCACCGGCAGGTGCTTGCCGTACTTTTTCTCGATCTGGATCTCGATCGGCATGCCGTGGCAATCCCAGCCCGGCACGTAGTGCGCGTCGTAGCCGGCCATGTTGCGGCTCTTGACGATGATGTCCTTCAGGATCTTGTT
>NZ_JBLZXG010000003.1:0-633765 GCF_050285565.1 Achromobacter sp.
TATACGCTCCAGGATTTGGATTGCCAAGCGACACTCCGAACCAATCCGGACACGAACGACGAAGGGATTACGGATCCTAGCGAACCAGCGCCTGAAGGAAACTGTTCGCGTCAGATTGATTACACCTTCAGATTAACCGGGCCAACGGTGGTCAAGTATGGCGCAAACCTTTACGAAGTGCGAGTGGACAAAAATCAATATTCCGCGCTCAATGGGTACTGTGTGGGGTACAGGGGCGAGCATCTGTATACTCATGCGGCCTACTTCTGGCCGATGAACCTGAGAGATCTGGACGGTAACTCGATCGACGCCTCGCATTCGCGTCAATTTCCGTTGGGCGAATACGAAGTCTATTATCATGCGTCAGGCTTGACGCGTTTCGATGAGGACTTCCAAGGATTTGCGCTAACCGTATACGGCTATTTTGGATATTGGTATGACAAAAGTCGCAGGCGGACCGCGCGTCTAGACGTCAAGCTGTATGACCAGTATGGCAACTGCGGGAATTTCCATGTTTCCACAGACGATATGCCTGAAAAATATGCCGAATTCAAAACGTGGAAGCCGGTAAAAGAGGAATTGAGAGGGGAGATCCCAACCCCGCAGTTTACTGGCGGCAACGGATACGTCAGATGGAACACCAGGCTTCACGGTAATTTTGGAAAAGACCGCGGAGTGCTATACATTTGCGGCAAGTATTTGCCCATTATAACTCTTATTAATGGAATATGTTCTTTTGAGGGTCGTGCGGATTATACGAACTCGCCGTCTACGTATTCGTTCGTCGCCCAAGACCAAGCGCCCGTACATAAAGGTGCAAAGGTGGAATTGGTCGATGCCTCCGTGCCTCAGCGAGTTGGCCCCTACTTCCTTGTGACGGCGAGGGCTAAAAATGGCTCCATTGATATCATATTTGGCGCCTCGTGGGTTGAAATTATGGAAATTGTTCAAGAGTGGGGTAACGTCCACCCTATTTGGGTACGGCAGAGCATCGTCATGCAAGCCTTAAGTAAGGGCCTCACCTCGTACATCCGCACTTCCGAGCCGGTCGCCTATGGAGATGAATGCGTGGCAAAAAATTACGTGCAGGGAGATGAAACATTCGAATTTACACCTGTTGACTATTACCTCCCTGAGACTGTGGCTCGCGAGGGGACATCTCTGACGCCTGGTTGAAGATGCTCGCCGATCGCTGGCACCGCCCCTCGAGGGCGGTTTTGCAACGCAACCTGTCTGGCTCAGGTTCATATCTTCTGTCTGCCAACTCTGCCCAGGTATAAGAGAGGGGTTCGCTGTTGAACGCGCCGGTAGAAATCGCCTTGTGGCTGCTATTGGCAAAAGCAACCTGATTTATGTGTAATGTCGAGTGTATGCAGGATTGCATGCGGCCCCTTGTTGTAAACGCGTCGATGCTGGTTTTTCGGCGTTGGTGCCCTATTAAATTAAGATCAGGGCGACCTTTGTCGTGCAGTAGGAAGTAAAATTTCCGCCATAGTAAAAATCCACTGCCACTCAGATTCAGGCACGCCGACGGCCGGTAGACCATGCGCTATCTGATATTGATCTTCACATGCTTGGTTTCCGCCTTATGGTTCGATACCGGAAACGCGGCGGGCCATCCTATAGACGTGGATACGGTTGCTACCTGGCCTATCCGAATCCAAAAGTACGCAGAAATTTTTGACGATGCCAGTGGGGAATTAAGTTTTTCGGACGTGTCTATGTACGGGAAATTTCGCCCTGCACAAGCCTCCGATTTCAAATCTCGATTTACAACTGCGAAGGTTTGGATCCGCTTCACAATAAGAAATCTTGCGGATTCTGACTTAAGGCTGTACGTATTGGCCGGATCGCCGCGCATTGAGGAAGTGGAGTTTTTTCGCTATGGGGGTGATCTTCGGATAATGCGAGCTGGGGCAGCTGTTCCGCTGGCAGAGCAACCGACCCCGAGCCGCTACCCGCTGTTTCCCGTCCTTCTACAGGCTGGTGAGTCTGCAACCGTTTATATTGCAGCCCGCAGTGGCACCCCATTGCATTTTGATCCTTACCTGTTTGGCGAAGACGTATTCTTGAGGCAAGAAGTCTCCATCACGTTTTGGAACACTGTACTCATTGGCGGTTTGGCGGCTTTTGCTTTTTGTAGTTTCTTGCTTTTTGTCTTCTCGCCGATGCGTAGCTTCGGATGGCTGGCTCTTTTAGGCGTTGCGCTTTGTGGGTTTGAGGCGGCATGGCGCGGATATGGAAAGACCATATTCTGGCCAAACTTTGCGGAGTGGAATTATCGTAGCCCGACGGTACTCGGTGGGTTGGTCGTCGTTCTGTTCATCACATTCGCCCATAGTGTCGCCAAAAAAGAAGGTTTTGAATTGCCTGCAAAGTACCTGCTCACCCTGTTGGCTTGCTTTATGGGTGGGGTCATGGTCGTTGGGGCTGTTGGAAATATTGCCGCAGCGGCACAACTGGCGATATATGGTGGCGCATTATTTAATGCGGCAAAGCTGGGTCTGGCGGCTACTCTGATAAAACGAGTCATGCGGCCCCCGCCTGTTATAGGAATTCTGGCAGTGGGCGCAATGGCTGCCATCCTCCTGCGCTTATTTGAAGAGCGTGGCACGAGCTATTCGTGGGCTCCGGATCCACAGCAGGGATTTGATCCTAACCCTTGGTGGGCTCTCGCCGGATTGGCGGTTAATGTCGCCTTCATCGCCGCCTGGTTCGCCCACATTGGGCGGCAGCGGCAAAATGCTAGGCGCGCTCTGGAAACGCTTCAGCGAGACGAAGAAGAGCGCCTAAAGAATGAAGTAATGAGACAGACGGCCGCGTTGAATGAATCATTGGAATATGCTCGGCGCCAAAATGAGGATAGATCGCGCGTTCTAGGTTACGTCAGTCACGATTTGAGGGCTCCTTTGGCGACGGTATTAGGGTACGTTGGCATCCTAAAAATCGAGGGGGGTAAAGAGATACAGCCTTATGTCGATGCGATGGAGCGGAGTCTTCAATATCAGCAGGCGTTGATCCGAGACATTGTTGAGTACTCCAAAGGCGAACTGGCCCCGTTTCAGTTGCAGCCGCGTCCGCTGGATTTACAGGACCTCTTGATCAGTGTGTGTGACTATGGGGCGCGTGCATGTGCCGAGCATGGAAACCGCTTTGAACCACAGATCCACTGTATGCTTAATGTGGCGGTTGAGGCCGACGGCGTACGTTTACAGCAGGTATTCCTCAACTTGCTGTCTAACGCCGCGAAGTTCACTACAGACGGTGTCGTTCGCTTTAGGGCGGTCGCACAATTAAAAGATGGCGACTGTGAGCTTACAGTTTTGGTCGAGGATGATGGCCCTGGTATACCGGTGTCAGATCAGTCGCTGATCTTCGCGCCTTACGTTCGGACCAACCGTGAGACAGACGGTGTGGGCCTGGGTTTGTATATCGCCGAGAAGATCGTTATGGACATGGGTGGGACACTCCGGTTAAAGAACGTGGACGCAGGACATGGGAGTGTTTTCGAACTGCTTCTGCGCTTCCCCTTGGCTGGCGAGACAGTTGGTCGAGTCGCACCGATAGATAGGCCGGAGTATCACGCAGCTAAACGTGCCGCCGATGATTTTGTCGACGCCTTGCCACCCCCCTACATGCGCTTGGAACTCGCGGCGTTCGCGCGCGAAGGGCGCATCACGGAGATCGAGCACTGGATCGCCGAGTTGCGAGCCACATATCCGGGCTACGGTCGCTTCGCGACAGAGGTGGAGCGTGCCGTAGAGGTGCTAGATCTGGACCGTGTTGAAGCGCTTGCTCTCGCTGCATGCGCTTCAGAAAGCGCCGCTGTTTAGGCGAGTGCAACCGCTTGTCGATGCCTTGTCTCGCACATCCTTGATCGGGTGGATGCCAGGAGTCGCAAGATGTGGACACAAAGGCGGGGTGCCGGCGCGGCAATCCCGCTTCCTCTAGGTGTTGTCCGCGGCATTGGCTCGGTGTCAACGCGCAGCCTGTCGTCGCTGAACACGAAAGCGTTCGCCTGTATCGTCTGAAATTACGACTGCGAACCCCCAAGCGCCCTTTTCAGGTCAACGCTGCTCCTATCCAGGTGCCGCAGCGGCGCGGGTCTTTGTCCGACGCCCGCGAGGGTTGAATAGGTCAGCCAAAGGAGACGAGCGCTGTTGCTCGCTTCGCATCCAACCAGCGGCACGAATGTGAGGATATCGCAATCCAAAAGTGTGGGAGAAATAACAAACATAACGAAGGCGTGCGCACTACAAGATCCCACTACTGGATAATTCCCTACGGAGCAGCAAAATGAGCATGACATTTTTCCCGAATCCCGTAGTCGCCCCGCTTCAAAAGCGGATGACTGTCTACGCCCAGCTATCGGACGCCACCTCGGTCACGCTAATCCGGTGGACAATATTGCCTGCAACCAAGGGGCGCTTCTATCCAACTGAAAGTCAGGTGGAACGTCGAACCTTTGTCGTGGATGGCCCAGAAGGACCAAAGCAAACCACTGGATACTATGCGGTGACCGAGCTACAAATGCTCGAACTCGGTACGGCAACAATCACGGCCGAGGGCCTCGGTGCAGCCCCTGATTCCGAGACCCTGCCTGCAGTTGCAATGAACATGGAAATTGACAACGAGGCCATCTTTACCAGAGCTATCGCACACAACCCACCTTTTTCCGAGCCCGTGGTGCCAGGAAGCGAGGACCAGACTGTAGAACTTGCCTTCAGAATTCATGGCGACGTTGAGGGTATAGACGAGCCGGTAGCCAATCATCCGGTCTATTTCCGATTTGATCCTCCCGTAGTAACGCTGTACGGTCTTGGTCCTGACGGCACGACTTGGCAGCCCGCAGGTTTGCCGACAGATCCTTACGGGAAGGGACTTGTCACCAGAACTGATGAGAATGGCCGCATTCGGCTAAGGGGGGGGAGCCGGGAACAAGTTCTCGGGAAAATGTTCGCTGTGGCTGCCGGTGACAACTACGAATCCACCTTTGCGATCGCCACCTTCTCCCGCACCGATGGGGTATACCCTGCGCCGGAGGGAGTATCCACCGCCGTAAACCTCTCAAAGATGACCTCTTCCATTTTCTACGAGCGTATTCCGGTCAGCGCGCCAGTAGACGACGCCGGCTATGTCATGATGTGGATGCAGGGTAAGGACGGTGTCGAGCACTACGGAGCTGTCACCACTCCTGGAGATCTGAAACTCAATGGCCAGCCCTTTGCTTTTTCTGACGTTGTCACCGACGGTACACGCACGAACTCAGTAGCTTATCTCGTACAAAAAGGGGCGAACGCCGCGCAATCCGTTTTTCAACGATTTAGTGCTGTAGGCCAAGTACCGTCGGGGCCAGATCCTACCATAGCGAACCGGCCGCTCGCAATGCCAACGATTAACACGCAAATTGTCAATGTCTACTTTGCGAAGCACGGAATTACTTTAACGGTTCCGCGTTTCACGGCGGCGGATTTGGAACCGGCGGATGCATACATTTTGCAGGTTTCGATCTACTTCACGGGCTGGGATCATGAAACCGGCCTACCTAGAAAGCCTGCGACGTTACTCCTGGACCCGAAATCCTATACCACCGCCGACCTCCCGGCTGCCGACGTGGATTTCCTCCTCGCTTATTTCGACTTGAGCGGCTGGGACAAAAGTCCCGCCCCTGAAAATCAATCCGGAACATTCCGTGCCGAATATACAGTAACTGCAATTAGCGGTGCGCCGCCTAATACCAAGCGGAGCGTGTTTTACTCGAAAGTGCTCGGAGCTGACCCTAAGATTCCGCTGGATACGCCGCCGGATCCGCTTGGTTCGATCTCCGGCGGGGAAAAAATGGCAGGGGAGGTTATCCCCAGTGCCGCGAGAAAGATCCAAGGCACTCCGATTCCGGAAGATACCGAGGAAGAATAGATGGTTTATGTGGAGCTCTAGTGGTGGCTGCCGTCCTGCTGATGGCGTAATCGCGCTACTTCAGGATGGCGGCCATGAGGCGTGAATGTTGGCGCTGTGTGATGTGGTGTCTGTCCAGCTTGAGAAAATCACTCGGCTTCACGCGAAAAGGGGGGGGGCTGCTCGGGGCTCCCCGCCTCGATGACGCTTCTGGATCCACATTCCGCTGGGGTCCGCCGCTCACATGACCGGCATGGTGTTGTGCATTTTTATCGAAAAGAAAAATGGCTCGGTGCGAGGGTGAATGGCTTTTTTCGCTATTACACCAATTGTTTTCGCCTCAGGTCGTTCGTGGATCAAATCGACCCGCGATACAAAGGGATGTGCAGTGTCGTTCCCGACACGACTTAATCCCCATATGGCAATTCTACTTCGGCCCAGGATCGTTCTGATCGGCGTTCCGCAACGTGGCCACGATTTCGGCAGGCGAAAGAGCAGCCCGCTGATCGCGTTCAGCCACATTTAGGAGAGCGAAAATTGTTGGCTATTTCGATCTATCCGGACGATGGCGCCGTGCTCCAAGTGGGGAAAGTCCATGATGTAGTCGCCAAGGTGCTTGTTACTGAGGGCGAGAGCGTTCCAAGCCGCGTTGTATGGGCGGTCGAAGGGCAGGGGGTGAAGCTTGATCCTGTTGAAAGTGAGGTCGCCCCGTACGGCGATGGGTTTTATGCTACGACTCGCATTCAATGTTCTGAGGTAGCCAAAATTAAACTATCCGCACGAGCGGCTGGGACTCAAGGTGGAGACGCTACCGTACAGTATTCAGCCGCGGTGCTGAGCATGGCCAATCGCCAAGCGTTGGCAGAGGTCTACGCAGGCATTACTCCGTTCAGTGCACCGCCAGATCCAAGTGAAGATACGCGAGCGCTGCGGATTTACATTCGTGTGGTGGATGGAGAAGGACAGGGTGTGGCGGGTCATCCGGTCTATCTGGCATTTGACCCTCCCGTGGTCTCTCTTTATGGAGGGCAATCTCCCTATCCCCCTGTCTCTCTCCCGTTGGATCCGCTCGGGAAGGGCTATATCGCCGAAACAGACAAGGGCGGTGCCGTGGAGCTTCGAGTATTATCGAATCAACCTACTATAGGGCGCCTCACCTACACGGCCGCGGGTACCGCGCAACGTCAAGAGTATGCTTTTCTCGATCTTGATATCACCATGCCCAGGTACCCCGCTCCGGAGGGAGTGTTAGATCCGGTGCTCATTCCTGCGGGTCAAACGAGCTTCACCGTGTATGTCGGGCGTTCAGTCACGGGCGATGGTCTGCGCGGCGTGTTTTGGTTGTATGGAAAGGGCGGTGTACACACGTTTGGGCAAATCATGTCGCTTGAGGAGATGCAGACAGTCGGTGATAGCTTTGCCTACAGCGCTTTGGATAATAGTGGTAAAAGACTGAACCGGCTTGCATATATGGTGCAGCGCGGCGCAAATGGTTACGAGTCTTTCCCCTTCGATTTTGCCGCGGTGGGTGAACCCTATGTCGGACCTGACCCGAATCTGCCGAGAACGCTCGCGGCGCCTATGCTAGCCCCAGAGTTAAAGCGGCTCATAAACCTTGATGCTCTCGATAGAGGCCTCGTGCTGACAATTCCAAAATTCTCAGTAGAAGACCCAGGAGGATTTTCCGTTCAAGTATATTTATATTTGAATGCTTGGTCTCCCGATACGGGGGGCGCGAAGGGGATGAGGATTGTCTTGGATAAATTAATACTGCAATCCGTGCCTGTCAATGATATATCTGTTCCGATCCCCAGTGAACGTGTCCGTGATTATTCGTACGAACCCGCGCCCGGAAATGGCGTTGGTACATTTATGGCGGATTATTCGGTGTTGTCTTTAACAACAGGGGCGGTTTGGTATTCGCATGTCCTCGGCTGGAAACCAGACCCGCCGGTGTTGTTGGAAACCACCTTGAAACGCCGTCTGTAGCTTTCGGTTGTAATTTATAGGCCACAAGGTTGTGGCTGGGCGCGCCAACTCAAAACAGCTTGGCGAAAGACCAAAAATCCCCTTCTTCTAAACACTCCAGAATTCTAGCCTAAGCGGAATTTTTAGGAGTGTTGCAACATGAAGAGGAATTATGGCTCTTCGATTTGTGGGCCCGACAGCTGGAGGGCGACGCCACTATACAGCGCTATCGCGGAGATTTTTGCACGGGGCTGGTTGATGTTCGGAGCGGCCACGTGTGGAATTGTTTGCGGCGCGCCCGTCCTTGCCGCAACTGAGCATACGAGTACATGGGATCAAGACCTCGCATTTGGCGACAGCATCGTGTTTTCTGCTCCTGCGGCGCGCGGACTCGCAACAGGCCCTAACCAGGTGACTGCGGCGGGTGATAATCTGATTCGTTTGACGAACACATCCAGATTTCAATTAGGAGTTGCGGTCTGGGCTAATAGGAAAGGAAGCGTCACTGCCACGAATGGAATTACGATAGAGACGTCAGGCAATTCGATCTCGGGGGTGATGGCGGGGGATGGATTTGGGGGAGTGCCGCAGGAGACGCAGGATTTCGAGGGAACCGTCACCCTTCGTAATGCGACGATAGTAACGAATGGTAATAGCTCTACGGCCGCTGTGGCCTACGGCTACCGGGCTCGCGTTGATATATCAAGTAGCACTATTGAAACGCGCGGCGCCGGAGGCGGCTTGGGTGCGGCAACATTGGCCAGCGCGGGGGTAGCTGTGGGAGGCGGTGGAACAGCTACTGTGGAGGACTCGACTGTGGTTACTGTAGGGGCAGGAGCTCCTGGACTATTGATGCTGGGTTCTGGATCATCTAGTACTGCCAGCTTGGAGGCAAAGCGGACGCAGGTTCAGACATTCGGCGACGGCTCGCCTGGCTTTTTCGCATCTTTCAGGCTCCCGAATTACGGTGCGGTAGACGATGTGGACATAACTACCTCGGGCGTCAATTCTTCCGGTATCCGTGCTGAAGATGGGGCGATTGTCATTCGCGAGGGGGGCCTACGTGTTCAGACTACCGGCAACACTAGCGTCGGAATACAAGCGCAAGGTACGAGCGGATTGGTGAACGGTCCCGGAAAGATCACCGTTACAACCACGGGGGAGGCGGCTCCTGCTGCTTCGTCAGAGAGAAGTGCTCTATTTGAATCGAAAACTAGTGGTTCTTCCTTTCAGACTGTGGGGGACCGCTCTGTAGCGCTTCGGGTTCTCAATGGCGGTCAGGCAAAATTGAGTGGTGCGACTCTAGACACTGCGGGGCGCGCCGCGTACGGAATCGAATCTTCGGGTGCCGACCCGAGCACAGCCATCGGCGGTAGCGGCGAAGTGATGGGCGGCTCCGTGACCACCCGGGGGCAGGAGTCATATGCAGCGTATGTCCACGATGCAAGCAGCTTGACCCTTGGTGATGGCATTGTGGTCGAAACACAGAATGACAACAGCAGCGCGCTCGTGGCTGGCCAATCCGGTTCTGCGTCGGCCGGGAACCTTGCCATTTCGAACGCCTCCGTTACTACCCGAGGCGCGGGCGCCGCTGGCATGGTCGCTGCCGGCGGGGGAAGTCTGGTTGCCTCAAGTGCCGTGGCAGTCGAGACTTATGGCGCCGGAGCGCCGGGGATCCAGACCATGGGCGGCGCCGGGGCCGGAGGCACGGTAGACATTGCGGAGTCCACGGTTCATACATATGGTGTCAATTCGGCAGGGGTTCTTTCGCAAGGCGGCAGAATAACGATTGGGCCCAATGTAAAGGTTGAGACGTCGGGCGATCGGTCCTCCGTGGTTGTTTTAGATGGCACGGGAGCTTCCTCACCGAAGTTTGGGCCGGGATTTGTCGGCCACTCTCACGGCATAGACTCGCACGGCCTTTCCTTACGCGGCGGAGCCCGCTACGAACTCGGCCTTGGAACCGACATGCTGCCGCTTGCGAATCTGACGCTCGGCGGCGCGGGCTCTGCCGTGATCCATGCCCAGGATGCTGGTAGCGTACTTACCGTCGGGACGGGTGTGGATCTTTCCGTCGCCAATGTAAGCGCACAGGGGGTCGGGGCCAAGGCGGAAAACGGGGGGAGCATCGTCTTTCTCTCCGGTGCAAGGACTGGCGGCTTGCCGATTATCGCCACGGGCACAACCGGACTTGCGTCGCTTGTGTTTCAGGAGGGCTCCGACGCTTCTGGGTCCGCAGCCTCGCTTGATGCTGGTGGCAGCTTGGATATTTCTAGCCGCACTACGAAGTTTAGGCTTGGGTCTCTCGAAGGAGCTGCCGGCTTGGTCCACCTCGGGTCGAATGAGCTGGAGGTGGGAGGCAACAATGCGTCCACGACATACGGTGGGGTGATAGACGGAAGTGGGATGATCCGTAAAGTGGGAGAAGGGACGTTCACGCTTCGGGGCAATCAGGTATTCCAATACGGTGGCGGCACGGAAATCGATAATGGCGTTCTCAGACTGACAAATATTTCGAGTCCAAATACGTTTTCCCAACGCTTCGTACTCAACGGCGGATGGCTCGATTTGTCTGATGGCCCCCTTTCAACGCTTTCCCCTGAACGCAGCTGGGATAAGTTGCAGATCGTGCAGGGCACCAGTACCAATGGGGGAGTTATCGGTAGCAGCGATAAGGTGGTATATACGGTCGCCAGCGGACAGGAGCAAGTCGTTGGATATCAGCTTGGTGGCGCCACGGCTGCGCAACAAGGCGTGTTTGTGGAGAAGTCAGGCGGAGGTACGCTGGAGCTTACTGGCATTAATAATTACGCGGGAAACACTCGCGTTTTGGGTGGAACCCTGCGAATTCGTCGTGACGAGAATTTGGGAAATACTATGCTCGGTCGCGAGGTGGTTCTCGACGGCGGTGGGCTTGACGTGCAAGGAGACGTCGCCGGAAGCCGGCGTACGATCGAACTACGGCAGGCGGCCACGATAAATGTCGGCGATGCATACACCGCGAGTTGGGCCGGAGCATTGCAAAGTGACGGCTGCAATTGCACGCTGACCAAGACGGGTGGCGGCGTGTTGTTCCTCGGCGAGGCGACGCGAGTAGGCGGCTTAGCGTTGCAGGGAGGTTCAACGCGCATATACGGAGGAACGATCGGGGGCGCAGCGTCTGCTATTAGTGCGGGCCAGGGCAACAGTTCGTTGATGTTACGATCGTCCCAAGTGACCGGGTCTGGGACTGCCGTGACAGTTAGCGGGAAGGCCAACTTCAACCTGCTAGCCTCCGCATCGAGAGTTAACGGGCTTATGACCACTCGCGACTCTGGTTCGTTGCTCGATGCGCGATTCTCCGACGGAAGCATATTCACGGGCTCGACAGCGCAGGGGGAGGGGAGCACCCTCAATGTTAGCCTCGACGACAGTGAGACCCAGTGGAACGTCGATCACGATTCACAGGTCCACAATTTAGTCAATCGCGGTTCAATCAGCTTCCTCCCAGGTGAGGCGGGGCCCCGTTCACTTGTCGTGAGCGGAGACTACACCGGGGGAGGGAGCTTGGGCTTGAACACAGTGCTAAACAGCGGTGGGCCGATAATGAACCAATCGAGCGACCGCTTGTTGATTCGAGGGGATGTCAGCGGTGACCCCACCTATGTGAATGTTCGTCCCTCCGGACCGGGTGCGAACACCAACATAAACAATAGCCATCGCTCTATTGCCTCCGAAGGCATTTCAGTCGTTCAAGTGGCTGGGGCTTCCAGCTCCGAAGCTTTCCAGCTGAGTAACAATGGAAAGCCGTATGTATCAGCACCGGGCAGCGCATTTCAGTACCGCCTGTTCGCATACGGCCCCCAATCCAAGTACGGTCTGGCCGATCCCAGCCAAAATTTGATCCCCGGCGCGCAGGCCGCTTGGGATTATCGCCTCCAGACTGCGTATGAGACCGAATCGGGAGAAATCATCCCCGGGGTTCCTGACGTGGTCGACAAACCTCCTGTAAGGCGGGCGCTGCTCCCGCAAGTGCCATCTTACGGCATTGTGGGGCCGGCATTGCAGCGATACGATTATTTCGTAGCCCAAAGTTTGCAAGATGGTCTTTCCGAAGCGCTCCGCGGGGGCGGCGCGGCACGAGCGCAGTCGGAGGTGTTCGCGCGCGCGGTGGGGGAAACCGTCGGCTACCAAAGCAACCTGTCCTGGCAAGATTATGGATATAACTTCGGCCAGACGAACCGTGCCATGCAGTTCGGCACGACGTGGCGCGTCGCGCGCAACCAATCACATGACCTCCGGCTGGGGGCGGCCATCACGCTCGGCAGTCTTAGTGCTTCTCCCTCGAGTGATCCGGGTAGCCGGGTGACTAGCGACGCACAGTCGCTTTCGTTGCTGACTCAATGGTCGGGGGCGAATGGTTGGTATGTAGGTGCCGTTGCGACTGGAACTCGGTATCGCGGGGAAGTGAGAGCCAATGGCGATCGGGCCGGGCGTGTGCAAGCAACCAGCCTGTCGCTTTCGCTTGATGTGGGAAAGCAGTTTCTGCTACCGAATGGTATGGAAGTCACGCCAAACGTTCGATTGATCGGTCAGTCGGTGAAGCCTGACGGCTTGGTCGACAAAGACGCGGGCGGGGTCTCATTCAATTCAGACCAGATATATACGGCGCAAGCGGGCGTACGGGTTGCCATGCCACTCAAACACACGCTGTCGTGGAAACCATACGCCACTGCGGGACTCTCGCAAAGCTGGGGAGCGGCGAGCCAAGTTGCGGTCGCACAAGATGCGACGGTTGGCGGAGGGAAAGTTGGTTCGTCGGTATTTGTAGGAGTGGGGGCTACGGGACAACTGACAAAGTCCCTGTCGCTGTTTGGTCAGGTTACGAGGCAAGCTAGGATTGGAAGTGGCGGCTTTAATGGTACGAGTGGCACGATTGGGCTGCGGTATGAATTCTAGAAGAATTTCTTGAAATTTTCTTCGATGCATTTCATATGCGCCGCCTTAACCTATTGAACAATCTATTTGGAAGGGGCTGGATATGAAGCAAATTAACACCGCCAGTACAAACGGAATCTCTCTAAGCTGCACTCAAGGAGCACCCCTTGCTACGCCCGCGTTGGGGCGCTTTCCTTCGAATACCGCTACGCTAGTCGGAGATCCTGGTACATCGATTTATGCGAGCGTCTCCTACCCGGCGGTGTTCGATAAAGGCGATCAGCCCGATGCTTTCGTAACCCTAGATCGTAGCGGCCGGGCAGTCTTGCGATTTAGAAGTGACGCGCTGGCGTCGGACAAACCGATCGATGCGGATCTGCGGGCAGTTTCTATGGCCGCATATCCGGAATACCGTCCTGATCAGCTGGTGAGTGCCACGGTTATATTTGGAAATTATCGCATCGCTGCTCAGCCCAACATCTGGTGCTATGGCTACGCAACTGGCGCAGTCGCAGATGGTGTATCCCCGTGCTCCATTTATGTTGTACTTGACAAAGAAATTAATAAGCCATTGAAGACGTTCAACCTATCGTTGGATAATGGCGCGCGCGTCGCCGGCGCCGCACCGGTTGCCTCACCCGAACCAGGAACGACTGTTTACAGCATTCCCTTTTCTTCTAATGGTTTTGGGGCGGCTGATATTGTATGTGATGTTCCCGCTACGGTGCGAGGAGTGGTAACGCTGCCTGATACAAACGATGGGGATATCGTTGTAGTAAAACTCATGTTCCTCGCTCGTCCCGGCGCATAGCTTCGAAAAGGGGTAGATATGGCTGCCACGCTCACCGCTCCTGAGTTGCCACAGGCTGTGGATGGTATTTTGCGGGTAGATTTGCTAAACGGAAGCCCCATATTGGTTCAGGTGGCGGCGTACAAATATCCCGTGCTGGGTGACGTTATACGCGTCGTCTTTGGTGTCATGGAGGCGACGCTGGTCGTCGACTCGAGAAACTATGCGGCTAAATTCTGGAATGTTGAGGTTCCATCGGAGAATTTGCAGGCAGGTTCCTACGCAGTTGGCTATACAGTTATCAGCCCGGCTCAAAATTCCACTAGCTCAGAAGCAATCACGATTGACGTTTCAAACGGCCCGGTTCAGTCTCTGCCAGCGCCTATTTTTCCTGACGCGATTCGGGGGAGCATGCCGTTATCGAAAATTCAGTCCGACGGGTTCCTGCGTGTAGGTATTGTATATCCGGCACTCAAGGCCGGCGATGTTGTTACCTTGCGGTGGTCAGGTAAGGACAAGAATGGTCAGTACGTCGCGGCAGCTGATTTTAGCAGGGCGATCACAATATCTCTCCAGGATGAGCAGGCTAAATCGATTGTTTTTAACATTGCGTCGCAATATGTGACGCCCCTTGGTATTGGAGGCCAAGGTAGGGCCATTTACTCATTGCGCCGCCTGAATGGCGGACTAGGAGCGTCCCCTGCTGCGACTCTCGACGTGGTGGCGACGATCGAAAGCCCCCTTGTCGCCCGGGCGATGCGGTCCGCTCCGCCCTGGGAAGAGGATATTCCCGCCTTGTATCCTGTAAACTGGGTTTCGGTACTTGGCGCCCCTGGACAAGTGCTCAAGGTTTCAGCGCCGCCTGGAGTTCAAGTTGGTGAATCGGTGGTTCACGATCCGTTCGACGGTTTATTACGACTGGACGAGACCGGACGGGGGCGCTTCTGGGTAGCATTATTGAACGTTGCGCTGTATTCAGACTATATTGTCGATGTAAATTTGACGGATATAGCAGATTCAACGGTGGCGCTAGGGGTCGAAGTGCATTTCCGGCCATACATCTCGATAAGCAAGCAGGGCGTAACCGTGCGTTACGGGATATCCGATGGCGCCGAGGCGGGTGGTGAAATGCCTTGCTCGATATATATCAAGGCGGTTTCGACAGACTTGCAATTCAAGTTTCAGGTTAGCGGCAGTTCTTTCTTTGGTGATTCTTCCAACACTTTTACAGGCAACATTTCAAGCAGTGGTCATGCCGTTATTCACATTCTAGATAAGGAGTCTGAGCAGGTCACCGTTCAGGGGTGCTATACCTCGCCAGGCGCAAGCCAGTGCGTGCTGGAGACTTCCCAAACTATTGAATTCCTCCCGCGATTACAGAGCTAGCCTGGCCAGATACGATTCTGCCGGGCTAGGGGCCGGAGACCGGGCATGCACGGGGCATGCCCGGCGGCCAGGATCGGGTCGATCGCGGGGCATTTGTCGAGGATTTGGGAGCCGCCACTTTTGGCGGGGGCGCAGGTCATCCTACGAAAGGCTGCTGCAACTCATACGTACATACCGCCTCAAGCAGCTCTTCACGAACCTGGATCGAGCGTGTGTGGAGCTTTGTCTGGCGGATGATTCGAGGCAGTGCCTGCACAACGGTTTAGCAGTTGGAAACAACACATGAGACGGGTTCAGCTAGGCCGCTACGTCCTTCTGGCCGGCCTGTCACGGTGGGGCACGGTATGCCTGAGTGGACGCTCGAACGCTGCGATCTGTACGCTATGGGTGAGGTTCCAGCGTACTGTCTGAATGCTACTGAGAAGTTGCATGGGCTCTGGAAGCCAGCATGCCGTGCGATGTCGGCGATTGGCATCGTCGTCTCCGCTAACAGGCGGCTAGCAGTGGAGAGCTTTAGTCGCACCATATATCTATGCATGGTTATACCTTTGTGGGCCTTGCATAGAGCCGACAACTTACGTTCGTTCGTACCCAAACGCTTTGCGAGCAGCTTGACGGTGCTTATGTCGCGATCCTGAGTAAGGAGTTGAACTGCGGATTCCCACAATGCCTCCTCAGAGCGCGGTTGCTCTCCGCAGCCCATGCCAGCGGTTGGAGTCAGGCGTCTCGTTACTTGGAGTTGAACGCGAATTCGGGCGAGAATCTCCGCTGGTGGGCAGTCATCCCGAATATAGTCTGCCGCGCCGGCGCGAAATGCCTCGTGTGGGCTCCATTCGTCCCCATTGGCAACGATGATTACTGGAACCGCGCGTGTGAATCCGTTCAGCTTGAACAGGCGGCATAGCATGAGTCCGCTCATGTTACTCAAATGGGAGTCCATAAGGACCACGTTCGGCGGCGATGCCTGTGCTAGAAAGTATCCTCCCCACCCATCTCCTGTCTGCTGGGTTTGAAAAAGTTGGCGCTGAAGGAACTCTCTTAGGTTGGTGAGGGCGGACAACCGATCGGTAATGATCGAAATTGTGTATCTTTGTCCAGGCCAAGACCACCTCCGTCTCGAAGAGGGGGCGTAACGCGACGGTATGTGATCGTCCGGCATGCTGTAACGCTCCGTGTCATCGTGAGAATCGCACGAAATACAGATCGCAGGCCGAATGCATGAAAAGTCCGGTTGCATTCGGGATTGGCTCAGGTGTTACGAACTTTGCTCCATATTGTGAGGACGGGGGCATGGCGAATTTTGGTTTTCTTCCCTCGCGATTTGAATTTCTGTATTTCCGGATTGGCGCTTTAGGCGACGGTATACGGCGGGCGTTACACCAGTTCTCTGACCAAAGGCGGTCGTAAAATTGGCGGGAGACGAATGTCCGGTCTGATCCGCAATCTCGCCTATGGAAATTTCAGATTCTGTCAAAAGTTTCATGGCTTTTTGCAATCTGGCTTCGTTGACGAAAGCGGGAAGGCTCTTTCCATGTACGTGGACAAAAATAGCATTTAGTTTTTTTTCGCCGATTCCCAGTAAAGAACGGACGGCTTGCGGCAGCTTACGGTCGGAAAGATGGGCCAGGATGTATTGTTGCGCTGCCTGGGCGATGACACCATCGTGGGTCTGACTGGTCGTTTCATTGTTCTCGATGCTGAGGCTATGGCGAGCATCAAGCCTCGCTTCAATTCGTGCCGCCATTTCCTCGGCGTCGTATGGCTTCGTCACGTAGTCTACCGCCCCGAGTTCGAAGGCGGTAAGACGGTCATTCAAGTCGTCCTTGACACTCAAGAATATGACGGGAATTGCCGTGGTTAGAGGGTTTGATCGAAGCGATTGTATAGTGTGAAAGCCGTCCAAACCTGGCATCGAGATGTCCATCACAATCAGATCCGGCGGGTTCGAAGTGGCTCTCTTTATGCCTTGCCAGCCATCTAAGGCGATTAGGACGTCATAGTTACTTGGCCTTAGGATATGAATGAGCAAACGTAGATCTTCCGGTCGGTCATCGACTAGTAGTATTCGGGGAGATGTCTTCATGTCACGCGACCTCCATATGTGCCCGCTAACCGGACGTTAGGCGTTCCGGGGCAGACGAGCGAGAAAACGCGCAAGCGGCAACGGCCGCGAGAAAAGGTAGCCTTGAAGGAAGTGCGCGCCAAGCCCGCGCAGTAGGGAACATTGGGCTTCCGTTTCGACTCCTTCCGCGACAGTTTTTAATCCTAGCCGTTCGCCTAAGTCAAGTATGTTGAGAACAAGCTCCCGCGAAAGGCTGTTGGCCCCTAAATTGGAGACGAACATTCGGTCAACCTTCACTGCATCGATCTTGAATTGGTGAAGATAGGCGAGGCTGCTGTAGCCTGTGCCAAAGTCATCAATGGCGAACTGCACTCCGGACTTACGGAGGGAGCGGAATGCGTCAAGCGTATCTTGATCTGCTGTGAACACGCTGCGCTCCGTGAGTTCGAGGTACAGCTCGATAGAGCGTCTGCCAAGCACTTCCTTGAAGGATCGGCAGCAGTCAAGAAATGCCCCCGAGTTGAAATGAGAGCTTGTGACGTTGAGGCTCAGAAAAAAACCTCGAGGTAGGTCCACATCTGAAATGCCAATCATGAGTTGCTCTATGAGGGAAATCGTAATAGGAACGATTTGGCCTGACTCCTCCGCACTCATTATGAATGCGCTCGGCGGCAACACGCCTTGCTGCGGATGATGCCACCTCACAAGTACCTCCGCCCCTACCCAACGACGGTCCGACGCTCGGACAATCGGCTGGAGATACGGCACAAACTCTTCTTGAGATAGCGCACGATCGATTTCGGCTTTTGGACATGGCGACCGCCCCAGGAACCAATAAGTTCGAATTCCAGACGCGCATCCTAGGAGAATAAAGAGAATATACAGTCCTAAATAATCGTCACGTAGCCGGGACTGGAAGCTCGTCATGGAGTAGCTTGTCTGTACCGCCACTGGCCACACACTAGATCTTGCCGTGCCTTGTGCGATGGTCCGGCCTAGCGGAACGGCCCCATCCCCGATCGCTCTATCCCCGATCATGACCCGCGTTCGAGAGTCTCCATGGAGCATGGCGATAAGACCCGTTATATGTCGACCATCGATTCCCACGAGAACGCCGCTGTGGTGGTTGGAATGGCGGTAGACAACTAGGGGGGTTAGAGGGGTGATCGGGTTCCCTAGCAACAGTTGTAGCCGGCCGTCAACAAACTCCGAACCTTCAGTTTTTTCTGACAAGGGGCCGACCAATGACGAGCAGTACAGATCGGTCGAGTCGCGAAACAGATTTATCGATCGCACATACAGCGTCGCCTGCACTATCTTGCGCAATTGTAATAGTACCGAGATGCAATCCTTGTTTATTAATGTGGTGGCGTCTGTGGCGGCTTGCTGCGCATTGCGAAGGATGAGTTCGATTTGTGTTAATACTCGCGTCGCGCTACGCTCCGCCTCTTTGGTAAGTGCTGACTGTGCGTACCAAACGAGCCCGGCGACTGATATGAAAATTGTGATAAAGCAGGCGATAAGCCCCGATATCGCATGGGCGAAGCGGTTGTTTCTCTTTGCTGTATCTATCGGTTTTCGGTGCATCGATCCTCATTATCGTTAATCTCAGCCGGAGATCTATTTTTAGCGCTCCGCTAGAAAATGACCTTTGGAAATATGACGGCTTCTTTTGCGCGAGGCGGGCCTGCGCTGCGACGGGGTTGCATTCGAGCCGCAATCTGCTAATGCTCTCGTCTTGGTATTGCAGCCGAGAGCCGAGTGCTCACTGCTGCGGATGTCGAAACTCAAAGGTACTTGCTTGGTCGCAAAACTCGCCGTTGAGTATCGAGGCTAGACTTATTAAAGTCTGGGCGTTTTGGTGTTTGATGGTTCGCGAGGCATTTTCAAGAGTTGGTTCTCACGCTTGCGCGATTGAGGTACCGCATACAGCCAAGGGTGCCCGGGACGAGCGTACGTTCTCGCCGGAAAGCGGGCGACTCCGCGTGGTTGATAGACCTGTGTGGGAGAGGTGCAGACTCGGGTTGGCGATGATGGGATTGACGAGAGCGCCACTGGGTTTGCTAGCAGGCACGAGTGAGCCAATCATGAAGGTTAGGATCGGTTCAACTTTATGTACCAAGATCTTTAGGTGGTTGAATGAGTACGGAAAATTCTTTGATGCCACATCTTGAACGGAGCTCGGGCGCACAGTTGGAAAGTGGGGCCCAGCATATTTTGGTTGTGGATGATAACGTTGCTGACGTCAAATTGCTGATAGAGGTCCTGCGCCGAGAGGGTTATCGCATCACCTTGGCATATGACGGTGAGCGCGCATACAACCGCGCTTTGGCGCTGCGGCCAGATCTTATCGTCATGGATGTCTGCATGCCGGGAATGGACGGAATCGTTGCGGGCAGGTTGTTAAAATCCGATCCGGCTACTGCGAGCATACCGATAATATACTTGACGTCGATGAGCGATCCAGAAACGAAACTGGAGGCGCTTGGGCCGTTGGGCGTGGATTATGTGACCAAACCGTTTATCCCGGATGAAATCGTCGCGCGTATCCGTATTCACACATACCAACGGTCGGGTCAAATTGATCAGGACCGTGCCGTTATGCGAAGCTCCGAAGAGGTGCTTGTAGGTGCCTGCTGCGATTTTCTGCGGACGAATTTGCGCATTGATATGACGGCAGAGGTGTTGTCGGATAAGTTCAACGTGACAGTGCGAGTTTTAAACCATGCTTTCCGAAAAACCACCGGGGTGACGGCTTCTCAATATATAAAAGATGCTCGAATGAAGGAGGTTAAGCGCTTGTTGTCCACGACATCGCTACCGATCGCTGATATTGCTGAAGAGTTCGGCTACTCCAGTAATGCCAATTTCTCCACTTCGTTCCGAACATATACAGGAATGTCGCCGAGCGCATTCCGATGGGGAGGGGAAAAGACGAGTCATTCCGCTGATCGGAACGTATGAGGCGGCGACACTTACATGGGCTTGCGTGGCTATTTTGCCTGGCCTTATGGGCTTTGGCGCATTCAGGGCAGTTAGCCAGGGCGGCACAGATCGACTATCTGCCTGATCCTTCCGGCACGATGACTGTAGATCAAGCTAAACGTCTGTTTGGTGAGATTGATCTTGGCACTCGCGTTATACGTCCAAACCCTGGATGCGGGTCGAGTCCATCATGGTTAAGGATACGCTTCGCTAGCGCTGGCGAATTTCGCATTGTGTTTGGCTCATCGCGGGTTGAGCGTGTTCGATTTTTCGTTGAGCGAAACGGCACGGTGCAGGATGGAGTTGCTGGGTCAGCCCTTCCTTTGCACCAGTGGACTTGGCCTGGCCGAGTCCCAACCATTCCCGTGCATGTCTTCGCGGATGATCCCGTCGTCGTGTACGTAGTCGCCCGTACGTGCGTATCACTGAAGGACTGGGTTACGGTTCTTTCGGAACAGCAGTACACGGATTGGCTACAGAATTCGGCCTTGCGCGACGGTGCGTTGGGCGGGGGGCTGTTTGCGATGGGCCTTGCGGTTGCGGCATTTGGTGTGGCTCTGGGCGATCGCCGGTTGTTGATGCTAGCGCCACTTGCTGTGCTCGGCGGGCTCCATGAGTTAGCTTCGAGGGGATACGGTCTGTGGCTATTTTCCAATCTCGGGGGTGAATGGAACGCGCGTAGTCCTCAGATCCTGGGCAGTACACTGGCATTGTTCCTTGGTTTGTTTTGTTGGTCCGCATCGGGAGGGAGAAGCAGACTCATCGTGGGCGGCGGCGTCTTCGGTTCAGTAAGGGGAGCGCTCACTATTATCGCCTTTGCCAGCCAATTAGCCGCTGTAGCTCTGGCATTTACAATGTCTTCGGCCACCGCCATCCCTCTTATACTTCCGCTGACACTGGTCTATTGTGCTTTTATTCTGTTTGAAGCGCTTTCGGTGACAAGGGAAGGGGGCGTTGCTACGACTTTACCGATTGCCGTGACTATGATTTTCTGTGTGGCCAACGTGGCTCTGCGTGGCGCTGAGTTGGGATGGCCCGCTCCGTGGCCGCCAATAGTTAATCGTTGGGCGGCCTCTGGAACGCCGACGACTGTGTCGGCCCTCACGACATACTCCATAGTACTCGGGTTCTGGGTGAGACATTCTCTGGTCGAGAGGAAGGCAGCACGAATGCGGGTGACGGCATTGCTACATCTCGAGCGAGACAGGTTGGAATCCAAAGTACATGAGCGTACTGCAGCGCTTCACGGGGCTCTTGGTTTGGCCCGGAGGCGTAATAAAGAACTCCAAGAGTTGCTCGGTTACGTAAGTCACGATCTGCGTGCGCCCCTGGCCACAATAGCAGGCTATGTTGAGAATCTAAAGCGAAAGAGGCGCGAAAACTGGGCGTCGGATCTAAACGTTATTTCCCAGAATGTGGATTATCAACTCCGCCTCATAGACGATTTGCTCCGCTATTCACGAGAAAATAGGCATCCGTTGGCCGCTACTGCCAATTGGATTAGTTTGGCAAAATTCATCGATGAAATAGAGAGCATAGCGTTGGTGCTTTGCCAAAGTAATGCCAATAGATTTCATGTGCGTGTCCGCAATGTTCCGTGTTATGTAAAGCTTGACCGCATACGCCTGCAGCAAATAATCACCAATCTTTTGTCGAACGCTGCGAAGTTCACGCGAGATGGGGTTGTTGTATTGTGTGTATTCGGAACACGGAAGGGACACGACCCGGCTCCTGAGACGCTGATATTTTCTGTCCGAGACACGGGAATTGGTATTGCACAGCGCGATGCCAAAAAAATATTTGGCGCATATACGACTCTCAACGCAGCGGGGTCAAGCACCGGATTGGGGCTGTTCATCACGACCAGAATTGCGCAAGAGATGGGTGCAAACGTCACGATCAAAAGTGCGGTTGGAAAAGGAACGAGAATTGCGTTCCGCGGCACATTTCCTACCTCGGGTCGGTGGAGTTTGCCGGTTTCCTATGGCAGTGCGTGGCGGGAAGGTTTAAAGGTCGCGCCGGAGAGGGGTGATAATAAAATAAGCCGCGCGGCGTTGGAAAGGCTGCTTGCATATGCGAGTGATTGCCGATATAGCGACATTCTAACCTGGGTGGATATGCAACAAGAAATTGATGGATTCTTGCCTTTTCTTGAATGGGTGCGTACAGCAGCGGAAAGGCTGCAATTCAATGTGATCAGTGCCGCTGCACGTCGGCTTTTGGCAATTCCCACTTCGCGAAAAATGGATATTGAAGCTTGATTCGTGTGCTCGCCACCGTCCAAGCTTAGCTGAAGTCCAGGTATTTGCCTTTTGGCTTCGGATGAGCGCAGCCCGTTCGGCTTGAGGTACTGCCAGTTGTGCCGGAGGAAGTCCGGCAGCGCCGCAGTCAAACATACAGGTAAATTCTCATAAGCATGTGCCGCCAACTCGTACTACTGTGCGTCGTTGGCCGGTTCGTCTTACGAGGATAGGAATTTTTATGTCCAAGTTGCTGCTTGTATGCTTTTTCGCAGCCGCGATTCTCACGGTTGTTTTCGTTCTAATGGTTGACTCGCCTTTTGAGGTCGTCGTAGCCCTGTGTGGAGGCGGCGGCACTGTTCTGCTATTAGCATGCTACGTCTGCGTCGATAAAGAACTGCCGGATGACTGCAGATGAAATATTGTGGTGAATGTCTGTTGTTGGAACGGCGGCCTTCGTCCATTGCACCACATGGAAGCTTGCTAAATCGTGCAAACATAGAGCAAGAGCTTTGGCTCTGTGTGGAGTGTGGCGGAATGATGCAAAGGGAAGTGTATGGTGACGGCGAGCCGGGTATATGGACGACGGTATATGCTCGCAGTAGGGAAATGGGTGATATTGATGTGGCCGTCCAGGCAAAGCTGTATCGTCTAGTTGACGATGTGCCGACTCGATCATAATTAAATAAAGAGGCGCTTGCCACAACCGACTCCACGTTCGACGTAGGGCTCCCAAAACCGGGGGGGCGGCGATGAGTATGTGCCGGAGCCCCGGCCAATATATTTGCGGGCAAGTTCTCGCACATGGCTCGCCTCTGGGAGGAAGCGCTCGGCTAGAAGTGATGTCTTCAAAGGTCTTTGGAGGATAAACAAAACAGGTGGCCGCTCAGGTCAAGGCAAGATATTCCCAAGCCAAACGGGGGGTGCCACTAGTCGCGCGAGCCTGTTTGGGCGTGACACTTGCAAGCTACCGACCTCGCTGGGATGGTACATGATCGCTTTTGCTCACGCTCCTGGCTGCCACAGGGAGAAAAGTGAATGGATAAAGAGGCCAGCGTGTCCCCGGAGATTAAGGTCAGTCTCTCATTGTCGCCGGACTCTCAGATCGCGGATGGTAAGTCTGCCATCAAGGCGAAGGCGACGGTCACGCAAGGCGGCTTCGCTTTGCCCGGCGCCAAGCTCAAATTCGAGCTAGAGGGCAATGCGCAGTTTACAGATTCAAATGCGCAGACTACGGCGGACGTCACTGGGGCGGATGGCAGAGTGACAAAGAACTTCACCGATACCGTGCCAGAAGAGGGATATGTCTCCGCGGTGTTGGATGCTGATATGGAGGCGTTTGCGGAGGCGCCCTACACCTTTACTGGTGTGCCATTGCATTTTGGCGATCCAATAGTGGATGATTCCAATGGTTTCGCTGACGGCGTATCCCTCATGACGCTTCGCGTACAGCTGCTCCAGGGCGACAAAGGTGTCGCAAATGAGCACGTGCGCTTGTCGCTGGTAGATACCGCCGCGCAGTTCGTCGATGAAAACGGCTCGCAGATCGGAAAGATCTACGTCGCGCTGACGGATGCAGACGGCTACGTTAGCGCGATCTTCACGACCACGATGGTGGAGTTGGGATACATTTTTATATCCGTGGAGGATATGTCTGCTCCCCGCACACGTGCGCAATTCCGTTCTCGACCAGTACCGAAGATCGTGCTAGCAGTGAAGCCCCATGGGGCGCGCGCAGACGGCAAAAGCCCGATTACTGCGACGGCGACTGTCCGGGCTGCACAGACCGATGAAGCAATGCCGGACGTCAAGGTGGTGTTCACGCTGCCGAATTGGGTCGCGTTGGCGGATGGCACTCCATTGCCTTCCGACGGCCTCGTCCACGGTGTCACGGATAGCTCAGGGAATGCGCACGTTAGCTTTACCAGTACAACGATAGACAAAGGCACGGTGCAGGTCGTGGCCGCAGCGAACCCGGCGAGCTATCATGATACGGCTGATTTCATTTTTGGTGGTAAATGGGCCGGAGTGTCCGATATATCGCTGCATTTCGTCGGGGCTGGAAATATCCGAGCTGCCTCGATATTCAAAAACGGCCTGCACCAAGCAGAATTGCGCCTTAGGTTGGTGCTTAAGGATTGGAATGATCACTTGGTGCAGGATAGCGATGCCCCGACTATCGATGAAGTGATGGCCGCGGTCTCCCTTATTGATTTCGATCACAGCGCGGATGCTCTGGGCGTGGCGCCATTGCAGAATATTCAAGTCACTACGAATGCAAATGAATTCGAGAAGCATATAACCACCCACACCGAGCGGGTGGGGGCAGGTAAGGACGGCGGCACCGATGGTGGAGGCAATTACATTTCAGGGGGGGCGGCATATTTCACTCTCTACGTGACCTGTGAAGAAGCAGAGCAGCTTATGTCTATCAATATCGGGGTGGAGGTAAGGCAGCCGAACGAAGTTGTCGTTTACAACGCAATAGACGGCACGTACAAGGAAAAGATGGCCGCGCTCGTGTTCTTGCCGTTGGCAAACTATAGATATTCCGTGGCGGATTTGAATTTCTCCGGAGCCCACCACGCTCATGAAGGCGAGAAAGACGACGCCCCATATTCGGAAAAAGGGGATAAGGAACACCCCGGAAATTTCTGGAGAATGTGGGAATATGCCATCGATTTTTCTCAAGACACACAAGCCAAGCCATATGCGCCCAGCCTGTACAAAGTTTGTTTGGCTGAGGGGGCAGGTCTTGCAGGCGACTACGTGTTCGCCGAGCGAGTCGATGTGGTTTACAGTTACAGGGCATATTTCTGGCCTATGAATCTGTACGACCATAATCGTCTGCCAGTGGCGGAGCATGGCAAACGAGATTACCAAGTCGGCGCTCCCGCGCAGCGAGATCAAGCGGTGACGTATCCGGAAGGGACCGCTGGTTGCAGGGTTATGTATTATGCGAGTTTTGGCGATATTAATGGTCGCACCAACGCCAAAATATATAGGCCGATAAATTTAGTTATTTTTGATCAATATGGTAATAAGGGCAAAATCCATTTGGATCCCCTGAGTCTTCCACCTATTTATTCTTCTGAGACGCTCCAAAAATGGCAGTACGCGGGAGACGGATTCATCCAGAATGGAGACACAACGAGTCCCGCCAAGCCGCCAATGGATGTGACAATGAAAGTGGCCTTTAAGGAAGAAAAGGAAGAAAATGAACTGGAATTCCGCAGCTTGACGGTGGATGATAATAAAAAACTGGATGCGTATATGGGCGGGCCGGTTCTCTCGCTCAATAAGCGCGAGGTTCGGTGGCAGATCCAATCAAAGAATAACGAGACCTATGCTGATCAGCGAGCGTACATATTGAATTATGAGGATTTTTTTGTTCGCCATACGCAGGCTGATTCTGAAACCGATAACGGTCCGTTTATCCTGAGTCGGAAGTCTGATGATTTGGGGTGGTATTTCAAGCCACTCTGGAAATTTGGTACGACTGTTTTGGCTAGAGATAACGAACCTAAAGGGGCGTACATGTGCTGGAAGTTTGGTGACTTCGGCCTGTCGGGCGGGGAACAATATCCTGCGTGGTGTATTTTTACGCTTCCCTATGTTCCGAATGACTCGATATACGAGTGGACGCTCGTTGTGTGATTTTATAGGGCTTAAGCTATGTCGCAATCATACTCTCACGCCACTAACTTTACCGACCGCTTTCAAGCAAGTGTGAATCCTCGCACAGGGGCTTTTTTCGCGCAATTGGAATTGGCTTCGATAGAAGCCAATACCCTGCGGGGCCCGACTTTTCCGCTCACATTGGTCTATTCGCCGTTTAGCGAGCAGGACGTAGGGCTTGGCCTTGGATGGTCGCTCAATTGGACAGTCTATGATCGAGCCAGCAAGCTTCTGAGTGTTGGATCAGGAGAGCAATTGGTAGTGGGTAACGACAACGTCGAGGGCCCCCTTTCCTTAAATCAGTCGAAGGTAAGCTCCATTAAGTTTATTCGCGCGGGAGACAGTGCCTACCAGGCCTGGCACGATGATGGAACGCTAGAGATCTTGAGCGGCAGTAGTAGTGCATATTCAACAAAGGTACCCGAGAAGTGGTTCGGCGCCGATGGAATGCGGCTGTCGTTCGACTGGGAGGCCAACGGTGATGTCAATTGGTTTAGCGGGTGCCAGGATGCCGCGGGCCAGGTGGTGTGTGCGGCTGCTTACGATGGCGAGTCTTCGGCAACGATCACTATTTGGCCGGGAACGCCAGACGCGAGGGTGTTTCAACTAGTTTTTTCACAACGAAAGCTGATCAGTATCAAGGAGGGCGATTTTATCTGGCGTTTGTTTTACGATGATACTCTCACGCCGACGCCGCCGCTGCTGACGAAGATTCGTCACCCTCAAGGACTAGTGGAAACTGCTACGTACACGAGAGAAGGGCATAGGTATCCGAACGCCCCGGGCGTACCCAGTGAGCGTGTCCCTTACGTCGTGAAATTTGTCAAAGATGCTGGATTGGGTCAAGAGCCCCTGACCTACGAGATAGAATTCACCGAGACTAACTATCTTGGCTATGACTCAGGTCTGCAGGTTTATCGAAGTGGCGAGGATAATTTATACAATTGCCCTGACCAGCGATACTCTTATGCCTCCTCCTTTAAGCTTGTGTCTGCTCTCGGGGATGTCATCACGACGCGGCGGTACAATAAATATCACTTGCTACTCAGCGAGACGGTATCGTCTGGTAAGTGTTCTCGATCTAGGCTGAGCGAATATGGGTATCTGGATCTTGCGAAGCCCTACGATGCTCAGGCCAGTAATTTTCAGTGCGTAACGAAAGTTACCGCCGTATATTCCGATGGTGACGACATGCGGAGCGCATCGGAAGATTTGGAATGGGATGAAGCAGGCAAGATCCGTCGCTATCTTTACGTAGATGGTACCCAGAAGACGTGGGATTATTATCCGGCGGGTGGGGACGGCGATGCTTGTCCCCCGGATTTAGGTGGTAAAGGGATTTACGTTAAACAGATCACGGTAACGCCGGGCGAGGGGGGCGGCGCACCGGTGCGGCGTGCGGAATTTACTTATGCGAAGGTGACGGTTGATGGCGACGCCGATGATCCGCTGTCGCCGATGACGTACGGAGTGGCTCCGGCAAAAACTCGAGAATATGCGGATGAGGTCTTAATCCGTAGCACCGAATACGCTTATGTAGACACCACAAGCTCAAGCGACCATGGCCGTACCCGGCTCTATACGGATACGTTATATAGCGGTGAAGAGGCACGTACGACCACGGTTCACTTTCGATATATCCTCGCGCAGAATGATTCGGTACTGACAACCGAACAGACCGCAATTGGATTTGATGGCAAGTCGGATAAAAGTAGTTTAACTCGCAGTACTACGACAGGTCGTATCATCAGCACTCTGGATCAAAGCGGCGTGCTTACTGTATTTACCTATGACGTCCATGGGAGGGAGACTTCACGCACCGTCGCACCTGGTACTTCATACGAACGGACATGGAGTACGGTCTATTCGTCAGACGAAAATGGCGACGGAGAAATCCAAGACCGCAGCACGCCGTATGGCGAAACTGTGCGGCACGTGTTTGACGGCATGGGTCGGAAACTGAGTCGTCAGCGGCAAATCAGGGGCCAATGGGAATGGCTGAATCGCTGGAGCTACGATAGCAGGGGGGCGCTAAGTCAAACGGAGACCCGTGATTGGGTCGACCCACAAGAGGGAGAGGCCTCGTTTCTACAGATTTGGCGATTCGAGTATGACGATTGGGGTCAGCAGTGGCGCATGTCATGTAACGACGGTTCGTGTTTTGAGCAGTTCAAGGATCCTATTCGTCTTCAGGTGCGGCAACGTCGCCCAGATGGGACATTAGGTTATTCGTTCCTATTCGATCCGAAGAATCTGCGGTTGAGCCACGCGAACCGAGTAGACATTCAGGGAGAAGTGGTCAGCACAGAGTCTTACACCTATGATGGCGCCGGCCGTCGTGTTAGCGAGACGGATCCGCAAGGGCGCACGACCACTTACGAGTACGATGCCTTTGATCGAGTGGTCAAGCATATTCTTCCTGATACAACCGAGATATTTCGAGAATACGCCATACATACTACGGAACCTTTCTCCCAGAGTATCCGAGTAAATAAAGATCTGTTGGGCACACAGATTTATGATGGCCTAATGCGGCTCTCCTCGGTTTCTAGTGGGGGGCGGGTGCAGCGATTCCTATATCGTGGTTCTTATCGTTCACCGTATGAGGTCTGGAAGCCGACCGGCGAGAAAGTTCGTTATACGTATATTCCAGAATTAGATGACCGAGTGGCGCGCAGCGAATTGGTCGGAAAGGACTTTTCTCGTACCTACAGCTATGACCGCTTCGGGGCGATGGTCAGCGCACAGCAGTCCGCTCCCTTGGGCGGACCGGCGTTGGAAATGCGCTACGATGACTGGGGTCGCCTAATAGAGCACGCCGTGGACTGGTCTTCCTCCGTGAGCAGTTCGAGTTATAGCTATTCACTCGATGGCTTACCGACTCTCTATACCGGGGAGGCCGGGGAGCAATGGAAATTTAGCTACGATCAGTATGGTCGTACGACCGGTTGCACGGTTGGAGACTTGGTTCTGGGCGCGTCATACGATGATTATGGCCGTTTGTCGGGTTGGCGAATCGAGGACGGTGATCGTGCGCAGCAGACCACGCTGTCGTTTGACGGTTTTGACCGCGAGATCCGTCGAGAGACGGCGTATTCGAAGAGCGGGCTGCGGTTGGTGATCGAGCAGGATTGGGACAAAAATGACGCATTGCATGCGCGTCGTACGTATGTGAACGGCGATTTACTGCGAGAAGAGACATACGGATATGACGAGCGCACCCGATTGGTGACCTACGCGTGTACGGGCCGGGAGCTGCCAACGGACGTGCATGGCAAGCGGCTTCAATCGCAGACTTTTAAGTATGACGCTCTGAGCAATATCAGGTCTGTCGGGACAGTATTTGAGGGCGGCGAGGATGAAGCGACTTATGGTTTTGATAATTCGGAGGATCCTTGCCAGTTGACGTGGATCCGGCATACACATGCCGATTATCCTGCGTATGCAGAGCTGCGCTATGACGCGGCGGGCCGGATGGTGCGCGATGAGCGGGGGCGGCAGTTGTCCTATGATGCGTTCGGGCGGCTGACGTCGGTGAGTGGCGCGGACGGGGCGATAAGCTACGCCTACGATGCGATGGATGTGCTACGACTGCGTACGGGGTCGAATGGCACGCGGCGGGAGCTTTACTATCAGAATGGCACGGTGTCGGCGGTGCTAGACGAATCAGGGGCGGTGACGAGTTTTTTAAGGATTGCTGGTCAAGTACTTGCGCAGCGCCGGTCGGACGCAAAGACACTGTTGCTTGCCACCGACGTGAAGTCTTCAGTGGTGGCAGTGGAGTCGGAAGACGCTTCGTCGGTATTGGGCTATACGCCGTATGGTTATCGCGCGGCCGATGCGCAGGGCGCTTTGTTGGGCTACAACGGCGAACTGTTGGACGGAGAGGTAGGGTATCACTTGGGCAACGGTTATCGAGTTTACAGTCCGACCCTCATGCGCTTTACCAGCCCCGACGCTTGGAGCCCGTTCGGAGCGGGTGGGGTCAATGCCTACGCGTATTGTGAGGGGGACCCAATTAACCGCAGTGATCCTTCTGGGCATTTGAGTACGAGGGCATGGATACAGATTGCCGGTACGGTGTTGGCGCTAACGGTCGCGATAGTATTGGAGGTTGCCACCCTGGGTGTTGCGACTCCCTTGGTTACGGCCCTAGCGGTTGGCGCAATTGGGTTAAGTATTGCGGGTTCGGCGGCGTCTATTGGCGCAGTTATCGAAGGCGATGGGGCACAGGCCTTTATCACGTACGATTCTAATGGCAATCCGGTGGAAAAAAATAATGGGAAAGCTGAGACGGCGCAAATTCTAGACTGGGTCGGGATAGGATTGGGTATAGCCACACTAGCGGTCGGTGGTTACGGTGGCATTAGATATGGAGTGCCGAGGGTGGGCAGAGGCATAAAATCGCGTTTTTCATCGAAAAAAGAGAGTTCGAGCGTGGAGGAGATCGTTACTGACAAGGAACCAGAATCGTTGGCTTCGGAACCTATCTCCGGGGAAGTGCGGTTTCAACGCATTGAGGGGCCGGCGGAGGTGATGGTTGGGTCAGGCGCTGACCTGCCTCCAGTTGCCCGCTCTAGTGGCGACAAGGCGCCTTCCACCCATCCTTCCAGCCGTGCTGACAATCGTTCTGTCCACTTTTCGGATCGAGTCGAGGTTTTTTATATTCCGCGTAGGGGTGCGAGTTCCAGTTCCAGTTCCAGTTCCAGGCCTTCGCCGACAAATGCCGCGAGATTTCCGCGCCCGACGGACTCTGCGTTCGGAGCCGAACACCACTCGACGGCGAGACGTGGGGAAAAGGAGAAAGGCTCTGCGAGTCGCCGCTCGAGCAACCCCGACAAGCGGCGCGGCGGAAATTGAGCGAAGGCATTGGCGCTACTAGTTTCACCGTATGAGACCGGTAGCACACTAAACATGTTCCGCTCGTTCGGAAAGTCCTAAGAATGCCATTTACTCAGGCTGGCAATTTCCTTTCGAAGGCTTGCTCTGGCGTAGACCCACGGACGGGATCTTATAACGCGGCGCTACATATTGCTTCCGCCCCCACGGGGCTGTTGAATGGGCCCGTCCTGGAATTAACATTGGGATACCAAGCATTTTCCACAGAGGATCTGGGGTTCGGTCAAGGGTGGTTTCTGCATTGGAGTACTTACGATCGAAGGGACAAGGAGTTGAGGTCTGGATCGGGCGAGCGGTTCGTCGTTGCCGCCGACGAGATTTCAGGGCCGCTACCTCTAAGCCAGACAAAAAGTCCGTGGTTGAAATTTTCGAAGCTAGGGGACACGGCTTATCAGGTATGGCACGCTGGCGGTATAGTTGAAATACTGAGTGGCAGTGCGAATGCTTACCCAGTTAAGGTTCCCACGGCCTGGCACGGCCCAAATGGCGCGGCGGTTTACTTTTCGTGGGAAGCGAGCGGTAAGGGGTATCGCCTAACGTCCGCCGTAGACAGCTGTGGCAGTAGAGTACTAAGCGTTACGTACCATGGCGACGCAGATGTAGAACTCTCAATCTGGCCGGACAGCCCGTACGCAAAGACTGTGTACTTGATACTCTCGCAGGGCCAATTGATCGATATGCGAGATGGGGATAGGTGTTGGAAAATGGGTTACGACAGTGACCTATCAGCGCTGGGGCCCATACTCACAACCGTCTCATATCCGGAAGGTTTGGTTGAAACCGCCACATATTTCTCCCAAGGCCTCCGTTATCCGTCTGTGCCGGGAGCCCCTGCCGAGGCGGTTCCGTGCGTAGTTTCATTTCTTCGTGAGCCTGGTGCGGGCCAACCCAACTCGCAGTTTGAATTCGAATATACAGACCGGAACTATCTTGGATACGACGCGCGCCTTTCCGCCTACGATGTGTACAGAGACAATCTGTACGATAGCCCACTCGATGACTACGAATATGGCTCGACATTTCGGCTCGTTTCCAATGCGCTCGCACTAGAAATTGTAAGTCGCTACAATAAATTCCATCTTCTGAAGAGTAGGAGAGTAGCTTGTGGTGATTGCTTATCTGATACTAAGTACGTATTCGGCCATCTTCGATCGGGGGTGACATTTGAAGAACAGCCTGCGAACTTTCAGTACCCTACCAACATTATAAGAACTTTCCGGGATGCCTCGGGCTCGAGATCCGAGCAGGAGGAAATGAGTTACGACCGAGATGGTCGCTTGATAAGCCATCGGCAGCGCAACGGCATATTTAGTACGTGGCAATATTACGACGTGCAAGGGGAAGATGGCTGCCCTGCTGATCCAAGCGGGCTTGGGCAATATGTGAACACTATGACAATATACCCACGTCCCGGCCCGAACCCTGCCCCTGTCAGACAGTTACGCTACACATATACAAAGCTGGATGCAGGAGGGAGACTCGGCGATGTCGATCATCCTGTTCCTTATGGAATATTCCCGCTCGCGATAGAAGAACGCGCGGATGGCACGGTTATCCGTCGAACCGAAATGCAATATGTGAATGCGCTCGGCTCGCCCGATCATGGGCGGGTGAGATCGACGACCGATTCAATTTTCTCACCGGGACAGGCCGCGAAGATCACAGTGCGGCATTGGAGATATGCATATGATGTGCATCGTAGCGAGATAAGCGTCGAGCAGACACTTATCGGGTTTGATGGGAAATCGTTAAAAGTTAGTGAGGGGCGGTGTCTATATACGGGAAGATTGATATGGGGCGCCAATGCCCAGGGCGTTCGGACGCAATATGTATACGATCAATGCGGAAGAGAGACGAAACGAGTCGAGGCTGCGGGAAGCGCCTATGAAAGGGTTTGGCGTACGGATTATTCATTGTATACACGGGAGGGCTCTACCAGCCGTCTCCTTTCTATCACCACGCGGAGTCCTTCGGGGGTTGAACTCAGAGATTTATATGATGGCTTGGGACGCCAAGTCGCACGTGAATACCGGGTGAATGAATCTTGGTTCCTGTTGGGGAGCGCCGATTATGACGCGCAGGGCAGACTAACGGCTGTGGTCCGTTATGACGAGCTGCCGGATGGAGCGGGGAGTGTTCGCCCTATAACGGGATCCGTAATTTATTTTTATGACGCCTGGGGTTTGCCCGCGGGATTTCGGAGGGCTGGTGCTGGCGAAGTACGGTTTTCGCATGACATAGTGGCTTTGCGTACCCGCGAGACGCGCCCGGGGATATCTGAATCGGTACTTAGGCATTATGATCCTGAGTCTTTCTGTCTTAGCAAAGAGCAACGCCTCGATGGCAATGATCGAGAGGTGAGCGTTACGTCGTTCGACTATGACGGGCTGGATAGAATAGTCTCCAAGACAGATGCGCTAGGCGGTATCGAGCATTATGTATACGATGTGTTTGGCAGACTTGATACGTCTATCCAGACAGACGGTACGCGCGTACGTCGGTCTCATGAAATGATCGGAAGACAGGAGGTTGTTAGTGTCCTCGTAAACGAAACGCTACTGGGCGTGCAGAACTTCGATGGGCTTCAGCGAATCACGCAGGTGCGCAGCGGTGGGCGTGTTACACAGCTTGCCTATCGGGGGAGCGCGGTGAGGCCTGACGTAGTCATTAAGCCGGACGGTCGGCGATTGGAGTATGCGTATATCGCCGAATTGGGCAATAGCGTTTCTCGCTGTGCTGACAACGGCAGTGAATTGAGCCAGGGCTTCAAATACGCAGGCCCGTGTGGAGTAATGGTTGCTGCCACACAAGACGAGCTAAACGGCGCACAATCTCGATTAGAGTTGTCCTATGACGCCTGGGGCCGTATTGCGAGGCAGCAGTCATATCTTGCCAGTGATGTCGTCCCAGTTCGTTCGGTCTTCACGTATTCGATAGGTGGACTGCCTTTAAGTGAGGTCATCGCGGATGGTCCGTTAAGGATAATCGCCTACGATCAGTATGGTCGTACGACCGGTTGCACGGTTGGAGACTTGGTTCTGGGCGCGTCATACGATGATTATGGCCGTTTGTCGGGTTGGCGAATCGAGGACGGTGATCGTGCGCAGCAGACCACGCTGTCGTTTGACGGTTTTGACCGCGAGATCCGTCGAGAGACGGCGTATTCGAAGAGCGGGCTGCGGTTGGTGATCGAGCAGGATTGGGACAAAAATGACGCATTGCATGCGCGTCGTACGTATGTGAACGGCGATTTACTGCGAGAAGAGACATACGGATATGACGAGCGCACCCGATTGGTGACCTACGCGTGTACGGGCCGGGAGCTGCCAACGGACGTGCATGGCAAGCGGCTTCAATCGCAGACTTTTAAGTATGACGCTCTGAGCAATATCAGGTCTGTCGGGACAGTATTTGAGGGCGGCGAGGATGAAGCGACTTATGGTTTTGATAATTCGGAGGATCCTTGCCAGTTGACGTGGATCCGGCATACACATGCCGATTATCCTGCGTATGCAGAGCTGCGCTATGACGCGGCGGGCCGGATGGTGCGCGATGAGCGGGGGCGGCAGTTGTCCTATGATGCGTTCGGGCGGCTGACGTCGGTGAGTGGCGCGGACGGGGCGATAAGCTACGCCTACGATGCGATGGATGTGCTACGACTGCGTACGGGGTCGAATGGCACGCGGCGGGAGCTTTACTATCAGAATGGCACGGTGTCGGCGGTGCTAGACGAATCAGGGGCGGTGACGAGTTTTTTAAGGATTGCTGGTCAAGTACTTGCGCAGCGCCGGTCGGACGCAAAGACACTGTTGCTTGCCACCGACGTGAAGTCTTCAGTGGTGGCAGTGGAGTCGGAAGACGCTTCGTCGGTATTGGGCTATACGCCGTATGGTTATCGCGCGGCCGATGCGCAGGGCGCTTTGTTGGGCTACAACGGCGAACTGTTGGACGGAGAGGTAGGGTATCACTTGGGCAACGGTTATCGAGTTTACAGTCCGACCCTCATGCGCTTTACCAGCCCCGACGCTTGGAGCCCGTTCGGAGCGGGTGGGGTCAATGCCTACGCGTATTGTGAGGGGGACCCTATTAACCGCAGTGATCCTTCTGGGCATTTGAGTACGAAGGCGTGGATACAGGTTGGTCTTACGGTCGCGTTTGCACTCCTAGGTTTATTTGGGGGCGTTGTGATGCTCGGCGCAGCGAGAGGGCTGGGCACTATCTTGGCCATTTCCGCTATAGGATTAAATCTCGCTTCCGAGGCTAGCCAGTTGGTCTCCGTCGTCTCGGGCGCGACAGCTTCTCCTGTCCGGTTTCGCGATGCCAATGGCTCTTATGTTATCCAAGCCGATCGTAGGCGTCGGGTATCTAAGGTCACGTACTGGATATCTCTTGCCTTGGCGATAGCGGGCTCGTTTACAAGCGTCGGCGCCCTCTATGTGAGCCGTCTACTACTCCTTGGCCGCTTTAATCGGCAATTCGGCGGGGAGGATGATAGAGATACCGCGTTGCCTTTAGGATCTGCCAGCGTCGCGTCACGTACGGTTGGTCTAGTTTCGAGGGTCGAGGAGTTAGAGAGCAAGCCGCTGGAGACGGAGTTAAACAATTATGAAGCTTCGGAGGAGGAACAAGATGAGATTCCGGAGTCGCCGCATCTGCCTGAGCATGAATCAGAGCGGGAACCTGGGGAGTTCAGAAGCCCCGACCTCTACGGGGCGACGTCGGCTGATCAACAACAAGCTGCTATGCGCGGGCATTACAGCCCTGCGTGGGACAGGAGTGATATCTTCTCGCAGCCAAGAGTCGACATCCGAGACGGCAAGCCATTCTCTTTGGCTGCGGGCCCATCAACGGACAGACAGCCTTTTGCCCCGCCAGCGAAAATACTGTGCCGGATAGGGCGCGCTGGGCCTCCGGGCCCTATATAGCCCCGGGCGTCGATCGCCTGGGTAATATTTTGCTTGGAATATGGCTACGCGCCTCGCATGGGCCGAGTCCTTAGGGCTGGCTGAGCGACGCAGAAGCCACCTGAATTCGGATGTTGAGAATAAGGTCTGGAAATAGCTGTTTAAGCCAGTCAACCAGTTCGGCCTGAATAGAGAACCGCTCTTCTTCAGAGCAGGGAAGGTCGCCGGCATGGTCTACTAAAGTCAATCTGTGCTTCGCTTGATTGGCACTCCCCAAAAAGAGCAGCTTGGTATGTCGGGTCGGCCATTCGAATATGGCCAATCGCCCGTCCAGTAGGCGTTCGGCACGTTGGAGCCGGCGCTGGGCGGCAGAGCAACTAATCCTCTTCCACAACTCCACCGGCATTAAACTCTCGATAACTATCATTTGGCGTGGCGTAAGAATCTATAAGAAAATTTCGACCTCAGGTTCTTTCATATTTCCCAGTGGCGTGTTCTGAACTTTAATGGGGGGGAACGCCCATCTCGCGCGCCTTGCGAAATTCCGCGGAGCGCATATTCAACGATGCGATATTTTGCAGATGGAGCCGTTGGTGGCGTAATCGAAGACAATGACTCGTTCGACAAACGGCGCGACAAAGCGCTTGAAGGCGGCGTGCGCGGCATCATAATACGAAGCGTCGTCGATAAGTGGTGATCCCACATAGTAGTTTCTATCACCCTGCGAGCAAAATGTGAGAACGAATGCCCACTCCATCCCCCCATCCGCGCCTTCGCCACTTAGTTGCGATCCTGATTCGATCGATTGAATATAAGTTCGCCCTTGACGCCGTGCGTTCGCCTTAAGAGAGAGAAGCCGGCGTTGGATCTCTTGTCGTTGCGTGGCCGTGGTCGTACTGTGATATCTGAATAAAACAATGTGTCGTATTAAACCGGGTTTGTACCCGCTGCCGGTAAAAACCGCTGGGCCCACCGTTTCTATTTCTTGCCGGAGCTGTTGAGGAGCCGACACGCCGCCGGCGAATGCCGGAACCGTGACGAGTACACCGGTTGCAATGGAGATCTGCATGTATAGACGACTTCTCAAGATTACCTCGCCCAGCTCCTGCTGCCAAAACGTCTATGGAGGTATGTAAGATACTCGCGTAGAGTCGGAAAACTTTGCGCGGGCCCTCAGCAAGCCACCACGGTGGTGGTCAATATACATGCCGCCCTGATTCTTTTGCAAATTCAAAACAAAACGATGGATACTCAATAGGCATTGAGGAGGAGAGGCTGCTTTTATGAATTTCGTTTGACGGGCGGAAGTCAACCGCCGAATGATGGTGGGGTGGAGGCAATATGAGGCGAACGCGGCCGTTTTGGGGCCACGTTGCGCCGCGCTAATATCGTGTATCGATTCTGGTGTGGAGTGAGCGAATACGAGATAGTGGAAGGGCGATAGTGCAAGGAGCGTATCGCTGTGGGGGGCTGGTACCAGATCTGTCACGAAGGAACTTATTGCCGTTTCACCGAGGGCTGTCAAAGTAAGTCGATGCGCTACGCCTGCGTTGCGCCTGTAGGCCTTACATGTTATCAAACATCTTTGGCGAATTTCCAAAACTTAAATCCCGATAATTATATAAACATAATGCGTGCGTGCCGGGTTTTCATTTTCATTTGGAAAGCCAACTCTTCGCCGTTGTCTAGGGGGGAGGTGGTCGAGCAAGCGCCATACGATATGGCGGTGGATCCCGCGTCTGTGTGCGGGATCAGAGCTCGGCCGTGAAAGGTTGGAAGATCGCACGAGGGGCCTTGGCTTGTAGCCGCGCGTAGAATTCTTCTGGCGACAGAATAATCATCTGTCTTCGAAAGAGTTTATTTCCGGACGTCCAATTCTATTGTCCTAATTTCGATGAAAAATAATATATCGGCTTTTACGAGCTTTTCTCGTGCGGATTATTACGATGTACATTTGGTTATATCGCCAACCGAGGCTCGCGCGGATGCGCGGGCTGCCATCACAGCAACCGCAGTGGTTTCCGCGAATACCGAGGGCTACCTCGTCGAGGATTTGGATATTGTTTTCAAGGTGGTTGAAGGAGATGCGTTCTTTGCTGGTGGCGTGCAGTCATTAGCTACCAAGACTGACGTGTCTGGCAACGCAAACGCAACCTTCCAATGTGGGATTCCCGAACAGGGCTACGTGTTGGCTATCTTGAAGTTCAGTGACCAGGACAAGAAATCATCAGTAGAGATTCCTTATCGTTTTGTTCAGGGTTATCCGAGCTTAGATGTGAAAATAATCGATACAAACGGCTTTGCTAATGGGAAACCTACCGTAGGGGTTCAGGTGAGTGTAGTCGATGATGAACGACCAGCGCCTGCGGTACACGTGGTTTTAAAGCTCAGTAATACGACGGCAGTGTTCTCGGATGGTAGTAAGACATTACAGCGTGCGTCTGACCGCCATGGGCTGATCACGGTAAATCTTGTGGCCACGACCGCGCAACTTGGTTATGTCAAAGCTTCGGTGAAGTGGGATTCCAATGTGCGAGCGACGAAGACCTTTAAGTTCATTCCGGCGCCGAAGCTTTCAGTTAATCTGCTAAATAACTATGCGCCGGCGGATGGCCACTCCGCTATTACTGCTGTCGCGCGCGTGGTTAACGCAGAGGTGAACGCCGAGGGGATAGCAGGTGTAAAGTTGCAGTTTTCCGTGTGGGGGGCTGTTGCTGTGAGTGGTGTCGACACGTTCAATGGCACGCAAACACTCTACACCGACGCAGAGGGCTACGCCCGGCTAAGTTTTACTAGCATTACGCGTTCGTCGCAGGTACCGGCGACAGATCGGCTTGTGCTCGTGTCAGCGGCTCCCGAAGCTGGTGATACTTCGGGGCAAGCATATGGGGCGTCGACGATTTATACATTTTCATGAGCAGGTGTTGTTCCGTTGCGATTTTTAATTATTTTAGAAAGAAGTTTCAACTGCCTTCGGCACGTTTTTTTTGTCCGAGGAGAATTTTCGAATGATTCTCGGGCCGGTGCAAAACAGCTTGAGGTAGAAGATGGCGAGGCGCCGGCCTTCGCTAATGATTGATCGCAGTTGTTGATGTTGCAAACGGATAGTTCAACTAAGGGTCGGGGTGCGAGTTCCCGAAGAGTATGTTGGTATATCTCTCTGATATGGCTCCGCTGTGTTTTCCCGTCATATCATAATACCGATCTTTGCGACAAAGCCGCTCCTT
Source organism: Achromobacter sp. (assembly GCF_050285565.1). Classification (GTDB taxonomy): domain Bacteria; phylum Pseudomonadota; class Gammaproteobacteria; order Burkholderiales; family Burkholderiaceae_B; genus Achromobacter. The sequence goes on from NZ_JBLZXG010000003.1 coordinate 38,952, forward strand.
GGTGCTACAGAAAGTGCCATTGGAAAACGTAAATTCCGTTAAGTCGAAATCGCCTAGCAAAAATAATTTCGCTACAGCTACGGCGCCAAGATACCGTTCGGTCAAGGCGTGGGAAATTCCGTGCTCGTCAGCGCAGAGGTAGTCGTCACAAAGCACGCCTCGGGCGGGCGAATGAACGCGCCCCAACGGGCCGGCATGCCCAGGGGAAGTAACCGCCAGGCATAGGATCAGGCACATAGAAAATCGGCTGTGAGTCATATGGTTTGGAATGCGGTTGGAATGGCACACCGAGACTTCGTCAAACCTTGTGAAAAATATCAACAATGCACCAGAACAGCAGGTTGTCCACTGGCACGTCAGTCGTTGGGGAGTCAAACCGGTTCTGCACGACTGTTGACAGAGTAATCACGTCTTCCGCTGTCAAAATGGAGCGCGCGTTTGGCGTCCTTTGTTCCGATATATTTTATAGCTAAGCCGTTGGCACACTTTTCTTTTCTCGCACGCTGATTTTGGCTAATGCGCCTCTCGAGTTGAGGGCGCGCGCTCGTGGGCCGGGGTCGGCGGTTGGTAGAGGCCTATGTCTCCCCAAAAATGTAACGGCGTGGGCGTTCTCCTTTAGAAAAGTTTCCTCTAGCTCAGGCGCGCCTTGGTAGTGAACCGCAAAATAAAAAAGCAGTAACAAGTGCGCGGTCGCTAAGCGTAGCTTCAAAGAAGAACGGCTATAAATCAAACCAGGATACCTTGGAGAATGCAGGAAAATTCTGATGAATGCACTTCCAGGCGTAGCCCAAGGAAATGCTGAATAGCGCCTGCGCAACGTCTAGACCAGTCCAGACCCACGTTTCGGAAGTTGTCCATTGGAAAAATGGATAGCGCTTCTACTGGCCTTGACGGATGTTGGCGTGGGCGTCGGTTTTGAAAAGAATGAAAGTATCCGGTTCGTCTCCAATTTACGAATTTCATTGAGGTAGCGGAATATGGCGTCCACCTATACGCAGGCGAACAATTTTGTCGATGGCTTTGGCTCGAGCGTGGATCCTCGTACGGGAGCGTTCTCCGCTCAGCTACAGCTAGGTACTGTAGACGGCAACGAGTTGCGAGGCCCGGGGTTTCCACTAGTTCTGTCCTATCAGCCGTTCAGTAAGAAGGATTTCGGATTTGGGGAGGGGTGGTCGCTCAATTGGACTGTATATGATCGTGCAGGCAAGCTCTTGAGCGTGGCGTTAGGCGAACAACTCATTGTCGGCGCAGACACGGTAGACGGCAATCTTCCATTGAATCAATCGAAGGTCACTTCCGTGAATTTTGTCCGGGCTGGAGATCAGGCCTATCAAGCTTGGCATGATACTGGGGAAGTCGAGATACTGACGGGGCAGGACGATGCGTACGCTGTCAAGGTGCCAAAGACGCGATATGGGGCAGATGGATTGCGTTTGGAAATGTCATGGACTCCCCAAGGCGAATTCTATTGGTTTGGCGATGTAAGGGACGGCGCGGGAAAAGTTCTATGTTCGGCTGAATATGACGGCGATGCTGCCACGGTACTGACGTTGTGGCCCGGCACGGCGGATGCGCGGAAATTTGAACTTTCCTTCAAACAACGTCAGCTTACGAGGGTGGTCCATGGCGAATTTATCTGGGATCTTGGTTACGATGCAGGGCTGCTGCCAGATCAACCTCTCTTGAATGTCCTGCGTCACCCGCAGGGGCTGGTGGAGACGGCGACATACAGCAAGGAGGGCCATCGATACCCTGACGCTATCGGTGCACCGTCCGGTTTCGTGCCCTATGTGGAAACATACGTTCGTGATCCAGGCGGCGGGCAGCCTCCATTGACGTATCAGTTGACCTTCACAGCCAAGAATTATCTTGGCTACCACTCTGGTCTGGCGAATTTCAGCACAAACGAAGACAACCTTTACGATAGTCCTGATCCGGAGTACAGCTATGGTTCGACCGTGAAGCTCCTGTCCGAGTTGGGGGACGTAACCACGAATCGGCTGTATAACAAATACCATTTGCTGACGAGCAAGACGCTTTCCATCGATAAATGTGCGCACACCCATTTGTATGAATACGGTTATTTGGATCTTTCAAAATCATACGCTGAGCAGCCGGCCAATTTTCAGTGCACGACAAAAATAACAGATCTTTATTCCGATGGAGCCCAGACGCGCAGTATCTCTGAGCAAATGGAATGGAACGTTGCGGGTCACATCACCCGTTATCTGCAAGCGGACGGGATGGAAAAGGCGTGGACCTATTATCCAACGCAAGGAGAGGGCGCAGCCTGCCCAGCGGATCCCGCCGGCAAAGGGGGATTTGTCAAGCAGATCACGGTGACTCCCCCGGCAAATTCGGATGCGCCTGTACGGCGTTCGACCATGACGTATGCCTCGATCACTGTGGCGGGAGGCGGCGGGGGCTTGGGGGCGCCGATGACCCATGGCATCGTTCCGTTCCGGACCGAGGAGTATGCCGATGATGTGCTGATCCGTACGACGGAGAATACATACATTAATAGTGCGGCTTCCATGGATCATGGTCGCCTGCGTCTCTATACGGATACGCTCTATCGGGACGGGCAGCCATCAGCAACTAGTGTGCATTACCGATATGTGCATGCCGATGACGGTTCAACGCTGACCATCGAGGAAACCCTGATTGGCGTTGACGGTAAGTCACGCAAGGCGAATCAAACTCGCAGCATGCGGACGGGTCACATTCTGCGATCTTTGGATGCGGATGGCGTATGGGCAGTGTTCACATATGACCAGTATGGGCGTGAAACAGGGCGAACCCTGGCGCCCGATACCGCCTACGAGCGTACATGGTCCACAAGCTATTCGCTCCCCGATGGAGAGGGAGCGGGGGATATTCTCGAAGCCAGTACTCCCTACGGCGAGACCGTACGCCAGGTCTATGACGGTCTGGGCCGGGAATTGCGCTTCGAAAAAAAATGGGACGGGGAATGGTATACGCTTGCAAGTCATTTCTACGATAGTCGCGGAACCTTGGCGCGGACTGAGACGCAGGACTGGCTGTCTCCTCAACAATCCGAACCTTCTTTTCAACGTACGGTTAGCTTTGATTATGATAGTTGGGGCCAAGTCATGCGCGCCTCGGCCAGTGACGGTTTCTGCGTGGAGCAGCAAAAGGATCCCATACGCCTTTTGTCGACCAGGCGCACGCCTGGTTTGGATGCTGAGTATCTATTCAAATATGACCCGACGACGCTTCGCCTTGATAATTTCAGTAGAGCGAACGGGAGCGGCCAAGTTCTTAGCGTCGACTCTTATCGATACGACGGCGCTGGCCGGTTGATCGGCACAACAGATGCGCTGGGGCACACGTTATCTTATGAATATGACCAGTTTGACCGTGTGATTAAACGTACTCTTCCGGATGGTACAACGGTAGCTCGAGAGTACGCTGCACACAGTATGCAGTCATTGACTGTGGGCATTTCAGTCAATGCTGTTTCCTTGGGCAGCCAAAAATATGATGGATTAATGCGGCTGACAACTACCACGAATGGCGGGCGCACTTATCGGTTTTCATATCGTGGCGCTTCGCGTTTCGCCGCGGAGGTTCAGACTCCGGTAGGCGATCGGATTCGCTACACTTACGTCCCTGAACTGGACAATAGCATACAGCGCTGCGAGGTGGTGGGGGGGGATTTTTGGAGGTCATACGATTATGACCGCTACGGGGCCCTCAACTCCGCTCAAGTATCGCCTGCCGCAAACGGGCCAATGTTGGAGTTCAAGCACGACATATGGGGAAGGTTGCAGGAAGAAACCACGCGTTGGGCGACGGCGGACCGTACCGCAAGCTATCGCTACTCTTTGGGTGGACGTCTAATATCTTACACGGACGTGGCTGGGCAACTAAGTACATTCGACTACGACGCCTACGGCCGCCCGTCAAAGTGCGAGGCTGGTTCTACTCGGATTCAAGGCACCTATGATCAATATGGCCGTCTTTGCGCGTGGACGGTGCAAGATGGCAAGCGTGAGTCGACGACTTCATTGACGCTTGACGCGTTTTCGCGGGAGGTGCGTCGAGAGACGGTATTCACGCAAGGCGATAAGCGGGTGGTTATCGAACAGGATTGGGATAAAAACGATACTCTTCTGGCGCGCCATACGTATTTGAACGGAGAACTCCTGCGCGGCGAGAGTTATAAATACGATGACCGCGGTCGGCTTGTGAGCTACGTATGTGATGGAGCTCAATTGCCGTGCGATCCGTATGGCAAGCAGATTTGTTCACAGTCATACTTGTATGATGAGCTGAGTAATATCACCAGTCTTATAACGGTTTTTGAGGGGGGCAAAGATGAGGCTTCTTATGGTTTTGATAACCAGGATGATCCGTGCCAATTGACCTGGATTCGACACTCGCATTCCGATTATCCGGGCTATGCGGAACTTCGCTATGACGCGGCGGGAAGGATGGTTCGTGATGAGCAGGGACGCCGACTTTCGTATGACGCGCTGGGTAGATTGGTATCAGTGGAAGGGTCGAGCGGCGCGGTAACGTATGGCTATGATGCACTGGACCTTTTGAGGTCGCGCGCGGGAGCGTCCGGAAAACGGCGTGATATGTACTACCGCCGAGGTTCGGTGGAGACTATCGTCGATGAGGCGTCGGCAGTGACCAGCTTTCTCCGCGTGGCGGGCCAAGTGGTCGCGCAGCAGCAATCCGATGCGGCAGTCTCGCTGGCCTGCACGGACGCGAAGTCCTCGGTGTTGGCAGTCGAATCGGGAAGCGACTTTTCCATGGCGGCATATAGTCCTTACGGCTGGAGTTCCGGTACCAGGGGGGCGGTAAAATTGGGCTATAACGGCGAGTTGTTCGATGAGGAACTCGATGCCTACCACCTGGGGAACGGCTATCGGGTATATAGCCCGACACTAATGCGCTTTACCAGCCCGGATGCTTGGAGTCCGTTCGGCGCAGGGGGAGTAAATTCTTACTCCTATGTTGGAGGAGACCCGATCAATGCAAGCGACCCTTCCGGACATTTGAGCGGCTTTGCGTGGGCTAATATTGGCCTTTCCGTGGGGCTTTTCGGATTGGCGGTGCTCGTGGGCCTAATGACGCTGGGTACGGCAACGCCCATTTCTGCGGCATTGATCGTCGCAGGCATGGGGCTGACCGGCTCGGGGGCTGTGACCGGAATTATTGCAGCATTCCAGGATACCGAGGCAGCGAACTATGCGACGCTCGATGCCGCTGGCAACCCGGTGATGACAAACAATGGTAAGGCGAAGGCCGCTCAAGGTTGGGGCATCGCCTCCATGGTACTTTCTTTGGCGGGTGCTGCGCTGATGGGTGGGGGCGCGCTTATGAGTCCGCGCACGGCTAGAGGGGCCGTCAACGTCGGGGAATTTTCGAGCGGGGTAGACGCACATACGTCAAAAAGTAGCGGCAAGCGCTCAAGCAGGAGTCTTTTCGGGAAAATAGGCGGGAGCAAAAAGGAGAGGGCCTCCGTCACGCCCGGAGAGACCGCCGGTTCCCTTGCCGAAAAGGCGCCGAGCGGGGAACCCCGAACGCAAGCGCCGGCTGAGGTCGCTGCGCCAGCACGAAATATCACGCCTGCCCCCGTGAACTATGATGAGTCCGTGGCTGCCGCGCATACGCCCATTTACAATTACGAACGACCGCCCAGCCCCGGCCGCACACAACGTGCGCCTGAGTCTGCCGCCCCCTTCTCAGGGTACAGAGAAATAACCCACGCAGATTATTACACCCGAACCTTGACAGAGCACACGGTTCCGAATCAAGGCGGTTACGTGGTCGACAGACCTGAACACTTGGTGTCCTCACCTTCCTCTCAATTCGCAAGTGGCCGGCCGCCTAGCCCGGACTACAGCGGAATGCCCCTGGCTCCTGCTGATGCAGTACCCCCGTCTCTCCGACCCCGTTCTATGTTCGAGGAGGCTGGATACTCCTACACAGATGTATAGGAGCATATGCGTACTATACGTCGCCTGATTGGTTGATAGGTGTTCCGGTTCCGGATATGTGGGCCGAGTTTGACCGTCATTATCGCTTTCGCTTCGAACGAAGCGTTGTGTGGTGACGTTTTTCAAAAGAAACTCCGAAAGTCTATAGGCAGTTTCATGCCGCGCCATGTTGAAATTGTGCTGCAGGACTTCGCTGAAGGTGAGGCATTTTCCGAGAAGTGTGTGCAGCCACCGACGAATAGCGCAAGCTTTGGTTCATGATTACAGGGGCCGGCTAGTGACTGGAAATCTCGAAGGCTATGGAGAGATCGAGATGTTCTGGCGGAGCGCCTGTCGGGCTGATATACGTTTTCGGCTGCTGTTGCTTGCTGCGAAACGATCGATGTATGTGCTTTTCAATCTCAGCGCTTGTTTTTGATGTCATTTCTAGGAGAAATGGTCATGGCAATTTTGGACGTGCTTATTGTTGTTGATGCGCCAAGAATCATCAAGGACTATGGTAAGAATGATTTTGCGCAAAGTGATACGGATACTAGTCGGTATGTGCAACTCAAGAATGATGGAAAATACTACGTATATATGATAGGCACGTGGTATGCAGTGCAGAATCAGGGCGAGAGTGAACTGGATGTTTTTGCCAGGCCTGGGGATCAAATTCGCTGGCGCATGACTTCCATATCTATGGGTGGGGCCTACCAATGCGTCATTAAGGAATTCGTTTTCAATAATGGAGCGGGAAACCTTACTCCTCCTGCGCTTATGAGTAAAAAAATACTGACCCCCGAACTCGATCCTAACGCGAGGCCGCTGGGGAAAATTATGCATACCGAAGTCGATGATGTTTTTTGGGAGTCGACGGTTTTGAATACCGGGCCGGTAACCTATCATACGAAATTTGCGATTTTCGCCGGAGGAGGCGGCTTGTCTGGCGGTGGAGGTGGGGGCGGTGGGGGCGGTTGCGGCGGTTGCGGCGGGGATGGCAATTGTGGCGGGTATCAGTACGATCCCTTTATCAACAAGCGCTTGTAAGTATCGCTCAAGCACATGTTTTGAGTTGGTATTTTCGTACACCGGTGTCAAGCCGGTGTTTTTTTTGCCGGCTTGGCAAATGCGTCTCGAGGGGGCGGCCGTTGCGTTTTGCCGGCTTCAAATCGCGGAGCCTTGGGCAGCCTTCTATCCGCCAGCCTTGATCGGGCCGCTCGAGTGTTAACTGGAAACGGGCATCCGCACCATTCTGACAGCATGGTCGGGCGAACCAGGAAAGTCGCAGACGCTGATTTTGACGGCCCTATCGCATCACTATTGCCTGCGGGACAATGCTCCCGCCTGCATTTTTCCCGGAAGACGCTAGTGGTTTGTCTAGCGCAACCTTAAGCGTGGTGAGACAGAACTGCCGAGAAGGAGGCGGCTCACAAGATGTTGAAAATCCGGATCGCTGGCGCGTCAGGCAGGGCGATATATAAATTCGCGTTTTAAAAAAAAAGCGCCTATTTCTCATAAGCCAATGAGCTGAGACTTCCATATCGTGGGGGGGAGCATCCAGTGTTTTCTCCCGAGTAGAAGGAGACGCTATGGCCGTGATTATGTTAGGCGGCTGCATTGTGGTGGCTTTGGTTTCAGCCTGGCTGGTGGTGTTCGTACCTTCTCCCTACGAATTTGTCGCAGCCCTTTGCGGCAGTGGCATTAGCGTCTTTTTGCTCGTCTTGTCCCTGTGTGTTGATGAATGAAGCCGTCATTCGGAGGCCAAATGGATATCTGCTACGAGTGTTTGTTACTGAACGGGCAGCCGTCGTCGACTGCTCCACACCCCAGTCTGGTGCAGCAGGCCGTAGTGCACTATGGCGCTGGATCAGGGCGTCAGAAGATCGGAACAGTGTGGCGTTGTGTCGCATGTGCCTCGACCATGCGCCAAAGCACCCGGCATGATAAAGAGTTTCCGAACTCATGGAATTTCGGCGCGGATGGCTAGCGCTCAGCCTGATCCCCAATTACGAACGGCGCTTCACCGGGTTTGATGACCGGATTATCGCCATGTACGCCCGAAGTATGAGCGTGCGCGAGATCCAGGGTTTCCTGGCCGAGAGCCATGGCACAGAGGTTTCGCCGGATTTCGTCAGCTCAATCAGGTATTACTACTGATTAGCGGCAGGCTTGTCTCGGTGCGCTTTCAACCGCTCGGCGTTTTCTGTTGAAGATCGAGTGGGAATCAGGCCGCGTTGGTTCCACGATAAATGAAAAAGGCGCCGAAGCGCCTTTTTCATGGGGTTTAGGCGGGCAATCAGTTATTGCTTCAATCACCCCTCGGCACCCTTGCCAGCTTCACCTGACCCTCACCCCAACATCTCCTTCCGAACAATCTCCGCACCCGCGCTCAGCGCGCGCAGTTTTCCATTCGCCACCTGGCGCGACAGCGGCGCCATGCCGCAGTTGGTGCAGGGATAGAGCTTGTCGGCATCGACGAACTTGAGCGCTTGGCGCAGCGTATTGGCCACTTCTTCCGGCGTTTCAACGGTATCGCTGGCCACGTCGATCGCGCCCACCATCACCTTCTTGCCGCGAATCAGTTCGATCAGGTCGATCGGCACATGCGAGTTGTGGCATTCCAGCGAGATCATGTCGATGTTGGACTGCTGCAGCTTGGGGAAGGACTCTTCGTACTGGCGCCACTCGGACCCCAGCGTCTTTTTCCAGTCGGTGTTGGCCTTGATGCCGTAGCCATAGCAAATGTGCACGGCGGTTTCGCATTTCAGGCCTTCGATCGCCCGTTCCAGGGTGGCGATGCCCCAGTCGTTCACTTCGTCGAAGAAGACGTTGAATGCCGGCTCGTCGAACTGGATGATGTCGACGCCGGCGGCTTCCAGTTCCCGCGCTTCCTGGTTGAGGATCTTGGCGAATTCCCAGGCCAGCTTTTCGCGGCTCTTGTAGTGGGCGTCGTAGAGCGTGTCGATCATCGTCATGGGGCCGGGCAGGGCCCATTTGATGGGCTGCTTGGTCTGCTGGCGCAGGAACTTGGCGTCTTCGACGAAGACCGGTTTTTGGCGGCTCACGGCGCCCACCACCGTCGGCACGCTCGCGTCATAGCGGTCGCGGATCCGGACGGTTTCGCGCTTTTCGAAATCGACGCCGTCCAGATGCTCGATAAACGTGGTGACGAAGTGCTGGCGGGTCTGCTCGCCATCGCTGACGATGTCGATGCCGGCGTGCTGCTGTTCATGCAGCGCCAGGCGCAGCGCGTCCCGCTTGCCTTCGATCAGTTCCTGGTCTTGCAGTTTCCAGGGCGACCAGAGCTTTTCGGGTTGGGCCAGCCAGGACGGTTTGGGCAGGCTGCCGGCGGTCGAGGTGGGGAGCAGTTTCTTCATGATTGGGGGTTCCGTGTGTTCTGATTGATCAATGCGCGTAGTTGGCCGCCCAGCGTTCGAGCACGTGCTTGTAGGGCTTGATGAAGTGTTCTTCCGTGAACTTGCCTTGCTTGACGGCCAGTTGGCTGCGTTCTTCGCGGTCATAGACGATCTGCGTCAACGAGTAGTCCTGGTTCTTCAAGCTCGGTTGATAGAGCTTGCCCGCCGCGGAGTTGGCGTTGTAGATCTCGGGGCGGTAGATTTTCTGGAACGTTTCCATCGTGCTGATGATGCTGATTAGCTCCAGATTGGTGTAGTGGCCCAGCAGGTCGCCCTGGAAATAGAAGGCCAGCGGCGCGGCGCTGCCGGGCGGCATGAAGTAGCGGACCTGGAGCCCCATTTTTTCGAAGTACTGGTCGGTCGACGAGAATTCGTTTTGGCGATATTCGACGCCCAGGATGGGATGGTGGTTTTCCGTGCGCTCGTAGGTCTTGCTGCTGGAGGCGCTGATGCAGATGACCGGCGGCTTGCTGAAGCGTTCCTGGTAGGCGCTTGAGTTCACGAAGTGCTTGAACAGCTTGCCGTGCAGATCGCCGAAGCCGTCGGGCGTGGTGAACGCAGCCTTATTGTTGTTGTGCTCGGGCAGCAGCACGCTGAAGTCGTAGTCACGCACGTACGAGGAGAAATTGTTCCCCACGATCCCTTCGATGCGTTCATTGTTCGCCTTGTCGACGATATTGGTCTTCAGGATCTCGATCAGCGGAAAGACATCGCCGCCGCTTGCGGCGCCAATGTGCATTTCGGCGGTGATGATCTCCAGTTCGACGGTGTAGCGATCACTCTTGGGGTTGTCCCAATGCGCCAGGTTGTTGAAACGCTTGTCGATCATCCGCAGGGTGTTGCGCAGATTCTCCTGGCGGCTTTCGCCCCGGGCCAGATTGGCGAAGTTGGTGGTGATGCGTGTGTTGTCCGCAGGACGGTAGTTCTCATCAAAAGGAATGCTCTTGATGCTGAAGGTGAAATCGTTGCTCATGATGATGGAATGCGCTGATTCTGCGAAAAAAGTCTGCGGGAAATGAAAGCCGGTTCGGGCGGCCGCAAGGCGCGGCAAACACAAGCTTTTGCGGGGCGCCCGAAGGGCGTGTGTCGGGTCGGAACGGCGAGGGCGAACGGGGCGCCTGGCCGGCGTTGCGGGGCGTGCTTCAGGCGGCGATGGCTTCCTCGGCGGCGACGGCGCTGGGGCGGCGCGTCAGCTCGACCAGGGGCAAGGCCCGTCGCACCGCCAGTCTGGCCCGCTCGATCAGAGCCGCGTCCTGCAGCCGGTAATCGGCGAAATCCTTGTCGGTGGCGTAGACGCCCAGCGGCAAGGTGCGCGCCTGGAAGAAACTGAACAGCGGCCGCAATTGATGATCGATCATCAGGGCGTGGCGTTCGCTGCCGCCGGTGGCCGCCAGCAGCACGGGCTTGTCGATCAAGGCGTCCTGGTGGATGAAGTCGAAGAAGTGCTTGAACAGTCCTGTGTAGGAGCCGCGGAAGACCGGCGTCGCCACCACCAGGACGTCGGCCTGCTCGACGGCGGCCAGTTCCCGTTCCACCGTGTCGGGCAGGTGGTTGCGCCAGGTCGCGCCCGCCAGGTGCGGCGCCAGTTGGCCCAGTTCGACCAGGCGTTGCTCGCACGGGACGTTGTCGGCGATCAGGTCCAGCAGGTGCTGCGCCAGGGCGGCGGATTTGGAGGGGCGTTGCAGTCCGCCGGAAACGGCTACTAGACGGAGTGGACGAGTCATTTTTGCTTCACTGGAATTGAGTTACGCGGTGGCGCGTCCGCGAACGACGGCAGCGCATACTAGTGGCGGGGACTGATGAAGTAAAATGGTTTTATTTCACGAATCCATGAGCGGAAATCATCTGAATGCTTGAGCGCATCCACCTCAGCATCGTCCAGCAGGTCGAAAAGCAGGGGTCGTTGACGGCCGCCGCGGTCGTGCTGAACCTGACCCAGTCGGCCCTGAGCCACAGCATGAAGAAGCTGGAACAGCAACTGGGCACCGCCGTCTGGTTGCGCGAAGGCCGCAGCCTGCGCCTGACGCAGGCCGGCCAATACCTGCTGGCGGTGGCGAACCGCGTGCTGCCGCAACTGGATCTGGCCGAAGAGCGGCTGGGCCAGTTCGCACAGGGCGAGCGCGGGGCGTTGCGCATCGGCATGGAATGCCACCCCTGTTATCAGTGGCTGCTCAAGGTGGTGTCGCCTTATCTCGCGGCCTGGCCCGACGTCGATGTGGACGTCAAGCAGAAGTTCCAGTTCGGCGGGATTGGCGCGCTCTTTGGCTATGAGATCGACCTGTTGGTCACGCCCGACCCGCTGTTCAAGCCGGGGCTGAAGTTCGAGCCGGTGTTCGACTACGAGCAGGTGCTGGTGGTGGCCAAGGGCCATGCCCTGGCGGCGGCCGCGTACGCGAAGCCCCAGCAACTGGCCCAGGAAGTGCTCATCAGCTACCCCGTGGACATCGAGCGCCTGGACATCTATAACCAGTTCCTGTTGCCGGCCGGGGTCACGCCCAAGCGGCACAAGTCTATCGAGACCACCGACATCATGGTGCAGATGGTGGCCAGCGGCCGCGGCGTGGCCGCGCTGCCGCGCTGGCTGGTCGAAGAATACGCGGCCAGGATGGACGTGGTGCCCGTGCGGCTGGGGGCGCGCGGCATCGCCAAGCAGATCTTTCTGGGGGCGCGCGAGGCCGACACCGCCATCGACTACGTGCGGGCCTTCATCGAACTGGCCCGCCGGCCAGCCATTGCCCCCGCCACGGCGCACGACGCCCACGCCTGATCCTTGCCGCCGCCTGCGCCCGGCCTGCCGGGCGGTTGGGCGCGCCCTTCATCGATGCCCCTGATTCACTCGCCCGCATCCCGGCTCGCCGGCCATATCACCGATGCCTGTTCGCTTGAAGTCGGCGTCCGGGACATTCCCGCGCTGACCGCGGCCGCGCCGCGGATCCCGCCCGGCTCGACCATTGCCATTCCCTACCTGCCTGGCCAGGACGATGACGCGCGGCTGGCCGCGGCGCGGGCCGTGCGCGCACTGGGCCTGACGCCCATGCCGCATCTTTCCGCGCGCCGCATCGCTTCGCTGGGCGAGCTGGAGGGGTTCGTCCAGCGCGCGGTTGCGCAGGCCGGGGTGACGCGCTGTTTCGTGATTGCGGGCGATCCCTCGACCCCGGCGGGGCCGTTTGCCGACAGCGCCGCGTTGATCGAAACCGGCGTTTTCGAGCGCGCGGGCATCAAGGTGGTCGGCGTGGGAGGGCATCCGCAGGGCCATCCCGTCATGGACGCGGCCGCGTGCTGGGCGGTGCTCGAACGCAAGTGCCACGACATCAGCGCGCGCGGCATGACGCCTTTGATCGTCACGCAGTTTGGCTTCGATGCCGACGTCGTGCTGGCGTGGCTGGCTACGCTGCGCGCGCGGGGCATCGGACATCCCGTGCGCGTCGGCGTGCCGGGGCCCGCCGGTATCGCGGTGCTGGCGCGCTATGCCGCGCTGTGCGGGGTCAGCGCGTGCGCATCGATGTGGTCCAAGTACGGCATTTCCCTTGGCAGGCTGTTCGGCACGGCGGGGCCCGACGTTTTTGTCGATCGGCTGGCCGCCGGCCTGACGCCGGCGCATGGGCAGGTGAGTCTGCACCTGTTTCCCTTCGGCGGTCTTGCGCAGTCCGTGAAATGGATCGAGCAGTACCGCTCGCGCGCGTAGTCGGCCAGCAGCGCGGCGCCTTGCCGGGCGTGCCCGCCGTCGGTCGATGTTGCGTCTGCGGCGCGTGGGGTGGCCTGCCGCTATCTGGCATCGATTGGCGGGCATCGAGGTACTATCTGTCATCGATTTCGACGTCATCAACAAGGATCCCCAATGCGCCTGAAGGCTCTTGCACTCTGCGCCGTGGCAGGCTTCGCCACTGCCGCGGCAGCCCAAGACAGCACCCAAACCCTGCAGCATGCCTTGACGCAGATTCCCCAGGCGACACTCTCGGCGCCTGACGCCATGCAGGTCTTCTTCGTCGACGTCCAAGCCTGGCTGGGCCTGGAGCAATCCGGCCCTTCGCCGGACGGCATGCGCCGATTGTCCATGGCGGCGTGGATCAGCCCGCTCGAAGCCATCGGCTATGGCCTGGATCAATGGGCCGGCAACGCCAAAGTGCCGTTCGACCAGATTTCCTATTTCGCCGCGTTCGGTCAGGCGCCCGGCAACATCACGTACTGGGGGCTGCAGGATAAGCAAGCCGTGGGGCAGTTGGTCGATCGCCTCAAGCAGGGCGATTTCGTGGCGGTGGAGGCGGGCGGCGTTGCGGGGGTGCTGGCCAACGGCGAAGCCCGTCAGATGGATTTGAAGAAAGCCAATCCGCGCGATCCGTGGCGCGGCGCGATGGGCAAGGCCAGCTTCGTGATGCCGCGGGATGCGGCGCTGATCCAGGCGGCGGCGCCCGATGGCATGAAGCGCCTGTCGCAGCCCGGGCCGTCGGTGGCCGATAGCGAAGTCGTTGCGGCGGCGGTGGCCGGTTTGAAGGACGCGGTGCCCGCAGGGCGTGGCCAGATCGTGCAGGCCGCGGTCATCTCGCCCGTGCTGGGGTTGTCGGCGGTCGATCCGGCCCAGGTTCTGCTGTCGCCGCGCGCGGATGCCAAGACGGTGCAAGAGAATTTCAAGGTGGCGGCCGCGGCCAATGCGCGCGGTATCCCGCCTTACTTCGGCGGCCTGCTCGCGGATGCCCAGATCGAGCAGGCGCCTGCCGTGGTGATATCGCTGGCTTACGCCGATTGCGCCACGGCCAGGCAGGCCGTGGACGGCATCGATGCGGCCTGGAAGGAAAGCATGGCGGGCGCGGTGCAAGCCAGCTTTGCCGGGCGCGCCGTCGAGGCCGGCAAGCTGTGCGCGGCGGTGGTCAGCCTGGTGGCGCCGAAGGCCGGCAATGCCGGGAACCCGATACTGTCGCAGGTGATGAGCCGTTATCTGCGGCGTGAATTCACCTTGCTGCAAATCGGCGCGGCGCGCTGAGCGCGGTCGCGGCTGGGTGGCGGACGCGCCGGATTGCGGGCGCGGCGGACGGATGACGTAGCGCCCGGCGGGCAGTGGCATCGCGTCCCTGTGGGAGCCATAGGTGCTCAGTACTCCGGCGCCTGCTTGCGTTTGGTCAATATCGGGCGTTTTGTGGCTTGTAGAGTGGATGAAGCACCTTGATCCACCCCCTTATCCGCTGGGAGTACTCGCCATGGGAAAAACCGCCATCGTTGCGGCTTTAGCCGCCTTCACCCTGTGCGCCGGCCCCGCGCTGGCGCAGCCCTCCAAGCCGGCGCCGCCCGCGCCCGCCGCCGCGCCGGACAAGACGGACAAGACGGACAAGACGGACAAGACGGACAAGACGGACAGCGTCGCCGAGTTCGACAAACAGATGGGCGCGGCCGAAGACAACCTGCGCAAAATGCAGGAGCAGATGGACGCGCTGCGCAAAACCCAGGATCCCGAGGCCCGCCAGCGCCTTTTGCAGGAACACTGGGACACCATGCAGGCCACCATGGGAATGATGCATGCCATGCGCGGGATGGACGGGCGCGGCTGCTGCGTGGGGGGCTCGCGGATGGGAGGGCCAATGATGGGCGGCGCCGCGCGGCCGGGGCTGCCGCCCGATCGGGGCCAGATGCGGCGCTTTTACTCTGGCATGACGGAGCGCCAGCTCAAGGAACACCAGTACATGATGGATCAGTACATGGGCATGCAGCAATCGTTGATGCAGCAGATGATGTGGCATCAGATGATGCAGCGCGGCCCCGCGGGCGCGCCGCCGGCCACGCGGTGACGGGGTGCTTGCGTCCGTCACCGACACGGAGCGCAATGGCGCGGGGCTGACCTGCAGTGCGATGAGTCGCTGCACGTTGACACGCAATGAACTGGTGGTGACGACGCTCGCGCGCGCGGATGGCACCAGGCTGGCTTGCGATGGCGGTCCGGGGGGGACCGCCCGCCGGCCGCGCGATAATGGCGGTGCCAAGGCCCTCGTCCATGCCGGGAGAATCCATGACCGTCGAGAACCAGTCCGCCACGCTGGCGTTCCTGACCTGCCCGCGCGTCCAGGGCGTGCCGGCCGCCGACATTGCCACGGTGCATACGCATCTGTCGACCATCGTGCTGGCCGGCGCGCGCGCCTGCAAGCTCAAGCGCGCCGTCCGGCTCGCGTACATCGATCTGTCCACGCCGGTACTGCGGTTGCAGGCCTGCGAACGCGAGCTGGCGTTGAACCGCCGCACCGCGCCCGGCCTGTACCTGGGGGTGCGCCGCATCACCCGCCAGCAGGATGGGGCCTTGTCTTTCGACGGGCCGGGCGAGCTGGTCGATGCGGTGGTGGAGATGCGGCGCTTCGCCGACGATGCGTTGTTGGATACCGTGGTGACGCGCGACGGCCTGCCGGCCGCCCTGGCCGAGCGCCTGGCGTGCGTGATCGCCGCTTTCCATGAGCGCGCGCAGGTGGCGCCCGAGGTGGATACGCCAGCGCAACTGGCGCGCGTGGTCGACACCAACGCGCAGGTCTTCGCCGGGCTGGCGTCCCTGCCCGCGGACAGGATCGCGGCGCTGGACGCGGCATTGCGGCGCGAGCTGGCGCGCCACGCGCCGCTGTTGCGGGCGCGGGCCCGGGCCGGCAAAGTGCGGCAGTGCCACGGCGACCTGCACCTGGCCAACATCTGCCTGATCGACGGCGAGCCGACCTTGTTCGACTGTCTGGAGTTCGACGCGTCGTTGTCTACCATCGACGTGCTGTATGACCTGGCTTTCCTGCTGATGGATCTTTGGTGCCGGGGCATGGGGCCGCAGGCCAACCAGGTGCTCAACCGCTATCTGGATCAGCGCGACGACGACGACGGCCTGCCCCTGCTGCCGGCCTTCATGGCGCTGCGCGCGGCGATCCGCGCCCACGTCGTCGCCACCCAGGCCGCCGCGGCGACCGAGCCGGCGCGCGCGCGTTTGCAAGCGCGGGCCCTGCGCTACCTGGACACCGGGCTGGCCTGTCTGGCGCCGCGCGCCGTCAGGCTGGTCGCGGTGGGCGGCCTGAGCGGTTCCGGCAAATCGGTGCTCGCCGCCACGATCGCGCCCGAGGTGGGGGCGCCGCCGGGGGCCCGGGTGTTGTCGAGCGACCGCATCCGCAAGGCCTTGCACGGCGTTGCCGCACAGGCGCGGCTGCCGGCGCGGGCCTATGGCTTGGACGTGTCCGAGCAGGTCTATGCGGCGCAGGCCGAGCACGCGCGCGAACTGTTGGACGCCGGTTGGTGCGTGATCGCCGACGCCGTCTTCGACCGGCCGGCCGACCGCGCGCGCATCGCGCAGGCGGCCGCGCGGGCGCGGGTGGGATTTGCCGGCTTCTGGCTGCAAGCGCCGCCCGCGACCCTGGTGGCGCGCGTGAGGGCGCGCGTAAATGATCCGTCCGACGCCGATGAAGCCGTGGTGCGCCGGCAATTGGCGCGCGCGCCGGGCGCGCTGCCCTGGTTGCCGGTGGACGCGGGCGGGACGGTGCAGGCAACGGCGCGATACGTGCTGCGGCAACTGGATGCGGACGCGGCGGATCGCGGCGCGGCCAAACCCCCGGGCGCCCCGGCGCCGTGATCGCCGCGCCCTCAGTGCGTCGCCGCCACGCCTGCCAATTGCGCCGCCGGCCGCAATGAGAACATGGCCTTCCTCTCGCGCGCTTTCCTCGCCCGGGCTGCGGCCGAACCGGTGGGGGGGCCGGCCTGCGGGGTGTTCAGTTTGTTCCCGGGGCGGGACATTGGTTGCCGCGGGAAGCGCCGCAGGCGCTGAACACCGCATCCGCGGCGTTTTTGCGTGCGGAGATCGCTGGATGAGGCCTCTCGACACGCTATCGTGAATACCGGAGCATATGGTCTGACCGGTTTCCGACCAATAGGAAGAAATCGCTGCAAGACGCGTACCTTTTTCCGGGGGCGGCCATGACGTTGCTTCGTTTGCTGTTGCTTGCCCTGATGCTGGTTGGGGCGGCGCCCGCCGCGCTGGCCGGCGCGGCCGACGGCGAGCCGGTGCGTGTCGCTGTCTACCGCGGTCCGGCGGCGTGCGATGCCTGCTCGGCGGCCGCCCGGCGCGCAATCGAACAGGCCGGCGCGCGCTATCAGGTCGACTACGTCGGCCCGCGGGAGCGCATCGACATTTCCGAGGCCAGCCTGGCCCGCTACGACCTCTATGTGCAGCCGGGCGGCGGCCAGGACATTCCCGCCGCGTTCCACAGCCTGGGCAATGCGCGGGTCGACGCGGTGCGGCGTTTCGTGGCGCGCGGCGGACGCTATCTCGGCCTGTGCATGGGCGCGTATCTTGCCGATGCCGGCGGCTTCGGGCTGATCGGGCAGGAACTGGATTCGGAGGTCGGCCGCCCGGGGTTTGCGGTCAGCACCATCGAAGATGCCGTCGTCGCCATCGATTGGGCCGGTCATCGGGACCGCGTTTTTTACCAGGACGGCCCTTATCTGCGGGCGCAGCCCGGCGACCCGCGGTTTCGCGCCATCGCGGCCTACGAAAACGGCGACCTGGCCGCCGCCCGCTATGGTTTCGAGCAAGGCATCGTGGTGCTGAGCGGCCCGCACCCGGAGGCGGAAGCGTCCTGGTTCGAGGCGGCCGGGCTGGCGCTGGATGAAATGCCGCGGCACGATCTGTTCCAGGACCTGCTGGATCAGTTGGCGCTGTGAGCGCGCCAGCCAGGTGCGGTCTTCTTGTCGAAATGGCGGGCTTGGCCACTGCGCGCAGTCCGATTTTGCGGGGGCATTTGAGGCGGCTTCGCGCGGGCTTCAGGCGCCTTGCGAAGCGGCGTCGGCGCAGTGAAAAAGGCGCCGCGCGCCGCGCTGCGCAAACAGGTCGGCGGCGCCGGGCGGGGCGGGCCGCCGCCTTGACAGCGCCGGGTCGATCCACATAATCCAGCCGGTTCTCATTGTTATTTTGGGTTGTCTTCGAATGCCAGGATTCATGGCCGTACCTGCACAAGCGTCTTCCATCGTCCGGACGCGCCGTGCCGATCTTCCCGCCGCGGGGGCGGGCGCCGGCAGCGGCAGGGCCTGTCCATCCCCATCTTTCTGGAGCATTCAATGAAGAAGACCCTGTCCATCGCGATCGCCGCGCTGTGCCTTTCCGCCACCGCGCAGGCGCACCAGGTCTGGATCGAGCAGCCGGCGGGCAAGTCCGCCATCATCCGGTTCGGGGAATTCGCCGAGAACCTGCGCGAAGCGTCGCCGGGCTATCTCGACACGTTCACCAAGCTGTCGGCCCGGCTGGTATCGCCCAAGGGCGAATCGCCGCTGACGGTGGCCAAGGTGGCCGACGGCTTCACGCTGTCGGCCAAGGCGGCGCATAACGAAAGCCTGCTGGCGGAAGAGTCGGCGCTGCCGCTGCGCAAGTTCAAGCATGGCGGCGAACAGATGAACGCCTGGTTCTGGATGAGCGCGCGCTACATGGCTGACGTGAGCGCGGCGGCCGCGCCCAAGCTCACCATGGACATCGTGCCCACCGGCAAGGCCGGGCAATTCCAGGTGGTGCTCAAGGGGCAGCCGCTGGCCAAGGCCAAGCTCGTCGCCATGGTGCAGTCGGGCTGGGAAAAAGTGGCCTACACGGACGCGCAGGGCAAGGCCTCGTTCGACCTGCCCTGGAAGGGCCAATACGTGTTGCGCGCCATGCACATCGACCGCACGCCGGGCGAGCGCCAGGGCGCCAATGGCCCCGAGGCATACGACGGCATGGGCTATGTGTCGACCCTGACGTTCGTCAAGCCGGATGGCGCGGCGCCGCTGCCCGCCGGCCCGGTGCTGCCGCCCAACAAGTTGCCGCCGGCCGCGCCCGCCGCCACGACGCCGGCCGCGCCCGCCAAGTAAGCCGGGGCGGTTGCGCCGCAATCGCTCCGGGCGCGCGCGGCCATGCCGCGTGTGCGCGGTACGCCGCGCCGCGCGCGCCCCGGGGCCGCGGGCGCGGACAGTTCCGCGCCTGAGTCGGCGGCGCATTGAAAAGGACCAGAATGTGAACATCGGCGAATTGGCCAAGCGCACCGGGTTGACCGCGTCGCGTATCCGCTTCTACGAGAGCGCCGGATTGCTGAGAACCGTGGCGCGGCGCCCCAATGGCTACCGCAGCTATCCGCCCGAGACGATCTCGGCGCTCGAGCTGATCACGACCGCGCAGCAGGTCGGCTTCAGCCTGGAGGAAATCCGCGTGCTGCTGCCTGACGACGCGCGGGCATGGGATCGCGACGCGCTGTTGCAGGCCTTGCGGCGCAAGGTGACCGAAATCGAATCGCTGGAGAACCGGCTGGCCCACAGCAAGACCCAATTGCTGGGGCTGATGCGCGATGTGCAGATGCGGCCCGATGGCCGCGACCGTGTGGCCGACGCGCAGCGCGTGCTGTCGCGCGTATTCGGCAAGGCCGGTTAGGGACGGCGCGCACGGCTTCAGGCCGGGCCGGCACGCGCCGGCCGGTTGACCGGGAACGGGGCGCGGGCGACCCGGCGCCAGCCGCGATTACAGCGCCATCACCATCTCGTGCCAGGCCATGCCGCCATGGTCGGAAGGCGATGGCCGCACGTAGCGGTAGCCGAGCTTGCGGTACAGCGCGACGTGGCGCTCCTTGCACATCAGGTGGATGGTGCGCTTGCCGTGGCGACGGCAATCGTCGATGAAGCGGTGCATCAGCCGCGCGGCATGGCCCTTGCCCTGGTGGGCCGGGTCGACCACCACGGACATGATGACCACGTTGGGCGCGGCCGGGTCGTGGCCGATCAGTTCCTTGAAGGCTTCGTCCGACATGACCACCTCGTGGGCGCAGCCGCTATTGATGAAACCGACGATGGCGCCAGCTTCTTCCAGCAGCAGGAAGCCCTCTGGGTATTCGGCGATGCGGGTGGCGATCTTGGCATGGGTGGCGGCCTCGTCGCCTTCGTAAGCGGTGCTTTCGATCTCGAAGCAGCGGTCGGTGTCGGCCAGGGTGGGGCAACGGAAAGTCAGGGCGGGCATGGGAAACGGCAACGGGCGTGAGGGCGGCAAAGTTCGTATGGTAGCGGTTCCGCGCGCGGCACCTTCTCCATGCTGCCGTAGCGGCGGCCGTTCACGGTGACCGCGCCATCCGCGATCTCAACCCGGAACGGGCCCTGGGCGTCGTTGCCGGCGGGGGGCGGCAATGGCCGCGCGCTATGCGGGCACGGAGCTGTCCTGAATTCGTCTGACAGTGTCCTTAATGCAAAAGTAAATCCAAAGTCAAGAAAACCGATCTGATCCGGCCGTTGAGGCAGATCAGTTGGCGCGAAAGGCGCATAATGAGGGCCCGATCTTTTTGTGGGATCGGTCTGCTGTTCTGTAAAGAAGAGCGCGTTGTCACCAGGGCGCGGCCCGGCAGTTCGTGTTTCCAGGAGTGCATGTTCGGCGGTGCCGGGACAACTTGGAATTCTCACGGAGATGTCTATGACACAAGACGCAAAGCCGCGCAGGCGGTTTCTGCAGGCGTTGGCCATCGTGCCCGCGTCGACGCTGGCGGTGGGCGTGGCTGCCACCGGCTGTACCAACGGCGCCGACCGCGGCGCGGCGCGCGGCGCCAAGGCCTACGAGCCCACTTACTTCACCAAGCCCGAATGGAACTTCATCGTGGCCGCGGTCGATCACCTGATCCCCGCGGATCAGTACGGCCCCGGCGCCATCGAGGCCGGCGTGCCGGAGTTCATCGACCGCCAGATGGAAACGCCGTACGGCCACGGCAAGCTCTGGTACATGCAGGGGCCGTTCCACCCCGACGTGGCGCCCGAACTGGGCTACCAGCTCAACCAGAACCCGCGCGAGGTCTACCGCCACGGCATCGCGGCCTGTGACGCCTGGTGCCAGAAGACCCACGGCAAGGTCTTCGCGGAACTCGACAAGCCCGTGCAGGAACAGATCCTCAAGGATCTGCAGGCCGGCAAGATCGAATTCGAGACCGTGCCCGCCAAGACCTTTTTCAGCTTCCTGCTCGGCAACACCAAGGAAGGCTTTTTCGCCGACCCGATGTACGGCGGCAACAAGAACATGGTGGGTTGGAAAATGGTGGGTTTCCCGGGCGCGCGCGGCGACTACATGGACTGGGTCGACCAGCCCAACGTCAAGTATCCCTACGGGCCCGTGTCGATTTCCGGGGACAAGGGGTAAGCGATGGCGATCAAGAAAGACAAAGTGGACGCGGTGCTGGTGGGCTTCGGCTGGACCGGCGCGATCCTGGGCCAGGAGCTGACCGAGGCCGGCTTGCAGGTGCTGGCGCTGGAACGCGGCGCCATGCAGGACACCCCCAAGGACGCGGAATATCCCAAGGTGCTGGACGAGCTGGCGTACTCCGTGCGCGGCAAGCTGTTCCAGGACCTGTCCAAGGAGACGGTGACGATACGGCATGGCGTGGACGACGTGGCCGTGCCGTATCGCCAGAATGGCTCCTTCCTGCTGGGCACCGGCGTGGGCGGCGCGGGCTTTCACTGGAACGGCATGCACTACCGGGTGCTGCCCGAGGAACTGGAACTGCGCACCCGCTACGAAACACGCTACGGCAAGGGCTTCATCCCCGAAGGCATGACCATCCAGGACTTCGGCGTTACCTACGACGAGCTGGAACCGTATTTCACCAAGTTCGAATACGTCTGCGGCACCTCGGGCAAGGCCGGCAACCTCAATGGCCAGATCGTCGAGGGCGGCAACCCGCTGGAAGGCAAGCGCAGCAAGGAATTCCCGCTGCCGCCGCTGGCCACCACCTACGGCGCGCAACTGTTCGACAAGGCCGCGCGCGAAGTGGGCTTTCATCCGTATCCGGCGCCCGCCGCCAACGCTTCCGGCCCGTACACCAACCCGTACGGCGTGCGCCTGGGGCCCTGTAATTTCTGCGGGTTCTGCGAGAACTACGGCTGCTACATGTATTCGAAGGCCTCGCCGCAGACCACCATCCTGCCGGTGCTGCTGAAAAAGCCCAATTTCGAACTGCGCACCCATTCGCACGTCATCAAGGTCAATCTCGACTCGACCGGCAAGAAGGCCGTCGGCGTGACCTACATCGACGCCCAGGGGCGCGAGATCGAGCAGCCCGCCGACCTGGTGATCCTGTCGGCCTATCAGATGCACAACGTGCGCCTGCTGCTGCTGTCGGGCATCGGCAAGCCCTACGATCCCAAGACCAACGAGGGCGTGGTGGGCAAGAACTATGCCTACCAGATGAACGGCGCGGTCAATGTGCTGTTGCCCAAGGGCACCCAGCTCAATCCGTTCGTCGGCACCGGTGCGGGCGGCGTCGGCATGGACGACCTGAACGGCGATCAGTTCGACCACGGCCCGCTCGGCTTCATTGGCGGCGCCAGCATCCGCCATATCCGCTACGGCGGCCGTCCCATCAAGATGACGCCCACCACGCCCGGCACCCCATCCTGGGGCACCGCCTGGAAGGCTGGCGTGCAGGACGCCTACCAGCGCTACATGACCATCGGCATCTCCGGCTCGGTGATGTCGTACCGCGATGCCTACCTGTCGCTGGACCCGACCTATAAGGACAGCTTCGGCCAGCCGCTGCTGCGCATGACCTTCGATTGGCACGACAACGAGTTCGACATGCTCGGCTACATGGGCAAGCGCATGGAAGACGTGGCCAAGGCCATGAAGCCCGAGAAGCACTTCGTGGCCGTGCGCAAGAAGGGCTCGCGTTACGACACCCGGGTCTACCAGAGCACCCACAATACGGGTGGGGCCATCATGGGCGCGACCCCCAAGGACAGCGTGGTCAACAAGTACCTGCAAAGCTGGGACGTGCCCAATGTGTTCGTGATGGGCGCCTGTGTGTTCCCGCAGAACATGGGCTACAACCCCACCGGGCTGGTGGGCGCCCTGGCGTACTGGGCCGCGCAGGCGATTCGCGACCAGTACCTGAAGAATCCCGGCCCGCTGGTGCAGGCATAAGGAGCCGACAATGATGCAGAAAACCATTGTTGCCGCGCTCTGCGCGCTGGCCGCTGGCAGCGCCTGGGCCGCCGACGGCGCGCCCGCCACGGCCGACGCCCAACTGATCAAGCAGGGCGAATACCTGTCGCGCGCCGGCGACTGTATCGCCTGTCATACGGCCAGGGACGGCAAGCCTTTTGCCGGCGGCCTGGGCATCGAGTCGCCGCTGGGCACGATCTATTCCACCAACATTACGCCCGACAAGGAGACGGGCATCGGCAACTACACGCTGGAGGACTTCGATCGCGCGGTGCGCCATGGCGTGGCCAAGGACGGCCATTCGCTGTATCCGGCGATGCCGTACACCGCCTACGCCAAGGTCTCGCCCGATGACGTCAAGGCCCTGTACGCCTACTTCATGCACGGCGTGGCGCCGGTCAAGCAGGCCAACAAGGACACCGACATCACCTGGCCGCTGTCGATGCGCTGGCCGCTGGGCGTGTGGCGCTGGATGTTCGCGCCCGACGTCGCCACCGCGCCGGTCAGCGCCACGCCCGCCAACGACGCCGACAAGGTGGCGCTGCTGCGCGGCCAGTACCTGGTCGAGGGCCTGGGCCATTGCAGCACCTGCCACACCCCGCGCGGCTTCGCCTTGCAGGAAAAGGCGCTGACCGACGCCGACGGCTCGGCCTTCCTGTCCGGCGGCGTGGTCGAGGGCTGGCTCGCCAAGAACCTGCGCGGCGACATGGCCGACGGCCTGGGCAGCTGGAGCAAGGAGGACATCGCGGCCTTCCTGAAGTCCGGCCGCAACGGCCATTCGGCCGCGTTCGGCGGCATGGCGCAGGTGGTGCAGGACAGCACCCAGCACCTGACCGACGCCGACGTCAACGCCATCGCGGTGTACCTGAAGAGCCTGCCGCCGGTGAACAAGAACGCCACCAAGCCGCTCGCCTACAACGACACCGTGGCGCAGGCCCTGCGCAGCGGCAAGGATACGAGCGATGGCGCCATGACGTTCCTGAACAACTGCGCGGCCTGCCACCGCAGCACCGGCAAGGGCTACGCGGAAACCTTTCCGCAGTTGGCGCTCAGTTCGACCGTGAACTCGGCCGACCCCGCCTCGTTGATCCACATCGTGCTCAAGGGCGCGCAGATGCCGGGCACCTCGGCGGCGCCGACCGCGTACGCGATGCCGGGCTTCGATTGGCGCCTGACCGACAAGGAGGTCGCCGACGTGGTGACCTTCGTGCGTTCAAGCTGGGGCAACCAGGGCGCGGCAGTGAGCGCGTCGGACGTGGCCAAGGTGCGCAAGGAAGTGGGCGCGGCCAAGGCCCCGACGCGATAGTCGCGCCGCCGCGGGCTGGCCGGCCCGTGGCGCCCCGATTGGATTCGCCCGATTCGTCGGGCGAATTTTTTGGGCGCGGGCAGCAGGCATTGGGGGCACGGACCTAGGCGCGACGGCCCGTGTCGCGCGCGCCGCGCCTCGGTGTTATCGCTTAGACTTCAACCCGCACCGTCGAACAGGCCGGTGCCGCAGCTTGTTCCGGCGCCGCCGGGCGCGGCGTATCCACACACAAGCTGGAGAATTCTCACATGATGCGTCCTCTACTCTTGGCGGCCTCCCTGGCCGTGGCCGGCAGCGCCACGGCGGCACCTTCCTTCAACTGCGCCAAGGCCGCCACGCCGGTCGAGAAAGCGATTTGCGCCAACTCGGCGCTGGCGGATCAGGATGCGGCGATCGCGCGGCAATACAAGGAGGTGCGGGACAAGCTGGATGCCGAAGCGGCCAAGTCGCTGACCGCCGATCAACGCTATTTCCTGGGCATGCGGGACAGGGTCTATGAGGCGCCTTTCACGCAGAGCACGCCCGCCAAGGAGATGGCCACCTTCATGCATGCGCGCCTGGCTTTGCTGAAGGCCATCAATCCGCATCCGGCCGCCGGCTTCGTCGGCAAGTGGCGCAACATCGAGGGCGAGATCGAGATCACGCAAGGCGCCAACGGCCAGTTGGTCGTGGCGGCCAGTTCGTGGATGCCTTACTACGGTAACTGGGTATGCGACCTGAGCGGTAACGCGGTGGTCGATGGCGACAGCCTGAAAGTGACCTACCAGGACGGCCCGCCCTGGGTTCTGACGCTGACGCGGCGCGGCGCCGTGCTGGTGGCGCGGGAAACGGCGCCCCCCGGCACCCCCGACGACGGCTCCGGTCCGCCTTACTGCGGCCGCAATGGCAGCGTGGCCGGCGACTGGTTCGCGGCGCGCTGAGGCGCCCCGCCGGGCTCACTGGCGATTGATCAGGTTCTGCGTGTCCTGGATGAACCAGGGCAGATTCAGGCGTTCACCCTCGCCGGTCTGAATGTTCAGGCGTTGGCCCGGGGCGCTGGTCGCGCCCTGCGTGGCCGAGGGAGGGCGGCTGCGATAGTCCGGATCCGTGCCGCGGGCCGGCGGGTTGGCGCAACCGGCGAGCGACGCGCACGCGATCGCGGCCAGGATGGGGCGCAGTGCCGGGTGGAGGGTAGTCATGATGTGCGGTTCCTGCTGGTGGCACGGGCCGGCGCGCCGGACGATGAAGGCCTCTGATGCATACCTTACCCGCAATCCGGGGGGCTTGTCGCTACACCGGCCGCTCGTAGCGGCGCGCCCGCACCGCGATGCCACCGATCTGGTCGCTTTCGGTGCCGGTGTTGCGCCAGCCCTGGCGTTCGTAGAACTCGATGGCGCGGGTGTTGCCTTCGAGGGCGTACAGATACAGCCGCGTTGCGCTCCGGGCGCGGGCCCAGGCCTCGGCGCGCGCCACCATGAGCTTGCCGGCGCCGGCGCCCTGGTGGGACGGCAGCACATGCAGGTTGTCCAGCAGCACTTCGCCGGGATGGTCGTGTTCCTGCTTGACACAGACAAAGCCGATCGGCTGGCCGTTTTGCTCGGCGATGAACACGGCCTGCGCATCGGCGCTGGCGTCGCGCAGGCGGTCCTGCCAGTGGACCAGGCGATTGTCGGCCAGGCCGGCATCGAGAAAGCCGTCGGGCAGCAGGCCGCGATAGGTGACGGCCCAACTGGCCGCGTGCATGGCGGCGATGGCGTCGGCATCGCGGGCGGTGGCTTGGCGCAGGGTGACGGGAGGGCGGGACATGGTTCCTTTGCCGCGGCTGGGTGGGAGGCGGCCCGGCGCCGCGACGATTCGTTCGCCGCAGTTTGACAGGTTTGGCGCCGTCCAGCATCATCGTGCCATGAACCGGCCGCAACTCTCGTTCGCCCTGATTATTCCCCCCGTTGGGACCACGGTGGGTTAGCGCGCGTCGGATCATCGCGACATCAACCCGCCACCGGCGGGTTTTTTGTTGGCCCGCCGGGTGGCTCTTTCCCGAGGCCGTCCAATGCAATCACACGCATCCACTCCGCCATCACCCCGCGGGCCGTTGCTGCACTTTCCGGCCAACACCCGCGCCAGCCGCGCCTGGCTGCGCCAGGTGGCCGAAGCCGCCGGCTGCCGCCACCAGCTGCATTTCCTGGACCTGCCCGACGCGGTATGCAAGGCGCGGCTGCGCGCCCGCAACGAATCCGGCAGCCATCCGTTCACCACCAGCGACGCGCAGTATGACGCCATCACGGCGTATTTCGTGGCGCCGCAGGACGATGAGGGCTTCGAGATCGTGCGCCACGGATAGGTACTTGCCGAGGCTTCCACAGGCGGGTCGGCCTGCTATGATTACTGGATAAATAACCAGCTATTCGTTCCGGCCGATGTTGCCCCCGCACCGCTACTACTACCTGCATAACTTCCAGCGCGCCCTGGCCTGGGTTGGCGAACGCTACGCCGATCTGCTGGACGAACGCGAACGCCGCTTCATGACGGCATTCGCCGCCTTGCCGCGCACGTCGCAGGCGCTGCTGGCGCGCATGCTGATGCGGCGCGGGCCGTGGTTCCGCGCCAGCCGCCTGGCATACGAGGAAATTCCCGACACGGTCGAGGCCGCCGCGCCGCTGCTGGCGCTGGGCTGGCTGGAAGCCGACAGCCCCATGACGCTGGACGAACTGTTCGCGCTGCATACCCATCCCGAACTTGACCGGCTGTTCGCCGCCACGCCAGCCAAGGGGGCCGGTCGCAAGGCGGATCTGCTGGCCGCGCTGCGCGCGCGCTATCCGCAGGCCCGCCCTTATGCGGCCTGGGTGGCCGTGACGCACCACACGGTCCCCGCCGATCCGGCCTGGCGGGTCGCGGTCGCGGACCTGTGCGAGCGGTTGCGCCTGATGTTCTTCGGCAACCTGCGCCAGGACTGGTCAGAGTTCGTGCTGGCCGACCTGGGGGTGTTCCAGTACGAGGCGGTGCCGTTCGAGCCGTCGTCGCGCGCGTTCCAGGCGCGGGCGGATGTCGACCGCTATCTGGCGCTGCATGCCTGCCGGCAAGCGCTGGAAGCGCATTTGGATGTCGACGCGCAGTTGCGCGCGGTGGCCGACTGCGCCAGCGACAACCCCTGGCTGGAAAAGCGCCGCGCCAAGGTCCTGCTGCGTCTGGGACAGGCCTGCGAACGGGCCCGGGACTGGGACGCGGCCGAGCGCGTCTACGCCGTGTGCGCCTACCCGGGGGCGCGCCACCGGCGCATCCGGGTGTACGAGCGCATGGCGCGCTTCGATGACGCGCTGGCCCTGGCCTTGCGGGCCCAGGCCGCGCCCGAAAGCGAGGAAGAAACCCAACGCCTGGCGCGCATGCTGCCGCGGCTGCGCCGCAAGCTGGGCCAGGGCGCCGCCCGCCGCGTGGCGGCTCCGGTGGCCCGGTTCGATCTCGAACTGGCGCGGCCCGCGCCGCCGTTGCCGGTGGAATACGCTGCCCGCGACCACCTGCACCGCGACGACGCGCCGGTGCATTACGTCGAGAACACCCTGATCAATTCGTTGTTCGGCCTGCTGTGCTGGCCGGCGGTGTTCGCGCCCTTGCCGGGGGCGTTTTTCCATCCGTTCCAGCGCGGGCCGGCGGACCTCGATGCGCCGGATTTCCACGCGCGGCGCGAGGCGCTGTTCGCCGCCTGCCTGGCGCAACTGGAATCGGGTGAATACCGCGACACCATCCGCCGCCGCTACAGCGACAAGCACGGCGTGCAGTCGCCTTTCGTGTTCTGGGGGGCGCTTGACGAACCCTTGCTTGAGCGCGCGCTCGACCACCTGCCGCCGGCGCACCTGAAGCTGTTCTTCACGCGGCTGCTGCGCGACGTCAAGACCAACCGCTCCGGCTTGCCGGATCTGATCCGTTTCCAGTCCGCGGCGCCCGGCTACGAACTCATCGAGATCAAAGGGCCCGGCGACAAGCTGCAGGACAACCAGATCCGCTGGCTGGCGTATTGCGCCGAGCACGGCATGCCGGTGCGCGTCTGCCACGTCAGGTGGCGGGAGCCCGCGCCATGACGTACGCGGTGGCGGTGCGCGCGCTATGCGAATTCACGGCCCGCGCGGGCGATCTGGATCTGCGCTTCACGCCCGCGCCCAGCGGGCTGGAAGGCATGGCCGGGCACACGGCGGTCACGGGCCGGCGCGGGCCCGGCTACGAAACCGAGGTGGCGCTGAGCGGCCAATACCAGAACCTGCTGGTGCGTGGCCGCGCCGACGGCTACGACCCGGTGGCCAACCAGCTCGAAGAAATCAAGACCTACCGGGGCCGGCTCGACAGCGTGCGCGACAACCACCGCGCCGCGCATTGGGCCCAGGCGCGGGTCTATGCGCACCTGTTGTGCCTGGCGCGCGGTCTGGCGCAGATCCGCGTGGCGCTGGTGTACTTCAACGTCGCCACGGAAGAGGAAACGGTGCTGTCCGAGACCCGCGACGCGGCCTGGCTGGCGGGGTTCTTCCAGGACCAGTGCGACCGCTTCCTGGCGTGGTCGCGCACCGAGCTGGCGCATCGGCAGGCGCGCGACGCGGCGCTGGAACGGCTGGCGTTTCCGTATGGCGAATTTCGCAGCGGCCAGCGCGAACTGGCGGTGGCGGTGTACCGCAGGGCGCGCGATGGCGGCTGCCTGATGGCGCAGGCGCCCACCGGCATCGGCAAGACGCTGGGCACGCTGTTCCCGCTGCTCAAGGCGGCGCCGGGCAGCGGGCTGGACAAGGTCTTCTTCCTGGCGGCCAAGGGCTCGGGGCGCGGGCTGGCGCTGGCGGCGCTCGACACGCTGAACGCCCAGCCGGCGCAACCGGCGCTGCGGGTGCTGGACCTGCAGGCGCGCGACAAGGCCTGCGAGCATCCCGACAAGGCCTGCCACGGCGAGTCCTGCCCCTTGGCGCAGGGCTTCTACGACCGCCTGCCGGCCGCGCGCGAGGCCGCCCTGGCCCAGGGCCGGCTGGACGCGCCGGCGGTGCGCGCGGCGGCCCGCGCCCACCAGGTCTGCCCGTACTACCTGTCGCAGGAACTGATCCGCTGGAGCGACGTGGTGGTGGGCGACTACAACTACTACTACGACGCCACCGCCATGCTGCATGCGCTGACGCAGGCGCATCAATGGAAGGTGGCGGTGCTGGTGGACGAGGCCCACAACCTGGTCGATCGCGCCCGCCGCATGTACACCGGCGAACTGAACCAGCTCGGCCTGGCGGCGGCGCGCCAGGCCGCGCCCAAGGCGCTCAAGAAGCCGCTGGACGGCCTGCAACGTTCCTGGACCGCGCTCAACAAGAAGCAGGCCGAGGCCTACCAGGCCTACGACGAGGCGCCTGCCGGCGTGCTGGCGGCGGTGCAGAAGGCGGTGGGCGCCATCACCGACTACCTGGGCGAATCGCCCTTGGCGCAGGACGATCCGGTGCTGGCGTTCTATTTCGAGGCGCTGCATTTCATGCGGTTGGCCGAGCAGTTCGGCCCGCACGCGCTGTTCGACGTGACGCGCGCCGACGGCAGCTCGCATGGCGCCAAGACGCCGCCGTCCACCTTGTGCGTGCGCAACGTGGTGCCGGCGCCGTACCTGGCGGCGCGGCACGCGGCGGCGCATGCCACGGTGCTGTTTTCGGGCACTCTCAGCCCGCAGCAGTTCTACCGCGACACGCTGGGCTTGCCGCCCGAGGCTGCCTGGATCGACGTGGCCGCGCCGTTCCAGGCTGCGCAGTTGGCGGTCAAGGTGGTGGGCAATGTCTCCACCCGCTATCGCGACCGCGCGCGATCCCTGGCGCCGATCGCCGATCTGATCGCCGACCAGTACGCGCGCCGGCCCGGCAACTACCTGGGCTTTCTGAGCAGCTTCGATTACCTGCGGCAGGTGGCCGAGTTGATGCGGTCGCGCCATCCGCAGGTGCCGATCTGGCTGCAGACGCCGGGCATGGATGAAACCAGCCGGGCGGCGTTCCTGGCGCGCTTCACCGAAAGCGGGCAGGGGGTGGGTTTCGCGGTGCTGGGCGGCGCCTTCTCCGAGGGCGTGGACCTGCCCGGCAAGCGCCTGATCGGCGCCTTCATCGCGACGCTGGGGCTGCCGCAGGTCAACGCCGTCAACGAGAACATCAAGCGCGCCATGGAGCGGCGTTACGGTCAGGCGCAGGGCTACGACTACACCTACCTCTACCCCGGCATGCAGAAGGTGGTGCAGGCCGCCGGACGCGTGATCCGCACCGAGCAGGACGTGGGCACGGTGCACCTGATCGACGATCGCTATCGGCGCGCCAAGGTGCGCAAGCTGCTGCCCAGTTGGTGGCGGGTGGATGCCTAGCGGGGCCCGCTTTCGCGGGCGTGGGGGTCAGGCCGAACGCAGTTCGGTCAATGGCTGGTTCGGATCGCGGCTGAGCTGGTAGCCGTACCACAGGCTGCGCGCCATGCGCTTGGCCATTTCGCCGGCGGCGTCGGCCAACGCGCGGTTGGGCAGCGCTGCCAGCGTTTCGGCCCACAACGCCAGCCAGCGCTCGAACAGCGCGGCGCTCAGGTGCGGCATCGCCACGTGCTTGGGCATCGGCATGCCGGTAAAGCGCCGGGTGCCCAGGAGTACCGCTGACCAGAAGTCCGACAGCGTCGTCAGGTGTTCGTCCCAGTCGTGCACCTGGGATTCGAAAACGGGGCCGAGCGCGGCGTCGGCGCGGGCCTTAGCATAGAACGTATGCACCAGCTCGCGGATCTCGGCTTCGGTGCAGATGTCGGGGTCGGACAAGAAAGTGCTCCAGGGGCGGGAAGTCAGCGCGAATAGTAGGGCGACGCGGGGGCGGGGCGGGTTGATCTGGCGCAAGCCGCGCCCGACCCCGTGCCGGGGAAGGTTTGTTATATGATGAACGTCATATACCGTGTGCCTTCCTTACCGTGTGCTTCCTTCTTCCCCTTGCCGGAGCCTTGCGCATGACTTCCGATCCGACCCTGGCGGGCGGCGCCACCGCCGCCCCGCAACGCGAACCCAGCCTGGTCGAGCAGACCGGCGCCGGTCTCGATGGCCTGGCGCAATTGCGCGCGCTGCTGGCCTCGGGCCGCAAGCCGGGCATCCTGGTGTCGCTGGACTTCGATTTCATCGAGGCCGAGCAAGGGCGGGCGGTGTTTGCCGGCACGCCCGGCCCGCATGCCTACAATCCGATCGGCACGGTGCATGGCGGCTATGCCGCGACACTGCTGGACTCGGCCTGCGGTTGCGCGGTGCACTCGCGGCTGTCGGCCGAACAGGCCTACACCACCCTGGAATTGAAAGTGGCCTATCACAAGGCCATCACGCGCCATAGCGGCCGGCTGCGGGCCGAGGGCCGGGTGGTGTCGTTCGGCCAGCGGGTGGCCTATGCCGAGGCCGGGCTGACCGATGCGCAGGGGCGGTTGCTGGCGTCGGCCACCTCCACGTTGCTGGTGTTCGCGCGTCCCGCCGCCTGAGCCAGGGCGGCCTTTCCGGATGGCGGCTGGCCGTCCCGGCATGCTGGCCGCGGCGTCGGCGCGGCCGCCCGCGGGCCGATGCGGCCATCGCGCCGTTGACGTAGTATCGTCGGCCTGCCAAGAAAAACAGCGGAGACAACAGCATGAATGCAGCCACGCCGGCGGCCGCCGGCCGCCTGAACGAGATCGTCGCCATGCCCGCGCACGCGCTGTCGGATGCGATCCGCCAGCGCCGCGTATCCTGCCGCGAGGTGATGACGGCCTACCTGGATCACATCGACGCGGTCAATCCTGCGCTCAATGCGCTGGTGGCGCGGCGCGAGCGGACGGAACTGCTGCGCGAGGCCGATGCGCGCGACGCGCAATTGGCGGCCGGGCAATGGCTGGGCTGGCTGCACGGCATGCCGCAGGCGCCCAAGGACCTGACCGCGGTGCGCGGCATGGTCACTTCCATGGGGTCGCTGGTCTACAAAGACCAGGTCAGCCAGCAGGATTCCATCCTGGTCGAGCGCATGCGCGCGGCTGGCGCGATTTTCATCGGCCGCAGCAACGTGCCCGAGTTCGGCCTGGGCTCGCACACCTACAACCGGGTCTACGGCACCACGGTCAATCCCTACGACACCGCCAAGAGCGCCGGCGGCAGCAGCGGCGGCGCCGCCGCGGCCCTGGCCGCGCGCATGTTGCCGGTGGCCGATGGCAGCGACTTCGGGGGATCGCTGCGCAACCCGGCGGCGTTCTGCAACGTCTATGGCATGCGGCCGTCGGCCGGGCGGGTGCCCAACGGGCCGTCCAGCGAAGTGTTTCTCAAGCAGTTGTCGTACGAAGGCCCGATGGGCCGCACGCCGCGCGACCTGGCGCGCATGCTGTCGGTCATCGCCGGGCCCGATCCGCGCGCGCCGCTGTCGCTGGGCGAGGATCCGGCGGTGTTCGCTCAACCGCTGGACGCCGATCTGCGCGGCAAGCGCATCGGCTGGCTGGGCGATTGGGACGGCTATCTGCCGATGGAGCCGGGGATCCTGGCGCTGTGCGAGCAGGCGCTGGCGGAACTGGCGGCGGCCGGTTGCCGTGCCGAGGCGTACCGTGTGCCGTTCGCGGGCGAACGGTTGTGGCGCATCTGGCTGGCTCACCGCCATCTGATGGTGGGCGGGCAATACCATGACCTGGTGCGCGATCGCGCTACCCGCGACCTGGTCAAGCCGGCCCTGATCTGGGAGGTGGAAGGCCTGGACGGCATGACCGCGCGCGACGTCTACCAGGCCGCGGAAGAACGCAGCGCCTGGTACCAGACCGTGCTGCGGATGTTCCAGGAGGTCGACTACCTGGCGGTGCCTTCGGCGCAGGTGTTCCCGTTCGACGCCGCGCTGGATTGGCCCAAGGAAATCGCCGGGCGGCCCATGGATACGTACCATCGCTGGATGGAAGTCGTGACCCCTTGGACCCTGGCCGGCTGCCCGGTGATCAGCGTGCCGGTGGGCTTTGGCGCCGCCGGCCTGCCGATGGGCATGCAACTGATCGGCCCGCCGCGCGGGGATCTGGCGGTGCTGCAACTGGCGCACGCCCACGGGCAGGTGCGCGACTGGGTCGAGGCGCGCCCGCCGCGGCGGGTGTGGGGCTAGGGGCGGTCGCGGTTGCGGCGGCGCCCGCCGGGGCGCCAAACCGGCGCCGGTTCGCGGGCTTTCGTACGCGCTGTCACACCAAAAGACAAGTCTCGCGTAAGCAGGCTTTGCTTTTTCCCGACGGAAGGCGCCAGGAAGGCGGGCTTATCCTTGTTTTCCGTAGCTGTCGGGCCGTGCCTTTGCAATAATTGCTGACTATTCCCACTTCCTGTCAACAACGGGCGATGGGCGCGCCGGAACGGCCGCCGCGAAACGCCGACGCTGCTGGCGCGGGGCTGGTGAACCGATATCGCACAAGGGCCCCGGTATGAAGAATCTGACACTACGCGAACGCATCATCGCCAGCTTCCTGGTGATCCTGGCCATCATGGCCCTGATGGTGGTGGTCGATTACCGAAGGCTGCTGCAGGTCGAGGCCGAGGCCGCGTTGATCAACACCGATGCGGTGCCGGGCATCTATTACAGCACCTCGATCCGGGCGTCGTGGTTCGCGGGGTTCGTGGTGGTGCAGGACGCGTTCAACAGCGATACCGAGCAGGAGCGTCAGGCCGGCCTGGCGGCGCTGCCCAAGAGCGACCAGCACCTGAAAGACGACATCGAGCACTACCGCCGCACGGTGGCGCGCGCCGACGACCAGCGCATGTTCGACGAATTCGAGAAGGCGCTGCAGACGTACATGCGCATCCGCGCCGAGATCCTCGATCCGGCCATGCTGTCGGACCCGGCGCGGGCCCAGGCCAAGATCAAGTCCGACCTGCGGCCGGCGTTCTATGTGGGCCGCGACGTGCTGGCCGACATGGTGGCGGCCAACAAGCAGCAGGCCGATGAATCGGCCGTCAGTATCCAGAAGGCGGTCGAGACGGCGGAGGTCGGCATGCTGGTGTCGTTGGCGCTGGCGGTCATCGCTGCCGTCATCTGCGGCGTCCTGTTGCTGCGCGCCATCGTCAATCCCATGAGCAGCATCGTCAAGACGCTGGCGGCCACTGGCAGCGGCGACCTGACGCGCCGCCTGACGCTGGCGCGCAAGGACGAGTTCAACGCCATCGAGAGCGGCTTTAACGGCATGGTGGATGAATTGACCGGCCTGGTCGCCAAAACCCAACGCTCGGCGGTGCAGGTGGCCACCTCGGTGACCGAGATCGCGGCGACCTCCAAGCAGCAACAGGCCACCGCGTCGGAAGTGGCGGCCACGACCACCGAGATCGGCGCGACTTCGCGCGAGATTTCCGCCACCTCGCGCGAGCTGGTGCGCACCATGACGGAAGTGTCGGGCGCGGCCGAGCAGACGGCCGCGCTGGCCGGCAGCGGCCAGGTGGGGCTGGCGCGCATGGAAGACACCATGCGCAACGTGGTCGGCGCGGCCGGCTCGGTCAACGCCAAGCTGGCCATCCTGAACGAGAAGGCCGGCAATATCACGCAAGTGGTCACCACCATCACCAAGGTGGCCGATCAGACCAACCTGTTGTCGCTGAACGCCGCCATCGAGGCCGAGAAGGCCGGCGAGTATGGCCGCGGCTTCGTGGTGGTGGCGACCGAGATCCGCCGCCTGGCCGACCAGACCGCCGTCGCCACCTACGACATCGAGCAGATGGTGCGCGAGATCCAGTCGTCGGTGTCGGCCGGCGTCATGGGCATGGACAAGTTCTCGGAGGAAGTGCGGCGCGGCATGGCCGACATGCAGCAGGTGGGCGATCAGTTGTCGCAGATCATCCAGCAAGTGCAGACGCTGGCGCCGCGCGTGCAGATGGTCAACGAAGGCATGCAGGCGCAGGCCACCGGCGCCGAGCAGATCAATCAGGCGCTGCAGCAGCTCAGCGATGCGGCCCAGCAGACGGTGGAATCGTTGCGCCAGTCGAGCGCGGCGATCGAGGAGCTGACGCTGGTGGCCAATGACCTGCGCAGCGGTGTGTCGCGCTTCAAGGTCTGACGCGCCATGCCCGAGCTTGCTCCGTCTCCGCCCGCCGCCAGCGGCGCTGCTGCCCGGCGCCGGCTGTACCTGTTGTTCCGCATCGGCGCGGACCGCTACGCGCTGGACGCCGCCGACGTGATCGAGGTGCTGGCCATGCGCGCGTTCAAGCAGGTGCCGGGCGTGCCGGCCTGGGTCGTGGGCATGTTCGACTGCCGCGGCGCGGCGCTGCCGGCCATCGACCTGAGCGCGCTGGCCGGCGCCGGCACGGCCGCCAGGGTGACCAGCACGCGGCTGGCGCTGGTGCGCTACCGGCCCGGCGGCGAGCACCGCGAACGCCTGCTGGGGCTGGTGCTGGAGCAGGCCACCGAAACCGTGCACTATGATCCGGCGGCGTTTCGCCCCGCCGGCCTGGATACGCCGCAAGCGCGCTATCTGGGGCCCGTGTTGAGCGATGCGCAGGGCATGGTGCAGGCGGTCAGGGTGGCCGAGCTGCTGCCCGAGTCCGTGCGCGCATTGCTGTTCGCGCCCGAGCCGGCGCCTGCCGAGGGAGGTCGGCCATGATGCTGGTGCAGGACTTCAGCGCGTTGCTCAAGCGCAAGATGGGGCTGGACAGCGGCTCCATCGGCGCCGCCGCGGTCGAACGGGCGGTGCGCCATCGCATGCAGGCGGTGGGAACCGACGACGAGCAGGACTACCTGATGCGGGTGCAGGCCTCGCCGGCCGAAATGCAGCAGCTGATCGAAGCGGTGATCGTGCCGGAGACCTGGTTCTTCCGCTATCCCGAATCGCAGGCCGCGATGGCCACGCTGGCGCGCGAGCGCCTGTTCGCGCCGGGCGCCGAGACGCGCGTGCTGCGCGTGCTGAGCGTGCCCTGTTCGAGCGGCGAGGAGCCGTATTCGATCGCCATGGCGCTGCTGGATGCCGGCGTGCCGGCCGCGCGCTTCCAGATCGACGCGGTCGACATCAGCGAGCGCATGGTCGAGTTCGCCCAGCGCGCCCGCTATGGCCGCAATTCGTTCCGGGGCGAGGACCTGTCGTACCGTGACCGCCACTTCACCGCGACCGCCGATGGCCATCAACTGGCGGACGCGGTCAAGGCGCGGGTGCGGTTCCAGGCCGGCAATCTGTTCGACAGTTGCTTGCTGCCGGACGTCGCGCCTTACGATTTCGTGTTCTGCCGCAATCTGCTGATCTATTTCGACGCGGCCACGCAGGAGCGCGCGGTGGCGATCCTCAGGCGCTTCGCGCGGCGTGACGGCGTGCTGTTCGTGGGGCCGGCCGAGACCAGCCTGATGACCGCGCGGCGCTTGCCGGCCGTGCCGCTGGCGCGCGCCTTCGCCTTCCGCGCGGAACCGAAGGCGCCGGCCGAGCCGGCCGCCCTCCCGGCCTGGAGCGCGCCGCCGGCATTGCCCGCGGGCCGGCCGTCGGCCGCGCTGGCGCTGCCGCGCGCGCCGTTCACGCGCGCCCGGATGCCCGCCGCCGACGCCTGGGTGCCCCGGGCGCCCGCCGTCGAGCCGGCCGCGGCCGACCGGGCCGCCGGCGGCGCGGCCGAATTGCGCGACATCGCCGCCCTGGCGGACCAGGGCCGGGTGCAGGACGCGATGGCGCGTTGCCGCGCCCATCTCGGCCAGCATGGCGCCAGCGCCGAGGCGTTGTATCTGCTGGGGTTGCTGCAGGATGCCGCGGGCGATACGCGCCAGGCCCAGGCCGCCTACCGCAAGGCGTTGTACCTGGAACCTTCGCACCGCGAGGCGCTGCTGCACCTGGCCGCGCTGATCGCGGCCGACGGCGACCAGGAAGGCGCCCGCCGTCTGCAGGCGCGCGCCGCGCGTCAGGAGGCCCGCCGTGAGTGATGCCGTGAACGCTTTGGCGCGCCTGTCGGAAGTGGACGACTGCTGGAACCGCATCGGCAGCCGGGGCGACAAGACCTGCGCGCGCCTGCCCGAGCATGTGCATTGCCGCAATTGTCCGGTGTACGCCGACGCGGCCAAGCGCATCCTGGATCGCCTGCCGCCGCAGACCGACGCGCAGGCCGCGCCCGTGGACGGCGGCGCGCAGGCGCGGCTGTCGTCGCTGCTGGTGTTCCGCCTGCAACGCGAATGGCTCGGCCTGCCGACCAAGGCGCTGGACGAGGTGGCCGGAACCCGCGCCATCCTGCCGTTGCCGCACCGGCGCGACCCGGCGGTACTGGGCGTGACCAACGTGCGCGGCACGCTGACCGTGTGCCTGTCCCTGGGCCGCCTGTTGGGCCTGGACGGCGCGGCGGCCGAGGCGGGCCGCGAGCGGCCGGCCGCGGCGCGCATGCTGATTTTCGGCGGCGCGGGGCGGGCGGTGGTGCTGCCGGTGGACGAGGTGGAGGGCATCCACAGCGTCGACCTGGAGGCGCTGGAGCCCCTGCCGGCCACGGTCGCCGGCGCCAGCCTGAAGTATTCGCGTGGCGTGGCGCGCCGCGGCCAGCGCAGCGTCGGCGTGCTGGACGAGACCCTGTTGATGCAAGCCGTGGAACGGAGCCTGGCGTGAACCCGGATCAGATGCGCGATGCTTCGTTGCTGGAACTGTTCCAGTTGGAAACCCGCAATCAGGTGCAGGTGCTGAACAACGGCCTGCTGGCGCTGGAGCACGACCCGACTTCGGCGCCGCAACTGGAGGCCTGCATGCGCGCGGCCCATTCGCTCAAGGGCGCGGCGCGCATCGTCGACCTGCATCCGGCGGTGCGCATCGCGCACGCCATGGAGGATTGCCTGGTGGCGGCGCAGGAGGGGCGCCTGCGCCTGCAGGCGGCCGATATCGACGCGCTATTGCTGGGCGCGGACCTGTTGCAGCGGGTGGCCACGCCCGGGGCCGAACTGGGCGAGGAGATCGACACGCTGGTGACGCGCCTGTCGAACGCGCCCAACGCGCCGCCGGCCGCGCCGGCGGTCGAACGCCCGCCCAAGCCCTCGGATTTCCTGCCGCCGATTCAGCGGCCCGATGATCCGCCGCCGGCGCCGCCGCCCGCGCGCCGCAGCACCGACCAGACTGTGAACGAGGGCGAGCGGGTGTTGCGGGTCACGGCCGACACGCTCAACAAATTGCTCGGCCTGTCCAGCGAAACGCTGGTGGAATCGCACTGGATTGCGCCGTTCAGCGCCTCCATGTTGCGCCTGCGGCGGCTGCAAGCGAGCGCCGGACAGGCGCTGGACAGCTTGCGCGCCTGCCTGGCCGGCGTGCATATCGACGCCCGCGGCCAGGCCGCGCTGGACGATGCCCAGCGCATCGTCCAGGCGTGCCAGCAGGAGCTGGCGCAGCGCGCCAGCGAGGTCGACGAATTCGGCTGGCGCATGGGCCACCTGACGCAGCGCCTGTACGATACCGCGCTGGCCTGCCGCATGCGGCCGTTCGGCGACGGCCTGAGCGGCATGGCGCGCATGGTGCGCGACCTGGGGCGCTCGCTGGGCAAGCAGGTGCGGCTGGAGATCGAGGGCGATGCGACCCAGGTCGACCGCGACATCCTCGACAAGCTCGACGCGCCGCTGATGCACCTGTTGCGCAACGCGGTCGATCACGGCATCGAGATGCCGATGGATCGGCTCGAAGCCGGCAAGCCGGCCGAAGGCCTGATCCGGCTGTCGGCGCGTCATGCCGCCGGCATGTTGCTGATCGAACTGAGCGATGACGGCGCCGGCATCTCGCTCGATCGCCTGCGGGTCGAGGTGGTACAGCGCAAACTGACCAGCGCCGAGACCGCGGCCCGCCTGAGCGAGGCCGAGCTGCTGGAATTCCTGTTCCTGTCCGGCTTCAGCACGCGCGGCGCAGTCACCGAGATCTCGGGCCGCGGCGTCGGCCTGGACGTGGTGCAGACCATGGTGCGCCAACTGCGGGGCGCGGTGCGGATCCACCAGCAGACCGGGCAGGGCACGCGCTTCGTGCTGGAGATGCCGCTGTCGCTGTCGGTGGTGCGCAGCCTGCTGGTCGAGGTGCAGGGCGAGATCTACGCGTTTCCGCTGGCCTACGTCAGCCACGCGCTGCAGGTGCCGGCGCGGGATATCGAGCAGCTCGAAGGGCACCAGCATTTCCGTTTCATGGAGCGCCAGATCGGCCTGGTGTCGGCGCGCCAGATCCTGCGCGCCGGCGAACCGGCGCCGGCCGCCGAGACCCTGCCGGTGGTGGTGGTGGGCGACCACGACCGGCTCTATGGCATTGCCGTGGACCGCTACGTGGGCGAGCGCACGCTGGTGGTGCAGCCACTGGATCCGCGCCTGGGCAAGGTGCAGGACGTGATGGCCGGTTCGCTGATGGACGACGGCACGCCGCTGCTGATCCTGGACGTCGAGGATATGCTGCTGTCGGTGCAGAAGCTGGTCGAGGGCGGCCGCCTGGCGCGGGTGGACGGCGGCGGCGCGGTGGCGCAGGCGCGCCGCAGCAAGCGCGTGCTGGTGGTGGACGATTCGCTGACGGTGCGCGAGCTGGAACGCAAGCTGCTGCTGAACCGCGGTTTCGACGTGGCGGTGGCGGTGGATGGCATGGATGGCTGGAACATGCTGCGCAACGAGGCTTTCGACCTGGTGGTGACCGACGTCGACATGCCGCGCATGGATGGCATCGAGCTGGTGTCGCGCATCAAGGGCGATCCCAAGTTGCAAAGCCTGCCGGTAATGGTAGTGTCTTACAAGGATCGTGAAGCGGATCGGCGGCGCGGGCTGGATGCGGGCGCCGACTATTATCTGGCCAAGGGCAGCTTCCATGACGACGCCTTGCTGGACGCCGTGGAAGACCTCATCGGAAAGGCGCGGGCGTGAGAATCGGAATCGTCAACGATCTGCAGATCGCGGTGGAAACGCTGCGGCGCGTCATTGCGCTGGAGCCGGGTTTGGAGGTCGCCTGGGTCGCCGCCAACGGCCAGGAGGCGGTCGAGCGGTGCGCCCTGGATCGGCCCGACGTGGTGCTGATGGACCTGATCATGCCCGTCATGGACGGGGTCGAGGCCACCCGCCGCATCATGGCCGAAACTCCGTGCGCCATCGTGGTGGTCACGGTGGACGTGGCGCGCCACACGGCGCGCGTGTTCGACGCCATGGGCCATGGCGCGCTGGATGCGGTCGATACTCCGGTGGTGGGCAGCGCCGACCTGCGCAGCGCCGCCGCGCCGCTGTTGCGCAAGATCCGCAATATCGGCTGGTTGATCGGACGCTATGGCAGCAACCGCACCCACCTCACGCCGGTTCCGCGCGACGCCGCCGCGCCGGGGCCGTCGCAGGGGCTGCTGGTGATCGGCGCCTCGGCCGGCGGACCGGCCACGCTGGCGCAGTTGTTACGCGATATTCCGGTCACGTTTCCCGCTGGCATTGTGCTGGTGCAGCATGTGGACGCCTCGTTCGCCGCCGGCATGGCCGATTGGCTCAACGACCAGGTGGCGCTGCCGGTGCGGCTGGTGCGCGAGGGCGAGCGTCCGCAGCCGGGGCAGGTGCTGCTGGCCGGCACCGACGACCATCTGCACCTGCTGGCCGATGGTACGCTGCGTTACACCGCGAATCCCAAGGAAAGCCTGTACCGTCCCTCGATCGATGTATTTTTCCATAGCGTCGCGCAGCACTGGCGCGGCGTGGCCGTCGGCGTCCTGCTGACCGGCATGGGACAGGACGGTGCCCATGGCCTGAAGGCGCTGCGTGACCGCGGCTGCCTGACCATTGCCCAGGACCAGGCCACCAGCGCGGTCTACGGCATGCCCAAGGCGGCCGCCGCGCTGCAGGCCGCCGTCGAGATCCGCCCGTTGGACAAGATTGCCGCCCGGCTCGTCCAGGCGTTTGCCTGACCGGGCGGGCACAGCGAGACATCAAGGAAACACCACTATGCACCCTCCCATTGACAGCCCGGCCTTGGCCGACCTGAACTCGCATGCGGCCATGGTGCTGCTGGTCGACGATCAGGTCATGGTCGGCGAGGCCATCCGCAGGGCCCTGGCCACGGAGGGCAATATCGACTTTCATTATTGTTCCGACCCGTACAAGGCCCTGACCGTCGCGGTGCAGACGCGGCCCACCGTGATCCTGCAAGACCTGGTGTTGCCGGGCGTGGACGGCCTGAGCCTGGTGCAGGAATACCGCAGCCATCCGGTCACGCGCGATATCCCCATCATCGTGCTGTCGACCAAGGAAGACCCGGCCATCAAGAGCGCGGCCTTCGCCGCCGGCGCCAACGACTACCTGGTGAAGCTGCCCGATTCCATCGAACTGGTGGCGCGCATCCGCTACCACTCGCGTTCGTACCTGGCGCTGGTGCAACGCGACGAGGCCTACCAGGCGCTGCGCCAGAGCCAGCAGCAGTTGCTGGAAAGCAATATGGAACTGCGCCGCCTGACCAATTCCGACGGTCTGACCGGGCTGGGCAACCGCCGTTATTTCGACGAATACCTCAACGCCGAATGGCTGCGCGCGCGCCGCGACGGCCGCGAAATCAGCATGCTGATGATCGACGTGGACCATTTCAAGTCCTACAACGACACCTATGGCCACATCGCCGGCGACGAGGCGCTCAAGCGCGTGGCCAACACCATCTTCGCCAGTTGCGACCGTTCCACCGACCTGGCCGCGCGCTTCGGCGGCGAGGAGTTCGCGCTGGTGCTGCCGGGTACCCCGGCCGGCAGCGCGCGCCTGGCCGCCGAGAAGCTGCGCCGCGCGGTCGAGGCCATGCGGATTCCGCAAAAGGACATGGGCGGCGGGCCGTGGCTGACGGTCAGCATCGGCACCGCCACCGCGGTGCCGGTGGCCGATCAGCCGTGCACCGATCTGATCCAGATCGCCGATCGCGGGCTCTACCAGGCCAAGCGCCAGGGCCGCAACCGCGTGGTGCAGGGCCCGGGTGCGGCCTGACGCGGCGCCTGCCGGCGTCGGCCGCGACCGGCCCCACCGGCTGGTGGCCGCGCCGTCAGAGGTGCAGCTTGGTCGACGACTTCACTTCGTGCATCGACAGTGTGCTGAGCAGTTCCTTGACGCCCGGCAGGGTGCGCAGCCGGTTGCGCACGAATTCGGAATAGGCGTCGAAGTCGCGCGCCACGATGTGCAGCAGGTAATCGTGCTGGCCGGTGGTGTTGTGGCAGGCCAGCACCTCGGGCATGGCGGCCACCGCGGCCTCGAAGGCGTGGCAGGTTTTCTCGGTGTGGTTGTCCAGCGAGATACTGACGAACGCCACCACCCCCATGCCCAGCGCGCGGCGGTCGAGGATGGCCTGGTAGCCGCGAATGACGCCTGAGGTTTCCAGGCGCTTGAGGCGCTTCCAGCAGGGCGAGGCCGACAGCGACACGCGCTCGGCCAGTTCGGCGTTGGAGAGCCGGCCATCTTCTTGAAGGATTTTCATGATTTTCCAATCGATCGCGTCAAGTTGATGTAACAAGGCAGTCTCTTTCATGGTTTCAAGGCAATGGGAAACGATATTTCCCATTATCTCGTTCCTGAAGTAGAAATGGAAAGAATATTGTGGCGCGACAGGCCCATACTCGCTGCATCGCCTGGCCGCCGGCGCTATCGTGTCCGAACCGTGATACCGCCAGCCGGCAAGCCGCAATTTCCCCTTGAGAGAGGCACGCCATGAGTTATTCCAGCTATCACAAGAAAGACATCTCCGGCCGTCCCCTGCACGCCGAAACGCAGATGATGTCGTACGGCTTCGATCCGTTCCTGTCCGAAGGGGCGGTCAAGCCGCCGGTGTTCCTCACCTCCACCTTTGCGTTCCGTTCGGCCGAGGATGGCGCCGAGTTCTTCGACCTGGTATCGGGCCGCAAGCCGTTGCCGCAGGGCGAGTCGGCCGGCTTGGTGTACAGCCGCTTCAACCATCCCAACCTGGAAATCGTCGAAGACCGCCTGGCGCTGCTGGACGGCTCCGAAGACGCCGCGGTGACCTCCAGCGGCATGTCGGCGATCAGCGCGGTGTTCCTGGCGTTCCTGCGCCCGGGCGACCAGCTGGTGCAGTCGGTGCCCCTGTACGGCGGCACCGAAACCCTGATCGCCAAGATCTTCCCGGAGTGGGGCATCGGCTC
Source organism: Achromobacter sp. (assembly GCF_050285565.1). GTDB lineage: Bacteria > Pseudomonadota > Gammaproteobacteria > Burkholderiales > Burkholderiaceae_B > Achromobacter. The sequence continues at coordinate 82,540 of NZ_JBLZXG010000003.1, forward strand.
GCACCCGATCCACGACGGCCTGTCGGCGCGCAGCATGCGCGACGCGCTGGAAGCGGCAGCGGCCAAGGGGCCGGTGAAGCTGTTCTATGTGGAAACGCCGGCCAATCCCACCAACGCGCTGATCGATTTCCAGGCCATGACGGGCGAACTGGACGCGTTCGCCGCGCGTCATGGCTATCGGCCGATCTCGGTGTGCGACAACACGCTGCTGGGCCCGATCTTCCAGAAGCCGGCCGAGCATGGCGTGGACCTGTGCGTGTATTCGCTGACCAAGTACGTGGGCGGCCACAGCGACCTGGTGGCCGGCGCGGTCACCGGCGCCAAGGACCTGATCAAGAAGGTGCGCGCCATCCGCAGCGCCTTCGGCTCACAGCTCGATCCGCATTCGTGCTGGATGATCACGCGCTCGATGGAAACCGTGGTGCTGCGCATGAAGCAGGCCGCGCGCAGCGCCACCCGGGTGGCGCAATGGCTGGCCGGCAATCCGCACGAGAAGGGTGCGCATCTATCACCCCGAGATCATTGCCGACGAGGTCTATCAGGCGGTCTACAAGCGCCAGTGCACCGGCCCGGGCTCGACCTTCGCGTTCGTGCTGGACGGCGGCCGCGCCAAGGCGTTCCGCTTCATCAACGCGCTGCGCCTGTTCAAGTCCGCGGTGAGCCTGGGCGGCACCGAATCGCTGGTGTGCCATCCGGCCTCGACCACGCATTCGGGCGTGCCGGCGGCCGAGCGCGACGCGGCCGGCGTGTCCGAAGGGCTGATCCGCATTTCCATCGGCCTGGAGCACGAGGAAGACCTGATCGCTGACATGGATCAGGCCATGCGCAGCGTGGCCTGAGGCGCCGGGCCAGGCCGCCTCAGGCCGCCTCGCTCGGCCAGTCGATGACGGCGGGCGCCAGCGCGCGGCGCAGCGCGCGCAGGTCGTCGGGCGTGTCCAGGTCGGTCACGTAGGCGCGGTTGTCGCTGTCGAAGGTGGCGTGGCAGCCTTGCGCCGGATCCAGCCATTGGCGCAGGCCGGCGCCGGGCGGCAGCAGGTTGGCCGACCGCACCGCGGCGGCCGACAACAGCAGCGGATGGCCCGGCGCGCCGTGGACGCGCGGACGCAGGCTGTCGGTGCCCGGCGCGCACGCGCGCCATTGCGCCAGCAGCTCCGCGATGGCGGCGGTGTCGAGCAGGGGCAGGTCGGCCAGCACCAGCAGCAGGTCGCGTCCGGGATGGGCGCGGGCGTGTTCGCGCAGCGCCAGGCGCTGTGAGTCGGCGAGCGTGGTGTCGGGCCGTGCGTGCGGCAGGATATCGATCGCCGCGCGTCGCGCCAGCGGCGCCAGGAGGTCCGCGTAATGGCCGATGACGGCGCGGACCGGCGTGACCCCGGCATCGCGCAAGGCCCGCGCCAGCCGTTCCAGCAGGCTGATGCCGTTGACGCATAGCGCCGGCTTCGCGCGTCCGCCCAGGCGGGCGCCCTGGCCGGCGGCGAGGATGATGGCGGAGACGGGGGTGTTCATGGCGGATTCAGAGGTGGCAGGCGCGGATCGGCCGGGACGGGTCGATCGTGATGGCGGCGCGCCAGCGGCAGCGCCAGCAGCACGATGGGCAGGTTGATCAGGAACACCGAGCCCCACCAGAAACGTTGCAGCAGCATGCCGCCGATGACCGGCCCCAGCGCCGCGCCGAACACGGCCAGGCCCATCATGAACAGGCGTTTGTGGCCCAGGCGGTCGCGCAGGGTGCCCATGCCAAGCAGCAGGCCGGACACCACCAGCGCGCAGATGTTGACGATCCAGCGCTTGGACGCGGCGGTCACGCCCAGTTCGTGGGTGAGCCGGGGCAGGGCGGTGTAGAGCACCGTCATGTCGACCACGATCAGTAATAGGGCGCTGGGCACGATGGCCAGCACCAGCCAGCGGCCGGGATCGGCCGTGGTGACAGCGTGCGAAGGATTGCGCTGTGTCATGGGCTTACTCCTGTAGCGCGCCATTTTCCATCTGGATTGCGATATATAAAAGTCCGAATCCATCTATAAAAATGGATGCTCTCGGGGAATGCATGGTGCGTTCGCCAAACCTGGTGACCTCGATGAACTGGACCCTCGATCAACTCAGGCATTTCGTGGCCGCCGCCGAGGCGGGCTCGTTTTCGGCGGCGGCGCGCCCACCGCCACCGAGCGCTGGCTCCAGGACCGCATGGAACAGTTGCGGCATCCCGGCGCCTGAGGCCGCCGCGCCCGTGCGCCCGTGTCGCGACGCGCGGGCGCGGCGGCAAGGCGCATTCAGGCCTTCTGGCGGTACACCAGCACTGGTGTGGTGGAGTGGGCCAGCACCTTCTGGGTCTGGCTGCCCAGCACCACGGCGGCCATGCCGCGGCGGCCATGCGAGGCCATCGCGATCAGGTCGCAGTGGCGCTCGTGGGCGGTGTCGATGATGGCCCGGTAGGGGTCTTCGTGGGTGGCGCGCAGGGTTTCGCACGGCACGCCGGCTTCGCGTGCCTGGGTGGCGGCGGCGCTCAGCAGGCGTTCGGCCTGCACGCGGATCTGGTCCTGGTACTCGTTCAGGCTGTGCGCCACCTGCGCCGCGCCCATGGCGAAGACGTGAAAGGGTTCCTCGACCGTGAGGATGGTGGCCTTGGCGCCCAGCGACTTGGCCAGCGCGAGGCTATTGACCAGGGCTTGCGAGGACAATGGCGAGCCGTCCGTGGGAATGAGAATGTGCTTGTACATGGTGTCTCCCGTGTCTGTGCCGCGGCCGCCGCGACGCGCGGCGGTTACGTAACACTGTATCGGCCGCAAGACGGGGGCTGTTTGCGCGGAATCAAACCTTGCGCGTGGTCAACCCCCCGCGCGCGGGGCTGCGTCAGCGCAACAGCGCCGCGACCAGGTCGCCGCCGGCGCGATCGCCTTCGCTGAAATCGAGCGCGGTCTGCACGTGTTCCAGGTGCTCGTCCATCAGCGCGCAGGCGCGTTCGATGTCGCCGGCGCGGGCGGCCTCGATGAAGGCGTGGTGTTCGCGCGACGAACAACTGGCGTCATGCGAGCTCTGGTACAGCACGGTGATGACGGCGCTGCGCGCCGACAGCTCGCGCAGCATGCCGGTCAGCACCGAGTTGCCGACGGTTTCCGCCAGCAGGATGTGGAAGTCGCCCAGCAGGCGGTTGCGCGCCTGCACGTCGCCGCTTGCCACCGCCGCGCGCTCCTCGGCCAGATGGGCGTCGATGCGGCGGTAGTCGGCCGCCGTGGCGCGGGTCACGAACTCGCGCGCCAGGGCCGCTTCGAGGATGCGGCGCACCGCGTAGACCTCGCACGCCTCGTTGGCATCGGGTTTGCTGACGAAGGCGCCCTTGTCGGGCACGATGTTGATCAGCTTGTCCTTGGACAGCATCAGCAGGGCGGCGCGGATCTTGGTGCGGCTGACCTTGTAGACCCGCGCCAGGGCCTCTTCGCGCAGCCGCGTGCCGGGCGGCAGGCGGTGCGCCACGATGGCGGCCGCGATCGCCTTGGCGATATCGTCGGCGCTGGGGTCGGGAGGGACTTCCTGGGTCATGACGCGCGGGGCGGGAAGACTGTGTGGGCAGCCAGTCTATCAAAATCCCGGCGCGGCAACATTTATTGCATACGAAAATTGTGGCGGATGGCCGGCCCCGCCCGTCCGTCCGCCACCGCGCGTGTGGCTGGAACCCGGGCGCGACGCGGCCTGGCGTCCCGCGCCATAGCGGGACGCGCGATCCGGCGTCAGTCCTTGGCCATCAGGCCCAGATACTCGATCAAGCCCTTTTCCTTGACGTAGGTGGCTTGCGCCCAGGCCTTGTAGTCGGCGCTGTCGCGGTAGGCGGGTTCCTGGTTCAACTGCTTCATGACCTCGATGCTGGCCGGGTCGAACAGCGCCTTCTTGAAGGCGTCATGCAGGGTCTTGACCACCGCCGGATCCATGCCCTTGGGGCCGGCCAGGCCGTAGGGCGAGGTCGACACGACCTTGTAGCCCAGCTCCTGCGCGGTCGGCACGTCGGGCCAGCGCGTGGTGCGCTTTTCGCCGAAGGTGACCAGCAACCGCATCTTGCCCGAATCGACGAACTGATCCCAGCCGGTGGCGTCGCTCTGCGCCATCACGTGGCCGCCCAGCAGCGCCTGCTGCATGTCGGCGTTGCCCTTGTAGGGCACGTGGTTGAGCTTGACCTTGGCGTTCAGGGCGACTTCCTCGATCAGCAGGTGGGGCGACGAGCCCACGCCGGTCGAGCCGTAGTCGATGGTGCCCGGATGCTGGCGCGCGGCCTCGATGTATTCGTTGAAGGTCTTGTAGGGGGAATCGGCGCGTACCGTGAAGCCGAAGGTGTAGCCCGACAGCCCGATGATGAAGCTGAAGTCGTTGATCGGGTCCCACGAGGTTTTCTGCATGTACGGCATGCGCAGCATCGCCAGCGTGTACAGGGCAATGGTGTAGCCGTCGGGCTTGGCGGTGCGCGACATGGTCGCGGTGCCGAGCGTGCCGCCGGCGCCGGGACGGTTTTCGACGATGACCGGCTGGCCCAGGTACTTGGAGGCGTCCTGCGCCACGATGCGCAGGTGGCGGTCGGTGGAGCCGCCGGCCGGGAATGGCACGATCAGGGTGATGGGCTTGGTGGGAAAGGCGTTTTGCGCCAGCGCGCCGCCGGCCAGCGTCAGCAGCAGCGCGCCCAGGCAGGCGCGGCGCAGGGGTTGAGGGGTCATGGGCTTGTCTCCGAGGGTGTTTTTATGGAATGCCGCTCAGTCGCGCACGGCGATCTTGACCGGCAGGCGGTGCAATGCCGCGCGCAACTGCTCCTTCAGCGGCGCGGGCAGGGTGGCGTCGAGTTCTACGGCGACGTCCGGCTGCGCGTCGGCCTGCACGCGCAGCAAAGAGCTGTCCGGCGGCAGGCCGGCCTGTTCGAGCAACGGCGCCGCCAGCGTCCGCACCGCCACGGCGGTGGCCAGGCGGCGCAGGTCGGGCTTGTAGATCTTGCCGACGTTGGTCATCGGCATGGTCTCGAGCACCACCACGCGCTTGGGCCGGGCGGGCGTCTCGTCGACATGGGCGGCGGCATGGGCGAGCAGTTCGGCCTCGGTCACCTCGGCATCCTCGGCCAGCGTGACGAAGGCGATCGGCAGTTCGCCCGCGTAGGGGTCGGGCGCGCCGACGGCGGCGCAGATGCGCACCGCCGGGTGCGAGGCCAGCGCGTCCTCGATGGTCTTGGGATCGATGTTGTGGCCGCCGCGGATGATCAGATCCTTGGCGCGGCCCTGCAGGTGCAGGCGGCCTTCGGCATCGAGGAAGCCGACGTCGCCGCTGATCAGCCAGCCGTCCTCGGTGAAGGCGCGGGCGGTGTCCTCGGGGTCGAGGAACCCTGGAATCACGTTGGGCGACTTGAACAGCAGCATGCCGGCCTGCCCCGGCGGCAGGTCGCGGGCCGGCTGGCCGGCGGGCGCGTCCAGGCCGACCACGCGCACCTGCACATACGGCAGCGGAAAGCCCACGCAGTTGACCGGGAAGCGCGAGCCGGGCGGGGTGATCGAGGTGATGCCGGCCATCTCGGTCATGCCCAGGCTTTCGTTCACGCGCAGGCCGAACAGGCGTTCGAAGCGCGCCGCCAGTTCCGCCGGCAGGGGCGCGGCGCCGGTGCGGCAGTAGCGCAGCGAGGAGATGTCGGCGCCGTCCAGCGGGATCTCGGCCAGCGCCGCCAGGATGGTCGGCACGCCCTGCAGCGAGGTGGCGCGGTGGCGTTCGACCAGGCGCCAGTAGTTGCGCAGCACCTCGCGATTGCGCAGCAGCAGGGGGGTCGGGATCACCGTTTGCACGCCGGCCGACAGCGCCGCCAGCGAGGCCGGCAGCACGCCAGCCACGTGGAACAGCGGGTAGCCGTTGATGACCACATCGCCGGGGCCCGCGCCCTGCAACTGCACGGCGGCCCAGGCCGTGAAGACCTGGTTGGCGTGGGTGTGGATGGCCAGCTTGGGCGCGCCGGTGGTGCCGCCGGTGTGGAAGTACGCGGCGATGTCGCCGGCGCGGATCACGCGCGCGCTCAGCAGCCGGTCGGCCGGCTGGGCGGCGCGCGCGCTGTTGAAGTCGAGCGCGAAGTCGGGCAGCGCGGGGCGTTGCGACGCCGGCTCGTCGTGCGGCGCCACGCGCAGCAGCGTGCGCAGGGTCGGCACGCGCTCGCGCAACCGCAGGGCCTTGGACCAGGACTCGCATTCGGTGTCCGAACCGTAGGCGATCAATACCTTGGCGCCGGCGCTGGTCAGCAGCGAGGCCAGTTTGTCCTCGGTCAGCAGCGGATTGAGCGGCTGCACGATGCCGGCGGCCTCGCCGCCCCACAACGCCAGGTGGTATTCGAGGCAGCCGGGCAGCAGCACGCCGACGGCATCACGCGGGCCGAGGCCCAGGCTGTGCAGCAGGTTGGCGGTCTGGTGGATGCCGGCCAGCAGCTCGTTGTAGCGCCAATGGATGGCCGGCTCGTCCGGGTCGGCGCTGCGCAGGAAGGTCAGCGCGATGCGCTCGCCGAAAGCGGCGGCCGAGTTGCGGAAGATCTCGTAGGTGCTTTGCACCGTCAGCGTCTCGGCCAGCGGCCGCGCCGCCAGGCGTCGCACGTCGTCGATGGATCGCACCGGGAACGGCGCGGCGAAGGGCCGGGCGATGGGTGGGGCGATGGGTGGGGCTATATGGGCCTGCGTCATGATGCCGTCCTCGCCGCTTACGCCCGCCCCAGCGCGATGTAGCGCCGCAGGTGGTGGTCTTCGTCGCCCAGTTGGTGGTCGATCATGACCAGCCGCTTGGCATAGTGCGCCAGCGGCAGCTCCCAGGTCATGCCGATGCCGCCGTGCAATTGGATGCTCTCTTCGGCCACCAGCGTGCCGATGCGGCCGATGGTGTACTTGGCGGCCGACAGCGCGCGTTCGCGCGTGGCGCGGTCGGGGTGGTCGAGCGCGGCGGCGGCGTTGATGACCGCCGAGCGCGCCTGTTCGATTTCCAGCAGCACGTCGGCCATGCGGTGTTGCAGCGCCTGGAAGCTGCCGATCGGCACGCCGAACTGGCGCCGGGTGCGCAAGTATTCCAGCGTCGCGTCGCGGGCGCAGTCCATCGCGCCCACGGCCTCGGCGCACAGCGCCAGGATGCCGCGGCCGGTGGCATGTTCCAGCAGCGCGAAGCCGGCGCCGGCTTCGCCCAGCAGGCTGTCGGCGCCCAGCGCCACGTTATCGAACACCAGTTCCGCCGCGCGGCCGCCGTCGATCAGGTCGTAGCCGCGCGCGGCCACGCCTTGAGTGCCGGCGCTGACCAGGAACAGGCTGATGCCGGCCTCGTCGTCGGCGGCGCCGGCGGTGCGCGCCGCCACCAGCAACAGGTCGGCGTGCTCGCCGCCCGTGACCACCGCCTTGGCGCCGTTCAGCACCCAGCCGTCGCCGTGGCGTTCGGCGCGCGCGCGCACTTCGTTCAGCGCGTAGCCGGATTCGGGTTCGGCCGCGGCCAGCGCGGCGGTGATGTTGCCCGCGATCAGGCCTTCCAGCGCCTCGCGCTGCGCCGGCTTGCCGGCGCGGGCGATGGCGCTGCCGACCATCAGCGCGTCCAGGAACGGTTCCAGCACCAGGCCGCGGCCCAGCGCTTCGAACACCACGCTGATGTCAAAGCCCGCGCCGCCCAGGCCGCCGTGTTCCTCGGCGAACAGCGCGCCGATGGCGCCCAGTTCGGCATAGCGGCGCCAGAATTCGGGGTTGTAGCCTTGCGGCATCCTGGCGTGGCGCTCGCGCGTGGCGAAGTCGTATTGTTCGGCGACAAAGCGGCGCAGCATGTCCGAAAGCATGCGCCGGTCTTCGGTGTGTTCAAAGTTCATGGCCGGCCTTTACAGTCCCAGGATCATCTTGGAGATGATGTTCTTCTGGATTTCGTTGGAGCCGCCGAAGATCGACAGCTTGCGGTTGTTGAAGTATTGCGCCGCGGCGCTGTCGGCGCCCTCGGGCCCGATGGGCGCGGCGTCGTAGCCGTCGTGCAGGGCCGCGGCCACGAACGGGCGGGCGTACGGCCCCATGGCGCGGCGGTTCAGCGCCGTGATCTCCTGGCGGATCTGGGTGCCGCGGATCTTCAGCATCGAGCTTTCGGCGCCGGGCGCGCCGCCGCCGGCCGCCGCCGCCACCACGCGCAGGTTGGTGGTGCGCATGTTGGCCAGCTCGATTTCGACCCGCGCCAGGCGCGCGGCGAAATCCGGGTCCTCGGCCAGCGGCCGGCCATTCTTTTTCCGGCTGGCGGCCACCGCTTTCAGGCGCTCCAGCGCCGCGGTCGACTGACCGACGCCGGCGATGTTGGTGCGTTCGTAGGTCAGCAGGTACTTGGCGCAGGTCCAGCCGCGGTTCTCCTCGCCCACCAGGTTCTCGACAGGCACCCGCACGTCCGAGAAGAACACCTCGTTGACCTCGTGCTCGCCGTCCAACGTGATGATGGGACGCACCTGCACGCCCGGGCTGGCCATGTCGATCAGCAGAAAGCTGATGCCTTCCTGGCGCCGGCCTTCGCTGGAGGTGCGCACCAGGCAGAAGATCATGTTGGCGTACTGGCCCAGCGTGGTCCAGGTCTTCTGGCCGTTGACGATGTAATGGTCGCCGTCGCGCACCGCGGTGGTCTTGACCGAGGCCAGATCCGACCCCGCGCCCGGCTCGGAATAGCCCTGGCACCACCAGTCGGTGCCGTCCAGGATGCGCGGCAGCCAGTGGCGCTTTTGCGCCTCGTTGCCGTACTTGATCAGCACCGGACCCAGCATGCTCAGGCCGAACGGCACGATGCGCGGGGCGCCGGCCAGCGCGCATTCGTTATCGAAGATGTACTTTTGCGTGGTGCTCCAGCCGGTGCCGCCGTATTCCACCGGCCAGTGGCTGGCGAGCCAGCCCTGGCGGTTGAGGATGGCGTGCCACTCGACCATGTCGGCGCGCGTCAGCAGCTTGCCTTGCGTGACCTTGGCCGACAGGCGCGCCGGCAGGTGGGCGGCCAGGAAGGCGCGCACCTCGTCGCGGAAGGCGTTTTCTGCGGGGGTGAATTCCAGATCCATCGGGGGCTTCCTCAGTAGATTTCGAACAGGCCGGCCGCGCCCATGCCGCCGCCCACGCACATGGTGACGACGGCGTAGCGCGCGCCGCGGCGGCGGCCTTCCAGCAGCACGTGGCCGGCCAGGCGGGCGCCGGTGACGCCGAACGGGTGGCCCAGCGCGATCGCGCCGCCGTTGACGTTGAGCCGTTCCATCGGGAGGCCCAGGCGTTCCTGGCAGTACAGGGCCTGCGAGGCGAAAGCCTCGTTCAGTTCCCACAGGTCGATGTCGTCGACCTTCAGGCCGTGGCGCGCCAGCAGCTTGGGCACCGCGTAGACCGGGCCGATGCCCATTTCGTCGGGTTCGCAGCCGGCGATCGCCAGGCCGCGGAAGGCGCCCAGCGGGCGGATGCCGGCGCGTTGCGCCTCGGCCGCTTCCATCAGCACGCAGGCGGCCGCGCCGTCCGATAGCTGCGAGGCGTTGCCGGCCGTCACGAACTGGCCCGGGCCGCGTACCGGCGCCAGCTTGGCCAGCGCCTCGACGGTGGTGCCGGGGCGGTTGCAGGTGTCCTGGTCCACCGTGACCTCGCGTTCCGACACGGCGCCGGTGGCGCGGTCGGTGACGGCCATGGTGGTGGTGACGGCGATGATCTCCTCGCGGTAGCGGCCGGCGGCCTGCGCGGCCTCGGTGCGCGCCTGGCTTTGCGCGGCGAAGCGGTCTTGCGCCTCGCGGCTGATGCCGTAGCGCGCGGCGACGATGTCGGCGGTCTCGATCATGGGCAGGTACAGCTCGGGCTTGTTGGCCACGATCCACGGGTCCATGCCGCTGATGCCGTCATCGCGCGTGCGGATCTGCGAGACCAGCTCGACGCCGCCCGCGATCATGGCGGGCGCGCCGTCCATGACGATGCGCGCCGCGGCCGAGGCGATGGCCTGCAGCCCCGAGGCGCAATAGCGGTTGATGGTGGCGCCGCCGATGCCGACCGGCAGGCCGGCGCGGATCACGGCCTGGCGGCCGATGTTGCGGCCGGTGGCGCCCTCGGGGTAGCCGCAGCCGATGAAGGCGTCCTCGATCAGGGCGGGGTCGATGCCACTGCGTTCGACCGCGGCGCGCACCGCGTGGGCGGCCAGGGTCGGGCCGGCGATCAGGTTGAATTCGCCGCGCTGCGCCTTGGTGATGGGCGTGCGGGCGGTGGAGACGATGACGGCTTCGCGCATGTCGGTTTCCGTTGGTTGAATGGGGTCAGGCGGCCTGGTTCAGGCTGGCGAAATCGCGGCCGGCTTCGGCCAGTTCCACCAGTAGCGGCGATGGCTTCCAGAACGCGGGGTCTTCCTTGGCGTAAGCGCGGATGTCGGCTAGCACGTTGGCCAGCCCGACACGGTCGGCGTAGTGCATCGGCCCGCCGCGGTGGCGCGGAAAGCCATAGCCCGACAGGAACACCATGTCGATGTCCGACGGCCGCAACGCGATGCCTTGATGCAGCACATTGGCGGCTTCGTTGATCATGGCCGCCAGGTAGCGGCGCTGGATGTCCTCGGCGCTGAAGGGGCGCGGCGTGACGCCGGCGCGCTGGCGTTCGGCGTCGATGATGGCCAGCACTTCCGGGTCGGGCGTGCCGTGGCGCGCGCCGTCGGGATACAGGTAGAAGCCGCGGCCGGTCTTCTGGCCGAACCAGCCGCGCTCGCACAGGCGGTCGGGGATCTGCACGTAGCGCAGCGCCGGGTCGCGGGTGGCGGCGCGGCGCTTGCGCGTGGCCCAGCCGATGTCGCCGCCGGCCAGGTCGGCCATCTGGTACGGCCCCATCGGGTAGCCGAAGTCGCGCACCGCCGCGTCGATCTCGTAGGGCGAGGCGCCGTCCTCCATCATCATGTCGGCCGCCTGGCGGTGCACCGCCAGGATGCGATTGCCGATGAAGCCGTCGCAGACCCCGGCGCGCACCGGGATCTTGCGCAGGCGCCGCGCCAGCTCGAAGCCGGTGGCCACGGTGTCGGCGGCGGTCTGGCGGCCCGCCACCACCTCCAGCAGCTTCATGATGTTGGCCGGCGAGAAGAAGTGCAGGCCCAGCACGTCGGCCGGGCTGCGCGTGACCTGGGCGATGCGATCCACATCCAGGTACGAGGTGTTGGTGGCCAGCACCGCGCCCGGCTTGGCGACGCGGTCCAACTGCGCGAACACGGCCAGCTTGACGTCCATGTCCTCGAACACGGCCTCGATGATCAGGTCGGCTTCGCCGAGGGCGGCGTAGTCGGTGGCGCCGGTCAGGCGCGCCAGCCGGGCGGCGCGTTCGTCGGCCGTCATGCGGCCTTTGCCGACCAGCAGGTCGTAGACATGCTCGACCCGCTGGCGGCCGCGCGCCAGCGCCGCGTCGTCCTGTTCCACCATGACCACCGGCAGGCCCGCGTCCAGCACCGCCACGGCGATGCCGGCGCCCATGGTGCCGCCGCCGATCACCCCCACGCTGTCGAGCCGGCGCGGCTTGGCCTGCTTCAGCTCGGGAATCTTGGCGGTGTCGCGCTCGGCGAAGAAGGCGTGGATCAGGCCGGCGCGCTGCGGGCTGTCCAGGCATTGCAGGAACAGCGCGCGCTCGGCGCGCAGGCCCTCGTCGAACGGCAGCTCGACGGCGGCGCGCACCGCCTCCAGGATCTTGGCGGGCGAGAACAGGCCGCGCGTGCTGGCGGCGATGCGCTGGCCGGCAGCGTCGATCGCGGCCAGGGCGGCGGCCTTGTCGGCCAGCGCCTGGCCGTCGCGGCTGCGGCGTGGCGGCGCGCCTTGCGCCAGCAGCCGGTGGGCATAGTCCAGGCCGGCGGCCAGCGGCTCGGCGCCGGCCGCCAGTTCGTCGGCCAGTCCGGCGGCGACGGCGGCTTGCGCCGTCATCGGCTTGCCCGACAGCATCAGGTCCAAGGCCGCCGCGGCGCCGATCAGGCGCGGCGTGCGCTGGGTGCCGCCAGCGCCGGGCAGCAGGCCCAGCGTCACTTCGGGCAGGCCCAGCTTGGCGCCGGGCAGGGCCACGCGGTAATGCGCCGCCAGGGCCACTTCCAGGCCGCCGCCCAGCGCGGCGCCATGCAGCGCGGCCACCACCGGCTTGGCGCAGGCTTCGATCTGGTTGCAGACGTCGGGCAGGGCGGGCGGACGCGGCGGCTTGCCGAATTCGCGGATGTCGGCGCCAGCGATGAAGTTGTTGCCGGCGCCGGTCAGCAGCACGGCCCGCACCCGCGGGTCGCCCTGGGCCTGGTCGATGGCGCGCGCCAGACCGGCGCGGACAGCGGCGCTCAGGGCATTGACGGGGGGATGATCGATGGTGACGACAAGGATGTCGCCGTCGCGGCGCGTGTGCACCGCGCCGGCGGATGCGCTGGCTGTCATGGGACAGTGTCTCCGGTAGGGTCGCCGCCCGCGCCGGCCAGGCCGGCACGGCGGCATCGCAGAGCGGGGCTCTGGCGAGGCCGGCGCGTCCCGGGGCGGACGCGGCGCAGTCGCGGCGCCTGGCGGGCCAGGAACGGCCCGTCTTGTATCCGTCTATTCTTTCCCAGCAAAGAAGTCTTGACAATGGCATCAATAATTGACATTGAAGATAAGAAAACTTGACAATCGAGCCGGGGCAGCGCCTTGCAATCGGGGAATGCCGCTGGCCCCGGGGAGAGTCGATATGGACACGAAAGCGCTGACCCTGCTGGTGGAGATCCTGGACGCCGGCAACCTGAGCGAAGCCGCGCGCCGCCTGAAGATGACGCGGGCCAACGTCAGCTACCACCTGACCCAACTGGAACGGGCCGTCGGCATGCAACTGCTGCGGCGCACGACGCGCCATGTCGAGCCCACCGAAATCGGACTGAAGCTTTACCAGCACGGCCGCAGCATCCAGGACGAACTGGCGGCCGCGCGCGAAGCGGTCGAGACCCTGGGCAAGACGCCGCAGGGCAAGGTGCGGCTGAGCGTGCCCAGCGGCTACGGCCAGTTCGTGATGACCCCGTGGTTGCTGGAATTCAAGCGCGCCTATCCCGACATCGTGCTGGACGTGCTGTTCGAAAACAGTGTCGACGACCTGCTGCGCGACGAGGTCGACATCGCCGTGCGCATCATGTCCGAGCCGCCCCACAATCTGGTGGCGCGCGAACTGGGCCAGGTGCGCTACGTGGCCTGCGCCTCGCCCGCCTTCGCGCGCGAGCGGGGCCTGCCGGATAAGCCGGCCGAGCTGGCGCGCCTGCCGGTCATCAGCGCCGCCGTCATCGGCCGGCCGCTGCGGCTGTCGGCGTATTACGGCGGCCAGCCGCGCCAGCAGGTGGTGCTGGAACCCACCATCATCTCGCGCAACTATGCCTTCCTGCGCGACGCCATGCTGGCCGGGCTGGGCATCGGCGTGGTGCCGGACTACGTGGTGCATGACGACATCGCGCGCGGCGACCTGATCGCCGCCTTGCCGCATTGGCGGCTGAGCATTTTCGGCCGCGCCATGTATATGCTGTACATGCCCAACCGCCATCATCCGCGCGCCATTGCGATGATGATCGAGTTCATCCAGCAGCGCGCCCAGGCCGCGCACGAAGGGCGGCCCGGGCTGCTGGGCGCGGCATAGGGCGGGCCAGTCTGCTGGCGTGTTGCGCCATCGCGGCCCTGAAATCCGCGAGCCTGACGCTGGGGCTGGCCCTTTACTTCAAGCTGGCTGGCGTCGCCAACGCCGTGTTCCTGGCGATTGCGCTGCTGACGTGGCGGGTGCTGTGCTTTGTGATCCTGCGCGCCCGGCGTATCGCGGGCGTGGCGACGCCTGAGCGGACAACGCCGGGCGCGAGCGGAGGCTAGCGAGCCGCGCGAGCACGATCAACGCAGCATCGGCAGGCTGCCGGTCAGTGCATTGACCCAACGCCGCGGCCCGGCCAGGCCCACGCCCAGCAAGGGCTGATCACGATGCGAGGTCTGGCGGTGCCGCGTCCAGTATTCGGCGGCGTCATGGATCTCGCGCGCATAGGCGGGAAACAGCGTCATGCCGGCGCCGTCCGGCGCGGGCTGGGCCAACCGTTCGCGCAGTTGCGCCATGCGGGCTGCGTCGGCCGTCAACACGATGATCGGCAGATGCGAGATTGCCGCCGACAGCATGCCATCGGCATCGCGCAGGGGCTGGCCGGCCCAGGTGGACTGGGGCGCCGCCAGACCGGCGGCCAGGCAGGCCGAGGCGTTGGCGGCCTGGCCCAGATCCAGGCCCGCCGCCAGCACGATCACGACTTTCTCCGGCAGGGCGGGGGCGAGGGGGGCGGGATGGTCGGTCATGGCGGGCTCCTGGAAAAAAAGCGCCATCGTCCGCCGTTGCGCCGCCGCTGTCTTGAACGCCTGTGAATGGGCGCGGCGCGGTAACGCTAGCCGCGCCGCGCCAGGGCGCTGGCGCCGGCGTACACCGCCGCCGCGCCCAGTTCGCGCTCGATGCGCAGCAGGCGGTTGTATTTGGCGGTGCGGTCGGCGCGTGACAGCGAGCCGGTCTTGATCATGCCGCAGTTAGCCGCCACCGCCAGGTCGGCGATGCTGGTGTCTTCGGTTTCACCCGAGCGGTGCGACATGACCGCGCCATAGCCGGCCCGGCGCGCCAGCGCCAGCACGCGCCAGGCTTCGCTGAGGGTGCCGATCTGGTTGAGCTTGACCAGGATGGCGTTGCCGATGCCCTGTTCGATGCCGGCCTGGAACCACCTCGGGTGGGTGCAGAACAGGTCGTCGCCGACCAACTGGCAGGCGCGGCCCAGCGTCGCGCCCAGCACCTTCCAGCCGACCGTGTCGTCCTCGGCCATGCCGTCCTCGATCGACACGATGGGGTAGTCGCGCACCAGGCCGGCCAGGTATTGCACCTGCTGTTCGGCATTGCGCAGCAGGTTCTCGCCCTGATAGCGGTAGCCGTCGCTGTCGTGGAGCTCGCTGGCGGCCGGATCCAGCGCCAGCGCGATATCGGCGCCGGGACGCAGCCCGGCGCGCTCGATCGCCGCCATGATGAAGTCCAGCGCCTCGGGCGCACAGCGCAACATCGGCGCGAAGCCGCCTTCGTCGCCGACGTTGACGCTGTGGCCGGCGGCCTTGAGCGCCAGCCGCAGCGTGTGGAACACCTCGGCGCCCATGCGCAGGGCCTCGCGCAGGCTGTCCGCGCCCACGGGCAGGATCATGAATTCCTGGAAGTCGAGCGGGTTGTCGGCGTGCGCGCCGCCGTTGATGATGTTGATCATCGGCACCGGCAGGGTCTGGGCCTGCACCCCGCCCACGTGACGCCACAGCGGCAGGCCCAGGCTGGCGGCCGCCGCGTGCGCCACCGCCAGCGACACGCCCAGCAGGGCGTTGGCGCCCAGCCGGCTTTTGTCGGGCGTGCCGTCCAGGTTGATCATGCGCTGGTCGATGTGGGCCTGCTGATCGGCCGGCAGGCCCAGAAGCGCCGCGCGCAGTTCGGTGTTGACCGCCGCGACCGCGCCGAGCACGCCCTTGCCGAGGTAGCGGGCGCGGTCGCCGTCGCGCCGTTCCAGGGCCTCGCGCTTGCCGGTGGAGGCGCCCGAGGGCACCAGCGCCAGGCCGCGCGCGCCGTCTTCCAGGCGCACTTCGACTTCGACGGTGGGATTGCCGCGGCTGTCCAGGGCTTCGTGGGCGGCCAGGTGGATGATCTGCATGGAGGGGCTCCGAGGGCAAGGATCGTCAGGTAAATCAAACGAATGAAATTGCTGCTGGCGCGCTGCCGCCATGCTGCTTGACGGTTGCAGGCCGTGAATCAATGCCACCATGCTAAAAACAGGGCTGTCGCCCGACAATGCAGTTTTTCTGCCAATTCGTCAGTTTTCCTGACCAATGACCATGCGCCAGCTTCCCCCTTTGTCCGCCGTCCGCGCTTTCGAGGCCGTCGCCCGCGGCGGCTCGGTCACGCGCGCCGCCGAAGAACTGTGCCGCAGCCACGGCGCGGTCAGCCGCCACCTGCGCCTGCTGCAGGAACATGCCGGCGCGGCGCTGTTCGAGAAGGAGGGCACCGGCCTGCGCCTGACCCAGGCCGGCGCCGCCTTCTACGCCTCGGTGCGGGCGGCTTTTGACCAGTTGGAAAACGCCTACGAGCGGCTGGCGCGCGAGACGCAGGCGCCGGGGCTGCATGTGGCCTGCAGCGCCACCTTCGCCATGCGCTGGCTGGTGCCGCAACTGGCCGTGTTCTACCGCAAGCATCCCGAGATCCGCATCCGCCTGTCGATGACCTCGGCGCGCGAGATGCGCAACGAGGGTGCCGACCTGATCCTGGCCTGGGACCTGTCCGCCTACGCCGAGGCCGACCGGCGCCGGGCGCTGGCGCTGGCGCCGGTGCGCTTCGGCGCGGTCTGCACGCCGGCCTATGCGCGCAGGAAGCCGGCCACGCGCGCCCGCATCGCGCATGAATACACCGCCAGCGCCTGGAACCAATGGGAGGCCATCACCGGCCAGCCGGCGGCGCGCGGCGACACGCTGGCGTTTCCGCATACCCACCTGTGCATCGAGGCCGCGCTCTCGGGCCTGGGCGTGGCCCTGGTCGAACGGCGCCTGATCGCGCGTGAATTGCAGGACGGCCAACTGGTGGCGCCCTACGGCTTCGTGCCCTTTGAAGGCGGCTTGCGCGCGGTGCCGGCCGCCGGCCGCGCCCGCACCGCCCATGCCGATGCTTTCATTGCCTGGCTGCGCGGCGCGCTGGCCGAGGCCGGCGGCTGAGCCATGGCGTGGCGCGCTTGGTATGCTGGACGGGCATTTCGCGCCGGAGATTCCATGACTGCCACGCCGCCTTCCGCCAGCCCGTTCTCGCCGGCCTTTGCCCCCCGCTCGGCGCTGGCCTCGCAGGCGCGCCGCACGCAACTGCGGCGCATGAAGATCGCCGCGCTGGCTTTGCTGGTGGCGATGATCAGCGGTTTCATCACCAGCCATGCGATGGGCGGGCAGGGCGCCTGGGCCTGGCTGCGCGCCTTCTGCGAAGCGGCCACCGTGGGCGCGCTGGCCGATTGGTTCGCGGTGGTGGCGCTGTTTCGCCGGCCGATGGGCCTGCCGATCCCGCACACCGCCATCATTCCCAGCAACAAGGACCGCATCGGCGACAACCTGGCGGTGTTCGTGCGCGACCACTTCCTCGATCCCGACACGTTGATGGAAAAGCTGCGCGGCTTCGATCCGGCCGCGCGTCTGTCGCGCTGGCTGGCGCGGCCCAGGCAGGCGCGCGCGCTCAGCGACGGCGCGCGGCGGGTGGCGTTGCAGACGCTGGATCTGCTGGACGACCACGCGGTGCGCGGCGTGATTCAGGAGTTCGTGGTGCAGAACCTGCGGCGCTGGGACGCGGCCGGCACCGCCGGCGAGGTGCTGGGCCTGCTGACCCGCGACGGCCGCCACCAGGAACTGCTGGACGCGGCCATGGAACGGCTGGGCGGCTACCTCGGCGACGAGGATGTCAAGGATCGCGCCTCGGCGCTGCTGGTGAAATTCGCGCGCAAGGAATGGCCGCGCATCATCAAGGCGGTGGACGTCATCGCCTCGGTCGAGGGCATCGCCGACAACCTGGCCGACCGGCTGGCGCGGGCGCTGGTGCAGGAACTGCGCGATGTGCTGTCGCAGCCTGACCATCCGGTGCGGCGCGACTACGAGGCCTGGGTGCTGGACTACATCGCGCGCCTGCGCGCCGACCCGGCGCTGGCCGCGCAGGTCGAGGCCCTGAAGCAGCGCGCCATCGATCACCCCAAGGTGCAGGAATACGTGCAGGGGTTGTGGGACGACATCCATGCGGCGCTGCGGCGCGATCTGAGCGACGAAGGCTCGGCCTTGGCCGCACACCTGGAAAGCGCCTTGCTGGCGCTGGCGCGCAAGCTGGGCGAAGACCCCGGCCTGCGCGAGGCCATCAACAGCCATGTGCTGGGCGCGGCGCGGCGCCTGACCGGGCGGCTGCGCATCGGCGTCACCGAGCATATCTCGCGCACCGTCAAGCTGTGGGACGAGCGCCACCTGGTCGACGAACTGGAGCTGAGCGTGGGGCGCGACCTGCAATACATCCGCTTCAACGGCACACTGGTCGGTGGCCTGATTGGCGTGCTGCTGCATGCGGCGGTGCTGCTGGCGGCCGGGTAGCAGCGCCGGCGGGAAGGGTGGATTCGAGGACGTATCCGATGTATCAGGAATGAAGATTGCTGGCGAAGCGCCATGGCGCGGTGCTATTGTCGTTGGCAGTCCCCGGGCCTGCCCGCAGGTTCCGGGACGACCGCCGCCCGACCGGGCGGCCCGTATCACGCGCATCCCCCCAGGAGGCAAGTCCATGAAGAAATTCTCGATCCTTGTTGCAACGCTGGCGCTGGCCGGCGTCTCGGCCGCCGTCCAGGCCGAGAGCGTCACGATGTCGTTCCTGAACGACGACGGCTCCGTGGGCAAGAGCGCCGGTACCGTGACGCTGGAACAGACCCAGGAAGGCCTGAAATTCACGCCCCAGCTGACGGGCCTGCCGCCGGGCGAACACGGCTTCCACGTGCATGAAAAAGGCTCCTGCGAGTCGACCACGGTCGATGGCAAGGTGATGCCGGGCGGCGCCGCTGGCGGCCACCTGGATCCGCACAACACCAAGGCCCACAAGGGTCCGCTGGCCACCGATGGCCACCTGGGCGACCTGCCGTTCATCACGGTGGCCGCTGACGGCGCCGCCAAGACCGCGGTGGTGGCGCCGCGCCTGAAGCTGGCCGACGTCAAGCAGCGCGCGCTGATGATCCACGTGGGCGCCGATAACTACAGCGATACCCCCAAGCCGCTGGGCGGCGGGGGCGGGCGCATGATCTGCGGCGTGATCAAGTAAGACGCGTCATGCCGTGCCGTTGCGGCCGTGCTCGCGGTAGCCCGGCCGCGCGGCCAGCCGGTCGTAATAGGCGGCCACGGCCGGCAGGTCGGGCCGCAGGGCGTCGTCCAGCGGCGTCTGGAACCAGCGGTTCACCGACAGGCCGATGGCAATGTCGGCCAGCGTGAAGGCCGCGCCGGCCACATAGGCGCCGGTGGTTTGCAGGCGCCGCTCCAGGATGTCCATGAAATGCGCCCAGTCGCGGCAGGAGGCCGTGATGGCGGCCGCGTCCTGGTGCGCGGGCGACTGTCGCGCCAGCGCCATGAAGGCATAGTTCCACGAACGGTTCAGGTCGGCCGCCTGCCAGTCCAGCCACTGATCGACGCGGGCGCGCGGGCGGGCAGCGGCCGGGTACAAGGCGGGGTTGCGCTGGCCGCCGTACTGGTTGGCCAGATAGCGGATGATGCTGTTCGATTCCCACAGCACGAAGTCGCCGTCGCGCAGCACCGGCACCATGGCGTTCGGATTGAGCGCCAGGAACGCCGGCTCGCGGGTCGGGCGCAAGCCCGCTCCCCAGTCCTCGCGCGTGAATGGCAGATCGAGTTCGACGCAGGTCCAGAGCACTTTGCGCACGTTGATGGAAGTGGCTTTTCCCAGAATGTTCAGCATGGCGGCAGGGGCATGGGCTTTGTGGGGATGCCGCGCCGGGTCGCCCGCGCCCGTCGACGGCGCTGTCCAGTCTAGGGGGCGCCGCTGGCTGGCGCCAGATACAGATCGGCGCTTGCGCGGCCACAACAGAGCGTAGTCGCGCGGGCGGTGCGCTGCACGCCGCCGCCTCATCACTTCAGCCCGCCACCCCTTCCGGCTGGCGCCGCAATCGCGGCACGGGCGAAGCCGCCAGGATCAGGAACTGCGCGGCAAAGCCCGCGCTCGACACCCACAGGCAGGCCTCCAGCCCGCACCGCGCGGCCAGCGCGGCGCCGAGCAACGCGCCCAGCGGCCGCGCGCCGAAGGTGGCGGTGACGATCACGGCCGACACCCGGCCCAGCAGCGCGTTGGGCGTGATGGCCTGGCGCAGTGTGGTGGTGGCGATGGTCCACAGGATCGGGCCGGCGCCGAACAGGAAGAAGCCCAGCCCGGCCGCCAGGCCCGACGGCAGCGCCAGGGTCGACAGCATGATCAGACTGGCCGCCAGCGCGCACAGCGGCCCGGCCGCGATCAGCGCGCCGAACGGCAGCCGCGTCGCCAGCCAGGGCGCGGCCAGCGCGCCGGCCAGCATGCCGGCGCCATAGACGCCCAGCGTCATGCCGACGCCGGCCGCGTCCAGCCCCAGCCGCGCAACCGCGTACACCACATAGACCGCCTGCAGCACGAACCAGCCGAGGTTGAAAAACACCGCCGTCACCAGCACCGGCCGCAGTAACGGGTGCTTCGCCACGAAGGCCGCGCCCTCGCGCAGTTCATGCCATGGATGGCGCCGCGTGGTGGCGCGCGGCGCCTCGGGCGGCAGGCCGGCCAGTTGGCCCGCCGCCACTAGCGACAGCAGCGTCGCCAGGCCGTAGGCGGCGGCCGCGCCGATGCCGCCGACCAGCGCCCCGCCCAGCGCTGGGCCGGCCGCGAAGGCGGCGCTGCGCGCCAGTTCCAGCCAGCGATTGGCCTGCCCCAGGACGGGCGCGGCCACCAGGGCCGGCAGCAGCGCCGGCGCGGCCACGTTGTAGGCCACCGTGCCGACCGCGCCCAGGAACCCCAGCGCCGCCAGCCAGCCCAGGTTCAGGCCGTCCAGCGCCAGCAAGGCCAGCAGCGCCAAGAGGCTGGCGGCGCGCAGGCATTCGGCGGTGCTCATCAGGGTACGGCGCGGCAGGCGGTCGGCCAGCACGCCGGCGGGCAGCGACAGCAGCAGGAACGGCAGGGTCTGCGCGGTCTGCAGGTAGCCGGTCTGGGCAGCCGTCGCGTCCAACGCCAGCACCGCCACCAGCGGCGCCGCCGCCAGGGCGATCTGTTCGGAGAATTGGGCGGCCAGGTTGGAACGGGCGAGCCGGCGGAACGCCGGGGGCAGGGTGGGCATGGCGTGACGGGCGGCAAAGCCGCGAAAACGGCGAGGGCCCGATCATGGCCGGGCCCCGCGCGCGCCGCACTCCGTTAGTTGCCGCGGCCGGCCGCCGCTGTTTCAGGGAATCGGCGGATAGTCGCCAAAACCGTCCGGCCAGGCGGTCAGAACCTCGTAGCCGGTGTCGGTGACGACCACCATGTGTTCCCACTGGGCCGACAGCGAGCGGTCCTTGGTGACCACGGTCCAGCCGTCGGGCAGCTGCTTGGTCTGCGGCTTGCCGGCGTTGATCATGGGCTCGATCGTGAACATCATGCCGGGCTGCAGCACCAGGCCCTCGCCGGGGCGGCCGTAATGCAGCACCTGCGGCTCGTCGTGGTAGATCTGGCCGATGCCGTGGCCGCAGTATTCGCGCACGATGCTGAAGTGCTCGCGGTGCGCGACGGTCTGGATGGCGTGGCCGATGTCGCCCAGCGTGGCGCCGGGCCTGACCGCCATGATGCCGGCGCGCATGGCTTCGTAGGTGGTGTTGACCAGGCGCCGCGCCAACGGGCTGGGCTGGCCGACGAAGTACATGCGGCTGGTGTCGCCGAACCAGCCGTCCTTGATGACGGCCACATCGATGTTGAGGATGTCGCCGTTCTTGAGCACCTTGGCCGACGGGATGCCGTGGCAGATCACGTGGTTGGCCGAGGCGCAGATGGTCTTGGGAAAGCCGTGGTAGCCGACATTGGCCGGGGTCGCCTTTTGCACGTTGACGATGTAGTCGTGGCAGATGCGGTCGAGTTCGTCGGTGGTGACGCCGGGGCGCACGTGCTCGGCGATCATGTGCAGCACTTCGGCCGCCAGGGCGCCGGCGCGGCGTGCCATTTCGATGTCGGCGGCGGATTTGATGGACACCTTGCGCGCCATTTACGCGGCCTCCTGCTGGCCGGCGGATGCCTGCCCCTGGGACAGGGCGGCGATGCTGAAGCCCTCGGCCTGTTCGACGCGGATCAACAACTGGCAGATGTCGGCGTGGCGCAGCTCGGGGTAGAGCTCGGACAGCATGCCGATGCGCATCCAGTGTTCGGCCTGCGAGTTGATCGAGCGGCTGAGCGCGCTGCTGGCCACGCGCAGGTTCTCGTGCATTTGCTCGGAAATCTTGACGATACCCATTGTGAGTGTTCCGTATATGGTTTGTATATGGAACGTATGTTATCGCAGCTCGGCCGCCGGGCGCAAATCGCCATGCGGCGTTGCGCGGCGGGCGCGATGCGGTTCAGGCGCCGTGGATGGCGGGGCTTTGGGGCAACGCCCCCGCTCTGGGCGACCTGCTCGGGCCGCGGCTGGAGCGCGTCGTTCACCCCGAGCCGCCGCCATGTTCGAGCTGGTAGAACTGCTGGCTGGCGATGAGTGTGGCGCCGCAGGAAGTCTTCATGCCTTCGAGCGCGGTGCGGCGGTCGGAGCTGACGCTTTGCACGCCCTCGACGATGGTGTGCTGGCCCGGGCACTTGGGGCAGGTGACGCGGTCGCCGACGCGCGCCATGGGCTGGCCGAAGATCTGTACGGATTCATCCCCGGTCACCACCACGCCGCCATGCGATGTGCGGTCACCCTTGCGTATTACGGATCGCTGCGCCATGGCCGCCCGTTGCTCCCAAACAATGGTTAAGTCTGCTTACAGATAGGTGCCGTCCGGCGCCATGCGCGGCGGTCCGACCACGAAGCTGCCGTCCGGCGCCATGCGCACCGGCCCGCCGCCGCCGAGATAGCGGCCGTCGGGCGCGCGTTGCGGCGTGCCGGCCACGTAGGTGCCGTCCGGCGCGCGCGTGATGGGCCCGCCGTCGCCGACGTAGGTGCCGTCCGGACAGCGCCGCGGCCTGCCGTTGATGAAGCGGCCATCGGGCAGTTGGTGGAGTGATTTGTTCATCGCGACTCCCTGGGTTTGGAGAGCTTGCATGATAGCGATGGTCGCTGATGCGTTTTGTAATAGGGCGTGTCATGTTCCAACGTTCCGCCGTTACCGATATGGGATCATCGCTGCTTTGCCGCCGGGCCCCGCGGCGTTCGCGCCGGGTCCGCCCTTCGCAACGACCCAAGACACTATGAGCGACATCGACGCATTGCTGCAGCCCATTCCGGGCGAGGCGCCCTGTGGCGCCGACATGGTTTTTTCGGCCGAATTCGACGCCATCCGCGAAGCCCGCCGCCAGGACGATCCGCACCTGGATCAAGGCGACTGGATCATCGACATCAAGGAAGCCGACTGGCCGCAGGTGATCCGCATCTGCACCGAAGTGCTGACCACGCGCAGCAAGGACGTGCGCGTGGCCGCGTGGCTGGCCGAGGCCTGGGCCAAGACTCGCGGCTTTGCCGGCCTGCGCGACGGCTTGCTGCTGGTGGACGGGCTCTGCCGGCGCTATTGGGATGGCCTGCATCCGGTGCCCGACGAGGGCGACGTGCAGCAGCGCGTGGGCAATCTGGCGTGGCTGTTGTCGCGTTCGCAGCAGTTGGTGCGCGAGCTGCCGTTGACCCAATCCGAGGGCGGGCGTTTCGGCGCGGTGCTGTGGGACAGCGCCGCGCAACTGGCCAACGCCATCAAGCGCGCGCCGCAGAATGCCGCCGACCTGACCCGTGGCAAAGTCACGCTGGAACAGTTCGACGCGGCGCGCCGCGATACACCGCCGGCGTTCTACTCCGAACTCGAAAGCCAGTTGCAGGGCTGCTTCGGCGCGGTCGACGTGCTGGAACTGACCCTGACCGAACGCCTGGGCGATGAAGGCCCGGCGTTCTCGCCGCTGCGCGGCGCCCTGAAGGACGTGACCGAGTTGGCGCATCGTTTCGCCCGCGAGGCCGGTCTGCTGGTGCGCGCCGACCTGGCGCCGCCGCCGGCCGCGCAGAGCGCGCCGGCCGCCGGCGCGCCCCCGACCCGCATGGAGCCCACCTTGACCGCTGCCGACCTTGCGCCCACGGCGCCCGTGGCCACGCGCGGCCCGTTGCAGACGCGCGACCAAGCCTTGGCGCAACTGCGCGAAGTGGCCGAGTTCTTCCGCCGCACCGAACCGCACAGCCCGGTGGCCTACCTGGCCGACAAGGCGGCCAGTTGGGGTGAAATGTCGTTGCACCTGTGGCTGCGCACGGTGCTCAAGAATGGCGATGCCCTGTCCGGGCTGGAAGAGTTGCTGGGCGTGCCCAAGGCGCCCGACAACAACGGCGGCTGAGTCCCGGTCGCATCCCCGTCGTTCGCGGGCCGCCAGGCCAGGGGCGCGGCGGCCGGCCCCGCCCGGCGGGCGCGAGGGCCGCGCCGGGCCGCTCAGCGGCTGGCGCGGAATTCGATGCGGCGGTTCTTGGCGCGGCCCTCGGCGGTGGCGTTGGTGGCCACCGGCTGGTCCGGCCCCGCGCCCAGCGTCTCGAAACGGCCCGGCGGCAGGCCCTTGTCCACCAGATAGGCCCTGACTGCGTCGGCGCGCGCCTGGCTCAGGGCCAGGTTGGTGCTGCGGCTGCCGGAACTGTCGGTGTGGCCGATGATCTGCACCTTGTCGCTGTGCAATTTGGGAATCACGTCGGCCACCTGGTCCAGCAGCTCGCGCCCGCGCGCCGTCAGCGTGGCGCTGCCGGTCTCGAACTCCACCACGCGGTTGGTCAGCACCTTGTCGAGCAGGCCCTGTTCGTCCTTGCCGGCCGCCACCCGCAGGCCGTTGACGATCTTGTAGGTCGGGTTGAGCGAGGTGGCGAAAGTGCTGGCGATCTGCTGGCGCGAGGCCTCGTTCTGCACTTCGCCGAGCAGGCGGATCTGGGTGCCGTCCACTTCCAACTGGCCGCGGTTGATCTGCTTGAGCGGCGCGCCGATCAGCTTGCCGACGTGCTCTGACCAGTTGGGCGGCGCGACTACGCCGCCGACCTCGATCTGGTCGATGACATTACCCACGCCATAGACCTGTTGCAGCCGCGCCAGCACGTCGGCCTTGGTGGCCTCGTCGGGCACGGCGCCGCTGGCCACCACCTGGCCGGGCTGCGGGATGACGTTGGCGGGAACGACGGTGGCGGCGTCCTGCGCCGCCGCGGCGCACGAGAACAGCGCCGCCATGATCAGGAGAGAGACGCGCATGGTCAGGCTCCGGTGAAAACTTCAAGATAGGTGTCGAGCGCCATGCGCAATGACAGCCTGGGTTGATCCAGGTAGCTGGAGAGCTTGGCCAGGCCGTGGCTGGCCGATACGTGGTTGCGCACCCAGGGCGCGTCTTCCAGCACGATGTAGTGTTCGGCGAAGGCCTGCGGCGTCGATAGCAGGCTGGCCAGCGTTTGCGGCGAGGCGCCGCGAAACCCCGCCACCAGTCGGTGCTTGCCGCCGATGCGGCCGATGAACACCGCGATCTCGAAATCCGCCCGCGCCAGGAATGGCGCGATCAGCGTCATCCAGTACGAAGCCACCAGGTTGAGGTAGAGCGGATCGTCCGGCAATGGCAGCGCCAGGCCGCGATCGAGCTGCGACGAGCCGCTGGACATAACCGGTTCGAGCAGGATGCCCAGCGCCAGGATGATGTCGTGCACGTTGGCCGCGTGGCCGTTGCCGCGCAACATGGCCTGCAGCCGCTCCACGGTCTGCAGGTCGACGAAGGCATCGAAGCCGTCGTCGGCCTCGGTGCGGATCTCGCCTTCCAGTTCGTTCAGGGATTGCAGCGCCGGGCCGGGATCGGCATCGGTCATCAGCAGCGCGGCGGCGCCGCTCATGCGGTTCCACATGCGGCTGAAGGCCATCGGACTGCGCGCGATGAAGGCCAGCGGCCGCTGCACTTCGACCGAGGTCGCCGACAGGAACGGGAAGCGCCGGCCCGACTGGTCGCGGCTGGGTTGCAGGTGGCCGGCGATGGCCAGCTTGCCGCGCGAGCCCAGGATGGCGAACGGCATCGGCTCGGCCTCGTCATACAGCGTCTTCCAGTGCGGGTCCTGGGCCAGCAGTTCCATGGTGTTGGCGACCCAGCCGTCCAGCGTGCTCATCAGCTGCGGATGCGAGGTGTTCTTGACGAAGTCGCCGCGGGCCGGGATCTTGCCGAAATAGGCCGTGCGGAACAGGGGGGACTGCAAGTTGCTCATTGCGGCGCTCCGGGTCGCGTCTGGGCGGAGGAGGATTCGGACGTGGCGCCCACCACGGAGGAGGGCAGGCGCAGGTTGCGCAGGCCCTGGCTGCCGCCGGGCTCGCTGCCGCCGGCGCCGGGCGCCTGGGCGTTGCTGATGATGCGCAGCTTGACCGGCACCGTCACGTTCGACTTGCCCCAGCTCATGTTGAAGCTGCCGTCGGCGTTGGAGGTGCGCTGGGCGGTGGCGATCAGGCGCTCCAGGCCGAAGCGGCCCGGCTCGTTGACGATCTCGACCACGCTGCCGTCGAAGGTGGTGGCGGTGATGCGCGCGCCGGGCGCGCCCTGGGCATTGGGCCAGACGAAGTTGACCCATTGCGGCGGCGTGTTGCGGTAGCGCAGTTGCTGGCCGTCGATCTCGATGGTGTATTCGGTCACGCCGGAGGCCGGCTTGGGCTGGATCTGGAACAGCGTCTGTGGCTGGCTGGCCGCGCCGGCGCCTGCCGCGCCGCCCGACAGCGGCGCCACCCACTGCGCGAAATTGGCGGTGAAGGTCGGCTGCAGGCTGATGCCCATGTCGCCCCAGGTGCGCGCCGTCAGGATGTCGCCACGGCGCACGGTCAGCGGGCCGAGGGTGTCATTGACGTACTTGGCGATGCTGCCCTGCGGGCCGAACACCTGGCCGATCTCTTCGCTGCTGGCCTCGACGCTGGCGCGCGAGGCGAACGGGTACTTCTCGGCCAGGGTCTGGTTGAACGGCTGGTAGACCTGCGCGTTCCAGACCTTGTTCAGCTCGCGCTCGGCCGGCTGCATGGCCACGGCGTACGCCTGGATCAGCGGCCGCACCAGCAGCGGCCGCAGCGTCTCGCGCTGGGTCGCCGACAGGCCGGCCAGCATCTGCTCGTCGACCAGCTTGAGCGCGTCGGCTAGCTCCGAATCCTTGCCTTCCAGCGTCTGGCGCAGCAGCACCAGCGAGCCGGGGCCGGGGTCGCCCTGGTTGTTGAGCAGGTTAAAGCGCGTGCGGATCTTGGACAGCGCGCCCATGTAGTTGCCCAGCAGCGACTGGTTCTCGTGCGTCACCACCAGGCGCGCCACGTCCGAGAACTCGCGGCCCACCGGGCCCATCGGAATGGCTTCGCCGTTGGCGGCGGTGGTGGCGGCGGGCGCCGGCGGCGTCTGCCGCAGGATCACGCGCTTGAACCAGCCGACCACGCCGCTCTGCGCCTGTTGCAGGCCGGCGTTGACCAGCGAGGGGTTGTCCCACGAGGTCTGTTCGTAGGCGGTGTTGATGAGCTTGGCGATGGGCGAGGTCTGCGGATCGCCCAGGCGGTTCATCGCGCCCACCGACTGCTCGAAGCTGGTGAAGGGCTTGATGGTCACGCCGCGCAGGAATTTCTGCCATTCCTGGGCGTACTCCGTCTTGTACATCGTCGCCAGGCTCTTCTGGATCTGCTCGGGGCTGCCGTCCAGCGTCAGGTCGTCGCGCGCGTTCACGCCCAGCACCCAGTCGCTGGTCTGCACTTCCTTCTTGGCGGCCTCGTTGATGGCGGGCTGGATGTACTGCTCCCAGGCCTCGCGGGTGAAGGTGCCGGGGATGGCGTAGCTGCCGGCCACCACGCCGGCGTCGTTCTCGCCGACGATGCGCGCCACCGTCATGGTCTGGAAGCGCGTGGCGGCGCGCGCCTTGAGCGTGGCGTAGGCGCGTTCGCGCGCCGGCATGCCCTGCATCACGGCGCGCAGGCTGGCGCGGGTCTTCTCCACCAGCGCCAGGTTGGTGTCGATCTGCGGCCAGCCGGCGTCGGGCGCGCGGCTGACGTAGAACGAGATCAGGCGCTCGGCGCTGCGGATCAACTGGTCGCGCGGCATGGCGCCGCGGTTGGTTTCCAGCCAGCCGCGCCAGAAGCGCGTGATCTGGTCGGACAGGTGGGTGGGGTCGACGTGCTGGCGATTGGCCATCATCAGGTACGTCTTGAGCGCGTTGTAGGCGTCGTCGGCGTTGGTTGGCGAGGCGTCCTGGAACAGCGTGTCGCCGCCCGGCGCGTGCGCGGCGCGCACCGCCTGCGGCGCCGGCTGCGGCGCGCCGCCGGCCGCCGCCGCGGCGCCGGTCATGTCGACCTTGGCCAGGAAATCCTCCAGGCTGGCCTTGACCGGGCTCAGCATGAACTGGCGCGCGCCGTTGTAGTACTCGGCCAGCAGGCGTTCCTTGAGCACGTCGCCCTGATACAGGCCCAGGCCCAGCGACCATGGACGGCTGGACGAATAGCGGTCGAGCTGCTCGATGCGGTCCTGCAGGATTTCCATGGCTTCCAGCCGGCTTTGCAGATCGGTGCGTTCGCTTTGCAGGCGCACCACCTTGTCCAGGTCGGCCTGCACGTTCTGCGCCAGCTGGCGGTTGCCCAGGTACGACCAGCTCCAGCCGCCCAGCACCAGGCCCAGCGCCAGCACCAGGCCGAAGAAGGTCAGGTAGCGCATGCGGGTCTTGGCCGGACTGGCGTGCTGGCGCACCAGTTTCTTGTCGGCGAAGATCACGCTGGAGAACAGGTCGCGCAGGAAGAAGCCGTTGTGCGAGGACAGGTTGCGGGCCTGGCCGCGCGCGGCCGGGCGCAGGTCGAAGCGCTCGGCCAGCCGCTCGGTCGAGGTGCTTTGCGACACGCCTTCCTGCAAGGCGCTGGTGAAGTAGAAGCCGCGGAACACGGGCTTGTACTGGAACGGGTTGGTCTCGAACAGCGTCGACAGGAAAGTGCGCAGCGCCGGCTTGATGCCGGCGAACTCAAGCGGGAAGGTCAGCAGCCCCGGCGGCAATTCACGGTTGTTGCGCAGCGAAATCTGCGCCGTGCCCATTTCCTTGAGGCCTTCGTACAGCTCGTCGAAGCGTTCGTCGAACAGGGCCAGCACGTCGCGGTTCTCTTCCGCGCCGTACGGCAGGGTGGCGCCCCAGACGCGGTCGCGCTCGCGCTGGTCGCTGTCGGAGAAGAACTCGCTGAAGCCCGAGATCAGGTCGGCCTTGGTGAAGATGATGTAGACCGGCGCGAACACCTCCAGCCGGTCGGTCAGTTCCTGCACGCGCTGGCGCAGGTTCTTGGCCAGGTTGATGGCGAACTCCGGCCCGGCGCCGGTCAGCTCGTCGATGCTGGCGGCGACGATGATGCCGTTGATCGGCGCCTTGGGGCGATGGCGCTTGAGCAGGTCGAGAAAGCCCATCCATTCATTGCGGTCTTCCTCGTGCACCGAATAGCGGCCGGCCGTGTCCAGCAGGATGCCTTCGGTGGTGAAGAACCAGTCGCAGTTGCGGGTGCCGCCCACGCCACGCACCGCCGCGCCGTTCTTGTCGGCGAAGGGAAATTGCAGGCCCGAGTTGATGACCGCGCTGCTCTTGCCGGCGGCCGGGTTGCCGATCACGATGTACCACGGCAATTCGTACAGGGCCTCGTTGCCCGATACCTGGCCGATCTTGGAGGTCTTGATGGTGCGCACCGCCTGCACCAACCGCGTGCGCAGCGCGTCCACGTCACCGCGGTTGGCGGCCGCCGCGCCGGTCTGCACCTGCTGCTCCAGCATGTCGCCCAGGTTCTGGTTGGCGCGCCGCGCGCGGCGCCGGCGCCACAGGTAGGCGCACAGCCACAGGAGCAGGAACACCCCCAGCGCGATGCCCGCCCAGACCAGGCCGATCTCGACAGTCTCGGCGAACAGGAACAGGAACACGACCAGGGCGATCAGGCCGATCGCCATGAACAGGCGCGGACTGCCCAGCGCGCGTGATGTCCAATGCCGGCCTTCGCTCAGGGCGCTGGAAATACCGGAGAAGAAACCTGAAAGGCTACGCATGATTTTGGCTGTTTTTATAGGGTTCAAGCGGAAAGGGGTTGGGACACCAGTGCAACGCTGCGCAGCGCCGGGTCCTGCGTCATCACGGCCAGCACCGGCGCCTCGGCCTGCGCGCTGGCTTGGCCCGCGACGGCCAGGGTCAGCAGATGCGCGGCCGCGCCGGTGTAGCCGCAAGCGGTGCCAACCGCCAGGCATTCCTGATTCGGATCCAGCGCGGGAAACAGCGTGCTGGCCAGCCCCGCCGCCTCCAGCGGCCGGCTGCCGCGATGATCGGCGTCGCTGACCAGCGCGCGGATCTCGTCCGCGCGCCGCTCCTGCTGGGCCAGGAAGTGCGTCGCCAGTTCGGCCAGCGTCGGCTCGTTGGCCGCGCCGCGCGCGTCGGCGCGGGTGGCGCGGTGCGCCGTGGCCGACAAGGTCAGCACGAAAGCGCCCTCGGGCGGCGGCAAGGGGGGCGTGTCGCCGGCGACCGGCGGCGCGTTGCGCGCCAGGTCGAGCAGCAGCCCGGCGGCGGCTTCACCGGGCACGCGGCCCTGCGGGGTGGTGGTGCTGATCAGGCTGCCGTCGGCGTCCCAGTCTTGCACCACGAGCGCATCGATGTAGGAATCCGCCACCGCCACCAGGCACAGCGCGGCGCGCTCGGCGTTCACCGGTTCGCGCGCCAGTTGGCGCAGCAGGCTGTCGCTGGCGAGGGTGTCGCCGGCCTCGTGCGATCGCAGGCTCAAGCGCGTCGCGGGCCACGCCGTGGCGGCACGGGCCTGCGCCTGTGCATGGTCGCGCGCGGCGGCGGGCCAGTGCGCCGGCAGCAGCAGCTCCAGTTGCAGCAGGGGCCAGTCGTCGTCGCGTTCGGGCGTGCCGTGTTCCAGCACGTGGGCGCGGGCTTGGCGCGACAGGCTCTCGGCCACCTCGCACAACAGCGCGGTGGCGCGCAGGCAGTCTTCGGCCCGCGCGGCCGGGGGCGTGTCGTCGATTGTCGCGGCTTCGCGCAGCGCGCCGCTGTCCAGGTGGGCGGCGCGGGCGCTGAACACGGGAAAGCCGCGCGCGTTCCTGAGCGTGTCGTCCAGCGCGGGGCGTTGTTGTGCGGCCAGCGCGGCGTGGATGTCGGCAAGGTCGCTGCCGGGGGCGGCGCGCGCGGTGGCGGCCAGCGCCACCAGCCGGGTCGCGGCCGGGGCGGCGGGCGTTTCGGCCGGGGCAGCGGCGGCGGGCGCGGCGGCGGCCGCGGCCCGCGCGTCGCGGCGCGCCCGCGCCAGGCGCAGGCCGGCCCAGCCGGCCGTGATCAGCGCCAGCGGCAGCGCGAACAGATACAGGCCGATGTCCAGCCCGGTGGGCAGGGTGCGCGATTCCTGCCACCAGATGATGACGGCCAGCCAGACCACCGCGAAGACCAGGGCCAGCAGCAGGCCGGTTTTGAGAAAACGGGTCATGAGGATTCGTAGCGGTAAGCGATTGTTCGGAAGCGCGAGGGGGCCAGGGTAGCCGCGTCAGATGATCGGATCATTGCGCGGCCCCCGCGTCGCGTCGCATGACGCCCGGACGCCGCAATTCGGTGTGGCCGAAGTCCATCAGCTTCCAGCGTCCGCCCCACGTCAGGCCGACGCGTTCGGCGGTCTCGCCGAACAGCTCGTAGCCGCGCATGGCCCATGGGTCTTTTTCCGATACCACCACCTTGCCATCGCGCAGGAACGCGCTGTCGGCGGCCAGACCGTACTGGTGATAGCTCTGGTACGCGCCGGCGTTGGTCACGTGCGAGCCCTTGGCGGCCAGTTCTTCCTGTCGCTCGGGGCTGCGATAGCCTTCGATCAACACCATTTCGTAGCCGTGTTCTTCGCGCATGACGCGGTAGGCCGCCAGCAGGCGCTGGCGGTAATCGGCGTCCAGCAGGTTCCAGTCGCGGCTGGCGCCGCCCAGGTTCGGGCGCACCAATTCCACTTCGCGCGTGGTGAAGACTTCGGGCGGCAGAGGCGGGGGCGGCACCAGCCTTTCGCCGGTCAGCAGGGCCTGAATCCGCGGGTCCGGACCGGCCGTCCGATCCTCGTAAATAAATGTGTGATTGTGTCGCATGACGAAAGCGAAAAGGGACGGAAGCAGCACCACCGCGAGTCCCGCGGCGATCTGCCAGCGGTATAGCGAAAACGTGTTGCCGGCCCGCCCGAATCCGCTGCGCACCGCCTGTGCCGAACCGCCCACCACGCCGCCCGCATGGCCGGCGCCCCGCGCCACGCGACGGCGCACGCCGTGTGCGAACGCGCGGACGCCGCGCGCGGTTCGCGCCCGCAAGGCGGGGAAAACCAGCAGCGCGGAAACGCTGATCGCGAGCAGAAAATATAGGGGCAGCAGGACTAGCAACGTTATCCCTCAATCACGAAGGCGTAATCTTTTGTTCTATTCGTGATTGAGGCAAGGGCAACGGCGTTGCAGACGGCGTCGATGCTTTAGGAATCGTAACAAGAAGCCGTGATCTAAAAGAAGTCATCGGGTATTCTCGATCACCTTGGTTATCAGGGGGTGGCATACCCCTGCCAATACGGGACCTCGCATGGCAGAAGACGAAAAAAGATCGCGACCTCCGCCCTCCATTCCCAGTCTGCTGGCTGGCCGCCCGTCCTCGCAGGACGCGCGGCAGTCGTCGCGCATTCTTGCCACGCTCGAAGGCCGCGTGCCCGAGGCCGAGGTCAAGCACCTGTCCCCCAGACAACGCAGCCGCGCGCCGCTGCTGGCCCTGTTGCTGTTGTTGTTCCTGGGTTTCGTGGGCGCCGGCCTCTGGGCGGTGTACGACACGGCCGAATTGCCGGCGGTGGTGGCGCGGGCCGAGCACAGCGCGCCGCCCGTGGCGGCGCCGGCGGCCAAGCCCGATGCGCCCGCGCCGGCATCCGCGAACCGGGAGCCGCCGCCGTCGTCGGCCGCCACCATCATCGAAGAACATCCCTTGGCGCAACTGACGCGGCCCGACGCCGACGTCGAGCCGGTCAACCCGTTGGCGGCCCTGGCCGTCACGACGCCGGCGCCCGCGCCCGCGGCTGTGCCGCGCGTCAGCCAGGGCAAGACGCCGGCCCCGCGTAACGCCGAACCCGGGCGTGAGGCGGCGGTGGCCATGGCGCCGGGCGCCAGCGCCGCGGCCGCGCCGGCCACCAGCAAAACCGCGCCGGCGCGCGGCAAGACGCCGCCCCGTGGCGACAGCGATGCGGCGTTGCTGGCCGCGTTGATGTCGTATGGCCTGCCGCCGGCATCGCCGCCCGGCACCAAGGTCTACAAGACCGATGGCGTGTTCGTGCGCGAACTGCCGGGGTCATCGCTGTCCACGCGTTTGGCGCAATGCCGCAAGCTGGGCTTTCTGGAAAGCGAACAATGCCGCCTGCGCGTCTGCGCGGGCCACTGGGGCACCGCGCCCGAATGTCCCAATGCGCAATCTCACGTCGAACCGTGAGCCTGTCTGAACAAGGTTTTCAAGTGATGGATTCGAGCGTTTCCGCCGGCCTGTTCAATTCCGATTCCCGCCTCTATCGCCTGCAGGGCGAGGGCGCGTTGGCGTCGCTGCATGTCGAGGCCTGGATCGCGCGCGAAGCGCTCTGCGGCCTGGGCCAGTTGCGCGTGGTGGCGTTGTCGGACAATGCCGGCCTGCCATTGCAGGACATGATCTCGCGGCCCGTGACCCTGTGGACCACGCGCGCCGACGGCAGCCAGGCCGCGCGCAGCGGCGTGGTGCGCGAAGCCGAACTGCTGGCGGGCGACGCCGGCCTGGCGCGCTACCGCCTGACGGTGGTGCCGTGGCTGTGGCTGGCGACGCAGCGGCGCACCAGCCGCGTGTTCGAGGGCAAGCCGGTGCTGGACATTGTGCGCCAGGTGCTCGATGGCTATGAAGGCTTTGTCTACCGCGTTGCCGCCGACGTCGAGCCGGCGCTGGCCGGGCTGGCGCCGCGTCCCTACACCACCCAATACCGCGAAACCGACTACGACTTTTTGACGCGCCTGCTGGCCGAGGCCGGCCTGGGCTGGACCGTGCTGGAGGAGGAAAGCGTGCCGGCGCGCCATGTGGTGCAACTGTTCGCCGACAGCCGCCATCTGGCCGAGGATGCCGAGTCGGCGGGCGGCGGCATCCGCTTCCAGCGCGCCGGGGCCACCGAATCGCGCGACACGGTGCAGCGGCTGGCGCGCCGGCGCCGCCGCGTGCCGGACAGCATCACGCTCCTGGGCTGGCACGACAGCGGCAAGCGCGCGGTGGCGGCACAGGCGCGGGTCAGCGCGGCCGACGGCCAGAATGAGGCGGCCGCGCTGGACTGGTACGAAGTGGCCGGCCATGGCGGCTTTGCCGACGAGGCGCAGGCGCGGCGCCAGGCCGGGCTGGCCGGCGAAGCGCTGCGGGCGCGCGCCGAGACCTTCGTTGGCCTGGGCGTGGTGCGGACCTTCCGCTCGGGCACGCGCTTCACCTTGCGGGATCTGTCGGCGCTGGGGCCGGCGAACGAGCCCGGCTTCGAACCCGAGTTCGCGCTGGATCGCGTCGAGCACGTCGGCATCAACAACCTGCCGCCCGCGACCCGGGCCTCGTTGGCCCAGCGGCTCGGCGGCCTGGACGCGCATCTGGCCTTGGATATCGACGCCTTGCCCGAGCCGGGCGCGGAGCCGGACGACGCGGCTGGCCTGCGCCCCGATGCTTTCGTGTTGGCCAAGGCGCGCGAGGTCGGCTACGCCAACCGCTTCGAGGCGGTGCGCTGCGACCGCCCGTGGCGGCCGCGGTTGCCGCGGGCACGCGGCGCGCGCCTGAGCGGCGCGCCGTCGGTGCATGGCGTGCACACGGCAGTGGTGACCGACGCCGAGGGCGGCACTCAGCCCAAGGAGCAGGACGAGATCCTGCGCAACAAGCGCGGCGACGTGCGCATCAAGTTCCCGTGGCAGGCCGCTGGCGAAGGCCTGGCGGCCAGCCGCTGGGCGCGCGTGGCGCAGCGCCAGTCGGGCGCGGGCATGGGCATCAGCTTCGTGCCGCGCATCGGCCAGGAGGTGCTGGTGCGCTTTCTGGATGACGACATCGACCAACCCATCGTGGTGGGCGCGCTGTACAACGGCCGTGGCGAGGGCGGCACGCCGGCCACGCCGGGCGGCCGCCCGGGGGCCAAGGCCGACACGCAGGTCTACGCCGCCGCGCGCGACCACGCGCCCAGCGCCCAGGCCAACCTGGCCTCGGGCAACGCCCCGGCCTGGCATGGTGCGGCCGCGGGCGAGGACAACCACCGCAACGCGGCCGCGCTGAGCGGATTCAAGAGCAAGGAGTTCGGCGGCGCCGGCTACAACCAGATCGTGTTCGACGACACCGACGGCCAATTGCGCATGCAGATCAAGAGCAGCCAGGCGGCCTCGGAATTGAACCTGGGCCACCTGATCCACCAGGCCGGCAACTATCGCGGCGGCCTGCGTGGCGTGGGCGCCGAGCTGCGCACCGACGGCTACGGCGCGGTGCGCGGCGGCGCGGGCGTACTGCTGAGCACCTACGCGGCGACAGGCGCCAGCGCCGTCGGCGATGCGGCGGGCGTGCTGGCGCTGGCGGGCCAGACCGACCAGATGGCGCGTTCGCTGGACGGCGTGGCGGGCGCCCACCAGGGCCTGCGGCTGGCGACGGTGCAGGGTACCAAGGGCCCCGGCGCCAGCGTCCTGGACGCGGAGAAAGCGCCTTTGGCGGCCATGCACCGCACCGTCTCGGGCACGGTGGCGGGCGACAGCCTGGAAGGGGCGCGCGGCGATGCCAGCGCCAAGCACACGCAGGCCGCGCAAGGCAAAGTGCCGCACCCCACCGATCCGGTGGTGCTGATGGCGGCCCGGGCCGGCTTGGCGCAGGTGGCTGGCCAGCATCTGCAATACACGGCCGGCGAGGCGCTGCACTGGTCGGCCGGCAAGGATCAGAACCTGGCCGTGATGGGCGCGCTGCGCCTGCACACGGGCCAGGGTCTGGGCATCGTGGCCGGCTTGCAGCAGGGCGGAGCGGAGTCGGGGCTGGATCTGATCTCGGCCAAGGGCAATGTCGACGTGCAGGCCCAGCACGACATCCTGCGGGTGCAGGCGCAACAGGACCTCACCATCGGCAGCGCCCAGACGGCGGTGGAGTATGCCGCGCCCAAGCGCATCCGCATCGCCACGGCGGCCGGCGCCAGCATCGTGCTCGAAGGCGGCAACATCACCGTCACCGCGCCGGGCCGCATCGACGTCAAGACCGGCAACAAGCAGTTCGCCGGGCCGGACCGCCTGCCCTACGCCTTCCCGCAATTCACCGTCTGCAAGCAGTGCGTGCTGGATGCGCAGGATGGCGTGCAGTCGATCACTGACAAAGCGTGAGGGGCGGCATGATGGATTGGGAGTCCCGCCTCAACGACACGCTGGCACAGGCCGGCGAACTGGCTGCCGACAGCGGCGCCACATTGAATACTTTCCTGCTGGTGGATTTTCGCGGCCACGCCGAACTGGCCGGGCCGATCCGGGGCTGTGCGGATCTGAGCCATGGCTCGATCTGGGTGGGCACCGAACTGGCGATCTACGAAGACATCGCGCCGCTGTTGATCGAGGTCGATGACCTGACCCGTTTCGAACTATGGCGGGGCGCTGGCGAGCCGCGTACCTCGGCACTGCTGCGCCTGCTGACGCGGCTGCATCAGAACGACAGCGGCGTCTATGCGCTGACGCATCTCGTGTCGCCCTTGCCGCTGGCCGAACTGATGGCCCACTTCGCCTATTACGGGGAGTATGGCCTGCCCGATGGCCGCGAGTACTACCTGCACCTGTACGACAGCCGCATCCTGGATCGCGCCTTCCAGGTCTGGACGCCGGCCGAGCGCGCGCGCTTTCTGGCGCCGTTCAACCTGCTGCGCTACCCGCGTCGCGACGGCACCATGGCGCAGTGGACCGGCCCGGGCCAGCGGCCGGCCGCCGACGCGCCGCGGCAGCAGCCGTTCACGCTGGCGCAGCACCAGGCGCTGCTGGACCTGGACTACCCGGACAAACTGGCGGTGCAGATCCGCCGTATCTACCTGGGCGTGCTGGGCGAACTACGGCAGGACGAACTGGTTGCGCGCGTGACCGAACAGATGGCGCGGGCGCGCTCATACGGTATCGCGAGCGAGCGCGACATGCTGGACTACGTGGCGTGGGGCATCACGATTTCCCCGCGCTTTGACGAACACGAGGCGATCGCGCCGGCGTTGCGGGCCTTTCAGGGCGAGGGGCTGTCGCAGGCGTTGGCACATGTGCCTGACGCGGTGTGGGATGCGTTGCTGCGGGCGGAACAGGAGCAAGAGGGGAGTGCGGTATGAAGCATTGGTTTGTGAGTGTATTGCTGAGTCTCGGATTATTGGCCGGATGCAATGGCGAACCGGTCTACAAGGGCTTGAATGTCGTCACCTACAACTACACGCCCTGGGACGTGGATTGGGTGCAGATCAAGGACAGCGAAGGCAGGAAGGCGGCTTCCGGGGCAATCGGATCGGGCGGCGGCGAGGGTTCGGTGACGTGCTGCTATACCCTCAAAGGGACGGACTTCATCGTTTCATGGTCTGGCATCGACGGCGAAGAGGCGATCAAGCATCTCACCGACGGAAAAATGGACGAGTTGGCGTTCAACAGGGAAGGCAACGTGCACTTCGATCCGAAGGGAATCCCGGCGGGGGAAGGCCCTTTGTATCTGGAGCTGCACATTTACCCGGATGAACACATGGAAATGGCTTTGAGCCGTGAGCTCGTCGGGCAGACCCGTATTCCGATCGCCGATACCGCTGACTGGCTGTACAAGAACCATCGGGAGGCGTTCGGCGGTTATCGCGATATCTACGAGGTGATCCGGGTCGTGGGGAGAGTCACGAAAACGGCCTGGATCAAGTACAGGATCGAAGAAAAGCGCGATTTTCAGCAGTACATGCTTTTCTATTTCACCGTAGCGTCGAATTTCGATTCCGATCCGCAGATCGCGGCCCTGCTGTCGGCGCCGGGACGAAAGCCTGGCGATTTGGGCAAGGCGTTGGCCGAACTGCCAAAAGAAAAGATTGCGCAGTTGAAGAAAACCGGAACGCCGCCTGGAGATAAGAATGGTTGATCAGGCTGTACAACTGCCGGCGGTTGACCGAACACCGGCTTCCGTATTGAAGGCGATGGTGGAGCAGGACGCCGCCTATCCCAAAGACGATTGCCTTGAGTGCGGCGCGGTGATTCGCATTGGCTTTTTCTTCGATGGTTTTGGTCGCAACCGGGATGCGGACTTACCGCATCCGACGCTGTACTCAAATATCAGCAGGCTGTGGGAAGCACACTATGCGCCGAAGGATGGCGGACGCCCGGAAAAGCAATACTGGTTTCGATTCTATTGCTCCGGTCTGGGTACCGAGTTGAATGAGGATGCCACGGACGACAGCCTGTTCTATGGCGTGACAGTCGCTGGCAACAAGATGCTGAGCGAGGCGGCAAAGAATCTGAAATCCGCGGGAAAGAACATCACCCGCCTGGATGAGATCCCCGAGCATGATGTGGTCAAGCGTCTTAGCAGCGCGACGCAGAAGATGATCAAGGAAGGCTCCTTCCAGCCTATGGTCAAGGCATACAAGGACGTGGTCAAGGACGTCAAGACGCTGCCTGACAAAGTGGTTCGCA
This sequence comes from Achromobacter sp., assembly GCF_050285565.1. Lineage (GTDB taxonomy): Bacteria > Pseudomonadota > Gammaproteobacteria > Burkholderiales > Burkholderiaceae_B > Achromobacter. Next base: position 120,855 of record NZ_JBLZXG010000003.1, read on the forward strand.
TCTGGAACGCCTGGGATCCGGAGCGGATGGTCAATCGCGCAAAGGGAACCGTGCGGGGATTTTGGGCAGGATTCAAGAAGAATCCGCTGAAAGTGGCATGGACCGCGGGCAAGGAGACCGTCAAGACCACCGTTCTTGAAGGCGTACCCGTCATTCGCGACAACGAGACGGTTGCCTATCTGATGGGAACCGGCGTCGACGTGCGTGTCGACGCGGCCTTGGCGCAGTTGAAAAAGGCGTACGACGTCATCAGGGCCGAAACCAGCGTTCGGCATATTGAGATTTCGGTTTTTGGCGCTGATCGAGGCGGTGTCATCGCGCGCCAGTTCGTCAATGACGTCGTCAAGAAATACCGGCGCCGGCACGATCGTGATCTGGCGATCCTGGGGGAAAAAGGCGCGCCGGACGCCGCGATCCGCATCCGGTTCCTGGGCCTGTTCGATTCGGTGGCATCGATCATGGACGAAAACGCGTTCCTGAATTTCCTGCCGTTTACCGATCTGCTCAAGCAAACGTACAAGGATCGCACGTTGACCGTCCCCGCCGCGGTGGAAAAGTGCGTCCACTTTGCCGCCGGACACGAGTTGCGTTCGAATCAACGGCTGGATAGCCTGGAAAAGACGCGCGGCGAACAGTATCTGTATCCGGGTTCCAGCGGTGATGTGACCGGCGTCAGTCCCGAGGGCTCGTTGGGCGCCAGAACCGAGCTTTCGCGCGTCCCCTTGCGCGATATGCTGAACCTGGCCTTGGCGAATGGGGCGGCGCTGTACAGCATGGAAAAGCTGGCTGTTGCCAGGCCCCGCACTTATGGCAAATTCTCACTCGCGGCTGGCGTCAAAGAGGGCAATCAGACATACAACGCGATGGAACTGGTCGAGGCCTATCGCGGCGTCGTCAAGTATGAGCCCGGTGTCGATTTCGTACCCCACATGGAAGTCTTCCTGCGCTGGCTGGCGGTGCGTTACCAGGATCCCGTCTTCAAGAGCGAGCTGGCCGATCCCGCGGAGAAATGGATCAAGGATCGTGACTTCTTTACGCCGGAACAGGAATACAACGAAGAATTGCGCCGCGTGTCGGGGCTGTCCCGCGAAGAACGGGCAAAGCCCGAAAACACGGCCCGCCTGAAAGAGCTGGAGGCCCTGAAGAACGAACGCTGGGAGCGCGCGGCGGCCAGTCGCGGCGAGTTGCCGCCCAAGCGGTTCAAGCCGTTGTGGCAGCGGCTGGAGGAAGAATACCGGGCGCTGGAAGATGCCGAGCGCAAGGACGCCGAAGCGGAGCGCCGCCGGGAGGAAATCCGCCGCACCAACCCGGAGCTGGTGCGCCGCATCGAACAGGTGAACCAAGGGCCGCGCGATATGCAAAAGATGCGCAATGACATGATCGTGCGCCATGGCGGCAAACTGACCGAGGAAGACCAGCCCAAGGATCCGTTCGCCGATATGAAGGCCAGGCGCGCCACCGAGCAGCGCCTGCTGAACGTCTGGCGCGAGGCCAGCGCCGGCAAGAACCCGTTGCCGCCCAAGGTCATGGCGCTGTTCGACTTCCTGGTGCACGACGCCATGCTGAGCAGCTGGCCGGATCACCTGCTGGCCAGCACGACCCTGTATTTCCGCACGCGCGACAAGGACATTTTCGGCAAGACCGATTTCAAGGCCGAAGAGGCCAAGATGAAGACCGACACCGCCGCCGCGGCGCGCGTGGACCAGATGCGGGCGAATCTGGACGCGATGGCGCCGGCCCGGCCATGACCAGACGACGCCTGAGTCGGGCTCTGGCGATCACGTTGCTGGCGGGTTTGGCCGCGTGCGGCGGGGAGCCCGAGTACCGGGGGCTGAATTTGATCGCTTATAACTACACGCCTTGGGACATCGATATGATCCGTATTGCGGATAGCGCGGGGCGCACGGCCGGCTCCGGTGGCATGGGTGTCGGCGGGGGCGAGGGATCGGTGACGTGTTGCTATACCTTGAAAGGCACGGAGTTCAAGGTCGAATGGACGGGTATCGACGGCGAGGTGGCGATCAAGCACCTCTACGACGGTTCGCTGGACAGCTTGATGCTCCGCAGGGAAACCACGGTGCATTTTGACCCGACGCCCATCCCCCCTGGCGACGGGCCGTTGTACCTCGAACTGCACATCTATCCGGATGAGCATGTGGAATTGGCCCTGAGCCGCAAGCTGCTCGGACAGACGCGGTTCCCGCTCGTCGATACGGCTGATTGGTTGTACCGGGAATACCGCGGCGCGTTCGAAGATTACCGGGATGGCAATGAGGTCCTGCGCGTGCTTGGCAAAGTCGCCCGGACGGCGTGGGTCAAGTATCGCATCGTGGAGGAGCAAGACATGCGCCAATACATGCGCCTGTACTTCACCGTCGCGTCAAACTTCGACACCGACCCGCAAATCGCCGCGCTGCTGGCGCAACCCGGCCGCCAGCCGGGCGACTTCGCCAAGGCCGTCGCCGCGCTGCCCGAGGCGAGCATCGCGCGGTTGAAGGCCCGGGGCACGCCGCCGGGCGACAAGCGCGGCTGACCCCCGCCACGCTTACCGGGCCTGCACTTCGATCGTGACGGTATTGGACCGCACGCCGTTGGACTCGATATACACCTCGTACTTCGCCGGTTCCTTCGGCAACCCCACCTGCGCCGCCAGGTCGGTGCTGAACTGCGTGCCGACACTGATGCCCGGGCTGATCGGAATGCCCTTGGGCGGCCGCGAGCTGGCGATCTCGTCGACCTCGACGCCCGGTCGCGGGGCGCGGCGCGGGTATTCGTAGGCCACGCCTTCGTAGGTCTTGCCGGTCTGCGTGTCCACCGCGACGAAGCGCGGCAGTTGCTGGTTTTGCGACACCGGGATAATGCCCTGGGCGCAGACCGGGATCACCAGCGCGCCCGTGGCTTGCGGCCGCACGCGCACGGGCGCGGCGATGTTGAGCTGGTCCTCGCTGCCGTGGTTGGGCGGGATGCAGGCGTGGTCTTGCACGGTGCCGATGGGCGCGGTGGCGAAGGCGGGCGGGTCGATCCAGTCGATATTCATGGAAGCGGTCTGGGTAGCGGATGGGAAAGGCGCGCGCGAACCGCCGACGGTCCGCGCCGCGACGGGCGCGGCGGCCAGCGTGGCCGCGAGCAGCAGGGCCAGGGCCGGCGCCAGGCGGCGCCAGTTGTCAGAACGACGGCCAGCCACGGGACATATCCACTTTGCGCACTGCCTTGGCGCAGTGCACGCAATAACGGATGCTCTGGCAATCGCCGCCGAACATGACGCAGGCGCCGGTATGAGACGGGTCGGCCTGGCTGGCGGGCAGGCCGAAGTGGCAGTGGTTGCCGGCCTGGGAATAGAAGTAGGGCCCCTTGTCGAGCTTGGACGAATCCATGTCGGCTTCGTCGGGGTTGGCCTGAACCCATTCCGGGCCGCTCGGAACCATGCCGATCAAATGGCCGATTTCGTGGACCAGCGTTTCCTGCTGGTAGTTCATCGTGACCGGATCCCACGGCGACAGGGCCGCCACGCACAGCAGGTTGGTGTTGTAGAACGCGACCCCGGCGGCGGCGCTTTCCATCAGCCGCACGCGCAGGATCAACCTGCCGGTGGCGGGGATGGGCAGCAGCCCCGCCAGGCGGATGTTCAACGCATGGCAGGCCTTGGGCTCGGCCGGATCGTAAGGCACCGGGGTCAAGCGCTCGCGCGGAACCGGCACGCGCCGCACGCCGGCCGCCGGGTCGGTGTACTCGAACAGGCATTCCAGGAACCAGTCGACGTCCGGCTCGATATGGTGCCAGAGAAAGTTGACGGTGCCATCGGCGCTGACGAACTGAACCTCCTTGTCGCCGGCGCCGGGGCCGGCGCTGGCCTGCACGTAGATCGGTTGCACGGGCAGCATGGTTGCCAGCCGGTCGACGTGGCAGACCGCGATGGTGTACGGCGCGTGCGAGGGCCCCTGCGAACGGGGATAGACCGATCCGGCCAGTTGCCGCAGGCGCGCCTCGCCGCCGTCGGTGAAGACGTCGGTGTTGGCATCGCCGCGAGTGCTGACGGGCGGCAATTGCAGCACGTCCACGCCATGGCGGGCGTACTCGGTGGCGGTCGGCTGAAAACCGTGCGGGCGCGGCATCGTTTCCGGGCCGGGCAACATGATCTCCTGCAGATACAGGCGCCTGACGGTTTCCACCACTTCGGTCGAGATGATCTGGTTCTTGTCGTTGACCACTTCGAACAGATAGGTGTTCAGGCCGGCGGCCGGCAGCGCGATGTCGTCGACGGTCTTGGTGCCGTCGGGATCCGTGACATAGCTGTAGGAACGTTGACCGGGTTCGCGGTAGAGGGGCTGGCGGTTCTGTTCACGCGCCGAATACACGGCGTTGCCGGGACGCGGGCTGACCTTGACCGTGAAGCGGTGCTGGCCGGCCTTGTTGAACTTCACATGGATCTTGGGCTTGTTGGTCTGGCGGTCCAGGCTGTTGAGCGCCTGGCCGTCGTTCCAGCGTTCGGAGGCTTCGGCCAGGTTGACGTATTGCAGTTTGGCGCCGTTGCGCGCCTGATACGCCGACGGCGTGGCCGTCGAGGCGGCCGGTTCCGGACCCGCGCCAGCGTCCTGCCCGGCCGGCCGCGTGGCGCCGCCGGGCAGGCTGATGCCGGCCGCTTCCATTACGCGGCGGGCCAGGCCCGGATAGGGCGAGTTGGCCACCGCCGGGATGTTCATGATGGTCTCGGCCACCTTGGGCAAGGTGACGCTGGAGATACTGGGCGATTGCAGGATGGCGCCCACCACCGCGGGCACCGCCGAGTCGGTCAGGCCGGGCGTGCCGAGGATGGCGCCGGCCACCGCCGGCAGGTTGCCCTGGTTGACGTCGGGCATCGACAGCAGAGTGTTGACCGCCGAACCGAGCGCGGCGCCGCGGTCGCCCAGGGCGCCCATGGCCTGGGTCATCACCGGGCCGATGGCCGCGCCGACGCCGCCGCCGCCCGCCGCCGTCAGCCCCGAGGCTGCCGACAGCGCCGAGGCGGCCGAGGCATTGCCCATCGCGCCGGCCGCCTGCGAGGCCATCGCGGTGGCCTGGTTCGCCATTTCGCCGGCCTGCGCGACAGAGCCGGCCGCGTTGGTCAGTCCGGCGGGCATCGGCAGGGCGCTGGCAAGCGCGTCGCCAGCGCCCTGTGTCAGGGACGTGGCGCCGTCGTCGATCAGGGACTGGGCCGCGTTGCCGGCCATCGACGGCGCGCCGCCCGTCAGCGAAGGGGGGGCGCCGCCCATCAAGGACGGCGTGGCCGGCCCGAGCGCCGACCGCGCCATGCCGCCGGCCTTGGCGGCGGCGCCGGACACCAGGTTGGAGCCGGCTTGGGCCACCGTGCTCATGGTATTGCGCGCCATGGCGCCCACGTCCTGCACCGGCTTGAGCGCGGCATTGGCCATGGACTTGGCCTGATCCAGCATGCCCGACGCGGTGTTGGTGGCGCTGGCAAGCCCTTTGGAGACGGCGGTGGCGCCGCTGGCCAGGGCCGAGCCGATGCCGTCCGCCGATGCGGCGCCGCCAGCGGCGTCGGCCGCGCCGGCCGCGTCCAGGGCCTGCGCCGATGCGTTCTGCACCGCCTTCATGGCGGCCGGCCGGTGCACCAGTTCGGCCGTCACCAGCATCGGGTCGCCGACCTGGCTGGATGGCAGCGCGGGCAGGGCGGCGGCGTCGCTGGCCGGCCCGATCAGGTTGTGCGAGGCGCCCTTGACGGAAAACATGCCGGGGCCCTTGAAGACGATGTCTGCTCCGTCCATGACGATGGCCCCGCCGGCCGCCTGCAGGGTGATGCGGGTGTTCGCCAGGATCTCGATGCTGTCGGTGGTGGAGGTGACGGTGATGTCCTGGCCCGCCAGCATTTCCAGCATGTCGGTGTGCGCGTGGATCGACACCGGCGCATTGGCGGCGATGGCGCGCAGGCCGCCGTCCTGCACGAACAGGCTGGTGGCGCGGCCCGAGGCGCTGGCGAAGGTCTGGCGCGCCGCGACGTGGCCGTCGGCCTGCGTCGTCGCGTGCAGGTTTTCGCTGGCGTGCAGGATCGCGGTGGCCGGGGTCGCCAGGTTCAGCGAGGTCGGCGCGTCGATCAGCATCCGGGCGCCGTCGATGCGTTCGACCGGCTCGGTGCCGCCGCGCTCGTTGGCGCTGGCCTTCACCGCCTGCTGGCCGCCGACGCTGCCGGCGTAGCGGCCGTCCGCTTTGGGGTCCAGCGCCTGGATCAAGGGATTGAACTGTTCGTTGGCCGCCAGCGGGCGCGCCTGGCTTTGCGTGGCCAGGGTGTCGATACGCTGCGCCGAATGCTGCGCGCCACGCAGCAACAGCAAGGCTTCCTGCGCATCGGCCTGGGTCGAGCGGGCGCTTTCGCGGGCGTTGGCCGACAGCAACATGCCCTGGCCCGAGCGCACCACGATCCAGGCGTCCGAACGCAGTTCGAAGCCGGTGCCGCGCCATTGGCCGCGCGAGGAGTCGTTCGCGCCTTGCTGCACCAGGTAGCCCAGCCCCAACTGCGAGGCGGCGATGGAACTGGACAAGCGCGTGCGCACCTGGCCGGCGGTGTCGTCGAACAGCCACTGGCTGTGCCCCTGGCCGTCCAGGCCCTGGCTGTGCCAGCCGCTGAGCGTGCCGGGATGGTTGGCGTCGCCATCCACGCCGGCGCTCCAGGGCGGCAGGTCGCTGTCGTTGTAGAGCTGCGCCACCACCACGGGCTGGTCGATGTCGCCGTCGAGGAATTCCACCACCACTTCGGTGCCCTGGCGCGGCAGGTGATGGGCGCCCCAGTTGGGGCCGGCCTGCGCGCCGGTCACGCGCAGCCAGGTGCCGGAGCGGTCGTCGCCGGGGGCGTTGCCGGCGTCATCGCCGTGGCTGCGGTGGCGCAGCCCGCCGGGCAGCGGCCGCTCGCCCCGCTGCCACGGAAATTGCACCTTGACGCGCAGGTCGCGGCCGGTGGTGACGTTGGCGTCCTGCGCTGTTACCACCAGCGCGGTCACGCCCTCGGGGGCGGTCGGCCGCGCGCGCCAGGCCGGCAGCAGCGCGGCCGTGGCCGGCTGGGCGCCGAAGCCGTTGCGGTAGGCGCCGTGCTCCAGGTCGGGCGCGTCCAGCGCCTGGGCCGCCTGGCTGCCCAGGTTGTTGGCGGCTTCGTGCTCCACCCACAACAGGGTGTAGTGGTTGCCGCCCAGTTCGTCGCCGGCCGCGCCTTCGCCCGGCGTGTAACGGTCGTGCTGGGTCAGCGTGAAGACATGGCCTGGCATCATCTGGCGGGCGCTGCCGCCGCCTTCGAAGCGCAGCGCGCGCGCCTCGTGGGCCTGCAGGCTGCGGTGGGCGAGCTGTTCGGCCGTGGCGTCGTCCGGATGGCGGCCATGACCATCGTAGTCGTAGTCTTCCAGCCGCGGCAGCGCGCTGGCGTCCAGGGCCGACTCGGCGTGGGCGCCGTGCGCCAGCAGCGCGCGGTCGTTCCAGGCGACGCGGGTGACGGCGTTGGCGCGGACCGCGCGCGCCGCTCCGAAGCGCGTGACGCTGTCTTCGGTTTCGGTGGCGTCACTGCGATGAAAGCGCAAGGTGGCGGCGGGGTTGGCGGGCTGCGCGGCGCGCGCGTCGAACACCACCAGGCGGTGGCGCGCGCCGCCGCCTTCGGCCTGGCCGTCGGTCTGTTGGTGGTCGAAGCGAAAACTCAGGCCGGCCTCGGCCATCAGCCGCAGCACGAATTCCAGGTCGGTTTCCCGGTATTGGGTGCGCACCGGGCGCGGCGTCAGCGGTTCGCGGATGTCGAAGGCGAACGCGGCCTGCGGGTAGTCGGCGAACACTTCGGTGAGGATGTCGGTGACCGACTTGTCCTGGAATATGAAGCTGTCGCGGCGCAGCCGCAGCGTCGCCAGCCAGGGCGCGGCGTGCAGGCGGTAGCGCGCCAGGCCGCCGTCCGCGCCCAGCGCGTCGACGCCTTCGACCACCGCGTGCCAACGCCGCCGCCCGCCGTCGGCCAGCAGCAGGCTGACGCTGATCTCCTTGCCCAGCAGGGGTTCGATATCCAGTTCGGCGGATGCGCAAAGGCAGTCCAGCGTCAGCGCGAACAGCTCGGAAACGCCTTCACGCAGGTGCATGCGTTCGACGGCCAGCGCCTCGCCCAGCGGCGTTTCGACTTGCAGCAGGCGGGCGTTCTGCGACAGCGCGGCGACATCCAGGCTGCGATAGCCCGCGGATGGGGAGGAACGATCGATCATGGTGCGTGGCGGGATGCGTGAACCTTCAAGGCAGCGAGATGGTCAGGTGGGCGGCGCGCGGCCCGAGCTTGACGATGTCGTGGTAGGGCGCCATGGCGGTCTGCATGTCGCCGTTCAGGAAGTGGGCCATGCCCAGGTAGGCCAGCAGGCCCAGCAGCGCGAACAGCGCGCCGACGCTCCACAGCGGCACGTCGCGCTTGAGCGTGTGGGCGATCTTGTCGGGCAGCGGCCAGTGCGGCGCGAAGCCGGCGCGCTTGCCGCGCAGCAGCGCGATCTCGTCGCCCAGCCGCGCGGTCAGGTAGCCGAGTTTCTCCTGGCCTTCGATCATGTACTTGCCCTGGAAGCCCAGCAGCAGGCACATGTAGAACACCTCCAGCGATTGCAGCCGGGGCGCGCCCTGGGCGCGCAGGTCTTCCAGGCGCGCGAAGAAGTTTTCGCCGGCCAGTTGCTCGCCGAACAGCGTCAGTTGCAGCGGTTGCAGCATCCACGCGTCGCGGATCGAGAAGCCCGAATTCAGCACGGTCTCGTCGACCGCGGCGCAGAACGCGTATTTGGTGGCGTAGACGTCCTCGGCCGGGATGTCGAGCTTCTTGGCGCTGCGTTCGAAGTCCGCCAGGAACTGCTGCACCCGCGCCGAGAACGAGGCTGCGCTGGCCGGCTCCTGGCCGCTCTTGAGCAGGAACAGCATCAGGAAACCGTCGTACAGCAGGTCCAGCAGCGACTTGGCGGGACGCGATCCGTAGAAATCGGCGGCACGGGGAGGGAGCGAGGCTCCGGGCATCAGAGAGGGCGCGGCGGTGGTCATGGCGGGCTCTTTCAGTAAGCGTCGGGGGGGCGTCGGGTGGGGCGGGCGCGGGTCAGCGGGTGACGGCGATCAGATCCAGTTTCAGTTCGGGAATGCCGGATGGCGCGTAGATGGCGATGCTGCGGGCCTGCAGCATGCGGTCGTACAGCGAACCGCGCGTCTGCAGGGCGAAGTAGCAGGCGCCGGGCTTGACCGGCACGGCCGGCGGCACCTGGGGCGTATAGGCCAACTGCACGCCGGGCATGGCCGACAGCACCAGCTTCTCGACATCGTCGGGCGCGCCGACCTTGAAGCGCAGCGGCACGGTCTCGGCCAGTTCGCTGGCCGGCGTGGCGGCCGACACCGACAGGTACAGCGCGGTGGTTTCGTCGAGCTTGTCGGAATCGAGCCGGCCGACGTGGAACGAAGGCCGCAGCTCTTCGAGCACGATCGAGAAGTAGCGGGTCGAGATGACGGTGTCGAGCAGGTCGCGCAGAATCGTGTCGAGCTGCGCAAAGGCGGCGCCCGGCTGTTCGTGGCGGTACACCGGCAGGTCGGCCAGCGTGTGCACCTTCGAGAAGGTCATCAGCGCCCCGGCCAGGCGCAGCATTTCCTGGAACAGGCGTTCCGGATGCAGTTGCGGGTTGTGGAACAGGTGCGACAGCGCCGCATAGGCTTCGTTGGCGGTGTGCAGCAGCCAGAACGAGGCCACGTCGCCCGAGCGGAACTCGATGATGTTCTTGTTGGGTTCGCGATGAAAGCCGTAGAGCGCGTTGACCTTGGCCTGCAATGCGTCGAGCAGGCGGCGCAACTGCTCGAACAGCGCGCCGCAGGCCTGCACCGTGAGGCTGGGCGCGATGAAGCTGGTGTCCAGCTCGTAACCGGCGCTGGCGGTGCGGCGCACACGCGCCACCGGAATCGTCAGCAGCGCATCGCGCGGTTCGTGTTCCGACAGCAGCCGCACGTTCTTGCGCAGGAATGCCAGTTCGGCGGTGCTGGCGTTGGTGTAGAGGTCGGGGGCGGGGCTGTCCTGGTGCGCGTAGCGGGCGTCGAAGCCCTGGCCTTGCCGCGCGTCGCGGTAGTTGCCGCCGATGTCCTTCATCGGATGCAGGGCCAGGTAGAACACGGCCTCGCTGGCGCCATCGAGCCCGTCCAGCGCCACGGCGGGCGGCAGGTCGTCGTTGTGCGGCGCGTTGTAGATTTCGCCGTCGGGAAAGATCGCCGACAGCTCGGTGGCGCGCAGCATGCCGTTGGCCAGCGCGGCGGCGTCAAAGCGCGCGGCGCGCAGGCCCCACGAATACGGATGCAGCGCGCGGCTCATCTCCGCCAAGCGGGCTTCATGATAGGCGTCCTGGCGCTGAAAATGCTGGGGCCGCAGGAACAGCCCCTCTCCCCACAAAATCTTCGCTGAATAACTCACGTTGGCGGGCTCTCGTTATGGCTAGCTATATAAAGAGGACGTTTCGGTAACCGCATCCGGCTCGCGCCGCGCTCAGTTCGGACATGGCAACGAACCGAGCCGCGACGGATCGAACGCGGGCATGCCCGGCGGCAGCACGATCTTGCCGGTGGCGACCGTCATGGCGCAGGCATGCGCGCCCAGCACGATGCCGGTGTCTTCGACCGCTTTGACCTCGAACACATATTTCCAGCGCTGCGGCGCGGGCGCGTAAAACAAGGCGGCAACGGCGATATACGCGGCGCCCTTGGGCACCTTCTCGACGTTCTCGAAACGCTGGCCTGGCGTCAGGGTGATTTCGCGCGAAGCGATGAGACTATCGCCCAGTGCCGCCTTCTCCTGCGCAGTATCAACCAATTGCGTGAGCGGTGCGCGCTGAAATGCCTCGGCGTTCTTCAAATAGTATGCTTTCGTAACGACGGCGGTTGGCTGGCCGCTGCTCGCATTCAAATTTTCTCCGGCGTGTATCGCCAATTTCACGTCCGTGGGCGCATTCGGATCCTTTTTCAGGCCGGCCGCATCGAGTGCGGTGCCGGTGATTCCGGCGACGGCGCCAAGGGCGGAAACCGCCGCACAACCATTAATGACGGGCACTGCCGCGATGAGCATCGTGGCCGCCAGGCATCGCGATAAATTGAGATGTTTTGACATGGCTCTTTATACCGGATGATTGCGACAACATACAGATGACGGCGTGTTGAGCGACATTTCGCGGCGCGTTACATGACGTAATGCACTGTAGTGGTGTACTAACAAAAAGTTGTTGAAATACGCGGCCCTTGGTTACATCAGACACGTGCCCAAAAAATGCAACTTTCCCGGTATTTCCTCATAGGTGGCATGGTGGTGTTAATGGCCGGTTGCGCCACCACCAGCAAGCCTCAGTCGGACGCTGAATACAAGCAGTCGATCGCCCAGGCCACCGAGACGCTGGCCAACAAGGGGGGAGACGAGGCCGTTGCGCAATTCCAGGAAATCGCGCAACGCAATCCCTCGCGTGGCGAGCCCTGGTCGTACATCGCCAAGATCCGTTTCGACGAGCAGAAGTACGGGGAAGCCATCGTCGCCGCCGACGAAGCGCTGAACCGCGACGCCAATGACTTCACCGCCAAGACGGTGCGCGCTGTCGGCGGTTTGCGGGTCGCCATGCAATCGCTGGCCGACCTGCGCGCCGACACGCTGCTGGCGGGCAATGCGCGCAACGACGCGGTGGCCCTGGCCGCCGCCATGCGCGAAACGCTGGGCCAGGATGTGTTGTTCCCCGAGGGCCGCAAGCCGCCGCGCAGTGGCGGCACGCGTCCGCCCAAGCCGCGCAATGACAGTGCCGCCACGGCGACGCCGGCGGCTGGTGCGCCTGCCAGCGCCACGCCCGCGTCCGCTACGCCGGCTGCCGCCAGCAGCAGCGGCGCCAGCGCGGCGCCCGCGGCCCGGCCGGCATCCACCAGCGGCGCCACGCCGTCGACCCAGACGGCGCCGCCTGCCTCGGGCCGCGCGCCGGATCCGTTCGGCAATCTCCTCAATAAACCCTGATCGGCCCGCCGGGCCCGGCTGGCCGGGCCCGCTTGCCTTCGTCAATACGCATCCGCTTGGAGCCCTCCATGGCTAAGAAAGAAAGCGTTCAGAAAAGACTCCAGAAAGTACGCCCGCCGCGCGTTCAGTTGACCTATGACGTCGAGAAGGGCGACGCGATCGAGCAGAAGGAACTGCCCTTTGTCGTGGGCGTGGTGGGCGACTTCAGCGCGCAGTCGGAAGCCGAGCTGCCGCGCCTGAAGGACCGCAAGTTCGTCAACATCGATGTCGACAACTTCGACGACGTGATGCGCGGCCTCGAACCGCGCGCCGCCTACCGCGTCAAGAACCGCCTGACCGACGAGGGCGGCACCTTCGGCGTCGACCTGAAGTTCCGCTCGATCGAAGACTTCCGCCCCGAGGCCGTGGTGCAGCAGATCGAGCCGCTCAAGGAATTGCTGGAGATCCGCACCAAGCTGGCCGACCTGCGCAACAAGCTGGCCGGCAACGACAAGCTGGAAGACCTGCTGGGCGAAGTGCTCAGCAGCACGGAAAAACTGCAGCAACTGACCAGCGAAGCCGGCAAGGACGGCAAGGGAGGCAGCAATGAGTAATTCCGCCGCCGCGCAGAACGCGTCCACTCCGGCCGCCGCCGCCGATTCGGGCCTGCTCGACCAGATCGTCGAGCAGAGCCGGGTGGCCAAGTCCAGCGCCGAGCACGATCGCGCCAAGGACCTGATCGGCGAACTGGCGCGCGAAGTCATGAAGGGCACCGTGGTGGTGTCGGACAACCTGTCGGCCATGCTCGATGCCCGCGTGGCCGAGCTCGACCGTCTGATCTCCGCGCAGCTCAGCGAAGTCATGCACGGCGCCGAGTTCCAGAAGCTCGAAAGCACCTGGCGCGGCCTGCATTACCTGTGCCAGGAAAGCAACACCGGGCCGATGCTCAAGATCAAGGTGCTCAACGTCACCAAGCGCGACCTGGTGCGCGACTTCCAGACCGCCATCGACTTCGACCAGAGCTTGATGTTCAAGAAGGTCTACGAAGAGGAATTCGGCACCTTCGGCGGTTCGCCCTTTGGCGCGCTGCTGGGCAATTTCGAGATCACCCGCCAGCCCGAGGACATGTACTTCATCGAGCAGATGTCGCATGTGGCCGCGGCCTCGCACGCGCCGTTCATCGCCTCGGCCTCGCCCGAGCTGCTGGGCCTGGACAGCTTCGCCGACCTGGGCCGCCCGCGCGACCTGGCCAAGGTGTTCGACACGGTCGAATACACCAAGTGGCGCAGCTTCCGCGATTCCGAGGACTCGCGCTATGTCGGCCTGACCATGCCGCGTTTCCTGGGCCGCCTGCCGTACGACCCGAAAGAGGGCACCTCGGTGGAAGGCTTCAACTTCGTCGAGGATGTCGACGGCACCGACCATTCCAAGTACCTGTGGTGCAACGCCGCCTGGGCCTTCGGCGCGCGCCTGACGGCGGCCTTCGCCGACTTCGGCTGGTGCGCGGCGATCCGCGGCGTCGAAGGCGGCGGTCTGGTCGAGAACCTGCCGACCCACACCTTCAAGACCGACGACGGCGAGATCGCGCTGAAATGCCCGACCGAAATCGCCATCACCGACCGGCGCGAGAAGGAGCTGAGCGACCTCGGCCTGATCCCGCTGGTGCATTGCAAGAACTCCGACTACGCGGCGTTCTTCGGCGCCCAATCGGTGCAGAAGGCCAAGAAATACAACACCGACAGCGCCAACGCCAACGCGGTGCTGTCGGCGCAGTTGCAGTACATCTTTTCGGTGTCGCGCGTGGCTCACTACCTGAAGGCCATGATGCGCGACAAGATCGGCAGTTTTGCGTCCGCGCAATCGGTCGAGAGCTTCCTGAACCGCTGGGTCTCGCAGTACGTGCTGTTGGACGACAACGCCAACCAGGAGCAGAAAGCGCAATTCCCGCTGCGGGAAGCATCGGTGCAGGTAGCCGAAGTGCCGGGGCGTCCCGGCGTGTTCCGGGCCGTGGCGTTCCTGCGGCCGCATTTCCAACTCGACGAGCTGTCGATTTCCCTGCGCCTGGTGGCGGAACTGCCCGCCCAGGCCCAGAAATCGTGATGACCGTCTGATCCAAAGCTTTTAACCGGAGAGTACTTTAATGAAGGACATCTACGTCAAATTCGGCAATCCCGCCCTCAAGGGCGAGTCCCAGGACAAGGATCACCCGGACTGGATCGAAGTCGGTTCCTGGCGCCACGAGATTATCCAGCCGCGTTCGGCCACCGCCTCGACTTCGGGCGGCCACACCGCCGAGCGCACCGAGCACGGCGAAATGGTCTTCACCAAGGACTTGGACGTGGTCAGCCCGCTGCTGTACCAGCACGCCTCGGGCGGCACCACCTTTGACGAAGTGACCATCGATTTCCTGCGCGCCGACGGCGAGGGCAACCGCGTCAAGTACCTGGAAATCAAGCTCAAGTACGTGATCATCTCGCGCGTGGCGCCGGAAGTGGTCAGCGAAGGCCTGCCGCACGAATCGTTCTCGCTGAAGTACGCCGCGGTGCAGTGGAAGTACACGCAGCAGAAGGTCGGCGGCAACCAGGGCGGCAATTCCCAGGGCGCCTGGAGCCTGACCAAGAACGACAAGACCTACTCGGTCTGACCCCGACCGCGCGCCAAGGCGAAGGCCGCGGCCCCACGGCGGGCCGCGGTTTTCCGGAAAGAGGTCCGTGATGAAGGGATTCGAGCCCAGCCTGTTCGACAAGTTGTTCGATGCCGACGGCGCGGTGCCGCACGCGCTGCGCCGCCTGTCCGTCGAGGAAATCAAGGAAACCGTCGCGCGCGACATTGAGGCCCTGCTCAATACCCGCATGGTCTTCACCGAGGCGTCGCTCAAGCGCTATCCGAATTGCCAGCGCTCGATCCTGACCTACGGCCTGTCGGATTTCTCGGGGCTGAGCCTGGCCAGCCACTACGATCGGGAATTCATCTGCCGGTCGCTGGAGCAGGCCATCGCCCGCCACGAGCCGCGCTTGACACACGTGCGGGTGGTGTTGCAGGTCGACAGCCGCGCCACGTCGGTGCTGTATTTCGCGATCACGGCGATGCTGGACGTCGGCCCGGCCCATGAACCGGTGACGTTCGACGCGACCCTGCAGCCCTCGACGCTGCAGTATTCGGTCAGCAAGGGCTGGGCCAAGGCCGCGGCGGCCGCCTGAAAACATAAACGCACGCGGGCGCCGGTGGCCAGCCGCCGGCGAGGAAGGGAAAGATGGAAGAACTGCTGCCGTATTACGAACGCGAGTTGGGGTTCCTGCGCGGCTCGTCGCGCGATTTCGCCCAGCGCTATCCGAAGATCGCGGCGCGCCTGGGATTGTCGGGGGAAACCTGCGAGGATCCGCACGTCGAGCGGATGATCGAATCGTTCGCCCTGCTGGGGGCGCGCATCAACAAGAAGCTGGACGACGACTACCCGGAATTCACCGAAGCGTTGTTCGAGGTGATGTACCCGCATTACCTGCGGCCGTTTCCGTCGTGTTCGATCGCGCAGTTCGACATGGGCGGGATGGCGGCCCAACTGACCGCGCCGGTGCGCCTGGCGCGGGGCACCGAATTGAAGTCGCACGCCGTGCGCGGGGTGGCCTGCCGCTTTCGCACGGCCTACGACGTGACGCTGGCGCCCGTGGCCATCCGCCAGGCCACGTTCGCGTCCACCGCCAATGCGCCCTCGTCCACGCAGTTGCCGCCGGGCGTCACCGGCCGCCTGTCGCTGACGCTGGCTTGCCTGGCCGAAACCCAGAGCTTCGCCACGCTGGCGAGCGACCGCCTGCGGGTTTACCTGCACGGCGAGCCGTCGTTCGTGGCGGCGCTGCGCGATTGCCTGTTCCTGCGCACCGCCGCGGCTTACGTCGAGACCCAGCCCGGCCGCTGGCACCGGCTGCCCGAGGTGCCGCTGGCGCAGGTGGGGCTGGCCGAGGAAGACGCCTTGATCGATTTTCCGGCCAGCTCGCATCCGGCCTACCGGCTGCTGGCCGAATACTTTGTTTTTTCCGAGAAATTCAACTTCGTCGACATCGACCTGGCGGCGCTGCGGCGCGCGGTGGGGCCGGTGCGCGAATTCACGCTGCACCTGCCGGTCAAGGGGCTGCGCGCCGACTCGAACACCGCGCGCCTGCTGGAATCGGCGTCGGTCGACAACTTCCGGCTGGGCTGCACGCCGGTGATCAATCTGTTCGAACAGCGCGCCGATCCCATCCGCGTCACGCACGCGGCGGCCTCGTATCCGGTGGTGGCCGATGCGCGCCGCGCCTACGGCTACGAGGTCTATTCCATCGACCGCGTGCGGCTGGTGCGGCAGAACGCGCAGGGCGATTCGGTGGTGGAGTTCCGGCCGTTCTATTCGCTGCATCACGGCGAGACCCCCGAAGGCGCCAGCCATTACTGGACCGCGCGGCGCGATCCGATGGTGGCCGAGCGCAGTCCGGGCTACGAGATGGAGATGTCCATCGTCGACATCGATTTCAACCCCGCCCTGCCGCAGACCGAAACGCTGAGCCTGGAACTGACCTGCACCAACCGTGATCTGCCCGCGCATCTGGCGGTGGGCCAGCCGGGCGGCGACCTGTTCCTGGAAGGCGGTTCGGTGGCGCGCGAGATCCGCATGCTGCGCCGTCCGACCCACTCGCATCGTTTCCAGCAGGGCCGCGCGGCGCACTGGCGGCTGATCTCGCATCTGGCGCTGAACCACCTGTCGCTGGTGCACAGCGGCCTGCCGGCGCTGAAGGAAACGCTGCGCCTGTACGACCTGTCGCACGCGGCGGTGGCGGCGCGCCAGATCGAGGGGCTGGTGGGGCTGGACTACAAGCCGGCCACCCACTGGATGCCGGGCCAGCCATTCGCCACCTTCGTGCGCGGCATCGAGATCCGGCTGACGATCAACGAAGACAATTTCGTGGGCACCAGCCTGCATGCCTTCGTGGCGGTGATCAATCGCTTCTTCGGCCTTTACGTGCACGCCAACAGCTTCGTGCAGTTGGTGGTGCTGTCGCGCCGTGGCGCGGAAGAAATCCTGCGGTGTCCCCCATGCAACGGCGACGCGATCCTAGCGTAATCGAAGCGCTGCTGGCCGAGCCGCAGCGCTTCAAGTTCTTCCAGGCCGTGCGGGTGCTGGAGCTGTGGTTCGCGCGCCAGGAAGGCACGCGCGCCAGGAACGCCGTGCCGGCGCACCTGCGCTTTGTCAACTCGTCGTCGCTGGGGTTTCCCGCCAGCGAGATCGCCGGGCTGACGGCTTTCGACAAGAACGGCCAGGCCCTGCACGACGCCGAGGCGCGCCTGGCGGCGCTGGCCGCCGGCACGTTGGGCCGGGTGGAAATCGAACCGGCGTTTTTCGGCCTGCTGGGCGGGCAGGGCGCTCTGCCGCTGCATTATTCCGAGATCCTGAGCCAGCGCGAAAGCGCCACGCGCGACCGCGGCGCGCGGGCCTTCTTCGATATTTTCTCGAACCGGGCCGCGGCCCTGTTCTATGCGGCCTGGAAGAAGTACCGCATGCCGCTGCGGCACGAAACCGAGCAGGATCACCACTACCTGCCGTTGCTGCTGGCGCTGGGCGGGGTCGGCCATCCGGCGCTGCGCGACCGCCTGCATGCCGGCGAAGGCCGCGTGTTCGACGAATCGCTGGCGCACTACGCGGCGGCGGCGCGGCAGCGACCGGTGTCGGCTGCGTATCTGCAGCGGGTGTTGGCCGACTACTTCCGGGTGGCGCTGCGGGTCGAGCAGTTCGTCGGCCGCTGGTACCACGTGCCGCCCGAGAACCGCACCCAGCTCGGCCGGCCCGGCGCGGTGCTGGGCGTGTCCGCCATGGCCGGCGAACGCATCTGGCAGCGCGACCTGCGCATCCGCCTGTGGATCGGCCCGCTGTCGAAGTCGGCGTTCGCCGACTTCCTGCCCGGCGGCGCGCGCGCGCAGGCGCTGGAAAAGCTGCTGACGATGTTTGGCGGACTGAGCTTCGAATACGAGGTGCGCCTGGTCATGGCCAAGGAAGACGTCGCCGGCAGCGCGCTGGGCGGCGACGCCGAGGGCGGCGGCGCGCGCCTGGGCTGGAACTCCTTTCTCTGCACCGAACCGGCGGCGTCGGACCGCGACGACGCCAGCTACGAACTGCACACCATCCACTAAGAACAAGACAATCCAGAACATGGCCACTCCCCTGAAAACCCTGATCGGGAAACTGAACCAGACCTGCCGCCAGGCCGCCGAACGCGCCGCCAGCCTGTGCATGGCGCAAGGCCACTACGAGGTGGACCTGGAACACCTGTTCCTGGCGCTGCTGGAAAAGCCCGCCAGCGACTTCAGCATCGTGGCGCGCCGCAGCGGCATCGAGGCCTCGGTGCTGGAAGCCGACCTGAACGCCGAGATCCGCGGCTTCAAGAACGGCAACACCCGCACGCCGGTGTTCTCGCCGCACCTGCCGCGCCTGTTCGAGCATGCCTGGCTGATCGCGTCGCTGGATACCCAGACCACCCGCATCCGTTCCGGCCATCTGCTGCTGGCGCTGCTGACCGAACCCGATCTGGCGGCGCTGGCGCGGCGCGGTTCGCACCTGTTCGAATCGTTCCGGCTGGACGAGCTGAAGCACGATTTCGCGGCGCTGACGGCCGGCTCGGAAGAGGCCGGCCAGTCGGTGGCGCTGGGTGACGGCGCGGCGCAGGACGAGGCCGCGTCGCCGGCGGCGGCGCTGTCCAAGACGCCGGCGCTGGATCAATACACCACCAACCTGACCGAACGCGCCCGCGAGGGCAAGATCGATCCGGTGATCGGCCGCGATGCCGAGATCCGGCAGATGATCGACATCCTGACGCGGCGGCGCCAGAACAACCCCATCCTGACCGGCGAGGCCGGCGTTGGCAAGACCGCGGTGGTCGAGGGGCTGGCGCTGCGCATCGTGGCCGGCGATGTGCCGCCGGCGTTGGCCGGCGTGGCGCTGCGCACGCTGGACATGGGCCTGTTGCAGGCCGGCGCCAGCGTCAAGGGCGAATTCGAGAACCGCCTGAAAAGCGTGATCGACGAAGTCAAGCAGAGCCCCACGCCCATCATCCTGTTCATCGACGAAGCCCACACCATGATCGGCGCGGGCGGCCAGGCCGGTCAGAACGATGCCGCCAACCTGCTCAAGCCGGCGCTGGCGCGCGGCGAACTGCGCACCATCGCCGCCACCACCTGGAGCGAATACAAGAAGTACTTCGAGAAGGACGCCGCGCTGGCGCGGCGCTTCCAGGTGGTCAAGGTGGAGGAGCCCAGCGAGACGCTGGCCGCCAGCATGCTGCGCGGCATGGCGCCGCTGATGGAGCAGCATTTCGGCGTGCGCATCCTGGACGAAGCCATCGTCGCGGCGGCGCGCCTGTCGCACCGCTACATCAGCGGCCGCCAACTGCCTGACAAGGCGGTCGGCGTGCTGGATACCGCCTGCGCCCGGGTGGCGCTGGGCCGCAGCGCCACGCCGGCCCTGATCGATGACGCCCGCCACCGGCTGGCGCGCCTGGAAACCGAACGCGCGGCGCTGCGCCGCGAGGCCGCCGCCGGCGCCGCGCAGCCGGCCCGCCTGCGCGAGCTGGACGAGGAAATGGACGCGATCGGCCAGCAACTGGCCGCCGCCGAAGCGCGCCTGGCCCAGGAGAGCGAGCTGGTGCGGCAGATTCACGCGCTGCGCGAGGAACTGGAGGCCGCGGGCCAGGAGCCGGAGCCCGAAGCCGCCAGCAAGCGCCGCGGCGCCAAGGCCGCCGAGCCGACGCCCGCGCAGGCGCAATTGGCCGAACTGCAGCAGCAGTTGCGCGCCCTGCAGGGCGAGGCGCCGCTGGTGCCGGCCTACGTCGATGCGCAGGTGATCGCCGAGATCGTCTCGGCCTGGACCGGCATCCCGCTGGGCCGCATGGTCAATGACGAGATCCGCACCGTGCTGCAACTGCAGCCGCTGCTGGCCGAGCGCGTGATCGGCCAGGACCACGCGCTGCATGCCATCGCCCAGCGCGTGCGCACCGCGCGCGCCGGTCTGGAAGACCCCAACAAGCCCAAGGGCGTGTTCCTGTTTGTCGGCCCCTCGGGCGTGGGCAAGACCGAGACCGCGCTGGCGGTGGCCGACATCCTGTACGGCGGCGAACGCAAGCTGGTCACCATCAACATGAGCGAATACCAGGAGGCCCACAGCGTCTCGGGCCTGAAAGGCTCGCCGCCGGGCTACGTCGGCTACGGCGAAGGCGGCGTGCTGACCGAAGCCGTGCGCCGCCAGCCGTACAGCGTGGTGCTGCTGGACGAAATCGAAAAGGCCCATCCCGACGTGCTGGAGCTGTTCTTCCAGGTGTTCGACAAGGGCGTGATGGACGACGCCGAAGGGCGCGAGATCGACTTCCGCAATACGCTCATCATCCTGACTTCCAACGTCGGCTCGTCGACCATCATGCAGGCCTGCCTGAACAAGGCCGCCCAGGAACGGCCGGATCCGCAGGCATTGCAGGAATTGCTGGCGCCGCAGTTGTACAAGGCGTTCAAGCCGGCCTTCCTGGGACGCATGAAGACCATCGCCTACTACCCGGTGGATGACGACGCGCTGGCGCGCATCATCGGCCTGAAGCTGGCCCGCATCGCCGAGCGCGTGCAGGCCAACCACCGCGCGCTGTTCGAGTGGGACGAGGCGCTGGTCGAGGCCGTGCTGGCGCGCTGCACCGAGGTCGACACCGGCGCGCGCAACGTCGACCACATCTTGAACGGCACGCTGCTGCCGCAGATCGCCGAGCAAGTGCTGGGCCGTATGGCGCAGGGCGAGGCGATCGCGCGCATCCGCGTCACCGCCGGCAAGAACGGCGACTTCCGTTACCGTCTGACCTGAGCCCGGAGCCGAGACCATGCCCCAGGATGCTTCTGGATTGTCCCGCCTGGCCCGCGCCGGCATCGCGCAGGCCAACCGCCTGTTGGATCTGCGCACGCCGCTGGGCGAGAACCGTCTGGTGGCCGAGACCTTGTCGGCCACCGAACAGCTCAGCGACGGCGCTTTCCGGCTGGAGCTCACCGCGCTCTCCGACGACGCGCACATTCCGCTGCAGGCCTTGCTGGGCCAGCCCGTGACGTTGCGCCTGCAGACCGCGCTGGACCGCGAACGGCCGCGCCTGTGGCACGGCCACGCCACCGCCGCGCGGTTCCTGGGCGCCAATGGCGGCCTGGCGCGCTATGGCCTGACCGTGGAGCCGTGGCTGGCCTTCCTGCGGGCGCGCCGCGACAGCTTCGCCTACCAGGACAAGACGGTGTTCGACATCGTGGACAGCATCTTCGGCGACTACAAGGGCCAGGGCACGCTGGTGCCGCAATGGCGCTGGGACGTGAAGGACCGCGCCGCCTACGCCAAGCGCAGCCTGACCATCCAGTACCGCGAAACCGATTACGCCTTCGTCGAACGGCTGCTGGCCGAAGAAGGCCTGTTCTATTGGGTCGAGCCGGCCGACGACGGCCATACCCTGGTCATCGCCGACCACAACGGCGCCTTCAAGGCCGGCCCGCAGGCCAGCGTGCGGTTCGCGCGCGCCGACGTGACCGAGACCGAAGACAGCATCCAGCGCTGGAGCCCGCGCCAGCGCTGGCAGACCAACGCTGTGCGCCTGGCCAGTTG
Source organism: Achromobacter sp. (assembly GCF_050285565.1). GTDB lineage: Bacteria > Pseudomonadota > Gammaproteobacteria > Burkholderiales > Burkholderiaceae_B > Achromobacter. The sequence continues at coordinate 142,457 of NZ_JBLZXG010000003.1, forward strand.
GGATTACCGCAGTACCCAGTCGCGGCCGGTGTCGGCGCAGGCGGACGCCGGCAAGCTGGCCAACACGCTGGAGCTGACCTGCGACGACTACCCGGGCCAGTACGCCTACGAAGACAGCGCGCAGGGCGAACGCCTGGCGCACAACGCCCTGGCCGCGCTGCGCGTGCGCCAGCAAAGCGTCGAGGGCGCCGGCACCGTGCGCACGCTGGCCCCGGGCCAGCGCTTCGCGCTGACCGGCCATTACCAGCAGGGCGGCCCGTCCACGTTCGTGGTGATCGCGATCACGCACCAGGCCCGCAACAACTTCGACGCCGACCTCGGCCGCGCCGTGAGCGAGGCCTTGGGCGGCCAAGGCGAAGAAACCGAGTTCTACCGCAATACCTTCACCTGCATCGGCAGCGATACCGAATTCCGCCCCGCGACGCGGGACGGCCATGGCGCGCGCCTGCACCCGCGTCCCACCGTGTTCGGCGCCCAGACGGCGCTGGTGGTGGGGGCCGAGGAACCGGTGCACACCGACCGCGACCACCGCATCAAAGTGCAATTTCACTGGCAGCGCGGCAAGGCCTCCAGCAGCCGGCTGGCGCATCCGTCGGGTGACGAGAACGCGCCGGCCAAGGACGAACTGGGCACCTGGGTGCGGGTGGCCGAACCGGTGGCTGGCGGCGACTGGGGCGGCCACTTCGTGCCGCGCGTCGGCCAGGAAGTGCTGGTGGAATTCCTGCACGGCGATATCGACCGCCCGGTAGTGGTGGGCGCGCTGTACAACGGCGAGGGGGCCGAGGATGCGCCGCACAACCAGGTGCAGGCCGGCGGCGCCAACGCCACCGGCAACGCGCCGGCCTGGTTCGCGGGCGGCAGCGGCGGCCACGCCCATAACGCGGTGATGTCGGGCTTCAAGACCCAGGCGCTGGCCACCAGCGGCGCGGGCACGGGCGGCTACAACCAGTTGGTGCAGGACGACACGCCGGGCCAGTCGCGCCTGACCGCCTCGACCACGCAGGCCGATTCGCGCCTGAACCTGGGCCACGTCAAGCAGCAGCGCGACAACGAGCGCCTGGATGACCTGGGCCACGGCGCCGAGCTGTCGACCAAGGAGGCCGTAGCGTTGCGCGGCGGGCTGGGCCTGCTGATCAGCGCGGACGTGCGCGAGAACGCCGAGGGCGCGCTGCTCGATAGCGCCGAGGCCGCCAAGCAGATCGACGCCGCCCTGGAATCGGCCAAGGAATTGGGCGATATCGCGGTCAAGCAGAAGGCGATACTGGATGGCGACCCGCAGGCGCTGCCGGCGCATGAGGCGCTCGAGCACGTGCGCGACGTGGTCGAGGCCACCCTGGACGACCCCGGCGCGCGCGGCGGCGGGGCCAAGGTGGCGGCCTACCGCGAACCGCACATCCAGGTCAGCGCGCCCAGCGGCATCGGCCAATACACGCCGGGCAACGCCTTCCTGGTGGCCGGGGGCACCCTGACGCAGGTGGCGCCGGACGTGAACTGGGCCAGCAGCGCCAACCTGGCCATGGGCGTGGCGGCCGGCGTGGTGCTGTTCACGCTCGGCCACGAGGCGGGCGGCGGCCGCGCCGTGCAGGATCGCGGCCTGCGGCTGCACGCGGCGGGCGGCAAGCTGCGCCTGCACAGCCAGGATGCCAAGATGACGTTGACGGCCGAGAGGGCCGTGACCTTCGCCTCGGCCAGCGCCGCCGTGCTGGTGCAGGCCAAGCAGCGCGTGCTGGCCACCGCCGGCGGCGCCTACCTGCGGCTGGAAGGCGGCGGCATCCAGTTGCACGCGCCGGGCAAGGTCGAACTGAAGGCGGGCGCGCATAGCTGGGTCGGGCCGCAGACCACCCGCGCGAACCTGGCCTTCAACGAAGCCAGCCCCCTGTGCGAAGCGCGGGTGCGCGGCGCGGCGCAGCGCGGCGGCGCGGTCGTGCCGTTGGGCTAGGGCGGCTCCCATGGACGGCGGCATGCTCGATTACCAAACCTTCGGCGCCTACGGTTTCGGCCTGGTCCAGGACGAGCGCACGCGCGGCGTGCCGGCGTTCGCGGCGCCCCGGCCGCTGGTGCCGCCGGCCCTGCGCAAAATGCCCGCGCTGATGCCGCGGCTGGTGGATCTGTCGGCCCTGGACGCGGCCGCCAAGGCACGGGTGCTGGCCAGCCTGAACCAGGCCGCGCAGGACGGCGACGACCTGTGGCTGGCGCTGTTGCTTCAGTCCGACCGGCCCGCCGATGCCGTGGCGGCGCATTGCCGCGCGCGCATGATCATCGATATCGCTGGGCAGGGGCCGTGCTTTTTCCGGTTTTTCGACCCGCGCGTGCTGGTCCAGCTCGGCTGGATCCTGGAGCCCGACCAGTTGGCCTGGTTGTGCGGCCCGGTGCGGCGTTTGCTGTTTCATCTGGATGGCCAATGGCAGGCGCTCGACCGGCCGGAGGTGCAGGCCGCGCCGCGCGCGCACCTCAGCGCGGAGCAATCGTTCGCGCTGACGCAATTGCAAGCCTTGAATGAAGTGCTGGCCGGACTGGACAGCCTGGCGCCTGGCGGCCGCGTCGCCTTCGGCAAGACCGTGATGGGCCATTTCCGCACGGCCCGCGACCTGGGCCTGGCGACGGCGCGGGAACGCAAGGCCTTTGCCTGTCATGGCCTGCAGGTGCATCCCGCCTTCCATCGCCACGCGCGGGTGCGCGAGTGCCTGGCCGCGATGCGGCCGGATGATGACTATCCCTATCTTGCCGCGACGCAGGACCTGTCGGATGAAGACTGGGCCGGCGTGCGCGCGGACTTGGAACGAACTGGAGAGCCCGATGGCCGATGATGTGAAGAGCTGCGGAAAGAAGCGCTCGTCGATCGATTGCGAAGAAGATTGCCCGTTTCACCGGATCGGCCTGCCCATCATGCCGTTGCGCTATGCGGTGCTGACCAACGACGATACCTCGCCCGCGCTCGAGGGCGACATGCTGATGCCCGAGCTGGCCGAGCGGCCGCTGGGCGACAGCGCGCGCTACGGCGTGCGCCTGCTGCGTCCGGGCTATCTGTACGTCTACGACGAGGCGCGCGCCGAGTTGAAGGGCTACTACGTCAATGAGAACAGCACGCTGTACAACTTCGACCTGGACAAGCCGGTCGATGCCTGCGACCGCACGTTCACCTGCACCATGGACCACCAGGCCCAGGCTTCACTGCTGACCATTCCCGATGCGCGCAAGGCGACCTTCGTCTGGCTCGCGTTCTCCGACGTGCAGTGGACCAAGGACATCTGCAAGGCGCACAAGGGCAGGAAGGGCGCCGCGATGCGCGAGCGGCACATGTTCAAGTTCGATGTGCAGGCGTGGCTCGGCGCCGGCAAGCATGCCAATGCCAAGCCCATCAAGACGCTCAACGAAACGGTCGCCGACTACGTCATGCATCGCCGCAAGGACGTGGAGGAGTTCGAGAAGAAGAAGTTCCTGGGCTGGAGCACCGTCGGCTACTACGACTCGAACCACTGGATGGGCGGCATGATCCAGGATGCGGCGCAGGCGTTCCAGCCCGGCAAGGGCCTGCTGCTGGCGCTGCCGGACAGCACCGGCATCCTGCAGGACATCGCGCGGCTGATGCGCATGCGTTTTGACGATTTCGTCTCCAACCCGCAAGACTTGCGGCCGTTGACCGTGTCCAAGTCGATCGAGTCGCTCAGCGAAATCATCATGCAGTCCGCCGAGAGCGACTTCCTGCGGCAACGGGCCGACGATGCATCCAACTATTCCGTCTACGGCACGACCACGCCGCACATGGGCGCCGCTGCCGGCGGCTCCGGCGCCGGCGGCCTGGCGATAGGCCAGTTGCTGTTGGATTGGATCCGCCCGGACAACCAGAAGGAACGCATGGCCGAGGCGGAAAACTACCGCCACCCGACCGAGCAGGAGCGCCAGACGGTACGCTGGGACGCGTGGAAGAAGTACTTTGACAACTACGACGAAAACGCGCGCCGGGCCTGGCAGAAGGGCTTCGACGAACGCCTGACGAAGTTCGACGCGACCACCATCGTGCCGATGGCCAAGGCGCACGTGGCCTGGCTCACCTGCGACAAGACGGGCGAGACGTTCCAGTGCAATTACGATGTCAAGAACGCCGATAGCGGCGAGGTCTACCAGACGGTTTTCTCGCTGTGCATCGACGGCACCCAGGACAAGCGGGTCTGCTTCAAGCAGTATGCCGAGTGGCTGCAAGGCGATCCGAACGACACGCGCAATCTGTTGCTGCGCGCCATGTTCCACAATCAGGATTTCGTGGTGCAGAAGGTGGTCGAGGCGCACCAGGCGGCCATCGACTGGAAGGGCATCCCCTGGAACAATCTGCACGAGGCCTATAAAACCGGGCTCAAGGTGCTCAGCGAAGGGCAGATGGACAAGACCGCGCGCCTGCTCGAGCAGATCATGGGCCCGGTGGTGCATGTGCTCAGGCTGGGCGTGGACAGCGCCATCGCGCGCAAGCTGGCCATGTACCTGGGGCTGTTGTCGCGGCAGAATGTGGCGATCGTGGAGGTCGAGGGCGGCAAGAAGACGTTCCGCGCGGCGCTGATCCGCGAGCTCATGCGCCAGCACGGCGGCAAGGTCGACATGCGCCAGATGGAGCGGGCGGTGTCCGAGGAGCTGCGGCGGCTGGAGGTGCGCGGCGAGCAACTGGAAGGTTCCGACAAGAAGCGCTGGTTCATGCTGGTCGATAAAGACGCCGCCGGCAAGGTCCCCGCCAATCTGCCAGCGGGCGAGCGGGCCCGCGCGCTGGCGCAGACCACCATGACGATCGAGGAATACGAGGCCAAGGAATTGTCGCGCTGGCGCACGGCGATCACCACGGATGTGCGGGTCGGTGTGGTCGGCTGCCTGTTTCAGACCGTGGCCGTGTACAAACTCTGGAGCGACCTGGAATCGGCCATGCCGCACGAGCGCGGCGACGCGAGCTGGAAGTTCGTGGTCGGCATCGCGGCGGCCGGCGGCTCGGTGGCCGATGTGCTGGGCGTGGCGCTCAAGGGCCGGCAGGCCGCCGGCATGCGGCTGGGCATGGGCTTGGGGATCGAAACCACCAGCACGCTGTTGGTGCGTTGGGGCGGCCGGATCGGCGTGGTGACCGGCATTATCATGGCGGTGTTCGATCTGAAGTCCAGCAAGGATCAGTTCACGATCGAAAAGAACGGCCTGATGGGCGGCCTGTACCTGGCCTCCGGCATCCTCAGCCTGGTGGTCATCGGCGCGTTCGCGTTGTCGTATACGGTGGTGGGCCTGATCGCGGCCGTGTTCCTCATCATCGTGGCGGTGCTGATCGAGAAATTCAAAGGCAACAAGATCGATGAATGGCTCAAGCGCTGCCTGTGGGGCAAGCTGCAGGGCGTATCCGGGGCCGATTATTACTATGGCGTGCAGCAGGAAGTGAACAGCCTGCGCGTGGCCCTGGGAGGGTCTTGATGGATTTCACGGGGCTGACCTCCAGGTTTCCCAACGACCGTCCGCTGACGGAATTCGAGCGCGAACACCGGTTGCCGCAGAAAAAGCGGCTGGACGTGCCGCTGCTGGCGCAACTGTGCGTGGTGAAGATGAATTCCAACTGCCTGCTGTCGGTGGACCGCTGGTACGCGTGGCGCGGCTTCGTGGCGCTGCTGGGGGCGATCGGCGTGGCCTTCGCCCTCGGCGGCATCCTGATGCTGGCCTGGATCCTGGTGGCGGGCGACCTGCCCAACGAGAACGGCCTGTGGGAAGCCATCTTCATCGGCATGGCGATGTTCGCGGCGCTGGGCGCCGCGGGCGCCTGGGTCGCCCGCAAGGAGATGTTCCGCTGGACCTACTACCCCATCGCGCTGGACCGCAAGCAGCGCCTGGTGCATGTGTTCCGGCTGGATGGCACGGTACTGACCGCGCCCTGGGACAAGATCTATTTCACGCTGGGCCGGGGCAAGGGCACCTTCGGCGGGCTCAACTGGGACATCCGCGGGCTGATCCTGGAGCAGGATGGGGTCACGGTCAAAGAGACCTTTGCGTTCTGCATCGCCACCAGCCGCATCGAAAACGCCTACTCGCATTGGGAATTCCTGCGCCGCTACATGGAAGAAGGGCCGCGGGCCGTGCAGGACGCGGTGCTGTATTGCATGCCGGTCGATGGCAAGCGCGAGAGCTTTGCCTTCAGCAAGGAACGCATCTTCGCCAACGACGCGCAGAATTCCGGCCTGGCCTATCTGGTCATGGCGCCTTTCAACTATCTGCACGCGATCATGCGCTGGGCCGTCATGCACACCAGCGGAATCCCGGCGTTTCCGCCCGAGATCGAGGCGACGCTGCGGCCGGACCCGGGCGATCCGTATGTCCGTGATGCCTCGATGAATCCGGAAGATCTGCGTTAATTAAATCCGGGTAATATTGACAAGTTAATTTAACCCGGGTAAAAATTGCATCCTTCTCCACCCTGAAGGATGCAAGGCATGACCCCATTCGACCTGAACACTGGCGCGACCGCGCCGCTGGCCGATGAAATCGACCTCACCGACCTGCCCGTGACGGGCACGTTGCCGCCTGAGCTGGACGGCGCGCTGGTGCGCAACGGTCCCAATCCCCTGCGGGGCCGTTTCGAGGGCAACGACGTGCTGTCCTGGTGGCCGCAGCCGGCAATGCTGCACGCCATCACCTTGCGCGATGGCCGTGCCACCGGTTACCGCAACCGCTGGGCCCGCACCCGGCTCTGGGCGCGCGAATACGCGCCGGCGCTGGCCGCCGATTTGCCCGACACCAATCCCAACGTCAACGTGCTGCGCCATGCCGGCGAGACCCTGGCGCTGGCCGAAGGCGGCGCGCCGCTGGCGATGACGGCAGGGCTGGACTTCCTGGGCGCCAGCCGTCGCCATTCCGGCCTGGCGGGCGGCATGACCGCGCATCCCAAGATCGATCCCATCACAGGCGAGCTGATGCGCTTTCGCGCCCATTGGGAGCGCCCCTGGCTGCGCTATGGCGTGACGGGCGCCGACGGCCAGCCGCTGCTGGACCAGTTGATCGAGGTGCCCGGGCCGTCGATGATGCACGACATGGCCATCACCGCCCGCCACAGCATCCTGCTCGACCTGAACGTGGCGTACGACTTCTCGATGCTGTCGCGCGGCCACCGCATGCCGCTGCGCTGGCACGACGAGCGGCAATCGCGGCTGGGCGTGATCCCGCGCCACGGCGGGGCGGTGCGCTGGTTCGAGGTGGCGCCGTGTTTCATCCAGCACGTGGTCAACGCCTACGAGGCCGACCATGCCACGCTGGTGCTGGACGTGGTGCGCTATCCGCATTACCTGCGGCTGTCGCGCGACGGCGCCGGCTTTGAAGACAGCCCGTTGGGCGTGTTGTGGCGCTACGTGATCGACCTGGCCGGCGGTGGCGTCGACGAACGCCAGCTGGACGACACCGGCATCGAACTGCCGCGCATCAACGAGGGCCGTACCGGCCACGCCTACCGCTACGCCTATGCGGTGCATCAACCCAACAATCGCGAGATGCGCGGGGTGGTGCGCTACGACCTGGAGACGGGCGCGCGGCAGAGGTTCGAGGTGCCGCCGGGCGACCAGAACAGCGAACCGGTGTTCGTGCCGCGCCCCGGCGCGCGGGCGGAGGATGACGGCTGGGTGCTGGTGTGTGTCTATCGACAGGACGGCGACCGCAGCGACGTGGTGGTGCTGGATGCCCGCGACCTGGCGGCCGGGCCGCTGGCCACGGTGCGCCTGCCACGGCGGATACCGGCGGGTTTCCATGGCGCGTGGTTGCCACGGGCGGCAGGCTGAAGCTGGGCGAGGGGCGGCTCGATGACGCGCGCGGCAGGGTATGGGCGCGGCATGGTCACTGCCGCCCGTGCCGCTTTCGGGCGGCAGTGCCCTAGCGCCTCTTGGCGCGCGTGTTTTTCTTGGCGGGCGCGCGCGGCGCTTCCTTGGCCGGCGGCGCGGCGGCCGCCGTCACCTGTTCCATCCAGGCCAGCGTTTCGGTGTAGGTCACGAACTGCTGCAGATAGCCCGGCGACAGCTCGCGCATCAGTGACAGGGCGCGGTGCACCAGCTGGTTGGAATTGAGCGGGCCGGCGTTCTTGTGCACCTGCTCCTGCGACTGGCGCACCTGACGGTCGGCGCTCAGGCCGGACCAGATCTCGCGCAGGCCATCCAGCACCGGCAGATCCGGATAGGCATCGCGGCGCGCCTGCGCGGCGATGGCGTCGGGGTCTTCGCCGGGCGCGCCGGGGTAGGCGAGATACGCTGCCAACTCCGCCAGCGGCCCGCGCGCGGGCTTGGGGGCCGGCGTGGCCGGCGCGGGGCTGGCGTCGGGCGCGGCGGCATCGTCCAGTCCTTCGGTCTCGGCGTTGGCCGCGGCGATGCGCGCCGCATACGCCTGGAGCAATTGCGCCAGCCGCTCGTTCAGCCGGGCGCGGGCCGCGCCGGCGTGGGCGGCCGCGCGCCGGGCCAGCGCCTCGATGAAATGGAAGCCGACCGGATCGAGCCGGTCGTCGCCGCGCTCGCGCCACGCCTGCAAGGTGGCGAGCATGGCGTCGGCGGGCGGGGCGGCGTCGGGCGCGCCATCGGCGCCGGCCGTCAGCGCCGGACCCAGGCCGCCATCACTGGCCACGCGCTGGCTCCGTGCCGTTGGACGGCTTGGGAATGGGGGTGATCTCGACCCGGCGGTTCTTCGCGCGGCCGTCTTCATCGGCGTTCGAGGCCACCGGCTGCTCGGCGCCGAACGCGGCGGCGAACACCAGGGCCGACGGCACGCCCTCGTCGATCAGGGCGCGGGTCACGGTCAGCGCGCGCTGCGCCGACAGGTCCCAGTTGTCGGCAAAGCGCCGATTGCCTTCGCGCACCTGCTGATCGTCGGTGAAGCCGCTGACCATCAGGATCTCGTCATTGGCCTTCAGGTAGGTCGACAGCGGTTCGATCAGGCTTTTCAGCACCTCGCGGCCTTCGGGCTGCAACTGGTCGGAATTGAGCGCGAACAGCACGCTGCCGCTGATGCCGATGCGGCCGTTGATGAGCGTCACGCGACCTGCCGCCAGCGGCGCGGCCAGGGCCTGTTCCAGCGTCTGGCGGCGCTGGGTCTCTTCCTGGCGTTGCTTGACCTCGCGTTCCAGCTGGGTCGACAGCTCCAGCTGCACGGCCACCACGCTCACCAGGATCAGCACGAAGGCGCCCAGCAGGACCGACATCAGGTCGCCGAAGACGGCCCAGGTCGGCACCGCGGGTTCCACGCCGCCGTCGATGTCCTCGCCCGCGCTCATGCCGCCTGCGCTCCGGCGGTGGCGGCGCGCTGGCTGGCCAGCTCGCGCAGGTTCTCGACGATCTGCTTTTGCGACATGGTGCTCAGGTCGACCACTTCACGGGCCTGCGCCACGTAGTAGGCCAACTGTTCGTCGCCACGGGCGATGGACTTGTCCAGCGCCGCCTCGATGCGTTCCAGGTGCGCCACCAGCTTGTCGTTGGACTCGCCGAACAGGCGCACCGCGGCGCCGAAGGCTTCGCCCAGGCTGGCCACTTCGGCCGCGCCGCTGGTCACTTGCGCGGCCACGTCGTCCAGGCGGGCGGTCTCGGATTCGACCTGCTCGGTGAATTGCGCGCCGACCCGGTCCAGCAGGTCGGTCGACGACGACACCAGCGCATCGACCGCGCTGCGCTGTTCGCTGGAGGCGTGGTTGACCGCGTCCAGCAACGTCGCCAGCGTGTCCAGCAGGCGGTTGCGTTCTTCCAGCATGGCGTTGTCGTAGGCCAGGCTGTCCGACAGTTTCTGGCGCAGTTCGCCGATGACTTCGGCGGCCGCGCGCGGCGCCTCAGAAGCGGCCTGCACCAGTTGGCCGATCTCGGCGATGGTGCCGCTGGCGTGGGCCTCGGTCTGGGTGGCGATGTCCTGCGCGGTCTGGGCCAGGGTGGCGCAGATTTCCTGCTGCAGGGCGGCGCTGCGGGCGCCGGCCTGTTCCCATTCCTGGCGCAGCGCCTCGGCCATGCGGCCCAGCTCGCCGGTCCAGGCGGCCAGGCGTTCCTGGTCGCGCGCGGCCAGCTCGGCCTGCAGGCCGGCCTGCGATTGGCCCAGGGTCTGCAGCAGCGATGTCGAATGCTGCTCGAAGGCGGACGCTGCCGTGGTCAGGGCCTGCTGGTTGTCGCTGGCTAGCTTTTCGTTGGCCAGCTCCTGGCGCGCCTGCGCCTCGGTCCAGGCCTGCGTCACCCCGCCGGCCGCGGTTTCCAGACGCGCCGACAGGTTCTCCAGCAGCGCGGCCTGCGCCTGGGTCTGGGTGGTGAGGTCCTGCGCGGTGCGCGCCAGCAACTGTTCCAGTTCCTGGTGGCGGGCGGCAGTCTGCTCGCCGGCCTGGCGCCATTCGCGGCCCAGTTCGGTGGCCATGGCGCCCAGCGAGGCGTGCCAGGCGGCCAGGCGCGCTTCGTCGCGCGAGGCCAGGGCGGCCTGCAGGTCGGCATGCGACTGGTCCAGCGTGCGCAGCAGCGACGCGGAATGTTGTTCGAACGCGGCGGCCGCGGTGGCCAGGGCCTGTTGTGTGTCGCCGGCCAGCTTTTCGCTGGTCAGTTCCTGGCGCACCTGCGCCTCGGTCCAGGCCTGGGTCACGCCGGTGGCGGCGCTTTCCATGCGTGCCGCGACATTGTCGAGCAGGGTGGCCTGGGCCGCGGAACGGGCCGCCAGATCCTGGGCCGTCTGCGCCAGCGTCTGGCTGATTTCCTGTTGGCGGGCGGCGGCCTGCGCGCCAGCCTGTTCCCATTCGCGGCCGAGCTTGTCGGTGAGGGCGCCGAGCGTGCCGGCCCAGGCGGCCAGGCGCTGCTCGTCGCGGGACGCCAGGGCGGCCTGCAGGTCGGCGTGCGACTGGTCCAGCGTGCGCAGCAGCGTCGACGCGTGTTGCTCAAAGGTGGCGGCGGCGGCGGCCAGGGCCTGGCGGTTGTCGCCGGCCAGCTTGTCGCTGACCTGGGACTGGCGTTCGAGCGCCTCGTGCCATTGCGCCGAGACGTTGCCGGCGGCGCTTTCCAGGCGGGCCGCGACGTTCTCCAGCAGGCCGGCCTGGGTTTGCGCGTGGGCGGTCAGGTCGGCGGCGCTGCGGGCCAGCGCCTGATTGATCTCCAACTGCCGTTCAGTTGCCTGCGCGCCGGCCTGCTGCCATTCCTGGCGCAGGGTGGCGGATAGCGCGCCCAGGGTTTCGGTCCACGCGGCCAGGCGTTGCTGGTCGCGCGAGGCCAGCTCGGATTGCAGGGCGGTATGCGACTGGTTCAGCGTGCGCAGCAGCGACGCCGAATGCTGTTCGAAGCTGGCGGCGGCGGCCGTCAGCGCCTGCAGGTTGTCGCCGGCCAGTTTCTCGCTGGCGCGTTCCTGGCGGTTCAGCGCCGCGTGCCAGGCTTCGGACATGCTGCCCGAGGACGCCGCCAGGCGTTCGGAGACGCTGTCCAGCAGGGCGGCCGAGCGCTGTTCGAAGGTCTGGGCGAAGCGCTCCAGCGAATCGCGCAGATCCTGCGCCAAGGTCTCGCTGGCGCGCTGCTGGCCGGCCAGGGCCTGGTTCCAGATGCCGGCGACGTTGCTGGTGGCGGCCTGCAGGCCGGCGGTCATGCCGTCCAGTTGGCGCTGCACCGCCTGCGTCACGCTTGCGTGCAGCGAGGCGGTCTCGCGCGACAGGCCGGCCATGGTGGCCTCGACCGCCGGCTGCAGCGCCGCGCCGGCCGAGCGGGCGCTTTCGGCCACGCTTTCCTTCATCGACTGTTCCATCACGGCGGCCAGGCGGGCGTAGGCCGCCTCGGCCTTGCCCTGGAACGCGTCCTGGCTGGCGAGCTGGCGCTCGTTCAGCGTCTGGTTCTGCTGTTCCAGGTTGCGCATCATGGCGTCCAGGCGGTCGACCAGCGCGGGCATGGCCTCGGCCTGGCGTTGCAGCACTTCGGCCTGGCGCTGCAGCAGCTTGAAGCTCTCTTCGCGCTGGTGCGCCTGGCTGTACAGGCGCAGCGTGGTGGCGGCCTTGGCGTCCAGCAATTGCGCGGCCTGGATGCGGTCGCGCCGGCACAGGGCGGCCAGCAGGCCCAGCATGGCCGAGGTGGCGACGCCGGCGATCGAGGTGCCGAAGGCGAAACCCAGGCCCTTGACCGGCGCGGCCAGCGAGGCGCGGATGGCGGCCAGGTCGGTGGCGCTTTCCAGCGCCGTGCCGGTGCCGCGCAGCGTCACCACCATGCCCAGGAAGGTACCCAGCATGCCCAGCAGCACCAGCAGGCCGACCAGGTAGGGCGCCAGCGCCGGGCCGGGCAGGCCGACGCGTTCGCCTTCGATGCGCAGCCGCGCCGGGTTGCGCAGCGCGGCGGGCAGTTGATCGAGCCAGCCGCCGAGGCTGGCGGGCGCTTCCGACAGCTTGCCGACCGCGCGTCTCAGCGACGCGGTGGCCTGCTGGTAGCGCAGCAATTCCAGCGCGCCCGCCACGTAGCAGGCGCCGATCAGCAGCGTGACGGCCAGCGCCAGCGGATTGGTGCCCGCGTAGCCCGCGCCGATCCAGCCGGCCACGGCCAGGCCGCTGAGGAAAACAACAATATTGATCAGATACTTGGACATAGTGTCCCGGTTAGCTGGCGCGAAGGGTGGCAAGCAGCCCTTCCACCGGTTGTAAACGAATATCCAGTTCGGCCAGCAGCACGCTGCGCATATCCTTGCGGAACGTCTCCAGCCACGCGCCCGGCTTGGGCGCGGGTACAGCGGGTTGCGGCGCCGCGCCGGCCGGTTCGGCGGCGTCCGTCCCGGCGGTCGCGCCGGTATCGGCCGGCGCCTGGGCCGCGGCCGCGTCCAGCGCCGCCTGCTCGGCCAGCCGCAGCCGGTCGAAATGGCCTTGCAGCAGCTTCGGAATGGCGCCCAGCAGGCTGCGCTCGCGCGGCAGCAGGGCGCGATCCATGATGGCGTCCACCACCGCCAGCCGCGTCATCTCGGGCGTCTTGGCCGCGACCATGCCGCGCAGGCGGCTGCGCAGGTTGCCGATGCTGGTCTCCATCGTGTGCTGCAACGACAGATAGCGCTGACGAAAATTCGAGTAATCGGCATCGTCGGCCTGCAGCGCCGCCACCTTGGCGGGCACCTGCCCCGGCATCAGCCGCTTGGCGGCCGTGGCCGCGGTGTCGCTGGCGATGGCATCGGCCAGCGTGGCGCGGACGCGCTCGCACTCGCGCTCCTCGGCGCTGCTGAACGTGCGCGCGCCCGGCGCGATCGCCGGCGGGCGGTTGTTCAGGGCGGCGGACAGGGCAATCGCGTCGGTCCAGCCGAGCCATTGGCTCAGATGATCCGACAACGGTTGCCGTGATTGCGGCACGTCGACATCCGTCAGGCGAGTCAGCAAGCGAATGAGCGTCGGGCCGCTTAAACCTGTGCGCTGTGGGGCTTGCAACATACCACCAGAGTCAAAAAGGGGGGAGTTTACACGCTGGCGGGGGCGCGCTGGGGCCGGAAAGGGCCGCCGCGCCGGTGCCCGCAACAATTTGTCAGGCGGCGCGGCGGTCACGCTTGGAAAAATAGGATCGGATCAGGACGCGGCCCGGGGCCGCCGCACCGCCCGCAGCCGGCCGCTCTTGCCGCCGCCGCAATAGAACACGTCGGCACCGTCCGATTCCAGTCCGGAAATGCCGACGCCCGATGGCATTTCCAGGCGCTCCAGCACCTCGCCGTTGGCCGGATCGACCCGCCGTAATTCGCTGGCGTCGTCTTCCCAGGTGGCGTGCCACAGGCCGCCGTCGACCCAGGTGACGCCGGTCACGTAGCGGTCGGATTCGAGCGTGCGCAGGATGGCGCCGGTGGCCGGGTCGACCTGGTGGATCTTGCGGTCCTGGTAGCGGCCGATCCACAGCATGCCTTCGGCCCAGGCCATGCCGGAATTGCAGCCGCCTTCGGGCGCCGGCACCGTGGACAACACCCGGCCCGAGGCCGGATCGATCTTCTGGATGACGTCGTCGGCGATCTGGTACAGATGCGTGCCGTCGAAGGCGGTGCCGGCGCGGGCGGCCACGTCGATGCTACGCACCACCGCGCCGCTGGCCGGGTCCAGCGCGTGCAGTTTTTCGCCCACGGCGATCCACACCTGCTTGCCGTCATAGGAGACGCCATGCACATCGCTGACGCCGGGGAAGGGGCCGTATTCACGGAGGATTTCTGCGGGTTTGGCTTTCATGTCGATGTCCTGTTCAAAAAAGGCAGACGTCTCCATCCTAGGCATTCGGCAGCGGCACCGGGAGTAACAATGTCGTCGTGAAACCCGGCAGCGGCGGCGTGATCCAGCGCCGCGCACGGCCCTGGCCGAACGACTGCGCGCGGCCGCTGGCGGCCAGCGCCTCCAGCGCCCGCTGCACCTGGCGCTGGCAGGCGCCCGTGGCCAGCGCCAGCGCCGAGCTCGACCACGCCTGGCCGTCGGCCAGCAGCGCCAGCACGGCGGCATGCCGGTCCCGCACGGGCGGCGCCAGCACCGCCACCGCGCGATCCGGCGGCGGCACTAGCGCGAATCCCTGCCGGGTGGCGCGGATGCCCGCCAGCGGGCCCAGCGCCGCCCGCAGCCGGCCGATCTCCACGCGCAGGCGGGCGCGGTGCGTTTCATCCGGATGGCGGGTGCGGAAGGCCAGCGCGATCAGCGCCGCGCGCGGGGCATCGCCGGGCCAGGCCTGCCCCAGGGCCTGCGCCAGGGTGAACAGCAGTGGCCGGCTGGCCAGGGACACGGCCGCGCCCGCGCCGTGCACCGCGTAGCGGCAGGCGTCGATCACCAGCAGGTCCGACGCCAGCAGCGCCTCGACCTGCGCCAAGCGCAATTCGCGCCTCTGGCCGTCCATGTCCAGGTGCGCGGCCGGGGCCTCCAGTTGGTCGTGGGCCTGCCGCACTTCGGCTTGCAGGGCGGGAATGCCGGCTTGCGCGGCGGCCCGCGCGGCCCGCGCCAGCGCGTTGCGCGCGGCCCCGGCCTGCACCCGGCGCAAGGCGATGCCGGCCAGCGTCAATTCGTGAATCGCGCGCAGTGCCGCGGGGAAGGACGCGGGATCCAGTTGCGCCAGGATCTGCTCCGCTTGCTCCAGGCGTCCGATCAGCACCAGGCGACGGCCCGCCAGATAGGCCGCGTACGCCGCGTTGCGCGCATCGCCATGGCGCGCCAGCGTCGCGCGCGCCGCGTCCAGCGGCGCGGTGGGCCAGCCCAGGTCGCGCGCGGCCAGCGCAATCTCGGCTTCGGCCACCACGCAGCGCGCCCGCGCCACCGGGTTCCGGGCGCCGAAGGCGCGGGCGGCGCGCCGCACCAGCACGCGGGCGCGCTCGACGTCGCCCAATTGCGCCAGCGCGATGCCGCGCAGCGCCAGGGCCGGCGCATCCTCGCGCAATGCCACCCGGCCCAGCGCGCCCAGCGGGTCGCCGCTGGCCAGCGCCTGCGCCGCGGCCCTGATCAGCCCGTCCATGACGATCCCGCCATCGTTGCCGCTCCCCGTTGTCGCATCCGTTCGTGGATGCCGCCAATCTACCACCGCGCTGCCGGGGCGCAACACGGACGCGTGCGCGGAGCACCGATCCGTTGCGGCCGCGCGCGTCGCCCACCCGCGGGTAGAATCCGAACCGCCATATCCAGGAAGCCTTCAAGATGAGCGAGCCTTTTTCCGCCGAGGAAATCCAGTCGCTTCGACAACATGGCATTGCCCTGTTCGCCGAGCGTGTCCTGATCGCGGTTCAACCGCCCCTGAGCGAGGCGCGCATCGCCGAGATCGAAGCGGCCTGCGCCGGCCCCTTGCCCGATGCGCTGCGCGACTTGTGGCGCCTGACCGCCGGCGGGGAATTGGCCTATGACCTGCATGCCCAGATGGACGGCAACGAAGAGGCGCTCAGCTGGTCCGAGTTGTTCTATGACGGCAGCGACCAGTACCGCGACCTGGCCGGCTGGATCGAGCACGAGCAGGAATGCGCCGACGAGGCCGCCGGGGAACGCGGCGAGGCCTGGGACGGCAAGCTGCGCTATCTGCCGATCGGCGGATTCGAATACTGCGACCGCATTTATGTGTGCGTGGAACCGGGCCCGCAGGCCGGCAGCATCGTGGCCTGGAAGCAGGGGCTGCCGGGCTGGACGCATGCGTTGCAGCAGGACGCCATCGCGACGGTGGCGACAGACCTGCGCGGGGCCTTCGCCGCGCTCTACCTGGAGCAAGATCCCGAGGATCCCGACAGCGCGGGCATACGGGTGCTGGAATACCTGGACGAGCGCGTGACCGATCACGGCATGCCGCAAGCCTTGGCCGATAAGCTGGTGGCGTTCTACCGGCGCGCGTTGGTGGACTGGCGCGGCCCGTTGGCGGCCGGCGCGCTGGGGCAGGCGCCCTGGCTGGCCCGGCTGGCCCTGCGGCATGCGTTGGCCCATGACGATGGCGCGCTGGTGGCGCAATTGGCGGCGCAGGGCGTGGGCTTTGACCGGCCGTTGCGTGGCAGCGCGATGGCGCTGGACGTGGCGCTGACGCAGCATGCCTGGGCGGCGGCGCGGGCGCTGTTGCGGGCCGGCACGCCGGTCAGCGCGGACGCGATCCATCGGTTCGATCGCCCGCCGCCCGCGGACCTGGTGGCGCAGTTGCTGGCGCGCGGGGCGCGGGCCGACGGCCTGGGCGTGGCGCGCTGCGTGGCCTGCGGCTCGCCCGAGGCCGCGCGCGCGATCGCCGCCGCCGCGGGCGAGGGCATCGCGGCCGCCTATGCCGAGGCGCGCGACGCGATGGCGGCCCGCTACGAGGAAGACCTGCGCCGCGTGCGGGCGGGCAAGCTGGGGCATTACCTGGGCGCTGACGGCCTGGCCGAACGAGTCGCCAACTTGCGCGCGTTCGTGCTTTGAGGCGCGGCGGCGGCCGCCGCCGCCCGCTAGCGCGAGCCGTCCGGCCAGGCGGCTTCGGATGACCCCAAGGCGCTTGCCGGGTCATCCCACGATTGCGGCGTGCCCGCGATCCGCAGCGGCGGCTTGACGCGCCGGGCGGGCCCCCACGAGGTTTCCTCGACCTGCGCGGACCAGTCCGCTTCGCTTTCCGGCGCCAATGCCGGGCCCCGTTTCTGCACGCCGCCATGCGCGACCAGCAACTGCGCGCTGCGGGCCAGCGACGCGCGCGTCGTGCTGCCCGCGCCGGTGGCCAGCCGTTCGGTCAGGCCCCGGATCGCCGCGGCCGCCATCAGGTAGCCGGTGCCGTGATCCAGCGCCTGGCACGGCAACGGCACCGGGCGGTCGCCGCCGTTGGCGCGCATGCCGGCCTCGGCGATGCCGGTGCTCATCTGCACCAGGCTGTCGAAACCGCGCCGTTCCCGCCATGCGCCGCTCCAGCCATAGGCATCGAGCGATACATCGACCAGCGTCGGGTTGAGCTGGCGGCGGCGGTCGGCGTCCAGGCCCAGGCGGGCCAGGGCGTCGGCGCGATAGCCGTGGATCAGCACGTCGGCCTGGGACAACAGGCGTTCCAGCGTGGCCAGGCCGCCGGCGGACTTCAAGTCCAGGCGCGCGCAGCGCTTGCCCAGCACCACCTCGGGCACGGTGCCGGGTTCATCCCAGCCGGGCGGGTCGATGCGCAATACGTCGGCGCCGAAGCCCGCCAGGAAACGCGTCGCCACCGGGCCGGCCAGGATGCGGGTCAGATCCAGCACGCGCAGGCCCTGCAACGGCCGCTGGCGCGAGATGCGCCAGTCGGGTCGGGCGCCGGCGGCGCTGGCGGCGCGGTGCAAAAGGGGTTCGGCGGCGACGCTTTGGCCTTGCGGGTGCCGGCGCCAGGCGTCCAGGCCGCGCATGGTGGCGGCGCAGCCGTTGCGTTCGACCACCGCCGCTTCCAGTTCGTCGGCGCGCCAGCGCGCCACGGCGCGGGCGACGGCGGCGCGGTCGGCGGCTACGCCGAGCACGGCCAGGGCGGCGTCGCGGTGATGGGGCGCGTTGGTGTGCAGCCGAATCCAGCCGTCCGCGGCGCGGTAGTCGCCAGCGACGGCGTCCCACAGCGGCGGCATGCTCCAGCCGATGGGCCTCAGGGTGGTGCAGAACCAGAAGGAGGCCAGGCGTTGGTCGACCTCGACGGCCGGCACGGCCTGCGCGCCGGCCGCGCCGGAGCCTGCCGCGCCCGCTGCGGCCGCGACGAATTCCGCCATCGCCAGGCCGGCGGCGCCGATCGCGGCGGTGGCGAATTCCGTGACGGCGAAGGCCGAGGGCAAGGCGCCGTGGCCGCTGATGGCGACACGGCTCAACAGGGCCGGATCGCCGCCCGTGGCGAGCCAGAACTGGCGCAGGTAGTCGGCGGTGGCGGGCGAGGGCGGGAGGGGGGGATCGATAGCGGACATGGGACTTCCGGGTCGTTGGGGAATGGCGCCAGGATTATTCTTCGCCAATTAATTGTCAATATTGATTAATATAATCAACTCATTACCATCCGCTCCCAGTCTCTCAACGCCATGCCCGATTACCTGACCTCCGCCGCCGCGGCCGCCCGCCTGGGCGTGTCGCGCCAGACTCTGTATGCCTACGTCAGCCGCGGGTTGCTGCACGCCGAGGCCGGCGCCACGCCGCGCGAAAGCCGCTACCTGGCCGAGGACGTCGAACGGCTGGCGGCGCAGCGCACTCGGGGCCGCAAGCCGAAAGAAGTGGCCAAGGCGACGCTGAACTGGGGCCTGCCGGTGCTGGAGTCGGCCATCACCTTGATCGAGAACGGCCAGTTGTTCTATCGCGGCGAAAACGCCGTGGCGCTGGCCGCGTCGCGCTCGGTGGAGGCGGTGGCGGCGCACTTGTGGCAATGCGGCGAGGCGATGGCGTTCGACGCGCCCGCGCCGCTGTTGCCGCAGGACTTGGCGGCGCTGTTCGCGCGCCATCGCGGCCAGCGCGCCGAGGCCGCGCTGTTGCCCCTGTTCACGGCGGCCAGCGATGACGATGCGACCGCGTTGTGGCAGCGCTCGCGCGAACGCCAGGCGCAGGGCTGCGGCGCGCTGGTGCGCACGCTGGCGGCCTGCCTGCTGCAGACCGCGCCGGACGACGCGCCGATCCACGCGCAGTGCGCCCGCGCCTGGGGCGTGGACGCGGCCGGCGCCGATCTCATCCGGATGGCGCTGGTGCTGTGCGCCGACCACGAACTGAACGCCTCCAGTTTCACCGCGCGCTGCATCGCGTCCACGGGCGCCAGCCTGCGCGCCGGCATCGTCGGCGGGCTGGCCGCGTTGACGGGCGGCCGGCATGGCGCCACCACGGCGCGCGTCGAGGCGATGTGGGATGAACTGGAACGTGGCGCTGGCGGGATGGACGCCGGTCAGCGGCTGGCGCGGGGCTTGCGCGAGCGGCTGGCGCGGGGCGAGGACCTGCCGGGTTTTGGCCATCACCTTTACCCCGCCGGTGATCCGCGCGCCAGCGCCTTGCTGGCGCGGATCCTGCCGCGGCACCCCGAGTGGGAGACATTGATCGAACAGGCCTTCGACCTGGCGGGGCAACGGCCCTCGGTGGATTTCTCGCTGGTGGCGGTGCGGCGCCATCTGGGCCTGCCACCGGGCGCGGCCTTCGGCCTGTTCGCGCTGGGCCGCTCGATCGGCTGGCTGGCGCATGGGCTGGAGCAGCGCGCCAGCTCCGATGTGATCCGGCCGCGCGCGGCCTATACCGGAATTCGCCCGGAGGCGGCGTAAGGTCGGCGCCGTGGCGCGCGCCGCCTGCGGCGCCTCAGGCCTGGGCCAAGCTCACCTGGCCAAACGTCATCCAGACGTGGGCGGTGTCCGAGGCTTGCGCGCGGTACGAGCCGCTGGCTTCGCCCAGCCGCATGGCGACGGCGGTGAATTCCCAGGCCAGGGCGTCGTCGCACGGCACCTTGCGGTGGGTGTAGGCCTGCAGGCCATGGGCCTTGCCGAAGGCCCGCGCCAGTTGGGCGTGGTCGGCCAGCTCGGCCGGCACCGACGGGTGATCCCAGCCCCACAGGAAGCTGCCGTCCTCGCTGTTGGAGGTGCCGATGATCTGCACCGGCGCCTGGGCGCTGATGCCGCCGGGCAACTGGAACACGATCAGGCCGCTGTCCATGTCCACCGACCATTGTTCGGCCTGGTCCAGGTGCCAGGTGGCGCAATGCGCCGAGGTGGCGGCCCGCATGCCTTCCAGGCTCTGGGCGATGTAGGCGGAAACGTCGAAGGGCTGCGTGGTGTCGGACATGCGCGGCTTTGCGGGTGATGGAAAACCGATAGGGTACCCGCAAAGACCGGGCCGCATGCGTGAACGCGGCGCTCAATACGTCAGCGGCGCGCCGGTCACGACCTCGTACAGGAACCGGTCCAGCCGTTCGGTCTGGCCGTCGGGCCGCTCGAAGAAGGGCGCTTTTTCCAGGGTCGGCAGCGTTGTTTCCAGATAGGCGTGGATCAACGGGAAGCGCGGGCCGTGCTCGGCCTCGCCCGCCTGCATCTTGATGGCCAGCAGCGCATTGATCTCGTCGCGCAGCGCGGGGTCGGTGACCATGGCATCGGCCAGGTCGGCGAAACGCATCGGCGGGATGCCGCGGCCGCTGTCGATCCATTGCGCGGCCAGCACGGGACGCAGCACGTACAGGTATTTCTTGAGCCGCACCGTGTCGCCCTGCAGCGATTCGCGGAAGTTGCGGCCGGCCATGGCCACGTAATGCCAACGGCCCTTGATGTGCGAGAAATACTCGCTGCGGAAGTGCCGCAACCAGGCGCTGGTGGCGTCGTCCTGGCGGTACAGCACGGGCGAATCCAGCCACTCGAACAGGGTGGGGTTGGAGCCGCGCAGGAGTTGCAGCGCCTTGCGCAACTCCCAGCCGGACACGTCCAGCTCGTCGTCGATGGGCAGTTCGATCACGTCGCGCTGGGGCGCCACCCGCAGGTACCAGTCCAGCTTGTGCACGTACAGGAAGCGCACGTCGTAGTCGCTGTCGGGCGAGGCGAAGCCCCAGCCGCGACTGCCGGATTCACAGGCGAGCAGGACGCGCACGTCGTGACGCTGTTCGATGTGTTCCAGGGTGGCCATGACGCGCTCGCGGATGGCCGGATCGATGGGGTGGGCGTGCAGGATCGAGGTCATGCTTCGGATGCTAGCACTTCGCCAGGCGGCGGCGTGGGGGAGCGAATGCTTGGCGCCTTGCCGTTGACGGCGCGCTTGCCGATTATGATTAGCAGCCTTATCATATGCCTCCATATCAATTACCGGACACGCCATGCCCCCCGCCATTGCCGCCATGCTGGAACCCAAGCACCATGCGTTACTGGACGAAGCCGCCCGTCGCGGGCTGGCGTCGTCCGGGGGCATTCAGTTGTGCCTGCAGGTGCTGGCCCTGGCCGGCGCCATCGACCGCGACTGCGCCGCGCGCCTGGCGCCGCGGCAGTTGTCGGAAGGCAAGTTCGTGCTGCTGTTCCTGCTGCACGGGCAGGCCGGCGGCCTGTCGCCGCACGAACTGGCGGCGCGCGCGGGCGTGACCCGCGCCACCGTCACCGGCCTGCTCGACGGGCTGGAACGCGACGGGTTCGCGCTGCGCCAGCCGGGTCAGGACGACCGGCGCCGCGTCACGGTGACGCTCACCCCCAAGGGGCGGACGGCGGCGGCGCGGCTGTTCAAGGATCACGCGCAGTGGATCGGCTCGCTGTTCGATGCCTTGTCGCAGGCCGAGCGGCGCCAGCTCGGCGACCTGCTGGCGAAGGTGTGGCGCGGCACCGACAGCGGGCGCGCGGCGTTGGCCGGGGACGCGCCATGAGCGCCGCCGGCCGGGGCGTCAAGGACATCGGCGCCGAGCGCCTGGCGCAGTTGCACGCGGGCGCGCCCGCCACCCACCTGACCGAGTGCCTGGCGGTGGACTTCGCCCTGCTGATGCAGGCGTTGGCGCCGGAGGTCGGGGCCGATGGCATCGCCGCGATGCGGGCCGCGGCGGCGCTGGGCATCTCCAAGCGCATGGCGCTGGCGGCGCGCATCCTGCATGACAGCCTGGGCCCGGCGGGCACGGCGCGGATGGCGGCGCAGGCGTCGGACACCGCGCGCGGCTGGGCCTGCTTCATGATCGGCGCGGCGCCGGACCTGCCGCTGGCGCAGCGCCTGGCGCGCATCCGGCCGCTGGCCGACGACGCGCATTTCGGCGTGCGCGAATGGGCCTGGCTGGCCGTGCGGCCGGCGCTGGCGGCGGACTTGCAAGCGGCCATCGCGCAACTGCAGGCATGGACGGCATTGCCGTCCGAACGCCTGCGCCGCTTCGCCAGCGAGGCGCTGCGGCCACGCGGCGTCTGGTGCGCGCACATCGGCGCGCTCAAGGCGGATCCGGGGCTGGCGTTGCCGCTGCTTGAGCCGCTGCGCGCCGATCCGGCGGTCTATGTGCAGGATTCGGTGGCCAACTGGTTGAACGACGCCAGCAAGGATCAGCCGGACTGGGTCCGGCGGGTGTGCGCGCGCTGGCTGACGCATAGCCCGGTCGCGGCAACGCAGCGCATCTGCCAGCGGGCGCTGCGCACCATCGGGGCCTAGCGTCCGCTGGCCGCGTGGGCCGCGCGGCAGCCGCCGGTTTGCCGCTCAGTCCTGCGCCTCGGCCGCCAGCGCGGCCTGTACGGCGGGGCGGGGTTCGATGCGGCGCTGGAATGCCGTCAGGGCGGGCCAGCGCGCCAGGTCCACGCCAAGGCGCGGCGCCCAGCGCAGCACCGCGTACAGATAGATGTCGGCCACGCCGTAGCGGTTCCGCACCAGGGCCTGCCGCTCGTGCAAGGCGGCGGCGACGTAATCCAGGCGCTTTTCCAGCCGCGCTTGCCACCACGCGCGCGCCGCTTCGGGCAAGTCGCGATGGAACAGCGGCCCGAAGCCGCCGTGGATTTCCGCCGAGATGAAATTCAGCCATTCGTGCAGTTGGCTGCGGGCCCAGCTGCCGGCGGGCGGAACCAGGCCGGCGTCGGGCCGCAGGTCGGCCAGGTATTGGCTGATGGCGGGACCTTCGGTCAGCACGTGGCCGTCGTCGGTTGCCAGCGCGGCCACGTAGCCCTTGGGATTGATGGCCAGGAAGTCGTCGCCGTCGGCGGTGCGTTTGCCGTGGTTGTCGACCCGCACCAGGTCGAACGGCAGATCGAGTTCGCGCAGCACGATATGGGGCGACAGCGAGCAGGTGCCGGGGGCGTAGTAGAGCTTCATGCAAGGCATTCCAGGAAAGGGGGAAGCGCCAGGATGCCTTTCGCCGAAGTATCCGTAAAATTACTTCTTCATAAATATGAAATAAGCTGAGCTGATGTCATGATGAACCTGATCCATTGGCGGCTGCTGTTGGCGGTGGTGGACGCCGGCAACATCACCCACGCCGCGAAACAGGTGGGCATGACGCAATCGGGCGCCAGCCAGGCCATCGCGCAGTTGGAACACCAACTGGGCGCGCCGCTGTTCACCCGCGAACGGCGCCAGAGCGTGCCTACCGCACTGGGGTTGCGGGTGGCGCACGAGGCGCGCGCCATGCTGGCCGCGCACGGCCGCATCCAGGCGCTGGGGCGCGAGGCGTCCGGCGCGCCGTCCGGGGTGTTGCGGCTGGCCAGTTTCCCGATGGTGTTCTCGACCATCCTGCCACCGGTGTTGCGGCGCTTTCGCCAATTGCATCCCGCCATCGAGGTGGTGCCGCTGGAAGCCAGCGACAGCGAGATCGAGGACCTGCTGGCGGCGGATACCGTGGACGTGGGCGTGGTGTTGAATCCTCCCCCCGGCCGCGCCACCTGTCCGCTGGGCGAGGACGACTGGGTCGCGGTGCTGCCGGCGGCGCATCCGCTGGCGCGCGGCGCGTCGGTGGCGCTGGCGCAACTGGTGGCGCAGCCTTTCGTGCTGGCAACCGGCGGCTGCAGCGTGCATGCCGGCAGCCTGGCGGCGGATGCCGGCCTGGCGCTGGCCGATGTGCGCGCCACGGTGATGGAATGGTCCAGCGCCTACGCGCTGGTGCGCGACAACGTCGGCGTGGCGCTGGTGCCCGAGCTGACCTTGCCGGAAAACCGGCGCGGCCTGCGCGTGTTGCCGCTGGCGGCGCCGCTGCGGCGCCGCTTCGCGTTGGCGGCCTCGGCGGCGGCCTCCGGTTCGGCCGCCGTGCTGGCCCTGTTCGAGATGTTGCGGCCGGATGACAGCCGGGCCTGAGACGCCGCCAGGCCGTCCGCGTCCCCTCCCGCGGCGTCCACGCCGGTTGGCGCGCGCGTGCCGCTCTCGTGTAGTCTTGCCCGTTCCAACGACAAGTCCAAAGGACGGGCATGGAAGAGACAACGCAAGCGACCACGCAAGATCCGCCGCGCGATTGGGCGGCGCTGGTCGATGACCTGAACCGCCTGCTGCGGCTCAAGACCACGGTCATCGGCATGAAGCTCTACGAGGACGAGGCGGCGCTGGCCGGCATCAAGGGGCTGCGCCGGCCCAAGGCTACCCATACCACCGACCAGATCGTCGGCATGGCGGCGCGGCTGGGGTGGACGGTGGGCATTGCCGGCGACGACCTGGTCGGCGCGCAATGCCGCGCGGTGATCGGGCTGGGGCCGCGGGACGAGACCTGGCGCAGCGGCAAGGAGTATGTCGGCGTGTGGCACGCCACCGAGGCCGATGCCCGCGCGCGCCAGCAGGCCCTGTCCTGTGTGCCGGCGGGCAGATACCGCGCCATGGCGGTGTCGCCGCTGGCCTCGGGCCGGCTCGATCCGCCCGACATCTGCCTGGTGTACGCGACGCCCGGGCAGATGATCATCCTGATCAACGGCCTGCAATGGAAGAACTACCGGCGCTTCGACTGGAGCGTGGTGGGCGAGACCGCCTGTGCCGACTCCTGGGGACGGGCGCTGGCCAGCGGCGAGCCCAGCCTGTCCTTGCCCTGTTATGCCGAGCGCCGCTACGGCGGCGTGCCGGACGAGGAAATGCTGATGGCGCTGCCGCCGCGCTACCTGCCCATCGCGATCGAAGGGATGAAGGCACTGTCGGCCAACGGCCTGCGCTATCCAATCCCGCCATACGGCATCCAGAACGACGTGCGCGCCGGCATGGGCGTGAGCTACGCGCAGCCGCCGCGGGCGTGAGGCGGGCAGGGCGCGGGGGCGCGGGAGGACGCGGCGCCCAGGCGTCGGCTGGGTTGCCGGGCCCGGGCGCCGGCAAGCAGCCGGCGACGGCGCCCGGCCGCTCAGGCGCTGGCGAGCGCCGCCGCCAGCGTGCGCGCGGCCGGCCCTAGCGGCTGGTCGATGCGGTGCGCCAGGTAGACCTCGGTGGTCACCTGGCTGCCGCGCCCCAGGCTGCCGGTGGGCAGGCGCAGCAGCCGGCCTGCGGCCAGGTCGCGCTCGACCAGCCACAATGGCAGCCGGCCCCAGCCGACGCCGGCCAGGATCAGCGCATGCTTGGTGTCCTGGCCGCTGACGCGGCAGGTCTGCGGCGACAGCACCGCGAAGTCGCGGCCGGCGCTGAGCGTGGACGGATCGATCTGCACCACCTGCAGGTGGTCGGCCAGGTCGGGCGCCGTCAGCGGCGCGCCGTCGGCCACGCGCGCGGCCAGCGGATGGGCGGCGCCGACCACCGCCACCATCTGCACCGACGACAGTGCCTGCATGGCGATGCGCGGATGGCGGAAGTGTTCGCCGGCGATGATGCCCAGTTGGTGGCTGCCATCGAGCAACGCGGCGATCGGCCCGCCCAGCGGCAGCACGGCGACGCGCGTGGCGACCGATGGATAGGCCGCCCGCAGGCGGTTCAGCGCGGCGCCGACCTGGGCCAGCGGATACAGGGTGTCCACCACCAGCGACAGTTCCAGCTCGACCCCTTCGCCCAGCCCCTGGGCGCGGGCCCGCATGGCGTCGACCCGCAGCAGGATGTCGCGCGCATTGGCCAGCAGCGCCTGGCCTGCCGGCGTCATGACGGGGCGGTGGCCGCTGCGGTCGAACAGCTTCACGCCCAACTGCGTTTCCATGTTGGCGATGGCGTGGCTGATAGCCGATTGCACTCGCGCAAGCTGCCTGGCGGCGGCGCGGAAACTGCCGGTGTCGGCCACGGCGGCGAACACACGGAGCTGATCCAGGGTGAGGGCGTCTATCATCGTGCGTCCTGATCTATTTTCAAGATCGGTTCCATCAAAAGATTATCACTTATCAGAATCGGTTCCGGCCGGCATGCTGGCGGCATCGCAAGCGAGGAGAGGCAGGGATGGACAAGGGGGAAGGCGCGGCGCGGGCCGGCCAGCCGGCGGCGACGCATTGGGCGGCGGTGCTGGCGATCGTGGGCGCCGGGGTGGTGGCCGCGTTGCAGGTGGGCAAGGTGATCATCGCGGCACCGCTGTTGCGGCGCGACCTGGGACTGGATCTGGCGTCGATCGGCACGCTGACGGCAGTGTTTTCGATCCTGGGCGTGCTGGGCGGCATCGCCGCGGGCGGCGTGATCGCGCGTTTCGGTGCGCGCCGCATGCTGCTGGGCGGCCTGGCGACGGTGGCCGTGGGCACGGCGGCGGGCGCGCTGGCGCCGGGCTATGGCGTGCTGCTGGCCTCGCGCGTGGTCGAGGGCCTGGGGTTCCTGTTGATCACGGTGGCCGGGCCGGCGGCCTTGCAGCGTCTGGTGCTGCCGTCCAGCCGCGACCTGGCGTTCGCGTTGTGGAGCTGCTATATGCCGGCCGGCATGGCGATCGCCATGCTGGCCTCGCAGGCCTTCGGCGACTGGCACGCCTACTGGTGGTGCGCCGGCGCGGCCGCCGTGATCGCGCTGGGCTGCGTCGCCGCGCTGGCGCCGCCCACGCCCGCCGGCGCCGGCCTGTCCTGGCGCGGGCTGCGGCGGGACACGGCCGACACCCTGGGCGCGGCCGGGCCGGTGTTGCTGGCGGCCGCGTTCACGCTCTACAGCCTGATGTTCTTCGCGCTGTTCACGTTCCTGCCGGTGCTGCTGATGGACAAACTCGGCCTGCCGCTGGCCACGGCCGGGCTCTACAGCGCGGTGGCCAGCGCCGCCAATATCATCGGCAACCTGGGGGCCGGCGTGCTGTTGTCGCGCGGCTGGCGCCGTTCGACCCTGATCGCCTGCGCCAGCGTGGCGATGGGCGCGGTGGCGCTGCTGATCTTCCGTTCGGTGTTCCCGGCGATGCCGACCTTCCTGCTGTGCGTGCTGTTCTCGGCCGTGGGCGGCCTGATCCCGGCGACGCTGCTGGGCACCGCGCCGCGGGTGGCGCCGCGGCCGGCGCTGACGGCGGCCACGGTCGGCCTGGTGATGATGGGCAGCAACCTGGGGCAGGTGATCGGCCCGGTGACGGTGGGCGGCGTGATCGATCGCTACGGCTGGCCCCAGGCGTCACTGATCGTGGCGGCCGCGGCGCTGGGCGGCCTGGCCATCGCCTGGCGCTTGCGGCGATTGAACGGCGCCAGGTTGTAGGCGCCGGCTCGCGGCCGCGGGGTTGCAGGCGCCGCGCCGGTGCGGTTGTCACGCGGACGGCCTATCATGGGGCATCGTCCCTGCTGGAGTCCCCATGCTTACGCCTGCCCCGCGCCTGGTCATCTTCGATTGCGATGGCGTCCTCATCGACAGCGAAATCATCGCGGCCCGCGCCCAGTCGCGCGCGCTGGCCGAGCACGGCATCGCCATCACGCCGCAGGAAGCGGCGCGGCGCTTTGCCGGCATTCCGGATGCCGACATGTGGCAGACCTTGCAGGACGAGAACGCGCGCGCCCTGCCGGAGGATTTTCCGCGCCGCTACGCCGACCGGCTGCAGGACACCTTCCGCCAGGAACTGCGCGCCTTGCCCGGCGTGCGCGAGACGCTGGCGGCCTTGCGCGAGCGCGGCCTGGCGGTCTGCGTGGCTTCCAGCAGCACGCCGCCCAAGCTGGAGGCGGCGCTCAAACTGGTTGGGTTGTGGGACGAGTTCGCGCCCCATGTATTCAGCACGGCGCAGGTGGCGCGCGGCAAGCCGGCGCCGGACGTGTTCCTGTTCGCCGCGCGCCAGATGCGCGCCGCGGTCCTGGAATGCGTGGTGGTCGAGGACAGCGTGCCCGGTGTGCGCGCCGCCCGCGCCGCGCGCATGCGCGCGGTGGGCTACATCGGCGCCTCGCACAACGGCCCGGACCAGCGCGCGCGCCTGCTGGACGAAGGCGCCTTCGAGGTCATCGACGATCTGCGGCGCCTGCCGCAGATCATCCAGGGCGAGCCTCGCGCATGAGCCGGGCAGCGGCCGGTGCAATGCCGATCCGCCCTAGGCGGGCAGCGGTTCGGGTTTGACCCGCACCGCGCGCAACACGCCGATCATCAACAGGGCGATGCCGGCCAGGGTCAGCGGCTGCGGCAGGTTGCCGCGCAGCATGAAGGCATAGGCCAGCGCGGCCAGCGTTTCGAACACGATCAGTTGCCCGGCCAGCGCGGTTGGCAGGCGCTGGCTGGCTTCGTTCCAGCACAGCGTGCCGAGCCAGGAGGCGAACAGGCCGATGCTGATCATCAGCCCCAGGAACACCTCGGGACGCGGCCCCAGCGGCATGGCGAAGTCGTTGCCGGTGAGGGCCATGCCGCCCCACAGGAGGCCGTAGCCGGCCAGCGCCAGCGGCAGGGTGGCCACGCCCTGGGCGGTGGCCCAGGTGCGCGGACTGCGGCCGGGGTGGTTGCGCAGCCAGTCCGCGTTGCGCAGCGGATACCAGGTCCAGCACGCCACCGCGCCCAGCGCCAGCACGGCGCCGATCGCGTAACGCGACAGGTCGGCGTCGGCCTCCTGGCGCAGCGCCTGCAACTCGACCTGGTTGACGCAGGCGATGCCCAGCGCGATCAACGCCAGCGAAGGCGCCAGCCGCTTCCACGGCAGCCGTCCGTCGCGGCGCGCGTTGCGCAAGTTGGCGCAGATGGCAATCACCACCGGCAGCGTGCCGATGATCATGGTGGGAACGGGGCCGCCGGCCCGCTGGATGGCGCTGGCCAGGCACAGGTAGTACAGCAGGTTGCCGATGGCGGCCAGCTTCAGGGCTTCGATCCAGTCGGCGCGGCCGAGCTGGCGCAGGGCCTTGCGGTCGAGCCAGGCCAGCGGGATGGCGATCAGGCCGAAGGCCAGGTAGCGCGCCACCGATTGCAGCGCGGCGGGGTATTCCGGCAGCAGCAGCGGGCCGACGAACACCAGCCCCCACATCAGTCCGGCCGCCAGGGCGTACAGGGTTCCTGCCCACATGGGATGTCCGATACGTATTCAACAGGCAGCCAGTCTATCCAGGAGGGCGCTGGCCGGTCTTGTACCAGATTGCTGTCGGCCGGCAGGGCGGCGCCAGGCGGCCTCGCTCGGCTCAGGCGCGCACTTGCTTCTGGTAGCGCGCGGGGGTGACGCCGTAGCGGCGGGCAAAAGCGCGGGTCAGGTGGGCCTGGTCGGTCAGGCCGGCGGCCAGCGCGACCTGGGCTGGCGCCTGGCCGGCCGCCAGCAGCCGCTTGGCTTCGAACAGGCGCAGCGCCATCAGCATCTGCTGCGGCGTGGCGTGGGTGTGCGCCTGGAAGCTGCGCAGGAAGTGGAACGGGCTGAGGCCGGCGACGGCGGCCAGTTCTTCCAGCGTCAGGCGGCGTGCCAGATTGGCGCGCAGGTAGTCGATGACCGGAGCGAAGCGCGGCGCGCCTTCGGGGCGGGGCGCGCGCGGCGCGCGGGCATGGCGGCGGAACTCGGCCAGCAGCGCGTGCAGGGCGCTGTCGAACGCCAGCGGCTCGCGCGCCTGCCACAAGGCGTCCAGCAGGGCGGTGACGCGCCGCGCGCTGGCGGCGTCGTGGCCCACCGCGCAATCGAACCACCAGCCGGCCTCGCCGGCCACTTCGGCGACCACGTCCGGGTCGATGTAGGCCATGCGGTAGCGCCAGCCGCCTTCGGTCTCGGCGCGGCCGGTGTGCAGTTCGTCGGGGTTCATCAGCACCACCGAGCCGGGCGGCGCCAGGTGGTCGGCGCCGCGGTAGCGGAACCGTTCCACGCCGGTTTCGATGGCGCCCAGTCCGTAGGCTTCGTGCGTGTGCGGCTCGAAAGCGTGGCGGATGATGTGGGCGCGATACAGTTCGATGCCGGGCCGCTGCGCCGGGCGCCGGAATTCGGCGCGGTCGTTGGGATGGTCGAAGGCCTGCGGCACGCCCGCGAGCGGCGGCTCGGGGCGCGCCTCGGGAGCGGCAGGAACGCCGCTGGCGCAGGGCTGGGTGCGGGCCATGGCGGAATTTAAGCACGTTCGGCGGCGCCGCGCCGCCGGGCGTGGCCGGCGGCCCGTCCGCCTGGGCGCGGCGGGCTGCCGGATCCAGGCGCGGCCTGGCGCGCTCAGGGCGTCGCCGGCAGCGCCCGCGCCCGGGCCAGCAGCATCTCGCGTTCGCGCGCGTTGCGCGTCATGCCGGCGGCGCGTTCCAGCTCGGCCCGCGCTTCGGCGTGGCGGCCGAGCTTGGCCAGCAGGTCGCCGCGCACGCTGGGCAGCCAGTGGTAGTTGGCCAGCGCCGGGTCCCGCGCCAGTTCGTCGGCCAGGTCTAGCCCCGCCCGCGGGCCGAAGGCCATGCCCACGGCGACGGCGCGGTTCAGCGCCACCACCGGGGACGGCATCGCCTGCGCCAGGGCATCGTACAGCGCCACGATGCGCGCCCAGTCGGTGTCTTGCGGCCGCCGCGCGCGCGCGTGGCAGGCCGCCAGCCCCGCCTGCAGCGCATACGGCCCGCTGGCCCCGCCCAGGCGTTCGGCGCGGTCCAGCGCGGCCAGGCCCCGGCGGATCAGCAGGGTGTCCCAGCGGCCGCGGTCCTGCTCCAGCAGCAGCACCGGCCGGCCCTGCGCGTCGCTGCGGGCGTGCAGCCGCGAAGCCTGCAATTCCATCAACGCCACCAGGCCATGCACCTCGCTGTCGTCCGGCGTCAATTCGGCCAGGATGCGGCCCAGCCGCAGCGCTTCGTCGCACAGCGCCGGCCGCATCCAGTCCGCGCCCGAGGTGGCGGCATAGCCTTCGTTGAAGATCAGGTAAATCACCTCCAGCACCGAGGCCAGCCGCTGCGCCCGTTCCTGCGGCCCGGGCACCTCGAACGGTACGCGCGCGGCGCTCAGGCTGCGCTTGGCCCGCACGATGCGCTGGGCGATGGTCGATTCCGAGGCCAGGAAGGCGCGCGCGATCTCGGCGGTCGACAGCCCGCCCAGCAGCCGCAGCGTCAGCGCCACGCGCGCCTCGGTCGACAGCAGCGGATGGCAGGCGGTGAACACCAGGCGCAGCAGGTCGTCGCCGATGTCGTCCTGGCGCGCCGCGTCCAGCGCCTCGACGAAATCGGGCTCGACGTCGGCCTGCAGCGCCTCCAGTTCGTGGCCGATCTGCTCGTGCTTGCGGCGGTGGATGGCATCCAGCCGCAAGTGGTCGCGGGCGCGGTTTTTCGCGGTGGTCATGAGCCAGGCTCCCGGGTTGTCCGGCACGCCGGCGGCCGGCCAGCGCTCCAGCGCGGCCACCAGGGCGTCCTGGGCCAGTTCCTCGGCCAGGCCGACATCGCGCACCAGGCGCGCGACGCCGGCGATGACGCGGGCGGCCTCGATGCGCCAGACGGCTTCGATGGCGCGGTGGGTGGCCGTGGATCCGGCTGGCGCGGTCATGCCTGCGGCGTCTGGCCGGGTTCCATGTAGAACAGTTCCCAGATGTGGCCGTCCAGGTCATCGAAGCCGTGCGCGTACATGAAGCCATGGTCCTGCGGGGCGCGCGGCGCCGTGCCGCCGGCCGCCTTGGCGCGCGCCACCAGGTCGTCGACTTCGGCGCGGCTTTCGCACGACAGCGCGATCAGCACCTCGGTGGCGCCGGCGGCATCGACGATGGGCTTGCCGGTGAAGCCCTTGAAGAAATCCTTCACCAGCAGCATGACGTGGATGTTGTCGCCGACGACCATGCAGGCGCCCTGGTCGTTGGTGAATTGCGGGTTGAAGCTCAAGCCCAGGCTTTTGAAGAAGGCCTGCGATTTCGCCATGTCGGCAATGGGCAGGTTGACGAAGATCTGTTTGTGCATGATGGGTCTCGGAGCGGGCGTGGTTGCGCGCGGGGCGCGGTTCACTGGCCGTTGCCAGGCAGTTGGCGGAAGCGGTCGATCTCCTTGCCCGGGTCGAAGTCATCCAGTTCGTACACCTGGCGCACTTCGATGTCGCAGGGCCGGCCCGGGAAAGGGTCGGGAAAGCGCAGCGTCCATTGCATCGCTTCCTCGCGCGAGCGCACCTGGATCATGGTGTAGCCGGCGATCAGTTCCTTGGTGTCGGCAAAGGGGCCGTCGATCACCTTGCGTTGGCCCTGCGCGTCGTACTGCACGCGCCAGCCCTTGGACGACGGTTGCAGGCCGTTGGCGTCGAGCAGCACGCCGGCCTTGGCCAGGCCTTCATGGTAGGTCGCCATGGCGTCGAGCAGGGCGGGCTCGGGCAGCCTGCCGGTTTCGCTGTCGGCGTTGGCGCGGACGATGATCATGAATCGCATCGGGAATCTCCGGGTATCGATGGGCCCGGCCGCACCGCGCGGCAGGGTCGGTACTGGCACGACGCATGAGCGGCGCGCGGATCGACACCAGAACGCGTGGCTCAGGGTAAACACCTGGTCCGCCCGCCGGCGGCCAAGCCGCGGCGCTACATGAAGCAGGGGCCCAGTTCGCGCACTTCGACGGTGGCCCAGCGCGCCGCCGGGCACTCGGCGGCCAGCGCCAATGCTTGCGCCCGGTCCTCGCAGTTGAGCAGGAAGAAGCCGCCGATCATTTCCTTGGCCTCGGCGAAGGGGCCGTCAACCAGCGTGCGCTGGCCGTCGCGCACGCGCAGCCGCACGCCGTCGGCATCGGACTTGAGGGATTCGGCGCGCGCCAGCAGGCCGCGCGCTTGCAGTCCCTCGGCGTAGCGCACCATCTGGGCGTAGACCTCGCGGCCTTCCTCGGGCGTGCGCTCGGCGCGCTGGCCGGCGGGCTCGACGATAAGAAGCATGTACGGCATGGACGGTTCCTGGTGGCAAGGTCGGTGAAAGCGCCGGCCCAGGCGCGTCTCGCGTCCGCCGGCAGCCGCCAGATTACGCCGTTTGCGGCGCGCCGCACAGGCTCGCCTCGGCGTTTTCCGCGCATCCCCAGGCAAGAATCGACGCGCAAAACAAAACCGGCCGAAGCCGGTCTGGGGCGAGGCGCGGACGGCTCAGGAATTGCCGGGGGCGGCGTCGCGCGCGGGCCGGGGAGACTGGGCGGTGCTGGCGGCGGCCTTGGCGGGCGCCGCCCCGGCGCCGTCCTTGAGCGTCGCCGTCTTGCCCGGGGCCGCGGCCGGCTTGGCCGCCTCGCCCTTGGTGTCGCCCGGGCCCGGCTTGGCCGGCGCGGTGATGTCCATGATCAGTTCCACGCGCCGGTTGGCCGCGCGGCCGGCCGGGGTGTCGTTGGATTCGATCGGGCGGGTTTCGGCATAGCCCACCGCGCGCAGGCGGCTGCCGGCCACGCCATCGCGCACCAGTTCGCGCAGCACGCTGGTGGCGCGGCTGCTGGACAGTTCCCAGTTGGAAGCGAATTGCCGGGTCTGGATCGGCACCGGGTCGCTGTGGCCCTCGACCGACACCTGGTAGTCGTTCTTGTTCAGAATGGCGGCCAGGCGCTTGATCACGTCCAGGCCCGACGGGCTGAGCGTGGCCTGGCCGGACGGGAACAGCAATTCGTTGCTGATGCGAAAGCTGACCGACTGCTCGTTGATGATGACGTCGACCGACTTGCCCAGGTCGCCCAGGCCCAGCGATTCCTTGGACGGCGCCTTCAGCGGCGGCGCGGCTTGCGCCACCACCTCGCCGGCCTCGGGCGGGGCGTCGGCGGCGGCGCTGGCCACGGCGGCCGGCGCCGCCGGCTCGGCCCAACTGGCGGGGATGGCGGGCGTGTCGAATTCGGCGTACTCGCCGTCATAGGCGGGCAGGCCCTTGGCCGCCACGCTGCCGACGATGTCGACCTGCCGCTCGCCGGCCTCATAGAAGCCGCCGTGCAGGCGCGACACGGCCAGCATCACCACCAGCAGGGCCAGCAACAGGGTGATCAAATCGAGGTAGCTGAGCAACCAGTTCTCGGCGTCGCTTTCGACCGTCTCGTCGACGTGCCAGCGGGCATAGCGGTCCTTGCGGTCGCTCTTGCTGGGGCGCCAGCCGCTGTTGGCGGCCGCCTTCTGCGCGCGCAACTGGGCCTGGCGGGCCTGCTCGATCCGCTGCGCCAGGGAGGGGGAAATCAGGCTCATTGGCGCGCGGCGGCGGGGCGGGTGATGGACACGGGTTTGCCGGCGGCGGGCACCTGGCCCTCGGTCTTGCCGCGCGGCGCGGCGGCGGCGCCGCCGTCGTAGATTTCGTCCTCGACGTGCATGACGAACGAGTTCAGGGTTTCGCGCACCATCGCCGGGCCGCGCTTCTCGCACATCATGGAGATGCCTTGCAGCACCATGTTCATGGACTCGACGCGGCGCGCGGTGCGGCGTTCGAGCTTGACGGCGATCGGCTTGCACACCAGGTTGGCCAAGAGGATGCCGTAGAACGTGGTCATCAGGCCGATGGCCAGTTGCTGGCCGATGGTGGTCATGCTGCCGTCGCCCAGCACCGCCATCAGGTTGATCAGCCCGACCAGCGTGCCCAGCATGCCGAAGGCCGGGGCGAAGGTCGCCATCACGCGGAACATCTGCGCCTCGGCCATTTCACGCGCCTTGAGCCGCGCCACGCGCCATTGCAGCAGTTCGATGATCTGGTCTTCGGGGGTGTTGTCGATGATCAGTTGCACGCCCGTGCGCAGGAAGGGGTTGGTGACCTTCTTGAGCTCCTGCTCGACCTTGTGGACGTCGGTGTTCATCCACAGCTGCGCCATGTTCACCAGTTCTTCGATGTCGCGCTGCTGGTCGTGCTGGTCGCTGCGGAACACCGTGACCACCAGCTTGAACACCCGCATCACCTCGGACAGCGGGTAGGCGATGAACAGCGCGGCGCAGGTGCCGCCCAGCACGATGGCCAGGCCAGGCAGGTTGAAATACAGGCCGGGGTTGGTGGCGGCCAGGGCGATGACGATGACCAGGGTGAGCAGGCCGACAACGGCGCCGATGACGGTAGACGGATTCATGGATCTTGCTCGATTGCGAGGGGCATCCCGTGCACGGAATGCGGGAGGGTGGCAAATTCTAGCCACGCGAGCGCCCGGCCAATCCGTCGGAAAACGGGGCGAAAGGGGCGGTAAGCGCCGGCTTGGGCCGGCGCCCGGGCGCGGCGCCCCGGGAAATAAACGGGGCCGGGTTCAGCCCCGGCGGCGCGCCCGCCATTGCTCCCGCGTGATCTCCCAGATCTCGGCCAGTTGCCGTCCCGAGACGAAACCGCGCTCCTCGGTGGCCACCAGCCGCATGCCGGTGCGTTCGGACAAGCGGCGCGAGCCGTCGTTGGCCGCCGCCTTGGGCGCGCGCAGCACCGGCTGATCCAGCACCTCGAACCAGAAAGCCGTGACCGCCTCGCTGGCCTCGGTCATGTAGCCCTGGCCGCGATAGTCCGGGTCGAGCCAGAAGCCCCGGTGGTTGCCCGGGTCATCGCGCATCAGGCTGATCAGCCCGATCAGGCGGCCGGGCTCGGCGCGTGGGCGCAGCGACCAATGCCACTGCGCGCCGCGCCGCATGGCCGGCAACGCCACCTGTTCCACGTAGGTGCGCGCGCCATCCTCCGGATACGGCCAGGGCACCTGTTCGGCCAGATAGCGCACCACTTCCCATTGCGGAAAGACGCGCTGGATGGCGGGCGCGTCGTCCGGGCAGAGCGGTCGCAGCAGCAGGCGTTCGGTATCCAGGGCGGGCGGGGCGGGTACGTCGGACATGGCGGTCAAGGCGGGGGGCGAGCGGAAATGTATATCATGGGCGGCGAAACGCGGCCAATCGCCCCTCGGCCAGACGGGCCCCCGGGCTGCCGCGGCAACGGAGAAATACATGAATGCAGCCAACGAAAACGTCAGCATGGCGCTGTTTTGCGACTTCGAGAACGTGGCGCTTGGCGTGCGCGACACCAAATACCAGAAGTTCGACATCCGCCCGGTGCTGGAGCGCCTGCTGCTCAAGGGCAGCATCGTGGTCAAGAAGGCCTATTGCGACTGGGAGCGCTACAAGGAATTCAAGGCGCCGATGCACGAGGCCAACTTCGAGCTGATCGAGATTCCGCACGTGCGCCAGTCGGGCAAGAATTCCGCCGACATCCGGCTGGTGGTGGACGCGCTGGACTTCTGCTACACCAAGTCGCACGTCAATACCTTTGTGATCATCAGCGGCGATTCCGATTTTTCGCCGCTGGTGTCCAAGCTGCGCGAGAACAACAAGAAAGTGATCGGGGTGGGGGTCAAGCAATCCACCTCGGACCTCTTGATCGCCAACTGCGACGAATTCATCTTCTATGACGACCTGGCCCGCGAAGGCCAGCGCGCCGCCGACGCCCGCCGCGACAACCGCGGCGGCGGCAACGCGGGCCAGCGCCGCTCGCCCGACGAGGAGCGCCGCCGCAAGGAAGAACTGGAGGCCCGCAAGACCCAGGCGGTCGACATGGTGGTCGAGACCTTCGAGGCGCTGATGGCCGAACGCGGCGACAGCGGCAAGATCTGGGCCTCGGCCCTGAAGGACGCGCTCAAGCGCCGCCGGCCGGACTTCAACGAGTCGTACTACGGCTTCCGCGCCTTCGGCAACCTGCTGGACGAGGCGCAGTCGCGCGGCTTCCTGGAGGTCGGGCGCGAGGAAAAATCCGGCACCTACGTCTATCGCGACAATGCCGGGGGCGCGCCGGCCGGGGCAGCGGGCCGCCCGGCGCCGCGCGCGGCGCCGGCCGCCGAAGGCGTGGCGGACGGCGCCAGCGCCGAAAACGAGCCGCGCTCCGGGCGCGGTACGCGTGGCGGTCGCAAGAACCAAGGCGCTGGGCGCGGCGGCCGCCAGGGCGCGGGCCCGGCCGACGGCCGGGCGCCGACGGACACGGAGCGCGAGGCGGGCGAGGATTCGCCTGCGCCGCAGGCGCGACCGGAGCGGCAGGATCACCAGGACCGCCAGGCGCATCAGGACCGCCAGGCTCACCTGGAACGTCCGGCGCATCAGGATCAGACCGGCGCCGGCTTGCCGCCCCAGGCGTTCGACGCTGCGGCGCCCGCCGGCGCGCCGCACGCGGGGGGGAGCCCGGTCCAGGCGCCGCCCGCCCAGGAGGCGCCCGACACGGCTGAACCGGCCGCCGCCAAGGGCCGGCGCGCAACGCGCGGCGGCCGTGGCGCGGCCAAGACGGCGCGCGCCGCCAAAGCGGCGCCCGCGCCGGCGCAGGACACGGCCAGCGAGGCGCCGCCCGCTCAGCCGCCGGCAGAGGCCTTCGCGTCCGAACCTGTTGCCGCGCCGGCGGATGGCGAGCCGGCCAAGCCGGCCCGCAAGACCGCGCGCAAGACGGCGGCCAAGACCGCGCC
The DNA here is from genome assembly GCF_050285565.1 of Achromobacter sp. Lineage (GTDB taxonomy): Bacteria > Pseudomonadota > Gammaproteobacteria > Burkholderiales > Burkholderiaceae_B > Achromobacter. Next base: position 179,730 of record NZ_JBLZXG010000003.1, read on the forward strand.
GCGCGCGCGTCGTCCGCGCAAGGCCGCCGACGCCGAATGAGCGCGGCCGCGACCGCGCGGCGCGCGCCTCAGGCGCTCAACGGATCCCGGCCGTCATAGCGGCCGGGCGTCACCCCGTATTCCCGCTTGAACGCGGCGATGAAGGCGCTGAGGTTGTCGTAGCCCGTCTCCAGCGCGGCGGCGGTGACGCCGTGGCCGGCCGCCAGCATTTGCCGCGCCCGCATCAGCCGGGCGCGCTGGCGCCAGTCGCCCGGCGTCAAACCGGTCTCGGCCAGAAAGCGCCGCGCCAGCGTGCGCGGCGCCATGCCGATCGTATCGGCCCACGCCGCCAGCGGCCGGGTGTCGGCGGGCGCATCGGACCAGGCCTGCGCCAGCCGCCGCAGCCGGGCATCTTGCGGCAGCGTCAGGCCATCATTGGCGCGCGGCAGGGTGCGGATCTCGTCGCGCACCAGCTCGACGATGCGCAGGCGCGCGGCGTCCCAGGCGTCATCGCGCCAGCCGGCGGCGCGTGCCACCGCCGCCAGCAGCAGGGCCGACGCCTGCAAGGCGCAAGGCGTATCCGGCAGGCCGGCGCACGCCGCCGGGCTCAGGTAGGCGCTATAGCCGGCATAGGGGCCATGCGAGCGCAGCCCGTGCGGCCAATCGGGCGGAATCCACACGGCGTGCGCGGCCGGCGCGACCCACTGATGGTCGCCGGCCCATACCGTCAGTAAGCCTTCGTAGGCGCCGAACAACTGCCCGCGCGCGTGCCGGTGGGCGGCGGTATGGCGCACGGCCTTGTCCTGCCGGCGCACCGCCAGCAGGCGCGGCCCGTCGCGCGCGGCGGCCAGGGCGGGCGCGATCAGGGGCGAGGCGGCATCGGCGGGAAGCGTCATGCGAGGGATCGATCGGCAGGCGGGTTGGCAGAATCACGGTACGAATTGACCAAAATACCGCAGATTTGCCGGCCACGGACGACTAAGCTGGTTTGCGTGCTCACCCATTGGAGAAAACCATGAAAGCTCAGGATGTGTTGCCGGACGACCGCGACAGCGCGGATTTCCAGGGCGTGACCGTGCGCAAAGGCACGGTCGGCGCGTTCCTGGCCAACGCCCGCCTCTGGTGCGACGCCGGCGCCGCGCCGCGGGCCCGCGAACAGGCCGGCGCCGATCTGCGCGAGGCGCTGCCGGCCCTGCGCGCGCTGGGATTGTTCGAGGTGCTGCAGGTGCGCGACCCGGCGCTGCGGCAGTGGCTGGAGGCGGCATAGCCCGGTGACCGGGCCGTCGCGCGCGGGCCGGCGCGCAGCCCGTTCGACCCAAGCGGGGCGGGCGCGGCGTTGCGGCGGCCTGTTCTATGATGAGGCTTGCGCCGAACGCGGCCGCATGCGTCCATCCCACCCCGCCAGCCCGCAATCTCCATGCAATACGTTCTCGTCAGCGCCTGTCTGCTCGGCCACCCCGTACGTTACGACGGACGCTCGGTGCCGGGCGATCACGACGTGCTGGCGCGCTGGCTCGACGCCGGCCGGGTGGTGTCGGTCTGTCCCGAGGTGGCCGGCGGCCTGCCGATTCCGCGTCCGCCAGCCGAGATCGAACCGGGCGCCGACGCCGTCGCGGTACTGACCGGCCGCGCCCGGGTGATGACGGTCTCGGGCCAGGACGCCACCCGGCCATTCGTCGAGGGCGCGCAACAGGCATTGGACGTGGCGCGGCGGCGCGGCATCCGCATCGCGGTGCTCAAGGAGGGCAGTCCTTCCTGTGGCAGCGGTTATGTCTACGATGGCAGTTTTTCCGGCCAGCGCCAGCCCGGGGCCGGCGTCGCCGCGCGCCTGCTGGCCGACGCCGGGGTGCGCGTCTTCAGCGAACACCAATGGGCCGAGGCCGCCGCCTGTCTGGCACGCCTGGAGGCCGGCGATGGGCTTTAACGTCGGCGACTGGCTGGGGCCGCCGGCGCGCCTGACGGGCAGTGGCGCCCGCGCCAATGCAACGAGCGCCCCGTGGGGCGCTCGTGGTGCCAGGGCCGGCAGGCTTCAGTTGGCGCGGTAGCCGCGGCTGTTCATGCAGGAATCCATGGCGCGGTTGTAGCTGTCCACCATGACCTGTGTGGTCCATTGCGAGAGGGTGGCCGGATCGTAGCCGCTCTGGTTCATGGCCCAGCGCTGGCAGTCGGTCGAGGCGCTGACCTGCGCCTGGTTGACCGGCGGCGCCGGTTCGTACTGCACCGGGGCGTATTGCGTCGGCGCCTGGTAGACCGGGGGCGCGCTGTACACCGGCGCCGCTTCATACACGGGCGCCGCGTACACCGGCGGACTGTAGTAGGCCACGCCGGGCGCATAGACGCCCGTCTGCACGTACGAGGGGCCGGAATTGGCCGCCAGGATCAGGCCGGTGGCCGCCAACGCCAGCGCGCCGCCCACCCACCAACCGCTGCCGCCGCCACCACCGCCGTGATGATGGTGATAGCCACCACCGTGGTACCCGCCGGCCAGCGCGGGGGAACTTGCCAAGGCCAGGGCCAGCGCGACGCCGACCATACGACCTGTGAACCGCTTCATGATCTTGCTCCTGAGCCGCCGGGTGTCCGCGCACTGCGGACACTGGCGATACCGTAATGTAACGCCGCGGTCGCGCAAGAGTTGTGTCAAGAGTTATGAAGATTTCAAGTGATTTCAGGGGCTTGGCGGCGACATCAGGGTTTCTATGTATGCGGGGATGTATGGCAAAAAGGCCGGAAGGATAGTATTTTCACGCGATGACGACGGCAACACCCCCATCTGTACCGCAAGACAAGCGTTTGACGAAAGGTGAGCGCACCCGGTTGCAACTTCTGGAAGTCGCGGCAGCGGAGTTCGCCGAGCGCGGCTTCCAGCACACCCGGATCAGCGACATTGTCGCCCGGGCGGGCGTGACGCAACCGGTGTTCTATCAGTATTTCGCGGGCAAGCAGGCGGCCTACGACGAACTCGTGGGCATGTTCGCCCAGCGCCTGCGGCGGGAAGTCTGCCAGGCGCGCCTCTATGAAGACCAGCGGAGCCTGCCGATCCAGGAGCGCGTGCGGCGGGGCGTGAGCAACTGGCTGGGCATCCTGCAGGAAGATCCCAACCTGACCCGCATCGGCTTTTTCCAGGTCGACGCGGCCGAGGCGCTCAAGGACGAGCTGGTCGCGATGATCTCCGAGAACATCCGCATCGACCAGCGCGCCGGCGTATTCCGCAAGGATATTGCACCGGAATGGCTGTCGCATGCCTTCATGGGCGTGATTGAGCGTTTCACGCGGCGCGAGCCCAACACCCAGGAGCGCGAGGCGCTGGCCGACTTCATCACCACCCTGTTCCTGGAAGGCGTGCGCCAGCGTTGACGCCACGCGCAGGCCGGCCGCCGCCGCGTCCGGCGCGCCAGGGCCGGTTCAGCGCGTCCGGGTCACAGCATCCGGGTCACGGCATCCGGGTCACGGCATCCGGGTCACGGCATCCGGGTCAACGCCTACTCCACCCGCGCGCCCGAGGCCGCCACCAGCTTGCCGGCCGCGTCCCAATCCGCCTTCAGCAGATCCTGGAACTGCGCCGGCGACTTGGCCTCGGCCTCCACGCCCAGCGCCGCCAGCCGCGCCTGTACCTTGGGCTCGGCCAGCACGCCGTTGACGGCGGCGTTGATCCTGTCGCGTTCGGCCGGCGCGATGCCGGCCGGCGCCAGCAGACCCAGCCAGGAATCGAAGGCATAGCCGGGCAGGCCGCTCTCGGCCACGGTCGGCAGGTCGGGGGCGAAGCGCGAACGCTGCTTGCCGGTGTAGGCCAGGAACGTCACGCGCGGGTCGTTGCGGTAGCCGGTCACGCCGATGGTGGCGGCGGTGACGGCCTGGACCCGGCCGGCCAGCAGCTCGGTCACCGCGTCCCCGGTGGACTTCATGGGAATGTGCTGCATCTGCGCGCCGGCCGCGGTCAGGAACGCGGCCATGCCCAGGTGCGAGGCGCTGCCGTTGCCGGCCGAGGCGTAATCGTAGGCGCCCGGCTTGGCCTTGACCGCCTGGATGAATTCGGCCGTGTTGGCCGCCTTCAGGCTGGACGAGGCCAGAATGACGTAGCCGGTGTTGCCCACGTAGGCCACGCCGGTGAAGTCCTTGTAGGGGTCGTAGGCCAGGTTTTTGTAGAGGTAGCCGGCGATGTGGTGGCTGGCCGCGGCCAGCACCAGCGTGTTGCCGTCGGGCGTGGCGCGCGCCACCTGGGCGGTGCCGACCGTGCCGCCGGCGCCCGCGCGGTTCTCGACCACGATCGAGGCGTTCAGCGCCCGGCCCAACTCGTCGCTGATGGCGCGGGCGATGGTGTCCTGCACCGCGCCGGTGCCGTACGGCACGACGATGCGGATGACGCGTTGCTCGGCATGGGCGGCGCCGCCACAGGCGGCGGCAACGGCCAGAAGCAGGGCGGGGAGATGGCGCAAGAGGGGGCGCGTGGCCGGAAGGCGGATCGACATGGATTCAGCGTTGGATTCAATGATGCGGGGCGTTGGACTCTACCGGCGGCGCGCCGCCGCGCCAACGATTGATTCCCGCCTTGCTTATTGCCCCTGGCGATATCGCGCCGCGCGCGCCTGGATATACTCGCAGGCGCCACCGGCCAACGACAACACAAGGGAAATCGATGAACGCGCTCATGCAGCAGGCGATCCAGTTCGCCAACGACCACGAAACCGCCTGGGACCGCAGCGTCGACGGGGTGTTCGGGGTGCACCAGAACGATCCGCCGCCCTGGAACCGCCTGCTGGGCCCGCTCCACGATCGTGGGCCGGTGTCGGGCGTGGTGCTGCGCGACGGCCGCGAGATCGCCGCCTGGGGCGAGCCCGACCGCGCCGACCTGACCTTCAGCGTGGCCAAGCTGTACCTGGCGATCCTGGCTGGACTGGCGCATGACCGCGGCCTGCTGCCGGACGTCGACGAGCCGGTCGGCAAGCGCGTGCCGGGCATCGGCTTCGACCAGGGCCGCAACGCTGGCATCACCTGGCGCCATCTGTTGCAGCAGACCAGCGAATGGGAAGGCGAGCGCTTCGGTGTTTCCGACCAGGCCGACCGCTATCGCGCCGTCACCTTCGGCGCGCCGCCCGATGGCAGGAAGGGCGAGGCCCGTCCGTTGCAAGCGCCCGGCACGTACTGGGAATACAACGACGTGCGCATCAACCAGCTGTCGTATGCGCTGCTGCACCTGTTCCGCCAGCCCTTGCCCGAGGTGTTCCGCGAAGCCGTCACGCGGCCGCTGGGCGTCAGCGAAAACTGGCAGTGGGTCGGCTACGACAACGCCTGGGTCGAGATCGACGGCCGTCGCATGCCGTCGGTGCCGGGCGGTTCGCACTGGGGCGGCGGCATGTCGATCAGCGCGCGCGACCAGGCCCGGATCGGGCAGATGCTGCTGGATCAGGGCCGCGCCGCCGATGGCCGCCAGGTGCTGTCGCGCGAATGGATCGCGCAGATGCGCCAGCCTTGCGCCATCGCGCCGTACTACGGCTACCTGATCTGGCTCAACCACGAAGGCCGCGTGTTTCCCAGCGTGCCGGCCTCCAGCTTCTTCGGCGTGGGCGCGGGCAGTTCGTTCACCTGGGTCGAGCCCGAGCGCAAGCTGGTGGTGATCGTGCGCTGGCTCGATTCGGCGCACGCCGACGCGTTGTTTGGCCGCATCCTGGCGGCGGTGGACGCGCAGCCGGCCTGAGCGCGCGCCGCGCGCAGGCCGCGCCGGTCTGGAATCCCTGCCCGGCGCAGGGATTTTCAGCGGCCCGCCGGCATTCTTCTGGCAACATGGCCCTTTGCCCGCCGCGTTGCCGGCGCGCCCGTCACCGCCCCGCGTTTCGCGCGCGCTTTTCACGCCGGCCACTTTCTCGCCGACCAAGGATTTTCGCCATGAATTACCGCCGTCTCGGAACCAGCAATCTTCGCGTATCGCCCCTGTGCCTGGGCACCATGATGTTCGGCGAGCAGACGCCCGATGACGAGGCCGCGCGCATCGTCGCCTCGGCGCGCGACCACGGCCTGAACTTCATCGACACCGCCGACGTCTACAACGACGGCCGCTCCGAGGAAGTGGTGGGCAAGCTGCTGCAAGGGCAGCGCCACGACTGGGTGCTGGCCAGCAAGATCGGCAACGTGGTGGGCCAGGGGCCGAACCAGTCGCACTATTCGCGCCAGTGGCTGATCCGTGGCGTCGAGCAGAGCCTGGCGCGCCTGGGCACCGATTTCCTCGACATCCTCTACCTGCACCGCGACTACCACGAGGAAAACCTGGAAGAAGCGCTGTGGACGCTGGGCGACCTGATCCGCGCCGGCAAGCTGCGCGGCTTCGGCCTGTCGAACTTCCGCGGCTGGCGCATCGCCGAGACCCTGCGTCTGTGCGAAAAGCTGGGCGTGCCACAGCCGGTGGTGTGCCAGCCGTACTACAACATGCTCAACCGCGGCCCCGAGGTCGAGATCCTGCCGGCCTGCAAGCACTACGGCCTGGGCGTGGTGCCGTACAGTCCGATCGCGCGCGGCGTGCTCACCGGCAAGTACCTGCCGGGCCAGGCGCCGGCGGCGGACACCCGCGCCGGGCGCGGCGACCGCCGCATCCTGGCCACCGAGTTCCGCGAGGAATCGCTGCGGATCGCGCAGCAACTGGTCAAGCACAGCGCCGCCCGCGGCGTGCAGCCGGGCCACTTCGCCACCGCCTGGGTACTGGCCAATCCGATCGTCACCGGCGTTATCGCCGGCCCGCGCACACTGGCGCAGATGGACGACTACTACGCCGCGCTGGAAGTGAAGATCACGCCCGAGGACGAAGCCATCGTGGACGGCTGGGTCACGCCCGGCCACGCCTCGACCCACGGCTACAACGATCCCAACTATCCGTTTTTCGGCCGCCCGGTGGCGGTGGCCTGAGGCGCGGGCCAGGGCGGCTCGGGGCGCGCGTTGCGGCGCCCCGCAGGCCGCGCGCGCCCTAGGCCTTGCGCAAGGTGGCGTTGGCGGGCGCCACCGGCGCGTCCTGCGCCAGGGGGCGGCCGCCGCGTCCGATCCGCCACGCGCACAACGCCGACACCACGCCCGAGAACAGCACATACAGGCAGATCAGCCACGGCTGGCCATTGCCGGTCTTGAGCAGGGCGGTGGCGATGATCGGCGTGATGCCCGAGGCAAAGATGCCCGAGAACTGGTAGACGAACGAGATGCCGGTGTAGCGCACCTTGGCGTCGAACAGCTCGCAGAACAGCGCGGCCTCCGGCCCATAGACGGCGGCGTAGAAGATGCCGAACGGAATGATGATGGCCAGCCACACCAGCATCACGCTGCCTTGGCTGTTGAGCATCAGCCAGAAGCCGGGAAACGCCGCCACCGCCGTGATCAGCGAGCCCCAGAAATACACCCGCGCGCGCCCGATGCGATCCGACAGCCGGCCGAAGTAGGGGATCGTGAAGCACATCACCAGCGCCGCCGCCATCACGCCGGTCAATGCCTCGGTGCGCGTGATCTGCAGCGTCTGGGTCAGGTACGAAATCGAGAACACGCCGAACACGTTGAAGAACACGCCGTCGATGTAGCGCGCGCCCATGCCCTTGGCGACGTTGCCGGGATAGCGGCGGATCATGTCCATGAACGGAATGCGGCTCTCGGCATTGTCGCGCTTGACCGCGGCGAACTCGGGCGTTTCCTTGATGTTCAGGCGGATGTACATGCCGACCCCGACCATCGCGGCCGACGCCAGGAACGCCAGGCGCCAGCCCCACGCCATGAACTGCTCGTCCGTCAGCAGCGTCGACAGCAGCGCCACCGTGCCCGAGGCCAGGCACAGGCCGATGGCCAGCCCGATCTGCGGCAGCGAGGCGTAGTAACCCTTCTTGCCGGGCGGCGCGTATTCATACGCCATCAGCACCGCGCCGCCCCATTCGCCGCCCAGGCCGATGCCCTGGAACACCCGCAGCAGCAACAGCAGGATGGGCGCCCACAGACCGATGCTGTCGTAAGTGGGCACCAGCCCGATCAGGAAGGTCGACACGCCCATGATCATCAGCGTCATCACCAGCATGCTCTTTCTGCCGATGCGGTCGCCGAAGTGGCCGAACACCAGCCCGCCCAGCGGCCGCGTGATAAAGCCCACCGCGAAGGTGGTATAGGCCAGCATGGTGGAGACGAGCGGGTCGCCGGTGGGGAAGTAAAGCTTATTGAAGACGATGCCGGCGACCACGCCGTACAGGAAGAAGTCGTACCACTCGATGGTGGCGCCGATCAGCGAGGCGGCGACGACTCTGCGCACCGCGGTTTCGTTCTGCTTGGCCATGCCTGTCTCCTTTGGTGGGGCGGGCGGCACTCTGCGGCGCCGCGCCGCGGGTTGCGTTCAACGCATGTCATGCCGCCTGTTGCAATACCGGCTGCGCCTGGGCGCTTGGCCGCGCCGCGTGCAGATCCTGCAGGATGAAATCGGCCGCGCGCTCGGCCAGCATCACCACCGGCACATTGGTGTTGCCCGACACCAGCGTCGGCATGATGGAACAATCCACCACCCGCAGCCCGCTCACGCCATGCACCCGCAGGCGTTCGTCGACCACCGCCAGCGGGTCCTGGCGCGGGCCCATCTTGGCGGTGCCCGAGGGGTGGAAGATGGTGGCGCCGTACTCGCGGCAGAAATGCAGGATCTCGTCGTCGCCGCGCACCTCGGGCCCGGGCCGCACCTCGCGCTTCATCAGCCCGGCCAGCGGCTCGGTGGCGGCCAGCCGGCGCGCGTACTTGACCGCCGCCACCGTCATGCGGCGGTCAAGCTCGGTGGACAGGTAATTGGGCTGCATCGCCGGAGCCTCGAACGGATCGGCGCTGCGCAACTGCACCGTGCCGCGCGAGGACGGCCGCAACTGGCACACCGAGTACGTGCAGCCCGAGAACGGATGCACCTTGCCGCCGGCCATGTCGGCCGACAGCGTGGCGAAGTGGAACTGCGTGTCGGGCGTGGCGCTGGCCGGATCGACGCGGCAGAACAGGCCGCCCTGGTTGATGCCCACCGCCAGCGGCCCGCCGCGAAACAGCAGCCATTGCAAGCCCATCGCGGCGCGGCCATGCAGCGTGCGCAACTGGTCGTTGGTGGTGATGGGCTGGCGCGTCTCGTAGATCAGGCGGATCTGCAAGTGATCCTGCAGGTTTTCGCCCACGCCCGGCAGGTCGCGCACCACGCCGATGCCAAAGCGGCGCAGCAGCGCGGCCGGGCCGACGCCCGACAGTTGCAGCAGTTGTGGCGATTGCAGCGCGCCGGCGCACAGGATCACCTCGCGCCGGGCGCGCAGGGTGCGCACCTGGCCGTCCTGGCGGTAGCGCACGCCGCAGGCGCGGCTGCCTTCGAACAGCACCGCCATGGCGTGCGCGCCGGTTTCCACCCGCAGATTGGCGCGGCCGCGCGCCGGGCGCAGGTAAGCCACGGCGGTGGAGCAGCGGCGGCCGTTGCGGGTGGTGAGCTGGTAGTAGCCCACGCCTTCCTGGTCGCCGCTGTTGAAGTCGCGCACATGCGGCAGGCCGAGCGCGCCGGCCGCGCCGATCAGGCCCTCGACCAGCGGATGCGGCGTCTTGATCGAGGTGGCGTTCAGCGGCCCCGCGGTGCCATGGGTGGGGCCGGGTCCCAGGTCGTTGTTCTCCAGCTTGCGGAAGTAGGGCAGGCAGTCGTCCCAGCCCCAGCCGGGGTTGCCGGCGGCCGCCCAGGCGTCGTAATCGCGCCGCTGGCCGCGGATGTAGATCAGGCCGTTGATGGCGCTGGAGCCGCCCAGCGTGCGCCCGCGCGGCCAGTAGATGCGGCGGTTCAGCATGTTGGGATCGGGGTCGGTGTAGTAGCCCCAGTTCAACACCTTGTGGAACATGGTCTTGCCGTAGCCGATCGGGATGTGGATCCACGGCGAACGGTCTGGCGGCCCCGCCTCCAGCAGGCAGACCGCGTGCTGGCCATTGGCGCTCAGGCGGTTCGCCAGCACGCAGCCGGCCGATCCGGCGCCTACCACGATGTAGTCCACGGCTTCGGACATGTCTGCTTTCCTCCTTGGTGTGGCCATGCCGGCGCGCGGCAACTCCTGCGTTCGGACGGCGCGTTTACCCTGCTTGTCGCAACGCCGGGCGCTTATATACTGGCCCGAAGCGAGGGGAGCGCGGCGACGCGCGAAGGTTCCGTATCTGTGGCGATTCTAGGAAGCGCTCACGGGAAAGAAAGCGCGACAAGCGCGGGAACGGGGAAATGGAACACAACCTGGATCTTCGGTTTCAAAATCGCAGTGCAGCATCGGCGCTCAGCGCCGACGCCGGCGAGCCGCAAGAGGCCGCCCGCTCGCTGCGCGCGCTGCTGGTGCTGGACCACCTGGCCCGCGCCCAGCATCCGCCCACGCTGGCGCAACTGGCGCAGCGCCTGGACATGCCCAAGACCACGCTGATGCGGCTGCTGGCGGCGATGCAGCGCGCCGGCTTCGTCGCCGCCACGCCCACCGAGAACGGCTACGTGCCGGGGCCGCAGTCCACCGCGCTGGCGCTGGCCACGTTGCGCGCCTCGGCCTTCACGCGCGCCTGCCGCGCCGTGCTGGCGCAATTGGCCGGCAAACTGGGCGAAACCTGCAACCTGACCGCGCCCGACGGCGACCAGGTGATCTACATGGAGCGGGTCGAAACCGCCGAGCCGCTGCGGCTGTTCTTCGCGGTCGGCAGCCATGTGCCGATGCACTGCACCGCCAGCGGCAAGCTGTTCCTGGCCTCGATGAACCGGCTCGAACGCGGCCGGGTGCTGGCGCGCCTGCCGCTCACGCGCAATACGCCGCGCACGCTGACCGATCCGGCGCGCCTGGAGGACGAACTGGAACGCCTGGCCGCGCGCGGCATCGGCATCGACAACGAGGAATTCGTGCGCGGCATGAGCGCGGTGGCGGTGCCGGTGCGCGACGCGCAGGATCGCGTGGTGGCCGCGGTGGCGTGCCATGCGCCGACGGCGCGGCTGATGCTCGACGACCTGCTGCGCGCGGTGCCGGTACTGCAGGGCGCGGCGCAGTCGATGCGCGCGGTGCTGGCCGAGCACCGGCCGGGCGGCTGAACGTCAGCAGGGTGGCCGGCACCGCCCGGAGCTCCGGGACGGGCGGCCCGGGCGGCTACCCGCGCGGCGCGCGGCCCTGGCGCCAGGCCAGCGCCAGCACGCCGCTGGCGCCGAGCGCAAGTAGCGCCAGCATGACGCCCGCGCCCGCGACATCGAGCAGCACCCCCGCCGCCAGCGGCGCGACGATGCGCGTGAGCGCGAAGACGCTGGCTTGGATGCCATAGTCCAGCGCCTGCAGGCCCGGCCGCGCGTGCGACATCATCAGTCCGAACACCAGCGCCGCGGTGGCGCCCATGGCCGCCGCCACCGCCATGGCGCAGGCCACCAGCACGGCGGGCGCCGCGTCCAGGCCGACCGCCAGGGCCAGCGCCGCCAGCACGGCAGCCCCCGCGCCGGCGTGCAGCGGCACCGCGCGGGCCGGCCCCAGGCGCTTGAGCGCGCGCGCGCCGGCCACGCTGCCAACGGCGCCGACTGCGCCGCCGGCCACCCCTGCCAGCCACGCCACGCGTGCGGGCGCCAGCCCGTGATCCAGCAGCAGCGGTTTCAAATAGAACCAGCCGGTGCCGATGAAGGGAAACAGCAGGGCCAGCAGCGGCAGCCAGCGGCGGCTGGCGGGCAGGCGCAGGTAGGCAATGGCCTGGCGGCTGGTCGAGGCGGCGCTCGACCCGCGCGCGGCAGGCTGCCGCCTTGAGCCGTCCAGCGCCGGCGCGGGCGCCGTGTCGATGGACGCATCGCGCGTGGCCGCGTCGTCCGCGCGCCCCGCATGCAAGGCATTCGTGGTTTCGCGCAGCAACAACGTCAGCGCCGCGCCCAGCGCCAGCGCGGCGGCCATGATCAGGAACGGCGCCTGCCAGCCCCAGCGCGCCTGCGCCAGCAGCATCAGGCCGCCGCCGGCGATCGCGCCCAGGCACAGCGCCATCGAGCGGATGCCGCCGGCCCAGGCGCGGCTGGCGGCCGGCAGCACGCGGATCGCCAGCGCGTTGACGGGCACGTCGGCCCAGGTGCCGGCCAGGGCGGCGGCCGCCGCCAGCGCGAACAGCATGGCGCCATCATTCAACAGGTCGCGCCAGCCCAGCGCGAGCAGCACGGCGGCGTAGGCCAGCAGCAGCGCCACCGTCCAGCGCCGGTAGCCGCCACGGCCGGCGCCCCGGCGGTCCAGCGGCATCGCCAGCAGGAACTTGAACACCGTCGGCAGGCTGGCCAATTGGAACAGGCCGATCGCGGTGCCCGACCAGCCGTGCTGGCGCAGCACCAGCGGCAGGCCCAGCCAGAGATAGACGCCGGGCGCGGTCAGCGCCAGGTTGAGCCAGCCGAACAGCGCCTGGGCCAGGCCGTGGCGCAGGGCCGGCCTCATGGCGCGCTCCGCCGCGCCGACAACACGTGCAGCGGCGCCAGCGGAAAACGGTCGGAATCGAAGCCGCGCACCTCGGTGAAGCCGGTGTCGCGCAGCGCCTGGGCCAACTGGCCCTGGCGCGTCACGCGCCGCCCCAGCAGCAGCATCGGCAGGTAATAGCGCAGCACGCGCGCGGCGGCGTCGGCGTCGTCCGGGATCTCGGCATGCGCCATCACCAGCAGCCCGCCCGGCGCCAGCGCATCGTGCATCTTGCGCAGCGCGGCGGCGGCGTCGGGCACGAAATGCAGCACCGACGAGCACCACACCAGGTCGTAGCCGGCGCCAATGTCGGCCGTGGCCAGGTCGCCGCCCACGGCCACCATGCGCTCGGCCAGCCCGGCGGCGGCGATGTGCTCGCGCGCCACCGCGGCGCTCTCGGGCCAGTCGAACACCACGCCGCTGGCGCCCGGCCGGTCCTGCACCAGCGCGATGCCGATCAGGCCCGGGCCGCCGCCCAGGTCCAGGATGCGCCGCGCCGCGTCGGCGCCGGGCACGCAGGCGACCGCTTCGCGCGCGGCGGCCACGGCCAGCACGCGCTGTTCCTGGCCGATCTGCGCCCGCGCCGCCTGGGCCCAGCCGCTGGCCTCGGATCCAGCCCCGGGCGGCGTGGCGCGCGCGGCGGCCGGATCCTGGCGCAGCCGCTGCATCAACTGATCGCCGGATTGCGCCAGCGCGCGGCGCCGGTAGCGCCAGGCGTCGCCGCAGTAGCCCGGCCGGCCCGCCAGGAAATGGGCGCGGGCCGTGGCGCCGCAGCGGTACAGCGTGGGTTCGCCGGCGATGCGATGCAGCAGACGCAGGCCCCACAGCAGGTCCAGCAGGTGCCCGGCGGCGGCCGGGCGCAGCGCCAGCGCCTGGGCCACCTGCGCCGCGCTGGCTGGCGTCACCAGGTGCGCGAACAGGTCCAGTTCCAGCGCGGCGTCGAGCGCGGCGGTTTCGACCGGCGCGGCGGCCAGGTCCCAGTAACGTTGCAGGGGCAGGGGAGAAGTCGGCATAGGGGTTCCTTGGTAAGCGGTTCACAGGCGCCAGGTCAGGCGCAGGCCCAGTTCGCGCGGCGGGCTGTAGACGGTGACGATGCCGTTCTGGTAGCCCACGGCGTCGTAGCGGCGGTCGGCCAGGTTGTTGACGTAGGCCGAGATCTCGACCTGCCGCACCGTGACGCCGGCGGCCAGGTTGACCAGCGCATAGCCGTTGCGGCGGTAGCGGTTGGCGGCGTCCAGGTACACCGGGCCGGTGCCGCTGAGCGAGGCCTGGGCGTACCAGCCGGCCGGCGCGTCGTAGCGCGCCGTCAGGTGGCCGTTGACGCGCGGCGCGAACGGGTTCTGGTTGCCGCCGTAGTCGTTGGCGCCATCGCGGAAACGGCTGAAGCGGGTGCGGTTCAGCCCCAGCCCGGCCTGCAGCGACCAGCCCTGGCCCAGCAGGTATTCGAGCTCGAACTCGGCACCGAGCGAACGCGCCGAAGCGGCGTTGGTGACGTACACCAGCCCGGGCAGCGGCATCTGCTGCACCTGCATCTTGTCGACCGTCATCAGGTACAGCGCGGCGCCGTAGCGCAGGCGCTTGCCCGGCAGCCAGCCCTTGGCGCCGATCTCGTACGCGCGCAGCGTCTCCGGTTGGTAGGCGGCGTAGTCGGCCGCTGGCGAAAACACGTTGAAGCCGCCGGCGCGGAAACCATCGGCCACCGAGGCATAGACCTGCTGGCGCGGCGCGAACGCGTATTGCAGCGCCAGCTTGGGCGTGACGCGGGTCCAGCCGGCGCGGCGCGCGCTGTCGCCGCGCGGGGTGAAGCGCAGCGTGTCGCGCTCGACCCGGGCGCCGGCCTCCAGCGTCCAGCGCGCGGCCAGCGGCACGCGCCAATGGGTGAAGGCCGCGCCGGATTGGCCGCGCAGCCGCACCGCGCTTTCGGTCAGGCCGCGCGGCATCTTCTGGGTGTTGCGCAGGTCATGGTCGTCGCCATCGGCGTACAGGCCGGCCAGCCATTGCGCGCGGCCCAGCGCGCCCTCCAGGCGCAGCTCCTGCGACAGGGTGCGGAAATGGTGGTCGCGCGCGATGTGCAGCAGGTCGGCGGGCTGGAAGTCGGTGTCCTGCTGCACTCGGTCGCGCAGGTCGTTCCAGGCCGTGACCGAGGTCAGGCGCAGGCCGCTGTCCAGTTCGTGGCGCAGCGCCAGCGACGCGCTGCGGCCGATGGAACGGTTCCAGCCGGGCGTGCCGGAGGCCACGGTGGCGCGGGCGGCGGTGGGCGAGCCCCACAGCGCGGCGCCGTCCCGGTAGTTGATCTGCGCATAGCGTAGGGTGGCGTCGGTGCGCGCCGACGGCGTCCAGCGCAGGGCCAGCTTGGCGTTGCGCAGCGCGCGGTCGTCCTCGCGCCGGCCGGTGTCGGTGTTGTCGATGAAGCCGTCTTGGCTGCGCCAGGCGCCGGCCACGCTGGCGTAGAGGGTGTCGTCGACGATCGGCCCGCTCAGATCCAAGCGCAGCATGCGCAGGTCGCGGCTGCCGACGGTGGTGGAGACGCTGCCGCGCACGCTATCGCCGGGCGCGCGGGTATGGACGTTGATGACGCCGGCCTCGGCGTTGCGGCCGTACAGGGTCGATTGCGGGCCGCGCAGGATCTCGACGCGGTCGATATCCAGCAACGGGTCGTCGAAACCCTGCGCCATCAGCGTGGGCACGCCATCGACCACCAGCAGGGTCGAGGTCGAAAATGAAAAGAAGTTGGCCGACAGACCGCGCATCACCGCCGCGTTGACGCCGGCCTGGCCGAACGGCTGGAACGTCAGGCCCGGGGTGACGCGCTGCAGTCCGTCGATATCGAGGACGCCCTGGCTTTCCAGGCTGTCGCCGTCGAACACCGACAGGCTGCCGGGCAGGGATTCGAGCGCGCGTTCCTGCTTGTTGGCGGTGACGGTGATGGCGGGCAGTTGCGCGGCGGCGGCGGCGGGCGGCGCGGCCGCCGACGCGGAAGATGGCGGTGAGGCGGGCGCGGCCGGTTGCGCCTGCGCGGCGGAGGTGGCGCACAGCCACAGCAGGACCCAGGCGGCGCGTGGGTGGGAAAGAGGGCGGATCATCGGGATTCCTGTACGGGCAGTCACGGCGGCGCCAACGTGCGGCGCCGTCCCGAAGATGGTATTTCTTTATGCGAACGCCTATCATTAGCATTCATATGCGAACCGGATCCATTCGTATGCGATCCGGCGCCTGCCTTCTTTCACCCCGGCGCTCCCGCGCCGCCGACCGTCGCCGCCATGTCCCTGCGCATTTCCGCCACGCTTGCCCGGCCCCGCCCCGGTTCCCGTCCCGGTTGGACGCGGCTGGCCCTGCCCGCCGACCTGGGCGATTGCCACGCCGACCGCCTCGACCTGGGCGACGGCCTGGCGCTGGTGCATTCGCAGTACACGCCCACCCGCGACCTGATCGAAGAGAACGCCGCCGCTCAGGACGGGCGCGCGCTGGTCATCACGCTGGCCTTGGGCGGGGTCTCGTCCTATCGCGGCACGGACGGCGCCCAGTTGGATTTCCTCGGCGGCCACACGACGGTGACCGCGTTTCGCCGCCATCCGGGCGAGCGCCGCTACCTGGGTGGCGGCACCGTCTCGCAACTGCGTCTCTTGGTGGGCGAGCCGGCGCTGCGCCGCTATGCCGGCCAGGCCCAGGCCGAGGCGCTGTTCGGCGCCGGCGGCCTGCGGCGCCTGGCGCAGGGACGCACCCGCGCCGACCTGGCCGCCGTCGCCGCCGAACTGGCGCGGACCACCGACCCGCTGGACACCCACATCAAGGCGCTGACGCTGCTGTCGCGCCAGTTGCGCGCGCTGGCGCCGCCACCGGCCCCGGGCCGGCTCAGCCAGGCCGACATCGCGCGGCTGGAACGCGCCCATGCGCTGATGCAAGCGCAGATGGACCGCGAACTGACGGTGCAATACCTGTGCCTGGCGACCGGGCTGAACGAATTCAAGCTCAAGCAGGGTTTTCGCGCGCTATATGGCGACAGCCCCATGCGGCTGCTGACCGCGATGCGCATGCGGCGCGCCTGGGAATTGCTGGAGGGCGGCTGCCAGGTGGCGCAGGCGGCGTATCAGGTGGGCTACCGCCATCCCGCCAACTTCAGCGCGGCCTTCACCCGCTTCCATGGCCGCGCGCCCAAGTCGGTGTTCGGCAAGCGGCGCTGACGCGGCGCGCCCGGGGGGGCCATGGCAGGCGCTAGTGGCCGGCCCCGGTGACCCGCTTCAGTGGCCCGCGGGCGTCTCGCCGTGGCCGCCCAGCTCGCGGTTGCGCGAGCGCACCAGCGCCGCGCTCAACGCCGCCGCCACGGCCGCGATCGCGGCGCCGGCCAGGAAGGTCAGTTGGTAGCCGCCGGCCAGCGCCGCCACCGGCGCCGCGCCCGCCGTGGCCAGGGCCGCGGTGCGCGCGGCGGCCAGGCTGGCCAGCACCGCCAGGCCCAGCGCGCCGCCCATCATGAAGGCCGTGTTGACCACGCCCGAGGCCAGCCCGGACTGGCCCGGCTCGACGTCGCTCATGGCGGCCAGCAGCATCGGATTGAAGGCGATGCCCGCGCCCAGGCCCAGCAGCAGCATGCCCGGCAGCACGTCCGCCGCGAACCCGCCATCGACCGGCGCGCGCGCGAACAGCGCCAGCCCCAGCGCCGCCAGCAGCAGCCCGATGGCCAGCGGCCCACGGATGCCGAAGCGCATCACCAGCTTGGCCGACAGTCCCAGCGAAAACGCCGCCATGATCAGGTTGGCCGGCAGGAACGCCAGCCCCACCTTCATGGCGTCATAGCCCAGCACCCGCTGCATGTACAGAGCCGACACGAAGAACCACGCGAACATGGCCGCGGCCCACAGCACGCCGACCACGTTGGCGGTGGCGACGTTGCGCAGGCGAAACAGCGCCAGCGGCATCAGCGGCGCGGCCACGCGCGCCTCGATCAGCAGGAACAGCGCCATCAGCAGCGCGGCCGCGCCCAGCAGGCCGAGCGACTGCGCCGAGGTCCAGCCGGCCTCGTTGCCGTTGACCACCGCATACACCGCCAGCATCAGCGACGCCGTGACCGTCAGCGCCCCGGCCACGTCGAGCCTGCCGCCGCCGTCCGCGCCGCGCGCCGCCGGCAACAGCCGCAGGCACAGCGCATAGACCGCCGCGCCGATCGGAATGTTGACCAGGAAGATCCAGTGCCATGACAAGGTGCTGGTCAGCAGTCCGCCCAGCAGCACGCCCAGGCTGCCGCCGCCGGCACAGACGAAGCCGTACACGCCCATGGCGCGGGCGCGCTCGCCGGCCTCGGTGAACAGATTCATGATGAGCGACAGCGATACCGCCGACACCACCGCGCCGCCCAGGCCCTGCGCCGCCCGCGCGGCGATCAGCAGTTCCTGGCCGCGCGCCAGGCCACAGGCCAGCGAGGCCAGGGTGAACAGGCTCAACCCGGCCAGGAACATGCGGCGCTGGCCGAGCAGGTCGCCCAGCCGCCCGCCCAGCAGCAAAAAGCCGCCAAAGGTCAGCATGTAGGCGTTCACTACCCACACCAGCGAGGTCTCGGTGAAATGCAGGTCTTCGCGGATGGAAGGCAAGGCGACGTTGACGATGGTGGTGTCCAGCACGATCATCAATACGCCCAGGCACAGCACCATCAGTGCCCACCAGCGTTGCCTGCCTTGTATGCCATGCGTCATGAGTGGTTGCTCCATCCGCGCGCGGCGGATCGTCAGGGTCAGTGGCTGAGCCGCCCGC
The DNA here is from genome assembly GCF_050285565.1 of Achromobacter sp. GTDB lineage: Bacteria > Pseudomonadota > Gammaproteobacteria > Burkholderiales > Burkholderiaceae_B > Achromobacter. The sequence goes on from NZ_JBLZXG010000003.1 coordinate 197,876, forward strand.
CGCTGATCATCCACCGCGTGTCGTAGCGGTCGATCAACGCGCCGTAGGCTTCGGCCCAGAAGGTTTTCTGCAGCGGCATGGTCACGCTGCCGCCGTCGGCCAGCATATCGAACACGCGTTGCGCGTCCGAGACGGTGGGGTAGGCCAGCGACAACGCCATGCCCTGCTTGCCGGGATAGGGATGGCCGGCGGTGGCGTCGCTGGCCATCAGCACCTGTTCGTCCAGCGCCAGCCGGGCGTACATGATGCGTTCGGCTTCGGCGTCGGACAACGCCGGCATGGCGGCGTCGGCGGGCGCATCCGCGTAGCGCACCATGGCCTCGACGCGGCCGCCGAGCACGCGTTCGTAGAAACGCATGGCCTCGGCGCAGTTGCCGTCGAAACTGAGGTAGGCGGAAAGTTGGGGCATGGCGGGCTCCTCTTGATGGCCGATCCCGATTCTCGCATCCCCGGCGTTGTCCGGGAAACCTCTTATTGCCGGCGGTCCGCGCGCCTCCCTATGATGCGCCACAGGATCAGGACTGATCCAAACGCGCCGGCACTGCCTGGCGCGGCAGTGCCCCGCAGCAATGATTGCTGCCCGAACCTTCGTCTGGCTATAGAAGCCCCCGACTCACACGCGATGCGTGGTCGGGGGCTTTTTTGTTTTCTGAAACGTCGCAGGGAGATCGCATGCAAGTATCACCGCCGCCGGACGCCGCCGCGTCCGCGACCCTCGTGGCCAGCGTGCAGACGGCCCCCGTCATGGGGGACGTCGCCGCCAACGTGGCCCGATCCATCGAACTGGTCGAACAGGCCGCCGCGCAGGGCGCGCGGCTGGTGGTGCTGCCTGAGCTGGCCAACACCGGTTACATGTTCGCCAGCCGCGCCGAAGCCCACGCGCTGGCCGAAGCCGTGCCGGACGGCCCCAGCTCGCGGGCCTGGATCGCGCTGGCCCAGCGCCTGGGCATCTATCTAGTGGCCGGCATCGCCGAGCGCAGCGGCGGCAAGCTCTACAACGCCGCCGTCATCGCCGGACCCGACGGCTACCTGGGCACCTACCGCAAGCTGCACCTGTGGGGCGACGAGAACCTGTTCTTCGAGCCGGGCGACCTGGGCCTGCCGGTGTTCCATACCGAACTGGGCACGCTGGGCGTGGCGATCTGCTACGACGGCTGGTTCCCCGAGGTCTATCGCCTGCTGGCGCTGCGCGGCGCCGACATCGTGGCGGTGCCGACCAACTGGGTGCCGATGCCCGGGCAGACGCCCGACGGCCCGGCCATGGCGCACGCGCTGGCGATTGCCGGCGCCCACAGCAACGGCCTGACGCTGGTGTGCGCCGACCGCGTCGGCGTCGAACGCGGCCAGCCCTTCGTCGGCCGCAGCCTGATCGTCGGCTCGCAGGGCTGGACCCGCGCCGGCCCCGCCAGCCACGACCGCGAAGAAGTGCTGCTGGCGCCGGTGGACGTGATGGCCTCGCGCCGCGCCCGCCAACTGAACGACTTCAACCACGTGCTGCGCGATCGGCGCCGCGACCTTTACGACGAACTGCTGGGCGCGACCGATGCGCCGCGCCAGCGTTGACGACAACGGCGGACAGCCGGCCCCCAAGGAGAAATCCCCATGAAAACCCCCCATCGCAGCATCCTCATCCAACTTTCCCTGCTTGCCGCGCTGACTGGCGCGGCCGGCGCCCAGGCCGCCGAGCCCTTGCGCATCGGCGTGCCGGTGGGCCTGTCCGGCGCCAATAGCGTGGTCGCGCCCGGCGTGGTGCAGGCCTCGCAACTGGCCGCCGACGAGATCAACGCGGCCGGCGGCATCCTCGGCCGCCAGGTGGTGCTGGAGATCGCCGACGACGCCTCGGGCGCGGTCGGCGCGCAGAAGGCCTACGACACGCTGGTGTTCCAGAAGAAAGTCAACGCCATCATCGCCATGGAAACCAGCGCGGCCCGCAACGCCGCGCTGCCCATCGTCTCGCGCGGCAAGGTGCCGTACATCTACACCTCGTTCTACGAGGGCCGCTCGTGCAACCGCTGGATGCACGTCAACGGCTGGGTGCCCGAGCAGCAGGTGGCGCCGGTGATGGATCACTTCATGAAGGAACGCGGCGCCAAGACCTTCTTCCTGGTCGGCAGCGACTACGCCTTCGGCCGCGGCATGCTCAAGTTCACCCGCGAATACATCGAGAAGCAGGGCGGCCGCGTGGTCGGCGAGGAATACCTGCCGATCGACGGCTCCGACTGGACGCCCGTGGTGTCCAAGATCCGCTCGGCCAATCCGGACGCGCTGATCAGCTCGACCGCCGGCGGCGGCCCCAACGTCAGCCTGGCCAAGCAGGTCAAGGCGGCCGGCCTGACCATGCCCTACGGCAACCTGGCCATCGACGAGGCCACCGCCAAGACCATGGGCGACACGGCGGTGGGCATGTACCTGTCGGCCTCGTACCTGACCAGCATCGATACGCCGCAGAACCACAAGTTCCTGGAAGGCCTGAAGGCCAAGTTCGGCGCCGACGCCAAGACCGCCAATGAATTCTCCGGCCCGCAGTACGAAGCCTTCTTCCTCTACAAGGCGGCGGTCGAGAAGGCCGGCAGCCTCGATCCGCAGAAGGTGGTGCAGGCCCTGAGCGAAGTGTCCTTCGACGGCCCGCGCGGCCCGGTCAAGATGGATCGCCAGCGTCACGCCGCCCTGACCATGCGGCTGGGCCAGGTGCAGCCGGACGGCTCCATCAAGATTCTGCAGACCTTCAACCAGGTGGACCCGGGCGCGCAATGCCCCGACCTGAAGTAACGCGGCAGGCAACACCATGCGCGCCGCCGGCCCCCCGGCGGCGCTGGAGAACACAATGGGTTTGATGCTGGACATCCTGAGCACGGCCGCCATGCTGTTCATCGTGACGGCCGGGCTGATGATCATCTTTGGCGTGATGAAGATCGTCAATTTCGCCCACGGCGCCATCATCACGCTGGGCAGCTACGCCGCCCTGGTGGTGACGCGGCTGGGGCTGGACCCGTGGCTGGCGCTGCCGTGCGCGCTGCTGGCGGGCGTGCTGGTCGGCATGCTGGTCGAACGCCTGATCGTGCAGCCGCTGTACAAGCGGCCGCTGGACGCCATCCTGGCCACCTGGGGGCTGGGCATCGTCATCGGCCAGCTCATCACCATGGCCTTCGGCCGCGAAGTGCAGTTCGCCGACGCGCCGATCCAGGGCGCGGTGCCGTTCCTGGGCACCGAGTACTCGGCCTACCGGCTGTTCCTGGTGCCGGGCGCGCTGCTGCTGTACGCGGCGTTGACGCTGCTGCTCAACGGCACCCGCTTCGGCGTGCGCACCCGCGCCGTGATTATGAACGAAGACCTGGCGCGCGGCCTGGGCATCAACGCCGAACGCATCCGCTTCACCACCTTCGCCCTGGGCGCGGGGCTGGGCGCGCTGGCCGGCGCGCTGATCACGCCGCTGTCCAGCGTCGACCCGAACATGGGGCTGCCGTGGCTGGTCAGCGCCTTCATGCTGGTGATGGTGTCGGGCAACTCGATCAGCGCGTTGCTGCTGACCTGCCTGGTCTATGGCGCCTGCCAGGTGCTGGTGGGCGTGTACATCAGCCCGATCCTGGGCGGCGTCACCATCGCGGTACTGGCGGCCCTGACCCTGCGCCTGCGTCCCAAAGGATTCGCCCATGACTGATACCTCCCTCATGCAACCGGCGCAACCGGCGCAGGCGGCGCAGGCGGCGCGCGCCGACGCCCGCCGCGCCGCCCGCGGCCGCGACCTGCTGTGGCTGGCCATCGCCTGCCTGGTATTGACCGTGGCCGGCCCCTGGCTGTTCGACACCTACCTGCTGAACGTGCTGATCAAGGCGCTGTTCTTCGCCGTGGCGGCGGTCACGGTGGACATCCTGTGGGGCTACACCGGCTACCTGACCTTCGGCCAGTCGGCCTTCTTCGGCGTGGGCGCCTATGCCGCCGGGCTGGCCTTCACCCATTACGGCTTTTCACCCGGCATCGCGCTGCTGGCCGCGCTGGTCGCGGTGGCCGCGGCGATGCTGCTGGCGCTGCTGACCGGCTGGCTGTCGTTCTACCGCGGCGCCTCGCCGTTCTTCGCCACGGTGATTTCGCTGGTGCTGCCCATCGTGCTGACCCAGGTGGCGCTGTCCGGCGGCACCTACACCGGCTCATCTTCCGGCCTGACCGGCTACGACACCTTCGACCTGTCGCTGCAGGCCTGGTACGTGATCGCCGCTGGCGGCCTGTCGATCGTGGCGCTGCTGGCCTGGGTCGCGGTGCGCAGCGACGGCGGCCGCATCCTGGCCGCGCTGCGCGACAACGAAGGCCGCTGCAGCTACCTGGGGCTGAACACCGCGCACTGGCGCATCGCGCTGCTGGTGGTGTGCGGCGCGGTGGCCAGCCTGGCGGGCTTCGGCTATGGCGCCTTCAGCGGCGTGGTGGCGCCGGAACTGACCGGCTTCGTCTTCGGCACCGAACTCATCATCTGGGTGGCGCTGGGCGGGCGTGGCACGGTGTGGGGCCCGGTGCTGGGCGCCGTGCTGATCAACGTGGCCGGCTCGTACCTCAGCGGCAACATGCCGTTCCTCTACCAGTTGGTGCTGGGCGTGACCTTCATCCTGGTGATCCTGCTGCTGCCGCGCGGGCTGCTGCCGCTGTTGCTGGCGCCGTGGCGCCGGCGGCGTCCCGCGCCGGCGCCGGAACTGGTCGCGCGCCCGGCCGCCGCCGCGCCAGGGCAGGGCGCCGGCCAGGACGCCCTGGCGCTGGCCGGCGTGGCCAAGCGCTTCGGCAGCCTCAAGGTGCTGGAAGGCATCGACCTGCGCGCGCGCGGCGGCGAACTGCTGGGCCTGATCGGCCCCAACGGCGCCGGCAAGACCACGCTGATGCGCTGCATCGCCGACGGCGCCGAGCGCAGCGACGGCACGGTCGAACTGTGCGGCCAGGCCATCAAGCGCGAAGGGCCTGAGCACTGCGTGCGCCACGGCCTGGGCCGCAAGTTCCAGAACGCCAACATCTTCGACACCCTGACCGTGGCCGAAAGCCTGCGTCTGGCCACCACGCTGCGCGAGCGCCCCTCGTGGCGCCGGCGCTCGGCGCGCCTGGCGCTGCCGGGCTACGCGCTGGACGTGTTGCGCATGACCGGCCTGGATCAGCAACTGGACCGCGTCGCGCGCGACCTGTCGCACGGCCAGCAGCAGGCGTTGGAATTGGCCATGGTGCTGGCGCTGGAGCCGCGCGTGGTGCTGCTGGACGAACCCACCGCCGGTCTGAGCAAGGACGAGCGCGTCCGCATCGGCCAGGTGCTGTCGGCGCTGGCCCACACCCATGGCCTGTGCTGCCTGCTGGTCGAGCACGACCTGGACTTCGTGGCCGAGGTGGCCACCCGCATCATCGTGCTGCACCAGGGCCGCATCGTCATGGACGGCAGCTTCCGCGAGGTGACCGAATCGGAACTGGTGCGCACCATCTACGCCGGCAGCGCGCCGGCCGGGCAGGGCGCCCCGGCCGACAACCCGGGCGAAAACGCCCGTGGCAACCCGCCCGGCCCCCAACCCGCCCCGCCCCAAGGAGCCCCGGCATGAGCCAAGCCGCCCCGGCCTTGCGCCTGGACCGCGTCGCCAGCGGCTACAAAGGCGCCGTGGTGCTGAACGATATCTCGCTGTCGGTGGCCGGCGGCGCCTGCGTGGCGCTGCTGGGCAAGAACGGCATGGGCAAGAGCACGCTGCTCAAGACGGTCATGGGCTATCTGCCCAAGCTGCGCGGCACGGTCAGCCTGGGCGGCGTCGACGCCACCCGGCTGCGCCCGCACGAAGTGGCGCGCCATGGCGTGGCCTACGCCGCCCAGGAACAGCCGCTGTTTCCCGACCTGAACATCCGCGACAACCTGCGCCTGGGCCTGGCCAACGACAGCCTGTTCGATGAGCGCTTCGGCGAAATCGCCGAGCTGTTCCCCGTGTTCGCCAGCCGCCTGCGGCAGCACGCCGGCACCCTGTCCGGCGGCGAGCAGAAAATGCTGCTGGTGGCGCGCGGCCTGATGCAGCGGCCCGCCTTGCTGCTGCTGGACGAAATCACCGAAGGCCTGCAACCCTCCGTCATCGAGCGGCTCGGCCGCGCCCTGAACTGGGAACGCGAGCGGCGCGGCACGTCCATGTTCATCGTCGAGCAGAACGTGGCCTTCGCCCTGGACGTGGCCGACCGCTACCTGGTGCTCAAGCAGGGCGCCATCGTCGACCAGGGCGAGGCTGGCGCGCCCGGTGCCGCCGGCCATATCATGGGCCACCTGAAAGTATGACCCCTGTATGAGCCCCGTTCGAGTTCGAGCAGAAGGATGCCCCTATGACCCCCCGCACTGACACGGACGCCGCCACGCCGGGATGGCGCATCGGCGTGCTGTACTCGCGCAGCGGCGTGACCGGCACCACCGAATCGCAGCATTTCTTCGGCACCGTGCTGGCGGTCGAGGAAATCAACGCCCTCGGCGGCGTGCTCGGCCGCCCGCTGGAACCCGTGGTGTACGACCCGCGCAGCGACGCCGAGGAATACCGCCGCCTGGCCGCGCGGCTGCTGCTGGACGACGAGGTCAACGTGATCTTCGGCGGCTGCACCTCGCACTGCCGCAAGGCCATGCTGCCGGTGATCGAGCGCAACAACGCGCTGCTGTGGTACGCCTCGGTCTACGAAGGCTTCGAATACTCGCCCAACATCATCTACACCGGCGCCGCGCCCAACCAGGGCAGCATGCAACTGGCCGCCTACCTGATCCAGCACTGCGGCAAGCGCATCTTCCTGGTGGGCGCCGACTACATCTACCCGCGCGAAACCAACCGCATCATGCGCGACACCGTCGAGGAACACGGCGGCGAGATCCTCGACGAAACCTACCTGCCGCTCGGCTGCGACGACAGCGACATCGTCGAGGTGGTGCGCGACATCCGCCGCATCAAGCCCGACGTGGTGTTCTCGACCCTGATCGGCGACGACGCGCAACGCTTCTACCGCCGCTACCACGCCGCCTGCGAGGCCGACCGCGGCGCGCCGCACATCCCCATCGCCAGCCTCACCATGGCCGAATCCGAAGTGGCCGAGATCGACCCCGCCCTGTGCGCCGGCCACATCACCGCCGCCACCTACTTCAACACGGTCGATACGCCCGCCAACGCCCATTTCCTGGCGCTGTGGCGCGCCCGCTTCGGCGACCGGCCCGCCAGCGTCTACGCCGAAGCCTGCTACAGCCAAGTTCACCTGTTCGCGCGGGCGCTGCAACGCGCCGGCAGCTTGGACACCCGCAAGCTGGCGCAGGCGGTGCACCAGGTGGGCTTTGACGCGCCCGGCGGCCGCCTGACCATCCTGGCCGAGAACAATCACAGCGTCCTGACCCCGCGCATCGGCGTGTGCCGCGCCGACGGCCGCTTCGACATCGTCTGGTCCAGCGGCGAACCGGTAAAACCGGATCCGTACCTGACGGCCTTCGGCCTGGACGAATTCTGGTTGTGACCATGGACCATAGCCTCCGCCGCCTCTACGAAGACCTGCGCAGCGTGGCCGTGGCCGTGGCCTATCCGCCCGGCGAAGACCGCGACCTGCTGGTCGAACAGCTCCAGCGCATCGGCTGCCGCATCCACCTGGTCTGGCCGTTCCCCGACAAACCGCCGGCCGGCGCCGACGTGGTGTTCTTCCAGGTGTCGCAATGCGGCCAGAACTCCTTCGCCTGGTCCGCCAGCGAGGTCGACGCCACCCTGATCGCGCTATCCGAATACGAAACCCCCACCACCTTGAAGCAACTGCTCAAGACCAACGCCCACGGCGTGCTGACGCGGCCGTTCCGCTCGGCCGGCATCCTCAGCACCCTGGTGCTGGCGCGCTCGGCCAAGCAGTTCCAGAACCGTCAGCAGAACAAGATCGACAAACTCGAAAGCACCATCAAGGCGCGCCGCGTGATCGAAAAGGCGATCCGCGTGCTGATGGACCACCAGCGCCTGGACGAACGCGGCGCCTACGAACACATGCGAACCCGCGCCACCGGCCTGCGGGTCAGCGTGGCCGAAGTCGCCGCCATGATCGTCGAGGCCAGCGAAGCCATGGAAAAACTGGGCCTGGGCGGCGCGCGCCCCGACCCGCAGAACAACGCCAACAACGGAGGCAAGGCATGAAAGTCATGATCGCCCGCATGAACCACGAGACCAACACTTTTTCGCCGGTGCCCACGCCGCTGTCCGCCTTCGGCAACGACGGCCCCACCTACGGCCGCGCCGCCTATGAGGAAAACCACGGCAAGCGCACCGCCATGTCCGCCTTCATCGACCTGGCCGACGCCCGGGGCGCCACCCTGATCACGCCCGTGTCCGCCACCGCCTATCCCAGCGGCCGGGTCGACGGCGCGGCCTACCGCGCGCTGTGCGACCGCATCGTCGCCGCCGCCGCCGGCTGCGACGCGCTGCTGCTCGACCTGCACGGCGCCATGGCCGTCGAAACCACCGACGACGGCGAAGGCGACCTGCTCGAACGCCTGCGCCAGCAGGCCCCCGGCGTGCCCATCGCCGTGGCCCTGGACCTGCACGGCAACGTCACCCAGAAGATGATCGACAACGCCGACGTCATCATCAGCTTCAAGACCTACCCGCACGTCGACATGTACGAAACCGGCGAGCACGCCGGCCGCATTCTGTTCGACTGGCTGGACGGCGGCCCGCGCCCGCGCATGGCCTGGCGCCGCCTGCCGCTCATGACCCACACCCTGCGCAGCAACACCGCCGAAGGCGCCATGCGCCGCGCCGTGCAGGCCGCGCGCGGCGCCGAAGCCGGCGGCATGCTGGGCGTCTCGGTGCTGGCCGGCTTCGCCCTGGCCGACATTCCCGACCCCTGCCTGAGCGTCATCGTGGTCGCCGCCGGCGACGCCGACGCCGCCGAGCGCGTCGCCGCGGGCCTGGCCGCCGCCATCTGGGACGACCGCGACGGCTTCGTCTACGAGGCCGAGCCGCTGGCTGCCTCGCTGGACCGCGCCCTCGCCCTGGCGCGCGGCGCCGACCGCCCCGTGCTGCTGCTGGACCACGGCGATAACTGCATGTCCGGCGGCACCTGCGACACCATGGACGTGCTGATGGCCGCCGTCGACGCGGGCCTGACCGGCATCGTCGCCGGCCTGTACTGCGATCCCGAGGCCGTGGCCGCCATGATCGAAGCCGGGCAGGGCGCCCAAGTGCAACTGCCCGTGGGCAACAAACGCCCCATCCCCGCCATCGGCCGCCCCGCCGCGCCGGTGACGCTGACGGGCACCGTGCGCGCCATCACCGACGGCAGCTACGTCATCACCGGCCCCACCTACACCGGCCAGACCGCCTGCATGGGCCGCAGCGCCGTGCTCGACATCGGCGCCGCGCAACTGGTCATCACCGAGCGCACCCACGAACCCTGGGACCTGGGCGTCTTCCAAAGCCTGGGCATCGACCCGCGCGCGGCTCGCTACATCCTGGTCAAATCGCGCATGTACTGCCGCCCGGTGTTCGTGCCGATCTCGTGCGCCCTGGTCGAATGCGACAGCCCGGGCGTCACCAGCTCGGACTTCTCATTGTTCCCGTACCAGCGCCGCAACCGGCCGCGCTATCCGCTGGAGCCGTTCAAGCCGGCGCACGTATCGCCGTGAGGATGGCGCGGGGGCAGCGCTGACGCCCGCCGGCTCGAACACGCGCCCGCTCAAACACGGGCCATGCGCAAGAGGGCGCCGACGTAACGTTAACGTTCGGATAATCCCCTTCATGCAGAATCGAAACGCATAAAGGCACCGCCCGGTTCCGTTGGCGCGCCGCCATGGCGCCGCCGACAGAACGGCCGTCACTGTCACATGAAGCAGGCCGCCGGCCGCTCACCCCGGGCAATGGAATGCGTTAATGAGCAACACGACAATCACGGCGGCAACCCGTCGCAATGGCGGCGGCCTCTGGGCCGGCTATCGCATGCGGATGGCAGGCGCGCTGATCCTCCTCTGCGCGGCCGTGATGGCATTTCCCGGCGTGGCAAAAGCACAGGCAGTAAGACGAGGCTGCACGTCCCCCGGCGGCTTCCAGATTGACTTGATCCCTTCCGTGAATTTCGACCTGGGCGCGATACCGCCGCCAGGCACCGAAATCTATCGAACCCAGACCTACTTCATCAACTATGAATGCACCAACTATGACAGGCTGGGCAGGCCCGTTACCGCCGCCCCGCAACTCCAGGTACTGAGCGACTACACCTCCCTGAACCAGGCCGTGAATAGGGCGGGATTGGTACTGGAAATCATCGTCAACGGCGACGAAAGCAACCCCTGGAGGCCGAACCGGGAACCGGGCCTTCCTATCTCGGAAAACCATGATGCCGGCCTGCCCTACACAGGGGAGTCGGGACCAAGAGTCCTGACCCTGATCGCGCGATTGAAGGTGGTGAACAACACCCCCCCGGCGGCACGCTACCCGGTTCCCTCGGGAACCATCTTCAAGCTGATCGCTGGGGTCGGGGCGGTGCTGTCGCCGGGACCCTTCATCACCAATAGCCCCACGCGCATGCAATTCGTCCCGCGATGCATCGGCGACGTCAGCGTGGACAGCCTGGTGCAATTCGGCAGAATCATCGCCATGAAGGGCTACATGGGTACCCTGCCACAGCAATACCCCTTCAAAGTCACCACCCGCATCGACCCATCCTGCAATATTGGTTCCCTCCTGACGCCCGCGACCCCGGATAACGAGCGGACGCAATTCCTGATGCTGCTATCGGCCCAGTTCATCCTGCAAGGACCCGGGCGCATCGACGGCGATGGCACCTCCATCATCCTGCGCAATGAGGATGGCGTGGAGAACGGCCTGAGAATGCAGATCCTGGATACCGAAAACGCCAACCAACCCGTCCCGATCCTGCCTGCCCCCGTCCCGCCATTACGTGACGATGTCGGCAGTTTCGGCCAATTGATAGGCAACAATCCCGCCGCCGCCGTCCACACCTACACGGCATCGCTGACGCCGGACGCCGGCAAGGAATTGAAGCTTGGCAAGTACTCGACGCAGGTGCTGGTCAAAGTGACTTATTACTAGCTTTCCGGTTCAATGGGAGGTTGCGCGGGCGGCACGCCGCCGCCCGGCCCTTACCTGTTGGAGTGGCGTATGGCTACGGTGCATCTGCTGTCGGACGAAGAAGCGCGCAAGATCCCCGAGGCGTGGGCGGTATTCGAAGACATCCGCGCCACCCGCAAGTCGGACTTCGTCAACAACTTCTGGCGCGCCCTGGCCAACGACCCGCCCCAGCTCAAGCGCGTCTGGGAACAGTTGAAACAGGTCATGATGGCCGACGGCGAAATCCCGCCCCTGGTGCGCGAGATGATCTACATCGCCGTCTCCACCGCCAACGGCTGTACCTACTGCATCCATTCCCACACCGCCGCCGCCCGCGCCAAGGGCATGACCGACGGCCAGCACGCCGAGTTGCTCGCCGTCATCGGCATGGCCGCCCAGACCAACGCCCTGGTCACCGCCATGCAGGTGCCGGTGGACGACGCCTTCACCGTGAAATAGGGCGGCGCCATGGCGACCATTCCGCTGTTCCCCCTGTCCAACGCGCTGTTTCCCGCCGGCGTCCTGCACCTGCGCATCTTCGAAGTGCGCTACCTGGACATGATCCGCCGCTGCATCGCCGACGGCAGCGAGTTCGGCGTGGTCGCGCTGCTGGCCGGCAACGAAGTCCGCTCGCCCGAAGGCCAGGAAACCCTGGCCGGCGTCGGCACCCTGGCCCGCGTCGAGGCCTGGGAGGCGCCCATGCCCGCCTTGCTGCAAGTGCGCTGCATCGGCACCAGTCGTTTCCGGCTGGTTTCCAGCCAACTGGCAAAATACGGTCTTTGGATGGGCGAAACCGAGCCCATCGCCGACGACCCGCCGCTACCCGTGCCGGCGCCGCTGCAACCCTGCGCCGACGCGCTGGGGCGGCTGGTGGCGCAATGGCAGCAGGAAGGCGTGCCCGTCGACCGCATGCCGGTGGCGCCGCCTTACCGGCTGGATGAATGCGCCTGGGTGGCTGACCGCTGGTGCGAGCTGTTGCCGCTGCCGGCCGCCGACAAAGCGCGCCTGCTGGGCCTGACGGACCCGCGCGCCCGTCTCGAAGCGGTGCGCATCGCGCTGGAAGGGCCGCGAGCCTAGCCAGCGACAGGCGGCGCTGCGTTGGCGGTGCGGGGCGGTGCGACGCGGACTTGAACTGTTTTTGGACACCATGGATATCAGGATAGACGAAGGCCTGCGCGCTTATATTGACCCCTTGACCGACGACGAACGCGAGGCGCTCGAACGCAGTCTGCTGGCCGAGGGCTGCCGCGACGCGCTGGTGCTATGGGGCGACCTGCTGATCGACGGCCACAACCGCTACGCGCTGTGCATGAAGCACGGCATTCCCTTCGAAACGCGCCAGAACACCTCGTTCAAATCCATGGACGACGTGCACCTGTGGATGATCGAGAACCACCTGGGCCGGCGCAGCGTGTCGGATTTCCAGCGCGGCGTGCTGGCGCTGCGCAAGAAAGAGATATTGCAATCGCGCAGCGTGCCGCCATGGGAAGACGACGGCAGCACGCCGCCGCCCGAGCCGCCGCCCATCCCGCCCGCGGCTGCGTTGAGCCGTCAGGCGCTGGCGCGCGAGGCGCGTATCAGCAGCAATACGCTGGGGCAGATCGAGAAGATCCAGAAAGCCGCCGCGCCGGAACTGGTGCGGGCGGTGAAGGAGGGGGCGATCTCCATCAACGCCGCGGCGGCGGTGGCGACCTTGCCGCCCGAGCGGCAGGCCGCGGCGGTGGCGGGCGGCAGGAAGGAATTGCAGCAGGCGGCGCGGGAAGTGCGCCAGGCCAAGGCGCCGCCGCCGAAAGAGGCGGTGCCGGATATTCCGATCGAGAATATCGCGGATCTGCCGGCGGAGGTGGCGCGGCTACGCGAGTTGCTGGCGCGGTTGACGGATGAGCGGGATCAGTTGAAGAAGAAGGTGATGCATTTGACGGTGGCGCTGGCCGAGGCCAGGAATGCGGGGGCGGGGGGAGGGGACGATTGATGGGGTTGCTGCCTCCCTTCAGCTTTTACTGCTGACGGCGAATCCTGGCGCGCGCCGCTGGGCGATTTCGAAATTGGCAAGTGGGACAGCCTGTACTGAGACAGTATTCACCTGACAGCTGACCACGTTGGGGCATGGTCATACGACTCCAAGCCAACTGGAGCTTGGGAGAACGGGGCGTCATTTGACTTCCTTGGAATTTCGACAGAGGCGTCTGCCAGATAAAATTCCGGCCCGCCATGCGAAATCGCAAATTCTCATTACAGATTCGTTGCTATATGTGTCATGAAATTTATACTAGGGTTTTCCCTTTGTCATAGTACAAATTCATGCGCTCCCGTTTAACTATCAGCAACTTATTCCGCAACTTATCCATTGGCACTCGGCTGACGCTGGGTTTCGGCACCGTACTTGCGCTGTTATTGGCGCTTACTGGCCTGTCGCAGTATGAACTGACCCACATCGGCGGCATCAACCAGGCGATTACAGAGCAGACGTGGGCCAAGGCGAACGCCATCAACATTATTGACGTGACGACGCGCGCCAATGCGCGCGCGAATCTAGAACTGATCGTCAACACAGACCCCCGGGCGGCCGAAATGCTGTTCGCTCGCATCGACACCAACCGAAAGGCGATCGACCAGGCGCTGGAGACCCTGCGGCCGTTGTTCCGCACCGAAGATGAACGCCAGAAGTTGCGGTTGTTGGAAGACGTGCGCGGTCGCTATGTGCAGTCGTTCCAGGGCGTGGGCGCGCTCCTCAAGCGTGGTGAGCGCGATGCTGCTCGCCAACGCTTGCTGGAGGAGACCCTTCCGCTTCTGGACAACCTGCAAGACCGCGTCAGCGAAGTTTCCCGGATTCAATCTGACGAGATGGTGGACGCCAGCGCCGCCAGCCAGCGGGTTATCGACGGCGCGGGCAATATGAACCTGATCCTGTCGGGCGTGGCTATCGTGCTGGGCGGCCTGTTCGCGTGGAGGGTGGCCAGGTCGATCACGGCGCCGCTTGCCCTGGCAGTGACGGTGGCGGAGACCGTGGCGCGGGGCGACCTCGGGCAACCCATCCACGCTGACTCCCGGGACGAGACCGGCCGACTGCTGCTCGCGCTGCACGATATGCAGGATAAGCTGGCCGGCGCGGTTCGGACGATTCGCGCGGGGGCTGAAACCATATCCAGCGCCGCGGGGCAAATTGCGGCCGGCAACACGGACTTGTCCAGCCGCACCGAAGAGCAGGCCGCGTCGCTCGAAGAAACCGCCGCCTCGATGGAAGAACTGGCCTCGACCGTCAAACAGAACGCCGACAACGCGCGCCAGGCCAATCAATTGGTGGCAAGCGCTTCCAGCATCGCCCAGCGCGGCGGCACGGTCGTGTCGGCGGTGGTAAGCACGATGGGGGACATTTCCGCCAGCTCGCGCAAGATTTCCGAGATCGTTTCGGTCATCGACGGGATTGCGTTCCAGACCAACATCCTGGCGCTGAACGCCGCCGTGGAAGCGGCCAGGGCGGGCGAGCAGGGCAAGGGCTTTGCGGTGGTGGCGGGCGAGGTGCGATCGTTGGCGCAACGCAGCGCGCAGGCCGCGCGTGAGGTCAAGACGCTGATCGAAGCGTCCGTGAGCAAAGTGGCCGAAGGCGCCACCCACGCGGAAAACGCGGGCACCACGATGCAGGAGGTGGTCGCCTCGGTGCAGCGCGTGACGGATATCATGGGCGAGATCGCCGCGGCATCGCACGAACAGGCCTCCGGCATCGAGCAAGTCAACCGAGCGGTGTCGCAGATGGACGAAGTGACCCAGCAGAATGCCGCGCTGGTCGAAGAAGCCGCGGCCGCGGCGGGCTCGATGCAGGATCAGGCCCATGCCTTGGTCAGAGCGGTCGGCGTGTTCCGCCTGGCCGAGGATGCCGCACGGCGCGCGAATGTTGGCGCCCAGCAGCGCGACCGCGGCGCGCTGGTGTTGACCTGATCTTACGTCTCACCACAGGCCAGGCCGGCCATGAGCGGGGCACAATGCCCCGCGCTGGGCTGCCTTGCACGACCTGCAGAACCGGGCCATTGCCGAGGACGAAGCCGCCGCCATCCAGGGCACCTTGCTGGACACCTCAGGCGTTCAAGGCATACACGATCTTCGCACCCGCAAGACGGGGGACATGATCGTCGCCGACGCGCACTTGGAAATCGGCACCGGGCTGACTGTCGAGGAAGGCCACAAGCCGATTCCGTTGTTCGGCTTGGAGGTTCCCGCGCTGGTCAGCCCGGACAAGGCTCTGGCGGACCAGGTCAAGGAGCTGCATGAAACCTTGGCCACGGTGGGCTATTTCCTGGTGGGGCTGCATGCCGCCGCGGCGCTGTTGCACCATTACGTCTTTCGGGACAACACGCTGGTGCGGATGCTGCCGGGGCGGCGCTGAACTGTCTTGGGGTAGGGGCGAGGCGGGCGTGATCCAGGGCAGGGGAGCCTGCCCGCGAGACAGGGCTCAGGCTGAAAATCGCTTGAGAACCAGCGACGCATTGACGCCACCGAAGCCAAATCCGTTGAGCATGGCATGCTCCATGGCATGAGCGCGCGCACGTCCAGCGATCAGGTCCAGGCCGTCGGCCAACGGATCCGGATGTTCCAGGTTGAGCACGTGCGGCGCAATCTGGTCACGCAAGGCCAATATCGTGAAAATCGCGGCGGCGGCGCCAGCGGCTCCCAGCATGTGGCCGATGGCGGATTTCGTGGCCGTAATGGAGGGGCCGGAGCCTGCTCCAAACACTTGGCGAATGGCCGCCAGCTCTCCTCGGTCACCGACAAGCGTGGAGGTCGCGTGCGCATTCAGGTGTTGAATGTCATGGGGTTGCAACCGTGCCTGCCGCAACGCCGCGCGCATCGATCGGGCGGCGCCGGAACCATCTTCCGGCCCGGAAGTGACATGATAGGCATCGGCGGAAGTGCCGTAGCCTACGACTTCCGCCAGCGGCCTGGCGCCGCGAGCCAACGCATGATCCAGCGCCTCCAGCACCAAGAGTCCCGCGCCTTCGGCCATGACAAAGCCGTCCCGGGCCAGGTCAAACGGGCGGGAAGCCTTCGCGGGCTCGCTGTCGCAATGGGTCTTCACCGCCTTGGCCGCCGCAAAGCTGCCTAACGCCACTCTGTCGATGGTGGCTTCGCTGCCGCCGCAGAGCGCCATGTCGGCCTCGTCATTCCGAATCAGGCGCGCCGCATCGCCAATGGCCTGGATGCTGGCGGCACAGGCCGTCACCGGCGCTCCCAACGGACCCTTTAGCTGGTGCCTGATCGACACCTGTCCCGCCGCCAGATTGGCCAGGAAAGCCGGCACGGTGAAAGGCGACAAGCGCTGCGGCCCCTTGCCATCCGTGGTTCGCACAGCTTCGACAATGGTGCTGAAACCGCCCACACCGGAACCGATGATGGTCGCCGCGCGCTCCTGCTGCTCGGCGGTCGGATGGCGCCACTGTGCGTGCGCCAGGGCCTGATCCGCCGCGCCCAATGCAAATGCGATGAAGCGGTCCATGCGGCGTAGCTCTTTCGCCGGGATGACGGCTTCGGCGCGCCATCCGGCTTGCGGATCCTCCTCCTGGCTCGGCACCCGGCCCGCGATGGAAACGCCGGTGCCTTCGCCAACCGCCGCATCCAAGGCGCGTATTCCGGACTGGCCCGCCAGCAAGCGTTGCCAGGCCAGCTCCACATCGCATCCGAGAGGGGACACCAAGCCCAAACCGGTGATGACTACCCGACGTTCCATGCCGCACCTTCCGCAATTGAACCCAGCCCTTGCGATGGGCTGAGTGTGATGTTATTGATGATGAGCATAATCATAAATCAATTTTGATGAGGGGTATCATCTAACCTATGAAAGTCAGCAAAGCACAGGCCGCCAAGAACCGCGAAGGAATCGTGGACGCCGCCGCGCGCCTCTATCGAGAAAAGGGCCTGGATGGCGTGGGCCTGGCCGAGATCACCCGCGATGCAGGGTTGACCCATGGCGGGCTGTACCGGCACTTCGAGTCCCGGGATGCCCTCGCTCGCGAGGCCTGCACGCGCGCGTTTGAGTGGACGATTACGCCGCGAGAGGGATCGGAGTCTCCTGAGGCGGATGGCGCATCCGCGGGCGGACTCCGCGCACTGGTGCACGGCTATCTTTCCACGTTCCACCGCGATCACCCCGGCGAAGGTTGCCCTGTTGCGGCATTGGCGGCAGACGTTGCCAGGGCAGGGCCGGAAATGTCAGAGGTCTTTGCGCAGGGCGTGGAACGCAACTTTCAACGCTTCATGGGCGAGCTTCAGGGGGATGACCCGGCCAGGCGCGCGCAGGCCATCGTGACACTGAGCAGCATGGTTGGAGCATTGACCCTCGCCCGGGCCACGGCGGCGGGCAACCCGGGGCTTTCCGAAGAAATTTTGGCAACCGTGCGGGAGCGGTTGGGCGGATAGTTTTATTCTGGTGGTTGCTCTGACCCAAGTCGCCCGAGCTAGCGCTATTCGGACTGGTTCACAATCTCCGACTGCAGGGGGGTATTACTAGGGCGGCAGGGGAGGTTGCCGCACCTTCTAACTAACTCAAGCTGTTGGCTGCAAAAAAAGCCGGCGGCTCCACAGAATGATGTCGAGCTTGCTTATGCAGACGGCCACGGAAGTCCGCAGTCGGCCATAAGCTGCCATTGGCCTGCGGCAGCATTTAGCTAACTAACTCCACCTCTAATTCTCTCTGTAGCCGCCTTGAACCAAATGCAGACTAGTCGTGCCGCGGTGCGCCAACGGGCTTTCGCGGCGGGTATGGCACCGAGGTCTCGCCGGACTTCATCAGCTCGGTCACCGATGAGGTCATGGCCGAGACGATTGCCTGGCAGAACCGGCCGCTGGAGGCGATGTACCCAGTGGTGTTCTTCGATGCGCTGCGGGTCAAGATCCGCGACGACGGCGGGGTCAGCAACAGGGCGGTGTACCTAGCGCTGGGCGTGCAGGTCGACGGCCAGCGCGACGTGCTGGGCCTGTGTGTCGAGCAGACCGAGGGGGCCAAGTTCTGGCTCAAGGTCTTCAACGAACTCAAGACCCGAGGGTGGCCAATGCCAGTCCCGTCACGGATGAGCGAAGGCGCGGTCCGCGAAGCGGAGGCGCAAGCAGATGTTTCGTTTAATATCTATGTGTACGCGCTATTTGGATTTCACGAAGAAGTGCCACCAGCTTATGGAAAGCGTGCACCCGAAGTTTTCTGAATTATCTGAGCGGGAAATTTAAGGCAAGGGAGGGGACTAATGTCGCGGGCATCTTCATTCGATCAGTCTTTTTGTATAAAGACGCTTGAGCGCGTGCTATGGAAGAGAGATTTCCTTGGAGTCCCCGCTGCTGGTCAAGCGGCCCTGCGAGACCAACTTCTCAGTCAAGCGCTTGCATCTGCCATTTCCCATTTCGACCCTCCATCCCTACCCTTGGCAGGGTTCCTTCTTAAGGGAAAAAATGTTTATCGTTTGGTCAGGCATCAAGACGAGTTGGTGGAGCGAAAACTTCGACTGAACTTAAAAAGGTGTACTTCACTGGCTGCAGATGGGCGATCTCAAATCGTCAAAAATCTTAAGCTTCTCTTGGAAGAAGGGGTTCCTTATCGAATTTATCGCCTCGATATTCGATCATTTTTCGAGTCTTTCCAGAAGAGTCATATTCTTGATACCGTTTCCCGTGTCAAAAATTTGAGCCCGCATAGCAGAAAGTTAATCGAGGCGTTGCTTGACGCCCATACTGCGATTGGAGGTAGTGGTGTACCGAGGGGGCTGTCTATTAGCGCTGCGCTATCAGAAATTCTAATGCAGGACTTCGATCAGAAGATGCGCTGGGCCAGCGATATATTTTACTATTCTCGTTATGTCGATGACATCATTATTGTCTCGTCAGCAAGGGAGAATGAAATAGATTTTCTACGGAAATTGCGCTCATGCCTTCCACCTGGGCTTGAACTGAATCCTGATAAGAAAAACATTGTCGCAGCGACCGCCAGGGTGGCAAAAGAAGGCTCCACAATCGCACCGAACCTCCTTCAGTTTGACTATCTTGGTTATCAATTCTTAGTCAAAAATCCTACAAGGCAGGAAGCGGGAAAAGCTAAGGACGGAGATTTACACCGGAAAGTCCACGTGGATATTGCAAGGAAAAAAATCAAACGAATTAAAACAAGGATTGTTCGATCACTCCTGAGCTATGCCAATTCGAATGACTGGGGATTACTCCGTGATCGCATCGCATTCTTGACGCAGAACTTCAGTGTATATAACCCAAAAGCTGGCGGAAAGAAAGTCGCTGGAATATACCATAGCTACCCATTGATTTCAGAGGGTGCTGCAGGCCTAAAAGATCTGGATGGATTTCTTAGAAATGCAGTTCTATCGAAAAAAGGTCGGGTTTTTTCGATAACAAACACAATGATTTCTGCCCATCAAAAGCGCCAATTGCTCGCATACAGCTTTGCAAGAGGGCACGCGAACCGTAGTTTTATCCACTTCTCCGCAACCAGAATATCTGAGATCCAGAGTTGCTGGATTTATTAGGGCGATAAAATGAAGAAAAACCGAATTCGCCGCAGCGACTACAACAGAGTTCTCATTACGGAGACCACTCCATTCGAAACTCCAATCATCTTCTCGAATGATGGGCTCTATGACCAGATTGCCGCCCTAGATAGTGCCGGTCATGTGCAAAGTACCGTCATCAAATCTCTGGTCTTGCATGCTGGCATCAGCAAACCACCAAGTTCGACCATACCGTATACATATAAAATCAAGAAAGATTCGAAGAGTTTTCGGCGTCTTGCTCTATTGCATCCGGCCTCCCAATGGAAAGCAAGAGTTTTCTATGAAAAATATGAACAACTAATAGTTCACTATTGCTCGATAAGCCCAGCATCTATCCGTGCACCCAAAACAGTCGCGAGTAGCTTTTATTCAAAAAGCTCTTGGGAGAATATTAATAAGTATAAAACTGGCTCTATTGCCCTCGACGGACTCGACAGGTATGTCAAGCATGCACCCTCTTTTTTTTCGTACAGAGGATACGATCGCCTGTATAAATTCTTCAATTCCAGGGATTATCTTTCGTTGGAAAAAAGGTTTTCTTTTCTAAAGACGCTTGACGTTACAAAATGCTTTGACAGCATCTATACTCACTGCCTTTCCTGGGCAGTTAAAGACAAGCCTTTTACAAAATCGCACGTTGCTGTCTCCTCGACTTTTGCGCAGGAGTTTGACGGCGTCATCCGCCACGGCAATCACAATGAGACAAATGGAATTCCGATAGGCCCTGAGGTGAGTAGGATATTCGCTGAAATACTATTTCAGGAAATTGATCGACGGGTAATACAAGAGTTAGCGGACTTGAAATTTCGTCAAGACTATGAATTTCGACGCTACGTAGATGACGTTTTTATATTTGCTCGAGATGAGTCTATTGCCAATAGAATTCATGATAAGTATGTAGACGTTTTAATTGATTTTAATCTTCATACAAACACTGCGAAGTCCACATGCATAGGAAGGCCATTTTCCTCATCGAAGGCAAGGCTTGTCTATGATGCAGGACAGCAAGCCAATTCTTTTTTTGAAAAATTCCTTGAGCAAACCGGTACGGGCGTGCTCAGTCCTAAAGGTATTTATAACAAATGGAAGTTGACCAAAAGCTACATTGACTCGGTGAAGGCTCTATGTCATTCAAATGGGTCAACCTATGATGAGATTGCATCTTTCTTAATTTCAGTAATTGCTGAGCGAGTCAAGAGGTTGGTTAATCATGACGACTCTTCGAGCATCGTACAAGATGGCGAATATGTTGATGCATTTATTGTGTTGCTCGACGTATTGTTCTTTCTTTACGGCGTTGCTCCCTCTGTTGGTGCGTCGTACAAACTTAGTACGTCCTTAGTTCTGGCTGCACGATTTAGCAAGAAGCATTTACCCACCGGATATCCAACCGTACATCAAAAGATTTTTGATCTGACCTGTGCATTGCTGCATGACCAGTGTGGCATGAAACACGCCGGCGATATTGAAGGATTTGTTCACCTTGAATCTTTCAACGTCGCACTAGCAACGCGGGAGCTAGGCGATAATCATCTGTTGCCACCGGAGATTATTGATGAGCTCTTTGTAAGTGCGGGAAAATTAACATACTTCACCATTGTTGCCTCTCTGTTCTATGTGCGAGATTCCAAAGTTTACCAAGAATTGAGGGCTAAGCTTTTGGATGCAGCGGTGGGGAAATTATCTGATCTCTCTGATGTCTTGATGAATAGCGAAAAGGCCCATCTCCTACTCGACCTTCTTTCGTGCCCCTATGTTCCGGATAAGCAAAAGACCGTTTGGATAAAAAGCCTCTTTAAAATTCTTCAATTTTCCCAGCCCAGTAAAGCTGATTTGCAGTCATTTCTGACGGGCATTAGTACGAGCCATGCGCAGGTGGATTGGAAGGACATTGATCTGCTCAATTCTTTAGAGAAGAAGGAGCTGAAACAGGCGTATTAGGTTACACTTCGCATCGAAGGAAGGGTGTCCCCTCATCATCTACCGGTTCACCGGTAGATGAAGCCGGTTTTCGCAAGGGAGCCATTCAGTACCGACTCGTGCGTATGGCCAGTAATGGCAGGAAATACGGGGCGGTGCTTGAGCGGTGCACAAGTCACTTCGATGGCTTGTGCATCCACACACTCAGTGGGGCCCCTTCCTTCACCTCCCTTTATCGGAGCAAAAAGGGGCTGAACCCAGGCTGAGATCAGGCCACGTTCAGCGAAGGACGTAGGGTCGTTACCGGCGACAATGACATGATCCAGCGTGCTCACCTCTATCACCTCGCGACGGCTTAGGATGCCGGCTCGGATGATTGTGCGAGAGGATCACCGCCGCTGCATTGAGCCGCAGCGCCTCCGTGATCACCTCGCGCGGATGCACCGAGGCATTGTCGACAGTGCCGTGGAATATTTCCCGGGACTCGATGAGCCGATGGTGCGTATCCAGAAACAGCACCGCAAACACTTCATGCTCGAAACCTGTCAGCCTATCGCGCAGGTACTCCTTGGCGATCATCGGGGAAGTGATAACCGCTAATGGGCAGCAATTGTCATCGACTCATGCTCGCTTGCGACCTAGATTGTCGATCCGGTGGATTTAGAGTCGGTGCGACACACGGAGGCTACCTGCCCGGTCACGTACACCTCCTTTAATCGATGCCAAATTAGGGTCAACATCCAATCTTCCTCTTCCGTCGCTGTAGAGTTCTAAACGTCAGACTCAGGAACTTCGTCGCTCGCCAAGGCCTTGGTTGGAATACAAAGGTAGGCCTTTTCTCCATTTTCAATCATTAGCATCGATGTAGGGATGTCGTCAAATCTACTTCCTGGAAAAAATCCTTTAATCATGGAAATGATGAAGTCCATTTTTACCGCAAAAATTGTATTCTCACTGCGATGCCACGAAACCAAAATTCCTGCTAAAGCAGGATTGTGCGGAAGTTCAGTTGTGAGAATCCAAAGCGCTCCGCCACTCATTCCATATGCATCGGGCCCATCCGGATGGTCATATCTCAATGCCAATGTAAATGAGTTATTTGAATTTAACGCATTAGTTCCACGCTTCTCTGTAAGTTTATCTGTGAAAAAGCAGAGAAAGTGGGGGGCGGGCTTATATTTAGGAAATGCGCGATTTTTCGAGGCTGGAAATCCACTTAATGCGTATAAGCTCTTGAGTGATGCGCCTCGATCGACGAATATTGCTTCCGGCTTTAAGAAATTTTCGTCAGGAATGGCTTGAAACCTATCCCTCTGTATTTTTATGATAGAAACATCGAGTTCCCTTGGAATTTCGACTTCGTCATATCCAACAATGTCCTCTTCTATTCGTATAAATTTGTTGTCGAGCCAGTTGAAGAGGTAAAGCTCATGATCGGCTGCGTCGTGCCTCAGGTTCGTGACGTGCGATGCAGTGACTAGGAAGTGGTTTTTGCCATCGCCAATCGCTACGCAGGTTCCCTGGATCTCGAAAGATCCGCGGACCTTCGTCGCTATCGGAAATTGGTGGTTCCTTGCCACAACTCCTAACTCCTGCATAAGTTCACTTTCGGCTTGGGGTTCCATTATTTACTCGGCAATAACTAACGACATGAGAGCTTATCATAAGAATATAGATCGTCAATGTGTCTTCTCGGTCCAATATCTGGTGTTCTGTGCGTGTATTAAATCCCTATGCTAGTTCGATTGCACTAAGGGCTGTAATTCGCTCGAAATCCCTGTTGTGTTGCTAGATACATTCTTTCAGATTAATGAATATTCGTATGGCGGGGTGGTATTGATTGCCGTGTTGAACGCCCCGAGTTGATGGGCCCGTTAACTACGGTCTCTGCCCCAGATTGGAGTATGCGTGGCGGAGAACCTCTCGCCGACAGCTGTGCTTTCCGACCGGCTACTTCTGGCCAAAAGCTGTCATTTATCCCGCTACCTGCTTGCCGGCATAAGTAGCCAAATTGTCCATCCCTTTCTCCACCCCACACCACTCCTTCCCGTATACTCCCCCCACTACCGCACCAACGGTAGTCCCGGAATGGAAGCCGGGTAAGCTATAGGCGGGACAGCCGCCGCTCAGGCGGCGTTTTCATGTCCAGCGTCTACGCGCGTCCCTATGGGCGGGCCTGGACGGGGGTGCGCTTGCGCACGCCGGGTCCTATAGCTCCGGTCTTCCAACCCTGTCTTGTGCCCGCCCGCCCCGTTTGGAAGCGAGGAGGCGGGTCTCCACTCGCTATAGGAGGCAGCCCCATGCTGCACCCCCTCACCCAAAACCCCTGGCTAATCGACACCGACCGCGAATCCGGCCGCGTCTCCCTATCCCACCTCCACCAACTAGACCGCACCCGCTACGCGATCCAGACCATCGCCCGCATGGTCGGCAACAGCGCCGCCGAACCTGACGCCACCGGCTCCCCACCGCTAGACCCCTGGGCAATCACCGCCCTGATGGGCGGCGTCGAAAGCCTCTGCGAACACCTCGGCACCCTGACCGAAGCCATGCTCGACCAGGCCCTGCAAGCCGACGGCGACAGGGAAGCCCCCAACCCCACCCACAACGCTCCCCCCTTGATCCAATAACATCCACGAAAATAATTCCTACATAACCGGGAATTTATATCGTTTTGAGGATCGCCCCGCGAGGCCTTGTAATGCGTGTTCGCTTATTGCCGTTCACGCCTTCAAGAAAATTCCTCGCTATGAATCCCATCGGATACCGCATTCTTCCCCGGACCGCGCCGGCCGTCGCCGCTGACGTGCTGGCCGGTTTTGCCGCCATTGGCTCGGCCCAGATCAGCGATTGCATGAACCGCCTGTACGGCGTCAGCGGGCTGCGTCCGCTGCACGCCGGCAACCAGCGCACGGTTGGCCTGGCGCTGACCGTGAAGACGCGGCCGGGCGATAACCTGATGATCCACAAGGCGATTTCGCTGGGAGGCGCGGGCGATGTGATCGTGGTCGATGGCGCGGGCGATACCAGCAATGCGCTGGTCGGCGAATTGATGATGATGGACGCGCAGGGGCGCGGCATTGCCGGGTTCGTGATCGACGGCGCGGTGCGAGACCTGGACGTGTTCGCGCAGGGGCAGTTCGGCTGCTTTGCGCGCGCCGTGTCGCACAAGGGGCCGTACAAGGACGGCCCGGGCGAGATCAATGTGCCGGTGTCGGTGGGCGGGCAGGTGGTCAACCCGGGCGACGTGGTGGTCGGCGATGCCGACGGCGTGGTGGTGATTCCCGCCGAGCATGCCGCGGCGGTGCTGGCGCTGGCGACCAAGAAGGAAGCCGACGAGGCGGTGGCCAAGGAAAAGCTGCGCGCCGGCACCTACACCAAGCCCTGGCTGGAAAAGACGCTGGCCGAGAAGACGGGAGCCGCGAAATGACGCAAACCCCGATCCAAGCCCAGACCCCGGCGCAAACCCAGACCCAGCCCGCGCAAGCCACCAGCATCGTCGCCGACCGCATCAAGCGCATCAAGCTGTCACCCAGCGTGGCGGCGCGCGCCATCATCGCCGAACTGCGCGAGCAGGGCCGGCGCATCATCGACCTGACGATTGGCGAGCCGGATTTCTCGACGCCGGAGCATATCCGCCAGGCGGCCACGGCGGCGATGAACCGGGGCGAGACCAAGTATCCGCCGGCCCAGGGCACGGTGGCGCTGCGCAAGGCGGCGCGGGCGCATCTGCTGGAAGCGACCGGCGTCGATTACCCGGCGGCGCGCATCATTGTCAGCACGGGCGCCAAGCAGGTGATTTTCAACGGGCTGGCGGCGACGCTGAACGACGGCGACGAGGTGCTGATTCCGGCGCCGTTCTGGGTGTCGTATCCGGACATGGTGCTGGTCAATGGCGGCGTGCCGGTGGCGGTGCCGACCACGCCGGCCACGGATTACAAGCTGACGCCCGAGGCGCTGGAGCGCGCCATCACGCCGCGCACCAAGTGGCTGATGATGAACGCGCCCAGCAATCCGACCGGCTCGGTCTACACTGCCGACGAGCTGCGCGGGCTGACCGCGGTGCTGGAACGCCATCCGCACGTCTGGCTGATGACGGACGATATCTATGCGCGCCTGAACTTCACCGGCGAGCCCACGGTGCATCCGTTGCAGGTGGCGCCGGCGCTGGCGGCGCGCACGCTGGTGATCAATGGCGTGTCCAAGGCCTATGCGATGACGGGCTGGCGCATCGGTTACGGCGCCGGGCCGGACGAACTGATCAAGGCCATGGCGATTCTGCAGTCGCAGAGTACGTCGGGCGCGTCGTCGGTGAGCCAGGCGGCGGCGCTGGAGGCGCTGTCGGGGCCGCAGGATTGCGTGACGGAGTTCGCGCGGGTGTTCCGCGAGCGCCGTGATCTGGCGGTGGCGGAGCTGTCGGGCACGCCGGGGCTGGAGATCGTGGTGCCGCAGGGCGCGTTCTACGTGTTTCCGGATTGCTCGGGGCTGCTGGGCAGGCGCACGCCGGCCGGTGACGAGATCCGCAGCGATACCGACCTGACGCATTACCTGCTGCGCGAGGCGGGGGCGGCGGTGATCGACGGCCATGCCTATGGCGCGCCGGGCACGTTCCGCCTGTCGTTCGCGGCGTCGCTGGACGATATCCGGCAGGGCTGCGCGGCGATCCGCGAGGCCTGCGCCAAGCTCGCCTGATTGTTCCCCGGCCCGCCAACGAGCGGGCCGGTTCTGTTTTTTGTTCAAACCACAACACAAGGGGAATCACCATGAAACGCCATTCACTTATCGCCGTCTGCCTGGGTTTGGCCGCGCTGTCGCTGGGCGCCGGCGCCCGTGCCGATCAGGTGGCCGACATCAAGGCCCGCGGCGAATTGATCTGCGGCACGCTGGGCACGTCGCAGCCGTTCAGCTTCCAGGATGCGACGACGCGCCAGTTGGTGGGCTATGACGTCGACGTGTGCAAGCTGGTGGCCGACAAGCTGGGCGTGAAGGTCAGCTACAAGCTGCTGTCGGTGGCGGCGCGCGTGCCGGAGCTGAACGAGGGCCGCGTCGATATCCTGGCGGCGAACCTGGGGTATTCGCCGGACCGCGCCCAGCAGATCGCCTTCAGCCATGCGTACTACGTCAGCCCGCAGAAGCTGCTGGTGCGCAAGGATTCGGGGCTGGACACGATCGAATCGCTGAACGGCCGCCGCGTCGGCGCGACCAAGGGTTCCAGTTCGGAACGCGAGATCAAGCGCATTCTGGACAAGTCGCAGGTGATTGGCTACGGCGACAGCTCGGCCACGTACCTGGCGCTGCAACAGAAGAAGGTGGACGCGCAGTTCGCGTCGGAACTGGTGCTGGTGCGCCTGGTGCTGCAAAGCCCGCCGACGGCGCCGGTCAGCGTGATCGCCAAGTCGGTGTTTGACGAACCGTGGGGCCTGGGCGTGCGCAAGTCCGAGCCGGGTATGCTGAATGTGGTGAACCAGGCGCTGGATGAGGCCGAAAGCTCGGGCGTGGCCGCGCAGCTGTTCGACAAGTGGTTCGGCCCGCAGACGCCGTACAAGCTCGAACGCGGCTTCAAGATCGGCCCCATCGCGGGCTGAGTGCCGGTGCCCGCGCAATGAGCTTACTTGACGCTTCGCAATACCAGCTGCTGTTAAGCGGCATGGGGGTGACGCTGCAGCTGTTCCTGGTGTCCTGGGTGATGGCGTTCACCATCGCGGTGACGCTGGTGGTGGTGCGCGCCACCAACCTGGCGCCGTGCCGCTGGCTGGTCGACGCCTATGTGGAATACCACCGCAACGTGCCGCTGCTGGTGCAGGTGCTGTTCTGGTACTTCGGCATGCCCGAGCTGCTGCCGGAAGGTTTCCGGCTGTGGCTGTACCAGCACAACGCCGAGATGTCGCTGGCGGCGATCGCGCTGGCGCTGGGGTCGGCCGCCTATATCGCGGAGGACATCCGCAGCGGGCTGCGCGCCATTCCCGGCACGCAGTTCGAGGCGGCGCGGGCGCTGGGCGCCAGCTACCTGCAATGCATGCGCTTCGTGATCGTGCCGCAGGCGGTGCGGATTTCCATTCCGCCGCTGGTGGGGCGCGCCTTGCTGCTGTTCAAGAACACCAGCGTGGCCATGGCCATCGGCGTGATGGAGCTGACCTACCAGGCGCGCGAGATCGAGAACGAAACCTATCGAACCTTCGCCACGTTTGGCGCCGCGACCATCATGTACCTGCTGGGATCTTTCCTGATCATGCTGATCGGCTCGCGCATCTATGCGCGCTACCGCCTGAACCAGGGAGGCCACGGTGCTTGATCTTTTGTCGCAATACTGGCCGACGCTGCTGGTCGGCCAATACCCCAATGGCCCGCTGGGCGGGCTGGCGCTGACGCTGATCCTGGCGTTGTGCGGCCTGGCGCTGTCGTTGCCGCTGGCGCTGGCGATCGCGCTGGCGCGGGTCAGTCCGTTTGGCTGGCTGCGCGTGGCCAGCAAGACGCTGGTCAACGTGGTGCGCGGCATGCCGCTGCTGATGCTGATCTTCTGGGCCTATTTCGTCATTCCGAAGCTGACGGGGCAGGTCATCAGCGGCTTCTGGACGCTGATCGCGGCGCTGGTGGTGTACGAGAGCGCCTATCTGTCGGAGGTGATCCGCTCGGGCATCGAGGCGGTGCCGCGCGGCCAGATCGAGGCCTCGCGCTCGCTGGGCGTGGGCTACTGGACCACGATGCGCCGGGTGGTGCTGCCTCAGGCGCTGTTCAACGTGCTGCCCAGCATGACCAGCCAGTTCGTCTCGACCATCAAGGAGACCTCGCTGGGCTATGTGATCAGCGTGAACGAACTGACGTTTGCCGCCAACCAGGTCAACAACCTGGTGCTGACCCAGCCGCTGCAGGTGTTCGGCATCCTGGCCATCATCTACTTCCTGGTGTGCTTCAGCCTGAGCCGCGGCCTGTCGTGGCTGGACCTGCGCATCCGCCGCCAGCGCGCCATGGCCTAGGGCCGGCGCTTATCGGAATTCATCATGATCAAGCTTGAGAAAGTCAATAAATGGTACGGCGCGCACCACGTCCTGAAGGACGTGGATCTGTCGGTGGCGCGCGGCGAGGTGCTGGTGGTGTGCGGGCCGTCGGGCTCGGGCAAGTCCACCATGATCCGCACCATCAACCGGCTGGAGCCGATCGAGAAGGGCCGCATCCTGATCGACGACGCCGACATCTACGCCAAGGGCGTCAACCTGAACGCGCTGCGCCAGAAGATCGGTTTCGTGTTCCAGCAGTTCAACCTGTTTCCGCACATGAGCGTGCTGGACAACGTGGTGTTCGCGCCGGTCAACATCCGCAAGCAGCCGCGCAAGCAGGCCACCGAGCTGGCGCGCCAACTGCTGGCGCGGGTGGGGCTGGAGCACAAGATCGACGCCTATCCCGGTTCGCTGTCGGGCGGCCAGCAGTAGCGCGTGGCGATCGCCCGGGCGCTGGCGCTGCAACCGCCGGTGATGCTGTTCGACGAGCCCACCAGCGCGCTCGACCCGGAGATGGTGGGCGAGGTGCTGCAGGTGATGAAGGGCCTGGCCAAGGACGGCATGACCATGGTCTGCGTGACGCACGAGATGGGTTTCGCGCGGGACGTGTGCGACCGGGTGGTGTTCATGGACGCGGGCGAGATCCTGGAGATGGACACGCCGGAGCGCTTTTTCAGCGCGCCGCGGCATCCGCGGGCGCAGCGGTTCCTGGCGGATATCTTGCATCCGCGCGGGTAGGGCGGGGCGCGGAGCCTGCCGCCCGTGCAACGTTCCGATTGCGGACCGGATGGCAGCCGCGCGCCTGTCGACGATAATGTGAGGGTTCTTCATGCATTTCACATCCACCGCCGCGATGTACACCCTCAAACAGTTGGAGGCGTTCTACTGGAGCTCGCAACTGGGCAGCTTCAGCGCGTCTTCGCGCAAGCTGCACACCACCCAGTCGGCGGTCGCCAAGCGGGTGGGCGAGCTGGAGGCCTTTGCCGGCGCGCCGCTGTTCGAGCGCCGCGCCAAGAAGCTGGTGCTGACGGCGCAGGGCCGCAAGCTGTTCGAGCTGGCGCGCGAGATGCTGGACCTGAACAGCCGCATCGTGCGGAACATGGCCGACCCGGCCAGCTTCGAGGGCGTGGTGCGGCTGGGCGTGACCGAGCTGGTCGGCATGACCTGGCTGGCGCGGCTGGTCAGCCAGATCAGCCTGCGCTATCCCAAGGTGCAGCTTATGCCGGAGATCGACGGCGGCATCACGCTGTACGAACGACTGGAGCAGGACCAGCTGGACCTGGCGATCATGCCGGGGCCGTTCTGGAGCTACCAGTACGACTGCGTCCACCTGGGCGCGGTGACCAACGTGTGGATGGCCAGCCCGTCGCTGGACATCGACTTTGCGGCGCGGCTGGCGCCGCAGGACCTGGCGCCGTATCCGGTGATCTCGCAGCCGACCAATTCGGCGCTGTCGCATCTGTACGATGCCTGGTTCGCCGAGCAGGGCCTGTCGGTCAAGCGGGTGCTGACCTGTAACAGCCTGGGCATGATGGCGCAGTTGACCATGCTGGGGCTGGGCATCAGCTACCTGCCGGGGGCGTATTTCGCGCCGCTGGTCGAGCGCGGGGCGTTGTGCCGGCTGGATGTGCAGCCGGATTTGCCCACGATCAATTACTACGCGGTGCACAAGAAGAGCATCGTCAATCCGGTGGTGTCGCGGGTGATCGATATTGCGCGCGAGGAATGCGCGTTTGAAGTGGCGGGGGATTTTCTGCCGCATGTGCCACCGGCGGTGCGGGGGCGCGGGGAGTAGCAGGGGACGGGCGCTGCAACGGATCGGCGCTATTTAGCGCGCTTTGGTTTCAACGCCCCTCGAATATGCTTCTATTCGCACACGCCCACGGCCTTGGCGCCGTAGGTTGCTTCGCTCTTGGTGTAGCGGTCGCCCGCGCTCGACGACAACTGCTGGATCAGGCCTTTGCACGAAAAACCCGTCATATCCACATAATTCTGTGCGGATCTGGCGGCCTGCTTGTTCCAATCCACCTTGAGGCTGTCCACCGCGATTGTGGCATCCGCAACCTTGTATCCGTCACCCGCGTCCGACGAAAGCTGCTGAATCAATCCACTGCGTGAAAATCCGGCAAAACTGAGGTATTGCTTGGCCGAGCGCACGGCATTCTTTTGAGGAATGGTCAGTTCTTGAGCCCAGGCGGAAGTCGTGCCAAGGGTTGCAAGAGTGATAAGGGAGATGCATGCGCGCGCTATCGTCTTTTTCATATCCAGTTTTATTGTGAGGTGATATTGAAATGCGATCTCGAATCTGCCATTCGGTTATTCCGGAAGGGAGCCGCTTCTTCAGATTTTCGCGATGTTTTTTATCGGAAAGGTTGAATGGCCGAGTGGAGAATGAAACGTAAATATACACTGCCAATAAAATCCGCATGTAACGGCGCTATCTGAATCCGAATCCGTCAGTGGCCATGGATACTGCGCGCAGGGAATGCGCGTCCGAGGTGGCGTGGATTTCCTGCCGTATGCCGCCCGGCAATCTCCCTTCGGACACCCCATGTTCCAACTACGGCAACTGAAGATCTTCCTGGCGGCAGTCGAAACATTGAGCTTCACGCAGGCCGCCAAGCGGGTCCACCTGTCCCAGCCCTGCGTCACGGAGCAGGTGCGGGCGCTGGAGGCAAGCGGCGGCCAGCCGCTGTTCATCCGCCACAACAACCGTTTGGAATTGACCCCGGCGGGCGCGCCGACGGCTATCCGTTCAGCA
The DNA here is from genome assembly GCF_050285565.1 of Achromobacter sp. Taxonomy (GTDB): domain Bacteria; phylum Pseudomonadota; class Gammaproteobacteria; order Burkholderiales; family Burkholderiaceae_B; genus Achromobacter. Next base: position 229,146 of record NZ_JBLZXG010000003.1, read on the forward strand.
GCCTCCCCAATCAAGACTCCCCGGCTCCGGGCACACCCACGACCCTTGCAACCGCTCCCGGATCTGCGCCAGGCTCTGTTCCACCAGCAGTTGCCCATCGCGAAACACCGGCACCAACGCGCCGCCCGCCGCCTGTTCCGGCGTTTGCTGGTCACGCAACACGTACCCCGTCGCCGTTTCATCCACCCGCAGCAACCCCTTGGCCGACCGCTTCACGCCGGAGTCCGTCACGGGGTCCTTCACCAGTTCCTGCGGTTCGCCGTTGACCTCGGCATGCGTCGCCTTGAGCGCCCAGCCGAAGCTGTCGCGGGTCAAGTATTGGTAGGTGTAGGAGCCGATGCCCAGGACCACGTTGCCGGAGGCAAAGCCCTTTCTTTCCAGCCGCACCAGGATATCGCGGCCGCGCGCCAGCGTGATGGAATCGCCGTAGATCAGGCCGACGTGCGGATCCAGCAGCTTGTAGCCGCGCTCGGTCACGACGCCGCCGAAGATGTCCCACAGGCATTGCACGGCGCCTTTGACTTCGGCTTCGCGCAGCGCCTGGCTGGGGCGTGCGTCGTCGTCCAGTCGCCACCAGGCGCCCGTCGCGGCGTCGCGCACCGCCTCGAAGCCGTCGCGGCGGGCGGCGGCCAGGGCGGTGGTGTCTTCGAGGCTCGCCACGTCGGTGCAGAAGTAGCCGGTCAGGATTTTCACGGGATCGCCGGAGTCCGGGCGGAACACCACCTTGGCGTTGCCGAAGGGATCGGGCTGGCGCGCCAGGATTGCCGACTTCAATGCGGCGGCGAAGTCCGTGACCACTTGCCAGAAGTCCCAGGTGTCCGACACCACCGACACGATGCCGGCCGGGTAGACCTGCGTGACCAGGCGGCGGATGGTTTCGATTTCGCCTTCCTTGCTGCCCAGGCACATGACCGAGTGTTCGGTGGCGGGCACCGAGCCGCCGACCAGTTCGCGGTCCGAATCGGCGCCGTACAGGTCTTCCAGGTAGTCGATGGCGGGAATGGTGTCGGTGCCGGTGAACGACAGCAGGTGGCCGGCGCCGCTCTTGCGGGCGTCGTACAGGCCGGCCATGCCGCGCATCGAGAAGTCGTGGCCCTGCCAGTTGACGAAGTCCATCGGGCTGCCGGTCAGGCGGGCGAAGTAGGTCAAGAGCTTGCGGTACTCGAAGGCGATGGTGGCCACGGTGGACGGCTTCCACGATTCGCAACTGAACAGCGTTTCGATGTAGGTGACCAGCCAGGCGAATTCCGGCTTCGTATTGACGAAAGTGACGGGCGGCACGCGGATGTCGACGCGGGCGCCTTCGGGCAGGGAGCGGATTTCCAGCGGCAGGTAGCCCAGTTCGTACAACGCTTGCAGGTGGTCGACGGTGACCGCGCCCTTGCCTAGCGCGTTGTCGACGCGACGCTGATATTGGCGCACGGCCGCCCCGGCGGGCTTGCCGAAGAATTCGCGGTTGAACAGGTCGATCAGGATTTCCTTGATGAAGCCTTGCAGGCCGAACCAGACGATCTTGTTGTCGAACAGTTCCGGCAGCACGGGCGCCAGCCGGGCCGAGCGCGGCGTGAAGTTGGCCAGGATCCTGTTGGTGCCTTGGGGGTACTGGAAGGGGTGGCCGGTCTTGTAGAAGTCGGCTTGCAGCAAGGGGTTGATGCCGTTCTTGGTAGAGGCGGGGGCGTTCATGGTGTGGACTCCTGCTTGATGTTCAGTTGACGATGACGGGCGCGCCCGGGCCTTCGGCGCCCGTCCAGTCATAGGCGGCGTAGAGGCCGGCGTAGCGGGCGTTCAGTTCGGCCAGGCCTTTGCTGAAGAGGCCGTGGGTCACGTACAGGTAGAGCGGCTGGCCGGTCTTCTCGCGCAAGGCCGAGGCCAGTTCCAGGAAGGTGCGGCCGCCGTCGCAGATGTCGTCGACCACCAGCACGGGTTGCGCCGGGATGTCGTCGGGCACGCGGGTTTCGGTGATGCGGCCGGTCTGCGGGTCGCGCACTTTTTCGGCGTAGCGCACGGCGGCCACGCCGAGCTTTTTGGCCAGGGCCTGGACGCGCTTGCGGGCGCCGGCGTCGGGCGCCATCAGGGTCACGCCGTTGGCGAAGACGGGGTTGGCCAGGGCGTTCTTCAGGAAGGCGCTGGCGTCGATCACGCGAACGCGTTGCAGCAGGGCGGGGGTGACGTCGCTGTGCGGCTCGACCACGGTGACGGTGGCGTATTGCTGGTCGTTGATGAGTTTGCAGAACACGGCCGCGCCCAGCGCTTCGCCGGGGTTGCAGACGCGGTCCTGGCGGGCATAGGGCACGTAGGGCATGTCCAGGTGCACCGGCGCGGCCGGGTTCAGGCGGCGCAGGGCGTCGGTCAGCAGCAGCAATTGCATGACATCGTCGGCCGACTTCAGCAGGGCGTGGATGCGGAATTCGCTGGCCGCGTCGGCGCAGGCCTGCAAGGTGGCGGGCACGGTGACCTGGCTTTCGCCGCCGGGGAACACGAACGCGCGGGGCGTGTCGGTTTGGCGTTGTCCTTCTACGAGCGCGGTGAGGGTGAACATGATCAGGCCTTAGTGGCAAATTAAAACTAAGTGAGGCAAGTATAAGCCTACTTATTGTTTGTATGCAACTAAGGGTGGCGCAGGCGCGCGCTTATCCGACGCTGCGGTCGAACAGGGTGAAGTCTTTCAGGCGGTACAGGCGCGCGGGGCGCTGGGCGCCCAGCACGTAGTCGTCGGTGGCCTCCAGCACGTCCCAGGCTTCCATCTTGCGGCGGAAGTTGGATTTTTCGAGCGTGGTTTGCAGGATGGCTTCGTAGGTGCGTTGCAGTTCGGTCAGCGTGAAGCGTTCGGGCAGCAGGAAGAACGGCAGGGTCGAGTAGCTGGATTTGCCGCGCACGCGGGCCACGGCGGCGGCGACGATGTCGGCGTGGTCGAAGGCCAGCGGCGGCAGCGCGTCCACGCTGACGAAGCGAAAGCCGGCGGGCGCGGCTTCCAATTCAGCCGCCGGCACCAACGCCACGTAGGAGACGGACAGCGACCACTTGCGCGGGTCGCGATGCGGTCCGGAGAACACCTGCAACTGCTCCAGGTAGCGCGGCTCGAAGCCGGTCTTGGCGCGCAGCACGCGGCGGATGCTGGCCTCGGTGCTGGCGTCTTCATCCACGTGCACCATGCCGCCGGGCAAGGCCATGGCGCCCTTGAACGGCGCGCGGTCGCGCGGATGCAGGGCGATTTCCAGGCCGGTCTGGCGCAAGGTGAGCAGGACGGCGTCGACGGTGACGAGGGGTTGGGGGTGGTCCAAGGGTGGTCCCGGGCGTGGCACTTCGGGGTAAGGTGCCACTATGCGCCGGATTGGTCAACCGCGCCCGCCGCCCTGGCTGGCGGCGCCAATGCCGTCAAGCTCGGCCACCGCCCGCGGCGGCAGCGCCAGGCTGGCCGCGGCGGCGTTCTGCCGCAGGTGCTCGATCGACGAGGTGCCCGGGATCAGCAGGATGTTGGGCGAGCGTTGCAGCAGCCAGGCCAGCGCGGTCTGCATCGGCGTGGCCTGGCAGTCTGCGGCCACGCGCTCCAGCGTGGCCGATTGCAGCGGCGAGAAGCCGCCCAGCGGGAAGAACGGCACGTAGGCGATGCCGTCTTGCGCCAGCTGCCCGATCAACGCGTCGTCGGCGCGGTGCGCGATGTTGTACTGGTTCTGCACGCAGACGATGTCGGCGATGCCGCGCGCCTGCGCCACTTGGCGCGCGGTGGCGTTGCTCAGGCCCAGGTGGCGGATCAGGCCCTTGCGCTGCAATTCGGCCAGGGTGCTCATGGCCGGTTCGATGTCGCCTTCGGCCGGGCCGGTCACGTCGAACATGAGCCGCAGGTTGACCACGTCCAGCACGTCCAGGCCCAGGTTGCGCAGGTTGTCGTGCACCGCCGTTTCCAGTTCGGCCGGCGAATTGGCCAGCAGCCACGAGGCGTCCGCGCCGCGGCGCGCGCCCACTTTGGTGACGATGACCAGGTCGTCGCGGTAGGGGTGCAGCGCCTCGCGGATCAGTTGGTTGGTGATGTGCGGGCCGTAGAAATCGCTGGTGTCCAGGTGGTTGATGCCCAGCGCCACCGCTTCGCGCAGGACGGCCAGGGCCTGCGCCTTGTCCTTGGGCGGGCCGAACACGTGGGGGCCGGCCAGTTGCATGGCGCCGTAGCCCAGGCGGTTGACGGACAGGTTGCCCAGCGAATAGGCGCCGGCGTGTTGAATCGAGGTCATGACTTGCTCCGGGGGGGTGAATGAAAGCGAGTCTAGGGCGGCGTGCTGCGTGCGACAATCCCTGGTAATCGCACAGCTTGTGCGGAATGACGAACAATAGGGGCCGCCGTGTCCAACCTTCAAGACATCAGTGCCTTTGTCGCGGTGGCGACGCATGGGGGCTTTCGCGGCGCGGCGCGGCAGACGGGAACCAGCGCGTCGCAGTTGAGTGAAGCGGTGCGCCGGCTGGAGGCGCGGCTGGGCGTGCGGCTGTTGAATCGCACCACGCGCAGCGTGGCGACCACGGCGGCCGGACAGCGCCTGCTGGAGCAACTGACGCCGGCGCTGGACGCGGTCGAGTCGGCGCTGGACGTGGCCAACAGTTTCCGCGACCGGCCAGCGGGCAGGCTGCGTCTGAATGTGCCGCTGGCGGCGTCGCGGCTGGTGCTGCCGCGCATTGTGCCGCCGTTTCTGGCCCAGTACCCGGAGATCCGGCTGGAGGTGATCGTCGATGACCGCTTCGTCGAGCTGCTGCAATCCGGTTGTGACGCGGGCATCCGGTACGAGGAGAGCATGGACCAGGACATGGTGGCCATCCCGATCGGCCCACGGCGCCAGCGGATGGCGGTGGCCGCCGCGCCGGCGTACCTGGCCCGGCATGGGCGGCCGCGGCACCCGCAGGACCTGCGCCAGCACTTGTGCCTGCGCGGGCGCTTTGCCAGCGGCGCCATGCCGGCGTGGACGTTTGAACGCGACGGCGAGTCCGTCACGGTGGAGGTGGACGGTCCGCTGATCGTCAGCCTGGGGGCGGCGGCGGACCTGGCGGTCGATGCGGCGGTGGCCGGGGCCGGGGTGGTCTATTTGTTCGAGGATTGGCTGCGGCCTTACCTGGACCGCGGCGAGCTGGAGCCGGTGCTGGCGGATTGGTGGCCAGGCTTCACCGGCCCCTTGCTGTATTTTCCGGGCCGGCATTATCTGCCGGCGCCGTTGCGCGCGTTCGTGGATTTTGTGCAGGCGGCGCGCTGGTAGCGCGACCGCGACTAAGGCCGTGGCCGCGTCCGCGGTTCAGCGCGCCGCCGTCAATGCCCCCATCGCCTGGCGCATGAAGGCCAGCGTGGCGTCGTCGGCCCAGGTGCCGGCGGTCAGTTCGGGCTCGGTCATCAGCGCGTGGCGGAATTTCGCGTGGGTGGCGGGGTCCTTGCCCGCATAGGTGCAAAACAGTTCCAGCCATTGCCGCGCCAGTTCGCGGCCAGCGGCCGAGTCGGGCCTCTGGCCGGCGTCGATCGCATCGCGCACCCGGGCGATCAGGGCCGGCCATTCGCCGACGCGGTCGTGATAGTGCGCCCGCATGAAGCGCGCCTCGTCCGGTGTCAGGTGCTTTTCGTACAGACGCAGCTTGCTTTCGGAGAAGGCGCGCACCACGTAGTCACGCATGGCGGGGGAAATGCCGATGTGTTCCTGCATGGCCGGCTCCTGTTCGTGCATCCGGTTCAGTTTTACCAGCAGGCGCGGATCGCCGTTGGTGTCGCGCAGCAGCAGCGTCATCCAGCGCAGGGCCAGGGCCTGCGAGCGCGCGTCCTCGGGCGGGGCGCCGCTGTCCATCTGCTGGCGCACCTCCTGGATCAGCGCGAGCCAGTCGGTATCGTCGTCGCGGCTACGGCCATACATGGGCAGGCGCGCCAGTTCTTCCTGGGAAAAATATTTGTCGTACATGTTCATCAGTTCCAGAGTGGTCAGCCAATCGGCCAGCTCCGGCTCCGCGCCCGTCGCCAACTGGCCTTGCAACTGCGCGAGGCGTTCGCGCAGCCGGGCGGCCTGTTGGATCTGGCGGTCGAGCATCGCGATTTGCCTGGCGATGATCTCGTCCAGCGGCGTGCCGGGTTGGTCCAGGTAGGCGCCGATCTCGGCCAGCGGCAGTCCGAAGCGACGCAATGCCTGGATCTGGTGCAGTCGGGCGATGTCGTCGCGGCCGTAGAGCCGGTAGCCGTTGTCGGCGCGCGCCGAAGGTGTCAGCAGGCCGATCGCGTGATAGTGGTGCAGCGTGCGGACGGTCAGTCCGCTGCGCTTGGCCAGTTCTCCTACTTTCAGTCGCACGGGGGTCCTCCGTTGATGGCGCAGACGGAACTTTTGGGCATGACGTTGCGTGAGGGTCAAGCGTGGGGGGCGCGGGCGCCGCGAAGGGGCGCGGCGGCGGGCAGATCGTGGCCTGCCGGCCCGGCGGCGCTTGGGGCCGGGGCGGGGCTGTCCCTGGACGCGGTCGGCTTGCCGGATCGTCCCGGGATGGCGCGGGCAACCGCGCCGCCCGGAACAAGCGGGCGCGGGGCGATTGCGCCCGCTGCGCCCGTCGTGCCGGGAGTGGCGGGATCAGCCGCAGCGGATCGCCGTCATCACATCCTTGTCGTCGACGATCAGGTTCAAGCGGGTGTCGTTGTATTCCATGGTGACCAATTGGCCCGGACGCAGGATGCGGGCCGTGGCGGCGCCGCTGCGGCTGCGCAGGTCTTCCGTGACGGACTGGGTGGCTTTCTGACCGATCTGGGATTGCAGGGTGCTGGCGTCGCAGGTCTTGCGGGCGCTGCCGGACGGGGCGGAGGACGATCCGTACGACGCGCCGGAGGCGCTGTCGGACACGGCGGGCGAGCTGGCGCTGCTGGCGGAGGCGGACGAGGAGGAACGCGGGGCTCCGGTGTTGGCGCAGGCGCTCAGCGTGGCTACCAGCAGAACGGGAATCAGCTTGCGGATCATGATCACTCCTGAAAAATAAAACGTTTCCGCGGCACGGCCATCGCGCGGGCTGGCGGGCGTCGCGGAAAATCCATCATAGACCAGCCGCCGGCCGCGCGCTCGGCGGGCGTGCCGGGGCTGTACGTCCGGGCGTGGCTGGCGGCCAGCGCGTTCGGCGGCGCCGTCTCCCGCCGTCAGTGGAAATTGCGGCTGGGCATGCTCAGGCCGCCCAGCAACTCGGACAGGTCCACCAGCCGCTGCGCGATCAGGTGACGCACGCCGTCCACGCTCTGCCAACTGCCATACACGCCCAGCAGGGTGGCGCCGAGCAGTTCGCGCCGCTGGCGTTCGATCAGCTCGGGGCGCACCACCACGTTGACCGGGCCGGTTTCGTCTTCCAGGGTGACGAAGATCACGCCCTTGGAGGTCTGCGGCCGCTGGCGCACGGTGACGATGCCACAGGCGCGGGCCACGCGCTTGTCGGGGTAGCCGTTGAGCACGCTGGCGGGCTGGAAATTGCGCGCCGCCAATTGCGGGCGCAGCAGTTCGACGGGGTGGCGCCGCAGGGTCAGGCCGACGCTGCGGTAGTCGGCCGCCACGGTCTGGCTCTCGGTGGGCGCGGCCAGTCGCGGCGCCTCGGTCTCGTGGATGGCGGCGTCGCGCAGCAGGTCGCGGCTGTGGACGCTGGCGGCGGCTTCCCAACTGGCCTGGCGGCGGTGGCCGGCCAGGGTGCGCAGGGCGTCGCCAGCGGCCAGGGCGTTCAGGTCGTGGCGCGTCAGGGCGGCGCGGCGGGCCAGGTCGCCGGTGCTGGTGAAGGGCGCCTGGGCGCGGGCCGCCTCGATGCGGCGGGCGCTGTCTTGGTGCAGGCCCTGGATCAGGTTCAGGCCCAGACGCACGGCGGGGCGGGTTTCGTCCGGCGCGGGGGCGTGGGGGTGGGCCCGGCGCGGCGGCGCGTCGGCGGGCGGGGTTTCCAGCGCCGCGTCCCTGCCGCTGACGGTCACGTCCACCGGCAGCACCCGCACGCCGTGGCGGCGCGCGTCCTGCACCAGTTGCGCCGGCGCGTAAAAGCCCATGGGCTGGGAGTTGAGCAGGGCCGCCAGGAAGGCCTCGGGCTCGTGGCGCTTGAGCCAGGAGCTGGCGTAGGCCAGCAGCGCGAAGCTGGCGGCGTGGCTTTCGGGGAAGCCGTACTCGCCAAAGCCTTCGACCTGGCGGAACAGCGCCTCGGCGAATTCCAGGGTGTAGCCGTGGGCCAGCAGGCCGCCGACCAGTTGGGCGCGGTATTTGTCGACGCCGCCCTTGCGCTTCCAGGCGGCCATGGAGCGGCGCAACTGGTCGGCGTCTCCTGGCGAGAAGCCGGCCGCGACCACGGCGATCTGCATCACCTGTTCCTGGAAGATGGGCACGCCCATGGTGCGGCTGAGCACGCCGCGCACTTTTTCGCTGGGATAGCTTGCCTTTTCCTTGCCCTGGCGGCGCCGCAGGTAGGGATGCACCATGCCGCCCTGGATCGGGCCGGGCCGCACGATCGCCACCTGCACCACCAGGTCGTAGTATTCGCGCGGCCGCAGGCGCGGCAGCATGGTCATCTGGGCGCGCGATTCGATCTGGAACACGCCGATGGTGTCGGCTTCGCAGATCATGTCGTAGGTGGGTTCGTCGCCTTCGGGGATGTCCTGCAGGCGCAGCGGCTGGCCACGGCGCTGGCCGGCCAGTTCCAGGGTGCGGCGCAGCGCCGACAGCATGCCCAGGGCCAGCACGTCGACCTTGAGCAGCTTGAGCGCGTCCAGGTCGTCCTTGTCCCACTGCACCACGCTGCGGTCGGCCATGGCGGCGTTCTCGATCGGCACCAGCCGCGACAGCTTGCCGCGCGAGATGACGAAGCCGCCCGGGTGCTGCGACAGGTGGCGCGGAAAGCCCATCAGGGTCTGGGCCAGCGCGGCCCATTGCCGCGCCACCCGCGATTCCGGGTCCAGCCCGCAGGCGCCCAGGGTGCGCAGCATTTCCTTCTTGCCGTCCCACCACTGGTGGGCGCGCGCCACCGCGTCGATCACGCCCGGATCCACCCCCAGCGCGCGGCCGGTGTCGCGCAGTACGCTGCGCGGGCGGTAGGAGATCACCACGGCGGTCAGGGCGGCGCGCTGGCGGCCGTACTTGCCGTAGATGTACTGGATCACTTCCTCGCGCCGCTGGTGCTCGAAGTCGACGTCGATGTCGGGCGGTTCGTTGCGTTCCTTGCTGATGAAGCGCTCGAACAGGTTGTTGCCGCGGCGCGGGTCGACCTCGGTGATGCCCAGGCAGTAGCACACTGCCGAGTTGGCGGCGGACCCGCGTCCCTGGCACAGGATGCCGTTGTCGCGGGCGTGGCGCACGATGTCGTAGACCGTGAGGAAATAGGCCTCGTATTGCAGGTCGGCGATCAGCGCCAGTTCCTTTTCGATCTGCTCGCTGACGTGCGCCGGCACCCCGGCCGGAAAGCGCCGCGCGGCGCCGGCCAGGGTTTCCTGGCGCAGGTAGGTGGCGGGCGTGTGGCCGCGCGGGATGATCTCGTCGGGATATTCGTAGCGCAGTTCGTCCAGCGAGAAGGCGCAGCGGCGCGCCACCACCAGGGTCTGCGCCAGCGCCTCGGGCGGATACAGATTGGCCAGCCGCATGCGGGTGCGCAGGTGCTGCTCGGCGTTGCCGGACAGCGCGTAGCCGCATTGCGACACGCACTGGTGGGTGCGGATGCCGGTCAGGGTGTCGTGCAGCGGCTTGCGCGAACGCACGTGCATCTGCACCTGGCCCAGCGCCACCACCGGCAGCTCGGCGGCGCGCGCGGCGTGGTCGACGGCGGCGCGGTGCAGGTCGTCGCGCGAGCGGTACAGCAGCGTCAGGCCGACCCAGGCGCGGCGCGGGAAGGTGGCGGCCAGCCAGCGCGCCTGCTGCGCCATGCGGTCGGGGTCGTCGCCGTAGACGGGCGACAGGATCGCCAGGCATTCGGGCAGGTGGCGCAGGTGTTCGTGGCCCGGCGGCGGGGCGGTGAAGTCCTCGGGCGCGAGCCGGTATTCGCCCTTGGGGGCGCGGGTGCGGGCCAGGGTGATGAGTTCGGACAGGTTGCCGTAACCCTCGCGGGTCTGCGCCAGCAGGGTCAGGTCGAGCGGGGCGGCGTCGGGGCCGGCGCGCAGCCGGAAGGTGGCGCCGATGATCAGCGGCAGCTTCTGGGTCTTGGCCTCGACGTGGGCGCGCACCACGCCGGCCAGGCTGCATTCGTCGGTGATGGCCAGCGCGGCGTAGCCCAGTTCGGCGGCGCGGGCGACCAGTTCCTCGGGGTGCGAGGCGCCCCGCAGGAACGAGAAGTTCGACTGGCATTGCAGTTCGGCGTAGCCGGGCAGCCCGGCCGGGGGACCGGGGGCGTCGTCATGGGGATCGTCGGGCGTTTGCATGGCGGGGTCAGGCGTATAGCCCGTGCAGGTACCAGCGCGCGTGCTCGTCGTCGCGTTCGCGGTAGATCCAGTAGCGCGCGCTGGCGGCGTCCTCGGCGACGAAGTAGTCGCGCACGGTCAGGGCGGGATCCCACCAGCCGCTTTCGATGCGTTCGGGGCCGCGCATCAGCCGCAGCGCCTGGCCGGCGTATTGCGGCCGGTGGCCGGCCAGCTTCAGCGGCAGCGGCGGGTCCAGCAGCCAGAAGGGACGGTCCAGCGGTTCGGGCAGCGGCGCGGGGCGCGGCGGCGTATCGAGCGCGTCGCCCCAGGCGTTGGCGGCCTCGGGCCGGTGGTCGGGGATGGGACAGGCGTGGCGCACCTGGTCGCGGCCCAGCCGCGCGGTCAGCAGGTCCAGCAGCCGGGCGTGGTCGGCGGCGGTGCCGCCGGGTTCGGGAAACAGGGTGGTGCTGGCGGCGGGCTGTTCGGTGGTGTCGGGCGCCAGCAGCGTCACCGCGATCACCGGCGCGTCCAGGGTGAGGCGGCCGAGCTTCTCGCGCAGCAGGTTGAGGATCTGCGGCGCCTGCCAGACGGGCTGGGCCAGCGCCAGTTCCAGTTCGGTGGGCGGGCGCGCATGGCGGCCGCGCTCGTGGTCCAGGCGCAGCAGCACGCGCCGCACCGCCAGTTGCCGCGCCGTCAGCCAGCCGCCCAGTTGTTCGGCCAGGCGCCGCGCCACGGCCAGCACCGCGTCGGTGTGTTCGAGGTATTCCATCAGCTCGATGCGGCGCTCGAAACGTGGCGGCGGCTCGATCCAGCGATGCAGTTCGGGCGCCTGGCCATAAGCGGCGTCCAGCGCCTGCAGCAGCTCGGGCGCGCTGCGCCGTTGCAGGCCGGCGCGGGGCAGGGCGCGCAGGTCGGCCAGCGTGTGACAGCCGATGTCGTTGAGCCAGTCCAGGCGAGGTTGAGCCTGCGGCAGCAGGGCCACGGGCAGGGCGTCGAGCCGGCGCGCCAGCGTGCGCGCGGTGAGCACCCGGCGCGGCGCGCGGCGGCCGCCGCGATGCGCCAGCAGCCAGGCGCCGGCAGCGGTGGGCGCCATGCCCAATGACACGCGCAGGTCCAGCGCGGCCAGGGTGGCGGCCACGCGCCGGTGTAGCGCGCGCGGGCCGCCAAAGAACAGCAGGCTGGCGCCGACGCTGAGCAGCACGGTGTCCTCGCCCGCCAGCGCGACCTCGGGGGTGTATTGCAGCAGCGCCAGCGCCGCGCCTTGCAGGGCGTCGGCCTCGGCCGACGGGTCTCGCGTCAGCAGTTCGACCTCGGGGGCGATGGCGGCCGCGCCGCCACGGCGCATGCCCGGCCGCACGCCGGCCTGGCGCGCGGCGGGCGTGAGGGCGGCGACGCGTTCCTGGTCGAGGACCGCGTAGGCCTGGGCCTCATGCGGCCAGTGCGGGCGCAGGGCGTCCAGCGGCAGGCAGCGCAGGCAGGCGGCGATCCAGAGGCGCATGGCGGGTGGGCGCGAGGACGCCGGGCTCCAGGCCCACGTACAGCGGGGCCTCGCAGACCGGTCCGCGGCGCTTGAGGATATGGACGGATAGCCCGCCCGGCGCGGGCGCGAGCGCCAGGCGCAACGGGGCGGGGGTGGCGTGCTGGGCCGCGCTGGCCGGGCGCAGGGCGACGAACAGCAGGTCGCTGGCCTGGGCCGCCAGGTGCAGCCGGCGCAGCGATTCGGGGCGCACGTGGGGCAGCCAGCAGAGCAGGGCGCCGCAGCTACCGTTTTTCAGGATCTGCTCGGCGGCCCACAGGGCGTCCAGCGGTTTTTCGGGGGCGACCCAAAGCAATTGGCGCGGGTCGAGCCGCCAGCTCATCCAACTGGCAATGTGCGGCGCGTGCGGCGGCTGCACCAGGGCGATGGCGCGGCGCGTTTCCAGTTGCGCCAGCGCCGGGCGCAGCAGGCGGATTTCGCCGATGCCGGGTTGCGGCGCCAGCAGCTCGATCAGCGAACCCAGCGGCCAGCCGCCGTCCGGCAACTCGGCCGACAGGGCGGCATGGCCGGTGGGCAGGCTGCGGGCGGCGCCGCGCGCCAACTGGGTGGCGCGCCACAACGCGGGATGGATCTGTTCTGGGGACGGCATGGCGGCTGGACGACCCGGTTCTCCTGGGGTGGAGGGCAGTCGGGCCGCCCTGGGAAATCAATGAATGCTGTATGAATATACAGTATTTTACCCGACCCGAAAGGGTCAGGATGTATCCCGGGATTGCACTGCCGTGGAGAGGGATCCCGCGCCGGAAGGCCGGGCCGCCGCAGGGGGTGGCCCGGTGCCGCGTCAGGGGCGCGCTGCGGCGCTGGCGGCGGCCGGCGCGTCCTGGCCGACGCCGGCCGCGCGGTCGGCCTCGAAGCCGTAGAACCGCATGTCCTCGTAGCGGATCCAGCGCGACTTCTTCACCAGCCGGTGGCCGATCCAGAACGCCAGGAACAGCGGGATCGCCAGGTAGGTCGAGATCACGCCGATCCAGTCGATGCGCTCGTCCAGGAAGGCCTGGTAGTTCTGGCCCAGCGTGACCAGCAGGCACAGCACGAAGGCCAGCAGCGGGCCGAACGGGAACAGGCCGGCCTTGTAGGGCAGGTCGGCGGTGTCGTAGCCGTGCTTCACGTAGCCCTGGCGGAAGCGGTAGTGGCTGACCGCGATGCTCAGCCACACGATGAACTCGGTCATGCCGGCGAAATTCAGCAGCCAGATGTAGACCGCCTTGGGGCTGTAGACCACGCTGAACATGCACAGGCAGGCCAGCGCGGTGGTGGCCAGCAGCGCGTACAGCGGCACGCCGCCGCGCGTCAGGCGCTTGAACAGCTTGGGCGCCTGGCCCTCGACCGCCATGTTGAACAGCATCCGCGTGGCGGCGTACATGCCCGAGTTGCCGGCCGACAGCACCGAGGTCAGGATCACCGCGTTCATGATGGTGGCCGCCGACAGCAGCCCGGCGTGCTGGAACACTAGCGTGAACGGGCTGACGGCGATGTCTTCGACCTCGTTGCGCAGCAGTTGCGGGTCGGTATAGGGAATCAGCAGGCCGATGATCAGGATCGCCAGCACGTAGAACAGCAGGATGCGCCAGAACACGTGGTTGATGGCGCGCGGCACGTTGCGGCGCGGGTTCTCGGATTCGCCGGCGGCCACGCCCACCAGTTCGGTGCCCTGGAACGAATAGGCCACCACCATCGCCACCCCGACCCAGGTGGCGACATTGCCCACGAACGGCGCCTCGCCCACGCGCCAGTTGCGCAGGCCGACCGGCGCGTCGCTGTGGATGATGCCGACCAGCATGGCCAGGCCCAGCACGATGAAGCACAGCACCGCCACCACCTTGATGATGGCGAACCAGTATTCGGCCTCGCCGAAGCTGCGCGCCGAGAAGGCGTTCAGGCCGAAGGTCAGCGCCAGGAAGGCGACGCTCCAGATCCAGCCGGGGGTATCGGGGAACCAGTACGCCATTACCAGTTGGGCGGCCACCACGTCCACCGCCACCACCGTGGCCCAGCTGAGCCAGAAGTTCCAACCCAGCGCGAAGCCGAAGCCGCCGTCCACGTAGCGCGAGGCGTAGGTGCAGAAGGAGCCCGAGACGGGCATGAAGGTGGCCAGTTCGCCCAGGCTGGTCATGATGAAATAGACCATCAGGCCGATCAGCAGGTAGACCGTGAGCGCGCCGCCCGGGCCGGCCTGGGCGATGGCCGCGCCCGAGGCGATGAACAGGCCGGTGCCGATGGCCCCGCCCAGGGCGATCATGGTCAGGTGGCGCGCCTTGAGCACGCGATGCAACTGGTTCTTGCCGGCCGGCGGGGTTCCCGAATCTGTCGTCGGTGTTTTCATGGAATGCACAGGTTGATGCAAAACGCTGCGCCGGCCACGATCGCCCGTCAGCGCCTGGTGGACACCGGGGGCAGTAGCCAGCCCGGTGGGCGCCTTGCCTAGGATTGCGTGTGACCGGCATTTTACAATGGGCCACCCAGTGCCTGTCCGGAGCCGTAGCATGGCCACTTCTTCCCCCGCATCTTCCCGCGCGATCGAATTCCTGCCCAACCCGGGCACCGACGTGCGCCAATTGTTCATCCTGCTGCACGGCGTCGGCGGCTCGCCCGACAACCTGGTGCCGCTGGCCGAGGCGGTGCGCGCCGCGTTTCCGGCCGCGGCGGTGCTGATCCCCGAGGGCTTCGAACCCTTCGACGGCGGCGGCGCCGGGCGCCAGTGGTTCTCGGTGCGCGGCGTTTCCGACGACAACCGGCCCGAGCGCGTGGCCCAGGCGTTGCCGCCGCTGGAGGCTTACGTGAAGGCGGCCCAGGCCCGCTTTGGCCTGTTGCAGTCCGACACCGCGCTGGCCGGTTTCTCGCAGGGCGCCATCATGGCGCTGGAACTGGTGCAGGCGCACGACGGCATGGCCGGCCGCGTGATCGCGTTTGCGGGCCGCTATGCGCAGTTGCCCAAGGCCGCGCCGCAGTACACCACGCTGCATCTGCTGCATGGCGCCGACGATCCGGTCATGCCGGTGGCGCTGATTCAGGCGGCGCAGGCGCGGCTGGACGAACTGCACGGCGATTCCACCATCGACGTGGCCACGCACGTCGGCCACGAATTGCACCCGGCCCTGATCCAGCGCGCCATCGTGCGCCTGCAGACCTGCGTGCCGTTGCGCAGTTGGGAAGCGGCGCTGGGTCTGAACCAGTCGCCGCCCGACGGCACCACGGTGCATTGACGGCGCGCGGCGCCGGTATTTGCCGAGCCCCTCCGGGCTGGCCGACGCGCCTCGGCCGGGCGCCCGCGAGTCTTACTGCTCCCAGCCGCCGCCCAGCGCCAGGAACACGGCGATCTGGTCGTTGCTCAGTTCGGCCTGGCCGGCGGCCAGCGCGCTTTCATTGCTGGCCAGGGTGCGTTCGGCGTCCAGCACCGTCAGGTAGTCGGTCTTGCCGTACTGGAACAGTTGGCGCGCCTGCGCGGCGGCCTGGGCCGCCTGGTCGCGCGCGGCCCGCAGCGCGGCCTGGCGGTCGAGCTGGCGCGCATACACCACCAGCGCGCTTTCGGTTTCGCGCAGCGCGTTCAGCACCGAGGCGTCAAAGCGCGCCACGGCGGCCTTGGTGTTGGCCTCGGCCTCGGCGATGCGTGCCTGCACCGCGCCGGTGTTGGGCAGGGTCCAGGAGATCAGCGGACCGACGCTCCAGCTGAAGGTGCCGCGGTCGCCGAACATGGCGGCCGGGCCGCCCGAGGCGCCCGACAGGCCCAGCGTGATCTTCGGATAGAGGTCGGCCGTGGCCACGCCGATGCGCGCGGTGGCGGCGGCCAGCGCGCGTTCGGCCTGGCGGATGTCGGGCCGGCGGCGCAGCAGCGCGGCGCCGTCGCCGACCGGAATCGTTTCGCGCAACTGCGGCGCGGCGGCGCATTGCAGCAGCGTGGTGGGAATCTCGCGCGGGGGCTGGCCGGTCAGCGCCGCCAGCCGGTACAGCGCGGTGCGCTGCTGCGCCTGGAACGGCGGCAGGCTGGCGCGCAATTGCTCCAACTGGCTGCGCGCGCGGGTCACGTCCAGCGCGGTGCCGCGGCCGGCGCGTTGCAACCGGCTCACGGCGTCCAGCGATTCCTGCTGCACCTTGACCGAGTGTTCGGCCGAGGCCAGTTGCATGCCGGCCGAGCACAGGTTGGCGTAGGCGCGCGCGGTTTCGGCCGCCACGGTGACGCGGGTGGCGTCATAGGCGGCCTGCGCCGCCTGCGCGTCGGCGCCGGCCGCTTCCACGGCGCGCCGGATCTGCCCGAACAGATCCACCTGGTACGACATGCTGGCGCCGGCCGAGTACGACCAGCGGTTGGGCGGGTCGATCCCCGGCGCCAGTTCCTGGATGCCGGACACATGGCCGAAGGTGGGCGAGGCGTTCACGCCCAGGCTGGGCTGTTGCTGGGCCTGGGTTTCGCGCACGGCGGCCTGGGCCCGTTCGAGGTTGGCGCTGGCCACGCGCAGGTCGGTGTTGGCCGCCAGGGCCTTTTCCACCAGGGCGTCGAGCACAGGGTCGTTGTACAGGCGCCACCAGCGGCCCGGCACCTGGTCGCGCTGGAACACGCCTTCCCGCGCCTCGGCGAACGGCGCCTGCGCGTCGGGCCGGGTGGCGGCCGCGCCGGCGGGCACCTGGTAGTCAGGGCCCACGGCAGCGCATCCGGCCAGCGCGGCGGACAGCATCAGCGGCAGGAAGAATCTGGTGTTCATGGCGGTTACGGCTTGGCGTTGTCTGGGAGGTTGCGGGGGACGGCAAGGGCCGCGCTCAGGTCGGCTGGCGCGCGCCGGTGTCCGTTTGCGCCGGCGCGGCGGCGCTGCCGACGGCGACGGTGGCGGTCTGGCCGGCCACCAGGCGCACGCCGGCGGGCACCTGGTCGATCTTCACGCGCACCGGGATGCGTTGCGCCAGGCGCACCCAGTTGAAGGTCGGGTTGACGTTGGGCAGCAGATTGGCGCCGGTGCTGCGGTCGCGGTCGGCGATGCCCAGCGCAATGCTTTCGACGTGGCCGCGGATCTGGCGGTTGTCGCCCATCAGCGTCACGGTGACGGGGTCGCCTTCGTGGATGCCGGGCAGCTTGGTTTCCTCGAAATAGCCTTCGACGTAGAACGAACTGGCGTCGACCAGCGCCATCACGCCGCGGCCGGCGCTGGCGTACGAGCCGGCGCGCAGGTCGAGGTTGGTGACGCGGCCGTCGGTCACGGCCAGCACGCGGCTGCGTTCCAGGTTCAGGCGCGCGGTGTTCAGTTGCACCTGGGCCTGGGCCAGCGCGGCCTCGGCCTGTTGCAGCCGGGTCTGGCTCTGTTCCAGCGCCTCGGCGGCCACCAGCTGGCCCAGCGAACGGTTGCGCTTGGCGTCGCGCAACGCCTGCTCACGCGCCACCTGTTGCGAGCGCACCGACGCTTCGGCCTGGTCGTAGGCCAGTTGGAAGCGGGCGCGGTCGATCTCGAACAGCACGTCGCCGGCCTTCACGTCCTGGTTGTCGTGCACCGGCACGGCCGTGACCAGCCCGGACACGTCCGGCGCCACCTGCACCACGTAGGCCTTGACGCGGCCGTCGCGGGTCCAGGGTTCGACTTCATAGTGCACCCACAACTGCCAGCCGGCGTAGACGGCGGCCGCGACCACGGCGGCGGTCAGCGCGAATTTGCCAAGGGCGGCGGGGCGCAGGGCATTGGGAAGCTTCATACCTATCTCTGCAGAAAATAAGGGGAAATCAGGGAGACGCCGTACAGCAGCACGATGAACAGCGCCAGGTCGAACAGCGCCGGGTGCCACACCAGGCGATACAGCCCGGCGCGCGCCAGCACGCGGCGCACGGCCCAGGCCACGCCCAGGGTGACCACGCCCAGCACCAGCAGCCAGGGGAAATAGATGCCGTAGAGGTTGAATTCGCCGATCATGGGGTCTCCAGTGTCGGATGGGCCGGTTGGTAATCGGCCGCCTCGGGGAAGAAGGCGCGGCGCAGGCCCACCAGGGCCACCACCGCGCGGTCGCGCGCGGCCACGGTGCCGGGCGTGGCGCTGACGCTGGCCAGGGCGCGGTCGATCTGCGCCAGCAGTTGTGGCGTCTTGTCGCCGCCGCGCCAGGCCGAGCGGGCGCGGAAAAACTGCGCCAGGCTGTCGAGCACTGGCGCGATGCTGGCGTCGGCCATCGGCAGGTGGCGGCGTGCGCGTTGCAGTTCGGCGATGTCGCGGCCCACGCGCAGGTCTTTGAGCGCGTCGGCGGCGACCAGGTCGTCGGGCCGCTTGGCCAGCGCCAGGCGCGGTTGCAGCAGGCCGATGCGGTCGAGCATGCGGGCGGCATAGGTGTGGCGGGCCGGGGCGCGCGGCGAGCTGGCCAGCGTCGCCAGTTCGTTCCAGTTGGCGGCCTGGATGCGGCGCGCGCTCCAGTCGGCGCTGACGGTGCGGAAGATGGCGGCGATGATGGCGG
The DNA here is from genome assembly GCF_050285565.1 of Achromobacter sp. Taxonomy (GTDB): domain Bacteria; phylum Pseudomonadota; class Gammaproteobacteria; order Burkholderiales; family Burkholderiaceae_B; genus Achromobacter. Next base: position 247,430 of record NZ_JBLZXG010000003.1, read on the forward strand.
CGGTGGCCACGCCCAGGCATTGCGCCACCTGCGTGTCGATGAACGAGACCAGATCGGCGGCATGGGTGTCCTGCAACGCCATGGTGCCCAGGAAGCCGAACAGCACCGCCATGGCCTTGCCGGTGGAGGCGGGCCGCGCGATGAAGATGCCGAGCACGAAGGCGGTCGGCAGCATCGCCAGCGCCAGCATCTCGAACGAATGGATCGCCGGCATGATGCCCAGCAGGTACAGCGCCGACAGCGGGATCGAATAGACCGTGTAGGTCAGGAACTGCATGATGCCCGGCACGGGGTTGTCCTGCGAGGCGAAGAAGCAACTGAAGATGGCGGCCATCAGGGCGGCGGTGGCGCCATTGCTCCAGGCCGTGCCGATCCAGAAGGCGCAGCAGGCCGAGATGGCGACGCCGGCGGCGGCGGCCGACAGCAGCGCCATGCCGCGGTCGCGGTGCAGCACGTGGCTGGGCCGGCTGGCGCCGCCGCGCGATGGCCGCAGCGGAGCGCCGGCCAGTCCGGCGCGGATCTCGCGGCGCAGCGCCAGGCATTCGTCATAGGTGTCGATCAGTTCGCGCAGGCGGGTCATCAGGCTGGCCAGCAGCGCGTCGCGCCAGCTCGAATGGCTGTCGATGGCGGGCGTCAGGCGCGCCACGGCGGCGCGCAATTGCACGGCGGCTTCGTGGGTGGCCTTGGCGCCGGCGTTGATCCATTCGGAGATGTCGGCCAGCACCTGCGAGACGGGTGCGGGCAGCGCCCGGCCATCGGCCTGGAGTGCGCGCATGCGATCCTCGACCGCCGACACGGCCGGGGTGAGCGCGGCGATCTGGTCCTGCATGGCGCGCACGGCGCCGGCGGTCCAGCGCAGGTTGCCGGTGTCGAACGGCACATGGGTCGACAGCAGGCGCAGCTGGGTGATGTCGTTGGCCAGCACGCGGCGGTCGCGGTCTTTCTGTTCGGCGGTCTGGCCGCTCAAGGTGTCGTGGATCCAGAGCTTGGCGTCGCGCACCGCCTTGTCCAGTTGCAGCGTCAGGGCGGGCGCCAGGCCGCGCGGCAGCACGACGCTGTGGATGAGCGTGGCGCAGACGATGCCCAGGCTGATTTCCTCGACCCGCGCCAGCGCGGTGTCGAACACTTGCGAGGGGTCGCTGACGCTGGGAAAGCCGATCATGGCGGCGGTGTAGCCGGCCAGCATGAACAGGTACGAGCGCGGGGTGCGGTCCAGCACCGACAGGTACAGGCAGAAGCCGACCCAGGCCACCATGGCGGCGGTCATGACGACCGGCGAATTGGACAGGCGCGGCACCATGTAGACGGTCATGGCCGAGCCGCAGAAGGTGCCGATCAGGCGGTACAGCGCCTTGGAGCGCACCGCGCCGGACCAGGGCTGGGCCACGATGTAGGCGGTGGTCATGGCCCAGAACGGGCGCGGCAGGCCGATGCTGTACGAAAGATAGAGCGCCATGATGGCGCTCAGGTAACTCTTGAGGGAAAAGATCGTCTCGCGGACGTTGGGCAGGGTCATGGGCGCGGGTCCCCTTGCGCGCCGGCGGCGCTGCGGCCCAGCGCCGCCTTGAGTGTTTCGAACACGCGCAGACAGGCTTGCAGGTCGGTGTCGCTGACGCCGTCGAACAGGCGCCGGCGCAGTTCCACCAGCACGTCCTCGACCTGCTTGCGCAGGGCGTGGCCGGCGTCGGTCAGGTGCAGGGTTTTGGCGCGACGGTCGTGCGGGTCTTCGCGCCGCTCCATCAGGCCGGCGGCGACCAGTTGGTCGAGCACCCGCACCAGGGACGGGCCTTCGACCCCCAGCGCCTCGGCCAGCGCGCCCTGGCGCACGCCGTCACCGAGCCGGCCGGCCAGGATCACGGGCCAGGCGGTGGCTTGCGACAGGCCGTAGTCGGCCAGGGCCTTGTCGGCCGCGCCACGATAGGCGCGCGACAGCACCATCAGGTTGGCGGTGGTGGCCATGAGTTGGGAGTCGGTGGGGGTTTTCATGGAAATCGATTGTATCCTATCTATTAGCTTACTATTAATTGAAAATGGCGAAGATCTCCATTGATTTTTTCAATTGGGACAATCGGGGGCGGGCTTTGCGTGAATGGAAAGGCGGGCGGCCGCAAGCATGGGCTTGGGGGGGGCGCCAGGCCCCGGGGGGCCGCCGTGGCGGGCGCGGGCGTTGCGCGCGGCGGGCCGCGGATGCGCCGCCGCGTACCCTGGGGGTCAGCCGTTGCAGTCGGCCCAGCAATTGGGCGTTTCGTACAGGCGCACGCGGGTCAGGCGCAGGTCGGCGCCGTAGTGGCCGTGATAGTGCGGCGCCAGGATCTCGAAGATGATGGCGGCCAGGTTCTCGGCGGTGGGGATGCGGTCCAGCACCACCGTCTTGTGGCCGGGCATCGAGTCCAGGAAGCCGCGCACGGCGGTGTCGCCCTCGAACACCAGGAAGGCATGGTCCCAGACGTCGACGATATGCGTCTTGGCGATGCGCTTGATGTCGGCGAAGTCCATCAGCATGCCGTTGTCGGATTCGCCGGGGGCCTGGACGATGTCGCCGGTCAGGGTGATTTCGAGCACGTAGCGGTGGCCGTGCAGGTTGCGGCACTGGCTGCGGTGGTCGGGGATGCGGTGGCCGGCGTCGAATTCAAGCCTGCGGGTCACGGAAATCATGGAATGCCTATGTATTTATGGGTCTGCAGGCTCAGGCGCCATTGCGGGTGCTGCATGCAGTATTGAACGGCCTGTTCGGTGTTGGCCAGGCGGGCGGGGCCGTCCATGGGTTGCAGGAAGAAGTGTTGGAAGTCCAGGTGTTCGAAGCGCGGGGGCAGGGCGTTGGGCTGGGGGTAGACCAGCTTGAGTTCGTTGCCGCGTTCGATGACGACGGGGGCGGTGCCTTTGGGGCTGACGCAGATCCAGTCGATGCCGGGGGGCGGCTGGACGGTGCCGTTGGTTTCGATGGCGACGGTGAAGCCGCGGGCGTGGACGGCGGCCAGCAACGCTTCGTCCAGTTGCAGCAGGGGTTCGCCGCCAGTGAAGACGATGTAGCGGTTGGCGCTGTCGGGGCCCCAGGCGGCTTCGATGGCGTCGGCGAGCAGCTCGGGGGTGGCGAATTTGCCGCCGCCGTCGCCGTCGGTGCCGATGAAGTCGGTGTCGCAGAAGGTGCAGGCGGCGCTGGCCCGGTCGCTTTCGCGGCCGGTCCAGAGATTACAGCCCGCGAACCGGCAGAAGACCGCCGCGCGGCCTGCGTGGGCGCCTTCGCCTTGCAGGGTTTTGAAGATTTCTTTGGCGGTGTAGGTCATGGGGGGAGGCGCTTGGTCGCGCGCCGGGGAGGGGCAAAAGCGCATTATTTTAGTCGGTCTTGGCAGCCTGGGTCTGGGATGTCCTTGATGTCGTGGGCTTTTTCGCTCTTTGGGGAATTCGGAGGCCGGGGCAGGGAGCGTCGTAGGTCGCCCTGGGCGCGGCCTTTCAAGGCATGCGCGAATCGGTCGTGGGGGCGGTGTCCGCTGGCGCGCATGTGGCGTGAGGCTTATATACTCTCGCGCTATGTTTCATGTTCAAGATTCTCTCTATATCGACGAGCGCGAGATTGAGTTCTCGATGATCCGGGCGCAGGGCGCGGGCGGGCAGAACGTCAATAAGGTGTCGAGCGCGGTGCATCTGCGGTTCGATGTGCGGGCGTCGTCGTTGCCGCCCGAGATCAAGGAGGCGTTGTGCGCGATGAGCGACCATCGCATCTCCAAGGACGGGGTGATCGTCATCAAGTCGCAGTCGTTCCGCAGCCAGGACAAGAACCGGGCGGAGGCGATCGAGCGGCTGGTGGCGATGGTGCGGGCGGCGGCGAAGGTGGACAAGCCGCGGCGCGCGACCAAGCCGACGCGGGCGTCGCAGCGGCGGCGGGTGCAGCGCAAGGTGCTGCATGGCGAGGTCAAGCGGCTGCGGGGGCGGGTGCAGGGGGAGTGACGGTCGCGCTGGGCGGGCTGCTGGCGGGTGGGGGTGACCTGCCGTGGGCGGCCGACTTGCTGGAGCGGGACCTGGGGGACGGAGCGCGAATTTCCGGGAAGGCCCCTCGGCCGGCAGGGGTATAACGATATATCGGGATGTCTCGATATAAAATTCGATAAATTGCGATATTTCAATATGACGACCACTGCTTCCACCGCCGTCGAGGCCACCACGCAGATCGATGTCGACGCCATCATCAAGGCGTTGGCCAATCCCGTGCGCCGCGAGATCCTGGGGTGGTTGAAGACGCCGCAGGCGCACTTCGAGGAGCGGCCGGGGCACACCTTCGAACACGGGGTGTGCGCGGGCCATATCGACGGGCGTTGCGGGCTGTCGCAGTCCACTGTGTCTTCGCACCTGGCGGTGTTGCAGCGCGCGGGGCTGATTTCGGCCACCAAGGTGGGGCAGTGGGTGTTCTTTCGTCGCAATGAACCCGTGATTGCCGCGTTCCTGCGGCAATTGAACCAAGACATGTAGCCTGCCGCCGCTACCCAAGCCTGCCCGCCGGGCACGAGGACTTTTGTATGAGCCTGCTGTTCGAACCCTTGCAAGTGGGGGAGTTGACCCTGCCCAACCGCATCATCATGGCCCCGTTGACGCGCCAGCGCGCCGCCGAGGGCCGTGTGCCGAGCGACCTGATGGTCGAGTATTACGTGCAGCGCGCGACTGCCGGGCTGATCCTGACCGAAGCCACCTCGGTGACGCCGCAGGGCGTGGGCTATGCGAATACGCCGGGGCTGTGGTCGCAGGAACAGGTCAAGGGCTGGCGCAAGGTGACGACGGCGGTGCATGAGGCCGGCGGCCGCATCTTCGCGCAGTTGTGGCACGTGGGCCGGATTTCCGATCCGATCTTCCTGAACGGCGAACTGCCGGTGGCGCCGAGCGCGATCGCGGCGGGCGGCCACGTCAGCCATGTGCGGCCCAAGCGCGCCTATGTGGTGCCGCGCGCGCTCGAGACCGATGAGATCCCGGGCATCGTCGAGGCCTATCGCCGTGCCGCGCAGTTGGCGCAGGAGGCCGGCTTCGACGGCGTCGAAGTGCACGGCGCCAACGGCTATCTGCTGGACCAGTTCCTGCAGGACAGCACCAACCATCGCACCGATGGCTACGGTGGCTCGCTCGAAGCGCGCGCGCGCCTGATGCTGGAGGTGGTGGACGCCTGCGTCGGCGTCTGGGGCGGGGGGCGGGTCGGCCTGCATCTGTCGCCGCGGGGCGACGCGCACACAATGGGCGATTCGGATCCGGCCACGACCTTCAATTATGTGGCGCGGGCGGCGCGCCGGCGCGGGTTGGCTTTCCTGTGCGCGCGTGAGCACGAGGGCGCCGACAGCCTGGATCCGCAGCTCAAGGAATCGTTTGGCGGCGTGTATATCGCCAACGAAGGCTTCACGCGCGAATCGGCCGAGGCCGCGATCGCGGCGGGCCGCGCCGACGCGGTGGCGTTCGGCGTGCCGTACATCGCCAATCCGGACCTGGTGCGGCGCTTTGCCCTGAACGCGCCCTTGAACACGCCGGATACGTCCACCTTCTACGCCTCGGGCGCGGCCGGCTACACCGACTATCCGGCGCTGGCGGTGGCCTGAGGCCTGACGCCGCGGCCGGCCGCCACGGCGCGGCCACGGCGTTGACGCATCACTGCAGCGCGGCGCGCATCGGGTAGGTGAACAACGCGTAGTGCGCCGCGTTCAGGCCCAGGTGGGCCAGCACGGCCGCCGCCAGGCCGCCATGGCGGTAGGCCAGGCCGTACGCCACGCCGGCAACGCCGGCCAGCAGCATCCATTGCCAGCCGCCGGCGTAGTGCGCCAGCCCGAACAGCACCGCCGCGATCAGCAGCGCGGCGGTGGCGCCCCAGGCGCGGTCGCGCCAGCAGCGCGCCAGCCGTTCCTGCACGTAGCCGCGGAACAGGGCTTCCTCGGCCAGCGTCACCAGCAAGGCATTGTTGAGCAGCCAGAGCCAGCCCGAGTCAGGCCATTTGGGCGCCCATCCCACCACGCCCAAGGCCAGTCCCCCTCCCAGGCAGACCACGATCGCGCCCGCGCAGGCGGCCAGCGCCGCCATGAGCGTGGCGCGCGCGCTGGCGCCGGCCATGGCCGGCGCGGCCATCAGCACCACCCAGAACGCCACCAGCGGCTTGTCCAGGTTCAGGTACATGGCGAACGGCACGGCGTCGGGCGTGAGCGCGGCGCGCGGGATCACCAGGGTATTGTGGAAACCGGGCAGCCAATGCAGGAACAGCAGCACCGCCAGGATCAGGAACAGCGTGTGCCCCGCGCCGCGCGCGGCCGGCGCCAGGGCGGGGCGCGCCAGCACCGCGGCCAGCACCAGCAAGGCGGGCCAGGCCAGCGCCGCAGGCTCGATGCCGCCTTGCGTCCAGGCCCAGCCGTAGGCCATCGCCAAGGGCAGTAACGCCCAGCGGCGGGTGGCCGGCGGCCACAACAGGGCGGCGGCCAGAAACATCAGGGATCCGGGGGAGGCGAGGGGCATGTATGTTCCTGCGAGACCGCGGGCGGCGCGTGACCGGCGCATCGGTTGCGGCCGGTCCGCGACGCCCAAACCCGCAAGTGTAAGCGTGGGACAGCGCATTGGCCGTTTGCCGGCGGCCGCCACGCATTTGCCGTTTGCCACGGGTGGCTTTTCATTTCGGCGCTTTCGGGCGACCATGCCGCAGCGGTGGCGCCTTCCGCCCGGTGGCGGGCAAGCGGCGCGCCCGCGCAAGGAGCAACAATGAAAATGATCGCGTGGTTGATGTTGGCGGCGGCGATCCTGCCGTTCGTGTGCACGCTCGTGGCCAAGGCCGGTGGCCGGCAGTTCGACAATAACGATCCGCGCGCCTGGCTGGCGCGCCAGGAAGGTTGGCGGGCCCGCGCCAACGCGGCCCAGGCCAACACTTTCGAGGCCTTGCCGTTCTTCTATGGGGCGGTGCTGTTCGCGCTGTACAACCAGGCGCCGCCGGCGCACGTGGCCACCCTGATGGCGTGCTGGCTGGGCGTGCGCCTGGGCTATCTGGCGATGTATCTGGCCGGTTGGGGCGCGCTGCGTTCGCTGGTCTGGGCGATCAGCGTGGGCTTCATCATCGCCATCCTGTTCTCGGGCGTGTAGGCCCGGCGGACGCTTGCGGCACCGATCGAGGCGCCCCGCGCGCCTCGCCCGGCCGCCGGGCGGCTACTTCGAATTCACTTCCATTCGAACACGGCGCGCGCGGTGCCGCTGTTCTGCACGTTCACGTCGCGCTGCTGCGCCTTGCCGTCGTAGGTGGCGGAAACCTTGTAGTGGCCGGCCGGCAGCTTGACCAGCATGTAGGGGCCGCCGGATTCGGCGTGCAGCACCTGCTTGCCCTGGCCGTCATTGATGGTGACAGTGACGTTGGCGACGTAGTCGGCCTTGCCGTCGCGCTGGGCGGCGAAGGTCAGCGCCAGCGGATAGTCCTTGGCGGCGGCCTTCATGGCCTCGGATTCGTCCAGGCCGATACCGCCGCTGACATACTGCACGCTGCCTTGCTGCTGCACGGGCGGCAGGCCGGCCTGGGCGGTGGACAGGACACCGGCGAAGGCCAGGGTGCCCAAGGCCATGGCGGCGGCCATGGTGCAACGTTCGATGCGCTTGTTCATGCAATTCTCCTTGAAGGGATGACGAGCAATAACACGGGGTTCGACCGGCTACGCCGAGGCAAGTTCGCGGCCGGCCGCCCGCCGACCGCCACGCGGACTATGCCGGCGTATCGCCCGCGCCGCGATCGCGCCAGGCGAACGCCAGGGCGCTTTCGCCGGTCACGCCGCCGTCGGGGGCGAAGCGTTTTTCGACCAGTTGGCCGGTGCCGTCAGCGCGTAGCGCCAGCACGGTGGCGCTGCGGGTGCCATAGTTCGGACTGACGATGAATGGGCTGCTCAATAGCTTTTCCCGATCCGGCGCCAGGCCGGTGGCGGGCAGGTCGGCGTCGTCGGCGGGGCTGCGGTCGGCCAGGGCCGAGAACAGGGCCGGCAGGTCGGGTTGGGGAGCGTGGGCCAGCACCTGCTCGAAGGCGGCCTTGGTGCGCGCCAGCTTGGGCCAGGGCGTGTCCAGCAAATGGTTTGACAGGGCGTAGACACCGGCGGCCAGCGGGCGGGGTACGCCATCGCGATTGCTGGCGTACCAGGCGCCGCGGGCGTCGCCGACGATCAGGTTGAAGCCGTTGTAGGCCTGGCCCGTGGCGTGGACGGCGGCGAGGTAGTCGGCCGGCGCCGCGCGGCCGCGCAGGAAGTCCTCGACCAAGGCGCCGCGCGAGGGCGCGCCAGCGAGCACGCGGCCGGGCTCGCGGAAGTTGGTGACCAGCGCATAGCGGCCGCCAGTGGTCGCGCCCATCCAGGTGCCGCCGGCCAGGGCATCGCGTCCGCCGTACACGTGGGCGGCGTCGATCCACTGCGCCGCCGGGAGCGTCGGCCGGGCGTGGAATTCGTCGCGGTTGGCGGCGATCAGGACGGGAATGCCCGGCACGGTATGCAGGGCGAGAACGGCAAGGCACATGATTCAGTCCGGTTGGGTTTGGGCGGAAGGCGGGCGGGCGCGGCCGGGTTCGGCGGCAAAGCCGGGGCCGGCCAGTGTCGCGCGCAAGGCTTCGATCGCGCTGGCGGCTTCGCGCAGCGCGGGCGTGTCCGTGGCCACCGGGGTGGCGCTGACCGCCTCGCCCTGCGTCACGGCCCGGGCCAACGCGTGCAGCGCGTCGGCCAGCCGGGCCGCCGTGGCGGGTGTGGCGGGCGGCCGGTCCGCCGGCAGCGACCCGGCGCAGTCGGACACCGCGTTGGCCACGCGTTCCAGGGCCACTTCGACCGGCCACCAGGCCAGCGCGCGGCGGCTTACCAGGCGCGGTTCGGACAGGCCGCGTTGCAAGGCGATGCGCAGGTCGGACAGGCGCGCGTAGGCCTGGGCGCGCAGGTCGTGGCGAGCCGCCGGATCGGCCTGGAACACGGTATTGAGATAGGCGGCCAGGGTGTCGATGGCGGTGGCGACGGCCTGATCCAGGTTATGGCGTTCGATCCGCATCCAGGGCAGGTAGCCCACTGCCAGCACGATGGCCGCGGCCACCGCCACGTCTTCCAGCCGCGCCAGCGCGATCGGCCAACTGCCCGGTTGCAGCGCGCCGATCAGCAGCATCAGGATGGGCAGCAGGATCGCCGAGAACAGGCCGTAGTTGCGGCGGATCGACCAGGGCAGCAAGGCCGCCAGGGCGGTCACGGTGAGCACGCTGACGACGCCGCTGCGATCCAGCGCCAGCACGGTGGCGCTGATCGCCACGCCCACCAGGCTGCCGGCACAGCTTTGCAGCGCGCGGGCGAAAACCGAGCCGAAGTTGGGCTTGAACACCACCACCACGATCAGCGGCACCCAGTAAGAACGCGGCAATGCCAACGTGCGCGCCATGGCTTCGGCCACGATCAGGCACAGGCCCAGCCGCACCAGGTAGCGCAGCGCGGCCGGACCGGGCCGGTAGGTGCGCGCCAGCACCCGCCAGGGCGTGCGCGGGCGGGCCGGCGGCAGGGCCGGGAAGGCGTCGGGCTGCGCCGGGCCGCTGCCTTCGAGCAGCGGCCGTGTCTGCTCCAGCGCGTCGGCCAGTGCCGGCACGCCGGCCGCGCGCAAGGCGGCGATGTCGTCGGCGGGCGCCAGCGGCGTGGCGTTCTCGACGTGGTCGGCCAGCCGGTTCAGGGCCCGCGCGCAACCCGGCGGCAGCACCCGGCCGGCCCGCGCCAGCGCCAGCGCGGCGTCCGACAGCGGCGTGCAGGCCTGCAACTGCGCGGCCAGCCGCGCCAGCCGCGGCGAGGGGCCGGCGGCGCGGCGGCGGGCCGCCAGCACCGTCTCGTAGGCGCCGGCCATGGCGGCCTCCATGTCGCGCCGCGCCGCCATGATGCGCGAGGTGCCGATGGCGGCGAACATGGCCGCCAGCTTGCGATAGGCCAGCGCCACCGCGGCCCGTTCGGGCGCGATCGGGTTGACCACCCAGCCCAGCAGGGTCAGCGCCAGGCCGAACAGGCCGCCCGCGCCCACCAGCACCGGCGGCAGCCAGGGCGGCAAGGGCGACGTCAGGCTGGCGCCGACGATCACGTAAGTGGCGAATTGCAGCGTGGCCACGGCGGCGATGTTGTTGAAGGTGCCGATCAGGCTGGCGGCCAGCACCAGCAGTGTCATGCCGGCGGCGCTGAGCAGGCCGTGGCCGGACAGCAGCGTGCCCAGGAAGTAGCCCAGCGCGCCGCCGAACACGGTGCTGCCGATCGACAGCGCGCGGTTGCGGTAGGGGCCGCCGTTGTCGCCCGTGATGGCGGGCAGGGCGCCGAGCGCCACCAGCGCGGCCGCCGCGCTCTGGCCCAGCGCCAGGCCGGCGGCGGTCGGCAGGCCGATGGCCAGCGCGGCGCGCAGCGCTGCCCAGCGGCTGACGGGCGCTGGCTCCATGTGCGCCAGGCTCATGAGCCAGCGCATGTTGGAGGTGCGGGCGCGGGGCGCGGCGGGCGTGTCCGGCACAGGGGGCCTCGTTGGCGGCTAGCCTTTGATCAGCGGCGCTTCCTGCGGCGCGGCCAGGCGGAAGTAATCGGCGGTGGCCATCAGGATGGAGGCGTCCAGCCGCCCGGCGTTGAACACGATTTCATCGTGCCGCTGGCGCAGGGTGGGATCCACCAGCAGATGCAGGTCGGGATTGAAGCTGAAGGGCGGGATCGCGCCGATTTCGCAGCCGGTCAGTTCGCGCGCCAGGTCCTGCGAGGCCAGCGAAGCCTTCTTGCCGCCGGCGGCACGGGCGATGGCTTCGAGGTCGGCCTGCTGGTCGGCGGGAAACACCGCCAGCACGTTCTTGCGCTGGTTGGATGAGATCTTGACGCGGCAGACCAGCGCCTTGGCGCCCTGGCTGACGGCGGTGCCGCGCACGGCGGCGACTTCCACCGAGCGGCCGGCGGCGGGGTGGGAAATGAGGCGGTAGCGGGCCTGGTGTTCGGTCAGCAGAGCCTGCAGGCGGTCGTAGACTTCCATGGCGGGAGGCAGTGGGTTGTGGCGGGGCCGGCGCCGGGGATCCGGCGGGCCATGCCGCATGATACGCCGGCCGCGTCGCGCTAGATGTCGCCGGTAAAGGCGTAGCCCCAGCCCCAGACGGTGCGGATCGGCAGTTCCATATTGGTTTCCTGCGCCTTGCGCCGCAGCCGGCTGACCACCACATCGGTGCGCCGCAGCGAATCGCGGCTGGCTTGCGGATCGCTGGACGGCACGTCGCCGCGCGGCATGCGCTTGTCGGGGCTGGCGGTCAGCTTGAGCAGGAAATCGCGCTCGGCCTGCGTCAGGGCCAGGCGCGTGCCGCGCGGGCTGACCAGGGTCCAGGCGGCGTCCTGGAACTGCCATTTGCCGTTGGCCTCGGCCGGCGCGGCGGCGCTGGCGCGGGGGTCGGCATCGGCCGCCCGCCGGCCGTTCACGGGCACACGGCGCACCAGGGCTTGCAGCGCGGCGGCGATCTCGGCGGTGGCGACCTCGGGCGGGAAGCAGGCGTCGGCGCCGCAGTGCAGGCCGAGGATGCGGTTTTCGGGGGAATCGAAGGTGGAGACCGCGACGATGCCGGCGGTGGTGTCCATGGCGCGCAGGCCGGCGACGGCCATGCACAGGTCGGTCAGTTCGGCCTCCATCACCAGCAGCGGCGTGCGCCGCGCCTGGAACAGCCGGAACAGACCGTTGGAGTCTTCGCAACCACGGGGCGAGAAACCCATTCCGGCCAGCGCGTCGCTACGGTGCGCGCGTTGGCGGGAGTCGGGCGAGAAGACGATCAGGTCTAGTAGGTCATTCATGAATCGTTGTCGAGATCAGTGCAGCTTCAGCGCATGCATGATGCATCGGATACAACGGATTCCTAAACGCCGCACAACGCCATTTTCTGACCCGAATTCTCGGACATGATCTGGCGACGCCTGTATCGGCGCGGGTTTTCAGGCTATGGGGTGGGCGCGGCGGGGGCCGCTGGCGGCGCGTTCCACCAGCCGCCGCCCAGCGCCTGCAGCAGGGCGGCGGTGTCGGCGTAGCGCGCCGCGTCGGCCGCGCTGCGCGCAATGCGCGTCTGCAAAAGCTGGCGCTGGCTGTCCAGCAAGGCCAGGTGGCTGATGCCGCCGGCCTGGTAGCGGGCGTCGGCGATGCGCGCGGCGTCGTCGGCGCGCCGCCAGGCGGTGTCGCAGGCCTCGTAGGCCCGGGCGTCGGCCCGCAGCGCGCGCAGCGCGTCGGCCACCTGGCGGAACCCGTCGAGCACGGTCTGGCGGTAGCCCGCCGCGGCAGCCTCGTAGGCCGCCTGGGCCGACCGCGTGCGGGCGCGCAGTTCGCCGCCGTGGAACAGCGGTTGCGCCAGCCCCAGGCCCAGGTTCCAGACATTGACGCCGTCGGTGAGATCGCCGGCCCGGGTGCGCTGCGAGCCGAAGCTGGCGGTCAGGGTGAAGCGGGGATATTGGTTGGCGGTGGCCACGCCGACATCGGCCGAGGCCCGGTGCAGCAGCGCCTCGGCGGCCAGGATGTCGGGCCGCTGGCGCGTCAGCGCCGATGGCACGCCGGTGGGAATCTCGGCCGGCAGCGTCAGGTCGGCCAGGCGCAGCGGCGGCGCCTGCCAGGCGGCTGGCGGCTGTCCCAGGTAGGTGGCCAGTTGGTGGGTGGCCTGGGCCAACTGGTATTCCAGCGGCGGCATGCCGGCCTCGGTCTGCGCCAGCAGCAGCTCCTGGTTGCGCAGATCGGCCTCGGCGATGCCGCCGGCCCGCAGGCGCTGCGCCATGATGTCGCGCTGGCGCTGCTGCGCGCGCAACAGCGCTTGGGTGTCGGCCAGGCGTGCGGCCAGGTCGGCCTGGCGGATGGCGGTGGTGACCACATTGGCGGCCAGTGTCATGCGCGCGGCCTGCAACTGGTGCGACTGATAATCCAACTGGGCCGCCAGCCCCTCCAGCGCGCGGCGGTTGCCGCCGAACACGTCCAAGGCATAGGACACGTCGATCGACGCGTGGTGCAGCGTGAACGGCGCCGGCTGCTCGGCCAGCGGCACGCCGAACGCGGAGGGATCGACCTTCTGCCGCGTGGCCGACAGGTTTGCGTTCACCGCCGGCAGCAGGCGGCCGCCGGTCTCGGCGTTCAGGTCCTCGCCGGCCTGGCGCAGGCGGGCGCGGGCCTGTTCCAGCGTCGGGCTGGCGGCCAGCGCCTGGCGCACCAGCGTGTCCAGGGTGTCGGAGTGGAACAGGCGCCACCACTGCGCCGGGATGTCGGCGTCGGTCAGGCGCGGTTGCGCGGGGCTCGCGGCACCGTCTTGCGCGGCGGCGTAGGCGGCGACCGGCGGGGCGGCGGGGCGCTGGAAATCCGGTCCGGCGGCGCAGCCGGGCAACAGGGCGCAGGCGGCCACCAGCGCGGCGCGGTGGGGCAAGGGCAGGTGGGGGCGGGGCATGGCGGCCTTCAATCCAGGGTGCGGCGGTAGAACTTCACGGCGGCGGCCATCACCACCACCGTGAACAGCAGCATGGGCCAGATGGCCGGCCACAGATCCCACCAGCCGTTGCCCTTGAGCAGGATGCCGCGGATGAGCCGGTTGAAGTGGGTCAAGGGCAGCAGGTTGCCGAGGTATTGGGCCCACTTGGGCATGCCCAGGAACGGGAACATAAAGCCCGACAGCAGCATGTTGGGCAGGAAATAGAACATCGTCAGTTGCATCGCCTGCAACTGGTTCTGCGCCAGCGACGACAGCGTGATGCCGACGGTCAGGTTGGCGGCCACGAAGATCAGCGCACCCAGATACACCGTCACCAGGCTGCCCAGGAACGGCACATGGAACACGAAATACGCCGCCAGCAGGATGATGGTGGCCTGGATCAGGCCGATGGCGATGTAGGGCACGATCTTGCCGGTCATCACCTCCAGCGGCCGCACCGGCATGGCCAGCAGGTTCTCCATGGTGCCGCGTTCGCGTTCGCGCGTCATCGCCAGGCCGGTCATCATCACCAGCGTCATGGTCAGGATCACGCCCATCAGCCCGGGCACGGTGTTGTATTGCGAGATCTGCTCTTCGTTGTAGAGCTGGTGCACGCGCACATCGAACGGCGGCCGGCCGCCGGCCAGGGGCGCCAGCGGGCCGGTCAGGTCCTTTTGCGCCACCGCCTGGGCCAGTTGCGTGGCCGCGCCGATCGCCAGTCCGGTCGCCATCGGGTCGGTGGCGTCGGCCTCGATCAGCAGCGCCGGGCGTTCGCCGCGCAGCAGCCGGCGCGAGAAATCGGGCGGAATGGTCAGCACGAACAGCACCCGGCCTTGCGCCAGCGCGGCGCGGCCGGCCTCTTCGTCGGGCAGGGTCTCGACGATGTCGAAGTAGTCGGACGCCGTCATGGCCGCCACGAAGCTGCGCGTGAACGGGCTGTGGTCGGCCACGATCACGGCGGTCGGCAACTGCCTGGGGTTGGTGTTGATGGCGTAGCCGAACAGCGCCAACTGCATGATCGGAATGCCCACGATCATGCCGAAGGTGATGCGGTCGCGCCGCAGTTGCAGGAACTCCTTGAGCACCATGCTCCACCAGCGCGACCACGAGAAGCCGTCGTGCTCGCGCCTCATGCCGGACTCGCGTAGTTGTCGGCGGAACGGTTCATCAGGTAGATGAAGACGTCCTCCAGGCTGGTGTCGATGCGTGCCAGGCGCAGGTCCTGGCCGGCCACGGCTTGGCGCAGGGTGCGTTCGAGCAGGGCCGCGTCGCGGCCGCTGATGTGCAACGCGCTGCCGAAGGCCACGGTCTGATCCACCCCCGGCGCGCCGCGCAGCCGCCGCGCCAGCGGCACCAGGTCATGGCCGTGGATGGCCCAGGTGCTCAGGCGTTGCTGCGCGATGACCTCGTCGGCGGTGCCCTGGATCAGCAGCTTGCCGTACGAGATGTAGGCCAGCTTGTGGCAGCGCTCGGCCTCGTCCATGTAGTGGGTGCTGACCAGCACGGAGATGCCGCGCGCCGCCAGTTCGTGCAACTGTTCCCAGAAGTCGCGCCGGGCGGTCGGGTCGACCCCGGCGGTGGGCTCGTCCAGCAGCAGCAGGCGCGGCGCGTGCAGCAGACAGGCGGCCAGCGCCAGGCGTTGTTTCCAGCCGCCCGACAAGGCGCCGGTGAGCTGGTTGGCGCGGGCTTGCAGGCCCAGGTCCTCGAGCGCGCGGTCGACGGTTTCGCGGCGGTCCGGCATGCCGTACATGCGGGCCACGAAATCCAGGTTCTCGCGGATGGTCAGGTCGTCCCAGTACGAGAACTTCTGCGTCATGTAGCCGACCTGGCGCTTGATCTGGGCGCTGTCCTTGAGGATGTCGTAGCCCAGGCAGGTGCCGCTGCCCGAATCGGGCGTGAGCAGGCCGCACATCAGGCGGATGCTGGTGGTCTTGCCGCTGCCGTTGGGGCCGAGAAAGCCGAAGATCTCGCCCTCGCGCACCCGCAGCGAGACGTCGTTGACCACGTGCTTGTCGCCGAAATGCTTGTTCAGGCCGTGCACGTCGATGACGTAGCCGGTCTCGGCCGGTGGACGCGAGACGGCGCCATTCATTGCAGCGCCGCCTCGACCGGCTGGCCCGGATGCAGGCGCGTGGCCGCCTGCGGCGCCGGCCGCGCCTCGACCATGTAGACCAGCTTGCCCCGGGTTTCGCGGCTGTAGATCACCGGCGGCGTGTACTCGGCCTGCGGCGAGATGTAGTCGATGCGCACCGGCACCGGCTCGCCGCAGCCGTCGCAGCGCACCGTGGCCTGCCGGCCGGGCGTGAGCGTGCCGACCACGCTTTCCGGTACGAAGAAGCGCACCTTGATGTTGCCCGGCGGCAGCAGGCTGACCACCGGGCTGCCGGCCGGTACCCATTCGCCCACGCGGTACAGCGTGTCGAACACCAGGGCGGCGGCGGGCGCGGTCAGGCGTTTCTGCGCCAGGGCCCAGTCGGCCTGCGCCAGCGCGGCGCGCGCGGCGTCGACCTGGGCGGCCTGGGCGCGGCGCAGGTCTTGGCGGCCGGGCAGGTTGGCCACTTCCAGTTGGGCGCGCAGTTCCCGCACGCGGGCGGCGTCGGCCTGGGCCTGCTCGCGGCTGTCATCCAATTGCGCCCGCGCCACGCCACCGGCGCGGAACTGGGCGGTGTCGCGCGCCAGTTGGGCCGCCGAGCGGCGGCTGGCGGCCTCGGCCTGGGTCAACTGGGCGCGGCTGACGTCGACCTCGGGCGGGCGCTTGCCGGTGGCGCTGTCCTCCAGTTGCGCGCTGGCCGCCGCCAGTTGCGCGTTGGCCTGGTCGCGCGCCGCGATTTCGCGCGCGGCCTCCAGGGCGAACAACGGCGCGGCGGCGGCGACCTGTTGGCCGCGTTGCACGGACAGCGTGTCGAGCCGGCCGGCCTCGGGCGAGGCGATGTAGAGGTATTCGCCTTCAACGTAGCCCTGATAGACGGCGCCGTCCTGCTTGCCGCAGGCGGCCAGCAGCATCAGGGCCAGCGCGGCGGCGGGCCGCGCGAAACGCGGGAGGGCGGGAAGGCGCATGGTCAGCGTCCTGTGGCGGGCGGTGCGGCGCTGGCGGTCGCCGACCGGGCGCGCTGGATCCGGTTGGCGGGGGCTGGCGACAACGCGGCCGCCGGGGCAAACAGGCCGCCGGTCAGCATGGCGATGGCATGGGCGGCAATGGCTTCGTGATCGATGGCGTGGATGCGCGGGTCGTCCTGCCACAAGCGGCGCCACAGGCTGGAGGTGGCCAGCGGCAGCAGCGTCAGGCCCAGGATCGACAGGAACACCAGCCGTGGCTCCACGCCCGGCGTGATGGCGCCGGCGCGCTGGCTGTCGGCGATCAGGCTGGCGAACACCTGCAAGCGCCGGGCCGGCAGGTGGCGCAGCACGCGCTCACGCAATTGGCCGCCTTCGTTGACGACTTCGTGTATCCACAGGGCCGGCAGCCAGGGGCGGTCGGCGCCGCAGCGCACGATGCGCGAGACGATTTCGGTGATGACCGCGCGCGCGCCGTCGGTCGAGCCGTCCAGGCGCCGCGCGTGCTGCGGCACCGGGCTCCAGACGTAGCCGATGACGGGCACCACGCGTTCGAGCACCACTGCGTCGAGCAATTGATCGCGGCTCTTGAAGTAGTAGTGCAGCATGGCCGAGGTCACGCCGGCGCGTTCGGCGATGTGGGCCAGGCGGGTCGCGGCCACCCCTTGGGAGGCGAATAGGTCGGTGGCAATATCCAGCAGTTGGTCACGCACGGCGGCGCTGTCGGGGCGGGCGGGACGGCCGGGGCGGCGGGAGAGGGCAGGCTTGGCAGGCATGGAGCAGATTCTAATTAAGTATTTAATTAATTAAAAGCGGGGTGCACGGCAGGGTTGGCCGCCGAACCGGCGGGCGAGGATGGTGTAATGGGCAAATCGGAACAGAAGGAGTCAACACGCCATGCCGCAATCGTCCTCCCTCAACCGCCGCATCGTCCTGGCCGCGCGGCCGCGCGGCGAACCCGCCGACAGCGATTTCCGCCTGGAAACCGGCGCGGTGCCCGAGCCCGGCCCGGGCGAGCTGCTGCTGCGCACGGTTTACCTTTCTCTCGATCCCTACATGCGCGGGCGCATGAGCGACGCGCCCTCGTACGCCGAGCCGGTGCAGGTCGGCCAGCCCATGGTGGGCGGCACCGTGGCCCGGGTGGTGGCCTCGCGCCACGCCGACTATCCAGTGGGCGAGTGGGTGCTGTCGCAGTCCGGCTGGCAGGACTATGCCGTCTCGGACGGCAGCGGCCTGCTCAAGCTGGGGCCGGCGCCCGAACACCCCTCGTATTCGCTGGGCGTGCTGGGCATGCCGGGCTTCACCGGCTACATGGGCCTGCTCGACATCGGCCAGCCCAAGGCCGGCGAAACCGTGGTGGTGGCCGCCGCCAGCGGCGCGGTCGGCGCGGTGGTGGGCCAACTGGCCAAGATCCACGGCTGCAGGGCGGTCGGCATTGCCGGCGGCCCCGACAAGTGCCGCTACGTGGTCGAGGAAC
The DNA here is from genome assembly GCF_050285565.1 of Achromobacter sp. Lineage (GTDB taxonomy): Bacteria > Pseudomonadota > Gammaproteobacteria > Burkholderiales > Burkholderiaceae_B > Achromobacter. The sequence continues at coordinate 265,375 of NZ_JBLZXG010000003.1, forward strand.
TGGGCTTTGACGCCTGCATCGACCACCGCGACCCGGCCATGGCCGACCGGCTCGCCAAGGCCGTGCCGCAAGGCATCGACGTGTACTTCGAAAACGTCGGCGGCGCGGTGTTCGACGCAGTGTTGCCGCTGCTCAATGCGCGCGCGCGGGTGCCGGTCTGCGGCCTGATCTCGGCCTACAACGCCACCCGCCTGCCGGACGGCCCGGACCGCCTGCCGCTCTTGATGCGCACCATTCTGACCAAGCGCATCAAGATGCAGGGTTTCATCATCTTCAACGAATACGCGCCGCGTTTCGGCGAGTTCCGCGCCGCCATGCAGGATCTGCTGCGCGACGGCCGCATCAAGTACCGCGAAGACGTGGTCGACGGCCTGGAGAACGCGCCGCGCGGCCTGATCGGCCTGCTCAAGGGCGAGAACGCCGGCAAGCGCATCGTGCGCGTCGGCCCGGATGCATAGGAGCGCAACATGAATATCCTGATCGTGCTGACTTCCCACGACACACTGGGCGACACCGGCCGCAAGACCGGCTTCTGGCTGGAGGAGTTCGCGGCCCCGTACTATGCCTTCCTGGACGCGGGCGCGACCCTGACCCTGGCTTCGCCGCAGGGCGGCCAGCCGCCGCTCGACCCCAAGAGCGACGATCCCGACGCGCAGACCGACGACACCCGGCGTTTTCGCCAGGACGCCGAGGCGCAGCGGCGCCTGGCGCACACGCGCCGCCTGGCCGAGGTGCAGGCGGCCGACTACGACGCGGTGTTCTATCCCGGCGGCCACGGCCCCTTGTGGGACCTGGCCGAGGATCCGAAGTCGGTGGCGCTGATCGAGACCATGCTGGCCGCCGGCAAGCCCGTGGCCGCCGTGTGCCATGCGCCGGGCGTGCTGCGGCATGCTAAGACCGCCGACGGCAAGCCGCTGGTGCAGGGCCGCCAGGTCACCGGATTTTCCAACACCGAAGAGGCGGCGGTGCAACTGACCACCGTGGTGCCGTTCCTGGTCGAGGACGAACTGGCGGGGTTGGGCGGCCTTTACCGCAAGGGCGCCGACTGGCAACCGCACGTGGTCGCCGACGGCTTGCTGATCACGGGCCAGAATCCGGCGTCGTCGGTCGGGGTGGCGGAGGCGTTGCTGGCCCGCCTGAAGGCCTGAGCGCAAGGCCGCGCGGGCCATTGGACAGACCGGCGGCACGCCGAAACGCGACGCGCTTGTGTCAGAATTGATACTTTCTGACACAGGCGCGCGGTTCCGTTGCAACCGCGCGCGCCAAGACCGATGCCTCCAGATGTTCCCCCAAGCGCGGCCTGCGCGCTTCCACCCGGCTCCTGCGAAGCGGCGCTGTTCGCCGCGATGCGGGCCCGCGACGCCGCCACCGGGCGCCATTGCCACCGCGTGGTCGCCCTGAGCGTGGCGCTGGCCGGCGCCTGCGGCCTGAACGAAGAAGAGCAACACGCGGTGGCGGTGGCCGCCCGCCTGCACGACGTGGGCAAGATCGGCACGCCGGATCGCGTGCTGTTGTCGCCCAAGCGGCTCGAAAAAGACGATTGGGAAATCATGAAAACCCACGCCGCGGTGGGCGCTGACATCATCCTGCACAGCGACATGCCGCAGCGCGAGCGGATCGCCCAGGCGGTGCGCCACCACCACGAACATTTCGATGGCTCGGGCTATCCCGACGGCCTGGCCGGACACGACATCCCGCTGGCGTCGCGCATCATTTCGCTGGCCGATTCCTACGACGCGCTGGGTGACGCGCGTCCCTACCATCCGGCGCGCACGCACGCCGAGATCATGCGCATCCTCAACGTCGAGGCGGGAGCCAAGTGCGATCCCGACCTGCTGCGCGTGTTCGAAACGATGATCCAGTCCAGTCCGCTGCGCGTGCCTTAGCGCCATGCGAAGACGCCGCGCCATGCCGGCGCGGCGTCGTGGCCCGTTGCTTGTCGCGGTCACGGCGCGCGACGGCGCGCCGCTTTAGTGCTTGACTTCAGTGCTTCACTTCAGGCGGTAATGCGCCGCCACCGTGGCCAGTTCCTGCAGCGTGCGCTGCTGCCAGGCGGCGTCGTGGCCCAGTTCCTCGGCCAGGATGCGCGCCACTTCCGGCGCGGCCAGCATGGCCGCTTCGGCGTCCAGGAACAGCGCGCGGTTGCGGCGCGCCAGCACGTCCTCGGCGCTGCGCGCCAGTTCGAAGCGCGCGGCGAAGCGCACGTGCGCTTCCGACAGGCCGCTGCTCTTGACCAGCATGCGCCCGGCGCCGGGCAGGGCTTGCAGCGTGGGCAGGTCGCTGCCGTAGTAGCTGTCCGGCGTGCCGGCGTGTTCCTGCGACGGCGCCAGGCCGTTGGCGCCATGCAGCGCCAGCGACTCGGTGCGGCAACGGGCCTGTGTCAGCAACTGGTGCTGGATCGCCGTGTCGACCACGTCCTGCGCCATGCGCCGATAGGTGGTCCATTTTCCGCCCGTGACCGTCACCAGGCCGGCCTGCGACACCAGGATGGTGTGCTCGCGCGACAGCGACTTGGTGGAGGCGTCGCCGGTGGCCTTGACCAGCGGGCGCAGGCCGGCCCAGACGCTGGTGACGTCGTCGCGGGTCGGCTTGCGGCTGAGGTAGCGGGCGGCCGTGTTGAGGATGAAGTCCACGTCCTGGGCGCCGGCTTCCGGATCCAGCGGCAGGTCGTTGCGCGGCGAATCGGTGGTGCCGACGATGGTGTGGCCGTTCCATGGCACCACGAACAGCACGCGGCCGTCGTCGGTCTTGGGAATCAGGATGGCGCGCTTGCCCGGCAGGAAGTCGCGCGGCAGCGTCAGGTGCACGCCCTGGCTGGGCGCCACCATGGTCGGCGCGTTCTTGTCTTCCATGCGCCGTACGCTGTCGACCCAGACGCCGGTGGCGTTGATGACGCAACGCGCCCGCAGCGTGAAGCTGGCGCCGCCCAGCGCGTCCTGCGCGGTGACGCCGTCGACCTTGCCGCCGGTCATGGTCAGGCCGGTGGCGCGCACGTAGTTCACCGCCGTGCCGCCCAGGTCGAAGAGGGTGCGCATCAGGCTCACGGCCAGGCGCGCGTCATCGAACTGGCCGTCGTAGTACAGCACGCCGCCCTTCAGGCCGCGGCCGTTGACGTTTTCGGCCAGCGTGGGCGCGTTGGCCAGCGTTTCGCGGCGCGACAGCCAGCGGCTGGGCGACAGGTTGAGCTTGCCGGCCAGCATGTCGTACATCTTCAGGCCGACGCCGTAGAAGGGCTGGTCCAGCAGGTTGTAGGCCGGCACCACGAAGCCCAGCGGCCACACCAGGTGCGGCGCGTTGCGGTTGAGCAGGCCGCGCTCGTGCAGCGCTTCGCGCACCAGGCTGATGTTGCCCTGGGCCAGGTAGCGCACGCCGCCGTGCACCAGCTTGGTGGCCTTGCTGGAGGTGCCCTTGGCGAAGTCGGCGGCTTCGATCAGCAGGGTGCGGTAGCCGCGGCTGGCGGCATCCACGGCGGTGCCCAGGCCGGTTGCGCCGCCGCCGATGACGATTACGTCCCAGGCAGGCGTGTTGTCCAGTTGCGCCAGCAGGCGGTTGCGGTCGGGCGGGGTGACGGTGGCGAGCGGTTGGTTCATAGGCTTGGGCGGCGGCGCCGCGAGGAGTTCGGTGCGTTGTTCGTTTCTGTTCGTGCCGGCCGGGCGGGGCGCAAGCGCCGTGCCCGTGGGCCGGGTCAAGCCGGTCAGGCGGGTACCTTGGCCGCGTTCGGCGCGGCGGCCACTTCGCAGCGCACGCCGGCGTCCAGCAGCACTTGCGCCAGCGGTTCCTGCGGATGCGCGTCGGTGAAGAAGCGGTCGATCTGCGAGATGTGGGCCAGTTCCACCATGGCCTGGCGCTTGAATTTGCTGCTGTCGGCGGCCAGCCACACCTCGCGCGACTGTTCGATGATGGTGCGGGCCACGCGCACTTCGCGAAAGTCGTAGTCGCGCAGCGTGCCGTCGGCCTCGATGCCGGAAATGCCGATCAGGCCGATATCGACCTTGAACTGGCGGATGAAGTCCATGGTGGCTTCGCCGACGATGCCGCGGTCGCGCGAGCGCACCACGCCGCCGGCGACGATGACTTCGCAGTCCGGGTTGTCCGACAGGATGTCGGCCACGTGCAGGTTGTTGGTGATGACGCGCAGGCCGCGATGGCGCAGCAGGGCGCGGGCGATGGCCTCGGTGGTGGTGCCGATGTTCAGGATCAGCGAGCAGCCGTCGGGCACGGCGCGGGCCACGGCCTCGGCGATGCGTTGCTTGCCGGCCGCGTGCAGCCCCTGGCGCTTGCGGTAGGCGATGTTCTCGATGGTCGAGGCCTCGATGCGCACGCCGCCATGAAAGCGCGACAGCAGGCCGGCTTCGGACAGGATGTTGACGTCGCGCCGCACGGTCTGCAGCGTGACGTCGAAACGTTTGGCCAGCTCTTCGATCGTGGCCGAGCCTTGGGCTCGAACCATTTCGATCAAGGCGCTTTGTCTGGGATTGAGTGTCATGTTGGCATTTTCAGTGTCACGTTCGCATCATAAAACAACAAAAGCGAAAAATAATGACGCACTGCAAGATTGTTTTTTGTTCGATTCTTCGGTAAAACGCAAAAAAAACGAAAGCGATCTGAAAGAAGAACCCCGTGCCGACGCGTTCCCATGCGTCGCCAGGGCCGCTGTACCGATGTACCGATGTCCGGTTGAAAACCGGGGACGTATTAGAGGTAGAGGAGACCAGATGCAGCTGACCCTGGACAGGATTGCATTGCGAGCCGGCTCGCAGACGCACCTGTATCCCATGAGCCTGGCCCCGGTGCCGGGCGCCATGACCGTATTGCTGGGCGCGACCCTGGCGGGCAAGACCTCGCTGATGCGCATCATGGCCGGGCTCGACCGGCCCACCGAAGGCCACGTGCGGGTCGACGGCGCGGATGTGACCGGCGTGCCGGTGCGCCAGCGCAACGTCGCCATGGTCTATCAGCAATTCATCAACTATCCGTCGATGACGGTGTTCGACAACATCGCCTCGCCGCTCAAGCTGCGCGGCGCGCCGGGCATCGCCGACAAGGTCGGGGCCATGGCCGCGCGCCTGCACATCGACCATCTGCTGACGCGCCATCCGTCGGAACTGTCGGGCGGCCAGCAGCAGCGGGTGGCGCTGGCGCGGGCGCTGGTCAAGGACGCGCCGCTGATCCTGCTGGACGAGCCGCTGGTCAACCTGGACTACAAGCTGCGCGAGGAACTGCGCGACGAGCTGTCGGCCTTGTTCGCCGAAGGCCGCTCGACCGTGGTCTACGCCACCACCGAGCCGGGCGAGGCGCTGTTGCTGGGCGGCCACACGGCGGTGCTGGATGCCGGCGAGCTGCTGCAGTACGGCCCGACCGCCGAGGTCTTCCACCGCCCCAATTCGATCCGCGTGGCGCGCGCCTTCAGCGACCCGCCCATGAACCTGTTCAGCGCGCGGCGCGGCGCCAGCGGCTTCACGCTGCAAGGCGGCATCGCGGTCGAACGGCCCCTGCCGCCAGGCGGGGACGGCGTGCTCACCGCCGGCCTGCGCGCCGGCGCGCTGGATGTGGCGCCACGCCCCGGTCACATCGGCATTGACGGTGTGGTCAAGCTGGCCGAGATTTCCGGGTCCGACACCTTCGTGCATGCGGCAACGGCCGCCGGCGACGTGGTCGCGCAACTGCCGGGCGTGCACCGCTACACGCTGGAGCAGCGCTTGACGCTGTACTTCGATCCGGCCCAGACCTACGCCTTTGGCGGCGACGGCGCCTTGCTGGCCGCGCCCGCGCGGCCCCACGCCAGCGGGGGGATCGCCTGATGGCGCAGATCGAGCTGGACCTGTCCCATTCCTACGTCGCCCATCCCCAGGCCGACGAGGATTACGCGCTGCTGCCGCTGAAGTTCACCTTCCGCGACGGCGGCGCCTACGCCTTGCTGGGCCCCTCGGGCTGCGGCAAGACCACCTTGCTCAACTGCGTCTCGGGCCTGCTGCGGCCCTCGCATGGCCGCATCCTGTTCGACGGCCAGGACGTCACCCACAAGACGCCGCAGGCGCGCAACATCGCCCAGGTGTTCCAGTTCCCGGTGGTGTACGACACCATGACCGTGGCCGAGAACCTGGCGTTCCCGCTGCGCAACCGCGGCGTGCCGGCCAAGCAGATACGCGAACGCGTCGGCCGCATCGCCGAGATGCTGGAGATGTCGCAGGTGCTGGACCGCCGCGCTAGCGGCCTGACGGCCGACGCCAAGCAGAAGATCTCGCTGGGCCGCGGCCTGGTGCGCAACGACGTGTCGGCGGTGCTGTTCGACGAACCCCTGACCGTGATCGACCCGCAACTGAAGTGGGAGCTGCGCCGCAAGCTCAAGGAAATCCACCACGAGTTCAAGCTGACGCTGATCTACGTGACGCACGACCAGACCGAGGCGCTGACCTTCGCCGACCAGGTGATGGTGATGGCGCGCGGCCGCGCGGTGCAGGTGGGCAGCGCCGATGACCTGTTCGAGCGGCCGGCCCACACCTTCGTCGGCCATTTCATCGGCTCGCCCGGCATGAACTTCCTGCCGGCGCAATGGCGCGACGGCGGCCTGATGGTGGGGCAGCGCCGCGTCGACGGCGTGCCCGCCGCGATGGCGGCCAGGCTGGCCGACGCCGGCCCGGTCAAGCTGGGCGTGCGGCCGGAATACCTGCGCCTGGCCGACGCCAACGCGCCCGGCGCCATCCCAGCCACGGTCCAGCGGGTGCAGGACGTGGGCACCTACACCTTGCTGCTGGCCGACTTCGAGGGCACGCCGCTGCGCGCCCGGCTGGGCACCGACGCCACCGCGATCGCGCCCGGCGCCACGGTGTGGCTGTCTGTACTCAATACGCACACCTGCTTTTACCGCGACGAGGAGCTGATCCGATGAAACCGATCGATCACCGGGCCTGGTTCCTGGTTCTGCCGGTGGTGCTGTGCGTGGCGTTCTCGGCCATTCTGCCGCTGATGACCATCGTCAACTATTCGGTGCAGGACATCATCTCGCCCGAGCGCCGCGTGTTCGTCGGCACCGAATGGTTCGCGGCGGTGCTGCAGGACGAGGAACTGCATGGCGCGCTGCTGCGCCAGATCGGCTTCTCGCTGGCGGTGCTGGCCATCGAGATCCCGCTGGGCATCCTGCTGGCGCTGTCGATGCCGGCCAGCGGCTGGCGCGCCTCGGCGGTGCTGGTCGTCATTGCGCTGTCGCTGCTGATCCCGTGGAACGTGGTGGGCACCATCTGGCAGGTGTTCGGCCGCACCGACATCGGCCTGCTGGGCGCGACGCTGTCGTGGCTGGGGGTGGACTACAACTACACCGGCAACGACCTCGACGCCTGGGTCACGGTGCTGGTGATGGACGTCTGGCACTGGACGCCGCTGGTGGCGCTGCTGTGCTATGCCGGCCTGCGCGCCATTCCCGACGCCTACTACCAGGCGGCGCGCATCGACGGCGCCTCGCGCCTGGCGGTGTTCCGCTACATCCAGTTGCCCAAGATGCGCGGCGTGCTGATGATCGCGGTGCTGCTGCGCTTCATGGACAGCTTCATGATCTACACCGAGCCCTTCGTTCTGACCGGCGGCGGGCCTGGCAACGCCACCACCTTCCTGTCGCAGTACCTGACGCAGAAGGCCGTGGGCCAGTTCGACCTGGGCCCGGCGGCGGCGTTCTCCATCATCTACTTCCTGATCATCCTGTTGCTGTGCTTCATTCTGTACAACTGGATGCAGCGCGCCGGCACCACCGGCGGTTTCGACGAGGAGCGCGCCAATGCGTGAGCAATCGACCTGGTGGCGCGGCGCCTTCCTGGCGCTGTACCTGGTGTTCGCCATCCTGCCGCTGTACTGGATGCTGAACATGTCGTTCAAGACCAATACGGAGATCGTCAGCACCCTGACGCTGTGGCCGCGCGATTTCACGCTGGAGCACTACCGCACCATCTTCACCGATCCGGCCTGGTATTCGGGCTACATCAACTCGCTGATCTACGTGGTCATCAACACGGTCATCTCGCTGGCCGTGGCGTTGCCGGCGGCCTACGCGTTCTCGCGCTACCGCTTCATCGGCGACAAGCACGTGTTCTTCTGGCTGCTGACCAACCGCATGACGCCGCCGGCGGTGTTCCTGCTGCCGTTCTTCCAGCTCTACAGCTCGTTCGGGCTGATGGACACGCACCTGGCGGTGGCGCTGGCGCACCTGGTGTTCAACGTGCCGCTGGCGGTGTGGATCCTGGAAGGCTTCATGTCCGGCGTGCCGCGCGAGATCGACGAAACCGCCTATGTGGACGGCTATTCGTTCCCGCGCTTCTTCCTGACGATTTTCCTGCCGCTGATCAAGTCCGGGGTGGGCGTGGCGGCGTTCTTCTGCTTCATGTTCAGTTGGGTCGAGCTGCTGCTGGCGCGTACGCTGACCTCGGTCAACGCCAAGCCCATCGTCGCCACCATGACGCGCACGGTGTCGGCCTCGGGCATGGACTGGGGCGTGCTGGCGGCGGCCGGGGTGCTGACCATCGTGCCCGGCGGCATCGTCATCTGGTTCGTGCGGCACTACATCGCGAAGGGCTTCGCGATGGGCCGGGTCTGAAGGGAGGGCCGCGCATGTTCAGTTGGATGGTATGGACCACCCCCGTCGCCGTGTTCTTCTCCTGCATCGTGCTGATGCTGGTCGGCATGACGATCTGGGAACTGAAATCGCCCACGGTCGAGCGCAAGGGCTTCCTGCCATTGCGCACGACCCGCGGCGACCGCCTTTTCATCGGCCTGATGGCCGCGGCCTGGCTCAACCTGGCGTTCCTGGGGTTGGGGCAGAAGGCGGTGGAATGGTTTTCGCTGGACGAGCCGCCATCGGTATGGATCAGCTTCGTGCTGTCCATGCTGCTGCTGGCCTTCATCATGAGAAAAGGCTGAAGGGGCGTCAGACCCCGCGCGATATCAGCGGTTTGGAAGGACGATCGGCCAGTGTCTTCCCCGGCCAGAAGTCCGCAGCACCCATGGGGAGGACTTATCGAGGAGACAGGTCATGAAATTGCGCATGCACGCCATGGCGGCCGCCATCGCCCTGATCGGTACGTCAGGCGCCTGGGCCGGCGAGCCGGAAGCGAAGAAGTGGGTCGATTCGGAGTTCCAGCCGTCGACGCTGTCCAAGGACCAGCAGATGGCCGAGATGAAGTGGTTCATCGAAACCGCCGCCAAGCTCAAGGCCAAGGGCGTCAATGAAATCAACGTGGTGTCGGAAACCATCACCACCCACGAGTACGAGTCCAAGGTGCTGGCCAAGGCCTTCACCGAGATCACCGGCATCAAGGTCAACCACGACCTGATCCAGGAAGGCGACGTGGTCGAGAAGCTGCAGACCTCGATGCAGTCGGGCAAGTCGATCTACGACGGCTGGATCTCCGATTCCGACCTGATCGGCACCCACTACCGCTATGGCGCCATCCTGCCGCTGTCCGACTACATGGCCGGCGCCGGCAAGGAATGGACCAACCCGGGCCTGGACCTGAAGGACTTCATCGGCACCAAGTTCACCACCGCGCCGGACGGCAAGCTGTACCAGTTGCCCGACCAGCAGTTCGCCAACGTCTACTGGTTCCGCGCTGACTGGTTCGCGCGCCAGGACCTGAAAGACAAGTTCAAGGCCAAGTACGGCTACGAGCTGGGCGTGCCGACCAATTGGTCGGCCTACGAGGACATCGCCGACTTCTTCACCAACGACGTCAAGGAAATCGATGGCAAAAAGGTCTATGGCCACATGGACTACGGCAAGAAAGACCCGTCGCTGGGCTGGCGCTTCACCGACGCGTGGCTGTCGATGGCCGGCGCCGCCGACAAGGGCCTGCCCAACGGCATGCCGGTGGACGAGTGGGGCATCCGCGTGGCCGACGACAAGTGCACGCCGGTGGGCGCCTCGGTGGCGCGCGGCGGCGCCACCAACAGCCCGGCGGCCGTCTACGCCCTGACCAAGTACGTTGACTGGATGAAGAAGTACGCGCCGCAGCAGGCCATGGGCATGACCTTCTCGGAATCCGGCCCGGTGCCGGCGCAGGGCCAGATCGCCCAGCAGATCTTCTGGTACACGGCCTTCACCGCCGACATGACCAAGAAGGGCCTGCCGGTGGTCAACGAGGACGGCACGCCCAAGTGGCGCATGGCGCCGTCGCCGTACGGCCCGTACTGGAAGGACGGCATGCAGAACGGCTACCAGGACGTCGGCTCGTGGACCTTCTTCAAGTCCACCAACCCCGACAAGATGGCCGCCGCCTGGCTGTACGCCCAGTTCGTCACGGCCAAGACGGTGTCGCTGAAGAAGTCGATCACCGGTCTGACCTTCATCCGCGACAGCGACATCCACAGCGACTACTTCAGCAAGAACGCGGCCAACTACGGCGGCCTGATCGAGTTCTACCGCAGCCCCGCGCGCGTGGCCTGGACGCCGACCGGCAACAACGTGCCCGACTACCCCAAGCTGGCGCAGTTGTGGTGGAAGAACGTCGCCACCGCCGTCACCGGCGAAAAGACGCCGCAGGCCGCGATGGACAACCTGGCCAACGAAATGGACCAGGTCATGGCGCGGCTGGAGCGGGCCGGCATGGCGCAATGCGCGCCCAAGCTGAACGCCAAGAGCGATCCGAGCAAGTGGCTGTCGGATCAGCACGCGCCGTGGAAGAAGCTGGCCAATGAGAAGCCCAAGGGCGAGACGGTGGCGTACGAGAAGCTGCTGGAAGCCTGGAAGGAAGGGAAGGTGCGGTAAGCACCGCGCGATACCTTCGCGATCTCGAAGCGCCACGGTTGCCGTGGCGCTTTTTCATTGCAGAAACGTAATCCCCTTATCCGCATTCTGTCTGCATCGCCTTCCTAGAATGAATTCCGAGCAGTACCCCCCACGATTCATAGGAGTGAAGCATGCAGATTCTTCGTAAAACCGCACTGATCCTGGCCCTGGCGGCGGGCGTTTCGGGCGCCGCGCTGGCCCAGCAGGCGCCGTCCGCGGCGCTGACCAGCCCCTACGGCGCGTCGCTGACGCGCGCCGAGGTGCTGGCCGACCTGGCGCTGTGGAAGCGCGCGGGCGTGGATCGGTTCTGGCGCGGCGAGGCCACGCCGGACATCTACAGCCCGGAGTACAAGGCCGCGTTCTCGGAATATGTGCGCCTGCGCTCGGGCCCGGACTACCAGGCCGAAGTGCGGCGCCAGAACGAGAGCCGCCGATAGCCGCGCCCGAGGCTTCGGGGCATTCGCGGTCATGGGTCACGTCTTGTTGACTTGCATTCCCGAGTCCGGCGACAGACTGCACTTCGCGGACCTGGAGCTGGACTTGCTGCGCTGCCGGGCCTACCGGGATGGCGAGCCGTTGCTGTTGACGCCGAAGGAGTTCGGGCTGCTCGCGATGCTGATGGGCAGCCCGGGCGCGGTGTTCACCAGTTGGCAATTGGCCGAATCGGTCTGGAAGGCCAATGCGCCGATCGCCGGCGCCCGGCACGTAAAGTGCCAGGCTGTCGCGATCGCCATGCGGCGCCTGCGCAGGAAAGTGGACGGCGGCAGCCGCCCGCGATTGCTGCATGTGATCCGCGGCGGCAGTTTCATGCTGGCCGCCGGGCCCCTGTGACGCTGTCGCGCCAGTAACGGTACAGGCCCTTGATGTCGCCAGAGCACAGCAACGGCATGGCGCCGGCCAGTCTGTCTTCGGGCCAGTCCCACCATTGCATTTCGAGCAGCAGGGCGATGTCGTCGTCGGCAAAGCGCTTCTTGATCGGTTTGGCGGGATTGCCGCCGACGATCGTGTAGGGCTCCACGTCCTTGGTGATGAGTGCGCGGCTGCCGATCACGGCGCCATGTCCGATGGTGATGCCGGGCATGATCATGGCTTCGGAGCCGATCCAGACGTCGTTGCCGATGACGGTGTCGCCGGCTTTCTGGAAGGCGTCGCGCGCTTGCGCGAACGCCGGCACTTCACTCATGTAGAAGAATGGGAACGATGACGCCCAGTCGTACCGGTGGCCCTGGTTGCCCGCCATGATGAAGGCGGCGCCGGAGCCGATGGAACAGAAGCTGCCGATGATCAACTGGTCGACGTCGTCGCGGTCCGGCATGAGGTAGCGCGCGCAGTCGTCGAACGAATGGCCATGGTAATAGCCGGAGTAGTAGCTGTAGCGGCCGACCTTGATATTCCTGTTGGTGACGTCGTCGGACAGCAGCTTGCCCTTGAAGGGGCTTTCGAAGTGATTTTTCATGGAGATCCTGGTGGCATGCCGCGGGGAGTCATGGTGATTCGCGGGCGGGCTGCGCATCGATGATCGCACAATTGCGCAATCGCACAAGCGCGCCCGCATCAGGCGCTGCAGTATGCTGGCGCTTTTCCAGCATCGGCCGCACGCTGCGCGGGCTGCAAGCGCAGGCCATGCCGGTGCGCGTCGGCGTGCTCGAGGGCGGTCCGCACGGGCTGCGCCATTTTTCGAGGTTGAGCGCCGGCCGGGGCCGGGGCGTGCCGCCGCGCTACTACGTCGGCAAGCGCCCGCCGCGCATCCGTCGGGCGAGGGCGAGCGCTGCTCATCGACGCGGCGCCCGAAATCCTGTTGATACGCGGCGCGTTGGCCTCATTGACGCTCGAGGCCAGGCCATCGACCCGCGCGACGCCGAGCTATGGCATCTACCGTTGCCATGTCGGCGCGCGCCGCTTCATCTTGTATGTTGCCGAGAACTTCGGCGACGTGTTGCCGTTCCTGGCCAAAGGCGACCAAGTGGAGGTGGCCGCCTATGTCGAGGAGGTCTGGCATGCCGCGAGCGCGTCTGCGCGATCCCGTGGCCGCCGTCGAGGCCCCGTTGCTGGATCCGGCGCCGCTGCGCCGCCTGCCGCGCGCCAGGGACCGTATGGACGCCGCCTCGCACGAGGCCTGGCCGGTGGAACGCCTGGCCCAGGTCAGCGGCGTGTCCGTTGCCTATCTCGCCCGCGGCTTCAAGCGCGCCTTCGGCCTCCCTCCGCATCGCTACCTGCTGACGCGGCGCGTCGAGCAGGCCATCGCCTTGTTGCGCGACACCGAACTGCCCATTACCGATATCGCGTACGCCACCGGCTGGCAAAGCCTGGGAACCTTCGGTCGCATTTTTCGCGACGTCACGGGGGGGCAGCCCCGGCGCCATGCGCGCGCGGGCCCGGGCCGGCCTGGAGGGGCTGGGCCTCATGCCAGCCTGTGTGGTCAAGGCTGCGCTGCGCCCCGACCTGAATATCGCAGTTTTGGAGAAGCGCTGCCGCCAGGCAAAGGATAAAGCGCGGTGATCGATCCGCGTCGGGTCGCGCATCACCCGATCAACGTATTCAGGGAGCAACCATGCGATGGTGGCCTCGCCGCCGAACAGGCGACCGCTTTGCAGCGAATTGCCGTTGCGGCTGTCAAAACCCGACTCCAGCTTGAACGCGGCGTACTGCCCATCGCCCAGGTCTTCCTTGCCGCGCAGGCCCCAGCGCGAGCCTGCCGTGGTGCCGTTGGTCGTGCCGATGCGACTGCTGTCGATGCTGCTGCGGCGGCCGGTGGCCGGATCGGTATAGTTGCCGTCGACGTTGGCGTAGCCGATACCCGTGTCGATGATGCCTTAGAGCTTGACCGAGGTCTGTGCGGACGCCGCGCCGGACAGCGCCAGGGCGGCCGCGGTGGCGAATTGTTTTTTCATGGATGACTCCGTAGTCAGGGAAACTCGAATGGCGCCGTGCGGTCGGAGGCTGGGCCTTCCGTTGCAGGGCGATTCAAAGTCTGCGCGGGCGCAACCGACAGTTCGCGAACATTAGAATGACAATTTCGATCGCGCCGCCATCGCGATGCTGTCATTTTTTTCTGCTTGGCCCCGGCGGCTGGGCCGCGCCATTCTTCTGCGATTCCATGTTCAAGACCTTTCTGCGTTCCTGTCTTGCCCTGTCATTCGTCATCGCCAGCGCCGCCCAGGCCGCCGGGTTCCAGCGTCTGAACCTGCCCATGGACATGAACGGCCCCGCGTTGCAGGGCGGCGTCTGGTATCCGTGCGCCACACCGACGCAGGAGATGGCGATCGGCCGCGTCACCCTCAAGGCGATCCCGGATTGCCCGATGACCGAAGGCGCCAAGCCGCTCATCGTCATCTCGCATGGCTCGGGCGGGTCGTACCTGAGCCACCATGACACCGCCGCGGCGTTGGCCGACGCGGGCTTCGTGGTGGCGGCGATCAATCATGTCGGCGACAACGCCGTCGACCGTTCGCGGCAGGGCTACCTGTCGATCTTCTCGACCCGCCCGCGCGAGATTCGGCGGCTGATCGACTACCTGACCGGCGCGTGGCCGCAACGGGCGCAACTGGATGGCGCGGTGGGAATGTTCGGTTTTTCGCGCGGGGGCTACACCGGGCTGGTGCTGGCGGGCGCGGTGCCGGACTTCGGGCCGGGGCTGGGCATCTGCGCCGACCAGCCCGCGCTGCCGATGTGTCGCGACATCCGCGATGGCAAGGTGCCGGCGCAACCCTACGTGAAAGATGCGCGCATCAAGGCGCTGGTCATCGCCGATCCGCTCAACGCGTTCAGTGCGCAGGCGCTCAAGGCGGTGTCGATACCGGTGCAGTTGTGGGCCTCGGCGCAAGGCGGCGATGGCGTGACGCCGGCCAGTGTCGATGCGCTGCGCCAGGGATTGGCGGCGGCCGAGTTCCACCGGGTCGCGGGCGCCGGGCATTTCGCCTTCCTGGCGCCGTGTTCCGCCGCGCAGGCCGAGGCCGTGCCGGCGATCTGCCAGGATGCGCCCGGTTTCGACCGGGCGGCGTGGCACCGCGATTTCAACGCGGCGCTGGCCGCGTTCTTCAAGACGGCATTGCGCTGACCGCTTGCCGGCGCAGCGGCTGTCAAGGCGGGCCGCCGCGCGGCGGGCGTGGGCGCGGCTAGCGACCCGCCTTTCCGGCCGCCCGCCGCCTGGCGGCCGCCTTGGGCGCATCGCGCAGATGAACGTAGTTGCGGTAGCGCTCGAAGTCCTTGCCAGCCAGCGCCAGATACAGCCCCGTGGCCACCATGAATCCGCTGAACACGTAGACGTGCAGCCAGATTCGCGCGGAATAGCCGATCAGCGAGGAGGCCATGTACATGTTCCACGCGCCAAAGCCCAGCAACAGGGCCATCAGCAACCAGCGCGCGCTGTCGCTGCCGCGATACAGCCAGGCCAGCAGCGCCCCGGGGATCAGCAGCTTCTTCAAGGCCGACAGGTCACCCTGCAATAGCGGTAGCAGGTCATAGCCGAGGGCGGCCAGCGTGCCTGCCAGGACGATGAACCAGAACCGCCGGCTGGTGGGCGCGTGGCGTCGGGGAGCCGGTCTTTCTTCACCATTGTTCTGCTGCATGGGGTCTCCTTTTGGCAAGCGGCCAGTGTAACGTCGTGCCGGCGGCGTTGCAGGTAGACTGGCGGCTGGGCACACACCGGAGCACCGCCTTGGCCACCTCGTTGCGCAGATACACCGAGCTTCCCTACCTGATCGACTACTTGAAGACGGGCGAGCTGGCGCTGCTCAACCCGAAGGCGTGGGACGATCGCAACGACTCGTTCTACATCGAGGAGTACGCGCGCGCCAAGCGCCTGCTCGGCATCTATGCGTTGTGCCTGGCCGAGGCTTCCGAGACCTATCACCACTGGCGCGTGTTCTCGCACGGCAGCGGCGGAGTCTGCATCGAGTTCGACAAGGAAAAGCTGGTGGAGCAAGTGAGCGGCGTGCCCGACCTGCGGGCCGAGACGGTGCAGTACCGCACCATCAAATCGCTGCGCGAGCAGCCGCCGGCCGAGGCCGACCTGCCGTTCCTCAAGCGCCATGCCTTCCGCGACGAAAAGGAATTCCGCCTGTTCGTCTGCCGCAAGACGCGTGACACGCCGGTGCTGCGCATCGCGGTCGATCCGGCGACCATCAAGCGCGTCACCCTCAGTCCCTGGCTGCCGGCCACGGTCTGCGACCAGGTCAAGAAGGTGCTCAAGTCGATCGAGGGCTGCCAGAAACTGCGCGTGTTCCGCTCGACCCTGGTGGACAACGAGGACTGGAAGAAATTCGCCAGCGCCGGCCGCAAGGGGCCGGCATGAAAGGGGCCGGCATGATCATAGCGGCCGGCTGGCCTGTGCGCGCCAGCATTTGACGGGATCCTCGCGCGCCAGCGATTGATGCACGCCGACGCCGGCCATGACTCCCGAGGCGCTGGCCAGGGTGGCGTTGCCCATCTGCAGGCTGGCGTCGCCCGCCGCATACACCCCGGGCACCGTGGTCTGCTTGAAATCATCGACGCGCAGATACGGCCCCAGCGGCCCCTCGTCGACGCCGCAGCCCAACTGTTCGGCCAGCGGACTGGCCAGGTGCACGCGGCTGGCGACAAACAACGCATTGACCAGCAGGCGGCGGCCGTCGGCCAACTGCACCGCGTCGATACGCGGCGCCGGGCCCAGCAACTGCGTCACCGGGGTACGCTCGATGCGCACGCCGCGCGCAGCCAGCAGCGCGGCCTGTTCGGCATCCGGCTCGAACTCGCCCTGGGTGAAGTAGGTGGTCGGCCCCCAGTCGGGCAGCAGCACCGCCTGGTGCGACGACATCGGGTGGGCGGCCAGCACGCCAAGCGGCTGGTCGGCGACTTCATAGCCGTGGCAGTAGGGACAATGCAGCACCGTCCGGCCCCAGCGTTCGGCGAGGCCGGGCAGGGCGGGCAGTTCGTCGCGCACGCCGATGGCCAGGATCAGGCGGGCGCCGCGCAGCTCGCGGCCATCTTCCAGGGTGACCAGGAAGCGGCCTGATTCGCCGGCGGCCCTGGCGGCTACGGCGTCAATGAAGTCCACGGTGCGGTAGGCGGCAAGCTGGGCGCGGCCCACGGCCCTGATCTCGGCCGGGGTCTTGCCGTCCTGGCCCAGGAAACCATGTGCGTGCGCCGCGAATCGGTTGCGCGGCAATCCCGCGTCCACCAGCGCGATGCGGCGGCGCGCGCGGGCCAACTGCATGGCCGCCGACAGGCCGGCAAAGCTGCCGCCGATGATGATGGCGTCGTAGCAGGGGGGCAGTTTCTCGGGCTTCATGATTTTCTCGATACTTTAAAAGTTGCATGATACGGCGTGCGCGCCAAATCACGCAACTTATAATGTTTCATACCATGAACCAGGAGTCTTCCCATGCGCAGCGATAACCGCCTGTCCCGCATGCTGCACGTGCTGTTGCACATGGCGGAGCAGGACGCGCCGCTGACCTCCGAGACCATCGGCAAGATGCTCAACACCAATCCCGTGGTGGTGCGGCGCATGATGTCCGGCCTGCGCCAGCGCGGCTACGTGCAATCGGAAAAAGGCCACGGCGGCGGCTGGGTGCTGACGCGGCCGTTGTCCGAGTTGACCTTGCTGGACGTCTATCAGGCGCTGGGCGAGCCGCCGATCTTCGCGCTCGGGCTGGACCAGAGCGAACCGAAATGCCTGGTGGAGCAGGCCGTCAATGCCGGACTGGAGGGGGCGATGGCCGAGTCGCGCCGCCTGCTGCTGGACCGCTTCGCCACGATCCGCATGGATAAGCTGGCGCAGGACTTCCACCGGCGGCTCAAACTGCATCCGCCCTGCGCGGAGCGCTAGCCGGCGCTGCGCCGGTGTATCCTCGCAAGCGTGCCGCGCCCGCATCCCGGGCGGCGGCCCGCGCAAGAGAACACGGACGGCCGCCACCCGCGCCAGTCCGGCACTGCCCGACCAGGAGACATCGAACATGCTATTGACCGAAGAACAGCTCAGCGTCCAGGACATGGCGCGCCGTTTCGCGCAGGAACGGCTGGCGCCCAATTCCGAACGCTGGGACCGCGAGCACCACTATCCGGCCGACGCCATCCGCGAGATGGCCGGCCTCGGCTTTTTCGGCATGCTGGTGCCGGAGGAATGGGACGGCAACGCCAGCGGCTACCTCTCGTATGCCGTGGCGCTGGAAGAGATCGCGGCGGGCAATGGCGCCTGCTCGACCATCATGAGCGTGCACAACTCGGTCGCCTGCATGCCGATCCTGAAGTACGGCACCGACGCGCAGAAAGAGCAGTTCCTGCGGCCGCTGGCCAGCGGCCAGCACATTGGCGGTTTCGCGCTGACGGAACCGCAAGCCGGTTCCGATGCCAGCAGCCTGCGCACCCGCGCCGTGCGCGACGGCGACCACTACGTGCTCAATGGCGCCAAGCAGTTCATTACCTCGGGCCGTACCGGGCAGGTGGTGATCGTGTTCGCGGTGACCGATCCGCAGGCCGGCAAGCGCGGCATCTCGGCCTTCATCGTGCCGACCGACACCCCGGGCTACCAGGTGGTGCGGGTCGAGGACAAGCTCGGCCAGCACCTGTCGGACACCTGCCAGATCGCCTTCGAGGACATGCGCATCCCCGCCGCATGGCGCTTGGGCGAGGAGGGCGAGGGCTACAAGATCGCGCTGTCGAACCTGGAGGGCGGCCGCATCGGCATCGCCGCCCAAGCGGTCGGCATGGCGCGCGCGGCGTTCGAATGCGCGCGCGACTATGCGCGCGACCGCCAGGCTTTCGGCAAGCCGATCATGGAGCACCAGGCGGTGTCGTTCCGGCTGGCCGACATGGCCACGCAGATCCACGCGGCGCGGCAGATGGTGCTGCACGCGGCCGCGTTGCGCGAGGCCGGCAGGCCGGCGCTGACCGAGGCCTCGATGGCCAAGCTGTTTGCCTCCGAAATGGCCGAGAAGGTCTGCTCGGCCGCCATCCAGACGCTGGGCGGCTATGGCTACCTGGCCGACTTCCCGGTGGAACGCATCTACCGCGACGTGCGCGTCTGCCAGATCTACGAGGGCACCAGCGACATCCAGCGGCTGGTGATCGCGCGCGCCCTGTAGGCGGGCGCCGGCCGGCAGGCTCAGTCCAGCAAGGCCTGCACCGCGGCCTGGGCCGGAGCCGCCAGTGGCTGTTCGCGTTGCAGCCGCGCGATCTTTTCCTCGAACTCGCCCGCCACGTCGGGCCGCAGCTTCTTCATGGCGCGTACCGTCTGCGCCAGCAGCAGGCGCGCGTTGACGCTGTGCGGGAAGTCCAGGCACTGGCGCAGGTTGCCATCGAGGATCTCGCGTTCGCCATTGAGCTGGCCGGGTTGGTCCGGGTCGGCGCCGTTGCAGCGCACCGCCAGCAACTGTTCCAGGCGCAGCAGGTAGTACGGGAAGGCCGCGCCGTCCGGCACCGTGTAGTGGGCCGGCGCCGCCAGCGGCGGCTGCGCGCTGGCCCGGCCCAGCAGCGCCACCAGTTCCTCGGTCAGGCGCTGGATCGCCGCGGTCGGGTCGGCCAACGGGAATTCGGCCGACAGGGCGCCAAGGCACTCGGCGTCTTCGGTGCGCACCACTCGCACTTCGGCGCGCCACGGCTCGGCGGTGGTGACCAGGTGGGAGATCACCACGTAATCGCTTTGCGCCTCGCATTGCTGCGCATAGCCGATGGCATCGGTGTCGTCCCAGGCCGCGCCGCTCAACAGGAACCCGGGATGCGGTTCGGTCAGCCAAGGCACCAGCGTCTGCGTGCGCAGGCCGCAGCGCAGCGCCAGTTGTTCGTTGAAGTACAGCGGCAGCGCGCGGCTCAGGCGGCCGGTGGCGTCGGCCAGTTGCCGCGCGGCGCGCTCGGGCGCCGCGCCGATCTCGGCCGAGCCGCCCAGGAACGACACCAGCGGTCGATCGGGCGTCACCGGCGTGAATAGCGCCGCCGCGGGCGAATCGGGCGTCAGCCACACCGGGCCGCGGCCCAGCAGCATGGCCAGCCGCATCTGCGCCGGCTCGGCCGCGCCGTCGCCCAGCGCGGCGCGCGCCAGTTCGGTGTCCCAATAGGCCAGGTTGTCCTTCCAGTCGGGGCGTTGCTCCGCGTAGAGCTGGTCGAGGATGGCGCGGGCCTCGCCGGGCCGGCCCAGTTCGACGTAGGCGCGGATCAGGTTGTTGCCGACCTGGATACCGTGCAACGCGGCATCGAAGCGCGGCCCGGCCAGTTGCACGATCGGCTCGATCGCGCCGGCATTGCCCAGGTCGCCGCTCATCTGCGCCAGCAGGTCGGCGGGCGCGGGCGTGCCGGCGCGCGCCAGCGCTTCCTGGTACATCGCGAGCGCGCCTGCCAGGTTGTGCGAGCCCAATTCGCCGTGCGCCAGCCACAACTGCGCGCGCCAACTGCCGGGCAGCGCGGCGATCTTGCGCATGGCGGCCACGCCGGCCGCGTCGCCGCCATGCTCGCGGTGGATGGCTTCGTACCAGCCCAGGCCATTCTCCTGGTTCGGATCCAGTTGCAGCGCGCGCCACAGCGTTTCCAGGGCGGCGCCCTCGTCGCCGCGCTGGTCCTGGATCTTGGCCAGGTTGGTCAGGACGACGCCGGTTTCGCCATGCTGGCCGATGAAGCCGCGCAGCGCGCGCTCGGCCTGATCCAGGCGGCCGGTCTTCATGTAGACGATGGCCTGCAGCACCACGCCGCGCTCGGCGCCGGGCTGCAGCGCGACCAGGCGGTCGGCGGGCCTGACCATTTCGTCGACGAAGCCGTCGCCGAGCGACTGGATGATCAGGCCGGACAGGGCGTCGGCGTCGTCCCAGTGGCGCTCGATGGCGCCGGCCAGCACGTTGTCGCGCCACTGGTCGCGCGGCACGAGGATCTCGCGGCCGTAGGCGTCGTAGGCGCGGATCATGTCGGCTTCGCTGTCCGGCGTGGCGACCGGCGCGGCGTCGGCCGCGGGCGAGGCGCCGTCATCGGCGGGGGCGGCTTGCTTGCCGAGCAGTTTCTTCAGGAAGCTCATGGGGTGTCGTTTCCCAGGGGTCAGGCGCCGAGCGCGCGGGCGCGGCATTCGAGGCATGCGCGGCGGCGGGGATCGGCGCAGGCGCCAGGCCAGGCGCCTGCGCTCAGGGTTTCAGGTCGCGCAGCAGCTTGGCCAGTTCCGGCGCCGTCATCAGCGCCACACCCTGGGCGCGGGCGTATTGCCGCGCGTTGTCGGACACGTCGCCCAGGGCAATATAGATGGCTTCGCGCGCGCCGCGCTTTTCGCGCGCGGTTTGCAGGTCGCGCAGCGGCTCGACGCCGACGCGGGCGGCCTTCCAGCGCTTGGCGCCGACCAGGGCGACGTGGCCGTCTTTGGTCAACGCGAAATCGGCGCCGGGCCCTGGCAGCCGCTCGACCTCGCAGCCGTCGCGGCGAAAGCCCGCTTCGACCGTGGCGGCGAATTGCTGCCACGACATGGCCGCGGCGGCCTGCGCCACGGCCTCGACCCGGGCGCCGGAAGGCGCGCGCAATTGTTTGTAGGCCGCCATGATGGCGATCACCGCGAACGGCACCGCCGCGAACACGCCCATGGCCGCGTACTCCAGCGGCAGCGCGGCGAACCCGCCCACCGACAGCAGCAGCGCCACGCCGGCGCTCATCCACCACGGCGAGCGCAACAGCACCGCGAAGATGGAGTTCTGCGACATCTTGAACTTCATGGCGCGCGCACCACGATACGCACGTCGCCACAGGTGACGATCTGGCCGGGACGGATCTTGGCGGTCTTGCGGCTTTCGACCACGCCGCCCACGCTCACGTGGCCTTCGGCCACCAGCATCTTGCCGGCGCCGCCGCTGTCGCAGACGCCGGTGGCCTTGAGCAACTGGTTGACTTCAATAAAGGGGCTGCCTGCGGCAAGCGTGAATTCGATGATGGGCATGGGGAAAAACGGGAGGTAGGTCAGGCCTGGCCGCCGGGCACATTGCCGCCGGCGGGAGGGGCGGGCGGCGTCGGCGGGGCCGGGGGCGCGGGCGGGACGTCGGCGGGCGCCACCGGACGGCCGTTGCCGGACTCGGTGCGCGCCATCCAGGCGATCAGCGACGAGCGCATGGCTTCCTCGACCGACATCTGGATCGGCTGCACCCATTCCTGCGGCACGAACACGGTGTAACCCCCGATCATATAACCCATGGGCAGGTACACGGCCACCCGGTCGCCCTGGCTGAAGCCCTCGGGCAGGCCGTCCAGATTGCGGCGTGTCACCAGGCCGACCAGCTCCAGTTGCTGGCCCGGGATGCGCAGGATCACGACCTGCTGGGCGGTG
Organism: Achromobacter sp.; assembly: GCF_050285565.1. Classification (GTDB taxonomy): domain Bacteria; phylum Pseudomonadota; class Gammaproteobacteria; order Burkholderiales; family Burkholderiaceae_B; genus Achromobacter. The sequence continues at coordinate 287,403 of NZ_JBLZXG010000003.1, forward strand.
GCCTTGGAGCTGGGCGAGAAATAGTCGGCGAAGCTCTTGAGCGACGAATAGATGCTCTTGACCACCGGCAGGTTGGTGAACGGCATTTCCAGCAGCACCATCACGCGCTTGACGCGCTCCTTGGATACCAGGTAGCCGATCGCCAGGATGCCCAGGATGCCCAGCAGCAGGCCCAGGCCGGGAAAGTAGAAGCCGCCGATGAAGGGGCGCAGGAAGGTCAGCGCCACCGCCTCGGTCCAGGCCAGGAAGATGTAGAGCAGGTAGATCGTCAACGCCAGCGGCAATACCGTGATCAGGCCGCGGAAGAAGTATTTGTAAAGACGGGTCATAGTCGTGAAGCCAGGAAATCGGGGTCGGGTCGAGCGCGCCGCGCGGACCGGAAGGGCCGCCAGCATAGCAGCAGCCGGCGCAAGACCTGGTAACAAGACGCGGGAAATGCTACCGGTCGACGGGCAGGTACAGCGTTTCCTTGATCTCTTCCATCACCACGTAGCTGCGCGATTCGGCCGAGGCGGGCAGGCGCTTGAGGATTTCGCCAAGCAGACGGCGGTACTCATTCATCTCGGTCAGGCGGGCCTTGACCAGGTAGTCGAAATCGCCCGACACCAGGTGACACTCCATGACCTCGGGCACGTACAGCAGCTCTTTCTTGACCTTGTCGAACACGTCGCCCGACTTGGCCGAAAGCTTGATCTCCAGGAACACCAGCAGGTTCTTGCCCAGCGCCGCCGGGTTGACGCGCGCATGGTAACCGGAGATCACGCCTTCGCGTTCCATGCGCTTGATCCGGTCGGAGCAGGGCGTGGCCGACAGGTTGACGCGCTCGGCCAGTTCGGTGACGGAAATCCGGCCCTCGCGCTGCAGAATATCGAGGATTTTCAGGTCGATGCGGTCGAGATCGCGCATTTCACTTCTGGCGGTCGAAAAAGGGCGGTTGGCCGGGAAAAAGCACTGCCAAACAAAAATCTTCAGTGATTTTCCCTGTGATGAGGCTCATAGACTACCGAAATTCCTGACTAAATCCAAACTTCGGAAAGAATCATGCATGTGATCGTCCTCGGCAGCGGCGTCATCGGTACCACCACCGCTTATTACCTGGCGCGCCAGGGGGCCAAAGTGACGGTGCTGGACCGCCAGCCCGGCGCCGCCCAGGAGACCAGCTACGCCAACGCCGGCCAGGTATCGCCGGGCTACTCCACGCCCTGGGCCGCGCCCGGCATCCCGCTCAAGGCCATCAAGTGGCTGTTCAAGAAACACGCGCCGCTGGCGATCCGCCTGGACGGCAGCCTGTACCAGTTGAAATGGATGGCGGCGATGCTGGCCAACTGTTCGGCCGAGCGCTACGCGGTCAACAAGGAACGCATGCTGCGCCTGGCCGAATACAGCCGCGACTGCCTGCGCGAGCTGCGCGCCGACACCGGCATCCATTATGAAGAACGCACCCGCGGCACGCTGCAACTGTTCCGCACCGAGGCGCAGATGGAAGCCGCGCGCCGCGACATCGCGGTGCTGGAAGAAGTGGGCGTTCCCTACGAGCTGCTGGACCGCAACCGCCTGGTGACCGCCGAGCCGGCGCTGGCGCGTTCGCTGCACAAGCTGGCCGGCGGCCTGCGCCTGCCCAACGACGAAACCGGCGACTGCCGCCTGTTCACCACCCACCTGGCCGAGATGGCCGCGGCCCTGGGCGTGGAGTTCCGCTACAACCAGTCCGTCAGCGGCCTGAACACCGCCGGCGGTCAGGTCACCGGCGTGCGCGTCGGCAACGAAGTCCTGACGGCCGACCGCTACGTCGCCGCCTTCGGCAGCTACACCCGCGGCTTCCTGGAACCGCTCGGCCTGGACCTGCCGGTGTATCCGGTCAAGGGCTACTCGTTGACCATTCCCATGAAGGACGAGGCCGCCGCGCCGGTCTCGACGATCCTGGACGAAACCTACAAGATCGCCGTCACCCGCTTCGACGACCGCATCCGCGTCGGCGGCATGGCCGAGCTGTCGGGCTTCGACCTGCGCCTGAAGGACGCGCGCCGCAAGACGCTGGAACTGGTGGTCAACGACCTGTTCCCCGGCAGCGGCGACGTGGCCCGCGCCGAGTTCTGGACCGGCCTGCGCCCGATGACGCCGGACAGCACCCCGGTGGTGGGCCCGACCCGCTACGGCAACCTGTTCCTGAACACCGGCCACGGCACGCTCGGTTGGACCATGGCCTGCGGCTCGGGCAAGCTGGTGGCCGACCAGGTGCTGGGCCAGCGTCCGCAGATCCGCACCGACGGCCTGGCGCTGTCGCGCTACGACCGCCATGCGTCGGCCGAGCGGCCGCTGGTGCTGGGCGGCAAGGGCGCCTGAGTCCCGCCGCCCAATCCGGTTTTTCCCCCGGCGCCGGCCACAAGCCGGCGCCCCGACGGCCCGCCCGGCGCACAATGCCGGCCGGGCCGTTGTTCCGCGCGCGCGGCGGCGGATGTTTTTGCGACGGCTTCCCGCCTGGGGATGTCCCTGGCGGCCGGCGCCGACCTCTACAATCCGGGCATGACCCATTTCCTGCATACCGCCGATTGGCAGATCGGCCGTCAGTACGGCCAGTTCGACACGGATGACGCCGCCTTGCTGGCCGAGGCCCGCTTCGATGCCGTCGCGCGCATCGCCGCGCTGGCGGCCGAGCGCGGCGTGGACGCGGTGCTGGTGGCCGGTGACGTATTCGACACCCAGGCCGTGTCCGACCGCACCATCCGGCGCCTGTTCGCCGCGCTGGGCGCCTACACCGGCCCCTGGGTCATGATCGCCGGCAACCACGACGCGGCGCTGGCCGACAGCGTCTGGACCCGCGCCGCGCAACTGGGCTGCATCCCGCCCAATGTGCAGGTGCCGCTGCGCCCCGGCGTGGTCGACCTGGCGGCGCAGAACCTCGCGGTGCTGGCCGCGCCGCTGACCCAGCGCCATACCTACGACGACGTCACCCAGGCCTTCGACGCCATGGAATCCCAACCCGGCCGCATCCGCATCGGCCTGGCCCATGGCAGCGTGGCCGGCCGCCTGCCTGACACCATCGATGCCACCAACCCCATCGCGCCCGACCGCGCCGCCCGTGCGCGGCTGGACTATCTGGCGCTGGGCGACTGGCATGGCTGCCTGGCCATCGACGAACGCACCTGGTACGCCGGCACGCCCGAGCAAGACCGCTTTCGCGGCAACGAACCCGGCTACGCGCTGCACGTGCGCATCGCCGCGCCGGGCGCCACGCCGCAGGTCGAACGCGTCGCCACCGGCAAGTACCGCTGGTCGGCCTGGGCCGAAACCCTGAGCCTGCCGACCGACGCCCAGGCGCTGGCCGAGCGCCTGGCGACGCTGCGGGCCGAAGACGTGCTGCGGCTGGAACTCCATGGCCACGTCAATGTGCCGACCTGGGAGGCGCTGCAACGCGCCGTGGATCAGGCGGCGGCGCAGGCGAGGGCGGTGCTGCCGGACTTCTCTGGCTTGCTGCTCGAACCGGACGAAGCCGACTTGGCGCAACTGGGCGCCAGCGGCTATGTCGGCGAAGTGGCCGCGCAATTGCAGGCCATGCAGGCCGACCCGGAACAGGCGGCGGTGGCCGGCGAGGCCTTGCGGCTGCTGCTGCGGTTCCAGCGCGAAGGCGCGGCCGCGGGAGGCGCGCAATGAAGCTCACGCGCATCGCCCTGGAAGAATTCCGCAAGTTCCGCCAGCCCTTGGTGCTGGATGGCCTGCAGGATGGCCTGAACCTGTTCGTCGGCCCCAATGAAGCGGGCAAGAGCACCGTGGCCGCGGCCATCCGCGCCGCATTCCTGGAACGCTACAGCACCCGCACGGTGTCCGACCTCGCGCCGCGCGGCGAGAGCGGCGCCCGGCCCGGCGTCGAGCTGGCATTCAGCCATGCCGGCCACGATTACCAGTTGAAGAAGCACTTCCTGTCGCGCGCCCGCTGCGAGCTGCTGATCGACGGCGGCGCGCAGCGCCTTGAAGGCGAGGAAGCCGAGAACGCTTTGGCCGCGCTGCTGGGCTTCGAACTGGCCGCGCGCGGCCAGAGCAAGCCCGACCTGGCCGGCGTGCCGGGCCTGCTGTGGATCCAGCAGGGCGACGGCCAGAACCTGCAAACCGCCGCCGGCCATGCCGGCGGGTATCTGCGCGAGGCCCTGACGCAATTGTCGGGCGAGCTGGCCGGCGGCGACGGCGACCGGCTCTACGAACGCGTGGCCGCCGAGCGCGCCACCTTGCTGGATGCGCGCAACGGCCGCCCCAAGGGCATCTACAAGGACGCCGAGGACGCGCTCGCGGCCGCCCTGGCCGAGCGCGACCGCTGCGCCCAGGCCAAGGCCCAGCTCGATGCCGACGTCGACCGGCTGGCGGCGCTGCGCGCCGAACACGCGCGCGCCGAGGCCGGGCAGCCCTGGAAGGACTTCGAGACCCGCGCCGCCGAGGCGCGCGCCCGGTTGGCGGCCGTGGCCAAGGAACGCGAGGCGTTTGAAGCCCTGCAACGCGAGCAGCGCCAGGCGGCGCAGACGCTCTCGGTGCTGCAGGAACAGGTGCGCCGCGACCAGCAGGACGAAACCGATTTGCAGGCCCTGGTGGCGCAGGCACAGGCCGCCCGCGCCGCGGTCCAGGAGGCGCAGGAGCCGCTGGCGCGCGCCCGCAAGCTGCGCGACACGCACGTCGCCGCCGCCGGGCAGGCGCGTGAGCGGGTCGCGGCGGTGCAGGCCGTGGCGGATCGCCGCGATATCGAACACCAGCTCGAGCAGTTGGCGCGCGACATCGAGCGCCTGGACGGCGCGCTCGAGGAAGCCACCCGCCTGATCGAACAAGGCTCGACCTTGAAGGCCGAGGCGGTGCGCATCGAGATCGCCGACGCCGACATCCAGGCCGTGCGCAAGAGCGAACGCGCCCTGAGCGATCTGCAACTGCGCCAGCAGGCTATCGCCACGCGCCTGTCGTACACATTGGACGCGGGCCGCGCGGCGCGGCTGGACGGCGCGGCCCTGGCCGGCAGCGGCGAGCTGCTGCTGACCGCCGCGGCCGAACTGGAATTGCCCGGCCTGGGCCGCCTGCGCATCGAGCCGGGCGGCCAGGACCTGCCGGCGCTCAAGCGCGAATTGGCCGAGACGCAGGCAGCCAACGCCGCGCTGTTGTCACGCCTGGGCGTGGCGCGCGCGGCCGAGGCCGAGGAACGCCACGCGCGCGGCATCGTGTTGCAGCGCGAACTGGAAGCCATGCGCAAGACGCTGGCGATTCACGCGCCCAAGGGCATGGACGCGTTGCGAGGGCAACGCAACGAAGCGCAAGCGCGGCGCGCGCAATTGGCCGAGCGGCTGGCGCTGCTGCCGCCGGCGGAGGCGGCGGACGATGTCGACCTGCCCGCCGTGCGCCAGGCGCTGCGCGACGCCGAAGCCAGCGTGGCCCAGGCCGAGCAGGCCCTGGCGGCGGCCCAGCGCGCGCTGGATGCCGACAGCGCCCGTGCCCAACTGCTCGAAACCCAGGCGGCCGCGCGCGGCGCCGACCTGCAATCGCCCGAACGCGCGGCGCAGCGCCAGGCCCGCGCCGGCCGGCTGGCCGAAGCGCGCAGCGGCCATGACCTGCTCGAACAGCGGCTGCGCCAGGCGCAGGCCGCGCTGGAAGCGCTGCGTCCGGAACTGCTGGAACAGGACGCGCAGCGCTACGAGAAATCCGCCACCATCGAACGCGACGCCCAGCACAAGCGCCACAGCGAGATCCAGCAGTTGCTGGGCAAGCTGGAGCAGGCCGGCGCGCAAGGCCTGGGCGAACGCCTGTCCGAGGCCGAGGCCGCCTGCGAACGCCTGCGGCGGCGCCGCGACGAATTCCAGCGCCGCGCCCAGGCGCTGGAGCTGCTGTCCACCTTGCTGGCCGACAAGCGCGATGCGGCCACGCAGCGCCTGCAGGCGCCGCTGGCGCGCCGCCTGAGTCACTATCTGGCACTGCTGTTCCCCGATTCCGCGCTGCGCCTGGACGAGGCGCTGCGGCCCGCCGCGCTGCAACGCGCCGAGGGCGAGGACCCGCTGGATGCGCTCAGCTTCGGTACGCGCGAGCAACTGGGCATCCTGGCGCGGTTTGCCTACGCCGACCTGCTGCGCGAGGCCGGACGGCCGACGCTGCTGCTGCTGGACGATGCGCTGGTGCATACCGACGACGGCCGCCGCGACTTGATGAAGCGCGCGCTGTTCGACGCCGCCACGCGCCACCAGATCCTGATGTTCACCTGCCATGGCGAGGCCTGGCGCGACCTGGGCGTCGCGCAGCGCCGCATCGGCGCTTGACGCCGCCGCGGCGCGCCGGTAGCCTACGTCGGTTCATCACCGAACCCGACGCGTTTCACATGCCCGACTTCACGCCTTCCGCCGAATCCGCCTTCGCTGCCCGCGCAGCCGGCGTCGGCCTGCGCGCAAGCCGGCGGCAGGGCGTGTCGTCTCCCGTGGTTTCTCCTGTCGTCTCGGCGGTCGTGTCGCCGCCGGCCGCGCCGCCGCGCGATGTCGTCGCCGGTGTCGCGGGCGCTTATCCGCCCGTGGTCGCCGTCCTCGGCTGACCGCCGCACACTTCCCGCTCCCGCTTTATCGCCTGGATCCGCCGCGCCGATGCGTCGACGCGTTTGCGTTCGCGTCCGCCCGCCGCGCGTCCTGGCCTGATCCGTCCGCGCGCTGCAAGGCGCGCGGCGCCGCGGGAGCCTGTTCCATACCCGACAGGTAGAAATTCTCATGTCTTCCAATCGCCATACTTGGGCCGCCCATGGCTCCACCACGTTGTTCGTGCTGCTGTGGAGCGGCGGCGCGATCTTCGCCAAATGGGGCCTGGCGCACGCCTCGGCCTTCGGCTTCCTGCTGCTGCGCTTCGTTCTGGCCCTGGCCGTGCTGGCGCTGATCTGCGCGCGGCGGCGGCGCTGGCTGCCGGCGCCGGGCACGCGCGGCATTGTCGCGTTGACCGGGCTGCTGCTGATCGGCAGCTACGCCATCTGCTACCTGCTGGCGCTGGACCACGGCATCACGCCGGGCGTGCTGGCCACGCTGCTGGGCGCGCAACCCATCCTGACCCTGGCGCTGCTCGAACGCCGCTTTCCGCCGTTGCGGCTGGCGGGCCTGCTGCTGGCCCTGTGCGGATTGGGCCTGGTGATGTTCCAGAGCATCGGCATGGCGCGCTTCTCGCTGGCCGGCATGGCCTGCGCCTTCGCGGCGCTGGCCAGCATGACGGCCGGCGCCATTCTGCAAAAGCGCGTGCGCCAGGCGCCGCTGGACGTGATGCCGCTGCAGTACGCGGTGAGCCTGGCGCTGGGTCTGCTGTTCGCGCCGTTCCAGCCGCTGCGCGCGGATTGGAGCCTGGGCTTCATCCTGCCGCTGCTGTGGATGGGCCTGGTGATCTCGGTGGCGGCGACGCTGCTGTTCTACCGCATGATCCAGGCCGGCAACCTGGTCAACGTCACCAGCCTGTTCTACCTGGTGCCGGCCGGCACCGCGGCGCTGGATTACCTGGTGCTGGGCAACCGGCTGTCGTTGCTGAGCCTGGGCGGCATGGCGGGGATTCTGCTGGGCCTGATGCTGGTGCTGCGCACGCCGGCGGCGCGCTCGGGCGGCTGACGACGGTTGCCCCCGCGCAGCGAGATCTCTCGCCGCGCGGCGCGCGCGGGTCGGAGCATCGCGGGGGGCGCATTGGGAGGGCATTGCGACGGCGCCATCCATGCTACGCCTGTCCTGCTGCGTCGTCCGCGCTACGCGTGCGCGGCTTCTTCCTGGCCGGCCCAGTGCCCGCTGACCAGTTGCGCCGGCCGTTCGCACGCCTGGACCCGGGCGCAGACCGCCCAGGCGTCCAGGCGCACGTTCAGGCCGGCGTAGACGCCGTGGCCGTCGCCGGCCTCGATCCGGCCGTCGGCCTGTACGCCTTCGCCGGCGCGGATCGAGCCGTCGGCGCGGATGTCCTCGCCCGCGATCAGCCCCCAGCCGGCGGCCAGATGGCCGCCGCAAGCGATGGTGGCGCCCGCCTGGATGCCGCAGGCGGCATCGATGTCCTTGGCGGCCTGGACCGCGCCACCCGCCTTGATTCCCTGGCCGCATTTAAGGGCGCCTTGCACCTGCACGTCCTGCCCGGCCCGCAGGTGGCCGGTCACGGCCAGGTCCTGCCCGGCGCAGATGTCCCACTTGGCCCGCACGTTGCCGCGGCAATCCAGCGTCGTGGCGACCTCGATGCCCCATTCGGCGGCGATGTCGCCACCGGCGCGCAGGTCGCCAGCGCTGGCGATGTTGGCACCGGCGGTGATGTTCTCGCCGGCCACGATCGATTCCCCGGCGCGGATGCCGCCGCCAGTGATGATGCTGCGCCCGGCGCGCACCACGCTGTCGACGTTGATGCCCATGCGCACTTCCAGCGTGCCGGCGAAGACGATGGCGTGGGCATCCAGCGTATCGAGCTTCAGCACCGCGTCGGTCGGGCCGAACTGGTCCAGCAGCCAGCAGGCGTCACCCACGCGCCCGTCGGCCACCAGGGCATCCAGGACCGCCTGGTAGTCCCCCTGGCCGTTGTGGTCGCGCAGGAACCATTTGTAGCCGCCCGCGCAGGGATTCTTGGCTTTGACGAATTTCTTGGTGAGTTGCATGGCATTCGGGTGCAATCAAGGCGTGGCGCCGCCCGCCGGACAGGGCCGGCGCGCGGTCGAAACAAGGGGCGAAAACCGCCCGGCCACAGGGCAAGGCGGTAGTGCCGGCCGTTCTGGCGCCAGCGCACGCGTACAGCATCGGAATGCACGGACGTGCCGGCGGCCGGCAGCGGGCCGGTACGCAAAAGCGAAGGAGGAGGGGGAAGCGGGCGCTTAGCCGGGCTTGGAACGCGCGTAGGCGCGGCGCGCGGCGACTTCCTGCGAGCTCAACAGGGTCGAGCGCAGGGCGCAAAGGACGCAGGCGGCGTCGGAGAGGCGGGAAAAATCGGTTCGCACGGGCGAAATGGTAGCAGAGCGCGAGCGCGTCTTCCTCGGATGTGTCGCGGATACATCACGTGAACCGTCCGAATCTGGCGCCGTGACGAACCGTGCTCGGGCAGGGCGACCGGCGGCGGGCAGCGCGCCTGCCCGCCGGCCATGCGGCGGGGCCGCGCGGCGTGCCTCAGTTGGTCGACTGGATGTTGCGTTCCTTGGCGATGCGCTGGCGCAGCTCCAGCTCACGCTTGATCTGCGCGGCGTACTCGGCCGGCGTGTTGCCATCGACCAGCGAGCCGCCGTCGGCCAGGCGCTGCACGATCTTGGGATCCTTCAGCGTCTTGACGGTGGCGTCGTGGATGCGGTCGATCACCGCCTGGGGGGTGCCGGCGGGGGCGACCAGGCCGTACCACGCCATGTTGTCCATTTCCGGCATGCCGCCTTCGGCGAACGTGGGTACGTCGGGCAGGGTGGGCAGGCGCTTGGGCGCGGCCACGGCCAGGGCGCGCAGCTTGCCGGCCTGGATGTGCGGCATGGACGAAGGCAGGTTGTCGAACTGGGCATTGACCTGGCCGGCGATCACGTCGTTCAGCGCCGGGCCCGAGCCGCGGTAGGGCACGTGCACCATGTCGGTCTTGCTCAGCGACTTGAACAGTTCGCCGTCCAGGTGGCCGATGCCGCCGGCGCCGGACGAGGCGTAGCTGTATTTGCCGGGATTGGCCTTGAGCAGGGCGACGAACTCGGCCACCGATTTGGCCGGCACCGACGGATTCACCGTCAACACGTTGGGCACGTTGACCATATTGGTGATCGGCGCGAAGTCCTTGAGCGGGTTGTAGGGCGTTTTGGGGTTGGTGGCCGGGTTGGTGGCCATGGTGCTGACGGTGGCCACGCCCAGGGTGTAACCGTCCGGGGCCGAACGGACCAGCGCGTCGGCGCCGATCGAGCCGCCGCCGCCGCCACGGTTTTCCACCACCACGGCCTGGCCGAGCTCGCGGCCCAGCCCCTCGGCCACGATGCGGGCGACGATGTCGGTGGTGCCGCCGGCCGCGAACGGCACGATCAGGCGGATGGGTTTGTTGGGGTAGGGGTCGGCGGCGTGCGCGGCGCCGCTAAGACAGACGCCGGCAAGGGCGGTGGCCAGGATGGCCTTGGCGTGGGACAGCACGGTCAAAGTCTTCTCCATATTATTGAATCCGAGCCGGCCGGCTTCGTTGGCCGGCGTCGGGGAAGCGTGCCGGGTGCGGATGCCGGGCCGGTCGAGGCTTCGTGGGCGCCATTGCACACAGTTACCGATGCGGGGTCAATCGGGATTCCCCCTGCATCGCATGGGGGTATTCGCGCGGTCGCAGCAAGCCGTGCGATCGGCGCCGTTGTCGCAAAAAAACGTATGCTGACAAGAACTTGAATGAAAATGGGGTCATCCTTGCTGCGTAATCATTGCGCAGCGATCATGCCGTCATCCGCAGGGTACGTGCATAAATCTCTGCATAACTTACAAGAATCTGATATTTTTCGGATGAGATTCCTGGCCGGTCCTGCAAGAAAGCTATTGCGTTTGTTTCTGTCTGCGCCGTTCAATGGGGCGTTGGTCGATGTCCCCGCGGGGCAACATGTAGCGCAGCGACGCACCAGGCCAGGGTTCCGTCCGTTTTTCAATCCCCGGTTCGTTTCGTCTCTCGCTGCCGCGCTGGCGGGAGGGGCCCGGACATTCTCGGAACGCCATGTCGCTGATACTGATCCTCGCTCTGCCGTTTGCCGGCAGCCTGTGCGCCGCGCTGTTGCCTTCCAACGCCCGCAATGCCGAGGCCTGGTTGGCGGGCATCATCGCCCTGGTCTGCGTGGTGCTGGTGGCGAGCCTCTATCCCGACGTCGCCAACGGCGGCGTGATCCGCGCCGACATGCCCTGGGCGCCCGCGCTGGGGCTGCAATTCACCCTGCGCATGGACGGCTATGCCTGGCTGTTCGCCTTGATCGTCTCGGGCATGGGCGCGCTGGTGGTGCTGTATGCGCGCTATTACATGTCGCCGGAAGACCCGGTGCCGCGCTTTTTCTCGTTCTTCCAGGCCTTCATGGCCGCCATGCTCGGCGTGGTGCTGTCGGGCAACCTGATCCAACTGGTCATGTTCTGGGAAATGACCAGCCTGGCCTCGTTCATGCTGATCGCCTACTGGCATCACCGCCTGGATGCCCGTCGTGGCGCGCGCATGGCGCTGACGGTGACCGGCGCCGGCGGCCTGTGCCTGCTGGCCGGGGTGCTGATCCTGGGCCACATCGTCGGCAGTTACGACATGGACCGGGTGCTGGCCGCTGGCGACCTGGTGCGCGCCGACCCCTGGTATCCGGCCGTGCTGGTGCTGGTGGCCCTGGGCGCGCTGACCAAGAGCGCGCAGTTTCCGTTTCATTTCTGGCTGCCCAACGCCATGGCCGCGCCCACGCCGGTGTCGGCGTACCTGCACTCGGCCACGATGGTCAAGGCCGGCGTGTTCCTGCTGGCGCGCTTCTGGCCGGTGCTGGCCGGCACCGACGAATGGTTCTGGATCATCGGCGGCGCTGGCCTCATCACCCTGGTACTGGGCGGCTATGCCGCCATCTTCCAGCAGGACATGAAGGGGGTGCTGGCGTATTCGACCATCAGCCACCTGGGCCTGATCACATTGCTGCTGGGACTGAACAGCTCGCTGGCGCTGGTGGCGGCGGTGTTCCACATGGTCAACCACGCCACCTTCAAGGCGTCGCTGTTCATGGCGGCCGGCATCGTCGACCATGAAACCGGCACGCGCGACCTGAGCCGCCTGTCCGGCCTGTACAAGGCCATGCCGATCACCGCCACGCTGGCCATGGTGGCGGCGGCCTCGATGGCCGGGGTGCCGCTGCTCAACGGCTTCATCTCCAAGGAAATGTTCTTCGCCGAGACCACCTTCGTCAGTGGCGATGTGGTGACGAAGGTGGGGCTGCCGTTGGCGGCCACCGTGGCGGGCGCCTTCAGCGTGGCCTATTCGCTGCGTTTCATCTTGCAGGTGTTCTTCGGCCCGCCGGCTACCGACCTGCCGCGCGCGCCGCACGAGCCGCCGGGCTGGATGCTGCTGCCCAGCGGCCTGCTGGTGCTGATGTGCCTGGTAGTGGGCATCCTGCCGGGTGTGACCCTGGGGCCGTTCCTGGCCACGGCGGCGCGGAGCATCCTGGGCGCCGACATGCCCGAATACAGCCTGGCGGTCTGGCACGGCGTCAACCTGCCGCTGGTGATGAGCTTCGTGGCCATGACCTCGGGCGTCTTCCTGTACCTGGCGCTGCGCGCGCATCAGCGCGCCAATCCGGGCCGGGTGCCGTTCATCTACCACCTGGACGGCCGCCGTTCGTTCGAGGCGCTGCTGGACGGCTCCAGTGTGGCCGCCTCCTGGTTGCTGCGCTGGCTGGCCTCGTCGCGCCTGCAGGTGCAGATGGTATTGATCGTGCTGGGCACGCTGTTCGTGGCCTGGCTGCCGCTGCGCGCGGGGGGCTGGCTGGCGGGCAGCGGCCGCGCCACCAGCGTCGACCCGGCGTTCGCGCTGCTGTGGCTGGTGGGCTGCGTCTGCGCCGTGGCGGCCGCCTATCAGGCCAAGTACCACCGCCTGGCGTCGCTGGCGCTGGCCGGCGGCGCCGGGCTGGTGACCTGCCTCACGTTCGTGTGGTTCTCCGCGCCCGACCTGGCGCTGACGCAGCTCTCGGTCGAGGTGGTGACCGTGGTGCTGTTGCTGCTGGGCCTGCGCTGGCTGCCGCGGCGTATCGCGCAGGACGAGGACGAAGGCCTGGGCGCCACGCTGCGCGCGCGCGGCCGCCGCCTGCGCGACCTGTTGCTGGCCACTGCCGCCGGCACCGGCATGGCGGCGCTGGCCTACGCGGTGCTGGTGCGGCCGCGGACCGACACCATTTCCTCATACTTCGTCGACCGCGCGCTGCCTGACGGCGGCGGCACCAATGTGGTCAACGTGATCCTGGTGGACTTCCGCGGTTTCGACACCTTCGGCGAAATCACCGTGTTGGGCATCGTGGCGCTGACGGTCTACGCGCTGCTGCGCCGCTTCCGTCCGGCGCCCGAAAGCGCCGACCTGCCGCGCCAGCAGATCGACCAGGACGGCCCGGTGCCGGCCGCGCCCGACATCAAGGCGCGGGTGCCGGCCGGTCCCATGATGGTGCCCACGGTGCTGGTGCGCCTGCTGCTGCCGACCGCGGCGCTGATCTCGGTGTATTTCCTGCTGCGCGGCCACAATCAGCCCGGCGGCGGGTTCGTCGGCGGCCTGGTCTTTGCCACCGCCGTGATCCTGCAATACATGGTGGGCGGGGTCTACTGGGTCGAGTCGCGCAGCCGCCTGAATCCGCAGAACTGGATCGGCATCGGCCTGCTGTTCGCGGGCTCGGCGGCATTGGCGGCCTGGCTCGCCTACAAGCCGTTCCTGGCCGCGTTGGCCTGGGACATCGCCTTGCCGCTGGTGGGCCACGTGCACCTGTCCAGCGTGTTGCTGTTCGACCTGGGCGTCTACATGCTGGTGGTCGGATCCACGGTGCTGGTGCTGGTGGCGCTGGCTCACCAATCGCTGCGCGCGCAACGCAAGGCAGCCGCCGAAAGCCAGGCGGCCGCCGCACAAACGGGGGAAGCCTGATGGAATTGATTTACGCCGTCGCGATCGGCGTGCTGGCGGGCTCGGGGGTCTGGCTGCTGCTGCGGCCGCGCACCTTCCAGTTCATCATGGGCCTGTCGCTGGTGTCCTACGCGGTCAACCTGTTCATCTTCGGCATGGGCCGGCTGACCTCGGGCCGGCCGCCGGTGGTGGACCCGGCCACGGCCCATGATCCTTCCTGGTACGCCGATCCGCTGCCGCAGGCCCTGGTGCTGACGGCCATCGTGATCGGCTTTGCCACCACCGCGCTGTTCCTGGTGGTGCTGCTGGCTTCACGCGGTTTGACGGGCACCGACCACGTCGATGGACGGGAGTCCCAATCTTGAGTTTCTGGCTGCAACATCTTCCCATCCTGCCCATCATCGCGCCGCTGCTGGCCGGCGCCGCGATGCTGCTGCTGGGCGACACGCGCCGCTACACGCGCGGCGCCATCGCCATGGTGTCCACGGCGGCCCAGCTGGCCGCCGCCATTGCCCTGCTGGCGGTGGCCGGCGGCGCGGTGCCGGGTGTCTGGCCCGAGGGCGTCGGCGTCTACCTAGTGGGCGACTGGCCCGCGCCCTTCGGCATCGTGTTGGTGGTGGACCGCCTGGCCGCCGTCATGCTGACCCTGACGGCGGTGCTGGGCCTGGCCACGCTGACCTACGCGCTGGCGCGCTGGGACCGTGCCGGGGTGCATTTCCATTCGCTGTTCCAGTTCCTGCTGATGGGCCTGAATGGCGCCTTCCTGACCGGCGACCTGTTCAACCTGTTCGTGTTCTTCGAGGTGCTGCTGGCCGCGTCCTATGGCCTGTTGCTGCATGGCTCGGGCGTGGCGCGCGTCAGCGCCGGCCTGCAGTACATCGCGGTCAACCTGGTGGCCTCGTTCCTGCTGCTGATCAGCATCGCGCTGATCTACGGCGTGACCGGCACGCTCAACATGGCCGACCTGGCGCTGCGTGCCGGCAACCTGACCGGTTCGGACCGCATGCTGTTCGAGGCCGGCGCCGCCATCCTTGGCGTGGCCTTCCTGGTGAAGGCGGGGGCCTGGCCGCTGAACTTCTGGCTGGTCAAGGGGTACGGCTCGGCCGGCGCGCCAATCGCGGCCATGTTCTCGATCATGACCAAGGTCGGCATCTACGCGCTGCTGCGCATCGGTTCGCTGCTGCTGCCGACCGGCGCGCCGGCCGCTTTCAGCCTGGATTGGATGTTCGCCGCCGGCCTGGCCACGCTGCTGTTCGGCGGCCTGGGCCTGTTGGCCACGCAGCAGCTCGAAAAGATGGTGGGGTATTGCGTCATCGTCTCGGCCGGCACGCTGTTGACGGCGCTGGGCATGCCGGGCGTGACGCTGACCGGCCCGGCGCTGTTCTACCTGATCAGTTCGGTGCTGACCACGGGCGCCTTCTTCCTGCTGGCCGAACTCATCGAGCGCACGCGCAGCTTCGGCGCCAACGTGCTGGCGGTGACGCTGGACGCCTTCGACCTGGACGACCCGGCCTCGGTGAACCGCTCCGACGACGTGGTCGGCGTCGCCATCCCGGCGGCCATGGCGTTCCTCGGCCTGGCGTTCATCTGCTGCGCCTTGCTGGTGACGGGGTTGCCGCCGTTGTCGGGCTTCGTCGCCAAGTTCTCGTTGTTGTCAGCCGCCGTTTCGGCGGCCAATGAATCGGCGCCGCCGATGGATGCCTGGATCCTGGTGGCCGCGGTGCTGGTGTCCGGCCTGGCGGGCCTGATCGGCCTGGGCCGCACCGGCATCCGCGTGTTCTGGGCCAGCGACGAGCGCAGCACGCCGCGCCTGCGGGTGATCGAGGCGGGGCCGGTGGCGGTTCTGCTGCTGCTGTGCGTGGGCCTGGCGGCCGGCGCGGGCCCGGTGTCGGCCTACCTGGACGACGCCGCGCGCTCGCTGGATCAGCCCACGAGCTATATCGACGCCGTCATGTCCGCGCAGACGGTGCGCGCCGCGCAAGGAGGAAGCTGATGCGCCGCCTGTATTTCCTCTTCCTGCCCGTGTTCCTGTTCGTGCTGTGGCTGGTGCTGAACGAAAGCCTGTCGTCCGGCCAGATCGCGCTGGGCGTGGCGCTGGCGCTGTGGTTCACCTGGGCCGCCTCGCGCCTGCGGCCGTTGCATGCCAAGCCGCGGCGCCTGTGGAAAGTGATTCCGCTGTTTCTGCACGTGACCGTGGACATCATCAAGTCCAACGTCGCCGTCGCCCGGCTGATCCTGAACCCGCGGCCCAACGATTTCTCGCCCGGGTTCATCAAGATCCCGCTGACCATGCGCGACCCGCACGGCCTGGCCATGCTGGCCTGCATCGTCACCTACACGCCCGGCACCGTCTGGGTCGAGTTGGGCGATGACCACCGCCTCAAGCTGCACGTACTCGATCTGCAGAACGAGGATGACTGGGTGCGCCTGGTGCAAGACCGCTACGAGCGCCCCTTGATGGAGATTTTCGAATGAACGCCATACTGTATTGGGCGGCTTCCTTTGCCCTGGTCTGCTTCGCGCTGGGCATGGTGTTCGCCACCGTCCGTCTGCTGCGCGGCCCCACCGCGCAGGATCGCGTGCTGGCGCTGGACACGCTCTACATCAATGGCATGTTGACCATGCTGGTGTTCGGCATCCGCTCGGGGACGCCGGTGTATTTCGACATTGCGTTGCTGATCGCGCTGTTCGGTTTCGTGGGCTCCACGGCCATGGCCCGCTTCCTGCTGCGCGGCGAGGTGATCGAGCCATGATCGAGAATCTGCCCCTGTGGGCCAGCATCCCGGCCAGCATCCTGCTGGTGCTGGGCGGTCTGCTGGCGCTGACCGGCTCGGCCGGCCTGCTGCGCTTTCGTTCCTTCTACGCCCGCATCCACGCCCCGACACTGGGCAACACGCTGGGCTGCGGCTGCGTGCTGGCCGCCTCGATCCTGGTGTTCTCGGTGCTGTCGGCGCGGCCGGTGTTTCACGAAGTGATCATCACCTTGCTGCTGGTGGTGTCGTCGCCGGTGACGGCGATGCTGCTGATGCGCGCGGCGGTGTACCGTAACCGTTTGACCAAGGCCGACGCCGACCTGGATGCGCGTTAGGCAGCCGGGGGAGGGAACCGCGCACGGGGGGACGCATCGACCCCTTTTGCGCGGGTGCCTTGCGCGGGCGCAATGAATATTGCGCCGCAGTATTGGAAACTTCAGCTTACGATTGCACGTTGCTGGACATGTCCCCCGCGCCTCATCGTGGGATAGTGATACCAAGCAGACGGCGCCGGCCCACCAGGCCGCGCCGTCCGGGTTCAATCCTCTTTCTCCAAGGAGCTGGCCATGAATGTACGTCCCATGCACACCAAACGCCTTGCGGCATCCCTTTGCGCGGCGGGCCTGATGCTGGCCGCGGGAGCGGCCCAGGCGGCCGATCCGATCGGCCGCGCCGGCATCCAGGCGCAGTACGAACAGGATGTGGCGGCTTGCAAGAACGGCAGCACCGGACAGGAACTCACCGCCTGCATGCGCGAGGCCGGCGCCGCCCGCCAGGAAGCCATGCGCCAACAGCTGAGCGACGGTTCCTCCGACCAGCACCAGCAGAACATGCTGGATCGCTGCAACCGCCTGCCTGCCGATTCGCGCCAGGACTGCATCACGCAGATGACCTCGCCCACCCAGGTGCGCGGCAGCGTGCAGGGCGGTGGCGTGCTGCGCGAGACGGTGATCCAGGTGCCGGCCGGCACCGCCGGCGCGGTGCCGCCGCCTCCGCCCCCGGCCGCCGCGCCCGGCATGGCGCCCGCCCCGGGCATGGCGCCGCCGCCCGCGCCGATGCGCCCGTAACGGCGCTCGACCGGCCAGGGGAGGGCGTCGCGCGCCCTTTCCCCGTGCGCCGGCGGCGCGGCCGCCGCCACAATCAGGCAAAATGGCGGCTGTCGCCCTTACTTACGCATATCCATGTCCGACGTCATCGCCCTGATTTTCGACTTCGACGACACGCTGGCCTCGGACAGCACGTCCGGTTTCCTGGACAGCATCGGGGTGGACACGGCGTCCTTCTGGAAAGACCAGGTCGACCCGCTGCTGTCCAACCAGGACTGGGACCCTGTTCCCGCCTATCTCTACCAGATGATCCAGCTCTCGCGCGAGGGCAAGCACGGCCTCATCACGCAGCAACGGCTGCGCGACTGGGGCGCGCGGCTTGAACTGCATGATGGCGTGGCCACGCTGTTCCCGCGCCTGCGCGCGGCGGTGCGGGCCGCGCAGCCGCAGGTGCAGTTGGAGTTCTATCTGATCTCCAGCGGCATCGGCGACGTAGTGCGTTCCACGCCCATTGCCCACGAATTCACCGAGATCTGGGCTTCCGAATTCACCTATGGCGCCGACGGCGGCATCGAGTTCCCGCGCCGCATCGTCAGCTTCACCGATAAGACGCGCTACCTGTTCCACATCCAGAAGGGCATCATCGGCCGCGATTTCCGCAACAAGCCGTTCGAGGTCAACCGCAAGGTGCCCGAGGACCGACTGCGGGTGCCGTTCGACCAGATGGTGTTCGTCGGCGACGGCTACACCGACATCCCGTGCTTTTCGCTGATCCGCCGCGCCGGCGGCTACGCCTTCGGCGTCTGGGATCCCAAGCACCGCGACAAGCGCAGCCGCGCCTGGGGCTTCATCGAGGAAGGGCGGGTGTCGAACCTGAACCAGGCCCGCTACGACGAAAACGCCGAACTCTACCAATGGCTGGAAGAGGCCGTCACCAGCCTGGCCGGCCGCATCGCGCTCAAGTCGCGGGTGTACCGTGGTTGAGCCGGCCGCCATGGCGGCGTTGCCGCCCTGGACCGCGCAGGATGCCGAATTCATGACGCTGGCGCTGGAACAGGCGCAGGCGGCCTACGCCATCGGCGAGGTGCCGGTGGGCGCGCTGGTGGTCTCGGCCCAGGGCGATATCCTGGGGCGCGGCTACAATCGCACCATCATCGACCACGATCCCACCGCGCATGCCGAGATCGTGGCCCTGCGGGGGGCCGCCCGCGCGCTCGAAAACTACCGCCTGCCGGGCATCAGCGTGTACGTCACCCTGGAACCCTGCGTCATGTGCATCGGCGCCATGCTGCACGCGCGGCTGGCGCGGGTGGTGTTCGGCGCGTACGACCCCAAGACCGGCGCTTGCGGTAGCGTGCTCGACGTGGGCTCGGTGCCCAGGCTCAATCATCACACTTCAGTCACCGGCGGCGTGCTGGCGGAACCTTGCGGCGAGCTGCTGCGCCGGTTCTTCCGTGAACGCCGCGCCAAGGAATCCATCGCATGAGCAACACCCGAGGCGCCAAGGCGCGCGGCGCCAAAGCGGCCGCCGCCCCGGCCCACCCGCGCGCCAGCGGCGCGCACGACCCCGATCACGAATGCGGCGAGGCCTGCGGCCATGACCACGGCCACGAGCCGGGCCATGTCCACAGCTTGCCGGACGCGCGCGGCATCTACCTGATCTCGCCGTCGTCGGCGGTGCGCGATCCGCAGACCGTCGAACGGGCGCGCGAGCGCCTGGCCGCGCAGGGCTTCAAGACCGCGCTGGATCGCACCGCGCTGGCCGAGCACCAGCGCTTCGCCGGCACCGACGCGCAGCGTCTGGCCAGCCTGACGCGCGCCATCAAGCAGAAGCTGCCGATCGTCATGGTGACGCGCGGCGGCTATGGCATGGGCCGGCTGCTGCACGCAATCGACTGGAAGGCCATGGCCGACAGCGGCAAGCGCTTTGTCGGCATGAGCGATTTCACCGCCTTCAATCTGGCGCTGCTGGCGCAGACCGGCGCGGTCAGCTACACCGGCGCCACCGCGGTGGCCGACTTCGGCGGCAAGAAGGTCGACGACCTGACCGAAGCCTTGTTCGGCGAAGTCATGCGCGGCGAACTGGAAATCCTCAGCTTCGAGACCCAGGACGCCGACCCGGTCGATTGCCGCGGCATCCTGTGGGGCGGCAACCTGGCCATGCTGACCTCGCTGGTGGGCACGCCGTACCTGCCCAAGGTGCGCGGCGGCATCCTGTTCCTGGAAGACGTGGCCGAGCATCCCTACCGCATCGAGCGCATGCTGATCCAGCTTTGGCAGGCCGGGATCCTGGGCAAGCAGAAGGCCATCGTGCTGGGCCGCTTCTCCGACTACAAACTGGCGCCGCACGACAAGGGCTACGACCTGCCCGAAGTGGTGGCGTGGCTGCGCAGGACGGTCAAGGTGCCGGTGGTGACCGGCTTGCCGTATGGCCATGTGGCCACCAAGGCGACGCTGCCGATCGGCCAGAAGGTCGGCATCGCCACCGAGAAGGGCCTGGCCCACCTGGTGCTGGACGAGCACCAGCACTGAGGCCGTTGCGCACCTGGTTTTTCCGACCGCCCGGCCCGAGCCGGGCGGTATGCCATCCGGGCTTGGTACACTATCGGGTTTCGCCGCATGCCGGCGTTGTCGCGCCATCCTGGCGCCGCATCCATTTTCCCGCTGCTAAAACACCGTGATATCCACCGCCAATCTCACCATCCAGTTCGGTCCCAAGCCCCTTTTCGAGAACGTCAGCGTCAAGTTCGGGGAAGGCAACCGCTACGGGCTGATCGGGGCCAACGGGTCCGGCAAGTCGACGTTCATGAAGATTATCGGCGGCGACCTGGAGTCGTCGGCCGGCAACGTCTCGCTGGAGCCGGGCGTGCGCCTGGGCAAGCTGCGCCAGGACCAGTTCGCCTTCGAGGATCTGCGCGTGCTGGATGTGGTGATGATGGGCCACACCGAGATGTGGGCCGCGATGTCCGAGCGCGACGCGATCTACGCCAACCCGGAAGCGACCGAAGACGACTACATGCGCGCGGCCGATCTGGAGGCCAAGTTCGCCGAATATGACGGCTATACCGCCGAAGCGCGTGCCGGCGAGCTGCTGCTGGGCCTGGAAATCGCCGTCGACCAGCACAACCTGCCGATGCGCGAAGTGGCGCCGGGCTGGAAGCTGCGCGTGCTGCTGGCGCAGGCGCTGTTCTCGAACCCGGACGTGCTGCTGCTGGACGAGCCGACCAACAACCTGGACATCAACACCATCCGCTGGCTGGAAAACGTGCTCAACAGCTACCAGAGCACGATGATCATCATCAGCCACGATCGCCACTTCCTGAATCAGGTCTGCACCCACATGGCCGACCTGGACTATGGCGAGATCCGCATCTACCCGGGCAACTACGACGATTACATGCTGGCCTCGACCCAGGCGCGCGAGCGCCTGGTGGCCAACAACGCCAAGGCCAAGGAACGCGTGGCCGAACTGCAGGACTTCGTGCGCCGCTTCGCCGCCAACAAGTCCAAGTCGCGCCAGGCCACTTCGCGCCTGAAGCAGATCGACCGCATCAAGGCCGAGCAGGTCGTGGTCAAGCCGTCGTCGCGCCAGAACCCGTACATCCGCTTCGAGCAGAACAAGGTCATGCACCGCCTGGCGGTCACGGTCGAGAACCTGTCCAAGTCCTACGACGCGCCCGTGATCCGCAACTTCTCGGCCATGGTCGATGCCGGCGAGAAGATCGCCATCATCGGCGCCAACGGCGTCGGCAAGACGACCTTGCTGCGCCTCTTGGCCACCGACCTGGCGCCGGATGCGGGCAGCGTCAAGTGGTCGGAAAACGCCGACCTGGGCTACATGGCCCAGGATGTGTCGGATCAGTTCCTGCAGACCGACATCAACCTGCTGGACTGGATGGGCGAGCATCGCCAGCCGGGCGACGATGACCAGTCGATCCGTTCGGTGCTGGGCCGCCTGCTGTTCTCGGCCGACGATCTGCCCAAGGCGCCCAAGGTGCTGTCCGGCGGCGAAAAGAACCGCATGACCTTCGGCCGCCTGATGCTTGGCCGGCACAACGTCATGCTGCTCGACGAGCCGACCAACCACCTGGACATGGAATCGATCGAATCGCTGCAGTTCGCGCTGGAAAAGTACGAAGGCACGCTGTTCTTCGTTTCGCACGACCGCGAATTCGTGTCCGGCCTGGCCACCCGCGTGATCGAAATCCTGCCCTCGGGCGAGATCGTCGACTACCGCGGCGGCTACGAAGACTACCTGGCCTCGCGCGGCATCGAAGCCTGATACTCGAAGCCCGATGCCACGGGCCGGATGTCCGGGCCTGATGGCGGGCCTGGTTCCCGGGCCGGGGCGGCTGGCTGGACGGCGTTCAGCCAGCCGCAATCCTGCTGGGCTATCATCCGGGTAAACCTTGGCCCGTTGCGCCAGGTTCCTCCCAGTCTGCCATGCCTCCCACTCCTCATACCACGCCCGATGGCGCGCCCATCGGGACGTTCGCATTGACCGCGCGCATCGTCGCGATCGCGTTTTTCACTTTCATCTGCTATTTGGCCATCGGCCTGCCATTGGCGGTGCTGCCAGGCTACGTGCACGGCCAGCTCGGCTACGGCTCGGTGCTGGCGGGGCTGGCCATCAGCGTGCAGTACGTGGCGACGCTGCTGAGCCGTTCGCACGCCGGGCGCATGGCCGACACCGTGGGCCCCAAGCAGACCGTGGTGATCGGCATGGCCGCCTGCGCCGCCAGCGGCGTGTTTCTGCTGCTGGCGTATGCCTTCGAGCGCAGCGCCTGGCTCAGCCTGGGCGCCATCATCGTCAGCCGCCTGGCGCTGGGCTTCGGCGAAAGCTGGGTCGGCACCGGCTCGGCCACCTGGGCCATCGCCCGGGTCGGCCCGCTGCACACCGCGCGGGTGATCTCCTGGAACGGCATCTGCACCTACGGCGGGCTGGCGCTGGGCGCGCCGCTGGGGGTTTACCTGGAAACCGAGTGGAGCATGGGCGCGCTGGGAGGCGCCGTGCTGCTGCTGGGCCTGGCTGGCCTGGGGCTGGCGCTGGCACGGCCCGCGGTGGCCATCGTCGGCGGGCATCGCATGGCGTTCAAGAGTGTGGTGCTGCGGGTGTTTCCGCATGGCATGGCGCTGGGGTTGGGGTCGGTCGGCTTCGGCACGCTGGCGGCCTTCGTGGCGCTGTATTACGCCAGCTTTTCGTGGGAGGGCGCGGCGCACGCACTCAGCGCCTTCGGTTGCGCCTTCATCGGCGTGCGCCTGCTGTTCGCGGGCACCATCACGCGCTACGGCGGCTTCAAGGTGGCGCAGGTGTCGTTCCTGGTGGAAGCGGCCGGCCTGGCGCTGCTGTGGCTGGCGCCCAATCCCGGCGCCGCGCTGGTGGGCGCGGCCCTGACAGGATGCGGCTTCGCGCTGGTGTTCCCGGCCATCGGCGTCGAGGCGGTGGCGCGCGTGCCGGCCGGCAGCCGCGGCGCGGCGCTGGGGGCGTATTCGGCATTCCTGGACCTGGCGCTGGGCGCCACCGGGCCGGTGGCGGGCTATATCTCGGGCGGCTTCGGCTACCCGGCGATCTTCCTGTCGGCGGCGGTGGCGGTGCTGTTCGGCTTCCTGATCGCGCTCGGCCTGCAGCGGCACGCCGACCGGGCGCGGGCGGCTGCCTGAGCCATCCGGTTATTACCTCGGGCATTAAGGACATGCGATATTTATCGTTTGGATTCATATAACGAATTGTTAGATTAGGCCCGTTGCCCACGCGCGCCGACGATTCGTTTCCATGAACCTGACCTTCGATCACGTCCACAAGCACTTCGGCGACCTGCCGGTCGTCGCTGGCTTCAGCAGTGAATTCAAGACCGGCGAGCTGGTCGCGCTGGTGGGCCCGTCGGGCTGCGGCAAATCGACCCTGCTGCATCTGGCGGCCGGCCTGGAGCAGCCCACGCAAGGGCAGGTGCGGGCGGACGGCAAGGCCGTCACCGGCCCGCATCCCAGCCGCACGCTGGTGTTCCAGGAGCACGCGCTGTATCCCTGGCTGACCCTGGAAGCCAATGTGGCGCTGGCGCTGGAATTCCAGAAGACCCCGAAAAAGCGCGCGCGCGAAGCGGCGCGCGAATGGCTGGCGCGCGTCAGCCTGGCGGGCTTCGAACACTATTACCCGCACCAGGTGTCCGGCGGCATGCGCCAGCGCGCCGCGTTGGCCCGCGCTTTCATCGCGCAGCCGCAGACCATGCTGATGGACGAACCCTTCGGCGCGCTCGACGCGTTGACGCGTCTGGCGCTGCAGGATGTGCTGCGCCAGTTGATCGCGCAGGAAAAACCCACCGTATTGCTGGTGACCCACGACGTCGACGAGGCGCTCTTCCTGGCCGACCGCATCGTGGTGTTCAGCCCGCGTCCGGCGCGCGTGCTGCGCGAATTCAACCTGGCGCACCGCGCC
Source organism: Achromobacter sp. (assembly GCF_050285565.1). Lineage (GTDB taxonomy): Bacteria > Pseudomonadota > Gammaproteobacteria > Burkholderiales > Burkholderiaceae_B > Achromobacter. Next base: position 311,165 of record NZ_JBLZXG010000003.1, read on the forward strand.
AAGAGCCACGACCTGTCCGACCTGGCCGCCGAGAAGCGCGAGATCCTGCGCCTGCTTGGCATTGCCGTGGACGGTTCTTCGGCGCACGCCGACCTGGCCCTGGCGGCCTGATTCCCCCGATTCCCTGGAGCCTTTCCCATGAAATTCAAGCAATGGCTGTCCCTGCCGCTGGCCGCGGCGCTCCTGGCCGCGGCCCCCGCCATGGCCGCCGAGAAATTCCGCGTCGGCTACCTGCGCGTGATGGACGATGCGCAGGCCATCGTGGCGCAGGAAGGCGGCTACTACAAGAAGGCCGGCCTGGATTCCGAGCTGATCGAGTTCAAGTCGGGCACCGATCTGATCAAGGCCATCGTCGGCGGCCAATTGGACATCGGCGTGCTGGGCTTCACCAACGCCGTGGCCTGGGCCTCCAAGGGCGCGGACCTGAAGGTGGTGGGCGGCGCGCAGCAGGGCTACCACTCGCTGATCGTGCGCGACGATTCGGGCATCAAGGACATTGCCGGCCTGAAGGGCAAGACGCTGGCCTCGCAGGCCGAGGGCAGCACCGCCGACGTGGTGCTCAAGGGCGTGGTGCTCAAGCAGGGCAACCTGGCGGCCGACGACGTCAACGTGATGGGCGTGAGCCCGGCGGTCGCGGTGCAGTCGCTGGTGGGCAAGCGCGTGGACGCGGCCTTCCTGTTCGAACCGTATGACCGCATCGCGCAACTGGTGGCGCCGGTCAAGCAGATCTACGAAGTGGGCCAGGCCTGGCCGTTCCCGTGCATGGTGGTGATCACCTCGGGCGAGACGCTGGCCAAGCGCAAGGACGACGTCTGGAAGGCGCTGGACGCGCAGAACCAGGCCATTGCGCTGCTGCAGAAGGAACCGGCCCAGGCTTCCAAGCTGATCGCCTCGTACTTCATCGCCGAGCCCACGCTCAAGACCCTGAACCGCGGCGAACTGCCGCGCGAGACCGTCATCACCGAAGCCATCAAAACGCAAGTGTTCACGCCCAAGCTGACCGAGAAGGACACCAAGCGCATGCAGGAGATCGCCGATATCCTGCAGGCCCAGGGCTCGCTCAAGACCCGTGACGGCAAGCCGTACGACGTCTCCAGCATCGTCGACCTGTCCTGGCAAGAGGCGCGCAAGCTTTGAGCGCATCGACCCGTGTGACCGGCGCCCGCAAGCATCTGGCGGGCGTGCTGGGCGTCCTGTTCATCCTGGCGCTGTGGCAGACGGCCGCCTTCGCCTTGCCGGACTTCCTGATGCCGGGCGTGCCCGCGGTGCTCGAGCGCCTGTTCGAAGACCTGGGCAAGCAATCGTTTCATCAGAGCCTGATGGGCACGCTGGGCCGCCTGGGCGCGGGCTACGGCCTGGCGCTGGCCGCCGGCATCGGCTTCGGGCTGGTGGCGGCGGTGCTGTTCTTCTTCCGTGAAGTGTTGCGCAGCGCCATCGTCATCCTGCAGTCGATCCCGTCGATTGCGTGGGTGCCGCTGTTCCTGATCGTGATGGGCTTCGGCAGCACGCCGATCATCGTGGTGGTGGCGCTGTCGGCGTTCTTCCCGGCCGCGCTGAGCGTGATGAACGCCACCGAGTCGGTGCAGCGCGTGCACGTGTCGGCCGCCCGCGTGATGGGCGCCACGCCCTGGGGCCTGGTCAAGCGCGTGTACCTGCCGGCCGTCATGCCTGAATTGATCACCGGCGCCCAATTGGCGTTCGGCAACGCCTGGCGCGCGCTGATCTCGGCCGAGATGCTGATCGGCTTCGGCAAGGGCCTGGGCCGTTCGCTGGCCTATTCGGGCGAAATCGCCGACATGACCGGCGTCATGACCAACATCCTGGTCATCGCGGTGCTGGCCGCGCTGATCGACCAGTTCGTGCTCGAGAACCTCAAGCACCGGCTGCTGCGCTATCAGTACGTGTGAGGCCCATGATGCGACGCGCTCTTCGTCTTCTGGCCGTGCTGGCGGCCCTGTCGGCCACCGCCAGCGGCGCGGCCCTGGCCGACGGCCTGGCGGTCGCGCGCCAGCGTGGCGAACTGGTGGTGGGCGTGCCGTACCTGGCGCCCGCGCCGCTGGCTGGCGCCAAGATCCGCACCCCGGAAGGGTTGGATATCGCCATGGCCGAGAAGCTGGCGCAGGAGCTGGGGCTGCCGTTCAGCCTGCGACAGGTGGCGGCCGCCGACGCGGCCCGGCTGCTGGCCGCGGGCGAGGTCGACGTGGTGCTGGCGGACCGCGCGCAGCCGGCACAGGGGCTGCCGGCCGAGCTGGCGGCGGTGGCCAGCGGCTACGCCACGCGGCCCAAGGCCGTGATCCGCAGCGATACCCGCATGCGCCAGGGCGCCGATGCGCGCGGCCGCAGCGTCTGCATGGCCGAGGCCGCCGTCGGCGCGCAGGCGCTGGCGCAAAGCTGGGGCGCGGTGGTGCGCACCTACCGGGTGCCGTCCGACGCGCTGGTAGCCGTGCGCGAGGGCAGTTGCGACATCGGCCTGATCGATGACACGGTCTGGGAGCCGCTGATGCGCTTTCCCGAATGGAACAAGTTCTCGGCGACACTGCGCGCCGATGGCGCCCGCCATGAACGGGTCTGGCTGCTGCCGGCGGCCGATACGGCAACGTCTGCCTGGCTGGCCGAGCGCATGCGCGATTGGGCCCGGATCGGCGCCTGGAAGGCCTTGCCAGCCAAATGGGCGCGCGACGTGGCCTTCGACGTCTACCTGGATCAGGAAGTGCCCGACTGCCACGGCTGAGGCTCGCCCGGCGCCGGATTCACCGGTTTTGGCTGCGTCCGGCGTGTTGCGGCCCGTTGCGGCGGGCCCGGCCCTTACAATGCCGGGCTATGACCACCACCTTGACCGCTGTCTGCTCGCACGAGGAAGACATCAAGAAAAGCCGCTTCGTCGCGCATGCCGCGCCCGTCGCCACCGTCGACGAGGCCATGGCGTTCTTCGCCGCGCGCAGCGACCCCGAGGCCACCCACAATTGCTGGGCCTACCGTATCGGCCAGGAATACCGCTTCAATGACGACGGCGAGCCCGGCGGCACCGCCGGGCGCCCCATCCTGCAGGCCATCGAAGGGCAGGGCATGGATCGCGTGGCGGTGCTGGTGGTGCGCTGGTTCGGCGGCGTCAAGTTGGGCGCCGGCGGCCTGGTGCGGGCCTATGGGGGCTGCGCCGCCAACTGCCTGCGCAACGGCCCGCGCACCGAGATCGTGGACCTGGCCACGGTGGCGTGCGCCTGCGGGTTTGCCGAGCTGCCGCTGCTCAAGTCGCGGCTGGCGCAGGCCGGGGCGGCGATCGTGCAGGAGGAATTTGGCGCCGACGGCGTGGCGCTGCGCTTTACCGTGCCGCGCGGCGCGCTCGCCGATCTGGAAATGACGGCGGCCAACATCACGCGCGGGCGCGCGGCCTGGGAACAATTGGCGTGACAAAGGGCAAGGGCCCCGCGGGGCCCTTGCGATTTACGCGTCCTGGCCGTTCTGGGCCGCCGCGATTTCCTGGTGGACTTTTTCCATGTCCACTTCCTTGATCTTGGTGAGCAGCTCGTTGAGCTGGCCGCCAGACAGGGCGCCCGGCTGCGAGAACAGCAGCACTTTTTCGCGGAACACCATCAGCGTGGGAATCGAGCGGATGCCCAGCGCGCCGGCCAGTTCCTGTTCGACGTCGGTGTTGACCTTGGCAAAGGTGACGTCGGGGTGCTCGGCGGCTGCCTGCTCGAATACCGGAGCGAAGCCACGGCAGGGGCCACACCAGGGAGCCCAGAAGTCCACGATCAGGGTGCCGTCCGGCGTGATGGCGTCCTGGAAGCTGTCTTTGGTGAGTTCAACAATACTCATTTTGTATCCTTGCCGCTCGCGCGGCGCAAAGGGTCGGTATCGGCGGCCCGGAAGGGAAGGCGCGGGCCGGATTCGGCGACGCGGCATTGCCAGTCCATAGTAGAGCGGGGACCGGCCACGTCGCAATGGTTGGCGCTGTGATGAGCGCAGTCTGCGGCTGGAGCGGGGCGGGCGGCGGCGGCGCCGGCTTCAGGCCGCGGTTGTCGTGGGCACGCCCGTGCCTTGCTTGAGCGCAGCGACGATTTCGAAGGAGCGCAGGCGGTCGGCGATCGCGTAGAAATCGGACACGATCATGACTTCGTCCGCTTCGGTTTCCGCCACCAGGGCCTCCAACCGGCGCTTGACGGTCTCGGGGCCGCCCACGATGGCGGCACCCAGGCGTTGGTTCACGGCCTCGCGTTCCCATTCGTTCCACAGCCCGTCCATGCTGTCGACCGGCGGCTGTAATTGCAGGCGGTTGCCCCGTACCAGCGACAGGAACTTGAGCTGCTGCGTGGTGGACAGGCGCTGTGCCTCGTCGTCGGTCGGGGCGGCCACCACCGGCACACCGATCATGGCGTACGGCCGGGCCAGTGTGGCGGACGGCTTGAACAGGTGGCGATACAGGCGCATCGCCGCCATACCCTCGGGCGAGAAGTGGCCGGCGAACGAGAATGGCAGGCCCAGTTCGGCCGCCAGCCGCGCGCTGAAGTCGCTCGACCCCAGCAGCCAGATGGGGATATCCAGGCCCTCGCCGGGAATCGCCCGCACCGGTTGCCCCGGGCGCGAGGGCGCGAAAAAGCCGCGCAGCTCCTCGAGCAGCGCCGGGAATTCCAGGCCGCTGCGCGGCCCGCGCCGCAGCGCGTGCTGGGTGGCGCCGTCGCTGCCCGGAGCGCGCCCCAGCCCCAGGTCGATGCGGCCGGGGTACAGGGTTTCGAGCGTGCCGAACTGTTCGGCGATGATCAGCGGCGCATGGTTGGGCAGCATCACGCCGCCCGAGCCCACGCGCAGGGTCGTGGTGTGCGCGGCGACATGGCCGATCAGCACCGCCGTGGCACTGCTGGCCACGCCGTTGATGTTGTGATGTTCGGCCAGCCAGAAGCGCTGGTAGCCCAGGCGTTCGACGTGCTGCGCCACCGCCACGCTGTTGCGGAAGGCGTCGGCGGCGTCGCGGCCCTGTACGATCGGGGCCAGATCCAGCACCGAGAAGGGGATGCGGGCAAGGTCGCTCATGGGCGGCGCTCGATATGGCGGCGCAGCCAGGCGGAATGCGGGGTGTGACGAGACAAGGTCGGCTCCATGGTCTTATATACATGGGGAGTGTATCGGCGAATTCAACCGTCTCCGACAGCAACCATGAGGGCTGGCGGGTTGATAGCGGCCCTCAATCGCGGCGATTGGCCGGACGGCCGGCGAACCGTGGCAGGCGTACCGGTATAGTGGTCATTTCGGCCTTGCAAACCCCGTTCCCATGACCTCTGGCTCGACCCCCGATTCCGCCGCGCCCGCCGTCGCGGGCATGACCGGCAGCTATCACGAGACCTCGCCGGTGACGTCCTTGCGCCCGCATTTCCTGTGCGCCTGGCGCAGCGAGCTGGCGCCGGACCAGGCCGCCGATGTGGCGGTGCTGCCTGACGGTTGCGCGGACATCCTGTGGACCGGGGATCGCCTGAGCGTGGTCGGTCCCGACGTCGTCGCCGCGCGTCCGCAACTGGCGCCGGGCGCGCGGGTGCTGGGCCTGCGCTTCCAGCCGGGCGCCGCGCGTGGCTGGCTGGGCGTGTCGCTGTCCGAGCTGGTGGGGCGCCGGGTCGAACTGGGCGCGCTCTGGGGCGACGGCTGCGCCGAGCGCGTCGCGCGGCGGGTGCGCGACGCCGCCACACCCGAAGCCCAGATGCTGGCCCTGCAGCAGGCGCTGGCGGACGACGCGCCGCGCCAGGAGGCGCCCGCATCGCGGGCCGCGGCCTTGTTCCGCTGGCTCGCGGCCGCGCCGCAAACCGGCGGGCCCAGTCTCGAAGACCGTTTGGCGATGAGCGAGCGCAGCGTGCGTCGATTCAGCCATGAGCATTTCGGCTATGGTCCCAAGATGCTCGAACGCATCCTGCGGTTGCAGCGCTTCATCGGACTGCTGCGCGGCCCGGCGGACCCTCCGCTGGCCATGCTGGCCGCGCTGGCCGGCTATGCCGACCAGGCGCACCTGAGCCGCGAAGTGCGGGCGCTGTGCGGCATGACCCCCTCGGCGCTGCGTGAGCAGGCGCGCGGCTAGCGGCGCGCGGCTAGCGGCGTGGCTGGCGTTTGGCCGTTTCGTTCAAGACGCGGCCGTGCGAATCGGAGATGATGCGGTTTTCTTCGATATCCGCGGGAGACACGCATGGGCACCACCGGCAATAACCACCAGATCGACAACATCGAATTCAACGTCGCCGACATCGCGCGCAGCAAGCGCTTTTATGGCGAGGCATTTGGCTGGTCTTGCACCGATTATGGGCCGACCTACACCGAATTCTCGGATGGACGCCTGAAGGGCGGCTTCACCACCGGCGAGCCGGTGCGCCCGGGCGGGCCGCTGGTGATCCTGTATGCCGACGACCTGGCCGACGCGCAGCGCCGCGTAATCGCGGCGGGCGGCCGCATCAGCCGTGAAGCCTTCGATTTCCCCGGCGGCCGCCGCTTCCATTTCACCGACCTGGACGGCTACGAGCTGGCGGTCTGGACCGCCGTGCCCTGACGGCGGCCCAACGATGAAAAGACCGCCGCCTTCCGGATGGGAAGCGCGGCGGTTTGGTGGAAATGCAAGGCTTCGCGGGCGTTATTCCGGGAAGAACGCGTAGCGGATCACGAACAGGATCGCCACCAACCAGGTGGCCGGATGCACGTCCCGCACGCGGCCCGTGGCGGTCTTGAGCACCACATAGCTGATGAAGCCGAAGGCGATGCCGTTGGCGATGGAGTAGGTGAACGGCATCACCAGCGCCGTCAGCGCGGCCGGGGTGGCTTCGCAGACGTCGTTCCAGTCGATGTCGATCAGTTCGCGCATCATCAGGCCGGCCACGTAGAGCAGGGCGGGCGCGGTGGCGTAGGCGGGCACGGCGCCGGCCAGCGGCGAGATGAACAGCGCGGCCAGGAACAGCACGGCCACCACCAGCGCGGTCAGGCCGGTGCGGCCGCCGGCCTGCACGCCCGAGGCGCTTTCGACGTAGGCGGTGGTGCTGCTGGTGCCCAGCATCGAACCGGCGACGATGGCGGTGCTGTCGGCGAACAGGGCGCGGCCCAGGCGGTTGGGACGGTTCTCCGGCACCAGGCCGGCGCGCTTGGCCACGCCCACCAGCGTGCCGGTGGCGTCGAACACCTCGACCAGCACGAACACCAGGATGACATGCACGAAACCGGTATGCAGCGCGCCCAGGATGTCCAGCTTGAGCAGCGTCGGCGCCAGGCTCGGCGGCGCGGCGAACACGCCCTTGAATTCGTTGTAGCCCAGCGCCATCGACAACACCGTGACCACCAGGATGCCGATCAGGATGGCGCCGCGCACGCGCAGCGCGTCCAGCGAGGCGATGATGAAAAAGCCCAGGATGGCGAACAGCGGCCCCGGCGCGGTCAGGTTGCCCAGCGTCACCTTGGTGGCCGGATGCGCCGCCACGATGCCCGCGCTGGAGAGCGCGATAATGGCCAGGAACAGGCCGATGCCGGCGGCGATGGCGCTGCGCAGCGAATGCGGGATGCCCTTGACCAGCCAGACCCGGATGCCCGAGATGGTCAGGATCAGGAAGATCACGCCCGAGATGAACACGGCGCCCAGCGCCTGCTCCCAGGTGTAGCCCATGGTCTTGACCACGGTGAAGGCGAAGAAGGCGTTCAGCCCCATGCCCGGCGCCATGCCGATCGGCCAGTTGGCGATCAGCGCCATCACCAGCGAGCCCAGCGCGGCCGCCAGGCAGGTGGCAACGAACACGGCGCTGCGGTCCATGCCGGTGGACGAGAGGATGTCCGGGTTCACGAAGATGATGTACGACATGGTCAGGAATGTCGTCAGGCCGGCCACGATTTCGGTTCTCGCGGTCGTGCCGTGTTCACGCAGGTTGAATAGCTTCTCCAGCATTCTTATCCCCAGGGTGCTTGCAGGCTCGGGTTGTCGGAAGAGGGCGCGGGCGCCCTCCGTCATTTTGTAAACGGGCGTATTTTCGCATCAGTTGTAAACTCTGCCGCCATGATTATTCTCGGCTTTGAAAGCTCCTGCGACGAAACGGGCGTCGCCGCCGTCTGCACGGAACGCGGCCTGCTCGCGCACGCGCTGCATACCCAGATCGCCATGCACCAGGAATACGGGGGCGTGGTGCCCGAACTCGCCTCGCGCGACCATATCCGGCGCGTGGTGCCGCTGACCCGCCAGGTGCTGCAAGAGGCCGGCCTGCAAATGTCGGACATTGGCGCGGTGGCCTACACCGCCGGGCCCGGGCTGGCCGGCGCGCTGCTGGTGGGCGCCAGCGTGGCGCAGTCGTTTGCCTGGTCACGCCACCTGCCCGCCATCGCCATCCATCACCTGGAAGGCCACCTGCTGTCGCCGATGCTGGCCGATCCGCGGCCGGACTTTCCGTTCGTGGCCTTGCTGGTGTCAGGCGGTCACACACAATTGATGCGGGTCGACGGGGTGGGGCGCTACGCATTGCTGGGCGAAACCCTGGACGATGCCGCCGGCGAAGCGTTCGACAAGTCGGCCAAGCTGATGGGGCTGGGCTACCCGGGCGGCCCCGCGCTGGCGCGCCTGGCGGACCTGGGCGATGCCGTGCGTTTCGACCTGCCGCGCCCCATGCTGCACAGCGGCGACCTGGATTTCAGCTTCAGCGGCCTGAAGACCGCCGTGCTGACCCGGGTCAAGGCGGCCGAGCAGGCGGGCGGGCTGGACGAACAGACCCGCGCCGATCTGGCGGCGGCCACCCAGGCCGCCATCGTCGAGGTGCTGGCGGCCAAGTCGATCCGCGCCCTGAAACAGACCGGACTGCGGCGCCTGGTGGTGGCCGGCGGGGTCGGCGCCAACCAGTTGCTGCGCGCCAAGCTGGCCGCCGCGCTCAAGCCGCTCAAGGCCCAGGCCTATTTCCCGCCGCTGTCGTTGTGCACCGACAACGGCGCCATGATCGCTTTCGCGGCGGCCGAACGCGTCAAGGCCGGCCTGGCGACGTTGGATCCGGACGCGCACGGCTTCACCGTGCGGCCGCGCTGGGATCTGGCGGAACTCGCCCCGGACGGGCAATGAAAAAGGGGGCCGAAGCCCCCTCGTTCGTCTCGGCGCGCGCCCCGCGCTCAGCCCCGCGTCACGGCTTCTTGCCGCCGCCGATGCGGCTTTCCGTGCCCTGTACCAGGCGCGTGATGTTGGCGCGGTGGCGGTAGAACAGCAGCACGCCGATGATGGCCAGGGCGATCCCCATGGCCGGTTGGGCGCGCCAGGCCAGGCCGGAGCCGAAAACGTAGTAGACCGGGGCGAAGAAGGCGGCCACCAGCGAGGCCAGCGAGGAATAGCGGAAGAACACGGCGATGATCAGCCAGGTGGCCGCCGTGGCGAGCGCCAGCCAGGGCTGGATGGCGACCAGCACGCCGAGCGCGGTGGCCACGCCCTTGCCGCCCTTGAATCCCAGGAAAATCGGGTACAGATGCCCCAGGAAGGCCGCCACGGCCACCGCGGCCAGCGGGCCCGGGGCGATACCGGGCGCCAGCCGCTGCGCCAGCCAGACCGCGAACCAGCCCTTGGCGGCATCACCCAGCAAGGTCAGCGCGGCGGCGGTTTTGTTGCCGGTGCGCAGCACATTGGTGGCGCCGGGGTTCTTCGAACCGTAGCTGCGGGGATCCTGCAACCCCATGAGCTTGCTGACGACCACCGCGAAGGGCACGGAGCCGATCAGGTAGGCCAGCAGGATGAGTGCCGCGGAGAACGCCAGGGAAGGTTCGGTGATCGCCATGGGTAAGAATGTCCGTTGTTATGAGTGCAATGGTCTCGGTGGCTGCGGATTCTACCCCGGTCCTCGCCCGGCCCGGGTGCGGGTTAGCGAGCGGATGGCCCCGGGCAGACATCCCGGCGCCCGCCGCGGACGGTACAATCCAGCCGGTTCACCGGTGTTTTATTTTCTTTCGGATGCACAATGCGAATTCTGGTTTCGAACGATGATGGTTACTCGGCCCCCGGGCTCGAAGCGCTGGTCAAGGCGCTGCAAGGCCTGGGCGATCTGACTGTCGTCGCGCCCGAGACCAACCACAGCGGCGCGTCCAATTCCCTGACGCTGAACCGCCCGCTGTCGGTGCGCACCGCCTCCAATGGCTTCATCGCGGTCAACGGCACGCCGTCCGACTGCGTTCACGTGGCCTTGACCGGGCTGATGGATGCGCGTCCCGACCTGGTGGTGTCGGGCATCAACAACGGCGCCAACATGGGCGACGACACGCTCTATTCGGGCACGGTGGCCGCCGCCAGCGAAGGCTACCTGTTCGGCATCCCGGCCATCGCCTTCTCGCTGGCCGAGAAAGGCTGGGAGCATATCGAGTCGGCCGCGCGCGCCGCCCGCCTGGTGGTCGAACGCCATCTGGCGCAGCCGCTGGCCGCGCCGGTGCTGCTGAACGTCAACATCCCCAACCGCCGCTTCGAGGACATGCACGGCTTCCAGGTCACGCGCCTGGGCAAGCGCCATCCCTCGCAGCCGGTGGTGCGCACCACCACTCCCTACGGCGACGAGGTCTACTGGATCGGCCCGGTCGGGCAGGCGGCGGATGCCACCCCCGGCACCGACTTCCACGCGGTGGCGCAAGGCATGGTGTCGGTCACGCCGCTGCGGCTGGATCTGACCCAGCACAGCCAGCTCGACGAAATCCGGACCTGGGCGGAGCCGCTATGCGCCGACGCGTAAGCCAGCCGGACGTGTCCCAGGCGGTGCCCGGGCGCCCCAGCCCGGTGCGCTACGATTCCGGCCGGCTCAGCCCCGGCGTCACGCCGGCCAACAGCAACACCCGCGTCTCGGCCGCCACGCTGCAAAGCCAGGCCAAGGCGCCCGCGCCCGCGGCCGGGGGCAATCTCGGGCTCAACTCCGACCGCCTGCGCCAGGCCATGGTGCAGCGCCTGCGCGGCCAGGGCGTCAGCGACGAACGCGTGCTCAACGCCATGGCGACGGTGCCGCGCCACCTGTTCGTCGACGAGGCGCTGGCCAGCCGGGCCTACGAAGACGCGGCCTTGCCCATCGGTCATTCGCAGACCATCTCGCAGCCGTGGGTGGTGGCGCGCATGATCGCCGCCGTTTGCGAAGACCGCACGCCGACTCGCGTGCTCGAGGTCGGCGCCGGTTGCGGCTACCAGGCCGCGGTGCTGGCGCAGTTCGTGCGCGAGGTGCATTCGATCGAGCGCATCCGCGGCCTGTACGAGCTGGCGCGCGAACACCTGCGCGCCTTGCGGCTGACCACGCGCATCCGCTTGATCTACGGTGACGGCATGCTGGGCCTGCCCGGCGTGGCGCCGTTCGATGCTATCGTTGTGGCTGCCGCCGGCCTGGCCATCCCGCAGGCGCTGCTGATGCAGCTCGCGCCGGGCGGACGCCTGATCGCTCCCGAAGGGGGCGCCAACCAACGCCTGGTGCTGATCGAACGCACCGGCGCCGCCAGCTGGAACCGTACTGAACTAGAGGCCGTGCGCTTTGTGCCGCTGCGTGCCGGAATACAATCTTGAGCAAACAGGAGAAACGTATGCTCAACGGGCAGTTGCAACTGACCGATATGACCCTCGGCGTGTCCATGACGCGCCTGCGCCGCCCGGTTTTTGTGGCCGGCGTCCTCAGCCTGGCCATCCTGGCCGGCTGCGCTTCCAAAGGCACGCGCGCGCCGGTCGTCGACCTGACCGGTGGCCAGCCGTCGGCCGCCGCCCAGCCGGGTGGCAGCTATGTCGTCAAGCCGGGCGACACGCTCTACAAGATCGCCCGTGCCAACAACGTCGATGTCGAGAACATCAAGCGCTGGAACAACCTCAGTGATCCCAACCAGATTTCGGTGGGACAGGTGTTGAAGATGTCCGGCGGCGCCGGCGGTGTCGCGCAACCGGCGCCCATCGCCAGCAACAAGGCGCAACCGCGTCCGCTGGACCAGCCCGCCGATACCTCGGCCACCGCCACGGCTTCGCTGCCGCCGCCCGCGCCCACGCCGGCTGAAACCAAGCCCGCCACGCGCGCGGCCGATGCCGGCGTGATCAACTGGGCCTGGCCGGCCGGCGGCCAGATCATGCAGGGCTTCAACAACAACAGCAAGGGCATCGATATCGCCGGCGCGCTGGGCGACCCGGTCACCGCCGCGGCGGATGGCAAGGTCATGTACAGCGGCAACGGCGTGCGCGGCCTGGGCAACCTGATCATCGTCAACCACCAGAACGGCTTCATCACGGCGTATGCGCACAACCGCACCCTGCTCGTGAAGACCGGTCAGGACGTCAAGCGCGGCGCCAAGATCGCCGAGATCGGCCAGAGCGACACCACCTCGCCGCGCCTGCATTTCGAGATCCGCCGCCAGGGTACCCCCGTGGACCCGATGCAATACCTGCCCGCCAAATGACGCCCACCCTGGTATTCGACCTCGAGACCATTCCCGACGCCGACGGCCTGCGCAAGCTCAATGGCTGGGGCGCCGACGTCCCCGACGCCGAGGTCGTCGAGCGTGCCCTGACCGCGCGCCGCGAGGCCGTGGGCCACGACTTCCTGCCGCTGCACCTGCACAAGGTCGCCGTGGTCGGCTGCGTGTTCCGCGACGATCAGGGCTTTCGCGTCAAGACGCTGGGCCAGCCGGACGACCCGGAAGCCGCCTTGCTGGCCGGCTTCTTCAAGACCATCGAGCGTTACACGCCCAGGCTGGTCAGCTGGAACGGCTCCGGCTTCGACCTGCCGGTGCTGCACTACCGCAGCCTGATCCACGGCGTGCCGGCGCCGCGCTACTGGGACATGGGCGAGGAAGACCGCGATTTCAAGTTCAACAACTACATCTCGCGCTACCACAACCGCCACATCGATCTGATGGATCTGCTGGCCAAGTACAACGGCCGCGCCAACGCGCCGCTGGACGAGCTGGCCAAGCTGTGCGGCTTTCCGGGCAAGCTCGGCATGGACGGCAGCAAGGTCTGGGAGGCCTGGAGTCAAGGCCGCGCCGACGAGGTGCGCGCCTATTGCGAGACCGACGTGGTCAACACCTGGCTGGTGTATTGCCGCTTCCGCTTCCTGCGTGGCGAACTCGACCGCACCGCCTACGATGCCGAGATCGCGCTGGTGCGCGATACGCTCGCGGCCAGCGATGCGGCGCACTGGAAGGAATATCTGGCGGCCTGGGACGCCAACTGAGCGCCGCGCGCATCGCCGCGACACGCGCAAAACACGGGGCCCACGAGGCCTCGTTTTTATGCCCTGTGAAGGCGCAATCGACTGAAACATAGCTTGCGGGGACGAAACCTGGATGAAACCAGGGCAATCGCACAATGGTCTCGCTTTCTTCACTTTCAGGAGACCTACATGTCCCGATTCGCACTCCGCTCCAACCTGGCTGCCCTGGCCATGGTCGCCGCCACCGGCGGCTTGCTGGCCGGTTCCGTCGTGGCGGCCGCGCCCGCCGACGGGGGGCCCGCCGCGATGCACGAAGGCCACCATGGCGCTGGCTTCCACAAGAGCATGCGCGACGGCTTGTGGATCCCGGGCCTGGGCCCCGTGTCCAAGGCGCAACTGGACCAGCTCAAGCTGGACGACAAGCAGCAGGCCCTGGTCAAGACCGCGCAGGACGGCCAGCGCAATCTGCATGAAGCCATGCGCGCGTCGGGCGGCCAGCGCCACGACTTGCTCAAGGCGCAACTGGACAGCGGCAAGCTCGACCCGCGCGCGCTGCTCGAACAATCCGACAAGTCGCGCGACCAGTTCAGCGCGCAGGCCAGGCAGGTGCGCGATCAGTGGCTGGCCGTGTGGGACAGCCTGAACGACGCCCAGCGCACCCAGGTGACGCAGATGCTCAAGGAGCGCCAGGCCAAGATGCAGGAACGCCACGCCGCGCGCATGGAAGGCCGCCATGGCAAGGGGCCGGGCAACGCGCCGGGCGCCGTGCCGCCGCCGGCCGCGCCCGCCGCCAACTGACGCCCCCGACACGGCGGGCGCCCCCGCCGGACGGCCGCGCGCCGTCCGCCGCTGGCGCCCGGGCCGCTCCGACCCGCCCCGTCCCGCGCTCGCGGGGCGGGTTTTTTCTTTGCGCGCCGTGAACCGCCATGGCGCGCAAGCCCCATTTTGAGGCGCCGCCGCCTGCGTCCGTGGCGGCGCGCACCGCGTTGGTGCGGCGGGCTGCGCGCTTTCAGCGCAACGCCAGTGGGCTGACACGCAAGTGAAACCTGGCACGGACATTGCTTCAGGGAAGGGGAGCCGGTTACCTGCCGTTGCACCGCCGGCCCGACGGATGCGCCCACGGCCTTCCTCCTCCTCGTTAAATCCGATCAGGACACCGCACCATGAAGAAGACGTTGCTAGCCTTGCCCCTTGCGCTTGCCGCTTGTTTCGTTGCAACGGCACAGGCCGAACCCACCGACCTGGGCGGTGGTTTTTCGCTCAGCGGCAATGCCACGATCGCCAGCGACTACCGCTTTCGCGGCTATTCGCAGACCGACTTCCGGCCGGCCGCCCAACTGGGTTTCGACCTGAACCACAGCTCCGGCTTCTACCTGGGCAACTGGAACTCCAACGTGTCCAGCTTCGTCTACACCGACGGCAACCTGGAAATGGACTTCTATGGCGGCTGGAAGGGCGACGTGGGCGGCGGCTTCACGCTCGATGCCGGCGTGCTGCATTACTACTATCCGGGCTCCAGCTCGCCCAAGGGCGGCAACTACAACAATACCGACCTGTACCTGGCCGCGACCTACGGCAACTACACCCTCAAGTACTCGTACACGCCGAGCGATTTCTTCAGCACGCCCGACAGCAAGGGCACCTGGTACCTGGACGGCACGGCCAACTTCGACCTGGGCGACGGCTGGGGCCTGGTGGGCCACCTCGGTTACCAGAAGCTCAAGAACCAGGTCAACATGGATGGCGATTCCATCGGCCATTATGTCGATTACAAGGTCGGCGTGACCAAGGATCTGAAGGGCTGGGTGCTGGGCCTGGCCGCCGTCGGCGCCACCAAGGACAACTGGCTGCCGACCAAGTACGGCCATCCGTCGGGCCGCCTGGGCGCGGTGTTCTCGGTGTCGCGTTCGTTCTGATATCCATCCGTGGCGGCGTCCTGACCGGCGCCGGCGTTGGGGGGCTTGATGGAGACTGCCCGGTGGGCCGTCTCCGGCAAGTCCCCCTTTTTTCGGGCGCGCGCGGGCCGCCGCCGAATCCTCTTACAATGCCGGGTTGCGTGAATTTTCTGGACTGCGTGAGATGTCTGACGTTTTGAGTATCGAATCCCTGGACCTGGAAGCCCGGGGTATCGCCCGCCGCGATGGCAAGGTCGTGTTCGTGGAAGGCGCCTTGCCGGGCGAGCGGGTCACCGCGACCACCGTGCGCCGCAAGCCGTCCTACGAAATCGCGCGGGTCGAGCAGGTGCTGCGTCCGTCGTCGCAGCGCGTGGTGCCGCGCTGTCCGCATTTCGGCGTCTGTGGCGGCTGTGCCATGCAGCACCTGGAGCCGTCCACCCAGGTGGCGATCAAACAACGCTCGCTCGAAGACACCTTCTGGCACGTCGGCAAGCTGCGTCCGGCGCGCATCCTGGCGCCGCTGCATGGCCCGACCTGGGGTTACCGCTACCGCGCCCGCCTGTCGGTGCGCGTGGTGCCCAAGAAGGGCGGGGTGCTGGTGGGCTTTCACGAGCGCAAGAGCAGCTACGTGGCCGACATGCGCGAATGCCATGTGCTGCCGCGCCACGTCAGCGACCTGCTGATGCCGCTGCGCGCCATGATCGCGTCGATGTCCGCGCCCGACCGCCTGCCGCAGGTGGAAGTGTCGCTGGGCGATGGCGTGACCGCGCTGGTGCTGCGCCACCTGCTGCCGCTGACCGACCACGACATCGCCGTGCTGCGCGCGTTCGCCGACAAGCACGACGTGCAATGGTGGCTGCAGCCCAAGGGCCCGGACACCGTGCATCCGCTGGTGCCCGAGCACCGCGATACGCTGACCTACACCATGCCCGAGTTCGGCCTGCGCATGCCGTACCGGCCGACCGACTTCACCCAGGTCAACCACGCCATCAACCGCTCGATGGTGTCGCGCGCGCTCAAGCTGCTGGAAGTGCAGCCCACCGACCGCGTCGCCGACCTGTTCTGCGGCCTGGGCAATTTCACGTTGCCGCTGGCGACCCAGGGCCGCGAGGCCGTGGGCGTGGAGGGCAGCAAGGCGCTGACCGACCGCGCTTACGAGGCCGCCGCGCGCCATGGGCTGGGCGAGCGCACGAGCTTCGCCACCCTGAACCTGTTCGAGGTCGACGTCGAATGGCTGCGCGGCCTGGGCTTTTTCGACCGCATGCTGATCGATCCGCCGCGCGAAGGCGCGCAGGCCGTGGCGCAGGCGCTGTCGCAACTGAAGGTCGAAGAGCGCCCGCGCCGCATCGTCTACGTGTCCTGTAATCCCGCCACGCTGGCGCGCGACGCGGCCATCATGGTGCACGAGGGCGGCTACCTGCTCAAGAGCGCCGGCGTGATCAACATGTTCCCGCATACCGGCCACGTGGAGTCGATCGCGGTGTTCGAATCGCTGGACGCCGAGGGCGTGCGCGAAGTGCAGGAGCGCGCCCGCCAGCGCGCCTTGCAGCAGGCGGCCGACGCCTTGGCGGCGGAGGCGGAAAAGGCGGCCGCGGCCGCCGAGAAGGCCGCGGCCAAGCAGGCGGCGACCGACGCCTACCACGCCCGTGTCGCGGCCGAAGGCGAAGCGTCGGCGCAAGGCCAGGCGTGAGCCTTGCGGCCGGCGCGGATCCGGCCACGGGCAAGAAGGGCAAGCCAGCGGGCTTGCCCTTTTTCTTACTGGACGCCCCCCAGGTTTTCCAGGATGGGGCAGTCGGGGCGGTCGTCGCCGTGGCAGTTGTGGGCCAGATGCTTGAGCGTGGCCGCCATGTCGCGCAGGGCGCAGGCCTTGCGTTCCAGTTCGGTCACGTGTTCGAGCGCGATGCGCTTGACGTCGGCGCTGGCGCGGCTGCGGTCGCGCCACAGCGCCAGCAGCTCGTTCATCTGCTCCACCGAAAAGCCCAGGTCGCGCGCGCGCCGCACGAAACGCAGCGTGTGCAGGTCGTGTTCGCTGTAGACGCGGTAGCCCGAATCCTTGCGCAGCGCCGGGCCGATCAGCCCGATGCTCTCGTAGTAGCGGATCATCTTGGCCGAGATGCCCGATTCCCGGGCCGCTTGTCCGATGTTCATGACAGGTCTCCTGGTGAGGCGGCGCGTCAGTGCGCGGCGCGCGGGCGGAAGGTCTTCAGGCGCAGCGCGTTGCCCAGCACGAACACGCTGGACAGCGCCATGGCGCCGGCCGCGAAGATGGGCGAGAGCGACAGGCCGTAGGCCGGATACAGCGCGCCGGCCGCCAGCGGGATCAGCGCGGCGTTGTAGGCGAAGGCCCAGAACAGGTTCTGGCGGATGTTGGCCAGCGTGGCGCGGCTGAGGGCGATGGCGTTGGGCACGCCGTGCAGGTCGTCGGCCATCAGCACCACCGAGGCGGCCTCGATGGCGACGTCGGTGCCGGTGCCGATGGCGATGCCGGTGTCGGCCGCGGCCAGCGCCGGCGCGTCGTTGATGCCGTCGCCCACAAAGGCCAGCTTGCGGCCGCCGGCACGCAGCGCGGCGATGGCCTGAACCTTGCCGTCGGGCAGCACTTCGGCGCGCACTTCGTCGATGCCCAATTGCCGTGCCACGGCCTGTGCCGTATGGCGGTTGTCGCCAGTGATCATGGCGGTTTTCAGACCCTGCGCATGCAACGCCGCGATCGCGGCCCCCGCCGACGGCTTGACCGGGTCGGTCACCGCCATCATGGCGGCGGCCCGGCCATCGATGGCGACGTAGATCGGCGTCTTGCCTTCATTGCCCCATTGCTCGGCGCGCTGGCCGAAGGCGCTGACATCGACGCCGCGCTCGGCCATCAGGCGGTCGGCGCCGGCCAGGACCTGCTTGCCGGCCACGCTGGCCTGCACGCCCGCGCCAGTGATGGCGGCGAAACCTTCGGCCGGCAGCAGGCCAATCTGGCGGCCGGCGGCGGCCGCCACGATGGCCTGGGCGATCGGATGCTCGGAGCGCGCCTGCACCGAGGCGACCCATTGCAGCACGTCTTCCGCGCGATAGCCCGCGGCTGGTTCCAGCTCGGTCAGCGTTGGCTTGCCCAGCGTCAGCGTGCCGGTCTTGTCGAACGCCACCACCTGCACGTCGCGCAGCGTCTGCAAGGCGTCGCCCTGGCGGAACAGCACACCCATCTCGGCGGCGCGGCCGGTGCCGACCATGATCGAGGTCGGCGTGGCCAGGCCCATGGCGCAAGGGCAGGCGATGATCAGCACCGCCACCGCATTGACCAGCGCGTGCGACAGCGCCGGCGTGGGCCCCAGGAAGAACCAGGCCAGGAAGGTCAACAGCGCCATGCCCATCACCGCCGGCACGAACCAGGCAGTGACTTGATCCACCAGCGCCTGGATCGGCAGGCGCGCGCCCTGGGCCGCTTCGACCATGCGGATGATGCGCGCCAGCATGGTGTCGGCGCCGGTGTGGGTGACGCGCAGCGTGAAGCTGCCTGCGGTGTTGAGCGTGCCGCCGGTGGCCTGCATGCCGGGCTGCTTCTCGACCGGCACCGGTTCGCCGGTCAGCATCGACTCGTCGACATACGAACTGCCTTCGATGATCTCGCCGTCCAGCGGGATTTTCTCGCCGGGGCGCACCATCACGATGTCGCCCTTGCGCACCTGTTCGATGGCGATGTCCCGGGGCTGGCCGTCGCGCAGCACGCGCGCGGTGCGCGGCTGCAGGCCGATCAGGCGCTTGATGGCCGCGCCGGTCTTGCCCTTGGCGCGTGCTTCCAGCGTGCGGCCCAGCAGGATCAGCGTGACGATCACCGCCGCCGCCTCGAAGTAGACATTGCGGGCGGCTTGCGGCAGCCATTGCGGGGCAAAAGTCGCCACTACCGAATAGCTCCAGGCGGCGCCGGCGCCCAGCGCCACCAGCGAGTTCATTTCCGGGGCGCGGCGCCACAGCGCGACCAGGCCCTTGCTGAAGAAGTGGCGGCCGGGCCAGGCCAGCACCGCCGTGGTCAGCACGAATTGCAGCAGCCAACTGTTCTGCTGGCCGATGTGGGCCAACACCCAATGATGCATGGCGGGTATCAGGTGCGAACCCATTTCCAGCGCGAACACCGGCAAGGTCAGCGCCAGGGCGACGACGAAGGCCCGTTGAAGGCGCCGGGCCTCGGCGTCGCGCGCCTCGGACTGGCGTTCGGCGTGATCGTCCTGGGCGGCGATGGGGTGGGCTTCGTAGCCGACCTTGACCACGGCCTGCACCAGCGCGTCGGGCTGGGCCGTGGCCGGGTCGTAGGCCACCAGGGCGCGCTCGGTGGCCAGATTGACCTGGGCCTGGGCCACGCCCGGCACCCGGGTCAGCGCTTTTTCCACGCGCTTCACGCAAGACGCGCAGGTCATGCCTTCGATGGCGAGTTCGAGCTCGACGGGAGGGTTGGCTACGCTCATGGCAGTCTCGGTCTGATTGGGAAGTCCCCAGTTTGATCCTTCCCATCGTGGGAAGGTCAAGGGGCATTCTATGCTTGACCTTCCTATAATGGGAAGGTCTAAGCTGGGTTCGAGTTCGCGCCGACGGCGGCGCGGCGATCCTTGATCAACCGGAGAATCACCATGAGCATCGAATTCCAAGTCCCCGACATGACCTGCGGCCACTGCGTCAAAACCATCACCGGCGCGGTGACGGCGGCGGCGCCGGGCGCGACCGTGGCGGTGGATCTGCCCGCGCATCGGGTCACGGTCAGCGGGACTGATCAGGCCGAAAAGGTCGAGGCCGCGATTCGCGAGGCCGGCTACGAGCCGCAGCGGGTCTGAAGCGGACCGCCGCCGGGCATGCGATAGAAAGCATCTGGCGGCGGCTGTTCAGGTATTGTGAAAATCTATCAATCAATTAAATTAATTAAATTTGAATAATTGATAGTGGCGATTTATCATTCTTTCCATGGTGGTTAAACAAGACCCCGCTACCCAAGGAGAGATTGCATGCTGCAAAACCGTGAAGGCCAACGTGTTCCCAACGTAACGTTCCCCGTCCGCGAGGGCAACACCTGGAAGCAGGTCACGACCGACGACCTGTTCAAGAACAAGACCGTGGTGGTCTTTTCGCTTCCCGGCGCTTTCACGCCGACCTGCTCGTCGACCCACCTGCCGCGCTACAACGAGCTGGCCCCGGCCTTCTTTGCCGCTGGTGTCGACAGCATCGTCTGCGTGTCGGTCAACGACACCTTCGTCATGAACGAATGGGCCAAGGACCAGGAATCGGCCAACATCACGCTGCTGCCCGACGGCAACGGCGAATTCACCGATGGCATGGGCATGCTGGTCGACAAGCGCGACCTGGGCTTCGGCAAGCGCAGCTGGCGCTACTCCATGCTGGTCAAGGACGGCGTGGTGCAGAAGATGTTCATCGAACCCGAAAAGGAAGGCGACCCGTTTGAAGTGTCGGACGCCGATACCATGCTGGCCCATGTCGCCCCGTCGGCCAAGAAGCCCGACCAGGTGGTGGTGTTCTCCAAGCCCGGCTGCCCGTTCTGCGTGCAAGCCAAGGCGCTGCTCGAAGACAAGGGCTATGCCCCGATCGAGATCCCGCTGGAGAACAAGGTGCGCGGCCGCGTGATCGGCGCCGTGTCCGGCAAGGGCACCGCCCCGCAGGTGTTCATCAATGGTGCGCTGATCGGCGGCCTGGACGAGCTGAAGGCGCACTTCGCCTGATGCTGGCCGGGGAAGGGGCGGCGCCTCTTTCCCTTGCCGCGGCCGCGCCAGCAGCGCGCGGTCCGGCGCGCCGGTTTCCCTTTTTCCGCATCTTCGCGCGGCCCCCGGGCGGGCGCCGCGGGACGGGTTCGTCCAAGAGGGTGCGCAACAAGGCGGAATCCGCCTTTGACAACGTTTGCTCCATGCCACACCGGGGGATCCCAATCATGAAGACTCTGCACACCGACATCGCCGTCCTCGGCGCCGGCACCGCCGGCCTGGCCGCCTATCGCGCCGCCAAGGCCGCGGGCAAGCGCGCGCTGCTGATCGAAGGCGGCCCCTACGGCACCACCTGCGCCCGGGTCGGCTGCATGCCGTCCAAGCTGCTGATCGCGGCCGCCGAGGCCGCCCACCAGGCGGCGCACACCGCGCCCTTCGGCGTTCACGTCGAGGGCGAGGTCACGGTCAATGGCGCGGAAGTGATGGATCGCGTCAAGCGTGAGCGCGACCGCTTCGTCGGTTTCGTGCTCGAAGGCGTGGAGAGCATCCCGGCCGAAGACAAGATCCGGGGCTACGCCCGCTTCGAGTCGGATACGGTGCTGCGGGTCGATGACCATACCGAGATCCATGCGTCGCGCGTGGTCATCGCCACCGGTTCGCGGCCCTCGGTGCCGCCGCCGTTCCGGGCGCTGGGCGATCGCCTGGTGCTCAATGACGACGTGTTCGCCTGGGACGACCTGCCGCGCCGCGTGGCGGTGTTCGGCCCCGGCGTGATCGGGCTGGAGCTGGGCCAGGCGCTGGCGCGGCTGGGCGTCCAGGTGCGCGTGTTCGGCGTCAGCGGCAGCCTGGGCGGCATCAGCGACCCGCAGGTGCGCCACAGCGCCCGCAAGATCTTCCAGCGAGAGTTCTACCTGGATCCGGATGCGCGCGTGCTGGAAACCCAGCGCGTCGGCGACGAGGTCGAGGTGCGCTACGTGGCGCTGGACAACAGCGAACGCACCGAGCGTTTCGACTACGCGCTGGTGGCCACCGGCCGCCGTCCCAACGTGGACGGCCTGGGCCTGGAGAACACCTCGCTGCAACTGAACGCGCAGGGCGTGCCGCTGTTCGACCGCGACACCATGCAGGCGGGCGAGTCGGCCATCTTCATCGCCGGTGATGCCAATGCCGACGCGCCGCTGTTGCACGAGGCCGCCGACGAAGGCCGCATCGCCGGCGAGAACGCGGCGCGCTATCCCGAGGTGCGCCAGGGCCTGCGCCGCGCGCCGCTGGCGGTGGTGTTCTCGGACCCGCAGATTGCGCTGGCGGGGCAGGGCCATGCCCGCCTGACACCGGGCACCTTCGTGACGGGCGAGGTCGATTTCGGCGACCAGGGCCGTTCGCGGGTGATGTTGAAGAACCGCGGCCTGCTGCACGTGTATGCCGACATCGCCAGCGGCCGCTTCCTGGGCGCGGAAATGGTCGGCCCCAGCGCCGAGCACATCGGCCACTTGCTGGCGTGGGCCGTGCAGCAGGAGCTGACCGTGGCGCGCATGCTGGAAATGCCGTTCTACCATCCGGTCATCGAGGAAGGCCTGCGCACCGCGCTGCGCGACGCGGCCGCCAAGCTGGCGCGGGCGCGGGAAGCGCTGCGTCAGGTGGAGGCGGAAGACGCCGCGGCGTGAACCTCGCCGCCATGCAGAAGGGCTGCCCCTGGGGGCAGCCCTTTTTTCGTCCAGGCCGGGAATCAGTCGTCCGACTGCTTCTTGGGCGCGGGGAACGGATTTTCGCGCAATTGCAGGGTGAAGCCGGCGCGCTCGTCCTGGCCCAGCTCACGCGCCAGGTAGGGCATCGCTTGCTTGAGGGCGTCGTGCAGCGTCCAGGGCGGGTTGATCAGGAACATGCCGCTGCCGTGCAGGCCGTAACCGTCGATGGTGGCCTTCTTGACCGTCAGCGTGGCGTGCAACCAGCTCTTGACCTTCAGGTTCTCGAAGTGGCGCGCCATTTCGCTGGCCTCGCGCCGCTGCACCAGCGGATACCAGACGGCGATGGTGCCGGTGGCGAAGCGCTTGACGCATTCCTTGACGGTGATCAGCGTGCGGCGGTAGTCGTTCTTGTCTTCATAGGACGGGTCGATCAGCACCATGCCGCGGCGCGTCGGCGGCGGCAGCAGGGCCTTGACGCCCTCGAAGCCGTCATCGCCGTAGATGGTGGTCTGGCGCTGCGCGGTGCGATCCATGTGTTCGAGGTTGCCGACCAGGGTGTCGATCTCGGTCGGGTGCATCTCGAACAGGCGCAGGCGGTCGGACGGACGCAGCGCGTCCAGCGCCAGCCAGGGCGAGCCGGGGTAGCGCTTGAGGCGGCCGTTGGTGTTGAAGGCGCGGATGCGGGCGACGTAGTCGGCCAGCAGGGGCGGCAGATCGTCGCGTTCCCACAGGCGGCCGATGCCGTCGGCGAACTCCGAGGTCTTGGCGGCCCAGTCGCTGTCCAGGCTGTAGAGTCCGGCGCCGGCGTGGGTGTCGATGACCCAGTAGGGCGCGTCCTTGCGGTTGAAGTAGTCCAGGGTGTGGACCAGGATGGCGTGCTTGAGCACGTCGGCGTGGTTGCCGGCGTGGAAGGCGTGGCGATAGCTGAACACGGGGCGGGGGCCTCAGGCGGCCGGCCGGATGGCGGCCAGTTCGTCGGTGAAGATGCCGTCGATGCCCCAGTCGAGCAGCAGGCGCGCGCGCTCGGGGTCGTTGACGGTCCAGGCGGCGATGCGGTAGCCGGCGGCGTGCACGGCGTCGATCAGTTCGCGCGTGGCGTCCTTCTGGTTGATGTTCAGGGCGACGCAGTCGTACTTGACCAGGCGGTCGAGCCAGTCGGCCGGCACCTTTTCGACCAGCAGGGCGCGCGGCAGCTCGGGCGCGGCGTCCTTGGCGGCCTGCAGCGCTTCCTCGGCGAAGGAGGACAGCAGCGGGGCCACGGCGGCGCCTTGCCACAGTTCGCGGGCGGCCAGGGCAACGGCGGTGCCGGTTTCGGCTTCGCGGTCGGGACAGGGCTTGATCTCGACGTTGCTGGCGATGCCGTTGGCGAGGGTGTAGCGGGCCACGGCGGCAAAGGTGGGCAGCGGCTCGCCGGCGTAGGCGGCCGAGTGCCAGCTGCCGAAATCCAGTTGCGCCAGTTCGCTGAAGCTCTTGGCGGCGGCAGGGCCGTGGCCGTTGGAGGTGCGGTCGACGTCGTCGTCGTGCATCAGCACCAGGACGTTGTCGCGGCTGAGCTTGACGTCGTATTCGAACATGGTGAAGCCGTGTTCGGCGCCGACGCGCATGGCGGCGAGGGTGTTCTCCGGGGCCAGGCGGCCGCCGCCGCGGTGGGCGATGTGGCGGGAATAGGGCCAGGTGGGGAGGGATGCGGACATTTCTTTTGATGCTTTTTGGGTTCTTTGGGACAGGGTGGAAGGATACTCTGTTCTGGGGGTTCTTTCCCTTTGGCGGGGGGCTTGCCTGCTTTCCTGATTATTGGGGGCTTTGGTTCTTTTGGGCGCCACGGCCCCGCCGTCGCTCGCGGTGGTGAATGGTCGGGATGCCGCTGGGAAGGGGGGGGCGTGCTTGGGCTTCGTGGGAAGAAAGGGGGCGCTCGAAAGGTCTGCTGGCGGCTTTGCCGGACATACGTGGGGGTTGCTCGCGGGGCGAGCGCGGCACGCAGTACCCGCGGACGTGAGAGCGGGAACGGCATCGAAAGTCATCTCTGCATTGTTGAAATGGGGGGTGGAAGCAACCGGCGATGGGGCGTCGGGTTCGAGGTTCACGATACGATCGGGGACGGAAGGCGGAAACGGGGGGCCGGGTTGGCCGGGGCCTGCTTGCATGGGGGTGGAAAGGCCTCGCGGCGCGGGCCGGGCCGCTGGCGGTGAGCAGACGCTGCGGGACGAATGAGAAATGCTAAAATCCGCCCGCTGACCCGGTTTGACCGGTATGGGAATAGGGCGAATGAGGTTCGCCTTTTTTTATGCGTTTTCGTGCGCCCCGGGCGGAAGTCTCCTCCCGAGTGCGGCAACAGGGATTCCATGTTCGAATTTATTCGCAGCCACCGGCGCTGGATGCAGTTCATCCTGCTGCTTCTGATTGTGCCGTCCTTCTTCCTTGTCGGGATCCAGGGCTATGAGAGTTTCATGCGCAAGGAGCCGGAACTGGCGACGGTCGCCGGCCAGCCGATTTCCCGCGCGGAGTTCGATCAGGCGCACCGCAACCAGCTGGAACAGTACCGCCAACGCCTGGGCGCGCAGTTCGATCCGGCCGTGATCGACACGCCGCAGTTGCGCGAAGCGCTGCTGAACCAGTTGATCAATCAGCGCCTGCTGGCGAACGTGGCCGTGGACAACCGCTTCTCGGTGTCCGATGAAACGCTGCGCAACACCATCGCCGCGATCCCGGAAGTGCAGGACAACGGCCGCTTCTCGCCCGAGCGCTACCGCCAGGTGCTGGCGGCGCAGGGCATGTCGCCCACCTCGTTCGAGGCCGGACTGCGCCGCGACCTGGCCGTGGCCCGCGTGCTCGAGCCGGTCGGCCAGTCGGCGAGCGCGCCCGCCGACGTGGTGGCGACGCTCGAAACCGCCCTGACACAGCAGCGCACGGTGCAACTGCGCCGCTTCGCCGCGGCTGATTTCCGCTCGCAAGTGACCGTCACTCCGGCCGACATCCAGGCTTGGTACGACGCCAACAAGCAGCAATTGCAGATTCCCGAACAGGTCCAGGTGCAATACCTGGTGCTGAACGAGGCCGCCGCCACCGAGGGCGTGCAGGTCAAGCAAGAGGATCTGGCCTCGTACTACGAACAGAACAAGAACCGCTTCGGCCAGCCCGAGCGCCGCCGCGCCAGCCACATCATGATCGAAGTGCCCGCTGGCGCTTCGGAAGACGCGCGCAAGGCCGCCCGCGCCAAGGCCGAGGACCTGGCCAGGCAGGCCGCCGCCGACCCGGCCCAGTTCGCCGAGCTGGCCCGCAAGAACTCGCAGGACGCCGGTTCGGCCGCCAACGGCGGCGACCTGGGCTGGCTGGCGCCGGGCATGCTGTCCGGCCCGCTGGAAAAGGCGATCTTCAGCCAGTCCAAGGATGAGGTGTCGGGCGTGGTCGAAAGCCCGTCGGGTTTCCATGTGATCAAGGTCACCGATATCCAGCCGGCTTCGATCAAGCCGCTGGCCGAGGTCAAGGACCAGATCACCGCCGAAGTGCGCAAGCAACTGGCCGCCGTGCGTTTCTCGGAAATGGCCAGCCAGTTGAACAAGCAGGTCTACGACCAGCGCGACAGCCTGCAACCGGCCGCCGACGCGGTCGGCCTGAAGCTGCGCAGCGCCTCGGGCGTGACGCGCGAAGGCCTGCTGCCCGCCGACCAGGCAGGCCCGGGCTCCGCCGTGGACAGCCCGGATGCCGCGCTGCTGGACAACCCGCGCGTGCGCCAGGTGCTGTTCTCGCCCGACGTGCTGCGTGAAAAGCAGAATTCCGGCGTGATCGAGCTGTCGCCCGACACCATGCTGGCGGTGCGCGTGGCCGCGGTCGAACCGGCCCACGTGCCAGCGCTGGACAAGGTCAGCGATTCGATCCGCGCCAAGCTGCTGGACGAGCGTTCGGCCGAGGCCGCCAAGAAGGCCGGCGAGGCCGCGCTGGCGGCCGACCAGGCCAATCCGGCCGCGGCGCCGGAAGGTTTTGGCGGCCCGCTGGTGGTGTCGCGCCAGGATCCCAAGAACCTGCCGCGCGCGGTGCTGGACGCCGTGATGCGTCTGCCGGCCGCCAAGCTGCCGGCATACACGGGCGTGCAGTCGGGCGCCGATTACACGCTGGTGCGCCTGGAGAAGGTCGAGGCCGGTACGGTCGAGGCCGCCGACAAGGAACGCCTGGCGCAGCAATTGTCGGGCGCCTGGGGCCAGGCAGAGAGCGAAGCGCTGGTGCGCATGCTGCGCGAGGAATACAAGGTGCAGGTGCTGCCGGCGGCCGCGGACGTCATTCGCGGCGGCGACGCCTCGCAGCAGGCCGCGGGCTGATCCGTCGCGCGGCCGGTCGCGGGCCGCTCAGGCCCGCGTCATTGCAGCAAGGGCCGCAGCGCCGGCCACACATTGTCCAGCAATTGCGGCTGGGCATCCTCATTGGGATGGATGCCGTCGGCCTGGAACAGCGCCCGGTTCGTTGCGATTCCTTCCATCAGGAAGGGCACGAGCCGGGCGTTTTCGTCTTTGGCGACGGTGGCGAACACCTGGGCGAAGCGCTGGGTGTAGTCGCGGCCGTAGTTCGGCGGGATCTGCATGCCGACGATGACCACCTCGGCCTCGGCTTTGCGCGCCGCCTGCGCCATGGTGCGCAGATTCTGTTCCGTCATGTTCAGCGGCAGCCCGCGCAGGGCGTCGTTCGAGCCCAGTTCCAGCACCACCACCGCCGGTTCATGCTGGCGCAGCAGGGCCGGCAGACGGGCGACGCCGCCGCTGGTGGTGTCGCCGCTGATGCTGGCGTTGACCACCTTGTACTTCGGGTATTGTTCGGAAAGCCGCGCGGACAGCAGCGGCACCCAGCCGGTGCCGCGCTTGATGCCGTATTCGGCGGCCAGGCTGTCGCCCACCACCAGCACGGTGCGTTGCGCGGAACCCTGGGCCGCCGCGGCGGTCTGAGCGTGGGCGGGCGCCACCAGGGCGGCCGCGGCCAGCGTGGATATCAGTAGCGAGCGGCGAATCAGGGGAATCAGGCGCATGGATAGCAAGAATTCGATCGAGGTGAAAGGGCTGGGCAAGCGGGTGGCCGATGCCGGCGGGACGCTGTCGATCCTGGAAGACATCGATTTTACGGTGGCGGCGGGCAGCGCCGTGGCCATCACCGGCAGTTCCGGCTCGGGCAAGTCCACCTTGTTGGGACTGCTGGCCGGGCTGGATGTTCCCAGCGCGGGCAGCGTGCGCCTGGCGGGCCAGGATCTGTTCGCCCTGGACGAAGACGGCCGCGCGCGCCTGCGGGCCAACCATGTGGGCTTCGTGTTCCAGTCGTTCCAGCTTTTGCCGAACCTGACGGCGCTGGAAAACGTCATGCTGCCGCTGGAACTGGCCGGCCAGCCGGCGCGCGAGGCGGCCCAGGCCATGCTGCAGCGTGTCGGGCTGGGGGCGCGCCTGCATCACTATCCGCGCACGCTGTCCGGCGGCGAACAGCAGCGCGTGTCGCTGGCGCGCGCCTTCGTGGTGCGTCCCGACCTGCTGTTTGCCGACGAGCCCACCGGCAGCCTGGACGCCGCCACCGGCGTGACGGTCATCGACCTGATGTTCGACCTGCATCGCGAGCACGGCACCACGCTGGTGCTGGTGACGCACGACCCGCAATTGGCGGCGCGTTGCGGTCGCCAGGTGGTGCTGGCGGCGGGGCGCATGGTGGCCTGACGCGGGGACAGGGCGGGGCCAATTGCGCCTGCCCCGGGAAACAAACCTGAAACGAGAACGCCACCCGAAGGTGGCGTTTTTGCATGGCGCTTGGCCTTACTTGGCCTTGGCCACGGCCTGGTTCCAGGCGGCCACGACGGCCTCGTATTCCTTGGCGGCCGCATCTTGGCTGAGCGGGAAGATCTTGATGCTGTTGAAGTCGGGCAGGGTGGTCAGGCTGGCCACGGCGATGTCGCTGCGGGTCGGGCGGCGGAAATTCTTGACCAGTTGCGCCTCCTGCGCTTGCTTGCTGAGCAGGCCGTCGTACAGCACCTTGGCGGCCTCCAGGTTCTTGGCGCCCTTGATGATGAACATGCCCTCGGGCGCCAAGTAGCTGCCCTCGGTCGGGTAGACCAGCTTGATTTCCTTCTGGCCGCCGGCCACGTACTCCTGGGCGGCGTATTCCAGCGTCATGCCGGCCGCGTATTCGCCGGCCGCCACGCCCTTGTAGGTGGTGCCGGACGAGGCGGTGACGACGGCGTTGGCGGCGATCTTGTCCAGGCCTTCCTGGCCAAACTGCTTGTACAGGCCGTAGACCAGCATGTAGGCGGTGCCGCTCTTTGACGGGTCGGTGATGGCGAACTTGCCCTTCCACTGCGGCTGCATCAGGTCGGACCAGGTGGCCGGCGCGGGCAGGCCCTTGAGCTGGCGTTCGTTGACCATCAGTACCATGATGTGCACGTTGGTGCCGACCCACAGGTCGTCGGGTCCGCGGAACTCGGCCGGGATCTTGTCGATGTCGGCCGGACGGTACGGCTGCAGGTGCTGGCGGTAAGCGCCCAGGGTGCCGAAGCCGCCGCTCCAGAACAGGTCGCCGCGCGGGTTCTGGGCCTCGGCCTCGATGCGCTTCATCATCGTGCCGGTGCCGCCGGTGACCGGCTGCACGTTCAGCTTGGGCGACTGCTTTTTGACCGCGTCGAGCGCGGTCTCGATGGTCTCGGTATTGTTGGACGAGTACAGCACCACGTTCTGCGCGTGCGCGGCGCCCGCGGCCAGGGTGGCGGCCAGCAGGCCGGTGTGCAGGAGGTGTTTGAGATGCATGGAGAGCCTTTGTGGATGCGGGTTATTTGCCGGAGAACAGCTTGATGCGGAATGCCTTGACCGACACGATGATGGGCAGCACGATCACCGTCACCAGCGCCGCGCCGTAGGCCGAGGCCATGCCGAGGCGGCCGCCGTCGACCTGGCGGAAAATGGCGATCGGCATGGTTTCCAGGCCGCCGCTGTAGGCCACGATGGAGGCCGACAGCTCGGAAATGGTGGTCAGCCACATCAGGATGGCGGCCGAGATGATCGAGGCCTTCATGGCCGGCAGGATCACCTTGAAAAAGGTCATCAGCGGCGACACGCCCAGGCTGATCGACGCTTCCTCGATCGAGTCGGGAATGTTGAACAGTACCGACGAGGCGTTGCGCACCGCGAACGGCAGGCGCCGCACCGCATAGCACAGCACCATGATGCCCGAGGTGCCGGCCAGCACCAGCCAGCCGGTGTTGAACGTTTGCACCAGCGCGATGCCCAGCACCGTGCCCGAGATGGTCAGCGGCAGCACCACGATGTAGTCCAGCACCTGAGTGGCGGCGCTGCGCTTCTTGATGGTCAGGTAGCTCACCAGCACCGCGAAGGCCACGCCCGTCACCGTTGCCAGCGAGGCGAACTTGAGCGAGTTCAGGATCGGTTCGGGCGCGCCGTGCAGGGCCCGCTGCATGCTGGCCAGCGACCACGTGCCCCATTGCATCACCGGCCCGCTGGTCTTGGTGAAGGCGGCGATGAACACCACGATCAAGGGCAGCAGCGACAGCAGGATCACCAGGCCGACCCCGCCGGTGTACAGCACCGCCTGCCAGGAGCGCACGCGCCGCGCGGCGGGCGCGCGGCCCTGCGTCATGGTGTAGACCTTGCGCTCGACCACGCGCTTCTGCACGAACAGCACGATGGCGACGATGGCGATCGACACCACCGACATGGCGCTTTGCAGCGTCGGGCTGCCGCCCATTTCGCTGACGAAGGTGTTGTAGGTCATCACCGACAACAGCGGCACGCGGCTGCCCAGCAGCATCGCCAGCGCGAAATTGCCGACCACCAGCGTGAACACCACCAGCGCGTTCACCAGCACCGCCGGCAGCAGCACCGGCACCAGCACCCGCAACTGCGTCATCAGCGGCGGCGTGCCCAGGCTCAGCCCGGCTTCTTCCAACTGCCCGTCGAAACCGCGCAGCGCGGCCAGCACGCCCAGGTAGATGTAGGTGTAGTAGACCAGCGTCATCGAGAACACCATGCCGGTCCAGCCGTAGAACGACGGCAGCGAGATGCCCGCGTCGCCCAGCAGGTTGGTCAGGATGCCGTTGTTGCCCAGCACCAGCAGCCACGACTGGCCAACGATGATCTCGGGAATGACGATGGTCAGCACCGGCAGGATCGCCACCAGGTTCTTGAGCGGAAAGTCGTAGCGCGCCACCATGTAGGCGAACGGCACGCCCACCAGGATGGTGCAGGTCGTCACCACCAGCCCCAGCACCAGCGTGTTGCCGAAGGCCTCCAGGTATTGCGAGTCGGCCAGCAGGGCGCGAAAACCCTCCAGCGAGAAGCCGCCGTCCTGGCCGGTGACGCTGTTGCCGAACAGCACCGCCAGCGGATACAGCACGAAGAACAGCAGCAGCGCCAGGCTGATTGCCGTCAGGATGCCCCAGGGCCACCATTTGATTTTCATGGCGTGGCGGTCCTCAGGCGTTGACGACGCGGCTGTCGGCGGGAATCAGCACCTGCACGGCCTCGCCGGGCTGGAACTGCGCCACCATGTTGCCCGCGTGCAGCTCCACGCGGATCTCCGAGCCGTCCTGCAGCGCAATGCGGTAGGCGGTCTTGAAGCCCAGGTACTGGCGCCGCAGCACCTTGCCGGGCAGGGTGTTGGGCACGTAGGGCGCGGGCGCCATCAGGGCCAGTTCCTCGGGGCGGGCGATCAGCACCGCGCGTTCGGCCAGCGTGTCGCTGCCGAGGGTGCCGTCGAACCCCAGTCCGCACAGTTCGTAGCGCACGTGGCCGGCCGGCGCGCCCGCCAGCCCGGCGTGCGCCGGCACCGGGATCACGTTGGCCGAGCCGATGAAGTCGGCCACGTAGGCGTTGACCGGGGTGCCGTACAGTTCCTCGGGCGTGCCCAACTGGGCGATGCTGCCGTGATCCATGATGGCGATGCGGTCGGACATGGCCAGGGCCTCTTCCTGGTCATGGGTCACGAATACGGTGGTGATGCCGGCTTCGCGCACCAGGTCGAGGATGACGTCGCGCATCTGCAGGCGCATTTTGGCGTCCAGGTTCGACAGCGGTTCGTCCATCAGCAGCACGCGCGGCCGGATCACCAGGGCGCGCGCCAGCGCCACGCGCTGGCGTTGGCCGCCGCTCATCTGCGCCGGGTAGCGGTCGGCCAGCGCCGCCAGGCCGACCTTGTCCAAGGCTTCGCCGGCGCGCCGCTTGATTTCGGCGCGCGCCACGCCGCGGGCGCGCAGGCCGTAGGCGACGTTGTCGAAGGCGGTCTTGTCGGGAAACAGCGCGTAGTCCTGGAACACCATGCCGATGTCGCGGCGGTGCGCCGAGACGTGCGTGACGTCGTCCTGATCGAACAGCAGGCGGCCGCCGTCGGGCGCGTAGAAGCCGGCAATGCAGCGCAGCAGGGTGGTCTTGCCGCAGCCGCTGGGCCCGAGCAACGTGTAGAACGCGCCGTCGGGGATGTGCAGCGACAGGTCGCGCAGCACCTGCTGGCCGCCGAATGTCTTGATGATGCCGTCTACGGTGATCGATGCCATGAAAGGTTCCTGCTTGGGGTTGAGCGCATCATAGGAAGGCGGGCCGGTGACGACCAGCGCTGTTTTTTAAGAGCTGGCGTTAGTTTTTCTAAGAGGTCGGCGCCGCCGCAATCCCCTAGAATGCGGCTCATAGCAACGGCGCCGCCCCGCGCGGCGCCGGCAAGAACAGAGATGACAGGGGAAATCGTGGCAACAAGCAGCAAAGCCTCGCGCCGGGGTGGCGCACGGGCGGGCGTCGCCTGAGATGGCGGCTCCGAGCCTGCCGCCGCTGAAAGCCCTGCGGGTGTTCGAGGCCGCGGCGCGGCTGCGCAGCTTCACCGCGGCGGCCGACGAACTGAGCATCACGCACAGCGCGGTCAGTCAGCAGATCCGTATCCTCGAGGATTACGTCGGGCAGCCGCTGTTCGCGCGCGAGGCCCGGGGCGTCACGCTGTTGCCGTGCGCGCAGGCGTATTTTCCCGAGGTCCAGGCCAGCCTGGAGCGCATCGCGGCGGCCACCGCCAAGCTGCGCTCGCCCGGTTATGGCGGGGTGCTGCGCGTGAGCGCCACGCCGTCGCTGACCATGAAATGGCTGATTCCGCGCCTGTCCGCCTTCCAGGCGCGGCACCCCGGCATCGATGTGCAGCTCACCACGCAGGGGCGCTCGTTCCCTGACCGTGGCGACGAGACCGGCAGCGACGTACTGATCCGCCATGGCTTTGTGGCACACGCCGAGATGAGCTGCGTGCATTGCCTGGACGATTTTCACGTGCCGGTGGCCTCGCCGCGCTTCATCGAGCGCAACCGGCTGGCCACGCTGGCCGACTGTCTGGGCCACCCGCTGCTGAAGGTGGCCGGCGGCATGGACCACTGGCCGCGCTGGTTCGCGCTGGCCCGGGTGGACGTGCCGGCGCAGTTGCCCGGGCCGGTGTTCGACCACCAGTTCCTGTGCATGCAGGCCGCCATGAACGACCTGGGCATCGCCCTGGCGCCGTGGTGCCTGCTGCAGGACGACCTGCGCGCCGACCGGTTGCGGCCGTTGTTCCTGCAACCGCGCCTGCCCAATGCCGGCGTCCACGCGCTGTTCCGCCCGTACGGGCCGGCGGCCGCGGCGGCGCGCCAATTCATCGACTGGCTGGGCCGCGAGGCCGGCCATCCGCCACCCGAGCAATAGAAAAGGATCGACCATGCAAGATTTCCAGAGCGACGCCGGCCTGCACTGGCGCGGTATCGCGCCGCCGCTGGCGCTGTCGGACTACAAGGTCATCGCCTTCGACATGGATTCGACGCTGATCGCCATCGAGACCCTGGACGAGATGGCCGACCTGATGGGCAAGAAGGCCGAGGTGGCCGCGCTGACGGAAGCGGCGATGCGGGGAGAGATCGTCGATTACAAGCAGAGCCTGCGCCAGCGCGTGGCGTTGCTGGCCGGCATGCCGGCCGCGGCGTTGGACGAGGTCTATGAACGGCGCCTGACGCTCAACCCGGGCGTGGAACGGCTGATCGCGGCCTGCAAGGCCGCCGGCCTGTTCTGCCTGCTGGTGACGGGCGGCTTCACCTGCTTTACCGACCGGCTGCGCGCGCGCCTGGGGCTGGACGATGTGCGCGCCAACGTGCTGGAGATCGAGGACGGCCGCCTCACCGGCCGCCTGCTGCCGCAGCCCTGGGGCGACTTGTGCGATGGCGAGGAAAAGCGGCGCAAGCTGCTGGAAGTGTGCGCGGCCCTGGGGGTGGGGCCGGCGCGCGCCATCGCGGTTGGCGACGGTGCCAATGACCTGCCGATGCTGCGCGTCGCCGGCCTTTCGGTGGCGTATCACGCCAAGCCGGCCGTGCGGCGCGAGGCCAAGGTGGCGATCGACCAGGGCGGGCTGGATCAGTTGCTGCGTCTGTTCGACCGGCCGGCGCGCTGACGCCGCCGGCCACGCCGTCGCGGTCCCGCCTCAGGCGCTGATCAGCCCGGGGATCTTCACGTCCGGATCGACATCGGCGTCGTAATCCACGCCGTCGATCTCGAAGCCGAACAGGCGCAGGAATTCCTGCTTGTAGCCGGCGAAGTCGGTCAGTTCATACAGATTGGCGTCGGTTACCTGGTGCCATAGCGCCTGCACCTGCGCCTGCACGGCAGGCTCCAGTTCCGGATAGTCGGCGCGCAGGCGGCCTTCGGCGTCCAGGATCGGCGCCGAGCCGCACAGGCTGTCGCGGTACAGGCCGTACACCTGTTCGATACAGCCTTCGTGCGTGCCGCGTGCCTTCATGACCTTGAACAGCAGCGACAGGTACAGCGGCATCATCGGAATCGCCGAGCTGGCCTGGGTCACCACCGCCTTGAGCACCGAGACGCGGGCGTCGCCGCCGCGCGCGGCCAGCTTGGCGCGGATGTCCAGCACCTTCTGGTCCAGATCTTTCTTGGCGGCGCCGATCGAGCCGTTCCAGTAGATGTCGTGGGTGATCTTCTCGCCCAGGTAAGTGAAGGCGGTGGTGGTGGCGCCCTCGGCCAGCACGCCGGCTTCGAGCAGGGCGTCGATCCACATCTGCCAGTCCTCGCCGCCCATGACGGCGACGGTGGCGTCGATCTCTTCCCGGGTGGCGGGTTCCAGCACCGATTCCTTGATCACTTCCTTGTCGGTGTCCAGGCCGCGCAGCGTGACCGCCCGGCCGACCGGCTTGAGGGTCGAATTGAACACCGTGCCGCTGACCGGATGGGTGCGGCGCGGCGCCGCCAGGCTGTAGATCACCTGGTCGACCTGGCCCAGATCCTGCTTGATGGCGGCGATGGTCCGCGCCTTGATGGCGTCGGAGAAGGCGTCGCCGTTGATGCTCCTGGCGTACAGGCCCTCGGCGCTGGCGAACTTGTCGAAGGCGGCGCTGTTGTACCAGCCCGGGGTGCCGGCCTTGGCGGCCTCGCCCGGGCGCTCGAAGAACACGCCCAGGGTCTGCGCGCCACAGCCGAAGGCGGCGCTGATGCGGGCGGCCAGGCCGTAGCCGGTGGAGGCGCCGATCACCAGCACGCGCTTCGGCCCGCCCGCGATCGGGCCCTGGGCGCGGACATAATCGATCTGCTGTCTGACGTTGGCCTCGCAGCCGACGGGGTGGGTGGTGACGCAGATGAAGCCGCGCACGCGGGGTTTGATGATCATGGGGACCTCGTTCTGGAAAGCCGGGAGGGGGCCGCGCGCAGGCGCAAGACGCCCGGCATTGTACGGGAGCCGCCGCGCGGCCGGGCCCGTCTTGTGATGCGGATCAGGCCGGCGTGGCGGACCGGCCGCGGCCGCGGCGCCACTCCACCAGCCCGATGCCGATGCCGCTGGCGCAAATGATGGCAATGCCCAGCCAGGTCAGGGGATCCGGGAAGTGGCCCCACACCAGCCAGCCGACCGTGGTGGCGCTGATGATCTGCAGGTAGATGAAGGGCGCCAGGGTCGAGGCCGGCGCGCGCCGGTAGGCGGCGATCTGGAACAGATGGCCCAGGCCGCCGGTCAGGCCGGTGGAAATCAGCAGCGTCCAGTCCAGCGGCGTCAGTGCCTGCAAGACGGGCAGGGCGGGCGGCAGGATGAAGGGCAGCGCCAGCGTCAGGCAGCCGGTGCCGACCGCGCCGCTCCAGATCAGCGAGGTGAACGGGTCGTCGCCCGCGACGCGGCGGGTGGCGATGAACTGGGCCGCGAAGCAACAGGCCGTGAGCAGGCCGAAAATGGTGCCGACCGGGTGCAGTCCGCCTCCGGGGCGGATGACGATGATGACGCCGACAAAGGCGATGCCCGCCGCGACGAAGCGCGACATGCGCGCCGGTTCCTTCAGGATCCACGGCGCCAGCGACAACACCAGCAAGGGCGCCAGGAAGTTGATGGCGGTGGCTTCGGCCTGGGGAATGTAGCTGAGCGTGGTGAAGAACATCAGCGTGGCCAGGAACATCGAGCCGCCGCGCAGGAGCTGTTCGCGCGGCTTCTTGCTGCGCAGGATGCCGGTCCCGCGGGTGGGCAGCACCAGCGCCAGCACCAGCAGCAGGTGCACCGCGTAGCGGAACCACGACAGCACCAGCAGCGGCACCCCCGCGTTCATGACCCACTTGCCGCTGGCGTCCAGGCAGGACAGCGTCCACATCGACAGCACCAGCAGCAGGATGCCGACGAGCGGGCCGCTGGCGGCGGGCGCGCCGGAGCGCGGGCGACCGGTATCGGCCGGGGACATTGACAGACTCCTTGTGCGCGATCAATCCCGGGCGGGGCCGCCGGGGCGCTGACATGATACGCTCATCGCGGCAGGGGGAAAGGTTCATGATCGAACTACGCAACATAGAAACATTTTTCTGGGTCGCCACGCTGGGCAGCTTCCGCGCGGCGTCCGACAAGCTCAACACCACGCAGCCGGCGGTATCGCAGCGCATCGCCTCGCTCGAGGCCGATCTGGGCGTGCGGCTGTTCGAGCGTGATGCGCGTGGCGTCAAGCTCACCGCCAAGGGCCACGAACTGCTGTCGCACGCCGAACGCATGTTGCAGGTGCGGCGCGACATGTTCGAGGCGGCGCGCGAGCAGAATGTCATGACCGGCACTGTGCGCATCGGCGTGGCCGAGACCATCGTGCAGACCTGGCTGCCGACGCTGATCGAGCTGGTGCACGCCTCGTATCCGGCGCTGGTGCTGGAGATCGAGGTGGATACCACCCACGTGCTGCGCTCGCACCTGATGTCGCGCCAGATCGACCTGGCCTTCCTGATGGGCCCGGTCCTGGAAGCGCGGGTCGAGAACCTGCCGCTGTGCACCTATCCACTGGCGTGGGTCGCCAGTCCGCTGCTGGAGCTGGGGCCGGAGCCGTTGACACTGGAGCGCATCGGCCGGCTGCCGATCGTCACCTATCCCTCCAACAGCGCGCCGTACCGCGTGGTGCGCGACATGCTGACGCGCGCCGGCGTGGCGTCGCCGCGCATGTACGGCAGCGCCTCGATGTCGATGGTGGTGCGGATGACGCAGGACTGCATCGGCACCAGTGTGATCGCGCCGGTGTTCCTGGGCAAGGAACTGGCGCGCGGCGAGCTGCGCATTCTGCGGGTCGACGCCGACCCGTTGCCCGAGCTGAGTTTCACCGCCACCTGGGTGCAGGGGCCGGACAGCCATGCCGCGCGCCTGATCGCGCAGATGGCGCAGAAAGTGGCGGCCCAGGCGGGTGACGGCGTGCCGTCCTAGGCTCGTCGCGTCTAGGTGTTTTCCCGAAAGCGGCCCCGACGGCGCAGCCGGGCCGGCCGTGGCGCGCGCCCGGCCGCGACCGGCGCGCATGGCGCCAAGCCGCGTGGTTGCTGGCTTTGCCGCCCGCGGGCCGGGACACGCCGACCAGACCCAAGAATTATTTATACCCCCACATCGCAACATACGATTGGACGCTGGACGCCCCTGACGCTGCAATGGCGGCACATCAAGAAGATTGCCTGGATAGACAGGCCCGGGGGAAATGTCCGCTCCTCTGACGTTCCGATTTTCACCCGCGCGCTCATGGTAACGGGAACCCGCGCGCGCCAGACCATCCCGCCAGCCAGGAGTTTTGTCCATGAAGAAGTCGCTCGCTCTCGCCGCCGTCGCCGCCAGTCTGTTGGCCGGCGCCGCCCAGGCCCAAGACCTGCCCAAGACCCACCTGAAGGTGGTGGGCGGCCTGTCCAACCTGACCGCCTACAACGATTACGAAAAGCCGTTCTGGACCAAGACGATTCCGGAACTGTCCAAGGGCCAGGTCACGGCGGACATCAAGGGCTTCAATGAAATGGGCCTGAAGGGCCCCGAACTGCTGCGCCTGATGTCCACGGGCGTGGTCGAGTTCGGCACCGCCACGCTGTCGTACTTCGCCAGCGACAACCCGATCAACGAAGCCATCGACCTGGCCGGCCTGGCGCCTGACGTGAAGACGGCGCGCGAAGTGACCAACGCCTTCGAGCCGGTCTATGCGCGTCTGTACGGCGAGGGCAACAACGTCAAGCTGCTGGGCATTTCCACCTATCCGGCGCAGGTGCTGTTCTGCAATGCCGACATCAAGGGCCTGGCCGACATCAAGGGCAAGAAGGTCCGCACCAGCAGCCGCACCACGGCCGAGTTCGTCGAAGCGCTGGGCGGCTCCAGCGTCACCATGGCGTTCGGCGAAGTGGTGCCGGCGCTGCAGAACAAGGTGGTCGATTGCGCCATCACGGGTTCGCTGTCGGGCTATTCGGCCAAGTGGTACGAGGTGTCGACCCACCTGGTGGCGCTGCCGATCAACTGGAACCAGCAGATCCACGCCGTCAACCAGAAGGCCTGGGACAAGCTCGATCCCAACGTGCGCACCTTCCTGCAGGCCAATGTGAAGACGCTGGTCGACAACATCTGGGACGCGGCGGCGCGCCAGACCCAGGAAGGCTACGACTGCAACACCGGCGCGGCCGCGTGCCCGTTCCCGGTCAAGGGCAAGATGGTGCTGGTGCAGCCGTCTGACGCCGACCGCGAACTGCTCAAGAAGGTCACGCAGGAAGCGGTGCTGCCCAAGTGGGCCGCGCGTTGCTCGGCGCAGTGCGTCAAGGACTTCAACGCCACCGTCGGCAAGACCCTGGGCGTGACCGCCAGCAAGTAAGCATGACGGCGCGCCGCCCGCCGTGGCGGCGCGTTCGCGATTCATCATCCAGGCCGCCACGCCGGCCCGTGAGGTTTTCCCAATGACCCGATCCGAACACTTCCGCCTGCTGGGCGGGCTGCTGCGGCGCGCCGAGACCTTCTCGCGCGTCGCGGTGTGGGCGGGCGGCGCGCTGACCATCGCCAGCGTGCTGCTCATTTCCTTCGACGTCCTGGCCCGCAAATTCCTGGGCTTCAACACCGGCGGCGCCGACGAGCTGTCCAGTTACGCCTTCGCCATCAGCACTTCGTGGGCGCTGGCGTTCGCCACTTTGCAGCGCGCCAATGTGCGGGTGGACGTGCTCTACCAAAAACTGCCGGTGCGCGTGTCGGCAGTGCTCGACTGGATTTCCATGGTGGCGCTGGCGGTCTTCATGGTGTTCCTGACCTACTACGCCTATGAAGTGGTGCAGATGTCCTGGGCGCAGAAATCCACCGCCAACACGCCGCTGGCCACGCCGCTGTGGATCCCGCAGGGGCTGTGGCTGCTGGGCCTGGCCTGGATGTGCGTCACCGTGGCGTTGATGCTGGCGCGCGCCTCGGCCGCGCTGGTGACCGGCGACATCGAACTGGTCAAGGAAATCTGCGGCGTTCGTTCCGCGCAGGAAGAAGCCGACGAGGAAGCCGCCGCCGGCGAGCGCATGGTCAAGGGAGCCGCCGCATGATCGCCACCGCACTGACCCTGTTGCTGGTCCTGATCGGCCTGTCGATCCCCGTGGGCGCGGCCCTGGGGGTGCTGGGCCTGATCCTGGACCCGATGTTCTCGATGCTGCCGCTGTCGCGCGCCATCGGCGAGATTTCCTGGAGCACCAACAACGAATTCCTGCTGGTCGCCATTCCGCTGTTCATCATGCTGGGCGAGGTGCTGTTGCGCGCCGGTTTCGCCGAGCGCATGTACGGGGCCATGAGCCTGTGGCTGTCGTGGCTGCCGGGCGGCCTGATGCACGCCAACATCGGCGCCTCGACGCTGTTCTCGGCCACGTCCGGCTCCAGCGTGGCCACCGCCGCCACGGTGGGCACGGTGGCGATTCCGCAGATCCGCAAGTACGGCTACAACGAACCGCTGTTCCTGGGCAGCCTGGCCGCCGGCGGAACGCTCGGCATTCTGATCCCGCCGTCGATCAACCTGGTGATCTACGGCGTGCTGACCAATTCGTCGGTGCCCAAGCTGTACCTGGCCGGCATCATTCCGGGCTTCGCCATGGCGGCGCTGTTCATGCTGACGGTGGTCGCCGCCTGCGTGGTCAAGCCGTCCTGGGGCGGCAAGAAGATCCAGGCCACCTGGGGCCAGCGCCTGGCCAGCCTGGTGCA
The DNA here is from genome assembly GCF_050285565.1 of Achromobacter sp. GTDB lineage: Bacteria > Pseudomonadota > Gammaproteobacteria > Burkholderiales > Burkholderiaceae_B > Achromobacter. The sequence goes on from NZ_JBLZXG010000003.1 coordinate 350,983, forward strand.
CCTGGCGCCGCCGATGGGCATCTTCCTGCTGGTGGTGGGCTCGATCTACGCCGGCCTGGCCACGCCGACAGAGGCCGCCGCGCTGGGCGTGCTGGGCGCGTTGATCCTGGCCGCCTGGTTCCGCCGCCTGAGCTGGACCATGCTGCGCGAGGCGATGGAGGGCACCATGCGCTCGACCGCCATGATCATGCTGATCGTGGTGGCCGCGAGTTTCCTGAACTTCGTCATGTCGGCCACCGGCCTGACCGACGCGCTGACCCAGTCCATCACCGGGCTGGGCCTGTCGCCGGGCTGGATGCTGCTGATCGTGATCGTGTTCTACCTGGTGCTGGGCTGCTTCATGGAAACCCTGTCGATGATGATCACGACCATTCCCATCGTCGCGCCCATCATGATCGCCCTGGGCTACGACCCGATCTGGCTGGGCATCGTCATCATCATCCTGGTCGAGGCCGCGCTCATCACGCCGCCGGTGGGCCTGAACCTGTTCGTGGTGCAGAGCCTGCGCAAAAGCGGCTCGATGAGCGCCGTGATCACCGGCAGCCTGCCGTTCGTGGGGGCCATGTTCGTGATGCTGGCGCTGCTGGCATGGTGGCCCGACCTGGCCTTGTGGTTGCCACGGGTGTTCGGCTGACGCGCCGGCCCGCCTGTTCAACGCGGGCGCGGCGCCGGGCCGCGCCCCATTTTTCTCCGTTTCCTTCGCAGGACTTTTCATGAAAGCCGTATTCCAGATCGAAGCCGATTCGCCCCGCCAGGTCGAGGTGGATTTCAACACCCTTATCGTGGCGGGCTGGGCCGGCCGCGACATGGCCGCCATCGAGCATCACATCGAGGAACTGGCCGCCATCGGCGTGCCGCGTCCGACCAGCGTGCCGCTGTACTACCGCATCGCCGACAACCAACTGACCCAGGCCGAACGGGTGCAGGCGGTGGGCGCTGATTCGTCCGGCGAGGTCGAAACCTTCGTCTTCACGGCGGGTGGCGAAATGTACGTGAGCATCGCCTCCGACCATACCGACCGCAAGCTGGAGACGGTCAGCGTGGCCATGTCCAAACAGGTGTGCGTCAAGCCGGTGGCGACCTCGGCGTGGCGCCTGGCCGACGTGGCCGATTATTGGGACGAGCTGGTGATCCGCTCGTACATCGTCGAGAACGGCGCCCAGGTGCTGTACCAGGAAGGCCCGCTGGCCTCGCTGCGCACGCCGCAAGACCTGATCGCTGGCTACACCGGCGGCGCGCCGATGCTGCCCGAAGGCGCGGGCATGACCTGCGGCACCGTCGGCGCCATCGGCGGCATCCGGCCGGCGGCCGAGTTCACCATGGAATTGTACGATCCGCGCCGCCAACGCAGCCTGCGCCACCGGTATCATGTCGAGATTCTGCCGGTGGTGGCCTGATCCCCGGCAGGTGACCTGATTGCCACGACGCGCCCCGGCGGGGCGCGCCGGCCCATCTCTTTTCTTACGCCGGTGACACGGCCCCTGGAACCGTATGCCTTCGACCCTGAATGACCTGACCGCTGCCCTGAACGACGGCCGCACCACTTCCCTTGAACTGACCGAAGCCGCCCTGGCGCGTGCCGGCGATCCGGCCGGCGAGGGCGCGCGCGCTTTCACCCGCCTGTACGCCGAATCGGCCCTGGCCCAGGCTCGCGCCTCGGACACGCTGCGCGCCGCGGGCATCGTGCGCTCGGCCATCGAGGGCCTGCCCATCAGCATCAAGGACCTGTTCGACATCGAAGGCGAGACCACCATGGCCGGCTCGGTGGCGCGCGAGGGCGAGCCCGCCGCCGACGCCAATGCCGAAGTGGTGCAGCGCCTGATCGCGGCTGGCGCGGTCATTATCGGCCGCACCAACATGACCGAATTCGCCTACTCGGGGCTGGGCATCAACCCGCACTACGGCACGCCGCTGAACCCCTGGGACCGCGCCACTGGCCGCATCCCCGGCGGCTCTTCGTCGGGCGCGGCGGTGTCGGTGGCCGACGGCATGGCCGTGGCCGCCATCGGCTCGGACACCGGCGGCTCGGTGCGCATTCCGGCCGCGCTGTGCGGCCTGACCGGCTTCAAGCCCAGCGCCTGGCGCGTGTCGATGGAAGGCGTGCTGCCGCTGTCGGCCAACCTGGACTCCATCGGCCCGATCGCCGCCAGCGTGCGCTGCTGCGCCGAACTGGACGCCATTCTGTCGGGCGAGGGCGGCCCGGTGCCCGAGGCGCTGCCGCTGCGCGGGCTGCGCCTGGCGGTGCCCAGGACGCTGGCGCTGGACGGCATGGACAAGCACGTCTCCGACACCTTCGCGCGCGCCCTGGCGCGTCTGAAGCAAGCCGGCGCCCTGGTCGACGAGATCGCCATTCCGGAATTCGCCGAACTGGCCAACATCAATGCCAAGGGCGGGTTCACGGCGGCCGAGGCCTGGGCCTGGCACCGCGACCTGATCGCCCGCGCCGGCAAGCGCTACGACCCGCGCGTGGTGTCGCGCATCCTGCGCGGCAAGGACATGAGCGCCGCCGACTACCTTGACCTGCTGGACGCACGCGAAGCCTGGGTGGCCGCGGTCGACCGCCGCATCGCCGGCTACGACGCCCTGATCCTGCCGACCACGCCGATCGTGGCGCCGGCGGTGGCCGATCTGGAGGCTTCCGACGAGGCTTACTACGCCGCCAACGGCCTGATCCTGCGCAACCCGACGCTGATCAACTTCCTGGATGGCTGCGCGCTGTCGCTGCCGTGCCACGCGGCCGGCACCGCGCCGGTGGGCCTGATGATCGCCGCCAGCAACGGCGCCGATCGCCGCGTGCTGGCCATCGGCCTGGCGGTCGAGGAATTGCTCGCCGGCTGAGCGCACGCCGGGGCCGCGTTCCAGCCGGTCGGCGTCGGCCGGCGGTTCGGCGGCGCGGGCGGCCTGTCCCGGGCCGAGCGCTGCGAACGGGCAGGGCGGTGTTTTCCGCCATATCGGCCTTCGCTGTCCGCCGCTAACATGGCGGCTGGACAGGCCGCGCAACGGGGCAGGATTCGGGCGCCATGATAGATCTGCGCAATATCGAGACGTTCTTCTGGGTGGCCACGCTGGGCGGTTTTCGCGCCGCGGCCGAAAAGCTCAATGCCACCCAGCCGGCGATCTCTCAGCGCATCGCGTCGCTGGAGGCCGACCTGGGCATCCGCCTGTTCGACCGCGACGCGCGCGGCATCAAGCTGACCGGCAAGGGCCGCGAGCTGCTGTCGCACGCCGAGCGCATGTTGCAATTGCGGCGCGACATGCAGGAGGCGGCGCGCGCCAAGAGCGTGATGAGCGGCACCTTGCGGCTGGGCGTGTCCGAGACCATCGTCCATACCTGGCTGCCCACGCTCATGGAGTATCTGCACGACGCCTATCCGGCGTTGATGGTGGAGATCCAGGTCGACACCACCACCATGCTCAAGACCCAGCTTGCCTCGCGCCAGATCGACCTGGCATTCCTGCTGGGGCCGATGGAAGAACCGCGCATCGAGAACCTGTATCTGTGCAATTACCCGCTCAGCTGGGTCGCCAGCCCCAAGCTGAAGGTGGGGCGCCAGCCGATCAGCCTGAAGCGGCTGGGGCAGTGGCCGGTGATCACTTATTCGTCCACCACCGATCCGCACCGCGCGGTGCGGCAGGTGCTGCAGCAGGCCGGCGTCGACGCGCCGCGCATGTATGGCAGTTCGGCCCTGAGCGTGATCGTGCGGATGGCGCTGGACGGCATCGGCACGGCGGTGATCGCGCCCGTCATCCTGCATAAGGAGCTGGCGCAGGGCGAATTGCGGCTGCTCGATGTCAAGGCGCCGCCGCTGCCGCCGCTGCACTACACCGCCTGCTGGATGCAGGGGCCGGACAGCCAGGTGCCGCGCACCGTGGCCGAGGCCGCGCAGCAGATCGCCCGTGAAGAGGCGCAGCGCCATCCGGCATAACCCTGATAAGGAATTCTGATCGGGGTCTATCGCAACATGTGATTAGACGCGGCGGGCGAGTTCCGGTGCAATGTCCCCATACCAACTTTGACGCAAGGGGAATGGACATGGCATTGGAATCGGCGAGCCGCGGCAGCGTGGAATTGGCGCGCCGCGCGCGGCTCGATGCGCGCAGCGGCAAGCTGACCGGGCCCACCGCCAACCTGGCCCCGGGCCACGTGCAGGCCAATCTGGCGATCCTGCCGCGCGCGCTGGCGGCCGATTTCCTGCACTTCTGCCAACGCAATCCCAAGCCGTGCCCCTTGCTGGCCATGTCCGAGCCGGGCGACCCGGCGCTGCCCGAACTGGGGCATGACATCGACATCCGCACCGACATCCCGCGCTACCGCGTCTGGCACAACGGCGAGCTGGTGTCCGAGCCCACCGACGTGCGCGACCTGTGGCGCGACGACCTGGTGTCGTTCCTGATCGGGTGCTCGTTCTCGTTCGAGGAAGCGATGCTGGACAACGGCCTGCCGGTGCGCCATATCGAGCAGGGCTGCAATGTGCCGATGTACCGCACCAATATCCCCACGCATGCGGCCGGCGTGTTCGGCGGTCCGCTGGTGGTGTCGATGCGGCCGCTCAAGGCCGCCGATGCCATTCGCGCGATCCAGGTGACTTCGCGTTTTCCCTCGGTGCATGGCGCGCCGGTGCACATCGGCGATCCGGCGTTGATCGGGATTGCCGACATCCACCAGCCGGATTATGGTGATCCGGTGGAAATCCGCCCCGGCGAAATGCCGGTGTTCTGGGCTTGCGGCGTGACGCCGCAGTCGGTGGTGGCGGCGGTGCGCCCGGATTTCTGCATCACCCACGCGCCCGGGCACATGCTGGTCACGGATCTCGTCAACAGCCGCATGGCCATCCTGTAATCCTGGCTTCGCATTCTCAGTCATCCGTCAGCGGATAAGCGCTAGAAATCACATTCTTCATGCAGTAGCCGTAATCGTTACAAAACGCCCGCGTCAGGGCGCGTCAGCAGCTTTGGTTTTGCCTCCAAAACGATCCATGAAAGGACAAGGGGAAAAGGCGACAAAAGTTCAGGGCCAACCGCTCGCCGGATCATCGGCGGGTGGCGGCTCGCCGCAGGCCCGGATCCACCGGGCCCGGGCCCGGGGCCGTGCGCCCCGCGTTTTGCATTGCTTTCACAGTGGGATTTTTCCAGGAGTCTGGTAATGAAGATGAAGCTCATTGCGGGTGTCGCCGCGAGTCTGGCGCTGTTGGCGGCCGCGCCGACGCAGGCGCAGGTCAAGACCGTCAAGATCGGCGCGATCTATCCCTTGTCCGGCGCGCTGGCGTCCACCGGCGCCGAGATCAAGGCCGCGGTGGAGCTGGCCGTGGACATCATCAACAATCCGCATCCCGAACTCGAAGGGATTCCGCTGGCCGCGGGCGCCGGTCTGCCGGCGCTGGGCGGGGCCAGGATCGAAGTGGTGTTCGGCGATTCGCAGGGCAAGCCCGAAGTGGGCCTGGCCGACGCGCAGCGCCTGATCGACCAGGAGAAAGTGGTGGCCCTGACCGGCGCCTACCAGTCGGCCGTCACCAAGACCGCCAGCCGCATCGCCGAGCAGCGCGGCATCCCCTATCTGAATGGCGAGTCCAGCAGCCCCGACCTGACCGAGCGCGGCTACAAGTGGTTCTTCCGCACCTCGCCCAACGACGACACCTTCGTCGAGAACATGATGCAGTTCCTGGACGGCGTGAAGGGCACCCCCACCGCCAAGATCGCGGTGGTGTACGAGAACACCGACTTTGGCGTCAACACCTACAAGGCGGTCGAGAAGTTCGCCAAGCAGTACAAGCGTCAGGTGGTGGCCAATATCGCCTACAGCGCCGGCTCGGCCTCGGTGACGGCCGAAGTGCAGAAATTGGCGGCGGCCAAGCCCGATGTGGCGATTTTCGCCAGCTACACCTCGGACGCCATGCTGTTCGTGCGCACCATGCGTGAAAGCAAGTACGCGCCGCCGGTGCTGCTGGCCAACGACGCCGGTTTCATCGACTCGCGCTTCGTGCAGGAGGTGGGCCCGCAGGTGCAGGGCGTGCTGACGCGCGACGTGTGGGGCAACGATGTCGCCGCCGCCAAGGCCGGCCTGAAGAAGATCAACGACATGTACAAGGCCAAGACCGGCAAGGACTTGAACGGCAACAACGCCCGCTCGATGCAAGGCGTGCTGGTGCTGGCCGACGCCATCAACCGCGCCGGTTCCACCGACCCGGAAGCCATTCGCAAGGCGCTGGCGGCCACCGACCTGGGCGAGTCGCAAGTGGCCATGCCCTGGGCCGGCGTGAAGTTCGATGACAAGGGCCAGAACACCAAGGGTTCCGGCCTGATCCTGGAGCTCAAGGGCTCGTCCTACCAGACGGTCTGGCCGGAAAAGTACCGCACCGACAAGACGCTGCCCACGCTGCCGTTCTCCTGGAAGTAATCACCAGCCGTGGCGGGCCGCGGGGGCCCGCCACAGGAGCACTCCATGTTCGAAGCTCTCTCGGCGGGCCTGTTCAATGGCCTGATCTATGCCGCGGTGGCGGTGGGGCTGGCGCTGATCTGGGGCATCACCGACGTCATCAACTTCGCCCATGGCGAATTCCTGATGCTTGGCATGTATGCCGCCTATTGGCTCTACACCCTGGGTCATATCGACCCCACGCTGTCGGCGCCCTTGGTGGCCATCGTGCTGGCCTTCGTCGGTTTCCTCACTTACGCACTGATCATCAGGCGCCTGCAGAAAGGCCCCGCCATGGCGGTGATCCTGGCCACTTTCGGCCTGGGCCTGGTGCTGCGCCAACTGGCGTTCATCGCCTTCAGCCCGGACTACCGCAGCCTGCCCGACACGCTGGTGTCTGGCAGCGTCACGGTGGCCGGCATTTCGCTGGGCCGCCCGCAGGTGGTGACCGGCCTGGTCGCGCTGGTGGTGGTAGTGGCGCTGTTCGTGCTGGTGTACCGCACGCGCTGGGGCCACGCGCTGCAGGCGGTGGCCGAAGACCGCCAGGTGGCCGCGCTGGTCGGCATTTCGCCGGACCGCGTCAATGCCCAGGTCTGGATGCTGGGCAGCGCCGCGGTCGGCCTGGCCGGCGCGTTGCTGACCACGTTCTTCTACGTGTTCCCTTCGGTGGGCACGGTGTTCGGCCTGCTGGCCTTCGTGGCGGTCTGCATGGGCGGGTTCGGTTCGCTGCCGGGCGCCTTCATCGCCGGCATCCTGATCGGCATCATCGAGGCCATGACGGGCTACTTCGTGGCGCCGGCGCTCAAGACGGTCAGCGTCTTCATCCTTTTCATCCTGGTTCTCTGGTATCGGCCGCGCGGCCTGTTCGGGCGGTGGTGACATGACGACGACACGGAAAATAGACAGCGCCTCATCGGGCGTGCCGAAATGGCCGGTGGCCGTGGCGCTGGCGGCGGCGGTGCTGCTTGCGCTGGTGCCGCTGGTGGTGACCGACTCGTTCACCCTGCAGGTGCTGCTGCTGGCCATCATGTTCGGCGCGCTGGGCGCCTGCTGGAACCTGGTGGGCGGCTTTCTCGGGCGCATTTCCTTCGGCCACGCGGTGTTCGTGGGCGTGGGCGGCTACACCACCTTGCTGCTGCTGCATCACCTGAAGCTGACGCCGCTGCTCGGCATTCCGCTGGGCGGCCTGATCAGCGCGGCGCTGGCGTGGCTGGTGGGCGGGCCGACGCTGCGCCTGTCGGGCCATTATTTCGCCATGGCCACTATCGCGCTGCTGCAGATCGGGCTGCTGCTGATGATCAACTGGGACTGGGCCGGCGGCGCGGTCGGGCTGGAGGCGCCGATCGGCGACGCCGCCTGGATGCTGCTGTTCCGCAGCAAGGTGCCGTATTACTGGATCGCGGTGGGGCTGGCGTTCCTGACGTTCTGCGCCACGTACTTCCTGGTGCACTCCAGGACCGGCTTCTACTGGCGCGCCATCAACGGCGACGAAGCGGCCTCGCGCAGCCTGGGCGTGCCGGCGGATCGCTACAAGATGCTGGCGTTCGTGCTGTCGGCCGGCATGACCGGTGTTTGGGGCGGCTTTTTCGCCATGTACGTGGGCTTCATCGATCCCGAATCGATGTTCAGCCTGACGATGTCCGTGCAGGTGGTGCTGGTGGCCATCCTGGGCGGCGTAGGCACCCTGGTCGGGCCCTGGCTGGGCGCGGCGGTGCTACTGCCGCTGTCGGAAGGCACGCGGGTGCTGTGGGGCAGTTCGGGGTTGGGCCTGGACCTGCTGATTTTCGGGTTGGCGATCCTGCTCGTCACCCTGTTCCTGCCAGGCGGTCTGGTGACATTGGGGAGGCGCCGTGGCTCTGCTCGACGTTAAAAACCTGACCAAGCGCTTCGGCGGCCTGGTCGCCAACAAGGACATCTCGCTGTCGGTGGACGCGGGCGAGATCGTTGCCATCATCGGCCCCAACGGCGCCGGCAAGAGCACGCTGTTCAACGGCCTGGTCGGCCATCACGAGCCGACCTCGGGCACGGTGGCGTTCGCCGGCCAGTCCATGATCGGCCGGCGGCCGGAACAGGTCGCGGCGATGGGGCTGGTGCGCACCTACCAGATCCCGCGCAGCTTCGGCCAGATGACGGTGCTGGAGAACGCCATGGTCGGCGCGCTGCTGCGCCATCCGCGCCTGCCCGACGCGCGCCGCGCCTCGGCGCGGGTGCTGGAGCTGGTGGGACTGGCCGACCGCGCCAACACGCTGGCGGCGGAATTGAACGTGGCCGGGCAGAAGCGGGTGGAACTGGCGCGCGCGCTGGCGACCGAACCGCGCATGCTGCTGCTGGACGAAGTGGCCGGCGGCCTGAACCCGGCCGAAGCCATCGCGCTTGCCGAGATCCTGCGCGGCATCCACGCCGCCGGCGTGACGCTGATCATCGTCGAGCACGTGCTGGAAGTGGTGATGCGGCTGGCGCAGCGGGTGCTGGTGCTGAACTTCGGCCAGATGATCGCCGAAGGCGCGCCGCAGGACATTGTGCGCAACCCTGCCGTGATCGAAGCCTATCTGGGGAGGAAGCACCGTGCCTGACGTGATGTTGAAGGTGGACAACCTGAGCGTGGCCTATGGCGGCGTGCAGGCCGTGCGCGATCTGTCGCTCGAAGTGCGCCCGGGTGAAATCGCGGCGCTGCTGGGCGCCAACGGGGCAGGCAAGTCCAGCACCCTGCTGGCCATCATCGGCTCGGTCAAGCCCAAGGCGGGCCGCGTGGTCTTCGAGGGGCGCGACATCACCGGAACGCCGCCAGACCAATTGGTCAAGCAGGGCATCGCCATGATTCCGGAAGGCGCGCGGGTGTTTGCGCGCCAGCCGGTCGAGCAGAACCTGCGCCTGGGGGCCTACACCGTGCGCGACGAACGCGTCTACCAGGAGCGCCTGGACAAGGTCTATGCGCTGTTTCCGCGCCTGAAAGAGCGCCGTGAACAGTTGGCGGGCACCATGTCCGGCGGCGAGCGGCAGATGCTGGCGATCGGCCGCGCGCTGATGAGCGGACCGCGCCTGCTGTTGATCGACGAGCCCAGTCTGGGCCTGTCGCCGCTGCTGGTCGAGCAGGTGTTCGACGCGCTGGCCGCGCTGAACCGCGATGACGGCCTGTCGGTGCTGCTGGTCGAACAGAACATGGCGCAGGCGCTGGAGGTGGCGGCGCGCGCGTATGTGATGCAGAGCGGGCAGGTGGCGCTGTCGGGCGCGGCGGCCGAGCTGGCGGCGTCGGACGAGGTGCGCAAGGCGTATCTCGGGATGTAGCCAAACCGGATCGTCAGATGAAAAATGCCCGTCGCTCGCGCGACGGGCATTTTGATATGCGGCCGGGGGGTGGGGCCGTAAGTCGCGAAGGACTTAGAAGATGTGGCGGATGCCCACGCCGGCGCCCAACTGGCTGGTACGGCCGGCAATTTCACCCGTGGCGGCGTCGCGAACCTTGTTGTAGTCCACGGTGCCGTACACCTGGGTACGCTTGGACAGCGCGTATTCGGCCACGGCCACCAGGGCGTAGCGCTTGCCCTTGTCGCCGTCTTCCACGATGTTCTTGCTTTGGTCGTAGTAGGCGGCGCCGGTGATGGCCCAGCGCGGGGTGGCCTGCCAGGTCACGCCGGCGAAGTAGCCGTTGTCCTTGCGGTCGAGCTGGGCGGTGGTGGTGCCGCCCATGACGGCGTTGACCCAGCCGGTCTGGTCGCGGCCGTTGAAGTAGCCGGCAAAGACCTTGGCGCTTTCGAACTGGTACGAGGCGCTGAAGTTCCATACTTGCTGGCGCAGGTCGGAGTCGTTGCCCTCGTAGGTCCGCATGAAGGCGCCACCCAGGCCCAGTTGGCCGACGGTGTAGCGCAGGCTGATGCCCATCTGCTGGCCGGCGGCGCGATCCGACCACTTGTCGCCGTTGGCCCACGACGCGATCACGGCCAGGTCGCCGATCGTGTTCGAGTAGCGCACGGTGTTGTTGTTGCGCACGCGGCCCATGGCGGCGGGCAGCCACGAGTTTTCGTTGTAGTTACCGACGGTCAGCGGATCGAAATAGTCCGCCATCAGGTCCTGGATCACGGTGTTCTGCAGGCCCAGGGTCAGCGCACCGATGCTGCCGCCGTCCAAGCCGACGTAGGCCAGGCGGTTGAACGTTTTGCCGGAGCTGGACGACTGGCCGTTTTGCACGTTGAAGCCTTGCTCCAGGCGGAAGAAGGCGCGGTTGCCGTCGCCCAGGTCTTCCGAGCCGCGCAAGCCCCAGCGGCTGTTGGAGATGGCGCCGTTTTCCATCGAGATGCGGCTGCCGTCCACGCCGGTCGAGCCGGAACTGGTGTTGACGTAGCGCATGCTGACGTCGGCGATGCCGTACAGGGTGACGCTGGTTTCCGCCGAGGCGGCGCCGGCCAGGCCGAGGCCGGCGACAGCGAGCGAGAGAGTGATGCGTTTCACGAAGGCTTCTCCTTATGTTTCTGTTTTTAGCGTGCGTCGCGCTTGTGGCTCGACGGGACGCGCCTGGCGGTTCGCCTGGAGCTGGGCCGTGGCACCGACGCCAGGGTTGGCGCGGGTCCGGAGCGTAGGCCCGATGTGCATTCCATGCGCCAAAGTGGTGCCGGGAACGCCACGTGGATTCTAAAAAAGTTGCGGCGCGTGTAGTGCGTTTATCTTTTTCGCGTTTTCCCTGGGTTTACAGAATGGCAAAAAAGGCGATGGTTGAAACAATGCCAGGATTGCTCCAAAAAAAACCCCGTTGCAAGAACGGGGTTTCGGGTCGGCCCTGGCCGGGTCAGAGCGTCATGTGCAGGGGCAGCCATGTGGCGATCCCGGGGATCAGGTACAGCAGCAGCACCGCCAGGATCATCAGGAAGAACATCGGCAGCGACGCGCGCGCGATATAGGGCAGTTCGCGCCCGCTCATGCCCGACAGCACGAACAGATTGAAGCCCACCGGCGGCGTGATCTGTGCCATTTCCACAACGAAAACGATGAAGATGCCGAACCAGATCAGGTCGATGCCAGCCGCCTGCACCGTCGGTAGCAGCACGCCCATGGTCAGCACCACGATGGAAATGCCGTCCAGGAAGCAGCCCAGCACGATGAAGAACACCATCAGCGCCATGATCAGCCCGAACTGCGACAGGCCCAAGCCGCCGATCCATTCGGCCAGCGCCCGCGGCAGGCCGATGTAGCCCATCGCCAGCGTCAGGAACTGCGCGCCCGCCAGGATCAGGGCGATCATGCAGTACAGCCGGGTCGCGCCCAGCAGCGACTGCATGAAGGTCGAGCGCGACAGGGAGCCTTGCAGTCCCGACAGGATCAAGGCCCCGACCACGCCGACCGCGGCGGCCTCGGTGGCCGTGGCCAGGCCGGTGTAGATCGATCCCAGCACCGCGCCGATCAGCAGCATCACCGGAATCAGGTGGCGCGAACGCGACAGCTTTTCCTTGAACGTCAGGCCGGGATCGGCCGACGGCACCTCGTCCGGATTGCGGATCGCCCACCAGGCGATATAGCCCATGAACAGCAACGCCAGCAGGATCCCCGGCACGATGCCGGCGATGAACAGCTTGGCGATCGACACGTCGGCGGCCACGCCGTAGACGATCATGATGATCGACGGCGGAATCAGCAGCCCCAGCGTGCCGGCGCCCGACAGCGTGCCCAGGATCTTGGACTCGGGGTAGCCACGGCGCGTCAGCTCCGGGATGGTCATCTTGCCGACCGTGGCGCAGGTGGCCGCGGACGAACCCGACACCGCCGCGAAGATGGCGCAGCCGATCACGTTGGTGTGCAGCAATCGGCCCGGCAGGCGGTTGAGCCAGGGCGCCAGGCCCTTGAACAGGTCTTCCGACAGGCGGGTGCGAAACAGGATTTCGCCCATCCACAGGAACAGGGGCAGGGCGGTCAGCGTCCAACTGGACGAGGCGCCCCAGATGGTGACGGCCATGGCATCGCCGGCGGGCCGGCTGGAGAAGATCTCCATGCCGATCCAGGCGGTGCCCGCCAGCGTCAGGCCGACCCAGACGCCGCAGCCAAGCAGCGCGAAGATCGAGACGACCAGCAGGGTGATGACGAGAAGTTCATTCATGGGTTTGCTGCGAGGTGGCGGCGGCCAGGCCGCGTGAACGGCGAACCAGCTCATCGAGCAGGGCGACCAGGAACAGGACCGTGCCCACGGCCATGCTGAGCTGCGGAATCCACAGCGGCGTGGCGTCGTTGGACGTGGAGATGTCGTTGAACTGCCAGGAGTCGAAGGTCAACTTGACGCTGAAGAAGGCAAAGGCGGCGGCCATCAGGGTGCCCGCCGCCAGCGCGAAGATATCCAGGCGGCGGCTGCCGGCCGGCGACAGCGCGTTCAGCACCAGCGTCACCCGGATGTGTTCACCGTGCTTGAAGGTGCTGGCCAGCGCCAGGAAGCCGGCGGCGGCCATGAAATACCCGGCATAGGCGTCCGTGCCGGGAATGTTCAGGCCGAGCTGGCGCGCGACGATCGCCGCCAGCACGGCCACCAGTACGCCGATCGTGCACAGGCCGGCCAGCAGGCCGGCCGCGCCGTAAAGTCCATCCAGAAAGCGGCGCATGGCGATATCACTGCTTGCGGTAGGCGTCGATCATGGCCTGGCCATCGGCGCCGGCCTTCTTGAGCCAGTCGTCCAGCATGCGCTTGCCGATCACCGACAGGCCTTCCTTGAGCTCGACCGTCGGCTTGATGGTCTCCATGCCGTTCTTGGCCAGCTCTTCCTGGTACCACTTGTTCTTTTCCTGCGACAGCTTCCAGCCGCGTTCCTCGGCCTGCGCGCCGGCCTTCTTCAGGGCTTCCTGCGTTGCCGGGTCGAGCGCGTCGAACGCCTTCCTGTTGACGATGACGGCGTTCTTGGGCAGCCAGGCCTGGGTGTCGTAGAACTTCTTGATGTATTCGTAGGTCTTGGTGTCGTAGCCGGTGGAAGCCGACGACATGTACGAGTCGATCACGCCGGTGGCCAGCGCCTGCGACAGCTCGGCCTGCTGCACCGTCACCGGCTGGGCGCCGACCAGTTCGGCGATCTTGGCCGTCACCGGGCTGTAGGCGCGCCACTTCAGGCCCTTCATGTCGCTGATCTGCTTGATGTCCTTGTTGGCGAAGATGCCCTGGGGCGGCCAGGCCACCGCGTACAGCAGCGTCATGCCCTGCGAATTCAGCTTCTTTTCCAGGAACGGCTTTTGCGCCTGGTAGAGCTTGAACGAGGCCTCGTAGCCGGTGGCCAGGAAGGGCAGGCCGTCCAGTTCGTAGATCGGGTCTTCGTTGGCGAAGTTGGTCAGCAGGATCTCGCCGATCTGGGCCTGGTTGCCTTGCACCGCGCGCTTGATTTCCGGCGCCTTGTAAAGCGAGGCGTTGTTGTGCAGCGTGATCTTGAGCTTGCCTTCGGACAGCGTGTCGACGTCCTTGATGAAGGTGGTCAGGTTTTCGACGTGGAAGTTGCTGGCCGGATAGGCGCTGGGCAGGTCCCACTTGGTCTGGGCCTGGGCGCCGGCGCTGAACGCCAGGACGATGGAGCCGGTCAACAGCGAGAGCTTCTTGATCATGATGTCCTTCTTTGCGAATGATGAGTGCGGGGGCCGCGGCCCCGGTAGGCATGGCGAAAACGCGCGCGGCGCGACATGACGCACAGCGCAAAAGCCGTGCCATTCTATGTTGCCCATCGGTCACAAAGTGCCTGTAAAGGCCTGTTTACGGGTAATTCCTAGGCTGACGCACGCCACATGCTTGAAGATTGAAATAGGGTGCCCACGGGCCGGACGTTGGCTTGCGGCAGTGGCGTTTTCTTCTAACATCTTGCCATCGCAGTCGTGTCGCAGAGGGTCGTGTGAATTTCGTATTTCGTCGTGACGAGTTGCTGGTCGAGGAAGCCACCAGCGTATTGCCCGACCTGGACGCCTGTGCGCGTGCCGGGCTCGCGGCCGAAGCCTTGCAACCGGTGTGGGCCGCGCCGGAATCGCCGGCCCGCGCCGCGCACGTCGAACCGGACATCGAGGCGCCCCAGGGCTACGCGTTCAAGAAGCTGCGCGCCTTGTTCGGGGTGCTGGACGAGGAACGCATGGCGCTGGCCGGGCGCGCCTACCAGATCGCCGAATGGGCCCGCACCCACCGCTTCTGCGGCGCCTGCGGCACGGCCACCACGCGCGTGGCCGGCGAGTTCTGCCAGCGCTGCCCGGCCTGCGGCTTCTCGGCCTATCCGCGCATCTCGCCAGCCATGATGGTGCTGATCCGCAAGGGCGACAGCATCCTGCTGGCGCGTCACACCGCCAATGCCAGCGGGCGCTACACGGCGCTGGCCGGTTTTGTCGAACCGGGCGAAAGCCTTGAGCAGACGGTGCATCGCGAGGTGCTGGAAGAGGTCGGCCTGAAGGTCGGCAACCTGAAATATTTCGGCAGTCAGTCCTGGCCGTTTCCGCATTCGCTGATGGTGGCCTACACCGCCGAATACGTGTCGGGCGACATCCGCGTGCAGGAAGACGAGATCGCCGATGCGCGCTGGTTCGGCCCGGGCGACCCGATGCCCGAGATCGCGGCGCGCATCTCCATCGCCGGTTCGCTGATCCGCGCGCATCTGCCGGCGGGCTGGGATCCGTCATAACGGCCTGGAATGGGCAGGCGCCGGCCTGGGGCGCCTGGCGCCCACGCGTTCGCGTGGCCCCGCAGACGGGCCGGTCGGGCGGGCGGAGCCTAGGGTATTCCCTCGAAACGAGGGTTTTTTTCCGTCCCTGATTTGTTTTTTATTGATGAAATATAGATAAATTATTAGTATTTCGCGCAGATAAACTTGTTGCGCAGGCCTTATGACCTCCACGTTGATCGCCTCATCGGCCCATCTGGCCGGCGGCAGTGCGCCGGATCTGTCCGAAGTCGAATTCGGCCTGATGATCGCCAGCCATGCCTTCGACCGCTGGACCGTGCGCTGCATGGCCGCCGCCGGGCTGCCCGACCTGACGCCCACCGACGTCATGGTGTTCCATCACGTGTACCACCGCCAGCGGCCGAAGAAGCTGGCTGATATCTGCTTCACGCTGAATGTCGAGGACACGCACATCGTCAACTACGCGCTGAAGAAGCTCGACCGCCTCGGCGTGGTCAAGGGCGAACGCGCCAGCAAGGAAGTGTTCTACAGCGTCACGCCCGAGGGCGCGGCCATCATCAAGCGCTACGGCGAAATCCGCGAGCAATGCCTGACCGCCGGCCTCGACGCGCCGGGCGGGGGCGGCCTGGAATTCAGCCGACAGCTCGCGCACACGCTGCGCGCCCTGTCCGGTCTGTACGACCAGGCCGCGCGCGCCGCGACCTCGCTCTAACCCTTACGCGGCCTCGTTGCCGCGACACCACCCGCACGCCGCGGCCGGCAGCGCCGTAGCGGCTTCTTGTACCCGAGGATAGTTATGAAGTGGCAATTCTGGATTGATCGTGGGGGCACCTTCACCGACATCGTGGCGCGCCGCCCCGATGGCACCACCACCACCGCGAAGATGCTGTCGGAGAACCCGGAGCAATACCGCGACGCGGCGGTGGCGGGCATCCGCAAGCTGCTGGGCATCGCGCCCGGCCAGCCGGTGCCGGCCGAGCAGGTCGAATGCGTCAAGATGGGCACCACGGTCGCCACCAACGCGCTGCTCGAACGCAAGGGCGAGCGCACGCTGCTGGTGACCACGCGCGGTTTCCGCGACGGCCTGCGCATCGCCTACCAGAACCGTCCGCGCCTGTTCGACCGCAACGTGGTGCTGCCGGAAATGCTCTACGAGGCCGTGGTCGAGGCCGACGAACGCGTGGCCGCCGACGGCGAAGTGATCCGCGACCTGGACGAAGCGGCGCTGCGCCGCGATATGCAGGCCGCCTACGACAGCGGCATCCGCACCGTGGCCATCGTCTTCCTGCACGCCTGGCACGCCCCGGGGCATGAGCAGCGCGCCGCCCGCATCGCGCGCGACATCGGCTTCACCCAGGTGTCGGCCTCGCACGAGGTCAGCCCGCTGATCAAGTACGTCTCGCGCGGCGACACCACGGTGGTCGACGCCTACCTGTCGCCCATCCTCAAGCGCTACGTCGACCAGGTGGCCGGCGAACTGCCCGGCATCCGCCTGATGTTCATGCAATCGAGCGGCGGCCTGACCGACGCCCACCGCTTCCGCGGCAAGGATGCCATCCTGTCCGGCCCGGCTGGCGGCATCGTCGGCATGGTGCGCACCAGCGAGCAGGCCGGTTTCGACAAGGTCATCGGCTTCGACATGGGCGGCACCTCGACCGACGTGTCGCACTATGCCGGCGAATTCGAACGCGAATTCGAGACCCAAGTGGCCGGCGTGCGCATGCGCGCGCCCATGATGAGCATCCATACGGTCGCGGCCGGCGGCGGCTCGATCCTGCATTTCGACGGCGCGCGCCTGCGCGTCGGCCCGGATTCGGCCGGCGCCAACCCCGGCCCCGCCTGCTACCGCCGGGGCGGCCCGCTGGCCGTGACCGACTGCAACGTGCTGCTCGGCAAGATCCAGCCCGACTTCTTCCCCAAGGTGTTCGGCCCCGACGCCAATGAGCCGCTGGACCGCGATGCGGTGGCGCAGCGCTTCCAGGCCATGGCCGACGAGGTCCGCGCCGCCACCGGTCGCGACATGACGCCGGAACAACTGGCCGAGGGCTTCCTGGAAATCGCCGTCGGCAACATGGCCGAAGCCATCAAGCGCATATCCGTGCAGCGCGGCCATGACGTCACCGAGTACGCGCTGACGGTGTTCGGCGGCGCCGGCGGGCAGCACGCCTGCCTGGTGGCCGACGCGCTCGGCATGACCACCGTGTTCGCGCACCCGCTGGGCGGCGTGCTATCGGCCTACGGCATGGGCCTGGCGGACCAGACCGATATGCGCCAGAAGACCGTCGAGAAGGTGCTCGATGCCGCGCTGATGGCCGAACTGCAAGGCGAGCTGGACGCGCTGGCCGAACAGGCCGTGGGCGAATTGCGCCGCCAGCACGTCGCCGACAGGGACATCCGCGTGCAGCGCCGCCTGCACCTGAAGTACCGCGGCACCGACACTGCGCTGGAAGTGCCGTATTCCGACCTGGCGCAGGTGCGCAAGGACTTCGAGGCGGCCTACCGCCAGCGCTATTCCTTCCTGATGCCCAACCGCGAACTGGTGGTCGAAACCATCTCGGTGGAAGCCACCGGCGGCGGCGAACGCGTCACCGAGACGCCGGCTTCGCGCAGCCGCGACGGCGCGCTGGCGCCGCGCCGCACGGTGCGCATGTACAGCGGCGGCGCCTGGCGCGACACGCCGTTGTATGTGCGCGAGGACATGGCCGGCGGTGACCGCGTGGCCGGCCCCGCCATCATCTCCGAGCCGAACCAGACCACCGTGGTCGAGCCCGGCTGGCAGGCCGAGCTGACGCAGCAGGATCACTTCGTGATCCGCCGCGTCGAGGCCCGCCCGCAGCGCCGCGCGGTCGGCACGCAGGCCGACCCGGTGATGCTGGAGGTATTCAACAATCTGTTCATGTCGATCGCCGAGCAGATGGGCTACCGCCTGCAGAACACGGCGTACTCGGTCAACATCAAGGAACGCCTGGACTTCTCCTGCGCGATCTTCGACGCCCAGGCGCGCCTGATCGCCAACGCGCCGCACATGCCGGTGCACCTGGGCTCCATGGGCGAGTCGGTGCGCACCGTCATGAATGCCAACGCCGGCCGCATGCAGCCGGGCGACGCCTACGTGGTCAATGACCCGTACCACGGCGGCACCCACCTGCCGGATGTCACGGTGATCACGCCGGTATTCGACCGCAAGGGCAGCGAGATCCTGTTCTACGTCGGCTCGCGCGGCCACCATGCCGACATCGGCGGTACCACCCCGGGTTCGATGCCGCCGGATTCCAAGACGGTCGAAGACGAAGGCGTGCTGTTCACCAACTTCCAG
Source organism: Achromobacter sp. (assembly GCF_050285565.1). Classification (GTDB taxonomy): domain Bacteria; phylum Pseudomonadota; class Gammaproteobacteria; order Burkholderiales; family Burkholderiaceae_B; genus Achromobacter. Next base: position 369,320 of record NZ_JBLZXG010000003.1, read on the forward strand.
TTGGTCAAGGGCGGCGAGTTCCGCGAGCAGGCCGCGCGTGACATTCTGGGCTCCGGCCGTTGGCCGGCGCGCAACCCGGACCAGAACATCGCCGACATGCACGCGCAGATCGCCGCCAACGAAAAGGGCGTGCAGGAACTGCTGCGCATGTGCGATCACTTCGGCCTGGATGTGGTGCGCGCCTACATGGGCCACGTGCAGGACAACGCCGAAGAGGCGGTGCGCCGCGTGATCTCGGTGCTCAAGGATGGCAGCTACGAGTATCCGCTGGACAACGGCGCGGTCATCCGCGTCGCGGTGCGGGTCGACCAGCAGGCGCGCAGCGCCGTGGTCGACTTCACCGGCACCTCCGACCAGTTGGACAACAACTTCAACGCCCCGGGCGCCATCGCCGTGGCCGCGGTGCTGTACGTGTTCCGCACCCTGGTCAACGACGACATCCCGCTCAACGATGGCTGCCTGGTGCCGCTGTCGATCATCCTGCCGGAAGGCTCGATGCTGCGCCCGAACCCGCCGGCCTCGGTGGTGGCGGGCAACGTCGAGACGTCCATGTGCATCGTCAACGCGCTGTACGGCGCGCTCGGCGTGCTGGCCGCCAGCCAGGGCACCATGAACAATTTCACGTTCGGCAATGCGCGCCACCAGTATTACGAGACCATCTCGGGCGGCACCGGCGCCGGTCCCGTGCGCATCGACGCCGCCGGCCCGCACGACGAGGGCTTTGCCGGCACCTCGGTGGTGCAGGCGCACATGACCAACTCGCGCCTGACCGATCCCGAAGTGCTGGAGTTCCGCTTTCCGGTACGGCTGGAGTCGTACGAGATCCGCCACGGTTCGGGCGGGGCGGGGCGCTATCCGGGCGGCAATGGCGGCATCCGCCGCATCCGCTTCCTGGAAGACATGACCGCCGCGATCCTGTCCAACAACCGCCTGCACGCGCCGTTTGGCCTGGCTGGCGGCGGACCGGGCGCCATGGGCCGCAACTACGTCGAGCGCGCAGATGGCTCGGTCGAGGAACTCGGTCCGCAGGACAGCGCCCAGCTGCATCCGGGCGACGTGTTCGTGGTGGAAACGCCGGGAGGCGGGGGCTACGGCGCGGCGTAAGCCGCTGCCGCCGCGGTCCGGCCCCGCTCAGGCGGGGGCGGACGCGGCGTCATCCGGATCGTTCATCACATCCAGAACGATGCCCGCCTTGGGCTTGCGGTCATAGACCCGCAGCGTCACCTCGCCATCGCCAATCTCGAAGATCGCGGTGGCGAGCGTGTTTTCGCCGTCCGGATCGGCGTGGTCGGTGCGCAGGATCGGCAGGATTTTATTGTTATGAAAACTGCTTAGGGGATCGAGCGAATCGTCAGTTGTTTGACCGTATTGGCGGTTTGACGGCGAGGCGCCTTGGAAAAGAAAGTGTTCGCAGCAGTCGTCTCGAGGTCAATCGGCAACACCGCCAAGAATTTCCCTGAAAGCGCTTCTTCCCTCACGTTCCACATGGATTCAAACTGTGTACGGCTGAAGGTGCGATTGCCCAAGGATGGGTCCGCCAGCCATACGGTGTCTCCATTGATGCCTCGCAAAACGCTGAAGTGGTCGTCCTTGCGGTGTTTCATGTAAACGATGACTGGCATTCTGAGGCGGGCCAATTGATCAAAGCTCGCGGCAAAACCTTGCGCCTTGAAGCCGAACCGGGCGAGTGCACTGGCCATGTCCTCGAAGCTGGCTCTCCCATCGGCCTTGTTCATGGCCTTGAGAAGTTGTTCTTCGGTGACTTCCTGGCCATAGTGGCTGTCGAGTAGCGTGGCAAGAGATGCGGCGCCGCAAGAGTAGTCCAAATTCTGCTTGACTATCCGGTCGTCGCGCAGAAGCTTCCAGCTTCTTACCGGAACGATTCCATGGCTGGAGTGTGTCAAGAGCAGGACGCCTGCGGGGCGAGGCAACCTAGCAGTGCTCGACCCACCCGCCGCAATGGCGCTGGCTGTGGCCAGCACGGCAACGGCGATGAGCCGCAGCATGATGAAATGCTTCTGGTTCATTGCGCTGGGATGATAATAGGCGGGGGCGGCAAAGCGACTCCCAGCATGACCAGGACGGCGCCAAGCGCCACGAACACGATCATTGTGACCAACATGGCCGGAATCAGCCCTATCGCAATGCCGCCGATGCTGTAGCCCAGACTGGCTTTGGGGATCGCGCTCGAGAGGGCATTGGCCCCGACCCACACCGAATATAGCCATAACAGCAGCGTAAGGAGTTGGGGAGCGCCCATGGCAGTCAGGCCGATACCGAGCAGGTCTGCCACCAGCCAAGAGGCCGCCACCAGGTTGAACAGATCGCCTTGGCCATCCCATCGGCCACCGCGTTTCATCCAGGCTCGCAGTACGCAGACGATGATAAGAAAGGCAGCCCAGGTCGTGATGACTGTCCCGCACAGCGTTAGCCACGCGGGGACGGCGGGCAAATCCGATTCTGAGGGCACGCCGGAAATCAAGCCGGCTGCCAAACCGATGATCGTGATGACTGATGCGGATCGCCAGCGAGGGAAATTGAACCGCGAGAAAGGCAGTCCGTTCAGGAAAAAGAGGGAGAGGGAAGATGCGATCATTGAGCCGGTTTGCTTAAAAGCAACGTGATTAACAACGTCCATCAGGACATTGAAGCTGCGTAGTGGCAACGTTATGGTCCGGGCCGTTGGAGAGAAACAATTCAATGGCTGTGATGGCGTCGTGTTTCGACTAGAATTTTCAATGGAATAGCCAATCAAGAATCGTCATGGCTATCCACAGAACGACAGCGATCGCGATCGCCAAAATATGCAAAAACCAAAATATAAATGAGCCTGTTCCAGGATCATTCCATTTTATGGAGCGCAGGTAATTGAGTATCTTGTCGCGCATGTTGATTCGGGTTGCCGGAATGATTTGAGCCGCCAGAACAACTGTCAAGGTCGTCTGGCGACTTCTCCTAGATTGCGGTCAGGTTATCGCCATCCGTTCCAGTGGCGAATAGGATGGAAGAAGTGATAGAGTGGCATGTAGGCTGAAGTTTGATAGGCCGCATAAAGGGCGCTGGTTGCCATGGGAGCGTAATAGAGAAGGGGCCACCACGCACCCTCAGTCTCCTTCATTTGTTGCTGTGACAAGACCGCCAACTGCATCGATCGATTCGAAGGTTCGAACATTGCATTAATGTCTGTCTCACTAAAAACGGCCACCGGTCGATCAAGACGAAGATCGGGTATTCGCGCTTCGCTGGCGTATACCTGTGAGGACAGCAGGCTGGCGGTTGCCAGCATTAGCGCTAAGCGTGTCAACTGTTTCATATAGACTCTCTAAGGAACTACAACCAGCCTTGAAATAGACTCCCAAGGTACCTATTGACGGTGCTTGCGTCACCGGCAATTTTTTTGGACGGCTTGCCGCCCTTTTTCTTACAATCACACCCAAAATCAAAATGTGTACAGCCAGTTGGCTCGCAGCTCCGAACCGCTACGGCCCGATACATTGGCTTTTAGGGCGGTGGTCAGTGTGCTATCGCTTGTGAGGCCATAACCGGCGCCGAGTAATAGATCAGTCGAGGTGCGGTTGATGCCTTGGCTATGACCGTCCAGCCGATCGGCCTGCCGGTGTGTCCATTGCGCGCCTGTGGTGAGTGTCACGCGGTCGTTGACGGCGAAGCCTACCGACGGGTTGAGCAGTAGCAAGTTGCCAGGCCGGTATTGGTAAGAACCATCAGCGCGGGCTTGGTTGAACTGGTAGGCGGCCGTCAATGAAAATACGATTGGATCGATCGCGTGATAGGCGGTGACGCCTAGCATGGCCGATTTGAGACTGGCGCTGTCTTGCCGGTGCTTTTCCCGTAAAGCGATTTCCCCGAATCCGAGTACGGCAGGACCGTCGTCGTCTTGCTTGAATTGATAGTTGATGCCTACCCAAGCATCGACGAATTTCGACTCGCTGCTGGTGGTTGTGCCGCCGACACCGCTATTGCGTTGGTTTGACGAGAGGCCGCTAATTCGGGCGTATAACTCGGTGTCTGTTGTCAGGCCGTATCGTAGGCCGAGTGTGCCTACCAAGGTGTCGCTATTACCGAGACTCTCTCCGAGCGAGGTGGGAACGGTGATGAATGACGTCGGCCCCGTCTGGACAATAATCGGTTCGCCGATTGATATGCCAGTGCGGTCCGTGTTGGCGTAAGCCAACGACAATTCCATCCTGAGCTTCCCCGCGTCGGTGATCAGGTTCTCCACCGTAAGAGGCAATTCAGCCCACGCTGCGAGGGGGGTAGCTAGAATTAGGCTGGCACAAAGGCGCGAGATACGCATGAGACCCTCAAATAACATTGAGTCTCATTCTATTTTTTATTGCAGTATTTTCCGATTGGGTTTGATCCGAGATTTGCCGGAATTGCGAGAGGTCACCTGCATGCCTTGCACGCCAAGAACCGTTGCGAGGGAGAGGGGCGCCCTGAAATTCATTGGCTAGCGCCTGAGTGCATTGCTAATACTTGCGCGCGGTGCTGCGCGCAAGTATCCCTACTCCGGATCGTTCATCACATCCAGCACGATGTCCGCCTTCGGCCTGCGGTCGTAGACCCGCAGCGTCACCGCGCCATCGCCGATCTCGAAGATCGCGGTGGCGAGGGTGTTTTCGCCGTCCGGATCGTTGCGGTCGGTGCGCAGGATCGGCAGCTCGCCTTCGGTATCATGCAGCGCCTTCAGCAGGTCGGCGCCCGTGGTGGCGGGGGACCAGGTATCGACGATGCCCTCGATGCGGCGCTGCCGTTCGCGTGACGAATCGGTGATGACCTGCGCCTGGTCGCGGCTGGCCTGGTGCACCATATGATTGGCGTGGCCATAGCGGGTGCCGATTTCCTGCGCCGAGGCGGCGCCGGGCGTGGCCTCGACGCTGAAGATGCGCGCATCGGCGGCCGAGCCCAGCGTATGGTGGAAGCCGCCGGCGCGCGAGGCGTCGCGCAGCAGCGCCACGGCCTCGTCCAGCGTGGCGCAGTCGAGCACCGCGCGCGCCAGCAGCATGCGCGGCACGCCGGGCTGGCGCTGGCGGGTGCGCAGATTGTTGATGGTCTGCACCAGGCCGGCGCGGTTGGCGCCGAAGGTGTGGCCGGGCAGGGAGCCGGGGTAATAGAAGCTCAGGTAGCCGGGCGCGTCCTGCAGCGCCACGTCGACCAGGTGGCAACGGCCGTACAGGAATGGATCGCCGTCCTCGTTATGGCCAATCCAGCGGGTGCCATCGGCCGCCTTCAGCGCCACCGAGGTGCAGCCGTCGCCGCTGCCGCTGCTGTGCAGCAGGTCGCCGCGGCAATTCCACAGCAGCACGTCGGCCAGCGGCATGCCCAGCCCTTCGGCCAGCCCCTCCAGTTCCTCCCAGACCGCCGGCAGCGCGGCGCGCGCCTGCTCGCCCAGTTCCGTCACATAGGGGTGGCCGCGCCACGGGCGCAGCGCCTTCCAGGTGGCGCTCTGATCCAGATAGGTCGCCATCAGCGGACGGGCCAGCTTGCCCAGTGCCACGCCGGCCTGGCGCCGGTTGCCGGCGATGCGAACATACTTGTAGGGCATGGGGATTCTCCGGGGTGTCATGCGGATTGTAATTTTTCTAAGCTCTCCCGGGTGGGGACGGATGCGTTAAGATTCCCGGTAAGTTGCGCCGGCGATCCCGGTGTGGCCCGTGCATCATGTTCCAACTACAACCCCGGGTGCTATCGGCCCCAAGAGGAGAGTTCCATGATTAAACGTAAAGTCGCCGCCGCCTTGGTCGGCCTGTCCGTGGCCATGTTCGGCGCCGCCTCGGGCGCTTATGCCCAGGGCAAGGAATTGGTGGTGGCCACCGACACGGCGTTCGTGCCGTTCGAGTTCAAGCAGGGCAACACCTATACCGGCTTCGACGTCGACCTGTGGGCCGCCATCGCCAAGGAACTGAACGTCAAGTACAAGCTGCAGCCGATGGACTTCAACGGCATCATCCCCGGCCTGCAGACCAAAAACATCGACGTCGCGCTGGCCGGCATCACCATCCGCGATGACCGCAAGAAGGTGATCGACTTCTCCGATCCCTACTACGAAAGCGGCCTGGCCATCCTGGTCGGCGACAAGAACACCGACATCAAGGACGCCAAGTCCCTGGCCGGCAAGACCGTCGCGGTCAAGACTGGCACGGCCACGGTGGACTTCCTCAAGGCCCAGGTGCCGGACGCCAAGCTCAAGCTGTTCCCCAACATCGACAACGCCTACCTCGAACTGGCCACCGGCCGCGTCGACGCCGCCGTGCACGACACGCCCAACGTCCAGTACTACGCCAACACGGCCGGCAAGGGCCGCGTCAAGGTGGTCGGCTCGGTCAAGAGCGGCGACTTCTACGGCATCGCCTTCCCCAAGGGCAGCGAACTGGTGCCGCAGGTCAACAAGGCGCTGGCCACGCTCAAGTCCAACGGCCAGTACGACGCCATCTACGAGAAGTGGTTCGGCAAGAAGCCCTGAGCTCCTGCGTCGGATTGATGTTGCATTTCGGGGCCGCCCGGCAGTCCGGGGGCCCCGGCGCTTCGCTCCAGCGACGCCGGGCCCGGGACGGGGCGGCCCCGAGTCGCTTGCGGCGCCGGGCGTTGCCGCCATGATGCGGCGCGCAGGCGCGCCATTGAGGGGTAATCGTGGATTTTGACTGGAATGTAGTGATGGCTGCGTTGCCCAACCTGTGGGTGGGCACGCAGATGACCATCAAGATCACCTTCTGGGGGCTGTTCGGCGGCTTCCTGCTGGGCGCGCTGTCCGGCGTGACGCGGGCCTACGGGCACCCGATCCTGTCGGGTATCGCGCAGGTGTACGTTGCGGTGATCCGCGGCACGCCGATCGTGGTGCAGGTGATGTTCATTTACTTCGCCTTGCCGCTGCTGGCAAACATCCGGGTGGACGCCGAATGGGCGGCCATCGTCACACTCATCATCAATTCGGGCGCCTACATTTCCGAGATCGTGCGCGGGTCGCTGCTGTCGGTGCACAAGGGCCTGAAGGAAGCCGGGCAGGCCATGGGCCTGCCGTTTCACAAAATCCTGTTCCACATCATCGGGCCGGTGGCGTTTCGCCGCATGATTCCGCCGCTGGGCAACCAGTGCATCATCAGCCTGAAGGATTCGTCGCTGTTCATCGTGATCGGCGTCGCGGAACTGACCCGCCAGGGCCAGGAAATCATGGCCAGCAACTTCCGCGCGGTCGAGATCTGGTCGGCGATCGCCATCGTCTACCTGATCCTGACGGGCACGATGGCGCTGGTTCTGCACCTGGTGGAAAAAAGGATGCGCATACTATGAGCATGGTTGAATTTCATGACGTCACCAAGACGTTCGGTGAGTCCACGGTGCTGGACGGTATCTCGCTCAATATCGACGCCGGCGAGGTGGTCGTGGTGGTGGGGCCGTCCGGCTCCGGCAAGTCCACCTTCCTGCGCTGCATCAACGTGCTCGAGACCATCAACGGTGGCGATCTGCTGGTCGACGGCCTGAGCGTCAATGGCCCGGCCGCGCAGATCCGCGAGATCCGCCGCGAGGCCGGCATGGTGTTCCAGCAGTTCAACCTGTTCCCGCAGATGACCGCGCTGCAGAACGTCATGTTCGGGCCGGTCCACACGCGCGGGCAAAGCCGCGACGAGGCGCGCGAACTGGCCGAACAGTTGCTGCGCAAGGTCGGGCTGGCCGAGCGCATGAACCACTATCCGTCGGAGTTGTCCGGCGGCCAGCAGCAGCGCGTGGCGATTGCCCGCGCGCTGGCGATCAAGCCCAAGCTGATGCTGTTCGACGAGCCGACCTCGGCGCTCGACCCGGAACTGCGCCATGAAGTGCTGAAGGTGATGCGCGACCTGGCCGAAGAGGGCATGACCATGGTGGTGGTCACGCACGAAATGGAGTTCGCGCGCAAGGTCGGCAGCCGCCTGATTTTCATTGACGGCGGCAAGATCGCCCATGACGGCCCGCCGGCCGAGCTGCTGGACAACCCGCCCAGCCAGCGCCTGAAGGACTTCCTGCAGCACGTGGCCTGAGCGCGTATCCGCTCCTGAACCGCGACACAAGCGGGATGTCACGGATCCGGCTCCGCCGGTCCGTAGACATGCCCCCTTGAGGGGGAAGCGCGCAGCGCTTCGGGGGTGGGCCCCCCTCGAGGGTGGGCCTCCCCTCAGCCCTTCACGCGCACGATCTTCTGCACCTGCGGCACGTGGCGGATGGCGCGGATCACCTGCGCCAGGTGCTTGCGGCTGTCGACCTGGATGGTCAGGTGCAACGACACCGTCGCGACCGCGTCGTCGTGCATGGTGACGTGCATGATGTTGGCATCGGCCGCGGTGACTTCCGCCGCCAGCCGGCCCAGCACGCCGCGTTCGTTGCGCGTGACGATGTCCAGGCGCGTGGCCAGGTGCTTGGCGGTGTGGGTGTCCCAGGCCACGTTGATCCAGCGTTCCGGCTCGCGCAGGCGCTGGCGCATGGCCACCGGGCAGTCGGCGGTATGCACCACCAGGCCGTGGCCCATGCGCATGCCGGCGATGATCGGGTCGCCGGGCAGCGGACCGCAGCAGGGCGCCAACTGCACCGCCTGGCCTTCGTTGCCCTGGATCAGGATCGGGGCGCTGCGCGCCGAGGTCAGCTCGTCGACCGCCGCGGCGGTGGTGGCCACCAGTTGGTGCTCGGGCGCGAAGCGGCGCGCCACGACGGCGGCCAGGCGCTTGCCCAGGCCGATGTCGGCCAGGATTTCCTCGCGCGAACTGGCGCCGGTGCTGCGCGCCAGCTTCTGCCAGGCCGGATCGTCGGTGGCCGGCAGCGGCATGCGCAGTTCCTGCAAGGCCTGGCCCAGCAGGCGCTCGCCGAAGGCGACGGATTCCTCGTACTTGACGGTGCGCAGGTAGTGGCGGATCTCGGAGCGGGCGCGGCCGGTGCGCACGTAGTTGAGCCATTGCGCGTTGGGCCTTGAGGCCGGCGAGGTGACGATTTCCACCGTGTCGCCGCTGTTCAGTTCGGTGCGCAGCGGCACGAACTCGCCGTTGACCTTGGCCGCCACCGCCTGGTTGCCGATGTCCGTATGGATGGCGTAGGCGAAGTCCACTGGCGTCGCGCCGCGCGGCAGCGAGATGATCTTGCCGCGCGGGGTGAAGACGTAGACGGCGTCCGGGAACAGGTCGACCTTGACGTGTTCGAGGAATTCGCCCGAGTCGCCGGTCTGGCTCTGGATGTCCAGCAGCGATTGCAGCCACTGATGGGTGCGCTTCTGCAGGTCGTTGAGCGTCAGGTCGGCGCCCTTGTACAGCCAGTGCGAGGCCACGCCTTCCTCGGCCACGTGGTGCATGTCGCGGGTGCGGAACTGGAATTCCACCGGCGTGCCGTAGGGGCCCACCAGCGTCGTGTGCAGCGACTGGTAGCCATTGACCTTGGGAATCGCGATGTAGTCCTTGAACTTGCCAGGCACCGGCCGGTACAACTGGTGCAGCGTGCCCAGCGCCAGGTAGCACTCGGGCAGCGTGTGCACGATGACCCGGAAGCCATAGATGTCGAGCACGTCGGAGAACGACTTCTTCTGGTCGACCATCTTGCGGTAGATGCCGTACAGAGTCTTCTCGCGGCCGGTGACCTCGGCCTCGATGCCGGCGGCCGGCAGGGCGGCGCGCACCGAGTCGGCGATCTTGCCGATCACTTCGCGGCGGTTGCCGCGCGCGGCCAGCACCGCCTTGTACAGAACCTGGTAGCGGTTCGGGAACATGGCCGCGAAGCACAGGTCCTGCAACTCGCGGAACAGCAGGTTCAGGCCCAGCCGGTGGGCGATGGGCGCATAGATGTCGAGGGTTTCGCGGGCGATGCGGCGGCGCTTTTCGGGGTTGACCGCATCCAGCGTGCGCATGTTGTGCAGGCGGTCGGCCAGCTTGATGAGGATGACGCGCACGTCGCGCGCCATCGCCAGCAGCATCTTGCGGAAACTTTCGGCCTGCTGTTCGGCCTTGGTGGCGAAGTCGAGCCGGTCCAGCTTGGACAGGCCATCGACCAGCTCGGCGACTTCAGGGCCGAACTTTTCGGCCAGCTCGTGCTTGGCGATGCCCTGGTCTTCCATCACGTCGTGCAGCAGGGCGGCGGACAGCGCGTTGGCGTCGAGCTTCCAGCCCGCGCAGATTTCCGTGACGGCGATGGGATGCGAGATGTAGGGCGAGCCGCTGGCGCGGAACTGGCCCAGGTGCGCCTGGTCGGCGAAGCGATAGGCTTCGCGCACGCGTTCTACATCTTTCTTGTCGAGATAACTGCCGATGATCTCGGTCAGCGGTGCCAGCGAGGCGACCGGCGAGGCGGTCGCGTCCGCCGCTTCTTGCGCGGCGACGGACGGTGGCGTGGGGGAGTGCTTGTCTTTCTTGCCCGTGCGGCGCCCGAGACGGGAGCCGGCACGTAGCGCGGCAAGCAGACCTGATGAAGCGTATTTCAGCCCGGGAAAAGCCATTGCTTGCCGCCCCCCGGAAAAGATCAGGTGGGAACTTTACGCAGCATTTCCACGCCGGTGAGGCCGCCCGCGATTTCGCGCAGGGCAGTGACCGTGGGCTTGTCTTTGCTGTCCAGGCGCGGGGCATGGCCTTGCGCCAGCTCGCGGGCGCGGTAGGTGGCGGCCAGCGTGAGCTTGAAACGGTTGGGGATCTGATTCAGACAGTCTTCGACGGTAATGCGAGCCATTAGGACACCTGGTGCTGATGGAGGATAAGGAGAATGCGGTTTCGTTTCAGTGCGCCGCCGGGATGCCGAGTTGCGCGAACAATTCGGCATGGCGGGCGGCCTGAGACGAAAAACGCAGCCGTGCGGCGCTGACGATTTGAGTCAATTCCGACAAGGCTACGCTAAATTCTTGATTAATAATAACATATTCGCATTCCGGCGCGTGCGCGATTTCGCCGCCGGCCGCCATCAGGCGGCGCGCGATCACTTGCGGTGCGTCCTGGCCGCGCGCCTTCAGGCGGCTTTCGAGTTCCTCGATGGACGGCGGCAGCACGAAGATGCCGATCGCGGCGGGAAAGCGTTGGCGCACCTGGCGGGCGCCTTGCCAGTCGATTTCCAGCAGGACGTCGCGGCCCTCGCGGGTGGCTTCGTCGATGCGGTCACGCGGCGTGCCATAGAAGTTGCCGTGCACTTCGGCCCATTCCAGCAGACGCTGCTCGTCGCGCATCTGCTTGAACTCCTCGGTGCCGATGAAGCGGTATTCGCGGCCGTCTTGTTCGCCGGGGCGCGGCGCGCGGGTGGTGCAGGAGACGGACAGCAGGATGGACGGGTCTTGCTGCAGCAAGGCCTTGACCAGGCTGGATTTGCCGGCGCCGCTGGGGGCGACGACCATGAAGACATTGCCGGAAGTGGCGTGCATGAAATATGACGAGCGTGTGATGCCGAGACCCGAAGAATAGCAAATCGCGCGACGCGGCAGGGGGAAAACCCCGCTGCGGCCGCCGCGCCGGTGCGCTGGCGGCGTGCGCCAACCTGGTTGCGGGGCGGCGGCGCGCGCTCGTGTCAGCGCGCGGCCGCCTGCGCCAGCTTGCCGCCGGGCGCCGGCGAATCGCTGCCGAGCAGGTGGCCGTTGACCTCGATGCCATACAGCGAATCGTCGGAATCGTGGTACTTGGCGCGGGTCTCGGCCACCGACCCGCTGTAGCGCGGGTCCTGCGGCCGCTCGTGGGCGTTCATGAAATAGGCCACGTCCCAGGCTTCCTGGTCGCTCAGCATGCCGGCCTGGCCCAGCGGCATGTTGGCCTTGATGAAGCCGGCGGCGTTGCCGATCTGGTGCATGCCGGCGCCCCAGTTGAACGAATCCGGCCCCCACAGCGCGGGGAAGACCCAGTGCTGGCCGTTCTTCTGCCCCTTGCCCTCGGCGCCGTGGCAGACGGCGCAGTACTGGGCGTAGACCTCGCTGCCGCGCACGTAATCGGCCTTTTGCGCCGGCTTGGGCAGCTTGAGATAGCCCTGACCCTTGAGCGGAACGCCCGTGGGCGCCTCGCTGGCCAGCCAGAACATGTAGGTCTGCAAGGCGGTCAGCACCGGATCGTCCGCCGCGGGCGGCTTGCCGTTCATGCTGAAGCGGAAACAGCCCTGCAGGCGCTCGGCCAGCGTGTTGACGTGGCCATTCTTGGCGCGGTAGGCCGGGTACAGCACATACGCCGCCCACATCGGCGCCGAATCGGGGCGGCGGCCGGCGTCCAGGTGGCAACTGGCGCAGTTCAGGTCATTACCGACGAACTTGGCGGCGTTCTGCGGGGTGTGCAGGAAGATCTGCTCGCCCTGGCGCACGACCTTGCCGAATTCCGTGTCGGGCAGCGACGCGGCGCTGGGCGGCGTGAACGCGGGGCGCGCATCGGCGGCGATGGCCGTGGCGGTCGACAGCAGCGCGCCGGTGGCCAGGGTGGCGGGCAACAGCGCGTGGGCGAGTCGGTGGCGGATCGGGGTCATGGCTTGGCTCCCGCGGCGGCGCTGGCCTGTGCCGCAAGCTGATCGGCGGCCTTGGGCAGGCCGGCGTAGTAGGCGGACACGGCGTCGATCTCGGCGTCGGTCAGACGGGTGGCGACCGCTGGCATCAGGCCGAGCGGTCCGGGCGGACGCTGGCCCTGGCGCCAGGCGCGCAACTGACCGGCGATGTAGGCGGCGGGCTGGCCGGCCAGGCTGGGAAAATTGGCGCCCACGCCGATGCCGCCGGGGCCATGGCACTGATTACAGGCCGGCACGTTCTTGTCCCAGGCACCACGGGTGGCGAGCCAGGCGCCGGTGTCGTCGGGCTTGACCGGATGCAGCGCCGTGGCGGCCAGCCGGTCGGTGTTCAGCGGCGACGGCAGGCCGGCGTAGTAGGCGGCGACCGCCTGGCGTTGCGCTGGATCCAGGGCCTTGGCGGTCGCCGCCATGACCGGGCTCACGCGCGAGCCGTTGGCCATGGCTTCCAGTTGCTCGGCCAGGTAGGTGGCGCCGATGCCCGCCAACCGCGGAAAGCCAGCGGCGGGGTTGCCCTCGCCCTGGGCGCCATGACAGGTGACGCAGGCGGGCGCGCCGTTGGCGCCCTGGGTGCTGATCTGGCGGCCGTCGGGCGCGGCCTGGACGGGGCCGGCCGCGGCGGCCAGCACGCCGGCGCCCAACGCCAGCGCATTCGCCCAGCGGGTAGCGGAAAAGGGCCGTGAAGCCATGGTTGAGCTCCGGGTTATGGATTTTGGTAATAAGTTAACTTTCTAAAATTATATGGAAATTTGTTTCAGGTCAAAGCGTGCGTGACGGATTTGCGCGGAAACAGGCCGCGACCGCACGATGGGCGCCGTGACGGTAAGCCGCAAGTCGCGAATGGAACGTTCGCTTGCAGCACGCCCAGAATGATTCGGGTAGCATTTCGCCGACAGATAACAAGGAGCATCCGATGCACACGAACGAGATCGACCCTCCACGCGTTGCGCTGGTCACCGGCGCCGGCACCGGCATTGGCCGCGCGGTGGCGCTGGAGTTCCTGGCGCAAGGCTATCGCGTGGTGCTGGCCGGCCGCCGGCGCGAGCCGCTAGAAGCCACGCGCACGGCGGCGGGCGAGGATGGTGTGCGGGCGCTGGTGGTGCCCACCGATGTCTGCGACGAACAGGCGGTGCGTGAGCTGTTTGACACCACCCAACGTGAATACGGCCGGCTCGATGTGCTGTTCAACAACGCCGGCCGCGGCGCGCCGGCGATGCCGATCGAGGAACTGCCGGTGGCGGTCTGGCGCGACGTGGTCGATACCAACCTGACGGGCATGTTCCTGTGCGCGCAGGCCGCGATCCGCGTCATGAAGGCGCAAACTCCGCAAGGCGGCCGCATCATTAACAATGGCTCGATTTCGGCCCACGCGCCGCGGCCGTTCTCGATCGCCTATACCGCCACCAAACACGCCGTCACCGGGTTGACCAAATCGATTTCGCTCGATTGCCGTCCGTACCATATCGCCTGCGGCCAGATCGACATCGGCAATGCCGCCACCGAGATGACCGAGCGCATGGCTGCCGGCATCCTGCAGGCCGACGGCAGCACCAAGGTGGAGCCGCGCATGGATGTGGCCCACGTCGCCCAGGCGGTCGCCGCCATGGCGCGTTTGCCGCTCGAAGCCAACGTCCAGTTCATGACGATCATGGCCACCAACATGCCGTTCGTCGGACGCGGCTGAACGGGCTATTCGCAGGCAACGAAAAAGCGCCCAAGGGCGCTTTTTCGTTTTGAAGTGGCATTCCGTCCGCAGCGGCTGCCGCGCCGCCGCCGGGCCGTCCCAAGGCGGGGCCGCCCCCTCGGGGGGCAGCAAGCGCGTAGCGCGCGGCGTGGGGGCCTATCTACTTTTGCGCCAGCATCTGGCCCTTCGGCGTATCGATGTAGCTGCGCGCGCCGAGGTAGCGCTTGGCCCAATACGGGTTCTTCATTTCGTCCACGCGTACCTTGGCGCCACGGCGCGGCGCGTGCACGAACTTGTCCTGGCCGATGTAGATACCCACGTGCGAGGTGATGCCGCGGCCGCGCGTGGCGAAGAACACCAGGTCGCCGGGCTTGAGCTGTTTTTTGTTGCTCACGGTGTCGCCCTGGGTGCGCTGCTGGCGCGCGGTGCGCGGCAACTCCAGGCCGGCGATCTCGCGGTACACGTACAGCACCAGGCCGCTGCAATCGAAGCCATCGGCGGCGTCGTCGCCGCCCCAGCTGTAGGGCGTGCCGATGGCGGCCAGGCCGGCTTGCACCACGCGTTCGCGCAGGGTGGGCACGGTGGGTTCCTGCGCCAGGCGCAGGCCCGACAGCGAGGCGCGGGCTTGCTCGGCGGGGATCGACGCCTGAGCGGCGCCGGGTAACCAGGAGAAGGTCAGGGCCAGCAGGGGCGCTGACAGCAAAGCGGGAAGGCGGAAAAAGGCAAAGCGGGCTTTTCGCGTAGGCGGCGTCATTACGTCACTTCAGGAATCGGAGTGGGCGGCATGGCTTTGTCCCGGGGGAACAAGCCGGCGGAAAGGGGGCAGGGGAGGCTTGAGCTTCACAAACTGCCATCGCATTGTAATGGAATAAAGTTTCATTACATTTGTAGTGCTATGCAGCATTCTGGCGGCCCGCCCGTTACCTCGTCCGGTCGGGAAAAGGTAACGGGCGCCGGGCGTCAGGCTCAGAAACTGCCGCGCAGGCCGACCATCGCGGCGCGGCCGCCTTCGGGGGCGACGTCGCGCAGCACCGAAGTGGCGTAGCGGATGTCCTGGTTGGTCAGGTTGATGCCGCGCACATAGGCCTGCCATTGCACGGCCGCGACTTTGAAGCGGTAGCCGGCGTTGGCGTCCAGGCTGTAGTAGCCGGGGGTGGCGGTGTCGTTGTCCGGCCGGCTGTGCTGGGCGAAGGCCTTGGACACGCTGATGCCGGCGCTGTAGGGGCCGTAGCCGTAGTCCAGCGCCAGGCGCAGGCGCAGCGGCGGGATGCGCGGCAGCGAGCGGCCGGTGTCGCTGTTGCGGGCCACGGTGTAGTCGCCCGACAGGCCCAAGTCGAGCTTGTGGCCGCCCGCTTGCAGCAAGCGCGTGCTGCTTTCCGCTTCCACGCCGTACAGGCGCGCGGACACGCCCTGGTAGCGGGCCTCCGGCAGGGCGCCGTCGTCGCCGGCCGCGATCAGGTCGCCGTCGTCATTGCGGAATCGGCCGGTGTTCATTTCGGCCAGGTAGTTGGAGAAGCGGCTGTAGAACACGCCGACGCTGGCGCTGTCGGCGCCCTGCTTGTAGCGCAGCGACAGGTCGCCGGACCAGGCGCGTTCCTTGGCCAGATTCTGGTCGCCCACCAGGTATTGGCCGGTGGCGGCGTGCGGGCCGTTGGCGTACAGCTCGTAGAAGGTGGGCGCGCGCTCGGTGTAGGCGGTGTTGGCGGCCACCGACCAGGCGCTGTCCAGCTTGTAGATGCCGCCCAGCGAGAAGCTGCCGGCGGTGAAGGCGCGGCGCTTGGAACCGTCGAAGCGTTCGTTGCCGCCGCCGCCCGGGGTCAGGCGGGTGTGATCGGCGCGCGCGCCCGCGCTCAGCGTGAGGCGGTCGTTGATTTTCCACTCCTCCAGCGCGAACAGCGCGGCGGCATCGGTGTCGGTGGTGGGCACCAGGGCTTCCTCGCCGAGCGCCGAGAAACGCGTCTGGCCCAGTTGCAGGCCGACCACGCCGCGCAGCGGGCCGATGTCGGCGTGGCGCGCCTCGATACGGGCCTCGTAGCCGCGGTTCTTGAAGATCGTGCCGGTCTCGCCGTCCTCGATTTCCTTGTGTTGGTAGTCGGTATAGGCGAAGTTCAGTTTGACGCTGGTGAACAGGCCGTCCAGCTCGCGCAGCTCGCTGGCGAAGCCGAAGCGTTCCTGGCGCATCTTGATGCGCACGTCCGGCTCGGCCACCGAACCATAGTTCGAGTCGTAGCCGCTGTAGGACAGGCCGGCATAGCCGCGGTCGCCCGTCCAGGACATGCCGAGCGCGCCGCCGCTGGCCTGGCCATCGCTGTTGGGCAGGGTGCCGCGCGGCTGGGCCCGGTCGGGGCCGTCGGCCGCGCGTTGCTGCGCGGTGCGGGCGTAGCCGGGAATGCGCAGGTCGCCGGTCTTGCGGCTGAAGGCGTCGGCGTGGATGGCGAAGGTGCCGTCGCCGCCCTCAAGCTGGATGGCGCCGTTGCGGTCGTTGTTGGCGCCGCCATAGCTGCCGGCGACGTCGCCGTGGATGCCGTCGATGGCTTCGGTGGGGATGCGGTTGTCGATGGTGTTGACCACGCCGCCTATGGCGCTGCCGCCATACAGCAGGGCGGCCGGGCCGCGCAGGATTTCGACCCGGTTGGTGGCGAGTGGATCCTGCGGCACGGCGTGGTCGAACGACAGCGCAGAGGCGTCGAGCGCGCCGACGCCGTTGTTCAGCAGGCGGATGCGGTCGCCGTCCATGCCACGGATGATGGGGCGGCCGACCATCGGGCCGTAGGTGGTGGTGGACACGCCGGGCAGGCCGTTGAGCGTTTCGCCCAGGTTCGAGGCGCGTCGCAGATCCAGGCCGGTGCCTTGCACCACGGTCGACGGCGAGGCCAGCGCCTCGCTGCCCAGCGGATTGGCGGTGATGATGACGGGCGACAGCGTCGGCGCGTCGGGGGCGGCCTGGGCGCGGGCCGCTTGCGGCACGGCGAGCAGGCAGGCAAGAGCGAGCGGGCTCAGGCAGAAAGCGCGCGAGGACGAACGCGTCCCCGCGTGGGAAGAGGCAAAAGACATGGCGACAGTCCTGGTTGCCGGCCGGCGGGCGGCGGCGGTTGAAATCGGGGGGCGGGATTTCAGGCCGTGGCAGGCGGGGCGCGCGATTGGAACCAGGGCAGGACGGCGATGGCGGTGCCGCGCGGGGCCGGCGCGGGCGGCGCGAGGCGCGGCGCGTGGCCGGTCGGCGGGACGAAGGAGGCCGGGAGCGTGGCGTCCAGCAGATCCCAGAGGTGGCACAGGTCGCAGTGTCCCAGCTTGTCCTGCGGGTGGGCGTCGTCCTGGCTGGAGACGGGCGCGCCCGGCAGGTGCGACAGCGCGTGGCGCAGGCCGCCCGGCGGCGCCCAGAGCAGGCAGGCGCACAGCCAGCCCAGCGCCGCCCATCGGGCGAGGCGGGGAGCAGGGCGGAGGCGTTGGGCCGGCGGCATGAGGCAACGGGAAAATGCGAAAAAACGGAATGATATATTGTTTCTATATCGATGGCGATGCGGGTTCGCGCCCAGCCGCGGGCACCCGCGGGGGAAGATGACACTTCATCAAGTCCGACGCTCGGGCATAATCGTCGGCATCGGCGGCCCCAACCCGTACGCCGGGAGCGGCCGCTGAAAACAAGACCATAAGAAAGCAGGACCAGAAGAATGCGGAGTCAAGCGCAATGATGAATGCAGTACACCCCCTGTCCTCGATGAACCGGCCCGAGGCGATTCCTTTCGAGCCCTGCCACGACGCGGTGGCGGCGGTTGACCGGCTGGTCGAGATCTACGCGCGCAACACGGCCTTCCTGCGCGCCGCCTTCCGCGAGGTCCTGAAAGGCGCCGGCAGCGGCCGCGAGCGCGCCCGCGCCTACTATCCCGCCATCCGCATGCGGGTCGAGACCTACGACCCGATCGATACCCGCCTGTCCTACGGCCACGTGGCCGAGCCCGGCGTCTACCAGACCACCATCACCCAGCCTACGCTGTTCCGTGACTACCTGATCGAGCAGGTCGGCCAGTTGCTGCAGAACCATCGCGTGGCGGTGGAAGTGGGCGAATCGGATTCGCCGATTCCGCTGCACTTCGCTTTCCCCGAGGGCGCGTATGTCGAAGGCGAGCACCTGGAGGCGTTGAAGCGTCCCCTGCGCGACCTGTTCGATGTGCCGGACCTGGCCGTGACCGACGATGCCATCGTCAACGGTACGTGGCGCGGCAAGGACGGCGAGCCCAAGCCGCTGGCCCCCTTCACGGCGCAGCGGGTGGATTATTCGCTGCACCGCCTGCAGCACTACACCGCGACGGCGCCGGCGCATTTCCAGAATTTCGTGCTGTTCACCAATTACCAGTTCTACGTTGACGAGTTCTGTGCCCGCGCCCGCGCGCTGATGGCCAGCGGCAACGAGGATTATGAGATGCTGGTGGAGCCGGGCAACCGCATCACGCGCCGCGGCGAGTCCGGCCCGGCCGAAGAGGGCCACGCCCAGCGCCTGCCGCAGATGCCGGCTTACCATCTGGTGCGCGGCGACCATTCCGGCATCACGCTGGTCAACATCGGCGTGGGCCCGTCCAATGCCAAGACCATCACCGACCACATCGCCGTGCTGCGTCCGCACGCCTGGCTGATGCTGGGCCATTGCGCCGGCCTGCGCGATTCGCAACGGCTGGGCGACTACGTGCTGGCTCATGGCTACGTGCGCGAGGACCACGTGCTCGACGACGACCTGCCCACCTGGGTGCCGGTGCCGGCCCTGGCCGAAGTGCAGGTGGCGCTGGAACAGGCGGTGGAAGAGGTCGCCGGGTTGTCGGGCTGGGATCTGAAGCGCATCATGCGCACCGGCACCGTGGCCACGATCGACAACCGCAACTGGGAATTGCGCGACCACGTCGAGCTGGTCGAGCGCTTCGCGCAGTCGCGCGCCATCGCGCTCGACATGGAATCGGCCACCATTGCCGCCAATGGCTTCCGTTTCCGCGTGCCGTACGGCACCTTGCTGTGCGTGTCGGACAAGCCGCTACACGGCGAACTGAAGCTGCCGGGCATGGCCAGCGCGTTCTATCGCCGCCAGGTCAACCAGCACCTGGAGATCGGCATCCGGGCCCTGGAGCGCCTGCGCGGCATGCCGCCCGAGCGGCTGCATTCGCGCAAGTTGCGCACCTTCATGGAAACGGCGTTCCAATAGGCCCAGAGCGGGGCTCACGCGGGCGGGGACGGATCCTCGCCGGCCCCACGGCCGGGGGCAGTTGCGCTATGCTCGCGCGTTGCCTGGAAATCCCATGGCGCCCGGGGGCACAATCCGCGGGGGCTTTTTCGCTCTGAAGGAACACGACTTTGGCATTGACGGAACACGACCAGCACCGCGGCGGCGGCAAGAAGGAGATGGCAGAACCGTCCGAATTGCGCCGCGCCCTGTCGGCGCGCCACCTGACGATGATCGCGGTGGGCGGCTCCATCGGCACCGGCTTGTTCGTGGCCTCCGGCGCCACCATCGCCCAGGCCGGCCCGGGCGGCGCGCTGCTGGGTTATGTGCTGATCGGCGTGATGGTCTATTTCCTCATGACCAGCCTGGGCGAGCTGGCCGCCGCCATGCCGGTGTCGGGCTCGTTCTCGACCTACGGCGCGCGCTACGTCGAAGACGGATTCGGTTTCGCGCTGGGCTGGAACTACTGGTACAACTGGGCCGTCACGGTGGCGGTGGACCTGGTGGCCGCGCAATTGGTGATGGCGTACTGGTTTCCCGACGTGCCGGGCGTGTACTGGAGCGCCTTGTTCCTGGCCATCACCGTCGGCCTGAACGCGCTGTCGGCGCGCGGCTTCGGCGAAGCCGAGTTCTGGTTCGCGCTGATCAAGGTGGTTGCCGTGCTGGCCTTTGTCGCCATGGGCGTGATGATGCTGTTGGGCATCATCCGCGGCGGCGAGGGCGGCGGCGTGGCCAACTGGACGGTGGGCGACGCGCCGTTCGCCGGCGGTTTCGCGGCACTGATCGGGGTGGCCATGGTGGTGGGCTTCTCGTTCCAGGGCACCGAACTCATCGGCATCGCCGCCGGCGAATCCAAGGACCCCGCGCGCAACCTGCCGCGCGCCGTGCGCCAGGTGTTCTGGCGCATCCTGCTGTTCTACGTGATGGCGATCCTGGTGATCGGCCTGCTGATTCCCTATACCGATCCGCACCTGCTGCGCAACGATGTCACCGACGTCAGCGTCAGCCCGTTCGCGCTGATTTTCGAGCGCGCCGGCCTGCTGGCGGCGGCCTCGATCATGAACGCGGTGGTGCTGACCTCGGTATTGTCGGCCGGCAACTCGGGCATGTACGCGGCCACGCGCATGCTCTACAGCCTGGCGCGCGATGGCAAGGCGCCGCGTATTTTCGGCCGGGTGGCGCGCAACGGCGTGCCGCTGTGGGCGCTGCTGGCCACCACGGTGGTGGCGGCGCTGTGCTTCTTCTCGTTCATCTTCAGTCCCAAGGCGGTCTACATCTGGCTGCTGAACACCTCGGGCATGACCGGCTTCATCGCCTGGCTGGGCATCGCCATCAGCCACTACCGCTTCCGCCGCGGCTACGTCAAGCAGGGCCGCAATCTGGCGGATCTGCCCTATGTGTCGCCGTTCTTCCCGTTCGGGCCGATCTTCGCTTTCGTGCTGTGCCTGATCATCACGCTGGGCCAGAACTACCAGGCCTTCCTGGAGCAGCGCATCGATTGGGGCGGCGTGGCCGCCACCTATATCGGCATTCCGCTGTTCCTGCTGATCTGGCTGGGCTACCGCCTGGTCAAGGGTTCGCGCTTCGTCAGCTACAAGGACATGACCTTCCCCGATGCGCGGGCGCGCAGCGCCTACCTGGATTCGGCCCTGCGCGGGGAACACGCCACGGTCGGCGCGGAGACGGCCGCCGCGCCCGCGCCGGGTGGCGGCGGACGATAAAAAAGCCGCGGTCTGGCGCGGCTGTCGGCCGGCACACCAGGCCGTCGCGGCAATGCGGCGGCCTGGCGCATTGCGCTCACTCGATGTTCTGCGCCTGCTCGCGCATCTGTTCGATCAACAGTTTCAGATCCATGGCGGCGCGGGTCACTTCCATGCTGCCAGCCTTGGAGCCCAGCGTATTGGCTTCGCGGTTCATTTCCTGGAACAGGAAGTCCAGGCGCTTGCCGGCGCTGCCGGCATTCTTCTTGCCCGTCGCCTTGCCGCCGCCGTCGGTCAACAGATGGCGCAGTTCCTCCAGGTGCGAGCGCAGCCGCGACAGTTCTTCGGCGACGTCGATGCGCAACGC
This sequence comes from Achromobacter sp., assembly GCF_050285565.1. GTDB lineage: Bacteria > Pseudomonadota > Gammaproteobacteria > Burkholderiales > Burkholderiaceae_B > Achromobacter. The sequence goes on from NZ_JBLZXG010000003.1 coordinate 390,754, forward strand.
GAACAGATTGGCTTCCTGCGACAGCCGCTCGGACAGCTCGGCGCCGGAGATATGCGTGAAGCCGCCAGGGAAGGCCGCTTCAACACTCTCGCGCAGCTTGGCGGCAAGCTTGTCGCGGTGGTCGGCGAGCAGTTGCGGCAGATGGTTCTGCACCTGATCGACGATGGCCGCCACGCCATCGGCGCACTCGCGCATCATGCCGGCCAGGCGTTCGCCTTCGCGCGCGCGGCCATCCTGCAATTGCTTGAGCGCTTCCTGGGCGGCCTGCATGCAGGCCGCCCCCCACACCTGCGGGTCGAGGGCGTCGTTGGCGCGCTGTCCGGGCCAGTTGAACAGCTCGACCAGGCGCGGCGCGGCGATGTCGGGCAGGACGCGGCGCGCGGCCTGCAACTGCTCGGCCAGCGTTTCAAGCCAGGCCGGTTCCAGTTTGGACAGGTCGGTGCTGACGTTGCGCGTGTAGGACACCCGGATTTCGACCTTGCCGCGCGCCAGTTGCGCCGTCAGCAGTTCGCGCAGCGGCGTCTCGACGTGGCGCAGCTCGTCGGGCAGGCGGAAATAGAGGTCGAGGAAGCGGCTGTTGACGCTGCGCAGTTCCAGCGCGAGCGTGCCTTGTTCCAGGTCTGCCCGGGCGTTGCCGAAGGCGGTCATGCTGCGAATCATGGTGTACCTATCCTGTTGCTTGTTTTGGATCGGGCCGCGCCGGTTCCGCCCGTCCGTCACGCGCGGACGCGAGCGGGTACATGCAACCCGTGTATCGCGGCAGGATACTCCAAACCCGGGCGGGGCCGCGACCGCAGCCCGTACAATGCCGCCAACCGAATCTGATTGGAGCCTTGCCATGACATCTGCCACCACCATCGCCCGCCCGTCGGGCCGCGCCGTCGACCAACTGCGGCCGTTCAGCCTGGAGCGCGGGTTCACGCGCTACGCTGAAGGTTCGGTGCTGGTCAAGGCCGGCAACACCCACGTGCTGTGCACCGCCAGCGTGCTGGAAAAGGTGCCGCCCTTCCTCAAGGGCAAGGGCGAAGGTTGGGTCACCGCCGAATACGGCATGCTGCCGCGCGCCACTCACACCCGTGGCGACCGCGAGGCCGCGCGCGGCAAGCAGAGCGGCCGCACCCAGGAGATCCAGCGCCTGATCGGCCGCAGCCTGCGCGCGGTGTTCGACATGCGCGCGCTGGGCGAGCGCACGCTGCACCTGGATTGCGACGTGCTGCAGGCCGACGGCGGCACGCGTTGCGCCAGCATCACCGGCGCCTGGGTAGCGGCCGCCGACGCGGTCGCGTTGCTGATGCAGCGCGGCGACCTGGCGGTCAACCCGATCCGCGACGCGGTCGCGGCGGTGTCGGTCGGGCTGGTGCAGGGCCGTGCGGTGCTGGACCTGGACTACGAGGAAGACTCGGCCTGCGACGCCGACGTCAACGTCATCATGACGGGCGGCGGCGCGTTTGTGGAAGTGCAGGGCACGGGCGAGGGCGCAACCTTCACGCGCGCCCAGCTGGACGCGATGCTGGGCCTGGCCGAAAGCGGCATCGCCGGCCTGGTGCGGGCGCAGCGCGCAGCGCTGGCGTAAGACACCAGAAGCGGGCGCCGCCGGCCCGCGGCCGGTTGTCAGCCCAGCAGGGCGCCGATCCGCTCGGCCCGCTCCAGGTTCCAGACCGCGCCGATCAGGCCGCGCAGTTCGGCCTCGGTGGCGGCGTCGGCATAGCGGCCCAGGCTGAGCGTCTTGGCCTCGATCTCGTCGCGCGACAGCGTATTGCCGGGGTCGCCCTTGGGCTCGTCGACGCGGCCATGCAGCACGCGGCCATCGCGGGTATGCACCGTGACCTTGCCGATCCAGCGCCGCGGATAGGCGCTGTCGACCTCCGGATCCAGTTCCATCGTGACCCGCCCGCGGAACTCGGCCACCGCCGGATCGTCCAGCGCGGCGTCGAATTCAGGCAGGCCGGCGCGGCCCCGGCGGGCGATCAGGCCCAGCACTGTGCCCATCGAGAACTTGGACTGGTGCACGGTACGCGGATCGACCACCGGCCCCAGCACGTCGATGGCGCCCTGGTGCACGTGCGCGATCACCCGTTCAATATCGTTTTCGGCCAGCTTATGCTCGCGCAGCACCTGTTGCAGCGCATCCGCCGCCGGATGGGTGTGGCGGCACGACGCATGGAATTTGAACGAGGTCTCGGCCAGCGCCCAGCGCGTGCCGAGGCCATCGGTCAGGCGCGCTGGGTCGGCGTCGCTCGACATGCCGGCGGCCATGCCCTGCGGGCCTTCGAGGATGTGGCGCGCGCCGGTGAAGCCGGCCTGCGCCAGGTAGGCCGCGGCGATGCCGTTGGCGGCGGCGCGGGCGGTATGCAACTGCTTGGAATCGGCCGCGTCGCGCAGGAATTCCCACAGGCCGGCGGCCTGGGTGCCGGCCGAGCCAAAGGCGTCCAGCATGGCCGCGGGCGACAGGCCCAGCAGGCGGCCGGTGGCCGCGGCGGCGGCCAGGGTGCCGGCGGTGCCGGTGGTGTGGAAGATCTTGTAATGCGAGCGGCCCAGGAATTCGCCGACGCGGATGCCGACCTCGTAGCCGGCCACGGCCGCCACCAGCAGCTCGCGGCCGGAGCGGCCCAGCGCCTGGGCCACCGCCAACACCGGCGGGAACACCACGGCGGCCGGGTGGAACACGGAGCCATTGTGCACGTCGTCCTGCTCGACCACGTGGGCGGCGGCGGCGTTGACCATGGCGGCGAACACCGGCGAGGTGCGGCGCCGGTTGATCAGGATTTCGCTGGGGCCGTCGGCCGGCCCCATGAGCGCGGCGTAGCGGTCGATGGCCAGCACCGGGCGCGACGCGGCGCCCGCCAGGATCGAGGCCAGACAGTCCAGCAGCAGGTCTTCGGCGCGGCGCAGCACCGGCGCGGGGATGTCCTCCAAGCGCAGGGTGGCGGCGAAGGCGGCGAGGGTGGCGCTGGGGTGGGAGGTGTCGGAGGTCATGGTCAGAAGGAGCGCGGCAGGCCCAGGATGTGTTCGGCGACGTAGGACAGGATCAGGTTGGTCGAGATCGGCGCGACCTGGTACAGGCGGGTCTCGCGGAACTTGCGCTCGACGTCGTATTCGGTGGCGAAGCCGAAGCCGCCATGGAACTGCAGGCAGGCGTTGGCGGCCTCCCAGGAGGCGTCGGCGGCCAGCAGCTTGGCCATGTTGGCCTGCGCGCCGCACGGTTCGTGGGCGTCGAACAGGCGGCAGGCCTCGTAGCGCATCAGGCTGGCGGCCTCGACGTTGATGTGGGCGCGGGCGATGGGGAATTGCACGCCCTGGTTCTGGCCGATGGGGCGGCCGAACACCATGCGTTCCTTGGCATAGGCGGTGACCTTGTCGACGAACCAGTAGCCGTCGCCGATGCATTCGGCGGCGATCAGGGTGCGTTCGGCGTTCAGGCCGTCCAGGATGTACTTGAAACCCTTGCCTTCCTCGCCGATCAGGTTGTCGGCCGGGATTTCGAGATTGTCGAAGAACAGCTCGTTGGTCTCGTGGTTGACCATGTTGGGGATCGGGCGGATCGACATGCCGTGCTTGACCGCCTCGTGCAGGTCGACCAGGAAGATCGACATGCCTTCAGACTTGCGCGTGACCTGATCGAGCGGCGTGGTGCGCGCCAGCAAGATCATCAGGTCGGAATGCTGCACCCGCGAGATCCAGACCTTCTGGCCGTTGATGACGTAGCGGTCGCCGCGGCGCACGGCGGTGGTCTTGATCTTGGTGGTGTCGGTGCCGGTGGTGGGCTCGGTCACGCCCATGGACTGCAGCCGCAGCTCGCCGGCGGCGATGCGCGGCAGGTACTCGCGCTTCTGGGCCTCGGAGCCGTGCCGCAGCAGGGTGCCCATGTTGTACATCTGGCCGTGGCAGGCGCCGGAATTGCCGCCGCTGCGGTTGATCTCTTCCATGATGACCGAGGCTTCGGTCAGGCCCAGGCCCGAGCCGCCGTATTCCTGCGGAATCAGCGCCGCCAGCCAGCCGGCCTCGGTCAGGGCGCGCACGAAGGCGTCGGGGTAGCCGCGTTCTTCATCGACCTTGCGGAAGTACTCGGCGGGGAACTGGGCGCACAGGGCGCGGACGGCTTCGCGGATGTCCTGGTAGGCGTGGGAGGCTTGAGGCATGAGATGGGCTGCGATGTCGAAAATGAAATGGGGTACGGGACAGGATTGACTGTGCCGCAAGGGGCCGCGCCTGCCAATTCACAATTCATTAATACGGGGTTCCTGTTCGCAAAAGCGCATTGATGTGACGGCCGTTCGTCATGGACGGGCCTAGGTTGTGTCAAGAAATTGCCAAACTGCATGCCCATAATCGCCCGAATACGCCCATGCGGCGCTGCAACAGACGGACGGCTATGCGGAAAAATCTCAGGGTGACGACGGCGGTTTCCGCCATTCTGGCGGTGTTTGTGGTGTTGTTCGCGCTGGCCGCGGCGGCCGGGATCTTCGTGCTGCGCGAGAATCGCGCCGACATTGAGGCGCTGGGGCGCGGCAGCATCGAGCGCGCCAGCGATCTGGCGGACATGACCAGCCGCTTGTTCCAGGCGCGCGCCGCGCTGACCGACGCCAAGACCGCCATGGAGGGCGGGCTGGAGCAAGCCCGCGACGAGTCGCTGAACCACGCCGACGCGCTGCTCAGGCAGGCCGCCGCCAGCCTGGCGCGGCTGCGCGCCAACCCCGACACTAGCGCGCAGGGCGCGCCGCTGTTCGACCAGGTTCTGGCGGCCTACGGCGCCTTCGCCGACCAGACGCTGGCGCCCATGTTCAAGGCCATCAAGGGCTGGAACGGCATCGAGGTCAACCGGCTGGCCGACAAGGTGTTGCCGCTGTCGGGCGCGGCCTACGTCAAGCAGGCCGATGCCTACCAGGCCTACGCCCGCCAGCAGGGCCAGGCCGCGGTGGCCGGCGCCAGCCAGACCATGCAGCGCGTGACGCTGGCGGCCGCGGCCGTGCTGGGCTTGGTGCTGGTGCTGGCGGTGCTGATCCGGCTGGCCTTCCGCCGCCGCATCCTGCGGCCGCTGAACGAGGCCGGCGCCCACTTCGACCGCATCGCCGACGGCGACCTGACCGGCCACATCGCGGTTCATGGCGACAACGAGATCGGCGTGCTGTATTCGGCCATGCGGCGCATGCAGAGCGGCCTGTCGGCGGCGGTGGCATCGGTGCGCCATGGGGTCGAAGAGATCCACACCGGCTCGGGCGAGATCGCCGCCGGCGGCGCCGACATGTCGGATCGCACCGCGCGCCAGGCCGGCTCGCTGCAGGAAGCGGCGGCCAATATGACGCAACTGGCGCATACGGTGCGGATGACGGCGGGCAACGCCGACCTGGCCAGCCGCCAGGCCCTCAGCGCCACCCGCCTGGCCCAGCGCGGCGGGGACGCGGTGCAGCAGGTGGTGGCCATCATGCAGGGCATTGCCGACAGCGCGCGCCGCATCGGCGAGATCGTCGGGGTGGTGGACAGCATCGCCTTTCAGACCAACATCCTGGCGCTGAACGCCGCGGTCGAGGCGGCCCGCGCCGGCGAGCAGGGCAAGGGCTTCGCGGTGGTGGCGGGCGAGGTGCGCTCGCTGGCCCAGCGCAGCGCCCAGGCGGCCAAGGAAATCAAGGGCTTGATCGAGGATTCGGCCAGCCGCGTCGAGGCCGGCGTGCGCCAGGTGCACCTGGCCGGCGACACCATGCGCGACATGCTGGCCTCGGTCGACGAGGTGACCCGGATCGTGGCGGAAATCTCCAGCGCCAGCGCCGAGCAGGCCGCCGGTATTGCCTCGGTCAATGACGCCGTGGCCGATATCGAGCGCGCCACCCAGGAAAACGCCGCGATGGTCGAGCAGACCGCCGCCGCCGCGGCCGCGCTGGAACAGCAGGCCCAGGGGCTGCAGCGCGCGGTCGCTGTCTTCCAGATCGCGCCGGCCATCGCCGGGCAGGCGTCAGGGAGCGATCTGCGGCAGGCTGGCGCCGCTGTAGCGCTCGCTCACCAGCGACAGGTTGCCATGCTTGACCTTGTGCTTGACCTGGGCGGCGGCCGAAGCGATGTCCTCCGGGCGGATGCGCTCGCATAGGGAAGGGGTGACGGTGAGGGCGCCGACCCCCAGCGTCACGAACGGAAAGAAGCGCGGCACGCCGTAGCGGTCCTCGGCCTCGATGCCGCCGTTGCGGCGGCCCGCGTCGTCGTACAGATCGATGGCGCGCTCGTTGAACTCGGCGATGACGCGCTGGATGCGCGCGTTCCAGTCGGGACTGCGCAGCAGCACCACGAAATCGTCGCCGCCCACGTGGCCGACGAAATCGCGCAGCGGATCGCAGTGACGCTTGATGACCTCGGCGGTCAGCATGATCATGTCGTCGCCGCGCCAGTAGCCATAGACGTCGTTGAACGGCTTGAAATTGTTCAGGTCGCCATAGCAGATGGTGAAATCGGCGGCGTCCTCCAGCAGCGTGGCGATGTGCCGGCTGATGGGGATGTTGCCGGGCAGCGAGGTCAGCGGATTGGCGTAGCGCGCGGCTTCGATGCGCATCTCGGTCACCGACCGCACCAGCGTCTCGCCGGTGGCCAGGCCGTCGTAGCGGCCGTCGCGGGTGATGATCAGGCCGTCCATCAGGTAACGCTGGTCTTCCGAGATCAGCACGTGGCTGAGCTGGTCGATCGACACGTCCAGGTCGACCAGTACCGGCTCGGCGTTCATGAATGTCGAGCAGGCGTCGCGGCCGAACAGTTCGCGGGTATAGCGCTGCGCGTAGTGTTCGGAGAAATCACGGCGGTTGATGATGCCCACCGGCCGGTTGTCGCCATCGACCACCGCCACCGCGTGCAGGTTCTTGTGTTCGATGAAAAGGCGGTGCACGTCGTCGTTGGTGTGCTGGTTCAGCAGCGCGGCCGGCGCCTCGACCCGCAGGCTGGCGGCGGTGCCGCCGGCCGAGCGCTGCGACAGCGGGGCGGGCGTGCGCACCCGCAGCGAATCGCGCAGCGGCGGAGTCAGCTCGGTCAGCAGCGCTTCGTCGGGGCGGCCCAGCAGCCAGCCCTGGGCGTAGCGGATCTCCAGGTCGCGCACCACCGCCAGATCCTCGGCGGTCTCGATGCCCTCGGCGACGATGGCCGTCCCCAGGTATTGCGCCACCTTGAGAATGGCGCGCACCATGTTCTGCTTGCGGTCGTCGTGACCGATGCCATGAAAGAAATAGCGGTCGATCTTGACCAGGTCAGGCTGCATCTCGGCCCACAGTTGCAGGTTCGAATTGCCGACGCCGTAGTCGTCCAGCGCGATCCGCATGCCGTATTCGCGCAGGCAGGCGAAGGCGCTGCCGAGCGTGGACATGTACTCGGACAGCGGATCCTGTTCGGTCAGTTCGACGATGATATTGGACGGCGCCAGGGTGCAATCCTTGAGCAGGCGCAGCGGCATTTCGTCGCCCCACAGCGTCCAGTAGTGGATCAAGGCCGAGCCCGACAGATTCAGGAACAGTTTGCCGGGCGCGGCGTTCTGGTTGAAGCCCTGGGCGCCCGCGCGAAAGCTCGCCAGTTCCAGTTGCGGGTGCAAGCCCTGGCGGCGGGCTTCGGCGAACAGGGCGTCGGGAAAGTGCAGGGGGGTGTCGACCGGGCCACGGATCAGGCTTTCATGTCCGTAGATGCGGCTGTGCGTCAGGTCGATCACCGGCTGGAAACGGGGGCGCAACAGTCGTTCGCGCAAGATGCCCGCCAGACTGACCGGGGCGGGCGCGGCGGCGCCGGTGGCATGAGCAGGCGCGCGGGCCGCGACCGGCCGGTGCAAAGCGTGAAGAGGGTTCATCGCCGGGGCGTTCAGATACGATCAGTGACAAGATTGACCATATTGACCATCAAATATGTCGGTGTTGTTTCGTCGCGGCGGCGGTTACGCGTCGGAACCGGCGGCGCGCCCTATACAATTTGGCCCATGACTTCCCCCAAGATCCCCGATTCCCTGCGCCGCGTCGTGCTGGCTTCCAACAACCCCGGCAAGCTGCGCGAATTCTCCGCGTTGTTCGCGCCGCTCGGCATCGAGCTGGTGCCGCAGGGCGAGCTCGGCGTGCCCGAGGCCGAGGAGCCGCACGTCACCTTCGTCGAAAACGCGCTGGCCAAGGCGCGCCACGCCAGTCGCCTGACCGGTCTGCCGGCGCTGGCCGATGACTCCGGCCTGTGCGTGGCCGCGCTGGACGGCGCGCCCGGCGTGTACTCGGCGCGCTACGCCAAGATGCACGGCGGCGACAAATCCGACCAGGCCAACAACGCGCTGCTGGTTGAGAAACTGGCCCAGGCCACCGACCGCAGCGCCTGTTACGTGGCGGTGCTGGCGCTGGTGCGCAGCGAAAACGACCCCCGGCCTCTGCTCGGCGAAGGCCTGTGGCAGGGCGAGATCATCGACCAGCCGGAAGGCGCCAACGGTTTCGGCTACGATCCGCACTTCTACCTGCCCGACCAGGGCCTGACGGCCGCCGCGCTCGAGCCGGAAGAAAAGAACCGCGTCAGCCATCGCGCCCGCGCCCTGCGCGAATTGCTGAGCAAGCTGAACCAGGCTTGACCCGGGGCGCGTGCGCGCCGCCGCCAGGAACACCGAATGTCCATCACCATCCCCATCCGCTCCGAACTCGGCGCGGCCGGTTCGCGCCGGGTCGCCCCGGCCGGCGCCACCCTGACCAGTCTGCCGCCGCTGTCGGTCTATGTGCACGTGCCGTGGTGCGTGCGCAAATGCCCATACTGTGACTTCAATTCGCACGCGGCGCCGGGCGACGAGATTCCCGAGCGCGCCTACCTGGACGCGTTGCGCAGCGATCTGGAGCAGGCGCTGCCGTCGATCTGGGGCCGCCAGGTGGTCTCGGTGTTCATCGGCGGCGGCACCCCCAGCCTGCTGTCGGCCGCCGGCCTGGACGAGCTGCTGGCGATGCTGCGCGCCTGTCTGAACCTGTGGCCCGACGCGGAAATCACCATGGAGGCCAACCCCGGCACCGCCGAGGCCGACCGTTTCCGCGACTATGCCGCCAGTGGCGTGACTCGCTTTTCACTGGGCATCCAGAGTTTCGACGACGCCCAGTTGAAGAAGCTTGGCCGCATCCATGACTCGGCCCAGGCCCGCGCCGCCATCGAGATGGCCCAGCGCGCCGCGCCGCGCGTCAACCTGGACATGATGTTCGCGTTGCCGGGCCAGACCCTGGACGCGTGCGTGGGCGACCTGCGCCAGGCCATCGACTTTGGCACCGAGCACTTGTCGCTCTATCACCTGACGATGGAGCCCAACACGGTTTTCGCCAAGTTCCCGCCGCAGGACCTGCCGGACGACGATACCAGCGCCGCCATGCAGGACGCCGTCGAGGCCGAGCTGGCCGAGGCCGGCCTGGCGCGCTACGAGGTTTCGGCCTACGCCAGGCCCGGCGCGCGCTGCCGCCACAATCTGAATTACTGGGAATTCGGCGACTACCTCGGCCTGGGGCCGGGCGCGCACGGCAAGCTGTCGTTCCACGACCGCATCGTGCGCGAGGCGCGGCTGCGCAGCCCGGAATCCTGGATGCGGGCCGCCGCCGCCCGCGATGGCAGCCACCTGGCGGAAAGCCGCCAGGTCGGCCCGGAGGAACTGCCGTTCGAGTTCATGCTCAATGCGCTGCGCCTGAAGGACGGGGTGGCCGCCACCTTGTTCAGCGAGCGCACCGGCCTGTCGCTGGCCGCCATTGCGCACCAATTGGAGGCAGCCACCGCCAAGGGGCTGCTCGACGCCGATCCCACCCGCCTGCGGGCCACGCCGCTGGGCTGGCGCTTCCTGAACGATCTGCAGGAAATGTTCCTGTCGCAATAAAGCACCAGAATGGGGCGTTCATGCCCCATCTTTTGCACCAGAATGGTGCTACATTTTCCGCTTGCCTTGTCGCCTTCCCCGGGCAATCCCGGGGGTGAAACCTGGCACGCTTATTGCTTTCCTGTTTTATGCCAGTCGAGCGGCACAGCCCTCGACCCTTTTATCTAATGGAGATGACATGGCAAGCCCGAAAGACGTCCTGAAACAGATCGCCGACAACGAAGTCAAATTCGTGGATTTCCGCTTTACCGACACGGTCGGCCGCGAGCACCACGTGTCCGTGCCCACGACCGCGATCGATGAAGACAAGCTGGAAAGCGGGCAGGCCTTCGACGGCTCTTCGATCCCGGGCTGGAAGGGCATCGAAGCCTCCGACATGCTGCTCATCCCCGACCTGGCGACCGCCAACCTGGATCCGTTCCGCGAAGAGCCGACCCTGATCCTGTCGTGCGACGTGGTCGAACCGTCCGACCTGAAGGGCTATGACCGCGACCCGCGTTCGCTGGCCAAGCGCGCCGAAGCCTACCTGAAGGCCTCGGGCCTGGGCGACACCGCCTACTTCGGTCCGGAACCCGAATTCTTCGTGTTCGACGGCGTGACCTGGAACACCGATATGTCGGGCACCTTCGTCAAGATCAAGTCGGAAGAGGCCTCCTGGTCCACCGGCCTGGAATTCGAAGGCGGCAACACCGGCCACCGTCCCGCCGTCAAGGGCGGCTACTTCCCGGTTCCCCCGGTCGACTCGTTCCAGGACATGCGCTCGGAAATGTGCCTGTTGATGGAACAGATGGGCGTGCCGGTCGAAGTGCACCACCATGAAGTGGCCGGCGCCGGCCAGCTGGAAATCGGCACCAAGTTCAGCACCCTGGTGCAACGCGCCGACTGGACCCAGATCGTCAAGTACATCGTGCACAACGTGGCCCATGCCTACGGCAAGACCGCCACCTTCATGCCCAAGCCCATCGTCGGCGACAACGGCTCCGGCATGCACGTGCACCAGTCCATCTGGAAGGATGGCCAGAACCTGTTCGCGGGCAACGGCTACGCCGGCCTGTCGGAATTCGCGCTGTACTACATCGGCGGCATCATCAAGCACGCCCGCGCGCTGAACGCCATCACCAACCCTGGCACCAACTCGTACAAGCGCCTGGTTCCGCACTACGAAGCCCCGGTCAAGCTGGCCTACTCGGCCCGCAACCGCTCGGCCTCGATCCGCATTCCGTACGTGGGCAACCCGAAGGGCCGCCGCGTCGAGGCGCGCTTCCCGGATCCCCTGGCCAACCCGTACCTGGCGTTCTCGGCCCTGATGATGGCGGGCCTGGACGGCGTGCAGAACAAGATTCACCCCGGCGATCCGGCCGACAAGAATCTGTACGACCTGCCGCCGGAAGAAGACGCCAAGATCCCGACCGTGTGCTCCTCGCTGGAGCAGGCGCTGGAAGCGCTGGACAACGACCGCGAGTTCCTGACCCGCGGCGGCGTGTTCAGCAACGACATGCTCAACGCCTACATCGACCTGAAGATGGCCGACGTGAACCGCCTGCGCATGACCACGCACCCGGTCGAATTCGACATGTACTACAGCCTCTGATCGCAGAGGCCGTGGCTGGGGGAGCGCGATGATGTAGGCAGAAACCAGGGCCGACACCACGCGCACCGCCAGGTCGCCGACCGAAGACTTGCCCGTCCGGCCCCGTGCCGGCGGGCAGGGCGCCTCGCACGCAGGCGCCGCCGGACCGGCGTGCCGATTTTCCCCCTGTAGTCATTCGGGTACGTTGAAAAATGAATGTAGAAGCTCTCGATCTGCTTGCCACGTCCGTTTTCCTGGTCAACGAACGCGGTCACATCGAATACGCCAATGCGGCCGCCGAGGATCTGTTCGGCCGTTCGCGCAAGCAGCTGTGCGGCCATTCCGCCGCCACGCTGTTCGACAACCCTGAGAACATCCAGTCGTCCATCGACCGCGCCGCGGCCGGCAGGTATGCCGACGTCAGGCAGCTGGCCTCATTGCGCCGCGCCACCGAATCGGTGGAGGTGGCCGTGACCACGGTGGGACTGAGCGGCCAACGCTGGCCCGCCCTGATCGAGACCCGCGAGATCGAGCAGCGCGTGCTGGCCGACCGTAACCATCGCCTGGTCGACGAGATCGAGGCGCACCGCGAGCTGTTGCGCAACCTCGCGCACGAGGTCAAGAATCCGCTGGGCGGGCTGCGCGGCGCGGCGCAGTTGCTGGAAGCCGAGCTGCCGAGCGCGGCGCTGGCCGAGTACACCCAGGTCATCATTTCCGAAGCCGACCGCCTGCAGGCGCTGGTGGACCGCCTGAGCGGCCCGCAGCGCGTGCCGCTGAATGCGCGGCCGGTGAACATCCACGAGATCTGCGAGCGCGTCTGCGCCCTGATCCAGGCCGAATTCCGCAACGACGTCACGCTGGTGCGCGACTACGACGCCTCCATGCCCGACCTGAAGGGCGACGCCGCCCGCCTGATGCAGGCGGTGCTCAACGTGGCCCGCAACGCCGCGCAGGAACTGGTGGCGCGGCCGCAGACGCCCGGCCTGGAGCCCGGCGTCGTTACGCTGCGCACCCGCGTGGCGCGGCAGGTGATGCTGGCGCACCGCCAGCACCGGTTGGCGCTGGAGTTGTCCATCATCGACAACGGCCCCGGCGTGCCGGATCACATCCGCGACCGCATTTTCCACCCGCTGGTCACCGCCCGCGCGGGCGGGACCGGCCTGGGCCTGAGCCTGGCCCAGGATTTCGTGCAGCAGCACGGCGGCATCATCGAATTTGAATCCCGACCCGGGCGCACCGAGTTCCGCCTGGTCCTACCGATGGAGCCCGCACTCTGATGAAACCCGTATGGATCGTCGACGACGACCAGGCCATCCGCTGGGTCCTCGAAAAGGCCCTGGCCCGCGCCGGTGTCCCCACCCGTAGTTTCTCCCAGGCCGCCGACGTGCTCGACGCGCTGGCGCACGACACACCCGTCGCCCTGGTGTCCGATATCCGCATGCCCGGCGGCAACGGCCTGGAACTGTTGCGCCAGTTGAAGGAACGCCATCCCGGCCTGCCGGTCATCGTCATGACCGCCTTCGCCGATCTGGACAGCACCGTGTCCGCCTTCCAGGGCGGCGCGTTCGACTACCTGGCCAAACCCTTCGACGTGAACGAGGCGGTGGCGCTGATCCAGCGCGCCATGCAGGAATCGGCCCAGCCCGAAAGCCCCGAAGGGCAGGGCGAGGCCCAGAACAACGAGCGCTGGATGATGACGCAATCGTCGTCCACCGCCATGCAGGAAGTGTTCCGCGCCATCGGCCGGCTGGCGCAGTCTAAGGTCACCGTGCTGATCACCGGCGAATCCGGCACCGGCAAGGAACTGGTGGCGCGGGCGCTGCACGGCCATGGCGTGCGTGCCAGCGGGCCGTTCGTGGCCCTGAACGCAGCGGCCATTCCGCGCGACCTGCTCGAAGCCGAACTGTTCGGCCACGAGCGCGGCGCCTTCACCGGCGCCAACACGCTGCGGCGCGGCCGCTTCGAGGAAGCCCATGGCGGCACGCTGTTCCTGGACGAAATCGGCGACATGCCGATCGAGCTGCAGACCCGCCTGCTGCGCGTGCTGGCCGAAGGCAGCTTCTATCGCGTCGGCGGCGCGCAGCCCGTGCGGGTCGACGTGCGCATCGTCGCCGCCACCCATCAGCCGCTGGAGCAACGGGTCGAACAAGGCCTGTTCCGCGAAGACCTGTTCCACCGCCTGAACGTCATCCGCCTGCGCCTGCCGCCGCTGCGCGAACGGGTGGAGGACATTCCCGCGCTGGCCAACCACTTTCTTACCGCCAGCGCCCGCGCGCTCGGTGTGCCGGTCAAGCGCCTGACCCCGGAAGCGCTGGCGGTTCTGACCAAGTTCGACTTCCCCGGCAACGTGCGCCAACTGGAGAACTTCTGCCACTGGCTCACCGTCATGGCCCCGGGCCAGACCGTCGAACGCGCCGATCTGCCGCCCGAGATCCGCGCCATGGAGCACGCATCCGCCGCCGGCGCGGCCTCGCCGCGCCCGCCGGCCGGCGCCAGCGTTGCCGCCATCGGCACCGTGGTTCCGCATCACGCGCCGGCCAACGCCACGGCGGTCGACGAAGGCGCTCCGCGCAACTGGCAGGACTCGCTGCTGCGCGACGCCCAGTACCGCCTCGAACGCGGCGAACCCGCCGTCATGGCGACCCTGACGCGCCAGTTCGAGAAGATCCTGCTGCAAAGCGCCCTCGACGCCAGCCGCGGCCGCCGTGTCGAAGCCGCCTCGCGTCTGGGCATCGGCCGCAACACCATCACCCGCAAACTGCGCGAACTCGGCATCGAAGACGAGTAGGGCGCGCGCCGGGCGGCCGACCCAGCCCCTGGCGCGCACCGGGCCGCCTCGGTTCCCGGGAGACGAGGGCGCCCTCAGCCCAGCCCTAGCAGCCCCTCGCAAAGCCGTGGTGACTTAAGCTTCTGCAACCACCATTTGAGCGCCTCCCCCGGCGCCTCGGCGCGCCACGCATAAGCCACATGCTCGGTCAGCGACATCCCTTCGTCCGTGTCGCAGACCACCAGCAGCCCCTGCGCCAGATAAGGCGCCGCCAGGGTCAACGGCAGATACCCGCATCCCAACCCTCGGATCTGCGCCTCGATCTTGGCTTGCATGGTCGGCATCACCAGGGTCGGCTGCTCCGCCAGAATGCCGCGTGACTGCGGCGGCAGATTGCGCGAGGTGTCGGCCACCACCACCGCGCAATAGCGCGTGATATCGGCCCGGCTCAACGGTTGCGGCAGCGATGCCAGCGGATGATGCGCCGCCACGCAGAAGCCGAACTGCGCCTGTCCCATGGTCTGCGACCGATAAGGCCCGGTCGGTTCGCCCGCCGCGCCCGCGCCGATCACCAGATCGGCGCGGTTCGAGGTCAACGCATCCCAATTGCCGCTCAGCACTTCGGTCGAAAAGCGCAATGTGGTCGCGCTGCCCAGCGCCTGGAACTCCTCGACCAGGTCGTAAAGCGGCCGCCACGGCAGCACCGCGCTGACCGCGATGCGCAGCTCCACCTCCCAGCCGGTCGCGATGCGCTTGACCCGGCACGCCAGGTCGTCCAGCGACTGCAAGACGTGGCGGCCGTCCTTGAGCAGCGCTTCGCCGGCCGGCGTCAGCAGCGCCCGGTGGCCGGAGCGGTCGAACAGCAGCACATCCAGCCCGTCCTCCAGCTTGCGGATCGCGTAGGTCACGGCGGAGGGCACCTTGTCCAGCTCGCGCGCCGCCTTGGCGAAGCTGCCGTGGCGCGCGATCGCGTCCACCAGGATGAGCAATTCGGGGGTGATCGGCTGCATGGGCGGGCTTCCGGAAATATCGTTCAAATAATTTGAATGGTTTCTTCAAATCATAGCGTCAAACCAGTCCCTTAGTACGCGCACAATTCACTCATGCCGGTTGAGTAGCGGGGCGTTCAGCAACAACGTCAAGAAAGCCCGCCAGCGCGCAACCATTCATTTATTTGAAACAGGAGTCCACCATGCTTACCCTTCGCCGTAGCGCCGAACGCGGTCACGCCAACCACGGCTGGCTCGACTCGTTCCACACCTTCTCGTTCGCCAACTACTACGATCCCGCCCACATGGGCTTTGGCGCGTTGCGCGTGATCAACGATGACCGCATCGCCGCCGGCCGCGGTTTCGGTACCCACGGCCACCGCGACATGGAGATCATCACCTACGTGCTGGACGGCGCCATCGCGCACAAGGACAGCATGGGCAGCGGCTCCACCATCCAGCCCGGCAACGTGCAGCGGATGAGCGCCGGCCGCGGCGTGATGCACTCCGAGTTCAACCCGCGCGCCGACAAGGAAACGCACATGTTGCAGATCTGGATCGAGCCGAACGTCACCGGCATTGCGCCGGAATATGAGGAAAAGGCGTTCACCGACGCGCAAAAGCGCGGCCGCCTGCAAGCCCTGGTGTCGGGCGACGGCATCGATGGCTCGATGACAATCCATCAGGACGCGCGCCTGTATGCCGGCCTGTTCGATGGCGACGAGTCGGCCACGCTGGAACTGGCCCCCGGCCGCCGCGCCTGGGTGCACGTGGCGCGCGGCAGCGTGACGGTCAACGGTGTCGAATTGGCGGCCGGCGACGCGGTCGCCCTCAGCGATGAAACGCGGGTGGCGCTCTCTGGCGGCGACAACGCCGAGGTACTGGTGTTTGATCTGGCCTGACGGCCAGCGGCCGGGCGGATCGAGGATCCGCCCGGCCTTGTTTTCGATACGCGAGGCCGGCCCGCCGCCGGGCGGCGGCGCGGCAGGCGATTCAGCCAAGCCCCAAGGGGCCTTAACATGGGCCCGAGTCGGCCAACCTACAGGAGCATTCCCATGTCCACCTTGTCCCAACCCGGCGACAGCCAGATCGAAACCGTGGTGGTGCCGCGCAGCAGCGACCTGGGCGGCTTCGAAGTGCGCCGCGCGCTGCCTTCGGCGCAGCGCCGCACCGTCGGCCCGTTCGTGTTCCTGGATCACATGGGCCCGGTCGAATTCGCGGCCGGTGCGGGCATCGACGTGCGCCCGCATCCGCACATCGGCCTGTCCACCGTGACCTACCTCTACGAAGGCTCGATGGTGCATCGCGACGGCGCCGGCAACACCCAGACCATCCTGCCCGGCGAGGTGAACTGGATGACGGCCGGACGCGGCATTGTCCACTCCGAACGTTCCTCGCCCGAGAGTCGCCAGGCCCCGCAACGCCTGGCCGGGTTGCAGATCTGGGTTGGCCTGCCCAAGGCCCACGAGGAAACCGATCCTGGCTTCACGCACTACGGCCTGGACGCCCAGCCCGTGGTCGAGGGCGAGGGCGTGCGCGCGCAGGTGGTGGCCGGCTCGCTGTTCGGCAAGACCTCGGCCGTCAAGACCCATTCGCCGCTGTTCTATGGCGACATGCAGTTGCGCGCCGGCGCCGTCACCGTGCTGCCGGCCGAACACGAAGAACGCGCCGCCTATCTGGCGATCGGCTCGGTCGAGGTGGACGGCCAGGTGTTCGAGAGCGGCCGCCTGATCGTGTTCGCGCCGGGCCGGCCGGTGCAGATCCGCGCCTGTACCGACGCGCGCTTCGCCGTGCTGGGTGGCGAGCCGCTGGAAGGCCCGCGCTTCATCTGGTGGAACTTTGTCTCCAGCAGCAAGGACCGCATCGAGCAGGCCAAACAAGACTGGCAGCGCAACCGTTTCGGCCAGACCGTGCCGGGCGACGAGACTGAGTTCATTCCGCTGCCGCCGCCGCGGGCATGACGCGGCCGGGTCGCAACGCAAGGCGCCGCTTGCCGGGAAGTCCGCGCGGTATCACCGATGGCGGCGGGTCGATCCGGCCGCGCGCGAAGAATCGCGTTTGCGTTCGTGATGGCATCCGAATTGCGCCACACAGTATGATGCGCATCCCTAACTTGATAACAATCGGGATGGAGACATCATGCAACGCTTTACCCTGAACGCGCTGCGAGGCCTGGCCGCGCTGGCGCTGGTCCATGGCGCCGCCGCCGCGCAGGCCGCCGGCTATCCGGCCAAGCCCATCGTATTCATCGTGCCGTACACCGCCGGTGGCACCACCGACCTGGTGGCGCGCACCGCCGGCGCCAAGGTCGCCGAGAAGCTGGGCCAGCCCGTCATCGTCGAAAACCGCCCGGGCGCCGGCGGCAACATCGGCATGGACGCCGTGGCCAAGGCCGCGCCGGACGGCTACACCATCGGCTTCGGCGCCATCTCCACCAACGCGCTCAACCCCTTCGTCTATCCGTCGATGCCGTTCGATCCCACCAAGGACTTCACCGGCATCAGCATGCTGGGCGCATCCTCGGTGGTGCTGGAAACCGGCCCGGCGCTCAAGGTCGGCAGCGTCAAGGATCTGGTGGCCTACGCCAAGCAGCATCCGGGCACCGCCTTCGGCACGCCCGGCACGGGCACCTCGATGCATCTGGCCGGCGTGATGTTCGACCAGCTCACCGGCGCCGGCATGCAGCACATTCCCTACAAGGGCAGCGCGCAGGCGCTGAACGACCTGCTCGGCGGCCATCTGCCGCTCATGTTCGACAACCTGCCGGCCTCGCTGCCGCACATCAAGTCGGGCAAGGTTCAGGCCCTGGCCGTCACCGGCAGCAAGCGCGCGCCGGCGCTGCCCGATGTGCCCACGCTGGCCGAGCTGGGCTACGGCGCGGCGGTGGTCGATCCGTGGTTCGCGGTCTATGGCCCGGCCAAGCTGCCGCCGGAGGTCACGGCCGCGCTGAGCGAAGCGTTCCAGGCCGCGCTGGCGATGCCGGACGTCAAGGACAAGCTGGAGCAGGCCGGCTTCATGCCGTATGGCTCGACGCCCGCCGAGGTCGAGCGCCTGACGCGCAGCCAGCATGAGTCGTTCAAGGCGCTGTCGCAGAAGGTCAAACTGTCGGCCGATTAAGCGCCAACAAAGCGCCGACAAGCGCCAACGGGCTGTAGGCGTAGCGCGCGTCCGGCAGGCTGGGGCGCCTTCGCGCCAGCGCGGGCGCCAGGCCCGCGCGCCGCGTCCGCCCGCCGGCGCGGCGCCGAGCGCGTCAGCGGCCGCGGGCGAAGACCTGTTCGCGCTGCTCCACCAGCGCTTCACGGCGGATGAAGTCGCGCACGAAATCGTCGGCCGGGTGGTGGTGCAGGTTGTAGGGCGTGTCCCATTGGGCGATGCGCCCGCATGCCATCACGCCGATGCGGTCGGCAATGGCGAAGGCCTCGGCCTGGTTGTGGGTCACCAGGATCGCCGTGTGGCCGGTGGTTTTCAGGATCTCCCGTACTTCGAAGGCGAGGCGTTCGCGGGTGTCCACGTCCAGGTTGGAAAACGGTTCGTCCAGCAGCAGCAGGTCGGGCGAGGGCGCCAGGGCGCGCGCCAGCGCCACGCGCTGCTGCTGGCCCCCCGAGATCTCGTGCGGATAGCTGTTGGCGGCGTGCGCCAGGCCGACCAGCGTCAGCATTTCCTCGACGCGGCGGGCGCGCTCGGCGCGTTCCAGGCGGCGCAGGCCGAAGGCCACGTTCTGCGCCACCGACAGATGCGGAAACAGCGCGTAGTCCTGGAACATCATGCCGACGCGGCGCTTTTCCGGCGCCACCTGTTCGGTGGGCGAGGAGATGACGGCGCCATCGAGCAGGATGCGGCCGGCGCGCACCGGTTCGAAACCGGCGATGGCGCGCAGCACCGTGGTCTTGCCGCAGCCGGATTCGCCCAGCAGGCAGCCGATGTGGCCGGCCGGCAGGCCCAGCGTCAGGTCCTGCACCACGGGGCGCAGCCCCTTGGGCGTGTCGTAGCCCAGCGAGAGATGATCGAGTTCAAGCAGATCGGGCACGATGTTCAATGTCCCATTTTCAGATTGGTGCGGGCCAGCAGGATGACGGGCAGCAGGCCGGCCAGCACGATCGCCAGCGCGGCCACCGCGCCTTCTTCGTAGGTGCCGCGGGCCGCTTCGGCATAGAGCCAGGTGGCGAGCGTATCGAAGTTCATGGGCCGCAGCAGCAGCGTGGCCGGCAGTTCCTTCATGGCGTCGACGAACACCAGCAGGGCGCTGGCCGCCAGCGCCGGGCGCAGCAGCGGCAGGTGGACTCGCCGCAGCGTGCCGGCCGAGTTTTCGCCCAACAGCCGCGAGGCCTGTTCCAACGACGGCGGAATGCGGGCCAGGCCCGCTTCGAGCGCGCCGGTGGAGATGGCCAGAAAGCGGATGGCGTAGGCGCACACCAGGGCTGCCATCGACCCCATCAGGAACAGTCCGGTGCCGCCAAAGACCTTGGCCACGGCGGTGTCGATCCAGACGAAGGGAGTGAGCAGGCCGATGGCCAGCACGGTGCCGGGCACGGCATAGCCCAGGCTGGCGACGCGGGCGCAGGCGCGGCCCGGGTTGAAGCCGGCGCTCTCGCGCAGCGTGCGGCCGGCCCAGGCCACGATCAGGCCGCACAGCAGGGTGACGACGGTGGCGCTGAGGGCGACGATCAGGGTGTTGCCGAGTCCGTTGAGCAACTGGTCGGAGACCCCGCCCACCAGATGCAGGCGCTTGTAGGTTTCGACCACCAGATACAGCGCTGGCGCGGCGAAGCCGACGATCACCGGAATCCAGCCCAGCACCGCCGCCAGCAGCGCGGCCGCGCCGCGCAGCCGCCGCGGTTGCATCGGCCGCATGCGCTGGGTGTTGGCGTAGCGCTGGCGCTTGCGGCCGTGGCGTTCGAGCAGGATCAGGCCGATCACGATGGCCAGCATGGTCAGCGCGATCTGTGCGGCGCCGGCCAGGTCCGAGCGCGTCACCCAGGTGGTGTAGACGGAGACGGTCAGCGTCTGCACGCCCAGGAATTCCGAGGCGCCGATATCGTTCAGGGTTTCCAGCAGCGCCAGGCTGACGCCCACCACGATGGCCGGACGGGCCAGCGGCAGCGCCACGCGGAAGAACACGGCGTAGCGGCCCGCGCCCAATGTGCGCGCGGCTTCCAGGAGGCTGGCGGCCTGCGTCATGAACATGACGCGGGTGCTCAGGTACACGTAGGGATAGAGCACGAAGCCCAGCACGAAGATCGCGCCCTGGATCGAACGCAGATCCGGCAGGCGGAACTGGCGCGGGCTGTCGTAGCCCAGCAGCGCGCGGATGCCGCTCTGGATCGGGCCGATCGGGTGCAGCAGATCGAGGTAGGCGAAGGCGATGATGTAGGTGGGCACCGCCAGCGGCAGCAGCAGCGCCCAGGTCAGCGCGCGCCGCGACGGGAATTCGTAGGCCGTCACCAGCCAGGCCGAGCCGGTGCCGAGCAAGGTCACCAGCACGCCCACGCCGGCCAGTAGCGCGGCGGTGTTGGCCAGGGCCTGGGGCAGGACGTAGGTGGCCAGATGGCGCCAGTGCGACAGATCGCCGCCCAGCGCCCACCAGACCAGGGTCAGCACCGGCGCCAGCACCGCCAGGCCGATCAGGGCGGCGCCGGTCAGCCAGCCGGTGCCGCGTTCAGCCCAGCGCAAACGCAGCGGCCGGGACGGGGAATCTGTATGCATGCTTCAGAAGGATTACTGCGGGAAGGACGCCACGCGGGCGGCGCCTGTACTAGCGTCAAGGCCTGCCGTCGCGCTTGCCGGAGGTAGCCCGGCGGGCGAGGGCAGGCCTGAATGCCGCGAGACGACGCCCATGGGCGCCGCCCTGCCGCATTTTAGGTGGTTTCTAGTTGTCGAATCCGACCTTGTCCACCAGCTCGCTGGCTTGCTTGCGGTACTTGGCGATTTCGGTCAGGGGCAGGGGATCGACCTTCAGTTCGCCGAAGCTGGCGATGACGGGGTCGAGCTTGACGCCCTTGCGTACCGGGTATTCGTAGTTGGCCTGGGCGTACAGCGCCTGGGCCGGTTCGGAAACCAGGAAGTCGAGCAGCTTGACCGCGTTGGCCTTGTTCGGGGCGTGCGCCGCGACGGCCGCGCCGCTGACGTTGACGTGGGTGCCGCCGCTCTTTTCGTTGGCGAAGGTCGGCCGGATCACCTTGATGGCGTCGCCCCACTTGCGGGCATCGGTGCCGGGTTCGGCGTTCTTCATGTGGCCGACGTAGTAGGCGTTGGCCAGGCCGATGTCGCAGATGCCGCCCAGGATGTCGCGGGCCACGTCGCGGTCGCCGCCGGCGGCCTTGCGGGCCAGGTTGGCCTTGACGCCGCGCAGCCATTTTTCGGTGGCCTCGGCGCCGTCATGGGCGATCATGGAGGCGATCATGGCGGTGTTGTAGGGGTGCTGGCCCGAGCGGATGCAGACCTTGCCCTTCCATTTCGGATCGGCCAGGTCTTCGTAGCGGAAGGACGCCAGCTTCAGATCCTTTTCGACGTACAGCACGCGGTCGCGCAGCGACAGGGCGTACCATTTGCCGTCGGCGCCGCGCAGGTTGGCGGGGATCACCGATTCCAGCGTCTGCGACTTGATCGACTGCGTCACGCCGCCGTCCACCAGATCGAGCAGGTTGCCGATGTCGACGGTCATGAGGACGTCGGCGGGCGACTTGGCGCCTTCGGCCTTGACGCGCTCGAGCAGGCCATCCTTGACGAATACGGTGTTGACCTTGATGCCGCTTTCCTTGGTGAAGGCGTCCAGCAGCGGCTGGATCAGCTTCGGTTCGCGGGTGGTGTAGAGGCTGACTTCCTCGGCCGCGTGGGCGGGAACGGCGAAGGCGGCGGCGCCGGCCAGGGCCAGGGCGCGCAGCAGGGTGGTCATTTGGGGACGCATGGACATAGGGACTCCGGCAAAGCGGTCTGCTAACGAAAATGATTATCAAGTCAGAGCGGCACGATAACAGGAAGTTTTCTCGTATTCAACCAGATGTAAGACTTGAGATAAGACCGTTGATCCCCATCAATACGGCATAAGCGTATTACGGAATAATGAGAGCAGTTATCATCAAGTCCCTGTAGAATAGGGACAACCCTAATGCCGGGCGCGTCTTTCGTGCGCCGTGGCGAACCCCTCGCGGAACGAGCCGAGGCCGATGCGGATTCCCTGTCGTCCCCTTGTCCCGCCCTTACTAGATACGACATGGCTGCTTTCAATACCGAGCGCGTGCTGAGCGTGCACCACTGGAACGACACCCTGTTTTCCTTCACCACCACGCGTGACGCGGCCCTGCGGTTCCACAACGGCCACTTCGTCATGATCGGCCTGGAAGTCGAAGGCAAGCCGCTGCTGCGGGCCTACAGCATCGCCAGCGCCAACTACGAAGAAAACCTCGAATTCCTCAGCATCAAGGTGCAGAATGGCCCGCTGACCTCGCGCCTGCAGCACCTGAAGGAAGGCGACACCATCCTGGTCAGCCGCAAGCCGGTGGGCACCCTGGTGGTCGACGACCTCAAGCCGGGCAAGCACCTGTTCCTGTTCGGCACCGGCACCGGCCTGGCGCCCTTCATGAGCATCATCAAGGATCCCGACGTCTACGAGCGCTTCGACAAGGTCATCCTGGTGCACGGCGTGCGCTGGGTCAGCGAGCTGGCCTACGCCGATTTCATCGAAAACCAATTGCCCAACAACGAGTTCTTCGGCGACGTGGTGCGCGAGAAGCTGGTGTACTACCCGACCGTCACGCGCGAGCCGTTCCGCAACCAGGGCCGCATTACCGAGCTGATGGAAAGCGGCAAGCTGTGCGATGACATCGGCATCCCCCAGATCAACCCGGAAACCGACCGCGCCATGATCTGCGGCAGTCCGCATATGCTGGCCGATATCAGCGCCATGCTGGACAAACGCGGTTTCGTGGTGTCCCCGGGAGTCGGCCAACCGGGCGACTACGTAGTCGAGCGCGCCTTCGTCGACAAATAAATCTCGCGGTCGATCCGCCGCTGCAAAAAGCCCCGCCGCTCACAGCGACGGGGCTTTTTGTTTCTGGCGTCCCGCTAGGGCGGCGGGGCGGGGCGCGCGCAGGATCGCTCGGCCGGCGGATCGTCACTCGGGCTGGATGCCGGCCTTCTTGATGATGTCGCCCCACTTCTTCGACTCGGCTTGCTGGAACCGCGCCAGCTCATCGGGGGTGGAGGTGGCCGGGTCGGTGCCGGTCTGCGCATAGAACTGCTTGGCCGGGGCGCTCTGCGTGGCCTTGACCAGCAGCTCGTTCAGGCGCTTGACCACCTCCGGCGGCGTGCCGGCGGGCGCGTAGGCGGCGAACCAGTAGCCCATCTCGTAGCCCGGCACGCCGGACTCGGCGATGGTGGGCACGTCCGGCGCCAGCGGCGAGCGCGCCGTCCCGGTCACCCCCAGCGCCCGCAGTTTGCCCGACTTGACTTGCGGCAGACCGGTGGCGGTATCGGTGATCATCATGTCGATCTGGCCGCCGAGCAGGTCGGTGACGGCCAGCGGGTTGCTCTTGTAGGGTACGTGCAGCAGTTGCACGCCGGCCATCTGTTGCAGCAATTCACCGGCGATGCGGCTGCTGGAGCTGCCGCTGCCAAAGCTCAGCTTGCCCGGGGCCTGGCGCGCCTGCGCCAGGAAGTCGCCGACGGACTTGGCGGTTGAATTGGGATTGACCACCATGATCTGCCCGCCCTTGCCGAGCAGCGTGACGGGCGCGTAGTCCTTGACCGGCTGATAGGTCAGCGTCTTGTACAGGTGCTCGTTGGCGGCGTGGGTGGTGTTGGTGGTGATCAGCACGGTGTAGCCGTCGGGCGCCGCGCGGGCCGCGGTGGCGGCGCCGATCATGGCGCTGGCGCCGGGCTTGTTCTCGATCACGACGGCCTGGCCGGTCTGTTCCGTGACGCCCTGACCGATGGCGCGGCCGATCTGGTCGGTGGCGCTGCCGGCGGCAAACGGCACGATGAAGGTGACGGGCTTGGCCGGAAAGCCGCTGGCGGCGTTCTGGGCCAGGGCGGTCAGCGGCAAGGCCGCCAGCAGCAGGGCCAGCCGGCCCTTGAGGGGAAAGCGCATGGTGTGTCTCCTGGGTTGTACGTGTTGTTTTGTGGTGGGGCTGCGGGGTCAGGCCGGGGCGGGGCGGTCGCCCGGGATGTCGGGCAGGCGGGCGGCCAGCGCGGGGCTGACCGATACCGTCATGTCGAGCAAGCGGAAAGACAGGCTCTTGCCGTGCGCGTCGAGGTTGAGCGCGTCGTTGACGCCGCCATCGAGCACGCCGTCGAGCACGAAGTTCATGGCATGCAGGGTCGGCAGCAGGTAGCGTGTCACGCGGGCCGGGCGGCGGTAGGCGAACCAGGCGGCCACGCGCGCCTCGGTGACTTGCGCGGCCAGCACCGCATAGCATTCGGGGTCCCAGGCGATGAGGCTGAGATTGGAAATATCGCCCTTGTCGCCGGAACGGCTGTGGCCCAGGCGGTACAGGGGCACGGAAGTCAATGACAGGTTCATTGCGCGATCTCGTCCAGGAAACGCCAGCCGCTGTTCACGGCGTCGCGGGGGAGGGTGCAGGACACCATGTTCAGGCGCGGGCGCAGCGCGGTGCGCACGCCGCCGCCGCCGGCCGGGCCGCAGGTATAGAGGGCGGTGACCTCGCGCAGCACGCGTTCGGCCACGGCGCGGTCGGCGTGCTCGCCGGCCAGGCGCAGGCGCACGTCGCGGGCGTGTCCGTCGGGCAGCCCCAGGGACAAGGCGCCGGTGTCGTTATCGAGGATGCTGACGGCGCCGATCAGGTCGGCGCGCAGGCGCAGCGCCGATCCGAGCCGCTTGCGCACGATGTCGGCGGCCAGGCGGGCGCGGGCCTCGGCCTGCACGCCAGCGTAGGAGATCTCGGCCTCGGCCAGCCAGCCGCCGTGGTGGCAGACGTTGACCTTCAGTTCCGCCGGGCGCGCGTGGCCGGTGATGCCGCGCACGGCCACGCGGTCGCGTCCCAGTTGCTCGACGCGCGCCTGGCTCAGGTCGGCGATCACGTCCGGCGTCAGGTAGCGGGCCGGGTCGTGCACTTCGTACAGCAACTGTTCCTTGATCGTACGGGCGTCCACCGCGCCGCCGGTGCCGGCGGCCTTGCCGATGACGAACTCGCCCTCGGCGTCGATCTCGGCGATGGGGAAGCCGGCCGCGTGCACGTCCGGCACCTCTTTCAGGCCGGGCACGCAGAAATAGCCGCCGGTGACCTGCAGGCCGCATTCGAGCATGTGGCCGGCCATGGTGGCGCGGCCCAGGCGCGGCCAGTCATCCGGCTCCCAGCCGAAGTGGGCCAGCGCCGGGCCCAGCGTCAGTGACGGGTCGGCGACACGGCCGGCCACGACGATCTGCGCGCCCGCGGCCAGGGCTTGCGCGATTTCCCCGGCGCCCAGGTAGGCCGTGGCGCTGACCACCTCGACCCCGTCCAGCGCCGCGCCCAGGCGCTGGCGCAGCAGGTCGCGCTGGGCCGGCGTGTCGAGCGCGTCGCCATGGATCACGGCGATGCGCGGCGCCGGCAGACCCTGTTGCGCGGCCAGCTCGGCGATGCGGCGCGCGGCGCCCACCGGGTTGGCGGCGCCGAAGTTGCTGACGATGGCGATGCCGTGGCGCAGGCAGTCCGCCAGCACCGGCGCCACCAGTTCGTCCAACAGCGGCTCGTAGCCCTGGCGCGGGTCGGCATTGCGCGCCAACTGCGCCAGCGCCAGGGTGCGTTCGGCCAGGGTTTCGAAGATCAGCGTGCCGCCGCCCCGGGCGGCCAGCGTACGCACCACGGCGGCGGCGCCGTCACTGCGGTCGCCGGAAAAGCCGGAGGCGCAACCGATGAGCAGGGGAGAGGAAGGCATAAGTGTCGCGTTGGGGGAAGCTGGCGCCCACTATAGGCAGCGTCCGATCATCCGTAAAATAGAAATATCGGATCAATTAATCCAGAAAAGCCATGAATCTATCCGCCCGGCAATTGCGCGCTTTCGTGGCCCTGGCCGACGAACGGCACTTCACCCGCGCTGCCCAGCGCTGCCACCTGACGCAGCCGGCCTTCAGCGCGCTGATCCGTCAACTGGAAGACAGCGCCGGCCTGCGGCTGTTCGACCGCAATACCCGCAACGTCGAATTGACCGCCGAAGGGCGGGTGCTGGACGCCTCGGCGCGCCGCCTGCTGGCCGACATGGATCTGGTGATGGAGGACCTGCGCGACCACGCCGCGCGGCGCCGCGGCCGGGTGGCGCTGGCCGCGCTGCCATCGCTGGCGGCGGGCTGGCTGCCGCCCTTGCTGGCGCGTTTCCGCGCCGCGCACCCGGGCATCGCGGTGGACCTGCGCGACGCCTTGCTCGATCCCTGCCTGGACCTGGTGCGCGACGGCCAGGTGGACTTCGCGGTGGCTTCGCGGCGGCCCGACATGAGCGACCTGGACAGCGAATTCCTGCACGCCGACCGTTATTTCCTGGTGTGCCGCGCCGACCACCCGCTGGCGGCGATGGCGCGGGTGCGTCTGCGCGACGTGGCGCGGCATCCGGTGATTCAGTTGGCGCGCAACAGCAGCGTGCGCAAGCACCTGGACGCGGCCTTTGGCCCGGATGCGCCGGCGCCGGTGTTCGAAGTCGAGCACCTGGCCACCGTCACCGGACTGGTGCGGGCCGGGCTGGGCGTGGCCGTGGTGCCGGCGATGACGCTGTTCCATTTTGGCGGCCCCGATCTGCGCATCGTGCCGCTGGCGGGCAAGGCGCTGTTGCGGCCGCTCTACCTGGTGTGGCGCCAGGGGCGCAGCCTGCCGCTGGCGGCGCAGGCGCTGTACGACCTGCTATGGGCCCGCCGCGCCGAGATCGGCGCGACCGTTTCATGACCGGGCGCATTGCCGGGCGATGAAGTGTGGGTAACATTGAAGACTCGGGTGGGTTCGCGGGAGTCTTTCGCAAAACCCTATTGCCGATTAAAATCCGATAGTTGTAGCTATCCGTCACCAGAAGGATTCCGCTCATGAGCAAGCAAATCATCCATACCGACGCCGCGCCCGCCGCCGTCGGCCCTTACTCGCAAGCGGTTGCCGTCAGCGGCACCAAGACCGTCTACCTGTCGGGCCAGATCGGCCTGGAGCCCGGCACCGGCGACCTGGTTTCCGAGAATTTCGATGCCCAGGTGCGCCAGGCATTCGCCAACATGACGGCGGTGGTCGAGGCCGCCGGCGGCACGCTGGACAACGTCGTCAAACTGACGCTGTTCCTGACCGACCTGGGCAAGTTCACCGCCGCCAACGCCATCATGGCCGAGCTGATTCCGCAGCCGTTCCCGGCCCGTTCGACGGTCGGCGTGGCCAGCCTGCCCAAGGGCGCGCAGTTCGAAGTCGAGGCGGTCCTGGTTCTGTAAGGCCGCCACGCGTCTTTCCCCCGGGGTTGATCCCACATGCCGGCCGCGGCCGTGGCTACCAAGCGATCCGGCGCCGATCCCAAAGGCGCCGGCAAAGCCATGACGGATACGGAGCGCAAGCTGCGTAATCTGGGGCTGGTGCTGCCCGAGGATTTCGTGCTGCACCTGCCGCTGCGCTACGAGGACGAAACCCGGGTCATCCCTATCAGCCAGTTGCGGCCCGGCTTTGCCGGCCAGGTCGAAGGCGAGATCACCAAATCCGAAGTGCTGTACCGGCCGCGCCGCCAGCTCACCGCGACGTTGGCGGACGACAGCGGCGAACTGCAATTGCGTTGGCTCAATTTCTATCCCAGCCAGCAAAAGCAGGTCAGCGTCGGCC
Organism: Achromobacter sp.; assembly: GCF_050285565.1. GTDB lineage: Bacteria > Pseudomonadota > Gammaproteobacteria > Burkholderiales > Burkholderiaceae_B > Achromobacter. The sequence continues at coordinate 418,667 of NZ_JBLZXG010000003.1, forward strand.
GGCGGCTGCGCGCGCGCGGCGAAGTGCGCGGCGGACTGTTCGGGCGCGAGATGGTGCATCCGCGCCTGACCAACGCCGATGCGCCGCTGCCCACCGCCCTGACGCCCGTCTATCCCAGTACCGAGGGCCTGCCGCAACTGACCTTGCGGCGTGCCATCGCCCAGGCGCTCGATCGCGCCGACCTGTCCGACACCTTGCCCCCGCAAGCGCTGGCGCGCTATGACCTGCCGCCGTTCGCGCCGGCCATCCGCGCGTTGCACACGCCCGCGCAGGGAGAATCGGAGGCGGCGCTGCTGGAGCGGGTGCACCCGGCCTGGCGCCGCATCAAGTTCGATGAGCTGCTGGCGCAGCAGTTGTCGCTGGCGGCCGCGCGCGCCGCGCGCCGCGTCAAGCAGGCCGAGCCGCTGCCGCCGCGCGACGAACCGGGCGGCCTGGTGGAGCGGCTGTATCAGGCATTGCCCTTCAAGCTGACCGGCGCGCAGCAGCGGGTGGTGGCCGAGATCTCGGCCGACCTGGCGCGGCCGTATCCGATGCACCGTTTGCTGCAGGGCGACGTCGGCAGCGGCAAGACCGTGGTCGCCGCCATTGCCGCGGCCCAGGCCATCGCCGGTGGCGCCCAGGTGGCGCTGATGGCGCCCACCGAAATCCTGGCCGAACAGCATTTCCGCAAACTGGTGTCGTGGCTGCAGCCGCTGGGCGTGAACGTCGCCTGGTTGAGCGGCAGCCTGACGGCCAAGGCGCGGCGCGCGGCCGCCGCCGCGGCCGCCGATGGCAGCGTGCAACTGGTGGTGGGCACGCAGGCGCTGATCCAGGATCACGTCGAATTCCGCCGCCTGGGCCTGTCCATCGTCGACGAGCAGCACCGTTTCGGCGTCGGCCAGCGGCTGGCGCTGACGCGCAAGGGCGAAACCGTGCGCGGCCGCATCGTGCCGCACCAGCTCAACATGAGCGCCACGCCGATCCCGCGCACGCTGGCCATGACCTTCTTCGCCGACCTGGACGTGTCGGTGATCGACGAACTGCCGCCCGGCCGCACGCCGGTGCTGACCAAGTTGGTGTCGGACGCGCGCCGCGAGGAAGTCATCGCGCATATCGCGCAGGCCGCGCGCGGCGGCCAACAGGCCTATTGGGTCTGTCCGCTGGTCGAGGAAAGCGAGGCGCTGGAGTTGCAGACGGCGGTCGATACCTACGAAGGCATGCGCGTCGATCTGCCGGATCTGCGCATCGGCCTGGTGCACGGCCGCCTGCCGCAGGCCGAGAAGGCCGCGGTGATGCAGGCTTTCCGCGACGGCGAGATCGACCTGCTGGTAGCCACCACCGTGATCGAGGTCGGGGTGGACGTGCCCAATGCCTCGCTGATGGTCATTGAACACGCCGAACGTTTCGGCCTGGCGCAACTGCACCAGCTGCGCGGCCGGGTGGGACGCGGCACCGCCGAATCGGTCTGCGTGCTGCTTTACCAGACGCCGTTGTCGCAGGTGGCGCGCGAGCGGCTGCGCGCCATGTTCGAAACCTCGGACGGCTTCGAGATCGCGCGGCGCGACCTGGAACTGCGCGGCCCGGGCGAATTCCTGGGCACGCGCCAGTCCGGCATGGCGCTGCTGCGCTTTGCCGACCTGGAAACCGATGCCGAGATCGCCGAGCAGGCGCGCGATGCCGCGGTCTGGCTGCGCGCCGAACATCCCGCCGCCGTCCAGGCGCACCTGGACCGCTGGATGCGGGGCCGGGAAGACTTCCTGCGAACCTAGCGGATGGGCTTTCTCATGACTTTCCCAATTTCCTGCGCCGCCCGCCGGGCCGGCGCGCAACTCCCGGGGGCGTAGTCCACCATGACTCTGACCGAACTCAAATACATCGTGGCCGTGGCCCGCGAGCGCCATTTCGGCCGGGCGGCGGAGGCCTGTTTCGTCAGCCAGCCCACGTTGTCGGTGGCGATCCGCAAGCTCGAGGACGAGCTCGGCGTGACGTTGTTCGAGCGCGGCGGCGCCGAGGTCGGCGTGACGCCCATCGGCCAGCGCATTGTGGCCCAGGCCCAGAAGGTGCTGGAGGAAAGCGCCAGCATCAAGGAGATCGCGCGCCAGGGGCATGATCCGCTGGCCGGGCCGTTGCGGGTCGGCGTGATCCACACCATCGGCCCGTACCTGCTGCCGCGCCTGGTGCCGGTGCAGATCGGCCGCACGCCGCAGATGCCGTTGCTGTTGCAGGAGAATTTCACCGTGCGCCTGGTGGAACTGCTGCGCCAGGGCGAGATCGACTGTGCCATCATGGCGCTGCCGCTGCCGGAAGCGGGGCTGGTGATGCAGCCGCTGTACGACGAGCCGTTCGTGGTGGCGGTGCCGCAGGATCATGAACTGGCGCAGCGCGAGTCGATCGACGCGCAGGATCTGAAGCAGCAGACCATGCTGCTGCTGGGCAGTGGCCACTGTTTCCGCGACCAGGTGCTGGAGGTGTGCCCGGAGCTGTCGCGTTTCTCGGCGGCCAGCGACGGCATCCAGCGCACGTTCGAGGGTTCTTCGCTGGAAACCATCCGCCACATGGTGGCGGCCGGCATCGGCGTGACGGTGCTGCCGGTGACGGCGGTGCCGGAGCAGCCGCCCGCCAACAGCCTGCTGCGCTATCTGCCGTTCGAAGGCCATGTGCCGGAGCGCCGCGTGGTGCTGGCCTGGCGCCGCAGCTTTCCACGCCTGGCGGCAATCGAGGCGCTGGCCCAGGCAGTGTACGAATGCGACCTGCCGGGCGTGCGGATGCTGTCGGACGAAGCGGCGGCCGTGCAGGACTGAAAATGCGGGCGCGTTTGCGCCCGATCAAGCCGCGGCGCGCGCGCCGGCGCCTGCGCCGGTTTGGCGTGACCGCGGTGTTATCCTCGTTTTGTCTACCCACAACCCCACAGGGAGCTAGCAATGGCAAAGTCCTCCAAGAAGACCCCCAGCGTTCCGCGCATCAACATCGGCATTTCGGACAAGGACCGCGCCGCCGTCGCCGGCGAGCTGTCCAAGCTGCTGGCCGATTCGTACACCTTGTACCTGATGACGCACAACTTCCACTGGAACGTGACCGGGCCGATGTTCAACACGTTGCACCTGATGTTCATGACCCAGTACACGGAATCGTGGAACGCCCTGGACAGCATCGCCGAGCGTATCCGCGCCCTGGGCCACTACGCGCCGGGCACGTACCGCGAGTACGCCAAGCTGTCGTCCATCGCCGAGCCGGACACCGTGCCGGAAGCGCTTGAAATGGTGCGCCTGCTGGTCAGCGCTAATGAGTCGGTCGCCAAGACCGCCCGGGCCGCCTTCGAGAAGGCCGACGCCGCCAATGACCAGCCCACCGCCGACCTGCTGACGCAGCGCCTGGACGTGCACGAAAAGAACGCCTGGATGCTGCGCAGCCTGTTGCAGTAAGCGCCGCCGACACTGCGCCGGCAATCGGCGCAGTGCCGCTGGCGCGACCCGCCACGCCAGCGGCGCGTTGCCGTCCGGGTGTCTTTTTTTCTGTAGTTATTAGTTGCTGAATCGATGCATGCATGCGTCCGCAATCCCCGCGGACGTATAGTTCAGCACTGCCTGCTTCCGTTTTTCCCCCACCCCCCTGCCTAGAATTTCTGATGCGCTGGCCCATGGCTACCGCATCTGTTTTCTCATTCCCGGACGAACTTGTCGGCCGTCGTGGACTGCGGCGGCCGGTGCACGTATAGGCAGTCATGACCTTACTCCACCAGCGGCCCTTGCCTCATCTCGTTTCGAACAACAAGAAAAAGAACGGAAAGACAACATCCGCCGCGGTGGCGCCAGACAAGGCAAGCGATCGGGCCGCGCCGCCAGCGCGTCCGATTGCGCCGCCGGGCCCGTTCCGCTTGAACGACACGGCTGCCGCGCTTTGCGCCGCCTTGGCGCTTTCGGCGCCGGTTGCCGGCGCCATGGCCGCCACGGGGCCGCAGCAGGTCGATCTGCCCGCGCAGCAGAACCCTTATCCGGTGGAAGCGGTCGGCGGCCTGGGCGAAACAGGAGACCCCGCGTATCTGTTCAGCACACCCAAGGACGCGGATCCCGAGGAAAACCAGGTGTCTGTCGGCGGCCGCACGATGCTTTCGGGCGGCGCCGGCAGGCAGCCCAAGGCCGGGGATGCGATCCAAGGGGCCCGGCTGAGCCTGACCAACGATGGCATCGTGCGCGGCGGCTCCGGCACGGGCGCGTTTCCCTCCGCTGGCGGGGCCGGCGTGTCCGGGGAACGCCTGATCATTACGAACAATGAAATCCTGCAGGGCGGCGCCGGCAGCGCGGGCGGCGCCGGCAGCGCGGGTAGAGTGGGTTTGCCCCTGGCGGGTGAAAACAGTGTCTATGAGAGGTTTTTCAACGCCACCCACGGCGGCGCTGGCTACGCCGGGGGAGCGGGCGGGGCCGGCGTCCGGGGCAACGGCTTGCGCGTTCTCAACGCCAGCGACGCCACGATTGAGGGCGGCGCGGGTGGCATGGGCGGGGCCGGCGGCGATGGCGTGCATGTCTGGGTCAACACTTACACGAAGGGCGGGACCGGCGGGGCCGGCGGGGAGGGTGGTGACGCCATAACCGGCGCGGATATCGCCATTACCAACGGTGGCGACATCATCAAGGGCACGGGAGCGGCTGGGAGTGCCGGCGGGGCCGGGGGGAGCGGGGAAAATTCATGGACCAGGCTGGGCCCCAATGTACGCGCCGAGGCCGGGGCGGCGGGCGGTGATGGCGCCGCCATCCGCCTGACCGGCGGCGTGAACTTTCTCACGCTCGAAGCCAGGTCGAGCATCGATGGCGATATCGTGCTGTCGCATGACGACAAGGCGTTCGGCGCCCCGCAGCTGTCCATCCTCAACCGGGGCGGGGCCGCCGCCCGGGTGACGGGCGACGTGATCGTCGGCGCCGGGGCGGACGCGGGGTTCGCGGGCAGACCGCTCACCCTGCGCGGCGATCTGACGCTGGAGGACGGCGCGACGCTGTCCGTCGCGGCCACGCGCGCGCAGCCGGGAGAGCCCTCGGAAACCGTGCGGGCCACGGGCGTGACCATCGGCGCCAACGCCACCTTCAATCTGTCCGGCGTTTCAGCCGCCAGCGCCACGGATGTGGCGCTGTTCAGCGTTACGCAGGGCAAGATCGCTGGCGATTTCGCCGACATCGCCATCGGCGGCAAGATCGCGGAGCGCGATGCCGCGGATGCGAACCTGCGCAGCGCAAACTACCTGACGCTGCTGCGCACCCGCAAGTCCGACGACGGCGCCGGGTACCTGGCGAGCTACCAACTGAGCTGGTTCGATACGCCGCCCAAGGCGCATGGCGGGTTTCTGCTGGGCGAGGGCGAGACGTTCACCGTCGGCACGGCCCTGACGCCAGTGGGCGCCAGCGGCGACTGGGATGGCAACAGCCTGACCAAGCAAGGGGCCGGCACGCTGATCCTGACCGGCGACAACACCTACACCGGGCTGACCCGCGTCGAGGCAGGCACGCTGCGCGTGGGGCTCAACGGCGACACCGGCTCGGTGGCCGGCGACATCGTCAACCAGGGCCACGTGATTTTCGACCGTAGCAATGCGCTGACCTACGCGGGGGTGATCTCCGGCGGCGGCAGGCTCACGCTGGCCGGCTCCGGCGCGCTGACCCTGACCGGCGCGAACACCTACACCGGCATCACCACCCTCGAAGCCGGCACGTTGATCACCGGGGTGGACGACGCGCTGGCGCACAGCGCCGGGCTGACGCTGTCGCGGGACGCCGTGTGGGACCTGGCCGGGCATGCGCAAACCCTGGCCGATGGCGCCACGCTCAAGAGCCGCGGCGTCATCCGGACGGGCGGGGCGGATCTGCGCGGCAGCGCCCTGACGGTCACCAACAGCGGCGGCATCGAAGCGGGTGATGGCGCGCTGGTGCTGACCGGCGGCGAGAACACGTTGACGTTCGAGCGCGGCGCGGCCATGACCGGCGGCGTGACGCTGGCGGCCGGCGCGGATGCGGAGCATCCCGTCAGCCTGCGCATCCTCAGCCATGTCGCGACGACGGTGGCCGGCGCGCTGACGGCAGGCGCGCACACCGGCCTCGCTCTGGATGGCTCGCCGATCGCGTTCACGGGCGCGGCCGGGTTCGGCCAGGGCCATGCCCTGACTATCGCGCCGGGTCTGAGCCTGACGGCCCAGAGCGTGTCCTTTGGCGAGGGCAGCACGGTGTCCGCCCTTATCAAGGACTGGGACCAGCGGCCAGTGCGGCTGATCACCACGACCGACGCGGCGGGCCTGACCGGCCCGTGGCGGTCCGGCCAGGTGCTGCTGGAGGGCGCGCCCACGCCGCCGCACGCCTACATCAGCGCCGACGGCCGCAACATGCAGTATTCGCTGCGCTGGGATGGGCTGGACGACGCGGCCAGCGGCACCTTCCGCGTGCCCGGCGGCCAGACGCTGGAGGTGGCGGTGGCGCTGGCCGACAACACGGCGCAGACCAATCCCGGCTGGGACGGCACGCGCCTGACCAAGCAGGGCGGCGGCGTCTTGATTCTCAGCGCCGACAACCCCTACAGCGGCGGCACGCGCATCGAAGACGGCACGCTGCAACTGGGCAAGGGCGGCGCGGCGGGGTCGGTGACGGGCGACATCGTCAACGACGCCGAGCTGGTGTTCGACCGCACGGGCGCGGTGGCCTTCGGCGGCGCCATTTCCGGGGTGGGCTCGGTGACCAAAAAGGGCGCCAACACCCTGACGCTGACCGGCGCGAATACGTATACCGGCAAGACCCTCGTCGAAGCCGGCACGCTGCGCATCGGCGACGGCGGTACGGCCGGTTCCATGGCCGCAAGCATCGTCAATCAGGGCACGCTGGTTTTTGACCGCAGCGATAGGCTGACCTACGCGGGCAGAATCTCCGGCACCGGTGGCGTGATCCAGGCCGGAACCGGCGCGACATTCCTGACCGGCACCAACACCTACGGCGGCGCGACCGCGATCCAGGCCGGTATCCTGCAATTCGGCGCCCAAGACGCCAAGCCTTCCCTGAACGCGCTGACCGGTTCCGTCTCGGTGGCGAAAGATGCCACGCTGGCCGTCGATCCATCGGCCTCGCTGCGCGTTGGCGGCGAAATCACGCTATCGGACGGGTCAACGCTGCTGCTGCGTCACGATACGCTGCCAGGCGATGCCGCCGGCGCCGGCCTGACGGCGGCCAAAGTGACCATCGGCCGCGGGGTCACCTTACGCCTGCCGAATCTGGTTGATACCTCCACCGCCAGTAAAGTGATCTTCAGCACGACCGGCGGCATCGTGGGCGACTTCGTCGAGGTCGTCATGGACGCACCCCACCCGGCGGATTACCGGGATTACTGGACGCTGGAGGCCCGGAAGTCGGCGGACAACAACAGCTACCTGACCAGCTATGGCTTGAGCTGGAATGCCAGCCCGGCCTTGGCGCACGGCACGTTCACGCTCGGACAGGGGCAGGCAGACACCATCAGCCAGGCGTTGGGGGGGCAGCGGTGGACGGGCAACGCCCTGACCAAGAAAGGGGCGGGCGCGCTGACGCTGACCGGCGCGAACACCTACAGCGGCCAGACCGCCGTCGAGGGCGGCACGCTGCGGCTGGGCGATGGCGGCGTCAGCGGCGCCGTGAACGGGCCGATCTCGTTGGCCGACAACGCCGCGCTGGTCTTCGACCGCAGCGATGCGGTGACCTACGCGGGCGTGATCGCCGGCGCGGGCACGGTGGCCAAGAAGGGTACCAACACGCTGACCCTGCAGGGCGATAGCGTGGCGTACCACGGCGTCACCACCATCGAGGGCGGCCAGTTGGTGGTGGGCGGCGGAAGCTACTACGGCATGTTGACGGGCGATATCGTCAATGAAGGCGCGCTGGTCTTTCGGCACATCGGCAATTGGCGGCAGATATACGGGGACGTGATTTCCGGCTCGGGCTCGCTGCTTCATGAGGGCGGCACACTGATCCTGACCGGCGAGAATACCTACACCGGCGGCACCAGGCTTACCGGCCCCACCGGGCCCTTTAGCGGCAACAGCGAGCTTCGGATCGGCAACAACGGCACGACGGGTTCGGTGGCCGGGGATATCGATATCTCCACGCGCACGCTGTTGTCATTCGTGCGTAACGATGACGCCACCTATGACGGCGTGATTTCCGGCGCGGGAGTGGTGTACAAGGGGCTGGGGCCGGAGCAAGGGACCGGCATGTTGACGCTGACCGGCGATCATACCTACACCGGCGGGACCTACATCTATGCCGGCGCGCTGCGGCTGGGTGACGGCGGCACGACCGGTTCCGTGGCCGGGAACATCTATCTCCAGGACGTCAATGCCGCGCTGATCTTCGACCGCAGCGATGATGTGATGTTCCAAGGCTTGATTTACGGTCAAGGCGCGGTCACCCAGCAAGGAGCCAATACGCTGACCCTGGCTGCCAATAACACCGGTTACACCGGCGTCACCACCATCGCCGCCGGCACGTTGCGGCTGGGCGATGGCGGGGTCACCGGTTCCGTGGCCGGAAACATCGTCAACAATGCCGCGCTGGTCTTCGACCGTAGCGATGCGGCGACCTACGCGGGCGTGATTTCCGGCGCGGGCACGGTGGCCAAGAACGGCGCCGGCGTGCTGACGCTGAGCGGCGCCAACACCTACGGCGGCGACACCACGGTCGCCGCCGGAACCTTGAAATTCGGTAATGGCACGGCAGCCGCCAACACGCTGGGCGGCGGGTTGACCGTGGCGGGCGGGACAACGTTGGATATCCATGCGCCGGCCAACGTCAGCCTGGCCGGGACGGCGGTCTTGCAAGACGGGGCGGCGGTGAGACTGCGGGAGGCGCTGCGAGGCAACGCCACCTCCACACCGGCCGCCGCCAGCTTGGCGGCGGGCAAAGTGACCATTGGCAAAGACGTGGCGCTCACGCTGTCCGGCATTGGCCACCAGATCCAGCATGACGTGCCGCTGTTCAGCGCGCAAGGCGGCATCGAAGGAGATTTCGCCAGGCTGGCTCTGGACGGATACGAAAGGCCGGTCGATTACCTGACGCTGACGGCCCGGAAGTCCGAGGATCAGACGCGCTACCTGGCCGATTACGGCCTGACCTGGCTGGACGACGGTGGCCGGGCGCACGGCGTTTTCACGATTGCCAGCGGCCTGACGGACACCCTTGTCGCCGCGCTGCAAGACGTGGCCGCCAACGCCGCCACCGGCTGGGACGGCCGGAGCCTGACCAAGCAAGGCGCGGGCACGCTGATTTTGGCCGGCGAAAATACCTACACCGGCGGCACCACGATTGCCGCCGGCGCGCTTCAGATCGGCGACAACGGCGCGAGGGGCTCCGTGGCCGGGGATATCGATATCGCCAGGGATGGCCGGTTGTCGTTTGTCCGGAACGATGACGTGACCCATGACGGCGCGATTTCCGGCGCGGGAACGGTGTACAAGGGGTGGGGTTCGCAAGGAACCGGTATGTTGACCCTGACCGGCGCGAACACCTACACCGGCGGGACCGTCATCCAGGGCGGCACCCTGCGGCTGGGCGACGGCGGCGTCACCGGCTCCGTGGCCGGGAATATCGTCAACAATGCCGCGCTGGTCTTCGACCGCAGTGATGCGGTGACCTATGACGGCGTGATCTCCGGCTTGGGAACGGTGTCGTCGCATGGGGCCAGCATGTTGACGCTGATCGGCGCGAACACCTACAGCGGAGGGACCACGATCGCCGCCGGCACGCTGCGGCTGGGCGATGGCGGCGTCACCGGCGCCGTGAATGGGCCGATCTCGCTGGCCGAAAACGCCGCGCTGATCTTCGACCGCAGTGATGCGGTGACCTATGACGGCGCGATCTCCGGCGCGGGCACGGTCGCCAAGAAGGGAAGCAACACGCTGACCTTGCGGGGCGATAGCAAGGCGTACCGCGGCGTCACCACCATCGAGGGCGGCCAGTTGGTGGTGGGCGACCAAGGCTACAGCAACGGCATGTTGGCGGGCGATATCGTCAATGAAGGCGCGCTGGTCTTTCGGCACATCGGCAATTGGCGGCAGACATACGGGGACGTGATTTCCGGCTCGGGCTCGCTGCGGCATGAGGGCGGCAGGCTGATCCTGACCGGTGAGAATACCTATACCGGCGGCACCACGCTTATCTCCGGCAGTGTGCTTCAGATCGGCGACAACGGCACGACCGGCTCGGTGGTCGGGGATATCGATACGGGCAATGGCGGTCTGTTGGCGTTCTTGCGTACCGATGACGTCACCCATGATGGCGTGATTTCCGGCGCGGGAGCACTGTTCAAGGGGGAGTTCCAGCAACAAGGGGCCGGCATGTTGACACTGACCGGCGATCATACCTACACCGGCGGGACCTTCATCCGGGGCGGCACGCTGCGGCTGGGCGACGGCGGCACGACCGGTTCCGTGGCCGGGAACATCTATCTCCAGGACGTCAATGCCGCGCTGATCTTCGACCGCAGCGATGATGTGATGTTCCAAGGCTTGATTTACGGTCAAGGCGCGGTCACCCAGCAAGGAGCCAATACGCTGACCCTGGCTGCCAATAACACCGGTTACACCGGCGTCACCACCATCGCCGCCGGCACGTTGCGGCTGGGCGACGGCGGGGTCACCGGTTCCGTGGCCGGAAACATCGTCAACAACGCCGCGCTGGTCTTCGACCGTAGCGATGCGGCGACCTACGCGGGCGTGATTTCCGGCGCGGGCACAGTGGCCAAGAACGGCGCCGGCGTGCTGACGCTGAGCGGCGCCAACACCTACGGCGGCGACACCACGGCCGCCGCCGGAACCTTGAAATTCGGCGATGGCACGTCGGCCGCCGCCAACACGCTGGGCGGCGGCTTGACCGTGGCGGGCGGAGCCACGCTGGACGTCCATGCGCCGGCCAGCGTCAGCCTGGCCGGGGCGGCGGTACTGCAGGACGAGTCGGCGCTGCGGCTGCGGGAGACGCTGCGAGGCAACACCGCTTCGGCCGGCCTGACGGCGGCGGGCAAGCTGACCATTGGCAAGGACGTGGCGCTCAGGCTGTCCGGCATTGCCCACCAGATCCAGCATGAGGTGGCGCTGCTCAGCGCGGACGGCGGCATCGAGGGCGACTTTGCCCGTCTGGTCTCGGACGGCTACGAAAGACCGGTCGATTACCTGACGCTGAGCGCCAGGAAGTCCGCGGATCAGACGCGCTATTTGGCCGATTATGACCTGACCTGGCTGGACGATGACGGTCGGGCGCACGGTGTTTTCACGATTGTCAGCGGCTTGACGGACACCATTGCCGCCGCGCTGCAAGACGTGGCCGCCAACGCCGCCACCGGCTGGGACGGCCGGAGCCTGACCAAGCAAGGCGCGGGCGCGCTGATCCTGACCGGCGAGAACGCCTACACCGGCGGCACCACGATTGCCGCCGGCACGCTTCAGATCGGCGACGGCGGCACGCGCGGCGCCGTGACGGGCGCGATCGACAACCAGGCCGCGCTGGTCTTCGACCGTAGCGACGACATCGTCTATGCGGACAGAATCTCCGGCGCGGGCACGGTCACCAAGACGGCAAGCAACACGCTGACGCTGACCGGCGACAATACCTACACCGGCCTGACCACCATCGCGGGCGGCGCGCTGCGCGTGGGCGCGGGCGCCACGAGCGGGGCGCTGGCCGGCGACATTGCCTTCACCGGCGCCGGCGACCTGATCTTCGACCGCAGCGATGCGTCGCGGTACGCGGGCGCGATTTCCGGCGCGGCCAGGCTTGCCAAGCACGGCGCCGGCACGCTGGTGCTGTCCGGCGACAACCTTCATACCGGCGGCACCCGGATCGCGGGCGGCACGCTCCAGGTGGGCGACGGCGGCGTCACCGGCTCCGTGACGGGCGATATCCTCAACAACGCCGCGCTGGTCTTCGACCGCAGCGATGCGGCGACCTACGCGGGCGTGATTTCCGGCACCGGCACGGTGGCCAAGAACGGCGCCGGCGCGCTGACGCTGAGCGGCGCCAACGCCTATGGCGGCGACACCACGGTCGCCGCCGGAACCTTGAGATTCGGTGACGGCAAGCTGGCGGCCAACACGCTGGGCGGCGGCTTGACCGTGGCGGGCGGAGCCACGCTGGACGTCCATGCGCCGGCCAGCGTCAGCCTGGCCGGGGCGGCGGTACTGCAGGACGAGTCGGCGCTGCGGCTGCGGGAGACGCTGCGAGGCAACACCGCTTCGGCCGGCCTGACGGCGGCGGGCAAGCTGACCATTGGCAAGGACGTGGCGCTCAGGCTGTCCGGCATTGCCCACCAGATCCAGCATGAGGTGGCGCTGCTCAGCGCGGACGGCGGCATCGAGGGCGACTTTGCCCGTCTGGTCTCGGACGGCTACGAAAGACCGGTCGATTACCTGACGCTGAGCGCCAGGAAGTCCGCGGATCAGACGCGCTATTTGGCCGATTATGACCTGACCTGGCTGGACGATGACGGTCGGGCGCACGGTGTTTTCACGATTGTCAGCGGCTTGACGGACACCATTGCCGCCGCGCTGCAAGACGTGGCCGCCAACGCCGCCACCGGCTGGGACGGCCGGAGCCTGACCAAGCAAGGCGCGGGCGCGCTGATCCTGACCGGCGAGAACGCCTACACCGGCGGCACCACGATTGCCGCCGGCACGCTTCAGATCGGCGACGGCGGCATGCGCGGCGCCGTGACGGGCGCGATCGACAACCAGGCCGCGCTGGTCTTGAACCGCAGCGACGAGATGACGCTGCCGGGCGCGATCTCTGGCGCGGGCACGGTCACCAAGAAGGGAAGCAACACGCTGACCCTGACCGGCGACAATACCTACACCGGCCTGACCACCATCGAAGGCGGCGCGCTGCGCGTGGGCACGGGCGGCGCGAGCGGCGCCCTGGCCGGCAACATTGCCTTCACCGGCGCCGGCGACCTGATCTTCGACCGCAGCGATGCGTCGCGGTACGCGGGCGCGATTTCCGGCGCGGCCAGGCTTGCCAAGCACGGCGCCGGCACGCTGGTGCTGTCCGGCGACAACCTTCATACCGGCGGCACCCGGATCGCGGGCGGCACGCTCCAGGTGGGCGACGGCGGCGTCAGCGGCTCCGTGACGGGCGATATCCTCAACAACGCCGCGCTGGTCTTCGACCGCAGCGATGCGGCGGCGTACGCGGGCGTGATTTACGGCGCGGGCACGGTGGCCAAGAACGGCGCCGGCGTGCTGACGCTGACCGGCGCCAATGCCTATGGCGGCGACACCACGGTCGCCGCCGGAACCCTGAGATTCGGTGACGGCAAGCCGGCGGCCAACACGCTGGGCGGCGGCTTGACCGTGGCCGGCGCGGCCACGCTGGACGTCCACGCGCCAGCCGTCGTCAACCTGGCTGGCACGGCCACCTTCAGGGATGGCTCGGCGCTGTCCATGCGGGATCCGCTCAGAAGCGGGGCGCCGTTTGGCAACATAACGGCCGCCAAAATGGTTATCGGCAAGAACGTCACCCTCAATCTGTCCGGCATCGCCGACAGACCCAACCAGAGCAAGGTGCTGTTCAGCGCGGATGGCGGCATCGAGGGCGACTTTGCCCGTCTGGTGTCGGACGGATACGAAAAGCCGGTCGATTACCTGACGCTGAGCGCCAGGAAGTCCGCCGACCAAAAGCGCTACCTGGCGAACTACGGCCTGACCTGGCTGGTCGATAACGGTCAGGCGCACGGCACCTTCACAATCGGCGACGGCCAGCAGGATACCGTCGGCGTGACGCTGATGAACGTGAACGCCGTCGGCCGCTGGGATGGCCGGAGCCTGACCAAGCAAGGGGCGGGCACGCTGATACTGACCGGCGATCACGTCTACACCGGTGACACCACAATCGCCGCTGGCGCGCTCGCGCTGGGCGATGGCGGCACCACCGGTTCGATAAGGGGCAACATCGTCAACCGCGGCGCGCTGGTCTTGAACCGCAGCGACGAGATGACGCTGCCGGGCGCGATCTCTGGCGCGGGCACGGTCACCAAGAGGGGAAGCAACACGCTGACCCTGACCGGCGACAATACCTACACCGGCCTGACCACCATCGAAGGCGGCGCGCTGCGCGTGGGCACGGGCGGCGCGAGCGGCGCCCTGGCCGGCAACATCGCCTTCACCGGCGCTGGCGACCTGATCTTCGACCGCAGCGATGCGTCGCAGTACGCGGGCGCGATTTCCGGCGCGGCCAGGCTCGCCAAGAACGGCGCCGGCACGCTGGTGCTGTCGGGCGACAACCGCCATACCGGCGGCACCCGGATCGCGGGCGGCACGCTCCAGTTGGGCGACGGCGGCGTCACCGGCTCCGTGACGGGAGATATCGTCAACAACGGCGCGCTGGCCTTCAACCGCAGCGATAACGTGACGTACGGGAACCTGATTTCCGGCACGGGCTCGCTCATCAAGCGAGGCAGTAACACCCTGACCCTGACCCGCGCCAATACCTACAGCGGCGACACCCGCATCGAAGCCGGCACGCTCAAGACCGGCGTGGCCGATGCGTTCGCGAAGGCCTCCGGCCTGACGATCGCCAGCGGCGCGCGCCTGAACCTGGGCGGCTTCAACCAGACCATCGCCCAACTGGACAATCGCGGCGTCATTCTGTTCAACGATCTGGGCGCGCCCGCGAAGCTCGGCGGCCTGACCGTGACCGGCAGCATGAAGCACAGCGGCATGCTGGTGCTGAACACCTGCGCCGACTGCGCCGGCCAGGTCCTTACCCTGAGCGGCGACTGGGTCGGCGACGGCGGAACCCTGGGCTTCGGCGTGGTGCTGGGAGGCGATGACAGCAAGGCCGACAGACTGGTCATCGGCGGCGCGGCGAGCGGCACCACCTACGTTGCGGTGACCAACGAGGGCGGCTCCGGCGCGCAAACGGTGGAGGGGATCGAACTGATCCGCACGGCCGGCTCCACGGACGATGCCTTCGTGCAGCAAGACCGCATCGTGGCCGGCGCCTATGAATATCACCTGCAGAAAGGCAGTGCCGCCGGAAACAATGAAAACTACTGGTATCTGACCAGTTTGATCGCGGTGCCCGAGATTCCCAAGGTAGACCCCGTGCCAGACGTGCCCGGCAGCACGGCTCCCTCGGCCGGCGACGGCGAAGCCGCGCCTGATGCTGGCGAGACCCCCAAGCCGGAAGGCGCGGATGACGTTCCCGACACCCCGGTCGGCGGCGGCGCGGGCGACACGCCAGTAGTGGGTGGCGATACCCTCAAGCCGGAAGGCCCCGACGGCGTTCCGGACACCACGGTAGACGGTGGCGCGGGCAACACGCCGGAAGTGGGCGGCGATACCGTCAAGCCTGATGGTGATGCCCCCGCGACTGGCGGCACCTCCGATGTGGGTGGCGGCACGGGTGGCGATGTTGCCAAGCCTGATGCTGGTGATACCACCCAACCTGGTGGCGATAGCCCCGCGACTGGCGATGCCCCGGTTGTTGGCGGCACGGGCGGCGAAGTTGCCAGGCCTGATGTCGGCGATACTGCCAAGCCCGATAGTGATATCCCCACGACTGGCGGCACCTCCGATGTGGGCGGCGGCACAAGTGGCGATGTTGCCAAGCCTGATGCCGGTGATACCGCCCAACCCGGTGGCGATATCCCCGCGACTGGCGGCACCCCCGTTGTGGACGGCGGCACAGGTGGCGATGCGGCGAAGCCTGATGCCGGCGACACCGCCAAGCCTGATGGGGACATCCCCGCGACCGGCGACGCCCCGGTTGTCGGCGGTGGCACGGGTGGTGATGTTGCCAAGCCTGATGTTGGCGATACCGCCCAATCTGGTGGCGATAGCCCCGCGACTGGCGGCACCCCCGTTGTGGAAGGCGGCACAGGTGGCGATGCTGCCAAGCCTGATGCCGGTGAGACGGCCCAACCCGGTGGCGATATCCCCGCGACTGGCGGCACCCCCGTTGTGGACGGCGGCACAGGTGGCGATGTTGCCAAGCCTGATGTTGGCGATACCGCCCAACCTGGTGGCGATATCCCCACGGCTGGCGGCACCCCCGTTGTGGACGGCGGCACAGGTGGCGATGTTGCCAAGCCTGATGCCGGTGATACCGCCCAACCCGGTGGCGATATCCCCGCGACTGGCGGCACCTCCGTTGTGGACGGCGGCACAGGTGGCGATGCGGCGAAGCCTGATGCCGGCGACACCGCCAAGCCTGATGGGGACATCCCCGCGACCGGCGACGCCCCGGTTGTCGGCGGTGGCACGGGTGGTGATGTTGCCAAGCCTGATGTTGGCGATACCGCCCAATCTGGTGGCGATAGCCCCGCGACTGGCGGCACCCCCGTTGTGGAAGGCGGCACAGGTAGCGATGTTGCCAAGCCTGATGTTGGCGATACCGCCCAACCTGGTGGCGATATCCCCGCGACTGGCGGCACCCCCGTTGTGGACGGCGGCACAGGTGGCGATGCTGCCAAGCCTGATGCCGGTGAGACGGCCCAACCCGGTGGCGATATCCCCGCGACTGGCGGCACCCCCGTTGTGGACGGCGGCACAGGTGGCGATGTTGCCAAGCCTGATGTTGGCGATACCGCCCAACCTGGTGGCGATATCCCCACGGCTGGCGGCACCCCCGTTGTGGACGGCGGCACAGGTGGCGATGTTGCCAAGCCTGATGTTGGCGATACCGCCCAACCTGGTGGCGATATCCCCACGGCTGGCGGCACCCCCGTTGTGGACGGCGGCACAGGTGGCGATGTTGCCAAGCCTGATGTTGGCGATACCGCCCAACCTGGTGGCGATATCCCCACGGCTGGCGGCACCCCCGTTGTGGACGGCGGTACGGGTGGCGATGTTGCCAAGCCTGATGCCGGTGAGACGGCCCAACCTGGTGGTGATAGCCCCGCGACTGGCGGCACCCCCGTTGTGGACGGCGGTACGGGTGGCGATGTTGCCAAGCCTGATGTTGGCGATACCGCCCAATCTGGTGGCAATAGCCCGGCGACTGGCGACGCCCCGGTTGTCGGCGGCGGCACGGGTGGCGAAGTTGCCAAGCCTGATGCTGGTGATACCGCCCAACCCGGTGGCGATATCCCGGCGACTGGCGATGCCCCGGTTGTTGGCGGCACGGGCGGGGAAGTTGCCAGGCCTGATGGCGGCGATACCGCCAAGCCTGACGGCGATATCCCGGCGACCGGCGATGCCCCGGTTGTTGGCGAAGGCACGGGCGGCGATGTTGCCCAGCCTGATGCCGGCGATACCCCCAAGCCTGAAGGCGACATGCCTGCGACCGGCGGCGCGCCGGTTGCCGGTGGCGGCAGCCCAGGCGCGGTGCATGTCTACCGTCCGGAAATCGGCAGCTACGCGACCAATCTGGCGGCGGCGAGCACGTTGTTCAACACCAGCCTGAGCGATCGTGAAAGCGCTGAATCCGTCGACCCGGTGACGGGCGCGCGCAGCCAGACTTGGGCCAGAGCGGCGGGCGGGCGCAGTCACGGAAAGATGGCGGACGGGCAGAATGGGTACGTGGCCGACCGCAGCGTGCTCCAGTTGGGCGGTTCCGTGGCGGGTGGCAGCTTCAGCGGTACTGACACCTGGCGCCTGGGGGTGATGGGCGGCTACGGCAGCCAGCGCAGCAAGACCCGCAGCGCCTTGTCGGGCTATCAGTCCCGCGGCGACGTGCAGGGCTATAGCGCGGGCCTGTATGGCTCCTGGCGCCAGGATGCGCAAACGCGCAGCGGCTTGTACGTGGACGGCTGGGCGCTCTATAACCGGTTCGACAACACGGTCAAGGGCGATGGGTTGGCGAAGGAGACGTACAAGAGCCAGGGCATCACCGCGTCCGTGGAGTCGGGTTTCCTGTTCGAGGTCGGCTCGTACACGACAGACGGCGGCAGGGAAAACCGCTTTTACATCCGACCCCAGGCGCAGGTGCTGTGGTCCGGGGTCAAAGCCGACGGCCACACGGAAAGGGGCGGCACGAAAGTGCAAGGCGTGGGCGGTAACAACGTTCAGACCCGTCTGGGCGCGCGGTTCTCGCTGGTCAGCAGCCCTGCATCGCAGCGCGTGGGCGGCGCCGAGGGTTTCCTGGAGGTGAACTGGCTGCACACGCCCAAGGCGTATGGCGTGACCATGGACGACACCCAAGCCTTGATCCAGGGGGGCAAGAACGTGGTGGAACTGAAGGCGGGCGTCGAAGGCAATCTGAGCGAACGCCTGAGCGTATCGGCGAACGTGACGCGGCAGCAGGGCAGCCAGGGGTTCCAGGATACGCAGGGCTCGCTGAATGTGAAATTGCGCTTCTGAGCCCCTTTTGCTGGGAGCATGACGTCGGCCCCGGACGATTCGCGTGCGGATTATCAACCGCATGCGGGCCGCCCGGGGCCGCACTGCGCCAAGGCGTCATTACCTGCCCGTATTCACCTGCCCGTATTCACCTGCCCGTATTCGCCTGCCCGTATTCGCCTGCCATGTGCCGAACGGCGCGGGATTTTCCCGCATTGCGCCTAGCACGATATTTTCAGGTATTTCGGACGCTATCCGTGACTTGAAGTTGCAATAAAGACATTTTCCCCGGGGCGTCCAAAGATCCCCCGGGCGGATACTCATTTCTTGCGGTTTGATTAATCCAAGATAAGAAAACGACTTTATATATTTGCTAACAAGACAAACAATCTCAGTTATTTCCAGTTGTATGGAAAAAGAGATTATTCGAGGGATTTACCCACGTTTATTACGAGCACGCCGACTTATTTCCACAGCAACGAAAACTTTTAGAAAAAAATTTGCCGTGCGCGCGGCCTACGATTCGTTGGCTCGCTGCCCATACGTATGACGGGGTATCGAGTTGTAATTAATTCTGAGCAACGCGTCCACCCCAGGCGGGAATAAGCCATTTGATCGCGGCATCGATTCTTGGTTCCTGGGTGTCGGTTTCAAGTGTCTTCGACACGACGAAAACAGTGAGGTCCCCGTGGTAAAGAGAATCGCAGTGTGCGGTCTGGGATATGTCGGCCTGCCCGTGGCCGTGGCGTTTTCCAGGCGCTTTGATGTCGTCGGCTTCGATGTGGACAAGCGCCGGATCGGCAGCCTGAAGCAGGGCGAGGACTGGACCGGCGAGATCGAACGCGAGGCCTTGCTGGCTTCTCCCATGCTATTCACCGACCAGGTCAGCGAACTGGCAGGTTGCGATTTTTTCGTGGTGGCGGTGCCGACGCCGGTGGATGAAAAGAATAATCCCGATTTTTCCCTGCTGCTGCGGGCATGCCGATCGATCGGGCCGGTGCTGCGCCCCGGCTGCATCGTGGTTTTCGAATCCACGGTGCATCCCGGCGCCACCGAGGAAATCTGCGGGCCGGAGCTGGAAAAGGCCTCGGGCCTGCGCTGCGGCATCGACTTCAAGCTCGGCTACAGCCCCGAACGGATCAATCCGGGCGACCGCGAGCATCCGCTGGAGAAGATCGTCAAGATCGTGTCAGGCCAGGACGCGGAATCGCTGGAGGTCATCGCCGGCGTGTACGAGCAGATCATCGAGGCCGGCGTGCATCGCGCTTCCTCGATCAAGGTGGCCGAAGCCGCCAAGGTGCTCGAAAACACGCAACGCGACATCAACATCGCGCTGATGAACGAGATGTCGAAGATCTGCGATCTGGTCGGCATCCGCACCGCCGAAGTGCTGGCGGCGGCGGGCACCAAGTGGAACTTCCTGAAGTTCACCCCGGGCCTGGTGGGCGGCCACTGCATCGGCGTCGATCCTTACTACCTGACGTCCAAGGCGCAGGAACTGGGCTATCACCCGGAAGTCATCCTCTCGGGCCGCCGCATCAACGACGGCATGGCCAGCCATGTGGCTGCGCGCGTGGTGCAGACCCTGGCCCGCAATGGCCGCCTGAGCGCCTCGACGCGGGTCGGCATCCTCGGCATGACGTTCAAGGAAAACGTGCCGGACATCCGCAATTCGAAGGTGGTCGACCTGTATCGCGCGCTCGGCGACTACGGCATCACGCCGGTGGCCTGCGACCCGATGGTCGACGCCGAACAGATGCGGCACGAGTACGGCATCACCCTCGTAAGCCGAGACCAGTTCCGCGACATGGACGTGCTGATCCTGGCGGTGCCGCACCGCCAAACCATGGAAACCCTCTGGGACGACCTGCCGCAGCTGGTCAAGGCCGGCGGCATGGTGTGCGATCTGAAGTCCGTGCTGGACAGCCGCCGGCTTCAGTCCGATCTCTTGTACTGGACGCTCTGAGTCCAGGTCCGCAACCCATCAACACAGGAGAGGCCAGGAATGACCGCCTTTACCATTGCTCCGATCGGCACCTGCCGCATCCATACCCCGCTGCGCGATGCGGTGGGACGCTACCCGATCAAGCAGCAGCTCGGCCGCAATTACGGTTTCGTCCACACCAGCGCCGAGGCGCTGCAGCAGGCCCGCTTCATGTTCGGCCAGGCCGAGATTCCCGTCGACGTGCAGCGGGTGATCTTCCGTCCGTCGAACGGCGAGCAGGCCCGCCGCGGCGTGCACAAGCCGGCCGATCTGTACATGGTCGAGCTGTCCTCGCGCAAGCTGCTGACCATTGACGGCTATCCCATCCAGTCCAACTACCTGGTGCGCTACTTCAGCGAGTTCTTCGCCGATCGCGCCCGCACCCGCATGTTCTGGTCGCAGGCCAGCGACGAACGGCTCGCCGAACGGCGCGCCTGGCTCGATCAGGATCCCGTCTTCAAAAGCCTGTCGCCCGACAATCGCGAGTTGCTCGCGCGCATTGTCAAGCGGGAACAGACCGACGACGAGATCGAGCAGCAGATGCAGGAGCTGGTCGGTTTGCTGGGCCGCGACAAGGTGGTGTTCGTCACGCACGTCAATGCGGTGACGCCTGACAATGTGCCGATCGAGCAGCGCGCGCAACTGATCGCGGCGGTGGCCGCCAGCGCGCAGCGCATCGGCGTGCCGTGCTATGACCCGACGCCGCTGATGAACAAGATCGGCCAGGCCGACGCGATGGAGGACGGCGGGCTGGACCTGACGCATTACACCCCGCTGTTCGCCGAACGCCTGTACACCGAGTGGTTCAAGATCTTCGTGCGTCCGCGCATGAGCGCCTCGACGCCGCAGCCGGTGGCGCCCAAGCTGGGCGCCGACGAAAGCGCCGAGCGCATCGAGAAGCTGTGGGATGCCGGCGAGCTGCGCGAGGCCTCGCGCCGCCTGCGCGAGGTGCTGCGCCGTCATCCCGGCCTGCCCGACCACACGCTGCTGTTCGCGCGCATCCAGGAAGAGCTGGGCGACTACGAAGGCTCGCTGGCGCTGCTGGACGGCGCGGACGGCACGCTGGCCACCGGCAGCAAGGCCGAGCAGATCCTGATGCGCAACCATTTCAAGCTGGGCCACCATGAGCTGGCGCATTCGCTGGCCGCCGGCCTGCTGGGCGACGAGATCGAGACCCCGGAAATCGTGCGCATCGCGGCGATTTCCGCCGGCCACCTGGGCTACGTGGACGAAGCCCTGGGCAACTGGAAGCAACTGTTCCGCATTTGCGCGCCGCAGGACGCGACCGCCACCGAGGCGGCCGACACCGTGCTCTCGCTGTTGCAGGCCGGCAGCGACATGGAAGCCACTTTGCGCTGGGCCCAAGAAGTGCGCGCGGCGCTGCCGTCGCACGGCCGCAGTTTTGCCATGCTGTGGCGCGACCGGCTGATCGCCGGCGACCGCGCGGGCCTGCGGGCGCTGGCGTCCGAGTCGCCCGCGCTGCAGGATGTCGAGGCGCTGGAGCTGGTCAAGGAGGCCACGTGGCGCGGCTGCATCATGGCCGCGGCCGCGCTGGCCGTGTCCTGCAGACTGGCCGACAGCGAGCAGGAGGACATCTGCGCCTGGCTGAGCGCGCAGTCGTCGGCGTGGGCCGAGGAGGGCGCGCAGGCGCTGGAGGAAGGCCGCCTGCGCGATGCCGCCGAGCGCATCTGCGCGCACCGCCTGCTCAACCCCGATGCCCTGGCCGGCCTGCGCGCGCAGCGCGCCCTCGAGCGCGCCATGCGCCTGGGCGTGCGCGCCGCGCTGGTGGCGGGCAACCACAAGGAAGTGATCGACCTGACCGACATCGCGCTCGACACCCAGATCGATTTTCCGGAGCTGCACGCCATGCGCGGCCGCGCGGCGGATGCGCTGGGCGACAAGCAGACCGCGATGCGGCACCTGGAGCAGGCGGCCGCCAACGAGTCCGCGCCGTTCAGCACGCAACTGCACTTCGCGCGGGTGGCGTTCAATGGCGGCTGGTTCGGCGAGGCCATCGACGCCTACAAGATGGTCCTGGCCCATGCGTCGGCCGACCAGAGCGCCAAGGAAGAGGCCGAACGCCAGCTCGGCAGGCTCGGGCCGCGCGCCATCCGCGGCGCCCGCGAAATCCTGTCGGCCGGCAATCCCAAGGCGGCCTGGGATCTGCTGGAGCGCGTCGCGCAATCCTGGCCGCAGATGACGGAAGTCGACCACGAGAAGCGGCGCATTCTCGCCGTGCTGTACGCCGAGGCACGGGCGCTGGATTCATCCAGCACCAGCGAGCGCCTGGCATTGGGCGAGCGGATCCTGCAACTGGTGCCCGATGATCCCATCGGCCTGCGGCTGGCGGCGGTGGGCGCCATGCGCCTGCGCCGCTTCGAACAGGCGTTGCCGTACTGGCGCGCGCTCAAGGAACGTTCCGACAACCCGGCTCAGTATGATCACTACATCCAGCGCTGCCTGGTGTGGATCGACAAGGCCAACCGCAGGAAGGCCGCATGAATCCGCCACTGACTACCGAGCGAAACAACGCCGTGTCCGAGCTGCAGGAGGTGCAGGCGCGGTTGGAGGAAATCGTGGCGGCGTCGGGGCGGGTGCAAGTGGCGCAGGCCAACCTGGCCGAGGCGCAAGCACTGGCGCGCGGCCATCTGGCCGACTCCAAGGTACGCTTCCTGCTGCTGCGTCTGAAAGAGGCGGCGGGTCTGAACGAAGGCATGGCCGAGCAGTGGGCCACGCTGTTGCGGGAATGCCCCGACGACCTGGAGATCGTGCGCTATTGCGCGACCCGCCTGGTCAAGGAGCGCCGCGTCGAGGACGCGCTTGCGCTGGTCGAGCGGCACTTGCCGGAGTCGACGGATAATCCGTCGCGGCTGTTCGCGCGCGCCAAGCTGCTCAGCGACATCCGCGCGTACGAGCAATCGGACGAGCTGTTTCGCCGGCTGATCCTGCAGCACACTGACCGCAACATCCGCGTCGAGTTCGCCAAGCGGCTGCGCAAGCGCGGCCTGCTGGCGGACGCGTTTGAAGTCATCGCGCCGGTGGCCAGGCATCTGGCGCCGGGCAGCAAGGCGGCGGAACTGGCCAACGGCCTGGCCCGGGACTTTGCCTTCTACCAACGCCTGGAGCCCGACTCCGCGCTGGCCGGCAAGGACATCAGGATCGTGTCGATGAAGCATGCCATCCTGCATTTCCGCGACCGGCAGATTCCGGAATACGCGCCCGAAAAGCCGGTTTCGGTGGCGCTGGTGACGGGCAGCCTGGGCCCCGGCGGCGCCGAGCGCCAACTGACGCGGCTGGCCGGTGAGCTGGCCCGCATGGCGCAGACGCCCTGCCCGCGTCAGGTCGCTACGCCGATGAAGCCGGAGAAGGTCGAAGTGCTGGTCAAACAGCACACCGAGCCGGCCGGCTCCACCAAGAAGCAGGGGCTGGACTTCTTCCTGTCGGTGCTGGTCGAGGCGCGCATTCCGGTCACGGAAATCAACAAGCTGCCGGCGATCTCGGTGGCCCACCAGGCGGTGCCGGACGGCACCCTGGGCCGCCTGCTGGAGCAGTTGCCGCCGCCGGTCCACTATGGCGTGACGCGGCTGGCGCCGGTCTTGCGCGCGAACACGTTCGACGTGGTGAGCCTGTGGCAGGACGGCACCTGCCTGTTCGGCGCCCTGGCGGCGCTGCTGGCCGGCGCGCCGACCATCCACCTGGTGTTTCGCGGATTGCCGCCGAACATCCGCAAGGACCGCTTCCGCGAAGAGTATCCCGAGCTGTACCAGGCCCTGGCCCAGGTGCCGGGCGTGCACTTCGTCAGCAACAGCCGCAAGGCGGCCGAGGCCTACGCGCAGTGGCTGGGCATTCCCATCGTGCGCTTCCATGTGCTGTACAACGGCGTGCCGGACCTGACCACCGACGCGGCCGCGACGGATGAAGCAAAGTGGCGGGCCTTCCAGGAAAGCACGGCCGACGCCACCGAAACCATCGGCGGCGTGTTCCGCCTGGAACCGGACAAGCGGCCGCAATTGTGGATCAAGCTCGCGGCGCTTTACCTGAAGCGGCGGCCGCGGGCGCGTTTTGTCATTGTTGGCGACGGCCGGCTGCATGACAACATCGTGACGCTGGCGCAGGAACTGTCCGTGGCCGACCGCCTGCTGCTGGTGGGGCTGTCGAACCATGTGGGCTATTGGTATTCGCAAATGGACGCCAAGGTTCTGCTGTCGCGCTACGAGGGGCTGCCCAACGTGCTGATCGAGGCCCAACTGCTGGGCGTGCCGGTTGTCTCGACGCCGGCGGGCGGGGCAGGGGAGTGCTTCGAGGAAGACCAGACGGGCCACCTGCTGGGCGATGTCGAGCATCCGGATCTGCACGAAGCCTGCGACAAGGTCATCTCGATCGTCGACCGGGTGCGCGCCGATCAGGGCTTGCGCGCGCAAAGCCGCCAGCGGGCGCAGACCCTGTTTTCGCTCGAGGCCATGCTGGCCAAGTTTCTGAGCCTGTGCGTGCCGCTCATGCCGGAGTCGGAGAACGACGAGCGCATGGATCTGCCGCCGATGCGCCTGATGCAGGCCTGAGCGGCCGCGCGTGTCTCACCCCGGTCTAGAAGATAAAGGAAAGTATGCAAATGAATGTCCCGGCCGCGGGCCCGCGCCGCCTCGCGGCGCCGGCCCTGCTGCTGATTACCGCGCTCATGCTCAGCGCCTGCCAGTTGCCGCGCTCCGGTCCCATGTTGAGCGAGATGACCGGCGCCCACGACGATAAGGATGTGATCGTGATGCCCGCGTCGCGCGAGCTCGCCCGCGCGAGCCGGATGCCGGCGGTCGCCGACTTTCCCGTGCGCTACCGCGACCTGACCCAGGCCGGCTTCGACCGCCTGGTGCCGGGCGACGGCGTCAACGTGAAAGTGTGGGAACGCGGCGGACTGGGCGTGTTCGCGGCGGATCCGTCCGGCGTGAGCGATCTGGGCAACCAGGAGCTGGACCGCGACGGCAACGTCTCCTTTCCCATTCTGGGCAAGTTCCAGGCCGGCGGCATGACGCTGGGGCAACTGCATGACGCCATCGTGGCGCGCCTGAGCCGGCTGGTCGCCGGCGCCGACGTCAGCGTGACGCGCGTGACCGACGCGCGCGGACAGATGGTGACGGTGCAGGGCAATCTGACCAAGCCAGGCATGTATCCGATCACGCAGACCGCCCAGCGGCTGAGCAGCGCGCTGGCGCAGGCGGCGCCGGTGCAGACCAATCCCGAACAGCTCGTCATCAGTCTGCGGCGCGACAACCAGGTCGCCTCGGTGCGCCTGTCGGACATCTATCGCAACCAGAATAACGATGTCCTGCTGCGCGCCGGCGACGTCATCACCGCGTATGAAGCGCGCGAATTCCTGACCGTGCTGGGCGCGGCCGGCAACCAGGGCCGCGTGGCCATCAGCAAGCGCAACTACAGCGTGCTGGACGCGCTGGCCGACGCCCGGGGCCTGGACGACAAGACGGCGGACCCACGCTCGGTGTTCCTGTTCACGCCCGCGCAGGCCGGCGTGGACGGCAAGCCGGACCTGCTGCCGGTGGTCTACCAGTTCGATCTCACGCGTCCGGAACAGGTGGCGCTGGCGCGCGAATTCAGCGTGCATGAGGGCCAGGCGATCTACATCTCGGACGCGCCGTTCACCCAGGTGCAGAAGGTGCTGTCCGCATTCCGCGTGACCATGAGCGCCGGCTTCAGCGCGACCCGGGCCATCGACTCCGACTCCGGCTCGTCCAGCGGCGTCAGTCAGTAGCGTGTCGATGAGTAACGAGGATCGGATCAAGGGGTGGCGCGCGCGCAGAAAGGACAGCAGCTACGCGGTGGGAGCGGGCGTGGCCGCCTGGCGCCTGGACCCCGCCGCGCTGTTCGAGGCCAACGCCGAGCCGGCTGTGCTGTTCAAGCCCCTGCTGGCGCGCCTGCAGGGCGAACCGCATGACTCCGTGGCCGCCCGCCGGGCGGTTTACGAGGCCGTGCAGGCCGAGCTGGACGCGGAGATCGCGCGCGCCAAGGTCGATGAGACGTTGGCGGACTTCTCGCGGCGGCGCCTGCGCCTGATCGTGCGCCTGCTGGAGCAGGACATTCGCGCGGGCATCGAGGTGTTCGCGCCGGGCTACATGCCCGTTCGGCTGGCGGCCGAGGATCGGCGCCTGGCCGAGGCGCATGCCCGGCGCGAGGAGCGGCGCAGGCAGGAGACGGCGCGCGAGGCGCGCCGCCAGGCCTCGCGCAACGACGTCGCGCTGGAGATGGCGTTGCCGCCGGGCGAGGCCGGCGATCTGGCGATCCTGCGCGATCGCCTGCGCGGGCTGCATGCCGGGCATCATCCGCGCATCGCCGGCCGCGGCTGGCCGGGCGGACGCACGCTGCTGGCGCTGTTCGCCTACCAATTGCACGTGATGCATGGCGAGAGCCGGATCGCCCTGCTGTGGGCGCTGGTGGGGCCGGTGGTGCTGCTGACGCTGATCTCGTCGCTCTACATCCTGATGGGCACGCACTACATCCTGGGAATGGACGTGCAGACCTTCTCGCTGCTGGGCGCGACGACCTGGATCATGTTCCGGCAGATCATCTTCCGCAGCAGCACGGCCTACGTGTCGGCGCGCGGCCTGCTGAATCTCCAGGGCGTGTCGCCCTTGATGTGCGCGCTGGTGCAGGCGCTGCTATATGTGTCGGTGTACCTGGTGGTGTTCGTGGTGCTGATCGGCGCCGGCCACGCGCTGGATCTCATCACGCTGCCCAAGAGCTGGCCGGGCTTCATGCTGTATGTGGTGCTGATGGCGTGCTGCGCCGCGGCGATGGGGCTGCTGTTTGGGGCGATCGCGACCTTCTGGCACTTCTTCCTGCGGCTGGCCCCGGTGATCGAGCGCTTCCTGCAGATCTTCTCGGGCGTGTTCTTCGTCTCGGAGCAGTTGCCCGAGCACCTGCGGCCCTGGATGCTGTGGTTGCCGTTCGCCCATGGCATGCAGTTGCTGCGTTCCGCCTACTTCGATGCCTATGCGTCGCAGGACGCGAGCCTGGGTTACTTCCTGACTAGCCTGGTTTTCCTGATGGTGGTGGCCCTGGCGGCCGAACGGCTGGCGCGTCCCAACATCCAGCCGATGTGAGGCCCGACGATGATTCATCTCAATGGCGTGACGGACGATCCCAAGGCCTTCGGCAGCCGCCAGGCGCTGCTGGCCGAGGTTGATCTCGACATCCCGGTGGGACGCTACGCCTTGCTGTCGCCCGCCCCGGAGCTGCACCGGCAGATCATCGACCTGTTGTGCGGACTGCGTCCGCCGCGCCAGGGGTTTGTGCACCACGACGGCAACGTGTCCTGGGCCATCGGCCGGCAGGGCTTCATCCGGGGCAAGGCCAACGGGCTGAGCATGATCGAGCTGGTGAGCCAGATGTACGAGATCGACGCCGACGCCACCTACGAACTGGTGGCGGATCTGATCAGCGATCCCAGGATCCTGAGCCGGCCGATGGAACATTGGCCGCTGTATGCGCGGCAGGAGTTTTCGTTCGCGCTGGCCTTGGCGCCGGCGTTCGACGTCTACGTGATCGAAGGCGCCATTCCCTTCGAACCCTGCCGCTTCACCCGTCTCTGGCTGGCGCTCTTCGAAGAGCGGCTGGTCGGCAGGACGCTCATTCTTTCCAGTTACCGCCAGAATCAATTGGCGGACTATTGCCTGAAGGGCCTGATTTATGAACGCAGCGCACTCCGCATCGAAGACGACCTCGACCAGTGCATCCAGAAGTTCCCCGCGCGACGCTCAAGAAGCGAATCCGGAACAGGCGACGACGTCTTCGGCGGCTTCGACGAGGGCCAGCTCGGCTTCTGAGAGCGGCTCCGAGATCGAACGCCGGCGCCGCGAACGGCAGGCGGCGCTGGACGAGCGCCGCCGCCGCCGCTGGATCAAGGCATTCATCGTGGTCGCGCCGGTGGCGCTGGCCCTGGTCTACGTGCTCTGCATCGCCACGCCCCGTTACGAAGCGGAGTCGCGCTTCTTCGTGCAGTCCGGGTCCGGCCAGCAGGGCGGCGGCGCCATGGCGGCCAGCCTGCTCACCACGGGGAACTCGGGGGGCATGCTGGGCGGCTTCGTCGACGGCTGGGCGGTCAGCGATTTCCTCAAGTCGCGCGACTGCATGCGGCAACTGGACAAGAAGGTCGGCCTGCGCCAGTACTTGCTCAATGCCGGCCTGGACCCCGCGAACCATCTGTCGGAAGCGTCGAGCGAGGACGATCTGTATCGCGCCTATCGGGCCGCGGTCCAGGTGTCGTTCAACGCGCTGGAACAGATCGACGTGCTGCGCGTGCGGGCCTATTCGCCCGAGGACGCGGAAACCCTGTCCAAAGCCTTGATCGGCCTGGCCGAGGAGTTTGTCAGTTCCATGAACGAAAAGGGCGTGGCGGACAAACTGAAAGTGAGCGAGGAATCGGTCAGGCAGGCCGAACAGAAGGCGCTGGCCGCGCGCGAAGCCTTGACGGCATGGCGCACCACGCATGGCAATATCGATCCGACCGCCACGGTAGCCATGCTGTTGAACCTGTCCAGCCAGCTCGAGGCCGAGCTGAGCAGCGCCCAGATCAATCTGGACAAGATCCGCGCGTTGGGCAACAAGGACCACTTCATGCTCAAGCCCGCCGAAACCCAGGTCACGGCCCTGAAGAAACGGCTTGCCAGCGTGCGCCAGCGCCTGAGCGGCGAAGGCAACACCGAAGCCAAGCAGCTCAAGTCGTACGAGGCGCTGCGCAATACCCAGGCTTTTGCCGATTCCAACCTGACCCTGGCGCAGCAGTCATACCAGCAGGCCGTGACCGACGCGCTGCGCCTGCAGCGCTATTTGTCCATCATCGCGCAGCCGGTATCCACCGACCGGCCCAGCAGCCCGCGCACCGGCGTGCTGCTGCTGCAGGCGCTGGCACTGGGCTTCGTGCTCATGTTCGTCCTGCGGGCGGCGCTGGCCTTGTTGAGAGGATTGCGCCATGGTTGATACGACGATAGAACGCCCCGAAGCCACCACGCTCGATGCCACCGGCCGCTTGCGCGCGCTTCTCAAGCAGATCCTGGAGGCGGATGCGCCGGCGCCTGCCCTGGCCGGGCTCGCCACGGCGCTGGGGCAGGTGGCGCAGGGCTGGCGCGAGGCGCGCCGCCTGCTGGTGTCGCCGCTGATCCGCCAGGGCCGCCTGGCACTGGCGATCGCGGTGCTGGAGCGGCTGGTCGACGCCTATCCGGCACGCACCGACGACCGCCGCCTGCTCGCCAGCCTGCTGGGACGCACCGAACAATGGGACCGTGCCATTGCCCAGGCCGATGCGGCCGCCGCCCTCGCGCCCGAGACGGCGGCGCTGCAAGCGGCCCGGATACAACTGCGGCTCCAGGCCGGCCGCATCGCGCAGGCTGCCGACCTCGCGCGCCAGACCGCCGCGCTGGCGCTCGCCGACCCCGGCCAGGCGCACTGGTGGATGCTGGCCCATGCGCGCAGCGGCGACAGCCGCGACGCGGCCGCCATTGCGATGGCCTTGCGGGCGGATGACCTGCCGAACGCGCGCGTGGCGACGGTGGCCGTGCGCGCGCTGCTGGACGACGACCGGGTCGAGGCCGCGATCCGGTTGGGCACGGCGGCGTTGCAAGCGGGGCACGATGCCCCGGCCTTGCGCGCCTCGCTGGGCCTGGCGCACTTGCGGCGCGCTGGCGATGACGACCGCAAGCGGCATGCCCTGGCGCATTTCGCGGCGGGGTTGCAGGCCGCGCCGGCCGACGTCCGGCTGTTGACGCTGCACGGGGAAACGCTGCTGCGCGCCGGCCGCTACCAGGAGGCCGTGGCGCCGCTGCGGCAGGCCATGGAGCTGGCGCCGGATCTGGATCAGACCCGCGCCCTGTATGCGCGCGCGCTGCGCTACACCCAGCAGTACGGGCAGGCCGCCGAGCAACTGCTGCGACTGGTCGACAAATCGCCCGACAAGCCGCTCTGGCAGCGCGCCGCTATCGGCGCGCTGTCGCAAGCCGGGCGCAAGCAGGAGGCCGAGGCCCTGTTCGAGCGCTACGTGGCGCAACGCGGGCAAGCCCTGCCGCCGACGTTCCAGCAGGCCCTGGATCAATTGGAGCAGAAGCTCGATAGCGCGCCGATTCCGCAGGCCCGCCTGGACTGGGCCTGGTCGCTGCGCGGCGACACCACGGCCGACCGGGCGCAATGGGAGCGGCGCGCGCGCTGGGGCCACCTGGTGGACCACCTGCTGTTCGACTGGCTCGAATGCCGCGAGGACAGCGTCGAAGAGGCCATGCGGATGCTGGGCGAACTGGACAGCGGCGAGCGCTTCTTCGCGCCGTTGCTGGCGGCCGGGCGCGGCGTGGTGGTCGCCACGGCGCATGTGGGGCCCATGTATGCCGGGCTGATGGCGCTGGAACTGCTGGGGATCCCGTCCCGCTGGCTGGCGACCGCGCCCAGCATCGCCCGCAGCAGCTATGCCGCCGCCCTGATCTCGACCGCCGAGCAGACCGAGGCGCAGGTGGCCAAGGCCTGCATGCGCGCGCTGGCGGCGGGCAATGTGCTGTGCCTGGCCGTGGACGGCGCCGCCAACCCGGCCGCGCCGCGCACCGAGTTCGAAGGACAGGCGGTGACATACTCCGGCTTCGCGGCCCACCTGGCGCATCGCCAGGGCGTGCCGTCGGTGTTCTACGCGCCGCGCTGGGAAGACGGCCGCGTGGCCTATACGCTGGAGATGCTGCCCGCCGTGGCGCCCGGCGAGGACGCCGACGCGTATGCGCGGCGCTGGCAGGCGGCGTATTTCAAACACCTGCGGGCGCACGTGGCCGGTCCGCCCGAGAACCTGCGCCTGAGCGGCGGCATCTGGCGTCACGTGCAACCCGCGGATCGGTCCGCGCAGCGTTAGGGAGGGGATTTCGATGCAGACAGCAATGGTTTCGAGCGCCGCGCCCCGGGGCGCCGGGCGGCAGCCGGCCCGGGCCGCAGCGAGCCGGCGCGGATGGCTGCGCGCGCTCGCCCGGCTGGCGGCCCTGGGCATGCTGTACGGCGGCGCGGCCGCCGCCGCTGACACCTGCGCCAGCCCCGACGCGCGCTGCCCGTTTGTCGCGGCGCTGCTGCAGCAGCGCGAGGGCTATGGCGCCCAGGCCACCGGCGGTCTGGGCGGGCGCTTCATCGAGGTCACGTCCGACCAGGATTCCGGGCCGGGCACGCTGCGCGCGGCGCTGGCGCAAGCCAAGCAGGGCCCCACCTGGATCCGCTTCGCCGCCGACATGACGATCGTGCTGGATTCGCAATTGCGCGTGCCGTCCAATACGACGATCGATGGCCGAGGCAGGCATGTGGCCTTGATCGACGACGGGCTGGGCGTGTATGGCAGCAGGAACGTCATCCTCACGCACCTGACCATCGACGGCCGCCTGAACCGGCTGACGCAGGCCGTGAACATCGCCAACAACAGCCGCGACGTGTGGGTGGACCACCTGGATCTGTCGCGCATGTCCGATCGCCTGCTCAATGTGAAGAACGGCTCGACCGATGTCACGATCTCGTGGACGAAGTTCCACAACTCGAACAAGGTCATGCTGCTCAACAACATCACCTCGAAGAATCTGTTCGAGAACTACGAACGTGATTCGATCGCGCGCGTGACGCTGCACCACAATTATTTCTTCAACACCGTGCAGCGCAATCCCCGCGGCCAGTTCGGCACGTTCCACCTGTTCAACAACCTGCTGGAGAACTGGGACTTCTACGGCATGAGTTTCAGTCTGGAAGCCAAGGCGCTGGTCGAAGGCAATATCTTCAACAACGACGCCAGGCGCCAATGCGCGGAGCCAGCGTTCTTCCCCACGGTGGAAGGGGTGAAGGTGAACTACTGCCGCTATATCCCCACGGCCGCCAAGCGCAGCGCGCTGGACAACGGGGCGTCCGACGAGGGCGCCTACCAGGACTTGAAGGCCGTGCACGGCTATACGCGCGACTTCAAGGCGTTCCTGCGCCTGAAAGACAACCTCTACCTGGGCGACGCCAAGCCCGTGCTGCAGGACTACCGCCCCGAGGCGGCGCCGGCGCCGCCTTATTGCTACGGGTACGAGACACCTTCGGCGGCACTGGCGGACAGGATCCGCCAGCATGCCGGCAATACGAGCGGCGAGACGCCGTTGCCGGCGTCGCGGATCGGGGCGGGCTGCCCCGGATGAGCGCCGCTTGATCCCCGTCGTCGCCGCGCGCGGCGGGCGGGATGAGGACGGAAGGCGGCCTCAGGCCTGGTGCGACAACGGCCGCTCGGGAATCGGCGCGATCCGTTCGGGCGGTGGCGACACCCGCCAGGAGGCGCGCCGGCGCAGGGCGCCGAACAGCTTGAGGCCTTGCGGCCAGTCCGCCAGGCCGCTGTCGGCGTTGAGGTGGCCGGCGCCCGGGATCACGACCACGCGGCTGCCCCAGCTTTCGGCGAAGGCGCGCGCCCGTTCCAGCCGGCAATAGGGGTCGTTGTCGCTGGCCACCACCACGCTCTGAAAGGGCAGCGAGTGGCGCGGCACCGGTGCGAATCCGCGCAGGCAGGCCGGCGCGTCGGGCCGTTCGACATCGGCGGGCGCCACCAGCAGGGCGCCGGCGACCTTGGCGCGCAGCGGCACCGGCAGCGCCGCGCTGATCAGGCAGCCCAGGCTGTGGGCCACCAGCAGCACCGGACTGCGGGCCTGGTCGACCCGCGCCGCCAGGGTCGCGATCCATTCGGCGCTGACCGGATTCTCCCAGTCGCGCTGCTGCACCCGCTGCGCGTGCGGCAACAGGGCTTCCCAGCGCGATTGCCAGTGTTCGGGTCCGGAGTTTTTCCATCCGGGGACGATGATCGGTTGGAGTCTCATGGCGGCCATGATGCCGCGCCGCCTTAGTAACGCAAACGAATAAATGCGCTTTTGCATATACCGTGCGGGGCATAAGGGCTGCCTCTGGGCTGCACCCGGGGCGGCGCTCGCGGGATGCGGCACCGCAATATCGAAACCGCCTCCAACCCGGGCCGCAACCCCTGCGAAAGCCGCTATTTTTCAGTGTATGCTTGCCGTGCGAATGCAACGTAACGGGGCGTGACCTGTAGAGTTTTCCGGCCGTCCGCCCGGTACCTAAACCAACGATTACAAGCCATTGAAGGAGTGCACCCATGAAGCAAGCATTTCGTCTGACCCCGGTCCTGGCGGCCCTGGGCGTCGCCGCGGGACTGG
Organism: Achromobacter sp.; assembly: GCF_050285565.1. Classification (GTDB taxonomy): domain Bacteria; phylum Pseudomonadota; class Gammaproteobacteria; order Burkholderiales; family Burkholderiaceae_B; genus Achromobacter. Next base: position 452,088 of record NZ_JBLZXG010000003.1, read on the forward strand.
CGTTCGGCGCCGGCGCGCAGGCGCAGACCATCAAGATCGGCGTGGTGGGCCCCACCACCGGCGCGGTCACTCAATACGGCGACATGGTGCGTGAAGGCGTCGACACCGCGGTGGAACGTATCAACGCCGCCGGCGGCATCAACGGCAAGAAGCTGGAAACCGTGGTCATCGACGACGGCTGCGAGCCCAAGCAGGGACCGGTCGCCGCCAACCGCGTGGTCAACAGCAAGATCGGCTTCGTCGTCGGCCACGTCTGCTCGGGCGCCACCATCGCCGCCGCCGACATCTACAACAATGAAGGCGTGGTCATGGTCACGCCCTCGGCCACCTCGCCGGCCCTGACCGACGGCAAGAACTACGAGTTCATCTTCCGCACCATCGGCCGCGACGACCAGCAGGGCCCCGCCGCCGCCAAGTTCATCCTGGAAAAGCTCAAGCCCAAGAAGGCCGCCGTGCTGCACGATAAGCAGTCGTATGGCCAGGGCATCGCCACCGCCGTCAAGAACGACCTCGAAAAGGGCGGCGTGCCCGTGGCGATTTTCGAAGGCATCAATGCCGGCGACAGCGACTACTCGGCCGTCATCACCAAGCTCAAGAGCCAGGGCGTGGACTTCGTCTACTACGGCGGCTACCACCCCGAAATGGGCCTGCTGCTGCGCCAGGCGGCCGAGCAGGGCGTGAAGGCCAAGTGGATGGGGCCGGAAGGCACGGGCAATCCCGACATCAACGCCATCGCCGGCGACGCCGTCGAAGGCATGCTGCTGACGCTGCCGGCCGACTTCACCCAGAACGCCGCCAATGCCGAGATCGTCAAGGCCTTCGCGGCCAAGAAGCGCAATGCCTCGGGCGCGTTCCAGATGACGGCCTACACCGCCACTCAGGTCATCGCCGACGGCATCAAGGGCGCCGGCAGCGAAGATCCGGCCAAGGTCGCCAAGTACCTGCACGCCAATTCGTTCGACACCCCGATCGGCAAGGTCAGCTGGAACAAGCAGGGCGACCTGACGAACTTCCAGTTCGACGTGTTCGTGTGGCACAAGGACGGCTCCAAGTCCGTTTACAAATAAGCGCCTGGGGCGCGCCAGCGGGCCTTGCGGCCGCCGGCGCGCCCAGCCGCTACCCCCTTCGGCCGGGCCGGAAGCAGCGTCTTCCCGCCCGGCTTTTCGTTGGGCGGCGCCCGCCGGCAAGCGGGCCGCGGGCTGCCCGGTCGAGCGCCGCTTGCGCGCTTTTGCGTAGAATGCGGCGACATTGACTTTATCCTTTCCTGTCCGGACCTCCCATGACCAAGGCCTTGCTAGTCGAAGACGATCCCAAGCTGTCGCGTCTGATCGCGCAGTTCCTGGAGCAACACGGGTTCCAGGTCGCCCAGGCGTACCGCGGCGACCACGCGGTGGAAGCGTTCCGCCGCCACGACCCGGCCATCACCATTCTCGACCTGATGCTGCCCGGGCGCGACGGCCTGCAGGTCTGCCGCGACCTGCGCGCCTTCTCGTCGGCGCCGATCCTGATGCTGACCGCGCGCGAAGACGACCTGGACCAGATCCTGGGATTGGAGTCGGGCGCGGACGACTACGTCATCAAGCCGGTCGAGCCGCGCGTGCTGCTGGCCCGCGTCCGCGCGCTGCTGCGGCGCCACAGCCAGCTCGAGGAACCGCCCGAGCGCCTGGAGTTCGGCCCGCTGGTGATCGACCGGCGCACCCGGGCCGTGGTGCACGGCGGCGTCGAGGTCGACCTGACCACCATGGAATTCGAAATGCTGTGGGCGCTGGCCAGCCAGGCCGGCCAGGTGCTGACCCGCGACGACCTGCTCAACGCGGTGCGCGGCATCGAATTCAACGGCCTGGACCGCAGTGTCGACGTCTGCGTCAGCAAGCTGCGGCGCAAGCTGGACGATGACCCGCGCGATCCGGCGCGCATCAAGACCGTGTGGGGCAAGGGCTATCTGTTCTCGCCCAAGGCGCACGAGGGCAGCGATGATTAGATTCGTCCTGCGGCTGTTCGTGGTGCTGGCGGTGGGGTTCGTGATTTCCAATGAAGTCGTGGACCGCTCGGCCAACTACCTGTTCGAGCCGGTCAGCGACGCTTATACCCGCGAGTCGGTGCGCGGGCAGATCCACAGCCTGGTACAGGAGCTCTCGAAGGTCGAGCCGGGCGCGCGTGCCGCCCACATCGAGCAGCAACTGGCGCCTTACTACGGCCTGGGCCTGCGGGTCGTCAGCGCCTCGGACTACAACGCCAGCGACAAGGAACGCCGCATCGCCGCCAGCGGCGATTTCTTCATCCGCGACAAGATGCAGACCTTCGTGGCCGCCATACCCGGCCCCGGCAACCAGTGGCTGGAGGTCAAGCTGCCCCCGGAGCCGTCGTTCGGCCCGTGGGTGGTGGCCGCGGTCTATTCGGCGCTGGGACTGCTGCTGTGCGCCTTCATGCTGGTATGGGCGCTGCCGATCTGGCGCGACCTGGAGGCCCTGAAAACGGCGGCGTTGCGCATGGGGCAGGGCGACCTGCTGGCGCGGGCGCGGCTGTCGCGCCATTCCAGCATCGGCAATCTGGGCGACACCTTCAACCAGATGTCCGAACGCATCGGCGCCTTGATCGGCAACCAGCGCGAGCTCACCAATGCCGTCTCGCACGAGCTGCGCACGCCCATCGCGCGGCTGTCGTTCGAGCTGGACATGATCGGCCGCGCCGAGGATCCGGCCGAGCGCCAGCGCCTGATCGAAGACATGAAGAGCGACGTGGCCGAGCTCGACAGCATGGCCTCCGAGCTGCTGATGTACGCGCGTCTGGAGCACAAGGGCGATGGTGTCGCGCTGCAACCGCAGGACGCGCGCGCCTGGCTGGATTCGGTGGTGCAGCATGCCGCGTTCCAGGCGGGGCAGTCCGGCGTTTGCTGCGAAGTGGTGTTGTGCCAGGTGCGCGAAGTGCACCTGCACCAGCGTTACATGACGCGGGCCTTGCTCAACCTGTTGCAGAACGCCATCCGCTACGCTGGCCGTCGGGTGCAGGTCAGCCTGGTGTCGCCGGCCGCGCGCGAGTACGTGCTGATGGTCGATGACGATGGCCCCGGCATTGCGGCGGCCGACCGCGAGCGCATCTTCGAGCCCTTCATCCGCCTGGACGAAAGCCGCGACCGCGGCACCGGCGGCGCCGGCCTGGGCCTGGCCATCGTCAGCCGCGTGGCGCGCTGGCACAACGGCACCGCTGAAGCCGCCGATAGCCCGCTGGGCGGGGCCCGCTTCATCATCACCTGGAAGGCGGCCTGAGGTGCGCCGTCGCGGCGCGGCGAGGCCTGCCGGCACGCCTTTAACAAACTTCACAAACGCCCCCCCGAATCTTCACAAACTCCCTACAAAGCGGGAAAGATCGGCGCGCCGCCCCTGACTAGCATGACGGCAGTTCTTCGCAGAGGAAGCCGCGTCCGTCATGTTCCGATTCACCCGCCTGGCTGCCATCGCCATGCTCCTGATCGCCGCCGGCGGTTGCCAGGGCGTGGCCCCTGCCGCCCCGCCCGCCATCGCCAAGGGCGATTACCCGGCGGTGGTGGCGTACCTGAAGCAGCGCATCGCCTACGATCTGGACGCGCAGCGCGTGCCGGGCCTGTCAATCGCCATCGTCGATGATCAGCGCACAGTCTGGAGCGGCGGCTTCGGCTACGCCGATCGGGCGCGTCACCGCCCCGCCACGGGCGACACGCTGTACCGGGTCGGCGCCATCTCCAAGATCGTGACCGCGGCGGGCGTGCTGCGCGCCGCCGACGATGGCCGGCTGTCGCTGGATCAGCCGGCCGCGCTGGCGCTGCCGGCGTGGCCAGCCGAGCCCCGGCGCGCCGCGATGCACTGGATGGGCACCGATCCCTTCACCGCCCGCCGCCTGTTGGCGCTGCGCCCCGACACGCTGGAGGACACCATGGGCCGCGCCCGCGCCGACATGGGGTATGCGCTGTTGGGCGAGATGGTGACGCACGCGGCCGACGAACCCTTCGACGCCTACGTGCGGCGCACGCTGTTGCAACCGCTGAACATCTCCCGCGCCGGTTTTCGCGTCGCCAGCGCCAGCGACGCCGCGCGCGAGCTGCGCGCGGCCGGCTACCGGCGCGGCCAGCCGTGGACCGAGCAGCCGCGGCCCAATGAGCCGGCCGAGGGCCTGTGGGCCAGCTCGGCCGAGATGGCGCGCTTTTCCAGCATGCTGTTCGGCGGCGGCACCTACCACGGGCGCCGCATCCTGAACGACGAATCCGCGCACGCCTTGCTCAACCTCGAAACCGTGGCCAACGGCCTGGAACTGGAGTGCCGCCTGGCGCTGTCGTGGCTGGCCGCGCCCTGTGACCAGGACTATCTCGCCGGTGACGTCGTGCGCCAGCACAGCGGCGCCACCGAGGCGTTCCACGCGCGCTGGCTGTTGGCGCCGCGCGAGAAGCTGGCGGTGCTGGTGATGAGCAATGCCGATAGCGCCGAGCCGCTGGTGGCCTCGGTCGCGGCCCTGGCGATGACCCTGATGCGCCAGGCCAAGGGCGTGCCGCAAGAGTAATGCCGCGCCGCGCGCGGCGCGGCACTGTTTCCCCTCCAACCTCGTTTCCCGGATGTATTTATGAAGCGATATCCCTCTATCTCCTCGATGCGGCGCCGCGTCGGCGCCGCGTATCTGCTGGCGAGCCTGCCGACGCTGTCTTGCGCCGCGGGCGGCCTGCAGGTCGCCGACAACTCGGTCTACGGTTCGCGCGGCGCCAGTGGCCGCGGTATCGAGGTGTCCACCGGCGCCGAAAAACCCGCCGACCAGTGGAAGTTCTACGGCACGCTGGGCGTGGGCTACGCGCCGCGCTACAGCGGCAGCGACGAAAGCTCGGCGTTGCCGATCTTCGGGCTCGGCATCCGCAGCCCGGGCGGCTTCTTCCTGGACACGGCGCATGGCCTGGGCTGGGAGACCGAGGCGCTGAGCAGCACCTTCCGCTTCTACCTGGCGCCGAGCGCCTCGCGCAAGGATCACAAGAAGGGTAGCGAGGGCTCGAACCAGCTGCGTGGCATGGGCGACATCAAGAGCCGCGCGCAGATCGGCATGGACGCCGAAACCCAGCTCGGCCCGGTGACGTTGTCGGCCACGGTGGCGCACGCTTTCAAGAAGGGCGACGACCGCGATGTGGGCAGCGCCTACACGCTGTTCAACCTGGGGGCCAGCGCCACGGTCTACGAAGGGACGGCGGGATCGCTGTCGCTGGGACTGACCGGCACGTTCGGCGACGGCAACTATATGCGCACCTGGTATGGCGTGAGCGATCGGCAGTCGGCCCGGTCGGGCTACCGCCGCTACCGCCCCAAGGGCGGCCTGGAGAGCCTGGGACTGGGCGCGACCTGGGCGCTGCCATTGAGCAAGGAATGGTCGTGGTCGGTGGCGGCCGAGGCGCGCCGGCTGTATGGCGACGCGGCCGACAGCCCGATCGTGAAGGATCGCAATCAGTACTCGATCGGCACGATGATCACGTATACGTACTGAGCCGGCCGGGAAAGACCCGCCTCAGAAGCGGGGCGGGAAGGGGGCGGGCCTGCCGGCCGAGACCGCCGCCCTTCGGCAGGCTTACAGGCCCTGGACGCGGCGGCCGGTGTCGGCCTCGAACCAGTGCAGCGGATGACGGCCGTCGGGGCCGACATTGACGCGGTCGCCGACCTTGGCGGACGCCTCGGACAACTGGCGCGTGGTGCAACGCACCACCAGCGTCGACTTGCCGCAGCGGCAGTGCACCAGTTGCTCGGAACCCAGGGTTTCGACCATTTCGACTTCGGCCGGCACGCCCTGCGTATTCAGCAGCATGTGCTCGGGGCGCATGCCCATGATGACCTTGCGGCCGCGCACCGGCGAGGGCACCTGCAGCGGCGAGATATCCAGCGCCAGGCCGTCGCCGCTCTGCACCGTGCCGTCGCCGGCCACGTTGACTTCCATCAGGTTCATCGGCGGCGAGCCGATGAAGCCGGCCACGAAGGTGGAGGCGGGCTTCTCGAACACTTCCATCGGCGTGCCGATCTGCTCGGGCACGCCCTGGTACATGACGATCATGCGGTGCGCCAGCGTCATGGCCTCGACCTGGTCGTGGGTCACGTACAGGCTGGTGGTGCCCAGGCGGCGGTGCAGCTTCATGATCTCCAGGCGCATCGCCACGCGCAGCTTGGCGTCCAGGTTCGACAGCGGTTCGTCGAACAGGAACACCTTGGGTTCGCGCACGATGGCGCGGCCCATGGCCACGCGCTGGCGCTGGCCGCCCGACAGCGCGCGCGGGCGGCGGTCGAGCAGGTGGCTCAGTTCCAGGATCTGCGCGGCGACGTCGACGCGTTTTTTGATCTCGTCCTTGGAGAACTTGCGGATCTTCAAGCCGTAGGCCATGTTCTCGAACACGGTCATGTGCGGGTAGAGCGCGTAGTTCTGGAACACCATCGCGATGTCGCGCTCGGCCGGCTCGAGGTTGTTGACGACCTTGTCGTCGATCACGATCTCGCCGCTGGTCACGGTTTCCAGGCCGGCGACCATGCGCATCAGCGTGGACTTGCCGCAGCCGGAGGGGCCGACGATGACGATGAATTCACCGTCCTTGACGTCCATGTCGATGCCATGGATCACCGGCACGTTGCCGGCATAGGTTTTCTTGACGTTGCGAAAGCTGAGAGTAGCCATGAGTTATTCGTATTCGGAGTCGTTGTCGGGGCTGCGATCGTGGGCGTGCGTCACTTGTCACTTTTCAGTGTCGACCAGCCCCTTGACGAACCATTTCTGCATCAGGATGACGACCAGCGCCGGCGGGATCATCGCCAGCATGGCGGTGGCCATGGTGATGTTCCATTCGGTCACGCTATCGCCGCCGCTGATCATGCGCTTGATGCCGATGACGACGGGGTACATGTCTTCCTGCGTGGTCACCAGCAGCGGCCACAGGTATTGGTTCCAGCCGTAGATGAACTGGATCACGAACAGCGCGGCGATGCTGGTCTTGGACAGCGGCAGCAGCACGTCGCGGAAGAAACGCACCGGGCCGGCGCCGTCGATGCGGGCGGCCTCGATCAGCTCGTCCGGCACGGTCAGGAAGAACTGGCGGAACAGGAACGTGGCCGTGGCCGAGGCGATCAGCGGCAGCGTCAGGCCGGCGTAGCTGTTGAGCAGGCCCAGGTCGGCCACCACCTTGTAGGTGGGCGCGATCCGCACTTCCACCGGCAGCATCAGCGTGACGAAGATCATCCAGAAAAAGAACATGCGGCCGGGGAAGCGGAAGTACACCACCGCGAAGGCCGACAGCAGCGAGATCGCGATCTTGCCGATGGAAATCGCCAGCGCCATGATCAGGCTGACGTACATCATGCGGCCCACCGGCGCGCCGGCCGAGCCGCCGGACGAGCCGCCGAACAGCGCCTGCATGTAGTTGTCGACGAAGTGCGGACCGGGGATCAGCGACATCGGCGCGGATGCCACTTCCTGCGCGGTCTGGGTCGACGCGACGAAAGTGACATAGAGCGGAAAGGCCACCATGGCCACCCCGCACAGCAGGATGACGTGGGCCAGAATATCCAGCCAGGGACGGCGTTCAACCATTGTTATCTGCCTCGAAAATCAATACTGCACTTTGCGGTCGACGTAGCGGAACTGCACGACCGTCAGGGCAATCACAATGAACATCAGCACCACCGACTGGGCCGCGGACGAGCCCAGATCCAGGCCACGGAAGCCGTCGCTGTACACCTTGTAGACCAGGATCGACGTGGACGTGCCCGGGCCGCCCTGCGTGGTGGTGTCGACCACCGCGAAGGTGTCGAAGAAGGCGTAGATGATGTTGACCACCAGCAGGAAGAAGGTGGTGGGCGAGAGCAGCGGGAACACGATGCTCCAGAAGCGGCGCGACGGGCTGGCGCCGTCGATCGCGGCGGCCTCGATCAGCGAACGCGGAATCGACTGCAGGCCGGCCAGGAAGAACAGGAAGTTGTACGAGACCTGCTTCCAGACGGCCGCGATCAGTACCAGGATCATGGCCTGGTTGCCGTCCAGGCGCGGGTTCCAGTCGACGCCGGCCTGGCGCAGGGCCACGGCCAGGATGCCGACCGAGGGCGAGAACAGGAACAGCCACAGCACGCCGACCACGGCGGGCGCCACGGCGTAGGGCCAGATCAGCAGGGTCTTGTAGAGCCCGGCGCCGCGGATCACGCGGTCGGCCATGACGGCCAGCAGCAGCGACACGCCCAGGCCGACCACCGCGACCAGGATCGAGAACACCGCCGTGACCCGGAAGGAATCAAGGTAGGCCTGTTGCGAGAACAGCTCCATGAAGTTGTCGAGACCGACGAACTCGGAGGACAGGCCGAACGCATCTTCCAGCCGCATCGACTGCCACATGGCCTGGCCGGCGGGAAGGAAGAAGAAGACCACGGTAATGATGATCTGCGGCAGGAGCAGCAGATAGGGCAGAGTCTTATGCCCGAAGACAACACGTTTTTCCATAGGGGGAACCCAAGGTACGAAAAGCGGCGGTTGGATTAACCGCCGCCTGGTGAAGCAGCCGCCGGGGTGGGCCGGCCAGCCTTTGGCGCGGGGAACGCGCCGATACGCACAAAAACACGATAGGCTTAAAGCCCTAAAAAAACCAGGGCTTTAAGCCTCTCTGGGACGACGCAAACCCCTGTCACGAAACGAAAATCGCGCGTGCCGGGGGCTTGCCCGCCAGCCGTTGAACGGCCGTTACTTTACACTCTTCTCGAACTTTTCCAGCAATTCGTTGCCGCGCTTGACGATGTTCTCGGCGCCGTCCTTGGCCGAAACCTTGCCGGAAACGATACGTTCGATTTCAGCGTCCTCGATTTCACGGATCTGCGGCAGGAAGCCCAGGCGCAGGCCGCGCGACTGCGCGGTGGTTTCGACGTTCAACTGCTTGACGCCCACTTCGGTGCCGGGGTTCTTGTCGTAGAAGCCTTCCTTCTTGGTCAGCTCGTAGGCGGCCTTGGTGACGGGCACGTAGCCGGTCTGCTGGTGCCAGCGGGCGGCGATTTCCGGGCTGGCCAGGAACTTGAAGAAGGCGGTCACGCCCTTGTAGGTTTCCGGCTTCTTGTTGGCGAAGACCCACAGCGAAGCGCCACCGATGATGGTGTTCTGCGGCGCGCCTTGCACGTCGGCGTAGTAGGGCAGGGTCGAGGTGCCGAATTCGAACTTGGCGTTCTTGGCGATGTTGGCGCGCAGGCCCGACGAACCCGTGATCATGGCGCACTTGCCGCTGATGAACAGCGAGTTCGGCTCGTCGCCGCGGCCGCCATACATGAAGATGCCTTCCTTGCCCAGCTTGGCCAGGTTTTCCAGGTGGCGCACGTGCAGCGGGGTGTTGATGGCGATGCGGGCGTCCAGGCCGCCGAAGCCGTTGTCCTTGGTGGCGTAGGGCACGTTGTGCCAGGCCGAGAACGTTTCCAGCTGAACCCACGACGGCCACGAGGTGGTGTAGCCGCATTCCTGGCCGGCGGCCTTGAGCTTCTGGCCGGCGGCGGCCAGTTCTTCCCAGGTCTTGGGCGGCTTGTCGGCGTCCAGGCCGGCTTTCTTGAAGGCGTCCTTGTTGTAGTAGAACACCACGGTCGAGCTGTTGAAGGGCATCGACACCAGCTTGCCGTCGGCCGACGAGTAGTAGCCGGCCACGGCGCCGATGAATTCCTTCGGATCGATCGGGTTGCCGGCTTCTTCCGACATCTGCTGCACCGGCTTGATGGCGCCCTTGGCGTACATCATGGTGGCGGTGCCGACTTCGAACACCTGCAGGATGTCCGGGGCGTTGCCGGCGCGGAACGCGGCGATGCCGGCGTTCATCGATTCACCGTAGTTGCCCTTGTAGACGGCCTTGACCTGGTAGTCGGGGTTCTTCTTGTTGAACTCGTCGACCAGACCGTTGACGCGGTCGCCCAGCGCGCCTTCCATCGAGTGCCAGAACGTGATCTCGGTGGCCGCGTGCGCGGAGGCGCCGGCGAAGGCCGCCATGACGGCGGCGAAGGTGAGGGCAATTCGGTGGGATCGCATGAGAGGTTTCCTCCAGTTGGTCGTGTCGCGACCGGGTTGTCCGGGCGCGGAAAACACGTCACCTTATGAATTGTTTGTGACAAAACCGTGACTTTCACATCACTTAAAACGCCTGTCAAATTGCGCGTTTCAGGCGCGAACGAACATTTTTCTTTTTTTTCCGCCGGAGCCGGCCGGTTTACAATCGCACCCTATGAAAAACGAACTTTCGATTGCGTTCATCGGCGGCGGCAACATGGCCGCCGCGCTGGCTTCCGGTCTTGCGGGCAAAGTATGCCCCGCCGGGAGCATTCATGTCATTGACATTAACCAGGATTCGCACGCCGCCTGGCAGGCCCGCGGCATGAGCACCGCGACCGCCCCGGACGAGGCCCTGGCACGCTGCCGCGTCTGGGTGTTCGCGGTCAAGCCACAGAACATGAAAGACGTTGTGGCTTCCACGCGTCAGTGGCTGCGCGACGACACTTTGGTGGTAAGCGTTGCCGCCGGCATCCGCGCCGACACGCTGGCCGGCTGGCTGGGCACGCCCGAGGCCCCATGGCGCCGGTTGGTGCGCTGCATGCCCAACACGCCGGCGCTGGTCGGCGCCGGCATCACCGGCCTGGCCGCGCTCGACGGCGTGGGGCAGGCCGACCGCGACCTGGCCGCCAGCATGCTGGCCAGCGTCGGCGAGGTGGTCTGGGTGGCCGACGATGCGGCGCTGGACGCGGTCACGGCGCTGTCGGGCAGCGGCCCGGCGTATGTCTTCCTGTTCCTGGAAGCCCTGATCGCCGGCGGCCAGAAGGTCGGCCTGACGGCCGAGCAGGCGCGCCAGTTGGCGCTGGGCACCTTCGCGGGCGCCACCAAGCTGGCGGCCGAGTCTTCGGAGCCGCCGTCGGTGCTGCGCGAGCGTGTCACCTCCAAGGGCGGCACCACCGCCGCGGCGCTGGCCGCGTTCAATGCCGCCGGCTTTGCCGGCATCGTCGAGGACGCCATGGCCGCCGCCGCGCGCCGTTCGCGCGAGCTGGCCGAGGAGTTCGGCAAGTGAACCACGCCGCGCGCTTCGCCCCCATGCGCCGGGCGCAGTTCGGCATCGCCGTGCTGTGCATGGTGCTGGTGGTGGTGGGCTCGAACATCCTGGTGCAGGTGCCGCTGAACGACTGGCTGACCTGGGGCGGCCTGTCGTACCCGGTGGCCTTTCTGGTGACCGACGTGTTGAACCGCCGCTTCGGCCCGGCGGCCGCGCGCCGGGTGGCGTGGTTCGGTTTCGCCGCGGCGCTGGCGGTTTCGGTATGGGTGGCGTCGCCGCGCATCGCGCTGGCGTCGGGCCTGGCCTATATCTGCGCGCAACTGGTCGATATCCAGGTGTTCGACCGCCTGCGCGACCAGCGCTGGTGGCGCGCGCCGCTGGTCTCGGGCCTGCTGGGCGCCACGCTCGACACGGCGGTGTTCTTCAGCGTGGCGTTTGTCGCCACCGGCGCGCCGTGGCTGACCTGGATGCTGGGCGACCTGGCGGTCAAGCTGGTGGTCAATATCAGCATGCTGGCGCCGTTCCGGGCGTTGATGTGGAATCTGGCCAAACCGGCCAACGCCTGACTTTCCGGAAAATCGGGCGATTATTATTTAACGGGATAATCATTATTCGTAAGACTCGCGTAAGTACTGTATGAAAATGCGCGGTCAAACGATGTATTAATGATTATTCATATAAATCACCTGCCATTCATCGCGCCCCGGCGCCATGGCCAATCCCAGGCGCCGCGCGGATTTCTCCTGCGTTTTCACGCACTTGTCGCACTAATCCGTCACGATTAAAGGTTTGTCCTCAAATATTGGGGATTACACGCAGTGACAGTATCCCGGCTTGCTTCCAGAATACCGCCCACCAAGTGTTTTTGCCCAAGAAGCCGGCGACGGGCGATACGGGTTCAAGGGGTATCCACCCGATAAACCGGATCGAACAGAGCCGCTCAAAACCTCGCTGGAGAACTCCGCATGAAGTTTCTGCATCGCCTTACCCCGGTAGCTATGGCATTCGGGGCGCTTGCCCTGGCAGGTTCCGTGCACGCCGCCGATACGATCAAGATCGGCATTCCGCAGCCCATGACGGGCCCCAACACCCAGTACGGCGACCAGATCCAGGCTGGCGCGCTGACTGCCATCGAGACCATCAACGCCAAGGGCGGCGTGAAGGGCAAGAAGCTCGAACCGATTCTGATCGACGACGGCTGCGAACCGAAGCAGGCCGTGCCGGCCGCCAACCGCGTGGTCAACTCCGGCGCCAAGTTCGCCGTGGCCCATGCCTGCTCGGGCGTGACCGTGGCCGCCGTCAACGTCTACGAACAGGAAGGCATCGTCGGCATCACCCCGGGCGCCACCTCGCCGCTGGTGACCGACACCATCAAGCCGCATTTCTTCTTCCGCACCATCGGCCGCGACGACCAGCAAGGCCCGTATGCCGCGCGCTACATCGCCAACACCCTCAAGCCCAAGAAAGTCGCCGTGCTGCACGACAAGCAGACCTACGGCTCGGGCGTGGCCACCCAGGTCAAGGACACCCTGGCCAAGGAAGGCGTGAACGTGGCGCTGTTCGAAGGCATCAACGTCGGCGACAGCGATTACTCGGCCATCATCACCAAGCTCAAGTCGGCTGGCGTCGACCTGGTCTACTTCGGCGGCTACCACCCCGAACTGGGCCTGCTGCTGCGCCAGTCGCGCGAGCAGGGCCTGAAGGTGCAGTTCATGGGGCCGGAAGGCACCGCCAACCAGGATCTGGTGGCGATCGCCGGCCCGGCCATCGACGGCCTGCTGGTCACGCTGCCGGCCGACTTCACCAAGCTGCCCGGCAACGAAAGCATCGTCAAGGCCTTCAAGGACGCCAAGCGCGATCCGGACGGCGCCTTCCAGATGCCGGCCTACGCCGCGGTGCAGATCCTGGCCGACAGCATCAACGCGGTGGGCGAGGATCCGGCCAAGGTCGCCGACTATATGCACAAGACCACCTTCAACACCGGCATCGGCAAGGTCGAGTACGACGCCAAGGGCGATCTGAAGAACTTCGAGTTCGCCGTGTACAAATGGGACAAGAACGGCAAGAAGACCCAGCTGTAAACTCCCGCGATTCCGCCGGCGTGGTGCCGGCGCGAAGGGCCTGTCGTCGTCGTTGTGCCGTAATCCGCGTAGCGATGCGCCAAAAGCGCTGTGCGGCCGGCATGCGCTGACCACAGGCCCTTAAAATACGCCCAGGTTTCCGGCTCCGGGTCTCTCTACCGGAGCCGGAACTATTTGGAGCAAGAGAAATAATGTCCGACCTCATACCCCAACTTACCCAGCAATTCTTCAACGGATTGTCTCTGGGCGCGATCTATGCGTTGATTGCCATCGGCTACACAATGGTCTACGGCATCATCGGTATGATCAACTTCGCTCACGGCGAAATCTACATGATTGGCGCCTATGTCGGCCTGGTCACCCTGACGGCCATCGGCACGGGCAGCGGCCTGCCGGTGCCGTTCATCATCGCCGCGATGCTGCTGGTGGCCATTGTCGTCACCGGCATCTACGGTTTCAGCGTCGAGCGGGTCGCGTATCGCCCGGTGCGTGGCAGTCCCCGCCTGGTGGCGCTGATCTCGGCCATCGGCATGTCGATCTTCTTGCAGAACTGGGTCGCCCTGGGCCAGGGCGCGCGCGACATGGCGGTGCCGTCGCTGGTGTCCGGCGCGGTGCAGTTCCACATGGGTTCCGATTTCGATGTCACGGTGCCGTATTCGCGCATCATGATCATCCTGGTGACCGTGGTGCTGATGGTGGCGCTGACGCTGTTCATCAAGTATTCCCGCATGGGCCGCGCTTCGCGCGCCTGCTCGCAGGACATGCACATGGCCAACCTGCTGGGTATCGACACCAACCGCGTGATCTCGTTCACCTTCGTGATGGGCGCGATCCTGGCGGCGGTGGGCGGCGTGCTGATCGCCATCACCATCGGCAAGCTCAATCCCTTCATCGGCTTTCTGGCCGGCATCAAGGCCTTCACGGCGGCGGTGCTGGGCGGCATCGGCAGCATCCCCGGCGCCATGCTGGGCGGCGTGTTGCTGGGCCTGGCCGAAACGTTCGCGGCAGCCTATATCTCGTCGCAGTACAAGGACATCGTGGCGTTCTCGCTGCTGGTTCTGATTCTGCTGTTCCGTCCCACCGGGCTGTTGGGCAAACCTGAGGTGGAAAAAGTCTGATGTCGAACAACAACCTGAAAAACGCCACCATGGCGGCGGTGCTGACCGCCGTCATCGTCACCCCCGTCTTCGGCCTGCAACTGATCCGCCAGGGCGCGCGCACCTCGATGGAATCGCACTGGTCGCTGGTGGCCATCGCCGCCGCGGTCGTGTTCGTGTTCCAGTTGCTGCGGCCGTGGATCGCCAAGCCGTTCCAGAAGCTCAAGAAAGACCTGCCGACGCTGCCGTCGGCGCCGGCCAAGAACCACAAGCTGCTGATGCTGCTGATCCTGGCGGTGGCGGTGACCTGGCCGTTCTTCGCCGGCCGCAGTTCGGTGGACATCGCCACGCTGGTGCTGATCTACGTGATGCTGGGCCTGGGCCTGAACATCGTGGTCGGTTTCGCCGGGCTGCTGGATCTGGGTTTCGTCGGCTTCTACGCCGTCGGCGCCTACACCTATGCCTTGCTGTACCACTGGGGCGGCTGGAGCTTCTGGGAGGCGCTGCCGTTCTCGGGCGCGATGGCCGCGCTGTTCGGCTTCGTCCTGGGCTTTCCGGTGCTGCGCCTGCGCGGCGACTACCTGGCCATCGTGACGCTGGGCTTCGGCGAGATGATCCGCCTGTTGCTGATCAACCTGAACACGCTCACCGGCGGCCCGGACGGCATTTCGGGCATTCCCAAGCCGTCGGTGTTCGGCCTGGAAATGACGCGCCGCGCCAGCGAGGAGGGCGCGACGACGTTCCACGACTTCTTCGGGCTGACGTTCCAGAACCAGCACATGGTGATCTACCTGTACATGATGGCGCTGTTGCTGGCGCTGATCACGCTGTTCGTGTCCACGCGCCTGATCCGCATGCCGGTCGGCCGCGCCTGGGAGGCGCTGCGCGAGGACGAGATCGCCTGCCGTTCGCTGGGCCTGAACCCCACGCGCATCAAGCTGTCCGCGTTCACGCTGGGCGCCATGTTTGCCGGCTTTGGCGGCGCGTTCTTCGCGGCGCGCCAGGGCATGGTGAATCCGGAGTCCTTCACGTTCATCGAATCCGCGCTGATCCTGGCGATCGTGGTGCTGGGCGGCATGGGTTCTCAGGTAGGCGTGATCCTCGCTGCCATGCTGCTGACCGTGCTGCCCGAGCTGGCGCGCGAGTTCGCCGAATACCGGATGCTGATGTTCGGTCTGGTGATGGTGTTGATGATGATGTGGCGTCCGCAGGGGTTGTTGCCCATGAAGCGTCCCCACGTGGAGCTGGCTAAATGAGCGAGGCATTGCTGAAAGTATCCGGACTGACCATGCGCTTCGGCGGCCTGCTGGCCGTCGATAGCGTGGCGTTCGAAGTCAAATCCGACGAGGTGTTCGCCATCATCGGCCCGAACGGGGCCGGCAAGACCACCGTGTTCAACTGCGTCGGCGGTTTCTATGCACCGACGGCCGGCGATATCGTGATGGACGGCAAGTCCATCACCGGCCTGCCCAGCCACAAGGTGGCGCGCCACGGCCTGGTGCGCACGTTCCAGAACGTGCGGTTGTTCAAGCAGTTGACGGTGCTGGAGAACCTGCTGGTGGCGCAGCACACGCAAGTGGAGTCGCGCCTGCTGCCGGGCCTGCTCAAGCTCAAGTCCTACCGCCAGTCGGAAGCCGACGCGCTGTCGCGCGCGGCGCAGTGGCTGGATTTCATGGGGCTGCGCGAGTATGCCAACCGCGAGGCTGGCAACCTGGCCTATGGTCACCAGCGCCGGCTGGAGATCGCGCGCTGCATGATCACCAAGCCGCGCCTGCTGATGCTGGACGAACCGGCCGCCGGCCTGAACCCGCAGGAAAAGCGCGATCTGCAATCGTTGATCGACCAGTTGCGCCGCGAGTTCGGCGTGGCGGTGCTGCTGATCGAGCACGACATGAGCCTGATCATGGGCATTTCCGACCGCATCCTGGTCATGGAGCACGGCAAGCCCATCACTACCGGCACCCCCGAGCAGGTGCGCAACGACGAGCGCGTCATCAAGGCGTACCTGGGGGAGGAATAAATGCTGAAGCTGGAAAACATTCACACGTTCTATGGCGCCATCCAGGCGCTGAACGGCGTGTCGGTGGACGTCAACAAGGGCGAGATCGTGACCCTGATCGGCGCCAACGGCGCCGGCAAGACCACGCTGCTGATGACGGTCTGCGGCAATCCGCGCGCCAGGGAAGGCAAGATCACCTTCGAGGGCGAGGACATCACCCACAAGGACACGCACCACATCATGCGCAATGGCATCGCCATTTCGCCGGAAGGGCGGCGCGTGTTCAAGGACCTGACGGTGGCCGAGAACCTGATGATGGGGGGCTTTTTCTCCAAGCGCGAGGAGATCCAGGCGGGCATCGAGCACGTCTATGGCCTGTTCCCGCGCCTGAAGGAGCGGGCCAGCCAGCGGGCGGGGCTGATGTCGGGCGGCGAGCAGCAGATGCTGGCGATCGGGCGGGCGCTGATGACGCGGCCGCGCCTGCTGCTGCTGGACGAGCCGACGCTGGGGCTGGCGCCGCTGGTGATCGCGCAGATCTTCGACATCATCCGCGAGATCCGCGAGCAGGGCGTGACGGTGTTCCTGGTCGAGCAGAATGCCAACAAGGCGCTGCAGGTGGCCGATCGCGGTTACGTGCTGGAGAACGGGCGGGTCGTGCTGCAGGATACGGGGGCGAATCTGCTGGTCAATGATCAGGTGCGTAAGGCTTATCTGGGCGGGTGATCCGCTTGATTGTTTATTCCCCGCGAAGGGAAATTTGGGCGCTACTGCGAAGGGCGCCCTTTTTTTGTCTTGTGCTTTTGTGGCGCGGAGCGGGTGTGCTTCGTGGCCCGCCCGGGGAGGGGGAGAGAGGTGGGGGAACTGCTTTGCCGCGGGGAGCGGTGAAGATGGCAACGATCGCTTGGTCGTTGCCATCTTGGTTTGCTTTGCGCTTGATGGCGCTGCCGCTGGCCTTGCTTACGCCGCGATGCGTTGCTCGGGCTGGTCGGCCAGGTAGTGGGCGATGGCGGCGCGGGCCAGGGCGTCGATGGAGTCGGTCAGGGTGACGCCCAGGCTGGAGCGCAGGGCGTGGGGCACGGCCAGGGGCAGCTCGGTGCAGCCCAGGACGACGGCGTCGGCGCCGCGGGCCTTGAGACGCGCGATGCCGTCGGCGGCGGGGGCGAAGGCGGCTTCGAGCTGGTTGCCCTTGACGGCGCGGATCGAGGCCATGCAGTAGCGTTCGACCTCATCGTCGTCGGGGACGATGCATTCGTAGCCCTGGGCTTCGAGGTGGCGCTGGTAGAGGCCCAGCTTGAGCGTGGCGGCGGTGCCCATCAGGCCGATGCGGCCCTGGTGCAGGCCGAGGCGGCGCAGGTCGTCGATGACCGCCTGGATGATGTGCAGCACGGGCAGCCGCGTGGCGGCGGCGATGTCGTCGTACCAGAGGTGCGCGGTGTTGCAGGGAATGGCGATGAGCTGGGCGCCGGCGCGTTCCAGGAAGCGCACGCCTTCGACCATGTAGGGCAGGGGATTCTCGCCGCCGGCCATATAGGCGCTGGAACGGTCGGGGATGCGCGGATCGTTGCGCAGCAGGGTGGGGATGTGCTGCTGGTCCGCGTCGGCGGGCGTGAGCGCCGCCAGGCGCAGGGCGAAAGCGGCGCCGGCCATGGGGCCCATGCCGCCCAAAACACCCAGGTAACAGCCCTGGGAATAGCTATTCACTTTGTTGACTCCAAGGTATTGCATCACCGGGTGCCAGTACCTGGCCCGGGCGTTCGGCGCCGGTCCGTTCCCCATCCCAGACCTGCCTGCCATTGACCCATACGGCGTGGATGCCCTGGCTGACCTGAACGGGAGCTGAAAAAGTGGCCTTGTCTGTGACGTTGGCGGGATCGAACAGCACCAGGTCAGCATGATACCCCTGCCGCAGCAGGCCGCGCTCGGAAAGGCCGTATTGGGCGGCCGCCAGGCCGGTCATCTTGTGGATGGCGGCTTCCAGCGACAGCAACTGTTGCTCGCGCACCAGGGTGCGCAGCACGTTGGTGAAAGTGCCCCATTGGCGCGGGTGCGGGTGCGGATCGAACGGCAGGCCATCCGAGCCGACCATGGTCAGCGGATGGCTGAAGATGCGGTTGACGTCGGCCGGATCCATCAGGAAGTAGATGGCGCCGGCGGGCGCCAGGCGGGCGATGACGGCTTCGTCGTCCAGGCCCAGTTCGGCCATGACCTCGGCGAAGTCGCGGCCGGTGGCCTCGGGGTAGCCTTTGGACCAGGTGATCATGGTGCGGCTGGCCAGGCGGGCGCGATCCAGCCGCAGCATGGTCGAGGTGGCGGGATACGGATGGCAGTCGAGGCAGACGCGCTGCGTGGCGGCGGCGCGGCTGATCATGTCCAGCGTTTCGCGGCTGCGGCCGTGGTTGCGTTCGCCGGCCAGCTTGTGGTGCGAGAACACCACGCGGCAGTCCAGTTCGCGGCCGATCCGCAGCGCTTCTTCCATGGCGGGCACGATGTGGTCGGCCTCGTCGCGCAGGTGGGTGGCGTAGATCGCGCCGGCGCGGCCGCGCAGCGGCTGGCAGACGTCGATGATCTCGTCGGTGGGCGCGGCGCTGGCGGGCGGGTAGAAGGTGCCGGTGGAGACGCCGAAGGCGCCGGCCGCCAAGGCCTCTTCGAGCAATGCGCGCATGGCCTGGCGTTCGGCCTGCGTGGCGGCGCGGCCGGTGTCGTCCATGACCGCCACGCGCAGCGTGGTGTGGCCGACCAGCGGGATCACGTTGACGGCTGCGGGCGTCTCGGCCAGCGCCCGCAGCCAGTCGCGGAAGGTGCTGAAGCGGAACAGGGCGGGCGGTCCCAGCAGGTCCAGCGGCTGCGGGATCTCGCGGCGCGACAGCGGCGCCAGGCTGATGCCGCAGTTGCCGGTGACCACGGTGGTGATGCCTTGCGAGACCTTGGGCAGCATCTCGGGATGCGCCAACAGGTAGCCGTCGTCGTGGGTGTGCGAGTCGATGAAGCCGGGCGCCAGGGCCAGGCCGCGGGCGTCGATGACCGTCGCGCCGGGCGCATGGGGCAAGTCCCCCAGCGCCACGATGCGCCCGGCGCGCACCGCCAGGTCGCCCTGGCGCGACGGCCCGCCGCTGCCGTCGATGAGGGTGGCGCCGGCCACGATGAAGTCCGCATCGGGGGCGACGGCGGGCGCGGTGCTGCGGTCCGTCATGGCGCGGCTCAGTCCAGTTTCTCGATGCCGGCGTTGTCGATGATCTGCTTCCACTTGGCGGTTTCGCGATCGATCAGTTGCTTGAACTCGGCGGGGCTGCCGCTGGCCGGTTCGGCGCCCAGCGTGGCCAGGCCGGTGCGCACCTGCGGCGCCTGCAATGCCTTCTGGATGGCGGCATTGAGCTGGTTCACGATTTCCGGCGGCGTGCCCTTGGGGGCGACGACGCCGCCCCAGGCCACGGTTTCGTAGCCCTTCAGGCCGGACTCGTCCAGGGTGGGCACGTCGGGCATCAGCGCCAGGCGCTTGAGGCTGCTGACGCCGATGGCGCGCACCTTGCCGCTCTTGACCAGGGGCACGGCCTCGGAGGTGTTGACGAACAGGTAGTCCAGGCGTCCGCCCAGCAGGTCCTGGATGGCGGCGGGGCCGCCGTTGTAGGGAATGAACATGACCTCGACCTTGGCCATGCTCTTGAACAGTTCGCCGCCCATGTGGCCGGTGGTGCCGACGCCGGAGGCGCCGTACGACAGGCGGCCCGGCTCCTTGCGGGCGCGGTCGATCAGGTCCTGCACGCTCTTGACGGGCGAGTCGGCCGGCACGATCAGCGCGTTGTACAGGTCGAACAGGTGCGCCACGGGCGTCAGGTCCTGGTCCACGTCGTAGGGCAGGCGCTTGAACAGCGAGCGGTTGACCGCCAGCGTGTTGATGTTGCCGTAGCCGACGGTGTAGCCGTCCGGCGCGGCGCGCTTGACCAGGGCAATGCCGATGTTGCCGGCCGCGCCGGGGCGGTTTTCCACCACCAGGGTGGCGCCGGTGTCCTTGGCCAGTTGCGTGGTGATCAGGCGCGACAGCACGTCGGGCGAACCGCCGGCGGCCGAGGGCACGATGAAGGTGATCGGCTTGTCGGGATAGGCGCCGGCCGCTTGGGCGCCGGCGCTGAAGGTGGCGGCCAGCGCCAGGGCGGCGAGGCGGCGGAAAAAGGTGCGTTGCATGCTGGATTCCCCTTGTTTTGTTGTGTGGAGGCGGGCAGATTAGCACCGGGGTTGCGGCACCGCGTCATCGAAAAATGTCGAAAACCTATAATCCGCCGTTATTGATCAAGGGGAAGAGAATGGATGCGCACGACGATGCCGACGCGCTCGCGCCCAGCGCCGGCCGGCCGTTGAACCTGCGCCAGATCGAGGTGTTCCGCGCCATCATGATGGCCGGTTCGATCAGCGGCGCCGGCCGCATGCTGCATGTGTCGCAGCCGGCGGTGAGCCGGGTGCTGGCGCTGACCGAGGACCGGCTCGGCTACCACCTGTTCGAGCGGGTCAGGAGCCGGCTGTCGCCCACCGCCGAGGCGCGGCGCCTGTACGCCGAGGTCGAGCAGGTCTACGGCGGCATCCAGCGCGTCAACGACCTGGCCGCCAGCCTGGGGCAGTCCGGCGCCGGCATGCTCAGGATCGTGGCCAGCGCCAGCTATGGCCAGCGGCTGGTGCCGATGGCGCTGGCGCGCTTTCGCGACCGCAACGGCGCGGCGCGGGTCGATTACCGCAGCGTCACCTTCGATGAGCTGGCGGCGTATTTCCTGTCGGGCCAGGCCGATATCGGCATCTCGATGCGGCCGCCCGATCATCCCAATCTGACTTCGATCAAGCTGGCGACCGTACCGGTAGTGTGTGTGCTGCCCAAGGGCCATCCGCTGGCCGCGCACGCGGTGGTGCATCCGGAGGACTTCGCGTCCGCCGCCTGGATCGGTTACCCGCGCGATACGCCGCTGGGACGCGCGCTGCAATCGTTCTTCGGCGGCGCGCCCGCGTGTCCGGCGGCGGTGGAGGTGCATTCGCCGGTGACGGCCTGTTCGTTCGTGCAGCACGGCCTGGGGCCGGCGCTGGTGGATGCCTGGTGCGTGTCGCCCGACCAGACCGAAAGCATGGTGCTGCGGCCGATCGCGCCAGGCGCGAGTGTGGAGATCTGGGCCACGCATTCGAACCTGAGCGCGCCGCCGCTGCTGGCGCGGCGTTTCCTGGCGGCGGTCAAGAAGACCCTGGACAGCGCGGCGCCGGCGGGCGGCTGAAGGGAAACGCGCCCGCGCACAAGAAAAAACGCCCCGACGGCCAAGGGCGGCAGGGCGTTCGGGGCCGGCGTGCCGCCGGCCCGGCGGCCCTTATTCCAGGCCTTCGGCCTTGAGCGCGGCCTTGACGCCGGCATTGTCCTGCATGCGCTTGAAGAACGCGGCCAGGTGCTCCTGGCCCGACAGGTCGATCTGCTTGGCATGGGCCCAGCGCAGCACCACGTACAGGTACGCGTCGGCGATCGACGGTTGCTCGCCGCCCAGGTAAGGCTGGTTGATCAACTGGGCGTCCAGCAGCGCGAACAGGCGCGTCAGCAGCTTGGACGCGGAGGCCGCCAGCTCCTGCTGCGGGGCTTGCTCGGCCAGGAAGCGGCCGGCGCCGAAGATCATCGAAAAGGTCTTGTGGATGTCGGAGTTGATGAAGCCGAGCCAGCGGCGTACGTCGGCGCGCGAGCGGGCCGAGCCGTCGCCCAGCAGCTTGGCCTGCGGCGCCTGCTCGGCCAGGTATTCGAGAATCGCGACGTTCTGGGTCAGCGTGAAACCGTCGTCGTCCAGGGCGGGCACGGCGCCCAGCGGGTTGACCTTGAGGAACGCCGGCCCTTTGAGTTCGTCGCGGCTGAGCTTGTGCGTTTCGTACGGCTTGCCGATCCACTCCAGCACAATGTGGGAAGCGAGCGAGCACGCGCCGGGCATGTAGTACAGTTTCATGTAAGAGAGTCTCCTGAGAGGAATGGACGGGAAGCCACCCGTCGCTGACTCCTATGGTACGCCACCCGCGAGGCGCCGCCGAGCGTGCGCTGCCGCCTCACCCGCCGCCGGAGATGTCCATGCCGTCACGCCCGTCCGCGAGCCGTCGCGCCTCCTCCCTGATCGTCTTCGCCGGCGCCGCCCTGTGCGCGGCCGCGGCCTGGGCCGCGCCGCAGAAAAGCCCCGACCAGCCGCCCGCCGCGCCCGCCCAGGTGACGGTGGTGGTCGGCGGCCTGGATCATCCCTGGTCGATGGCCTTCCTGCCCGAAGGCGGCGTGCTGATTACCGAGCGGCCGGGCAACCTGCGCCTGCTGCGCACGCCCGGCGGCCTGTCCGAACCGCTGGCCGGCGTGCCCAAGGTGGCGGCGCAGGGGCAGGGCGGCCTGCTCGACGTGGCGCTGTCGCCGGGTTTCGCGCAGGATCGCTACGTCTATCTTTCGTATGCCGAATCCGACGGTTCGCGCAGCGGCACCGCGGTCGGTCGCGGGCGCCTGTCGGCCGACGCCAGCGCGTTGGAGGATTTCCAGGTGCTGTTCCGCCAGGCGCCCAAGCTGTCGCAGGGGCTGCACTTCGGCTCGCGTCTGGTGTTCGACGGCAAGGGCCACCTGTTCATCTCCCTGGGCGAGAACAACCAGCGCCCGACCGCGCAGGACCTGGACAAGCTGCAGGGCAAGGTGGTGCGCCTGCAGGCCGACGGCTCGGTGCCGGCCGACAATCCCTTCGTCGGCAAGGCCGGCGCGCGGCCCGAGATCTGGTCGTACGGGCATCGCAATCCGCAGGGCATGGCGCGCAATCCCTGGACCGGCGCGTTGTGGGAGAACGAGCATGGCCCGCGCGGCGGCGACGAAATCAACCTGGTGCAGGCCGGCAGGAACTACGGTTGGCCGCTGGCGACCCACGGCATCAACTATTCGGGCCAGCCGATACCGGAGGCCCAGGGCGCGACCCTGCCCGGCATGGAGCCGCCGTTGTACTGGTGGGGCAGGTCGCCGGCCGTCAGCGGCATGGCGTTCTATGACGCCGATCGCTTTCCGGCCTGGCGCCATTCGCTGTTCATCGGCGCGCTGGCCGACCAGAACCTGATCCGGCTGACGCTGGATGGCGACAAGGTGGTGGCCGAGGAGCGGCTGCTGGGCGAGCGCAAGGCCCGCATCCGCGACGTGCGGCAGGGGTTGGATGGCTATGTGTACGTGTTGACCGACGCCTCGCCGGGCGAGCTGCTGCGGCTGGCGCCGATGCAATCGGGAGGGTGACCGTGATGAAGACCTATGAGTTGATCGGTTCGCCGGGCTGCGGCTCGGCCATCGTCGAAATGGCGCTGGCGCTGGCCAATGTGCCGCACACGCTGACCGACGTGCCATACCTCAAGCCCGGCCCCGAGCGCGACCGACTGCTGCGCCTGAACCCGCTGGGGCAGGTCCCGACGCTGATCACGCCGGACGGCGAGGTGATGACCGAAAGCGCGGCCATGGTGCTGCACCTGCACGATGTCGCGCCGCAGGCGGGGCTGGCGCCCGAGCCCGCGCGGCCCGAGCGGGCTCGGTTCCTGAACCTGCTGCTGCGCCTGGTGGCGGCGATCTATCCCACCTTCACCTACGGCGACGATCCGCCGCAATGGACCACGCCGGGCGCGCCGGCCGAGCTGTTGCGCGAGCGGGTGCACATGCGCCGCGCCGAGCTGTGGCTGGAACTGGAACGCCAGGCGGGCGCCCCGCACATGCTGGGCCGCCGCTTCTCGGCGCTGGATCTGTACGTGACCGTGATGACGCGCTGGCGCCCGGGCCAGGCCTGGTTCGAGGCCAACTGCCCGGCGCTGACCGCGGTGGCGCGCCAGGCGGCGCGCGAGCCGACCGTGGCGCGGGTGCTGCAGCGCAACTTCCCGCCGCCGACCGAGTAGGCCGCGCGGCTAGGCTTTGGCGCGCCGCTTGTGTGCGCCGCGCGCCTCGCGCAGCGCGATGTAGACGCCGCTGCCGGCGATGAACAAGGCGCCCAGGTAGGCATAGGCGTCGGGCGCCTCGCGCCAGAAGATCCAGCCCAGCAGCGTGGCCCAGATCAGGCCGGTGTAGTCGAACGGCGCCACCACCGAAGCCGGCGCGATGCGAAAGCCCTGGGTGATCAGCGCCAACCCCAGCGTGCTGAACAGCGCCACCGCGGCGAAATAGGGCAGGTCGGCCATGGCCGGCGCGTGCCAGATCCACGGCAGGGCCAGCGCGCTGCACACCAGTTGGCCGGCGACGATGTAGAACGTGGTGGTCAGCATGCCTTCGCCACGGCTGATGCCGCGCGCCGTGATCATCATCACCGCGTAGAGGAAGGCGGTGGTCAGCGGCAGCAGGGTGGCGGCCTGGAAGGCGTCGGTGCCGGGCCGCACGATGATCAGCACGCCCGCGAACCCGGCCAGCACCGCCAGCCAGCGCCGGCCATCGACGCGCTCTTTCAGGATCAGCACCGACAGCGCCGTCACGAATAGCGGCGCGGCGAAGGCGATGGCGGTGGCTTCGGCCAGCGGCAGCGCGCGCAATCCCAGGTAGAAACAACAGGCCGAGACCACGTTGATG
Source organism: Achromobacter sp. (assembly GCF_050285565.1). GTDB lineage: Bacteria > Pseudomonadota > Gammaproteobacteria > Burkholderiales > Burkholderiaceae_B > Achromobacter. The sequence goes on from NZ_JBLZXG010000003.1 coordinate 476,842, forward strand.
GCGCCGCGGGTCAGGTGCAGCCCGGGATGGGCCGTGCGCAACACGCGGCGTCCGCCCAGCCAGACGGCCAGCGCGGTCACGAACGGCAGCGCGATCAGCGCGCGCAGGAACAGGATCTGCAGCGGGTTGTAGGTGCTGCCCAGCCACTTGGCGTTGGCGTCGCTGAGCGTCAGGAAGAAGATGCCGCCGGCGACACAGGCGATGCCGGCGAAGGCCGAGCGGTCACGCGCGGCGGGAAAAACAGGAGAGGAAGACATCGGGGTTCAGCAGGAAAGGCGGCCGCGGCCGCCTGGAGGGTAAAGCGGGGTCGCCGGGGCAGGCCCGGCCAGGGTTCAGCCCTGGGCGCGGTAGGCGGCCAGCGCCACCATCGCCCAGGCGGCCAGGAAAGCCGCGCCGCCCACCGGCGTGATCGCGCCCAGCCAATGGGTGCCGGTCAGGGTCAGGACGTACAGGCTGCCCGAGAACAGGACGATGCCGATGAACATCACCAGCCCGGCGGCCGACAGCAGCGGCGAGCCGTAGCGCGCGCCGAGCAGCGCGATGATGAACAGGCCCAGCCCATGAACCAGATGGTACATGACGCCGGTCTGCCAGACCGACAGCAGCTCGGGCGAGACCAGGCGCTTGAGTCCATGCGCGCCGAAGGCGCCGGCGCCGACGGCGATCAGCAGGTTGATGGCCGCGAGGAGGGTGAGCTGGCGGTCGGTCATGCGAGGTCCTTTGTGCAGGCGTGGGAAGAAGCGTCGGGGTCTATGATAGGCCCAATCGAATCGCGCCGCCGGACACCGCGGCCCGCGCCGCCTGCTCCCGGGTCAGTCCACGGTCAGCACCGCGCGGCCCAGCACCTTGCCGGCGCGCAGCGACGCCAGCACGCTGTCGGCCGCGTCCAGCGGATAGCGGTGCACCGGCATCGGCGGCACCTTGCCGGCGCGCACCAGTTCCATCAGTTCGCGTAGTTCGGCCAGGTTGCCGACGTAGCTGCCCATGATGGACATGGCCTTCATCGGTATCAGCGCGATCGGCCACGACGCGGCGCCGCCGAACAGGCCGACGATGATGAGCTTGCCGCCCTTGGTCAGAAAGTCGAACGCCAGCGAGGTCGTCGACGGCGCGCCCACCAGGTCGATGGCGGCCTGCAGCGGCTTGCCGCCGGCGGCCTGGATGATTTGCTGCGCGGCATCGGGCGCGGCGCCGTCGATGGCGGCCAGGGCGCCGGCCTCCAGCGCGGCCTGGCGCTTGGCAGGATCGATGTCGACCACGATGGCGCCCTTGCCGCCGAGCGCCTTGATCAGGGTCAGGCTCATCAGGCCCAGGCCGCCAGCGCCGAAGATAACCACTGGATGCTCACGGTAGACGGCCTCGCCGATCTTGCGCAGCGCCGAATAGGTGGTCAGCCCCGAACACGCGTAGGGCGCGATGCGGGCCGGATCGAGGTCGCCGATGTCGATCAGGTAGCGCGGGTGCGGCACCAGGATGTGGTCGGCATAGCCGCCGGCCCGGTGCACGCCCAGGCAGGCGGGCGCGGTGCAGTGGTTCTCCTGGCCCGACAGGCAGGTCGGGCAGGCGCCGCAGCCGATCCACGGGTAGACCAGGTAGTTGCGGCCGGCCTGCACTCCCTGCGCGTCCGGGCCCGCCGCGACCACGCTGCCGACCGTTTCATGGCCCATCGTCAGCGGCAGCGAGACGCCGCGCTCCTTGAGCGACAGGGTGCGGCCCTGGCCCAGGTCGTAGCCGCCTTCCCACAAGTGGATGTCGCTGTGACAGACTCCCGCCGCGCGCACCTTCAACAGCACCTGCGACCCTTGCGGCGCGGGGGTGGCCTGCTCCATTTCCTGCAACGGTTCGCGGAAATTGACGACGCAATAGCACTTCATGGGATGTCTCCTGCGGGATGGATTTATTTCTTGACCAAGGGGGCATTCGCTGTCGGCCTGCGAGACGGACAGCTTCTCGCTTGATCAGTTTAGTGGCGATGGGCAACACGCGCACCTTCTGGTTGACCAGCGCGCCCTCGAAGGTGCCGGCGGCCGGCTTGCGCCGCTACACCGGCCAGACCCGCCCCACGCGCGCCGCGCTGCCGCGGCAGGCGGCCCGGGACTGAGCGCTCAGGCGCCGCGCCGCACCAGCGTCGACTTGCCGAACAGGCTCTCGATCAGGTCCACCGCCAGGTCGGCGGTCTTGTTGCGCACGTCGAAGGCCGGATTCAGTTCGACCACGTCCAGCGAGCGCATCAGCCCGGTATCGGCAATCATTTCCATGCACAGTTGCGCCTCGCGGTAGGTCGGCCCGCCCATCACGGTGGTGCCGACCCCGGGCGCGATCTCGGGGTCGAGAAAATCGACATCGAAGCTGACGTGCAGGTGCGTGTCGGCGTCCAGCCCGGCCAACGCGGCTTGCATGGTCGCGCGCATGCCCATTTCGTCCAGGTAGCGCATGTCGAAGACTTCCAGGCCGGCCTGGTGCACCAGGCGTTTCTCGCCCTCGTCGACACTGCGGATGCCGATCTGGCGCACCCAGGACGGATCGATGTCGGGCGTCCGGCCCGACATGCCGGTGATCTGCGCGGGGCCATGCCCGCACAGGCAGGCCACCGGCATGCCGTGGATGTTGCCGGTGGGGGTGAGCGTGTTGGTGTTGAAATCGGTGTGCGCGTCCAGCCACAGCACCCGCAGTTTCCTGCCGCTGGCGCGGCAATGGCGCGCCACCGCGCTGATCGAGCCGATGCCCAGGCAGTGGTCGCCGCCCAGCAGGATCGGCAGCGATCCTTGCGACAGGGCCTCGTACATCGCGTCGTGCACGGCCTGGTTCCAGGCGGCCACCTCGTCCAGGTGACGGTAGCCGTCCACCGGCGGTTGCCAGGGATTGGCCGGCCCATACAGATTGCCCCGGTCGGTGACGGTGAAGCCCTGGGCTTCGATGACCGGGCCGATGCCGGCCACGCGCAGGGCTTCCGGGCCCATGGAGGCGCCGCGCGCGCCCGCGCCGATATCCGTGGGGGCGCCGATCAACGTGACGTGCCGGGGCAGGGTGGCGGGGTTTTGCAAGGTCGGCCTCCGTGATGCAGGGTTTCAGTCCGGGTCGAGTGTAGCGCCCCGGCATGGCAGGATCGCCATTACGCGGCCAAGGCCTTTGGCCGCCCCGGCGCGCGGCTGCGGCACAATACGCGTATCGCGCGTTTTCCACCGGATGATTCCATGTCTTTGCACTCCCTGTTTCTGAAGCTGGCGCGTGCCGCCGCCGTGGCCGCCCTTGGGCTGGTTGGCGCGGCGTCCGCCCAGGCGGCCGACAAGCCGCTGCGCATCGGGCTGATTCCCGCGCTCGCCAACGCGGCCACCGAGGTGGCCGTGGCCGAGGCGCGCAAAGCCGGCCTCGAAGTCGAGCTGGTCGAATTCAACGACTGGGTTCTGCCCAACATCGCCGTGGCCGACGGCTCGGTCGACGCCAACTTCTTCCAGCACGAACCGTTCCTGCAACTGTTCAATGCCCGGCGCGGCGCCAACCTCACGCCCATCGCCTACGGCTATTCGACCACCATCGGCCTGTTCTCCAAGAAGCTCAAGCGCGGCCAGCCGCTGCCGGACGGCGCCACCGTGGCCGTGCCCAACGACCCCGTCAACACCGGCCGCGCCTTGCTGCTGCTGGAATCCATCGGCCTGATCAAGCTCAAGCCCGGCGTGGCGCACCAGGCCACGATCGAAGACGTGACCGACAATCCCAAGCGCCTGAAATTCGTGCAGATCGAAGGCTCGCAGTCGGCGCGCGCGTTCGATGACGTGACCGCCTCGGTCACCTACACCACCTTCGCCAAGCAGGCCGGGCTGGACGAAAAGGATGGCCTGGCGTTCGACAACACCGATCCGGCCAACGTGCGCCGCTACGCCATCCGCTGGGTCACGCGGCCCGATCGCGCGCAGGATCCGCGGCTGTTGAAGTTCATTTCCATCTACCAGCAGTCGCCCGAGGTCAAGGCCAAGCTGCGCAGCCTGTATGGCGATCTGATCACCTTTCCCTGGTAGCGCCCGCGCGCCGGCGACGGCCGGCGCGAATTGACGATTCTTGGCATTCGCCGGGCGGGGTTGAACGTATACTGGCCCCGCTTTTCACGCCCTGGGCCCGGACTTGGCCGGGCCGCGCCGCCTTTGCCGCCTGTCAACCATGCGACTCGTCTCCCCGAATGACGCCCTGATTGCCGCGCCGCCGCGGGAAGCTGCCTGCGGCCGTGCCGCCGCCGCTGATCCGCGCGACGAAGAACTGGCGCGCCTGCGCGAGGTCGTGGCGCAGTACGAGGCGCTGTTCCAGAACGCGCCCGTGCTGATCAACGCCTTCGACGGGCAGGGCAAGTGCCGGCTCTGGAACGACGCCTGTGTGCGCCGTTTCGGCTGGACCCGGGACGAAATCAACCGCCACGCCGAACCGCTGGCATTGTTCTATCCCGACCCGGAGATCCGCGCGCGCGTGCTCGACAGCGTCGGGCCGGCGCCGCACCCTTCGTTCCGCGAATGGCAGCCGCTGGCCCGCAACGGCGAGCGCCTGTCGGTGATGTGGTCGAACGTGCGCCTGCCGGACGGCAGCGTCGTCAACATCGGCATGGACATGACCGAGAACCGCCGCAATGAGGCCGCGCTGGCCCGCATGGCCAAGGTCGATGGCCTGACCGGCTGTTGGACCCGCGCCGAGATCCTGCAACGCATGAAGGGCCTGCTGGAAGCGGCCAAGCGCGGCGCCTGCCATACCGCGCTGATGCTTGATCTGGACTATTTCAAGCAAGTCAACGACCGCTACGGACACCTGGGCGGCGATGCGGCGCTGCGTCACTTCTGCGACCAGTTGCGCGGCTGCCTGCGCGACGACGATTCGGTCGGGCGACTCGGCGGCGAGGAGTTCGTGGTGCTGCTGGCCGACGCCGACGCGGAGGTGGCGCTGGCGGTGTGCGACCGCTTACGCGCCTGTCTGCGGCAGCATCCGGCGAACATCGACGGCCACGCGCTGGTGCTCTCGGCCAGTGGCGGCATCACGCGCTTTCTGGAGACCGATGCCAGCATGTCGGACGTGCTGCGGCGCGCCGACCAGGCGTTGTACCGGGCCAAGCGCGCGGGGCGCGACTGCGCCGTGGTGCTGCCGGCCTGAAACGGCTCAGGCGGCGGCGCGGCGCTCGCCGGCGTGGCGGCCATTCAGGCGCCAATGCAGCATCAACGCCGCCAACGCCACCACGGCGGCCGCGGCCAGCGCAAGGCGCGCGAAGCCGGCATGGGTGTAGAGGGTGCCGGCCACCGCCGTGCCGACACTGGCGCCCAGGTAAGTGGTGCAGGTGTTCAGGCCCAGCACGGCGCCCCGTGCGTCCGGCCGGGCGCGCGACAGCAGCAGCACCAGCAGGTTCAGGCTCAGTTGCGAGGCGGCCCCCCATAGCACGGCGAGCGCCAGCACCGCCGCCAGCGCATGCGCGGCAGGCAGCAACGCCAGGTAGACCAGGGCGATAGCGGCCAGCGCCAGCGGCAAGGCCCGCCGCGGCCCCAGCCGCTCGATCAGCGGCGCGCCCGCCAGGCCGGCCAGCAGGAAGCCGGCGCCATAGGCGAAGGCAATGAAGCCCACCTGACCCGCCGTCAGCGCCAGCAGGGTGCGCACGTGGTCGGCCAGGAAGGCGTAGACGCCATAGAACGCCGCCGAGAACGCCAGGCAGCCCAGCAGCAGCGCCGGCACGTCGCGGTAAGACAGCGGCGCCAGCAGGCGCGACAGCCGTGGCGGCGCGGCATCGGTGTTGCGGCGTTCCGGCAGTGCCCGCAGGGCGGCCAGGGCCAGCGCCGCGCACAACGCCAGCACGCCATAGGTGGCGCGCCACCCGACGGCGTCGGAAATCAGCGCCGACAGCGGCACGCCGGCCACCAACGACACCGACCAGCCCGAGATCACCCGGCCCAGCGCCCGCGTTTCCTGGCCCGCGGCGGCCACCAGCGAGGCCGAGCCATAGGCGGCCGGCAGGATCACGCCGGCGGCGCCACCGGCCAGCGCCTGGGCCACGGTCAGCACGCTCCAGTGCGGCGCGACCGCCGACAGCAACAGCGCGGCGATCAGCACGGTCATCGCCGTGAGCAGCGCGCGGCGGATGCCCCAGCGGTCGATGCGGGCGGCCAGCAGGAAGGCGCTGGCCGCCGTGGCGGCGCCGTAGGCGGAAATCGCGGTGCTGACGGTAAGGGGCGTGCTGGCGAAGGTGCGCGCCACGTCGGCCAGGATGGGACTGAGCGCCAGGCCGTTGGAGCCGACCACGCTGACGGCGAACATGAGGGCGGGAACGGCGGCCGGCAGGCGCTGGCTGCGCGGCGGGTCCTGCGGGGTGTTGCGGTTCTGCATTCGCGCAATTTTATTGGAATAAAATAAGGGTTAACACCGATATTCCCTTATCCCGTAAAAGTTCGAATGCCGTTAGGCAGAACCTCATTCCAATGCCAGACCTCGACGACCGCGACCGAAAACTGTTAACGCTGCTGGCGGACGACGCCACGCCTAGCTACGCCGAGCTGGGCAAATTGCTCAACCTGTCGGCCCCCGCCGTGCACGAGCGGGTCAAGCGCCTCAAGCGCGATGGGCTGATCAAAGGCATCGCCGCCAGGCTCGATGGGGCCCGCATCGGCCGGCCGCTGCTGGCGTTCGTGCACGTGGACACCAACAATTGGAGCATCACCCAGCAGGTGTTGGGACTGGCCGAGCTGACCGAGGTCGAGGAAATCCACACCATCACCGGCAAGAGCGCGATGCTGCTCAAGGTGCGGGTGCGCGATACCCAGGCGCTGGAGGCGCTGCTGGCGCGCATCCACCAGATCGAGGGCATCACCAACACCACCAGCGACATCGCCTTGACCAGCTACCTGGAGCGCGGCCCGCTGCCGCAGGCCGACTAAGCGGCCCCGCGCGCCCCGGCGGGCGGCCGCCTCAGCGCGCCGGCCGCAGCCGCAGGCGGGTGATTTCCGAAGGCGCGCCCAGACGCTTGGGCGGTCCCCAGTAACCGGTGCCGCGGCTGACGTAGATCCACATCTGGCCGAGCCGGTGCAGGCCCGCCGTATAGGGCTGCTGGAAACGCACGAAAAACCCCCACGGGAAAAACTGCCCACCGTGGGTATGGCCGGACAACTGCAACGTGTAGCCCAGCGGGGCGGCGGCGGCCGCGCTGCGTGGCTGGTGCGCCAGCAGGATCCGCGCCACCGCGTCGGGCGGGGCGCCCGCCAGCGCCGCCGCCGGGTTGCTGCGCTGGCGCGGATCGAAGGCGCCGGCGCTGTAGTCGGTGACACCAGCCACCACCAGCGGCAGGCCGGCCGGATGCACCACCGCGTGCTCGTTCATCAGCACTCGCAGGCCCAGGCGGCGGAACTCCTCCACCCAGGGCGCGGCGCCCGAATAATATTCATGGTTGCCCGTCACCAGGTACACGCCGAAGGGCGCGCGCAGGGCGCCCAGCGGACTGGCCTGCGCCGCCAGTTGCTCGACGCTGCCGTCGACCACGTCGCCGGTGATGGCGATCACGTCCGGCGACAGCCCGTTGACCGCGTCGACGATGGCCTGCACGTAGCGGCGCTTGATGGTGGGGCCGACATGGATGTCGCTGATCTGCGCGATGGTGAAACCGTCCAGTTCCGCCGGCAGGCCGCGCACGGGCACGTCCACCGTGACCACGCGGGCGCGGCGGCGGGCGTTATGAAACCCCACCAGCGTGGCCGCCAGCGCCAGCCCCGCCACCCCCAGCGCGGTGGCGCGGCGCAGCGCGATCCAGGGCGGCGCCAGACCCGTGGCCAGGTCGACCAGCCAGAGGATCAACAGCAGCGCGTCGCGCAATACCGTCAGCACGAACAGCGACGAGAACAGGCCCATCGCGATCAGGCCGATCCAGGCGATGCGGTCGCCCCACGGCGGATGCACCGACGAGCGCGCCAGCATGCCCAGCGGGATCAGGACGCACGACAGGATCAGCAGCAAAATGGCGGTGGCGCTGCCCGGACCGGAGAGTCCGGCGTCGGCGATCAGGCGGGCGCCGACGTAGACATGGGCGAGCGCGCCCAGGGTCAGGAAACGCAGGAAAAACGAGGATTGGCGCAGGGACACGGGCGGTAGGGGCGGGGGCCGGCGCGAGGCCGGACCGGCGAGAGCGGTGGAACCGCCATTCTATGCCCTGCGGGGCGGCGTCCGGCCGTCCTGGCCGGCCAGGGACAACGTCGGCGATCTCAGACCGGCGCCAGCAGGCTCGCGTCCAATTGGTCGAGGCCGTTGATGCCCAGCATGGCCATGTTGCGGTCGACCTCGGCCCGCAACAGACTGATGGCGTGCGTCACGCCCGCCTGGCCACCGACGGCGGCGGCATAGTTGAAGGGCCGGCCCACGAACACGAAGCGCGCGCCCAGCGCCAGCGCCTTCAATACGTCGCCGCCACGGCGCACGCCGCTGTCCATCATGACGGGCATGGCGCCGGCCTCGGCCACCACGCCGGGCAGGGCCCGCAGCGGCGAAATGGCGCCGTCCAACTGGCGGCCGCCATGGTTCGACACGATGACGCCGTCGGCGCCGTGTTCGCGCGCCAGCCGCGCGTCCTGCGGATGCAGGATGCCCTTGATGATGAGCGTGCCCGGCCACTGGCGGCGGATGCGCGCCACGTGTTCCCAATTCAGGTGATCGCGCGCGCTGAAGTCGCGCAGCACCGAGGCCGACACGATCGGCGCGCCGCGGGTGGCGAACGAGTTTTCGAAATGCGGCATGCCATGGGCCAGCAGCGTGCGCAGGAAGGTGCCGGCCAGCCAGCGCGGCCGCGTCAGGCCGTCCCATGCCAGCCGCAGGCTGGGCTTGAGCGGCGTCGAGAAGCCGGTGCGCACGTTGTTTTCGCGGTTGGCGGACACCGGAATGTCCACCGTCAGCACCAGGGTGTCGTAGCCGGCGCGCGCGGCGCGCGCCACCAGCGCGTCGATGCGTGCCGGGTCGCCGGGCAGGTAGGCCTGGAACCAGGTGCCCGGCGCTTCCTTGATGACGTCTTCGAGCGCGATCAGCGCCGTGCCGCTGAGGATCGCGGGAATGCCCTGTTCACGCGCGGCCCGCGCCAGCACGATGTCGCCACGGTAGGCGGACAGGGCGCTGATGCCCATGGGGGCGATGCCGAAGGGCGATTCGTAACGGCGGCCGAACAGCTCCACATGCTGGCTGCGGCGCGACACGTCGACCAGCACGCGTGGCTGGAAGGCGTAGCGGCCGAAGGCGTCGCGATTGGCGCGCAACGACTGGTTGTCCTCGGCGGCGCCGGCCACATAGCCGAAGATCGGACGCGGCAGGCGCCGGCGGGCGGCGGCTTCGAAGTCGTCCAGCGACAGCATGCGCGCCAGGGCGCGGGACGGGCGGCTGGCGGGATGGGCGGCGGGGCGGGTGGCGGGCAGGGCGGTCGGGGTCATGACGGGCGCGAAAAAGCGCCAATTTACCGACGGCAATTCATCGTATAAAGCGAATAAATTCCTAGAATTATGTTCGCTTTATTGAAAATTGGACGCGTCTTGCGCGGCCCGCGGCTGTCGCCAGTGCGGCGGGTCGGAGCGGCGTTGCCGCGTTAGCCTCGCGGCAGCGCCAGCAATTCGCCCATGCGCACCGGGCCGCGCACCGACGGCGTGTCGGCCCAGCGCACCTTGCCCGGCCCGAACAGCACGATGGCGGTCGAGCCCAGCTTGAAGCGGCCCATTTCGGCGCCCTTGGCCAGTTGGATCGGCGCGCGCGCGGCGTCGTCGTAGCGCACTGCCTTGACGCGGCGCTTGTGCGGCGTCACCAGGCCGGCCCAGACGGTTTCGATCGAGGCGACAATCATGGCGCCGACCAGCACTACGGCCATGGGCCCATGCTCGGTGTCGAACAGACAGACCACCCGTTCGTTGCGCGCGAACAGGCGCGGCACGTTGCGCGCGGTCAGCGGATTGACCGAGAACAGCCGGCCGGGGACGTGAACCATCTCGCGCAGCGTGCCGGCCACCGGCATGTGGACGCGGTGATAGTCCTTGGGCGACAGGTAGATGGTGGCGAATTCGCCGCCCTGGAACGGCGCGGCGCGCTCGGCGTCGCCGCCCAGCAGGTCGGTCAGGCCATAGCTGTGGCCCTTGGCCTGAAAGATGCGGCCGTGCTCGATGGCGCCCATCTGGCTGATGGCGCCGTCCGCCGGGCACAGCACGCCGCCCGGTTCGTCGTCCAGCGGACGGGCGTCCGGCTTGAGGGCGCGGGTGAAGAAGTCGTTGAAGCAATCGTAGGCCAGCGCGTCTTCCTGCACGGCTTCGCGCATGTCCACGCCGTACTTGCGCACGAAGCGCGAGATCATCCAGTTCTTGACCGCGGGTTCCCGGCAATCCGAGGCGTATCCGAAGAAACGCGATACCAGGTGATGCGGCGCAAGGTACTGGCTGGCGAGGAAGAGTTGGTCTTTGATCGTCATCTAGGAGCGTTAAAAAACGCGTCCCGCGTACAGCGGGACGTGGTTGGAGGCGGTCGCGCGCGAGGTGGGGCCGCAGTCTGCATGCGAGCGCGAGCCAGGGCGTGCAATGCGCGGGATTGTAACGCGTCCGCGCGCGCCCATGGGCCATGGGGCGCACGGCCTGCCGCGCGGGCTAGCCCTGTGCCTGGCGCGGCGGTCTGCCGCCGGCCATCACGCCCTCCGGCGTCGCGGCCTGGCGCCGATACGTTCCCGGCCCGATCCCGAAGTGCAGCTTGAAAGCGCGCGCGAACGCGGCTTCCGATTGATAGCCGATGCCGGCGGCGACGCGCGCCACCGAATCCTTCGGCCGCTCGAGCTGGCGCGCCGCGTGTTCCATGCGGATCGCGGTCAGCAGGCGCAGCGGCGTCAGGCCGCTGGCACGGACGAACTGGCGCGCGAAAGTCGCCCGCGACAGGTGGCAGCGCTGCGCCAGCGTCACCAGGGTCCACGGTTCGGTCGGGGTTTGCAGCATCGATTGCACGGCGGGCGCCAGGCGCGGATCGGCCATCAACGCCAGCAGGCCCCGGGTCTGCTGGCCATCGTGGATCAAGGCGCGCAACACCAGCGTGAAAAGGGCGGTGGACAGTTGGTTGACGATGGCCGCGGCGCCCAGCCGGGGCCGGCTGGCCTCGGTACGCATCAGTCCGAGCAGCGTGGCCAGCGCGCTGTTGTCGGTGATGGTCGCGGCGCGCACCACCATGGCCTGCGGCAGCGCCATCAGCAGCAGGCCGCCGGCGCGGCCCAGCGTGAACACGCCGCACAGCATTTCCAGGCGCGGCCCGGCGCCGTCCTGCGTCAGCTCGGTCAGAACGCCGTTGTGGCGGATGTCGGGCGGCGCCGTGGCGGCCGGCGCGCGCGCGTCGACGCCGCGCAGCAGATGCGAGGCGCCGTGCGGCAGCAACAGGATGTCGCCGGCGCGCAGCGCCAGTTCGTCGTGCCCGACGCGGGCCACGCCTTCGCCCTGCAGGATGACGTGGTACGGCACGTGGCCGGCCGGCGCCTGGGGATGGTCGGCGCGCCAGCGGCCGCCGTAGCGGCACAGCAGATCCACCGTGCCCGCGGGCTCGACCGTCGACAGGAGCTGGCTGAGGCTGTCCATGGGTTCAAGGCATGAGAAGGCGGAAGGACCCGGCGCGGGCGCGGCGGGGCATGCTGCGATTCTAAGCCGGTTCGGGGCGCGATCAGGCGGCGGCCTTGGCCGACAGCTTGGTCTTGTAGAGCCAGTCCTTGTAGTCGTCCAGGTCGCCGTCAAAGGGACTGAAGCGGCCGTCGGCGACGATGATGAACTGATCGGTGGTGGCGCGCAGCAGGTGGCGGTCGTGCGATACCAGCACCAGCGTACCCTCGAATTGCGCCAGCGCGGTGGTCAGGGCCTCGCGCGTTTCCAGATCCAGGTGGTTGGTGGGTTCGTCCAGCAGCAGCAGGTTGGGGCGCTGCCAGACGATCAGCGCCAGCGCCAGGCGCGCCTTCTCACCGCCGGAGAACGGCGCGATCGAGCTGGTGGCCATGGCGCCGTTGAAATTGAAGCTGCCCAGGAAGTTGCGCAGCTCCTGCTCGCGCACGGTCGGGGCGATCTTGGTCATGTGCCACAGCGGCGATTCATCGTGGCGCAGCATTTCGACCTGGTGCTGGGCGAAGTAGCCGATCGACAGGCCCTTGTTGAACTGGGTCTCGCCCGCCAGCGATTGCAGCTCGCCGGCGATGGTCTTGATGAAGGTCGACTTGCCGGCGCCGTTGATGCCCAGCAGGCCCAGGCGCTGGCCCGCCTGCAGCGAGAAGTCGATGCCCGAGACGATGATCTTGTCCGATGTGACGCCGCTGTCCGCGTCGGTGTTGCGGTAGCCGGCGCTGACCTTGTCCATCGTCAGCAGCGGATTGGGCGCGCGCAGCGGCTCGCGGAACTCGAACGAGAATTCGGCGGCGGCGCGCAGCGGCGCCACTTCTTCCATCCGTGCCAGCGCCTTGATGCGGCTCTGCGCCTGGCGCGCCTTGCTGGCCTGGGCCTTGAAGCGGTCGATGAAGGATTGCAGGTGCGCGCGCTGGCGCATCTGCTTTTCCATCATGCCTTGCGCCAGTTCCAACTGGGCGGCGCGCTGGCGCTCGAACGACGAGTAGTTGCCCGAGTAGCGCTTGAGCTTGCGCTCGTCGATGTGGACGATGACGTTGACCACGCCGTCCAGGAAGTCGCGATCGTGCGAGATGACGATGAGCGTGCCCGGATAGCGCTTGAGCCAGTCTTCCAGCCAGATGATGGCGTCCAGATCCAGGTGATTGGTGGGCTCGTCCAGCAGCAGCAGGTCGGACGGGCACATCAGCGCCTGCGCCAGGTTCAGGCGCATGCGCCAGCCGCCGGAGAAGCTGGTCAGCGGCAGTTGCATCTGCGCTTGCGTGAAGCCCAGGCCCGTCAGCAGTTGCTCGGCGCGCGAATGCACGGTGTAGGCGTCGGCATCGGCCAGCGCGGCGTAGATGTCGGCCATGCGCAGGCCGTTCTCGGCGCTTTCCGGCTCGGCTTCGAGCGCGGCCAGCTCGGCTTCCAGTTTGCGCAGCGTGACGTCGCCGTCAATGGCGTACTCGATGGCGGGGCGGTCGAGCGCGGGCGTTTCCTGCGCCACGTAGGCCATGCGCCAGCTGGCGGGGTAGTCCAGGTCGCCCTGGTCGGCGTGCAGCGTGCCGCGCAGCAGGCCGAACAGGCTCGACTTGCCGGCGCCGTTGGCGCCGATCAGGCCAATCTTGTCACCGGGGTTCAGCAGCAGGTCGACCTTGTCGAACAAGGGCTTGACGCCGCGCATGAGTGAAACTTGTTGGAAACGGATCATGAATCGTGTGGCTGGGGTGGCGCGGCGTGCGCGCGGCAAGGCTCCCGCCACAGGCTGCGGCGCAAAAAAGGGAACCGGAGAAACATCGCGCCGTTGGCGCGCATAGTGCGGGCCGCGCCGGGCGCGGCGGGCGGATGGGTCGGGGGCCATCCGGTCGCGGACGACATTGTAGCTGGCCGCGCGCCCCGCGCGGCCGGGCGCCGTTCAGCCGGGGGCCGTCCGCGCCGCGATGGCGGCCGCCAGCGCCAACAGGCGTTCGGCTTCGCGCGCATGCAGGTTCTCGACCAGCGCGCCGTCCACCACGGCCACCCCCTGGCCCGCGGCCTGCGCCGCGCGCCAGGCGTCCAGGCGCTGGCGGGCGCTGGCCAGCTCGCTCGCGGTGGGCGCGAAGGCGGCGTTGGCCGCGGCGATCTGCCGCGGGTGGATCAGCGTCTTGCCGTCAAAACCCTGGTCGCGTCCCTGGCGGCAGGCGGCCGCGAGACCGGCATCATCGTCCAGGTCCAGGTGCACGCCGTCCAGTACCGCCAGGCCGTGGGCGCGCGCCGCCAGCACCGCCAGCGAGCGCGCCAGCAGCGTCTCGTGGCGCTCGGGGGTATGACGCGCATGCAGATCCTTGACCAGGTCGGAGGTTCCCACGACGATGGCCGCGAGCCGCGCGTGGCCGCCAGCGATCGCGTCCAGCCGCAGAATGCCCAACGGTGTTTCCGCCATGGCCCACAGCGGCAGCGCGGCGGGCGCGCCGGCCGCGTCCAATGCCCGTGCCAGCGCCTCCAGCTCGGCGGCCGACTGCACTTTGGGCAGGAGCACGGCGTCGGCGCCGGCCCGCGCGATGGCGCGCACATCGTCCAGGCCCCAGGGCGTGTTCAGCGCATTGATGCGCACCACGCATTCGCGCCGGCCATAGCCGCCGGCGCGCAGGGCCGCGGCCACCTGGTCGCGCGCCAGCGTCTTGGCGTCGGGCGCGACGGCGTCTTCCAGGTCGAGGATCAGTGTGTCGGCATCGAGGCCGCGGGCCTTCTCGAGCGCGCGCGCGTTGGCGCCGGGCATGTAGAGGACGGAACGGCGCGGACGGGCAACGGTGGGCGTCATGGCAATCGGTTCAATGCTTGGGGTTGCCGACGATCTGCACGGGCATGGTGCAGACATAGCCGACCCCGTAGACGGTGCGGATGCCCATGTCGCCGCCGGCCTGCGCGCGCAGCTTGCGGCGCAGCCGGTGCATGTGGGCATCCAGGCGATGGGTATCGTAGGCCTCGGCGCTGGCGCCCAGCGCCTCGACCAGCCGGCCGCGCGACAGCGGCAGCGGCGCGGCCTGGATCAGCGCGCCGATCAGGCGGCTTTCGGTGTCGGTGATGTCGACGTGGATGCGTTTGGGCGACACCAGCAGGCGGCGCGCGGGATCGAAACGCCAGATTTCAGCGGTGGTCGCCTCGGGATCGGCCGCGGGCACCACGCGCAGGCGCCGCGACAACGCCACCAGGGTCGCGCCCAGTTCGGCCAGGTTGACCGGCTTGGTCAGGTAGTGGTCGGCCCCCAGGCTCAGGCCCGATACCTTGTCCTCGCTCAACAGCCGGCCGGTGAGCATGATGATGCCCATCGAGGGATAGGTGGTGCGCAGGTGCGCGACCCGTGCCAGGCCGTCGCCGTCGGGCAGCATCGCGTCCAGCACCAGGATGCCGGGCGTGACGTTCAGCAACAGTTGATCCAGCTCGGACAGCGAGCCCGCGGTGAGGATGGCTTCGCCCAGGCCGAGGTCATGGATGAATTCGGCAATGGTGTCGCGCCAGTCGCCGTGATCGTCGACGATGATGATGGTCACGGCGCCGGACGAACTAGCGGTTGTGCGCGAGACGATCCTGGGGCAAACACGCTTTCCGCTCCTTTCATGCGACGGCTTCTTATTGGTGTGGTTGAGTCCGCCCGGCGCGGGCGCGGCGCCGGGTGGCGCGCCCGCGATCGGCTCCCCGCGCGGCGCTTTCGCGGAGAATATCATTATCGCCGTTGCGGCGGCGCGGTATATTGCGGCGCAGCGAAAGCGGCGCGCGCGGCGCGGTGTGATGGGTTCGTTTTTGCTCAAAAATTGAGCATCCCCTGTGGGGCCGCCGAGAAGGCCGGCAGTCTTACGCGCGCCGCTTTCTTATCCACAGTTTCTGTGGATAAGAAAGCCCTGCGAAAGTTGTACACCGCTTGGCCGGTGTCAGGGCGCGGACGCCGCCTCCAGGTACTCCACCGGCACGCCCGGCGGCACCTTGCGCACGCGGTCGCGCTCGATGCGGGGCGGGGCGAAGCGCGTCTTGCGGGCAGCCGCGTTCTGCAGCAGCACCGAAAGCACCGCGCCTTTGTCCTGGATCCATTGGTTTTTGCCGCGCAGCAACTTCATGGCGTTGTCGGCGGTTCCCAGTTTGTAGGAGATGGCGTTGATCTGCACCGAGTTCTTGCCGTTGAAAGCGGACTCATCCTGCTCGGTGATCGCCGCGGCATCGAGGTTGCTGCTTTCGTGGTCGACGCGATAGATGAACTTGATGCCGCTGAACGGATCCTGCGCCACGATGAGCTTGTCCGAACCCGAGACGTCCGAGAGCATGCCGATGACCGGCGATTCGACCAACTGGTTGCCCCGTTGCTCTTCGGTGTAGATGAAGATGGTGGGGCGATTGTGCCCGGCCGGGGCGGGGGGGGCGAGCGGAGAACGATCCATACCTGACTTGAAATGAGCGGGGCGGGTGGATGGCGACTTGCCCCGGGTACCGCCTTAACGGCCTCCAGTCGCGGGAACTTGAGCGCCGGCCATCATGAAAAACAAAGAGCAGGCCCGCGCCAGGGTCAGGCCGTGCGTCGCAGCCGCGCCAGCAGGCGTGCCTTGGCGGCCGGCCAATCCTCGTCGAGGATGGCGAAATAGACCATGTCGCGGGTGCGTCCGGACTGCGCGATCAGGTGCTTGCGGAACACCCCTTCCTCGACGCCGCCGATGCGGAGAATGGCCTGGCGCGATTGCACGTTGGCCGCCTCCGTCTTGAACACGACCCGCATGATACCAATTGTTTCAAAGGCGTGCTGCAATAAAAGATATTTGGCCTCGGTGTTGGCGCCGCTGCGCTGGCTGGCGGGCGTGAGCCAGGTGGCGCCGATCTCCAGGCGCTTGTGCGCCAGGGCGATATCCATGTAACGCGTGGTGCCGATGACCTGGCCGCTGTCGCGGCGCACGATGGCGAAGGGCAGGCAGGTGCCCGCGGCCTGGCCGGCCAGCGCGCGGTCGACGTAGCGGCGCATGTCGTCGGCGCTGTCGACCGGCTCGGGTTGCAGCCGCCACAATTCGGGGTGCAGCCCGACCTGCGCCAGCGGGCCGGCATGCGCCGCGGTCAGGGGCTCCAGGCGCACGATCTCGCCTTCCAGGGTGACGGGTTGCAGGGCGGCGAGGGCAGGCATGGCGCAGGGCTCCGAAAAGCGCCGCCGCCAGGCGCGGACCGTCATGGCTCGGCCCCGGGGCGCCGGCAGATTCTACGCCCGCCGCGGACGCTTGCCGAAGCCGGTGCGCGGGCGCAGAATGCGGCGCATGAAAACAGACGTGATCGTCCTGGGCGCGGGCATCATCGGCGTCAGCGCGGCGCTGCACCTGCAGGCGCGCGGGCGCTCGGTGACACTGCTGGACCGGCGCGGCCCGGGCGAGGAAACCAGCTATGGCAACGCCGGGCTGATCGAACGCGCCAGCGTCATTCCCTATGCTTTCCCGCGCGACTGGCGCAGCCTGCTGCGCTATGCCGGCAACCGCAGGCCCGACGTGCGCTACCACCCGCGCTTTCTGCCGCGCATCGCGCCATGGCTGGTGCGCTATTGGTGGCATTCGGCGCCTGCCCGGCTGGCGCGCGCGGCGGCCGCCATGTTGCCGCTGATCGAGCGCAGTGTCGCCGAGCATGACGCGCTCAAGGACGCCGCCGGCATCGGCCACCTGTTCCGGCGCACTGGCTGGATCGATGGCCTGCGCACCCAGGCCAGCCTGGATGCCGCCGCCGCCGAGGCCGCCGCGCTGGCGGCGTACGGGTTGGACTATCAGGTGCTCGATCGCCAGGGCCTGGCGGCGCTGGAGCCGTCGCTGTCGCCGCGGCTGGCGGGCGCGATCCATTGGCGCGATCCGGTCAATGTGTCGGATCCGGGCGCGGTAGCGCGCGGCTACGCGGCGCTGTTCCAGCGGCGCGGCGGCACGCTGGCGCGTGGCGATGCGCGCAGCCTGGAGGCGGTGGCCGGGGGCTGGCGCGTGCGTGGCGTGACGGGGCCGGTGCAGGCGCGCGAGGTGGTGGTGGCGCTGGGGCCGTGGTCGCCCGACGTGTTGCGGCCGCTCGGCTATCGCGTGCCGATGGCCGTCAAGCGCGGCTATCACCAGCATTTCGCGCTGCGCGACGGCGCCGCGTTGACGCGGCCGGTGGCCGATGTCGACAGCGGGTTCGTGGTGTCGCCGATGACGCTGGGCCTGCGCCTGACCACCGGCGCCGAGTTCGCGCCGCGCGACGCGCCGCCATCGCCAGTGCAGATCGCGCGCACCCGCGCCCTGGCCGCGCAATTGCTGCCGCTGGGCGCGGCGGTCGAGGCCACGCCGTGGATGGGTTGCCGGCCATGCCTGCCGGATATGCGTCCGGTGATCGGGCCGGCGCCGCGTCATCCCGGGCTGTGGCTGGCCTTCGGCCATGCGCATCACGGCTTCACGCTGGGGCCGGTGACGGGCCGGCTGCTGGCCTGTCTGATGACGGGAGAGGCGCCGCCGATGGATCCGGCGCCGTATGCGTTGAACCGCTAGGACGCCGCGCCAGCCGGGTAACGGCTGGCGCGGGCGGCGGCGTCAGGCGCCGGCCTTGGCGCGGCGCGCGCGCACCGCCTGGGCCAGCATGTCGAGCACCGGCAGCGTCTGTGTCCAGCCGAGGCAGGCGTCGGTGATGGACACGCCGTGGCGCAGCGGCTGGCCCGGCTTGAGATCCTGGCGGCCTTCCTCGAGATGACTTTCGATCATCACGCCGGTGATGCGGTGGTCGCCCTGCGACAGCTGGGCGGCGATGTCGCGGGCCACGTCGACCTGGCGCAGGTGCGACTTGTTGGAGTTGGCGTGCGAGCAGTCGATCATGACCTGTTCGCGCTGCCCGGCCGCGCGCAGCACGGCGCAACAGGCGTCGACGCTGGCCGCGTCGTAGTTCGGCCCCTGTTTGCCGCCGCGCAGGATCACATGGGTGTCCATATTGCCGCGGGTTTCGAAGATGGCGGCCATGCCCATCTTGGTCATGCCCATGAAGGCGTGCTTGGCGCTGGCCGCGACGATGGCGTCGGCCGCGATCTGCACACCGCCGTCGGTGCCGTTCTTGAAGCCCAGCGGGCAGCTCAGGCCCGAGCTCAACTGCCGGTGGCTGGGGCTCTCGGTGGTGCGCGCGCCGATGGCGCCCCAGGCGATCAGGTCGGCGATGTACTGCGGGCTGAGCAGGTCGAGGAATTCGGTGGCGATCGGCAGGCCCAGGGCGCTGATGTCCAGTAGCAATTCGCGGGCGCGGCGCAGGCCTTCGTTGATGCGGAAGCTACCATCCAGGCGCGGATCGTTGATGTAGCCCTTCCAGCCGACCGTGGTGCGCGGCTTTTCGAAGTACACGCGCATGACGACCAGCAGGTCGTCGCGGTATTGGTCGGCGGCGGCGCGCAGCAGGCGCGCGTATTCCATGGCCTGGCCGTGGTCGTGGATGGAGCAGGGCCCCACCACCAGCACCAGGCGGTCGTCGCGGCCGTGCAGCACGTCGGCGATGCGGGCGCGGCTGTCTTCGACCAGCGTCTGGATCCCGGCCGAAACCGGTAGTTCGTCCTGCAGCAGCGCGGGCGAAATCAACGGGCGCACGGCGCTGATGCGGGTGTCGTCGGTGCGGGTGTTGTCCTGGGTGGCGTCGGCCGCGCCGACCTCGCGGTCGTGCAGGGGATCGTCAATGCGGGTCAAGGGAAGCTCCGTGCCATAGATGCGGGAAAGGGCGTCATTATCGCACCGGCGGGCTCGTCCGTCCGGGCGATGTCCCCCACGGCCTAGGTCGATCGGCGCCAGCCCCGCCGGAATCGGGCCTAACCCGTCCTGGGTGGCGTACAGTCGGGGAACATGCCGTAGCATTGACGGACATGCCGACATCCCGAGGACGTGCGCGATGCCCAAAACCGATACTGGTGCCAATCGACGGATCCTTCTCGTGGAAGACCACCCCGTGGAGCGGGCCTATCTGCAGAACCAGTTGCTGGCGCTGGGCTATCGCCGGGTGGCGGGCGTGGGCAGCAGCACCGAGGCGATGGGCGCGCTGGCCCGGCAGTTCTATGACGTGGTGATCAGCGACATCGTCATGGGCGAGGGCGACGGCACCCGGCTGCCCAACGAACTGCGCCAGATGGTGGATGCCGGCGGACTCAAGCGCATGCCCCCCATCATCTGGATCAGCAGTCTTTCCGACGAGCTGCTGCAATCGCATGTGCGGCTGGCCTTGCAAGGCGGGTGCCCGTCGGCCCAGGCCCTGGCCAAGCCGGTGTCGCGCACCGCCATGCAGAATGCCATCAAGACGGCCCTGCATAGCCTGGACGACGACACGGTTTCACCGCGTCCGACGGCGGTGCGGCGCGAGGTGATCGAGGCGGAGCTGGGCCGCGCCCTGACCTCGGGGGAGGGCCTGAGCGTGGTCCTGCAACCGCAAGTGGACCTGAATTCGGGGCGCGCGGTCGCGGCCGAGGCGCTGTCGCGCTGGCAGCATGCGACGCTGGGCGCCATCCCCGCCATCGACTTCGTGCCGGCGGCGCACCGGCTGGGCCTGGACCAGATGCTGTTCGACCGCGTCGCGGCCTGCGTGGTGGCAGTCCTGGTGCGCATGCATGCCGAGGGCATCGCGGTGCCGATCGCGATCAACGCGTCGGCCTCGACGCTTTGCGCGCCGGGCCTGCCCGGCGAACTGGAACAGCGGGTGGCCCAGGCCGGCCTGCCGGCGCGGCTGGTCAAGGTGGAACTGACCGAAGACGAGCCAGTGACGGACTGGCTGGCCCTGTCATCGGCGCTGAACCTGTTGCGGGTGCGCGGCTTCGAGCTGGCCATGGACGACTTCGGCGCGGGCATCGCGTCGATGCGCCTGTTCTCGGCGATGCCGTTCACCGAGCTGAAGATCGACCGCGACTTCATCGTCCACATGCACCGCGAGCCGGCTTCGCGCGCGGTCGTGGCGGCGGCCATCGAAATGGGCCGCGCGCTGGGCCGGCGGGTGGTGGCCGAAGGGGTCGAACAGGCGCGCGATATCCAGTTGCTGCGCGAGCTGGGCTGCACCGTGGCGCAAGGCTATGGCATTTCGATGCCATTACCGCCGGACGAATTCATCGCCTTCTGCCGCCAGCATTGACCCGCGCCGGCGGCCGCCAGGCGGTGTTTCAGATCCCGGCCACGTCGATATCGCCCGGATAGTCGATCGAGAACTTCAGCACCGCGTCACGCGATTTGCCCGGCTCCAGGTCCCAGTTCCAGACCAGCACGCCGTTGTCCTCGCGCTTGATGTCGCGTTCGGCGGGCGACAGCAGCTTGACCTCGATCTTCTCGTTGCGCGAGACCGGCAGGCGGTCCTTGAACGTGACCTGTTCCTTGGTGGTCTTGTTGTTCTTGACGGTGATCTTGTATTCGTAAGTCACGCGCTTGCCGTTGCCGGAAAAGCCGGTGCTTTCGGTAAAGCGATTCACCAGTTGGCGCTTGATCGAGATGCCGTCGTCCGCGCCCAGCGCCAGTTCGAGTTTTTCGCCCGGCATCACCGTCTTCATCGCGGACGCGGCGACGAAGGCGTCATCGAGGAAGGTGTTGAGCGTGCCCGCCAGGAACGGGTATTCGGTGCTGTTGCTGGCCAGGGCCGTCAGGAACGCGGCCTCGCGCAGCGCCGGCGTGGACTGGTATTGCAGCGTGGCCGGCAGCTTGGCGGAGGTGATGGCCACGCGCTGGGTACTGTTGTCCGACGCCAGCGTGGCCGGCGCGCGGATCTGGAACGAGGCGCTGGTGGCCTCGGCCTGCACCTCGGCGGTCGCGACCGCGGCGTCTTCCAGCGCATACGCCATTTCGCCTGCCACCTTCTCGGCGTTGGCCTTGGGGCTCATGCGCGTGCGCGAGTCGTTGCGCACGGTCGGCGCCGGGGCCGCGGCCGGCAGCGGCGCGAGGGGCTGCGGCGGGGCGGCCACGTCGATGATCCACGGACTCAGCTTGGGCGCGCCGCCGCCCAGCGCCGGCCGCGCGGTCGACAGGGTGAGCTTGACGTTGTTCCAGTCCTCGCCGCTGTTCTGGCGGATGACGCCGAAATAGCCCAGCTCGACGCTGCGGTCCGCGGGACGCAGGCGCGCGTCATACGACGGCGTCCAGCGCGCGCCGGCCACCGCGTAGGAAACGTTCAGATCCAGCTTGCCGGCGCGCGCCAGGTTGACGCGCAGCGTGACGGTCTTGGTGCGGCGATTGAGCTGGCCCTGCAATTGGCCCAGTTCGCCTTGCGCGGCGGACAACTGCCGTTCCAGGTCCTCGCGTTGCTCGGCGACCCGGCGCAGCCCGGCCAGCACGCGGCTGAGCGTGTCGGCGCTGAGCGACTGGATCGCCTTCAATTCCTCCAGCGTCGGGCGCGGGCCGTCCTTGGCCGGTTCGGTGGCGCCGCGCTGCATCAGCGTCACCAGGTCGCGCTGGTTGTCCAGCACCGCCGCCTCGTCATCGAGCGCGGCTTGCTGGCTCTCGATCTTGCGGATTCGTTCTTCCAACTGCTTGACGCGCTCGTTGGCGGTATCGGCCTGGAAGGCGTCGCGCACGCGTACGTCCAGCAGGGTGGCCTGGCCGGTGCTCTTGGCCGCCACCTGCAGCGAGTTTTCCTGCAGGCTGGCGGGCAGCTTTTCCAGCACCAGCTCGTGTTCGCCGGCCGCCAGTTCGCTGCTGGCGGCGCGGGTGACCACGGCGCGATCCTGGTAGACCGTGACGGCGTTGATGGAGGAGGCCAGTCCGGCCGCCGCGGCCAGACCGGGAAGCGTGGCGATGGCCACAGCCAGGAGAGTACGTTGCACGTGTGCACCTTTGGGCGGGTTGCGCCGGCGGCCCCTTTTGCCGGGGGCCGGGGAGGCGATAGCGCGACAATTTACAGGCGGCCGCCGCCGGCGGGTTTACAGAAGGTGACAAACGCGACAGGCCGATACCGCCCCGTTTTCATCTTCCGGATCGGGCGCGGCCGCCCGTCATGCCGCCTGCCCGGGATGCGCCAGCGCGCGCAGCATCTGAACGGCGTTGCGCGCGGCGACCGAACGGTCGTGGCGCCGGTAGGCCATGTCCAGCAAGGCATGCGGCGCGTCGCCCTTGATCGGGCGGTACTCGATGCCTTGGGCGCCCATGTGGCGCATGGCCGCCGGCACGATCGAGATGCCGACGCCCGCCGCCACCAGGCTGACGATGGACGCCATTTGCGGCGCTTCCTGGATTACGCGGGGCGCGAAACCGGCGCGCAGGCAGGCGTTCTGGATCGCGTCATACAGGCCGGCGCCGATGGGGCGGGGATACAGCACGAAATCCTGGTCGGCCAGCGACGCGATGGCCACGCTGCGCTTGCGGCTGAGCGGGTGGTCGGGGGGCAGGGCGATCAGCATCGGTTCGTCCAGCACGCTTTCGGCCGCGAACTCCGGGTCCAGTACGTAGGGGGGCCGCACGAACGCCACGTCCACGGCGTTCTCGCGCAGGCCGCGCAGCAGGCTGACGGTGTTGCTTTCGGTCAGACTGATGCGCACGTCGGGATAGCGATCGCGGAAGGCGCGGATGGCGCGCGGCAGATAGGGGTGAAACACGGCCGAGGCAGTGAATCCCACGGTGATGGCGCCATGTTCACCGCGCCCGAGGCGGCGCGCGGTGTCGATGGCGCGGTCGGCGCTGGCCAGGATGGCGCGGGCGTCTTCCAGGAACTGGGCGCCGGCTTCCGTCAATTCGACGCCGCGCGGCAGGCGCAGAAACAGCGGCGTGCCGATCTCGCGCTCCAACTGCTGGATCTGCTGGCTCAGCGGCGGCTGGCCGATGCCCAGACGCGCGGCGGCGCGGGTGAAATGCAGCTCGTCGGCGACCACGGTGAAGTAGCGCAGGTGTCTCAGTTCCATCGTTATTAAATATAGCGAGTGCCGGTTTCATATATTGGACATATGCAGGACAAAAGTCTACCTTGATCGCACGGGCCATTGCCCGGCGTTTTTCGAGAATCCCGATGTCTTCCCCCTCAGCCATTTCCCCCACCACCGTCGCGCCGCCGGCCGATTACCTGGCGCGCGGCACGCCGGCGTTGCGGCGCGCCCAATGGGCCTTGTTCGCGGCAGGCTTTTCCACCTTTTCGCTGCTGTATTGCGTGCAACCGCTGATGCCGCTGTTCACCCATGGCTTCGGGGTGTCGCCGGCCCAGAGCAGCCTGGTGCTGTCGCTCTGCACCGGCCTGCTGGCGGTGGCGATCTTCCTGGTGGGCCTGTTCTCGCAGGCGCTGCCGCGCAAGCGCATCATGGCGTTGTCCTTGTTCGCCTCGGCCGTGCTGGGGACGGCGGCGGCGGTGGCTCCCGACTGGCACAGCCTGTTGGTGCTGCGGGCCCTGCAGGGCGTGGCGATGGGCGGGGTGCCGGCGGTGGCCATGGCCTATCTGGCCGAAGAGGTCGAACCCGACACGCTCGGCCTGGCCATGGGGCTCTACATCAGCGGCAGCGCCTTCGGCGGCCTGTCGGGACGGGTGATCACCGGCCTGGTGTCCGATCATTTCGGTTGGCGCGCGGCGCTTGGCACGCTGGGCCTGATGGGCATTATCGCGGCGCTGCTGTTCGTGTGGCTGCTGCCCGCCTCGCGCCGCTTCACGCCGCAACGTTCGCGTGGCTGGGCCGGAGTGGCTGGCGATGTGCGCGCCGGCATCGGCGCGCACCTGCGCAACGGCCCGCTGTGCGGCCTGTTCGCCATGGGCGGCCTGCTGATGGGCGCCTTCGTCACGGTCTACAACTACGTCGGCTTCCGCCTGCTGGCGCCGCCGTTTTCGCTGAGCCAGACCTTCATCGGCTTCATCTTCGTGGTTTACCTGGTGGGCATCTTTGCCTCCACCTATTTCGGACGCCTGGCCGACCGGCACGGGCGCGGCGCAATGCTGGCGGCGGCCACCGGCCTGGCGCTGGCGGGGCTGCTGCTGACGCTGTCGGCCGCCTTGCCCGTGCTGATCGGCGGCATCGTGGTGTTCACCTTCGGCTTTTTCGCCGCGCACGCGGTGGCCAGCGGCTGGGTCGGGCAGATGTCGCGCGGCTACAAGGCCTTGGCGGCCTCGCTCTATCTGCTGGTGTACTACGTCGGCTCCAGCGTGCTGGGCTCGCTGGGCGGCCGCTTCTGGACTGACGGCGGTTGGCCCGGCGTGGCGGCGATGGCCGGCAGCCTGCTGGCATTGGCGCTGGCGATCAGCGCGGCGCTCTATTGGCGCACGGCGCGTCCGCTGCGGGCGCCCGCGGTGGAGCGGGGCGCGTCATAATCGCGCCCGCCATGCACCGCGGAGGTCGCTAATGCTTTCGCATGTTTGCCTTGGCGTTGGCACTTTCGATGACGGCGTTCCTGACCGCGGTTCGCGCCACCGTGAACCGTTGCCATGCGCTGGCCCTGCCGTTTGAGAAATGCCTCTGAATGCTCCCAATTCAAAAATGGCGGAATCGAAATCAGAAGTTCAGCACACCCAGGACGTACACCATTGTGGCGGATAGATGTCGGTGCGAGAAGACTTATGCGGAGGGAGCATGGTGGCCGTGCGAGAAGCGGGATTCTACGAGTCGGACAATTACAGCGTGACGCTACGATTTGAGCCGGCAAAGGCCAAGGTGCATCGTAAGAATGAAGATGACCCGTCTGGTTTGCACCCGACGCCCGCGGAGATAATCTACGCGAAGGCGACCATCACACCTAAGACGCCGGGCCTGAAAGTGGACGGCTTGACGGTGGCATTTGAGGTGACAGAGGGCGACGCCTTTTTCTACGCTGAAGGGGTGGCGCCGGGACAAACAGAGCAGAACTGCACTGAAACGACCGACGTTAGCGGCACGGCGACGGCGGCCTTGATCTGTGAGACGCCGGAAACGGGGTATATGCAGGCCGTGCTGACGTTCAGTCCTTTGGATAAGCAGGCGTCGGACGAGGAGTCCTTTGAGTTTGTCGGGCCTAACCCGAAGTTCCGCAGCGTAGAGGTGAGCGCTGTGAACGCCTTCGCTGACGACACGCCACGCGTGAAGGTGCGAGCTATCGTAGAGGAGGACGGCGAACTCATCGATGAGGCCGAAGTCAAGTTTCGCAACGACGGCCATGCCGCAACGTTTTCCGGCGAGCCAGGCCAGAACGAGGTGGTGCGGCAGGCGGTCAACGGGGTTGCGCAAGCGGTGTTGCAGTCCGCGAAACCCGAATTCGACTATCTGGTGGTTTCGCTCGAAGAGGACCCGCGAGTACGTGAACGTGTGTCGTATCGCTTTCTCGCCAAGCCCACCGTGTCGCTGGTGCTGGAGCAAGATGGCGCGCCCGCCGATGGCAATTCGCAGATCGTTGCGGTGTTTGTCGCTAAAGATTCGCAGACCGGCGAACCGATGGCGGGTGTCGAAGTGCAGTTTGCCCTGACAGGGGCTGCGAAGTTTTTGGACACCGAGAACAAGCCGGTAGTGACGGACGCAAAAGGCGAGGCGCGCGCCCCGTTCGTGAGCCTGAAAAAGAATACGGCGGCCGACGACGCTTCAAAGGTTTCGGTGGTGGTCACCGGAGGCGATCCGCAGACATACGCGCGCGAGGCCCACTACACCTTTAACAACGCCTGGGCGGGTATATCGAAGATTACCGCGACGTTTGGAGGGGTCGGATCCGCTACAATTTTCAAAAACGGACGGCATCAAGCCGCCTTGGTATTAATCATTACACTGATCGATGCTACCAGCCGACAATTGACCGACGACAACTCGCCGGAATTCTCCCAATTTCTGAATAATGTCTGGTTTACCGATTACTATAGCCGTGAAGAGCTGAGCTGGCTCACGTTCTCTGCGGTGAAAAACCAGTTTTCCGCGCAATTGAATAGCGGCCGTGCGGCTGGGGCGGCTATCGATCCGCCGCCGCCTGGTTCGCATGGCATCGAAAATGGTGTAGTAAGACTGACCTACTACGTCTCTTGCGCGGAGCGGCCAGCTTCCGCGGTGGATATTGGCCAACGGTTTCGGCCGACCGCAGGCTGTGGCGTCAATGTCGCCCCCCCCGACAACCACGACATTTACAACGCGGATGGAGCCGATGAGCAGGGTGGACTATCGGAGAGGGCCACGCTCACTCTATTATCCGCAATAACCTATACGCCCCAGGATTTGGATTGGCAGGCGACGCTGCTGGCCAATGCAGACACGAACGATGAGGGCATTACGGATCCGAGTGCGCCCGCGCCGGAAGGGAACTGCTCGCGCCAGATTGATTACACCTGCCGCTTGACCGGGGCGACGGTAGCTAAGTATGGCGCAAAAATATACGAAGTGCGAGTGGACAAAAATCAATATTCCGCGCTCGATGGGTATTGTGCGGGCTACAACGGCGAGCACCTGTATACCCACGCGGCCTACTTCTGGCCGATGAATTTGAAGGATCTTGATGGTAATCCGATCGATGGCTCAGGCGCACGCCAATTCCCTATGGGCGAATACGAAGTCTACTCTTATGTGCCCGGCATGGCGCGCTTCGATAAGGATTTTCAAGGTATCGCGCTAACCATATATGGCTATTTTGGATACTGGTACGACAAGAATCGCCGGCGGAGTACTAGGGTAAACATAACGCTATATGATCAGTACGGCAATTCGGGGGATTTCCATGTTTCCACAGAGGGCATGCCCTCAAAATATGCCGAATTCAATGCATGGAAGCCAATGCAAGGCGATTGGTCGGCGCGGCTTTCAAATTCGCCCCGTCTCGCCTCCGACATGCAACTCGATGAAGATCTACCCTACGGGCTCCCCCCTTGGTCGGCTACGCTGATGGGTAACTTTCATCGCAACAATGCTAGCCAGCCTCAATATGTCTGTGCCGAAAGATGGGTTCCAGCGAGTGTCAAGAAGCCATGGTGGTTCCTGCGCGGGCGAGACCAAGTAGAGGCAACGGATGCGAACAAGGGAGTCTACCTGTTCTTTTCGCGCAATGATAAAGCTGCTTTACATAAAGGTGTTCAGGTATGGGTCAAGGACGCTTATCCGGCAGAATTGGGAGACCCTGCTGTTTTGCTAATGCGCGATGATGCGGATAACGTTTTGGGCCTCACGTTTGATTATTTTTCTGGGGCAACGGATACTTGGGGAAATGTTCATCCAATATGGAAGCGCCAGACAATCGTGATGCAGCCTTTACGGCCTTCCGGCTCGAGATACTTGTGTACCCATTATGTTGATGACAAGACTTCAGAATGCGCTGCAATACCATACAGCACGGGCGACGAGAAGTTCGAGTTCACCCCCAAAGATTGCGAACGTGAAATAAATTGGACGCCGCCCTCCGGGAAGTCTACCTAACACCTTCATGGAAGTGGCTATCCAAGCCAGAACGGCTTGGGTCTAGCGGCCCGGCGCGAGCTGGGGCGCATCGCGCGCACGCGGCTCGCACTCGACTGGATGCAGAGCGCCGCGCCGCCGCGTGCAGATCGGTCTGAACAAGGGGGCGGTCTCAACCTGGTGGGACCGCCAGTAATGGATTTCCCGCGGCCCTGGTCAGGCCCTCTCGTATCATTAAACAGACGCATTCTCATTTATAATGCCCTGCATGCCGAACGGTACCCGCCCACGCGGATGCCGTGTTGCCCGTCAATCCCCCGAGAGGCCCACGATGACCCTAGCTTTCCAGGCGCCCAATTCGCTGCACCGCGAACACGCGGCCTTGCTTGCCGCCTACGGCCAGGCCCAGGCGCGTTGCAGCCGCCTGCTGAGCGCGCAGGCGCAGCGTATCCAATGCCTGGAAGCGGAGGTCTTCATGCTGCGCGCGGCGGTGGTTCAGCGCGACACGGCATTGGCCTGGGCGCGCGAAGACCGCGCTGCGTTCGAAGGCGCGCTCCCCGGCCTGCCCAAGCGGGTGGCGCTGGCGCGGCGCGTGAGCCAACTGGTGGAGCGGGTGCAAAACCTGATGCGCGAGCGCCTCGCGTGGCAGGATCGCGCCGCCCAGGCGCGCACCCGGCCGCTCGATTCCGCAGCCGAACCGCCCGTGCCGCCGGCGGTCATTGCCGCCGCCACGCTGCGCGAAAAATCGGTGCTGTGCGTCGGCGAAGACGCCATCGCCCTGATGCTCACGCGCAAGGTGGTGGAAATGGCCGGCGGCCGCTATCTCGGCCATTGCGGCGGCGAAAGCAGCGACGGCGACACGCTCGAAGCCAGCCTGGTGGCAGCCGACCTGGTCATCTGCCAGACCGGCTGCGTCAGCCATGGCGCCTATTGGCGCGTCAAGGATCACTGCACCCGCACCGGCAAGCAGTGCGTGCTGGTCGACAAGCCCGAGGCGTTGACGGCGCTGGGGCTGGCGCGCGAAAGCGTCGAATTGCAACGCTGACGCGGCAGGGCGGCCAATCAGACCATGTCAACGTGAATGACGGATCCGCGCTCAGGCGGTCGCGCGCCTGCAACATGTGGCGGCGGTCTTGCGGATGCAGGCGGGTATCACCGATGGTGGCGGCCTCGGCGTCCAGGCTTGGCAGGCCCCGCGCCAGCATGCCCGGGGCGCGGCTTTCCAGGAGCAGACGCGCAATGGCGCCGCCCGCGCGTGGTGCCAGCATATCGGCCGCCAGCGCGGATATAGATCGAGTGACGGCCGGCGGCAAGGCGTAATGC
The DNA here is from genome assembly GCF_050285565.1 of Achromobacter sp. Lineage (GTDB taxonomy): Bacteria > Pseudomonadota > Gammaproteobacteria > Burkholderiales > Burkholderiaceae_B > Achromobacter. The sequence continues at coordinate 505,990 of NZ_JBLZXG010000003.1, forward strand.
CGCGTTACGTAGGGTTGCGGCTGTCGCGCCGCGCTCGCAATACAGTCTGGAAACCCTCCCGGAGATTCCATGCTGACCCAGCGAGACCGCGTACCCCACCCCTGGACCGATACGCTCGCGCGGCTCGAGGACGAGCGCGTGATGCTGCAGCGCATCGCCGCCGGCGTGCCGCTGGCCGAAGTCCTGGGCCACATGCTGCACGCCATCGAGGCCCAATCCAGCGTCGACCTGCGCGCCTCGATCGCGCTGGTCGATGACAGCGGCAAATTCCTGCGGCATGGCGCAGCGCCCAGCCTGCCGCGTGAATTCAACGCCGCCGTCGATCATGCGCCGATCCGCCCTGACATGGCTTCGTTTGGCATGGCGGCGGCGTCGGGCTGTCCTGTCTACGTCGAAGACATCGCCACCCATCCCGCCTGGGCCGCATGGCGCGACCAGGCGTTGTCGCACCGCCTGCGGGCCTGCTGGTCGACACCGATCAAGGCGCCCGATGGGCGCCTGCTGGGCGTGTTCTCCAACTACTACGCGACGCCGCGCACGCCCTCGGCCGATGATATCAACGCCATCGCGGTGGTCACGCGCAGCGCCGCGCTGGCGATCGAACGCCACCTGACCGAGACTGCGCTGCGGCGCAGCGGCGAGCGCTGGCGCACCATGTTCGACGGCATGCAGGAAGCCTTCTTCCTGAGCGACGCCTTGCGCGACGCGCAGGGCCGCATCGTCGATTTTCGCTTCATCGAGGTCAACCCGGCGTTCGAGCGCCAGAGCGGCAGAAAGGAAGGCGATACGCTGGGCCACACCTTGCGCGAGATGATCCCCGGCGTGCCCGACCAGATCCTGGATACGTTCGCGCAGGTGGTCGAGACCGGCGAACCGGCGCAGTTCGAGTTCGCGGTGCCGGCGCCGCGGGCGGCCTGGTACGAAGCGCGCGCGCGCCGCGAAGGCGATAACCAGATGATGGCGTTGTTCCTGGATGTCACGGCGCGCAAGGCCGCGGAGGCGGAACTGTGGGAAGGGCAGTACCGCAAGAACTTCGTGCTGGGGCTGGGCGACCGCATGCGCGAATTGCAGCAGCAGGCGGCGATCGAACAACTGGCGTGCGAGAGCCTGGGTCAGCACCTGGCGCTGGGCCAGGTGGCGGTGGTGGACTGGCCGGACGAGCAGGCCGGGCCGGTGGTCTCCTGCCTGTGGCAACCGCCGGGCGAGGGCGCCAGCGAGGGCCTGGGCGGCGACCTGCTGGCGCGCATCCACGATGCGCTGGGCGAGGCGCGCACGGCCTTCCTGGAGCCGCTGCTGGGGCAGGCCAACGGCGACATTCTGCCCTCGGCGATCATGGTGCCGATGGCCCGTTGGGGCCGCCAGGGCGGCGCGCTGGTGGTGCGGCCGGCGCCCGGCACGCGGCTCAAGCGCGGTGACGTGGCCTGCATCGAGGAAGTGGCCGAGCGCCTGTGCGGCGCGGTCGAGCGTTCGCAGTATGCCCGCATGCTGGAGCAGCGGGTGGAACACGCCATCGCCGAGCGCGACCGCATCTGGCGCCTGTCGCCCGAGTTGCTGGCGGTGGTCGATGCGCAGGGCCGCTATGCCAGCGTCAATCCGGCGGTGCGCTCGATCCTGGGCTGGACACAGGAGCAATTCCTGGCGATGGGGCTGCGCCAACAGATCCATCCGGACGACTACGAGGTCACCCGCGAGGCCTTGGCGCAAGCACGGCGCGCCGATACGCCGCAGAGCGTGCGGCATCTGGAAAACCGCGTGCTCAAGCGCGACGGCAGCTACGCGTGGATCACCTGGAGCATGTCGTGGGCGCAAGACAGCCTGTACCTGGCCGGGCGCGATGACACCGATCTGAAGTCGCAGGCCGAGACGTTGCTGGAAACCGAGCACGCCTTGCGGCAAGCGCAGAAGATGGAGGCGGTCGGACGCCTGACGGGCGGCATCGCGCACGACTTCAACAACATGCTGCAGGGCATCACCGGGGCGCTCTATCTGATCCAGCGCAAGCTGGCCGCGGGCGTGCCGGAGCAGGCCGTGCGCTTTGTCAGCGTGGCCATGGACTCGGCCAATCGCGCGGCGCATCTGACCCAGCGCCTGCTGACGTTCTCGCGCCGCCAGCCGATCGACCCGCAGCCGTTTTCCGTCGCGACCACGCTGCAATCCATGGTCGATCTGTTCCATCGCTACACCGGTGAAGGCGTGTCCTTGGTGTTCGACCTGGACCCGGACTTGTGGCCGGTGCGCTGCGACCGCAATCAGTTCGAGAACGCCCTGTTGAACCTGGTGATCAATGCCTGCGATGCCATGCCCGATGGCGGCCGCCTGACGGTGGCGGCGCTGAACACGCGCCTGGATCCGGCATTCCTGCGGCCCTATCCCGGCGTGCAGCCGGGCGGCTTCGTGGAAGTGCGCGTGACGGACGAGGGCTGCGGCATGACTCCCGACGTGCTCATCCACGCCTTCGATCCATTCTTCACCACCAAGCCGCTGGGCGAAGGCACCGGACTGGGCCTGTCGATGATCTATGGCTTTGCCAAGCAGGCCGGCGGCATCGTGACGCTGGACAGCAAGGTGGGCAAGGGCACATCGGTCAGGATCTTCCTGCCGCGTTATGACGGCGTGCCCGCCCGCGTGGCCATGCCCGCGCCGCCGTCCGGGTCACGGGCGGAGCCGGCGCGCCAGGCGGTGGTGCTGGTGGTGGAGGACGACGCCAATGTGCGCGAGATGGTGTGCGAATGCCTGGCCGAACTGGGTATGCAGGTCGTCACGGCCGGCGATGGCGATGCCGGCCTGGAACGGTTGCGAGCCATCGCCAGCCTCGACCTGCTGGTCACCGACGTCGGCCTGCCGGGCCTGAATGGCCGCCAACTGGCCGATGCCGCGCGCGCCATCCACCCCGGCCTGAACGTGCTGCTGATGACCGGCTACGCCGAAAGCGCGGCGCGCGGCTCGGGCTTTCTGGGCAGCGGCATGGAACTGATCGTCAAGCCATTTGCGCTCGACGCCTTGGCCGAACGCGTGCAGCGGATGCTGGAGCCGGAAGGGCTGGACGTGGACGCGGCGCGGCTCGGCGCAGGGCGGCGCTGAATGCCGCGTGGCGCCGTTGCCAGAGGCTGTAAAAATTGCCGACCGCGGCGCGGCGCGCGCGGCAGAGGCCTGCAGGCACGGGGGTTGCTGTGGGAACAGGGCAACCCCAACAAGGAGAGTGACCCATGAAAATCCGTGCCTTGACCTATGCCATCGCCATCGCCGCCAGCCTGGGCGGAAGTGCCGCCTGGGCCCAATCCGCCAGCCCCACGGCGCCATCCACCACGCCGAACGACGGCACCGCGGTGCAGCCCAACCGGCCGGTGCCGCCGGGCCAGGCCGCGCCGGCGCCGAACGCCGCGCCCAATACGCCGAGCACGCCGCCGAGCCTGGACAAGCACAACCCGCCGTCATCCGACAAGCGTGGCGGCGAGATGCCCAACCGGCATAAGGAAGCCAATGACAACGTGCCGCGCACCCCGGCGGCCGGCGCCACGCCGCCTCCGGGCTATCCGAATAGCGGCGGCAGCAAGTGAGCCTGACGGCCTGAGGCCCGCCCTAGCACTGCCGGCGCACATGCCAGGTCCGCCGGCAGTGTCTTATTGGGCCGTATCAGTGTTCGCGCCGCAGTTCGGCAGGCGGCAGGCGCAACTGGCCGCGGTACTTCGACACCGTGCGGCGCGCCAGCACGATGCCATTGGCGGCGAGTTGCTGCGCCAGCGCCACGTCGGACAACGGCATGGCGGGATCCTCGGCCTCGATCAATTCCTTGATCAAGGCGCGCACCGCGGCCGCCGAACAGGTGCCGCCGGAATCGGTCGGCAGTTCGCGCGAGAAGAAATGGCGGAATTCGAACACGCCGCGCGGGGTCACCATGTACTTGCCGACGGTGGCGCGGGACACGGTCGATTCGTGCATATCCAGATCGTCGGCGACTTCCTTGAGCATGAGCGGCCGCAGCGCCACCTCGCCGTATTCGAAAAACGTCTGCTGGCGCTTGACGATGGCTTCGGCCACGCGCTGGATGGTGCTGTAGCGCTGCTCCACATTGCGCACCAGCCAGCGCGCCTCCTGCAGCTCTTGCGCCATGGGGCTGCGGTCGTCCAGCCGCGCGCGCCGGAACAGGTCGGCGTAGAGCTGGTGCAGGCGCGCCTGCGGCATGGCGCCGCGGTTCGGCAGCACGCGCCAGCGCGAGCGCCATTTGTCGACGAACACGTCGGGCACCACATAGGCCGGCGCCTGGGCGTCGTAGCGCCGGCCCGGCTTGGGATCGAGACCCCGGATCAGCGCGCAGGCGTCGCGCAGCGCATCCTCGGCGCAATCGAGCACGCGCCGCAGGCCGGCGCTGTCGTTCTTGGCGAGCCGGTCGAGCTGCTCGCGCACGATGCGCAAGGCCAGCGTCCGCAAGGAACTGCTCAGGCCAGGCGCCGCCTCCAATTGCAAGGCCAGGCATTCCTGCAAGTCGCGCGCGCCCAGTCCGGGCGCATCCAGTTGCTGTACCAGGCGCAGCGCCGCCAGCCATTCGCTGTCGGCGGGCGGCGGCACGAAGTCCGGGCTAAGGGTGTCGCACAGGCTGGCCAGCGGCGTGCGCAAATAGCCGTCCTCGTCGAGCGCGTCGATGATGAACTCCGCCAGCAGCCGGTCGCGCGGGCCGAGGCGATAGTTGCCCAAGTCCAATGACAGCTTTTCGCGCATCGAGACCGGGGCGCTGACCCATTGGCTCAGGTCGCGGTCATCACCGTCGTGACGGGCGGGCGCCGGGTAGTCGCCGGCGTATTCCGGCGTGGCGGGCGGGGCATCTTCGGCCGCGGCGCTGGAGGTCGTGGCCGGCGCCTGCGCCGCAGCGGGGCCGGCGGCCGGGTGGGGGCCGCTATCGGGGCGATCGGCCGGGTCCGCTGCTTGCTCCTGGACTTCTTCCAGGAAGGGGTTGCTGGCCAGCGCCAGCTCCACCGCCGTGGTGAATTCCAGCGCCGACATCTGCAGCAGCTTGACCGATTGCTGCAGCCGGGGCGCCAGCGTCATCTGCTGGCGCAAGCGCAATTCCTGCATCGGGTGTCCCAAGAAACTCTCCCGCAATGGGAGCCGCCGGAATGGCGGCATATTTCTTGTACGACGCAAAATCCATGCCTGCCCGCCATGCGGGGCGCCGGCGCGGCGGGCCCGCGCGCCAGAGCGGGCGGGATTACAAGGGAACGGTAAATATTGCCCGGCCGGCAGGGTGGCGCAGACAGCGGCCGGCGGCTGGTCTGGCGGCCGCGCGGGGGGTCAGGCGGCGGCTGAGCCGCCCGCGTCCTTCTCGTAGACGTCCAATCGGTTGTAAAGCGTTTTCAGGCTGACGCCCAGGGTTTGCGCCGCCAGGCGCTTGTCGCCGCCATGGTGGGCCAGCGTCGCCAGGATGAAGTCGCGCTGCGCGTTGCCCAGCGCGGTTCCCACCGGAAAATTCAGCGCGCCGTCCTTGAACTCGGCGCGTGCCGTGGCGCGGGCGCGCGGCAGCTCCACATCGAGCGCGTCGTCGCAGAGGATGTAGGCGCGCTGCACCGCGTTGCGCAGTTCGCGCACATTGCCCGGCCAGTCATGCCGGGCGATGGCCTGCAGCATGCGCGCCGCAAAGGTCTTGCGGGTGCCGTGGCGTTGGTTCAACGCCTCCAGGAAGTGCCGCGCCAGAATGACGGCGTCGCCCTCGCGTTCGCGCAAGGGCGGCACGCGCAGGGGAATCACCAGCAGCCGGTGCAGGAAGTCCTGGCGCAGCCGGCCATCGGCCACCGACGCGGCCGGATCGCGGTTGCTGGCGCATACGATGCGGACGTTGGCGCGCAGCAGGTCGGTGCCGCCCACGCGCTGGTAAGTCCCGGTTTCGAGCACCCGCAGGAAATGCACCTGCATGTCGGGCGACATTTCGGTGACTTCGTCCAGGAACAGGGTGCCGCCGCTGGCCGATTCGAAGTAGCCCGCATTCTGCGCCACCGCGCCGGTGAAACTGCCTTTCTCGTGACCGAACAGTTCGGCGTGGGCCAATGAGCCGCTGATGGCGCCGCAGTTGACGGCAATGAACGGCTTGGCGGCGCGGTCGCTGGCCTCGTGGATGGCGCGCGCCACCACTTCCTTGCCCGCGCCGCTTTCGCCGACGATGAACACGCTGGCATCGGTGTCGGCGGCCAGGCGCACCTGGGTGGCCAGCTTTTGCATCACGGGAGACAGGCCGGAGACATTCATAGTGCTGCCATCGTAGAGGGCTGGGCAGGCCGGGAATGCGACGAGTTGCAAGTAATCGCAAACTTTAGTGCATCGTATCGAATGTTTACGCCAAATCGCGCCAGCTTCGCTATGCTCAAGCGTGGCCGCACAGGTAGCGGGGCCCCTTGCCCGGCTCACGGCCCCAGGAGATTCCATGCCTCATCTGTTGATCGTCGATGACGACGATGCCATCCGCGAGACACTGGCCGAGATCGGACGCGACAGCGGCTTCTCGGTGGCGCTGGCCGCCAGTGTGAAGGATGCCATGATCCAGGCCGAGCGTCAGGCGCCCGACCTGGTCTTGACGGATGTGCGCCTGCCCGAGGGCAGCGGCATGGACATTTTCAAGAACGTTGCCGTGGCCAGCGCCGAGGTCGTGGTGATGACCGGCCACGGCACCGTGGACAATGCGGTGCAGGCGTTGCGGCTCGGGGCCACCGACTACCTGGTCAAGCCGATCTGCATGGAGCGCCTGAACGAGATCATGGCGCGCATCCTGTCCAATTCCGGCGCGGAGCCGGCGGGCATGCCGTTCGAGGGACCCGGGCGCTTTGGCAAGATGTACGGCTCGTCGGCGCCGATGCGCGAGTTGTACCGCCAGATCGGGCGCGTCGCGCCCACCGACGTCACCGTGCTGCTGATCGGTGAAAGCGGCACCGGCAAGGAGCTGGCGGCGCATGCCGTGCATGAGCTGAGCGCGCGGCGCCAGCGGCCGTTCATCGCCGTCAACTGCGGCGCGATTTCGCCGCACCTGATCGAAAGCGAGATGTTCGGGCACGAGCGTGGCAGTTTCACCGGCGCCGACCGCCAGCACAAGGGCTACTTCGAGCGTGCCGATGGCGGCACGCTGTTTCTGGACGAAGTCACCGAGATGCCGCTGGATCTGCAAGTGAAACTGCTGCGGGTGCTGGAAACGGGCCACTTCATGCGGGTCGGCACCAATCGCGAGATCGGTTGCGACATCCGCATCATTGCCGCCACCAACCGCAACCCCGAGCAGGCGGTGCAGGAAGGCAAGCTGCGCGAAGACCTGTACTACCGCCTCAATGTGTTTCCGCTGCAATTGCCGCCCCTGCGCGAACGGGGCGAGGATATCCTGTTCCTGGCCGACCGTTTTCTGCAGGCGCAGAACGAGGAAGCCGGCCGCGCGAAGGTGTTTTCGGCCAACGCGGCGGCGACGCTGGCGCAATACGAATGGCCCGGCAACGTGCGCGAACTGAAGAATTTCGTGCGCCGCGCCTTCATCATGGCCGAGGGCGACGAGCTGGACGCCGACCTGTTGGCGCCGCAGGTCTCGCCCAGCGGCGACCTCGCGGGCGGACAGGTCAGCCTGCCCGTCGGCGAAACCCTGGCGCAGGCCGATCGCCGCCTGATCCTTGCAACGCTGCAGCGTTGCAAGGGCGTCAAGAAGCAGGCCGCCGCCATCCTCGGCATCAGCCCCAAGACGCTATACAACCGCCTGGAGGAATACGCGGCGGCGGGCTATGCGCTGCCTGGCGAGGCACGGCCGGACGGCGCGCCCTGACGGGCGGCCGCCGCCCGCGGGTTTACTTGCCGTGGCGCGTCTTCAGGTCGGCCATGCACGCATCCTTGGCGTTGCCCGACAGGGCATCGCATTTCTCCTTGCCGACCTTGTAGTCGGCATCGTTGCGCGCCTTGGCCGCGTCATGATTGGCCTCGGCCTTTTCCTTGCCGGCCTTGGCGTCGGCCTTCGCCTTGTCGCGCGTGGCTTCGGCCTGCTTCAGACAGACGTCCTTCTGGTTGCCTTTCATGGCGTCGCACTGCTGCTTGTCCATTTTGTACTGGTTATCGATCTGCTCGTTGCTGCGCACCGGCGCGGCGCCCGCGGACGTTTGCGCGGCAGCGGGCAGGGCGAGCGTCGCCAGGCACAGGGCGGCGGCAGGCACGAGCGTGGTGGACAGGCGGATCTTGGACAGATTCATGGATGGCTCCTTGGATAGGCATGGCCCGAGAGTGGCCACGCACCGGCGCTGAGCAATTGCCGTGCCCGTCGCGCCAGGCACGGCAATTGCGGCGTGCCAGGCCGTCACGACGTTGCCGAGGGCAGCGCATATCTGGAGATCCGACGACATGAGTAAATCCGACACCCCCGCATCCGCCGCCGACGCCGGGCGACGTCCCGCCGCTGCGCCGCCGGCGGGCAAGGCCGATACGCCCCGCAGCGATAGCGACGCCGCCCACCGGAGCGGCAAGTTCGGCGCGGACCAGCCGGGCCAGGAGCAGGCGCCCACGCCGCGGCGCGGCGCCGATAAGCGTGCGCATCCGCAAGGCCCGGAATATGAAGAGGGCGGCCAGTATCCCGGCACCCGCGCGCCCGGGAATTCAGGCCAGGCCTGACGGTTCAGGCGTCGTCGGCCGCCAGCCGGCACAGCAGCACGACGCAATGCAGCGCCGCCAGGCCCACGAGCCCGTAGGCAACGCGTGCCGCCGCCGGCCAGGGCAGCATCCGGCTGAACACGTCGAGGTTCACGGCGGCGATGAGGCCGCAATTCAGGCCGCCGGTCACCAGCACGATCAGCGCCATCCAGTCCAGCGGCCGCAGGCCAGGATGTTGCTCCAGGCCGTCGCGCGCGCGCGTGGCGCTGGCGTTCGCGACGGCGATGTCTTCTTTGTCGTAGGTGTGCATGTTTTTCCTGCCCGTGAGCCGAGACGGGGAGCCCCTCAGCAAGCCGCGTGCCCCGGCCGCGGGCGCGGCCCGGCGCGGGGCCGGCTCGCGCGCCGGGCCTACTGGCGGCCGACCACCACGCCGAACAGGAAGGCGGCGCCGGCGACCAGGCCGATGGCCTGCCACGGACGGGCATGGATGTACTGCTCGGTGCAGTCGATGGTCTCGCGCACCATGTCCTGCGCGCTGTCGGAGGCTTCGCGCAGGCTGTGGCGGGTGTCGCGCAACTGCTCGGCCAGGCGCGCCTTGAGGGTTTCCAGGTCGGTGGCGGCGGTGTCGCTCAGGGTTGCTTCCAACTCGTCGATCCAGATTTCCGGATGGCGCCGGCGGCGGCGCGCGCCGCGCTCATCGGCGCCGTTTTCGGGGAAGTCCGAGGGCAGGGGAGTCTGGTTGTTGGCCATGTGGGTACCTCCTGGAGTCTGCGTTGGCGAAAACATGGCCGCGCTCCGCTTGGGGCGCGGCACATGGGAAAAGGCTGGCACGTATCGGCCTGGGCCAGGGTCTTGCATTGCATCGCGTTGTGAATGTTCGTTTTACCCAGGAACCCGCATCCCTGCGCGCCTTGGCACATCCGCTTGCAATTTGGGGCGCCATGTTCATTGCTTGCGGGTTGGCCGGCCCCCGGCAAGCGCCGCGCCCGCACACCGCAAACGCGCCCGGGCACGCCGCTTGCTGAGAGGGATTTCGACGCAACCCGGGAGTTGCGCATGACCAAGACACTACGGGACTTGACTGTCGCCTCCTGGTGGTGGATGGCTTCGAGCAGGTGGTACTGACTGACAAGCTGGCCCTCGCTGCAGGACGATCTGCGCAATGCCGGCGCGGAATGGGTGGACGAGGAAGTGGTGCTGGACGGCCGCGGGATCAGCCGCCGCAAGCGGGACGACATTCCCGCCTTCGACCGCGAGCTGTAGCGTGGGTTGGCGCCGGCGCGTCCCTAGGGTCTGCTTGCCAGCCCCCAGGACGCCGCCATGGTGTAGCGGAGCGCGAAGCCGGAATGTGCCGGCCGCGCAATAGGTAGTTTTACAGGAGAACGCCATGTCTGAACCTCTGTATTTGCATGTCCCGCCCAAGCCGGAGCCGATACCGCCGGGTTCGCCACCGGGCGACCTGCCGGTCGATCCGGATACCGATGAGCCGGAAGTGGATCTGCCGCCGCTCGACCCGTCCACCAAGGAAACGCTGTCCCCGGCCCATTGACTGGGGCCGCGCCAGTCCCCGCATCAAGAAAAACCGGAGCCATCATGTCTACCATCCTGTTGATCGTCCTCATCCTGCTGCTTGTCGGCGCGGTGCCCGCCTGGCCCTACAGCCGGGGGTGGGGCTATTACCCCAGCGGTCTGCTGGGAATCGTGCTGATCGTGTTGATCGTGCTGCTGTTGACCGGACGCTTGTAGCGGCGGGTGGCGCGCGGTGGTAGCGAGGCGTAAGATCTGGCGGCATCTTTTTTGGCGCCATGCGTCACTTTCCGCTTCCAATCCGCAGCAACATGTCCATCCCCCTCCTGATACTGATAGACAGCGTGCACGATTTCGTGCCCGCGATCGAAGCGCGCGGTTTTCGCTGCATTCTTGCCGCCACCGCCGCCGCCCGCGCCCAGGCGATCCGCGACCACGCCGACGAGATCCGCGTGGTGCTCACGCGCGGCGCCACCGGTTTTCACGCGCACGAGATGGCCGCGTTGCCGAAGCTGGAGCTGATCTGTTCACTGGGCGTGGGCTACGAGAATATCGACGTGGCCGCCGCCCGCGCGCGCGGCGTGCACGTGACGCACGGGCCCGGCGCCAACGCCACATCGGTGGCGGATCACGCCATGGCGCTGCTGCTGGGCGCGGCGCGCCGCCTGCCGCAGGCCGATGCCTGGGTGCGGCAGGGACACTGGAGCGGTTTCATGGGGCCGCAGGTCTCGGGCAAGCGCCTGGGCATCCTGGGCTTGGGCACCATCGGGCGGGAGATCGCGCGGCGCGGCGCTCTGGGCTTTGGCATGACGGTCGGCTACTACAACCGGCGGGTGCGTCCCGACTGTGGCTACGCGTATCACGACAGTCCGCGCGCCCTGGCCGAGGCCAGCGACTTCCTGGTGGTGGCGACACCGGGCGGCGCCGGCACGCGCCATCTGGTGGACGCGGCGGTGCTCGATGCGCTCGGGCCGCAAGGCTATCTGGTGAACATCGCCCGAGGCAGCGTGGTCGATACCGAGGCGCTGATCGCCGCCCTGGCCGGCCGCCGCATCGCCGGCGCCGGCCTGGACGTGGTCGAGGGCGAGCCGGAGTTGCCGCCGGCGCTGTTCGGCCTGGACAACGTGGTGCTGACGCCGCACAGCGCGGGCCGCTCGCCGGAGGCCGTTGCGGCGACGGTGGCGTTGTTCCTGGACAACGCCAGCGCGCATTTCGCCGGCAGGCCGCTGTTGACGCCAGTGCCGCCAGGCTGAAGCCCGGGAAAGGCCGGCCTCAGTGCGAGAACATGATCGGCACGGTCATGCTCTGGAGGATCGAGGCGGTGGCGCCGCCCATCGCCCATTCGCGCAGCTTGCTGTGGCCATAGGCGCCCATGACGATCAGGTCGGCGCTGTGGTCGGCCGCGGCGTTCAAGATGGTGCTGCCCACGCCCACGCCCTTGATGTCGCGCCGCACGTGGTCGGGCGCCGGCATGCCCTGGGCGATGCAATAGGTGGACAGGTCTTCGAACGGCACCGAGGCCTCCTTGCGGGAGGCGGCGCCTTCGTCCATGGTCAGCACCACCAGGTGCGAGGCCGTGCGTAGCAGCGGGGCCGCGTCGGCCAGCGCGCGGGCGGCTTCGCGGCTGCCGTCCCAGCAATACAGCACGCGTTCGCCGATGACCGGGAATTCGCCGCTGGAGGGCACCACCAGCACCGGCCGGCCAGCGCTCAGCAACGTCTGTTCGACGAACTCGACCTCGTGCGCGGCTTCGACGTCGTCGCGGTTTTCCTGGCTCACGACCACCAGATCGCTGGTACGGCCGATCAGCGCCACGCAGGCGCTGGGCGTTCCGTCGGCGGCGCGCACCGTGGCCGGCACGTCGAGCGCGGCGGCCGCCTCCAGGAAGGCGTTCTGCACCGAGCTGCGATTCTGCGTCTGCAGGTCGCGGATGACACTGAGCGTGCGCGAGAGCAACACCGATTCGCCATAGTAATACTGCGGCGGCGCCGAGCTGGCGTAGATGCCGACCAGTTCGGCCTGATGGCGCTTGGCCAGGGCCAGCGCCACGCGGGTGCGGCGGGGGCAATCGAATCCGTGATCCAGGTGGACGGAAATGCGGCGATACATGGCGGCCTCCTTTTGTGCGCGACAGGCCTCCATCGTTGCGCGTTCCCGGCCGTGGCCCCTTGATGCGCGTCAAGCGCCCCGCAGTTAGGCGGGGTCGCCGCAAGCGCGGGGCCGGGTCAGGACTGTTGCACTCGGTCGCGCAACTGCCGCACCTGGCGCGCCTGTTGCGCGATGCGCTCCAGCGGCCCGGCCAGCGCGGGCGCGGCGGCGGCGAGCGCCGCCGGCATTCCCAGGTGGCGGATGTCGGCCGCGGGCGTGGGTTCCTGCGGATGCAGCGCGTGCGCCAGCGTCTGGCCATAGTCGCGCAGGGCCGATGCCGCCGTGCTGTCCGGCGGCAGGGCGGGCTGGATTTCCAGCACCGTGCCGGCCGCCGTGACACGCCGCATCGCGTTCAGCAGGTTGACCGCGGTGTCGACCTTGCGGTCCCGATGCACGGGATTCTGCTGCAGGCGTTGCAGCGAGGCTTCGGCATTGTCGGCCGACAGGCAGGCCTGGCGGCGCAGGCCGACGATGTCCTGCGCGGCGCCGGCGCCGCTCTTGGCGCCCGCCAGCGCCCGGACGTAGGCGGCGTGCCGCTCAAGGGCGCGGCTGAGCGCGCCGGCCAGTTGGCGCGGCTCCTTCTCGGGCCAGACCAGGAACCCCACCAGCAAGGCCAGCACGCCGCCCAGTACGCTATTGAAGGCGCGCAATGCCGCCAGCATGGGCTCGTAGATGTCCGGCTGCTGGATGTGACTGACCAGCACGAACTGCGAGGTCAGGAAAAAGGTGAACAGCGCGTAGTGGATGGTGCGGGCGGCAAAGGTGCCCAGGGCGATCGGCAGCACGGCCAGGGCCACCGATAGCGGTGTGCTCAGCAGCAGCCCGAGCAGCGAGGCGCCAATGGCGCCGGCCACGCTGCCGACCACGCGCTCGATGGTGCGTTGCCAGGTGGTCGAGAAATACGGCTGCAGGATGAACACCAGGGTCAGCGACATCCAGTAGCCGTGGTTGACCGCGAAGGTCTTTGACAGGGCCACGGCGATGGTGGCGCCAATGCCCACGCGCAGGGCGTGGCGAAAGGCATCGGACTCGAACCGCAGATTCTGCCGCAGGCTGCGCCAGGCCATCCGCGCGGGCGAATCCACGCGCCGGGCCAGGGCCGGCGCGGCCGGTGCGCCGGCGTCGTCGAACAGCGCGTGCCTGACCGCCTGGGCGGTCTGCTGCAGCCTGTCCAGCACCGGCACCATGGTGGCCAGGTCGGGCGCATGGGCCATGGCGGCGCCACGCAGTTCGTGCAGGCCGGCGGCGAAATGCGCCAGGCGTTCGCGCAGGCATTCGGCCTGGCGCGGATCGCTGACGTCCGACGTGCTGGCGATGGCGTTGGCGACGCTGGCGTAGCGGTGGAAGGCGTGCGACAGGTTGGCGCCGGCGGCGCGGCCGAGCCAGCGTGGCGCATTCGACTCCAGCAGATCGGCCGCCGCCACCAGGGCGATGAAGCTGTCTTCGGCGCTGTCGAGCAGATAGAACAATTGCTGGGCGCGCGCGCGCCGCGATGGCCGCGCATCCTGGACCTCGCCGATGCGGATCCGGGCCGCTTCCAGCGCGGCGCGCACGCCGCTGCGCTGGGGCCGGGTGACGGCGCTCCAGGCCTGCGGCCCGGCGGCCGGGGCCAGGCCGGAATACATGCGCGCCAGCGCATCGGCGAAATCGGCCAGGCCGCGATAGCAATGGGCCACCGCATGCGTCGCGTCCTTCCAGGGGCGGCGGCGCCAGACCAGCGCGGTCATCAGGATGGCCCACAGCGCGCCGGCCACGAAGAACAGCGTGTACGACAGGCTGGCCGCCAGCGTCGGCGCCGGCAGCTCCGCCGCCACCACGAAGCCGGCCGACAGCAGGGTGCCGACGATGGCGGCGGCCGGGCCGAGCACGCGCAACAGGCCGCCGAACGTGCAGCACACAAAGGTCAGCGGCAACAGCAGCCACAGGTGGTTGGCGCTGGCGCTGGCCAGCAGGCAGAACAGCGCGCCGATCAGCCCCAGCGCGAGCATCGAGCCGGCGCGCTGGCGCAAGGGCCCGCCGGGGTCGCCGAAACAGGCCCAGAAGGCGGCGATGGCGGTCCAGCCCAGCCGGGGTTCGTGCGCCAGCACAGCCAGAATAACGGGCGCGGCGCTGATGGCGGCGGCTTGCAGGGCGTCCAGCCAGAGGACGTGGCGCAGCGCAAGGCGCCAGCGCGATAGCAGGGTAGTCACGCGAATGTGGGTCAGGCGAGGGACGGAAAAGTCGCAACGCTACCATGTCGACAAGGCAACACTCCGGCGATTCGTTGGAACGTCCGAATATTGCGGTTTTAATGAATTCACGTCGATGAATACCACTGGTTACATATGTGTGACTTTGACGCCGCAAGCGCGCACAATTGCCTGGAGTAAATGGCCAAAATCGCCTAAAAAAACAGAGGCGATCAAAAGCTGGGGAGTGCACCGGCGCGGCAAGCCTAGACGCCGCCGTATGTGAATACTCATGTCCATTGTGCCTCGCACTGCGCCCGGACAGCGCAGGCCGTAGATCGAGGCACGCCAGGAGCGAACACATGACGCCAACCCACGAGGCTTCCACGAGCTCGGTGGTGAGCGACGATGAAGTCGCCGCCATGATTACCGGCAAAGACGGCCTGCGGGTGCTGCTGCAACCCCAGGTGGATCTGCTGACCGGCCGCATCGTGTCGGCCGAGGCGCTCGCGCGCTGGCAACATCCGCGGCTGGGCATCGTCATGCCGGCCGAATTCATTCCCGCCGTCAACCGGCTCGGGCTGGATCGCACCCTGTTCGAACGCGTCGCGCAACGCGTCATCGACATGCTGCAGACCATGCGGCGCGCCGGCATGGCGATTCCGGTGGCGATCAATGCGCCGGCCTCGACGCTGTCGGACGAGCGCGCGGTCGATTTCCTGCTGGCGCGCATCCATGCCGCCGAACTGCCGGCCTCGCTGCTGCGGGTCGAACTGACCGAAGACCAGCCGATCCGCGAACTGGACGTGTTGCGCGCCAGGTTGGCGAAACTGGAAGAGGCGGGCTGCGAGGTCAGCCTGGACGATTTCGGCACCGGCCATGCGTCGCTGAAATTGCTGTCGGCGATTCCCTTGTCCGAGGTCAAGATCGACCAGTATTTCGTCACCCGCATGCGCCGCAGCGCGGTGGCCTTCGAGATCCTGCGCACCGCGGCCGAACTGGCCACGCGGATGGGGTGGCGGGTGGTGGCCGAAGGGGTCGAGAACGTGGCGGACGTTCCCGCCCTGCGTGCCGCCGGCTGCCGCTACGGTCAGGGCTACGCCTTGGGCCGGCCGATGCTGCTGGACGACCTGCTGATGCGCCTGCGGGTTCAGCGCGACCGTGGCGAACCGCTGGCGGCGCCCGCCAGTTACGCCTCGGCCTGGCTGGATGCGTTTGACCCGCAGGACGCCGAGACCGGCCTGCCGGCGCACGTCACCACGCAGTGAGGGCGGGTCAGGCGTCACGGCATGGCGGCGCCTTTCTGGCCGGCAGATCCTGAATTTACCGGTGACGGGACGGCCCGCGGCCCGCGCGTCCAGCGCAGCCGCTGCAGGCACGGCGATTGCTGAGCCATCGTTGGCGGAATGGTTCCGCCGAATAGGAGACTTGCCATGGCAAACCCGAATCAGCCCGACCAGCACAAGCAGCCGCAGAAACAGCAATCCCAGGAGCCCCCGCCGGATCGCAACCCGCCGGAGCAGCAGCAACCCGGCCAGGGTGGCCAACAGGTGGACAAGAACCGCAATCCGGGCCAGCAGCCCGGTCAGGGCCAACGCTCGCAACCGCAGCGCTGAGGCGCTGACGGCCCGGCGCCCGGCCCACGTGGCGGCTTTGCCAGCGTTCGGGGCAGGGTGAGGGGCGACAGTGCCCGCGTGGATCGCTCCGCGCGGGCACTGTCGCATCCGCACGCGCCGTGTTCGCACGCCGGCCGGCGGGGCGGATCCCGCCGGGGTGGCTGCGCACCGGTCAGGCCGTCCGGCTTGCGCCGGCGCGGGACGCTCGCTAAGGTGCAGGGCTGGGCCGGCCGCCATCGCCCCGGCGGCCGGCTCCCGGTGCGTGACCGCGCGCCGGCCATCGTCAAACGGGATACGCCATGCTCGACCCTTCCCCCCCACCGCGCCGCCGGTCATTCGCGGGCCGGCTGCCGGCGATCCTCGCGCTGGCCGCCGTGCTGTTGGCGGTGCTGGGGGTCGCGGGCAAGCAGGCGGCCGAACAGCGCATCGCCGCCCTGTTGGGCCCGCGCGCCCTGGTGGGCCAGGTCAGCCTGGGATGGCGCGATGTGGTCTTGACCGATGTGAGGATCGCCGGCGCCGACGGCGCGCAGCCGGCCCGCGCCGGGCGCGTGGTGGCCGAACCCGAATGGGGCTCGTTGTTCGGCCGGGAAACCGTGTTCCGCCGGATCACGGTGCAGGACTTCGATTTCGCGGTGGTGCGCGGCGATGAGGGCGATATGCAGATCGCGCCCGCGTTGCGGGCGGCCTTGCGCGAGGCTCATGGCGGTGACGCGGCCACGCAGCCGCGTTCTCCTATTCGCGCCGACGAAATCATCCTGGACGGCGGCCGGCTCGAATTCATCGATGCCGCCATCGCCAGGCCGCCGCACCGGATTCCCTTCGACAAGGTCACGGCAAGCCTGCGGCCGCTGGCGCTGCCGGCCAACGGCCAGCGCAGCGACATGGAATTCCAGGGCTCGGTGCGCGAGAACCGGGTCGGCGCGGCCACGGTGCGGGCCAGCGGCGCGGTCGAGGTCGGCGGCAGCGACGCCGACATGACGGTGGCGGTGCGCAATATGGACATCCGCTACGCCGCGCCCTACCTGGCCGAGAACGGCGCCGGCTCGCTCACGGGCGGCGCCATGGATCTGGACATGCGCACCACCATCGCCAAGCGGCAGTTGCACGCCTCGGGCACGGTGGCCCTGCGCGATCTGAAGTTCAGCGGCGACGGCTCGTTGTTCTCGCTGCCGCGCAAGGCCGTGCTGGCCGCGCTGCAAGACCGCCATGGCACGCTGCGCATGGACTTCACGTTGGCCGGCAGCCTCGACAACCCCAAGTTCTCGGCCTCGCGCGGATTCGCCGCCCAGATCGCGCGCGGTTTCGGCCACGCCATCGGCGTGGGGGCCGAAGGCGCGGCCGGCGGGGTGGCCGGCGCGGTGAAAGACCTGGGCGACGCGATTTCCGATCTGTTCAACCCATGAGTCAGAAGCGGTAGTTGGCGCCCAGTTCCACCCGCCGGCCTTCACCCAGCAACCATTGGGTCTGGTTGTAGTAGGCGGTTTCGGCGTACTTGCGGTCGAACAGATTGAATGCCCGCAACGCCAGCGTCAGATCGCGGCGCGGTTCCCATTGCAGGGCCAGGTTGGTGGTGGTGTAGCCCGCCATTTCCAGCCGGTTGGCCGCGTCCGCGTAGCGTTTGCCGACATAGCGCAGCCCGGCGCTGGCCGTCCATTGCGGCGCGAACTTCCAGCTGACCCAGGCGTTGGCGACGCGTTGCGGCACGTCGGTTGGCACATTGCCGGCGCGCGACACGGCCGCGCCGTTGACCGATTCGCTGAAGTCGTCATAGCGCGCTCGCAGCACGGCGGCGTTCAGATCCACGCGCCAGGCCGGCGTCAGCGCCACCGCCAGCGTCGCCTCCAGGCCGCGCGACGATTGCTCGCCCACCTGGATGCGCAGCGCCGGATCGTTCGGGTCGCGCGTCACCAGGTTGTTCTTGCGGATGTGATAGGCCGCCAGCGTCCATTGGCCCTTGTTGTCCCAGAACGCCTGCTTGACGCCGACCTCGATCTGGCGCCCCTTGGACAGCTCGAAGTCCTTGTTGGCGGGCGACAGCAGCAACAGGCTGCCGATGGGGTCGGCGGCCTCGGCGTACTGGCCGTAGACGGACAGGGTCGGCAGCAGTTCGTAGACCGTGCCGATGCGCCAGCCGACATTGTTGAAGGTGGTGTCGAACGCGGTCCGGCCGGCCACCAGGTCGCGCCGCTTCAGGTCGATGTGGTCGTAGCGCACCCCGCCCAGCACCGACCAGCGGCGAGTCAGCATCAGCCGGTTTTCGGCGAACAGCGCGTACTGTCCGGCAGTGTTGCGGTAGCGCGGCGTGGTGCCCGCCACGTTGATGAAGCGGCCATGGTCGACATCGTAGGGATCGACCAGCGAGGTGCCCGCGTAGGGCGAGTTATTGGTGTGCTTGAGCGAGGCGCGGTTCAGTTCGACGCCCACGGCCACCTTGTTGGCCAGGCCGAACAGGTGGCCGTCGAAGCTGGCGTCGGTGATGGCGCCGACCTGTTGCTGGTCGTGGCGGATGTCGGTGTAGGCACTGCGCTGGATCAGGCCGGTGGCGGCTTGCCAGGTGTAGTTCTCGGCATCGCGGTAGTCGCGGTCGCTGCCGATGTAGTAGACGCGGCTGCGCACGCGCGTGGCGGGATTGGGCGTCCATTCCGCCTTCAGCTCGGTGCGGCTGTCGCGGTAGATGATCTTGCTGTCGGCCACGTTGTAGTTCTTGCCGCGCAGGCGGTAGTCGATGTCGCCATCGACCAGCGGCGTGCCGAAGTAGCGCGTCGGCGCCTGCCAGGCATAGGCCTGGGTCAGCGTGAAGTTCAGCTCGGGCGACACGTCCAGGCGCAGCGCCGCCGTGACGGCCAGGTCGCGCGAGTCGCCCAGGCTGATGCCCGAGTCGCTGTGGTTGCCGCTGAGGTCGAGCCGGTACGACCATTTTTCGTCCAGCGCGCCGCCGCTGCCCAAGCCCAGCCGCTGGGTGTCGTGGCTGCCGACGGTGGCCTGCAGCTCGTTCTCGACCGGGCCGCGGGTGGGCTTCTTGGGAATCACGTTGACCACGCCGCCGATGGCGCCCTCGCCGTACAGCACCGAGGCCGGGCCGCGCAGGACTTCGATGCGGTCGACGGCCCAGGGATCGTAGATGAAGGTCTGGCCGACGCCACCGAACTGGCGCACGCCGTCATACAGCATCGCCACCGAATTCGAATCGGTGAAGCCGCGCGAGGACAGCGACGAACCGCCGTTGCCGGGATGGCGCAGCGTACTGATGCCGGCCGCCTGCGTGATGGCGTCGGTGACGGTGACAGCGCCGCGCTCGCGCAGTTGTTCGTTGCTCAGGATGTCGAGGCTGGCCGGCGTCTCCAGCGGCGTGAGTCCCAACAGCGTGCCGGTGCTGGCTTGCTCCAGCAGGGTGGCCGGGGTGGTTTCACCGGCGACGGCGATGGCCGGCAGGGTGGCGACGCCATCCGGCGCCACGGCGGCGAGAGAGGACTGGGCGTGCAGGGCGGGCGCGAACGCGAGCGCGGTCCAGACGGCCGCGCGCCGGGGCAGGACGCGGCGCGTCCTGGGGTAGGAAAGAAACATGGAAATTCTCGGTAAGCCAAGGGAGCCGCGCGCGGGCGCGGCACAGCGATCAGCGGGATACCGGGAGGGCGGGCGGGGCGCGCGCACCCAGCGGCGGGCCGGGCGGGAAGCCGTCGGCGACAGCCGGCGGGGCGCGCGCGGCCAGCGGATGGGCCATGACCGCGCCCACGGCCAGTAGCAGTGCGAGCGACGGCGGCAACGCCACCACGGCCAGCAGGGCCCCCATGGGGCAGGTCGCGGCCTGGGCCGCATGGCGCTCGTCCGGGGCCTCGTCATGCCGGGCGGGGCCGGCCACCCAGACAGGGCCGGCGGCCGAACACAACTGGATCAGCGTGCCGCGCTGCTGAGTCGCGGGCATGAAGCCCGGCGGCACCAGCGCCTTGAGCGCGAACAACGCCAGCACCAGCCAGAGGCTGGCGGCGTTGCGGACAAGGAGCGGGCGGCGGCGCATGATCGGCGCCCATTCTAGGGCCTGCCGCCCTGAAAGAAAACTCACACCTGCCATCAGGCCGGCGGGCGCGCGCCGGGCTACACCGTGCGCGCTGCCCAGAATGCGGTGCGCACGCCGGGCGCGGCGGCAATGCGCGCGGTTACGCGGTCCAGGTCGAGTTCGTCCACCGAGGCCTCGCTCAGGGCCGCCTCGATCTCGACCTCGTTTTCGCCGAACTGGTCGATCTTCAGCTCAGACAGCGGCAACTGCTCCGCTTCCAGCACGTCTTCGAGCACGGTCATGGCGGCCTGGCGCTGGTCGAGCCGGGCAATGACGTGGATCACGGTGGTGACTTCGGTGGTCTGCGCGTCGACCGGCTGGCGGTTGATGTAGCTGACCACCGGCCGCAGCAGCGTGTTGGCCGCCAGCACGAAGGCCGTCGCCGCCAGGGCTTCGAGGATCAGCGAGGCGCCAGCGCAGGCGCCGATGGCGGCCGAGCCCCACAGCGTGGCGGCGGTGTTCAGGCCGCGAATGCTACCGCCTTCGCGCATGATGGCGCCGGCCCCCAGGAAGCCGACGCCCGACACGACGTAGGAGATCACGCGCGCGCCGCCATCGGGGCCGCCGACGCGGAACGCCATGTCCACGAAGATGGCCGCGCCCACCGCCACCAGCGCATTGGTGCGCAGGCCCGCGGTGCGCTGGCGGTACTGGCGCTCGAAGCCCACGACCGAGCCGAGCACGAAGGCGGTGGCCAGGCTGATCAGGGTGTTGGCCAGCGTCAGCAGTTGGATGTTCTCGAAGTTCTTCATCTTGTTATTCCCGGGGTCAGCGTGTTGTGTGGGAGGCGGCGGCGCGCCGCCGCGGCGGCCGGCATGCGCGCCCGAGCGCAGGGGTCAGGGCAGTTGCCAGACGGAAGCGGCGGTCAGGATGAACGCCAGCACCCAGAGCAGCAGCAAGGCCGCCACCCGCGCGACGAGCAGGCATTTGTACGGGTCTTTCATGACAGTCTCCTTGCCGCCGCTCAGGCCGGCAGTACCGCGATGCGGGCGCCGTCTTCGGTTTCCCAGTGCACCCGGCGCACGTCGGGGCGCTGGCCCAGCCGCAGCGCGATGGCGCTGAGCAGGGCGCGCGCCTGCGGCGGGCATTGCAGCGTGACCGTGGCGCTGGCCAGCCGGGCGGCGTCCGGGCGCGAGACGCGCACATTCAGCACGGGCAGATCGAGGGCCTGCAGCTCCTGATAGAGCTGTTTGCGCAGCGCGTTGAGGGTGTCGGCCATGCCGACGATGGTGATCTGGTAGGTCGGGCGGGCAGGGCGGGTGGCGGCGCCGCGCAGGGGGGCCGCGCCATCCAGGAAGGGCAGGAATTTCTTGATGCGCATGATCGTCTCCAGGGGGAGTACGGTGGAAAAGTCCACATGCATGCGCCGCCGATCCGGCACGGTACGGGCGCAACAAAGCGCGCGGTTCGCGTCGGCAAAGCGGTTTCGGGAAGGGCCCGGGCCGGGGCAGCGGGGCTGCCGGAGCCGGATGGCCGTGTCCTGGCTTTACGCAGGACTCGGCAGAAAACTCTGCGGATCCTGCGTCAAGCGGCGCAAGCAGTCGTGTATCGACTACATCCGTCGTTGTCCACAATGATCTCGGGGTGGTTGAAAGTGCCGCAATTATAGAAAGGCATCAGGGAAAACACCAAGAACAAATTGGCCGATGCGGCAGGATCGGCGGCCGGTGTTTTCTCTTTTTTTCCTTTCAGCTAATATTCAGCTTCCTGAAAGAATGAGAGCACGGCGGAACTCGCCGCCAGCGCTTGCCCGGCAAGCGCCGACGGTTTCGCCATCTATGACCGACGACCCGCCTCCTAGTCGGGCGCCGCTGCCGCAGCGGCGCCCGATCCCCCCTCCCAGCCGGCTTCCGGCGTGCGGCCTTTCCTGGCCGGTTCCCCACGATCTCACCGCCGCGCCCACCCCCCCATCGGCGGACGCGCGCCGCCGGCACGTTGCCTGGCCCGCGCCCCGGTTCTTCGGGACGGCGGCGCTGAACCGTTCTTTTCCTGTCTGTCCCCCGCGACAGCCCCCGGGCTGCCGCACGCGTGCGCGCGTCCGCGTCCGAACCTTCTAGTGGAACGTTGATGATCTTCGAGTGGATGTCCGACCCGACCGCCTGGCTAGGCCTGGCGACGCTGGTCATTCTTGAAATCGTGCTGGGTATCGACAACCTGGTGTTCATCGCCATCCTGGCCGACAAGCTGCCGCCGACGCAGCGCAACCGCGCCCGCATGATCGGCCTGACGCTGGCCATGGTGATGCGCCTGGGGCTGCTGGCCAGTATCGCCTGGGTAGTGACGCTGACCGCGCCGCTGTTCACGGTGCTGGGCGCCGAAATCTCGGGGCGCGACCTGATCCTGATCCTGGGCGGTCTGTTCCTGTTGTTCAAGGGCACCATGGAACTGCACGAGCGGGTCGAGGGCAGCAGTGGCCACGAGGCTGGCCAGAAGGTGCAGCACGCGGTGTTCTGGCAGGTGATCCTGCAGATCGTGGTGCTGGACGCGGTGTTCTCGCTGGACTCGGTGATCACGGCGGTCGGCATGGTGCAGGACCTGAGCATTATGATGATCGCGGTGGTCGTGGCGATGGCCGTGATGATGCTGGCCAGCCGCCCGCTGATGGGCTTCGTGGCGCGCCATCCGACCGTGGTGATCCTGTGCCTGGGCCTGCTGCTGATGATCGGCTTCAGCCTGGTGGCCGAGGGCCTGGGTTTTCACGTGCCCAAGGGCTACCTGTATGCCGCGATCGGCTTCTCGATCCTGATCGAGCTGTGCAACCAGCTCGCGCGCCGCAATCGGGCCAAGGGCACGCATGCCCTGGGCCGCCGCCAGCGGACCGCGCAGGCGGTGCTGCGGCTGTTGCGCGCCGGCCGTGGCGGCCCGGCGTCGCCGCAGGCCGACGACGTGGTGGCGCTGGTGGACAGCGCCGGTGACGAGCCGGCGTTCGCGCCCGAGGAAAGCTCGATGATCGAGCGCGTGCTGGCGATCGGCGCGCACGACGTGCGCGCCATCATGGTGGCGCGCGGCGACATGGTCTGGCTGGACGTGACCGACACGCCCGAGCAGATCGTGCGCAAGTTCGCCTCGGGCCACTCGCGCCTGCCGTTGTGCGCCGGCGATCCGGCCAACGTGCTGGGCGTGCTGCACTTCAAGGACGTGCTGCCGTTGCTGCGCAATCCCGGCCCGATCGACCTGGTGGAACGGGCGCGCCAGCCGCGCTATGTGATGGAAACCACGCCGGTGCTCAAGGTACTGGAGGAACTGCGCGCCTCGCGCGACCACATGCTGATCGTGGTGGACGAGCACGGTGTCTGCGAAGGGCTGGTGACGCCGCTGGACGTGCTGACCGCGGTGGCCGGTGAGCTGCCCGAGCACAGCGGCGCGCCGCCCGAGGCATTGCAGTTGTCGGATGGCTCGTGGCTGCTGGACGGCCGCCTGGCGCTGGCCGAGGCGGCGCGCGTGCTGGACGCGGCGGAGCTGGCCGATGGCGCCGACGACGCTACGCTGGCCGGCCGGCTGCTGCGCGCCGAAGGCCGCATTCCCGACACCGGCGATGTGATTGCGTGGCGTGACTGGCGCTTCGAAATCACCCGTCGCGACGGCCGGCGCATCGACCAGATCCACGCGCGCAGGACAGCCGAGGTCATGGGCGAAACGGCCGCGCAATGACAGGGCGGCGCCGGCAATCAATCCACCGCGACCGGCGCCGACCGCCAGCGCAGTATGAAGCGGGCGCCGCCCAACGGGCTATCGCACACTTCGATCGTGCCTTGGTGGCCGGCGGCGACGCGCTTGACGATGGCCAGGCCGAGGCCGGCGCCGCCGGTGCCGCGATCGCGGCTTTCGTCCAGGCGGATGAACGGTTCAAAGATGCGCTCGCGATCGGCCGGCGCGACACCGGGGCCGTCGTCGTCGACGATCAGCTCGTAGCCGGCTGGGCAGCCGCGCAGCGAGATCTCGATGCGTCCGGCGGCATAACGCACCGCATTCTGCACCAGGTTGAGCAGGGCGCGGCTCATGTAGCGCGGATGCAGTTGCACGTGGGCCGGCAGGCCGTCGCGCACCTGGCAAAGCACGCCGCGCGCATCGGCCTGGTGGGCCACCTGCGCCAGCGCCTCGCCCAGCCAGTCGCGCACATCGACCGTTTCCTGTTTGACGATGTCGTCGGTCGGCCGTTCCAGCCGCGCATAGACCAGCAGCTCGTCGACCATGGCCTCCAGCTCGCCGATGTCGGCGCGCATGTCGTGCAGGATCTGGTCGCGCCTGGCCTGGAATTTCTCCTGGCCCAGCAGGTCGACCTCGAATGACAGCCGCGCCAGGGGCGTGCGCAGTTCGTGCGAGACGGCGTTGGTCAGGCTGCGCTGGTTTTCGACCAGCGCCGAGATGCGCTCGGCCATCTGGTTGAAGCTCTCGCCGACATGGCGGATACCGGAGAAATGCGACAGCCGCGCGCGCACGCCGAGGTCTCCCTGGCCCATCCGCAGCGTGGCGTTGCGCAGGGCATCCAGGTCGCGCCAGACGGGCAGCGCCCACAACAGCAGCAGCACCACCGCCAGCACCATGCTGAGCGCCAGCCAGGCGCCCCAGGTAATCCATTTTTCCAGCATCGGCTCGCCGGGCAGGCGCATTTCCAGCCATTGCCGCGGCTCGCCGGGCAAGGGCGCCAGATAGGTGTTGTACTCGTCGCGCATAATGAAGCCGCGCGCGGCCAGATCCTCTTTTTCCTGCTCGGTGGCCTCGATGCGCTCGGGCGTCACCAGCTTCAGCTCCAAGCCGTAATGGGGCCGCAGGGCGTCGCGGATGAAGGCCGCGCGGGATTCCGGCGCGATCGGATCCAGCTCCTTGTGCAGGGCGTACATCTGGCCGCGCACGGCTTGATAGGACAGGTCGGCGCTGACGGAGTCGAGCAGATAGCCCAGGCTGCGGTTGACCAGCTGCGAGGCGGCAATATAGGCAATGGCGGCGACCACGAAAATTCGGATCGTGAACTTGAGCATGCGGGCATTCCTGTGGGCGCGGGGGCCGCACAGCTGCCGTCCGGGCGCGCCGCTCCATCGCGGCCGGCTGCGGTAGGCTACAGAGCCCGGTGGCAGCGATCCGACGGGATTTGTATGGAAATTGTGAAAATTCATGCACTGGCGGGTCCGCGCCCATGCCGCCGGACGATTGAAACGGCGGCGTCGCCCGGCTATAAGCTTGACTGATGGCGTGCCGCGATTCGCCGGACGCCAGCCGATTCCAATGTCTCTTCCCCATGCCGCAGCAACCGCCTTTCCATGATGAACGCGTCGCCAGTACTGCCGCCGCCAGCGAGGCCGCGCCGGCCGCGCGCGGCACGTGTCTGGAGGTATTCCTGGCCTTCCTGCGCCTGGGGTTGACCGCCTTTGGCGGGCCGGTGGCCCACCTGGCCTATTTCCGCGTGGAGTTCGTCGACCGCCGCCGCTGGCTCGACGACTACGCCTTTTCCGACCTGGTCGCGCTATGCCAATTCCTGCCCGGGCCGGCCAGCAGCCAGGTCGGCATGGCCCTGGGGCTGAGACGGGCGGGGTGGCCCGGCATGCTGGCCGCCTGGCTGGCGTTCACGCTGCCTTCGGCGCTGGCGATGATCCTGCTGGGCCTGGGGCTGGCGCGGTTTGGCGGGCTGGCGGCCGCGCCGGCGGTACATGGCCTGAAGGTAGCGGCCGTGGCGGTCATCGCCCAGGCGGTGTGGGGCATGGGCCGCTCGCTCTGTCCGGACCGGCCGCGCGCCGGGCTGGCGATCGTCGCGGCCTTGATCACGGTGGCGCTGCCCACCAGCGTGGGGCAGGTGGCCGCCATCCTGCTGGGCGCGGTGGCCGGCGCGGCACTGCTGCAGGTGCCGCCGCGGCCCCTGCTGGCGAATCGGACGCCGGGCATGTCACGCGACGCCGGCTATGCCTGCCTGGCGCTGTTCGGACTGCTGCTGGCGGCGCTGCCGCTTTGGGCCCACCTGTCGGGCATGCCGCTGGCGGCGCAACTGGCGGGCTTTTACCGGGCCGGCGCGCTGGTGTTCGGCGGCGGCCACGTGGTGCTGCCGCTGCTGGAAACGGCCGCGGTCGGCGGCGGCATGCTGTCCGGGGCGGATTTCCTGGCCGGCTACGGCGTCGCCCAGGCGATGCCCGGGCCCCTGTTCACCTTTGCCGCGTTCCTTGGCGCGGCCTCGTCGGGCCCGCTGTCGGGCTGGGCTGGCGGCCTGCTCATGCTGCTGGCCATCTTCCTGCCGGGCGCGCTGCTGGTGGCGGGGGCCCTGCCGTTCTGGGAAAGCCTGCGACGGCGCCCCGGCGTGCGCAACATGGTGGCGGGCGTGAACGCCGCCGTGGTCGGCATCCTGCTGGCGGCGTTGTACGACCCGGTCTGGACCCAGGCGATCCTGGGCAAGGCGGACTTCGCGCTGGCGCTGGCGCTGTTCGGCCTGCTGGTCTATGCGCGTTGGTCGCCGCTGTGGGTGGTGCTGGCCGCCGCCGGCGGCGGCTGGGCGCTGGGCTGGCTGACCTGAGCCGGCCCAGCGCCTGGCGCGGGTCGCGCCGCGTCACTGGCGCCAACGCGGCGCGCGCTTTTGCAGGAAGGCGTCGATGCCTTCGGCGGCGTCGTCTTCCATCATGTTGCGCGCCATGACCTCGGCGGCGTAGTCGTAGGCCTCGGCCTGCGGCATCTGGCGCTGAGCGTAGAACATGCGTTTGCCGTAGCGGATCGCGGCCGGGCTCTTGGCCACGATGACATCGACCAGGGCCCGCACGCGCGTGTCCAGTTCGTCGGCGGGCGCAACGTCGTTCAGCAGCCCCCAGTCCAGTGCCCGCGGCGCGTCGATGAAACGGGCGGTCACCAGCATTTCGAAGGCGCGCTTGGTCGAGATGTTGCGGCTGAGCGCCACGGCCGGCGTCGAGCAGAACAGGCCGGCGTTGATGCCCGACACGGCAAAGCGCGCATCGTCGGCGGCCACCGCCAGATCGCAACTGGCCACCAATTGGCAGCCCGCCGCGGTGGCGATGCCGCGCACCTTGGCGATGACCGGCACCGGCAGCGCCTGCAACCCCTGCATCACGCCACTGCACTTGCGGAACAGCGCCAGGTAATAGTCGAAGGACGGCTGGCCGCGCATTTCGCGCAGGTCGTGGCCGGCGCAGAAGGCGCGGCCGGCGGCCTCCAGCACCACGCAACGCAGGGACGGCTCGCGCGCCAGCGCGTCGATCTCGGCGCGCAACGCGTCCAGCAGGCCTTCGGACAGGGCATTGAATTGGGCCGGACGGTTCAGCCGCAGCGTGGCGACACCGTCGCTCAGGGTACGCGCCAGCAGGGGGTCGTGCGCCGAGGAATCGAGGGCCATGACATCTCCGGAAAAGGGGGCGATGCCTCGATAGTAGGCCAAAGGCGCGGCCGCGCGCGGGCCGGCTGCGGCCGGCACGGGCGGCATCGGTCACGCCTGCCCCTGGCTCGGCAAGCCGCCCCGGCCTCAGCGCCCGGCCGCGGCCGCCCGCCGCGCCATCGTGCCCGACAGGCATAGCAGGGGCGCCACGATCAGCACGCCGATCAGGCCCATCGCCACCTGCGGCGCCATCCCCTGGTCCAGCAGCGCGGTGGCGACGACGGCCGAGCCGCTCATCTGGAACAGGCCGTAGACCGCGGCGGCGGTGCCGGCGCGCTCGGCAAAGGGCTCCAGCGCCAGGCTCAACGCCGAACCCAGCGCCAGCGAGAAGCCGACCGTCAGCACCGCCACCGGCAGCATGAAGATCCAGGCGGCCAGCGGGGCCCAGCGCCAGGCGGCCAGGTGCATCAGGGCGGCCAGCAGCAGGGCCGCCATGCCGACCCGCAGCATGGCGTGGCGGCCGAAGCGGGCGATGAACACCGGGGCCAGGAAGAACGCCGCGATGTTGATGGCGGCGTTGCCGCCGAACCAGGCGGAAAAGCCCAGCTCGCCATAGCCGAGCTGCTGCACCAGCACCACCGGCGCGGCGGACACGAACACCAGGATCATGGCCATGCCGGCCAGGCCGAACACGGCGAAATACAGAAAGCGGCCGCTGGCGACGATGGGCGCGTAGCGGCGCGGGCTGTACAGGGGCGTGCCCGCGACGGGCGCCGCCATGCGGGTCTCGGCGAAGCGCCCGGCGAGCAGGGCGGTCAGCGCCAGGGCGAACAACACCATGAAGACGAACGTGCTGCGCCAGCCCGCGTGCAGCGCCAGCGCGCCGCCCAGCATCGGCGCCAGCGCCGGCACCGTGCACAGCGCGCCGTTCAGATAGCTATACACGCGCGCGCCGACGGCGGGGCTGAAGCGGTCGCGCACCGCCGCGAAGGCCACCAGCGACGCCGAGCACGCGCCCAGGCCCTGGATCACGCGCGCCACATAGAACACCTCCAGCGAACCGGCCGCCGCGCCCAGCGCCGAGCCGGCCAGATAGGCCAGCGCGCCGCCCAGCGCCACCGGCCGGCGGCCGTAGCGGTCGGCCAGCGGGCCGATCAGGATCTGGCCAATGCCGACCGTGAAGATGAAGAGGGTGATGCTGGCCTGCAGCGCGCTGATCGGCCGCCCAAAACCGCTGGCCATGGCGGGCAGGGAAGGCAGGTAGATGTCGATGGCCATCGGCGTCAACGTGACCAGGCCCATCAAAAGGCCGATCAGCCAGCGCTGGCCTTGGAGCGATAATGCAGACTTCATTGGCAGGTCCAGGGCGCGTGCGCGCCCGGAAAAACCTGACATTATCCACCACTCTCGGCCGCCGCCGCTGCGCCCCGGCGGCCCAGGAATGCTCCGCGCCATGACCTCCGCCACGCTCCGCCCGCGCATCGTCATCCTTTACTGCACGCAATGCCAGTGGCTGCTGCGCGCCGGCTGGATGGCGCAGGAACTGCTGTCGACGTTCGCCACCGACCTGGGCGAGGTGGCGCTGCGGCCCGGCACCGGCGGCGTGTTCCAGATCACCTACGAGGGCGAGTTGATCTGGGACCGCAAGCGCGACGGCGGCTTTCCCGAGGCCAAGGTGCTCAAGCAGCGCGTGCGCGACCGGCTCGATCCGGGGCGGCCGCTGGGCCACATCGACGGCCATCGCGCGGCGCCCGGCGATCGCGCCGGCCCCTAAGCGGGGCCGCGCGTCCCACGAAGTGACAGCCGCCCGAGGGCGGCCGGGGATCGCGCGCGGCGCCGATCAAGCCGCCGAACGGGATTGCTGCAAGGCCGCTTGCGCCTTGTGCTTGTGACGCAAGGCCGACACCAGCAGCAGCGCGATCAGCATCACGCAGGCCAGCACGAAGCCCAGGCTGATCGGCCGCGTCACGAAGATCGACAGGTCGCCGCGCGACAGCAGCAGGGCGCGGCGGAAGTTCTCTTCCACCATCGGCCCGAGCACGAAGCCCAGCAGCAGCGGCGCCGGCTCGAAGCGCAACCGGATCAGCGCATAGCCCGCCGCGCCGAACAGCGTCACCATGCCGACGTCGAACAGGTTGTTGTTGGTGCTGTAGACCCCGACGCAGACGAAGAACAGCGCCGCCGGGAACAGGTAGCGAAATGGCACCGTCAACAGGCGCACCCACATGCCGATCAGCGGCAGGTTCAGCAACAGCAGCAGCACGTTGCCGACCCAGAAGCTGGCGATCAGCCCCCAGAACATGTCGGCGTGCTCGACCATCATCTGCGGCCCCGGCTGAATGCCATGGATGATGAGCGCGCCCAGCATCAGCGCCATCACCGGGTCGCCCGGGATGCCCAGGCTCATGGTGGGGATGAAGCTGGTCTGGGTCGAGGCGCTGGTGGCGGCCTCGGGGCCGGCGATGCCTTCGATGGCGCCGCGGCCGAAACGGCGCGGCTCGCGCGCCACCTTCTTTTCCACCGCGTACGAGATGAACGAGGCGATGGTCGGGCCGGTGCCCGGCAGGATGCCGAAGGCCGCGCCGATGGCGGTACCGCGCACCAGCGCGCCGCGCGACTGCTTGATGTCGCCCGCTTCGGGCCGCATCGACTTCATGCTGACCTTGGTGCTGGTGACCTTGGTGTCGCCGCCGATCTGGTTGATGTTCTTGAGAAAGTCGGCCACGCCGAACAGGCCCATCGCCAGCGCCACGATCTGCAGGCCGTCGCTCAGTTCGAGGATGCCGAAGTGAAAGCGCATGGTGCCGGTGTTGACGTCGGTGCCGACCACGCCCAGCAGCAGGCCGACCACCACCATCGCCACGCCCTTGATTGCCGAGCCCTTGGCCAGCGTGGCGCCCGCCAGCAGGCCCAGCATCATCATCGAGAAGTACTCGGCCGGCCCGAACT
Organism: Achromobacter sp.; assembly: GCF_050285565.1. Classification (GTDB taxonomy): domain Bacteria; phylum Pseudomonadota; class Gammaproteobacteria; order Burkholderiales; family Burkholderiaceae_B; genus Achromobacter. Next base: position 536,347 of record NZ_JBLZXG010000003.1, read on the forward strand.
TGAAGGCCACGTCCACCAACAGCGGCGAGAACAGGATCATCGCCAGGATGCCGACGGACGCGCCGCAAAACGACGAGAACATCAGCATGAACAGGGCCGAGCCGGCCTTGCCGTTGCGCGCCAGCGGGTTGCCGTCCAGGCAGGCCACCGCGTGCGAGGCGGTGCCGGGCAGGTTCAGCATGATCGACGTGATGCCGCCGCCGTATTGCGAGCCGTAGTAGATGCCGGACAGCATCACCAGCGCCGCGGTCGGGGTCATGGTGTAGGTCAGCGGCAGCAGGATCGAGATGGCGGCCAGCACGCCCATGCCCGGCAGCACGCCGATCAGGTTGCCCATGAACACGCCGAACACGGCCCACAGCAGGTTGTCGAGCGCGAAGGCGACCGAGAAGCCATGCATCAGGTTATTGAGAATGTCCATCGATCAGCCCCAGCGGAACAGCGGAAACTGCAGCTGCAGCCCCCAGGAGAAAACGGCGACGCCCAGGATGGTCACGCCCGCGGCCAGCAGCGCGGCGCTGCGCACGGTGTGCTGGCGATCGCCCATGGCCGAGATGAAGACCAGCGCGAAAGTGGCGGGCACCAGGCCGCCGAACTGGCCGATCAGGATGAAGGCCAGCAGGCCGCCGAGGATGCAGCCCCAGCCGCGCCATTCGGGCGGGGGGATGTCTTCGGCGTCTTCTTCGGCCGCCAGCGGCGAATACGCCATGCGGGCGATGATCAGGCCCAGGAGAACCAGCAGCACGCCGAGAATGGCCGGAAACAGGCCCGGCCCCATGCGGGCCAGGCTGCCCAGTGTGTAGGTGGATGCCTGCGCGATGGCGCCCAGGCCGAGCACGATCATCGTGCCCGCGGCCCACGCCTCGCGCTTGATGACGCTGCGTTTGGATTGCATTGGATTTCTTCCTCCCTTTGTTGTGGCTCGTCTTCGACCTGACTTCGGTCTGAATAAAACCTGACATTCCAATGAATGCGGGAGTCTAAAAATCCAAACTTCCGATCACCTTTCATGAAACGGGAAAAAAAAGCGCGCCCTGCGGCGCACCGAGCCAAAGCGCGGGAAATCCCTAAGGAGGACGGCGCCCTGCGGGCCCAACCCGGACAGGCCGGGAGGGTTGCCAGCCGGCGTCGCAGCGGCCAGCGGCGCCAGCGTTCGCGTTCCCGGCGCGGCAGGCGAATGATGCCGGCGTGGCGCTGTTGGCGTCATCCGGCGTCAATTTGCTTGCATCAGTAGGCAATTAATGCTAAAATAGCTTTATTGTCGCGCAAAGGTTTTGCATTGCCGTTCGCCATGCCGTTTGTGGCCAACCCCATGCCAAGGCGCCGACGTCCTCCCCCAGGGCCACGCCCTGGCGCCCGTTCCTGATGCCTTCCCGCATTTCCACCAGCATCCCGGGCGCGCTGGATACCCGAGTCGTGCCCTGCGCGGGGCAGGCCGACACCGCACACAGGAGTACGCACATGTCCCAACCGATCAGCAAGAAGACGCGCTTCGAGATTCCGCCGCTGAACTGGAAGGCACCCGACACCCGTCCGGATCCTGAAACCACATCCCGCCCGGCGCCCGCCGAGCCGGCACAGGAACGCAGCGCCGCGCGCGTTCCCGCCTGACACGCCCGCTACCCAAGCGCCGCATCGATGATCGATGCGGCGTTTTTTTTGTCCGCGTCAGTGCCCGTCGGCGCCAATGTCGCCGGCCACCACGCGGTTCTTGCCACCGGTTTTGGCGCGATACAGCAACTCATCGGCGCGCCGGAACAGGGTGCTGGCCGCCGCGGCATGGCGCCAGGCCACACAGGCGACGCCGAAACTGGCCGTCAAGGCGAACACCGCGCCGCCCTCGGCGCGCACGCTGGCCTGGGCAATGCGCAGGCGCATGCGTTCGGCCATCTCGACCGCCTGGGCGGCGTTGGCGGTGTGGCAGAGCACCGCGAACTCTTCGCCGCCGACGCGGGCCACCACGTCGCTATGGCGCCAGGTCTGGCGGCACAGATCGGCCACGGCCTTGAGCGCCTGGTCGCCGCTGGCATGGCCGTAGGTATCGTTGATGGCCTTGAAATCATCGATGTCGAACAGGATGAACGCCAGCATGTCCTGCGCGCCGTCCCATTGCGCCAGCGTCCGTTCGAAGCGGCTCTCGAACGCGCGGCGGTTGAGCAGCCCGGTCAGGAAATCGGTTTCGGCCATGACCGCCAGGTCGACGATCAGCCGGTCGCGTTCCCGTTCCACCCGCCGGCGCGCCGCGGCGTTGTCCTTGAGCACGCTCAATGCCGCGAACATGCTGTCGACCTCGCCCCGGTATTTGCCCACGGGAATGTCCGCGGCCGGCGCACCCTCGGCGATGGCGCCGATGATGCGGGTGGCCTGCACGAAAGGACGGATCACGCGCCGCCGGAACTGGCGCAGCGCCAGCATCAGGGCGGCCGCCAGCGCCGCGGCCGCGACCAGGGTGATGGCCAGCAGGCGGATCGATTCGGCGCGGTGTTGGCGCATGCTCTGCTGCATCTCGTCGAGCATCAGGTCCCGGAACTGGGTGATGGACTGCATCAGCGGCACATACTCGGCGGCCAGTTCGGCCGTGGTCACAGCGGCGCCCTGCGGCCGCAGCGCGGCGCTGTGGCGCACCTGTTCCAGGTAGCGCAGCGCCGCGCCGAAATACCGCGTGCGCATGTCGGCGTAGACCAGCGAGGCGCGCAGATCCGGGCGGGTGGCCAACTGGGCTTCGAGCAGGTCGCGCAGTTGGGCGATGCGCCCCAGCACCCGCTCCATGCGGAACTGCTCCGCCTCGGTCAGGCGGCGCTGCCCGGCCAGGGCCGGGGTGAAGGTGGAACCGAGCAGGCCGGCCTGTTCACGCAGCTCGGTGGCCAGCAGTGCCGGCGTCAGCAGTGGGGGCGCGTCGAGCTCGGTGCGCATCACCACGCCGACACTGTCGGCCATGGCCATGCGCAACTCGGGGATCAGCGCCACCATGCCGTCGAGCACGGCCAGCACGCGCTCGCCCGAGACCTCGGCGCGCGGCGCGGCGATCAGCGCGTCGGCTTGCGCGCGCGCGTGGAGCAGGGCGTAGCGGATGCGCTGGATATTGGTGAATTCCTTGGCGCTGTCCGGACTGAGCGGGGCACGGTACAACGCCAGCAGTTCGGCGATGCAGCGGTCGCTGCGCTCGCGCGCCGCCTGCAGCGTGTCGAGCAGGCGTGGGGCGACCGGGCGGCTCGCACCCAGCGCGGCATTCATGGGCCCCCGCTCGGCCGAGACCATCTCCATGGCCGTGACCGTGGCCCGCACCACATTGAACGCGCGCAACGCATCGGCGGTGGCGAGGAAGGCCGCGCGGCTCTGGATCAGCAGGATCGCCGTCAAGACCGACATGGGCAACAACACCCCCGCCGCCAGTATCAGGAAATAGCGTTCAAGCGACTTGATCGAAAATCTACTGCGCAACATACGGATAAGCCGGCCTGATGCGATGTCTCTGTGCGCGCAGGATACTGTAAATGCAGGGCGCCGGGCCCGGCCGGACCGCCGCATTGCGATTATCCGCGCCAGCCTCGCAACACTCTTGCAATCGAACACAAGCGATTGCGTAACTTGCTGAAATTGATGCGATTTATTGCCGATGATGATGCGGCGGACGGATGCGCCGCGGCCACGGCAGCGCCGGTTTACGGACGCTCCAGGATGCGCGGCCCGGGACCGTCGCGCCCCAGCACATCGTCGGGGTTGCGCAGCGGACAATCCCGCAGCGACAGACAGCCGCAGCCGATGCAACTGTCCAGTTCGTCGCGCAGCCGCGTCAGCTTGCGGATGCGTTCGTCCAGGTTGGCGCGCCACTGCGACGACAGTTCCTTCCATTGCGCCGGGGTGAGTTTGTTGCCGTCCTGCGGAAAGCGCGCCATGGCTGCGCGGATCTCGTCCAACGGAATGCCGGTGCGCTGCGCCACCTTGATGATGGCGATGTAGCGCAGCACGATGCCGGGAAAGCGGCGCTGGTTGCCGTCGCTGCGCGAGCTCTGGATCAGCCCCTTGGATTCATAGAAGTGAATCGTGGAGACGGGCACGCCGCTGCGGCGGGCGACTTCGCCCACGGTCATGACGCGCGTGATGTCGATCGGCTTGTCGGCCGCCATGGCATTGACCTCAAGTTAAGCTGAGGTCTTATAGTCCGGCGGGCCGAATTTGGCAACCTTGTCCGCGCCGCCCGACACAGCATGGGGAAAAGCGCGCGGCCGGTGATCCGCTACGGCGCGGCGTGCAGCACCACCCGGTTGCGCCCTTGCTGCTTGGCGCTGTAAAGCGCGGCGTCGGCGGCATGGAATGCCTGCGTCACCTCCGGTCCGGAGGTGGGCCACTGCGCCACCCCGGCCGACACGGTCACGCCGCCCACCAGGTGGATATCGCGCTCGGCGATGCGCTGGCGCAGCCGCTCGGCCACGATCATGGCGTCGCTCGGCGTGACGCCGGGCAGCAGGATCAGGAATTCCTCGCCGCCATTGCGGCACAGGATATCGCCGGGGCGCGATCCGTCGCGCATCAATTGGGCCACGTCCTGGATCACCTTGTCGCCCACGGTGTGGCCGTAGGTGTCGTTGACGCGCTTGAAGTGATCGATGTCCAGCGCCACCACCGAAAACGCGGTGCCGCTGTCCTGCAGATGATCCACCGCGTCCTGCGTGCCGCGGCGATTGCGCAGGCCGGTCAGCGGATCCGTGATGCTGGCCTGGTTCAGCTTGCCGATCTTCTCCTGCAGGCTGGTGAAGCTCCAGATCACCGCGCGCTTGAGACGCTCGGCCTCGAAATACCATGCCTTGACGGACTTGACGCGCTGCATCGCCACCGCCACGTCGTGGTGCTCGACATTGGTGGCCAACTGCGACAGCGGCAGCGAGATTTGCCGCGCGCACCACCAGATCGCCAGCAGGAACACCACCGCCAGCGGCGCGGCATAGCCGAGCAGCGCCCACAGCAGGCCGTCGAGCGGGGTCAGCGTGGCGGTGGTGGGGCGCTGCGCCACCACGCCCCAGCCGCTGCTGGGCACCGGCGCGTAGCCGGTCAGCATGTCCACGCCGCGCGAATTGACCAGCCGCCGGGCGCCCGCCTGGCCCTCGACCACCGCGTCGATCACCGGATTGCCCGTCACCAGCTCGCCGATCCGATCGGGGTCGACGTGATAGATCAGCCGGCCATCGCCGTCCACCACGTACAGGTACGAACCGTCAGTGTAGGGATGGCGGCCCAGCAGATCCTCCAGCGCGCTTTCCTTGCGCAGATGCAGCGTGCCGCTCACGTACCCGAGGAAGCGGCCATCGGCCGCGAAGATCGGTTGGGACAGGTTGATCAGCAGGTTGCCCGCGATCGACACGTAGGGCTTGCTGATCTCCGCATGGCGCGACTGCAACGCGACGCGGCTGCCCGGGCTGTCGACCCGCGTGCCGATGAAGCCGCGGAAACTCTCCGTGGTGGCCAGCAGCAGCCCGTCGGCCCCGACCACGCCGACCGAATTGAAGCTCTCGCTTTGTCCCTGCACCCGCAGCACTTCGGCCGCCAGCAGCGCGGGCTCGCCCATGTGGCCGGCGAGCTGGCGCGCGCTGTAGGTCAACTGGCGCTGCGCCGCCTTGAGGAAGTTGCCGGCGCTTTCGGCCAGCTTGGCCGCATAGACGCGATTGGCCTCCAGGGTGTTGGCAATGAGTTGTTCGCGTTGCAGGCGGTAACTGGCATACAAGGCGTTGGCGGTGGCAGCGACAGCGCTGAGCACCGTGAGCGCGAGCACCAGGCCGCGCAGATTGATTCGCAGGGAAAACACAGCAGGCTTGGACCTCGGGCACGCGGCGCGCCCCGGCGCCGGCAGGCGCCATTGTATTCAACTGCGCGGCGCGCCGAAACGACAACCGGCTCAGGCGGGCCGGGGCGGAGGATCCACGTCGTCGAGCAACCGCGCCGCGCGCGACTGCGTTGCCGCTCCGGCGCGGTGATAGCCCATCACCGTGGCCACGCTGGCGTGCCCGGTCATGGCCATGGTCTCGGCCAGCGGCACATTCTGGCGTCCGGCCTCCGTGACGAAGCCGGAACGCAGGCTGTGCGCCGAGAACGGCTGCTCCAGCCCGGCCAGCCGGCTGCGCTTGACGACGATATCGCGCACCGCGGCGGCGGCCAGCGGTTCGCCGATCACGCCGCCGCGCCGCACCCGGCGGAACAGGGGGCCCTCGGTGATCCGCGCGGCGGCCAGCCAGGCATCCAGGGCCTCGGCGGCGGGGCCGACAATCGGTTTGATGTTGTCGGCGCGGGCGGCGCCGTCCTGGTTGGTCTTGGAATGCGCCAGCGCATACAGGTAGCCCTGCGGCGTGCGCAGCGTATTGGCCGTGGTGGCGCGCACCACCTCCGAGCGCCGCCGCCCGCCGCTGGCCCAGGCGAACAGCAGCAAGGCGCGGTCGCGCAAGCCTTCGAGGGACGCGTCGCAGGTGTCCAGCAGCGCCTGCAACGGCGCCTTGGTCAGCGCCGGCTTGCGCGCGGGCAGCTCGCCGCGCCGGGCATAGGCGCGCCGGGCCCGCGACAGCAGCGTCGCCACCTGTTCGTGGCGACAGGGGTTGATCAGTTCCTGCAAGGCGTGCGCCTTGGACAGCACCGCGACCCGGTGCAGCACCGTATTCAGGGACAGCGGGCCGGCACGGGCCTTGACGCCTTGCGCCACCAGCCGCTGGTCGATCTGCGCCGGCAGGCCGTGGCACAGGCCGTCGGGGCCCTGGACCTGCAGGTGGTCGACCACGAATTGCACCACGGCGGGCACCGCCAGCGGCAGCGCCAGCGGCTGGCCGAAACGCAGGGCATACCAGGCCGCCCAATAGCGCATGGCGGCGCGGTAGGCGGCCTCGGTGTTGGCCGAGCTGCCTTCGCGCAGCAGGGCGCGCACGGCGGCCTCGGTCGCCGCGTCCAGGGCGGAAGGGTCCAGCGGCGCTACCGGTCTTGCCGGCAAGGCAGACGGCGCGATGGAGGAGGGCGGGACGGGCGGGCGCATGCGACGGCGGGGCAAAAGCAGCATTGTGCCCGATCCCGCCAACGGGTCGTTCCGGCCACGTTCACGCTGACGCGCCCGCCGGCGTCGACAGTTGCGCCACGGTCGCCTGCAGATCGTGCGGATGCACCATCAGGGACCGCGCCAACTGGCGCATGGCGGCCAGGTTCAGCACCGGCTGCCAGCGGGCCTCGCGCTGCAACGCCTGCCAGAGCGGCGCCAGCGCCCCCTGATCCACGGCCTGGCCCTCGCTCAGGGCGGCGGCATAGGCCAGGCAGGTGGGCGCGGACAGCAACTGCATCCGGCTGGCCGCGTGCAGTCCCGCCTGGGGGATGTCGGCTGGCGCGTCGCAGCAGTACAGCACCTGGTGCGCCAGTGCCGCTTCCGTTACCGGCAATGCCGCCAACGATGTCCCGCGCACCTGGATCATGCCTTGCTGGGTGGAGAATGCGTACGCCTGGTCCGGCTGCGCGCCGGCCAGCAGGCGCAGCCCGCGCAACAGCCGTGGCAGGTCGGTGGTAGCGGCCTCCACCGAGGCCTTGGCCTCGATCACCAGGCAGATATCCCAGAGCGGCATCGCATCGGCGGGCGTGGGATCGGCGCGCCTGAGCAGTACCGCATCCCATTCGGTCTTGGCCCGATCCGCAGCGGCCGCCAGGCTGGCCGGCACCCGTAGTGAGGTCACGACCTGATAGCGCGGGCAGGAGCCCGCCGTCGCGGCCGCGTCAACGCGGTCCAGGTAGTGTGCGACGGCCCGCAGCGCGTGCGCCGCCTGCGTTTCGACCGCGATACCGCGTTGCCGGGCGAGCCGGGCCTGGGCGCAGGCCTCGGCACTGCCCGCGCGCGGCCCGAGTCGGGCCCGCATCGCCCGATAGCGGCATACCGCCGGATCGCGCGTCAATACTTCGATCCGGCACAGGCGGGTCAGGGCGGGATCGTCGACCAGGGCGCGCAAGGCCGAGGCCAGCTTGTCGACCCCGGCCACCTCCGGCTGCACCGGCAACGCCTGCGCCAGATGCGCCACTTGCAGCCAGTCTCCCGCCATCGTCGCGGCATGCAGTCGCGCCAGCCGGGTCCGCGCCGGGCCGGGCGCCAGGCGCGCGGGCTTGGCGGGATGCGCCAGCGCGTCGACCACGGCCTGCACCTTGCGCCGGTCGGCCGTCGCGCCGCCATCGAGCGCCAGGTACTCGCGCACCACGGGCAGGCGGTAGGCCAGTACGGCCGCCTGGAACGCCGGGTCGCCGTCCCGCGGGCGCAGGGCCTCGCGGATGAGCCCGTCAAGCGCGGCGACGAAGGCATCGCGCAACGGTAAGCCAGGCCTATCGCCGCCGGCCAGCGTGACCTGCAGGCGCTCGATCGCCCACGCCAGCGCCGCCGCCTGGCTGCCAGCGGCGCTGGTGGCGCTGGCGCCTGTCAGGCGATAGCGACGCGGCACGGCGTCCAGGATGGCTCGGAGCGGGGAAGGAAGGGGCATGGGCGTCTGGCACGGGAGGCGGTGCGATGCGTCCCCCGGCAGGCCTGTCCAGCGGCGTGGATCGAAGGGCGCAATCGCGCCAATCATAATCGCTGACTCCCCTTGGGCGGATTGGCGTATCCGCGCCCCGCGCCAGCCTGGCGGGCCGAGGGCGCGACCTGCCTCTGGGACGCCGCACTCGGCCGCCCAACCACTGTGGGCTCAGGTATTCGGCAATTGGCGCAGCCTGCGCGGCGCCCTCGGCTAAACCGGTAGCCACGCCTCATATGGGTTGCGGGATGGCCTGATGGACTCGCTTAATATTAAAACATACATATGCTGTATGATATAAAACATTAATTCTGAATTACTCACGATAAGATTCCATTATCGTGAGTAATTCCGGGATATCGAACCAGGAAATCGAGCCATGGCCACGGGAATCACCGAAGACGATGTCTGGCGCGCCGCCGACGCGCTGCTGCTGGAAGGCGCGCGGCCCACCATCGAACGGGTGCGCCAGAAGATCGGGCGCGGTTCGCCCAATACCGTCAGCCCGCATCTGGAAACCTGGTTCCGCGCCCTCGGCGCCCGCATCCAGGATCCCGGCGCCTTTGCCGCGCCCGCGGCCGTGCCCGAGCCCATCGCCCAGGCCGCCGCGCATTTCTGGGAAACCGCGCTGGCCGCGGCCCGGGCCGAGCAGGCCGAGGCCCACCGCGCGCGTGCGGACGAACTGCGGCAGGAGGCCGAACGCCTGGCCGCCCAGGCCGACCACGCGCGCCAGCGCGAGGCGCTGCTGGCCAGCCGCGAACGCGACCTGGAGCAAAGCCTCAAGGTCATGACCAGCCAATTGGCCGCCACCGAGGCGCGTCTGCGCGCGGCCGAAAGCCAGTTGCGCCAGCGTGACGAGGCGCTGGCGTTCGGCCAGCAGCAACTGGCCGATGCCCGCGCCGCCCTGCTGGCGCAGGTGGCCGACGCCGAACGCGCGCGCCAGGAACAGGCCGAGGCCCTGGCCGCCGCGCACGCGCGCCATGCCGCCCATGAACGCCGCTGGCTCAATGAACTGGACGCCGAACGCGGCACCACCAAGCGCCTGCAGGCGCGCCTGGACGATATCCAGGCCGCCTTGCAGCAGCAGGCCGACGCCTCACGCCAGGCGCTGGCGCAAGCCGCCGAGCGGCTGCGCGCCGCCGAGACCGAGGCCGCCGCGCAGTTGCGGGCAGTGCAGGCCGAAGCCCAGGCGGAGCAGGGCAGGCGCCTGGCCGACCTGGCCACGGCGCAGGCCGCGCTGCAGGCTGCGCACGGCCGCGAACAGGATCTGGCGCGGCGCCTGGCCGCCGCCGAGGCGCAGCAGGCTGAATTGCTGGCGCAACAGAGAACCCGCGACGCGCAATTGCTGGAGCTGACCCGCCACCTGATCGCGGCGCCGGGCGGCGACACGCCCGCCGCGGGCGCCTGAGGCGGTTGGCGCGGCACGGCCGCCGAAGTTCGGATAAATTCGTACACGGCCAAACCGCCGTCGCCTGGAGCCTTGCTTGAACCCGAACCCACACCCGCCCGCGGATCTCGCCCGCAATCTGCTCGTCGTCGTCATCCTGTCGGCGCTGACGATCGGCAGCCTCTATGTGCTCAAGCCGTTCCTGTTCGGATTGATCTGGGCCACCACCATCGTGGTGGCGACCTGGCCCGTGATGCTGGCGGTGCAGCGGCGTTGCGGCGGGCGCCGCTGGCTTGCCACCGTGGCCATGCTGATTGTGTTGCTGGTGGTGATTGTGCTGCCGCTGTATCAGGCGATCTCGACGCTGGCGCTGCATGGCGGCACCATCATGACCGCGATCAAGGGCTTGCCGGATTACGCCCTGATGGCGCCGCCGGGCTGGGTGCGCGGCATTCCGCTGGGCGGCGAGCGCATCGCGCGGGAATGGCAGGCGCTGGCCGATGCCGGGGCCGGCGGCCTGCTGGCGCGGCTCGAACCGTACATCACCATGGCGGCCAAGTGGCTGCTGAGCAATGCCGCCATCGTCGGCGGCTTTGTGATGCACATGCTGATCACGATCGTGATCGCCGGCATTCTGTACAGCCAGGGCGATACCGCGGCCGATTTCGTGCAGCGCTTCGCCAACCGGCTGGCCGGGCATCGCGGCGTGGCGGCCATCCGCCTGGCGGGGCTGTCGATCCGCGCGGTGGCGCTGGGCATCGTGGTCACGGCCGTGGTGCAGTCGGCACTGGGCGGGCTGGGCCTGTGGATCGCCGGGGTGCCGGCGGCCGGCATCATCACCGCCTTGATGCTGATGCTGTGCCTGGCCCAGTTGGGGCCGTTCCTGCCCTTGCTGGGCGGGGTGGTGTGGCTGTTCCAGAACGACATGAAGGTGGCGGCGATCCTGCTGCTGGTGTGGGCGGTGCTGGTCACCATGCTCGACAATCTGCTGCGGCCGCTGCTGATCAAGCGCGGCGTGAACCTGTCGATGCTGCTGATCCTGGCCGGGGTGTTGGGCGGCATGTTCGCGTTCGGCATCGTCGGTCTGTTCATCGGGCCGGTGATCCTGGCGGTGACGTCCACGCTGCTCAAGGCCTGGGTCGACGAGGTGCCGGCGCCCGCGGCCGAGGCGCCGGTCGCCGTCAGGCAACCCACCGATCTCTGAATGTGGCGCGCGATCCGGCGCGGCGGCCGCCCGCAAGGCCGCCGGAATCGGCGTAACATCCCGCCCAGGCCCCATGCCCGCGCCCGAGGCGCCGCGCGGGGCCGGACTTTTTTCCGCCTTTCACGCCGTACCCGAGATGACGATGTTGCCGCCGATTGCCCCGCCCGCCCGATCTTCCGCCTTCCCCTTGCCGGCGGGGCGGCCATGAGCGACAGCGTCCGCCTGGCCAAGCGGTTGGCCGCCGAGCAATCCTGTTCCCGTGGCGACGCCGAACGCTATATCGAGGGCGGCTGGGTCGCCGTGGACGGCAAGGTCGTGGAGGAACCGGGCTGCCGCGTCGGCCCGGGCCAGACGGTGTCCTTGCTACCGGGCGCGCGCCTGGAGGAGATCCGGCCCGTGACCGTGCTGGTGCACAAGCCGGCCGGCCTGTCGGCCTCGGACCCGGCGCATTCGGCGCTGTCCCTGATCGTGCCCGACAACCTGATGCCGGGCGACCGCTCGGGCCGGCGCTATCTGAAACGCATGTTCAATGGCCTGGAGCTGGCCACGCCGCTGGAACGCGCGGCCAGCGGGCTGGTGGTGTACACCCAGGAGTACGCGGTAAGGCGCAAGCTGGTGCAAGAGGGCCGCCACGTCGAACAGGAATACATCGCCCAGGTGCGCGGCACGTTGGACGCGGCCGGTCTGGCGCGGCTGCAACACGGCCTGGCCTACGAGGGCCGGCCGGCCACGCCGATGAAGGTCAGTTGGCAGAACGAGACCCACCTGCGGTTTGCGCTCAAGACCCCGGCGCTGGGCTTCATCGAATACGCCTGCGACACGGCCGGCCTGCAACTGCAGGCCTTGCGCCGCATCCGCATCGGCCGGCTGCCGCTGGCCGGCCTGGCGGCCGGACAGTGGCGCTACCGGCTGGACTACGAGCGCTTCTGAAGATTTAAAGTGATTTCTGGAATAACGTGCAGTGAATGCTCGGCGCCGCGGCAGGACTTGAAGTGATTTCGAGGATGGCCGCGCGCCATGCATGCAAGACGGGGAGGCGGCGGCGCCGTTCAAGCCAATTCTTTGAATGTCCTTGTAAGCCACTGATAAATAAGAGCAATAAAGAATCCAACCCAGGATGAAATATGGCAAGAGCGCCGCGCGAACGGCCTGCATCGATCGACTCCACCCGGCGCGGCCTGTTGCGGTCGGCGGGCGCGTTGGGCCTGTCTGGCCTGGCCTTGGCGGGCTGCGCCAGCCGGGGCGCGGCGCCCGGCGGGGCGGGCGAAGCGCCGGCCGCTAGTGGCGCGGCGGCGGGTGCCGCGCCGGGCCGCGACACGGCCGTTGCGGCCTTGCGCCCGGGCGGTCGCATCGCCATCGTCGCACCGGCCTCGGCCGCCGACGGCGCCGCCTTCGACGCGGCCGAATGGCTCCAGGCACGCGGCTACGACCCGCGCATCATGCCGGCCGCGCTGATGCGCAGCGATGCTCCCTACGATTACCTGGCCGGCGACGACAGCGCGCGCCTGAACGACCTGCACACGGCGTTCGCCGATCCCGCCATTGACGCCATCTGGTGCCTGCAGGGCGGCTTCGGCTCATGGCGGCTGGCCGACCGGCTCGATTTCAACCTGCTGCGCCAGCACCCCAAGCCCTTCATCGGCTACAGCGACATCACCGCACTGCACCTGGCGATCCAGCGCCACGCGGGCTTTGTCACCTTCCACGGGCCGATGCTGGCGCAGGACCTGCTGGCCGGCAAACAGGAACCCACCGCCAGCCACGTGCTGGCCATGGTCGGCGGGCAGCTCGGCCCGGGCGCGTGGATCGACGCGCCGCCCGGGTCCAACCCGGTGGTGCTGGCGCCCGGCACGGCCAGCGGCCGGCTGGTGGGCGGCAACCTGGCGCTGATCGCCGCCATGATCGGGTCGCGCCATGAGATCGCCACGCGCGACGCGATCCTGTTCATCGAAGACGTCAACGAGGCGCTGCCGCGCATCGACCGGCTGCTGTGGCAGTTGCGCGCGGCGGGCAAGTTCGACCACATCAAGGGTGTGCTGGCGGGCAACTTCACCCGCTTGGGCCTGCCGGCGGGCGATGCGCTCGGGCAGAGCCAACTGTTTGTGCTGTTGCAGGAACAGTTCGGCACCCGCGGCATTCCGGTACTGGCGGCCTGGCCCAGCGGCCACGGCGATCCCAACCTGACGCTGCCGCTGGGCGCGAAGGTGACGCTGGACACCCAGCGCCGCGGCCTGCGGCTGGAACAGGCGGTGGCGGTGTAGGCGCGCGCCGCCGCCATGCCGGGAGCTCGCCCCATGAACAGTTTCTTCCAGGCCCTGGGCCGCCAATTGAAGTCGCCGCAGCGCTTGCGCGCCGGCCAGCGCCATGCGCGCGCCAAGGCGTTCCAGTGTGTCTGCGGCCAGCGGATCTTCTTCAACAACAGCGAATGCCTGAATTGCCACCGGCAACTGGGCTTTGACCCCAAGCGCGGCCACGTCCTGGCGCTGGAGCCGGGCCCGGCCGAAGGCGCCTGGATCGAAGCCGGGCGCGCGCGCGGCCGCACCTTCAAGCGTTGCGCCAACTTCGCCAGCGCGGCGGCCTGCAATTGGCTGCTGCCGGCCGCCGCCGGCTCGCTGCTGTGCCTGGCCTGCGGCCTGAACCGCACCATTCCCGACCTGTCGCAACCGGAGAACGGCAGGTTGTGGGGCAAGGTCGAGGCCGCCAAGCGCCAGTTGATCGCGCAATTGCTGACCCTGGGCCTGCCGCTCCGGCGATCACAGGCGCCGGGCGATGCAGGCCTGGCGTTCGACCTGCTGGCCCCCGCGGCCGATGGCACGCCGCTACTGACCGGACACAATCGTGGACTGATCACCCTGAACATCCGCGAGGCCGATGATGCCTACCGAGTGCAGGTGCGCGAGGCGATGCGCGAGCCGTACCGCACCTTGCTCGGGCACTTCCGCCACGAGATCGGCCATTTCTACTGGGATCAACGGGTGGCCGGCGGCCCCTGGCTGGCGCCGTTCCGCGCCGTGTTCGGCGACGAACGCGCCGACTACGCGCAAGCGCTGCGGCGCAACTACGAGGCAGGCCCGCCGGCCGGCTGGGCGCAGCGCTTCATCAGCACCTATGCCGCCTGCCATCCGTGGGAGGACTGGGCCGAGACCTGGGCCCACTACCTGCACATGATGGACACCCTCGACACCGCCATCAGCTTCGGGCTCACCCGTCTGGCGGTGGAGCCGGCCTATACGCCCTTCACCCGGGCGTCGCTGTATGACCCGGACGATCCCGAAGGGCAGGGCTTTCTCTATCTGGTCAACGCCTGGGTCGCGCTGACCGGCGTGCTCAACGAACTGTCGCGCAGCATGGGCCAGCCCGATTTCTACCCGTTTGTGCTGCCGGGCGCGGTGGTCGCCAAGCTGCAATTCGTGCACCGGGTGATCCGCGACGCGGCGCGCTGACGGCGGCCCGGCGCGCGCTGCCGCGGCGCCGGCACAGACGGCGCTCGCACCAACCAGACTGCCCGTGGCGGCGGGGCGCTTGCCCCTCAGGGCTTGCGGGAGGCGGGCTTGAGGCGCGACGGCACCTCGTCCAGGTCGCTGCAGACCGCCAGCACTTCGGCCGGTTTCTTGCTCAGCGACAGGTAGACGTGGCCGATGCCGCTGTCGAAATAGGCCGATTCCAGCCGGTTCAGCACCACGCTGTCGCCATTCTCGAACTGGATGCGCACCTTGCCGGACAGCACCAGGGCGAATTCCTGACCAGGATGGCGGATGTAGTCCTCGAACTCCACCACCTTGCGCGAATCGATCAATGCCAGCATCGGCATCATCTTCTTGCCCGGATACTCGCCCATCAGCAGGCGGTAGTGGTAGTTGTCGGTGGCGTAGTCGCGCGCGTCGCTGAGCTTGTTCTTGACGTAGGTGGGCGCGACCTCGGCCTGGGCCGCGTCGCCCAGCATGAACATGCGCGTCATGTCGATGCCCAGGGCTCGTGCCAGCGCGGCGAACTTCTCGTAGCTCAGGGCGATCTGGCCCAGCTCGGCCTTGGACAGGGTCGAGACCGCGATGCCGCTGGCCTGCGATAGGGCTTGCAGCGTCATTTTCCGGGCCTTGCGCTCGGCGCGCAGGCGCGCGCCCATGACTTCCTTGCCCACGATGTCGGGTGGGGCCGTCTTGCGCGCGGAGGGAGGGGCCATGTACCGGTCTGCGTCCAGGGTTGGCGGAGAAGGGCGGCAAACCGCCCCGTTCACGCCGGATTGTAAGGGGTGGCGCGACTCAGGCGGACGTGCGCGCCAGCACCCGGCCGGCATGGCGGCCGGTGAAGGCCTGCTCACGCCAGACCGGCGCGCCGTTGACGTATACCGAATGGATGCCGGCGGCGCGCTCGGTGGGGAGGTCGAAGGTGGCGGTGTCGGCCACGGTGGCCGGGTCGAACACCACCAGGTCGGCGAAGTAGCCGGTCTGCACCTGGCCGCGCCCGGCCAGGCCGAAGCGCGCGGCGGTCAGCCCGGTCATCTTCCAGACCGCCGTCTCCAGCGGGAACAGGCCCAGGTCGCGCGCATAGTGGCCCAGCACCCGCGCAAAGGTGCCCCACAGGCGCGGATGCGGGCGCTCGTCATGCGGCAGGCCGTCGGAACCGATCATGGTGGGGCCGAACGCCAGGATGCGCTGCACGTCGGGCTCGTCCATCATGAAGTAGATGGCGCCGGCCGGTTGCAGCTCGGGCACCACGTCGTACTTGGACTTGCCACGTTCGGCCGCGACCTCGTCCAGCTCCCGCCCGCTCAGCTCGGGGAACGGCTTGCACCAGGTGATGATGGTGCGCCCGGCCAGCAGCACGCGGTCCTGCTTGAGCATGGTGGAGCCGGCCACGTAGGGGTAGGCATCCAGTGACACAGCCTGGCGCGCCATGGCGGCCTCGATCAGCGCCAGCGTCTCGCGCGAGCGGCCGAAATTGGGCTGGCCCATGACCTTGTGGTGCGAGATCACCACCGGCACGTCCAGTTCGCGGCCGATGCGGAAGGTTTCCTCCAGCGCCGCCACGATGTGCTCGCCCTCGTCGCGCATATGGGTGGCGTAGATGCCGCCATGCGTGCTCAGCGGCCGGCACACTTCGATGATCTCTTCGGTGGTGGCGCGCGCCGCCGGCGGGTAGAAGGCGCCGGTGGAGATGCCGATGGCGCCGCTGGCCATGGCCTCCTCGGCCAGCGCGCGCATGGCGGCGATTTCGTCGCCGGTGGCTTCGCGTTGCAGGTCGGGCATGACGGCGGCGCGCAGCGTCGAATGGCCCACCATGCAGGCGGCATTGACCGCCGCCGGGGTGGCGCGCAGCGCGTCCAGGTAGTCGGCAAAGCGCGTGAAATGGTACGAGCCGCCTTCGTCCAGCAGATCCAGCGGGGCGGGCGGGTTCGGATGCGCCAGCGGCGCCAGGCTGATGCCGCAGTTGCCCGTGACCACGGTGGTCACGCCCTGCGAGATCTTGGGCGTCATGTCGCGGCGCCGCAGCAGGTAGTTGTCGTCGTGGGTATGCGAATCGATGAACCCGGGCGCCACCACCAGGCCGGACACGTCGATGCGTGTAAGGGCGGCGGCGCCGGCCAGGTCGCCGATGGCGGCGATGCGGTCGCCGCGCACGCCGACGTCGGCGCGCCGGCCGGGGGCGTTGCTGCCGTCGATGACGGTGCCGCCAGTAAGCAGCAGGTCGAAAGGCTGGGAATCGGATTGGGACATGGCAATCTCCGGCTAGGCGATCAAGCGGCGAAATGACAGGCGACCGTCTGGCCGCCGCCGACGGGACGCGCGATGGGGGTTTCCTGGGCGCAGCGCGCCTGGGCCAGCGGACAACGGGTACGGAAGGCGCAGCCGGACGGCGGCGCCAGGGGGCTGGGGATCTCGCCCTTGAGCACTGCCACGGGCGCGCGTTCGCCGCGGCGGGCCGAGGGCACCGCCGCCAGCAGGGCGCGGGTGTAGGGGTGCGCCGGGCGGTCGAAGACCGCCTCGCGGCTGCCGCTCTCGACGATCTTGCCCAGGTACATCACCGCCACCTGATGACTGATGTGCCGCACCACGCTCAGGTCGTGCGAAATGAACACGTAGGTCAGCCCCAGGTCGCGTTGCAGGTCCATCAGCAGGTTGATGACCTGGGCCTGCACCGACACGTCCAGCGCCGACACCGGCTCGTCGCAGACGATCAGGCCCGGTTCCGGCGCCAGGGCGCGGGCGATGACGATGCGCTGGCGCTGGCCGCCGGAGAATTCATGCGGATAACGGTCGGCGGCGTCCGGCCGCAGGCTGACGCGGGCCAGCAGTTGCGCCACGCGCTCGCGGATGGCCTCGCGGCCGTAGCCGAAGTTGCGCAGCGGCTCGCCGATGATGTCGCGCACCCGCATGCGCGGGTTCATCGACGAAAACGGGTCCTGGAAGATGAACTGCATGCGCCGCCGCATGGCGCGCAACTGGCCGCTGTTCATGGCCGCCAGGTCGGCGCCTTCGAGCAGGATGCGGCCCGCGGTGGGATCGGCCAGGCGGATCAGGCACTTGCCGGTGGTCGATTTGCCGCAGCCGGACTCGCCCACCAGGCTCAGGGTCTGGCCGCGCGCCACCGACAGCGACACGCCGTCCACCGCGCGCAGCATCCTGCCGCCCTCCAGTGGAAAGTGCTTTTTCAGGTCGATCACCTGCAGCATGGGAGCGGCGACGGTGGCAGGGAGGGGGGCATCGTGCGGGTTCATCGCGAGTCTTGCTCCATCATGGCGGCCGGCGCGGCCTGGCGCGCCCAGCACCAGACGCGGTGGCGGTCGCCGGCGGCGACTTCGGGCGGCGCCTGGTCGGCGCAGCGCGGCAGGGCCTGCGGACAGCGCGCCGCGAAGGCGCAGCCGCGTGATTCGGGCGTCACCACCGGCACGATGCCGGGCAGCTCGGCCAGGCGGGCGCCATGGTCCTGGCCGTCAACGAAATCGGGCAGTGAGCGGATCAGCGCCTGGGTGTACGGGTGGGCGGCGCGATCCAGCACGTCATCGACGCTGCCTTCCTCGACCTTGCGGCCCGCGTACATGACGATGACGCGCTGGCACATCTGCGCCACCACGCCCAGGTCATGGGTGATCAGCACGATCGCCGTGCCCAGCCGCGCCTGGATGTCGCGCAGCAGGTGCAGGATCTGCGCCTGGATGGTGACGTCCAGCGCGGTGGTCGGCTCGTCGGCGATCAGCACCTTGGGCTGACAGGCCAGCGCCATGGCGATCATGGCGCGCTGGCGCATGCCGCCGGACAACTGATAGGGGTATTCATGCACGCGCCGCGCCGGGTCGGAGATCTGCACCAGCTCCAGCAGCGCCTCGGCCTGCTTCATGGCCTGTCGCCGCGACAGGCCCTGGTGCAGCATCAGCGGTTCGCGGATCTGGCGGCCGATCGTGAACACCGGATTGAGCGAGGTCATCGGTTCCTGGAAGATCATCGACAACTGGTTGCCGCGCACCGCCCGCATGGCTTTCTCGGGCAGGGCCAGCAGGTCGCGGCCGTCGAATTCGATGCTGCCGCGCGCCACGCGCCCGGGCGAGCGCAGCAGCCGCATGATGGACAGCGACGTGACGCTCTTGCCGCAGCCGGATTCACCCACCAGGCCGAGGGTCTCGCCCGGCATCAGGTCGAACGACAGGCCGTCCACGGCCAGCACCGTGGTCTCGTCGCCGTCGAAACAAGTGGTCAGGTCATGCACTCGCAGGACAGGTTGGGATGGCATGCGCGCTCCTACAGCTTTTTCGCCAGGCGCGGATCGAGCATGTCGCGCAGCCCGTCGCCCACCAGATTGACGGCCAGCACGGCCACGCCCAGGCACAGGCCCGGATACAGGATGATGTGGAATGCCACCGCGACGAAGTTGCGGCCCTCGGCCATGATGTTGCCCCAGCTCGGGGTCTGTGGCGGGATGCCCACGCCCAGGAAGCTCAGCACGGCCTCGGTCAGGATCGCCGAGGCGGCGATGAAGGTGGCCTGCACCATCAGCGGCGCGAACAGGTTGGGCAGGATGTGGCGCAGCAGGATGGCCGGCACGCGGGTGCCGGCGGCCACCGCCGCCTCGATGTACGGCTGCTCGCGGATGGTCAGCACCAGCGCGCGCACCAGCCGCACCACGCGCGGCACCTCGGGCACCACGATGGCCACGATCACGGTGCCCAGGCCGCCCTTGAGCGTGGCCATCAACGCAATGGCCAGCAGCACGCCGGGAATCGCCATCAGGCCGTCCATGATGCGCATGATCACGGCATCCAGGCGGCGGAAGTAGCCTGCCAGCATGCCCAGCAGGACGCCGCCCGCGGTCGACACCAATGCAACCACCACGCCGACCAGCAGCGACACCCGCGCGCCCCACAGGGTGCGCGCGTACACGTCGCGGCCCAGCGCGTCGGTGCCGAAGAAGTGTTCGGCCGAGGGAGGCTTCATGCGCGCCATCGGATTGATGTCCTGCGGGTCGATCGCGGTCAGCCAGGGCGCGGCCAGCGCGATCACGGCCAGCGCCAGCAGAATCGCGCCGCCCACATACAGCATCGGATGGCGCCGCAGCGAGCGGGCCGCGCGGCGCCAGCGCGGGCGCGGCACGGCCAGGGGCAGGGTGGTGGTGGTCATGGTGAGCCCCTCTTCAATAGCGGATGCGCGGGTCGAACAGGCGGTAGCTCAGGTCGACCAGCAGGTTGATCAGCACGTAGATGCCCGAGGCCACCAGCAGCACGCCCTGGATCACGGGGTAGTCGTGGCGCAGCACGGCGTCGATGGTCAGGCGGCCCAGCCCGGGGATGGCGAACACGGTTTCCGTGACCACCACGCCGCCGATCAACAGCGCCACGCCCACGCCAATGGTGGTGACGATGGGGTTGGCGGCGTTCTTGAGCGCGTGCCAGACGATCGGGCCGGCCGCCAGGCCCTTGGCGCGGGCGGTGCGGATGTAGTCTTCCGACAGCGCCTCCAGCATGGTGGCGCGGGTCATGCGGGTCAGCAGAGCCATGTACACCAGCCCCAGCGACAGACAGGGCAGCACCAGATGCCGCAGGTACGGCACCAGGCCGTCGGCCAGCGGCTTGTAGCCCTGCACCGGCAGCCAGCCGAGCTTGATGGAAAAGCCGTACACCAGGCTGTAGCCGATCAGGAACACCGGCACCGAGAACGCGCAGACCGCGCCGATCATCACCAGCCGGTCCAGCAGCCGCCCGGCGTTCCAGGCCGCCAGCACGCCCAGCGGCACGGCCGCCAGCACCGCGAACAGCATGGTGAAGGCGGCGATCGACAGGGTCGGCCCCATGCGCTGGCCGATCAGTTGCGCCACCGGCATCTGGGTGGCGATCGAGGTGCCCAGGTCGCCGGTGGCCAGGTGCCCGACCCAGATGCCGAACTGCGTCAGCAGCGGCTTGTCCAGGCCCAGGTTCTGGCGGATCTTCTCGACGTCTTCGGTGGTGGCGTTGTCGCCCGCGATCACCGCCGCCGGATCGCCCGGCGACAGGTGGATCAAGAGGAACACCACGACCGCGACCACGGCCATGACGGGTATGACGGCCGCGATGCGGCGCAGGATGAATTTCACGCTGGGTTTCCCCCCGGCCTGACGCGGCGCGCGCGGGGCGCTTGGCGGCGGCCTGATTGTCCGGGGCCGGGGCGCGCGTGCCGATCACTCGCGGCCCCGCGCCGCATCATGGTTTTTCGACGTTCCACATCACCGGGATGCCGGTCTTCATCAGTTCGGTGTGCGTCAGCCCGCGAATGGCCGACACCGGCTTGAATTCGCCCCACATCACGTAAGGCACCGTCTGGTACGCCCGCGCCTGCAATTGCGCCGCGATTTCCTTGCGCTTGGCGGCGTCAGGCTCCTGGATCCACTGCGTGCGCAGCGCGTCCAGTTCCTTGTCGCAGGGCCAGCCCGGCAGGCTGTTGCCGCAGGCGGCCGACAGCCACGGGTTGGTCAGCGGCGTGCTGGCGTCGTAATAGCCGCCCCAGGTCAGGAACAGGTTCCAGCCGCCTTGTTCGGGCGGATCCTTCTTCAGGCGGCGCGCCGCCAGCGAAGCCCAGTCCATGGTCTGCAGGTCGACCTTGATGCCGGCCTTCTTCATGTTCTGCGCCAGCACCATGACGGCCGGTGCGCTGATGTGGTCGGTGGGGTAGAGCATCACGACTTTCTCGCCCTGGTAGCCGGCCTCCTGCAGCAACTGCTTGGCGCGCGCCAGGTCGGGCTTGGCGTAGGGCGCGGCGCCGGCATCGGTGGCCAGCGGCGAACCGCAGATGTACAGGGTGGCGCAATAATCGACGCGGTACTTCTCGGGGTAGCCGATAGCCGCCAGCATTTCCTTCTGGCTGATCAGGTAATACAGGGCCTGGCGTGCTTGCGGCTTGTCGAACGGCGGATGCAGCGCGTTGACGATGGCCATGCCCTGGGTGGCGACCGAGGGGTTCAGGGTGATGTCCGGATTGCTTTCCAGCACCGGCAGGAAGTCCGGGGTGGTCTGCTCGATCATGTCGACTTCGCCGTTCATCAGCGCGGCGGTGGCGGTGTTGCCGTCGGGGATGTAGATCCATTCGACCCGGTCGACCTTGGCGACCTTGCCGCCCGCCAGGCCGTCGGCCGGTTCGCCGCGCGGCACGTAGGCCGGGTTCTTGACGTACACGACCTTGTTGCCCGGCACCCACTCGTCGCGCTTGAACAGGAACGGGCCGGAGCCGACCATTTCCGTCACGGGCGTGTTGGCGTCGGTCTGCGCCAGGCGCTTGGGCATGATGAAGGGCGGCATGCCGGACGGCTTGGCGAGCGCGTCCAGCACCAGGCCGAAGGGCTGCTTGAGCGTCAGCGAGAAGCTGTCGGGCCCGGTGGCGGCCAGTTCGGCGCCGGCCGCCATCAGCGCCTGGCCCATGGTGTCCTTCTTGGCCCAGCGTTGCAGCGAGGCGATGCAGTCCTCGGCGGTGACGGGCGTGCCGTCGTTGAACTTCAGCCCCGGGCGCAGCTTGAAGGTCCAGGCCTTGCCATCGGCCGACGTGGTCCAGCTTTCCACCATCTGCGGCTTGGGCTGGCCGTGGCTGTCCTGCGCGAACAGCGTATCGAACACCATGTAGCCGTGATTGCGGGTGATATAGGCGGTGTTGAACAGCGGGTCCAGGGTCTTCAGGTCGGCGTGCGGCACCATCCGCAAGGTCTTGCCCTGGGCCTGGGCCGGCTGGCCCACGGCCAGGCCACAGGCCAGCAGGGCCGCGGCGCCCAGCAGGCTGAATCGTTTCATCATGGTCATCCCCTTGTTTTTTCCCATTGCCGGCGTGGGCAATGGGTTGGATATCAGCCCTTGAAGGGCCATTTCGGCAACTTGCGCTTGGTGAACGGCAGCGCGTTGTAGTCTTGCGTGATCGCGCCGGGCGTCTCGACGTAGATGACGTGGCGGCCGATCTTCGCGTACGAGGCGTAGAAGTGCTGCGACGACTTCGGGATGACCAGCTTCATCGCGCCCAGGTCCACGCCGAATTGCGTGAACAGGTCGGTGTCCATGGCCTGGGTGCGGTGGGTGGTCATGACGATGGTCACGCCCTGGCTGCGCACCACGGCCGCGTCGCCCAGCAACGCGGGCGTGCCGGCCAGGCCGGTCATGATGGCGTCGCGCTTGAGCGCGACGATCTCACAGTCCAGGTCCAGCGGCTGGCCCGACACCGGCGCCACCTTGCCGCCGATGCGCAGCTTGATCCGCGCGCCCGCGCCGGCCTCGAAACACAGCTGCACCGCCACCGGATCCCAGAACGGGCCGGTCGCCACGTCCTGGATGCCGCGCGCCAGCACCCGCGCCAGGATGAAGGTGGCGTCGCTGGGTGCGCCGCCGCCGGCATTGTCGGCCGAGTCGGCCAGCACCACCGGGAAGTCGGCCAGCGCCAGCGCCTGGTCCAGCGCCGCGTCGGCGCCGGGGTAGGGCGGCGCCAACTGGTCGCGGAAACCAATGATCTCTTCGCCCAGCGCGCGCGCCAGCCGTTCGGCCTGGGCGGCGTCGCCGTCGGTGTAGACCAGCACCTTGGAGCCCATGTCGGGCGTGTCGCCCCACGGAAAGCCGTGCGCGATCGACACCGACAGCACGCCTTGCTTGCCTTCCAGCGCCAGCAGGCGGTCGACGAAGCCGCGCATCGGCTCGCGGCTGGTGTGCATGATGGAGATCATTTCGCAGTCGAAGACCGCGCGCGCCGGCTGGATGCGGCCCTCGGCGCGCGCCACGCACAGGTCGACCAGGTCGTAGGCGCGCTCCAGGATGTCGGTGTGCGGGTATTCTTTGAAGCACACCAGGAAATCGGCGCTATTGACCATGGCGTCGGTCAGGTGGCAGTGCGGATCCAGCTCGGCGCCGATCACGGTGTCCGGGCCGACGATCTCGCGGGCCCGCCGCAGCAGGTCGCCCTCGCAATCGTCGTAGCCATCGGCCACCATGGCGCCATGCAGGCCGAACAGCGCGATATCGACCTTGCCGGCGCGGCGCAGGTCGTCCAGCAATTCATCGCGCAGGGTTTCGTAGGCGTGGCGGGTGGTCGGGCCGGCCGGGGTCGCGCCCGCCGTCATGCCCTCGATCAGCGTCCAGTCCTTGCCCTGGGCGCGCTGGCGCGCGGCCCACAGCGGGCCGGAGAACATCTGCATGCGGTCCGGGTGCTGGCCGGCCGGATAGTAGCCGCGCGACCGATAGGCCGACAGGCCGGTCGGGATGGGTGAGAAGGTGTTGGTCTCGGTCGCCAGGGACCCGGAAAAAATCTTCATGCGATCGCTCCGTTCTGTGTGGATGTCCGCGCGCGGCGCAGCTCAGTCCTGCCCGATGTACGCCTGCACTTCGATCTCCACGTCGACGTTCAACGCCAGCGCCGACGCCACCGTCGAACGCACCGGCAGCGCCGCGCCGAAGAATTCCTTGTAGACCTCGTTGAAGCCGGCGAAATGGCCCATGTCGGACAGCCACACGGTGGCCTTGACCACCTGGTCCAGCCGCGCGCCGCCGGCCGCCAGGCTTTCGGCGATGCGCTCGCAGGCCGCGCGCGTCTGGGTCTGGATGTCGCCGCGCACCACCTCGCCGGTGGCGCTCATCGGCACCTGGCCCGACAGGAACAGGAAGCCGCCGGCTCGCACCGCCCGCGAAAACGGGAATGGCAGGCTGCTCGGCAGGCGTTCGATGGCGTGGCTCATGGCAATGCTCCTTTCAGGATCGGGTGAAACGGGACGGCGCCAGGCGCGCGGGGTCGACGCCCTGGGCCGCCAGGCTGGCGTCCAGCGGCAGGCCCTGCAACAGGTCGGCCGCCAGGCGCGAGACGCCGGCGGCGGACTGGATGCCGTAGCCGCCCTGCGCTGCCAGCCAGAAGAAAGCGGGGCTGGCGCTGTCCCAGCCGATGACGAAGTCGCCGTCGGGCACGAACGAACGCAGCCCGGCCCAGGTGTGACGCGGGCGGCGGATGGTCAGACAGGTGGCCGCTTCGATGCGGTAGATGCCGGTGGCCACGTCCAGCTCCTCGGGCACCACGTCGTGCGCCGGCACCGGATCGGCATTGGCGGGCGAGCCCAGCAATTGGCCGGCGTCGGGCTTGAAGTAGAAACTCTCGTCGACCCCGACCACGGCTGGCCAATGCGAGAAATCGACATCCTCGGGCCCGCTGAAGGTGAACGCCGTGCGGCGGCACGGTTGCAGGCCCACCGGCCGCACGCCGCAGCGTTCTGCGGCGTGATCGGCCCAGGCGCCGGCCGCGTTCACCAGCACCCGCGCCCGCAAGCTGGCGCCATCGGCCAGCGTCAGCGTCCAGGCGCCGTCCGCGTAAGAGGCCGCCACCAGTTCGGCGCGATTGCGCAGCACCGCGCCCTGGCGCGTCATGCCGCGCAGGAAGCCCTGGTGCAGCGCATGCACGTCGATGTCACGGGCGTCCGGTTCCTCGATCGCGCCGCACAACTGCTCCGGCCGCAGGCACGGCACCCGCGCCAAGGCTTGCGCGGCGTCGATCAGCGTGACGTTGGGCGACTGGCTGCGGAATTCGTCGTAGACCTCGCGCAGCAGGTCCTGCTGGTCCGGCGCGGCGATATACAGCACGCCGCGCGGGCTGAGCAGGGGATGCTCGCAGAACCCTTGCGGCGGATGTTCGTAGAAATCGCGGCTGGCGCGCGTCAGCGCCTTGATCTGTTCGGTGCCGTAGGTCTCCATGAACATGGCGGCCGAACGGCCGGTGGAGTGGTAGCCGGGCTGCGCTTCGCGCTCCAGCACCACCACGGAGGCGGTCGCGCTCAGGCGGTAGGCCACGGAGGCACCGGCGATGCCGGCGCCGATGACGGCGTAATCGTAAATCGGGTCTGCGGCCATGTCTTGTCGGAAGCGAGAATTCTCTTATTTGATAATTCTCGAATACGATAGTTGTTTGGAATGGGGCGGGTAATAGGGGTTGTCCCGGAGCCGCGTAAAATCGCGGCCATGCTTCCCACTCAAGTCATCGTTGCGCTGCTCGTGCTGCAGCTTGCCCTGGTCGTTCCGCTGGCCGCCGTCGTGATCCAGTTGCTGCGCCTGTTCCATTGGTATTTCCGGGCCGACCCGCGCACCCGCGGCGAGCGGCCGCGTTTCACCGGCCCGGTGCTGGCGCTGCTGTTCAGCGCGCTGGCCGCCAGCGACTTCATCGGCTACGAGCCGTTCCCCACGCTGTCGCGCCTGAATCCCGTGCCGCTGCAAGCGCGCGCCTATTTCACGGTGGCGATGCTGGCGCTGGCGGTGTGGTGCTGGGCCTATGCCGGCGCCATCCGCGAACGCGTGCGCCGGTTGTTCTGACAGCCGCCATGCCTGGGGGCAGCGCCCATCAGGCGGTCACGCGCCATCCGCCGGCCCCGCCACGCCCCCGCGCAGCGACTCCAGCAGCACTCGCTTGTTCTCGCGGCTGCGATAGGCGTGTTCGCGCATCAGGTTCTCGGCCCGGACCGCCTCGCGCCGCGTGATGGCGCGCAGCAGGTCTTCATGATCCGCCTGCGCCCGCAATACGAAGGGCGTCTCCAGCAGGGAAGGGGTGGACGGCAGCGTCAGCGCGGCCGGGCCGGCCAGCGGCGTCTTGTTGTTGTGTTCCAGCGCTGACAGCAGCGCACGATTGCCGGCCGCTTCGCACAGGATCTCGTGAAAGCGGCGGTTGATCTGCCCCCAGGCGCGCGCATCCACCGTGACCTTGGGATCGCGCCGCGCCGGCGCCAGCAGGGCGCGGCCTTCCTCGACGGCCTGCGACAACTGTTCCAGCACCTCGGCGCTGGCGCCGCGCTCGGCCAGCAGCCGCGCCGCCATGCCTTCCAGCACGCCGCGCACTTCCACCGCGTCGCCGATCTCGTCGACGGTGAAGGCGCGCACGCGAAAGCCGCGCGACGGCAGCCGCTCCAGCAGGCCTTCTTTTTCCAGCTCGGTCAACGCAATGCGCAGCGGCGTGCGCGACACGCCCAGGCGCGCCGAGAACTGCAACTCCACCACGCGTTCGCCGGGTTGCAGGGCGCCCGAAAGCACCATGTCCCGGAGTTCGGAAATCACTTTGTCGATCTGAGCGGCCATAGCGGAGCGTCGGCGGGAACGTATCTGAAAGGGTCTCCAGTGTACCTACAAAATTGCATGCAATCGCTCAAGAAAAAATCGATTGAGCCTTGCGATTAATCAAAATTGCATGCAATAATTCGGAAAAACAGCGGTCAAGGCCAATAAAAGCCACCGAATGCATGCAATCCGTCACTCAATTGCATGCCAGGCAGACCGTTCACAGGACAGGAGACAAAATGAAGCTGATCAGCTTCGAACATGCGGGCCAGCCGGCCTGGGGCGTGCTGCGCGGCGCCGAAGTGATGCCGTTGACGCGGCACTGGCCCGACCTGGCCACGGCCCTGGCCGCCGGGGTCGAGGCGATTGCGCGGGCGGCCGCGGGCCTGGACGGCCCCGGCATTGCCCTGGCCGGCCTGCAATGGCTGGCGCCGGTGCCCGCGCCGCGCAAGATCCTTTGCGTCGGCCTGAACTATGGCCGCCACGTGGCCGAGGCCGGCCGCGAACTACCGCGCCATCCTTCGCTGTTCGCCCGCTATCCCGATAGTTTCGTCGGTCACGACGCACCGGTCTGGAAGCCGCGCGCCTCCGACCGTTTCGACTACGAGGGCGAACTGGCGGTGGTGATCGGCCGGGCGGGACGCCACATCGCGGCGCGCGATGCTCTGGACCACGTCGCCGGCTACACCTGCCTGGCCGAGAACTCGGTGCGCGACTTCCAGAAGCACAACGCCCAGGTGACCCCGGGCAAGAACTTCGAGCGCAGCGGCGCGATCGGCCCCTGGCTGGTGACCGCCGACGAGATCGGCGATCCGGCGCGGCTGCGGATCGAAACGCGCCTGAACGGCGAGACCGTGCAGCAGGGCGCACTGGCCGACCTGATCTTCCCGATTCCCGAACTGATCGCCTACATCAGCAGCTTCACTCCGCTGGCTCCCGGCGACGTGATCGCCACCGGCACCCCCGAGGGGGTCGGTTCCAGCCGCCAGCCGCCGCGCTTCCTGGCGGCTGGCGACACGCTGGAGGTCGAAGTCCCGGGCGTCGGGACGCTGCGCAATACGGTGGTGGACGAACCGGTCCACGGCCAGGTCAACCAAGGACACAAGCATGACTGAGGCATTGCGGTATCTCACCGAAAAAGACGTGGTGGCGGCATTGACCATCCCGCGCGCCATCGACGCGTTGCAACAGATGCTGGTGGCGCAGGCGCGCGGCGGCGCGCGCAACGTGCCCAAGGCGCTGACCACCTGGGGCGACGGCAGCTCGATGCATGCCTTGGGTTCCGTGCGGCCCGGTCCCGGCGGCTATGCCGGCTTCAAGACCTGGGTTCACACCAAGGCGGGCGGCGGTTCGCTGTACAGCCTGTTCGATGCCGATACCGGCCTGCTGCGGGCCGTGATCGAGGCGCGCGCGCTGGGCATGCTGCGCACGGCCGCCATCAGCGGCGTGGCCACCCGCGCCCTGGCGCCCGCGGCCGCCACGCAGGCCGCGCTGATCGGCACCGGGCCGCAGGCGGTGACGCAACTGGCGGCGCTGGCGGCGGTGCGCCCGCTGCAACGGGTACGGATCTACAGCCCGACGCCGGAAAAGCGCCGCGCCTTCGTCGACGCGGTGGCCGGCAAGTACGCCTTCGCGGTCGAAGCGGCGCCGACGCTGGAGCACGCGCTGGCCGGCGCCGAGATCGTCACGCTGATCACCCGGGCGGTCGAGCCCTTTGTCGACGCGGCGCTGCTGGCCGATTGCCGCCACCTGAATGCCGTGGGCGCCATCCTGCCGGCCAAGGCCGAGTTCGCCCAGGACGTGTTCGAGCGCGCCGACCGCGTGGTGGTGGACGACCTGGAGAACGCCCGGCGCGGCTCGCGCGAACTGCGCGAACGCTACGGCGCGGACGGCGCGGCGTGGGACGGCGTGGCGGTGCTGGGCGAGCTGCTGGCGCGCGGCGAGACCCGCGCGCCCGACGCGCGCCTGACGCTGTTCAAGGGCATGGGCATGGGCCTGTCGGATCTGGCGATGGCGCAGGTGGCGTATGAACACGCCCGTGAGCACGGGCTGGGTGTCGCCTTGCCGCCCCAGACCCGCGAAAACCTGCTGCTGGCGCAAGCCTGAGTCCGATCCATCCCTTCGCACCCCCGTTTTTCCCACTTTCAATCACCACGCTGGCGGCGCCCACCGCCGCCGGCCACAGGAGACAGACATGTTCGTCGACGTCAGCGGGGCCGCGCCCCGCGAACAGAACAAATGGCCATCGATCGTGATCCCCAAGGAGGAGATCGACCAGGAAATCGCCCGCCTGATCGACGCGCCGCGCCCCGCCAACGGCCGCCGCGCCGCGCTCATCGTGCATCCGCAGGCCACCGCGCCGGGACTGGGCCTGGCGCCCGGCACGGACGTCACCATCAACGTCGTCAACCCTGGCGAGCGCACTTTCAACCTGCGCAAGAACTCCAACATGCTGGAGATCTGTATCAGCGGAGAGGGCGTGGCCACGGTGGCCGGCCGCGACATCGCGGTGGGCCGCTGGGACGTGTGGAACACGCCGGCGATGCAGGTGCATTCGTACCGCAATGACGGCAAGACGCCTTGGGTGCGGCTGTCGTACTCCAATGCGCCGCTGCTGGAAAAGCTGGAGATCCACTACGTCGAGGAATTCGAGGGCGACGTGCCGCCGGCCGACGCCAACACCCGCCCGGCGCCCGCCCGCTCGCCCGAGGCGGCGCGCGCCCGCGACCTGGCGCTGCGCGAACAGATCACCCCGGAAGGCGCCTGGCTGATGGGCTACGAATGGCTGATCGACATCGACGTGGTGGAATCGAAGGCGCTGCACTGGCCCTGGGCGGCCGTCTCGCGGCACCTGCCCAGCGTCGAGGAGATGGCGCGCGGCTACAACGGCCGCCGCCTGTTCGTGCTGTACAACCCGGCCACCGAACGCCGCATCGGCACCACCCACAGCTTCTTCGCCACCATCTCGTCGTCGCCGCCGGACAACCACCACGTGCCGCACCGCCACAGTTCGTCGGCCATCAACTACTACCTGCGCGGCAACGGCTACAGCAAGGTCAACGGCGTGCGGCTGGACTGGAAGGCCGGCGACCTGATCCTGTCGGCGCCCGGCTGGGCGATGCACTCGCACCATTCGGGCACCGAAACCACCTCGGCCCTGACGGTGCAGGACCATCCCTTGCAGATCGCCATGGAATCGCTGATCTGGCAGGAGCGCATGCAGGAACCGATCCTGGCGCTCGGCAGCCAGAGCGGCTTCGAAAGCAACTTGGCGCAACTGGCCGCCGCGTCCTGAGCGCGCCCCTCGCATCCCGGAAATTCCCATGACCCAGATCCCATTGCCCGACGACACCTCGCTGCGCGCGCGGCTGCGCGACTTCTACGACGACTACGCCTACTGCCTGGACGAAGACCGGCTGGAGGAATGGCCCGACTTCTTCACCGAGGACTGCCACTACCGCGTGCTGTCGCGCGAGAACCATGACGCCGGCCTGCCGCTCGGCCTGATCTATTGCATGAACAAGAACATGCTGCGCGACCGCGTCACCGCGCTGCGCGAAACCACCATGTTCGAGCCGCGTTCGCTGCGCCACTTCATCAGCGGCGTGCGCGTCATCGAGGCGCAGGGCGAACGCATCGTGGCCCAGGCCAATTTCGCCGTGATGGAGTCGCTGTCCGACCGCGAGCCCACGCTGAACATGGTGGGCCGCTACCTGGACGAACTGCGCCTGACGCCGCAGGGTCCGCTGCTGACCCGCCGCGACTGCGTCTACGACAACTACCGCGTGCGCACCTCGCTCATCGTTCCCCTCTGATCCCGCTGCCAGGAAACCCGCCATGACCTGTTCCGATTCCGCCGTGCTGGACGCTCCCGCCGCGGCCCCCATCCATCTCGAGCGCCGCTGGCCCAAGGAGGGCTACACGCGCATTCCCAACTGGGTCTACACCGATCCGGCCATCTTCCAGAAGGAAATGGACGTGTTCTTCGGCGGCCGCACCTGGAACTACGTGGGCCTGGAGTGCGAAGTGCCCGAGACCGGCTGCTACAAGCGCAACTGGATCGGCAACCGCCCGGTCATCATGGTGCGCACCGAAAGCGGCGAGATCAACGTGCTGGAGAACCGCTGCGCCCACCGCGGCGCCCAGATCTGCTGGCAGAACACCGGCAAGGTGGCCGACTTCACCTGCCCATACCACCAGTGGAACTACGACCTGGACGGCAACCTGCAGGGCGTGCCGTTTCGCCGTGGCGCGATGGGCAAGGGCGGCATGCCGCGCGACTTCGATCCGAAGCAGAACGGCATCCGCAAACTGCGCAGCGTCAACCGCGGCGGCTCGATCTGGGCCACGTTCGCCGACGATGCGCCCAGTTTCGAGGAATACTGCGGCCCCGAGGTGCTGGCCGAGATCGACCACATGCTGCCGGGCAAGAAGCTCAAGCTGCTGGGCTACAGCCGCCAACTGATCCCCAGCAACTGGAAGATGTACCTGGAAAACCTGAAGGACCCGTACCACGCGACGCTGCTGCACACCTTCTACATCACCTTCGGCCTGTGGCGCGCGGACTCCAAGTCCGAGTGCATTCCCACTGGCGGCGGCGCGCACAGCGTGATGGTGTCGCACAACGAAGGCAAGAAGAAGACCGAGGCCACCAGCGAAATGAGCCGCTTTCGCGACGACCTGGAGCTGCTCGATCTGGAAACCGTGACCCCGCGCGCCGAATTCAACCGCGGCCGGGTCGGCGGCGCCTGGGTCTTTCCCGCCGCGCAGTTCGGCATCCAGGCCAATTCGCTCAAGACCCGCCACGTGATTCCGCGCAGCCCGACCGAGCACGAACTGGTGTTCACCTACTACGGCTACGAGGACGACGACGAGGAAATGACCCGCCTGCGCCTGAAGCACGCCAACCTGCTCGGCCCGGCCGGCTTCGTCTCGATGGACGACAGCGAAATGCTGAACCAGGTGCAGATCGGCGTCACCGGCTATCCCGAGGCGCGCGGCATCGTCGAGATGGGCGGGCGCGACACCGAGCCGGCCGACTACATGGTGACCGAAGTGCTGATCCGCTCGTTCTACGACTACTACCGCAAAGCGATGGGGCTGTGACCATGACGACCTGGACTCCGGTCGCCCAGGTGGGCGACATTTCCCCCGACACCGGCACGCTGCGCGTCGCGCTCGACGGCGAGGCCGTGTGCCTGTACGACCTGCAGGGCGAGATCTGCGCCACCCAGGACCGCTGCCCGCACGGCAACGCCAGCCTGGCCGATGGCTATCTGGAAAACGGCACCATCGAATGCCCCTTGCACCAGGGCGTGTTCGACATCCGCAGCGGCAAGCCGCAATGTCCGCCCGTCACCACCGACCTGCGGCGCTACGCGGTGCGGGTCGAGGGCGGCACGATCTACCTGAGCCCGGAGGCCGCGTGAGCGCCGGCGCCATCGTCATCGTCGGCGCGGGGCAGGCGGGCGGCTGGGCCGCGGCCACGCTGCGCGGGCGTGGCTACCGCGGCCGCATCGTGCTGCTGGGTGACGAGCCGCATGCGCCGTACGAGCGGCCGCCCTTGAGCAAGGCGGTGCTGGGCGGCCAGGCCGCGCCCGACAGCACCGAACTGTTTTCCCGCGAACGCCTGGCCGAACTGGACATCACTTTCCGGCCCGGCGTGGCGGCGACGCGGCTGTGGCCCGAGCGCCACCAGGTCGAGACCTCCGAGGGCGCCGTACTCGACTACGACAAGCTGATCCTGTGCACTGGCGGCCGTCCCATCGTGCCGGCCTTGCCTGGCGTCGACGGCCCGGCCGTGCATGTGCTGCGCACCCGCGACGATGCCTTGCGCCTGCGGACCCGCCTGGGCCCCGGGCGCCGCGTCGTGATCGCCGGCGGCGGCTGGATCGGCCTGGAAGTGGCCGCCACCGCGCGCCAGGCGGGCTGTGCCACTACGGTGCTGGAGCAGGCACCGCGCCTGTGCGCCCGCAGCGTGCCGCCTGGCGTCTCGGCCCACCTGGCGGCGCTGCACAGCGCCCAGGGCGTGACGCTGCGTTTCGACACCGGTCTGCGGGCGGTGCAAGCGCGGCCGGATGGAAGCTGCGTGGCCGAGCTGGCGGACGGCGGCCATCTGGAGGCCGACGCCGTGGTGCTCGGGGTCGGCATGCAAGCCAACGACACGCTGGCGCGCGCGGCCGGCATCGCCTGCGACCGCGGCGTGCTGGTCGATGAATACTGCCGCACCTCGGCGCCCGACGTGCTGGCGGCCGGCGACGTGGCGGTGGCCGCATCCGCTGCCGGCCCCCTGCGCCTGGAATCCTGGCAGAACGCGCAGGATCAGGGCGCGGCCGCGGCCTGTGCGGCGCTCGATGCGGGCCAGCCCTATGTGCCCAGCGGCGCGGTCTGGTCGGAGCAATACGATGCCATGGTGCAGATCGCCGGATTTCCGGCGCGGGCCAGGCGCGAAGTGCTGCGGCCGCAGGCGGACGCACGGGCGCTGCTGTCGGTGGCGCTGGACGAGGGCGACCGCGTCGTCGGCGCCGTGGCGGTGAACGCGGCGCGCGAACTGCGCCCGTTGCGCCAATGGATCGCCCAGGGCGCCCGGGTGGACCCCGGCCGGCTGGCGCGTGCCGACGCGCCGCTGTCCAGCGCCCGGATCGGCTGAACCCACGATGGAGCACCCAATGCAGACCGAAACCGTCAAGGCCGCCTGCGAGGCGGTCGTCCTGGCCTTCTTTCACGCGCTGGATACCCGGCGCCACGCAGCTGCCGCCGCGCTCATGGCGCCGGATGGCACCTGGCTGCGTCAGGGCCGCTTGCTGACCGGCCCGCGCGACGTGCTGGCGGCGCTGGAGGCGCGGCCGCCGCAGCGCACCACCTGCCACGTCATCACCAACCTGCGGCTGCTCGAACACCGCGCGGATCAGGCCACGGTGGGCTACTTCCTGACCGCCTACGACAGCGATCCCCAGACGCAGGGCGGGGCGCCGCGCCTGGTCGCCATCCGCGACTGCCAGGACCGGCTGGTCGCCAGCGGCCAGCAGTGGCTGCTGGCGGAAAAGCGCAGCCGGCGCCATCTGCCGCCGGAATGACAAGCCCCAATGACACGCCCGAAACCCTGCCGGAAAATCCCATGACACCCCAAGGAAACCCCATGGATGCCGCCACCATCAAGGCCCTGGCGCAGCGCCTGGACCACGCCGAACGCAACCGCACGCAGGTGCGCCAACTGTCGCTGGAGCACCCCGATATCACCGTCGCCGACGCCTATGCCATCCAGCGCGAATGGGTGGCGGCCAAGATCGCCGGCGGCCGCCGGCTGGTCGGCCACAAGATCGGCCTGACGTCGCGCGCCATGCAGTTGTCTTCGCAGATCGACGAGCCCGACTATGGCGCGCTGCTCGATGACATGCTGTTCGACGACGGCGCCGAGATCCCGCGCGACCGTTTCATCGTGCCGCGCGTCGAGGTCGAGCTGGCCTTCATCCTGGAACGCCGGCTCAAGGGCCCGGGCGTGACGTTGTTCGACGTGCTGGACGCGGTGCGCTATGTCATTCCCGCGCTGGAGATCATCGACGCGCGCTCGCACCAGATCGACCCCGACACCAAGCGGCCGCGCAAGGTGTTCGACACCATCGCCGACAACGCCGCCAACGCCGGCGTGGTGATGGGCGGACGGCCGGTGCGCGTCGGCGAGCTCGACCTGCGCTGGGTCGGCGCGCTGATGTCGCGCAACGCCGTGATCGAGGAAACCGGCCTGGCGGCGGGCGTGCTGAACCATCCGGCCAACGGCGTGGTGTGGCTGGCCAACAAACTGGCCGGCTATGACGTTGCGCTGGAGCCCGGCCAGATCATCCTGAGCGGTTCGTTCACGCGGCCGGTGTACGCCGAAAGCGGCGACACCTTCCACGTCGATTATGGCCGGCTTGGCGCGGTCAGTTGCCGTTTCGTGTGACCGCCCGCAAGACTTCCCCGGCGCTACGCTTTTGCCATCCGGCGCGTCCGATACACCATAACCCGCGGACGCGTCCCGCCCCCCAAGGAGACAAACCATGACCCCCTTCAAGACCCCGCTCCGCATTGCGGCAGCATGCCTGGCGCTGGCGTCCGGCGCCGCGCTGGCACAGGGCCCCGACTGGCCCACGCGTCCGATCACGCTGGTCGTGCCGTTCGCGGCCGGCGGTGGCGGCGACACGCTGGCGCGCTTGGTGGCCGAGCCGCTGTCGCGCGAACTCGGCCAGTCCATCATCGTCGAGAACCGGCCCGGCGCCGGCGGCAACATCGGCACCGCCATCGTCGCGCGCGCCAGTCCCGACGGCTACACACTGTCGTACGGCACCAACGGCACCCAGGCCACCAACCACTGGCTGTACAAGTCGCCGGGCTACGCGCCGGGCGACTTCGAGCCGGTTTCGCGCTTTACCGTCATCGCCGCCGCGCTGGTGGTCAATGCCGCCGACGAGCGCTTCAAGTCGCTGGCGCAACTGCTGACGTACGCCAAGTCGCACCCGGGCGAACTGACCTGTGGTTCGGCCGGCAACGGCACCTCGTCGCACCTGGCCTGTGAACTGTTGAACCAGATGGCCGGCGTCAAGATCATGCACATCCCGTACAAGGGCGGCAGCGCGGCCATGACCGACCTGCTGGGCGGGCGCATCTCGCTGCTGATCGACGTGATGCCGAACGTGTCGGGCCAGATCGCCGCGGGCAAGCTGCGGGCGCTGGGCGTGACCACGCCGCAACGGGTGGCGTCCAATCCCGACATCCCGACCTTGAGCGAGGCCGGCCTCAAGGGCTACGAGTTCTTCGCCTGGGACGGGCTGTACGCGCCCAAGGGCACGCCCGCCGCCATCCTCGACAAGCTCAACGCCGCCGTGAACCGGGCGCTGCAACGCCCCGAGGTGAAGCAGGCGCTGGAATCGCGCGGCGCGATCCCGTCGCCGACCTCGCGCCAGTCGCTGGCCGAGTTCGGCGCCGAGGAATACACGCGCCTGGGCAAGGTGGTCAAAACCGCGGGCGCCGCCATCGACTGATACGCAGCGGGGTCCGCGTTGGCCGGCGCGGCCCCCGGGGCCGCGCCGGGCAGGCCGCTGCCGCCCGCTACAGCGGCGGCTTGAGCACCATCAGGAAATACACCGCCACCATGGCCAGGAACGCCGGGTAGCCCAACCATTCCCAGCGGCGCGCGAAGCGCCAGTAACGCGGCGGCAGCGCCGTGGCGCCAGCCGCATGGGCGCCAGCGGCCATCTTCGCCATTTCGTACTGCAACCACACCACCGGCAGCCAGCAGGCGCCCGCCAGCAGGTACAGCCCGATCGACAGCGCGATCCACGGCGTGGTCCAGTCCCAGCCGGCGGTGTGCGCCAGCCACAATCCGG
Source organism: Achromobacter sp. (assembly GCF_050285565.1). Lineage (GTDB taxonomy): Bacteria > Pseudomonadota > Gammaproteobacteria > Burkholderiales > Burkholderiaceae_B > Achromobacter. Next base: position 572,315 of record NZ_JBLZXG010000003.1, read on the forward strand.
TCAGCGGCTGCGCCACCACGGCCGGCGTGGTGAACCACAGGTCGGCCCGCACCACCAAGCGCGCGACCGCCGCGATCGCCGGCACCGAGCCGGTGCGGTTGGCGAAGAACAGGTAAAAGGCCGTGCCGAAGCCGGTGCCCACCAGCAGCACCGACGACAGGATATGCAGGGTCTTGATCGTGAGATAGGCATTCATGGCCGGGTTTCCTCGCTGAACAGGATGAATAGGAGCGCGATGACGGCGGCGTTCTTGAGCAACGGGCCGAACGGATGCCAGAGGAATTCCGGCAGCGCCACCGCGATCACTAGGGAATAGCCCAGCACCAGGGCGAGCTGCGCCGCCCACAGCCGCCGGCCGGGCCGCCACAACGTGGCCAGGCCGAACCCGGCGTCCAGCAGCGCGGCCAGCGACAGGGCCGCCAGCGCGGCCGGGCCTTGCAGGCCGACGCGCGCCAGCAGCGCCAGGCTGTCGGCCACCGGGTAGATGAAGGCGCTGCACAGCGCGGTCCAGAGCCAGATCAGCGCCAGCGCGCCGCGCAGCAGGGCAGGGCGCCAGGCCGCCAGCGCCTGCTGGCGCAGCGCGGGCGCCTCGGCCGGGGCAATGAAGGTGTCGATGCCGGCGGGCGCCCGGCCCAGCACCCGCGCGGTGGCCGCCGGCTCGGCGCGGTTGCCGGCGCGCAGCATGCGCCAGGTGTCGCGTGTCAGGATCGAACCGGGCAGGCGGTCGCACAGCGCCGCGCCGGCCGTCACCAGCGCGCCGGGCACGGCCAGCGTGCATGCCGGCGCGAAGCCCATGGCCTTGCGGTAGAGCGCCAGCATCTGCCGGAACGAGACCTCGGTGCCGCCCACCAGATCGAGCACGGGCGGCGCCTCGGCCGTGCCGTTGACCAGCCGCGCCACGATCTCGGCCAGTTCGTCCACCAGGATCGGCCGCAGCGGCTGGCGCCCGCCGGCGGGCAGGGCGTGCAGTGGCAGCGATGCCAGGGCGCGGAAAAAGCGCGCCGACGCGCCCTGGCTGCCATATACCAGCGCCGGCCGCAGGATGTGATGCGCGAGCGGCAGCGCGCGCAGGTGCTCGTCGGCGGCGCGCTTGCTGCGGAAATAGGCGGTGGCGCCGGTCTGCGCGCCCAGCGCCGATAGCTGCAGCACCCGCCGCACGCCGGTCTGCGCAGCGGCGTCGAACAGCGCCACCGGGGCGCGGTGATGGATCCGGTCGAAATCGCCGTCGTCGCCCTCGCGCAGGATGCCAACCGCGTTGATCACGACGTGGATTCCGCGCAGGCGGTCGACCCAGGCGGCAGGCGTCGTGTCGACACGGTAATCCATGGCGATCTCGTCGTCGTGCCGCGCTTGCCGCACGCCCTTGAGCACCCGGTGGCCGTCGCGCGCCAGCGCCCGGCACAAGGCGCGGCCGATGAAACCATTGGCACCGCATACCAGGATATTCATATGATTCCCCTCCGGCCGCATCGGCCTGGCGATTCCTTAATTTCTGTTATTTCTGTATAGACAGAAATAACCAGATAAAAAAAGGCGGGACGCGTGCTCCCGCCGTGCCGTCAACTCTTGCCGCGCCGCATCGTCTTGCTGATCTTGGCGCCCATGCCGAGCGTCTTCATCAAGGTCTCGGGCTTCATGCGCAGCATTTCGTCCGACCAGGTGGTGAGGATTTCGAGGAAATCCAGCGTCTCGCGCACGCGCTGCGCCGTAAGCGAGGGTTCGCCGGCCATCTCGGGGCTGGCGAGCGTATCGCGCAGCATCGCCAGCGTAGGGTCGATTTCGCGCTGGCGCCGGCCTTCGACGATCAGCTTGAACAGTTCCCAGATATCGGTGGACGTTTCGAAATGATCGCGCCGATCGTCCATGACGTGCACCACCCTGGCCAGCCGCCACGCCTGCAATTCCTTGAGGCTGTTGCTGACGTTCGAGCGCGCCACGCCCAGCGTTTCGGCGATTTCCTCGGCCGGCACGGGCCGGCCCAGCAGGTAGAGCAGGGCGTGGATCTGCGCCACGGTGCGGTTCACGCCCCAGCGCGAGCCCATTTCGCCCCAATGGAGGATGAAGCGTTCGGCGATCGGAGTCAGTTTCATGGGGCCACTGTAGGTATTTCTGTTATTTCTGTCAAGACAGAAATAACAGAAATAAAACCGATCCGCTAAGCCGCGGCCTGAACCAACACGATTACCCATCCGCCTTGTGGCGTGAACTCGACGCCCACACCGAGGCCGCGCTGCGCGTGCTGGCCGGCCTGACGCCAGCGCCGATGTTGGCGCGCGACCCCGGGGTTCTGCTTACAGGATGGCATCGCCGACACGGCGGCCGACTGGATCGAGGCGTGTGGGAGCGGGGCGGCCGCGGCGCCGGCGCGGCGCTGAGCCACCGGGCCGCTTCGGCTTACCGGCCGGTGGCTTCGGCCAGGGCGCGCCGCACCGCCGGACGCGCGCCGACCCGCGCCAGGTAGCCGCTCAGCGCCGGAAAGCGCGCCATGTCGACGCCGTCGCCTTCCAACCAGCTACCGATGGTGTAAAGATAGGCGTCGGTCACGCTGAATTGCTCGCCCAGCGCCCACGGCCCGGCGATCTGCGCTTCCAGGTAGGCGGCCACGGCCGTCATGGTTTCCGGCACCTTGGCGCGCATGGCTTCATGCGCCGCCGGATCGTCGGCCCAGCGCGCGCCGCGCCGCTTGTGCGCATGCGCCACGTGGGCGGTCGAGGCCAGATAGCTGTTCAACTCCTGCAGGCGCGCGAAGGCGAACGGATCGTCCAGCGGTGCCAGCCGTGCCGCCGGAAAGCGCTGGGCCACGAAGGCCAGCAGCGCCGGCGTCTCGGTCAACACGCCCTGTTCGGTGGCCAGCGCCGGCACCCGGCCCTTGGGATTGACCCGCAGGTACTCCGGGCTTTGTTGCTGCCCGGCACTGAAATCCAGGTTGACGACCTCGAAGTCGGCGCCGGCTTCGCGCAGCGCGATGTGGGTCGCCAGGGCGCAGGTGCCCGGCGCGGTATAGAAGGTCCAACGAGACATGGCGTGCTCCAGGGGAAAGGTGATGAAGCGGGAAGGCAAACAATCATTATCGCCACAACCGCCGGCGCCGGGTCAGCGGGCCCGCGCCGCCAGCGGCGTGCGCGCCAGGAAGCGCTCGAACGCTTCCAGGTAGGCCGTCTCGGCCGCGCTCAGCTTGCGTTGCCGGTGCCAGGCCAGAAACACGTCGATCTCGGCCACGCTCTCGTTGGGCGGCAGGCGCCGCAACTCGCCATTGACCACGTCCGGCACGATCAGGTGTTCGGGCAGGAAGCTCAGGCCGATGCCGGCCACCACCATGCGCCGCACTTCCTCGATGTGCGGCGAGGTGGCGACGATGCGGCCGGTGAACCCCTGCTGGTCGCGGAAGATGGTCAGCGGCGACAGGGTATCGCCAATCTGGTCGCTGGCGAAGCAGACGAAATTCTGATCCATCAGGTCCTCGATGCCCACCCGCGGCCGCGAGAACAGCGGGTGGCGGCGGCCACAGACCACCGCGTAGTGGTGGCGCAGGAACAGCCGCCGTTCCAGCGCCTCGACCGGCTTGCGGCACAGGCACAGGCCCAGCGCCGGCACGCGCTTGGACAGGGCATCGAGGATGTCGGCGCTGGGCAGCACCTCGATGTGGAATTCGATGCGCGGATGGCGCTGGTGGAAATCGGCCAGGAAATCGTCGTAGGCCGTGCTCTGGATGCGGCTCATGACCAGCAGCCGCAAGGTGCCGGCGACTTCGTGCCGGTCCTGCAGGGCGGCGGTCTCGATGCGCGCCATGGTGCCGTACATGTCGCGGGCGATGGCGTAGATTTCCTCGCCCAGCCCGGTCAGGCGGAATTCGCCGTTGCGCCGGTGCAGCAGCATGCCGCCGACCGCGTCCTCCAGCCGCTTCAAGGCCTGGCTGACCGCCGGCTGGCTCAGGTGCAGCGCCTGCGCCGCCCGGCCCACGCCGCGCGCCTGCACCACGAACATGAAGGTGCGCAGCAGGTTCCAGTCCATGCGCTCGGGCGCGAGCGACAGATTGCGGGCGGGGCGGGCGGGGGCAGGGCACATGGCGGTGGGGCGGATTCCGGCAAAAGGACAGGGCCGGGTGCCGTCCGCCGCGCCGCCCGTGTTCAGGTGCTGGCCAGCCCCGCGAAGAAGCGTGCGGCGTTCGATTCCAAGCCCTCGATATAGTAGCCGCCTTCCTGCACGATCAAGGTTGGCAGTTTCAAGCCGGCGACTTCGCGCCCGAGCCGCTCGAAACCGTCTTCGGACACCGCCACCATGGCCTGCGGGTCTTTTTCGAAGATGTCGAAACCCAGCGACAGCACCAGCACGTCCGGCTGGAATTGCTCGATGGCGGCGCGCGCTTGGCGCAACCGATCGAAAAATACCGACTCGGGCGACCCGTGCGGCATCGGCAGGTTGAGGTTGTAGCCTGCGCCTGCGCCCGCGCCGCGCTCGTCGGCGAAGCCCGCGACCACCGGATAGAAATTCTCGGGATCGCCGTGGATCGACACGTACAGCACGTCGCTGCGTTCGTAGAAGATCTCCTGGATACCCTGGCCGTGGTGCATGTCGGTGTCCAGGATGGCGACGCGACCATAGGTATCGCGCAGGCGCTGCGCGGCGATGGCGGCATTGTTCAGGTAACAGAAGCCGCCGGCCGCATCGCGGCGCGCATGGTGGCCGGGCGGACGGCACAGGGCGTAGGCGTGGCGGTCGCCGGCCGCGATGCGGTCGGCGCCGGCAATGGCGCATTGCGCCGACCAGTAGGCCGATTGCCAGGTGTCCGGGCCCACCGGGCAACTGCCGTCGGCCAGGTAGCGCGCGGCCTGCGCCAGCACGCCGCGCAAGGCGTTGGGTTCGCGCACGAAGACATTGGAGACGACTTCGTCGCCCCAGTCCTCGGGCAGCTTTTTCCATGCGGCGTGGGCCTCTTGCAGGAAGCGCAGATAGGCCGGCGAATGCACCGCTTCGAGCGGGGCGCTGCCGTGGTCGGGCGGCGCCTGCACGTCAAAGCCCAGGTTGCGCGCGGCCTGCGCCAGCGCGTCCAGCCGCGACGGCACTTCCTGCGGCGTGCGCATCTTGCCGCGCGAGAAGTAGGTGCGCGGATGGTGCAGCTTCTGATCGTCGTGGAAATACGCTTTCATGCTCGATGACCCTCGGGTTGGAATGAGACGCGGCGCCGGCCATGGGCGCCCAGCGCCAGCACCGATACCAGGGAAAGCAGCGAAATCACCGAGAACAGCGCGGCCAGCGGCCACCATTGGCCCTTGAAGTTCTCGGCCAGCACCGTGCCCAGCATCGGCGTCAGGCCGCCGAAGATGGCGCCCGACAGTTGGTAGGCCATGGAGATGCCGGTGTAGCGGATAGCCGTGGGAAAGCTGTCGCTGACAAAGCCGGCGATCACCGCATAGTAGGCGCCCATGAACAGCACCGCCACGCCGATGCCCAGCGTGATCGCGCTCAGCGAGCCCAGATCCACCAGGTTGAACATGGCATACGGCGTGAAGACCGACACCAGCGCCATCGTCGCCAGGAAGCGCAGGTTGCCGACACGGCTGGCGATATGGGCCGCCAGCGGCGTGATGAAGAACTGCATGATCGACACCACCAGCAGGCAATCCAGGATCACCGCGCGGTTCAGGCCCACGTACTGGGTGGTGTAGGCGATCATGAAGGTGCTGGTGAAGTAGAAACCGGCGATGCCCAGCACATTGGCGCCCACGGCCAGCGCCAGCAGCCCCGGCGCGCCGGTCAGCACCTGCGCCAGCGGCGCGCGGGCGGGCTGGGCGCGCTGCGCCCGGGCCTGCTTTTCCTGCAGGAACTCGGGTGACTCATTGACGCTCAGGCGGATCACGAAACCCACCACCAGCAGCACCGCCGAGAACAGGAACGGCACGCGCCAGCCCCAGCTGAGGAAGGCGGCGTCGTCCAGCCCGGTCACCAGCTTGAACATCAGCATCGACAGGATCAGGCCGGCGGGGCTGCCGAGCTGCGCGAACGAGGCGAAGAAGGTGCGCCTGTTCTTGTCGGGCGAATGTTCACCCGCCATCAGCACCGCGCCGCCCCATTCGCCACCGACCGCCACGCCTTGCACGATGCGCAGCAGCACCAGCAGCACCGGGGCCCACACGCCGATCGCGGCGTGGGTCGGCAGCAGGCCGATCAGCACGGTCACGGTGCCCATCATTACCAGCGTGATGACCAGGGATTTCTTGCGGCCGATGCGGTCGCCGATATGGCCGAACAGCGCGCCGCCCAGCGGCCGCGCGAAAAAGCCGACGGCGAAGGTGCCGAAGGCGGCCAGCGTGCCGTAGAAGCCGGTGGCCGATGGAAAGAACAGTTTGCCGAAGACCAGCGCGGCGGCCGTGGCGTAGATATAGAAGTCGTACCACTCGATCATCGTGCCGATGAATGCGGCGGTCGACGCGCGCACCGGCTGGTGGCCCGTCTTGGAGTTTCCCCTCATGATTTTCTCTCTGGCTGATAGGTTGAGGTTGTTGCGTAGATCGTTATACGCGTGCCCCCGTCATAAGAAAAATTCTGAATTCTTATCCACCAGATTCAGCGTATTTATGAGTGAAAACCCTGATATTGACCGACGATGCGCGCGCGATGCGCACGCCCCGCCGGCCGGCGCACCATGCCGGGCACGCGCCCAGCTTGACGCCTTTGCCGCAAAGGGGCTGGCGTTGGTAGGGTGCGCAGACGGTGCGGCTGCTTGGAAAATAAGGTCACGCTTGCTGCTTGACAAAGGTCAACGCGCGCCGGGGATGACGGCTCAAGATGGCGGAACGGGTGCGCATGCACCGTCATCGAAGGAGCCATCATGTCCCGACTCACTCCCTACAGCCCCCTCTCGGCCGATCCGTTCGCCGACGTCTTTCAGGCCTTCCTGCGACCGATGCGCCAACGCGGCGACGGCGAAGTGCCGCGCATGGACATCGACGTCACCGAGAACGGCGACCAGTACATTCTGAAGGCCGAACTGCCGGGCGTCGACAAGAAAGATATCGCGGTGCAGATCGACGGGGCCACCGTCGTCATTTCCGCCAACAAGGAACAGCGCAGCGAAGTCAAGGAAGAAGGCAAGGTCCTGCGCAAGGAACGCTACTGGGGCCAGATCGAGCGCTCGGTCACCCTGGCGAGCCCGATCGATTCGTCCGCCGCCAAGGCCGTCTGCGAAAACGGCGTGCTGGTGCTGACCCTGCCGAAGATGGCGGGCAGCCTGGGCAAGACGCTGCAGATCGAATGACGCGGCGCGACCGGCGGCACGGGCGCCACGCGTCCTCGCCATGCACGCGGACGGGGGCCGTCCGGCCCCGACACCAGGAGCACATCATGAGTGACGAAGCACTGCGGGAACGGGTTCGCCAGGCGCTGGCGTTCGAGCCCAGCATCGACGAGCTGCATATCGGCGTGGCGGTGGAGAATGGCGTGGTGACGCTCAGCGGCCACGTCGAAAGCTACGCGCAGAAACTGGCCGCCGAACACACCGTGCAGCATGTCAAGGGCGTGCGCGGCATCGCCCAGGAAATCGAAGTGCGCGCGGCGGCGGCCAAACAGCTGGCGGACGACCAGATCGCCGCGCGCGCGCTCAGCATCATCGCCTGGGACGCCACCGTGCCCGACGGCAAGGTGCAGGTCACGGTGCAGAAGGGCTGGGTGACGCTGAGCGGCACGGTGGACTGGTTCTATCAGCGCGACGCCGCCGAACGCGCGGTGCGCAAGCTGTCGGGCGTAATCGGCATTTCGAACACCATCGAAGTCGCGCCCAGCGTGCGCGCCGGCGACATCAAGCGCCGCATCGAGGAGGCGTTGCTGCGCAGCGCCCAGTTGGAGGCCAACCGGGTGCAGGTCAGCGTGCAGGACAACAAGGTCACGCTCAACGGCACTGTCAACAGTTGGAGCGAGCGCGGCGCGGCCGAACGCGCCGCCTGGTCGGCGCCCGGCGTGGTCGAGGTCGCCGACCGGCTGATGGTGGGCTGAGGCGGTCACGGCGCGCGGCGAGCCATGAGAGTCATGTCGCAACGGTCGCCGGGCGCGCCGCTGGCCTTGGAACGGCGGCCCACGCCACGGCCGGCGGCGGGTCAGGTGCGGCTCAAGGTCGAGGCGTGCGCCGTCTGCCGCACCGATCTGCATGTGGTGGACGGCGACCTGCCAGGGGTGCGCTATCCCATCACGCCCGGCCACGAGGTGGTCGGGCTGGTCGAGGAAACGGGGCCGGGCGTCGATCCCAGCCTGCTGGGCAGGCGGATGGGCGCGGCCTGGCTGGCCTGGACCTGCGGCCGCTGCGCCTTCTGCCTGTCGGGCCACGAAAACCTGTGTGATGCGGCCGCGTTCACCGGCTATACGCGGGACGGCGGCTTTGCCTAGCACATGCTGGCCGAGGCCGCTTATCTCTATCCGCTGCCGCAGCGCGGCGCGGCCGAGCCGATGGCGCCGTGGCTGTGCGCGGGCCTGATCGGCTGGCGCGCGTTGCGGGCGGCAGGCGACGCGGCGCGGCTCGGGGTGTATGGCTTCGGATCGGCGGGCCAGGTGCTGGCCCGGGTCTGCGCGTGGCAGCGTCGCAGCGTCTACGCCTTCACCCGAGCCGGCGACACCGCCGCCCAAGGGCATGCGCGTGCGCTGGGCGCGGTGTGGGCCGGCGCCAGTGGCGACGCGCCGCCCGAAGCGCTGGACGCGGCAATCATCTTCGCGCCGGTCGGCGAACTGGTGCCGCTGGCCCTGCAAGCGGTGCGCAAAGGCGGCTGCGTGGTCTGCGGCGGCATTCACATGACGGACATTCCCGCCTTTCCCTACCGTCTGCTGTGGGGCGAGCGCAAGCTCGTGTCGGTGGCCAACCTGACGCGCGCGGACGGCCGGGAATTCCTGGCCCTGGCGCCGACGGCGGGCGTGCGCTGCGACGTGCGCGCTTATCCGCTGGAACATGCCAACGCGGCCCTGGAAGACCTGCGCCAGGGGCGGCTGCAAGCCACCGCCGTACTAATGCCCTGAATCCGAGCCGCCCCGGCGGTGTCAGCGGATGTCCAGGCGGTCATCCACGCCCGTCACGCCGGGCGTGCTCCAGGCGGCCAGTTCGGCGGTATGCCGGTCCGCCCAGCTCCTGACCATGCCGGTCAGCGTCACCTTGCGGTCGCGCACCGATACCTGGATGTCAGCGGCTTCCAGCTCCGCGCTGCGCTTGAGCGCGTTCTGGATATGCGCCTTGATGTCCGCCACCGGCACCCCCGCTTCCAGCGAGATCAGGTTCGACACCCCCTTGACCCCGGACAGCCGGCGCACCGCGCTTTCGGCGGCGGCGCGCTGGTAGTGCCAGCCGACGTGGCCGCTCAGGGTGACCCAGCCCTGCTGCACCTTCACCTGGATCTTGTCGTCCGGAATCGAGACATTCCAGCCTATGCTGCTGATCGCGCGCCGGGCCAGTTCGTCGTCCGAATTCTCCTGCTGCAAGGCGGTGCGCACTTCGAGGTCCTGGGCGATGCCCTTGACGCCCTTGAGGTGCGAGACGATCCGCTCGGCATCGTACTTTTCGCTGTAGCTGCTGACGTGGCCGGTCAGCGTGACCACGCCCGCGGACGCGGCCACGCCGATGCCGGAGGCGTCGATGCGCGGGTCGAATTCCAGGGCGTCCAGGACGTGGCGGCGTAGTTCTTCGTCTTTCATGGTGAATCTCCGAAGGCAACTGAGGATGAAGGGAGCGGCCGGCGCGCGGGCATGGCGCGCGCGGCAGCCGGGCGCTCCGTCTACCCAGTCTCGCTCGCCACGGCTGACGCATATTGCGTCTGGTCAACCGGAAAATTGGGGTCGCGCAGTCGGCCCGGGCGCCGCAAGCTTGACCGGCGTCAATAAGCCCCGGACGGCCGCGAGTACCGTGGCATAGACCCCACCACGAGGAGCGCGGTCATGACACGATCGACACGGCCGACAGCGGCGAACGGCAGCGCCGCGCGGAAAGCGTCAGCCGCCAAGCGCCCCGCCAGCGCCAGCAGCAATGGCGGCAGCGCGTTACCCTCCCCACTGCACGGCGGGTTGGCGGCCGTTGCCGCCACCTGGTTCGGCGAAATCCGCGGACGCGTGCGCCGCCTGGGCGAAGGCGAGGCGGCGGTGGGGCCGGCCGCGCCGGATCTGATCCACGATCTGCGGATCTACGTGCGCCGCCTGTGCGCCTTGTCCGACCTGCTGCCGCGTGCGCCCGGCGCGCGGCCGTTGCGGCGCGCGTTGCGCCAGGAAGTGGCCTGGGCCATGCAGCCGCTGGCGCGCGCGCGCGACTGGGACGTGTTCATGGCGGAAGTCCTGCCGCGGCTGTGCGAGGCCGAGCCGGATTTCGATCGGCAGACCTCGATGCAGCGGGCGGGCACGCGCTCGGCGGTGGTGCACGCCGAAATGTATGCCAGCCTGCGCAGCGAACGCTTCGACGGCGTGGTGCGCCTGTTGCGCGAGCGCAGCGAGGAATTGCACGGCGCCATGGCCGAACACACCGCCAAGGACCTGTACCGCGCCATCCGCCGCCGGCTCGGGCGCTGGGACGCGGCGCTGCGCGACGACCTCGACGCGGCGGGGCAGGGCGCGCGGCGCCAGCATCGGACACGCATCCGGGCCAAGCGCCTGCGCTATGCCAGCGAAGCGCTGTTGCAGTTGTGCCCCTCGCGCCGGCTCGAACGCTATGCCAAGGCCCTGGCGGGCCTGCAGGCGGCATTGGGCAACACGCAGGATCTGCGTACCGCGGCGCGGCTGGGGCAGGATACCTGCGTCAGCCTGGCCAGCGGGAAACTGGCACGCCAACGGCTGGACGACACCTGCCGGCGGCTGCGGCGCCCGGCCGAAGCCGCGGCGCGCAAGGCCGCCCGGCGTTTCCTGCGGTCGCCCGCGTTCTGGTCCGGGGCGAAGCAGGGGCAGGTGACGCGCCGCCTGGCCGAAGGCGCGCCGGCAAGGCTGCCGGCGGCGGCATAGCGCGGCATTCTCAGCGCGCCGCGCCGGCAAGGTCCGGGGCCGGCTCCAGCACCGCCGCCATGGCGGGATCGGGCCGGAACACGGTCAGGCCTTTCACCCCCTGGCGCCAGGCTTGCAGGAACAAGGCGCCGACCTCGGCCGGCGTGCTGGCCGGCGCCAAAGGCACGGTCTTGGAAATCGCGGCATCGACCCAGGGTTGCAGCGCCGCCTGCATGGCCAGATGGGCCGACGCGGGCAACTCGGCGGCGCGGCGAAAGCAGGCGGGCAGGGCGGCGGCGTCACCATGCAGGCGATGCCACAATCGCCAGGCGGGGTTGGTCGCCAGCACGCCGACCGGCTCGCCGCCCCCCAGGCGCAGCCGCCGTTGGTACTGCCAGGCGTGAACCGCCTCGATGCCCGAGGAGCAATTGTCGAAGAACGCGATACTGACGCTGCCGGTTGGCGCGAACGACACCAGGTGGCTGTTGCGCAGGCCATTGCGCCCGATGGCCGCCAGGACGGCGGGCGGCAATGGCGGCCGCGCGCCAGCGCCCGCGTCCAGGTAGGGGTGCGGCCGGAAGGCGGGAAAGGCGCCGCGTTCGCCCGCCAGCCGCGCCGACGCCAGATAGGCGTGGTCGCGGATGCAGCGCGCGATGCGGACAGCGCAGGCCCGCGCCCGAGCCTCGCCATAGTCCAACCCCAGCATCAGCAAGGTGTCCGCCAGGCCCGACAGGCCCACGCCGATGCGGCGCTTGGCGCGGGCTTGCGCGGCCTGTTCGGGCAGCGGCCAGCGGGTCAGGTCCAGTACATTGTCCAGCAGCCGCACCTGGATGTGTACGCGCCGCGCCAGCGCCTTGAAGTCGAAACCGGGCGGCCCGCCCACGCCGAATGGCCGGCGCACGAAGCGCGAAACCTGGATCGGGCCGAGCACACAGCTGCCATAGGCCGGCAGGGGTTGCTCGCCGCATGGGTTGGTGGCGGCCAGCCGCTCGCTATCGCGCAACGGGTTCAGGGCGTTGATGGTGTCGATGAATAGCACGCCCGGCTCGGCGTCGCGCCAGGCCGCGTTGATGATCCAATCCCAGAGTTGCCGCGCCGGCAGGCGCGCATAGCACCACGACCCGTCGCTGGCGCGTCCGGCCTGCGGCGAGGCCGCGCCGGGCGCCGGCAGGCAGGCATGGCGCAGCTCCCAGGGCGCGTCGTGCTCGACCGCCCGCAGGAAGCGGTCGCTCAGCGCCACCGACAGGTTGAACGTCGGCCAGCGGCGCCGGCCCGCCTTGGCCCGCAGGAATGCGGGCAGGTCGGGATGGTCGCACGCCAGCACGGCCATCTGCGCGCCGCGCCGGCGCCCGGTGGCGGCCAGTGCCTGGCAGGCCTGGTCGTAGCGGTCGATGGCGGCACACACGCCGCCCGAGCCGGTTCCCGCCGGCGGCACCGGCGTGAAGTCATAGCCCACGCCGCCGCCCATGGTCAGGGTGCGGCCGGCGCGCGCCAGCGCGGCGTCGACCCCGCGCGGCCACCCCAGGGCCGGGTCGATGGCCGGCTGCACGAAGCAATTGACCATGGTGCTGTCATCGCCCGCGCCGGCGTTGGCCATGATGCGGCCCGCGCCGATCGCGCCGCCCAGGAAGTTGTCGAAGAACCGGGCGGCGTGGCGAGCGCGGTCGGGCGCGGCCTCGCGCCGGGCCAGGGCCGTCGCCACGCGGCGATACGTGTCGAGCCGTGTCGCTTCCCCCGGCCGCGCGTAGCGGTCGGCGAAGACCAGGTCGGAGATGTCCGCGGCGGGCGGCATGGCGCATCCTTGCAAGCTCGGCATCGCGTCCCGGATGGCCGCGCCGACAGCCCGGTGTAGCATCCCCGCGCCGCAGCCTGATTGACGCTTGTCAACAGCCGGCCGCCGTGTCCATGCGTCAATCAAACTGACCACCGGCCGGGGGGCGGCGACGCCCCCGGCCGGCCACCGCCCCGGGAGCCTCCTATGAAAAAGCGCCTCATCCTGTTGCTGCTGTTCGTCCTGCCGGCCGTGCTGACGACCGGCGCCGCGCCGGCCCAGCCGGCGCCGGGCCCGATGACGGTCTCGCCCGCCATGCTGGACCGGGTCGACCGCGAAGCCGAAGCCACCCTGCTGCGGCTGTATCGCATTTCGCCGCGAGCGCAGGCGCTGGTGGCGCGCGCCTTTGGCGTGCTGGTGGTGCCCGGCCTGCGCGCCGATGGCGGCATCCTCGGCGTGGCCTACGGGCGCGGTGTGCTGATCGAGGCCACGGGCGAGCGCACCTATTACAACGTGATCGCCGGACCGGCCGGCGCCATTCTCGGCCTGGATGGCAAGGCCGTCGTGCTGTTCTTTGCCGCCCACGAGCCGCTGCGCGCGTTCCTGGCCGCGCCCGGGTGGGTCGAGGGCGAAAACGGCGCCATCCAGATCCTGGACGAAAACGCCATGGCGGGGCCGCGCCCGCCGGCGACCGGGCCGATCGCCGGCTTCATCCTGTCGGCGGACCGGCTGGTGCGCGGGCTGTCATTGTCGGGCAGCCTGTTCGTCAAGGTACCGCTGTTCCTGTGCGGCGATGCCGCGGCGGCCTGCGCCGGCGCGCCGGCCGCGCGCCGCTAGGGCGTGGCCAGCATGGCGGCGACGACGACCGCCATCACCCCGGTGGCACTCCAGCCCGCCAGCCGCAGGCGCGGTCCGATCACGTGCGCGCCCATCACCCCGCGCCGCGACGCCAACAACATCATCACGGTCATGATCGGCAAGGCGATCACGCCGTTGAGCACCGCCGCCCAGAACAATTCCTGGACCGGGTCGACCGGCGCGAAGCACAATGCCACGCCGCCCGCCGTGGCGGCGGCGATGACCGCATAGAAGGCCCGTCCTTCGCCGCGGTCGAGCCGCGCATCCAGGCTGGCGGGCAGGCCGGCGGCCTCGGCAACGGCATAAGCGGCCGAGCCGGCCAGCACCGGCACCGCCAGCAACCCGGTGCCGACGATTCCCAGGCAGAACAGCAGGAAGCAGAAATCGCCCGCCACGGGCCGCAGCGCCTCGGCCGCCTGCGCCGAGGTCTCGATGGGCGCGCCGCCGCCGGTGTGCAGCGTGGCGGCGGTGGCCAGGATGATGAAAAAACCGATCAGGTTCGAAAATGTCATGCCAACCAGCGTGTCGGCGCGGATGCGCCGCAGCTGGCGCCGTACTTCACTGCGCGAGCGCGGCTGGTCGGCGTGGCCGGCCTCCATTTCCAGCGCCGCCTGCCAGAAGAACAGATAAGGGCTGATGGTGGTGCCGAACACCGCCACGATCATCAGCAGCGCCTCATGGCTGAACGCCAGCCCTGGCAGGAAAACCTGCCGGGCCAGCTCGCCCCAGTCCAGTTCGACCGTAAAGGCCACGGCGACGTAGGCCAGCAGGGCCAGCGTCAGCCATTTCAACCAGCGCACATAGGCGTGGTACCGCATGAATACCTGCAACGCCAGGCACAGCATGCCGATGCCGACGGCATACGCGCCACGCGGGCCGCCGGCCACCAGGTGCAGGGCCTGCGCCATGGCGGCGATGTCGGCCGCCAGGTTGAGGGTGTTGGCCGCCACCAACAGGCCGACCACCACCCACAGCACCGCCGGCGGGAAGGCGAGCTTGATGTTGGCGGCCAGGCCGCGCCGCGTGACGTAGCCGATGCGCGCGCTCACTAGCTGGATCGCCACCATCAGGGGCAGCGTCAGCGGCATCGTCCACAGCATCGCGTAGCCGAACTGTGCGCCAGCCTGGGAGTAGGTGGCGATGCCACTGGGGTCGTCGTCGGCCGCGCCGGTGATCAGGCCGGCGCCGAGCTGGCGCGGACTATAGGGCGAGGCGGGCGAACCGCCTCGCGCCGGGCGGCTCACGCCGTGTCTTCCGGCGCGCGCACCAGCAGGACCGGCACCGGCGAGGTGCGCAGGACGCTCTCGGCGCTGCTGCCCAGCATCAGGCGGCGCACCCCGCGGCGGCCGTGCGTACCGATCACGATGAGATCCGCCTTCCACATTTCGGCTTCGGCGATGATGCGCTGCTGTACGGTCTTGTCCAGGTTCTCGTACAGCACGCTGTCGACCGGCACGCCTTGGGCGCGCACGGTGGCGACGGCCTGTTGCAGGACTTCGGCGCCGTCCTTGCGCAGCAGATCCAGCAGTTCGCCAGCGGAATAGCCATAGGCATCGATGCCGAGCATGAAGGACATCTCATCGATCACGTGGATCAGGCGCAGGTCGGCATGGGTGAGCAGGGCCAGGCGGATGGCCTCCTGCAGGCCACGTTCCGACGTCGGACTGCCATCGACAGGTACGAGGATACGTTGATACATATGCGCTCTCCGAAAAGGGGGGATCCGGCTTTACGGTAGGAGCCGCCGCGGGCGTCGATGTTGACCGGAGTCAATCGGCGCGAAAATCGCCCGCCGGGCCCGCATCGGTCAGATTGCCGATTCCCGCGCCGGCCGTTTTGGCGCCACAATGACGCTTCGGGCGGCGCCGTTTCCGCCTCATCGCCGTGACATCATGGACACGCAGACTCCTCTTCCGTTCGCCATCGCGCTCGGTATCGGCTTGCTGATCGGCGTCGAACGCGAGCGGCGCAAACGCGGCGCGCTGCCGCGGCCCGCCGCTGGCGTGCGCACCTTTGCCCTGACCGCCTTGCTCGGCGCCGTCGCCATGTACCTGGGCGACGCGTTGCTGCTGGGCCTGGCGGCGGTGGCGCTGGGGCTGCTGTTGCTGGCGCAGGCACGGCTGACCGGGGCGGGGCAGGGCATGGCCACCCAGGCCGCCTTGCTGTTGAACCTGCTGCTGGGCGGCCTGTGCCTGCGCGATCCGGTGCTGGCGTCGGGGCTGGCCGTGACGGCCGCCATCCTGCTGGCGGCGCGCACACGCTTGCATCGCTTCGTGCGCAAGGTGCTCAGCCGCGCGGAAATGGTCGACGCGCTGATCCTGGCGGCCGCCGCGCTGGTGGTTCTGCCCATGCTGCCGGACACCTACATCGGGCCGTTCCAGGCCTTGAACCTGCGCACCGTCTGGAAGTTCACCGTGCTGGTGATGGCGGTCAGCGCGGCCGGCCACATCGCCTTGCGCCTGTTCGGGCCGCGCCTGGGCCTGCCGCTGGCGGGCTTTGCATCGGGCTTCATTTCCAGCACGGTGACGATCGGGGCCATGGGGCAGCGGGTGGTCGCCGAACCGTCGCTGATGGGGCCGGCGGTGGCGGGCGCGGTGTTGTCGTCGATCTCGACCCTGCTGTTGATGGCCACGGTGCTGCTGACGATCAGCCCGGTCACGCTGCAGGCGCTGTTGGTGCCGCTGGCGTGCAGCGGCGCGGCGGCATTGGCCTATGGCGCGACATTCCTGTTCAGGGCGATGCGCCAGCCGCCCGTCGCGCCGGTCGAGCCGGGACGGCCCTTCAAGCTGCAGGCGGCCTTGACGCTGGCGTTGATGGCGGCCGCCGTGCTGGTTGGCGCGGCGGCGCTGAACGCGTGGCTGGGCCAACAGGGAATCGCCTTGGCGGCATTGCTGGGCGGGTTTGTCGATACCCACGCGGCGGCGGCGTCGGTGGCGACCCTGGCGGCCGCTGAACGCATCCTGCCGGCGCAGACCGTGGTGCCGGTGCTGGCCGCGTTTTCCGCCAACGCCGTCAGCAAGGCGGTGTTCGCGGCCGCCAGCGGCGGGCGCCGTTTCGCCGCCCAGGTGGTGCCAGGGCTGGTGCTGATGATCGCGGCCGCCTGGGCCGGCTATGCGTTGACCTGAGCGCGGCGCTCGGCGCCGGCCGCCTGGCCCTGGGAGAGGAATTGCGCGGCGCCTTCGGCAATCTGCGCCATGCGCTCCTGCCAGGGACTCTGGCTGCTGCGGATCGCGGTGACGGTGGCGGTCGAAGCCTCGCGGCCGATTTTCTCGATCTCGCGCAGATAGGCCAGCTCGTGTCCCATCAATTCCATCATGCACTTCTGTTGCACGGCGAACAGCGCACCCATCGTGTCGGCGCTGTCGACCTCGGCGCGCACCGTCTGCACGAAGGCCAGCATGTCCTTGTCGGTCTTGAGCTGCAGCGTGCGCAACTGCCGCAGCATGTCGAAATAGCCGCTGGCCATGGTCAGCAAGCTGTCGAGGCCCTGCTTGTAAAGCGCGGCCTGGGGTTCGTAGTCGAGTTGCATCTGGGGTTCCTCCATGGGGGACGGTACGCGCCCGCGCGCGCCGGAAATTCCAGCATAGGCGTGTCGTCCGGCGCGACCTTGACCAAACGCAATCACGCGGGCCGGCGCCCGCAGACCGGCTTCAACCGCAGCTCAGGCGGCGCAACGCGTCGACATCGAGGATCTCCAGGTGGCGCTTGCTCACATGAAGCAATGCGGCGGTCTGCAAGCGCGAAAAGACGCGGCACACGGTTTCGATCTTCATGCCAAGATGGTTGGCGATGTCTTCACGCGTCATCTTCAGGACGAAATGGCGCGGCGAATAGCCATGCGCGGCCATCTGCTCGGACGTATCGATGAGGAAGCTGGCGATGCGCTCGTCGGTCGTCATGCGGCCCAGGGTCAGCAGCAGGCGCTGGCCCTGATTGATGTCGTGCGCGATCAGGCGATGGAGCTGGCGTGCGGCCTCGGCGTTCTGTTCGCAATGGGCCTCCAGTTCGCGGTAGGGCAGCGCGCAGGTGACCGAATCTTCCAAGGCGATGGCGTCGCAGGTATGGACGCCGGTTTCGATGGCGTCCAGTCCCAGCAGCGCGCCGGCCACCGGGAACGCGGTGATCTGTTCGAGGCCGGACGTGCTGGTGACACGGATCTTCATGGAGCCGGCGCGCAGCAGGTACAGGTTGTGCAGCGGGTCGCCGGCACGAAAAATCGCTTCGCCCCGGCGCACGCCGCGCCGGCCGCGCATGCCGGCCGGCTGGCACAGCCGCGCCACCACGCAGTCGGCGCATTCGGGGGGCAGCGTCTGAGCGGCCGGGAAGGGGGCAGGCAGGCAGGTCGTCGTCGTATCCATGGTCGCACCTCGCGGAGTCGGGCAGATAGCCATACAGGGATCGGGAGCCGGCGCGCCATCCACACGCGCGTGCAGCCAGTATGCGCGGCGGCGCCGGACCGCGCTATCGGCGCGACGCGCCGGTTTTCATGCGAAGTCACCTACGGCTGTAGGAATATTCTTACGCCACGCGCGCGTTTCAGCCGCCGGGATTGTCCTGGTCGTCGATCAGCTGGTGCTTGAGCGCGTAGCGGACCAGGTCGGTCTGGTTGCGCAGGCGCATCTTCACCAGGATGCGGCTCTTGTAGGTACTGACCGTCTTGACGCTCAGGAACAGCAAGCGCGCGATATCCGCGTTGTTCAGCCCGCGCGCGAGGTGGTGAAACACCGCTGACTCGCGATCTGACAGCAATAGATGCGGTTGGGCGCCGCCGTCGCCATGACGCTCGAAGGCAATGTTTTCGGCCACCGACGGGCTCAGATAGCGGCCCCCGCCGGCCACCCGGCGCACGGCCTGTTCCAGTTCGGTGGCGGCGCTGTCCTTGGTCAGGTAACCGGCGGCTCCGGCGTTGATTGCCCGGACCGCATACTGCGGCTCACCGTGCATGGTCAGCACCAGGATCGGCACCGCCGGGTAGTCGCGCCGGATCCGGCGGATCAGATCGACACCGTCATGGCCGGGCATCGACAGATCCAGCACCAGCAGGTCCCAGGGCCGCTGCGCCAGCAGGCGCAGCGCTTCGGTGCCGTTGCCGGCCTCGCCCTGCACCGCAATGCCGCCGGCCCGCTCCAGCAGGCGGCACAGGCCTTCGCGCACCAGCGTATGGTCATCCGCCAGCATGACCGAGATCATGGCGCCTCCCAGGGGGGCTGGGCCGGCTGCGCCGGCATGGTGGCTTTCAGACAGAAACCGCCTTTGCGGCGCGTCGTGATGCTGACATCGCCATTGAGCAGGCGCACGCGTTCGCGGATGCCCTGCAACCCGAGCGAGAACGGCACCTTGCGGGTCAGGCTCTCCGGCGTGGCGCCGATGCCGTTGTCCTGCACGACTACGCGGCACTCGGTGGCGCTGCAGGTCAGTTGAACCTGTACCTGGCTGGCCTGCGCGTGCCTGGCGATGTTGGTCAGCGCCTCCTGCACCACGCGGAACAGGGTGGTCGCCACCAGCTTGGACGGTTCGCCGGGGCCGACGTCGATGCGCGCGTCGGTCTCGATGCCATAGCGCGACACGAAATTCGACACCAGCCACTCGATCGCCGCCGCCAGCCCGAGATCGTCCAGCATGACCGGCCGCAGGTCGGCGGCGATGCGCCGCAGCGAGGTGAAGGTGAGCTTGATGAGGTGGCGCATGGCCTCGATGCGCTCATCCACGTCGCGCTCGTGCGGCGGCAGGCACGAGGCCAATTGCGACAGTTCCATGGTCAGCGCCGTCAGGCCCTGGCCTAGATCGTCGTGCAGTTCCCGCGCAATATGCTTCTTTTCCTGCTCGCGCACGTGCAACAGGGCGTTTGACAGCCGCGTCAGCTCATCGCGCGAGGCCAGCAGCGCCTGCTCCACGCGCTGCCGTTCGGTAATGTCGCGCAGGAAGATCGACAGGAACACGCCCGCCGCCCCCCGCGTCTGCGAGATCGAGGCTTCCATGGGAAATTCCTCGCCATTGGCGCGCAGCCCCCACAGCGGCGCGCCCAGGCCCATTTTTCGTTCGGAAATGCCGGTTTGCTGGAAGCGCTCCACGTGCCGGGCATGGACGGTGCGAAAGCGCGCCGGGATCAGGATATCCAGGCTGGCGCCGATGGTCTGGCCGGCGTCGCGCAGGAACACGCGCTCTGCCGCCGGGTTGAACATCACGATGCGCTGGCGCGCGTCGACCGTGATGATGGGTTCCGTGGCGGACTGGATGATGTCGAGAAGCGGAGGCGTGTTGGCCGGTGGCTCCATGGGCGGATGGGATGTGCGCGTACCGAACTCGCGAAAGATTTCAGTTCATTGCAGCACAGTTCACCCGGGCGCGCCATAGTCGAGGCGCACGGGCCCAGCTGGCCCATTTGGGCGAGACACGATGCCGTCCCTTTTTTCCGCGCCGGGCGCAACGCTCAGTCTACGGCCGGCAACACCGGATCGCCCCAGTCGCCGGCCCCGCCGGACGCCTGCAACTGCGCCTTGAAGCGGCACAGCGCGGCGTCGCTTTCGCCGGCCAGCACGTCGAACTGCTTGAGCAGCAGGATGGAACGCGGCTTGGCGCCGATCACGCTGGCCATGTCGTCGACCGCGCGAAAGCCGCCATAGCCGGACATCACGCAGATCACCGAGTACGCCTTGAGCCACTGGCGCTCATTGCGCAGGAAGGCGTGCATGGGCGCGGCCAGCGCGCGCAGCCAGACCGGCGCGATCAGCACCACGTGATCGTAGGCATCGAGGGCCGGGCCGTCGTAGCGGAACGCCGGGGCGCGCTTGAAGAGCACGTCGGCGATACAACGCAGGTCGCCGCGCAGGCCCAGCCGGGGAACCCGGTCGCGGATCTCGTGAACCGGCCAGTGGGTCATCGCGGCCAGGCGCTCGGCCACCGCGCGGGCGGTACCGCTGCGGGAATAGAACACAATGCCGATCCGGATCATGGCGCCTCCTTGGGCGCTTGGCCATCGCGCTCGTCCTGCGCCAGCAGGGCGCGCAGGATGTCGCGCCGGCTGACCACGCCGACCAGCTTGCCGTCGCGGGTGACGGGCACCCGCTTGATGGCATGCTTGAGCAGCAGATCGGCAATCCGCGACAGCGGCGCAGACTCTTCGACCGTGATGACCGGACTGCTCATGACGCTGGCGGCGGAGCGCTCGCCCAGTTGCAGGCTGTGCAGGAATTCGAGGTTCAGCGCCTCGCCCTCGGCCAGTTGCGCCAGCCAGTGGTCGAGCTTCTTCTGGTGGGCACTGTCCTGCCGGCGCACCAGGTCGCCCTCGCTGACCAGGCCGATCAGGGTGCCGTCGTCGCCCACCACCATGACGGCACTGATTTCCCTGGCCACCATGGCGCGCATGATCTGGGAGACGGGCGTTCTGGCGTTGACGCAATACGGATTCGGAGTCATGAGTTCGCTCGCGAGCATGCTGTTCTCCAGGGGAAAAGGGGCGTACCCTTGCTGGCGGTGCACCTTGTATTCATCTTGAGCCGGCCGGCGCGCGCGGTCTTGATCTAGGTCAAGCAGCGCGCGGCCCGCCGTTTCCGGCGTCGCAATGCCGTGCGATGCTGACCACGCATCCGCACAAGGAGGAGCCATGTCGAACCGTCCGATGCTGCGTTTCCTGGGGGCCGCCGGCACCGTCACCGGCTCGCGCCATTTACTGGAGATCGAAGGCCGGCGGATCCTGCTCGATTGCGGCCTGTTCCAGGGCGTCAAGACCCTGCGCCTGCGCAACTGGGCGCCGTTCCAGGTGCCGCCCGCCGATATCGACGCGGTGCTGCTGTCCCATGCGCACCTCGACCACTCCGGCTACCTGCCACGGCTGGTGCGCGACGGCTTTCGCGGCCCGATCCATTGCTCGCCCGCCACCCTCGACCTGTGCCACCTGCTGCTGCTCGACAGCGCCCATCTGCAGGAAGCCGACGCCGATTACCTGAACCGGCACCACCTTTCCAGCCACCAGCCGGCGTTGCCGCTCTATACGGTGGCGGACGCGCAGCGCGCGATCGCGGCCTTGCGCCCGGTCGATTTCGACAGCCCAATCGACCTGCCCGGCGGCTGCCGCGCCCGGCTGCGCCGCGCCGGCCACATCCTGGGCGCGGCCACCGTCGAACTCGACTATCCCGGCGGCAAGCTGCTGTTCAGCGGCGACCTGGGCCGCTACGGCGATCCGCTCATGCCCGCGCCGCAGCCGGTCGGACAGGCCGACTATCTGATCATCGAATCCACCTACGGTAACCGCGTGCACAGCAAGGAAAGCGCGCTGGACGCCTTGCAGGCCATCATCATGCGCACGGTCAGGCGCGGCGGCACAGTGGTGATTCCGTCGTTCGCGGTGGGGCGGGCGCAATCGCTGCTGTTCCACCTGTGGGAGCTCAAGCAGGCCGGCCGCATCCCGCGCGAGCTGCCGGTGTTCCTGGACAGTCCGATGGCCAGCGGCGCGGTGGACGTGTACCTGCGGCACCTGGCCGACCAGCGCCTGACGCGGGCGGACGCGCGCGCGGCCTTCGGGGTGGCAACCTACGTAACCGAGGTCGAGCAGTCCAAGGCGCTCGATACCTCGCCGATGCCCAAGATCATCGTCTCGGCCAGCGGCATGGCCACCGGCGGCCGCGTGATCCACCATTTGAAGCACTACCTGCCCGACGCGCGCAACACAGTGCTGTTCGCGGGCTTCCAGGCCATGGGCACCCGCGGCGCGGCCATGCTGGACGGCGCGCCGTCGGTCAAGATCCATGGCGCCTACATCCCCGTGCGCGCCGAGATCGACAACCTGTCGATGCTATCGGCGCACGCCGATGCCGACGAAATCCTGCGCTGGCTGGGCGGGTTTTCGCGGCCGCCCCGGGAAACCTTCATCGTGCATGGCGAACCCGACGCCGCCGACGCGCTGCGCCTGCGGATCAAGGACGAACTGGGCTGGCGCTGCCGCGCGGTGGAGCAGAACGACAGCGTGGCGCTGGGCTGATTACGACGTGTCCTGCGGGGCATGCACCAGCAGCACGGGAATCGTGGCGCTGCGCAACACTTCCTCGGCGCTGCTGCCCAGCATCATGCGCCGCACGCCGCGGCGGCCATGGGTGCCGATGACGATCAGGTCGGCCCGCCATTGCACCGCCTCGTCCAGCACGCGTTGCGCCACGGTCTTGTCCAGGCTTTCATAGAGCACGCTGTCGGCCTTGATATCCTGCGCGCGGGCGCTCGCCAGGGCGGTCTGCAGGATTTCGGTGCCGTTCTTGCGCAACATGTCGAGCAGTTCGCCGGCGTCGTAGCCACAGGGTTGCAAGGCCAGCGCGAACGAAAGTTCGTCGATGACGTGGATCAGGCGCAGGCTGGCGTGGGTGAGCCGCGCCAACTGGCAGGCCTCGCTCAGGCCGAGCGCCGAGGTGGGGCTGCCGTCGACGGGCACGAGAATGCGTTGGTACACGGCGGTTCTCCGGCAAAAGGGGAAATACAGGCAGTATCGACCCGCGCCGCCGGTAGCCCTTGACGGGAGTCAAGCGCCCCCCGGATCAGGCGCCGGCCATCCACCATGGCGCACTTCCTCGGCATCGATGCCTTCGGCGCGCGCGTAGGCCACGTGCTGGTCGCGCCGCGCCAGCAACTGCGCGCCGACAGCGGCTCCACAGGCGTGCAGGCGCGGCACGCGGGCCAGCACGTCGAGCGCCAGGCTGTAGCGGTCGATGCCGTTGAGCACGGCCAGTTCGAATGGCGTATTGACGTCGCCTTGCTCGCGGTAGCCGTGCACGTGGAAGTTGTCATGGTTGCGGCGCCGGTAGCACAAGCGGTGGATCAGGGCCGGATAGCCATGGAAATTGAAGATCACCGGCTTGTCGCGCGTGAAAAGGCGGTCGAACGCCTCTTCGGACAGGCCGTGCGGATGCACCGTCTGCGGCGCCAGGGTGAACAGGTCGACCACGTTGACCAAGCGCATCTTCAGCCCGCCGAAGCGCGACCTCAGCAGTGCCACCGCCGCCAGCGCTTCCCGGGTCGGAATATCGCCGGCGCAGGCCAGCACCACGTCCGGCTCGTCCGACACATGGGTGCCGGCCCACTCCCAGGCGCCGGCCCCGGCCTGGCAATGGCGCGCGGCCGCGGCGGCGTCCAGGTAGACAGGGTGGGGCTGCTTGTCCGCGACGATGACGTTGACGTAGCCGACCGAGCGCAGGCAGTGGTCGGTCACGCTCAGCAGGCAGTTGGCGTCCGGCGGCAGGTAAATGCGCACCACGTCCGGATGCTTGTTGGCCGCCACGTCCAGGAACCCCGGATCCTGGTGACTGAAGCCATTGTGATCCTGGCGCCAGACCACCGACGTCAGCAACAGGTTCAGCGCCGGCACCGGCGCCCGCCAGGGCGCCTGATGGCGCGCCTTGTCCAGCCATTTGGCATGCTGATTGAACATCGAGTCGATGACATGCGCGAAGGCCTCGTAGGTGGCGAACAGGCCATGCCGGCCGGTCAAGGTGTAGCCTTCCAGCCAGCCCTGCAACAGGTGTTCGCTCAGGACTTCCATGACCCGCCCATCGGCGGCCAGGTGGCCGCCATCGGCATCGCTGTCCAACAGCCGCGCCATCCAGGTCTTGCCGCTGGCCTCGTAGACCGCCGCCAGGCGGTTGCTGGCGGTCTCGTCGGGCCCGAACAGGCGGAAACGGTCGGGGTTGGCGCGCATGACGTCGCGCAGATAGTTGCCCAGCCGTTGCGTGGGCGAGGCCTCGACGGCGGCGGGCGTGAATACCGGCTCGCTGTATGCCTCGGGGCAAGGCAAGTCCAGCGCCCGCCGCAGCAAGCCGCCATTGGCGTGCGGGTTGGCGCTGATGCGCCGCGCGCCAACGGGCGCCAGCGCGCGCAGGTCGGCCACCAGCGCGCCATGCGCGTCGAACCAGGCCTCGGGCCGGTAGCCGCGCATCCAGGTCTCCAGCGCCCGCAGATCCTGCGGCCGGCCGGCGGGGTCGGGCAGGGGGAGCTGGTGCGAACGCCAGGAGTTTTCCACCGCGTGGCCGTCGACCAGGCGCGGCCCGGTCCAGCCTTTCGGGGTGCGCAGCACGATCATGGGCCAGCGGATCCGCGGCCGTTCGCCGCCACGCGCGCGCGCCTGGATGGCGCGGATCTCCGCCAGGCATTGGTCCAGCGCGCGCGCCATTTTCCGGTGCATGGCGGGCGGGTCGTCGCCTTCGACGAAGCAGGGGCGGTAGCCGTAGCCCTCGAACAGCGCCCGCAGCTCGGCCTGCGGAATGCGCGCCAACAGCGACGGGTTGGCGATCTTGTAGCCGTTCAGGTGCAGAATGGGCAGCACCGCCCCGTCGCGCGCCGGGTTCAGGAACCGGCCGGCATGCCAGGAAGCGGCCAGCGCGCCGGTTTCGGCCTCGCCGTCGCCGACCATGGCCGCCACGATCAGCCCCGGATTGTCGAACGCGGCGCCAAAAGCGTGCGCCAGGCTGTAGCCCAGTTCGCCGCCCTCGTGGATCGAGCCCGGTACATGGGGCGCGCAGTGCGAGCCGATGCCGCCCGGCGCCGAGAACTGCTGGAACAGGCGCGTCATGCCAGCCTCGTCCTGCGAGCATTCGGGATAGCGTTCCGAATAGTGGCCGTCCAGATAGGCATGCGCCAGCACCGCGGCGGCGCCGTGACCGGGCCCGCACACGTACATCAGATCCAGGTCGTGCTCGCGGATCAGGCGATTCAGATGGGTCAGCGTGAACGTCTGGCCGGGGCAGGTGCCCCAATGCCCCAGGATCCGGCGCTTGATGTGGGCCGGCGCCAACGGCTGGCGCAGCAGGGCGTTGGCGCGCAGGTACAGCATTCCCGCGCACAGGTAGTTGCTGGCCTGCCAGTAGGCATGCAGGCGCTCCACCTCGGCATGGGAGGGCACGGAGGAGGTCATGGTTTTCCTTTTTCGGGCCCGGCCGGCGTCGCCCAGGCCGGGCGGGCGGCGCGGGCGGTGTCGACTATGATCAGGTAGCGGCCGGCGCCGGCCGCCGGCGCGCGATCGCGCAGCAGCACCCAGGGTGGCGCCACCAGGGCGGCGGCCAGTTCGTAGTCGGCATCCAGCAGCCCGAATCGATCGATCAGGCGGTTGAACGTCGCGGGGATGCGGATGCAGCCTTTCGATTGCGCCGTACCCAGGCGCGGCTCCAGCAGGTACGGATCGGTCGCGTGCATCTGCAGGCGCATGGTGGCGGGCGCGCGGTCGCCCCAGCCCTTGTCGGCGGTTTGCCAGCCGAAGTCGTAGACCCGCATGCCCTTGGCGCCATAGCCGAGGATGCCGTTGGCGTTGCGGGTGCCCTCGGCGCGGAAGTCGGGATTGGACAGGCTGTGGCTGAACACGCCCGTGGGCGTCTCGAAATGGTCGAACTGACCGACGCGACCGGTGGACACCGGCGTGGCGCCCAGGAAAACCGGCGGCTGCGCCATCCAATACAGCAGCGCCGCCTGTACCTGGGGATTCCGATCCACCATGATGACGAACTGCGGGCCCAGCGGCGTGATGCCGGCCGCGCGCAGCGCCTGCGCCGCCAGCTCGCCGTAGCGCGTCTGCTCATCGATGGGCGGCGCCAGCACCGGCCTGACCTGTTCGCCGAACGCGCGCGCCACGTCCGCGACCGAGGGTTGTGGCGCCAGCGGTTGCGGCTGCGCCGTGGCGCCGGCCGCCAGCAACCACAGCAGGCCGGCCAGCGCGATGCGCCGGCCCGGGCCGGAACCCGGCGCGACCTGCCGCCTTGCGGAACTGCGTAGCGCGAACATGGAACCTCCACGGTACTGCGTTGGCGTCGGTCTGGGCGCGACGGCGGCGGCGCTAGTTCACCATCACCACCGGCACATGCACCGTGTGCAGCAACTTCAGGGCCACCGAGCCCAGCATCAGGCTGCCGGCGGCGCCCAGCCCGCGCGACCCCATCACGATGTGGTCGCACTGGTGCTCGTCCGCGTACGACCGGATGGACTCGGCGATATTGCCCACCTTCAGGCTCGACTGATACATGATGCCCGCCTTGTCCAAGGTTTCCCTGGCGTCGGCCAACGCCGTCCTGGCTTCGTCTTCGTAGTATTGCTGGATCATGTCGTGCGACACGAACGCCAGCACCGCGCCGGAAACGATCGGCAACTGCACGTTGAGCAGGTGCAGGTTGCAGACGCCATGGTCACGGATATGGTCGATCATATATCGCACGGCGCGCAGCGAGTTGGCCGACCCGTCGACCGGAATAAGCACGTTTTTCATGAAGCCTCCTGGCGGGGAAGGGGGGGAAGGGCAGGGTTTCATCATCGCGCCGCCGGCGCGGCGGCGCTTGACGCGGGTCAAGCCGGCGCGCTTTTTCTGTCCCAGCCCCGGCCACGGCCGGATCGCACCCGCGCCCACCGGGCCGGCCGGCCCGTGCCGGAATTGACAAAGGTCAACGTCCGGCCCGGCCGGCGGCGCAAGATGGCAGGATCGATCGACCCGCGCGGCGTGCCCCACGCCCGCGCTCCGCGCTCCGCGCCTTCTCCTGGGAGAACCCGCCATGTTCCGCCGCATCGCCGTTCATCTGGACAATGGCGTCGATTGCAGACGCCGTATCGATCTGGCCCTGCAAATGGCCAAGGCGCACGACGCCCATCTCACCGGCATATTCGCCAGCTACATGCTGCCCGGCTATTTCTACGACGAAGGCGGCCTCTGGGCCCGCTCGATGGACATCATCAAGGAAATCAACACCAAAGGACGCGCGGCGGTGCAGGAGGCGTTCAGCCAGGCCGCCGCGCAGGCCGGCGTGGCGGTCTCCTGGCGGCAGGGCGACGATACGCCGGCCGACTGCGTGGCCCGCCATGCGCGCTACTCGGATGTGGTAATCGTCGGGCAGGAGAATGTCTACGACATCGAGGCCGCCACCGGCAACGATTTCGTGGCGCAGACGCTGCTTGCCGCCGGACGGCCCGTTATCGTGGTGCCGTCGGTGGGCAAATTCGAGACCGTCGGCAGCCGCGTGCTGTATTGCTGGAACGGCAGCCGCGAGGCGGCCCGCGCGCTGGCCGATGCCGCGCCCCTGCTGCGCAGCGCCGTCGCCTTGCGCACCCTGACGCTGCAAGACGCCGACGCGGGGAACCCCGCGCGCCAGGCGGCCTACGAGGACCTGGCGGCGTATTGCGCCAGCCACGGCTTTGCGCCGCTGGAATCGGAGACCCGCGACGCGCGGGCAGGGGACATCGGCGACGTCATCCTGGACACCGCCGCGGATTTCGGCGCCGATTGCATCGTTATGGGCGCCTACGGACACAGCCGCGCGCGCCAATGGATCCTGGGCGGCGCCACGCGCTCATTGCTGACGGCGATGACCGTGCCGGTGCTGTTCTCGCACTAGCGCGGCGACCGATGACAGCCGCGAGCCCGCCCCAGGATCCGGGGCCCCGGCGCATCCTGGTGGCCATCGACGGCAGCCACGCGTCGGATCGGGCGCTCGACGAGGGCGTCGCCCTGGCCAAGCTCTCGCACGCCGCGCTTCGCGTCATCCACGTCCTGGATGATCTGTCCATTTCGATGGCGTTCAACCCCTACGCGGGCTATTACACCGGCGAATTGATCACCCAGTTACGCCAGGGCGGCGCGCAGATGCTGGCGCGGGCCGCCGCGCGCGCAAGCGCCGCCGGCGCGGCCGTCGAGACCGTGCTTTACGACGATCTGGGCCTGCCGGTCCAGGCGCGCATCCTGGGGATCGCCCGCAATTGGCCGGCCGACCTGATCGTGATGGGCACGCACGGGCGCCGCGGCGTCGGGCGCGCCTTGCTGGGCAGTTGCGCCGAAGCGGTGGTGCGCGAAGCCGCCGTACCCGTGCTGCTGGTGCGGGCCGCCTGAGCCGCAACGCCGAATTCGTCGATGGTGCGCCACTCATCGAGCGCGGCGGCCCCGCACGCGCTCTGCAATCCGTTGCGTATTTCTAATATGAAGCGTACGCTACAAATATGTAGTTTTCTCTACATATTCAATGCCAGACCCGCAGATGAGCTGGTTGATCCTGATCCTTTCGCTACCCACCGAAAACGCGACCGCCCGCATGCGTGCCTGGCGCGCACTGAAGTCATGCGGCGCCGCCGTGCTACGCGATGGCGTCTATCTCTTGCCAGCGCGGGACCGCACCCGGGAAGCCTTGAATGCGATCGCGCATGACGTGCAAGAGAACGGCGGGACCGCCTATCTGGCCGACACGGAATTCTCGGACGACCAGTCGGCGCGCCTGCGGGAACGCTTCGACCGAACCGCGGACTACGGCGCGTTGATCGAGACGGGCGTCGAGCCACTGCAAGCAGCGTTGTCCCCCGATACCGCGATGGCGACGTTGAAGCAATTGCGCAAACTGCGCAAGACCTACGCGCAGCTTGTCGAAATCGACTTCTTCCCGGCGCAGGCGCAGCGCCAGGCCGATGCCGCGTTACTCGAACTGGAGCAGGGCGCTAATCGCGCGCTCGCTCCGCACGAACCGCATGCCGCCGACGGCACCATCGCCCGATTGCGTATCGACGACTTCCGCGGCCGGATCTGGGCGACACGCGCACGTCCCTGGGTGGACCGGCTGGCGAGCGCCTGGTTGATCCGGCGCCGCATCGATGAGGATGCGCGCATCCTGTGGCTCGCTTCACCTGCCGAATGCCCGAAGCACGCCCTGGGATTCGACTTCGATGGCGCCAGGTTTTCCCATGTGGGGGCCAAGGTAACGTTCGAGCACCTGATCACCGCCTTCGGTTTGCAAAGCAAAGGCATGAACCGGCTCGGCGCCATCGTTCACTTCCTGGACGCCGGTGGCGTCCAGCCCCTGGAAGCCGCTGGGGTGGAACAGGTCCTGGCCGGCCTGCGGGCAACGATCGCGGACGACGACCAGCTCCTGGCGATCGCCAGCGGCGTGTTCGATGGGCTCCTGGCCAGCTTCGAGAAGGAGGGCGGGTCATGAGCACGCCAATCGAGGACACCGTCACCCCTCCCGACATGCCCCGTGATACGCCGCTCGCCCCCCCTGGGCCGGTCAGTTTCCGGCAGGCGCTGTGGTTCTGGTTGAAGCTGGGGTTCATCAGTTTCGGGGGCCCGGCGGGGCAGATTGCGATCATGCACACTGAACTGGTGGAACGCCGGCGCTGGATCAGTGAACGACGATTCCTGCATGCGCTGAATTACTGCATGTTGCTGCCCGGGCCGGAAGCCCAGCAACTCGCCACCTACATCGGGTGGCTGCTGCATCGGACATGGGGCGGGATCGTCGCGGGAGGCCTGTTTGTCCTCCCGTCGCTATTCATCCTGATTGGCCTGTCTTGGGTCTACGTCGCCTGGGGCGATGTGCCCGTCATTGCGGGCCTGTTCTATGGCATCAAGCCGGCGGTGACCGCCATCGTTCTGCACGCCGCCAATCGCATCGGATCGCGCGCGCTGAAGAACCCCATTCTCTGGAGCATTGCCGCGGCGGCGTTCGTTGCGATCTTCGCGCTGGGGTGGCCGTTCCCGCTGATTGTTGCAATCGCGGCATTGGTCGGCTTCGCTGGGGGCCAGCGATGGCCGCGGTATTTCCATGTGGGCGCGGGTCATGGCTCGAATTCGCAAGGCTATGGCCCGGCATTGATTGACGACGCCACACCTTCGCCCGCACACGCCCGTTTTCGTTGGCGCCGCTTGGCCGGAATCGTGGCCATTGGCGTGGCGCTGTGGGCCGCGCCAATGGCGGTATTGGCGGCGATTTACGGCTGGCAGGGCGCCTATACCCAGATGGGCTGGTTCTTCACCAAGGCCGCCTACCTGACATTCGGCGGCGCATATGCCGTGCTGCCATATATCTACCAAGGGGCCGTCGATCATTACGGATGGTTGGCGCCCATACAGATGATCGATGGACTGGCTCTCGGCGAAACCACCCCGGGTCCCTTGATCATGGTGGTGGCCTTCGTCGGATTCGTCGGCGGATACGCGCACAGCCTGCTTGGGCCGGAGCAGATGTTCCTCTCTGGCGCCCTCGCGGCCGCCATCGTGACTTGGTTCACGTTCTTGCCGTCATTCCTGTTCATTTTCGCGGGCGGCCCATTGGTGGAAGCCACGAAAGAGGATTTGAAATTCACCGCGCCACTGACCGCCATTACGGCGGCCGTCGTGGGCGTCATCCTGAACCTGGCGGTGTTCTTCGGCTATCACGTTCTATGGCCGAAAGGGCTGGCCGGACCTTTTGACTGGGGTTCGGCGCTGATTGCGTTGGGCGCCGCGGCCGCGCTGTTCCGCTTCAAGCGCGGGGTGATCGAGGTGATCACGGCCTGTGCCGGCGTCGGCCTCCTGCTCAAGCTCGCCCTGTGAGGCGGCATCATGAGGCAGCGGGGGACTGCTGGCGCCATTTCCAGGCCGGTCACGCGAGCTGCCGGACGATGTTCCGTCCATCCATTACTTTACATAATACACATTATGCGTATTTCAGGCAGGCGGCGGGGTGCGCTCCCGCTCCGGGTGCCGATGGCGCGCCAAGCGCCGCACCCGGGCGCGCCGCGCAGCGGGCGCCCTAGTAATCGTCCGTGACGCCCCGGCGGTTGCCGCCGGTGATATCGGTTCTGCCCAGCAGGTGCAGCGCCACCGCTTCGGCCACCTTCATGCCGTCAATCGCGGCCGACATGATGCCGCCGGCATAGCCCGCGCCCTCGCCCGCCGGAAACAGCCCCAGCGTGTTCATGCTCTGGAAATCGTCGCGGCGCGTGATGCGCAGCGGCGACGAAGTGCGCGTCTCGACGCCCGTAAGCACGGCGTCGTGCATGGAAAAGCCCTTGATCTGCCGTTCGAACGCCGGCAAGGCCTCGCGGATGGCGGCGATCACATAATCCGGCAGGCTGCCGGACAGGTCGGTCAAGCGCACCCCCGGCTTGTACGACGGTGTCACGCTGCCCAGCGCGGTCGAGGGCCGGCCGGCCAGGAAGTCGCCCACCAGTTGCGCCGGCGCGCTGTAGTCGCCGCCGCCCAGTTCGTAGGCGCGCTTTTCCCAGTGGCGCTGGAAGTCGATGCCCGCCAGCGGCGATTGCTCGATGCCCGGGAAGTCCTTGGGCTCGATCCCCACCACGATGCCGGCGTTGGCGTTGCGCTCGTTGCGCGAATACTGGCTCATGCCGTTGGTGACCACCCCGCCCGGTTCCGACGCGGCGGCCACCACCGTGCCGCCCGGGCACATGCAGAAGCTGTAGACCGCGCGGCCGTTGCCGGCATGGTGCACCAGCTTGTAATCGGCCGCGCCCAGCACGGGGTGGCCGGCGCTGGGGCCGAAGCGGGCGCGGTCGATCACCGATTGCGGATGCTCGATGCGAAAACCCAGCGAGAACGGCTTGGCTTCCATGTACACGCCGCGCGCGTGCAACATGCGGAAGGTGTCGCGGGCGCTGTGGCCCACCGCCAGCACCACGTGGCTGGCGGCGATGAATTCGCCCCCGGCCAGGCGCACGCCGCGCACCCGGCCGGCCTCGATCTCGATGTCATCGACGCGGCTTTCGAAGCGGAACTCGCCGCCCAGCGAGGCAATCTGCGCGCGCATCTGCTCAATCATCTTGACCAGGCGGAAGGTGCCGATGTGCGGCTTGCTCACGTACAGGATCTCGGGCGGCGCGTCGGCGGCGACGAACTCCTGCAGCACCTTGCGGCCATAGTGCTTGGGATCCTTGACCTGGGTCGAAAGCTTGCCGTCCGAGAACGTGCCCGCGCCCCCCTCGCCGAACTGCACGTTCGACTCGGGCCGCAGGGTGTTCTTGCGCCACAGTCCCCAGGTGTCCTTGGTGCGTTCGCGCACCACCCGCCCGCGTTCCAGGATGATCGGGCGGAACCCCATCTGGGCCAGGATCAACGCCGCGAACAGCCCGCAGGGGCCGAAACCGATCACCACCGGACGGCTGGACTCGGGCAGGTCGGCCGGCGCGTGGCCGACATACTGGTATTGCATGGGTGGCGTCGGCATCACGGTGCGCAGGCCGGCGACGCGCTTGAGCACGGCGGCCTCGTCGGCCACCTCGACGTCCACGGAATAGGTCAGCGTGATCGCGCTGCGCTTGCGCGCGTCGTAGCTGCGCCGGAAGATGGTCAGGGCGCGCAAGGCGTCCGGGGCGATCCCCAGGCGGCTACAGGCCACGGCGCGCAGGGTGGCGTCGATGTCGTCCTGGGAGGTCGACAGGGGCAGAATGATTTCAGTCAGGCGCAACATGAGGCAGCGGAACCGTGTCAGGGTTCAAGGGCGCGTAAAGCGCGTATTAAAACACGCCGCCGGCCCCTCCCCGCCTGCCCCGCGGCTTACCAGCGGTGCTGGTAAGTCAGCGTCAACACCGTGCCCGCCGCCGGCAGCCGGCTGGTGTTGGTGCTGGTGCGCATCAACTGGCTGTAGAGCGGGTAGTAGTCGCGGTTGAACAGGTTTTCGACGCCCACCACCAACGTATCCTTGGGGGTGAACTGGTAGCGGCTCATCAGGTCCACCGTGAAGTAACTGCTGACGTCGCGCCGGCCGAAGCCCTCCACCCCGTCCAGCCGGTAATCGCGGGCGCCGAAGTAATTGGCCTGGATGCGGTTGCTCCAGCGCTCGTTGGGCCGGTATTGCAGATAGGCGGTGAGCTTGAGCGGCGGGATGCGGTAGCCGGTCATGTCGCGCCAGGCGCCGTCGGCCGGACGCTCGCGCCCCTTCATCCAGGTGAGCGTGCCGCCCGTGCCCCACTTCTCGTCGTCGGTCAGGTAGTCCACCGTCGCCTCGATGCCGTGGATGCGCTCCTCGGTGCGCGTCAGGATCAGGCCGTTGTTGAAGCTCTGCACGTCGCCCAGCTTGGAGGTGGTGTAGAACAGCGCCAGCGATGCGGTCGTGTTACCGACGCCGCCGCGCCAGCCCAGCTCGTAGTTGTTGGTCTTGACCGGTTGCAGGTCCGACGAGCCGATGTCAAAGCCCGGCCGCGCGTTGCGCATCTGCACGCCGATGTCCGGCAACTGGAAACCCTGGCTGAAGTTGGCGTACAGCTCCTGGCCACGGACCGGCGCGTAGGCCAGGCCGGCGTTGAACAGGAAGGCGTCGTAAGTGACCGAGCCGCCCCGCACCGAGGCCGGCGACGCCACCCGCGACTGCGACAGGGGCACGAAATCGCCGAACCGGGCGGTGGCGTATTCATAACGCGCCCCGCCCTGCACCGACCATTGCTCATTGAACCGGTGCTCCAACTGGCCGAACAGGCCGGTGCTGCGCGTGGTCAGTTCAGGCATGTAGGTCAGCCGCCCGGTCTTGCGGAACACCCGGCCGCCGCTGGTGTCGTAGGCGGCCGCGTCGAACACATCGATTGGCATGTCGCTGCGTTCCTGGTTGAAGTCCACGCCCCACAGCAGCTTCGATTGCTCGCCCAGCGGCGTATCGATGGTGAGCCGGCTGCCGAACACCTTGGTGTTCTGCATCACCTGGTCCACATTGCTGCCGCGCGTGACCACCGCGCGCGCATCGAACGGCGTGAAACGCGTGTAGTAGTCGCGGTAGTACATCTGCGCCGTGAGCTTGCTGCCCAGCAGATCCAGGTGCTGGTACTCCAGGTTCACCAGGGTGTTGCGGATCTGGTTCTGGTCGGCCAGGTCCAGGCCGCTCATCGGCAGCGCGCGCGCCGTGCCGGGCGGCAGCCTGCCGACCGAGGGATCGGAGGTGTAGTCGGAATTCTGATTGGCGTTGTAATAGCTGGCCGACAATTGCAGGCGCTGCTTGTCGTCCAGCCGCAGGCCCAGCTTGCCGCCCAGGCTGTAGATATTGGAGTCGAACAGGTCGCCCTGGCTGGGCTCGGGCGCGATGCGGCGGCCGCGCGCGTCATAGGAGGCGCCGTTGTGGCGCGCGCCCAGATCCAGCGCGTAATCGAGCATGCCCTGGCTGCCGGCGAAGTACTGCTGCAGTTGCCCGCCGAGCCCGTCCGAGTTCAGCCGGCTCAAGGGGCTGACGGCGGTCACGGTGGTCTCGGCCACCGGCTCGCCGCCGGCCGGCCGGGTGGTGATCGAGACAATGCCGCCGGTGGCCCCGGCGCCATAGATCGAGCTGCTGCCACGCAGCACCTCGACGCGCTCGATGGTGGCCGGATCGATATTGGCCAGATTGCGCGAGGAATCCCGATTGGTGTTCAGCGGAATGCCGTCCACCAGCACCAGCACGCCACGCCCGCGCAGCGTCTGGCCATAGTCGGTCATGGTGCGGCTGGAATCGGCCATGCCCGGCACGGTCTTGGCCAGCACCGTGGCCAGGCTGTCCGAGCCGGTCCGCAATTCCTGCAAGGCGTCGCGCTCCAGCACGATGGTCTGCTGCACCGGGCTCACCAGGTTGCTGGCGGTGCGCGAGCCGCTGACCTCGATCGGCGCCAGCACCGTGGCGCCGCCGCTGGCCGCCTCGGGTTCGATGATGGTGGCCGAGCCTTCCTGGCGCAGCCGCAGCGGCTTGCCCCGCAGCAGGGCCGCCAGCGCCTGTTGCGGCGTCATCGATCCCGACAACGCCGGCGCCTGCATGCCCGCCACGGTCTGCGGCGCATAGAAGATCTGCAGGCCATGCGCCTGCGCCAGCCGCTTGAGCGCCTGGTCGAGCGACTGCGCCGGCATATCGATGGCGACGGGCGCCGTCGCCTGCGCGCCGGCCATCCCCGGGCCGAACGCCAGCAATACCGCGATCGCGGCCATCGTCAGGCGCGCGGCCAGCGGCGCGCCTTGTTCCATTTTCTTGTGAACCACAGCTTCTGCTCCTGCTCCGTGCTCGGTGGGCCCCATGCCCCACGGAATCAGGAAGAAGACGCAATACGGCGAAAAAACCTGAATGCGCCGCCGGACTATTTTGTAACCGCGTCAACGCGCCAAGATTTCACTGCGGCCGTCCGGCAACTGCCGCACCCGCACCGGCAGGATGTGCGGCAAGGCGGTCAGGAAAGCATCGGTGTCGCGGGTCTGGAACACGCTGGTCACCGTCAGATGCGCCACCCCCGGCCCCAGCGCGACCGGATGCTGCCGGTAGCGCGACACTTCGCGCGCCGCGCTGGCCAGGTCGGTATCGCTGAAGCGGATCTGGCCGTCGCGCCAGGCCAGCGTCGCCGCCACGTCGACGGGCTCGACCCGGTCGGCCTGCCCGGCCGCGCCGATGCGCACGCCCTGCCCGGCCGCGACCGGCACCGCCGCCGCGTCATGCGCGCCCGCCACCTTGACCGAACCGGACGCCACCAGCACCCGCACCTGCTCGGCGTCGCGGCGCACGTCGAAACGCGTGCCGGTCACGGTCGCGGTGCCCAGGCCAGCGTCCACCACGAACGGGCGGCCGGCGTTTTTCTCGACCGAGAACAGCGCCTCCCCTTCGATCAGCGCCACGCGCCGCTCGGCGTCGTCGAAACGCACGCGCAGGTGGCTACGGCTGTTCAATTCAGCGCGCGAACCATCGGGCAGCGCCACGCTGCGCAGTTCGCCAACCTGCGTCCGGTATTCGACCCAGCCCGCGCCGCGCGGCCACCAGGCCCAGCCGCCGGCCGCAATGATCGCGGCGCCCAGGCTCAAGGCCAGCGCGGCGCGGCGCCCGGAATGAGCCGTCCGGCGCGGCGCTTCGGCCAGGGCGCGCAGGCGCTCGGGCGCGACGGCATCGGCCGCCTGCCAGATCGATTCCAGCAGGCGGTACTCATAGGCATGGCGTGGATCGGCGGCCAGCCAGTCGGCGCGCGCCTGTTCCTGCGCGGCATCCCACTGGCCGCAATGGGCGCGCGCAAACCAGCGCGCCGCTTCGGCGCGGATGGCGTGGGCGCCGGCTTGGAGCCCGGCGCCCACGGGCGAGGCGGCGTCAGTTGGGCGCATACGCCCCCAGCCGCTCCCGCAGATGCAAGGCGGTACGGATCATGTATTTCTCGACCATGTTCTTGCTCAACCCCATGCGCTCGGCGATCTCGGCCTGCGTCAGGCCCTCCAGCCGCTGCCAGACAAACACCTGGCGGCACTTGAGCGGCAGTTCCGCCAGCGCCGCTTCCAGCGCCTGGCCCAACTGGCCGGTGCGCGCCTGAGCCATCGGGTCGCCCAGGGGGCTGGCGTGGTCGGCAATGGTATCAAGCGGCACCCATTCCTGCCCGCCGTCGCGGCGGAACTGGTCGACGGCCGCGTTGCGCGCGGCCTGGTGCAGATAGGCGCGCGGCTGCGCCACCTGGGCCGGGTCTGTTTCCAGGCACTTCACCAGCGCGTCGTGGGCCAGGTCGCGCGCGGCATCCCGGCAGCCCAGCTTGCGGGTCCAGACCGCGAGCAGCTCTTCGTAATAGGCCAGGAAGCCGGAGGGACGGGACGGACGCAATGACATGAAGCGCAATCGACGGAGGCATGCATGATAATGGTTTCCATTTTCATAAACAAACCCCATCGCCCCGCCCCGCCGGCCATGCCGGCCGGCATGGCGGCCCGGCACACCGCTTTTCGCAAAACGCGCGGGCGTGGCTCTAAGCGATGCGCCGGGCCGGACCGTCGCCTCAAGCGAGTCCGGACGGCGCTCAGTACTTGAAGCTCAGGCGCGCCCAGACGGTGCGTCCGGGTTCGTTGAAGGCGGTGTTGGCGGCAAAGCCGAAGCCCGCGTCGCCGGCCAGGTTCAGGTGTTCGGCGTAGGTCTTGTTGAACAGGTTGTCCACGCCCAGCGACACCTTGACCCGCTTGCTGACCGCGTAGCCGCCGTTGAGCGAGAACACCCCGAACCCGGCGCTGGGGCCGAAGTCCTTGCTCACCACGTTGCCCTGATTCAAGGCGTAGCGGCGCTGCGCCGCCACCACCCGCCACAGGGCGCCAGCCGACCAGGTGCCGTCATCGTAGGCGGCGCTGAGCCGGGCTTCCAGCGGCGGCATCTGCGGCAATGCGCGGCCGTCGCTGCGGTTCTGGCCCCAGGCATACGCCAGGGTCGCGCCCAGCTTCCAGCGCGGGGCCACCTGAGACGACAGCCCCAGCTCGCCGCCGGCAATGCGGGCGTCGATGTTGCGGGCCTGCGTCGAGCCGCCATGGCCGCCGTGCATACCGCCCATGCCGCCCATACCGCCCATGCCGCCCGCGGCATAGTCGAGCAGGATGAAGTCGTTGACGTAGCCGGCATAGCCCGACAGCCAGGCATCCAGGGTTTCGGTCTTGTACTGCGCGCCGAAATCGAGCTGCGTGGTCTTCTCCGGCTTGACGCCGCGAAACGCGTTGACCGAGCCGGCCGGCCCTTGCTTGGGCGAAAACAGTTCCCAATAGTCCGGGAACCGCTCCGCGTGGCCCAGGCCGATGTACACGGTGGCCGGCAGGTCGGCCAGATCCCGCTCATAGCGCAGGAAGCCGCTGGGCAGCGTCTGGTTGCGGCGTTGGCCGGCCGTCGGGTTGGGCATCGCCATCATCATCGCGCCATTGTCGCGGCGAAAATCCTTGGCCGAGGCCCAGTCCACCCGCGCGCCGCCGATGACGCGGCTGTCGTCGGTGGCGTGCCAGGTCAGTTCGCCGAAAACGCCGGTGTTGGCGAAGCTGGCGTCCTTGACCCAGCTTTGCGAGCGGTATGAAACCAGGTCGGTGCCGCTGCGCGCGCGATGGCGGCTCTGCTGGAAATCCAGGCCGGTCACCAGGCTCAGGTCCGGCGTCAGGTTCCAGGTGCCGGCGATGCGCCCGCCCCAGGTGGCGCGGTCCACGTTCGAGGCCATCGCCATCGGCATCATGCCGTGCGGGTCGGGCGCGCGCAGCGTGTAGTTGTCCATCACGTGATCGGCGTAGTTGTAGTAGAGCTGGGCCTCCAGCTTGTCCAGCACGCCGCCCAGGTTGCGCTTTTCCAAGCGCAGGCCGAAGCTTTCGCGCTTGAACTGTGAGCCGTCCATGCCGCGTCCGGCGTAGCGCGCGTTGCCGTCGCCGGTGCCGGCGGTCAGCTCGTAGCGCGTGTCGGCGTCGGGCGTAAAGCCCAGCGCCAGGTCGGCGTTCCACTTGTCCCAGCGCGACGGCACCTTGTTGCCGTCGCCGTCCTTGTAATCCTGGGCATGCGAGTGGTTGGCGGTGATGCGGGTGTAGACCTTGTCGTTGCCGACCGTCAGGTCGGCCGCCTGGTCGTTGCGGCCGTTTGATCCGCCCACGAGGCTGCCATCGAAGCGCACGCCGGGTTCGGCGAAGCGCGGCGTGTCGCGGTCAAAGCGGATGGTGCCGGCCGACGCGCCCGGCCCCCACAGCACGGTCTGCGGCCCCTTGATCACGGTCAGCTTGTCGAAGTTCTCGGGCGCGATGTAGGAACTGGGCGCGTCCATGCGCGCCGGGCAGGCGCCGGGCATGGAGGTGCCGTTGGTCAGGATGTTCAGGCGCGAGCCGAACATGCCGCGCAGCACGGGATCGCCATTGGTGCCACCGTTGCGGATCGCGGAAAAGCCGGGGATGGTCTTGAGGTAGTCGGTGCCGTCACTGGCCGGCAGTGGCTGGCGCGGGAGCTTCGGGTCGGTGGTGAAGGTCAGCGGCGCGCTTGGCGCCACGCCGGTGATGACCACCGGGTCGGTGACGGTGATGCCGTCGGCATCGACGCTGTGGGGCCAGGCGGGGAACGACGCGGCCAAGGCTGTCGCCAGGCAACTGACCCGCAGGATTTCCTTTTTCTTGCGCATGGGATTCTCTGGATCTGAACAGGCTGGACGCGCGCGCGACCGCACGGGCCGCATCGAGGCGCGCCAGCGAAAAAATGGGAAAACCAGGGTTCAGACCAACAGCGGCGGCGCGCGCGGCTGCCGCGGCAACCGCGCCTGCGCGCTGGAGAAATGGATATCGATGGTGGCCGCCGGCAGCACCTGCGGCGTGCCGGGCAACAGCCAGG
The DNA here is from genome assembly GCF_050285565.1 of Achromobacter sp. Classification (GTDB taxonomy): domain Bacteria; phylum Pseudomonadota; class Gammaproteobacteria; order Burkholderiales; family Burkholderiaceae_B; genus Achromobacter. The sequence goes on from NZ_JBLZXG010000003.1 coordinate 611,654, forward strand.
CCAGCACCGCCAGCCCGGGCAACGGCGCGCCGCCCAGCATGGCGCAGCCGGCCAGGCAGCAATGCGGCAAGGCGCCGCTGTGCTGCTGCGCAGCCTGCGCGACGCCGCCGTCGGCGTCCAGCGTGACCACGCGCGGACCGCTGGCGGTGCAGATGATGGTGGTGGCGCCGGGAGCGCCGCCGGGCCCGGCCAGCGCGGCCGATGCGATCAGCGCCTGAAAGACGAACAGGAACGCCGCGGCCAGCGCGGTCCAGCGTCTGCGGACAAGGGCACCTGTAGGCATTCGCATCCTCTTGAAGTGGCGGATGGTAGCACGCACCCCGGCGCGAAAAGGGCCGCGCCAAGCGCTGCAGGACGCTCGGAAAGGCCCGAGCCCCGCAATCCCCGCCCTTGCCGTTCGCCATTTGCTCGTGGGACGGCGCGCCCAAGCCACTGAGCGCCGTGGTTGGTTATTTGGTCATGACGCACAACTAAACAACCAATCCTTCGTTGGGCGCCGCGCGGCGCTCCCGTAATGTTTGCCTGGCAAGCAGGGACTTCCCCTGCGCCTCGCGACATGACCTACGGAGAGCGCCAGCATGAACCAGCCTTTGCCCCCCAGCCAAGCGTCACGGTCCGCCGCCGTCAAGGCGACCCTGGACTACCCGGTGATCGACACCGACGTGCACGTCAACGACTACGCGCCGGTCCTGGAGGACTATGTCCAACACTACGGCGGCGGCAAGCTGGTGGATGCCTTGCGCAAGGCGCTGGGCTCGCGCTTTGCCACCAAGAGCGGCGGCAAGGACTGGTACCAGCAGACGCCCGCCGAGCGCCACGACAACCGCACCCTGCGCTCGCCCTGGTGGGCGCGGGTCACGCGCAACACGCTGGATCTGGCCACCTACACTCTGCCCGAGCTGCTCAACGAGCGCCTGGCCGAGCAAGGCGCGGACTACTCCGTGCTGTTCCCCAACGACGTGCTGGCGCCCTTGGCCGCGGGCGATGAATTCCGCCAGCCGCTGCACCGCGCCATCAACCATTTCCACGCCGACCAGTACCGTAAATACAGCGACCGCCTGACGCCGGTGGCCGGCATTGCGCTGAACACGCCGCAGGAAGGCATCGAGGAACTGGAGTTCGCGGTCAAGACGCTGGGCCTGAAGGTCATCAACATCGCCGGCGGCGTCAAACGGCCGATCAAGGCGATCGCGCGCAAGTATCCCGCCGCCGACCATCCCGAGATCGCCAAGCACGCCAGCTACATCGACTTCTACGGCATCGACAGCGAATACGACTACGACCCGTTCTGGGCCAAGGTGGTCGAGCTGGGCGTGCCGGTCACCACGCATTACGGCAGCCAGGGCTGGACCGGCCGCCAGTCCATCAGCAACTACATGTTCAACCACATTGGCCACTTCGCCGATGGCTCGCAGGCCTTCGCCAAGGCGCTGTTCTTCGGCGGCGTCACGCGGCGCTTTCCGAATCTGCGCGTGGCGTTGCTGGAGGGCGGCGCCGACTGGGGCTCGCACGTCTACACCCACCTGGTGGACCGCTGGGAAAAACGCAACCGCGTCGCGGTGCAGAACTACAACCCGGCCAACGCCGACGTGGCGCTGCTGCACGAGCTGTTCCAGCGCTACGGCGCCGATTTCATCCGCGGCCGCGACATCGATCCGCAGCAGTTGCTGCGCGACAGCCTGGGCATCTCGGCCCTGCCGCACAGCCGCGACCCGCATCCGGACGAGCTGGACGACTTCGCCGCCGCCGGCATCGAATCGGCCGAGGACATCCGCAAGCGCTGGGTCGACAGCTTCTATTTCGGCTCGGAAGCCGACGACCGCACCGTGGCGGCGGCCTTCAACGACAAGGTCAACCCGCTGGGCGCGAAGATCAACGCCATCTGGTCCTCCGACATCGGTCACTGGGATGTGCCCGACCTGACCGCGCCGCTGGCCGAAAGCTGGGACCTGGTCGAGCAAGGCGTGATCAGCGCCGAGGACTTCAAGGCGCTGGTGTTCGGCAACCCCTACCGCTTCTACACCGAGGCCAACCCGGCCTTCTTCCAGGGCACCGCCATCGAGCGCAAGCTGGCCGCGCCGGTGCGCGCGGCGGCCTGATCCTGCCTGGCTTGCCTGTCCGTTGTTATCCGCCGGCCGCCGACATGGCGGCGGCCGGCGGGCCCGACCCTTTCCTGAATGAGCATGCGCATGAAGTCATTGATGATTCTGAGTAAACGCGTTGCCGCGCTGGGCCTGGCGGCCTTGGCGGCGTGGGGCGGCAGCGCCCGGGGGGCCGACGTCATCCGCGTCGGCGTGGCCACCGCCGGCGGCGGCGACCCGATCACCTGGGGCGGCTCGCCGGGCGGCGTGGTGCGCGTCAACCAGTGGCTGGAACAGGCCTTCGCCGCCGATGGCGTCAAGGTCGAATGGCTGTTCTTCAAGGGCGCCGGCCCGGCCGTCAACGAGGCGCTGTCGAACAAGCAGATCGACTTCGCCTACCAGGGCGACCTGCCGCAGGTGGTGGGCCGCGCCAACGGCCTGAAGACCAAGCTGCTGCTGGTCAGCGGCGCGCGCAACAACCTGTACCTGGTGGCGCCGCCCAACTCCCCGCTCAAGTCCATCGAGGACCTGAAGGACCGCAAGGTGTCGATCTTCCGCGGCACCAACGGCCACCTGGTGGCGATCAACGTGCTGGCCGCGCACGGGCTGGCCGAGCGCGACATCAAGGGCGTCAACCTGGACGCCGGCAGCGCCCAGGCGGCGCTGGTGTCCAACGGCGTGGACGCGGCCTTCGGCGGCTACGAGTGGTTCAAGGTGCGCGACCAGGGCCTGGCCAAGGTCATCTACAGCACCCAGGGCCAGGACCCGGCCTACACCCGCCAGGCCTCGCTGCTGGTGCGCGAGGACTTCGAGCGCGAGAATCCGGCCCAGGTGCAGAAGGTGGTGGACGTGTTCGTGCGCGCCGCGCAGTGGTCGTCCGACGAGAAGAACCGCGACGCCCTGTTCAAGATCTGGGAACAGAGCGGCGTGCCCTACGCCTCTTGGGCAGCCGAGTTCGACAAGCAGGACCTGGCCGCGCGCAACTCGCCGCTGATCGACGACTTCATCATCGCCCGCTACCAGGCGGTGGTGGCCGATGCCGCCAAGCTCAAGCTGATCCGCCGCGAAGTCTCGCTGGACGGCTGGTTCGAACCGCGCTATCTGCAACACGCGCTCAAGACCCAGGGGCTGGAGCGCTACTGGACCGCGTTCGACGCCGCCGGCAAGCCGGTGGCTGGCCCGGCCCAGGCCGCCGCGCGCTGACGGGAGCGGCGCCATGGCCTTGTCATCGCTTTCCTCCTCCGCCTTGCCACGCCCTGCCCCGCTGCCGGCCTGGGCGCGCCAGGCGGCCTGGAGCGCCGCGCCCTGGCTGCTGCCGCTGGCCCTGCTGACGCTGTGGCAGAGCGGCGCCAGCCAGGGCTGGATCTCGCCCCAGGTGCTGCCGCCGCCCGCCTTCGTCTGGGACACCCTGCGCGACCTGGCCACCAGCGGCGACCTGTGGCTGAACACGCGCGCCAGCCTGCAACGGGTACTGGTCGGATTCGCGCTGGGCAGCCTGCTGGGCCTGCTGCTGGGCACGGCCATGGGCCTGTCGCGCCGCCTCGAAGCCTACGTGCTGCCGACCTTCAACGCGCTGGTGCAGATCCCGGTGCTGGCGTGGTTGCCGTTCGTGCTGCTGATCGTCGGCATCGGCGAGCCGCTCAAGTACATCCTGATCGCCAAGGCGGCGCTGGTGCCGGTCACGCTCAACACCTTGCAGGGCTTTCGCCAGGCCAGCCCGGCGCTGCGCGAAGTGGCGCGGGTCTACGGCTACAGCCGGCGCCAGGAGGTGCTGGAAGTGGTCGTGCCGCTGGCCCTGCCGACGCTGTTCACCGGATTACGGCTGGGCTTCACCAAGGCCTGGCTGTCGCTGGTGGTGGTGGAACTGGTGGCGTCCAGCGAAGGCCTGGGCTACCTCATCGTCTACGGCCGGCAGTTGTTCCAACTGGACCTGGTGATGGCCGCGGTGATCGTGGTGGGCGCCATCGGCTACGCCATCGACCGGCTGCTGGACGGGGCCGAAACGCGCCTGATCCACGGCCGCCGCCACGCCGCCACCGCGCAGGTGCGGCCATGAGCACGCCCACGCCGTTGTCCCGCGACGCCGCCGAGCTGGCGCTGGCGCAACCGCTGGCCGTGCGCGGCGGCGGCCGCTGGCGCGGCCTGGTGCTGCCCGCCGCCGCCATTGCGCTGTGGTGGCTGCTGGCCCGCGCCGACCTGGTCAACTCGGCCCTGCTGGTCTCGCCTGGCAAGGTGCTGGCCACCGCCGCCGACCAGATCGCCGGCGGCAAGCTGTGGCGCGCGCTCGGCGCCAGCCTGGGGCGCGAACTCACCGGGTTCGCCATCGGCACCGTCGCCGGGCTGCTGCTGGGAGTGCTGCTGGGCCTGTCGCCGCTGTTCAACCGCCTGGTCGGCCCCAGCTTCAACACCTTCAAGCAGATCTCGCTGTTCGCCTGGATTCCGCTGATCTCGGTGTGGTTCGGACTGGGTGATACCGCCAAGGTGGTGTTCCTGTCGCTGGCCGCGCTGGTGCCGGTGGTGGTCAACACCTGCGACGGCGTGCGCAATACGCCGCCCAAGCTGCTGGAGGTGGCGCGGGTGTATGGCTACACGCGCTGGCAAACCTTCGCCCAAGTGGTGCTGCCGGCCGCCGCGCCCGCCATCTTCACCGGCGTCTACCTGGCGCTGATCTATTCCTGGCTGGCCACCATCGGCGCCGAATACCTGCTGGTGGCGGGCGTCGGCATCGGCAACCTGCTGATCGAGGGCAGCGAGCATTTCCAGATGGATCTGGTGATCTTCGGCATGTTCGTGGTCGGGGTGATCGGCTGGCTCATGAATGCCCTGGCCCGCGTGGCCGAACGCCGGCTCGCGCGCTTGCGCGGCCAGGACCAATAACCGCAGGAAAACTCAGGCATGACTCAACCTACTTCGCTGGACCTGTCACTGCAGGCGGTCGGCAAGCGTTATCCCAGCGCCCAGGCCGAGGGCGGCGTGCTGCAAGTGCTCACGGGCGTGGACCTGGACATCCCCGCCGGCCAGTTCGTTTCCATCGTCGGCGCCAGCGGCTGCGGCAAATCGACCCTGCTGCGCCTCGTCCTGGGGCTGGACGACCGCTTCGAGGGCGCCATCACGCTGGGCGGCGAGCCGGTGCGCGGCACCGGGCCGGAACGCGGCATCGTGTTCCAGGACCACCGCCTGTTCCCGTGGCTGACAGTGGCGCAGAACATCGCCGTGGGGCTGCGCAACGCCGCCATCTCCAGCGCCGAAAAGCGCGAACGCGTGGCCGAGCACGTCGCCCTGGTGGGGCTGGAAGGCTTCGAACAGTCGTATCCGCACCAGATCTCGGGCGGCATGGCGCAGCGCGTGGCGATCGCGCGCGGCCTGGTCAACCGGCCGCGCGTGCTGCTGCTGGACGAACCCTTCGGCGCGCTCGACGCGCTGACCCGCGCCCGGTTGCAGACCGAGCTGCAACGCATCTGGCAGAAAGAGCGCATCACCATGATCCTGGTGACCCACGACGTCGAGGAGGCGGTCTACCTGGGCGACCGGGTGGTGATCATGCAGCCGCGCCCGGGGCGCATCCGCCGCATCGTCGATGTGCCGCTGCCGCATGCCCGCAACCGCAGCGATCCGCGCTTCATCCGTCTGCGCGACGATGTGCTGTCCGACTTCCTGGAGCCGGACGGCGCGCCCGCCGACGACAGCCCGCCCTTGGGCGCGCAGGCCCAGGGCGGCGTGCCCGCGCTGCCGTCGCTGGCCTCGCTGCGCATGGCCTGGTGAGGCCCGCGTTGCGCTTCCCGGCGGCGCGCGCCGCGCTGCCATCTCCCCCCTTGCTGGAGTCAGCCCCATGACCCGTTCCCCGCGCCAGATCAAGCTCGGCGCCTTCCTGATGCAGACCGGCCACCACATCGCCGCCTGGCGCCATCCCGACGCCCAGGCCGACGCGCCGGTCAACTTCCGCCACTACGTCGAACTGGCGCGGCGCGCCGAGGCCGCCAAGTTCGACGCCATTTTCCTGGCCGACTCGGTCGGCGTGCGCAACACCGACCTGGCGTCGCTGTCGCGCACCGCCCGCAGCGACCATTTCGAGCCGCTGACGCTGCTGTCGGCGCTGGCCGCCGTGACCGAGAAAATCGGCCTGATCGCCACCGTCTCCACCACCTACAACGAGCCCTACCACGTGGCGCGCAAGTTCGCCTCGCTGGACCACATCAGCGGCGGCCGCTCGGGCTGGAACCTGGTGACCTCCAGCGGCCAGGGCGAGGCGCAGAACTTCAACCTGGACGAGCACGTCGAACACGCCCGCCGCTACGCCCGCGCCGCCGAGTTCCACGACGTGGTGCTGGGACTGTGGGATAGCTGGGAAGACGACGCCTTCCTGCGCGACAAGCCCAGCGGCCAGTACTTCGATCCGGCCAAGCTGCACCCTTTGCGCCATCGCGGCGAGCATTTCTCGGTGCGCGGGCCGCTGAACGTATCGCGATCGCCGCAGGGCCGGCCGGTGGTGGTGCAGGCCGGCGCCTCGCCCGCCGGGCGCGACCTGGCGGCGCGCACCGCCGAGGTCATCTTCGTGGCGCACCAGACCTTCGACGAGGCCCAGGCTTTCTATCGCGACATCAAGGGCCGCGCGGTTGAATACGGCCGCGATCCCGACGCCATCAAGATCATGCCGGGCATCTTCCCCGTGATCGGCCGCAGCCAGGCCGAGGCTGAAGACAAGTTCGCGCGCCTGCAGGACCTGATCCACCCGGTGGTCGGGGTGCAACTGCTGTCCAACATGATCGGCGGCTTCGACCTGTCGGGGTATCCGGTCGACGGGCCCCTGCCCGACATCCCGGAGACCAACGGCGGCAAAAGCCGCCAGCAGTTGCTGATCGACCTGGCGCGGCGCGACAACCTGACCATCCGCCAGCTCTACCTGCGCATCGCCGGCGCGCGCGGCCACCAGCAGGTCATCGGCACGCCGCAAAGCGTGGCCGACCAGTTGCAGCAATGGTTCGAGGAAGGCGGCGCGGACGGCTTCAACATCATGTCGCCGTGGCTGCCCGGCGGGCTGGACGATTTCATCGAACTGGCGCTGCCCGAACTGCGCCGCCGCGGCCTGTTCCGCACGGAATACAGCGGCGCCACGCTGCGCCAGCACCTGGGCCTGGCGCGGCCGGCGCACCGCGCCGTGGCGCCAGCGTCCGTCCCGCAAGCCGAAGCGGCCGTGTCCTGAGGCGCCGGCCCGATATCAATCCCGCTCATAGCAGATCGCCGTCCCCGGCTATTGATGAATGGCCGCGCCGGCCTCATCATTGCGCGGGGCGCGACCGGGCGCCGCCGATTCCACCACCGCCATGCCTCATCGACCGCTAGCCATCCTGCAAATGGGCCGACCGCCCGAAGACCTGCGCGCCACCCATGGCGAACAGGCCGATTGGGTCACGGCGGCCCTGGCGGGCGTCGACGCGCCGCTGACGGTGATCCATCCGGCCGCCGGCCAGCCCCTGCCCGAACCGGCCGCGCTGCGCGGCGCGGTGCTGACCGGCTCCTGGGCCATGGTCACCGACCGCGAACCCTGGAGCGAGCGCACCGCGCAGTGGCTGCGCCTCGCGCGCCAGGCCCAGTTGCCGCTGCTCGGCATCTGCTACGGCCACCAGCTCATGGCCCATGCCTTCGGCGGCGTGGTCGACTACCACCCGCGCGGCCGCGAGATCGGGCGCCATGCGGTCACGCGCCTGCCCGCCGCCGCGGCCGACCCGCTGCTGGCGGATCTGCCCGCGCGTTTCGCGGCCCACCTGACGCACGAACAGAGCGTGCTGCGGCCGCCGGCCGGCGCCACCGTGCTGGCCGCCAGCGCCCACGATCCGCACCAGATCCTGCGCTACGGCCCGCGCGCGCTGTCGGTGCAGTTCCACCCCGAATTCACCGCCGCCCTGATGGACGCGTGCCTGGCGCGGCGTCAGGACTTCCTGGCGGCCGAAGGCCACGACGTCGCCGCCCTGCGCGCCGCGTTGGCGCCCACGCCGCACGCGTTGGGCATCCTGCGCGCTTTCGCGGCGGCCTGCTGAGCCGTGCCCCTCCCCGCCGCGTCCCGACGGCGCGGCGCGGCCAGGCCGGTGGCCGGCTACGATGGCGGCATCAACCCCAACGCCCCGACCACGACCAGCACCGTGGCGCCCAGCGCCAGCTCGCAGGCGGTGTTGCGTCGGATGGCGCGCAGGGCCAGGTCCGGCTGATTGCGGATGCGCGGGATCCAGCGGTAGCGGTTGGCCAGGGCCAAGGCGGTCATCGCCAAGGCCAGCGCGACCTTGAGCACCAGCACGCGCACATAGGCTGCCCCCGGATGCGGCAGCGCCGGCCCCAGGATCAGCAGCGCGTTGGCCACGCCGCTCAACAGCAAGACCACCACGGCCACATGGCCCCAGGCGGAAAACCGCAACAACGCCCGCGTGGCCTCGGCGCGGTCTTGCGGCCGCTGCCAGGCCGCCAGCCACAGCAGGAACACCGGCAGCGACCCCAGCCAGAACGCCGCCGCCAAACCATGCAGATAGTCGTTGAGCGCATGCGCCAAGCCCCACCCGCCTTCGTGCATGGCCGCGTGGCCGCTGAACGCCAGCGGCGCCAAGGCCAGCGCGGCGGGCGCGGCCAGCCATGACGGCCGGCCCGGCCGCAATCCCAGCGCCACGCCCAGCACGGCCGCCGCGCACAGCGCGCGCACCGTCCAGGCCTGGCCGTAACGCGTTTGCTGGGTCACCGTGTCCAACAGGTCGCCATCCAGCATCGCGCGCCAGTCGCCCGCGATGCTGGCGGCCTGCAAGGGCAGCAGACATAGCGTGGCCACCAGCCCTACCGCGCCCAGACGCAGCAGGGCTGGCCGCAGCGCCGTTTCCGCCGCCCGGCCCAGGCGTGGCGAACCGCCCAGCGCCAGCATGGCGCTGGCGCCGAACAGCACTGCCGCCGCGCCGGCGCTGACGGCCCGACACAGCGCGAACACGACCCACAACGTGTCCATCTCAGGGCTTGACCGTGAACGTCCAGGCTCCGTTGGTCTTGTGGCCGTCCTTGGACAAAGCCTGCCATTTCACCGTGTAGGCGCCGGCCGGCAACGGCTTGGCAACGGGCAGCACCAGCGTCTTGTCATCGCCGGGCGCGGGCGCCGCCTTGGCCGCGACGGCCTGCTTGCCGGCGGCGTCCAGTACCGTCAGCGACGAAAACGCCGGTTCCAGCCCTTCGGAAAAACGGGCCGTGACCGCGGACGGCGTGGCCACCTCGGCCTTGTCGGCGGGCGTGGCGCGCTGCAAGTGGGCATGCGCCCAGGCCCATTGCGGGGCGAGCAGCAGCGTGGCGGCGATGAAAACGGGTTTGAACATGAGCAGGACTCCAAGGATGCGGCGGCGCGCGGCCGCGCGCTCAACAAAGCAAAGGCGCGTGCGCGGACACAGGGGGCGCGCCACGGCCAACGGGATAGGGATGGAAAGCGGCCTCGCTGCGGCCGCGCGCCACCGCGATGGCGCGCGCCCAGGCAGACGCGGAAATCAGGCGGCGAGGGAATTAGGCGGCGCGCGCGATTGCTGCGGCAGCCAGGCTGCTTGGCCACGCGGGCAGGGCGTGGCCTGCGCCGCGCGCGGCGGTGACGACGGCGGTGGCGGCAAGCGCCAGGCCTGGCCCGCGAACGCGGGCGGACCGACGCCGCCCAGCATGGCGCAACTGGCGGCGCAGCAATGCGGCAAGGTGCCGCCCGCGGCGTCGTGCGCGCCCGGCGAACCGGCCGGGGCCGCGGCGGCTGCGGCCGTCCCGGCAGGCACGCCGTCCAGCGCCACCACGCGCGGCCCGCCGGCCGTGCACAGGATGACGGATGCCCCGCGCGCGGGCCCCATCGGCGCGGGCGCGCCGAACGCCGTCGCGGCCACCAGCGACTGGAAAACCAGCAGCCCCGCCGCCAGCCACGCCAGCGCGCGGCGGGTGACGGCGGACATGCGCGAAAACGTAACCGGCGTATGCATCCCCATGGTGCCGGCCAGCTTACGATGCCCGCCGCGCGCCTGCAACTTCAATCGGACACGCCACAACTGTTATGCTCCACGCTTTCAACATCAGAACGTGCAGCACACCATGGGCCTAGAACAGCTAGCCGCAATCCGAGGACTGCTTGTCAAGCAGGCTCAAGAAGAGGCGGCTTCCAAGAAGAAACCCGCGCGTCCGAACGCCGGCGAGGCGGCTTCCAAGAAGAAGTCCGACAAGCCCGCGCGCGCGCCCGCCACCGAGCGGCGCGAGACGCCGGTCGACCCGGTGCTGATCGCCATTTCGCGACTGCAACGGCAATTTCCCAAAGCCTTCCCCAAGAAGCCGGCGCCCAAGGTGCCGCTCAAGCTGGGGGTGCTGGAGGATCTGGTGCAACACGCCAAGACCCTGCAACTGAGCGCCGACGAAATCAAGCAGGCCGTCAAGACCTGGTGTGACGGCCGCCGCTATTGGGACAGCATGGTCGAGAACGCCGCGCGCGTGGACCTCAATGGCGAACCCGCCGGCGCCGTGACCGCCAACGAAGCCCAGCACGCCAAGCGCATGGCTTCGCGCCGCCACGCCAAGGCGGGCGGCGGCCGTGGCGGCAAGGGCAATGCGAACAAGCCCAATGCCGGCAAGGACAAGCCGGCCGGCCAGCCGGCCCAGGCCGACGCCGCGCCGGTGCAGGCCGAGGCCGCCGCGCCCGCCGACGTCCGCGCGGACAGACCCGCGCCGGCCCAGGCGCCGGCCGACACGCCGACCTCCGACTGAACCCGGCTCGGCCCTCGAAAACGGCCCGTGCGGCGCCTGGCGCCCACGGGCCGTCGTCATGGCGCCGCCTCGCCAGCCGCCTCAATCCAAGCGGATATCCGCGCTCTGCACCACCTTGGCCCAGCGCGCCCGCTCGCTGTTGAAGAACTGCGCCAGCTGCGGCGGGTCACGCACCACGATCTCGGCGCCCTGCTCGTTCAACTGCGCTTTCACGTCGGGCTGGTTGACGATCTGCCCCATCAGCGTGGCCAGCAGGTTGGCGGTCTTGTCGGTGGTGGCGGCCGGCGCCATCACGCCCTGCCAGGTGCCCGACTCGAAACCCGCCACGCCCTGCTCCGAGATCGTCGGGATATCGGCCACCAGCCGCATGCGCTCCTTCTTTGAGATCGCGATCGCGCGCAGCTTGCCGCCCTTGATGTGCGGCAGCGTCGCCAACAGCCCGTTCATGATGACCTGGGTCTGGCCGCCGATGGTGTCGGTCACGGCCTGCGAGCCGCCCTTGTAGGGCACGTATTCCCATTGCGCGCCGGTGGCCTGCTGCACCGCCACGGCGGCCAGGTGCGGCGCGCTGCCGATGGCGGTGACGGCGAAATTCAGGCGCTGCTTCTGCGATAGCGCCACCAGTTCCGGCACGGTCCGGGCCGGCACGTCGGGATGCACCGCCAGCACATGCGGCGAATACGCCAGCATGCCGACCGCGCGCAAATCCTTGGACGGATCGAACGACAGCTTGGTGTAGACCGACGGGCTGATCGCCAACGCGCCGACGTCGCACAACAGCACGGTGTGGCCTTCCTGCGCCGACTGCGCCACGATGCCGGCGCCCAGATTGCCGTTGGCGCCCGGCTTGTTCTCGACCACCACCGTCTGCTTGAGCGCCTCGGCCAGCCGCGGCGCGATCACACGCGCGATGATGTCCGACGAACCGCCGGGCGGGTATGGCACCACGATGCGCACGGGCCGCGTTGGCCACGCGTCCGCCTGGGCCCAGGCCGGCGTCAGCCGTGCCAGTCCGAGCGCGGCCGCGCCGGCCAGCAGATGTCGTCTGTTGGAATCCATGTCGTCTCCGTTGTCGTTATGTAGAGAGGGGCTCGGATCAGGTCACCGGCCCCGGATTGAACAGCGCCAGGGCGTTGTGCAGCTTGAGCTTCTCGGCACAGGTCTGGTGCCGGCCGCTGGCCACGTCCAGCATCAGCCGGAACAGCTCCCAGCCCACCTCCTCGATGGTGGCCTGGCCGGTGGCGATGCGACCGGCGTCCACGTCCATCAGGTCGTGCCAGCGCCGCGCCAGGTCGCTGCGGGTGGCGACCTTGATCACCGGCACTTGCGCCAGCCCGTAGGGCGTACCGCGGCCGGTGGTGAAGATGTGCAGGTTCATGCCGGCCGCCAACTGCAAGGTGCCGCAGATGAAGTCGCTGGCCGGCGTGGCGGCGAAGATCAGTCCCTTGCGCGTCAGCCGCTCGCCGGGGGCCAGCACGCCGTCGATGTTGCTGGAGCCGGATTTGATGATCGAGCCCATCGCCTTTTCCACGATGTTGGACAGGCCGCCCTTCTTGTTGCCGGGGCTGGTGTTGGCGCTGCGGTCGGCGCCGCCGCGCTCCAGGTACGCGTCGTACCAGGCCATCTCGCGCACCAGCGCCTCGGCCACTGCGGGCGTGGCGGCGCGCGCGGTCAACTGATCGATGCCGTCGCGCACCTCGGTGTTCTCCGAGAACATGATGGTGCCGCCGGCGCGCACCACCAGATCCGCCGCGAAGCCCACCGCCGGGTTGGCCGTCACGCCCGAAAACGCATCGCTGCCGCCGCACTGCACGCCCACCACCAGCTCGGACACGGGACAGGTCTCGCGGCGGCGGCGGTTCAGCGTTTGCAGATGACGTTCGGCGGTGCGCATGATGTTGGCGATCATGGACTCGAAGCCGACATGCGCGTCGTCCTGCAGCACGATGGTGTCGACCCCCTCGCCGCCAGCCGTGCCCAGCCCGGCGCGGATGGGAATCGCGCCCGGCGCCAGCAGGCGCTCGGGTTGCAGTTTCTCGCAGCCCAGGCTGACCACCATGGCGGTGCCGCCGAAATTGGGATTGCGTGCGATATTGTGCAGCGTACGCACCGGCACCGCCGCGCCCGGGGCATCGATGGCGACGCCGCAGCCGTAGGTGTGCTCGATAGCCACCACCCCATCGACATGGGGATAGCGCGGCAGCAGTTCGCGGCGGATGCGCTCGACCGCGTGTTCCACCACGCCCTGCACGCATTGCACGGTGGTGCTGATTGCCAGAAGATTGCGCGTGCCGACGGTGCCGTCGGCGTTGCGGTAGCCCTCGAAGGTGTAGCCCGTCAGCGGGGGCGGCGGCGCGATCGTGCGCGTGCCCACCGGCAGGTCATCGAGCGTGCGGGCCGCGGGCATGGTGGTAACGCGTTCGTTGATCCAGCTGCCGCGCGGCAGGTCGCGCGCCGCGTAGCCCACGACCACGTTGTAGCGACGCACCGGCTCGCCGCGCGCCAGATCGCACAGCGCCACCTTGTGGCCTTGCGGCACGGCTTCGGCCAGCACCAGGCCGTCCGGCAGTACCGTGCCCGCCGGCAGCCCGCCGTCGTTGGCCACGATGGCAACATTGTCCTGCGGGTGAATCTTGATCAGCACGGGCGCTGGGCCGGGCGCGAACGACATGGGCAATCCTCGAAATGCGACGCCGCGGTCGCGGCATCCGATACGTTATCGTACAACTACAGCGATTATCCATAGACGCGCCGTTGGCGGCATTGCGGATTTCCCCAGGTTGGTTACCGCCCTTACCGATGAAGCGCGTGCGCAGCCCGCTTGAGCCGGCGAAATTCATGTTGTACGATGACATACCTATTCAACCTGATCGCCTGATCGCGCGACCGTTCGCGGGCGCGCGTCCGCCACCCACGGATATCGCCCATGACCACGCCGCAGGAACTCAAGGCCATCGTCTCGGAAGGCCTGCTCTCCTTCCCCGTGACCGACTTCGACGCGCAAGGCAACTTCAACGCCAGGACCTACGCCCAGCGCCTCGAATGGCTGGCCCCCTACGGCGCCACCGCCCTGTTCGCCGCCGGCGGCACCGGCGAGTTCTTCTCGCTGGCCCCCGACGAATACTCGGACGTCATCCGCACCGCCGTGAACACCTGCGCCGGCAAGGTGCCGATCCTGGCCGGCGCTGGCGGCCCCACCCGCCTGGCCATCGCCTACGCGCAGGAAGCCGAGCGTCTGGGCGCCAAGGGCGTGCTGCTCTTGCCGCATTACCTGACCGAAGCCTCGCAGCAAGGCATCGCCGACCACGTCGAGCAGGTCTGCAAGTCGGTCAAGATCGGCGTCATCGTCTACAACCGCGCCCAGTCGCGCCTGTCGGCCGACAGCCTGGCCCAACTGGCCGAGCGCTGCCCCAACCTGGTCGGCTTCAAGGACGGCATCGGCGACATCGAGGCCATGGTGCGCATCCGCCGCAAGCTGGGCGACCGCTTCTCCTACCTGGGCGGCCTGCCCACCGCCGAGGTCTACGCCGCCGCCTACAAGGCCCTGGGCGTGCCGGTGTATTCGTCGGCCGTCTTCAACTTCGTGCCCAAGACCGCGATGCAGTTCTACCGCGCCGTCGCCGCCCACGACCACGACACCACCAACCGCCTGCTCGACGAGTTCTTCCTGCCCTATCTGGAGATCCGCAACCGCTGCGCCGGTTACGCCGTCAGCATCGTCAAGGCCGGCGCCAAGCTGGTCGGCCGCGATGCCGGCCCGGTGCGCGCGCCCCTGACCGACCTGCATCCCGACGAAATGGAGATGCTCGACGCCCTGATCCGCAAGCTCGGCCCGCAATAAGCCGACCGTGCCCCCCCTGCTCGCCCCCGGCCCGGGGGCGTTTTCATTCGGAGAGACTGCATGACTTTGACCGGCAATATGTTGATCGGCGCCCAGGCCGTAAAGGGAACCGGCGCGCCGCTGCACGCCATCGACCCGGCCCGCGGCGAGCCGCTGCAACCGGCCTTTTGCGCCGGCACCGCCGAGGACGTGGCGCGCGCCGCCGCGCTGGCCGCCGCCGCCTTCGACCCCTACCGCGCCGCGCCGCTCGAAACCCGCGCGCAATTGCTCGAAAGCATCGCCGAGGGCATCCTGGCGCTGGGCGATGCGCTGATCGAGCGCACCCACCTGGAAACCGGCCTGCCGCTGGCGCGCCTGCAAGGCGAACGCGGCCGCACCGTGGGCCAGTTGCGCTTGTTCGCCCGGGTGGTGCGCGACGGCTACTTCCTCGACGCCACCATCGATCCGGCCCAGCCCGAGCGCCAGCCGCTGCCGCGCGCCGACCTGCGCCTGGCCAATGTGCCGCTGGGCCCGGTGGCCGTATTCGGCGCCAGCAACTTTCCGCTGGCATTCTCGGTGGCTGGCGGCGACACCGCCTCGGCGCTGGCGGCCGGCTGCCCGGTGATCGTCAAGGCCCACAACGCCCACCCCGGTACCTCGGAGATGGTGGGCCGCGTGATCCAGCAGGCCGTCGCCAAGCATGGCCTGCCCGAAGGCGTGTTCTCGCTGCTATTCGGCGCGGGCAATGAAATCGGCACGGCGCTGGCGACCCACCCGGCCATTACCGCGATCGGCTTTACCGGTTCGCGCCGGGGCGGCCTGGCGCTGGTGGCGGCCGCCAATGCGCGTCCGGTGCCGATCCCGGTGTATGCCGAGATGTCCAGCATCAACCCGGTGTTCCTGCTGCCCGCCGCCCTGGAGGCGCGCGCCGAGACCATCGCCCAGGGCTTTGTCGAATCGCTGGTGATGGGCGTGGGCCAGTTCTGCACCAACCCCGGCCTGGTGATCGGCATCGAAGGTCCGGCGCTGGAACGCTTCCGCCAGGCCGCCGGCCAGGCGGTGCAGGCCAAGGGCGCGGCCACCATGCTCACGCCCGGCATTTTCGCCGCTTACACGCAGGGCGAGCAGGCGCTGGCCGGCCACGCCAGCGTCGTCACGCTGGGCCGCGGCGAAGCGTCGCGGCCCGCCGCCAACGCGGCCGGGCCGGCGGTGTTCGGCACCGACGCCGCGCGCTTTCTGGCCGCGCCCGAGCTGGAGGCCGAGGTGTTCGGTCCGGCCTCGCTGGTGGTGGCTTGCCGCGACGCCGCGCAGATGCGGGAGGTGGCCGAGCACCTGGAAGGTCAGTTGACCGCCACCCTGTTCGTGGACGCGGCCGACGCCGAAGTGGCGCGCGGCCTGCTGCCGGTGCTGGAACGCAAGGCCGGCCGCATCCTGGCCAACGGCTACCCCACGGGCGTCGAGGTGTGCCACGCCATGGTGCACGGCGGCCCCTTCCCGGCCACGTCGAACCCGGCCTCGACTTCGGTCGGCGCCACCGCCATCCGCCGCTTCCTGCGTCCGGTCTGCTATCAGGACCTGCCCGACGCCCTGTTGCCTGACGGCCTCAAGCGTGCCAATCCGCTTGGCCTGCCGCGTATGACCGACGGCGTGCTGGCGGTCTGAGCGTTTCCCATTCGGGATGCACCACGGGCGGCAATGCGCCGCCCGTTTTCTTTGGGCGCCCGGCAAGGCCGGCGGCGCCAGACTTTCATCGTGTTGTACGACAACATCAGGCGGTAACGCCTCCTCGTTGCTCCTCATAGTTGTATGTTGTACGATGACATACATCGATAATTCCCCATCATGGCCACGGGCATGACGCCCGCACGGCCTTTACCTCGCATCAATGGACTCAGGCATGACTACACCCCAGGAACTCAAGGCCATCGTCTCGGAAGGCCTGCTCTCCTTCCCCGTGACCGACTTCGACGCGCAAGGCAACTTCAACGCCAGGACCTACGCCCAGCGCCTCGAATGGCTGGCCCCCTACGGCGCCACCGCCCTGTTCGCCGCCGGCGGCACCGGCGAGTTCTTCTCGCTGGCCCCCGACGAATACTCGGACGTCATCCGCACCGCCGTGAACACCTGCGCCGGCAAGGTGCCGATCCTGGCCGGCGCTGGCGGCCCCACCCGCCTGGCCATCGCCTACGCGCAGGAAGCCGAGCGTCTGGGCGCCAAGGGCGTGCTGCTCTTGCCGCATTACCTGACCGAAGCCTCGCAGCAAGGCATCGCCGACCACGTCGAGCAGGTCTGCAAGTCGGTCAAGATCGGCGTCATCGTCTACAACCGCGCCCAGTCGCGCCTGTCGGCCGACAGCCTGGCCCAACTGGCCGAGCGCTGCCCCAACCTGGTCGGCTTCAAGGACGGCATCGGCGACATCGAGGCCATGGTGCGCATCCGCCGCAAGCTGGGCGACCGCTTCTCCTACCTGGGCGGCCTGCCCACCGCCGAGGTCTACGCCGCCGCCTACAAGGCCCTGGGCGTGCCGGTGTATTCGTCGGCCGTCTTCAACTTCGTGCCCAAGACCGCGATGCAGTTCTACCGCGCCGTCGCCGCCCACGACCACGACACCACCAACCGCCTGCTCGACGAGTTCTTCCTGCCCTATCTGGAGATCCGCAACCGCTGCGCCGGTTACGCCGTCAGCATCGTCAAGGCCGGCGCCAAGCTGGTCGGCCGCGACGCCGGCCCGGTGCGCGCACCCCTGACCGACCTGCGTCCCGACGAAATGGAGATGCTCGACGCCCTGATCCGCAAGCTCGGCCCGCAATAAGTAAGCCCCGCGCGGACGCGTGCCGGCTCGTGCCGGGCGCGCCAGACCGATCGCCCCGCCACGCCCTCCCTTCGCGGAGGGCGTGGCGCTTGCGGCGCATCCTGTATGCTGTCATACGGCATCGGGCGTTTATCATAGGGACTACGGCCTTTCCGACGCCGCAACCCGACAAGAGAGACAATGGAAACTCCCCGGCCCCGCCAGCGTTCGCGCCTGACCGACGTCGTCATCGACGAACTGACCAAGCGCCTGGACGCGCGCCAATACCGCCCCGGCGACAAGCTGCCCTCCGAACACGCGCTGTGCGCCGAGTTCGACGTCAGCCGCACCGTGATCCGCGAGGCCGTCGCCTCGATGCGCCTGAGCGGGCGGCTGGTCAGCAAGGCCGGCATCGGCGTGTTCGTCACCGAGGACCGCGAAAAGCCCATCGATTTCGTTGTCGCCCCGGCCGCCGATCCGCGCTGGGCGCTGCACATCATGGAACTGCGCGCCGGCCTCGAAGTCGAGGCCTGTGGCCTGGCGGCCGAGCGCCGCAGCGCCGCCGACCTGAGCGGCATCGTCGAGGCGTTCGACGCCTTCAACCGCGCCACCCGCGACATGGAAGCGGCCGTCAAGGCCGATTACGAATTCCACCTGTCGATCGCCCGCGCCTCCAACAACCCGCACTTCCCGGCCCTGCTGCAAGCGGCGGTGCGCGACGTGATGCTCGACCTGAACATCAAGCACGGCGGCAAGACGCCCGAGGAGCTGGAGGTCTACGAGACCCGCAACGTGCAAGAGCACGAAGCCATCCTGACCGCCATCATGCGGCGCGATCCCGGCGCCGCGCGCGCCGCCATGGCGCGCCACCTGGGCGACAGCATCGCCCGCTACCGCAAGCTGCTGTCCAACCCGCCGGCATGACGCCGCGCCGGGCCCGCGGGGCCCGGCGAATTACGGGAATCCCCTGACTTGTTCACTTGTATGATGGCTGCCATCATACGTCTCATCAGTTACGCAAGACCTGCCGTTCAAGTGCCGCCGATGAGCCTGTTGCCCGCCCCCCGCCCGACCTTCCAACGCTACGCCGCCCGCCTGCGCCGGTAAGCGGCCCGCCCGGAAGGCCGTCGGCGCGTCCGCCCCGCCTTTCCCCCTGCCCCAAGCGCCCGTCCCATCCCGCCCGCCCGGGGGGTGTGACGGTGCGCCGGAATCTTTCCCTTCCTGCCTTTCCCTCTCCTGGAGATCACTCTCATGCGCAAGTTCCTGACCACCGCCGTCGCGGCGACCCTGTTGTGCGTTGCCTCCGGCGCCCAGGCCGGCGTCACCTTCGAAGCCGTCAAGAAAAAAGGCTTCCTGCAATGCGGTTTCGCCGGCATTCCGGGTTTCTCGGTGCTCGACAGCAAGGGCGAATGGACCGGCCTGGACGTCGACATGTGCCGTGCCGTGGCCGCCGCCATGTTCGGCGACGCCAGCAAGGTCAAGGGCAACGTGCTGACCGCGCAGGCCAAGTTCACCGCCCTGCAATCGGGCGAAATCGATATGCTGTCGCGCAACACCACCCAGACCCTGACGCGCGACACCACCCTGGGCCTGATCGGCGTGGGCGTGAACTTCTATGACGCCCAGGGCCTGATCGTGAAGAAGTCCATGAACGTCAAATCGGTCAAGGAACTGGACGGCGCCACCATCTGCGTGCAGCCGGGCACCACCACCGAGCTGAACCTGGCCGACTACTTCCGCGCCCGCGGCATCACTTTCAAGCCGGTGCTGGTCGAGAACTACGACGAGAACTTCCGTCTGCTGGAGTCGGGCCGCTGCGACGCCTACACCAACGACAAGTCCAACACCGCCGCCAACATGCGCACCCGCCTGGCCAAGCCGGACGACTGGGAAATCCTGCCGGAAAATCTCTCCAAGGAGCCGCTCGGGCCGATGGTGCGCCAGGGCGACGAGCAATGGTTCAACGTGGTGCGCTGGTCGCTCAACGCCATGCTCGAAGCCGAGGAATACGGCATCACATCCAAGAACGTCGACGAGATGCTCAAGAGCACCAACCCCAACGTGCAGCGCATCCTGGGCGTGACGCCCGGCATGGGCAAGAACCTGGGGCTGGATGACAAGTGGGCCTACAACATCATCAAACAGGTCGGCAACTACGGCGAAAGCTATGACCGCGCCATGGGCAAGGACAGCCCGTTGAAGCTGGATCGCGGCCTGAACAAGCTGTGGACCCAGGGCGGCCTGATGTACGGCTGGCCCGTGCGCTGAAGTCCGTCACCGCGCGGCCCGTCATCGCGCCGGGCCGCGCCCTCGTCTTTCGCTCCGCTTACTCGATTTTCCGCGGCGCGGCCGCCACCGGCCGGCCACCGCCTTTTTTTGAAGCCGTCATCATGAACAGCATCGTCAACGCCCGCCTCAAGCAGATCAAACCCTCCCCCAGCATGGCCGCCAAGATCGTGGTCGACGAATTGCGCCGCGCCGGGCGCGAGATCGCCGACTTCACCCTGGGCGAGCCCGACATGCCCACGCCGGCCCACATCGCCCGCGCCGGCCAGGACGCCATCGCCGGCGGCGACATCCGCTACACCAGCCCCAACGGCACGCCCGGGCTGCGCCGCGCCATCGCTTCCGCCCTGGAACAGGCGCTGGGCGCCAAGTACGGCCTGGACCAGATCACGGTGGGCGCCGGCGCCAAGCAGATCATCGGCGCCGCCCTGACCGCCAGTCTGGAACCGGGCGACGAAGTGATCGTGTGCGCGCCGTACTGGGTGTCGTATCCCGACATGGTGCTGCTCAACGATGGCAAGCCGGTGGTCGTGACCGGCCCCGAGTCGCAAGGCTTCAAGCTCGACGCCGCCCGCCTGGAAGCGGCCATCACTCCGCGCACCCGCTGGCTGATCCTGAATTCGCCCAGCAACCCCAGCGGCGCGGTCTACAGCCGCGCCGAGATGCGCGCCCTGACCGAGGTGCTGGTGCGCCATCCGCGCGTCTGGATCCTGAGCGACGAGATCTACGCGCCGTTCTGCTACGGCGCCGAGCCGCACGTCTCGCCGGTGCAGGTCGAACCGCGATTGGCCGACCGCACGCTGATCGTCAACGGCATGTCCAAGGCCTACGCCATGACCGGCTGGCGCGTGGGCTACGGCGCCGGCCCGGCCGACCTGATCAAGGCCATGAGCACGGTCATGTCGCAAAGCACCAGTTGCCCCAGCGCCATCTCGCAGGCCGCGGCCCAGGCCGCGCTCGAAGGCGACCAATCCAGCGTGGCCGCGATGGTCGCCATTTTCAAGGCGCGCCGCGATCTGATGGTGCGGCGCCTGAACGCGATTCCCGGCATCTCCTGCGCCACGCCCGACGGCGCCTTCTATGTCTACGCCAACGTCGGCGGCCTGATCGGCCGCCACGGCCCGGACGGCGAACTCAAGACCGACCTGGACGTGAGCCTGTTCTTCCTGCGCCAGGCCGGGGTGGCCGTGATCGACGGCGGCTCGTACGGCCTGTCGCCGTATGTGCGGTTCTCGTTCGCCACCGCCACCGAGGTGATCGAACAGGGCATGGATCGGCTGGCCGCCGCCGTCAACGCGCTGATGGCGGGCTGAAGCGTGGACAAGCCGAACAACGCCATGGCGCGGCGGCCGCCGCGCCGCTGGTCCTGGAACGATCCCGCCACCCGCGCCCTGGCCTACCAGGCCATCGCGCTGGCGCTGGCCGGAGCGGCGATCGGGTTCCTGGTTCACAACACCCTGCAAAACCTGGCGCTGCGCAACATCGCCACCGGCTTCGGCTTTCTCACGCGCGAAGCCGGCTTCGCCATCGGCGAGTCGCTCATCGCCTACGCGCCGGCCGACACCTATGGCCGCGCCATCGTCGTCGGCATCCTGAACACGCTGCGGGTCGGCCTGCTGGCGCTGGTGGCCGCCACCGTGCTGGGCGTGCTGGTCGGCGTGGGCCGGCTGTCCAGGAACTGGCTGGTGGCGCGGCTGGCCTCGGTCTACGTCGAAGTGATGCGCAACGTGCCGCTGCTGCTGCAATTGTTCTTCTGGTATGCGCTGATCACCGAGAACATGCCGGGCCCGCGTCAGGCGCACCACCCGCTGCCGGGCGTGTTCATCTCCAACCGCGGCCTCAAGGTGCCGGGGCTGGAAGGCGCCTCGCTCGACTGGGTGCTGGCCGGGCTCGGGCTGGCCGTGGTCGCCATCCTGTTCCTGGGCCACTGGGGCAGGAAGCGCCAGGAAGCCACCGGCCAGGTGTTCCCGCTGGGCCGCGCGGCCATTGGCCTGTTGATCGGCCTGCCAGTCGTCGGCTGGCTGGCCGGCGGCGCGTCGCTGACGCTGGACATGCCGGAGCTCAAGGGCTTTAACTTCACGGGCGGCCTGACGCTGACGCCGGAGTTCGCGGCGCTGCTGCTGGGCCTGGTGATCTACACCGCGGCGTTCATCGCCGAAGTGGTGCGCTCGGGCATCCAGGCAGTCGGCAACGGCCAGTGGGAGGCGGCCGGCGCCCTCGGCCTGCGCCGGCCGCTGGCCCTGCGCCTGGTGGTGTTGCCGCAAGCCTTGCGGGTCATCATCCCGCCCATGACCAGCCAGTATCTCAACCTGTTGAAGAACAGCTCGCTGGCCGTGGCCATCGGCTATCCGGACATCGTGTCGGTGGTCAACACCACGCTGAACCAGACCGG
>NZ_JBLZXG010000004.1:0-134436 GCF_050285565.1 Achromobacter sp.
TTTTATTGCTCAGAACCCCGCAGGCTCACGCCTGTGGGGTTTTGTATTTGGTGGCGCGGAATACCCCCTATAAACAAACCCCCGTGCGGCTGGCGCCGCACGGGGGTTTTGTTTGATTGCATCGATTCCGTGCGAATTCTTCAGCCCGGGGTTCCTGTGTATTCCTGGCGATCGATGCCGTGGCGCTGCAGCTTGTCGTAGAAGGTCTTGCGTGGGATGCCCAGCGCTTCGAGCGTGGCGCGGACATCACCCTGGTGGGCGGCGAGCGCTTCGCGGATGAGTTGGGCTTCGAAGCGCTCCATCTTTTCCGGCAGCGTGCCGGCAGCGGTGTCGGGGATCGGTGTGGCCGCGGTGGGGGTATCGAGTACGCCCAATACGAAGCGTTCGGCAAAATGTGCGAGTTCGCGCACGTTGCCAGGCCAGTCGTGCGTCAACAGATGGCGTTTGATGTCGGCCGGCATGTCCGGGATGTCGCGCTGGAAACGGCGCGCGGCGTGGCCCAGATAATGGGCCAGCAATAGAGGGATGTCTTCGCGGCGTTCACGCAATGGCGGGATGCGGATGGTGACGACATTCAACCGGTAGAACAGATCCTCGCGGAACTTGGCGCGGCTGGTCGGACTGCCGAGGTCTTCCTTGGTGGCGGCCACGACCCGCAGATCGAGGCTGCGGACTTCGTTGCTGCCCAGCGGCGTGATCTGGCGGGATTCCAATACTCGCAGCAGCTTGACCTGTACGGCCAGCGGCATGCTTTCGATTTCGTCCAGGAATAGCGTGCCGCCACTGGCATGCTCGATGCGTCCGATACGGCGTTTCTGCGCGCCGGTGAAGGCTCCGGCCTCGTGGCCGAACAATTCGCTTTCGATCACGCTTTCAGGCAGCGCGCCGCAATTGATCGCTACCAGGGCGCGCTGGCGCCGCCGGCTCAGGCGATGCAGGGCAGTGGCGACCACTTCCTTGCCGGTGCCGGTCTCGCCCTCAACGAGCACGTCGACGTCGGCGTCGGCGATATGGCGCAGCGTCTGTTTGATGCGTTGCATCGCCGGCGTCGTGCCGATGAAGGGCACCTCGTCGGCGTCGACCGCGAAAGCCGCTTCGCGCAGACGCCGGTTCTCGAGCACCAGGCGCCGTTTTTCGGCGGCGTGGCGGATCGAGGTGACCAGGCGATCGGGGGCATAGGGCTTGGCCAGAAAGTCGTAGGCGCCGTCGCGCATGCATTGCACCGCCATGGCGATGTCGCCATGGCCGGTGATGAGAATGACGGGAATGTGCGGATCGATGTTGCGCAGGCGCTGGAACAATTGCAGGCCATCGATATCGGGCATGCGGATGTCGGTGACGACGACTCCGTCGAAGTCGTGGGTCAACGTGGCCAGGGCGCTGCGTGCGCTGGCGTGCGCTTGGACTTCGATGCCATGCAGCTTGAGCGTCTGGGCATTGGCGCGGCGCAGATCCTCGTCATCGTCGATGAAGGCAACGCGTATTGCCAGCGCTTGGCCAGACGTGCCGCCGAGCAATGGCTCGGTCGCCCGCGTGGGGAGCGCGGTGGCGTCGGCGGTGGCGCGCGACGCGGTGGATCCGGGCCTGGCCGGCGCAGAGGAGGAGTCAGGTTCTCGGGTCATGGATCGTGGGCGGCGACTTGCGCAGCGTCAGCGTGAACATTGCGCCGCGGCCGGGGCCGTGGGGCGCGGAAAAAATGGCTTCGCCGGGGTGGGCGGCGCGTAGGTCACCGCCAAATTCGGCGACGATATCGCGTGAGATCACCAGGCCCAGGCCGAGACCTTCGGCCTTGGTGGTGTGGAACGGCGTGAACAGACGCGCGCTGGCCTGGGGCGACAAGCCGGGGCCATTGTCGTGGACGAACAAGTGAACCGATGCGCCCATGTCCTGCAGCGCAATGACGATGCGGCCGTCGGCCTGGCCTTCGAGCGCGTCCAGCCCGTTCTGCAGCAGGTTCACCAGCACCTGTTCGAGCCGGATACGGTTGGCCTGCACCCGGTAATCCTGTTCGACGGGAGGACGTTGCAACGCCACGCCCTGGCGCCTGGCGCGAGGGCCCACCAGCAGCAGGGCGCCATCGAGCGTTTCCTTCAGGCTGGTGGGGCCGACCGTGGCGCCGGCCTTGCGCGAAAACGCGCGCAACTCGCCGGTGATGTGGCCGATGCGTTCGGTCAGCGCGGCGATGGTGCCGAGGTTTTCCTCGACTGAGCCGTGATCGTGGCGGCGCAGGAATTCGGCGGCATTGTCGGCATAGGCTCGGATCGCGGTCACCGGTTGGTTGATCTCGTGGGCCACGCCGGCGGTGACCTGTCCAAGCAAGGCGAGCTTGCTGGCCTGTACCAGTTCGTCCTGCATGGTGTGCAGACGGGCTTCGGCACGCTGGCGTTCGTCCATCTGCGCCAGCAATTGCTGATTCACCTCACGCAACTGCGCGGTGCGTTCTTCGACCTGGGCGGCCAGCTGATGGCGTATCGCCAATTGCTGCGCGGTCCGTTCGCGGGCGCGGTGGCGGCGATAGAGCAGGGTGCCGACGACGGCCGCG
Source organism: Achromobacter sp. (assembly GCF_050285565.1). GTDB lineage: Bacteria > Pseudomonadota > Gammaproteobacteria > Burkholderiales > Burkholderiaceae_B > Achromobacter. The sequence continues at coordinate 2,543 of NZ_JBLZXG010000004.1, forward strand.
AGCACGCTCTGCGCCAGTAGCGTGCCCAGTTGCGCATTGGCGGTGGCGCGGTTCAGGGCCGACTGCACCGGCGACAGCAGATGCAGCGTCCAGCCGGGGGACTCGACGATGGGCAGGGTGGTGTGCAGCAGGGGCGCGCCGGCGGGGATCTGCGGCAGGGCTTGCCCGGCCCGCACGACCTGGCCGCCCGTGATGGTTTTGAGGGGGGGGTGCAGCGGCAGCGGCTGGAACATGGCGTCGCCGAATTGCAGGCTGGTGCGCAGCGCCTGCGCCACCTCGGGCGCCAGCGGCGCCAGCACGCGGAAACGCCACTCAGGCAGGCTGCCCAGCAACACCACGCCATGTTCGTCAGTGACGAAGATGGGGGCGTTCGACTGGCGCCAGTCGGCCTCCAGGTCGCGGAAATCGACCTTCAGCACCACCACGCCCAGCATGGCGCCGTTGGTGTCGTCGACGCGGCGGGACAGGTACAGGCCGGCCTCGTGGCTGATGGTGCCCAGGGCGAAATGCTCGGCCGAGCCGTGTGCCGCGGCGCCGCGAAAATACGGCCTGAACTGGTAATCGACGCCGACAAAGGTGGCGGGCTCGCGCCAATTGCTGGCGGCGATGGCGTAGCCGCTGCGGTCCAGCACGTAGATGGCCGAGGCGCCCACGCCACGGCTGAGCGTGTCGAGTTTTTCGTCCAGCGATTCGATCTGGGCTGGCGTGGGCTGCTGCAGCGTGGCGCGCAAATCCACGTCGCGCGTCAGGACAAAAGGCAGCGCGCGGAATTTGTCGAGGTTGTTGCGTAACAAGGCGGCGTTGAGCTGGCCGGCGCCGCGGGCCTGGACATAGGCTTCATTCAGGGCGCCTTCCCGCGCCCATTCGCTGGCGCCATGCAGGGTGCCAAAGATGAGGGCCAGCGCCGCCAGGAGCAGCAATGCCCATGACCAAGTCACGCCGCGCCGGGGCGCGGCGGCGTCGGCAGGGGCGGGCTGCGTGTGGGCAGCCTGGCGGGACGGAGGGTGGGATGGCATGAGGATGTGCGGTTTTTCGCACATTTTATCCCTTTTGTGTGTGATATTTCGCCAATTCTTTTCGGGCTTGGTCCGCGGTTTTCTGAAAACTCTCGATGAATCAAAGGTTTGAGATCGGGCGGCGGGCGCGGGGACGGCTGGCACGGCATTTGCATGTAGTGAAGCAAGCCTGGCGGCATCGCGTTCCGGGTGAAATCGGCCTGCGGAGATACGCAAGGCTCTAAAAGAGATAACGCCCCGATACCCACTGTGCATCGTCGCAGGGAGCATGGGGCCCTGGTGGGGACAAATCCCAATGATCGAAGTGGATCAAAGCGCGCCCGCGCGCAAGCTCAAGTTCTATCAAATCCTGTATGTGCAGGTGCTGTTCGCCATCGTGATCGGCATCCTGCTGGGCTACTTCAAGCCCGATCTGGGCCAGTCGATGCAGCCGTTGGGCGATGGCTTCATCAAACTGGTGAAGATGATCATCGCGCCTGTGATCTTCCTGACGGTGGCCACCGGTATCGCGGCCATGAGCGATCTGAAGAAGGTCGGTCGCGTGGCGGGCAAGGCCATGCTGTACTTTCTGGTGTTCTCGACCCTGGCCCTGATCGTGGGCATGGTGGTGAGCCACATCGTGCAGCCAGGCGCCGGCATGCACATCAATCCGGCCACGCTGGATCAGAAGGCGGTGTCGGGCTATGTCGCCAAGGCGCATGACTCGACCATCACCGGTTTCCTGCTCAATGTCATCCCCACCACGATCTTCAGCCCGTTCGTTGGCGGCGACATCCTGCAGGTGTTGTTCGTGGCCGTGTTGTTCGGCATCGCGCTGGCGCAGGTGGGCGAGCGCGGCAAGCCGGTGTTGAATTTCCTGACGGCCCTGGCCCAGCCCATCTTCAAGCTGGTCGCCATCCTGATGAAGGCCGCGCCGATCGGCGCGTTCGGTGCGATGGCGTTCACCATTGGCAAGTACGGCATCAAGTCGATCGTCAACCTGGCAATGCTGGTGGGTACGTTTTACGCCACCTCGGTGTTGTTCGTGGTGGTGGTGCTGGGGCTGGTGGCGCGCTACAACGGCTTCTCGATCTTGAAGCTGGTGCGCTATATCCGCGAGGAATTGCTGCTGGTTTTGGGCACGAGTTCGTCGGAAGCCGCGCTGCCGACGCTGATGCAGAAGATGGAACGCGCCGGCTGCTCGAAGTCGGTGGTCGGCCTGGTGGTGCCCACCGGCTATTCATTCAATCTGGACGGCACCAACATCTACATGACGATGGCGGCCCTGTTCATCGCCCAGGCCTGCGACATTCCGCTGTCGTTGGGCGACCAGATCCTGCTGCTGCTGGTGGCGATGCTGAGCTCCAAGGGCGCCGCGGGCGTGACCGGCGCCGGTTTCATCACGCTGGCGGCGACGCTGTCGGTGGTGCCGACGGTGCCGGTGGCGGGCATGGCGCTGATCCTGGGGGTGGACCGGTTCATGTCCGAGTGCCGCGCGCTGACCAACCTGGTCGGCAACGCCACCGCCGCCGTGGTGGTGGCGCGCTGGGAAGGCGAACTGGATCATGAGCAGTTGCATGCGGCGCTCGAAGGCGCGGCACCGGCCGCGCAGCCGCAAGCACAACCGATGGCGAGCGTATCGACGTCGCAGGGCTGACTGCTTCGGCTCGACCGCGGCAACAAGTCCCCGTGCCTTTGAACTGACCCCCGAAGGTTGGATCTAGATCCAGCCTTCGGGGGTTTTTACATGGACGGCGCGAAATCAGGGAAGCGCGATGCCGGCAGCCCGCAACAGGTTGGCGGTTTCGAACAGCGGCAGGCCCATGACGCCGGTATAGCTGCCGGCGATGCGGGCGACAAAGGTTCCGGCCAGTCCCTGGATGCCATAGGCGCCGGCTTTGCCGTAGGGCTCGCCGCTGTCGCAATAGCGCATGATCTCGTCGAGCTGTAGCGGACGCATTTGCACTTCGGTGATGGAGACCGCTTCCAGCAGGCGTTCACCCGTCCATAACGCGACGGCGGTGTGCACTTGGTGGCTGCGGCCCGACAGCGCCTGCAGGATGCGGATGGCGTCGTCGCGGTCAACGGGTTTGCCCAGCACCTGGCCGTCGAGGATGACAGTGGTATCGGCGGCCAGCAGTGGCAGGGCGGGCAAGGCTTGCAAGCGTAGCCAGTCGCGGCCGCGTTCGGCCTTGTCACGCGCGGTGCGCCGGACGTAGTCGGCGGCGCTTTCGCCGGGGTGCTGCGGTTCGTCTTCGCCGGGCGGTGCCGGTACGCGCAGCACGTCGTGGGCCAGGCCGATCTGCGTCAGCAGTTCGCGCCGCCGGGGGCTGGCGGAGGCAAGGTAGAGGCGTGCGGGGGATGCGTCAGTCATGTGGGACGGTGCGCGCCAGGCGCGCAGGACGGGCGCCCGGCGGCATGCCTCAGGCGCGGTGATAGGGATGGTTGGTCATGATGGCCCAGGCGCGGTAGAGCTGTTCGGCCAACACCACGCGCACCATGGGGTGCGGCAGCGTCAGCGACGACAGGCGCAGTTGGCCGCTGCACGAGGCCTTGAGATCGGCATCGAGCCCATCGGGGCCGCCGACCAGGAAGGCGATGTCCTGGCCGCCCGCGCGCCATTGCTCGAGCTTTTGCGACAGGGCCATGGTGGTCAGGTCGCGGCCGCGTTCGTCCAGGGCCAGGCGCAGCGCGCCGGCCGGCAACGCGGCCTCGATGCGCCGGGCCTCCGCTGCCATCATCTGGGCCGCGGTCTTGCCGGTGGTACGGGGTTCGGGCTTGATCTCGCGCAGCTCCAGCGCGCAGTCGGGCGGCAGGCGCTTGGCGTAGTCGTCCCAGGCGGTCTGCACCCAGTCCGGCATGCGCGTGCCCACGGCGACGACGATCAGTTTCACGACAGGCCTTAGTCGTCGGTGCTGTCGTAGGCGCTGTCGCTGGCGACCGGCGCGGCGCGGGTGGATTCCGGCAGCAGCTTGACGCGCACCGGCTTGCCGCCCCAGATTTCTTCCAGGTTGTAGTACTGGCGGATGGCGGGCTGCATGATGTGGACCACGACGTCGCCCAGGTCGACCACGACCCATTCGCCGGTGTCTTCGCCTTCGATCGTGATGCCCGACAGACCGAGCGCGCGGCCGCGATCGGATACGCTGGAGGCCAGCGCGCGAGTCTGCCGGTTGGAGGTGGCGCTTGCAATCACGACGCGATCGAACAGACTGGTCAGATGCGTGGTGTTGAAGACCTTGATGTCTTGCGCCTTGACGTCTTCGAGGGCGTCGATGACGGCGCGTTGGAGTTTCTGAATATCCATAGCTGCAAATATAACCCGCTGACGGACGGCGAGTGCCGGTTCCGGGGCGCGGCGCGCCCGGGCGGGATGGGTTTATCGGTAAAGATGGTGCGCCGCAATATAGGCGGCGACGGCAGGGGCCAACAGGCCGTCGGTCGATTCGCCCCGCGCCAGGCGCTCGCGGATCTGCGAGGCCGACACCGGCATCGGGGCGAAAGGCAATTCTTCGAGTTCACGCCCCTGGCGCCGCAGCCAGTCGGCCAGTTCCGCGGGCGGCGCCAGCGGCGTGCCGGGGCGCGTCGCCACTGCCAGATCGACCAGGCTGGCGATGTCGCGCCAGGCCTGCCAGGTGCAGAAATTGGCCAGTTGGTCGGCGCCCAGCAGCCACACATAGCGTGCATCGGCGGGCAGGGCGCGCAGGGTATCGATGGTGTAGGTGGCGCCGCCGCGTTCGAGTTCGATCGGGTTGACCGCCAAGCCGTCGTGGCCGGCGATGGCCAGTTCCAGCATGGCGCGGCGTTGCGACGCGGTGGCGTGCAGGGCGGCTCGTTGCCAAGGGTTGGCGGCGGGGATCAACTGCACCTGCGTCAGGCCGAGCGCGCGCAGCGCGTTGTCGGCCAGCGCAACGTGCGCGACGTGGACGGGGTCGAAACTGCCGCCCAGGAGCCCGATACGCTTCACACCCAGTCCCGCGGCGTCAGGTAGGCGGCCAGCTCGGCCTCGGGCGTGCCCGCCTGCGGCTGCCAGTCGTAGCGCCATTGCGCCAGGGGCGGCATGGACAGCAGGATCGATTCGGTGCGGCCGCCCGATTGCAGGCCGAACAGTGTGCCGCGGTCAAACACCAGGTTGAATTCGACATAGCGGCCGCGGCGATAGGCTTGGAAGTCGCGTTCGCGTTCGCCGTAGGGCGTGTCGCGGCGGCGCTTGACGATAGGCAGGTAGCTGTCGAGGAAGGCATCGCCAACCGAGCGCGTCAAGGCGAACGAGGCGTCGAAGCCGGGCGCGTTCAGGTCATCGAAGAAGATGCCGCCGATGCCCCGGGTTTCGTTGCGGTGCTTGAGGAAGAAGTACTCGTCGCACCAGCGCTTGTAACGCGGGTAGTAGTCGGCGCCATGGCTGGCCAGCGCGTCGCGGCAGACGGCGTGGAAGTGGCGCGCGTCTTCTTCGTAGGGGTAGTACGGCGTGAGGTCGATGCCGCCGCCGAACCAGAACACGTCGGCTTCGTCGTGCCCTGGGCGGGCGGTGGCGACGAACATGCGTACGTTCATGTGTGTGGTCGGCACGTACGGGTTGCGCGGATGCAGCACCATCGAGACGCCCATCGCTTGCCAGGAACGTCCGGCCAGTTCGGGCCGGTGCGCGCTGGCCGAGGGCGGCAGCTTCGAACCCTGGACATGGCTGAACAGCACGCCGGCGCGTTCGAACAGCTGGCCGCCTTCGAGCAGGCGCGACACGCCGCCGCCGCCCTCGGGCCGAACCCATTCGTCGGTGCGGAAGGGGCCGCCCTCGGCGGCCTCCAGGGCGGCGACGATGCGGGCCTGCAGGCCGGTGAGGTAGCCGCGGACGTCGGCGATGGGCAAGGCGTTCATCAGCGCTTCCGGTTACGCGTTGGACTTGGGCTTTTGCTGCGAGGGCTTGAGCGCGCGCCAGCCGATATCGCTGCGGTACTGGCGGCCGTCGAAGTGGATGCCGTCGATGGCTTCGTATACGCGGTCGCGCGCCATCTTGACCGAATCGCCCAGCGCGGTGACGCACAGCACGCGGCCGCCGGTGGTCTGGGTTTCTTCGCCCGCCAGGCGGGTGGCGGCGTGGAACACCATGCAGTCGTCGGCGTCGGCCGGCAGGCCGCGGATGACGTCGCCGGTGCGCGGGGTATTGGGGTAATTGTGCGCGGCCAGCACCACGCCCAGGGCGGTGCGGCGATCCCAGGTGATGTCGGCCTGGTCCAGCGTGCCCTCGACGGCGTGTTCGAACGCGTCGAGCAGGTCACTCTTGACGCGCATCATGATCGGCTGGGTTTCGGGGTCGCCCATGCGGCAGTTGAATTCCAGCGTCTTGATGTCGCGGTCGGGATCGTCGCCGGGGGCGATCATGAGGCCCGCGTACAGGAAGCCGGTGTAGGGGATGCCGTCGCGCGTCATGCCCTGCACGGTCGGCAGGATGATTTCGCGCATGATGCGGTGATGCAGTTCGGGCGTGACGATGGGGGCGGGCGAGTAGGCGCCCATGCCACCGGTGTTCGGCCCCTGGTCGCCGTCCTGCAGCCGCTTGTGGTCCTGGCTGGTGGCCAGCGCCAGCACGTTGCGGCCATCGCACATGACGATGAAGCTGGCTTCCTCGCCCACCAGACATTCCTCGATGACGACGCGCGCGCCGGCTTCGCCCATGGCGCCGTCGCCCAGCATGGCGTCGACGGCGGCATGCGCTTCTTCGAGCGTGGCGGCAACCACCACGCCCTTGCCCGCCGCCAGGCCGTCGGCCTTGATCACGATGGGGGCGCCTTCCTGGTCGATGTAGGCGTGGGCGGCGGCCGGATCGGTGAAGGTCGCATAGCGCGCCGTGGGGATGTTGTGCCGAACCATGAAGGCCTTGGCGTAGTCCTTGGAGCTTTCCAGTTGCGCGGCGGCCTTGGTCGGGCCGAAGATTTTCAGGCCGCGGGCGCGGAAGACGTCGACGACCCCGGCGGCCAGCGGCGCCTCGGGGCCGACGACCGTCAGGGCGATGCCTTCGCGCTGGACGAAGTCGGCCAGTTCCTCGGCATTGGTGAGCGGGATGTTTTCCATCTGCTCGGCCCGTTGCGTGCCGCCGTTGCCCGGCGCCACATACACCTTGTGGACGCGGGGAGAGCGGGCCAGCCGCCAGGCGAGGGCATGTTCGCGGCCGCCCGAGCCAATTACCAGGAGTTTCATTGTTGCGTGATTCTTAAGGTTGCCAGTCGAGTGTCGCGAGACACCTGCCCGAGAAATAGGCCACGGACCCGGGCGGGCCCGGATCCGGTGACAGCGTGGCGCGGCGAAGACGGGGGCTGCGGCGCGCCGGGTAAGGGAAAAGACTGCGGAAAATTACTGCGCTTCGTCGAAAATGACGGTGGTATAGACTTCCTGCACGTCGTCCAGGCCTTCCAGGGCGTCGAGCAACTTCTGCATCTTGACGGCGTCTTCGCCGGCCAGTTCGGTTTCGTTCAGGGCCTTCATGACGATGCCGTCGACTTCGGCCTTCAGCCCGGCGTCGTCGAACGCCTTGCGCACCGCGGCGTAGTCGGCCGGGGCGCAGATGACTTCGATCACGCCTTCCTCGTCGGTGGTGACGTCTTCGGCGCCGGCCTCGAGGGCGGCTTCCATGACCTGGTCTTCCGGCGTGCCGGGGGCGAACAGGAATTGGCCGCAGTGCTTGAACATGAAGGCCACCGAGCCTTCCTGGCCCAGGTTGCCGCCGTTCTTGGCGAAGGCGTGGCGCACTTCGGCCACGGTGCGGGTGCGGTTGTCGGTCATGCAGTCGACGATGACCGCCGCGCCGCCGATGCCGTAGCCCTCGTAGCGCACTTCTTCGTACGCTTCGCCGTCCGCGCCGCCCGCGCCGCGCTGGATGGCGCGCTGGATGTTGTCCTTGGGCATGTTGGCGTCGGTGGCCTTGTCCCAGGCCATGCGCAGGCGCGGGTTGCTGTCCGGGTCGGGGCCGCCGGCGCGCGCCGCCACGGTGATTTCACGAATGATCTTGGTCCAGAGCTTTCCGCGTTTGGCGTCTTGGCGGCCTTTGCGGTGCTGAATATTGGCCCATTTGCTGTGTCCGGCCATGGCTTCCCAGGATAAATTGTCTGCAAAAGCGGCATTTTACCGTGCCGGCGGCCGCCGCGCCCGGGCGCACGCCGGCTGTGTCCATATTGCCACGCGCACAAGCGCTACCGCAGGCTCTACACTTGGGCATCAGAATCCCCCCGGTCCGGAGAGCCGTCCATGCCCAACCCCATTGTCATCGCCAAGAACGCGCAGACCGAACTGGCCCTGTTGCCCGCCCTGGCCAACCGCCATGGCTGCATCACCGGCGCCACGGGGACGGGCAAGACCGTCACCCTGCAGGTATTGGCCGAGTCCTTTTCCCGTATTGGCACGCCGGTGTTCATGGCCGACGTCAAGGGCGACCTGACCGGTATCTCGCAGGCCGGGGCGGCCAGCCCGAAACTGCAGGAGCGGCTCAAAAGCCTGGGCCTGCAGGAGCCGGCCTGGAGCGCCAGCCCGGTGGCGCTGTGGGACGTGTTCGGCGAGCAGGGCGCGCCGGTGCGTGCCACCATCACCGACATGGGGCCGCTGCTGCTGGCGCGCATCCTGGAACTGAACGACACCCAGGAAGGGGTGCTGACCCTGGTTTTCAAGGTGGCCGACGACGAAGGCCAACTGCTGCTGGATCTGAAAGATCTGCGCGCCATGCTGCAGAACGTCGCCGACCGCGCCGCCGAGCTCAAGACCCGTTACGGCAATGTATCGGCGGCCAGCGTCGGCGCGATCCAGCGCGGCCTGCTGGCGCTGGAGTCGCAGGGGGCCGAAAAATTCTTTGGCGAACCCATGCTGGACGTGGCCGACCTGATGCGCACCGACGCCCAGGGGCGCGGCATCGTCAACGTGCTGGCCGCCGACAAGCTGATGCAGGCCCCCAGGCTGTACGCGATCTTCCTGCTGTGGCTGTTGGCCGATCTGTACGAGAAGCTGCCGGAGGTGGGAGATCCGGATCAGCCCAAGCTGGTGTTCTTCTTCGACGAGGCGCACTTGCTGTTCAACGATGCGCCGCCGGCCCTGCTGACCAAGATCGAGCAGGTCGTGCGTCTGGTGCGTTCCAAGGGGGTGGGGGTGTATTTCGTCACGCAGAATCCGCTGGACATCCCGGACACGGTGCTGGGTCAGCTCGGCAACCGGGTGCAGCACGCACTGCGGGCCTTTACGCCGCGCGACCAGAAGGCGGTCAAGACCGCCGCCCAGACGATGCGGCCCAATCCGGGGCTGGACATCGAAGCGGCCATCACCGAGCTGGGCGTGGGCGAGGCGCTGGTGTCGCTGTTGGACGCCAAGGGCCGGCCGATGCCGACCGAGCGTGCCTGGATCGTGCCGCCGGCCAGCCGCATCGGCCCGGCCACCGAGGCGGAGCGCCAGGCCTTGCGCCAGGGCAGCCCCATGTCCGCCAAATACGACAAGGCCATCGATCGCGAGTCCGCCTACGAAGTGCTGGCCGGGCGCGCCGCCACGCCCGCCGGACAGGGGGGCGTGGCGGCGCCGACCTCGACCGCGGGCGACGCGCCCGCCGGCGAGCGCGGCGGCGGCTTCCTGGACGGACTGAACGACGTGTTGTTCGGCTCGACCGGACCGCGCGGCGGCAAGCGCGATGGCGTGGTGCAGACGGTGGCCAAAAGCACGGCGCGTTCGATTGCGCGCGAACTGGCCCGCGGTATCCTGGGCTCGCTGCTGGGATCCAAATCCCGCCGTTGAACGCTGTATTCCATTTTTAGGACAAATCCGGGGCTCTGCGTCCTGTAACGTGGGGTATTCTGTTGTTTGTAACTGGGGGTGTTGCACTAGCACCATTTATGCCTATGATTCTGGGCGGTATAACCCGGAAATCCAAAGGAAAGCGTGGTGTCGAAACACAAGATTGCAGTGCTCCCCGGCGACGGTATTGGCAAGGAAGTCGTGCCCGAAGGTCTGAAGGTGCTCGAGGCCGTGGCGACGCGCTTTGGCATCGACTTCCAGTGGGATCATTTTGATTGGAGCTGCGACTATTACGCCAAGCACGGCAAAATGATGCCGGACGATTGGCAGCAGCAGATCGGCCAGCACGAGGCGATTTTCTTCGGCGCCATCGGCTGGCCCGCCACGGTGCCCGACCACGAGGCCTTGTGGGGGTCGCTCTTCAAGTTCCGCCGCGAGTTCGACCAGTACATCAATCTGCGGCCCGTGCGCCTGATGCCCGGCGTGCCGTCGCCGCTGGCCGGCCGCAAACCCGGCGAAATCGATTTTTTCATCGTGCGGGAAAATACCGAGGGTGAGTATTCCAATAGCGGCGGCATTCTGTTCGGGGGCACCGAGCGTGAAGTCGTCATCCAGGAAAGCGTGTTCACCCGCGTCGGAGCCGATCGCGTGCTGAAGTTCGCTTTCGAGCTGGCCCGCAAACGCGGCAAGCATCTGACGGCGGCCACCAAGTCCAACGGGATTTCCATTTCGATGCCGTGGTGGGATCAACGGGTCGCCGCCATGGCCGGGAACTATCCGGATGTGCGCTGGGACAAATATCACATCGATATCCTGTGCGCGCATTTCGTGCAGCATCCTGACTGGTTCGACGTGGTCGTGGCTTCCAATCTTTTCGGCGATATCCTGTCCGACCTTGGCCCCGCCTGCACAGGGACGATCGGCATCGCGCCGTCTGCCAATCTGAATCCCGAGCGCAAGTTTCCTTCCCTGTTCGAGCCCGTTCATGGTTCCGCACCCGACATCTACGGCAAAGGCATTGCCAACCCGATCGGCCAGATCTGGAGCGGCGCGCTGATGCTCGACTTCCTTGGATATCCCGAGGCCAGCGCGGCCGTGGTGCGCGCCATCGAAACGGTGCTGGCCGAAGGCCCGCGCACGCGCGACATGCAGGGCAACGCGTCCACCGTCGAAGTCGGCGATGCCATCGCGTCGCTGATCGCGACCATCTAGCAATGCCGCAGCAGGGGGCCGAAAACATGGTCGACGCCATCGCCTCCTCTCCGCCCACACCGGTGGGAGGGAGTCGCGTCGACCGGTTCGCCCGCAAACTGTTCCGCATGCTGCGCTCGCGCACGCAGCGGCACAACCAGCACCTGTGGCCATTCGTGCGGATCTGGCGCAATCCCGCCGGCGTGATCTGCGGGTTTCGCGCATTCGGTCGGATGCTGCCCATCACGCCGCTGGAACAGGGCTATGACCCCCAGGATCAAGAGGTGCACCTGATCCTGAGCGGGCCGTCGATCGCCGAGATCCCGTACGACCGCCTCGACATCCGCGCGGTGATGGGCGTGAACGGCTCGATTGCGCTCACCCGCAAGTTCAAGTTGCCATTCAAGTATTACTGCATCATCGACCAGAACTTCGTGCGCGATCGCATCGACCTGGTGCGAGAGATCGTCGCCTGCGATCTGACGCTGTACGTATTGCCCGAAGTGTTGCGCTACATCATGCAGGGGATTGCGCAGGAACACATCCGCTGCCGGGTCTGTATCATCGAACTGATTTCCGAGCGTGCCTACCAGCGCAGCGCCGCGCCGGCCGTGCTCACGCGCATGGCCGCGGCATCGCCCGACCTGCAGTTGCTCGATGCGAAGCTGGGCCTGGGCTACAGCTTCGATGCCTCGCTCGGCGTATTCGACGCGGATACGGTGGCCTATGTCGCGTTGCAGGTGCTGATCTCCGGTGGCGCGCGCAAGGTCTACGTGCACGGGCTCGACCTGACGCTGCAGCACGGCATGCGGTTCTACGATGAAGGCGAGACGCCGCAGACCAGCCGGCTGACGCGTAATTTCGCTCGCCTGATCGAACCGTCGTTCCGCTTCGCCGCGCCCCAGTGGCGCAGCCGCGGCGTGTCGGTCATCAACCTGTCGCCGGTGAGCGCCTTGCCACCCGAGGTGATCGAGCGGCAGCACTGGCAGACGCTGCTAAAGGAATAAAAAAAGGCCCGGCGATTCGCCGGGCCTTGCGCTGTGGGCGGCACGTGCTCAGTGGGCGCCGGCCGCCGCTTCCGCGGCGCCGCCACCGCCGCCGCCCGCCCTGGCCGAGCGTGGCCGGGCGAACCAGACCAGCCCGGTCAGCAGCAGGAAGATGACCGCCGAGGCATAGAACACATCCACCGCCGACATGGTGAAAGCCTGGGCATTGATCAGCCTGTCGACGGTGCTGAGCGCCTGCTGGTGGGACATGCCAACGCCGTTTTGCAGCGCGTTCAGGGTCTGGTCGAACGCCTGCTGGCCGGGTTTGGCGACTTCGGTCAGCTGGGCATGGTGCAGCGTGGCGCGGTTTTCCCACAGCGTGGTCGCGATCGAGGTGCCGAACGCGCCGGCGGTCAGGCGCAGGAAGTTCGACAGGCCGGAGGCGGCCGGGATGCGCCAAGGTTCGATGCTGGATAGGGTGATCGAGGTCAGCGGCACGAAGAATGCCGCCATCGCCGCGCCCTGGATGATGGTGGGGATCATCAGCGTGCGCACGTCGGTCTGCGTGTTGAAGCCGGACCGCATGAAGCACACCAGCGCGAAGATCAGGAACGCCACGGTCACGATCTGGCGCGGATCGCGCGTGGCCAGCATCTTGCCAACGATGGGTGTGAGCAGGATGGCCAGCAGGCCCACTGGCGCGGTCACCATGCCGGCGTAGGTGGCCGTATAGCCCATGTAGCTCTGCAACCAGAGTGGCAGCAGCACCACGTTGCCGAAGAACACACCATAGGCCACGGCCAGGGTCAATGCGCCGACAGTGAAGTTGCGTACTTTGAACAGGCGCAGGTCGACCACCGGGTGGGCGTCGGTCAGCTCCCAGATCAGGAAGAACACGAAGGCCACGAAGGCGATGGCGGCCAGGGCGATGATGGTGGGACTGGCGAACCAGTCCAGTTCTTTGCCCTTGTCGAGCATGATCTGCAGCGCGCCGACCCACACCACCAGCAACACGAGGCCGAGCTTGTCGATCGGCAGTTTGCGGGTCAGCGATTCCCGGTTGCCGTAGATGCGCCAGCTGATCCAGGCGGCCAGCAGGCCGACCGGGACGTTGATGTAGAAAATCCACGGCCAGGTGTAGTTGTCGGAGATCCAGCCGCCCAGCAGCGGCCCGGCGACCGGTGCCACCAGTGTGGTCATCGACCAGACCGCCAGCGCCATGCCTGCCTTGGACTTGGGGAAGCTGGCCAGCATCAGGGTCTGCGACAGCGGGATCATCGGGCCGGCCACGGCGCCTTGCAGCACGCGGAACGCGATCAGGGCTTCCAGCGAGGGCGAGAAGCCGCACAGCCACGAGGCCAGCACGAACAACAGGGTGGAGATCAGGAACAGTCGGACCTGGCCGAAGCGCTGCGTCAGCCAGCCGGTCAGCGGCACGGTGATGGCGTTGGCTACGGCGAACGAGGTGATGACCCAGGTGCCCTGGCTGGAACTGACGCCCAGGTCGCCGGAGATCGTAGGAATGGACACGTTCGCGATCGAGGTGTCCAGCACGTTCATGAACACCGCCGTGGACAGGGCGATCGACCCGATGATGCGGGTGGCGCCTTCCAGCGGCGGGTAGGTGCCGGGCGGCAGGACGGTGGGTTCGGCGGGGACGCCGCCGGCCGCGGGCTGCGCGGTGGTGCTCATGGGAGCGCTCCCTTACTTGGCGCCGCGCGCCAAGCCCTCTTTGGGGGCGGGCGACGCGGCCGCCTGCGGGGTGAATTCGTCGGAGGCGAGGTTGGCCTGGATGATCTTTTCGATCATGGCGTCGACCTCGTCATGGGCCGGCTCGAAGGCTCGCGTCGACCAGGCGGGCTCCTTGCGGGCAGCGGCCGCCAGGGTTTCGCCTTCCTGCTTGCCGACGTCGACTTCGACGTCCATCGACAGGCCCACGCGCAGCGGGTGCGTCTTCAGGTCTGCGGGATCGAGCTTGATGCGCACGGGCACGCGTTGCACCACCTTGATCCAGTTGCCGGTGGCGTTCTGGGCCGGCAGCAGGGCGAAGGCGCTGCCGGTGCCGGCATCCAGCCCCTCGACGGTGCCGTGGTAGGTGACCGAGCTGCCGTACAGGTCGGCGACCATTTTGACCGGCTGGCCGACGCGCATCTTGCGCAACTGGCCTTCCTTGAAGTTGGCTTCGACCCAGACCTGATCCAACGGCACCACGGTCATGAGCGCGGCACCGGGCGCCACGCGCTGGCCCACCTGCACGCTGCGGCGGGCGATGACGCCGCCGACAGGCGCCGGCAGCACCGTACGCGATTGCGCCAGCCAGGCGTTGCGCAGGCCGGCCACGGCCTGGCGCACATCGGGGTGGTCGGCAACCGTGGTGCCCTGGGTCAAGGCCTGGTTGGTCGCCAGCTTGGCGCGCGAGGCGGCCAGCGCGGCGCGGGCCTGGGCCAGGCCGGACTGCGCGGTCTTGAGCGCCGCTTCGGCGTGCAGGATTTCCTCGCCGCTGACGCCGCCGGACTTGGCCAGTTGCTGGCGCCGGCTGACGTCGCTCTGGGCGCGGGTCAGCTCTGCCTGGGCGCGCAGGATGTCGGCGTTGCGCAGGTCGACATCGGCCGCCAACGCGTCGTTCTGGACGTAGTAGGTGCGAACCTGGCGCACGGTTTGCGCCAGCTTGGCCTCGGCCTGTTGCAGGGCGACTTGCGTGTCGGCCGGATCCAGGCGCACTAGCGGCTGGCCGGCGGCGACGGTTTCGGTGTCGTCGGCCTCGATGGCCACCACGGTGCCGGGTACTTGCGGCGTGATCTGCACCAGGTTGCCGTGCACGTAGGCGTCGTCGGTGCTTTCGAAGTGGGCGCCGAACAGGAACCACCAGATGCCGTAGGCGATCGCGACGAGGATGAAAACGCCGGTGGCGATCAGCAGCAGGCGTTTGCGGGCGGGATGGGTCGTGGGGTTGGCTGCGTTCATGACGTCTGAATCCGGAGCGTTCAATGAGTGGGGGGCGTGGCGTCGGCCATGGGGGCGGGCAGGTAGCCGCCGCCCAGCGCGTTGGCCAGGTTGGCGTCGAGTTGGTAGGCGCGGATGCGCAGGTCGGTGTCCAGGCGCGCCTGGGTCAGCACGCCGGTCTGCGCGATCAGTACGGTCAGGTAGTTGCCCATGCCGGCCTTGTAGCGCTTGACGGCCAGCTCGTAGGCGGCCTCGATGGCTTCGCGCGCCTGGCGCTGCTGCGCCTTTTCCTGTTCCAGCAGGCGCAGGCCGTCGAGGGCGTCGGCGACCTGGTGCACGGCGTCCAGCACGGTCTGGTTGTAGTCGGACACGGCCAGGTCGGCGTCGGCGCGGCGGCCCGCGAGGTTGGCGTTCAGCTCGCCGCCGTGGAAGATCGGCAGGGTGATGGCGGGGCCGATGCCGGCAGTGCGGGCGGCGGCGCCGAGCAGGTTGCCGGTGCCGATTGCCTGGAAGCCGGCAAAGGCCACCAGATTGACGTTGGGGTAGAACTCGGCGCGGGCGCTGTCGATCTGGTGGCGGGCGGCCTCGGCGCGCCAGCGCGCCGCGACCACGTCGGGACGGTGGCCCAGCAGTTCCAGCGGCACGCTGGCTGGCACGCCGCCGGCGGGGGCGGTCAGCGTCGTCGGCACCAGCGACTGGCCGCGCTGCGGGCCGGCGCCGGCCAACGCCGCGACCTGGTTGCGCAGTTGCGCCAGCGTGGTCTCGGTCTGGGTCAGCTCGACCCGGCCGGCGGCCAGCGACGATTCGGCCTGCTTCACTTCGACCTGGGTGTCCAGGCCGGCGGCGTAGCGGCCGCGGGTCAGTGACAGCACTTCCTCGCGCTGGGCCAGCACGCGCTTGATGACCTCGCGCTGGGCGAATGCATCCTGCAGGTTGAGATAAGCGCGCACCGTGGCGCTGGCCAGCAGGTTGCGCGCGGCCTGGGCGTCGGCTTCGGCGGCGGCCTGTTGCGAGACCGCGGCCTTCAGGTGCGAGCGGTTCTTGCCCCAGAAATCGAGCTCGTAGCTGAAATCGAGCGCCAGGCGGTTGTCACTGGCCACCGAGCCGCCCAGCGGGGCCGGATAGATGTAGTCGCTGGACAGGTGCTCGCGGTTCAGCGTGTAGTTGGCGTCCACGCGCGGCATCAGCGGCGCGCGGGCCGTGCTGACGGCGGCGTTGGCCTTGGCCAGGCGCGCCTGGGCGGCGGTCATGGAAGGGCTGTTGGCCAGCGCTTCGTCCATCAGCGTGTCGAGTTGGCTGTCGCCGTAGCGTTGCCACCATTTTGTCTCGGGCCAAGTCACGGCCTGGCTCGTCAATCCCAGCTTGGCTTCATTCAGGGCGGCCACCGGCGCGGGGCCGGGCTCCATCAGGGCGCAACCGCTCAAGGCCAGCACCAATGCGGTAGAAAGAAGGCGTTTCATCCTGACAATTTGCTGAAAGTAGTTGATTAATCTGTATTTGCCTAGGCAAATATTAAGTCAAATAAAGCCCCTTTGCAGGGGCGGCGGCGACCGGGCCGGCTGCGCTCAGCGCTCGGGCGCGGAGGCGGAACCGTTGGCGATCATGCGCCGCAGGAAGTGCATCAACTGCGTCACTTCGTCGGCGGAAAAGCCGCGCAGGTGGTGGTTCAGCACGCGGGCGATATTGGGCGGGATCGCGCGCGCCTTGGCCTGGCCGAGTTCCGTCAGTTCGATCTTCACGACGCGCCGGTCCTGCTGGTTGCGGGCCCGGCGCAGCAAGCCCTTGGCCTCGAGCCGGTCCAGCGTTCGGGTCATGGCGCCGGTGTCTACACCATTGAGCCGGGCCAGTTCTGCGGGCGTGTCGGCCCGGCCCAGCGAGACCATGGCGATGGGGCGCCATTGCATGGCGGTGAGATCGAGCGGCGCCATTTCCTGATCCAGCATCCGGTTCAGGGAATTGGCGACGAGCTTGATCAGATAGCCGGCGTTCTCTTCCATCATGCAGCGGGTGTCCCCACGATAATGAATCGGACTTTCGGAGGAATCTGGGCGTGACGAGGCATTCATGCCGCAAATTTTACTGCCTAGGCAGTAGTTGTCAAGGCTGCTTTTGGTGCGTGCTTTCCGGGGTGGGCGCGGGTGCCCGGCGCAGCCCGGACCAGACGATGGCGGCCACGATCAGCGCCGCGCCGGCCATCATGCGCAGCGTGGGCTGCTGGCTGAACAGGATCCAGGCGAAGGCGATGGCGTAGACCGGCTCCAGCGCGATCACCAGGCCGGCGCTGCGGGCGTTCAGGCGCGTCAGGCTGGAGACGAACAGGAAATGCGACAGGCCGGTGCAGAAGACGCCCAGCAACGCCAGCCAGAACCAGTCCATGACGGGCAGGGCGGGCAACTGGCCGACGGCGAACGGCAGCATCACCAGCGCCACCACCAGGTTCTGCCAGCAGGCCACTTGCATCGGATCCATGCCCGAGGCCGAGCGGCGGTTGCTCAGGGCCAGCAGGGCGAAGGTCAGGCCCGACAGCAGGCCCCAGGCCAGGCCGATGGTGCCCTGGTCGGCCAGGTCGAACGACGGCGTGACCAACACCAGGCCGGCAGTGACCAGGCCCAGCAGCAGCCATTCGGCCAGCCGCACGCGTTCGCGGAAGATCAGGCCCTCGAACAGCGTGATGAAGGCGGGGAAGCTGGCAAAGCCCAGCGTGGCGATGGCGATGCCGCCCACCTTGACCGAAATGAAGAAGGTGACCCAGTGGGCCGCCAGCAGGGCGCCGGCGATCACCAGCACGAACAGTTGGGCCGGCGTCAGGGCGCCGAGCAGCGGGCGGCGGCGCATGCGGGCGAAAAGGCCCAGCGAGATGACCGCGAAGATGGCCCGGCCCAGCGTGATGACCGCCGCGCTGGCCTGGATCAGTTCACCGAACACGCCGGTCAGGCCGAACAGGGCGGCGGCGATATGGATATAGGTGAGGGCGCGGTGTCGGGTCATTCGCAAGGGCAAGGCAAGGGCGGCGGCGGGGCCGCGCGGGGCTGGGAAAGTGGCTAAAAAAGCGCGGCGTGGACGTGCAAATCCCGTTGCGCTGAATCTAAAATCATCGCATGAATCGTATTGCCAGGCTTTTTCCGGTCTCCCGCCCCTCCAGCCGCGCGGCCGGGTTCCTCATGGCCGCGCTTGGCGCCATCCTGTTTTCGGCCAAGGCCATCGTCGTCAAGTTCACCTACCGCTACGGTATCGACGCGGTCACGCTCATCGCCTTCCGCATGCTGTTCGCCATGCCGTTTTTCGCGGCGGTGGCGTGGCATCAGTCGCGCCTGGCGGCCCGCGGCGAGATTGTCGTCATGACCTGGAAGGAACGCCTGCAGGTCTGCCTGCTGGGTCTGTTGGGGTATTACCTGTCCAGCTTCCTGGATTTCCTCGGCCTGCGCTACATCACCGCCAGCCTGGAACGGCTCATCCTGTTTCTGTCGCCGTCGCTGGTTGTGCTGATTTCGGCCTTCTGGTTCAAGCGACCGGTCGAGCGCCGCCAGTGGCTGGCGATGACGCTGTCGTATGCCGGCGTGGTGCTGGTTTTCGCCCATGACCTGAGCTTCGGCGGCTCCGCCGAGGTGTTATTAGGGTCTTTCTTCGTTTTCGGTTCGGCGCTCAGCTATTCTGTGTACCTGATCTGTTCCGGGGAGCTGATCAAGCGCATCGGGCCGACCCGGCTGGTGGCGTACGCCATGCTGGTGTCATGCGTGGCCTGCATCGCGCAGTTCTTCGTGATCCATCCCGCCTCCGTGCTGCTCCAGCCGCCGGGCGTGTACGGCTACTCGATCATCCATGCCACGCTGAACACGGTGGTGCCCGTCTTCATGCTGATGTGGGCGGTGGCGCTGATCGGCGCGCCGACCGCGTCGCTGCTGGGCATGCTGGGGCCGGTGTCGGTGTTGTTCCTGGCTTCATGGTTCCTGCACGAGCCCGTCACGGTCTGGCAGATGGCCGGCACCGCGCTGGTTCTGGCCGGGGTATTCGTATTGATGGGGGGCGGGGCCGCCAAGGCGCCGCCCACCGCGTCGGGCGGCAGCGCGCCCGCGCGGTGACGTCCGGTTTTCCCGCTTGAATCGCAACATCTCAATGAAAGGAGGCCAGCATGGCCAGCAATCTCGTCAAGGCAATCCGTATCGAGCAGCATGGCGGTCCCGAAGTCCTGAAACTGGTCGAGGTCGAAGTGCCGCCGCCGGCCGCCAATGAGGTCACCATCGACCAGCACGCGGCCGGGCTGAACTTCATCGATATCTATTTCCGCACGGGCTTGTATCCCCATCCGCTGCCTCACGGTCTGGGCTTCGAGGGCGCGGGCGTGGTCACGGCCGTGGGCGCCGACGTCAAGCACCTGAAGAAGGGCGACCGGGTGGCCTATGGCCAGAGCCCCATCGGCGCCTACGCCAAGGCCCGCAACGTGCCGGCCAACCAGGTCGTGAAGGTGCCCAAGGGCATCGGCTTTGACGAGGCCGCCGCGCTCATGCTCAAGGGGCTGACGGTGCAGTACCTGTTCCGCCAGACTTACCGCCTGCAAGGCGGTGAAACCATCCTGTTCCATGCGGCCGCGGGGGGCGTGGGCCTGATCGCCTGCCAATGGGCGCGGGCGCTGGGCGTCAAGCTGATCGGCACCGTGTCCAGCCCCGAGAAGGCCGAGCTGGCCCGCGCCAACGGCGCCTGGGAAACCATCGACTACTCGCGCGAGAACGTGGTCGAGCGCGTGCTCGAACTGACGGGCGGCAAGAAGGTGCCGGTGGTGTATGACGGCGTCGGCAAGGATACCTGGGAGACCTCGCTGGACTGCATCGAGCCGCGCGGCCTGATGGTCAGCTTCGGCAATGCCTCCGGCCCGGTGGCGGGCGTCAACCTGGGCATCCTGAACCAGAAGGGCAGTCTGTACGTGACGCGTCCGTCGCTGGGCGTGCACGTCAACACGCTGGAGAAGCTGCAGGCGGCCTCGGACGAGTTGTTCGATCTGGTGCTGAAGAAGAAGATCAAGGTCCGCATCGACCAGCGCTATAAACTGGAGCAGGCCGGCGAAGCGCAGACCGCGCTGGCTTCGCGCAAGACCACCGGCGCCACGGTGCTGATGCTGGATTGATCCGGCGCGCCCCGGGGCAGCGCCAGCAAGGCGGGACGCAGCGAGCGTCCCGCTTTTTTTTTGGGCTGTGCGCACTGGGACAAATCACCATGCACGGGCGGACAAGCCAGCGCGCCGGGCCGTTGCTATTCTGGCCCGACCCTATCCGTTGGAGCCTTCCGTATGTCGTCCGTCCGCCCCACCGCCAGCGCTTGCGCCTCCGGCCGTCCGGAATTGGCCGCCATCCGGGAATACATGATCGTCGACGGCAAGCCGTTGCGCCAGGGACAGGGCGAGCCGATTGCCGTCCATGACCCGGCGACCGGTGAGGTCATCGCCACGCAGCTGGACGCCGGTCCGGCGCAGATCGACCTGGCGGTGCAGGCCGCGCGCCGGGCGTTCGCCAGTGGTCCGTGGCACGAGATGCTGCCGGCCGGGCGCGAGCGCCTGCTGCTGAACCTGGCGGACCTGGTGGAACGCCACGGTGAGGAATTGGCGCGGCTCGAAACCCTGAACAACGGCAAGCTGCTGGGCGTGGCCCAAGGGCTGGAGGTCGGCGCCGGCGCGCAGTGGCTGCGCTACATGGCGGGCTGGGCCACCAAGCTGACCGGCGACACGCTGGCCCTGTCGATTCCGTTTCCGCCCGGCGTCCGGTACAGCGCCTACACGCTGCCGCAGCCGGTGGGCGTGGTGGCCGCGATCATTCCGTGGAATTTCCCGCTGCTGATGGCGATCTGGAAGATCGCGCCGGCGCTGGCCGCCGGGTGCACGGTGGTGCTCAAACCCGCCGAGGAAACGCCGTTGACCGCCTTGCGCCTGGCCGAGCTGGTGCTGGAGGCGGGCTTTCCGCCGGGGGTGGTCAACGTGGTGACCGGCCGGGGCGAGACCGCCGGCGCGGCGCTGGTGGCGCATCCGGGCGTGGACAAGATCGCCTTCACCGGCTCCACCGAGGTCGGCAAGCTGATCGGTCGTGCCGCCATGGACGACATGAAGCGGGTGTCGCTGGAACTGGGCGGCAAGTCGCCCGTGATTGTGCTCGACGACTGTGACCCCGACGTGGCGGCGCAGGGCGCGGCCGCGGCCATCTTCTTCAACCAGGGCCAGGTCTGCACCGCCGGGGCGCGGCTGTATGTGCAGAAGGGTCTCTACGCCAAGGTGGTGGAGCGGCTGGCCGGCCTGGCCGCCGGCATGAAGCTGGGTTCCGGTTTCGCGCCCGACACCCAGGTCGGGCCGCTGGTGTCGGCGCGCCACCAACAGCGCGTGCTGGATTACATCGGTATCGGCCGCGCCGAGGGCGGCAAGGTGCTGGCCGGTGGCGGTGCCGGCGAGGGCGCCGGCTATTTCGTGCGGCCCACGGTGTTCGCGGACCTGCCGCAGGACGCTCGCATCGCCCGCGAGGAGATTTTCGGGCCGGTGGTGGTGGCCCAGTCCTTCGACACGTTGGAAGACGCCGTACGGCTGGCCAACGACAGCGCCTTCGGCCTGGGCGCCAGCCTCTGGAGCAACGACCTGACGCGGGTCCAGCGGCTGATCCCGCGCATCGATGCGGGCACGCTCTGGATCAACACCCACAACATGCTGGATCCGAACATGCCGTTCGGCGGTTTCAAGCAGTCGGGCGTGGGCCGTGAACACGGCCGCGCGGTGCTCGACCTGTATTTGGAGAAGAAGTCCGTTTGTATCGCTTACTAGACCGACGGCCGCGCGAGACAAGCCGGGAGATACCGGCGCGCGCGAGGCCGCGCAACCAAGGGGAAGTGCATGGCAGGCAAAACCAATGGCCGGGTCCGGGCGCGCGCAGCATTGCTGCTGGCATGCCTGGCCACGGCGCAGACGGCGTGGGCCGGAGACCCCAGCGCGCGTGACTGGATACCGGCGCCGGTGGGAACCAACATCATCGCCGGCTATCTGACCGGATTGCGGTCTTCCGGGTTGTATTCCGCCGGCAAGCGCATCGATGGCGCCTCGGTGGACGTGGACGCGCTGATCTACCGCCAGATGCATTACCGGGACTTCTTCGGCAAGACGGTGCAGCTCGAATTCATCGTGCCGGTGACGCGCACCACAATGGAGTTGCCGGGCGCCTCGCGCGACCGCCAGAGCGGCATCGGCGATGTCACCCTGGGTTCCGCGATCTGGCTCTACAACAACGAGCACACCAAGACCTGGTTCGCCTGGGAGCCCTTCGTGGTGGCGCCGGTGGGGCGTTACGATGGCTCGCGCCCGGACACTTCGCCGGGCAAGAACCGCTGGTCCACCATCCAGGATTTTTCGTTCGTCAAGGGCGTGGGCGAGTCCACCTTCCTGGAGGCCATCGCCGAGGTGGAAATCTACGGCCGCAATACCGACTGGATGAGCCAGACGCTCAAGAAGGACCCTTCCTTGCGCTTTTTCGCGCTGGCCTCCACCAACCTCACGCCCGACACTTACACCGGCATCCGCTACCGCTACGAGACCGGCGGGCGCGAGCGCGCCGGCGGTGAAACCGTGACAAGCCGGGCGCGCAACCACCAGCTGGCGTTGGAACTGACCCACCAGATCAACGACGCCAACCAGATCCAGATGCAGTACATCCACGACCTGAAGGTCGAGAACGGTCCGCGCATGCGGGGCGTGCAGATGCGCTACGTCTATGCCTTCTAGGAGCAAGGGACATGACACCAGGAGAGATCGAATGATTGCGCTTTGTGCCAACGGGAGGATCGCGCGGGCCGGCAAATGGGCGCTGTGCGCGGCCCTGGCGGCGGCCGCCGGACTTGCCCGCGCCGACCTGCCGGTCGAGGAACTCAAGGGCGGCACCCGCCTGCCGCCGGCCACGCCGCACCGGCTGTACGTGATGGACGCGGTGTTCAATCACCTGGTCGACAGCCGCGTCAACCTCTACGACGGTGACACCCTGAAATTCCTGGGGCTGGTGCCCGCGTCGTTCAACGGTCACATGACGGTGTCGGCGGACGGCAAGGACATCTACATCATGACCACCTACTACGAGCGCCTGAACCGCGGCAAGCGCACCGACGTGGTCGAGGCCTGGGACGCCGAGACGCTGACGCCCAAGTATGAGGTGCCGATTCCGCAGAAGCGCGCCCAGGCGTTGAACTATCGCAACTACCTGCAGCAGAGCGCCGACGGCGGCCTGCTGTTCGTGCAGAACGCCACGCCGGCCTCGTCGGTGACGGTGGTGGACCTGAAGGCGCGCGCGTTCGCCGATGAGGTGACGGCCGCCGCGGGCTGCTGGAGCATCATCGTGCCGCCGTCGCGGCCGCGCAGTTTCGCCAGTATCTGCGGTGACGGCTCGTTCGTCACGGTGGATCTGGACGCGGCCGGCAAGCCTTCCGGCCAGCAGCGCAGCAAGCCCATGTTCGAGGTCGAGCAGGACCCGATCTTCACGCATACCGACAGGTTGGGCGATACCTTCTACTTCGTCTCCTACAACGGCAACGTCTACAGCGCCGACTTCAGCGGCGCCGAGGCCCGCTTCGGCGAACGCTGGTCGCTGCTGGACGCCTCCGGCAAGGATCGCGGTTGGCGGCCCGGGGGCTACAACCTGCTGGCGGTGAACCGCGCCAACAAGCGCCTGTACGTCGGCATGCATCCGAATGGCGCCGAAGGCTCGCACAAGACCCCGGCCGCCGAGATCTGGGTCTACGACCTGGCCACGCACAAGCGGCTGGCGCGGATTCCCGGCAAGAATGCACTGTCGATGTCGGTGTCGCAGGACGACAAGCCGCGCCTGTTCACCATCGACGGCGGCAACGTCAACATCTATGACGCAGCGCCGGCCGCGCCGGTGTTCAAGGGCACCATTCAGGGCGCGGGCGAAACCGCCTTGCAGGTCGAGCCGCAACCGGGAGGCGCCCGATGACCGATCCCGTCCTGCTCTACGCCGCCAGTGCCGCGCTGGCCTGCGTGCTGCTGTTGGGCGCGCTGGAAAAGCTCAAGGACATGGCCGCGTTCTTCACTGCTGTGCAGGCCTATCAGATCGTGCCGGCGCGCCTGGGCGGCCTGTTCGCCTGGAGCTACGTGCTGGCCGAAGCGCTTGCCGGCGCCTTGCTGCTGGTGCCCGGCCTGCGTGCGTCCGGGGCCATGCTGGCGCTGCTGGTGCTGGCCCTGGCCACTGCCGGTGTCGCGCTTAACCTGGCGCGCGGCCGCCGCGACATCGATTGCGGCTGCGGCGGCCCGGCCATGCGCGGCGCGGCGGCGCGCGGCGCCGGGCTGTCCTGGTGGATGGTGGCGCGCAACGCGCTGCTGGCGCTGTGGACGCTGCCGGTGTTCGCCGCCGCGCAGGGCGCCTCGCGCAGCCTGCAATGGGCCGACGCGGCCTCGGTCTTCGGCCTGGCGATGAGCGCCGTGGCCCTGTACTTCACCGCCAACCACCTGCTGGCCTCGCACCTGAAGCTGCGGCAGTTGCATATCTAGGAACAACGGAGCGACACGATATGGAAGCCTTGATCATTTCCAATTTTCTGCTGTGGGGCGTGGTGTTGTGCCTGCTGCTGGTCATCCTGGCGCTGTCGCGCCAGATCGGCCTGTTGTACGAGCGCGTCGCGCCGATGGGGGCGTTGACCATGGACAAGGGGCCGGCGGTGGGCGATGCCGCGCCGCGGTTCGAGCTGGCCGACCTGCTGGGCCGGCGCTTGACGATCGGCGAACGCGGCCAGCACAGCCAGTTGCTGTTCTTCCTGTCGCCGACCTGCCCGGTGTGCAAGAAGCTCCTGCCCATCCTCAAGTCGGTGGCCGCCACCGAGCGCGCCTGGTTGCGCATCGTCCTGGCCAGCGATGGCGAGATGCCCGAGCACCTGGCGTTCTATCGCCAGGCGGGTCTGGAGCGCTTTCCCTACCTGCTGTCGACCGAGCTCGGCATGAAATTCCAGATCAGCAAGCTGCCGTATGCGGTGCTGATCGACGAGTCCGGCGTGATTCGCGCCAAGGGCCTGATCAATTCCCGCGAACAGCTCGAAAGCCTGTTCACGGCCAAGGAGCTGGGCGTGGCCTCGGTGCAGGAATTCCTGGCTGGCGGCGCGCTGCAGGAAACCCGTGTTTCGCGCAAGGAGAACAGCAATGCTCTGGTTGGATAAGCTTGGCGAGCGCGCCGCGCGCTCGGTCGCCCACACCACCTCGCGGCGCAGCGTGCTCAACCGCATCGGCCGCGTGCTGGTCGGCACCGCCTTCCTGGTGCCGGTGCTGCCGGTGGCGCGCGCCGCGCCCGCCGCGGCCGGAAAGCCGCAGACCGACGAGACCGCCTGCGACTATTGGCGCTATTGCGCCGTCGACGGGTTCCTGTGCTCGTGCTGCGGCGGCAGCATGACGTCATGCCCGCCGGGTACCTCGCCGTCGGCGGTGTCGTGGGTCGGCACCTGCCACAATCCGCTGGACGGCAAGGACTATCTCATCAGCTACAACGACTGCTGCGGCAAGACCGCCTGCGGCAAATGCATGTGCGCCTCGGCCGAGCGCGAGCGGCCGGGCTACCAGATGTTCCTGCACAACGATGTCAACTGGTGCATGTCGAACGAATCCTCCATCTTCCATTGCACCACCTCCGTGATCGTGGGGTTGGCCAAGAAGAAGCCATGAACGGCGCGGCGGGAAGAAATAGGGGCAGGGCACGGCGGCGCACGGGTGGCGCCGCCGGGCTGGCCTGCGCGGCGGCGCTCGTGGCCGGGCTGGGCATGGCATGCGATGCCGCCGCTGGCGATACGGCGCCGGCCGCGCCGCGCCCCGGGGCCGACACCTTGTGGCAGGCCGCCCGTGCCGACTACGTGCTGCAATGCGCCGGCTGCCACCGGGTCGACGGCCGCGGCAGCACGCCGCACGGCATTCCGGACTTCCGCAATTCGGTGGGGGCGTTCACACAGTTGCCCGCTGGCCGCGAATACCTGATCCGGGTCCCGGGGGCCGCCTATTCGCAGTTGGACGATGCCGAACTGGCCAATGTGCTGAACTGGCTGCTGCGCACGTTCAGCCCGGCGCAGTTGGCGGCCGGCTTTCAGCCCTACACCGAGCGCGAGGTGGCGGCGGCCCGGCCGCGTCGCTATGACGATGTGGTGCCGGTGCGCCATGGCTTGGCGCGCGAACTGGCGGCGCTGGGCTTTGCCCTGTCCGACTATTCGTACGGCAGCGCCCGCAAGCCCTGAGGCCGCCTGGCGCGGGCCTGCCCGGGTCGAGTGCCGCGACGGCCTTCGCAATGCCGCCGTGCCGTAGGGGTTGTCACGGATACTCCGCGCCCGGGGCTCGGTGATAGAAAGAAGATCGCTATTTGTTCCACGCCGCGCGCCGGAGTCGCCATGTCAGCCCCCCTCGTACGCAGCGCGCCCCAGCAGTTCCTGGATTGCGCCAGTTGGAAGGAAAACATCAGCAACACGTTCGTACCGCTGGAAGTGTCGGCGGCCGATCCCAAGCACTTTCGCAGCAGCGTGGCGGTCGATGCGCTGGGGTGGATGCAGATCTGTGAAATGCGCACCGGCGCGCAGCGTGTGCGGCGCACCAAGTCGCTGGCCGATCGGGCCGAGGCGTCCGGCTACAAGGTGACGCTGCAGCTCGACGGCCGCAGCGAAATCCGCCAGGCGGCGCGCACTGCCTTGCTGATGCCGGGAGAATGGGGCATTTACGATACCACCCGCCCCTACGAGGTGGATGTCGACGACAACGCGCATTTCCTCGTGATGCAGGTGCCCGGCAAGCAGTCCGAGGCCTGGCTGCCGGCCATGCGCAACGCGGTGGCGCGCAGCTTCAGCGCCCGCCACGGTTGCGGCCGCATGGCCATGGATCTGCTGCGGGTGGCCCTGAGCGAGCACGCCAACCTGTCCGACAGCGCGGCGCGCGACGCTGCCAATGCGGTCATGCAGATGATGGGGCTGGACATCAGTGAGCGCGCCGGCGGCGGCGGTTCGCAGGATCCGGCCGAATTGCGGCAGGCGCAGCTGCGGCGCGTGCAGCAATACCTGATCGAGAACCTGCACGATCCGGACTTGTCGCCGGCGACGGCGGCCGCGGCATTGCGCGTTTCACGGCGCTATCTGTACAACCTGTTCGCGCAGGCCGCCAGCACACCGGCCGACTTCATTTTGGGCGCCCGCCTCGAACGCTGCCGCGACATGCTGGCCGATGCCGCGCAGAGCACGCGGCAGATCGGCGAGATCGCCTTCCGCCATGGGTTTTCGGACGCGGCGCGGTTCAGTCACGCCTTCCGCAATCGCTTCGGGGTGTCGCCGTCGGAGTACCGGCGCCGGGGCCGCCAGCCGGGCGAACCGGCCTGACCGCCCGGATCCGGGGCGGCCTCAGAGGTCTTCCGCGTTGATCAGGTCTTCCTTGCCGTAGAACTTTACGCCGATGTGGATGCGCTCGCGGCCCTGGGCGCGGCGATGGCGGTTGGTGTCGCGCAGCGAATAGACGCAGCCGCAATATTCCTGCTGGTAGAAGTTCTCGCGCTTGCTGATCTCGATCATGCGCGACGAGCCGCCGCCCTTGCGCCAGTTGTACGTCCAGTAGACCAGGTCGTCGTAGCGCGCCGCCGCGCGTTCGCCGCAGCCGTTGATCTGGTTCATGTCCTTCCAGCGCGAGATGCCGAGCGAACTGGTGATGGTGTCGAAGCCGTGCTCGTGGGCGTACAGCGCGGTGCGCTCAAAGCGCATGTCGAAGCAGGCGGTGCAGCGTTCGCCGCGTTCGGGGGCGTTTTCCATGCCCTTGACGCGCTCGAACCAGTTGTCCATGTCGTAGTCGGCGTCGATGAATTCGATGCCGTGCTGTTCGGCGAAGCGGATGTTCTCCTGCTTGCGGATCTCGTACTCTTTGACCGGATGGATGTTCGGGTTGTAGAAGTAGATGGCGTAATCGATGCCGGAAGCCGTCATGGCTTCCATGACTTCGCCGGAACAGGGCGCGCAGCACGAGTGCAGCAGCACCTTGCGGCGGCCGGCGGGCAGGTCGAGTTTGGGGCGCACGAATTCGGACATGGCGAAAAACAGGCAGTGAGGCGGAAAACTCCTTATTTTACGCCCAGTTGCCGCCATGGCCGGCGCGCCGTTGCTCAGCCCAGCACCGCGTCCCACAGTTCCCGCACGGCGGCGCGCTCGGCCTGCAACTGGTCCGGCGCCACGCGCGCCTTTTCCACCCCCTGCATGCGCATCTGGTGCTGCACGCGCCGCAGCGTGCGGTAGGCGTCGCCGGCGCGGGTGGCCAGCGCCGGGTCGATCAGCCCGGCCTCGCCGGCCAGCCGCAGCAGGGTGATGTTGCCCAGGTTGCGCACCAGCATCGGATGGGTGCCGGCATGGCTCAGCACCAGGTATTGGGTCACGAATTCGACGTCGACCATGCCGCCGGCGTCGTGCTTCAGGTCGAACTTGTCGGTGCTGTTCGGATGGCCGGCGTTGATCTTCTGGCGCATCGCCAGCACTTCTTCGCGCAGCTTGGCGGTGTCGCGCGGCATGACCAGGATGGCTTCGCGGATCCGCTCGAAACGCTGGCCCACCTCGCTGTCGCCGCAGGCGTAGCGGGCACGGGTCAAGGCCTGGTGTTCCCAGGCCCAGGCATGCTTTTGCTGGTACTGCTCGAAGGCCTCGACCGATACCGCCAACAGGCCGGCATCACCGTCCGGGCGCAGGCGCAGGTCGACTTCGTAGAGGCGGCCCGACGAGGTCATGGTCGACAGCCACGAGGTCATGCGGCGGCCCAGCTTGGCGTAGACCTCGGCGGCGTCTTCGCGCGCATCGTCATACAGGAACACCAGATCCAGGTCGGAGGCGTAGCCCAGTTCCTTGCCGCCCAGCTTGCCGTAGGCGATCACCGCGAAGCGCGGCGCGGCGCCCGCCACCTTGTTCACCAGCGGCCAGGTGCGGTGGATTGTTTCCGTCAGCAGCAGGTCGGCCAGGGCCGACAACTGATCGGCGAGCTTTTCGACAGTGAGCTCGCCTTCGAGATCCTGCGCCAGCAACTGGAAGCTGGCCTGGCGCTGTACGTCGCGCATCAGGTTCATCTGGCGCTCGATGTCGGGGTCGCCGTCGGGCAGGCGGCAGGCGTCCAGATCGGCGGAAAGCTGGCGCGCGATCTGGGCGAAATCCAGCGGCTCGAACAGGGTGCGCCAGTCGATCAGGCTGTCCAGCAGCAGCGGGTGCTGCGTCAGGTACTGGGCCGCCCAGGGGCTGGCGGCGACCATGCGCGCGACCCGCGCCAGGGTGTCCGGGTATTCGGCCAGCAGGGCCAGGTAGGCACTGCGCTGGGCGATCTTTTCGATCAGGTCGAACAGGCGCACCGCGGCGGCCAGCGGCGCGTCGGTCTGGCGCGCGGCGCGCAGGGCGGCGGGCAGCAGGGCTTCCATGCGGCGCCGGCTGCTCTCGGGCAGGCTGCGCACGCGATGGCTGCCCATCAGGGTTTCGGCGCGGCGCAGCAGGTCGTCGGCCTGCTCGCCGAAGGCCTGGCGGATCTGTTCGGCCAGTTCGCATTGTTCGTCGCCCGCGTCGTCGGCCGGCGCGTCGCCGCTGGCATCGGCCGTGTCTTCCTTGTCCATGCCCACCATGCGGAACACGTTGCGGAAAGTGCGGGAGACAAACTGACGATGGGCGGCCAGCGTGTCTTCGAAGTCCTGCCCGCTCATGCCGAGGGCGGCCGCCAGGCCCGCCCGCAGCGTGGGGTCGCCCGGCAGCAGGTGGGTCTGCTCGTCTTCGCGGTATTGCAACGCATGTTCGGTGCGGCGCAGGAACCGGTAAGCCGCTTCCAACCGTCTGGCGTCGTCCTCCGACACCAGGCCTGCGACTTGCTCGGCATGCAGCGCCTGCAGCAGGCCGCGCTTCTGCAGCGCCGGCATGCGGCCGCCGCGGATCAATTGCGCCAGCTGCACCACGAACTCGATCTCGCGGATGCCGCCGTCGCCCAGCTTGATGTTGTTGGCGCTGTCGATGCCATGGCGGGCGGTGGCGCGGCGCTGCCAGTCCTGGCGGATGCGCTCGCGCAGGGCGCGCAGCGCGGCCAGCGCGTCGAAGTCGAAATATTTGCGGTAGACGAAGGGCACGCGCAGGCTTTCCAGTTGGCGCGCCTGGGCCTCGCTGTCGCTGCCCTCGAACGCCCGCGCCGGCATCAGGCGCGCCTTGAGCCAGGCATAGCGTTCCCATTCGCGGCCCTGGCCGATCAGGTAGTGCTCCAGCGCGTCCAGGCTCCAGGCCAGCGGGCCGGCGTCGCCGTCCGGGCGCAGGCGCAGGTCGGTGCGGAACACCTGGCCGTTGGCGTCGACCTCGGACAGCACCGGCATCATGCGGCGGGTCAGGCGGCCGTAGAACTCGTGGTGGCTGATGCGGCGCGGGCCGTCGGTGTCGCCTTCCTCGCCATACAGCATGATCAGGTCGATGTCGGAGGAGACGTTGAGCTCGCCGCCGCCCAGCTTGCCCATGCCGACGATCAGCATTTCCTGCGGCAGGCCGGTGGCCGGGTCGCGCGGCACGCCATGCACCGCGGCCAATTCCGCGGCCACGCTGCGATAGGCGGCGGCGACCGCGGCATCCGCCAGCGCCGTCATCGCGCCCACCACTTCCTCGAACGGCGCCAGCCCGGCCAGGTCGCGCACGATCAGGGTGCTGAAGACGCGCTGGCGCAATTTGCGCAGCACCTGGCGGCACAAATCCACCGGCAGGATGTCCGGCGCCCCGGCGCCCGCCAGTTCCGCCTGCCATTGCGCCAGCCGCTCCCGTGTGACCGGTTGTTGCACGGCGTCTTCCAGCCAGGCGGCCAGATCCGGGTGGGCATCGAGATGGCGGCGCAGGTGGCCGGACCAGGCGAGGGCGGGGGCGAACAGGGCGGGTGTGGACATAGTGGTCGGACGCAGACGAATGGGCGCGTTTCAGGTATAAGTGGGGACGATACCGCAAGACTATTCTCCTGCCCACCGATCCGTGTCTGTTTCAAAGAAAGTGCTCTGCTGCCTGTTCTGGGCGGTGCTGACCGTTTACGGCGTCGTGGCCATCGGGCTCCTGGGCGTCCGCTATTGGGTCTTGCCGCGCGTGGATCTGTGGCGCCCCCAGATCGAAGCCTACGCCAGCCAGGCGCTGGGCGCGCGCGTCACGATCGGCGCGATCGACGCCGATTGGCAAGGCCTCAATCCGCGCCTGCAACTGGACGCGGTGCAAGTCTATGACGATCAGCCGGAACCGGTGCTGACATTGCCCTCGGTTTCGGCGGTGCTGGCCTGGCGCAGTCTGTTGACGCTGTCTCCCACACTGGTGCGGCTGCGCGTGGAGCAGCCGGAGCTGACCTTGCGGCGCGACGCCGACAACCGTCTCTGGGTGGCGGGGCAGGCCATCGACCTGAACGCCAGCGATCACCAATCCGACCTGAACCATCCCGCGTTGCGCTGGCTGACCGCGCAACGCGAATTGCTCATTCGCGGGGCCCGCATCCGCTGGCAGGACGAGCGGCGCCAGGCGCCCGAACTGGTGCTGAGCAATGTCGATTTCCTGGTGCGCAATGGCAGCCTGTCGCATCGCTTCGTGCTGCGCGCCGACGGCGACCCGGCGCTGGCCCGCAAGCTGGATCTGCGCGGCGAGTTCAATCGCAGCCTGTTCTCGGCCAATGCCGCCAGTCCGGCCAACTGGAGCGGCCAGATCTACGCCGCGCTCGATGACGCCGAGCCGCTGGCCTGGACGCCCTGGGCGCAACCGCCCGCCATCAAGGGGCGTGTCACCGCCCGCGCCTGGCTGCAACTGGACCACGGCAAGTTCACCACCCTGACGGCCGACGTGGCCACGCGCGGGGTCGATTGGGCAGCGGCGCCGGGCGGGCCGGCGGTGCGCGGTGGCTACGCGCAGGCGCGCATCGAGGGCACGCCGGGCGACTTCATCGATAGCGCGCGCGTGCCGCTGGCGCGCAGCCCGGGGGCGGCACACTTGACGGTCAACGGCCGCGTCGAACAACTGCGCGTGGTCCTGCCGGGCATCTTCGAGCAGCCCGAGCTGGCGGCCAACGAGGTCGTGCTGGATGCCGGCATCAAGGGCGTCGACGCCCGCGACTGGTTCCTCGATGTGAGCCAGTTGCGGGTGGCCAACGACGACCTGGACGTCCGGCTCCAAGGCCAGTGGCGCAAGGAAGGCAAGAGCGCGGCCGGCAGCGTGGATATGCGCGGCACCCTGGTGCGCGGAGCCATGAACGCGATCCACCGCTATCTGCCGCTGGAGGTCAACGCCGACGCGCGCGAATGGCTGGCGACCGGCCTGCCGGCCGGACAGATGGAATCGGCGGCCATCACGCTCAAGGGCGACCTGGACGAATTTCCATTCGGCGCCCCGGGGTCGACGGGCGAGTTCGTCATTGCCGGCGCCTACACCGGCGCCAAGGTCGACTACGCGCCGGCGCGCCCGCAGCGCAAGGGCTGGCCGATGCTGGAGAACCTGTCGGGTAACTTCCGTGTCGACAAGGTCGGGCTGGTGCTCGACAGCCCGGGCGGCGGGATTTTTCGCACCGGCCCGGACCAGACGGTGACGCTGGGCGCGGTGACCGCCGCCATCCCCGACATGGAGAACCAGGCCGAGCTGAGCGTCAATGGCGAGACCAGCGGCTCCGTCCCCGCCTACCTGGCGCTGGCCGCGAGCTCGCCGCTGGGGCAATTGCTGGACGGCGCGCTGGACGAGGCGCGCGGCACCGGCAATTGGCGCATGCCGCTCAAGCTCAAGGTGCCGTTGATGAACACCGACGACACCCAGGTGCAGGGCAAGATCCAGTTTGCCGACAACACCTTCACCTTCATGCCTGAGATGCCCTTGCTCAGCCAGATGCATGGCGATCTGGATTTCTCGGAAAAGGGCGTGCACACCAAGGAAATCCGCGCCCAGTTTCTGGGGGGGCCGGTCAGGATCAGTGGCAGCCTGAGTCAGCCCGACGATACCCTGCACTTCGAGGGCATGCTGGCGGCCACGGGCCTGACACAGCTCAGCAACGTGCCGTCGATGGCGCGCTTCGCGGGCAAGACCGCCTACAAGGGCAAGCTTGGCTACCAGCGCGGCGGTTCCGTGGAACTGTCGCTGGAGTCGGATCTGGCCGGCCTGGCGATCAACATGCCGGCGCCGGTGGGCAAGCCGGCCCAGGCGGCGCGCCCGTTCAAGTTGCAATGGGGCGCCGCGCAGGATCGCGGCAGCAAGGGCCGGCGCTGGCTGACCGCCAGCCTGGGCGACAATATCAACGCGCTGTTCGAGCGCGATCCGGCCGATGCCGCGCCGTCGTATTTCGCGCGCGGGGCGCTGGGCATCGAGCGGCCCGCCAGCCTGCCCGAGCGCGGCCTGAGCCTGAGCGCCAGCCTGCCGGAACTTGACATGGACGCCTGGGAAACCGTGTCCGACGGGTTCAGTGCGCCGCCGGCCAAGGGCCGCCCGCCGGCCCGGCCGCTGCTGCCGGCGGCCGAGCGCGTCAGCCTGGCCACCAGCGTGCTGCGCACCAGCGGCTATACGCTGAACGACCTGACCTTGTACGCCACCCGTCCGGCGCCAGCCCAGTGGCGCGTCGATCTCGAGTCGCGCCAGGCCGCCGGTTCGCTGTCGTGGCGCGAGGCCTCCGGCGCGATCGCCGGCCAGATCACCGCCCGTCTCAAGCACCTGGCGCTGGGCGGCGCCGATGACAGCAACGAGGCCGACAAAGCGCTGTCGTCCGGCAACGACCTGTCGGACATCCCCGCGGTCGACCTGCAGGCCAAGGAGTTCCGCCTGTATGGCAAGAACCTGGGCGAGCTGCAGGTGCTGGGCACCAACCTGGAACGCGGCCGCCAGTGGCGCCTGGATAAGCTGTCGATCGTCAACGATGCGGCCACGCTGAACGCGACCGGCGCCTGGCGCCTGGAGGGCCCCGACCGCGGCCTGACGGTGGATGCCACCACCAAGTTCGAGAACGTCGGCAATTTCATGGACCGCATCGGCTTCGAGCGCGTGGTGTCCGGCGGCTCGGGCGATATCAAGGCCAGGCTGACCTGGCGTAACCTGCCGTGGACTCACAATATCGCCGACGTGGCCGGGGAGGCCGAGATCGCCCTGGACAAGGGCCGCTTCATGCATGTGAATTCGCGCACGGCGCGCCTGCTGGAACTGCTGTCGCTGCAATCGCTGCAGCGCCTGGCCCGGCTTGACGTCAATCCGACCAACCTGCTGCGCGATGGTTTCCCGTTCGACACCGTGCGCGGCCAGATCAAGCTGGCGGATGGCTCGCTGGCCACCGAGGGCTACAAGATCAACGGCCCGGTGGCCGCCATCGTGCTGGCGGGCAACGTCAACATCGTGCAGGAGCGCTGGAACCTGAAGGCGGTGGTGATTCCCAACCTGGACGCCAGCGGCGCCGCCATGGTGACGGCACTGGCGGTCAACCCGCTGGTCGGGCTGGGCGCGTTCGTCACGCAATGGCTGCTCAAGCAGCCGCTGGCGCGCGCCATGACCATGGAATATGCCGTCTCCGGCAGTTGGGACGACCCCAAGATCGACCCGATCGACGACTCGGGCAAGCCGGCGCCCAAGCAGACGCCCAAGCCGGCATCCAAGCCGCGCAGCCTGGAAGAGTTTATCGAGCACTGATCCGGCCCGGCTTGACACCGGGATACCGGCCGGCCCATAAAGCAAATTGGCGAGGACCGCCGTGGGGCAATCCTCGCCAAATCGATGCGCGCGCCCGGCGGAGCGGGCGGACGGCGCTTACTTCTTCTTCATCATGTCGAAGAATTCGGCGTTGGTCTTGGTGGCGCGCATCTTGTCCAGGATGAATTCCATGGATTGGACTTCGTCCATGTCGTGGATGAACTTGCGCAGCACCCAGACCTTCTGCAGCAGGTCCGGCGCGATCAGCAGTTCTTCGCGGCGGGTGCCCGACTTGTTCAGGTTGATGGACGGGTAGACGCGCTTTTCCGCCAAGCGGCGCTCCAGGTGCACTTCGGAGTTGCCGGTGCCCTTGAATTCTTCGTAGATGACCTCGTCCATGCGGCTGCCGGTCTCGATCAGGGCGGTGCCCAGGATGGTCAGCGAACCGCCTTCCTCGAGGTTGCGCGCGGCGCCGAAGAAGCGCTTGGGACGTTGCAGGGCGTTGGCGTCGACGCCGCCGGTCAGCACCTTGCCGGAAGCC
The DNA here is from genome assembly GCF_050285565.1 of Achromobacter sp. GTDB lineage: Bacteria > Pseudomonadota > Gammaproteobacteria > Burkholderiales > Burkholderiaceae_B > Achromobacter. The sequence goes on from NZ_JBLZXG010000004.1 coordinate 37,588, forward strand.
GGCACGACGGTGTTGTAGGCGCGGGCCAGGCGGGTGATCGAGTCCAGCAGGATCACCACGTCCTTCTTCATTTCGACCAGGCGCTTGGCCTTTTCGATGACCATTTCGGCGACCTGCACGTGGCGGGTGGCGGGTTCATCGAAGGTCGAGGCGACCACTTCGCCGCGCACGGTGCGCTGCATTTCGGTCACTTCCTCGGGACGCTCGTCCACCAGCAGGACGATCATGACCGCGTCGGGGTAGTTGGTGGTGATGGCGTGCGCGATGTGCTGCATCATCACCGTCTTGCCGGACTTGGGGCTGGCGACGATCAGGCCGCGCTGGCCCTTGCCGATGGGGGCGAAGATGTCGAGGATGCGGCCGGTGAGGTTTTCCTCGCTCTTGATGTCGCGTTCCAGGCGCAGCGGCTGGTTCGGGTGCAGCGGCGTCAGGTTCTCGAACATGATGCGATGCTTGATCGCCTCGGGCGCCACGCCGTTGACCTTGTCCACCTTGACCAGCGCGAAATAACGCTCGCCATCCTTGGGCGTGCGCACTTCGCCTTCGATCGAGTCGCCGGTGTGCAGATTGAAGCGGCGGATCTGGGACGGCGAGATGTAGATGTCGTCCGTGCTGGCCAGATACGAGGTCTCGGGCGAGCGCAGGAAACCGAAGCCGTCGGGCAGGACTTCCAGCACGCCGTCGCCAAAGATCTGCTCGCCCTGCTTGGCACGGCGTTTCATGATGGCGAACATCAGCTCCTGCTTGCGCAGGCGGTTGGCGTTCTCGATTTCCAGGCCAGCGGCCATTTCCAGCAGCTGCGAGACATGCAGCGCCTTCAGTTCGTTGAGGTGCATCGCGGTGAGTGTTGGGGGAAAAGTAAAGGAGGGTTCTGGCGGCGCGCCACGGACGGGCTCGCGCGGTACTGAATGCGCGCCGCCCCCGGGGCGGCGCCTTCGTTCACAGCACGCAGTTTACAACGCGCCGTCCAGGAATGCCGTGAGTTGCGACTTCGACAGCGCGCCAACCTTGGTGGCGGCAGCCTGGCCGTCTTTAAAGAGCATGAGGGTGGGGATGCCACGGATGCCGTACTTGGCGGCGGTGCCTTGGTTCTCGTCCACGTTGAGCTTGGCGACCGTCAGGCGACCGGCGTATTCGGTGGCGACTTCTTCCAGGATCGGGGCGATCATCTTGCAGGGGCCGCACCAGGCAGCCCAGTAGTCCACCAGCACCGGCTGGCCGGACTTCAACACATCGGCATCGAAGCTCGCGTCACTGACGTTCTTGATTTGGTCGCTCATGATGGTGATTCTCGGGTTCGGCAGCAAAAGGCGAAAAGAGGGACGCCTTGCCGTTGTTCTTGTTTGTGGGATGGATTAAAGCATACCACTGTCAAAAACAACAGGCATACCACTGTTTATAACAACAGTGTTTGCCGCTTTTGTGTAGGATATCGCGGCGCAGTTATCGCGATCCAGGGCATTGAACCCGGATCCGCTGGCTGTGTCTCTATCGTCATCCTACCGAATTCGGAGCTGGTCAGGTCGTGCGCATCCCACCCGGAGCCGCGCAGAATCTGGGCTTATCCGTAAAATGTCGGTTTTTTTCCACAGATGTTGGGGATAACTTGGCCACTCCACGTTACAACGAGGCGTCCATCCGCGTCCTGAAAGGGCTGGAGCCCGTGCGGCAGCGCCCGGGCATGTACACCCGCACAGAAAACCCCCTGCACATCGTGCAGGAAGTCATCGACAACGCCGCGGACGAGGCCCTGGCCGGCCACGGCAAGCAGATCCTGGTCACGCTGCACCTCGACGGCAGCGTCTCGGTCGAGGACGACGGCCGCGGCATTCCGGTCGGCCTGCACCCCGAGGAAAACGCCCCGGTGGTCGAGCTGGTCTTCACCCGGCTGCACGCGGGCGGCAAGTTCGACAAGGCAGGCGGCGGCGCCTACGCCTTCTCCGGCGGCCTGCACGGGGTCGGCGTGTCGGTCACCAACGCCCTGGCCACCCGGCTCGAAGTCGTGGTCTGGCGTGACGGCGCGGTCAACCGCCTGGTGTTCAAGGGCGGCGACGTCGCCGAGCCGCTGGCGCCCTACGATCAGGGCGGCCGCAAGAAGTCCGGTACCCGCGTGCGGGTCTGGCCGGACGCCAAGTATTTCGACAGCCCCAATATTCCGCTGGGCGAGCTGACCCACCTGCTGCGCAGCAAGGCCGTGCTGCTGCCGGGCGTGAAGGTCTCTCTGGTCAACGAAAAGACCGGCGACACCAAGACCTGGCAGTACCAGGACGGCTTGCGCGGTTACCTGTCCGAGGCGCTGGCGGGCGCCGAACTGATGGTGCCGTTCTTCGAGGGCCAGCAGTACGCCGGCGCCGACCACGAAACCTTCGCCGAAGGCGAGGGCGCCCAATGGGTGGTGGCCTGGACCGAGGATGGCAATGCGGTGCGCGAGTCGTACGTCAACCTGATCCCGACGCCGGCCGGCGGCACCCATGAATCGGGGCTGCGCGAAGGCCTGTTCGGCGCGGTCAAGGGCTTCGCCGAGCTGCACAGCCTGCTGCCCAAGGGCGTCAAGCTGCTGCCCGAGGACGTGTTCGCGCGCGCCAGCTTCGTGCTGTCGGCCAAGGTGCTGGACCCGCAATTCCAGGGCCAGATCAAGGAACGCCTGAACAGCCGCGACGCCGTGCGGCTGGTGGGCGGGTTCGCCAAGAGCGCGCTCGATCTGTGGCTGCACAGCAATGTCGAATACGGCAAGAAGCTGGCCGAGCTGGCCATCCGCCAGGCGCAGGCGCGCCAGCGCTCGGCGCAGAAAGTCGAAAAGCGCAAGAGCTCCGGCGTGGCGGTGCTGCCTGGCAAGCTGACCGACTGCGAATCCAGCGACGCTAGCCGCACCGAGGTCTTCCTGGTCGAGGGCGACTCGGCCGGCGGTTCGGCCAAGATGGGGCGCGACAAGGAATTCCAGGCCATCCTGCCGCTGCGCGGCAAGGTGCTCAACTCCTGGGAAGTCGACCGCGACCGCCTGTTCGCCAACAACGAGATCCATGACATCTCCGTGGCCATCGGCGTCGATCCGCACGGCCCGGGCGATACGCCTGACCTGTCGGGGCTGCGCTACGGCCGCATCTGCATCCTGTCGGACGCCGATGTCGACGGTTCGCACATCCAGGTGCTGCTGCTGACGCTGTTCTACAAACACTTTCCCAAGCTGGTCGAGGCCGGCCACGTCTACGTCGCCAAGCCGCCGCTGTTCCGCCTGGACGTGCCGGCCCAGGGCAAGCGCCCGGCGCGCAAGATCTACTGCCTGGACGAAGGCGAGCTGGAAGCCGCGCAGGACAAGCTGCGCAAGGAAGGTTCGCGCGAAAGCAGTTGGTCGGTCAGCCGCTTCAAGGGCCTGGGCGAAATGAACCCCGAGCAGTTGTGGGAGACCACCATGAATCCGGACACGCGCCGGCTGCTGCCGGTGGGCTATGGCGACCAGACCCCCGAAGACACCACCCGCATGTTCGACATGCTGATGGGCAAGGGCGAGTCCTCGCAACGCCGCGCCTGGATCGAAGAGAAGGGCAACCTGGCGGAGCTGGACATCTGATGACGTTGCCCCCGTCTCCGTTGCCGTGCGCCACCATGGCGGTCGACCTGACCGCCGACGACTACGCCGAATTCGCGGCCTACGTGTACAGGCGGCCCGAATTGCGCCGCCGCCGCTACCTGTCGCACCTGCGTTTCGCGGTGCTGATGGTGGTGGTGCTGCTGGGCTATCTGGTCTGGCAGACCTGGGACGGGCACGGCCCGAACTGGAGCGCGCTGCTGCCGGTGTACTTCGAAGGGCTGGCAGTCGGCCTGGGCATCCTGGCGCTGCTGGCGCTGGCCTACGAGTTCCTGCTGCCCGGGCTGGTGCGCATGAACACACGGCGCATGCTGGCCAAGCGGCCGGACGGACTGTTCCTGGGGCGTCACCAACTGGTTTTTGGCGCCGGCGGCATCGAAGACAGCATCGCCGACGCTTGCGGCCGCATCGACTGGGACGACGTGCGGCGGGTCGAGGAAACGCCGCAGCATCTGTATGTCATCCTGGGGACGTTGCAGGGCGTGATCATCCCCAAGCGCGGGCAGGACGCCGCCACGCTGGACGCGGTGCGCGCCCAGTTGCGCGCGCATGTGGCCGATGCCCAACTGCTGGGCGCCGCGCGTCCCCAATGACGCCGTTTCAATGAATTTGTCTACCTGAAACCATCATGACCGACAGCAATCAACAAGGTTTGTTCGACGCCGCGCCCGACGAGGGCGGCGGCGATGCCGCCATCACCCTGGCGCGCTATGCCGAACAGGCCTATCTGGACTATGCAGTGTCCGTGGTGCGGGGGCGGGCCCTGCCCGACGTCGGCGACGGGCAGAAGCCCGTGCAGCGCCGCATCCTCTTCGCCATGCAGGCCATGGGGCTGGCGGCTGGCGCCAAGCCGGTGAAGTCGGCGCGCGTCGTCGGCGACGTGCTTGGCAAGTACCACCCGCACGGCGACCAGGCGGCCTATGACGCCATGGTGCGCATGGCGCAGGACTTCTCCCTGCGCTATCCGCTGATCGACGGCCAGGGCAACTTCGGCTCGCGCGATGGCGACAACGCCGCCGCCATGCGCTACACCGAAGCGCGCCTGACGCCGATCGCCAAGCTGTTGCTGGACGAGCTGGACGAAGGCACGGTCGATTTCGTGCCCAACTACGACGGCAGCCAGCAAGAACCGCAGATGCTGCCGGCGCGCCTGCCGGTGATGCTGCTGAACGGCGCCTCCGGCATCGCGGTCGGCATGGCCACCGAGATTCCGCCGCACAACCTGCGCGAAGTGGCGCAGGCGTGCGTGGCGCTGATCAAGCAGCCGCAATTGCCGGACGCCGAGCTGTTCGGCATGATCCCCGGCCCGGACTTCGCTGGCGGCGGCCAGATCATCACGCCTGCCGCCGATATCGCCCAGATTTACGCCGGGGGCCGCGGTTCGCTCAAGGTGCGGGCGCGCTGGCAGTTCGAGGAAATGGCGCGCGGCCAATGGCAATTGGTGGTCACCGAGCTGCCGCCGGGCACCTCGTGCCAGAAGGTGCTCGAAGAGATCGAGGAAATCACCAATCCCAAGGTCAAGAGCGGCAAGAAGAGCCTGACGCCCGAGCAGACGCAGGCCAAGGCCGTGATGCTGAACCTGCTGGACGCGGTGCGCGACGAATCGGGCAAGGATGCCGACGTGCGCCTGGTGTTCGAGCCCAAGACCTCGCGCGTCGATCGCGACGAATTCGTCAACACGCTGCTGGCGCAGACCAGCATGGAAAGCAGCGCCTCGGTCAACCTGGTCTGCATCGGCACCGACGGCCGTCCGCGCCAGAAGGGGCTGCGCGACATCCTGACCGAATGGCTGGCGTTCCGCACCAATACGGTGCTGCGCCGCACCCGCTTCCGCCTGGACAAGGTGATCGACCGCATCCACGTGCTGGAAGGCCGCATGCTGGTCTACCTGAACGTGGACGAGGTGATCCAGACCATCCGCGAATCGGACGAACCGCGCGCGGCGCTGATGGAGCGCTTCAAGCTGTCCGAACGCCAGGCCGAGGACATCCTCGAAATGCGCCTGCGCCAGTTGGCACGGTTGGAAGGCTTCAAGATCGAGCAGGAACTCGAAGACAAGCGCAAGGAGCAGGTGTCGTTGCAGGAGCTGATGGACAATCCCAATACGCTCAAGCGCCTGTTGATCAAGGAAATCGAGGCCGACGCCAAGCAGTATGGCGACGACCGCCGCACGCTGATCGAGACCGCCGAGCGCGCGGTGCTCGAAACCAAGGTGCTGGACGAGCCGGTCACCGTGATCGTGTCGCAGAAGGGCTGGCTGCGCGCCCGCCAGGGCCACGGCCATGACGCCTCGCAGTTCGGCTTCAAGCAGGGCGACGACCTCTATGGCGCCTTCGAATGCCGCACCACCGATACGCTGATCGCCATGGGCGACAATGGCCGCGTCTATTCGGTGGCCGTGTCTGGCCTGCCGTCGGCGCGGGGTGACGGCCAGCCGGTCACCACCATGATCGACCTCGAAAGCGGCACGCGTATCGTCCACACCATCGCGGCGGCGGCCGACAGCCGCTGGCTGCTGGCCACGCGCGGCGGCTATGGCTTTGCCGCCAGGCTGTCGGACATGACCAGCCGCCAGCGCGCCGGCAAGCAGTTCGTCACGCTCGAGCCGGGCGACGAACTGCTGCGTCCGGTGCCGCTGTTCGAGGGCGCCACGCAACTGGCGCTGTTGTCGCAGAAGGGCAAGTTCCTGGTGTTCGGCCTGGACGAACTCAAGTCGCTGTCCGGCGGCGGGCGCGGCACCATCCTGATGGGCCTGGACGGCGCCGACAAGCTCGACCAGACCGTGCCGATCGGCGCGCTCGGCCTGCGCGCGGCGGGCATCTACCGCAACAAGCACACCGAGGACATTCTGGCGGGCGCGGCGCTGGCGGTGTACGTCGGCAAGCGTGCGCGCAAGGGGCGGGCGCTGGACGTGCGGCCCAAGCAGCCGCTGCTGTCGCCGGTGCTGGGCTGATCGCGGCCTGGTTGGCGATTTCCATGAACGGCGAACCCTGCGGGGTTCGCCGTTTTTTTTTACTGGGCGCGGACTTGACCCTGGCCGGGCGCCCGATATTTAATAGATAGATCAATCAGTCTATTAATTTATTCGCCCACGCAACATGCGCAAAATCGACCCCGCCCGGCAGCAGGAGCGGCGCCGCCAGATACTCGCCGCCGCCGCCGAGTGCTTCGCCGAGAACGGCTTTCACGCGACCTCGACCGCGCAGATCTGCGCGCGCGCGGCAATGAGCCCGGGCAACCTGTTCCATTACTACGCCAGCAAGGCCGAGATCATCGAGGCCCTGGTCGCGTCCGACACCGACGCGCTGCGCGAACGCCGCCAGGCCGGCGCCGCCCGGGGCGATGCGCGCGCCGCCTTGGTCGACTGGATCGACGAAAACCTGGCGCGGTATCGCGAGCCGGGCTATGCGCGGCTGGGCATGGAAATCCTGGCCGAAGCGGTGCGCAATCCGCGCGTGCACACGCTGGTCATGGCCAACGAAAGTGAGCGCAAGGCGTCCCTGACTGCGCTGCTGGCGGCCGTCTGGCAAGGCGTGTCGCGGGATGCCCTGCCGCGGCCCGTGGGGGAAATGGCTGATGGGCTGTTGCTGCTGCTGGACGGCATCTACAGCCGTTCGGTGGTGGATCCGCAATTCGACGCGGCGGCGGGCGGCAGGCTGCTCGACGCGGTATTGCGGGACTGTCTGCCGCCGGTGGCGGGCAGGGCGGGAGAACAGTCATGAGCGCCGCCGCAAGCGCCGTCGGGATGGCGCCGCCCCGCCTGGCGCAGGTGGACGCGTTGCGCGGCTTCGCGCTGTTCGGCATCCTGGTCGTCAACATCGGCGTGTTCGCCTCGCCGTTCTACGCCAACGGCATCGTCGATCCCGCCTTCTCGGGCCCGTGGGATGTGGCGGTGCGCTGGCTGGTGGCCTGGCTGTTCGAGACCAAGTTCTACCTGCTGTTCTCATTCCTGTTCGGCTACAGCTTCACCTTGCAGATGAGCGCCGCCGAACGCGGCGGCGCCGCCTTCGGGCCGCGCTTCTTGCGGCGCCTGGCTGGCCTGGCGCTGCTGGGGCTGGCGCACGCGGTGCTGTTCTATCAGGGCGATATCCTGCTGACCTATGCTCTGCTCGGCCTGATGCTGATGGCCTGCCGCCGCATGGATCCGGGCCGTGCCTTGCGCCGCGCGCTTTGGCTGATCGGGCTGGTGTCGCTGGCCTGGGTCCTGCTGGGGGCGTTGAGCCTGCTGGATGCCACCGGCACCGTCGCATTGAGCCGCGCCGCCGACGTGGCTTCCGTGGCCGATTCGCTGGCCGCCATCGAGGCCTATCGCGGCACCATCGGCAGCACCGTCGCCCGCCATTGGCATGAGCTGACCTCCGGCATCTGGGGCGTGATCCTGCTGGTGCAGGGGCCGTTCGCCTTCGCGATGTTCCTGGTTGGCTACGCCCTGGGCCGGCGTCAGGCGCTGGCCGATCCGTGGCGCCAGCCCCGCGCGCTGTGGCTGCTGTGCGCGCTGGGGGCGTTGCCCGGGCTGGCAGGCTCCGCCGCCTATGCGGCCACCGCCTTGCCGTCGATGTCTCCGCTGTGGGAAACCCCGGGCCTGGCGCTGGACCTGTTCACGGCGCCGCTGTTGAGCATGTCATACGCGGCGGCGCTGCTGCTGGCGATGCGCACGCGGCCGGGCGCGGCGCTGGCGCGCACGCTGGCGCCGGCCGGCCGCATGGCCCTGAGCAACTACCTGATGCAATCGGTGGTGTGCGCCTTCCTCTTCACCGGCTGGGGGCTGCGCCTGTCGGGCAGCGTATCGCCGGGCGTGGGGCTGCTGATCGCCGTGGCGATCTTCCTGGCGCAACTGCCGCTATCGGCGTGGTGGTTGCGGCGCCACGCCTACGGCCCGGTCGAATGGCTGCTGCGTGCGCTGACCATCGGCGCCTGGCCCGCGTGGCGCCGCCCGCCGGCGCGGCAGGCCGGCTAGCGGGGGCCTGGGTCGTGGCGGTTCAGCGGCCGCTGCTGGCGATGGCGGCATCGATGGCGCCGGCCAGGCGTTCGGTCAGTTGATCCAGCTCATCGTCCGTGATGATGAAGGGCGGGGCCAGCAGCACGTGGTCGCCCTGGCGGCCGTCGATGGTGCCGCCCATCGGATAGACCATCAGGCCGCGTGCCATGGCTTCGCGTCTGATACGCGCGTGCAGCGACAGCGCCGGGTCGAAGGTCGCCTTGCTGGCGCGGTCGTTCACCAGCTCCACGCCCATGAACAGGCCGCGGCCGCGGATGTCGCCGACGTGCGGGTGCGCGCCCAGCGCCTGCTGCAGACGCTGGCGCAGCCCCTCGCCCTGGGCGCGCACGCGCGCCAGCAGGTTGTCGCGCTTGATCACCTGCTGCACCGCCAGCGAGGCGGCGCATGCGGTGGCGTGGCCCAGGTAGGTGTGGCCATGCTGGAAGAAGCCGCTGCCCTGCTGCATCGCCTGCACGATGCGTTGCTGCGCCATGACCGCGCCGATCGGCTGGTAGCCGCCGCCCAGGCCCTTGGCGATGGTGATCAGGTCGGGCGTGATGCCTTCCTGTTCGACGGCATAGAGCGTGCCGGTGCGGCCCATGCCGCACATCACCTCGTCGGCGATCAGCAGTACGCCATGGCGGTCACATACTTCGCGGATGCGGCGGAAATAGCCCGGCACCGCGGTTACGGCGCCCGAGGTCGCCCCCACCACCGGCTCGGCGACAAAGGCCATCACGCTTTCGGGACCGAGGCGCTGGAAGGTCTGCTCCAGTTCCTGCGCCAGTCTTTCGGCGTATTGCTCATCGGTTTCGCCAGCATGCTGGTCGCGATAGGCATAGCACGGCGAGACGTGGGCCACGTCGATCAGCAGCGGGGCGAACTGGGCGCGGCGCCAGGCGTTGCCGCCCACCGCCAGCGCGCCCAGCGTGTTGCCGTGATAGCTCTGGCGCCGCGCCACGATGTGGCGGCGTTGCGGCTGGCCGATCTCGACGTAGTACTGCCGCGCCATCTTCAGCGCGGCCTCGATCGCCTCCGAGCCGCCCGAGACGAAGTAGGCGTGCGAGGTGCCGGCCGGCGCGTCGGCCACCAGCGTCGCGGCCAGTTGCTCGGCGACCTCGGTGGTGAAGAAACTGGTGTGGGCGTACGCCAGCGCGTCGATCTGCGCGTGCATCGCGGCCTGCACCTCGGGATGGTTGTGCCCCAGGCAGGAGACCGCCGCGCCGCCCGAACCGTCCAGGTAGGCGCGGCCCGCCTGGTCATACAGCCAGGCGCCCTGGCCGCGAACCGCGACCGGGGGCGTGCTGCGCAAGGAACGATGAAGGACTCGGGTGGGGGGCATGGCGGGGAACTCCGGAGCTGGCAAGGCGATAAAGGGGGGGATGGGGGGGTAAGGGCCTGGAAATCGTGCGCGGTCCGGTCATGCCGGACGCGGCGCCGTGCCGCGCCCGCGCGGCGGCTCGTGCCAGTAGGCGCCATCGGCCCGCAGGCGCGCCTCGATCTCGTCCAGGCGTTGCAGCACCTCGTCGCCGCCACGGGCCGCGAGCCGCGCGATCACATGCTCGGCCAGGCCCAGCAGGCCCGCGGTGCTGTGGAAGAACGAAGCGGGATCCCGCGCCTCTTTTTCATCCGGTACGGAGTCGGCGGGGCGGGCGAAGCGCAGCACATGGCTGGCGATTCGCGCCAACGGACTGGCGTCGCTGTCGGTCAGCGCCAGCACCGTGACGCCGCGCGCGGCGATCTGGCGGGCCAGGCGCACCGTCGTGGTGGGATAGGGGGCCTGCGAGACCACCACCAGGGCGTCGCCGGCTTGCAGGCTGTCGGCGTCTTCGCCCGCCGCGCCGCCCAAGCCATCGATCAGGATGCCGTTGCGGCGCAGCAGGTGGTAGGCATAGCGCATCTGGAAGGCGATGCCGAAGGCCGAGCGCGTTCCGAGGAAGGCGACCTGGCGCGCCCGCAACAGGGTATCGACGGCGGCGTCGAACGCGGCCGCGTCGTTGGCTTGCCATACCGAGCCCAGGGCCGCCGTCTGCCATTGTGTCAGCGCATCCTGCGCCGGGCCGCCGGCCTGTTGGGCGTGCGAGGCCTGCAGGCGCGCCGCGCGTTCGCGCAGGCCGTCATCGGCAGCGCCGGCCAGCGCGCGCTGGAATGGCGCGCGGAAGGTTTCGTAGCTGTCATGCCCGGCCGCGCGCGCCAGGCGCAGCATGGTGGCGGGGGAAACGCCCACTGCCTGCGCCTGCCGCCGCATCGACCACAGGCCCACTTCGGCCGGATTGGCCAGCACCCAATGAGCGGCGCGCTGCAGTTCGGCGGGCAGCGTGGCGCTGAGGCGGCGCAGACGGGCTTGCAGTGGCGCGATCATGGAGGGGGGAAGGAAGCAGCGATAAAACAAATGCTACAACCAACTGGATGAAAAGAAAAACAGATGTTTTATTTGCGAGATGTAGAACGATTCCGGCAAATCGTAACGGCCGCCGTCCCCCGGGACGCCCTCGGCAACTTGACAGCGGAATGCGCGGAAATGATTACAAAATGGGGGGCAATCCGGTTTGACATGGGGATAGCTCACTCATATCATTCGTACAGAAATCAATTTAGCTGAACTAATTCAGTCATGAATAAACAGACCGTAACCGAACCCGCGCAGCAATATGACCTGCGCATCCTGCGGGCATTGCGCCGGATCACGCGATCCATCGCGTTGCATTCGCGCCAGTTGTCCGCGGTAAGCCACATCACCGCGCCGCAGCTGATGTGCCTGCGCACGGTCATCGCGAACGGGCCGCTGACGGCCACGGCGATCAGCCGCGAGATCCATGTCAGTCCCAGCACGGTCGTGGGCATTCTCGACCGCCTGGAAGACAAGGGCCTGATCCGCCGCGAGCGCGGCCGCGAAGACCGCCGCATCGTCTTCGTGACCGCTACCGATGCCGGCCGCGAGCTCGCGCAGCAAGCGCCGTCGCCGCTGCAAAAGCACCTGGCCGACGCACTCAATGCGTTGCCGGAGCTGGAGCAGGCCACCATCACCCTGTCGCTCGAGCGCATTGTTGCGCTCATGGAAGAAGAGGGCGGGGTGGCGACGGAACCCCCGGGCGACGTGCCGTCGCCCATCCTCGAGGTGCCCACCGGTGGCGCGCCTCCCGAATCGGGACTGGTTGTATGAGAGCCAACGAACTTCACGACACCCCTACGAACTCAAGTGCCGTGGCGCCGGCGGCGGGCAGCAAAACGCATCTGTTGCGTGAGCCCCGCCGCAAGGACGGCGCCGCGATCCACCAGCTCATTTCCGAGTGCCCGCCACTCGACCTCAATTCCCTGTACGCGTACCTGCTCCTGTGCGAGCACAACCGCGGCACCTGCGTCCTGGCCGAAAGCGCCGGCGGACGCATCGATGGATTTATCTCCGCTTACGTGCTTGCCGACAGGCCCGACGTGTTGTTCGTCTGGCAGGTCGCCGTGCACACCCGCGCACGCGGCCAACGGTTAGGCCGCGCCATGCTCCGGGCGCTCTTGCAACGCGAGGGGCTCGCGCATGTTCGTCATCTTGAAACCACGGTGGCGCCTGACAACCAGGCTTCGCGCCGCACTTTCGCCGGCCTGGCCGCGGAGCTGGGCGCCCACGTCTGCGAGCAGCCGTTCTTCGACCGGCAACTGTTCGGCGGCGCGGACCATGACGACGAGATGTTGTTGAGGATAGGCCCGTTCACCCTGCCCGCGCCTTAGCGCGGCAACGCGGTTCCTGTCGAAAACCGGGATGGTTCTGACGCATCCGGATGCGCCTGGCGCGCATGCGGAAGGTGTCTTGCTGTCTGTCAACTTATGAGATGAAAGGGAGGATTAATCACATGGACTTGAAAATCTTTGACCGGATGGAGTCGGAAGTACGGGGCTATATCCGGTCGTTTCCCGTGATCTTCAGTCAGGCCAGGGGCTCGACGCTGGTGGACGAGAACGGTGGCGAGTACATCGACTTCTTCAGCGGCGCGGGCACGCTGAATTATGGCCACAACAATCCGATCCTCAAGGAAAAACTGCTCGAGTACGTACAGGCCGATGGCGTGGTGCATGGCCTGGACATGGCCACCAGCGCCAAGAAGCGCTTTCTCGAGACGGTCGACCGCGTGCTGCTCAAGCCGCGCAACTGGCAATACACCCTGCAATTCACCGGCCCCACCGGCACCAACGCGGTCGAGGCGGCGCTCAAGATCGCGCGCCAGGTGAAGGGGCGTCCCAATGTGATTTCCTTCACGCACGGTTTTCACGGCGTCAGCGGCGGCTCGCTGGCGGTGACCGCCAACATGAAGTTCCGCGACGCCTCCGGCTATCCGCTGGCCAACACCACCTTCATGCCCTATGACGGCTACTTCGGCCCGGACGTGGACACCATGGCCTATCTGGAGCGCATGCTGGAAGATCCCAGCAGCGGCATGGACAAGCCCGCCGCCGTCATCGTCGAGACGGTGCAGGGCGAGGGCGGCGTCAACGTCGCCACGCTGCGCTGGCTCAAGGAACTGGACAAGCTCTGCAAGCGCCACGACATGCTGCTGATCGTGGACGACATTCAGGTCGGCTGCGGCCGCACCGGCACCTTCTTCAGCTTCGAGGCCGCCGGCATCCGCCCCGACATCATCACGCTGTCCAAGTCGCTGTCCGGCTTCGGCCTGCCGATGTCGCTGGTGCTGATGAAGCCCGAGCTCGACGTCTGGAAGCCCGGCGCCCACAGCGGCACGTTCCGCGGCAACAACCTGGCGTTCGTCACCGCCACCCAGGCGCTGGAAACCTACTGGGCCAACACCGCTTTCACCGCCGAGATCCAGCGCAAGGAGCGCCTGGTGCGCGACTGGCTGGAAAACCTGGTGCACAGCTATCCCAACGCCGGTCTGTCGGTGCGCGGCCGCGGCCTGATCCAGGGCCTGGTGAGCAACGCCACCCCGGCCCTGGCCAATCGCATCGCCGCCCACGCCTTCAAGCGCGGCGTGGTCATCGAGACCTCGGGCGCGCATGATGAAGTGCTCAAGCTGCTGCCGGCCCTGACCATCGAGGAAGAGCTGCTGTCCAAGGGCCTGGAAGTGATCGAGGCCAGCGTGGCCGACGCGCTGGGTGAAGAAGGGCAGTCCGCCCGCATCCTGAAATTTGGAGGAAAACGTCAATGATCGTACGCAATGTCAAAGATGTGATCGGCACCGCCGACGAAGTCCGCACCGACACCTGGGTCAGCCGCCGCGTGCTGCTCAAGAAGGACGGCATGGGCTTCTCCTTCCACGAGACCACCATCTTCCCCGGCGGCCGGACGCACATCCATTACAAGAACCACCTGGAGGCGGTGTGGTGCATCGAGGGCGACGGCTCCATCGAGACGATTGCCGACGGCAAGAAGTACGAACTGGGCCCCGGCGTGGTCTATGCCTTGAACGAGCATGACGAGCATTGGCTGTGCGGCGGCAAGGAGCCGCTGCGCGTCATCTGCGTCTTCAACCCGCCGCTGACCGGCCAGGAAGTGCATGACAAAGAGGGCGTCTACGCCCTGCCTGAAGCCGAAGCCCAAGCGGCCTGATACAAGGAGGTTCGCATGATCTCACCTGCGCAGGATCCGTACGCCTCCCGTACGGATCGCAGTTCCGCCATCATTTCCCGCCAGGATCCGGTGGTCTATGGCGACGGCAAATATGCCGACGCCCTGAGCGCCGACCAGCTTGGCAGCTATGAACGCGACGGCTTCCTGCTCCTGGAGGACCTGTTCTCCGAAGCCGAGGTGCGGGCGCTGTCGGCCGAGGTCGAGCGCATGACGCGCGACCCGTCGATCGTCCGCCGCGAGGAATCGATCACCGAGCCCGCCAGCAATGCGGTGCGCTCCATTTTCATGGTGCACGTGCTGAACCCCGTGCTGGCGCGCCTGGTGCGCGATCCGCGCCTGGTCAACGTGGCGCGCCAGATCCTCGGGTCCGAGGTTTACATCCACCAGTCCCGCGCCAACATGAAGCCCGGCTTCAAAGGCAAGGAGTTCTACTGGCACTCGGATTTCGAAACCTGGCACGTGGAAGACGGCATGCCGTCGATGCGCGCGCTGAGCTGCTCGGTGCTGCTGACCGAGAACAACGACTGCAACGGCCCCTTGATGCTGGTGCCGGGCTCGCACCGGCAGTTCATCTCGTGCGTCGGCGAAACGCCCAATGAGCACTACAAGCAGTCGCTCAAGAAGCAGGAATACGGCGTGCCGGATCCGGTCAGCCTGCAACTGCTGGTCGAGCAAGGTGGCATCCGCACCATGACGGCCAAGGCCGGCTCGGTGGTGTTCTTCGACTGCAACACCATGCACGGCTCGAACAGCAACATCTCGCCGTGGCCGCGCGCCAACGTGTTCATGGTCTACAACAGCATGGAAAACACGCTGGAGCCGCCCAAGTACGGTCTGACGCCGCGTCCGGAGCACATCGCCACGCGCAAGGCGTTCAAGGCGGTGACGCCGCTGGACACGCTCAAGCTGGTCGGCAGCAGCTAGCGCTGCCCGCGTTTGCCGGCGATGCATGCGCGCCGGTGCTGGTCGGCTGCCGACCGCGCGCGCGGCGCCCCATGCCGCGTCCCGCGCGCGCTTGCTGCGGACAAGCGAACGCCCGCATCGCTTGCATGCGCTGCCACCCAGGCTCCGGCCTGGGTTTTTTTTCGTCCTTCCGCTATGCTCTGCGCTCCTCGCACCGCCGGAAGCCGCCGCCATGTCTGCCCGTATCCTCAGCCTGCATATCTACCCCGTCAAATCCTGTGCCGGCATCGACCTGGCCGAATCGCCGGTGGATCGCGCCGGACTGGCCCACGACCGCCGCTGGATGCTGGTGGGGGCCGGCGGCCAGTTCATGACGCAGCGGCAATGGGCCGCCATGGCCCTGATCCGCACGGCGCTCACGGCCGATACCCTGCGCCTGTCGGCGCCCGGCATGCCCGACCTGGACGTGCCGCTGGACGGCTCGGCGTTGCAGTCCGGCGTCGAGACGGTCGGCGTGTGGAAGGACACCCTGGCGGCGCGGCGCGAAAGCGAGGCCGCGGCGCAGTGGTGCTCGGATTTCCTCAAGACGCCTTGCCGGTTGTACAAGGTCGACACGGGCGCGGCGCGGCCGGCCAAGCCGGAATGGGTGGACAAATGGATTGCGGATCATCCCGACCTGGCTCCCCCTTTCGATGGGGATCATTATTTCGGTTTTGCCGATGGCTTCCCGCTGTTGGTGGCGAACCAGGCCTCGCTGGACGACCTGAACGCCCGCCTGCGGGCCAAGGGCGTGGCGCCGGTGCCGATGGACCGCTTCCGGCCCAACATCGTGGTGCAGGGGGAATGGCAGGCGTTCGAGGAAGACCATACCGCCATGATCACCACGGGCGCGGTCAGCATGGCGTTCGTCAAGCCGTGCACGCGCTGCTCGATTCCCGACATCGACCAGCGCACCGCCGTGCAGCACGATGAGCCGGGCCGCACGCTGGCGGGCTACCGCAATCTGGAGATCGGGGTGGTGTTCGGCCAGAACGCGATTGTCGACGCCCCGGCCGGCGCGCGCCTCAAAGTGGGTGACGCGGTCGAGATCGAGCTCGATTTCTAGCCCGCCGCGCGCTTGCGCGATCAGGCCGACGACAACTTCAGGCCCACCAGGCCCAGCACGATCAGCGCCACGCTGGCGATGCGCAGCCAACTGGTGGATTCGCCGAACAGGATGATGCCGGCCACGAAGGCGCCGACGGTGCCGATGCCGACCCATACCGCATAAGCGGTGCCCAGCGGCAGGCTCTTCATCGCCAGCGCCAGCAGCCAGAAGCTGACGAGCATGCCGCCGACCGTGACGAGCGATGGCGCCAGGCGGGTGAACCCATGGGTGTATTTGAGGCCGACGGCCCAGACGATTTCGAACAGGCCGGCCAATACCAGAATGATCCAGGTCATGACGACTCCTGACAGGAAAAGGGGTCGTCCCCGGATTGATGCGCCCATGGCAATGGCCAATGCCGTGGTTGCCGATGGCAAATGCCGCCATGTGGCGGCGGGCGCAGCGACGGGCCGTCCCGTCGCGGCAAAAATTATAGAATACTGGCTTCCGAGGGCAAAACCGGTTGCCGTTCGGGTGCATGCCCGCGACTGCGCGCCAGCCGCGGGTGTTTTCGCATTTATCGCATCACTTCGCGTTCCGGCACGCGAAACCAGGATATTTTCACCATGCAACGCATCATGCTGCGGGCAAAGCTGCACCGCGTCACGGTCACCGAAGCCGACCTTCACTACGAAGGCTCTTGCGGCATCGACGAAGACCTGCTGGACGCCGCCGGCATGCGCGAGTTCGAACGCATCGAGCTCTACAACATCAACAACGGCGAACGCTTCGATACCTACATCATCAAGGCCGCCCGCGGCAGCGGCATCATCTCGCTCAATGGCGCGGCCGCGCGTCGCGCCCAGGTCGGCGACCTGATGATCATCTGCACCTACGGGCCGATGTCCGACGAGCAATCCGCCACCCACAAGCCGCAGGTCGTGCTGGTGGACGACGCCAACCGCGTCAAGGAAATCCGCAAATTCCCGGCCTGAGGCCGGGCCGGGCGGCGCGTCATGGGGCGCGCCGTCAACCCTGATCCCCCTGATACGTTTCATCATGAGCTTCCAGGTCATCATCCAACCCAGCAAGCATCAATTCCCGGTCGAGCCCGGCCAGACCGTGCTCGACGGCGCCCTGGCCGCGGGCATCGTACTGCCTTACAGCTGCCGCAACGGCGCCTGCTCCACCTGCAAGGGCAAAGTGGTGTCCGGGGAGTTCGACGCCGGCCAGTATCCCGCGCAGATCCTCTCGCCCGAGGAACTGGCCGACGGCTACACCCTGTTCTGTCAGGCCCGGCCCGCGTCCGACATGGTGGTCGAATCCACCGAAGTGCGCCTGGCCAGCGACATCCAGATCCGCAAGCTGCCCTCGCGCGTGCAGACGATGGAAAAGGCGGCGCCGGACGTGACCGTGCTCAAGCTGCAACTGCCGGCCTCGGAGCAGTTCCGCTACTACGCCGGCCAGTACATCGAGATCATCCTCAAGGACGGCCGCCGCCGCAGCTACTCCATGGCCGGCGCGCCGCACACCGGCAGCCCGCTGGAACTGCACATCCGCCACCTGCCGGGCGGCGTGTTCACCGACCACGTGTTCGGCGCCGGCGACACGCAGATGAAAGAGCGCGAGATCCTGCGCCTGGAAGGGCCGTTCGGCTCGTTCTTCCTGCGCGAAGACAGCGACAAGCCGATCATCCTGCTGGCCAGCGGTACGGGCTTCGCGCCGGTCAAGGCCATCGTCGAGCACATGATCCACAAGAACATCCGCCGTCCGGTGTCGCTGTACTGGGGCGGCCGCCGTCCGCGCGACCTGTACATGGACGCGCTGGCGCAGTCGTGGGCCCGCGACTTGCCGGACTTCCGTTATGTGCCGGTGGTCTCCAACGCGCTCGAGGAAGATGGCTGGAGCGGCCGCGACGGTTTCGTCCACGAAGCGGTGATGCATGACATCGCCGACATGTCCGGCTACCAGGTCTACGCCTGCGGCGCGCCGCCGATGGTCGATGCCGCGCGGCGTGAGTTCAGCGCCCAGTGCGGCCTGCCGCCCGAAGAGTTCTACGCGGACGCGTTCACGTCCGAAGCCGATCTGGCGAAGGCCGCGACTTGATCGATATCAGGCGCCCGCCTGGCGAAGGGGAGGAATCCGGCATTGGCGGGTTCCTCCCCTTTTTTTGATGACGGCAGGCGTAGGCGAGGGCGGGGCGCCGGGGTAAACTGCGGTGTCATCTGGCAGCGGCTTGCCGCGGGAGGCGGACATTGTGTTCGTGGGCCCAGCGGGTACGCAGGGAGCAATGCGGGCATGAAAGTAGCGGTATTGGGTAGCGGCATCATCGGAATCTCCAGCGCCTGGTGGCTGAGCCAGGCGGGCCACGACGTCGTGGTCATCGACCGCTGCACCGGACCCGCCCAGGAGACCAGCCTCGCCAACGGCGCGCAGATCTCGGTCTCCTACGCCGAGCCCTGGGCCAATCCGCAGGCGCCCCTGAAGCTGCTCAAGTGGATGTTCCAGGACGACGCGCCGCTGCTGTTCCGCCCGCAACTGGACTGGCGCCAATGGATGTGGGGCCTGGCGTTCCTGCGCGAATGCCTGCCCGGCCGCCTGGCGCCGAACATCCGTGCGATGGTGCGCATGGCCGAGTACAGCCGCGCCACGCTGCGCGCCATGCGCGCCGAACTCGGCATCGAATACGACCACCTCGAACGCGGCATCCTGAATTTCTACCGCGATCCGCACGAGTTCGAGAATTCACAACGCGCCGCCGGCCTGATGCGCGATTTCGGCGTCGAGCGCCGCGTGGTGTCGGCCGACGAGGTGGTCGCCATCGAACCGGCCCTGGCGCCGCATCGCAACACCATCGTCGGCGGCGACTACACCCCCGAGGATGAAAGCGGCGACGTCCACCTGTTCAGCGTGGCCCTGGCCGAGCGTTGCGCCCGCGCTGGCGTCGAATTCCGCTACAGTACCCGCGTCACGCGACTGATCACCCAGGGCGGCGCAGTGCAGGGTGTCGAACTGATCGAACCCGACGGCCGCTACGGCATGCTCGCCGCCGACGCCTACGTGGTGGCGATGGGCAGCTTCAGCCCGTCGCTGCTGCGCCCGCTCGGCATCCCCTGCAACGTCTATCCGGCCAAGGGCTATTCGGCCACCTTCCCGGTTCTCAAGCCCGATGCCGCGCCCACGGTCAGCCTGACCGACAGCAGTCACAAGGTGGTGTTCTCGCGTCTGGGCGAGCGCCTGCGCATGGCCGGCACCGCCGAGCTGTCCGGCTATTCGCGGGGCTTGAACACCGGCCGCTGCGAAGCCATGACACGGCTGGCCCGCGAACTCTTTCCCGACGCGCTCGATTTCGAGCGCGTCAGTTACTGGTCGGGCCTGCGCCCGTCCACCCCCTCGAACGTGCCCATCATCGGCCGCAGTCACATTCCGAATTTGTATATCAATACCGGACACGGTACTCTCGGCTGGACGATGGGCGTTGGCTCGGGCCGGGCACTGGCCGATCTGCTGAGCGGACGTCGTCCAGAACCGGAATTCCCTTTTCTTGGTCTATGAACCTATGAAGAAATTGCAATTGGCGGGCATTGCCCGCGCGATGTTCGCCAGCCGGCGGACATGGGTGTTTGGCGCCGCCATGGCGGTCGCGGGCGCGGTGCACGCGGCACCCGTCGAGATCCAGATCTGGCACACGCTGCCGGACGCCAACAAGGCCGAATTCGAAAAGCTGGCCAAGCAGTACAACAAGGAACAGGATCAGGTCAAAGTGACCCTGCGCGCCTTCTCCTCGCAGGCGCAGTTGCAGCAGGAAGCCACTGCCGCGGTCAAGGCCAAGAAGGCCCCCAACCTGGTGCAATTGAACGACAATCACTCGCCTGAAGTGGTGGCCGAGCACAAGGCCATCCTGCCGCTGTACGACCTGCTGGCCAAGTACCCGATCAAGGACCTGAACTGGTTCGTGCCGGCCACCAGCAGCTTCGTGCGCGATGGCAAGGGCCGCCTGCTGGCCTTCCCCTGGATGGCCGAAGTGCCGGTGATGTTCTACAACACCGCCGCTTACAAGAAGGCCGGCCTCGACCCCAACAAGCCGGCCCGCACCTGGACCGCGCTGCAGGGCGAACTGCTCAAGCTGCGCGACGTGGCCGACCTCGACTGTCCTTACGCGTCCAGCGACCAGGTCTCGGTTCACCTGGAAAACCTGGCGCCGGTGAACAACCAGCAGTACACCAGCAACAACAACGGCCTGGACGCGGTCACCAAGAAGAGCGCCGCGCCGGCGATGCAGTTCGACACGCTCTATATGCGCCACATCTCGCTGATGGTCAGCTGGAAGCGTTCGCTGCTGTTCATGGCGCACACCGCCGACAACAGCGCCGACAAGCTGTTCGCCAAGGGCGAATGCGCCGTGTTGACCGGCAACTCGGGCTCGTTCGGCCAGTTCCTGAACACCAAGTCGCTGGCATTCGGCGTGGCGCCGCTGCCTTATTACGATCAGGTCACCCAGAACGGCGGCCAGCCGTTCGTCAGCGGTTCGGCGTTGTGGGCGCTGGAAGGTCGTCCGAAGGACGAGGAAAAGGCCACGGCGCAGTTCCTGGCGTGGCTGTCCAAGCCCGTCATCGCCGCCGAATGGCACCAGCGCACCGGTTATCTGCCGTTGACCGAAGCCGCGTTCCGCGCCTCGGATGTGTCGTTCTACAAGAGCATCCCCGGGGCCCAGGCAGTGGTGGCTTCCATGAGCAACCGGCCGGCCGCCAACAGCCGCGGTTTCCGCATGGCCAACTACGACCGCATCGAACCGGTGTTCAACCAGCAGCTCAACGATGCGCTCGAAGGCAAGACGCCGCCGGTGTCGGCCTTGAACAACGCCGCCAGCCAGGCGCGCAGCATCGCCACCCAGCGTTAAGGGCATTCGCCGGCCGGCGCCCTTGCGCCGCGCCTGGCCGCCGTCCGCAAGCCCGGTTTCCGAACCGGGCTTTTTTCTTGCTCCCGCGTTGCCCGCGGCTGCCGAGGGCGGGGCATTTCGATCCATGCGTACATGCCGGTCTGCCGCCACGGCCAGCATGGGTTCACCATGCCGGGCATGATGCGGCCCGTTCCCGGGGCCGCCGTTTCAGGGGGCTGGGCATGGTTCGTATCCTCTTTTTCATCGGCGCGCTGTCTGGCTTGGCCGGCTGCGCCTGGCCGTCCGGCGGCGCCTCGGCGGCCGGGCCGGGCTGGCGGGCCGCCGCCGCCGGCGTCCCCGGGTTTCGCTTCGACTGGCGGCTGTCCGGCGATCCCGCCGTGGCGCCGATGCAGGTGTTCGACGACGGTCGCGAGACCTGGCTGCAATTCGCGCCCGGGCAGCCGTTGCCCGCCATCCTGGGCGTGGCGGCGGACGGCGAGCGCGTTCTGCCCTATGCGCGCCGCGACCCGTACGTCGTGGTGGCGGGCCGTTGGCAGGCGCTGGTATTTCGCGGCGGCAGGTTGCTGGCCCGGGCCCGCCCGGCACCGCCAGCGGGCGGGGCGGGCCCGGACGGCACGGATGGGGTGGCCCCCAAGGTGCAAGCCGCCGACAACCCTCTATAATCAACGATTCGCCTAAATCCTGCTTCATCCACGATGAAATCCTCCGAGATTCGCCAGCAGTTCCTGCAATTCTTCAAGTCCAAGGGACACACCATCGTTCCTTCGTCGTCGCTCGTGCCGGGCAACGATCCGACCCTGCTTTTCACCAATTCGGGCATGGTCCAGTTCAAGGACGTCTTCACGGGCAAGGAATCGCGGTCGTACACGCGTGCCACGTCGTCGCAGCGCAGCGTGCGCGCCGGCGGCAAGCACAACGACCTGGAGAACGTGGGCTACACCGCCCGCCATCACACGTTCTTCGAAATGCTGGGCAATTTCAGCTTTGGCGACTACTTCAAGCGCGACGCCATCCAGTACGCCTGGGAACTGCTGACCCAGGTCTACAAGCTGCCCGCCGAGAAGCTCTGGGTCACGGTCTACCAGGAAGACGACGAGGCCTATGACATCTGGGCCAAGGAAGTCGGCGTGCCGACCGAGCGCATCATCCGCATCGGCGACAACAAGGGCGCCCGCTACGCGTCGGACAATTTCTGGCAGATGGCCGACACCGGCCCGTGCGGCCCGTGCTCGGAAATCTTCTACGACCACGGCCCCGAAATCTGGGGCGGCCCTCCGGGATCGCCCGAGGAAGACGGCGACCGCTACATCGAGATCTGGAACCTGGTGTTCATGCAGTTCGAGCGTGACGCCGCCGGCAACATGACGCGTCTGCCGCGTCCCTGTGTCGATACCGGCATGGGCCTGGAGCGCATCGCGGCCGTGCTGCAGCACGTCCATTCCAACTACGAAATCGACCTGTTCCAGCACCTGATCGCCGCCGCCGCGCGCGAAACCGGCGTCAAGGACCTGGCAAACAATTCGCTCAAGGTCATCGCCGACCACATCCGCGCCTGCTCGTTCCTGATCGTCGACGGCGTCATTCCCAGCAACGAAGGCCGCGGCTACGTGCTGCGCCGCATCGTCCGCCGCGCGCTGCGCCATGGCTACAAGCTGGGCCAGACCAAGCCGTTCTTCCACCGCCTGGTGCCCGATCTGGTCGCCGAGATGGGCGAAGCCTATCCCGAGCTTGCCGCCACCGCCGAGCGCGTGGCGCAGGTGCTCAAGCAGGAAGAGGAACGCTTCGGCGAAACGCTGGAGCACGGCATGCGCATCCTCGACGGCGCGCTGGCCAATGTGCCCAAGGGCGGCCAACTGGACGGCACCACGCTGTTCACGCTGTACGACACCTACGGCTTCCCGGTGGACCTGACCGCCGACATCTGCCGCGAACGCGAGGTCGATGTCGACATGGCCGGCTTCGAGGTCGCCATGGAGCGCCAGCGCGATCAGGCCCGTGCCGCCGGCAAGTTCAAGATGGCCGAAGGCCTGAGCTACGAAGGCGCCGAAACGCGTTTCGAAGGCTACGAAAAGCTCGAACTCGACAACGTCAAGGTCACGGCCCTGTACGTCGACGGCACCCAGGTGCAGCAGATCCAGGCCGGCCAGAGCGCCGTGGTGGTGCTGGACGCCACCCCGTTCTACGCTGAATCCGGCGGCCAGGTCGGCGATACCGGCCTGCTCGAAGCGGCCGGCGTGCGCTTCGCCGTGGGCGATACCCTGAAGATCCAGTCCGGCGTGTTCGGCCATCACGGCACGCTGGAAGAGGGCAAGCTGGCGGTGGGCGACACCGTGCTGGCGCGCGTGGACGCGGTGCGTCGCGCCCGCACCGTGCGCAACCACTCGGCCACCCACCTGATGCACAAGGCCCTGCGCCAGGTGCTGGGCGCGCACGTGCAACAGCGCGGCTCGCTGGTCGACCCCGACAAGACCCGTTTCGACTTCGCGCAGGACGCGCCCCTGACCGCCGAGCAGATCGCCCGCGTCGAGGCCATCGTCAACGCCGAGATCCTCGCCAACCAGCCCACCGTGGCCCAGGTCATGGCCTATGACGACGCCGTCAAGGGCGGCGCCATGGCGCTGTTCGGCGAAAAGTACGGCGACACCGTGCGCGTGCTCGACATCGGTTTCTCGCGCGAACTGTGCGGCGGCACGCACGTCAGCCGCACCGGCGATATCGGCCTGTTCAAGATCGTGTCCGAAGGCGGTGTGGCCGCCGGCGTGCGCCGCATCGAGGCCATCACGGGCGACAACGCCCTGGCCTGGGTGCAGAACCAGAGCGCCTTGCTGGCCCAGGTGGCCGGCATGCTGCGCAGCACGCCCGCCGACCTGCCGGCCCGTATCGCGCAGGTGCAGGAGCAGGTCAAGCAGCTCGAAAAAGACCTGGAGCAATCGCGCAGCAAACTGGCCGCCAATGCCGGCAACGACCTGGCCAGCTCCGCGGCCATCGAGGTCAAGGGCATCAAGCTGTTGGCCGCCAGCATCGGCGACGTCGATCCCAAGGCCCTGCGCGGCATGGTCGACAACCTGAAGGATCGTCTCAAGCCCGCCGTGGTGCTGCTGGCCACCGGCTCGGCCGATGGCAAGATCAGCGTCGTCGGCGGCGTGACGGCCGATCTGACCAACCGCATCAAGGCCGGTGACCTGGTGGGCTTCGTTGCCAGCCAGGTGGGCGGCAAGGGCGGCGGTCGTCCGGACATGGCCATGGGGGGGGGCACCGACCTGGCGGCGCTGCCCGCCGCGATCGCCAGCGTGCAGAAGTGGGTCGATGAGCGCCTCTGACCTGGAAAACGCGTCCGCCGTGCCGGCCTTCGACCAGGATGTCGACGCCAGCGGCCTGACCTGCCCCCTGCCCATCCTGCGGGCCAAGAAAGCCCTGGCGCAGATGGAAAGCGGTCAGGTGCTGCGGGTCGTCACCACTGACCGCAACGCCGTCCGCGACTTCCAGGCGTTCGCCCGCCAGAGCGGCAATGTGCTGGTCGCGCAGCACGAGGCCGAAGGCCGCGGCGTGCATTTCCTGCGCCGCCGCTAGCCACGCGATCGCGGCGCCGCGCAAGCAAAGGCCAGCCTCCCCGGGCTGGCCTTTTTGTCTGTGGCTTGGAACCTTACTTGTGGATCGCCGCCGCCACTGCCTGCGTGATGGTGAAATCCACCAGGTCACCCTCCTTGAGTTGCGCCAGCCTGGCCCGCAGCGCGGGGTCCTGCACCTGGATCGTGCGCAGTCCGCCTTGCGGCCCTTTCAGCGTGACCAGATTGGCGCTTTTGTTGATGTGCCAGATTTCGGCGGTGATGGTGGTCTGCCGGCCCATCGCGCCGCCCGGCTTGGCTCCCTTGGCGCTGCGGGTGCTGGCGGTCTCGGTGACGACCTCGGGCGCGCCGGAGCCCGCCGGACGCACATCGACGGCGACCGACTCGTAATAGTCCAGCGTAAGCGTGTCGCCCGGCTTGATCTGCTTGAAATTGCGCACGTTCGGCCCAGCCTGTATATCGACCACATTGCCATTGCTGCCTTGAAGCGTGATGGTGCGGCTGGCCGGATCGACGGCGGTGACCTTGCCGGTGGCGGTGGTCAGCGCCGCGCCGACCACCCGGGCCTGGGCCGCCAGCGGCAGCGCCAGCAGGCTCGCCAGCAAACCCGTGGCCGCCAGGCGCGCGACAGGGGTGAAGACAGTCTTAAGGTTCTTCATGATGGAGCACCCTCCGGTAGAGGAAGTTGGGAAACGCGGGGAGAAAACCGGGTGGAGTCAGCGGCGGCGCAGCCGCGGGCGCTTGCGCACACGCGATGCGCGGGGAAATGGGGCAGGGCAATGCCGTCGTGGCGTGGTCGGAAGAGGCGGGCTTGCGGCGGTGGCGTACGATGACATTCCGATCTCTCCAATCGGTTGAATGCTTCAAACGCGCTGGCGAAGGACGCTGGCCCGGCGGGCGCGCCCTCGCGGGGACGCCGCCGCGGGGCGATTTTCGTGAGCCCCGGCGCAGCACAGCGGCCCGTGACGGGCTACACTCTGTCTGCAGCGGCGGGCTCCGGCCCATATTTTGTAGAATACCCGCATGCGGCGCATGTGTGGTGTTTTCGCGTACAAATCGCGCCGCGACTTCCCATGTTCAGCACGGGCATTTGCCAGTCGGCTTGTTTAAGTGCTAGAATTTCCCGTTTTTCACAACTAATTCAAGGGATTACCTATGGTGGTGATTCGCCTGGCCCGCGGTGGGTCCAAGAAGCGTCCGTTCTACAACCTGGTGGCCACCGATTCGCGTAACCGTCGCGACGGCCGTTTCATCGAGCGCGTGGGTTTCTACAACCCCGTCGGCAACGAAGGCGCGGAAAACCTGCGCATCGCGCTGGATCGCGTGCAGCACTGGACCAGCAACGGCGCCCAGCTGTCGCCGGCCGTCGAGCGTCTGGTCAAGGACTACTCGGCCAAGGTTTCCGCCGCGGCTTGATGCCCGCGTCGCACGCCTGAACCCTGCTAGTTTCTAGCTACGCTGTACGAAACCGATAGCCCGACACATGTCTGATGCCGCAACTTCAAACGCGGCGCCTGCGGACTTGATCGAGCTGGGCCGCATCAGTGCGGCCTACGGTGTGAAAGGCTGGGTCAAGGTGCAGCCGCATTCGGCCAATGCCGAAGTGCTGCTCTCAGCTTCTCAATGGTGGTTGACTCGCCCTGTGCCTGAATTGGCGCGGGGCGCTGTCGCGTCTGCGCCCGTCGCATATAAGGTCGTGCAAGCCCGCTCGCAGGGCGCCACCGTGGTGGCCCAGCTGGCCGGCATCGCCGACCGCGACCAGGCCGAAGCGCTGCGCGGTTTTTCCGTGCAGGCGCCGCGCGGATCCTTTCCCGCGCCCGAGGAAGACGAATACTACTGGGTCGATCTCATTGGCTGCTCGCTGTATACCACGGCGGATGGCGAGGCCACGCTGCTTGGCGTGGTCGATGAAGTCCTGGATAACGGCGCTCACGCCGTCTTGAAGGTCTTGCGCCAGAGGGTGGGGGGCGACGGCCCCGAAACCCTGCTGAACGCCAAGGGAAAGCCCGCCGAAATGCTCGTTCCGTTCGTGCGCGCGCACATTCACGCCGTCGATCTGGCCGCGCGCCGCATCGACAGCGACTGGCCCGCGGATCTCTGATGCGCATTGATGTCGTGACGCTCTTTCCCGAGATGTTCGGGGTGGTGCGCGACCTGGGTGTCACCGGCCGGGCTCACGCCCAGGGCCGGTGGGCCCTGCATGCGTGGAATCCGCGTGATTTCACCAGTGATCCTCACCGTACCGTGGACGACCGCCCTTATGGTGGTGGTCCCGGCATGGTGATGATGGCCGCGCCACTGGAGGCCGCCGTCAAGGCCGCCCAGGCGGCGCGCGCGGTCCAAGGTCTGGGGCCTGCCCCGGTGGCGCTGCTCGCGCCCGTGGGCAAGCGCTACGATCAGGCCGGCGCCGAGGCGCTGGCCGCCAGCGACGGCCTGATTCTCATCTGCGGTCGCTACGAAGGCGTCGACCAGCGCTTCATCGAGCGCTGCGTCACGCATGAAATCTCCCTGGGCGACTTTGTCTTGTCCGGCGGTGAAATCGCGGCGCTTGCCGTCATCGATGCCGCAGTGCGCCTGCTGCCAGGCGTGCTGAACGACGGCGATTCCGCGCTGCAGGACTCTTTCAACGACACGCTCTCCGGCCTGCTGGACAGCCCCCATTACACGCGCCCCGAAGTGTACGAGGGCGCCCCGGTGCCGGCACCGCTGCTCAGCGGCCACCACGCCAATATCTCGCGCTGGCGCCGCGAGCGCTCGCTGGCGCTGACCGCCGCGCGCCGCCCCGAGCTGATCGAATCCGCTCGTGCGCGGGGATGGCTGTCGCTGTCCGACGAACGCTTCCTGGCCGAGCTGGCCGGCGAGCCCTTGCCGCCACTGCCCGCCAAGCGCCGCCGCGGCGCCAAGCCCAAGCCCGTCTGAGGCCAAGCCCGTCTGAGGCCAAGCCCGTCTGAGCGCCAAGGCGCGCCCGCCGATCCGGGCGTCGATCCATTGCGCGCAACCGCGCGTTTGCGCAATCCCTGTGCACGCGCTTGCGGACGGGATCGGCCTAGGGATGCTCCTAGGTTGTGGCGTACCGCCAGGCTCCTTAGTATTGAAAATTACATAAAAATGAAATTTTCATATGCGCCGATCTTCCTCCCTTCCGCTTGCCGACGTACCGCTGTCCGAGCCGGCGCTGGTGGCGGGCCGCCCGGAGTCCGCCGTTGACATGTGGCTGGGCCAGCAGTTGCGCCAGCTTCGCAAGCAGCTTGGCCGCTCGCTCGCGGATGTGGCGCGCGCCTGCGGCATGTCGGTGGGACTGCTCAGCCAGATCGAGCGCGGGCTGAGCTCCGCATCGGTCAAGACCTTGCATCAGTTGGCGCGCGAGTTTGGCGTTTCGGTCAATACGCTGCTGCGCAATGCCGAGCACACCGAGGGCGAGGATGGCGGCCGAGTCGCTCGCGCCGGAACGCACCGCTACATCGACCTGCGCGAGAAAGGGATCGTCAAGGAGATGTACACGCCGCCGGCCTGCCGCAGCATGGATCTGTGCCGCGCCACCATCGAGCCTGGCGGCTCGACCGGCCAAGAACTGTTCGTGACCGGGCAGGGCGAGCAGATCGGCGTGGTGCTCAAGGGCACGCTCGAGCTCTGGGTGGGCGACCGCGTCGTGCTGCTCAGGCAAGGCGACAGTTTCTGTTATGCCAGCAGCACGCCACGCCGCTGGCGCAATCCGGGCGCGCAGGTGACGGAGGTCATTTGGGCCATCTCGAATATCAACCTGGCCGCGGGGGATGGGACGCAACCGCCGCCTTGAGCGCGCGGGCAGTGAAGCGGCGCGATGACACTGGGGATCATCCGCCTTCCGGGCTCGCTCCGGAACTCTTTGCCTAGATGAGGAAATGTCATGAAATTCAAGACTCTGATGGTCTCTGTATTCGCAGCATTGTCCACGGCCACGGCCGCGCAGGCCCAGACGGTATTGAAGGTGGGATCCACGCCCACCGGCAGTCCGTTCACCTTTCTCGACACCAAGACCAACTCCATTGAAGGGGTGATGGTCGACATCGTCAAGGCGGTCGGCAAGGAGGCCGGCTTCGAGGTGCAGATCGAGCCCATGGCGTTTTCCGCGCTGATCGGTTCGCTGACCTCCAAGCGCATCGATATCGTCTCGGCGGCCATGTTCATCACGCCGCAGCGCCAGCAGGTGGTGAGTTTCTCGGAGCCGGTCTATCGCTACGGCGAAGGCCTGATGGTGCTCAAGAGCGACAACAAGGAATACAAGTCATTCGCCGACATGAAGGGCATGACGGTTGGCGTGCAGGTCGGCACCGCCTTTGTCGAGCCGATCCAGAAAAGCGGCGTGTTCAAGGAAGTGAAGCTGTACGACAGCCCGCCGGACATGATGCGCGACGCCAACGCCGGCCGCATCCAGGGCGGCTTCATGGACTATCCCATCGCCGCCTACATCCTGACACAGGGCAACTACCCCAATCTGAAAATGGCGCAGTCCTACCAGCCCACCGTGATGGGCAGCCTCGGCTTGGCCACGCGCAAGGATGACACCGCCTTGCTCGATCGCATCAACAAGGCGCTGGCCAAGCTCAAGGCCGATGGCGCGATTGACCGGATCCTGAAGAAGTGGGGGCTGGGCGGCTGATGCCCTCCTGAGGGCGGGCGCCGCCAGGCGACGGGCGTCCGCCCGGCCCGCGTGTCCGCGCGCGGGCCGGGCGCGACCGGTGGCCGCGGCATGCGGTCTTGCAGAGGGTAGTCATGACGGAATTCTTCAAAGACGCGGCGGAGTACCTGCCGATACTGTTGCAGGGCGCCAAGCTCACCATCCTGGTGACGCTGGGGTCGCTGGTGCTGTCGACCTTGCTGGGACTGGTATGGGCGCTGATGCGGGTGTCCGGCAACAAGTACCTGTCCCGCTTCAGCGCGGGCGTGATCAACCTGCTGCGCGGTATCCCCATCATCGTGCTGCTGTTCTACATCTATTTCGTGATGCCGGACATGGGCATTGCGCTGACGGCGGTGCAGGCCGCCATCATCGGTCTGGGCATCGCCTACTCGGCCTACCAGGCCGAGAACTTCCGCGCCGGCATCGAAGCCATCGACCGCGGCCAGATCGAGGCGGCCATGGCGATGGGCATGAGCTGGAGCATGACCATGCGCCGCGTGGTGCTGCCGCAGGCCGTGAAGATCGTGCTGCCCCCTTACGGCAACATCATGATCATGATGCTCAAGGATTCGTCGCAGGCCTCCACCATCACGGTGGCGGAGCTGGCGTTGCAGGGCAAGCTGATCGCTGTTTCCACGTTCAAGAATGCCACGGTGTTTTCGCTGGTGGCGCTGATGTACCTGGTGATGTGCGTGCCGCTGATCCTGCTGGTGCGGCATCTGGAAAAGAGGAGTGCCGCCAAATGATCGAACTCAAGGGCGTGCGCAAGAGCTTCGGGTCGCTGGAGGTGCTCAAGGGCATCGACGCCGAGGTCAGCAAGGGTGAGGTGGTGTGCGTGATCGGGCCGTCCGGCTCGGGCAAGTCCACCATCCTGCGTTGCATCAACGGACTGGAGCGCTACAACGCCGGCCGCGTCACTGTCGATGGCGAGCTGGTGGATTGCGATGCGCCGTCCATCGTCTCCATCCGCACGCAGGTGGCGATGGTGTTCCAGCGCTTCAACCTGTTTCCCCACCGCACCGCGCTGGAAAATGTGGTGGAAGGGCCGATCTACGTAAAGGGCGAGCCGCGCGCGCAGGCACTGGAGCGGGGCCGTGAACTGCTTGCCAGCGTCGGCCTGGCCGACAAGGCCGACGCCCATCCGCCGCAGTTGTCCGGCGGCCAGCAGCAGCGCGTGGCGATTGCGCGGGCGCTGGCGATGCAGCCCAAGGCGATCCTGTTCGACGAACCGACCTCGGCCCTCGACCCCGAACTGGTGGGCGACGTGCTGGGCGTGATGCGCAAGCTGGCCGAGGCCGGCATGACGATGGTGGTTGTGACGCACGAGATGAGCTTTGCGCGCGAAGTGGCCGATCGTGTCATGTTCTTTGACGGCGGCGTGATGGTGGAGCAGGGCGCCGCCCGTGAAGTGCTGAATCATCCGCAGCACCCGCGCACGCAGGACTTCCTGCGCCGCGTGCTGCATCCCATGTGAGGAATCATCATGTCGCAGACGCCGTTCCCGCTTTCCCCGTCGCTCTGGGCCGCCACCGCGGCGCCACCGCCGGACACGCAGCCGCTGGCGCAGTCCGCGCAGGCCGACGTGCTGGTGGTGGGCGGCGGCTACGCCGGCCTGAGCACCGCGCTGCACCTGGCCGAGCAGGGCGTGCGCGTGGTGCTGCTGGAGGCGCGCGAGATCGGCTTCGGCGGCTCGGGGCGTAATGGCGGCCAGGTCATTCCGGGCTTGAAATACGATCCCGACGCGCTGATCTCGATGTTCGGCGCCGAGCGGGGCGAGCGCCTGGTGCGCTTTGCCGGCGCCACCGCCGATTCGGTGTTCAACCTGATCGAGCGACACGCGATGGACGTGCCCCACGTGCGCCATGGCTGGATCCAGGGTGCCCACACGCCTGCCGCGCTGGCGCTGGCACATGCGCGCGCCGCGCAGTGGGCGCGCCATGGCGCCGATACGCAACCGCTGGACAAGGCGCAGGTGGCGCGATTGATCGGCACCGATCGCTACCTGGGCGGCTGGGTCGACCGGCGCGCGGGCGCGGTGCAGCCGTTGAGCTATGCGCGCGGACTGGCGCGGGCGGCCCTGAATGCTGGCGCCGTGATCCACACCGACACGCCTGTCACCGGTCTCAAGCGCGAGGGCGGCAAATGGATCGCCACCACCGCGGCCGGCGCCACGGTGACGGCCGACCGCGTGGTGATGTGCACCAATGCCTACGGCGGCGACCTGCTGCCCGGGCTCAAGACCTCCATCATTGACGCCAACACCTTCCAGGTGGCCACCACGCCGTTGCCGCAGCGGCTGCGCGCGGGCATTTTCCCGGAAGGTCATGTCACGTCCGATACCCGCAACCTGCTGCTGTATTTCCGTCTCGACCACCAGGGCCGGCTGTTGATGGGCGGGCGCGGCCCGTTCCGCGAGCCCAAGGGGCCGCAGGATTGGGCCCACCTGGAACGCGTGATGATGAAGATGTTCCCGCAGGTGGCGGGCACGCCGTTCGAGTACCGCTGGTGTGGCCGCGTGGCCATCACGCGCGACTATCTGCCGCACCTGCACGAGCCGCAGCCGGGCCTGTTGGTGGATATCGGCTGCCAGGGGCGTGGCGTGGGGCTACAGACCAGCATGGGCCGCGCCATGGCGCAGTATCTCGTCAGCGGCGACGCCAAGGCGCTGCCGGTGCCGCTGTCGCCGGTGAAGTCGTTCCCGTTGTATGGCCTGCGCCGCCTGTACGTCAACGCGGTGGTCACGTGGTATCGCATGACCGACGGCGGCGTGTAGCGCGGCACGACCGCCGCCAAAAAAAACCCCGGACATGATGGGTCCGGGGCTGGTTCGCATGAGCGCTTGCCGGGCGCTCAGTCGCCCAGCTTGCCGCGCTGTTCGCGCACCTTCTGCAACGTCTCGCCGAATTGCGTCAGGCGGGCCTTTTCCTGTTCGACCACGGCGGCCGGGGCGCGCTCGACGAAGCTGGCGTTGGACAGCTTGCCGTTGGCCTTGGCGATCTCGCCTTCGAGGCGCGCGATTTCCTTGTCCAGGCGCACGCGCTCGGCGGCGACGTCGATCTCGACGTGCAGCATCAGGCGGCTGGTGCCCACCACCTGCACCGGCGCGCCCGCGTCGGGCAGGGCGTCTAGCACGTCGACCTGACTGAGCTTGGCCAGCGCGGCCAGGTAGGGGGCGTTGCGCGTCAACGTGGGCGCGTCGCCCTGGGCGCACAGCGGCACCTTCTGCGCCGGCGACAGGTTCATCTCGCCGCGCAGGGCGCGTACCGCTTCGACCTGGGCCTTGAGTTCGGCTACCTCGGCTTCGGCGGCGGTGTCCACGGCGGCCGGATTGGCCTGCGGATACGGCTGCACGCTGACACTGTCGGCCACGCCTTGCTTGCGCTTGCCGGCCACCACCGAGACCTTTTGCCACAGCTCTTCCGTGATGAACGGAATGATCGGGTGCGCCAGGCGCAGCACGCCTTCCAGCACGCGGATCAGCGTGCGGCGGGTGCCCAGTTGCTGGGCCGGCGTGCCGGTCTGGATCTGCACCTTGGCCAGTTCCAGGTACCAGTCGCAGTATTCGTCCCAGACATAGCGGTACAGCGCATTGGCGACGTTGTCGAAACGGTAGTCGGCGAAGCCGCGCGCCACATCGGCCTCCAGCGCCTGCAACTGGCTGACGATCCAGCGGTCGACGAACGACGTTTCGCCGGCGTCGGGGCCGGTCAGGTCGTGGCCTTCGGTGTTCATCAGCACGAAGCGGGTGGCGTTCCAGAGCTTGTTGCAGAAGTTGCGGTAGCCCTCGCAGCGCTTGAGGTCGAAGTTGATGTTGCGGCCCAGGGTCGCGTAGGCGGCCATGGTGAAGCGCAGCGCGTCGGTGCCGAAGGCGGGGATGCCGTCCGGGTATTGGCGGCGCGTCGCTTTTTCGATGGCGCCGGCCTGCTTGGGATTCATCAGGCCGTAGGTGCGCTTGGCCACCAGGCCTTCCAGGTCGATGCCGTCGATCAGGTCGACCGGGTCGAGCGTATTGCCCTTGGACTTGCTCATTTTCTGGCCGTCGGCGTCGCGGATCAGGCCGTGCACGTAGACATGCTTGAACGGGATCTGGCCGGTCAGGTGCGTGGTCAGCATGACCATGCGCGCGACCCAGAAGAAGATGATGTCAAAGCCGGTGACCAGCACGCTGGACGGCAGGTAGCGCTGCAGGTCGGGCGTGTTGTCGGGCCAGCCGAGCGTGGTGAAGGGCACCAGGCCCGACGAGAACCACGTGTCCAGCACATCGGGGTCGCGCTTGAGATCGCCGGTGACGCCGGCAGCGCGGGCCTGCTGGAGCGCTTCGGCCTCGTCGTGCGCGACGAACACCTGGCCGTCTTCCGAGTACCAGGCCGGGATCTGGTGGCCCCACCACAGTTGGCGCGAAATACACCAGTCCTGGATGTTGTTGAGCCACTGGTTGTAGATGGTGGTCCAGTTGTCCGGGTAGAACTGGATGCGGCCGTCGGCCACGACTTCCAGCGCCACTTCGGTGATGCTCTTGCCCGGGTTGAGTGTGCCCTCGGGGGCCGGCTTGCTCATGGCGACGAACCACTGGTCGGTCAGCATGGGCTCGAGCACGACACCCGTGCGGTCGCCCTTGGGCTGCATCATCTTGTGCGGTTCGACCTTGACCAGGTAGCCCTCGGCCTCCAGTTGGGCGACCACGGCCTTGCGGGCCTCGTAGCGCTCCATGCCCTGGAACTGCTTGGGGCCGTTTTCGTTGATGTGCGCGTCGAGCGTGAAGATCACGATCAGCGGCAGGTCGTGGCGCATCGCGCAGGCGTAGTCGTTGAAATCGTGCGCGCCGGTGATCTTGACGCAACCGGTGCCGAATTCAGGATCGACGAAGTCATCCGCGATGATGGGGATGTTGCGGTCGCACAGCGGCAGCTCGACTTCCTTGCCGACCAGGTGCTTGTAGCGCGGGTCATCGGGATGCACGCACAGCGCGCCGTCGGCCAGCATGGTTTCGGGGCGGGTGGTGGCGATGGTCATGCCGCGCAGGGTGACCGTCTGGCCGTCCTTGTCGACAATGGTCTGCGGGCCGTCGACGAAGGGGTAGAGGATGTGCCACATGTGACCGTCGGTCTCTTCCGACTGCACTTCCAGGTCGGACACGGCCGTCAGCAGCTTGGGGTCCCAGTTGACCAGGCGCTTGCCGCGGTAGATCAGGCCCTGTTTGTGCAGCCGCACGAAGGTCTCGACCACGCCGCGCGACATGCGCTCGTCCATGGTGAAGTACTCGCGCGGCCAGTCGGCCGAGGCGCCCAGCCGGCGCACCTGGCCGGTGATGGCGTTGCCCGACTTTTCCTTCCATTCCCAGACTTTTTCGACGAATTTCTCGCGGCCGAGGTCGTGGCGCGAAACCTTCTGGGCGTCGAGCTGTCTTTCAACCACGATCTGCGTGGCGATGCCGGCGTGGTCCGTCCCCGGAATGAAGACGGTGTCGTTGCCGAGCATGCGGTGGTAGCGGATCAGGCCATCCATGATGGTCTGGTTGAACGCGTGGCCCATGTGCAGGGTGCCGGTCACGTTGGGCGGCGGGAACTGGATGGCGTAGGGCTCGCCGCGAGGCCGGCTTTCCGTCCCTGTTTTTACGTGCGAGCCGGCGGCGAAGTACCCGCGCTTTTCCCACTCGGTGTACCAGCGGGATTCGAGTTCGGCGGGTTCGAAGCTCTTGGAGAGTTCCGGGGAGTCGGTCGCGGCGGACGCGGCGTTCGGGGGAGCGGCTTGAGTCATTACAGGGTTCCGGCAGACAGGGCGCCCGGTCGATGGAAACGGGCAAGCAAACCGCTCATTTTAAGATGTAATGCGGTCGTATCGGCGTGTTAGAATACCGGGTTACTGTAAACCTTTTAGAAGTCCCTGAATTCATTGGGATTTCGCCAAAAGTTCATTGAAAAAACGCTGAGGATTTCAGCACAATGAACCGAGCGAACATTCAATGCGGGATCCCTCCGAAGGGTCGGCAGTGTCGAATCCCCGCCTTGGCACAGGCGGCCGGGACGGCCCGGAAATGTCGTCGCGACGCAGCCGCTGTCGCGACCCGGCAGTTCCGAGTCGCTTGCGCGCCCATGGCGCGATGCCGTTTGAAGGGTGACACCAACAGACGCAGGCCACGCCAGGCAATCATAGAAACCAGTCAGCAATCCGTTTTTGGAGTTCTCATGTCCGTCCAACGCACCCTCTCGATCATCAAGCCCGACGCCGTCGCCAAGAACGTCATCGGCCAGATCGTCGGCCGTTTCGAGCAAGCCGGCCTGAAGGTCATCGCCGCCCGCCTGACCCAACTGTCGCGCGCCGACGCCGAGCGTTTCTACGCCGTCCACAAGGAGCGCCCCTTCTTCAAGGACCTGGTCGACTTCATGGTCTCGGGCCCCGTGTTCGTGCAAGTGCTGGAAGGCGAAGATGCCATCCAGAAGAACCGCGACCTGATGGGCGCCACCGACCCCAAGAAGGCCGCCCCGGGCACCATCCGCGCCGACTTCGCCGACAGCATCGACGCCAACGCCGTGCACGGCTCGGACGCGCCGGAAACGGCCGCTGTCGAAGTGGCTTTCTTCTTCCCCGAAATCAACATCCACAGCCGTTGATTTCCCGGAAATCGTTTTAGCGTCATCGCAATACCCAGGTCATGGAAACCGTCGAACGAATCAATCTGTTGGGGCTGGATGGCTCCGCCCTGTCCGAACTCGTCGGGCAGTGGGGCGGCAAGCCGTTTCGCGCCCGTCAGTTGCAGCGCTGGATGCACCAGCGCGGCGCCGATTCGTTCGACGCCATGACCGACCTGGCGCGCGATTTTCGCGGCCAGTTGGCGTCGCGTTGCGTCATCGAGGCGCTGGCGGTCAATACCGAACAGCGTTCGTCGGACGGCACCCGCAAGTGGCTGTTCGACGTGGGGCAGGGCAACGCCATCGAAACCGTCTTCATCCCCGAAGACGATCGCGGTACCCTGTGCATCTCCAGCCAGGCCGGCTGCGTGGTGAACTGCCGTTTCTGCTCGACCGGCCATCAGGGGTTCAACCGCAACCTCAAGACCAGCGAGATCATCGGCCAACTGTGGTGGGCCAAGCGCGTGCTGGAAGCCGACATCGGCACCGCGCGCCTGGAAGGCGCCCGCGCCACCGAAGATACCCGCGTCATCAGCAATGTGGTCATGATGGGCATGGGCGAGCCCCTGCTCAACTACGACCAGGTGCTGCCGGCCCTGCGCCTGATGCTCGACGACAACGCCTATGGCCTGTCGCGCCGCCGCGTCACGGTGTCCACTTCGGGCGTGGTGCCCATGATGGATCGCCTGTCGCAGGACTGTCCGGTGGCGCTGGCCGTGTCGCTGCATGCGCCCAACGACGCGCTGCGCGACGAGCTGGTGCCGCTGAACAAGAAATACCCGCTGAAGGAGTTGCTGGCCGCGTGCGAACGCTACCTGGCTTTCGCCCCGCGCGACTTCATCACGTTTGAATATTGCATGCTGGACGGCATCAACGATACCGATCAGCACGCCAAGGAATTGATACACATTGCACGCCAGATCCGCTGCAAGCTCAATCTGATCCCGTTCAATCCCTTCCCCGCGTCCGGCCTGAAGCGTTCGCCTTCGGCCCGCGTCAAGGTGTTCGCCCAGCGCCTGATGGACGCCGGCATCATCACGACGGTGCGCAAGACCCGGGGGGACGATATCGATGCCGCTTGTGGTCAACTGGCCGGAGAAGTGCGCGACCGTACCCGGATCACCGAACGGAACGCGGCGCAGCGCCAGACCATACCAATTAGACAGGTGCATGCATGACGCAGGATATCGCTTCTGCAGTTTCAGGGACGTCCGCGAGGGCGGGCGGGTCGGGCAATGTGGGCTCGGCGCTGCGCGCGCTGCGCCAATCCAAGGGCTGGTCGCTCGATGAAGTGTCCAGCCGCATCAAGTTTTCGGCCAAGCAGATCGATGCCCTCGAAAATGAACAGTGGGACGATCTTCCCACCGGCGTTTCGCTGCGTGGCTTGATCCGCAACTACGCCCGCATGCTGGGCGCCGATTCCCAGGCCATCGTCGATTCGCTCGACCCCAAGGCCCGTGTCACCGGCCCGGTCAAGCTGAGTCCGGGCGCGCTGCATTCGGCGCATTCCATTCCCCAGTCCGGCGCCGACGATGATCGCGCGTCCTCGACCTCCTGGGGCTGGTTGATCGCCATCGTGCTGGTGCTAGCCGCTGGCGTCGCCTATGCCTTCTGGCAGGGCTGGCTGCCGCAGCACTGGCTGGCGTTCGACTGGCTTCCCAAGCTGTCCAAGTAAATACCGGTTCAACCGATGCAAGATTCCTCTCTGCCTTGCCAGGATGCGCCGCCGCCCGCCGTGGGCGCGGCCGCCCGCCGCGCCACGCGTTCGGTGGCGGTGAAGTGGGGCGGCCGCATCGTCCGTATCGGGGGCGACGCGCCGGTGGTGGTCCAGTCCATGACCAACACCGACACCGCCGACGCCATCGCCACGGCGATCCAGGTCAAGGAGCTGGCACTGGCCGGTTCCGAAATGGTGCGGATCACGGTCAACACGCCCGAGGCGGCCAAGGAGGTCGCGGCGATCCGCGAACAGCTCGACCGCATGGGGGTGGACGTGCCGCTGGTCGGCGACTTTCACTACAACGGCCACAAGCTGCTGACGCAGTTCCCCGACTGCGCCCAGGCGCTGTCAAAGTACCGTATCAATCCCGGCAACATGGGCGGCGGCAAGCGCCGCGACGACAACTTCGCGCAGATGATCGAGGTGGCTTGTCGCTATGACAAGCCGGTGCGCATCGGCGTGAACTGGGGCAGCCTGGATCACGAGCTGATGGCGCGCAAGATGGACGAGAACAGCCGCCGCGCCCAGCCCTGGGAAGCGCAGGCGGTGATGCGCGACGCGTTGGTGGTGTCCGCCATCAGCAACGCCCAGCGCGCCGAGGAACTCGGCCTGCGCCGCGACGCCATCATCCTGTCGTGCAAGGTCAGCCACGTGCAGGACCTGATCGCGGTCTACCGCGACCTGTCGGCGCGCTGCGACTATCCGCTGCATCTGGGCCTGACCGAGGCCGGCATGGGCAGCAAGGGCATCGTCGCCTCGACCGCCGCGCTGGCCGTGCTGTTGCAGCAGGGCATCGGCGACACGATCCGTATTTCGCTGACGCCGGAACCCGGCGGCGACCGCAGCCGCGAGGCCGTGGTGGCGCAGGAAATCCTGCAGACCATGGGCCTGCGCGCGTTCACCCCCATGGTGGTGGCCTGCCCCGGTTGCGGCCGCACCAGCAGCACGTTCTTCCAGGAACTGGCCGACAGTATCCAGTCCTACCTGCGCCGGCAGATGCCGGTGTGGCGCGCCCAATATCCCGGCGTCGAAAGCATGAACGTCGCGGTCATGGGCTGTGTGGTCAACGGGCCTGGCGAAAGCCGCCACGCGGACATCGGCATCAGCCTGCCGGGCACCGGCGAGGTGCCGGCCGCGCCGGTGTTCGTCGACGGCGAGCGCACGGTCACCCTCAAGGGCGACCGCATCGCCGAAGAATTCCAGGCCATCGTTGAAGACTACGTCGCGCGTCGCTACGGCGCGCTCGCCTCTCATTAAAAGAAAGGGTGTGGCCGCGAGGCGCGCTGCCAGCGCGCGGGGCGGCATGATCAAGATGACTCAAGCTTTCCAGAAAGTCGCCGCCATCCGCGGCATGAATGACGTGCTGCCGGGGCCCAGCGCCCGCTGGGAGCAATTCGAGGAAATCGTGCGCGGCTGGCTGCGCGGCTACGGCTATCGCAACGTGCGTACGCCCGTGCTTGAGCATACGCGCCTGTTCACGCGCGGCATCGGCGAAGTGACCGACATCGTCGAAAAAGAGATGTACACGTTCACCGATGCGCTCAACGGCGAATCGCTGACCATGCGGCCCGAGATGACCGCCGGCATCGTGCGCGCCTCCATCGAGCACAACCTGCTGTACGACCGGCCGCAGCGCGTCTACTCGATCGGCCCGGTGTTTCGCCACGAGCGCCCGCAGCGCGGCCGCTACCGCCAGTTCCACCAGATCGACGTCGAGGCCCTGGGCTTCGCCGGCCCCGATGTGGACGCCGAACTGATCGTCATGCTGGCGCGCCTGTGGAAGCTGCTGGGCCTGACCGACGTGCGCCTGGAATTGAACTCGCTGGGCCAGCCGGCCGAGCGCGCGGCCCACCGCGCCGCCCTCATCGCGCACCTGGAAAAGCACAGCGACATCCTGGACGAGGACGGCAAGCGCCGCCTGTATACCAACCCTCTGCGCGTGCTGGATACCAAGAATCCCGCCATGCAGGAAATGGCCGACAGCGCGCCGCGCCTGTTCGACTTCCTGGGCGAGGAATCGCGCGCGCACTTCGAAGGCGTCTGCCAGCGCCTGACCGACGCCGGCATCGAGTACCGTCTCAACCCGCGCCTGGTGCGCGGCCTGGATTACTACA
Source organism: Achromobacter sp. (assembly GCF_050285565.1). GTDB lineage: Bacteria > Pseudomonadota > Gammaproteobacteria > Burkholderiales > Burkholderiaceae_B > Achromobacter. The sequence continues at coordinate 77,306 of NZ_JBLZXG010000004.1, forward strand.
ACCTGACCGTCTTCGAGTGGGTCACCGACCGTCTGGGCTCGCAGGGCACGGTATGCGGCGGCGGCCGCTACGATGGCCTGATCGAACTGCTGGGCGGCAAGCCCGCGCCCGCGGTCGGCTTTGCCATCGGCATGGAGCGCCTGCTGGACCTGTGGGAACAGAGCGTGCAGGTCGAGGCGCCGGCCGAGTGCGAGGTCTACATCGTGCACCAGGGCGAGGACGCGCAGCGGCTGGCCGCCCGGGTCGGCGAAACCCTGCGCGATGCCGGCCTGTCGGTGGTGGTGCACGCCGGCGCCGCCAGCTTCAAGTCCCAATTCAAGCGCGCGGATGCCAGCGGTGCCCGGGTTGCGGTTATCCTTGGCGCCGATGAAGTGGCTTCGCAGACCGCCAGCATCAAGTTCCTGCGCGCCGACGCCCAAGGCGATTGCGCGCAGCAGCAAGTCCCGTTGGCGGGCTTGGCCGACGTATTGAATATCAAGGGTTAGCATGGCATACGATCTGGAAGAACAGGAAAAACTCGACGCGATCAAGGCGTGGTGGGCCCGCTACGGCACGCTGGTGCTGTCGCTGGTGGCCGCCGTGGCGGTGGCCTGGGGCGGCTGGTGGGGCTCGAAGGCCTACCAATCGCACAAGGCGAACCAGGCCATGGGTTATTTCGAGGCGCTCGAAGACGCGGCCCGCCTGGGCGGCGCCGATTCGTCGGTGCGTATCAAGGCCGCTGCGGCGACCCTGCGCGACCAGTACGGCTCGACCGGCTACGCCACTCGCGGCGCGCTGGTGGCGGCGCAGGCGCTGCAGGCCCAGAAGGACATCGACGGCGCGCGCCAACAGCTAGAATGGCTGGCCGGCCAGTCCAAGAATCCCTCGATGCAGGCCGTGGCCCGGCTGCGCCTGGCGGGCCTGCTGCTCGACCAGAAGCAGTACGATGCCGCCCTGGGCCAACTGAACAATGCGCCGGCCGCGTTTGCCGCCTTGTTCGCCGACCGCCGCGGCGATATCCTCGCGGCGCAAGGCAAGCGCGATGAGGCGCGTGCCGCATGGCAAAGCGCCATTGATGGCCTGGGCACGGCGAGTCCGCTGACCCAGGTCGTGCAACTGAAACTGGATGCCCTGAGCGGAGCGTGACTGGAATGCGTAAATTTGCCTTTGGCCGTACGTGGCGTGGCGCGGTTTGCCTGACGGGCCTGCTGGCCCTGGGTGGCTGCGGCCTGTTTTCCCATGACGACGGCCGTTACGACCCCGCTCCCCTGACCGAGTACAAGGCCGGCATGTCGGTGCGCCAGGTCTGGTCGACCTCGGTCGGCAGCGGATCCGGCCTGGGCTTCGTGCCCACGGTGCTCGAGAACGCGGTCTACGCCGCCACGCCCGACGGTTCAGTCGGCAAGTTCGACCTGCAAAGCGGCCGTCCCATCTGGAAGTCGCAGGCGGGCGTGAAGCTGACGGCCGGCGCCGGCAGCGACGGCACCACCACCGCGGTGGCCTCGCCGGACGGCGACGTGGTCGCGTTCGACGACAGCGGCAAGGTCAAGTGGAAGGTGCGCGCCACCAGCGACGTCAACATCCCGCCGGTGGTGGGCTATGGCATCGTCGTGGTCCGTAGCGGCGACTACCGCATCCAGGCCTTCGACGCCAACAACGGCGAGCGCCTCTGGAGCGTGCAGCGCCCCGGCCCGGCGCTGGCCCTGCGCAGCGCCGCGCAGATGGTGCTGGCCGAAGGTCTCGTCATCACCGGCCTGCCGGGTGGCAAGATGCTGGCCATTGCCGCCGACAGCGGCAACGTGCAATGGGAAGGTACCGTCGCCACCCCGCGCGGCGCCAGCGACCTCGAACGCCTGACCGACGTGGTCGGCGCGCCCCGCATCGCCGGCAACCTGCTTTGCGCGGTGGCCTATCAAGGGCGTATCGTGTGCTTTGACGTCACGGCCGGCGGCCGTCCGATCTGGGCCAAGGACTTCTCCAGCGTCAGCGGCATGACCCTGGATCAGCGCTTTGCCTACTCGGCCGACCAGAACAGCGTGGTCAATGCGTTCGCGCTGGACAACGGCGGCAACGTCTGGAAACAGGCCGCGCTCAAGAACCGCCAGCTCACGGCGCCGGCCCTGCTGGGCGGCGCGCTCGCGGTTGGCGACCTGGACGGCTATGTGCATTTCCTGTCGCGCAGCGACGGCAGCCTGATGGCGCGCCTGTCGGTGGGCGGTGGCGCGGTCGTGTCGCCGCCGCAGACGACTTCCCAAGGTGTGCTGGTCCAGACGGGCAATGGCAATCTCGTCCTGATCGGCACCAACTAAACCCTCAAGAACAAAGCCTTACACCGTGTCTTTCAAGCCTGTCGTTGCCCTGGTCGGCCGCCCCAATGTGGGGAAATCGACCCTTTTCAATCGCCTGACGCGATCGCGCGCCGCGCTGGTGGCGGATTTTTCCGGCCTGACCCGCGACCGCCATTACGGCGAGGGCAGGGTGGGCGAAATCCCGTTCATCGTCATCGACACGGGTGGTTTCGAGCCGGTCGCCAAGGACGGCATTCTGCTGGAAATGGCGCGCCAGACCCGGCAGGCCATCGCCGAGGCCGACGTGGTGGTGTTCCTGGTGGACGCCCGCGCCGGCATCAACGCGCATGACCACGAGATCGCCACGCTGCTGCGCAAGTCCGGGCAGCAGCGCGTGTTGCTGGCGGTGAACAAGGCCGAAGGCATGGGGGCGGGCGCCGCCATCGCCGAATTCCACGAGCTTGGCCTTGGCCAACCCTATCCCATCTCGGCGGCGCACGGCGATGGCATCGTCGACCTGATCGAACTCGCGTTGCAGGATCTGGCCGAGCCGCCCGCCGAGGAAGAGCCGGTCGAAGAAGGCGAGCACGACCACCGCATCAAACTGGCCATCGTCGGCCGGCCGAACGTGGGCAAATCGACGCTGATCAACACGTTGATGGGCGAAGAGCGCGTGATCGCGTTCGACATGCCCGGCACCACCCGCGACGCCATCGAGATCGACTTCGAACGCGACGGCCGCCGCTACACGCTGATCGACACCGCCGGCCTGCGCAAGCGCGGCAAGGTGTTCGAGGCGGTCGAGAAGTTTTCCGTCATCAAGACGCTGCAGGCCATCGAGGCCAGCAACGTGGTGCTGTTGATGCTGGACGCCCAGACCGAGATCTCCGAGCAGGACGCCCACATCGCCGGTTTCGTGCTGGAAACCGGGCGCGCCGTGGTGGTCGCCATCAACAAGTGGGACGGCCTGGACGGCGAGGAAAAGGAACGCATCGAGCGCGAATTCATGCGCAAGCTGCGCTTCCTGTCGTTCGCCCGCGTGCACACCATTTCGGCGCTGCGCGGGCAGGGCATCAAGCCGCTGCTCAAGTCGGTCAACGCGGCCCATGCCGCGGCCTTCGCCAAGCTGTCCACGCCCAAGCTGACGCGCGAGCTGCAGGCCGCCGTCGAGCAGCAGCCGCCGCCGCGCAAGGGCATTTTCCGTCCCAAGATGCGCTATGCGCACCAGGGCGGGCAGAATCCCCCGCTGGTGGTGATCCACGGCAACGCGCTGGACGCGGTGCCCGATTCCTATCGCCGTTACCTGGAAACCCGTTTCCGCAATGCCTTCGATCTGGCCGGCACGCCGCTGCGGATCGAATTCAAGTCGTCGCACAACCCCTACGCGCAGGAAAGCTGATCCATGAGCCGTTTCTGGAGTCCCGTGGTCGGGACGCTCAGTCCGTATGTCCCGGGCGAGCAGCCCAAGCTTCAGAACCTGGTCAAGCTGAACACCAACGAGCATCCCTACGGCCCGTCGCCCAAGGTGCTCGAGGCGATCCGCGCGGCGTGCGATGACACGCTCAAGCTCTATCCCGATCCGTCTTCCGACCGCCTGCGCCAGGCGGTGGCGACGGCGGTCGGCGTGGCGCCGGGCAGCGTATTCGTCGGCAACGGTTCGGATGAAGTCCTGGCGCATGCCTTCCTGGCGCTGCTCAAGCATGAGCGGCCGCTGCGCTTTCCCGACATCACCTACAGTTTCTATCCCGTCTACTGCGGCCTGTACGGCATCGACTACGAAACCCTGCCGCTGACCGACGATTTCCGCATCGATGTCGAAGACTACCTGCCGGGCCGCCATGGCCAGGCCGGCGCCATCATCTTCCCGAATCCCAACGCGCCCACCGGCCGCGCGCTAACGCTGGCCGAGATCGAGCGGGTGGTGGCGGCCAATCCGGATACCGTGGTGGTGGTGGACGAGGCCTATGTCGACTTCGGCGCCGAATCCGCCATCCCGCTGACCGCGCGTTACGACAACTTGCTGGTGATCCAGACGCTGTCCAAGTCGCGTTCGCTGGCCGGCCTGCGGGTCGGCTTCGCGGTCGGCAGCCCGGCGCTGATCGACGGCCTGGAGCGTGTCAAGAACAGCTTCAACTCCTATCCGGTGGACCGCCTGGCCTCAGCCGGCGCGGTGGCCGCGTTGGAAGACGTCGACTATTTCGAGCGAACCCGCCAGGCGGTGATCCAGACCCGCGAGCGCATGGCCGCGGGCCTGGCGGCGCTGGGCTTCGAGGTGCTGCCGTCGAGCGCCAACTTCGTGTTCGCGCGCCATCCGTCGCGCGACGCGGCGCAACTGGCGGCCAGCCTGCGCGAGCGCAGCATCATCGTGCGCCATTTCCGCCTGCCGCGCATAGACCAGTTTCTGCGTATTACAGTGGGTACGGACGCGCAGTGCGACTTGCTTCTCAAGGCGCTTGCCGACATCCTCTGAACCGCCGCCGGCGGGCTTTTCCGGCGGAAAACTCTGGTGTCAACTTTGCATCCGACACAAGTAGCACGGGCCGGGAAAACCCTGTAGAGTACATGTTTCGGCGTGCCCCACCTGTAAAAAGCGCGTCACCACTCAATAACAAACAAATGGAGCCTGGCCAATGAGCAATAAAGGGCAAACTCTGCAAGATCCGTTCCTGAACACGCTGCGCAAGGATCATGTGCCCGTGTCGATCTACCTCGTGAACGGCATCAAGCTTCAAGGGCAAATCGAATCTTTCGACCAATACGTGGTGCTGCTGCGTAACACGGTCACGCAAATGGTCTACAAGCACGCCATTTCCACCGTCGTTCCCGCCCGCGCCGTGAATTTCCAGGTGGAAGTCCCTGCTGAATAATCTCGCTCCCGCAGTACCTTTTATTGCCCGCCGGACGGTCGACGTCGGCGGGCATTTTCGCTTTGGCTCCAAAATGGTGCATGAATGCGCGCACTGATCATCAGCGTGGATCTGGGTGATCCCGACTTCACGGCCCACGCCGAGGAATTCGCCATGCTGGCCAAGGGCGCGGGCGCGGAAATCGTCGGCACGCTCACCGCCCGCCGCGACCGCCCCGACGCCAAGTTCTTCATCGGTTCCGGCAAGGCCGACGAGGGCGTGGCCATGGCCCAGGCGCTGCTGGCCGACATCGTGCTGTTCGATCAGCCTCTGTCGCCGGCCCAGCAGCGCAACCTGGAACGGGTCTTCAACCTGCGCGTGGTGGACCGCGTGGCGTTGATCCTCGATATTTTCGCGCTGCGCGCCAAGAGCCACGAGGGCAAGCTGCAGGTCGAGCTGGCACAGTTGCAGCATCTGGCCACGCGCCTGACCCGCATGTGGAGCCACCTTGAACGGCAGCGCGGCGGTATCGGCATGCGCGGTCCCGGTGAGTCGCAGCTCGAAATGGACCGCCGCATGATCGGCGCCAAGGTCAAGACCCTGCGCGAGCGCCTGGACCGGGTCGAGCGCCAGCGCGTCACGCAGCGGCGCGCGCGGGCTCGTGGCGGCGCCTTGTCGGTGTCGCTGGTGGGGTACACCAATGCCGGCAAGTCGACGCTGTTCAATGCCCTGACCCGGGCCGACACCTATGCCGCCGACCAACTGTTCGCCACGCTGGACACGACGACCCGCCGTATCTGGATCGAAGGCGCCGGCAACGTGGTGGTGTCCGACACCGTCGGCTTCATCCGCGACCTGCCGCACGACCTGATCGCCGCCTTTCGCGCCACCCTTGAAGAGACCGTGCATGCCGACCTGCTGCTGCACGTGGTCGATGCCGCCAGCCCGCAGCGTGACGAGCAGATCTTCGAGGTCAACAAGGTCCTGGCCGAAATCGGGGCTGCCGCGATTCCCACCATTCTGGTATACAACAAGATCGACCGCGCTGGCCTGGAACCCCGGGCGGAGCGTGACGCCCATGGTACGATTGCGCGAGTATTTGTAAGCGCCACCGAGCGCGCCGGTTTGGACGCGTTGCGCGGGGCAATTGCGGAGACCGGACAGATTGTGGGAAACAATGCCTCGAATTATCAAACTCTTCAATCTGAATGACCCCGGTTGGGGTCGTGGAAACAATAATGGCTCCGAGCCGCCGCCCAAGCGGCCCCAAGGCAACGGAGACGGTCCCCCAGACCTCGACGAGGTCTGGCGCGATTTCAATAATCGCATCGGATCGTTGTTCGGCCGCAAGGGCGGGGGTGGCAACAATCGCCCCGGTGGCAATCGCGGCGGCATGACGCCGCCGTCGCCGCGCGGTGCGCGCATCGGGCTGGGGGTGATCGCCCTGGTCGCGGTCGGCATCTGGGCGGCCAGCGGTTTCTACATCGTCCAAGAAGGCCAGGTGGCCGTCGTCACGCAGTTCGGCAAATACAAGAGCACTTCACAAGCCGGCTTCCAGTGGCGCCTGCCGTACCCCATTCAGAGCCATGAAATGGTCAACGTGTCGCAACTGCGCACGTTCGAAGTCGGTTTTCGTGGCGGCGCCCGCAACAAGGTGCTGCCCGAGGCGCTGATGCTCACGACGGACGAGAACATCGTCGACATGCAGTTCGTCGTGCAGTACCGCCTGCGTGCCGACGGCGCGCCCGACTATCTCTTCATGACTCGCGACCCGGACGACTCCGTGCGCCAGGCCTCCGAAACCGCCATGCGTGAGGTGGTCGGCAAGCAGTCCATGGACTTCGTGCTGTACGAAGGCCGGACCGCGGTCGCCAGCCAGGTCCAGACGCTGATGCAGCAGATCCTCGACCGCTACCAGACCGGGGTGCAGGTCAGTACCGTGGCCATCCAGAACGTGCAGCCGCCCGAGCAGGTGCAGGCCGCGTTCGACGACGCCGTCAAGGCCGGCCAGGATCGCGAACGCCAGATCAACGAAGGCCAGGCCTATGCCAACCAGGTCGTGCCGCTGGCCAGTGGCCAGGCCTCGCGCATGCTGGAGCAGGCCGAGGGCTATCGCGCCAAGGTGACGGGCGACGCGCAGGGTAATGCCGCGCGCTTCACCAGCATCCTGGGCGAATACGAGAAGTCTCCCGTGGTCATGCGCCAGCGCATGTATCTCGAGAGCATGCAGGACATCTTCACGCGCGCCAGCAAGGTCATGGTCGACACCAAGAGCAACAACAACATGTTGTATCTGCCCTTGGACAAGATCATGCATCTGGCCGCCCAGGACGCCAGCAAGTCCGCGGTGGGCAATCCCGGATCGCCCGCGTTGGTCAGCCCGCCGCTCCAGGCGCCGCTGCGCGGCAACGCGGCGCCGGCCCCGCAACCCTCCGGCAGCAGCAATAGCAACGCGCTGCCCCGCGACCGCCAGTCGCGCTAACCCGGAGGATTTCTGATCATGCAACGTCTTATGCCCATCCTGGTCGGCCTGCTCATCGTGCTGGCCGCCCTCTCTTCCTGCGTGTTCGTGGTGCGCGAGCGCGACTACGCCCTGGTGTTCTCGCTGGGTGAAGTGCGCAAGGTCATCAGCGAGCCCGGCCTGTACTTCAAGGCGCCGCCGCCGTTCCAGAATGTCGTCACGCTCGACAAGCGCATCCTGACCATCGAAACCAACGAAGCCGAACGCATCCAGACTTCCGAAAAGAAGAACCTGTTGATCGATTCGTACGTCAAGTGGCGCATTGCCGATCCGCGTCAGTATTACGTGTCCACCGGCGGCAACGAACGCGTGGCGCAGGAGCGCTTGCAGGCCCTGATCCGCGACGCGCTCAACGCCTCGGTCAACGTGCGCACGGTGCGCGACGTGGTCTCGACCGAACGCGACAAGATCATGGCCGAAATCCTGACCAACGTCGCCAAGCGCGCCGAGCCGTTGGGCGTGCAGATCGTCGATGTGCGCCTGCGCCGCATCGAGTTCGCGCCCGAGATCTCGGAATCGGTGTACCGCCGCATGGAAGCCGAACGTACCCGCGTCGCCAACGAGTTGCGTTCGATCGGTGCCGCCGAGGGCGAGAAGATCCGCGCCGAAGCCGATCGCCAGCGCGAAGTGATCGTGGCCCAGGCCTACGCCAAGGCTCAGGCGATCATGGGCGAGGGCGACGCCGCGGCGGCCGCGATCTACTCGCAGGCCTACGGCAAGAACCCGCAGTTCTACACGTACTACAAGAGCCTGGAAGCCTATCGTGCTTCGTTCTCGAAGCCGGGCGACGTGCTGGTGGTCGACCCCAGCTCCAGTTTCTTCCAGTTCATGAAGGATCCCGCCGGTCAGGCCCTGGCGCCGGTGACCGTGCCTCCCGCCAGGTAAGGCGGCGCCGCTTGCGGCATCCCGAAGCCCCTTGATGTTCCAAGGGGCTTTTTTCCGCCCGACGGACGGGGGGGTCGGGTAATCCGGGGACGGGTGCGGGCGCGGCGGGCCCCGGCTGGCACGGCGGGCCGAACCATGTACAATACCGCGTAAGCTAGAAAACATTCCGCAGCGGCTGAGCGGGCTTACGCCCCCTCAGCCGCTTTTTCGTTTGGGCGACGCCCACGCATCTCTAGGCGTTATTCAGGTAAACATTCATGGGTAACTGGTTGCTGCCCGAGAGCCTTGCCGACGTACTTCCGGCAGAGGCCCGGCGCATCGAGGAATTGCGCCGCGAACTTCTCGATCTGTACCGCACTTACGGCTTCGAGCTGGTCGCGCCGCCCCTGGTCGAGTACATCGATTCATTGTTGTCCGGCACCGGCAGCGATCTGGATCTGCGTACCTGCAAGCTGGTGGATCAGCTGTCGGGGCGCACGCTGGGCGTCCGCGCCGACATGACTCCCCAGGTCACGCGCATCGATGCGCACTTGTTGAACCGCGCCGGCGTGACCCGCCTGTGCTACTGCGGCAACGTGCTGCATGCGCGCCCGGCGGATCTGCTGTCCAGCCGCGAGCTGCTACAGATCGGCGCTGAAATCTACGGTCATGCCGGCTTTGAGGCCGACCTCGAAATCGTCCAGTTGGTGCTGGAAACCGTGGCCATCGCAGGGGTGCGCAGCCCACGGCTGGTGCTGTGCCATCCCGGCGTGTTGCGCGGCATCGTCGAAGCCGATCCCGCCGCCGCCGCCGTCTCCCAGGAGGTCATCCGCCTGATGCGCGAGAAAGACGTGCCGGGTCTGACGGAACTGGCCGCCCGCACCCCCGGCATGCGTGCCGAAACGTGGAATGCGCTGCAACGGCTGCCCAAGCTTTACGGCGGCCCCGAGGTGCTGAAACGGGCTCGTCATGACCTGCCGCTGCTGCCCGGTGTCGTCGCTGCGCTGGACGCGCTGCAGGTGCTGGTCGATGGCATGCCCAACGTCGACATCGGTGTCGACCTGGCCGATGTCGACGGCTATGGTTATCACTCGGGTATCAAGTTCGCGCTGTACGCCGAGGGCTGGCGCGATGCGCTGGTGCGCGGCGGCCGCTACGATGACGTCAGCCTGGCGTTCGGGCGCGCGCGTCCGGCCACCGGCTTCAGTCTGGATTTACGCAAGCTGGCGGCGGGTCTGCCGCCGGCGGAGCGGGCGCGTGCGGTTCGCGCGCCCTGGGGGCAAGCCCCGGCCCTGGTCGAGGCGGTCCGCCGCCTGCGCCGGTCAGGGGAAATCGTCGTTCAGGTATTGCCCGGTCACGAGCAGGATCAGGACGAATTCGTTTGCGATCGCGAGCTGGCGCTGCAGGATGGCGCCTGGACGGTCAGAACGCTGTGACTAACTCCCTCTCGGCAACGAGAGGGCCGCGGGGAGATTTCCGGATTTCCCGAGAAACTCGATATTGATTCGTAACATGAGCAAGAACGTAGTCGTAATCGGCACCCAGTGGGGTGACGAGGGCAAGGGCAAGATCGTTGACTGGTTGGCGGAATCCGTCCAGGGCGTGGTCCGCTTCCAGGGCGGCCATAACGCCGGCCACACGCTGTGGATCAATGGCAAGAAGACGATTCTTCGCCTGATCCCGTCCGGCATCATGCATCCCGGTGTCACCTGCTTCATCGGCAACGGCGTGGTGCTGTCGCCGGAGGCCTTGCTCAAGGAAATCGAAGAGCTCGAGGCCGCCGGCCTGGACGTGCGCTCGCGTCTGCGCATCTCCGAGATCTGCCCGCTGATCCTGCCCTACCACGTGGCTGTCGACAAGGCTCGCGAAGCGCGCAAGGGCGATGGCAAGATCGGCACCACCGGTCGCGGCATCGGCCCGGCCTACGAAGACAAGGTCGCCCGCCGCGCGCTGCGCGTGCAGGATCTGTTCAACCCCGCGCTGTTCGACGAGAAGCTCGCCGAAGTGCTGGACTACCACAACTTCGTGCTGACCCAGTACCTGGGCGCCGAAGCGGTGTCGGCCAACGAAGTGCGCGATCAGGCCATGGCGCTGGCGCCGGCCATCGCTCCGATGGTGGCGGACGTCTCCAGCACCCTGTTCGCCATGCAGCAGGAAGGCAAGCGCCTGCTGTTCGAAGGCGCGCAAGGCGCGCTGCTCGATGTCGACCACGGCACGTACCCGTTCGTCACCAGCAGCAATTGCGTCGCCGGCGCCGCCTCGGCCGGCGCGGGCGTCGGCCCCCAGTCGCTCGACTACGTCCTGGGCATTACCAAGGCTTACACCACGCGCGTCGGCTCGGGCCCGTTCCCGACGGAGTTGGTCGACGAGATCGGCACTCGCCTGGCCACCATCGGCAAGGAATTCGGCTCGGTCACCGGCCGTCCGCGCCGCTGCGGCTGGTTCGACGGCGCCGCGCTCAAGCGCTCGGTGCGCCTGAACGGCATCACCGGTCTGTGCATCACCAAGCTGGACGTGCTCGACGGCCTGGAGACCATCCAACTGGGCGTTGGCTACCGCGTCAACGGTGAATTCCGCGACGTGTTGCCGTATGGCGCGCACGCGGTGGCGCAAGCCCAGCCGGTGCTGGAAGAACTGCCGGGCTGGAGTGAATCCACCGTCGGCATCACCGAGTACGACAAGCTGCCCCAGGCCGCCCGCCGCTACCTGGAGCGCGTGGCCGAAGTCTGCGGCGTGCCGATCGATCTCGTGTCCACCGGCCCCGACCGCAACGAAACCATTGTGCTGCGTCATCCCCTGAAGGGCTGACATCGGGTTATTATTCGCAAGGCCGCCGCCGGCTCATACCGGCGGCGGCCTTTTCGTATTTCTACGCAGGAGATCCTTGCCTATGAGCGCGCCAACCAGTGACGATAGCCATCTGTGGGTGACGTGGGACGACTACAACCGTTTGATTGAGCGCCTGGCCTTGCAGGTACATCAGTCGGGCTGGCAGTTCGACAAGATTCTGTGCCTGGCGCGTGGCGGTATGCGCGTGGGCGACGTCATGTCCCGGATTTTTGATGTGCCGTTGGGCATTCTGGCGACCAGCAGCTACCGTGAAGCCGCGGGCACCAAGCAGGGCGATATGGATATCGCGCAGTTCATCACTATCACGCGCGGCACCCTGTCCGGGCGGGTGTTGTTAGTGGACGACATGGTCGATACCGGCAAGACCTTCATGAAGGTGTACGACCACCTCAAGAGCCAGTTCGCCGACATCACCGAACTGCGTAGCGCCGTGCTGTGGTGGAAGGGGCATTCCCAGGCGCAGCCCGACTATTACGTCGACAAGCTGCCCACGAACCCCTGGATTCACCAGCCGTTCGAAGACTACGACAGCCTGCGTCCGCATCAGTTGGAAGCCTGGATCCGCAAAGGATCGAAGGGCTGAAGCCATACGGGGACGGATAATCGGCCAGCCCATGCTGCCCGTGCTTGGCCTGGGCCGGGCGGATCGCGAGATGGCGCCAGACTGTCCTCCCTGTAGTCAAAATGGCCATGACCATGCTAGAATCGCTGGTTATCGCTAAACCGAACTTGGCTTGTTACTCTCTGGGTAGTCTTTGGGTAACGGAAACCGCCAGCGACTTTAGCGCTGCAAGGCTCTTGGCGTAGCCGCCTGGAAGCGCAAAATGAGGGATCGGTGCCAGGGCGCAAGCCGGGGGCGCGGTTCTCTTGGCCCGGATGGGCATGCCCGATTACTATATTCGCGTATGCATGGTCTGCGGCCTGGGCTGACAGGCGGGTCGCCGCCGGGAACCCCCGTGGCGTTGCTGGTAAGCAAGCCAGGTTTGTCATCAACTTTTGTTACCCTACAAGCAGGCCAATCACTTTATGCCTATCGTTCGACTGAAGGAAAACGAACCGTTTGAAGCCGCTCTGCGTCGCTTCAAGCGCACCATCGAAAAGACCGGTTTGCTCACCGAACTGCGCTCGCGCGAGTTCTATGAGAAGCCCACGGCCGAGCGCAAGCGCAAGCACGCCGCCGCCGTGAAGCGCCACTACAAGCGCATCCGTAGCCAGCAACTGCCCCCGCGCCTGTATTGATTTTTGATTCCCGAATCTATTGATTCCAGAATCATTCATCCAGGAACTACTCGCCCGGGTCGACGTCGTTGATGTAGTCGGGCGGTATGTGCAGTTGCGAAAGGGTGGGGCCAACTTGCTTGGCCTGTGCCCCTTTCATAACGAAAAAAGTCCGTCATTCACTGTCAGCCCCACCAAGCAGTTCTATCACTGCTTCGGTTGTGGAGCGCATGGCAGTGCCATCACTTTCCTGATGGAACACACGGGCGCCAGTTTCCCCGAGGCCGTGCGCACGCTCGCGGCTTCGGCGGGAATGACGGTTCCCGAAGAAAATCGCAGTCCCCGCCAGCAGCAGGAAACCGCGCGCCGCAAGGCCGAGGAATCCCGCCATACGCAAGTGCTGGACGCGGCCCAGGCCCATTACCTGAAGCAGTTGCGTGCCTCGCCCGCGGCCATCCGCTACCTGAAGCAGCGCGGCCTGACCGGCGAGATCGCGGCGCATTTCGGCCTGGGCTGGTCCGGCACGGACAGGCACGGGCTGTCGCAGGTTTTTCCCAATTACGAAGATCCTACGTTGGTGGAATCGGGCTTGGTGATCGAGTCCGAAGACGGCCGTCGCTACGACCGCTTCCGCGAACGGATCATGTTTCCGATCCGCAACGCGCGCGGCAGCCTGATCGGCTTTGGCGGCCGCATCATCGGCAAAGGCGAACCCAAGTACCTGAATTCGCCGGAAACCCCGTTGTTTTCCAAGGGCCAGGAGCTGTACGGCCTGTGGGAGGCACGCCAGGCGATCCGCCAGGAAGGGCAGGTCATCGTGGTCGAAGGCTACATGGACGTAGTCGGGCTGGCGCAGCAAGGGATCGCCAACGCCGTGGCAACGCTGGGCACCGCGACCACGCCGGATCACGTCAAGAAGCTGCTGCGCACCAGCGACAAGGTCATCTTCAGCTTTGATGGCGATGGCGCCGGCCGGCGTGCCGCGTGGCGCGCGTTGCAGGCGTGCCTGCCGGTGCTGCGCGACGATATCGCCATCCGCTTCCTGTTCCTGCCGAGCGAACACGATCCCGATTCGTACGTGCGCGAACTGGGGCCGCAAGCCTTTCGCGCCTGCCTGGGCGAGGCGGTGGCGCTGTCGCGCTTCCTGCTCGATGAGCTGGCGTCGCGGCACAACATGGACGAGGCCGAAGGCCGTGCCAGTTGCCTGCACGAGGCCAAGCCGCTGCTGGCATCGATTCCGGAGTGCGCATTGCGCGTGCAGATCGAGCGCGAGATGGCCAAGCTGGTGCAACTGACGCCCGAAGAAATGGCGCAGGTGCTGGCGCAGCAACCCGCCAAGCCGTTCGGCGCGCCGGTCCGGCCAGGCGCCGCGGAAGCGGGCGGGGGCGCTGCCGTGGCATCGCATGATGGCGCGCCGCCGGAAGCTGGCTATGACTTCGGCGGCCATGATTTTCACGACATCCCGGCCGATGACGGCGAATACACCGACTACGGCCAGTTTTCCGCGCCGGGCGGCGATCCGGGCGGTGGCTGGAACGCCGGTGCCGGCCAGCAGGGCTGGAAGGGGAAGGGGGATTGGAAGGGCAAGAATGATTGGAAGGGCAAGAGTGACTGGAAGGGCGGCAAGGGCAACTGGAAGGGCAGGCGTGATGATGTCGGCGGCTTCGAAGGGCGCCGCACCATGCCGTCGCTGGCCAAGCGCCTGTTGAGCCTGTTGCTGGCCCACCCGGAGCTGGTGGACTCGATGGGCGACCAGCAGCTTGAAGTCATCGACCACGGCCCCCATCTGGGGTTGGTAAGGGATCTGATCATGTTGGCCCAAACCAGCGGGGCGCGCCATGTGGGTGCGCTGTTGGAAGCCGCCGACCCGGACTCGGATCTGGCGACGGTGCTCAAGGGCTTGCGGGTCGACATACTGTCCCAGGAGGATCTGCCGGATCCGCAGACCGAGTGGGACGACGCGCTGCGCCGCATCGAATTCGATGCGGCCAAGGCGGAAGTGGCCAAGCTGGCGGCGGCTGGCCTGGCGACCGAGGAGGCGCGCAAGCGTTACCTGGAGCTGTCAAGCCGCATGCTGGTGCTAAAAGGTGCCGGCATACGCTAAATGCGGTAAAATCAAGGGTTTTCCACCGCGAGCCGAAGGGCCTGTGGATCAAAAGCGGCCGGGAAAGAAAAGCGGCCGGGAAAGATGGGCCAAGAATGATGGGCCAAGAATGATGGGCCAAGAATGATGGGCCAGGAATGAAGGCCGCCGGGAATGCAGGCAGGCGGCAGGGAGCGCGGCCGGCAGGGCAGTAGTGGCTGAGAGTGCGAATGTGATTGTGCGGCAGTGACAACGGGCTGCGGCAAAAAAAATGCGGCGGGCGGAATCTATTTGCGTCGCCGGAATCTAATGGTTTTAAGGATTTGACGGGCAGGTCGGCTGAAGTGTGCGGGTTGGCGAGCAGGGTGGTACCGGTTGACCGGTAAGCCCTGGGGCGGGAAGCCCGGTGGGGAACGCCCCATGCGCCAGCGCGAAAAAAAGCGGATGGGCGCGTCAAATTTGTTACATAGTTAATTACTATAGCTGAGTGGTGAATCACGCAGTCCGGCGGCGGTTATCTTCGCGTCGCGTCTGAGGTTTGGGTGCTGTGTCTATCTAGCTGCCAAGGGCAAGGCCCGCCAGGCAAGCAACGCCTATTTATAGGCAGGCAGCCCCCCTCGATGCCCGGAGTCCGCCGCGGGATGAAGCCTTGCACGTCAGGCGTCCAGCCGGTCACGCACCGCAACGACGCCAGGCGGGCTCGCAAGAGCTGGTGCTGCGAACAACGCAGCCGCAAGGCTTCCGCCGATTCACCGGATTTACCCGTATCGATACCGCGAAGGGCCTTTGCCCGGCAGCGGCATCATGCGGTGCAACATGCCCGAACGGGTTGCGACGACCACGGAAGCGACTATGACCAAATCCACCGGCAAATCCTCCTCTGCAATTGATGCGACCGACACGCAGGCCACGAAGGCCAAGCGTGTCGTCAGCATGGCGGCGGAAAAAGCGCCCGCCAAGACGGCGGTGAAGGTCGCCAAGCCCGCCGCCAAGACGGCCGCCAAGAAGGCGGCTGCCAAGACGGCGGCGGCAGACAAGCCCGAAAAGGTGACCAAGGCTCGTGCCAAGAAGGCCGAGGACAAGCTTGCCGACCTGGTCGGCAGCGCGCGTCCGGCCCCCAGCGGCCGCCGTCCGGGTCGCCCGGCCAAGAACGCCAACAACGATTCCGACGGTTTCGACGACACCATGGACGGCGAAGGCGAAGTCCTGCCCGATCTGAAGCCGCCCAAGCGCGGTGGCAAGCGCGGCAAGGCCGATCCCAAGGATCTGATCGCCCGCGGCCCTGTTTCGGCCGAAGAGTACGAAGCCCGCCGCAACCGCCTCAAGCAGCTGATCAAGCTGGGCAAGGATCGCGGCTACCTGACCTACGGCGAAATCAACGACCATCTGCCCGATGACCTGGTCGATGCCGAGGCCATCGACGGCATCATCAGCACGTTCAGCGACATGGGGATCGCGGTCTACGACCAGGCGCCCGATGCCGAAACGCTGCTGATGAGCGAAAACGCGCCGGTCGCCTCCAACGACGATGACGTCGAAGACGAAGCCGAAGCCGCGCTGACCACGGTGGACTCCGACTTCGGCCGCACCACCGACCCCGTGCGGATGTACATGC
This sequence comes from Achromobacter sp., assembly GCF_050285565.1. Lineage (GTDB taxonomy): Bacteria > Pseudomonadota > Gammaproteobacteria > Burkholderiales > Burkholderiaceae_B > Achromobacter. The sequence continues at coordinate 93,570 of NZ_JBLZXG010000004.1, forward strand.
GCGAAATGGGCTCGGTCGAGCTGCTGACGCGCGAAGGCGAAATCGAGATCGCCAAGCGCATCGAAGACGGCCTGAAGCACATGGTCATGGCCATCTCGGCTTGCCCGACCACCATCAACGAAATCCTTGCCCACGTCATGCGCGTGCGTGAAGGTCAGGCGCAGATCGACGAAGTGGTCGACGGTCTGGTCGATCCGGAAGACGGCGAGGAATACGCCGGCGCCGGTGTCACCGCGGATGAAGACGAAAGCGACGACGGCCCCGCCGGCGGCATGTCCAGCAAGCAACTGGAAGACCTGCGCGTGAAGGCGCTGGCCAAGTTCGACGAGGTCGGCAAGCAGTTCGACAAGATGCGCCTGTCGTACGAGAAGGACGGCTACAAGTCGGACGTCTACGTGCGCGCGCAGGAGTCGATCCAGAACGAACTGATGGGCATCCGCTTCACCGCCAAGATGGTCGAGAAGCTGGCCGACACACTGCGCAACCAGGTGGAAGAAGTGCGCCAGCTCGAACGCGCGGTTCTGCACACGTGTGTGGATCGTGCCGGCATGCCGCGCACGCATTTCATCAAGGTGTTCCCGGGCAACGAAACCAACCTGCAGTGGGTCGTCGACGAAGTGGCCGCCGGCCATCCGTACGCCGAAACGCTGGAGCGCCAGATTCCCGCCGTGCAGGAACTGCAGCAAAAGCTGATCGACCTGCAAACGCGCGTCGTGCTGCCGCTGAAGGACCTGAAGGACGTCAACAAGCGCATGGCCACCGGCGAAGCCAAGGCTCGCAAGGCCAAGCGCGAAATGACCGAGGCCAACCTGCGCCTGGTGATCTCGATCGCCAAGAAGTACACGAACCGCGGCCTGCAGTTCCTGGATCTGATCCAGGAAGGCAACATCGGTCTGATGAAGGCCGTGGACAAGTTCGAGTACCGTCGCGGCTACAAGTTCTCGACCTACGCGACGTGGTGGATCCGTCAGGCCATCACCCGTTCCATCGCCGACCAGGCGCGCACCATCCGTATCCCGGTCCACATGATCGAAACGATCAACAAGATGAACCGGATCAGCCGCCAGATCCTGCAGGAAACCGGCGCCGAGCCGGATCCCGCGACCCTGGCGCAGAAGATGGACATGCCCGAGGACAAGATCCGCAAGATCCTGAAGATCGCCAAGGAACCGATCTCCATGGAAACGCCCATCGGTGACGACGACGATTCGCACCTGGGCGATTTCATCGAAGACACGTCCACGCTGGCGCCTTCGGATGCGGCGCTGCATGGTTCGATGCGCGATGTCGTCAAGGAAGTGCTAGACTCTCTCACCCCGCGTGAAGCCAAGGTCCTGCGCATGCGTTTCGGCATCGAAATGAGCACCGACCAGACCCTGGAAGAAGTGGGCAAGCAATTCGACGTCACGCGCGAGCGCATCCGCCAAATAGAGGCTAAAGCGCTGCGCAAGCTGCGTCACCCCAGCCGGGCCGACAAGCTGAAGAGCTTCCTGGAAGGGCAGTAATCGTTTCCTGGGCCTCTAGCTCATGCCTGGTTAGAGCAGCGGACTCATAATCCGTTGGTGCCGAGTTCGACTCTCGGGGGGCCTACCAAAAAAGTCCTGAGCAATCAGGCAGCTACAGCCGCCAGCAATGGCGGCTGTTTCGTTTCCAGCGCCGACATTGACGTAATCTTGACGTCCTCTGCGTGGCGGGCAAGCTGGGTGGGGCGAGGTGAGCGCAATTTCAGGACGATGGGATTATTGACACTAGTAGTGGTGCACGAAATCAAATTGAAATCGTCAGCTATCAAAAAGGGAGTTGTAGCAAAAGAGGCGTTAATACCAATTTGCCACTAACGTCCTAGGAAGAGCTATGTCTGACTTTGCTATCGTGTATCCGACGCAGCATTTAACGGTTGGGGAAGGGGCGCTAGTTGTGACTGGAACGGGTACGCCGGGTGCCCCGCTGCGGTTGGTATTGTGGAAGGAGGGCCGGCAATCTGAGCCTATTAAAGGCCATATTGGTCGCGACGGCCGATGGAGTGAAGAATTTTTTCTGTTGCCAGGGGCATATGCGCTTCACGCTAGGAGCGACACAATCAGAGTTCCTCAGGTACCTATGGAGGATATTGCCCTACCGCCGGACGTTATTGTTTTGTTTAGTGTTGGGATCAAAGAGTGAGCCATCCGGGGTTGGTGGATACTGCTATCGGGCGTGGTAAATGCGTGGCTTAATGGAAGCGTCCCAACCCGTGACCTGACCGCACACAAGCTGCGCGCCTTGGAGTTGCAGTCAGGAATGCCTGCGCAACACGGAGTTCATAAAAGGATTGCTTGGGGCCTTGTCAATTTCATCCGTCGTGTAAATCACCCGCCTGCCGCGGATCAGCCCGTTTGGATCGTGGCGGCCGGGTAGCCGCGGATGCTCTCCAGCCAAGCTCTGACCGTGGTTACGTCGGGGGTGCCGTTGGTGTCCAGGTGCTGGCTCGCGCGCGCCCGTTGGGCGCGGGTGCGAACCTCGCCGGGACTCATTTCGAAGCGTCGGCGAAACGCCCGGCTGAACACACTTTCGCTGGAGAATCCGTGGCGATACGCCAGATCCGCGATGATGATGCGGCTGCCGGTCGATAGCAGCAGTTCGTCGAAGCAGCGATCCAGCCGGCGTGCCTGGATATAGGCGCGCACGCCTCCGTCGCGTTCGAACAGGCGGTAGAGGGCGGCACGCGAAACGCCGATCGCTGTGGCGATGTGCTCGGGAGAGATCTGGTCGGAATCGAGATGGCGTTCGATTTGGCGCTGGGCCAGCCTGCGCATGCTGTCGCGCACGGATTCCTGGGTATCGGCGGTGGCCGGCACGGGTTGCGACAGGCCGCCGCACAGCATCATCAGCGCGGCATTGACGTGGGCGGCCATGGCCGTGTGGGTGAGCCGGGGGGCGTGCGTCATCAGCGCTTGCAGGTGCGATGCCAGCAATTGCGTCGCCCCGTCTTCGGGCGGCAGGACGATGCCGTGCAGGTTGCGGCCACGCAGCGAAGTGGGCAACCGGTCACGGGGCACGGTCAGGGTGATGGTGGTCAGGCTGTCGGTGCGCGTATCGAGGGTCTGCCCCAGGTCGAGCAGGCTGATCGAGCCGGGTGGCACGTCGACCTTGCGCTTGCCATATTGGCCGCGGATGCTGCCGGCCAGCAGCAACTGGATCAGCAAGTGGTCCATCTGTCCGAGGCGGATATCCAGGGCGTGGCGCCGGTTGGCCATGGTGGCGGCACTGGTGCTGCGGCTGATCATGCTGTCGCCCAGATGCGTGCCGGCCATTTCGCCGAAGAACTGTCGCGGATCGGACTCGATGCGCGCATCGACGTAGGGGCGCACCAGCGTGCGCCAGACGTCCGCCGCGTCGGGCATGGTGGCGCTGTCGAGCCTGACATGAAACCTGGGGGACGCGGGGGGAGGCTCCGTGGATCGCGGGCGCGGGTTCAGGGCAGACGAGCGCAGCATCGGGTTCGCGGGGTAGCTGAATTAAGGTTTGTGTCAGGACAGCTTTTTACCCCAGATTGGCGATCTTGTAATTGCGGTTCCACATCGGCACGCCCGTGGCATGAGGGGACGAGGGGGCTTGTGCGGCGCGGGTTGCCCAAGAACTTACGACATGTCGTATTGATCCAGGGTGGCGGCCCTGAGCGAAGGGGATGCGCTGGTGTAGCGATCGCGGCCGGCGGCTTTGGCTTCGTAGAGCGCCCTGTCGGCTTCCTGCAACAACTGGCCAAGACTGTCGCCGTCGACCGGATAGGTCGCGATGCCGATTGAACCGGTTACCGCGACGCGTACGCCAGGGTAGGGCGCGGCTAGCGCCGCGTTCAGTTTTGCCGCCACCTGTTCGGCGGTGGCGCCGTCGGTGGCGTCGAGCAGCACCACGAATTCGTCGCCGCCGAAGCGCGACAGGACGTCGGCCTCGCGCAGCGCCCCGGTCATGCGCTCGGCGGCGATCTTCAGCACCAGGTCGCCGGTCTTGTGGCCGTAGGTGTCGTTGACCGCCTTGAAGTTATCCAGGTCGACCGCCAGGATCGAGACCGGGCGCGAGACCCTGGCGGCGGCAGCCAGGGCGTGGGCGGCGAGTTCGGTGAACAGGACGCGGTTGCACAGCGAGGTCAACGGGTCCTGGTAGGCCAGTTGCTGTGCGTGCGACAGCAATTGGCCCGCGCGCAGCAGCGAGTCGCCCAGCAGCGCGGTTTCGCGATATTGGGTGGCGGGCACCGAGACCGCGCCACCCCGCCCCAGCGCGATGGCCGGTTCGCTCAATGAGGTGATGGATGCGCGGATCTGCAGCGCGAGCCGGTACGCCGCCCAGATACCCATGGCGATGATCGTCAGGCCCACTCCGATTACCCAGACCATGGAGCGCCACAGATCCGATTGCAAGGAGCTGATCGGCGCGCCCACCGCCACCGCCCAGAGCCGGTCGCGGCTGTGGCTGAAGGCCGTCAGCACCGGATTGCCCTCTTTGGTCTCGCTGCGTAAGGTGCCTTCCGGCGAGTCCGCGATCGCGGCTCTGAGCGACGGTACGGCGTGCTGGCCCACATAGCGGGCCTCGTCGCGGGTCCTGCCCACGATCAGCCCCTGGCTGTCGAGTGCGGCGGCGACCCAGCCTTCCGGCATCGCCTGCCGGCGCAGTACCTGGCTGATGCGCTGGGGCTTGACTTCGGCGAACAGGCTGTAGCGCACCTGACCCTGCAGCGAGACGGGTATGCCGACCGCGATGGTCTGCTCGCCGCGCAATGCGGTATTGAAGAGATTGGTGACCACGCCCTGTGGCGACTGCGCTTCGCGCAGCACGGCGTCGGGCAGGGCCGTGTGGATGGTGGGGCCAGGAAACGGGGCGTTGCTGTTCACCACCTGGGTGCCTTGGTGATCCAGCAGAACATAGCCGTCGACGTTCTGCAGTTGCAGCGCGTCCTGGAGCCGCCGGTGGAATGCGCCGAGCCGGCCTTGCTGCAACTCTTCGGAGGTGGCCAGTATCCGCAGTCCGGCCTCGATGGCGCGCAACTCGCGATCGAGTTCCGCGACCAGGGTGCGGGTGGTGATCACGGCCGTCTCGTAGACCCGTTCCTTGCGCAGCAGATAGGCCTCGTAAGTGGCGGCCGAGGCTACTAGGATGGTGGGTACCGTACAGGCGATGCCCAGCCACAGCAGGGCACGCCGGATGGAGGGCAGTTTTGGCGTGGGGGCATTCGCAGAATCGGTTTCCGCCATGGATTTCTCGACCGACAGGGGGTTCGTGATTGTGCCGGATCCAGAATGCCGGAAGATTCAGTTTCTCGCTATGCGATTTGATTTTCGCTGATAATGATCCGGAAGCTTGCGGTCATAGTCAAACACTTGATAGAGGTGTTGGTCGCATGGGAAAAGTTGTGACAACGCTGGTGTTCACCGCCGGCCTGCTGTTCGCGGCGACCGTGCCGATTTATATCGGGCTGGAGTTGCTTACCTATTTTGCCGTCCAGAAGGCGAAGGTTCAGGCCGCCGCCCTATCCGAGGTAATGCTCACGCGCGCCGACAGCGTCACGCGGCAACTGGAGAGTGTGAGCGGATCGCTGGGGGGGCTCAGTGGCACGCTGCCGTGCGCTTCATACATTCAGGCCGAAATGGGGCGCCTGGTGCTGCAATCGCCGGTGCTGCGCGCGATTGCCTACACCGAAGACAGCCGGGTCATCTGTTCATCGCTGGGCCGCAGCCTGGATGGAACCGATCTGGGCACGCCGGACTTCGTCACGGCGCAGGGCATCCGCGTCTGGCCGGAGGTGGTGCTGCCGGCCGCGCCGAGCCTGCGATACATCGCGCTGGCGCGCAATGGCTACACGATCTTCCTGAATCGTGGCGACCTCGTCAGTTCGGCGATGTTGCTCGAACCCGCGGCGACACTGGGGCTGTTCTATCCCGGCGCCACCAATCGCTTCTTCGGTGTCGGATACGTGCAGCCTGAATGGCTGCTCGGGGCGGCCGGCCGCCGCGCCATGGTGACGGAGGTGTCGGGAACGGTGGTCGCGCTGGCCCCGTCTTCCACGTTTCAGCATGTGGCGCTGGTGGCGATTCCGCGCGATGCGTATCTGCACAATCTGGCCGCGACCCGCTGGGCGGTGGGCGTGGCCGGGGCCATGACGGGCCTGATGCTGTGCGGGCTGATCGTCTGGCGGCAACGCCGCGTCCAGGATCTGGCGCATCATCTGCGCAGAGCGATCAAACACCGCGAGTTCTATCTCGCCTATCAGCCGATCGTCGATATCCCCACGGGCAAGTGGATCGGCGCCGAGGCTTTGTTGCGCTGGGCGCGCCCTTTCGGGGCGGAGCCGATCGGCCCGGATGTTTTCATTCCCGCGGCGGAACGGCTGGGATTGTCGGAAGAGATCGCCGCGCAAGTATTCGATCTGGCGGCCCGGGACATTCCACAGATCACCTCGCGCGTGCACGGTTTTTACGTGTCCTTGAACATCTCGGCGAACGAAGCGCGGTCGGGCTCGGGGCGTGACCTGGTGGAGCGGTTGCTGCAGGTGACCGGCATTCCTCCCGAAGCGCTGCTCATCGAATTGACCGAGCGCGGGTTGCTGGAAGCGAACGCGCGCGAAACCATCAGAGCCATACGTGAAATGGGCGTGAAGGTGGCGATCGACGATTTTGGAACAGGTTATTCAAGCCTGGCTTACCTGGGATCGTTCCCGGTCGATTACTTGAAACTGGACAGGGTGTTTACCCAAGGCATGGTCGAGCAGGGGCCCAAACGCACGGTGGCGATCCAGATCATCGACCTGGCAAGGTCACTGCACCTCGATGTGATTGCCGAAGGCGCCGAAAACGCGGAGCAGGTGCAGGCGATTTCCCAGCATGGCGTGACCAAGGTGCAGGGCTGGTATTTTGAACGGGCTTTGTCGTTGGACGAGTTGATCGAGGCGCTGCCGGTGCGGGGCGGGCGCGCCCTCAGAGGCGGGGTTGTGACGCAGCCGCAGTGATCGCGCGCGGGGGCAAGTGGCTGGCGATTGCCGTCGGGGTGATCGTGGCGGGGAGGGGATGCCCCTGGAGCGCGTCATACGCCAGGCCCGCCCCCGAGGACGGCAGCGCGTTCGTCGCTCGGGGAATTTGGCTGAATTAAAAAGTTACAGAATAAGCAAATAAATTAACAATTATTAAAACTCTTGCTTAATTCGTCCCTTTTTAGCCACCTATATTCCTGACCCGTAGCTAAATTTCACAAAAAAAGAATTTCAGGCGGTTTCGGGCCGGTGGGGGCCATGGCCCGCCGGGGCGACACCGTGCCTGGGTCGTCATTTTCATGCAAATTCTGCACACGCTCTCCGGCCCGAACCTGGGTGGATTGGAATTTCGGGTCCTGGATCAGGCGCGTTGGCTAAGGGAGCACGGCCATGCGGTCGCGATCGCGGCCCCGCCGCGGAGCGAGACGCTCAAGCTGGCGCGCAGTTGGGGGCTGGCGGCTGTCGGCATGGATTTCAATTCCCCGTATTCCTGGTCGGGGGTGCTCAGGCTGCGGCGGTTGGTGAAGGATCTGCGTATTCAGGTCATTGATGCGCACGGCACGCCCGACGCGAAGGCCAGCGCGCTGTGCCGCGACCTGTGTTCGCTGGTGCGGACCTGGCATTTCTCGCGGCCGTTGCGCACCTCGTGGCGCCGCCGGTTGGAGTGGAAGCTGGGCTGCCACCGCGTCATCACCACCAGCCAGGGCGGGGCACGCGACATTATGACGGCGGGCTTTGCCAGCCAGGGCCGTATCAGTGTCGTGGGCGAATGGGCCGATCAGGGCTTTTTCGTCGGCGCGGACAAGGACGCGATGCGGCGCGCGGCGCGCGAGGAACTGGCCATTGATCCGGCCGCGTTCGTGGTGGCGACCATCGGCATGCTGCGTCCCGACAAGCGGCAAGAGGATCTGCTGCGCGTGGTGCACACCCTGCGCCAGCGCGGCGTGCCGGCACGCGCGCTGGTGGTGGGCGCGCCGACGCGCGCGACGGCGGCCTACGGCAAATTGCTGCACGCATTGGCCGCTGAATTGGGCATTGGCGGCCACGTGACCTTTGCCGGACATCGCGAAGATATCGCCCACGTTATCCATGCCGCTGATGCGGTACTGGTGCCTTCGGTCAACGAGGCCTGGTCGCGGGTGGTGCCGGAAGCCTACGCCTCCCGCTGCCCGGTGGTGGCCAGCGCGGTCGGCGGGTTGCCCGAGATCGTGCATCCCGGCCGCACTGGTTGGCTGGCGCCGGCGGGCGATGTGGCGGGTTTCGCCGATCATCTGGCGTGGATCTGGGCGCATCCCGACGAGTCGGCCAGGATTGCCGGGCAGGCGCGGACTTTTGCCGACCGCAACTTGATGCTGTCGCAGAAAATGGCGGAGACGCTGGGGGCTTACGAAGCCGCGATGGAGCGGGCGAGGTCGGCCCGGAACGTCGAGGCGCCCGCCTGAGCCGCGCGGTACCACGCCCGCCGGGCGTGGCGCCCACGCACCGGGCCGGTTGCCGATGCGCGGGCAACCGGCCCGGTGGCATTCAGGGATCAGTGGCCGCGCCGGCGCACCATGCGGCCGAAGCAACGCATCACGGCGGCGACCGTGGTGGCCTCGCGCCAATACTTGCGGCGCAGGGAGCGCAGGGGCAGCCACCAGGGCTTGACGATGATGTTGTCGGCCCAGGCCGGGCGCCAGCGCGGCATGTTGCGGGGGCGGTCGACGATGGTGACGGTCGACAGGCCACAGCATGAGGCTAAGTGGCCGATGCCGGAATCGGTGCCGATGAACCAGCCGGATTCGTACACCTCGGCGGCAACGCCGGCGATGGAGGGGGCCTCGACCAGGCCGGCGTGGGCCTGTTCCAGCAGTGGCAGCCAGAAGGCGCGCTCGGACGGCGCCAGCACGAAGGTCGGTTCGTACCCCATGGCGCGCAGGCGGCGGGCGACGATGACGTACTTGCCCGGCGTCCAGCAGCGTTCGGCTTCGCTCGAGGTCGGATGCAGGATGACACGTTTGTCGTGGCGACGCGCCTTCAGCCTTGCCGGGGCGCACAGGCCATTGTCATGGCTCCAGTCGGTCAGGCCGAAGGCATCGGCCGAGAAACGGCGGAATTCGTCCAGGATGCCGTTGGGCGCATCGTGCCGGCGCGGCGCGGCGCGGATCTTGCCCCATTCCTTGGTGCTCAGAAAGCGCTTGCAGACGCGGGTGAGCCCGTCGAAGGGACTGTCGGGATCCATCTGCACGATGGTGTCGTAGCCGGCCAGGCCGCCAATGTCGGGCGGCAGCGGCTGGATGTCGAAAGCCGGAAACCACTCGCGCAGCGCATGGCCATGCACGCCGTAGACGGTGAGGTCGTGGCCGGCCTTGCGCAGATTGTTGGCCAGGGTCATCTGGTATAACGTGTCACCCAGCCGGTTGGACAGCACCAGCGCCAGCTTGCCGGTCGTGATGGTATGAGCGTGGCTCACGTGTGATTTTTCCTCGCTGTTTTTGCAGCGGAGGATAACCGATCCTATGGTTTTTTTGACGGCTTGCCTCCCCGGCGGACTGTCAGCGGCGTGTGGGCGGGGCCGGCCGCGGACTCAGCGCGATCCCGCCAGCCAGCGGCGCATGGGCCCCGAGTAGTAACGGGCTAGCAGCCCGCCCAGCATGGCCGACAGCAGGATGGCCAGCACGCTGGTGGCGGTCAACGCGCCCGCGCGCCACCAGGTCGAGACCATGCCGCCGGAATTGCGGCAGGACGCGGCCGCCAGCAACAGAACCGGGAACATGTGCGTCAGGTAGATCTCGTAGCTGTTGTGACCGGCCCATCGCAATGCGGCCAGGAGCGGATTCTGACAAGGCGGGCGCGAGCGTCGGGTCCAGCCGATCAGCAGGCAGGCCACGCCAATCTCCAGTACCGTGACGTTCACGCCTAGCGCCGTCAGCCCCAGCGAGGCAGTGGCCTTGCGCAGCAGGAACGCCAGCACGAACAGCATTGTCCCTGCCAGCAGCAGCGGGCGGACGGGGCGGCGCGATGGCGCAGGATGTGTGAGCCCCGGGCGCGCGGCATACAACGCGGCCAGGCAGCCGATGGCCAGGCCGTCCATGCCGGACAGGTAGGCATGCTGCGCCCAGATCGCGTTATCGCTGAAGGCCACGCGTGCGAAAGGCCCGAGCGCGACGAACAATAGCAAGGTCAGGACCAGGGCGCGTCGGCCCGCCAGCAAGGACAGCAGGCCGAGCAACGGAAATGCCAGGTAGAACGCTTGCGCGATGGACAGCGACCACAGTACGTTCCAGGCCGCCGGCAGGTAACCGGTCTGTGCCTCCAGCCAGTTCAGATGCAATCCCAGCGCGGCGGCCACGGCGCGGGTCGCGCTGGTGTTGTCGATGACGAAGCCGGGCATGCCGGCCTGGTGCAGGCCGGCCAGCAGCAACACCAACAGCAGCAGGCAGGGATAAATGCGCGCGAAGCGGCGCCGCAGGAAGGCGCGCCAGGGCATGGCTTCGAGGCTGCCCCAGCGCGCGATGGACGCGTGCGTGACCAGAAAGCCCGAGATGACGAAGAAGATGATGACACCGTAGTAGCCGCTGCGAAAGACGAGATTGAAGAGGGCGGCGGGCAGCACCTTGCCCAGCAGGCTTTGTTCCTGCGGGATATGGATCTGGATATGCAGCAGCACGACACACAGGATCGCCAGCCCTCGCAGCGCATCGATGGCGGGGGTGCGGGCAGGGCCATGCCCGGGGCGGGCGGCCCAGGGCGGTGGGGCATGGGCAAGCATGGGTCGGTCGATCCTGGAACGGAAAGACGCCATGCTAGCCAGCGTGCTGTGACGGGATTGCGCGACTCTGTATAGATTTTGTAATGCCAGGCGGGAGCGGCGCGCCGTGCCAGGCGAATCCCGAAATGGAAGAGCGCCCCAGCTCGAGATGAGTCTGAGGCGCTCCTGCCCGGCTTCGCACGCGATGGGTGTCAGACAGCCCGGCGACTTCAATCTACTGCCGCGCCTGGGGCCGAACAATAGGGAAAACCCGATGAATATTAGCGGTTTACAACATTCTTCGGCCCCTGGCGTCGCGCCGCTTGGGGAGGTTTTCGATAGCGCTGCGGCCCGCCGTCAAGGCGATGTGACATATTCATCCAGCTCGGCATCCGCGAATTGTGGCGGTCTGCACGGGCGCGGACACTGGATCCTCATTTCATCGCGTGGGGAGATTGGCAGTGTCGGGATATCTGAAGCGTCAGGCCGGGCAAGGCATGACGGAATACATCGTGATCGTGGCGCTGGTGGCGGTGGCGGCGATCGCCGTCTACCAGTACTTCGGCCAGGTGGTGCGGTCGCAGACCGCGGCCATGGCCCGTGAGCTGGCGGGCGAGGACGGCGGCGCGCAGTCGCGTGCCGCGCAGGCGGCGGTGCGCAAGGCCGCGGGGCAGACGGCCGCGCGTTCGCTCAAGGCCTTCACTGGCAACGCGGTGGTCGAACCATGAACCGCCCTGTCTCGGGATGCATGCGCCAGGCCGGACAGCGCGGCCAGGTGCTGGCGCTGGGCCTGCCGCTGCTGGGCGTGCTGGCGGCCGTGCTGGTCGTGTTGCACGGCCTGGGGCGAACGGTCGAGGCACGTGCGCGCCTGACCCACGCGGCGGATGCGGCGGCCTACAGCGGCGCGCTGGCGCAGGCGCGGCAACTCAATTTCCTGGCCTACGCCAACCGCGCGCAGATCGCGCACCAGATCGCGATGGCGCATCTGGTGACGCTGGGCGCGTCGTTGGCCTTCGCGGACACGCTCGCCGGCCAACGGCGGCGCAACAATCCGCCCGGGCACCTGCTCGCCAGCCTGTTCGGCCGCGACGTCGGCCAGGCCTATCGCGCGGCGCGTGCCGATCTCCCGGCACAGCGCGATTTGGCGCGGCTCTACGCTGAACATGAGCGTGTCGCGCACGCGGTGCTTGCCGCGGGATCGGCCGCGGCGGTGGCGGGGTTGCCCGCCGAGCGCGAGCGCCTGATGCGGGCCGTGCTGCGAGACAACTACGCCGGCGAAGCGGCGGCCAGCCAGCCGGTGCCGCGTTTGCTGCATGATGGCTGGCCGGGATATGTACGACGGCGCACCGCGACGCGCGGTGTCGGGGTCTGGTCGGCGGTCGAGCAGGCGGCGCAGCGCTACGGCTTTCTCGACCGGCGCGACGGCACGCGGCACAGTGCCGTGCCGCCCAATGCGCAATGCCCGGCATCGCCCCATGCCTTGCGGCGTCGCGGTTCAACCTGGCTGGATGCGCAGGGACATTGGGGAGCGCTGGACACGCAGTCGTTCCATTCCTCGCGCTGGAATCGCTGGGCGGGTTGCTATTACCGCGAATACAGCATGGGTTGGGGCGCGGTGTTGGAAACGGATGCCAAGCCGCCTGCCGAGGTGGAATATGCGAAGGATCCTCCCTCCGACTTCACCACGCTGGATTTCTGGCGCTGGGTGAAACAATCGACCTCTTGGAGCCTCGGTGCCGGCGTCGCCACGCCGCTGGCGAATTCCTATGCCCTGGCCCAGGGCAGGCGTTGGCCCGGCCAGGGGGTGCCCGATGACTACGAGGTGGTGAACGGCGCCCTGCCACTGCGCTTCGTGCTGGCCGTGAGGCAGCATCTGGGCGCGATGGCGCGGACCCCTGCGCGTGGCCAGCCGGTGGCGCCCGAGGGCAGCCGCGGCGAGCGTCGGACAATCACCGTCACGACTGCCGCCGAAACCTATTTCGCGCGCCCGTCGGGGCGCGCCGGTGACCACGATGAACTCGCCACGCTGTTCCGTCCGTACTGGCAGGCGCGGTTGTCGGCCGAGCCCGCGCCGCGAGCGCCGCAGAGCGGGGAGGCACCATGACGGGCGGAACCATCGGGCAGCGCGGGCAGGCCATGGTCGAGGCCCTGGTCCTGTTGCCGGTATTGATTCTGATGCTGCTGGCGATCGCCTGGACCGGCAAGGTGCAGTACCGCGCGCTGACGCTGATCCAGTCCAGCCGACGGGTTGCAATGTCGATCGCCATGGGCGTCCCGGCGGGCGCCAGGGATACCGCGCGCCTTCAGGTGACGGACGATGCGGCCGGCGCCGGCGCGTGGTGGTGGGGGCCGGTGCGCCGGGTGTCGGCCACGTCCCGCGCCGACGTCACCGGCGTGGCTGCCTGGGGCGGGGTGCGCCTGGCGCGTCGCCTGAGTGTCGCGGCCGACGCGGGCAATGCGCGCGACGAGCGGGATACGCAGCGACGCATTGGCGCCTCTGCGGCGGCGTGGGGCCGCGTGGCCGCGGACGCCCGAATTCTGGCGCGTGCCATCGCGCCGGCCATCGCGGCCGTGGATGTCCCGTGGCGCCGGCCCGCGTTGTCGCTGGACTGGCTTTCGTCCTGGGCCGACGTGGTGCCGGCCGACAGGAAGGCAGACGATGGGAGCGCGCGTCCATGAAGGGGCTGGCCCTGACCCTGACCGTGACCCGGAGGCTGGCAATCTGCGGCTTGGTCACCGTGGCGACCGTGCCGCCGGTTGCGGTGCGCGCGGGGGCACTGGCGAGGTCCGAGCCGTCGATGGCGATGACGCCTGCGGCGTTGCGGTTCCCGGCGGGATCGCGGGTCGAGCCTTTGTCCGATAACCTGTGGTTGCACGGCTTGCCGTTGCAGGCGGTGATGTTCGACGCGCCGGTCGATGTGCCGGAATTGATCCGAACCCTGGCGCGCCAGCAACCCGGGTTGCGCGATCTCACGGTGCTGGCCGGGATGGCCATCTTGTCCGGACGCGTGGGGGGGGCCTACTGGGTGGCGTTGCTGACAAGTCCCGCGGCGGGGCGCAGCGTCGGCAGCGTGTCGGCGTTGCAGGCGGCGGATCGCAGGGATGCGCCGCGGCCGGCCTGGCTGCCGCCTCCAGTGCGTCTGAGGTTCGATTTGCTTTCGGTGGAAGCCGGTGTCCGAGTGTCCGAGCGCATCTGGCAGCATGTGCTGCCCCCGGCGCGCCTGGCGCCGATCCTGCGCCAGGGATTGCAGCGCCAAGGCTGGCATGACGCTGGCCAGGCCGCGGATGCCGGCGCCTGGCAGTCATGGCGCCGCCGCGGCGAGCAGTTGGATTGGCTGCTGACACCGCTGGATGGCGGCAGTGGACTGTGGATCAGGCGGAGGGAGCCATGACGCGTGTCGCTTTCCAGGGCGTGCGCAAGCTGGCCGTCCCGCTGCTGGCGCTGGCTGCGGGTCTCGTGTCGGCATGGGCCGTTCGCGAGCATGTGCGGCAACGTGTCGAGGGGCTGCGGGCCGAGGCGCGCACGCCGTTGGTTCGCCGCCTGGTGGCGGCCCGCGACCTGCCGGCAGGCACGGTGCTGGAGGCCGCGCAGTTGGCGGTACGCGAGGTGCCGACCGTGTGGGCGCCCGCGGCCAGTATCGAGCCACAGGCGATCGACAGTGTGCTGGGCGCCCGGCTGGGTGTCGACCTTGCCGGCGGCGAGCTGCTACTCAGGGCCTGCCTGGGCGCGGCCGACCCGGCACCGTCGCGTTCCTTGGCCACGCAGATCCAACCGGGACTGCGTGCTTTCATGGTGCCGGCCACTGACCTGGGCGGGTTGGCGGGCCTGCTGCGGGAGGGCGATGCCATCGACATCTACACCTCGCGGTCATACCGGGGACACGAGGCGATCGCGCCGGTACTGCAAGGCCTGCGGGTACTGAGCACAACCGCCAACGCGGACGGCGAGGGGGGCGTCGGGATCACGTTGGCGGCCCGTCCCGATGAGGCCATGCGCTACCTCTCGGCCAGGCAGGCGGGGGCACTGACCGCTGTGCTGCGCAGCCGCAATGATCCCGCGCAGACCGAGGCCGCGGCGGGGCGCCAGACGTGGGGGCCGATCGAGCGGGAACCGACGTCCCGGCGGGTCCCCGGCGTGACCATCCTGTACGGCGATCGGCCGGACGAACGCACAGGTACGCAAGCCGCGGTCCTGGCGGATTTTGAATCGGAGCATCCATGAAGATTGGATTCATCGTGATCCTGTGCGCGCTGGGCCTGGGCTTGGCCGCGCCGCCGGCGTGGCCGGCGGGCGAGACGCTCGACATGCAGGTCGGCGAGAGCCGCGTGCTGGTGTTGCCGGGCGTCACGCGCGTGGCCATCGGCGACAGCCAGGTGCTGAACGCGGTGGCCACGGATGACCGTGAGGTCGTGGTGTCGGCGCGCGCCGAAGGCGTGTCGTCGATGCATGTGTGGGCGCAAGGCGGAATCACGCGCTACGACGTGCGGGTGGTGGCGGCCGGTGCGCCACGCCTGCGCGCCGAAGTCGAATCCCTGCTGGCGCGCATTCCCGGCACGCGCAGCACCCTGGTGGGCGGACGCCTCCTGATCGAGGGGGATGACCTGTCCGACGACGACCGCGCCCGGGTCGCGGCACTGGCGCAGCGGTATCCCGAAGTCGTGGATTTCACCGGGCAGGTGGGTTGGGACAACATGGTGCTGCTGGATGTGCAAGTGGTGGAGATTCCCAGCTCGCGATTGCGTGAGCTCGGCGTGCGCTGGGATGGCGTGACACAGGGAGGACTCAACGCGGCCCTGGCGTGGGATGCCGGCTCGCGTGGCCGGATGGCCCGGCCCGGCGAACGGGTCGTTGAGACCGCCGCGCCGGTTGCGTCCGCGGCGGGCTACTTCGGCGTGAACGCATTGCTGTCGGCGCGCATTGCCGCGCTGGCCCAGAGCGGCGAGGCCGTGATGCTGGCGCAGCCGCAGTTGCTGGCGCGCAGCGGCGCCAGCGCGACCTTCCTGGCGGGGGGCGAGGTGCCCTATGTCTCGACCGATTCCCGCGGCAATCCCACGACGTTGTTCAAACCGTATGGCGTGTCGCTGCGGATCACGCCACGCCTCGACCGCAATGGCGTGATCCGCTCGCTGATCGAAGTCGAGGCCAGCTCCGTCGACATGGCCCTGACCGCGGCCGGCGGGCCGGCGCTGCGCACCCGTCGCGCATCGACCGAGTTCAACGTGCGCTCTGGCGACACGTTGGTCATCGGCGGATTTCTGTCGCGTGAGCGCTCCGACGAGGCCAGCGGCCTGCCCGGGCTGAAGGACATACCGATCCTGGGCGCGTTGTTTTCGTCGCGCCGCTATCAACTGCGCGAGACCGAGCTGGCGATCTTCGTGACGCCCCGGATCGTATCGCGCAGCGAGCCCGCCATGGCCGAGCGGGTGCGGCGCGGGCGCGAGCTGGTCGACGCCGCATTTCCACAACCCTCGCGGCTGGGCACGGCGCTACCCGCAGGCGGGTGGAGCGTCTACGCGGGAGCGGGATCGCAATGGATTCGCGATGCCGCAAAACCCATTTCAGCCGAACAGGAGTAATGCCATGCTTGATATCGAGATGACTTTTGAAGACACCGCCACGCGCAGGATCCGGGCGGCCGCGCCCGCGCTGATCGGCAGGGGCGGCCATTGCGACCTGCGCATCGCCAACTGGCGCGTGGGCCGCCAGCATGCGCGCTTGCTGCGCCAGGCGTCGGAGATCGTGCTTGAAGACCTCGGCGCCCTGGGCGGGACGTTCGTCAACGGCTTGCGCGTAATACGCCACGCGCCCGTCCGGCCTGATGACGAGATCCTCATCGGGCCGTGCCGTCTGCGGGTGGCGCCGGCCCCTCCGGACACCCCTGGCGCCGTGGCGGCCCCGCTGCCGGCGGCAACGCCGCGCAGCGTGTCCACGGAGCCTGCTGGCGCGCCGCCATCCTCGTTGCCCGGCCTGGATCTGCGCCGTCGGTTGCACACCGCGCTGCTGGCCGCGCTGGACCTGCGCCGCCGCGACGTAGCCGGCATGAGCGATGCCATGCTGCGTGCCGAGGCGGCCCGGCTGCTGACGCGGATCCTGGCCGATGATGCGGCGCTGCCGCCGGAGGCCGATCGGGCCGCGCTGTGCCGGGAGGTCCTGGACGAGGCGGTCGGGCTGGGGCCGCTCGAACCCCTGCTGGCGGCGCCCGATGTGACCGAGATCATGGTCAACCGCCACGACGAAATCTACATCGAGCGTGATGGGCGGCTGTGGCGCCACGCCGCTGCGTTCACCAGCGAGCAGTCCGTGCGCCGCGTCATCGAACGCATCGTGACGCCTTTGGGACGCCGCATCGACGAAAGCTCGCCGCTGGTCGACGCGCGCCTGCCGGACGGCTCGCGGGTGCATGCCGTCATTCCGCCGGTCGCGCTCAAGGGCGCGAGCCTGACCATCCGCAAGTTTCCCGCGCATCGGCCCGCCATGTCCGATCTGCTGGCGGCGGGCACGCTCAGCGTCGCCATGGCGCGGTTCCTGGCCAGGTGCGTGCAACAGCGCAAGAACCTGGTGGTTTCGGGCGGGACCGGCGCCGGCAAGACTACGCTGTTGAACGTTCTTTCGAACGAAATTCCGCAGGGCGAACGCGTCGTCACGGTCGAAGATGCGGCGGAATTACGGCTGAACCATGGCCACCTGGTGGCGCTGGAAGCGCGGCCAGCCAACCAGGAAGGCCGAGGACGGATCGACATCCGCGAGCTGGTGCGCAACGCGCTGCGCATGCGGCCCGATCGGATCGTGGTCGGCGAATGCCGCGGCGCGGAGGCCTTCGACATGCTGACCGCGATGAACACCGGGCATGAAGGGTCCCTGACCACGCTGCACGCCAATTCCGCGCGTGACGCCCTGGCGCGGCTGGAGTCGATGGTGCTGATGGCGGGGCTGGATCTGCCTCTGGCGGCGATCCGCGAGCATATCGCGGCAAGCATCGACATCATCGTGCAGCAGGCGCGTCTGTCGGACGGACGGCGGGTGGTGGCAGCCATCGCCGAAATCACCGGCATGGAAAGCGGACGGATCCAGTTGCAGGAGCTGTTCCGGCACACGCGCGCGGGCGGCTTTACCGGCTGCGGCATCGTACCCGGCTTCGCGCAGGAATGGCTGGCGGCCGGCGTCGACTTGGATATGGCGTGGTTCGGCCTCGATCGCGGGACTGTCGGGGCAGGTCGCGAGGCGACGCCATGATCTGGCTGGCCATGGCGACCACGCTGGCCTGCATCACGCTCCTGGCATGGCAGGCACAGCACTGGTTGGCGCCGGCGTTGCTGCGTCACCGCGAGCGCTACGCGCGGGAGGCGGGAAGCCGGCTCGAGGAGTTGTTCGTGTTCGTCGAGCCGGCCCGGTTGTGGGCGGGCGCGGTGGCGCTGGCGGCTCTGGCGGCGGCCCTGACGTTGATGGCCACCTCGAGCGGGGTGGCGGCTGCCCTTGCCGGCGTGGCGGCGTGGCGGGTGCCGCGCCGCCTGGTCAAGGCCTTGCATCGCCGCCGCGTGCGGCGTTTCGAGCAGCAGTTGCCCATGGCCTTGCTGATGCTGGCGTCGGCGCTGCGTGCCGGTGTCGCCCTGGCGCCTGCCTTGCGCCAAGTCGTGGCCGATGGCGGCGGACCGCTGGCGCAGGAATTCAGCCTGATGCTGCGTGAGCAACGCCTGGGGGTGCCCTGGGAGGAAGCGCTGGAACACCTGAGCTCGCGGATGGCGGCCGAGTCGACCACTCTGGTGGTGGCGGCCATGCGGCTTTCGGCGCGAACCGGTGGCAATCTGGCTGAGGCGCTCGACAGCATTGCGCAGACCTTGCGCGCCAGGCTGCAGTTGCAGGATCGCGTCCGGGTGCTGACCTCGCAGGGCCGCCTGCAGGCCTGGATCGTGGGGGCGTTGCCGTTGCTGTTGCTGGCCGTGCTGGAGCGGCTCGAACCCGACAGCATGGCGCCGCTGTGGCATACGCCGCAGGGGTGGGGGGTGCTGGCCCTCGTGGCCACGCTGGAAACCCTGGGTGTCTTGCTGATCCGGCGCGTTGTCCGGGTCGATGTCTGAACAGTGAGGTCGGGATGTGGCTGGTGTTGGCGATGGCGGGCGCGGCATGGGGGCCGTCCTGGATCACGTGGCGGCTGTTGCGGCGCGTACCGTGGGCAATCGGGCGGGATCTGGCCCTGCCGTGGTGGTGGCGCATGGGCGCGCCCTGGATCGCGTGGCTTGCGCCCCGCCTGGTGCCGCTTTGCCCGCGCCGCGGATACGCATGGCTGTCCGGCAGGGTCTCGCGGGCGGGGCTGCCAGCGGCCGTTCGTGCCGAACATTTCCTGGCCCAGAGTCTGCTGGCGGCGGTGGGCGGTGCGCTGTTGGCGGGCGTGGGGCTGACGGCAGGGCTGGCAGACAGCGTGACCGATGGCGCCTTGCCTGGCATGCCTCTCGCAAGCGGTCTGGCGGCCGCGCTGCCGTGGATATTGGCCGGCGCGGGCCTGGCCGGCCTGTTGCCTGGCCTTTGGTTGCGCGCGCGCGGGGTCGACCGTTGTCGGCGTATCGAGCGGGGGTTGCCATTCGTGCTCGACATGATGATCCTCTGCGTCGAGGCCGGGCTGAGTGCGCAGGGGGCGTTGCTGGCGGCGGCCTCGAGTGGGCCGGGCGGTCCGCTGCGAGACAGTCTGGCGGATGCGCTGGCGCAGATGCGGGCGGGCGTGACCAGGGCCGTGGCCTTGCGGGCCATGGCCCAGCGTTGCGGCAGTCCGCTGGTGCACGATTGGGTGACCGCCCTGGCCCAGGCGGATGCCCTGGGCATCAGCCTGGCGCCGGTATTGCGGGCGCAGGTGGCGCAGTGCCGCCACGTCCGCCAGCAGCGCGCCGAACAACAGGCGCTGCGGGCGCCGGTCAAGATGCTGCTGCCCTTGATCGGCTGCATCTTTCCCTGCACGTTCATCGTGCTGGCGTTTCCCATTGCGGTTCAACTGCTGCGGGGGGCGGGGTGAAGGGCCGCATGGGCGCGCCGGGCGGCCGGCTCAGGCTGTTACGGATCCACGGGGCGATGGGGCGGATGCGGGGCCTGTTGGGCCGCCCGCCGCCCGGGCCGCGATCGGGGATCCTGCTGGTCCCGTGCCGGGCGGTACACACCTTCGGCATGCGGTATGCCATCGATGTGGCGTTCGTGTCGCGCGAGGGGCGGGTGGTGAAGGTGTGCAGGGCATTGCCGCCCCGCCGGATCGCGTTATGCCTGGGCGCTGTGGCCGTTGTCGAGGTTCGGGCTGGCGCTGTTGATGCCGAACACGGAGGTGTACGACGGATAGAAGCTGCAATAGAACACGCCCGCCGCCGCGATCGTGAACGGAATCTGCAGCGTGCTGGCAAGCTGCGGCGACAGGCCCAGGGCGACCAGCAGCCCCGAACACAGATCCAGGAACAACGCGATCAGGACCCAGCTGGCGGCGTACACCAGGAAGGCCCATTTGTTACGCCAGCAGGCGATGCCGGAAAAGAACAGCGCCTGCGTCAGGCGCAAGCCGTGCCATGCCACCAACACCGGGGCGTACCAGAACAGCGCCGCGATCACGATATAGAGGATCGTGAAAATGATGAGTGGCGCGCGCAGGGCCAGCAGGATGGGTTCCATGCTGTTTTCGATGGACGCGATGCGCATGCCTTCGGAGAAGGCGGCCGAAAAGGGCAGGAACGTCGCCAGGCCCGTCATCAGGCTGACCGCCGCATACAGCAGGCCCATCAGGAACAGCTTGCGGAACACGCCGGGCTGCTTCAGCGGCTTGGCCCACATCGAGGGCAGCATGACGCGATCCGCTTCGACGTGCTTGCAGGCGGCCAGGCTCATCAATGTGACCGAGGGCATCAGCGCGATGAACAGGATCGGGCCCACGATCTGCGCGGCGAAGGCGAAAATGACCAGAAGGCTGTTGACCAGCGCCCAGGTGTACATGGCCAAAGGTTGCTTGCGGAACAGACGGAAGCCGTCTCGAACCCATTGCCAGCCGGAAGACGCGGGTAGGAATGCTGCTTGCATGGCTCTCTTGGTGGGGGGCTCTCAAAAAGGGACGTGCTACCCCCCAATTATGGGGGGCGTAACGATTACGGCAATACCGGCAGGCCCGGGCGGTGGCGCGCCTGCAACACTCTTTCGAAATGCCGCGGGTCGTGCGGCTTGAGCGTCTGGGCCGGGCGCGGCAGGAAAAAGTCATACAGGCGCGACAGCCAGAAGCGCAGGGCGGCGGCGCGCAGCATCAGCGGCCAGGCCTGGCGTTCGGCGTCGGTGAACGGCCGTACCCGGGCGTAGGCGTCCAGCCAGGACTCGACCAGCCCGGGGATGAATTCGCCGGTCTCGCGTTCGATGCACCAGTCGTTGACGCTGACGGCCACGTCGAACAGCCAGGTGTCGCAGCCGGCGAAATAGAAATCGATGATGCCGCCCATGAGCGGATCCTCGAAGGTGCCGGCGAACAGCACGTTGTCGCGGAACAAGTCGCAATGGGCCGGGCCGGCGGGCAGTGCCTGCCAGGCCGGGCTCGCGGCCGCCGCCTGCTGGGCGGCCAGTTCCGACTGCAGCAGTTGCGCCTGGCCGGGTTCCAGGAAGGGCAGGACCTTGGGCGCGGTCTCGATCCACCATGACAGGCCGCGCAGGTTGGGCTGTTTGATCGGGAAGTCCTGCGCCGCCACGTGGGCGCGGGCCAGGGTGGCGCCGGCCAGCGCGCAATGGGCCGGGCCCGGCGCCGGTTCGTAGCCGCCCGGCAGGCGCGAGACGATGGCGCAGGGCTTGCCATGCAGGGTGGTCAGGCGGGTGCCGTCACGCAGCGTCTGGGGTTGCGGCACGGGGATGCCGCGGCTGGCCAGGTGGTACATCAGTTCGATGTAGAACGGTAGCTGGGCATGCGTGAGCACCTCGAACAGCGTCAGCACGTATTCGCCGCGGCTGGTGTACAGGAAGTAATTGGTGTTTTCGATGCCCGCCGTGATCCCTCGCAGCGAGACGAACTCGCCCAGGTCGAAATGCGCCAGCAGGGCGCGCGCGTCGTCGTCGGATACGGGGGTGAAAACGGCCATTGATGTCGGGAAATATGAGGGTTAACGAACGCGGACATGGGGCGCGTGAACAGGCGTGTACGCGGCGGCGGCGCAATTTTAGACCACCTGGCCCGCAGGGGGCGGGAACAACGCCGGCCGGGTCCGCCGGGCAGACTTGCGCTAACCACCGTAAAATACCGCATCCCCTTGTTTTGCTGAGTGATTCTTGGACTCCCCCGACTGGCGGCTGTGTGTCGCCCCGATGATCGACGTGACCGACCGGCATTGCCGCTATTTCCACCGGCTGCTGGCGCCGCGCGCGCGTCTGTACACCGAAATGATCACCACCGGCGCGCTGCTGTATGGCAACGTGGCGCGCCATCTCGATTTCGACGAGGCCGAGCATCCGGTCGCGTTGCAACTGGGCGGCAGCGAGCCGGACGCGCTGGCGCAGTCCGCCAAACTGGGGCAGCAGTGGGGCTACGACGAAATCAACCTGAACTGCGGTTGTCCGTCGGAGCGGGTGCAGAAGGGCGCTTTCGGCGCCTGCCTGATGGCCGAGCCGGAGCTGGTCGCCGATTGCATCAAGGCGATGCGGGACGCGGTCGATATTCCAGTGACGGTCAAGCACCGGCTTGGGTTGGACTATGACGAGTCGTACGCCTTCGTGCGCGATTTCGTCGGCAAGATCCACGATGCCGGTTGCCGGGTGTTCATCACTCATGCGCGCAATGCCGTGCTCAAGGGGTTGTCGCCCAAGGACAATCGCGAGATTCCGCCCCTGCGCTACGACGTGGTGCGCCAGCTCAAGCAGGATTTTCCGGACTGCGTGTTCGTGTTGAATGGCGGGCTGGCCGACGCCGGGCAGTCGGTGCGCGCGGCTGCCGACTTCGATGGCGTCATGCTGGGCCGCGCGGCCTGGCACACGCCACGGGTGCTGTCCGAAGTGTCGCTGCAACTGTGGCCGTCGCTGCGGCTGCCCAGCGATGCCCAGGTGGTCGACGCGATGATGGCCTACGCCGCGCGCCAAGTGGCGCAGGGCGTGCCGTTGCGGGTCATGACCCGGCCGATGCTGGGCCTGGTGAATGGCCAAGCGGGTGCGCGGCGCTGGCGCCGCATGTTGTCGGACCCGGCGCTGCTGGCCGCCAACGATCCCGCCCTGATCTACGACGCCTGGCGCAGCCAGCGGCATGCGCCGCAAGAGCGCGACGCCACGCTGACGGCGGCCTCGGCTGGCGCCTGAGCCCGGCCCCAACGCGGATTGCGACAACGCCCAGGCGGCCTGCCGGCCGCCTGGGCGTTGTTCATGGCGGGCCGTGGCTGGCCGGCGGCCGGGGCCGCCGCCACGCCAGGCGCGACGGTGTCAGGACGACGTCGATTCCGCGCTTTCGGCGGGCCAGTCGCGGATGTAGGCCTTGAGCATGTTGTTTTCGAACTGCTGCGCCGCGACGATGGCCTGGGCCATGTCGTAGAACGAAATCACGCCCATCAGTGTCGGGCCATCCATGACCGGGATGTAGCGCGCGTGCTTTTCGAGCATCAGGCGCTGGACCTCGTCGGCGCTGGTGTTGGGCGACACGCTGACCGGCGCGTCGTCCATGATGGAACGAATGGTGGTTTCGCCCGCGCCGCCATGCGCATGCATATGGCGGATGATCTCGCGGAAGGTCAGCATGCCGACCAGCGTGCCGAATTCCATGATGACGAGCGAGCCGATATCCTGCTCGCTCATGGTTTGCACGGCCTGGGACACGGGCATGTCCGGCGATGCCGTGTAAAGCGTGTCTCCCTTGACGCGCAGAATCTCGCTGACCTTCAACATCGGTTTCTCCTGGGCGGTGGTGCCCTGATTGCTATTTCTTGCTCGCTTCCAGCTGCAGTACCGGGGCGACGCCATTTGCGCTATTTTGCGCTTCCGCGCAGAGTTCTTCCAGCACAGGCGTATTGTCGCGGGAAATCACGGCCGCGGCGACCCGCAGGATTTCAGTATCGTCGCGTACCCGGGGCTGGCCGCGATCCAGCAGGAACCGGTCGACCACCGGGGCCAGGGAGGTCTCGCGGGCGTCGCAGGTCAGCACCCAGAGATCTTCCGGGGTGCGGGTGGCCAGGTTCATGTCGCACAGGGTTTCCAGCACGTCGTTCAGTTCGTCCTGGTGCAGTTTCAGTTTCGAGGCCAATTGATTGGCCGGCAGGCCGGGCGGGGTCCGCGACTGGGCGCGGCGCAGTGTGCGCAGCACCTCCAACGCGTCGACGAAGGCGGCGCCGGCGTAGCGGTTGAATTCCCAGCGCCCCAGGCGGATCAGCGGCGCGCTGGCGGCCAGAGTGGCGCCCAGCAACACCGCCAGCCAGGACAGGTAGATCCACAACAGGAAGATCGGCAGCGTGGCGAACGCGCCGTAGATGACGGTATAGGTGGGAAACCGCGTCAGGTAGTAGGCGAAGGCCGACTTCATGACCTCCAGCGCGATGGCCGTGACGCAGCCGCCGATGAGGGCGTCGCGCCATAGCACCTGGCGGTTCGGCACCACCACGAACAGCGCGGCAAAGCCCAGGGCCGTCAGCACCAGGGGAATGAACGAGATGACGACACTGACGATTTCGGGCACGTCGCGCACCAGTCCCAGCGATTCGCGGGCCACGAACGACGTGGCCCAGAGGCTGGCGCCCGCCACCACCGGCCCCAGCGTGATGATGGCCCAGTAGACCAGCGCGCGCTGCGGCAGCGGCCGCTGTCGGGTGACATGCCAGATGTCATTGAAGGCCGTGTCGATGGTCATGATCAGCAGCAGCGACGTGACCAGCAGGAAGGCGCCGCCGATCGCGGTCAGGCGCGAGGCCTGGCGGGCGAACTGGTTCAGGTATTCCATGATGTTGTCCGAGACGGACGGTGGCATCAGGCTGTTGGCGAGGAAGTCCTCGAGCGCGACGCGGAATTCCTGGAACACGGGGAACGCGGTGAACAGCGACAGCACCACGGCCAGCATCGGCACGATCGCCAGCACCGTGGTGAAGGTGAGGCTGGAGGCGACTTGCAGCAGCTTTTCTTCGTCGGCGCGTTGCGCGGTGAAGACAAAGGCGCGCCCGAGCCGCGCCACCCACGACGCGCGCGGGGGCGGGGACTCAGGGGCCGCCGGCGCGGCGGCGACAGGCTCGGCGGGGCGGTTCATCAGGCGATAATAGCAGCATGAACCCTGAACTCAACCCCCGCTTGCGGCTGGCGGCCTCGGTGTCGCTGTTCGCCCTGATCGTGTTGTGCGTCACCTGGGAGACGGTGGTGGCGCCGCTGCGCCCGGGCGGCTCCTGGATGCTGCTCAAGGCCTTGCCGCTGCTGCTGCCGCTGCGCGGCATCGTGCGTGGCAACCTCTATACGTATCAGTGGGCCGCGATGCTGTCGCTGCTCTACCTGATGGAGGGCGCGGTGCGCGCGATGTCGGATCCGGCGCCGCTGTCGGTGGGGATGGCGTGGGGCGAGATCCTGCTGTCGACGCTGTTCTTCGTCAGCGCCATATTCTACGTGCGGCCGGCCAAGCGCGCCGCCAGGAGCCAACGCGCATGAGCGCCCATTCCCTGTCCGAACTGCGTGCCGTCAACTCGTTCGCGGCGCTGCCCGAGGCGTTCTATACGCGGCTGTCGCCGCAGCCGCTGAACGCCCCCCGCCTGTTGCATGCCAATGCCGGGGCGGCCGCGCTCATCGGGCTGGAGCCAGCCGCGCTGGCTGCGCCGGAATTCCTGCGCGTGTTTTCCGGCGCCGAGCCGCTGCCGGGCGGCGACACCTTGGCCGCGGTGTACAGCGGCCACCAGTTCGGGATCTGGGCCGGCCAGTTGGGCGATGGCCGCGCGCACCTGCTTGGCGAAATCCAGGGGCCCGCGGGTGCCTGGGAGCTGCAGCTCAAGGGCTCCGGCCTGACGCCCTATTCGCGCATGGGCGACGGCCGCGCGGTATTGCGGTCCTCGGTGCGCGAGTACCTGGCCAGCGAGGCCATGCACGGCCTGGGCATCCCGACCACGCGCGCGCTGGCGCTGGTGGCCTCGGATGACCCGGTGTGGCGCGAAACCGTGGAGACCGCCGCCATCGTGACGCGCATGTCGCCGAGCTTCGTGCGCTTCGGGTCATTCGAACACTGGTCCTCGCGCCGCCAGCCGGAGCTGCTCAAGACGCTGGCCGATTACGTGATCGACCGTTACTACCCCGAATGCCGGGCCACGCCCGTGGGCGAGCCGGCGAGCGACACCGCGCCCTACGTGCGCCTGCTGCGCGAGGTCACCCGGCGCACCGCCTTGCTGATGGCCGATTGGCAGGCGGTGGGCTTTTGCCATGGCGTCATGAATACGGACAACATGTCCATCCTCGGGCTGACGCTGGACTACGGGCCCTATGGTTTCATGGACGGTTTCCGTCTGGGCCATGTCTGCAACCATTCCGACTCCGAAGGCCGCTATTCTTGGAATCGCCAGCCGTCGGTGGCGCTGTGGAACCTCTATCGCCTGGGCGGCAGTCTGCATGTGCTGGTGCAGGACGCGGACGCCTTGCGCGCGGTGCTGGACGAGTTCGAAGGGGTCTTCACCCGTGCCTTCCATGACCGCATGGGCGCCAAGCTTGGCCTGGCGGCGTGGCGGCCGGCGGACGAGGCGCTGCTGGACGACCTGCTCAAGCTGATGGATGCCGATCAGGCGGATTTCACCCTGACCTGGCGGCGGCTGGCGGACGCGGTTCTGGGAGAGCGGGCGCCGTTCCAGGATCTGTTCATCGACCGCGCCGCGGCCTCGGATTGGCTGGATCGCCTGCTGGCGCGCCACGCCGAGGATGGGCGTCCGGCGGTCGAGGTGGCCGCGGCCATGAACCGGGTCAATCCGCTATATGTGTTGCGCAATCACCTGGCCGAAGCGGCGATCCGCGCCGCCAAGGGCGATGACGCCGGTGAAATCGACACCCTGATGACGCTGTTGCGCGATCCGTTCACGGCCCGGGCCGGCTACGAAAAGTACGCCGGTCTGCCGCCGGCGTGGGCCAACGGCATTGAAGTCAGTTGTTCGTCTTGACGTTCGTTTTGCGCGTTTGTTGGCGACAAAGCGGTATTTTGAGCGGGGAAAAGGTAGAAAATTGGCGCAATGAGACGAAAAATCGCGGTTTTTTTCCCTGCAATCATTCGTTTCCATTGTAAAAGTCGTAAGATTGTCGCCTGCGGGACACTCAGGATGGCATGCCTGTCACTGGGGCATTTGTCGACAATTTTCAATATAAAAGCACTCTGAATATGCCTGGCGCAGATGGTTTGCTGTGTATCGGCCTGCTTGAGGATGATGCGGACTTCCGGGAGGAGTTGGCGTTGGGCCTGGGCGGGTACGGTTTCCGTGTGGCGTTCGCTTGTGACAATGCTGCTGCGTTCTACCGCCGCTTGCAGGAACAACCTTGCGACATCGTCATTCTCGACGCCCATCTTCCGGGGGAAGACGGCTTTTCGGTGGCGACGCGATTGCGCGCGCTCAGTCCGGTCGGCATTGTCATGCTGACCGGTCGCAGCGCGCTCGAGGATCGGGTGCGCGGCCTGGAAGGCGGCGCCGATGTCTACATGACCAAGCCGGTCGACCTGCTCGAACTCAGTTCGGTCATCCGCAGTCTGGCGCGGCGCATGCGCCTGGCCAAGTCGCCGCGGCCGGTCGACGCCGAGACGCGCGCGGCCGCCGATACGTCATGGTCGTTGCAGGACGGCGGCTGGATCCTGGTGGCGCCCGATGGCGCCTCGCTGCACCTGAGCGCGCAGGAACGCACCTTTCTCGTGGCCTTGATGGACGCGGCCGGCTCCGCCGTCAGCCGCCAGGCGCTGGCCGAGTTGTTCCTGCCCGACAGCCCGGGCGGATTCGAGTTGCGTCGCATCGATGTGCTGGTCAGCCGCCTGCGCGCCAAGGCGCAGAGCGCGGGCTTGAAGCTGCCCGTGCTGTCGGTGCGCGGCCAGGGCTACGTGTTTGCCGCCTGAGCGGAAGCGGCCGGCTCGGGGGGGCGGGCCGGCAGGGTGATGATAAAGCGCGTGCCCACGCCCACTTCGCTTTGCATGCCGAGCGAGCCGCCCTGGCTCTGGCAGATGCGTCGCGCCAGGTACAGCCCGATGCCCATGCCCTGCGTTTCGCGATGCGCCGCGCGCCGGAAACGCGGTTCGAAGATGCGCGCCTGTTCTTCCGGGCCGATGCCCGGCCCTCGATCCGTGACCGCCACCCACGCCATGGGTACGCCGTTCTCTTCGGTCTGGCCGGTTTCGATCCGGATCGGTTCGCTGGCCGGCGAGTACTTGATCGCGTTGTGGATCAGATTGCGCACCACCACAGCCGTGAGCGCGCGGTCGCAATAGACCGGCAGCGGTCCGGCGCCGGTCTGCAGCCGCAAGGGGTGGGCGGTGTCCGGCTGCATGGCGGCGACGGCGTCGGCGGCCAGTTCGGCCATGTCGGTCAATTCGCCGCGAGGCGTCCAGGCCTGCTCGCCCAAGCGATCCTGGTTCAGCAACTGTTCCATCAGTTCGGTCATGCGGCTGACCGAGCGGTGGATGCGCGCCAGCCGGCTGTCGACGGTTTCGCCGCTGCCCGACAGGATCATGTCGAGCGACTGGGCCGCCGCGCTGATCGTGGCCAGTGGCGCGCGCAATTCGTGCGAGATCAAGGCGTTCATCTGGCGTTGGGTGTCCAGGGCGCCGGCCATTTCCGCCAGTCGTAATTCGCCCTCGACCCACTGTTCGGCAGCGGCCGCGTCACGGCGTGCCGCGTGTTGACACGCGCGGGGTTCCAGCCCCGCCAGCAGCAGGGCGGCCAGCACCAGCAGCAAGCGCGCCAGCGGGGCCGCCAGCGAGCCATCGCCCGGCGCGAACCAGGCGTCATGGCCCAGGATCCAGACTGACGAGAGATGCGCCGCGCCCAGGGTCAACACGGCGGCACGCCGGGGCATGGGGCGGGCCGCCGCGGCCAGGAGCCAGACCGCCAGCACCGCGCTGGCGGTGGCGCCGGCGCCGGCGACGAGGGTTGGCATCAGGCCGCCATTGGCGTCATAAACGAAGATCAAGGCCAGCGCCGCCAGGCCCGTCAGCGCGATGCCGGCCCAGCGGCACGCGGTCGTCAGGCGCGCGGCGCCCGGCCCCGGCCGGCCGGCGATCAGGGGCATGGACAGGGCCAGCAGGGCGGCGTAGGAACCGGCCTGCAACGCGCCCGCGGGGAACAGCGCGGGCTGGGCGCGCAGCACGCCTTCGACCAGCACGAACGCCAGGCCGGCGCCGTAGAGGGTGGCGCGGGTGTAGAGCCAGCTGACGGCACAGGCCGCCGCGCAAGCCAGGGCGATGCCGGCGGCCAGGCCGATCTGCAGGTCGGGCAGGTGAAGAAGCAATCCTTCCGTCAACGAGAAGTCCACTGTTGGTCAGGCGCGGGATCGTGCGCGCGGGCGAAGTTTACGACAGTGCCGCGAATCGCGTGGACGCCGATCTTTTCCAGGATGGCGCGGGTGGCGTCGTCCGGCACGTCTTCGGCGTACACCGCCATGCCGAACGAGCCGGCGGTGGCCACGACGGTGGCGGCCAGATGCTGGCTGCCGGGGCTGTGCAGCAGGCCCGTGATGAAACTGCCGCAGAGCTTGACGTACGACAGGGGGTAGGCGTGCAGGTGCTCCATCGCGCCGAACTGCTGCGACAGCCGCGACAGGCCGACGCGGCCGCCGGCGGCGGTAACGATCTGGCTCAGTTGGCGCATGTCGGCGCCGTGTTCGACCAGGGCGGCCGCATCCACCTCCAGGTTCAGTCGCGGGGCCAGGGCCGGCCGGTCGGCCAGCATGCGCTCCAGGCGCGACAGGAAGGTGCCCTGGGCCAGCGAGGCCTGCGAGATATGCACCGTCAGGGCGTCGTCGGGATGGGTGTACAGCCAGTCCAGTCCGAGGCGAACCGCCTGGATGTCGCATTCGGCGGAAAGCCCCAGGCGCACCGCCGGCGGCATGAAGATGGCCGCCGGCACGGGATCGGCGCCGCTGGTGTCGTGCAGGGTCAGGCTGGCCTCGTGGTGCAGCGGGGCGCCGGTGACATCGGCCAGGGGCTGGGTCGTCAGCGAGAACCGGTGCTGCTCGAGCGCGGTGGCCAGGGCGTCGTGCCAGCTGTATTCACCGATGCGGGTGCTGTCTGCCGCCTGGCTGGCGGGCGCGATCTGGTCGTCGTCGGCGCTCTCCGCGCACATCAGGGCGTGATCCAGCCGCGCCAGCGTATCGCTCATGTTGTCGCCCGGTGTGAACGCGGTCATCGCCAGCGCCCAACGGCACCAACCTTGCTTGTCCATCGGCACCCGCAACGATCGCAGTTCGCGCCGCACCCGCTCGGCCAGCATGCCGGCCTGGGGCGCGGAGGTGCGCGGCATCAGCAGCGCGAAGTCCGAGCCGCCGATGCGGGCCAGCGTCATGTCGGCGTCGCCGCAGCCGTCGACCAGCTTGCGCAGGCGGTCGGACGATGAGCGCAGCCATTGGTCGGTGAAGGCGCGTGACAGGTGCCGGTTGATCTGCGCCAGGTCGCGCTGGCGAAACATCAGGAGGTGGCCGCCGGCGTCGGGGTCGCGGCTGGCCAGGGCCTGGCGGAAGTGATCGACGAAGTATTTGCGATTCGGCAGGCGGGTGACGGCGTCGCGCTGGATCTCGCTTTGCAGCGATTCGATGCGCGCGTTCTGCTCCTCAACCGTTGCGGCGACCTGGCGTTGGGCATCGACCAGGGCCTGGTCCGCACCCGCCAGCTGGCCGGCGCGCGCGGACGCCGCCACGCTCGCCGGCGCCCGCGCGCGTGCCCGCTCGCCGCCATCGCGCGAGGCGCGCGCCTCGACCCAGCGCAGCAGGTTGGTGGCGAACAAGGCCCAGAAAACGCCGGCGGCCAGTGTCAGGCCGATGACGCGGATCCCGCCCTGCCACAGGGTGTCGCGCGCGAGCCTGGCGTCGGCCTGGACTGTGACGGTACCCAGTCGACGGCCATCCGGCCCCAGGTAGGGACGGGAGGCCGCGGGCGCATCCAGCGCCAGCCACGAGGGACGCCAGTCGCGCGCGGTGTGCGGTTGTCCGGCCGCCGGGTCGCGGCGCTCGATTTGCGTGTCCCCGTTTTCCCCGGCGACACGAACCAGTGCATACATGCCGGCGCCGAACAGGTCGTCGGCCAGCCTGCGCGGGTCGCGCGCGCCCTCCGGGTTGTGCGACAAGGCCCAGGCCAGCGCGCGGGCGCCGGCCTCGCCCTGCTGAGCCAATTGCGTGTTCAGGTAACGGTGGGCGGCCAGCATCCCAAGGGCTTGCGCGCCGAGCAGAATGAAGGCAATCAGGAGAGCGGTGCAGAGGATCAGCCGGCGTAGTGTGAACATGGATCAGGGTTTCCCTTCGTGGCCCGCACCGTTGCCGGTGCCGTGCAATGCCGGCCTGCCAGTGAAAGGGGGAACGTCAGGCAGCGCAAGTGCCCGAACGAAAAATTCAGGATAAGAAACGTGACACACGTTACTAATACCTCAGGGTCGCCGCGCGCGCTGTAATTCGGCATGTCACAGAACATACAGAATATTACGAAATCACCTGCGATATCAGACAACCTGTGCAATTATTTCGATCGTGATAATTGCCCGGATGATAACTATTGAGACATGCCGTATTAATTTTCCGGTTCTGGCTGTCGTAGTAAGGGCACGGCGTGGCGCTAGGGATCGGCCAGCAACCGCTATCCAAGGAGCGTCATGACCCCTCGCGAGCAACCGAATCTGGGCAGGAATCGAAGGAAAGGGAGCGCGTTGTTCCTGAAGTGTGGCGTTTTTTTGCGAAAATAATGCATAATTTAAAAAATGTTACAGCCCTTGGGTTTCTTTCCGGATCACAACGCCAAGGGTTTCTAGATAGGGGGCTCCGTGCGTGAGAGTTACCTGCTCGCACTGTGCCTGACGCTCGCGGGCGCACTTGCAGCGATTTGTTTGTTTTTCGTCCGCCGCGAACGCGTGCTGCGCGGCAGGCTGACGCGTGACGAATTGACCGGCGTCCTGAGCCAGCGGGAGTTGCACCGCCGCGCCCGCGCCTGGCTGACTCAGGCCGAACGGCAGTCCGGCCGAGGGCTGTTCGGACCACGCGGGCAGGTGCCGCGGGACCGCGAATCCCTGGGAATCGCGCGGCCCCGCGCCGACACGCGCGGCATCGGCGCGTTCTTCCTGGTCAGTTTCGACCAGTATGCCGAGATCAGCGCGATGTTGCGCGCCGGCGAGGACCAGACCCTGCTGGTGATGGTGGCCGACCGGCTCAGCCTGGTGACCCGCGCGCTCGGCGGCATGGTGGGGCGCACCGGCACCGATGCGTTCACCGTCTGCATTCCGGAGGTGGACGAGCAGGGCGCCGCGCAGGTGTCGGCCAAGCTGCTTGAAGACCTGTCCGTGCCCTATGAGTTGGGCGGCCGGCCCCTGATCGCGGTGTTTCGCGTGGGCGCGGCGTTGTATCCAGACCACGGTCGCAGCGTCGAAGAACTGCAGCGATGCGTGCAGGTGGCCATGGTGCCGCTCAAGGAGCGTGGCGGGCCGGGTTGGAGCATGTTCGATTTCCGCATGCTGGCGCGCCAGCGCGACCAGCAGGGCCTGGAAAACGACCTGCGGCTGGCGCTGACCACGGCGTCGATGGATCAATTCGAGTTGTACTACCAGCCGGTTTGCGACAGCGGCACCGGCGTGGTGCAGGGCTGCGAGGCCCTGTTGCGTTGGCATCATCCCGAGCTGGGCAGCGTGTCGCCGGCCGTGACCATCGAGCTGGCCGAGCGCAGCGGGCTGATCGTGCCGTTGGGCGCCTGGATCCTGGAACGCGCCTGCTCGCAGGCCGCGTTGTGGCCCGCGGCCTGGCGCGTGCACGTGAACCTGTCGGTCAAGCAGATGAACGAGGACGGCCTGGTGCAACTGGTGTCCGACGTGCTGGCCGTGACCAAGCTGGCGCCGCGCAAGCTGGTGCTGGAAATCACCGAGTCGATCTTCATCCTGCATTACGAACGGCATGTGAAGATCCTGAATACGCTGCGGGCCAAGGGTATCGGTGTGGCGCTGGACGATTTCGGCTGCGGCTATTCCAGCCTGAATCATCTGCGGCACCTGCCCATCGATTGGGTCAAGATCGACCGCAGCTTCATTTCCGCGCTCGAATCGGACGCCGGCAGCCGCGAGGTGGTATCGGCGTTGTTCGGCTTGTGCCAGGCGATGCACCTGCCGGTGGTGGCCGAGGGCGTCGAAACCGAAGGCCAGCGCGAGATCCTCAAATCGCTGGGTTGCCGCGTCATGCAGGGATTCCTGCTGGGACGGCCGGCGCCGGCCGCCGAAATTCAGGCTTTGGCGTCGGCGGTGTCATAATCGGGGTTGCTTGCAAACCCACTTGTTGACTTCCTATGCCCGGCAATACCCTCGGTACTCTGTTCACCGTCACGAATTTTGGCGAATCCCACGGGCCGGCCATCGGTTGCGTCATCGACGGCTGCCCGCCCGGAATGGCGCTGGACGCGGCCGACATCCAGCTCGAACTGGATCGCCGCCGTCCCGGCACCTCGCGCCACGTCACCCAGCGCCAGGAAGCCGACCAGGTCGAGATTCTGTCCGGCGTGTACGAGGGGCTCACCACCGGTACGCCCATCGGCCTGCTGATCCGCAACACCGATGCGCGCAGCAAGGACTACTCCAACATCACCGACACCTTCCGGCCGGGCCATGCCGACTACGCCTACTGGCGCAAGTTCGGCCTGCGCGATCCGCGCGGCGGTGGCCGTTCGTCGGCGCGCCTGACCGCGCCCACCGTGGCCGCCGGTGCCGTGGCCAAGAAATGGCTGGCCGAGCAGTACGGCGTGAAGGTGCGCGGCTACATGAGCCAGCTGGGCCCGATCGCGATTCCCTTCGTGTCATGGGATGAAGTGCCGAACAACCCGTTCTACGCGCCCAATGCCGGCATCGTGCCCGAGCTGGAAGCCTACATGGATCAGCTGCGCCGCGACGGCGATTCGGTCGGCGCGCGCATCGAGGTGGTGGCCGAGAACCTGCCGGCCGGCTGGGGCGAACCCATCTACGATCGCCTGGACGCCGACATCGCCCACGTGATGATGGGCCTGAACGCGGTCAAGGGCGTCTCGATCGGCGCCGGCTTCGATTGCATCGCGCAGCGCGGCTCCGAGCACGGCGACGAGATCACGCCCGACGGTTTCCTGACCAACCACGCCGGCGGGGTGCTGGGCGGCATTTCGACCGGTCAGCCGGTGACGGTGTCGCTGGCCATCAAGCCCACCTCCAGCATCCGGGTCGAGCGCCGCTCGGTCAACCGCGCCAATGAACCCGTCATGGTGCAGACGCTGGGCCGTCACGATCCCTGTGTCGGCATCCGTGCCACGCCCATCGCCGAGGCCATGCTGGCCCTGGTGCTGATCGATCACGCCCTGCGCCATCGCGGCCAGTGCGGCGAACCGGGCTGAGGCCGGATTCCGTAGTTCCTGACCGTTTGTAGGAGGCTGGCATGAGCCTGAACCGCTATCCGTTGCGCCGCGTGGCGGCCGCGCTGTCCCTGGTGGCCCTGGCAGGGTGCACCGGGATGAACACCACCCAGTCGGGCGCCATCGGCGTCAATCGCACCCAATACATGTCGAGCATGGTGCCGTCGCAGGCGCTGGAGCAGGAGGCCAACCAGCAGTATGCCGACATCATCAAGCAGGCGCAGGCCAAGAACCTGCTGGACCGCGATGCGCAGCAGGTGGCGCGGGTGCGCGCCATCTCGCAGCGCCTGATCGCGCAGACCGGCGTGTTCCGCCCGGATGCGTCCGCCTGGAAATGGGAAGTCCATGTGCTGACCAGCGACGAGGTGAATGCCTGGTGCATGCCGGGCGGCAAGATCGCCGTCTACACCGGTCTGATCAACAAGATCAAGCCCACCGACGACGAACTGGCGGCGGTGCTGGGCCACGAAATCTCCCACGCCCTGCGCGAGCATGCGCGCGAGCGGGTGTCGCAGCAGATGGCCACCAACCTGGGGTTGCAGGTGCTGTCGATCGCCACCGGTTCCAGCGCTGCCTCGGATCTGGGCGGCAAGCTCAGCGACGTGATGTTCACGCTGCCCAACAGCCGCACGCATGAAACCGAGGCCGACCGCATGGGCGTCGAACTGGCCGCGCGCGCCGGTTTCGATCCGCGCGCCGCGGTCACGCTGTGGCAGAAAATGGGCGCCGCCGACAACGGCAGCGCGCCGCCCGAGATCCTGTCGACCCACCCCTCGGCGGCCTCGCGCATCAGCGACCTGCAGGGCGCGGCGCAGCAGGTGTTGCCGCTGTACGAGCAGGCCAAGGGCCGCGCGGCGCGCTAGCGGCCCGCCGTGAGGGCTGGCGCCAGCGCGCGGCCGCCTGCAGGCGGCGCGTGGCGCCGATCTGATGACCGCCGGCCTCAGGCCGGCGTTTTCACGCCCGGGCCACGCATCACGCTGATGCCCAGGTCAGCCAGGATGCGGCGGGTTTCGCTGTCGGGCACGTCTTCCGCGTAGACCGCGATCCCGAGCTTGCGGGCGGTCTCAAGCACCGAGGCGGTCAACTGCTGGCTGCCGGGGCTTTGCGACATGCCGCCGACGAAGCCGCCGCCCAGTTTCACGTAGGACAGCGGCAGGGTGTGCAATTGCGCCACCGCGCCGAACTGCTGCGCCAGGCGACGCACACCGATGTGGGCGCCGAATTCCGAGGCCACGCGCGCCAGCGTGGCGATCTGTTCGTGGCATTCGACCAGGCCGTGGGCGTCGATTTCCAGGAACAGGCGCCGCGCCAGGGCCTTGCGCTCGGTCAGGAGCAGCGCCAACTGGCGGAAGTACTTCTGGCCGCGCAGCGAGGGCAGGGCGACCCTCAGGGTCAGTTCGCCCTCGTGCGCCGCCAGCCAGTCCAGCCCCAGGCTTACCGCCTGCAGGTCGCAGTCGGCCACCAGGTCGAGCCGTACCGCGGGCGGAATGAACAGGGTGGCGGGGATCGGTGCCTGGTCGGCGGCGGTGCGCAGCATCAGCATCGCTTCGGTGCGGAGGGTGGCGCCCGCGCTATCGCGCAGCGGTTCGGTCGCCAGTTCGAAGCGGTGTTCTTCCAGCGCCGACAGGATCGCGTCCTTCCAGGCCCGTTCGCCGGATTCGGACGGCGATTGCGCGTCGGCGGCACCGGCGATCACGACCTGGTCGTTGCCGGCGCTCTCGGCCCGCATCAGGCCGAAGTCCAGGCGCGACAGCACCGGCCCGGCCTGGTTGCCGCGGCTGTAGTCGGCCATGGCCTGGGCCCAGCGGCACAGGTGACCCTCGCCGACCGGAATGCGCGAGGCGTGCAGGTCGGCGCGCAACTGTTCGGCGATCATCATCGCCTGCGGCGCGGCGCAGCCCGGCAGCAGCAGGGCGAAGTCCGAACCGTTCAGGCGCGCCAGCAGCGGATCGGCCACGTGCAAGGATTTGAGCGAGGCCTGGATGCGCTCGCAGGCGGCGCGCAGCCACTGGTCGATGAACTCGCGCGGCATGTGGCGGTTCAGGTCGGCCAGGTCGCGCTGGCGGAACACCAGCACATGGCCGCCATCGATGCCGGCGCGGGCCGGCGTCTGGCCCGTGCCGCCTTCGAGCGCGCGGCGGAATTCGTTGACGAAATACTTGCGGTTGGGCAGGCGGGTGACCGGGTCCTGGTTCAGCTCCAGTTCCAAGGATTCGATCTTGGCATTCTGCTCCTCGGCGCTGGCATGGACGCGTTCGCGGGTCTGGTTGAGCGCCTGGACCACGCCGGACAGCTCGGGCACGCGCGCCTCCATCTGCTGCGGCGGCGAGTCCTGGCCGATGCTGCGCACGTGGTCGCTGACCTCGCGCAGCAGCCGGTTCTTGATCCAGCCGACCAGCGCGAAGGCGAACAACGCCCAGATCAGGCCCGCGCCCAGCACCAGCGCGATCATGCGCAGGCTGCTGCGCCACAGGGCTTCCCAAGCGTAGGCGTCGTTGGCCACCAGCGTAACCTCGCCGATCTGGCGCCAGCCGTCGCTGACGGCGTGCGAGGCCGAGCGCGCGTCCAGCGGCGCCAGGGCGCGGAACCAGCCCGGCACCGAGGCGGCGGTGGCGGTCGACTGGCGTTCGATCAGCACCTTGCCTTCCGGGTCGGCCAGGCGCACCAGCGAGAAGTGGCCGCCGTCGTAGAGCGCCGACACCAGCAGTTCCTGCACCACTGGATCATTGTTGGCTGGCTGCGACAGGGACAGCGCCAGCGACACGGCGGCGTCGGTGGCCTGCACCTGCAACTGGCCGGACAGATATTCGCGGGCGGCGTTGACGCTGAGCGCCAGGGTGCCCAGCAGGATGACGCCGATCGCGAGGGTGACACTGAGCAGGAGCTGTCGAAGTATGGACATAGTCTTGGGGTTCCGGACGTCAGGGGCGTATGCCTTCCCGTTCCATGCGTTGGAGTAGATCGCGCCAGCGGCTGAGGCGGTCGACCGGTGCGGCGGGTTTGCCGTCGACGTAGACGCCGTCGGCGTTGAAGCTGAAGACCGGCGTCAGGTCGCGCCGTTGCGACGCTGGCAGGATGGTCGAGACCAGGCTGTCCAGCACCAGCGGTACTGCATTGGGTGTGTCGTAGTAGCCCAGCACCATGTGGGCGACCTGGCTGCTGCTGGCCGGGCCGCCCACGCGCGCGCGGACATAGATGAAGCGCAGCTTGCTGGCCGGCACGCCCATCGACAGCAGGGTGAAGTACTTGCCGATGACATAGTCTTCGCAATCGCCCGCGCCCTTGCCCAGCGATTCGAGCGGGGTGGCCCAGTAGTCGTCCTTGCCCCAGATCGTGATGTCGTCGCCCGACAGCAGCGCGCGGTTCCAGAAATCGTTCGCCACCACCAGCCGGTCTTTCTCCGACACGGGCGGCGGGTTGCGCAGCAATTGCAGCCAATTCGACACCGCCCTGGCGCCCTTGGCGCCATAGCGGCTGGCCGACAGGCTTTGCAATTTGTCGGCGTTGACCTCCAGGGCGGAACTGCCGCCCCAGCCGCAAGCCAGGCAGAGCAAAACCAATCGGCACAGATTCAGCGTGGCGCGGAAACGGCGGGTTGATCGCATGAAACGGATTTTCACATTTTTCCGGCTGATTCAGTCGTCGTCCGGAAAAAATCCCCGCGCCGCCAGCGCGTCGCGCTTGCCATATTCCATCGGTCGAGCGGGCAGGGCCGTGGCGCGGCCCCGCCCGCCGTGAAACACGCTAGCTGTGGTCGACGTTCAGTTTGCCCTTCTGCAACAGGTCATTGATGATGGCCTGGTTGTTCAACTGGCCGCCCTGCGTCAGATCGACGTTCTCCAGCACGATCTTCTGATCCGCGCCCTGGGCGCCGAGCTTGCCCTGGGTGTTGACGTCGATGACCGTGTTGTTGCCTTCCTTGTGGAAGTTCAGGTACTGGGTCAGGGTGCCGTCCTTTTCGCCGACCAGCAGATCCTTCAGGTCCAGGATGTCGCCGCCATCGGCCGGCTTGTCCAGCGAGAAGTCCTTGATCGTGTCGACGGCCGGCTTGGCGGTGGTGCCCTGGTCGCCCAGTTCCCACTTGAAGGTATCGCTGCCGGCGCCGCCGGTCAGGATATCGTCGCCCTTGCCCCCGATCAGCAGGTCGTTGCCGGCACCGCCTTCCAGCGTGTCGTTGCCCGACCCCCCGTGCAGCACGTCGTTGCCGTCGCCACCGTACAGTTTGTCGTCGCCGGCGCCGCCATAGATGATGTCGTTGCCATCGTCGCCGTACAGCGTGTCGTTGCCACCCTGGCCGTAGATGATGTCGTCGCCGGTGCCACCGTGGATGGTGTCATCGCCGCCGCGCGGGTCGTCGGCCAGGTTGAAGTCGGCGTGGTGATCCTTGATGTACTGGTACAGGTCGCCGTTGCTCGGCGCATGGCCATCGCGCATCTCCAGGAACACCTGCAACGCCTTCAGGCCCGAGCCCTGCACCAGGTCGGCGGGGCGACCGCCCACGGAAGACCAGTTCAGGACGTTGCCGTCGGTGTTCAGGGTGTCGCCGAAGATGATGTCGTGGCCCGCGCCGCCGTTGATGATGTCGTTGCCGACGACAGCCGGATCGGTGCTGGACGAACCGCCCTGCAGCGCCGCGGCCAGATCCTTGGCGGTGTTGACGATCTGCGGCTGGCCGACGGCGCCGGTGATGTTGGTGCCCTCGATCTTGACCGTACCGGTGCCCGTCGTGCTCGAATTGTCGAAGAACTTCAGGTAGCTCTCATTGACGCCGGTGCCGATGCCGATGGCGTGTACCGTGCTCTTGCCGCTCAAGCCCTTGAACTTGTCGACCGCATCCTTCATGTCGTAGTAGTTCGTGGTGCTGCCGCCGCTCCAGTAGTCGCCGTTGCTGCCGCGGTTGCTGAAGGTCGGGTCGCCATCGGTCAGGAAGTACGTCACGTTCTCGAACGGCTGTCCATTGGACGAGGTGGGCTGCTTGTTGAACCACTTGAGCGCCTCGTCGAAGGCGCCTTCGTAGTTGGTGCCGCCGCTCGCGCTGAGCTTCTCGATGGCCTTGATCAGGTCGTTGACGTTGCTCGCGTTCAGGCCGTTGATCGTGTACTTGGTGCTGGCCGTCGACTCGAAGCCGATCAGCGCCACGTTGACGATGCCGTCATGGCCCTTGAGGGTGTTCGCCAGGTTCTTGAGCGCGTCGATCGTCAACTGCATCCGGCTCAGGCCCTTCGTGCCCGAGGCGTCCGCCATACTGCCCGACGTGTCGACCACGATCGCGATGTTGTAGTTCTTGCCCGGCTCGACCGTGGTGACGGTGCCGCCCTTGTCGCCCAGGATGACGTCGTCGCCGCTGCCGCCGTTGATGGGCGGCTTGGTGCCGGTGCCGCTGCCGTCGTTGTCGCCCGAGATGAAGTTGTTGGTCTTGATGGCGAAGTTGTAGTCGCCGGAGGTGTCCTTGCCACCGTTGGCGGTGCCGCCGTTGTCGCGCACCTGGAAGCCGAACGAGGTGTCCTGGCCGACCGTCGAGGGCGTGTAGACCAGCTTGCCCGCGGCGATGTCCGCGGCCGAGACCACGGTGTTCGCGGTGACCTGCTGGCCGTTCAGGGTCAGCGTGCCGTCGGTCGGCAGGCGCGTGATGATGACGCTGTCGAGCTGGTTGCCTTCGGCGCCGTCATTGAAGTTGAACTCGGCGGCGGTGAAGGTGTGGCTGCCGCCGGCGTCCACGCTGGTGGCATTGTCGGCGGCCACCGGCGCGTCGTTGGTGCCGACCACATCGACCGAGATGACCTGCTTGGCCGAGCCGTCGGCCGAGACCACCTCGAAGTTCTCCTTCAGCACGGCGCCAGCGGGCAGATCCTGCACGGCCTTCAGGCTGTTGTTCAGCGTGTAGGTCCAGTTGCCGTTGGCGTCGATCGAGAACGTGCCGTACTTGCCCGCCACGTTGGTC
Source organism: Achromobacter sp. (assembly GCF_050285565.1). GTDB lineage: Bacteria > Pseudomonadota > Gammaproteobacteria > Burkholderiales > Burkholderiaceae_B > Achromobacter. The sequence goes on from NZ_JBLZXG010000004.1 coordinate 133,745, forward strand.
TGGGCGACCAGCGCGCTCTGGCCGGCGTCGGCGTCCGACACCGTCAGCTTGCCGGTGGTGACCAGGGTCTTGTCCTCGATCACCGTGCCGCTGGACTGGCCGGTGATCTTGGCGATGTCGTTGGTGCCGGTAACCGTCACCGTGATTTCCTTGACCGCGGTGCCGCCATGGCCGTCGTCGACCGTGACCTTGATGGTGTCGGTCACCGTCTGGCCTTCGGTCAGCGCCTGCACCTTGGCGCTGGCGTTGTCCAGCGTGTAGGTCCACTTGCCGTTCTGGTCGACGGTGAAGGTGCCGTACTGGCCCTGGCCATTGTTGCCGACGGTCCAGGTGTGAGTGTCATTGGTGTCGACATCGGTCTTGGTCAACTGGCCGCTCGTGACCAGCGTGCCGTCTTCCTTGACCGCGCCGGTCGCCGTGCCGCCGATGGTCGGGGCGTCGTTGGCGCCGGTGATCTCGATGGTGATGACCTGAGTGGCCTTGCCGCCGTTGCCGTCGTCAACGGTGACGGTAATGGAGTCGGTGGCCTTCTGGCCTTCGGCCAGCGCCTGCACCTTGGCGCTGTTGTTGTCCAGCACGTAGGTCCACTTGCCGGTCTGGTCGAGCGTGAAGGTGCCGTACTGGCCCTTGCCGTCGTTGTTCAGCGACCAGGTGTGCGTGTCGTTGACGTCGACGTCGGCCTTGGCGAGCTG
>NZ_JBLZXG010000004.1:134536-563676 GCF_050285565.1 Achromobacter sp.
ACCGTGCCGGCGTCATCGCCCGGCTTGCTGGGGGTGACGATGGCGGTGTCGTTGGTGCCGGTGATGGTGACCGTGATGGTTTCGGTGGCAGTGCCGCCATGGCCATCATCGACGGTGACGGTGATGGTGTCGGTGACCTTCTGCCCATCGGTCAGGGCCTGGACCTTGTCGCTGCTGTTGTCCAGCTCGAACTTCCAGTTGCCGTTCTGGTCGACGGTGAAGGTGCCGTACTGGCCCTTGCCATCGTTGCCGACAGTCCAGGTGTGCTTGTCGCTGGTGTCGACGTCGGTGACGTCGAGCTTGCCGGTGGCGGTGGCCGTGCCGTCTTCGGTCACGGCGCCGTCGGTCTTGCCGCTGAGCTTCGGATCGTCGTTGGTGCCGTCGATGGTGACGGTGACGGTGCTCTTGGTGCCGTCGAGGGTGGTGACGGTGAAGGTCTCGGTGAGCTTCTCGCCCACGGCCAGGGCCTGGACCTTGGGATCGTTGTTGTCGAGCTTGTAGGTCCAGTTGCCGTCGGCGTCGATCGAGAACGTGCCATGGTCGCCCTTGGCATCGGTCTGGGGCTTGAAGCTGGCTTCGCCCGCGTCCTTGTCGGTCACGTCCAGCTTGCCGCCGGTGGTCAGCACGTCGTCTTCCTTGACCGTGCCGGCGTCATCGCCCGGCTTGCTCGGGGTGACGATGGCGGTGTCGTTGGTGCCGGTGATGGTGACGGTGATGGTTTCGGTGGCAGTGCCGCCATGGCCATCATCGACGGTGACGGTGATGGTGTCGGTGACCGTCTCGCCGTCCTTGAGGGCCTGAACCTTGTCGCTGCTGTTGTCCAGGGTGTAAGTCCACTTACCGCTGCCGTCGACCGTGAACGAGCCGTACTGGCCCTTGCCGCCATCGTTGACGGTCCAGGTGTGGGTGTCGCTGGTATCGACGTCATGCTGGGTCAGCTGGCCGGACACGGTGTCGCGGGTGTCGTCCTCGCGGATCTCGCCGATGGTGGTGCCGCTGATGGTCGGGGCGTCGTTGGTGCCCGTGACCGTGATCGTGATGACCTGGGTGGCCTTGCCGCCGTGGCCATCATCGACGGTCACGGTGATGGTGTCGGTGACTTTCTGGCCCTCGGCCAGCGCCTGGACCGTGTCGCTGCCGTTGTCCAGCACGTACGTCCACTTGCCGTTCTGGTCGACGGTCAGGGTGCCGTACTGGCCCTTGCCGCCATCGTTGACGGACCAGGTATGGGTGTCGCTGGTGTCGACGTCTTGCTTGGCCAACTGCCCCGACACTTCCTGGGCGCCGTCTTCCTTGACGTCGCCGGCCGCTTCGCCGCTGATGGTCGGCGCGTCGTTGGTGCCATTGATGGTGATGGTGACCGTGCCGGTAGTGCCGTCGGCGGTGGTGACGGTGAAGGTCTCGGTGAGCTTCTCGCCCACGGCCAGCGACTGCACGCGCGCGTCGGTCTGATTCAGGTTGTAGACCCAGTTGCCGTTGGCGTCGATCGAGAACGTGCCGTAGACGCCGGGGCGGTCGGCCACGGCCACGAAGAAGGACTGGCCATCGTCGGCGTCGACCACGTTGAGCTTGCCGTTGGCGGTGGACTTCTCGTCCTCGACCACGGTGCCGGCATCGTCGCCCGGTTGGGCAGGGGTGATCAGGGCCGGGTCGTTGACGCCGACCACGGTCACTTCCACCGTGGCGGTCGAGGTCGCGCCGCTCGGGTCGGTGACGACGTAGGTCACCGTGGTGGTGGCGGTCTGGCCTTCGGGCAGGTTCTGGAAGCTGTTGCCGGGCACGAAGGTGTAGCTGCCGTCCGGCAGCACGGTGAAGGTGCCGCCATTGGAGCCGGTGACGCTGACGCCGCCCGAGGTCATGGGACGGCCGCTGACCGACACCAGGGTCAGGGGATCGCCGTCCGGATCGCTGTCGTTGGTCAGCAGGTTGCCGCGCACGACGCTCTTCTCGTCGGTGCGGGCGGCGTCATTGACGGCCAGCGGCGCGTTGTTGGTGTCGCCCGCGGCGGCGCCGGCGCCCGTGCCGCTGGCGGCGCGATCGATCGTGTCGGCGCCCCGGCCCGGGTTGGGGTAGGCCAGATCCAGCGGGCTGGTGGTTTCCAGGATACGGGCCAGGCGCACGAAGCTGCCGCCGCCGTCATCGCCGCTGCCGCCGGTCAGGGTCGCGGCGGTCGGATCCAGCACTTCGAACGGGTCCTGGCCGGCCTGCAGAGCCGCCAGCAGGCGGTCGGAGTCGGTGCCTTTGGGCGGGGTCACCGCCGCTTCGGTCGGGTCGGCCAGCGGGCCGGCCATATCACCGGTAACGGCCACTTCGCGGCCTTCGCCGATCACGATCGGCATGCCGTTCTCCACCTGCAGCGCGACGCTGGCGCCCGAGGCCGTGACGATGTCGCTGCCGGCGGGCACGTTGCTGCCCTGGTGCAACTCGGTCAGGGAGCCGTCGCTATTGCGTATCCACGCGCGACCGGTGATTTCAGTGACGACTGCGGGGGAGGAGTTGGCCATGTTGGTTCCGTTTCAGGGAGTAGTCCAAGATGGCCAGATACTAGAGGGAGCCGGCGCGCGGCGGTATTGTCCTCAAGGACAGGTTCAGGAGGGAATTTGGCTGCGCGCGTCGGCCGGCGCCGAAATGCCGTGAACCCGCAGCGCCAATTGCAGGCGGTCGGTGACCTCAAGCTTGTCGAACACCGCCGACAGATGCGCCTTGACGGTGCGCTCGGTGATGCCCAGGGCGTCGGCGATCTGGGCGTTGGACTGGCCGCTGGCGGCATAGCGCGCCACGGTGATTTCGCGTTCGGTCAGCACGCCGTTGTCCCACGATTGGCTGTCCTGCGCCCGCTCGCTGACCAGCCGCAGCAGGCGGGTCACCAGCGAACGGCCCATCCAGATGCCGCCGGAGGCGACCACCTCCAGCGCCTGCGCCAAGGCCGGCGCCGGGGCATAGCTGTGGCAATAACCCAACGCGCCGGCGCCCAGTGCCTGGGTGCCTTGCTCGTCGTTGGGGCTGGGGCTGGCCACCACCACTTGCAGCCCGGCGAGCTGGGCCTGCCAGGCGGGGTCGTGCCAGGACGGCAGCCGCGGCAGGTCGCTGTCCAGCACCGCCAGGGCGCGGCCCTGTTCGCGCCAGCGTTGCAGATCCGCCAGGCCGCGTCCGCGGGCCGCGAGCCAGCGCGCCGGATCCAGCGTGTGCCAATGCTGCCACAGCAGGTCGTCGTGCGTAATAAACAGGACGGGAACGGATTTCATAACGCCTTCTCGCTCTCCTCTAACGCTCGGTGAAGGCATTGGCCTTCGCGCGCAGCACCGGCTTGAGCAGGTACTGCAGCACGGTGCGCTTGCCGGTCAGGACGTGGACTTCGGCCACCATCCCGGGAATGATGGGCAGGTTGTTGTCGCCCACTGTGCTGCGATCCGTGCGGACCCGCACCACGTAATAGGAATTGCCTTTCTCGTCGGTCACCGTGTCGGCGCCGATCTGTTCGACCTTGCCTTCCAGCCCGCCATAGATGGCGAAGTCGTAGGCGGTGAACTTGACCTCGGCCTTCTGGTTGGGGTGCAGGAAGCCGATGTCGCGCGGCAGGATGCGCACTTCCAGCAGCAGGGTGTCGTCCTTGGGCACGATCTCGATGATGTCCTTGCCCGGCTGCACCACGCCGCCGACGGTGTTGTTGAACAGCGTCTTGACGGTGCCGCGCACCGGCGCCCGCACTTCCGCCAGCTTGACGCGGTCGGCCAGGGCCAGCTTGCCCTCGCGCAGCGTCGACAGCTTGGTGTTGGTCTCGGACAGCTCGTTACGGGCCTGGTTGCGGATGTTCAGCTCGGATTCCTCAAGCTTGCTCTGGGCTTCCTTGATCGAGGCCTGGATGCGGTCGATCTGGGCCTCGGCGCCTTTCTGTTCGCCGCAGTAGCGCGCCACGTCGCGCTGCAGGCGCAGCAGGTCGACTTCGGACACCGCGCCGCTCTTGAGCAGAGGCCGGGTCACCTGCAGCTCGCGCGAGGTCAGGCCGCAACTGGCCGAGGCCTGGTCGCGCTTGGCGATGGTCTCGCGCAGTTCTTCCTGGCGCTGCTTGAGCTGTTCGCGGGCGACGTTGACGGTGGCGTTCAGTTCGGTGGTGCGGGCCTGCCAGGCGTTGCGTTCCATCTCGGCCAGTCCCGGCGCCTGCGCCAGCACTTCCTCGGGCGCGACGAAAGGCTCGCCGGTGGCCAGCGCCTTCAGGCGCGCGGACTTGGCCAGCAACGACAGGTATTCGGCGTTGTTTTCCCCCAGCGACGAGGCGAAGCGGGTGGAATCGATCTTCAGCAGGATCTGGCCGGCCTCGACCTCCTGGCCCGGCTTGACCAGGATTTCCTCGACGATGCCGCCGTCCAGGCTTTGGATGACCTGGACCTGGCGCGATGGCACGACCTTGCCTTCGCCGCGCACGACTTCGTCGATGTAGCCGAAGCCCGCCCACAGCAGCAACAGCAGCACGGCCAGCAGGCTGGTCCACAGCAGCACGCGGGCGCCGCGCGCCTGGGATTCGTGGATGACCCATTCGGCGTTGCCGACGTAATCGGTGCGCGCCTTCGGCTTGCCCTTTTCCGCGCCGTCGAGCAGCCGGTCGAAGAAATAGATGAAGACGCCGCGCAGCTTGAGCCACAGCCGCGTGAGCAGGCCGGGCCGGGAAGCGGCGGTTTTCTGGATGGCGGTGGTGTTGTCCATGCGGCTCTCAGCTTCCGCGTCCGACGCGCCCCTGGCGCAGGGCTTCGACGACCTGTTCCTTGGGGCCATCGGCCACGATATGGCCGTTATCGATGACGATCAGGCGATCGACCAGTTCCAGCAGGGCGGTGCGGTGGGTGACCAGCAGGATGGTCTTGTTGGCGCTGGCTTCGCCCAGGCGGCGACGCAACTGCGCTTCGCTCTGGTGGTCCATGTTGCTGCTGGGTTCGTCCAGCAGCAGGATGGGCGGATCGTTGATCAGCGCGCGCGCCACCGCCACCGACTGGCGCTGGCCACCGGACAGCGACTCGCCACGCTCGCCGATGAGCATGTCGAAGCCGTTGGGATGCAGGTTGGCGAACTCGGTCACGCCGGCCATGTTGGCGGCCGCCAGGATGCTGGCGTCGTCGGCGTAGGGCGCGCCCATGGCCAGGTTGTGCTTGAGGCTGCCGTAGAACAGCAGCGGATCCTGCGGCACGTGGCCGATGGCGCGGCGCACGTCGGCCGGGTCGATCTGGCGCACGTCCACGCCGTCCAGCAGAACCGCGCCCTCGGTCGGCTGGTATAGCGCCAGCGCCAGCTTTTCCAGGGTGGTCTTGCCCGAGCCGATGCGGCCGATGATGCCAACCTTCTCGCCCGGCTTGAGCTTGAAGGAAACTTTCTTGAGCACCGGCTGGGTGCTGCCCGGGTAGGTGAAGCTGACGTCGCGGAACTCCAGCGCGCCGTGGAACACGGGGCGGTGCAGGAACTCGGCCTCGGGCGGGCGCTCGATCGGCAGCTTCATGTAGTTGTCGATCGAGCCGAGCGAGGTGCGGGCGTTCTGGTACTGCATCAGCAGGCCGGCCACCTGGCCCAGCGGCGCCAGGCAGCGCCCGGCGATCATCGAGGCGGCGATGATGCCGCCCATCGACAAGGCCGAGTCCTGCGCCAGGTACACGCCGATGATCACCACCGAGATCGACACAAGCTGCTGCACCGCCTGCACGAAGCCCACGGTGGACGACGAGATCAGCTTGAGCTTGCCGCCGGTCTGGGCGATGAACTCGGTGGAGCGTTCCCAGTTGCGCTGGATCGCGCCCTGGGCATTGAGGGTCTTGACCGCTTCCAGCCCGGTCAGGGCTTCGACCAGAGTGGCGTTGCGCTGCGACGAGGCCTGGAACGACGCCATCGTCAGAGCCTCCATGCGTGCCTGGGCCGCCAGCGACACCACCAGGATCAGCACGATCGCCACCACCGGCGGCAGCACCAGCCACGGCGACACCCACGCCAGCGCCGCCAGGAACAGCAGGATGAAGGGCAGGTCCACCAGGGTGGTGATGGTGGCCGAGGCGATGAAATCGCGGATCGACTCGAACGAGCGCAGGTTGGCGGCGAACGAGCCGACCGAGACCGGGCGGCCTTCCATGCGCAGATCCAGCACCCGTTCCATGATTTGTGCCGACAGCCGCACGTCGACGCGTTTGCTGGCGCTGTCGACCACGTGCGAACGGGCCGTGCTGAGGATCATGTTGAAGATCACCACCAGCGCGATGCCCAGCGCCAGCACCCACAGCGTTTCGACGGCGTTGTTGGGCACCACGCGGTCGTAGACGTTCATGGTGAACAGCGGCATCGCCATGGCGAAGATGTTGATCAGCAGGGCGGCGATGAGCGCATCACGGTACAGGCGCCGGTTTTCCATGATGGCGGCCCAGAACCAATGGCGTTCGCGCACCTTGGCCACTTCCGGCGCGCGCGCGTCGAAGCGGAATTGCGGGCGCACGAAACACACCAGGCCGGTGTATTGCGCGTCCAGTTCGGCCGCGCTGATCTCAATGGCGCTGCCGCCCAGTTCCGGGTGGCTGATCACACAGGTGTCGCCGTCTTTCTTGAGCAGCAGGCAGGCCCGTTCGCCGTTGAGCAGCAGGATGGCCGGCAGCAGGTCGGACGGCAGGCCTTCCAGCGGACGCTTGACCACGCGCGCGGACAGCTGCGCGCGCGCCGCCGCCCGCGGCAGCAGCGCCGGCGTCAGCCGGTGCGCTTCCAGCGGCAGGCCGGCGGACAGCGCCTGCGCGGTGGCCGCCACGCCATGCAGCCGGGTGATCTCGACCAGGCAATCCAGCAAGGGGTCGTCGTGCGCGGCGCGCGCGTCGGCGCGCCATTGCCGGGCAGCGGCGTCAGATAACTTGTCCATCTTCGTCATCCAGCAGGTCCAGATGCTCCGAGAGGCGCGCGCGCTGTTGCTTGCGCTGGGTGAGTTTTTGCTGGGCCTGTATCGGCAGGTCCGTCATGCGCAAGGTGCCATTGGCGATCAAGGCATCGATCAAGTCTTCCAACACACGGACAAAGTCCGCATCCAACCGTGAAAAGTCGTTGTCCTCAGTAGCCATATGGCCTCCTTGCGCGCGCCTCGTCAGGGACGGGTCTGGGCGGCGGGCGCGTTCAGCGGCACCAGCGTGGGCGGCAGGGTGCCTTCGTTGTATTGCACACGCACCGGCGTCAGCCGCGCCGAATCGGGCACCGTGGAATTGCACAGGCGGATGACGTCGTCGGACACCACCAGCTTGCCGTTTTCCTCGGGCATTTCGTTGCGCGCGGGTTGCAGCGTCAGCGCCGGCAACAGCTTATGCGAAAGCGCCAGCCAGCGGTACTGAGCCAGTTTGAGGTCATAGATGGCATTGGTCAGCGCGCGGCGCGATTCGAACAGCTCGTTCTCGGTGTTGAGCAGGTCGAGCAGGGTGCGCTGGCCGATCTGGAACTGTTGGCGGTAGGCGTCGCGCACCTTGGCCGTGGCCATTTCGTGGTCGCGCAGGAAGGGCAGCTTTTCCTGCAGGCTGGTGATGTTGTTCCAGGCCACGGCCAGATCCTGCTGCACGTTGCGGCAGGTGTAGTCGCGCACGTCGCGGGCGGCGTAGGACTGGGCGGCCGTCTGGCGCACCCGCGCCGAATCGGCGCCGCCGCGGTACAGGTTGTAGTTCATGACCACTTGGACGCTGGAGCTGCGGATGTTGCGGTTCTCCGGCGTGGGGTCGTTCTGGTCGCGGCCGGTGGCGGCGACGAACTCGAACTTGGGCGAGAACGCGCCCTTGGACGAGGCCACGCCGGCTTCCGCCGCCTGCAGGGCGGCCTGTTTGGACAGGAAGCTGGGGTTGCGGCGCAGCGACTCATTGAAGTTGCCGGGTTTGGTCGGCAGCTTGTCGGACACGTCGGGCACCGGCTGCATCGACTCGGGCGGCAGGGCGCCGGTCACGCGCTGGAAGCGCTGCTGCACGTCCAGCAGGTTGGTGGTTTCGGTCATCAGGTTGGTCTGGGCCAGCGCCAGGCGGCCGCCGGCCTGTTCCAGGTCGACGCGCCGGCCGACGCCGGACTCGGCGCGCTGGCCGATCTGCTTGAGGGTTTCCTCGTGCAGCGAATAATTCTGGCGGGCCAGCAGCTCCATGTCGCGGTAGCGCTGCAGGTCGATATAGGCCTGCACGGCGGCCAGGGCGGTGCTGTCGCTGGTGGCCAGCACGTCATAGAAACGCGCCAGTTTGTCGAAGCCGGCCTGCTTGACGTCGTTGCTGGTGCGGAAACCGTCGAAAATCAGCTGGCGCAGCTCGAAGTTGTAACCCGGACGGTTCCAGTTCTGCGATCCCGCACCCGGCACGTTGTTGCGGTACTCACGGCCGGCGTAGCCGAGCGCGTTGACCTGCGGGAAGAACGCACCGCGGGCCACCGCCTGACCTTCCAGCGAGGCCTGGAAGTCGTGGTACTTGGCCTGGATTTCCGGATTGCTGAGCAGGGTCTGCTCGACAATCTGGTTCAGGGTCGTGGTACCCGGAGCGGGAGAGCTGGAATCCACCGCTGCCGGCTGCTGGGCAAACGTGGCGGGAACGAACGCAAAGGCCAGGGCGGAAACCGTGGTTTTGAGCAGAAACGAAGCCATAGGGATTATTCGCGAGTCAAGTGGGAGATTGATAGCCGGCATATTGTTTGCAAATGTCAGAATTGGCGAGTCAAGGTTTGTAAAGTCTTGACGGAATTTGCCGGCCCGTCGGAATTTATTTCGTAATAGATCACGGAAAATGACGTGATTTACACGAAATTCAATATGGACGGATTAATCAAAAACCATTGATGCGTTTTATTTCGCATTATTGCGGTTTCTGCTTTGCCACATTGAAACGCGATTATATCCGGTTGCGTCTTTTGTATAGAAATTGTTTTTTATGTTGTGGTTTTTTGATTATCGGGAGTTTGCGGCTATTGCCAGCGTCACAGTGCCATGCCATTCGGGCCCGGCGCGCGGCACCATGGTATTGTTGGTACTAGTATGTTTGGTGTGGTTGTACTAGGTTGGGAGCGTGGGCATAATCGCCTTCATGCCGCAGCGGCCGGCGGCGGGGCGTATTGCGCGCCCCGCGCCAGGCACCAGCCGGATTTGTCCATTTGCAGAGCGCATCCATGGCCCAAACCCTTTACGACAAACTCTGGGACGCCCACATCGTCCACCAGGAATCAGACGGTACCTGTCTGCTCTATATCGACCGCCACCTGCTGCACGAGGTCACCAGCCCGCAGGCGTTCGAAGGCCTGGCCCTGGCTGGCCGCAAGCCGTGGCGCAACGGCGCCAACCTGGCGGTCGCCGACCATAACGTGCCGACCATGAACCGCGCCCAGGGCATCGACGATCCCATCTCGCGCCTGCAGGTCGACACGCTCGACGCCAACTGCGACAAATACGGCATCACCGAATTCCGCATGAACGACCTGCGCCAGGGCATCGTCCACGTGATCGGGCCGGAGCAGGGCGCCACCCTGCCGGGCATGACCGTGGTCTGTGGCGACTCGCACACCAGCACCCACGGCGCGCTGGGCGCGCTGGCGTTCGGCATCGGCACCTCCGAGGTCGAGCACGTGCTGGCCACGCAGACGCTGCTGATGAAGAAAGCCAAGAGCATGCTGATCAAGGTCGAGGGCGACCTGCCGTTCGGCTGTACGGCCAAGGACGTGGTCCTGCACATCATCGGCATCATCGGCACGGCCGGCGGCACCGGTCACGCCATCGAATTCGCCGGAAGCACCATCCGCGCGCTGTCCGTGGAAGGCCGCATGACGGTCTGCAACATGGCCATCGAGGCTGGCGCCCGGTCGGGCATGGTCGCCGTCGACGACAAGACCATCGAGTATTTCCGTGGCCGCCCCTTCGCGCCCTCCGGCGTGCTGTGGGACCGCGCCGTGGCCTACTGGCGCACGCTGCACACCGACGAAGGCGCCAAGTTCGACACCGTGGTCGAGGTCAACGCCCGCGACATCAAGCCGCAGGTCACCTGGGGCACCTCGCCCGAAATGGTGCTGCCGGTCGATTCGCGCGTGCCGGACCCCGACCGCGAAAAAGACGACGTGCGCCGCAGCGGCATGGAACGCGCGCTCGAATACATGGGCCTCAAGCCCAATACGCCCCTGACCGACATCCGTGTCGACCGTGTCTTCATCGGTTCCTGCACCAACTCGCGCATCGAAGACCTGCGCGCCGCCGCCGCCGTGGCGCGCGGCAAGCACGTGGCGTCCAACGTGCGCCAGGCCATGGTGGTGCCGGGTTCCGGGCTGGTCAAGCAGCAGGCCGAACGCGAAGGGCTGGACAAGATCTTCATCGAGGCGGGCTTCGAATGGCGCGAGCCGGGCTGCTCGATGTGCCTGGCCATGAACGCCGACCGGCTCGAGCCGGGCGAGCGCTGCGCCTCGACCTCGAACCGCAACTTCGAAGGCCGCCAGGGCCAGGGTGGCCGCACCCACCTGGTCAGCCCGGCAATGGCCGCGGCCGCCGCCGTGGCCGGCCATTTCGTCGACGTCCGCACGTTCCGTTAAGCGCCCACCGAGTACCGACATCATGCAAGCATTCACCACTCACGAAGGCCTGGTGGCTCCGCTCGACCGCGAAAACGTCGATACGGACCTCATCATCCCCAAGCAGTTCCTCAAGTCCATCAAGCGCACCGGCTTCGGCCCGAACCTGTTCGACGAGCTGCGTTACCTGGACCACGGCGAACCGGGCATGGACAACAGCAAGCGTCCGCTCAACCCCGATTTCGTGCTGAACCAGCCGCGTTACCAGGGCGCCTCGGTGCTGCTGGCGCGCAAGAACTTCGGCTGCGGTTCGAGCCGCGAGCACGCGCCCTGGGCGCTGACGCAGTTCGGCTTTCGCGCCATCATCGCGCCGTCGTACGCCGACATCTTCTTCAACAACAGCTTCAAGAACGGCCTGCTGCCGATCGTGCTGTCCGAGCTCGAAGTGGCGCGCCTGTTCGACGAAGTGAAGGCGTTCCCGGCCTACAAGCTCAACATCGACCTGGACCGCCAGGTGGTGGTGGCGGCCGACGGCCGCGCCATGAAGTTCGACATCGAGCCGTTCCGCAAGTATTGCCTGCTCAACGGTTTCGACGACATCGGCCTGACCCTGCGCCATGCGGACAAGATCCGCGCCTTCGAGGCCGAGCGCCTGGCCCGCCATCCCTGGCTGGAAAGCCGGCCGATCGCCTGACCCGCCCCTTCATACCGACCACAGGACCGTTTTTTCCATGACTCACAACATCGCAGTCTTGCCGGGTGACGGCATCGGCCCCGAAATCGTCGAACAGGCCGTGCGCGTCCTGACGGCACTGGACGTGCCGTTCGACATCAAGCAGGCCGCCGTCGGCGGCGCCGCGTTCGACGCGTTCGAACACCCGCTGCCCCCGGCGACGCTGAATCTGGCCAAGGAATCGCACGCCGTGCTGTTCGGCGCCGTCGGCGACTGGAAGTACGACAGCCTGCCGCGCGAATTCCGTCCCGAACAGGCCATCCTGGGCCTGCGCAAGGCGCTCGGCCTTTTCGCCAACCTGCGCCCGGCCATTCTGTATCCCGAGCTCGCCAGCGCCTCGTCGCTCAAGCCCGAGATCGTCTCGGGCCTGGACATCCTGATCATCCGCGAACTGACCGGCGACATCTATTTCGGCACGCCGCGCGGCGTGCGCGCGTCGCCGGACGGCGCCTTCAGCGGCGAACGCGAAGGCTACGACACGATGCGCTACGCCGAGTCCGAAGTGCGCCGCATCGCCCGCATCGGCTTTGAATCGGCCCGCAAGCGCAACAAGAAGCTGTGCAGCGTCGACAAGGCCAACGTGCTCGAGACCTCGCAGTTCTGGCGCGATATCGTCATCGAAGTGGCGCGCGACTACCCGGACGTCGAGCTGTCGCACATGTACGTCGACAACGCCGCCATGCAGTTGGTGCGCAACCCGCGCCAGTTCGACGTGATCGTCACCGGCAACCTGTTTGGTGACATCCTGTCGGACGAGGCCGCCATGCTGACGGGCTCGATCGGCATGCTGCCGTCGGCCTCGCTGAACGCCGGCGGCCAGGGTCTGTACGAGCCCAGCCACGGCTCGGCCCCCGACATCGCCGGCCAGGGCATCGCCAACCCGCTGGCGACCATCCTGTCGGCCGCCATGCTGCTGCGCTACTCGCTGAACCTGGCGCCGCAGGCCGACCGCATCGAAGCCGCCGTGCGCCGCGTGCTGGCCGCTGGCCTGCGCACCGCCGACATCTTCGAACCGGGCACCACCAAGGTCACCACCTCGGGCATGGGCGACGCCGTCCTCAAAGCCCTGGCCTGACGCTTGCAAGGGGCGCGCCCTTGCGGCGCGGTCCCGATTCCAAGGGGCTGCCCGCCGGGCGGCCCTTTTTCGTGCCGTTGTTGCCGGCGCGCCGCGAAAGCGGCTTGGCTTTGATTGCGGCCCCGTTTTTTCAAGCTGCGCCGCAACATCTGCGCGTGCATTCTGATAAATTGTTGGGTTATTGCACGTTTTTTCACCACACCTTGTCCCCACCTTTAAAGAGCGATTGAAATGAATCAAGCAGTAGGCCTTGTCGGCTGGCGCGGTATGGTCGGCTCGGTGCTCATGCAACGCATGCGCGACGAGAACGACTTCGCACTGATCGAACCGGTGTTTTTCTCCACCAGCAACGCTGGCGGCGCCGCCCCCACTTGGGCGACTGGCGCGGGCCCGCTGCAAGACGCCTACAACATCGACGCTCTGAAAAAACTGCCGATCATCGTGACGGCGCAAGGGGGCGACTACACCTCCGAGGTCTACCCCAAGCTGCGCGGCGCGGGCTGGAACGGCATCTGGATCGACGCCGCCAGCACGCTGCGCATGGCCGATGACGCCATCATCGTGCTGGACCCGGTCAACCGTCCCGTGATCGACGCGGCGCTCAAGCGCGGCGTGCGCAACTTCATCGGCGGCAATTGCACGGTCAGCTGCATGCTGATGGGCCTGGCCGGCCTGTTCAACAACGACCTGGTCGAGTGGATGACCACCATGACCTACCAGGCCGCTTCGGGCGGCGGCGCGCAGCACATGCGCGAGTTGCTGACCCAGTTCGGCGAACTGAACCACGCCGTCAAGCCGCTGCTGGACGACCCGGCCTCGGCCATCCTGGAAATCGACCGCGGCATCCTGGCCAAGCAAAAGGATGAGGCCTTGCCGCACGAGCACTTCGGCGTGCCGCTGGGCGGCAGCCTGATTCCCTGGATCGACAAGGATCTGGGCAACGGCATGTCCAAGGAAGAGTGGAAGGGCGAGGTCGAGACCAACAAGATCCTCGGCCGCGGCGCCGCCTTCGGCACCGCCGCCACCCCGATCGACGGCCTGTGCGTGCGCATCGGCGCAATGCGCTGCCACAGCCAGGCGCTGACCATCAAGCTCAAGCGCGATCTGCCGCTGGACGAGATCGAAGCGCTGATCGCGCAGGGCACGCAATGGGCCAAGGTGATTCCCAACACCAAGGAAGAAACCATCCGTGAACTGACCCCGGTGGCGGTCACCGGCACGCTGGACATTCCGGTGGGCCGCCTGCGCAAGATGTCGATGGGGCCGCAGTACCTCAGCGCTTTCACCGTCGGCGACCAGTTGCTGTGGGGCGCCGCCGAACCGCTGCGCCGCATGCTGCGCATCGCGCTGGCCGAAGCCTGAGTCCGGAGGGCGGCCTGGGCCGCCCGCTGGTGAAGGCGTCAACGACAAAGGCACCCGCGGGTGCCTTTGTCGTTTGCGCGGACTCGCGCCCGGCGTCGGACACGGCCGCTAATGCGCCCGCCCGTCAATGCCGATGTGCCTTTCAGGTTTGTGAAACGCGTTCCATCCATTACACTTTTCGGGTGAATTGAGGCTCGTTCCCCCGCGATCGCCACGAACAGCCCGCGCCCGATTATTCGACGACAAGAACGGAATTCCAGCTTATGACCCAGCGTTCGCGCCACGTGAAGCATGCCCGCCGTTTGAAGGCCCTGCAGTGGGCGATCGCGCTGGCGATAGGCGCGGGCGCTTGCAGTCCGGCCTTGGCGATGCGGGTGGGGCATTCGCGGGTGGTGTCGGCGCCGGGCGCGCCGTTGCAAGCCTTGGTCGGATTGCAGGAATTGACGCCTGACGAAGTGTCCTCGCTGCGCGTGTCCGTCGCGGACGAGGCCGCGTGGCAGCGCGCCGGCCTGAAGCCGCCCGCGCCGCTGGCCAGCCTGGTGGTGCGAATCGAAGATGGCATGGATCCAACCCGCAAGAACCTGCGGGTGCGCTCGACCCAGGCGCCGGCCGGCGGTGCGGTCGATCTGCTGCTGGATATCAGTTCCAGCTCCGGCCAGCGGCAGGTGCAGGTCAGCATCCTGGTGCCGCTGCGCGGCGCGGGTGCCGACGTTACACCGGCGGCCCTGGACGCGCCGGGCCGCGCGGGCGGCACCTCCGGCTCGGTCGACGTCAAATCGGGCGACACGCTGTTCGCCATCGCCCAACGCAATGCGGTGCCCAACGCCTCGGTCTATCAGATGCTGGTGGCGCTGTGGCGCGCCAATCCTGACGCCTTCATCCAGAACAACATGAATCTGGTGCGCGCGGGGCGCAAGCTGGCGATTCCCGACGCCGCCGCGGTGCGCGCGGTCGATCCGGCCGAAGCGCGCCGTATTTTCAACGAACACGCCGAGGCATTCGGCCGCTACCGCGCCCGCCTGGGCGCGGCGGCCGGCGCCAATCCCGCGGTAGTCAAGGGCCAGGACGCCGCCTCCGGCACCGTGGCCCGGCCGGGCGATACCGGCGTGGCCACCGCATCGCCGCCCCAGGATCGCGTGCGCCTGTCCTCCGGCCAGGCGCAGGGCGGTGCCGCGGCGCAGGCCGAGGCCCAGGCCGACCAGCGAGTCTCCAACCAACGCGCGATGGCGGACGCGCAAGGTCGTGTGAACCAGTTGGAGAGTAACGTCAGTGAATTGAACAAGGCCGTGACGGGACAGGGCGCGTCTTCTGATCCGGGCGCGGCGGGAGCCACGGCAGGCGCCACGGGCGCGGCAGGTGCTACGGGCGCGGCAGGTGCCACGGGTGCGGCAGGTGCCACGGGCGCGGCAGGCGCTACGGGTGCGGCAGGTGCCCCGGGCGCGGCAGGTGCTACGGGTTCGGCAGGTGCCCCGGGCGCGGCAGGTGCCCCGGGCGCGGCAGGTGCCACGGGCGCGGCGGGTGCCACGGGTGCGGCAGGCGCCCCGGGTGCGGCAGGTGCTACGGGTGCGGCAGGTGCCCCGGGCGCGGCAGGCGCCACGGGCGCGGCAGGTACCCCGGGCGCGAGTGGCCCGCTGGGCGTGTCCACGGCCGCCGCGCAACAAGACAAGGCCGCCGCCGATGCGGCGGCGAGCAAAGGCAAGGATAAGGATTTGACTGCTTCGATGCCGGCCTGGTTGGCCGACAACCTCCTCGTGATCGTCACCGCCGTGCTGGCGTTGATCGCCTTCGCCATCGCCTGGGTGCTGCGGCGCGCCGGCGCCCGCCGTGGCGACGACGACGAGGAAACCTATGCCTACAACGAGCCGGCGCTGGATACCGCGGCGCTCAATCGCAAGCTCGATGCCATCAATCTCGACCTGGACGAACCGCCCACGGACGAACCGCGTCCGGCGGGCGGTTCCTCGCGGGTCTGAACAATGTCCAGAGTTGCATTAGGGCTGGCGTACGACGGCTCCGCGTGGCAGGGCTGGCAGACCCAGCCGCACCGGCAGACGGTGCAGGACACCCTGGAGACCGCCCTGGCGCGGTTCTGCGGTGTGGCCGATCCGGTCCCCACCATCTGCGCCGGCCGTACCGATACCGGCGTGCACGGCGCGATGCAGGTGGTTCATCTGGACACGGCATTGGAGCGGCGCATGGAATCATGGGTGCGCGGCGTCAACGCGTTCCTGCCGCCCAGTATTTCGGTGCATTGGGCTCAGGCGGTGCCGGACGACTTTCACGCCCGTTTTTCCGCCCGCGCCCGCACTTACGTTTACCTGCTGTGGCGCGGCCGCGTGCGCCCCGCGCTGTGGGCCGGCCGGGCCGGCTGGTGCCACCAGCCGCTGGATGTCGCGGCCATGCGCGCGGCGGCTGCCGCCTTGCTGGGCGAACACGATTTCTCCAGCTTCCGCTCCTCGCAGTGCCAGGCCCGGCATCCGGTGCGCGTCATGCACCGGCTCGATATCGAGGAGCGCGGGCCGTTCCTGGTGTTCACGCTGCGGGCCAATGCTTTCCTGCATCACATGGTGCGCAATATCATGGGAGCGCTGCTGCAGATCGGGCAGGGCCGCGAATCGGTGGACTGGATGGCGCAACTGCTGTCCTGGCGCGATCGCAAGCGCGGCGCGCCCACGTTTTCTCCCGACGGCCTGTACCTGTCGGCCATCGAGTATCCGGACGCGTTCGGCCTGGACCAGTTGGACGGCGGGGCGCTGTTGTTGTCGCCGTTCACCCAGGGGCCGGGCAGCCCGTCCTAGCCGGACGCCTGCCGGCGTCCAATGGAGGCCTGTCTCATGCAACGCCGCGCGTTTTTGAAACGAACCGCCCTGGGCGCCGCTGCTGGCGGTGCCGCGATCGCCGCGCCCGTTCATGCCCAGCAAGCGCCCACCGTGTCCTGGCGGCTGGCCTCCAGTTTTCCGAATGAGTCGCCGACCCTGTTCGCTGGCGCCGAGGATGTGGCGCGCTATGTCAGCGACGTCACCGACGGCAAGTTCCGCATCGAGATCTTCTCGGCCGGCGATCTGGTCGACGCCGGCCAGGTGCTGGACGCCGTGCAGCAGCGCATCGTCGACTGCGGCCACACGGCCTCGACCCGCTTTTTCGACACCGACCCCGCGCTGTGCTTCGATGCCGGCGTGCCGTTCGGCCTGAATACGCGGCAGATGAATGCCTGGATGCTGCAGGGTGACGGCCTGGCGCTGACGCGCGTGCTGTTCGGCAAGTACAACATCCTGAACTTCCCTTGTGGTCTTACAGGCGCGCAGATGGGCGGCTGGTTCCGCGGCGAGGTCAAGACGGTGGACGACCTGCGCGGCCTGAAGGTCAAGGCTGGCGGCTTCGCCCGCCAGGTGCTGGCCCGCATGGGGGCCGCGCCCGTCGACCTGCCCATCGCTGACGCTTATGCGGCGCTGGAGCAGGGCGGCGTCGACGCGGTGGCCTGGATCGGCCCGCACGACGACGAGAACCTGGCCTTGTACAAGGTCGCGCGCAATTACTACTTTCCGGGCTGGTGGGCCGGCACGCTGCAGCTGTCGTTGTACGTGAACCAGCAGGCGCACGACGAACTGCCCAAGTCCTACCAGGCGGCGCTGGAGCTCGCGAGCCGGATGGCCACCGCCAACATGATCGCCAAGTACGATGCCGGCAATCCCGATGCCCTGCGCCGGCTGGTGCAGCGTGGCGCGCAGCTCAA
Source organism: Achromobacter sp. (assembly GCF_050285565.1). Lineage (GTDB taxonomy): Bacteria > Pseudomonadota > Gammaproteobacteria > Burkholderiales > Burkholderiaceae_B > Achromobacter. The sequence goes on from NZ_JBLZXG010000004.1 coordinate 151,946, forward strand.
GGCGTTTGCGCGGCCGATGCTGCAGGCCGCCCATGAGGCGGCGCTCAAGCTGTACCAGGAACTCGGCGCCCAGGATCCGATGTTCAAGAAGCTGTACGAGAGCATGACGGCTTTCCGTGACAAGGAAATCCCCTGGTTCCGCGTGGCCGAGGGTGGTTTCGATTCACTCATGGCGACACTCGGCCAACCGGGCGCCTGAATCCGCGGCCCCCGCTTGCGCGCGCCGGCGGGGCGCCCCTTATACTGGTCGCATCCGTCGCGCCTCGCGACGCAAGCAATGAGTTCCATGCGCACACGCATCAAGATCTGTGGCCTGACCCGCGAAGAAGACATCGACGCCGCCGTTGCGGCCGGCGTCGATGCGATCGGTTTTGTCTTCTACCCCAAGAGCAAGCGCTGCGTCACGCCGACCCGCGCCGCGCAACTGCGCCGCGTGGTGCCGGCGTTCGTCGACGTGGTGGCGTTATTCGTGAATCCGCAGCCGGATCAGGTGCAGGCCGTGCTGGACGAGGTCGGCCCCGAGCTGCTGCAGTTCCACGGCGACGAAACCCCGCAGGACTGCGCGCGCTATGGCCATCGCTATCTGCGCGCCTTCCGCGCCGGCGCGCCCGGCCTGGAAACGGCGCAAGACCTGGCTACCTATTGTCGCGCCTTCGGCGAAGCCGCCGGGTGGTTGTTCGACAGCTACAGCGCCGGTTTCGGCGGTAGCGGCCACGGTTTCGATCATGCCTTGCTGGCGGACGTGAAGGCCGATCCAGTGTCGCGGCCGCTGATCCTCTCGGGCGGACTGAACCCCGACAACGTCGCCGCCGCGGTGCAATCCGTGCGTCCTTGGGCGGTCGATGTGAGCAGTGGCGTTGAGGTCGAGCAAGGAATAAAAAGTTCTGATAGAATCTCGTTCTTCGTTGCTGCGGTGCATGCCGCAGACGCGAAGAAATGGAAGGAAAGTAGTGTGGTGCCGGCGGGTAAGGTTGAAGTTAAAAACCAAACCGGCCGTTGTGTTGAGGAATGATTCAAGTGAAGGGTATGGCAGGTATATGCCAAGCCATTCGCGACACGTCCGAAGCGCAATGAAAACAGCAAAAAATCTGAAAAGACGATTTGCACAGTTTAAAAAAGCACTATATAATTCTTCTTCTTTGCAGGCGGTTAGCTCAGCTGGTTAGAGCGCCACGTTGACATCGTGGAGGTCGTTGGTTCGATTCCAATACCGCCTACCAAATTCCTGCAAAGTGCTGTCAAGCACGGCAAAGAAAAAGCCGCTAAGTCAATTACTTAGCGGCTTTTTTGTTTTCCGCCGGTATCCTTATGCCCGGTTGCCGGACGCGGCGCGTTGCGCCGCGTCCGGCGGTTTCGCTGAAGTATGCCGGGTCAGGGCGATTGTGCCGAGATAATCGTATCGTCGCTGCGAATCACCCGCTTGGGTCAGCCTTGGATTATCTCGCGGCATATTGCCGGATACCGCGCGAGAGGTCATGGGCCCGTCACGCGCAGCGCGGTGTCAAAGCCGCCTTCGGCCCGTGAATAGCGCCGGGCGCTGGTGGGTCAATACATGACACGGGAGCGCGCGCCAGGCGACCGAGACGCCCGCCGCTTCGCACACCATGTCGGCATGCGGCAGTTGTGGGCACGCCACTTGCTGGGGCTGCGCACCCTAAGCGTGATTGCCTTTTCAGGAGAAGATGCCATGACCACCGCGCTCGATAGCTTGCCCCCGTGGCGCCTACGGTTACCGAAGCGGAACGATGCGCGTTGCGCACGCTCGCGGCGGCGCAGCGGCTGCTGCATCCCGGCAGCGCGGTTCCCTCCATGTCGCCGGTCGAGATGGAATTGGCGCGTTATGTCAGGGAAACATACCGGCCGCGCTTTACGTCACGTTTTTATCCTGACAGTGCCGGATGAGCCGCCCGCGCTGGCCGCGCGCCGGTCATGCGCAGGCCAGTTCGCTCCCGAGGTGGCCGGCCTGCGGTGAGAATTCATGAAACTGTGCCCCGTTTCATTTTGTAGGATCGCTCGCAAGAGCGATTGAAAGACAAATGAAAGGTGAGGTCGGTGGCGGATTGTGGCGATTGCGAGGCAATAGAGCAGGCCAAATCGGGCGAGGCGGGTCATGAGCGCTTGATCAGCCTGGGGTATGTGCGCAGCCTTGACGCGGCGCGGGGCGGCGCGCGGCACGAGGCATTCGTTTGTTCGGCCTGCGGCGCCGAATGGAATTATGTCCACGGCAAGCGCGCCGATCCGGCGGGCTGGCTGCGCGTCTGATGCGGGCTCCCGCCGTGGCCGGCCTGCCGCCGTGGCGACGATGGCGCGTGCTTCGGTGATAGTCTTGGGGACTTACCCGGGAGTCTCCATGCGCGTTGTACCCCTCAAAGCCGCCGTTCCAATCGCCTGCCTGGCGTTGGCGGGATGCCAGGCCACCGCGCCGGCGCCGCCGCCACGGGTGGACGAGATGCCGATGTATGGTGGCCTGGATCGTTCCGCGCCGGCCGTGAAGGCGGCCGATGACAAGCTCATCGCGGACGCGACGCATGCCTTCGGGTCGCGTGCCAATGCGGCGCGGGCGTGGGTCGAGCAAGGGTATCGGTTCTACCAGGCGAATCAACTGGGCATGGCGACGCGACGCTTCAATCAGGCCTGGCTGATGAACCCGGACAATGCCGAGGTCTACACCGGCTTCGCGGCGGTGCTGCACGATCAGAACCGGTTCTGTGACGCGATGAAGATGATGGAGACAGCGCTAAGCCTGAAGCCGCCCTCGTTCCAGGGCGTCTATGCCGATGCCGGACGCATCGCCGCGCGCTGCGCGGCACAGGGCCGGGGTTTGAGCGGCCCCGAGCGGGCCGCCATGATCGCGCGCTCGGATGCGCTGTTTCGCAATGGCGAGCGGGTGGAGCCCGACAAGGCCTATCTGTACAACGCGTGGGCCTCGGCCTATTACTGGAACGGCCAGTACGCCGATGCCTGGGCCATGGTCTCCAAGGCGCGGCAGGCGGGCGGGCGCGGCAATGCGAAGTTCCTGGACATGTTGCGTGCGAAGATGCCGGAGCCGCCCCAGCCCTGAGACCGGCGCGGCCCTGGCCGCGGGTCCGCAATCGGGCCGGGAGGGCGCGTCTGACCGCAGCGGCATGCCGATGTTCCGGACAGGCAACTGCGTTATCCTGCACCCCATCATGATGAGAGCTTTGTGGCTGATCCTGGGTTGCCTGATGCTGGCGCTGGGCGTGATCGGCGCCTTTCTGCCGGTGATGCCGACGACGATTTTCCTGATCCTGGCGGTGGCTTGCTTTTCGCGTTCGTCCCCGCGCCTGGAGCGCTGGCTGCTCGACAGTCCGACCTACGGCCCGGCACTGCGTGCCTGGCGCGAACAGGGCGCGGTGTCGCGCAAGGGCAAGCTGTGTGCGTCGTTGGGCATGGCGGTGGGGTACGGCCTGTTCTGGTGGGGGGCGCATCCGTCGCCGTTGCTGGCCAGCGGCGTGGGGCTGTTTTTTCTCGCAAGCGCCGCCTATGTGCTGACCCGTCCCAGTCCGCAAGCGCTTGCGCCGCAACGGAAAACGCCTGGCGGGAAAGACGATCCGGCGGCAGGCGCCTGACGCCCGGAGGGAAAGGCCAGGCGCGTCGTGACGCGCCGAAACCGCCGCGGTCCGCGGGGCGCGCCGTCAGTGCGAGTGGCGCGGATCGCCGCGGGTCTCGACCACTTTCAGATACAGCGTCGCGGGCTCCAGGCAGCCGCCGGTGGATAGTTGGCCCACCAGTTGCCGATACAGCTCCTGCCACGGCGTCTGTGCCGGCGGCGGCTGGTACGGCGGCTCCTGCCGACGCCGCGCCAGTTCGGCCTCGTCCACTAGCGCGATGACGCTGCGCTGGTTCAGGTCGACGCGGATGCGGTCGCCGGTGCGCAGCAGCGCCAGCCCGCCGCCGATGGCGGCCTCGGGCGACATGTTCAGGATCGACGGGCTGGCCGAGGTGCCGCTCTGGCGGCCGTCACCCATGCAGGGCAGCGAGTCGATGCCGCGCTTGAGCAGATGCGAGGGGGGGGCCATGTTGACGACTTCGGCGCTGCCTGGATAGCCGACCGTGCCGGCGCCACGGATGACCAGGATGCAGTGCTCGTCGATGTTCAGCGCGGGGTCCTCGATGCGCGCGTGGTAGTCCTCGGGGCCCTCGAACACGATGGCGCGCGCCTCGAAGGCGTTCTCGTCGCCCGGCGCGGACAGGTAGGCGCGGCGGAAGGCCTCGCCCACCACCGACATCTTGATGACCGCGCTGTCGAAGAAATTGCCCGACAGCACGATGAAGCCGGCGCGGTGCTTGAGCGGCGCCTGGCAACTGCGGATGACGTCCGCGTCGTGCGTCTTGGCGCCGGTGGCGATCTGGCCGATGGTCTTGCCGGACACGGTGGCGCAATCGGCATGCAGGCGGCCGGCGGCCAGCAGTTCGTGCATCACGGCCGGAACGCCGCCAGCGCGGTGGAAGCCCTCGCCCAGGTGTTCGCCGGCGGGCACGCAGTTCACCAGCAACGGCACGTCTTCGCCCAGGCGCTGCCAGTCGTCCAGGCTCAGGTCGATGCCGGCGTGGCGCGCCATGGCGATCAGGTGCGGCGGGCAGTTGCTGGATGCGCCCAGCGCCGAGGCGACGACGATGGCGTTCTCGAACGCCGCGCGCGTCAGGATGTGGGATGGGCGCAGGTCCTCGCGCACCATGTCGCAGATGCGCAGGCCGGTGGCGTACGCCATCTGGCCGCGCTCGCGGTAGGGCGCGGGAATGCTGGCGCAGGTCGGCAGCGACATGCCCAGGGCTTCGGCCAGGGAATTCATCGACAGCGCGGTGCCCATGGTGTTGCAGTGGCCTATCGAGGGCGAGGACGCGGTGGCCAGTGTCATGAAGCCCTCGTAGTCCAGCTTGCCCGCCGCCATCAGGTTGCGGGCATGCCAGATGACCGTGCCGGAGCCCACGCGCTGGCCGTCGTGCCAGCCGTCCAGCATGGGCCCGCCCGACAACACGATCGCGGGGATGTCTACGGTGGCCGCCGCCATCAGGCAGGCGGGCGTGGTCTTGTCACAGCCGGTGGTCAGCACCACGCCGTCCAACGGGTAGCCGTGCAGGATCTCGACCAGGCCCAGGTAGGCCAGGTTGCGGTCCAGCGCGGCGGTCGGACGCCGGCCCTGCTCGGCCAGCGGGTGTACCGGAAACTCCATCGGGATGCCGCCCGCGTCGCGGATGCCGGCCTTGATGCGCTCGGCCAGCGCCAGATGGTGGCGGTTGCAGGGCGCCAGGTCGCTGCCGGTCTGGGCGATGCCGATGATCGGGCGGCCCGATTGCAGTTCCTGGCGCGTCAGGCCGTAGTTCAGGTAGCGCTCGACGTAGATCGCCGTCATGTCGGCATGGGCGGGATCGTCGAACCATTTCTGGCTGCGCAGCTTGCGGGGAGTGTCGGTCATGGGGTGCCTCGTGTGCTTCGGTGATGCGTGGCGCGCCGGCCCGGCGCGCCGTGAACCTAATTGCGCGCCTTGCCGATCTCGGCGTTCAGTTGCCGGATCAGGTCAGGACCCAGTTCCTGGGTGTACTTGTCGACCACGGGCTGCACTTTCTCGCGCATCCGCGCCACCTCCTCGGGCGAGACGGTGTTGATCTTCATGCCGGCCTGTTCCAGCGTCCCCATCGCCTTGAGCGAATCGGCGCGGCTGTCCTTGCGCTCGAAATCGCGCGATGCCTCGGCGGCCTGGCGCACCAGCTTTTGTTCGTCGGGCGACAGCTTGTCCCACCATTTTTTCGAGGCCATCACCACCCAGGGCGTATAGACGTGGCGGGTGATGGTCAGGTAGGGCTGCACCTCGTAGAACTTGCTGCTCTGAATGGTGGTGATGGGATTTTCCTGGCCATCGACCGTGCGCGTTTCCAATGCCGTGAACAATTCCGAGAACGGCATCGGCACGGCATTCGCGCCCAGGGTGTTGAACACGCCCAGCGCGATCTGGTTCTGCATCACGCGCAGTTTGATGCCTTGCATGTCCTCGGCGCGCACGATGGGGTGCTTGGAGTTGGTCATGTTGCGAAAGCCGTTCTCCCAGTACACCAGGCCCACCAGCCCCTTGGCTTCCAGCTTCTTGAGCAGGTCCTGGCCGAGTTGGCCGTCGAGCACCGCATCGGCTTCCTTTTCGCTGTTGAACAGAAACGGCAGGTCGAAAACGCCGAATTCCTTGACCATGCCGGCCAGCGGCGCGGTGGAGCCGACCATCATTTCCTGTGCGCCGCCAACGAGCGCGCCCTGCATCTGTTCGTCCGAGCCCAGGTTGGCCGAGCCGAAGGTTTTCATCTTGAGCTTGCCGCCGCTGATCTTCTCCAGCTCCTGTGCCAGGTGGCGCGCGGCGCGGCCCTGCACGCTGTCTTCGTTCAGGCCATAACCGAAGCGGATCAGGCGCGGCTTGACGTCGGCCGCCGTGGCGGCGCCGGCGAAGGCGCAGGACAGCGCCGTGGCCAGCACGGCGAGGCGGGTCTTGAAACGGATGTTCATGGTGTTCCTCCTTGGCTTCTTCTAAGTGGCGCCGGGGCGGCGCGTCTGTTTACGGGCCTCAGTGCATCCAGCTCGCGGGGACGGTGATCAGCTCTGGGAAGATCACCAGCAGTACCAGCAGCAGCGTGTAGGCCACGACATAGCGCCAAACGCCCCTGCAGATGGTTTCCATGTTGATGCGGGCGACGCCGCAGACCACGTTGAGCACGGTGCCAACCGGCGGCGTGAGCAGGCCGACGCAGCCGACCATGACGAACATGACGCCGAAATAGACCGGATCGATGCCGGCCTGGGTGACGACCGGCATCAGCACCGGCGCCAGGATCAGGATGGTGGGCGTCAGATCCATGACCGTGCCGATCAGCGTCAGCAGCAACAGCAGCGCGAACATCAGCAACTTGGGGTGGTCGAGCACCGGCTCCAGCAGCGCGATCAGGTCCTGCGGCATGTCGGCCAACGTGATCATGTAGGACGACACCATGGCGGCCGCCACCAGGAACATGACCACGGCGGTGGTGCGGGCGGCGTTGATGAACAGCGGCAGCAGGTGGCGCAGGCCGATCTCGCGGTAGACGAACAGGCTGATCAGCAGCGCGTAGACGGCGGCCACCACCGCCGCTTCGGTGGGCGTGAAGATGCCGCCGCGCAGGCCGCCGATGATGATGACGGGCAGCAGCAGCGCCCAGGCCGATTCGCGCAGCGCCCGCAGCCGGGCGCCCCACGGCTGACGCGGCATCGGCTTGATGGCGCCGTGTTTGCGCGCGACCCAGGTCCACACCGCCACCAGCGTCAGGCCCATCAGCAGCCCGGGAGCGATGCCGGCGAAGAACAGTTTGGTGATGGAGACGTTGGTGGCGACGCCGAAGATGATGAACGAGATCGACGGCGGAATGATCGGAGCGATGATGCCGCCGGCGGCGATCAGGCCGGACGCCTGGCCGGCGTCGTAGCCTTTTTCGCGCAGCATCGGGATCAGCAGCGAGCCGAGCGCGGCGGCGTCCGCCACGGCCGAGCCGGACAGGGCCGCCAGCAGCACGCTGGCGAAGATGGCGACGTAGCCGAGTCCGCCCTGGATATGGCCGACGAACATGCTGGCCAGGTTGACGATGCGGCGTGAAATGCCGCCCGCGTTCATCAGTTCGCCGGCCAGCATGAACAGCGGCACCGCCATCAGCGTGAAACTGTTGGCGCCAGACAGCATGTTCTGCGCCAGGATCTGGGTATCGAAGAAATCGAGTTGGAACATCATGGCGATCGCGCTCAACAGCAGCGCGAACGCGATCGGCATGCCCAGGGCGATGAAGCCCAGCAGCACCAGCAGGAAGACGGTCAGGATCATGGGGCGGGTCCGAGCGAGGGGGCGAGGGGGCCGGGGTCAGACCAGCGGGTCTTCTGGGCTGGATTCGGCGGGCAACGGGCCGCCGGCCAGCACGCGGATCAGGTCGAACAGGGTCAGCAGGCCCATCGCGACGGCGGCGTAGAGCGCGGCGGCGTTAAATACCGCCAGCGGCATTGCCGTGACCGGCAGACGCGTATCGAGCCCGATCAGGGTCTGGGTCCAACTGCCGTCGGCCAGCAGCCACAGGATCCACAGCACCAGCAGCTGACAGAGGATGTGCGCGACGCGGCGGGCGGCCGGGCCGAAGCGCTCCACCAGCATCGTGACGCCGATGTGCTGGTGGTCGCGCAACGCCAGCACCGCGCCCAGGAAGATCAGCCAGACGAAGGCCAGGCGGGAGATCTCGTCGGAGACGTTGATGCCGGAGTTGAACAGGTAGCGCAGGGCGACATTGCCGAACAGCAACACCACCATGACCATCAGGCAGGCGGCCATCAGCCAGGTCTGCAGCCGCGCGCACCAATCGGCCGCGCGCGCCAGCGCGGTGGCGCCGGGCCGCCCCTCGGGGGAACCATGCATGCTTGTCTCCTCTTCCGTTTTCCGGAATTTTTATGGATATCGTGCGCCGATGTTAGCGCTAACATTTTTGGTTTGGCAAGCCCCGATCTTTCGGTCAGACTACGGGCTCGCCAACCGCACAGACCGTCAGATGTCCATCCGCAAGCCCCGCAGCACCCGCGCCGGTCGCGTGACCATGCAAGAGGTCGCGCGTCGTGCCGGGGTCAGCGCCATTACGGTGTCGCGCGCCTTGCGCACCCCCGACAAGGTGGCCGAGCCGGTGCGGCTGCGCATCGCCGAGGTCTGCCAGGAACTGGGGTACGTGCCCAATCACGCCGCCAGCGCGCTGGCATCGGCGCGTTCGCAGACCATCGTGGTGCTGGTGCCGTCGCTGAGCAATGTGGTGTTCATCGACATCATCAACGGCATCAAGGAAGTGCTGGACGAGCATGGCTACCACTTGTTGATCGGCGTCACCGGGTATTCGCCCGACGCCGAGGAAGCCTTGCTGCGCAAGTACCTGCAGCACCTGCCCGACGGCCTGATCCTGACCGGCATCGACCACAATCCGGGCGTGTGGGAACTGCTGCGGGCGCAGGGCATGCCCACGGTCCACACCATTGAGACGCTGGAAGGCAGCGATGGCATGAGCGTTGGCTTCTCGCAGTTCGACTCGGGCTACGCCGCCGGCCGCCACTTGGTCGAGCGCGGCTACCGGCGCATCGGCATCGTCGGCGCCCAGCTCGATCCGCGGTCGTTGCGGCGCTGCGAGGGCTGCCGGCAGGCGCTGCGCGATGCGGGGCTGCACGATCCCGCGCTGGAAATCATGACGCCCGAGAAATCCTCGATCGCGCTGGGCGCGGTGCTGCTGGAAACCCTGCTGTCGCAGCATCCCGATTGCGACGCGGTGTTCTTCTGCAACGACGATCTGGCGCAGGGCGCGGTGTTCCAATGCGGCCGGCTGGGCGTGCGCGTGCCCGGGCAGATGGCGCTGGTGGGCTTTCACGACCTGGCCGGCACGGCCTGGACCACGCCGCCGTTGTCGACCATCGCCACGCCCCGCTACGAGATTGGTCGGGAGGCGGCGCAATTGCTGATGCGCCATCTGGCCGGGCAGCCCATCGCGCAGCGCCACGTGGATCTTGGCTTCACGCTGGTGCGGCGCGAAACCACCTGATTGCGTTGCGGCGTTAGCCGGCGCGGCGCAACGCCAGGAACACACCCGACGCCATGATCATGGCGATGCCGGTCAGCGCCAACCCGTCGGGCGGGCGCTGGAACCAGAACGTGCTGAAGGCCACTGCCAGCAGCAGCTGGAAGTAGTTCAGCGGCGCCAGGGTGGCCGCCGGGACACGCTGGAACGCCGCGATCAGCAGGATCTGCGCCAGTCCGTTGCAGGCGCCCAGGCCGACGATCAGGGCCATGTCGGTCGGATCCGGCCAAGGGTCGGGCAGGAAGAAGGGCGCCGGCACGGCGGTGACGAGCAGGCAGATGAAAGCGGTGTAGGCGTATTGCACCGGACCGGCCACCGTGCCTGACAGCTTGCGGGTCAGCACCTGAAAAATGGCGTAGCTGACCGCCGACACCGCCATTAGCAGGGTGCCCAGCCAGGGCAGGTCGGCGCCGGGGCGCACGATCAGCAGCATGCCGGCAAAGCCGGCCGCCACCGCCGCCCATTGCAGCGGCCGCACCCGTTCACCCAGCAGCCAGGGCGACAGCGCCACCATGATCAGCGGCGAGGTGAAATAGATGGCCGTGGCTTCGGACAGCGGCATCCAGATCAGCGCGGTCATGAAGCAGGTGCCTACCGTGGCCAGCATCACGCCGCGCAGCACCAGCAAGGGTTTGTGCGGCGCGGCGCGCAGGTCCGGCCAGCGCTGGCGCCACAGCAGCGCCAGCGCCAGGGTCGCCACCGCGCTGTAGCGCATGATGTTCAGGAACGGCGCGGGGTAATGCGCCAGCATCTGCTTGGAACCCGCGTCGAAGGTGGCGAAGGCCACCAGCGCGCCGAAGAACAGCAGGATGCCGGCCTGGCGCGCGCCGCCGGCCGCGGGGGCGCCGGGCGCCGTGGCTGAGGAACTGGCCATGGCGGGTTCAGGCGCGGGTCAGGCCCTGCAGGAAGGCGTCGAGCGCCGGGCCGATGGCCTGCACCATGTAGCCGCCTTCCTGTACCACCACCGTCGGCACGCCCAGGCTGGCCACGCGCGCGCCGATCTCGCGGTAGGCGTCGATGTCCAGCTTCAGCACGCTGATCGGGTCGTCCTTGTAGGTGTCAAAGCCCAGTGCCAGCACCAGCGCCTGCGGCCCGTAGCCGGCCAGCGCCGTCAGCGCGGTGTCCAGCGCCCGCAGGAACGGGTCGTTGCCGGCGCCGTGCGGCAGCGGCAGGTTGAGGTTGCAGCCTTCGCCCGCGCCGTGGCCGCGCTCGTGCGCATAGCCGGTGTAGAACGGGTAGTAGTCGGCGGGATCGGCATGCAGCGACACCGTCATGACGTCGGCGCGCGGGTAGAAGATGTTCTGCGTGCCGTCGCCATGGTGCGCGTCGACGTCCAGCACCGCCACCTTGGACCAGGTCTGCAACAGCCGGGCGGCGGCGGCCGCGCTGCTGTTCAGGTAGCAGAAGCCGCCGGCGCGGTCGCGGTGGGCGTGGTGGCCCGAGGGGCGGCACAGCGCGTAGGCCGCCCCGCCGGTGGCGGCCACGTGTTCGGCCGCGGCCACCGCGCTATGGGTGGAGCGCAGCGCCGAGCGCCAGGTATGCGGGCCGATGGGGCAGGACAGGTCGCTCAGGTAGTAGCCGCTCTGCGCCACGATCGACGGCGACGGGCAAGGGCCGCGTCCGGCCGCCTCGACGCGGCCGTTGTAGTAGGGCGACAGGTTCGGCAGCACCTCGGGGCCGGGATCGACGCCCGGGGCCTTGAGCGCCTGCCAGCGCGCGAACGCGGTTTCCAGGTAGTCCAGGTAGTCCGCGCTGTGGATGGCCTCCAGCGGCTGGCGGCCGTAGTCGGGCGGCGCCTCGACCGCGATGCCGCGGGCGGCCAGCGCGCCTTGCAGGCTCTGCGCGCGCGAGGGCAGGTCGGTCGGGGCGCTGATGCGTCCCAGCCGCATGAACTGCCGGGGCGCGTGCAGCAGTTGTTCTTCCGAGAAAAACGCCTTCATGGTATTCCTTTGCGCGTCGGCGCAACCGGGGCCGCCGAGCGGCGGGTTGATGCGGGGCTCGGCGGCGTGACGGTCGATGCGCGGCCGTTCATCCGGCGCAGCCGATCAGTGTGAACAGCCGGAGTCCGGGGCCTGCCCCGGCTGCTTGATCTCGATCTCGACGAACACGAACTCGGTGTCGCCCGGGTTGATGACGTTGTGCTCCACGCCCACCGGCCGGTAGTAGGACACGCCGGTGGTGAGCTGGCTGGTGACCTGGCCGTTGGGGGTGTCCAGCAGCAGCGGGCCGGTGGTCTGCGGCACCACCACGTAGTTCATGCCGTGGCGGTGCCAGCCGGTTTCCCCGCCGGGCGGAAAGCGCCATTCGGTGACGGTGACCTGGTCGTTGTCGATCTGGACGGTGGGCACGGCGGGCGGGCGTTGCATGCAAGTCTCCTGGGGGTGATGGCCGCTTCAGGCCGCGGCCTGCGCCTGGGTCGGGTCCCAGTGCTGGCCGGGTACGGCGGCGATGAGTTGTTGCGTGTAAGCGTGTTGCGGATTGTCGAAAATCTGGCTGGGCGATCCGTATTCCACCACCTTGCCCCGGTGCATGACCAGCACCGAATTGCAGATCTGCGCGGCCACGCGCAGGTCGTGGGTGATGAACACCAGCGCGATCTTCAGGCGCTGCTGCAGGTCGTGCAGCAGTTGCAGTACTTGTGCCTGCACCGACACGTCCAGCGCCGACACCGATTCGTCGGCCACCAGCACCTTGGGTTCCAGCGCCAGGGCGCGGGCGATGCCGATGCGCTGGCGCTGGCCGCCGGAGAACTGGTTGGGGTAGCGGTCGAACGCCGACGGGTCCAGCCCCACCAATGACAGCAACTCGCGCACGCGCGCCTCGGCCTGGGCGCGCGGCACGCCGTTGGCGACCGGGCCGTCGCTGATGATGCGGCCCACGGTATGGCGCGGGTTGAGCGAGGAGAAGGGATCCTGGAAGATCATCTGGATGTCCTTGCGCAGCGGCCGGAAGCGCGATTCGGGCATGGCGGCGATGTCCTGGCCGTTGAAGATCAGTTGGCCGCCGTTGATGCCGACCAGCTTGAGCAGGCACTTGCCGATGGTCGATTTGCCCGAGCCGGATTCGCCGACGATGCCCAGCGTCTCGCCGCGGCGCACGCTGAAGCTGACGCCGTCGACCGCATGCACTTCGCGCTTGCCGCCCAGCCAGCCGTGGCCGACGACATAGGTCTTTCTCAGGTTCTTCACTTCCAGCACGGGTTGTTCCGGCGCGGCGGCGGCGCGTTCCTCGCCACGGCGGTGCGGCACCGCCGCGATCAGGCGCTGGGTGTAGGGATGGCGCGGGCGGTTCAGCACCTCCTCGGCCGGGCCCTGTTCGACCAGCACGCCTTTTTCCATCACCGCCACCCGGTGCGCGATCTCGGCGACCACGCCGAAGTCATGGGTGACGAACATCACGCCCATGCCCTTTTCCTTCTGGATGCGGGCGATCAGCGCCAGGATCTGGGCCTGGGTGGTGACGTCCAGCGCGGTGGTCGGCTCGTCGGCGATCAGCAGCGCCGGCTCCAGCGCCAGCGCCATCGCGATCATGACGCGCTGGCGCTGGCCGCCCGACAGGCGGAAGGGGTAGACGTGGTAAAGCGTGGCCGGGTCCGGCAGGCCGACGAAGGCCAGCAGTTCCAGCGTGCGCCGCATGCGTTCCGGGCCGGGATAGGCGTTGTGGACGCGCATGACCTCGTTGATCTGCTCGCCCACCGTCATCAGCGGGTTCAGGGCCGACAGCGGCTCCTGGAAGATCATGGCCATGTCCTTGCCGCGCATGCCTTGCAAGGTGGCCTCGTCCTGTTGCAGCAGGTCGGTGCCGCGCAACAGGATGCGGCCCTGTTGCGGCGTCAGGTAGTCGGGCAGCAGGCCCATGATGGCGTTGGCGCTCATGGACTTGCCGGAGCCGGATTCGCCGACGATGCAGAGGATCTCGCCGGCGTGGATGTCGTACGAGACGTCCTGCACCGCGAACGGGCGGTCGCCGCCGCGAGGCAGGGCGATGCTCAGGTTCTGGATGGACAGCAGGGGCGGGGAAGCGTTCATGCCGGTCTCCTATTCGCCGCGCTTGCGCAGTTGCGGGTTGAGGGCGTCGTTCAGGCCTTCGCCGATCAGGTTGATGGCCAGCACGGTCAGCAGGATGGCCACGCCCGGCCATACGCTCATCCACCAGGCTTCGCGGATCATGGTGCGGGCCGCGCCGATCATGAAGCCCCAGCTCATCTCGTTGCGGTCGCCCAGCCCCAGAAAGGACAGCGACGATTCGGTCAGGATGGCGGTGGCCACCATGAACGAGGCCGACACGATGATGGGCGACATGGCGTTCGGCAGGATCTGCGTGCCGACGATGCGCGCCGGGGTCTGGCCGATGACGATGGCGGCCTGCACGAACTCGCGCTGCTTGAGGGTCATGAACTCGGAGCGCACCAGCCGCGCCGCCGGCGGCCAGGATACGACCGCGATCGCGCCCATGATGGAATACATCGAAGGCCCCAGGATCGCCACCAGCACCACCGCCATGGCCAGTTGCGGGATGGTCTGGAAGAACTCGGTGAAGCGCATCAGCGCATCATCGACACGGCCGCCGCAGTAACCGGCGACGGCGCCGACGACGATGCCGAACACCAGCGCCACCGCGGTCGACAGCAGGCCCACCATCAGCGAGACGCGCGCGCCCCACACCAGGCCGGCGGTGATGTCGCGGCCCAACATGTCGGTGCCGAACGGGTAGGCGGCGTCGGTGAAGGGCGGAATCAGCGGATCGGCCACCATCATCCAGGGCGAATCCTCGTACAGTAGCGGCGCGGCCAGCGCCACGATGACCACGGCCAGCACGATGGCCAGGCCGGCCACCGCGCCGTAGTTGCGCATATAGCGTCGGGCGAATTGCTTCATGCCGCGGCTCCTTGCTGCGCGCCGGCGCTGATGCGCGGATCGATCAGGCGGTACAGCACGTCGGTCAACAGGTTGAACACCACCACCATGATCGAGGTCACCAGGAAAATGCCCAGCAGCAGCTGGTAGTCGCGCTGCAGCAGCGCATCGAACATCAGCCGGCCGATGCCCGGCCAGGCGAACACGGTTTCGGTCAGCACCGCGCCGCCGGCCATCTGGCCCAACTGGATGCCGGCGAAGGTGATCACCGGCAGCAGTGCGTTGCGCAGCACGTGGGCGCGGATCACGCGGCCCGGGCTGACGCCCTTGGCGCGCGCCGTCTTGACGAAGTCCATGCCGATCACCTCCAGCATCGAGGCGCGCGTCAGGCGCACGTACACCGCCATGAAGAAGCAGCCCAGCGTCACGGTCGGCAGGATCAGGTGCTGGGCGATATCGGCCGCGCGGGCCCACCCGGTCAGGCCGGCGCCCACGGTTTCCATGCCGAAGGCCGGCAGCCAGCCCAGCACCACCGAGAACAGCAGGATTCCCATCAGCGACAGCCAGAACAGCGGCGTGGCGTACAGCAGCAGGGCGCCGGTCATGACCGAGCTGTCGATCCAGCGGCGCTTGTTGCGGTAGCGCGCCTTGGCCGCGACCACGCCCAGTAGCACGCCGAGCACGATCGAGAAGACGAAGGCGCAGGACATCAGGAGGAAGGTGGCGGGCAAACGCTCGACGATCAGATCCAGCACCGGCACGTGATTGCGGTAGGAAAAGCCCAGGTCCAGTTGGACCACGCCCTTCAGGTACAGGAACAGTTGCGTCAGCACCGGCTTGTCCAGTCCGAACGCAACGCGCAGTTGCTCGACGTAGGCGGCATCGCCCGCGCCGGCCTGTCCCGCCAGCACGGCGGCGGGGTCGCCGGGCGCCAGGCGGATCAGGAAGAAATTGATGATGACCACGCCCAGCACGACCACCAGGGCCTTGCCGATGCGCGAAACCAGGAAAGACAGGAATTTCATGCTCTGGGTCCTCCGTGGACGGACGCGGGCGTCCGTCGCGCGGCCGGGCGCCGTGGCCAGGGCGGATCGCCCCGGCCGCGGCTTGCGGCGCTCACTTCTCGATGTAAACGTCGTCGAACGATTCGTTCAGGCCGATGGCCGTCTTGACCAGGTTCTTGACGTTGGCGCGATACAGCGTGGGGAACTCCATGTCCACCAGGAAGCCGTTGGCGACTTCATTGACCAGCGTGGTCTGCAGCTGCGTGTACAGCGCCTGGCGCTTGGCCGGATCGACCTCGGAGGCCGCCGCTTCCCATTGCTTGTCGGTCTCGGGATTGCTGTAGCCCTGCACGTTGGCGAACGGCGACCCCTTGACGATGTTCGACGAGACATACAGACGCTGCACGCCCAGCGCCGGATCGCCGTACTGGTAGGTGAAGTTGGTGGTCAGGTCAAAGTCCCAGTTGCCGGTGCGGCTGGCCCAGCCGCCGGCATCGGTCGATTCCAGGTTGACCTTGAAGCCCAGTTGTTCCAGCGCCTGCTTGGTGTATTCGCCCAGGCGGTCCCAGGTCGAGCCGTACGGGAAGCTCAACTGGCGGATGGTGTAGTCGCCGGGCTTGATGCCCGATTCCTTGATCAGCGCGCGCGCCTTCTTCATGTCGAAAGGCATCGGCGGCATGTTCTTGTCGTAGAACATTTCGGTGGTCACGAACGGGCTGGTCGAGACCTTGCCCAGGCCGAAGAAGATATTGTTGACCACCATGTTGCGGTTGATCGCCGCCATCACCGCCTGGCGCACCTTGACGTTGTCAAACGGCGGCTTGCGCATGTTGAAGATCAGGTAGGCCTGGGGCGAGAACATCTCCCAGCCGGCGGTGGTGTAGTCGACCTTGGGCAGGGCGCGCAGGCGCTTGATGTCGACGTTGTCGACGTCGCCGCCGCGCAGCACGTCGACGCTGCCGCGCTCGAACGCCACGGCGCGCGAGGCCGCGTCCGGGATTACGTTGAACACCAGCTCATCCAGGTAGGGCTTGCCGGGCTTCCAGTAGTCGGGGTTGCGCGCCAGCTTGATGTATTCGCCGCGCTTCCATTCCTTGAACACGAACGGGCCGGTGCCGACCGGCTTCTGGTTGGCCGGGTTGGTCATGTAGTCGGTGCCGGCATAGATGTGCTTGGGCATCATCGGCGCGAAGCCCGGTTCGAACATCAGCATGAAGGCGGGGAACGGCGATTTGAGCTTGATGACCACGGTCTTCGGGTCGATGGCCTGCACCGAATCGACGAACTTGTTCAGGATCACGCGGGCCCGCGCATGGGTCTTGGGCAGCATGTCCGACAGCGTGAACACTACGTCATCGGCGGTGAACGGCTTGCCGTCGTGCCACTTGACGTTGTCCTGCAGGTGGAAGGTATAGGTCAGGCCGTCGGCCGACGCTTCCCACGACTTGGCCAGGCCGGGCTGCGGCTTGAGGTCGGTGGTGTAGGTCAGCAGGCTTTCGTAGATCTTGCCGGCGACGAACTGGGTCGGGCCCTGCTGGTTGATGGCCGTGACGATCACGGGCGGCTCGGGCTGGACGATCATGTTGAGCGTGCCGCCCTTGGTCTGGGCCAAGGCCTGCGTGGCGGGCAAGGCGGCCGCCAGGATCAGGGCGCCGATGCTGAGGGAGAACCAAGTCTTCGATTTCACTGCGAGCCTCCGGGCTGGAAGAGGGTTGTCAGGTGGCCGCTTGTCGCGCGGCGTGTGCCGGCTATGACAAGCAAACCTCATGCCACCTGTTTCTCGGGGAACTGCGGGGTGGAGCTGCTACAACAATGCTACGTATGGGTGCAGAGATGGCGCCGCGCACCAATGCGGCGATAGACGAGGTGCATGCGTGGCGCGCTATTGGGTGATGTCGATCCAGGTGGTTTTCAGGTCGCTGTACTTGTCGAGCGCGTGCAGTGACTTGTCGCGCCCGAAGCCCGATTGCTTGACGCCGCCGAACGGCACCGTGATGTCGCCATCGGCGTAGCAATTGACCCAGACCAGGCCGGCGCGCAAGCGGCGCGACAGGCGGTGCGCGCGCCCCAGGTTGGCGGTCCATAGTCCCGCGCCCAGGCCGTACGAAGAATCGTTGGCCAGCGCGATCGCTTCATCCTCGGTGTGAAAGCGCTGCGCCGCCAGCACCGGGCCGAAGATCTCCTCGCGCATCAGCGCGCTGGAGGCGTCGGCGCAATCGAAGATGGTGGGTTCGATGTAGTAGCCGCCGCTGTCCGCGTGCAGTTGGCGCCCGCCGATGCGCAGCGTGGCGCCCTCGGCCTGGCCGGCCGCGATGCGCGCCATCACCGAACGCGTCTGGCGCTCGTCAACCATGGCGCCCAGCGCCGTGGCCGGGTCCAGCGGGTTGCCCGGCCGCATTTCGGCGGCGTGGCGCGCGACCTTCTCCATGAAGCGGTCATAAATCGCGTCATGCACGTACAGGCGCGAGCCGGCGATACAGACTTCGCCCTGGTTCGAGAAGATCGCCAGCGCGGCGATCAGCGCGGCGCGGTCCAGGTCGGGGCAGTCCTCGAAGACGATGTGCGGCGACTTGCCGCCGCATTCGAGCCACACGCGTTTCAGGTTGGATTCGCCCGAGTAGCTCATGAAACGCTTGCCGGTGGCGGTGGAACCCGTGAAGGCCACGCAGTCGACGTCCGGATGCAGGCCCAGCGCGCTGCCGGCGACCGGGCCGGCGCCGGGCACCACGTTGAAGACGCCCGCGGGAATGCCGGCCTGCTCGGCCAGCGCGGCCAGCCGCAGCGCGCTCAACGATGACTGTTCCGCCGGCTTGAGGATCACGCTGTTGCCGGCGGCCAGCGCCGGCGCGATTTTCCACGCCGCCATCAGCAGCGGGTAGTTCCACGGCACCACCGCCGCCACCACGCCCAGCGGCTCGCGCGTGACGGTGGCCAGGGCGTTGCCGCCCGTCGGCGCGATCTCGTCGTAGCGCTTGTCGATGGCCTCGCCGTACCACGCGTAGCAATGCGCGGTCTCGGGCAGGTCGAAAGCCAGCGCGTCGCGGATCGGTTTGCCCATGTCCAGGGTTTCGATCAGCGCCAGTTCTTCCGTGTGTTCGGTGATCAGTTGCGCCAGCCGCAGCAGGCGGGTCTTGCGCTCGCGCGGCGCCAGGCCGGACCAGACGCCGGACTCGAAGGCGCGGCGGGCGGCGGCCACGGCGCGATCGACGTCGGCCGCGCCACAGGCCGCCACGTCGGCCAGCTTGCGGCCGTCGATCGGGCTGGTGGCCGCGAAGGTGGCGCCATCGGCGGCATCGACGTAGGCGCCGTCGATATAGGCCTGGCCGCGCAGCGTCAAGGCGTCGGCGCGGGCTTGCCAGTAGTCGAGGGTGTGCAGGGTCATGGCAGGTCCTTGTCGGTTCAGCGCGCGGCGTTGGCGCGGGCCACCATGGCGTCCAGCAGCACGTTGCAGCCGGCCTCCAGGTGCGCGGGCTGCGCGTCTTCGATTTCGTTGTGACTGATGCCGTCCTTGCACGGCACGAAGATCATGGCGGTGGGCGCCACCGCGGCCATGTAGACGGCGTCGTGGCCGGCGCCGGTGACGATGTCCATCGCCGGCAGGCCGCGGCGCGCGGCGCCCTGGCGCACCTTTTCCACCAGATCGGGATCGAACGGGGTGGGGCGGAAGTACTGCACATCCTTCACGTCCACCTGCACGCCGTGCTTCTCGGCGACCTCGCGGCAGGCGTCGCGCCAGGCCTGGTCCATGAGCGTGAGCGTGGCTTCGTCCTCGTGGCGCAGGTCGGTGGTGAAACGCACCTGGCCCGGAATCACGTTGCGCGAACCGGGATGGGCGTGGATCTCGCCCACCGTGCCGCGGCCATGCGGCTGATGCGCGTTGGCAATGTCGATGACCGCCTGCACCAGATAGGTGGCGGCGAACAGCGCGTCGCGGCGGATGCCCATGGGCGTGGGGCCGGCGTGCATCTCCATGCCGGTCACGGTGACGTCGTACCAGCGCAGGCCGAGCGAGCCGGTCACCGCGCCGATCACTTTTTCTTCATGTTCGAGGATCGGGCCCTGCTCGATGTGGGCCTCGAAATAGGCATCCACCGGACGGCCGCCCACCGGCTCGGTGCCAGCGTAGCCGATGGCCCGCAGCTCGTCGCGCACCGCCAGACCCTTGGCGTCGCGCGCGCTCAGCGCGGTTTCCAGCGGGAACTTGCCGGCGAACACGCCCGAGCCCATCATCACCGGCACGAAGCGCGAGCCTTCCTCGTTGGTCCAGATCGCCAGTTCCAGCGGCGCCTCGGTCTGCACGCCGGCGTCGTTCAGCGTGCGCATCACCTCCAGCCCGGCCAGCACGCCGTAGCAGCCGTCGAACTTGCCGCCGGTGGGCTGCGTGTCGATGTGGCTGCCCGTCATCACCGGCGCCAGCGCGTCGTTGCGGCCGGCACGGCGCGCGAAGATGTTGCCGACTTGATCCACGCGCACCGTCAGGCCGGCGTCGCGCATCCAGCCGGTGACCAGGTCGCGGCCCTGGCCGTCGAGCGCGGTCAGGGCCAGGCGGCAGTTGCCGCCCTTGGGCGTGGCGCCGATCTCGGCCAGATCCATCAGGGATTGCCAGAGCCGGTTGCCGTTGACGGACAGGGATGATGTCATGGTGAGCCTCGTTCGGGTCAGTGGGTGGATGCGGCGGCCTGGCGCGCCAGGGCGGCCTCGCGGATGGCGGAGAGTGTCTGGCCGGGGGCGATGCCGTCGGCGTCGTAGCGGATTTCCAGCAGCGCGGGCCGGCTTTCGCGCTCGGCGTAGGCCAGGGCCCGGTCAAACGCGGCGGCGAAATCCTCGGTGCGTTCAACGGCCTCGCCGTAGCCGCCGTAGCCGCGCACGATCTGGGTGAAATCCGGGTTCTCGAAGTCCAGCGCGATCGGGCGGCCGGGAAACTCGCGCTCCTGGTGCGCGCGGATCGTGCCCCACATGCCGTTGTTGAACACCAGCACCACGATGCCCAGCCGGTACTGCTGGGCCACGCCCAGTTCCTGCAGGTTCATCTGGAAGCAGCCGTCGCCCGCATAGCAGACCACGGTCTTGCCGGGATGTTCGAGCTTGGCGGACACGGCCGCCGGCAGGCCGTAGCCCATCGATCCCACGGTCGGCGCCAGGCTGGTGCCCGGCCCGGTGAACTGGCGGTAGCGGTGCGGATACAGCGCGTAGTTGCCCGCGCCCACCGTGATGCAGGCGTCCGGCGCCAGGCGCTGGTTGACCTGCGCGGCGATCACATCCAGGCCCAGCGGGCCGGGCGAGGGCAATGGCTTGAGCGCATCGAGGTACTCGGCATGGGCCGCGCGCACCGCGGCGCCGCGCGGCGTGGCGTGGGCCGGCCGCAGTTGGGCCGCCGCCTGCGCGAAACCGGCAACGCTGGCGGCGATCGCCTGGGTCGGGGCGAAGACGCGGCCCGGTTCCTGCGGATCCGGGTAGACATGGATCAGCGCCTGGCGCGGCAGCGGGCTCTCGATCAGTTGATAGCCTTCGGTGGTGGCTTCGCCCAGGCGCGTGCCGACCGCCAGGATCAGGTCGGCCGCCTTGATCCGCGCGCGCAGCGCCTCGGTCATGCCCCAGCCCATCTGGCCGGCGGCGTTGGGATGGCGCTGGTCGAAGCATTCGAGCCGGCGCCAGGCGGTCGCCACCGGCAGTTCGAAGCGTTCGGCGAAGGCGGCGATCTGCCGCATCGCCTCGGCGGTCCAGCCACTGCCGCCCAGCACCATGACGGGCCGCTCGGCCTGGTCGAGCAACTGGCGCATGCGCGCCAGGTCGGGCTCGCCGGGGTGGGCGACCACGCGCTGGTAGCGCGGCATGTCGGCCACCGTGGCCGTGCCCCACAGGGTGTCCTCCGGCAGCGCCAGCACCACCGGGCCGGGCCGGCCGCTGGTGGCGGTGGCGTAAGCGCGCGCCACGAATTCCGGAATGCGGTCGGTACGGTCGATCTGCGCCACCCACTTGGCCATCTGGCCGAACATGCGGCGATAGTCGATTTCCTGGAAGGCCTCGCGTTCGTAGAAGTCATTGCCGACCTGGCCGACGAACAGGATCATCGGCGTCGAATCCTGAAATGCGGTATGCACGCCAATGCTGGCGTTGGTGGCGCCCGGGCCGCGCGTGACGAAGCAGACACCGGGCTCGCCGGTCAGCTTGCCGTAGGCCTCGGCCATGTACGCGGCGCCGCTTTCCTGGCGGCAGACCACCGGTTCGATGGCGCCGCGGTGTTCATTGAGCGCGTCGATGCAGGGCAGGTAGCTCTCGCCCGGGATCATGAAGATCCGGCGCGTGCCGTGGATGCGCAGTTGCTGCATCAGGATCTGGCCGCCGTTGCGCGGCAGGGGGGATACAACCGTCATGCAAACACTCCCGGGATGGGGCCGTCCGCGCCGGGCGCGGGCGTTGGGGTTCGTGGCAAGGGGCGGGCGCTGCCGCCGGCGCTTGGAGGGGCGGGCGGGCCTAGATGTCGGGGCGGATGCTCCCGTCGTCGTCGCCGAAGTCTTCCCGCAGGCGGGCCAGGATGCCGATCAGGTGCGCATGCATGGCGTGGCGCGCGCGGATCGGATCGCGTGCCAGGATCGCGGTCAGGATGCGCTGGTGCTCGGCATGGGCCACCGCCCAGACCTTGGTGTTGACGAAGTAATCCTGCATGCGGCTGAACACCGGACTGGCCAGGCTCAGGCTCCACAGATGGGCCACCGAGGCCGCCAGCGCCGCATTGCCGCAGGCCGCGGCGATGGCGCTGTGGAATTCACGGTCGTGCCAGCCCGGCGAGTCGGTCAGCGACATGGCATCCTGGGCCGCGCGGATCGCCGCGATCTGCGCCGGCGTGCCTTGCTGCGCGGCCAGCGCCGCGCACTCGGGTTCGATCAGCATGCGGGCTTCGAGCAGGTCGAAGGGGCCGATGTCGTCCTGGGTGACCGCCTGGGCGTTGGCCGCCGCGGCGGGGGCGGCCTCGCGCGAGGCGGTGACAAACACCCCGCTGCCCACGCGCACTTCCACATAGCCTTCGATTTCCAGGGCGATCAGGGCTTCCCGGATCGAGGCCCGGCTCACCTGCAATTGCTCGGCCAGCTCCCGTTCGGATGGCAGCCGGCCGCCGCGCGGGAAGTCGCCGGCGCGGATGCGTCCGGCGATCTGGTCGGCAATCATGCGATAGAGGCGGGTGACGGCTACGGCTTGGAAGGTACTCATCGTGATACTGCGCCATCATGGTCAGGTGGTCAGGCCACAAATATAGGAGGGTTCCTCTTGAAATAACAGTGAAAAAAGGCCGGATAAAGGGAAAACGATCACAGGGATTTCCCGTCTTCCTATCTGGTGGTCAGGCCAATTTTCGCCAGTCGGAATACCCTCGCGCTTTACAGTTTTCGAACAATTGCCGAACAAATCCCGCGCCCTCGTGACGCCGGTCGGCGCCGATAATCGCTGCGCCTCGAAGCGAGGTCGACAGGGCGGGGCATCGCGTACGCCGGCAATGGGAGAAGGGCGTGCAAGTGGGGAGCAACAAGGCGTGGACGCCGCGGCCCGGGCGGATCGGCGTCGGCATGGCGCTGTACGCCTTGGCGTGGTTGTGGTTGTCGGATCGGGCCGTGCTGGCGCCGCCCACCGACAACATCGAGCAACTGATCTGGGTGCGCAGTCTGGAATGGGGCTACTACAAACATCCGCCGCTGCCGACCTGGCTGCTCTGGCCCGCCGTGCAACTGCTGGGGTGGAGCGCCTGGACCACGTACCTCCTGGGCGCGCTCTGCACGCTCGGCGCCTTTGTCTTGATGTGGAACATGCTGCGCGGCATGCGTGGCCAGGCGTATGCCGCGACCGCCGCGCTGGCCGGTCTGTGCGTCACGTTCTATAACGGCCGGCTGTACTTCTACAACCACGAGATCGTCCTGATCCCGCTGGTGGCAGGGTGCGCGGCGGCCTGCTGGAAGGCCTACACCACCCGCAGGATCGGTTGGTGGATCGTGCTGGGCGCCTGCCTGGGGCTGGGGGCGCTGGCCAAGTACCAGATGGCGGTGGCCGGCCTGGCGGTGCTGGTGTTCTGGTGGGCCCGCAAGGCCTGGCGCGATCCCATGCATCTGTTCGGCCTGCAGGTGGCCGGCCTGACCGCGTTGGCGGTGTTCGCGCCGCACCTGGTGTGGCTGATCAATCACGATTTCGAGCCGCTGCGTTATGCGATGTCGTCGTCGCTGGCCGCCGGCTTATCGTGGAGCGCGCGCGGCCATGAGGTCGCGCGCTGGTGGGGTGATCAATTGCTGAACCGTGCCTTGCCCGCCTGGGCTTTCCTGGCCGCGCTGTGGGTGGTCACCCGCCGCCAGCGGCGCGCGCATGCCGCCTGCCAGGCCACCCCTGCGCCGGCTGGGGGCGAGGCGGCGCGCGCGCTGCTGTTGTCCTTCGGGTTGGTGCCGCTGCTGTTCGTCAGCGTGATGGCGCTCATTTCCGGCGCGCACATCCAGCTGCATTGGGGCACGCCGTTCCTGCTGTTCATCGTGCCGGCGGCGATGGAACTGGCGCGCGAGGGGTGGCGCGCACCGTTCCCGGCGCGCCGCGCCCTGTCGGTGTTCCTGGTCATTCAGCTGTTGTTGATGTTGCGGGTGGGGCTGACCGCGCCGAATGGCGCCGGCCTGTTGCGGCGCGCGACCGATTGGCGCTACTTCGATGCGCAGGCACTGGCCTCGGTGTTGCACCAGCCCGCCGTCGCGGCGCTGGGCGGGCCGGTGCGGGTCATCTCCGGCCCGTGGGCGGAGGCGGGCGCATTGGCATTGTGGCTGCCGGA
This sequence comes from Achromobacter sp., assembly GCF_050285565.1. Taxonomy (GTDB): domain Bacteria; phylum Pseudomonadota; class Gammaproteobacteria; order Burkholderiales; family Burkholderiaceae_B; genus Achromobacter. The sequence goes on from NZ_JBLZXG010000004.1 coordinate 176,221, forward strand.
AAGGCCCGTGGTGCTGATCGACGGCCAGAGCCGTTTCAGCCCCTGGGTCGGCCCCGCACTGGTGGCCGACAGCGGGGCCCTGGAATTGCGCAAGGCCAAAGCGCCACCGGAGGGTTTTCAGCCCGTCGGGCCGGATTTTCCCCTGCTGTATTGGCGTGCGCGGCCGCCGATCACGATCCGTGCCGGCGTCGCCGCGCGGTGAAGGGGGGCAGGACGGCGGCCGCGCCAGCGGGTCTTTATGCTTCGTTATCCGGCCCGCCATCCGGTTCCGGCGTCTGGGTGAAAGCCCGCACCAGGCGCGCGATGCCGTCCAGTTCGTCGTGCGCGCCGCGCGCCCATTCGGGCTGGTCGAAGGGGCTGTCCGCCGGGGTGTCATCCAGATTGGCCTTCAGGTCGCCCAGCAATTCCAGCGCCATGTCCGTGGCTTGCGGGTTGCCTCGGGTGGAAAGGGCGATGGCGATCGCCAGCGCCTGGCGCAGCGCGAGCAGGCGGCCGTCGAGTTCGGTGTCCACGGGGAATGTCCTTGTAATGGAGGGAGGCCCCGCATTTTACGGGCGCCAGCGCCTGGCGGCGGGCGCTGGCGCGTTTGCGCAAGATCAAGGCGGGCGGGGCGGCGCGGGCGAATAATTCGAGGTATGCAAGCCGCCCTACGCCCAGCCTTCGCCGAACCTCTGGCCGCCCCCGCCGAGCCCTTCTTTCCGCCGCAGTTGCTGGCGCGCCTGGACAAGAACGGGCCGCGTTACACCTCTTATCCCACGGCCGACCGCTACCGCGGCGATTTCGGCGTCGACCAATACCGGCAGGCCCTGCGGCGGCGGCGCGAGTCCTGTACCCGCGAGCCGCTGTCGCTATACGTGCACATCCCGTTCTGCGAGTCAGTCTGTTATTACTGTGCCTGTAACAAGGTCGTGACCCGCCATCACGACCGCGCCGCCCGCTACCTCGACGCGCTGGCGCGGGAAGTCGCGCTGCATGTGGCCGAACTGGGCCCGGGCGTGCCGGTATCGCAACTGCATTTCGGCGGCGGCACCCCGACCTTTCTGTCCGACGAAGAACTCGACCGCCTCATGGCGGATCTGCGCGGCGCCTTCCATTTCCTGCCCGACGCCGAACTCTCCATCGAGGTCGATCCCCGCACCGCCACGCCGCAACGCCTGGAAAAGCTGCGCAAGCTGGGCTTCAATCGCCTCAGCTTCGGGGTGCAGGATTTCGACGCGCGGGTGCAGGTGGCGGTTCACCGCGTGCAGTCCTTCGAAGACGTGCGCGACCTGATGCAAAGCGCTCGCGCGCTGGGCTACGCCTCGGTCAACGTCGACCTGATCTACGGCCTGCCGTTGCAGACCACCGAATCGTTCGCGCGCACCATTGCCCAGGTCAGCGCGCTGCGGCCCGACCGAATCGCGCTCTATGCCTACGCCCATCTGCCTGAGCGCTTCAAGCCGCAACGCCGCATCAACGCGGCGGACCTGCCAGACCGCGCCACCCGCGTCGGCCTGCTCAGCGCCGCCATCGAAGGTTTTCTGAAGCAGGGCTACACCTACATCGGCATGGATCATTTCGCGCTGAACACGGACGCCCTGGCCATCGCCAAGCAGCGCGGCGAACTGCACCGCAATTTCCAGGGCTACAGCACCCAGCCCGACCGCGATCTGGTGGCCTTGGGCGTGTCAGCCATTGGCCGCATCGGCGATACCTACAGCCAGAATGCCAAGGATCTGGACGGCTATTACGCCGCCATCGAATCCGACCGGTTCGCCGTTGAAAGAGGGCTGGCGCTCAGCGCAGACGACCTGGCGCGGCGTGAAGTCATCATGGACATCATGTGCCAGGGCAAGGTGGATTTCGCCCGCGTCGAGGCACGCCATGGCCTGCGCTTCGGTGACTATTTCGGGCCCGAGCTGTCGCAGGTGGCGAACCTGGCCGAACTCGGCCTGGTCAATCTGCGTGCCGGCGAATTACGGGTGACCGGGCTGGGCTGGTATTTCGTCAGGGCCGTCGCCATGACGTTCGACGGCTATCTGCGCACGGCGGCCACCAGCGCCAGCTACTCGCGCATCATCTGACGGGGCCGCCGGGCCGCCCCGCCAGGCCGCCGATGAGGGCCGGCCCCGTGTGGGGCTATTCGGCGAATTTCTCGCGCAGGAACAGGGCCAGCGCCAGGTCGTCGGACAACTGCAACTTGCGCATGGCGCGCCGCTTGTGGGTGCTGACGGTTTTCTTGCTGCGCTTCAGGCGCGTGGCGATCTGGGTGACCGACAGCCCTTGGCTGATGTGGCGCAGGACCTCGACTTCGGAGGTGGTCAGCATCGCGTGGGGCGGGCGCGGCGACAGCGGACGGATCTTGCCGTCCTGCACCGACAGGAAGGGATCTTTCTTGCTGAGGACGCCGTGGATCATTTCGGGCAGCAGCAACATGCCCCATTGTTTGGCCAGGTAGCCGTTGGCCCCGGCGCGATAGGCCGCGTACTGGGTTTCCTGGCGGTTGCCGGCCGAAAAGGTGATGATCGCCAGATTCGGATGGTAGCGCCGCAAGCGGCGCAGGTAGTTGACGCCGTCCCAGGGTTCCTGGGGCAGATAGAAGTCGATCAGGGCGACGTCGCAGGGCATGCTGGCGAGCTTGTCGAGCAACCGGCTGGCCGAGGTTTCCTGGTGGATGACGCGGAAGCCGGGGCGGGCGTCGAGGTAGGCGCCCAGGCCGAGCGCCACGACAGGGTGGTCGTCGAGGATCGCCACCCGGATGACGGGAGGCGGCCGCGACAGCAGCAGGTGCTTGCGGGAATTGGGGCGGTCACCTGCATCGGGGGATCGCGGCTCGGCAGAAGCGGCATCCGGCGCAGAGGCAGTATTCATCAGGACTCCACAGAATGGACGGGAAAACGTCGGTAAATAAGGTGCGTGCCCGAAGGCGGCTGAGACTGCACACTCGCCGTAACCAGTCCGAAATTCGAGTGTGAAGCTTATGGTCTTACGGCTTCATCCTGGTCAAAACTAAACACGAATCAGACAAAACTACGTTTGTGATACCGTGATGCGACGTTAGCCCCGGGCCATCCGGAAGGGCGGCAGGGAATAAAATCGGTGCGGTTCCGCGGGCCGGCATTTCGCCGCGCCGTGGGGCAAGAAACAGGCAAGGCGGTGGACGGCGCATGTCCAAGAAAATTCTGGTGATAGGCAGGGACGGCCAATTGGGCTTCGAGCTGCGGCGCAGCCTGGCACCGCAGGGCGAGGTGGCCGCGGTCGGTCGTGCTGACTGCGACCTGACCTATCCCCTGCAGATCGCGCGGTTGGTGCGGCGGGAGAAGCCGGACATCATCGTCAACGCGGCCGCCTACACCGCTGTCGAGCGCGCGGAAGAAAACGCGGCGCGGGCCATGCGCGTCAACGCGCAGGCGGTGGGCGAGCTGGCGGCGCTGGCGGCCGATCGCGGGGCGCTCATCGTCCACTATTCGTCCGACTATGTGTTCGACGGCGCCAAGGTCGGCGCCTACGACGAGAACGATGCGCCAGCGCCGCTGAACGCCTATGGCCGCAGCAAGCTGGCCGGCGAGCAGGCGGTGCGCGCCATCAACCCGGCGCACCTGGTGTTCCGCACGTCGTGGGTCTACGGCGTCTTTGGCAACAGCTTTCTCAAGACCATGCTAATGGCGTTGCGCCAGCCGGAGGCGCTGCGGGTGGTGAGCGACCAGCGCGGCGCGCCGACCGGCGCCGCCTACATCGCCGACGCCACCGCGCTGGTGCTGGCGCGCTACCTCGCGCTGCCGGCCGGTGCGGCATTTCCCTTCGGTCTGTACCACCTGGCGGCGACCGGCGACGCCAGCTGGTACGAGTACGCCTGTTTCATCGCGCAGCAGGCGCGTCGCGCCGGCCTGGCGGTGACCCTGACGCCGGGCGACATCCGGGCGGTGCCGTCCGCCCAGTATCCCACCACGGCGCGCCGGCCCGCCAACTCGCGGCTCGACAGCCGGTTGCTGGAGCGTACTTTCGGGATCCGCGCGCCGCATTGGGAAACCGGCGTGATCCACGCGCTGGCCGCGATCGCAGACAGCCGCAATCTGGCTTAAGGCCGGGAGGAAGGCCGCTTCTGTCGCGCGAATGTCACGAATCGGGGCCAAAGGGTGCTACAATCGGCAACGATAAGCACTGCCAGCCGTGTGGATGGCAATGCGCCCGTCCACCCTGAAGGCTCAGGCACCATGTTTTTCCCGCTGGCACGAACTACGACCCGGAACTTTCGCCCTATGTCGCGTTAGTTTTTCGTGCGTCGGGTTTCACCGTGTCAGGTCAGCGGTAGGACTCAGCAAGACAACCAGATAAACGCGGCTACCAGCCGCGTTTGTCGTTTCTGAATTTCGTTTTTTCTCTCCAGAACCCAGGAAGCATTCCCGATGGTACAGATCACATTGCCCGATGGTTCGCAGCGCCAATACCCGGGGCCGGTCACGGTTGCCGAAGTGGCGCAATCGATCGGCGCGGGATTGGCCAAAGCCGCCTTGGGCGGCCGCGTGACCTTTGACGGCGCCGATTCCAAGCTGGTCGACACCAGCTACCGCATCGAGGGCGACGCGCGCCTGGCCATCGTGACCGCCAAGGATGCCGACGGCCTGGACATGATCCGCCATTCCACGGCGCACTTGCTGGCCTACGCCGTCAAGGAGCTGTTCCCGGACGCCCAGGTCACCATCGGCCCGGTGATCGACAACGGCTTCTACTACGACTTCTCGTACAAGCGCCCGTTCACGCCCGAAGACCTGACGGCCATCGAGAAGAAGATGGCCGAACTGGCCAAGAAGGACGAAATCGTCACGCGCGAAGTCTGGTCGCGCGACGACGCCGTCGAGTTCTTCAAGGGCATCGGTGAAAAATACAAGGCCGAGATCATCGCCTCGATTCCGTCGAACGAGCCGCTCAGCTTGTACCGCGAAGGCGATTTCATCGACTTGTGCCGCGGCCCGCACGTGCCGTCCACGGGCAAGCTGAAGGTCTTCAAGCTGATGAAGGTGGCCGGCGCCTACTGGCGCGGCGACAGCAAGAACGAGATGCTCCAGCGCATCTACGGCACCGCCTGGGCCACCAAGGAAGAGCAGGAAGCCTACCTGCACATGCTGGAAGAAGCCGAGCGCCGCGACCACCGCAAGATCGGCCGCGAACTCGACCTGTTCCACTTCCAGGACGAGGCGCCCGGCCTGATCTTCTGGCATCCCAAGGGCTGGGCCCTGTGGCAGCAGGTCGAGCAATACATGCGCTCGGTCTACCGCGACAACGGCTACCAGGAAGTGAAGGCGCCGCAGATTCTCGATCTCTCGCTCTGGAAGAAGACGGGCCACTGGGACAACTACCGTGAAAACATGTTCACGACCGAGTCCGAGAACCGCGTCTATGGCCTCAAGCCCATGAACTGCCCGGGCCACGTGCAGATCTTCAACGCCGGCCTGCACTCGTACCGCGAGCTGCCGCTGCGCTACGGCGAATTCGGCCAGTGCCACCGCAACGAACCGTCCGGCTCGCTGCACGGCATGATGCGCGTGCGCGGCTTCACGCAGGACGACGGTCATATCTTCTGTACCGAGGAACAGCTCCAGGACGAATGCGCCGACTTCACGGCCCTGCTGCAGAAGGTCTACCGCGACTTCGGCTTCACCGAGGTGCTGTACAAGGTCGCCACGCGTCCCGAAAAGCGCATCGGCTCGGACGAGGTCTGGGACACGGCCGAACAGGCCCTGATGGAAAGCCTGCGCCGCACCGGTTGCGAATTCGAGATCTCCCCGGGCGAGGGCGCGTTCTACGGCCCGAAGGTCGAATACACGCTGAAGGACGCCATCGGCCGCCACTGGCAGTGCGGCACGATCCAGGTCGACTTCTCCATGCCCGTGCGCCTGGGCGCCGAGTACGTGGACCAGAACGACCAGCGCCGTCCGCCCGTGTTGCTGCACCGCGCCATCCTGGGTTCGCTCGAGCGTTTCATCGGCATGCTGATCGAAAACCACGCCGGCGCGATGCCGCCCTGGCTGGCTCCGGTGCAGGCCGTGGTGTGCTGCATTTCCGAACCTTCGGCCGATTATGCGGCTGAAATCACGCAAAGCCTGAAAAAACAAGGCTTTAGAGTAGAGTCCGATTTGCGCGGTGAAAAAATCACTCGTAAAATTCGGGAGCACAGCCTGCAAAAGGTTCCGTACATCCTTGTCGTCGGCGACAAGGAAAAGCAAAACGGCACCGTCGCCGTACGCGGACTGGGTGGTCTGGACCTCGGCGCCATCGCCATCGACGAATTCGTCGCGCGATTGGCCGAGGATGTTTCCACCCGTCGCGACGTCAATCATCCCGATAGCAGCGCTGCTTAACATTTCTAGGAGCTTTCAACATCGCCACTGAAAAAGCCAATCGCATCAACGGTGAAATCCGCGTCCCCGAGGTGCGCCTGATAGGTCTGGACGGAGAACAGCTGGGCATCGTCAAGATCGCCGACGCGTTCCGTCTTTCCGAGCAAAGCGACGTGGATCTGGTGGAAATCGCGCCGAACGCCGAGCCGCCGGTCTGCCGTTTGATGGACTACGGTAAGTTCAAGTACCAAGAGCAGAAGCGCCAGGCCGAAGCTCGTTCGAAGCAGAAGGTCATCCAGGTCAAGGAAGTCAAATTCCGTCCTGCCACCGACGAGGGCGACTACCAGGTCAAGCTGCGCAATCTGCGCCGCTTCCTCGAGGAAGGCGACAAGGCCAAGGTGACGCTGCGGTTCCGTGGCCGTGAAATGGCTCACCAGGAACTGGGCATGCGGGTACTTGAGCGTGTGCGCGACGATCTGCTGGAACTGGCCCAGGTCGAAGCCATGCCGAAGCTCGAAGGCCGTCAGATGGTCATGGTGCTGGCGCCCAAGAAGAAGGCGGCCCCCGCGGGCAAGCCGGAATCGGCGGCATAAAGCTCCTGCCGGCCTTCCTTGCCGGGAAGGCTTGGCCGCTCCAGTCCGCGACCCGCCGTCCAGCCCATGTTCGGCGGGTTCGCTTATTGGGCGGCTCTGCGCTACGATGTCATAGATAGCCGCCTTCCCGAAAGGGAAGGCGGTGTACGTTCGGGGTGTCGCGATGCATGTTTTGTTCGTTTTGGATCCCTTGCCGCTCTTGAAGGCGTACAAGGACAGTTCTGTCGCCATGATGCGTGCCCTGGTGGCGCGCGGCCATACGCTCAGCGTGGCCATGCAGGGCGACCTGTACATCGAGACCGGCATGGTCAAGGCCGTCTCCACGCCGATCGAGCTGGTCGCCGACGCCGACCTGCACGGCCACGACTGGTGGCGCGAAGCGGCGCCCCAGGATCTGCCGCTGGCCGATTTCGGCGCGGTGGTGATGCGCAAAGACCCGCCCTTCGACATGGAATACGTGTATTCCACCCATCTGCTCGAATACGCCCAGGCGCAGGGCGCCAAGGTGTTCAACAGCGGCGCGGCGATTCGCAACCACCCTGAAAAGCTGGCCATCACCGAGATCAGCGAGTTCACGGCGCCAACGCTGGTGACGCGCAACATGGCGCGCCTGAAGGCGTTCCATGAGACCCATCACGACGTCATCGTCAAGCCGCTGGACGGCATGGGCGGCACCGGTGTGTTCCGCCTGCAGCCCAAGGACCCGAACCTCAACGCGATCCTGGAAACGCTCACCGACAACGGTGCGCGCACCATCATGGCGCAGCGCTACATTCCCGAGATCGTCAAGGGCGACAAGCGCATCCTCTTGATCGGCGGCGAGCCGGTGCCGTATTCGCTGGCGCGCATTCCGCTGGCCGGCGAAACGCGCGGCAACCTGGCCGCCGGCGGCCGGGGCGTGGCGCAGCCGCTGTCGCCGCGCGACCGCGAGATCGCCGAGGCCGTGGCCCCCAAGCTGGCCGCGCGCGGCCTGCTGCTGGTCGGCCTGGATGTCATCGGCGACTACGTCACCGAAGTCAACGTCACCAGCCCCACCTGTTTCGTGGAAATCGCCGAGCAGACCGGCTTCGACGTCGCCGGCATGTTCGTGCAGGCGCTCGAGAAAGCGGTGGCGGCCGGCGCTTCGGTTGCGGCCGCGGCCTGAGCCCCTGGAACGGTCATGACCACGGGTATTGTCATCGTTGTGCACGCGCCGCTGGGCGCGGCCATGCGCGAATGCGCCAGCCACGTCATGGGCAACCTCGACGGCCTGCTGGCGATCCACGACATCCAGCCCGAGGACCGGCCCGATGACCTGGCGCCCGCCGTGCTCAAGGACATTCTCGAGCAGGATCATGGCGGCGGGGTGCTGGTGCTGACCGACCTGATCGGCGCCACGCCCGCCAATATCTCGAAGCGGGCCGTGGCCGACGCGCAGGCCCAGGGTATTCAGTGTTGTGTGCTGGCGGGCCTGAACACGCCCATGCTGCTGCGGGCGCTGACCTACCGCAATCTCTCGCTTGCCGAGACCCGCGAGAAGGCGTTGGCAGGCGGAGTGCAAGGGGTATTGCGGGTAGACTGACGGGCAGGAACTTGTCCTATTATTTCGGCTAATATTTCAAGCCGACGAGCGCTTGGACAATTTGCTGCAATCACCAACTGCGGTGTGACGCCGCGGTCACCATAATTCCTATGCCTAATACAGACATTGTCATCAGCAATAAACTGGGTTTGCATGCGCGGGCGGCCGCCAAACTGACGCAACTGGCCAGCAAGTTCTCCAGCGAGATCTTCATCTCGCGGGGGGCACAACGCGTGAATGCCAAGAGCATCATGGGGGTCATGATGCTGGCCGCCGGCCTGGGCGTGACGGTCAAACTGGAGGCTTCCGGCAGCGATGCCGAGCAGGCGCTCTCCGAAATTGAAACTCTGTTCGACAGCAAATTCGGTGAACAGGAATAGCAGCGCTTCCGAATCCGCCGGCCCGGACAAGGTCCGGGCCGGCATGTCCGCGGCGGGCGCCGCGGTTCCCGCGCATGACGGGGCTGGCTCTGCCAGCCCCGTTATTTGTTTGTACGGCAAGGGCGTGGCGCGCGGCTACGCCATCGGCCGCGCGGTGGTCATGGGGGCGGCGGCGCTGGAAGTCGCCCACTACCGCATCTCGCCCGAGGACGTGCCCGCTGAAAGCCGTCGCCTGACCGAGGCACTGGCCTCGGCCCAGCAGGAACTGCTGCAATTGGCCGATACCCTGCCGGCCGACGCGCCGCGCGAGTTGGGCGCGATGCTCAATGTGCACAGCCTGTTGCTGGGCGACCCGTTGCTGGCCGAGCAGACGCTGGCGCTGATTGCCGAGCGGCACTACAACGCCGAATGGGCGCTGACCACGCAGGGCCAGATCCTGGGCCAGCAGTTCGACGCCATGGAGGACGAATACCTGCGCGAACGCGGCGCGGACGTGCGCCAGGTGATCGAGCGGGTGCTGCACGTGCTGTCCGGCACCTCGGCCATCCTGCCCGACATGTCGCACATGGGGGGGGACGAGGCGCTGGTGGTGGTGGCGCACGATATCTCGCCGGCCGACATGTTGCGCCTGCGCGGCGGGCGCTTCGCTGCCTTCGTCACCGACCTGGGCGGGCCGACCTCGCATACCGCCATCGTGGCGCGCAGCATGGGCGTGCCGGCCGTGGTGGCCATGGGCAACGTGCGCGAGCTGGTGCGCGACGGTGACATGCTGATCATCGACGGCGCCGCTGGCGCGGTGGTGGTCAACCCGTCGCAACGCATCCTGCAGGAATACCGCCGCCGCCAGGCCGCCTACGCCGATGAGCGCGCCGAACTGAGCCTGCTGCGCGACGAACCATCCATCACGTTGGACGGTATCGACATCGTCCTGCACGCCAATATCGAACTGCCGGAAGAAGCGGCGCTGGCGCTGGCCTCCGGGGCGCACGGCATCGGCCTGTTTCGCAGCGAATTCCTGTTCATGGGACGTCCGGACCTGCCGGGCGAGCAAGAGCAGTACGAGGCCTATTCGTCCGTCGTCAAGGTGATGGCGGGCCGCCCGGTCACCATCCGCACGCTCGATATCGGCTCGGACAAGACGCTGGACGGCGAAGCCACGGTGGCCACCAACCCGGCGCTGGGGCAGCGCGCCATCCGCTATTGCCTGGCGCGTCCGGAGATGTTCGCCACGCAGTTGCGCGCCATTCTGCGGGCCTCGGCCCACGGGCCGGTGCGGCTGCTGATCCCAATGATCGCTCACATGCACGAGGTGGTGGCGACGCGGGCGGCCATCGAGTCGGCGCGGCGCGAACTGGATGCGCGCGGCCAGGCCTACGCGGCGCACATGGAAGTGGGCGCCATGGTCGAGGTGCCGGCCATCGCCATCGCCATCGAACCCTTCGCGCAGGCGCTGGATTTCCTCTCGATCGGCACCAACGACCTGATCCAGTACACGCTGGCCATCGACCGCGGCGACCATGACGTGGCGGCGCTCTATGACCCCTTGCATCCGGCGGTGCTGCGGCTGATCGCCCATACCATCAACGCGGGCGAAAGGGCGGGCAAGCCGGTCGCCGTGTGCGGCGAAATGGCTGGCGATTCGCGCATGACGCGATTGCTGCTGGGCCTGGGGTTGACCGAATTCTCGATGCACCCGCAGCAGTTGCTGGACGTCAAGCGGGAGGTGCGCCGCGCCCACTCCAATGCGCTGCGCGTGAAGGTCGCCAGCGCTCTGAACCGGGCCTTGCCGGTGGATCTGGATACCCTGGACCTGTGACCTGGGCGGTGGCGGCCCGCGAGGCCGTTCCCGCGCATCAAGAGCCCGGCGCATGCGCCGGGTTTTTTTCTGGGAGGAGCATGGCGAGGCCGACGGTTGCCCGCCGGACGGGCGAAAAAACCCCCTGCTGGGGCAGGGGGTTTGCCGTTGCCCTTCGCGCCGTGGCGCGGGCCGCGATCAGCTGTGGTAGGCCGATTCGCCGTGGCTGGTGACGTCCAGCCCTTCGCGTTCCTGGTCTTCCGGCACGCGCAGGCCGCACAGGGCGTTGGCGATCTTGTAGGCGATCCAGGCGACCACGCCCGACCAGACGATGGTCAACAGCACGCCTTCGAGCTGCACCCACAGTTGGCCCAGGATCATGCCAGGCTCGGCCAGGCCCGGGCCACCCAGGATCTGGGCGTTGAAGACGCCGGTGAGCAGGGCGCCGACGATGCCACCCACGCCATGCACGCCGAACACGTCCAGCGCGTCATCGGCACGCAGCAGGCGCTTCAGGCCATTGACGCCCCAGACGCAGACGATGCCGGCGATCACGCCGATGATCAGCGCGCCGACCGGGCCAACCAGGCCGGCCGCCGGGGTGATGCCCACCAGGCCGGCGATGGCGCCGGAGGCCGCGCCCAGCATCGAGGGCTTGCCCTTGATGGCCCATTCCGTGAACAGCCAGGCCAGGACGGCGCCGGCGGTGGCGATCATGGTGTTGAAGAAGGCCAGCGTGGCGTTCTCGTTGGCGGCCAGCGCCGAACCGGCGTTGAAACCGAACCAGCCCACCCACAGCAGGGCGGCGCCGACGAACGTCATCGGCAGGTTGTGCGGCTGCATGGCTTCGCGGCCGTAACCGACGCGCTTGCCGACCACGTAGGCGCCCACCAGGCCGGCCACGCCGGCGTTGATGTGCACCACCGTGCCGCCAGCGAAGTCCAGCGCGCCCTTGGCGTTGAGCAGGCCGGGCGCCGTTTCCGAGGCGAACCAGACCATGTGCGCGATGGGGATATAGGCGAAGGTGAACCAGATCACCGTGAACACCAGCACCGCCGAGAAGCGGGCGCGTTCGGCGAAGCTGCCGACGATCAGCGCGCAGGTGATGCCGGCGAACGTGGCCTGGAACGAGGCGAACAGCAGCTCGGTCAGCGAGTTCGACATGGCGTACTTGCCGTCGGCCGGGTTGAACATGCCCGAGAAGAAGGCGCGCGAGAGGCCGCCGAAGAAGGCGTTGCCTTCAGTGAAGGCGAGCGAATAACCGTAGATGAACCAGAGGACCAGGCCCAGCACGAACGTGCACAACACTTGCAGCAGCACCGACAGCACATTCTTGCTGCGTACCAGGCCGCCATAGAACATCGCCAGACCGGGTACGGCCATCATCAATACGAGGAGGGTAGAGACGAGCAACCAGGAGATATCTGCTTTATCCATTTTCAGGCTCCAATGAGTCTTTCTTATTTGTCTACAGCGCAGCTTCGCCGGCTTCGCCCGTCCGGATACGGATCACTTGTTCGAGGGGGGCGGCGAAGATCTTGCCGTCACCGATCTTGCCGGTGCGGGCGGCTTGCTCGATGGCTTCGATGACCTGGTCGACCAAGTGGTCGGGCACGGCCGCTTCGACACGCAGCTTGGGCAGGAAGTCGACGGCGTATTCCGCGCCGCGATACAGCTCGGTGTGGCCTTTCTGGCGCCCGAACCCTTTCACTTCGGTAACGGTGAGGCCCTGGACGCCGATTCCGGATAGAGCCACCCGCACTTCGTCGAGCTTGAAGGGCTTGATGATGGCGATGATGAGTTTCATGGCATTTCCTCTCATGGTTGCACGTTGGCATCGTCCATCAAGCAAATTCCATGCCATCCGGGATGGCGCCCGCAGAGCGGCAGGACAGGCGCGTTTCTTGTGCCTGACTGCACCAATATAGTGCGTCATGCACCACGCGTCAGCCTCAATCCGGTGCATGATCCCTCGCCGGTGAGGAATGCAACGGAATATGTTCCGCCGCCATCATTTGTTGCCAGTTGATGCCGGGCCTGTTGCGACTTGTCGTGTTTTGCCGTCAGCGCGTCGCGGCCGGGCGGATCGGGCGAGCGGGCCGCGCAGCGTTGCGGGCCGGGCTTCGCGCGGCCGGCGGCGTATCTTCAGGCGCGTGAAAGCGGGAGGCGGGCGCGGCAGAAAGAGGGGCGGGACGTGATACGAGGGTTTACACGCATAAGCTTGTTGCCCAAGGTAGGCTGAAGAAGAATCAAGGCCAGCTCATGGCGGTATCTGGGCCGATCGGGCCGCGGCAACAGGGTTCCGGCGTCGCGGCTCTCTCAATATCAAAAAGCAAGAAAGGAAAGAGGAATGATGACGATCCAACGCAATACGCTTGCGGTGCTGGCCCTGACCGCCGCGCTGACTGCCCTGGCCGGTTGCAACAAGAGCGACGAAAAGGCCGCGCCGCCCGCGGCGTCGACCACGCCGGCGCCGTCCACCACGACGCCGGGTACGCCGCCCGCCGCTACCACGCCGCAGGCCACCACCGCGCCGTCCGGCTCGGCCGCCCCGGCTGGCGCCACCGCTGGTCTGCCCGCCGAATGCGACGCCTACCTGACCCAGGTCAGCGCTTGCATGGACAAGCTCGGCGCTTCCAACCCCGCCGCGGCCAGTTTCAAGCAGCAACTGGACGCCGCCAAGACTCAATGGGCCTCGATCAGCGACAAGACGCAGTTGGCTGCCCAATGCAAACAGTCTGCCGATCTGTTTGCGCAGTCCGCTTCGCAGATGGGCTGCAAGTAACGATGTTGGTAGGGGGCCGCCCCCAAGGCGGCCCGGTTTTCTCCTGTGCTTTGATGGGCGGTCACCGCATGCGGCCCGCCCTCTTTTTTTGCCCGTGGCGCGCGCCGGGAAAGCACTACACTTGAGGGGTCAAGTACATGTGAGGCCGCTATGAACAATCGTACCCAGTGGATGGAAGACATCCAGAAGAACATTTCCGACCTGATCGCCCGCAGTCCGGCGGCGGACGTCGAGCGCAACGTGCGCGCCATGATGACGCAGGCGTTTTCGAAGCTTGATCTGGTCACGCGCGAAGAGTTCGATGTGCAGGCCGACCTGCTGGCGCGCACGCGTGCCCGCGTCGATCAACTGGCCGCCACGGTCGAGCAGTTGGAGTCGCGCCTGTCCGCCCTGGACAAGTGATCCGCGCGGGACGTTTTTGCCACGGCCGCTTCCGCGGCCGTTTTCGTTTTCGGCATACTGGTCTTCGATCGCCACCGGAGACCGTCTTGACGCTTGCCGTAATCGCCAGCCGCGCCCTCAGCGGCCTGCACGCCCATGCGGTGCGGGTCGAAACGCACCTGGGGCCGGGCCTGCCCAGCTTCAATGTGGTCGGGTTGCCCGATACCGAGGTGCGCGAAAGCCGTGAACGCGTACGCGCGGCCATCCTCAACAGCGGCTTCAATTTTCCCGCCGGCCGCATCACGGTCAATCTGTCGCCGGCCGATATTCCCAAGGAATCCGGCCGTTTCGATCTGCCCATCGCGCTGGGCCTGCTGTTGGCCGCGGGACAACTGGCACCGCAGGGCGAAGCCGGCGCTGCCGAGGCCGCGCCGGATCCGCTGCTGGCCGGCCTGGTGCTGGCGGGCGAGCTGTCGCTGACGGGCGCGCTGGTACCCGTCTCCGCCGCCCTGGTGATCGCGCTGAGCGTGGCGCGCGAATCGCCCGGCGCCACCCTGATCCTGCCGGCGGGCAGCGCCGAGCAGGCGGCCTGGGTCGAGGGCCTGCGGGTACTGTCGGCCCGCAGCCTGGCGGACGTGGCGGCCCATGTGGCCGGTCTCTGCCGTCTGCCCGACGCGATCCCGGCCGCCTGGCCCGAGACCCCGCCAGCGCCTTGCCTGGCGGATGTGCGAGGTCAGGCCGGGGCGCGGCGCGCCCTGGAGGTCGCGGCGGCCGGCGGCCATAGCCTGCTGATGGTGGGGCCGCCGGGGGCCGGCAAGAGCATGCTGGCCGCGCGCCTGCCCGGGTTATTGCCGCCGCTGGCGCGGACCCAGGCGCTCGAGGTCGCGGCCATCGCCGCGCTGGCGGGCGTGGCGGACACGCCCATGGGGACGCCGCCGTTTCGCGCGCCGCATCATTCGGCGTCGGCCTTCGCCCTGGTGGGCGGTGGTGGCCGCCCGCGCCCCGGCGAGATCAGCCTGGCGCATCATGGCGTGCTGTTCCTGGACGAACTGCCCGAGTTCAGTCGCGGCACGCTCGAGGCGTTGCGCGAACCGTTGGAGACGGGCAGGGTGGTCATTGCCCGCGCCCTGCGTACCGCGCAATTTCCCGCCCGGTTCCAACTGGTGGCCGCGATGAATCCCTGCCCCTGCGGTTGGCGCGGCCACCCCCGCCGCGCCTGCCAGTGCACACCCGACCAGGTGGCGCGTTATGTCGGCAAGGTCTCCGGCCCGTTGCTGGACCGGATCGACCTGCACGTGGCCCTGCCCCCGCCCGATCTGGACAGTCTGCAGGGGCCGCCCGGCGAGGCCTCGGCGCCGGTGCGGGCGCGGGTGGCACGGTGCCGCGAACGCCAGTTGGCGCGCCAGGGCAAGCCCAACGCCGGTCTGGCGGGGGCCGAGCTGGAACGCCACTGCGCCCTGGAGCCGGCGGCGCGGACGTTGTTGTTGCAGGCGATGCGGCGGCTGGCCGGCTCCGGCCGGGCCCTGCATCGCGCCTTGCGGGTGGCGCGGACCATCGCCGATCTGGACGGCGCGGATACCCTGGCGGCCAGTCACGTGGCCCAGGCGGTGCAGTATCGCCAGCCAGGGGTATGATGGCCGGTCTGCCCCGGCGCCGCCCGTCATCGCGCCCGGCCCCGTTCCGGGTTGCGTGGCGATCCCTCGTCCCGATGTGCGGGTTGGCTCGACAAAACCAGGGAAATCACCATATAATCAAAGGCTTTCCCGGATCCAGGCTAACTTTTTTGCCGCCGGTGCGGGGAAAGCCCGGAAGTGCCCTGGCGGCGCTTTCGGGGGTAGTCCGAGAGTATTACCCCAAAGCAGTACTCCAAAGCAGTACCCCAAGCAGTACCCCCAGAAGTGGCAAGAGGTTCTCAAGTTTTGCTGCAATGGTGTAGGTCGAACGCTCCTGCCTTCGTGGTTTGGGGCGGCGCCAACCGCCTTGTGACAAGCACCTCGCGTCATGTAAATCAACAATGCGTTCAGTTTAGGGAATCATCATGCCCAAGATGAAAACCAAGAAAAGCGCCGCAAAGCGCTTTCAGGTTCGCGGCAGCGGATCCATCAAGCGTGGTCAGGCGTTCAAGCGTCACATCCTGACCAAGAAGACCACCAAGAACAAGCGCCAGCTGCGCGGTTCGGCGGCGGTTCATGAAACCAACGTGGCTTCCGTGAAAGCCATGATGCCTTTCGCTTGATATAAGGGAGATCTACTATGCCTCGCGTCAAACGCGGCGTCACCGCCCGCGCACGTCACAAAAAAGTCATTTCCGCCGCCAAGGGTTACCGTGGCCGCCGCGGTAATGTGTTCCGTATCGCCAAGCAAGCGGTCATGCGCGCTGGCCAATACGCCTACCGCGACCGCCGCAACAAGAAGCGCACGTTCCGCGCGCTGTGGATCACGCGTATCAACGCCGCCGTTCGCGAACATGGCGTCAGCTACAGCGTGTTCATCGCCGGCCTGAAGAAGGCTGCGATCGAACTCGACCGCAAGGTTCTGGCCGATCTGGCCGTGCGCGACAAGGCCGGCTTTGCCGCCATCGTGCAGCAAGCCAAGGCTGCCTTGGCTGCCTGATCGCGCGCTTTAACTCATCGCGCATCGCTGCAAACGGGGCTGTAATGGCCCCGTTTGCGTTTTGAAGGCTGGATTTCATGACTCAATCGGTTGACGACCTGGTCTCCCAGGCACAGGAACTGTTCGCCGCGGCCAACAATGCCGCCGCGCTCGAAAATGCAAAGGCCCGCTTCCTGGGCAAGGACGGCGCGCTGACGGTCCTGCTCAAAGGCCTGGGCAAGCTCGATCCCGAGCAGAAGCGCGACATGGGCGCCCGGATCAATCAGGCCAAGCAGAAGGTCGAAGAGCTCCTGAACCTGCGCCGCGCCGCCTTGGTGCAAGCAGAGCTGGACGCCCGCCTGGCCTCCGAAACCATTGACGTATCGTTGCCGGGCCGCGGCCGTGTGCCGGGCGGCATCCATCCGGTGATCCGGACCTGGGAGCGGGTCGAAGAGATCTTCCGCTCTATTGGCTTTGACGTCGCAGACGGCCCCGAAGTCGAGAACGACTGGACCAACTTCACCGCGCTCAACAACCCGCTGGACCATCCGGCGCGTTCCATGCAGGACACGTTCTACGTCGACATGAAAGACGCCGACGGCCTGCCGCTGCTGCTGCGCACGCACACCAGCCCCATGCAGGTGCGTTACGCCCGCATGCACAAGCCGCCCATCAAGGTCATCGCGCCGGGGCGCACCTACCGCGTCGATAGCGACGCCACGCACTCGCCCATGTTCCACCAGGTGGAAGGGCTCTGGATCGCCGAAGATATTTCCTTCGCCGATCTGAAGGGCGTGTACACCGATTTCCTGCGTTGCTTCTTCGAAAGCGACGATCTCGTCGTGCGATTCCGCCCGTCGTTCTTCCCGTTCACCGAACCGTCGGCTGAAATCGACATGATGTTCACGTCGGGCCCGAACCGTGGCCGCTGGCTGGAGATCTCCGGCTCGGGCCAGGTGCACCCGCAGGTGGTGCGCAACTTCGGCCTGGACCCGGAACGCTACATCGGCTTTGCCTTCGGTTCCGGCCTGGAGCGCCTGACCATGTTGCGCTACGGCGTGAACGACCTGCGCCAGTTCTACGAAGGCGATTTGCGCTTCCTGCGCCAGTTCAACGAATAACAGACGGCTAGATCATGCAATTTCCCGAATCCTGGCTGCGTACGCTGGTCAATCCTCCGATCGCAACCGATGAACTCGCGCACCGGCTCACCATGGCCGGCCTGGAAGTCGAAGACACCGTGCCGGCCGCGCCCCCGTTCACGGGCGTGGTGGTCGCGCACATCGTCGAAATCGCCCCGCATCCCGACGCCGACAAGCTGCGCGTCTGCCAGGTCGATGACGGCTCGGGCACGCTGCTGCAGATCGTCTGCGGCGCGCCCAACGCGGCCGCCGGCCTGAAGGTGCCGCTGGCCCGCGTCGGCGCGGAACTGCCCGGCGGCATGAAGATCGGCGTGGCCAAGATGCGCGGCGTGCAGTCGTCGGGCATGCTGTGCTCGGCGCGCGAACTGGGCCTGTCGCAAGACCATGCCGGCCTGCTGGAACTGCCGGCCGACATGGTGCCGGGCCAGTCGATCCGCGAGGCGCTGAACCTGGACGACACGCTCTTCACGCTGAAGATGACGCCCAATCGCGCCGACTGCCTGTCGATCCTGGGGGTGGCGCGCGAAGTCGCCGCGCTGACCGGCGCGCCGCTGTCCGTGCCCACCGCCAAGGCCGTGCCGGTGACGCTGGACGAGCGCCTGCCCGTCAAGGTCGAGGCGCCCGATCTGTGCGGCCGCTTCGGTGGCCGCGTGATCCGCGGCGTGAATGCCCGCGCCCAGACCCCCGGATGGATGAAGACGCGCCTGGAGCGCGCCGGTCAGCGTTCGGTGTCGGCGCTGGTGGACATCTCCAACTACGTCATGCTGGAGCTGGGCCGTCCCTCGCACGTGTTCGACCTGGACAAGATCCATGGCGACCTGTCGGTGCGCTGGGCGCGCGAAGGCGAAACGCTCGAACTGCTGAACGGCCAGACGGTCACGCTCGATTCCAAGGTGGGTGTGGTGGTGGCGGGCGACCAGGTCGAAAGCCTGGCCGGCATCATGGGCGGCGAAGCCACCTCGGTCACGCTCGATACGCAGAACATCTACCTGGAAGCCGCGTTCTGGTGGCCGCAATCGCTGGCCGGCCGCGCGCGCCGCTACAAGTTCAGCTCCGAGGCCAGCCACCGCGGCGAGCGCGGCGTGGACTTCGCCACGATCCCGCAGCACATCGAATTCATCACGCGCCTGATCGTCGACATCTGCGGCGGCCAGGCCGGTCCGCTGGATGACCAGATCGTCAACCTGCCCAAGCGCGAGCCGGTGCGCATGCGCTTGGCGCGTTGCCACCGCGTGCTGGGCGTGCCTGTCACGCAGGCCGAAGTTGCCCGGATCTTCGGCAGCCTGGGTCTGGAATTCACGCTTGACGGCGACGACTTCATTGTCACCCCGCCGTCGTACCGCTTCGACCTCGAAATCGAGGAAGACCTGATCGAGGAAGTGGCTCGCATCTACGGTTTCGAGAACATCCCCGCGGTGCCGCCGCTGGCGCGCGCCAAGATGTTCTCGCAACCCGAGGTGCGCCGCGGCCCGCACGCGCTGCGTCGCCTGGCCGCCGCGCAGGACTACCAGGAAGTCGTCAACTACAGCTTCGTCGAAGCCGAGTGGGAACGCGACTACGCCGGCAACGATACGCCGGTCAAGTTGGTCAACCCGATCGCCAGCCATCTGTCGGTGATGCGTTCGAGCCTGATCGCCGGCCTGGTGGCCAATATCCGCCACAACGCCAACCGCAAGCAGACGCGCGTGCGCCTGTTCGAGCTGGGCCGCGTGTTTGTGCGCGACGCCGCCGCGCAGGACGGCCCGTTGGAAGTGGCCGGTGTGCGCCAGCCGCTCAAGCTGGCCGGCGCCGCCTGGGGGCCGTCGGTGGAAGAACAGTGGGGCGTGCCCGCGCGCCAGGTCGATTTCTACGACGTGAAGATGGACGTCGAGGCGCTGTTTGGCGCTCGTGGCGACCGCCTGCGTTTCGAGGCCGCGGCCCATCCGGCGCTGCATCCGGGCCGCAGCGCGCGCATCGCGCTGGACGGCAGGCAGGTCGGCTGGATCGGTGAACTGCACCCGCGCTGGGCGCAGCAGGCCGACCTGGCGCATGCGCCGGTGGTGTTCGAGCTGGATGTGGACGCCCTGTCCGCGGGCGAACTGCCGCGCGTGCGCGAGCTGTCGCGCCAGCCGGTGGTGGTGCGCGATCTGGCCCTGTGGGTCGATGCGCCCGTGACCGTGCAGTCCATGCTGGACACGGTGGCGACGACGATCAAGGCCGATCCGCAACTGGCCGTGGTGCAGGATGTACGCCTGTTCGACGTCTGGCGGGAAAAGGCCCAGGGCGATCAGCCCGTGGCCGAGAAAAGCCTTGCGTTCCGTTTCTGGCTACAGGACACTGAGGTCACACTGGACGAAGCCCGGGTGGCCGATTGCCTGGCGCGCATCAAGGACGCTTTGGTCAGTGCCCACGGCGCGCGCCAGCGCGCTTGAACCATGGGGAACCGTATGCTTGCCGAGCCGCGCACCCTGACCAAGGCCGAGCTGGCCGAACTGCTCTTTGAGCGGGTCGGCCTGAACAAACGCGAAGCCAAGGACATCGTCGACACGTTCTTCGAGGAAATCCGCGACGCCCTGGCGCGTGGCGATTCCGTCAAGCTTTCGGGCTTCGGCAATTTCCAGGTGCGCGACAAGCCGCCGCGTCCGGGGCGCAACCCCAAGACCGGCGAGACCATCCCCATCGCCGCACGCCGCGTGGTCACGTTCCACGCCAGTCAGAAACTCAAGAGCGTGGTGGAGCAGGCCACTCCCGCAGCGCCCGACGCCGAGGAGTGATACGCTTTGTCGGTAATTGTTATCGGCACTCGACGCATCGCGGCATAGAATTCTCTTATGACACGTACCGAATCCACCGTTACCTTACCGCCCATTCCCGCCAAGCGTTACTTCACCATCGGTGAAGTCAGCGACCTGTGTGGCGTCAAGCCCCATGTCTTGCGGTACTGGGAACAGGAATTCACGCAGCTCAAGCCGGTGAAGCGGCGCGGCAACCGTCGCTATTACCAGCATCACGAAGTGCTGCTGATCCGTCGCATCCGCTCCTTGCTTTACGAGCAAGGCTTCACCATCAGCGGCGCGCGCAACCGCCTGGGCGATGCGCGCGATACGCCGCATGACCAGGACGCGGCGGTGCGCTTGAGCGGCGCCGAGATGCAGGCCCTGCGTAACGAGCTGGGCAATGTGTCGGCGATGCTGGGCGAAGCGCTTGGCACGGCCGCGCCGGTTTCGAGCGCCAGCAATGCGGTGAGCGCCAACGCCCCGGCCTGAGCCGGGCGCGCTTCAAATTCAGTACCTTGCGTGCCATGCGCGAGCCGTGCCTGTGAGCGTTGCAGGCATCGCGTGGGGCACGCAAAATTTTTTGAGTATTCGGCACTTTTTTTGCACCAATGCGTGCAAACATTTTTTAGGTCTGCTATACTCTTTTTCTTTCGGGGCGTAGCGCAGCCTGGTAGCGCACTTGCATGGGGTGCAAGGGGTCGCGAGTTCGAATCCCGCCGTCCCGACCAGCAATACCCTAGGGGGTTAGTAATAGTAATCACTAACCCCCTTTCCTTTTTGCGTGACTTTTGCGTGACTTCTCCATCACGCGTATCGCCGTTTCAGCACCGTCAGAGCGGGGGTGTGCTCTGCCGTGGCCGCTACCTTGTCGGCGTGCTCGATCAACTTGCCGAGTTCGGCCGCAGAGTAATGCGATGTCACGCTGCCGTTGGTGTGACCCAGCAGCACCTGCCTGTCTTCATGAGGCACGTCCGCGGCCCGCAAGCGGCGGCCGAAGGTGTGCTTCAGGTCATGCACGCGCAGCTGCCCGAAACCCTCATGGGCGGGCCGGCCGTGGGTCTGTGCCCATTTTGCCGCGGCGCGCTCACGCGCCTTGCGCCACGCGCTGTCGTTCATTCGGTGCAGCGCCGTGCCGTGGTACGGGAACACCCATTCCGGGTGCAGGCCTCGTTGGCCCTCGATGACCGCTCGAGCTACGCGATTCAGGACCACCAAACGGTCCTGGCGGTTTTTGACCCCACTGTCCTCGAAACGGCCGCCGAAATCAGCAGGTAGCAGAAACACCGAAGTGCGCAGGCTGGGCACCGGAATTTCCCATTCCCAGCGCAGCTTGCAGACCTCCTGCTCGCGGCACCCGGTGTTCACCTTGTACAGTGCCATGCGGCGCAGGTGACTGGGCAATTCCGTGAAGAACACATCCTGCTCGTCCCACCCCATGGGGTAGGGCTGTCGCGGGTTTCGGTCTTCCACCATCTCGATCAACGGCACACTGTCGAGCCACGGCCGCTTGCGTTCATCTCGCCACTTGCGGGCGCACAGGTTCAGAATCCGTACTACGCGCTGCAGTGCGATGTTGATGGTTCGCGGCGCCCGGCCGGCGTTCAGGCGCGCCTCGACGTAGGCTTCCAGGTTTTCGTTGTCCACCTCCCGAATGGGCAAGTCCCCGATGTAGGGATCTAGCTGCTTCAGGTAGATAGCCGAATGCCAGATAGACGGCTGGTGAGAATATTCCTCCAAGAATCGGGTTGCGGCCTCTCGCCAGATGCGGTCCTGACGCACTCCGTAGACGGTGCTCTGGCGGATACCCTCTAAGCGAAAAATCAAGAGTTTTTCGGCTTCCTTGCGGTCGCTAGTTCCAGTGCTCTCGCAAAGGCGTCCGTAGCCCTTGATCTGCTTATCGATGTGCCATAGGCTGCCACGGAGCTGGAGACCCGTGATGGTTTTTCGCGCCATAGGTTGTTACCTCTATTGCTATGAGCGCGGCCACTGTTGCCGGCGATATCGTTGCCTGGAGCTGCGGGCTTGTCAAATTGGTGATAATTCTTGCCAGCACGTTTGGCATCTACCCAGGCGTCGAGTTCGCGCACGTCGATCGCCTTTCCCTGGCGGCCGATGGGGATGATTTGGAGAAGAGGGCGGACCTCAGCGTCAAATACGGCCCGGCTCATGGATAGGTACGCCGGTGCTTTGCCGATTCGAATCAAACGTGGGGCGAAGCTCATTGTTGACCACCTTCTGATTGATGGGATGCCTTGCCGGGCAGGACCAATGGACGGCTCGATGGCCTGGAAGGAAATTCGGGTACCGGGTCGCCGATAGCGGCGTTCCAAGACCACCATCCCTCGTTCCCATAGGTGTTGTCGTAGTACGCGGCCTTTTCGGCCTTTCGCGCTTGGTATTCAGCGGTGGCCATACCCCAGACCTCCAGCGGCACGGGGCTCTCCATGTCCTTGAGCCAGAAGTCCGGAAAGGTTGCGTCTTCACCAGAGTCAAAGCGAAGCGGCTTTTCGAATCGGCGCTTTGACGCAACGAGTTGGTCCGCGATCAACGCTTCGTAGCCGGAATCGACTGGGATCCACTCGCGAGTCACATGCATCAACGCCGCGTCGACAACTTGCGCGCGTACAGTACCGCCCGAAGACCTCGGCGGGTCGGTCTGTGCAATGGCGACGACCGGATTGCCAGCACGCCAGGCATCCAACTCGCGACTGAAACTGCGCTCAAGCGCATGCCAGATGCCTTCTTCGAGCGCCAAGTACGGGATTCCATGGAATCCCGATATCGGCACAGTGCTCGCTCCCTCCATGCCTTCCTGATGTTGTGCCAAGGGAGCGATAACGACCAGCCGCCGGCGGTGGCTCACGGCATCCAGGCTTTTCGCCCTGTTGTAGCTGGCCTGCTGGCCAGAGCTGGTGGGCGTAGCCGCAATCAAGTTCTGTGCCAACCGCACTCGGCCAGCATATGTGGTCATGGCGACACGCATGACATGATGGTGCACAACACCCATATTGCGCTTGCCTTCCATGCCGGGTGACCAGGCGTTTAGCCCAGCTTGCGTCCAAAGGAAGTGGAGCAGGCCTTTGAGGCTCATGCTGGCCTGGCTCGATCGCGAGCGCGAGGCCGGCGATTTAGCATTGCTGGGGAGTGTCGTGTCAGGGGCCTCGGGAGCCGTTGCCGCCCGTTGTTGTAGGCCGACCTTCAGTTTGATCTTCGTGGCGCCGTCGTCCAGTTCTTGCACCACGCCGCGCCGGTATGAGCCCAGACCTGACATGGCTGCGTCCACACCGTAGTAAACGCAGTCTTCGCTATGTTCGGCGCCCGTTTCCGGGAACCGCGCCAGGTGGAAGCGATCGGAGCGGGACCGGCTGTGGATCGAAAGACGCTTATCGCCCACGCCAGGGCAGAGGCAGCGTACCTCGGCCTTGCCATGGGAAAGAAGCAGCACCCGTTTCCATGCTTCGGCGTACTGCTCTTCGGTTTGGAATTGCGGGGAGTAGGGGCGAACTTGTCCGCCCACCGTAAACTCCACCGGGTAGAGCCTTCGATCCATGTTCGGTTCCTCCGTTCGCGGGATGGCCGGGCCCGGGAGCCTATCGTTCCAGAGCCGAGCCTGTATGCGAACGGTCAGCTTTGTTGACGGAAGCTGTCCCAGCACTCTTTGGGCATTCAAGAATGCTCAGCAATAACGGCATATGTTTGGTAAACCAGCCACATAGCCAAGCAGCCAGGCGGGCCCATAAGGGCGACCTGACGAGCAAGGGAAAGGGTTCCAAAGCCACCTCTAATCCCAAGCCAGAACAGGCTGGAGTGCACCAGCAGCGAAAGGCCGAACCCGACCACGGCGACAACTTTCAGCCACCCGATCGCGCGGAAGTGCTTTTCTTCGTCAAGTTGCGTCCACGTGCAGAGGGCCCATGCAGCGGAAATTAGCCCAAGCGCCGAGATCGTGAATCCGCCCCAGAAATTTTTGCCTAACGTGACTGCCCAAATGATGCGCTGCCAATTCGCCACGACAAACGCCAGTAACGCCACCATGACTATGATTGCAGATACGAAGGTCGCCACCGCAATGGCGCCGTTCCCTGCTGCCCGGGCAAGTCCTGCAGGGCGATTTAGGTTGCTGTTTTGCATGTTAGTGATTTCCAGGGCGCTGCCAAACGGCACAATTTGCGGTAGCGAATTCCTGCTTAGCGCAATCCTCTTGGCAGCCTTTGAGAGTCAGGGCAACGCCGATTGCAGCGGCTACGGCAATCATCAAAAGTAGGATTCTCATGGGGGGGCTGATGGTCTTTCTGCGTGGACAGGCGCGTGGGCGCGTCCCGCGGTAGGCATACGGATCGTGCCCGTGATGACGGGCCTTACCGCGAGAGCATGGTTGTGAGCGAAGTTTCGCTATGCCGCTCGCATGTCCTGCTGGTCGCGGATGAAACGTTCGCTTAGATCTACGACTGGATTGTTGGACTACTTGTCGTCAACCTTGACGCGCCCCATTTCCGAGAGCATGTGCAGTAGAGGCTGGCGCAGTTCGCCACTTTCTACGAGCTTGGCGTTGATCGTTGCCACTGCTTGGCTATTGTCATGATTGCGCAGCGCTACTTCGATCTCGTTCATCGCTGGAGCGATGGTTGTCTGCGCAAGACTATTTGCGATGGCTGTGTGTTTGGCTACAGCTTCATCCAACGTTGTCGATACTAAGTACTGTCCCGCTATCACGTGTTCGAGGGCAGTTGCCACTCGATCCCGCATGGCCGCCATGTCTTGGCGGTAAATTCCCACGCGCTCGGTTTCATGTTGCAGAACGGCGTTGTAGCCAACGCCACCCTCCGTCAATTCCGCAGCCAAGCGTATGAAGATTGCGCTGTAGCCGACTTCGTAGTGGACCTGCATGGTCGAACATATCAGACCGGTGAGGCGGTCCCGCACGTAGGTATAGTCCAGGCTCGGCGTAACTGTCTGGTGCGGCTGCGTTATTGCCGGCGTCACAATACAGCTGACGTCTTCGACGCCTCGAATGATGCGACCGATTTCGGGCAATGGAAGGCGTTGTATTGAAATCTCAGGAAACGGCGTGAGTAGCGACACGGTAGCCGAAGGCTTGGAAAGAGCTGACTTGCTGTGCTCGACAAAGCCCTGAATGTATTGGTGGCTGGGATTTCTCATCGCTCGGGCCCTAGAATTCAATGGTCATCATCGAGTTGATGATGGTATTGGATCGCTTTGCTCAGCGGCCAAATGACATGCGGCTTATCGGACTTTTCTTGTCATATACGCTCAGTCAATGGATCTTGATCGCAGTGCTTCGCGTGGCGTATCCCCAGAGGCGGGCTAACGCGAGGGCTTGATCGGCGTGATCTGCGCAGACTTCAATGGGATCGCCGCCCAGAATCAAGACCTGGAATAGATGGGACCTGAAGGGGCTACCCAATCGAGTGAGGTGCTTAGTGCACGGGCTATGAGTGGCTTGCAGCATGCGTTCCTCCAGTGCCATGCGTCAGCCCGCTTGTCATCGCAAGCGATCTGGCGGATGGCTCCGGGGCCAGGTGAGAGCGTTAGCTGCTGCTCTGTCCTGGCCCTACATCGCCTGTTGCACAACTCCCGGTCTTTCACGGCTTGCAATGGCGATGGGTTCGAGACTTCTCCTCGTGGTCATCAATCGATTTTCGCCGCCATCGATCGATTCTGGGCGCTCGCGAAGACGCGGCTCGAATGAGCCAATCGCTTTGTGCGAGGTCGGCCGGCGGTCGCAGGTCGACTTTTCTCCGCTTGTTTTCGTCCCCAGGGCCTTTCATTCCTCGCGGCAAACTCCCCTTCGCGGCGCTTCTCAGCGGACGCAGGACATCCATCGCGATCTCGTTTGGCGATCGCGATTTCTGATAGCGAGTTGTTAATGAACAATGCCTGACTACTTCGTCTAGGCGCAGTCAGAGCGCTGAAAATCTAATTACCTTGGTCATTCTGACAAAAGGCGGCCAGGCAAGGAATATCAGTCGGCGTGAATTCAGACTGATTCTCTTGTGGGCTGGCAATCGAAAGATGATGCTTATGCGGCCGAGCTCCAACCGGCGCGCATGACCTGTATGTAGGGGATTAGGTACTCGTACTTGAGGTTTCTGATGCCAAGGCACGGGTGATTAAGCCGGCCAGGCGAATGTCCAGTTCCTGCCTCTTGTTCGGGGGCAGCGACTCAAAGTCCTTCAGGCGAGACACCTCGAAGGGCCAACAGCGCGAGGATTCCTCGCCTTCGCCATACACTAACCAATCGATGCTGACGCCAAGGGCCTTCGCAAGCGCGGGTAGGTGGCGCGTTGCAGCCCCACGCTCGATCTTGAAGATTGCGCCCTGGGTGGTGTTGATCTGGCGCCCCAGCATTTTCTGAGAGAGTCCTAGTTCCGTCCGGCGTTGCTTAACTCGTTTGCCGATCAACTTTGGGGCCATGCCTATCGCCTATTAGAGTGGTGCGGTGATCTTGGAAGCTGAGGAGCCACATCGTTAATAGATAGTCCTCCTGCGACACAAATTCAGGTCTCTGTGGATGCTTGAAGGGGGGGCGTGTCCAGCGCGGAGCGTCTGACACGGGATGCTGCGATGTTTAGCCTAAAACTGCGAGAGAGGGATCGGGAGATCGCTCAATTTGAGACGAACTTACCCTAAAAGACATTCGTCGGGATCCAGAAGGCGCCGTCGCTACCTTGCGAATGAAATGTCGGGAACCTGATGTAAGCACTGGGTATCGTCAGGCAAAAGGCCGTTGGAAGCGATGGAAGTATCTCGTGCGTCTGGCCTACAATGAGTGAATCAGATTGCGGAGGCGATCCATGCAAAACCAAGCTACCTTGCGAGAGCTCCAGCGCGGCCTGGACAATGCGGTGGCTAATCAACGGCTCGAAGGTTTGGAGCCCGACGCCACGGCCATCGCAGAACTGGAACGCGTCGTGACGGGCGAATTGACGATCGCCGACGTCATTGAAGGCGTCCTGGCGAGGATCGCTGCGGGCGAGTTCCGCCAAAAGTCGACAAACGAATAGGCCGGCCTTTTCTAATCCTCAAGGGGCGGGCTATGGCGAAATATCCCATCCATGCCCACGATCCGTATATCGATAAGGCAACGGGTGTGCTTTGCAATCGACCTGGCATTGCTGACGAAGTCGAGTTGGTGCGTGCGGAAGTGGCGCTGACCCTTGTATGCTCACTGGAATTGGTTTAGGCAGCCTACGGCGAGTCTTTCACTCTTTTTTGGCAAAAGACTGTGTAGCATCAGACCGCCGGCGTCACAAAATCGTCCCGCATCCTGAACGCAGCGGAAGAACAGGTCTCGACAAGAACATCGAGCACATACAGGATCGCCTCGCGCAGGGCAGGATCGCGTTTGAGTTCCAGCGGTCGTGCGTACACATGCCGCTGGAGAAGAACTTCGAGTATGAATACTGTATTGGACTCGCGCAGCATGTCGGCGGGATCTCCGCGCCTAAGCGCGTTCGCGATGCGCAAGAACGCTGCGGGCATGGAGCGCTCGCCGATGTGGTAAAGGAAGCGGGCGTAGCTATCTAGCACGATCCAGGCAGGCGGCAGTGCATCAAAGAGGGCGTCGACGTTATGGGCGTAGCCTTCAAGGCTTCGCCAGTGACGGACATTGTCTTTCCACCAAGAGGTCAAAAAGATTGCGGAGAGTACCTCGCTGCCCTGTGGATGGTCCTCGTCCAGATGCGCGAGCCAATTGGCGCGCTTGACCCGCGCGGCAAACAGGTTCCATAGGAACCAGTAATGCGGCGTATTAGGATTACTGTCCTCGCTGTTTGTGAATCCCTGGATGACGTTGTATACCTCGCGCGGATACCACTCAATGGCCTCGAGCATCGGCTGAAGGACTTGCTCGGCATCAGCATCCGAAGCGCGCATCACAAATTGTTGAACGTGGTCGGACATGGTCCGCTCTCTGTGAAAGCTCCGGTCGTGCCGGTCGGGAGAGTGATCGTTCTCGCGGCGCCAGCACTCCAGCAGGTCTTCACTGGCACGACGATGGGCGGCCACGGCCAGGGGCTCGTCAGGAACCTGGCCTAGGATCGCGAGAACCTTCCCGTATGCGTCGGATCCGAACATCCCGGTAGTGTCGAACCTGACGTGCGCATCTTCGGCAAAGTCCCCTTCAGCCCAGAATCGCCGGCGGACGTCCGCGGCCGCGTGGGCAGCGATCGTGCCCGGCTTGCGCCGCTCGTTGTAATGCTTCAGTTCCTCTGCGCTCCAATCGAGGTCGGCAAGAGCGGCCTCGGCGGCGATGGCATTAGCGACGCGAAGGAAAAGATCTGGGTTCGCAGCCCGTACCTTGTCGTTCATTCCCCAAATGGCGTACGAGCGAACCTCTTCGATCGGATGGGTCAGCGCGGTGATAAAGGCTTGGCGCACACGCAGCCTCTGGGCTTCCGTCAAGGGCTTTATGAGCAGCAGCGGCACGACGAAGGCGCAGGGACGATCAGCCAACATCGAAAACTGCTGCAGGCGGTCGATGGCTTCCCACCTGTCCGCGTGTCTGAAGATTTCTGAGCAGGTGACGTCGATGCACCATGCAGTCTCTTCCGGCGACATCTCGTCCCAATGATCGCGGATGCAGACGGCAGCCAAAAATCCCGGAGCGTTGTGGCTGTTGTCGGAATGTTCCGCACTGCGGTCTATATCCTTTGCACTTGCCAGCTTTCCCCGCCACTGAGCAGGGTCCGCAGAGCCAGCCTCGCGCTGGAAGATCTGGATGCCCCACATGTAAACACCCAGGCGGGCGTTCATCTCGCCCATCTTCTTCGTGCTCTCGTCAATGAGTTGCTGAACCTCCGGAGCGGGAGGCTTGGGTTCGAGGCGGATGAAATTCTTCGGAGATCCCTCGCCGTTCGCTGCCGATGTTTCATTCCCTGCGGACTGCTCGAGGGCCACGTCGTACTGGCGGATGTCCATCCGGTGGAGAGCGAGCTGCCAAGTGAGGTCATGCCTGCTGCGTTTCTCCTGCGCAGGTAGCGCAGCGATGTAACGGTCGATGATAGCGTGAACCTTTGGGGCCAGAGGGCCAAATTGCAGGTTTGCGATCGCAGCTTCAAGGTCATGCTTGCGGTGCGGCAGCGCGTTCGACCTTTTTCGCTCATCTTCGTAGATCTTGTTTTCGGCGCGGAGAGTCGGGAGAAATCCTGTTAGGTTCGAAGTCCGGCTCTCGCTAGCCATTCGGCTCAGGTCAATCTCGATGTAGTCCTGCACCGATAGCAACGCCAAAAGCGCCTCGCCCGCCTGGTGAGGATGGGCGGTCGACACGCTTGCGACGACGGCTGCGAGTGCGGAGGAGTCGCTGCGCTGAAGAATTTCGAGCAGTAGCGCGTCGAGTTCCTCGGGGTGAAATTTGGCGTAGTCGAGCAACCAATTCTCGAAGGCCATCAGCAGCGACTGGAGCAAGTAAGGACCGACGCTCATCCCGCGATAGAGGCTCCAGAGCCGGGGGTTAACCCATTGTTTCCGGGAGGTGCCGTTGGAAAATGTGAGTTCGACTTCCCAGGCAGGTTCGAGAAGGGTAGGGAGACGCGGACGCGCGTACCACTCAGCACTGTGGTTGAAGACCTGGATCAGGAAGTCGAGGCCCTTTCTCGGATGGTACGTCAGCAGGTTGACCCACGGCCCTCGTAAGGCACTGGCAGGGAAGAAATCATGGTGCAGGCGTTCCTTGATTCCGAAGTAAAGGTCAATGTCGACAGATGATTGGCCATAGGGTTTCGCACGTAGATACTCTTCCGTGGCGAGAAAGGTATCCAGCGCGACGGAGATCAGAAGGTCCGGCAGGTCGCGCGCGGAGGGCGCGCCATCGAGGCCCGAAAGGAGGATGTGGCGGAATTCTTCGGCGACTGGATCGCGGTGGTGGTTCTCCATGACTTGCCCACGCATGACCGCTTCGAAGCGTGCGGGGTCGGCCTTCGGAATCTTCGCAATCACCTTCAGAATGCGTTTGCGCGTGTCTCTGCCTGTGTAACGGTTAAATCGTGGCAGGAGCCAATGGGCAATGCCGGCGACATGCTCGGCGCCGTCGATGTCCGGCGCCCACCAACTGATGCCGCGCACGGCATCCTCGATCAATGCGAGAAGCACGGCCGCGTCTTCCGATCCAAAGCTGCCGATGTTGCGATGA
Source organism: Achromobacter sp. (assembly GCF_050285565.1). Lineage (GTDB taxonomy): Bacteria > Pseudomonadota > Gammaproteobacteria > Burkholderiales > Burkholderiaceae_B > Achromobacter. The sequence continues at coordinate 206,673 of NZ_JBLZXG010000004.1, forward strand.
ACCAGCTCCACGACGGTTGGCCAAACCGTGCCTTCAGGCACACTCAGAGTCGAGCTGTAGCCGCCCATGCCGGCAAGCCAGGCAGGCGATGTTGCGCAAGCGACGCGCAGGAGGTGAATGATCCGCTTGAGGATGGCACGGTTATTGGCGAGCAGCTCGGCCTCGTGCCGTGTCAGGAATTCGGTGGCGGACGGAGCCTTCAGCAGCGACACCAGCGTGTCGTCGCGGAACTGGCCGGGCACGTTGGTTTGCGTGATGGTCGCGCTGAACAGCCGGTCTGCTGTGGGTGCGTCACGATCCACCAGTTCGGCAATCCACTTCCGATAAGAGCGGCGCATCGCAGGGTGTGGCCCAATCGCTGAGGACAGAGAATCTAACGATGTCTCATGCGTGAGGTGTTGTTCCTCAATCCATTGCAAGATGGCCCAATCCTCAAGAACATCGTGTGCAGTTGCGACGAGCAGCGCGTTGCTGTCCGGCGAAACGACAAGTGAATCCTGCTTCAAGAGGGCAATGGCCGCGGCGTTGACTCCTTTCGCAGATACATAATCTGAAAGCGAGCGCGCCCTGCGCACGGAGAGCTCCTGCAAGGCCTCTTCGCGCAGGCGCGGCATGCCGCTGGCCGGATTCTGGTCGGCACGCACGATCTGCCTCCAGAAGACGGCCCGGAAATCACGCTCGTTCTTGGGTAGCGGGCATCCCCCGTCCCACGGAATCTGCAATGCCTTGTCGATGAAATAGGGATTGCGCAGGATCTCGCGGAGTGCGGGGTTGGCAAGCGGCACTGCCAACGACGGAAAGGCGGCTTGGAGTTCCTGCAACTCGGTATCGTCGAGTGGTGGAATCTCGATGACGGTGTGGTCAATGCCTGCAGGTTGAAGAAAGCTGGCCTGCACCTGCTCCACGGAATAGTCACGGCAGGTCATGATGACACCGAGGCCGTCGTCGCCTCGTGCGAACGTCATGAGGTCGCTGAAGGCGTCGCGCGTCGGCTTTTCGAGCAGGCGCTCGACGCTTTCGATGATGAGCACCTTGCGGCCTTGTGCGCCCATGATGGCCTGAAGCTCAGTGATGCGCGCCGGAACTTGACTGTTGTGGAGTGTCTCGTCGATGTGAGCGACGGCGAATTCCTCGACCCGGAATCCGAAGGCGAAGCACTCGCGTGAGAGAAAAGAAACCGCTTCCTTGCCGATGACTGATTTACCGCTACCAGCCGGACCTGTGATCAAGACAACCGGCTTCGCGTCTATGGCCGCAAGTACCTTCTGGACGATGCCAGCGCGTTGCAGATGGAAGGCAGGCCCAATTGTGGTGCGGATTTTCCGCAAGACGAATTCTGTGTGGCTTTTCAGTGTCGTCAGTACGCGCTGCTCGTTCGCGCCTACCTCTCCGTACGCCTGGACGAGGGTGGACGGAAGATCGTCGCGTTTCAAGCTCCGCGCGGACGGTCCGGCCTCGCTGGCGAAGGCCAGGAGGGCGTCCCACGCAGACTTTGCGCTGGCGACGGGGTCTGGTTCGGTAGTCTTGAGGGCGAGGAGCGTCTTCGTGTGCGCTTCGGTCTGGCGGGTGGATGTATGCAGGTCGAGACTCAGGGCGTGCAGCACGCACAAGAAAGGCCACAGGTCTTCAGCGGTGATGGGTGTTTCATCCAGTACGCTGACAATCCGGCAGAGCTCGTTGCACTGGTGGACGGACTTCTTCGAAATGAATCCGTCGAGTGATAGCCGTCGTTGGAACTCTTTGGCGTCGACCGCGCCCCGCGCGCAGTCCAGTAGGCCAACGAAATGCTCGAGAAACGTATTCGTGCCGCGCAGAGTGACCAGGACGAAGCGATCATGCTCGGGATTGAACGGTTTGGCCTTCTTGAAGTCTTTCCAGAAATCGCCAATCGCCTTCTTGCATTCCTCGTCGGCCGCACTGATTGTGAAGCTACGCTTCACTTGCCCCACGAGCCGTGCGGGCGGTGCGCCCGCACGTGCGCAGATAATGAGGAAATCGTCGGTGTTGAAGCCAAGATGCTCGGTCTGGAAATGGACTTCAGTGACTCCTCTGTCAGTCAGGATGGGCGGGATGCTTCGGACAAGGAGCTGGGCGAGCCAGTACGCCGCGACGTGTTGCTCGAAGAACACACCCTCGCCGCCGGTGGATACCGGACTTGAAACTCGTTTTCGGCTCTTGACATCCATTCAATCCACCAAATTTTTCATCGCATCGCTAGTTGGGAAAGCCGTTCAAAACCTAGTTTGATAATGACATCACGCGAGCGCTTACACGCCCCCCGGATGGTTCAGCAGGTTGATAGCCGCAAGAACGCAGGGATGTCATTAGTTTGTTGGTGCTCTTACTGAGACTTGGGCTAGAAGGCTAAGCAATTTCACCAGCGCGTTATGTGCCGCGAGAGCCTGTTCGGTAGTGCTCCTTTCCTTAGCATAGCGGACAGCGGTGGAGCAGTGGACCACCGTCAATTCAGTGGCTGGTAGCTCGATGCCAAGTTTCTGCTTGATTAAACCACCAAGGTGGTTGATATCGTGACCTTGTGCGCCGGAAGTCGGATACGTGTGCCCGTCCCGCGCTAACAGACCCTTCAGTACTTTCTCGGCGCACTGTGCAGTGTCCCATCGGGCCTTGCTCAATTCACGGCCCGTGAGCAATGCATCCACACTGTGTCTGTAGTCCCCACGCGCTTCGTTGAAAAGGTCGTGGCCTCCCAGGCCGTCCAGGAACGCGACCGCTTCGGAGCCTGTGTGAAATTTCTCATTCAGTAAGCGCAGATCATCACTTGACAGGCGATTTGCGTACGCTTGCGTCATACCTTGAAGCGAGCAGAGGATATTGAATTTAGCCAAAGGCGAGTCTTTTGTGGCGATACGGTTGCCTTCGTGGCTAAGGTCCGCACTGATGAATGCCTGGACTTGCCCCACTGTCCTGGGTATTTTCATTTCCCAGAAGTTTCCATGTGTCGATACGACAATGCTTCCTGGAGAAAAATCAATTTTGGTCCTCTCTCCGTAGATCTCTTCATACCAGTCGTGGATGCGGGCGAGTAGGTCCTTGGGCGAGAACGGTTCCCCACGGTTACTCGAGCCGCCAAGAATGAACGTTCCGGATAGTCTCAATGTGGATGAGACCACAAGCGAGGCATTTAGCGGCCGCTGCGCTGGCAGTAGCCCCAGGCTCGTGAGGTGTCCATCCAGCGAGGTCATCATGCTGTCGAATTCTTCGACGGTGGTTGGACGACTATTCCATGACCAATTCAACAGAGACTCCTTCTCCATTCTTATCTCCCGGTGCGTAGATATCCTATCTCAGCGGGTAGTTTAGGCGTGCAAAAAACTCTTGCGGCGTGAGCGCCTGCCGAACACACCCTTGACGGTTCAGCCTACGCAGCAGGCTGCCACCGATGCGGCAGCAGGTCGGCGATCTGGCTGTTTTCTGCGTTTGCAGACGCATAGGCACTCCCTTCATTCAGATAGGCATACGGATCGTGCCCATTCAGCCGGGCCGACTGGATCGAACTCATAATGGCGGCCGCACGCTTACGGTTTTCAATCAAAGGATGCTTTAACCCAAAGCCAAAATTTGACCAAGACTATAAGTGTCCACTTCGCAGTGATTACTATTCATCTTCGCGGGCCGGCGTACTCAGGCCGATCGTTACGAAGCAGTCGTTAATTCTGAAGAGTCGCATTCTGGCCCGTTGAAGCAGCCGTCTAAGTCTCGGGAGGCCGCGATGCACTAAGGTCAACAATCAAGAACGCCACCGCGATTTCAAGGTGGTCGACACGATAGGTGGCGATATACCCGCTTGTCTCGTAATCGGGGGGGGCTAGAGATTCACAGCGAAGGTATGCGAGATCGCGAGGAACCTCGTTTTCGAGCATTTCTTCGACATAATCGAGAAGCGGTTTGATCTCCTTCGCGTACGAGTAAATGACGAGGAAATAGATGTCGCAGACACCATATGACAACAGTTTGTCGAAATGCGCTTTGATATTAGTCCGCTCAACTCCGGAACAGACGAGTGCCTCATAGATGGCGATTTCCTGACCAGACACCCGGATAACGGCGTCTCGTTCGCCAGGATTGCCGTTTGCAGTTGCTCCGCCGAGCGCCTGATCGGCCACGTCCCATTTCGCCACTGCGAGCGAAGCCCCCAGCACCTCTCGGACAGCAGTGTTGAGATCGTCCTCAAACCTAGCCTCGTCTTCCGGATTTTTTCGATCTCGCAGCATAGCTGCCATATGTTGAAGAGCAGCAACAGCACGTGAGACTTGCCGTATGAGATAGCCTCGAACTCCGCGGCCAGGTGGGCCGAGTATGTCACCGACCTGGGACGGCGGAAGCTCGGTCAACTGTTGCAAGGAGGCCCGAATGGACTGAACCGAATCGACAACGACCGATGCTGAAGCAACACTAGATGTGCCGTCACCAGCTTGGAGCTTGTTCTTGAGCGCAATAAGCTGTTCGTCAGTACCAAACTCGGTGATGGCTGCATCCAATATCGCCATCGCCTCACCCCGTAACCCCATCGCGGACTTTGCAAGTACGGTTATGAGTTCGAGGTTTGAGCTGCGCCTCTCCTGACGGCGTACAGCCACACTTTCCAATGCATCCTCAGGCCTTTGCAAGGCCAGCATGAGCAGCGCACGGTTTGCGAGCAAGGCGTCGCTAGCTAGACTCTTGTCCACAGTGACTGCGGCATTGATTTCTGCAAGCAGTCCCTCGCCAGTCACCTTGTCTGCGCCTGTCAATGGATGAAGAGACGGCCTCAAAAGCTGCTGAATGGCAACCGCGAAGGCGTTCTCCTTATATGCAGCCGCTGCACCGGGGCTCGCTGCAAGGCGCTGCAGTACGAGTCGAGCCTCTGCTAGATTACCGCCTGGACGCAACAGTTGGGAGGTCGCCCTGTAGAAGTCCAATTGGTCTCGCGCCTGTCGCGCCGTAGGGGCATCCAGCTCCGATGGGATGATCGCGGCATCGAGTGCAGTCCAGTTCTCCTCCTTCAGAAGCAGTCGGAGCTCAAGGCCAAAAAAGCCAAGCCGAAACTGCGAAGGCGCGCGGTCTAATTTCTGCTGGGTTTCATCCAGATGCTCCCGGGCAAGTCCGTATTCGCCGGCGACCAGCAAGGACTCGATACGGTGCTGTAGCTCCGGCCAGGTCCAAGGCGTCGAAGCCTCTCCCGGTTTCAGTTGCCGCAGCCTTTTTTGGATATCAGGCTTCGCCTCGGCGGGTAGGTTCTGGCAAAGCTCGGCAAGAAGCACCGGGTCATCGGACTGAGCAAGCGCCTGCAGTATCGCTTCCTTACAGTTGCTGTCCAGCCGCCGCCATGCAGCCGCGAGGTCTTGAGCTGGCGATCCTTCTTCATGTGAAAGGTAATAGCGGCTTGGGCGGTACCTGTCCGTGAGGGCCCCGACACGCCCTTTTTCGTCATGCTCAATGACACTACGCGAAATGAGCGTATGCAGAGCACGGAAAAGTTCCGTCGGTATGTCGGCGTCAGGCCAACCGGCCACGGCGCGTGCAAGCAACCGTACGTGTCCTCTCAATGTTCTAGCAATAGAGGAGTGCAGGGAAGGTTTTTCCTTTTCTGGCGCCTCTCTCAAAAGCTTTGCACTATCGAATGGCACTAGCAGCGCATCGCGGTCGGATACCGTTTGTGTGAATGCGGTCGCGACGAGTCGCGCAGCCAACTCTGCGGACAAGCTGGATGCGTCGGTCCAATCCAGGTTTAGGTCGCGTGCAAATTTTGAATACAGTGCGACGATTGGCAGAACGTCGACCTCGGTCGCACCAGAAAGGAAGCACAGTCCGTGAAGCACTCCCGCAAAGCGCGCCCGGGGCACGTTATCCTGGTAAGCCATCTGGCCTACCAGATACTGCAGCACGACGGACTGAAGCTCATCCTTTTCTTTTGCGACCATCCTGAGAAGCTGCTGACCAACGGTCCTCCTAGAATCTGCAACGCCCCCCTGACCTCCGGCGCCTCCGTCATAGCACCACGTAATCAAAGACGCACATTCTTCGGAGTCAAGTACGTCATTATCCAAGTGGTAAGCTAGGAACGATAGTGCGTCTTGGACTGCAAATGCTTTAGTCTGTGCGTCACGGCTCACATTACGGTCAGTATCCCGCCCGGACTTCGACTTCCACTCGATGATCAATTTGGCAGCTAGACTGGCAGCGCGCGAGTGCATCAGCATGTCTACCAAGAGTGTGGGCACGGTATCGACTCGCAACAAGAGTTGCTGAAATGCCATTGGGTGATCGGCTGCGAACGATATAACAGTCGCAGCCACGGCCGTGATGCTCGGCCCAGTATCGGTTTTCTCAAGTTTGGAACAAAGCACGCCAAATGCAAAGCTGACCGTGCTCACGCCGAGCCGTGTCATCATCAGATGTTCAATCTCCGGCCAATTCAGCCAGTCGGCCCGAAATACCAATGTCCGCGGCGTTGCCGTTCTCGGCGCTCCGCCATACCGCAGTTGATCCCGTGGAATCGCAAATGTCTTTTCGAGAACGTCGGCATAACGCTCGGCGTCGTTGTCCCAAGTGCCCCAAAGGGTTTGGCGCTCAAGGACTCGGTGTGCAGCCTCACGGCAATACTGCCTTTCAGTGCGCCCCCAGCCAATGCCCCATCTGCAGATATTGCCAAGGACATCACACCATGCAGACCATTCCAAGAAGGCTCGGTCAACAGTTTCGACATCAGCGCCCAGCAATGTCGGCGAGCCACGAGCCTCATCCTCAGCAGGAGCCGCTGCCCGAACTGTGTTGTCGCCATTGTCCTCGGCGTGAGGCTGCGACTTCGGACACAGTCGTTCCCACAGCCGGCCTGCAAGCCAGTCAGGGTCTTTAGTAGGAATGTGCGAGTCGAGCCAGCCTTCAGCCATTATCTTGGCGGCGAGTTCTTGAGCAGCCGGAGGCGGCGTATCCGTCCTCGCAACAAGCCGGGGCTTGCGAAGCCCCATCAGAAAGGTCTTTGTGCTTGGGCTCGGGTAGGTAATATACGAGAACGTGCCTACAGGTGGGCGCTGCATCACCCAACGGCCGCCGTCGAAGGACACCCAGCCCGAATGCACGAGGTCAGAGAACGTTGGACCCCCGTCAGAAATGCGCTCCTTCGATTCGTCCCAAGTCTTGGCTACGTCCGCAGCGCCGCCTGGATACTCCAATCGATAGTGCTCGCACAGGTCGAGTAGACTCAGTTCGTCGACCATTGCGTCAGATTCGGAGACGAAACGCGGTTGACGCAATCCCGGCAACCAGCGATCGAACATCTGCCGAAATTCGAAGCGCACCATCAGCGGTGCCCCCATGCCTTTAGGCAGACGCACATCTTCGAATCCTGACACGGCTCCCCCTTTCTAGTTCCCCGGCAATGCATTTTACGAAAGAAACAATCGTGCATGGCAAATCGCTGACCAGGCTGCGCAAACGGCGGGGGGTATCTAGGCGTTAGGCATCCCCGGACTAGAAAGTCTGGAGCGGAGATCAATTCGAAGACGATATTGCTGTTAGACCTCAGGCATAGTAGTTTTCCCTCGCTCTTCACGGATGGCGTGGCCATACTCTTTGTCGTCGCCTTGCGCAACAAAGCAAAGGACATGGAGCTCAGCTAGATCGAAGTTTGTCACTGCAAGTGCAGCGTTGCCAAAACACTAATTCGGTGTACAGCAATCGGCCTGGGCGAATTTCTTTAACCCATGCGGCGCCAAGGGAGTAATTGTGAGAAGCCTAGGTGTTTTCATATGGTTGCCGGAAGAGTACCTGTTCCATGCTCGACTCAAAGAGTACGGCCTGGCTAGGCTACTAGAAACCTGTCGGTCGTGACCGACCGCTCTTGGCCGAAATACGTCAATTGTCTGGTGATTATCTTCGGTCAACTGCAAGACTTGAGGTAAACATAGGGAACCCGTGGATATGTGGATGATCGCTGCGCGACCACCCGGCTCGCTACGCTCGACCCGTGGACAACCCTGCTGGACAAACGGTGGACAGGCTTAGCCTGCCCACGCGCTTGACCACAGGGTATGCCCACAGGCTACCCGGGTTTCACCCACATACCCACCGGTACTCACCAAATCCCAATTTGTAATAAGGACTTCAAAACAGACGTCCTTTTGCTGCGATGGCTGAGGTCTAGCCGCTAGACAGACCGCAAATGAACCCAGATGCCGGCGCGAGTGTGAGGCGCTGGCTCGACTCGGTAATTACTCGTTGATCCACTGCATCCACCACCCCTGGTAGTAGCGCACGCCGGCGATTTCCTCGAAGCCGCAGACCATCATGCCCCGATCAGATCCGAAGGTGAGTAGCTGTGGGTCAAGCAGGTCAGGGATTGCGCCGGGAATCGTGGCGCCGAACTTGGCCAGGCTCTCCAAGGTCAAGCGTGGTACGTAACGATTGAGGCCCTGGTGAGGCATCGAGTACATGCGAACAGTCCCCACCACGGGCTGACCAGGGTCGTTATCGCGGCGGCGCTCGCCGAGGTAATGTGTGCGTAGGACGCTGCACTGGAATTGCACGGTCTTGCTCAAAAATACTGTATGAACATACAGTGTAATCAGTCTTAGGATTCGCGCAATTCGGCCCCGATTTAGGCCGATAGGGGACGGAACATGGTCGACGCGGCAGACTGGCAGCAGAGGGACGAATACTACTGGGCGGGGCCTGAATGGGCGGCGAACGGGACGCGCCACGGCATGGAGCCGACCCTGGCCGCCGCGATCATGCTTTGCGACAAGGTTAAAGGCTGACGGCTATGTCTCCATGGGCGTGGCCACCAGCCGGTCGGCAGGGAAGGGCACCAGGAAATCTCGTGTCGCATCGGCCGGCGCGGCGAGCCAGTCGCCGTAGGCGCCCTCGGGCAGGATGACGCCCCGCTTTTCCTTGCCGGCTTGGTGGTAGTCCTGGAACAGCGGGTCCTCATCCGCGTTGATCGTCAGCATGGTGTAGCTCTCCCGCAGCTGGCCGGCGGCGTCGCGCCAGCGATCCCAAAGGCCGGCGATGCCCAGCGGCGCGCCGTCGGCCCGGGTGAACCGGGTAGCGACCGAAGTCTTGCTCCGGCCTTCATAGACGGGCCGCCAATCGGGTTCATAGATCGCATCGGCCGGAATGATGCAGTGCTGCGCGCGGCGCCAGGCGTTGCCGAAGGTGTGGGACTTGGCCGCTGTCTCGCTGCGTGCATTGACTGTCGACAGCTTGCCGGCCTTGTCCAGACCGTCCGCCTTGGTCATGGCGCTGATCAGGCCCGACCGGCCCACGACCGTTTCGCGCTCCGGCACTGCCTCGTCACCGACGTCATGCTCGACCGGCCGCCGGATGAAGACGCCTGCGTAGCGCGGCCACATGTCGTACTTGCCGCCGGCCGGCTTGTAGGGCGCGCCGAACTTCTTGAGCAGCAGCTCGGCGTCCTTCTGCGTCTGGTAGCGGCTGCACATAAGGCCTCCCAGGGGTAGGCCTAGTTGAGCACGTCTATCGGCCCAGCTAGACGTGTTGTTGATTGGCCACTGTCCAGGAGCCGCCTGGACCGTCCTCTAGTCGCATGTCGACGAGTCTCCCGCAGGCATTGGATAGAGAGTCAATCCTAGCTCGACCTGCGGGTGCCATCCGCGACTAAACGCCAATCTTGATCGAGAGCCCGCGCTACCGCGCGGGCTGAGCCCCCACGTACCGCGGCTTCTGGAGTCGCCTACAGCCGCGGGCAGGACTGTGGCCTGCCTGGCACACCCCCTCGCCAGCATCGACAGCCGCGAGTGAGGGAAAGGGCGGTCTTGCGTCTTTGGCGATTGTGACACGCTGCTCTCGCCGTCAAGTGCTGCGCAACGCCGGCGGCGCCGGCGCTGCTTGCGGCCAGGGCCGGCAGGTCACTTGACTGCTCCGCTGCAGCGTATCCCAGGGTCGCCGGGCAATCCCGCCCGGCACTGGAGATCCAGCAATGCAGTATTCCATCGCCTTCAACACCATCGACCATGCCGCGGGCGCGCTCTTCGTGCAAGATTCAGCTGGCGCGATGCGGCCGGCCGCGCCAAAAGAAATCCTCGCCGCGGCACGCGAGGTTGTCCTGCAGGAGATCCAGCGTGGCCAGCCGATGGATTCGCCAAAGCTCGTGCGCGAGTTCCTGCAGCTGCGGTTGAACCGCAGTCTGGAGCACGAAGTGTTCGGCGTCATGTACCTGAACCCACGCGCCGAACTGATCGCATATGAAGAGCCATTCCGTGGCACGTTGAGCAGCGCGCCTGTATACCCGCGCGAGATCGTCAAAGCTGCGCTGGCGCACAACGCGGCGAGCGTGATCCTGGCGCACAACCATCCGAGCGGCCATGCCGAGCCGAGCGCGGCCGACATCAACATAACGCGCCAACTCAAAGATTCGCTCGCGCTGGTGGGCACCAGCGTACTCGATCACTTCGTCGTGGCCGGCAGCAGGATCGTCTCATTCGCAGAGAAGGGCATCATGCCCTAGCAGTTCTGGCGGGCGCGAGATCCGTCCGCTTACTAATGTGAACGCGAGAGTTCATCTCGGACGACCAGTGAAAACTGCGTTGTCGCCTCCAAGCGCAATAGCAAAGACGTCACATTCCACTGGGCCCCGCCATAACCAGACCTAGTGGTCAAAAAGCCTGTGCGCAAAAGTGCATGGAGCAAGCCATCCAGCTCAGATTTCTCGAAGATTCCGCGCAGGTCGGCCTCGACAGCGCCATACAGATCCTGCTTGGAATCCAATGCGTTGTCCTGGTCACGACGGCGCCGCGCCCGGCTGAATGAAGATAGCACCAGTAACTCGTCGTGCCGCAGCGACTCTATGACTTGAGCAAGATATAGAAACTCGTCAGCGGGCATAGCGCGTTCTCCGCCACATACGACCATGCGGGCGAGGATGCGCAAGTTCGCATGGGCGCTTCCAATGATTGCTGCCTGGTAATACCTGGCCGCCCGACTGACGAAACTGTCTACGTCCTTCATCAGCTCGTCGTAGGTGCCGGCGTCGGTCAGTTCGCGCATCGCAATCTCGTCCGCTGCTCTCTTTCGGTTCGAAATCGTGCGTTCCAGGATTGCGTTGACGGCGGCATTACTGACGGCCAGCGCACCCGCCGCGGCGGGATAAGCCATGGCGACCGCCGCGAACGTAATGTTGAGAAAGTCTTTCATGGGTTCTCCACGGTCTTTTCGGCCAATCGATCGAGGTCTTCCGGTTTGGGGAAAAGTGAGCGGAAGAGGTCCTGCAGACGTTGCGCATGAGCAGGGCTATCGCACGAAGTTGCTATTTCGACAGAGCAGATGTACCCGAGGGTGCATGATGCGTGGATCAGGTTCTTCACGTTCCCAACCTGGTGGGCCTCTCCAATAATCCCGTCTTGTATTCGGCTCCACATCTGTTGGTGCCCGCCATGGGAAAAGTCATGCAGAACATCGTCGTAAATGCGATCAAGGTACTCTCGCAACAGCGCGTATCTCGGTTTTGCTTTTAGCAGGTCGCGATCGATCCTCCCGCGATCAGGAAATTTCTTACCGTTCGCGATGTCACGAAGTTCCTGGTCGGAGGCCGCATATCGCAACCAGGCCCCTCGAAACATAGCCTCTGTCAGTGGGCGAAGCAACGCGAACGCACCTGCGTACAGACCATTTCGACAAAGCAGCGAAATGCCGTGCTGATACTGAACCGCGAGCATGAACATTGCGCCAGGGAGGGCCGTTCGTGGCGACTTTGCTGCAGATATGCCGTGAAGAATCTCGGCAGAGCGCACAATCCATTGCTCCGCCGTCTTCAAATTGCCTATTTCGTCGTCCGTTGGACTGACTCGCTTACTGTCTCCAATTGCCATCGTGCGCAAGCCCTTGAGATCTAGCTGTGGGAGTCGAGATACAGGTTGCAATCGTAGCAGCGGCGCAGTTGTCTGTCCGGCCCGGCCCAGTTCGGCTTTCAGGGGCCGGCTCCGCATCTGGCGTCAGGTTCGGAAAATGGGCAGATGAAAAAAACAAGGGCGACCGATCGGTCGCCCTTGAGATTCCTGTTCAATCCGGAAGTGAGTCGACGGCGACTCAACTGAAATACGTCTCGGGACGTCGTAGTTGATGTGTCGCCTGCCAATGCGCCAGGTCGTCCGCAAGATCAACCATCTCCTGCTGGTTCACTGAAACGTCGTTAGGGGTCGAACGTTTGAAACTGGCTACCATGGCAGCGATGCGCCGCCATTCAGTCGGGTCCGCGGCAACGTCCGATGATTTTTTCAGCTCGGCTGATAGGGATGCCGCTTCACTGCTTGCGGGATGCATTACGACGACACGAACGGCGCCGTCAGAAACAAGATGCCTAAAAGAAGCCTTGAAGTGAGCCAGCACCTGCTGATGGTAAGGGGTTAGGACTTCGTCAATTTCGGTTTGCGCAATCCCTAGGTCCACTAAGCTTCGCCTCACTGCCTCGACCATCTCCCAAGCTGTTTGCTTCGAATATGTCTCAGTGTAGCCATCGCCGCAGCTTACCAGCGTGATGATGTGGCGGGCCGTTGATACGGCTAAGGCTCGAAGTTGGCGAACAATCTCCTGGGCTTCATCCATTTTTGCATTCAGAGTCCGCATCTTGGCTTCGAAGCCCAATCCTTTGATGTGCTCGATCTTGTCGGGGTTGACGAGAAAAATTACAAAGAATGCTGCGACCAATAACACCGAGGCCGTGCCGGCCTTGTCATGAAGGGCCTTATAGAAACCTGCGGCAAAAAAGGCGAAGGCGAAGATATAGAGCCCAATCTGGACATGTTTGGGATGGGTAGATGATTGCGGAGTCTCGGGCATTGAATTCTCCGATCTTTGTGGGTGATTATCGGATTGCAGATCGTATCTGACGTGTCGCATTAAAGCGACCAACATTCGGGCGTGTCCCTACGCCAGATGGCTCCGGGCCGGGCTCTCGTGCTTCGCATCGAGCCTGGCCAAACCCCGGCCAGTCTCGCCCCTTCGGGCTTCCATCCTTCCCTCCCTACGGTCGGCTCACGCCTTCGCGCCTGCCGGCGCTGCGCGCTATCGCTTGCCGGCGGCCAGCGGCCGCCAAAGATAGAGCCCGCGCCATCGGGCGCGGGCTAGAGGCGCTTGCCGCGCGGCCGGCCCGGGATCGCTATCGAGCCGGCGCAATGCCTGTCCTGGCAGTTCGGCGCCCTAAACCGCCGACTGTATCACTGCGTTCCTCGTTCCAAGGGTTCGCTTCGCCGGGTGCTCTCCCGTTCGGTGCTCGGCCTTCGGCCTGCGCTCCGCATGCGGCATCCGCGCCCGCCCTTTCCAGTCGTCTCTCCGTGATCCAGCACGGCAAGGGCGACGAACTACCAGGACGGGCGGCATACAACGCGCAGCCGCCGAACTGCGAAACCCGATCCGAAAACCTACGCAGGGGCTCGGAATCTTCAGTCCAGGTCAGCACAACAAACCAACCCAGGAGCATCCAAATGTATGAAGTTCAAGAGAACCAGGAAGTACCCATCGTTTTCCTGCGCGGGCTGAAAGCGCGCTGCCTTTGGACCACTGCGCTACTCAACGCGGAGGAATTCGGCTACGGCGATGCGCAAGCCGAGGCCTATTGCCAAGGCCGATTCGACTTTGAAAGCGGCCGCGCTACCAATGAGATTCCGCCTCTGGTGGCCGACGTCGCAGCGCTCGCCAGCGCCTGGAAAGCAGGCTGGGCGGATGCCAGTGAGGCCGTGGAAATGGCCTCCTGCCAATCGTGCCAAGACCGCGATATCGACGTTTGCCACTTGCACGGCTAATGAAAAGCCCCTGTCCGGCAGCGACCGGCAGGGGCCTGCATCCCCCTCTTTTCCCCTCCCTCTACCTAGGAGAACTGTCATGGCATCACTGAACAAAGTCACCCTCATCGGCTATCTGGGCCGCGATCCCGAAGTGCACCATGCCGAGGACGGCACGGCAATCTGCAATGTGTCCATTGCGACCTCGCACAACTGGACCGACAAGGCCAGCGGCGAGCGCCGCGAAAAAACCGAATGGCATCAGGTCGCCTTCTTCAAGCGCACCGCCGAAGTCGCAGGTGAGTACTTGAAGAAAGGCGCGCAGGTCTACGTCGAAGGCCGCTTGCGGACCCGCCCTTGGCAGGACAAGAACAGCGGCGAGAACCGCTACGCCCTGGAAATCGTTGGCACGCAATTGCTGATGCTGGGCGCTCGCAAGAGCGAGCAGGCGGCAAGCGACGGCCGCATCGGCGGCGGTGATTCCGACGACGATCTGCCGTTCTGACCCATGAATAGATAGCCCCTGTCCGGCTGCAACCGGCAGGGGCCTGACACCGCAATTCCGTAGCAAGGAGAACCGTGATGCACCACGACTTTATCAGATTGGCCAACGAGATGCGACGGGCTCACGCCCTGGGTGTGCCGTTCCGGCTTCCCGCGATGACCGTGCGCGATCTTGCCGCGCTCATCGCACTTTTGGTCGAGGCTCATGCCTCGCCGTGGCTGCACTGATCCCGCCAATCCGACAAGGAGCAATTCTCATGAAACTGGACACCAAAGAACTTGCCGCCATTCACGCCGCATGCTTGCGCACCGATATCCCGTACGCGCAACTGCGCTTGAGCCAGGCTTATCAGGCTCGTCGCGCAGGCGATGCCGCCTCCGATCCCGAATTGGCCGAACTCAAGGCGATGATCCGGGCCATCGGCGGTTTGCTGCAAAACCTTGTCGTGGTTGCCACGTCCGAGGGAACCTACGAGGTTTGCGCAGGCGGGCGCAGGTTCATCGCTATCGGGATGCTGATCGACGATGGCGCTTTCGATGCAGGTTACATGGTGCCATGCCTCGTCATCGCTGCTGAATACGCCCACCATGCAAGCTTGATCGAGAACATCGCCCGCCGTGCGATGCATCCGGCCGACGCCTTCGAATCCTACGCCCGGCTGCGCGCAGATGGCTGGACCGTGGAGGCCATTGCGGCAGCGCACGGGGCCGCTGAGAAGGCGGTCAAGAAGTTGCTGGCACTGGGCGGCGTGTCGCCCGCGCTCATGGCGCTTTTCCGCCAAGACAAGATCAGCCTGGAAGAAATGCAGGCGCTCGCTGCGGTCAGCGACCACGCCCGCCAGGAGGCAGCATGGAAAGCGGCCAAGCAAGGTTACTTTCACCGTCCGAGTCGCATTCGCGAACTGTTGTCGGAAACCGAAATGCGGGGCGACAACAAGGCGGCCCGCTACGTGACGGTCGCTGCCTACGAGAAGGCTGGCGGTAGTGTGCGCCGTGACCTGTTCGAGGACAACGCGTACATGGATGATCCCGAGAAGGTCCGGTCGATGGCGCTGGCGAAAATGCAGCGCTCCAAGCTCGCCAAATCCGTCGTCGCCGAAGGTTGGGGATGGGTGGACTACTCCCTCTCCCTGGATTACAGCGAGCGCAAGCGATTTTGCGCAGCGATCTTTACGACTACCCCGCCGACCTCAAGCCCTTGGCGGGCGCCGTGTTGCACCTGGACCATTCGGGCGATCTGGCCGTGACTCGTGGCTTGATCCGCCAGGAGGACCGTGAAGCGATGGCCGAGAAGGTGCGCAGTGCGGCCAAAGAGAGCGGCGAGCGCGCCGCCGTGGACCTGCCAGCGGTCAAGACCCGGCCCGTTCATTCGGAGGCGCTGACCAACCGGCTTCAGGCCCAGCGCGTGATGGCCTTGCAGGCTGAACTTATCCAACGGCCCAACCTGGCCCTGTGCCTGCTGATTGAGCAACTGCTGGCGGAAGTGGGCGATGCCATGGAGCGGGCGTATCTGGTGCGCAGCTACGATCTGTCGGCTACCAGGGCGACTCACGACTTGGGGCGCGTTGATCCGAACCTGGAAGGCTCGCCCGCCTGGGCCAGTCAGCAAAAGGAGGCCGCACAACTGATGGGCGGCATACCTGCCGAGCGCGAAGCGGTATTGCCTTGGCTGCTGGCGCAGCCGCAAGACGAGAACATCAAATTGCTGGCCGCGCTGGTGAGCGCGACGGTCTACCGGGTGCGTCACAACGGTGATGCGCACCCCGCGCACTTGGACAGGCTGGCTACGCTGGTGGGGCTGGACATGGGCAAGTGGTGGTCGCCGACAGTACAGACCTACTTGGGCCATGTCAGTAAGGACCGGATCGCCGCAGTGGTAGCCGAAGCAGTGGGTGAAGCACAGGCCAAGCCGTTGTTGGCGATGAAGAAGGGCGACGCGGCGGCCGCTGCCGAGCGGTTGCTGGAAGGCAAGGGCTGGGTGCCGGAACTGATGCGCTGCCAGCCGGCGCTGCCTGCCCTTCTGCCCAACATAGGATGCGAAGCGGGCGAATGATCGTCATGCCAGCCGGGGAAACTCGGCTGGTGACGCGATTTCGGGGGGGAAGGTCGGGGCGGTAAAAATGACTATTTCGCGTAGTCATTTTCTGATAAAATGACTACGCGAAATGACTATTTTCGGAGGCGTCATGCACAACCAGCAAGTTTCCAAAACCGAGTTCAAAGCGCGTGCGCTCGAGCTTTTCCGGCAGGTTGAAGCGACCGGGGAGTCCATTGTTGTGACCGATCATGGTAAGCCTGCGCTTGAAATCCGCCCCTACCGGGCGGTGGCCAAGCGCAATCCGTTGGATGTGCTGCGTGGCTCCGTCCTGCGGTTTGACGATCCCTTGTCGCCGGTCGGCGAGGATACGTGGGAGGCGGCGCAATGATCGTGCTGGATACCCATGCACTGGTGTGGTGGGCGGCAGGGGATTCGCAACTGAGCCGTGCCGCACGCGAAGCTATCGAGGCCGAGGCGCAGGACGGTGAAATCCTGGTTTCGGCCATCAGTGCTTGGGAAGTGGCCATGCTGGCCAAGGCTGGGCGTCTTGCATTGACCATAGATGCCGCGGCTTGGCTGGATACGGTTGCCGAGGTGCCCGCGATTCGTTTCGTTCCGGTGGATGTACGGATTTCAGTTCAATCTGTTGATCTGCCCGGCGAGTTCCACAAGGATCCTGCCGACCGCATCATTGTGGCTACGGCACGGCATCATTCGGTACCTCTGGTATCTGCTGACCTGAAGATTCGCGATTACCCGCACGTTCAGACCATCTGGTGATGTAACCCATCTCTGCAACCCAATAGGCCGCCTCCGGGCGGCCTATTGGCTTTTGGGGAGGGTGTTGGTGTAGGGGGGGGGCCAGTCCCACCGGCTGCGCCGGCGGGGCCGTCCGCAGGACGTTGTGAGCGTCCCCCGGACGCTCACCGGTGGCCTCAATGTGTCCCTTAATGCGCCCGCCGCAGATGCGCGTCGTGCCCCTTAAGGGCCCCCTTAAGGCCACCACACAGGACGCACCCTGCGGGTGCGTCTATCTCTTTGTTTTATTTGATTTTTTTTGCGCCGAGCCGGTTTCTTTTGTCAGACAAAGAAAACCGTTCAAAATACGGAAACCCGCGCCAAACCGAGCTCGTAGAGTTGTTGTCAATGTATGCAAACCGTTCGATTTGCCGGCTTCAGCGTTGAAACGGCACCGCTTGTGACGAGTTGTCGACGCGCTGTGACTTCTTGTCGACGTGTTGTGACTGACCATCTGCCGCTTGTGACGCCCTGCCTGCCACTTGTGACGGCCTGTCTGTGCGTTGTGCCAGGCTTTGGACGAAGGGTCGCGCTTGGCAGATGCCGCCCTACCCGGAGTGTGGGTACCAAGAAAACCGCTATAGCGGCTCGACAAACCGTCCACTTAGACGGCTTGTGCAAGATGAATTTTTCCTAATCCACTCACAGCCGTGATGACGGTCTAAGTGTCTTGTACGACCTATCAGCCGTCGTCACTTATCGAGAAGTCGCGGACATGCTCGACCGTCCAAAGCGGCTCGTCGGCATCCCGCGTTGCATGCTCACGTGCTCGTGCGGCCATCCATCGCCGATGATCAGGCTCGGGATGTTCCTCTTCGAGCGCCTTTATTGCCGCGTAGGCTTCAGGGCCTGGCACCTCGACTAGCATCTTAAACAAGGTGCTGCGACCGTCCTGCGCGTTATCTCGGAGCGTCGGTGAATAAACACCTTTCCCAACACGATCGATATCGTCATCCGTCCGGATGTAGCGATGCATCAGGATATAGAGCCGTTTTAAGTCACCTGCGTTGCGATATGCGCCAACGCGCGTGCCCATGCCGTGCCGATCTCCAAGCAGGGCGACGATGAATAGCTGAGCAAAGTTTGAGGCCTCCGCCAGCTGTAACGATTCCAAATGACGTTCTAGAGCAGGAACCGCCGCCGCCGGGTTGGTATCGGTCCAGAGTGCGAACCAGCGCGGCCGCTGATCCTCCACTGTAGTATGGGCAGCTTTTCTGGCCGCGAGCGCTTCGAGAATGCCTGGGGGCGTGCAGCTTCCCGCCAAGATGTTCAGGCAACAGCGCAACGCATCGACACCTAGCACATCATGCGTGTCCAGCCAATCCAAGATCAACGGTGCGACGTGGTCGTGCAACCATGGTGCATGATAAAGAATATCGTGCAGGATATGGTGAGGCTGGGGCTCGCCGGCGGCATGGTCAAGCTCCCAAACAAGCTCGCTTGCGACGGCTTTGAACCCTATGGTCGGGAAGGCGCGATATAGCGTCTCGAACCATACCGGAAAGCCGTTCAATTCCCAAGTGACGTAACGAAAAGCGCGGCGCGCTTCGTCTTCGGTTAGCCGCTGCGCAAAGGCGCTGTCTTCCGCCGCTTCGATTGCAAGGCCGGTCATTGCAAAAATCAGTGAATAAGGAACCGAGCTGGTGTCTCCGCCCTCTGACCGTACTGCAGGATGGTACGCGCGCCAATGAGCGACTGCGGCCTCGCGGTAGGCGCGGGCTACGTTCTCACCAAACTCCGAGATCAATGCTTGCCAGTTCGCCCCATTCTCGCGGATGGTAGCCTCGCCGTCATTCATGACACTGAGAAGCAGATGATATTGATCGCCGCTGAGCTCACCTGGCGGAAGATCTGCGGGATACATCACCCGCTCCGGGTTAGCGATGAGAGCTCGCACCCACTTGTTGCGATCCTTCTTTTGCCTACGCTCGCGCACGTCGCTTTCGTGCATCCGCCGCCGAACTTGCTCGCTCACTTTGCCCATGTCGGCCGATGGTTCTGGAGCAAGACGCGCTTCCAACGTCGCGGTTAGCGCCGCGTCGTCAGCGACAGCAGCGTGCAACTGCGCGAGCCAGGCCTTTGGCCGATCGGCATCCAAATAGATTTGAATGCAACGTGACAATGCAACCATTCGGTCATCTTTTTCCTTGGTGGCAACCCATTTGAGACAGCGCTCGAAATCCACGGGGCCAAAACGCCAAAAATTTCCTAGATAGGCTATCGGCCAGTCACTCGTCAGCGGTCCATTCTCGACGGCCCTTTGGGCGCGGCATACGGCGATCGAACTCCAATAGAGGAGATCGTTAAGGTCCGGCCAGCGCGGGACGTTAGTGGCCAGTTCGTTCTTATAATTATCGAAACCATAACTATGCCAAAATGCCACGGCCGGGAAATTGCGCAGTACCGAAATCGCCGCAGGCGTCAGTGCTAGCGCAGAGCGTGCCGCGACTAAGCGATCGACGACGTGAATGGCGACCGGCATTAGCCACGCAAATTCTTTCGAGACTTGGCAGTCGCCACGCTGCACGAAGGGTTCGCGATCCAGGAAGCCATTCAAACCTTCAACCATTCGTCCGAGCGGAGGATCTTCGGACGCGTCCACCATGACCGGCAACTTGTCGATGAATTCGTGAAGCGATTGGGTCAGACCGGTCACTTTGTAGTGCTCGTAAGGCGCCGCGTGGGCTAGCGTTCGCAGCACTAACGCCACCCCGGCCGTAGTCGGCGCTGCCCAATCGACCAGTTCCGAAAATACGGCGTGATCCAACGGCCCGGGATCCTCGGCAATCGTCTTCCAAAGCTCGTCCTTCAGCGCTTCGTCGCCTACCGACATAACGCCCCGGATAGCGGCGATCCGCGCATACTTGTCGCGCGTAGGATCGGTCGCGACGTGAAAGAGTGCCGGAGCACAACTCTCCATCTCACCCTGCCAGACAAGCCGACCTAGAAAAAAAATGACGTCGTCATTGTCTCGATACCTGTCGAGCAGTGCCAATGCGTCGGTTGCTAGGTCGGGAGCGGCGATGCGTTCGATCGCACTGTTGTCCATGGAGATTATCCTCCTCGTCCGGTGGAAATGCGGTCGACGATATCGCGAAGCATGTGTTGACGGATCGTAAGCGGCAGGCGTGATGGATCGCCGCCTTCGCTCGCAATCTCTGGGGCCAGGGTGAGGGCTTTGTCTCGCACTCCCTCATCGAGCAAAATCAACCAAGGCAAGATCGCCCGCGTTCGCGGTACGATGATTTGTTCGCCATAGCTCTCACGAAAAAAGAGATTCTCAACTCGACTACGGCCGCCCGGCCGATTCAGCAGGTCGTGTAACCATTCCGCTGTCAGCAACTCCCGGATCTCGCGGTGGCGAAACCGTACGCTGTCATAAACGATGTCATCGAATAGGCCTGTGCGAAGCAGCGTATTGATTTCTGCGTCGGTCCATCCTGGCAGCAAGGTACGCGGATTGATGCGATCAGCGGTATGAAAGCCTCCAGGTAGGCCAATGACGGTTTTGCCGGTCATTGTCACCGCGCCTGCCAGTATACGGGCGCCATTTCTAACCTTGGTGCTGTCATGGCGGGGCGGGACAATCCCGGCTGGTCGTGGGGCCACTTGCAGGGAGATCATCCTTTGCAGCATCTCAAAGCGGCTCCCGAGGCGACGATCGGCGATCCAGACCTCAATCAGGGCCTTTAGGTCGAAGGGGCGCTCGGCGAGGGTTAGAAGGTTAGCCCGCTTCACGGCGTCGACGAATTCGGTGACGTCGTTCACTCCGTAATAGCCGGCAAACAGCGCGATTTCATCCTCTGAAAGGCCTTCAAGCCGGTACATCTGAAGCGTAGCGTCGCTCACGCTGTCTGTCTGGGCATCTTCCCCATCGGGAGTCGGTTCGCCATAGGGCAGGTGCTGTTCGATCAGCGTCTGATCGGATAACGCGCGCCAAGCATCCTCGCGGCTGGTGATGAAAATGCGCGCTCGATCCAATGCGGCGTAGATCTTAGCGCCGAAGATGCGAATCGCGTCCTCCAGCGCCCGTGGCGTCTCCAACTGGGCTTCGTCGACCGAGTCGAGGAAGAACCAAGCCTCGTCCGTTGAGGCGAGCCAGGCGGCGAACTCGATCGCAGTTCCAACCTCGAACGATTGGTCGAAAGTCGCGTCGATCTTCTCGATTCGGATAAAGAAGGCGTGATGGCCACGTTCCTTCATCCGACGCGCTCGCGTTTGGGCTTCGAATGTCTTGCCAGCCCCTGGATCGGCGATTATCAGGACGCGGAACTGGTCTCCGATTTCATGCCACCGTTGAGGCCGGCCAGGGCCTGGCAAGAAAACATCCCACTCTTTTGAGTAAGGCGATATCGGCGAAAATCGCCGGATTAGTTCGACGATTTTCCCGGTCATGTCCGCGATCCAACATTGGCAGGGTAGAGATTTGGAAACCAGCGCTCGGCCACGTCGGCTGGGAAGGCCAGGCGTAGCGGCGCTCGGTGGCTCGTTGCGGTCAAGATCCCCCTTTCCACCAGCCCTGCTGTGACATTACGGGCGCCGCGCTCCTCGTAACCAGTGAGGGCTGGAATCTTCGAGCGCTCCACCTCTCCACTCATTACGGCCTCGCGCAAAACTGCGAAGCTGCCACGAAGCAACCGCTTTGACCGCACTTCTTCTTCGATGTGGATCTCGATGCGCGTCAGTAGCGTCGACGGTTCGAGCAGCCCACTCATGAAACGAACTTGGTCGACTGAGCGATCGAGGAAGAATTTGCAGAACTCGATGAGCCCGCGTTGAGTTAAGTTGCCACGCCCGTCTAGGTCGCCTTCACGCGGTTTATCGGCCTGCGCAAGCAACGCCTTGTAGCGGCTCTCATCGCGCGCAAGCCCGCGCGCCACTGACCAAAGGCTTGTGCCCACCCCGAGGCGTTTGAATAAGGCATGTGACATTAGTCGCGCGACGCGGCCGTTTCCGTCGAGAAATGGATGAATCCAAAGCAGCCGATGATGAACGGCACCGACAGTCTGAATTTGCCGAGACTTGGTCAGCGGCGGTGATCCATAGGCCCTATCGAAATGTGCCATAAAGCGTGGTAGGTCTTCATGCGGCGGCGGGATATGATGGCCGACCCGCACGTCTCGCTTGCGCCACTCGCCAGGAACGATTTCCAAGCGCGCACCAGTCGCCTCGTCGGTAACGAACAGCATCTCCGGCGGTAGACGCGAGCAAAATTCTTCATGCAGCCAAGATGCATAAGCTGCTGACGCCGGCCAAGCGTCTGGGTCGCGCCCAGTATCGATCAGTTGCTGTACATGAATATGCGCGACCGCCTCTTTTTGTAGGTCACGCTTTTGAGGTTCGGTGGAAAACTCGTTGGCAAGCGCCCGGTCGATGTCGCGCGGGTGAGTATCATGACCCTCAATCAAGTTAGAGTAATAACAGTTCATAGAGCGAACGAGATCACCAATCGAGTCTCGCAAGATTGGATGAATTCGGCCCGCGAGTTGATTCGCTTCTGCCAGGAGCGGCAAAATTTCATCCTCGAGAACGCGGGATGTCTCCTCGGGTACCATTGGTCCCATGCTCGTCGTATCCATGTTCACAGTCTACCGCATTCTGTGCCGGATAAAAATTTAATTTTCACTATATATATCAGCTATTTACCGTTGTTTTGTGCCGAAATTGACCGGATGTGGTGCCGGTTCTTGCACCGGTTACCGCTCTGACAAAGAGGGCTAGGGGGGCGGTGCTGACTAAGGGCAATTTGGCGATGCATTGGTAACAGCTACCTGCTACTCAAGGTTCGGCAACGCGCGCAATCGGCCCGTCTCCTGATTGGAATCTCCAAGGAAAGCGAGCTGGAAGAGTGTGTTATTGCACTTTGATCAAGATTCGGCCTCAACTATCCTGACTGCATTCGTCAGCCCGCAGTTGGTTCGCCGCTACTCCATCTCAATAGAGGGCGGTGGCATATTGTGTATCAGCATGCGAAAGTGCGGCAGATCGCTGCGGAGTTGATGGAATATCCTGGCGACGTTGCGTTGATTTAATCAAAATTCGCCGCGCGTGTGCCTGGCTAGTACTCTCGATGGCGATGAGCCTGCCGTGCGCAGTGAAGATGAAGAAAGGCGTGCCACTAGTTTGCATGGTGGGTGTGCTCAAGGTTCAATTTGCATGTGTTGGGGTTTCTCTTTCGGATGCCATGGCCGCGTAGTTTCCAGGCCAATTTCGAGCGCAGCGGACTTTGCTTCCAGTCGATCCACGGCCTTAGCGAGTTTGCCGGCGTTGTTGGTATAGATTTCTGTTTCGTAGCGCGCACGGGAAATCGCGACGTAATAAACGTCGCGCTGCGTGGTGCGGCTGAAGCTCTCAGCGTTGATCAATACGCGATCGCACGTCAACCCCTGGGCGCTGTGACTTGTGGTGGCGTAGGCCCTATCAAGATGAAGCGGCGCCGTCGATGCGTCCAACACCAACTTCCGGCCGCCAGCGCCGATCGTGACGGAAGTAGGCGTAACGGCCAGCACTTCACAGCGTGCGCCGTTGACCAGGTCGAGCTTGGCGTTGTTGCGCGTGACACGAACCCAATCGCCCGCGGATAATTCGGCTACGACAGGTTGATACACCGAGATCTTGGCGGTCCGTGCTGGATTGAACGTGGTTCTAACCCGTGTGGCCAAGTGTTCGACTTCCAGTTGATTAGGCTTGTCCTCCGCCACGCCGATCACGCGGTACATTTCGCCTTGCCGCAGATCTCCCGCCTTGTAGTCCCGCTCTGGCTGGATGATGTCGCCGGCGATGTAGTAATGGGCCACGCGCCGCTCGGCCTGCGTGGTATCGCGCCGAGTGAGTAGGTCGAAGTCGAAGCCGCGTCCGCCCAACCCCAGCGCTTGATGCGTGGCTTCATTGAGCGCGTTGCGCGAGCGATTGGTGCCGGTCACGATGAGGGTTTCACGGCGATCCTTGGCGCTCAGGCCGGCGTAGCGGGTCGCGATGGCATCGTACCGCAGGTCGTCGTCGCTGACGGTGTGTACGGCGCGCAGCTTCTGAGACAGGATGCCCAGTGACGCGGAGGCCTGGCCGCTGGCGGCCAATTCCACGGCCGCTTTCAGTTCAGGGGACTTCTGTCGGACGATATCGCCCATGAGCGCGGTATCCATGCCTTCGACCTGCAACTGATGGAAGGGGCGGCCGGCCTCGATGGCCTTGGTCTGGCCGGTATCGCCGAGCATGACAACGCGGGCGCCGTCGGTTTCGGCCATTTTCATGAGCCGTTCCATGATCCGCGAGGGCACTACCGCGGCTTCGTCAATGATCAGGACAGTATTGGGGTCGAGCTTGAATCGGTCTTGCTGGCGCGCTTCCAACAGCGACGCCACCGTACGCGCCTCCATGCCGAGTTCACGCAGCGCTTGGATCTGCTTGCCGTAGGACGCGACAGCCTTGATGGTGTAGCCAGCCGTGTCTGCGGCCTCTTTGACCTTGGCCAGCATGTGAGACTTCCCTGTGCCGGCCAAGCCCTGGACCCCGACGAAGCGATGTGGCGAGCTGAGGATCAGTTCGGCCGCGGCTAGCTGACCTGGCTTGAGTCCACGTCCCTGGAGCGCGGCCTGCGCCTGTTCGCGCTGCAATATGGGCTGAACCTGGTTGCGGCCATCCCGTTCGATCTGCAGAATCCGCTTTTCCCGCTCGCGGGCGATCTGGGTGGTGTAGCGGGCGCCGGTGGGCACGAATTGGCCGCACGCAATGGCCTGGCGCACGTGTTCTTGTGCGCGCTTCTTGCTCATGCCCTCCTGAATCAGTTGCTCAATCCATTCGGCGCGGGTCTGCCCCGGCCCCTTGCGCTCATGTGCCGAGCGATATTGCAGCGTGCCGAGGATGAGGTGACCCTTTTGCAGCAACCGCTTGACGGCCGCCTTCACGTCTTTGAGTTCGATGCCGGTGCCGATCGACCGGCGCAGGGCCGTCCTGAGCATCTCGCCGCCATCCATGACCGATTCGCGCTCGGTGTGGTGCTTG
Organism: Achromobacter sp.; assembly: GCF_050285565.1. Classification (GTDB taxonomy): domain Bacteria; phylum Pseudomonadota; class Gammaproteobacteria; order Burkholderiales; family Burkholderiaceae_B; genus Achromobacter. Next base: position 231,747 of record NZ_JBLZXG010000004.1, read on the forward strand.
ATAGCCCATTTCAGGCACTCGTCGGCGATCAGGGCTACCGCCTCCGGCGAGCGCTCGACGGTCTTGTCGACGGGGCGCTTGCCCGCACTGAAGTCCACGCCAAGTTCTTTCTCTTGCCTGCTCCAGTCCTTTTGCAGTTCCTCCCGGGTGATTTCCGGCGCTTTGCCTTTGCGGGTTTTTAGAGCAACGGTTTGCTTCTGTGATCGGCTGGCGGTTTGACGATCCAAGCCCAGGGCGTCCAACTCGTCGGTAATGTCGTTGGATCGCTTGGAGTACGCCTCGATGTGTGGGCGGCTAATGTGGGCCAGTTCGAAGCGCTTTCCCTCGTAGCGGATGCCATAGCCGGCTTTCTCCAGTTCCTTGGCCAGTTCAGCCAAGTAAACAGCTTCGGCGACGGATTTCAGACGAAAGATCTCATCGTTGGAGACGGCCGTCCACGTGCCGTCAGCACGCTGCGTGATGTTCATGAGCAGCGAATGGGTGTGCAGCTGCGGATCGGAATAGGCTCCAGCGGTCGGTCGGGCCGTTTCATGCCGGAACTTGGCAATCAGGGCGTTGCCGGTGCGCTCCTTGGTGGTCACGCCATTTACAGTTTGGCGTGCGCGAACCAGTTCCGCTTCAACGAATGTCAAAGCGTGGGTGACGGCGCGGTCGTGGGCTTCGATGACGGAGGCGTCTTTGCCGACCAGAGCCTGGATGCTGACGCTCTTGGGCGGCGAGAACGTCATATCCAGGGCGGCGCGCGCCTTGGCGTCCAGGCGGATCGATCGCGAGAGTTCGACGTCCTGGCCAAAGTCACCGCGCATGGCACGAAGGAAATCTTCCTGCCGGATCTCGCCGGTCAGGCCGAGTGCTTCCCCAGTTTTACCCTGCCACTGCGCAGCGGTGCCGTCGCGGCTGTAGTAGTCGTCTTTCTGGTCGGCATAGTAGTGGGTCGCCTTGGCGGCGGAGCTGCGGTGAATTGTCTTGAGCGAGATCATGAGAATTTCTCTGCGGTGCGTGAGATGAGGACTGGCAGCCGGCGTGCCGTCAGGTGAGGGTTGACGTGGTGCAGCGACGGCTAGGAGCCGATCACGGGGTCGACGGGCAGCTCGTGCGGGAAAGGCGCTCCATCGTTGGTGTTATTCATCGCGGCATAGGCGCCGACGCGCTTGGCCTCGACAAACGCCGGCTGGCGGTTGACGAAGTTCATCGGTTCCAGGACGAATTTGGAGATCGGCCGGTTGCCGGCGAAGGCGAGGTATCCGGTCAGATCGGGCAGGGCCTGGATCTGGGCCGCGGTGACTACTCGCTCGGTTGAGCGCACCATGCGCTCGCTGGTGCTGCGCGAGCTGCCCGGATTGCGGCTGTCGGTGTACTCGGGCCGCGCCACTTCGTGCTCGCCCAGCGCCTTGGACATTTCCTCCGCGGTTTCGGGATCGGTCTTGGAGCCACCCAGCACCACCAGCGAGCGGAAGCTGGCGCGCAGCGTCTGCGACATTTGCTTGCCGTAGATGTCGTCCAGCTGGGATACCGACTGCAGGCCTGCCACGACGCGGGCGCCGTTTTTGCGCCCCTTGGTGAGCAGATCCTCGAGCGAGGCCAGCTTTTCGAGGGAGGCGAGTTCGTCGATGACGCCCCACCAGCGGCGCTGCTGATCCTCGGGCAACGACAGCAGCGAGGTGCAGAACACGTCCACCCAGGCTGACAGCACCGGCTTCATGGCGTGCTTCATGTCTTCGCGCCAGGTGATGAAAAGGCTGCCTGTGTCGTTGTCCATCCAGTCGCGGATGCTGAAATTGCCGCGCGGCATGCTCATGTGCTCGGACAGCTTGTTCGACAGCACGAAGCGCGCGCTGGTGAGCGCCTTGCTGGCCTCGGCGGATCCAGCGAAGAGGGATTCGGCCAGCGTGCCGGACAGGAACGTGCGCAGGTCCTTGTCCGAAGCGATCGTGCACCAGCGGAACAGTTCTTCGATATCGGGCGTGCCAAGCTCGTGCAGCTTGCGTGCCGCTTCCCGCAGCAGCAGACGGCCAAAGCTGTTCCATTCCTCGGCGTTGGCATCCTTGCCCAGCGGCACCACCGACATCGCCAACCGTTGCCAATCGTAGTCCGCGCGCACTTCGTTGAAGAACGACCAGCCTTGGGTGCGCTGGTCATATGGGTTGAGGATCACGTCGTTCGGCCGTCCGAACTTGCTGTAGAGGTCGCCGTTGGGATCCACGATGACGGCCCGGTCGCCGCGTTTTAGCAGCGAGAAGATGAGGGCGCGCAGCAGGACGGACTTGCCGCTGCCGGTGGCGCCGTTGAGCAGCAGGTGCAAAGTCTCTATCTTGGTCGGCATGGGCACGCCGGCGATGTCGACCTGGATCTTGCCGCGTTCTGAGCACTTGGCTTTGAGGCGCTTCAGAGGTACCACCTCGGTGCCGCGGATGTGCTTCTTGTAGCCTGCGCCGTCGTAGCCGGCCTTCTTTGCATGCTGGCTCAGCGTGCCGGCCAGAACCAGGGCCAGCGCGAAGCCGATGCTGGGCATGATGAATAGCGCGGTGTGGTGTGGGGTGGCGCGGATCCAGACGTAGAGGACGCGCCAGGTGATCTGGCGTGGAGTGATTTCGGAAATGAACATGGCTGTGCCCAGCCAGCCCAGCAGGGGGAGGAAGATGAGGGCCGCTTTGATAAGGCGGCGCCGTAGGTCTGGTGCCATGGTGCTTTCGACATTGAATGTGTTGCCGCCCATCGGCGGGGAAAGGCCGGAGCCGGAAGGTGTGGCCGGCCCCGGGGCTACTGCCCGCGGCGGCCGGTTGCGAAGGAGGAACCAGTCAAGCCAGGACGAGCTGGGTGATGAGCGCACCCAGCACGGCTCCCATGAAGCTGCTGCCGGCGCACAGAATGCCTATGCGCCAGGCGTTGCGCAGATTGACGCCGGCCAAGGCTCCAACGGTGACGCGCAGATCCCAGTCCGCCTTGCTGAGCGACCTGGCTGCTTCGCTAAGACTGCGGCTGGCGCTGGTGGCGACTTCAGCGGCCGCCTCCGCGCTGGCTTGGCGCAGCTGCGCCGGCAGGCCGCGCGCAATCAGCGCCACCTGGTCCAGCTGGGCTGCGATTTGGGCGTTGCGGTCGGCGGTGCGGCCGCTTTCGATCAGCATTTCCTGAAACAGGAAGTCGAGCTTGGAGCGAGGCGGTGAGGCGGACACGGCGGGCGCGTCGGCAGGCGGCAACGAGGGCGATTCGAGCGACATGCGGCCTCCTACGCGAAAAGCGCGGCGAACGCCCGGTCGAGCTGGCGGTCGACCGGCCGGGCCAGCGATTGCAGCGCGTAGCGGTCGCTAAGGTGGGCAACGGCCTTGGCGTCGCTTCTGTCTGCTTCGCGCAGGAGCTGCCGGTAGTCCGTCTGGTCTGCCAGGATTTCCTGGATCGTGGTGCGCTGATTGGCCAGCAGATCGAAGACTTCATTTTCATAGATCACCGCTTCAGGGTTGGCCACGAAGCCGCCCGCTTGGCGGGCGTAGCCGAAGATGGCCGCGAATTCTTCCTGCACGTCTGCGTCGACGCGATTGAAGAGCACGCGCACCCGGTCCGCCGGCACGCCGATTTCGGCCAGGGTCTGGATGGTTTTGATGGTCTCGCGCTGGGCCTTGCCTGACGCCACCACTGGCAAGACGTAGTAGTCGATTTCCAGGTGAGCCTGGTCGTACTTGACCAGCTCGGCCAGGAAATCCTCGATGTTGGACGCGCCGACGTCGACGATGGCGGACTCGGCTACGACCAGGCGTCGCAGTAGCCGGCCGCCGTGTTCGCCGCGCATTTGTTCGACGTCCAGGCCAAGATCGGCGGCGCTTTCGTTGGTGGATTCCACGGCGATGATTTCGGCGGCGGGCATCCGCGGAGCCAAAAGGTGGCTGGTGGCGACTGTCTTGCCGACCGAACCGGAGTAGTTGCAAGTGGCGATTTTCATAGTGGTGTTCATGGGGAAAGGTTCCTATTTGCGGCGGCCCATTTCGGCCAGTTGGTTGAGATCGATCGGGGCTTGAGACTTGCGCAACTGCACGAGGTCAGCCTTGCTGGTGATAGCTCCAGTTGCGCGGGGAGACTGTTGTGTTGTTGGCAGGGCCGTCTGCAGGCTGGGTGTGGCGGCGACTTGGCCAGCGGGCGCCTTCGCGGCCAAGTTCCTTGTGTGGTGTCGCCACCGCGAAAGCGCCTTGCGTAGTGCAGCGGCGTTAACAGGAATACCGGCTGCAGTCATCGTCGCTGCTAGGCTTTCATGAGGAACGCCTTGTCGAGACAGTTCGTCGACGACTGGCAACAATGTGCGTAATTGCGCGCGGCGAACTTGCGCTGTGAGATTCCGCATGTCCGAGACGAGCGCTTCAAGGGAAGGCGTGGTAGTGGGGGTCATCATTTCTCATCGTGAAAATGCCCTCCGGGGCTGGATGCCCGGGGTTCGAGGGAGGGGGAGCCGCGCCCGAGTGGGCGCGGGGGAACCGTTGCGGTTCCCCCAGGGGGTCGGAAGCGCGGACGCCGCAGGCGGCCGGCCAGGGGGGCAGCATGCCCCCGCGCTTTGGGGGCTGCGTTTCCCCACCCGGCGGGCGGGGTATCCGCCGGGAGGGGGGGGCTGATGCTTGTGGCCCGGGCAGGCAGTTGGCGCAGCTTGGGGAAGGGTGGGCCTGGGTGTGCTGCCGCAGCGGCTATGGGGTGAGGTCGGCGTAGGCAGGGCGCGGCGGGCTGTTAAGCCCAGCCGCAAGCCCGGGGGGACACCATTCCCCCGCCCGGTGGCGCACAGCGCCATCGGGAAGGGGGACTGATCCTTGGGTTTCAGGCCGGCGCCGCAGGCGGCGGGGCGAAGGGAGCGTAGCGACCGGAGGGTAGGCGGATCGGCCGCCGATTGATGACGGCGCCTTGCGCGCGCGTCTCCCTCTATAAACCTATAAAACCTAAATACCTTTTGTGTCCCGTTTTCGGGCCTGTCTCCGGTACCGTTTTCGGGCCAGCCTCAGGCGGAATTCGGGCCTGTCTGGTGCCTAAATCGGGCCTGTCCCGTTTTCGGGACACCCTACCAATTTCGGGCTTGTTTGTGGATAACTTTCATGAGGGTACCGGTATGCCTGCGGCCTCATGTACCCGTATTCGGAAGGCGTGATTCGGCTCGTTGGCCGCTTGCCGAACACCAAGCTCCTGGCCTTTGGCGACAATGCCGCTCCAGCTGCTGTGCCACGGTTTCTCAATGGATAGTCCACCCCGCTCTCGGAAGACCCAGAGGCGCCATGCGGCGAACCAGTCCTCTGCATAACCTGCCTGGCCAGGTTTGGAACGCCAGTAGGCGCTGAATGTGAGGGCCATCGCCTCCACCCTGTCGACGTCCCAGTGCGGTCGCACACGTAGCGTCCAGTCACGCCAGCGCGCAGGTAGCGTCCAGTCGGCAGGCAAGCGGGAGGCCGCGCCCGCGGCGGTAGCCGTAACACGTCTGATCTTGGACTTCTCTTGGCGACGAGTTCGAGCCGGGGGGGTAGCCGCCGCCGGAGCCGAGTTGGCGAAAGCCGGCGCCAGTTCGGCACCCACCTCCTGGCCAGGGCTGGCAGTGCCGCGGGATGCGTCGAGCGACATCATCGAGTTCTCGATCATGGCTGGGACGAGCCGCTCGATGTCGTCCATGTGACCGTCGTAGGACAGTTCAGGGACATTTTGGGTACTCTGGAGGGACTGAATCTCCTCCAAGTCGGACGTCGCGTCTTCGTGTGCCGGAGCCTCCTTTTCGTCCACACGCTGGTGGCAGGCTTCTTGCGATGCGGCGCCGGCGGCGGAGTCGAGCAAGGGCAAGCCGACGCGCGGCACTGCGGTCGGCCGCAGGCGATAAACCGGGCAATTGCGGCTGAACCCGGCTCTAGCGCCGGTATCGGCGATGACGCCCAGATCGCGCAATCGGCCCAAGGCGTCGATGACGGTCTTGCGGTTCAGGTGCGTCACCCTGGCCAAGTGCTCGACCGACGCGAATACTGTCCAATCGGTTGCATCAAAGCGCACCAGGTGCGCCAACTCCAGCAGCACCAGCTTGTTAGATGATTTTTGGACGTCGGCCATCCTGGCCCACTTGGAGGCTTCAATACTCATCACCAGCCCCTTGCGTATCGATTTGATTTGCCCGGAAAAAGGAAATCAGAGGTCTGCATTTCGGACAACGTCGAATTCGACAGGGGCAAGGCTCGAACGGGTCGACCTCCGTGTGGCTGATCAAGATGTGTGACTGTCATGGCTGGGTTTCCTCGAAAGTTTCCCGAATGGAACGTCGTGCTTTGAGCGGCAGGCCATGGGCCTCGTAGAACTCGCGGCGTGCGAGCAGCCAGGCCTTGTACGGCCAGTTCTTGCGCTCGCCCCAGGGGTAGGCGTCGCGGATGGCCACGTGGGTTCGATTGGTGGATGCGCCCATGGCCACGCAGCGGTCGTAGACCTCCTGCATGATCTTGTAGGCCGCAAGAACGCGCGGGCTGCGCGATCGGGAATGATCGGAGCCAAGAGTCATGGCGGTACTCCGGGGAAATGAAGAAATCAGGCGGGCGGGATGCGCGCAGGATTGAAAAACACTTCGCGCAGTTGGTAGTCGGCGAAGTACAGCGAGATATCCAGCGTCCCGTACAGAAATTGCCGCAGGGTTTGCACGTCGATCTGCTGGGCGGTGGGCGACTGCTTGACCAGCAGCGCCACCCGGTTGAAGACGTCGCGGGCGCTATTGGCGTGGGTGGTGGTGACCGATCCGGGGTGGCCGGTGTTCAGGGCCGTGAGGTACTCCCACGCCTCGGGACCACGCAGTTCGGACAGGAATATCCGGTCGGGCGACATGCGCATGCAGGCCGCGATGCACTCGAAGGCGGAGACCTGGCCCGCGCCGGCGCCATAGATCATGTGGACCCGGTTGCGATGGTTGGGCAACAGCAGCTCGTGGACGTCTTCGATAGTGATCAGCCGCTCCCAACCGGGCACGCGTTCGATGAGGCTGCGCGCGAAGGTGGTCTTGCCGGAGCCGGTCTTGCCGCTGATGATGAGGTTGTATCGCCCCTGTATGGCCAGGTGCAGGAATTCCCGCATCCGGCCCGCCCGAAGCAGTTCGAGCAGCTCGCGGTCCCGATCATTCAGCGCGGCATGGTCATGGACGGGGGGGCTGACGTTCTGCCAATTGGAGAACGCACCCTCGGCCTCCAGTTCTTCGAGTGTCTTGACCAGGACGCTGTGCTTGCGGATGTTGAGCGATATCGTGCCGTCGACCACCGCCGGGGGCTGAGCGCAATTGAAGCGCTCGCCGCCCGGCAGAATCAGCGACATGATGGGCAGGAAGTCCACCCGGTTGTAGCTGGCGGCTGCGGCGATCAAGGCTTGCAGGTAGCTGAAGCTCAGTTCAGGGGTGTCGTGGACTCGCCAGCGGCCACGCTCCAGCACAAACAGATCGAAGGGGCGGGTGATGGTGAGTTCGCGCACGTTGTCATCCTGCATGAACCCGGCGAGCGGCCTCATGAGCTGGTCGAGCGCGAGCGCGCGGTCGACCTCGCCCGCTCGCGGGGCGTGAGAATGGTTTTGCATGGGGGGATTCCTGGGCGTTGTGCGGCCAAGGCGCTGTAGAGGTACGCCTATGCCCACGCTAGCGTTGGATCAAAGGTGTTGCGTATTGATCGGCCTGGCACGGCGCAAATCGGCTGGGCTAAGCCTGCGTTGAAATGCACCGTGGGCGGCAGGATAGGTCAGGTGAAGGGATGGCTCCGCAGGACCTCGCTCTCCAGGATCTCAAGTGCCTGAATGTACGCTGGCTGGTCAGCTGGAACATGCCAGGAGCGCCGCGAGAGATCCGCATGTGGATCTTTGAGCTTGACCATGAAGTCCATCAGCAGATAGGAAACGGTGGCGCGCGTATCGGCGTGTGTGCGTGGCGGCCAGCCATTCAGGCATCGGGATCGACATATGACGAAGATCACCGTGATGGCTTCGCTGCGACGCTCATTCCTCATAGAGACAGACGGCAGCCCTAGCGAGGGGTTGTGAACGATCCACGGGATTGCTTGGATTAGGTTCACCATAAGCCCAAATGCGGCATGGGAATCTACGGTCTTGATGCTCTTATCCATGTGAGAGCCCCTCCATGGGATGCTGCGCGATCCGAGCAAAACGAAAGCCCATTCGTAAGACTTTTTTACCCGAGCTACCGGCTGGGCGGCTGCTTTGAGGGGTGTTATTTAGTCCTAGATTTGAGAAATTGGGGGGATTCGAATGTTAGTTGGCTGAGCAGGTCGACATGGTCGGGTTAAGGCTGCGAGCTCAAGCGAGCGCTTCACGCCACGTGGTTACGTTGCTCGTTACGGCAAGTAGCCGAGGCTGGGCCGCCGCCGCGCGTGCCGCGGCGAGTTTCATGGCCAGGCTGTAGCACAGTGGTCGGTGCGTCGCCGGCCGGTGAGGAGCGCGGGTGGCGCAGCGATGGCCGGCGGGGCTTCGAGATCCATCTTGCAGCGCCTGGGCTTGCCCAGCGGGTAGATCCGGGGTGTTTCTCGCACCATTGCTGAGGGTGGCCTCGGTCTCCCCAATGACTGGGACAATCTGGCGAAATCCATTCGCCGATGAGGTAGAAATCGGATTCTTGTGGCGAGGCATTTGCTGCTCCAAGTAAGGCGTGGGATTGCGGGGTAAACAGAACTTGTGATGAGCACCAGTCATAGGCGTAGGCTCAACGGCTTGAACCGTGCTTGGGCCGCAGTGCGTAAACGCCGCTGAAATCCAGATCCCGCGCCACGTAGATGCCAACCCGGCCCCCCTGGTTGCGATACAGCGTCGGCGGGATATTTATGGTGTGATCGAGCACGGTGGCCACGGCGTCCTGCGCGGCGCTGCTGGTGCCATCGAGTCGGAAGGTGTTGTTGTTTTGGCTACCCCCGCGGTTGCCCGCCCAGGTCCCCACGTCACCAATCAGGCTGACCAGAATGGCCGCGCCAAAGCGTTCCGAGAAGTGCGTGTCGATGTAGCCGTCCAGGCCAGATTCACCGAGCGGCCCCGTACCCGGCGAGTCGAGGTTGATGACCACGCCTTCCGGGGTCTCCATCCGCGACCAGACCACTCCAATACGGGGCTGGCCCTGCGCCAGGACGCTCTGCTGGTAACCCACGAACTTGCTGCCTCGATCCACGAGGGAAACGCGGCCGCTGGCCGAGCGCACGTCGTGGGTGGCGTAGCAGGTGATCATCCCCGCCTGCGCGCTCAAACGCGTCCGTGTGTGGCGGCGATCTTGCTTCTGCGGAGCTGGCCGCTCGCTTGTTCGAATATGGCGGCGGCGTGGGTCCGGCCCGGTCGCCCGGGGCGCAAACCTGTTGCAGGGCGGGGATGCGTACGCCGCCGGCGGCCAGGACGTGGGCGACGTAGCCGTTCTTGAAGCCTTTACTCAGAGTGCCGGTGTTGTAGCAACTGAACGTGGCATACAGCGCAGGTTGGCCAGGAGGGTGAACCTTGACGGCATGCTGATAGCAATCGACGAGCAGCCGCTGCGCGGCATTGAGGTTGGCGCAGGGATCGAAGATGGTTTCCGCGGTGAGGCCGAGCCGTTCCCAGTTGCGCACGTTGATCTGGCCGTAGCCGGCATCAAAGTCCACGCCGCGGGCAATGAGCTGGCGGGCCTGGGCGGTGGCGTCTTGACGGGTCTTGGGTCGAAGCGTGCGCGGCGGGTTGCTGTTGATGCCGATTGCCAGCGGATCGAAGCCGGACTCGTGGCGCACCACGGCGGCCAGAGTGGTGACGTGCACGGCCGGCGCGCATTCGTGCGCCAGGGTGGAGAAGTCCATCAGTCGCCTCCATGAAAGCCGAGGTATTGGTTGCGGTCGCGAGGATGGCGGCGAGCTTGGGCCTGCTGGTAGTTCGCCTGCTCACGCTCATAGTCCTTCGCCTCGACCCAATAGCCGCCCTGACCAGGCGTGCCGACATAGCGCGGCTTGGCGCCGTCAAGGTCTGCGTATTGGTGCGACAGATAGGAGGAGCAATAGCTCGGCAGCCGGTTGTCGATGATGAGGTAGTAGCGCAGAACCCCGCCGGCCCGCCGCGCCAGGTCTCGGTTCAGCGAAGACACGTCGCATCGGCCAGCGCCATGGGACATCGCATGCACCAGGTCAGACATTTCAGGCGTTGTTGATGCCGCGGGACATAGCTTGAGAAAGTCATGCCTGGCGGAAATGGTCTTGGAGAGCTTCCTTTTATGGATACCGAAGTAGCGCGAGAGGGACGAGGCGCATTCGCTTGGGCGGGTGCCGCTAGACAGGCACATGATGGCTTCACACGCCAGGCGTTTGTCGCCGGTGAGTAGGTCAGGTGAGGGGGGCTGGGCGAAGACGGATGACGAAGAGAAAAGCAAGACGAAGAGAATCGGCGCCCAGAGGCGCGTGTCTGGTTGTGGCATGAGGTTTTCCCGAGATGAAGGGCGATGGCGATGCGTGCAGAAGGTATACGGCTGGCTTGCGATCGAGTTCGGCTCCAAGGTCTGGACGCCGGGAAGCCTGAAATTGCGGGCGATACCTGGATTGGTAATTTCGTCCCATAACTGCGAGGTTTTAGGGGAAGGCATTGTTATCGGGAAGAAAGGCCGATAGTGTTCCGCCATCACGACTCGTTTTGGCTTCTCCTAAAAGTTCAGTTCGATCGCGATACGAGCCTCTGCCTGGTGGGTCCAGACAGAGGCTCACTTGTTTTGGCGTGATGCTCTTCCCATCGTCTTAGTCACCAGCGGTGTGGGTTCGCCAGGCAGGCTACGTGCCACCGATGCAGAAGTACTTCAAATCCATTGATGACTTTCCCCAGTGCACCCTGATTGTGTCTCCTGCTGTTGTCCGGGCGACACTGTATGTTGCTTCCCCCTTTGCGTCCGTCACAGTCTCTTTTCGGCGATTTTGCACGCTGTGGAGCGGAGTCCACGTCAGCTTAATCCCCTTGGCCGGGGTGCCATCGGGAAACGTTGCGCGGACAGTGAACCAAGGAAATGTGCAATGCAAGGCGTCTGGGGCCTGCACTCTTGTAAAGTTCACCTGGGAAGGCAAGGGTGGGTCCACAGGCTCACGACAGAGTTCATAGCTTGTTGTGTCAAACGAGTCGCCTTGATTGGGTGCGAGTGTGCCTGTGCGGTAAAGCCAGCCGTCTTTTGCCAGCCCTTTGACCGCCTCGTAACCAGGAATCTGTCCGTAGGTGTGTACCGCGCTATTGACGATGATGGCGCCCTGCCATTGCATGACGGTAACGGGATCGCCGCCAGGTAGCCGGAAGAACACGATCTCCGTCTTTCCCGGTTCGTATCGGCAATCGCCAGAGGCCGGCGCTGACGACGCTCGGCAATCCCCCGCCCAGGTACCCCAGTCTTCGTAGACCACATTTTGCGGGTCGGCTTGTAGGGCGTATGCGACGCGCGTTCGTGCGCGCGTCCCGGTCTGGCCTACCGGGCATTGTGTCGATTCGGACTGCTCTTGGGCAATACGGCATCCGCCATAGGTGGTGTGCCAGGCGTAGCCCGGGTTGCAGCCTCCTGGGGGAAGCGGGGCGCTTTGGCCGACATGGACGGCCATGGTGTTGATGTCGGTCTCGAGATTGACATTGGCCTGGTTGGCGGTAGGCGCGGCGGCTTGCGCTGCCGCGAGGGGAAACAGGATCAGGCCGGCCAGGAGCAGCGCGCGCCGGCCTTGCCGCTGCCGCGAAAGGTAGCTCATTGGAAGCACCACGGTAGTAGATGGGTGTGACGCCGTCGCGCCCGATGCTTATAGCCGGCCGCGGCTCAGTTCCTGCAGCCCTGGATCAGGGCAGCTCGAGCGCTCATGTCCGATGGCGAAATCACGATGCGGTCGTTTGCAACACTCACCGCCTGGGCGACGTGGACGGAGCTGGCGCCGGCGTTCTGGAACGTGCCGGAGAACGCGCCGCCAACGGTGACGGCGCCAGCGGCGTTGACCTGGCCGCTTCCCTGGATGACCCCGCCGACCGAGCCGGCGATGTTCACGTCTGGGCCGCCCACGGTCACGTCCATGGTCTGAAGGGCCACGTGGCGCCACGGCTGCTGGCCAGTAGGGCATATCAATGCGGGCACTGCCGCGCCGTTGGGCAAGTCTTGATAGGCCGCGGTGATCACGTGGCCTGTGCGCAGGAGCCAGACACCGTCCAAACATTGCGCCAGCATGCTTTCCTTGGTCGAGGCATACAGGCCTTCTGGGACGCAATGCTCGCCAGCGACGGCGGCTGTGTTGAGCAGCAAGCCGGTATTGGTTTGAATGGCCAGATCGACCGTCAGCGTGTTGTGCAGGGTGACGGGACGGGTGTCGCCGTGCCGCACGAATTGGCCGAACGGCGTCGCGTCCAGACCGGCGGCGAGCACCACGTGCCCCGGTGCGTCACCAAAGTCGAACCAGGCGCGGGGTACGTCCATGAGTGCGCCCTGCACATTGGCGCTGTTCAATGCGTCGTGTCCGCCGTAGCCGCCGGCTGCTTGCAGGACCTGGCCCAGCAGCGCTTGCGAATACCGCGCACGTGCGCCGTCAGGCGTGGTGCAGACAGCGCTTTTGCGCATGCTGCGCTGGGCGCTGATCGGATGGCAGGTGTAGACAAAGGCGCTGGTGTGGCAGTCCGGTGAGGGGCAGGCCCCCTGGCGTACCAGAACGAACCTGGCCAGATCTCCAAGTGCTGGATAGCGTGGCGTACCGGCCGGCAAAAGCCCCAGGTTCCTGAGTTCCTCCACGCCGCCGTAAGCGGCCTGGACGCCACCTGTGGCAATCCATACCAATTTGGGGACGGCGGGTGCGGACACATCGGGTAGGCTTTCGCCGCGTAGCCAGGCTTCGTGCTTGAGCTGCAGGTCGACGACGGCTGTGCGCAGTTGCAGCAAGTATTTGGCCGTGCCGCGCGCGGCGGCGTCGTCGATTTCCCGTTTCACCAAGTGGGCGGCAAGCGTCACGACGATGGTGGCCACCACGATGGCGATGATCGTTTCGACCAGGCTGAAGCCCCGTTGCTGGCGGCGGATGGTGAGAGAGAGGGGCCGAGCCGGCCGCATAGCGATTGCTCCGTAGAGGGTGCGGCAGTTCCGCCGAAATCGGGGTTGATGCGCTCACCGTGTCGCAAAGACAAAGGTGTTGCTGTCGCCCTTGACGCACAGATCCTGCGCGGTGACGGGGTTGAACGAGCCGGTTTCGCTGTTGGCGCCAAGGGTCTTGGCCGCGGTCCCGTTGACGCTGATCGTTTCCGAGACGCCGTTCAGGGTCGAAGCGAGGGTGGGGCACGCCGTGGCATTCACGTTGGTGAGCGTGACGGCGAACGCGCTGCCCATGGGGCCGCCGCCCAAGGCGGTCGGCGCCACGGTGATTGTGCCGTTGGTGCCGGTTCCCGTGCCGCCCAGCCGGTGGGCGACAACCTTCCCGTTTACTCGGAACACAGAGGAGTCCTGCATGGCGGGAATGAGGTTCTTGGCTGTGTCGATGGCGGCATACGGGGTGGGGTTGTCGCTCTCGCCTAGCAGCTTCGTGCGCGACATGTATCGCTGCAGTTCGCTTGCCGTGGACGGTACTCGCAGTTCGATCCAGAGACCTTTGACAGTGGGATACCCGAGGATGGCTGCAACCATGGAGATCACGATGACGACCAGGGTTTCCGCCAGACTCAGGCCGAGCTGTCGGCGCAGCCCGCGTGGGCCGCTGCGCTGCGCTGCGGCAGATGAAGACCCTGCGGCAGGAAATTTGGGATTCAGGGGCATGAGGTACTCCAGTGAATGTAAGAGCTGGGTGATGGTCTATGCGCCGGCGTCGAGCATGAGCGCATTGCGCAGATCCCAGATGACGGCGTAGTGCCAGATGAGCAGTCCCAGCATCGCTGCAATGGAAATGATCAGGACGGTCCAGCGCAACCATTGGGCGCGCGCTTGGACGCGTTTAAGAAGGGTGGTTTCCATTCGGGCGCGCGTCTTCTGCAGCGCGTTGTCCAGGCCTCGGGTGTTGGCCAGGTCCTCCAGGTACCAATAGGTTTCGCGGTCCAGCAGACCCACGTCAAAGACCGCGGCGCCGGCTTTGGCATCGTCGAGGCGGTGATGCATGGCGAGCAGCCGGTGGCTCAGCCACGGCGGGGCGCCCGTCAGTTGTAGGTCGATTGCCTCGCGGATCGATACCGTCTTGCCAGCGCGGGGCTTCAAGGCCGTGGCTGCGGTGCTGATGACACGGATGGCCTGAACATCCCGGTAAAGCCGGTAAGGCCCCCAGTTGTCCAGCCATCGCCTGAGGCGGCCGTCCAGGCGCGGAAACGAAACGACGAACAACGTGAGCGCCGCAACCGCCGTTCCCCATAGCGCGATGGTGTTGTCCCGGATCCACTTGGCCAGCCCAAAAAAGCTCTGGCTGTATGAGGCCAGGTAATGCGACGGAATATCCGGCATCGTTTCCAGCAATGTCGGGCCAGAGAAAAAGGGCAGCCCGACCATGAGAGACAGCCATAGCACCAACAGGGCGAACACGGCCGCAACGAGTGTTGATTTCAGGATCGACTTGAGCTGGGCATTGAGCCGCACCAGCCCGGCCATCTCCCGCAGTCCGCTGGCGAATACCGCCTGGCCCTGACGCTCGAGCGACGCGAACTCGGCCACTTCGGCGCGGGGCAAGGTGCCGAGCAGGGTACGGCCCATGTCGCCGGTTTCAGCCACCCGCAACGCCCAGCGGGCGGACAGAATGCCCCTGGGGCTGCGCGGGCCGTAGCGCTGCGCGTCGGTTTCCAGGATGTGCAGGATCGTGCGCTGGCCCTGTGTGTCCTGGATCATGTCGGCCAAGTACTCGTACCAGTCGGCGCGGTACTCGGAGAACTTGGATGCGGCGCGCCCGGCCTTGCTGAGGGCGAAAGGAACGGAGAAAGGCGGCCTCATCGCTTGCCTCCAGGCTTCAGGGTCATGAAAGACACGAAGAACGGCTCGATGTCGCGGGGATCCAGGATGCCCTGGCTCATCTTGTAGACGCCGCACTCCATCGCTGTCTTGCCATCCATGTCGGGATGGTCGAATGCGGCGGTGCGCCGGCCGGCGTAGATCTCGTGCAGGCGCAGCGTGTCGCCAGCGGTGATGGCGCGCAATGCGTCCGGATCCTGGCCGGGCTCGAAAAACTCGGCCACGGCCGTGCGGCCGCGGTAACCGAACAGCTCTGGGATGCCTTTGTTGCGGCAGCGTGGGCAGCCTTCAGGGTTGCGCACGCGCATGGTTTGGTGGCCGAAGTCATAGAGAGATTCGATGTGGCCCAGGTACTTTTTCCACCAGGCGCCGGGGCGGTGGATTCCCATACGGTCGGTCGCGCCGTCGAAGAGGGCTTGCGCCGGCAAGGCGCAGTCGCACATGACGGGCAACAGGGCCTGGTAGCCCAGCAGCTTGAGCATTCGGGGGGAACCGAGAACGCTGTAGGGTATGCCGATCTGTGGTGAAGCCAGCCGCTGCGGGATGTCTAGCATGCCGCAGACATGCAGCGTGGCGTAGCCGTTGCTGCCTGATTGCAGAATGTCCTGGAAGGCGGCGCCGGTGAGTTTGTCCCGGATTTCACCCAGATCGACATCGCTGGCGGCGGCTCGCTTAATTGCCATCAGCTTGGCCTGCATCACCTCTGCGTCTGAACCATCGAGGGCGCGGGCGAAGCTCGCCTGCAGCGCGCCGTCAATGAACAGCTCGATGGGGTCGCCCATCATCATCAGCTTGCGCGTCGGCGGAAGCCGCACGAGAAATTGCCCCATGGAAACGGTCTTGCCTGCGCCTGGCACGCCACCCAGAACGATGCCGCCGCCGTGACTTAGCAAGACGCGTTCGAACTGTTCGACCTGGGATGGGAGGAAGCCCAGCGTCGCCAGATCGATCACTTCGACCTTGGCGTCGATGTCGAGCAGACGCAGGGTGATCGAAGGCCCCTGGTCTGCTACAAATGATCCCCAACGCAGCATGTAGTTGCGATCGTCGACCACTTCGTAGAGACGGCCCTGCTGTTCTCTCGCCATGTCGAGGAACGAGCCG
Organism: Achromobacter sp.; assembly: GCF_050285565.1. GTDB lineage: Bacteria > Pseudomonadota > Gammaproteobacteria > Burkholderiales > Burkholderiaceae_B > Achromobacter. The sequence goes on from NZ_JBLZXG010000004.1 coordinate 247,735, forward strand.
TTGCCGCCGACGACGTCTAGCCAGGCGACTCGCGCCATTTCCACCATCCGTTCCGTCGGCATGGCGAGGTTGGCCGGCGTGATGTACTGGCCGTCTATGGTGGCGCTGACACGGGAAACTGGCCGAGTGGCGTCCAGATGCAGGTGCAGGTCGCTGGCTTCCTTGCGGGCCGCCCAAGAGACCAGGTCATGAAAACCCGTGCGTACGGCCGATCGGCCGCCGGATGCGCTGCGCTCGCGCAGGTTGCGGTGGCGAAGGTCATCGGCCTGCATGCGTTCGCGTACGAGGGTGAGCAGGACGACGGGGCTGACGGTATAGACGGGGACAGCCTTGCCACGCGCCGCTTCGGCGGCGCGCGCCATGACGGCGCGAAAGATGTCTGAGTCGAGCTGGCCGCGTTTGGCGAACACAGCGTAGGTATTGCCCTCGAGTTCGGCCACGCAGGCGGTAACGGCGGCCGCCGAGCCGCACCAATCGACTCTCAGGGCGCGGAACGCGGGCGAGATCTTCTCGACGTCGGCTAGGTCCTCCAGGTCATGCTGCGGGCTGGATCTGCGCGGGGAATCCGAGGTGGCCGCGTCATAGGGCGGGGCATCAACGGCCGGGAGCGTGACGGACTGGGCGTCGGCGTCCGTGTCGTCGTCGAAGGAGTCACGGATGGCGTCGCGCGCGCGGCGAAATTTGTCGAGAAGGCGAAGGCTCATGGGGGGACGTGCTGCAGACAAAGGGTTAGTTGCTCGGCCGGTTCAACGGCTGTGCCTGGCTCGGCTGCGAGCGGCTGGCGAGCGGATGCTTGGGGCATCTTTCGAAAGACAGCGCAAGGTGTCTCGATTCGAATCAACCGCAGGTACGTGTCAGGGCCGGCCACCGGAGACGGGCGGCCCGATTGGAATACCCAGCGTTGATTGGCGCGCACAACGACGGCAGATAGGTTGCGGCCGACCCCCACGATGACCTGGAGCTGCATTACGGGTTGACCGGCGGCCTGTGCCGCTGGCGGATCGCTGGTCGCTGCAGTGGGTTGGCCAGCCGCGAAAGGGATGGCGCCCAGCGGCGCGGCGGGCGTGTTTTCGCGCTGCTCGATAAGAAGCGCCCGCCGGGCGTCGAGCTCCAGGATATCCCCGACCAATCGGCTGACTGGCGCGGGGGGAGGCGTGGGCGCAACGGCTTGAATGGCCGGCTCGGCTTTGCAGGCCGCGGCCGCCAGCAGGGCCAGCAGAACAGAGCTGGCGCGCCAACGGGCCTCGGCATTAAGGGGATTGAACATAGATCGTTCCTTTGAGCGTGGCCATGAATTGGCTGGTCAGCAGCGCGGGCTGTACCTGTGGCGCGTATCTGACCTGCAGTTGCGTGATGGCGCTGGCCGGCGGCAGCGGCAGGGCATAGAGCGAGCGCAAGGGCGCGTTGATGACGAGGTCGCGCGCCTGGGGCAAGGTCATTCCTGCGGGCAGCGCCACGGGCTGCTCCAAGCCATCAGGCAGCTTGATGTTGGGGGCTGGGATGGGCACTGCGGCAGCCGGTGAGAGCGTGAAATCGGCTAGCGCCGGCCGCAAGGCCTGCCACTGGGGCAGCCAGGACTCGTTCAGCGCACTGGCTGTCGGCAGGTCGGCAAGTGCCAGCCTGCGAGTGGCGCCGCTCCCCGCTGCTGCGCGGCCGGCGTCTTGATCGTCGATGGGAGCGATCGGCAAGTGCACGCTGGCGCTGTCCAGGCTGAGCCATTGGATGCCCCAGTTCTGGGGCAAGGCCGCGCGCAGGCTGCCGTTGTCCGCTAAGCGGGTGCGGCGGTACCAGGCTGCGCAACGCGATTCAGCAGGACGGCAGTCAACCTCCACCAGTTGCCACCGACCTGGCCTGGCGGGAACCTGGGCGATGGCGGCGAGAGTGCTCGCCAAGCCGGCGTTGCCGTCGACGCGAACGGAGTCCGCCCAGTTGGTCAGCGCCTGTTTCCAAAGGCCGGCCGCATCCACCTCGGGGTGAAGCGCTTGTTGACGCTGCTGTTCACGGATCTGGCGCTCTTGCCACCAGGACGCACCCGTGTCCCAGGCCAGATACGCCAACAGCAGTCCCAGGCCCCCCCACCAGGCCGGGGAAATCATCGAGAGCTTGAATGAGGCCCGGCGTAGCGCACATTGTTCGTTGGCCAGGGCCGCCAACTGCGGCAGAGAGAATGCCAACGCGCCGGCGACCTCGTTGCTGTATAGCTGAATGTCGCCGTAGCGTGTCCTTGCTTCGTCGATGGCCGCGTGCGCGTCGGCCGCGCTACGCAGGATCCGATCACCACCCGCCTGAACCACGCCGTCGACCGCCACCGCCAGCCAGATCGCCCCATCGGCCAGCGCGCACGACACGACGTGGGGGCCGTGCGCGTGCGCCTGGGCGAAGGCGGCTGCAGCGGAGAACAGCCGGTGGCGGGTTTTGGTTCGGATTTCTTTGCCGCTGGCCTTGAGCAAGCCGACGGCCGGGCTGCGCGCGCCGCTTTGCGTATAGTGGGTCGCCTGATTACGGCGAGCGGTGCGCAGCGCCTCCTGGGCGAGATCCTCGCCCAGGAGGGTTTGCCAAGTGAGCCCCAGTACGAGCTGGTTATCCGTGCCGGCGATGGGTACGAGGCGGTAGTTCTGCCTGGCGGGCTTCCGATCAGGCGGCCGGAGGTTCCTTGGGCGTTGCGGTTGTGGTGCCACTTCAGAATCCTTCTTCGGGAATGGCGGTCATCAGCAGCAGCGTGATCTGCTTGCTATCCAGCGCCGAGTCCGAGCCGCCCAGCGCAATCGGCGCGTTCTCGTCCAGGCGCCGGCGCGTGCTGTTGCCGGAGGACTGTTCCAGGCCGCCGATGAGCGCCACCTGGCCCGGGCGGAGTTCGACCTGCAGGATGGCGCCCTGGCCGCCGATGTTGGCCTGCTGCACATAGGACGGATAGTCAGGCGATCCGAATTCGACCTTTTTCAGTGCGCCCAGCAGCCGCGTGTCGTCGTAGGAGACCGTCAATTGCACCCGGCCATCGTCCTGGGCGTTGGGCACGACGGTTAGGAACGTACCGACGGTTTTCTCATCCTGTGTGACGGTCACGGTAGGCGCGGTGACGTTGGAGGTGCTTTGCGTCTGCTGCAGATCCTTGATGTATGGGACGTTCTGGTGCGCGGCCAGCGTGGCCGGGCGAAGATTCGAGGCCAGGAGCGGAATGGTGGTGTGACGCACCACCGTGCCCATTTCATTCAGGGCATTGAGCAGAAGCTTCGACCCCGCAAAGGGGCCGCTCCCCACGGTTGCACCCAGCGCGCCCGCCGCCTTGGTGGAGTCCAGCAACGCGCCCGGCGCCTGGCCCGCCGCGGCATTGGCGCGGCCCAGGCTGTCGTAGATCAGGCGCCAGTCGAGGGCGGCCTGGCTCGTGTGATTGAGCTGGACCGTGATTTCTTCGAACAGCATGCGCACGCTGCGCGACATGATGCGGTTCTCAGCTTCCAGAAAACGGCCTACCGCATCGAGCGCGTCCTTGGTGTCGGTGACGACGATGCTGTTGGCAGCGCCGTTCGCTGCCTTGACCACGCCAGCGCGGGTCAGGAACTGGCTGACCTTGGCGATGACGGCGTCGGCGGGCACGCCCTGGCCGACGGTCGAATACTTGGAGCGGTTCTGCGAGGCGAACTGTCCGTCGGCGTTCTGCGATCCGCCTTGGCCGGACAGTCCAAGCTCCAGGCTGGTCTCGGGCGTCAATTCCAGCGCTTTGACATAGAAGGTGCGTGTCTCGGTGCGGTAGATGCGGATCGCGCCGACTTCCGGGTCATAGCGCCAATAGACGCCGCGGCGCAAGGCTTCAGCATCCAGCACCGTCGAAAGCGGCACCTCGCCAGCCGGGAAGGGGCGCATCTTGGTGCGCCCGACGTTGCGGGGCAGTGCCGGGCCTTGCACGCGGTCCACAGCTGCCTCAGGTACGAGCGCCGGCACAAGCACCTCGGATCCGCCATCGGCCACGGCAGCCATGTCCACCGGCACTTGATCGCCGCCCAGGCGCGGCAAGAAATACTCGCGCGGCAGCAGCGCGTCGGGGGATACCTGCGTAAGAATGCCGGTGGCAAGCTGGATGCGCGCGGCAAAGGTGACCAGGTCGGGCGCGCCGTCCTCGAACAGCATGGTGGTGTTGACGTTGGCGCGCAGCGCTGCCGGCAGCGATACGTCGCGGGCCAGCGGCTGAGGCCGGCCCGCGACCCAGGGCAGATCCACAACCTGGCCGCGCGCCCGGCCGGGGTCGCGGACTTGATCTTTGAAGGCATCCAGGGCGCGATCGCCGTGGAGACGCTCAGCGCCCGCGCGTTCGTTGATTTGGTCGGTGGCCTTGAGAGCCGAGCAGCCGCCCAGCGCAACAAGCGCAAGGAAGGCCGGCAGAATGCGGAGACGGGACATGAAGGGAATCCTGGTGGCGCCGCGTTCAGGGCGACAGTGTGGAGAGTGCGGCGCTGCCGCAACTACGAGCGAAAGGCACCATTCGCAGTACGCGATTGGCGTAGAAGCATGGCCGCACGGGTGACTCGGTCATGGCGATGGCCTGCGAGAGGGCTTGGGTTGCCTCTTGAAACGACTCGGCTTGGAATTCCGCGGGCGCTTGAATCGGCAAGTCGAAATTCAGTTCCCATTGGTCCGGACCGAACGTCCAGTTCGCCTGGGCCGCCCATCGGGTCAGAGCCTGGCGCACCGTACGATCGGCCGGGTCGATGCGCCAGATCTCCTTGACCGCGACCGGAATCGGGACCGGCTCCGAGACTGGCGGGGCCGATTCGGCGGTGGAGGCTAGCGGTATATCCGCCGGCGGTTGATCCGAAGGGCCTGTAGCAGCCGGCGCCGGCGCGTGGACAGCCTGCTCGGCGGGCTGCGCCGGCGGCGTTGGCTCTTGGGCAGGCGGGGCTTTTGGAATGGGGATGGAGCGGGCAATTTCATGGTTTTCGGCCGGCCCGGCAGGTGCTGTGGATGGGGACTCTATACGTGCGACTTCCACGGGACGCGCCGCAGCTTGACCGCGCAGGGTGATCCGAGGGTCTTCCCGGTTGATGCGGACACGCGGAGTGTCGGGAGGCGCAGGCGGCTTGGGCGGAGCAAATCCGCAGGCCGAAAGAAGGCAGGCCGCCAAGGTCAGGGCGGCCACATGGTGCACGTGCATGGTGGCTCCGAAGAGATATCTGGCAGCAGCGCCCGAAGCTAGCTTTGCGTCGGGCTGGAGGGCGACCAGGGGAGGATCCCCTGGCGTTCTAGCTCCATTCGAACGGCTCGCTGGTCGCCGGGCGGCGTTTGGCGGCGGATCAAGAGGAGCAATTCCAGGAGGATGGGTAGCAGTGGGTGGTCGCCGGCCAGGCCATCGGCGTTGTCCAGCAACACCAACTGCAGCTGTGAAATCTGGTCTGTTAGGTAGTCGTCCGCCGAGAGGCGGTTACGCAGGTACTTCGAGAGGGTGGTGCCTGCCTTTGCGGCTGCCGACTCGTACCGTTCATAAACCTCGGGTTCAAGACGGAAGGAGGCGAGCCTGTCAAGGCGTGTTCGCATTGAGGCGTCCTTCGTCCACCAGGATCTTGCCGACTTCGGCCGCAAAGGCGCGGCGGAACGTGTCCTGGCGGACCAGATACTCCACCGCGGCGTCATCGTGCTGCGAGCTGTGCTCGCTCAGTTTCATATCTCGAAACTGTGCGACGGTCAGGCGGGTGGTGGATTGGAACCATTCGCGTGCGGCAAGGCGGGCGGCGCGTTCCGTCGAGGGATACTCAATGAGCATGTTACATACCTGGGTCACGAGTTTTCGCCATGTTCGACGTTGCGCATCAGTTCCAGCATCGTCGGTCATGAGGGCTTGTTGCCCGCAGTGGGGCTGTGGTTTAAGTACAGGGGAAAGAAATGAGGTTGCCGGGCGTCAATTCAGCTCGGGGATAGACGCGAACTTTCGGGGGCAGACGCTTGCGTGAGTTTTGCGTGGCAGCGTTGAGTCGTGTCAGGCAGCGTTTAGCAGTGGCAACAGCGGACGCTACTCTAAGTTATTGAAAAACAAAGGAAACTGATGGTTTTTCTTGCATGGGGTGCAAGGGGTCGCGAGTTCGAATCCCGCCGTCCCGACCAGCAATACCCTAGGGGGTTAGTGATGAAAATCACTAACCCCCTTTCTCATTTTCGCGCCATTATTTCGGCCATCCGATGCGCCAGATCGGCGCGCCGATCTGGCGCATGGCCGGAAGCGGGGCAGCGTGCTTGGTGACCCGCACGGCCTGCTCGTCCCACGGCACAGGGGATGGCGGACGAACGTGATCCCTCGCGTACGAAGACTACTTCGCCCTTCGGCTGAGATTTGCGCATGCCTGTGCGAACCGCGCCAGGCTGTCCTTTCCGAAGAGCGTCGAGATTTGCACGAATCTGCGCTGGCGCCCGTGCGCCGCTACCGCTTTGCCCGCCAGGACATCGAGGCGCGATATGGCCGCGGCAATTTCGACGATGGCGGCGGCCACGTCGTCGAGGCCTTGGGTGAAGTGTTGGCTTGGGAGAACCAGTATCCGCTGGCTTTCGGGTTCGATACCGCGCATGCCAATCCGTGGCACCACGCGTTGGTCGCGATGGTCACCGGCATGCCCGATGACGTTGCGCGGCATTTCGCCGACCGCATGCGGGCGCTTGGCCTGCCGCCGCCGCGCTCGGCCGATTGACCGGGATTTGCCCTGCAAGCTAGGATGCCGCGGCGCGTTCGCGCCTCATCCATCCGCTACGGAGTCTTCATGGTCACCTGCTATCTGCGCTACGTCATCGACCCCAGCCGCCTCAAGGAATTCGAGGCCTACGGCAAGATGTGGATTGCGCTGGTCGAGAAGTTCGGCGGCACCCACCATGGCTATTTCCTGCCGTCCGAAGGGGCCAACAATATCGCGCTGGCGTTGTTCACGTTTCCCAGCCTGGCCGAGTACGAGCGTTATCGTCAGCAGTCGATGGCCGATGCGCAGTGCCAGGCGGCCTTCAAGTACGCCGAGGACACGCGCTGCATCCTCAGCTACGAACGCAGCTTCTTCCGACCAGTGTTCGATTGAATCCGGTCGCGCCGCGCCGCTGGCGGCCCATCCCGGCCGGGGGCTCAGGCTGGGCAAGCTGTCCATCCCCGGCCGCCGCCGGCGGCCTGTTATGCCTTGATTTGAGCGGCTCTGTGCCTGTCGCAGGACGAGGGTGGCGCGCATAATTTTTCGCATTCGCCATTCGTTTCCAGGAGCCCGCATGCGTTACCGCTACGTCACCGCCGATGTTTTCACCGAACATGCTTACCAAGGCAACCCGCTGGCGGTGGTGCTGGCGGCCGAGGGGCTCGATACCGGGCAGATGCAGCGCATCGCGCGCGAGTTCAACTATTCGGAGACCAGTTTCGTATTGCCGCCGCGAGATGCCGCGCATACGGCCTGGGTACGCATCTTCACGCCTGACCGCGAGGTTCCCTTTGCCGGCCACCCGAACGTGGGCACGGCGGTGGTGTTGGCGCGCGAGATGATCGCGGCCGGTCAGCCGGCGCCAGCGCGCTTCGTGTTCGAAGAGGAAGCGGGCCTGGTGCGCATCGACCTGCGCTATGGCGAGGACGGTGGCCTGCTCGGCGCCGCGCTGGCCGCGCCGCAGCCGCTGACGCGCGCCAGTCAGGTGACGGCCGAAGCCGCGGCGCGCGCCCTGAGCCTGGCCCCAGGCGATGTGCTGACGGCCGAACACGCGCCGCAGGTGGTGTCGGTGGGGTTGATCTTCCTGGTGGTGCAACTGGCCAGCCGCGATGCGCTGCGCCGCGCGAGGCCGGATCCGGCGGGCTACGCGGCGCTGTTGCCGCTGGATGGCGCGCGTTCCATCTACGCCTACACCACGGACTGCGGCCCTGAGACCGCGCTGGGTCCGACGGACATCCAGGCGCGCATGTTCACCGGCCGCATGACCGAGGACCCCGCCACCGGCAGCGCGACGGGCGCGGCGACGGCGTTGCGGGCGGCGCTGCGGGGCCAGGGGGAATTGCGCCTGCGGGTGGGCCAGGGGGTGGACATGGGGCGGGCCAGCCTGTTGCTGGCCCACGCCGAGGTGCGTCCGGACGGCGTGTGGGCAGGCGTGGCGGGCCAGGCGGTGGTGGTGATGGAGGGCACGCTGCCGGCGCCGGCTGCGGCCTGAACGCCGCTGCGCGACCTTGTCGCGACACGCGCGCCTCGTGTAAGCTGGTCGCCATGAACCGCATTCACCTTGCCCCGCCGGCCCTGTCGGCCCGGGCGGACAACCGACGAATCACTCGACGCCTGCGTTGAGTGGCAAGCCGTGTTCGAACGCCGGATCCCCGGTGTTCCATCCCGAAGGCCACGATACCCTCGTGGCCTTTTTGTTTGCGCGGCCCGCGCGCTTTGTTTGCCAGCCATCGAGGCGTAGCGCCCGGCCTTCGTTTTTCCTTCGAGAGGAACGAAGCATGAAGCATCCCGAACTGGCCATCCGGCCTTTCCATCCGGCGGACGAGACCGCCATCATCCGGCTGTGGACCGATTGCGGATTGACGCGGCCCTGGAACGATCCGCGCAAGGACGTGGCGCGCAAGCTGACCGTGCAGGCCGACCTGTTCCTGGTCGGCGAGGCGGACGGCGAGATCGTCGGCACATTGATGGGGGGCTATGACGGCCATCGAGGCTGGGTCAACTATCTGGCGGTGTCGCCGGCGCACCAGCGCCGCGGCTATGCGTCGGCGCTGATGCGGGTGCTGGAACGCAAGTTCCTGGAGATGGGTTGTCCCAAGATCAATCTGTTGATCCGCTCGGGCAACCTGGCGGTGAGGGATTTCTATGCGAGCCTGGGCTTTCAGCAGGATGAAGTGATCAGCCTGGGCAAGCGCCTGATCCCGGATCTGTAAGGCGTGACCGTGGCGAACGGCGTTCGACGGGCGCCCGCGATTGGGGGGCGAGCGCGCTTTGCGGCGAGCTCTGCCGTGGCATGGCAGACGGCGTCGGCCGAGATCAACTGATCACGGCCCATTCCGAACAGGCCGGCGGCCGGCAACGCGTCGTAGGGGATGCGTTGCCAGTGCACTGGCGCCATCGCCCGGACTTGGAAACCCTGCCGCTGGATATCCGCGGCGGGGGCGTCCAGGTCCCAGGGATGGGGCTCCCACATCTACATGGGCTCGGTCAGGTACACCGCTTCGCGGCCGACGATCGGCATGCGGGTGGGCATGAAGATCGTGCAGTTGTCGCACGGCGAGCGGATTTCCTCGCCGGCATTGAGGGCGATGAGCTCGCCCTTGTCGAAGACCTCGAAGCCCAGCAGCGGCCGCGTGAAGGTGAAGTCCTCGGACTTGACCATATGCACTTGCAGCAGCCGGAACGGCTGGGCGGGCGTCGCGGGCGCGCGGGTGGCCGGGGCGTCGATCAAGCCCAGGTGCGCCAGGAACCGCAGCGTGACGTCGGTGGCGAGCGTGGCGGCCGATTGCGCGAAATGCTGGCCGCATTCGACCACCAGCGCGCCGCCGCTGTCCGAGGCGGGATCGCCATGGCGGCCGTAGTTGAGCACGCCGGTGCCAGGGAAGCGGCCGGCCGGCATCACCAACTGCACCGCCGGGGCGCCGACCGCGGCGGCCAGCGCGGTGTTGCGGTCCATCTCGGGGTAGACCCAGAACGGCTGCACCGGCGCCCGCGTCGAGTGGATGTCCAGCACGTAGTCGGCGGCGTCCAGCACCGGGCGCAGTTCGCGCGCGCGCCGCAGTTCCGGACTTTGCTCGTCGCCGTCCAGCCATTGGGGCGACCAGATGCGGTTCAGGTTGTGCACCAGTTGGCGGTTCTCGTACGGGTTGTCGATGTCGAAGGCGTTGTATGCCTCCATGTTGGCGAAGCTGACGGTGAGCGTGCCGATCTTGGGGCGCACGCCGCTATCGAGCAGGTGGGTGGCCGCCACCATGCCACAGATTTCGTTGCCGTGGGTCAGGGCGTTGATCAGCACGTGCGGGCCGGGCTTGCCCGACTCGAAGCGATGCACGTAGTCGATGCCAGTGTTGCCCTGGCGGTAGGCGGAAAGATCGCGCGGCAGGACTTCGAGCGGCGCGGTGTCGGGGGCGAAAGCGGGATTGGGCATGGGCGGGAACCTATTCCGGGCGGATGCCGGCGCGGTCGATCAGGTCTTTGTACAAGGCCAGGCGCTGCGACATCATGTCGGTGAATTGTTGCGGGGTCTGCAGTTCGGGCGGCAGGGCGCCGCTTTTTTCCAGCGATTGCACGGTGCTTTCCTGGCGGGCGGCGGTCTGCACCGCCTCCAGCAGTTTCTGCACGATGGCGGGCGGCGTGCCGGCCGGCGCGGCCAGACCGATCCACGACATCGCGTTGAGCGTGGGGTGGCCCAGCTCGGCAAAGGTGGGGATATCGGGCAGCGACGGCAGGCGGTTGGGCGCGGCCACCGCCAGCGCGCGCATTTTGCCGGTCTGGATGTGGGGCAGGAAGGGCGCCAGGTTGTCCAGCGCGAACTGGGCCTCGTTGGCCAGCAGCGCGTTCAGCAGCGGCGCGCCGCCACGGTAGGGCACGTGCACCGCGCCGACCTGCAGCGTGTGCTTGAGCAGCTCGGCGTTGAGCTGGCCCATGCTGCCGACGCCGGCGGTGGCGAAGTGGACGTCGTCCGGGTGCGCCTTCAGGTAGGCGATGAACTCGGCGAAGTTCTTGACGGGCAAGGCGGCGCTGGTCACCAGCACGTTGGGCGAACGCGCCAACTGCGAGATCGAGGTGAAGTCCTTGATCGGATCGTAGCCCAGATTGGGGTGCATCAGCGGGTTGGCCAGGTGCGAGCTTTGCGACGAGGCCACCAGCGTGTAGCCATCGGGTTTGGCGCGTGCCACGCGCTGGCTGCCGATGGCGCCGCCGGCGCCATCGCGGTTTTCGACCACGAGCGTGACGCCCAGGATCTTGCCCAGCACTTCGGCGTAGAGCCGGCCGGCCAGGTCGACGGAGCCGCCAGCGGGAAAGGGCACCACCAAGGTGATGGGACGTGAGGGATAGGGGGTGTCCGCGCGGGCGGACAAGGGCAGCAAGGCGGCGGCCAGGCCCGCCATCAGCAGTTGGCGGCGGGCGGGCGACAAGGCCTCGGACGGGTGCTTCATGAAGCTCTCTTGTGGGGGCGAACGGTTCAGTCTATTCTGCAACGAACATTGCAGAATGAAATATAGTCTGCAATGAATATTGTTGAATTTGGGGTTATCACCTAGCCAGGCCGCGCCCCGGTCTGCGCCCGGCATCTTGGAGTCCGCCCGCATCGTGAATCTGCACCAGCGCATCGCCGCCTACGACAAGAAACTGACCAAGACCGAACGGCGCCTGGTCGAGGACATGCAGGCGCGCTATCCCCAGGGCCTGCTCGAATCCGCCACGGCGCTGGCGCGCAACGTCGGCACCAGCGCCTCCACCGTGGTGCGCCTGCTCGCCAAGCTGGGCTACGACAGCTACGCCCAGGCGCAGATGCAGGCGCGCGCCGAGCTCACCGCGCGGCTGGCCTCGCCGGGCGAGCGGGCCGATGCGGTCAGTGTCGATAATCCGTCGGCGCAGGCCTGCCTGCGCAATGCCTTGCTGCACGATCAGCACAACCTGGAGACCACCTTCGCCGCGCTCGACGTGGCGGCCTTCGAAGCGGCGGTGCGCCTGCTGACGCAGCGGCGCGCGCGCGTGCATGTGTTGGGGTTGCGCCAGGCGGCGCCGCTGGCCAGCCACGTGGCGCTGTATCTGAACCTGTGCCTGCCCGGCGTGCGCGCCATGACCGGGACGGGGCCGCTGTTCCTGGAAGACCAGTTATTGTGGCTGGACGAGCAGGATGTATTGTTGGCGTTCACCTTCCGGCGCTATTCGGTGGCAGCGGCCAATGCGGTCAAGGTCTTCCGCGAGCGCGGCGGCCAGGTGGTGCTGGTGACCGATTCGGCGGCGGCGCCGGCCGCCGCGCAGGCGCACCACGTGCTGCTGGCGCGTACCTCCAGCGCCTCGCCGTTCGATTCGTATGTGTCGGCCCTGTCGATCTGCAATGCGTTGCTGGCGGCGGTGGCGCTGCGCCGCAAGAAGGAACTGGCCGCGACGCTCGAACGTGGCGAGGCCTTGTGGGATGCGCAGTGGATTCATCCTCCGGCGCGTTGAGCCGCGTTTGAGCCGCACTGGCCCAGATCGCGCCGGCGCGGTGAAAAAGGCTCGATTCCGAGGTGTTTTCGCCCTTGTCCAGATGCGTCGGCACCAGGCGTTCTAGTACGTCATAACCCCCTGAAAACATAACTTTCCAAGCCGGTTTTTTATTGGCATATTGCGGTCGGGAAAAACGAATTTCAGGAGTGGGGGAATGGATGTGTGGCCACAGCGTCACATCGACGGCTTCGAAGTGCAGTGCGAAGTCGTCAGTCTCGATGCCGATGTGCTGGCGATAGAAATCAGTGTGTCACGGCCTGGTGACGCGGCGTTCCGCCAGCGTTGGCCGCTGCCGCGTTTCGTGACCTTCGCCGATGCCGGCGTGGCGCGCAGGCACGCCGAGTTGGTGCTGTCCGGCATCGTCTCGGTGGATCGGGCGACGGGGGAACCGCGCTATGGCATTCTCTGAAAAATGCCGGTGCCGGGTGCCGAGCGGCTTGCTGCCTGGTATCGAGACGCCGATTGCCCTACCAAATGTTGCTTCGGACGACCGCGAGCAGGGACGCGCCGCCTCGCGTCATCCCCGACCCGCGGCAGGGCGGCGCAAGGCGGCCCGCTAGGTTTTGTTTCGTTTATCACATCATGTGCCTTGCGCCGGCGCGTGGGGCCGGTAGAGTGGACAATGGATGACAACAAAAAGGAGAGTTCCATGTTTGACACTTTTCCTGTCCTGCGCCGCGTCGGCATGGCCGCTGCGACCCTCAGCGTAGCCGGTCTGCTGTTCGCCGGTTGCACCACCACCACCCCGCAGTCGAACGCGTCCGCCCAGGAGCAGCGGCAATCGATCAACAGCGCGGCCAATGCCTCGTTGGGCAAGCTGTATGAAGCGGCGCCGCAGTCCAAGGAGCTGGTCGCCCGCGCCAAGGGCGTGCTGATCTTCCCTGACGTGCTGAGCGGCAGCTTCTTCATCGGCGCGGAGCACGGCAAGGGGGTGTTGCGGGTGAACGGCGCCAACGCCGGCTATTACAGCACCACGGCCGGTTCCATTGGCTTTCAGGCAGGCGCGCAGTCCAAGGCCATGTTCGTGCTGTTCATGACGGATGACGCCCTGAACAAGTTCCGCAACAGCAATGGCTGGACGGTGGGCGCGGATGCCACCGTGGCGGTGGTCAATATCGGCGCCAACGGCCGTATCGACACCAACACGGCGCAACAGCCCGTGGTGGGCTTCGTGCTCAACAACGGCGGCCTGATGGCGGGCGTGTCGCTGGAAGGCACCAAGATCGCGAAGATCAATATGTAAAGGGTATCGGGGCGGTCGTTGCGGCCGCTTCGAGGCAGACAATAACGCCGCGGCGCGCGCGCCGCGGCGTTTTGCGTTCAAGGAAGGCGTGTCAGCGCAGGATGTCGTCGCCGTGGCTGCGCACCGCGTTCTCGCGTTCGATTTCGGCCGCTTCGATTTTCGGATCCAGGCCGCGCCAGCGCAGGATGCGGCCGCGTTCCTCGGCCGGCTCCCAGCCCAGGATGCCGTATCGGGTGATTTCGGTCTCTCCGGTGTCGAATGCCACTTCGAAGTAGCCCTGACGATCGGGTAGCGTGCTGCCGGGGTACCAGTCGGTTTCAGGCATAGTGGACTCCTTGCTAAGCGATGAAGGGGCGCCGGCCTCGGTCACAGGCCGGACGTTTTTCATTGTGGGCTTGGCGGCCCGATCCCGCAAGCGCCTGCGCCGCCGGTCGCTTAGCCCAGCGGCACCGCGGTGGTGTAGAGCACCTGCTTGAGGGCGAAGCTCGAGCGGATGCTGGCGACGCCGGGAATGCGCGTGATGTGCTCGACGATCAGGCGTTCGAGTGCGTCGACATCGGGCACCAGGGCGCGGATCAGGTAGTCGGCGTCGCCGGACATCAGATAGCACTCCATGATTTCGGGCAATACGGCGATCTCGCGTTCGAACACGTCGAGCGCGGCCTTGCGCTGCTTGTCCAGCGAGATCTGGATGAACACATTGACCTTCAGGCCGAGCTTGCGCGCGTTGAGCAGTGTGACGCGGCGATCGATCAAGCCTTCGCTCTCGAGCCGGCGCACGCGCGCCAGGCAGGGCGAGGCCGACAGGTTGACGCGCGCGGCCAGCTCGACATTGGTCAGACGCGCATCGCGCTGAAGTTCGTTGAGAATGCGGATGTCGGTGGCATCCAGGTTTATATCCGGCATAACAGACCTGTCGTTCATGGTTGGGCAATTCATTTGTGCCGAGTATGCCCGTTTAAACGGCAAATTGAGGTGAAATATGCTGGGGTTTGCCCTATAGACTATTCCCTTCTTTGGCGAATCGGTCAAGACACGGAATATTCAAGCGGTAGAAGTGGCAGTAATGAGTCGGCAGAGCACCTTGCGCAAGTTCCTGCCCCTGGCCGGGGCGGTGATGATCTGGGGCGGCAATTGGCCCGTCATGAAACTGGGGCTGGCGCACATGAGTCCGCTCTGGCTGGCGGCCAGCCGCTTTGGGTCGGCGGCGTTGATCAGCGTGGCGGTGCTGGCCCTGCTGGGCCGCCTGCGGCTGCCGACGCGCCAGGAATGGCCGCTGGTGGCGGGCGTGGCCCTGCTGCAGATGGGCGCATTCACCGCGCTGGCGCTGTGGGCGTTGCAATATGTGGCGCCGGGGCGGGCGTCGGTGATCGCCTACGCGACCTCGATCTGGGTGATTCCGCTGTCGTCGCTGGTGCTCAAGGAACGGCTGTCGGCGGCGCAGTGGTTCGCTACCGGGCTCAGTTATGCAGGCATCGGCGTGATCGTGGCGCCCGCCTTCAGTCCGTGGCAGGCGCATACGGCGGTCGGCCTGGTGATGCTGCTGGGGGCTTCGTTTGCCTGGGCTTGCAACATCATCCAGTTGCGGGGCAGTCGCCACGTGCGCCTGGGCGCCGACATGATTCCCTGGCAGACCGCGATCGCCACGGTGCCGCTGGCGGCGCTGGCCTGGCTGCGCGACGGCGCGCCGGCTTTCCTGGCCGTGCCCGAGGCCTGGCCGGTGATCCTGTATACCGGGCCGCTGGCCACCGCGCTGACCTTCATCGTGGTGCTTGGCATGACGCAGAAACTGCCGCCAGTGGCGACCTCGATCGCCATGTTGTGCGTGCCGTTGATCGGCCTGATCGTGTCGTCGGTGGTGTTTCACGAACGCCTGTCGCCCGATCTGGCGCTGGGCCTGGGGCTGATCGCCTTGAGCGTGGCGGCGTCGGCGGCGGCGGCGCGTCTGAAGCGCCCGCTGGCGCTGCGCGCGTCGTAGGGGGGCGTGCTCGTCCGCGTGCTATCGTTGAGGCATTCAACAGAGAGTCACGCATGGCATTGCATCGTTTCGAAAAGGGTGAACTGGGTCACTGGCTGCGCATCGTTGCCGATAATTCGGAACCGGTAGCCCTCGAGACCCGCCTGCCGACGCACGTGGCCGAGGCGCTGCAGACCCTGCGATGCATCGATCCCGGCCCCGACGGCGGCTGGCGTATCACCGACAAGGGCAAGCTGGCGCTGCGCATGGAAGAACCCGGCGCCATCCATTTGCGCTAGGCCGTTTCTGCGCCTTCTTTTCAAGACAGGCCTGTGGCGCGTGGCTCGCACTGCCGCGGGATTTCGCACATTTCTTGTGAATGTTCTCGCCATGTGGCGTTGGCGCGTGGTTGCGCCATGGCGGGGCTACGGGAATCTCCTGAGACGGTTTGTTGGATTTGGCAGCGTCCGGACGTATCGCGCGCCTTGCGCCGCCGGTAAGATGAACTTGCGTGACGGATTCAGGTCTATTCATTGCGCGGGCCTTCTGAACCCGCCGCGTCACGCGTGGTTCACGCGTTTAGGTAACCGACTGGGAGGTAGCACATGCAGCATCGTGACCAGGAAGTACTGATCGACGTTTCCACAGCGGCCATGGATACCGGCGGATATGGCGTATTGCTGACGGTAACGGCCGAGGGCGGCACCGAAGTGGATGCCGCGTTTTCCCACTTGGGCAACTGCGCCTCGTTGGATGAGGCACGCGATCGCGCGGAAATCTTCGCGCAGAACTGGGTCGAGGAAAACATCTTCCGCTAGGCGCATCCGCGCTTGAACGAAGTTGAACGGCTGTACCGGTCTGTGTGCGCATGACGCTCAGAATGGCATTCCAGAGATGGCGGCGGAAATTTCGGTTATCGTCGCTGCTCCATAACAAGCGGTCCTCATCGGACCTGCGTCGTTCCAAGATGACTGCCGCACAGACCAACTCCGCCTTGGCGGAGCACATCAACGCTTTTCGCGCGCATTTCGACTCGGTCATCCTGCCCCTGTGGATGGGGCGGGGCTTCAATGACGCACTGGGTCTGCCTTTCGAATCCCTGGATGCCGCCACTGGCCAGCCGCTGCCTGTCGAGCGCTATCGCGCCATGGCTTGCGCCCGCCAGTTGTATGTCTACGCCGAGGCGCCGGGCGCGAGTGCCGGCGCGCATGCCGAGCGCCTGTTCGCGTCGCTGCGCCGCGTGTTCCGCGACGAGGCGCACGGTGGTTGGCGTTACAGTGTCGACGCCCAGGGGCGGCCGCTCGATGCGAACCAGGATCTGTACACCCACGCCTTTATCGTGTTCGCCTGCGCCGCCTATTTCAGGCGATCGCGCAGCGCCGACGCGCGCAAGCTGCTGCTGGCCACGGCAGAGACCATCGAATCGCGGTTCCGGCGCGCCGATGGGCTGTACCACGCCGCCATGAGTCCGGATTGGCGCCAGCCGCTGCGCAGGCCGGCGCAGAATCCCATGATGCATTTGACCGAGGCCTATCTGGCCGCGGCCCAGGTGGCCGAGCCGGCTTTGTTCGCCACGCGCCTGCGCGGGCTGGCGCAAGCCATGAGCCAGTCGTTCCTGAGCGCGCCGACGCAGTGCATCGCGGAGTTGCCGCAAGGCACGCCCGGCAATCGCCTCGAGCCGGGCCACCAGTTCGAATGGCTGTCGCTGGTGCGCGAGTCGGCCGAGGTGTTCGACGGGCTGGATCTGGTGGAGTCGCTGCCGCGCGGCGTCCAGTGGGCGCGCCGTCACGGGGTCGACGCGGGCGGGGTCCTGGCCGCGCTGGACGAGCATGGCGCGGTGCTGGACGATACCCGCCGGGTCTGGGCGCAGACCGAATACCTGCGGGTGCTGGCGCTGCTGGGCGACCGCGCGGCACTGACCCAGGCGCTGGCGGCTTTCCGTAGCCGCTTCCTGCACGCTGGCGGCTGGTACGAATGCCTGGACGGCGGCGGGGCGCTGGTGCGCGCCGATATGCCCTCGACCTCGCCGTACCACCTGGCGACCTGCCTGGCGGCATTGCCAGCCGTTGTTTAATTGCGCCGTTAACAATTTTTGTTTAGCCTGGAATAGGCTTTCATAGAAAAACATTGGTGAAATCCCTTACAATTTAGTAACTATGTTTGTGGGGAAGCATCAATGAGCGTTATGTGCTTGGCTTGCCAACGCATCAATCCCGGGCTTGCCGGCGTGGCACCGCATGCTCACCTGGGGCACCAGGGATTCACCAACCCGACGCAGAAGGGCCGCGAGGAAAGCCGCGAGGATCATTTCCGCTGTCTGAATTGCGGCGCCAAGTGGCTGCGCGAGACCGACAAATGGGGCGTGGATCTGGGATTCAAGCTGGCGCCCTGAGGCGCTGGACGATGCGGTCGCGCGGCTGCCGCCGCCTGTCATGATCGGGCCCCGTTTCGGGGCCCGTTTTGTTTTGTAGCGCGCCGTCGCAATTTCAGGCGGCAAGCGGGGCCGCGGCCTCGGGATCCTGTCGCGCCGTATCGAGAAGCCACTGGCGGAAACACGCCAGGGCATAGTGGTCGCGGCGCTGGGGTGGGGCGCACAGGTGGTATCCGCGCGCGATGGCGATGCGCAGGTCGGGAAAGGGGGCGGCCACGCGGCCGGCTTGCAGGTCGTCCTGCACCAGGCAGCGTTGCAGTACCGCGATGCCCATGTCGGCCATGACGGCGCGCACCAGGATGCTGACCTGGTCGAAGCCGTTGGCGAGCTTGAGGGGACCGCGCCGCACGCCGGCGGCCTCGAACCAGCGGTCCCAGTTGTCCATGCCGTTGGCGTGGTACAGCAGCGGCTCGCCGAGCAGGCCGGCGGGGCTGTCCCACCGGCCCGCGGCGCGACGCGCGGCCAGCCTGGCGGGACTGCAGATGGCGATCATTTCGCGACCGATGATGTAGTCCGCCTGCCAGCCGGGCCATTGGCCGGCCACGCCCGAGAGGATGCTGGCGTCGGGCGTGGCGCCGGAGAAATCCTCGTTGCGGCGATAGGCCGCGAAACTCAGCTGGATATCGGGATGCCGGCGGTGGAAGTCGGGCAGGCGCGGCACCAGCCAGGCGCTGGCCAGGGTCGGCACGCTGGACAGCGTCAGGCGCAGGCGGCGGTCGTCGGCGCGCAGCTCGGCGCTGAGTTGCTCGATGGCCTGCAGCGGGGCTTGGCCGCCTTCGTAGAGCTTGCGGCCGGTTTCGGTCAGGGTCAGCCCATGGGCGTTGCGGCGCATCAGCGGCTGACCGAAATGCGCTTCGAGGCGCGCAATGGCGCGGCTGACCGCGCCCTGGGTCACGCACAGGGTTTCGGCCGCGAGGGTGAAGCTGCCCAGCCGCGCCGCCGTCATGAAGGCGTGCAGCTCGGACATGGACGGCGAATGCAGGCGCATGGCGCGGCGGGTTCCCGGAAGCCGCCTGCGCGGCCCTAGCATGAGCGTTGGTAATGAAGGCGTGCAATATAGTCGTTTGAAAGCGGATCGTAAAGTTCGGACACTGGCGGCCTCGCAGCAAGACCTGCACCTTTTCCGGAGTCGCTTCATGTCCCGCCGCCTATTCGGCCGTTCCGCGCGCATCGCGCTTGCCGGCGTCTGCGCCGCGCTGTCTTTTGCCGTTCCGGCGCACGCCGCCGACTATCCTTCCCGTCCCATCAAGCTGGTAGTGCCGTTCGCCGCGGGCGGCTCGACCGATATCGTGGCGCGCCTGGTGGCCGAGTACGCCGGCCGCGACCTGAAGCAGACCATCGTGGTCGAGAACAAGGCCGGCGCGGGCGGTTCGCTGGGCATGGAGCAGGTGGCGCGCTCGACCGCTGATGGCTACACCATCGGCATGGCGACGATGAGCACGCACGGGTCCAACCCGGCGGTCTATCGCAAGATGAACTACGACCCGCTCAAGGATTTCGAGCCGGTGGCCAACGTGCTGGCCGTGCCCAGTATCTTCGCGATCAATCCGCAGGTCCCGGCCAGGAACATGGCCGAGTTCGTCGCCCTGGCCAAGGGCCAGGCGGACAAGTACAGCTTTGCCTCGCCGGGCGTGGGATCGCTGGGGCACGTGAACATCGAAAACTTCATGATGCTGGCCGGCATCAAGCTGCTGCACGTGCCGTACCGCGGCGCGGGTCCGGCGCTCAATGACGTGATGGGCGGGCAGGTTGACGCCATCACCGACAACCTGTCCTCGACCCTGCCGCAGGTGCTGGGCGGCAAGCTGCGGCCGCTGGCGGTGCTGGGCGCCGAACGCTCGCCGCTGCTGCCGGACGTGCCGACCTATATCGAGCTGGGCTATCCCGACATGGGCACGGGCGGCTGGTTCGGCCTGGTGGCGCCGGCCGGCACGCCGCCCGCCGTGATCGAACGTTTGAACCAGGCGGTGCGCGCGGCGATGCAGGATCCCGAATTCCGCAAGAAGGCCGAGGACGTCGGTGGTACGCTGATGCCGACCACGCCGCAGGAATTCAAGGTCCAGATCGAACAGGCCCTGGCGCGCTACGCCAAGGTCGCCAAGGCCGCCAACATCCAGGCTGACTGACAATGACGAACGCCGACTTTCAAGCCGTTTCCGTGCATGCCCCGACCGCGCCGGCCCTGCCGCTGGTGTGTGATTCGCCGCACAGCGGCGAGCAATATCCCGCCGACTTCGGCGCGGCGGCCAGCCTGGCGCAATTGCGCCAGGGCGAGGACACGCATGTGGACGCCTTGTGGTCGGCGGCGCCGGTGTTGGGCGCCACGCTGGTGGCGGCGCATTTTCCGCGCGTCTACATCGATCCCAACCGTACGCTGCGCGACCTGGATCCGGAGTTGCTGGCCGAGCCCTGGCCGGAACCGCTCGATCCGGGAGAAAAGACGCGCCTGGGCAAGGGCCTGATCTGGCGCCGCATGGATAAGGCCACGCCGATCTACGACCGTAAGCTGACGCTGGCCGAAGTGCGCCATCGCATCCAGGCCTATTACGAGCCTTACCACGCGGCGCTGGCGCGGGCTATCGAAGGCGCGCAACGCGATTTCGGCGCGGTCTGGCATCTGAATCTGCATTCGATGCCGAATGACGCTTATGAGCGGCTGGGCCGCCAGAGCACGCATCCGCTGGCCGATTTCGTGCTGGGCGATCGCGATGGCACCACCTGTGAGCCGGAATTCATCGCGCTGATCGAGACGGCGCTGCGCGACCGCGGCTACACCGTGGCGCGCAACGATCCCTACAAGGGCGTGCAACTGATCGCGCAGATCGGCCAGCCGGCGTTGAACCGGCACAGCCTGCAGGTCGAGATCCGCCGTCCGTTGTACATGGACGAGGCGACGCGCGAGCGCAACGCGGGCTTCGAGTCGCTGCGCGCCGATCTGTCGCAAGTGCTGGCGCAGGTGGCGCAATACGTGCGGGCGCGGCTGCCGGCGATATCGTCGACAATATAGACGCGCGTGCGTCGTCGCCAATCAGGGGGCCCCGGTTTGATGCGAATCAATCGGGGCCATTTCGCCTGCGCTTAAGTTTCGCCTAGGCCGGCCGTTGTCGCTAACAACGAGCTGCGTCGATCATGGGTGCGGCCGATAAGGAACCGGTATGGCCGAGAAGATCATCAATGGTTTTTCCGTCGTGGCGTATGCGACACAACCCGAGGGGCGCATTCCGGCGCGCGCTTTTCTGGAAACGCGGCGCCTGCCGGTGAAGGCGGACGCGGCCGCCAAGGAGGCTGGCGCGCAGGAGGCGCCGCCGGCCTGTGACCAGGACGAGGCCGAGGACGAACCCGAAAGCCTGGCGTTCGAGATCTTTGTGACGCGTCGATTTCGCGGCGCGGTCGAAGCGATGTCGGCCGCGCGCAATGCGCTCGATCGCGTGAAGTCCGTGGACGAGCACGGCGTGCCGGACCACCTGCCGGACTAGCGCGACGCGCAACGGTTCAGGTCAGCGCGCTGCGCATCAGGATCTCGGTCAGCGCGCGGGTCGGCTTGTTGGGCGCGGGTGCCGAGATGACGATGAATTCCACCTGCGGCAGCGCCGGCAGGGCCAGCGCGCCGGTCGGCGGCGCCAGGCCGGCGGTGGACAGGTGCGAGGGTTGCACCGTGATGCCCAGGCCGGCGCGGGCCGCCGCCTGGCAGCCGGCGTAGCTGGTGCTGGTACAGACGATCTGCCAGCTGCGGCCGGCGCGCGCCAGCGCATCCAGCGCCAGGCTGCGGGTGACGCTGGGTTCGCGCAGCAGGATCAGCGGCAGCGGCGCGTCGGGCGCCAGGCGCAGGCCTTCGCGGGCGCGCCACAGCAATGCTTCCTTATGCAGCGTCTGGCCCCGGCGGTCGCCACGGCGGCGCTTGCCGATCATGACGTCCAGGCCGTTGTCGTCCAGCAGGCGGTAGAGATCGCTGGTGACGCCGATGGTGATGTCCAGCTCCACTTCGGGATGCGCCTGGCGGAATGCGGCCAGCACGTCGGGCAGCGGCCCCATGGCCAGGTCGTCGGAGGTGCCGAGCCGCACCCGGCCGCGCAGCCGCGGGGCGTCGAACAGACGCTCGGCGCGCTCGTGCGCGTCGAGGATGATCTCGGCGTGCACCAGCAGGCTGCGGCCATCACTGGTCAGGGCGAGGGAGTGGGTATCGCGCAGGAACAGGCGCCGGTTCAACGACTGCTCCAGCTGACGGATGTGTTCGCTGACGGTGGGCTGGGTCAGGCCGAGGCGGCGCGCCGCTTCGCTGAAGCTGGGCGCGCCTGCGGCGGTGGCGAATGTCTTGAGCCAGAGCGGATTGAGCATGGCTGCCTGCTTATAGGAAAGTCCGATGGCAGCTACAGTAACCAGTGGCCTTCACGATAGCAAGCGGCGCGCCTATAGTTTCCGCAACCTCTCTGGAAACTTCCCGCCATGCGCCGCTTCCTGCCCGACTCGTTCACGCTCATCCTGATCGCCACCGTGGCGTTCGCCAGCTTTTTCCCGGCCGTGGGCAAGGGCGCCTCGTTCATGCTGGTGGCCAGCAATGTGGCGATTGCGCTGCTGTTCTTTCTGCACGGCGCGCGCTTGTCGACCGCTGCGATCGTGGCCGGGGTCAAGGACGTGCGCTTGCATGCGCTGATCCTGAGCTGCACCTTCATCCTGTTTCCGCTGTTGGGACTGACGCTGCGCGCGCTGTTTCCCGGTTTGCTGACGCCGTCGCTGTGGCTGGGCGTGATCTTCGTGTGTACGCTGTCGTCCACGGTGCAGTCGTCGATCGCGTTCACCTCGATGGCGCGCGGTAACGTGCCGGGCGCGATCTGCGCGGCCACCGCCTCCAATCTGCTCGGCACGGTGCTGACGCCGCTGCTGGTGGCGGTGCTGCTGCATCGCCAGGGTGGCGGCCATGGCCTGGCCGATGCCGGCCGCATCCTTGTGCAACTGCTGCTGCCGTTCGCGCTGGGCAGCCTGCTGCGGCCTTGGATCGGCGCCTGGGCGCAGCGCAACAGCCGCATCCTGTCGAAGGTGGATCGCAGTTCGATCCTGCTGGCGGTCTATACCGCGTTCAGCGAGGCGGTGGCGCAGGGCATCTGGCGCGCGTTCCCCGCGATCGACCTGGCGACCATGGTGCTGGTCAATGCGC
Source organism: Achromobacter sp. (assembly GCF_050285565.1). GTDB lineage: Bacteria > Pseudomonadota > Gammaproteobacteria > Burkholderiales > Burkholderiaceae_B > Achromobacter. The sequence goes on from NZ_JBLZXG010000004.1 coordinate 270,667, forward strand.
TGTTGCTGGGGGCGGTGCTGCTGATCACGACCTGGGGCAGCCGCAGGCTCGGGCTGTCCAAGGAGAACGAGATCACGCTGGTGTTCTGCGGCTCGAAGAAGTCGCTGGCGTCCGGCATTCCGCTGGCCACGGTGCTGTTCGGCACGTCGCAGATGGGCATTGTGGTGTTGCCGCTGATGATCTTCCATCAGATGCAGCTGATGGTGTGCGCGGTGCTGGCGCGGCGCTACGCCGACCGCGCCGAGCCGGCGCAGGCGGCCGAACCGGCCCGCGCCTGAAGGCTAGCCTTCGGCGGCGAGCGGCTGGATCTTGCCGCTGGGCCGCCAGTAGACGGCGCCGTCGCGTTCTTCGACCGTCAGCCCGGCGAGGCGGCCGTTCTTACAGGGGCCGCCGACGCACAGGCCGGTGTCAGGCTGGTAGGTGGCGCCGTGGCGGGCGCACATGATCAGGTCGCCGGCGCGGGTGAAGAAGCTGCCTTCCCAGTCGAGTTCGACGCCGACGTGGGCGCAGCGGTTCAGGTAGCCGTGCACGCGGTCCTGGTAGCGCACGAAGAATGCCGTGGTGCGGCCCGCGCTGTCGGTGACCGGCACTTTGACGCCGAGCCCGCCATTGACCAGGTCGGTGGCGGCGCAGACGCGGACTTCGGGGGCGGTGCGGGAATCCTGCATGGAAGGCCTTGGAAGCAAAGGGTGCGATGTTCGGACAGGGGGGCGGGGCTTGTCAATCCGCCTGCGGGGCGCCGTTTTCCTGCTGCCGCGCCCACATGGCGGCGTACCGGCCGCCCGCCGCCAGCAGTTGCGCGTGGCGGCCGCGCTCGGCCACGCGGCCGTCCTCGAGCACCAGGATCTCGTCGGCGTCGGCCACGGTGGACAGGCGGTGGGCGATGATGAGCGTGCTGCGGCCGCGGCTGACTTCGCGCAGGTTGGCCTGGATGTCGCGCTCGGTGCGGGTGTCGAGCGCGCTGGTGGCTTCGTCGAACAGGAAGATGGCCGGGTTCTTGAGCAGGGTGCGGGCGATGGCGACGCGCTGTTTTTCGCCGCCGGACAGCTTGAGGCCGCGCTCGCCCACCATGGTCTGGTAGCCGTCGGGCATGGCCATGATCAGGTCGTGGATGTGCGCCAGCCGGGCCGCGTGCTCGATCTCGGCGTCCGAGGCGCCGGGCCGGCCGTAGCCGATGTTGTAGCGGATGGTGTCGTTGAACAGCACCGTGTCCTGCGGCACCACGCCGATGGCGGCGCGCAGGCTGGCCTGGGTGACCTCGCGCACGTCCTGGCCGTCGACCAGGATGACGCCGGCGTCGGCGTCGTAGAAGCGGAACAGCAAGCGCCCGATGGTGGACTTGCCCGCGCCCGAGGTGCCAACCACGGCCACGGTCTTGCCGGCCGGCAGGGTGAAGCTCACGCCCTTGAGGATGGGCCGGCGTTCGTCGTAGCCGAAGCGCACATCGCGGAATTCGACCGCGCCGCCGGCCACGCGCAGCGGCTGCGCGCCGGGGCGGTCGGCCACTTCGCGGTCCTGGCCCAGCAGTTCGAACATGCGTTCCATGTCGATCATGGCCTGCTTGATCTCGCGGTAGATGAAGCCGAAGAAGCTCAGCGGCGAGTAAAGCTGCAGCAGGTAGGTGTTGACCAGCACGAAGTCGCCCAGCGTGTAGCGGCCCTGGGCGATGCCGTTGGCGGCCATCCACATCACCAGCGTGAGGCCGGCGGATATGATGACGGCCTGGCCGACGTTGAGGATCGACAGGCTGACCTGGCTGCGCACCGCGGCGCGTTCGTAGCGGGTGAGCGAGGCGTCGTAGCGGCGCGCTTCGTGCTCCTCGTTGCCGAAGTACTTGACCGTCTCGTAGTTCAGCAGGCTTTCGATGGCCTTGGTGTTGGCCTCGGAGTCGGTTTCGTTCATCTGCCGGCGGAACTTGGCGCGCCATTCGGTGACGGCGAGCGTATAGGCCATGTACAGGACCACCGTGGCGCCCGTGGCCAGCGCCAGCCAGGCGTCGAACATGCGCCACAGCACGATGCAGACCAGGCCGATCTCGAAGAAGGTGGGCAGGATGTTGAACAGCAGGAACGACAGCAGCGTCTGGATGCCCTTGGTGCCGCGCTCGATGGCGCGGGTCAGGCCGCCGGTCTGGCGCGTCAGGTGAAAGCGCAGCGCCAGGCCGTGCAGGTGGCGGAAGATGCGCAGGCCGACCGAGCGGATGGCGTGCTGGCCGACGCGGGCGAACAGAGCGTCGCGCAGTTCCGAGAACAGCAGCGACAGGACCCGCGCGCCGCCGTAGGCCAGGATCAGGCCCAGCGGCACGGTCACGTGGCCCGGCGCGCCCTGGCCGAGGGCGTCGATGGCGTGCTTGTAGATCACTGGCACGTAGACGGTGGCCGCCTTGGCGGCGAACAGGCATAGCAGGGCGGCCACCACCCGCGCCTTCAGCCCCGCCTGGCCGGGCGGCCAGAGGTAGGGAAACAGGGTGCGCAGGGTGGCGAAGCCACCGCGTCCGGGCGTGCGGGAGACGGGTGCGGTCATGGGGCGGCGAGCAAGGCGAAGGCGGGCAGGCGGTGGAATCCGAAGAGGGGCGTCGGGCCCCGTAAAGGCCCATTATCCGGCACCGGCGCTATGATCTAGTTGAAAACCCCTGGGATGGAAGGACCACGCCCGGGGGTTTTACATCCGGTTTTCTCATCGTTTTTCCATGCAGGGGCAGCGGGGCGGGCCCGTTATCAACGGTAGGCCAGGGGGTACGCCCGGCAGCATCCCTGGTTGCGCGACCTGGCGCGATTTCGCCGTGCGAGCGTCGCAAGCTTCGGAGGGTGTTATGGCGAAAGTACCCACAGTGAAACTGAACGACGGCGGCAAGATTCCGCAATTGGGCCTGGGCGTGTGGCAGGTGCCGGACGATCAGGCCGCCGCCAGCGTCAAGGAAGCGCTGGCGGCCGGCTATCGTTCGGTGGACACCGCCGCGATCTACGGCAACGAATCCGGCGTGGGCGCCGGGCTGCGCGCCGCGGGCGTGGCGCGCAAGGACCTGTTCATCACCACCAAACTGTGGAATGACAAGCATGGTTTCGATGCGGCCCAGCAGGCCATGGACGAAAGCCTGGAAAAGCTCGGCCTGGCCTACGTGGATCTGTACCTGATCCATTGGCCGGTGGCCGGCAGCGAGAAATTCCTCGACGCCTGGCGCGCCATGATCGAGATGAAGGCAGACGGCCGCGCCCGTTCGATCGGGGTGTCCAATTTCACCCGCGCCAACCTGGAGCGCCTGATCGATGCCACCGGGGTCGTGCCGGCGGTCAATCAGATCGAACTGCATCCGGGCTTCGCGCAGCGCGAATTGCGCGCGTTCCATGAAAAGCATTGCATCGCCACCGAGTCCTGGAGTCCGTTGGCGCAGGGCCGGATCACGCAGGACAAGACGATCCTGGAGCTGGCGCGCAAGCACGGTAAATCGGCGGCGCAAGTGACGCTGCGCTGGCACTTGCAGCAGGGCCTGATCGTGATCCCGAAGTCGGTGACGCCGGCGCGCATCCGCGAGAACATCGATGTGTTCGATTTCGAGCTGTCGGGCGCGGAGATGGCGGCGATCGACGCCATCCCGGAAGGGCCCCGCCTGGGGCCCGATCCGGAGAAGTTCGGCAAGTAGGGCGCGGCGCTATGCCTCGGGCTGGCGCGGCGGGAAGAACCAGTGGCGCGCGATGACCACCAGCAGGAGGGTCAGCGCCGTCCACGAGGCCCAGTGCCAGGCGCCGGTGCCCAGCAGCGCCGCCAGCAGGCCGAAGACGCTGAGCACGCCCAGCAGAATCGGCACGCCCCAGACGAACAGGAAGCCGCGCGAGGATTTCTGGCTCATGCGGGGCTCCGTTGCGGGGCGGCGGCCTGGTGCTTGCGCACCAGCTCGGCGATGCGGGCTTCGGTCGCGCGGCGGCGCGCCAGCCACAGGTAGAGGCCGCTGATCAGCACCACGATGGTGATCAGGTCGAGCAGGGCCCAGATGATTTTCAGGGGCAGGCCGGCGTAGTCGCCGAAGTGCAGCGGGCGCGACAGTTCCAGGGCGGTCAGGTACCAGGGCATGTTGGCCACGGTGGTCAGTTCGCCGCTGCGGCCGTCGATCAGGACGGGCGTGTTCATCTTGGAGGTGAGCGGCGTGGCGCCGCGCATCCAGGTGATGTAGTGGTGGGGGCTGCCGAAAGCGTTGCCGGGGAAGGCGATGAACGAGACTTCGTTGCCCGGCAGGGCCTTGCGCGCGGTGTCGGCCGCGGACTGCGCCGAGGCCAGCCGGGCGGGCACGTCCTGGCCCTTGTAGGGCTCGAGGATGCGCACCAGTTCGGTGGATTGCCACAGGCGGAACAGCGGCGTGGACAGTTCGTTGATGACGCCGGTCAGGCCGACCACGAAGGCCCACACCAGCGTGACGATGCCAAGCAGATTGTGCAGGTCGAGCCATTTGAGGCGGGTCGAGCGGCCGGCGCGCACGGTGCCGAATTCGAGCTTCTTCATGAAGGGGCCGTACAGCACCACGCCGGAGACGATGGCGACGCAGAACAGCAGGCCCATGAAGCCCAGGAACAGTTCGCCCGGCAGGCCGGCGAACAGGTCGACGTGCAGGGCCAGCATGATGCCCATGAACGAGAACTTGTCCTCGGTGTAGAGCGGGCCGTCGAGCAGCACGTCGCCGGTGCGGCCGTCCATGCGCACGGCGTGGCCGGAAACCTGGTCGTCGCCGGGCTTCTTGGCCATGCCGACATAGACCTGGGGTTCGTCGGGGTCGAAGAACAGGTAGTCGACCACTTCACCGGGATACATCGATTTGGCGCGCTCGACCAGCGTGTCGAGGTTGGCGGGTGGCGTCGAGGCGGGCACGTCCGACAGCGGCTTGGCGTCGTCCAGCCAGTGCTCGATCTCGTGGTGGAACACCAGCGGCAGGCCGGTCAGGCAGATGACGAGCAGGAAGATCGTACAGACCAGGCTGGTCCATTTGTGGATCAGGTACCAGGTTTTGATGGTGGCGGCGGCGGTCATGGCGACGGCGGGGCGGCTGGCGCTGCCCCCTCGGGAAGGGAGGTTGGGAAAGACGGAACCTTATCACGAATAATAGCGATTCTCGTAACGCTTGAATGCATCCGCGCGCCCGCCGGGGTAAACGGGGATGGATAAAAAGCGGGTTAAAAAGAGAGCTGGGCCCGATTGGGCGGGCTGGATCATCATGCAGCAACGTTTTCTGAAAGTGCCGCGCAACGAGCTGGGCCGCGATTTCGCGGTGGGCGACGTGCACGGCTGTTTTACGCGCCTGCGCGAGAGCCTGGCGCGGATGGGTTTCGACGCCGGTCGTGACCGCCTGTTTTCCGTCGGCGATCTGGTCGACCGTGGGCCCGAAAGCGAGGAGGCGCTGCAATGGCTGGCGCAGCCCTGGTTCTACGCGGTGCAGGGCAACCACGAGGACTATGCCGTGCGCCACGTGCGCACCGGTCAGGTGGATGTGATGAACTGGCGCGGCTACGGCGGCGGCTGGTTCCTGGATCTGCCGGCCGAGCGCCAGCAGGTGTACGCCGAGGCCTTCGACCAGTTGCCGATCGCCATCGAGGTGGAGACCTCAGCGGGCGCGGTCGGGCTGCTGCACGCCGATTGCCCGGTGCTGTTCTGGCCGCGCCTGGAGTCGGCGCTGCGGGATCGCTACAAGCGCACCAGCGCCACCTGCCAGTGGTCGCGCGAGCGGCTGCGGCAACTGGACCGCACCGGCGTGCTCGGCGTGCGCGCGGTGGTGGCGGGCCACACGCCGGTGGCCGCGCCGTTGGCGCTGGGCAATGTCTATCACATCGATACCGAAGGCTGGAAGGATGGCTACTTCACCTTCCTGGACCTGGAAACGCTGCGGGCCTGGCCGCGCGCGGTGGTGACCGAGCCGGCGGTGGTCACGTCCGCTTAGGCCGCGGCTTCCCGCCGGGAATGCAAACGGGGCGCCCGATGGGCGCCCCGTTTGCATCCGTGCTCAAAGGCCGCTAGAGCGGCCGCGCCGCCAGCGCGCCGATGCCGTTGACGGCGCTGGCGCGGGCGCCGCCCGCCGGATCGGCCTCGACGCGCGGCACCGGGATCGGCGGGATCGGGGGGCTGGCGCCCTCGGTGCCTCGCAGCGTACCGCCGCCGGCGGCCGGCACCGGAATCGGCTGCGCCACCGGGGCCTGCGGGGCCGGTACCGGTTGGGCCGGCGCCGGTGGCGGCGTGCCCGCCTGCGGCGCGGTGGCCGGCGGCAGCGCCGCGCCGGGCGCGGGCAGCGGCCGTACCGAGTTGTCGGTGCCGTCGGTGGAGCGGTTGTTGTTCAGGAAGTCCGTCAGCGGGTCGCCACTGGACAGGTCGAGCGAGGCCACCGCCTGGCCCGGCGGGAACTCGGTGAAATAGTATTCGCCGTTGTCCACCAGCAGGCCGTCGGGGCGCGGCGCCGGCTTGGCTTCGGGCACGCCCTTGAGCACCGGCTGCATGTAGTCGAGCCAGGTGCTCAGCGCCAGGCCGCTGCCGAATTCGTTGGTGCCCAGCGACCGGGGCTGGTCAAAGCCCATCCAGACCGTGGTGGCCAGGGTGGGCGTGAAGCCGGAGAACCAGACGTCCACCGCCTCGTTGGTGGTGCCGGTCTTGCCGCCGATGTCGTTGCGCTTGAGCACCTGGTGCGCGCGCGCCGCGGTGCCGCTGGTGGTGACGCCGCGCAGGATGTCGTCCATGACCCAGGCGGTGCGCGGGTCGATGGCGCGCGCGGCGGCGTCGCCGGCCACCACCGGCTGGGCCTGCATCAGCACGTTGCCGGAGCGGTCGGTGACCTTGTCCACCAGATAGGGCGTGACGCGGTAGCCGCCGTTGGCGAACACGCTGTAGCCGTTGACCACCTGCAGCGGCGTGGCGCCGCCGGCGCCCAGGCCCAGCGGCAACACCGCCGGCCAGCGCGCCTTGTCGAAGCCGAAGCGGGTCAGGTAGTCCTGCGCGTACTGCGGGCCGATGGCCTGCAGGATGCGGATGGTGACCATGTTCTTGGACTTGTACAGGCCCTGGCGCAGCGTCAGCATCGGCTCGTAGCGGTTGCCGTCGTTCTTGGGCTGCCAGTCCTTGGAGCCGGTCTGCGCGGCGGTCAGCATGAAGGGCTGGTCGGAGATCTGCGTGGCGGGCGTCAGGCCGCGCTCCAGGGCGGCGGCGTAGACGAACGGTTTGATGTTCGAGCCCGGCTGGCGCCAGGCCTGCGTGACGCGGTTGAAGGTGCCGCGGTTGTAGTCGAAGCCGCCGATCATGGCGCGGATGGCGCCGTCCTGCGGCACCATCGACACCAGCGCCGCCTGCAGCGCCGGCATGTTGATGATTTCCCAGCCGTCGCCGTTCTTGTGGATGTAGACCACCGAGCCGCGCTGGATGCGCTGGCTGTCGCTGGCCTTGGGGTTGAGGGCGCGCGCCACCACGGCCAGCGCCTTCTTGTCGGAGATGGTGATGATGTCGCGCGCGCTGCGCGCCACGGTCACTTCCTGCGGGCTGGCGGCCAGCACCACGGCGGTGAGCAGGTCTTCGCTGTCGGGCGTCTTGTCCTGCACGCCGTCGAGGATGTCGTCGAATGCCGCGGCATCCTTTTCGACGCCGTCGGGCAGCTCGATCTGGTCTTCCGGCCCGGGGTAGGGCGCGCGGCGGGTGTAGTCCAGCACGCCGTCGCGCACGGCGCGGTAGGCGGCTTCCTGGTCCTTGGAGTCGATCGTGGTGTAGACGTCGATGCCCTTGGAGTAGGTCTGCTCCTGGAACACGCCGTACATCAGCTGGCGCGCCAGTTCGGCCGGGTATTCGCCGTGGATGGCGAAGCCGCGCAGGCTGGCGCCGTCGGCGCCGCGGATCACCACGTGCTGCTTGAGGGCCTCTTCGGTCTGTTCCGGCGTCAGGTAGCCCAGCGTCTTCATGCGGCCCAGCACGTAGTGCTGGCGGATCTCGGCACGCGGGAAGTTGGTGATGGGGTTGAAGCGCGAAGGCGCCTTGGGAATGCCGGCCAGCATCGCGGCCTCGGCCGGCGTGACCTCGGACAGCGGCTTGCCGAGGTAGGTGCGCGAGGCGGCGGCGAAGCCGTAGGCGCGGTGGCCCAGGTAGATCTGGTTCATGTAGAGCTCGAGGATCTGGTCCTTGGTGAGCTCGGATTCAATCTTGTAGGTCAGCAGCAGTTCGTAGAACTTGCGCGAATAGGTCTTTTCGGACGACAGGTAGAAGTTGCGCGCCACCTGCATGGTGATCGTGCTGCCGCCCTGGGTCTTGGATTGCTTGACGAGGTTCACGAGCACGGCGCGCACCATGCCCATCCAGTCGACGCCGCCGTGCTGGTAGAAGCGGTCGTCCTCGGCCGCCAGCACGGCCTGGCGCATCACCGCCGGGATTTCGTCGAAGCGCAGCACGTTGCGGTGTTCTTCGCCGTATTCGCCGATCAGGACCTTGTCGGCGGTGTAGATGCGCAGCGGCACCCGCGGCCGGTAGTCGGTCATGGCGTGCAGGTCCGGCAGGCTGGGCCAGGCGATCGCCAGCGCCAGGCCGACCAGCAGCGCCCCGCAGACGCCGAGGCCGGCGACGGCGACGCCGGCCTTGATCAGGAGTCGTTTCCAGGGAAAGCCCGATTTGCCGCCCGGGTTGGCGGAGGATTGCTGGGGGGTGCTCATTGCAGGCGATTCTAGGGCAGAACGCTATAGACCGGCGACCGCGCCGGAAGGTTTCAGTAACCAAACTTGCCCGCAGGGACGGTTCGGACCACGGACAAAGGATATAGGGACGGGTTTGAGCATACGCGCCGCGCGGGTTTCGCGTGGCGCCACACTGCAAGCGCGCGCTGAAATGTATTGCGCGCCGTGACAAACGGCAAGGCCGGTTGCAGATGTCATGCGGCCTGCGCCCGCAGATAGCGTTGCGGCGGCGCGCCCAGGGCGCGATGGAACATGGCGCTGAAGGCGCTGGCGCTGCGATAGCCCAGGTCGGCGGCGATGCGCGCCACCGGCTCGCCCAGCGACAGGCGGCAGACGGCGTCGGCTAGCCGCACCTGCTGCACCCATTGCCGATAATTCAGCCCCAGTTCAGCCTGGAACAGCCGGATCAGCGTGCGCGCGCTGGCGCCGACCTCGCTGCCCCAGTCCTCGATGCCGCGCTGCAGGCCTGGCCGGTCCAGGATCGCCTCGCAGACGATCTGCAGGCGGCGGTCGCGCGGCCAGGGAATCTGGATGGGCACCACGCGCGCGGCGGTCAGTTCGGACAGGATCAGCGCGGCGATCTGTTCGGCGCGGCCGCCCAGCGGATAGTCGATGGGCTCGGCGGTCAGGGCCAGGATCAGCTCGCGCAACAGGCCGCTGACCTCGATCACCTGGCACTGCGGCCAGTACGCCTGGGCGGCGTCGGCCTGGATGTAGAGCGAGCGCATGGAGACCGCGCCGACCATGTCGACGCCGTGCGGCACGCCGGCCGGCACCCATAGCGCGCGCAGCGGCGGCAGCGCCCAGAAGCCGCTGGGGGTGGTGACGCGCATCACCCCCTCGACGGCGTAGATGAGCTGGGCGCGCGGGTGCGAATGGGCGCCGGTACGGGCGCCGGCGGGAAATTCCTTGGCCATCGCCGTCACCCTGCGCGGGCGGTGCTGGTAGTCCTGGGCGTCGATGCTGCGGGTGGGGTCGAGGGGCGCGGGCCGGGTCGGCATGGTGTCACTTCCGAAAGCGGGATGAGGCCGGATGCATGGTAGGAATAGCGTCATTTTGTCACTTTTCCGACGAAAATTGTCAGCCGGGGGCGAGGTGTCCTTCCTACACTGGCAAGGTCCGGCGCCGCGCCGGTCGCTCCTTGTTATCCGACATCGCCTGCCGCCATGAATCCATCTCAGACTTCGGCCACCGCGTTACCCAACGATGCGCCGCCAGCCGCCACGGCCGCGCCGCAGCCAGCCGTCGCCGATCCGTCCACCGCCTTCGCGGTATTGGGCGCGATCAGCGTGGCGCACCTGATGAACGACATGATCCAGTCAATCCTGCTGGCCATTTATCCAATGCTGAAGGATTCGTTCAGTCTGTCGTTCGCGCAGATCGGCCTGATCACGCTGGTGTACCAGTTGGCGGCGTCGCTGTTGCAGCCGTTCATCGGTTTCTACACCGACCGCAATCCCAAGCCGTATTCGCTGCCGGTGGGCATGGGCTTCACGCTGGCGGGGTTGCTGCTGCTGTCGGTGGCGCCGTCGTTCGGCTGGCTGCTGGTGGCGGCGGTGCTGGTGGGCACGGGTTCGTCGGTGTTCCACCCTGAGTCGTCGCGCGTGGCGCGCATGGCCTCGGGCGGGCGCCATGGGCTGGCGCAGTCGCTGTTCCAGGTGGGCGGCAACGTCGGCTCGGCGCTGGGGCCGCTGCTGGCGGCGCTGTTCATCATTCCGCACGGCCAGCGCAGCGTGGCCTGGTTCTCGCTGGCGGCGCTGTTCGGCATCGTGGTGCTGACCGGCATCGGCCGCTGGTACGGCGCCAACCGCGCGCGCCTGCAGCCGCGCGCCCGGCGTGCCAGCGCCGGCAATGGCCTGACGCGCAACCAGGTGCTGGGCGCGTTGGGCGTGTTGGGGTTGCTGGTGTTCTCCAAGTACTTCTACCTGGCCAGCCTGAACAGCTATTTCACCTTCTACCTGATCGACAAGTTCGCGCTGTCGGTGCGCGAGGCGCAGCTTTACCTGTTCCTGTTCCTGGCGGCGGTGGCGGTGGGCACGGTGGTGGGCGGGCCGGTGGGCGACCGCATCGGCCGCAAGATCGTGATCTGGGTATCGATCCTGGGCGTGGCGCCGTTCACGCTGATGCTGCCGTACGCCAACCTGTTCTGGACCGGCGTGCTGGTGGTCATCATTGGCGTGGTGCTGGCGTCGGCCTTCTCGGCCATCGTGGTGTATGCGCAGGAGCTGGTGCCGGGCAAGGTCGGCATGATCGCCGGCCTGTTCTTCGGCTTCGCTTTCGGCATGGGGGGGCTGGGCGCGGCCGCGCTGGGCAAGCTGGCCGATGCCACCAGCATCGGCTACGTGTACCAGGTGTGCGCTTACCTGCCGTTGCTGGGCATTGTGGCGGTGCTGCTGCCCGATGTGGAGCGCAAGCGCGCCTGAGCGCGGCGCGCGGGCCGGCGGTCGCTTCAGCGCGGCTCCGCGCCGCCCTCAGGCCGCCGGCACGGCGGCCAGGCGCGGGCGGACCGCCGTGATGGCCTGGATCTCACCGTCGTCGCCGTGATGGATGACGGCGACGCGCGTGGCCCGCAACTGCGCGAGCTGCCGCGGCGTGACGGCGAAGCTCCGGGCCAGCCGCTGGTCGTCCAGCGGCTCGATGGGCTGGCGCCGGTCGTTGCCGGCAAAGCGCAGGTGGTTGTAGGCCGCCCACAGCACCAGCAGCGCGGCGTTCAGCAGTGCCAGCACGGCGTAGCCGCCCAGCGTGTGCAGTGTCGGCAGGAAGGTCGGCCACAGCGGCGCCTGCGGCCCGCCGGCCGCGCCGCGCAGGATGGCGGCGATGCCGGCGCCGAACAGGTAGACGAAGGCGAACCAGCCGATGGCGGTCAGCAGCAGGTCGAACAGGTAGCCCGCGCGCGAGCGTTGCGTGGTGATGATCATGATGCGTCCGGTGATTTGATGCCGCGGTCGGGGCTGGTCCAGCGCGCGCGCTCGGCCTGCTTGCGCAGCATGACTTTGGGGAAACTGACCAGGGTGGTGAGCAGACTCACCATCCAGTAGGCCAGCGGATACCAGATGACCCAGTAGAGCGCGCGCCACAGGCCCGGCTCGTAGCGGCGGTCGATCAGGATGCTGATGGCGAACTGCAGCAGGCACACCATCGCCAGCATCATGCCGGTGAAGGCCGGCGGCATCAGGCTGGCGATGTGCATGTTGTTGGGCAGGGTCACGACCTGGCTGATCAGCCACAGCAGCACCGACACGCCGAAGGCAAAGGCCCAGGCGGTCGACAGGCAGAATTCCAGCATCAGCGGCCACAGGCGGCGGTGGCGCCAGTTCCAGATCGAACGCAGGTTCTTCAGGAACACCTCGGCGCCGCCCTGGGCCCAGCGCAGGCGCTGCTTCCAGAGGCCGCGCAGCGTCTCGGGCATCAGGATCCAGCACAGGCCGCGCGGCTCGTAGAAGATCGACCAGTGATCGCGCTGCAGCTTCCAACTGATGTCGATGTCCTCGGTGATCATGTCCAGGCTCCAGTAGCCGACCCGATCCAGCGCCGCGCGCCGGAAGGCGGCCACCACGCCCGACACCGTGAAGACCTGGCCGTAGATGCGCTGGGTGCGCTTGATCAGGCCGATGATGGACGAGAATTCACCCACCTGGATGCGGCCGATCAGGGTCGAGCGGGTGCGGATGCGCGGGTTGCCGGTGACCGCGCCCACGCGCGGGTTGTCGATCAGCGGCGCCACCAGGTAGGCGGCGGCGTCCGGGTCGAGCACCGCGTCGCCGTCGATGCAGACCAGGTATTCGCTGCGCGCGGCCAGCGCGCCCATGCGCAGCGCCATGGCCTTGCCCTGGTTCTGCGCCAGGTGCACCACCCGCAGGCGCGGATGCTGTTCGGCCAGGCGGTCCAGCATCGGCCCGGTGCCGTCGCGGGAACCGTCGTTGATGGCGATGACTTCGAGGTTCGGATAACGCTGGTTGAGCGCGGCCAGCAGGGTTTCCTCGCCGTTGTCGGCCTCGTTGTAGCAGGGCACCAGGATCGACACCAGCGGATTGCCGGCCAGCGCCGGCGGCGGCGACGCCGGGCCCCACTGCCAGCGCCGTTCCCAGTGCCACCAGAAGTACAGGCCGCCGGCCATCCACATGCCGGACATGAAGAGGGGATAGAAGAAGACGAAGCCCAGCAGCGCCTGGCCGGTCAGCATCAGGGTGAAGCCGAACGGCGCGCCCAGCACCGCCAGCAGAATAATCAGGGCAATCAGTCGGTCGATCATCGGAGGGGATACCAGGCTTCGGAGATGGCGGGCCGGATGCCTTGCAACCGGGGCTGGTCTTGCGAGAAGTCGTCGGGGTAGTAGCCGAAGCTGCGGGCGCCGCGCAGTTGCAGGCGCTGCATCCAGCCGGCCAGCACGGCGGTGTCGACGGGCGTGGCCTCGGGGCGGCCGGGGCCGGTGCGCCAGTCGCGCGCCTGCAGTTCGAACACGGTTTTGTCGAGCCCGCCGGGGCGCCGCGCCACGGCGTCGACCAGCCGGTCGAGCCAGGCGTTTTCCTGGCCCTTGGGCACGTTCTCCATCAGTGGCATGGCCATGGGCGCGGTCCAGTCGTAGGCGCCCAGGAAGTCGTCCAGGTTCTGCGCGAACCAGGTCTCCGACTGCGGCTCCAGGATCGGCATGGCGAAGAGGTTGCGGGCGGTCTTGATCTGCGGCCCGCGCACCGCGCGCACGCGTTCGGTCAGTTCGGCCGTGAAGTCGATCAGGGCGCGGCTCTTGAAGCGCGTCCAGCGTTGCAGCGTGTCCGGGTCGGCGCGCAACCGGCCGATGTCGCCGGGCAGGCCGGCGGCGCGGTAGGCCGCCAGCGCGGGGGCGCTGGCGTCCTCGAAGTCGGACAGCACGGCGTCATCGTGGAACAGGATGCCGTCGAAGATGGCGTGGCGCGCCAGGTCTTCGTACAGGTCGCCGATGCGCGCCCGCGCGGTGGCGTCGAACGGCGACAGGCGGCGGTACTGGTCGGGGTCCGGGCGCGCCTGGGCGCCGTCTGGCCGCCAGCGCGTGACGCGCGGGATCGAGGCGTCCAGGTCATAGGCCAGCACCGGCATCCAGGCATACACCATGACGTTGGCGCGGTTGTGCAACTGCCAGGCGGCGCGGTTGAACAGGTCGGCGCGCACCGGCAGCCAGCGGTTGGGGAAGTACACCGAGCGCACCAGGCCGTCGCCGCCGGGGTCGGAATAGGCCTGCAGGAACACGGTGTTGATCTGCATGTCCAGGATGCGCTGCACCAGTTCGCCCAGGTTGCGGTCGGTCTGCGCCGGGTCGGGGTCGTAGACATAGTCCAGGTCGACGTGGGCCACCCGCATCAGCGGCGTGGCTTCCATGCCGACGATGCTGTTGGCGAAGGGCTTGAGCGCGGGATCGCTGGCCAGCAGCATGCGCGGCGTGGACATCAGGCGCGCCAGCCGGCCGGGGCCGTCCTCCAGCGTCAGCGCCAGTTGGTAGCCGTTTTCCGCGGCGATGCGCAGCGTGCTGCCGCCTTCGGCGCCGTAGGGCCAGACCCAGACGCGCGGCTTTTTGCCGGTGGCCTGTTCGATCTTGCGGCTGATGGCGCGCACGTCGCCGCCCATGCGGGCCTGGAATTCGGCCTCGGTTTCGTAGCGGCCGGTCTTGGCGTCGTAGGCGCGGATGGCCGCGGCCGGTTCGGTGTTGCCTTGCGGGTTGGCCAGCGCGCCGTAGTGCGAGGCGTCGGTGTGGGCGGCGATCTCGACCAGCCCGGACTGCGAGATGGCGCGCACTTCGTCCCAGTTCAGAAAGCGCTGGCGCGGTTCGAGGCTGCCGCCGAAATCGACCCGCTGGTCGGCCGGGGTGTCCATCCAGGCGCCCACCGGCGCCAGCAGCGCGGGCCAGCGGTAGGCCTTAAGGATCGGCAGGACGCGGGTGTAGAAGCTGCGGTAGCCGTCGTCGAACGACAGCAGCACGGCGCGCTCGGGCAGCGGCTTGCCGCCCTGGCGCGCGGCCAGGATCTGGTCGACCGAGACGGCTTGGTAGCCGTTCTCGCGCAGCCAGGCCAACTGGTCCACCAGGCGGTCGGTGCGCACGCTCAGAAAGGCCTGATCGGGGTCGTCGTCTTCGACGTCGTGGTAGGCCAGGGCCAGGAAATTCCCGGGCACCCAGGGCTTTTCGGCGGCCGCCACGGGCCGTTCGGACGGCGGCGTGTAGACCGGGATGTCCTTGGCGCAGGCGGTCAGCGCCAGGATGGCCAGCAGCAACAGGGCCGTCAGCAGGAGTCGGGTGGGTAGCTTGAGCAACATGGCGGTCTCAGAAGCGGTAGGCAAGGTCGAACACGATGCGCAGTTCGCGCTCGCGCTGGCCGTCGTACGGGCGGCTGATGCCGGTGATCATCGCGCCCATGTCCAGCACGTCGTTGGCGCGGTAGCGCTGGCCGTAGCCCAGGGCGATGACGCCGCCGGTGCCGTAGCCCTGCTGGGTGTACGTGCCGGCGCCGAGGGTGCCGATCTGCTCCCAGGCGGTTTCGTAGCGGCGGTACAGCGTGTGGGTCAGGCGCGCGCCGGGCAGCACCATCAGGTCCGAGCGCGGGTTGTAGTAGGGCGCGTCGTCGCGGCTGTTGCGCTGGCTCGACAGGTCCAGCGTCAGGTCGGCCTTCAGGTGCGGCGCGGTGTAGACGCGTTCGCGCCCGGCCAGGCCCAGTTCCCAGCGCTGGTTGCCGTCGGAAAAGCGCGACGGCGCCAGCGACAGCGTCCATTCGCGCCGTTCATTGGCGCGCCAGCGCACGAAGCCGGTCAGGCGGTTGGACGTGATGTCGTTGGTCAACGCTCGCAGCGGGGTCTCGCGCGACAGCAGCTCGCCCGCGCCGCCCACCTGCCAGTGGTCGTCGATGTCGTAGGCGGCCGACAGGCGCAGGCCGGGTTTGACGCCATGGCCGTAGCTGTGGGTCGAGACTTCGCCCTCGACCGTGAGGTCGCGGCCGCGCCATTCGACGCCGGTGCGCAGCCAGCGGTAGTTGCCGCGGCCTTCCTCGAAGTCGCCGGTGGCATAGCCGCCGCCGCCGAAGGCGCGCCAGTGGTAGTCGATGGGCGGCGAATACAGCACCGCGTCGATGCCGAAGTCGCCATTGCCGTTGACCGGGCTGTCCGAGGCCAGGCCGCGGTAGCCGCTGAGGCGCAGTTCGGCCTTGTTGTGCACTTCCCATTCGCGCGCCAGGCGGCGGCTGGTCAGGTTTTCCGGCGCGCGCGCCAGGGTGTCGGCCGACAGTGCCTCGGCCTGGCGCCATTCCTGCAGGTCCAGGGCGGTGAAGCCCTGGCCGTTTTCGACCGACAGCGCGCGCGGCGCCAGCGTCTCGGCCAGCTTCAGTTCACGCTCGGAGGCGCGCGGCTGGTCGCGTCGCCGGTAGACCGAGGCCAGGTCGGCGCGCAGCGTGGAGTTGTTGGGCGCGTTGGCGACCATGCCGGCCAGGCGCTGTTCGGCGGCCACGGTGTCGTCGGCCTGCAGGCGCGCCGCCGCCACGGTCTGCTCGCTTTCCAGCTTGAGGTCGTTGGGGTTGCGGGTGGCCTGGCCCTTGTAATAGAGCCAGGGCGCGTAGCCCGCGCCGATGGCGTCGGTGACGGCGCCGGTCTGGTCGAATTGTTCGGCCTCGGCCAGCGCGTAGTACAGGCCGGTTTCGGTGCTGAGGCGGTCCTGCGCGTCATCGTTGCGGAAAGCATCATCCGCGCCGACCTGGCGATAGAGGTCGCGCGCCTTTTCCGGCTGGCGCAGGTACAGGTAGGCCGAGGCGACGTCATTGAGCGCGTAGCGCGGCACGGCCACGCCCTCGGCCCGCAGCGCCTCGTATTCCCGCGCCACCTCGGCCATGCGCGCCCGCGCGTGCAGCGCGTGCAGGCGGTCGATGCGGGCGCGCCGCACATCGGCGCGGGCCGCGTCGCCCAGGGCCTGCCAGGCGGGAATCAGTTCGTCGTAGCGCGCCAGCGCCCGGTCCGCGATGACAAAGCGCTCGGCCTCGCTACGGCTGGGCATGGCTGCCAGGCGCACCTGCTGTGCCAGCGCGTCGCCTTCGAGGCGGCGCAGTTGCGCGGCGTCGAACAGGTCGGGATGCCGCCGCGCCAGTTCCAGCGCGGGCTGCGCCAGCCGCGCGCGGCCGAGCGCGTCGATGTATTCGCGCAGCACGTAGGGCGTGCCCGGCGCAATGGCGAGCGCCTGGTCGGCCTGGTGCAGCGCCTCGTAGGGCTGGCCCTGGCGGGCGTGGACATAGCCCAGGGCCAGGCGCGCGTCGGCGTTGCGCGGCGCGCGCGCCACCCAGTCCTGGCCGGCGCGGCGCGCGGCGTCGGTCTGGCCGGCGTCGGCCAGCGTCATGATTTCGCCGGCCGCGAACCCGGATTGGCCGGGATGCCGGCGCAGGCCGGCGCGATACGCCGCCAGCGCCTCGGGCCAGCGCCGCAGGTCGCGGTAGGCGCGCGCCACGGCCAACTGGATGTCGGCGGGCAGGGCGCCGGCCGGCGGCAGGGTCTCGTAGGCGGCCACGGCTTCGGCGGGCCGGCCGGCCCAGCCGGCGATGACGATGTGGTCATACACCGCCTGGCGGCCGGCGCCCGGCCCTTGCTGCCGCAGCAGGGCCAGGGCCGGCTCGTAGTCGCCAGCGCGGGCGCGCGCGATCAGCGCGTCGTAGTCGGCGCCGGGGGCGGCCAGCGCCGGGGCCAGCAGCGCGCTGGCCGTCAGCGCCCGCAGTCTCGTTCCAGCGGCCCGCCTTCGCGGGGCTCCCATCAAGGCATGCGCCGCGGGGCGCTGCGCCTGGCCCTTGGCGGGCGTCGTTGTTTTCAGCATCTGTAAGCACTTCCGCAGTTGCGATAGGGGCGCTCATGGCTCCGCCGGCCGGGCGCGCGGATGTCGCGTTGCCGAAGGCGAGGCGCGCGGGCGCAAGGCGCCGGCGGCGAAGGGAGAGCGTTGGGTAGTGACTGCGCGGCGCCCGCTACGGGGACCTTCGCACTCGCGCAAGGGAGTGCATGGCTAGTACGCGCCACGCCCGTGGGGCGTGATCGCGGCGCTTCTGGTGGCGCCGGCGATAGACCGAACTTTATGACTTTTCGCCGGATTCAACTGTCAATTAGTGCAAAGGAAGCGCTATGCGCCCGGGGCTTGGCGTATTCTTCTTTGCATACCGCGCAGCCGTCGTGGCGGTATGGCCGGTTGTGGGAATTTCCCACACGGAACGTTATGCGCGCGACGGACAAGGGCGATGGTTTGCCATATAGGTAACAAAAAACGTCAAAAGTGCAGGTCTGTAACCTGGTTCCGACTCTGCATCCGGTGCAACAGATGTTCCACGCGACGGCGACCGCCCACGAGGGCGCAAGCCGGCAACAACATGACGACTTCTCTATTTTTCCTGGTGTGGGGCCTGGCGACGGCCCTGGCGCTGCCGCTGTTGCTGCCGTTTTACGCGCGCGGCGGCGTGCCCGGCATCGAGGCGTTCACGGCGGCCAACGCGCTGGCGGTGCTGTCGTTGCTGGCCTATGCCTCGTCCGAGATCATGCCGCCGGGCGCCTATGTGATGGTGTCCAATGCCGCCTGGCTGGCCGCGGTGAGCCTGGTCTATGTGGGCGTGCGGCAGTTCTTCGGCCTGCGCCCGCAAGCCTTGCGCGCGGCGCTGGCCGCCGGCTGTGCGGTCGGCGCGATGGCGTTGATGCTGTATTACGAGAATGATCTGGTGGGGCGCCTGACGCTGTTCTCGGCCTACACCTGCGTGCTGATGCTGGCCACGGGCATCGTGGTCTACCGCCAGCGCCAGCGCATCCGGACGCCGGGCGTGATGCTGTATGTGCTGCTGTCGCTGTCGGCGCTGGCGGCGATGCATGCCTTGCGCGCGGTCGTCTACGGCGGTGGCTGGGTGCAGGTGTCCTCGCTGCTGGATCCGGCGCCCTGGAGCCTGTTCTTCATTGTCTGTGGTTCGGTGACGGTGCCGGCGCTGTTTCTGGCGCTGCTGTTGCTGATCCAGACCTGGCTGTCCGAACAGATGCAGGCCGCGCTGACCTTCGACAGTCTCACCGGAGCCTATTCGCGCCGCAGCATTCTCGACGAACTGGAGCGCGAATTGCAGCGTTGCGCGCGCAGCCAGGCGCGGCTGGCGGTGCTGGTATTGGACATCGATCATTTCAAGTCGATCAACGATCGCCACGGTCACGCCACCGGCGACACGGCGCTGCGCCACTTCGCGCGGGTGGTGCCCAAGGCCGTGCGCGCCAGCGACCGCTTTGGACGCCTCGGCGGCGAGGAGTTCGTGCTGCTGATGTACGACTGTGATGCCGCCAACGCGCTGGTGCAGGCGCAGCGGGTGTGCGACGCCCTGCGCGATTCGCCGCTGTACCTGCAGGGGCAGGAACTGCGCATGACCGCCAGCGGCGGCGTGGCCACCTACCAGCCGGGCGATAGCGCCGACGGCATCCTGGCCCGCGCCGACCTGGCCTTGTACAAGGCCAAGGAACTGGGCCGCGACCGCGTCGAGATGGCTTGGAGCGGACGCGCGCCGGGCCGCCCGCAGGCGGCCCGGGAGGACGTCACGGACCTGGCGGCCGAGACCCGAGCCTAGGGCTTGAGATGCTCGACGAAGAACTTTTCCATGGCCGCGTAGAACTCGAACTTGTTCTCGTCGTTGTGGAACCCGTGGCCTTCGTTGTCCTTGACCATGTATTCGACTTCGACGCCGCGCGCCTTGAGCGCCTTGACCATCTGGTCGCTCTCGTCCTTGTTGACGCGCGGATCCTTGGCGCCCTGGGCGATGAACAGCGGCGTCTTGATGCGGTCGGCGTGCAGCGCCGGCGAGGTGGCGGCCAGGCGGTCCTTGTCGCGCACCGGGTCGCCGACCATGTCCTGCATCTTGTCCAGCATCGGCTTCCAGTAGGGCGGAATCGACTTCATGAAGGTGAACAGGTTGGACACGCCGACGTAGTCGACCGCGGCCGCGTACAGGTCGGGGGTGAAAGTCACGCCCGCCAACGTGGCGTAGCCGCCGTAGCTGGCGCCGTAGATGCCGATGCGCTTGGGGTCGGCGATGCCCTGCTTGACCAGCCATTGGACGCCGTCGGTGATGTCGTCCTGCATCTTCAGGCCCCACTGGCCGAAGCTGGCTTCCCAGAAGGCGCGGCCATAGCCGGTGGAGCCGCGGAAGTTCATTTGCAGCACGCAGAAGCCGCGGTTGGCCAGGAACTGCACCTCGGGGTTGTAGCCCCAGCCGTCGCGCGCCCACGGGCCGCCGTGCGGGTTGACGATGCACGCCAGGTTCTTGGGCTCGCGCCCGGCCGGCAGCGTCAGGTAGCCGTGGATGGTCAGGCCATCGCGGCTCTGGTAGGTGATGGGCCGCACCCGCGACATGTCGGCCTCGGGAATGGCCGGGTTGATGTCTGCCAGCTTGGAGAGCGTGTCGGCGCGCGCGTCGTAGATATAGCGCGAGCCGGGCGTGCGGTCGTTGTAGGCGGCGACGATGAACTTGTCTTCGTCGCGGTTGGCGCCCTGGATGGCGAACTGGTAGCCCTGGAGCTGGGCTGACAGCTTCTTGAACAGCGTCTCGGTCTCGGCGTCGAAGAACTTGTATTGCGGCTTGTCGGTCTGATATGAGGCCACCGTCAGCACGCGGCGCTTGCGCGAGAAGCCGGCGGCGTCCAGGTCGACCGTGTCCGGGGTGAAGATCTCGTCTTCCTTGTCGGGGCTGGCCGGGTCGATCACCACCAGCGCGAGCTTGTCGCGGCCGCGGTTGGACAGGGCGTAGAACTTCTTGTCGTCGAAGGTGAAGAAGGCCGGGCTGACGCTGGTGCGGTAGTCGGTGGTGAACAGCGGACGGAATTCCGAGGCTTCGCTGTCGCGGTAGAGCAGGGTGGTGTTCAGGCCATCGCTGGTGACGGCGGCGCGCACCTTGCCGGCGTGGTCGGTCTGCCAGCCGACGATGTTGCCGGGGTTCTGCGCCACCAGCACGCCGGCGCCGGTATGCACGTTGACGCGGTAGACGTCGAACACCTGCGGGTCGCGCTGGTTGTGGCTGATCAGGATGTGGTCGGGATCGTCTTCGAGGTCGTCCTCGATGCTGGCGCGCACGCCATTATAGGGAGTCAGGTCGGTGACCTTGCCGGTCTTGGCGTCCACCGCCAGGACGTGGAAGTTTTCGTCGCCGCCGAAGTCTTTCTGGTAGAGCACCACGTTGGGGCCTTTCCAGAAGAAATTGCTGATGTCGCGGGCCGATTCGCTGGTCAGCTTGCGCGGTTCGCCCACCGGCTTGCTGCCCTCCAGGGCCTGCACGTAGATGTTCATGCGCGGCGGCTTGCCGTCGACGCTGGTGGGCTGCATGAAGCCCAGGGTCTTGCCGTCGTCGGCCAGGCGGAAGAAGCCGCGTTCCGGATTGCGGAAAAAGTCTTTCAGGGGGTAGGCCCGGGGGGGCTGCGCGGCGGCGCTGGCGCCCAGCGAGGCGCCGACGATACCGGCGGCCATGAGGGTGTGTTTCATGAATGAGAGCAAGGCATACCTCCGACGATTCCTTCCCGGCCGCGGGCGCCGCCGGAAGACGCGTCGATAATGCCATAGCCGCCGCCGGGGTGTCGAACCGGCCCGGCCACTTATGCCGCCAGCCGGTTTGCGGGATAATCGCGCCTATCAATCTGGAGAAACACATGGTTCGGAATCTGGTCGCGGCGTCGGCACTGGCCTTGGGGCTGGCAGGCTGCTCGATAGGCATCTCGCAGGATGGCACGTCGCCGCACAGCGAATTCAAGGCGCCCGTCGCTTTCAAGGACGCCTACGCCACCACGGTGCGTCAGGCCAACGCCTGCCTGCGCAGCACCGACAACGCCTACCGCGTGGTGTCGAACCTGGACGAAGGCGCCCAGACCGCCGTGGTGCGGGTGCTGGCGCCGTACAGCGACAACGAAATGACTCGCGTCGATCTGAAGGCGGCCGGCCCCAAGACCACCGACACCCGCATCGTGATGTGGGGCAAGGGCACCTGGGACGCGGCGGCGCTGCGCGCCATGCAGGATGCGATCGTCTACGGCATGAGCTCGTGCGCCAGCTATATGCCGCAGGAGACGCGCCCGCCGGTCAAGCCGACGCGCGATCCGCAGAAGTAGCGCGGCGAACGCCCGCCAGGGCGGGCATTGCGTCGGCACGTGTGGCGCAAGTTCGCATCGATCGCTTCGGCGATGTTGTAGCGGCCGCGGGCCGAGCGCTCGGCGCGCCGACTCAAGCCCCCGCGCGCGCCACCGGAACGCGTCAATCACCGCCCGGACGGCGGCGGATGATCTTGAAGGTGGCGGTGGCGCGGGCCACCAGTTCGCCGTCGGCGCGGCGGATGTCGCCTTCACAGAAGGCGATGGAGGCGCCGCGGCGCAGGCAGCGCGCCTCGATCACCAGGTCGCCGGTGCCGGGCGACAGGAAGGTGGTGTTCATGTCGATGGTGGCCATGCCCTCGGTGGCCTCGGCCGAGCCGCGCGCCGCGGCGCTCAGGGTGAAGTCCAGCACGCTCATCAGGGTGCCGCCGTGCACATCGCCACGGCTGTTGGTGAGGTCCTGGCGCCAGGGCAACGAGGTGCGGGCATAGGCCGGCCCGATCTGTTCGGGCACCAGGCCCAGAAAACTCATGAAGGGAATCGCCAGGCCGAAATACTGGCCCGGGGCGGGGGTTGCGGTTGCAGTCATGGAAGCGGTCGTGCGGGGAAAAGAGGGCGGAGGGAAAGCGTGGATTTGCCGGTCATAATATCCACTTTTACGCCGTGCGCCCGCCCGGATGCCCCTGGCGCGGTCATTTTTCCGGTGACCGTACTTTTCCCGTCCGCGCGCGCGCCCCGTCGCGCCCTCCGGATGCCCGTTTTTTCACCGCCATGAGCGACGCCAGCCGCAAGATCGTACACATCGACATGGACGCCTTCTACGCGTCCGTGGAACAGCGCGACAACCCCGAGCTGCGTGGCAAGCCGGTGGTGGTGGCGTGGACCGGGCCGCGCTCGGTGGTGTGCGCGGCGTCTTACGAGGCGCGCCGTTTCGGCGTGCATTCGGCCATGTCGGCGGTGCGCGCGCAGCGGCTCTGTCCGCAGGCGGTCTACGTGCCGCCCGACTTCAACCGCTACCGCGAGGTCTCGCGCCAGATCCGCCAGATCTTCGCCCGCCATACCGACCTGATCGAGCCGCTGTCGCTGGACGAGGCCTACCTGGACGTCACCGTCAACAAGCTCGGCTTGCCGTCGGCCACCGAGGTGGCGCAGGTGATCCGCCAGCAGATTCGCGTCGAGACCGGGCTGACCGCCTCGGCCGGCGTGGCGCCCAACAAGTTCCTGGCCAAGATCGCGTCCGACTGGAACAAGCCTGACGGGCAGTATGTGATCCGCCCCTCGCGGGTGCTGGAATTCCTGCAGCCGCTGCCGGTGCGCAAGGTGCCGGGCGTGGGCAAGGTGACGCAGGCGCGCCTGGCGCAGTTGGGTGTCCAGACCGTGGGCGACCTGGCCAGCCACAGCGCGCAGGAACTGGAACATTACTTCGGCCGCTATGGCCGGCGCTTGTACGAGCTGGCGCGCGGCATCGACGAGCGCGAGGTGCAGACCGACCAGCCCTTGCAGCAGGTGTCGGCGGAAACCACGTTTTCGGAAGACGTGCGGCTGGAGGCCATCGGCGAGGCCCTCGACCGCATGGCCGACAAGGTCTGGAGCCAGGCGCTGAAAAAGGGCGCGCTGGGCCGCACGGTGGTGCTCAAGCTCAAGACCGACCGCTTCCGCATCCTGACGCGCAGCCAGACCAGCCCCAAGCCGCCGGCCACGGCCGCCGAGCTGGCGGCCGTGGCCAGGCTGTTGTGCGAGCGGGTCGACCTGCCGGCGCAGACGCTGTACCGGCTGGCGGGCGTGGGCATGAGCAACTTCACCGATCCCCAGGAGCAGTCGCGCCAGGCGGATCTGTTTGGCGGGGCATTTTGATGTTCCCGCGGGCCGCGCGCCGCTGAGGGGCGGCCCCTTTGGCGGGTTGGCGCTGCCCGGCGCGTGGCGCGCCGGGCACGGACGGCCTCAGGCGAGTTTTGCCTTGACCTGCTGCGACAGCGCGGTCATGTCGGCGCGGCCGGCCAGCGATTGCTTGAGCAGGGCCATGACCTTGCCCATGGCGGGGGCGCCGGTGACGCCCTGGGCGGCCACGGCGGCCAGCGCGGCGTCGATGGCGGCGGTCACTTCCTCGGGCGTGGCGGCCTGCGGCAGGAATTCCTGCAGCACGACCAGTTCGGCCTTTTCCTGCTCGGCCGTCTCGGTGCGGCCGGCCTGCTCGAACGCGGCGATGGACTCGCGGCGTTGCTTGACCTGCTTTTCGATGATGGCGGTGATTTCGGCGTCGGTCAGGTCGCGGCGTTCGTCCACTTCCTTCTGCTTGACCGCGGCCAGCAGGAAGCGCAGGGTGGCCAGACGCTCGCTGGCCTTGGCGCGCATGGCGTCCTTGACGGCGTCGGAGAGGCGGGTCTTGAGCGTAGCGGTGCTCATGGGGGAACCTTTATGGTGTTGCGTCAAACGGGCAGTGTAACCGTGGGCCGGCCAACTTGGGGGTGACGTTCATGGGGGGCGCGCGGCGCCAATAGCGCCGCAGGCGCCCAGGGGGCGGCCCAGGTGGCTCCTTTGCGAGCTGACCGGCATGCGGCCGCCGAACAGGCTGTGGGCGGCCGGGGGCTCGGCAATGCCGTCCCGCCCGGTGCCGTGGCCGCTGACGCGGTCCTTCGGTTCGAGTTTTGTGCGCCGCACTTAAACATGTATTATTAATGCATGTTTAAAAAAGGATGGCGTCGGCGCCATCCGCAGCACAAGGAGCAGTCGATGTTGAGCCCGCAAGTCCGCGCCCTGGTCAAGGCCACGGCCCCGGTCCTGAAAACCCATGGCGTGGCCCTGACCCGCCATTTCTATGCCCGCATGTTCCAGCACAATCCGGAACTCAAGCATGTCTTCAACCAGGGCCACCAGGCCGGTGGCGAACAGCAGCAGGCGCTGGCCGGCGCGGTCGCGGCCTATGCCGAGCACATCGACGATCCCTCGGTGCTGGCGCCGGTGGTGACGCGCATCGTGCACAAGCACGTCAGTCTGGGAATCCGTCCCGAGCATTACCCGATCGTGGGCAAGCACCTGCTGGCCTCGATCCGCGAAGTGTTGGGCGCGGCCGCCACCGATGAACTGGTGGACGCCTGGGCCGCCGCCTATGGCCAATTGGCCGACATGCTGATCGCCGAAGAGGCGCGGCTGTATGTCGCCGCGGCCACCCGGCCGGGCGGTTGGACCGGCTGGCGCGCCTTCCGCGTGGTCGGCAAGCAGCGCGAAAGCGCCGAGATCACCTCGTTCTACCTGGCGCCGGCCGATGGCGGCGCGGTGCCGGCCTACCGGCCCGGCCAGTACGTGTCGGTGCGGGTCTACGTACCCGAACTGGGACTGATGCAGCCGCGTCAGTACAGTCTGTCAGACGCGCCCGGCCAGGACCGGCTGCGCATTTCCGTCAAGCGCGAGGCGGCCGGCGCGCACAGTCCCGCCGGCCGTGTGTCCAATGCGCTGCACGACCATCTGCAGGAAGGCGGGGTGCTGGACGTGGCCCCGCCGCAAGGCGATTTCCATCTGCGCGAAGACCGCGCCGCGCCGGTGGTGCTGCTCAGCGGCGGAGTGGGGCTGACCCCCATGATGTCCATCCTGAATCACCTGGTGGCGACCGACGACCCGCGCCAGATCCGCTTCGTGCATGGCTGTCGCAACAGCGCGGTGCACGCCATGAAAGACCACGTCAACGCCATCGTTGCCGGCCGCGACAACGTACGCAAGGCGGTGTTCTACGAGGAGGTGGGCGGCAATGACCGTCGCGGCCAGGATTACGACCTCGCCGGCCGCGTCGACCTGAACGCCATCCGCGACGAGGCCATCGTGCCGGACGCCGACTACTACCTGTGCGGCCCGGCGGGTTTCATGCGGGCCCAGCGCGAGGCGCTGCTGGCGCTGGGCGTGACGGCCGACCGGATCCATGCCGAGGCCTTCGGCAGCGGCGGCGCGCCGGCCTGACCGGTGTATCCTGGCGGCCATGCAACTGACCCGATTCACCGATTTTGGCCTGCGCGTCCTGATGTACCTGACGCAGTGCCGCGACCGGCCCGCGGCGGTCACCATCCCGGAGATCGCCACGCGCTTCGACCTGTCGCGCAATCACCTGGTCAAGGTGGCGCATTTCATGTCGCAGCGCGGCTGGGTCAGCACGGCGCGCGGCAAGGGGGGTGGCCTGGCGCTGGCGCGCCCGGCCGCCGAGTACCGGCTGGGCGACCTGGTGCGTGAACTGGAGCAGCAGGGGCCGCTGATCGACTGCCGCGAACCGCCCTGTGCGCTGGACGGCGCCTGCCGCCTGTCGGGGGTGCTGGCGCAGACGCTGCAGGCGTTCTACGACGCGCTCAATGCTTACACCCTGGCGGATCTGGTGCGCGACCCGACCGCCGCGGCCATCATCAGGCTGCACCGCGCCGCCTGACGGCCGCGCCCGGCCCCCGCCGCCGTGCCGGGCCATGAGGTGGGGTTATGGGTGCTGGGGTTTTGGTGATTTGCGGTCATCCGTCCCCCGCTTCAGAATAAGACCGTTGCCATTTTCTTATCTGGAAGCAGGATATGCGCATTTGCGTAATCGGTGCCGGCGTGGTGGGGGTGACCTCCGCTTACTTCCTGGCGCGCCAGGGCCATGACGTCGTGCTGGTCGACAGCCATGCGCATCCGGCCGAAGTGTCCAGCTACGCCAACGGCGGCCAGCTCAGCTACAGCTACGTCGCGCCGCTGGCCGGCCCAGGCGTATTGCCGAGCGTGCCGGGCTGGCTGTTGCGCGAGGATTCGCCGTTGCGATTCCGGCCGCGGCTCGATCCGCACCAGTGGCGCTGGTGCCTGCGGTTCGCGCTGGCCTGCCGCGCCTCGGTGGCGCGCGAGTCCACCGCGCAATTGCAGGCGCTGTCGTTTCTCAGCCGCGACGCCATGCACACGCTGCTGGAACAGGAAAATCTGGAGTTCGGCCATCTCAGGAATGGCAAGCTGATCGCCTATCGCAGCGCGGCCTTGTTGGACAAGGCGCGCGCGCTGGTGGCCTATCAGGCGGCCCATGGCGCCGAGCAGCAGGTCCTGGACGCTGCGCAGACGCTGGCGCGCGAACCGGCGCTGGCCGGCATGGGCGCCAGCCTGGCCGGGGCCATCTATACCCCGAGCGAAGAGGCCGGCGATTGCCGTCAGTTCACGCTCGCGCTGTTCGAGCGGCTGCGGGCCATGGCCAACGTGCAGTGCGCCATGGCCAACCCCGTCGCGGGCTTGCAACGCGAAGGCCGCCGCATCGTCGCGGTGCATACGCGCGAGGGCGATATCGGCGCCGACGCCGTGGTGCTGGCCACCGGCATCGGCACGCGCGCCCTGCTGCGGCCGCTGGGGCACGATGTGCCGCTGTATCCGCTCAAGGGCTACAGCCTGACGGTGCCGCTGGCGCCGGACGACACCGTGGCGCCGCGCATCAGTGTCACCGACTACGAACGCCGCATCGTCTACGCGCGGGTTGGCGGGGTGCTGCGGATCGCGGCCATGGTCGACATCGGCAGCGCCGACGCCGGGATCGATCCGGCCCGCATCGCGTTGCTCAAGCGCCAGGTGCGCGAGGCCTTTCCCGCGCTCGACCTGGAGCAAGCCATTCCGTGGGCCGGGCTGCGCCCGGCCACGCCCACCGGCAAGCCGCTGATCGGGCGCAGCCCGGCGGCCGACAACCTGTGGCTCAACATCGGCCAGGGCGCGTTGGGGTTCACGCTGGCCTGCGGCAGCGCCGCGCTGCTGACGGCGCAGATGGATGGCCTGGAGGCGCCGCTGGACGCGTTGCCGTTCCGGCCGTGAGTCAGGACGGGAGCGGTGGGCTGTCCATTTTGCGATAGTCCTTGCCAGTTCATCGGGAGACGGGCGCGCGGGGGCGCCCTAGGATGGCGCTCAGCCGCTGCCCGTGCCTGGTGCGCGGGGGCGGATGGCCGATTCCCCTTCCGCGAGTGCCCCCATCATGTCCTACCTGTTCCCCTTGTTCGCCATCCTGTTCTGGGCGGGCAATGTCATTGTCTCGAAGATGGCGGCCAGCGCCATCTCGCCCACCGCCATCACCTTCTACCGCCTGATCCTGGCGCTGGCGATCATGGGCCTGTTCACGGCCGCGCCGGCCTGGCGCAACCGCAAGACCCTGCTGCGTCACTGGCCCAAGCTGGCGTTGTACGGCGCCCTGTCGTCGGCGCTGTTCCAGGCGCTGTCGTACCGCGCCGCCGCAACCACGACCGCCACCAACATGGCGATCCTGACCGCGCTGATTCCGCTGCTCAGCATGCTGCTCAGCGTGGTCATCCTGCGCGATCCGCTGACCCTGGGCATGGCGGCCGGCGGCGCGCTGTCGTTCCTGGGGCTGCTGTACCTGGTGGGTCAGGGCGACATGCTGAGCGTGTTCCAGCACGGCATCCACGCTGGCGACGGCCTGATGCTGCTGGCGGCATTCTCGTATGCGTTGTATGGGGTGCTGTTGCGCCATTGGCAGGTGCCGGTGCCGGCGTGGCAGTCGACCTTCGTGCAATCGATTTTCGCGCTGCTGTACATGTTGCCGCTGTACCTGCGGGTGCCGGCCGCCCAGGCCGCGCTGGACATCCAGACGATGCCATTGATTCTGTACGCCGGCATCTTTTCGTCGGTGCTGCTGTCGTTCCTGTGGATCGAGGGCGTGCAGCGCCTGGGCCCGAACCGCTGCAGCATCTTCATCAACCTGCTGCCGCTGTTCACCGCGCTGGCCGCGTTCGTGCTGTTGCGCGAGCAACTGCGCGCGTACCACCTGCTGGGCGGCGCCGTGACGCTGGCCGGCGTGCTGTTGGCGCAGACGGTGCGGCGGCCGCTGTTCGGACGCGGCCGGCGCGCCGCGCTGGCCGCCGCCAAGGGGTAGGGCATGCTGGCGCGCTCGCCGGCCGCGCATGGCGACGATTTCGGGTAGCCTGTCGGCGCTGGCCGGTGGCGCGTGGGCGCGTCGGCCGCGCCCCGAGCGTTCTTTCCTGACGGTGTTCCGATGGCGGTTTCCCAACATATCTGGCATTGCGGCGCTGGTCTGCCGGGCGACGTGCTGATCGCCGACCTGCGCGCCTATCGGTACGAGGCGCATTTCCACGATGCCTGGTCGATCGGCGCCATCGCGCGCGGACGCTGCGCCTTCACGGTGCATGGCCGTGCGTTCGAGGCCGGCGAAGGCGACCTGGTGGTGATCGCGCCGGGGCAGGTGCATACCGGCGGTACCTCGGCCAGCCTGCTCGCCTATCGCATGGCGTATATCGAGCCGGCCTGGTTCCAGCAGCATGCGTTGGCGTTGCGCGCGGGAGGCTTGGACCTGCCCGGGCCGGTGATCCGCGACGCGGCGCTGTGCGCGCAATGGCTGGCCGCGCTGGCGCCGGATCCTGCCGACGATGCGGTGCGCCGCGCCGAGCTATCGGCGGCGCTGTTCCGGCTGCTGGCGGCGCACGGGCGGCCGGCGCGCGGGACGCAGCGGGCCGTGGCGCTCGACGCGGCCGATGGCACGCGGGTGACCCCGGCGAAGTGGCGCAGCGCCGATACGGGCGCGCCGCCCGCGCCGGACGGCGCCGACGTATGTGAGTTGTTGTGGCAACGGATGCGTGCCGATCCGGCCTGCGCGCCCGACCTGGAGGCGCTGGCGCGGGCCGACGGCCGCCACCGCAGCACGCTGGTCAAGCAGTTCGCGCGCCGTTATGGCCTGCCGCCGCAGGCCTGGCTGCGCAACTGGCGGGTGGCGCGCGCCCGCGCGCTGCTGCGCGGCGGCTTGCCGCTAGCCGAGGCGGCGCTGGCGGTGGGTTTTGCCGACCAGGCGCACCTGACGCGGGTGTTCAAGCAGGTCTACGGCAGCCCGCCCGGGGTGCTGCGCCGGTCGGCGGCCCGCAAACGGGTGCAATGACATTCCTTATAGTCATGCAATGAGCGATGAATGATCGGTTGAAACAGGGGTTTTTGCCGGGTTTAATCGCCTCATGCGGCCAACCGAAAACGCCGCATTGATTGATTCAAGGGAATGTGAAAATGGACTCACAACGCATCATGCTGCGCGCCGCCGACGGCGTGCCGCTGGGGGGCTATGTGTGGCGCCATGCCGGCCCCGATCCGGCCGGGCCGCGTGCCGTGGTGGTCATCAACGCCGCCACCTCGGTACGCTGCCGTTATTACGCGCGCTTCGCGGCCTACCTGCACCAG
Organism: Achromobacter sp.; assembly: GCF_050285565.1. Taxonomy (GTDB): domain Bacteria; phylum Pseudomonadota; class Gammaproteobacteria; order Burkholderiales; family Burkholderiaceae_B; genus Achromobacter. Next base: position 300,579 of record NZ_JBLZXG010000004.1, read on the forward strand.
CACGGTTTCGACGTGCTGACCTACGACTATCGCGGCATCGGCGAATCGCGCCCGGCGTCACTGCGCGGTTTCCAGGCGTCGTGGATGGATTGGGGCGAGAAGGACTTCGAGGCGGTGCTGGGCTATGTGCGCAGCCATTTTCCCGGCCAGCCGGTGGACGTGGTGGCGCACAGCATCGGCGGCTTCGTCACCGGTCTGGCGCCCTCGGCCAGCGGCCTGCGGCGCATCTTCACCATGGGCGCGCAGTACGCCTACTGGCGCGACTACGCCGCCGGCCGGCGCCTGCGCATGCTGGCCAAATGGCATGTCGTGATGCCGTTGCTGACCGCCTGCCTGGGCTATTTTCCGGGGCGACGGCTGGGATGGCTGGAAGACACGCCGCGCGGCGTGGTGCGCGACTGGAGCTTCATGGGCGCGCGCTTCGAACGCCGAGGCGGCGCGGAGCACCGCGTGGCCGCGATGGCGGCGGTGACCGCGCCGATCCTGGCGCTCAGCGTCACCGATGACGAATTCGGCACCGAAGCCGCGGTTGGCCGGCTGCTGGCGTATTTCACCGGCAGCGCCCGCACCCACCTGCGCCTGGCGCCCGCCTCGCTGGGGTTGGACGCGATCGGTCACTTTGCCTTTTTCCACGAGCGCTTTCGCGACACGCTGTGGCCGCTCGCGTTGGGCTGGCTCAGTCGCGGCGAGCGGCGGCTGGCGGGGGCGACGCCCATACGTTGCGACTGCGTGGCGTCTCTAGCCGGTAGTCCGAGTATTTCCGCGTGAAGCGCTCGGCGCGGCGCGCGCGCTCAGCGCCGCGCGGGCCTGGGCAGCAGCGGCAAGACCGCCAGCATGCAGCCGCCGGCGGCCAACCAGGCCAGCGGCCAGGACGTGAGCGCCACCAGGCGCGGCAGCGCCAGCGGCGTCAGGAATAGTCCCAGGTAGACGCAGGTATTGGCCAACCCGAGCGCGGTGCCGGCCCGCGCCGCGCCGGCCAGTGTCGCCAACTCGGTGTACGCCACGCCGTGCCAGGCCGAGGCGCAGATGCCGGCGGCGGCCAGCAGCAGCGGCACCGCCAGCGCCGCCGCGCGCTGGCCGGGCACGCCGCCGGCCAGCGCGGCGGCAACGGCCAGCGCCACGAACAGCAGGCATCCCAGCCAGACACAGCCGCGCAGGTAGGCGCGGCGATTGCCGTGCCGGTCGGTCCAGCGGCCGCTGGCGATGCGCGCCACCATGGCGCCCAGTTGCACCGCCACCATCACCGCGGTCAGGGTGCCAATGCCGGCGCCGCTGAAGTCGTGCAGGAACACCGTGGCGAAGGTCAGCACCGCGAATTGCGGACAGCACAGCAGGCCGATCGCCAGCGCGGCGCGCCAGACCCGGGCGTCGCGCAAGGGGCCGGCAGGCTCAAGGTGGCGGACGCCGGCCCGATCCGCCGCGGCGCCGGCCGGCGCCCGCGCCGCGCGGGCGCGCTCGGGCTCGCGCAGCCAACCCAGTGTCAACAACGCGGCGCCCGCGCACAACGCGGCCAGCAGGCCGAACACCGCCCCAAAGCCGGCGCGCGAGGCCAGCCAGGGCAGCACCAGCGCGCCCAGGCCGCCGCCCAGCGGCACGGCGGTTTGGCGGATGCTCATCGCCAGGCCGCGTTCGCCCTCGTCGAACCAGGCCATCACCGCGCGGCCGCTGGCGCCATTGACGCTGCCGCCCATCACTCCCACCCCCAACAGGCCCAGCGCCAGCCATGCCAAGGCGGGCGCCACGCCGTGAACCGGGACGGCGCACAGGCTCATCCAGGCCAGCGTCGCCGCGGTCGCGCCCAGACCGGCCAGCAGCACCGGCCGGTCGCCCCAGCGGTCGGCCAACAGGCCCCAGGGCAGTTCGAACAGCGCCACTCCCAGGCCGAGCACGCCCAGCGCCAGGCCCAGCGTGTCGTTGTCCAGGCCGTAAGCGGCGCGCATGAAGACGGCGGTGGCGGGCAGCCCGGCGGCGGCCGCGGAGAACGCGACGTTGGCGGCCACCCCCACCGCCAGCACCTTCCAGCGGTGGGCGGGGCGCGCGGCCGGCGCAGGGGGGGAAAGGGCGGGAGCGGGCAGGGACATGGCGGTTCCAGGCAGGATTGACGCGTCGTAGTCTGCGCCCGTAACATCATTCTGAAAATCAGGAAATTTTCAATAAAAGGTTCAAAAAAACGGGATATTCATGCGGCCTGTCACTTTCGACCTCGACGTGTTGCGCAGCTTCGTCGCCGGCGTGGATCTGGGCAGCTTCGGCCGCGCGGCCGACCGGCTCGGGCGCTCCACCTCGGCGGTCAGCGCGCAACTGAAAAAGCTCGAGGAACAGGCCGGGGTGCCGCTGTTGCGCAAGGCGGGGCGCGGCCTGGCGCTGACCGACGCGGGCGAGACCATGCTGGCGTACGCGCGCCGGCTGCTGGAGCTGAACGATCAGGCCTCGGTCGCGGTGCGTGGCGCGCAGTTGCAGGGCCGGGTGCGACTGGGCTTGCAGGAGGATTTCGGCGAGATCCTGCTGCCGCGGGTATTGGGCCGGTTCGCCCGCGCCCATCCGCAGGTGCGGATCGAGGCACGGGTGGCGCGCAATGCCGACCTGCTCGCGCGCATGGCGGCCGGCGAACTGGATCTGGCGCTGGCCTGGGATCATGACCCGGCGCGGCCGCATGGCGTGCGGCTGGCGGAGCTGCCGCTGTGCTGGATCGGCCCGGCCGGGCCCGATCCGGCGCAGAATGCGCGGCCGCGCGATGCCGACGGCGCCTTGCCGCTGGTGGCGTTCGAGGCGCCGTGCCTGTTCCGGGTTCGCGCCACCGCGGCGCTGGATCAGGCCGGCATCGCCTGGACGTCGGCCTTCATCAGTCCCAGCCTGGCGGGCCTGTGGGCGGCGGTCAGCGCGGGGTTGGGGCTGATGGTGCGCACGCCGCTGGGGCTGCCGGCCGGGCTGCGGGTCATGGCGCCGGGCGAGGGCGGCTTGCCGCCCTTGCCGGGGCTGTCGTTGTCGCTGTATCACGCGCGCGGCCGGCCGGGGCCGGCGGTGGCGGCCTTGGCGGACATTGTGCGGCAAGGCGTGCGCGACAGCGTCGCCGCGCTGCCCGAGGTGCCGGGCCTGCCGGTGCGCATTCCTGCCGAGGAGGCCGAGCGCCTTGAACCGATTTCATGAAATGAGCGTATTCCTGGCGGTGGCCGAGGCCCGCAGCTTCGCCGCCGCCGCCCGCCGGCTGGCGATGTCGGCGCCGAGCGTGACGCGCAGCGTCGCGGCGCTGGAGCGCCGCCTGGGCACGTTGCTGCTGGTGCGCACCACCCGCAGTCTGCGCCTGACCGAGGCCGGCCAGCGCTACGCGGCCGATTGCCGTGTCATCCTCGATGCGGTGGAGCAGGCCGATGATGCCGCCGCCGGCGCGATGGCGGCGCCGCGCGGGTCGCTGCACGTCACGGCGCCGGCGCTGTTCGGCGAACGGCATGTGATGCCGGCGGTGATGGGCTACCTGCGCCAGCACCGCGAGGTATCGGTGCGCGCCTTGCTGGTGGACCGCGTGGTGAACCTGCTGGACGAAGGCGTGGACGTGGCGGTGCGCATCGGCGCCTTGCCCGATTCCTCGCTGACCGCGATTCCAGTGGGGCAGGTGCGGCGGGTGGTGTGCGCCTCGCCCGCGTTTCTGCGCCGCCACGGCACGCCGGAAAACCCCGACGCGCTGGCGCGCTTTTGCACCATTACGGCGGCAATGGAAGGGCGCGGTTCGCAATGGCGCTTCCTGCAGGACGGCCAGCCGCTGCGCCTGGCGCTGGCATCGCAGTTGACGGTGACGTCGTTCCGCGCCGCCGTGGCGGCGGCCCGCGAAGGCTGGGGGCTGACCCAGGTGGTGTCATACCAAGTGGCGCGCGACCTGGACAGCGGCGCCCTGCAGGTGGTGCTGCGCGACTACGAAACACCGCCGTTGCCGGTGCACGTGGTCTACCCCGAAGGGCGCAAGAGTTCCGCCAAGGTGCGCAGCTTCGTCGACTTCTGCGTCGATGCGCTGCGCCGCGACCTGGCGGCCCTGCCGGCGTGAATTCTTTCAGCGGCGGCAATGGTGTCTTGCGCGCCATGGCCGTTCCCAGGCGGGCGGCGCCGGTTCAACATGGCGGCCTGTTCCCTTTCATGAGAAGCCCCCATGTCCGCCGCTCCCCTGACGTTCTACGGTTTTCCCCTGTCGGGCCATTCGCACCGCGTGGCCCTGATGCTGTCCCTGCTGGACGTGCCGCACCGCTTCGTCGAGGTCGACCTGCGCGGCGGCGCGCACAAGCGCCCCGAGTTCCTGGCGTTGAACGCCTTCGGCCAGGTGCCTGTCATCGATGACAACGGCGTGGTGGTGGCCGATTCGACCGCCATCCTGGTTTACCTGTGCAAGCGCTACAACGGCCAGGCCTGGCTGCCCGAGGATCCGGTGGGCGCGGCGGCGGTGCAGCGCTGGCTGTCGGCCGCTTCCGGTCCGCTGGTCGGCGGACCCGCGGCGGCGCGGCTGGTGACGCTGTTCGGCGCCGCGCACGATGTGCCCGCCACGCTGGCGCGCGCGCACGCGCTGCTGGCGGTGATGGAGCGGGAACTGGCCACCACCGGCTATCTGGCGGGCGCGGCGCCGACCATTGCCGACGTGGCCTGCTATACCTATGTGGCGCACGCGCCCGAGGGCAATGTATCGCTGCAGGCGTATCCGCGGGTGCGCGCCTGGCTGGCGCGCATCCAGGCCTGGCCGCGCTTCATGCCGATGGCGCCGTCCGCGGTCGGCCTGTGCGCCGCCTGAATGCCGGCGCCGCCGCGTCCAAGGAGCCTGCCATGAACCCCCATTCCCTCGACACCCCAGCCGCGCCCTGGCACGCCGGCGAACGCCAGTTGCAGGCGCACGCCGGCGTGGCCGAGCGCATGGCGCAGGTCGGGGCCAAGTTGATCCGCGACGACATGCCCGACCAGCACCGCGCCTTTTTCGCGCAGTTGCCATTTCTGGTGGCGGGCGCCGTCGACGGGCAGGGCGATCCCTGGGCCGGTGTGTTGGAAGGCGAGCCCGGTTTCGCCATGTCGCCGGATCCGCGGACGTTGCGTGTGGCCGTCATGCCGGACGCCGACGATCCGCTCAGCGATGGTCTGGGGCCCGGCCGGCCGCTGGGCCTGCTGGGGATCGAACTGCACACGCGCCGGCGCAATCGCATGAACGGGCGCATCGCGGCGTGGGCGGACGGACGCTTCGAGGTGGCGGTGGCGGAGTCGTTCGGCAATTGTCCGCAGTACATCCAGGCGCGCGACTTTCATTTCGCGCGCTCGCCGGCGTTGCGCTTTGCCGGGCCGCCGCGCGAGCGCGGCGGGCTGGACCAGGCCGGCCGGGCGCTGATCGCGCGCGCCGATACGCTGTTCGTGGCGACCTATGCGGACACCGACGCCGCCGGGCGCCGCGTCGATGTCTCGCACCGGGGCGGCATGCCGGGGTTCGTGCGCATCGACGGCGATACGCTGACGATCCCGGATTTCTCCGGCAACCGTTTCTTCAATACGCTGGGCAATATGGTGCTCAACCCGCGCGCGGGCCTGCTCTTCATCGATTTCGAGCGCGGTGACGTGCTGCAGGTGTCGGGCCGCGCCGAGGTGGTGCTGGATAGCCCGGAGATCGGGAGCTTCGCGGGGGCCGAGCGCTTGTGGCGGGTGCACGTGCGGCGGTCCCGGTCGCGGCCGGGCGCGTTGGCCTTGCGCTGGCGCTTTGGCGGCTATGCGCCGACCGCGCTGGCCACCGGGCAGTGGCCGGCGGCGGGGCGTGCCGGTTAGGCGCGCCCGGTGTCGACCCGGTGCACCACGGTATCTTCCGGCGCCAGCGCACGGCCGTCCTGGGCTCGCACTTGCAGCCGTTGCACCGGCTGGCCGCGCTTGCGGTCGATCAGCGTGGAGTGCGGCTCGGCCGGGCCGTAGTAGTGGTCTTCGCCCCACTGGCGCAGGCCGACGATGACCGGAAACAGCGCCTGGCCTTTTGGCGTCAGCACGTATTCCTGGTAGGCGCTGCCGTCGGCAGCCGGCACGGCCGTCAGGATGTCGTGCGCCACCAGCGTGCGCAGGCGGTCGCTGAGGATGTTCTTGGCCACGCCCAGGCTTTTCTGGAATTCACCGAAGCGGCGCACGCCATCGAACGCGTCGCGCACGATCAATAGCGACCACCAATCGCCGATCACGTCGAGCGCGCGCGCCACCGGGCAGGCGGCGCCTTCGAGACGGGTGCGTTTGACCATGTCGTCCTGACCTTTGCCGGCGGGCGCGGCGGTGCGAGGTTGGAATTTGTGGTTGCATTATAAAACCTCCTGGCCTAGCATTCTGGTTTTGTTATGCAACCAAAGAGGCCGCCATGGCTGAACGATCACTCCCGGCCGGGGCGCCCGCCGCCCAATCCGCCGCGCTGTTGCCCGGCGCGGTGGTGTTGTTGCTGGCGGTGGCCTGCGCGCTGAGCGTGGCCAACGTCTACTACGCGCAACCCTTGCTCGACGCCATGGGGCGCGAGTTCGGCATGCACGAGGGCGCGGTGGGCGTCATCGTCACCGCTACGCAGTTGGGCTGCGCCCTGGCGCTGGTGCTGGTGGTGCCGCTGGGCGACCTGCTGGATCGGCGCCGCCTGATGCTGGCCCAACTGGGGCTGCTGGGGCTGGCCCTGGTGGCGGTGGCGGCGGCCCCGCGGACGCCGTGGCTGCTGGCCGGCATGTTGGCGCTGGGGCTGTTGGGCACCGCCATGACGCAGGGGCTGCTGGCCCTGTCGGCCGCGCTGGCGGCGCCGGCCGAGCGTGGGCGCGTGGTCGGCGCGGCGCAGGGCGGGGTGGTGATCGGCCTGCTGCTGGCGCGTACGCTGGCCGGCGCGGTGGCCGATCTGTGGGGCTGGCGCGCGGTCTACCTGGTGTCGGCCGGCTTGGCGGCGGGGCTGGCCCTGGCGCTGCACCGCTGGCTGCCACGGCGCGCGCTGCCGACGGCGAACCTGCGCTACGGCGCGCTGCTGCGCTCGCTGTTCACCTTGCTGGCCACCGAGCGCGTGCTGCAGGTGCGCGGCATGATCGCGCTGCTGATGTTTGCCGTCTTCAGCGCGTTTTGGACCGCGCTGGTGTTGCCGTTGAGCGCGCCGCCGCATGCGCTCACGCATACGGCGGTGGGGGCCTTCGGGCTGGTCGGGGTGGCGGGGGTGCTGGTGGCGGCGCGGGCCGGGCGGCTGGCCGATTGCGGCCATGGCCAACGCACCACGGGCGCGGGGCTGGCGCTGCTGTGCCTGGCCTGGGTGCCGATTGCCTTCCTCGACCAGAGCCTGTGGGCGCTGGCGCTGGGCGTGCTGCTGTTGGACATCGCCGCGCAGGCGCTGCACGTGACCAATCAGACCATGATCTTCGCCCTCGGCACGCAGGCGCACAGCCGGCTGGTGGGCGGCTACATGATGTTCTACGCGGCCGGCAGCGGCCTCGGGTCGATTGCCTCGACCTTTGTATATGCGCGCGCCGGCTGGCTGGGCGTGTGCGCGCTGGGCGCCGGCCTGAGCCTGGTGGCCGCGCTGTTCTGGGCGTTGACGTTGCCGCGCGGGACGGCGCCTGGCTGCGTGGCGCCGCGCCGGGCCTGAGCCGGCGCCGGCCTCAGTGGTGTTCCAGCGCGTGGGCGATCGCCGCCACCTGCCGCGCGAAGGCCGGATCGGCGCGGTCGCGCGGGCGCGGCAGCGCGATGTCGAAGTCGCCGGCGATATTGGCCGGGCGGCCGCCCAGCACCACCACCTTGTCGGCCAGGAACACCGCTTCCTCGATGTCGTGGGTGACGAACAGCACCGCCGCGCCCGAGGCCTGCCAGACGCGGATCAGCTCCTGCTGCAGGTGGCGGCGGGTGATGGCGTCGACCGCGCTGAAGGGTTCGTCCATCAGCAGCAGGTCCGGCTTGACCGCCAGCGCCCGGGCGATGCCGACGCGTTGCGCCTGGCCGCCGGACAACTGGTGCGGCCAGCGGCGGCCGTAGTCGCCCATGCCGGTCAGTCGCAGCGCGGCGTCGATGCGCTGTTGCCGCTCGTCGCGGTCCAGCCCGAGGCCTTCCAGGCCGTAGCCGACGTTGCCGCCGACCGTGCGCCAGGGCAGCAGGCGGCTGTCCTGGAACACCACCGCGCGGCTGCGGCGGCCGGCGCGCGCGGGCGCCTGGAAGCGCACCTCGCCGCTGGCGGGATCGGCCAGGCCGGCCGCCGCGCGCAGCAGCGTGGACTTGCCCACGCCCGAGCCGCCCACCACCGCCACGAAGCTGCCCGCTTCGATCGCCAGCGACAGGCCCTGGATCACGGGCGCGTCGGCGCCCGGATGCCGGTACGAGAGTTTCGAGAATTCGATCACGGACGCCATTGCAGCACCTTGCTTTCGACCGCCGAGAACGCCAGGTCGCAGAGCGTGTAGACCAGCGAGATGATCAGCATGTAGACCACCACCGCATCATAGGCGCCGACGCCGGCGGCGGCGTTCATTTCCTGGCCCATGCCGGGCACGCCCAGCAGTTCGGCGGCGATCAGCGTCATCCACGCCTGGCCGATGCCGGTGCGCACGCCCGACAGCGCGCCGGGGGCGATGGCCGGCAGCGTCACGCCCAGCGCGCGCGCCAGGTAGCCGCCATGGCCGAAGGCGCGGGCCAGTTCGTAATAGCGCGGGTCGACGTTGCGCACCGCGCTATAGGTGGCGAAGTAGTTGACCCAGAACACGCCGATGGCGATGACGAAGGCGGCGCCGGCATGGCTGACCTTGAACCAGGCGATGGCGAACACCACCCAGGCCAGCGGCGGGATCGGCCGCAGGATGCGCGCCAGGTAGGCTTGCGCCAGGTCGAAGCGCGGCAGCGTGGCGGCCGCCAGGCCGGCCGCGAAGCCCAGCGCGGTGCCGGCGGCCAGGCCCCAGAAGTAATGCACCAGGCTGGAGCCGATGGCTGGCAGCAGCCGGCCCGACTGCCATTCCTGGATCAGCGTGGCGGGCAGCGCGAAGGGGTCGGGCAGGGTGCCCGGGGGCGCCCATTGCCAGATCAGCGCGGCTTTCCAGATGGCGATGAAGACGGCCAGTCCGCCGATGCCGTAAGCCGCCCGGCGCGCGGCGGCGAACCAGGGCGGCGCGCCCTTGCGGGCCTGCGGCGCGGGAGCGGCCAGGGCCGGGGCGGTCTGGCTCATTGCTTTCTGGCCTTGTCGTAGAAGCGGGTGTCGAACAGCTGCTTGACGTCGACCTTGGCGGCGTCGACCGTGCCCAGGCTGGCCTGGAAGGTCTGCAGCTCGGCGGTGGCCTCGACGATGGCGTGCGGATCGGCCACGAACTGGTCATGCGAATTGCGGATGGCCTTTTCGACCAGCGCGCGGTCCAGGCGGCCGCCGCCGACGTACTTCTGCACGTGGGCCGCGGCGCGGGCCGGATCGTTCTTGAGCAGGGCGGTGGCGGCGAGCTGGGCGTCGACTAGTTGCCGCACCGCCTCGGGGTGGTCGGCGATCAGCTTGTCGCGCACCAGCAGCACGGCGCCGGGCTGGTTCGGGAACAGTTGCGAGCCGCGCGCCACCACGCGCGCTTGCGGCACGCGGGTCAGCACGGTGGAGACGGTGGGTTCGAGGATGGCGGCGCCGTCGATGGCGCCGGTCAGCAGCGATTGCTGGATCTGCGCTTCGCCCTGGTAGATCAGTTCCAGGCTGGCCGGGTCGGCCTTGAGGCGGTTGCGCAGCCAGTATTGCAGCGCGGCCTCGGGCACGGCGCCCTTGGGGTAGCTGGCGATGACGGGCTTTCTGCCCTTGTCCTTGGCGAAGCGGGCGAACGCCGTGGCCGGATCGCCCGAGGCGAAATAAGGCGCCAGCGTGCCCAGCGCGACCACGTTGACCTGCTCGACGATGTTGGAGGCCACCACCTTGATGCCGGCGCCCTTGGCGCTGGCCACCAGCGCCGGGCCGATGCCGACGTAGGCGACGTCCAACTGCCCGGCCAACAGGGCCTGGGTCAACGCCGGGCCGCTCTGGAACTGCACCAGCTTGGGCGCGGGCGCGTCCTTGGCCTGCAGCGTGCCTTCTTCCAGCGCCACGAACAACTGCGCGTCCGGCAGGATCGGCAGGTAACCGATTTCCAGAGCGGGCGGCGCGGCGTGAACCGGAACCAGGGACGTGGCGGCGGCGATGACGGCGGCGGTGAACAGCTTGCGGAACATGGAAGAGGGGTCCTGAACGACGGCGCCTTGATGCGGCTGGCGGCTTGCCCGCGGGCAAGGGTTTCCGTTGCCTGCTTATTAATTTTAGATATGTTTAATTATTTTCCTTATTCTTTCTGGTTATATGTTTAATAGGGCTGCGCTCCAATGCAAAAGACCGCCGGGGCGGTCTTTTGGCTGGGGGAAAAGCGCGCCGGCCTCAGGGCTGCACGGCGTACTCGAGCGAGCCGGCCACCACCGCCGCCAGGCCGGGCGCCTGGGTCAGCTTGTGCAGGGCGTAGGTCTGGGCCGTGGCGATCTTGGCCTGGTGGAAGGCAGGATCCTCGTCCAGGTGGTCCAGCGACGCCAGCAGCGCGCGCGCCATCTGCCAGCCGGCCAGCACGGTGCCCGCCAGCAGCAGGTAGGGCACCGCCGAGCCGAACACCGCGTTGGGATGGGCGGCGGCGTTGGCGACCACGAAGTCGACCGTGTTGGCCAGCGCCAGGCGGCCCTGGCGCAGCGGCGTCAGCACCAGGCGGGCGGCCGGTTCGCCGCGCGCCTGCAGCGCTTCCTCGGTCTGGCGGATTTCCTCGATCAGCGCCTGCGCCACCGCGCCGCCGTCGCGCAGCGTCTTGCGGCCGACCAGGTCATTGGCCTGGATCGCTGTGGTGCCTTCGTAGATGGTGAGGATGCGGGCATCGCGGTAGTACTGGGCGGCGCCGGTCTCTTCGATGAAGCCCATGCCGCCGTGCACCTGCACGCCCAGGCTGGCGACGTCGATGGAGGCTTCGGTGCACCAGCCCTTGACGATCGGCACCAGGAATTCCTGCACCGCCAGGTGGCGGGCGCGCTCGGCCGGGTCGGCGCTGGCGTGGGCCAGGTCGGCGTGCCCGGCGGTGTAGTAGGCCAGCGCGCGGCCGGCTTCGGTCAGGGCGCGCATGGTGCCCAGCATGCGGCGCACGTCCGGGTGCTGGATGATGGCCACGGCGTTGCGCGAGGAGCCGTCCACCGGGCGACTCTGCACGCGCTCGGCGGCGTAGGCCAGCGCGTGCTGATAGGCGCGGTCGGCCACCGCGATGCCCTGCACGCCGACGGCGAAGCGGGCCGCGTTCATCATGATGAACATGGCGTCCAGGCCGCGGTTTTCCTGCCCCACCAGGTAGCCGATGGCGCCGCCCGCGTCGCCGAATTGCAGCGTCGCGGTGGGGCTGGCCTTGATGCCCAGCTTGTGCTCGATCGAGACGCAGGTGACGTCGTTGCGCGCGCCCAGCGAGCCGTCGTCGTTGACCAGGAACTTGGGCACCAGGAACAGCGAGATGCCTTTGACGCCTTCGGGCGCATCGGGCAGGCGCGCCAGCACCAGGTGGATGATGTTCTCGGCCAGGTCGTGTTCGCCGTAGGTGATGAAGATCTTGGTGCCCGAGATGCGGTAGGTGTCGTCGCCGGCCGGCTGCGCGCGGGTGCGCAGCAGCGCCAGGTCGGAGCCGGCCTGCGGTTCGGTCAGGTTCATGGTGCCGGTCCAGCGGCCCGCCAGCATCGGGCCGATGAAGCGCTCGCGCAGCGCCGGCGAGCCGGCCGTCAGCAGCGCCTCGACGGCGCCGTTGGTCAGCAGCGGACACAGGGCGAACGACAGATTGGCGGCGTTGAGCATCTCGGAGCAGGGCGCGCCCAACAGGCCGGGCAGGCCCTGGCCGCCGTATTCGACCGGATGCGTCATGCCCTGCCAGCCGGCCTCGGCGTATTGGCGGAAGGCCTGCTTGAAGCCGGGCGAGGTGGTCACGGCGCCATCGCGCCAGGCGCTGGGATCGCGGTCGGCGGGATGGTTCAACGGCGCCAGCACGTCGGCGGCGAAGGTGGCGGCTTCCTCCAGCACGGCCTGGGCGGTGTCGGGCGTGGCTTCGGCGTATTGCGGCAGCGCCGCCACCCGCGGCAGGCCGGCGAGGTGGTTCAGCACGAACAGCATGTCTTTCACGGGGGCTTGGTACGTCATGGCGTCGGAGCTCCGGGTAGGAAGGGGGTCAGGTGGCGTCAATGGCGCGGGTGGAACCCACCGCGGCGCGCAGTTCGAATTTCTGGATCTTGCCGGTCGAGGTCTTGGGCAGTTCGCCGAAGCGCACCGCGCGCGGCACCTTGAAGCCGGGCAGCAGCAGCTTGCAGTGGGCGATGATCTCTTCGGCGGTGGCGCTGTGGCCGGGCTTGAGTTCGACGAAGGCGCAGGGCGTTTCGCCCCATTTCGGGTCGGGCATGGCCACCACCGCCACCGCGGCCACGGCCGGATGGCGGTAGAGGGCGTCCTCGACCTCGATGCTGGAGATGTTCTCGCCGCCCGAGATGATGATGTCCTTGCTGCGATCCTTGATGCGGATGTAGCCGTCGGGCGTCATCACGCCCAGGTCGCCGGTGTGGAACCAGCCGCCGCCGAAGGCTTCCTCGGTGGCGCGCTCGTTCTTCAGGTAGCCCTTCATGCAGATGTTGCCGCGGAACATGATCTCGCCCACGGTCTGCTCGTCGGCCGGCACTTCCTGCATGGTGTCGGGGTTGCGCACCGAGACGCCGGCCTGCAGGTGGTAGCGCACGCCCTGGCGCGCGGTCAGCAGGGCGCGCTGTTCGTCTTCCAGGTCGTTCCAGGCTTCCTGCGGGGCGCACACGGCGGCCGGGCCGTAGACCTCGGTCAGGCCGTAGACATGGGTCAGTTCGAAGCCGATTTCCTTCATTTTGGCGATCACCGCCGGCGCGGGCGCGGCGCCGGCCACCATGGTGCGCACGGTATGGGTGATGCCGGCGCGCAGCTCGGCCGGGGCGTTGGCCAGCGCGCTCTGCACGATGGGCGCGCCGCAGTAGTGGGTGACGCCCTCGGCGCGGATCAGGTCGAACACGGTCTTGGGGTCGAACTTGCGCAGGCAGACGTTGACGCCGGCGCGTGCCGCCACGGTCCAGGCGAAGCACCAGCCGTTGCAGTGGAACAGCGGCAGGGTCCACAGGTAGACCGGATGCTTGGGCATGTCCCATTCGAGGATGTTGCTGACGGCGTTCAGATAGGCGCCGCGGTAGTGGTAGACCACGCCCTTGGGATCGCCGGTGGTGCCCGAGGTGTAGTTCAGCGCGATCGCGTCCCATTCGTCGACCGGCGGGCGCCAGTCGAATGTGGCGGGGGCGGCGGCCAGGAAGGCCTCGTAATCGGTGGCGCCGGGCAGGGTGGCCGGGGCGCTGTCCAGGTCGTGCACCGAGATCACCTTCAGGTGCGGGAATTCGGCGCGGGCGCGCTGCGCGAGCTCGGCGTATTCGGTGTCGACGATCAGCGCGCGGGCCTCGCCGTGGCCCAGCATGAACAGCACGCTGGGCGTGTCCAGGCGGGTGTTGAGGGTGTTGAGCACGGCGCCCAGCATCGGCACGCCGAAGTGCGCCTCGACCATGGCGGGGATGTTCGGCAGCATCACCGCCACCGTGTCGCCGCGTTGGATGCCGGCGGCGGCCAGTGCGCCGGCCAGGCGCTGCGCGCGTTCGTAGGTCTGGGCCCAGGTGCGGCGCACGGCGCCGTGCACCACGGCCAGGCGGTTGCCATAGACCTGCGCGGCGCGGGCGATGAAGTCGACCGGGGTGAGGGGCTCGTAGTTGGCGTCACGGCGCGCCAGGCCATGTTCGAACATGCTGCTCATGCTTGTCTCCTGTGGGGCGCGGGGACGCCCGGATATGCTTTTATGCGGGAAACTTGATCTGGATCGCCGGTATTGATCGGTCGCCTGCATCCCGCTGCTTGCTAGAGCTTATCGGCCGCCGGAAAATGGTGTCTGTCGCCTGCATGACAGACCTTTTTTCGGGCGGCCCACCCGCAGTTTTACACGGTTCTTTCCATGTCCGATGTTTCAAACGATGTTTCCCGGGCCGAGCTGGCCGCGCTGTTGCGCGGCTGCGCCTGGTTCACCACGCTGGAGGCGCCGCACCAGGAGCTGGTGCTGGCCACGGCGCGTGGCGAGCACGTCGCCAGCGGCGCCTGGGTCGCGCGCCGCAACGCGCCGTCGGATTACTGGCTGGGCGTGCACAGCGGCCTGCTGAAGCTGGCGATCTACAACGAATCGGGACGCAGTTGCACCTTTTCCGGGGTGCCGCCGGGCGGCTGGTTCGGCGAGGGCAGCGTCATCAAGCGCGAATTGCGCAAGTACGACGTGGTGGCGATCCAGCCGTCGCTGGTGTTGCGGGTGCCGGCCGCTACCTTCCACGCGCTGCTGGCGGCCAGCCTGCCGTTTTCGCACTTCGTCATCGGCCAGTTGAACGACCGCATGGGCGAGTTCATCGCCTCGATCCAGAACCATCGGCTGCTGGACGCCGATGCGCGCGTGGCGCAGTCGCTGGCGCAGCTGTTCAATCCGCAGCTGTATCCGTCCACCGACCTGACGCTGGCCATTTCCCAGGAAGAGCTGGGCTACCTGACCGGCCTGTCGCGTCAGCGCGTCAATCAGGCATTGCAGGCGCTGGCGGATCAGGGCGTGCTGGCGCTGTCGTACAACCAGATCAAGGTGCAGGACCTGGAGCGCCTGCGCCAGTACGGCCTGGATCAGCTCTGAAAGCGCGCGCTCAGGCCAGCGCGCGGTCCAAGGCGGCGCGCGCCAGGATGCGGGTGGAATCCAGCGCCGGCAGCGCGCAATTGGCGTCGTTCAGCACCAGCGGCAATTCGGTGCAGCCCAGCACCACGGCGTCGCAGCCGGCCTGGCGCAGCCGCGCCACCACGCCTTGCAGCAGGGCCACCGATTCGGGCTTGAACACGCCGCAGACCAGTTCGTCCATGATGATGCGCGCCAGCAGGTCGCGGTCGGCCGGGTCGGGGCGCACGAAGTCCAGGCCGCGCGCTTGCAGCTTGTCGGGGTAGACCGGACTGTCGACCAGCCAGCGCGTGCCGAGCAGGCCGATGCGGCGCAGGCCGCGGGCGGCGGCCTGGGCGGCGACTTCTTCGGCGATGTGCAGCCAGGGCAGCGGTGAATGGGGCAGCACATGGCCCAGCGCCTGGTGGATGGTGTTGTCGGGGCAGATCAGGAAATCGGCGCCTGCGCGCGCCAGCCTGTCGGCGGATGCCAGCATCAGCGCGCCCACGCCGGCCAGGTCATCGCGTTCCAGGCACGCCACGTAGTCCGCCAGCGACAGGCTGTGCAGCGACACCTCCGGGTGCGCATGCGGCCCCAGGCGCAGCGCGCCCTCGGCGCAGATCGTGCGGTAGCAGAGCGCGGCGCCCTCGGCTGAGCAGGCGACGATGCCGATGTGCCGCGGGGGACGGTTGGGCATGCGGGGCTCCGTGGCGGCCGGGTCAGGCGGCGGGTCTGGACAAGGCCCGCACATGGCGGGCGATCTGGCGGAACTGCTCGGCCATCGCGTCCTGCTGCGCCGGCGGCAATTGCGACAGGAACAGTTCGTCGATGGCCGGCCCGTACACCTTCCACATCTTGCGGCGCAGCGCCAGGCCGTCCGGCGTGATGCGGGCGTAGGTGGCGCGGCGGTCCTCGTCGCAGCGGAAACGCTCGACCAGCCCGGCCGCTTCGATGCGGTCCATCAGGCGTGTCAGGTTGTAGCGCGCGATGACCATGCGCTCGGCCACCTCGAACATGCGCGCCGTGCCTTGCGGCGCGCGTTCCAGCGCCCACAGGGCGTCGTACCACGCCAGCGGCGGCAGGCCGGCGGCGGACAGTCTTTTTTCGATCTCTTCCACCACCAGCGCGTGCGCGGTCAGGAAGAGGCTCCACGCGTCGGGCTTGCCCGTGGCCATGCGGTCGCTTCCTTTTTCAAAGATGTCGTTGTCCCCGATTGTAGAGGCCCGGCGCCCTGGCGCGCGGGGTGTAAAACACCGCGCGCAGGTGCTTTATACCGCGCCGGTGCCGGGTAGAAAGCACCAGCCCGCTTTCAACCCGCTGATTTTGCGGGAGTTTTACCTGGCACGGAATTCGCATGGGAGGGCATACCCCACAACGCAACACAGGAGGGTGTCCCCATCATGGGCCCGTACAAGAAGTTATGGTTCACGCTGATCGCCGTGCTGGCGGTCACGTTCGCATTGCTCGGCTTCTATGGCGGCGAAGTCTACCGCCAGGCGCCGCCGATTCCGCAGGAGGTCGCCCGCGCCGACGGCACGCGCTTGTTCGGCCGCGACGACATCCTGGACGGCCAGACCGCCTGGCAGTCGATCGGCGGCATGCAGCTAGGCTCGATCTGGGGCCACGGCGCCTACCAGGCGCCCGACTGGACCGCCGACTGGCTGCACCGCGAGCTGATGGCCTGGCTCGACCTGGCGGCGCGCGATGCGCATGGCCGCGATTACGGCCAGTTGGACGCGCCCGCCCAGGCCGCGCTGCGCGAGCAGCTCAAGGCCGAGTACCGCGCCAATCGCGCCGACGCGGCCGGCGGCAAGCTGGTGCTGAGCCCGCGGCGGGCGCAGGCGGTGGCGCAGACCGCGGCCTATTACGGCCAGTTGTTCTCGGACGCGCCGGCCCTGCACGCCAGCCGCGAACACTACGCCATGAAGGAGAACACGCTGCCCGACGCCAACCGGCGCCAGCAACTGACGCGCTTTTTCTTCTGGACCGCCTGGGCCGCCGCCACCGAGCGCGCGGGCACCTCGGTCACCTACACCAACAACTGGCCGCATGAGCCGCTGATCGGCAACCACCCCAGCAGCGAAAACGTGATGTGGTCGATCATCAGCGTGGTGGTGCTGCTGGCCGGCATCGGCCTGCTGGTGTGGGCCTGGGCCTTCCTGCGCGGCAAGGAAGAGGCCGAACCGGACGCGCCGGCGCGGGACCCGCTGACCACCTTCGCCCTGACGCCGTCGCAGCGCGCGCTGGGCAAGTACCTGTTCCTGGTGGTGGCGCTGTTCGGCTTCCAGGTGCTGTTGGGCGGCTTCACCGCACACTACACGGTCGAGGGGCAGAAGTTTTATGGCATCGACCTGTCGCAGTGGTTCCCGTATTCGCTGGTGCGCACCTGGCATTTGCAGAGCGCGCTGTTCTGGATCGCCACCGGCTTTCTGGCCGCCGGCCTGTTCCTGGCGCCGCTGATCAACGGCGGACGCGATCCGAAGTACCAGAAGGCCGGGGTCGACATCCTGTTCTGGGCGCTGGTGTTGGTGGTGGTCGGTTCGTTCGCCGGCAACTACCTGGCGATCGCGCAGATCATGCCGCCGGATCTGAACTTCTGGCTTGGCCACCAGGGCTATGAATACGTCGACCTGGGCCGCCTGTGGCAGATCGGCAAGTTCGCCGGCATCTGCTTCTGGCTGGTGCTGATGCTGCGCGGCATCGTGCCGGCGCTGCGCACGCCGGGCGGCGACAAGAACCTGCTGGCGCTGCTGACTGCCTCCGTTGGCGCCATCGGCCTGTTTTACGGCGCCGGTTTCTTCTACGGCGAGCGCACTCACCTGACCGTGATGGAGTACTGGCGCTGGTGGATCGTGCACCTGTGGGTCGAAGGCTTCTTCGAAGTGTTCGCCACCACCGCGCTGGCCTTCATCTTTTCGACCCTGGGCCTGGTGTCGCGCCGCATGGCCACCACCGCCAGCCTGGCCTCGGCCTCGCTGTTCATGCTGGGCGGCATTCCCGGCACCTTCCACCATCTGTACTTCGCCGGCACCACCACGCCGGTGATGGCGGTGGGCGCCAGCTTCTCGGCGCTGGAAGTGGTGCCGCTGATCGTGCTGGGCCACGAGGCCTGGGAGAACTGGCGCCTGAAGACGCGCGCGCCGTGGATGGAAAACCTGAAGTGGCCGCTGATGTGCTTCGTGGCGGTGGCCTTCTGGAACATGCTGGGCGCGGGCGTGTTCGGCTTCATGATCAATCCGCCGGTGTCGCTGTACTACATCCAGGGCCTGAACACCACGCCGGTGCACGCGCATGCCGCGCTGTTCGGGGTCTACGGCTTCCTGGCGCTGGGCTTCACGCTGCTGGTGCTGCGCTATATCCGGCCGCAATACGCGCTCAGCCCCGGCCTGATGAAGCTGGCGTTCTGGGGCCTGAACCTGGGCCTGGCGCTGATGATCTTCACCAGCCTGCTGCCGATCGGCCTGATCCAGTTCCACGCCAGCGTCAGCGAAGGCATGTGGTACGCGCGCAGCGAGGCCTTCATGCAGCAGGACATCCTCAAGACCCTGCGCTGGGGCCGCACCTTTGGCGACGTGGTGTTCCTGCTGGGGGCGCTGGCGATGGTGGTGCAAGTCATCCTGGGCCTGTTGAGCGGCAAGCCGGCCGCGGCCGAACCGGTGTTGCGGGCCGCGCCCGCGCGCCGCTAGCGGCTTGCCCCGTGGATGCGCGCATCAGGCGCATCCACGGGGTGGCGCGCCGGCCCGCTTGTTTGCGCCCCGTCCATCCCGCTCATTGCGCCAGCGCAAAGAGGTCGCGGCCGGGCGGGGCTTCAATGACAGCGAACCCCGGGGCATCGTGGCCTCGGGCACAACCGGAGCGCCGTCATGCGCCGCCTGCTGGCCGCCGCTTTTCTCCTCCCGCCGTTGTCCGCCTGCGGGCCCGCCGAGCGGGCCCTTGCCGTTTCTCCTGAAGTGTCGCGGCTGCCGCCAGGCCAGGTGGCCTACCTGCCGCCGGGCGAAACGCTGCGCAACGGTTATCCGGTCTCGCCGGCGCCGCTGACCGCGGACGTGGCGCGCGGCCTGCTCATCATGAAGCGCCAGGTCAGCCAGGCCGAGTACGCGGCCTGTGTCCGCGCCGGCGGCTGCAAGCCGCTGGATCCGGCCTTCCGCGAACTGCGCGCGCCGGATCTGCCGGCGGTGGGCCTGAGCTGGACCGACGCGTCGGCCTACGCGGCCTGGCTGTCGGCCCGCACCGGGCAGCGCTGGCGGCTGCCCACCTATGCCGAATGGGTCTACGCGGCGGGCGACGCCTACCGCGAGGAAACCCCGCTACCCGCCTCGGACGGCGATCCGGCGCAGCGCTGGCTGGCCGAGTACGACGCGCAGGCCCGGCGCGGCCAGCAGGCCACCGAGGTGCGGGCCTTCGGCGCGTATGGCGTCAATGCCACGGGCCTGATGGACGTGGCGGGCAGCGTGTGGGAATGGACCGCTGACTGCTACACGCGGCGCATCCTGGCGCTCACGCCGGGCGGCGCGGCGGGGGTGGCGGGCGCCGATGACGGTGCGGACCGCAACTGCGGCATCCGCGTGGCGGCGGGGCGGCACATCGCCTACCTGCCGGACTTCATCCGCGATCCCAAGGGCGGCGCCTGCTCGGTCGGCGTGCCGCCGGCCAACCTGGGGCTGCGGTTGGTGCGGGAGGAGGGGCCGGCCTGGCCCGGCCTGATGCGCAGGAGAGGGGAAGCCGTCGGACATGTCGAAGCCAACAATAGACGGGGCTGAGATAGGCCTACAACTGCCGAAATCGACTCGAAATACGCCACGGTACTTCGAGTGCGGAGGCTTCCACGGCATTCGCCTGGTCGACGATTCTTGGCCACCACAGAATGAATTGAGCCGTCTTTTCCCAATATGGCTTGGAAGCCCAGGATGGCTGAAGCACGAAGACGGAAAGCCCAAACTGGCGAATTGCCCGGCGTTCCGCACCATTCTGCTTGCGAAGCGCATCGCACGAAACGATGCACCAATTCTTTTCTCGACCCAGCCGTTCGAGCCATTCCAGGTCTTTGGCGTTGGCGGGGGATCGGTCGCGCAGTTGAACAACCTTTCCCAGTGCCGCGCTTGTAAATCTACGTAGGCTTGCCGCGGCCACGGTGGCCGCCCAGGCAGGCGGTAGATTGTTATCAAAGAGAAAGTTCAATGAGCCCTTTGCTGCAGGCCGGCTTCGAACTGGACAGCGGAGCGCACAAATCTGTGTGGAACATCATAGATCGCCGACGTAGTCACGATGGCGTCTTCGTTTTCACCTTCCGCAAGGTATGAGGCGTAAAGAACGTCCGTCGGCGTCCCTGTATCTTCGATGATGGGGCTGCCGAATTGTCTGGATGGATCAAGGACAATCCGTTCGCGTTTTGGGGTTGGATACCACTTTGTCGCCTGGGTGCCGTTGTATTCGATACCCGTGTATAGCGATGGCGTGATGATGTCGCGGAAGACGTTTTGACGATTCTTCAAATCGACGAGCGATGCTCCTTCGCTTTCAGCCTCTTTCAGCGCTTCGCCAAAGGTCGTTTTGCCATCGGTTTTGAATTGCAGGTTCGTGAAAGGATATGCGACACCGTAGATGGAACGCGCGCTTTCCAGGCATTTCCGTATGACGATGAGCGGAATTCCATGCCGGATAAAGGCTCGGACGAACCGGACTTCCAGAAGGTCTTGGAAGCCAATGATTCCAGTGCCGTTGTACATGGTGAAAGTGCTGAAAAGGTGAAATCCAGTTTAGCACCGGGCATGCCGGACATGATGGTGCCAATTTTGACACTGGGTCGAGGTTTGCGCGGCTTCTGGAGGCCCCAGTTTTCGTCGCAAAAGTCGATATCAGCGGGCTGAGAAGGGGGGCGAGCAGTGGCAGCAGCTACTGCATTTCAGCGCTCGAATTCGTGGCGATGCCTGGCGGCCCGTCGATACAGGACGCGCAGCCGGCGCAGCCCGCCGCCACCGCATGCGCGCCCACCCGCGCCAGCGCCGCCGGCGAGCGCAGCACGATGCGCTTGCGGCCGCTGTCGACGATGCCGCGCTGTTTCCAGCCGCTGAGCAGGCGGCTGACGGTGTGCAGCGTGGTGCCGGTCATCTCGGCGATGTCCTGGCGCGTGATCGGGAAGGCGATGCCGATGCCGTCGGCGGTGGGTTCGCCGGCGCTGTCCACCAGCCGCAGGAGGGCGCGGGCCACGCGCTGCTCGACCTCGTCGTTGGACAGCTCCTGGATGCGCAGGTGCGCGTCCTGCAGCCGTTGTCCCATGGTCTGCAGGGCCCGCGCCGCCAGTTGCGGATGATGGCCCGTGAATGCCTCCCAGAGCGCGTCGGGCCAGGCCAGGCAGACGCTTTCCTGCACCGCCAGCACCGTGGCCGGATAGCGCGGCTGGCGCATGGCGCAGGCCAGGCCGAACAGGTCGCCCGGATTGACGTAGCGCACCACCACCTGGCCGCCCTCGGGCGTGACCTGCGCCACCTTCAGGCAGCCGCTGAGCAGCACGAAGAAATGCGCGGCGCTGGCGCCCTGGCGGTAGACCACCGCGCCGGCCGCGAGCCGGCAGGGTTGCGCGCCGCGCAGCGCGGATTCCAGTTGCGCGTCCGACAGCGGCTTGAAGAGGTCCAGGTTGCGCAGCAGGGTATGACAAAGGGGCGAGGGCATGACGGCTCCAGGCGGGGGAATACCCGATTGCATGGTGGCATCGCCACCCGGCGCTGGCAATGCGCGCGCCGCGCCGGGCTGGCGCCGAGTTTGCGCTACAGCAAAGAACGGGGCGGACGCGCGTCCTTCAATAGGGCTGCCGATCTACACGGCAGTTGAAAACCCGATAAGGAGCTGGACATGAACGCATTACGGCCCACTTTGCTGGCGGCGGCGCTGGCTTTCACGCTGGCCGCGGGAACCGCCTGGGCGCAGGACGCCGACACGCTGCCCCACGCCAAGGTCACGCTGGTCGCCCCGCCGCAGGTGCATCCGCACGAGCAGGCGACCAAGTCGGGCCCCAAGGTCATCGAGTTCACCATGACCATCGAGGAAAAGAAGATGGTGATCGACGACAAGGGCACGACGCTGCAGGCCATGACGTTCGATGGCTCCATGCCCGGCCCGACGCTGGTGGTGCACGAGGGCGACTATGTCCAACTGACGCTGGTCAACCCGGCCACCAACGCCATGCCGCACAACGTCGATTTCCACGCGGCCACCGGCGCGCTGGGCGGCGCCAAGCTCACCAACGTCAATCCGGGCGAGCAGGCCACGCTGCGTTTCAAGGCCGACCGCAGCGGCACCTTCGTCTACCACTGCGCGCCGGAAGGCATGGTGCCGTGGCACGTGGTGTCGGGCATGAGCGGCGTGCTCATGGTGCTGCCGCGCGATGGCCTGAAGGACCCGCAGGGCAAGCCGCTGCGCTATGACCGCGCCTACACCATTGGCGAGTTCGACCTGTACATCCCCAAGGGCCCGGACGGCAAGTACAAGGACTACGCCACGCTGGCCGAAAGCTATGGCGACACGGTGCAGGTGATGCGCACGCTGACGCCGTCGCACATCGTCTTTAACGGCAAGGTCGGCGCGCTGACCGGCGCCAACGCGCTTACCGCCAAGGTCGGCGAGACCGTGCTGCTGATTCACTCGCAGGCCAATCGCGACACCCGTCCGCACCTGATCGGCGGCCACGGCGACTGGGTCTGGGAGACCGGCAAGTTCGCCAACCCGCCGCAGCGCGACCTGGAGACCTGGTTCATTCGTGGCGGGTCGGCCGGCGCCGCGCTCTACACCTTCAAGCAACCCGGCGTGTATGCGTACCTGAACCACAATCTGATCGAGGCGTTCGAGCTGGGCGCGGCGGGCCACATCAAGGTCGAGGGCAAGTGGAACGATGACCTGATGAAGCAGATCAAGGCGCCCGCGCCGATTGCGCGCTGAGCGGGAGCCCACCATGTCTCTCGCAATCAGAATCGCGCTGGCGGCGGGCCTGGCCCTGGGCGGGCTCGGCAGCGCCGCGGCGGACTCGCCGGCGCAGCTCGACCCGGCCGGCGAAAAGCTGTATCGCTCGGCCTGTGTGGTGTGCCACGCCAGCGGCGTGGCCAACGCGCCCAAGCTCGGCGACAAGCAGGCCTGGACGCCCTTCTTGGCGCAGGGCGCCGATGCGCTGCTGGCCACCGTGCTCAAGGGCAAGGGCGCGATGCCGCCGCGCGGCGGTACCGCCGCCGACGAGGCCACGCTGCGCGCCGCCGTGGCCTACATGATGGCCGCCGCGCGCTGAGGCGCCACCCCGGGGCAGGCCCGGCGATCGGGCCGTGTTCCGGCTTTCCTGTTGTCGTCAATCTTTCCCCGGCCCGCCCCTCCCGGTTCGCCCCGGCATGCCTCGTCATCGCCCGTATGGTTGCACTTGCAATTATTAAAAAGCCACCATACGATTGCAATTGCACATTATGCAAATGCAATTCACTATGTGAAACGGCGCCGCGCTTGCCCGCGCGGACGCCGCTTGCGCACCACGAGGAGGATGCCCATGGAACCCGAGATCGACGGTGTCGACATCGACCCCGAAGAAACCCGCGAGTGGCTGGACGCGATGCAGGCGGTGCTGGCGCACGAAGGCCTGCCGCGCACGCACTATCTGCTGGATCAACTGATCGCCCAGGATCGCGCCCGCGATGGCGGCTATGCCGTCACGGGCGTGACGCCCTACGTCAACACCATCGGTCTGGCGTCACAGCCGCCGTTTCCCGGCGACCTCGCGCTCGAAGCGCGGCTGGACGCCTATCTGCGCTGGAACGCCATGGCCATGGTGCTGCGCGCCGGCAAGCAGTCGGGCGTGGGCGGCCACATCGCCACCTACGCCTCGGCCACGACCCTGTACGAAACCGGCTACCGCCATTTCTTCCGCGCCGCCACGCCGGACTTCCTGGGCGACATGCTCTACATCCAGGGCCATTCGGCGCCCGGCATCTACGCCCGCGCCTATCTGGAAGGGCGGCTGTCCGAAGCGGAGCTGGACCGCTTCCGCCGCGAGATCGGCGGCGGCGGGCTGGCGTCGTATCCGCATCCGCGCACCATGCCCGGGTTCTGGCAGTTCCCGACCGTGTCGATGGGCCTGGGGCCGCTGATGGCGGCGTACCAGGCGCGCTACATGCGCTACCTGGAAGACCGCGGCCTGATCGCGGCGCAGGATCGGCGCGTCTGGGGCTTTCTGGGCGACGGCGAGCAGGACCAGCCCGAGACGCTGGCGGCGGTCGCCATGGCCGGCCGCGAAAAGCTCGACAACCTGATCTTCGTGGTCAATTGCAACCTGCAGCGCCTGGACGGCCCGGTGCGCGGCAACGCCAAGATCATCCAGGAACTGGAAAGCGTCTATCGAGGCGCCGGCTGGAACGTCATCAAGGTGATCTGGGGCGGCGGCTGGGACGCGCTGCTGGCGCAGGATCACGACGGCCGCCTACGGCGCCGCATGATGCAATGCGTGGATGGGGAATACCAGGTGTTCAAGGCGCGCGGCGGCGCCTATGTGCGCGAACATTTCTTCGGCGCCGACCCGGTGCTGCGGGAGCGCGTGGCGCACCTGAGCGACGACGAGATCGGCGCACTCAACCGCGGCGGCCACGATCCGGTCAAGATGCACGCGGCCTACGCCGCGGCGCTGGCGCATCGCGGCCAGCCCACGGTGATTCTGGCCAAGACGGTCAAGGGCTACGGCATGGGCGCGGCCGGCGAGGCCGCCAACACCAACCACCAGCAGAAGAAGATGGCCGATCCGGCGGTGCGCGCGTTCCGCGACCGCTTCGGCATCCCGGTGCCGGACGAGCGCCTGGAGGAGATCCCGTACATCAAGCCGGAACCTGGCACGCCCGAACAGGCTTACCTGGCAGCGGCCACCCGCCGGGCCGGCGGCCACCTGCCGCTGCGCCCGGCGGGCCCCGGCCCGCAGGCCACGCCGGACCTGGCCGCCTTCGCCGCGCACCTGAAGGGCAGCGCTGGCCGCGAGTTCTCCACCACCATGGCGTTCGTGCGCATCCTGGCGCAACTGCTCAAGGACCCGCAAATCGGCGCGCGCGTGGTGCCCATCGTGCCGGATGAATCGCGCACCTTCGGCATGGACGGCATGTTCCGCCAGGTCGGCATCTATTCGCACGTGGGGCAGCTATATACGCCGCAGGACGCCGACCAGCTCAGCGTCTACCGCGAGGACCGGCGCGGGCAGATCCTGCAGGAAGGCATCAACGAATCGGGCGCGATGGCCTCATGGATCGCCGCCGCCACTGCCTACAGCACCCATGGGGTGGCCACGATCCCGTTCTACATCTTCTATTCGATGTTCGGCTTCCAGCGCGTCGGCGACCTGGCCTGGGCGGCGGGCGACATCCGCGCGCGCGGCTTCCTGCTGGGCGCGACCTCGGGCCGCACCACGCTGGAGGGCGAGGGCCTGCAGCACGACGACGGCCACAGCCACGTGCTGGCCTCGGTGATCCCGTCCTGCATCGCCTACGACCCGGCCTACGCCTATGAGATCGCCGTGATCGTGCAGGATGGCCTGCGCCGCATGTACCAGGACGAGGAAGACATCTTCTACTACCTGACGCTGATCAACGAGAAAACCGCGCATCCGCCGATGCCGGAAGGCGCCGCGGCCGGCATCCTGAAAGGCATGTACCGCCTGCGCGCGGGCGGCGCGGGGGCCGTGCGCGCGCAGCTACTGGGCAGCGGCGCCATCCTGGGCGAAACGCTGGCCGCCGCCGACCTGCTGCAACAGGACTTCGGCGTGACGGCCGACGTCTGGAGCGTCACCAGCTATTCGGAACTGCGGCGCGACGGGCAGGAGACCGAGCGCTGGAACCGCCTGCATCCGCTGGATGCGGCGCGGCGCGGGTTCGTCGAAGACAGCCTGGCCGGCACCGCCGGCCCGGTGGTGGCGGCCACCGATTACATGAAGACGGTGGCCGAGCAGATCCGCCCGTTCGTGGGCCGCCGCTACGTGACGCTGGGCACCGACGGCTTCGGCCGTTCGGACACGCGCCAGGCGCTGCGGGCGTTTTTCGAGGTGGACCGGCACCACATCGTGCTGGCCACGCTTAAGGCGCTGGCGGACGACGGGGCACTGCCGGCGGCGCGGGCGGCCGAGGCGATCCGGCGCTACGGGCTGGACCCGGATGCCTTGTCGGCGGCCCTGCCGTAAGGGGGCCGGCAGGCGGCGCTCCCGTGTCGGCGCCAGGCCCCGGGCCGGCGCCGCGCCGGGGGTCAGGCGCGGCGCGCCAGCAGCGCCCAGATGCCGGCGGCCGACAGCAGCGTGCCGCCGCCCAGGTTGAAGCCGCGCTGGGCGCGCGGCGAGGCCAGCAGGCGGCGCGCCGAGCCGGCGAACAGCGCATAGGCGGCGGCGTTGATGCCCGCGCAGGTCACGAAGGTGGCCGACAGCGTCCACAACTGGCGTGTCACGTCGCCGGCCGGGTCGATGAACTGCGGCAGGAAGGCGACGAAGAAGATGATGCCCTTGGGGTTGAGCGCCGTCACCAGATAGGTGTTGGCGAACAGCTTCCAGCGCGATCCGGCCGCGCCGGCCTGGGGCAGGGCGGCGGGCGACACGCCGGCGCGCAGCAGCTTGAAGCCCAGGTACAGCAGGTACAGGCCGCCGATGGTCTTGACCACCGTGAACCAGAACGCCGAGGCCGCCAGCAGCGCGCCCAGGCCCAGCAGCGACAGCGCCAGGGCGGTGGAATCGCCCAGCGCCACCGCCAGCACCAGCGGCAGGCGCGCGCGCTTGCCGTGGGTGAGGGAATAACTGATGACGGTCAGAATGGTGGGGCCGGGCAGCATCAGCAGCAGGGCGGACGCGCCGACGAAAGCCAGCCAGGTTTCGAGCGACATGGATCGGACTCCGTGAAAGGCGGGCGGCCAGTGCGCCCCAGGCCATCACTGTAGCCCAAGGCGGCGCGTCCAGGGTGTGTGCCGGCGGCCCGGGGGGCGGCGCGCCCTGGCGCGTGAGGGGCAAGCAGGCGGCCGCGGGCGCGCTGGTGCAAAATAGCGCTTCTCCCGACAGTGAACGCGTCCCGGCAGCGGGACGGCGAAGGAAACACCATGGCATTCGATTTCGACCTGTTTGTGATCGGCGCGGGCTCCGGCGGCGTGCGCGCGGCCCGTTTCGCGGCCGGCTTCGGCGCCCGTGTGGCGGTGGCCGAAAGCCGCTACCTCGGCGGCACCTGCGTCAACGTGGGCTGCGTGCCCAAGAAGCTGCTGGTCTACGGCGCCCACTACAGTGAAGACTTCGAGCAGGCCCACGGTTTTGGCTGGAGCATGGGCCAGCCCAGCTTCGACTGGCCCACGCTGATCGCCAACAAGAACCGCGAGATCGAGCGCCTCAACGGCATTTACCGCAATTTGCTGGTCAATAGCGGCGTGACGCTGCTGCAAGCCCATGCCCGCATCAAGGACCCGCACACCGTCGAGGTCGACGGCAAGACCTACAGCGCCGCCCATATCCTGGTGGCCACGGGCGGCTGGCCGCAGGTGCCGGAGATCCCGGGCAAGGAACACGCCATCACCTCGAACGAGGCCTTCTTCCTGAAGGCGCTGCCGCGCCGCGTGCTGGTGGTGGGCGGCGGCTACATCGCGGTCGAGTTTGCCTCCATCTTCAACGGCATGGGCGCCCAGACCACCCAGGTCTACCGCGGCCCGCTGTTCCTGCGCGGCTTCGATCAGGCGGTGCGCGAGCACCTGCGCGACGAGCTGGTCAAGAAGGGCATCGACCTGAAGTTCGACGCCGACGTGGCGCGCATCGACAAGCGCGCCGACGGTACCCTGGCCGCCACGCTCAAGGACGGCAGCGTGATCGAGACGGATTGCGTGTTCTACGCCACCGGCCGCCGCCCGATGCTGGACAACCTGGGCCTGGAGAACACCGGCGTCAAGCTCGACGCCAAGGGCTTCATCGCGGTCGACGACGAGTACCGCACCAGCGAGCCGTCGATCCTGGCGATCGGCGATGTCATCGGCCGTGTGCCGCTGACGCCGGTGGCGCTGGCCGAGGGCATGGCGGTGGCGCGGCGCCTGTTCCGTCCCGAGGAATACCGCAAGGTCGATTACAAGCTGATCCCGACCGCCGTGTTCAGCCTGCCCAACATCGGCACCGTCGGCATGACCACCGACGAGGCGCGCGCCGCCGGTCACACGGTCAAGCTGTTCGAAAGCCGCTTCCGCCCCATGAAGCTGACGCTGACCGAGTCGCAGGAAAAGACCTTGATGAAGCTGATCGTCGACGCCGACACCGACAAGGTGCTGGGCGTGCACATGGTCGGCCC
This sequence comes from Achromobacter sp., assembly GCF_050285565.1. Lineage (GTDB taxonomy): Bacteria > Pseudomonadota > Gammaproteobacteria > Burkholderiales > Burkholderiaceae_B > Achromobacter. The sequence continues at coordinate 328,594 of NZ_JBLZXG010000004.1, forward strand.
CGAGGCCGGCGAGATCTTGCAGGGCATCGCCATCGCGCTCAAGGCCGGGGCCACCAAGCGCGTGTTCGACGACACCATCGGCATCCATCCGACCGCGGCCGAAGAGTTCGTGACGCTGCGCACGCCGGTCGCGGGCTGAAGCCGGGGCCGACGCGCCGTGAGCCGAGGCGATCAGGGCGCCGGCAGCCGTTCGATCACGGCGCGCGCGGCTGCCGGCGCGCGTTCCTTGGCGCCGTCGATGGAAAGCGCGCGGACATTGCGCCGCCGCGGCGAAAAACTCCGCTGTACCGATACAGATTTCGGGTAACGTGCCCCGTCATCCCTCAACGATCGACCGGCGCGTGCCGACGCATCATGCCTGATCTCACCCATCTCCTGACGTTCGCCCTGGTCGCGCTGGGCATGGTGCTCACGCCGGGGCCCAACATGATCTATCTGGTGTCCCGCTCGATCTCGCAAGGCCCGAAGGCCGGCCTGATTTCGCTGGCCGGCGTGGCGGTGGGGTTCATCTTGTACGTGCTGTGCGCGGCCTTCGGCCTGACGGTGTTGCTGATGTCGGTGCCCTATGCCTACGATGCGCTGCGCTTTGGCGGCGCGCTCTACCTGCTGTACCTGGCCTGGCAGGCGGTGCGTCCCGGCGGCCGTTCGCCGTTCCAGGTGCGGGAACTGCCGGCCAGCAGCCCGCGCACGCTGTTCACGATGGGTCTACTGACCAACCTGCTCAATCCCAAGATCGCCGTGCTGTACGTGTCGCTGCTGCCGCAGTTCATCCAGCCCGAGCATGGCAGCGTGTTCACGCAGTCGATCGCGCTGGGGCTGACGCAGGTCACCATCAGCCTGTCGGTCAATGCCGTCATCGCCATCATGGCGGGGTCGATCGCTGGCTTGCTGGCCAGCCGGCCGCTGTGGATCGCGCTGCAGCGCTGGCTGATGGGCACGGTGCTGGCCGGCCTGGCGCTGCGCATGGTGCTGGAGTCGCGCCGCTGAGGCCGGGCCGCGCGCGCCGCGGCTCAGGGCCGCGCCGCCGCCGCCAGCTTGCCCAATTGCCGCACCAGCGCCGGAAAGCGGTCGGCGCTGGTGTTGCCGTAGCCGATCACCAGGCCGTTGTCCTGCGGTTGCGGCGCGATGGCGAAGGTTGACAGCGCGTTGGGGTTCATCCCCAGCCTGCGCGCCTGCTCGACGATGGCGCGGTCGGGCACGTCGGGCGGCAGGCGCACCGTCAGGTGCAGGCCACTGTGGCCGCCCAGCACGTCATGGTCGATGCCCAGGTGCCGCGCCAGCGCCTCGCGCAGCGCCGCCTGGCGGTCGCGGTACAGCCGCCGCATGCGGCCCAGGTGGCGCGAGAACTGGCCGTTGTCGATGAAGGCGGCCATGGTCAGTTGTTCCAGCCGGTGCCCGCCGCGCAGCATTTCCGTGATCGACGGCATGGCCGATGCGGCGATTGCCTCTGGCAGCACCAGGAAGCCCAGCCGCAGCGCGGGGAACATGGTCTTGCTGAAGGTGCCCACGTACAGCACCGGGGCATCCGGCAGCAGGCCCTGCATGGCGGCTATCGGTTCGCCCTGGTGGCGGAATTCGCTGTCGTAGTCGTCCTCGATGATCCAGGCGCCGGCGCGGCGGGCCCGTTCCAGCAGATCGAGCCGGCGCGCCAGCGACAGCACCGCGCCGGTCGGGTATTGGTGCGTCGGCGTGGTCTGGATCAGGCGCGGCGGTCGGGCGCGCCAGTCGTCCTCGCGGATGACGAGGCCGTCGGCGTCGACCCGCATCGCCACCACGTTCAGGTCGCCCGCGTGGAAGGCCGACTTGGCGCCCCGGTAGCCGGGCTCCTCCAGCCAGGCGGTGTCGCCCGGGTTGGTCAGCAGTTGCACGCACAGCGCCAAGGCGCCCTGCGCGCCTTCGGTGATGACGATGCGCGAGGCGTCGCAGTTGACCCCGCGCGACACCCGCAGGTATTGGGCGATGGCTTCGCGCAGGGCCGGCTCGCCCACGGGCGGGCCGTAGCCCAGGGTGGCGGCGGGGGCGGCCTGCAACGCCCGGTCCTGGGCGCGGCGCCAGGCATTGATGGGGAACTGGGTCAGCGCGGGCGTGCCGGGCGTGAGCGGCAGCGAGCCGTCGTTGGGCGCGCGCGTCGCCACGATGCGCGCCAGCCGCGCGGCGGTGCGCAAGGCCGGCGCAGCCGCGGCGCCGGCCAGATCGGCGGCTTGCCGCGCGGCCTGTTTCGCGGCGCTGGCGGCGGCGGCCGACAGCGGCGCCACGCGGGTGCCCTGGCGGTCGGCGATGACATAGCCTTCGGCGGTCAGTTGTTCGTAGGCGATCAGCACCGTGTTGCGCGAGATCGCCAGTTCGTCGGCCAACACGCGCGAGGCCGGCAGTTTGCCGCCGGCTGGCAACTGGCCCGCCAGGATCGCCTGTTTGAGCCGCTGGATCAGTTGGCGCTGGCGCGGCAGGGCGCCCGGCCCGCGCGCCAGGGGGCTGGAGAGCAGGGCGACGGGATCGGTCATGGCTCTATTAAATTCAGGGGTCGTGGTGCTTTTTATCATGCCACGGTTTGGCTATCGTGGCACCATGCCAGGGACGGTCGCAACCAGAAACCCTGGCGCGCGCGCCGCTGGCGGCGGCGCTTTCCCCCTTGCTTCCCAACCTGGATGAGGCCTTGCAGCATGCAACCCCGCGTCAACGCATTCGACCAACCTATCGGCCCCGATCTGCCCGGCTGGACGCCGCGCCCGCGCCCGCCGCTGACGCCCGCGCCGGGCCGCTATTGCCGCCTGGAGCCGCTGTCGGCCGAGCGCCACGCGGCAGACCTGTATGCCGCCTTCAGTCAGGCGCCGGACGGCCGCGACTGGACTTACATGAGCGTCGGCCCGTTCGCCGACGCCGCCGCCTACCGCCAGTTTGCCGAGCAGGCGCAGGCCCACGCCGCCAGCGACCCCATGCACCACGCCGTCATCGACCTGGCCAGCGGCCGCGCGATCGGCTCGTTGTCGCTGATGCGCATCGACCCGGCCAATGGCGTCATCGAGGTCGGCTTCGTCGCGTTCTCGCCGCTGCTCAAGCGCACCCGCGTCGCCACCGAGGCACAGTTCCTGCTGATGCGCCGCGCCTTCGACGAGCTGGGCTACCGCCGCTACGAATGGAAGTGCGACAGCCTGAACGCGCCGTCGCGCGCCGCCGCCGCGCGCCTCGGTTTCGCGTTCGAGGGCATCTTCCGCCAGGCCACGGTCTACAAGGGCCGCAGCCGCGACACCGCCTGGTTCTCGATCATCGACCGCGAATGGCCGGCGCTGCGCGCCGCCTACGAACGCTGGCTCGACCCCGCCAATTTCGACGCCGAAGGCAACCAGCGCCAGGGCCTGGCGGCGCTGATCGCCCAGGCAAAAGCCGCGTGCGCCTGATCCCGGTGGCCCTGGCGCTGTTCTGGGGCCTGAACTGGCCGGCGGTCAAGATCGTGCTGTCGATCTGCCCGCCGTTCACGCTGCGCCTGCTGGGGCTGGGCAGCGGCGCCGTGCTGCTGCTGGCGTTGGCGCGCCTCAAGGGGCTGGCGCCGCTGCCGCCGCGCGCCTCGTGGCCGGGCATTGTCGTGGGCGGCATCCTGGCGGTGGCGGTGTTCAACCTGGCGGTGGCCTGGGCCCAGCTCAGCACCAGCACCTCGCGCGCCGCGGTGCTGACCTTCACCATGCCGATGATGTCGGCGCTGCTGGCCTGGGCCGTGCTGGGCGAGCGGCTGGACCGCCGCCGCGGCCTGGCGCTGCTGTTGGGCGGGCTGGGCGTGGCGGTGCTGGCCTGGCCGGTGCTGCGCGCCATCTTCGCCGACCATGATCTGGCCGCCGCGCGCGGCCTGGTGTTTCCGCTCACCGCCGCCTTCGGCTGGGCCGCCGGCACGGTCTACCTGAAGCGCTGGCCGGTGGCGGGCCACCGCATCGTCGTGACGGCCTGGCAACTGGCGGTGGGCGCGGCCTGCGCGCTGGCGGGCGTGCTGCTGACGGGCGAGACCTTTCCGGTGCGGGGCTGGAGCCCGCGAGTGGCGGCGGCGCTGGCGTTCCACATCGTGCTGGGCACGGCGGTGGCGTACTGGCTGTGGTTTGTGCTGAGCGAACGGGTCAGCGCCACGGTGGCGGCCTTGACCACGCTGATGGTGCCGGTGGTGGGCGTGCTGGGCGCGATGGCGCTGGTGGGCGATCGCCCCGGCGCGGCCGACTGGTGGGGGTTTGGCCTGGTGCTGGCGGGCGCGGCGCTGATCGTCTTGAACCTGGGTGGCGCGCGCCGGGGGGGCGGCGCCGGGCAGGGTCAGGCGCGCGGCCCGCGCCGCAGCTTCTCGCGCAGCAGGCCGGCGCCGCTGACCAGCGAAATGCCGGCCAGCACCATCAGCGCGCCCGCCACGAAAGCGCCGTCCAGCGGCTCGTCCAGGATCAGCACGCCGAACGACACGCCGAACAGCGGCGTCATGAACGACAGGATCGACAGGCGCGAGGCCAGGTAGCGCCGCAGCAGCCAGAACCAGGCCAGGTAGCTCGACAGCGCCACCACCACCGCCTGAAACCCGACGCTCAGCAGGGCCGACGGGGTGTAGCGGATGCCGGCGTTGCCGGTGGCGGCCGCATAGAGCAGCAGCACCAGCGCGGCGATCGCCATTTGATAGAACAGGGTCTTGGACGGGGCCGCTTCCGACAGCGACGTGCGGCGGATGGCCACAGTGGTGGCGCCCCACAGCAGCCCGCCCAGCAGGCCGAGCGCATCGCCCAGCAGCATGTTGCCGGCGGCGCTGGCCGCCGGCTGCTGGCCATTGCCCAGGAAGGCCAGCGCGATGCCGCCGAACGCCACCGCCACGCCCAGCCATTGCAGCGGCGCCATGCGTTCCTCGGGCACGCGCCAGTGCAGCCCCAGCGCGGTGAAGATCGGCGCCGTGTACAGGAACACCGACATGTGCGAGGCGGTGGTGTAGACCAGCCCCTGCGCGATCGCCAGGAACTCGACGCCGAACAGCAGGCCCACCAGCACGCCGGCGCCGAGCGTGCCGTCGCGCAGCGCGCGCGCCCCTTCGCCGCGCCACACCACCGCGCCCAGCACCAGCGCGGCGAAGGCCGAGCGCAGGCCGACCTGCATGATGGGCGAGATGTCGGCGGCCACCAGCTTGATGGCGATCTGCTGGAAGCCCCAGCACACGCACAGCAGCAGCATCACGCCGGTGGCCAGCGCGTCCAGCGGGCGGCGGCTGGGGGCCGGGGCCGCGACGGCGCTCACGGCAGTTCGGCCGGATAGCTGTCCAGCGCCAGCCCGATCTGCTGGCGCAGGTCCCATTCGGCCAGGCTGGCTTGCACCGGGCCGAAGAAGGCGCCGTCGCGGGTCACGAACATGGCCGGCAGGTGGAAGACTTCGTAGCGTTCGACCAGGCCGCCGTTCTCGCCGGCGTCGACCCAGCACACCCGTTCCACCGGCAGCTCCAGCTTGGGCAACTGTTCGCGCGCGATGCGGCAGGTGCCGCAGGTGCGGCTGTGAAAGACCAGCAGCGTCAGCCCGGGGGCGTCCAGCAGGTAGCGGTCGGCGGTGCTGTCGTTCAGTTCTATCTGTTCCATGGCGGTGGCGGGTGGGTTATCGGGACAGCACGCGATCGAGCTCCAGCACCGTCTGGTACAGCACGCGGGTGCCGTCCAGCAGTTGCGCCGGCTCGATCCATTCCTCGGGGCAGTGGCTGCGCCCGTTCAGGCAGGGGATGAAGATCATGCCGATGGGGCCGGTGGGCGCCATGTAGACGGCGTCGTGGCCAGCGCCGCTGGGCAGGCGCAGGGTGGGGTAGCCGAGCTGGTCGGCGGCGGCCTGCACCGCGTCCATCACCCGCGGCGTGCAGTCGGTGGGCCGGGCCCGGCTCAGTTGCACGAAGCCGGCGGTCAGGCGCAGCGCCTTCAGGTCGGCGGCCACGCCGGCCATCAGCGTTTCGGGGAAGGCGTCCAGTACCGCGTCGCTGTCGCTGCGTATCTCCAGCGTCAGCTCGACGCGGCCGGGCACGGCGTTGGCGGCGTTGGGCGTCATGGCGAGCTTGCCGACGGTGGCCACCACGTAATGCGGATGGCCGCTGGCGGCGCTGGCCTGGCGGCTGGCGGCGTCGATGAGGCGAGCCGCGCCCACCAGGGCGTCGCGGCGGATGTCCATGGGCGTGGTGCCGGCGTGGTCGGGCTGGCCCTCGACCGTGATCAGCACGCGGCGGATGCCGACGATGTTGGTGACCACGCCGATGGGCAACTGGCGGCTTTCCAGCACGGGGCCTTGTTCGATGTGCAGTTCGACGAAGGCGGCGGTGCCGTCCGGTCCGCGCAGCGGCGCGGCCAGGGCGTTGGGATCGCCGCCGATGCGGGCGATGCCTTGCGCCAGCGTTTCGCCGTCGGCGTTGCGCGCGGCCAGCATGTCGGCTGTCAATTGGCCGCTCAGGGCGCGGCTGCCGACGCAGGAGATGCCGTAGTCGCTGGGTTCTTCCGATAGGAAGTCGATCACCTCGAACGGGTGCTCCAGTTCGATGCCGTGCTCTTGCATCGCGTGCGCGACCTCGATGCCGGCCAGCACGCCGATGATGCCGTCGAAGCGCCCGCCGCTCATGACGGTGTCGCAGTGCGAGCCGGTGGCGATGGGTTTGTGCGCGGCGTTACGGCCGGCGCGCGTGCCGATGAGGTTGCCGCCGGCGTCCAGGCGGGTGGCCAGGCCGGCGGCCTCGAACTGGCCGCGCAGCCACGCGCGTGCTTCCAGGAACAGCGGCGAAAACGCGCGCCGGGTCCAGGGCTGGTCGGGCAGGGTGTAGCGCGACAGGGTTTCGATGCGCGCCCAGAGGCGCTCGGCGTTCAAGGGGGGGAATGCGGGCGGGGCGGGGGACATGGCGGTTCCTGGAAATGCATCGGCGATTATGGCATGGGGGCACGCGCGCCCGCGGCCAGCAGGTGGCGCCGGCGCGCCCGCACCGGGCAGTGCAGCGCCGGCCGCCGCATCGGGCCGGGGCCGATCGAGGACTGCCCGCCGGGCCGCGAAACCCGGTGACAAACCCAGTGACAAACTCGTCCGTTTGGTCGGGTTGACGGCCTGCCCGGCGCTGCAAGTATGATGGCGCAAACATGTATACGGCCCCAGTCAAACGGGGCCGTATCGCCATCAGCCTTAGTATGGAGATAACCCTGATGAATAAGCCCTTGGACGGGGGCCTGGCGGCCTTGAACGTACCGGCGTACGTCAAGCACCGCGGCCTGATCGACTGGGTCGCCAGCGTGGTGGCGCTGGCCAAGCCGGACCGCGTCGAGTGGTGCGATGGTTCGCAGCAGGAATACGACCGCCTGTGCGAACAGATGGTGCAGGCCGGCACCCTGCGCCGGCTCAACCCGGCCAAGCGGCCCAATTCGTTCCTGGCCTGTTCCGATCCGTCGGACGTGGCGCGCGTCGAAGACCGCACCTTCATCTGCTCCGACCGTCCCGAGGACGCCGGCCCCACCAACAACTGGGCCGACCCGGCCGGGATGCGCGCCACGCTCAACGGCCTGTTCGACGGCGCCATGCGCGGCCGCACGCTGTACGTGGTGCCGTTCTCGATGGGCCCGCTGGGCTCGGACATCGCCCACATCGGCGTCGAGCTGACCGACAGTCCCTACGTCGTGGTCAACATGCGCATCATGACGCGCATGGGCAAGCAGGTCTACGACGTGCTCGGCGCCGACGGCGACTTCGTGCCCTGCGTGCATTCGGTCGGCAAGCCGCTGGCCGCCGGCCAGGCCGACGTGGCCTGGCCCTGCAACGCCACCAAATACATCGTTCACTTCCCCAAGAGCCGCGAGATCTGGAGCTTCGGCTCGGGCTACGGTGGCAACGCGCTGCTGGGCAAGAAGTGCTTCGCGCTGCGCATCGCCTCCACCATGGGCCGCGACCAGGGCTGGCTGGCCGAACACATGCTGATCCTGGGCGTGACCTCGCCCAGGGGCCGCAAGTACCACGTTGCCGCCGCCTTCCCGTCGGCCTGCGGCAAGACCAACTTCGCCATGCTGATCCCGCCGCAGGGCATGGACGGCTGGAAGGTCACCACCATCGGCGACGACATCGCCTGGATCAAGCCGGGCGCCGATGGCCGCCTGCACGCCATCAACCCCGAGGCCGGCTATTTCGGCGTGGCCCCGGGCACCAGCGAGCAGACCAACTTCAACGCCATGGCCACGCTCAAGGCCAACGTCATCTTCACCAACGTCGCCCTGACCGACGACGGCGACGTCTGGTGGGAAGGCATGACCGACACGCCGCCCGCGCACCTGATCGACTGGCAGGGCCAGGACTGGACCCCGGCCATCGCCCGCGAAACCGGCCGCAAGGCCGCCCATCCCAACGCGCGCTTCACCGCGCCGGCGGCGCAGTGCCCGTCGATCGACCCCGAATGGGAAAACCCGCAGGGCGTGGTGATCGATGCCTTCATCTTCGGCGGCCGCCGTTCCACCACCGTGCCGCTGGTGACCGAGGCGCGCAACTGGGTCGAGGGCGTCTACATGGCGGCTACCATGGGCTCGGAAACCACGGCCGCGGCCGTTGGCCAGCAGGGCGTGGTGCGGCGCGATCCGTTCGCCATGCTGCCGTTCTGCGGCTACAACATGAGCGACTACTTCACCCACTGGCTCAAGCTGGGCAAGCAGCTCGAGGCCGCCGGCGCCACGCTGCCGCGCATCTACTGCGTCAACTGGTTCCGCAAGGGCCCGGACGGCAAGTTCGTCTGGCCCGGTTTCGGCGAGAACATGCGCGTGCTGCGCTGGATGCTGGGCCGCATCGACGGCCAGGCCGGCGGCGTCGACCAGGTGTTCGGCATCTCGCCCAGCTACCAGGACATCGACTGGACCGGCCTGGAGTTCAGCCCCGACAAGTTCGAACAGGTCATGTCGGTGGACGACGGCGCTTGGCGCGACGAACTGGCGCTGCACGACGAACTGTTCGGCCAGTTGGCCCAGGGCCTGCCCGAAGACCTGCCGGCCACCAAGACCAGGATCGAAGGCCGCCTGGCCGCCTGAGGCCCGCCGCGTTCGCTTCCCGACCCGCGCATGGCGACGTGCGCGGGTTTTTTTACGGCACAATCCCTTCATGAAACTCGACGCCGAAGACCTCGCCAAGATCACCGCGCTGACGCTGGCCCACTACGAAGAAAGCGCCCAGTCCTTCGAGGCCGGCACCCGCGATCACGACGTCAGCCAGAACATCGCCGCGCTGCTGCGCCACATCGAGGGCGAGCCGCCCTGCGACATCCTCGACCTCGGCTGCGGCCCCGGCCGCGACCTCAAGACGTTTACCGCCCTCGGCCACCGCGCGGTCGGCCTGGACGGCACCCCCAGCTTCGTCGCCATGGCCCGCGCCGCCAGCGGCTGCGAGGTCTGGCACCAGGACTTCCTGCGCCTGCAATTGCCCGCCGCCCGCTTCGACGGCATCTTCGCCAACGCCGTCCTGTTCCACGTTCCGACCCAGGAACTGCCCCGCGTGCTGCGCGACCTGCGCGGCACGCTCAGGCCGCGCGGCATTCTCTTCAGCTCCAACCCGCGCGGCGGCAACCAGGAAGGCTGGAACCGCGGCCGCTACGGCGCCTACCACGACCTGGACGGCTGGCGCGCCCTGCTGCAAGCGGCCGGCTTCGAGGAACGGGAGCACTACTACCGCCCCGACGGCCTGCCGCGCGAGCAACAGCCGTGGCTGGCCAGCGTGTGGCGGCGGCTGGACTGAGGGCGCGGCCGCCAAGAGCGCGCGGTGCAGTGGCGGGGGCCGCTAGCCCGGGTTCGCCCGCGCCAGGATGGCGGCGCGAAACTCCGACATCAAGGGCGACCACGTGGTCGCATTGCGGGAAATGAGCGCGATGCGGCGTTGCAGCGGCTTGCCGAACGCCACCGGCAGCGCGACCAGGCCCGGTTCCGTGTCCAGTGCGCTTTGGGGCATGAGGGCCAGCAGGTCGGAGTGGGCCAGCAGAGCCAGTGTTTCCTTGGAAAAGTGTTCGATCTCCAGCGCGGCGCGCAGCAAGCCCAGGCCGGCCTCGGCATAGCGCGCGTCCAGCGCCTTGCGGGCAATCGCACCCGGCTTGGGCAGTATCCAGCGCAGATCCCGCAGATCGGCCAGGGCCAGCTTGCGGCGCGCGGCCAGCGGATGGTTGCGGCTCGCGGCCACGCACAGCAGATCTTCCTGTATCGGCTCCTGCCGCAGCACCGCGGGCACGGTGTCGTACAGCGGCGCCACGGCCAGGTCCAGCCTGCCGCCGGCCACCTGCTCGTTCAGGTCGTCCGACAGCCCCTGCGTCAGTTGAATCCGCAACGCCGGCCGGCGTGGCAGCAGTCGCTTCAGCACGGGCATCACGATGCTGTCGACGGTGGCGCCGGTGACGCCGATCCGCAACAGGCCGGCTTGCCCCAGGCGCAGTTCCATGGCGTGCCGGACCGCGTCGCGGTATTCCGCCCAGAGTTGCCTGGCGTGTTCCAGAAAGACCAACCCGGCCGAGGTCAGGCGCAAGCCGCGCCCGCTGCGGTCCAGCAGCGCCAGGCCCGTGTCCGCCTCGAGCCGCTGCAGGGACTTCGATAGCGCCGGCTGGCTGATGTCGCAGGCGGCCGCGGCCCGTTCCAGATTGCCGTACTCGATGGCGGCCAGAAAATATTCGATGTCGCGCAACGATAAATTCATGAATATTTCTTATATGAAAAAGTACTGATGGGAATATTACCGCGCCGCCCCGGCTCCTAGAATGCCTGGCAGATACCGAGAACCAACAGAGGCGAAGCGCATGGGAAACAAGCCCAATATCGTATTGATCGTGGCCGACAACCTGGGATGGGGCGAGTTGGGCTGCTACGGCGGCGGCGCCCTGCGCGGCGCGCCTACGCCGCACATCGACACGCTGGCCGCGCAAGGGCTGCTGCTGCAGAATTTCAATGTGGAAAGCGATTGCGTGCCGACGCGCTCGGCGCTGATGAGCGGTCGCCATCCCATCCGTACCGGCTGTCTGCAATCCGTGCCGCCGGGCCTGCCACAGGGCCTGTCGCGCGACGAAATCACCCTGGCCCAGCAGTTGTCGGGACAGGGCTACGCCACCGCTCACTTCGGCAAATGGCACTTGGGCGATATCCCCGGCCGCTATCCGTCCGACCGGGGCTTCGATGAGTGGTATGGCATTCCGCGCACCACCGACGAAAGCCAGTTCACCTCGTCCATCGGCTTCGATCCCGCGGTTGCCGACATCCCGCACATCATGCAGGGACAGGCCGGCTCGCCGTCGGAAAACGTCAAGGTCTACGACCTGGATACGCGACGCGGCATCGACGCGGAACTGGTCGACCGGTCGATCGGCTTCATGCGCCGCCATGCCGGCGCCGGGCGCCCCTTCTTCCTGTATCTGCCGCTGGTGCATCTGCATTTTCCCACCTTGCCGCATCCGGATTTCGCCGGGCGCACTGGCGCCGGCGATTTCGCTGACGCCATGGTCGAGATGGATCACCGTGTCGGCCAGATCATGCAGGCCGTGGACGAGCTGAAACTGCGCGACGACACCGTGTTCATCTTCTGCAGCGACAATGGCCCGGAATTCCGCAAACCCTACCGAGGCACTGCCGGCCCCTGGACCGGCACCTACCACACGGCCATGGAGGGCAGCCTGCGCGTGCCCTTCATCATCCGCTGGCCCGGCAAGGTCGAGCCCGGCCGGGTGTCCAACGAGATCGTGCATGTCACCGACCTGTTCACCACCTTGTCGCGCATCGGCGGCGCGTCGATTCCGCGGGACCGGCCCATCGACGGCATCGACCAGACCGCCTTTTTCACAGGCGCAAGCCCCGCCTCGTTGCGCGAGGGCTTCCTGTTCTACATCAAGCAGGAGCTGCGCGCCGTCAAATGGCGCGACTGGAAGCTGCACTTCTATTGGGAACCCGAGGTCAACGAAGGCAAGGGCAAGCTGGAGTCGCCCTACCTGTTCAACCTGAAGCAGGACCCCAAGGAGGAAAGCGACATCCTGATCTTCAATACCTGGGTGCTCGGCCCCATTCTGAAGATGGTGCAGGCGTTCAACCAATCCTGCGCCGCGCATCCGAATACGCCACCGGGCAAGCAGGACGCCGACTGAAACGGCGCCAGGCCCGATAAAAACAATCAAGGGGAAAAAGAACATGAAACTCGCCATCCGTTGTTGCGCCCTGGCGCTGGCCATCGCGCTGACCCCCGCCGCCGACGCGGCGGATCCCAAACTGGAGTGGCCCGGCAAGCAGATCACCTGGGTGGTCGGCTTCGTGCCGGGCGGAACCGCCGACGTGCTGACCCGCATCGCCGCGCAGGAGCTGGCCCGCCGCGCCGGCCTGAACGTCATCGTCGAAAACCGTCCCGGCGCGGCCGGCGCCATCGCATTGCAACTGGTGGCGCGCAGCAAGGCCAGCGACGGCTATCTGCTGACGGTGCCAGGCCCGTTGATCTATCCCACGCCCCAGCCCGAAGTCGGCCGCGAATTGGCGCCCGTGATCCTGATGGCCGAAGGCCCCATGGTGATCGTCGGCCCGGCCCGCGACGCCAAGGCGTCGTTGCAGGAGGTGCTGGCAGACGCCCGCAAGCGGCCCGAGGCGTGGAGCTACGGCAGTTCGGGCAACGGCACCTCGCAGAACCTGGCGGGCGAGCTGCTCAACCAGTACGCTGGCACCCATATCGTGCACGTGCCGTACAAGGGCGGCGGGCAGGCCGTGGCCGATGTGGCCGGCGGCCAGATTCCCCTGGCCATCCTGGGCTCGGCGCCCGTCATGCCGCAGATCAAGGCCGGCACGCTCAAGGCCTACGCCGTCACCACGCCATACCGGCTGGACAGCCTGCCGGACGTGCCCACGGTGGCGCAAGCGGGCGTCCCGGGCTACGCCGCCACCCAGTGGTTTTCGGTTGCGGCCAGCAAGGAGATCCCGGCCGCGCAACTCGACCAGGTCAACGCGCTGCTGCGCGAGGTGATCGCCACGCCGGAATTCAAGGCCACCCTGGACAGCGCCGGCATGATCGGGGGCGGCGGCACGCGCGAGGAGCTGAGCGCTTTCATCAAGGCCGACAGCGCCAAATGGCGCAAGCTGATCGACAGCGGCGCGGTCAAGCTGGCCAATTGAGCGCGGCGCAACGCCCGGGCGGCGGCGCGCGCCGCGCATCGCTCTGGCGGCCAACCCTGGCCAGGCAAAGCCAATGCGAAAAACGGCTAGTTGACGCGCCCGGTGGCCAGGCGCCGTAGATCTGTCTCAACATCCCGCGCAATACCGGCACTTCGCGGATAGCCGCCGCCAGATCCGGCTACCGCCCGCCGGCCGCGCTGGCCCAACATCGGCCTCATGTTCCCCGCAACTGAACGAGGCACCGCATGAAGGGACTCTCCGATAAAACAGCCATCGTCACCGGCGGCGCCACGCTGATCGGCGCCGGCGTCGTAGCCGCATTGCGCGCCCACGGCGTGCGCGTCGCCATCTTCGACATCGACGCGGACGGCGCCGCCCGCGTCGCCGCCTCCGATCCCGGCGGCATCCGCGCCTGGCCGCTCGATATCACCGACGATGCCCAATTGGCCCGCGCCGTGGCCGGCGTCGCCGCCCACTTCGGCCGCATCGACTACCTTGTCAACCTGGCCGCCACCTACCTGGACGACGGTGCCGCATCCGGCCGCGCCGACTGGCTGCGCGCCTTGGATGTCAACGTGGTCAGCGCCGTCATGGCCGCCCGCGCCGTGCACCCGCACCTGGTCGCCGTCGGCGGCGGCGCCATTGTCAACTTCACCAGCATCTCGTCGCGCGTGGCGCAGACCGGCCGCTGGCTCTATCCGGTTTCCAAAGCCGCCTTGCTGCAAGTCACCCGCAGCCTGGCGCTGGACTACGCCGGCGACCGCATCCGCGTCAATTCCGTGTCGCCCGGCTGGACCTGGTCGCGCGTCATGGACGAACTGAGCCACGGCGATCGCGCCAAGACCGACCGCGTCGCCGCCGATTTCCATCTGTTGGGCCGCGCCGGCGATCCGGCCGAAGTGGCCGAGGTGGTCGCGTTCCTGCTGTCGGACCACGCCAGCTTTGTCACCGGCGCCGACTATGCCGTGGACGGCGGTTATTCCGCCATGGGCCCCGAACAGGCCCGCCCCGCCATCCCGCGCCTGGCCGAATAAGGCTTTACCCCGCACCGGTCCGCCGCCCATCCGGCGGGCCCGCACACCAAACAGGAGATCCCTCATGCGTCGAATCGCGATCGTCGGAGGCGGGCAGGCCGGCCTGCCGTTGGCCCTGGGCCTGCTGGACAAGGGCTATGAAGTGACCGTGGTTACCAACCGCGAGCCGGACGACATCCGCCGTGGCAAGGTCATGTCCAGCCAGTGCATGTTCGATGCCTCGCTGCAGGTCGAGCGCGACCTGGGCCTGAATCAATGGCAGGCCGACTGTCCGTCGGTCGAAGGCATCGGCCTGGCCGTGCCGCATCCCGAACGCCCCGGCCACAAGCTGATCGACTGGGCCGCGCGCCTGGACCAGCCGGCGCAGGCGGTGGACCAGCGCATCAAGATGCCGGCCTGGATGGAATTGTTCGCGGCCCGCGGCGGCCGGCTGCTGATCCAGGACGGCGGCGTGGCCGAACTGGAGTTGCTGGCGGCCTCGCATGACCTGGTGCTGCTGGCCGCCGGCAAGGGCGACGTGGTCAAGCTGTTCGAACGCGACGCGGCGCGCTCGCGCTTTGACCGGCCGCAGCGCGCGCTGGCGCTGACTTACGTGCACGGCATGCGGCCGGCGCCGGTGTTCTCGCGGGTCGCCTTCAACCTGATTCCCGGCGTCGGCGAGTACTTCGTGTTCCCCGCGCTCACCGCCAGCGGCCCCTGCGAAATCATGGTGTTCGAAGGCGTGCCGGGCGGGCCGATGGACGGCTGGCGCGACATCAAGACGCCGCGGGATCACCTGGCCAAGAGCCTGGACCTCCTGCGCGCCTTCCTGCCCTGGGAGGCCGAGCGCTGCGCGGCGGTCGAGCTGACCGACGCCAACGGCATCCTGGCCGGCAGCTTCGCGCCCACGGTGCGCAAGCCGGTCATGACGCTGCCCTCGGGCCGTCGGGTGCTGGGCCTGGGCGATGCCGTGGTCACCAACGACCCCATCACCGGCCAGGGTTCCAACAACGCCGCCAAGGCCTGCGCCGTCTACCTGGACGCGATCCTGGCGCGCGGCGACCAGCCCTTTACGGCCGACTGGATGCAGCAGACCTTCGAACGCTTCTGGACGTACGCCAGCGCCGTGGTCGACTGGACCAACTCGATGCTGCTGCCGCCGCCGCCACACCTGCTGCACCTGTTGCAGGCCGCCGGCGACGCGCCGGCGCTGGCTAGCGCCATCGCCAACGGCTTCAACCACCCACCCAGCTTCTTCCCGTGGTGGACCGACGCGGCCGCGTGCGAGGCCTTCATCGCCGAAAAATCCACCCGGGTGGCGGCGTGATGGCGGCCTTGGAGTGGGGCAGCACCGACCTGCACCCCAAGATCCTGCGTGGCGTGCTGGGCAGCTACCCGACGGGCGTGGCCATCGTGGCCACGCGCTGCCCGGACGGCCGCAAGGTCGGCCTGACCATCAACTCCTTCGCCTCGCTGTCGCTCGATCCGCCGCTGGTGCTGTGGAGCCTGGTGAACCGCTCGCCCAACCTGGCGGTGTTCCGCGATTGCCGCCACTTCACCATCAGCGTGCTGGCCTGCGGGCAGGAGGCGCTGGCGCGGCGCTTCGCCGACCCGGCCGTGCCCGACAAGTTCGCGGGCGCCGAGCTGCATGAGGTACCCGAGGGCGTGCCCGCCATTGCTGGCGCCGTGGCCACGCTGGTCTGCGCCAACGACCAGCAGCGCCCGGCCGGCGACCACCTGCTGCTGTTCGGCCGGGTGCTGCGGGTGGCCAGCGTGGCGGCCACGCCGCTGGTGTTTCATGCGGGGCGCTTCACCGCGCTGACATAGCGCCGCGCGCCTTGCTTCATCAACCTCTCCCGGTCCCGGCGGCCGGCCGGAGCCTGTGATGCCTGTTTTATCGACGTCCGACGCCCAGATCATCGTGGTGGGCAGCGGCATCAATTCGCTGGTGTGCGCGGCGTTGCTGGCGCAGCGCGGCAAGGCGGTGCTGGTGCTGGAACGCAACGACCGCCTGGGCGGCTGCATCCGCACCGAGGAACTGTTTCCCGGCTACCGCCACGATGTGCTGTCCAGTTGGTACCCGCTGTTCGTCGGCAGTCCGGCCTACGCCGCCCTCAAGCCCGCGCTGCACGCGGCCGGTCTGGAATTCGCGCAGGGCGGCTACAGCACCGGCCTGGTGCTGCCCGATGGCAGCGGCATCGCGCTCACGCAGAACATTGCCGACAGCGCGCGGCGCCTGGACGCCTGGGCGCCCGGCGATGGCGCCGCCTTCGGCGCCATGGCGCAGCGCCTGTTCGGCGAGGACGCCGCGCTCACCTTCGGCCTGCTGGGTCAGAACCCCTACGGCGCCGGCCTGCTCAGGCTGCTGTTCGGCCAATGGCGCCGGCGCGGCCTGGACGGCCTGATGGCGTTCGCCGCCGATTCGCTCCAGAGCCTGCGCCGCTGGGCGGACTGCGAATTGCAATCGGACGCCGCGCGCGCGCTGATCGCGCCCTGGGTGCTGCACTCGGGCCTGGGCCCCGACGACGCCTGTTCGGCGTTGATCGGCAAACTGACCTTCGCCGCGGTGGTGGCCGGCGGCATGCCGGTGGTCAAGGGCGGCGGCCAGGGCGTGGTGGACGCGCTGGCCCGGGTGATCGAACACCACGGCGGCCGGCTGCTGACCGGCAGCGCCGTCGAACGCATCCTGACGCGCGGCGCCGGCCGCCGCCGCCGCGCCGTTGGCGTGGTGGCCGCCGGCCGCGAATACCGCGCGTCGCAGGCGGTGGTCTGCAACGTCACGCCCGGCCAGTTGTACGGCGCGCTGCTGCCCGACGCGCCCGAGCCGGTGCGGCGCCGCGCCGCCGGCTATCGTCACGGCCGCGGCGGCATGCAGATCCATTTCGCGCTCAATGCGCCGCCAGACTGGCGCACGCCGGAGCTGCGCCATGTGCCACTGGTGCACCTGACGGAAAGCATGGAGCAGGTCTGCGCCTCGGTCACCGAGGCCAACAATGGGTTGATCCCGGCGCGGCCGACGCTGGCCATCGGCCAGCCGGTGGCGGTCGATCCCTCGCGCGCTCCGGCCGGCGCCTGGATCCTGTGGGTGCAGATGCAGGAGCTGCCGGTGCGCATCAAGGGCGATGCCGCCGGACAGCTCGACGCGCCCGCCGACGGCCGCTGGAGCGAGGCCCTGCGCGAAGCCGTCGCCGACCGGGTGCAGGCGCGCCTGGAGCGGGTCATGCCCGGCCTGGCGCACCGCGTGGTCGGCCGCCGCAGCTATTCGCCGGCCGACCTGGAGGCGCTCAACTGCAACCTGGTGGGCGGCGATCCTTACGCCGGCGTCTGTTCGCCCGACCAGTTCTTCTGGCTGCGGCCCTTCGCCGGCAGTCACGGCGCGCGCGGCCACCGCACGCCACTGCGCAATCTTTTCCACATCGGCGCCGCCACCCATCCGGGGCCCGGACTGGGCGGCGGCTCCGGCTATCTCGTCGCGCAACATCTCGCGCCCCGCGGGGGCAGGAGCGGAACATGAAGAGACACCTGACACGCCGGCTGGCCGGCGCCACGGCCTTGGCCCTGGCCGGCACGCTGGCGCACGCTACCGAAGGCGGCGGCCTGGGCATCTATCCGGACGGCCTGGAGAACTTCATGTCGGGCGCGCTGCCGCCGCCCGGTGTGCATATGCTGGTCTATGCCGGCGGCGCCCGCTACGACACGCTGCGCGGCAATGACGGCGAACGCCTGCCGGTGCCGGACTTCAAGGTCGACGTCAACGTGCTGGCCCCGCGCCTGATCTGGGTCACGCCGCAGCAGGTGTTCGGTGGCCAGTTGGCCTTTCATGCCATCGCGCCGCTGCTGGACGTCACCTTCAAGGCCGGCGGCCAGCGCTACCGCAGCACCGGCCTGGGCGATATGACGCTGGGCGTGGCGCTGGGCTATCACCTGTCCGAATCGCTGCACTATGTGGTCGGCCTGGACATGTACGCGCCCACCGGCGAATACGACCGCAAGGACCCGTCCAGCCTGGGCAAGAACTACTGGACCGCGCAACCGGTGTTCGCGCTCAGCCGCATCAGCCCGGACGGATTCAATGCCGACTTGAAGCTGATGTACGACTTCAACTTGCGCAACAGCGCCACCGACACCCGTTCGGGGCAGGCGATCCATGCCGACTACGCGGTCGGCTGGGGCGTGGGCAAGGGCTGGGTGCTGGGGGTGGGCGGCCACGTCTTCCAGCAGGTCACCGACGACCACGGCCCCAACAGCGCGGCCGGCCGCGCCCGCGCCTTCGGCATCGGCCCCTCGGTGCGCTACATGAACGACCGCGGCTGGCTGCTCACCGCCAAGTGGCAGCAGGAATTCCAGGTCAAGAACCGGCCGCAAGGCGCGCAGTTGTACGTCAAGGCGTCGATTCCGTTCTAGCGGGCGGCGGCGGGGCGCGGGTCAGCCCGCGCCGTACCGGCTTTCGCGCTCGTGGGCGATCCGGTCGCGCAGGGCGAGCAGCGCGGGGGCATGCTGCCGCTCGACCGCCGCGGCGCTGTCGTCGGTGCTCAGGCTGAAGTTCAACACCAGCGGCTGGCTTGCCGGCAAGGCCAGCGGCGTGGACAGGGCGATGACGCCCGGCTGCCACGCCGCCAGGCAATAGCCGTCCCTGGCCACCTTGGCGAGCGCCCGCTCGATCTCCGCGCCGATCGGTTTCCAGGAGGCGCTGCGGTAGTGAGACCGGATGGCCGCCAGCAAGGCGGCGCGCGCCGCGGCGTCGCGCGTGGCCAGATAGGCCCGCCCCAGCGAGGTCAGTTCGATCGGCACGCGCTGGCCGGCGACGATGGTGCGCAGGGACGCCTTGCGGTTGTAGCGGATCGACTCCAGGTAGACCATCTCGGCGCGATCGGCGCCGGCCAGGCCCACATTAACGTGGCGTTTGGCCGAGACTTCGCGCATCAGGGGCGTGGCGGCCCGCAGGATCGGCGACGCCGCGCGCATCGCATGTCCCAGGCTCAGCACCGGCGCCGCCAGGCGATAGGCGCGCGCGCGCTGGTCATGTTCGAGAAAGCCGCTGGTCACCAGGGTCTGGGTGAGACGGCTGACGGTGGCTGCCGACAGACCGGTGCGCTCGGCCAATTCGCCGTTGCCCAGCAGGTCGGTGCCCGGCCGGAAGGCGCGCAGGATTTCCAGTCCGCGCTCCAGCGAGCGGTTCTGGCTGATGCCATCAAAGCGTTGGCGGGCCGGGGCGGCCTGCGGTTGCGGACGCATGCAATTCCACTCCTTGGAAATAGGGGCATGTGTTCGCGCACTGTAACCCCTACTGTGTCGTCAGAGCCAGATAATGATCCGTCGCGGGCGCGGCGGGTCGTCCAACCCTGACGGAGCAAGAGGATGGCGGACTACCAATTCATCGCGCTGCAAACGCACGGCGGCGTGGCCACATTGACACTGAACCGGCCGGACAAGCGCAACGCGATCAGCGACGCGATGCGCACCGAACTGATCCACGCGCTGGAGGCGGTCGCGCAGGACCGCGCCATCCGGGCGCTGGTGCTGACCGGGGCCGGCAAGGGCTTCTGCGCCGGCGGCGACATCGCCGGCATGCAGCGGCGCATGCAGGCGCCGGCGGGCGACGTGGCCTTCAACGGTTGGGCGCGCCAGCAGCGGGTGCACCATGCGGTCAGCCTGCTGTACCACATGCCGAAGCCGACCATCGCCGCGGTCAATGGCGCGGCGGCGGGCCTGGGCGCCGACACGGCGCTGAGCTGCGATTTCATCGTGGCGTCCGAGCAGGCCACGTTCACCTGGAGCTATATCGCCCGCGGGCTGATTCCGGATGGCGGCGGCATGTATTTCCTGCCGCGCCGCGTCAGCCTGGCGCGGGCCAAGGAACTGATCTACTCCGGCCGCAAGGTGGCGGCCGAGGAAGCGTTCGCGCTCGGCATCGCCGACCGGCTGGCGCCCGCCGGCCAGGAGCTGGACGCGGCGCAGCGCTGGGCAGCCGAACTGGCGCGGGGCTCGGCCACGGCGCTGGCCCTGAGCAAATCCATCCTGGATCAGAGCAGCGAACTGTCCGCGGGGCAGGTCTTCGCCATGGGCAGCCAGGCCCAGGGCATCTGCTACACCAGCACCGAACACCGTGACTCGGTGGCGGCGTTCCTGGCGCAGGCGGCGCGGGGCAGGGAGCAAGCCCGATGAGCGGCCTGCGCAAACTGTTGCGGCCCGCCAGCGTGGCGGTGGTGGGCGCCTCGGCCGACCCCGCCAAGACATCGGGACGGCCCATCGCCTACCTGCGCAAGCACGGGTTCAGCGGACGCATCTATCCGGTCAATCCGAACGCGCGCGAGATCGACGGGCTGGCCTGCTATCCGGATGTGTCGTCGCTGCCGGAAGCGCCAGACGTGGCCATCGTGCTGCTGGGCGCGCAGCGCACGCAGCAGGCCGTGCGCGAGCTGGCCGCCATCGGCACGGGCGCGGCGATCGTGTTGGCCAGCGGCTATTCCGAAACGGGCGAAGCGGGCGCGCGCCGCCAGCGTGAGCTACGCGAAGCCGCGGCCGGCATGCGCATCCTGGGCCCGAACACCATCGGTCTGGTCAACCTGACGGACGGCATCACGCTGTCGGCCAGCGGCGCCCTGGAAGCGGACCACCTGGTGAGCGGCCCGGTCGGGCTGGTGTCGCAAAGCGGCGGCATCCTGGGCGCCTTGCTGTCGCGCGGCGCGGCGCGCGGCATTGGCTTTTCGAAGTTGATCTCCACCAGCAACGAAGTCGACCTGGATCTGGCGGATTTCATCGACGCCTTGGCCGATGATCCGGCGACCCGCGTGATCGCGCTCTATGTCGAGAGCATCCGCAACCCGCGCGCGTTCCGCGCGGCGGCGCGCAAGGCGGCCCGCATGGGCAAGCCGATCGTGGCGTTCAAGGTCGGGCGATCCGAGTCCGGCGCGCGCGCGGCGGCCTCGCATACCGGCGCGCTGGCGGGCACCGACCGCATGTACGACGCCCTGTTCGACGAGAGCGGCATTGTCCGCGCGCAGACCTTCTCGGATCTGCTCGACATTCCGGCGGCGCTGGCCAGCGCGCGCCAACTCGCGGGCCGCCGCGTGGCGGTGCTGACCTCGACTGGTGGCGCCGGGACGCTGGTGGCGGATGCCCTTGGCCTGGCGGGCTTCGAACTGGCCGCGCCCGACGCGCGCACCGGCCAGGCCCTGCGCGCGCTGCAAAGCGGCGACTTGGCCGCGCTCGACCGCAACCCGATCGACGTGACCCTGGCCGGGCTGCGGCCGGACCTGCTGCGCAGCGCGATCCGCATCGTGCTCGAAAGCGAGAGCTATGACGCCCTGGTCGTCGTGGTCGGCTCCTCCGGCGTGGCGCAGCCTGAGCTGATGGCCGGTGCGCTCAAGGACTCGCTCGGGCCCGGCGGCAAACCGTTGCTGGCCTACATCAGCCCGCATGCGCCGCGCGCCGCGGAAGTGCTCAGCCGTCATGGCGTGCCCGCCTTCCTTGCGCCCGAAAGCGTCGGCGCCGCCCTGGCGGCTATGTGGCGGGTGCGCCAGCGCGACGCCCTGGGCGTAGCCGAAGCGGCGCCCGTGGTGGCGCGCGTGATGGCACGGAGCGATGAAACGGGCTCGCTCGACGAGGCCCGCGCCAAGGCGTTGTTCGCCCGTTTCGGCATTGCGGCGGTGCGGGAGATCGTTGTGCGGTCGGATGCCGAGGCCGGCGAGGCCGCGCGCCGGCTGGGGCCGCGCGTGGTCCTGAAGCTGCTGTCGGGCGCGATCACGCACAAGAGCGATGTCGGCGGTGTCGCGGTCAACATCGCCTGCGAGGAGGTCGGCCCGCGAATGCGGCAGATGGCGCGCGAT
This sequence comes from Achromobacter sp., assembly GCF_050285565.1. Taxonomy (GTDB): domain Bacteria; phylum Pseudomonadota; class Gammaproteobacteria; order Burkholderiales; family Burkholderiaceae_B; genus Achromobacter. The sequence goes on from NZ_JBLZXG010000004.1 coordinate 350,533, forward strand.
GTACAGCGACACACCGGCGTGGCGCCGGCCTCCTTTCTGGTACAGGAAATGGTCAGCGGCGCGGCCGAGGTAATCCTGGGCGTGCACAAGGATCCACTGGGCACCGCCATCCTGCTGGGCATGGGCGGGGTCGTGGCCGAACTGGTGCGCGACACCACCTTGCTGCTGTTGCCGCAGGACGGCGCGGCGCTGACGCCGGAGCAGGTCGAGGCGGCCTTGCGGCGCCTGAAGACCTGGCCGCTGTTGGACGGCTACCGCGGCCGTGACCGCGCCGATGTGCCGGCATTGATCGAGGCGGTGCTGGCCTTCGCGCGCATGGCCCAGGCCCTGGGCGACCAGCTTGTCGAAGCGGAGATCAATCCGCTGTTCGTCAGGCCGCTCGGCCAGGGCGTGTGCGCGGCCGATGGCGTCGCGGTGCTGGGCGGGCCGCCCGGCTAGCGCTGCCCAGGGGGCGGCGATCGGCCCTGCTGAGGCGTGCGCCCCTGACCATTTTTTCCCATGCGCCGCGATCAGACAGGCGCTCAGAACATCCGGAGACAATCCATGAAGACCTTTGCTATCCCCTCCCGTTGCGCCGCCCGCTTCGCCGCCGCCATGCTGGCGCTGGGCATGCTCGGCGCACCTGTGGCGCAGGCCGGTTTTCCCGAGCGGGCGCCGCGTATCGTGGTGCCGTTCACGCCGGGCGGCGGCACCGACATCGTCGCGCGTCAGTTGGCCAAGGGCCTGACCGAGGAACTGGGCCAGACCGTCATCGTCGAGAACCGGCCCGGCGGCAGCACCATCATCGGCACCGAGAACGTCGCCAAAAGCGCGCCAGACGGCTATTCGATGCTGATGGCGACCTTCGCCCATGCCGTCAACCCGGCCATCCACAAGAAGCTGCCCTATGACACCGCAAAGGCCTTCGCCCCGGTGGCGATGATCGGCAAGTCGCCCAACGTGCTGGTGGTGCCGGCCCAGTCGCGCTTTCACAGCGTGCAGGACCTGCTGGCCTATGCCCGCGCCCACCCGGGCAAGCTGACGTTCGGCTCTTACGGCAACGGCACCTCGGCACACCTGGCCGGCGAGTTGTTCAAGAGCCTGGGCAAGGTTGACATCCTGCATGTGCCCTACAAGGGCGCGGGGCCTGCCATCAACGACCTGATGGGCGGGCAGATCGACATGATCTTCTCGACCTCGGCCAGCGTCAGCGGCCAGATCAAGAACGGGCAACTGCGCGCCCTGGCGGTGACCACGCAGGCGCGCTCGCCAGCCTATCCGGGGGTGCCGACGGTGGCGGAGTCCGGCGAGCCGGACTACTTCGTCGACAGTTGGTATGGCATTTTCGTGCCACAAGGCACGCCTCAGCCCGTCATTGACCAATTGAACGCGGCGATCCGCAAAGTGTCCGGCAAGCGGGACTTCCAGGCCGCGCTGGCGCTGGAAGGGCTGGTCGCCAGCGTCGGCACGCCGCAGGCGCTAGGCGAATACGTGACACAGGAGGAAGCGCGCTGGATCCGCATCATCCAGCAGGCGGGCATCACCGACGCGCCCTGAGCGCGGCGGCCTGGCGCGCGTCAGCCGTGCCGCCGCAGACTCTGGCTCGGGCTTTCGCCGTAGCGCGCCTTGTAGCTGGCGCTAAAGCGCCCCAGGTGGGCAAAGCCCCAGCGCAACGCCACCCCGGCGATGTTCTGGCACTCGCCCGACACCAGCTCGGCGCGCGCCCGCTCCATGCGCAGGTCGCGCAGATAGTGCATCGGGCTGATCCCCAGGAATTCCTTGAAGCCGGCATACAGGCTGCGCACGCTGACCCCGGCGATGCGCGCCAGTTGCTCGGCGCTGGCCGGCTCGTGCGCATGCGCCTGCAGATAATCCTGCACGCAGCGCACATGGCGCGGCAGCACGGCGCCACGGCGGCCCGCCGGCGTGGCGCTGTAGTTGTGGGGCAGGGTGGACAGCAGCGTCGCGGCCACCAGTTGCTCCATCTGGTGCACGATCAGCTTGTGCCCGGCCAGGTCGGCGTGTTGCGATGAGCAGTCCAGCAGATACGCCATCAGGCAGCGCCAGGCTGGACACTCGCGCCAGCGGAACCCCAGCTGGAAGCGCAGCGGCCGCGCCAGCGTACAGCCCAGGTGGCCCACCAGCGTGCGTTCCAGCAGCGAGCGGCCCACGCGCAGCATGAACTGGTCGTTGTCGTCGGCCCAATGCATCGCCAGATTGTCGTCCGGACTGACCACCGAGGCCACGTCCGGCGTCGAATCGACCCGCTGCGGCCCGCTCTCGATCAAGGCGGTGCCCGCCAGCGGCATCTGCACTAGGAAGAAGTCCTCCAGCGGCCCCGGACGGATCTCGACGTGGGCCCCGTAGCGCAGCCGGTTCAGCGACACCTCGCCCAGCGGCAGATGGTGCATGCGCGCGTTCAGGCGCTGCGTCGATCCCACCACGCCCAGGTGGTGCGGCCGCATCACCCGGCCCACCATCGCGCGCGCTTCGTCCAGGTCGCCCGAGGCGAATAGTTGCCGCGCGGGCGTGGCCAGGATGGTGTCGGCGCGCCATCCCGCGCCGGCCTGTGCCGGCGCGGCCGGGCCGGGCCCGGCGGGCTGCCATGGTGTCTCGGCATCGGACTGCGTTGTGTTCAGCATGGCCGGGATTCCTTGCTCTGGTCCTGATGTCCGGCGGGCAGCGGCCGCCGGTTCCCCTGGCTGTCGCGTCTGCGGCCAGTCTTTATGATGATTTTCATCATAAAGCGCCACGCCCCGGGCAGGACTGCTGGAAAACCCGTCCCGCGCCCCGGGGGACTAGCCGTTTTGCGCGGCGCCTGTCCGGAAAATGCGCAAAAGCGCGCCGACGGGGGCGCCGCCGGTCAAAGCCGGTGGGATGTGCGGGTGCGCACGATCGTGCCGTCCGGCAGTTGGTATGTCCCGTAACCGATGTGGTCCACGACCTGGCCGTCCGGCAGGCAGCAGTAAAGCACCGTGCCGGGCGCGGCCTCGTCGGCCCTGAGCTGCCTGCGCCGCTCGATCCGGTAGGTCTTGCCGTCCGGCGCCACGGCGATGACGGCGATGGGGCGTGTTTCGTGTGCGAAGGTCGGCATGAGTCAGGCTCCGAGTGCCGTTTTCATGGGGGGGCGCTCAGGCGGGGCGGATGGCGACCTTGAGCACGTTGTCGCGCTGGTTGGCGAACAGGTCATAGGCCTGGATGATTTGATCGAGGTTGAAGCGGTGCGTGACCATCCGGGTCAGATCCAGCCGTCCCGATTCCAGCACGTTCATGAGCCGGCGCATGCGTTCCTTGCCGCCGGGGCAGAGCGCGGTGTTGATCCGGTGGTCGCCCAGCCCGGCCGCGAACGCCGCCAGCGGGATCTTCAGGTCGGTCGAGTAGACTCCCAGGCTCGACAACGTGCCGCCCGGCTTGAGCACGCGCAGCGCCGATTCGAAGGTGCTCTGCCGGCCCAGGGCTTCGATGGCGGCATCCACGCCCCGGCCCTTGGTCAGGCGCATGATCTCCGCCACGACGTCGCTGTTGTTGGCATCGAGCACGATGTCGGCGCCCCATTGGCGCGCCATTTCCAGCCGGTGCGGATTCGCGTCCACGCCGATGACGGTGGTGGCGCCCATCAGGCGGGCCCCCGCCGTTGCGCACAGCCCGATCGGGCCTTGCGCGAAGACCGCCACGGTATCGCCAATGCGAATGTTGGCGTTCTCGGCGCCTTTGAAGCCCGTGGACATGATATCGGGGCACATCAGAACCTGCTCGTCGGACAGCCCATCCGGGATGGGGGCCAGATTGGCTTGCGCGTCGGGCACCAGCAGATACTCCGCCTGCGCGCCATCGATCTTGTTGCCAAAGCGCCAGCCCGCGGTGGCCTGGTGGTCGTAGCAGCCGCAGCGCCCGGACGCGGCGAGATAGCTGCCGTCCTGCGACGGTGCTCCGTCCTGGGCGGCGTAGGAATTGAAGTTGGGGCAGATGGCCCCGGCGATGACACGCTGGCCTTCGGCATAACCCCTGACGGCGCTGCCGAGCTTTTCGATGATCCCGACGGGTTCGTGGCCGATCGTCAGGCCAGAGGCCACCGGATACTCGCCCTTGAGGATGTGGACGTCGGTGCCGCAGATGGTGGTGGTGGTGATCCGCAGCAAGGCGTCATTCGGGCCCACCTGGGGAATGGGCTTTTCCCGAATTTCGAGACGACCCGGCGCGACAAAAACGGTGGCTTTCATCGTGGTGGTCATGACGTTCTCCATTAAGTGCCAAATGTCCTGTTTAACGCGTCTGGCGGGCGGCCCCTTGATCGTAGTCAAGGAATGGCAACCCGGCACGGGCACGCGTCAGCGAGGCGGCCGGCGGATTGCCGGGGGCGGGAAGGGGGGGCGGGAAGGGGGCAGGTTCCCGGCGGGCGACCGCAGCGGAGCTTGACCTTGGTCAAGCCCCGGCCGCCGTGCCGATGCAAGATGGCAGGGCGTGGCGTCGGTGGCCCACGGCGTGCAGGGTCACCGAGCCACCGCGCCAATTGCCCCTTTGCGGAGAGTCAGATGGAACCTTCAACCAAGGGCCCCGTGCCCAGGCGGAACAAGACTGTTCCCGATCAAAAAGTCGACGAGACGCGCAAAAAGGAGAAGGCCGAGCAGGCCGAGGTGATGGGCCGGCACAAGAATGTCGGTCAGAAGGATCACAAGGGCGCGCGCTGACGCGCGCGTGGTTCGGCGGGATCCGGCGCGCCGTGCCGTTGCCCAGCGCCTGAGGCAGCGCGACGCCGACGCGGTCCGCCGGGCCATTTCCTGCCCGACGCCGAGATCGGCGCGGCAGGTGCCAGCGCCGCGCAACCTGAGCGTGGCGGCGTTGCCCGAGATTGCGGCCTTCGGGCGAAAGCCACTGGTATCCGGACTGGCGTAGCGCGCGGTTTCGAGCCCCCCTGTCTTGGCGTCGCGGATGGCATAGCCTTGGTTATACGCCCGGCCGGGCCGCTGCGTGCCAGGGCATTTAACCCCGAGGTTTGTATGCTTTTTTAAGACGGCATGTGGGGCATGTCCTGCCTTTATGTATGGATTTTATTTAGCTATTGCATGCGATAAAAACCGTACAATTCAACAATTAGTAGGGATGTTGGCGGTAGAATTTGACGGCCTACAGGGAGTCTGGCGCGCCCTCTCTCCCTCCCGACCGCTTTCAGCGTTGCTTTTTTAAGCAACCCCTAGATTTTGAGGAAATGATGAATTTTTGGGTCCCTGTAATCTTCGGCACGTTCAAGATCCTCGTATTGGGCACGGGCATGTTTCTCGCCATCAAGTCCCATTACGATGGAGAAAAAAAGGATAAGGAGAAGGAAAAGAAGGAGAAGGAGATGAAAGCGACGTAGCGCACCGCGTTGCTAAAGGGGACGTCCCGATCGCGGCGCAATTTCCCAGACATTGTCTGGGATTTCTCGGCGGGCGCCTCGCGAGGGAAAGCCGGGTCAGGTTGCGGCAAGCCCCGGCCTATGCTGAACTGGCCTGAGTGATCGATCAACCTGCTGTATCGAGCCTTGGCGCAGTCCAGCGAATTGCGGTGCTGGAGTCATCGTGAAAAAACCGCGTCTGCCCCAACGGGAAACGCGGCTTCATTTCACCAGGACCGGCGTGTCAACGCCGATCCCGCCCCTCAGTGCATCTGCCCATACTTGCCGGCATTGAAGTCCTGGATCGCTGCAACGATCTCCGCCTGCGAGTTCATCACAAACGGCCCATACCCAACCACCGGCTCATCGATCGGCTCGCCGCTCAGCACCAGGAACACGGCGTCGTTGTTGGCTTCGACCGTGATCGCCTCGCCGTCCCGCGAGAACAGCGCCAATTGCGCGTCGCGCGCCACGGTTTCGCCATTGACCAGCACCGTGCCGCGCAGCATCACCAGCATGCTGTTGCGGCCCGCCGGGATCGCGAAGGTCGCGCTCTTGCCGGCCGTCAGCCGCACGTCCCACACGTCGATCGGCGTGAAGGTGCGCGCCGGGCCGGTCTGCCCGCCGTAGCTGCCGGCGATGACGCGCAGCGAGCCGGCAGCGTCCGGCAGCGACACGACCGGGATATCCGCATTCAGCAGACTCTGGTAGCCGGCCGGCGCCTTCTTGTCCTTGGCCGGCAGGTTGACCCACAACTGCACCATCTCCAGCTCGCCGCCCTGGCGGGTGAACGCGGGGGAGTGGAACTCTTCATGCAGGATGCCCGAGGCGGCCGTCATCCACTGGACGTCGCCGGGCCCGATGATGCCGCCGTTGCCGGTGGAGTCGCGGTGCTCGACCTCGCCGCGGTAGACGATGGTCACGGTCTCGAAGCCGCGGTGCGGATGCTGGCCGACGCCGCGCGGTTGCGTGGCCGGCGCGAATTGCGCCGGGCCGGCGTAGTCCAGCAGCAGGAACGGGCTGACGTCCTTGCCCTTGTCGTTGTACGAGAACATCGAGCGCACCGGAAAGCCGTCGCCTACCCAGTGGGGACGGGGACTGGCATGCACACCCAGAATCTTCTTCATGATCGTCATTCCTGTTGCGCGGCCCCTGCGGGGCCGTTCGACATACCTGTCAAGATAAGGGCGGGACGGCGCGCGCGGTAGTCCCCGCCATTGATAAGCACTGTTCCAGGAATAGGACATTGCCCGCGGCGCGTGCGCTTGGTGCAGCCGGGGTATGCTTGCGCCATGCAACCTTGCGCCATGCAACCCCAAGCCGATTCCACCGGGGCCGGGCCATCGACCCGGGTTCAGGGTTTTGCCCCGGTCGCAGCCCGCGACGCCCGCATCCTGGTGCTGGGCTCCATGCCCGGCGTTGCCTCGCTGCGGCAGGCGCGCTATTACGCCCATCCCCGCAACGCCTTCTGGCCCATCGCCGCCCAGGTGCTCGGCTTCGACCCCGCCGCCGATTACGCGCGGCGCCTGCAAGCCCTGCAAGATGGGGGCGTGGCGCTGTGGGACGTGTTGTGGGCCTGCGAACGCCCGGGCAGCCTCGATGCGGACATCCGCGTCGACGCTCTGGTGCCCAATGATTTCATTGCCTTTTTCGCGGCCCATCCGCGCCTGGTGCGCGTCTGCTTCAACGGCGCCAAGGCGGCCAGCCTCTACCGCCGCCACGTCCTGCCGCGCCTGCCGCAGCGGTCCTTGCAGTATGTCGATCTGCCTTCGACCAGTCCGGCCCACGCGGCCGCGTCATTCGAGAAAAAGCTGGCCGTCTGGCGCGAGGCCTTGACCGCACCGGCCTGATCGGGCGCGCGACCGGCCGGCGGCGGCCGGGCGGCGGCCGCGAAAATCAGGCCGGGCGGGCGCGGCCGGAGGGTCCGCGCGCTGGCGCACGCGGGCCGCGAGCCGCGGCATCAAGGCGGTGGGCGCCCGTCGGCCGCGCCGGGCCCGGGGGGGAGGGAGCCCGCCGCCGGCGCCGGGCCGGCGGCCGCAGGCCCGGCGGAATCCAGCGCCTGCCGGGCCTGCGCCAGGCCGGCCTCGATCTGCTCATGGACGGGGCCATCGGGGTCGACCAGGGGCAGCAGGCGCTCCCAGTAATCCACGGCCACGCGGTAGTCACCCCGGGAAAAGGCGCTGGTGCCAGCCAGGGCCAGGCCTTTCACGTCATCGGGCGCGAGCGCCAGCAGCCGGCCGATCAAGCGGTCGGGTTCGCCGGAAAAATCACCGTCGGCCGCGGTCGCCAACAGGTCGGCCCACTCTCCCAGCACCTCGGGGTCTTGGGGCGCACGGGCGCCGATGCGGGCCCAGGCCGCCGCGCCGCCGGCAAAATCGCCCAGCGTCGTGTATGTGTGGGCCAGTGTCGTCCAGCCGGCCGGGTCTGGCGGCTCGGTTTGCAGGCGCTGGATCAGGCCGGCCAGCCGTTCGGCCATGGGCTCGCCGGCGTCGTGGCCGGCGCTGGCGGCGATCGCCGCGTCCGGGACGGTGGCGCCGGGGCCAAGGGCCGCTGGCGTGCCAAGCGCGGCATACAGGCCAAGGCTGACCCCGCTCAGGCCCAGCGCCACGGCCAGTGCCCAGCGCGGCGCGGCGCGGGTATCGAGGGTGTCGGGCGCGCAGCGCGCTTCGCGCAGCGCGCGCCGTTCGATCTCGGCGCAGGCCGCGGCATACTGCGCCGGGGCCAGGCGCCCGTGGTCGCGGTCGGCCTGCAATTGGGCCCATTGCTCGCGCAGCACCGTCAGCGCCGCCTGGGCCTGGGGCGGGCCATCGTGACGGTCTTGGGCGTCCGGCGCCAGCAGCGGCGGCAGCACGAACAGCAGGGCCACGGCGACCATGCCGGCCGCGAGAAGCCAGAACAGGGTCATGGGGCGCGCTCCTCGCCAGGCGGCAACGGGCCGGCGTGCGGCGGGGGCGTGGCCAGCAAGGCGCGAGCGGCGGCCGCGGCCGAGGCCGGCAAGGGCGGCTCCGGCGCGCGCGCATGGCGCCGCAGACGCCACAGCAGCCCGCCCATGGCGCCGGCGAGCAGCAACCCGGGCCCGAGCCACAGCAGCGCGGTGCGGGCCTGTAGCGGGGGCCGGTAGAGTACATAGTCGCCGTAACGCGACACCAGGAACTGGCGCACCTGGGCCTCGTTCCGGCCCGAGGCGAACAGGCGGCGCACTTCGTCGCGCAGGTCCTGCGCCAACGGCGCGCGCGAGTCCGCCAGGGACTCGTTCTGACACACCAGGCAGCGCAGGTCGCGCGTGAAGGCCTGGACCTGCGCTTGCAGGGCGGGGTCGGGCGCGGCGGCGGGAGCCTCGCCGGCCCCGGCCCGGGCCGCGATGGCCAGCGCCAGCGCGACGCCGCGGCAGGCGTGGCGCAAGCCGCCGGCCAAGGCGTTGCGGCCCGCCGTGGGGCGGGGCTTGCAGGGGATCTCAAGGTTCATTCAGCGCCTCCCGCGCGCGCGGCATCAGGATGTTGTCGAGCACGTCCTGCGTCACTGGGCCGATGTGTTTGTAGCGGATGACGCCACGGGCATCGATGAGGAAGGTCTCGGGCACGCCGTAGACGCCGTAATCGATGCCGAGCCGGCCGCCCGGGTCGACCACCGTGACCGTGTAGGGATCGCCCAGGCGCGCCAGCCATGCCTGGGCGGCGCCGGCGTCGTCCTTGTAGTCCATTCCGACGATGGCGATCCGGCCCTCGCGGGCGGCGCGCAGCAGCACGGGGTGTTCGGCGCGGCAGGCGACGCACCAGCTTGCCCAGACATTGAACAGCCAGACCTGGCCGCGCATGTCGTCCAGCCCGAATTGGCGGCCGGGCGCGTCCAGCCTTGCCAGCGTGAACGGCGGCGCGGGCTGGCGCACCAGGGGGGAGGGCAACTCGCGCGGATCCCGTCCCAGGCCGACGGCGAGCATGGCCGCCAGGCCGAGGAACAGCAGCAAGGGCACCAGGGCGCGCAGCTTCATGGCCGTCCGCCCTGCGCGGCGCGCGCCTGGGGCACCGCGTCGCGCCCGCCGGCCGGTTTGCGATAGCGGCGGTCGCCGGCGGCGGCCAGGCCGCCCAGGATCATCAGCCCGCAGCCGGCCCAGATCCAACTGATGAACGGCTTGTGGAACACGTTCACGATCCAGCTGCCGTCGGGCAGGGCTTCGCCCAGCGCGGTGTAGAGGTCGCGAAAGGGCCCGACGTCGATGGCGGACTGCGTCATCGGCATCGCTTGCGCCACGTAGCGACGGGTCTCGGGGCGCAGGGTGGCGACATGCCGGCCGTCGCGGGCGACATCGAGGGTGGCGCGCGCGGCGACCCAGTTGGGGCCGGCGACCTGTTGCACGCCGCCGAAGGTGAAGGTGTAGCCGGCCAGATGGGCTGTCTGGCCGGGCAGCATGCGCACGTCCAGATTGGACTCGAAGCTGTTGACCATGGTGACGCCGACGATGAACACACCCAGGCCCAGATGAGCCAGCCACATGCCCCACCAGCCGGCGGGAATGCCGCGCAGCCGGACGGCGAGGCCGCCGCCGCGCACGCGCTCGCCCAGCAGTTGTACGCTGCCCAGCGCGATCCAGGCCGCCAGCGACAGGCCCAGGCAGGTGCGCCAGGTGAAGTGCCCGAGCCCGTAGCCCAGCGCCGGGCCCGACACCGCGCTGGCCAGAACGGCAGGCCCCAGGCGCCGCGCCAGCCGTTGCCAGGTGTCGCCTTTCCAGCGCGCCACGGCGCCGGGCACCAGCAGCACGAGCACCGGCGTCATCAACGGCACGAAAGTGGTGTCGAAGTAGGGGGGACCCACCGAAATCTTGCCCAGGCCCAGGGCGTCGAGCAACAGCGGGTACAGGGTGCCCAGCAGCACCGCCGCGCAGGCCACGGACAGCAGCGCGTTGTTGGCCAGCAAGGCGGCATCGCGCGACACCAGTTGGAAGCTGCCGCCGCCTTGCAAGCGCGGGGCGCGCCAGGCATATAGCAGCAGCGAGATGCCCACCACCGCCACCAGCAGGCACAGGATGAACAGGCCGCGCGCCGGGTCGGTGGCAAAGGCATGCACCGAGGTCACCACGCCGGAGCGCACCAGGAACGTACCCAGCAGCGACAGCGAGAAGGTGCCGATCGCCAGCAGCACGGTCCAGCCGCGGAACGCGCCGCGCTTTTCCGTCACGGCCAGCGAATGGATCAGCGCCGTGCCCAGCAGCCACGGCATGAACGAGGCGTTCTCGACCGGATCCCAGAACCACCAGCCGCCCCAGCCCAGCTCGTAATAGGCCCAGCTCGAGCCCACCGCGATCCCGGCGGTGAGCAGCACCCAGGCGGCCACGGTCCAGGGCCGGGACCAGCGTGCCCAGGCGGCATCGAAACGGCCGGTGAGCAGGGCCGCGATGGCGAAGGCGAAGGCGATGCTGAAACCCACGTAGCCCAGGTACAACAAGGGCGGGTGGATGATCATGCCGGGGTCCTGCAACAGCGGGTTGAGGTCGCGGCCCTCGCGCGCCGCGGGCAGCAAGCGGGTGAAGGGGTTGGAGGTCAGCAGCGTGAAGGCCGTGAACCCCGCGCTGACCGCGCCCAGCACGCCCAGGACCCGCGCCATGAAGGCTGCGGGCAGCCCGCCGCGCCAGCGCGTCACCGCCGCCGTCCACAGCGACAGCGAGACGATCCACAGCAGCATGGAGCCTTCGTGGTTGCCCCAGACCGCGGTGATCCGGTAGATCAGCGGCGTGCGGCTGTGGCTGTTGTCCGCCACCAACCGCACGGAGAAGTCATTGGCGATGAACAGCAAGTGCAGGCAGGCATAGGACAGCAGCACGAACAGCAGTTGCCCGCGCGCGGCGCTGCGGCCGACCGCCATCAGCGCCGCGCGGCCGCGCCAGGCGCCATACAGCGGCACCACCGCCTGCACCAGCGCCAGGGCGAAACCGAGCATCAGGGAAAAGTGGCCCACCTCGGCAATCATGGTTGTACCGTCCTGCCGGCTTCGTGGGCGCGGTCGATGGCCTCGCGGGCCTCGATCGGGGTGTAGTTCTCGTCGTGCTTGGCGAGCACGCTGGTCGCGGTGAACACGCCGCCGGCATCCAGCGTGCCCTGCGCCACCACGCCCGTGCCTTCGCGGAACAGGTCGGGCAGGGCGCCGTGGTACACCACCGCCACGTCATGGACGGTGTCGGTGACGATGAAGCGCACGCCCAGCCCGTCCGCCTGGCGTTGCAGCGATCCGGTCCGCACCATTCCGCCGATGCGCAGCAGCCGGTGGCGCGGCGCCTGGCCCGCCGCGATCTCGCTGGGCGTGTGGAAGAACACCAGGTTCTGGCGCATGGCCGTCAGGATCAGGGCCGCCGCCGCGCACAGCAACGCGAAGGCACAGAGCAGCAGCAGCAGGCGCCGGCGGCGCGCGCTCTTCATGCCGAGCCTCCCCGCGCCGTGGCCGCCGGGGCGGCCCGATCGAGCGCGCCCAGGCGTCGCAGCGTGCGGCGCCGCCGTCGCGCCAGCGCCCGGCATTCGGCCAGCACCAGCAGGGCCAGCGCGCCATAGCTGCCCCAGACGAAGCCGGCGCGGCCGCCCATGTGCCAGAACGCCGCCCAGGATTCCCAATGCATCATGCCTGCTCCTTGCGGGACGCCGCCGCGCCGCGGGCCAGGTCGCGCACCCAGCCGGCCGGCCATTCCCGCTCCAGCACCAGCACGCGCGCGCGCGCCAGCGCGACGGCGGCGGTATAGGCCCAGGCCGCCAGCGCCATCAGCAACATGGCGGCCAGCATGGTCGCCGCCATCGACGGCGCGCGGGTCAGGCTGACCGACGCGCCCTGGTGCAGCGTGCTCCACCACGTCACCGAGAAATAGATGATGGGCACGTTGACGGCGCCCACCAGCGCCACCAGCGCTCCGGCGCGGTCGCCGCGCTGGGGATCGACGGTCAGGGCGGTCAACGCCAGGTAGCCCAGATACAGGAACCCCAGCAGCAGTTGCGAGGTCAGCCGCGCGTCCCAGACCCAATAGGCGCCCCAGGTGGGCCGGCCCCACAACGCGCCGCTCCAGAGCGCGACGAAGCAGAACAGCGCGCCGGTGGGCGCCAGCGCGCGCGCCATGATGAATGACAGGCGCGTGCGCAGGATCAGGCCGAGCGCGGACCAGAACGCCATCAGCAGATAGATGAACAGCGACATCCAGGCGGCGGCGACGTGGATGAAAATGATGCGGTAGACCTCGCCCTGGGTGGCGTCGGTGGGCGCCACGAAAAAGCCGATCGCCAGGCCGCAGGCGCCCAGCACGATGGCGAACGCCGCGCACCAGGGAATCAGCCGGCCGGCCAAGGGATAGAAGACTTGCGGCGCGGCGAAGCGCAGCAGGCGGGCGGCGCGGCGCGCGGGGGGCGGGGCAGGCGGCATGGCAGGCATCCTCATTCGTCGACGGCGAAGCGCAGCGCCAGGACACAGGCGGGCGGGGCCAACGCCAGCGCCGCCAGCAGCGCGCCGCCAAGCAGCAGAAACGGGGTCGTCGGCGGCTGGCCGCTGTCGCAGGAGGCCACGGAGCCCGCGCCGAAGACCAGCACCGGCACGAACCAGGGCAGCAGCAACAGGGCCTGCAGCACGCCGCCGCCGCGCACCCCGAGGGCCAGCGCGGCGCCGATCGCGCCCACCAGGGCCAGTACCGGCGTTCCGAGCGCGAAAGATAGCGACAGGGTCAGGCGCGAACACTGACCCAGGTCAAACAGCAGGCCCATCAGGGGCGCCACGGCCACCAAAGGCAGACCGGTTCCGATCCAGTGGGCGGTGATCTTGGCCAGCACCCAGAGCGACGCGGCGCCGGGCGACAGCAGCAACTGTTCGAGCGTGCCGTCGGCGTGGTCCTGGGCGAACAGCCGGTGCTGCGACAGCAGGGCGGCGAGCAGCGCCGCGACCCACAGGACGCCCGGAGCCAGCGTGCGCAAGAGCGGCGCATCGGTACCCACGCCCAGCGGAAACAGGCAGGCGACCAGCACGAAGAAAAGCAGCGAGACGATGACGTCGGCGCGGCCGCGGCCCAGCAACAGCAGGTCGCGCCGCAGGACGGCGAAGAAGGGGCTGGCCTGGCGTGTCATGGCGAGTCCGGGCCGAGATCGAGGGTGCGCACCGGGCGGTCGAAGGCAACCTCCTGGTGCGTGGTGAGGATGACCAGCCCGCCGTGGTCGCAATGGCTGGCCAGCGTCCGCGTCAGCGCCGCCACCGTGGCCGCGTCGAGCAGGTTGAAGGGTTCATCCAGGATCCAGAGCGGCCGCGCCGGCCGCAGCGACAGCCGCGCCAGCATCACACGGCGCCGCTGGCCGCGCGACAGCACGCGCACGGGCAGATCGCGCATGGCCGCCAGGTTCATCCGGCCGAGTGCCTCGCGACAGGTGGCCAGGGTCACGGCGTCGGCCTGGGCCTGGCACAGGAAGCGCAGGTTTTCGAGCGGGGTGAGGGAATCGGCGAGCGCATCGGCATGGCCCAGGTAAAGCAGGTGCTGGCGGAAGGCCGGCCCCAGGCGGTGGATGTCGACGCCGCGCCAGCGTACCGTGCCGCTGTCGGCGCGCGCCAGGCCGCACAGGATGCGCAGCAGGCTGGTCTTGCCCTGGCCGTTCGGCGCGGCCACGCGCAGCAGTTGCCCCGCGTGCAGTTGGAACGATACCGCTTCGAACAGCAGGCGGGTGCCTTTCGAGCAGGTGAGCCCTTCCGCCTCAAGCATGGTCGGTGCCCTTCCGGATACTCATGACAACAATCCCCGCTGCATCAAGGGCGGCGCGAAGCCGATAACGGAGTGGGATAGTAATGAATCCGGGGCGGGCTGTTGCGCGGCGGCGGCGCATTTTGATTTATGTCGGACTGATTCACCTTTGCGCGCGCGTCGCCGCGTCTTTACCGCGCCGATGGCCGCCTCCCCGCCGCGGTTTGCGCGCGCGGCGTGCCCATGTCTTCGGATCGGTCTGAGTAATCGACGCCAAGGCGCGCGCCGCGGTCGGCGTTTGATAGATATCAACCTGCGAGCCGGGTTCGCGCGCCGATCATGAAAAGGCATCGAACCGCCTGGGGCCCTCTCGGGGACCACGGTTTCGCGGCTTGCCGCGGCGCGGTTCGAAGCGTCATCCTTATCCAATTCGTTGTATTTCCGTGAAAAGCAAACCCAAGCACAGCAGCAGTAGTGGTGGTGGGGCCGAGTGGGCGAAGTTCCTGTCGCTGGCCTTTGTGGCGTGTCCCGCCGTGGCGTTCCTGATGATCTGCGTGTACGGATTCATCGTCTGGTTCGGGCAGATCCTGTTCTGGGGGCCGCCGGCATGAAAAATCCCTTCAAGATCGTCGCCTGCGCAATCCGATGGGCAGGCGCGCTGTTGCTGCGCCCCGCCACCCGCATCGGCCTGGGCGTGCTGGTCATCGGCGGGTTCCTGGGCGGCGTCACGTTCCTGGCGCTGTTCAACACCGGCATGAACGCCACCAACAGCGAGGCCTTCTGTATTTCCTGCCACTCGATGCGCGATACCGTGCTGCCGGAGTTGCAGCAGACCGTGCACTGGAAAAACCGCTCCGGGGTGCGCGCCCACTGTCCGGATTGTCACGTGCCGCATGACTTCACGTCCAAGGTCGCGCGCAAGATGCAGGCCTCGCGCGAAGTGCTGGGGCACCTGCTGGGCACGATCGGCACGCCCGAGAAGTTCCAGGAACACCGCATCGTGCTGGCCACGCGCGAGTGGGCCCGGTTCAAGGCCAACAACTCCAAGGAATGCCGCAATTGCCATGATTACGCCAGCATGGACTTCGACAAGATGCGCGTGACCTCGCAAACCACCATGCATGGCGCGGCCGATCGCAATGCCAGTTGCGTCGATTGCCACAAGGGCATCGCGCACCGGCTGCCCGAGGTCAAGTCGCAAGGCAATCCGGCGCTGGCGGCGCTCACGGCTGAGGCCCGCGGCGCGGCCATCGACGCGGGCCGCGACTACTACAGCGTGATGCCCCAGCCGATCTACGCGGACGAAGCCTTGAGCCGGGAAATCGGCGCCATCGAGATCGCCACCGGCGTGAAGGTGCTGCAGAAGAAAAACGACGCGGTGCAGGTCGAATTGCAGCTCTGGAGAAAGAACAAGGGCTATGCCCGTGTGCTGTACGGCCGCTTCGGCTTGAACATCACCAGCGCCGTGCTGAGCAAGGACGTGTCGCGCGACGAGGGCGTGGTTCACGTGATCGAAAGCCGCATCGACGACGTCACCGGCCTGCAATGGCAGAAGATCGCCGCGACGGTCTGGCTGCGCGGCGGCGGGCTGGTGGACGACGTCGAGCCGATCTGGGTGGTGGCCAGGAAAAGCTATTCGCAAAGTTGCAGCGTCTGCCACCGCCAGCCGAACGAGGCCGCGCACGACGCCAACCAATGGCCCGGGCTGTTCGGCGGCATGGTCGGCTTCACCAACATGGACGACCAGACCGCCAAGCTGGTCCTGAAATACCTGCAACTGCATTCCTCCGATTTCGCTGCAAAGGACGGTGTGGCCTTGGCCCACTGAGAAAGATATGAAGCTCTCGCGTCGTCGTTTCCTGGGCGGTGTCGCCGCCTCGCTCGGTAGCGTGGTGGTGCCGCCGCTGCTGCGCAATGGCCAAGTGCTGCGGGCCGCCACGCTTGCCGAGGCGCCCGCCGGGCCGGGCCGCTGGCGGTTCTCCGGCGCGCACTGGGGCGCATTCCGCGCCCGCGTCGTGGGCGGCCACGTCGTGGAAATCAAGCCCTTCGAGTTCGACAAGCATCCGACGCCGATTCTCGACGGCACGCTGGACGTGCTGTACAGCGCTTCGCGGGTGCGCTATCCGATGGTGCGGTTGGACTGGTACCGCAAGCGCGGCGCGGCCGGCAATGCGCTGCGCGGCGACAACCGTTTCATCCGGGTCGGCTGGGATGAGGCGCTGGATCTGGTCTACGGCGAGTTCGAGCGGGTGCAACGCGACTACGGCCCCTGGGCGCTGCACGTGGGCAACGTCGGCTGGCGCTCGGTGGGATTGATGCACAGCTGCGGCAACCACATGTTGCGCGCCATGGGCATGCACGGCTACAGCGTCGGCACGGCGGGCGACTATTCGACCGGCGCCGGCCAGACCATCCTGCCCTATGTGCTGGGTTCGACCGAGGTGTATTCGCAAGGCACGTCCTGGGACATCATCCTCAAGGAAACGCGGGTGCTGGTGTTCTGGGCCAGCGATCCCATCAAGAACCTGCAGGTCGGCTGGAACACCGAAACGCACGAGGCCTACGCGTACTTCGAGCAGCTCAGGCAGAAGGTGGCGAACCGGGAAATCACGGTGATCTGCGTCGATCCGGTCAAGAGCAAGACGCGCAATTACCTGGACTGCGAACACCAGTACGTCAATCCGATGACGGACGTGGCCTTCATGCTGGGGATCGCCCACGTCTTGTGGAAAGAGAAACTGTACGACGCCCACTTCCTCGAGACCTACGCGGTCGGCTTCGATGAATTCATCGCCTACGTCGAAGGCAAAACCGAGGACAAGATCGAACGCACGCCGGAATGGGCCGCGTCGATCTGCGGCGTGCCGGCGCCGCGCATCCGCGAGCTGGCGCGCCTGATGGCGGCCAATCGCACGCAACTGATGTTCGGCTGGTCGATCCAGCGCCAGCAGCACGGCGAGCAGCCTTACTGGATGGGGGCGATCCTGGCCGCGATGCTGGGGCAGATCGGTCTGCCCGGCGGCGGCATCAGTTATTCGCACCACTACAGCTCGGTGGGGGTGTCGGCCTCGGGCGCCTCGATGCCGGGGGCGTTTCCGCTGAACCTGGACACCGGCCGCAAGCCGCGCCACCAGAACGACGACTACCAGGGATACAGCGCCGTCGTGCCGGTCTCGCGCGTCATCGACGCGCTGCTGGAGCCGGGCAAGGAAATCAACTTCAACGGCCACAAGGTCAAGCTGCCGCCCTACAAGGTGGCAATCTTCTCGGGCTGCAACCAGTGGCACCGGCAGCAGGACCGCAATCGCATGAAGCGGGCCTACCAGGCGCTGGAAACGGTGGTGGCCATCGACTACAACTGGACCGCGACCTGCCGTTTCGCCGACATCGTGCTGCCGGCCTGCACACCCTACGAGCGCAACGACATCGATGCCTATGGTTCGTATTCGAACCGGGGCGTGATCGCCATGCACAAGCTGGTCGACCCGCTCTATCACTCGCGCTCGGATTTCGATATCTGGACGGACTTCTGCAAGCGCATGGATCGCGCCGTGGAATACACCCGCAACATGGACGAGATGCAGTGGGTCGAATCACTGTACGAGGAATGCCGCAAGGAGAATGCCGCCAAGGGCTTCGCCATGCCGCCGTTCGCGCAATTCTGGGAGCAGGGCTACGTGCTGTTTCCCGAGGGCAAGCCCTGGGTGCGCCATGCGGACTTCCGCGAGGATCCCGAAGTCAACGCGCTGGGCACGCCGTCGGGGTTCATCGAGATCTACAGCCGCAAGATCGCCGGCTTCGGCTACCGCGATTGCAAGGGGCACCCGGTCTGGATGGAAAAGGCCGAACGTTCCCACAACGGCCCGCGCTCGGACAAGTATCCGCTCTGGTTGCAGTCGGCGCATCCGGATACCCGCCTGCACTCGCAAACGTGCGAATCGCCCACGCGGCGCGCCACCTACACCATCCAGGGGCGCGAGCCGGTCTTCCTCAACCCGGATGACGCCCGCCGGCGCGGTATCAGGCATGGCGACCTGGTGCGGGTGTTCAACGACCGTGGCCAGTTGCTGGCCGGCGCGTTCCTTTCGGCCAATTTCCCGCCCGGGGTGGCGCGCATCCAGGAAGGGGCGTGGTACGGGCCCACCGGGCCGGAGATCGGCGCGCTGGATACCTACGGCGATCCCAACACGCTGACGCTGGACATCGGCACCTCCGACCTGGCGCAGGGGCCGAGCGCCAATACCTGCCTGGTGGAAATCGAACCCTACCAGGGCGCGGCGCCGGCCGTGACCGCGTTCGGCGGCCCGACGGAGGTGGACATCGATGGCAAGGTGCTGGCGCGGCATTGACGCCGGTGCGGGCCTTTTAGGTTTCATGGAGCCAATGATGAACAGCGCGCGGTTCGACCCGGAATGGGGCGCGGCCTGCCAGATGCGGTCGCAGATTTATGGGTGGTTCTCCACCGTCTTTGCCGGCGAAATGGCGCCCGCCGCCATGGCATCGTGCCAGGAGGGCGGCGCCGATCACCTGTGGGCGGTGTTCACGGCGCTGGGCCTGGGCCGGCAGGCCGAGGCCGTGGCGGCGGTGTTCAAGGCGTGGGCCGCGCATCCCGAGGCGCCGCTGGAGAACGCGGCCGACTTCGCCGCGCTGTTCCTGCTGGAAGGGCGGGCGGCCCCGCTTCCCTATGCCTCGCACTACCTGGATGGGGGCGGGCCGTTGTACGGCGCGCCGGCGCGGGCGATGCGCGCGTTCCTCGCGTCCAGCCCGTGGCGGCTCGATGAACGCTTCAAGGAGCCGGAAGACCACCTTGCCGTCATCCTCGGGGTGCTGGCGCAATGGAGCCGGGACTGCGGCCGGGTGGGCGATGTCGCGGCCTGCGCGGCGCAGCAGGAGGCCTATCTGGATGCCGCGCTGATGCCCTGGGTCGAGCAATGGCAGGCGCGGATGGACGCCGTGGACACCCTGGCCTTCCGCTACTACCCGGCGGTCGCGGCGCTGCTGGTCGCGTTTCTGCATGTGGATCGGGAATATCTGCAAGCCTGCGCGGAAGGGGAATAAGAAAAGTCTGAAATAACCCCGTCCCCCATTGATCGGCATCAACTCTCTATATAACTAAAAGCGATAAGTTAATGGCACAACGACATAATTCGCGGAGAAGTCTGTGCCTCACCCCCCACCCGAAGTCCCTCTCCCGGGCAAACGCGGTTTCCTGAAGAACCTGCTCGGCCTGAGCGCCGCGGCCACCATCATCCCCATCCGTGCCGAAGCCGGCACCGGCATCAACCAGCAACCTCCCCGCCGTCCCGGCATCCCCGGCAAGCGCTACGGCATGCTGGTCGACCTGCGCAAATGCATCGGCTGCCAGTCCTGTACGGTCAGTTGTTCGCTCGAAAATCTGCCGCCCGTCGGCCAGTTCCGCACCACCGTGCTGCAATACGAGGTCCAGCCCGACCGTGGCGGCCCCTGTGCCATGGTGATGCTGCCGCGCCTGTGCAACCACTGCGACAACCCGCCCTGTGTGCCGGTCTGCCCGGTGCAGGCCACGTTCCAGCGCGAGGACGGCATCGTGCTGGTCGATAACGAACGTTGCGTCGGCTGCGGCTATTGCGTGCAGGCCTGTCCTTACGACGCCCGTTTCATCAACCACGACACCCAGACCGCCGACAAGTGCACCTTCTGCGAGCACCGGCTCGAAGCCGGCCTGCTGCCGGCCTGTGTCGAAAGCTGCGTGGGCGGCGCCCGCATCATCGGCGACCTGAACGATCCCGACAGCGCCATTTCGCGGCTGATGGCCGAGCATCGCGCCGACATCAAGGTGCTCAAGCCCGAGATGAAGACCGATCCCCACGTCTATTACATCGGCCTGCCTGACGCCTTCGTGCACCACATCGACGGCCAGGCCGGCGTGCGCCTGGCCGGCAGCCACTGAGCAGGGGACTTTCATGCAGATCACCGAATTGCTGACCCCGGTCTACGACGCCGCCTGGCTGCCCTGGGCGGTGCAGTACTTCTTTCTTATCGGCATCGCCGCCACCGCGGCGCTGACGGCCGCCGGCGTCGCCTTTGGCGAGGCCGGCTCGCCGGCGCGCCGGCTGTTGCCGGCGGCCGTGACCGTGCTGCTGGTGTGCGCCATCGCCGCGCCCGTGTCGCTGCTGGCCGACCTGCACCAGCCCGGCCGCTTCTGGCACTTCTATACCCGGCTGACGCCGTGGTCGTGGATGTGGCTGGGGGCGCTGCTGTTGCCGGTCTTCACCGGGCTGGCGGTCCTGTTCTGCGCCGCCTGGTGGTGGGGGCGCATGCTGTGGGTGCGCCTGCTGGCGCTGGCGTTGGCGCTGTCGGCCGTGTCGATCCTGGTCTATACCGGCGCCGAAGTGATGGTGCTGCGCGCCCGCCCGTTGTGGCATACGCCGTTCCTGCCGCTGAATTTCGCGTTGACGGCCTGGCTGGGCGCGCTGGGGGCCATGTTCCTGGTGGGCCGCTGGCTGCCCGGCGGGCTGAAGGCCTTGCCGGTCGAGCTGCTGCGCCGCCTGAGCGTGACGGCGGTGGTGATGATGGCGATCGGCGCGGGCGCCTGGGTTCTGTTGGGATTGCTGGGCGAGGATGCTTCCTTTAGCGCGGCGTTGCGTCTGTTCGGCGAGTTCCCGGTGTGGCGCGTCAGCCTGGCCGGCGCCGTGGCCACCGCGTTCTGCATGATCGCGCTGTTGCAGCGCGCGCCGCGCACCCTGGCCGCGCCGCTGCCCTCGGCCGCGCTGGCGCTGACCATGCTGGCGGCCGCCTGGATCTTCCGCTGGGTGGTGTTCATGAGCGTGCAGGGCGTGCCCAAGTATGGCGCCGGCCTGTACCTGTACGACATGCCCTGGGGCAGCGACGGCCTGCTTGGCATGATCGGCGTATTGGGCCTGTGCGCCGCGCTGGTCGCCGCCGTGACCGGCGCGCTGGAACTGTTCCCGGCCCGCACCCGCGGCCAGGCGGCCTGATGCCGCCGGCCCGACACGAATCCGCATCGAGAAGACCATGGACAAGCTACATCAAGACGACACGCCCGACGCCAACGCCGACGGGCCCGACCAACCCGACAACGCCGCGCGCCGCAGGCTGATCGCGCGCGGTGGCGTGGTTGCCGGCGGCCTGGCCGCGTTCGCGGCCGGCTACGGCGAGACCGTCGGCAAGGCCGTCAAGGGCCTGGCGCAAGGCACGGCCGGCGTGCCCACCGCACACGCCGTGCGCGGCAATTCGCTGACGCCGGAATTCCGCATCGATCCGGTCAGCGGCCTGTTGTCGACCCAGCCGGGCCAGACCGTCAGCCCCTCCAGTTGCCTGGGCTGCTGGACCCAATGCGGCGTGCGGCTGCGCGTCGATACCAAGGCCAACCGCATCCTGCGGGTGGCCGGCAATCCCTACCACCCGCTGGCGACCACGCGGCCGGCGGCGATGGACACGCCGGTGCGCGAGACCTACGCGCAACTGGGCGGCGACAACGGCCTGGAAGGCCGCGCCACCTCCTGTGCGCGCGGTTCGGCCATGCTGGAGCAGATGCACAGCCCGTACCGTGTGCTGCAACCGCTCAAGCGTGTCGGCGGCCGTGGCGAGGGCAAGTGGCAGACGATTTCCTTCGAGCAACTGGTGCAGGAGGTGTGCGAGGGCGGCGACCTGTTCGGCGAAGGCCACGTGGACGGCCTGCGGGCGATTTTCGACCGCGACACGCCGCTGGATCCGGCCAACCCGGAGTACGGCGCCAAGGTCAACCAGTTCCTGTTCACCGATGCCTCCAACGAAGGCCGCACGCCGTTGATCCAGCGCTTTGCCGGCCAGTCGTTCGGCACCGTCAACGTTAGCAACCACGGCTCGTACTGCGGGCAGAGCTTCCGCGTCGGCGCGGGCGCGGCGCTGGGCGATCTGAAGGGCATGCCGCATGGCAAGCCCGATTGGGATAACGCCCGCTTCGGCCTGTTCATCGGCGCGGCGCCGGCGCAGGCGGGCAACCCGTTCCAGCGCCAGGCGCGCCAACTGGCCGAGGCCCGCACCCGGCCCGAAGACAAGGGCTTCACCTATGTGGTGGTGTCACCCGTGCTGCCGGCGTCGTCCAGCCTGTCGGCCGGCTCGGGCAACGAGTGGGTGCCGGTCAACCCCGCCAGCGACCTGGCGCTGACAATGGGCTTGATCCGCTGGATTCTCGATCATGAGCGTTTCGATGCGCGCGCGCTGGCGCAGCCCGGCCCGGCGGCCATGCAGGCGGCGGGCGAGGCGGCGTGGACCAATGCCACGCATCTGGTGATCGCCGAACCCGGGCACCCGCGCCAGGGCAGCTTCCTGCGCGGCGCCGACCTGGGCTGGGCCAGGCCCGCCGATGCCGGCGAAAAATGGGAAGACGTGTATGTGGTGCGGCTGGCGGACGGCACGCTGGCGCCGCATACGGTCGCCGCGCCCGCCACGCTGTTCGTCGACGAGACGGTGGCCGCGCCGGGCCTGGCGGGCGCGCCTGCCGCGCTGCGGGTGCGCAGCGCGCTGGCGCTGCTGCGCGACCAGGCGCGGCGCAAGTCGCTGGACGAATATGCCGCGCTGTGCGGCGTGCCGGCGGCCAAGATCGCCGAGCTGGCCGGGCGTTTCACCAGCCACGGCAAGCGCGCGGTGGCCGATGCGCATGGCGGCACCATGAGCGGCGCGGGTTTCTACACCGCTTATGCCATCGCCATGCTCAACACGCTGGTGGGCAACCTGAACGTCGAAGGCGGCCTGGTGCTGGACGCCGGGCCGTTCCCGCCCTATGGCGCCGGGCCGCGCTACAACATCGCGGGCTTCGCCAACCGCGCCACGCCCAAGGGCGTGGCCCTGTCGCGCAACCGCTTCCCGTACGAGAAATCGAACGAGTTCAAGCGCAAGCAGGCGGCCGGCCAACCGGTCTATCCGGCCGCCGCGCCCTGGTATCCGGCCACCGGCGGGCTGAGCTCCGAAATGCTGGCCTCGGCGCTGGCGGGCTATCCGTACCGCGCCAAGGTCTGGTTCAACCACATGAGCAACCCGGTCTACGGCATTGCCGGATTCAAGAACGTGCTGTTGGACAAGCTGAAGGACCCGAAGATCCTGCCGCTGTCGGTATCGATCAATCCGTTCATCAACGAGACCAATGCGCTGGCCGATTACATCGTGCCCGACACCGTGACCTACGAAAGCTGGGGCGTGTCGGCGCCGTGGGCCGACGTGGTGGCCAAGGCGTCCACGGTGCGCTGGCCGGCGGTCGAGCCGCGCGTGGCGCGCAGTGCCGACGGCGCGCCGGTGTGCCTGGAGTCGTTCCTGATCGCGTGCGCCAAGCGCATCGGCATGCCGGGCTTCGGCGCCAACGCCATCGCCGACGCGGACGGCAACCGCTACCCGCTGGACACGGCCGAGGACTTCTTCCTGCGCGGCATCGCCAACATCGCCTTCGGCGCCGGGCGGCCGGTGCCCGAGGCCAGCGATGACGACCTGGCGCTGACCGGCGTGGCGCGCTACCGCGACGTGCTGCAAGGCAAGCTCAAGCCCGATGAATGGCGCCGCGTGGCCATGGTGATGAGCCGCGGCGGGCGCTTTGACCGCATGCGCGACGCCTGGACCGAGGCCGGCCAGACCCGCCAGGCCTGGGCCAAGCCCTTGCAGGTGTGGAGCGAGGAGCTGGCGGGTTTCCGCCATGCCATGACGGGCGAACGCTACAGCGGCTGCCCCACCTGGTATCCGGCGCGGCTGGCCGACGGGCGCGACGTGCGCGAGCAATATCCGCGCGCGGACTGGCCGTTCCTGCTGACTTCGTTCAAGTCCAACCTGATGAGCTCGATGTCGATCGGCGTGGACCGGCTGCGCCAGGTGCATCCGCACAATCCGGTGGCAATCAACCGGCAGGACGGCGAGCGGCTGGGGTTGCGCAACGGCGATCCGGTGCGCATCGTCACCCCGGGCGGCGCGGTGACCGGCCTGGCCTTGCTGCGCGACGGCATCCAGCCGGGCGCGGTCGGCATCGAGCACGGCTATGGCCATACCGAGCTGGGCGCGCGCGCCCACGTGATCGACGGCAAACCGATGCCGCACGATCCGGCGCTGGCCGCGGGCGTGAACCTGAACGATCTGGGATTCGGCGATGCGACGCGCGGCGCGCATGCCAACGTCTGGATCGACTGGGTCTCGGGCGCGGCGGTGCGGCAGGGGCTGCCGGCGCGCATCGAGCGCGCTTGAGGCGGCGCCGGCAAATGGCGCGAGGCGGGTGCTGCGGCGCCGGCCTCGCCGCGCTTTAGGCGATCGCTCCGTAAATCCGCCGCGCCTGGGCGGCATCCGCGAGCGGGCGCCCCAACGCGCGCGCCCCTTCCACCGCCTGGCGCACCAGTTCGGCATTGCCCGCCGCCACCCGCCCATCGCGCAGCTTCAGATTGTTCTCGAATCCCACCCGCATATGCCCGCCGAACGCCGCCGCCGTCGTCACGCAGGCATTTTCCTGCGCCCCGAACGCGCACACCGCCCACGGCAGCGAGTGGTCATACGCCGCCAAAAACGGCAGCAAATCATAGGCCGAAGACGTCTGCCCCACGCTGTAGCGTCCCAGCACGAACAGCACCGACCACGCGCCCGGCGGCACCAGCCCGCGCGCCCGCAACGACAGCCAGCGCCGCACATCGTCCGCGTCGTACAGAATGATCTGCGTCATGATGCGGCGCTCGGCCAGCCAGGCCAGGAAGGCCGCCAGCTCGCCCTCGGAAATCTCCGGCACCGCGATCTCGCGTAGCCCGATCGACACCGCCTCGGGCTGCAATTCGCGCACCAGCGCCATCTGTTCGGCCGCCTTGTACACGCCGGCCGCCTCGCTGGTCACCTGCACCAGCAGCTCGTCGCCCACCGCCCGTTGCACCGCCGCCAGCGCCTCGCGGTAGGCCTGCGCGTCCAGCAGGTGGCCGCCGTCCGGCTTGCGCACATGCATGTGCATCATCGCCGCGCCCGCGTCCAGGCAGGCGCGGGCCTCCCGCGCCAGCGCCTCGGGCGTGAGCGGCACGGCCGGATGGTCGGCGGCCTTCTTGTAGGCGCCGTTGGGCGCCACCGTCACGATGACGGGCGATTCGGCCAGGGCCGGGCGGGGATATTGCGCGGCGTTCATGGCTGGATCTCCGGCAGTTCGGGCGCGATCAGGTCCAGGCCCGCGCGCAGCAGACGGTCATAGCGGGCGCGCTCGGCGGCGATGGTCTCGGGCGTCCAGGCGTAGAAGCCTTCGCCGGCCTTCATGCCGTGGCGGCCGTCGGCGGCGCGCTCGGTCAGGCAGCGCGCCGGATGGTCGTCATTGCAGAAGGTCGGGTACATGGTCGCGCCGGCCGCCGCGTGCACGTCGATGCCGGCGTGGTCGCGCTGCATCACCGGGCCGGCCGCCAGGAAGCGGAAGCCGAAGCCGAAGCGCACCGCCGCGTCCACGTCCTCCGGCGAGGCGATGCCGCGGTCGATCAGGTTGAACGCCTCGCGCGACAGCGCATGCTGCAGGCGGTTGGCGAGAAAGCCCGGCAGGTCCTGGCGCACCTTGACCGGCACGCTGCCGCAGCGGCGCATGAAGGCGATCAGCGCATCGGCGCGGGCCTCGTCGCTGCGCTCGGCCATCACCACCTCGACCAGCGGCACCAGGTGCGCCGGCATGAAGAAGTGCAGGCCCAGCATGCGCTCGCGCGTGGCTAGCCCCTGGCCGATGGCGCTGATCGGGAAGCTGGAACTGTTGCTCGCCAGGATCGCGTCGGGCCGGGCGCGCCGCACCAGCTCGGCGAACAGCGCCTGCTTGATGTCCAGCCGCTCCGGCACGCACTCGATCACCAGGTCGACGCTGGCCCAGTCCACCTGGTCCAGGCTGGCGGCCGTGGCCAGTTGCGACACCAGCGCCTCGCGGCCGATGGTCTTGAGGTTGTCGGCCACCCGCGCCGGCAGCGCGGCCGCGCGCGCCGCGTCCGGCTCGATCACCGTCGTGCGGCAGGCGGCGCGTGTCAGCACCACCGCCACGTCGGCGCCCATGGTGCCGCCGCCCACCACCACCGCATGCGCCGCGCCCGGGTTGGGCAGGGCCTTTGCGTCCGTCTGCATGGTTTGCTCCTTGTTCTGAAACCGCGGTTGCGTCTGCGGCTGTGTCTGTATTGGGCGCCGAGTGTAGAGAAGCTTGTTTGATTGATGAATCAGATTTTTTGGATAGAATGATCGACAATTCGGATCAATGAAACAGGCGTCCGGCGGCATGCAGATCAATCTCTCGATGCGCGATATCGACACCACGCTGGTGCTGGGGCGCACCCTCAACTTCCGCCAGGCGGCGGCGCAGTTGCACCTGTCGCAGTCGGCCTTGTCGACGCAGATGCAGCGCATCGAGGACGCGCTCGGCGTGCGGTTGTTCGACCGCACCACCCGCACGGTGCGCTTGACGGCGGCGGGCGAGGTCTTCATGCAGCAGGCGGCGGCCCTGCAGGTGGCGTTCCGCGAAGCCATCGCCGCCGTCAGCGGCATCGCCAGCGCCGAGCACGGCCAGGTGTCGGTGGCGGCGCTGCCGTCGCTGGCCGCGCGGCTCCTGCCGCGCGTGCTGATGGCCTATCGCCAGGCGCATCCGCAGGTCGCGCTCAAAGTGCGCGATACGCTGTCGGGGCCGGCCTTCGACCTGGTGCGCGCGGGCGACGTGGACTTTGCCCTGACCGCCGCCGACCCGCAGCACGCCGATCTGCATTACCAGCCGCTGATGTCCGACAGCTTCCTGCTGCTGATCCCCGAAGGTCACCCGCTGGCGCGCGCCAAGGGGCCGTTGCGCTGGGCCGATACGGCCGGCGCGGCGCATGTGTCGATGGTGCATCCCAGCAGCGTGCGCCAATACACCGAATGGGCCTTCCTGCAGAACCGCATCCGCTTCACGCCGGCCTTCGAGGCCGAGCATCTGACCACCATCGTGGCCATGGTGGAGTGCGGATTCGGCGTGGCGGCGCTGCCCGAGATCGCGGCCGGCGCGGTGGCGCAGAACGGCATCGTGCAGCGGCCGCTGAGCGGCCCGGTGGCCGAACGCTCGATCGGCCTGGTGACGGCGCGCAACCGCAGCCTGCCGCCGGCGGCCGCGGCGCTGGTGGCGACGCTGCGGCAATACCTTGCCGAGCAGGCGCGTTGAATTTTCCGGCGGGCGCGGGGGCGGCGCTCAGCCGCCGCGGCGCGCCTGTTCCGACGCCAGATAGGCGTCGCGCGAGGGCAGCAGGTGCTCGCGGCAGAGCGTCATCAGCGCGGCGCGGTCGCCGTCGCGTAGGGCGTGGATCATGGCCCAGTGCTCCTGGCGGGCGCGCTCGCGGTAATGGGCGGCGGCCAGCGAGCCGAAGCGGATCGGGTGGGTGCGGCGCGCATATTCCTCGATGGCCTGGCCCAGCACCGCGTTGTCGAGCAGTCCGAACAATTCGCGGTGAAAGCGCTGGTTGCTGCGGAACACGCGGCGCGCATCGCCGTCGGCCACCGCGGCGTCATGCTCGCGTTGCACCGCGGTCAAGGCCGCCAGCCGCGCCGGCGGCACCGGCAGCGGCATCAGACTGGCGGCGTGCACCTCCAGCACTTCGCGCAGCGCGTACAGTTCCATCACCTCGCGCGCCGTAAAAGCCCGCACCACCGCGCCGACGTTGCGCTTGCGCTCGACCACCCCCAGCAGCTCCAGCTCCACCAGCACCTGGCGCACCGCATGGCGCTTCATGTCGAAGCGCGCCATCAGCTCGTCTTCGGTCAGCCGCTCGCGCGGATGCAGCCGGCCGAAAACGATGTCTTCTTCCAGCGCGGCCACCGCCGCCGCCAGGGCGTCGGGCGCTTGCGGTTCGAGGGCGGCGGGGGGGATGGCGTTCATGGGCGAAGGCAAGGGCGTTATTGCTTGGGCACGGTGTCGCGGGTGGCGCTGGCGCGCAGGAAGTCGAAGTCCACCCCCTGGTCGGCCTGCGTCACCGTCTGCAGGAACAGCTTGCGGTAGCCGCGCTCGGCCGCCGGGCGTTCGACCGGGCCGGCCGCTATGCGGCGCGCCAGCTCGGCGTCGTCGACCAGCAGGGCGATCTCGCGCCGCGCCACCGACAGGCGGATGCGGTCGCCATTTTGCACGTAGGCGAGCGGCCCGCCAATCGCGGCCTCGGGCGTGACGTGCAGCACGATGGTGCCGGCCGCCGTGCCGCTCATGCGGCCGTCGGAGATGCGCACCATGTCCTTGACGCCGGCGCGCGCCAGCTTCCTGGGGATCGGCATGTAGCCGGCCTCGGGCATGCCGGGCGCGCCGGTCGGGCCGATGCGCTTGAGCACCAGCACGTCGTCGGCGGTCACGTCCAGCGCCTCGTCGTCGATGCGGCGGGCCATGTCCTCGGCGTCCTCGAACACCACCGCGCGGCCTTCGTGCTCCATCAGCCTGGGGTTGGCGGCCGACTGCTTGATGATGGCGCCGCCGGGCGCCAGGTTGCCGCGCAGCACGGCCAGGCCGCCCACCGGGTAGATGGGCGCGGCGACGCTGCGGATCACGTCCTGGGTGAACGGCGCGGGGGCGTCGTCCAGTTCCTCGCCCAGGGTGCGGCCCGACACCGTCAGCGCGTCCAGGTGCAGCAGCGGGCGCAGCTCGCGCAGCAGCGCCGGCATGCCGCCGGCGTGGTGGAAGTCTTCCATGTAGTGCTGGCCCGAGGGCTTCAGATCCACCAGCACCGGGGTCTCGCGGCTCATGCGGTCGAGCCCGGCCAGGTCGATGTCGATGCCCAGGCGGCCGGCGATGGCGGTCAGGTGCACGATGCCGTTGGTCGAGCCGCCGATGGCCAGCAGCACGCGCAGCGCGTTTTCGATGGACTTGCCGGTGATGATGCGGTCGGGCGTCAGGCGCGCGGCCGCCATGGCGACGGCGGTGGCGCCAGTGCGCTCGGCCACCCGCACGCGGTCGGCGGTGACGGCCGGGGCGGAGGCGCCGCCGGCCACCATCATGCCCATCGCCTCGGTCAGGCAGGCCATGGTGCTGGCGGTGCCCATCACCGAACAGGTGCCGACGCTGGCCACCAACTGGTTGTTGACGGCGGCGATTTCGGCCGCGTCGATTTCCTCGGCGCGGTAGCGGCCCCAATAGCGGCGGCAGTCGGTGCAGGCGCCGACCCGTTCGCCGCGGTGCGAGCCGGTCAGCATCGAGCCGGTCACCAGTTGGATCGCGGGCACGCCGGCCGAGGAGGCGCCCATCAACTGCGCCGGCACGGTCTTGTCGCAGCCGCCGATCAGTACCACCGCGTCCATCGGTTGGGCGCGGATCATTTCCTCGGTGTCCATCGACATGAGGTTGCGCAGGTACATGCTGGTGGGCTGCGAGAAGCTCTCGTGCACCGAGATGGTGGGAAAGTCCATCGGCAGGCCGCCGGCCAGCATCACGCCGCGCTTGACCGCCTCGATCAGTTGCGGCGCGTTGCCGTGGCACGGGTTGTAGCTGCTGCCGGTATTGACGATGCCGATGATGGGACGGGCCAGCGCGTCGTCGGACAGGCCGGCGCCCTTGATGAAGGCCTTGCGCAGGAACAGCGAAAAGCCGGTGTCGCCGTAGTTGGTGAGGCCGCGCGCCACGCCGGTGCTGCGGGCGCCGTCGCTGTCGAAGGGGCCCTTGCCGGGCTCGCCGCCCTTGGTCTCGTTCGTCATTTTTGTTCCCGATAATATTATTGATAATCCAAGGCGGGGATCATATCCACCCTTGGGAAAAGCCCGCAAGCCTTTTGTACGGGAAATTTTATTGATCTTGAAAAAAGATCAGTCGATAGAAAAATTCTGATTCATCAATCAAGATTCGGCTCCTACACTGGCGCCGTTGACGAGCCGGGCGTCCGTTCCATTCCTATACTCATCCCGGCAGGAGACCTACATGTCAGACCTGCGTCTGCGGCCCCGCCGCGCCCTGCTGCTTTCCTTGTTGGCCTTGTGTACCGGCGTGGCGACGCCGGCCCTGGCCGCCGACGCCTATCCCGACAAACCGATCCGCCTGATCGTGCCGTACCCGCCCGGGGGCGCCACCGACGTGATCGGCCGCGTGCTGGCGCAGGAGCTGACGGGCGCGCTGGGCCAGTCGGTGATCGTCGAGAACCGCGCCGGCGCCGCCGGCAATATCGGCGCCGACCAGGTCGCCAAGGCGCAGCCCGACGGCTACACGCTGCTGATGGGCGCGCTCACCAGCCACTCGATCAACGCCGCGCTGTACCGCGGCCGGGTCACGTATGACGTGGAAAAGAGCTTCGCGCCGGTGGCCATCGTCGGCACCGTGCCGCTGGTGTTCGTGGTCAACCCGTCGGTGCAGGCCAACGACCTGAAGCAGCTGATCGCGCTGGCCAAGTCGCGCCCGGGCTACGTCACCATGGCTTCCGCCGGCAACGGTTCGCCGCAGCACCTGGCCGGCGAGATGTTCAAGCGCACCGCGGGCGTGGATATCCTGCACGTGCCGTACAAGGGCAGCGGCCCGGCCATGACCGACCTGATGGGCGGCCAGGTGCTCAGCATGATCGAAACCGTGCCGGCTTCGCAGGCCAGCATCAAGGCCGGCAAGCTGCGCGCGCTGGCGGTGACCTCGGCGCAGCGGGTCGAGGCGCTGCCGGACGTGCCGACAGCGGCCGAGGCCGGCCTGCCGGGCTTCGAGGTCAGCTCCATGTTCGGCATCGTCGCGCCGGCCGGCACGCCGGCGCCGGTCATCGAGCGTCTGAACGGCGAGCTCAAGAAGATCCTGGCCAAGCCGGCGGTGAAAGCCTCGCTGCTGAATCAGGGCGCCATCGCCGAGTGGACTACCCCGGCCGACGCCGGCGCCCGCGTTTCGGCCGAACTGGCGCGCTGGACCAAGGTCATCGACGAGGCCGGGGTCAAGCCCGAGTAAGCCTTTCGGGCGGGGGCGCCGCCGCCGGCGCGCCCGCCCGGTGTTTCATTTGCGTCACGCGCGGCAAATAGTCAAAAATTTCCGACGTTATTGTTTGCATGGCAAGCGCCTGGCCGCGCAATGCGTGTGAAGTCTTGCCGACTTCCGCGAATTATTCATGGCGCGCACCTGGGGTGTCGCGCCATGGTTGTCCGTGTTGATGAAATAATCTGCAATACGGGCCGAACGCTGTTCATGCGGGTGGTTGACCCCGAACTGCCTAGGCCGTATGTTTCTCGCAGGCCTTCCACGGACGGCGGGGGACACCAATGACTGAGACTCAGGACGAAAAATCGATCCTGTACCTGCATTTCGGTACACCGAGCCCCTATTGGAGGCTGGCGGCGGACAGCGACGCGATCGAACTATCCGCGGTCAAGGGCGCCACCAATATCGCGCTGGCGCTCAAGCCCGAGCAGGCGCAGGCCATCCGCGCCCTGACCGGCATCACGGCCAGCCTGCGCATCGACATCGTGCTGTACGGCGATCCGATACAACTGCGGCTGGTCGGACGCAAGATCAATCCCAATGAATGGGCCGGCACGGCCTCGGCCCACACCGACACCGATTCGGTGGCGCGCGACCTGGTCGAAGGCCTGTCGTTCGCCGAAACCGTGGTGTCCGAAGCCAATTCGGTCATCGTCATCGTCGACCAGCACGGCCGGGTGCAGCGCTTTAACAAGGTCAGCGAGGAATACACCGGCAAGCGCGAGCAGGACATCGTCGGGCGCAGCGTGTTCGACATGTTCATGACGCGCGAAGAGGCCGCCGCCTCGCGCCGCAACATCGCCGAGTTCTACAAGCGCGGGCAGTCGTACGAGGTCGAGCGCCTGATCAACACGGTCAAGGGCCCGCGGCTGTTTCTGTTCCGCAACAAGTTCGTCACCAGCGGCAGCGGCGAAAAGCGTGTCTACCTGATCTGCTCGGGCACCGACATCACCGAGGAACGCCAGGCGCAGGAACGTCTGCGGGTGCTGGCCAATACGGACATGTTGACCAATCTGCCCAACCGCCACGCCATCACCACGCGCCTGAAGGCCGCGCTGGCCGAAGGCGAGGGCGCCCGGGGCGGGGTGCTGTTCCTGGATCTGGACAACTTCAAGCGCATCAACGACCACTACGGCCATGGCTTCGGCGATCGCCTGCTCAAGTCGGTGGCGGTGGCCATTTCCAGCTGCCTGGCGCCCGGCCAGACGCTGGCGCGGCTGGGCGGCGACGAATTCCTGGTGTTGCAGGAAAACGCCGAGGCCTGGCAACTGGAAGCCACCGCCGGCCGCATCATCGAACGCCTGCGCGAACCGTTCCGCCAGGAGCTGATCGAGGTCTACACCAGTTGCTCCATCGGCATCGCCATGTATCCCGAGCACGGCGACGACCTGGACAGCGTGGTGCGCAGCGCCGACATCGCCATGTACGTGGCCAAGGAAGCCGGGCGCCATACCTACCGCGTGTTCCAGCCCGAGATGGACCGCCGCAATGCCGACTATGTCTGGCTCGACACCAACCTGCGCAAGGCGCTGGCCGAGGGCCACCTGATGCTGTACTACCAGCCCAAGCTGGCCGGGCGCGGGGGCGAGGTCGATGGCGTCGAGGCCCTGCTGCGCTGGCGCTCGCCCGAGCGCGGCATGATCTGTCCCAGTGTCTTCATTCCCTATGCCGAAGAATCCGGCCTGATCTCGCAACTGGGGGTGTGGGTGATGCGCGAGGCCGCGCGCCAGGCCGCGGCCTGGAAGCGCGACGGGCTGAACCTGCGCGTGGCGGTGAACATGTCGGCGCGTCAACTGGATGACAAGGGCGTGGTCAGCGAATTCATGCGGGCGGTCAACGATGCCGGCCTGGATCCCTGCCTGCTCGATATCGAACTGACCGAGAGCTGCCTGATCGAGGACGAGGTCGCCGCGATCGAGTTGATGAAGCAATTCCGCCAGTTGGGCGCGCGGGTTCACCTGGACGACTTCGGCACCGGCTATTCGTCGCTGTCGCAACTGGCCCGCATCCCGCTGGACGCGATCAAGCTGGACGCCAGCTTCGTGCGCGGCGTCAACGAGAATCCGGTGTCGCAGGCGCTGGCGCGGGCCATCGTGGCGGTGGCCCGCACGCTCGAACTGAAGGTGATCGCCGAAGGCGTCGAGACCCAGGAAGAAACCGCCTTCCTGGATACGCTGGGAGTGGACGCCAAGCAGGGCTACCTGTACGCCAAGCCCATGCCCGCCGCCGAGTTGAGCACCTGGCTGGCGCAACGGCGCCGGCTGCATCTGATCGCCTGACGCGGCCGGCGCGCGCCGGCTTCAATGCATGGTGGCGTCCATCAGCCCCTCGGAGCCGGCGGGCGAACGGCGGTTCTGCGCCATCACCAGCCGTTCCATGTAGGCGCGGTCCTTCGGGTCGATGCTGAAGGCGGCCTCGACCCAATCCTCGGTGATGTCCATCAACTCGGAGCGGGTCAGTTGCAGCACGCGCTGGCGCGCCCGCAGCATGGCCCGCATGCCGTTGAGCTTGGGCCGCATCACGTCAATGAAGGTGCGGGTGGCCTTGTAGGCCTCGCCCGGCTCGAACAGCACGTCCACCAGGCCGCGCGCCTGGAACCATTCGGCGGTGTGCGATTCGCCGGTGCCGATCAGTTCCTCGGCCAGCTTCATGCCCGCGCGCCGCGCCACCAGCGAATAGCCGCCCATGCCCGGGAACAGGTTGAAGGCCATCTCGGGAAAGCCCATGCGGGCGTTGTTCTGCGCCAGCACGAAGTGGTGCGCCAGCGCCGCCTCGAAGCCCCCGCCCAGCGCGGTGCCTTCGATCATGGCCAGCGACACCGCGCCGGTATCGAAGCCGCGGGTGGCGGCGTGCACGCAATCGACGCAGGCGCGGGCGTAGGCGCGCAGCGCCTCGCGCCGGCCGGTGCGGATGGCCTCGGCGAAGAAGTTGAGGTCGCCGCCGACGTTATAGATCTGCGGCACCAGCGAGCCCGTGACCCAGAAGTCGATGGGCAGGCCGGAATCCTTGGCGGCGCGCGCCAGGGTCATGATTTCGTCGATCAGTTCATGGTTAAAGCAGGGGCGCGGCTGCGCGCGTAGCATCATCCACATGACACGTCTTCCTTCCTCATAGAACGCGGAGACTTGCTTCAGGTTGCCTGCGGCGGTAAAGGGATGGCAGTCCGGATGAATGAGTTGATTCATTTGCTTTCGTCCAATCGATCAAGGTGAGTCGGAGTACTGCCGGGCCAGCCTAATACAGCGGGCCGCCTGTCTGCCTCATGCGAACCTCGTCCGTCCGGCCAGACTTGTCCGTAGTGCAAACATCGGAGTGTTCGACGGCAAAAACAGGGCATCGGCCGCCGCGCCGTCGTGCCGTTGGATGAGGCCGGCCTCGCCGACATGAACGAGGCACCGCGCCCATTCGCGGCGAACGCAAGCGGCCCGCGCGGGGCGGCGGTGTCATGCAAATGGCGGGGGGGGGGAGGGCGGAAAGGGCGGGAGCGCTGGCCACGGGCCGGCGTGGTGCGCTCGTTGTGACGCCGCAACACACGCGCGCACGCGCGCTTCAAATGAGAAGAATCTCATATACAAATGAGATTCATTGTCGATATCATCGCGGCTCGATAGAACTTACAGAATGCTTGCGATGCCCGTTTTTCCTGTTCCGCGCGCCCTGACCCTGGCCGTCGCGCTGGCCGCGATGGCTCCCCACCTGTCCGTCCTTGCCGAACCCGCGCACTTGCCCGCCATCAGTGTCGAAGGCGCCAATGCCGACGATCCGCGCGTGCCCGAGGTCACCACCGCCACCCGCACCCAGACCCCCGCGCGCTACGTGCCGCAGGCCATCGACAGCGTCAAGGTCGAGAGCCTGCAGAACTACGGCATCAGCACGCTGGGCGAGGCGCTGTCCGGCATCCCCAACGTCAGCAACGCCTCCGACACCCGCTTCGATTCGCTGCGCATCCGTGGCTTTGACGCCAGCAACGACTTCTACCTGGACGGCATCCGCGACGACAGCCAGTACGTGCGCGACCTGCACAACATCGAGCGCATCGAGGTGCTCAAGGGCCCGGCCGCGGTGCTGTATGGCCGCGGCAGCCAGGGCGGCATCGTCAACCGCGTCAGCAAGGCGCCGCAACCGGGCCGCGAATCCACGCTCGAAGCCCAGGCCGGCAGTTGGGACCTGCGCAGTTTCTATGGCGACCTGAGCGCCGACCCCGGCGAGCATGTCAGCGTGCGCCTGAACGTCGGCCAGGAAGACAGCAACACCTTCCGCCACAAGATCGGCGGCACCCGCCAGTTGGTGGCGCCGTCGCTGAACTGGCGCATCACGCCCGACCTGGACTGGCTGCTGCAGTACGAGTACAGCCGCTACGACCGCACCCCGGACCGCGGCATGCCCAGCGTCAACGGCCGCCCCGCCGACGTCGGACGCGCCACCGTCTATGGCGATCCCGACCGCGACTACATCGACGACCGCGCGCAATCGTTCCGCTCGCGCCTGGCCTATGCGCTGGCGCCGGGCTGGCAGCTGCGCTACACGCTGGGCGTGTTTGCGTTGAACAGCAAGTTCGACAACACCTACCTGACCGGCTACAACGCCGCCACCGGCAGGGTCGCCCGCAGCCGCTGGCAGCAGGATCTGACCACCCGCAGCATCAACAACAATCTGGAAGCCGAAGGCCTGTTCCATACCGGCGCCATCGAACACCGCATGCTGTTCGGCGTGGAAGTGGCGAACCAGGAACGCACGCCCGACCTCTACACCACGCTGGCGCGCGGGCCGGGCGCGCAGCCGGTGCCGACGCTGGACTTGTACGACCCGGACCTGTCCCAACAGCACAACGGCGCCATGACGCTCAGCAGTTCGGCCCGCCACAAGACCCGCAGCCAGGGCTACTACGTGCAGGACCAGATCAAGCTGGACGATGCCTGGCAGGTGCTGCTGGGGCTGCGCATGGATCGCTTCCACGTCGATTCTACCAACCGCATCCTGGATCTCTCGGCCCGCCGCGACAACCGCGGCCTGAGCCCGCGCGCCGGCGTGGTGTGGACGCCGCTGCGCGACCATTCCTTCTACGCCTCGTACAGCAAGACCTTCTCGCCGGTGGGCGGCAG
Organism: Achromobacter sp.; assembly: GCF_050285565.1. Lineage (GTDB taxonomy): Bacteria > Pseudomonadota > Gammaproteobacteria > Burkholderiales > Burkholderiaceae_B > Achromobacter. The sequence continues at coordinate 386,547 of NZ_JBLZXG010000004.1, forward strand.
CCTCATCGGCATCACCCCGAACGCGCGCGGCAACACCAACGACGTCGATCCGGAACAGACGCGCCAATACGAAGTGGGCGTCAAGAGCGACTGGCTCGACGGGCAACTGAGCACCACCCTGGCGCTGTACCAGCTCGAACTCTACAACCGCCGCACCACCGATCCGGTCGATCCGACCCTTGTGTTGCTGACTGGCAAGCAGCGCTCGCGCGGCATCGAGCTGACGGCCGCCGGGCGCCTGACGGGCAACTGGTACCTGCGCGGCGGCATCGGCCTGCAGAACGCCTCCATCGTCCAAGACAACAACGGCCTGGCCGGCAACCGCGTCAGCAATGTGGCGCGGCGCAACGGCAGCGTGTTCCTGACCTACAAACCGGCCGAGGGGCTGTACGGCGAGACCGGCCTGACCTTCGTCGGCCAGCGCTACGCCGACAACGCCAACACGGCGGTGCTGCCCGGCTACGCCACCTGGGACGCGCTGGTCGGCTATCGCACCGGCCAGTGGGACTGGCGCCTGGCGGTGCGCAACCTCGCCGACAAGACCTACTACGCCTCGGCCACCAGCGCCGGCCAGATCCGCGTGGGCGAGCCGCGCACGGTGATCGCCACGGCGCAGTACCGGTTCTGACGGGTAGGCGGGATCGCGGTACGAGAGACGGGCGCTTTGGCGCCCGTTTTGTTTTGCAGGCGCAAAAACGTCTGGATAGAGAGATCAAAAGGCCACTTAAGCAGCTCTACCGCACGCTGTCGCCCAAGGGCAACCCATCGCTGGCCAGCCTGCTGGCCATTCTCAAGGCGATGGGCCTGCGGCTGGCCGTGATGCCGCGGGCCGATGCGGCGGCCCCGGTCCGGATGGGCTGAGGCCGCGTCCCGCGCTTATTGCGGCTCGATCTTCGCGTCGATCGCGCGCTGGGTCCAGATCTGGCGCTGCGACTGGGCGAAGGCCCGGTGCTCGGCCAGCGTGTTGGGGGCGACCTGCATGCCCAGCGCCTCGAATTTCGCGATGCTGTCGGGCTCGCGCAGGATGCGGGCGATCTCGCGGTTCAGGCGTTCGACCACCGGCGCCGGCGTGTCCTTGGGCGCGGCCACGCCCACCCAGACCACCAGGTCGAAATTCCCGTAGCCCAGCTCGGCCAGCGTCGGCACGTCGGGGAAGTCCTTGGAACGCGCCTGGCCGGTGAAGGCGATGCCCTGGAGCTTGCCGCTGTGCATGAACGCCGTCACCACCGACAGGTCGGCGAACAGGTAGTCGACGTGGCCGCCCAGCAGGTCGGTGACGGCGGGCGGCTGGCTCTTGTAGGGCACGGCGTTGGCGGCGGCGCCGGCGACGCGGTTGAAGGTGGCGCCGGCGATCTGGCTGGTGGGCGAGCCGTAGGCGTAGTTCAGCGGCTTGGCGCGGGTGGCCTGCACCAGCTTGGGCACCGCGTCGTAGGGCGAGTCGGCGCGCACCACCAGCATCATGGGAATGGTGGCGATGCGGATGACGTGGGTGAAATCGCCGGTGGGGTCGAAGGGCGGCTTGCGGAACAGGGCCGGCGTGGCCGAGTGCGTCGAGCTGCTGGTCAGGATCAGGGTGTAGCCATCGGGCGCGGCGCGCGCGGCGGTGGACGAACCAATGGTGCCCGACGCGCCGGGCTTGTTCTCGATCACGATCGGCACGCCCAGGCGCGGGCCCAGCTTTTCCGTCAGGATGCGGGCGCTGGTGTCGGTGGCGCTGCCGGGCGAGAACGGCACCACGATGGTGATGGGCTTGCTGGGGTAGGCGTCGTCGGCCTGCGCGGCGCCGCTGGCGGCGGCCAGGGCCAGGGCGCAGGCCGCCGCGAACCGGCGCGCGCCGCTGCGTTGCGGGAATCGGGTCATGAAAGTCTCCTGTGTTGTTCTGCGGCCCCGCGGCGGCATGCGGGCGTCAGGGCCGATGCCATGATGCGGCCGCTTGGCTTATCCCAACAAGGGACTAATTTTCATAGACCTATTCCGTATCTGGATAAGTCTGGCGGGCGTCGGCGTCGTCTTCGTCGTAGCGGGTCGGGTCGGGCGCGGCCTCGCGCGCCCGCAAGGTCTGCTCCAGGCCGGTCAGGAACGCGTCCGCCGCCAGTGACAGGCGCGCGCTGTGGCGCTGGATCAGCCACAGCGCATGGCCGCGCTGGCCGCCGCCGCCGATGGGCGCGGTGACCAGGCCAAGCTGGCGCGCGAAGGCGCAGACGTAGCCCGGCACCACCGTGATGCCGAGCCCGGCGCGCACCAGGTTCAGCACCGAAGTCAGCATGCCGGCCTCGATGCCGGACTGGAATTGCAGGTCGAGTTCGCCGCTGATGCGGTCGACGGCGCGGCGCACGCTGTAGACGTTGCGCAGCGTGATGTGCTCGTGCGCGGCCAGGTCGGCCCAGCGCACCTGCTGGCGGCGTGCCAAGGGGTGGCCGGGCGCGTGGACCACATGCATGGTGTCGCGGTAGATCACGCGCGCGGCCAGTTCGTCGCCGTCAATGGCGGTGGAGACGATGCCGAAGTCGGCGCGGCCGTGGCGCACGTGCTCGATGGTCTCGTCGGTGTTCAGCTCGAACAGCTCCAGCTTCACGCCCGGATGGCGGCGGTGGTAGCGCGCGATCATGCCGCCCAGCAGGCCGACCATCATCATCGGCGAGCAGGCCACGCCGACCACGCCGCGTTCCAGCGAGCGCAGGCTGGACATGCTGCGTTCGGCCGCGCGCACCGTGCCCAGGATCTCCTGGGCGTAGGCATAGAAGTCCGCCGCGCCCTCGCATGGCGTGACGCTGCGGGTCGAGCGTTCGAACAGCGGCTGGCCGACCTCTGCTTCGAGTTCGGCGCACAGTTTGCTGACGGCCGATTGCGTGACGAAGGCGGCGCGGGCGGCGGCGGTGAAGCTGCGCAACTCGTAGAGCGCGCAGAACACGCGCAACTGCTTGAGGGTGATGTTCATGGTCGGGGCGGAAAGGGGGCGGGCGCCCCGGGCCGCGCAAGCACGCGTCCCGCGCGTCCCGGAGAATCAATCCGGATCGAGCATATCGCGATCCGCATCCTGGCGCGGGGCCAGGCAGCGGATCGATCCGGGCGTGCGCGAGAAACGCACCGGGATCGCGGTGGTCGTCAACGTGCCTTCAGTGGGGTGCTCGACCCGCTGGAAAAACCCGGTGGCGGCCAGGTGCGGGTCGTCGAACAGGGCCTCGGGCGGGTTGACGCGCGCGTGCGGGATGTCGGCGTCGGCCAGCAGCGCCAGCCAGTCTTCGGTGCCGCGCAGCGCGACGATGGCCGCCAGGTCGGCGTAGAGCGCGTCGAAGTTGCGGGCGCGGGCCTGGGGGCTGGTATAGCGCGGGTCGGCGGCCAGGTCGGCGCATTCGGCCAGGGCGAAGAAGCGCTGCCATTGGGCGTCGGTATACGGCAGCAGCGCCAGGAAGCCGTCGCGGGTGCGGTAGGGCCGGCGCTCGGGCGACAGCACCCGGCGGTAGCCCATGGCGCCGCGCGGCGGCTCGAAGGTGCGCCCGCCCAAGTGCTCGATCAGGGTGAAGGACACCAGCGTCTCGAACATGGGCACCTCGATCGCCTGGCCCTGGCCGGATTTTTCGCGTTCGTACAGCGCCATCGGGATGGCGTAGGCCAGCGTCAGCCCGGCCACCTTGTCGGCCATGATGGTGTTGATGTAGGCCGGCGCGCCGCTGTTGCGGCCCTGCAGGTCGGCCAGGCCGCTCATGGCCTGGATGATGTCGTCGAACGCCGGCTGGGCGGCGTAGGGGCCGTCCTGACCGAAGCCCACCGCCGAGCAATAGATCAGGCGCGGATTGCGCGCCCGCAGGCTGGCGGCGTCCAGGCCGATCCGCGCCAGCGCGCGCGGCCGCACGTTGGAGATGAAGACGTCGGCGCCGTCGACCAGCCGCAGCAGGCGTTGGCGGTCGTCCGGCTCCTTGGCGTTCAGGGTGACGCTGTGCTTGTTGCGGTTCAGGTTCAGGTAGACCGCGCCCATGCCGGGCGAGGCGGCCGGCGCCGAGGCGCGGAACACGTCGCCCTCGGGGGCTTCGACCTTGATGATTTCGGCGCCCATGTCGCCCAGGATCTGGGTGGCGTAGGGGCCCATGCCGACCGCGGTCATGTCGACCACCCGCACGCCGGCCAGCGGGCCGCTGGCCGCCGCCGTCATTGCGCCTCCCGCGCGCGCTTGCGGGCCAGGAACGGCGCCATGTACTGGCGCGGTTCGTCGCTGGCGAAGGCCGCGCCGAAGGCGTCGACGCTGCGATCCAGGCCGGCCGCGATGGTCGATGTTTCCCAATAGCGCAGCAGCGCCTTCTGCGAGCGCACGGCCCGCGGCCCGCTACGGGCGATGGGGGCGACGGTGCGTTCGACCAGCGCGTCCAGTTCGCCGGCCTCGCACAGGAATTGCAGAAAGCCCCAGCGCAGCGCCTGCTCGGCGTCGACCGTGGCGCCCGTCAGCAGCAGCCAGCGGGTGGCGCCCGGGCCGATCAGCGCCGGCAGCAGCACGGCGTGGATCACCGACGGAATGCCGACCTGCACCTCGGGCATGCCGAAGACGCCGTCGCGCGAGCCCAGGCGGATGTCGCAGGCCGCGGCCAGTTCCATGCCGGCGCCCAGGCAGAAGCCGGGCAGGCGGGCGATGGTCGGCACCGGCACCGCGCGCACCGCTTCGCACAGGTCGCGCAGGCGGGTGATGAAGGCGCGGCCGCCGTCCGGATCGAGTTCCGCCATTTCATAGATGTTGGCGCCGCCGACAAAAGCCTTGTCGCCGCTGCCGCGCAGCACCAGCGCGCGGGCGTCCGGTTGCGCCGCGATCCAGCGCACCGCTTCGGTCAGGCCCAGCGTGACCGGCGAGGCCAGGATGTTCATGCTTTTGGCGTCGTCGATCCGCAGCGTGTAGAGGCCGCGCGCGTCGCGCTCGATGTGGCTGTGGGGGAAGGCGGGAATCGGGGCGCTCATGGGCTTGCTGTCTCCATTGGAATCGTGGGCGATGCCGGTCATGCTAGGCCCGCCGGTTGATCTCGACAAACAAGTAATTTTCATGGAATGAGTCCAAGGTGGAATAAATCGCGCGGGGCGGGGCCACGACGATGGCGCGGCGGGCCAGGTCGGCGTATCGATCCGGGCAGGGGGGGCTTGGGGCGGTCGGTGGGCGGCGGATCCACCGTGGCGCTGGCGGTCGCGTTACCGGTTCGGAACCGTGGTCAGCAGCGGCGAGGCGAACATCGCGGCGGGCGAGATGATGGGTTCTTCCCACGGAATGTCCTTGCCGTAGCGCTCCCGCATCTTGGCGCGCACGGCGGGCGAACTCAGGTCGAACTGCTTGAGCGGTTGCAGCGCGCCGATCTGCACGCCCAGCGCGCGCTGGTAGATTTTCCACACCAGCTCGGAGCAGTAGATCCGCTCGTCCGACCAGCCGAAGGCCGCGTCGTAGGGCTTGCCGAGATAGCGCGCGCCGGTGCTGGCTAGCTGTTCGCGCGTCTCGGGCGTGAGCCGCGAGGCGTCGCGCAGGCGCTTGACGACGTATTTTCCGTCTTCGCCCTGCGCCGCCCATTGGGCCAGCGGCGTGTAGCTGACCGTGGCGGCGGCCTCCAGCACGTAGGGCGTGCCCTGGCGCAGCACGATCATGCCCATGTGGCTGTAGGGCGAATGGGTGGCCTGCTGAATGGCCAGGCTCTGGGCGGAGCGGGATTGCTGGAACACCAGGTCGCCGGTCTGCACCCGCGGCTCGGCCCCGGCGGCCCGCGCGGCCAGACACAGCGCGGCCAGCGCCAGGGCACACGCCCAGGCGCGGCCCGGCCCGTGGCGCGCGGCCTGATCCGGCAGGGGCGCGGGGCGGGTCCGGCGCGGGGCGGGCGGGTTCATGGCGTTGTCTGCTTGCATGGGCGCAACAGTAGCATCCGCGCCGCCATCGCGCTTCAGGCGATGCCGCCGTTGGCGCGCAGTACCTGGCCGTTGATCCAGCCGCCGTCGGCGCCGGCCAGGAACGACACGATGCCGGCAATGTCCTCGGGTTCGCCCAGGCGTTCCAGCGGCGGCATCTTGGCGTAGTGCTCGATCAGTTCGGGGCTCTTGCCCTGCTTGAACAGGTCGGTGGCGACCGGGCCGGGCGCCACGGCGTTGACCGTGATGTGGCGGCCGCGCAGTTCCTTGGCGAACACGCGGGTGAAGCCCTCGACCGCCGCTTTGCTGGCGATATAGAGGCCGTAGGTGGGCAGGTTCAGCGCCAGCGTGGTGCTGGAGATGTTGATGATGCGGCCGCCGTCGGCCAGCCGCGTGCCGGCCTCGCGCAGGGTATTGAAAGTGCCGCGGGTGTTGATGTCGAAGGTCTGGTCGTAGAGCGCGTCGGTGGCCTCGGCCAGCGCCTGCAGCTTGAGCACGCCGGCGCTGTTGACCAGCACGTCGAGGCGGCCCAGGCCGGCTTCGACCTGGTCGAACATGGCGCGCACCTCGGCGGCCTTGGAGACGTCGGCGCGCACCGCCAGCGCCCGGCCGCCCGCATCGCGGATCGCGCCGGCCAGGGCCTCGGCCTCGGCGGCGCTGGCGGCGTAGTTGATGGCGACGGCGCAACCGTCGGCGGCCAGGCGGCGGGCGATCGCGGCGCCGATGCCGCGCGAGGCGCCGGTGACCAGGGCGATGCGTTGGCAAGCTTGGGAATTCATCCTGACTCCTGGAGGGATGGGGGGCGGTTCATGCGCGCAGACGCATCATGAACGATTCCAAAGAAAAGATAATTATCTTTGTTTTGCAAACATAATTTCATGGTGAACGGGCGCAATGTGCCGGCGCGGCCAGCTTTGGCCATCGGCGTCAATGGCGCCGAGCGCCACACCAGCGCGGCGCCCGCGCCTTCGGCCAGGACGGTCAGACGATGCCGGTCAGGTAGTACACCGCGATCGCCAGGAACACCGACAGCGTCGAGATCAGGGTGATGGCGAAGATGTCGCCGTACGACTGGCGGTGGGTCAGGCCGGTGACGGCCAGCAGCGTGATGACGGCGCCATTGTGCGGCAGCGTATCCATGCCGCCGCTGGCCATGGCGGCGATCCGGTGCAGCACTTCCATGGGAATGCCGGCCGCCTGGGCGCTGTCGATGAAGGTCTGCGCCATGGCCGCCAGCGCGATGCTCATGCCGCCCGAGGCCGAGCCGGTGATGCCGGCCAGCGACGTCACCGCCACTGCCTCGCCCACCAACGGGTCGGGAATCGCCTTGAGCGCGCTGGCCACCATCAGGAACCCGGGCAGCGCCGCGATCACGCCGCCGAAGCCGTACTCGGCCGCGGTGTTCATGGATGCCAGCAACGCGCCCGAGACCGCGCTCTTGCTGCCCTCGGCGAAGTGGGCCTTGATGTGCGAGAACGAGAACAGCAGGATGGTGGCGATGCCCGCGATCAGCGCGCCCATCACCGCCCACAGCGCCACCTGGTCCTGGGCGTTGACCGGCATGGGCCGGGCCAGGCCGGGCAGGTCCACCTGCGAACCGGCCGGGTACCAGCCCGGAATCCAGCGCGTCAGCAGGTAGTTGGCCACGCCCACCACCACCAGCGGCAGCAGCGCGACCAGCGGGTGGTGTTCGCGCCCGCCGGCTGGCGTTTGCGGCTCGTTGCGCAGGTCGGTGCCGTAGCCTTCTCCGGCCAGCGCGGCGCGCTTGCGGCGCCATTCCAGGTAGGCCACCCCGACCGTCAGCGTGAAGGCCGCGCCGATCAGCCCCAGCCAGGGCGCGGCCCAGGTGGTGGTTTCGAAGAAGGTGGTGGGGATGATGTTCTGGATCTGCGGCGTGCCCGGCAGCGCCGTCATGGTGAAGGTGAACGCGCCCAGCGCGATCGCGCCCGGCATCAGCCGCTTGGGGATGCCGCCCTGGCGGAACATCTCGGCCGCGAACGGATAGACCGCGAACACCACCACGAACAGCGACACGCCGCCGTAGGTCAGCACCGCGCACACCAGCACGATGGCGACGATGGCGCGCTCGGCGCCGATCAACCGCAGCACCGCCTGCACGATGGCGCGCGAGAAACCCGACAGTTCGATCAGCTTGCCGAACACCGCGCCCAGCAGGAACACGGGAAAGTAGAGCTTGGCGAAGCCCGCCATGCGCTCCATGAAGATGCCCGAGAACACCGGCGCCAGCGCCGACGGGTCGGTCAGCAGCACCGCGCCCATGGCCGCGAGGGGCGCGCACAGGATGACGCTGTAGCCTCGATACGCCGCCAGCATCAGGAACGCCAGCGCCGCCACCACGATAATCAATCCGGTCATTCATTACTCCAGGAATGAAGGGTTAAGGGGTGTGGGGCTACACCTTAACCGATCAATCCCGCCGGCCGTTCACCATCCGGGCGTCTTCCGGCGCGTTGTCGGACGGGGAGACGGCGGCGGCCCGGCGTGCCAGCGCCGCCACCCCGAAGCTCGTGGCCAGCGCCTGGCCGTCCAGTTCGGCCAGGGCCACCCAGCGCGCCTCCAGCGCGTCGTCGCCGGCCACCGGCTCGCCGGCCTGCCAGCGGCATAGCACCGCGATCAGGATGTAGTGGCGCCGCAGTGCGCCGCCGTCGTCATGGTCGAACACGTCGACGGCGTCGAACACCCGCAACGGCTGCGCGCGCACCCCGCATTCCTCGAACAGTTCACGCGCGGCGGCGTCCTCGATCCGTTCGCCGGCCTCGATCTTGCCGCCCGGAAAGGCCCAGCGGCCCTGGTCGGGCGGGTTGGCGCGCCGCACCAGCAGCACATGGCTGTCGCGCACCACGGCGGCGATGGTGGCGGCAATGGGGCGCGAGGCGGGGCTGGACATCGGGTTTCCTTGGACGGGCGGGCAGCAATGCGGGCGCTGGGCCAGCCGCGAGAATAACGCAATGGGAGGCGGTCGCCGGGTCGATATGCGCCGTGGCCGCCGCCGCGACGGCGGCGGCCTCCTGCTTACTTCGCCGCCGTCTTCACCAGCGGGCAGGTCGACTTGGACAGCGGCATGAAGGCCTCGTCGCCCGGCAGCGTCGCCACCAGCTTGTAGTAGTCCCACGGCCCCTTGGATTCGGCCGGCGTCTTGACCTCGAACAGGTACATGTCGTGCACCATGCGGCCGTCCTCGCGGATGCGGCCATTGGTGGCGAAGAAGTCATTGATCGGCATGGCCTTCATCTGCCGCATCACCGCCTCGGGCGCGTCGGTGCCGGCCGCCTGCACCGCCTTCAGATAGTGCATCACCGACGAATAGGTGCCGGCCTGGCTCATGTTGGGCATTTTCTTGAGCTTGTCGAAGTAGCGCCGCGACCATGCGCGGGTCTGGTCGTTCATGTCCCAGTAGAAGGCCTCGGTCAGCATCAGGCCGGCGGCCGCGTCCAGGCCGATGGCGTGGATGTCGTTGATGTACAGCAGCAGCCCGGCCATCTTCTGGCCGCTCTGCGTCAGGCCGAATTCGCGCGCCGCCTTGATGGCGTTGACGGTATCGCCGCCAGCGTTGGCCAGCCCGACGATCTGGGCGCGGCTGGCCTGCGCCTGCAACAGGTACGAGGCGAAGTCGCTGGAGCCGAGCGGATGGCGCGCCGCGCCCAGCACCGTGCCGCCACGCGCCTTCACCACCTCGGTGGCCGAGGCTTGCAGGGTGTGGCCGAAGGCGTAGTCGGCGGTCAGGAAGTACCAGCTCTTGCCGCCGCGGTCGACCGTGGCGCGGGCCGTGGTGTTGGCCAGCGACCAGGTATCGTAGGTGTAGTGCACCGAATAGGGCGAGCACAGGTCGTTGGTGATGCGCTCGGTGCCGGGGCCGCTGAACACCACGATCTTCTTTTTCTCGCGCGCCACCTCCAGCACCGCCAGGGCGGGCGCCGAGCCGGCCACGTCCAGGATGGCGTCGACCTTCTGCGTGTCGTACCACTCGCGGGCGCGGGCGGCGGCGATATCGGCCTTGTTCTGGTGGTCAACCACCATCAGGTCGATCTTCTTGCCCAGCACCGTGCCGCCGAAGTCGTCGATGGCCATCTGCGCGGCGGTGGCGCTGCCCTTGCCGGTCACGTCGGCGTAGACGCCGCTCATGTCCAGGATCAGGCCGAGGCGGACGATGTCGTCGGAAATGGCGGGGGCGGTCTGCGCCAGGCTGACGGCGCCGAGGAACAGGCTGGCGCCGCAGGCGGCCGTGGCGACGGCGCGCGGCAAGCGCCGTGTGAAGGTACTGCGTTGCTGCGGAATCCGGGGCATGGGGGTCATGGTTGTCTCCATTTTTGGTTATGCCGGACGCTTCGGGCACTGCGGCGCTTTGGCCGGATGGCCGCGCTTTTATGATGGGAAATCGGGGCAAGGGGCGAACCGCCGGCCGGCGGCCCGCCGTGCATGCGCTAGCGCTGACTCAACAGGTCGAACTCCATGCGCACCTTGCGGAAGGGAAATTCCAGCCGCGCGAAATACACCACGCGGCCGTCGATGCAGGCAAAGCGGCGCAGCTCCGCCACCGGCGAGGACACCGGGATGCGCAGCGATTCGGCCGACTCCTGGCCGGCTTCGATCACGTTGAGCACCTGGCGCGCCTCGCTGATGCGGGCGCCATAGAACTGATCCAGCACCGGCGCCACGGTGCTCTTCTGGATGCGGGCGCGGTGCTTGCGGAACAGGCTGCTTTCCAGGAACACCTCGCTGTAGCAGAACGGCCCGGCCTCGGTGGTGTGCACGCGCCGCAGGTACTGGAAACGGCCGCCGCGGTCCGCCGCGCACGGCATGCCAAGCGTGTCGGGCAGCGGCGAATCGGCGCTCGATTCCACCAGCGACACGGTGCCGAGCTGGTTGCTCAGTTCGACGGTCTCGGCCCAGGTCTTGGGAATCAGCAGCGTTGGTGTCTCGGGCAGGTCGGCGTTAACGAAGGTGCCCGAGCCGCGCGAGCGCCGGATCAGGCCGTCCTGCTCCAACTGGCCCAGGGCCTGGCGGATGGTGGCGCGCGAAATGCCATAGGTCTGCGCCAGCGCTTCCAGCGGCGGAATTTGCTGCCCCGGCCGCCAGGTGCGGTTCTGGATGTGGCTGCGAAACAGCGCCGCCGCTTGCAGATAGAGCGGTTGGGGGCTGTGCGAGAAAAGCGGGCGCGCGGGCATGGTCGGATCGGTCAGGAGGTGGCGGGGGCGGCGAGCAGGGCGTCGGCCATCTCGCGCAGCCGGTGTTTCTGGATTTTGACCGAATTGGCGCTTTCCACCGAGGGGAACGCCGTCAAGACCGTGAAGCCGGCCGGCACCTTGAAGCCGGCCATGGCCTGCTTGCAGGCGGCCGTCCAGCCGGCAACGTCGGCGCGGGCGCCGTCATGCAGCAGCACGAAGGCATAGGGCACGGTCTTGCCGTCGCGGCTGGCGCCAACCACCTGGCAGGCGCGCACGCCCGGCAAGGTTTCGACCAACTGCTCGATTTCCACCGGGTTGACCAGGAAGCCGGACAGGCGCAACGAATCGCCCATGCGGGTCTGGAACACGAACTGGCGCGGGGTCAGGGTATAGCCGAGGTCGCCGGTGCGGAAGTAGCCATCGTCGGTACAGGCGCGGTCGGTGGCCTCGGGGTTGTCCAGGTAGCCGCGCATCAGGCTGGGCGACAGGATTTCCAGCTCGCCCGATTCGCCGTGCGGCAGGATCCGGCCGCTGGCCGGGTCGCGCGCCCGCACCCGCGCCTCGGGATAGATCAGGGTGCCGCCGGGCTGGTGGCGCGCGGCCACCTCGCCCTCGGCCGGGTCGCGCGGCTGGCCGGCCACCAGCGCGATCAGTTCGCTGGAGCCATACAGCCCGGTCAGCGCCACCCCGGCCGCGCGCGCCAGATCCAGCATGTGATCCAGCGCCGGCGTGAAGCTGGCGAAGCCGAACAGGCGGACCGAGGCGAAGGCGCCCGGCGCGGCGGCGCGCATCATGGCGACCAGCGCCTCGTTGTTGGCATAGGTGTGGGTGATACGGTGGCGTTGAACGGCGGCTGCCGAGGCGGCCGCGTCGAATACCGGTGCGCACACCACCGGCACGCCCTGCGCCAGCCCGCCCACCAGCGTGGCGAAGCCGAAGGCGCCGCAGAACGGCGCGCTGGCCAGCACCCGGCTGTGCTCGTCGTAGTCGAAGGCCCGCGCCACGGCGGCGCCGTGGCGCAGCAGGGTGCGCTGGTCATGCAGCACGAACTTGGGTTGCGAGGTGGTGCCGGACGTGGTGAAGCACAACACGCCGGCGTCGGCCTGAGGCGGCGGGGGCGCGTCGCCGCAGGCGCGCAGATCGGTGTAGCGGTGCACCGGCTTGCCGCGCAGCGATGGCGCCAGCGGTTCGTCCGTCTCCGACAGGGCCACGATGCCTTGCAGCCGAGCCAGCGCCGCGGGCGCGACGTCGTCCAGGATGGCGGCGAAGTCGATGCCCTTGAAGCCGGGCCAGTACACCAGCCAATCGGCGCGGCCGCGGCCCAGGATGTCGGCCAGTTCCAGCGCGCGAAAGCGCGTGTTGACGGCCAGCACCAGCGCGCCCAGGTGGGCGCAGGCCAGGAAGGTCTCGACCCAGGCGGCGCAATTGGGCAGCCACACGGCCACGCGCTGGCCGGGCTGCACGCCCAGGCGCGCCAGGCCGGCGGCCAGGGCGCGGCTGCGCGCGCGCAAGTCGGCGTGGCTGAGGGCGTGGTCGCGGTCGATCAGGGCCGCGCGGCCGGGGTGGCGCGCGGCGAGCGCGTCGAGGTGGTGCGCAAAGAGCTGGGTCATGGCCTACACCGTCGCGATCGGCGTCACCGGCGAACCCACCGCGCCCGGCAGGCGCAGCGGCGGCGCGGTCAGCAGGAAGCGGTTGCGGCCCTGCGTGTGCAACCAGTCGGCCAGCGCCTTCAGGTACCACAGCTCGGCCAGTGGCACGCCCAGCTTGAACAGGCAGTGGTGATGCAGCGGCAGGATCGAATGGCCGGGGCCGCGGGCGCGCCCCGGATAGGCTTCGACCGCATAGTTGTCGGCGCACAGGGCCGCGATGCCGCTGTCGGTGATCCAGCCCAGCAGCGCCGGGTCGGCGCCGTCCAGCACCGCGCCGGTCTGTTCCAGCCGGTGCGGGTCGGGCTGGCCATCCATCTCCACCAGCGCTTCGGCGAAACCGGTGCGCAGCACCAGCATGTCGCCCGGCTCCACCACCACGCGCTGTTCGCGCATCGCCGCCTGCAACTGGGTATGGCCCACCAGCGTGCGGCCGGGGCCGAAGGCGCGCGCCAGGTCGACCAGCACCCCGCGGCCCTGCATGCCCTTCTCGGCATAGCGGTTGATGCCGAGCTTGCGCGCGTACGAGCCGCCCGGCGGGCAGCAGGCGTCGGGGCCGGCGTCATCGCCACCGAACACGTCGACGCCGGCGGCATAGCCGTTGTAATAGACGCGGCGGGCCTGGCCGTCGCCCTGGATGTCGAACTGGGCGCCGACGTGGCACAGGCCGTCCCATTGGGTCGAGTACTGCAGGCTGAGCGTGACCTGGTCGTCCGACAGCACATCGACGGCCTCGGGTTGCAGGCGCGCCATGGCGAAATTCAGGTAGGGCGTGCCGTCGCGGAAGGTGGGCTTGAGTTGGGGCGGATGCCGGCGCGGATTGAGCACATTGCCGCCGGGCAGGTCCAGCGGCAGCGACAGGCAGAAGACCTTGCCGGCCCGCACCTCGCGCACCGCTTGCAGCACTTTCTCTTCGGTCAGCAGGTTCAGGCGGCCGAGTTCGTCGTCCGGCCCGAAGTCGCCCCAGGTCGATCCCTCGGGGCGGCGCGTCCAGCGTTTCATGGTCTGTCTCCGTATGTGTTTCGCGTTCTTGTGAATATAGTACGTATTTACGTACTATAGGAAGCGTCCGCATCCCGCGGACGCCCAACGACAGCATCCGCCCCGAGGCGGAGCCAGAAGAAATCCGCACAAGCGGATTCGCGAGGAGACAGATCCATGACACATTTCCTGTACGGGCGCGCCGGGCGGCACGCACTGGCCGTGGCCGCCGTGGCCATGCTGGCGGTGTCCGCGGCCCAGGCGGCGGGCTACCCGGAGCATCCCATCACCGTGGTCGTGCCGTATCCGCCCGGAGGCGGCGCCGACATCTTCGGCCGCGCCATCGCCAACGCCCTGCAGCCGGGCCTGAAGCAGACCGTGCTGGTCGAGAACAAGCCGGGCGCGGGCGGCAACATCGGCATGGCCTACGTGGCGCGCGCCAAGGCCGATGGCTACACGCTGGGCCTGGGCACCATCGGCACCCAGACCATCAACCCGTTCCTCTACGGCAACATGACGTTCGACCCCGAGCGCGACCTGGTGCCGATCGCGCTGGTGTCGACCACGCCCAACGTCATCGCCGTCAGCGCCAAGTCGCCCTACAAGACCGTGGCCGACGTGATCCGGGCCGCCAGGCAATCCAAGGACAAGAAGCTGACCTACGCCTCGCCCGGCGTGGGCTCGTCGGTGCACCTGACGGGCGCCTATTTCGAGGCCATGGCCGGGGTGACGATGCTGCATGTGCCGTTCAAGGGCACCTCGGCGTCGCTGCCGGCGGTGGCCGGCGGCCAGGTCGACCTGCTGTTCGACAACCTGCCGGGCGCGCTGGCGCAGATCAAGGACGGCAACCTGGTGCGTGGCGTGGCGGTGACCTCGGCGGCGCGCGATCCCGCGCTGCCCGACCTGCCCACCGTGGCCGAGTCCGGCCTGCCGGGTTTTGACGTGACGGCCTGGTTCGCGCTGTACGCGCCGCGTGGCACCCCGGAGCCGGTGCTGCGGCAATTGATCGAGGCCGCGCGCAGCGGCTTGGGCACGCCCGCCATTGCCGCCAATTTCGCCACCATGGGCGCCCGGCCGGGCGCGCTGTTCGGCGCGGACTTGGCCGCCTTCGAGCGCCAGGAGCGCGCCAAGTGGGGCGGCTTGATCAAGGACAAGGGAATCACCGCGCAATGACAAGTCCCATCGCATTGGTCACCGGCGGCAGCCGGGGCATCGGCCGCGCCATCGTCGCGCGGCTGTTGCAGGACGGCTTCGAGGTCGTCAACTTCAGCCGCCGGCCGCCGGACACGGCGTTGCCTGGCGAGACCTTCCAGTCCGTGGACCTGGGTGACGCGGCGGCCACCATGGCGGCCGCGGCGGCCCTGGCGGCGGCGCGGCCGGTGCTGCACCTGGTCAATAACGCCGGCATGATCCAGGTCGCCGACATCGCCGCCGTCACCCAGGAAGACCTGGCGCGCACCGTGGCGCTGAACCTGACCGCGCCCTTGCTGCTGATGCAGGCGTTGCTGCCCGGCATGCGCCAGGCCGGTTACGGGCGCGTGGTCAACATCGGCAGCCGCGCAGGGTTGGGCAAGCCGGGGCGGTCGGTCTATGGCGCCACCAAGTCCGGCCTGGCCGGCATGACGCGCACCTGGGCGCTGGAGCTGGGCAAGGACGGCATCACGGTCAACACCGTGGCGCCCGGGCCCATCGCCACCGAACTGTTCGAGCAATCGAACCCGCCGGGCGATCCCCGGACGGTGGCGCTGGAGGCGTCCATCCCGGTCGGGCGCGTCGGCCGGCCCGAAGACGTGGCGCACGCGGTGTCCCTGTTCCTGGACCGGCGCGCCGGCTTCATGACCGGCCAGTTGCTGTATGTGTGCGGCGGCATGTCGGTGGGGCTGGCGGCATAGGAGCGCCGCGCCGGGCGCCTGCCTGGGCGCCGCGGCGCGGATCGACACACTCCCCCGGGTTGCGGGTAAGCTTGGCATCTTCCCGTATCCAGGATGCGATGTTGCCTTCGAGCCCGCGAGACTCACTCCGATCCCGTTGCGCGCGGCCCCTGGCCGCTCCCAACCGCTGGGCGCTGGCCGCGCTGGTGGCGTTGCCGCTGTTGGCCGGCTGTGGCGATCCGTCGACGCAGCCGGACTTCGAACGGCAATTGCTGCGCGACCTGACGCCCGAACGGGAATTCAAGGGGACGTTGAACGGCCAACCGGTGCACCTGGTCGCGAGCGACTGCGTGGTCTATCTGAACGAGGCCGATCCGGCCTCCGGCGCGCGCCGCTGGGTCAAGGTGCTGGAGCCGGAGTTCTACCCCTCGTTCATGTCCTGCGTGCGCCAGAGCCTGAGCCGCGAGGGCGATGCCGTCGAGGCATTCGTCGGCCGGCAGGCCATGGGCGCGGGCGGCTGTTGCAGCAGTGGCGGGCGCTATCGTTCCAGCGACGGGCGCAACTGGATCAAGCGCTAACGCCGCGGCCAAGGAGGCTTGCCGCGGCGCAGGCGCCGCGGTGCCCCGATGCGGGCGGCTTGCGGCCCCGGCCGCTGCCTACAGCGGCCGGCCGCCGGCCTCCATGACGTGCCGCACGGCTTTTTCGGACAGCTTGCCCGAGGCGCGCGAGGCGGCGGCGCGCTCGAACCGCAAGCGGCGCAGCACTTCGCTCGGCGTCACGCCGAAATGCGCCGCGAACTTGCGCTGGAAGGTGCGCCGCGACATATGGCAGGCATCGGCCATGTCGTCGACCGACCAGCGCGCCGACAGGCTCGCTTCGATCTTCTCGACCAGGTCGCGCAACGGCGCGGCCAGCCGGTTCTGCAGGCGCAAGGATTGGCTGTACTGGCGCTGGTCGCCGTTGCGGCGCATGAAGACCATCAGGCGCCGCGCCACGTCGTGCGACACGCGCGCGCCCACGTCGCGCTCGATCAGCGCCAGCGCCAGGTCGATGCCAGCGTTCACGCCCGCCGAGGTCCAGATGGCGCCGCTTTCGATGTAGATGCGGTCGTCTTCCACCTTGAGCCCGGGGTGCAGGTGGCGCAGGCGGTCGGCCGAACGCCAGTGGGTGGTGACGCGGCGCCCGTCGAGCAGGCCGGCCGCGGCCAGCAGGAAGGCGCCGGTGCAGACGCTGCAGGTGCGGCGCGCCTGCGGACCGCGGCGGCGCAGCCAGGCCAGGGTCTCGCCGTGCGCGCTCGCCTGGTCGATGCCGGGGCCGCCCGGCACGAACAGCATGTCGATCGGCGCGTCGTCGTCGTTGGCGAAGGTGGCGTTGACCTGCATGCGCAGGCCCTGATCCCAGGTGCCGACCACCGGCGTGGCGGCCACGGTGCTCAACTGGTAGCCGGCGCCGCCTTCGTCGTTGGCACCGCTGAAGGCCTGCCACGGGCCGGCCAGGTCGAGCGGCTGAAAACCGTCATACAGCAGGAAGACAATGCGTTTTGGCGCGATCGTGCCGGCATGTGGCGCCTGCGCGCCCACGCGGCGGTCTACGCTGGCGCTTCCGTTCAGCGAAGGAGCATCGTCGTGCATGTCAATATTCTCTTGTTCGAAGGGCTGACCCAGCTCGATATGACCGGGCCGTACGAGGTGCTCGCCGCCGCGCCCGGGTTCAGCGTCGATTTTGTCGCAAAATCACCGGATCCGGTACGCGGCGATCGCGGCCTGCGTTTCGTGCCGGCCCAGACCCTGGCGACGGCGCCGTCCCGCGATCTGCTGGTGGCGCCGGGCGGGCCGGGCACGGATGATGCCATTCTCGCCGCGGACTGGGTAGCCTTCACGCGCCGGCTATCGTGCAACGCTACCCGGCGCAGTCGCAGTCGCAGGCGCGTTGCGAGCGGCGCAGCGCCGCCGCGCGCCAGGCCGCCGAAGGGCTCGGCGTCATGTGAAAAGGGCCTGACTCGCGTCAGGCCCCGGTCTTACTTGCCGAAGGCGAGAGAGGTCTCGTCCTCCTCATCGGCCCGCGCCGGCCGCGCACGGGCGCCATCGGCCAGCATCTCCGACTGCGTCAGGCCCTGGGTCAATTCCAGGGCCTGACGCTCGAACAGGCGCCGGTACAGGCCGCCCTTCAGGCGGATCAACTGGTCGTGGCTGCCTTCCTCGATGATGCGGCCGCGATCCATCACCAGCAGGCGGTCCAGGGCGCGCACCGTCGACAGGCGGTGCGCCACCACCAGCGTGCTGCGGCCCACCATCAGGCGCTCCATGGCCTGCTGGATCAGCACCTCGCTTTCGCTGTCCAGGCTCGAGGTGGCCTCGTCCAGGATCAGGATCGGCGCGTCCGCCAGGAAGGCCCGGGCGATGGCCACGCGCTGGCGTTCACCGCCCGACAGCTTCACGCCACGCTCGCCCACCAGCGTCTCGTAGCCCTTGGGCAGGGCCATGATGAAGTCATGCGCGCTGGCCAGCCGCGCCGCCTGCTCGATCTCGGCCTGCGAGGCGCCGGGGCGGGCGTAGGCGATGTTCTCGGCCAGCGTGCGGTGGAACAGCACCGGTTCCTGCTGCACGATCGCGATCTGGCCGCGCAGCGACGCCTGCTTCACCTGGGCGATGTCCTGCCCGTCGATGGTAATGCGGCCGCCGTTGACGTCATACAGGCGCTGGATCAGTTTGATGAACGTGGTCTTGCCCGAGCCCGAATGCCCGACCAGGCCGACGCGCTCGCCCGGCGCGATGCGTGCCGAGAAGCGGTCGTACAACGGCGTGTCGTGCCGGCCATAGCGGAAGGTCACGTCCTCGAAGCGGATCTCGCCGGCCGTGACGCGGATCGGGCCCGCGCCGGCGCGGTCGTCCACCCCCAGCGGCTGCTTTTCCAGCGCCACCAGTTCTTCCATGTCGTTGACCGAGCGCTGCAGGTTGCGGATGTGCATGCCCACGTCGCGCAGGTGGCCCTGCAGCATGAAGAACATCGTCAGCGCGAAGGTGATGTCGCCGACACTGGCCTGGTTGCGCGCCCACAGCAGCAGCGACGCGCCCAGGATGCCGGCCTGCATCGCCACCAGCATCGCGCCCTGGATGCCGCCGTTCAAGGTCGCGCGGATCCAGGTGCGGCGGGTGCGGCGGCGCCACTTGTCGACCACGCGTTCCAGGCGTGCTTCCTCGCGCATTTCCGCGCCGAATGCCTTGACCACGGGGTTGCAACTGATGGCGTCGGCCAGCGCGCCGCCCATGCGGGTGTCCCAGGCGTTGCTCAGGCGCGCGGCCGGCGCCACATAGCCCAGCGACAACGCCGCCGTCACCGCGATGTACAGCACCGACCCCAGGCCCACCACCAGGCCCATCACCGGCCAGTACACGCCCAGCAGCACGGTGGCGCCGACCAGCATCACCACCGACGGCAGCAGCGCCACCAGCAGCGTGTCGTTGAGCACGTCCACCGCCCACATGCCGCGCGTGATCTTGCGCACCGTCGAACCGGCGAAGCTATTGGCGTGCCAGTCGGTGGAAAAGCGCTGCACCCGGTAGAAGGCGTTGGACACCATGCCGTTCATCATCTTCAGGGTGAAGACGATGATGTTCTGGAACACGCCCTGGCGCAGCAACGTGCTGCCGATGCCCAACGCGATCAGCAGCCAGAACGCGGTGACGGCCGCGCCCCAGACCTGCGCGTCGGACGAGGCGCCGGAGGCCACGGCGTCGACCAGCCGGCCCGCGTACAGCGGGGTCAGCACGTCGGCCACGGCCGACAGCAAGGCCAGCGCGATGATGAAAGTGGTGCGCCAGGGCTGGGCGCGCCAATAACGGAAGGTAAAGCCGAGGACATCCTTGAAGGCTTGTCCTCGCAGATCGATTTTTGTTCGATTCATTGCGATCGCCCGGCAACGCTAAGGCGCCGGATTCCTTGTGGGAAGAAGGTGATACGACCCGCGCCTCACGGCGCCGGCATTGCGTTCAGGGGTTGGGAGCGGGCACGGCGGGCCAGTCGCCAGAGAGCCTGGCGCTGGGGCCGCGCGGGCGACGACTTAACGGCGTCGCGGAGATACGCGCGGGATGGCGGTATGCGGATTCATCATCTTGCGCCTCCCAGGTGTAGGTGAAGGGAAAAAGAATGGGCACAGGCCCGAGTTGAAGATTCTATCGAAGTGGTGTAGGCCTATCAACCGCGCGCGGCGCGGCCTTGCCCGCGTGTGGGTTTTTTTCCACGCCCCGGGGCGCCAGGCGGCATCACGCGCGCCGCGCGGGCGATCCGGGCGGGCGGCGCGTGGCCGGGGCGGGGCGCGGCTGCCGGGGGCGAAAGGCGGCGAAATCGTTCCAGCATTGTTGGGTGAAGGTGTAGAGCGCGTCCTGCGCCTTCAATGGGCTGCGGCCGGCCAGGCGGGCGAGGACGTAATGGCCCTGGCGCTGCGGATCGGGAGGCAGCGGGACTTCGACGAGGTGGCCGGCGCGCTGTTCAGCGCGGGTGACGCAGATGACGCCCAGCAGCAGGGTGTCGGTGGTCAGGGCCAGGCGCACCAGCGGCTCGAGGTTTTCGCAGCGCACCGTCACCATCTGCTCGGGAGCGCCGGCGGGGCCGAGGGTTTCGGCCAGGCGCAGCGCCACTTCGGGGCTGAGGGTGCTGGAGGCCACGGGGTACTGGCGGATGTGGTCGATGGTGGGGCGGCGGTGGGCCAGGATGGGATGGCGCTTGCGGCAGACCATGCCGGCGCGCAGGGCGGCCAGGGGGCGGGTTTCGATGTCGGCGGCGCCATAGAGCATGCGAGCGTCGCAGACCATGGCATCGATGCGTTCGGCGCGCAGCAGGTCGACCAGGGCGGCGGTGGCGCCGAGTTCGGCGGCCACGCGCACCTGCGGATGGTGACTGGCCATGTGGGCCAGGAAGGGCGCGAGCAACAGCGAAGCGGGGGTGGGGCTCAGGCCGATGGACAGGGTGCCGGATTCGCCGCCGGCCAGGGTCTTGAGCTCGCGGCGCAGTTCGGCTTCCTCGTAGCGCATGCGGCGGGCGCGCTCGGCCACGCAGGCGCCGTAGGGCGTCAGGCGCACCTGGCGGGTGCCGCGGTCCAGCAGCGGCAGGCCCAATTCGGCCTCCAGCGCCTGGATGCTGCGGCTGAGCGCGGGCTGGGACAGGTTGACCTTGTCGGCCGCGCGCGAAAAGGTGCCGTGTTCGACCACGGCGAGCAGGTGCTTGAGTTTCTGGAAGTCCATGTTCCAAATGCATGAATCATATGAATCAAATGCATTGGAATTATAGTTGACGGCTTCGTATCATGGCTTGCGGACGGCGCCCGGCAGAGGCGCCGCCAGTGCCCGCGGCAGGCGTGCGGCGCGGTCCCATTCGATACGGAGACAGATTCAATGAAGCAGCAATGGTTGTCGGCCGCCCTGTTGGCGGCCAGTTCGTGCCTGCCCGCGATGGCGGCCCAGCCGGTGGCGTCCGCCGCCGGGCAAACGTCCGAGGCCGTCGCGGCACGGCCGCAAGGCGCCGACGGCCAGGTCACGATCCGGCGCGACGCCTATGGCATGCCGCATGTCTACGCGGACACGGTGTACGGCATTTTCTACGGCTACGGTTATGCGGTGGCGCAGGACCGGCTGTTCCAGATGGAGATGGCGCGCCGCAGCACCCAGGGCCGGGTGGCCGAGGTGCTGGGCGCGTCAATGGTGGCGTTCGACAAGTCGATCCGCGGCAACTTCTCGCCCGAGCGCATCCAGCGCCAGTTGGCGGCGCTGCCGGCCGCGGACCGGCAGGTGCTGGACGGCTACGCGGCCGGCATGAACGCCTGGCTGACGCGGGTGCGGGCGCAGCCGGGGCAGTTGATGCCCAAGGAATTCAATGACCTGGGCTTCGCGCCGGCCGACTGGACCGCCTACGACGTGGCGATGGTCTTCATCGGCACCATGGCCAACCGCTTCTCGGACGCCAACAGCGAGATCGACAACCTGGCGCTGCTGACGGCGTTGAAGGACAGGCATGGCCAGGCCGACGCCATGCGCATCTTCAACCAGTTGCGCTGGCTGACCGACAGCCGCGCGCCGACCACGGTGCCGGCCGAAGCGGGCAGCTACCAGCCGGCCGTGTTCCAGCCGGACGGCGCCGACAAGCTGGCCTACGCGCTGCCGCGTTACGACGGCACGCCGCCGATGCTGGAGCGGGTGGTGCGCGACCCGGCCACGCGCGGCGTGGTTGACGGCGCGCCGGCGACGCTGCGGGCGCAATTGGCCGAACAA
Source organism: Achromobacter sp. (assembly GCF_050285565.1). GTDB lineage: Bacteria > Pseudomonadota > Gammaproteobacteria > Burkholderiales > Burkholderiaceae_B > Achromobacter. The sequence continues at coordinate 408,359 of NZ_JBLZXG010000004.1, forward strand.
TATGCGCAATCGGGTCAGCCGGGCATCGCCGGTTTTCCCACCACCAGCAACATGTGGATCGTGGGCCGCGACCACGCCAAGGATGCCCGCTCGATCCTGCTGAACGGCCCGCAGTTCGGCTGGTGGAACCCCGCCTACACCTACGGCATCGGCTTGCACGGCGCGGGTTTTGACGTGGTGGGCAATACGCCGTTCGCCTATCCCAGCATTCTGTTCGGCCACAATGCACACGTGACGTGGGGCTCGACCGCGGGCTTCGGCGACGACGTCGACATCTTCGCCGAAAAGCTCGATCCGGCCGACCGCACGCGCTATTTCCACGACGGCCAATGGAAGACGCTGGAAAAGCGCACCGACCTGATCCTGGTGAAAGACGCGGCGCCGGTGACGCTGGACGTGTACCGCAGCGTGCATGGCCTGATCGTCAAGTTCGACGACGCGCAGCACGTGGCCTACGCCAAGGCGCGCGCCTGGGAGGGCTACGAGCTGCAATCGCTGATGGCCTGGACCCGCAAGACGCAGTCGGCCAACTGGGCGCAGTGGAAGGCGCAGGCGGCGCGCCACGCGCTGACCATCAACTGGTACTACGCCGACGACCGCGGCAACATCGGCTACGCGCACACGGGCTTCTATCCCAGGCGCCGTCCGGGCCACGATCCGCGCCTGCCGGTGCCCGGCACGGGCGAGATGGACTGGCAGGGCCTGCTGCCGTTCTCCACCAATCCGCAGGTCTACAACCCGCGCCAGGGCTTCATCGCCAACTGGAACAACCAGCCGATGCGCGGCTACCCGTCCACCGACCTGTTCGCCATCGTCTGGGGCCAGGCCGACCGCTACGCCGAGATCGAGACGCGCCTGAAGGCCATGACGGCCAACGGCGGCAAGGTCAGCGCGCAGCAGATGTGGGACCTGATCCGCACCACCAGCTATGCCGACGTCAACCGCCGCCACTTCCTGCCGTTCCTGCAACGCGCGGTGCAAGGGCTGCCGGCCGATGATCCGCGCGCGCGGCTGGTGGCGGGGCTGACGGCCTGGGATGGCATGATGACCAGCGAGCGCGAACCGGGTTACTTCGACAACGCCGGCCCGGCGGTGATGGACGCGTGGCTGCGCGCCATGCTGCGGCGCACCCTGGCCGACGAGATGCCGGCCGACTTCTTCAAGTGGTACAGCGCCACCGGCTATCCGACGCCGCAGGCGCCGGCCACCGGCTCGCTCAACCTGACCACCGGCGTCAAGGTGCTGTTCAACGCCCTGGCCGGCCCCGCGGCCGGCGTGCCGCAGCGCTATGACTTCTTCAATGGCGCGCGCGCCGATGATGTCATCCTGGCGGCGCTGGACGACGCGCTGGCGGCGCTGCGCCAGGCCTATGGCCAGGACCCGGCCGCCTGGAAGATTCCGGCGCCGCCGATGGTGTTCGCGCCCAAGAACTTCCTGGGCGTGCCGCAGGCCGACGCCAAGGCGGTCTTGAGCTACCCGGCCACGCAGAACCGCGGCACCGAGAACAACATGACGGTGTTCGACGGCAAGGCGGTGCGCGCGGTGGACGTGGTGGCGCCGGGGCAGAGCGGCTTTGTCGCCCCGGACGGCACGCCGTCGCCGCACACCCGCGACCAGTTCGACCTGTACAACACCTTCGGCAGCAAGCGGGTGTGGTTCACGGCCGACGAGGTGCGGCGCAACGCTACGTCCGAAGAGACGTTGCGCTACCGGCGGTAGGCTCGCGCGCGCCCTGGTGGCTGGCAAGCTTGGCGTATACGCCTTGCTTGCGCAGCAGTTGCTCGTGGGTGCCGGCCTCGGCCAGGGTGCCGTGGTCCAGCACCAGGATCAGGTCGGCGTCGCGGATAGTGGCCAGGCGGTGCGCGATCACCAGCGTGGTCCGGTGCCGCATCAGCACGTCCAGCGCGCCGCGCACCTGCATCTCCGACAGGGTGTCCAGGTGCGAGGTGGCCTCGTCCAGGATCAGCACCGGCGCGTTCTTCAGGAAGGCGCGCGCGATCGAGATGCGCTGGCGCTGGCCGCCGGACAACTGCATGCCGCGTTCGCCGACGCGCGTGGCCAGGCCGTCGGGCAGGCTGCGCACGAAGTCGCCGAGCGCGGCCTGCTCCAGCGCCTGTTCCAGATCCTCGCGGCTGGCGTCGGGGCGGGCCAGTCGGATGTTGCCTTCCAGCGTGTCGTTGAACAGGTAGGTGTCCTGCGTCACCAGGGCGACGCGTTCGCGCAGGCCGTCCAGTTGCAACTGGCGCACGTCCACGCCGTCGAGCCGGACCGCGCCCTGGCGCGGGTCCCAGAAGCGCAGCAGCAGGCTGGCCACGGTGCTCTTGCCCGCGCCCGAGGCGCCGACCACCGCCACGGTGGCGCCGGCCGGCACGGTGAAGCTCAGGTCGCGCAGCGTGTCCTGGCGCTTGCCGGGATAGGCGAAATACACATGATCGAACGCCAGCGACAGGCCGTGCGGCGCCACCGGCGGCGGCAGCGGGCCGTCGGTGACCGGCTCGGGCTCGTTGTTGACCACGTGCAGGCGGCGGGTGGCGGCGATGGTGTCGGCCAACTGGCGGCTGACCTGCGAAATCTCCGACACCGGCAGGAAGGTCGCCAGCGCGATCAGCACCAAGAGCGGCAGCATGCCGGCCGACAGGGCGCCGGCCGAGACTTGCAGCGCGCCGACCACGGCCACGGCCAGCCCGCCCAGGCCCATGGCGGTCTCGAACCAGGCGGTCTGGCGCGACAGGTCGCGCAGGATGTCCAGGCGGCGCGCGCGGTACTGGTCGGCCACCTTGAGGAATTGCTCGCGGCGGCGGCCGGTGGCCTGGAACGCGGTCAGGTCGGCCAGGCCCTGGATGGTGTCGGTGGTGTGCGCGCTCATCTCGCCCAGGGCGTGGCGGGCGCGGTCGCCCAGCGCGTCGACCTTGCGGCGGCCGCGCACCGGCGACACCAGCGCATAGGCCAGGAACGGCAGCAGCGCCAGCGCCACCGGCCAACTGTAGAAGGCCAGGAAGCCCAGCACCGACAGCGGCACCAGCACCGAGACGATGGCCGGGGCGATGGTGTGGGCGTAGAAGTATTCGACCATCTCCACGTCCTGCGTCGCCAGCGCCACCAGATCGCCCGAGCGGCGTTGCAGCAGGTAGGCGGGGGCCAGCCGTTCCAGCTTGTCGTAGAGCTTGACGCGCATGTCGGCCAGCAACTGGTAGGCCATGGCGTGCGCCAGCCACGATTCGAGCCAGTGGAACAGCGCGGCCAGCGGCGCGGCGATCAACAGGCCGATGATCAGCGCGGAGGTGTCGCGGCCGTCGCGGATGGCGGCCACCACCAGCGCGCTCAGCACGCCGACGCCGATGAAGGCGGCCACGCGCGCCACGCCCAGCAGGATGGTGGCGATCAGGGTGCCGCGCCAGGGTTGCACCACCGACAGCAGCGTGGCCAGCGTGGCGCGCCAGCCGACCTGTTCGGCGTCGGCGTCCAGCGGGCGCAGCGCCGGGCCTTGGCCGGCGCGATCCTCGCCGTCGCGGGCCGTGGCGCGCGATGCGGCGTCCGGCGCGGCGTCCGCCACGGGGGCGGCGGCCAGCGCCACGGCCTGTTCGTGCATCAGGCGGTAGTACAGGCCGCGCTGGCGCATCAGCGCGTCATGCGGTCCTTGCTCGACCACGCGGCCCTGGTCCAGCACCAGGCAGCGGTCGGCGCCGATCACGCTGGCCAGGCGGTGCGCCAGGATCAGCGTGGTGCGGCCAGCCATGAGGCGGTCCAGCGCCTGCTGGATCAGGGCCTCGTTCTCGGTGTCGACCGACGACAGCGCTTCGTCCAGGATCAGGATGGGCGCATCGCGCAGCAGCGCGCGGGCGATCGCCACGCGCTGGCGCTGGCCGCCGGACAGTTGCAGGCCGCGCTCGCCGATGCGGGTGGCGTAGCCCTGCGGCAGCGCCATGATGAAGTCGTCGATGTTGGCGGCGCGGGCGGCGGCGCGCACCTGTTCGTGGCTGGCGTCGGGCCGGCCCAGCCGCAGGTTGTCGTCGAGGGTGCCGTGAAACAGCGTGATGTCCTGGCTGACCAGCGCCATCTGGCCCAGCAGCGTCTGCGTATCGAGCTGGTTGACGTCGTGGCCGCCGACACGGATGGCGCCGGCCTGCGGCACGCATTCGCGCAGCAGCAGGCGCACGATGGTGGACTTGCCGGCGCCGCTGGGGCCGACGATGCCGACCCGCTCGCCGGCGGCGATGCGGAACGACAGGCCCTGGTGCGCGGGCCGCTGCGGCGAATACGAGAACGCCACCGCGTCGAATTCAATGGTCGGATCGAGCCGCGCCGGCGTGGCCGCGGCTTGCGCAGCGGGCGCGGCCGTCAGCGGCCGCGCGTCCATCAGCGCGTGTATGCTCGCGGCGGCCGACTGGCCCAGCATGCCCCGGTGCAGCACCGCGCGCAGGTCGCGCAGCGGGCGGAAGATTTCGGTGCCGGCCATCAGCACGATCAGCAGCGCTTCCACGCTCATGTCGCCGGCGGCCACGCGCCAGGCGCCCACCGTCAGCGCCAGCGCGGCGCCCAGCGCCACGCCCAGGTCGCTGATGCCGCGCGTCAGCAGGCTCACCGACAGCACCCAGAAGGTGTTGTCGGATAGCGCCCGGGCGCGCGCGGCCAGGCGCTGCCCAAACGTCCTGCCCTGGCCGTACGACTTGAGCGTCGGCAGGCCTTGGACGGCGTCGAGGAATTCCTCGCCGAATTCGTTCAGCGCGCGGGTGCGCGCCAGACTGGCGCGGCGGTCCAGCATGTGCACGGCCATCGGCCCGAACAACGCGAACAGCGCGGCCGCCAGGAACACCAGCGCGGTCGGCACGTCCCAGAAGGCGATGACGGCGAAGATGGCGAACGGCGCGGCCGCGGCGATGGCGACCTGCGGCAGGTACTGGCCGAAAAAGGTCTGCAACTGCTCGACGCCGTCGACCACCGTCAACATCACGCCGCCGGTGCGCTGGTTGGCGAACCAGGCCGGGCCCAGCGCCACGATACGGTCGTACAGCCGCGCCCGCAGCGTCTGCTGCACCTGCGCCGAGCAGCGGTTGGCCTGCACCGTGCGCAGGTGGTCGAGCAGGGCGCGCAGCAGCACCATGGCGCCGGCGCACAGCGCCGGCACGAGCCAGTCCCGCCAGGGCGCGCCCTCGAACACCCGCGCCAGCAACTGGCCCAGGAAGACATAGCGGGCGATACCCGCCGCCAGCGCCAGCAGGCCAAGGAAAATGCCGCCCGCCATGCCGGCGCGCAGCCCCGCGGTCAGTTGCCAAAGCCTCGAATCGAAATACATATCAATGCTCCCTCCAGAGCCTGCATGGTCACGCATCCGGCGCGCGGGCGATAGCGATAGTTATTCAATCATGGGTTGAGATAAACTCAACCCATGCCGACCCTGCCCACCCATATGCCGCCGCTGGCGGCGCTGCGCGCCTTCGAGGCCGTCGCCCGCCTGGGCAGCCTCAGCCGCGCCGCGGCCGAGCTCAATGTCACCAAGAGCGCCGTCAGCCATCAATTGCGCGCGCTGGAGGCCGATCTGGGGGTGAGCCTGCTGCGCCGGGGCGGCACGGTGCGCCGCGCGGAAACCACCGAGGCCGGCGCCGCGTTGCTGGCTTCGGTACAACAGGCCTTGACCCTGTTGGAAACCGCCTGCCGCAACGCCCGGGCCAGCGCGCGCGGCAAGCGGCGCTACAACCTGAACGTCTCGGCCAATCCCTCGCTGGCGGCGCTGTGGCTGGCGCCGCGCATTGGCCGCTTCATCGAATTGCACCCGGACATCGACATCCAGGTGTTCCTGCATGCCAGCCAGGATCCGGCCTGGAAGGCGCAGGACATCGACCTGGCCTTTCTGCACGTGCGCGCCCTGGGGCCGCATCTGGCCGCGCCGGGCGATATCCCGCTGATGACGGAAACGGTGGTGCCGGTGTGCAGCCCGGCGCTGGTCGCGCCCGATGAACGCGACGACCCGGCCGTCTTCGCGCGCCATCGCTGGCTGGAGGAAAAGCACATCGACAGCCCCGAGACCGACTGGCGCACCTGGCGCCCGCGTCTTGGTTTGCCGGAAAGCGCCGGCCAGGATCCGCTGGTGCTGAGCGGCCTGAGCACGGTGGTGGCGGCGGCCGCGGCCGGCGTCGGCATCGCGCTGGGGCGCGCGCCGCTGATCGACGAAGAACTGGCCAGCGGCCGGCTGGTGACGCTGACGCCGGGCCTGCGCATGCCGGGCTCCTGGGGCTACGTGATGCGCGTCCACGCCAACCGGCCGATGGACGCGTCGCTGCCGGCGCTGGTGGAGTTCCTGGCGGAAGAGGGGCGCGGCGCGACGCTGTCGTGGCGCCCGCCGGGCGCGGCGCAACCCTAGCGCGATCCGCGCTCCGCCAGCTCATCCGGGATCGCCGCCCGCCTGGCGGCGGCCATGCCCGCGCCGCCGCCATGTACTCGCTTGCGCCGAATCGCTTTTATTCAGTATTCGCCGCGCTGATATAGCGCGCGCCGCGGCCGGTCCACGCCACACTGCCGCCATTGCCTCCTGGAGCATGGCCGTGAAAAGTTATGACGTAATCGTGATCGGCGCCGGCGTGGTCGGCGCCTCGGTCGCCTTCCACCTGGCCGCCCTGGGCGCCCGCGACGTGCTGGTGCTGGACCGCGCCAGCATCGGCGCCGGCACCACGGCGCAATCGTCGGGCATCCTGCGCACCCACTACTCGGTGCGCGAGAACGTCGAACTGGCGCGGCGCTCGTGGGGCGCGTTCACCGATTTCGCCGCCTATGTCGGCGATGACGACGCCGCCAGCGGCCTGGTGCGTTGCGGCTACCTGATAGCGGCGGCCGACGACGACAAGCGCGCGCCGCTGGCCGATGCGCTGGCGCAGCAGCGCGCGCTGGGCATTCCGGTGCATGAGCTGGACGCGGCGCAGGCGCGCGCACTGCTGCCGATCGCCGACTTCGGCGACGCCGCGCTGATCGGCTTCGAGCCCGAGGCCGGTTTCGCCGACGCCTACCTGGTCGCCACCAGTTTTGCGCGCGCCGCGCGCCGGCGCGGCGTGACGATCCGCGAGAATGTCGCCGTGCGCGGCCTGCTGCTGCGGGACGGACGCGTGACCGGCGTGGCCACCTCGGAAGGCGACTACGCCAGCGCGATGGTCATCAGCACCCAGAACATCTGGACCGCTGAACTGGCGGCCTGGACCGGCGTGGCGATGCCGCTGGCGCCGGAGCGCCACGCCGTGCTGGCGCTGGAATGCGCCGCCGCGCCTTACGCCTACACGATGCCGGTGTACAAGGATCTGTCCTCGCCCGGCATGCTCTATTGCCGCAGCTATGGCGGCAACCAGATGCTGGTCAGCGAAGGCATTCAGGGCGAAAGGCTGGCCCCCGGCGAGGTGGAGCAGGGCGACGTGCCGCTGGACTACGTGGCCGGCGTCGGCGGCCAGGTGGCCGCGCGGTTCCCGGCCTACGCCGAGGCCGGCCTGGCCGCGTCGTGGACGGGCGTGTACGACGTCACACCCGACTGGAATCCGGTGCTGGGGCGCATCGCGGGGGTGGAGGGGCTGGTGGCGGGATTCGGCTTTTCCGGACACGGCTTCAAGCTGTCGCCAGCGGTGGGACGGGTGCTGGCGCAGGAAGCGCTGGGGCTGGCGACCGACGTGGCGCTGGCGCCTTACGCGCTGGAGCGCTTTGCGCGCGGGACGTTGCTGACGGGCCGATACGGCCGCGGCGCGGTGTCGTGAAGCGGGGCGCCCGTGCCGCGGTCCGCGCGCCGGCCCGCCTGGCCTAGCGCCGCAGGCTGCGCCACAGCATGGCCGGCGGCAGGCCGAGCGCGGGCGCGACATCGTGCTGCATCAGCCGCTCGACTGCCACCAGGATCACGTTGCGGGCCTCGGCCGGCAGCCTGCCGGCTTCGTGCGGGCGCGCCGCCAGGTAGAAGCTGCGCGCCAGATCGGGCGCGTCGGCGCGCGTCTTGTCCAGGCATGGCGCCAGGGGCAGCACCCGCAACTGGTCGACGAAATGGCGTGATTGCCAGATGCACAGCGGCGTACTGATCGCGAATCCCAGGCCGGCGGTGACCAGGCTGAGCAGCGGATCGGTGTTGTCGAATTCGAAGGTGCGTTCGATGACGATGCCGCGCGACTCCAGCAACCGGTCGATCGCCGCGCCGATGTGCGAGCGGGCGCTGTAGCGGATGAACGGGCTGCGGCGCGCCAGTTCCGCCAGCGAGCCGGCATCCCGCGGCGCCGTCGCGCGCGGCAGCACCAGCAGGTAGGGCTCGCTGAACAGGCCAAGCTTGCGGATGGCGGCGGAGTCGGCGGCGGCGCTGGTGCTGATCACCAGATCCAGTTGCCGTTCTTCCAACTGCTTGTCCAGCACAGGCGTGATGCCGGACCACAGCCGGATCTGGCGCGAGGCGCCCGACAGGCCGCGGATCAGCGTCGGCCCGAGCGTGCCGGCGAACGAGTCGACGCAGCCGAAACGCACGATGTTGCGCCGCGCGCGGCTCAGGTTGCGCACGCTTTCGGTCATGTCGCCGGCCTGCGCCAAGAGGCGCGACGCATGGTCGAACAGCAGGTCGCCCGCTGGCGTGGGGCGTGCCGGGCGGGTGCTGCGATCGAGCAGCTCGGTCGACAGCGCCGCTTCCAGCTGCTTGATCCGCTGCGACACCGCCGCCTGCGACAGCCCCAGCAGGCGGGCCGCGCCGGACACCGACGCGGCCTGCACCACCGCCACCCAGGTCAGCAGCAGGCTCCACTCGGGGTAGGCATCCGCGTCGCGGCCGGGCAGGGGATTCATGGGCGGTGCGGGCCGGCGGCCGGGTCAGCGCTTGCGGGCCAGCGTCCGCGCCAGCGCGGCGCGCACCATGCCTTCGACCACCGGAATCACCTTGGCGGCCGTCTCCGGACGGTAGCCGTAGGGGTATGACTCGTCCATGTACGTGGACTGGCACATCTCCAGTTGCACCGCATGGATGTCCTCGGCCGGCGAACCGTAGTGGCGCGTGATGTAGCCGCCCTTGAAGCGGCCATTCACGGCGCTGGTGAAGCCGCAGCCCGGCAGGCGTTCGGTGATCGCGTCCAGGATGTCGGGCGCACAGCTGGCGCCGTCGGCGGTGCCCAGGTTCAGGTCCGGCAGCTTGCCGTCGAACAGGCGTGGCAGAACGCTGGCGATGGAGTGGGCTTCCCACAGCAGCACCGTGCCATGCTCGGCGCGGATGCGGTCGAGTTCCTCGCGCAGCTTGGCGTGGTACGGCTGCCAATAGGTCTGCAGGCGATGCTCGCGCTCGTCGTCGGTCAGCGCCGCGTGGTTGAGGTACAGCGCCTCGCCGCGGAAGGTATGGGTCGGGCACAGGCCGGTCTTGGTCTGGCCGGGGTACAGGCTTGCGTCGTTGGGCGGGCGGTTCAGGTCGACCACGTAGCGCGAATAGCGCGCGCCCAGCACGGACGCGCCGAGCGCGTCGGCGAACCGGTAAAGCGTGTCCAGGTGCCAGTCGGTGTCCCCGGACTGCAGGCCGGCGGCGGTCATGCGGGCGCGTTGCGCGTCGGGCAACTGGCTGCCCAGGTGCGGAATGGAAATCAGCAGCGGCGCGGTGCCGCGGCTGAAGTGATAGATGTCGCTCAAGAAAAACTCCGGGGGTAAGGCGGGTCAGGCAGGCGCGGCGAGAAGGCCGGCTCAGCGCCGCGCTATGCTAGGCAGGCTGCCGGACGCAGACGTTTGCATCGTGATAAACGATGCTGATCATCATGATAGCTGATTCAAGTTGCGCCCGGCCGCGCCGCGCGCCGGCGCTCGGCGCAAGCGTGGCCAGGGCGATGCGCGCCCGGGCCGGGTGGCCTGGCACCGGGCTTGCCGCGGCGCAGGTTCAGCCCGGGATCGGCCGGTCGCTGCTGCCGCGCACCACCAGCGACGGCGTCAGCCGCACGCTGCCCGGCTGGCCGCCGGCGATCTTCCGCAATAGCAGTTCCAGCCCCAGCCGCCCCATCTGGTGCATGGGCGAATGGATGGTGGTCAGGCCGATGGGCAGGGCGCCCGCCAGCGGCGTGTCGTTGTAGCCCACCACGGCCACGTCGCGGCCGGCCTCCAGGCCCTGCTCGCGCGCCGCGCCCATCACGCCCACCGCCAGGAAGTCGTTGACCGCGAAGATGGCGGTGGGGCGGTCCGGGCCGGCCAGCAGGCGCGCGCCCACGTGGCGACCGGCGTCGGTGTCGAACGGGCTCTCGATGCGCCACGCCTGCGGCACGTCGACGCCATGCCGCGCACAGGCCGCGAAGAAGCCCGCCGAGCGGTCGCGGCCGGTGCTGGTGTAGGGCTCGCCCACCATCACCGCGATGCGCCGATGGCCCATCGCCAGCAGGTGCTCGGCGGCCAGGCGGCCGCCTTCGATATCGTCGCAGGTCACCGCGCAGTGGTCGTCGGCGTGGCGGCTGACCAGCACGAAGGGCACATCGCGTCGCGCCAGCTCGGCCAGCAGCGGATTGGGCGCCGCGCCTTCGTGGCTGTGCGCGTCGCCCAGGATCAGGCCATCCACGCGCCGCGCCAGCGCCATGTCGATCAGCTTGCGCTGCTTGTCGGGCACGTCCTGCGTATTGGAGACGAAGGTCAGGTAGCCGTGTTCGGCCGCGGCCTCGTCGATGCCTTCGTAGATGGTGGCCAACACCATGTCCGACAGCCGCGGCACCAGCACGCCGATGGTGCGGCTGCGGCGCGTCTTGAGGCTGGCCGCGTGCGGATTGGTCTGATACTGCAACTCGGCGGCCAGCGCCCGGATCCGTTTGACCGTGTCGGGCGCGGCGGCGGCGCGCGCGTCGTCCTCGGTACCGTTGAGGACGCGGGACACGGTCGAGACGTTCAGACCGAGTTGCCGCGCCAGGCTTTGCAGCGTGACAGGGCGGGATTTGTTCATGGGGCTGGAGGATACACGCCGGAACACCGCCTCAGGGTCTTTGGCGGCAACCTAGGGTTTACACGGTGTCGATTTTTGTTTTCCGACCCCTTAGTATTGCGCAACCCAAACGTTTGGGTAACACGACTGGATTGACTGCAATGACACTTGAATCCCGGGCCTCGCGGTTCCGCTACCGAATTTTCACCATGGTCGTGCTGCTGGCACTGATCAACTACATCGACCGTGGCGCCATGTCCTATGCCGCCGCCCACATCACCGGCGAATACGGCCTGGATCGTGGCGACTGGGGCGCCGTGCTGGGCTACTTCGGCTATGGCTACATGGTCGGGGCGCTGTTCGGCGGCATGCTGGCCGACCGTTTCGGCCCGCGCAAGGTCTGGATCGTGGCCGGCGTGACCTGGTCGATCTTCGAGATCGCCACCGCCTGGGCCGGCGACTTCGGCCTGGCCTTCCTGGGCGGTTCGGCGCTGGCGGGCTTTGCCACCATCCGCATCCTGTTCGGCGCGGCCGAGGGGCCGGCGTACTCCATCATCAACAAGACCATCGCCAACTGGGCCACGCCGCGCGAGCGCGGCTTCGTGGTCGGCTTCGGCCTGCTCAGCACGCCGCTGGGCGCGCTGCTGACGGCGCCGGTGGCGGTGGGCCTGCTGAGCCTGACCGGTAGCTGGCGCGCCATGTTCTACATCCTGGGCGTGGCCGGCCTGATCGTGCTGGTGCTGTTCATGCGCATCTTCACCGACCGGCCCGACACCAACCCGCGCGTCTCGCCGGCCGAACTGCGCGAGATCCAGGCCGCCCGCGCCGAGCAGGCCGCCGGGCAGGGCGGCGAGGCACCGGCGCTGCCGTGGTGGAGCTTTTTTCGCAGCAAGACCCTGGTGCTGAACACCCTGGGCTATTTCTCGTTCAACTACGTCAACTTCCTGCTGCTGACCTGGACCCCCAAGTACCTGCAGGATACCTTCGGCTACAGCCTGTCCTCGCTCTGGTACATGGGCATGATTCCCTGGGCCGGCGCCTGCGTCACCGTGCTGCTGGGCGGCCGCATTTCCGACATGCTGGCGCGTCGCACCGGTAACCTGAAGATCGCCCGCAGCTGGTTCGCGGCCGGCTGCCTGCTGGCCACCACGCTGTGCTTCCTGCTGGTGTCGCAGGCGCAGTCGGTGTTCGCCGTGATCGCGCTGATGACGCTGGCCAACGCCCTGAACGCCATGCCGAATTCGGTCTACTGGGCGGTGGTGATCGACACCGCGCCCGCCAGCCGCGTGGGCACCTTCAGCGGCCTGATGCACTTTTTCGCCAACATCGCCTCGATCCTGGCACCGACCCTGACCGGCTACCTGGCGGCGCGCCACGGCTATTCGGTCATGTTCGTGGCCGCTTCGGTCGCCACCGCGGTCGGCATGATCGCCATGTTGCAGGTGCGTCCGGGCGTCGGCCCGCGCCTGCCCGCCCACCCCCAAGGAGCCACGCGATGAATCCGCAATCGAACCCCGTCCCGGCGCTGGCCGTCGAACCCGGCTTCTTCGCCGGCCGCAGCGTCGCCCAGTTGCAGGACGCCATGCGCCAGGGCGCGCTCGACGCCGAGACGCTGGTGCGCCACGCGGCGGCCGCCATCGAGCGCCTGAACCCGCAGCTCAACGCCTTCGTGCACGTGGATGTCGACGCCGCCCTGGCCGCCGCCCGCGCGCTGGACGCCGAGCGCGCCCGCGGCCAGGTGCGCGGGCCGCTGCATGGCATTCCGGTCGCGATCAAGGACAACGTCGATACCGGCGACATGCCCACCACCATGGGCGCGGCGCATTTCCTGGGCCACCGGCCCGCGGCGGACGCCGACTGCGTGGCGCTGCTGCGCGCGGCCGGCGCCATCGTCATCGGCAAGACCCTCACGCATGAATTCGCCTACGGGCCCACCGGCGACCGCAGCGCGCAGGGCGCGGCGCGCAATCCCTGGCGCACCAGCCAGATCACGGGCGGCTCCAGCGCCGGCAGCGGCGCCGCGGTGGCCGCCGGCATGGTGCCGCTGGCGCTGGGCACCGACACCGGCGGCTCGGTGCGCGTGCCCGCCGCGTTGTGCGGCGTGGTCGGTTTCAAGCCGACCCACGGCCGCGTGTCGGCCCGCGGCGTGTTCCCGCTGGCGCCCAGCATCGAGGATGCCGGCGTGCTGGCCAACAGCGTCGAGGATGCGCAGGTCTTCATGCGGGCGCTGTCCGGCGGCGCGATCGGCGCGTATGCCGACGCGGCCGATCCCGGCCTGGCCGCGCCGCGCATGATGTGGGTGCCGAACGCGCCCTTCGCCATCGACGATGCCGCCGTCACGGCTTGCGTGCGCGCTGCCGCCGAGGGCTTCGGCGGCGCGCTGGTGGACGGCGCCGAGGTCACGCGCCACGCCCGCGCGCTGCAGGCGGCCCTGGGCGCCATCCAGCGCTCGGAGGCCTATGAAGTGCATGCCGAGCGGGTCGAGGACGAACCCGGCAAGTTCGATCCCGAAGTGCTGGAGCGCCTGCGCGCCTCGCGCCCGGTGCAGGGCTGGGAATACGTTCGTGCGCGCAACGCCCGTGAACGGTTGCGCGGTGTGTTCGCCGGGATTTTCGAGCGGGTCGATGTACTGGCCTTGCCGGCGGTGGCGATCACCGCGCCGGCGCTGCAACAGCGCAGCGTGGCCGGCCCCGGCAGCGCCGCCGTGCGCGACACGCTGCTGGGCCTGACCAATCCGTGGAATCTGCTGGGGCTGCCGGCCATCGCCCTGCCGGCCGGCTTCGTCGACGGCATGCCGGTGGCGCTGCAACTGGTGGCGGCAGACGGCGCCGACGCGCGCCTGCTGGCGCTGGCGGCGCGCCATTGGCGCCGGCCCGGGGCCTGACGGCCGGCGAGGCGCCGTGGTCGTGGCGCCTGGCCGACGCCGGGGCCGCCCCCACGGCGCGGGTCTTGCCGCGCCGTGACATCGGCGACCCTCTGGTGGCGGTAGCGGTAGCGGCCCGGCCCGAAGCCGCCCGGCCCGCGGCCCCGGGTAAGCACGGAGCTTTGCCTTTGCTTACATTACACTGTGCGGTGTAGCGCAGGCGATCCGGTCGAGCGAGCGCGCCGCGCAGCCATCCCGATCCGCCGTTTTTTCCTCCACCGTGATGATTGATGATCTGGTTCAACTGGGCAAGCTGGTCAGCCTGGGCCTGGCGCTGATGCTGCCGTTGGCCAATCCCCTGACCTCCATGACCATGCTGCTGTCGCTGGGGCAGCACATTCCCTACAAAGAGCGCGAACGTCAGATCCGGCAGGCCGCCTGCTACGTCGTGGGCATCATGCTGGTCACGTACTACGCCGGCGCCTGGATCATGGCCACGTTCGGCATCTCGATCCCGGGGCTGCGCATCGCCGGCGGCATGATCGTCGTCAGCATCGGCTTCAGCATGCTGTTCCCTTCGGTCACCAGCGCTGCCAGCGATGACCGCGAAGCCGACGTGGCCGCCAATGTGGCGGTTCATCGCCAGGTGCCCAACATCGCCTTCGTGCCGCTGGCGTTGCCGGGCACGGCGGGGCCCGGCACCATCGCCATGATCATCAGCGCGGCCTCCACCGTCGGCGGCCAGGCGGCCAGCGAGTATCCGGCCTGGGCCATCGCCGTCACGCCGCTCATCGTCTTCTCGCTGCTGGGCCTGTTGTTCTGGATCTGCCTGCGCTCGGCCGGCCGTATCGTCGCCCTCATCGGCAACAGCGGAGTCGAGGCCATTTCGCGCATCATGGGTTTCCTGTTGGTGTGCATGGGCGTGCAGTTCGTCATCAACGGCGTGCTGGAAATCGTGAGCCAACATGGCGCCGCGGTCTGACGTTTCGCGGGTCGGACGCTGCCTGCGGGTGTTGGGCCGGCTTGTGCTCAGCCTGCTGATGCTGTTCTCAAGCGCCTGGGCCTGCCTGGCGTTCTGGTACCAGGGACCGGAGGCCGCCTGGGGCAAGGGTGTGCTGATGCTGGCCTGGGTCGCGCTGGGGTTGTATGCGCTGCTGCGCCTGTGGCATGGCACCGGCCGCTTGCGGCGCCGCCCCGCCTTGTGGGCCTACCTGCTGGCCGTGATCGCGCTGGCGGCGTGGTGGCAAGGCATCGCCCCCTCCAACAATCGGGTCTGGGCCGACGACGTCGCCCGCACCCTGCGGGGCAGCGTGGCAGGCAGTGTCGTCACGCTGGACAATGTGCGCGACTTCAAATGGCGCTCGGACAGCGACTACACGCCGCGCTGGGAAACCCGGGTCTACGACCTGAACGACCTGCGCTCGGTGGACATGGCGCTGTCGTACTGGGACGGCCCCGCCATTGCCCACACGCTAGTCTCGTTCGGTTTCGCCGACGGCCGCCATGTGGTGTTCTCGGTCGAGATCCGCAAGGAACGCGGCGAGCAGTTCTCCGAGCTGGGCGGCTTTTTCAAGAAGTTCGAATTGAGCGTGGTGGCCGCCGACGAGCGCGACGTGTTGTACGTGCGCGCCGGTCCGCGCGCCGAAAACGTCTATCTTTATCCGGTGCGGATGCCGGTGGACGCCATGCGCGCGCTGTTCCTGTCGTACGTGCGCACCGCCAACGAACTGGCCGACACGCCGCGCTTCTATCACACCGTCACCGCCAACTGCACCACGCTGGTGTACCGCATGGTGCGCGCCATCGTGCCCGGCCTGCCGCTGGATTACCGCATCCTGCTGTCGGGCTACCTGCCGGAGTATCTCTACGAGCAGGGCGGACTCGACACCCAGGTGCCGCTGCAGACGTTGCGCGAACGCGGCTTCGTCGGGATTCCGCCGATCCTGGGCGAGGATTCGATCGGCTTTTCGCGCACGATCCGGCGCCACCTGCGCGCCGAACCGGCGGGAGCCACGCCGTGATCGGGCCGCGCGCCGTATGGCTGGCCCTGCTGTTGGGCGTGTTGCTGTTCCTGGTGATGCGCGCGCCGGGCGTGTGGCTCTATGACGCCATCGCCCATCGTCTGCGCGGCCGGCGCGCCACCCCGCCGCCGGCCGGCCCGCGCCAGGCAGGCAAAGCCGTGGCGCGCCGCGCCGGCCAGGCGCGTCAGCCGGGGTAAGAACGGGCCCGCGTCCGCCCGGCCAACAAAAAAGCCTTGGACCACATGGTGGTTCCAAGGCTTTTCCGTCTGGAATTTGGTGGAGCGGAGGAGGATCGAACTCCCGACCTTCGCATTGCGAACGCGACGCTCTCCCAGCTGAGCTACCGCCCCAAATCAAGCAAGAGCGCAACTATACAGGAATTCTTGCGCGTCGCGCAAGCTGCGCGCGCAAGATTTTTTGCTCAGTCGAACGTCAGCGTGGCCACCACCGGCGCATGGTCGGACGGTTGCTCGTTGCGGCGCGGTTCCTTGTCGATGACGCAAGCGGTGCAGCGCTTGGCCAGCGGCGCCGACAGCAGGATGTGGTCGATGCGCAGGCCGGCGTTGCGGCGGAACGCGAACTGGCGGTAGTCCCACCACGAAAACGACTTTTCGGGCTGCTCGAACAGGCGGAAGGAATCGGTCAGCCCCAATTCCATCAGGTCGCGCAGCGCCTGGCGCTCGGGTTCGGACACCAGCACCTGGCCTTCCCATTTCTCGGGGTTGTGCACGTCTTCATCGGCCGGCGCGACGTTGTAGTCGCCCAGCACCGCCAGGCGCGGATACTGCTTGATCTCGTCGGCCAGCCAGGCGCGCATGGCGGCGAACCATTCGAGCTTGTAGGCGTACTTGTCGGAGCCGACCGCCTGGCCGTTGGGGCAATAGGCGCAGACCACGCGCACGTCGCCATCCGCGCTCGGCAAGGTCAGGGCCAGCACGCGCTGCTGCGGATCCTCGTAGTTGGGGAGGTTGCGCACCATCGACGTACCCGGCACGCGCGACAGGATGGCCACGCCGTTGTAGGTCTTCTGGCCGGCCCAGGCCGCGTGATAGCCGGCCTCTTTGAAGGCGGCCTCGGGGAACTTGTCGTCGGTCAGCTTCAGTTCCTGGATGCACAGCGTGTCGACGGGATTGGCGGCCAGCCAGTCCAGCACCTGGGGCAGGCGCACGTTGAGGGAGTTGACGTTCCAGGTGGCTAATTTCATGATTTTCATAGACCGTTTATTCATGCGGCTTTCGGCGGTTCTGCCTGCCAAAATCCCGCTCTGGCTACTCATCCGGGGCGTGGTTGGCCTGGCGCCAGGGACAAGGCCAGATGATACCCGTTCATGCTGCCTTCTTCTGCTGGCTGCGCTCGATCAGCGCCCGCACGCGCTCGACCGTGATGCGCGTGGCATCGCCGATCCGGACTTGCTCCAGGTCGCCGCGACCGGTGCTTGGTGTTGGGCTGCGTGTGCCAAACGCCTTCCCGATTGCGGCGGCCGCGCGCAAGATGGCGCGGCGGATGCGCGAGCCGCCCGCGGCATTGAACCTTCAGGCGATTCGTGTCGCGCCAGCAGTCTAGCGAGGGAGGCCGGCCCGCCGGGTCGAACCTTCCTTGCGTCCGAAACCGCAGGGCAGGTCGATGGGGCGGCGCTTCACGCATGGTTCACTCCTTTCTGCAATCTGCGTGAACCAAAAGCGTGTTCAGTCCGATCCGGAAAGCGACCGCATCCGTACCAATCATTATCAATTCGTATAATTTTCCAGCGTGTCAATATTCGACTCTGATCGGCAGTTCGGCAGTCCTGAACGAGAACAAATTAATGGCAGAACAACAGCAGGGCCGGCAGCCTGCGCTATCCCACGCACCGCGAATACTGCGGTTCTGGCGCGCCGTCGAGGCGTGCGTCCCGCAAAAGGCCGAGAAAGCCAACCCCACCCATGTCACCGAGCCCGTCTACCGGTTACGCGCGGGCGAGTCCATGCCCTGGTTCGATCCGGACCACCTGGCCAGGCGCATCGCGCCGCGCCTTGCCTGGCGCTACACGTTGCAGGCGGGGCTCTACGATATCGAGCGATTTGCGGCATTGCTGGAAGTCAAGCTCGGTTCGCACGAGGATGTGTTCGACGAGCGCCGCCCCAGCGGCCAAGCCCGCCTCTTTGATCTGGCTTTCGACGAAGACGGCTATCCTCTGCCGCAGAATTTCGTGCTGTCCTTGGCGTGTTGGGCCGCGGGGCAGATCTTGCACTACCCGGACGGTATCGCGGCGCTGGAGGACGGCGGCAGGATCGTCACGACCGGCTTGCCAGAGGCCAACCCGGAGATCCCGAGTCCGAACAGCGGCTATACGGGCTTCGACACGCTGGTCCGCCGGCTGATCCAGTGGCTCGTCGATGCCACGGCCGCGGCGCGCGAGAGAAAAACGCCACCCACCCGGGCCTGGCTCGATACGTTGACCGGGCGCATCGCCGCCCTGTGCCTACTGCCCGAGGGGGTGATCTCCGCCACCCATGCCGCCAAGTGTTTCCAGGTCAAGAGAGTCGAAGCTGCGGGCGCTCAGGGCGCGCCCGATCCCCTGCCGGGCGATGATCTGCTGAACAGCTTCTTTGTGGGCGATCTCAACGCGCTGAGCCGTGCCTGGGTCAATGGCGATGTCGGAAAAGGGCTGGCCGAGTATATCCAGGCGGTGGCAAGGGTGGATCCCGCGCGCTTGGATCTGCGCGAGGCAACGGGGGTGGCGACTGCCTTCGCGGCGCTGGATCCGGCGGCTTTCCCCGCGGGTAGTTGGCCTTCGGATCATCCGCTCGCATTCAGCCAGCAACTGGCCGTCAATGAACTGTGGCGCCAGCTCGAAGCCAAACCCGGAATTTTTGCGATCAACGGACCGCCGGGCACGGGCAAGACCACCTTGTTGCGCGATGTGGTGGCGGCGGTCGTCACCGCGCGCGCGGCACTCCTCGCGCGGCTGGGAGGACAGGCCTTTGCCGGGCGGACGAAAAAGAAGCTGGGTGAGTTCTGGTGCCACTATCGGCCGTTGCACGCTGACCTGAGCGAGTTCGCCATTGTCGTGGCCTCTGCCAACAATGGCGCGGTGGAGAACATTTCGCTGGAACTGCCTGGCATCAAGGCCGTACCTGCCGATGCCACCGGGCGCAGCGCGCATCCGGATGGTTATTACAGGCGCTTGGCCGGCAACGTTCTGGGCAATGCCGCCTGGGGGCTCCTGGCCGCGCGCATGGGATCGAAGGCCAATCGTGGCGCGTTCATGAACAGCTTCTGGTGGAAAAATCCACCTGGCGTCCATTCCCGGAAAAATCAGGCAGATGCGCAAGACGATGCCACGCAAGCCGCTTTCCTGGCCAGGCTGGACGCCAATCCTTTTATCGAGGGCGAGGAGGGGCTCCGCTATCATTTGGCCCGGATCATCGAGGGCAAGCGCAAGCCAGCGATCGGTTGGACACAGGCGGTGACCCGGTTCCAAGAGGCGCAGGAGGCCGAGCGTCGCTGCCGAAGCGTCTTGGAGGCGAGCGCGAAACTCCCGCAGGCCGTCGACAAGGCGCGCGCCCAGGCCGAGGAGCTGGCGCGCGTCGCGCAAGATATCCAGGTCGAACTCACGACGCGACAAGCCGCGCTGCCGACGCTGCTGGAGCGTGTCGACAACCTGCAAGCGCGGATGGACGACGCGCAGAAACGATGCGCCGCGGCACAAGCCGAACTGGCCGGCCACGACCGGGCCAGGCCTGGCTTGCTGACCTGGCTTTCGACCTGGGGGCGTTCGCACCGCGAATGGTGGAATAGGCGCACCCAGCTCGACGCTCAAGCCAGGCAATCCAGGATCGAGCTTGATTCCCTGGCCACCGAGTGCACGCAGGCCAAGGCCGACCAGAAGGAAGCGGCCCGTGGGGACGAGAAACTGAAAGAAGCCCTGAGGAAAAAGCAGGCCGCCCATCAGCAGGCATTGGACCGGCTTGAAGCGGCCCGTCACGCGTGCCGGCAGGCGATGCAGCAGCTGGGGGCGTCCTGGCCGCAATCCAGCGCCGATGACGCCGCCCGCGAACTGTCCGCGCCCTGGTCGACGCCGGCTTGGCGCCGCGCGCGGCAAGCACTGTTTCTGGCCGGGCTGGACGTGCACCGTGCTTTCATCGAGTCCCATCCCCAGGAAATCATCGACAACCTTGGCTTGGCCTCGAACTGGCTCCAAGGTAAGGGCATGCCCGAAGACATGGCGCGCATGGCGCTTGGCAGCCTCGCACTGGTGGTCCCGGTGATTTCCACGACCTTCGCCTCGATTCCTCGCATGTTCCATTCGCTCGGGCGGGAGTCGATCGGCTGGCTTTTGATCGACGAAGCCGGCCAGGCATTGCCTCAACAGGCTGCCGGCGCCATTTGGCGCGCGGCGCGCACCGTCGTGGTGGGCGATCCCAACCAGCTTGAACCTGTATTGGGCATGCCCGCAGCGGTCGAGGGGGCTCTGGCTCGGCACTATGGCGTGCCTCGGGATTGGTGGCCCAGCTTCACGTCCACGCAACGCCTGTCGGATCAGAGCATGTCGATGGGTACTTGGCTTCCGGGCAAGGAAAACGGGAAAGTCTGGGTCGGTTCGCCCCTGCGTGTACACCGCCGCTGCGATGATCCGATGTTCTCCATCAGCAACGAGATTGCTTATGACGGGCTGATGGTGCAAGGGAAATCACCGTCCGCCCATTCGTGGCCGCATTGCCATTGGATCGACGTACGCGCGCAAACCAGTGTGGGCAATTGGGTGCCCGAGGAAGGCGAGGCCGCCAGGAAGTTGCTGCGGTCGTTACAGGCCGAGTACCAGGTCGCACCCAACGACATTTTCCTGATCTCGCCGTTCAAGGATGCGGCGACGCAACTGCGCGCGATGGCGAGGACGCTTGGGCTCGATCCCGCCAAGACCGGGACGGTGCACACGACCCAGGGCAAGGAGGCCGAAGTCGTTATCCTGGTGCTGGGTGGCAATCCACAGCGCCCGGGGGCCAAGGATTGGGCCGCGCAAAGTCCCAACCTGCTCAATGTGGCGGTCAGCCGGGCCAAGGCGCGGCTGTATGTAATCGGCGATCGTGCAGCTTGGGGCCAACGCCCTTATTTCCGCGTTCTCGACCAGCGCCTTGGTGTTGACGGCGAGGCGTGCTCGCGTTGACCGCATCGGCCGGCGCGAAGGCGCCGCCTCACCCCTTCACCAACCCGCCGTCCACGATCAGGTTCTGCCCCGTCACCGCGCGCGACCACGGGCTGGCGAAGAACAGCACCGCGTCGGCGAACTGTTCGGGCGTGGTCACTTCGCGCAGCGGCGTGCCGGCGGCGATCAGGTCGAACACCGCCGCCGGCGTGGCGGCCGAGGCATCGGTGGTGCGCAGCAGGCCGCCGGACACCATGTTGACGGTGATGCCGTCGGCGCCCAATTCATGCGACAGCGTGCGCGTGAAGGCCAGCAAGGCGGCCTTGGCGGCGGTGTAGTCGTGGTACGGCACCACCGGGTTCTGAACCAGGTTGGTGCCGACATTGATGATGCGGCCGCCGCCGGCCGTGCGCATCGACGGCAGCACGGCCTGGGTGGTGTTGAGGGCGGCGCGCACGCTGCCTTCCAGTTGCGCGTGCATGCGTGCCCAGTCGAGCGTGTCGGCACGGGGGCGGGCGTCGCCGTCGAACTGGAAGGCGGGCAGGGCGTTGTTGACCACGGTGCTGACCGGCCGGCCGAAGTGTTCGCTGGCGCGCGCCACCATGGCGGCGACCGCGTTGGCGTCGCGCACGTCGGCCTGCACCGCCAGCGCGCGGTCCGGCGCGCTGGCGGCCAGTTCATGCGCCACGGCCTCGCTGTTCAGGTAGTTGACGATCACCCGCGCGCCTTCGCGCAGGAAGGCGCGGGCGATGGCCGCGCCCAGGCCGCGGCTGGCGCCGGTGACGATGACGAGTTGCTGGTTCAGGGGGAGGCAAGCGCTAGGCATGGTGCAAGAGTAAACGGGAAATGATGAGGTCGGGCCTGGCCCGCCAGCCGGCGCGCGGCGCAGCCCCGGCTCAGTGTTCCGACCCGCTGTTGAGCATGCGGCTGCGGGCTTTTTCGATATGGGCGCGCATGATGTGGCGCGCGCCTTCGGCGTCCTGTTCGCGGATCAGGCGGTAGATCTGGCGGTGTTCGTCGATGGCGGCGCGGGTGCGCTTCCAGGGTTCGCTGTGGACCAGGTGGCGCATCACATTGACGGCGTGGCTGACGTCGTACTCCAGCGATTTGAGCACTTGCACGAAGCGCTGGTTGCCGGTGGCCGCCGCGATGGCGCGGTGGAATCCGTAGTCGTGATGGTGGGCGATGGCGCCGGCCGCGTCCGCGGCCTCGTAGCCGGCCAGCATGCGGTCCATTTCGCGCAGGTCGTCATCGGTGCGGCGCAGGGCGGCCAGGTAGGCGCATTCCGGCTCGATCACCCTGCGCAGTTCCAGGCCCTCCAGGATGTGGCCGACCCGGCGTGCCGGGTCAACCGCGGGCATGCCGCCCATCAGGTCGGGCTTGGCGCGCACATAGCTGCCCGAACCGCGTTTCGATTCGACCAACTGGTCTTCGCGCAGCCGATCCAGCGCCTGGCGCACCACTGGCCGCGACACCTCGAACAGCGCGGCCAGCTCCAGCTCGGTGGGCAGCTTGGCGCCCGGCGCGATCTTGCCGGTGGCGATGGCGTAAAACAGGCTTTCGTAGACGCGTTCGGCGAAGCGTTCGGCGCGCACGTAGCCCAGGCCCGAGGCCACCTCGGCCAGCACGTCCAGTTCGGGCCGTGGCCGGCTGGCCGCGCTCAGCAGCTTGTCCAGTTGCGGGTCGCGCAGTTTGCTCATGGCCTTGCTCCTGTGGCGCGCACGCCGGGTTTGTTCTCTGTCATGACAAATTGAACCGGGAATCCCGCGCGAGCAAACGCGCCGTGTTGGCGTGAAATCCTAGGGATAACCCGAATCCGGCGAAAAATTTCCTGAAGCTTGGGACGAAAGCTGTCAATTCAATTGACAAGTTATGGAGCGCTCCCTTAACTTGGCCGAATCCGCGACACCCCATAACCACACCGTGCGCCTTCGACGCCGGGCGGCGCGCCGATTCCTCCGGCCGCGCCAGGAGACCCAGCATCCGCGCGCGTTCCGCAACCGGCCAACCGGCCGCTACTTTACTCCGCACACCGTGACTCAGAAGAACTTTATCGCCAATCAATGGGTGCCCGCCGTCAGCGGCGAAACCATCCCCGTGCTGAACCCGTCCGATGGCAAGGCGTTCGACGCCATCGCGCGCTCGGGCGAGCAGGACGTGGATCGTGCCGTGGCCGCCGCGCGCGCGGCCTTCGAGGGCGAGTGGGGCCAGATGGCCCCGGCCGCCCGCAGCCGCCTGTTGATGCGCATCGCCTTCGCGCTGCTCGAGCGCCAGGAAGAACTGGCGCAACTGGAATCGGCCGACACCGGCAAGCCGATCAAGCAGGCCCGCGCCGACGCCGCCGCCGTGGCGCGCTACTTCGAGTTCTACGCCGGCGCGGTCGACAAGCTGCACGGCGAGACCATCCCCTATACCCCCGGCTTCACCGTGCTGACCGTGCGCGAGGCCCATGGCGTGACCGGCCACATCGTGCCGTGGAACTATCCGCTGCAGATCTTCGGCCGCAGCGTCGGCGCGGCGCTGGCCACGGGCAACGCCTGCGTGGTCAAGCCGGCCGAGGATGCCTGCCTGTCGCTGCTCAAGGTGGCCGAGATCGCCGCCGAAGTCGGCCTGCCCGCCGGCGCGCTGAACATCTGCACCGGCTACGGCCACGAGGCCGGCGCGGCGCTGTCGGCGCACCCCGGCATCGACCACATCTCGTTCACTGGGTCGCCGCAGACCGGCAAGATGGTGGCGCACGCCGCCGCCGAGAACCACGTGCCGGTGACGCTGGAACTGGGCGGCAAGTCGCCGCAGATCGTGTTCGACGACGCCGACCTGGACGCGGCCATGCCGGTGCTGCTGGCCGCCATCATCCAGAACGCCGGCCAGACCTGCTCGGCCGGCAGCCGCGTGCTGATCCAGCGCGGCGTCTACGAGCAAGTGCTGGCGCGCCTGGGCGAGGCATTCTCGGCCACCGTCACCGGCCCGGCCGCGCAGGATCTGGACGTCGGCCCGCTGATCAGCGCCCGCCAGCACGACCGCGTGCGCGGCTTCCTGGCCGAGGCCGAAGCCGAGGGCCTGACGGTCGCGGCGCGCGGCAAGCTCAAGGACGGCGCGCCCGAGGCCGGCTTCTATCAGCCGCCGGTGCTGTTCCGCGATGTGCCGCCCAAGAGCCGCCTGGCGCAGGAAGAAGTGTTCGGCCCGGTGCTGGCCGCCATGGTGTTCGACACCGAGGAGCAAGCGCTGGAAATCGCCAACGGCACGCTCTACGGCCTGGTGGCCGGCGTCTGGACCCGCGACGGCGGCCGCCAGTTGCGCCTGGCGCGCAAGCTGCGCGCCGGCCAGGTGTTCGTCAACAACTACGGCGCCGGCGGCGGCGTGGAGCTGCCGTTCGGCGGTTCGCGCCAGTCGGGCTACGGCCGCGAAAAGGGCTTCGAGGCGCTGTACGGCTTCACCACCCTGAAGACCATCGCCATCCGCCACTGATCCGGCGGCGGCCGGGCGCCAGGCCCCGATGGGGGCGGGCGCCCGGTGGCAAAATATCGGTTACCTTTGATGTTTTGCCAGGGGCGCCACGCCCCGTATCCAGGATCAGCATGTTCACCGGTATTGTTCAAGGCACCGCGAAGATCGCGAAAATCGCGGATCGCGAAGGCCTGCGCACGTTTACGCTGGCGTTTCCCGAGGGCTTCTGCCAGGACCTGGCGATCGGCGCCAGCGTCTCGACCGACGGCGTCTGCCTGACGGTCACGGAAATCCTCGACCCCAACCACGCCACCTTCGACGTCATGCTGCAAAGCCTGGCCATTACCACGCTGGGCAGCTATCAGGAAGGCGACCGCGCCAACGTCGAGCGCGCCGCCAAGGATGG
Organism: Achromobacter sp.; assembly: GCF_050285565.1. Taxonomy (GTDB): domain Bacteria; phylum Pseudomonadota; class Gammaproteobacteria; order Burkholderiales; family Burkholderiaceae_B; genus Achromobacter. The sequence continues at coordinate 433,091 of NZ_JBLZXG010000004.1, forward strand.
CGCCGAGATCGGCGGCCATCCGCTGTCCGGCCACGTCGATTTCACCTCGGAAGTGATCATGGTGAAGTCCTCGGATACCAATCGCCTGATGCGCTTCAGCATCCCCGAGGCGTTCCGCAAGTATGTGTTCGCCAAGGGCTATATCGCCATCAACGGCGCCAGCCTGACCGTGTCCGAAGTGAACCGCGCCGAAGGCTGGTTCGAGGTCTGGCTGATTCCCGAGACCCGCCGCATGACGGTGTTCGAGGACAAGCAGGTGGGCGACCACGTCAATATCGAGATCGAGCGCGGCACCCAGGTGGTGGTGGACACGGTGCGCGAAACCGTCCAGGAAAGCCTGGGCAAGCTGCAACCGCTGCTGGAAGCCATCCTCAAGGAAAAAGGGCTGACGCTGGAGGATTTCGTCAGCCCGCAGGGCAAGCTCAAATAAGGTTGCGGGCGGTTGGCGCCCAGGCCTTGAGGCCGGCGGCGCCGCTGCCCGCGCGCACGGCCGCCGCCTGCCGGTCAGCCGGCGAACGCCGGGCCTAGCGGCTTGATGCGCATGCCCGCTTGCAGCCGGGTCCAGGGCAGGTCGGCGGGATCGGCCTGCATCGGGCCGGGAGCCTTGGCCACCAGCACCTCATGCGCGATCGGCTGGAAGTCGGCGCGGAAATGCACCGAGCTTTTCACCACCAGGATCGCCATCTCCTCGGGCTGCACGCCGCCGACGCGGAACAGGTTGCGGTCCAGCATCTGCGATTTGGTGGCGCTGACCACCACCCGCACGCCGCCCAGCCGCAGGCCGGCCACGGCCTCCAGATCCACCTCCATGCCGTGCATCATCGGGCCGTCGAAACGCAACTTGCCGGGCGACAGCGTCTCCACCAGGAACTCGCCCTCGAACGGCGCGTCGCCGGCCACGCCGGACTGGCCGCCCAGGCGTAACCTGACCTTGTTGCCCACGCCGGCGGCGGTGGCCTGGCGCACCGCATCGGGGTCGTAGAACAGGCCCAGCGCGGCGTTCTGCGCGTCGGCCTCGACCAGCGCGCGCAGCATGCCGGTGGTGTTGGCGTCGCCGCCCGCGCCGGGATTGTCCTGGGTGTCGGCGATGACCACGGGGCGCGCGGCGCCGGCCGCCAGCGCCTGGGCGCGCTTGACGGCGTCGGCCGGCGCCAGGAAGTCGGGCGACCATTGCGGTTCGAGTTCCAGCACGCGCTGGTACAGCGCCTCGGTCACGCGCTCGACCGCGTCGGCGTCGGTGCCGTAGGCCCACACCACCGGCCCGCATTCGGGGAAGTCGGCCGCCGGAAAGCCCGGCGCGAACGAGATCGAGGCCACGCCCGGCGTCTGCTCCAGGCGCGCCAGTTCTTCATACACGCCCTGCGACGGCTGCAGCATCGTGCACATGCCGTTGATCGGGATCAGGAAGGGCAGGCGGCGCTCGGCGCGCACCCACTTGTCGCCGGCGGCGATGCGCGCGGCCAGCAGGCGCGCGGCGTGCTCGCCGGTCACCGCCATGTCCACGTGCGGATAGGTGCGGAAGGCGGCCAGGCCATCGGCCTCGCGCAGCATTTGCGCGGTGACGTTGGCGTGCAGGTCGAGGCTGCCGACCACCGGTACGCCTGGGCCGACCAGCGCGCGCACCCGCGCCAGCAGTTCGCCTTCGCCGTCGTCCAGGTGCTCGGCCACCATGGCGCCGTGCAGGTCCAGGTAGATGGCATCAAAGCCGCCGGCGCGCGCCGCGTCGACGATCTCGCCGGCGATGCGTTCATAGGCGTCGCGGGTGACGTGGGCCGACGGGCTGGCGCCGGCCCAGATCACCGTGCGCACGGTGTGGCCCTGCGCCAGCGCGGCGTTGATGAAGCCGCCGGCGGGGATGTTGACCTCGCGCAGCGCTAGCATGTCCTCGCCGCGCACCATGGCGGGAAAGCCTTCGCCGCGCACGAAGTTCTCGTAGGACGCCTTGGACGGCGCGAAGGTATTGGTCTCGTGCTGGAAGCCAGCCACCAGAATATGCATGATCGATTCCTTGGAGCATCAGGCGCGCGCGGGCGCGGATTGGGCGGGACGGTTCACCAGCAGCAGCAGGGCGCCGGCCACCAGCAGGGCGGAGATCGCGTACAGGCCGCCGGCCAGGCTGCCGGTGGATTGCTTGACCCAGCCGATGATGGACGGGCTGAGAAAGCCGCCCAGCAAGCCGATGCTGTTGATCAGTGCGATGCCGCCCGCCGCGGCTTGCCCTTGCAGGTACTGCGACGGAATCGCCCAGAATACCGTGTAGGCGGCCCACATGAAGCCGGTGGCCAGCGTGATCGCCGTCAGGGATAGCGCGAATTGCGTCGGCGCCGCGGTGGCGATGCACAGCGCCACGCCGGCCAGCAGCGCGGGCACCAGCGTGTGCCAGCGGCGTTCGCGCATGCGGTCGGAACTGCGCGCGAACCACAGCATGAAGACCGCTGCGGCCAGGTAGGGGATCGCCGAGTACAGGCCGATCTGCATGGTGTCCTGCACCCCCGCCAGCTTCAGCAGCGTCGGTAGCCAGAAGCTGACGGCGTAGATGCCGCAGATCAGGCAGAAGTAGGTCAGCGCCATGCCGTAGATGGCGGGGTCGCGCAGCACCTGGGCGAAGGCGTGCTTCTTGTGCGCGCCGCGGCTGTCCAGGTCGGCGGCCAGCAATGCCTTTTCCTCGGCGGTCAGCCAGCGCGCCTGGGCCGGCTTGTCGTCCAGGTAGCGGAAGGCGATGACGCCCAGCAGCACACAGGGCAGGCCTTCGAGCAGGAACATCCATTGCCAGCCGTCCAGGCCATGCGCGCCGGAGAAGGCCGTCATGATCCAGGCCGAGACCGGGCCGCCGACAATGCCGCCGATGGGGCCGGCCAGCATCACCACCGCCATCACGCCCGCCATGCGCGACTGCGAGTACCAGTAGGTCAGGTAGAAGATCATGCCGGGGGCGAAGCCGGCCTCGAACACGCCCAGCATGAAGCGCAGGATGTAGAAGCTCCATTCGCCCTGCACGAACAGCATCGAGGCCGAGGTCAGGCCCCACAGCACCATGATGCGGCTGAGGGTGCGGCGCGCGCCGATGCGCGTGAGCAGCAGGTTGCTGGGCACCTCGAACATCACGTAGCCGAGAAAGAAGATGCCGGCGCCCAGGCCGTAGACGGCGTCGGAAATGCCGATGTCCTGCTGCATCTGCAGCTTGGCGAAGCCGATGTTGATGCGGTCCAGGTAGGCGAACACATAACAGAGCAGCAGGAACGGCAGCAGCCGCCAGGTGATCTTGCGGTAGAGCGGAGCCAGGCGCGGATCGGCGCCTGGCGTGGCCTGATGGGGCATTGCGTGTCTCCTGGCGGGCGGGTCTGCGCCCGCCGCGGTGGTTGGGATGGCGGCGGTTCCCGGGGCGGGTCCGCGCGGCGTCCATATTGCGAGTGCACAGTGTTCGAAACAATGACCTGAGTGATAAATTATCGTTGCCTTCAAGGCAACAGAAAAAGCGGCGCCCCGGCGTGCGAGCGGGGCCCGCGCGACAACCATGGAACGCACCGCGAGCCGATCGCGCGGACGTCCATGGCGAACGGACACGGGGGAAAGCATGCTTGAGATCAGCCAGGTGCGGCTGAAGTACTTCAATGAGGTCGTGGCCTGCGGCTCGATCCGGGGCGCGGCCGACAAGCTCGGCACCGCGCCGTCGGTCATCAGCCGCCAGATCCAGCTATTGGAGAAGGAGCTGGGCGTGGCGTTGTTCGAGCGCCGCGCGCGCGGCCTGACCCCGACCGAGGCCGCCGACATGCTGCTGGAATACCATCGCGCCTGCCGCGCCCAGCAGGAACACCTGAACGCGCGGCTGCAGGAATTGCGCGGCATGCGGCGCGGCCACGTCCATCTGATGATCAGCGAAGGCTTCATCGACAGTCTGATGGAGCACGTGGTGGGGCCGTTCTGCATCGAGCACCCGCGCATCAACATCAGCGTCAATGTCGGCTCGGTCAACGAGGTGGTCGAGGCCGTGGCCAGCGATGCCGCGCATATCGGCCTGGCCTACAACCCGCCGGTGGACCCGCGGTTGCGCTGTCGCGCCAGCCGCAAGCACCCGGTCTGCCTGCTGGCGGCGCGCGACCATGCGCTGGCCCGGCGCCGCGCGCCGCTCACCATCGCCGACATCCTGCCGTATCCGTTCGCGCTGATGTCGGCGCCATATGGCTTGCGCCAGGCGGTCGATCTGCTGGAGTTCACCGAACGCATCCACCTGACGCCCAGCCTGACCACCAATTCGCTGCGCGTACTCAAGCAGTACGCGATCAGCGGCGCCGGCGTGACGCTGATGCCGAACCTGGGGGTGCACCACGAATTGGCCAGCGGCGAACTGGTGGCGCTGCCGATCGCGCATCCGATCCTCAGCGCGCCCGAATGCCAGATGCTGCTGCGGCTCGGGAGGCCGCTTTCATCGGCCGCCAACGAGGTGGTGCGGCGCATCGAACAGCGGCTGCCGGCGTTCGCGGCCGCCTGACGCCGGGGCGCATTTCGTTACCGATACGGGAAGCGGAGATAAATGGAATCGAGCATTCATGCGCTATTCCAGGCATTTTTGTTTCGCAGGCCAGTAAACAAGCCATTTTCTTTTCGAAATCACCATGCAACGGGCTTTTCAGCGTTATGTAAGCTACAATGGCCGCACTTTCGGAGGTTTCTATGTCGGTAATATCCGATATCAAAATACGCCCCCTGGAGCGCGGCGACCTGCACTTCGTGCACAAGCTCAACAACAACGACGTCATCATGCGTTACTGGTTCGAAGAGCCCTATGAGGCCTACGACGAACTGGTCGCTCTCTATGACCGCCACCTGCACGACCAGAACGAGCGGCGCTTCATCATCGAGCACGACACCGGCCAGCCGGCTGGCCTGGTGGAGCTGGTGGAAATCGACTACATCCACCGCCGCGCCGAATTCCAGATCATCATCGCGCCCAGCTACCAGGGGCGCGGCTACGCCAAGGCCGCCACCCGCATCGCGGTGGGCTACGCCTTCCGCGTGCTGAACCTGCACAAGGTCTACCTGGTGGTGGACAAGGACAACCGCGCCGCCGTCCACATCTACGAGCGCTGCGGCTTCCAGATCGAAGGGCTGCTCAAGGAAGAGTTCTTTTCCAACGGCGCCTATCGCGACGCCTACCGCATGGCGCTGCTGCAGCACGACCACCTGCGCGAGGTCGGCCCGGGCGCGCCGGACGCGCCGGTGCTGCGCGACTGGCCGCAGGAAGAGCAGACCGGCTGACGCCTACGCGATCACGGCCGGCGCGGCCCGCAGCAGGCGCAGGCCATTGGCCACCACCAGCAGGCTGGCGCCGACATCGGCGAACACCGCCATCCACAGCGTGGCGTTGCCGGTCATCGCCAGCGCCAGGAACACCACCTTGATGCCGAGCGCCAGCGCGATGTTCTGCACCAGCACGCGATGGGTGGCGCGCGACAGGCGCAGGAAGGTGCCGATCTTGCGCAGGTCGTCGTCCATCAGCGCCACATCGGCCGTCTCGATGGCGGTGCCGGTGCCGGCCGCGCCCATGGCAAAGCCAATGTCCGCGCGGGCCAGGGCCGGGGCGTCGTTGATGCCGTCGCCCACCATGCCGACCTTGCCCGCCGGCGCCAGCTTGCTTTCGATGGCGGCCAGCTTGTCTTCCGGCAGTTGGTCGCCGCGCGCTTCGTCGATGCCGACCTGGCGCGCGATGGCCTGCGCGGTGGGGCTGTTGTCGCCCGTCAGCATCAGGGTGCGCACGCCCAGCGCATGCAGGTCGGCGATGGCGGCCGCGCTGGTGGGCTTGACCGTGTCGGCCACCGCCGCCAGCGCCAGCACGCGCTGGCCGTCGCTGAGCGCGATGACGCTCTTGCCCTGTTGTTCCAGTTCGTCGACGCGGGCTTCCAGCCGGGCGTCGGACACGCCCAGTTCGCGCATCAGGCGGCGGTTGCCAAGCTGGAACGCCACGCCGTCGATCTTGCCGCTGACGCCGCGGCCGGGCAGGGCGGTGAAGTCGTCCACGTCCAGCAGGGCCTGGCCGGCCTCGCGCGCGGCATTGGCCACGGCCAGCGAGACCGGGTGGTCGGAGCGCGCCGCCAGGCTGGCGGCGATGCGCGCCGCGGGCTCGCGCGTCAGGTCGCAGACATCCCAGTCCTGCAGGTCGGTCTGCACCGGCTTGCCGTGCGTCAGCGTGCCGGTCTTGTCCAGCGCCAGCCACTTCAGGTTGCGGCCTTCTTCCAGGTACACGCCGCCCTTGACCAGGATGCCGCGGCGCGAGGCCGCCGTCAGGCCGCTGACGATGCTGACCGGCGTGGAGATCACCAGGGCGCAGGGGCAGGCGATGATCAGCAGCGCCAGCGCGCGGTAGATTGCGTCGAACCAGGGGTGGCCCCACAGCAGCGGCGGCAGCAGCGCCACCAGCACGGCCACGCCGACCACCGCCGGCGTGTAGATACGGGAGAAGCGGTCGATGAAGCGCTGGGTCGGGGCGCGCGCGCCCTGGGCCTGTTCGACGGCGTGGATGATGCGCGCCAGCGTGGTGTTGCCCGCCGCCGCCGTTACGCGGTAGTCGAACGAGCCGGACGCGTTGACGGTGGCCGCGTACACCGGGTCGCCTTCGGTTTTTTCGACCGGCAGGCTTTCGCCGGTGATGGGGGACTGGTCCACCGCCGAGCGCCCGCCGACGAGGATGCCGTCGGCGGCGATGCGTTCGCCCGGGCGTACGCGAACCACGTCGTCGACCTGCAATTGCGCCGCCGGCACCTGTTTCCAGGCGCCATCGGCCTGGCGCACGGTGGCGGTCTCGGGCGCCAGGTCGAGCAAGCCGCGGATGGCGTTGCGGGCGCGGTCCAGCGAACGCGCCTCGATCAGTTCGGCCACGTTGAACAGGAACATCACCATGGCCGCTTCCGGCCACTGGCCGATCAGCACCGCGCCGGTGACGGCGATGCTCATCAGGGCGTTGATGTTCAGGTTGCCGTTGCGCACGGCGATCCAGCCCTTGCGGTAGGTGTTGATGCCGCAGGCCAGGATGGCCGCCAGCGCCAGCGCGGCGGTGACGGCCCAGTGCATGCCGGCGAAATGCGAGGCCTCGGACAGGGCGGCGAGCACGCCGGCGCCGCCGATGGCCCACCAGTTCACGGGCGCGGTGGCCGGGGCCGGGGCGCGCGGCGTGTCCTCGGCCAGGGGTTCGGGCGTCATGCCCAGCGACTGGATGGCCGCGGTGATGCGGTCCAGCGCGCCCTCTGCATGGACCACCGTCAGGATGCGCTGCATCAGGTTGAAGTCCAGCGCGTGCACGCCGTCGACGTTGTCGAGCTTCTTGCGGATCAGCGTTTCCTCGGTGGGGCAGTCCATCTGGCCAATGCGCAGGCGGGCCAGCAACTGGCCGGGCCCGGCCTGCAACGCGGCCGTGCCGGCGGCCGATACGCGGATGGCGGCGGCGCCATGGCCGCAGCAGCTGGCGGCGGCATGGTCGTGATCGTGATCGTGGCCATGGTTGTGGTCATGTCCGTGATCGTGTCCCTGGCCCGGCGTGTGGCCAGGCGCGTGATCGCGCCCAGCGGCGGGCCTGTGCGCGCAGCCGCCGCCGGCCTGTGTCGCGGCGGTGTGTTCGGGGTGTCGGGTCGATGTTGAAGACATGCTGATTGCCTTTTCGTAAGCCATTGACCGCATTGCACACCTTGGAGTTACTATAGGGTCAACCCCCTTAATCCATCGGATGCGTCCGGGAGGCGCGATGCGTATCGGCGAATTGGCCACGGCGGCCGGCACCACGGTCGAAACCGTCAGGTATTACGAGAAGGAAGGGCTGCTGCCCGCCCCGGAACGGGGACTGAACAACTACCGCAGCTACGGCCAGCCCCACCTGGAGCGCCTGCGGCTGATCCGCAACTGCCGCGCGCTGGATATGACGCAGGATGAGATCCGCGCCATCCTGTCGCTGGCCGACAATCACCAGGCCGGATGCGGCCCCATCAATGAACTGTTCGACGAGCACATCTCGCACGTGGACGAGCGCATCGCCGAGCTGACCCAGTTGAAGACGCAATTGACCGATCTGCGCCAGCGCTGCCTGTCGGCGCGGCCCGACACGGAAGACTGCGGCATCCTGCACGGCCTGTCGGAAATGCAGGTCGAGGAACGCCAGGAGCGCCATACCCACCTGGGTTGAACGCCCTAGTCGCCATGCGCCGGGCAGGGGGATAGCCGTCCCCGGCGCGGCGATGGCGTAATATGAGAACCCTTCTCTTTCCCATTTGGAAAGCCGCCAGAATCCTGTTACCTGTGCCTCACTCCATGACCCAGACCGCCACCGCCACGCCCCTGCACGCCATCACCTCGCGCCGTTCCGTCAAGTTCCTGCGGGCCCCGGCGCCCAAGCCCGATGAACTCGAACAGATCCTGCAGGCCGCCATGTCGGCCCCCGACCACGGCGCGCTGCGTCCGTGGCGTTTCGTGGTGATCAAAGGCGAGGCCATCGGCAAGCTGGCCGACGTGGCGCTGGAAGCCGTCAAGCGCAGCGGCGACCCGCGCATGACGCCGGAAAAGGAAAAGTCGGTGCGCGAATGGATGGCGGGCGTGCCGCTGTTCATCGCCGTGGCGCAGAAGATCGCCCACGACAACACCAAGATCCCCGAGACCGAGCAATTGCTGGCCACCGGCTGCGCCACCATGAACATCCTGAACGCCGCCCACATGCTGGGCTACGGCGCCTTCTGGAGCACCGGCATCGGCACCTACGTCGAGGACGTGCAGGCGACGCTGGGCCTGGATTCGCTGGACTACCGCTTCCTCGGCTTCCTGGCCATCGGCACCCCGGCGTGCGCGGTGCCGCCGGCCAAGCGCCCGGACTACCGCGAGTTCGTCACCGAGTGGACCGGTCCGGTCTGAGGCACGTCATGGTTCGACGAAAAGACCGGCCGCTGGCCGGTTTTTTTGTGACGCGCCTCGCCTACCGTTGCGACGCAATGGGCCGGAAGGCCATGCGCACGAGTTTTTCCAGGCCCCAGCCCGCGATATAGAAGAGGGCCAGCGTCGGCAGCCCGATCAGCAGGTAGCCGCCGACCCAGGACAGCTCGCCGAGCAGCCGGTCCAGGTTCAGCTCGTGCAGCAGGGCAAGCTGCAGGGCCAATGGCAATTGCAGCAGCACGAAGCGGCCCTTGTCGTCGCCGCCGGCCGACAGCGCGCCGCCGATGCAGAGGATGACGATGGCGAGATACAGCGCGGCAAAGACCACGCCAGTCCAGCTGAACCACTTCGAAGTCGTCGGTCGGGCCACATCGGTTTCCAGGCAAGCAGGGATCGCAAGTATAGAGGGCGCGATCCCTGGCGCGGCGGAGCCGTTGTTCGCGCCCTTCGCGCCGCTTGCGCGCCAGGATATAAATGACAATAATTCTTATTGTTGATTCGACAGATGCCCGGTTCCTCCATGCCCCATCCTGCGCCGCCGATGCCGCGGACCGCCGCCCAGCTGTACGAGGCCCATCATCCGTGGCTGCTGCAATGGTTGCGGCGCCGGCTGGGCTGCCGCCACGACGCCGCCGACCTGGCGCACGACACTTTCGTGCGGGTGCTGGCTGGCCGCCAGACCGAGCCGATCCTCGAACCCCGCGCGTTCCTGACCACGCTGGCGCAGCGCGCGCTGTACACCTTCTGGCGCCGCCGCGAACTCGAGCGCGCCTATCTCGACAGCCTCGAATCCCTGCCGCAAGCCTGCGCGCCCAGCGAGGAACAGCGCGCGCTGGTGGTCGAGGCCCTGATGCAGATCGACCGCGCCCTGCAACGCCTGCCGGCGCGCACCCGCCAGGTATTCCTCCTGAGCCAGTTGCACGAACTGACCTACCCGCAGATCGCCGAACGGCTCGGCGTGTCGGCCATCACCGTCCGGCGCAGCATGAAGCAGGCCATCACGCTGTGCGTGGCGGCGCGCCTGGCGGCATGAGCGCGCCCGCGCTGCCGGCCGCCGTCGAGGCGGCGGTCGACTGGATGGTGCTGCTGTCGTCGGGGGACGTGAGCGCCGCCGACCGCGCCCGGTTCGAGGCCTGGCGCCAGACGGATCCCCGCCACGCCGCCGCCTGGGAGATGGTCGGCGGCGCCTTGAAAAGCATCTTTGCCCCGCTGGACGATGGCGCTTCGCCCCAGGCCGCCGGCGCGGCCCTGCTGGCGCCGGTCTCGCGCCGCCGGGCGCTGCGCAATGCCCTGATGCTGGCGTTGGCGGCCGGCGGGCTGGCCGCGCTGGCCGACCGCCAGACGCCGTTGCGGACCCTGGCCGCCGACCTGCGCACGGGGACGGGCGAACGCCACGCCTATCCGCTGCCGGACGGCAGCGTGGTCACGCTGAACGCGCGCTCCGCCGTCGACCTGCAGTTCGATGGCCGCGCCCGCGTGCTGCGATTGCGCGCAGGCGCGGTCCACGTGCGGGTGGCGGCGGACGCCACGCGCCCGTTCGTCGTGGCCAGCCCCGATGGCGCGGTGCAGGCGCTGGGCACGGTGTTCGGCGTGGCGCGCGACGAGCAGGGCAGTGTCGCCTGTGTGATCGAGCACAGCGTCGAAGTCCGGGCGGGGGGGCAGCGGCGCGTCCTGCTGGCGGGCGAGGGCGCGCGCTTCGGCGCGGCCGGCATCGGCGCGCCGGATGCCGCGCTGGCCGAGGCCGCCGCCTGGCACGACGGCATGCTGGTGGTGCGCGACCAGCCGCTGGGCGCGGTGGTGGCGGCGTTGCGGCCGTACCGGCGCGGCTTCCTGCGCATTTCCCCCGAGGCCGCGCGGTTGCGGGTGCTGGGCGCCTTCCCGCTGGACGATACCGATCGCGTGCTGGAATCCCTGCGCCAGACCCTGCCGATCGAGGTCGGCGGGCTGGGCGGCTGGCTCGTCAGCATTGACCTGCGCGCCGATGCCGCCGGAAAAAAATGATCGCTTGCGGCGGGCTCGCTGGACATACCTCCTGAAGCACCCCCTTGTCGCAGGAGATTCCATGTTCCCCGTTCGTCCCGCGCCGCAGTTGGCGGCCGCGTTCCTCATTGCCCTGGCCGCGCCAGCCGGTAGCGCCCAGGCCCAGGCCGGCGCCCCATCGGGGGCGGCCATGGCGCAGCGCTACGATCTGCCCGCCGCGCCGCTGGCCGAGACCCTGACCCGTATCGCGCGCCAGAGCGGCCACGCGGTGTCGGTCGATCCGGCGCTGGTGGCCGGCCGCCAGGCGCCGGCGGTGGCCGGCACCTACACGCCCGAGCAGGCCCTGCGGCGGGCGCTGGCGGGCAGCGGCCTGGAATTGCGCATCACCGCCAATGGCACCTTCAGCGCGCGACCCCTGCCGCAGGCGGGCGGGGCGACCCTGCTGGAGCCGGTGCGCGTGACCGGCGCGGCGGAATCGTCCTCCGGCCCGCTGCATGGCTACGCCGCCCGTGTCAGCGCCACCGGCACCAAGACCGACACGCCCATCATCGAGACGCCGCAGTCGATCACGGTGGTCGGCGCCGAGGAAATCGAGACGCTCAAGGCGCAGAGCCTGCAGGACGCGCTGGGCTACGTGGCGGGCGTGAGCCGCGCGGAAGGCCAGGATCGCACCTCCGACAGCCTGTTCCTGCGCGGCTTTCGAGGCACCCAGGGCAGCTACTATCGCGATGGCACGCTGTACACCGTGAACATCTACGACGGACGGCAGGAACTGTACGGGCTGGAACGGGTCGAGTTCCTCAAGGGCGCCGCCTCGGTGCTCTACGGCGCGGCGCCGCCGGGCGGTGTCATCAACACGGTCAGCAAGCGGCCCACGACCGAGCCATTGCACGAACTGAACGTCGAGGCGGGCAACTTCCGCCGCAAGCAGATCTCCGGCGACTTCGGCGGCGCGCTCGATGACGAGGGCCAATGGTCGTACCGCCTGACCGCCCTCAAGCGCGACAGCGATACCTTCATCGATCACGTGCCGGACGACCGCACCTACGTGGCCCCGGCCCTCAAGTGGCAACCCAGCGACGCCACCTCGTTGACCCTGCTGGCGGAATACCAGGAGGATCGCACGGTCTACGTCTACGGCCTGCCGGCCCAGGGCACGGTGCTGCCCAACCCCAATGGCAGGATTGCCCGCAATCGCTTCACGGGCGAACCGGGCTTCGACAAGTTCATCATGAAGCGCTATTCGATCGGTTACCTGTTCGAACACGCGTTCACGGAACAGCTCAAGCTGCGCAACAGCGTGCGCTACTTCCACGCGGACAGCACCTATTTCTCCACCGACATCTGGCAGTTGCAGGCCGACCAGCGCCACACCGCCGATCGCGGCGCGATGCCGCGCTGGGACCGGTCGTCGGCGGTGGTGGCCGACACGTCGTTGCAGTACGACGTCGCCACCGGCCCGTTGCGCCACACGCTGCTGGCGGGCCTGGACTACTCGCTGCCCAAGCACGAGACCGAGCGCTACCTGCGCGGCAACACCAACATCGATCTCTATGACCCGGTCTACGGCGTCCCCCTGGGACCGGCCACGCCGTTCCCGTGGTCGTCCTCGAAAACCGACATGACGCGCCTGGGGGTGTACCTGCAGGACCAGATGAAGATCGCCGACAGATGGGTCGTGCTGCTGGGCGGACGGCACGACTGGGTCACGGTCAACGAGCGCAATTTCTTCACCGGCGAAAAGATCGCGGACAACGAGAAAAGCCAGGCCTTCACCGGTCGCGCCGGCCTGGTCTACCTGGCCGACAACGGCCTGGCGCCGTTCCTGAGCTACAGCGAATCGTTCGAGCCGACCAGCGGCCAGGACCGCCAGGGCAGCCGCTTCAAGCCCACCATCGGCCAGCAATACGAAGCGGGCCTGCGCTATCAGCCGGCCGGGTCGGACACCATGCTGTCGGCGGCGGTGTATCAACTGACGCGCAAGAACGTGAACGTGGCCGATCCGTTCGATACCAACTACGAAATCCAGGCCGGCCAGGCGCGCACCCGCGGGCTGGAACTGGAGGCGCGTACCCGCATCGGCCGCCACGCCAACCTGATCGCCGCCTACGCCTACACCGATGCGCGCACGCTCAAGGCCAGCCCGCTGCAGCCGGACGAGGTCGGCAAGCGCCTGAATTCGGTGCCGTTCAACCAGTTCTCGGTCTGGGGCGACTACGGCTTCGGCGCTTTCGGCCTGCCGGGGCTGCGGGTCGGCGCGGGCGTGCGCTACGTCGGCAGCACGCGCGGCATGGCGCATGGCACGGCGGTCGAGGTGCCGGCCTTCACGCTGTTCGACGCCATGGTCAGCTACACCACCGGGCCATGGCGGTTCGCGCTCAACGCCACCAATCTGGCCGACAAGACCTATATCGGCAGTTGCACCTACGGGTGCTTCTACGGCGAGCCGCGCCGGGTGATCGGCACGGCGACCTACCGCTGGTAACGCCGGTCCGGCGGGGCGCGCAACGCCCCGCGCACACGCCGCGCGGCCCTGCGCCACCGCCGCCAGCCTGGCCCGGCGCGGCCCCTGTCTCGAGGCCGCGCCCTGTGCTACTCTGGCTGCCGGCCGTGCATGTTTACCCCTTTGCAGCGGCCGGCGATGGCAATGTCCGAGGTCACCCCCTTGGGCAGTGTCTTGGAAAGAAGAATGCGCATGACACGATCAAGCGTGGAGACAATTCATGAGCCAATACGGGCCGCTGAAGTTGCACGTCCCCGAGCCTACCGGGCGTCCGGGTTGCAAGACCGACTTTTCCTACCTGCGCCTGTCGCCGCCCGGCGAGGTGCCCAAACCCCCCATTGATGTCGCCGCGATCGATACCGGCAGCCTGGCCTACAGCCTGGTGCGGGTCATCGACGACGACGGCCGCGCGGTCGGCCCGTGGGCGCCGCAGATCAGCGACGAGCTGCTGCGCCGGGGCATGCGCACCATGCTCAAGACGCGCATCTTCGATGGCCGCATGCTGACCGCCCAGCGCAAGAAGAAGATCTCCTTCTACATGCAGAGCCTGGGCGAAGAGGCCATCGGCTCGGCCCACGCGCTGGCGCTGGAGCAGGGCGACATGTGCTTTCCGACGTACCGCCAGCAGAGCATCCTGCTGGCGCGCGACGTGTCGCTGGTGACCATGATGTGCCAGCTCATGTCCAACGAGCGCGACCCGCTCAAGGGCCGCCAGTTGCCGGTGATGTATTCCGACCGCGAGAACGGCTTTTTCAGCATCTCGGGCAACCTGGCCACGCAGTTCATCCAGGCCGTGGGCTGGGGCATGGCCTCGGCCATCAAGGGCGACACGCGCATCGCGTCGGGCTGGATCGGCGACGGCGCCACCGCCGAAGCGGACTTTCACACTGCGCTGACCTTCGCCCACGTGTACCGCGCGCCGGTGATCCTGAACGTGGTCAACAACCAGTGGGCCATCTCGACCTTCCAGGCCATCGCCGGGGGCGAGGGCGCCACCTTCGCCGGCCGCGGCGTGGGCTGCGGCATCGCCTCGCTGCGGGTGGACGGCAATGATTTCCTGGCGGTGTATTCCGCCTCGCGCTGGGCCGCCGAGCGCGCCCGCCGCAACCTCGGCCCCACCCTGATCGAATGGGTGACCTACCGCGCGGGCCCGCACTCCACCTCCGACGACCCCTCCAAGTACCGCCCCGGCGACGACTGGAGCCACTTCCCGCTGGGCGACCCGATCGAGCGCTTCAAGAAGCACCTGATCCAGCGCGGCCTCTGGTCCGAGGCCGAGCACGACGCGGCGCGCGCCGAGCTCGACGCCGAGATCCAGGCGGCGCAGAAGGAAGCGGAAAGCTACGGCACCCTGGTGGACGGCCACGTCCCCAGCGCCGCCAGCATCTTTGAAGACGTCTACAAGGACATGCCGGAGCATCTGCGCCGGCAACGTCAGCAGCTCGGAGTGTGAGTCATGGCTATCGATAACAATGGGGGTCCGGCGTCCGCGCCGATGACCATGATCCAGGCTTTGCGCTCGGCCATGGATGTGATGCTGGAGCGTGACGGCAACGTGGTGGTGTTCGGCCAGGACGTGGGCTATTTCGGCGGCGTGTTCCGCTGCACCGAGGGCCTGCAGGCCAAGTACGGCAGCTCGCGCGTGTTCGACACGCCGATCTCCGAGGGCGGCATCGTCGGCGTGGCGGTGGGCATGGGCGCCTACGGCCTGCGGCCGGTGTGCGAGATCCAGTTCGCCGATTATTTCTATCCGGCCTCCGACCAGATCGTGTCGGAGGCGGCGCGCCTGCGCTATCGCTCGGTGGGCGAGTTCATCGCCCCCATGACCATCCGCATGCCCTGCGGCGGCGGCATCTACGGCGGCCAGACGCACAGCCAGAGCCCCGAGGCGATGTTCACCCAGGTCTGCGGGCTGCGCACGGTGATGCCGTCCAACCCGTACGACGCCAAGGGGCTGCTGATCGCGTCCATCGAGAACGACGATCCGGTCATCTTCCTGGAGCCCAAGCGGCTGTACAACGGGCCGTTCGACGGCCACCACGACCGTCCCGTGACGCCGTGGACCGGCCGCCCGGGCAGCGTGGTGCCGACCGGCTACTACACCGTGCCGCTGGACACCGCCGCCATCGTGCGGCCCGGCAACGCGCTGACGGTGCTGACCTACGGCACCACGGTGCACGTGTCGCTGACCGCGGCCGAGGAAACCGGCATCGACGCCGAGGTCATCGACCTGCGCAGCCTGTGGCCGCTGGACCTGGAAGCCATTGTCAACTCGGTCAAGAAGACCGGCCGCTGCGTGGTGGTGCACGAAGCCACGCGCACCTGCGGCTTTGGCGCGGAGCTGATCGCGCTGGTGCAGGAACACTGTTTTCATCACCTCGAAGCGCCCGTCGAGCGCGTGACCGGCTGGGACACTCCCTATCCGCACGCGCAGGAATGGGCCTACTTCCCCGGCCCGCGCCGGGTCGGCGAAGCGTTCAAACGCGCGATGGAGGTGTGAGATGGGGATTCATGTCATCAAGATGCCCGACATCGGCGAAGGCATCGCCGAGGTCGAACTGGTGGGCTGGCACGTCAAGGTGGGCGACACCGTCGCCGAGGACCAGCCGCTGGCCGACGTCATGACCGACAAGGCCACGGTCGAGATCCCGTCGCCCGTGGTCGGCCGCGTGGTCGCGCTGGGCGGCGAAGTCGGCCAGGTCATGGCGGTGGGCGGCGAACTGATCCGCCTGGAAGTCGAGGGCGAGGGCAATGTGAAGGGCGACGCGGCGGCGCAGCCGCCGCAGGCCGCTGCCGCGCCCGCGGCAAGCGCGCCGGCCGCCGCATCGGCGCCAGCCCAGGCCGGCAAGGCTCCGGCTGGCGGCGTTGCGGGCCAGATCGCCGCATCGCTGCAATCGTCCGCCGCCGCGCCGCAAGCGCCATCCGCGCAGCCGGGCCGTCCCGCCGCCACGCGCCAGGCCGCCGCCGCCACGCGCCAGCCGGGCGAGAAGCCGCTGGCTTCGCCGGCCGTGCGCAAGCGCGCCTGGGATCTTGGGATCGAACTGCGCTTCGTGCACGGCAGCGGCCCGGCCGGCCGCGTCCTGCACGAGGACCTGGACGCCTACCTGCAAGGGCAGGGCGCGGCCACCCCCGCGCGCGGCCCGGCCTACGCCGAGCGCAACGACGAAGAGCAGGTGCCGGTAATCGGCCTGCGCCGCAAGATCGCGCAGAAGATGGCCGAGTCCAAGCGCCGCATTCCGCATTTCAGCTACGTGGAGGAAATCGATGTCACCGACCTCGAAGACCTGCGCGTCAGCCTGAACGCGAAGTTCGGCGAATCGCGCGGCAAGCTGACGCTGCTGCCGCTCTTGGCGCGCGCCATGGTGATCGCGTTGCGTGACTTCCCGCAGATCAACGCCCGCTATGACGACGAGGCCGGCCAGGTGACGCGCTATGGCGCGGTGCACATCGGCATCGCCACGCAGAGCGACGCCGGCCTGATGGTGCCGGTGATGCGCCACGCCGAGACCCGCGACCTGTGGTCGATGGCGGCCGAGATCGGCCGGCTGGCGCAGGCGGTGCGGTCCGGCAGCGCCGGGCGCGATGAATTGTCCGGCTCGACCATCACCATCACCAGCCTGGGGCCGCTGGGCGGCATCGTCACGACGCCGGTCATCAACCATCCCGAGGTCGGCATCGTCGGCGTGAACCGCATCGTCGAGCGGCCCGCCTTCCGCAATGGCGCCGTGGTGGCGCGCAAACTGATGAACCTGTCGTCCTCGTTCGACCACCGCGTGGTCGACGGCATGGACGCGGCCCGCTTCATCCAGGCCGTGCGCGCGCTGCTGGAACAACCCGCGCTGCTTTTCGTGGAGTAAGCATGAGCCAGACTACCAAGACGACAACCCTGCTGGTGATCGGCGGCGGGCCTGGCGGCTATGTGGCCGCGATCCGCGCCGGGCAACTGGGCGTGCCCACCCTCCTGGTCGAAGGCGACCGGCTGGGCGGCACCTGCCTGAACATCGGCTGCATTCCGTCCAAGGCGCTGATCCACGCGGCCGAGGAATTCGACAAGGCGCGCCATTACGCCGGCCAGTCGGCGCTGGGCATCTCGGTGTCGGCGCCCGCCATCGACATCGGCCGCACGGTGGCCTGGAAGGACGGCATCGTCGGCAAGCTGACCGGCGGTGTGGGCGCGCTGCTCAAGAAGAACGGCGTGCAGGTGGTGCAGGGCTGGGCCAGACTGCTGGACGGCAAGACCGTCGAGGTCGAGAGCGCCGACGGCGCCCGCCTGCGCATCCAGTGCGAGCACCTGCTGCTGGCGGCCGGCTCCGAGCCGACGCCGTTGCCGTCGGTGCCGTTCGGCGGCATGGTGGTGTCCTCGACCGAGGCGCTGTCGCCCATCGACATTCCGAAGAAGCTGGTGGTGGTGGGTGGCGGCTACATCGGCCTGGAACTGGGCACGGTGTACCGCAAGCTGGGCGCCGAGGTGGCCCTGGTCGAGGCGCAGGATCGCATCCTGCCGACCTACGACGCCGAACTGACCAAGCCGGTGGCGGCCGCGCTGGCCCGGCTGGGCGTCGCGCTGCACCTGGGCCGCAAGGTGCTGGGGCTCAATGGCGCCGGCACGGCGGTGCGGATCCAGGACGCCAGCGGCGCCGAGACCGCGCTGCCCGCCGACCGGGTGCTGATCGCCGTCGGCCGGCGTCCGCGCACGCAAGGCTGGGGCCTGGAAAACCTGCAACTGGACCGCAAGGGCAACGCGCTGCGCATCGACGACCAATGCCGCACCTCCATGCGCGACGTCTGGGCCATTGGCGACATCGCCGGCGAGCCGATGCTGGCGCACCGCGCCATGGCGCAGGGCGAGATGGTGGCCGAGCTGGTGGCCGGCAAGCGCCGCCACTTCCAGCCGGCCGCGATTCCGGCGGTGTGCTTCACCGACCCCGAAGTGGTGGTGGCCGGGCTGTCGCCGGCCGAGGCCGAGGCGGCCGGGCTGGACTGCCTGGCGGCGTCGTTCCCGTTCGCCGCCAACGGCCGCGCCATGACGCTGGAATCCACCGACGGTTTCGTGCGGGTGGTGGCGCGCCGCGACAACCACCTGATCGTGGGCTGGCAGGCGGTGGGCCGGGGCGTGTCGGAACTGTCGACGGCCTTCGGCCAGTCGCTCGAAATGGGCGCGACGCTGGAGGACGTGGCGGGCACGATTCATGCCCACCCGACCCTGGGCGAGGCGGTGCAGGAAGCCGCGCTCAAGGCGCTGGGGCACGCGCTGCACGTCTGAGCCGGGACGGCGAATCCAAGGCCGCGGTGGGCGGGCGTCTTGCCCGCCGCCGCGGTTTTTTCCTGTGCGCCCGCTAGCGGCGCGCGTCGATGTAGGGCCGCGCCTGCAGGATGATGATCTGGTCGCCGACCACCGCCCATTCGATGTCCTGGTCGACCTTGCCCAGGCGCTGCTTGACCTGCCGGCCCACGGCGGCCAGGCGCGCGACCAGCGCGTCGTTCAGCACCTGGCGCGCATCCGGCGCGATCGGCACTTCGCGCAAGCCGCCGCTGGCGTCCACCACCAATTGCGTGTCCTCGGCCGAGCGGCTCAGCACCTGCACCGCCTTGGACCAGCTCGAATACATCACCTGCTCGGCCTGGCGCTTGCCTTCCACCACCTTGATGCCCAGGCCGCGCTTGGCCGAGATGTAGGTCACGTAACGGCGGCTGGCGTCGAACGGGTCGCGCGTGATCATGACGCCGGAACTGTCGGATGGCGCCGCCAGCTGCACCAGCACGGCCATCACCACCGCGTCTTGGGGGATGCCGGCCGCGCGCCGCGCCTCGTAGGCGTCGAAGTTGTAGACCGAGGCCCACACCGTCTGCACCGCCTTGGCCAGCGCTTCGGGCTGCGTGACGTTGGGTACCGTGGTGTACAGCCCGGCGCCGCTGAAGCCGGGCAGGTCCTCGGAATTGGAAGAACTGCGCACGAACACGCCCGCGCCCTTCAGGCGCGATTGCCACAGCGCGCGCCAGGATTCGGCCTGTGCCGGGTCGACGGCGGCCTGCATGATGTCCTGGCGCAGGGCGGCCAGTTCCTTGCGGCGCACCTCGGCATCGGCGATGAAGTCGGGGCGCTGCTCCAGCGCGGCCAGGCGCTGGGCCACATTCAACCGCCGCATGAAGGCGGCGTACTGCGCGAACGGGATGCAGAAGCCGTCGGGCACGCTGGCGGCCGGCGGCAGGGCGGAGCGCAGCGCGCCCAGGTTGGCGGCCTTGACGCCGCAATGGCGGCTGTCGCGCACGGCCAGGGCATCCAGCGGCTTGAGCGCCTGCACGCTCAGGTCGGGCTTGGGCAGTTGCGCGCGCGGCTTGGGTGGTGTCGCCGGCGGTTGGGCGGCGGGCTTGTCGCCGGGCCGCACCTGGTAGTCGTTGCCGCTGACGGTCAAGGTGACCCATTGGCCGTCGTACTGGCGCAGCGCCGTGGTGGCGTCGCGCACGTAGGCGTTGGGGATGCCCCAGCCCTTGGCCAGCAGGTTGACGTGCGACAGCAGCGTGGACGGGCGCTGCGTGATCAGGCCGGCCACGGGCGGGATGGCGATCGGCACTTCGTCCAGCACCACGATGTCGTCGCGCTTGAGGTCGGGCGTGGCTTCGACCGAGGCGACGATGCGCAGCCGGCCCCGCGCGCTGCCGGGGTTCAGCGGCAGGAAGGCCTGTTCGCGCAGCAGCGCCTCCTGCGTCACGAAGCGCAGGCCGGCCGTGGTGGCGGCCTGTTCGTGCAGGGTCGAGTTGGTCTTGAAGCGGATCGGGGCATGGAAGCTCTTGGCGACCACCTCGTCGGCCAGCTTCAGCAGCTCGGGCGTGAGGCGGTCGCCCTCCCAGAATTCGTAGGTGTAGCCCGGCAGGTCGCGCTGCCAGCTCAGGGTGCCGAACAGCAGGCGGCGGTTGGGATCCTTGTACTGCGCGGTCAGCGCCGCCTTGTCCTTGCCGGGCAGCAGGCGCCGCTCGCGCGCGAAGGTCTCGTGCAGCCCGTAGCGCGGCGTGTCCAGGTAATAGATGCGGTTGCCGCGCTGGCGGTCGATCACGAACAGCACGTGCGGGATTTCCAGCGGCGTGCCGGCGTTGTAGACCCGCGCCAACTGGCCGAAGGCGGCGTCGCTTTCCACTCGGGCCATGAAGGCGGGGCCACCACGGCGCGCATCTTCGGCCTGGCGCGCCGCGATTTCCTCCGGGCTCAGCGGCCGGGGGGCCTTGAAGGGCTCGATGACGTTGTTTTCGTACGGCGACGGCTTGCGCGCCGTCTGCGCCAGGGCGGCGGGATGGGCGGCAAGCGCCAGCAGGCAGGCGGCCGTCAGGATGGCCGGACAGGACAGGGGGGAAGGGAACCAGGACGCGCGCAGGGCTGGCATGGGGGAGGGGGCGAGTGGAAAGCGCCCATCATAGCCATGAAAAAAGGCCCCGGAAAAATCCGGGGCCGCCTGTTTTGCTGCCAGGGAATCGCCGGCGTGTTACGCCGCCGTTTCCTGCAGCACGCGGCGGGCTTCCTCGGCCACGCGCTCGGGGGCGGTGCCGCCCACGTGCTTGCGCGCGGCAACCGAGCCCTCCAGCGTCAGCACCTGGTGCACGTCGTCGCCGATGGTCGGGTGGTAGGCCTTGAGCTCATCGAGCGACAGGTCTGCCAGGTCGCAGCCGCGCTGTTCGCAGTCGCGCACGGCGTGGGCCACCACTTCGTGGGCGTCGCGGAACGGCACGCCCCGCTTGACCAGGTAGTCGGCCAGGTCGGTGGCGGTGGCGAAGCCCTGCAGGGCGGCGGCGCGCATGTTGTCGGCCTTGACCTTGATGCCGCCGGCCATGTCCGCGAAGATGGTGAGCGTGTCGCGCAGCGTGTCCGCCGTGTCGAACAGGCCTTCCTTGTCTTCCTGGTTGTCCTTGTTGTAGGCCAGGGGCTGGCCCTTCATCAGGGTCAGCAGGGCGACCAGGTTGCCGTTGACGCGGCCGGTCTTGCCACGCGCCAGCTCGGGCACGTCGGGGTTCTTCTTCTGCGGCATGATCGAGCTGCCGGTGCAGAAGCGGTCGGCCAGGTCGATGAAGCCGACGCGCGGGCTCATCCACAGCACCAGTTCTTCGGACAGGCGCGAGACGTGCGTCATGATCAGCGCGCCGGCGGCGCAGAACTCGATGGCGAAGTCGCGGTCGGAGACGGCGTCGAGCGAGTTGCGGCAGACGCCGTCAAAGCCCAGGGTCTTGGCGACGCGTTCGCGGTCGATCGGGAACGAGGTGCCGGCCAGGGCGGCGGCGCCCAGCGGCAGGCGGTTGACGCGGCGGCGGCAGTCGGCCAGGCGCTCGGCGTCGCGGCCGAACATCTCGGCGTAGGCCAGCAGGTGGTGGCCGAAGGTGACGGGCTGGGCCACCTGCAGGTGGGTGAAGCCCGGCATGATGGTGGCGGCGTTGTCCAGCGCCACCGTGGCCAGGCCGTGGCGCAACTGGCGCAGCAGGTCGATCAGGGTGTCGATTTCACCGCGCAGCCACAGGCGGATGTCGGTGGCCACCTGGTCGTTGCGCGAACGGCCGGTGTGCAGGCGCTTGCCGGCATCGCCGACCAGCTCGACCAGGCGCTTTTCGATGTTCAGGTGCACGTCTTCGAGGTCGAGCAGCCACTGGAAGCTGCCGGCGTCGATTTCGGACAGGATCTGCGTCATGCCGCGCTGGATGTCGGCCAGGTCCTGGGCGCCGATGATGCCCTGGGCGGCCAGCATGTCCGCGTGCGCGAGCGAACCCTGGATGTCGTAGCGCGCCAGGCGCTTGTCGAAATCCACGGACGCCGTGTAGCGTTTGACGAGTTCGGAAACCGGTTCCGAGAACCGGGCGGACCAGGCCTGCGCCTTGTTGGCGAACTGGTTTTGATCGGGAGAGGGAGTGTTTGCCATGATGGCGGGGATTATAGGGCCTGCCCCGGGCGGCTGACGAATCGCGGCGAGCCCGGGGGCCGCGCTGTTGCCGCTGGAAACCTGCGCGGGCGCGAGTTGTCGGATAATTCAGGGTCATATCCCGCGGCCCCGGCAAGCCGGGCAACCCCGCCGCCCGCCGCACATCAGAAGAGAGCACACGACCTATGCCCATGGAATGGGAAGAACTGGCCACCGAACTCGATACCTATATGCCGCACCAGCCTTGGGCGCAGACGCTGGTCGGCATCGGCGTGCTGATCCTGACCGCCCTGTTCGTCCAGTGGGTGGTCGCGCGGGTGGTGTTGCTGCTGGCGCACCGGCTGCTGGTGGTCAGCGGCCACGAGGACTGGGACAAGGCGCTGCAACGCCGCCGCGCCTACCAGAACCTGTGGTACGCAGTGCCGTTCGCGGTGGTGTCGGTGGGCATCGAGCTGGTGCCGCACGTCGAGAAGGCCGCCACGCTGGTCGGGCGGCTGGCCCACGCCGGCGC
This sequence comes from Achromobacter sp., assembly GCF_050285565.1. Classification (GTDB taxonomy): domain Bacteria; phylum Pseudomonadota; class Gammaproteobacteria; order Burkholderiales; family Burkholderiaceae_B; genus Achromobacter. Next base: position 455,883 of record NZ_JBLZXG010000004.1, read on the forward strand.
CTGGATCTGCGTGTTCGTGGCGTTTTCCGGGGTGCTGAGCGCCTGGCAGGACACCTATTCGGCCACCACCCGGGCGCAGACGCGCTCGATCAAGGGCTATATCCAGATCAGCAAACTGATCCTGATGGCGGTGTGCACCGTGCTGGTGCTTTCCATTCTGATCGACCGCTCGCCGCTGTGGATGATCTCCGGCCTGGGCGCGCTGTCGGCGGTGTTGCTGCTGGTGTTCAAGGACACGCTGCTGTCGCTGGTGGCCAGCACCCAGCTCACCAGCAACGACATGCTGCGCATCGGCGACTGGATCGAGATGCCGCAGTCCAACGCCGACGGTTTCGTCAAGGACATCGCCCTGCACACGGTCAAGGTGCAGAACTGGGACAACACCGTCACCACGGTGCCGACCTACAAGCTGTTCTCGGAAAGCTACCGCAACTACCGCCACATGTTCGAGTCGGGCGGCCGGCGCATCAAGCGCACCCTGCGCATCGACGCCAGCAGCGTGCGCTTTTTGACCGATGACGAGGCCCAGCAGTTGATGCGCTTCCGGCTGCTGCACGACTACCTGCGGGTCAAGACCCAGGACATCGCCCAGGCCAACCAGACCATGGGCGAACTGGCCAGCGTGCCGGCCAACCGCCGCCGCCTGACCAACATCGGCACCTTCCGCGCTTACGGCCTGGCCTACCTGAAGCAGAACCCCGAGGTGCGCCAGGACATGGCGATGATGGTGCGCATGATGGAGCCCACCGCCGACGGCATCCCGGTCGAGGTCTATTGCTTCACCGCCGTCACCGCCTGGGTCGAGTACGAGCGCATCCAGGGCGACATCTTCGACCATCTGCTGGCGATCCTGCCGGAACTGGGCCTGCGGCTGTACCAGCAGCCGTCCGGCGCGGATATCGGCGCCATGGGCAGCTACCTGCGCGAGGGCGCCATCCAGGCCGCGCTGGCCGCGCAAGGCGGCCATCAGCGGCCCGATCCAGAGCGCCTGGCGCCGCCGTCCGGCCCATGACGCCGTGAGATAATGGCCGGGTTGGATGTCCCGGCCTGAAACAGGCCCGTTCCGTGCAGTTCCGTATCAAGGCGCCCCAGGCGATGGATCCGATGTCGAACCCGTTCTTCAACCTGTATTCCCACGGCTTCGCCCGGGTCGCCGTGGGCGTGCCCGAATGCCGGGTCGCCGATCCGGCCTTCAACGCCGCCCAGACCATCGCGCTGGCGCAGCAGGCGGCCCAGGGCGGCGCCGTGCTGGTGGCGTTCCCCGAGCTGGGCCTGTCGGCCTACACCTGCGACGACCTGTTCCACCAGCAGGCCCTGCTGGACGCCTGCGAGGCGGCGCTGGGCGAGGTGGCGCGGGCCACGGCCGAGCTGGACATCGCCGTCATCGTCGGCGCGCCGCTGCGGGTGGCGCACCAACTGTACAACTGCGCCGTGGTCATCGCCGGCGGCCGCATCCTGGGCGTGGTGCCCAAGAGCTACCTGCCCAACTACGGCGAGTTCTACGAAGCGCGCCAGTTCAGCGCCGCCGATTGCGCGCTGGCCACCGAGATCCGCCTGTTGGACCAGACCGTGCCGTTTGGCGCCGAGCTGCTGTTCCAGATGGAAAAGCTGCCGCTGTTCCAGTTCCACGTCGAGATCTGCGAAGACGTCTGGGTGCCGATCCCGCCGTCCTCGTTCGCGGCGCTGGCCGGCGCCACGGTGCTGGTGAACCTGTCGGCCTCGAACATCGTGGTCGGCAAGTCGGCCTACCGCCATCAGTTGGTGGCGCAGCAGTCGGCGCGCTGCCTGGCGGCCTACATGTATACCTCGGCCGGCCGCGGCGAATCGTCCACCGACCTGGCCTGGGACGGCCAGGCGCTGATCTACGAAAACGGCGAGCTGCTGGGCGAGTCCGAGCGTTTCCTGAACGCATCGCACCTGCTGTTTGCCGACGTCGACCTGGAGCGCCTGTCGCGCGAGCGCATGCACCAGACCACCTTTGGCCAGTCGGCGCGGCGCCATCGCGACGAAGTGCGCAAGTTCCGCCTGGTGCCGGTGCCGGTCGCGGCGCCGCTGGAAGACGCCGAGTTGCCGCTGGAGCGGCGCGTGCCGCGCTTCCCCTACGTGCCGGCCGACGCCCGGCGCCGCGACGCGCGCTGCCAGGAGGTCTACAACATCCAGGTGCAGGCGCTGGCGCAGCGGCTGTCGGCCAGCGGCATGTCCAAGGTGGTCATTGGCATTTCGGGCGGGCTGGATTCGACCCACGCGTTGCTGGTCTGCGCGCAGGCCATGGATACGCTGGGGCTGCCGCGCGCCAACATCCTGGCCGTGACGATGCCGGGCTTTGCCACCAGCACGCGCACGCTGCAGCAGGCGCGCCAGTTGATGGCGGTGGTGGGCTGCACGGCGTCCGAGGTCGACATCCGGCCCAGTTGCCTGCAGATGCTCAAGGATCTCGGCCATCCTTATGCCGCCGGCCAGCCGGTGTACGACATCACCTTCGAGAACGTGCAGGCCGGCGAGCGCACCAACCATCTGTTCCGCATCGCCAATTTCAACAACGCCATCGTCATCGGCACGGGCGACCTGAGCGAGCTGGCGCTGGGCTGGTGCACCTATGGCGTGGGCGATCACATGTCGCACTACAGCGTCAACGCCAGCGTGCCCAAGACGTTGATCACGCACCTGGTGCGCTGGGTGGCCGAGTCCGGCCGCCTGGGCGAAGCCGGCGCGGCGGTGTTGCTGGACGTGCTGGGCACGGACGTCAGCCCGGAACTGGTGCCGGGGGGCGACGATGGCAAGCCGACGCAGAAAAGCGAAGACACCATCGGCCCCTACGAACTGCAGGACTTCAACCTGTACTACACGCTGCGCTACGGCTTCGCGCCGACCAAGGTGGCGTTCCTGGCGCTGGCGGCCTGGCGCGACCGCGACGCCGGCGCCTGGCCGGAGGGCGGCCACGTGGCGCGCAATCAGTACGACCTGGCGGCCATCAAGCGCAACCTGAAGATCTTCCTGGATCGCTTTTTCCGCCTCAGCCAGTTCAAGCGCACCTGCGTGCCGAACGCGCCCAAGGTGGGCTCGGGCGGCTCGCTGTCGCCGCGCGGCGACTGGCGCGCGCCCAGCGATTCCGAATCGGTGGTGTGGCTGCGCGATGCCGACCGCATTCCGGACCAGGCGCCGCCGGCCTGACCGCGCCTGCGGGTTTTCCCGGCACGCGCGGGGCCGGGCTTGGCGGGCCGGGCGCCGGTGGTATTCTCTCATTCATCGCGCCCTGGTCCGACAAGCGTCCCGGGCGCCGCAACAGATCGAACAATCAGGACGACCAACGTGAAACAAGTCACCGCCATCATCAAACCCTTCAAGCTCGACGAAGTCCGCGAAGCGCTGGCCGAGGTCGGCGTCAGCGGGCTGACCGTGACCGAAGTGAAGGGCTTCGGGCGCCAGAAAGGGCATACCGAACTCTACCGCGGGGCGGAATACGTGGTGGATTTCCTGCCGAAGATCCGCGTCGAAGTGGTGCTGCCGGACGATCAGGTCGAGGCGGCGATCGAGGCGGTGGTGAAGGCGGCCCGCACCGGCAAGATCGGCGACGGCAAGATCTTCGTCACGCCTGTGGAGCAGGCCATCCGCATCCGGACGGGGGAGAGCGACGAAGAGGCGCTTTGAAATCGCGCTGGAATCGCTTGGGTTGACTGTCGGGGGGACCGTAAGGGTCTCCCCGATGTTTTTTGGGCGGGTGATTGTGTTCTTGGGGCGTCGCTTTTTGGCGTTTGCCATCGACTCTTTGAGGCCCGCGGGGTGGACGCGGGCCTTGTTCTTTCTGCGGGTTTAGCGGATCAACTGGTTCATCTCCAGGATTGGCATCATCACGGCCAGCACGATCAACAGCACGAAGCCGCCCATCAGCAGGATCAGCGCGGGTTCGAGCAGGGCGGTCATGGCCATGGCGCGGCGTTCCAGGTCGCGCGACAGGTTCTGGGCGCCGCGGTCCAGCAGTTCGGGCAATTGGCCGGTCTTTTCGCCGCTGGCGATGAGGTGGATGAGCAGCGAGGGGAAGGCTTTCTGCGCGGCCAGCGAGGCCGAAAGCGAGGCGCCTTCGCGCACGCGGGCGGCGGCTTCGTCGACGGCGCCGCGCAGCACGTCGTTGCCGAGGGTGCGGCGCGCGGCGTCCAGGGCGGTGAGCAGCGCCACGCCGCTGCCGCAGAGTATCGCCAGAGTCGAGGCGAAGCGCGCGGCGTTGACGCCAAGCACGAAGCGGCCGGCCAGCGGCAGGCGCAGCATGCGGGCGTGCCAGGCATGGCGGGCGGCAGGCACGCGCAGGCTATAGCGCCACAGCACGAGGGCCAGCGCGAGGGCGGCGCCGGTGGCCAGGCCCCAGTCGCGCACGTAGTCGGACAGCGCCAGCATGATGCGGGTCAGCAGCGGCAATTGCTGCTTGGCGTGGTTGAAGGCGGACACCACCTGCGGCACGACGTAGCCCAGCAGGAAGATCACGATGATGACGGAGACGCAGGCCACCACGGCGGGGTAGATGAACGCCGTCATGACCTTGCTGCGCAGGGTGTTGCGCTCTTCGATGTAGTCCGCCAGTTTTTCCATGACCTGCGCCAGGTCGCCGGATTCTTCGCCGGCGCCGATCAAGGCGCGATAGATCTCGGGGAAGTCGCGCGGACGCGAGGCCAGCGCGGTGGACAGGCGATGGCCGGCGCGCACGTCATCGCGCACGCCTTCGAGCGTGGCGGCGATGTGTTTTTTCTCGGCCTGTTCGAGCGTGGCGCCGAGCGCGGCGTCCAGCGGCAGGCGGGCGGCCAGCAGGCTGGCGAGCTGGCGCGTGAGCCAGGCCAGGTCGGCATCGGACAGGCGCGTGCGCAACGCGGCGCCCAGGCCTTCGGCGCGTGCCGCCGGCGAGGTGGAAAGCGGCAGCAGGCCGCGCCCGCGCAACTGATTGCGCGCGCCGCGTTCGCTGTCGGCATCGATCGTGCCGTGCACGATCTTGCCAAGCGCGTCAGTCGCTTCGTAACGAAAGGATGGCATGGTGGATTGGGGGTCTCGGGTCCCGCCGCCGATGGGCGGAAAGGCCCGTAAATCAAGGCTTTGCAGGCCGTCACCTTGCCTCTGGATTATGACCGTAGTGTTGCAGTGTCACCCCGTATACTCCGACGCGCTTTCACGTTTTTTCACACGACTTCACGTCTCAGGCACATCTCGTCATGCGTCATATCGCGCAACTCAGCCTTGCGGTCTTGCTCGCGGCAAGCCAACTCGGACCCGCGGCCGGCCAGGCCCATGCTCAACAGGCGGACAATCGCGTCAGCCTGAACTTCGTCGACACGGACATCCCCGCCGTGCTGCGTGCGCTGTCGCTGTTCACCAAGCGCAATTTCCTGGTGGATCCCCGCGTGAAGGGCAAGCTCACGCTGGTGTCGGACCGGCCGGTCGACAGCGGCCAGGCGCTGTCGATGCTGACTGGCGCGCTGCGGCTGCAGGGCTTCGCGATCGTCGAGGTGGACGGCGTGACGCGGGTGGTGCCGGAGGCCGACGCCAAGCTGCAGGGCAGCGCGGTGGTGGGCGATCCGCGGCCGGCGCCGGCCGCGGGCGGAGCGGCCAAGGCGCCGGTGTCGGTGGCGGCCTTCGCGCGCGGCGGCTCGGGCAACAGCGGCGAGATGCTGACGCGGGTGTTCCCGCTCAAGTACGAGAACGCGGCCAACCTGGTGCCGGTGCTGCGGCCGATGGTGCCGCCCAACAATCCCATCAATGCGTATCCCGGCAACAACACGCTGGTGGTGACCGACTACGCCGACAATCTTGACCGCATCGCGGCGGTGATCGCCCGCATCGACGTGCCCAGCGCGATCGACACCGATGTGGTGCCGGTGCGGTCGGGCATCGCCTCGGACATCGCCATCCTGGCTTCGCAATTGCTGGACACGCAGAGCAGTGATCCGACCCAGCGCATCGCCGTGGTGGCGGATCCGCGCAGCAATAGCGTGCTGATCCGCGCGGGCAGCCCGGCGCGCACGCGGCTGGCGCGCGACCTGATCGTAAAGCTGGACGCGCAGCAGAACCGCGCCGGGAATCTGCACGTGGTCTACATGCGCAATGCGCAGGCCACCCGCATTGCCGAAGTGCTGGGCGGTCTGTTGGCCGGCCAGGCCAACGCGGCGCCGGGAGCCGGCTCCGCAGGCGGCGCGGCTGGCGCCGGCGGCCAGAATGGCGGCAGCCGGTCGCCGCAGTCCTCCCCGGGCGCGACCAATGCCGGTCTGGGCATGTCCAGCTCGACGAATGGCTCCGGCAACGGCAAGGGTGGTCTGTCGGGCGACCAGGACCGTATCGCGCGCGACGATTCCGGCAACCAGGCCGTGTCTTACTCCGCCGGCGGTGCCACCATCCAGGCGGACCCGGCCACCAATTCGCTGATCATCGCCGCGCCCGAGCCGCTGTACCGCAGCCTGCGCGAGGTGATCGACCAGCTCGACCAGCGCCGCGCGCAGGTGCTGGTGGAAAGTCTGATCGTCGAAGTCAGCGAACAGGCGGCGGCCGAGTTCGGCATCCAGTGGATGACGGGCGCCGGCAACATCAACAGCGGCGGCACCAGCTTCATCGGCGGCACCAACCTGGGCGGCAGCGGCCTGTCCGGCAATGGCCCGACCTCGATCGACGCGCTTGGCAGCGGCCTGAGCCTGGGCGTGGTCAAGGGCACGGTCGACGTGCTGGGCAACAAGGTCATCAACCTGGGGGTGCTGGCGCGCGCGATGCAGAACAGTGGCGAGGCCAACATCCTGTCCACGCCGAACCTGCTGACGCTGGACAATCAATCGGCCAGCATCCTGGTGGGCAAGACGGTGCCGTTCGTGACCGGCCAATATGTCACGTCCGGCAGCAACGGCAGCTCCAACCCGTTCCAGACCATCCAGCGCGAGGACGTCGGCCTGAAGCTGAACATCCGGCCGCAGATATCCGAAGGCGGCGCGGTCAAGCTCGACATCTACCAGGAAGTCAGCAGCATCGACGAAAGCCGTTCGACGGCCACCACTGGCATCGTCACCAACAAGCGCGCCATCGACACCAGCGTGCTGATCGACGATGGCCAGATCATCGTGCTGGGCGGCCTGCTGGAAGACAACGTGACGTTGACCTCCAACAACGTGCCGGGCCTGAGCGCGATCCCGGTGCTGGGCTCGCTGTTCAAGTACGACAGCCGCAAGCGCACCAAGACCAACCTGATGGTGTTCCTGCGGCCCTACGTGGTGCGCGATGCGCGCCAGAGCGCCGGCGTGACGATGGACCGCTACGACTACATGCGCCGCGCCCAGGGCGCCGCGCAGCCGGGCGACCACTGGCTGCTGCCCAACATGCAGGCGCCGATGCTGCCGCCGCCGGGCGCGGCGCCGTCGGTGTCCAACAACGTCTACGACATGCGGCCCGACCAGTTGGCTGAAACCATGCGGCGTCCGCCGCCGACCACGGTGGAATCGTTCGCGGTGCGCCAGTATCCGGCGGCGCGCCAGACCAGCGATCCGTCGCTGCCGATCCGCGCCAACCTGCCGCTGGGCGTGAGCGTGGCGCGCGATCCGGCCTCGCTCTACGGCGAGGTCGACAAGACCAGCGCGACGCTGCAGTTCGCCTCGGTCAAGACGCGCGGCGAGGCCGACCGCATCGCCCAGCGGGTCCAGGCCAGCGGCCTGCAGGCCTATGTGCAGACCGGCCCGGGCGGCATGGGCTATGTGGTGCGCAGCCAGGTTTCCAAGGACCCCGGCACCATCTCCACGGCCACGGCGCTCTTGCGCGAACTGGGCTTCAAGGGCGAACTGGTTTCGCATCTATGAGCGCGCATCCCTTGCCGTACGCGTGGGCGCGGGCGCAGCGCGCGGTGCTGTCGCTGCGCGCCGGCCATGCGCAACTGACCGTGAGCCCGCGCACACCCGAGTGGGCGGTGCGCGAGATCCGCCGCTGCCACGGCGACATCGCCGTGGCGCAGGTCGACGACGAGGCCTTGGAAACCCTGCTGGCGGCGGCCTACAGCCACGCCGAGGACGCCGCTTCGGTGATGGGCGTGGCCGAAAACGAGATCGACCTGGACCGGCTGTTGCAGGACATGCCGGAGGTGGCCGACCTGCTGGACGCGCAGGACGACGCGCCGGTGATCCGCATGATCAACGCGCTGTTCGCGCAGGCGGCGCGCGATGGCGCCAGCGATATCCATATCGAGCCGTTCGAGACCCATTCGGTGGTGCGCTACCGCGTCGACGGCACGCTGCGCGACGTGGTCTCGCCGCGCAAGGCGCTGCACGCGGCGCTGATCTCGCGCATCAAGATCATGGCGCATCTGGACATCGCCGAAAAGCGCCTGCCGCAGGACGGCCGCATCACGCTGCGCGTGGGCGGCCGGCCGATCGACGTGCGGGTATCGACGCTGCCCACCGGCCATGGCGAGCGCGCCGTGCTGCGCCTGCTGGACAAGGAGGCCGGCCGGCTGCAACTGGAGAAGCTGGGCATGGCGCCCGGCGTCCTGCGCCAGCTCGACCGCCTGATCCGCCAGCCGCACGGCATCGTGCTGGTGACCGGCCCCACCGGCAGCGGCAAGACCACCACGCTGTACGCGGCGCTGAGCCGGCTCGACGCCGCCACCAGCAACATCCTGACCGTGGAGGACCCGATCGAGTACGACCTGCCGGGCATCAGCCAGACCCAGGTCAACGCCAAGATCGACATGAGTTTCGCGCTGGCGCTGCGGGCCATCCTGCGCCAGGATCCGGACGTCATCATGATTGGCGAGATCCGCGACCTGGAGACCGCCCAGATCGCGGTGCAGGCCTCGCTGACCGGCCACCTGGTGCTGGCCACGCTGCACACCAACGATGCGGTGTCGGCGGTGACGCGCCTGACCGACATGGGCGTGGAGCCCTTCCTGCTGTCCTCGTCGCTGCTGGGCGTGCTGGCCCAGCGGTTGGTGCGCAAGCTGTGCCCGGCCTGCAAGAGGCCGGTGACGCAGGGGGGCGTGCGGGTGTACCAGCCGGTGGGCTGCGCGGCCTGTAACCACACCGGCTACGCCGGCCGTTCCGGCATCCATGAACTGTTCACGGTCGATGACGAGGCCCGCCGCTTGATCCATGAGGGCAGCGACGAACGCGCGCTGCGCCGCGCCGCCAGTGCCGCCGGCATGCACAGCATGCGCGAGGATGGCGCGCGCTGGGTGGAAAGCGGCGAGACCTCGCCCGAGGAAATCCTGCGCGTGACACGCGACGCGTAGGCGCGGGGGCCGGTGAGGGCCGGTTCAGGGCGTCGCGGCGCCCGGCGTGGCCGGCGCCGCCGCGCAGCCGCTGGCGATGCGTTTGAGGTCCGCGCCGGACAGGGCGCCGAGCTGCCCCGCGCAGATGCGGCCGATCCGGGTCGCCACGGTGAAGGGCAGGGCGCCGCCGCGGTTGCCGGCGGCGCGCATCAGGGCCAGGACGTTGGCGCCCGGGCGCAGCACCGGCAGGCGCAGGCCATGGCGTTGCACGAACTCGGTGGCGGCGGCGGGGCTGTCGGTGCTGACGAGCAGCACCGTCCACCCCGGATGGGCGTCGGCGAATCGCTGCAGCCGCGGCAACTCGGTGACGCACGGCGGGCAATCGCGGCTCCAGAAATTCACCAGCACCGGCCCGTGCAGGGCCGCCAGCCGCACGAAGCGGCCGCCGTCCAGCGCGGGTAGCGAAAAGTCCCACGCCTGCCCCACCGGCGGCCGCGCCGCCGGCCAGGGCTGGGCGCCGCCGATCACGGGCGCCGCGCACAGCGCCAGGCAGGCCCGCGACAGAACGCGGCGCATCAGAAGCTCAGCTTGGTGCCGGCGTACAGGTAGCGCCCGCGGCTCGGCCCCCACAATTGGGTGACGTCGAGCTCGCCGTTGCCGTCGACGAACAGCGGGCTTTCCTTGTCCGACTGCTTGTAATCGAACAGGTTGTCGACCCCGGCGTAGAGCGTGAAGTGCTTGTTGACCGCGTATTCGCCGCGCAGGTCGAGGGTGAAGAAGCCCGGGCTCTTTTCCCGCTTGGGCGTGCCATCCAGGTTGTAGCGGTTCTGCTGGCCCGAGCCGTCGTCGTGGAACTTGCGCAGGTTCATGGGGCCGGTCCAGACCAGCTTGGCGTTGAAGTCGAAATCGCCGCGGTCGTAGTCCAGGCCCAGGTAGGCCTTGGCGTTGGGGCGGGCGAAGATCAGCGTCTTGGCGGGGAAGCGGTAGTTGAACGCCTCGGCCGCCGCCATCACGCTCAGGGCCGGCGTCAGCAGGTAGGACATCGTCACGTCCACGCCCTGCACGATGACCGGTTCACGCGCGCTGGAGAACAGCGTGATGTCGTTGCCGGCCGCGTCGTGCTGGTCGGGATCGAGCATGGCGAAATTCTTGATGCGGTTGTAGTTGTACGAGCCGGTCACGGCGAGGCGGTCGTCGGCGTAGTTGAGCGCATAGCTGGCGTTGAGCGATTCCTCGGGCTTGCTGATCTGGCGGTCGATGCGGATGGTGTTGAGGATGCCGTGTTCCTGCTCGAAGAAGCTGGTGGGCGCGCGGAACCCCTTGCCGACGCTGAAACGGCTCGACACCCGGTCGTTGTGGTGATAGAGCGCATTCAGGCGCGGCGAGGTGATGCCGCCGAAGACGTTGTGGCGGTCATAGCGCACCGAGCCGTTGATTTCGAGCGCGTCGTCGAGCAGGGAGCGGTAGGCCTGCACGAACAGGGCCGGGGTGCGGTAGGTGTAGTCGTCGACGCCGCTTACCGGGGTGCCGTCTTCCATGCTGCCGTGGCTTCGCAGGTCTTCGTAGCGGAAGTTGGTGCCCAGGGTGGTCAGCCAGCCCGCGATGGGCGTCTGCCAACTGGCCTCGGCGTAGTACTGCTTCTGGCGGGCGACGTAGGTGGCCAGCTCGTAGAAGCTGTCCTGCTTGTGCTCGGCCGCGCCCACGGCCAGTCGCAGCAGGCTGTCGCCAATGCGCTTTTCGCCCGTGGAGATGAACTGCACGCGGTCGGTGAAGATGATCTCGGACATGCCGCCCCGGCCGCCGCGATCGCCGCCGGGGCCCTTGTCGTAGGCCACGATGCCGCCGTCCGCGGGATTGACCCAGCCGTCGCGGTCGGGCGAGCCATGCACGCCGCCGCGCCAGTCGAAGGGGTTGCCGGTGGTGCTGTGCTTGATGGCGGAGTAGTCGGTGCCCAATGCGCCGCCGCCGCGCTTTTCGTTGACCACGTCGAGCCGCCCGCGCAGCTTGAAGCCGCCGGCGTCGTCCAGGAAGAAGCCGATGCCGCCCAGGCGGCGGTCGTAGCCGGTGTATTCGGAGACGCCGTTGTGGTCGGCGTCGACGGAATCGTGCGTGTTGTAGTTCAGCGTCGCGGTGATGGCGCCGCCGTCGAACGGCCGCGCCAGGTAGGCGTCGCCCTGGCGCGAGCCGTAGTTGCCGATCTGGGCGCGGGCGCGGTTCTCGGCCTCGGTGGGGCGTTTGGTGACGATGTTGACCGAACCGGACAGGGCCTCGGGCGCGATCAGGCTGGCGCCGGCGCCGCGCGCCACGTCGATGCGCTCGACGCCGTAGACGCTGACGCTGTCCAGCCCGTAGGCCGACGACACCGACGAGAAGATCGGCACGCCATCAATCATCAGCGTGGTGTAGCGGCCGGGCAGGTTGTTGAGCAGGATGTTGCGCACGTTGCAGATCGAGCATTCGACCTGAACCGCGATGCCGGGATTCTTGTCCAGCGCCTCGTTGACGTTGGTGGCGCCGGCCTTGGCGATGGCGCTTTCGCTGATGGATTCGGTCTTGACGAGTTCGTCGCGCAGGGCGCCGGGCCGCATCGAACCCTGGTTGGAGCGGTCGATGACGGTGATCGGTGCCAGGGTGGGGGCCGCGGCGTCGGCGGCCGCCCAGCTCTGCGCCGGGGCGGCCCAGGCGGCGGTCAGGGCCGCGGCCAGCGCGGCGCGTCGTAGGGGCGTGCAGGGAGGAAAGACGGAGGTCATGGCGAAGGGCACCGGGTGGAAGGGTTCGAGAAGGGCACCGCCATGGCCAGGGCGCCGGGCCCCGGCCATGGCGGGTTCAGGGGGTACAGGCGCCGGCCGGCGCGAGGCCGCGCGCCCGGCCGCGGCGCGGCGGGCAGGGCGCATGGGGGCGGGGGGCCGTGGCGGCAGGGGCGCGCGCGGGGCGCGTGGCGGGGGACGGCATGGAGAAAAGGCGCGAAACGAGAGCGGCAAAAATCAATTCAAAATGTTCGGTTTTATGAATTTTTGCGTCAATCGTGAGGCAGTCCGAGATTGCCGGCGACGTGTGCGCGAAGCGCGCCGCGCCGTCGTCGGTTTGGCCGTAGCGGAAGGGAAGACCGCGCGCGCGCCAGGCGGGCGGGGCTGGGGGCGGCGCCGCGTGGCACGTGAATAGGTCTGGCAATGGCGGGGACGTGGCGCGCCTGCAACGCGGCGCCGGGGCGTGTCTACTTGCCGGTGCCGAAGATCACCGTATCGTCGTTGCGCCGGCCCAGCGCCGCCATGAGGCCGTCGAGCGCGCCGCGGTCGGCCTCGCTGGCGTTGGCGGCGAAGCTGGCCTGGCCCTGGAAGCGCACGCCGCGGGCCGTGATGCTGCCCTGGCCGCTGACCGCCAGCGGGCCGCTTTCGGTGCCGAGCGTGAGCGTGGCGCCCGCGCGGCCGTTGCCGCGCACCCGCAGCACGTAGGCGCCGATCGGCGTCAGCGGCGACAAGGCGGTGGCGGCATCGCGCCAGCGCAGTTCGGCCAGCGGCGCATCGGGCAGGGCGCCGCCCAGCCGCAGCGCCTGCCAGGAGATATCGAGCTGGCCCTCGGGCGCCAGCGTGTTCCAGGGCGCGCCCAGCGCCGACAGCACCGCGGCCGGCAGGCGTAGCGACTGCGCCGACAGGCTGACACCGTTCCAGCCCGGGGCGGCGCGCAGGGGGCCCTGCAACCAGGGATGCGACAGCTCCAGGGTCAGCGAAGACCAGTGCCATTGCCAGCGCAGGGGCTGCGCCAGCACACGGCGCGCGCCGGGGGGGCCGAGCGCGATCCAGGCGCGGCCGTTCCAGATCGTGCCGCTGGCGTCGGCCAGCGTCACCGGGGTGTCGTGCGGCAGGCCGGCCAGCAGCCAGCGCGCCGGCAGCACGGCGGCCGCGGCGATGGCGGCGCTGGCGGCGGCGGCCAGCGCCAGGCCGGCACCCTGGGGCAGGCGCATCAGGAGCGCGCCCGCGGGTCCGGCAAGGCCAGCGTCACGCTGCCATTGACCAGACCGGGCAGCGGCCGGCCATTGGGATTGGCGGCGCGCGTCAGTTCGACCTTGGTGACCGCCAGGCCCCAGTCGGCGCCGACGTTCTCCAGCCATCGCAGCAGCGCCGACGCGGGGACCTCGGTCAGCGCCAGCGTGACGCTGTCGCCCTGGCCAGGGGCGGCCAGTTGCCAGTGATCGGCGGGCAGCCCGGCGCGCGCCAGGCTGGCGCCGATCTCGGCCGTGGCCGGCAGCGTGGCGGCGGGCGCGGCGGCCTGGCCGCGCAGCGTGGCGGCCTGCCGCGTCAGGTCGGCCACGGCGGCGGCCTGGCCGCGCAGTCGCGGCAGTTGCTCGCGCAGTGTGCGCACCGTGTCGAGCGCCGGCTCGACCAGCAGGGTGAAGACCAGCGCCAGGGCCAGCACGGCACCGGCGCCATTGACCAGCCGCCGTTCGCGCGGCGCCAGCGTTTGATAGCGCTGGCGCGCGCGGCCGGCAGCCGGCGCCAACGGTTGGAGGGCGGCGCGCCAGGCGGCGCGCAGGCGTTCGATGGCTGTCATGGTTGGCTGCGCGTGATGCGCCAGGTGTTGTCGGTGTCGCCGCGTTCCAGTTTCAGGCCCTGGGCGGCGGCCTGTTGGATCAGCGCCGGGGTTTCGGCCACGCGCTGGGCCTGGGCGCCGGCATCGGCCAGTTGCAAGGTCAGGGTCTGGTCGCCGTATGCCAGGCGCGCGACGTTGTCGGCGGCGAACGGCAGGGTCCGGGCGGCGGCGCGCGCCAGCGGCAGGAAGTCGCCGGCATTGGCGGCGCCGCGCCGGTTCCGTAACGCGTCCAGTCCCTGCTGCGCCTGGCGCGCCGGGTCCAGCACCACGGGGACGTCGGGAAAGGCCGCCAACACCTGGCGCCGCATGTCTTCGCGCAAGGCCTGGGCCTCGCCGCGCAATTGCGCGGCATGCAGGTTCAAGCCGCCGATCCAGACCAGCGCCGCGACGGCGCTCCAGCGCCACACCGGCCGCCAGCGCGAGACGCTTGCCGGCGCCAGTTGCGGCATGGCCAGCGACCACGGCGGCGACGGCGCGAGCCAGCGCGGGTCGGCCGGATCGCGCAGCGGCGCGGCGGCGCCGGGCGCCAGCGTCTGCGGCGCGATCAGGGCGTGGGCGCGCAAGCCTTGCGCATGGAGCAGGCTCCAGGCGCGGCGGACCGGCTCGCGCGGCGCCCACGCCAGGGGCACCTGGCCGTCCGCGGCGCGTGGGCCGTGGCCGATGGCCAGGTCGTCCAGGTCGCTCAGCACCAGCGGCTCGAGCGCGCCGCGCACGGCGGCGGCGAAGCGGGCCTTGGCCACGGCGGGCACCTGCACGGTGGCGGCGATCACGTCGGCGGGATGCAGCACGGCCTCGCAGGCCGCTTGCGGATAGGCCTGGCCCAGGGCAGGCAGCGTCAGTTCGCCCTGGCGCGCGCAGCGGCCGCGGCGGTCGAACCAGGCGTAGGGCAGCACTGATCCTGGGCCGAGTTCGGCCAGGGGGGGCAGCGCGATGCGCAAGGCGTTCTTCAAGGGTTCTCTCTCGTCCAGATGGTGTCGGGGGCGGCCGGCGGGGCGCTGCGTATCAGCGCCTGCATCGCGACGCGGGCCCGTTCGTACACGACCGCGCCGCTGGCCATGAACCAGCCGCTGGCGGTGGTCACGGCCGGCGCCGGTGTCTTGACGCCGGTGGCGGCCAGGCGGTTGGCGAAGTCGCCGCTGTTGTTGAACCAGTTGCCGCGGTCGCGTTCGCCGGTCAGCGCGCGCGCCTGGCCGAGCGACAGGCCGGGCACCAGCGCCGCGATGACTTCCGGCGGCGCCGTATTGACGTTGACGCTGGTGGCAACCGGCAGCACCGTCATGGTGCGCCGCAGTTCGTTGCGCACGGCCGGCTCCAAGCCCAGCAGCGCGCTGACGTCGTCGATGCCGCGCGGCAGCGGCGCGCGCGCGTCCGGCGTCTGGCCGCCTTGTGCCGGCGTCGGGGCGCCAGCGGCCGGGGCCGGGGGCTGGCTGGCGGCGATGATTTCGATGAGGCGCGCCGCCAGCGTGTCCGGCAGGCGCTGGATGCCCAGCAGGCGCCGCAGCACCCGTTCCTGTTCGGGCTGCGGCACGCCATGGTTGGCCAGGTTGCCGAGGTTGTACTTGCCCTGTTCGTCCTGCACCTGGCCGGAGAACACCGCCACGCGCTCGTCGCCGGGCCGTTCGATGCGGGTGTCGAGCACTGGCGTGGCCCAGATCTGGTCGCCGCGGGTGGTGGCCTCGCGCCGGCCGTGATCGCGTATCACCAGGCGCGCCCAGTCGATGCCGCCGGCCAGCAGCATGCGCGCCTGCACCCGCGCCATCTCGTTCTCGATGCGGCGGGTGCTGGCGGTCTGGCGCTGGAACAGGCTGGTGGTCAAGGCGGCGACGATGGCGACGACGATCAGCGCGCTGACGACGGCGGCGCCGCGTTGGCGCGGCAGGGGCGGCGTCATGGCAGCTCCAGCACGCGGCTGTAGCGCCGCGCGTCGCCGGCGGCGCCGCGTTCGAGTGTGATTTCGATGCCGGCGGGCGTGGCGGAGAAGGGCGCGCGCGTGTCCATCCAGCCCACGCCCGTCACCCAGCCGCGCAGCGCCAGCGCGCGCACGCCGGGCAGCAGCAGCACGCCGCCGTCGACCGGCGGCAGCGGCCCCTGGTCGGCCGACAGGCCGCTGGCGCGCCACAGGCCGTCCTTGCGCACCGACCATTGCACCCGCTGCCAGCGGCCGTCGCCGTCCGGGTCGGGGCGCAGGATCTCCAGGGTTTGCGCGCCGGCCGCGCCGCGCAGCAGCCGCACGCCCGAGGTGAAGACCTGGGCGTCGATGCCGGGGGCGGCGAACGACGGGCCGTTGTACGCCATTTCCACGTCGCGGCCCATCTGCCCTAGGGCACGGACGATGGCGTCGGTGTCGTCGGCCTGCCGCGCGATCCACTCGCGCGCGCTGGAGACGCTGTCCAGGCCGCGCCAGGCCATCAGGCTGACGAGCGCCATCAGGGCCAGCGCCACCAGCACTTCGATCAGGGTGAAGCCCGCCTGGGCACGGGCGAGGGCGCGGCGCGATGTCATCGCAGGCTCGACAGCAGGCCGTCCAACTGCAGCAGGGACGCGCCGTTGGCGCTGTCGCGCACCTTGACCGAGACCTGGCGGAAGCTGCGGTTCAGCGACGGGGTGAACACCAGTTCGCATTGCAGCGCCAGCCCGCCCTGCGGACAGGGCACGGTCTGCGAGCCGGCGCGCGGCAGGGTCTGTTCCAGGCGCAACTGCGTCAGTGCGTTCTGCGCCGCCAGCAGCGCCAGGGTCTTGTCCTGCAGGGCGCGGTTGTTGGCCGCCATGACGCCGGTGGCGCGCAGCGCGGCAGCCATCGCCACGGCGATGATCGCCAGGGCCACCAGCACCTCGATCAAGGTGAAGCCGTGCTGGCGCTGGGGCCGGCAGGCGGGCGTGCAATCAGTGGATGTCATAGTGTCCGGCGGCGTCGCGCGTCAAGGTCACCCGCGAGTCGCCCGAGCGCAACTGCACGCTGAAAGGGGCGGCCACCCATTCGGTGTTGAACACCAGCGGGCGCTCGGGCGCCAGGCGCCATTGCACCGGTCCGGCGCGCCAGGCTTGCGGCCGCAGCATCTCGTCGCGTTCCAGGGTGTCCACGGGCAGGGTCGCGTCGTTCTGCGCGGTGGGCGCGGCCGAGCGGCCCTGGCGTTCGAACGACCAGCCGCCGCTGGCGGGCAGCCAGCGCAGCGGACGGCCGTCGCTGCGCGCCTCGCCCTCGGCCACGGTGAAGGCGTCGAGCAGGCGCCGCGCGTCCTCGCGCAGCGGATCGGCGCCCTTGCCGATGGACAGGCTGACCATGCTGGCGGCGATGGCGACGATCACTAGCACCACCAGGACTTCGACTAGCGTGAAGCCGCGCTCAGCGTTCCCACGAACCGATGTCGGCATCGCCGCCTTCTCCCCCGGGCTTGTTGTCGGCGCCGAACGAGAACACGTCGATGTCGCCTTTGACGCCAGGGCTCAGGTATTGGTAGGGATGGCCCCAGGGATCGTTGGGCAGCTTGTCCAGGTAGCCGCGCCAGTTGGATGCGCCTTCGGGCTTTTCCACCAGCGCGCGCAGGCCCTGCGCGGTGGTCGGATAGCGGCCGTTGTCCAGGCGGTAGAGCTTGAGCGCCTGCATGATGCCGCCGATGTCCTGGCGCGCCGCGACCTGGCGCGCCTGGTCGGGACGGTCCAGCACGCGCGGCACGATCAGGGCGGCAAGAATCCCCATGATCACGATGACCACCATGATCTCGATCAGGGTGAAACCTTGCTGGCGGGCGAGCCCGCGCGATGACTGGCGCACTTCACGACTCCGGTGTTTCAGTGAGAAGCGTGCGATTGTGGACATGAAATATGACAGCAATATGCGTCGCGCGGCTCAGGGCGCGGCGCGCGCGATGCCGCCCTCGGGGGCGGGCGCAGCCGGCGCGGCGATGCGGCTGGCGCGGCCGCCTTGCTCGACCGTGACGGCATCGGCGCCGATGTCCTTGAGCACGATGCCGGGGGCGACCTCGTCGCCGGCGCGCCAGGCCAGCGGCGGGCCGCCATCGACGCTGACGACGGCGGCGCCGTCGGCACCGGCCGCGATCACGCCGAGCACGCTGATCTGCGTGCGCAATACCTCGTCGCGGCCGAACCACAACGCCACCGGCGTGTTGTCGGCGGCGCGCGGCGCGGGCGCGGCGATGGCGGCGGGCAGGGCGGGCGGCGCGGGCGCCAGCAGCACCGCGCCCCACACCCCCAGGCCGGCGGCCAGCGCCAGGATGGCAAGGGTACGGAACGCGGCGGGAACCGTAGGCGGGGACAGGCGCAGGGACAGAGACATGGCGGCGATGCGGACAGCGGAACGGCGGATGCGCCCGACTCTAGCAGCCGATCATGACAATCGCGCGATCGCGCGCGGCCGGGCGCCGCGGCACTGATCCCTTTCCACGGGGCACCACGATGCAAGACACGACACACGCAACCGCCGCCGGGCGAGCCCTGCCAATCCGCCGCGTTGCCGCAGACGCACCGCTACGCCGCGCGGGTCGGCGGCTCGCCGGGCTTCGCCAAGCGGGAAGACGCCACCGTCAATGTCAAGAACAAGACCGCGTTTTTGTTGCGGTCTGTGTCGCTGCAGAAAAAAAGCTGATCCATCGATCAACGATTTCCTTCTTTGCTTCATGGGTCTTTCACCTTGCGACGCCACTATGTGGGCCACCCACAAAGCGGGTTTCGAAAGGGAAAGAACATGCAGGTATTGAAATGGAAGCGCTGGGGCGCGGCGTTGGCGGCCCTGGGCGCGCTGGCCGGCTGCGGCGGCGACGACAGCAATGAGAGTGGCACGGCGCCGCCGCCGGCCGTGCAGCCGGGGCAGGGCGCGACCGCCAAGGTTCTGTTCATCGGCATGGACGGCCTGACCTACGACGCCTACCGCCAGAGCGTGGCGGACAAGTCGCTGCCCAACCTGGCGCAGTTGACGGCGTCCCGCTCCTGGACCGGCGGCGTCACCGGCGCCGTGACGCAGCAGCCGACGCTGCTGGTGCCGGGCTGGGCCACCTTGTTGACCGGCCAGTGGGCCGACCAGCATGGCGTGCGCAGCAACGCGCAGGGCCAGGCGCCCAAGACGGCGACGCTGTTCCAGCGCGTCAAGGGCGTCCGGCCGGCAGCGCGCGCCGCGGCGGCCTTCAACTCGTCGCTGCTGGCCAGCCTGGTCGGCGGCGACCGCGACGCCGGCTATCTGCAAAGCCTGACGGACTGCGCCGGGGGCGACGATTGCGTCGCCAGCCAGGCGCGCGACCGCATCACCGAGGGCTATGACGTGGTGGTGGCGCAGTTCGGCGCGGCCGAGCGCGCCGCCGCCGCCGCCGGCTTCGGCGATGGCTACCGCGCCACCTTGCGCCAGACCGACAACGCCATCGGCGCGCTGCTCAAGCAGATCGCGGAGCGCCGCGCCGCCCATCCGGACGAGAACTGGCTGGTGGTGGTGGCCTCCAGCCACGGCCTGGACCGCACCGGCGGCAGCGACGGCCTGCCGTTGTCGCTGAACAAGACCACGCTGCTGGCGATGAACCGTTCACCGCTGCTCGGCGGCAGCGCCGACGATGCCGCCGTCGACGGCGCCTGGAACAACGCCTGGTACGGCCTGCCCAGCGCGGCCGACGTTGCGCCGACGCTGTTGGCGCATCTGGGCGCGCTGCCGGCCCCCGGGCAGTACGACATGGCCGGCACCGCCTTGTCCGAAGCGGTGGCGCTGCGCCGTGGCGCCAGCCGCACGTCCATGGACAACAAGAGTGTGTCGCTGAGCTGGAGCCGCGTGGGCACGCCCACCGGCGACATCGTGATCAGCCGCGACGGCAAGGAAATCGCGCGCCTGCCGGGCACCGCCACCGACTATGTCGACACCGGCTTCACCTTCACCACCGAAGGCGTGCATGAGCTGAACTACGCCATCGCGGTCGGCAACGCGGTGACGGCGGTGCGCGCCACCGTGGTCTACACCGCGCCGGTGCCGCTGCTGCCGTCGCTGAGTACCGGCCTGACGATGTTGTTCCCGTTCGAAGGCAACCTGACCGACAAGGCCGCCGGCGGCGGCGTCATTACGCCCTATGACGGCGTGCAGGCGCCGGTGTTCGCCGACAACGGCGTGTTCGGCAAGATGTTCCAGAACGAGCGCAGCGGCGATCCCACCGGGGCCTTCAAGCTGGATTATCCCGCGGGTCTGCTCGATGGCGTCCAGGCCTTCACCATCGGCTTCTGGTACCAGTCCGACGGCACCGCCAACGACCGTTCGATTCTGGGCAACAAGGACTACAACTCCGGCGGCAACCCCGGCATCACCATCGCCCAGTGGGCCGGCCCCGAGCTGCGCTTCAACCTGGCCGGCGGCAGCCGCGTCGACATCAATGGCGTCAGGTTCACGCCCAACAAGCCGGTCTATGTGGCGATGGTCATCGACAAGACCGCCAAGACCATGGCCGCCTACGTCTACGACACCGAAATGGGCTGGTTCAGCCGCAGCATTGCCACCGGCAGCGTCAACTTCGCCCAGATCGCCGGCCTGTTCGGCCCGCACCTGGGCCTGAATGAGGACGGCAAGGGCACCTACGGCGTGTGCTGCGCCGGCACCCGTGGCCCCTACACCATGTACTTCGACGACCTGGCCTTCTGGTCGCGCGCCCTGACCGAAGCCGAGGTCAAGTCGCTGGCCATGTCCGGCAAGTCCGTTTCCGAATTGCTTCCCTGATGTCCCGAGGATAGATACGACATGAACACTGCTTCCCCGATCCTGCGCGCCTTCCTGCGCCTGGGCGCCGCGCTGATGGTGGCCGCCGTCCTGACCGCCTGCGGCGGCGACAACGGTGACGACCAGGCCGGCACCCCCGGCACCCAACCCGAGACGCCGACCCAGCCGGCCAAGCCCCAATTGCGTTGCGCGCCCTGACGCCGCGCCTTTTTCAGAATCCAAGGAATCGCATCCGTGACGTCCGCTAAAGACCCGATCCACGCCGGCAAGCGCCGCTTCCTGCGCAACGCCGCCGCCTCGACCGCCGGCCTGACCGCCTTGTCGATGTTCCCGCCGGCCATCCGCCGCGCGCTGGCCATCCCCGCCAACAACCGCACCGGCACCATCAACGACGTCGAGCACGTGGTCATCCTGATGCAGGAAAACCGCTCGTTCGACATGTACTTCGGCACGTTCAAGGGCGTGCGCGGCTTCGGCGACCGCATCACCGTGCCGCTGCCGCAGAACCGCTCGGTGTGGGAACAGTCCAACGGCACCCGCGTGGTGCTGCCGTACCACCTGGACAGCACCAAGGGCAACGCCCAGCGCGTGTCCGGCACGCCGCACGATTATCCCGACGCGCAGAACGCCTGGGACGGCGGCCGCCTGTATCAGTGGCCGCGCTACAAGCAGAACCAGTCGATGGGCTACTACACCCGTCAGGAACTGCCGTTCCAGTTCGCGTTGGCCGAGGCCTTCACGCTGTGCGACGCCTACCACTGTTCGACGCACGGCGGCACCAACACCAACCGCCTGTTCCACTGGACGGGCACCAACGATCCGCTGGCGCAGGGCAATGGCCCGTCGACCCGCAACCAGTGGGACGGCCTGGGCGCCTCCACCACCGGCTGGACCTGGAAGACCTATCCCGAGCGCCTGCAGGAAAACGGCGTGAGCTGGAAGGTCTATCAGAACCTGCCCGACAACTTCACCGATAATCCGCTGGCCGGTTTCCGCCAGTTCCGCAAGGCCTACGAGCAGTCCGGCAACGACCCCACCGCCGGCAGCCCCAATCCGCCGGCCTGGACGCCCGCGGCCGACAGCGGCAACCCGCTGTACAAGGGCGTGGCCAACACCATGGCCGGTGACGGCGGCCTGCTGCAATCGTTCCGCGACGACGTGCTCAACGGCGCGCTGCCGCAGGTGTCGTGGATCGTGGCGCCCGCCAACTACTCTGAGCACCCCGGCCCGTCGAGCCCGGTGCAGGGCGCCTGGTACATCCAGGAAACGCTCAACGCCCTGACGGCCAATCCGGACGTCTGGAGCAAGACCGTGCTGCTGATCAACTTCGACGAGAACGACGGCTTTTTCGACCACGTGCCGTCGCCGGCCGCACCCTCGATCAACCCGGACGGTTCGATGGCCGGCGCGTCCACCATCAACACCGACCTCGAACGCCACATCAAGCCGTCGCTGCAGGACGCCGCCGACAACCGCGTCTATGGCCCCGGCCCGCGCGTGCCGATGTACATCGTCTCGCCCTGGAGCCGGGGCGGCTGGGTCAACTCGCAGGCCTTCGACCACACCTCGGTGCTGCGCTTCCTGGAAGCGCGCTTCGGCGTCAAGGAACCCAACATCAGCGCCTACCGCCGCGCGGTGCTGGGCGACCTGACCTCGGCCTTCAACTTCGCCACGCCCAACAACGAGCAGTTGCCGGACCTGACCATGTGGACCAAGTCCGCCGCCGATCAGACCCGCGCCGACCAGCAGGCCCTGGCCCAGGTGCCGCTGCCCGACACCACCGTCCAGGCCGTACCGAAACAGGAAACCGGTGTGCGCGCCTCGCGCGCGCTGCCGTACGAGCTGCACACCAGCGGCCGCGCCCAGCCCGGCAGCAGCGCCATGTGGCTGGTGTTCGCCAACACCGGCAGCGCCGCCGGCGTGTTCCATGTGTACGACCGCCTGCACCTGGACCGCTTGCCGCGCCGCTACGCGGTCGAGCCCGACAAGCAACTGGAAGGCAGTTGGGACGTGGCCGCCGACGGCGGCAAGTACGACCTGTGGGTGATGGGCCCGAACGGCTACCTGCGCCATTTCGCCGGCGATCTGGCGCTGGCCCGCACCGAGAACCTGGGCGCGGAAATCCGTGTCTGCTACGACATTGCCAACGGCGACGTCTACACCAGCTTCATCAACAGCGGCGCCAAGCCCTGCACCTTCGTCATCACCCCGAACGCCTACTACACCAATAATGAGAAGTGGACGATCACGGTGCCGGCGGGCAGCCAGGTCGAGCAGTCGTGGTCGCTCAAGGCCAGCGGCGCCTGGTACGACTTCACCGCGCGCCTGAACGAGGACCCGGCCTACATCCGCCGCTTTGCCGGCCGGGTGGAGACGGGCAAGGCCTCGGTCACCGATCCGGCGATGGGCCAGTAAGGTGCCTCGCCCCGGGCGCGGTCGGCCACCGCCGCGCCCGGCATAACGGCCCGCGCCGCTCCCGCGCGGCAGGCAAGGCGGGGCGTTGCCGCCCGCGCATGCATGCTCAAGACACCGCCAGCGCATCGCGCGAGCGGAACACCGCCGCGCAGGCCTCGCAGATGGCGGTGGTGATGCCCTGGCGCGCGTGTTCGCGCCGTTCCAGCATGCCGATCGCGCGCGCTGCCGGGCCCAGGTCGCCCGGCAGCGGCAGGATGCGCAGCCGCGTGCTGGTGCGCCAGTTCGAGCCGTTGATCAGCGGCAGCAGCGTCACGCCCACCTCCTGGCGCACCAGTTCGATCAACGTCTCAATGGCGTTCAGTTCCAGGAATTCGTCCAGCGGCACCGCCAGGCGCCGCAGCAGCCGGTCGATCTGCAGTCCGGTGCGCTGGGTGCGGTCAAAACGCAGGAAGGGATTGCTCGCCAGCACCTGGCGGGCATCGCGGCCGGCCGCCGAGGGCGGGGCGATCACCACCAGCGGTTCCTCATACAGCGGGGTCCAGCGCGTGCTGGCCATCTTGCGGCCGGCCTCCACCAGGAAGGCCGCGTCCAGCTCGCCTTCCTCGACCTTGCCGGCCAGCTCGCTGGCTTTGCCCGACAGGATGCGCACGTCCAGCCGGGGATGCGCCTTCTTCATGCCCGACACCACCTTGGACAGGGTGCCCATGCAGGACACGATGCTGCCCACCGAGACCGATCCCGCCAGCTCTCCCGGCACCGTGCGCGGCAGCCGCATGCGGTCGTAGGTATCCAGCAAGTGCTTGATTTCCGGAAGCAATTCCCTCCCAGCCGCATTCAGGATGGCCAGGCGCCCGCTGCGGTCGAACAGTTCGCGCCCCAGTTCCGCCTCCAGCGCGCGCATCTGAAAGCTGACGGCGGCCTGCGTCAGGGCCACTTGCTCGGCGGCCTCGGAAAACGAACCATGGTGGGCGACGGCCAGAAAGGTGCGCAGAAAACGGAGCGTGCTCATGGGTCAATTCACAAAAATTTCTTTTATGACTGAACAAAAAATCAAATTGATTTAATTAGATCACGGGAGTACCTTCGCCTGCTTACCTATAGTGAGACTGGCGCCATGAAATCCTTCGACTGGGTCAACCCGTATCCCTCCATCCGTATCCCGCTGTTCGCGCGCAACGTGGTGTCCACGTCGCATCCGCTGGCGGCCCAGGCCGGCCTGCGCATGCTGCTCAAGGGCGGCAACGCGGTCGATGCCGCCATCGCCGCGGCCGCCACCATCGTGCTGGTCGAGCCGGTCTCCTGCGGCCTGGGCGGCGACTGCTTCGCCATCGTCTGGGATGGCAAGGAACTGCATGGCCTGAATTCCTCCGGCGTGGCGCCAGCCGCCTGGAATGTCGAATACTTCAAGCGCAAGTACGGCGTCGGCGCCGACGGCCTGGCGATCCAGCCCAAGCGCGGCTGGGACGCGGTCACGGTGCCGGGCGTGGTGGCCGGCTGGGCCGCGCTGCACGAAAAGCTCGGCAAGCTGCCGTTCGAGCAACTGTTCGAGCCGGCCATCGAGATCGCCGAACGCGGCTACGCGGTGCCGCCGGTGGTGGCGCACAAGTGGGCCGCCGCCGCCAACGAGCTGAGCAGCCAGCCGGGCTACGCCCAGGCCTTCATGCCCGAGGGCCGCGCGCCCAAGGTCGGCGAGCACTTCCGCTTCCCCGACGCCGCCCACACCCTGCGCCGCATCGCCGCCTCCAAGGGCCGCGACTTCTACGAAGGCGAACTGGCCGAGCGCATCGCCGCTTTCAGCCAGGAATGCGGCGGCGCCATGACGCTGGAAGACCTGCGCGGCTACCGTCCGCAATGGGTCAAGCCGATCTCCAAGTCCTATCGCGGCTACGAGCTGCACGAGATCCCGCCGAACGGGCAGGGCATCGCCGCGCTGATCGCGCTGGGCATCGTCGAACGCTTCAACCTCGCCGACATGCCGGTCGATTCGGTGCAGTCACAGCATGTGCAGATCGAGGCCATGAAGCTGGCCTTCGCCGACCTCTACAAGTACGTGGCCGACCCGCGCTCGATGGCAGTCACGCCCGAGCAGATGCTGTCGGACGACTACCTGGACAGCCGCGCCAAGCTGATCCGCCTGGACGGCGCCACCCACTTCAGCGCCGGCCGTCCGGCCGCCGGCGGCACCATCTACCTGACCGCCGCCGACGAGAACGGCATGATGATCTCGTTCATCCAGTCCAACTACATGGGCTTCGGCTCGGGCGTGGTGGTGCCGGGCACCGGCATCAGCCTGCAGAACCGTGGCGTCGGCTTCTCGATGGATCCCAAGTCGGCCAACGTGGTCGAGGGCGGCAAGCGGCCGTTCCACACCATCATCCCGGGCTTCCTGACGCGCGGCGGCAAGCCGGTCATGAGTTTCGGCGTGATGGGCGGTGATATGCAGCCGCAGGGCCACCTGCAGACCGTGATCCGCATGATCGACTACCACCAGAATCCGCAGGCCGCTTGCTGCGCGCCGCGCTGGAAGGTCAACCGCGATTTCTCGCTGGACATCGAGACCAATATGAAGGCTTCCACTATTGCGGGCCTGAAAGACCTCGGGCATGCTTTGAAATCCGTGGACGACCCGTACATGGATTTCGGCGCCGGCCAGTTCATCTGGCGCATGTCGGAAAGCGACAACGAGCTGGGCTACGTCGCCGCCAGCGACAGCCGGCGCGACGGCCAGGCCGTGGGTTTCTGACCTGCGCATTCGCAGCCACAAGGGGAACAAACACAATGAAACGCTTGACCATGACCTTCGGCGCCAGCGTGCTGGCGCTGGCCGCCGGCGCCGCCTGCGCCCAGAACCTGCGCATCGGCCTGCAGGAAGATCCGGACGTGCTGGACCCGCACCGCGCCCGCACCTACGTCGGCCGCATCGTCTTCACCTCGCTGTGCGACAAGCTGGTGGACATCGATCCCAAGCTGCACTTCGTGCCGCAACTGGCCACCGCGTGGTCGTTCAGCCCGGACAACAAGGTGCTGACCTTCAAACTGCGCCAAGACGCGCTGTTCCATGACGGCAGCAAGTTCGACGCCGCCGCCGCCAAGGCCAACCTGGAACGCGCCATGACGCTGCCCGACAGCCTGCGCAAGGGCGAACTGGCCTCGGTCGAAAAGGTCGAGGCGCCCGACGCCGGCACGCTGGTGCTGACGCTCAAGCAGCCCGACGCCACGCTGCTGGCGCAACTGTCCGACCGCGCCGGCATGATGCTGTCGCCCAAGTCGTTCGCCGACGCCGACGTGGCCTCGGTCGGGCGCAAGCCGATCTGCTCGGGCCCGTACAAGTTCGTCGAGCGCATCCAGAACGACCGCGTCGTGCTGGAAAAATTCGACCAGTACTACGACGCCAAGGACTACGCCTTCAAGCGCATCACCTTCCTGCCGATCCCGGACACCACCGTGCGCCTGTCGAACCTGCGCGCCGGCGACCTGGATCTGCTCGAGCGCCTGAATCCGTCGGACGCCGCCCAGGTCAAGGGCGACGCCAGCCTGACTTTCGCGCCGGTGGCCGGCCTGGGCTTTCAGCAGTTCATGTTCAACGTCGCCAACGGCAAGCGCGCCGAGGACAACCCGTTCAAGAACAAGCTGGTGCGCCAGGCCTTCCAGCTTGCCATCGACCGCGACGCCATCAACGAAGTGGCCGGCGGCGGCATCTTCGAGCCGGCGCAGCAGCCGTTCCCGCCCGCCAGCCCCTACCACAGCGACAAGTTCCCGGTGACCAAGCGCGACGTGGCCAAGGCCCGCGCGTTGCTCAAGCAGGCGGGCTTTGACCGCGTCAAGGCCGAGGTCATGTTCGGCAACAACACCACCACCTCGTCGGTGGCCGAGATGGTGCAGGCCATGGCCTCCGAGGCCGGCTTCGACCTGTCGCTGCGGCCCACCGAATACGCCGCGCTGCAGAAGGAATCGGCCGGCGGCAACTTCCAGGTGGTGATGCTGGGCTGGTCCGGCCGGGTCGATCCGGATGGCAACATCCACAGCTTCGTGACCTGCAAGGGGGCGCTGAACGACGGCCACTATTGCAACCCGGAAGTCGACAAGCTGCTCAACGAGGCCCGCACGGTGCCTGACGAGACCAAGCGCCGCGCCATCTACGACCAGGCGCAGGCGATCATCCAGGACGAGCTGCCGGGCGTGTACAACTACTACCAGCCGTGGCCGTTCGCGCTGGCCAAGAAGGTCAAGGGCTTCGTGCCGTACCCGGACGGCATGATCCGCCTGAAGGGCGTGACGTTCGCGCAGAAGTGATCCGGGCGCGGCGGTCCGCCGCCGCGTCCGCCGGCCGCTTGAACGCGGCCGGTCGTTTCCCGAGGCGGTCGCGCGCCGTGCCCTGACGGGCCGGCTCCGTCCGCCGCTTTCGTTCTACGGTTTTCCCTCATGCTTAAACTCATCTTGCGCCGCGTGATCGTCGCGATACCGACCCTGATACTGGTGTCGATGATCGTCTTCATGCTGCAGAAAATCCTGCCCGGCGACGCGGTGCTGACCATGGCCGGCGAAGAACGCGATCCAGCCGTGCTGGACTACCTGCGCGAAAAATACCGCCTCAACGACCCGCTGCCGGTGCAGTACGTCGCCTGGGCCACCCAGGTGGTGCAGGGCGACCTGGGCAAGTCGCTGCGCACCGACGTGCCGGTGACCACGCTGATCGGCCAGAAGCTGCCCGTGACCTTGCAATTGGCCGCCATGGCGATGTTCTTCGCGCTGCTGATCGGCATTCCCATGGGTATCCTCGCGGCGGTGCGCAAGGGCAAGCCGGTCGAGATGGGCGCCAACATCGCGGCGCTGTCCGGCATGTCGATTCCCAATTTCTGGCTCGGCATCATCCTGATCATGGTGGTGTCGGTGCAGTGGAAGCTCTTGCCGGCCTCCGGCTACGTCTCGCCGAGCGAGGATTTCTGGCTGTCGATCAAGACCATGCTGATGCCGGCGCTGGTGCTGTCCACGGCGATCGCCGCCTACCTGATGCGCCACACCCGTTCGGCCATGCTCGAAGCCCTGTCGGCCGACTACGTGCGCACCGCGCGCGCCAAGGGCGTGTCGCCGCGCCGCGTGGTGCTGCGGCATGCGCTGCGCAATGCCCTGATGCCGATCGTCACGCTGGTGACGCTGCTGTTCGGCGAGCTGATGGCCGGCGCCGTGCTGACCGAGCAAGTCTTCACCATCCCGGGCTTCGGCAAGCTGGTGGTTGACGCCGTCTTCACGCGCGACTATGCGGTGGTGCAGGGCGTGGTGCTCTGCGTCGCGGTGGGCTTCATCCTGATGAACCTGCTGGCCGACATCCTCTACATCCTGGTCAATCCCCGTCTGAGGCACGCATGAGCGCACTTCCCGCAACGGCCGCCGCCGTCACGCCGCCCCGCGTCCGCAACCGCGCCTGGGCCAAATTCAAACGCAACCACGTCGCCATGCTGGGCCTGGGCATCGTGCTGTTCTTCGTGCTGGTGGCACTGGTGGCGCCGCTGATCGCCAACCACGACCCGTTCCAGACCAGCTTCACCACCATCCGCAAGGCACCGTCGGCATCCTACTGGCTGGGCACCGATGAACTCGGCCGCGATATCTTCAGCCGCATGGTCTACGGCGCGCGCGCCTCGCTCATGGCCGGCCTGGTGTCGGTGCTGATCGCACTGGTGGTGGGCGTGCCGTTCGGCCTGGCCGCCGGCTATTTCGGCGGCTGGACCGACAGTTGCATCTCGCGCGCCACCGAGGCGCTGCTGGCGATCCCGTTCCTGATCCTGGCGATCGCGCTGGCGGCCTTCCTCGGGCCGAGCCTGACCAACGCCATGATCGCCATCGGCGTGTCGGCCGCGCCCAAGTTCATCCGGCTCACGCGCGGACAGGTGCTGGCGGTCAAGAACGAGGACTACGTGCAGAGCGCCCGCGCGCTCGGCGCCTCCGACCTGCGCATCATCTGCCGCCACGTGTTTCCGAACGTGATGCCGCCCTTGATCGTGCAGGCCACTATCACCATCGCCACGGCCATCATCGCCGAGGCCAGCCTGTCGTTCCTGGGCCTGGGGCTGCAGCCGCCGAACCCGTCGTGGGGCTCGATGCTGAACACCGCCAAGAACTTCATGACCCAGGCGCCCTGGATGTCGATCTTCCCCGGATCGGCCATTTTCCTGGTGGTGCTGGGCTTCAATCTGCTGGGCGACGGGCTGCGCGACGCGCTGGATCCCCGTCAGGACAAGTAATCATCATGGCAACCATGGATTCCAAACGCGTCGTCCAGGTCAACGACCTGACCGTGCGCTTCAAAACCCCCGAGCGCGTCGTCGAAGCGGTGCGCAATGTGTCGTTCCACGTCGACCGCGGCGAAACCCTGGCGATCGTGGGCGAGTCCGGCTCTGGCAAATCCGTCACCTCGCTGGCGCTGATGCGGCTGGTGGAGTATGGCGGCGGCCGCATCGTCAACGGTGGCATGCTGCTGCGCCGGCGCAACGGCGAGGTGCTGGACCTGGTCAACGCGCCCGACAGCACGCTGCAACGCGTGCGCGGCGCCGACGTGGCCATGATCTTCCAGGAGCCGATGACCTCGCTCAACCCCAGCTTCACCGCCGGCAACCAGATCGCCGAGGCGCTGCAACTGCATCAGGGGCTGGATGCGGCCGCGGCGCGCGCCGAGACGCTGCGCATGCTCGAACGCGTGCGCATCCCCGAGGCCCGCGCCATCCTGGATCGCTATCCGCACCAGTTGTCCGGCGGCATGCGCCAGCGCGTCATGATCGCGATGGCGCTGTCCTGCAAGCCGCAACTGCTGATCGCCGACGAGCCCACCACGGCCCTGGACGTCACCATCCAGGCCCAGATCCTGCAACTGATCCGCCAACTGCAGGAAGAAATGGACATGGGCGTGATCTTCATCACCCACGACATGGGCGTGGTGGCCGAAGTGGCCGACCGCGTGCTGGTGATGTACCGCGGCGACAAGGTCGAGGAGGGCGGTTCCGACGAGGTCTTCGCCCGTCCGCAACATGCCTACACTCGCGCATTGCTGTCGGCCGTGCCGCGCCTGGGCGCGATGCACGGCACCGACGAGCCGGCGCCGTTCCCGCTGCTCAAGGTCGAGGAGGCCGCGCGCCAGCCGGACGCGGTGCCCGCGCCGCTGGCGCTGGCGTCCACCGTGCGCCGCGACAATGGCCCGGTGCTGAAGGTGCGTGACCTGACCACCAGCTTCGACATCACCGGCGGCATCTTCGGCCGGGTGCAAAAGCGCGTGCACGCCGTCGAGAAGGTCAGCTTCGACCTTTACCCCGGCGAAACGCTGTCGCTGGTGGGCGAATCCGGCTGCGGCAAGACCACCACCGGCCGCTCGCTGCTGCAACTGGTCAAGAGCAAGAGCGGCACCATCGAGTTCGACGGCCAGAACATCGGCGCGCTGCGCGGCAGCGCCATGCAGACGCTGCGCCGGCACATTCAGTTCATCTTCCAGGATCCGTTCGCCTCGCTCGACCCGCGCATGACGGTGGGCTATTCCATCATGGAGCCGCTGCTGATCCACCGCGTGGCCAGCGGCGCCCAGGCGCAGGAACGGGTGCGCTGGCTGATGGACAAGTGCGGCCTGGCGCCCGAGATGATCGACCGCTATCCGCACGAATTCTCGGGCGGCCAGCGCCAGCGCATCTGCATCGCGCGGGCCCTGGCGCTGAACCCCAAGGTGGTGATCGCCGACGAATCGGTGTCGGCCCTGGACGTGTCGATCCAGGCGCAGATCGTCAACCTGCTGCTGGACCTGCAACGCGAGCTGGGCGTGGCGTTCCTGTTCATCTCGCACGACATGGCGGTGGTCGAGCGCGTCAGCCACCGCGTGGCGGTGATGTACCTCGGGCAGATCGTCGAGATCGGCCCGCGCCGCGCCATCTTCGAGAACCCGCAGCATCCCTATACCAAGAAGCTGATGGCGGCGGTGCCGATCGCCGATCCGCGGCGCCGCCACCGCGAGCGCTCGCTGCTGGTCGACGAAATCCCCAGCCCGATGCGCAAACTGGGCGACGAGCCGCTGGTCGAGCCGTTGGTGCGGGTCGGGGACGGGCACTACGTGGCGCGCCATTCCATCGGCGTGTACTGAGCGCCGCCGCGCGCGCCTGGCGCCCGCGTGCCGCGTCGCGCGAACGGCCGGGGCGCGCCGTGGGCGGCATTCCCGCGCCGCGCCGGCGCCATGCCGCAGGCGGTATCATGGCGGGCTTCAGTCATTTGCCCCATTCAACGGATTTTTCGCCATGGCCCTGCGCGCCACTATCTACAAGGCCGAGCTCAACGTTGCCGACACCGACCGCCACTACTACGGCAGCCACTCGCTGACCGTCGCCCGCCATCCTTCCGAGACCGACGAGCGCCTGATGGTGCGCCTGGTCGCCTACGCGCTGCAGGCGCAGGAAGAACTGGCCTTCACCAAGGGCCTGAGCGACACCGACGAACCGGACCTGTGGGTCAAGGATCTGACCGGCGCCATCACCCTGTGGATCGAGGTCGGCCAGCCTGAAGAGCGCCGCATCCTGCGCGCCTGCGGCCGCGCCGAGCAGGTCATCGTCTACTGCTACGGCGGTTCGGCCAGCAAGATCTGGTGGGACGGCGTGCGCAACAAGCTCGAGCGCACCCGCAACCTCAAGGTCATCAACTTGCCGTCCGAGCAGACCCGCGCGTTGGCCGGCCTGGCCGAACGCAGCATGCAGCTGAACGCCAATATTTCGGACGGGGTGGTGTATTTCTCGGCCGACAAGGGCGAGGTCAGCATCGAACCCGAAGTCTGGCGCTGATGCCGCCAGGCCACTGCCCGCAGGCGTAGGCATGAGAAAGATGCGAGCAGTGGCGTGGGCGGCATTGCCGCTGATGATGTCTTCACTGCGCGGGGCCGTGGTGCGGGCCGAGGCGCCCGCCACGAACCGCATGCATGCGTTCGCCGGCGGGCACCTCAGGGACGAATCGTGCGCCGCAACAAAAAAAGCGTGCAAAGCCGGTCCGCCGCATTTATATTATGGTTATCATATTCAGGAGTCCCGACCATGGCCGGCCCCGCTTCGCGTAAAGAAATCTCCCACGACCGTATCGTGGAAGCGGCCGCGCGCGCGATCCGGCGGGTCGGTTATGCGGGCGTCGGCGTGGCCGATGTCATGAAGGAAGCCGGGCTCACGCACGGCGGCTTCTACGCGCATTTCCCGTCGCGCGACGCCATGCTGGTGGCGGCGATGGAACGCGCCGGCCGGGATGGCGCGGCGCGCTTGGCGCAGGCCGTGGCGCGTCGCCAAGCCGAGGGCGCCAGTGCCTTGCGTGCCCTGATCGAAAGCTATCTGTCCGAGCCCCACCTGCTCAATTGCGAAGGCGGCTGCCCGATCTCGGCGCTGGCCTCGGAGATGCCGCGCCAGTCGCCCGAAGTCCGGGACATGGCGGCCAGGCGGGTAACGGGTCTGGTGGGCATGGTGCAGCAAGCGCTGCCGGCCGGCGCCGATCCGCACGCCGCGATGGCGATCACCAGCAACCTGGTGGGCGCCATGCAACTGGCCCGCGCGCTCGGCGACAACGCGCAGGGCCGGGCCATGCTGGCGGCCGCGCGCCAATCCATCCTGGAGCAATACGACAGCCAGGGCCGCGCCGCCCACTGAGCAACGCTTTTCGGGCCGCTGTGCGCGGCCTTTTTTCACCCCAAAAATATGATGATCATCATATTTTAGTAACGCCGGCAGGCATTGCCGGCCACCGTCATAACGCAGCATCCCAAGGAAAGACATCATGCAACTGAACAACGCCACCGTCCTCATCACCGGCGCCAACCGCGGCATCGGCCTGGCCTTCGCCCGCGAGGCACTGGCCCGCGGCGCCCGCAAGGTCTATGCCGGCGCGCGCGATCCGGCCAGTGTCACGCTGCCCGGCGTGCAGGCCATCAAGCTCGACGTCACTCGGGATCAGGACGTGGCCGCCGCGGCCGCGCTGGCCAAGGACGTGACGCTGGTCATCAACAACGCCGGCATCGCCGCGACCGGCGGCTTCCTGGCCGGCGGCAGCATCGAGTCGGCCCGCCGTCACCTGGAAACCAACTTGCTGGGCCCGCTGCGCGTGGCGCAGGGGTTCGCGCCGGTGCTGGCGGCCAACGGCGGCGGCGCGCTGCTGAATGTGCTGTCGATCGCCAGTTGGATCAACCGGCCGCTGCTGGGCGTGTACGGCATGAGCAAGTCGGCCGCCTGGGCCCTGACCAACGGCCTGCGCCACGAACTGCGCGAGCAGGGCACGCTGGTGCTGGGCCTGCACATGGGCTTTGTCGATACCGACCTGACGCGCGGCCTGGACGCGCCCAAGAGCACTCCCGAATCGGTGGTGCGCCAGGCCTTCGATGCCCTTGAGGCCGGCGCCGAAGAAGTGCTGGCCGACGACGCCACGCGCCAGGTCAAACAGGGCCTGGCGGCCGAGCCGGCCGTCTACCTGCGGGCTTGACCGCCGCCTCCTTGTCCGCTTCCCGACGCCATCTTCGAGTCTGATCGACATGCATTCCAATGCCACCCCCGCGGCCCCGGCCGCCGCCGCGCCTGCCGCGGCCGCATCTCCCTGGCCGATTTTCTGGATCGCCAGCATCGCCGTGTTCCTGGTCTCGCTGGACGCGACCATGCTGTACGCCGCGTTCGGCGCCATGCGCGCCGGTTTTCCCGAGGCCTCGGCCGCCGATATGTCGTGGGTGCTGAACGCCTACACGGTGGTCTACGCCGCCATGCTGATCCCGTCCGGCGGGCTGGCCGACACGCATGGGCGCAAGCGCATGTTCATGATCGGCGTGCTGCTGTTCCTGGCGGCCTCGGCCGCCTGCGGCCTGGCGGACAGCGTCGGCTGGCTGATCGCGGCGCGCGTGGCGCAGGCGGTCGGCGCGGCGCTGCTGACGCCGGCCTCGCTGTCGATCGTGCTGGCGGCGTTCCCGGCTTCGCAGCGCTCGGTGGCGGTCAGCCTGTGGGGCGCGGTGGCCGCGCTGGCGGCGGCGGTCGGCCCCAGTCTGGGCGCGTTCGTGGTCGATGCGGCCGGCTGGCCGTGGGCGTTCTACATCAACCTGCCGCTGGGCGCGCTGTCGCTGTGGTCCGGCGCCGGCCGCCTCAAGGAATCGGTGCGCCCCGAAGCGCGGCGGCGCGTCGATGGCGTCGGCATGGCGCTGCTGATGGCGGGCGTGGGCGCGGTGGCGCTGGCCATCGTGCAATCGGAATCGCCGCACTGGAGCCGTGGCGAGCTATGGATGGTGGCGGCCTTGGGACTGGTGTCGCTGGCGGCCTTCGTCGGCTGGGCCCGCAGCACGCCGCATGCGCTGGTGGACCTGGCGTTGTTCAAACACCGCACCTATCGCTACGTGAACCTGGCCACGCTCAGCTTCGGCATTGCCTTCGCGATGATGTTCTTCGCCTTTTTCTTCTACATGACCGGCGTCTGGCACTACAGCCTGCCGCGCGCCGGCCTGGCCGTCACCCCCGGACCGCTGCTGGTGATGCCGACCGCGATCATCACCGGCAAGCTGGCCGCGCGCCGCGGGCACCGGCCGTTTCTGGTGGGCGGCGCGCTGGTCTACGCCGCCAGCGGTCTGTGGTTCCTGCTGGTGCCGGGCGCCGAGCCCGCCTATCTGGCGCATTGGCTGCCGGGCCTGCTGCTGAGCGGGCTGGGCGTGGGCATGGTGCTGCCATCGCTGGCCGGCGCCGCGGTCAACCGCCTGCCGCCGCAACACTACGCGGTGGGCAGCGCGGTCAACCAGGCCACGCGCCAGATCGGCGCGGTGCTGGGCGTGGCGTTAACGGTGTTGCTGCTGGGCAAGGGGACGCTGACCCACGCGGACTTTGATCCGGTGTACACCGCCCATGTCGGCCTGGCGCTGCTGACCGGCCTGCTGTGCCTGGCGGTCGATACCCGGCCGCGCCCCGCCCATGCCTGAGGGCCGCCGCGTGCCGGCGGCTGATCGCGGCAATGCGGCAGGCGCGGCCCCCCGCTATGCCGGCGGCGCGGCGCCGTCAGCGTGGCGTGCGCTGGTGCGGCACCAGTGGCGGCGCCGCGCGCCCGGCCACCAGACGCCAGAAATCCGGCAGGAAGCACTCCGCCACCAGCAGCGGCTGGCCCTGCCGCCAGAAAACGGAACGCCGCGCCCAGACGCGGTCGGCGTCGGCCGGCCGGCCGTGGGCGGCCAGCGCGCCGCGCGCGGTGGCGTGAAAGGGGACGGGCCAGGCCAGCCGGCGGCAGGCGAACGGCGAGCGCAGCACGGTGCTGTCGTGATACAGCATGTCCGCCAGCGGCCGCGTCCGCAGTCGCCGCATGCCCTGCCAGGCGCCGTGCGAGGCGCGCAGCGGCGTCAGGCTGCGCGCCGGCACGCTGTCGATGCCGTTCACCGACATCAGCACCTCGCGCACCCAGACGGGCGCGCCGGGCGCGATGCGCATGGCCCGCGCCTCGTCGGCGGGGACGCCGGCGGCGTATTCGGCCAGCACCCGCAGGCGCACCTGGCCGACCTGGCGCAAGCCGGCGGTCAGGGCGCCGGGGCGAAACAGCCAATGGCGCTGGGCAAGCGTCAGGACGGGCGGGGCGCTGGCCAGCCAGCCGGCGGCCAGGGGAGGGCGATGTGCTGCTGCTGAGGTCATCATGGCTGCGTATTATGCCAAGGCCGGCGCGCGGCCTGGCCTTCGCGCCCTGTGGCCAATTGCCGCAGGCGCGTCTGTCGCTGCGGGGCGGCGGCGCGGGCGGAGCCTGCGCATACAATACCGGCCATGGAAAAAGTACGAATCTCCAAGCTCATGTCCGAGCGTGGACTCTGTTCGCGCCGCGAGGCCGACAGCTATATCGAGCGCGGCTGGGTGCGGGTCGACGGCGAAGTGGTGTCCGAACTGGGCGCGCGCGCCTTCCCGAACCAGGTCATCACGCTGGAACGCGCCGCGCAGGCGCGCCAGACCTCGCGTGTCACCATCCTCATCAACAAACCGGTGGGCTATGTCTCGGGCCAGGCCGAAAAGGGCTACACTCCGGCGGTCGCGTTGATCGACGCGCGTTCGCGCTTTGCCGGCGACCGCAGCCCGCAGCGCTTCGAGCGCGGTCACCTGGACGGCCTGGCCGTGGCCGGGCGGCTCGACATCGATTCGCAGGGTCTGCTGGTGCTGACGCAGGACGGGCGCGTGGCCAAGCAGCTGATCGGCGAAGACTCCAGCATCGACAAGGAATACCTGGTGCGGGTGCAGGGCGAGCTGTCCGAGAACGGCCTGGCGCTGCTCAACCACGGCCTGTCGCTGGACGGCAAGGCGCTCAAGCCGGCCCAGGTGCGCTGGCAGAACCACGACCAGTTGCGCTTCGTGCTGCGCGAGGGCAAGAAACGCCAGATCCGCCGCATGTGCGAACTGGTGGGCCTGAAAGTGGTGGGCCTCAAGCGCGTGCGCATCGGCCGCGTGGCCCTGGGCGATCTGCCGCTGGGCCAGTGGCGCTACCTGCGCGACGACGAACGCTTCTGACCGGGGCGGGCGCGATGCGCCGCCTTTCCTGGGGGGCGGCGGCCGCCGGCCCTACACAAATTTTTCAGTCTGTTTCCGGCGGCCCTTCATTTCATGAAGGGCGCGGTATCCTTCGCCTGCCCGTCGCCGCCCAGACGCTCCATCAGGAACTCGATGAAGATCCGGGTCTTGGCGGGCAGCAGCCGGGTTTCCGTGACGGCGTAGACCGGGAACGGGCCCAGTTGCCAGTCCGGCAGGACGCGGCGCAACTGGCCCGATTTCTGCTCGGCGGTCTGGCCGCCGACCAGCACGGTGATTCCCGCGCCCAGCATCGCCAGGCGCCGGGCCATCGCCACGCCATTGACGGAAAAGCGGTTGCCGGGCGTGAACTCGATGTGCTGGTCGCCGCTGTTGAGTGGCCAGCGGGTCACGCGCCCGGCGCCTTCGGCGCGGAACTCGATGCACTCGTGGCGGGTCAGGTCGCTGGGGTGCCTGGGTTCCCCGTGTTTTTCCAAGTATTCGCGCGAGGCGTACAGGTGGGCCGGCAGCATGCCCAGCAGCCTCGCAATCTGCGTCGAGTCGGGCAGTTCGCCGATCTCGATGGAAATATCGCAGGTCTGGAACACGCGTTGCGCGTGGTCAGGATTGGCAAGATCGAGGAAAAAGGTGACGTCGGGATAGCGGCGCGAGAATTCCATGAACGATTCAGCCAGGAAGTCCGTGCCGAAGTCCGCCGGCATGTTCACCCGCAGCGGCCCCGACGGCGTTTCCACCAGCTTCTGCAGTTCCTCGTGGGCGATCTGGGCCTCGGCGACGATGCGCTGGCAGCGTTCGAAGTACAGCCGGCCGGCGTCGGTCAGCTCGACCTTGCGGGTGGTGCGGCTGAGCAGGCGCAGGCCGACGGATCGCTCCAGTTCGGCCACCTGGCGGGACAATGTCGATTTGGGCACTCCCAGGGCGGCCGCCGCACGGCTGAAACTGTGCGTCTTGGCCACCTCCACGAAGAGTTCCATGCCTTGTAAGCGTTTCATGGAAGCGATTCTGTCACACGATGGGGTATTTTATTGTCCCATATCTGGAATGATGTTTTCTCAATATGCCTCTTTGTTTCTCGGGCGGGATAACGCAAAATGCCGATTCTGCAATGCAGCAAAGCGTCGAAGCCCTGCCTGAATGTCTGAGGCGAAACCACCCCAGTCAATCCTCACGAGCCGAACCGATGCATGGTTGGGTTCGCGCCGTCGTTGCCGCCGGAATCCCGGCGGGCGGGGGCCGCGGTGGGCGTGAGGGCTACCTTTTTAGTTGGAAATCGGGAATGCAATCTATGAACAAGAAAAGCGCGATGTGGCGCGGTGCGGCGGTACTCACGCTGACGGCATCGGCCCTGACGTTGGCCGCTTGCGGCAAGAAACAGGAAGCTCCCCAGGCGGGCAAGCCGCAGGTGACGGTCGTCACCCTGACCACCAAGCCGGTTTCCCTGACCACTGAATTGCCGGGCCGCACCTCGCCGTTCCGCGTCGCCGAAGTGCGGCCGCAGGTCAACGGCATCGTGCAGAAGCGCCTGTTCACCGAAGGCGGCGAGGTCAAGGCCGGCGAGCAGCTCTATCAGATCGACCCCGCGCTCTACCAGGCCAGCTTCGACAGCCAGAAAGCCGCGCTGGCCCGCGCCCAGGCGCAGCAGAAGACCGCCGCGCTGCTGGCCGAACGCTACAAGCCGCTGGTGGCCACGCGCGCCGTCAGCCAGCAGACCTACGACAACGCCGTGGCCGCGCGCGACCAGGCCGCCGCCGACGTGTTGTCGGCCAAGGCCGCGCTCGACACCGCGCGCATCAACCTGGTCTACACCAAGGTGCTGTCGCCGATCAGCGGCATCATCGGCCGTTCCTCGGTCACCGAGGGCGCCCTGGTCACGGCCAACCAGACCTCGGCCCTGGCCGCCGTGCAGCAGATCGACCCGATCTACGTCGACGTGACGCAATCCAGCGTGCAGTTGCTGCGCCTGCAGAACGCGCTGGCCAGCGGCCAGTTGCAGAAGGCCGAGGGCGAGCAGGCCGCGTTGGTATCGCTGACGCTGGAAGACGGTTCGCAATACGCCCAGCAGGGCAAGCTGCAGTTCTCCGAAGTCACGGTCGATCCCGGCACGGGCTCGGTCACGCTGCGGGCGGTGTTCCCCAACCCCGACCGGCGCCTGTTGCCGGGCATGTTCGTGCGCGCCCGCCTGGTCGACGGCGTGGCCACCGACGGCCTGCTGGTGCCGCAGCGCGGCGTCACGCGCAACCAGCGCGGCCTGCCGACGGCGCTGGTGGTCAACGCCGAGAACAAAGTCGAACTGCGCGAACTCAAGACCGACCGCGCCATTGGCGACCAGTGGCTGGTCACCGACGGCCTGAAGGCCGGTGACAAGGTCATCGTCGAAGGCGTGCAGATGGTGCGCCCGGGCGTCGAGGTGGTGGCCACCGAAGCCAGCGCCAAGCCGGCGCAGCAACCGCAAGCGGGCGCCGCGGCGGCCAAGCAGTAGTCAGGGAGCCTTGCATGGCAAAGTTTTTTATCGATAGACCGGTTTTCGCGTGGGTGATCGCGATCGTGCTGATGATGGCCGGCGCGCTGTCCATCCTGAAGCTGCCGGTGTCGCAGTATCCGAACATCGCGCCGCCGGCCATCGGCATCGCGGTGACCTACCCGGGCGCTTCGGCGCAGACGGTGCAGGACACCGTGGTGCAGGTGATCGAACAGCAGATGAACGGCCTTGACGGCCTGGAGTACATTTCCTCGGAAAGCAACTCCGACGGCAGCATGTCCATCACGCTGACGTTCCGCCAGGGCACCAACCCCGACACCGCCCAGGTGCAGGTGCAGAACAAGCTGTCGCTGGCGCAGCCGCTCTTGCCGCAGGAAGTGCAGCAGCAGGGCATCCGCGTCACCAAGGCCACCAAGAACTTCCTGATCGTGGCCGGCTTCGTGTCCACCGATGGCACGATGACCAAGGACGACCTGGCCGACTACGTCGCCTCGTACGTGCAGGATCCCATCAGCCGCACGCAGGGCGTGGGCGACTTCCAGTTGTTCGGCTCGCAGTACGCCATGCGCATCTGGCTGGATCCGGCCAAGCTGGTGAACTACGGCCTGACCACGGTCGACGTGGTCAACGCCATCAAGGAACAGAACGTCCAGGTTTCGTCCGGCCAACTGGGCGGGCTGCCCGCCGTGCGCGGCCAGCAGCTCAACGCCACCATCATCGGCCCGTCGCGGCTGGAAAAGCCGGAAGATTTCGGCCGCATCCTGCTCAAGGTCAATGCCGACGGGTCGCAGGTGCGCCTGGCCAACGTCGCCCGCATCGAGCTGGGCGGGCAGACCTACGCCATCGACAGCTACTTCAACGGCAAGCCCGCCTCGGGCCTGGCGATCAAGCTGGCCCCGGGCGCCAACGCGCTCGACACGGCGCAGGCGGTGCGCGACACCATCAACAACCTCAAGCCGTATTTCCCGCCGGGCATGGACGTGGTCTATCCGTACGACACCACGCCGTTCGTCAGCCTGTCGATCGAGGAAGTGTTCAAGACGCTGGTGGAAGCCATCATCCTGGTGTTCCTGGTGATGTATCTGTTCCTGCAGAACTTCCGCGCCACGCTGATCCCGACGCTGGCGGTGCCGGTGGTGCTGCTGGGCACCTTCGGCGTGCTGGCGGCGTTCGGCTACTCCATCAACACCTTGACCATGTTCGGCATGGTGCTGGCCATCGGCCTGCTGGTGGACGACGCCATCGTGGTGGTGGAAAACGTCGAGCGGGTGATGGCCGAGGAGGGCCTGACGCCCAAACAGGCCACGCGCAAGTCCATGAGCCAGATCACCGGCGCGCTGATCGGCATCGCCATGGTGCTGGCGGCGGTGTTCATCCCGATGGCCTTCTTCGGCGGCTCGACCGGCGTGATCTATCGCCAGTTCTCCATCACCATCGTGTCCTCGATGGTGTTGTCGGTGATCGTCGCCATCGTCTTCACGCCGGCGCTGTGCGCCACGCTGCTCAAGCCGATCCCCAAGGGCCACCACGGCACCAAGCGCGGCTTCTTCGGCTGGTTCAACCGCGCCTTCGACCGCAGCAGCCACGGCTACG
Organism: Achromobacter sp.; assembly: GCF_050285565.1. Taxonomy (GTDB): domain Bacteria; phylum Pseudomonadota; class Gammaproteobacteria; order Burkholderiales; family Burkholderiaceae_B; genus Achromobacter. The sequence continues at coordinate 496,376 of NZ_JBLZXG010000004.1, forward strand.
CCAATACCGTGGCGCGCGGTCTGGGCCGCACCAAGCGCCTGATGCTGGTGTACCTGGCCATCGTCATCGCCATGGGCTGGATGTTCACCCGCATCCCGACCGCGTTCCTGCCGGCCGAGGACCAGGGCATCCTGTTCGCCCAGATTCAGACGCCCGCCGGCGCCACCGCCGAGCGCACCAAGGCCGTCATCGACGAGGCCACCCACTACCTGCTGACCGAAGAGAAGGACGCGGTCACCTCGGTGTTCGCGGTCAACGGCTTTAACTTCGGCGGCCGCGGCCAGAACGCCTCGATCCTGTTCATCAAGCTGCGCGACTGGGAAGACCGCGGCGACGCCCGGCTCAAGGCGGCGGCCGTGGCGGCGCGCGCCAACGCCCATTTCAGGAAGACCGAGCGCGACGCCATGCTGTTCGTGGTGCCGCCGCCCTCGGTGATGGAACTGGGCAACGTCGACGGTTTCGACTTCCAGCTGATGGATCGCGCCGGCGTGGGCCACGAAAAGCTGCTGGCGGCGCGCAACCAGTTGTTGGGCGAGGCGGCGCAAAGCAAGATCCTGCAGGGCGTGCGCCCCAACGGCATCGAGGACGCGCCGCAGTACCAGCTCGACATCGACCGCGAAAAGGCGCGCGCGCTCGGCGTGGCGGTGTCGGACATCAACAGCACGCTGTCGACCGCCTGGGGCTCGTCGTACGTCAACGACTTCATCGACCGCGGCCGCGTCAAGAAGGTGTTCGCGCAGGGCGAGGCCTCGGCGCGCATGCTGCCCGAAGACCTGGACAAATGGTACGTGCGCAACAAGGATGGCGAGATGGTGCCGTTCTCGGCGTTCGCCAAGGCCACCTGGAGCTTCGGTCCGCAGAAGCTGAACCGCTACAACGGCGTGCCGTCGTACAACATCCAGGGCCAGGCGGCGCCGGGCTACAGCTCGGGCGCGGCCATGCAAGAGATGGAGCGCATCGCCAGCAAGCTGCCGGTGGGCGTGGGCTTCGAATGGACTGGCATGTCGTACGAAGAACGCCTGTCGGGCGCCCAGGCGCCGGCGCTGTACGCGATTTCGCTGATCGTGGTGTTCCTGTGCCTGGCGGCGCTGTATGAAAGCTGGACGATCCCGTCCGCGGTCATGCTGGTGGTGCCGTTGGGTATCATCGGCGCGCTGGGCGCGACCATGCTGCGCGGCCTGTCCAACGACGTGTACTTCCAGGTGGGCCTGCTCACCACCATCGGCCTGGCGGCCAAGAACGCCATTCTGATCGTGGAGTTCGCCAAGGAGCACTACGAGGCCGGCGCCAGCCTGACGGAATCGGCGATCCACGCCGCCCGCCAGCGCCTGCGCCCGATCCTGATGACGTCGCTGGCGTTCATCCTGGGCGTGGTGCCGCTCGCCATCTCGTCGGGCGCCGGTTCGGGCAGCCAGAACGCCATCGGCACGGGCGTGATCGGCGGCATGCTGACCGCGACCTTCCTGGCCATCTTCTTCGTCCCCGCGTTCTTCGTGATCATGCTGCGCCTGTTCAAGGTGGAACGCATGAGCGCGCGACGCGACAAGCACGACCCCAGCGCCAATGACGCGCAGGACGTGTCCGCCGAAGGAAAACCGCAATGAAACTGCAGATGAGAACCCTGGTTTCCCTTTCCCTGGTGGCGGCCCTGGCGGGCTGCTCGCTGGCCCCGACCTACCAACGGCCCGACGCGCCGGTCGCGTCGGCCTATCCGACCGGCCCAGCCTACAAGGCCGACACCGCCGGCGCCGTGGCCACGGCCGACATCGGCTGGCGCGACTTCTTCACCGACCCGCTGCTGCAACAGCTGATCGAACTGTCGCTGGCCAACAACCGCGACCTGCGCGTGGCGGCGCTGAACGTCGAGGCCGCGCGCGCCCAGTACCGCATCCAGCGCGCCGACCTGATGCCCAGCATCGGTATCGCCGGCAAGGAAACCGCGCAACGCACGCCGGCCGACCTGTCGCCCAGCGGCCAGGCCACCACCAGCCACAACTACCAGGTCGGCGCCGCGCTGTCCTCGTGGGAACTGGATCTGTTCGGCCGCATCCGCAGCCTGAGCGACAAGGCGCTGGAATCCTACCTGGCGCTGGACGAAACCCGCACCGCGACCCAGCTCACCCTGATCGCCGAGGTGGCCAATGCCTACCTGACGCTGCGCGCCGACCAGGAGCTGCTGAACCTGACGCGCGATACGCTCAAAAGTCAGGAAGACTCATACCAGCTCACCAAGCAGAGCTTCGACCAGGGCCTGGCGACCGCGCTCGACCTGAGCCAGGCCGAAGTGTCGCTGCGCACCGCGCAGCGCAATCTGTCGCAATACACGCGCCAGGCCGCGCAGGATCGCAATGCCCTGGTGCTGCTGGTGGGGCAACCGCTGTCGCCGGCGCTCTCGGCGGCGCTGGACAACGCCGTCAAGCTGGACGATGGCATGCTGCCGACCGCGCTGCCGGCCGGTCTGCCGTCCGAACTGCTGGCGCGCCGCCCCGACATCCGCGCGGCTGAGCATCAGCTCAAGGGCGCCAATGCCAACATCGGCGCGGCGCGCGCCGCGTTCTTCCCGACCATCAGCCTGACGGGCAGCGCCGGCACCGCCAGCGCCAGCCTGGGGGGGCTGTTCAACGCCGGCTCGGGCGCCTGGAGCTTCGTGCCGCAGATCACGGTGCCGATCTTCGCTGGCGGCTCGCTGCTGGCGGGCCTGGATCTGGCCAAGGTGCAGAAGAACATCCAGGTCGCGCAGTACGAGAAAACCATCCAGACCGGTTTCCGCGAAGTCGCCGACGCGCTCGCCGGCCGCGGCACGCTGGATGAACAGATCCAGGCGCAGCAACTGCTGGTGGCCGCCAACCAGCGCGCCTATGACCTGTCCGAACAGCGTTTCCGCCAGGGCATCGACGACTACCTGACGGTGCTCGATTCGCAGCGCTCGCTCTACAGCGCGCAGCAGGCGCTGGTCGATACCCGTCTGTCGCGCCTGTCCAACCTGGTCACCTTGTACAAGGTGCTGGGCGGCGGCTGGACCGAGCGTACCGTCACGGCGGCGCAGCCGGCGCCGGATGCGCCACCGGCCACGGACGGCCAGCCGGGCTGAACCGTGTCCTTGAGCAGGTAAAAAAAATGGGCCGATCGAAAGATCGGCCCATTTTGCGTGATGCACGCCCTGCGTCAGCCACGCTTCTTGGCGATCAGCCCGACCACGAACAGCACGATGATCGCGCCGACCACCGAGCCGATCCAGCCGGCCGGTTCGCCCGGCGCGTACCAGCCCAGGTTCTGGCCCAGGAACCCGGCCACGACCGAGCCGATGATGCCCAGGATGGTGGTCATGATGATCCCCATGTTCTGGTCTCCCGGCATGATCGCGCGGGCGATCAGCCCAACGATGAAGCCGACGATGATCATGATGATGATGCTCATGCGCATACTCCTTGCGAGGGTGAAGGGCGATGTGCCCTGATATTACCCACGCGCGCGGCCCCCGGGCTGTAACAACTGGTGTGTAGGGCGCGGACGCAACAGGCCGCCTCGTGCCGCCGGCGCAGCAATGTTGCGCCGGCGCCTCAGGAAGTCAGGTCGATCAGTTGGCGCAGGTCCTTGGTCATCGCTTCGATGCTGTCGGTGTCCGAGGCCAGCAGGCGCGCGCGGCCCTGATTGTCGAAAATGTACACGCCGCGGCTGTGCGTCACTTCGTACTGGTCGGCGGCGTCGCCGGGCCGGGGCTTTTCGATCTGGTAGGCCACGCGGTAGCGGCGCGCCAGGTCGGCCACCTGCTTTTCGTTGCCGGTGACGCCGATGGCCTGGTTGTTGAAGGCGTTGACGTAGGCTTGCAGGATATCCGGCGTATCGCGGTGCGGGTCGACGCTGACGAACACGATGCGCACGTCGCGCGCCTTCTCGCCCAGGTTCTGCAGCACGGCGGTCAACTGCGCCATGGTGGTGGGGCAGATGTCGGGGCAACTGGCGTAGCCGAAGAACAGCAGCACGGTCTTGCCCTTGAGGTCGTCGCTGCTGATGGTCTTGCCGCCGGCGCCCGGCAGCGCGAATTTCAGGTCGGGCAGGTGGCCCTTGACGTTGTACAGCGTCCAATCGACATTGCGTTCGCCGCAGGCGGCCAGCAGCATGCACAGGGCCAGGAAGAGACCGCGCCAGGCGCGTCCGGTAAGCAGGTGTCGCATGGTTCCATCGCCGGTTGGAGGGTAAACCCAACGATTCTACCTGCTGGCGGGGAGGGCGCCGCGATGCTTCGCGCCGGCCGGTTTGTCCTGGCGCAAGGCCGGCGCGGATGCCGGCCGCGTCCCGGGGCGGAAAAAGGCCCGCGCGAGGCGGGCCGTCTCGGTGGCTGGCGCGGGCCTGCCGCGCCGGGCGCGGCGCTCAGGTCGCGCTCATGCCGCTGTGGCGCAGCAGCGCGTCGATGCGCGGGGCGCGGCCCCGGAACGCGGCGAAGGACTCGGCGGCGGGACGCGCGCCGCCGACGGCCAGCACCTCGCGCCGGAAACGCGCGCCGGTGGCCGGGTCGAGCGTGCCCAGGGCATTGCCGGCCTGCCGGGCCGCCGCTTCTTCGAACGCCTCGTAGGCGTCGGCCGACAGCACTTCGGCCCACTTGTAGCTGTAGTAGCCGGCGCCGTAGCCGCCGGCGAACAGGTGCGAGAAGGCGTGCGGCAGGCGGTGCCAGGCCGGCGGGAACAGCACCGCGACCTCGGCCCGCACTTCCTGCAGCAGCGCCAGCACTTCCGTGATGCTGGCGCCCTGGGCGCGGTCGTGCATCAGCATGTCGAACAGCGCGAACTCGATCTGGCGCACGGTCTGCATGCCGCTCTGGTAGTTGCGGGCCGCCACCAAGCGGTCGTAGAGCGCGCGCGGCAGCGGTTCGCCGCTGTCGACGTGAGCCGACAGCTTCTGCACCACGGCCCATTCCCAGCAGAAGTTCTCCATGAACTGCGAGGGCAGTTCGATGGCGTCCCATTCAACGCTGGCGAAGGCGGCGGCGCCGGGTTCGTCCACTTCCGACAGCAGCGCGTGCAGGGCGTGGCCGGTTTCGTGGAACAGCGTGATGACGTCGTCATGCGTCAGCACGGCGGGGCGGTCGCCGTTGGGACGCGAGAAATTGCAGGTCAGGTAGGCGATCGGCGTCTGCACCCGGCCGCCGACGACGCGGCGGGTGCGCTCGCTGTCGACCCAGGCGCCGCTCTGCTTGCCGGCGCGGGCGTACAGGTCCAGGTAGAGGTAGCCGATCAGCTCGCCCTGGGGGCTCTCGACCCGCACGCCGCGCACGTCGGCGTGCCACGACGACACCGGCGTTTCCGCCAGGCGCACGTCGAACAGGGTCTCGATGACCTCGAACAGGCCCGACAGCACGCGCGGCTCGGTGAAGTACTGCTTGACCTCGTCTTCCGAGTAGGCGTAGCGCGACTCGCGCAGGCGCTCGGAGGCATAGGCCACGTCCCAGGGCTGCAGCTCGGCCAGGCCGAGTTCGGCGGCGGCGTAGGCGCGCAGTTCGGCCAGGTCGCGCTCGGCGTAGGGCTTGGCGCGCGCGGCCAGGTCGCGCAGGAAGGTGGTGACCTCCTTGGCATCGCGCGCCATGCGCGTCTGCAGGCGCAGCGCGGCGAAGGTGCCCAGGCCCAGCAGGGTCGATTCCTCGGCGCGCAGCGCCAGCAGTTCCTCGATCAGGGGCGAATTGTCGAACTGGGCGTCGCCCTGTTCCGACGCCACCGTGCCATAGCCGCGGTACAGCGCCTCGCGCAGCGCGCGATCCTGCGCGTACTGCATGACGGGCAGGTAGCACGGCATCTTCAGCGTCAGCTTCCAGCCCGGTTGGCCGTCCTCCTCGGCGGCGGCGCGGGCGGCGGCCCGCACGTCGGCGGGAATGCCGGCCAGGCGGGCCTCGTCCTCGATCCGCAGCGACCAGGCGTCGATGGCGTCCAGTACGTTTTCGGAGAACTTCTGCGAGGCCTGCGCCTCGCGGTCGGAAATCGCGGCGTAGCGTTCGCGGTCGGCGCCGCGCAGCTCGACGCCGCTCAGGCGGAAGTCGCGCAGGGCCATCTCGACGATGCGGCGGCGCACCGGCGACCACGACGCGAAATCGGGCGCGGCGGCCAGGCGCTGGTACTGCTGGTACAGGCCTTCGTGCAGGCCGACCCAGGTCGAGAACTCGGTCACCCGCGGCAGGGCGGCGTTGTAGGCCTCGCGCAATTCGGGCGTGTTGACCACGGCGTTCAGGTGGCCGGCCACCGACCAGGCGCGCCACAGCCGTTCGGACGCGGTATCCAGCGGCTCGACCACGGCTTCCCAGGTGGGCGCCAGCGCCGGATCGGCGGCGCGGTCGACGGCCTGGCGGGCGATGCCCAGCAGCTCCTCGATGGCGGGCACCACGTGGGCGGGTTTGACCGCCTGGTAATCGACCAGTTCTGAGACGGGGGCGAGCAGGGGATTCTGGGTCATGGTGTTACCAAGTGCGTGAAAGGGGCGGGCGGCACGCGAGCGCGCCACCAGGCATAAGGATCAGGTTGGGGCGGCGCGCGCAAATGCAAGGGCGGCGGCGCCGGCCAGGGGCCGTGGGGCGCGTCCGCAGACGACTGTGGGTTTGCCCTGCGTCCCTGGAAGGGGCGCGGAGCAAACCCACAGGGGCGCCGCGGCGGGTCGGACGGCCGGCTTCAGGCCGCGGCCCGTTCCGCCGCTTCGACGGTGTTGACCAGCAGCATGGCGATGGTCATGGGGCCGACCCCGCCCGGCACGGGCGTGATGGCGCCGGCCACCTGGCTGGCGGAGGCGAAGTCGACGTCGCCGCACAGCTTGCCGTCGGCGCCGCGGTTGATGCCCACGTCGATGACGACGGCGCCGGGCTTGATCATCGAGCCGTCGATCATGCCGGGCTTGCCGGTGGCCACCACCAGCACGTCGGCGCGGCGGGTCTGGGCCGCCAGATCGCGCGTCTTGGAGTTGCAGATGGTGATGGTGGCGCCGGCGGCCAGCAGCAGCATGGCCATGGGCTTGCCGACGATGTTGCTGGCGCCGACGATCACGGCCTCGGCGCCGCGCAGGGCCACGCCTTCCGCTTCCAGCATCTTCATGACGCCATAGGGCGTGCAGGGGCGGAACAGCGGCTGGCCGGTCATCAAGAGGCCGGCGTTGCTGACATGGAAGCCGTCCACGTCCTTCTCGGCGGCGATGGCCTCGATGACCTTGTGCGCGTCCATGTGCTTGGGCAGCGGCAACTGCACCAGGATGCCGTGGATGGACGGATCGCGGTTCAGCTTGTCGATGCGGGCCAGCAGTTCGGCCTCGGTCATGTCGGCGGGATACTGCTCCTTGACGGAATGCAGGCCGGCCTTTTCGCAGGCCGCGACCTTGTTGCGCACGTACACCTGGGAGGCGGGGTCTTCCCCCACCAGCACCACGGCCAGGCCGGGGCGGGTACCCTTGGCCGCCAGAGCGGCGACGCGTTGGGCGACTTCTTCGCGGATGCGCTGCGACAGGGCGGCGCCGTCAATAATTCTTGCTGTCATGCATGCGCCTCGGGTTTGGCCAAGGCCACTTTCATCAGATCGGCAACGGTGGTCACTTCAAGTTTTTCCATGATGTTGGCGCGGTGCGCCTCGACGGTCTTGATGCTGATGCCGAGGTCGTCGGCGATCTGCTTGTTCAAGCGGCCGGCAACGATGCGCTCGAGCACCTGCTGCTCGCGCGCGGTCAGGCGCGCCAGCATGGCTTCGTGGTCTTTCTGGGCCTGGTGCTTGCTCACGCGTTGCGTGGCCTGCTCCAGCATGCGCGCCACGATTTCGCGCAGATCGGATTCGTTGAACGGTTTTTCCAGGAAGTCGACCGCGCCCTTCTTCATGGTCGACACGGCCATCGGCACGTCGCCGTGGCCGGTGATGAAGACGATGGGCAGGGGGGCGTTGCGGGCGATCAGTTGTTCCTGCAGTTCCAGGCCGCTCATGCCGGGCATGCGCACGTCGGCGATCAGCACGCCGATCTGGCTGGGGTCGTAATCTTCCAGGAAGGACTCGCCGCTGGCGTAGGCGCGAACGCGGTAGCCGTTGGCCTCAAGCAGCCAGCGCAGCGAATCGCGGACCGCTTCGTCGTCGTCAACAATGAATACCGTGCTCGACAGGTGGGGCGTGTTCATGCGTGCAACTCCTCGGACTGATCATTCTGAGCCTGCGTCTGAGACGCAGCGCAAGGCAGGGTAAAGCGGAAAATAGTACCGCCGGCGGGATTGGGGTCCGCCCAGAGGCGGCCGTGGTGCGATTCGATAATGGTACGGCAGATATTCAGCCCCATGCCCAGGCCCTGGGTCTTGGTGCTGAAGAAGGGTTCGAACAGCCGTTCCGGTTCGGCCAGGCCATGGCCGCGGTCGACCACCGCCACCTCGATGTGCTGCTCATGCAGGATCACCGCCACCTTGAGTTCGTCGGACTCGCTGTTTTCCATGGCCTCCAGGCCGTTCTTGAGCAGGTTCAGCAGCACCTGTTCGATCAGGATCGGGTCGGCCAGCACGTCCGGCGCGTTCGACGGCACGAAGCTGTCGATGCGGATGCGGCGCTTGCGCGCGTCGATCTCGGCGAAGCCGATGGCGTTGTCGACGATGCGGCCGATGGCCACGCGCTGGCGGCGCGGCTCGCTGCGCTTCACGAATTCGCGGATGCGGCTGATGATCTTGCCGGCGCGCTCGGCCTGCGAGGCGGCCTTTTCCAGGGCCGGCAGCAGCATGTTGGGGCTGGTGTGGCCGGCCTTGACCAGGGCCACCGCGCCCATGCTGTAGTTGGCGATGGCGGTCAGCGGCTGGTTCAGTTCGTGCGCCAGCGACGAGGCCATCTCGCCCATGGTGGTCAGGCGGCTGGTGAGCTGGATCTTTTCCTGCTGCACGCGCGAGGCTTCTTCATGGGTGCGGCGCTCGGTGATGTCGCGCGCCACCTGCATGCGCACGCGGCGGCCGTCGGTCCAGGCCAGCATGCGGTGGTGCACTTCGAACCAGCGCTGCACCGAGGGCGCGAACACTTCCACCGATTCGTCGGTGAAGCGGCCGCGGCGGCCGGCCAGCAGTTCGTCGTGGCCGCCGGTCTGGGCGCCGAACACGCGCCGGTAGGTGCGGTTGGCGAACAGCAGTTCCAGGCCGTCGTGGGTGTCGGCGGTGACCGAAATGGCGTCGTCCAGGCCTTCCAGCACCGTCATGAAGCGCTCGTGCGCGGCGGTCAGGGCCTCGCGGATGCGCTTGGGCTCGGTGATGTCGGTCATCGACGTCATCCAGCCGATCTGGTTGCCGTTCGGGTCCAGCAGCGGCGACACATACATGCGCGCCGTGAAGCGCGAGCCGTCGCGGCGCTGGGCCTCGACTTCCAGGCCGCTGCTGGGCGTCTTGCCGGACATCAGCACGTCCAGGGTGTGCTGGTGCTGCTCATGGCGCCCCGGCACCCAGTAGGGGAAGGGCGGGCTGCGGCCGATCAGGTCGGCCTCGTTCCAGCCAATCATGCGGCAGAAGGCCGGGTTGACGTAGGCGATGCGGCCTTCCATATCCAGCACGCGCATGCCGGTGGACATGGAGTTCTCCATGGCGCGGCGAAAACCCGTCTCGGCGATCAGGGCGGCCTCGGCGGCCGAGCGGAAACGGGTATAGCGCCACAGCATCAGCAGGCTGATGACGATCACGCACGACAGCGCCAGCACCACCCAGATCAGGCGCTGTTGCCGCATTTCCTGGTCGATGGTCACGAACATGACGCTGTCGTCATGGATGCGCTGCAACCAGAAGAACACCGCCATCACACAGATATAGAGGATCAGCACCATCGCGGGCGTGACCCAGTACACCCCGCGTCGGCGCGTGCGGGCGTGGTCATGGAACGGCGTGGGTATATTTGACTTGGGCGCGCTGGACATGGAATTCGGGCGGGATAGGCCGGGCATTTTTCATCGCCGAGCCGCCTCAAGATGAAAACGCCCCCTCGGGGGTAGCAAGCCGAAGGCGCGGCGTGGGGGGCATTTTAGTGCGTGTCGGAACGGAATTGCCGGCAATCGAGCCCGCGGGCAGGGAGATCGGCTAAAAAAGTGGTCGATATTCTTTTCAGCTTCCATTCATATTTTCGCATTATGAAATGCCGTACCGCAACATGAAATTTTCCTTGCGAGCGGTTAATCTTCCTTTTTAGAATGCCGGCTGACAGGGGGCCCCCCCCCGCCATCCAGCACAACACCCCGACCCATGCATGGCATGGTAGCCCGGATGATCCCGACTACCATGGCGTGTCCGCGAGCATACGAATAAGCGGGTGTGGTCACGAACGAACCCCAACAGGAGACACACGATGTCCTCTTTCGCCCAGGCTGGCGCCGCGCAGGCTGCCAACGACGAAGACACCCTAGAGACCCAGGAGTGGCTCGAAGCCCTGGCGGCCGTCCTTGATCGCGAAGGACCGCAGCGCGCGCACTACCTGCTGGAACGCCTGATCGACGAAGCCCGTCGTTCCGGCGCCCACATCCCGTTCTCGCCCAACACCGCTTACGTCAACACGATTCCGCCCGGCCTGGAGCCGGCGCACCCGGGCAACCTGGAACTGGAATCGCGCATCCGCTCGTACGTGCGCTGGAACGCCATGGCCATGGTGGTCAAGGCCAACAAGCACAACCCGCCCGATGGCGGCGACCTGGGCGGCCACATCGCGTCGTTCGCCTCGCTGGCCACCATGATCGGCTGCGGCCAGAACCACTTCTGGCACGCTGAAGACGAAGGCCACGGCGGCGACCTGGTCTACTTCCAGGGCCACACCTCGCCCGGCATGTATGGCCGCGCCTACCTTGAAGGCCGCCTGACCGAAGACCAGCTGAACCATTTCCGCCAGGAAGTGGACGGCAAGGGCCTGTCCTCGTACCCGCATCCGAAGCTGATGCCGGACTTCTGGCAGTTCCCGACGGTGTCGATGGGCCTGGGCCCGCTGATGGCCATCTACCAGGCCCGTTTCCTGAAGTACCTGCACGCCCGCGGCATCGCCGACACCAGCAACCGCAAGGTCTGGGTGTTCTGCGGCGACGGCGAAATGGACGAACCCGAGTCGCTGGGCGCCATCGCCCTGGCGGCCCGCGAAAAGCTCGACAACCTGATCTTCGTCATCAACTGCAACCTGCAGCGCCTGGACGGCCCGGTGCGCGGCAACGGCAAGATCATCCAGGAACTGGAAGGCGACTTCCGCGGTTCGGGCTGGAACGTGATCAAGCTGATCTGGGGCGGCTACTGGGATCCGCTGCTGGCGCACGACAAGGAAGGCATCCTGCGCAAGATCATGGAAGAAACCGTCGACGGCGAGTACCAGGCGTACAAGGCCAACGACGGCAAGTTCGTGCGCGAGCACTTCTTCGGCAAGCACCCCAAGCTGCTGGAAGCCGTGTCGCGCATGAGCGACGAGGACATCTGGCGCCTGAACCGTGGCGGCCATGATCCGCACAAGGTCTATGCCGCGTTCGACGCCGCCTCCAAGCATGAAGGCCAGCCGACCGTGATCCTGGCCAAGACCATCAAGGGCTACGGCATGGGCCACGTGGGCCAGGCCAAGAACCCGACCCACCAGCAGAAAAAGCTGGAGCTGGACTCGATCCGCGAATTCCGCGACCGCTTCGGCATCCCCATCCCGGACGACAAGCTAGCCGACCTGCCGTACTTCAAGCCGGCGGAAGATTCGCCCGAAATGAAGTACCTGCACGAGCGCCGCGCCGCGCTGGGCGGCTACCTGCCGCGCCGCCGCGCCAAGGCCGACGAGCAGCTCAAGGCCCCGGCGCTGGACGCCTTCAAGGCCGTGCTCGAACCCACCGCCGAGGGCCGTGAAATCTCCACCACCCAGGCCTTCGTGCGCATCCTGAACCAGGTGCTGCGCGACAAGGAACTGGGCCCGCGCGTCGTGCCGATCCTGGCCGACGAATCGCGCACCTTCGGCATGGAAGGCCTGTTCCGCCAGATCGGCATCTACGCGCCGGAAGGCCAGAAGTACACCCCGGTCGACAAGGACCAGGTCATGTACTACAAGGAATCGGCCGACGGCCAGCTCCTGCAGGAAGGCATCAACGAAGCGGGCGCGATGAGCTCGTGGATTGCGGCGGCCACGTCGTACTCCTCGAACAACCGCATCATGATCCCGTTCTTCATCTACTACTCGATGTTCGGGTTCCAGCGCATCGGCGACCTGGCCTGGGCGGCCGGCGACATGCAGGCGCGCGGCTTCCTGCTGGGCGGCACCGCCGGGCGCACCACGCTCAACGGCGAAGGCCTGCAGCACGAGGACGGCCACAGCCACATCCTGGCCTCGACCATCCCCAACTGCGTCTCGTACGACCCCACCTTCGGCCACGAACTGGCCGTGATCATCCAGCATGGCCTCAAGCGCATGGTGGAAGACCAGGAAAACGTCTACTACTACCTGACGGTGATGAACGAAAACTACCCGCAGCCTGGCCTGACCGCCGGCGACGAGGAAGGCATCATCAAGGGCATGTACAAGCTCAAGTCGCACGGCAAGGGCAAGAACCGCGTGCAGTTGATGGGCTCGGGCACGATTCTGCGCGAAGTCATGGCGGCCCAGGAACTGCTGGAAGCCGACTGGGGCGTGGCCTCGGATCTGTGGAGCGTCACCAGCTTCACCGAACTGCGCCGCAACGGCCTGGACGTCGAGCGCCACAACATGCTGCATCCCGAAGAAAAGACGCCGCAGGTCGCTTACGTCACGGAACAACTGGCCAAGACGGAAGGCCCGATCATCGCCTCGACCGACTACATGAAGTTGTTTGCGGACCAGATCCGTCCGTTCGTGCCCAAGGGCCGCGAATACAAGGTGCTGGGCACCGACGGTTTCGGCCGTTCGGATTTCCGCGCCAAGCTGCGCGAGCATTTCGAAGTGGACCGCCACTTCGTCGTGCTCGCCGCGCTGCGCGCGCTGGCCGATGAAGGCAAGGTGCCGGTGGCCAAGGTGGCCGAGGCCATCAAGAAGTACGGCATCAACCCGAACAAAGCCAACCCGCAATACGCCTGAGGGTAAAGAGACATGAGCAACGTCGTGCAAATCAAGGTTCCCGACATCGGCGACTTCAAGGAAGTGGAAGTCATTGAAGTGCTGGTGGCGGTGGGCGACACGATCAAGGCCGAGCAGAGCCTGATTACCGTCGAATCCGACAAGGCCTCGATGGAAATTCCCGCTTCCACCGGCGGGGTGGTCAAGTCCATCAGCGTCAAGGTCGGCGACAAGGTCGCCGAAGGCTCGGTGGTGCTGGAAGTCGAAGCGGCCGACGCCGCCGCCACCCCGGCCGCCGCCAAGGAAGAACCCAAGGCCGAAGCGCCCAAGCAGGCCGCCGCCGCCGCGCCCGCCGCCAAGGCCGAAGCCGCCGCGCCGGCCGCCGCCAGCGGTCCGGTCGAGATCGAAGTGCCCGACATCGGCGACTTCAAGGAAGTGGAAGTCATCGAAGTCATGGTCGCCGTGGGCGACACCATCAAGGCCGAGCAGAGCCTGATCACCGTCGAGTCCGACAAGGCCTCGATGGAGATCCCGGCCTCGCAGGGCGGCGTGGTCAAGGAAGTGAAGGTCAAGGTCGGCGACAAGGTCGCCAAGGGCTCGGTCGTGGTCGTGGTGGAAGGCAGCGCGCCGGCCGCCGCGCCCGCCAAGGCCGAAGCCGCGCCGGCCAGGTCGGAAGCGCCGGCCGCCAAGGCGCAAGCGCCCGCGGCGCCGGCCGCGCCCGCCGTCGGCTCGCGCCCGGCCCCGACCGCCGCGCTGGAAGACGCCAACCTCAAGCCCGGCCAACTGCCGCACGCCTCGCCGTCGGTGCGCAAGTTCGCCCGCGAACTGGGCGTGAACCTGAGCAAGGTCAAGGGCACCGGCCCCAAGGATCGCATCACCGCCGATGACGTGCGCGCCTTCGTCAAGCAGGCGCTGGCCGCCGGCCCCGTGGCCGCCGTCGCCGGCGGTTCGGCCGATGGCGCCGCGCTCGGCCTGCTGCCGTGGCCCAAGGTCGACTTCACCAAGTTCGGCCCGGTCGAAGCCAAGCCGCTGTCGCGCATCAAGAAGATCTCCGGCGCGAACCTGCACCGCAACTGGGTCATGATCCCGCACGTCACCAACAACGACGAAGCGGACATCACCGACCTGGAAGCGCTGCGCGTCACGCTGAACAAGGAAAACGAGAAGTCGGGCATCAAGGTCACGATGCTGGCCTTCCTGATCAAGGCCGTGGTCGCGGCCCTGAAGAAGTTCCCCGAGTTCAACGCCTCGCTGGACGGCGACAACCTGGTGCTCAAGCAGTACTACCACATCGGTTTTGCGGCCGACACGCCCAACGGGCTGGTGGTGCCGGTGATCCGCGATGCCGACAAGAAGGGCATCCTGCAGATCGCCCAGGAAATGACCGACCTGTCCAAGAAGGCGCGCGAAGGCAAGATCTCGCCCGCCGACATGCAGGGCGGCTGCTTCTCGATCTCGTCGCTGGGCGGCATCGGCGGCACCTCGTTCACGCCCATCATCAACGCCCCCGAAGTGGCCATCCTGGGCGTGTCGCGTTCCTCGCACAAGCCGGTCTGGGATGGCAAGCAGTTCGTGCCGCGCCTGATCGTGCCGCTGTCGCTGTCCTATGACCACCGCGTCATCGACGGCGCCGCCGCTGCCCGCTTCAACGCCTATCTGGGCGCCTTGCTGGCCGACTTCCGCCGCATCGCGCTGTAAACGGGGAGCCCTATGAGCAATACCGTTCAAATCAAAGTGCCGGACATCGGTGACTTCAAGGAAGTCGAAGTCATCGAGGTGCTGGTCGCCGTGGGCGATACCATCAAGGCCGAACAGAGCCTGATCACGGTCGAGTCCGACAAGGCTTCGATGGAAATCCCCGCCTCCACGGGCGGCGTGGTCAAATCCATCAGCGTCAAGGTCGGCGACAAGGTCGCCGAAGGCTCGGTGGTGCTGGAAGTCGAGGCGGCCGCTGCCCCGGCCGCCAAGGAAGCGCCCAAGGCCGAAGCCCCCAAAGCCGAGGCCAAGCCGGCCGCCGCGGCGCCCGCCGCCGCGACCTTCAAGGGTTCGGCCGACGCCGAATACGACATGCTGGTGCTGGGTGCGGGCCCCGGCGGCTATTCGGCCGCCTTCCGCGCCGCCGACCTCGGCCTGTCCGTGGTGCTGGTCGAACGCTACGCCACGCTGGGCGGCGTCTGCCTGAACGTGGGCTGCATCCCGTCCAAGGCGCTGCTGCACAACGCCGCCATCATCGACGAAGCGCGCGAACTGGCTGCCCACGGCATCAGCTTCGGCGAGCCCAAGATCGACCTGGACAAGCTGCGCGGCTACAAGGACAGCGTGGTCGCCAAGCTGACCGGCGGCCTGGCCGGCATGGCCAAGGCCCGCAAGGTCACCGTGGTGACGGGCGTGGGCGAGTTCGCCGACGCCAACCACCTGACGGTCAAGGGCGCCGACGGCAAGACCCAGACGCTGCGCTTCAAGCAGGCCATCATCGCCGCCGGCAGCCAGTCGGTGAAGCTGCCGTTCCTGCCGCAGGACGAGCGCATCGTCGATTCCACCGGCGCCTTGCTGCTGCGTGAAATCCCCAAGAAGATGCTGATCATCGGCGGCGGCATCATCGGCCTGGAAATGGGCACGGTGTACTCCACGCTGGGCGCGCGCCTGGACGTGGTGGAAATGCTGGACGGCCTGATGCAGGGCGCCGACCGCGACCTGGTCAAGGTCTGGCAGAAGAAGAACGCCGGCCGCTTCGATAACATCATGCTCAAGACCAAGACGGTCGGCGCCGAGGCCAGGAAGGACGGCATCTACGTCACCTTCGAGGGCGAGGGCGCGCCGAAGGAGCCGCAACGCTACGACCTGGTGCTGCAGGCCGTGGGCCGCAGCCCCAACGGCAAGAAGATCGGCGCCGACAAGGCGGGCGTCGCGGTGACCGACCGCGGTTTCATCGAGGTCGATCGCCAGATGCGCACCAACGTGCCGCACATCTTCGCCATCGGCGACATCGTCGGCCAGCCGATGCTGGCGCACAAGGCGGTGCATGAAGGCCACGTGGCGGCCGAAGCCGCCGCCGGCCAGAAGTCGTTCTTCGACGCCCGCGTGATCCCGTCGGTGGCCTACACGGATCCGGAAGTGGCGTGGGTCGGCCTGACCGAGGACGAAGCCAAGAAGCAGGGCATCAAGGTCGAGAAAGGCGTGTTCCCGTGGGCGGCCTCTGGCCGCGCCATCGCCAACGGCCGCGACGAAGGCTTCACCAAGCTGCTGTTCGATGCCGAGTCGCACCGCATCCTGGGCGGCGGCATCGTCGGCACCCATGCCGGCGACCTGATCAGCGAAGTGGCGCTGGCCGTGGAAATGGGCGCGGACGTCATTGACATCGCCAAGACCATCCACCCGCACCCGACCCTGGGTGAATCGGTGGGCATGGCGGCCGAAGTGGCCGAGGGCGTCTGCACCGACCTGCCGCCGATGAAGAAGAAGTAAATCGCCCTGGCTGCCCGGATGTACGCATCCGGACGCAGGCATCGCAGCCCGAAGCGCCTCCCGGCCTTCGGGCTGTTTTCATTGCGGCTCGCAAGGCCAGCACCAGGTGTCGGGGCGGCTCAACATCGACGTGCCCGCACGGGCGGCAGCGCTCACGCCGGCTGGCGGTGTTGCTGGAGTGGGTCGAGGAATGGATGCGCGGGCATCGCGCGCATGAAACGCGATGGCGTCGCGGTGCGACGCCTGGAAATCACGCCTGGGTGTTGATGCGCGTGCCGATCTTGCCGTCAATGGCAACCACCGGCAACGATTGCATCAAGGTGGCGACCGTGTCGGCCTGGGCGTTGATGGCTTTCTTGGTGACGCGCGCCTGAACTTCCTGCATCAGTTGCGCGTCGCGCATGGCCAGGCCGGTGTTCACGGTGTTGCTGACGGAAAGATCCATGGCGGGGAGAGTCCTGTGAGGCTTGCCGGACGGGTGTCCGAAACAAAAGGATTATCGCGGATTATCGCGCACTTCATCGGGTCGCGGTGCAATTGCCGGACGAACGCTGGCCCCCCTTTCAGGGCTGGGCGGGGCATTCCTTGACGGCGCCCCAACCCTGGTTCGGATCGCAGTACTGCTTGCGCGCGGCCCAGGCACAGTCGGGACGCTCGAAAAAACCCAACGTCGCGCAGCGCGCCAGCTCGGTTTTCAGGGCATCCACCCAGGCGTGGGGATGCTCGGCGGGGATTTCGGTGATGCGTAGCGTGGGCTTGGGCAGGGCGGGGGCGGCCGGGGGCGGGGCGGCCCCCTCCCGAGCCGGTGTCGCGGTGGGGGCCGTGGCCGGGCCAGCGGCGGTTGCCGCGCCAGCGCCGGGCGGGGCGGCCAGCGGCACGCGCACCGGTCCGGCGGCGGAGGCGCCCGAGCGCGCGGCGTCGGGCGTGCTCCAGGACACCACCAACAACACCAGGGCGCCATAGATCGCCAGGGTGTAGAGCACGGTCAAGGTGGCGTAACCGACCCGTTTGCCCGTGATCGGGGCGGCGCCTTCGCGTCCCACCAGGCTGCGCCAGCCCACCAGCGCGGCGCCTGGCGCGCTGATCAGCCACCAGCCCAACCGCTTGAGCGGCCCGGGGCGCGGGATCGACGCCTGCACGTGCGCGGCCAGCAGCTCGCGCAAGGCGCGGTTTTCTTCGCGCAGGCGCTGAGTGTGCGGATCCACCGGCGCCTGGTCGTCCGGATCCGGGGTGCCGTCATGCCGCTTAGCGAGTGGATCGGGAGGCGTGGTGGTCATGTTGCGAAAAATATAGATACAAAATCGTACGAACGCAATTATGACCGGGCGGCGGGGCGGGCAAAAAAGGAATAAGCCGGCAAAAGTGCCGGCTTCCAGGCAGTCTCTACGGCACGCGGCGTGCCGGCGCTAATCGAGAATGGCGTAGCTGATGTGCGGTTCGTAAGTGAAGCGCTGGATCCGCAACCGGTTCAGTCCCAACTGTTCCATCACGGCGAGGGTCTCGCCCGGCCAGGTGCGATTGTTCAGTTCGTCGAATACGATGACGCCGCCCTTGGGCATGCGCGGCACGAAGTGTTCCAGGCAGATCCTGGTCGGCTCGTACAGATCGAGGTCCAGGTGCAGCAACGACACCACGGTTTGCGGCTCGCGCGCCAGATATGCGGGCACGCTCTGCGCCACGTCGCCCTTGACCAGTTCCACCTTCTGGATGTGGCCGATGAAGCGATTGGCGTCGAACAGCGCGATGGCCCGTTGCAGATCGGCGTAGCTGTCGGCCTGGTAGCCGTGCTCGCGGCGTTCGGTGGTCTGGATCACGGCGTGGCGATCCTGGTCGGCGATGCCGGTGAAGCCGGAAAATGTATCGAAGCCAACGATGCGGCGCTGCAGGTTGACCGGCTCCAGTGTGGCGCTGAGCTGGGCGAAGGTCATGAGACCGCCGCCCCAGTTGACGCCGCATTCCATGATGTCGCCTTGCACGTGCAAGGCCATCTTGAACAGCTCGGTCAGGCACAGGAAGCGCGCCAGGCTTTGGCGCGGCACGAAATTGGCGAAGTTCTCGAGCTTTTCGACCGTACTGCCGGCGGCGTTGGCAAAGAGCTCACCGAGTTCGGCGCGATAGCCAACCTCGCGCGTCGTGCTGCGTCCGTCCTGGCGAAAGCGCGAGGGGTCGAGGGTGTCGTTCATGTTGCGGTCCTGTGGCATTCCTGGAGGCGACGGCGCTGAGCGTCGTGCCCAGGATAATCGACATAGAAGATATTGCTGCGGTCGCCGGTGGGGTAGCGTTGGCGCCGGTATTCGGGATCGGCCAGATCCGTGATGCGCAGTTGCGTGGTCCAGCGGATCTGCTTGCCGAGGTTGGGGGTACTGCGATGCAGCAGCAGTTGCTTGAATATGACCACGTCCCCACGTTGCGCCGTCACGGTGACGGGGGTCTCGGTCACCTCGTAGTCCAGGCTCAAATCCCGTTGCAGGAACGGGACGTAGGGCGCGATCACCTTGTCGCTGATGCGCTTGAAAGGATACAGGCCGCGCTTATGGCTGCCCGGAATCACCTGGATGGTGCCAGCCTCGAGGTTGACGTCCTGGAATGGTATCCACAGGGTCACCGCGTTCTCGGAGCCGAGCAGATACAGCGTGTCCTGGTGCCAGGCGAACAGGTGGCGGGAATCGGCCGGCTTGTCCAGGCGCATGTTGCAGCACCCCATCAGCCCCGGGTGCGCCAGGCCGAGTTCGCGGCAAAGCTGGTCGACCGCCGCGCTGCCCGACATGCGGGACAGGGCCGGCAGGTACTTCAGCCGGTCATACAGCAGCGACTGCGTGGCGGGTTCGAGTTCGTAGCGGCTGAAATCGTGCACGTCGAACTGTGGCCCGACGATACGCCGTCCCAATTCCGTCAATTGATCTTCGAGCTCATCGAGTTCGCCGTGCTTCCAGAAGTCCTTCAAGACCAGATAGCCCTCGGCTTCGAATCTTTCGCGCATATGAGTCCGTTGCTTTTTTTATTGCAGTTTGTTCGGTGGGGGAGCCTGCGACGGCGGGGTCAGTCGCCGGTTTCTTCGCGCCAGCCCAGCACTTTCATGGGGTTGCCGCCCTGGATCGAAAAGGCGGCGACTTCGCCGCGCACGATGGTGCCCGCCGCGATGACGCTGCCCTCGCGCAGGATGGCGCCGTCCAGCAGCACGCAGTTGGCGCCGATCCAGACGTCGTCCTCGATGACGATGCCGCCCTTGCTGGGGCGGAAACCCTGCTGCCGGATCGGCAGGTCGCGCCGCCGGAATTCATGGTTGGCGGGGGCGAAGGTGCAATTGGCCGCGACCGCCACCCGCGCGCCCATGCGGATGCCGTGGCCGGTATAGAGCACGCAGCCGGAATTGATGACGCAGTCCGGGCCGATGACTACGTCGCCATTGCCGCCGGCCGGTTTGATCTTGACGAAGGAATCGACCACGGCGCGCGGGCCGACCAGGATCCGCGTGCCGCGGGTGGAATCCTCGATGTCGGCAAGGGGCGAGACGCGGGCGGTCGGGTCGATCTGGATCATGGCGCGGTCCGCTGCGGTGTCAGGCCTTGCGGCGCAGGAAGCCGTCGGGGGCCGACGTCACCAGCAGGCGGTCTTCGACGGAGCGGTCGATCTCGAATTCGGGGTGGCTCTTGATCCATTCCCAGACGGCGGTCTTGGGATTGTTGCCCTTGCCCCAGTGGCGGCCCGGCCATTCGTAGTCGGCCGGCATGTCTTCAACGAAGGTGTCGAACACCACGCAGTAACTGCCCACGCTGACCAGGTCGGCGTAGGCGTTCAGTTCGGCCAGCACGTGGTCGTGCGTGTGATTCGAATCCAGGCACACCAGGATGTTCTTCTTGCCTTCGGCATGGGCGCGGACCCGGGCGATGGTGGCCGGGTCGATGCTCGACCCCTCGATCAGGTGGATGCGGTCGGCCAGCGGATGGGCTTCGATGGCGCGGCGGTTGTGCTCGCGGATCTCGATGTCCACGCCGACCACTTCGCCCGCGCCCAGCAATTGCAGCATGGAGGCCGACAGCATCAGCGAACCGCCGTGGGCGATGCCGGTCTCGATGATCAGGTCGGGCTTGACCGCCCAGATCAGCTCCTGCATCGCCATGGCGTCCATGGGCAGCTGGATCAACGGCCGGCCCGCCCACGAGAAGTTGTTCATGTATTTGCGCTCCAGCGCCATCTGGCGCCAGGCGATCGACAGTTCGCGGAATTCCTGGTCGGTGGCGAACGAGGCGATGCGCGCGGCCTTTTCCTGGCGGTACTCGGGATGAGCGTCGGGAGTGGTTTCGAGGTAGGACATTCAGATTCCTTTGCGTTGGCGGAACTGCGCCAGAAAATGCGGAAAATAATCGTCGAACGGGCGCGGCACGAGGCCGAAGCGCTCGCGCATGCGTTGCGTATCGATATCGGCGAAGGCCCAGGCTTGCGCCGTGGGCGCTTCGGTGACGGCATAGCCCAGCGCGCTTCGCAGGCACTCGGCGATCTCGCGGTTGGCCACGCCCTGGCCGTGTGCCACATTGAAGATGCCGGTGGCGTCGGAACGGGCGATCGCCAGGATCTGCGCCACCGCGTCGTCGATATACAGATAATCCTTGCGCGAGCACAGCGTGGTCTGCAAGACGATGCGGCCGGTGCGGGCGCCTTCTTCCAGCAACTGGTCGATGAAGCTGTCGGGCGAATCGCGCAGGCCCACCACGTTGGACAGGCGAGCCACCCGCGCCAGCGGATGGCCGCCATGCAGGCATAGCGATTCGCCCATCAGCTTGGACAGGTTGTAGAGATCGCCGGGTGCGTTCGGGTTGACCGCCAGCGTCGCCTGCTCGCGGGTATCGTCCGAGCCGGCGTAGACGCGGGTGCTGGACAGATAGGTCAGGCTGTCGAAATTGCCGGCCGCGATCAGGTCGCGCAACAGGCAGACGTGCGCCTGCACCGTGTCGAGCGGCCGGCTGCGAAAGTCCGAGGTCAGGCCGATCGCATAGATCACGTGGCCCAGGGGACGCCGCAGCAGGGTGGGGTCATCGCGTGCCGGTGCGGCGCAGGCCGCACCGTCGGCGCGCAGGCGCGCCAGCAGGTGGCGGCCGACGAAGCCCGTGGCGCCGAGAACGGTGACCGGCGTGGGCGTCATGCGTCGTGGCCGCCGTCGACCGCCAGACGGGGCACGGCAGTGACCAGCTTGGCGTGCCAGCCGTCGCGCGCGTAGGCCAGCTGCTGCGCCACTTCGGCCTTGAGATTCCAGGGCAGCACCACGATGTACTCGGGCTGGTCCTGGCGCAGCACGTCCTCGGCGACGATGGGAATATGGCTGCCGGGCAGGTACTTGCCCTGCTTGGCGGGGTTCAGGTCCACCACGTAGGGCAGCAGATCGGGCCGCACGCCGGCGAAGTTCAACAGCGTATTGCCCTTGGCGGCGGCGCCATACGCCGCCACGCGCTTGCCGTTGCGGCGCAGCTCCACCAACAGCGCCAGCAGGTCGTTCTTGATGCGCTCGGCCTGTTCCTGGAAGCGGGCGTAGAACGCCGCGCCGGACATGCCTGCCTGACGTTCCTCGTCCAGGGTGCGCGCGACTTCCGCCGTCAGGTCGCGCAGGCCGGTATCGAGCCGCTGGGCATACACGCGCAGGCTGCCGCCATGGGTGGGCAGGTGCTCGACGTCGAACACCTTCAGGCCGTTGGCCTCGAAGATGCGCGACACGGCGGTCAGCGACAGGTAGGAATAGTGTTCGTGATACGCAGTGTCGAACTGGTTTTCGCGCACCATGCGCAGCAGGTGCGGGAATTCGAAGGTCGCCACGCCCTGCGGCTTGAGCAGGGCGGCAAAGCCCGAGACGAAATCGTTGATGTCCGGCACGTGCGCCAGCACGTTGTTGGCGGCGACCAGGTCGGCGGCGCGGCCGGTGCTGGCCAGTTCGTCGCCCAATGCCACGCCGAAAAAGCGCTGCACGATCTCGATGCCGCGCTCGCGCGCGGCCTGGGCGGTGCTGGCGGTGGGCTCCACGCCATAGCACGGGATGCCCGCGGCTTTGACGTACTGCAGCAGATAGCCGTCGTTGGCGGCGATTTCGCACACCATGCTATGGGGGCCGAGTCCGAAGCGGGCGGCCATGGCATCGACGTAGCGGCGCGAATGCGCCAACCACGACGAAGAGAACGAGCTGAAGTAGGCGTAATCGTCGGTGAACAGCGCTTCGCGGCCGGCGTGGTCCTCGGTCTGGACCAGCCAGCACGACTCGCAGACCAGCAGGCGCAGCGGGAACCAGGTCTCGGGTCCGCGCAGCGCGTCGGCGCTGAGGTAGGCATTCGAGGGCGGGGCGTGGCCCAGGTCGAGGAACGGCAGGCGCAGGTCGGCCTGGCAATGACGGCACTTCACAGCGCGACTCCGGGGAAAGCGGCGTCCAGGCGCGGATGGTTCAGGTCGCGCTCGGATACCAGGGTGGGGGGCAGGGGCCAGGAAATGCCCAGTCGGGCATCCTGGAAATGCAGGCCGGCCTCGGCCTGCGGGGCGTAGGCCGCGGAATGGCAATAGAGCATCTGGACCTCGTCGCACAGGGTCTGGAAGCCATGCGCGAAGCCTTGCGGGATCAACAGGGCGCAGCCGTTGTCGGCGGACAGCCGCTCGGCGTGCCATTGCAGGAAAGTGGGCGAACCGCGACGCAGGTCCACCGCGACATCCCAGACTTCGCCGCGGATGCAACTGACCAGTTTCATCTCGGCGTGAGGCGGTAACTGGTAGTGCATGCCGCGCACCGTGCCGCCCGTGGCCGTATGGGTGTGGTTGACCTGTGCGACGGCGCCTTCCCAGCCCGCGGCCCGCAGGGCGTCGGCGTCGAACAGGCGCGCCAGGAAGCCGCGCGCGTCGCCGCGCGGGTGCCGGCGTATCCGCTTCAGGCCGGTCAGTGGCGTGTCGTGGATCTCCAGGCTCATTGCGGCCCCGTATAGTGGTCGATATCGGCATCGCATAGCGCCCGCGCGTCTTCGCCCGCGTCGAAGCGGCGGTACCAGTCCATGCTGCGGGTGACCGCGGTGGCCAACGGCCAGCGCGGCGTGGTGCCGAGCACCGCGCGTGTCTTGGCCGTGTCCAGCATCAGCAGGCCCGCTTCGTGCGGGCCCTCGGGTTGCCCGGCGTAGGCGACCCGGCCGCGGCCGTAGGCCGTTTGCGCCAGGTCGATTACGCTGCGCACCGGGGCGGCCTCGGCGGCGTCCGGTCCGAAGTTGTAGGCATCCGCCAGAGCGGGGTTGTGCCACAGCGCCTGCGCCAGCGCCAGATAACCGGCCAGCGGTTCCAGCACGTGCTGCCAGGGGCGCACCGATTGCGGCCGCCGTACCTGCAGCTCGCGGCCAGCCCGCCAGGCGCGCACGGCGTCGGGCAGCAGGCGATCGACCGACCAGTCGCCGCCACCGATCACGTTGCCGGCGCGCGCGCTGGCGACCGCCAGGCCCTGTGCCTTCAGGAAGGCGTCCCGATACGAGGCGATGACCAGTTCACTGGCCGCCTTGCTGGCGCTGTAGGGGTCATGGCCGCCGAGCGCGTCGTTCTCGCGGTACGGATAAGGCCATTCATTATTGCGATAGACCTTGTCGGTCGTGACCATCACCGCCACCCGGGCGTCCGGCGCCGACCGCAGGGCGTCCAGCAGATGCGCGGTGCCCATGATGTTGGTGGCAAAGGTGCCGACCGGCTCGGCGTAGCTGGGACGAACCAGGGCCTGGGCCGCCAGGTGCAGGACAATCTCGGGCCGCGCCGCGACGACGTGCTGCCGCAACGCGGCGGCATCTCGGATATCGCAGTGGCGTCCCTCGACCAGGTCATCGATGCGGGCCGCCTGGTGCAGGGCGGGCGTGGTGCCTGCCGGCAGGGAGATGCCGGTGACGTGCGCGCCCATGCGGTGCAGCCACAGTGCCAACCAGCCGCCTTTGAAACCGGTATGACCGGTCAACAAGACACGTTTGTGGCGCCAGAAGGCGGGAGAGGGCAGGGAGGACCCGGTCATGAATGCCAAATGGGGATCGAGTGTGGGCGGCGCAGGCTGCGTTTCGGGGGGCGGGCGAATGTCCGTGACACGGGGAATTCTAAAGATATGCGCGCGTCGCAATAGCGGGATCAGTCCAGACATCGACCCCTAGTTTTCGTCCAAGATCGAAGCCATTTTTGCAATATCTGTTGGCAGAGGGAGCGGCGTCCGGCCGCTTGGACTCACGGATGATCGCGCTATCGCCTTTCATGTTCGTCTGGAGCCTATCGAAAATGAGCAAAAATCATCTGAAAACCGTGTTTTTCGGACTGCGCAACCCCACGATGTTCTACGAGGGGCTGCAGACCGCGTTGGATGGAATCGGGGGAGCCATGGGCGCCTACGCGGGCGACAATCTGTTCACTTATGGCCGCAATCTGGGCTTCCTCGATGATCCGGCCCTGATGCAGGCGTTCGGCAAACACGCGAGCACCGAGATCGAACAGGCCTTGCTGTGGCGGGTGTCGGTCATTCTGTGGGGCGTGCGCCATGGCTTGCGCCTGCAAGGCGATTTCGTCGAGTGCGCGTGTTACAAGGGGACGACGGCGCGGATCGTTTGCGATGCGGTCGACTTCGGCGCCCATCCCGATCGCCACTACTATCTTTACGACCTTTTCGAGCACGATGCCTCCCAGCCGCATCACGCCATGCCGGAGCACGGCAAGCATCTGTTCGCCCAGGTGAAACAGCGGTTTTCCGATCTGCCCAATGTCACCGTCACCCAAGGCCGGGTTCCGGAAGTGCTGCGGGAGGCCGCGCCCGGCAAGATTGCCTTCATGCATCTCGACCTGAACAACGCGGATGCGGAAGTCGGCGCACTGGAAACACTGTTCGACCGCATGGTGCCGGGCGCGGTGCTGATCCTGGATGATTATGGCTGGCTAGGGTATCGCGCCCAGAAAGACGCCGAGGACCCCTGGTTCGCGCAGCGCGGTTATCGGGTACTGGAACTGCCCACCGGGCAGGGCCTGTTGATCAAATGAGACGCCCGCGCGCCCCGGGGCGCGCCGTCAGGAACGGCGCGCGACGATACGGGCGCCGGGTTGGCGTCACCAGACCTTCCAGGGCGCCTTGCCCGTGTTCCACAGCGATTCGAGCAGGTTCTTTTCGCGCAGTGTGTCCATGGGTTGCCAGAAGCCCAGATGCTCGTAGGCATGCAACTGCCCGTCGCGGCTGAGGGTTTCCAGCGGTTCGGCTTCCCAACTGGTGTCGTCTCCGTCGATCAGGGGCAGCACGCTGGGTGACAGCACGAAAAAGCCGCCGTTGATCAGCCCGCCGTCGCCGCGCGGCTTCTCGGTGAAGCCGGTGACGCGTTCGCCTTCCCGGCGCAAGGCGCCATAGCGTCCCGGCGGCTGCACCGCGGTGACCGTCGCCTTGCCGCCATGGCGGCGATGGAAGGCGAGGAGTGCGCTGATGTCGACATCCGCCACCCCGTCGCCGTAGGTAAAGCAGAACGCCTCTTCTTCCTTGACGTAGTCGGCCACGCGCTTGAGACGGCCGCCCGTCATGGTGTTCTCGCCGGTGTCAACCAGTGTCACGCGCCACGGTTCGGCCTTGCGCTGGTGCACTTCCATGCGATTGTCGGCCATGTCGAAAGTGACATCGGACATGTGCAGGAAGTAGTTGGCGAAGTACTCCTTGATCATGTAGCCCTTGTAGCCGCAGCAGATCACGAAGTCGTTCACGCCGTGGGCGGAATAGGTTTTCATGATGTGCCACAGGATGGGCCGCCCGCCGATTTCGATCATCGGCTTGGGCCGGGTGTGGGTCTCTTCGGATATGCGGGTGCCCAGCCCACCGGCCAGGATGATTGCTTTCATGCTTGGTTCTCGCACCACTTGGTGAACATGCCGCGCAGGGCGGCTTCGAACTTGCGGGCAAACGCCGGCTCGTCCATCAGGGGGCTGGCGCGCATTTCGTCGCGCAGCGTATTGCGTATGGTTTGCAGCGCCGGCAGGTCGCTGGCCAGCGCCACGACCTTGTTGATATAGGCCTCTTCGTCCTGCGCGATCCATTCGGCGCGGCCAATGCCATGCAGCACCGAGGCGCCGATGCGGCCCATGCTGGGACGGTCGGCCAGCGTCACGTAGGGCACGCCCATGTAGAGTGTCTCGACCAGCGTCACGCCGGAATTGTGCGGGAAGCAGTCCAGCCCGATGTCCATGCCGCGCAGCACGTCCCAGGCGGGGCTGGTGCAGCCGATCTCCAGCCGTTGCCGCTCGATGCCATGCGCCTCGAAACGGCGGATCAACTGCTCGCGCATGGGGCCGTCGCGGTAGCTGGTGCTGTTGACCACCAGATGGGCCTGCGGCAGGCGGCGCAGGATTTCTGACCAGACCCGCACGGTGCGGTCGTTCATGCGGATGGCGCGGGTCAGCGTGCCGAGCGTCACGTAGCCGTTGGTCAGGGCGGGAAGCGGGCCGGGGTCGCCCATGCCGCCACCGGGGCGATAGATGAAGTTGCTCTGCTCCAGGCGCCAGGGCTTTTCGGAGAACAGGTGTTCGTAGCCCTCGGGCAGCATGACGGCGTCCGTCATGATGTAGTCGATGGCCGACAGTCCGGTGGTGTAGCCAAAGCCCAGCCAGGTCAGCGACACCGGCGCGGGCTTGCGCGCGAACGTGCCGAGGCGGTTGCCGGCGGTGTGGCCGGCCACGTCGATCAGGATGTCGATGCCGTCGGCGCGGATGCGTTCGGCCAGTTGGTTGTCGGACAGCGTCGCCGTGGGGACCCAATGGTCGAAATAGGCCTTCAGACGTGGCGTGGTGGCGTCTTCGGTGACCAGCTCGGCATAGGCGGTCAGCTCGAACTGCTCGCGGTCATGGTGCGCGAACAGCGGTTCGATGAAGTAATTGCCGGAGTGCTGGCGGAAATCCGGCGAGACATAGCCGATCTTGAGCTTGCGCCCGGGCTGGCGACCGTTGGCATGGGGCTTCCAGGTCGAGCGCAGCGGCACGCAGAGGTCGGTGTCGTAGTCGCGGTAAACCTGGAACACCTCTTCGGGCGTGCGGTCGTCGGAGTAGTTCATCGCGAACAGCAGGTTGTTGCGCGCTACCGTCGCGGTGGGGTGGTGGGCCAAGACCCGGCGCGTCATCTGCTCGGCCAGCGTGACGTCACCCGCATCGATATAGATCTTGCTGAGGTTGATGAGCGCCTTGCGATGGGTCGGTTCCAGGGCAAGCGCCGCCTGGTTGCAGGCCTCGGCTTCCTTGTAGCGCCTTTCGGCGGCCAGGGCGTCGGCAAGCGCCGAGTGCGCTTCCGCACTGCGCGGCGCCAGTTCGACCGCGCGGCGGCCCACGCCGATCGCTTCGGACGTGCGGCCGAGCTGCGTCAACACCGCGGCCAGCACGATGTAGTTCTGCGGCTCGGCGGGCAACAGATCCACCATGGTCAATCCGGGCTCCAGGGCCTCGCTGCCGCGGAAGTTGCTGAACAGGGCGACCGTCAGCGATTCCCATGCCTCCCAGAGGCGGGGTGCCAATTTGGTCAGGCGCCGTGCGATCAGCTCGCCTTCCGCATAGGCTTTTTGCAGCATCGCGTCGCGCATGCGCTTGACCTGCGCTGCGATGGCGGCCGGCGGGTTGGACTGGTAGCCGTTCTCGTGCAGCACACGTGCGTTCAGGCTCAGGCAGGCCTGGGCGCTGGCGTACATGCCCACCAGCGGCATGTATTTGCTGTCCGCGGCCTTGAGCGTGCGCCGCAGCAGGTCGCTCCAGGGCTTGGGGCCGCCGAGCACCAGTCCGTAGCGTTTCAGGACGGTCAAGGTTTCCGCCACGTCCGCCGGTTCGGGCGCGGGCTGGCCCTCGGCCGGCTGGCTTGGCAACCGGCCGGCGGCCAGGTTGGCCAGCACGGCGGCCTGGGCGGGCGGTGGCATGTAGTTGACGGTTTCGTGCCACAGGTTAAAGCGCGGCAGCGGCGCTTCCCCCTCGGCGGGCGCCGGCTCCAGCAGGAACGGCATCAGGCCGAACGTCGCGTCGCCCTCGACGTCGTAGGGCCCCCGATCCAGGCAGTACTGCGCCAGGTCGCTTTCCAGCAGTGTCTGCAACACGCGGTTCAGGATCCGCACCGCCGCGTCGTTGTCGATGTTGTTGCGGTAGATCAGCACGGCTTGCAGCGTGCCGTAGGGCAGCGAGGCGGGCCAGGCGTGCGTCAAGGTCTCCACCACGGTCACCGCATCGGCGTCCTGCGCGACCAACGCGCGGCCCAGATGGTCCACATAAGTGGCGCCTTGCTCCTGGCCATTGGCCGCGAGCCGGACCGGTCCGCAGGCAAAGCGCAGGTCTTTCAGGCGGGCCAGGTCGAGACGCTGGACGGCGTCGGCGCGTTGCTGGCCCACCCACAGACATTGGCGGAAGGCGCGGCCCGTGGCGAAGTCCAGGTACTGCTGGCGCACCGTGGCCGGTTGGCCCATGGTCAGCAGGCTGTGCTTGAGCGAAACGCCCTGGCCGAATGACAGCGGCAGTTCGCTCAGGGGTTGCGCGTCTCCCAGGTAGGCCAGGCCGGCGGCCGCCGCCTGGCCGGCCAACTCGACGAAATAGCTGGGGTTGCATGCCAGCGGCGCCGGCGTCGCGGTGGTATCGCCCAACGCGCGTTCGAACAGGGCCGCCGCGGCCGCCAGCGTGGCGGCGTGCGGATTGGTCGCCGCCATGCCGTCCTTGAACAGCGACAGGGCCGCCGTCGCGCTCTGGCGCAATTCGGCCTCGTCCTGCGCGGCGTGGCCGTGCAGCAGGATCGCGTCGCGGACGACTTCCAGCGACTTGGCGCCGGGATATACATGGCTGTCCAGGTATAGCAGGCCGCACGGCGACAGCAGTTGGCCACAGGTCTGCAACAGCGCCTGTTGGGCCGGCCCCGGCAGGTAACTATAAAGGCCGGTCACGATCACGTAGTCGAACTGGCCGAGCTGGGTGCCGATGTCGGCGGCCTCGCCCACGTACAACGTCAGGTTGGCCGCGCCCAGGCGCTGGGCGGCCGCGATGCCTTGCGCCACCTGTGTCTCGGCGTTGTCGATGCCCACGGCCTGTGCTTGCGGATAGGCCAGCGCGAACGGCAGCAGCCCGGCGCCGTCGCCGCAGCCGATGGCCAGCACGCGCGCTTTTTCCAGGGGGACGGTTTCGACGCCGTAGAGATGGGCGGTGGCGCGAAGCCGCGCCGGAGAATGGCTGGAGGCCAGGCGTCCGGGGTCGGCGGCGGCTTGTCGTTGGGTATGGGCCGGATAAGACATGGGGCGAGAAAGAGTGGGACGAACCCAGGGATGCAGTGCGCTAATTCTATGAACGCCCGGGCGCGCTCATTCGTCGAATCAGCGTGCCAATTCGCCGCCAGTTTGGATGAAACCTTGAAACAAGCTTCGCCCATGAAAAAACCCGCCAGAAGGCGGGTTATGGGGTGCCGGCCGCGGCGCGAAGGGCCGTGGCCGGCTGGCCGGGTGGGGAAACCAGAGTTTCCCCGACCGTCCGTGGCTGGCTGTGAATTAACGCAGCAGCGACAGCACGGTTTGCGGCACTTGGTTGGCTTGCGCCAGAACCGAGGTGCCAGCCTGTTGCAGGATCTGGGCCTTCGACATGTTCGACACTTCCGTGGCGTAGTCGGCGTCCTGGATACGCGAACGGGCGTTGGACAGGTTGTTGACCACGTTGTTCAGGTTGGCGATGGTCGATTCCAGACGGTTCTGCACAGCGCCCAGTTCACCGGTCAGCTTGTCCAGCTTGGTGAAGGCGGCGTCCAGCGTCTTCAGCGGATCGGTCGTCAGCGTGCCCTTGCTGGTGGTGTCCGTGGTCAGCTTGCCCGAGCTGCTGACCTTGGCTTCGGCGTCAATCTTGGGGGCGTAGTCGCCCGTGCCGGTGCCGCTCTTGACGGTGGTCTTGCCCGTGTTGGGGTCGACCGAGTACGTCGTCGTGAAGTTCTTGGTGGTCGTGAACTCGCCCTTGTCATCGACGTAGGTGTTGCCCGAGACGCCGTTGGCCAAGGTGACCGTGGCGCTGGTGATGCCCGAACCCAGTTGGATCGACGAGGTGGCGGCACCCTTGACGTTTGCCAGCAGCGCATCGGAAGCGATGGTGTTGGTGAACTGCAGAGCACCCGAACCCGCGGCGGTGTTCGAGTACGTCTTGCCTTGGATCGAGACGGAGGACGTACCACCAGCGCCGGTGCCGGCGGCGGCAGCGGACAGCACCGTGTTCAGGGTGGCGGCGGTGGCGCTGGCGTTGTTGGTGGTCAGGTTGCCGTTGGCATCCAGGTAGGCAGCCTGGCCGCCGACGGTGACCTTGCCCGTCGCGTCGACTTCAAACGACGTCGTGGCCGAACCGGAGTTGGCGAACGTGCCGGTCACGGTGCCGGTGGCAGGACGCAGCTTGTTGGCCAGGGCGGTGATGCTGGCGGCATCGCTGGCCGACGTGTCGTTGAACGTGAAGTTCTTGTTGGTGGCGTCGTAGGTGTAGGCAGTGGTACCGACCGTCACCGTGTTGCCGTTCTGCAGCTTGGCGAACGTTTGTTCGGCGGTGGCCGAAGCGTGGTTCGTGGTGACGACCCAGTCGTTCGTGCCGGCGGTGTTGACGCCACCAGCGGCTTGCAGGTCGGACACGGTGGCCGAACGGTTCTGGGTCACGCCCGAGCCGTTGACGTTGAAGCCATCCAGACCCAGCGTCTTGACGCTGATTTCCGACAGGTTCAGGGTGATGGTTTCGCCGTCGTTGGCGCCGACTTGCAGCGTCAGGGGCTTGGCGTTGGAGGACAGAACCTTCACGCCGTTGAAGTCGGTTTGTTGCGAGATGCGGTCGATGTCGGACAGACGCTGGTTGATTTCGTCTTGCATCGAGTTCAGCTGCTCTTGCGAGTAGCTGCCGTTACCGGCTTGCACCGACAGTTCGCGAACGCGCTGCAGGTGGGTATTGATTTCGGAGGCGGCGCCTTCCGTCGTCTGGGCCAGCGAGATGCCGTCGTTGGCGTTGCGGGCGGCTTGGGTCAGACCCTTGACGTTCGCGGTGAAGCGGTTGGCAATGGCCATACCGGCGGCGTCATCCTTGGCGCTGTTGATGCGCAGGCCGGACGACAGACGCTCGATGGCGGTACCCAGGGCGGATTGCGACTTGTTCAGGTTGTTCTGAGCAACCAGCGACAAGTAGTTGGTGTTGATAACTGCAGCCATGTTTAGGCTCCCAAGAGAGAAAGGCTTCTTCAAACCGGGCAGCTGGGCCGCCCATCTTTGTAACGGGAAGAATTCGATTTCTTGCGTCGTCGAATTTCTCCGTTGCCAGGATTACGGCAGGCCAAAAACAATCTTTAGGAGTTTTTTTGAGTATTTGTTTTTTTTACGAACGTCCGGCGGCGCTGGTGGCTGCGCCAGGCCGCCGGGCCGGTCAGCGTAGCAGCAGCCCGGCGCGGCGCAGGCCGGCCAGCAGACCGTTGACGATTTCCTGCGCCACCGGATCGAGATTGCGGGCGCCCTTGTAAGAAGTGCCGTCAGGGTGCGGGAAGCGTCCGGCAGTCAGTGCGTCGCGCACCAGGATGCGCAGGTCGCTGAGGCTGCGCTGGCCGTCGATCTGGCTCATGAGGTAGCGGTGTAGCGGGGCAGTCGGCGGCGTGACGGGGTGATGCCAGGCATTGTGCATCCCGACCTGGCAATCCGCTTTGGTTACTTCTTGTAGCAATTGGGTTGTGCCAGGCAGCAATTGCGGCCGCGACTGCGGCGCTTCATACAGCGCGGGCTCGCGCCGGTAGTGCAGGGCGCCCGCCTGTAGCAGCGTGACCAGATGCCCGATCAGGGTTTGGGACAGGTTCTCCGCGGGGGTGTCGGGTGCGTGCTGGCGCACGCTGTCGAGCAGGGCGTCGAAGGCAAGTGATTGCGGCCAGGCCTGCAACAGCGCTTCCATCAGGGCGGCCATCGCCGGATCCTGGGTGGTGATGGCGGTATTGGCGGGGGTGCGGAACTGGCGCTGGCCCGCGGGTGCACCCGGCGCCGGCGCGAGGGGCGCGAGGTCGGCGGCAAAGTGCATGGCGGTCAGGGCCTCGCCTTCGGGCTGCTCGAGAATCTCGCCGGCCCGCTCGGCATGCACCAGCAGGCTCTTGCGGAACTGGCGGCCGACCGCGAAGTCCAGATACTGCTCGCGCATTTCGCGGTTGGCATTGACCGACAGGCCGTTCAGGCCCAGCGCCACGGCGCTGCCGTAAGTCGATGGAAACGTGTGCTGGGGTTCGGCGTCCGTGACGTAGGCCAGTCCGGCCTGCTGCGCGGCCGCCGCGAACTCCAGGAAATAGCAGGGCGTGTTGATGGCTTCCAGGTACTCGTGCAGCAGGTAGTGGTCAGTCTGGCCGCGCAGTTTCTGCGCCGCCGGCTGCAGCGCCGTGCGCAGCGGATTGTTCTGCCACAGGCCGCCTTCGATCAAGGTCAGCATGTCCTTGGCGCGAGCGATCTTCTCCTGCGGGGTCTCGGCGCCGAAGCTGTTGAGTATCATGGCGTCGCGGATCACGTCCGACGCCTTCCAGCCCGGATAGGTGTTGTAGCTGACGTAAGCGATGCCTTGCGGCGCCAGGTTCTCGCGGCAGATGCGCAGGATGGCGTCGCGCACCTCGGGCGGCACCCAGCTGAACACGCCATGGCAAATGATGTAGTCGAAGGTGCCGAACGCGGCCGTGATATCCGTCAGGCTCATGGCGCGCAGATCCAGGTTGCGCGCGCCGACCGCTTCGGCGACCTGCCGGCCCGCCTGGATCTGCTCGGGCGACAGATCGATGCCGACGACCTGGGCCGCCGGATGGGCCAGCGCAAAGGGCAGCAGATTGCCCCCCGCGGCGCAACCCAGTTCCAATACCCGGGCCTGCTCCAGCGCGGGCGCTTCCAGCCGGTAGAGATGGGCCACCGCGCGCAGGTGGCTGGGTGACGTGTAGGAAAACGGCAGGGAAATGTACGGGGTTTCGTCGTAGGCGTCGGATATGGCCTGCGTCAGGAGGTCGGGTGCGCTCATGGCGAAATTCCAGGGGTCGCGGCGCGCGGCTTGCCCCGCGCGCCTCATTGAGTCAGCTTGCTAGGCTAGCAAGGATGGCTCCTGGGCAATGGCGCGAATAACGTTGGGTTTTCCTGGAATTCCCCGCGCGATGGCGCGTGCCGTCGCGCGCACTTGCGCCGCCGCGGACCTGGCGGGCCGGCGCGGCGCGCCAGGCCTCAGATGATCTGCGCGATCTGCCCCTCCTGGGGCAGGTGCTGCCAGGCCTGCTCGCGCAGCTTGGCGCGGATGCGGGCGGTGGCCTGCGAGCGCAGTTGGCAGACGCGGGCCTCGGTCACGTTCATGATCGCGCCGATTTCCTTCAGGTTCAGGCCCTGTTCGTAGCACAGCGACAGCAGCAGCTTTTCGCGGTCGGGCAGGGTGTCGATGGCGTGGATTAGCGCCTGGCGGAAATCGCCGGCCAGCAGCGAATCCAGCGGATTGCCGCCGGCGGTGCCGTGATTGAGCGTCGCGGTCCAGTCGGACTGGCCCGACCCGGCATCGGGTTCGGTGGCGAAATCTTCGTAATGGACGATCTGCACGCCTTGGGCGTCATGTAACAGCGTCTGATACTCGGCCAGCGGCATTTCCATCTGCTGGGCGATCTCGGCCTCGGAGGGCGCGCGCATCAGGCGCTGCTCCAACTGCTGGATGGCCTGTTCGATCTTGCGCGCCTTGGCACGCACGCTGCGCGGCAGCCAGTCCTGGCCCCGCAGCTCGTCCAGCATGGCGCCGCGGATGCGGGTGGTGGCGTAAGTCTCGAACTGCGCGTCGGCGGTTTCCTGGTAGCGCCGCACGGCGTCGAGCAACCCGATCATGCCGGCCTGGATCAGGTCGTCGAGCTCGACGCTGGCCGGCAGCCGGGCGAGCAATTGCAGGGCCAGCTTCCGCACTAGCGGGGCATATTCGACCAAGCTGTCATCTGCGTGGGGCATTGCGGAAATGTCGGGCGGTGTCCATCGTGACGCATTGTCGGTTGTTGTCAATTTGCGACATTGTCGACAAACGCGCGGCTACGCTAAAGCTAGCAAGATTCTGAGATCGGCAAGGTGCCATTGTCGGCAAAAGACGGCATTTCATTCGCTAAAGCACGCAATGTTTTGAATGCTTATTTGCCAAATTGACGTACATTTGTCGCGGCCTTCTATGTCAAGGTGTATCCAAAGTCTCAAGTTGCGCAATATCAACAAAGATTTGTCATATAAGTCATAGAAAATGACATGACCTGTGGTAAATTTTACTTAAATTGCGAACAAATGATACATTTCGCATTAAAACAGGATGCAGCGGGCAGGGTGCAACAAATGTTGCTAAATGCTCTTGGTTATCAAGCCCCTCGGTGGGATAGGGAATAGGGAGTCGGGCGTGCAACAAGTCGAAAATTCTTTGCTGGCAGATATTCGCGAGGTGAATCTGTCATATCTACTTCTCGCCCAGCGCATGCTGCGCGATGACTATGCCGCATCGATGTTCCGCCTGGGTTTCAGCAACGAGGTTGCCGACATCCTGATGCGTCTTTCTCCGGCTCAGCTGGTGAAACTGGCCAGTTCCAGTTCGCTCCTGTGCCGTTTCCGTTTCGACGACTACAGTCTGTTGTCCGCCCTGACGCACGACGTGCTGGGTGGCGCGCTGCAGCAAGCGCACGCGACGATCCTGCTGGCCAAGCAACCTGTTGAAGAACTGGCCTGAGGGCCTGTCGACTCCCACTCGGACACGTGTAATGGCCACCAAGAGCGTTTCGCAGGAAGCGGATGACATCCTGCTTGCCAGCTCCATGATCACACTGGGCGCGCGGCTGCAGGTGTTGGAGGCTGAAACCAGCCTCAGCCACGACCGCCTGGCACGCCTGTACCGCGAAATCCGCGGCTGCTCGCCACCGAAGGGCATGCTGCCGTTTTCGGTCGACTGGTTCATGACCTGGCTGCCGAACATCCATTCCTCGCTTTTCTACAACGTGTATTCGTTCCTGAATGCGCGTACCAGCAGCAAGGGTATTCGCGCCATCATCGACGCGTACCGCCTGTATCTCGAAAACGCCGGCGTCGACAACGCCGAATCCACCGAACCCGTGCTGAGCTTCACCCGCGCCTGGATGCTGGTGCGGTTTTTCGACAGCGGCATGCTGCAGCTTTCCGCCTGCCGCCAGTGCGGCGGGCATTTCATCGCCCATGCGCATGATCCGCAGTCGGATTTTGTGTGTGCGATCTGCCGCCCGCCACCCCGCGCCGGCAAGACCCGCGCCGCCGCCAAGGCGCGCGCGGGCAGCCGCTGCGCGCCTGCCGTGGACGCCGCCCGTTCCTGAGCGGCGCGTCCAAATACATCAAAAGCCCTGGAAAACTCCCCGTAACCCGCCTTTTTGGGACGGGGGGAACAGGGGATCATTGACGCCGGTTTTAGACTTCGTTGGCAGGGGCCTGATGTGTTGATTGTTATCGGTTTTCTAGTGGTGATCGTGTCGGTCGTCGGCAGCTTCGTAGCGCTGGGCGGCCATCTGGGCGCGCTTTACCAGCCGTTCGAGCTGACGCTGATCTTCGGCGCGGCCTTCGGCGCGTTCCTGGCCGGCAACAGCAAGAAGTCGCTGATGCTCGTCAAGAAGGCACTGCCCGACACGCTGAAAAGCTCGCGCTATGGCAAAGACGTCTACATGGAGCTCATGGCGCTCCTGTACGTGCTGCTGAACAAGGCGCGCCGCGAAGGTCTGATGGCCATCGAATCGCACATCGAGGATCCGGCCTCCAGTCCGATCTTCAGCGAGTACCCGCGCATCGCCAAAGACGAAAAGCTCATGGAGTTCATCACGGACTACCTGCGCATCATGATCAGCGGCAACATGAGCTCGTTCGAGATCGAGACGCTCATGGACGAAGAAATCGAAACCTACCGTCACGAGCGCGAAGTCCCCGCCAGCATGATCCGGCAAATGGCCGACGGCCTGCCCGCGTTCGGTATCGTGGCCGCGGTGCTGGGCGTGATCAAGGCGCTGGCCGCCGTGGACCAGCCGCCCGCCATCCTCGGCGACCTGATCTCCAAGGCCATGGTCGGCACCTTTCTGGGTATCTTGCTGGCGTACGGTTTCGTCGGCCCGCTGGCCTCGCGCATCGAGCGCCGCACCGACGAGGCGATGAAGGTGCTGGAATGCATCAAAACCACGCTGCTGGCCAGCATGAACGGCTATCCGCCGCAGTTGGCGGTGGAATTCGGCCGCAAGGTGCTGTATTCGTCGGTGCGTCCGACCTTCGGTGAGCTGGAAGAGCACGTCCGGCAGGCCAAGTCCACCGCCAAGGCCTGACGGAGCGGGCCATGAGCACGGTAAACAACCACCGTGTGGTGATCCGCCGCAAGAAGGTCCACGGCGGCGGGCACCACGGCGGCAGCTGGAAGATCGCCTACGCCGACTTCATCACGGCGATGATGGCGTTCTTCCTGGTCATGTGGCTGATCAGCATCGTGCCACGCGAGGAATTGAAGGGCATCGCCGAGTACTTCCGCATGCCTCTGCGCGTGGCGCTCACCGGCGGTCCCAGCAGTTCGGCCGAGACCAGCGCGGTGCCGGGTGGCGGGCGTGATCCGCTGCGCAGCGATGGCGACGAACGCCGCGCCCAGGGCAACCGGGTCGAGGCCCAGCCCATGGCCGACGCCGAGCGGCGCGATCAGCATCGTCTGGAAAACCTCAAGAAGCGGCTCGAGAACGTCATCGAGAACAGCCCGGTGCTCAAGAGCTTCCGGCCCCAATTGCTGATCGACATGACCACCGAGGGCCTGCGGATCCAGATCATCGACAACCAGAACCGCCCCATGTTCGCCACCGGCCGCGCCGAGGTGCAGCCGTACATGCGCGACATCCTGCGGGAATTGGGGCCGGTTCTGAACGAGCTGCCCAACAAGGTCAGCATCTCGGGCCACACCGACGCATCGCAGTATGCGCGCGGCGAGCGGGCCTACAGCAACTGGGAACTATCGGCCGATCGTGCCAACGCCTCGCGCCAGGAACTGGTGGCCGGCGGCATGAACGAAAGCAAGGTCATGCGCATCCAGGGTCTGTCATCGAGCATGAGCCTGGTTAAAGATGATCCGTATGCGGCCGTTAATAGACGTATCAGCCTCGTGGTGCTCAACCAGAGCACCCAGCGGCGCATCGAAAACGAGAACGCCGCGGCTGCGGACGTCAGCGCCAAGGATGCCCGCGAGGTTGGGACGGCCGTGGAGGCGGTGAATGCCGCCGTCCAGGCCACGAAGGCAACTAAGCAAGGCGACGCGGCCGCAACGCCGCCCGCCGAAGGGGCTCGATAGCAATGGCGGCAACGATTCTGGTGGCGGACGATTCGGCGACGATGAGAATGATCGTCCAGGCGACGCTGACGGGCGCGGGATGGAAGGTATTGACGGCCGGCAACGGCCAGGAAGCGCTGGAGGTGGCCAAAAGCCATCCGGTGGACCTGGTGGTGAGCGACTGGAACATGCCCGTGATGGGTGGCCTGCAGTTGATCCAGGGCCTGCGCGAACAGGAGCAGTACCTGGACGTGCCGGTGCTGGTGCTGACCACCGAGGATGACGTGGACAGCAAGATGGCCGCGCGCGATCTGGGTGTGTGCGGCTGGCTGTCCAAGCCGGTCGATCCCGACGTGCTGGTGGAATTGGCGTCCGAACTGCTCAACGAGCAGTCCGGCGCGTAGGCAGGTTCATTTATGAAGGCGTACGGGTCATGAGTTCTGGTTTGGATCTCAGTCAGTTTTACGAGACCTTTTTCGACGAGGCGGACGAACTGCTCGCGCAAATGGAGCAGTTGCTGCTCGAGCTCGACGTGGGCGCGCCCGACATCGAGCAGCTCAATGCCATCTTTCGCGCGGCGCATTCCATCAAGGGGGGCGCGGCGACGTTCGGCTGTTTCAATCAGCTGGCGGGCACCACCCACTTGCTCGAAAACCTTCTGGACGCGATCCGTCGCGGCGAAATGGCGCTGCGCACGGACATGATTGATATTTTCTTGGAAACGAAAGACGTGCTCAAAAGCCAACTGGATGCCTACCGGGCCTCCGAAGAGCCCGATGAAGCCGTGTTTGAGCGTATCTGCGCGGTGTTGCGGCAGCTCGCCCTGGAGCACAAGGATCCCGGCGCCACCACCGCCGCGCCCGCGCCCGCTCCGGTGGCACAGGCCGCTCCTGCACCGGCTCCCGCTCCCGCGCCCGTGGTCGAGGCGGCGCCGGCGGCCGAGCCTGCCGCCGGCCTGCCGCTGCGCGTGCGCATCACCAAGGTGTCGGACAAGGACGCCGAATCGCTGCTCGAGGAAATGGGCAACCTCGGCCAGGTCAAGGCCAGTGAGCGCGCCAATGGCGTCCTGACCGTCTGGGTCGACAGCACCTGCACGCCGGACGACATCGAAGCCGTCTGCTGCTTCATCGTCGATGCCGACCAACTGAACATCGCCCGCGAGGCGGCGCCGGCCACGGCCGCCGCCGCCGCGCCGGCCCCTGTCGAAGCACCCGC
Organism: Achromobacter sp.; assembly: GCF_050285565.1. GTDB lineage: Bacteria > Pseudomonadota > Gammaproteobacteria > Burkholderiales > Burkholderiaceae_B > Achromobacter. Next base: position 535,315 of record NZ_JBLZXG010000004.1, read on the forward strand.
GCCGGTCGCCGCGGCCCCTGCCGCCGCGCCGGCTCCCGCCGCCGCGCCCGCGGTGGCCGAGTCCGCCGCCGCCGCCGAGGCCATCTCGCAAGCGTCGCGCACCAGCCGCGCCGCCGCGCCGGCCCATGTTGACAAGGAATCCACCTCGATCCGCGTGGGGGTGGAGAAGGTCGACCAGGTCATCAATCTGGTGGGCGAACTGGTCATCACCCAGGCCATGCTGGCGCAGACCGCGTCGACACTGGATCCGGTGCTGCACGACCGCCTGCTCAACGGCATGGAACAGCTCGAGCGCAACGCGCGCGATCTGCAGGAAGCCGTCATGTCGATCCGCATGATGCCGATGGACTACGTCTTCAGCCGCTTCCCGCGTCTGGTGCGCGACATCGCCGGCAAGATGGGCAAGCAGATCGAACTGCAAACCTACGGCCGCGCCACCGAGCTCGACAAGAGCCTGATCGAACGCATCATCGACCCGCTGACGCACTTGGTGCGCAACAGCCTGGACCACGGCATCGAGACCCCCGAAAAGCGCATCGCCGCGGGCAAGGATCCGGTCGGCCAACTGGTGCTGTCGGCCCAGCACAACGGCGGCAACATCGTGATCGAGGTCAGCGACGACGGCGCCGGCCTGAACCGCGAGAAGATCCTCAAGAAGGCCATGGCCCAGGGTCTGCCGGTCAACGAGAATTCGCCCGACGACGAAATCTGGCAACTGATCTTCGCGCCGGGGTTCTCCACGGCCGAGAAAGTCACCGACATTTCCGGCCGCGGCGTCGGCATGGACGTGGTGCGCCGGAACATCCAGGACATGGGCGGCCACGTGCAACTGTCGTGCGAGCCGGGCAATGGCACCACCACGCGCATCGTGCTGCCGCTGACGCTGGCAATCCTGGACGGCATGTCGGTGCGGGTGGGCGAAGAAACCTTCATTCTGCCGCTGAACCACGTGACCGAGTCGCTGCAGCCAACCAACGACCAGATCTACTCGGTGGCGGGCAACGAGCGTGTCATGCACGTGCGCGGCGAGTACCTGCCGCTGGTGGAGATGCATCGGGTGTTCTCGGTCAGCGACGCGCAGACCGATCCGACGCAGGCCATCGCGGTCATCATGCAGGCCGAGGATCGCCGCTTCGCACTGTTGGTGGATCACCTGATCGGTCAACACCAGGTGGTGGTCAAGAATCTCGAGTCGAATTACCGCAAGGTCCCCGGCATCTCCGCCGCCACCATCCTGGGCGATGGCAGCGTGGCGTTGATCGTCGACGTATTTGCGCTTGCGCGCGCCAACCGTGAGCGTTGGTCGCAGCCCGAAGCCATTCTGAATTGATGGAGAAATAGCCCCATGGCAGCCAAACCGCAAGCGCAAGCCGCGCGCAATGAAGATGTCGGCAACGAGTTCCTGGTCTTCACGCTGGGCGATGAAGAATACGGCATCGACATCCTGAAGGTGCAGGAAATCCGCGGCTACGACGCCGATACGGTGACCCGCATCGCCAATGTCCCGCCGTTCATCAAGGGCGTGACCAACCTGCGCGGCATCATCGTGCCGATCGTCGACCTGCGCATCAAGTTCAACCTGGGCAGCGTCGAATACAACGAGCAGACCGTCGTCATTATCCTGAACCTCGACCGCCGCGTGGTCGGCATCGTGGTCGATGGCGTCTCGGACGTGCTGATGCTCAACGCCGGCCAGATCCGCCCGGCGCCGGAATTCGGCGCCACCCTGTCGACGGAGTACCTGACGGGCCTGGGCACGGTCGACGAACGCATGCTGATCCTGGTCGACATCGAAAAGATGATGACCAGTGATGAAATGGCCCTGGTGGAGAAGGTCGCTTCCTGATCGGAAGGGCTGGACCCGGATGCGCGACCGGCGGGGCAGGGCCCCGGCGGTGGCGACCTCCCAGGGAGATGGGCGCGCCATATTGTGGAATCGATATGGCGCTTTTCCTTAACGATTGCAGTCAGGAGTGGTGCTTGTGATGCGCAATTTTTTCGCGAACATGACGATACGCAGCAGCCTGTTGTGGGTGCTGGCGTTCTTTTCATTCATGTTGGTGATTGGAGCGGCGCTGGGCGTGCTGTCGTTGCGTATCAGCAACGCGACCCTGGCGGAAATCAAGCAATCGCAAGAACTGAACGATGCGCTTGGCCGCGTCGTCTCCAGCTATAAAGACACCCTGAACGGGCTGGGGCGCGCCGCTTCGGCCAATTATGCCGAAATCGTGCGCAATGTCGGCCAGCCGACGTTGCTGACGCAGGGACTGTCGGGCGAGGCCACCGGCCTGCTCGAACGCGCCAAGGCGGCGCAGAACAAGGGGCAGGCCGAGTACGAGTATTTCAAGACGCTGCCGCGGCCGGCCGAAGCGGCCGAATCGCTCAAGGAAGTCGAGGCATCCTACGGCGCGCTGATCCAGCAGGGGGTGTTGCCGCTGACCGCCGCGCTCGAGAAGGCCGACATGCCGGCCTACCAGACGCAGGTGCAGAAGGTGCAGGACGCGCTGGAAGGGCGCTTCGCCCGCGCCGTCGAAGGGTTCGATTTCTGGCGCGCCAGCAAGATGCTGGACGCCTTCGACGTGGCCCAGGTGCGCTATCAGTTCGTGCTGATGGCGGTGTCGGCCGGTGGCGTGATGGCCGCGTTGCTGGTGTTCGCCACTTATGTGTTCCTGCGCCGTCGCGTGCTGCAGCCGCTCAAGGACGCGGGCCACCACTTCGACCGCATCGCCGGTGGCGACCTGACCGCCCGGGTCGAGGTCCGCAACACCAATGAGATCGGCCAACTGTTCGCCGCCCTCAAGCGCATGCAGGAAAGCCTGACGCGCACGGTGGCCACGGTGCGTCGCGGCGTCGACGAGATCAATACCGGGTCGCATGAGATCGCGGCCGGCAACACCGACCTGTCCAGCCGCACCGAACAGCAGGCCGCGTCGCTGGAAGAGACCGCCGCCTCGATGGAAGAACTGGCTTCGACCGTCAAGCAGAACGCCGACAACGCGCGCCAGGCCAACCAGCTGGCGGCCAGCGCCTCGGACGTGGCCGAGCGTGGCGGTTCGGCGGTGGCCGAGGTGGTCAACACGATGCATGGCATTTCGGCCAGCTCGCGCAAGATCTCGGAAATCGTGTCGGTGATCGACGGCATCGCGTTCCAGACCAACATCCTGGCGCTGAACGCGGCGGTGGAAGCGGCGCGCGCGGGCGAGCAGGGCAAGGGTTTCGCGGTGGTGGCTGGCGAGGTGCGCTCGCTGGCGCAGCGCAGCGCGCAGGCGGCCAAGGAGATCAAGGGCCTGATCGAGGACTCGGTGAGCAAGGTTGGCGCGGGTTCGCAGCAGGTGGAGCGGGCGGGCGCGACGATGCAGGAGATCGTGGCGTCGGTCAAGCGGGTGACGGACATCATGGGCGAGATCTCGGCGGCCTCGGAAGAGCAGTCCAGCGGCATCGACCAGGTCAACCGCGCGGTGTCGCAGATGGACGAGGTGACGCAGCAGAACGCGGCGCTGGTCGAGGAAGCGGCGGCCGCGGCCGGTTCGCTGCAGGAACAGGCGCAGCGCCTGGCCGAAGCGGTGGCGGTGTTCAAGATCAATGCCGGCGAAGTGATCGAGGTGCCGGCGCAACGCCTGTCCTCGGGCCGACCTTCGGCGGCCGACGACACACGACTGCAAGCGCCTGATGCGCTTGCACTTGGACATTGAGGGCGCGAGTGGCAACAGCGGCAAACATGGCGCCGTCCATTCCGGTGGACCGCCAATTCGATTTCAGGGACGCGGACTTCACTCGCGTCCGCAAGATGATCCATGCGCGCGCCGGCATTTCGCTCGGCGCGCACAAGCGTGAAATGGTCTACAGCCGCTTGGCGCGGCGCCTGCGGGCACTGGGCCGGCAGGATTTCGGCAGTTACCTGGACCAGCTCGAGAACGAGCCGGACTCGGCCGAATGGGAGGATTTCGTCAACGCCCTGACGACCAACCTGACGGCGTTCTTCCGCGAGTCGCACCATTTTCCGATCCTGGCGGACTTCGCCCAGAAGCGGGGCGGTCCGGTGTCGGTATGGTGCTGTGCGGCGTCCACCGGCGAAGAGCCTTACTCCATCGCCATCACCCTGGCCGAGGCCCTGGGGCCGCGCGCCAGCGCCTGCACCGTGCTGGCGACCGACATCGACACCAATGTGCTGAACCGGGCGCGCACGGCGGTCTATCCGGCCGAGCGCGTGGCCAAGATGGAGGAAAGCCGGCTCAAGCGCTTCTTCCTTAAAGGACGCGGCGCCAATGCCGGGCAGGTCAGGGTGCGCCCCGAGATCGCCGACATGGTGCGGTATGAAACGTTGAACCTGCTGGCGCCGTCATGGCCGATCAGCGAAAAGTTCGACGTGATCTTCTGCCGCAACGTCATGATTTATTTCGACAAGCCGACCCAGGCGAAGATCCTCGAGCGGTTCGTGCCGCTGCTCAAACCGGGTGGCCTGCTGTTTGCGGGCCATTCCGAGAACTTCACCTACATCAGTCGGGATTTCCGTCTGCGCGGGCAGACAGTCTACGAATGCGCAGGTAAGGCCTAGGCGCGTCCTCGCGGCGCGTCCCGGGTCAGACTGAGGCGGTAAACAATGCAGAAAATCAGAGTCTTATGTGTGGATGATTCCGCGCTCGTGCGCGGACTGATGACCGAGATCATCAACAGCCAGCCGGATATGGAAGTGGTTGCGACCGCGCCCGATCCACTGGTGGCGCGCGAGCTGATCAAGAAACACAATCCCGATGTGTTGACGCTGGACGTGGAAATGCCCCGCATGGACGGGCTGGATTTCCTCGAAAAGCTGATGCGCCTGCGGCCGATGCCGGTGGTGATGGTGTCGTCGCTGACCGAGCGCGGCGGCGAAATCACGCTGCGCGCCCTGGAACTGGGCGCCATCGACTTCGTCACCAAGCCCAAGCTGGGCATCCGCGACGGCTTGCTGGAATACACCGAAATCATCGCCGACAAGATCCGCGCCGCCGCGCGCGCCAAGCTGCGCGCGCCCAGCCCGCACGCACCGGCGGCGGCGGCGGCGCCGATGCTGCGTCGGCCCTTGTCGAGCTCGGAGAAGCTGGTGATCGTGGGCGCGTCCACCGGCGGCACGGAGGCCATCCGCGAGGTGCTGCAGCCCCTGCCGCCGGACAGTCCGGCGATCCTGATCACCCAGCACATGCCGGCCGGCTTCACGCGCTCGTTCGCGCAGCGCCTGGACGCGCTGTGCGCGGTGACGGTGCGCGAGGCCGTGCATGGCGAGCGCGTGCTGCCGGGTCACGTGTACCTGGCGCCGGGCGGCGAAATGCACATGCGCCTGGGGCGCAGCGGCGCCAACTACGTGATCGAGCTGGAGGCCAGCGAGCCGGTCAATCGCCACCGCCCGTCGGTGGACGTGCTGTTCAATTCCGCCGCGGTGGCGGCGGGCAAGAACGCGATCGGCGTCATCCTGACCGGGATGGGCAAGGATGGGGCGGCCGGCATGCTGGCGATGCACCGCGCCGGCGCCCATACCATCGCGCAGGATGAAGCCAGTTGCGTGGTCTTCGGCATGCCCCGGGAGGCCATTGCAATCGGTGCGGCTGACGAAGTGGTGCCGCTGTCGGCAATGAGTGAGCGCATTCTGACTCGCCTGGGCGACCGGGGACACCGCGTTTGACGCGGATGTCGTCCCGATCGATCTCAAGCAAATTTCTTCTGGAGTAAAAGATGGTAGACAAGGGCATCAAGATTCTGGTGGTGGATGACTTCCCCACCATGCGGCGGATTATCCGCAACTTGCTCAAAGAGCTGGGTTTCGAGAACGTGGATGAGGCCGAAGACGGCGCGATCGGGCTGGAGAAGCTGCGCAACGGCGGCTTCCAGTTCGTCGTCTCCGACTGGAACATGCCCAACCTGGACGGCCTGGAAATGCTCAAGCAGATCCGCGCCGATGCCAGCCTGGCTTCGCTGCCGGTGCTGATGGTGACGGCCGAGGCCAAGAAGGAAAACATCGTCGCGGCGGCCCAGGCCGGCGCCAACGGTTACGTGGTCAAGCCTTTCACCGCGGCGACGCTGGAAGAGAAGCTGGTCAAGATCTTCGAGAAAATTGGCGGCTGAGGTGTGCAATGAGCACGACGCAGAATGTTGACTCGACGGAATCCCCGGATCTGATTCACCGCATCGCCTCGCTGACCCGCATGCTGCGCGACAGCATGCGCGAGCTGGGCCTGGACCAGGCGATCAAGGACGCGGCCAATGCCATCCCCGATGCCCGTGACCGCCTGCGCTACGTGGCGCAGATGACCGAGCAGGCCGCCAACCGCGTGCTGAACGCCACCGAGGCCGCCGGCCCGATCCAGGATAGCCTGTCGCGTTCGGCTCAGGCCCTGGATGGCCGCTGGCAGCAATGGTACGACCAGCCGCTGGAATTGCCCGAGGCGCGTGAACTGGTCAAGGACACCCGCGCGTTCCTGCAAGACGTGCCCAAGCAGACGCAGCAGACCCAGTCCAAGCTGATGGAAATCATCATGGCGCAGGACTTCCAGGATCTGACCGGCCAGGTCATCATGCGCATGATGGACGTGGTCGGCGCGATCGAGCGCGAGCTGCTGCAGGTGCTGCTGGACAACGTGCCGCAGGAGCGCCGCGACGAAGCCAACAGCCTGCTCAACGGCCCGCAGGTGAGCCCGCAGGGCAAAGCCGATGTGGTCACCAGCCAGGATCAGGTCGACGACCTGCTCGCCAGCCTGGGCTTTTGACCCGGCATGGTCGTATTCCCTAAGGGTGCGAAGCCGCACCCTTGGGTAGACTGCACAACAATAAGAATCGGGGCCAGCAGCGGACAGGGCGCGCCACGCGCCCAGGCAACGGATGCCCATAGAAGGCGATCCGGGCCGCAAAAGGAGGTGCCATCTTGGCCAGATCCGTATTCCGATTCGGGGGCATCTGGGGTTTGTTGCGCCGGCTCAATCGTGGCCGCGCCACGCTGTCCGAACGCCCGCTTTCCCTCAGCCCGGCCGCCTGGCCGCTATACCGTTTCCTGGCTGGCATCCGCAGCCGCATCGCCACGGTGCGGCAGTCCAGCATCGAGATTGCGCTGAACACCGCCCGCACCCAGTTCCAGGCCGGCCGCTGCGCGCAATTGGCGCAGGAGCAGGCGCGCGCGGCCGAGGCGCTGGCGGCCAGCGGCGCGCAGATCGCGGCGCTGTCGGCATCCACGTCGACCCATGCGCGCGAGATCGCCGCCGTCTCGGGCCAGAACCTGCGGGCGGCCGACCAGGCCCTGGCCGAGCTGTCCGAGGTCAAGGAGCGGGTTGACCGCATGACCCGCGAGATGGCGGCCTTCACCGACGTGGTGGAGCAGCTGACCGATCGCGCGCGTTCGGTCGGCGATATCAGCAAGTTGATCAAGGACATCGCCCTGCAGACCCAGCTGCTGGCGTTGAACGCGGGGGTCGAGGCGGCCCGCGCCGGCGAGGCCGGACGCGGCTTCGCGGTGGTCGCCAGCGAGGTCGGCCGTCTGGCCGAGCGCGTCAATGCCGCCACCAGCGACATCGGCCGCCACACCGGCGAGATGCTGGCGCTGGTTGATTCGACCCAGCGCCAGACCGGCACGCTGCGCGAAGACGTCGATGCCTGCGGCGCGGTGCTGGACAAGACCCGCCAGGACTTCCAGCATTTCGTGCGCGATTTCGACAGCATGAACCGCCAGGTGGGCGAAGTGGTGCAGGCCATCGGCGAGGTCGATGCCACCAACCATGGCATGAGCGAGGACGTCAGCCGCATCGCGGCGCTCAGCGCGGACGTGCGCGAGCGGGTGGCCAGCATGTCGGGCGAGATCGACCGCATCCGGCGCCAGACCGAGAGCGTGCAGGAAGTGTTGTCGGACATGCGCACCGGCAATACCGCGTTCGACCGCCTCTCCGAAACGCTGGAAGCCTTCCGGGGGGCTGCGGCGCGATTGCTCGGGCATGCCCGCGAGCGGGGGCTGGACGTGTTCGATCGCCATTACCAGCGCATCGCGGGCAGCGCGCCGCCGCGCTACCACACCGTCTATGACCGCGCCATCGACGAGGCCCTGACGCGCCTGCTGGACAGCGTGCTGGAGGCGGTGCCCGGCGGCAGCTACGCGCTGTTGGTGGACGCGCGCGGCTATGCGCCGGCGCACAACAGCCGCTACTCGCATCCGCCCAGCGGCGATCCGGCCCAGGACATTGCGCGCGTGCGGCACAAGCGGATTTTCGATGACCCGGTCGGAGCGCGCCTGGCCGCGAACACGGAAACCTTGCTGTTTCAAACCTATTCCCGCGACACGGGCGAGATCGTCAACGACATCTCGCTGCCGCTGTTTCTGGAGGGTGAGCACTGGGGCGCGGTGCGCATCGGGCTGGATTACGTCCGCTTTCAGGCCGTCCTCGACGGCGCCGGCCCGGGCCGCCAACCGGTCGCCGCGGCCGGTTGAGCCCGGCCGCCGGCCTGTGTCGGCGGGCAGGGGAGCCGGTTCGCGGCCGCCGGCGCCGCGCCGCATCCGCGCGCATCCGGGAATAGCGCCGCTTTCCCCCCGTTTCTTGGCTTATCGCCCGGGAGTCAGGCCTCCTAGAATCTCGGCGGGCAGCTCGTAATCCGAAAATCCGCGAGCCGCAACGACACCGCAGAGCATGGCCGAAGAAAGCGACCTCGAGAAATCCGAAGCCGCCTCTCCCAGGCGCCTGGAAAAGGCGCGCGAGGAGGGGCAGATCGCGCGTTCCCGAGAGCTGGGGACGTTCATGATGCTGGCCACCGGCGTCGCGGCGATCTGGGCGGGCGGCGGCGTAATTTATAAGGGACTGAACGGTGTGCTGCGCAACGGGCTGGCGTTCGACCAGCGCGTGGTGGCCGACCCCGGGGTGATGGTCGAGCAGGCCGTCAACGGCTTCGGCCAGGCCCTGATGGTGATCCTGCCGATCTTCGGCCTGCTGGCGGTGATCGCGGTGCTGTCCAGCGTGCTGCTGGGAGGCATCGTCATCTCGGGCAAGCCGCTGTCGCCGAATTTCTCCAAGCTGAGCCTGTTCGCCGGACTCAAGCGGATGTTCTCCGCGCAGACGGTGGTGGAACTGATCAAGGCGCTGGCCAAGGCCATGCTGGTGGGCGGCGTGGCGGTGTGGATCATCTGGCGCTACCACGACGACATGCTCGGCCTGATGCACGTGGCGCCGGCCGCCGCCCTGACCAAGGCGCTGAGCCTGGTGGCGATGTGCTGCGCCTTCATCGTCGCGTCGCTGCTGGTGATCGTGATGTTGGACGTGCCCTGGCAGATCTGGAGCCACCTGAAGAAGCTGCGCATGTCCAAGGAAGACGTGCGCCAGGAACACAAGGAAAGCGAAGGCGACCCGCACACCAAGGCCCGCATCCGCCAGCAGCAGCGCCAGGCGGCGCGCCGCCGCATGATGTCCGAGGTGCCCAAGGCGGACGTGGTCGTGACCAACCCGACCCACTATGCCGTGGCGCTGAAGTACGAGGAAGACAAGAACGGCGCGCCGCGCGTGCTGGCCAAGGGCACCGGGCTGGTGGCCGCCAAGATCCGCGAACTGGCCGCCGAGCATCGCATCCCCACATTGGAAGCGCCGCCGCTGGCGCGCGCTTTGTATCAACACGTCGAGCTGGGGCATGAAATCCCGGCCGAGCTATATACCGCTGTCGCGGAAGTGCTGGCGTGGGTATTCCAGTTGCGCTCGTGGCGCTCGGGATGGGGGGCCGAACCGACGGCGCCGACGTCCCTGGCCGTGCCGGCCGCGCTGGACCCGCAGGCCAAAACCGCAGCACAAGGAGCTTAAGGAATGAGCGCTCTGCTCACCATGTTGAAAAGCAACGGAGCCACGCACGCGCGGCTTCTGGCCGGCCCCATCCTGATCGTGATGGTGCTGGGCATGATGGTGCTGCCGCTGCCCACGTTCCTGCTGGATCTGCTGTTCACCTTCAACATCGCGCTGTCGGTGATGATCCTGCTGGTGGCCATGTTCACGCGCAAGCCGCTGGATTTCGCCGCGTTCCCGGCCGTGCTGCTGTTCGCCACGCTGCTGCGCCTGTCGTTGAACGTTGCCTCGACCCGGGTGGTGCTGCTGCACGGCCACACCGGTCCGGACGCGGCGGGCAAGGTGATCGAGGCCTTCGGCCACTTCCTGGTGGGCGGCAACTTCGCCGTCGGCATCATCGTCTTCATCATCCTGACCATCATCAACTTCATCGTCATCACCAAGGGTGCGGGCCGCATCGCCGAAGTCGGCGCGCGCTTCACCCTGGACGCGATGCCCGGCAAGCAGATGGCCATCGACGCCGACCTGAACGCCGGCCTGATCGGCGAGGACGAGGCCCGCAAGCGCCGCGCCGAGGTCTCGCAGGAATCCGACTTCTTCGGCTCGATGGACGGTGCCAGCAAGTTCGTGCGCGGCGACGCCATCGCCGGGCTGCTGATCATGGCCATCAACATCATCGGCGGCCTGATCGTGGGCGTGGCCCAGCACGACATGTCGATGAGCGACTCGGCCCGCGTCTACACGCTGCTGACCATCGGCGACGGCCTGGTGGCGCAGATCCCGGCGCTGGTGATCTCGACCGCCGCCGGCGTGGTGGTGTCGCGCGTGTCGACCGACCAGGACATCGGCCAGCAGATCATCAGCCAGTTGTTCTCCAACCCCAGCGTGATGTTCCTGACGGCCGGCATCATCGGCATCATGGGCCTGATCCCCAACATGCCGCACATCGCCTTCCTGACCCTGGCCGGCGCGTTGGCCTGGGGCGGCTGGGCCATGCACAAGCGTCACAAGGCGGCCGCCGTCGCGGCGGCCGAGGCGCCGCAGCAGGCGGTGACGCAGGCTCAGGCCGCCGCGGCCGAGGCCAGTTGGGACGACGTCTCGATGGTGGATCAGCTCGGGCTGGAGGTCGGCTACCGCCTGATTCCGCTGGTCGACCACGCCCAGAACGGCGAACTGCTGCACCGCATCCGCAGCCTGCGCAAGAAATTCGCCCAGGACGTCGGCTTTCTGCCGCCGGTGGTGCACATCCGCGACAACCTGGAACTCAAGCCCAACGACTACCGCATCCTGTTGTCGGGCGTCGAGATCGGCCACGGCGTGGCCATGCCGGGCCAGTGGCTGGCGATCGATCCGGGCGGCGTGACCATGCAGATCAAGGGCACGCCCACCACCGACCCGGCCTTCGGCCTGCCGGCGCTGTGGATCGACGGCAGCCTGCGCGACCAGGCCCAGGTGGTCGGTTACACGGTGGTGGACGCCGGCACGGTGGTGGCGACGCACCTGAATCACCTGATGCACCGGCACGGATCCAACCTGCTGGGCCGCCAGGAAGTGCAGCAACTGCTGGACCGCATCGGCCGCGACGCACCCAAGCTGGTCGAGGATCTGGTGCCCAAGACGCTATCGCTCACGGCGCTGCAGAAGGTGCTGCAAGGCCTGCTGGCCGAGGAAGTGCCGATCCGCGACATGCGCACCATCATCGATACGTTGTCCGAGCACGGTCCGCGCCTGGCGGCGCTGGCGGCCGGCACCGGCGGCCAACCCGATATCAACGAGCTGATCGCGCTGACGCGCCGTTCGCTCGGCCGCGCCATCACCCAGCAGTGGTTCCCGGGCGAGGGCGAGTTGCGCGTGATCGGGCTGGACGTCAAGCTTGAGCGCGTGCTGTCGCAGGCGCTGACCACCAGTGGCGGCCTGGAGCCGGGGCTGGCCGACACCTTGCTGCGCGAAACCCAGGCGGCGGTCGAGCGCCAGGAGTCGCAAGGCAACGCGCCGGTGTTGCTGGTGTCGCCGGTGCTGCGCGCGCCGCTGTCGCGCTTCCTGCGCCACCATCTGCCGCAGCTGGGCGTGTTGTCGAATACGGAAATTCCGGATGAGCGCATGGTTCGCGTGACCGCGCTCATCGGCGGAGGTAATGGTCAATGAAAATAAGCCGTTTCTTTGGCGCCAACAGCCGCGAGGTCATGCGCCAGGTGCGCCAGGTGCTCGGTCCCGACGCGTTGATCGTGTCGAATCGCAGCGTGGATGGCGGCATCGAGGTGCTGGCCACGGTCGATGGCGCGTTTGACGACGCCCCCGGGCAGGCGCAGGACCACGCGCCGCGCGCCTACGCCGACGGCCACGCGCCGGCGGCCCGCGCGCCGCAGATGCCGCCCGCGCCGTACGCTCACGCCGCGCCCGCCGGTATGAGCCAGCCGCCGGGCTACGGCGCGCCCGCCGCAGTGCCTCCGGCCCAGGTGCCGCCGCCTGCCTACGCGGTGCCGTCGCGTTCCATCGCCGCCTATCAATCCGCTTATGCGACGCCGGCCGTGCCGGAGCACGAGGTGCTGGCCGAGCCCGTCGCGCGCCAGGCGCCGCCGGTGACGCCGCCCGCGCCGGCGGCGATGCCCGCGCCCGCCGTGGCCGCCGCGCCCGTGCGCATGGAAATGCCGGCTTTGCCGCCGGCGCGTGAACTGCCGCCGGCCGCGCCGGCGATGGCGCGCACGCCCGATGCGCCGCTGCGTAATGGCCCGGCGATGCCGCCGGCCGCGTTGCCTGGCGACGCCGCGGCGGGGTTGCAGGATGCCATCAGCGCCTTGCGCGGCGCGCTCGAAAGCCGCATGGACGGCCTGCTGTGGGGCGGCCGCCAGGGGCCGGGCCGCGAACCGACGGGCGCCGCCTTGTTCCGCAGCCTGCTGGATGCGGGCTTCAGCACCAAGCTGGTGCGCACGTTGGTCGAGCGCATGCCGCAGGGCATGAACGCCGAGGCGGCCCTGGCCTGGGCGCGCAATGAACTCGTCACGCACCTGCCGGTGCTGGGTTCGGAAGATGAATTCCTGGGCGGCGGTGTGTATGCGCTGGTGGGCCCGACCGGCGTCGGCAAGACCACCACCCTGGCCAAGCTGGCGGCGCGCTGCGTCGCGCGCGAGGGCCGCGAGCAGGTGGCCATGCTGACCACCGACAATTTCCGGATCGGCGCGCTCGAACAGCTGCAGATCTACGGCCGCCTCATGGGCGTGCCGGCGCACTCGGTGCGCGATGCCGGCGAGTTGCGCCGCATTCTGGCCGAGCTGGGCAACCGCAAGATCGTGCTGATCGACACCACCGGCATCAGCCAGCGCGACCGTCAGGTGGCCGAACAGGCCGCGATGCTCTGCAACGCCGGCAAGCCCGTGCGCCGGCTGCTGGTGCTCAATGCCGCCAGCCAGGGCGACACGCTCGATGAAGTGGCGCACGCCTACCGCAACGGCGTCGGCGAGGACGTGGCCGGCTGCATCATCACCAAGCTCGACGAGGCCTCGCGCCTGGGCGCGGCGCTGGATACGGCCATCCGCCACCGCCTGCCGATCCATTATTCGTCGGTCGGTCAGAAGGTGCCGGAGCATCTGGAACTGGCGCGCGCCGATGCCTTGATCGATCGCGCCTTCGACATGGTGGAGCGTGCCCGCGCCCTGTATGCCCCCAGCGAGGCCGATATGGCGTCGCTGTGGTCGACGCCGCGCGAAACCGAAACCGTCGATCCCGTCCGTCGCCGCCAATTGCTGGCCTCGGCGATTCTGCGTCCGCAAGGCGGCGCGGGCTCGATCGAGGCGGCGCAGAATCTGGATGACACCCTGGGCTGGCTCGACACCGATCCTGCCTGCGTGCAGGCCCGCGACGCGTGGCGCGAATACGTCAGCGACGGCGCCGGGTCGAGCCTGGCGGCCCTGGGCGAGACGCCGCTGGCGATGGTGCGGCGCGAATTTTCCACCGCCTGCAGTCGTCATTTGCTGGCCATGCACGGCAAGACCAGCATGAAGGGCGACGGCCTGCCCGGCGGCACGCTGCTCAGCGCGGTGCTGATGAGCGACCGCGGCGCGGCGCTGGCGGCGCCGGCGCAGCAACTGGTGTTGCCGCATGGCATGCTGTCGTCGTTCGCGCCAGCCGCCGCGGCGCAGCCGGATACGGCCCTGGCGCTCGAAGCCCGGGTGCGTTGGCTCGGCGAGCAACTGGCTCGCTTGCCGCTGGTGCACATGCTGGAAGCCGGCACGTCGGCGTTGTGGCAGAGCCTGAGCGAGCAGGACATATCGTGGGTGGCGCGCAGCCCGGGCGGCATGCGCGTGATCCAGGACGAATGCCCGACCAACCTGAACGCGGTCGGCAAGAGCGTGGGCTATCTGCCGGTCGGCCAACCCGGTGACATGCCCGGCTTGCGCGCGGTGCCGGGTACCCGGCCGGCGCCGCTGGCGCTGTGGGCCTCCGGTACCGAAGTCGGCCTGCCCGGCCGTGGCGACGCCGCGCGCTTGCGGCTGGTGTGCGCGCGCCTGATCGACACGGCCAGCGGCCAGGTCGCGGGCCAGTTGTTCGGGCTGACCAACCTGAGCGCGACGCAAGCCGATGCCGCCACGGTGGCGCGCTGGCTGGTGCTGCAGGACGAGGCGCGCGCCGGTTTTCGCTATATGGCGAATGCCTGGCAGGCGCTGCCCGCGGTCGATGGCGCGCACACGCTGGCGCGCCAATCGCTCATGGCCGGCCAACTGGGCGCGGCTTGCTGGCAACTGGCCCACGCGTCCGCGGCCGATGGCGTGCGGGCGACGCTGGCCGGCGTGGTCAGTCCGGAACGGAAGCTGTCGGGGCGCCTGCTGCCGGTGGCGCTGCTCAAGATGTTCGCCATGCTGGAGATGGCCGGCGGGGTCTAACCCGCGCCATACCTGGTGCATGCCTGCCAAAACAAACAGCCCGCTGCGTGCGGGCTGTTTGTTTTGGTGGAGCAGGGCGCGGGCCGCCGGCTAGCCGGCGACGATGGGTTTGCGGCCCGGCGCGCTGCGGGCGCCGCGACCCTGGGCGTCGTAGGTGGAGGTGCCACCCAGGCCGCCGATCTGGCGCAGGGCGTCCAGCGACTGCTGGGTATAGCGCAGGTGCACGTCGATCAGGGCGCCGTTGCGCACGTTGATTTCGTTGGCCGAGGCCGATTTGGCCAGCAGCGTCTGCCAGACGCCGGACAGTTGCGGATGCAGCACGGCCGCCTGCTCGGTGCCGGCGTGGCCGGCCGGCAGGCCGATCTCGGCCAGCAGGGCGTCGCGGGTGTTGCTCAGCTCGACCAACTGCTGGGCGACGTTGCCCTTGCGCTCGGTGATGTCGTGCAGCGCGTCGACGTTGCCCGGCCCGACCAACACCTTGGTTTCTTCTTCGAGGATCGAAGAGAATTCGGCGATCAGGGCATCTTCCTGCTTCAGGCAGGCTTGCAGGGACTCGACAGGGCTCATGGTCATGCTCGGGCTGGCGGACGGGTCGGAAGGGTGCAAAAACGGCGCTTTACAACGGCGCCTTACAACGAGGCTTTACTTCAGCAGGTCGCGGGCGCTGGCGATCAGGCCATCGGCGATACGGCTGGTGTCGATCTTGAGCTGGCCCGAGGCGATGGCGGCCCGGATGGCGGCGACACGTTCGACGTTGATGTCGTTCGAGCCGTCCTGCAGGGCGAGCATTTTGCGCGAGGCCGAGCTCAGCGCGACTTGCGAGCTGCTGGCGCCGCTGCTGCCGCCGGCGCCGTAGGCCTGGGCGACCGCGGATTCGGCGCGAGGGCTGACGGCGTCGGGCGAGATGGGCCGGTTGGTGGTCGAATTGACTTTCAAGGTTTTCTCCGCGGGGCGTCCTGGGTCGGTTTGCGACGGGTCCGCCTACTTATGCCTCTGTAACGACAGGGCCGGAAGGAACTTTAGGGTATACGGGCCATTGCCGCAACGCGATATGTAACATTGCCTAAAGTTGTATTTCGACCAGCCCGGCGTTGCGCACCACGCCGCTGACCACCTGGCCGCTGGCGGTGCGGACCTGCACGGTGGCGCCGGGCGCCGCGTTGTCCAGGGCCTGGCCCTCGCTGCTGACCACGAAGCCGTTGCCGCGGGCGTTGATGCGCACGTTCGAGCCGCGCACCACCGACTGGGCGTTGCGCAGCGCCGCGCCCTTGACCGGCTGGCCGGCGTTGATACGGTAGGCCGCCGTCATGCCGATCACGGTCTCGGGGCGCGTGATGACGCCGGGCGGCAGGGCGACCAGGTCGCCGTCGCGCGGCGCCAGGTCGGCCGGCGTGAGGGCCTGGCCGGCCGCGATCATGCGGGACGCGACGTAATAGTGGCCCGGCACGCTGACAGTGGCCTGCACGTAGGTGGTCCAGGCCTTGGGCGCGTTGCAACGCACGCCGACCGTCATCCGCGAACGCAGCTTCATGCCCGACGGCATAAATGGGGACATTGCGTCGCAGGGCGCCAGCCGTTCGACCCGGGGCGGGTCGATCGCCACCGAGGGCTGGCCGGGCAGGGCGGCCAATTGTTCCAGCAAATACGCCTGCGCGGCGATGACGATCGCCTCGGGCGCCTGGGCCGGGGCGTCCTGCGCCCGGGCCGCGATGGCGGGGGCCAGCAGCAGGGCGGCCAGCCAGGCCGTGCGCGCGCGGAGGGTTGCGGGGAATTTCATGATGTCTGAATTGTAGAAGCCCGTGCCTTCAGGCAATACGTGAATTGGATGAGAAATGATGGGTTATTTGGTTGATTGTGTTGTGCCGCCGAACCCTATGATGCCGTCATCCAATGGGATAGCGGTGTGTCCGCCGTCCCGGGTTTCATCCGTATTGAAGGCGATCCGATGTTAGACCGGCTTAATGAAGATTTCCGCTTCTTCCAGCAGTCCCTGTCGCTGCGCGCGCAGCGCCAGGAAGTGCTGTCCTCCAACATCGCCAACGCCGATACGCCCAATTACAAGGCGCGCGACTTCGACTTCAAGGCGGCGATGCAGAACGCGATGGAAGGCTCCATGCGCTTGCCCGACACCTCGCTGAGCCTGACCTCGGCGCGCCACATCCCGGCCAAGGCCGTGTCCGAAGGGCCGATCCAGATGCTGTACCGCCTGCCATACCAGCCCAGCCTGGACGGCAACACGGTCGACATGGACATCGAGCGCGTGCAGTTCGCCGACAACACGCTGCATTACCAGAGCACGATGCAACTGCTGACGGGCCGGATCCGCACCATGATGGCCGCCATCCAGGATTGATTTTCAAAGGGAACCGCAGGCAATGTCCTTGTTGAGCATTTTCGATATCGCCGGTTCGGCGCTGAGCGCGCAGTCGCAGCGCATGAACGTGGCGGCCAGCAACATGGCCAACGCCGACAGCGTGGTCGGCCCCGATGGCCAGCCGTACCGGGCCCGCCAGGTAGTGTTCCAGGTCAACCCGCCGGCCGGCCAGGCCCAGGGCCGCGAGATCGGCGGCGTGCGGGTGGCGGGCGTGGTGGTGGACCAGTCGCCCCTCAAGCAGGTCTACGACCCCAAGCATCCGCTGGCCGACGCCCAGGGCTACGTCAGCATGCCCAACGTCGATCCGATCGCCGAGACCGTCAACATGATCGCGGCGTCGCGTTCGTACCAGGCCAACGTCGAGGTGCTGAACACCGCCAAGAGCCTGATGCAGAAGACCCTCACCATCGGCCAATCCTGATCCTCCTGATTCCGCGCGCCGCGCCGCCCGCGCGGAAGTTTTTGAAGAAGTGAACCCATGACCACCGTCGATCAAACCACAAGCAAGACCGGCCTGGGCCTGGCGCAAGTCGGCGCCAACGGCTCGAGCACCGCGCAGGGCCTGCAGGATCAGTTCCTGAAGCTGCTGGTGACGCAGCTCAAGAACCAGGATCCGCTGAACCCGATGCAGAACGCCGAGCTGACCTCGCAACTGGCGCAGATTTCCACGGTGGAAGGCATCACCAACCTGAAGAACACCATGCTGGCCATCAGCGGCCAGATCGACGTGTCGCAGTCGATGAACGCGGTGGCGATGATCGGCAAGGGCGTGCTGGTGCCGGGCACCGGCGTCAAGGTCGGCGTGGATGCCGAGAATCCCGCCGAGCGCGTGGTCACGCCCTACGGTCTGGATCTGCAGCAGGACGCGGCCAAGGTTCAGGTGCGCATTTCCGATAGC
The DNA here is from genome assembly GCF_050285565.1 of Achromobacter sp. Lineage (GTDB taxonomy): Bacteria > Pseudomonadota > Gammaproteobacteria > Burkholderiales > Burkholderiaceae_B > Achromobacter. The sequence continues at coordinate 553,237 of NZ_JBLZXG010000004.1, forward strand.
AACGGCGCGGTGGTTCGCACCATCGAGCTGGGTCAGCAGAAGGCCGGCGTGTACACGCTGGATTGGGACGGCAAGAACGACGCCGGCGTGGCGCTGGATGCGGGCGCGTACACGGTGTCCGTGCTGGCCACCGACGGCGACGGCAAGAAGGTGGCCGCCGAAGCGCTGAAGTATGGCAAGGTCAAGAGCGTGGCTTACTCCACCAACGGCCTGCGTCTGGACATGGGCCTGGACGGCCAGACCAGCATGCTGGACGTGCGCAAGGTGATCGGCTGAGGCCAGCCGGTTTGATGATCATCCGGCGCCACGGCGGCGGTTTCCAAATTTAGAGATTAGCGAGAGAAAACATGGGCTTCGGACAAGGATTGAGCGGCTTGAACGCCGCGGCGCAGAACCTGGACGTCATCGGCAACAACATCGCCAACTCGGGCACCGTCGGCTTCAAGTCGTCGACCGCCTCGTTCGCCGACGTCTACGCCAGTTCGCGCGTCGGCCTGGGCACCAAGGTGTCGGCCATCACCCAGCGTTTCACCGTGGGCACGGTCAACGGCGGCGGCGGTGAGTACGACATCGCCATCGACGGCGCCAAGGGCATGTTCCGCGTCACCGACCAGAGCGGCGCGGTCATGTACACGCGCAACGGCGAATTCCTGGTCGATAAGAACAACTTCATCGTCAACGCGCAGGGCTATCGCCTGACGGGCTACCCCGCCGGCGGCATTGGCGCCAATCCGGTCGAGCTGCAACTGCCCACCGCCAACGTCGCGCCCAAGGCCACCACCTCGGCCACGACGGTCGCCAACCTGGACGCCAACGCCAAGGTCATCTATCAGGTCGATACGGTGACCTCGCCGGCGGTGCCTGGCTCGGTGACCCTCGGCGGCGTCGCCTACACCTTCACCAAGGCCGCCGGTGGCGCGCTGACCTGGGCCCCGGGCAACCCGCCGGCCGGTGTCTACGGCACCGCGCCCGACACCGTGACCATCGACGCCACGGGCCAGGTCACTGCTGGCAACCTCAACGTGATTCCCGGTTTCGTCGACTTCACCGCCGCCGTGACCGAAGTCGGCAAGCCGTTCGATCCCAAGGTCACCACCAGCTACACCAACGCTTCGCCCATGACGGTGTACGACTCGCTGGGCAACTCGCACCAGGTGATGCAGTACTTCGTCAAGCGCGCCGCCGACGCGGCCGGCAACAGCGTCTACGACGTCTACTACACGATCGACGGCCAGGCCATGGCGCCGACCACCGAAGCGGCCGGCGTGTGGGGCAACCCGACGCAGTTCACGTTCAACAAGGCCGGCGCGATGACCAGCGCCAACACGGTCAACCTGACGTTCGCCACGCCCGGCGGCAACACCACCCCGGCCGATCCCCTGGCCATTGCCATCAACTACACCGGCACCACGCAGTACGGCAGCGCCTATGCGCTCAAGAACCAGCCGGACGGCTATACCTCGGGCGAATTCAGCGGCATCAACGTCGGCGCCGACGGCAGCCTGGTGGCCCAGTACACCAACGGCCAAACCTCGATCGTCGGCACCATCGTGCTGGCCGACTTCGCCAACCTGCAAGGCCTGCAGCCGGTGGGCAACAACGCCTGGAAGGAAACCGCCTCGTCGGGCCAGCCGATCCTCGGCCAGCCGGGCAACAACGGCCTGTCCAAGGTAGTGGGCCAGGCGACCGAGTCGTCCAACGTCGACATGAGCAAGGAGCTGGTCAACATGATCATCGCCCAGCGCACCTACCAGGCCAACTCGCAGACCATCAAGACCCAGGACGAGATCATGCAAGTCCTGATGAACCTGAAGTAATGGCGGACGCGCACGCGACGACACCGACGGAATAGGCAATGGATCGAATCATCTACACCGCCATGAATGGCGCGGCGCGGATCACGGAGCATCAGGCCGCGCTCTCGAACAACATGGCCAACGTGAACACCCCGGGCTTTCGCGAGCAGATCGCGTTGTACCGGTCGGTTCCGGTGAACGACGGCGTGAGCCTGCCGACGCGTGTCTCGACGGTGGCGTCGACGCCGCGCAACAACTTCGAAATGGGCAACATGCAGACCACGGGCCGCGACCTGGACGTGGCCCTGGCCAGCTCCAACGGCTGGATCGCGGTGCAGACGCCGCAAGGCGAGGCCTACACCCGGGCCGGCAGCCTGCAGGTGGGCGTGAACGGCCTGCTGCAGACCTCCCTGGGCCAGCCGGTGATGTCCGACCAGAACGGCATCATCGACGTGCCCGACCAGGCCGCGCTGACCATCACGTCGGACGGCACCATCACCGCCATCGGCGCCGGCGACGCGCCCAACAACATCCTCAACCTGGGCCGCATCAAGCTGGTCAACCCGCCAGAGGCGCAACTGGTGCACGGCGACGACGGCGTCTTCCGCCTGGCGCCGGTCAACGGCCAGCCGGCGCCGCCGGTGCCGGCCGACCCCAGCCTGCGGGTGCTGTCGGGCGTGCTGGAAGGCAGCAATACCAACCCGATGGCGGCGATGGTGGGCATGATCGAAAACGCCCGCCGCTTCGAGCAGCAGATGCAGGTGGTGCAGCAGGCGGACCGCAACGCCGAGCGCGCCAACGGCATTCTGTCGGTCGGCTGATCGGTTCAGTCGATCCGGACAATAATTTTCGCGCGCGGCCGGGCCGCCGCACCAGGAGTACTTCATCATGATGCGTTCGCTGTGGATTGCCAAGACGGGCCTGGAAGGTCAACAGACCTCGATGGACGTGATTTCCAACAACTTGGCCAACGTTTCGACCAACGGCTTCAAACGCGGCCGCGCCGTGTTCCAGGATCTGATGTACCAGACCCTGCGCCAGCCTGGCGCCCAGGTGGGCGACGCGACGCAGTTGCCTTCGGGCCTGCAGCTGGGCACCGGCGCCCGCGTTGCCGCCACCGAGCGCATCCACACCACGGGCGGCCTGAACAACACTGGCGGCGAACTGGACGTGGCGATCAATGGCCGCGGCTTCCTGCAGGTCGAACTGCCCGACGGCACCCAGGCCTACACCCGCGACGGCGCGCTGCAACGCGACCAGAACGGCCAGTTGACCACGGTCAGCGGCTATGTGATCCAGCCGCCCATGAACGTGCCCGACAACGCGCTGTCGATCTCCATCGGCAAGGACGGCATCGTCTCGGTCACCCAGCCTGGCGCCGCCGGTGTCAACGTGCAGATCGGCCAGTTGCAGATCGCCACCTTCATCAACCCCACTGGTCTGCAGAGCGTGGGTGAGAACCTCTATCTGGAAACCGATGCCTCGGGTCCGGCCAATCTGTTGCAGCCGGGCGTGGATGGCGCCGGCACGTTCATGCAGAACTACGTCGAGACTTCCAACGTGAACGTCGCCGAGGAACTGGTCAACATGATCACGACCCAGCGCGCCTACGAAATGAACAGCAAAGCCGTCAAGACCTCGGACGAAATGCTGGCCCGCCTGACCCAACTGTGATGCCCATGCCTGTCTTGCGTCTGGTTTCGAGTGCGGCCCTGGCGTTGCTGGTGGCCGGTTGCGCCATGATTCCGCCCGAGCCCATCGTGACCGGGCCGACGACGGCGATCCCGCCGCCGCCGCCGATGCCGGCGGCGCAGCCCACGGGCTCGATCTACCAGCCCACGACTTACGGCAACTATCCGTTGTTCGAGGATCGCCGGCCGCGCAACGTCGGCGATATCGTCACCATCGTGCTCAACGAAAAGACGAACGCCTCGAAGAACGTCGCCACCAACACCAATCGCAGTGGCAATGCCAGCCTGGGCATCGCCGCGGCCCCGTCCTTCATGGACAGCTGGGCCAACGCCAACCTGAACACCGATGCCAAGGGCGGCAACGTGTCGCAGGGCAAGGGTGACAGCACCGCCAACAACGCTTTCACCGGCACCATCACCACCACGGTGGTGGGGGTGATGTCCAACGGCAATTTGCAGGTGGCCGGCGAGAAGCAGATCGCCATCAACCGCGGCAGCGAATACGTGCGCTTCTCCGGCGTGGTCGACCCACGTTCCATTACCGGGACGAACACCGTGTCGTCGACCCAGGTGGCCGACGCCCGCATCGAGTATCGCAGCAAGGGCGTCATGGACGAAGTCCAGACCATGGGCTGGCTGCAACGCTTCTTCCTGATCGCTTCGCCGTTCTGACCATGAAACAACCCACTCCGATTTCCGCCTTGCTGTCCCTGCTGGCGCGCGTCTGCATCGCGGCCGGGTTGCTGGCCGGCGCCTCGGCGGCGCAGGCCGAACGGCTCAAGGATCTGGCGTCCATCCAGGGCGTGCGCGGCAACCAGCTGATCGGTTACGGTCTGGTGGTGGGCCTGGATGGCAGCGGCGACCAGGTGCGCCAGACGCCGTTCACGCAGCAGAGCCTGACCAACATGCTGTCGCAGCTGGGCATCACCGTGCCCGCTGGCAGCAACATGCAGCTCAAGAACGTGGCGGCGGTCATGGTGACGACGACCCTGCCGGCCTTCGCCCGTCCCGGCCAGACGCTGGATGTGGTGGTGTCCTCGATGGGCAACGCCAAGAGCCTGCGCGGCGGCACGCTGCTGATGACCCCGCTCAAGGGCGCCGACAGCCAGGTGTACGCGATCGCGCAGGGCAACATCCTGGTCGGCGGCGCGGGCGCCTCGGCCGGCGGTTCCAGCGTGCAGATCAACCAGCTCAACGGCGGCCGCATCAGCGGCGGCGCGATCGTCGAGCGCGGCGTGCCGACCACCTTCGCGCGCGACGGCTACATCTACCTGGAAATGAACAACACCGACTTCGGCACCGCCCAGAATGTGGTGGCGGCGCTGAACCGCAAGTTCGGGCAGGGCACCGCCACCGCGCTGGACGGCCGGGTGGTGCAGGTGCGCAGTCCGATGGAACAGTCGGCGCAGGCGCGCTTCCTGTCGCAGGTCGAGGACCTGCAGGTCACGCGCGCGCCCACCGTGGCCAAGGTCATCATCAACGCCCGCACCGGCTCGGTGGTCATGAACCGCACGGTCATGATCGAAGAGGCCGCCGTGGCGCACGGCAACCTGTCGGTCATCATCAACCGCCAGAACCAGGTGTCGCAGCCGGATACGCCGTTCACCGAAGGGCAGACCGTGGTGGTGCCGAATACCCAGATCGAAGTGCGCCAGGACAACGGCTCGCTGCAGCGCGTGACCACCAGCGCCAACCTGGCCGACGTGGTCAAGGGCCTGAACGCCCTGGGCGCCACGCCGCAGGACCTGCTGGCGATCCTGCAGGCCATGAAGAGCGCCGGCGCGTTGCGCGCCGAGCTGGAAATCATCTGACCGCCATGGCCTACACCAATCCCGCCGCGCGCCTGGGCAGCCGCCAGGACTCCGTGTTCGACATGGGGCGGCTGTCCGACCTGAAGCGCGATGTCACCAAGGATCCGGCCAATCCGGGCACCGAGCAGCAAAAGCAGGTGGCCAAGCAGTTCGAGGCGCTGTTCCTGCAGATGATGCTCAAGCGCATGCGCGAGGCCACGCCCAAAGAGGGCCTGTTCGACTCGCAGCAGACCCAGATGCTGCAATCCATGGCCGACGAACAACTCGCGCTGCACCTGGCCACGCCCGGCATCGGCCTGTCGCAGTCGATCCTGGCGCAGATGCAGCAGGGCAAGCCGGGCGACCTGCCGGCCGAGGCCGTGCAGCGCCTGGGGCAGGGCACCGACCTGGATTTCCAGACCGGTGGCTCGCGCCAGGTGTCGGCGCTGATGGACGTGATGCGCAACAACCGCGCCAGCGACCGCGCCCTGGCGGCGGCCGAAGGGGCGCCCGAGCACGTCATCAACTTCGTGTCCAAGATGTCGCGCGCGGCCATGCTGGCCTCGCAGCAAAGCGGCGTGCCGGCGCGCCTGATCATGGGCCAGGCGGCCCTGGAATCCGGCTGGGGCCAGCGCGAGATCAAGCACGAGGACGGCCGCACCAGCTACAACCTGTTCGGCATCAAGGCTGGCGCCAGCTGGAAGGGCAAGGTCGTCAATGTGCTGACCACCGAATACGAAGACGGCGTGGCGAAAAAGGTGACGCAACCCTTCCGGGCCTATTCGTCGTACGAGGAATCGTTCGCCGATTACGCCCGCCTGATCGGCAACAGTCCGCGCTACGAGGCCGTCACCCAGGCGCGCAACGAGATCGAGGCGGCCCGTCGCATCCAGAGCGCCGGTTACGCCACCGATCCGCAGTATGCGCAAAAACTCATCGGCGTCATGAGCCAGCTGCGCGGGGCCGCCGCCAAGGTGGATATTTCGCGCCAGATGTTGGAAGGGCTCTAAATTTGGATTACCTGCTGCCGTTAAAAGGGTATCCAGAAATATCAGTCGCGGTTACATACGGGGCATTGTCAGCATGAATCTGTACAAATTGGCATTGGGTGGGCTGAACTCATCGCAGGCGGGCCTGGCCACCACCGGCCACAACATCAACAATGCCACCACGGTCGGTTACAACCGCCAGCGCGTCATGATCTCGACCGCCGGCGCCCAGGCCACCAGTAACGGTTTCATCGGTCGCGGGGTGCAGGTCGATACCGTCGTGCGCAGCTACGACAGCTTCCTGTACAAGCAGTTGGTTGGCGCGCAGGGCAGCAGCGCCCAGCTGCAAACCCAGTTGGATCAGGTCTCGCAGATCAACAACCTGTTCGCTGACCGCACCGTGGGCATCGCCCCGGGCCTGACCAATTTCTTCACCAGCATGAACACCGTGGCCAGCAAGCCGGCGGATCCCGCCGCGCGCCAGGACCTGCTGGGCAAGGCCAACAGCCTGACCACCCAGATCCGCTCGGCCTACCAGGAAATGCAGAACCAGCGCCTGGGCCTGAACACGCAGGTCACCACCACGGTGGAACAGGTCAATAGCTATCTGTCCCGCATCAACGACCTGAACAGCCAGATTTCCATCGCCCGCGGCAAGGGCGGCGGCAATCCGCCCAACGATCTGCTGGATCAGCGTGACCAGGCCGTCTCCGAACTGAACCAGCTGATCGGCATCACCACCTACGAGCAGGGCGACAAGCTCAACATCTCGCTGGCCTCGGGCGGCCAGGCGCTGCTGTCCGGCGAAACCGTCTACCCGTTGCAGGCCGTGGCGTCCGCCAAGGACGTCAGCCGCACCGTCATCGCCTACACCTTGCCGGCCGGTTCCGGCGGCAAGACCGTGGCGGTCGAGCTGAACGACGCCGAAGTCAGCGGCGGCAAGCTGGGTGGCCTGTTGCAGTTCCGCGCCAGCTCGCTGGACTTCATGCAGGCCCAGTTGGGCCAGATGGCCGTCGGCCTGGCCATGACGTTCAACGAACAGCACCGCCAGGGCCTGGACACCGCCGGCAACCCCGGCACCGACTTCTTCAGCATCGGCAGCCCGCAGGGCGTGCCGAACGCCAACAACAAGAGCGGCGCCCAGCTCAGCGGTACGTTCACCGACGTGAACAACATCAACGCCAAGGACTACGAAATCAGTTTCGATGGCGCCAATTACCGCGTGACGCGCCTGCCGGAAGGCACCCAGGTGTACAACGGCCCGGCCACCGGCACGCCGCCCACCGCCACGCTGGACCTGACCGACGAGATGGGCGTGTCGCTGACGATCGATGCGCCGCCGCAGGCCGGCGATAAGTGGTCGCTGTCGCCCACGCGCGACGCGGCCCGCGACATCAACGTGCTGATCTCCGATCCGGAAAAGGTCGCCGCGGCCGACGCCGATGGCGGCGACGCCAACGGCAAGAACGCGCTGCTGCTGGCGCAACTGCAGACCCGCAAGGTGCTGGGCCATGGCACGATGAGCATCACCGAGATGTTCGGCCAGGTGGTCAACACCGTCGGCGTGCAGACCGCGCAGATCAGTTCGGCCAACACCGCCCAGAAGAATCTCGTCGCCCAGAAGACCGCTGCCCAGCAATCGGTGTCGGGCGTGAACCTGAACGAAGAATACGTGAGCCTGTCGCTCTATCAAGAGCAATACCAGGCCAGCGCCCGCATCATCGACGTCGCCAGCACGCTGTTCGATACCCTGCTGGGCCTGCGCGGCTGATCCGGACCGCTGAAATCGTGACCTATCAAGATCTATTTGGAGCTTCCCCATGCGCCTGAGCACCTCGATGATGTATTCGAACGGCCTGAAGGGCGTTCTCTCTCAGGAATCCGACATGAACCGCCTGGTGGAACAGGTGGGCAGCGGCAAGAAGTTCCTGACGCCGGCCGATGATCCGCTGTCGGCGTCGCTGGCGATCAACGTGGCGCAGACCCAGAGCATGAACGCCACGTACCTGCTCAACCGCAATACCGCCAGGACCAACCTGGGCCAGGAAAGCAACGTTCTCGACTCCATCACCACGGCGCTGGCCGACGTGCGTACCCGCGTGGTGCAGGCCGGTAACGGCACGTTCGCCGACAGCGACCGCCAGGCCCTGTCGACGGCGCTCAAGAACGCCCGCGACGCGTTGCTCGGCCTGGCCAACAGCACCGACGGCAATGGTCAGTACCTGTTCTCGGGCTATCAGGGCGGCGTGGTGCCTTACGCGCAGGACGCCAACGGCAAGATCGTCTACAGCGGCGCCACCGGCGATCGCACGGTGCAGGTCGACCAGTCGCGCCAGATGTCCACCAGCGACATCGGCAGCGACATCTTCAACCGTGCCAACCCGGGTTCCCAGGCTTATGTCAGCACCGCCGCCCAGGCCAACACCGGCACGGCCGAGTTCAGCACGGTCTCGGTGACGCCGGGCAGCCCCAACATCGGCAAGAACTTCAAGCTGCAATTCGAATCCGACCCCGCCACCGGCAATATGGGTTATCGCGTCATCACGACCGACCCCAACGCCAACCCGCCGGTACCGCCTGTCATCAATCCGGCGCCGCCCGCGGCGCCCTCGGTCTATACGCCCGATGCCGCGATTGATTTCGGCGGCGTGTCGGTGGTCGTCAAGGGCACGCCCCAGAACGGTGACGTGATCGACGTGGAAAGCGTGCAGTCCGCCAACGTCGACATTTTCAATACGCTGGACAGCCTCATCAAGACGCTCGATTCGCCGATCGCCGGCGATCCGGTGGCGCTGGCCAAGCTCAACAACGAGTTGGCGACCGCCAACAAGAAGCTGGCGACCAACTACGACAACGTGCAGACGGTCGCGGCCTCGGTGGGTGCCCGCATGAACGAACTGGAGGCGCTGGACGCCACCGGTACCCAGAAGGGCCTGGGCTATGCCAAGTCCTTGTCGGATCTCGAAGACCTCGACTACTACTCGGGCGCCAGCCAGTTGGCGTTGCGCCAGGTGGCCCTGCAGGCGGCGTCGGCGGCGTTCATGACCATCCAGGGATCCAGTCTTTTCAGCCGCAAGTAATGCGGTGAGTTCAAAAACCGTGTCCGGGACGGGCACGGCATGTCGCGCTCTTACGGACGTTTCCGGTGCTATGCCGGAGCGTCCGTGTGTGCGTACAGGGTAGGAATTTTGTCGTTTCAATAACGCTCGGATATTTCATGCTTGTCAATTTGAAAGTTCGCACCTGCATCATTCTGGTGCTTTTGCTCTTCACGGGCGCCATGTTCGTATCCAACGGCGTGGCGTGGATAGGACTGAATTCCAGCAATGAGAAGCTGGATCAGATCAACGCCGCCTACACCGACCAGGCGGTGCCGCTGAACCGTGCCTACACCGTGTTCCTGCGCGCGCGGCTGCTGCTGTCGACTTCGCTGATGGACTTGCAGCAAGGCAAGACCGAGCAGGCGGCAGCGCAGGCCAAGCGTTCCGAAGGTCTGGTGCAGGATGCCTTCAAGATGATGGACGCTTTCCGCAAGGCGCCGCCACTGGCGGGCGCGGAAGCGCTGGGTCAGGCCGTCGAGGCCGCGCTCAAGGAGTACGACACGGTGCTCAAGGGCCAGGCCAAGGCCCTGTCGAACATGGCGATCCAGGATTACCTGAACCTGAACGATGCCGCCAGCAACGTCAACACCAAGTTCCGCGAAGCGGTCGACAATTACCTGGACTTCGTCGACAAGCGCACCGACGAGTTCGCGGCTCAGGCACAGGTGGACCACAACATCTCGCGCAGCGTGACGATCGCGTTGCTGGTGATTGCGGCGCTGCTGGCGATCGGCTGTTGGATCTTCATCAACCGCACGGTGCTGCGTCCCTTGCATGAGGCGGGTGATCACTTCGAAAAGATCGCCGCTGGCGACTTCACGGGCCGGATCGAGGTGCGCAGCACCAACGAAATCGGACAGTTGTTCGCCGCCGTCAAGCGCATGCAGGAAAGCCTGACGCGCACGGTAGCCACGGTGCGTCGCGGCGTGGACGAAATCAACGTCGGTTCGCGCGAGATCGCGGCCGGCAACACCGACCTGTCCAGCCGCACCGAACAGCAGGCCGCGTCGCTGGAAGAGACCGCAGCGTCGATGGAAGAACTGGCTTCGACCGTCAAGCAGAACGCCGACAAC
>NZ_JBLZXG010000005.1:0-499704 GCF_050285565.1 Achromobacter sp.
CCGGTCTGGTTCAGCGTGGTGTTGACCACCGACACGATGTCCGGATAGCCGATGGCCACGGCCAGCGAGCTGTTCTTGGTGAGGTTGAGGAACTGGCTGGTCATCGGCGGGATGATCACGCGCAGCGCCTGCGGCAGCACCACCAGGCGCAGCACCTGCTTGCGGCGCAGGCCCAGCGCGCCGGCGGCTTCCCACTGGCCGTTGTTGACCGCCTGGATGCCCGAGCGCACCACTTCGGCGATGAAGGCCGAGGTGTAGATCACCAGCCCCGCCAGCAGCGCGGCGAACTCCGGCGACAGCGTCAGGCCGCCGCTGAAGTTAAAGCCCTTGAGCTCCGGCATGTCCAGCGTCAGCGACGCGCCGCTGACCAGCCAGCCGACGACCGGCAGGCCGATCAACAGGCCGATGGCCGCGCGGCCCAGCGGGAACACGTGGCCGGTGGCTTCCTGGCGCTTCTTGCCCCAGTGGCCCAGGAACAGGATGGCGACGATGGCCAGGCCCAGGCCGGCCAGCATCCAGTCGAGCGAATTGCCTTCCAACCCCGGCACCTTGAGGCCGCGGTTGGAGATGAACACGCCCGGCAGCGGGTTGTGCGCCTGGCGCGGGCCCGGCATGTTCTCGGTGATCAGCGCATACCAGAAGAACAGTTGCAGCAGCAGCGGCACGTTGCGCATCACTTCGACGTAGACCGAGGTGATCTTGGCCACGAGCCAGTTCTTGGACAGCCGGCCGACGCCGATCAGCGTGCCGAGGATGGTCGCCAGCACGATACCGAGCACGGCCACGCGCAGCGTGTTGAGCAGGCCCACCCAGATGGCGCGGCCATACGTATCGGCGGGGGTATAGGCGATGGGCGTTTCGCCGATGGCGAAACCGGCCTCGCGTTGCAGGAAACCGAAACCCGTGGCGATGTTGCGCACGGACAGGTTGTGAAGCGTGTTTGAAACCAGGAACCACACCGCCAGCGCGACGGCGGCCAGTGCGATCACTTGATAGACCACGGCGCGCACGCCGGGATCGTTCCAGTTCAGACGCCGGGGGGGTGCCGAAATCGGGGCGTTTTTATTTGGAGTCGTCATGAATGAATCTACAGAAGTCGGACACCGGGCGGACGGGGCCTTGCGGCCCGCGCCGTCCACTCCTGCCGCCCGCTCGAGGGCGGGTTAGGGCCTGTTCACGCCAAAAAGCGGCCTCGCACAGACCCTAGGCATGGCGCGCGCCGCGCGCCATGCCGGGCAGCCGTGTGTTAGCGCACCGGCCAGCCGTACATCAAGCCACCTTGCTTGTAGCTGGCGTTCAGGCCGCGATCCAGCTTCATCGCGCTGCTCTTGCCGAGCGTGGCTTCGAAGCTTTCGCCGTAGTTGCCGACCTGCTTGATGATGTTATACGCCCACTTGTCGTCCACGCCCAGGTTCTTGCCCATGCCCGGGGTCACGCCCAGGATGCGCTGGATGTTGGGATTGGTGCTCTTGGTCATTTCTTCCACGTTCTTGGACGTGATGCCGTATTCCTCGGCTTCCAGCATCGCATTCAGCGACCAGCGCACCACGTTGAACCATTGTTCGTCGCCCTGGCGCACCATGGGGCCCAGCGGCTCCTTGGAGAAGTCTTCCGGCAGGATGATGTACTTGTCCGGGTTCTCCAGCGTGGTGCGGGTCGAGGCCAACTGCGACTTGTCGGTCGTGAAGGCATCGCAACGGCCGGCCGAGAAGGCGCGGATGATTTCGTCGTACTTGTCGATCACGACGGGCTTGAATTCGATCTTCTGGCCGCGGAACCAGTCGGCCAGGTTCAGTTCGGTGGTGGTGCCGGGCTGCACGCAGATGGTGGCGCCGTTCAGTTCCTTGGCGCTCTTGACGTTCAGGTCCTTCGAGACCATGACGCCCTGGCTGTCGTAGTAGTTCACGCCCACGCCGATCAGGCCCAGGGTGGTGTCGCGCGTCAGCGTGACGGTGGTGTTGCGGGTCAGCACGTCCACTTCGCCCGATTGCAGGGCGGTAAAGCGCTGTTGCGTGTTCAGCGGCGTGACCTTGAATTTGCTGGCGTCGCCGAACATGGTCGCGGCGATGGCGCGGCACATGTCCACGTCCAGGCCCTTGTATTCACCCTTGCTATCCGCGATCGAGAAGCCCGGGATGCCGGTCGAAACGCCGCATTGGACAAACCCTTTCTTCTTGACATTATCGAAGGTCGCACCCGCATTGGCAGCCGCGGACGCAGCGAACAGGGCGGTGCCAATGGCAGCGAGTTTCAGTACTTTCATCGTGATCTCCGTAGGGGTGTTGCGAAGCCGAACGCAAGGCCGGGTCGGGCTTTACGCATGGGGCGGATGGTAGCGTCCGCAAAGCGGCCTCCGCATCCGGGAATTCCCTTGAAATATAGGGACACTGGATGAAATCAAACACAGTTTCATGGAGAAAACGGGGACGCGTTTGATTCACAAAAAACGTGTCCGGCCGGTCACTTTGGCCCGCCCACGGCCGTCACATCGCGACACGTTTTGCGCGCTCGGACGAATCCGGTTTTAGGCCAGCTCACTGTCCCCGAGTTACTATTGCGGCTTCATCCGACAGCCGCCATGATCGAATTCCAGCACGTCTTCAAATCGTATGGCCGCGGCCGCAATATTCTGGCCGACATCAACTTCCGCGTGAGCGCGGGAGAGTTCGTTTTCGTGTCGGGGCCGTCCGGCGCCGGCAAGTCGACGCTGCTCAAACTGATCGGCGGGCTCGAGCCGGCCAGCCGCGGCTCGATCCAGGTCAACGGCCAGCGGCTCGACAAGCTGCCCGCCCGCGCCCGGCCCTACCTGCGCCGCGCCGTCGGCGTGATCCTGCAGGACACTCACCTGCTGTTCGATCGCAGCGCCTTTGAAAACGTGATGCTGCCGCTGGCGGTCACCGGCCACCCCTGGGACGCGGCCGCCGCCCGCGCCCGCGCCGCCCTGGACAAGGTCGGCCTGTCGGGCAAGGAAGACCTCAACCCCATCGAACTGTCCGGCGGCGAGCAACAGCGCCTGGCGATCGCGCGCGCCATCGTCAACCGGCCCGCCATCCTGATCGCCGACGAACCCACCGCCAACCTCGACCACGACAACGCGCAGCGCATCATGAACGTGTTCCGCGACTTCAACCGCGTCGGCGTCACCACGCTGATCGCCTCGCACGACCAGGAACTCATGGCGCGCTACGCCACCCGCACCCTGCGCATCGATCCGGGCAAGTTCGCCGACTCGCACGGCGCCGCCACGCCGCCGGCCGACGCCGGCCACGGCATTGCGGGAGAACCGGCATGAGCGCCTGGCTGCGGCAGCATCGTTATGCGCTCATGGTCACCCTGCGGCGGCTGGTGAAACAGCCGTTCTCGTCGCTTGCCAACCTGCTGGTGATGGCGCTGGCGCTGGCCCTGCCGCTGCTGGGCAGCGCCATCCTGGTATCGGTGCAGCCGGTCGCGCGGCAAATGTCCGTGACCCCCGAAGTCACCGTCTTCATGCGGGTCGACGCGCCCGCCGGCGCCGCCGCCGACGTGGCCAAGCGCATCCAGGGCGAATACGCCAACGATATCCGCGCGGTGCGCGTGGTCGGCCGCGACGACGCCCTGGCCGACCTGCGCGCCAACCCCGCCTGGCAGCAGGCGCTGGCGGTGTTGCCGGGCAACCCCCTGCCCGACGCGGTGGTGGTGACCCTGGCCGACGGCGAGGATCTGGCCGGCCGCGCCGACAAGCTGGCGCAAGCCTGGAAACAATGGAACCAAGTGGACCTGGTGCAGCTGGACAGCGCCTGGGTCCAGCGGCTGGAGGCCATCCTGCGCTTCGCCCGCATCGGCCTGGGTTTCCTGGCGGCCTGCGTGGCGGTGGTGGTGCTGGCCACGGTCTTCAACACCGTGCGCATGCAGGCCCTGTCGCAACGCGAGGAAATCGCGGTGGCGCGGCTGGTGGGCGCCACCGAATCGTTCGTGCGGCGGCCGTTCCTGTACCTGGGCGCGCTGTCCGGCGCGCTGGCCTCGCTGCTGGCCATCGGCGTGGCGGCGGTGGCGTTGTCGCCGCTGAACAACGCCCTTCTCGGACTGGCCCGAAGTTATGGGGCGGAATTCGCCCTGCATTTGCCCGGCGCCCCCGTGCTGCTGGCGGCCATCGTCGCCTCGGCCGCCCTGGGCGCGCTGTCGGCGCGCTGGTCCGTGACCCGCAGCACGCGTTTCTAAAGCCGCGTATAGCCCCCCTTCCTCCCCGTGATCCGGGGAACGGCTGCCCCCGCCACTGGTTAGGATGGAGGTTCCCTCCTCCTCTGGCCGTGCGCGGCGGGGGGCAGGATGCGTCAGTCCCGCGTGGCGGGCTGCCCCGGCGCCGCAAGGCGTCCCCCCCCGGCGGACCGCGGCGACATGGCACGCGAAACAGCCATATTTATCAGGGACATACCAAAGTTGCGGTTACACAGGATTTCTCCCTATTACGGGTCAGATGTGTGAGAATAAAGCGACATTTTTCCACATACTTTGAAACGTTTATTGTCAATCGAGCGTTGTCTTACGTGTCCCAATCGCTGTTCTTGCCCTTGATTCCGCCCCGCCATGGTCGCCCGTCTTGAAGCCCGTGCGACGCGCCATTATTTCGATAGCGCGTTCCAGTCCCAGGCGGTGAAGGTACTGCCCAACGAGTACTACGTCACCGACGAAGACATCATGATCTCGACCGTGCTCGGTTCGTGCGTGGCTGCCTGCATCCACGACCCCGTCAACGGTGTCGGCGGCATGAACCACTTCATGTTGCCCGAGGGTGACATGCAGTCGCCCGCCTCCGCCACCATGCGCTATGGCGCCTTCGCCATGGAAGTGCTGATCAACGAACTGCTCAAGGCCGGCGCGGTGCGCGACCGCCTAGAGGCCAAGGTGTTCGGCGGCGGCGCGGTGCTGTCGGCCATGCAGCAGATGAACATCGGCGAGCGCAACGGCCAGTTCGTGCTGAACTACCTCAGGATCGAAGGCATTCCCGTCAAGGCCCAGGACCTGGGCGACGTGCACGCGCGCCGCATCAACTATTTCCCGCGCGACGGCCGCGTGATGGTGCGCAAGATGGCGCCGCACCACCAGCGTGCCGAAGAGATCATCGCCAAGCGCGAACAGGCCGCCGCCGCCAGCGCGCAAGCCAAGACCCAAAGCCCGCCCCGCGTCGAGCGCTTCGCGCGGCCCGGCGTGGAACGCTTCGATCGCCCCGCCGCCCGCCCGGGCGTGGAACGCTTCGATCGTCCCGGCGTCGAGCGCTTCGATCGTCCCGCCTCGCGTCCCGGGGTCGAACGCTTCGACACCGGCGTCACCCGCCGCGGCAAGCCGGAAACCGCCGGCGGCTGAAACCCGCGCGCGGCTCACGCCGCCCGCACGCCGCCGATCGATACCACGCTGGCGCTGAAGTCCTTGAGCAGGGCCTCGCGTCGCGCGGCGGCCTTCGCCATCGCCGCTTCCTTCACATGGCCGTAGCCGCGGATCTCCTCCGGCACGCTGGCCAGCGCCACGGCGCGGTCCAGGTTGCCCCGGTTGAGCTTGGACAGGATCGCGGTCAGGTTCTCCCGGTACTCGCGCGCCAGTTCGCGCTCGGCGCGGCGTTCACGGGTGTAGCCGAACGGATCGAAGCGGGTGCCGCGCAGGCGCTTCATGCGCGCCAGCAGGCGGAACACCCGCAACATGCCGGGCCCGTAGGCCTTCTTGACCAGTTGGCCATCGGGGCCGCGGCGCGCGAACAGCGGCGGCGCCAGATGGAAGCGCAGCTTCCAGTCGCCCTCGAACTGCTCGCCGATACGCTTGAGGAATTCGCCGTCCGTATACAGCCGCGCCACCTCGTATTCGTCCTTGTAGGCCAGCAGCTTGAAGTAGTAGCGCGCCACCGCCAGCGCCAGGCGCTGAGTGCCGGTGGCCTCGAGCTCGGCGCGCGCCACCTTGGCCACCAGGTCGGTGTACTGGCGGGCGTAAGCGGCGTCCTGGTATTGCGTCAGGAACGCGCGGCGCGTCTCGACCAGGCGCTCCAGCTCGCCGGCCGGCTTCTTCAGTTCCAGCACCGGGCTGGCGGCGCGCGGGCGGCGGATCTCGATGATGCCCTCCGGCTGCGCCGGCGCGCCGCCGTTGGCCAGCAGGCGCGTGACGCCGGCCAGGTCATGCGCCGCGCGCCGGCCCCAGGCGAAGGCAGCCAGGTTGTTGGGCACCTGCTGGCCGTTCAGCTCGATCGCGCGCAGCAATGACTCGCGCGACAGCGGCAGCCAGCCCTTCTGATAGGCGTAGCCCATCATCAGCGGATTGGAATAGATGGCGTCGCCCAGCAGGCCCACGGCCAGCGCCGACGCGTCCACCGTGTGCAGGTTGTCCTTGCCGCAGGCGGCCTGCAGGTCGGCCGTGAGGTTGGCGCCCGGCAGCGTCCAGTCCGGGTCGGTCACGAACGCCGCGGTCGGCGCGGTGTCGCTGTTGAGCAGCGCGCGCGAGCGGCCGGGACGCAACCGCGCCATGGCGTCGGCGCTGGTCGCCACCACCAGGTCGCCGGCCAGCATCAGGTCGGCCTCGCCCATCGCCACGCGGGTGTTCATCAGGTGGTCCGGGGTCTGCGCCAGCACCACGTGCGAATAGACCGCGCCGCCCTTCTGCGCCAGGCCGGCCATGTCCAGCACCGAACAGCCCTTGCCTTCCAGGTGCGCCGCCATGCCCAGCAACTGGCCGATAGTGACCACGCCGGTGCCGCCCACGCCGGCGATGAAGACGCCATAGGCCTGCGCCAAGGCCGGTAGCGCCGGTTGCGGCACGTCATCGTCGACCGCGCCTTCCGGCGCCAGCGCGCGCGGCTTCCTGAGCTTGCCGCCCTCCACCGTGACGAAGCTGGGGCAGAAGCCCTTCAGACAGGAGAAATCCTTGTTGCAACTGGACTGGTTGATGGTGCGCTTGCGGCCGAACTCGGTCTCCAGCGGTTCCACCGACAGGCAGTGCGATTTCTGCGAACAGTCGCCGCAGCCCTCGCACACGCGTTCGTTGATGACCACGCGCCGCGCCGGGTCGGGATAGGCGCCGCGCTTGCGGCGGCGGCGCTTCTCGGTGGCACAGGTCTGGTCGTAGATCAGCACCGACACGCCCGGGTGCTCGCGCAGTTCGCGCATTACCGCGTCCAGCTCGTCGCGGTGCCTGACCGGCACGCCCGGCGCCATGCCGGCCATGCCCTGGTATTTTTCCGGCTCGTCGGTCACCACCACGATCTTGTCGATGCCCTCGGCCGCCACCTGGCGGCTGATCATCGGCACGCTGATGGGGCCGTCCACCGGCTGCCCGCCGGTCATCGCCACCGCATCGTTGAACAGAATCTTGTAGGTGATTGGCGCCTTGGCCGCCACCGCGGCGCGGATCGCCAGCAGGCCCGAATGGAAGTAAGTGCCGTCGCCGAGGTTGGCGAACACGTGCTTTTCCTCGGTGAACGGCGCCTGCCCCAGCCACGGCACGCCCTCGCCGCCCATCTGCGTGTAGACCTGGGTATTGCGGCCCATCCAGGTCACCATGTAGTGGCAACCGATGCCGGCCATGCCGCGCGAGCCTTCCGGCACCCGCGTGGACGTGTTGTGCGGACAGCCGGAACAGAACCACGGCTTGCGGTCTTGCACCACGCGCGGGCGCGCCAGCGCCTGCTCGCGCTCGGCAATGAAGGCCAGCCGCGCCTCGATGCCGGCGCGCACGTCCGCCGGTAGTTCGAAGCGCAGCAAGCGCGCGGCGATGGCCTTGGCCACCATCGCCGGAGAGAATTCGTAGTGCGCCGGCAGCAGCCAGTTGCCCTGCGGCACGGCCCACTCGCCGCCGTCCTTGTCGTCGAACTTGCCGACCACGCGCGGGATCTTCTTGCCGCTGCCGATCCAACTGAACAGCTCTTCCTTGAGCTGGTATTCGAGCACCTGGCGCTTTTCCTCGACCACCAGGATCTCGTCCAGGCCGTCGGCAAAGCGCGCCATGCCGGTGGACTCCAGCGGCCACACCATGCCGACCTTGAACAGCCGCAGGCCGATGCGCTGGCACACCGCCTCGGTCAGTCCCAAGTCCGACAGCGCCTGGCGCGTGTCCAGATAGGCCTTGCCCGAGGTCATGATGCCGAAGCGCGCATCGCGCGCCGGCACCTGCCACAGCTCGCGGTTCAGGTTATTGGCGCGGGCGTAGGCCAGCGCGGCGTACAGCTTGTAGTCCAGCAGCCGCGCTTCCTGCTGCAAGGGCGTGTCCGGGATGCGGATGTTCAGGCCGTCCGGCGGCAGCTGGAAATCCTCGGGCAGCACGATCCGCACGCGATGCGGATCCACCTCCACCGAGGCCGACACCTCGACGATGTCGGTGATGCATTTCATGCCGACCCAGACGCCGGCATAGCGGCTCATGGCCCAGCCGTGCAGGCCGTAGTCCAGCACCTCCTGCACGCTGGACGGGAACAGCGCCGGGATCATGCAGGCCTTGAGGATGTGGTCGCTCTGGTGCGGCAGCGTCGACGACTTGGCCGGATGGTCGTCGCCGGCCACCACCAGCACGCCGCCATGCGGCGAGGTGCCAGCGGCGTTGGCGTGCTTGAACACGTCGCCGCAGCGGTCCACGCCCGGCCCCTTGCCGTACCACATGCCGAACACGCCGTCGTACTTGGCGCCGGGGAACAGGTTGACCTGCTGCGTGCCCCACACCGCGGTGGCCGCCAGGTCCTCGTTGATGCCCGGCTGGAATTCGATGTGATGCGCCTTCAGGTACTTGGCCGCCTTCCACATGTTCTGGTCGACCCCGCCCAGCGGCGACCCCCGGTAGCCCGACACGAAGCCCGCCGTGTTCAGCCCGGCGCGCAGGTCGCGCAGCCGCTGCATCATCGGCAGGCGCACCAGGGCATGGATGCCGCTCATCCAGGCACGGCCGCTTTCCAGGGTGTATTTGTCGTCCAGTTGGACGGATTCTAGCGCCGCGCGCAGCGCGGGCGTGAGGGGGGCATTCATGTCTACTCCGAGGGTCGTGGAACGCCCGCGGCAGCCAACGCACCACGCCCTCTTGAAGCGCATGCAGGCAAGCGGCGGGAGGTGAATTCCGGGCGCTCGATGCGCCTCTGTCCTACGGTTGTAACCGCTCGCCCCACCCCCGGCAATAGGGCGATGCGATAATTGCCGGCATGGACTTCGCCCCTCGCATCGTCGCCTGGCAACGCCAGCACGGCCGCCACGATCTTCCCTGGCAGAACACCCGGGATCCCTACCGCATCTGGCTCTCCGAGATCATGCTGCAACAGACGCAGGTGGCCACGGTGATCCCGTATTACGAACGCTTTCTGCAGCGCTTCCCCGACGTCGCCGCGCTGGCCGCCGCCGACCAGGCGGACGTGATGCCCTACTGGGCCGGCCTGGGCTATTACGCCCGCGCCCGCAACCTGCACCGCTGCGCCCAGGAAATCGCGCGCGACTGGAACGGCCGCTTCCCGCCCAGCGCCGCAGCCATCGCCACCCTGCCCGGCATCGGCCGCTCCACCGCCGCCGCCATCGCCGCCTTCGCCTACGGCGAGCGCTCGCCGATCCTGGACGGCAACGTCAAGCGCGTCTTCACCCGCCACTTCGGCATCGCCGGCGACCCCGCCAAGCGCGACGTAGAACAGCGCCTGTGGGCCCTGGCCGACGCCCAGGTCGAGGCCGCGCCCGGCCTGGACATGGCCGCCTACACGCAGGGCCTGATGGACCTGGGCGCCACCCTCTGTACGCGCGGCAAGCCGGCCTGCGACCGCTGCCCGGTCGCCGCTACCTGCGTCGCCAGACGCGAAGGCCGCCAGGCCGAACTGCCCACGCCCAAGGCGCGCAAGGCGATTCCGGAACGCGAGACCGCCATGCTGGTGCTGCAATGGCGCGGCGCCTATTTGCTGCAGCAACGCCCCGAGCCCGGCATCTGGGGCGGCCTGTGGAGCCTGCCGGAATTCGACGTGGCCGGCGACCCCGGCGCGGCGTCGCGGGCGCTGGGGCTGGAGCCGGAGCGGCACAGCGCCCTGGCGGCGTTCTCGCATACTTTCACGCACTACCGGCTGCATGTGCGGCCCTGGTGGGTCGAGGTGCGCGCGGCCAGCCTGCGCGACGGCCATCCGCCCACGCGCTGGGTCGCGCCCGACGAACTGGCTGCCACGGCGCTGCCGGCGCCGGTCAAGAAACTGCTGCTGGGACTGGCGCAGGCGAACGCGGCGCACGGCACGCTGTTCTGAGCGTCGCCTCCGGCCGGGCGCGAGACTTCGCGCCGCCCGGCTTTACCACCGGTTCGGCGCGCCGCCTCAGTCCTGCCCGGCCCCGTCCAACAGCATCACCAGTTTCAGATCCAGATGCGTCGCCAGGCGGAAGGTGATCTGTTGGAACGCCATGCGGCCGCGCCGCGGATGCGCGAACTCGCGCAGCCCGCCCTCGCGCTCGACCACCGCGTGCCGGTTCCACCAATGCGCGAACACCGCGCTCTGCCGGTTCAACGCATCGATCAGCGCCAGCACCGCCGGCTCATCCAGATGCGCGCCGGCGTCCGCCCGGAACTCGGCCACCACGCGTCGCGCGCGCTGCTCCCAGTCCACCACCAGCTCGCGCGCCGCCGGGTCGAGAAAGATGTAGCGCAGCAGGTTCGGCTCGGGGTCGCGCGCCGGCCAGTCACCGAACAGGTCTCGCAGCGGTTCGTTACAGGCCAGCACGTTCCAGGCCCGGTCCAGCACATAGGCCGGCGCGGTGATGGCGTCCACGCAGGCGCGCAACGATCCCGGCGCGCCCATCGCGTCATCGCGCGCGTGCTGCGGATCGGCGCAATCGGCCAGGTCGAACAGATAGGCCCGCTCGGCCCGCGCCAGTTGCAGCACCCCCGCGATGCGCGACCACACCGACGGCGACACCGACACCTCGCGGCCCTGCTCGATCCAGGTGTACCAGGTGACGCTGATGCCGCACAGTTGCGCCACCTCTTCGCGCCGCAGCCCCGGCGTGCGGCGCCGCATGCCTTCGGGCAAGCCCGCCATCTGCGGCGTGATGCGCGAACGGGCGCTGCGCACGAATTCACCCAGCGCCTGACGGCGCAGGCGGGAGCCTTCATGGCCGGCAAGGCCGGCTGGGGAGGAAGTTTTCATACCAGGATAAGCGGGTGACTTGTACGTGTATAAGCGTCGCCTATCTTAGCGCTCAATGGCGCCGCCGGCCTGCGGCCGGCATCACGCTGCTGGACGCCGTGCTGAACGGCGACGCCCCCCGCTGCCGGTCCTGCCCGCCTACGCGGCGTCTGCGCGCATGGCGGCCAGGGTCGCTTCCAGCGCGCCCGCCACGCCCTGGGTGCGCAGCGACTGCGCCGCCTGGGCCACCGCGCGCACGAAACGCGTGTCTTGGCCCAGGTCACCGAACACCGTGGCCAGCGCCGTCATCTCGCGCGCCCAGGCCAGGGCGGCGGCCGCTCCCGGCGGCGCGTCGCGCGCCGCCTGCTCGGCCTGTGCCAGCCGCTGCGCCAGCGTCTCGGCCAGCGGGTCCTCGATCGGATAGCGCCGTCCCGCCTGGTCGGCACCGCGCAGGAAGTGCAGCCAGCCGGCCAGCGCCAAGGCCAGACCGGTGATCGGCTGATCCGCCGCCAGCCGCGCACGCACCGTGCCCAGCAGGCGCTGCGGCATCTTCTGCGAGCCGTCCATGGCGATCTGCCGCGTCTGGTGCCGCAGCGCCGGATTGGCGTAGCGTTGCAACAGCCGCGCCTGGTAGGCGGCCAGGTCCAACCCCGGCAACGGCGGCAGGGTCGGCGCGATTTCGGTGCGCATGAGCGTGGCCAGATAGTGCCGCAGCAGCGGCTGCGCCACCGCCTGATCCACCGTGCTCCATCCCGCCATCACCGACAGATAGGCCAGCGCCGAATGCGCGCCGTTCACCATGCGCAGCTTGAGCGTCTCGAACGGCGCCGCGTCGGTGGCGAAACGCGCGCCGCCCACGGCCCAGTCCGGCCGCCCCGCGGCGAAATGGTCTTCCACCACCCATTCCAGGAACGGCTCGGCCTGCACCGGCCAGGCATCCGTCAGGCCCAGCGCCCGCGCCACCGCCGCGCGATCCTCGTCGGTGGTGCGCGGCACGATGCGGTCGACCATCGAGCACGGGAAGGTGCAGGCCTGGCCGATCCACTCGGCCAGGCGCGCATCCACCTGCGCCGCGAACGCCAGCACCAGGCCGCGCAGCAGGCGGCCGTTGCCCGGCAGGTTGTCCAGCGACAGCAGCGTCAGCGGACCCAGGCCCGCCGCGCGGCGCCGTTGCAGGCCCCACACCAGCAAGCCGATGGTGCTGCGCGGCGCCAACGGCTGGCCCAGGTCATGCACGATGTCGGGATGCGCCAGGTTCAGCGCGCCGCTGGCCGGATCGTGGCAATAGCCCTTCTCGGTCACCGTCAGGCTGATGATGCGCGTGTCCGCGCCGGCGATGCGCGCCAGCACCGCCTGCGGATCCTCCAGCGCCACCAGCGTCTCCAGCAGGCAGCCGATCACCGCCAGTTGCGCTTGCGGCCGGCCGTCAGCATCGGCGCTGCGCAGCGCCAGCGTGTACAGGCCCTCCTGCGGCGCCAGCGCGTCCCGCGTATCGGGCTGGCGCAACGACACGCCGCAAATGCCCCAGCGGGTGTCGCCAGTGGCGTGCAGCGCGGCTTCATTGACCGCCGCCAGGTGGCCGCGCGCGAACGCGCCCAGCCCCAGGTGCACGATGCCGGCGCGCAGCGCGCCGCGATCGTAGGCCGGGCGCGCCACGCCAGGCACCAGCGCCGGCAATCGCGCCGGGTGCAGGCGCGCGGCCATGGGGGCTACCAGTTCCATAGCGTGCCGTCCTGCTGCAAGCGATTCACCGGCAGATAGGCGCGCTTGTAGGGATACTTGGCGGCCAGCTTCTCGTCGATGTCCACGCCGTGGCCCGGCACGTCGCCCGGATACAGCATGCCCTGCGAGAAGGTGTAGGCGTGCGGGAACACCGCGTCGGTTTCCTCGGTGTGGCGCATGTATTCCTGGATGCCGAAGTTCGGCACCCACAGGTCGAAGTGCAGCGCCGCGCCCATGCACACCGGCGACAGGTCGGTGGCGCCATGGCAGCCGGTGCGCACCTGGTAGAGCGAGGCCAGGTCGGCGATGCGGCGCAGGTGGGTGATGCCGCCGGCGTGCACCACGGTGGTCCGGATGTAGTCGATCAACTGGTTCTGCACCAGGTCCTTGCAGTCCCAGATCGAGTTGAAGATCTCGCCCACCGCCAGCGGCGTGGTGGTGTGCTGGCGGATCAGGCGGAAGGCCTCCTGGTTCTCGGCCGGCGTGGCGTCCTCCATCCAGAACAGGTTGTACGGCTCCAGCGACTTGCCCAGGCGGCCGGCCTCGATCGGGGTCAGGCGGTGGTGCACGTCATGCAGCAGGTGGTGCTCGAAGCCGAGCTTTTCGCGGATGCGTTCGAACAGCTTGGGCGCGTGCCGCAGATATTTCTCGGTGGACCAGTCGTGTTCGCTGGGCAGGTCGGCGTCGGCCGGCTCGTAGAACAGGTTGCCGCGGCCCACGCCATAGACCTTGTCCAGCCCCGGCACGCCGCTCTGCGCGCGGATGGCGCGGTAGCCCATGTCGGCGTAGCGCAGCACCTCGTCCACGGTGTGCTCGATGTCGCTGCCGTTGGCGTGGCCGTAGACCATGACGCCCGTGCGGCTCTTGCCGCCCAGCAACTGATACAGCGGCAGGCCGGCGGCCTTGGCCTTCAGGTCCCACAGCGCGGTGTCGACCGCGGCGATGGCGGTCATGGTGACCGGGCCGCGGCGCCAGTAGGCGCCCTTGTACAGGTATTGCCAGATATCCTCGATCTGGTGCGCGTCGCGGCCGATCAGGCAAGGCACCACGTGTTCGGTCAGGTAGGCCGCCACGGCCAGCTCGCGCCCGTTCAGGGTGGCATCGCCGATGCCGGTCAGGCCCTGGTCGGTCTCGATCTTCAGGGTCACGAAATTGCGGCCCGGCGAACAAACAATGACGCGTGCGTTCGTAATTTTCATCATGGATTCCGTGAAAACGGGAGGGTGTTCAGCCTTCCCAGCCCAGGTGGCTGAGGAAGTCGCGGGTGCGGGCGACCTGCGGGTTGTCAAAAATCTGCGCGGGCGGGCCCTGTTCCAGGATGGCGCCGTTCTCGAACACCACCACCCAGTTGGCCACGCGCCGCGCGAAACTCATTTCATGCGTGACCACGATCATGGTCATGCCTTCCTGCGCCAGCTTCTTCATGACGTTCAGCACTTCGCCCACGGTCTCGGGGTCGAGCGCCGAGGTCGGCTCGTCGA
Source organism: Achromobacter sp. (assembly GCF_050285565.1). Classification (GTDB taxonomy): domain Bacteria; phylum Pseudomonadota; class Gammaproteobacteria; order Burkholderiales; family Burkholderiaceae_B; genus Achromobacter. Next base: position 14,281 of record NZ_JBLZXG010000005.1, read on the forward strand.
ACAGCATCACCTCCGGCTCCATCGCCAGCGCGCGGGCGATGGCAACACGCTGCTGCTGGCCGCCGGACAGGTTGGCGGGGAAGTTGCCGGCCTTGGCCGCCAGGCCGACCTTTTCCAGCAGCGCCATGGCGCGGGCCCGCGCCTGTTCCGGCGCCATGCCGAGCACGGTGATGGGCCCCATGGCGACGTTGTCCAGCGCCGACTTGTGCGGGAACAGCTCGAAGCTCTGGAACACCATGCCCATGCGCTGGCGCACCTTGCGCACTTCGGCCTCGGACTCGGGCACCGCCACGCCGTCCAGCAGCACGCGGCCGCCGTCGATCTTCTCCAGCGCATTGGTGCAGCGCAGGAGCGTGGACTTGCCCGAGCCGGACGGCCCGATCAGGCACATCACCTCGCCCTTGTTCACTTGCAGCGACACGTCGTTCAACGCCACGAAGTCGCCATAGACCTTGCGCACGTGCTCGTACACCAGCACCGGCGGCTGGTCGGCGCCTTTGCGCGCGGCCAGCGCCGCGCCGGACGTATCGGCCACTTTTTCCAGGATCATCTCGTTCATTCCTTGACTCCGTATTTGCGGTGGATCCAGTCGACCAGCTTGGCCTGCGGATAGCCCATCAGCCAATAGATCACCGCCATCGCGGTCAGCATTTCCAGCACGCGGAAGCTCTGCGCGCGCACCTGCATCGAGGCATAGGCCAGCTCGCTGACGGCGATCACCGACACCAGCGAGGTGTCCTTGAACAGCGAGATCCAGGTGCTGGCCAGCACCGGCAGGATGCGCCGCGCCGCCTGCGGCACCAGCACCTTGAACATGGCCTGGCGGCGCGACATGCCCATCGCCAGCGCGGCCTCCATCTGCCCCTTGCGGATCGAATTGATGCCGGCGCGGAAGGTTTCCGAGTTGTAGGCCGACACATTCAGCACCAGCGCCACCAAGGCCGTGGTCACCGCCGAGAACTGCACGTCCAGCGCCATCGGCATCACGTAGAACGCCCAATAGATCACCAGGATCAGCGGCAGGTTGCGGAAGAACTCGACGATCGCCACGGCGATGCCGTTGGCCACGCGGTTCGACGACAGCCGCATCAGCGCCAGCACCATGCCGCCCGGCACCGCCAGCGCCATCGTCACCACCGTCAGCATCACGGTCATGGCCGCGCCCTGCAGCAGCACCTGGCGCGAGTCCCAGATAATTCCCCAGTCCAGGTTCATGAGCGCCCCAAGTGTGCGTAACGTTGATACAGCCGGTCCACGCCGCGCGTCACCGGGAACAGAATGACGAAGTACGCCACGATCACGGCCGTGAACACCTCGATCGGCCGGTAGCTCTGGCCGGCGATGGTTTCGGCCTTGTGCATCAGCTCGGGCACCGCGATCACGGTGGCGATGGCGGTGTCCTTGATCGCCACCGTCAGCACCGAGCCGAACGCCGGCAGCATGCGGATGGTGGCCTGCGGCAGGATGATCTTGCGCAGCGCCTGGGCCCGCGACATGCCCAGGGCCAGCCCGGCGCGCATCTGCCCCGGCCGCACCGACTCGATGCCGGCGCGGATCACCTCGGCCGAATAGGCCGCGATGTGCAGCGTCAGCGCCACCAGCGCCGCCCAGAACGGCGCGAAGTTCACGCCGGCCAAGAGCGGGAAGGCAAAGTAGATCCACACCAGCACCACCAGCACCGGAATGGCGCGCATGCTGTCGATGTAGAACACCAGCAGCACCCGCAGCCAGCGCGGCCCGTACAGGCGCAGCAGCGCGATCACCAGCCCCAGCAGGATGCTGGAGACCGCCGTGACCGCGCTCAGCGCCACCGTGATGCCCAGGCCGCTGGCGAAGAAGCGCCAGTTATCGACGATGGGGGAAAAATCGAAATCCATGGAATCTCCGTGCGAACGCGAGCGCTGGGCTCAGAACGTCACCATCACTTTCATGGCCTGGCGCCGGTCGGCCGCCAGCGCGAAGGCCTCGTGCGCCTGGCGCGCCGGCACCGCCGCCGTCAGCAGCGGCGCCACGTCGATCAGGCCACGGCCCAGGTAGTCCACCGCCCAGGCGTATTCATCGACGAAGCGGAAGCTGCCGATGACGCTCAGGCTCTTGACCATGATCTGGTTGAACGGGCATTGCTCGCTGCTGCCGCCCAGCGTGCCGACCGTGACGATGGTGCCGCGCGGCCGCGTGGCGCGGATGCAGTTGGCCAGCCCGGCGTAGTTGCCCGACGCCTCGAAGCACACGTCGACCGTGCCCTTGCCCGCCGCCAGCGCGTCCAGCGCGGCCGGCTCGGTGGCGGCGTTGATGGTGCGCGTGGCGCCGACCTTGGCGCAGGTGGCCAGCGTCTGGTCGACGATGTCGACCACGATGACCTGGCTGGCGCCAGCCAGCCGCGCCGCCATCAGCACCAGCGCGCCGATCGGCCCGGCGCCCACCACCATCACGGTCTTGCCCAGCAGCGACCCGGCGCTGCGCACGGCGTGCAGCGCCACCGCCAGCGGCTCGCCAAAGGCGGCCAGTTCGAATGACAGGCTGTCGGGCACCGGCACGCATTGCTTTTCCTGCACCACCACCTGCTCGCGCATCGCGCCCTGCATGTGTGGATAGCGGCTGGCGCTGCCGAAGAAGAACACCGCCTCGCAATGGTTGGAATCGCCCTGGCGGCAATAGCGGCACACCCCGCAGGTGCGCGCCGGATCCAGCGCCACGCGGTCGCCCGGCTTGACGGCGGTGACCGCCGAACCAACTTCCAGCACCTGGCCCGAGGCCTCATGGCCCGGCGTCAGCGGCTCGCGGATGATGAAGTCGCCGACCCGGCCGTGGCGGTAGTAATGCAGATCCGAGCCGCAGATGCCGACCGCCTTGACGCCGACGCGCACCTGCGTCGGGCCGAGGGCTTCGGGCGCCTGCTCGACCAACCGCAGGTCTTCGGCGCCATGGATTGCGCAATTGAGCATGATGACGCCGCCTTACTTCAGGTTCTGGGTCATGCGGCGCTCTTCGGCCACCAGTTCGGGATGCATGCGCGCCTCGACCTTGCGCAGCCACTCCAGGTACACCGGCTGGCCCTTGGCCACGCCCATGCCCGCGTCGATCGCGAAGATCTTGCTGTCCTGGCAGTCGTTTTCCTTGGGGAACACCGCCAGGCCCTTGACCTTCTTGCTGATGTTGGGCCACAGCATGCGGTTCAGCGGCGCCACGTCGGAGCGGCCGGCCAGCACTTCCTCGATCGGCGCCACCGAGCCCGAGTTGGTCACGCCGCGCAGCTTGGCCTTGGGGAAGTTCTCCAGCACCAGCGGCTCTTCGCCAGCGCCCGAGAAGTAGGCCATGGTGATGCCGGGCTGGTTGAAGTCCTCGACCTTGGTGGCGCTGGTGAACTTGGGATTGGACGCCAGGCCGAACATGCAGACGCTGGTGTTCGAGAAGGTGACGAAGTCGATGATCTTGGCGCGCTCGGCGTTCTGGTTCAGCGGCCCGATCATGATGTCCATCTGGTTGGCGATCAGCGCCGGCACCTTGGTTTCATGGCTGACCTGCACCGGCACGATCTTCACGTCCAAGAGGCGCGCGAATTCCTTGCCCAGCAGCCACGACGAGCCCATCCACGGTTCGCCGGAGCCGGTGGTGTTCTGCACCAGCCACGGCGGGTTGTTGACCACGCCCACGCGCAGCACGCCGGCCTTGCGGATGGCGTCGATGCGCGGGCTTTCGCCGGGCGCGGGCGGGGTCTGCGCCTGGGCGCTGGCGGCGCCCGCCAGCAGCAGGGCGGCGGCGGCGAAGCGGGTGAGGATGGACGGTTGCATTGCGGTCTCCTTGAAGGGAAGTCCGGCGGCGAACGCCGGATACGGACGCGCGGAGCCACGGGCAACCGCCCGGGCCGCGCGCCTTGCGCGTGGTCGGAAAATCCTTGGGGGGGGAAAGGCCGGTCGGGCCTACGGGGTCTGTTCGATGATGCGCATTTCGTCGGCGTCCAGGCGCGTCTTCATGCCGGCGGCCACCTGCCGCAGCCAGGCCAGGTACTCGGGTTGATTCTTGTCGACCGCCAGGCCCACGGGCGAGGCCTTCTCGGTGCTCTGCTGGCAGTTGGCCTCGGCCGGCAGCACGGTCAGGCCGCGCACCTTGCGGCTCAGGCCGACCCAGGGCACGCGGTTGATCGGGGCCGCGTCGGCGCGCTTGGCCATGATTTCCTCGATGGGCGCGGTGGCGCCCGAATTGGCCACGGCGCGCAGCGTCGCGTTGGGGAAGCGCTGCTTGACCCAGGCCTCTTCGGCGCCGCCGGTGAAATAGGCGATGGTGACACCGGGCCGGTTCAGGTCATCGACCGACTTGGCCGCGGCCATCCTGGGGTTGGACGCCAAACCGAACATGCAGACGCTGGTGGATGAATACAGCACGAAATCGACCACTTTCAGGCGCTCGGGCGTTTCGGCCAGCGGGCTGATGGTCATGTCCACCTGGTTGGCCGCCAGCACCGGCACCTTGGTCTCGTGCGATACCGGCACCGGCGTCAGTGTCACGCCCAGCAGCCGCGCGTATTCCTTGGCCAGCAGCCAGGCCGGGCCGCTCCAGCCCTCGCCGCTCTTGCCGGACACGTCCTGGATCAGCCAGGGCGCGTTCTGCAGCACCCCGACCCGTAGTTGGCCGGCCTTGCGGATCGCGTCAACGCGCGCGCTCTGTCCCGGCGCGGGCGCTTCCTGCGCCATGGCCGGCGCCGCCAGCCCGCAAGCCACCAACGCGCACGCCGACAGCGTCACCGCCGCCCTGTGCCAGGCGCGGCGCCCCTTGTTCCTTTGCTGCATCCTGTTGTCTCCTGATGTGAAAAGCCCGGTTCCGGGGCGCGGTATCTTCCGCGCTCAGCCGGGGGCCGCCTGCCGGTTCTGTTGCCGGGCCTGTCGGCCCTACCGCCACCCTTGCGCGAATTCGCCAATCACGCGCTCCAGGTGATTGCGCATCGCCTGCCGCGCGCCGTCGGCATCGCGCGCCACCAGCGCGCTGAAGATGCGCTGATGGTCTTCCTGCGAGGCCTGGCGCAATTCCTGCGTATGGAAATGCTGTTCGATCTTGTCCCAGATGGGCCCTTGCGCCTGATCCCACATCGCCGTGACCGTGCCCAGCAGCACGCTGTTGCCGGTGGACTGCGCGATGTACAGGTGGAAACGGCGGTCGGCCTCCTGGTTTTCTTCCTTGTGCATCATCTGTTCGCGCATGGTGGTCAGCGCCTCGAAGATGCGGTCCAGGTCGGCATCGTTGCGGGTGCTGGCCGCCAACGCGGCGATTTCCGATTCGACCAGGCAGCGCGCGCGCAGCAGCTCGAACGGCCCGGCGCCCGGCTCCTGCGCGGCCGGCAGCCGCGCCACGCCCGGGCGCGGCTCACAGACATAGATACCCGAACCGCCGCGCACTTCCACCACGCCTTGCAGCTCCAGCGCGATGATGGCCTCGCGCAGCGAGGTGCGGCTGACGTCGAAGCGCTCGGCCAGCGCGCGCTCGGCCGGCAGGCGCTTGCCCACCGCGAACTCGCCCTGCGCCACCAGCGCCTGGATCTGCGCGGCCAGCCGCAGGTAGGCGCGGTCGGCCACCGGCTTGGCGGCGGGTTCTTCGGGCTTGGGGATCAGTTGTAGTGTCATGGCGTCAGAAGTGGTTAGACCAAATATTATTTGGTTTACCAATTTGGCACATCATGGTTTACCACTATTTTTTTGGTAAACCAGACCAATAAGACCAAGCGCCGCGCCGGATGAACCGGGGCGGCGCTTGAATGCCGGGCGGCCCCGGCGCGGCGGTGCGAACCGACTCAGCCCAGGTTCGGCGCCAGGGTGCGCTTCAGATCCTCGATGCTGCGGCCGCTGCGGGCAGCGTAGTCCTGCAACTGGTCTTCGCCGATGATGCCGACGTTGAAGTACTGCGACTGCGGGTGGCTGAAGTAGAAGCCCGACACGCTCGAAGCGGGGAACATGGCGTAGCTGTCGGTCAGCATCATGCCGATGTCGGCGCCGTCCAGCACGCGGAACATGTCGGTCTTGACCACGTGTTCCGGGCAGGCCGGATAGCCGGGCGCCGGCCGGATGCCGACGTACTTCTCGGCGATCATGTCGTCGTTGGACAGCGCCTCGTCGGGCGCGTAGCCCCACAGGTCCTGGCGCACGCGCGCGTGCAGGCATTCGGCGAAGGCTTCGGCCAGGCGGTCGGCCAGCGACTTGAGCATGATGCCGGAGTAGTCGTCCAGCGCCTTCTCGAACTCGGCCTCCTTCTTCTCGATGCCCAGGCCGGCAGTCACCGCGAACATGCCGATGTAGTCCAGCTTGCCGCTGGACTTGGGCGCGATGAAGTCGGCCAACGACTTGTTGCTGACGCCCTCGCGCTTGGCGCCCTGCTGGCGCAGGTTGCGGTAGGTAAACAGCACTTCGCTGCGGCTTTCGTCCTTGTAGACCTCGATGTCCTCGTCGTTGACGCGGTTGGCCGGATAGAAGCCGACCACGCCATTGGCGGTCAGCCAGCGGCCCTCGATGATGCGCTTCATCATGGCCTGGCCGTCGGCATAGACCTTGCGCGCCTGCTCGCCCACCACCTTGTCGTCCAGGATCGCCGGGAATGGCCCGAACAGGCTCCAGGTCTGGAAGAACGGGCCCCAGTCCACGTACTTGGCGATCTCGGCCAGGTCGTAACTCTTGAAGGCGCGGCGACCGATGAACTTGGGGCGCGGCGGCGTGTAGCTGTCCCAGTCGATCCGCGGGCGCGAGGCGCGCGCCTCGACCAGCGGCAGGATCGGCGTGGCCTTGCGGTTGGCGTGGCGGCGGCGCACGTCCTCGTATTCCTCGGCCAGTTCCGCCAGGTAGGCGTGCGCCTGGTCGGACATCAGGCTGGTGGCCACGCCCACCGAACGGCTGGCATCCGGCACGTAGATCACCGGGCCTTCGTAGTTCGGGGCGATCTTCACGGCCGTGTGCACGCGGCTGGTGGTGGCGCCGCCGATCATCAGCGGCACCTTGCGGCTGCGGAAATACTCGTCGCGCTGCATCTCGGAGGCCACGTACGCCATCTCTTCCAGGCTGGGCGTGATCAGGCCGGACAGGCCGACGATGTCGGCGTTCTCTTCCTTGGCTTTTTCAAGGATCTGCGCGCAGGGCACCATCACGCCCATGTTCACGACTTCGAAGTTGTTGCACTGCAGGACCACCGACACGATGTTCTTGCCGATGTCGTGCACGTCGCCCTTGACGGTGGCGATGACGATCTTGCCCTTGGCGCGCACGTCGCCGCCGGCGGCCGCGATCTGGCGCTTTTCCTCTTCGATGAAGGGGATCAGGTGGGCCACGGCCTGCTTCATCACGCGCGCCGACTTCACCACCTGCGGCAGGAACATCTTGCCGGCGCCGAACAGGTCGCCCACCACGTTCATGCCGTCCATCAGCGGGCCTTCGATCACCTCGATCGGCCGGCCGCCGCGCGCGGCGATCTTCTGGCGCACCTCTTCGGTGTCCTCGACGATGAAGGCGGTAATGCCGTGCACCAGCGCGTGCGACAGGCGCGCCTCGACCTCCGCATTGCGCCAGGCCAGGTCTTCTTCCTTCTTGGCGCCCGAGCCCTTCACCGTGTCGGCGAACTGCACCAGGCGCTCGGTCGGCGTGCGTTCGTCAGCCGGGTCGGTCTTGCCGACCGGCTCGGCGCGGTCCAGCACCACGTCCTCGACCAGGTCGCGCAGCTGGGGATCCAGATCGGCGTAGACGCCCAACTGGCCGGCGTTGACGATGCCCATCGTCATGCCTTCCTTGACCGCGTAATACAGGAACACGGTGTGGATGGCCTCGCGCATCGGCTCGTTGCCGCGGAACGAGAAGCTCACGTTCGAGACCCCGCCCGAGATGCGGGCATGGGGCAGGTTCTCGCGGATCCAGCGCGTGCCCTCGATGAAGTCGACGGCGTAGTGGTTGTGCTCGTCGATGCCGGTGGCGACCGCGAACACGTTGGGATCGAAAATGATGTCTTCCGGCGGAAAGCCCTCTTCCTCGACCAGGATCTTGTAGGCGCGGCCGCAGATCTCCTTGCGGCGCTCCAGCGTATCGGCCTGGCCCAATTCGTCGAACGCCATCACCACCACCGCCGCGCCGTAGCGGCGGCACAGGCGGGCGTGGTGGCGGAACGGCTCCAGGCCTTCCTTCATCGAGATCGAGTTGACCACCGGCTTGCCCTGCACGCACTTCAGGCCGGTCTCGATCACTTCCCACTTGGAGCTGTCGATCATCACCGGCACGCGCGCGATATCGGGCTCGGAGGCGATCAGGTTCAGGAAGCGGTGCATGCACGCCACCGAATCCAGCATCGCCTCGTCCATATTGATGTCGATGATCTGCGCGCCGTTCTCGACCTGCTGGCGGGCCACCGCCAGCGCCTCGTCGTATTTCTCTTCGCGGATCAGGCGCGCGAACATCTTGCTGCCGGTGACGTTGGTGCGTTCGCCCACGTTCACGAACAGCGTGTCCTCGTCGATGTTCAGCGGCTCCAGGCCCGACAGGCGGGTCTTGACCGGGATCTCCGGCACCACCCGCGGCGTCAGCGCCGCGACCTTGTCGGCAATCGCGCGGATGTGGTCGGGCGTGGTGCCGCAGCAGCCGCCGGACATGTTCACCAGCCCGGCGCGGGCGAATTCCTCCAGCAGCGCGGAAGTGTCGGCCGGGGTCTCGTCAAAGCCGGTCTCGGCCATCGGGTTGGGCAGGCCGGCGTTGGGGTAGACACAGACGTAGGTGTCGCAGATCTTGGACAGCTCGGCCACGTACGGGCGCATCAGCGCCGCGCCCAGCGCGCAGTTCAGGCCGATGGTGACCGGCCGCGCATGGCGCACCGAGTTCCAGAAGGCCTCGACGGTCTGGCCCGACAGGATGCGGCCGGAGGCGTCGGTGACGGTGCCCGAGATCATCACCGGCAGGCGGATGCCGCGCTGCTCGAACACTTCCTCGGTGGCGAAGATCGCGGCCTTGGCGTTGAGCGTGTCGAAGATGGTTTCGATCAGGACGATGTCGATGCCGCCATCGAGCAGGCCGTTGAGCTGTTCAACGTAGGCCACGCGCAACTCGTCGAAGGTGACGTTGCGCGCGCCCGGGTCGTTCACGTCGGGCGAGATCGACGCCGTCTTGGGCTGCGGGCCGAGCGCGCCGGCCACGAAGCGCGGCTTGTCCGGCGTGCTGTACTGGTCACAGGCCTGGCGCGCCAGTTGCGCGGACACCAGGTTCAGCTCGTAGGCCAGTTCCGGCAGGTCGTAGTCGCCCTGCGCGATCGAGGTGGCGCCGAAGGTGTTGGTCTCGATGACGTCGGCGCCGGCTTCCAGGTACTGGCGGTGGATCTCCGAGATCACGTCCGGCCGCACCAGAGACAGCAGTTCGTTGTCGCCCTTCAGGTCCTTGCCATGGCCGGCGAAGCGCTCGCCGCGGAAATCGGCCTCGCCCAGCTTGTAGCGCTGGATCATCGTGCCCATGGCGCCGTCCAGGATCAGGATGCGCTGGCCCAGCAGGCGGGCGAAATCGCCGCCGCGGGTGAAGCTCTCGGGCGGGTAAGGCAGGCGGGGATACGACACGTTCGGGTCCGGAAGGAGGGGTTTTGGACGGCAGGGAAGACGGCGCGAATGTCGCGAAAATGCGATAAACGCCGAAAAATCAAGCCCTGATCGTAACAAAACAGACCCTGTTACGGCCCGCGATGATACAGTTTCGGCCCCGAACCGGTGCTTTCGGCGCATCGGGACAGGCAAGAACGCAACACTTGCCGGTCCGCGTGCGAAAGGTAAACGGGAAACAGGAAGACGTCCGCCCCGCCGCCCACAAGGCCGGCCGGTCAGGGTATCCAGCCTGTGCTGCCCCCGCAACGGTCCCCATGCGCGCGATGCGCCCATGGCAGCCCGATACCGGCCTGTTCGATCGCCAGGACGCCCGTCCGGCGCCCGCGCTCCGCACAGGGGCGCGGCGCGGATCGCGGCGCCCTCCCCATCGTGATTGACCTGCGGGGTCGCGGGTCGCATCGAGGTCTTGTAGATGAAATCCCGCTCCATCCGGCGCTACGCCGGTGCCCTGCTCTGCTCCGCCCCGGCCCTGTCCGCCGCCCAGCAAGCCGCCACCCCCGCCCCCGAACTCGACACCGTCACCGTGACCGCCCAGCGCGTGCCGACCGACGGCCGCACCCTGCCGGTGTCGATCTCGGTCATCACCGCCGAGGACATCGCCGCCAGCAGCGCCCGCACCATGCAGGACCTGCTGTCGACGCAGGCCGGCATCCACCTGGTCAACACCACCAGCGCCAGCGACAACGCCATCGTCGACCTGCGCGGCTTCGGCATCACCGGCGCCAGCAACACGCTGATCATGATCGACGGCGTCAAGCAGAACACCAACGACCTGTCGGCCCCCAGCCTGGGCGTGGTGCCGCTGGATCAGGTCGAGCGCGTCGAAATCGTGCGCGGCAGCGGCTCGGTGCAATACGGCGGCGGCGCCACCGGCGGCGTGATCAACATCATCACCCGCAAGGATTTCGCCAAGGAACCGGTCACGGCCCGCGCCACCGCCACCTTCGGCAGCTACGGCCTGCGCCAGTACGACGCCGCCGTCGCCCTGAACAACCAGAAGGTGGGCGTGGACGCCTACCTGCAGTCGCTGCACAGCGACGGCTACCGCGAACACAGCGGCGAAAGCCGCGAGGGCGGCGGCGGCGGCATCACCTTCCGCCACGACAACGGCTCGATCCGCCTGTACGGCAACACCACCACGCAGAAGCTGGACCTGCCGGGCCCGCGCCTGATCAACCCGACCACGGGCGAAAACCAGTTCGAAAGCGACCCGCGCGGCGCCAAGAACAAGATCGACTACGTCAAGACCACCAGCACCACCTTCGGCCTGCAGGTCGAGCAGCAGCTCGGCGTCGGCACGCTGTACGCCGACGCCTCGACCCGCGAAAAGAAGCTCAACGGCCTGTCGTACGATGGCTTCGGCGACACGCTGCGCCAGCAGAAGCTGGAAGAGAACCTGGCCAGCCTGCGCTATCGCCTGCCGATCAACGGCGGCCACAGCGTGGTGCTCGGCGCCGACGCGCAGCAAGCCAAGACCACCTCCGACCAGAACGCCTACTACGACTTCGCGCCGTCCAAGTGGCAGTCGCGCCAGCACCAGTATGGCCTGTTCGCCGAGGGCCAGATCCGCGCCACGGACAGCACCTACATCACCCTGGGCGCGCGCCGCCAGTACGCCTCCGACAAGCTCGAAGTGATTTCCGGCTCGGGCGAGGAATCGGACAAGGGCCACCACCTGACCGCCTGGCAACTGGGCGTGCGCCAGGATCTGCCCGCCGGTTTCGGCCTGTACGGCAAGGTCGGCCGCAGCTTCCGCCTGCCCAACGCCGACGAGGCCCTGTCCGTGCAGTCGCCGCTGGCGCCGCAGACCTCCACCGACAAGGAACTGGGCGTGACCTGGGCCTCGGACACCAGCAGCGCGCGCCTGTCGTGGTTCCGCTATGACCTGACCAACGAAATCCAGTACAACCCGCTGGCCGACGGCATGTGGGGCCCGGGCACCGGCGCCAACATCAACCTGGATCCGACCCGCCGCCAAGGCATCGAACTGGAAGGCCACCACAAGCTGACCAGCAGCCTGACGCTGGACGCCAACCTGACCTGGATGGAAGCGCAATTCCGCTCGGGCACCTACGCCGGCGTCGATCTGTCGGGCAAGACCGTGCCGCTGGCGCCCAAGTGGCTGGCCAACGCCGGCGTGACCTGGCGCCCCACCGACGCGTTCCTGTGGAACGTGACGGCGCAGTACGTGGGCAAGTCGCGCATGGACAACGACCAGGCCAACCAGTTCGACACGCAACTGGACGCCTACGTGCTCTTCAATACCAAGGTGGCCTACAAGTTCACCCGCAACATCGAAGGCGCGTTCGGCATCAACAACCTGCTGGACCGCAAGTACGCCACCTACGGCATCCGTGGCGGCGATGCCTCGTTCCAGATGCTGGGCCCGGTTGCCAACTACAACCTGTACCCCGCGCCCGGCCGCAACTTCTACGCGTCCCTCACGGTGCGTTATTGAGCGGTCGATCCGATATAGTCGGCGTTGTTCCACGCCGACCGTATCGATGCTTCACATGACCTCCGTCCGCGCCGTTGCGTTCGCCCTCCTGGGGCTGCTGTCCGCCCCGGGCCCGGCGGCGGCCGGCACCTCTGCCGACACCCCGGCCGACACCCCGGCGGCGATCCACGCGCGCGACGATCGCGGCCGCCTGATCACCCTGGCCGCGCCAGCGCGGCGCGCGGTCACCCTGGCGCCGCACGCCACCGAACTGGTCTACGCGGCCGGCGCCGGCGACTATCTGGTGGCCACCATCCGCGGCAGCGACTATCCGCCCGCCGCCCGCGCCCTGCCCGTCATCGGCGACGGCACGCAGCCCGATCCCGAACGCGTGGCCGCCGCCCGGCCCGACCTGGTCATCGCCTGGCAACCCTCCGCCGCCGCGCCGCTGGCGCGCGTGATGGACAAGCTGGGCGTGGCCGTCTACTACAGCGACCCGCAGACGCTGGCGGCCATCCCCGGCGCGGTCGAACGCCTGGGCGTGCTGTTCGGCACCGAGGCGCGGGCCGCCCCCGCCGCCCAGGCCCTGCGCGCGCGCCTGGACGCGCTGGCCGCGCGCTACGCCGGCCGCGCGCCGGTGCGCGTGTTCGTGCAGGCGGGCCTGGACCCCATCTACACCCTGAACCACGCCAGCATCGTCAGCGACGCGCTGCGCCTGTGCGGAGGCGTCAATGTGTTCGGCGACGCGCCCGTGGTGGCGCCGCAGGTCGGGCTGGAAAGCGTGCTGGCGGCGCGTCCCGACGCGGTGCTGGCCGGCGTCGCCACACCCGCCGACACCGCCCGCAACCTGGCCGCCTGGCGCGCCATGGGCCTGCCGGCGGCGCTGGCCGGCCACGTCTACGGCATCGACGCCGACGCGCTCTACCGCCCCGGCCCGCGCCTGATCGACGCGGCCGAGCTGTTGTGCGCCGACCTGGATCGGCTGCGCCAGCCCTAGGGCGCGGCGACCGCCTCGCACAGGTCCTGGGCATCGCGGCGCTCGCCACCGATACCCCTGCCCGCAACCGGGTCATTGGCGCGCCCCACGGCTGCGCGCCAAGCGCGATTTCCGGAACGCCGCACGCCCGCCGCGAGGACAGACACGCCGCCCCGTGCTTTATGATTCGCCTAACCGTGATCACCCCGTTGATCCGCCCGATGATCAGCCAGCCCCCGCGGGTTCCGCAGCGCGCGCCCGCCCTTTGACACACCGCCATGACCACTCAAGACACCCTCACCATCGCCGGCCGCGCCTATTCGTCGCGCCTGCTCGTCGGCACCGGCAAGTACAAGGACTTCGAACAGACCCGCGCCGCGCTGGACGCCAGCGGCACCGAGATCGTCACGGTCGCCATCCGCCGCACCAACATCGGCCAAAACCCGGGCGAGCCCAACCTGCTCGACTACGTGCCGATGTCCAAGTTCACCCTGCTGCCCAACACCGCCGGCTGCTACTCGGCCGACGACGCGGTGCGCACGCTGCGCCTGGCGCGCGAACTGCTCGACGGGCACGCCCTGGTCAAGCTGGAAGTGCTGGGCGATCCGCACACGCTGTTCCCCAACATGCCCGAAACCCTCAAAGCCACCAAGACGCTGGTGGATGAAGGCTTCCAGGTCATGGTGTATTGCACCGACGATCCCATCCAGTGCCGCATGCTCGAAGACATGGGCGCCGTGGCCGTGATGCCGCTGGCCTCGCTGATCGGCTCCGGCATGGGCATCCTGAACCCCTGGAACCTGCGCCTGATCATCGACCAGGCCCGCGTGCCGGTGGTGGTGGACGCCGGCGTGGGCACCGCCTCGGACGCCGCCATCGCCATGGAACTGGGCTGCGACGCCGTGCTGATGAACACCGCCATCGCCGCCGCGCGCGACCCGGTGCTGATGGCCAGCGCCATGAAGAAGGGCGTGGAATCCGGCCGCGAGGCCTTCCTGGCCGGCCGCATGCCGAAAAAGCTCTACAGCGGCGCGCCCAGCTCGCCCACCGAAGGCCTCATCACCGCCGCCCCCGGCGCCGCCAAATGAGCAGCCGCCAGCCGGCCGCCAATGGCCGCCCGATCCCCAACGCGCTGACCATCGCCGGCGTCGACCCGTCCGGCGGCGCCGGCATCCTGGCCGACGTCAAGGCCATGAGCGCCCTGGGCGCCTACGGCTGCGCCGTCATCGCCGCCCTCACCGCCCAGAACACCCAGGGCGTCACCGGCATCTCGCCGGTGCCGCCGGCCTTCGTCGGCCAGCAGATCGACACTCTGTTCGCCGACGTGCGCATCGACGCCGTCAAGATCGGCATGCTCGGCCAGCAGCCGGTGATCCAGGTGGTGGCCGAGAAGCTGGCCAAATGGACGCCGGCCCACGTGGTGCTGGATCCGGTCATGGTGGCCAAGAGCGGCGACCTGCTGCTGGAGCGCGATGCCGTCGGCGCCATGCGCGAAGCCCTGCTGCCGCAGGCCACGCTGCTGACCCCCAACCTGCCCGAGGCCGGCGTACTGCTGGAAGAGCGGCCGGTGGAAACGGTCAAGGAAATGCGGCGCGTGGCCGAACGCCTGCGCAACAAACTGGCGCACTCGGGCCAGCGCTGGGTCATGGTCAAGGGCGGCCACCTGCCCGGCAACGACACCATCGACCTGCTGCACGACGGCGACCGCATGATCGAGCTGCCCGGCCACCGCATCGAGACCGCCAACACCCACGGCACCGGCTGCACCCTGTCGGCCGCCCTGGCCGCGCTGCTGCCGCAGGTCGAGGACGTGCCCGAGGCCGCGCGCCGCGCCAAGGCCTACCTGACCGAGGCCATCCGCCACGCCGAACGCCTGTCGGTCGGTTCGGGCCACGGCCCGGTGCATCACTTCCACGCCTGGTGGTGAGCTCCGGGAGGACGCTGCCGTGCCCGCTTGACGGCCCTTCCCGCGCCAAGCAATACCCCCTCACTGCGTCCGAAAGCGCCGGGCCGGCGGACGCTTTCCCCAGGCGATAACCCGCCGGCCCGCCCGGTGGCGTCACAGGACGCTACGAATCGGTACAATGGTCAGTTGATTCCTCCGCTTTTTTTCCGACCGTCATGAACGCTTCGACCCTGCCCGACGTAGAACAAGCCCGCTTCAACATGGTGGAACAGCAGATCCGCCCGTGGGACGTCCTGGACGCCAACGTGCTGCAAGCACTGTTCGATGTGCGCCGCGAACAGTTCGTTCCGCCGGCCCTGCGCGCCCTGGCGTTTTCCGACCTGGAGCTGCCGCTGGAAATCAACGCGGTCAACACCCGCCAGACCATGCTCGCCCCCAAGGTCGAAGCCCGCCTGGCCCAGGAACTGCAACTGAGCAAGTCCGACTGCGTGCTGGAAATCGGCACCGGCTCGGGTTACCAGGCCGCCCTGCTGGGCTACCTGGCGCAGCAGGTCACCTCGGTCGAGATCGACAGCCGCCTGGTCACGTTCGCGCAGCAGAACCTGCAGATGAACAACGTCACCAACGTCAAGGTCGAAACCGGCGACGGCCGCAACGGCTGGGGCTCCACCGAATACGACGCGATTCTGGTGACGGGTTCCGTGCCGGTCGTGCCGGACGCGCTCAAGTACCAGTTGCGCGTGGGCGGCCGCCTGGTCGTCGTCGTCGGCCAGGCGCCCGTCATGACGGCCTGTCGCATCACCCGCACCACCGCCGCCAGCTTCGAGACCGTCAATCTGTTCGAAACGGTCATCAAGCCCCTGCGCGGCGCCACGGTGTCGCAGTTCAAATTCTGAGTCCCCTGGCGGGGCCGCACGGCTCCGCCGCGCCGGCGCGTCCGGCCACGGGCCACCGCCCGGACTCCCTGGAGCAGCCCCCCTCCTCCTGATACATCATGCGCGTCCGACTGCTTACGGCTTTACTGGTATTTACCTCCGCCGCAAGCGTCGGCCCGTCCGCCGCCTGCGCGCAGAACCTGTTGCAGGTGTGGCAGGCCGCCCTCGGCAATGACCCGATCTACGCCGCGGCGCGCGCCAACTATCGCGCCGGCCTGGAAAAAGAACCGCAGGCCCGCGCCCTGCTGCTGCCCGAAGTCTCGGCCGGCGTCGGCGGCGCCTACCAGGAGACCCGCAGCACCCGCGGCCTGAGCATGGCCTACAGCGGCGGCCGCGGCGTCTGGGATCTGGCGTTGACCCAACCGCTGTTCGATTGGGGCCGCTGGCAGAACTACGAGCAGTCCAAGCTGGTCGTGGCCGACGTCGAAGTGCAATTGCGGCAGGCCTACCAGGACCTGCTGCTGCGCGTGGCCGACGCCTATTTCAACGTGCTGTACGCCCAGGACGCCCTGACCGCGACCGAGGCCGAGAAAGCCGCCGTGGCCGGCCAACTGGAATCGGCGAAGCGCAATTTCGAGCTGGGCAACGCCACCATCACCGACACCTACGAAGCGCAGGCCCGCTACGACCTGGTGGTGGCCCAGGAACTGCGCCTGCAGAATGACCTGGACGTGCGCCGCGACGAGCTGGCCCGGATCATCGGCAACCCGCCCGGAGCGCTGGCCGAACTGCCGGCCGGCGTGCAACTGCCCGCGCCGCAGCCGGCGCGGGTGGCCGACTGGAGCAACCAGGCCGAATCCTCCAGCCTGGAGGTGTTGCGGGCCCAATTGCTGACCCGCATCGCCGGCCGCGAGATCCAGATCGCCAAGAGCGGCCACTACCCCACCCTGAACCTGCGCGCCACCAGCGGCAGCGCCAGCGACGCGGTGATGCGCAACGCCACGCCGGGCAAGCCGATCGACAGCACCATCGGCGTGGTGCTGTCGATTCCGCTGTATTCGGGCGGCGGCGTGTCGTCGCAGGTGACGGAAAAGGTGCAGTTGGAACAGAAGGCGCGCCACGACTTCGAGGCCGCGCGGCGCCAGGCGGTGCAGGCCGCGCGCCAGTACTACACCGGCGTCACCAGCGGCCTGGCGCGCATCCAGGCGCTGGAAGCGGGCGAGAAATCCAGCCGCGCCGCGGTCGAGGCCAACCGCACCGGCTACGAAGTGGGCGTGCGCATCAACCTGGACGTGCTCAACGCCCAGCAGCAGCTTTACGCCACCCAGCGCGACCTGGCGCTGGCGCGCTACAGCACGGTGCTGTCGGGGCTGCGCCTGAAGGCCACCAGCGGCATCCTGGGCGAAGCCGATCTGGAAGCCATCAACCGCCTGCTGCGCGAGCCGCGCTAAGCCCGGGGCGCCGCCTCAGGCGCCCTGGATCTTCCTGACCAGCGCCGTGGTGGAACGCTCGAACTCGAACGGAATCGCCACCGCGCGGCCGCCCCAGGTCTTGACCAGGGCGGTCTCGGGCAATTTTTCCATGTCGTAGTCGCCGCCCTTGACGATCAGATCCGGCTTGAGCTGGCCGATCAGGGCCTCCGGCGTGTCCTCGTGGAACGCGGTGACCACGGTGACGCAGCCCAGCGCCGCCAGCAGCGCGGCGCGGTCTTCCAGGCGATTGAGCGGACGTTCGGCGCCCTTGCCCAGGCGGCGCACCGACTCATCGGTGTTGACCGCCACGACCAGCGTGGCGCCCAGTTGGGCGGCCTGGTCCAGGTAGGTGGCGTGGCCCCGGTGCAGGATATCGAAGACGCCATTGGTGAACACCAGCGGCCGCGGCAGGCGGCCGGCGGCAACGGCGGCGACGCAGTCGTCGCGGGACAGGACTTTGGATTCGAAACGGGCGGCTGGCATGCCGCGATTGTACGACGGCGGCCGCCCCTGCCGGCCCGCCGGCGCCAGCCTGTCCGGCCAGCCCGGAGGGGCAGCGCCGGCTCAGGCGCCGGCCAGCACGATGTCCTTTTCCTTGGGCAACACCAGCGCCGTCATTTCCTTGCGGTAGCGGTTCAGGTCCTTGACCGTCTCGAAGCTGCGGTCCATCAGCTTGGACAGGATGTGCAGGATGCGGGTGGCGACCTTCTGCTCCCAGACGCCGTCAAAGCGGATCTGGCTGTCCAGCCAGTGCTCCAGCCAGCCCGGTTCGGGCAGGCGCGACTGCACCGTGTCGTTGGGGAACAGATCCTTGTTGACGTGCAGGTTGGTCGGATGCAACGCCTGCTGGGTGCGGCCGGCCGAGGCCATCAGCACGCCGATCTTGGAGAACGCCAGGCGCGCCTGCACGCTGGTGTCTTCGCCGCGGTTGTGCAGCGCGCGGCGCATGTACTGCAGGTAGGCGCCGGCGTGGCGGGCCTCGTCCTGCGCCACGGTCTTGTAGATGGCCTTGATGACCGGCTCGGTGTGCCATTCGGCGGCGCGGCGGTACCAGTGGTTCAAGCGCACCTCGCCGCAGAAATGCAGCATCAGCGTTTCCAGTTCGGGCGCGACGTCGAATTCGAAGCGCACGTTGTGCAATTCTTCTTCCGTGGGCACCAGGTCGGGACGGAAGCGGCGCAGGTATTCGATCAGCACCAGGGAGTGCTTCTGCTCTTCGAAGAACCACACCGACATGAACGCGCAGAAATCGCTGTCGCCGCGATTGTCGCGCAGGAACATCTCGGTGGCCGGCAGCGCGGCCCACTCGGTGATGGCGTTCATCTTGATCGTCTGCGCCTGCTCGTCCGAGAGCTTGCTGCGATCGAAGTCGCCCCAGGGAATGTCGTGCGCCATGTTCCAGCGCACCGCTTCCATGGTCTTGAAGAGTTCAGGATAAAGCATGTTCTGCCCTTGTTTTCGTCCCGCTAGTGGGGCTATGGAAATTAATGAATGGCGCACGCACTGGCCGGCGTGACGCTGCATAGGCCGCCGCAGCGCTATTTTTCGCCGTCTCCCGCGAAGCTATGATGACCGTTTCATGAATGAAACATGACAGGGGATCGCACCTACACCATCGCGCCGCCTATCGGGTCAAGGCCCACAACGCCACCCCGATCCCCAGGGCCAGCACGCCAACCAGCGCCGCGATCAGCCGGTTGCCCTGCTCCTGGGCCCGCCGCAACTGCACCATCTCGGCCAGCAGGGCCGGCGAGAGGTTCGGGCGGTTCAGATGGTCGTGAACCAGCCTGGGAAGCGCCGGCAGCATCTGTGACCACTGCGCGGCTTCTTTTTCCAGGCTCTGCCGCAAACCCTTGATCCCGACCCGCTGGCGCATCCAGCGTTCCAGGTAGGGCTTGGCGGTCTTCCAGAGATCCAGGTTGGGGTCGAGCTGCCGCCCCAGCCCTTCGACGTTCAGCAACGTCTTCTGCAGCAGCACCAGCTGCGGCTGGATCTCCACATTGAACCGGCGCGAGGTCTGGAACAGGCGCAGCAGCACCTGGCCCAGCGAAATCTCGGACAACGGCCGGTCAAAATACGGTTCGCAGACGGCGCGCACCGCGCCCTCCAGCTCTTCCTCGCGCGTGTCGGGCGGCACCCAGCCCGACTCGATGTGCAACTGCGCCACGCGGCGGTAGTCGCGGTGGAAGAAGGCCAGGAAATTCTGCGCCAGGTAGTTCTTGTCGAATTCCGACAGCGAGCCGACGATGCCGAAGTCCAGGGCGATGTAGCTGCCCAGCGTCTCGGGCCGGTCGGACACGTAGATGTTGCCCGGGTGCATGTCGGCGTGGAAGAAGCCGTCGGTGAACACCTGGGTGAAGAAGATCTCGACGCCGGTGCGCGCCAGGGTCGGGATGTCGATGCCGGCGGCGCGCATGCGCTCGACCTGGCCCACCGGCACGCCGTACATGCGCTGCATGGTGAACACGGTGGAGGCGGTGTATTCCCAGATCACCTCGGGCACCATCAGCATGTCGCCGCGGCCGGACTCCGGGCCGAAGTTGCGGCGCAACTGGCTGCAGTTGGACGCTTCGCGCACCAGGTCGAGTTCGTCGTGCAGGTATTTGTCGAACTCGGCCACCACCTCGCGCGGCTTGAGCCGGCGGCCATCCGCGCCCAGGCGCTCGATGATGCGGGCCACGATCTTGAGCAGCGACAGGTCTTTCTCGATGATGCTGAGCATGCCCGGACGCAGCACCTTGACCGCCACCTCGCGGCCATCGTGCAGCACCGCGAAGTGCACCTGGGCGATGGAGGCCGAGGCCACCGGGTCGACCTGGAACTGCGCGAACAGCTTTTCGGGCGGCGCGCCCAGCGCGGCCTCGATGCAGGCGGCGGCCTGGGCCGACGGGAACGGCGGCACGCGGTCCTGCAGCAGGGCCAGTTCGTTGGCGATGTCGGCCGGGATCAGGTCGCGGCGGGTCGACAACACCTGGCCGAACTTGACGAAAATGGGGCCCAGCGATTCCAGCGCCAGCCGCAGCCGCAGGCCGCGCGGCTGGCGCGGCCGGGTGCCCAGGCGGATGACGCGCAGCAGGCAGGTCGCCAGCGGGTGGTTCAGGCTGGACAGCACCAGCTCGTCCAGGCCATAGCGCAGCGAAACCAGGATGATGCGGAACAGGCGCAGCAAGGGAAACATGGCTCAGGCGCCCCGCTTGGCGGCGGCCGTGGCCAACCGGGTTTGCAGGGCGGTGGCCGAACGCGCCAAGGCGTCGGCGCGGGCATTGAGCTCGGCCAGGTCCAGGCGCCATTGCTCCAGCGCCGGCCGTCCCAGCAGCATGCCGTTTTCCTCGGCCAGGTATTCGGACACGTTCTCGGCCAGGCGCTGCCCGGCCTGACGCGCGCCGCCCGCGGCCGCGCGCAGCCCGCCGGTGATGCGCAGCGCGGGAATATCCCCCACCAGGCGCGCCAGGCTGTCTTCCGGATCCCAGCGCAATTGCTTGGACAGATCCGCCACCACCTGCGCCAGGGCCGCGTCGCCGGAGATGTGCGTGGCCTCGGCAAAGTCGGGCGCCGCGCCGCCCGCGCCCAGGCGCGGCAGCGGCAGCTTCTCGGGCGCCACCGTCAGGGTCACGTCGGGCACCACCGCCGCGTCGGCCTGGGCCGCCAGACCCTCGCTGTCGATGGTCAGGCCCAGGGTGAACCCGCCCAGCGCGAAGCGCACCGTCTTGCCGGCGTGGCGGGCCAGGCGTTCGCGCGCCCAGTCCTCACGCTTCAACAGGGCGTTGAGCGCGCCGACGGCCAGCCGTGCGGGAGTGGGCAGAAACGAAAAAGGCAACATGACGGTCCGCGGCCCCGCGGGCGGGGGGTGACGAAGTTGATGGGTAAATCAGGAGTGTAACGGGTTGGATGCCGGAGTGTTCCGGGGAGACGGGACGCGGTTTGCGCCCGCGCATGGAAAAACCGGCCCTGGCGGGCCGGTCGGCGCGCACGGCCGTGAGGCCGCCGCGCGCTGTCTGGGGAAATGGCGCCAGCCGGATCAGCTGGCGTATTCCACCGGGATCTGCTGGATACCGGCCAGTAGCCAGCCGCCGTTGGCGGGCTTGAAAAGGTTCCAGACTTCCTCGAAGCGGAAGGCTTCGGCGCCCGGGGTCTCGCGCAGCATGCCCGAGAAGCGCACGCTGGCCAGGTGGCCGTCGGACACCGTCTCGATGCCCAGCAGCTCGGCGTTCAGCAGCACCACTTCGGTCTTGTTGGGTGCCGCGCCGCGCTCGGCCAGTTGCGGCTTGAGCTCGGTGATCAGGTCGTCGGTCAGGTAGTCGCGCAGGCGGTCGGTGCTGCCGCTGTCCCACACGGCCTGGATGCGCACGAACTGTTCCTTGGCCTGCTTCAGGAAGTTGGGCGTGTCGAAGTCGCCGGGCACGAACCAGTTGTTGTCGTCGCCCGCCTTGGGCAGCGTGGCGGCCGGGGCGGCGGCAGCGGCGGCCGGAGCCGGCGCGGCCGGCTGCAGCGCTTCACGCCACATGGGCTGCTGCGTCTGGCCCGGTGCGTTGTTGGCGCCGCCAAAAGCCCCCTGGGTGGCCGGACGCGGGGCCGCGCCGCGCAGGCGGCGGATGATGAACATCACGGCGAACACAACCAGCGCGATCAGCAGCGCGGACGACAGGAATTCGGCGAAGGCGCCCGACAGGCCCATGCTCGACAGCAGGGCGGCGATGCCCAGGCCGGCGGCGATGCCGGCGATGGGGCCCAGCCAACGCGACGCGCCGCTCTTGGCGGCGGCGCCAGCGGCGCCGGCCGTGGCCGCGCCGGCGGCCGCCGGTGCGGCGGTGGCGCCCGCCGTATTGCTGGCGGCGGTCGGCGGCGTGGTGGCCTGGCGCTGCTGCGTCACATTGGAGGATTGGCGGCCGACGCTGCTGCCGCCGCCGGCACGGCGGGCTTCGGCGTCAAACGACGCCGTCACCAGCGCGGCGCCGGAAATGGCGATGAGCGCCGCGGCGACAAACCGCGAGAAACAGAATTTGGTCATGGATGTGCTCCCTCGTACCCGCGCCCCCGCTGCCCCGAGCAGCGGAAAGCCGCACGGATGGTGCGGTCCTTCAGCGCGATTCCTTACAGTAATCTGAATGACGTAAGAATAACGGACAAGCCGTCGCCCCACAAGTTCCCCTGGGGCAAAAACAAGCGGTATCGGACGCAGGGCAGTCAGCCCAGGCGCACGCCCTCGTGCAGGGCGGCGATGCCGGCCGTCAGGTTGAAGTACTGCACCCGCTCCAGGCCGGCGCTGCGCAGCATGTCCGCCAGGGTTTCCTGGTCGGGGTGCATGCGGATGGATTCGGCCAGGTAGCGATAGCTGGCTTCGTCCTTGGCCACCGTCTTGCCCAGCCAGGGCAGCACGTTGAAGGAATACCAATCATAGGCCGGCGCCAGCGGCTTGGCGATGCGCGAGAACTCCAGCACCAGCAGCTTGCCGCCCGGCTTGAGCACGCGCGTCATCTCGGCCAGGGCGCGATCCTTGTGCGTCATGTTGCGCAGGCCGAAAGCCACGCTGACGCGGTCGAAATAGCCCGACGGGAACGGCAGGCGCTCGGCGTCACAGACAGCGGTGGGCACCAACAGGCCGGCGTCGGCCAGGCGGTCGCGGCCGACGCGCAGCATGGAATCGTTGATGTCGGTCAGCCAGACCTCGCCGGTGGGGCCGGCGCGCTTGGCGAAGGCACGCGCCAGATCCCCCGTGCCGCCGGCGATGTCCAGCACCTTCATGCCCGGGCGGATGGCGGCACGGCCAATGGTGAAGGCCTTCCAGACGCGGTGCAGGCCGGCCGACATGAAATCGTTCATGATGTCGTAGCGCTGCGCGACCGAGTGGAAGACTTCGGCGACTTTGCGGGCTTTTTCGCTTTCCGGCACCGATTGGAAGCCGAAATGCGTCGACTGGGACGCGGAATCCGCGGAATGTTGCGATTCGGAGGGGTTTTGCATGGTGAATTCCCGATATATCGTCCAATGGTAGCCTATCGGGGCCTGCCGCACGCCGCGCGCGGGCGCTGGCAGGCCCCTCGCGGTCACATACCTGAAATATTGCGGCCATACTATCGCAATGTTCGCGCCGCGTCGGCGCTCCGAAGCGTGCCCTATTCGCCATGTCCAGCACCATTCTCGTCGTCGAAGACGAACCCGCCATCCAGGAACTGATCGCCGTCAACCTGTCCTTTGCCGGGCACAAGGTGCTGCGCGCCTTCGACGCCGACCAGGCCCAGACCCTGATCCGCGCCGAACTGCCCGACCTGATCCTGCTGGACTGGATGCTGCCCGGCACCTCGGGCCTGGCCATGGCGCGCAAGCTGCGCAACGACGAGCGTACCCGCGCTGTCCCGGTCATCATGCTGACCGCCAAGGGTTCCGAGCAGGACAAGGTCGACGGCCTCGAAGCCGGCGCCGACGACTACATCACCAAGCCCTTCTCGCCCAAGGAGCTGATGGCCCGCATCAAGGCCGTGCTGCGCCGCCGCGCGCCGCAGTTGACCGACGACGTGATCGACGTCGGCGGCCTCAAGCTGGATCCGGTGACGCACCGCCTGTCGGGCAACAGCCAGTCGCTGCAGATCGGCCCCACCGAATTCCGCCTGCTGCACTTCTTCATGACCCACCCGGAACGCGTGTTCTCGCGCTCGCAACTGCTGGATCAGGTCTGGGGCGACCACGTATTCGTCGAGGAACGCACCGTCGACGTGCACATCCGCCGCCTGCGCAAGGCGCTGGAGCCCAGCGGCCACGATGCGCACGTGGAAACGGTGCGCGGCAGCGGCTACCGGTTTACGGCACAGGTTCCGGCGCGGTAAAACTGCCGCACGATGATCTGGCTGCGCACCCTTATCCTGGCCGTCCTGTGGGCGGCGATCGCGCTATTGGCGCAATGGCTCATTGGAGATCCCGCCGGCTGGGTGCTGTTCAGCGCCGCCCTGGTCACCATGCTGCTGTGGCGCAGTTGGCGCCTGCACCTGGTGTCCCACTGGGCCCGGCACCCCGAAACGTCCCCGCCCGCCTCGGTCGGCCCCTGGGACGACATCCTCGCCCCGCTCTACCGCTACACCCGCGCCCGCGCCCGCGAGCTGGCCGAAACCCGCGACACCATGCAGGGCATGCTGGCCGCCGCCCAGGCCCTGCCCGACGGCGCCGTCACGCTCAATGAAGACTTCCAGATCGACTGGTGCAACCGCATGGCGCGCCAGCACCTGGGCCTGCGCCTGCCGGCCGACCGCGGCCACAACCTGCTGAACCTGCTGCGGGCGCCGGAATTCGTCGAATACGCCCACCGCGCCTCCTGGCCCGACCCGATCCTGGTGCGCCTGGGCCAGAACGGCCAGGAGCGGCTGATGATGATGCAGTTGACGGCCTACGCCAGCAACCAGCGCCTGCTCATCACCCGCGACGTGACCCAGATCGAACGCCTCGAAACCACGCGCCGCGACTTCGTCGCCAACGTCTCGCACGAACTGCGCACGCCGCTGACGGTGCTGGCCGGCTTTCTCGAAACGCTGCGCGACATGCCCGCCGACGCCCTGCCGCCCGAGCAGCGCGCGCAGTATCTGGACATGATGCACGAGCAGGCCCAGCGCATGCAGGCCATCGTCGAGGACCTGCTGACGCTGTCGACGCTGGAATCCTCGCCCGGCAGCGATCCGCGCGCGGTCAACATGGGCGCGCTGCTGCAAAAAGCGCGCCAGCAGATCGAGGCCCTGTCGGGCGGCCGCCACGTCATCGAATGGCACATCGACGAAAGCCTCGACGTGCTGGGCGCCGAGACCGAACTGACCTCGGCCCTGTCGAACCTGCTGACCAACGCCGTGCGCTACACCCCCGACGGCGGCACCATCACCGTGCGCTGGGAACGCGAAGCCGACGGCGGCGCCCGCTACAGCGTGCAGGACACCGGCATCGGCATTCCCGCGCGCCACATCCCGCGCCTGACCGAACGCTTCTATCGCGTCGACCGCGGCCGCTCGCGCGCGGTCGGCGGCACCGGCCTGGGGCTGGCCATCACCAAGCACATCGCCATGCGTCACGACGCCGAACTGCTCATCAGCAGCGAACCGGGCAAGGGCAGCGTGTTCGCGCTGCGCTTCCCGCCCGACCGCGTCGCCATCGACCCGTCCGCCTGAACGGGCGGCCCGCAGCGCTTGCGCGGTTCGCGCCGCGATCGCGGCGCGGATGGTAAATTTCCCGCCATGCGCATCCTGGTCATCGAAGACGAACCCAAGTTGGCCGACTACCTCAAGAAAGGGTTGTCGGAACAGAGCCACGTCGTCGACCTGGCGCGCGACGGCGTCAACGGCCTGCACCTGGCGCTGGAAGGCGCCTATGACCTGATCGTGCTGGACGTGATGCTGCCCGGCGTGGACGGCTTCGGCATCCTGGCCGCGGTGCGCGCCAACAAGGACACTCCGATCCTGATGCTGACCGCGCGCGACGCCGTCGAGGACCGCGTGCGCGGCCTGGAAGGCGGCGCCGACGACTACCTGGTCAAGCCCTTCGCCTTCTCCGAACTGCTGGCCCGCGTGCAGGCGCTGCTGCGGCGCGGCCGTTCGCAGGAACCCACGGTGTTCCGCCTGGCCGACCTGGAACTGGACCTGGCGCGCCGCAAGGCCACGCGCGGCGGCCGCCGCCTGGACCTGACCGCCAAGGAATTCAACCTGCTGGCCCTGCTGCTGCGGCGCCAGGGCCAGGTGCTGTCGCGCACCACCCTGGCCGAACAGGTCTGGGACATGAACTTCGACAGCGACACCAACGTCATCGACGTGGCCGTGCGGCGCCTGCGCAGCAAGCTGGACGACCCGTTCGAGGCCAAGCTGCTGCACACCGTGCGCGGCATGGGCTACGTGCTGGAATCGCGGCCGGAGCCCGCGCGCGGATGAAAGCGCCGCGCGTGCGCTCGATGCAGGCGCGCCTGACCCTGCTGCTGGGCGTGATCGCGCTGCTGGTTTCCAGCATGGCCGGCGCCACCCTGTTCTGGGCCCTCAAGCGCGAGGTCGAACGCCAGGAAATCACCGAGGTCAGTGGCAAGCTGGAGCTGATCAATCACCTGATCGACATGCAGAACAACGCGCGCGGCCTGCACGACCTGGCCGCCACCTTCGACGGCATGCGCGCCGGCCAGAGCCAGTTGGGCATCTGGATCGCCGACGCCCAAGGGCACCCGGTCTACGGCGGCGATGCGCCCGAGACCCTGCAAGCCCTGCCCGACCGACAGGTGCTGTTGCAACTGCCCGACGGCACCCGCATGCGCGGCCTGCGCGTCGCGGTCGATGAGCGCATCCTGCCTGGCGCCCAATTGACGGTGGCGGTCAGCACCCGCACCAGTTCGCGGTTCCTGTATGCCTACGGCACCGCGCTGGCGCTGATCTGCGCGCTGTGGGTCGGCGCCACCGTGGTGCTGGCGGCCTGGGCCGTGCGCCGCGGCATGGCGCCCACGCGGCGGCTGTCGGAACAGGCCGCGCGCATCCAGCCCGACAACCTGGCCGTGCGCCTGCCGCTGCGCGACACCGACCGCGAATTGCATGAACTGGTGCTGTCGTTCAACCGCACGCTGGAGCGCCTGCAGGCCGCCTACCAGCAGATGGAAGGCTTCAACGCCGACGTCGCGCACGAACTGCGCACGCCGCTGGCCACGCTGATCAACGGCACCCAGGTAACCCTGTCCAGCGGGCGCGACGCGGCCGAGCTGCGCGACGCGCTCGAATCCAACCTGGAAACACTGGAAGACCTGAAGACGCTGGTCAACGACATGCTGTTCCTGGCGCGCGCCGACCGCGGCGAGCGCGCCGCCGACCTGGCGCCGGTGTCGCTGGCCGCCGAGGCCCGGCGCGTCGCCGACTTCTACGAGGCGGCCCTGGAAGAAAGCGGCGTCACGCTGCGCTGCGACGGCGACGCCGTGGTCGCCGCCAATCCCGGGCTGGTGCGCCGCGCGCTGGCCAACCTGGTCTCCAACGCCATCAAGGCCACGCCGCGCGGTGGCGAGATCGTGCTGGCCTGCCTGCCTCGGCCGGCCGGCGCGCGGGTCGAGGTGCGCAACCCCGGCGCGCCGATCCCGGCCGCCGACCTGCCGCGCATCTTCGACCGCTTCTTCCGCTCGGGCCAGGCCCGGGCGCCGCGCAGCGAAGGCCACGGCCTGGGCCTGGCGATCGTGCGCGCCATCGCCCGCATGCACGGCGGCGAGGTCGACGCGGCTTCCGGCGCCGAGGGCACGGTGGTCGGCATCACCCTGCGCGGCCCCGCGCCCGCCGAAGCCAACATTACAAAGAAGTAATCCCGGCGCAAGCATCGGGTCACCCCGCTTTTCCTAAAGTGCCTCCATGGTCAACCCCATGAAGGGATCAGCATGAAAGGCAGTTTGCTCCGCATCACCCAAACCGTCGCCCTGGCCGCCCTGCTCGGCAGCGCCACCGCGTTCGCGGCCGGCGCCCATGGCGAACACGCCGGCCACGCCATGCCGGTGGCCACCGCGCCTATCGGCACGCCCGGCGACCCGGCCCGCGTCACCCGCAGCGTCGACATCGACATGACCGACGCCATGCGCTTCACGCCGGCCCAGGTGCAGGTCAAGGCCGGCGAAACGGTGCGCTTCAACGTGCGCAATTCCGGCCGCATCCGCCACGAGATGGTGCTGGGCAGCGATGCCGACCTGCAGGCCCACTACGCCATGATGATGAAGGACCCCGGCATGCGCCACGCAGAGGCCAACGCCGTCTCGCTGGACGGCGGCAAGAGCGGCCAGATCGTCTGGAAGTTCGACCGCGCCGGCAGCGTGTCCTTCGGCTGCCTGGAACCCGGCCACTACGGCGCCGGCATGAAGGGCGCGGTGTCGGTGCAGTAGCGCCGCCGCGCATCCATCATGAAAACCTCTCCCATTCCCGCCCGCCGCCGCTTTGTGCAGGGCCTGGCCGCCGGCGGCGCGCTCGCGGCGCTGGGCGGCTGGCGCGCCGCCACCGCGAGCCAGCACGCGGCCCCCGCCATGCCAGCCGAACTGCGCGGCACCGAATTCCACCTGGAGATCGGCGAGACGCCGGTGAACTTCACTGGAGCCGCCCGCATCGCCACCACCGTCAACG
Organism: Achromobacter sp.; assembly: GCF_050285565.1. Classification (GTDB taxonomy): domain Bacteria; phylum Pseudomonadota; class Gammaproteobacteria; order Burkholderiales; family Burkholderiaceae_B; genus Achromobacter. The sequence goes on from NZ_JBLZXG010000005.1 coordinate 42,632, forward strand.
GCCAGGTTCCGGCGCCGCTGCTGCGCTGGCGCGAGGGCGACACGGTCACGCTGCACGTCACCAACCGGCTGCGCGAACAGACCTCGATCCACTGGCACGGCATCCTCCTGCCCACGGACATGGACGGCGTGCCGGGCCTGAGTTTTCCGGGCATCGACCCGGGCCAGACCTTCACCTACCGCTTCGAGGTGCGCCAGAGCGGCACCTACTGGTATCACAGCCATTCGGGTTTCCAGGAGCAGACCGGCCTGTACGGCGCCATCGTCATCGATCCCAAGCGGCCCGACCCTGTCGCCTCGGATCGTGAGTACACCGTGCTGCTGTCGGACTGGACGGACGAGGACCCGATGCGGGTCTTCGACAAGCTCAAGGCCATGCCCGACTACTACAACCGCAACCAGCCCAGCGTCCAGGGCCTGATCCGCGAGGCGGACGAAAAAGGGTGGCGGGCGGCGCTGTCCGAGCGGCTGATGTGGGAACAGATGCGCATGAACCCGTCAGACCTGGCGGACGTGTCCGGCGCCACGTACACCTTCCTGACCAACGGCGCGACGCCGGCCGGCAACTGGACTGGCCTGTTCAAGCCGGGCGAGCGCGTGCGCCTGCGCTTCATCAACGGCTCGGCCATGACCTACTTCGACGTGCGCATTCCCGGCCTGAAGATGACGGTGGTGGCGGCCGACGGCCAGGACGTGCGGCCGGTCGAGGTGGAGGAATTCCGCATCGCCGTGGCCGAGACCTACGACGTGATCGTCGAGCCCGCCGAAGACCGCGCCTACACCATCTTCTCGCAGGCCATGGACCGTTCCGGCTACGCCCGCGCCACCCTGGCGCCGCGTCCCGGCATGCAGGCCGAGGTGCCGGCGGTCGATCGGGTGCAACTGCTCGGCATGATGGACATGGGCATGAAGCACGACATGGGCGGCATGGATCATGGCGCGGCCGCCGCCCCGGGCGCGATGGCGGGCATGGATCACGGCGCGATGCCCGGCATGGACCATGGCGGCGCCCACGACAGCGGCGCCGGCCAGGGCGGCATCGTCGAGGCCAGGCACCCCTATCTCGAGGAACGCGGCCCCGGCAACTCGATGCTGCCCGACGTGGTGTCCACCCGCCTGGACGATCCCGGCATCGGCCTGCGCGACAACGGCCGCCGCGTCCTGACCTACGCCGACCTGCGCGCGATCCGCGACCCCGAGGACAACCGCGAGCCGACCCGCGAGATCGAACTGCACCTGACCGGCAACATGGAACGCTACATGTGGTCGTTCAACGGCGTGAAGTTCTCCGACGCCAAGCCCATCGTGCTGCGCCATGGCGAGCGCGTGCGCTTCGTGCTGGTCAACGACACCATGATGACCCACCCGATCCACCTGCACGGCCTGTGGAGCGACCTGGAATCGCCCGATGGCGCCTTCCAGGTGCGCAAGCACACCCTGTCGCTCAACCCCGCGCAGCGCCTGAGCTACCGCGTCAGTGCCGATGCGCGCGGCAACTGGGCCTACCACTGCCACCTGCTGTACCACATGGAGGCCGGCATGTTCAGGGCGGTCGTGGTGGAGTAGGCGATGAGAAACCGGACGATGCGCACTTCCTTTTCCCCGTTCCGCCACGCCGCGCTCGCCACCGCCCTGCTGGCGGTTCTGGCCGGCCAGCCGGCCCACGGCCAGGCCATGGGCGAGCACGCCGGCATGGACCACGGCGCGCCCGCCACCGCCCCCTCCGTCGGCAGCCTGCCGTCCAGCGACGGCGCCGGCCCGCGCGGCTACGATAGCTACGGCATCCACCCGCACATGATGGACAACACCGCCTCGTCGCGGCTGCTGTTCGACAAATTCGGCTGGTCGCGCGACCGCGACGGCCAGAACGCGCTGCAATGGGACGGCCGTTTCTGGTGGGGCACCGCCACCGACCGGCTGGTGCTCAAGAGCAAAGGCGAACGCGAAAGCGGCGGCGGCTCCAGCGCCAAGGTCGAGGCCTTCTGGAGCCATGCCATCTCGCCGTTCTGGGACCTGCAGATAGGCGCGCGGCGCGACTTCGGCAGCGGCCCCAAGCGCAACTGGGCCGCGTTCGGCATCGAGGGCGTGCTGCCCTACAACATCGAGTTCGAAACCACCGCCTACGCCGGCCCGTCCGGCCGCACCGCGCTGGCCATGAAGGCCGAGTACGACCTGCTGCTTACCCAGCGTCTGATTCTCACCCCCGAAATCGAGGCCAGCGCCTACGGCCGCAACGACCCCGAGCGCGGCATCGGCGCCGGCCTTTCGAGCGGTTCGCTGTCGCTGCGCCTGCGCTACGAGGCCACGCGCCAGTTCGCGCCCTACGTCGGGGTATCCTTTGAACGTAAGTTCGGCCGCACGGCGGACTATGCGTCCACCGCCGGCCAGGGCCGCTCGCAGGCCGCCGTGCTGGCGGGCGTGCGCTTCTGGTTCTGATCTTTCTCGCGAAGACCCATGACAAAAATCCACTCCCCCGCCCGCCTGCTCCTGGCCGCCGCGCTGTCCCTGCCGCTGTACGCGGCGCCGGTTCTCGCGCAGGCCCAATCGGCGCCCAAGGTCCAGGTCTGGAAGACCCCCACCTGCGGCTGCTGCGAAGACTGGGTCAGGCACATGCGCGACAACGGCTTCGAAGTCACCACCCACGACGTCCAGGACACCGGCCCGGTGCGCCGCAACGCCGGCATGGCCGACTACGGCTCCTGCCACACGGCGGTGGTGGACGGCTACGCCATCGAAGGCCACGTGCCCGCCAGCGACATACGCCGCCTGCTGCTGGAAAAACCGGACGCGGCCGGCCTCGCCGCCCCCGGCATGCCGCTGGGCTCGCCCGGCATGGACGGTCCCGAATACGGCGGCCGCAAGACCCCGCACGATGTCCTGCTGGTGGACAAGCGCGGCGGCGCCAGGGTGTTCCAGGCGTATCGTTGAAGGCCGTGGCCGGGCGAGCCCCGGCCACCCGCCTGAAACAATTCATCCCCACCAGGGCAATGGGTACCTCTTGCACCGCAGCAAAAATGCGCCACAATAAATAACACGCATTCTTCACCCGTCCCCTGGCAGTCATGGCACACATCGTCCTGTTCGAGAACATCCACCCGAGCGCCCGCGCCGTCTTCGAAGCCGCCGGCTACACCGACATCGTCACGCACGCCGCGGCCCTGCCGCCGGCGCAACTGCAGGAAGCCCTGCGTGGCGCCCACGTCGCGGGCATCCGTTCTCGTACCCACCTGGACGCCGCCCTGCTGTCCGGCAGCCCCGACCTGCGCGTGGTCGGCTGCTTCTGCATTGGCACCAACCAGGTCGATCTCGACACCGCCATGCAGCGCGGCATCCCGGTGTTCAACGCGCCCTTCTCCAATACCCGCTCGGTCGCCGAACTGGTGCTGGGCGAAACCATCCTGCTGCTGCGCCGCATCCCCGAGAAGAACGCCCGCGTCCACCTCGGCCACTGGGACAAAAGCGCCGCCGGCGCCTTCGAAACCCGCGGCAAGACCCTCGGCATCGTCGGCTACGGCAACATCGGCTCGCAGATCAGCACCCTGGCCGAAAGCCTCGGCATGCGCGTCATCTACCACGACGTCGAAGCCAAGCTGCCGCTGGGCAACGCCCGCCCGGCAGGCTCGCTCAACGACCTGCTGGAACAGGCCGACGTCGTCACCCTGCACGTGCCCGGCGGCAAGTCCACCGAGAACATCATGAATGCGGAGACGATCGCGCGCATGCGCCGCGGCGCCATCCTCATCAACGCCTCGCGCGGCACCGTGGTCGACATCGACGCCCTGCACGCCGCGCTCAAGTCCGGCCACCTGGCCGGCGCCGCGCTCGACGTGTTCCCCACCGAACCCAAGAGCGCCGACGAACCGCTGGCCAGCCCGCTGATCGGCCTGCCCAACGTCATCCTGACCCCGCACATCGGCGGCAGCACGCAGGAATCGCAAGAGAACATCGGCCGCGAAGTGGCCGAAAAACTGGTGCGCTTCCTGCAGGCCGGCACCACCAAGGGCGCGGTCAACTTCCCGGAGCTGCCCTATCTGGAACCGGCCGGCGCCACCCGCATCCTGCACGTGCACCGCAACGCCCCCGGCGCGCTCGGCACGCTCGACAACCTGATGGCGCAGCATGGCCTGAACATCGTCAGCCAGACGCTGCAGACCAAGGGTCAGATCGGCTACGTCATCACCGACGTCGAAGGCCAGGTCGACGATCTGGTCATGAGCACGCTGCGCGCTCATCCCATCACGGTGCGCTGCGACCGGCTGTAGAAAGCGGATCGCACACGGTAAATAGGCCCGCTCATTGAACTGCCCCCCGAAAGTTGGACGAGGATCCAACCTTCGGGGGGCAGTTCACTCCAGGGTGGCGCCAGCCGCCCGCGCCAGGCACTCCGCCATCTTGCCGCCGACGCTGCCGGCGTCGAACGGCAAGCGCCCGATGAGGCCGATCTCGCGCTCGAACGCCGCCTCGCCCAGCGACACCAGCCGCAGGCCGTCCGTGTCCAGCCCGCGCAAGCGCGGCAGCAGCGCCACGCCGAGCCCGTGGCGCACCAGGTTGGCGATGGCCTCGATCTCGTCGAGCTCCACGGCCTCGTGCACGGCGATGCGCTGCTTCTTCAGGAACAGATCCACCACGCGCCCGCCGAACGAGGCGCGGTCGTAGCGGATGAACGGCTGCGCGGCCAGCACCTCGCGCCAGGGCGCGGGCGCCATCGCCGCCGGCATCGCCAGCACCACTTCCTCGCGCAGCAGCGGCTGCCAGCCCAACTCCGGCGGCAGCGCGAACGGCGGCCGGATCAGCACCGCCATGTCGACCTCGCCCGCGTCCACCTGCCCCAGCAGCGACAGCGACACCCCCGGCACGATGCGCACCCGCACGTCGGGATAGCCGGCGCGGAATTCGCCCAGCGCGCGCACCAGCAGGTCCTGCTGCACCGAGGCAATGGCGCCGATGCGCAACGAACCGCTGACGTGCCCGGCGCCCGCATGCGCCGCCATGCGCTCGGCCATCGCCACCAGTTCCTCGGCCTGCGGCAGCATTTCGCGGCCATGGGCGTTGAGCACGGCCGCGCGCGCGCCACGGTCGAACAGCGCCACGCCCAGGTAGTCCTCCAGGCGCTTGATCTGGGCGCTGACGGCCGACTGGGTCAGGCCCAGTTGAGTGCCCGCCCCGGTAAAGGTGCCGTCGCGGGCCACGGCGATGAAGGTCTTGAACTCTTTGATCACGATCAATATTTTCGATGCTAAGACACAAAAAATATCGTTTTTCAATCAAAAAAACAATTCATAAACTACCCATTCAGGACTCGACCCGATGGCGACGGTCCGCATTCTGAATTACCTTTTCCGCCTTACCCGGAGCTTTTCATGACCGCTCAAACCAATCTGCCGCCGTTCCACCTGGCCTTCCCGGTCCGCGACCTGGCCGAAGCCCGCGCCTTCTACGGCGAAAAGCTGGGCTGTCCGGAGGGCCGCAGCTCGCCCGACTGGATCGACTTCAACTTCTACGGCCACCAGATCGTCGCCCACCTGGCGCCCAGCGAATGCGGCCACAAAGCCACCAGCGCGGTCGATTCGCATAATGTGCCCGTGCGCCATTTCGGCGCGGTGCTTTCCATGGAACAATGGGAAGCCATGGCCAAGCGCCTGACCGATGCCGGCACCGAGTTCGTCATCGAGCCCTACATCCGTTTCAAGGGCGAAGTCGGCGAACAGGCCACCATGTTCTTCCTGGATCCGTCGGGCAATGCGCTGGAATTCAAAGCGTTCAAGAACCTGGATTCGTTGTTCGCCAAGTAATCCGTCTCTACAGGTTTCGTGCCGTTGAACGCAATATCAGACACATCTTCTCCGGCCGAAACCGCCTGGCGCATCCAGCCCCAGGGTGACCGCTGCCTCATCGTGTCGTTCGGCGACCAGATCGACGCCGCCATCGGCCGCACCTGTCTGGCGGCGGCGCGCAAGCTGCGCGACGCCGGCCTGCCCGGCGTGACCGACGTGGTGCCGTCGTTCGTGGCGGTGGCGGTGCATTACCGGCCCGGCGGCCTGGGCCACGGGCCTACCTACGCCGAACTGGCCGAACGCATCGAAGCGCTGCTGGCCGACGGCATCGCGGTGGACGCCGCCGCCGGCCGCGAGATCGACGTACCCGTCTGCTATGGCGGCGAACACGGCCCCGACCTCGACGCGGTCGCCCGCGCCGCCGGCCTGACCCCCGAACAAGTCATCGCCTTGCACAGCGGCCCGCGCAGCATGGTGTTCATGCTGGGCTTCGCTCCCGGCCACGCCTACCTGGGCGTGCACGACGAAAAACTCAACCTGCCGCGCCGTCCCTCGCCGCGCACCGCCGTGCCGGCCGGCGCGGTGGCCATCGCCAACCGCCAGACGGTGATCTATCCCAACCGCCTGCCGGGCGGCTGGCACATCATCGGCACCACCCCGCTGACCATGTTCGACCCCGCCCGCGAACCCGCCGCGTACCTGCAACCGGGCGACTCGGTGCGCTTCGTGCCGATCAACGCGGAAGAATTCGACCGCCTGCGGGAGGCCCGGCCGTGAGCGTCACCGTCATCAAGCCGGGCATGCTGTCCAGCTTCCAGGATCGCGGCCGCGAGGGCTACCAGCACCAGGGCATCCCGGCCGCCGGCGCCATGGACGAACGCGCCCACCGCTTGGCCAACGCGCTGGCCGGCAACACCGGCGACCCGGCCACGCTCGAAATGACGCTGACCGGCCCGACCCTGCGCTTTGACGCCCCCGCCTGCTTCGCGCTGGCCGGGGCCGACCTGGGCGCCACGCTCAACGGCCAGGAGATCCCGCTGCATCGCCCGCTGGTCGCCCGCGCTGGCGACACGCTGGCCTTCGGCGCCCGGCCCGCCAACGGCGTGCGCGGCTATCTGGCCGTGCACGGCGGTTTCGCGCTGACACCGGTGATGGGCAGCGAAGCCACCTACCTGCGCAGCGGCTTCGGCGGTTTCAAGGGGCGCGCGCTGGCCAAGGGCGACCAGGTCGGCCTGCGCCACGCGCTTGACGGCCGCGACCTCGACACACTGCAAAAGGCGCTGTGGGATCTGCGCATCTACCTGCCCGGCGCGCTTGGCGCCAAGCAGCGCGACACCATCCGCTTCCTGCCCGGCATGCAGTGGCGGGAATTCTCCGAGGCCAGCCGCCAGGCCTTCGCCAACGCCGAATTCCGCATCAGTCCGCAGTCCGACCGCATGGGCTACCGCCTGCAAGGCCCGCCGCTGTCCATGAGCCAGCCGCGCCAGATGCTGTCGGAAGCGGCTTGCTTCGGCACGGTGCAGGTGCCGGCGGGCGGCGAGGCCATCATTCTCATGGCTGACCGGCAGACCACCGGCGGCTATCCCAAGATCGCGCAGATCGCCACCGTCGACCTGCCCCTGCTGGCGCAATCGGCGCCCGGGCGCACGCTGCGTTTTGCGCGCATCGAACTGGACGCGGCGCAGCGCCTGGACGCCGAGCGCGAGCGCGCCTTCACCCAATTGCTGGACGCGCTGGCGCCGCTGCGCGCGCGGCTGGCAAAGACAGGAATCCCCTCATGAGCACAAGCATCGACCTGAACTGCGACATGGGCGAAAGCTACGGCGCCTGGAGCATGGGCCACGACGCCGCGGTGCTGGCCTTCGTCAGCTCGGCCAACATCGCCTGCGGCTTCCACGGCGGCGACCCCGCCACCATGCGCAAGACCGTGGCCGCCGCCCTTAAGCAGGGCGTGGCCCTGGGCGCGCATCCGAGCCTGCAGGACCTGGCCGGCTTCGGCCGCCGCGCCATCCCGACCACGCCGGACGAGGCCTACGACATCACGGTCTACCAGATCGGCGCGCTGGCCGGCGTGGCCGCCTCGCAGGGCGCGCGGCTGCATCACGTCAAGGCGCATGGCGCGCTCTACAACATGGCCGCCAAGGACGAAGGCCTGGCGCGCGCCATCTGCCAGGCGGTCAAGGACGTTGACGCCACGCTGGTGCTGTACGGGCTGGCGGGCAGCAAACTGATCGACGCCGCCCGCGCCATCGGGTTGGCGGCGGCCAACGAGGTCTTTGCCGACCGCTCCTATCAGGACGATGGCTCGCTCACGCCGCGCACCCGCGCCGGCGCCATGATCGAGGACGTCGGCCAGGCGGTGGCGCAGGTGTTGCGCATGGTGCGCGAAGGCAAGGTGCGCTCGGTGGACGGCAAGGACGTGCCGGTGCAGGCCGACACGCTCTGTATCCATGGCGACCAGCCCAATGCGCTGGTGTTCGCGCGCGCCATCCGCGAGGCGCTGGAACGCGCCGGCATCGCGGTGCGCACGCCCCCCGGGCGCGCCTGACCGCCGCCCCTAGCCGCGCCCGTAGCGCGGCGCCGGCTCTTCGGCGTCGTGCCGCGAGGCCTCGTGGTAGGCGCGCAGGATGCCTGGCAGCACCTCCAGCACGCAATTGCGGGTCAGCTCGGCCGCGCGATCGAAATCACGGTTGGCCAGCGCCTGCGTGATTCCGCCCGTATAGGCCTGCAGATTGTTGGACGCCATGGTCTGCCGCGCCAGCAGATAGCGCAGCGGCTCGACCTGCTCGTACAGCCTGGTCAGCACGTCCGCCAGCGGCGCGTTGCCGGTATAGCGGGCACCGGCCAGGTAGAACTCGCGCAGCGCCGCGATATAGGCGCGCACGTCGCGCCTGGCCGTGGCGGCGGCGATGGCCTCGTCATAGGTGCGCAACTCGGCCACCAGCGGCGAGATGTCGTCCATCTCGGCGACTTGGCGGATGCAATAGGCTTCCAGCTCCGCGCGCAACTGGTACAGATGGCGGATCTGGGTTTCGGAATACAGGGTGACCCGGAAGCCTTTGCGCTGGACATGCGTCACCAGGCCGCTCAGTTCCAGCAGACGCAGCGCTTCCCGAATGGGGCTGCGGCTGGTGCCGAAACGCTGCTCCAGTTCCTGTTCCCGCAATGGCTGCCCGGGCCTGATAGTGCCATCCACTATCAACTCACGAATCTGTTCCTGTAGGAAGTACGGAATCGTGGCGGGCGCTTTGACGTCCAATCGGCTCCCCTTGTACTGCGCGATGCAAGTATTGCGACATCGAGAAGATACTAGAAAAATATTGAAACACAAATAGGAAAATTGTTGCAGGAATGCCCGCCTGCGCGCGCCTCAGTGCCAATCGTCGCGATACACGAACTTCGGCATCTGCCAATTGAAGCGCAGGGCCAGCAGCCGCAGCGCCAGCCCGACCGCCAGCGCGACGGGCACCGCGGCATTGGCCGGCAGCCCCAGGGCTTGCGCGCCCATATAGAGCGCACCGGTCACCACCGACACGCTGGCATACAGTTCCTTGCGGAACAGCAGCGGCACTTCGTTGCAGAGCACGTCGCGCAGCACCCCGCCGGCGCAGCCGGTGATCATGCCGCTGATCAGCACCACCGTGATCGGCAATTGCATCAGTTGCGCCACCTGGCAGCCGATGACCGTGAAGGCCACCAGGCCCAGGGCGTCCGCCAGCAGGAACACGCTGCGCAGGCGCCGCATCACCGGCGCGATCAGCGCGGTCAGAAGCGCCGCGCCCGCCGTCATCCACAGGTACTCGGGGTGGATCACCCAGGTCAGCGGGTAATGCCCCAGCAGCACGTCGCGCAGCGACCCGCCGCCCAGCGCCGTGACGCAGGCGATGATGCAGACGCCGATCCAATCCATGTCGCGCCGGCCCGCCGACAACGCCGCGGTCATGGCTTCGGCCACGATGGCAACCAGATAGAGCGTATGCAGCAGGACGGGCGAGAGATCGTAGAACATGGAACGGCCAGGAAAAGGGACGAACCCGCGGCCGAGGCGGAGCTGCGGCGCGGGCGGCAAGCCCCATTGTATTGACCCGGCTCCCCCCGGCGTTGCAGCGTCTGCCCATCCTCCCTTACGCTGGTGCCACGTTGATATCGGTCAAGCCCCTGTCCGCGCCCCGGCCGGACAATGGCTGTGTGCCCGCAAGGGCGAGTTCGGCCGGCCGGCGGGCTAGCGGGAGCCTGCGGCAGGCCTCATATCGGGAGAAACGTATGTCGCAACAACCTGGCCCCATCCTCCTGGCCACGGATCTCAGCGCGCGGGGCGATCGCGCCCTGGATCGCGCGCTGCAACTGGCCAAGGAACTCGACACCAAGCTGGTGGTGCTGCATGTCATGGAAAACCACGGCGTCTCGCCGCGCCTGACCACGCCGGTCTGGCGCCGGCTGGCCACCGACCACAAAGCCGTGGCCGAGCGCGAACTGGCCGAAGATCTGGCCAATGCCGGCGTGCCCACGGAAGTCGTGGTGGTCACGGGCGATCCGCTGATGCGCATCATGGAAACCGCCGACAGCTTCGGCTGCTCGCTCATCATCGCCGGCATCGCCCGCGATGAAACGCTGGGCCGCCTGCTGCTGGGCACCACGGTCGAGAAACTGGTGCGCCAGGCCCGCCAGCCGGTGCTGGTGGTCAAGAACCGCCCGCGCAAGCCGTACCGCGACGTGCTCGTCGCCACCGACTTCTCGGCCGGTTCGCGTCAGGCGCTGCGCGCCGCGCTGCAATTGGTGCCCAATGCCAACCTGACGCTGTTCCATGCCTACGACGTGCCGTTCCAGGGCAAGAACGTGCCCGACGACGCCGTGACCCGCAGCTTCTACCACGCCGCCGAGCAGAGTTCGCGCGAGTTCATCGCCGCCACGCCGGAGCTGGCCCACGTGGCGCCGCCCAAGGTGGTGATGGAATGCGGCCAGCCGGAAACGGTGCTGTCGGAGTATTCGTTCAACCACCGCTCCGACCTGGTCGTCACCGGCACCCATGGCCGCACCGGCTTGCTGCGCACCGCCATCGGCAGCGTCGCCGAACGGCTGCTCGAAGCCCTGCCCAGCGATGTGCTGATCGTGCGCCTTAGCGGCGAAGAGGCCTAGCGCGGGGCCCTGACGCCGGGCCGCGCGGCGCCGGCGTCAGGCATCGCCGTCCTGAATCATGGCCTCGATGCGGCCGCGCAGCAGATGCAGCAGCGCCAGGCCCGGCAGCGCGATCACCACCGTCACCAGGAAGAACCCGGGCCAGCCCAGATGCTCGACCAGGGGCGGCGTCAGCGGTCCCGCCAGATAGGTGCGGCCGACGGCCGACAGCGCGGACAGCAACGCGAACTGCGTGGCCGAGAAGCGCTGGCGGCACAGGGCCATCAAGAGTCCGACAAAAGCCGCCGTACCCAGTCCGCCGCACAGGTTTTCGAGCCCGACCGCCGCCCCCATCAGCCAGATGCTCTTGGGGCTGATCGCGATCAGCCAATAGCCCAGGTTGGACACCGCCTGCAGCAACCCGAACACCATCAGCGAGCGATACAGGGTCCAGCGCGACATGACGAGGCCGCCGGCCAGGGCGCCGACGACGGTGGCGGCCATGCCCATGACCTTGTTGACCGCGCCGACCTCGGTGGGCGTATAGCCCGCGCCACGGATCAGGAATGTGGTCGAGAGCGCGCCGGCAAAGGCATCGCCCAGCTTGTAGAGCACGATCAGCAGCAGCACGGCGAGCGCGCCGCGCCGGGTGAAAAACTCCTGCAACGGCGCCGACACCGCCTCGCCCAGGCTGCGCGGCGGCTGCGCCACCACTTCCGGCTCGGGCGCCCATAGCGTCGCCAGCGCGCACAGCAGCATCAGGCCGCCCATCACCACATAGGTATTGCCCCAGCCGATCCACTGGTCGGCCAGGATCAGCGCCAGCCCGCCCGAGACGATCATCGCCACGCGGTAGCCCATGACCTTGATGGCGGCGCCGGCGCCGCGCTCTTCCTTGCGCAGCACGTCGGTGCAATAGGCATCGAAGGCGATGTCCTGGGTCGCCGACAGGAACGCCACCAGCACCGCCAGCAAGGCCAGCGCCTGCAGGGTCGAGGATGGCGACAACGTGCCCATGACCATGATGGCCAGCCCCAGCAGCACCTGCGTCAGCAGCATCCAGCCCCGGCGCCGGCCCAGCAGCGGCGGCGCATAGCGGTCCACCAGCGGCGCCCACAGGAACTTGAGGGTGTAGGCGGTGCCCACCAGGGTCAGGAAACCGATCTGTTGCAAGGGCACGCCGGCCACCGTGGCCCAGGCCTGCAAGGTGCCGCTGGTCAGGGCCAGCGGCAATCCGCTTGCGAACCCCAGGACCAGCAGGGGCGCGACGCGGGGACTGGTGTAGACGTTGGATACAGCGGTAATGACGGTCTCCTGAAACGGGCCGGCCGGGCGCACGGACGGGCGCGGCGGGCTTGCGGCATTTTAGGCGCTGGCGCCCGGGCCGTCAGCCGGCGTTTCAGAATGTCAGGGCGAGGCGAAGCGGTACACCGCCAGGGTGCTGCGCCAGCTCGGAAAGGCCTTGATCTCGCGCCCTTCGTTGAAGGTGGCGCGCTCCAGGATGCGCAGGCCGAGTTCGGCGGCCAGCTGCTCGAAATCGCGCAGCGTGCACAGGTGGATGTTGGGCGTGTTGTACCACTGGTACGGCATCTGGCCCGTCACCGGCATGCGGCCGCGCAGGATGGCCCAGCCATGCGGCCAGTAGCCGAAGTTGGGAAACGACACCACGCCGTGGCGCGCCACCCGCGCCATTTCGCGCAGGATGTGCTCGGTGCGGTGCATCGACTGCAGCGTCTGCGACAGCACCACGGTGTCGAACTGCTTGTCGTCGAACAGCGCCAGGCCATCTTCCAGGTTCTGCTGGATCACTTCGACGCCGCGCCGCACGCAGGCGATGACGCAGGTGTCGTCCAGTTCGACGCCCGCGCCGCGCACCTGGCGGTGGTCGCGCAGGTGCGCCAGCAGCGCGCCGTCGCCGCACCCCAGGTCCAGCACCCGGCTGCCGGGTTCGATCCAGCTGGCGATGCGCGCCAGGTCGGGACGCAGCGTGTTGACGGCGGCACGGGGAGTCACGGGATTCATGCGGGGCGTCCTTCGGTCTGAGCGGCGTCGGTCAGTCCCAGCTCGCGGGCGATGCGCTCGTAGTAGCCGCGAACCACGGCATGGTAGCGCGCGTCGTCCAGCAGGAAGGCGTCGTGGCCGTGCGGCGCGTCGATCTCGGCGTAGGTGACGGGGCTGGCGTTCTTGAGCAGCGCGCGCACGATCTCGCGCGAACGCTCCGGCGGGAAACGCCAGTCGGTGCTGAACGACACCAGCAGGAAATCCGCCTTGGCCGGCGCCAGGGCGCGCGCCAGGTCGCCGCCGGTCTTGCGGGCCGGATCGAAGTAATCCAGCGCGCGGGTGATCAGCAGATAGGTATTGGCGTCGAAATAGCGGGTGAACTTCTCGCCCTGGTAGCGCAGGTACGACTCGACCTCGAACTCGACGTCGTAGCCGTAGCGGTAGGCGCCGTTGGCGGCCGGTTCGCGTTGGGCGCGGCCGAATTTCTCGGCCATGTCGTCGTCCGACAGGTAGGTGATGTGGCCGATCATGCGCGCCACCGACAGGCCGCGGCGCGGCACGGTGTCCTGCGCGTAGTAATCGCCGCCGTGGAAATCCGGGTCGGTGATGATGGCGCGGCGCGCCACTTCATTGAAGCCGATGTTCTGCGCCGACAGCCGCGGCGTGCTGGCGATGACCACGCAGTGGGCCACGCGCTCGGGCAGCGTGATGGCCCAGCTCAGGGCCTGCATGCCGCCCAGCGAACCGCCCATCACGGCAGCAAAGCGCTCGATGCCGAAGTGATCCGCGACCCGCGCCTGCGCCTGCACCCAGTCCTCCACCGTCAACACCGGGAAGGCCGCGCCCCAAGGCTTGCCGGTGGCCGGATTGATGCTGGCCGGGCCGGTCGAGCCGAAGCACGACCCCAGGTTGTTGACGCCGATGACGAAGAACACGTTGGTGTCCACCGGTTTGCCCGGGCCCACCATGTTGTCCCACCAGCCGACATCGCTGGGGTTGTCCGCCGCCTGGCCGGCCACGTGGTGCGAGGCATTCAGGGCGTGGCAGATCAGCACCGCGTTGCTGCGGGTGGCGTTCAGCGTGCCATAGGTCTCGACCGCCAGCTCGTAGCTGGCCAGCGACTGCCCGCTGAGCAACGGCAGCGGCTCGTCGAAACGCAGGAAGACGGGAGCGACCAGCCCGACGGAACCGGGATCAGCGGCATCGGACTGGGTGGGGGCGGCGGCGGGCAGGGCCGCGGGCGCGACACTGGCCGGATCACCGGCCAAATTCTGGGCAGGAGTGGTCATACGGACCTCTTTAGCTGGATTTATTGGAAGGCGCCCGCAAGCGGATCAGGCAAATCGGCGCCGAAATTAGGTAGTGCGGCAGGAATTCTAGCACTGCTGGCGGCGGGGACGGCAAGCGCACGGGCGCGGCGCCGCGCGGCGGCCGCGCTCAGGCCCCCGCTTCCCAGGGTTCGTGGCCCAGGTACTCGTAACGCTCGGTGTTGACGCGCGAGATGCGCCATTCGACCGGCTGGCGGTTGTACGAATAAGCCACGCGGCGGATCTCCAACAGCGCCGCGCCCTCGGCCACGCCCAGCCAGCGCGCGTGGGCGCGGTCCGCCAGGCAGGTGCGCAGGCGTTCGTCGGTGGCGATGACGTTGACGCCGAACACATCCTGGTACAGCGCATACAGGGTGCTGGCGCGCTCGCGCAGATGCGCCTCGGTCATGCCGGGAAAGCGCGCTTCCGGCAGGCAGATATCGTCGACCATGACCACGTCGCCGTTCAGCGACAGCATGTTGAGGAACTCGAACACGTAGGCGCCGCTCGGCAGGCCCAGCTTGTCGCGCGCCTCGGCCGAGGCCTTGACGCGGCGAAAGCGCAGCAACGCGGTGGTCGGGTACGACTTGTGGCCGTCCTGGCGCAGGATGCGGAAGAACTTGAAAAAGTGGTGGTTGCGGGTGTGCACCGCCACATAGGTGCCGCGGCCCTGGTGGCGCACCAGGATGTTCTCGGCGGCCAGTTCGTCGATCGCCTTGCGCAGCGTGCCGATCGACACGCCGAAACGCTCGGCCAGGTGCTTCTCCGGCGGAATCGCCTCGCCCTGCTTCCATTCGCCTTGCGCCAGCGCGGCAAGCACGGCCTGCTTGACCTGCTCGTACAAGGGACTGCCCAAAGGCACAGTCGATGACAGGCTGGTGTTCATGGGTGCATCGCAATAAATCCGGGCCTCCAGTGTAGCGGCGCGCGCGGCCCTCTCTCAAGTCATGTAATTCATATATATGATTTAGTTGACATGAGAAAAAGCCCGCCCTAAGATTTGCCGGACGTTGTGATCGGAAGCGCCCGCGGCACTCCGCCGGGGGCTCACCCAGGAGAGGAAGACGATGATTCACGCCGTATTGCACGATGCCAAGGACACGGTGGCGGTCGCCGTGGTGGAGGGCCTGACCGCCGGAACGGAGCTCAATGCCTGGATCATGGATGAGGACAAGATCGTCCATGTGCGGGCCTCGCAGGACATCCCCATCGGCCACAAGGTGGCGATGAAGGACATGGCCGTGGGCGACACGGTCTACAAGTACGGCGTGGACATCGGCCGCGTGGTCGCGCCGATTCAGGCCGGCCAGCACGCCCACGTGCACAACATCAAGACCAAGCGCTGGTAAGCCGCCCCCCTCGCCCACACAGGAAACCATCATGTCCGTCATCAATGCTCAGACCACCTTCCAGGGCTACCGCCGCGACAACGGCCGGGTCGGCGTGCGCAACCACGTCATCGTGCTGCCCGTGGACGACATCTCCAACGCCGCGGCCGAGGCCGTCGCCAACAACATCAAGGGCACGCTGGCCCTGCCCCACCCCTACGGCCGCCTGCAATTCGGCGAAGACCTGGAATTGCACTTCCGCACCCTCATCGGCACCGGCTGCAACCCCAACGTGGCGGCGGTGGTGGTGATCGGCATCGAGGAAGGCTGGACCAAGCGCGTGGTCGACGGCATCGCCGCCACCGGCAAGCCGGTCATGGGCTTCAGCATCGAACTGCACGGCGACCACGACACCATCATGCGGGCCTCGCGCTGCGCCAAGGAATTCGTGCACTACGCCACCGCCCTGACCCGCAGCACATGTCCGATTTCGGATCTGTGGGTCTCGACCAAGTGCGGCGAATCCGACACCACCTCGGGCTGCGGCGCCAACCCCACCGTGGGCAACGCCTTCGACAAGCTCTACGCGCTGGGCTCGACGCTGGTGTTCGGCGAAACCTCGGAGCTGACCGGCGGCGAGCACATCGTGGCCGAGCGCTGCGCCAACGACGCGGTGCGCGAGCGCTTCATGTTCATGTTCGACCGCTACCAGGCCATGATCGACCGCTGGAAAACCAGCGACCTGTCCGAATCGCAGCCAACCAAGGGCAACATCGCCGGCGGCCTGACCACCATCGAGGAAAAGGCGCTGGGCAACATCCAGAAGATCGGCAAGCAGTGCCGCGTCGACGGCGTGCTGGACAAGGCCGAGATCCCCGACGGCCCGGGCCTGTGGTTCATGGACTCATCCTCGGCCGCGGCCGAGATGGTGACGCTGTGCGCGGCCTCCGGCTACGCGGTGCACTTCTTCCCGACGGGCCAGGGCAACGTCATCGGCAACCCGATCCTGCCGGTCATCAAGATCTGCGCCAACCCGCGCACGGTGCGCACCATGTCGGAACACATCGACGTCGACACCAGCGGCCTGCTGCAGCGCGAGATCGACCTGAACCAGGCCGGCGACAAGCTGCTCGAATGCATGCTGGCCACGGCCAACGGCCGCTGGACCGCGGCCGAAGCCCTGGGCCACCGCGAGTTCGTCCTGACCCGCATCTTCGAAAGCGCCTGACGGCGTGGCGGCCGGCCAATGCCGGCCGCGGCATTCTTCATCACGGATCGGGCCGGCGCTGTCGCGGCCGCGCCCGATCCCGCAGCACCCATGGCGGCTACGCCGCGTCGCAGTTCCCTCGCAGCACACGCACAAAAGCATGCAGACCCGGGCGCGAGCCGCCACGGCAGCACAGGCGTAAGCATTCCTACCCGGGCGCCACCCCAAGGAGGAAGACAGATGAATCGCGAGCAACACCCCCCTATCGACGACGCCCAGCGCCGCCGCGTGCTGACCGCCCTGGGCGCGGCCGGCCTCTGTGCGCTGGCCCCCTGGCAACGTGCCATGGCGCAGAAAGGCGCATGGCCGGACCGGCCCATCAACTACGTGGTGCCGTTTCCGCCCGGCGGCCTGACCGACGTCGCCGCGCGCCAGGTGGGCAAGGCGTTGAGCGATGCCGAACGCTGGAACATCGTGGTCGAGAACCGCCCCGGCGGCAGCGCCAACATTGGCGCGGCCCATGTATCGCACGCCGCGCCCGACGGCTACACCTGGCTGGCCATCACCCTGTCGCACGCCGCCAACGCCACCTTGTTCGCGGGCAAGGCCGGCTACGACCTGACCCGCGACCTGGTGCCGCTGGCCGGCCTGGCATCCTCGCCCATCATGGTGGTGGTCAACGCCAAAAGTCCCATCAAGAACATGGCCGACCTGGCGCGCGCGGCCGCCGCCAAACCGCTGGCGGCCGGCTCCAGCGGCAACGGCACGCCGCCACACCTGACGCTGGCGCTGTACCAGAAGCTGACCGGCACGCCGCTGATGCACGTGCCTTACAAGGGCGGCGCGCCGTCGCTGACCGATCTCATCGGCGGTCACCTGGACGTGGTGTTCTCGAACTACCCCGAGTCGCTGTCACACGTGAAGAACGGCTCATTGCGGGCCCTGGCCATCACCACGCGGGAGCGCAGCGCTGATCTGCCCGACGTCCCGACGGTGGCGCAAGCGGGCCTGCCGGACCTGATCGTGGAGAATTTCACCGGCGTCATGGCGCCGGCCAACACGCCGCCGGAGCTGGTGCAGCGCATCGGCGAGGCCATCGTCAAGCAGGTCTCGCAGCCCGCCATGAAGCAGGCGCTGATGCAACTGGGCTTCGTGCCGCAGCCGCGCGGGCCGGCGCAGTTCGGCGCTTACCTGCGCGCCGAGGTGGATCGCTGGGCCAAGATCATCCGCGACGCCAACATCCAGATCGCCTGACGCCGGAGCCGACCCATGCATGTGCTTATCTCGGAATTCATGGACGCGCCCGCCGTTGACGCCCTGCGGCAACGTTTCGACGTGCGCTACGCCCCAGACCTGGTGGAACGGCGCGCCGACCTGCTGCGGGCCGCCGGCGCCGCCGACGCCCTCATCGTGCGCAACCGCAGCCAGGTGGACGCGGCGCTGCTGGCGGCCGCGCCGCGCCTGCGCGCGGTCGGCCGGCTGGGCGTGGGGCTGGACAACATCGACCTGCCCGGCTGCGCCGCGCGCGGCATCCAGGTGGTGCCGGCCACCGGCGCCAACGCGCGCGCGGTGGCCGAATACGTCATCGGCACGCTGCTGGCGTTGCTGCGCGGCGCGTATGGCGCCAGCGCCGCGGTGGCCGCCGGCCAGTGGCCGCGCCCGGCCCTGTCGCAGGGGTTGGAGGCGCACGGCCGCACCCTGGGCGTGGTGGGCTTCGGCGGCATCGGCCAATTGACGGCGCGGCTGGCCGCCGGCCTGGGCATGCGTGTCGTGGCCTGCGACGCGGCGCTGGCGGCGACCCATCCGGCGTGGGCCGAGAGCGGGGCCGCGCGGCTGGACCTGGACGAACTGCTGGCCCAGGCCGACGCCGTTACCCTGCATGTGCCGCTGACCGCCACCACCCGCCACCTGCTGGACGCCGGCCGCATCGCCGCCATGCGGCCGGGCGCGGTGCTGATCAACACGGCGCGCGGCGGCATCGTCGACGAGGCCGCGCTGGCGGCGGCGCTGCGAACCGGCCACCTGCGCGGCGCGGCGCTGGACGTGTTCGAGCACGAGCCCCTGCCCGCCGGCAGCGCGCTGGCCGGCGTTCCCAACCTGATCCTGACCCCGCACATCGCCGGCCTGACGCAGGAAGCCAACACCCGCGTTTCCGATATGGTGGCCGCCGGGGTGACAATAGCGCTTACCGGCGGCGCCGAATGAAACGCGGCGCGCCTCGCTGACAGGAAGGATATGGCTCACATCTATCTGGACGAACTCCAACACCTGGCCGCGGCCAGCCTGGCCGCCGCGGGCGCCAACCCCGCCATGGCCGACAGCACCGCCCGCGCGCTGGTCTTCGCCGAAAGCCAAGGCCTGAGCTCGCACGGCCTGTCGCGCGTGCCGTTCTATGCCGGCCACCTGCGCACCGGCCGCGCCATCGGCAGCGCCGTGCCGCGCATCGTGCACGAGCGCGGCGGCGCGGCGCTGATCGACGCCGGCTCGGGCCTGGCGTTTCCGGCTTGCGCGCTGGCGGTGGCCGAAGCCGGCCGCCGCGCGCGCGAACACGGCGTGGCCTTCATCGGGGTCGCCAACAGCCACCACTTCGGCGAGGCCGGCTATCACCTGGAAGCCCTGGCCGACGCCGGCCTGGTGGCGCTGGCGCTGAGCAATTCGCCCGCCGCCATGCCGGCCTGGGGCGGCAAGCGCCCGCTGTTCGGCACCAACCCCATTGCCGCCGTGTTTCCGCGACGCGGTGGCGGCCGCATCGTCATCGACCTATCGCTGTCGCAGGTGGCGCGCGGCAAACTGATGATCGCGGCGCGCGACAACCAGCCGATTCCGCTGGGCTGGGCGCTGGACGCCGACGGCCAGCCCACCACCGACCCCAAGGCCGGACTGGCCGGCAGCATGCTGCCGGCCGGCGGCGTCAAGGGCGCGATGCTGGCGCTGATCATCGAACTGCTGGCGTGCGCCTTGACCGGCTCGCACTTCGGTTTCGAGACGGAGTCGTTCTTCGTCGACGCAGGCGGCCCGGCGCGGCTGGGGCAGGCCTTCATGGCCATCGACCCCGGCGCGCTGGCCGGCAACGACGCCTATCTGGAACGGGTCGAAACCCTGGTGGACGCGATGCTGGAAGACGACGGCGTGCGCCTGCCCGGCGACCGCCGCCGCAAACTGCGCGACGAGGCGCTCAAGCACGGCGTGGAGATTCCGCAAGCGTTGATGGAACAACTGCGCGCGATGGCGGGCGCGGCGTAACCGCCGCCCGCCACCGCCCGGCCGCGACGCGCCAGGCGCGTCGTGGCCGGCCAAGGGCCGTTACTCGGAAGCGGTGAGCGCCTCTTCCGTACGCGCGACCCACTGGATCAGGAACTGCTGCTGGATCTGGTGGCCGGCCGCGTCGGTCGCCGTCAGCACGAAAGACGCGCTGATTTCCGCAGTGGGGTCGCTGACCGTGTCCGGATGCCGGGATATCACGATGTTCACCGCGTCGCGACCGGTCTCGCCGCCGTTCGACATCTTGACGTATTTCATCAATTCAGCATCATCCGGGTCTTCCGGCTCCAGGGTATAGGTGATGTTCCCGACCCCGCCCGACACCCTCGCGAATCCATCGATGGAAACATCGCTATCGCTGTTGGATCTGATTACCGCCATCGTCGACAGCGCCAGGCTCAACCTGGCCCGGACCTCGAGGTTGAAAAAGGCGCCCTGGGCCAACACCCCTGGCACCGCGGGGTCCCAGACCCCGACGCTGAAGGCGTCATGTCCGAGCGCCTCGTTCGCGGTGCCGGTGATGACGCCGGTGTCCGGGTCCATGCTCATTCCCGCCGGCAAGCCGCCCCCATTCATGCGGTACTTGAGCGGCCGCCCACCCGCGCCAGCGCCTTTCACCGGCTGGAACTTGATCGGCTCGCCGACCATGTACGTATTTTCTTTCTCCAGGACGGTCGTCGTCACGGGCTCGTAAACCACGAGACCGAACCGGGCGGTGGCGGTGTGCGCGGGCGTGGCGCTGTCGGTGACCGTGACGGTGTACTTCTCGGGGCTGCCGTCGATCTGCTCGGCGGTCGGCGTACCGGAAATCACGCCGGTCGTCTGGTCCATGGCCAGGCCGGTCGGCAACGGCGGGGCCACGAGATACGTAAGCGGCCCGACCCCGCCGGAGACCGTCACCGGGCTGGCGATGGTGGCGCCCACGGATTGATTGACTGCCATCGGCGACAACGGCGTGGGCGTGGGCGCGGCGGCGAAGCCCGCATCGACCGCCAGGGTGAATTTGGCCTGCGCGGATTGCTTGGGGTTCCCACTGTCGACAACGGTGACGGTGTATTCGCGGGCGGAAGACACCTCGATGACGGTACCGGCAACGCTTTCGATGGCGCCGCTCGACTCATCCATCTTGAGACCGGCGGGCAGGTCGGGCTGCACGCTGAACTGATACAACGGGAAGCCGCCCTCGGCCTTGACCGGCGTTGCCGAGACCGTCTCCGTGGCAAGCACGGATATCGTCGAAACCACGGGGGTCGCGGTGAGCCCCGGCTCGATCCGCAGCGAGAAACTGCCGCTCACAGAATGCGTCGACTTGGCGCTGTCCGACACGGTGTAGGTATAGAGGGTCAACGGGGACGGCGCGGTCACGATTCCCGTGATGTTACCGGTGGCCTCGTCCATGTCCAGGCCCGCGGGCAGCGTCGGCGTCACCGCGTAGGTATACGGGGCCACCCCGCCGAAGGTGAGGGGCGGCTTGTAGTCGACCCGATCCCCGACGCGATGCACCTCTTCGTTGTTGAACACCGACGTCGTCAGCTCCGCGTGGACCTCGAACGGGAAGGTGGCGCTGGCCGAGTGCTCGGCGGCGTCGGTGACCGTGACGGTGTACGTGGTGTTATTCGATTCGGCGGCCGGCTTGCCGGTGATGGCGCCGGTGTCGGCATTCATCGTCAACCCGGCCGGCAAGGGCGGAGCCACCCCGAAGCGCAGCGCGCCGGCGCCCCCGGCGGCAGTCACCGGCGTCATGTCGACCTGGTCGCCCACGACCGCGATCTGCGCGACGGTCGTCGCGGTGGTGGCCGACAGGCCCTCGACGACGCCCAGCGAGAAGCTGGCGGTGATCGCATGATCGGCGCCGTCGGTCACGGTAACGGTGTAGGTGGTGGTGGCCGAGGCCGTGGTGGCCGTGCCCGTGATGGCGCCGGTGGCGGCATTCATTGCCAGCCCGGCGGGCAGCGTGGGCGTTACCTTGTAGCTCAGGTTGCCCACCCCGCCGGCGGCCGTCACCGGGAGGTAATCGACGGTGTCGCCGGCCACGATGCTCCGGTCCGCCACCGCGGGCGTCGCCGCAAGCACGCCATTGACGGCCAGGGTGAAACTGCCGCTGACCGCGTGAGCCGGCGAGGCGCCGTCCGTGACGGTGACCGTGTAGGTGGTGGCGGCCGAGGCGGCCGCCGGGGTGCCACTGATGGCGCCGCTATCCTTGTCCATCAGCAGACCGGCCGGCAACGCCGGGGCGACGGCATAGTGCAACGTACCGACCCCGCCCGTGACCGTGAGCGGCGCCGTCCCGGTGAAGGGATCGTCCGCCAGCGCCGTCAAGTCGGCATGGGTCACGTCGACCCGCAACGCGGGCGCCACGCCCAGCGTGAATGTCGCTTCGATCGGCGGCGCCGACGCGCCGGCGTCGCTGATCCGCACGGTGTAGGCGGTCAAGGGCGATTCGGCCGTGGCGCTGCCCGACAGCACGCCGCTATCGGTGTCAAAGGTCAGCCCGGCGGGCAACGCCGGGGTGATGGCGTAGCGCAGCGGGCCGCTGATGGCGCCGGTGACACCCACCGGCGTGAAGGGCTCGACCGGCTCATCGACCAGCCAGATCCGCGACGTGAGGGCGGCGACAGCCGCCCAGTCGCCGATGACGCTGAGCCGATAGCTGCCCGTGCCCGCCTCGAAGGCAGGCGGGTCGGCGGCCTGGGTGGCGGTAATGGTGACCGTGCCGGGCGCGACGGCTTCGACCGAGCCATCGGCGGCCACCCGCGCGATCGCCGGATCGCTCGACTGGTAGCTGATGGCGCCCTTGCTGGCGGGCTGGTCGCTGCTTGCCGGGTTGGCCAGCACGCCTCCGACCCTGACCGCGAGCGGCGCCAGATCCCGGAAAGTCATGATCGGGGTGGCGCTGATTTTCTCGATCACGACGTTGACCACGTCAAGCCGCGACGAGGCGAAGGTTGCGCCGGACCACGACAGGCACAGAACCAGGCACGCCCCGATCAGGCTGTGGAAAACCAGCTCGGCAAGCGCTTGGAGGGGGTTGGACATCTTCATAGGACGGTTCATTTACGGCCCACAGTGATCTTGACGTTGTAGGAGGCCATGGTGGCGTCGGTGACCCGGGCGACGTACTCGTCGGTCTGCGCGGGCGCGGGCAGCTTGAACAGGTCGACCGTGAGTTGCGCCGGCGCGACCGTGAATTGCGGCGGCGCGGACAGCGTGGCGCCGTTTTTCTGCACG
Source organism: Achromobacter sp. (assembly GCF_050285565.1). GTDB lineage: Bacteria > Pseudomonadota > Gammaproteobacteria > Burkholderiales > Burkholderiaceae_B > Achromobacter. Next base: position 65,852 of record NZ_JBLZXG010000005.1, read on the forward strand.
GACTCCAGCGTCAAGCCGCCACTGCCCACGGCCACGACCAGGCGCTGGCCGTCGGCGCTGACGGTGGCGCCCGGCGGCAGGCCGGCCTTCTCGACGAGGACTTCCTGAACGCCGGTGTGATCGACCTTGGCCAGGAAGGTTTGCGGGATATGCTCCGGACGCGAAACGGCCTTGTCGAGCAGGCGCTCGCCCGTGTATTGGCGCAACGATTCGCGCATCGCCAGCGAACTGGCGTCGGCCGTGTAGCGCGCGGGTGAAATCAGCTTCATCAGGTCGACGTAGACCATGACGGTCTTGCTGTTCAGGGCGCCGTCGCGGCCCCGCGACAGGCCGAACGACAGGCGCGCCTTGTCGCCCGACAGGGTGGCGACGAAATCGCGCGACACGCCGTTCGAGACGCGCATGTCCAGCAGGTAATCCTTGTAGACCTCGAACTTCAGCCCCCCCGACAGGTAGGGACGGCGGCGGCTTTCGACGGAGCCATCGCCCATCGGGTAGCGTTCGTGTTCCATGCCCAGCGAGGTGCTGAGCACCAGCGAGGAGAACGGTGCGTATTGCAGGTCCAGGCTGGCGCCGTACAAGCGGCCGGTGGCGATGCGCCGCGGATCGTAGAGCAGGCGGGTGTAGTCGGGGTAGTCCTGGATCACCGTGCGGCTCGACAGGTCGTTCGGGCTATGGGCGCGCGCGCCCCACGCGGACACGCCCAGCGAATGCAGGCCCACCCCCGATTCCGGCGCAAACAGCCGGCGCGCGCCGAGCGTGCCGGCCAGTTGCGTGACCGGCACGCGCGCGCTGCCCGAATCGAAATCGAACGATGGCCGGCCCTTCATCAGCGACACGGCGGCATCGAATTCATATTGCTTGCTGGCATCGACGAAGATGCCGCGGCCGATCAGCTCGCGCTGGAATTCGCCCAGCTGCATGCTTGCGCCCAGCGCGAAGCGGTCGGTGATGAGCTTGGAATATTCGACGCGGCCGATCGGCGCGTCGTCCATGGCGCCGCCCCCGATGCGGAAACGCGAATCGGGCGTGGACAGCGCGAAGGAATCACGGCCCAGCGACAGGCGGCTGTCGCCCATGGGCACGGTCAGGCTGGGCGTGGATGCGCCCGCGCGCGGGCCGGTGGCCGCGGCCATCAGCGGATTGCCGCGCGCCTGGCGGCGCGCCTGCTCGGTCCGGGCCGCTTCCTGCAGGAACGAAGCGAAGGCCCGTTCGAGTTCGCGCTTTTCGGAAGCTTGCGGCGCGGGCAGGTCGGGCAGCCCGGCACGCGCCGGCGCCGGCGCGCACCAGACCGCGGCCAGCGCCAGCAGCAGCATCGACACGCCGCGGACAGGCGCCGCGCGGACTGGCGATCGCTGGTTGCAGGGGCCACACGACGGGCAATGAGGTTTCCGCGAACGGACAGGTTGAGGCATTTTGATTGTTTTCCAACATCGGCCACGGCGAGCTGCCGGTACCGGGAATCACGGGTGACGCGTTGATTCTAGGCAGCAGGCAGCGGCGCATTGCGCCTTCGGGCCGGCACACTAAAACCAAGTGAGTGAATCGACCATCACGGTCAATTGGATAGGCAAAATATCGAAACACCTGGCGTGAAAGAAGCGCGCGCCGCGTAGAATCGGACGACCGGAATGCGCAACCGTCTAATGTCGGAAAACAGGTCGCGGAAATGACACCGAGCATGACATTGCGCCCGCGCGGCGGGCGTGCGCGTGGCGCAAAAAAAAAGCGCGGCCGCCGTTGACCGGCGCCGCGCGGCGGCAGGGCCGCGGCCGGGCTACGCGCCGGCGTGGCTGAACCAGAGCATCAGCGGCGCGAGCAGCAGAAACACCACGGTCGACACCAGCACCGCGCCGGCGGCGGTATCACCCATGGCGGTGTAGCGCTTGGCGTACATGTAGCTGACCACCGCGCAGGGCATGGCCATCTGCAAGGTCAGAGCGCCAGCCAGCACCGGCTCCAGGTCGAGGACCCAGACGATCGCCAGGCCCGCGGCCAGGCCGGTCGTCAATCGCATCAGCGCCACCTTGGCGCCGTCGCGCAGGCCGTTGGCCGGGATCAACGCCAGCGCATGGCCCAGGCTCAGCAGCATCAGCGGCACCGTCACCGCGCCCAGCATGCGGGCCGTCTCGATCAGCCAGGCCGGCACCGGAACATGCAGCAGCCGCATGGCGACCGCCACCACCGACGCCAACAGGATGGGGCTTTTCCAACTGCCTTTGGTATTGACCCCGGGCAACAACCGCACCGCGATGGTGTGCATGACAAATGAGTTGACCGCAAAGAACGCCACCGCCACCGACAGGCCGGCATCGCCGAACGCCAGTTGCGAAATCGGCAGGCCAAGGTTGCCGGCGTTGGGCAGGAATGCCGTGGGCAGCAGCGTGCGCACCGGCAACCGGCCCAGCTTGAGCAGCGCGGCGCAAGCCAGCGCGCACAGCAGCAACGCCAGCAGCGTGGCGGCCGCCACGTCGGCCAGCGCGCGGTCGTCCAGATGGGTGGTGACGAAGGTGTGGAATACCAGCGCCGGCGTGGTCACCGACGTCACCAGCGTGGTGATGAAGGCGCCACCGAACGGCAGGTCGCGCTTGCCCCAGAACACGCCGATGCCGACGCAGGAAAGCAGGGGCAGCATCAGGACGATGGCCGACAAATAGAACTGCGCGATGGCCAGCATCCGTTTATTCCGTCAGAGATTCAAAGTGAGATACACGGCGGCATCGCCGCTTGTCGCGCGCCCGGCGTGATCCGAGCATGGGTTGTCTTTTGCCAGTCGCCCGCGCCGTACCCGTCATGCCCGCCAAATCCGCTTTCGCCCCCCCGCAAGCGTCCGCCCCCGTCCGGCTGTCGCCCCGTGAATCGGCCTCGCTGCACTGGAGCGCCATCGGCAAGACCAGCTGGGAAACCGCCCGCATCCTCGACATCAGCGAAAGCACCGTCAACTTCCATCTGCGCAACGCCTGCCGCAAGCTGCAAGTGCGGGGCCGGCGCGCCGCCGTGGCCACGGCCATCAGGCGCGGGCTGCTGCATCCGGTCACGGCTTGACCACGACCGACCTCAGGAACTCACGCGCCCGTTCCTCGGGCAGGCTGGCCTCGGTGCCCGCCGCCACCGCCTCGATCAGCATGGTGTCCGTGACCCATACCCGCGCCCGCAGCCAGCCGGGCTTGCCCATGGCCTTGCCCTGCACGTCGATGTCCTGCCCATAAGGCGGCCACTCGGTGGGCGGCGGCGCCTGCATGTTGACGTATAGCGAGCGCATCAGCGCCATGCCCAGCGCCTGCCGCGCAACCGGATCGGCGGCGATCGCCGGCGGCAGCGGCGCCGATCCGACGGCGAACACCGCCTCGCCGACCGTGGCGCTGGCCAAGGTGAAATCCAGCGTGTGGGTATCGAGCCGCAGTTTGCGGGTCTCGGTCTGCACCCGGTTCGGGAAAGCCGCGCGCGCGTGGCCGTCGGCCACATCGACTTCGCGCCAGTTGTAACGCGGCGAACAGGCGCTGGCCAGCAGCGCCACCGCCAGAATCAGGCCGGCTTTCTTGAATATGAAACGAAACAGCGATGAAATCGTCATTACCGTAAAGACCTCGCGGTCTTTTCATTTCGAGGACAGCTCCAAATTGTCGCCGATTTCGATGACCCCAGCGCCCGACGGCACCCTCCTGGCCAATCACGTCTGGCCCGCCGCCCCGAATGTGCCCGCGCCGGTAACCGGCCCGGGTACGCCCAGCATCTACCTGCTGCATGGTCTGAGCGAGCACGCCGGGCGCTATGACCGGCTGGCGCGCTGGCTGGCCGCCCGCGGCTGGACGGTGGGCGCCCATGACCATCGCGGCCACGGCCGCTCGGGCGGGCGCCCCGCCACCCTGGCGCACCAGGAAGACCTGGTGACCGACGCCGTGGCCCGTCTGGCCGACTGGACCGCCGCCCAGGGCCGCCCGCCGATCCTGCTGGGCCACAGCCTGGGCGCCCTGGTGGCGGTGCGGATCGCGCTGCGGCGGCTGGCCCCGCTTGACGCGCTGGTGCTCAGTTCGCCGCCGTTCGTGGTCAACGTGCCGCTGTGGGTGCGCCGCACCCTGACCTGGATGTCGCTGCACGCGCCCGACCTGCGCGTGCCCCATGGCCTGGCGCCGGCCCGCATTTCGCACGACCGGGCGGTGGTCAAGGCGTATCGCGCCGACCCCCTGGTGCGGCGCAGCATGACGGGCCGGCTGGCCCGCTTCGTTGACGAAGGTGGCCGCGAATCGCTGCGCGAGGCGCACCTGCTGTCCTGTCGCACGCTGCTGATGGTGGCCGGCGACGACGCCATCGTGGCGGCCGAAGGCAGCCGCCAATTCGCCCAGCGGGCGCCGGCCGAATTGTTGACCTTGCGCTGGTACGACAGCGCCTGGCACGAGATTTTCAACGAAACCGCCCCCATCGCCGACCCGGTCTATGCCGACCTGGACGAGTGGCTGGCGCGCACCGCCGCGCAATTGTCCCTGTCCCCAGTACTGGCTCCCTCGGCAGAGGAGGCCAGCACCCCGTAAAATCCGGCGACAGACCCCATCGAGAAGATTCCGTGACTGATACCGCCGCCCAACGCCTCTCCCGCCTGGAAGCCAACCGCTCGCTCCTGGCCCAGACCCTGCGAGGCATCGAAAAAGAAGGCCTGCGCGTCGACGAGCAGGGCATCCTGGCCCGCACGCCACACCCGGCCGGGCTCGGCTCCGCGCTGACCAACGAACACGTCACCACCGACTATTCGGAATCGCTGCTCGAACTGATCACCGGCACCCACGACAACGTGGACGCCCTGCTGGCCGAGCTGACCGCCACCCACCGCCACGTCTACAGCGTGCTGGACCACGAACTGATCTGGAACCAGTCGATGCCGGCCACCCTGCCGGCCGAGGCCGACATTCCCATCGCCTGGTACGGCACGTCCAACACCGGCATGCTCAAGCATGTCTACCGCCGCGGCCTGGCCGAGCGCTACGGCAAGACCATGCAATGCATTGCCGGCGTGCACTACAACTTCTCGCTGCCCGAGGCGCTGTGGCCGGTGCTCGACACCCAGCCCGGCACCGACCAGGAACGGCGCTCGCGCGGCTACATCGGCCTGATCCGCAATTTCACGCGCTATTCCTGGCTGCTGATGTACCTGTTCGGCGCCGCCCCGGCGTTGGCGCGCGACTTCCTGCGCGATGGCGAGCACGGCTTGCAGCGCCTGGGCGACCACACGCTCTACCTGCCCCACGCCACCAGCCTGCGCATGAGCGACCTGGGCTACCAGAACAAGGCCCAGTCGCAGCTCAAGCTCTGCTACAACGATCTGGATACCTTCCTCGGCCGCCTGTACGACGCAGTCACGCAACCGTGGCCCGACTACCAGAAGATCGGCACGCATCGCAACGGCGAATGGATCCAGCTCAACACCAACGTGTTGCAGATCGAAAACGAGTACTACTCCAGCATCCGCCCCAAGCGCGCCACCGGCCGCTGCGAGCGGCCGATCACGGCGCTGGCCGAGCGCGGCGTGCAATATGTGGAAGTACGCTGCCTGGACATCAATCCCGAATCGCCGGTTGGCATTGACGCCGCCACCAGCCGTTTCGTGGATGCCTTCCTGCTGTTCTGCGCCGCTTCCGACAGCCCCTTCTTCCCCGCCAACGGCTACTGTCAGCGCAGCGCCGACAACTTCGCCACCGTCGTCAAGGAAGGCCGCAAGCCCGGTCTGCAACTGGATCGCGACGGCAAGGCCATCGGCCTGGCGCAATGGGGCCAGGAGCTGCTCGACCAGATCGCGCCCTACGCCGCCCTGTACGACGCGGCGCTGGGCGGCAGCGCGTATGCCGACAGCCTGGCCGCGCAGCGCGCCAAGCTCGGCCAGCCCGACGCGACGCCGTCGGCGCGCCTGCTGGCCGCGCTGACCGACAGCGGCGAATCGTTCCACGACTATTCGCTGCGCCAGAGCCAGACCCATGCGCAGGCGTTGCGCGCCGCGCCGCTGCCGGCGGATCTGGCCGCCGAGTACCGTCAGGCCGCGCTCGACTCCAGCGCCGAACAGCGCCGCATCGAACAGTCGGACGATGTCGATTTCGACACCTACGTCGCCCGTTATCACGCCGCGCTGAAGGCCCCGCGCAAATAAGGCGTATCGTTAGAGTTTTGGATCAGGAGGCTTTTCCATGCGCCGCATTGCAACATTCTTGCTGGCCCTGGCCGCTGGCGCGGCCGGGATCTCCCACGCCGCGCCGCCGCCCATGCAGACCGTCGAATCGGTCGACCTCAAGCGCTATGCCGGCATGTGGTACGAGATCGCCAATTTCCCGATGTTCTTCCAGCGCAACTGCGTGGGCGACACCACCGCCGAATACACGCTGCATCCGGACGGCACCGTGGGGGTCAACAACCGTTGCCGCACCAAGGACGGCGAGATCGACTCGGCCACGGGCACCGCCACGGTGGTCGAAGGCAGCAACAACGCCAAGCTCGAAGTCTCGTTCTTCAAGCCGTTCAAGGGCGACTACTGGGTCATCGGGCTCGACCCGGACTACCGCTGGGCCGTGGTCGGCACGCCTGACCGCAAGTACCTGTGGATCCTGTCGCGCTCGCCGCAACTGCCCAAGGAAGACCTGGACCGCGCCCTGGCCGCCGCCACGGCGCAGGGCTACGCGCTCGACGAGCTGCGCTACACGCCGCAGAAGTAAGGGCGACGGCCTCGGGGCGCGGCGCCGCGCGGCCGTCCCACGCCCTGTGCGCCCGCGTCAGCCCGCGTAATCGCGCGCCAGCCGCACCACGGTCACGCCTGGCTTGAGCTGGCGCAAGGACGGCATCACCAGCGTGCAGCGGTCGTAGGGCGTGACGATCGGCTTGTCGTCGGCCCGGCCAATGACCGCGCCCGCCTGTGCCAGGGTCTCCAGGCCCTGCCACGGTTGCGCGAAAGACACGTCCATCGACGGCGCCACCACCGCGTCGGTCACTTGCAGCACGCGCTGCGCGGCGGCATCCGGTTGCCGCCAGCCGGCCGGAATGTCGGCCTCGTCCAGCACCCCCGATTCGACCAGCATGCGCGCCACCATGTCGCGCGCCACGCCGCGCGCCGCCGGATCGCCATGGAAGCCGCATTCGATCAGCAGCGCGCAGGCGTCGCTGGCCGGATCGCCGAACCGGCCATAGTCGCGCATGCGCACGCCGTCTTTGTGGCCGGCGTCCACGATCACGTGTTGCGGCGCCCGCAGGCGCCGCGCCAACGCGATGTTGCGCGGCAGCACACCGGTCAGCAGCAGGGGCGCGCCCGGTTCGTGCATGGAATGCAGGTCCAGCAGCCAGTCGGCGCGCTCGACCCACGGCCGCAGTTGCGCCGCGCGCCGGCGGTCGCTGTTGCCGGGGTCGTCCAGGCGTTCGGCGCTCCAGACCCGGTTCATGTCCTCGGCCACGAAGCGCGAGGCGTCATGGCACGCCAGGTCGAAGCGGTCGAAGGCGGACAGGTTGCAGAACGCCAGCGTCAGGCGGCCGCGCCGCGGCCGCAGGCCCGCCGCCAGCAGATCCTTGAGCGCCCAGGCGCCGCACAGTTCGTTGCCGTGCACCAGCGCCGACAGCATCAGGGCGCGGCCCGGCACGCCCGAGTCGAAATGCCAGACGCCCGGCGTGTCGGTATTGCCCAGGCGCTCGGCGGCGAGGTCGGGAACGGGAAGCGTGAAATCCATGGTGTTGCCTGCGTTGATGTGCGCAAAAGAGAGAGGGTGAACAGCGCCGGCGCATGCGCTGACGGCCGCCACCAGGCGGCCGTCAGCCTGCGGCGGGCAAAGGTGTTTACTGCGGCTCGATCCTGGCCGCCTTGACCAGCGCGCCATACTTGCGGGTTTCGTCGGCCTGGTAGGCCACCGGGTCCAGGCCCGGCTGCGCCAGCACGCCGCCGGCTTCCTGCATCTTGGCGCGGAACTGTTCCGACTTGAGCGTGCCGGCCAGCGCATCGCGCAGCTTGGCCGCCACCGGCTCGGGCAGGCCGGCCGGGCCGTACAGCGCGAACGAAACGCTGACGTCGACCGACTCGAACCCCGGCGTTTCGGCCAGCGCGGGGATGTCCGGCGCCACCGGCGAACGCTGCTTCTGCGTCACGCCCAGCGCCACGATCTTGTCGCCGCGGACCTGCGGCAGGCCGGAAGACAGCACCAGCATGCCGAAGTCCAGTTGCCCGCTCATCAGGTCTGTCACCAGCGGCGAAACGCCGCGATAGGGCACGTGCTCGGCGCGGGTGGCGGTGGACTGGTTGACCATTTCCCCGGCCAGGTGCAGCGTGGTGCCGACCCCCGAGGAACCGTAGTTGAAGCTGCCCGGCGCCGCGCCACGCAGTTTCTTCAGGTAGTCGGCCGCGCTCTGGACGCCCGAATTCTTGCTGGCCGCCAGCAGCATGGGCTGCGAGGCGATCACGCCGAGCGCGGTGAAGTCCCTGGCGCCGTCGTACTTCACGGCGCTGTTGATCATGCGGGCGATGACCATTTCATTGGTCGAGCCCAGCAGCAGCGTGTAGCCGTCGGGCGCGGCGCGGGCCACGCGCTGCGCGCCGATGGTGCCGCCAGCGCCGCCGGCGTTCTCGACCACCACGCTCTGGCCCAGGCGCTTGGCCAGTTCCTCGCCAAACAGGCGCGCGGTCAGGTCGACACTGCCGCCGGCCGGGTAGCCGACGACCAGCGAAATGGGGCGGTCGGGGTAGCCGGCGGCGGCGGCCGGCGCGGCCGCGGCCAGCGTGGACGCGGCACAGAGCGCGGTCAACGCGCCGCGCAGCGGGTGCGTGATGGACATGATGGGTTTCTCCCTGGGGTGCTGTGGTGGACGGCGGCGCCGTCTCGTTTGAATATCGGGAGACATTCTGCGGCGCGGCCCCAGGCCATGCCGTGCCAAGTCGGCACATAGCCGTGCTGATTCGGTTGCAACCCGCGCCCGGCACGACGCCAGCGGCGGCGGCGGGCCCGGCCGCGTGAGGAAGCGACAGGGCTCAGGCCTTGCGATTGGCCGTGGCTTCCCAGGCCGCCTCGGCCAGGTCCGCCAGCCGCGCGCGCGAGCGGTACAGGCGCACCTCGAACGCGATCTCGTCGCTGCGTCCGCCCAGCGACACCAACGTGCCGCGACGGCAGTCGGCGGCCACCATCGACCAGGGCAGCCAGGCCACGCCCAGGCCCTTGGCGGCGGCGCCGTGCGCGGCGTCGAGCGAATCGCTGCGCACGAACGGGGTCAGCGCGTAGGGGGTGGAGTCGAGGCGGTCGCCGAGGATGCGTTCCATCGACAGGCCGCCGGCGTAGGTGATCAGCGGTACCGCCGCCCCCCCTTCGCTCAGCACGTAGCGCGCGCGGCCCCGGCCATCGGCCTGGCTCACGGGCACCAGCTTGTCGGTGCCCAGCGTCATGTAGCGGTAGCGCACCGGGTTGAGCTGCATCGACAGGGCGGGATGCTCGTAACAGCACAGCAGGTCCACCTTGCCCTGCTCCAAGCGCACCGCCATGTCTTCCATCTTGCCGGTGGAGATCTCCAACTGGGTGCCTTCGGTCAGCACCTTCGGCGCGCGATGGCGCAGGCGCGCGATCCAGTCGGCCACCAGCGTGCGCGCCAGGCTGCGGCCGGTGGCGATGCGCAGCACCGCCTCGCCACCCGCGCCCGAACTGCGGATGCGATGGCGCACCAGGCCCATCTGCTCGACCACCTGGGTGGCGGTCTTGAGCAAGGCCTCGCCCTCGGCGGTCAGGGTGACCGGCACGCGCTGACGCTCCACCAGCGGCGCGCCGGCCCAGGCCTCCAGGGCGCGGATGCGGCGGCCGAAGGCCGGATGCGTGACGTGCCGCGCCTCGGCGGCGCGCACGAAACTGCCGCTCTGCGCCAGCGCGATCAGGTCTTCGAGCAGTTTCAGGTCGGCCATGGCGCGCCCGCGTCCGTGAACGCGCTCAGGCTTGCGCCAGGCCCATCATCGCCAACGTGGCGCGGGTCAGGGCGCTGGCGGGGTCTTCCAGCTCGTTCACCAGGTCGAAGTGGTTGCAGTGCGGCGTGGGGATGCGCGTGGCTTGCAGGCCGGCGCCGGTCCAGGCGCGTTCGAAGGCCTCGGTCTGGTTCTTGAATCCCTGGGTCTCCAGGCCGCCCACCGCCAGCAGCATCGGGCCGGCGCGTTCGGGCAGGTTGAAGATCGGGCTGTGGCGGGCCGCCTGTTCCGGCGTCAGTTGCAGCCAGGTATTGGGCAAGACATCGCACAGCGGCCGCAGGTCGAACAGGCCGCTCAGCGCCAGCGTGCCCTTGACCACGTCGTCCGGCACGCCATAGCTGGCCGGCCAGGCGGGCGCGGCCAGCATCGCGGCCAGGTGGCCGCCGGCCGAGCTGCCGCCGACGTAGATGCGCTCGGGATCGACGCCGTAGGCCGCCGCGTTGTGATACAGCCAGGCCAGCGCCGAGCGCATCTCGCGCACGATTTCCGGCAGCGTCGCCTCGGGCGCCAGCGTGTATTCCGGCACTGCCACCGCGGCGCCGGCCGCGTTGAAGGCCTCGGCCATGACCGGCGCGTCTTCCTTGCGCTGCGCGCGCCAGTAGCCGCCGTGAATGAACACGAACAGCGGCGCCGGGCCGCGGTTGGCGGCGGGCAGGAACAGGTCCAGCCGCTCGTCCTGGCCCATGCCGTAACGCAGGTTCAACAGGCCCGGCCGGCGCGCCTTCACCGCGGCGGCCGATTCGGCGTAGCGGCGCACACAGGCGTCGAAATCCGCCACCGACGCGCGGGCGTTGTATTGCACCTCGCGCTCGGCGATGGTGGGGAAGAAGAGATCGATGTCCGCGTCACGCATGAATGGCCTGCCTGTCGTCCTGGGAAATGATGTGTTCGATGAACTGCGCCGTCTTGCGATAGTGCGCCGCCAGCATCGCCACCGAGCCTTCGACGTCGCGCGACAGCGCGGCATCGAGCAGTTGGCGGTGCTCGTCGTCGACATTGCGCTCGGGGCTGTAAGCCGTGGCGCCAGCGCGCGCCGGGCGCCGGTAGCGTTCGGTCTGCGCGTACAACTGTGTGGACAGGTCCAGCAGCCAGCTTGAACGGCAGGCGCCGATCAGCGCGTGGTGGAAGTCCAGGTGCCGCGCCTCGAGCGCTTCCTCCCGTTCCTGGCTGGGCGGCACGGCCTCGCCGGCGCGCTGCGCGGCCAGCGTCAGCGCATGATACGCGCCCACCAATCGCGCCTCCCAGGCGTCGTCGGCGTTGGCCAGCGAGCGCCGCAGGGCTTCGCAGTCGATCAGGATGCGGGTTTCGCAGGCGTCCCACATTTCTTCGACCGACAGCGGCGCGATGCGAAAGCCGCGCGAGGTGGTGGTGATCACCATGCGTTCGCTGCGCAGCCGGTTCAGGGCCTCGCGGATCGGCGAAAAACTGCTGCCGTAGCGCTGCTTGAGCAATTCCAGGCGCAGCGACTGGCCGGGCGCGAAGGCACCGCTCATGATGTCGCGCCGCAGCAGGCGGTAGACCTGCTCGGACAGCGTGATTTCCTCTACCTCGGTGCTCCCGTCGGCGCCGGGCTCGTCCTGGCGGGAAGCTTTGATTCTTGGCTTCAACGTGCACTCCAGATGTCAGCGGCCTGGGGCCGGGGCCGGCGGGCGCTCAGGCGGCCCATTCTACCCGTGGCCCGGCCGCCCTCAGCCGCGCGCCTCGGGCAAGGGTTCGAAGTCTCCGTCCAGGTCGTCGGCGCACGATTCGGCCAGGTCGTCGTAGCGCGCCGCCTGCAACGGCCGCCGATTCACGCGCAGGTCGAACACGTCGAAGCGGTTGTAGTGGCCGACGATGTCGTGCATCTGGCGCGGCTGGATGCAGCGCGACAGGTCGATGTCGGCGTAGACGATGCCTTCATCGTCGATCAGCGGCTCGCCGATCACGCGGCCGTCCGGCCCCACTATCCCCGAAAAGGCGCTGTTGCGGCGCGCCAGCATCTCGCGCGCTTGCGGATGGCTGGCGCTGATGGCGTCCTGGATCTCGGTGGAAATGGTCGAGCACGACACCACTGTGAACACCTTACCCTCGAACGAATGCGCCGCCGCCCGCAGGCGGATGGCCTCGGCCATGTCATAGTCGGGCGGCGCCACCGGCAGCGAGATATAGCTGGCGACGTGCACCATTTCACCCTGCGCCAGCAGCGAGAACCGCGCCAGCGTGTTGGTGTTCTCGCCGCAGGCCAGGCCGCCGAGCTTGCCGACGGACGTGTCGTAGACACGCAGCGATTCGCCGTCGCCATGAGCCCAGGTCAGCTTTTCGGCCCAGGTCGGCACCAGCTTGCGGTGGCGGCCCAGGATGCGGCCTTCTTCGTTGATGAAGACCATGGTGTTGTAGATCGTGCCCACGCCATGGCGGCTGCGCTCGTTCACGCCCACAACCACGTTGACGCGGTGCTGGCGCGCGGCCTGCGCGATGCGGCGGATCTCCGGCCCGGGCAGTTCGATGGCGCTCTTGCACAGCTTCTCGAACCAGGGACTGCCCTGCACCGGGTTCATCACCCAGCTCCAATAGGGGTAGGCCGAGACGAACACCTCGGGAAAGGCCACCAGACTGGCGCCGTTGCCGGCGGCCTCGGCGATCAGCGCGCAAGTCTTGTCGACAGTGGCGTCGGTGTCCAGGAACACCGGAGCGGCCTGGACGGCGGCGGCCTTGAAAACGGGCAGGTTCAACATGCGTGTGGCTCCTTTAGCGGTCAGATGCCGAGATAACGTTGCGCCAGCTCGGGCTGCGCGGACAGTTCGGCGGGCGCGCCCGACCAGGCCACGCGGCCTTTGTCGACGATGTAGTGGCGATCCACCAGCGTCGCCATCTCGGGCAGGTTCTTGTCGATCACCAGGATGGTCTGGCCCTCGGCCTTCAAGGCCCGCAGGCAACGCCAGATTTCCTGGCGGATCAGCGGCGCCAACCCTTCGGTGGCTTCGTCCAGGATCAACAATTTGGGATTGGTCATGAGCGCGCGGCCCACCACCAGCATCTGCTGCTCGCCGCCCGACAGCGTGCGCGACGATTGCGCGCGGCGCTCCTTCAGGCGCGGAAACAGGGCATAGACGCGCGCCAGGTCCCAGCCGCCGGGCGCGGCGCGCGAGGTCGCCACCAGGTTTTCCTCCACCGTCAGCGAGCCGAACACGCGCCGCCCCTCCGGCACCAGCCCCACGCCCAGCCGCGCCACCGCGCTCGGCGCCGGCCGCGCCAGCGTCTGGCCCCGGAACCGCACCTGCCCGCCGGTGGCCGGCAGCATGCCCATCAGCGTCTTGATGGTGGTGGTCTTGCCCATGCCGTTGCGGCCGATCAGCGAGATCACCTCGCCCTCGGCGGCCTCGAAGGCCATGCCGAACAGCACCTTGCTCGACCCGTAGCCGCCGGTCAGGCCCTCAACCTTCAACATGTTCATCTCCCAGGTAGGCGGCGCGCACTTCCGGATGGCGCCGCACCGCTTCGGGCGCGCCGCTGAACACCACCTTGCCGTAGACCAGCACGCTGATGCGGTCGGCCAGCGCGAACACCGCGTCCATGTCGTGCTCCACCAGCAGAATGCCGTAGTCGCCCTTCATGCCCAGCAGCAGCCGTGTCATGCGCGCCGATTCCTCCGGCCCCATGCCGGCCATGGGCTCGTCCAGCAGCAGCAGGCGCGGCGAGCGCGCCAGGGCCACCGCCAATTCGAGCTGGCGTTTCTCGCCGTGCGCCAGGTCGGCGGTGCGCACGTGACGCCGGTCCGCCAGGCCGACGTGCGTCAGCCATTGCATCGCCTGCGCCTTCAGGCCCGCGTCGCGGCGCGGGTCGGACCAGGCGCCAAAGGCGCGGCCGCCCTTGAGCATGCTGGACAGGATCACGTTTTCCAGCGCGGTGTATTCCTGGCACAACTCGGTGATCTGGAACGAGCGCCCCAGCCCCAGGCGGGCGCGCTCGAAAGCGCGCAACGACGTCACGTCGCGCCCGTCCAGTTCGATGCTGCCCGAGTCCGGCCGGATCTCGCCGCAGATCTGCGCGATCAGCGTCGACTTGCCGGCGCCGTTCGGGCCGATGATGGCGTGGATCTCGCCGGCGCGCACGTCCAGGTCCACGCCGTTGGTGGCCACCACCGCGTCGAACGCCTTGCGCAGCTGCGTCAGGCGCAGCAGGGTTTTCGTCTCGTCCATTCCTGGTGTCGGCTTACTATCGGGATGCCACGGATCCGGCTCCGCCGGTCCGTCGGCATGCCCCCTGGAAGGGGAAGCGCGAAGCGCTTCGGGGGTGGGCTCAATCCGCATGACGCGTCTCCAAGAGGCGGCCGAACAGTCCCTTCTGCCCCCACAGTACGACCAGCACCAGCACCGGCCCCATGTACAGCAGCCAATGCTCGGTCAGCGCCGACAGCATCTGCTCCAGCCCCAGGAACACCGCCGCGCCCGCGATCGGGCCCAGCAGCGTGCCGACGCCGCCGAGGATGACGATCGCCATCAGCTCGCCGGACTTGGTCCAGGCCGCCATGTCGGGCGTCACCAGCCCGGCATAGTTGGCCCACAGCACGCCGGCCAACCCCGTGCCAACCGCCGACAGCACGAAGGCGCTCAGGCGGTACGGCGTGGGCGCCACGCCCAGGTTGATGGCGCGCCGCTCGCTCTGGCGCAGCGCCTGCAGCACCATGCCGAAGCGCGAGTTGGTGACGCGGATGCACAGCAGCGTCCAGGCCGTCAGCAGCGCCAGGCAGACGTAGTAGAACGTCAGCGGGTTCTCCAGGTTGATGCCAGGCAGCACGTTGCGCTGCGCGATCATCAGCCCGTCGTCGCCGCCGTAGAACTGCAGCGACACCAGGATGAAATACACCATCTGCCCGAACGCCAGCGTGATCATGATGAACTGCACGCCGCGCGTGCGCAGCGCCAGGTAGCCGAACAGCCAGCCCGCCAGCGCGCACACCGCCAGCGCGATCGGCCACACCACCAGCGCGGCGTTGCTGCCGGCCCAGCCGAACAGCGGGCCGGCCTCGGTGGTGTGAAAGGCGATGATGCCGACCGCATAGCCGCCCAGTCCGAAGAACATGGCATGGCCGAAGCTGACCATGGCGCCGTAGCCGATCACCAGGTCCAGGCTGACCGCGGCCAGGCCGTAGATCAGGAAGCGCGTCACCACGCCGATCAGGAACGGCGTGTCGGTGGCCGCCGCCGCGCCCGGCAGCGCCAGCAGCAGGATCAGCCCGGCCAGCCCCCAGCGCGCGCGATTCGAAAGTGTCTTTGCCATCATCATCCTCGCGCCGGGAACAGCCCGCCCGGCCTGGCGATCAGCACGATCGCCATCAACACATAGATACTGGCCGACGCCAGGCCCGCCGCCAGCGGGTCCGCCGTGGCCGGCGAGAACACCGCGCCCAGCAACTGCGGCAGGAAGGCCCGCCCCATGCTGTCGACCATGCCCACCAGCAGCGCCCCCGCCAGCGCGCCGCGCACCGAGCCCACGCCGCCGATCACGATGACCACGAAGGTGGTGATCAGGATGCGTTCGCCCATGCCGATCTCCACCGCCAGCAGCGGCGCGGCCATCACGCCCGCCAGCCCGCACAGCAGCGCGCCCAGGCCGAACACCAGGGTGTAGAGCTTCTTGATGTCCACGCCCAGCGCATCGACCATTTCACGGTCGTCGGCGCCGGCGCGGATCAGCATGCCGATGCGGGTACGGTTCACCAGCCACCACAGCCCCACCGCCACCAGCGCGCCGACGGCGATGAACGACAGCCGGATCAGCGGATACTGGAATCCCGGCGCCAGCGTCACCGCCCCTTCCAGGAAGGACGGGATGCCCACCAGCGGCGGCCGCTGGCCGAAGATCAGGCTGACCGCCTCGTTGGAAAACAGCAGCAGGCCGAAGGTCGCCAGCACCTGGTACAGATGGTCGCGCTTGTACAGCTTGCGGATCACCAGCACCTCGACCGACAGCCCGTACAGCCCGGCCCCCAGCAGCGCCGCCAGCACGCCCGCCAGGAACGAGCCGGTGCTGCCGATGGCGTAGGCCGCGCAGTACGCGCCCACCATGTAGAACGAACCGTGGGTCAGGTTCACCACGCCCATGATCCCGAAGATCAGGGTCAGTCCGGCCGCGAGCAGGAACAGCATCGCGCCGAACTGCAGCCCGTTGAGCAACTGTTCGAAGAGCAAGGTCATGACGGCATCTTGCAGAATTGGGCGTAGGCGTCCTTGTCGTCGGACACCAGCTTGCGCACCAGGCGCGGCGACAGGCCGCCGTCGGCGTCCTTCTCGATGCGCATCAGGTAAAGGTCCTGCACCGGATGCTGGTTGGTGTTCATGCTGAACTTGCCGCGCAGCGAGGCGAAGTCCGGCTTGCGCAGCGCGGCGCGGAACTCGGCCTGGCGCGACAGGTCGCCGCCGGTGGCCTTCAGGCCCGCGCCGATCAGTTGCGCCGTGTCGTAGGCCTGCATGGCATAGTCGGTGGGCACGCGGCCATAGGCCTCCTTGAAGGCCTGCACGAAGGCCTTGGACTGCGGGTTGTCGAAATCCTGCGACCAGATGCCGGTGGTGTACGCGCCCTGCGCCGCGTCGCCGGTGGCCTTGATCATGCGCGCATCCATCGAGAAGCTCGGCATCAGCATCGGCACGGTCTTGTTCAGGCCCGCCGCCGCGTACTGCTTGACGAAGTTGATGCCGGTGCCGCCCGGATGGAACTGGTAGACGGCGTCGGTCGCCAGCGACCGCACCCGCGCCAGTTCGACCGAGAAGTCCGACTGGTCCAGCTTGGTGTAGATCTCGGCCACCACCTCGCCCTTGTAGGTGCGCTTGAAGCCCTCGATGGCGTCGCGCCCGGCCTGGTAGTTGGGCGCCAGCAGCGCCACGCGCTTGTAGCCCAGCTCATTGGCGGCCACCCCGCCCGCCGTATGGAAGGCGTCGTTCTGGTACGAGGCGACGAAATAATTCTGGTCGCACTTCTCGCCGGCGAAACTCGACGGGCCAGGGTTCAGGCTGACGTAGAACGCGCCCGACTTGACCACGCCCGGCGCCACCGCCGCCAGCACGTTGGAGAAGTTCACGCCGGTGAACAGCTTGATGCCCGACTGCAACATGCGGTCGGCCGCCTGCTTGGCATTGGCGGGCTTGAGGCCATCGTCCTCGATCACCAACTGCACCGGCACGCCGCCCAGCTTGCCGCCGCCCTGCTTGATCGCCAGGTTGAAGGCGTCGCGTTCGTCTTCGCCGATGTAGCCGGCCGGCGTCGACAGCGTGGCGATGAAGCCGATCTTGACCGGCTCGGCCGCATGCGCCGCGCCACCCAGCGTCCAGGCCAGGCCCGCCGCCCACAGTGTTTGCTTGATCATCTGTTTTCCCCTTGGAGACCGCCGCGCGCGCCGCCGCGCGGCGCGCGCTGGAATTTCGCCTAGACCGCCACCACCGGATGGCGCAGCGTGCCGATGCCTTCCACGCACGCCACCACCACGTCGCCCGGCCACAGCCATTCCTGCGGCTTGCGGCCCGCGCCCACGCCTTCCGGCGTGCCGGTGGCGATGATGTCGCCGGGTTCGAGCGTGATGCCGGCGCTGATGTCCGCGATCAGGAACGGCACCTTGAACAGCATGTGGCGCGTGTTCGAGCCCTGCTTCTTCTCGCCGTTGACCGTCAGCCACAGATCCAGCACCTGCGGATCGGGGATCTCGTCGGCCGTGACGATGCAGGGGCCGAACGGCGCATAGGTGTCCTGGCCCTTGGAATAGATCCACTGGCCGGCGCGGCGGCAGTCGCGCGCGCTCATGTCGAGCATGACGCTGTAGCCGAACACGTACGACAGCGCATCGGCCTCGGCCACGCGCGAAGCGCGGCGGCCCATGATCACCGCCAACTCCACTTCCCAGTCCAGTTGCTGGGTGATTCTGGCGTTGTGCTCGATGGGGTCGCCGGGGCCGATGACGGTGGTAGGCGGCTTGGAGAAGATCACCGGCTGCTTGGGCAGGTCGGCAGAAGTGTCCAGCGTGCGGCTCGATTCGGCCACATGCTCGACGTAGTTCAGGCCGATGCCGAAGATGTTCTTGCGCGGACGCGGAATCGGCGCCAGCAGCTTGACATTCTCCTGCGGCAACGCCGTGCCCACGGGCCAGGCGCCACGGTACGACTCCATCAGCTTGGCGGCTTGCGCCACGGCCACGGGGCCCAGGTCGATGAAGGCCAGCATGTCGTCCGGCAGCGCCACGCCGCCGGCCGCGCCCAACAGGGCCAGGTCGATCACATAGCCTTCGGCCAGCGCGCCCAGGCGGGCGGCGGCGGTGGGATGGGCGCGAAAAGTTACCAAGCGCATAGGAACTCCAGGAAATTCAAGACGAGTTGAGACAGGCGCCCGGCCTGCGCCGGGCGGCGGATGAAAATTCAGTGGGGTGGCGGCCCGCCGCTAGATCAGTTGCTGGTGGCCGTCGTTGTCCTTGACCGCTTCCTCGCGATACAGCGCCAGCGCTCGCATCACCGGCAGGTCGTTGAAGCAGAACAGACAGGCGTCGTCGTTGGACGACAGGTTGGCGTGCTCGTGCACGGCCCACGACGGCACACAGAAGATGTCGCGTTCGGCCCAGTCGTAGCGCTTGCCGTCGATCACCGAAAAGCCGCTGCCCTTGGCCACCTGGTAGAGGAAGCTGCCGGTGTGGCGGTGGGCCTTGGTGTGCTCGCCCGGACGCAGCAGCTGCATGCTGGCGCCGATGGTCGGCATGACCGGACCGCCGGTGGCGGGATTGGCGTATTCCATCAGGATGCCGTCATAGGGGCTGCCCGCCGCCACGCGCGCATGACGGCGCAGCGCTTCGTAGGTCGGCTCCCATTCGTACTTGAACAGCGGCGAGTAAGGCTTGTTCCAGCCGGTCGTCTGCGGCCGCAGCGCGGCGTTGCCCCACAGCGCGCTGGTGTCGTCCACCGGGTGCGTCACGGTCTGGTTCAGGTCCGGATGCACGGCATAGAAGCCCGCCTCGAAGGCGTTGACCAACGGGATGTCCAGCCCGTCCTGCCAGATGCAGGTGGTGCCGTCTTCGGCCACGCCATGTTCGTGCCAGGTGCCGTTGGGCGTGAGCACGAAGTCGTTCGCGCCCAGCGTCATCTTGTGGCCATCCACCACCGTGAAGGCGCCCTGGCCTTCCATGATGAAGCGCAGCGCTGAATGCGAATGCTTGTGCGCCGAGGCCAGTTCGCCGGGCCGCATCACCTGCAGACCCGAATACAGCCAGCCGACCGCGGCGGCGACGTCGCGCCGGCCCGGATTGTTCAGGTAGATCACGCGGCGGCCGGCCTCTTCGGGCGACACCAGCTCGGCCGAGCGCAACACGTGGCCGCGCAGCTCCTGGTAGCGCCACACCACCGGCACCGACGCCGAGCGCGGCGCCCACGGTTCGATCTTGTTGGCGACGGTCCAGAGCGCCCCGGTTTCAAGCCGCGCCAGATCCTGGTAGTAGGCGATGCGCTCCGGCGAATCCGCCACGTTGGCGCGGCCGGCGGTGTCTTCCCGATAGGTGTCGTACCTGTTCGCTTCCATCCCTTGCCTCTTTTTATAAAAATCATAAGATTTTCGAAAATATTAGAGGCGAGGGAAAAATCGGGCAACGATTGCGCGCTAGGGGTTTTCCTGGGGCGGGTCGGCGCCGCAGAAAAAAAGCCGACGGCACCGTCAAAAATACTGTACAAAAACACAGTGCAACGTGCTACATTGCGCTCGCCCCAGAAACGTCGTCCAGGAGACTCCTGTGTCCGAAGCCGCCCACATCGCCCAGACCCATGTCGTCCAATACATCGTCGTTCCCTACCGCGCCGCCGCCAATGGCGTGGCGCCCGGCGAAATCCGCCCCGCCAGCAGCGAGTTCGGCGCCATCCGCATCGCCAATTCCATGGCCGGCAAATTCGCCGGCGTGGCCGCCTACGAAGTCATGATCGACAAGGAAACCGGCGACATGGAATCGCCGCGCCTCCTGGCGCAGATCGGCACGGTGCCGTCGCTCGACGACTGACCCCGCCCCGGCCCGCGCCAATGCAAACGCCGCCGGCGCCGCATCGCGGCGCCGGCGGCGCATGGAGCACTGAACGTGTGCGCATCCCGCCGAAGTTGGGGTGAGCGGACTGAGAGTGGAGCTAGGGAGGTGGCCGCTTTTTTCGCGTCTGTGGCCGGGTAAGACGCCCAGTCCGCTCAATGCAACCGCGGCGTCCCGGCGACGCACATCCCGCGCGCCGCCGGGCCGCAAGCCGCCGCTTAGAAGCGGTGACGCACGCCCACCATGCCGACGGTGCTCTTGACGCCGTCGATGAACGCGAAGTTCGTGGCATACGAACCCAGCGCGTACAGGTTGGTGCGCTTGGACAGGTTGTAGGTGTAGCCCAGGCTGTAGATATTCATGGTCGCATCGTCGCCGGTCAACGAGGTGTTGTTGGCGTCGGCGCGCTGCCACGAGGCCATGATGTTGCCAGCGCCACCGACCGGGGCCGACAGGCCGACCAGGTACGAATTCGACTTGAAGTCCTTGGCGACCACGTTGCTGCCGAAGCTCTTGGCCGTCGGGCTGCCGACGCTGCTGAAGTTGTTGATCGACTGGCCGGTGAACCAGCCGTCACGCGTCTGGCCATAGGCCAGCGCCAGCTTGATCACTTCGAAGTCGTACGAACCGCCGATGATCCACTGCTTCGGCTTCTCGTCCGAACCGAGCTGGTGGGCCATGTTCAGTTGGTCGTACGTCAGGGCCACGTTCAGCGGGCCGTTGACGTAGCGCAGGCCGGTGGTGATGGCGCGGGTGTTGTCGGCGGTCTTGAAGCCGGTTTGCGCGGCGGTCGTGTCGGCCACGTTGAACGAGTAGCCCAAGCCGAACTGCAAGCCGCTGAACGACGGGGTCTGGTACATGACCATGTTGTCGTGGCGAACCGTGTTGGCGGCGCTGAAGGCGGCGCCCACGTTGGCTTGCGCATAGCTGGCGCCGAACGGGTCGATCGCGGAGATGTACTTCGAGGCGATGTTGGTCTGGCGGCCGAATTCCAGCAGGCCCCACGAATCGCCCTTCAGGCCGACGGTGGCCTGGCGGCCGAACAGGCGGCTGCTCTGGCCCGACTGGCCGTTGGCCGAGTTGAAGCCGCTTTCCAGCGTGAACACGGCGCTCAGGCCGTCGCCCAGATCCTCGGCCCCGCGCAGGCCCCAGCGCGAACCGCTGGAAACGCCGTTGGACATGCCGACCTTCGATTCCTTGTAGCCGTCGTTGCCCTTGATGCGCTGAAAGCCCACGCCGGTGTCGATCAGGCCGTACAGAGTCACCGAGGTTTCAGCCTGCGCCACGCCGGACAGCGCGGCGAACAGAGCGGTGACGAGCAGAGTTTTCTTCATTACAGATTCCCGTTGATTGACAAGACATGCACATGCGGAGCGGCACGCCACGCGGGCGGCGACTTCCGCGCATGACCGGAACGGATTCTAGGGACGCTGTATGTCAGTCTTTTTGCGCGCCATCAGCATTAACCCAACGATCGGCCAAAATCAGACATCGTTGTGGCGCGAGGCCGACAGCCGCCCGGACATTGTCCACACGCCCAGGCCTGTCATCGCGGTGTGCTATGAAAGATTGATCACGTTGGGCTCCGCGCGTGTGACCACCGGTCAGGCGGACGACCCCACCGGGCGCGCGCGGTGGGGCGCAAGCTGCAAGAACGCGGGCCGAATGAATGGGTTTCGTATCGAGGTGATAATGCCAAAACCCCCTCCACGCCAATCATGGTGCGTCAATGCCTGAGGCGTATGCGAATCTCGTCAATGGCGCGAGAGACCCGCATTCGCTAACCGGCTCAGATACGACACCGCGCGCCGATGTTGCAGACAACACTCAACACTTGGTGTCGAACTGGCCCTTGGTACACTTAATCTCATCGGACTTCCGGTAGACGGGAATGGGAATACCGGGTGCCTGGTCGTCCTTCTGATAACTAAAGTCAAAATCATCCGACGGCGTCGCGGGCAGCTTGATTCGTACGATAGGAACGAAGACGCCGGTAAGATTATAGTATTTCTTCTGATCGCTCTGTGCGTTCGATTTGCCCGTCGCCGAATCGGCAGTCGTCATGTTTTTGCCCACAAAATAAAAGAACGACTCAATCGGAAACTTAAGCGCCGTGCTCTTCGAGCTACCTTCCTGCGGGGTGGCCGCCCAAGTGCGGATCCGAAGCTCGTTCACGGTGTTAAAAGTCTTTGTGTACTGCTTAGCCTGAAGCACCGTGGTGAAGTCACTGGGTTTGCGCAGGTCTCGCTGCATACTGAAACCACACTGGTGAGTCCAGCCCCACTTTTCGGCGTCTGCGTCGCTCTTGGTGGGGGCGCCATAAGACGTTTGCCATTGCTGGAGTGTATTGACATTGTGGGTCTGGCAATAACCTGCCGACGGTGGCTTGGTCCGGTTGGTTTCGTTACACCCCGCACCGTCACGGTTATCCGTCGCACCGTCAATGGCAAATGCACAAAGCACCCACAATTTCATTTTGTCTGGGGGCGCCTGGTACTTGCCCTCGTTCGGAAATACCGTGAAACCATTGGTCGCGTTCCAGGCTGCCCGCTCGAACTTGGAGTCGGCGCGAATATACGAAAACGACACGCCGCCCGCCGCTCGCTTGCCAGAATCGGCATAGGACTTCGTTTCGGGAATCCACGCCCCGTCCGGCTCCTTTGCCGGGCTGGTCGCGCGAAAAATAACCCCGGTACAGGCGAATTCCGGAGCCGTCGCGGCGTTGGGTGTCGTGCCGTCAGTCGGGCAATTCGGAGTCGTATTGAAGTACCGCCGCCACATGTAGTGCGCCACATAAGGATCCCCTTCCTCGGCCATGGCGGCATTCTGGGCGACCAGCAAGCCGACCAAAAGGGTGATGACAACACTAAGCGTGTGGACTATTCGTGAGAAGCGCAAGTTAGGTCTCTTCATTTCTGGTTTCCGATAAGGGCTTCAGATACAGCGATGGCCAGGAACGAGAAGGCCGTTTGCTGTGGTACGGATTTCAAGGACATACCGCTCTTCAAGCAAGGGACGAGCCTACCCACAGGAAAGGCAACCCGCGAAAGAGGCCCGATGGTCATCGTAGGAATCCGTGCCACCCCCTCGATTTCCAAACTGCGGTTTTATTTTTGAAAATCGGCCCAATTTTCACGTATGGGTGCGTGCTTTAGGCGGGCGCTCTCGCCCTGGAAGCAAACGCCAGAGATTCGAGAGGGCAGAGAACAAGCCTGGATACGAGATGTGAAGCGCCCAGTCCCGCGAAGCAATGCCTGGATTCAAAAGAGAATTACCAAAACTCAAGCAAGCTCCCGCACCAACTTTGCTAGATTTTTCATGCAATTGGGGCACATGACCACAGGTGTCATGGCCCACCTAGCAACCACACTGTGCAGGAGAACGCCATGCAGTTCCTTCCTCGAAATACCAAGGCCCTGTTGAAGACTTGGGCGTGCATTGCCTTGAGTGTGGGCAGCGCATTCGGCGCGGCCAAAGCGGGCACCAACATCCCGGACGTGGCGCCGGAGATGACAGCTCTTTACAACATCTATAACCAGGGGATGTGCCCATACGACGGTTCGAACGACCCCGACCCGGATCGCCCCGCGTTCATGTGTTCCGGCATCCTCATTCGAACAGCGGCGAATGACCCCAACAACAGGTTTTTTGTGTGGGACCTGGCGCCGTCATCCACCGTTGGAATGGGGACTCAGCATACAGGCCAGGGCGGTGTGTCCTTTTCCTGGATTAGGAAGGATATTACGTTCCGCGATCTGGGCAGCAGCGGCTATACCCTCTATCCCAGCCGAGGGCCCTATGCGTTGAAGGCGCGGGGAAAGATAACGCCCAAGGTTCTCTGCGGATTTCCAATGGACGGATGGACCAACTTTCGGGCCGACGCAGGCTGCGGTCCAGCAATAAATACCCAGGCCAACAATGCCCCCATCGCCGGTGGTAACGTTTGTCAGGACGAAAGTATCCTCCAGGGCGCGACCCAGTGGATAGAACACTATGAGAATCCTCCTGCGGGCACACCGCAGTACTTCTGGCAATGTGGGTTCGATCTCTATACGTCAGCAAAACGCCCCGGCGGCTTAAGAAATGGCCAAGCCTTCCAACAATGGATGTATGCGCGCGGGAGGATGGAGCAGATCGAGGGAGATCGAACGTTCCAGAATCGCAATGAGATTCGCATAGCAGACTGGCCAGCAGGTACGGATCCTCGTGCCATACCTATTCAATCCTTCTATTATGTCGAGGGCAATACCGCCGGTCGGGCCGATGCCCAAAAAAGCCAGCAGGTGTACTACCAGAAGACGGGTATCGCTGTGCCGGTAGTCCAGATCAGCGTGCCCACCATGCGGGTCTACTCCGTTCCCTACAACGATCCCCGGATACTGTTCACCTTCAAGCAATTGCCTGGCGACCAAGTGATCTAGATCTATTGGACGACGAGGAGGCCCGAGACGTATCCGACGGTGAGTGGGCCTACCTCAACACGCCATACCAAAGCCATCGAGAGTGCCAACGCGCAACTGCGCCGGGCGGCGGTCGAGACACGAAGCCACTTCCCTAGCGATGAGTCGGCCGCCTGGGCTCACCGCATTCGGCACACTGGTGCTCGCGGTGCGGCCGCGGCGATCGTTCAGCCGGCGAGTCGTCGTTAGCAATTCAAAATACTGAGGCAGAAATCAGAAGTTCAGCATACCGAGGGCATACACCATTGTGGCGGATAGATGCCGGTGCAAGAAGACTTATGCGGAGGGAGCATGGTGGCCGTGCGAGAAGCGGGATTCTACGAGTCGGACAACTACCGCGTGACGCTACGATTTGAGCCGGCAAAGGCCAAGGTGCATCGTAAGAAGGAAGATGACCCGTCCGGTTTGCACCCGACGCCCGCGGAGATAATCTACGCGAAGGCGACCATCACCCCTAAGACGCCGGGCCTGAAAGTGGACGGCTTAACGGTGACATTTGAGGTGACAGAGGGCGACGCCTTTTTCTACGCTGAAGGGGTGGCGCCGGGACATACAGAGCAGAACTGCACTGAAACGACCGACGTTAGCGGCACGGCGTCGGCGGCCTTGATCTGTGAGACGCCGGAAACGGGGTATATGCAGGCCGTGCTGACGTTCAGTCCTTTGGATAAGCAGGCGTCGGACGAGGAGTCCTTTGAGTTTGTCGGGCCTAACCCGAAGTTCCGCAGCGTAGAGGTGAGCGCTGTGAACGCCTTCGCTGACGACACGCCACGCGTGAAGGTGCGAGCTATCGTAGAGGAGGACGGCGAACTCATCGATGAGGCCGAAGTCAAGTTTCGCAACGACGGCCATGCCGCAACGTTTTCCGGCGAGCCAGGCCAGAACGAGGTGGTGCGGCAGGCGGTCAACGGGGTTGCGCAAGCGGTGTTGCAGTCCGCGAAACCCGAATTCGACTATCTGGTGGTTTCGCTCGAAGAGGACCCGCGAGTACGTGAACGTGTGTCGTATCGCTTTCTCGCCAAGCCCACCGTGTCGCTGGTGCTGGAGCAAGATGGCGCGCCCGCCGATGGCAATTCGCAGATCGTTGCGGTGTTTGTCGCTAAAGATTCGCAGACCGGCGAACCGATGGCGGGTGTCGAAGTGCAGTTTGCCCTGACAGGGGCTGCGAAGTTTTTGGACACCGAGAACAAGCCGGTAGTGACGGACGCAAAAGGCGAGGCGCGCGCCCCGTTCGTGAGCCTGAAAAAGAATACGGCGGCCGACGACGCTTCAAAGGTTTCGGTGGTGGTCACCGGAGGCGATCCGCAGACATACGCGCGCGAGGCCCACTACACCTTTAACAACGCCTGGGCGAATGTATCGAAGATTACCGCGACGTTTGGAGGGGTCGGGCCTGCCACAATTTTCAAAAACGGACTGCATCAGGCCGCCTTGGTATTGAACATTACACTGGTCGATGGTGCCGGCGAACAATTGACCGACGACAACTCGCCGGAATTCTCCCAATTTCTGAAGAATGTCTGGTTTATCGATTACTACAGCCGTGAAGAGCTGAGCTGGCTCACGTTCTCTGCGGTGAAAAACCAGTTTTCCGCGCAATTGTATAGCGGCCGTGCATCTGGGGCGGCTATCGATCCGCCCCCCGGTTCGCATGGCATCGAAAATGGTGTAGTCAGACTGACTTACTACGTCTCTTGCTCGGAGCGGACAACTTCCGCGGTGGATATCGGCCAACGGTTTCGGCCGACCGCCGGCTTTGGCGTCAATGTCGCCCCCCCCAAGAACCACGACATTTACAACGCGGATGGAGCCAATGAGCAGGGCGGACTATCGGAGAGGGCCACGCTCACTCTATTATCCGCAATAACCTATACGCCCCAGGATTTGGATTGCCAAGCGACACTCCGAACCAATGCGGACACGAACGACGCAGGGATTACGGATCCGAGCGAACCAGCGCCTGAAGGAAACTGCTCGCGCCAGATTGATTACGCCTTCAGTTTAACCGGGCCAACGGTGGGCAAGTATGGTGCAAAACTCTACGAAGTGCGAGTGGACAAAAATCAGTATTCCGCGCTCAACGGGTATTGTGCGGGGTACAACGGCGAGCATCTGTATACTCATGCGGCCTATTTCTGGCCGATGAATTTGAAGGATCTTGATGGTAATCCGATCGATGGCTCAGGCGCACGCCAATTCCCTATGGGCGAATACGAGGTCTATTCTTATGAGCCCGGCCTGGCGCGCTTCGATGGGGACCTTCAAGGGTTTGCGCTAACCGTATATGGCTATTTTGGATATTGGTATGACAAAAGTCGCAGGCGGACCGCGCGCCTAGACGTCAAGCTGTATGACCAGTATGGCAACTGCGGGAATTTCCATGTTTCCACAGAGGATATGCCTAAAAAATATGGCGAATTCAAATCGTGGAAGCCGGTGAGAGAGGGTTTGAGTGGAACGATCCCAGCTCCGCAGGTCGAACGAAACTCAGGGGATGGGCGTTCCTTCGCGTGGGAGACCAGACTTCGCGGTACTTTCCAACGCGATAAGAATCGCGAAATTCTATATGTCTGCGGCAAGGCAGCCAGTCCGAATCCCACTCCCGACTTGGCCTTTGAGGGATATTATGATCCAGGGGACCGAGTTTCTTGGTTTCGGTTCTGGCCTGGAAAGGGAGAATGGCCCATACACAAAGGCGTATGGGTGGGTGTACGCGATGACTCCGTAGCGCTGGCCCCCTCCTTGCTTGGAACTCAGGCCGACACTCACCGAGTAGGGACCGCCCCGGCTATAGACCCAAACACGATAGAAGGTTGGTGTAAAGTTCAGCCAATTTGGATACGCCAGAATATCGTGATGCAAGCTCTACCGGCGCGCCAGACAGGATACATTTGCACCGATGGCCCCGTTGGACGCTTTGAAAGTGAACTCATCATGAAAAACTACATGCAGGGGGAAGAAAAATTTGAGTTTACCCCTCTCGAATGGAGTTTTATTGAGGTTTGAACCGATGGCCGTAGTTGTCGACCAATGTCAGCGCGCGCAAGCGACGGCCGTCGAATAACTGATCCCTCACAAAGTCCAGCTCCAGATGTCATTGACCGTCTGTGCAACCGACTTCCGTTGACGTCGTTGCGCGGATTTCATAGCGATACAGCGACAGATCGGCGACCAAGCGTTTAGGCGCTTGCATTTCTCTCCCAACTGCCGCAAACGGCGCAGTTCGGCCGGCCCCAGCCCGCCGAACGTCTTCTTCCAGTTGTAGAACGTAGAAGCGCGGCCCCCAGTCACCCTGCCCGATCAGATGCCATCCAGCAGCAGCGCCCGTCGCAGGCATTCGAAGATCTGTTCGACCTGGGCCGGGTTGATGATCAGCGGCGGCGAGATGACGATCATGTCGCCGGACGCGCGCACCAGCACGCCGTGATCAAAGCAATGGCGGGCGACGTCCGCGCCTCGCATCCCGGCCGCGCCAGCCCGCGGCGCCAGGTCAACGGCGCACAACAGGCCTATGCTGCGCACGTCTGTGACATGGGGCAGGCCTTCGAGCGCCAGCGCACTGGACTGCCAGAAGGGGCTGATCGCTTGCACCATGGCGTTGATGTCCAGCTCCTGATGCAAACGCAGCGTCGCCAGGCCAGCGGCGCAAGCCAGCGGATGGGCCGAATAGGTATAGCCGTGCATCAGTTCCACCACGTTTGGCGGGCCGGCCATGAAGGCCTCATAGACACCGCGACTGACGATGACACCGCCCATCGGCACCGCGCCATTGGTCAGGCCTTTGGCCACGGTCATCAAGTCGGGCGTGACGCCAAAGACCTGCGAGGCGAAGTGGCCACCAACCCGCCCGAAGCCGGTGATCACTTCGTCGAAAATAAGCAGCACACCGTGCTGCGTGCACAGCTCGCGCAAACGCTGCAGATAACCGACCGGCGGCGGATAGACGCCGCCCGATCCGGTCACCGGCTCGACGATGACGGCGGCGACCGTGCCCGGGTCCTGGATATCGAGCAATTGCGCGAGGGCTTCCGCATAGCCGGCGCCGTGCTCGGGCTGGCCGGCGCTAAAGCGCATGCTGGCGTCATAAGGCAGCGGCAAATGGCTGACTTCGCCCAGCAGCGGGCCGAAGTCGCGTTTCTGGCGGCCGATGCCGGAAACGGACAAGCCGCCAAAGCCCATGCCGTGATACCCCTTGGCCCGGCCGATGAGCTTGGTGCGGCGGCTGTCGCCGCGTGCCTGATGGTAAGCGCGCGCAATCTTCAAGGCCGTATCGACCGCCTCGGAGCCGGAGTTGGTAAAGAACACATTGGTCATGCCTTCGGGCGCCAAGGCGATCAAGGCATCGGACATGGCCTGGGCGCCCGGGTGGCTCATCTTGAACGAAGACACGAAATCCAGGCGGGCGGCGGCCTGCTGAATGGCCTGCACAATGCTGGCCTGGCCGTGACCGGCATTGACGCACCACAGACCGGCCATGGCGTCCAGAATCCGGCGGCCGTCGGGCGTGCGGTAGTACATGCCCTCGGCGCTATCGAACATCATGGGCTGCTGTTGAAACTGCCGCATGGGCGTGAAAGGCGCCCAGAAGGCATCGGAAACGGAACGGGCGTCGGTCATGGAATCTCCTTGAAGGGTTGAAACGGGGGCCGGCTCAGTGTTGCGCCACGCGGATGCGGTAGCCACCGTCAGGCAGCTTCTCCAGCGGGCAGGCCGCGGCCAGCAATTTGCGCGTGTAGGGGTGCCGCGGTTCGTCGAACAAGGCATCGCGGCTGGCGATTTCGACGATTTCACCCTGGCTCATGACCGCGACGCGATGCGCGATCCGTTCCACTGCCGCCAGATCATGCGAGATGAACAGGCAGGCAAACCCGTATTGCTTCTGCAGGCGCTCGAACAAATCCAGAATCTGCTTCTGGATGGTCATGTCCAGCGCCGAAATCGGCTCATCGGCAATGACCAGCTTCGGCCGCCGCACCAGCGCCCGGCCGATGGCCACGCGCTGCCGCTGGCCGCCGGACAGTTGATGCGGGAAGCGGTCGTGGAACGACGGGTTCAGGCCGACATCGACCAGCGTTTGCGCCACCCGCGCGCGGCGCTGCGCATCGTTCAGGTCATTGCTATGGCGCAAGGGCTCGGCCAGGATCTGCCCGATGCGCATACGCGGATCCAGCGAAGAATAAGGATCCTGAAAGATCATCTGGCATTGCAGGCGGGCGCTACGATTGACGGACTTGCGCATATCCATCCCCTGAAACGCGATGCTGCCGGCGCAAGGCTTGACCAGACCCGCCACCGCGCGCCCCAGCGTGGTCTTGCCGGATCCGCTGCCGCCGACCAAGGCCAGGGTTTCGCCCGGCGCGATCGTGAGATCCACGCCGCGCACCACCCGATAGGCGGCGCCACGCCGCCAGAAAGCGCGCTGGCCGGGATACTCGATGCACACGCCTTTGACCTCGACCAGCGGCGCGTCGGCCTCGGGCAAGGCGGGCAGCGGGCCACGGCGCGGCAGCGCTTCCAGCAACTGACGGGTGTACTCGGCCTGCGGGTTCAGCAGAATGGCGGCTGTCGGCCCCTGCTCGACCGCCAGCCCATTGCGCATGACCACCACCTTGTCGGCGTAGCGCGCCACCAGCGAAAGATCATGGCTGATGAAGAGCACGGCCGTGCCCTGCTCGCGGGTCAGTTCCAACATCAGCTCGATAACGTCCAATTGCGCCAGGCAGTCCAGCGCCGTGGTCGGCTCATCGGCGATCAACAGGGCCGGACGCAGCAGCATGACCGACGCCAACATGATGCGCTGGCGCATGCCGCCCGAGAACTCATGCGGATAGGCCGCCAGGCAACGCAACGGATCCTTGATACCGATGCGTTCGAGCATGGTGAGGCAGCGCTGGCGTATCTCGGCGGCGCTGAGCCGGGTATGCAGCTTGAGGGCTTCACTCATTTGCCGGCCGATAGTCAGGGCCGGATTGAGCGAGACCATGGGTTCCTGGAACACCATGCCGATCTCGGCCCCCCGCAAACGGCGCAAGGCCCTGACATTGCGCGTGTCCAGCATCTGGCCCTTGAAGCGTATGCTGCCGCCGGCCAACTGCATGGGCGCGGGCAACAGGCCGATCACCGCGCGGGCGGCCATGGTCTTGCCGCTGCCCGACTCCCCCACCAACGCCACGATCTCGCCAGGCGCGAGCTCGAAGCTGACATCGTCGACGGCCAGCGGGCCATCCTGACCGGCACGGATCCGGAGCTCCTTGACAGCCAATAGTGGCGCTTTATCGGTCATGCTCACTTCCTCATGCGCGGATCGAGGCGATCGCGCAAGGCGTCGCCAAACAGATTGATACCCAGCAAGGCCATGCTGATCAGCACGCCGGGGAACACGCCCAGCCAGGCGGCCGTGGCGATGTAGGGCCGGCTGGCCGCCAACATGCTGCCCCAGGTGGCGGCGGGCGGCGGCACGCCCAGGCCCAGAAAGCTCAAGGCGCTTTCGGACAGCAAGGCCCAGCCGAACATGCTGGTGGCCAGCACGCACACCGGTGCCAGGCAGTTGGGAACAATATGGCGAACCATCGTATACAGCTCGCCATTGCCGATGACTCGGGATGCCTCGATGAACTCGCGTTCCCGCAGCGACAGCACGCTGCCCCGCACCACCCGCACCACCGACGGCGTATAGGCCATGCCCAGGGCCAGCACGATGCTGTATTGGCTGGCGCCGACCACGGCCATGATGCCCAGCGCCAGCAGAATCCCGGGAAATGCCAGCAAGGCATCGTTGAACATCATCAGGATCCGGTCGGTCCAACCGCGCAGATAGCCGGCCAGCATGCCGATCATGGTGCCGCAGACCAGCGCCACCGTCACCGACAGGAGACTGATCCACAGGCTGGTCGAGGCGCCGATGATGAGACGGCTCAGGACATCGCGGCCGAACTCGTCCGTGCCCAGCCAATGCAGCGCGCCCGGCGCCTGCAGGCGCGAGCCCAGATCCAGCTTCAGCGGATCATACGGCGTCCATACCAGGCCCAACAGGGCCAACGCGGCCAAGCCCAGCAAGAGACCGCCGCCGATCAAGGCATTGAGCGCCGGCCGGCGGCGGCGCCGCGCAGGCGCCGCCGGCAGCGCGATGGCGTGCTCATTCATAGCTTCACCCTCGGATCAAAGACCGGATACAGCAGGTCGACCATCAAATTCACCACCACGTAAATGCTGGTGATCAGCAACAGACACCCCTGCAGGACCGGGTAGTCACGCGCGAAGATCGAATCCACCATGAGCCGGCCTATGCCAGGCAGGGTGAAGACGGTTTCCAGCACCGCGATGCCGCCCAGCAGATTGCCCAGGATCAGGCCCACCAGCGTCCAGGTCGGCGCAAAGGCATTGCGCAAGGCATGGCCCCACAACACCGCCGTTTCCGACAGCCCCTTGGCGCGGGCGTGAGCGATGTACTCCAGCCGCAAGACCTCGATGGTGCTGGCGCGCGCCATGCGGGCAATCGAGCCAAACTCCACCAGCGTCAGCGTCACGACCGGCAAGACCAGATAGCTCAACCCCCGCAAGGGATCGGCGCTGACGCTGACATAGCCAACGATGGGCAGCCAGCCCAGTTTCATGCCGAAGCAGTACAGCAGCAGCAATCCCAGCCAGAAGGCCGGGATCGATAGCAGCAAGGTGGCGCCGGCTACCAGCCCCAAATCCATCATGCTGTTCTGCTTCCAGGCCGCGTAAAGGCCCACCGGCACGGCCAGCAGCACGGCCAGGCCCACCGAGATCAGGACGATGACGGCGCTGACACTGAAGCGCTCGACCAACAGATCCAGCACCGGCTGGCCGCTGCTGATCGACAGGCCGAAATCGCCGCTCAGCACG
The DNA here is from genome assembly GCF_050285565.1 of Achromobacter sp. Taxonomy (GTDB): domain Bacteria; phylum Pseudomonadota; class Gammaproteobacteria; order Burkholderiales; family Burkholderiaceae_B; genus Achromobacter. The sequence goes on from NZ_JBLZXG010000005.1 coordinate 98,151, forward strand.
GCCCGGATCCAGATCAGATACTGGGTCAGGAAAGCCTGACCGAGCCCCAGGGCCTTGCGCATCTCGGCCAGGCTTTGCGCGTCCGCCATATCCCCCAGCATCAGCAATGCCGGATCGCCGGGGATAAAGCGGATCAGGCCAAACACCATGATCGAGATCAGCAGCAGCGTGGGCAGGGCCATACCCAGGCGCTGAACGAAGAATCGCAACATGGCTGGCCTATTTCGCGGTCGCCGCCACAGACACGCCCCACAGGCGTGGCTTGGATATCGGCCAGGTTCGATAGCCCTGGACTTCATCACGGAAGGCACCGATGGCGGTGCCGTTGTAGATGATGACCATGGGCACATCCTGGATCAGCATGCCATGCAACCGATCGAACAGCGCCTGGCGCTTGGCCGGATCGGCTTCGCGCATCGCTTGACGCAGGATGCCAATGGCCTCGGCGTTGTCCCAGACCTTGCGGGCTTCCTTGGCCTTGTCGCCCAGCACCTGCTCGAAACTCAAGGCCGGATCGAAACGCGGCGAATAGGAGAACGACATCATTTGATAGTTGCCGCTCTGGTAGCGTTCAAGCTGCGTGCCCCACTCCAGCGTTTCCATCTGGATATTGATGCCCACGGCCGCCAGCATGGCCTGGCTCAGGATGCCCATATCGAACATCTGCGGATAGCGCTTGTTCACGATCATCCGGATCGGCTGGCCGCGATAGCCGGCGGCGCTCAACAAGGCGCGCGCCTCGGCCAGATCGGTGCGATAGCCTTGGGCGGTGGCCGCGTCATAGTAGGTGCTGCTGCTGGGCACCGCGGAGTTGTTGACCTTGGACAGGCCACTGGACAGTGTGGCCACCATCTGGCCGTAATCCAGCGACAGCGCAATGGCGCGGCGGATGCGCACATCTTTCAGCAGCGGGTCGCGGGTCTGGAACAGCAAGCCGTTGATGGACATGGCGGGGCTGACCTGGATGGTCAGGCCCTTGGCCGGCTTCAAGTCGGTCGCGTCCGTTGCCGTGACGTCGGGCAGCAGATCGACGCCACGCGCCATCAGCGCGGCCTTGGCCGTGGCACTGTCGGGAATCACGATAAAGCGCAGTTGATCCACCAGCGCCTGTTTGTTGCCGGTATAGCCATCCGGCTTGGCCTCGGCCCGCGCGGCGTACCCGGCAAAGCGTTGCAGCTCGATATATTGACCGCGTTGCCACTGCCCCATTTTGAAGGGGCCGGTGCCCACCGGGGCACGCCATGCGCCGTCGGGCGTCAACGAGTCTGGATGCAGAATGCCGGTGCCGCCACAATCGGTTCTGGCCATGGTCGCCAGAAACAGGGCGTTGGGTTGCTCCAGCGTGAAGACCACGGTCATCGGATCCGGGCTGCTGATGTCCTGCACCTTGAGCAGGCCCCGGCCATCAAAGTCGGCCAGGCAGCGCCATTGCGTCTTGGGGTCCAGGTAACGACGCCAGGTCCACAAGACCTCGGTCGCGGTCAGCGGCGCGCCGTTATGAAAACGCACGCCCTCGCGCAATCTGAAGCGGTAGCTGCGCCCGTCGTCGGACACGCTGATCGATTCGGCCAGCATGGGGCCCACGGTAGCGTCCTCGCGGTAGGCCACCAGGCCCTCCACCATATGCATGACGACGGCGTCGGTGTTCTCGTCCCGGTTGACGCCGGGATCGGTGCTGCGGATATCACCGCTGATGCCGACCTGGATGCGTGAAGGCTCGGCGGCGTGGGCGCTGCCCGTCGCCAGGGCCCACGCCAGCGCGGCGTAGCTCAGGGCGGCTTTGACAGTGTTGCGCATGAAGTACTCCTGCTTCGATGGAATGGATGGCCGGCCGGATCAGGGCCACGCCGCGCGTGCTTATCGCTGCACGTGGCGGGCCCGCCGTTGGCGCAACACCGCGGCGAAGAACTTCTGCGCGGCAGGCATGACTTTGATACCCATGTGAGGCACGTTCGGAATCTGCTCAAGCGTCACGTTCACCCCCGCCGCCTCCATGCTGGCGCGCAGACGCGCCAGGCGCTCGGGCCGGGTGCGGCCAGCGTCATTGGCGCCCTCCATGTAGTGCTTGCCGCCGGGGCGATGGGTGATCTCCCAGGTTTCGAGATCGGCCGCGCCCACCACCAGGTGGATGGGTACTTGACGCAAGGCGTCCAGATTCAGCGCCTTGCCAAAGCGCGCCGCCATGTCGGCCACGCCCACCCACCACTTGCGATCGGTATCCAGCAACGTGACCGAACCCGGCGCGCCTATCGACGCGGCCCACAGCCGATCGGGGTGCAGGTAGCAGAAGCGATTGGTGAACTGGCCGCCACCCGAATAACCGAAAAGCGCAAAAGTGTCGAAGTTACGGCCGTACTTCTTGCCGACCTCGGCGACCATTTCCAGCAGGATCCGGTCATAGCGGATATCGCCTTCCAGGATCTGCTTGTAGCCGTCGCCATTGCCATCGCCTTGCACACCCACCGGAAACAGCGGCGCCAGAATGATGCAATCGTTCCAGCGGCCAAATTCCGCAAAGCTGTTGCGATAGGTCTCCATCGCGCGGTTGGAACCGTGGACCACGACCACCAGATCCACCGGGCGCGTCGCCTCTTCGATGGATTCCGGCACGTAAAGGCAATAGGCAAAGCGCTTGTCGCCCGCATGGGAATAGACCGTCGGCAGCCCTTGATCGTAGAGACGTCGCGCGCTTTGGCGCGCCTGCAGTTCAGCCTGGGATTCCGCGGTGGCAGTGCTCATGGTCTACACCATTCAATGAGAAAGATCCGCAGTATCCGCCAGCGCCTGATCAAAGAAAATCTAATTTATTTTTAATCGGGGTAAAGTAAACCTTTACCTGAAACCGACTCGACATGAGCAGCATCCGCTTTCTGAGAACTTTCATTGCTGTCGCGGAGGAAGGCAGCTTTGCTGCCGCTGCCGATCGGGTCGCGCTGACCAGCGCCGCCGTCGGCCAGCAAATGCGCGCGCTTGAAGATGACATGCGCCGCGCGCTGTTCGAGCGCCACCACAGGCAGACGAGTTTGAGCCGCGAAGGGCAGCTCTTGCTGCCGCGGGCCAGGCGCCTGGTGGCCGATTACGAAGCAATGCTGGAAGACCCTGAGCGCGACGTGCGCATGGAAGGCGAAGTCACGGTCGGCGGCATCATTTCGGCCATGGGACTGCTGGCCAATTGCCTGGTGCGGCTGAAGGCCGTCCACCCCAAGGTGTCGGTCACGCTGACCAGCGCGCGCTCGGACGAATTGGCGCCACTGCTGCAGGCCGGTGAGCTGGATGCCGCGGTGGTGGTGACATCGCCCCGACAAGACTTCAAAGGTCTGAGTTGCTCGCGCCTATATGACGAGCCGCTGATCTTGCTGGCCAGTGCGCAGGCCCACGCCCGAACGCCGGACATCCGCGAACTGCTGGCCACTCAGCCCTATATTCGCTATGACCGCAACACCGCCACCGGTTCCAAAGCCGACCGGGTATTGCGCCGCTTGCGAGTCAAGCCGCGGGAAATCCTGGAGCTCAATTCGATTCTTGGCATTGCGGCGCTGGTGCGCCAGCAAGTGGGCGTCAGCCTGGTGCCGTGGCTGCAAAACGTCCATTGGAATGAGGATCCGGCCTTGAAAGTGCTGTCGCTGCCGGGGCCGCAGGAATTACGCAGCATCAGCATCGTGGAGCAAAGCCGCAAGCGCCATCTGACCAGTGAAATCCGCAGGTCGTTGCGCGTCGCCCTGGATTCGCGGGGCATCCGCTAGCGAGGCTAGCGTCCCAGTGGGGACCAGGGGCACAAACAGGCCCAGGGCGGGCCCAGAAAAAAGCAAGCCGTTGATTGGCTGGCGCGCCCGACAGGAATCGAACCTGTATCAAGAGCTTCGGAAACTCTCATTCTATCCATTGAACTACGGGCGCAGCGCAAGGAGGCGGTATTGTACCCAGTTTTGCGCGATCTGCATGAACTGGATCAAATCTTCCGGCAAACTCATCGAAAACCCGTCCTGACACATTGGACGATCGTCCCTGACACCGTTATATAATCCAGCGTTTGCTTGCAGGCGGGCATGGGTTGCCGCCGACTTGTGCAGTACTGATTTTCTGTTGCCGCCGCCAAGGCGCCCCCGGTACCCGTTAGCAGGATTTGGTCATGAGCAACGAGCAGGAACACATAGAAGAGCACTCCTCCCCCATCAAGACCCCGAAGCAACTGATCGTCACGGTCGTTCTGGCCTTCGTGGTGCCCATCGCCATCATCATCCTACTGGTGAACATGGTCGCCTCGGGCGCCAAGGTCGGCGCCGGCTCGGATACGCTATCCACCGAAGCCATCACCAAACGCATTGCCCCCGTCGCGGGATTCGAGCTGGTCGACGCCAACGCGCCCAAGGTCTTCAAGACCGGCGAACAAGTCTTCCAGGCCGTCTGTACGGCCTGTCATACCGCCGGCGTGGCGGGTGCGCCCAAGGTCGGGGACAACGCCGCCTGGGCGCCCTTCATCAACGCCGGCTTTGACGCCATGTTGAACGTGGCCCTGCACGGCAAGGGCGGCATGCCCGCCAAGGGCGGCAACCCGGCGCTGTCGGACTACGAAGTCGCGCGCGCCGTGGTCTACATGGCCAACAAGTCCGGCGGCTCGCTGCCGGAACCGGCCGCCCCCGCTGAAGACGGCGCCAAGAAGGAAGCCGACGCCGCGCCGGCCGCTGCCGCGCCGGCCGTTGCCGCACCGGCCGCCGCAGCTCCCGCCGCAGCAGCTCCGGCTGCCGCCGCACCGGCTCCTGCCGCCGCCGCGCCCGCGCCGCAACAAACCGCCGCGGTCAACCCCGCCGGCGAAAAGCTCTACAAGAGCGTCTGTTTCGCCTGTCACGCCACCGGCGTGGCCAACGCCCCCAAGTTCGGCGACAAGGCCGCCTGGGAGCCCTACATCAAGACCGGCATGGACGCCATGGTCAAGGTCGCGATGCAGGGCAAGCCGCCCATGCCGCCCAAGGGCGGCGCGGCCGACGCCTCGGAAGACGACATCCGCGCGGCCGTGCAATACATGGTGGACGCGGCCAAGTAAGCCACGCGCGTCCTACGCGCCGCGCGACCTCCACGCCGCGCGGGACGAAGAAAAGCCCCTCGATGCATCGAGGGGCTTTTCATTTGGCGCGGCTTCAATCGGCCGCGGACGTCTTCAACAGCGACATGCCCAACTGCACGCGGCGCTGCAACCACAGGCTGGGGCGATAGCGCGGATCGCCCGTGACACGCTGCATGTTCTTGAGGATCTCGAGAATGCGCTCGGCGCCCAGCGCATCGCCCAAGGCCAGCGGCCCCGTCGGGTAGCCCAGGCCCAGCGTCACCGCGCGGTCGATGTCCTCGGGGGTTGCGATCTGCTGCTGCGCGATGTCGGCGGCGATGTTGACGATCATGGCCACGATGCGCTGCGCCACGAAGCCCGGGGAGTCCTCGACCACCGACACCGGCACGCCGTCACCGGCCAGCACCGCGTGCGCGGCATCGCGCCACTTGGCCTCGGTGCCCGGCGACACCATCAGGGTGCGGCGGCGCGCCTTGTCGAAGGCGTGCAAGGTATCCAGGCCGACGCAACGCGCCGGGTCCAACCCCTGCGCCGAGACGGTGGTGGAGACGTCCTCGCCGAACGGCGTGACGATGATGAGCGCATCGGCCGCCGGCGCGGCGCCCGACACCAGCGGCGCGCCCAGCTTTTCCAGCAACGCCGTGGCGCGCGCGTAGCCTTCCCCATGCTTGGGACTGACCCAGATCTTCAGCCCCTGCGGCAGCGTCGGCACGGGCGGTTCAGCGGGCACCTGCTTCTGGCCATCCACGTACTTGTAGAAGCCTTCGCCGGCCTTGCGGCCGATCAGGCCGCCGGCCAGGCGCACGGTGGTGATGGGCGACGGACGGAAGCGCGGCTCGTCGAAGAACTGGCGGTAGATGGATTCCATCACCGGATGCGAGACGTCCAGCGCGGTCAGGTCCAGCAGCTCGAACGGGCCCATGCGGAAACCGGCCTGCTCGCGCATGATGGCATCCACTTGCGCAAAGCTCGCCACCGATTCCTGCGCCACGCGCAGGCCTTCGGTGTTCATGCCGCGACCGGCGTGGTTGACGATGAAGCCGGGCATGTCCTTGGCGCGCACCGGCGTGTGGCCCATGCGGCGCGCCAGTTCGGCCAGCGCGTCGCCGGTCTCGGGCGCGCTGCGCAGGCCGTCGATGACCTCGACCACCTTCATCAGCGCCACCGGGTTGAAGAAGTGATAGCCCGCGACGCGCCGCGGCAGCTTGCAGGCGGCGGCGATGGCGGTGATCGACAGCGACGAGGTGTTGGAGGCCAGGATGCAGTCATCGGCCACCACGCCTTCCAGCGCGGCGAACAGGTCGCGCTTGACGTCCAGGCGCTCGACGATGGCTTCGACCACCAATTGGCATTGCGACATGTCGGTCAACGCGGTGGCGGACTCCACGCGTTCCAGCGCGGCCTGCGCGTCGGCGGCCGTCAGCTTGCCCTTCTGCGCCAGCTTGTCCCAGGTCTGGCGCAGCGACTCGCGCGCGGCGGCCACGGCGTCGGCGCTGGTGTCGTACAGGCGCACCCGCAGGCCGGCCTGCGCCGCGATCTGGGCGATGCCCCGCCCCATGGCCCCGGCGCCCACGACGCCGATGGTTTGAATCTCCGTCATCAACTTCTCCTGCCTGTCATTGGAATGGTGTGTGCGCCGCGCCAGGCGCGGCGAGCGGCTGCCGCCGGCGGATCAGGACGGGCTTTGCGCCAGCGCCTGGATTTCCGCGGCCGACAGCCCGAGCTTTTCGGACAGCACCTGCGCGGTGTGTTCGCCCAGCATGGGCGGCGGGCGGCGGTATTGAACCGGGCTGCCCGAGAACTTCAAGGGGCTGGCCGCCATCGGCACCGTGCCGGCCGTCGGGTGCGGCAGCTCGCGCTTCATTCCGCGCGCCAGCACCTGCGGGTCTTCGTAGACCTGGTCGAGCGTGTTGATCGGGCCGGCGGGGACGCCGACGGCTTCGAGCGCGGCGAGCCAGTGGTCGCGCGCGCCGCTGGCCATGCGCTCGGCCAGCAGCGGCACCAGCGCCTCGCGGTTCTTGACACGCTGCGGGTTGGTGGAAAACCGGGGATCGGCCGACAGCTCGGGCAGGCCGATGGCGCCGCAATAGTTGCGGAACTGGCTGTCGTTGCCCACGGCGACAATCAGGTGGCCGTCGCTGGCGGCGAAGACCTGGTACGGCACCAGGTTCTGGTGCGCGTTGCCGGCGCGGCGCGGGGCGTTGCCGGAGGTCATGTAATTGAGGTTCTGGTTCGCCAGCATGGCGACCTGGCAGTCCAGCAGCGCCATGTCGATGTGCTGGCCCAGGCCGCTGACGGAACGCTCGTGCAGCGCGGCCAGGATGCCGACGGTGGAGTACATGCCGGTCATCAGGTCGGCCACGGCCACGCCCGCCTTCTGCGGACCGCCGCCGGGCAGGTCGTCGCGCTCGCCGGTGATGCTCATCAGGCCGCCCATGCCCTGGATCATGAAGTCGTAGCCGGGGCGGCTGGCGTAGGGGCCGGTCTGGCCGAAGCCGGTGATGGAGCAGTAGATCAGGCGCGGATTCACTTCCTTGAGGCTGGCGTAGTCCAGGCCGTATTTGGCCAGGCCGCCGACCTTGAAGTTCTCGACCAGGATGTCGCTCTGCAAGGCCAGTGCGCGCACCAGCTCGGCGCCGCGCGGCGAGGCGATGTCGAGGGCGACGGAGAACTTGTTGCGGTTGGCCGAGAGGTAGTAGGCGGCCTCGGTGGTGTCGTTGCCGGCCGCGTCCTTCAGGTAAGGGGGGCCCCAGGCGCGGGTGTCGTCGCCAGCGCCGGGACGTTCGATCTTGATGACCTCCGCGCCGAGGTCGGCCAGGTTCTGGGTGCACCAGGGGCCGGCGAGAACGCGAGTCAGGTCCAGGACGCGGATGCCTGTCAGGGGAGCGGGACGTTGCGACATCTTTTATCTTTTCGCCAAAGAGTGGTGGGTCAGTGGGGATATTAGCCGGTGGGGGCTTGGGTGTGTTGGGGTGGTCGGGGCGTGGACGCGATTGGGTTCTTGAGACGCCCTTTGCCGTGGGGCGCGGGGTGCGGGGGGCTACGATTGCGGTCCGGAGCGTTCGCTCCGGACTGCCCCGGGCTCAACCTCGTCCGCCTTCGGCTCCCTACGGTTTCCGCCGGGCGCATCTACACGCCCCCCGCACCCCGCGCCCCACGGCAAAGGGCTGCACTGAAGGCTCATGACAGGCGCTGGGACGGACGGTGTGCTTGGCATTCTGGTGACGACCATCGGGGGGGTGGAGAGGTGGGGCGGGGCCCGCCAAAGGCGGCTGCGCGGGCAGCCTTCTTTGGCGTACATGCTGTTTTGCGTTTGAGTGATGACGCTGCACGTGGGTGGAGGATCTTCACGTTGCATGGGCGCCTCGCGGCACACGATGCATGGCGCCCTGCCCTATTGCTCCAATGATGAGGTTCCGGCATCGGGCGTGGCGGGTGGATGCCCGCCACGCCTTCGCCCTGCCTAGCTGTTGGCCTTGATGACCTCGCGGGCGATGACCAGTTGCTGGATTTGCGAGGTGCCTTCGAAGATGCGGAACAGGCGCACGTCGCGGTAGAAGCGTTCGACGGCGTATTCGGACATGTAGCCGGCGCCGCCGTGGATCTGGACGGCGCGGTCGGCGACGCGGCCGACCATTTCGGTGGCGTAGAGTTTGCAGCAGGCGGCCTGCATGGTGGTGTTTTCGCCGCGGTCGCGCAGGCGGGCGGCGTCCAGAACCATGCAGCGGGCGGCGTAGAGTTCGGCCTGGCTGTCGGCGATCATGGCCTGGATCAGCTGGAACTCGGCGATGGGCTGGCCGAACTGTTTGCGTTCGGTGGCGTATTTGACGGCGTCGCGCAGCAGGCGGTCGGCAATGCCGACGCACAGGGCCGAGATGTGCAGGCGGCCCTTGTCCAGCACCCGCATCGAGGTGCGGAAACCGTTGCCTTCCTCGCCGCCGAGCAGGGCCGAGGCGGGGACACGGCAGTTGTCGAAGACCACGTCGCTGGTGAGCGCGCCGGCCTGGCCCATTTTCTTGTCGGGCTTGCCGATGATCAGGCCCGGCGTGCCGGCTTCGACCAGGAAGCACGAAATGGAATTGGCGCGGCGTTCGGGCGCGGTGCGCGCCATGACCGAGAACAGGCCGGCGATGGGCGCGTTGGTGATGTAGCGCTTGGTGCCGTTGAGCACGTAGTGGTCGCCGTCGCGTTCGGCCGACAGGCGCAGCGCCATGGCGTCGGAGCCGGCATCGGGTTCGGTCAGCGCGAACGAGCCGATCAGTTCGCCGCTGGCCAGCCGCGGCAGGTAGCGGGCGCGCTGTTCGTCGGTGCCGGCCAGGACGATGGCCTGCGAACCGATGCCGATGTTGGTGCCGGCCAGCGAACGGAACGCGGGCGAGGTCTGGCCCAGTTCGAACACCACCTTCACTTCCTCTTCCATCGTCAGGCCCAGGCCGCCGTGGTCGGGCGAGATCGACAGGCCGAACAGGCCCAGCTCGCGCATCTCGGCAACGATGTCCGGCGGCACCTGGCCGCTGGCGGCCAGTTCGTCCTCGGCGGGGATCAGGCGTTCGTGCACGAAGCGGCGCACGGCGTCCAACAACAGGTTCAGGGTTTCGGTATCCAGGGCCATGATCTGAGTCTCTCGGGGTATGCGGGGCGGCGGCGCTCAGGGGCGCATGCCGCCAACCAGTAAATCGAAGTAGCCGGCGGCGATGGTCTCGGCGCTGTCGCCCTGGCCGGGCTTGTACCAGCGCACCATCCAGTTCAGCATCGACAGCACGGCGCGGCCGGTGGCGGGCACGTCCAGGGGCCGGAACGCGCCTTCGGCCACGCCTTGCGCGATCAGGTCGCGCAGGCGCTTCTCGTAGCCGTCGCGCAGGCGGGCGGCGTCCTCGCGCTCGGGCAGCGCCATGCCGGAATAGCCGATCAGCATGGTGACGAACTCGGCGTGGTGCTGCTCGAAGTAGCGCGCGTGGCCCACCATGAAGGCGCGCAGGCGGGCGGCGCCGCCCTCGGCGCGCGCCACGTCCTGGCCCACGCTCTGGGTCAGGCCATTGAGCACGGCCAGGATGATGGCGTCGTAGATGTCCTGCTTGGTGGTGAAGTAGTGATAGATGGCGGCCTTGGACACGCCGATGGCGGCGGCCAGGTCGGACACCGAACTGCCGTCGTAGCCGCTGCGCGCGAATAGCTTGGCGGCCTCGGCCAGAATGCGTTCGCGCGGCGCCGCCAGGGTCGGCGGGCGGCCGGCGCGGGCGCGTTTGGAGACGGGAGCAGCGGAAGTCGCCATGAGGGAGCCTGGTGCGGCGGCGGCGGCCCCGGCAATGCCGGACGGCGGGCGATCCGGTTCCATTGACAGCGGTTCGGCGCTTGCCGTTAAATAAAGATTAATTAATTACCGGACGGTCGGTAGGTAATTATAGGCACATCCCCTCCCGCCATTCAAGCGCGGCCTGGGCGCTCAACCCGAAACCACACGTGACGCCGTTATGCCCCACTCCCTCGTGACAGATCTGTATGGCCAGATGTCCCTGCCGGTCATCAGCGCCCCCATGTTCATCGTGTCCAACCCGAAGCTGGTCATCGCGCAATGCACGAGCGGCATCGTCGGTTCGTTTCCGGCGCTCAACGCGCGTCCGCAGAGCCTGCTGACCGACTGGCTGGACGAGATCCAGGCCGGCCTGGCGTCGTACCGCGAGGCCAACCCCGGCGCCGCGGTCGCCCCGTATGCCGTCAACCAGATCATCCACCAGTCCAACGACCGGCTCGAACAGGACCTGGCGGTGTGCGCCAGCCACCGCGTGCCGCTGATCATCACCAGCCTGCGCGCGCCGGGCGACCTGGTCAAGGGCATCCACGACTGGGGCGGCAAGGTGTTCCACGACGTCACCACCATCCGCCACGCCGAAAAGGCCCTGGAAGCGGGCGTGGACGGGCTGATTCTGGTGTGCGCGGGCGCGGGCGGCCATGCCGGCACGCTCAGCCCGTTCGCGCTGGTGTCCGAAGTGCGCCGCTTCTATGACGGCCCGCTGATCCTGTCGGGCGCCATCACCTCCGGCGCCCAGATACTGGCCGCACTCGCCATGGGCGTGGACTTCGCCTACATGGGCACGCGCTTCATCGCCAGCGAGGAAGCCAACGCCAGCGAGGGCTACAAGGCCGCCATCGTCCAGGCCAGCGCGGCCGACATCCTCTACACCCCCTTCTTCACCGGCATCCCCGGCAACTATCTGAAGGCCAGCATCACGGCCGCCGGCCTCGATCCGGCCAACCTGCCGCAGCCCGACAGCGGCGCCTCCAATTTCGGCTCCAGCCGTGTCAAGCCGTGGAAGGACATCTGGGGCGCGGGCCAGGGCGTGGGCAACATCGGCAGCGTGCAGCCGACACGCCAGATCGTCGACACGCTGCGGCGCGAATACGCCGAGGCCAGGACGCAACTGGCCGCCAGGACCTTCGCATGAGCGCCGGGCTGCGGGTCACGCGCGAAGGCGCGGTGCTGACGCTGGTGATCGACCGCCAGGAGCGTCGCAACGCGCTCGACACGGCCACTTATGCCGCGCTGACCGAACAGCTCGCGCTGGCCAGCGCCGACACCGGCGTGTCGGCGGTGATCCTGGCCGGCGCCGGCGAACACTTCACCGCCGGCAACGACCTGCGCGACTTCCAGGCCGAGCGCGGCGCCGGCGACAGCGCCGGCCTGACCTTCCTGCGCGCGCTGACGCAGGCCGACGTGCCGGTCATCGCCGCCGTCGAAGGCTACGCCATCGGCATCGGCGTGACGCTGCTGCAGCATTGCGACTTCGTCTATATCGGCGAAGGCGCCACGCTGCGCCTGCCGTTCGTGGCGCTGGGCCTGTGCCCGGAAGGCGCCTCCAGCCTGCTGCTGCCGCGCCTGGCCGGCGCCCGCCGCGCCGCCGAATGGCTGCTGCAAGGCAAGGCGTTCTCGGCGCGGGAGGCCTGCGACGCCGGCCTGGCCACCGCGGTCACGGCCAAGGGCGGCGCGCTGGCGGCCGCGCAGGCCACCGCCGCCAGCCTGGCCAAGCAGCCGCCCGCCGCGCTGCGGCTGACCAAGGCCATGCTCAAGCGCCCGGACCGGCAAGCGATCCAGGACACGCTCGATTACGAGGCGCAGCAGTTCCGCGCCCGCCTGCAGACGCAAGAAGCGCAGGCCGCGTTCGCGGCGTTCTTCAAGAAGTAATGCCCCGGCACGGCGCGGCGCTTCGGGCCCCGCCGCGCCGCATGCGCCGCCCGGGCGGGCGCGCCTGGCCAGGCCCTGCCCAACGGAGGACGACTGCCATCCCGTCAGAACGGCGAATCGGGCCGGAAGTTCGGCGCCCGCCGCTCGCGCAGCGACTGCACGCCTTCGCGCACGTCCGGGCCGCCGAATCCCATGAATTCCAGCGCCAGCGACGTATCGAACGTCGGCCCGGCCATGCGCAGCCAGTTGTTCAGCGAATACTTGGTCCAGCGGATCGCGGTCTGCGAGCCGGCCGCCAGGCGGTTGGCCACCTCGAAGGCGCGGCCGATCAGTTCGGCCTCGTCCACGCACAGCGACACCAGGCCGATGCGCTCGGCCTCCTCGCCGGTCACGGTCTCGCACAGCATCAGGTAGTACTTGGCGCGCGCCATGCCACACAGCAGCGGCCAGACGATGGCGGCGTGGTCGCCGGCGGTGACGCCCAGGCGGGTATGGCCGTCGATGATGCGGGCGTCGCGCGCGGCGATCGAGATGTCGGCCAGCAGGCCGGCCACCAGGCCGGCGCCGACGGCGGCGCCGTGCATCGCCGAGACGATCGGCTTGCTGCAATTGATGATGTTGTAGACCAGGTCGCGCGCCTCGCGCCAGACCCGCGTGCGCACGTCGAAATCGTCAGCCATCTGCTGCACCAGATCCAGGTCGCCGCCGCCCGAGAAGCCCTTGCCCTCGCCCCGGATCACCACCACCCGGGTGTCGGGATCGGTGTCGATATCGCGCCAGATGTCGGCCAGCTCACGGTGCATGCGGTCGTCGGCGGTGGACAGCTTGCCCGGCTTGCCGTCCTTGGACCCCATGATCAGCTCCAGCACGCCGTTGGGATGGCGGCGCAGCTTGAGGGACTCGTAGGCGGCATAGTGTTGCAGCGTGATATCGGTCATGGTCGTCTCCGGTGGGGCGGGCGGAAGGCCGCGCGTTTTGGGGCACTATAGTGGATAGCCATGCCTCTCGGCGCCCGCGCCGATTCCGGAGCCTCAACCCATGAACACCCACGCATCCCAGTTTGCCGGCGAGATCCGCCGCGATGACCTGCCGGCGCTGTTCGCCGCGCGCGCCGCCGACAGCCACAAAGGCAGTTTCGGCACCGTCGGCGTGGTGGGCGGCGGGCGCGGCATGGAAGGCGCGGTGCTGTTGGCCGCCCGCGCCGCGCTCAAGACCGGCGCCGGCAAGGTGCTGGCAGGATTCGCCCAGGACACGGCGCCGCTGCCCTGCGATCCGCTGCAACCCGAATTGATGCTGCGCGACGCGCGCGCGCTGCTGGAAACCGACTGGGGCGTGACCGCCTGGGTCGCCGGTTGCGGCATCGGCACCGGCGCGGCCGCGGCCAACATCCTGACCGAGCTGTTCGTCTTGCGCCGCGGCGCGGCGCTGGTGCTGGATGCCGACGGCCTGAACCTGCTGGCCCACCGGGCCATCCAGCCCAACTGGGACGATGGCCCGGTGGTGCTGACGCCGCACCCGGCCGAGGCCGGCCGCCTGCTCGGTGTCGAGACCGCCCGGATCCAGGCGGATCGGCCCGGCGCGGCCCAGGCGCTGGCGCGGCGCTTCGGCGCCTGGGTAGTCCTCAAGGGCGCGGGCACGCTGGTCTGCGATCCGGGCGGCCGCTGGCGCCGCAATGCCAGCGGCAACCCGGGCCTGGCCACGGCCGGAACCGGGGACGTATTGGCCGGCATGCTGGGCGCGCTGCTCGCCCAGCGCCTGCCGCTGGAGCAGGCCGTGGCCGGCGCGGTCTGGCTGCACGGCGCGGCGGCCGACGCCCTGGTGGCGCGCGGCATCGGGCCGATCGGGCTGACGGCGGGCGAGCTGGCCGATGCCGCCCGCGCCCTGCGCAACGGCGCCCGGGCGAGCTAAGTCCCCGTGGCACAAACATTTTTACAACATACTAGGGTTTTCCCTTAAAAACGCGTTGCTTTTAATTTAGGGTTATCCCTATAATGGTTTACCCCAAGACGAAACGGACTGGAGCAAACCATGAGCGAACTGACCCTGAACCACACTGCCCGCCTGACCGACGCGCTGGAGCGCGACCTGCTCCGCGGCGCCCTCGAAAACCAACCGAATTCCCACCCGCTGACCAGCCTGAAGAAGGCCGGCAAGGCGATCGCCGCCGCGGTCGCTGGCGTGTTCGCCTTCATCGACGAAGTCAACGAATCGATGAACAAGGCCCGCGCCGCCAGCTCGCGCTTCTCCGGCTCGCAGTGGTAAGACCAGCCGTGCCGGGCTGAGTCGCGATCGATCTCCCGCGATTGCGCCCGGCGCGCTGCCGGTGTGACGCCCGCCGCCCACGCGGCGCCCGTTGCATCGAACCCGGCGCCCCGGGTTCTCCCCTCTCACCGGGCGCCATCGCGCCGCGCCGGCCCCCCTTGTGGGGCCCCCGCGACGCCCTCCACGACGCAATCTCCATCGCCCCAGTGCGAAGCCGTCCCGAAGCGGGACCGCCTCGAACTGGGGCGATTGGCATTTTTCGGACGGCGCGACAGGCTTTTCTCCCTCTCGGCGTTTACCCTGACGCCAGCCCGGCGCGCATTGACAGCGCGCGAAGCCCCTATCGATAATCGGCCCCTTGCCGTCGTGCCTGGCGCAAAAACACCGCAAGCCCCCCGGCCGACGTTGCGTTTCCCGGTTGGCCCCTGCGCTGTTGCCCACCGCCAGCACGATCCGGTTCGTTCCCCATCCGGAGTTGTCACCATGAAGTTGCGCACCACCCTGGCCCTCGCGGCCGCCGCCATTCCCTTGGCCGCTGCCCAGGCCCAGACGCTGAAGATCGGCCTGTCCGCCGAACCCACCTCGGCCGACCCCCATTACCACAAGATGACGCAGAACGACGCGTTCTCCGCGCACGTCTATAGCTCGCTGGTGGGCCGCAGCGCCGACATGAAGCTGGTGCCGGCGCTGGCCACGTCCTGGAAGAACCTGGACGACCTGACCTGGGAATTCAAGCTGCGCGACGACGTCAAGTTCTCCAACGGCAAGCCGTTCACGTCCGAGGACGTGCTGTTCACGATCTGCCGCACGCTGAACAACGAGACCAACGTGTCGCAGTCCTACATGGACACGACCAAGCTGATCACCGACGTGCAGACGCCGGACGCGCACACCGTCATCATCAAGACCGGCGCCCCCTTCCCGCTGATGCCCGCCGAAATGGCGCGCTCGCTGCCGATCATCTGGAACGGCATCGTCGAGCACGGCAAGCTGACCTTCGACCCGAAAAAGGGTTGCGGCGTGACCGGCCCGTGGCCCACCGTGGCCGACTTCAACAACGGCAAGGACGCCATCGGCACCGGCCCGTACACCCTGAAGTCGTACGTCAAGGGCACCGGCATCGAGCTGGTGCGCAACGAGAACTACTGGGGCCCGAAGCCCTACTGGAAGGAAGTGAAGTTCGTGCCGGTGCCGGCCGCCGGCCCGCGCCTGACCGGCCTGCTGTCGGGCGACTTCGACATGATCGAAAACCCCGCCGCGCGTGACCTGCAACGCCTGAAGGACAACCCCAAGTTCGGTTTCGTGGCCACGCCCTCGACCCGCCTGGTGTTCTTCCAGCCCGACGTGGCGCGCAATCCGAGCCCGTTCGTCAAGAGCGCCGACGGCAAGAACCCGCTGCAGGACCTGCGTGTGCGTAAGGCGATTTCGATGGCCATCGACCGCAAGACCATCACCGCCCGCATCATGGACGGCATGGCCACCCCGGCCTACCAGTACATGCCCGACGGCATGTTCGGCGCGCTGCCCAAGGCCCCGGAAATCAAGTACGACCCGGAAGGCGCCAAGAAACTGCTGGCCGAAGCCGGCTACCCCAATGGCTTCGAGCTGACGCTGTCCTCGACCAACGACCGCTACGTCAATGACGGCCAGGTGGCGCAGGCCGTGGCCCAGTATCTGGCCCGCGTCGGCATCAAGACCAACGTCGACGCCATGACCGCCTCGATCTACTTCCCCAAGCGCGCCAAGCGTGAATTCAGCTTCTCGATGGGCGGCTGGCCGGCGGAAACGGGTGAAGCGTCGGCGCTGTTCCAACTGTGGGTCGCCTCGCTCGATTCGCCCAAGAGCCTGGGCACCAGCAACTACGGCGGTTTCAGCAACGCCGACTTCGACAAGGTCTACACGCAGGCCATCGTCACGGTCGACGCGCCCAAGCGCGAGAAGCTGCTGCAGGAAGCCACCCAGATCGCGCTGGACAACGTGCCGCTGATCCCGCTGCACTTCGAAAGCAGCATCTGGGCCTTCCGCAAGGGCATTACCTACGAAGGCCGCCGCGACCAGTTCACGCTGGCCACCTCGGTCAAGCCCGACGCCAAGTAACCCGGCGCGCGCGACATGAAAACGGCTGCCCTCGGGCAGCCGTTTTTCTTTGGGCGCATGCGGCGCCCCCCCCCCACGAAAAGCCTGGTGGCCCAGCGGCCGCCTCAGGCGCCCGGCCCTTCCTCCAGCAACACGTCCAGCTCGCGCGACAGCAGATCGATGAAGGCCTCCGTCTTGGACGGCAGCCGGCGGCCCTGCATGACGTGCAGTTGCAAGGTGCGCGACTGCAACTGCGCATTGGCGATCGGCACAGCCACCAGTTCGTCGCGCTTCAGGCTCCAGGCCACCGAGATGTAGCCGCTGAGCATGATGGCGTCGGAACCGAACACGAAGCCGTGCAGGGGCGAAGAGTCATTGCAGGTGAAGGTCGGTTCGAGCTGCACCGATTCCAGCAGGCAACCCATTTCGAACAGATGGCGGGTGGTGGTGCCCGGGCCGGTCAGCGCCAGCGGATAACGGCCCAGGTCCTGCAGGGTGACGTGCTTGCGGCCGGCCAGCGGATGGCCCGCGGCCATGACCGCGTGCACCGGCGCGCGCCGCGAGTAGCGCACACTGACGCCGCTGAGCCGCTCGACGTTGAAGGTCATGCCCAGTTCGACGGCGCCTTCGGCGACCCGGCGCGCGACATCGGCCGGCGTGCCCACGTGCAGGTCGAAGCGCACCTCGGGCCAGTCGCGGCGGAACCGCGCCATGGCCGACGGCAGGAAAATGCGCGCCACGCCCTCGACCGCGGCCATGCGGATCTCGTTGCGCGCCATGCCCTTGAGCGCGGCGATCTCCTGCAATACCGAATCCGATTCGAGCAGGGTGCGGCGCGCATGGGCCAGCAGCAATTGGCCGGCTTCGCTCAGCACCATGCCGCGCGCGGCGCGTTCGAACAACGCCGCGCCGGCCTCTTCCTCCAGTTTGGCAATCTGGCGGCTGATGGCCGACACCGCCACATGCAGGCGTTCGGACGCCGCGCTCAGGCTGCCCGCCTGGGCCACCTCGACAAAGTACCGCAGGGCGATGCCGTGCATGTTCGAGCCTCTTTGGGGCATGAAACCATGAAGACAAGCTTTGCCTTTTCTGCAAAGCTTTTGATAAATATTCTAATTGTAGAGAAAGCTCACCTGATCCTAGAATTTGCGCAACGATCCAGCCGGGCGCCTCCTGACGCACCCGGCCAGAAAAGGGGAAGTCCGTGTCAGCAGCAATCCCGAGCGCCACCCGCGCCGCGGCGGTCGCCCGCGCGGCCGCCTGTGCCGAGAGCGGCGCCTTGCAGCGCGACCTGGCCGCGCTGGTCGCCCACCGCACCGAAAGCCAGAATCCCGACCAGCGCCAGGCGCTCTACGACTACCTGCGCACGGCGGTCGCGCCGCGCCTGGCGGCGCTGGGTTGCGCCTGGCGCATCGAAGACAATCCGGTCGCTGGCGCCCCCCCGTTCCTGCTGGCCGAACGCATCGAGGACCCGGCCCTGCCCACCGCGCTGATGTATGCCCATGGCGATGTGGTGCGCGGCTACGACGAGCAGTGGCGCGCCGGCCTGGCGCCGTGGCGGCTGACGGCCGAGGGCGATCGCTGGTATGGCCGCGGCACCGCTGACAACAAAGGACAGTACTGCATCAACATGACCGCGCTGGAACAGGTGCGGGCCGAACGCGGCGGGCGCCTGGGCTTCAACTTGCGCATGCTGGTCGAATGCGGTGAAGAGGTCGGCTCGCCCGGCCTGCACCAGGCCTGCGCCGCCTGGCGCGAGGCGCTGGCGGCCGACGTCTTCATCGCCTCCGACGGGCCGCGGCTGGCGGCCGGCCTGCCGACACTGTTCCTGGGATCGCGCGGCACGTTGCTGTTCGACCTGACGGTCGACCTGCGCGGCCATGCTCACCATTCCGGCAATTGGGGCGGCGTGCTGCCCAACCCCGGCATCATTCTGGCGAACGCGCTGGCCAGCCTGGTGGACGCGCGCGGCCGGCTGCTGGTTGACGGCCTGCGCCCGCCCCCCATCCCGCCGGCCGTGCGCCAGGCGCTGGCGGACATCCAGGTCGGGCAGGACGACGACGCGCCCGACATCGACCCGGACTGGGGCGAGCCCGGCCTGTCGCTGGCCGAACGCCTGTTCGGCTGGAACACGCTGGAAGTGCTGGCCTATAAGACCGGCAATCCCGACAACCCGGTGGGCGCGATTCCGCCGCGCGCCAGCGCCACCTGCAACCTGCGCTTCGTGGTCGGCACCGACTGGCGCCAGACCGAGGCCATCCTGCGCCGGCACCTGGACGCGCGGGGCCTGTCGCAGGTCGCCATCCGCGTGCGGCGCGGCACCCCGGCCACCCGGCTGGATCCGGACGATCCATGGGCGCGCTGGGCCGTGGCCTCGCTGGCCACCACCACCGGCAAGCCCCCGGCGCTGCTGCCCAACCTGGGCGGCACGGTGCCCAACGACGCCTTCTCCGAAGTGCTGGGACTGCCCACGATCTGGGTGCCGCATTCCTATCCCGCCTGTTGCCAGCATGGCCCGGACGAACATCTGCTCGCCTCCGTGGCGCGCGAGGCCGCGGCGGTGATGGCCGGCCTGTTCTGGGACCTTGGCGAACAGGGCGCGGCCGTGGCCGCGCAGCGCCGGCGAACGGCCGCCCGTTGAACGCCGCCAGACCGTCGTCCCGCGCCATCCCCTATACAATCCCCTTCGCTTGATCGGAGTTCCCATGTCCTCGTCCCCTACCGCGTCCCGTCCGCGTCCCTTTTTGCTCGCCTGTCCGGATCTGGCGGCCGAGCGCGTGGGCAACACGGATACCCCCGGCGTCTGGCATTTCGACTCCGGCATGCCGGGCAAGCGCGTGATGCTCAGCGCCCTGATCCACGGCAATGAGCTGTGCGGCGCCTGGGCCCTGAAGGACGCGCTGGCCGCCGGCCTGCGACCGCGTCGCGGCTCGCTGACGCTGGCGTTCTGCAACCTGGCCGCGTTCGACCGCTTCGATCCGGCCAACTACGCGCCAGCGCGCTTTGTCGACGAAGACATGAACCGGGTCTGGAGCGACGACAAGCTGACCCAGCCCATCAGCCAGGAGCGCCGCCGCGCCGCCGCCCTGCGTCCGTGGGTGGCGCAGGCCGACTGGCTGCTGGACTTCCACTCGATGAGCAATTCCGACGTGCCGCTGCAATTGACCGGCATGGAACAGCGCAACATCGACCTGGCCCTGTCGCTGGGTAACCCCGCCACCATCATCGCCGACGCCGGCCACGCCGCCGGCGTGCGCATGCGCGACTACGGCCGCTTCGGCGAAGCCGGCGACAATGGCACCCGTTCGCTGCTGATCGAATGCGGCTTCCATGGCGCGCCCGAGGCGCGCGGCGTGGCGGCCGACCAGATGGCGCGTTTCCTGGTGGCCGCCGGCACGGTCGACCAGGCCGACCTGCCCGCCGCCTGGTTCGCGCCGCGGGCCGGCGCGCAGCGCGCGCTGCGCGTGACCCATGCCATCGCCGCCAAGAGCGCCGACTTCCGTTTCGCCGAGCCCTGGAAGGGCCTGGAAACGCTGGCGCGCGCCGGCACCGTCATCGGCTGGTCCGAGGGCGAAGCCGTGACCACCCCCTACGATGACTGCGTGCTGATCATGCCCTCGACCGCCAACCTGCGGGCCGGCGTCACCGTGGTGCGGCTGGCGCAACCCATCGTCTGAGGCACCGCGCGGCGCGCCCCCGATGGCGCGCCGCCTCATAAAAAACCACCAAGGGAAGCAGCATGTCCGCAAACGTTTTCATTCGCCGCGCGTTATCGACCTGTACGCTGGCGGCCGCCATGGCCGCCGGCGCGTCCGCCGTCATGGCCCAGTCGGCCCCGCAGACGCTGCGGATCGGCCTGTCGTCCGAACCCACGGCGATGGACCCGCACTACCATCAGGTCACGCCCAACGACGCGATGACCTCGCACGTCTTCGAGACGCTGGTCGGCCAGGACGCCAAGATGAACCTGGTGCCGCGGCTGGCGACCGCCTGGAAGGCGGTGGACGACACCACCTGGGAATTCACCCTGCGCGAGGGCGTGAAGTTCTCCAACGGCCAGCCGTTCACGCCCGAGGACGTGATCTTCACGCTGTGCCGCGCGCTGCACAATGAACAATCGATCGGCGGTTCGTACGCCGGCGTGGTGCAGAAGCTCGCCGCTATCGACGTGCGCGATGGCAACGTGCTGGTCATCAAGACCCACCAGCCCTATCCGCTGCTGCCCAACGACCTGACCCGCAACGCCATGCTGTGGAGCGGCATCGTCGAGCACGGCCCGATCCGCTTCGAGCCCAAGACCGGCTGCGGCGTGACCGGCCCCTGGCCGACCATCAGCGATTTCAACAGCGGCAAGTCCGCCATCGGCACCGGCCCATACACGCTCAAGTCGTACGTCAAGGGCAGCGCCATCGAGCTGGCGCGCAACGACGCCTATTGGGGCGACAAGCCGGCCTGGCCGAACGTGCGGCTGATTCCGGTGCCGGCCGCCGGCCCGCGCCTGACGGGTCTCTTGGCCGGCGATTTCGACCTGATCGAGAACCCCGCCGCGCGCGACGTCAAGCGCATCTCGGAAACGCCGGGCTTCGGCTACGTCATCACGCCGTCGGTGCGGGTGGTGTACTTCCAGTTCGACGTGGCGCGCAGCCCCAGCCCGATGGTGCGCGCCGCCGACGGCAAGAACCCGCTGCAGGATGTGCGCGTGCGCCGCGCGATCTCGATGGCGATCGACCGCAAGGCCATCACCGCCCGCATCATGGACGGCGCCGCCACCCCGGCCAACCAGTTCCTGCCCGACGGCATGTTCGGCACCCTGCAGCCGCCGCCCGAGCTCAAGTACGACCCGGCCGCCGCCAGGAAGCTGCTGGCCGAGGCCGGCTACCCCGACGGCTTCGAGCTGACCATCTCGTCCACCAACGACCGCTACATCAACGACGCGCAGATCTCGCAGGCGGTGGCCCAGTACCTGTCGCGCGTGGGCATCAAGACGACCGTGGACGCCATGACGCGCTCGGTCTACTTCCCCAAGCGCGCCAAACGCGAGTTCAGCTTCGCCATGGGCGGCTGGTCGTCGGAGACCGGCGAGGCCTCGTCGTTCCTGCAATATTGGGTCAGCGCCTTCGACAAGGAGCACGGCCTGGGCACCAGCAACTACGGCGGCTATGACAATCCGGCCTTCGACAAGGTCTTCAAGCGCGCCCTGACCACCGTCGATCCGGCGGTGCGCGAAAAGCTGCTGCAAGAATCCCTGACCCTGGCGCTGGCCGACCTGCCCAGCATTCCGCTGCACTTCGAAAGCAGCATCTGGGCGTTCCGCAAGGGCCTGACCTACGAAGGCCGCGCCGACCAATACACCCTGGCCATGTCGGCCAGGCCCGCCAATTAAGATCGCCGTTTGCGGCGCCTGCAACCCCGAGCCCACCAAGGAAATATCACGTGGCCCTTTTCATCCTACGCAGACTGATTCAGAGTCTGTTCGTGCTGCTGGCCGTCTCGGTCGTGGTCTTCTTCGCGGTGTATGCCGTGGGCGACCCGATCGAGCTGCTGGTCAGCCCCGAAGCCAGCCAGGCGGCGCGCGAGGCGATGATCGCCCGCCTCGGCCTGGATCTGCCCGTGTGGCAGCAATACACCGGGTTCCTGTGGCGCGCGCTGCACGGCGACCTGGGCACCTCGTTCGTGCACGGCATCCCGGCCATCGAGCTGATCGTGCAGCGCATCCCCGCCACCTTCGAACTGGTGATCGTGGCCATCGGCCTGACCTGTGTGATCGGCATTCCGCTCGGCCTGGTCGCGGGCCTGTACCGCGATGAACCGCTGGGCCGCGGCATCATGGCGTCGTCGGTGCTGGGCTTTTCGCTGCCCAACTTCTGGCAGGGCATGATGCTGATCCTGCTGTTCGCGGTGTGGCTCGGCTGGCTGCCCGCCACCGGGCGCGGCGAGACCGTGACGGTGCTGGGCGTGCGCCTGTCGATCCTGACGGCCAACGGCTGGTCGCACCTGATCATGCCGGCCATCAACCTGGCGCTGGCCAATATCGCGCTGGTGCTGCGCCTGACCGCCTCCGGCGTGGTCGAGGCCCGCAGCCAGGACTACGTGAAATTCGCGCGCGCCAAGGGCATCAAGCCCGGCCGCATCGTGCGCCGCCACATCCTGCGCAACATCCTGATCCCGGTGGTCACCGTCATCGGCATGGAATTCGGCAGCCTGATCGCCTATTCCACCATCACCGAGACCGTGTTCGCCTGGCCCGGCATGGGCAAGCTGCTGATCGACAGCGTCTACCAGCTCGACCGGCCCGTGGTGGTCGCGTACGTGATGCTGGTCACCCTGATCTTCGTGGTCATCAACCTGGTCGTGGACATCCTGTACGCCGCGCTCGACCCGCGCGTGCAACTCGTGACCCCCGCTCAATAATCGCCATGGCTCAATCTCCCAATACCGGCCGCACCCGTACCGTCCAGCCCCTGGCCGATACGCCCAAGCGCGCCTCGATCCTGAAGAAACTGCGGGCCCGCCCGACCGTGCGCGGCTCGGTCATCGCGCTGGCCATCCTGGTGGTGCTGGTGGTGTTCGCGCCCTACTTCGCGCCGCAGAACCCCTACGACCTGGCCAACCTGTCGCTGCTGGACGGCCGGCTGGCGCCGCGCCAGGCGCTGATGGACGGCAGCATCGCCTGGCTCGGCACCGACGACCAGGGTCGCGACATGCTCAGCGCCATTCTCTACGGCCTGCGCATCAGCCTGATGGTGGGCCTGTCGGCCGTGATGCTGGCCACCGCCGTGGGCGGCGCGGTCGGCCTGGTGGCGGCCTATGTCGGCGGCCTGGTCGACACGGTGCTGATGCGCATCGTCGACTTCATCCTGGGCTTTCCGACCATTCTGGTGGCGCTGGTGCTGCTGGTGGTGCTGGGGCGCGGGGTGGACAAGGTGATCCTGGCGCTGGTGCTGGTGCAGTGGGGCCACTATGCCCGCATCATGCGCAGCCGCGCGCTGCAGGAGCGGCGCAAGGAATACGTCGAAGCCGCCGCCAACCTGGGCTTTCCGGCCTGGCGCATCATGGTGTTCCACCTGCTGCCCAACTGCCTGGGCCCCGTCATGGTGTTCGCCACCATCCAGATCGCCACCGCCATCGCGCTGGAAGCGACGCTGTCGTTCCTGGGCGTCGGCGTGCCGATCACCGAACCGTCGCTGGGCCTGCTGATCTCGAACGGCTTCCAGTACCTGCTGTCGGGCGATTACTGGATCAGCCTGTTCCCGGGCATTGCGCTGTTGTTGCTCATTCTTTCAATCAATATCGTCGGCGACCGCCTCCGCGAAAGCCTGGACCCCAAGCGATGAGTGAAGTCCTTCTTGATGTGCGCGGCCTGCGCACCGCATTCCATACCGAGGCCGGCGCCTGGCTGGCGGTCGACGGCGTCGACCTGACCGTGCGCCGCGGCGAAATCGTGGGCCTGGTCGGCGAATCCGGCTCGGGCAAGTCGGTCACCGGATTTTCGCTGCTGGGGTTGATCGATCCGCCCGGGGAAGTCGTCGACGGCGAAGTGAAGTTCAAGGGCTCCGACCTGCGCAAGCTGTCCGAAGAACAGATGCGCCAGTTGCGCGGCAACCGCATCGCCATGATCTTCCAGGACCCGCTGATGACGCTGAACCCGGTGCTGCGCATCGGCGAGCAGATGATGGAAGCGATCCTGACGCACGAGGACGTGCCGCGCGCCCAGGCCGAGGAGCGCTGCCGCGAGGCGCTGGCCATGGTCGGCATCCCCTCGCCGGAAAAGCGCCTGAAGAGCTACCCGCACGAGTTCTCGGGCGGCATGCGCCAGCGCGTGGCGATCGCCATCGCCATGCTCAACAAGCCCGACCTGATCATCTGCGACGAACCGACCACGGCGCTGGACGTGACCATCCAGGGCCAGATCCTGTACCGCATGCAGGAGATCTGCCGCGAGCACAACACGGCGCTGATCTGGATCACCCACGACCTGGGCGTGGTAGCCGAGCTGGCCGACCGCGTCGCGGTCATGTACGCCGGCCGCATCGTCGAGAGCGGCCCGGTCGAACAGGTGCTGGACGCGCCGCGCCACCCCTACACCCGCGGCCTGCTGGACTCGATGCCCGGCGCCACCACGCCGGGCGCGCGCCTGCACCAGATCAACGGCATGGCGCCCAGCCTGGCCGGCCGCCCGTCGGGCTGTGCCTTCCGGCCGCGCTGCACCCACGCGGTCACGCGCTGCACCGAGCAAGCCCCCACTGTCACCACCGAAGGTTCGCGCAGCTATCGCTGTTACGTCCCGATCGCCCGCGAGGCCGAACAAGCATGAGTCAAGCCGATACCCCTGTCATCGAGCTCAGGAACGTCCACAAGCGCTTTGAACAGCGTCCCGACCTGGCCCAGCGCATCCTGGCCCTGGGCGGCCGCCCGATCGACCGTCGCACCGTGTATGCCGTCAACGGCGTCGACCTGCGCATCGGCCGCGGCGAAGTCGTCGGCCTGGTGGGCGAGTCCGGCTGCGGCAAATCCACGCTAGGCCGCGTCGTCGCCGGTCTGCACCGTCAGACCGAAGGCGACCTGCTCTATCAGGGCCAGGACGCCCGCCGCCTGCGCGGCGCCGACAAGCTGGCCTACACGCTGGGCGTGCAGATGATCTTCCAGGATCCGCAGGCCTCGCTCAATCCGCGCCAGCGGCTGCGCCAGATCCTGGGCGAATCGCTCAAGGTGCACAAGCTGGCGCCGCCGGCCGAGATTCCCGCGCGCATCGACCAGGCGCTGAAGGAAGTGGGCCTGGACACCGAGTACCGCGACCGCTTTCCGCACCAGATCTCGGGCGGCCAGCGTCAGCGCATCGGCATCGCCCGCGCGCTGATGGTGGCGCCCAAGTTCCTGGTGTGCGACGAGCCGGTGGCGGCGCTGGACGTGTCGATCCAGGCCCAGGTCATCAACCTGTTCATGGATCTGCGCGAACAGCACGGCTTCACTTACCTGTTCATCAGCCACGACCTGGGCGTGGTGCGCCACATCTCCGATCGCGTGGCCATCATGTACCTGGGCAAGATCGTCGAGATCTCGACCTCGACCGAGATTTTCGCGCGCGCCAACCATCCGTACACTCAGGCCCTGATGGCCGAGGTGCCGGACGTGGCGCGCCGCGGCCGCAAGTTCACGCCGATCAAGGGCGAAATCCCGTCGCCGCTGAACCCGCCGTCGGGCTGTACCTTCAACCCGCGCTGCCCGCACGCCATGCCGCGCTGCCGCGAGCAGGCGCCGGCGTTGAAAGAAATCTCTCCAGGCCACTGGTCGGCCTGCCATCTGAACGAAGCCAACGCCTGAACGCCATGAAACCCTCTGACATGTCCAACGTGGACCGCATCGCCATCGAACTGGGCCATGCCGGCCGCAACGCCATCGCCTATATCGACGAGGATCGCAATTCCGATCGCCCATTCAAGCTGCAGACCTACCGCCCCTACGGCTACACCCCGGACCGCCCGGTGGTGATCGTGCAGCATGGCGTGCTGCGCAACGGCGACGAATACCGCGACTTCTGGGTCGAGGCCGCCGACAAGCACAAGCTGCTGATCGTGGCGCCGACCTTCTCCAACGAAATCTGGCCGGGCGTCGAAAGCTACAACAACGGCCGCGTGTTCTCGGCCGGCGGCAATCCGCGCCACATCGACGGCTGGACCTACGCGCTGGTGGGCAACGTGATCCGCGACCTGATCGCCGGCGAGATCACCGACGGCCAGAACGTCTATCTGTTCGGCCACTCGGCTGGCGGCCAGTTCGTGCACCGGCTGATGAGCAGCCAGTCGCACGCGCCGTTCAAGGCGGTGGCGGCCGGCAACCCGGGCTGGTACACCCTGCCGACCTTCGACCACCCGTTCCCCGAAGGCATGGACGGCGTCGGCCTGACCGAGGATCACCTGGTCAAGCTGTTGGCCTACCCCATGATGATCCTGGCCGGCGACCAGGACATCGCCACCGACGACCCCAACCTGCCGTCGGAACCGGCCGCCATGCGCCAGGGGCCGCACCGCTTCGCCCGCGCCCACAACTACTTCGAGGCCGGCCGCAAGGAGGCCGAGCGCCGCGGCGTGCCGTTCAACTGGACGCTGCAAGTGGTGCCCGGCATCGGCCACGACGGCCGCGCCATGTCCGCGGTCTGCGCCAGCCTGTGGTTCGAGGGCGGCATGCCGAGCGACGCCGAGCTGGCCCGCCTGGCCGGCCAGCAGGTCGCCTGAACCTCCCCTTTCCTTCCCGATAGCTGAATCGCCATGTCCTCCCCTTCCCGCACTGAACAACTCGTCGCCGGCATCCAGAGCTGGCTGCAATGCGAATCGCCCTCGAACTTCCCCGAGGGCATCGCCGCCATGGCCCGCATCATCGCCGACTACGCGGCCGCGGCCGGCCTGACGGTGGAACTGTCGTCGCTCGGCCCCGCCACCGGCCCGCTGCTGTACGCCACCAACCGCGCCCCCGGCGACACCCGCCCCGGCATCCTGATCCTGGCGCACATGGACACGGTGCACCCGGTGGGCACGCTGCTGGAGAACCCGGTGCGCATCGAGGGCGACCGCCTCTACGGCCCCGGCAGCTATGACATGAAGGCGGGCATCTACCTGGCGCTGACGGCGCTGACGGGCGTGGCCCGCCCCGGCGCGACGCAACTGCCGGTGGACTTCCTGGTGGTGCCGGACGAGGAAACCGGCAGCCACGCCTCGCGCGCGCACATCGAGCGCTTCGCCGCCAACGCCAAGTACGCGCTGGTGTGCGAACCGGCCCGCCCCAACGGCGGCAAGTGCGTGACGGCGCGCAAGGGCACCGGCATGCTGAACCTGAACGTCAAGGGCCGGCCGGCCCACGCCGGCATGCAGCACGAGAAAGGCCGCAGCGCCATCCGCGAGATGGCGCACCAGGTGCTGGCGCTGGAGGCGATGACGGACTACGAGCGCGGCATCACCGTGAGCGTGGGCACCATCGCCGGCGGCACCGTGACCAACACCGTGCCGGCGCTGTGCCGCTGCGTGGTGGACTTCCGCGTGCCCGACATGGGCGCGGCCG
Organism: Achromobacter sp.; assembly: GCF_050285565.1. GTDB lineage: Bacteria > Pseudomonadota > Gammaproteobacteria > Burkholderiales > Burkholderiaceae_B > Achromobacter. The sequence continues at coordinate 125,783 of NZ_JBLZXG010000005.1, forward strand.
AGGACGTGCTGCGCCGCATGCGCGAATTGTGCGCGGTGGGCCCGGACGTGGAGCTGGACATCGACGTCGAACTGAACCGCCCGCCGATGGTGAAGACCGAGGAAGCCGCCGCGTTGCTGGCGCTGGTGCAGGGCTATGCCGAACGCGCCGGCTTCCTGCTGGAAGACGCGCCGATGACCGGCGGCGGCAGCGATGCCAACTTCACTTCGGCCATGGGGATTCCGACGCTGGACGGCCTTGGGGCGGATGGGGATGGGGCGCATACGTTGAATGAGTACATATTGGTTTCTACGTTGGAGCAGCGGTTGAAGTTTTGGGAGTTGTTGTTGAAGGAACTTGCTTAAGGTAATTTTTGCGGCGGGTTGGGTTCTTTAGGCGCGGGTGACGGGGCAATCGTGGGCGCCCGCCGCCAGGGCCGCCTGCCCGAGGGGCGACCTACGAAAGCTCCCCGGCCTCACGGCAGAAACCCACCATCGCCTAGAATATTCCCAAGAGAAGCCCCACAAAAAAAAGCCCATGCAAGAAGCCTCCTCCCGCAGCGCCATCGCCTACGGCCTGGCCACGATCGCCGTCGATGGCACCATCCTCGATACCTGGTATCCGCGCCCGTCCCTGACGGACACGACGCCCGCGGGCGGCACCCGGCACCTCACGCCGGAAGAAGCCCGCGCCGCCCTGGGCGAGCACGTTTCCACTTCGCTGGGACGCGACACCCGCCGCAAGGTCGACATCGTCGCCGTGCGCACCGCCATCGCCTCGCTCGACGCCCCGCCCGCGGACGCGCATGACGCCTACCTGCGGCTGCACCTGCTCAGCCATCGTCTGATCCGGCCGCACGGCGCCAACCTGGACGGACTGTTCAACGTGCTGGCCAATGTCGCCTGGACCTCCGCCGGCCCCTGCGCCGTCGATCAGGTCGAGGCGCTGCGCTGGCAACTGCGCGCCACCGGGCAGATCCTCGAAATCCGCGGCGTCGACAAGATCCCGCGCATGACCGACTACGTCGTGCCCGCCGGCGTGCGCATCGCCGACACCGCCCGCGTGCGGCTCGGCGCGCACCTGGCGGCCGGCACCACCGTGCTGCACGAAGGCTTCTGCAACTTCAACGCCGGCACCCTGGGCGCGTCGATGGTCGAAGGCCGCATCAGCGCCGGCGTCATCGTCGATGACGGCACCGACGTCGGCGGTGGCGCCTCCATCATGGGCACCATGTCCGGCGGTGGCAAGCAGGTGGTGGCGATCGGCAAGCGCTGCCTGCTGGGCGCCAATTCCGGCATCGGCATCTCGCTGGGCGATGACTGCGTGGTGGAGGCAGGCTGCTACATCACCGCCGGCACGCGCGTGCTGACGCCGGAGGGCGCGGTGGTCAAGGCCGTGGAACTGGCCGGCCAGCACGGCCTGCTGTTCCGCCGCAACTCGCAGACCGGCGCGGTCGAGACGCTGGTGCGCACGGCCGCCTGGGGCACCTTGAACCCGGCGCTGCATACCGGGCACTGACGCCGCGGCAACGCGCGGGGCTTCAGGCGCCCGGCGGCACCGGCGCGAACGGATAATGCTCGACCCGGCCACGGCCGGCGATGATGGCCGTGGCTTCGGGCACTTCTTCCCACGCGCCCGGCATCTCGCTCAGCGGCTCGGACAGCAGCAAGAAGGCATCGTCATCGAGCGCCGCGACCTTCGGGTCGTCGGGATAGAGTTCGCGCAAGTGGCGCACGCAGGTGTTGTGGAACAGCGTGCGCGAATCGCGCTCGCTGGAATAGCGCACCGCGATCAGGCGCTCGCCGTCCAGGGCGCAGACCGTCATGTTGATCGGCCGCGCCACGCCATGGCGCCGGCCGGTTTCCTCGACCACGCCGACCATGCGCGCCAACGCCGGCAGCGGGTCTGCCTCCAGGCCGAAGGTCAGGGCCAGCAGAAACATCACCTCGGAATCCGTCGACCCTTCCAGCGAGCCGAAGTACGCCGGCGCGATCATCAGCATCAGGTCGCGCCGCAGCAGGGGATAGTCGCGGATGACGCCGTTGTGCACGAACAGCCAGTTGCCGTGGCGAAACGGATGGCAATTGGTTTCCTGGGCCGGCGTGTCGGTGGCGGCGCGGATGTGGGCCACGAACAGCGGCGAATGGATGGCGCGCGCGGCCTCGCGCAGGTTGCGGTCGTTCCAGGCCGGATGCACGCTGCGGTAGCGGAACGGCGGCTCGCATGGCGGGCCGTACCAGCCCAGGCCGAAACCGTCGCCGTTGGTGGTGGTGGCGCCCATGCGCGCATGCAGGCTCTGGTCGATCAGCGAGTGCGTGGCCTTGAACAGCACGCTCTCCATTTGCAGGGGACTGCCGGTGTAAGCCAGCCAGCGGCACATGATGGGCTCCTTGAAAGCCGGCCCGGCGCGGGACACGCGGACCGCCCCCAGTGTAGGAGCGCGGCGCAATTTTCTACAAGTGCGCGCCAGCGCCGCCGGGCATAGTGCAGGCCTGTCAGTCGACTCTGGAGTCTTACCCTTGGACACACCCGTCTCCTCTTCGCCCCAATTGGGTTTCGCCAGCGACAACACCGCCGGCGCCAGCCCGCAGATCCTGACCGCGCTGCTGCGAGCCAATGAGGGGCAGGCCGCCGCCTATGGCGCCGATGCCCTCACCCTGCGGGTCGAACGGCGCCTGGCCGAGATCTTCGAGCGCGAGGTCGACGTATTGCTGGTGCCCACCGGCACCGCCGCCAACTCGCTGGCGCTGGCGGCATTGACGCCGCCGTGGGGCAGCGTGCTGTGTCACGCGCACAGCCACATCGCCAACGACGAATGCGGCGCGCCCCAGTTCTACAGCGGCGGCGCGCGCCTGGCGCTGCTCGATGGCGCCGCGTCCAAGCTCGACCCGGCCCGGCTTGCGGCGCAGGCGCGCGGCAGGGCCGGCGACGTGCATTCGATGCCGCCCGCCTGCGTCAGCATCACCCAGGCCACCGAGACCGGCAGCCTATACACCCTGGACGAGATCGGCGCCATCGGCGCCGTCTGCCGCGATGCCGGGCTGCCCCTGCACATGGATGGCGCGCGCTTCGCCAATGCCCTGGTCAGCCTGGGCTGCACTCCGGCCGAAATGACCTGGAAGGCCGGGGTCGCGGCGCTGTCTTTCGGCGCCACCAAGAACGGCGCGCTGGGCGCGGAAGCCATCGTGCTGTTCGAACCCGGGCACGCCACCGAGTTGGCCTACCGGCGCAAGCGCGGCGGCCACCTGTTCTCGAAGATGCGGCTGCTGTCGGCACAGATGGACGCCTATCTGGCCGACGACCTGTGGCTGCGCAACGCGCGCCAGGCCAACGCCATGGCGGCGCGGCTGGCCGCCGGCATGGCGAGCCTGCCAGGGGTCGAACTGCAGGGGCCGGCCGAGGCCAATATCCTGTTCTGCCGCTTGCCCGCCGCCGCCATCGATGGCCTGCTGGCGCAGGGCTTCCGCTTCTATCACGACCGCTGGGAGCCGGGCGTGGCGCGGCTGGTCACGGCGTTCACCACCCGCGAACAGGACGTCGATCACTTCCTGGCGGCGTTGCGGGCGCTGCTGCGCCAAGCCCGCTAGCGGCGCAGTTGCGATGGGGCGGCGCGGGTGGCGCGGCGGGGCCTGCGCGCTCAGGCCGCGCGCCGGTAGGCCGACGGCGCCACGCCGTAGGCCGAGCGAAAAGCGCGGTTGAAATGGCTCTGATCGTAGAAGCCGACCTCGGCGGCGACCTGCGCGATCGAGGCCGGCGCCCGCGCCAGGGTGGCGCAGGCCCGCTCCAGCCGCAGCCGCGTCAGCCAGGCGTGGGGCGTCAGGCCCACCGACAGCGCGAAGCGGCGCAGGAACTGATAGCGGCTCAGCCCGCACAGGCGCGCCAGATCCGCCAACCCGATCTTCTCGCCCAAGTGCGCCTGGCAATAGTCCAGCACCCCCCGCAGATGGGACGCCGACAGGCCTCCGCGCACCTGCTGCGGCTTCACCACGCCGGTACGGGCGAACAACGCGCCCATCAAGGCCAGCGACGCAGCCTCGTGCGCCAGCGGCCCGGCGGCGCCGTCCGCCATCCATGACGCGTGCAGGGCCACGAAGCGGGCGGCCAGGCCGGCGTCTTCGATCAGGGTGCCCAGGAAACGTTCGCCGGGCGCGCCGTCCGCGACCTCGGCGATGAAGCCGCGCATCAGTTCTGGCGCGATGCGGAACGTCTTGAGGGTATGGGAATGACCATAGTCGGCCACGCCGGCGCCGTCATGCACCTCGCCCGGCGGCATCAGGGCGACGCCACCCGGGCCCAGCAGCGTGCTGCGACCGCGGAAGGTCTGGCGCTGCACGCCCTGGGTCACCAGGCCGATGTGGTAGTCGACGTGGTAATGCCGCTCGAAGCGGAAATCGACCAGCCGCGCCACGCCCAGCACCAGGCCCGGCGTGCCGGGCACCGGTCGATAACGCACGTCGTCTTTCATCGTCAGCGCCATGGTGCAAAACGGCAGGTATAGCCCCGCGCGCGCCTGCCGGTCTTGTAATTTATTGCGGCATCACTTCTTCAGCAAGGCCTTGAGCATGGCCATGCGCTCCTTGGGATTCATGGCGGCGGTGGTCTCGTCTTCCTGGATGCCCGGGGCGTCCAGGCCCATTTCCTCAATGAAGCGCGAGGGCTCGCGCACCAGGTCCTCGCGCGCCCGGCGGCGGCGCTTGCACCAGCTCAAATGCAGGCTGCGCTGGGCGCGGGTGATGCCCACATACATCAGCCGCCGTTCTTCCTGGATGCGCGTGGCCAGGTTCTCGGCGGCGCGCGCGGGGTCGCCAACCTCGTCGTCCTTGCCCAGGTGCGGCAGCAGGCCTTCCTCGACACCGGCCAGGTAGACGTGCGGATACTCCAGGCCCTTGGAAGCGTGCAGCGTCGACATCTTGACCGCGTCCGGCTCCTCTTCCTCGCCGCGTTCGAGCATGGTCACCAGCGCCACGTGCTGCACCAGCTCGAACAGGGACATGTTGTCCTCCTCGGCCTTGCGCTTGAGCCAGCCGGTCAGCTCCAGCACGTTCTGCCAGCGGGTCTGCGCCGGGCGTTCGTCGAACAGCTCGAACAGGTGGCGCTCGTACTGGATCGCCTGCACCAGGTCGTCCAGGATGACGCCGGCCGGCTCGGCCGGCGCGCCATCGGTGCCGGCGGTGGCGCCACGGCCGGCGCGCCACTGCATGCGGCGGATGAACTCGGTGAAGGTGCGCAGCGGCTCGAGCTGGCGCGGCGCCAGCAGGCTTTCCAGTCCGGTTTCGGCGACCGCGGCCAACAGCGACAGCTCGCGGCTGGCCGCGTACTGGCCCAGCGTCTGCAAGGTGGACTGGCCGATGCCGCGCTTGGGCGTGGTGGCGGCGCGGATGAAGGCCGGATCATCGTCATCGTTGGCCAGCAGCCGCAGATAGGCCAGGATGTCGCGCACCTCGGCCTTGTCGAAGAAGCTCTGGCCGCCCGCGATCGTGTACGGGATCTTCAGGTTGCGCAGCGCCTGCTCCAGGATGCGCGACTGGTGGTTGCCGCGATACAGGATGGCGAAGTCCTTCCACTGCGCCTGGCGCTCGAAGCGCGCGGCGGAGATCTTCATGGCGATGGATTCGGCCTCGTGTTCCTCGCCATCCATGGCGCACACCACGATCGGCTCGCCCACGCCCAGGTCCGACCACAGCTTCTTTTCGAACAGCTTGGGGTTCTTCTCGATCACCTGGTTGGCCGCCGCCAGGATACGCTGCACCGACCGGTAGTTCTGCTCCAGCTTGATGAGCTTGAGATTGGGGTAGTCGGTGGTGAGCTTGGCCAGGTTCTCGATGGTCGCGCCACGCCAGGCGTAGATGGCCTGGTCGTCGTCGCCCACGGCGGTGAACATGGCGCGCGAGCCGGTCAGCAACTGCACCAGGCGGTACTGACAGACGTTGGTGTCCTGGTACTCATCGACCAACAGGTAGCGCACGCGGTTCTGCCAGCGCGTGCGCACTTCTTCGTTGTTGGCCAGCAGGATCGCCGGAATGCGGATCAGGTCGTCGAAGTCCACCGCCTGGTACGCGGCCAGCGTGGCGGCGTAGCTGCGATAGACATTGGCCGCCTCGACGTCGCCCGGCGTGATGGCCTCGCGCGCGGCGTCGTCGGGCTCCATCAGCGCGTTCTTCCACAACGAGATGATGCCCTGCACGTGGCGCAGGCGGGCCTTGTCGGTGGTGGCCAGCAGTTCCTGGATGATGGCCATGGCGTCATCGGCATCGAGGATCGAGAAGGTCGGCTTGAGGCCGGCATTGCGCGCCTCTTCGCGCAGCAGCTTCACGCCCAGCGAATGGAACGTGCTGATGGTCAATCCCTTGCCCAGCTTGCGGTCCACCAGCGTCTTGACGCGCTCGTCCATTTCGCGCGCGGCCTTGTTGGTGAAGGTCAGCGCCACCACGTTGCGGCCCATGTAGCCGCATTCGCGCAGCAGGTAGGCGATCTTCTGCGTGATGACGCGCGTCTTGCCGCTGCCGGCGCCGGCCAGCACCAGGCAGGGACCGTCCAGGTACAACACCGCCTCTTTCTGCGCGGGGTTCAGGCCGTGGCCGATGGGTTCGTGTGCGGACATGGGATTCGGGAAAAGGGGAACGACATAGAGTAATCGGACGGGCGCCGAACCCGGCTCAGATTTCCAGCGGGTCGACCTCCAACTGCCAGCGTACCCGCGCGTCGTTGGCCAGGTACGGCAGGTGGTGCGACCAGGACGCCAGGAAGGCTTGCAACGCCGGCCGGCTGGTGCTTTCCACCAGCAGTTGGGCGCGCTCGATATTGGCCACCCGCACCACGCGCAGCGGCACCGGGTCGTACAGCATGATCGCGTCCAGCCCCGGGAAATCGGCGGCCCACTCGCCCTCGGGCAGGGCGCGCGCCCGTTGCAGGAAGGCTTGGGCCACCGCCAGCTCGCGCGCCTCGGCCGTCAGCAGCGCCTGGTAGGCGAACGGCGGCAAGCCAGTGCTTTCGCGCTCCCGCAAGGCATGGCGCGCGAAGCCCGCGTAGTCGTGGCGCAGCAAGGCCTGGTACACCGGCTGTTCGGGATAACCGGTCTGGATGATGACCTGGCCGTTGCCCTGGTGGCGGCCGGCGCGGCCGGCCACCTGCATCAGTTGCGCGAACAGGCGCTCGGGCGCGCGAAAGTCGTGCGCGAACAGCGCCGAATCGGGATTGAGCACGCCCACCAGTCCGAGCCGCGCGAAGTCATGGCCCTTGGCCACCATCTGTGTGCCCACCAGGATGTCGACCTCGCCCGCGTGCACCGAGGCGAACAGCGCCTCGGCGCTGCCCTTCTTGCGGGTGCTGTCGGCGTCGATGCGCAGGATGCGCGCGTCGGGAAACAGCTCGGCCAGATGCTCCTCGACCCGCTGCGTGCCGCGCCCCATGGGCGCGAGATCCTGGTCGCCGCATTCGGGGCAGGCATGCGGCACCGGCGCCTGGTAGCCGCAATGGTGGCACTGCAGCCGGTGGCCACGGCCGGGCGTGCGGTGCAGCACGGTGAAAGCGGTGCAGCGCGGGCAATTGCTGACCCAGCCGCAAGACTGGCAGTGCAGCACCGGCGCGAAGCCGCGCCGGTTCAGGAAGATCAATGACTGTTCCTTGCGCGCGAGCCGCTCGCCGACGGCCTCCAGCAGCTGCGGCGACATGCCGTGCTTCATCGGCAGGCGGCGCGTGTCCACCAGTTTCATGGTCGGCAGCGAACTGGCGCGGGCGCGCGCCGGCAGGGCCAGCCGCAGGTAGCGGCCGCGCTCGGCGTGCAGCCAGGTTTCCAGCGACGGCGTGGCCGAGCCCAGCACCACCGGGATATCCAGATCGTGGGCGCGCCATACCGCCAGATCGCGCGCGGAATAGCGCAGGCCGTCCTGCTGCTTGTACGACGCGTCGTGTTCTTCGTCGACCACGATCAGGCCCAGTTCGCTCATGGGCGCAAAGATCGCCATGCGCGTGCCCAGCAGCATGCGCGCCTGGCCGCGCTGCGCGCGCGCCCAGGCCTGCAACCGCTCGCCGTCGGACAGGCCGCTGTGCATCACCGCCAGACCGTCCGGCCCCAGCAAGCCTTCCAGCCGCGCGCGCAGGGCGCCTTCCAGCTGCGGCGTCAGGTTGATTTCCGGCACCATCAGCAGCACCTGGCGGCCGGCCGCCAGCACTTTCTCGGCGGCGCGCAGGTAGACCTCGGTCTTGCCGCTGCCGGTCACGCCGTACAGCAGCACCGGCTTGAACGCAGTGAGCGCGGCGATGGTGTCCACCGCCTCGCGCTGGGCGTCGTTCAATGCGGGCGGCTGGTCGGCCGCGACAGGATTGCGGGCGGTCTTGCGCTTGCGCCCGTCCAGCCGCGCCACCGGACCGCCCGCCGAGCGCTTGCCCTGATAGGCGGTCGGCTTGCGCAGCGGCGGCGGCAGCGTCGGCAGCATCACCTCGCCCAAGGGCCGCTGGTAGTACTCGGCGGCAAAGCGTGCCAGGCGCAGCCAGCCCTCATCGAACGGCGGCAGGTCATGCAGCACCTGCTCGATCGGCTTGATCTGCTTCGGCTCGTAGGACGGCTCGGCCGGATTGTCCACCACCACCCCGATCAGCTTGCGGCGGCCGAACGGCACGATCACCCGCAGGCCGGCGGCGATCGGCTCGTGATGACGGTAATCGAACGGGCCAGGCAGCGGCACGTCCAGCGCGACGCGCACCCAGCAGACTGCAGCGGGCGCGGCCGGCGTGGATTCGACCAGCGCGAAGACTTCAGACATGGATCGGGGAACACAACATGGACAGGGCGGGGCCAGGCCGGGGATCGGCAAACGGGATCAGAATGGACAGGCCGGGCCGATGCCCGGGCCAGGCAGGATTGTCGCCGCAACGCGGTCCTCAACACCAGGCCCAGCCTGTGGATAACTTTGGGGAAAAGGCGAGAGCAACGTCAGGATTTGGAATAAGGCAAGATTGCATCAACTCTTGCAACCTTGTTGAAAACCCATTTAATTCCAACAAAAACAATAGCTTAAACAAACTTCCAAGATTGTAAACCAGCTTCTAAAGGGTTTTCCCCGAGCGCAATCTTGCTGTGCACAACTGCGCTCGCGGGCCCTCGACACCCGGCCCTCGGGGCCGAAGCGTTCACTCACTTACCCCCTGAGCGAGCGGCTGTGACGGTGGACTTCATCGACCAATTCGGCTACCGCCTCGGGGGGGGTGAAGCGCGAAATGCCATGGCCCAGGTTGAACACATGGCCGCCCTTGCCCACCGGGCCGAACGCATCCAGCACCCGCCGCGCCTCGGCGCGGATGGCCGGCCCACCGCCGAACAGGGCCATCGGATCGAGGTTACCCTGGAACGCCACCGAATCGCCGGTACGGCGCCGCGCCGCCGCCAGATCGACGGTCCAGTCCAGTCCGACGGCGTCGCAGCCGCAGGCGGCAATCTCTTCCAGCCATTGGCCCCCGCCCTTGGTGAAGACGATGGCCGGCACGCGGCGGCCTTCGTGTTCGCGCGTCAGGCCGGCCACCACCTTGCGGGTGTAGGCCAGCGAGAACTGCTGGAACAGGCCGTCGGCCAGCACCCCGCCCCAGCTGTCGAACAGCATGACGGCCTGGGCCCCGGCGGCGATCTGCGCGTTCAGGTATTGCAGCGTGGCCTCGGCGTTGATCTCGAGGATGCGATGCAGCAGGTCCGGGCGCGAATACAGCATGGTCTTGACCAGGCGGTAGTCGTCGCTGCCCTTGCCTTCGACCATGTAGCAGGCGATGGTCCACGGACTGCCGGCGAAGCCGATCAGCGGCACCTTGCCATCCAGGTTGCGGCGGATGGTGCTGACGGCGTCGAACACATAGCGCAGCTTGTCCATGTCGGGCACGGCCAGACGCGCCACGTCTTCCTCGTGGCGTACCGGGTGGGCGAAGCGCGGCCCCTCGCCCTCGGCGAAGTCCAGTCCCAGGCCCATGGCATGCGGCACGGTCAGGATGTCGGAGAAGAGGATGGCCGCATCGAGATCGTAGCGCTCGAGCGGCTGCAAGGTGACTTCCGAGGCGTAGTCCGGGTTCTGAGCCAGGCCCATGAAGGAACCGGCCCGGGCCCGCGTCTCGCGGTATTCGGGCAGGTAGCGGCCCGCCTGGCGCATCAGCCAGATCGGGGTGTAAGGCACGGGCTCGCGCAGCAGCGCGCGCAAGAACACGTCGTTCTTCAAGACGGAAGCGGACACGGCTATCCTCGATGATCGGAAGCCGTGATTTTACTGCCCCAAGCTGACAGGGCGCGGCGCGCATCCGATGCGGGCTTGCCACGCCGCAAACCGCGCGGCTTTTACCGCGCCGCGACTCGTGGCGCCACGGGTCGCGTACCCCGCTCATGGCCGCGCCCCGCCAACGCGCCCGCCCCGCCGCTAGGGCCGCTCCTGCTCGGCCTGCCGCCGGTACGGCGACGCGTCAATGCCGTGTTTGCGCATCAGCGCCCAGAACGCCCGCCGATGTTTGCAGGAGGCACGCGCGGCCCGCGCCACGTTGCCCTGGTGACGGGACAACGCCAGGCGGATGTAGTCGGATTCGAAGCCATCGACCACGCGCGCCTTGGCCTGCCGGAAAGGTTCCGGCATGTCGCGGGCCGGCTGGTAGCGCAAACCCGCCAGCCCCTGTTGCAGGACTTGCCGCGGCACCCGCGGCCGGGCGCCCGCCCCGCCCGCGGGCCGCGCCGCGGCGGCGTATACGGCGCCGGGCTCTTCCAGCCGTTCGCCCAGCAACGGCGCGCGCCGCGCCAACCGCTCCAGGCGCACGCGCAGGCTTTCGAGGCAATACGGCGCGGCAATGAAATCGGCGGCGCCCAGCCGCAACAGGTCTTCGATGGCGGGCGCCGTCATGTCGTGCACCAGCAGCAGGACCGGCGTGGCCAGCGCGGCGCGCGCCTGCTGCAAGGACATGCGGGTCCAGGCCAGCGATGCCGGCGCGACCGGCAGGACGCAGTGATCGTATCGGCGCAGGCCTACCGCCAGGCCCGCCAGCGCATGGGTATCCGGGCCGCCCGGACCAGTGCCCGGCTGGCGCAAGGGCACCAGATGCAGCCGTACCCGCGCCAGCCGCGGCTGGTCGCGCGCCACCCAGTCGCCCATGGCGGCTTCGTGGCCCGGGGTCAGCAGCACCGCGCAATCCATGGTTTCTCGCACGCTATTCCTCCAGGTTCGAATTGCAATCCCTGAAGACTACCGGCGTCCCGTCCCCCTCGCTATTCGTAGTGCACGCAAGCCGGCCCGCGGTTAACCGAGGGGAGCCGCGCGCGCCAATGAAAAAAGCGGCCAGGGGCCGCTTTTTCCGGATCCGGGGCGAACCCCGGCGGGTGACGCGCTCAGTGCGAGCGGCCGCCTTGACGCAGCTTGCGCGCGGCGATGGCTTGCGCCGCCAGCATCGCCAGCTCGGCTTCGACAACCGCGATGTCGGCCTTGTCCTTGGCGTTGGCCAGGGCCTCTTCGGCGCGCTTGCGCGCTTCCAGGGCACGGGCCTCGTCCAGGTCGGCGGCACGGATGGCGGTGTCGGCCAGGACCGTCACGCTGCCCGGCTGCACTTCCAGAATGCCCCCGGCGACGAAGATGTTTTCCTCGCCTTGGTCGGCACGGACGATCTTGACCGTCCCGGGGCGTATGCGCGAGATCAGCGGGGTGTGACCGGGCAGAATGCCCAGCTCACCCGCTTCGCCAGGCAGCACCACGAACTTCGCCTCACCGGAGAAGATCGCTTCCTCTGCGCTGACGACATCCACATGCAGGGTAGCCATATCGGTTCCTTATTGCAGTTTCTTGGCCTTCTCGAAGGCCTCGTCGATCGAGCCGACCATGTAGAAGGCCTGTTCCGGCAGCGCATCGCACTCGCCGTTCACGATCATCTTGAAACCACGGATGGTTTCGGCCAGCGGCACGTACTTGCCGGGCGAACCGGTGAACACTTCGGCCACGTGGAACGGCTGCGACAGGAAACGCTGGATCTTACGGGCGCGGGCCACGGCCTGCTTGTCTTCCGGCGACAGTTCGTCCATGCCCAGAATCGCGATGATGTCGCGCAGTTCCTTGTAGCGCTGCAGCGTCTGCTGCACGCCACGGGCCACGGCGTAGTGCTCTTCGCCGACGACTTGCGGGTCGAGCTGGCGGCTGGACGAGTCCAGCGGGTCCACGGCCGGGTAGATACCCAGGGCGGCGATGTCACGCGACAGCACGACGGTCGAGTCCAAGTGCTGGAAGGTGGTGGCGGGCGACGGGTCGGTCAAGTCGTCAGCGGGCACGTACACGGCCTGGATCGAGGTGATCGAGCCGGTCTTGGTGGACGTGATGCGCTCTTGCAGCTTGCCCATTTCCTCGGCCAGCGTGGGCTGGTAGCCCACCGCCGACGGCATACGGCCCAGCAGCGCCGACACTTCGGTACCGGCCAGGGTGTAGCGGTAGATGTTGTCGACGAAGAACAGAATGTCGCGGCCTTCGTCGCGGAACTTCTCGGCCATGGTCAGGCCGGTCAGCGCCACGCGCAGACGGTTACCGGGGGGTTCGTTCATCTGACCGAACACCATGGCGACCTTGTCCAGAACGTTCGACTCTTCCATTTCGTGGTAGAAGTCGTTGCCTTCGCGGGTACGCTCACCCACGCCGGCGAACACCGACAAGCCGCTGTGCTGCTTGGCGATGTTGTTGATCAGTTCCATCATGTTGACGGTCTTGCCCACGCCGGCGCCGCCGAACAGGCCGACCTTGCCGCCCTTGGCGAACGGGCACACCAGGTCGATAACCTTGATGCCGGTTTCCAGCAGTTCCACCGACGGCGACAGCTCGTCGAAACGGGGGGCCGGTTGGTGGATGCCACGCTTTTCTTCGTGCTGGATCGGGCCGGCTTCGTCGATGGGACGACCCAGCACGTCCATGATGCGGCCGAGCGTGCCGGTGCCGACGGGCACCGAGATCGGGGCGCCGGTGCCGGCGACCTTCATGCCGCGGCGCAGGCCGTCGCTGGAGCCCAGGGCGATGGTACGCACCACGCCGTCACCCAGCTGTTGCTGCACTTCCAGCGTCAGACCCTTTTCGGCGAACGAGGAACCCTCGTCGACCAGAGTAAGCGCTTCGTAGATCTTGGGCATGTGATCGCGGGGGAACTGAATATCCACCACGGCGCCGATGCACTGAACGATGGTTCCGTTGCTCATGTCGATTCCTTGATATTTTGACGGGATACTGCCCGGTTTACACCGCGGCAGCGCCCCCTACGATTTCCGAAATTTCCTTGGTGATCGCGGCCTGACGGGTCTTGTTGTAGACCAGCTGCAGATCGCCGATGACCTTCTTGGCGTTGTCCGACGCCGCCTTCATGGCGACCATCCGGGCCGACTGCTCCGAAGCCATGTTCTCGGCCACGGCTTGGTACAGCAGGCCTTCAACGTAACGCTGCAGCAGGTCGTCGATCACGCTACGGGCGTCGGGTTCGTAGATGTAATCCCAGCTGTATTCCGACTTCACTTCCGAGGTCTTGGCCAGGCTTTCGGCGCCCGTCTGGTACGGATCTTCCAAACCGCTGGCCAGCGGCAGCAGACGCAGGAACAGGGGCTCTTGCTTCATCGTGTTGACGAAGCGGGTCGAGGCCACGTACAGCGCGTCGATACGGCCTTCCAGGTAGGCGTCCAGCTGCACCTTGATCGCGCCCAGCAGGCGGTCCAGTTGCGGCTTGTCGCCCAGTTGCACTTCCTGGGAAACCAGTTTGGCGCCGATACGGGTCAGCACACCCACGCCCTTGTTGCCGAAAGCGGTCGCTTGCACGGCGATGCCGTTTTTCTCGAACTCTTTCAGCTTGGCCAACGTCACGCGGGTGATGTTGGTGTTCAAGCCGCCGCACAAACCCTTGTCGGTCGTCACCATGACCACGCCGACCGCCTTGATTTCGCGTTCGACCAGGTACGGGTGGCTGTACTCGGGATTGGCCTGCATCAGGTGCGCAGCAATCTCGCGCACCTTGGTGGCGTACGGACGGCCAGCACGCATCCGTTCCTGCGCCTTGCGCATCTTGGATGCGGCGACCATTTCCATCGCCTTGGTGATCTTGCGCGTGTTTTGCACGCTCTTGATCTTGGTTCGGATTTCCTTAATTCCGGGCATTGCGCTTTCCTGTGAAGACTGGCCGATGGGTTGGCGCTTGCGCCTCAACCATCCGATAAGGATGGGTGAGGCGCCGCTGACGCCTAACCCATCACTTTCTTAAAAAGCACCGTGCTTCTTGAATTCCTGGATGGCGGCGGCGAGTTCGCTTTCGTCGTCCTTGGACAGTTCCTTGGTGTCTTCGACGCGCTGGATCAGGGCGGCGTGCTTGGCCTTGAGCTGGTCCTTGAGCGACTTCTCGAACGACAGCACCTGGGCCACGTCCACGTCGTCGAGGTAGCCGTTGTTGACCGTGTACAGCGTGACGGCCAGTTCCCACACTTGCAGCGGCTGGTATTGCGGCTGCTTGAGCAGTTCGACCACGCGCTTGCCGCGCTCGAGCTGGCGACGGGTGGCGTCGTCCAGGTCGGAGGCGAACTGCGCGAAGGCGGCCAGTTCACGGTACTGCGCCAGGTCGGTACGGATACCGCCGGACAGCTTCTTGACGACCTTGGTCTGGGCGGCGCCGCCCACGCGCGACACCGAGATACCGGCGTTGATGGCGGGACGCACACCGGCGTTGAACAGGTCGGTTTCCAGGAAGATCTGGCCGTCCGTGATCGAGATCACGTTGGTCGGAACGAAGGCCGACACGTCGCCCGCCTGGGTTTCGATGATCGGCAGCGCGGTCAGCGAGCCGGTCTTGCCCTTGACGGCGCCACCGGTGAACTTCTCGACGTAGTCTTCGTTCACGCGGGCGGCACGTTCCAGCAGGCGCGAGTGCAGGTAGAACACGTCGCCCGGGTAGGCTTCGCGGCCCGGCGGACGGCGCAGCAGCAGCGAGACCTGGCGGTAGGCCCAGGCTTGCTTGGTCAGGTCGTCATAGACGATCAGGGCGTCTTCGCCGCGATCGCGGAAGTATTCGCCCATCGTGCAGCCGGCGTAGGCGGCCAGGTACTGCATGGCGGCGGAGTCGGAAGCCGAGGCGGCCACGACGATGGTGTATTCCATCGCGCCGTGCTCTTCGAGCTTGCGGACCACGTTGTTGATCGTCGACGCCTTCTGGCCGATAGCGACGTACACGCAGGTGACGCCCTTGCCCTTCTGGCTGATGATCGTGTCGACGGCCACGGCGGTCTTGCCGGTCTGGCGGTCGCCAATGATCAGTTCGCGCTGGCCACGGCCGATGGGAACCATCGAGTCGATAGCCTTGATGCCGGTTTGCAGCGGCTGCGACACCGAGCGGCGGGCGATAACGCCGGGGGCCACTTTTTCGATGATGTCGGTGGCCTTGGCGTTGACCGGGCCCTTGCCGTCGATCGGCTCGCCCAGCGTGTTGACCACGCGGCCTTTCAGTTCCGGACCGACCGGAACTTCCAGAATGCGGCCGGTCGTCTTGACCTGGTCGCCTTCGGAAACGCCGGTGTAGTCGCCGAGAATAACGGCGCCGACGGAATCACGCTCGAGGTTGAGCGCCAGACCGAAAACGTTGTTGGGGAATTCGAGCATTTCGCCCTGCATCACGTCCGACAGGCCGTGGATGCGGGTAATACCGTCGGTCACGGACACGACGGTGCCCTGAGTACGGACATCAGCCGAAGCGCCCAGGCCCTCGATGCGGCTCTTGAGCAGTTCGCTGATCTCGGAGGGATTGAGTTGCATATTGACTCCTGGAATCCTGTTAGTGCTGCCTTTAAGCGGCGAGCGTATCGCGCATGCGGGCCAATTGGGCTTGTACGGAAGTATCGAGCACCTGGTCCCCGACGGCCACGCGCACGCCGCCGATCAACGACTGGTCGACGGTGACGACGGGCTTGAGCTTCAGGCCGAATTTCTTTTCGAGGGCAACGACCAGTTCTTGAACCTGGGCGTCGCTCAGCTCGAACGCGCTGGTGATTTCCGCCTGCGCCGTGCCGTCGTGACGGTTCCGCAGCACCACGAATTGCGTGGCGATTTCGGGCAGCAGCAGCAACCGGTCGTTTTCGACCAGCAGCTCGATGAAATTGCGGGCGGCCTGGGGCAGTTCGGCCTTCACCAGGCCGGAAAACAGCTCGACGCGCTGCTTGTCGCCCAGACGCGGATCGGCCATGGCCTCGCGCACGTCGGGGTTGGAGGCGACCTGCGACAGCTCGCTGACCAGGTCGGCCCAAGCCTGCAGGCCGGCCTTGTCGTCACACGCGGCGGCGAACAAGGCTTCGGCGTAGGGCCTGGCAACAGTGGAAAGTTCAGCCATGACGGTCCCGGATTAAAGCTGCGCGCGGAGCTGGTTCAGCAGCTCGGCGTGGGCGCGGGCGTCAACCTCGCGCTTGAGGATCTGTTCAGCACCCTTGACGGCCAGCGCGGCGACATCGTCGCGCAGCGAGTCACGGGCGCGCTGGACTTCCTGCGCGGCATCCTGTGCAGCTTGCGCCACGATGCGGGCACGCTCGGCTTCCGCTTCACGGCGGGCCTGCTCGATCAGGGAGGCGGCTTGCTTTTCGGCCTCGATGATGCGGGCGTGGTTTTCGGACTTGGCAGAAGCCTCGATCAGACTGACACGCGCCTGGGCCTGGGCCAGATCGGCCTTGCCCTTCTCCGCGGCGGCAAGGCCGTCGGCGATTTTTTGGCGGCGCTCGTCCATCGCCTTCGTCAGAGGAGGCCACACGAATTTCATCGTGAACCAGCCCAGAACGAAGAACACGAGCATCTGGAAAATGATCGTCGCGTTCAGATTCACGGTCGTTCCTTTAACACCTTGCGGCTCCGACGGCGCCCGGGACGGGCAACGCGGAGCACTCGATACTTTGCCGGCCGGCGACGGGGCTCAGGCCCACATCGCCGCCAGCGTCATGACCCGCCTTTTCGCCGGCGGGCGTGCCTTAGCCGACGAACGGGTTGGCGAAGGCGAACAGCATGGCGATACCCACGCCGATCAGGAATGCCGCGTCGATCAGGCCAGCCAGCAGGAACATCTTGGTTTGCAGAGCGTTCATCAGTTCAGGCTGACGAGCCGAAGCTTCCAGGTATTTGCCGCCCATCAGTGCGATGCCGATGCAAGCGCCGATAGCGCCCAGACCGATGATAAGACCGCAAGCGAGAGCAACGAAAGCGACGTTGGTCATGACAACTCCTTGGTTAGAAATCTGAAGTCAAAAAATAAAAAGATTGGGGTACTGCTCAATGCAAGAGGATCTTGCTATCCAGCGCCGGCCGGGTGGCCGGCGCCGGAAATTCGGGGGATCAGTGGCCTTCGTGCGCCTGGCCGAGATACACCAGGGTCAGCATCATGAAGATGAAGGCCTGGAGCAACACGATCAGGATGTGGAAGATGGCCCAGATCGAGCCGGCCAGCACGTGGCCGATTCCCAAGCCGATGCTGGCGCCGTTCAAGCCGGTCCAGGCTCCGCCCAGGAGGGCGATCAGCATGAAAATCAATTCGCCGGCGAACATGTTGCCGAACAACCGCATGCCCAGGGAGACGGACTTGGCGGCGTATTCGATCAGGTTCAGCAGCAGATTGAACGGAGCCAGGACGACGGCGCCCAGGCCATGCGCATGGAACGGCGCGGTGAACAGTTCCTTGACGAAGCCGCCCGGGTGCTTGATCTTGATGCCGTAGTAGAACATCAGCAGCAGCACGCCCAGCGACATGCCCATCGGCACGTTCAGGTCGGCGGTCGGCAGCACGCGGTGGTAGTAGAGGGGGTCGCCATGGTGCACGCCCAGGCCGGTCCAGCGCCAGATCGACGGCAACAGGTCGACGGGCAGCAGATCCAGCGCGTTCATCAGGATGATCCAGAGGAACACGGTGAGGGCGAGCGGAGCGATGAAGAGGCGGCTCTTGGCATTGTGGACGATGCCCTTGGCCTGATCGTCGACCATGTCGACGATCATTTCCACGAAGGCCTGGAAGCGGCCCGGGACGCCGGCGGTCGCGCGGCGGGCGGCGCGCCACAGGAAGAAGATGACGATCAGACCCGTCAGGCCGGACCAGAACAACGAGTCGTAATTGATGATGTCGAACTGAGCAATTGCGCTCTGTTTCTCACCCGTATTGTTCAGATGCACCAGGTGGTGCTGAATATACGCGGACTGAGGCGACACGTCGCTGGCAGCAGCCATTTGAATCCTACCCTATTTGCTGTATGCCCGAGCCCTTGCGAGCCGGACGATTCCACGATTCCGTTTGCCGTTAACCTACCCGGCGCGCTATGACAACTTGCGGAACATCAAAAGCAGGAGATATCCCTTCAGGGTGAGTATCAGACCCAGCAGCGCGGCAGGCCAGACCAGAGTGTCCTGCGCCGCACGCGAAAGCAGCCACAACAGCAACGCCGTTGCAAACAGCTTGATCAACTCACCAGAGAGAAAGGTAAAGGGACTGGCCTTACCGGCCCGCACGCTGACAGCCAGGCGCAATGCGAACAACGCATTGGGTATGAAATACGCTCCTGCCCCCGCCAGCGCCGACCAACCTGCCGCCGCCCCTCCGACAACCCCCGCTATCACTGCTGCTGCGAGCCCCATGGCGCCTTGCGCCACCAGTGCCAACAGGAGACCGCGGCCAGCCTGTGCATTCAGCGCCGCGCGATCCGCGTCGCTCAGAACCAGCACCCGGTCCACCGGATCCTGGCCCGCCAGAACCTGGCGTGCCGCGCCCTGTTGCGCCAAGCGAAGCCCCTGATTCAACAGGTTCCCCGACCTATCCTGGCGCGCAGGTTCGTGCCGCACTATGTTCTGCTGCATCAAACTTCCCCGCTTAAAGCCAACACCTAGCCTTAGCCTTCTAGCCAACTTTCAGCCACGTTCCGGCCACAACTCCTGGCTACGCACTGGCTATGCCCCGTCAGAACCGGCGAAAACATCGCCCTGTGTTCTTATCCCGCAAGCGTCAAACCCGCAGAGTATAGCGTGATTCTTTTTACCCGAGCAAATGAACTTTCGGCCGTTTGTAAGGCGGCAACAAGCCTCGCCAGCGGGGCGCGCCGGGATGGAAATTGGGGACGCGAATGGCGCCGGCAGGCGCGGCGAACGCCACGCGTCCGGGACAAAAAAGCGGCTCCCGCAGGAGCCGCGCCAAGCCTGCCGGCCGCTGGCGCCCACGCGCCCCGGCCGTGCGTCAGTCTTCCTGCACCGGCGGCGGTGCCCACAGTCCGTCCAGCGCCACGTCCTGCGGCCAATACAGGCGCATGCTGAGCAGGAACCGGCCGTCGGCGGCCGGCGTGGCCAGCCAGTTGGGCCGCTTGCGTTCACCCGGATCGCGGCGCTGGATGTAGATATCGAGCGAGCCGTCGGCGTTGTACTTCAGGCCGTCGGTGCTGCGCAGCACGTAGCGGTTGGCGGGATTGTCGGGAAAGCCGTGCTTGTCGTTATAGACATGCAACGACCAGAACGCGTTGGCCGGCGGCAACTGGCCCTTGTCGAAGTGCAGCACGTAGTCTTCGTTCGCGTTGAGCGGGCGGCCCTTGCTGTCGGCCACCGTGACCGGATAGAGCACGTCTTCCGGCGTCGGCGCGCCCAGGCCGGCATAGGCGATGGCGGCGCGACGGGTGTAGTCGGTGCCATACGTGCCGATGCCGGTAAGCACGGTGTTCCAGCCGTTGATCGGCGTGGCCAGGCGCGACACGCTGTCGGCAATGCGGCGGCCGGCCAGGGGCTGCGCCTGGGCCAGGGCCTGCTGCACGGCCGGGCTCAGGCGGCCGTACGAGAACGGCTGGCGGCCGTCCAGGCCGATGCGGCGCATGCGGTCGAGCATCGGTGTGTCATTGGCATGCGGGGGGTTGTTGCGCAGCACGTCGAAGAACAGCGTGAAGAACGCGGCGGCGTCCATGCTGGCGGCCTGCTCGGCCGGCGTGCCGTCGGGCACGGTCACGGGCATCGGCATGGGCACATCGCTGCCGATCGGCGCGGCCCCCACGCCCGGGCCGGTCTGCGGATACGGCGTAGTGCTGCCGGCGCCCCGGTGGCGGCCCGGCACCGGCGCCACCGGCGGCACCATCGGGCTGGCCGACATGTTGGCCTGGATCTGGTTGACCGCGGCATAGTCCTGCGGGCCGCCGGTCTGGGTCCAGCCGATCAGCCAACCGGTCGAGGTCGGGCTGTGGATCACGTCCATGCCCGGCGGCAACGCGCCCTGCCAGTTCGGGCCGACGATGGCGAACGACTGGGCGCCCGGGCCGTTGGTGCGCGTGCCACGCGAGGCGAACACATCGCTCCACATGTCCAGCGCCGACAACACGCTGTAGCGGTTGCCGGTATCCGGCAGGCGCACGATCAGGGGCGCGCGCGACACATCGAACCACAGGCTGGAATACAGCGCGTCGGCGCTGGGCCAGGGGGTGTCGGTGGCGCGCGGGTCGGGGAAGGCGGCCTTGTGGCCGAACTGGTTGACCGGCGCCTTGCCGTCCAGCGGCGACTGCACCGCGGTGGCCTGGCGGCGCGCCAACTCCATCAGCACCATGGGATAGGCATAGACATAGGCGTCGATGGCGATCTCGCGCATTTCCTGCGCGCTCACCTGCGGCGCGGGCGCGGCGGCGCCGGGATACGGCGTTTCGGACACCAGCCGCAGCGTCGGCCGCGGCGATTGGGCTTGCGTAGCGGTCATGAAGCAGACGCTCAGCGCGCCCGCGAGCGCGGCGGCGGACCACCGGCGATTAAAAGGGGAAGTACGCATGCAAGGCTCCTTGTTGCTATTGTTTGCATACGAGCCGCCGCGCGGGGGACTTACCAGTTCGGGCAAGCCTCTCTGGCGCGGCACCTCGTTTTCAGAGTGACGCCTTTTCAGGATAGGGCCGATCACTGCAACAAGGTGCTGTCCAGACGTTTCAAGGCGCAACGCGGGCGGCGGGCCGCCGGCGCATGAAAAAACGCGCCCAGGCGGGCGCGTGATGCGAAAACCGCGTCCGCCCGGGCGATCGCGAGTGGGGCGCACGACGCGCCCCGCCAGGCGGGACGAACGTAACAGGGCTTAACGGTGTTTGAAGTCCGGTTTGCGCTTTTCGGTGAAGGCGGCCATGCCTTCCTTCTGGTCCTCGGTGGCGAACAGCGAATGGAACACGCGGCGCTCGAACAGCAGGCCTTCGTTGAGCGAACCTTCAAAGGCGCGGTTGACGCATTCCTTGGCCATCATGACCGACGGCAGCGACATCGAGGCGATCACGGTGGCGGCTTCCATGGCTTCGTCCATGAGCTTGTCGGCCGGCACCACGCGCGACACCAGGCCGGCGCGCTCGGCTTCCTCGGCGCCCATCATGCGGGCGGTCAGGGCCATGTCCATGGCCTTGGCCTTGCCGACCGCGCGCGGCAGGCGCTGCGTGCCGCCAGCGCCGGGGATGACGCCCAGCTTGATCTCGGGCTGGCCGAACTTGGCCGTATCGGCGGCGATGATGATGTCGCACATCATGGCCAGTTCGCAGCCGCCGCCGAGCGCGTAGCCGGCGACCGCGGCGATCACGGGCTTGCGGATGCGCTTGAGCGTTTCCCAGTTGCGCGTGATGTATTCGCTGCCATACACATCCATGTACGACCAGTCTTTCATGGCGCCGATGTCGGCGCCCGCGGCAAAGGCTTTTTCGCTGCCGGTGATGACCACGGCGCCGATGTCCGCGTCCGCCTCGAAAGCCAGCAGCGCCGCCCCGAGTTCGTTCATCAGTTGATCGTTGAGCGCATTGAGCGCCTTGGGGCGGTTCAGCGTCAGCAGACCAACGCGGCCGCGGGTTTCGACCAGCACAAACGACTCGCTCATTACCTGTCTCCAGAGGATGGGATGAAATAAGATATACGCATGGAAAAAACCAATGCTTTCCCCATACTTTACCGCCTCGCGCCCCACGACCCCGCGGGACACCGCTACCGGATAACCCTAACCATCCAGACCCCCGCGCCCGACGGCCAGCGGCTGTCGCTGCCGGCCTGGATTCCGGGCAGCTACCTGATCCGGGATTTCTCGCGCCAGATCGAATCGCTGACGGCCCATTCGGGCGCGCGCCGCGTGGCTGTCGACAAAATAGACAATCACACTTGGCAGGCCGCGCCCTGCGACGGCCCGCTGCGGGTCGAATATACGGTGTACGCCTGGGACCTGTCGGTGCGCGGCGCGCATCTGGATGAAACCCACGGTTTCTTCAACGGCACCAGCGTGTTCCTGCGGGTGCATGGCGGGGATCATCTGCCCTGCCTGGTGGATTTGGCGCCGCCGCGCGGCATCGACGGCTGGAAGGTCTACACCAGCCTGCCCGAGGCCCGCGGCCACCAGGGCGCGGCCCGCCGGCACGGCTTCGGCCTGTATCTGGCGCCGGACTACGACGCGCTGATCGACCATCCGGTCGAGATGGGCACGCCGCAGGTGGCCCGCTTCACGGCCCATGGCGCCGAGCACGAACTGGTGTTCACGGGCGTGGCGCCCAACCTGGACCTGGCCCGCATCACCGCCGACGTGCGCAGGATCTGCGAAACCCAGATCGCTTTCTTCGAGCCGCGCGGCAAGCGCGCGCCGTTCCTGGACAGCAGTGACCGTTATGTCTTCATGACGATGGTGACGGGCGACGGCTACGGCGGCCTGGAGCACCGCGCCAGCACCGCGCTGATGACGGCGCGCAAGGACCTGCCGGTGCTGGGCCAGCAGGGCCAGGGCGAAGGCTATCGCGGTTTCCTGGGGCTGGTGAGCCACGAGTATTTCCACACCTGGAACGTCAAGCGCATCAAGCCGCAGGCGTTCGTGCCGTACGACCTGGCGCAGCCGGATCTGACGCGGTTGCTGTGGGTGTTCGAGGGGTTCACGTCCTACTACGACGATCTGCTGCTGCTACGTTCCAACGTCATCACGCAGAACGATTACCTGCGCCTGCTGGCCAAGACCATCACCAGCGTGGCGCGCACCCCGGGGCGGCACAAGCAGTCGGTGGCGGAAAGCTCGTTCGATGCCTGGACGCGTTATTACAAGCAGGACGAGAACTCACCCAATGCGCTGGTCAGCTATTACACCAAGGGCGCGCTGGTGGCGTTGGGGCTGGACCTGCTGATCCGCCAGGCGTCGGCGGGCGCGCATTCGCTGGATGATGTGATGCGCTTGTTGTGGCAGCGCCATGGGCGTGATTTCTATCGCGGCAAGGCCCAGGGCCTGCCGGAGGATGGGCTGCCGGCGCTGATCAAGGAAGCGACCGGGGTGGATGCGCGGCGCTTCATTGCGCGGTATGCCTATGGCACGGCGGATGTGCCGCTGGCGGAGCTGCTGGCGCCGCAGGGCGTCAAGCTGCAATGGAAGGCTTCGGTCAATATTCCTTCGCTGGACGTGCGCACGCGCAAGCAGGGCGAGTCGCTGGTGTTGGCGACGGTGCTGGAGGGCGGCGCGGGGCACAAGGGCGGGTTGTCGGCGGGCGACGTGCTGGTGGCGATCGATGGGTTGAAGGTCGAGGGGGCTGCCGGCGTGGAGGTGCTGCTGGGGCAGTACCGAGCGGGGGATCGCGTCGACGTGCATGTGTTCAGGCGGGATGAGTTGCGGGTGTTCCAGGTGCGTTTGAGTGAGCCTGAGGCGTTGGATTGTTTGTTGTCGTTTGGGTGAGTTCTTTTTGTAGGGCCTTCTCTCGTTGGAAGGCCCTTTTTGTATTGAGGCGGTGGGGTTCTTTAGACGCGTGTGGCGGGGCAGGCGGGGGAGGGCGGGGCTACGATTGCGGTCCGGAGCGTTCGCTCCGGACTGCCCCGTCCTCAACCTCGTACGCCTTCGGCTCCCTACGGTTTCCGTCGGGCGCATCTACACGCCCCGCCCTCCCCCGCCTGCCCCGCCACACGCTCACGATGAGACTTGGCCTCGGACTTTGGGGCGGACTGTGTGCTTGGCATGTTGGCGCACATCGGAGCTGGGTGGGGAGGGTCTTGCGGGGCCCGCCGCAAGGCGGCCGCGCGGGCGGCCTTTTCGCGACTTACGCGGTGTCTTGCGATTTGGGATGACGCGGTCGCGTGTGCGTCAGTTCAGTTTGGCGCCGGAGACGTCGACGGCTTGTTTCCAGGTGTCGAGTTCCTTGTTGATGTGGTCGGCGAAGGCGGCGGGGGTGGAGCCTACGGTTTCGTAGCCGTAGCTGTTCAGTTGGGCCTTCAGGTCGGGGGTGCTGATGGCGGCGGCGATGGCGGTGCTCAGGGCGTCGAGAATGGCGGGTGGCGTGGCGGCGGGAGCCAGGATGCCGTACCAGCCGTTGACGATGAAGCCGGGGACGGCTTCGGCGACGGTGGGGACGTTGGGCAGCAGGGGCGAGCGCTGATCGCCGGTGACGGCCAGGGCCTTGAGTTTGCCGGACTGCACCTGGGGCAGCGAGGTGGAGATGCTGTCGAACATGAGGGAGACTTCGCCACCCAGCAGCGCGACGACGGCGGGGCCGCTGCCTTTGTAGGGGACGTGCAGCATGTCGGTGCCGGTGCGGTGCTTGAACATTTCGGCGGCCAGGTGGCTGGTGTTGCCGTTGCCGGCGGAGGCGAAGCTGAGCTTGCCTGGATGGTTTCTGGCGTAGGCGATGAGTTCGGGGATGTTGTTCGCCGGCGTGGACAGCGGGGCCGAGACCAGCATGGGCAGGGTCGCGACCAGCGAGACCGGGGCGAAGTCGCGGCGCGTGTCGTAGGGCAGCGAGGGGTAGAGGCTGGGGTTGATGGCGTGAGCCGCCAGAACCATCAACAGGGTGTAGCCGTCGGGCCGGGCGCGGGCCAGTTGGGCGGAGGCGATGGCGCCGCCGGCGCCCGGCTTGTATTCCAGCACCACCGGCTGGTTCCACTTCTTCTGCAGGGCCGCGCCGAGCGGGCGCGCCAGCATGTCGGCGCTGCCGCCGGGCGGGTACGGGATCAGCAGCGTGATGGGCTTGTCGGGGTAGCCGCCGGCGGCGGGGCCGCCCGTCTTCGATGGCTCGGCGGCCTGGGTCGGCGTGGCGCACAGCAGGCCGGCGGTGGCGGCGAACGCGGCCAGGAAGAGACGGTGCATGGAGGGCTCCCGGAAGGTCAGGCGTAGCGCGGCACGCCGGCGGCGTCCAGCGTGATGAGGCGCGGCGCGGCGTCGAACCGCAAGGGCGCTTCGGTGGCGGCCTGCAGGGCTTCGGCGCTGACGCCTTGCAACAAGGCGTGCACGCGCAGGCCGTCGGGCGTGACGTCGATCACGGCCAGGTCGCTGTAGATGCGTGTGACCACGCCGGCGCCGGTGAGCGGGTAGCGGCATTGGCGCAGGATCTTGGGCGCGCCGTCGCGGCCGCGGTGTTCCATCATGACCAGCACCTGGCGCGCGCCGACCGCCAGGTCCATGGCGCCGCCCACGGCGGGGATGGCGTCGGCGGCGTCTGTCTTCCAGTTGGCCAGGTCGCCGCGCTCCGAGACCTGGAAGGCGCCGAGCACGGCGTAGTCGAGGTGCCCGCCGCGCATCATGGCGAACGACACGGTGTGCTCGGTGATGGACGCGCCCGGCAGCAGCGTGATGGGCTGGCGGCTGGCGTTGATGAGATCGGGATCGACCGCGTCGCCCGCCGCCGCGGGGCCCATGCCGGTGATGCCGTTCTCGCTGTGCAGCAGAATGTCCTTGTCCGGCGGCAGGTAGTCGCCGACCAGGGTCGGCATGCCGATGCCGAGATTGACCACCGAACCATCCGGGATGTCGCCGGCCAGCAATTGCGCGACCTGCTGGCGGGTCATGGGCGTGATCGTCGGCATCTCAGGTCTCCAGCCGCACTACGGTTTTGACGAACAGGCCGGGCGTCATGATGTGTTCGGGCACGAAGGCGCCCAGCGGCACGACCTCGTCGACCTGGGCGATGGCGTGGCCGGCGGCCATGCACATCACGGGGTTGAAATTGCGCGCGGCGTGGCGGTACATCAGGTTGCCCCAGCGGTCGCCCTGGTGCGCGCGGATCAGCGCGTAGTCGCCGCGCAGCGGCTGTTCGAGCACGTAGCCGACGCCGTCGATGACCTCCTGGCGGCGGCCCTGCGCCAACTCGGTGCCGTAGCCGGTGGGCGTGTAGAACGGCCCCAGGCCGGCGCCGGCCGCGCGCAGGCGTTCGGCCAGGGTGCCTTGCGGCACGCATTCCAGCTCCACCTCGCCGGCGCGGAAGGCGCGGGCAAAGGCCTCCGAATTGGGCGGGCGCGGATGCGAGCAGATGATCTTGCGCACCTGGCGGCGATCGAGCAGCGCGGCGATGCCGCGGTCGTGGGTGCCGGCGTTGTTGGCGATGATGGTCAGGTCGCGCCGGCCCAGCTCGGCCAGGCAGTGCAGCAGCTCGTACGGCACGCCGGCTTCGCCGAAGCCGCCCACCAGCACGCTGGCGCCGTCGGGGATGATGGCCACGGCATCCCGCATGCAGGCCTGTATCTTGTCGATCACTTATTGCTCCTGTGCGAGGCCGGCGGCATCCACGATCCGCTTCCAGCGAGCGCGTTCCTGGTCGATGAAGGCGGCGAACTCGGCGGGCGTGTCGCCGCCGGCCTGTCCGCCCATGGCGCGAAAGCGCGCGGCGATGTCGGGGCTGCGCACCACGTCGCGGGTGGCGGCGTGGAGCGTGTCGATGACGGTGGCGGGCGTGCCCGCCGGCGCCATCAGGCCGAACCAGGCGGTGACCACCATGTCGGGCACGCCGGCCTCGGCCATGGTGGGCACATCGGGCAACTCCGCCAGGCGCCGCGCGCTGGTGACGGCCAGCGCGCGCAGCTTGCCCGACTGGATGTACGGCATGGAACTGGGCAGGTTGTCGATCATGAAGGTGAACTGCTGGCCAAGCAGCGCGGCGACGGCGGGGCCCGCGCCCTTGTAGGGCACGTGGGTGCCGCCGATGCCGGCGCGCTGCTTGAACAGCTCGGCCGACAGATGCGGCGACTGTCCGCTGCCCGAACTGCCGAACGACACCTTGGCCGGGTCTTTGCGGGCCAGCGCCAGCAGATCCGCCACGCTGCGCGCGGGCGAGGCCTCGTTGACCACCAGCACGTTAGGCACGGAAATCACCCGCGTCACGGGCGCGAAGTCGGCCGGCGCATAGGGCAGCGTCTTGTACAGCGCATAGTTGATGGCGTTGGGGCCGATGTTGCCCATCAGCACCGTATAGCCGTCAGGCTTGGCGCGCGCCAGGGTCTGCGCGCCGATGATGCCGGCGGCGCCGGCGCGGTTCTCGACGATGACCTGCTGACCCAGTTTCACGGCCAGCTTGTCGGCGATCAGGCGCGCCGCGATATCGGTGGTGCCGCCCGGCGAAGCCGGCACGATGAGGGTGATGGGCCGCTCGGGCCATGCCGCCACGGCGGAACCCGCCATCGCGAGCCACAGCGCGCCGGCGGCCAGCCAGCGTTGCGAGTGCAGCATGCTTGTCTCCCTGCGTGATCCTGGTGCGGATCAACTTGTGCGAAGGAGTGTGGCCGCGATGCCGCCAAATGCCTATTCCGGAATCTGGAGGAGCGGCTTCACCTGCGCAAAAGAGCGCGGCGCGCCAGCCATGTCAGCGCGCCGCCATCTGCGCCGCCGTGCGCAGGAACGCCTGCAACGCGCGGTTGCCGTCATCGCGCCGCGTGACCGCGTAGACCGTGCCACTGCCCACGCTGGCCGGCAGCGCGCACACGGCGATGCGCGCGCCGAAATGGCCGCATGCCGACTTCGGCACCAGCGCCACGCCCAGGCCGGCCGCCACCAGCGCCAACTGCGCCGGCACTTCGGCCACGCGCTGCGCCACCGCTTGCGCCAAGCCGGCGCGGGCGCAGGTGTCGGCCAGTTCGCGGGCAAAGGCCGAGGTATCGGTGCGCAGCATCACGAACGCATCGCGCGCCAGGTCGGACAACGCCAGGCGCTTGCGGCCGGCCAAGCGGTGGCCGGCGGGCAGCGCCGCCACCACCGGATCGGGCCACAGCGCCAGCGATTGCAATTCGTCGTCATCGACCGCCGTGCGCGAGATGCTGACATCGATGCGATGGCCGCGCAGCGCTTCCAACTGCGCCGCCGGGTTCATTTCGTTGAGCAGCACCGAGACCTGCGGATGGCTGGCGGCATGGCGCGCGATCAGCGCCGGCACCGGCCCCATGAAATGCGAGCCGGACAGGCCGATCTCGACCCGCCCCGCCCTGCCCTGATCCACCGCGCGCACGCGCACCGTGGCGTCCTTCAGGCCGGCGAGCGTGGCGCGCACGTCGTTCAGGAAGGCCGCGCCGGCCTCGGTCAGCGCCACCCGGCGGTTGGTGCGGTCGAACAGCCTGACCTCCAGTTCGCGTTCGAGCTGAGCGATCTGCAGGCTCAGCGGCGGCTGCGAAATATGCAGCCGGGCGGCCGCGCGGGTGAAATTGAGTTCTTCGGCCAGCACGGCGAAATAGCGGAGTTGGCGGATTTCCATGGCGGCGAATGATTTGTGAAAGATATGAAATCAAACAAAAACTATATTGGAAACTATCGTTCGCGACGAGCAGAATTGCTTGCGCGCCGCCTTGGGCGCAGACAACGCCTACCGGAGACCCGCCATGACCCAGTCGCCCCGCGTCCTGCGCATCGGCCAGATCGTTCCCAGTTCCAACACCACCATGGAAACGGAAATCCCCGCCATGCTGCGCCGGCGCGAGACCATCGCGCCCGAGCGCTTCACCTTCCATTCCAGCCGCATGCGCATGAAGCAGGTGACGGCGGCCGAGCTGGCCTCGATGGACCGCGAATCCGACCGCTGCGCGCAGGAACTGTCGGATGCCCGCGTCGACGTGCTGGGCTACGCCTGCCTGGTGGCCATCATGGCGCAGGGCCTGGGCTACCACCGCGCCTCGCAGGAACGGCTGCACCAGGCCACCGTGGACAACGGCGCGCCCGCGCCCATCGTCTCCAGCGCCGGCGCGCTGATCGAAGGCCTGCACGCCATCGGCGCGCGCAAGGTCGCGATCCTGACGCCCTACATGAAGCCGTTGACCAAGCTGGTGGTGGACTACATCGAACACGAAGGCATCGAGGTGCACGACAGCCTGTCGCTGGAGATCGCCGACAACCTGAAAGTGGGCGCGCAGGACCCGCTGGCGCCCGCCAGCCACGTCGCGCGCCTGGACACGCGCGGCGTCGACGCCGTGGTGCTGTCGGCCTGCGTGCAGATGCCATCGCTGGCGTCGATCCAGCCGGTGCAGGACCGCCTGGGCCTGCCGGTGGTGACGGCGGCCGCGGCCACCGTCTATCGCATGCTCAAGGTGCTGGATCTGCAGACGCGCGTGCCGGACGCCGGTGAATTGCTGACCGGCAAATATTGAGCGCCGCTACGGCATGCGGCGGATCACGCTGTTGGCATACATCGGCCCCTGCACGCGGTGGCCGGTGACGACGTTGGTCTGGTAGCGCTGCACCACCCCTTCGAGCGATTGCGGATCGAGCAGCGCGCGCATCGTGGCAAAGCCCGCCGAGTCCACCCGCGCGGGCGCCTTGCCCTTGGGATAGAGGCGGCGCTTGCCCTCGTCCATCGGCGCCTGCAACACACCGCCGCTGGCGATCAGGTCCAGCACCAGCCTGCCATCGCGCAGCCGCGCCGAGCCATGGGCGCCGAGCTCGGCATCGTCCAGCAGCAGGCTGCCGGTCAGCGCGTAGTCGCCCGACGGCAACGGCTGCACGTACAGCCGCAAGGTGTAAGGCGGCTCGCCGTTGCGGTCGTCGACGGTCCAGCGGTATTCACCGGCGGCCCAGGCGGACGTGGCTTGCGCGGGCGCCGGGGCGGCAGGCGCGGCGGACTGCGCCACGGCGCCCGCGCACAGCGCCAGCCCAAGAATGGCGGCGCGTAACGGTTGTGCCAGGAAGGCGTGCATGATGTGCTCCTTGTGATGCGTGCAATGAATGCACTCGGGTGATGCGTTGCAGGCCGGCGTCAGTACTTCACGCGCATGCTCAGCATGACGCTGCGCGGCTCGCCATAGGCGTTGCCCATGTCGGCGTTG
This sequence comes from Achromobacter sp., assembly GCF_050285565.1. Lineage (GTDB taxonomy): Bacteria > Pseudomonadota > Gammaproteobacteria > Burkholderiales > Burkholderiaceae_B > Achromobacter. The sequence goes on from NZ_JBLZXG010000005.1 coordinate 155,734, forward strand.
CCCAGGCGCTGGTAATAGACCTTGTCGAACAGGTTGTTGACGTTCAGCCCCAGCGAGACGTGCTCGTTGACGCGATAGCCGACGCGCGCGTTCCAGATCGCGTAGCCGCCCTGCGACACGCGCACCGAACTGCCGCTGACCGGCCCCTGCGCCGCGCTTTCTGTGTAGATGCCGCTTTTGATGTTGACGCCGCCGCCCACGCTCCAGCGGTTCCATTGGCCCGGCAACTGGTAGGTGGTCCACAGTTGGAAGATGTGCCTGGGCGTGAAGGTGCGGAAGGTGGCGCCGCCGTTGGTGTTGTCCTTCAGGTAGCGGGTGGTGTTGAAGGTGTAGCCGCCCGCCACTTCCCAGCCGGGCGCGAGCCGGCCGGATATCTCGGTTTCGATGCCCTGGCTGCGCACCTGGCCGCTGGCCTCGTAGCAGCAGTCACCGACCTCGGGGTAGTTTGGGTCGCGCTGCGCGCGGTTGCGCTCGATGATGCGGAACAGCGCGAACGAGGCATTCAGTCTCCCGTCGAGCCATTCGCTCTTCAGGCCCGCCTCGTAATTGGTGCCGACCACCGGCGGCAGCGTTCCGCCGCCGGCCGAGCGCAGGTCGCTTTGCACGCGAAAGATATCGGCGTAGCTGGCGTAGGCGGTCCAGTGGCTGTCGATGTCGGCCACCAGCCCGGCGTATGGCGTCATGCGGCCGTGCTCGCTGCTGGCCGGATCGCCACGGCCGCTGATCAGGTTGGTGCTCTGCGTGCGCCACCAGCTCATGCGCGAGCCCAGCACCAGCGTCAGCGGGTCGGCCACTTTCAGGCGCGCCATCGCGTAGACGCCCGACTGGCGCGTCTTGACGTCGCTCTTGCCGTCCCATTGCGGATCGGCGGGTTCGGGATAGTCGTGGACGTCGTAGCGGAAAACGTCCACCGGCCGCGTCGCCAGGCCCGGCAGCGAACGGGCGCTGTAGGCGCGCGCGCTGCGGTCGTACCAATTGCCGCCGAACACCAGTTCGTGGCGGCGCCCGAGCGCCTCGAACGCACCCGTCACCATCAGGTCCACCCCCAGCTGTTCATTGCGGTACTGGTTGCCGCCGCCATACAGGCGCGGCCCCTGGCGGGTGCGGCGGTCGACGGCGCCGCGCACGTAGGCATACTTGAGCGTGCTGGTTTCCTCGGCCTGGTTGACGTTGAGCTTGACGCTCCAGTCCGGCGAAAACCGATGCGCCAGCTCGGCGAACACCTGCGTGTTGGCGAAATCCCAGCGGTTCCAGTCGGCCCCCAGGTAGGTGCCGCGCGTCAGCCCGAGGTCGCCGCCGTCCTTGTAGCGCGGCAGCTGCATCATGTAAGGCAGCCAATCGCGCTTCTGATAGCTGCCGCCCAAGGTCAACAGCGTGCGTTCGCCCAGGTCGGCCTCCACGATGCCGTAGTAGGCCTGCTTGCGCGAGTTGGCCACGTCGTAGAAATACCTGCGGTCCTCCTGCGCGGTGGCGATGCGGCCGCGCACCGAGCCCGACGCGTTCAGCGGCACCGACAGGTCGAGTTCGCCGCGATAGTTGTCCCACGAACCGGCGCTGGCCGATCCGGCGAACTGCAACTCGCGCATGGGCCGCTTGCGCACCAGGTTGATGACGCCGCCCGGCTGGCCCGCGCCGTTGAACAGGCCAGCCGCGCCGCGCAGCAACTCGACGTGATCGAACATGAACAGGTCCGGCTGCGCCCACGACGCGCCGCCGGTTTGCAGCGGCACGCCGTCATACTGGAAGTACTCTATCGGGAAGCCGCGCGAATAGAACTGCGGAATGGCGGCGGTGCCCATCAGGTCAATGGTGATGCCGGGGGCCTGCGCCATGGCGTCCTCCAGCGACGCCAGGTTCTGATCCTCGATGCGCTGGCGCGTGATGACCGACACCGACTGCGGAATCTCGCGCATCGACAGCGGCAGCTTGCCCCCGATGGTGACGCTGGGCGCGGTGTAGGATGCGCTGCCTTCGGTAACACCGATCCGCTCACCCTGCACCGTCACCGGCGCCAGCGTGGCCGCGCCGGCCGGATCAGTTGTTTGCGCAGCGGCGTGCGCGCCCGCCGCCAAGCCCATCATCATGGCGCCGCGCCGCAGCCATGCCGCGCCGTTGTGGGAGGATACCCGCCCGCGCGCCGATCCTCGTCTCGCGCCCATCCCACGTGTCTTGATACCCACCGTTCCCTCCGCTTCCAGCCCGTTAAACAAGATTGATAATCATCTTCAACGGCGTGGCGGCGGGCAATGCAAAAGGCTTTCGATTCCTGGATTAAGGCTTTCGTTTTTCCACCGGCGACGCGGGTTCGCGGACCGCGCCGCGGTGACGCTCCCGGCGTCTTTAGCGCAAGCTGCTGGGCGCGGCCCCGAAGCGGCGCCGGAAAGCCACCGAGAAATGCGCCGGCGCGTAACCCACGTGCCAGGCCGCCTCGGACACGCTCAGGCCGCCATTCAGGATCAGCTCACGCCCGCGCGTCAGGCGCGTTTCCTGCAGGTGGCGCGCCATGCTGACGCCGAAGGCACGCTTGAATGCCAGGTCCAACTGGCGCGCGCTGACCCCGAGGTCGCGCGCCAGCGCCGCCGCCGACGGCGCTTCGCGCAGGTCGGCCGCAAGGCGGCGATGGGCCTCGTGCGCCGCGTCCAGTTCGCGCGCGGCGGCCACCGGCGACACGGCATGGACGGCCGGCAGCGCCTGCCCGGCCTGGGCCAGGGCCACCGCCGCCAGCTCCAGGCTCTTGGCCGCCAGGTACAGCGCGCGCGCCGCGCCCTCGTAGCGGCAGACCCGCACTTGGGCCGCGATGCGCCGCGCTTCTCGGCCCGCCGCGCCATGCCACACCGCCGGGCCGTCGGCGCCGGCGGCAGGATCCAGGCCCCGCAGGAAATCCGGATCGATACCCAGTTCGTCGCGCAGCTGCGACGCCGGCAGCGTGGCCAGGGTGAAATGCTGGTCGACGCCGGCCTCGAACGCGTCCGCGCCGCGCGCCTGCCCCGGCGTCCAGGCCAGGCATAGCACCGGGCCACGCAAGACCAGCGGCTGGCGGTCTTCGACCCGGCTGCTGACGCGCCCGTCGAGCAGAATGACCTTCAAGCCGGGATACAGGGCCTCTTCGCGCCATTCGGTGCGGCCGCGGCGAAACACGCCAGCGCGCAGGCCGCGGCCGTTGGCCTGATCGAAAGCCGCGTCGACACGGTGATAGTCGGCGGCGGCCGTGGCGCGGCCGGCGCGGGGATGGAACATGGGAAACGATCCGGCGGGCGCCAGACAGATTATTTGAGAATAATTATTATTAACTGCCCGGCAGCGGAACTCAAACCGGAAATGCCCCCGCCCGGCGCTCCCTCATGCAAACCGGAGCCGGGCTAGTCCCCCGCCCGCTCCCAACGCCGCTGGATCGCCTTGGCGGCCACCACGCCATCGGCCAGCGACGTGACCACGCAGGGATGCATGCGATGAGCCACCTCGCCGATGGCATAGATGTCCGGGACGCTGGTCTCGGCGGTGGCGAAATCGGTGCGGATGTAGCCGCGCTCGTCGCGCGCCAGTTGCAGGCCGTCGGCGAAGGCGGCCTGCGGTTCCCAGCCGTAGAACACCAGGATCAGGTCATAGCGCTGGCCGTCGACGCTGCGCGTGGCCGGATCCACCCGGTAGGGGCCGATGCGCACGCCTTCCTTGCCGGCGCGCAGCACCCATTGCTGCTGCGCCCGCACGCTGCGGGCGTACAGGTGCACGGCGCGGGCGCCGCGGTTGCGCACGTAGACGTAGTTCTCAAAAGCGTTGTCGCCGCCGCCCAGCACCGCCACCGACAGGCCGGCGTAGTCCTGCGCCACGATGGGCGAGCCCGGCCCGATCAGCACGCCAGGCCAGCTCGACCCCGGCGGGTGTTCCGGCAAGCCCTTGGCGCGCACGCCCGAGGCGATCACCAGGGTGCGGCCGCGCACCGATGATGCGTCCCCATTGATGTCGACCAGGGTCGCCTCGATGCCGCCCTTGCAGGGCCGCACCGCCGTCACCCGCGTGTCCAGGCGCAGCGGCACGCCGGCGGCGCGCACGCTGGTGTCGATGTTGGCGGCCACCTGCTCGCCGGTCATGCCCGGCAGCACCGCGATCCAGTCGTCGGTGAACGGGTTGTCCGCGCTCAGGCCGCCCAGGCGGCCGCCGGCCTCGACCAGCAGCGGCGCCAGGCCCAGCCGGGCCAGCCAGAGGGCGCAGGAGGCGCCGGCCGGGCCGCCCCCTACAATGACCGCATCGTGCATCTGTTGCATTTCATCCCTTGTTCGCCAGCGCCGCCCCCTCGCGCGCGCCCGGCCATGGCCGGATTGTAGCCAGCGGACCCGGCCCGGTCCGCCGCCGCCTTACAATTCCGGGATTCCACCCAGGTTTTCATCATGCCCACACGCCGCATCATCCTTTCCGGGCTCGCGCTCGACGCCCGCATCGGCATCCTCGAACACGAACGCCGCGCCACCCAGCCGCTGCACGTCGATGCCGAATTCGACGTCGACATCCAGCGCGCGGTCGATGACCACGATATCCACAGCGTGCTGGACTACCGCCGCCTGCGCGAGGCCATCGTCGAGGAATGCACCCAGGCGCACGTGAACCTGATCGAAACCCTGGTCGAACAAGTCGCCGCGCGCCTGTTGGCCGACTTCCATGAAATCCGCTCGCTGCGCCTGCGCATCAGCAAGCCCATGGCCTTTTCCGACTGTGCGGCGGTGGGCGTGGAAATCCAGATCTCGCGTTGACCATGAACGATATCGCCTCTCCCGACATCCGCGCCGTGGCGGACCACACCGCTGCGGCCGGCCCCGACGACAAGAAGGCCCGCCACGAAGGCAACAAGCTGACCAAGCGCCTGGCGCGCGAGACCACCCGCGCCCTCTCCGACTACAACATGATCGAGTCGGGCGACCGCGTGATGGTGTGCCTGTCGGGCGGCAAGGACTCGTATGCCATGCTGGACATCCTGCTCCAGCTGCAAAAGCGCGCGCCGTTCCCGTTCGAGCTGGTCGCGGTCAACCTCGATCAGAAGCAGCCCGGCTTTCCCGCCGACATCCTGCCGCGCTACCTGACCGAACTGGGCGTGAAGTTCCACATCGAAACGCAGGACACCTACTCCATCGTCACGCGCGTGCTCGAAGAGGGCAAGACGATGTGCTCGCTCTGTTCGCGCCTGCGCCGCGGCATCCTGTACCGCGTGGCCTCGGAGCTGGGCGCCACCAAGATCGCGCTCGGCCATCACCGCGACGACATCCTGGCCACCTTCTTCCTGAACCTGTTCTACGGCGGCAAGGCCAAGGGCATGCCGCCCAAGCTGGTCTCCGACGACGGCCGCCACACGGTCATCCGGCCGCTGGCCTACGTGCCGGAAACCGACCTGATCGCCTACGCCGAACTCAAGCAGTTCCCGATCATTCCCTGCAACCTGTGCGGTTCCCAGGAAAACCTGAAGCGCAAGGAAGTCGGCCGCATGATCAAGGAATGGGACCGGCAGCATCCGGGCCGTTCGTGGAACGTCTTCAACGCGCTGTCGCGGGTGGTGCCGTCGCACTTGATGGACCGCGACCTGTTCGACTTCGTCGGCCTCAAGCCGACCGGCGTGCCGGACGCCAACGGCGACACGGCGTTCGACGCGGTCGATCCGTCGAGCGACGCGGACGAAGCCTGTGGCGACACGCCCGCCAAGCCCGACGCCGCCGGCATCGTCGAAAAGAAAGTGACCTTCACCCGCGGCTGAACGCCGCTCCGTCGGCGCGCCGCCCGGACGGCTAAAGGCCCCGAAACCCCACCCGGCGGTGGATCTTTCGGGGCCTTTTCCGTTGAACCGTTTCAGGCGTTCAACACCCGCACCGGCTGGCCATCACGCCAGGCCTTCACGGCCGCCAGCGCATTGCGATAGAAGGCTTCGAAGTTCTCGCGGCTGACGTAGCCCAGGTGCGGCGTCAGGATGACGTTGTCCAGGTCGCGCACGCTGTCGGTCGGCGACAGCGGCTCTTCCGGATAGACGTCCAGCCCGGCGCCAGCGATGCGGAATTTCACCAGCGCGTCCATCAGCGCAGCCTGATCCACCAGGCCGGCGCGTGACGTGTTCACCAGGTAGGCGGTCGGCTTCATCGCGGCCAACGCGGCGGCGTCGACGATGTGGCGGCTGCGTTCGGACAGGATCAGGTGCAGGCTGACGACGTCGGAGGTCGAGAACAGCTCGTGCTTGTCGACCCGCGTGACGCCCGCCTCGGCGGCGCGTTCGTCGGTCAGGTTGGGGCTCCAGGCCACCACGTCCATGCCGAAGGCCAGGCCGACCTTGGCCACCGCCGCGCCCAGCTTGCCCAGCCCCAGCACGCCCAGCCGCTTGCCGGCCAGGGGTTCGGGCATGCCGGTCTGCCACATGCCACGGCGCATGGCGGCGTCTTCGGCGGGCAGGTGCTTGAACAGGCCGAGGATGTGGGCCCAGGCCAGTTCGGCGGTGGCGGTGCTGGCGTCGGCGCTGCCTGGCGCGCCGCTGACCACGATGCCCCGCGCGGCGCAGGCCTGCATGTCGATGGCGTTGTTGCGCATGCCGGTGGTGACCAGCAGACGCAGTTGCGGCAGCGCGCGGATGCGTTCGGCCGGGAACGGCGTGCGTTCGCGCATGGCCACGATCACGTCGAAGGGCGCGAGCGTGGCTTCGACCTGATCGTCGGGGATGAAGTTGTTGAAGATCCGGACTTCGGCGTCTCCGCCCAGGGATCCCCAGTCCGCGTAGCGCTTGGCGACGTCGTGGTAATCGTCGAGTATTGCGATTTTCAAGTCTGTCTCCGGGTGGCGTGGCGCGCCTGGCGCCAGCCTGCCCGGCCGGCACCCTGCGCGCCGGTCAGTTCAATCGTGCCTTGAGCTGATCCAGGGGCAGCGCGCCGCTGATGCGCGAGCCGTCGGCAAAGAACAAGGTGGGGGTGCCGCGCACCATCAGCTGCTTGCCCAGCGCCAGCAGTTTGTCTTCGGGCACGCTGCAATTGGCGACGGCCGGCTTCTTGCCGCGCAGCATCCAGTCATCCCAGGCCTGGCCCGGGTTCGAGGCGCACCAGACATCGCGCACCTTGGCGTTGGAGTCCGGCGACAGGATCGGGTACAGGAAGGTGTAGATGGTGATGTTGTCCACGCCTTCGAGGGTCTTGCGCAACTGCTTGCAGTAGCCGCAGTTGGGATCCTCGAAAATCGCGACCTTGCGCGAGCCGTCGCCCTTGACCTGCTTGAGGGCCAGATCCAGCGGCAACTGGTCGAACGGGATCGAACCGAGTTTTTCCTGCGCCTCGCGGGTGACGTCGCGCCGCGTCATGGCGTCGATCAGCGGCCCTTCCATGACCCAGGTCACTTTTTCATCGGTGTAGATCAGGTCCATGCCCACCTGCACCTCGAACAGCCCGTAGGGCGTGCGCCGCACCGCGGTCACGTCCATGCCGGTGAAGCGCTGCTTGAAACGTTCCTTGACCGCGTCCGCCTGGGGATCGACCGGCGCCACCTGGGTGGTGGAATAGCGCTTGCTGTCCTTGTCCGCCTGACCGAGCGAGGTGGTGGAAATGGATTTGTCGCCGGCGGCGTGCGCCACGGCGCCGGACAGGCCCAGGCCCGCGGCCACGAAGCTGGCGGCCAGCGCGGCGGGAAGACGGAAATTCATGCAGACTCCTGTATTGATCGTGACATATCGCGGTCGTTGGCCAAAAGCGTAACCGATGCGCTCCCCTGCTCAGGGCCCCGGCGCGCCGGGGCGAGCCGGAATCAGACCTGCCGACCGCTGCCGGGTTCCCTGCCGGCGGCGCCGGCTCAGTTGCGCGAGGCCCCCGCGATCAGGCGCCGCTTGATCGACGGCGCACGCTCGACCCAATGCATGCCGGCGTTGCGCAGCCAAGCCAGCGGCATGGCGCGCGAACCGAACAGCTTGTGCAGGCCATCGGTGGCCAGCCGCAGGGCCAGCACCGGCTCGGCGCGGGCGCGCTGATAGCGATGCAGCACCCGCAGATCGCCCGCCTGGCGGTAGGGTTCGCGGCCGGCCACGGTGCGCGCCAGCGCTTCGACGTCGCCCAGGCCCAGGTTCAGGCCCTGCCCCGCCAACGGATGCAGGCGGTGGGCGGCGTCGCCGGCCAGCGCGATGCCGGGCGCCACCATCTGGGCGCGCTCCAGCGTCAGCGGAAAGCCATGCAGTTTGCTGCGCACCTTCAGGCGTCCCAGGCGGCCCTGCGCCGCGTGTTCCAGCAGCGACTCCAGCCGGGCGGCCTGGGCTGGGGCGGGCAGCGCCAGCAATTCCTGGGCCTGCGCATCGCGCATCGACCAGACCATCGACACCTGGGAGCCATCGGCCGTATCCGGCAGCGGCAGCAACGCCAGCACGCCGTCGTCGCGGAACCACTGGAAGGCGGTGCCCTGGTGGGCGCGCTCGGCGTCCAGGTTCACCACCAGCCCGGTGTCGTTGTAGGAAACGGCGTCATGCTTGAGACCGGCGGCGGTGCGCAGCGGCGAGGCCGCGCCGTCGGCGCCGACAAACAATTCGGCCTGGATGCGCGCGCCGCTCTCGGTTTCCACCGTGCCGGCCTGGTAGCCGGTGCAACGGTCTTCCAGCCAGGGGATGCCGAACATGCGCACCGCCTGGATCAGCACCCGCTCGATCTCGCCGGACTCGACGATCCAGGCCAGTTGCGGCAGGGCCGCCTGCCAGGCGTTCAGGTGCACCAGGCCGTCGGCGTCGCCATGGATCTCCATGGCCTGCACCGGCGTCAGGCGGGCCGACGGCAACGCGTCCCACACGCCCAGCTCGGCCAGGAAACGCTGGCTGGCGGGCGAAATGGCGTAGACGCGCGCATGGTAATGATTGGGGTCGGCCGGCGGCACGGTCACGCGCGGCGCCAGCAGAGCCACGCGCTGGCCGCGACGGGCCAGCGCCAGGGCCGAAGACAGGCCGACGATGCCGGCCCCGCAAACCACGATCTGGTGTGTCATCTTGCGCTCGGCTCCCCGGCCTGCTTGGGCCACAGCAACCACATCTGGCCACGCTGCTTCATGCGCCCGGCCTGCTGGCCGGCCTCGTCGCCGTAGCCCCAGTAAAAGTCGGCGCGCGCCGCGCCGCGGATCGCGGTGCCGGTGTCCTGCGCGAACACCAGGCGCTGCAACGGCCGGTCGGAGGCCGGGTAAGTGGTGGCCAGGAACACCGGCGTGCCCAGCGGCACGAAACCGGCATCCACCGCGATCGCGCGCTTGGGCGCCAGGTTGACGCCGTAGGCGCCCTTGGGGCCGAGTTCGGGGTCGATCACCGGCTCTTCGCGGAAAAACACCACGGCCGGGTTGGCGTTGAGCATCTCGGGCACACGCTTGGGGTTGCGCTGCGCCCAGGCGCGGATGTTCTGCATGGAGGCCTGGTCGGCCGACAGCTCGCCGCGATCCGCCAGCCAGCGGCCGATGGAAACGTAGGGCTGGCCGTTGTGGTCGGCGTAGGCCACGCGGATCGTCTTGCCGCTGTCCGGGCCGTCGGTCAGCAGCACCCGGCCCGAGCCCTGCACCTGCAGGAAGAAATTATCGACCGGATCGTCCACCCACACCACCACCGGCGGGCGGCGGCCGGAGGCCTCGATGGCGGCGCGGGTGTCATAGGGCACCACGCGCTTGCCGTCGAGCTTGCCGCGCACGCGCTTGCCGGCCAGATCCGGGTAGACCGAACCCAGGTCGATGGTCAGCAGGTCGGCCGGCACCGCGTACAGCGGCCATTGGTAGTTGCCGCCCTGGCGGCGCGAGCCGCGCACCAGCGGCTCGTAATAGCCGGTGACGGTGTTGGTGGCCGGCTTGCCGTCGGCCGCGTTCAGGCGCCAGGGTTGCAGGTAGGTCTGCAGGAAACGGCGCACGCCCTCGGGGTCGTTGGCGGCCGGCGCCCGCGACGGGTCGGCCGCGGCGGCACAGACCGGCTGCCAGGCGCGCGGCGTGGCGCGCGCGGGCGCGGCCAGGTTGCCGCTGGTGGGACGCATCAGCCCCTTGCAGTTGCGCAGGAACAGGGGCCAGAACTGGCTCAGGTCGTCGTTGCTCCAACCGGGCATCTCGGCCCAGGTGCCGGCCTTGAACTTGCCGGCCAGCGCGCGCGGCGGCGTATCGGGCAGGGCCGACAGCGGCGGCACCACTAGCGGGCCGTCGGCGGCCGTGGGGCGGGTACCGGGCGCGCCGGGCTCGCCGGATTCGGGCGGGATCTCAGAGGGGGTGGTACATGCCGCCAGCAGAACCGACAGCACGGACAGGCTAAGAATGCGCTTCATGAGCAGATGGAAAACCGTACAACGTAGGGCCGCGCCCCGTCAGTGCAGGGTGCGCGGCATGGCCAGGACGAATTCGGGGATCGGCACTTCGAACGGAATGCCGTTCTCGCCGACGCAATGATAGGTGCCGCGCATCGTGCCGACCGGCGTGGGCAGAGGGCAGCCGCTGGTGTACTCGAAGGTTTCCCCGGGCGCCAGCAAGGGCTGCTGGCCCACGACGCCCAGCCCGCGCACTTCCTGCACCCGCTGGTTGCCATCGGTGATAATCCAGTGGCGGCTGATCACCTGGGCCGGGTGTTCCCCGGTGTTGGTGATGCGCACCGTATAGGCGAACACGAATTGCTGCTCGCCGGGATCGGACTGTTCAGGCACGAAGCGCGGAGTGACGGAGACGCTCAGGTCGTAGGGTTTCACAGTCCTTTCCTGTGTGGCACGAGCAAGCTGCAATAATGGCACATTATGCCCTCACCCACCCCGAACACCATGGCTACCACCACCCGCATCACCCCCAGTATCCTGTCCGCCGACTTCGCCCGCCTGGGCGAGGAAGTGCGTGACGTCGTCGCCGCCGGCGCCGACTGGATCCACTTCGATGTGATGGACAACCACTACGTGCCCAACCTGACCATCGGCCCGATGGTCTGCGCGGCGATCCGTCCCCATGTTTCCGTGCCGATCGACGTGCACCTCATGGTCGAGCCGGTGGACGCCCTGGTGCCGATGTTCGCCAAGGCCGGCGCCAACTACATCAGCTTCCACCCCGAAGCCAGCCGCCACGTCGACCGCACCCTGTCGCTGATCCGCGAGAACGGCTGTAAGGCCGGCCTGGTGTTCAACCCCGCCACGCCCCTGTCGTACCTGGACCACGTCATGGACAAGGTCGATCTGGTGCTGATCATGTCGGTCAACCCCGGCTTCGGCGGCCAGAGCTTCATCCCCGGCGCCCTGGCCAAGCTGCGCGAGGCCCGCGCCCGCATCGACGCCTGGACCCAGGCCGGCGGCCAGGAAATCGTGCTGCAGGTGGACGGCGGCGTGAAGATCGACAACATCGCCGAGATCCGCCGCGCCGGCGCCGACACCTTCGTGGCGGGCTCGGCCATCTTCGGCAAGCCCGACTACCCCGGCATCATCAAGTCCATGCGCGAGCAGATCGCCATCGGCGAAACCACCGCCGTCTGAGGAACCCCGCCATGACTCCCTTTCGCGCCGCGCTGCTGGATCTGGACGGCACCCTGCTCGACTCCATCCCCGACCTGGCCTTCGCCGCCAACGCCATGCGCGTGGAACTCGGCCTGATCGCGCTGCGCGAGGATGTCGTGGCCACCTTCGTCGGCAAGGGGGTGGACAACCTGGTGCGCCGCAGCCTGGCCGGCAGCCTGGACGCGGCCGACCCCTCGCCCGAGGACTTCGCCCAGGCGCGCGAGGCCTTCTACCGCCACTATCACCTGGTCAACGGCGAACGCGCCCAGGTCTACCCGGGCGTCATCGAAGGCCTCAAGCACATGCGCGAGCAGGGCCTGAAGCTGGCCGTGGTCACCAACAAGCCCACCGAATTCACCCTGCCGCTGCTGCAACGCACCGGCCTGGCCGGGTTTTTCGACGCGGTGGTGTGCGGCGACACCTGCGCGCGCCGCAAGCCCGACCCGGACCAGGTGCTGCACGCCTGCGAACTGCTGGGCGTGACGGTGGCCGAGGCCGTCACCATCGGCGATTCCATCAACGACGCCCAGGCCGGCCGCAGCGCCGGCACCCAGGTGCTGGTGGTGCCTTACGGTTACAACGAAGGCCGTGACGTGCGCGAGCTCGATGTCGATGGTATAGTTGACACGCTCGTCAACGCCGCCCAGTGGGTGGCGCTCTGGAATCAGAACCAGAACGCCGCCAAAGCCCAGGCCTGAAGCCGGGGCCGGGTTGCCTGCCGATACTTTTGAATACCGAACCGCTATCACCCAGATGAACGTTTCCATCCAGAACCAGATGCTCGGCGCCTCGTGGCGCTGGTGGCGTTTGTCTTCCGGGTGGCGATGATTCCCTTCCCGGCCCTGGACGCGTCCCAGCCTCCCAGCGCCGATACTGTGTAGAACACAGAGCCAAGCCCGGAACCAGTCACCTGGACCGGGCTTTTTGTTGTGTGCCCGGTCCGCCAGCAGATACCCATCGCCCACGAGACCCGCCATGACCGAAATCGAATTCAAAGCCCTCGCCGCCCAAGGCTACAACCGCATCCCGCTGGTGGCCGAGACCTACGCCGACCTGGACACCCCGCTGGGCATCTACCTGAAGCTGGCCCACGCCGGCCCGCAGGCCGGCCGCATGACCTGCCTGATGGAATCGGTGGTGGGCGGCGAACGCTTCGGCCGCTATTCCTTCATCGGCCTGCCGGCCCGTACCGTGATCCGCGCCAGCGGCACCCGCACCGAGGTGCTGCACGACGGCAAGGTGGTGGAAACCCATGACGGCGACCCGCTGGCCTTCATCGAGCAGTACCAGGCCCGTTTCAAGGTGGCCCTGCGCCCCGGCATGCCGCGCTTCTGCGGCGGCCTGGCCGGCTATTTCGGCTACGACACCGTGCGCCACATCGAGCCGTGCCTGGGCCCCGCCGTCAAACCGTTCCCGGCCGGCATGGAAGGCGGCACGCCCGACCTGATGCTGATGCACGTGGACGAACTGGTCATCGTCGACAACCTGGCCGGCCGCATCTACCTGATGGTCTACGCCGACCCGGGCCAGCCCGAGAGCTACAGCCGCGCCCAGCAGCGCCTGCACGACCTGCGCGCGCGCCTGCGACGCCCGGTCGAAATCCCCTACAGCCACGCCAGCATGCAGACCGAAGAGCGGCGCGACTTCAAGAAGGAAGACTACCTGGCGGCCGTGCGCCGCGCCAAGGAACACATCGCCGCCGGCGACCTGATGCAAGTGCAGATCGGCCAGGTCATCGCCAAGCCGTTCCGCGATTCCCCCCTCTCCCTGTACCGCGCGCTGCGCTCACTCAACCCCTCCCCCTACATGTACTTCTGGAACTTCGGTGATTTCCAGGTGGTGGGCGCGTCGCCCGAGATCCTGGTGCGCCAGGAGCGCGTGATGGTGGACGGCGCGCCGAAGTCGCAGGTCACCATCCGCCCGCTGGCCGGCACCCGCAAGCGCGGCGCCACGCCCGAGGAAGACGCCGCCCTGGCCGCCGAGCTCAAGGCCGACCCGAAGGAAGTGGCCGAGCACGTGATGCTGATCGACCTGGCCCGCAACGACGTCGGCCGCGTCGCCGAAGTGGGGTCGGTCAAGGTCAGCGACACCATGGTGATCGAGCGCTATTCGCACGTGATGCACCTGGTGTCCAACGTCACCGGCAACCTGAATCCCGGCATGAGCAGCATGGACGTGCTGCGCGCCTCGTTCCCGGCCGGCACCTTGACCGGCGCGCCCAAGGTAGAGGCCATGAAGATCATCGACGAACTCGAACCCGTGCGCCGCGGCATCTACGGCGGCGCGGCCGGCTACCTCAGCTACGGCGGCGAAATGGACGTGGCCATCGCCATCCGCACCGGCGTCATCAAGGACGGCACGCTGTACGTGCAGGCCGCCGCCGGCATCGTCGCCGACTCCAACCCCGAAGCCGAATGGGCCGAGACCGAGGCCAAGGCCCGCGCCGTGCTGCGCGCCGCCGAACAGGTCCAGCACGGCCTGGACGAGCCCATCTGAGACGCCCGCCGCCCCCAATGACCGCCCCGGGCCGCTTGCCGGCCCGCCTGGAGAAAAAAATGCTGTTGATGATCGACAACTACGACTCGTTTACCTACAACCTGGTCCAGTACTTCGGTGAACTGGGCGAGGACGTGCGCGTGGCGCGCAACGACCAGATCACCCTGGAAGAGATCGCCGCGCTCAACCCCGACCGCATCTGCGTGTCGCCCGGCCCCTGCTCGCCGGCCGAGGCCGGGATCTCGGTGCCGGTGATCCAGGCCTTCGCCGGCAAGAAGCCGATCCTGGGCGTGTGCCTGGGCCACCAGGCCATTGGCGCCGCCTATGGCGGCAACATCATCCGCGCCCAGCAGATCATGCACGGCAAGACCGTGCAGATCTCGCATACCGGGACGGACATCTTCACCGGCCTGCCGACGCCTTACACTGTCATCCGCTACAACTCGCTGACCATCGACCCGGCGACGCTGCCCGAGTGCCTGGCCGTGACCGCCACGGCGCCGGACGGCGACATCATGGGGGTGCGCCACAAGACGCTGCCCCTGTACGGAGTACAGTTCCACCCCGAATCCGTGCTCAGCGAACACGGCCACGCCCTGCTGCGCAATTTCCTGAACCTCGCCTAAGAAGGACGCACCGTGACGATCTCCCCCTCCGAAGCGCTGACGCGCTGTATCGAACACCGCGAAATTTTCCACGACGAAATGCTGCACCTGATGCGCATGCTGATGCGCGGCGAGATGTCGCCGCAGATCGCCAGCGCCTTGCTGATGGGCCTGCGCGTGAAAAAGGAAACGATCGGTGAAATCACCGCGGCCGCGCAGGTCATGCGCGAATTCGCCACGCCGGTGGTCACGCCCCACCCCGAAGACCTGCTGGACATGTGCGGCACCGGCGGCGACGGCAGCCACACCTTCAACATTTCCACCACCGCCATGTTCGTGGCGGCGGCGGCCGGCGTGCCCATCGCCAAGCATGGCAACCGCAGCGCCTCGTCCTCCTGCGGCAGCGCCGACGTGCTCGAAGCGCTGGGCGCCAACCTGGTGCTCACGCCCGAGCAGGTGGCCGAGTGCATCCAGGCCACCGGCATCGGCTTCATGTTCGCGCCGGCGCACCATGGCGCCATGAAGAACGTGGCCGCGGTGCGCAAGGAACTGGGCGTGCGCACCATCTTCAACATCCTCGGCCCGCTGACCAATCCGGCCGGCGCCGCCAACCAGTTGATGGGCGTGTTCCACCCCGACCTGGTCGGCATCCAGGTGCGCGTGCTGGAACGCCTGGGCTCGCGCCACGTGCTGGTGGTGCACGGCAAGGACGGCATGGACGAGGCCTCGCTGGGCGGCGCCACCATGGTGGGCGAGCTCAAGGACGGCAAGGTCAGCGAGTACGAAATCCACCCCGAGGACTACGGGCTATCCATGATGTCCAACCGCGGCATCAAGGTGTCCAATCGCGAGCAGTCGCGCGAGCTTGTCATCGAAGCGCTGGACAATGTCGAGGGCACCGCCCGCGACATCGTCGCGCTCAATGCAGGCCTGGCCATTTACGCCGGCAACAAAGCCGATTCCATTCCCGCAGCGTTAGCGCTAGCATTCGAACTGATTTCCACCGGCGCGGCGCGAGCCAAGCTGGAAGATTTCTGCGCATATACCCGGAAATTCCAGAAATGAACGATATTCTCGCGAAGATCCTCGCCGTCAAGGCCGAGGAAGTCGCCGCCGCGCGCCAGATGCGCAGCGAGGCCGAAGTCCTGCGCGAGGCGCAGGCGCGCCAGGACGTGCGCGGCTTCGCCCAGGCCATCGAAGACAAGATCTCGCAGGGCAAGGCCGGCGTCATCGCCGAAATCAAGAAAGCGTCGCCCTCCAAGGGCGTATTGCGCGAGACCTTTCAGCCCGCTGAAATCGCGGCCTCGTACGCCGTGCACGGCGCGGCCTGCCTGTCGGTGCTGACCGACGTGCAGTTCTTCCAGGGTTCGCACGACCACCTGCGCCAGGCGCGCGCGGCCTGCTCGCTGCCGGTGCTGCGCAAGGACTTCGTGATCGATCCCTACCAGATCATCGCCGCCCGCGCGATGGGCGCCGACTGCGTGCTGCTGATCGTGGCCGCGCTCACGCCCACGCAATTGCGCGAGATGGAAACGCTGGCCATGGAACTGGGCATGGACGTGCTGGTGGAAGTGCATGACGCCCAGGAACTGGACGTGGCGCTAACGCTCAAGACGCCGCTGCTGGGCATCAACAACCGCAACCTGCGCACCTTCGAGACCAGTCTGCAGAACACGCTGGATCTGTTGCCGCGCATTCCGGCCGGCAAGCGCGTGGTGACGGAAAGCGGCATCCTCAAGCCGGAAGACGTGAAACTGATGCGCGCGCACAAGGTCGACGCCTTCCTGGTGGGCGAGGCCTTCATGCGCGCCCAGGACCCGGGCGCCGAACTGGCCCGCGTGGTCGGCTGAGCCGGCCCGCTTGCCCACGCGCGGCGCGGCCGGGGCGGCATCGCATGCGCCGCCTCGGCCGCGCGCGCGTTCGCCTTCATGCCGGGCGCATCCGCGCCAGCCCCAACGCCGCCGCCCGCCGGTACAAGGTGCTGCGATGCACGCCCAGCGCGCGCGCCGCGGCGCTGACGTTGCCTGCGTGCGCCGCCAGCGCCGCGCGGATCGCCTCGTCGGCGATGGCCTGCAGGCTGGCCGCGCCCGCGACCGTGGCCGGCGCCTGCGCCATCGGCACGCCACGGATCTCCGCCGGCAGCATTTCCTCATCGACCCTGCCCGACGCGCCCGCCAGCACATGCAGCGTGCGCAGCACCGCCACCATCTGGCGGTAGTTGCCCGGCCAGGCATAGTGCGCCAGCGCGTCCTCGATGCCGCTCGGCAGCGCCGGGCCGCTGCCCTGCGCAGCCCATAGCGTGCGCAGCAGTTCGCGCAGGTCGGGACGGGCGCGCAGCGGCGCCAGCGTCACGGTGTATTCGGCGATGCGGAAGTACAGATCGGGCCGTACCGGGGCATCCGGGCCATCGTGCGCCAGCGCGCGATGGGTCGCGCACACCAGGGCGAAGTCCACCGCCACCGGCCGCGCCCCGCCCAGCGGCGAGACTTCGCGCGATTGCAGCACGCGCAGCAGGCGCGCCTGCAGCGCCAGCGGCATGTCGCCGATCTCATCCAGGAACAGCACGCCGCCATGCGCCTGCCGCAGCAGCCCTTTGCTGCCCTGGCGGCGCGCGCCGGTGAAAGCGCCGTCTTCATAGCCGAACAGCTCGGATTCGATCAGGCTCTCGGGCAGCGCGGCGCAATTGACCGCCACGAACGGGCCGGCGGCGCGGCGGCTGCGCGCGTGCAACTGACGCGCGAAGATTTCCTTGCCCGCGCCCGTTTCGCCCTGCAGCAGAATCGATACCCCCGCGTCCGACAAATGCACCGCGCGCGCCAGCGCGCCCAAGGTGGCGGCGTCGAAGCTGGCGGGGTCGCGGCGCGCCACCGGCCGCGCCGGCGCGGGCGCGGCCGGCAGGCGCAGCGCCGGTTGTGAAGCGGCCTGGGGACGCGCCCGCGGCAGGCGCAGGCGCGCGTGGTAGACCGCGCCACCGCGCGCATGCACGCGTCCGGCCGCGTCGGGAGCCTGTTCCAGATCGCCCTCGAACAGATCCGCGTAGCGATAGACGCCCAGCGCCGTGGCCGCCAGGCCCAGCACCTGCATGGCGCGGCGGTTGGCGCCCACCAACAGGTCGCCTTCAAAGGCCAGCAGCGCCTCGCCGGGCGTGCCCAGGCCGGAACGGTCGGCATGCAGGCGCAGCACGGCGCAGGGCTCATGCGCGCTGTCGAACAGCCGGTGTTCGATCAGGTCGACCGCCGCCCGCACCAGCGCCAGCACGTCCGGACGCACCTCGCGCGCCGGACGGGACAGATCCAGCACGCCCAGCATGCGGCCTTCGCTGTCGGTGATGGGCACCGCGGCGCAAGTCAGGATGCGGTTGGGCTCGAAGTAGTGTTCGGCGCCGTCGACGATGATGGGCCGGCCTTCCACCAGCGCGGTGCCGATGGCGTTGGTGCCGGCGGCCGCCTCGTCCCAAGGGGCGCCGGGCATCAGGGCCACGCGCGAAGCGCGTTGCGCGAAATCGATATCGCCGTCGCTATCGAGCACCAGGCCCTGCGCATCGGACAGGATCACCAACCCGTCGCTGCCGCCCTC
Organism: Achromobacter sp.; assembly: GCF_050285565.1. Lineage (GTDB taxonomy): Bacteria > Pseudomonadota > Gammaproteobacteria > Burkholderiales > Burkholderiaceae_B > Achromobacter. The sequence continues at coordinate 173,876 of NZ_JBLZXG010000005.1, forward strand.
GCGCCGCAACAGCGACATGGCCGGCTCCGACATCCGCCGCAAGGCTTCGTTGCGTTGGCGCGCTTCGCGCAATTCGACGGCGGTCATGGGTTCGGCGCGGCGCGCCCCGCGCATGTCGATCCCCAGGTCGGCGCAGCGGCGCCACGAGCGCAGGATGGGTTCGGCGACCAGCCCGCCGGGCACGACGCCTTGCTGGTTGAACAGTTGGCGCGCCTGCGACAGCGACTGCCAACGGGATTGAGTAGCCATGCATGTCTCCTTGAACGGTGTTCTGCGACACCTGTTCCGCGACGGTGTCGCGAAACGCGACACCATGGGGCGGCGATAGACCCTCCACGTGCTGTTGCGGCGCGTGAAAATCTACTTTCGCACGCGGCAAGCGCGCTTGTCCAGCCGCGTCCCCCGACATGGCACGCGCTTTGCTTGAAGTGAAGCAGGCACCCGACTGCCGTTACACCGATCTATACGGAGACAAGCATGGACATCGCGACCCGCGTCACCCCCGAATCCTATGGCACCCGCCTGGACCTCAGGACGCAGTACGACAACTTCATCGACGGCAAATGGCAGGCTCCCGCCGACGGCGAATACTTCGACAACTTCACCCCGGTCACCGGCCAGGTGCTGACCCGCAACGCGCGCTCGAAAGAACGCGATATCGAGCTGGCGCTGGATGCCGCGCACCGCGCCGCGCCCAAATGGGGTGCGACCCCCGCCGCCGAACGCGCGCAGATCCTGATGCGCATCGCGGACGTGATGGAAGCCAATCTGGAACGCCTGGCCACCGCCGAGACCTGGGACAACGGCAAGCCGATCCGCGAAGCCCGCGCCGCCGACATCCCGCTGGCGATCGACCACTTCCGTTACTTCGCCTCGTGCATCCGCAGCCAGGAAGGCGGGCTGTCCGAGATCGACCAGGACACGGTGGCCTATCACTTCAACGAACCGCTGGGCGTGGTCGGCCAGATCATTCCGTGGAACTTCCCGATCCTGATGGCCGCGTGGAAACTGGCGCCGGCGCTGGCCGCGGGCAACTGCGTGGTGCTCAAGCCGGCCGAGCAGACGCCGCTGGGCATCCTGCTGCTGATGGAACTGATCGGCGACCTGCTGCCGCCGGGCGTGTTCAACGTGGTCACCGGCTTCGGCCTGGAAGCCGGCAAACCGCTGGCCTCCAGCAAGCGCATCGCCAAGATCGCCTTTACCGGCGAGACCACCACCGGCCGCCTGATCATGCAGTACGCGTCGCAGAACATCATCCCGGTGACGCTGGAGCTGGGCGGCAAGTCGCCCAACATCTTCTTTGCCGACGTGGCCGCGCAGGACGACGACTTCCTGGACAAGGCCATCGAAGGCTTCGTCATGTTCGCGCTGAACCAGGGCGAGGTCTGCACCTGCCCCAGCCGCGCGCTGATCCAGGAATCGCTCTACGACAAGTTCATGGAACGCGCCCTCAAGCGCGTGGCCGCCATCAAGCAGGGCAACCCGCTGGACGGCGACACCATGCTGGGCGCGCAGGCCTCCACCGAACAACTGGAGAAGATTCTGTCGTACCTGGACATCGGCAAGCAGGAAGGCGCGGAGGTGCTGGCCGGCGGCGCGCGCGCCCAGATGCAGGGCGCGCTCGAAGGCGGCTACTACGTGCAGCCCACCGTCTTCAAGGGCCACAACAAGATGCGCGTGTTCCAGGAAGAAATCTTCGGGCCGGTGGTGGCGGTGACCACGTTCAAGGACGCCGACGACGCGCTGGCGCTGGCCAACGACACGCTCTACGGCCTGGGCGCGGGGGTCTGGTCGCGCGACGCCAACACGTGCTATCGCATGGGCCGCGCCATCAAGGCCGGGCGGGTCTGGACCAACTGCTATCACGCCTATCCCGCGCATGCGGCGTTCGGCGGCTACAAGCAGTCGGGCATCGGCCGCGAGAACCACAAGATGATGCTCAACCACTACCAGCAGACCAAGAACCTGCTGGTGAGCTACTCGCCCAAGAAACTGGGTTTCTTCTGACCCACGGGCGATGCCCGCCGGCGTGTGGCGGACCGACCCATGGCGGGCCGGCCCGCGCCGCGCCGGCGCGGCATCGCGGGAGCCGCATCATGCCAGGACCCACCCCGCGCGTGGTCGCCACCGACGCGGCGCGCGCGCTGATCCAGACCTTGCGCGCCAAGCACGGCCCGCTGATGTTCCACCAATCGGGCGGCTGCTGCGATGGCAGTTCGCCCATGTGCTACGCGCAGGGCGAATTCATGGTCGGCGGCTCGGATGTGCTGCTGGGCGAACTGGAGGGCTGCCCGTTCTACATGGGCGAGGATCAGTTCGCGTATTGGGAACACACCCAGCTCATCATCGACGCCGTGCCCGGGCGCGGCGGCGCGTTCTCGCTCGACAGCGCCGAAGGCAGGCGCTTCCTGCTGCGCTCGCGGCTGTACTCGGACGACGAATGGGCCGGCGTGGCCCCGGTCACGCGCGGTTGAGGCCCACGCCCCGGGGCGTCCAGGGAACGTGGCGCGTCAGGGCCGGCGCGGCCCGCCGTCCTTGCCGGGCGGTTGGGCGCCAGCGGCCTGTTGCTGCCACTGGAACGACACGCGGCGCATGCGCGCGGCGCGGAATTGCGTGAACGAACGGCCACCCGGCATGGGCGCGCCGCGTAGCGGACTGCTGGTGTTTTTCATTGCGGGAAAAGCGTTGGCGGAAAAAAATCTACGGTTGCCTGGCGGCGCCGGTCAGGCCGGCGGCGTTGACGAACGGATGGACGCGCCCACGGACATCAGCCGGCCGCGGCGGCCCAGGCGCTGACGGGCGCGCGGCGGGTCCATTCCAGCGCGTCCTCGAGGCGATCGTTGCCCCAGAACATTTCGCCATCGACCAGGAAGGTCGGGGCGCCGAACAGACCCAGGTGGCGGGCTTCATCGACCCGGCGGCGCAGCGCCTCCTTGGCCGCTTCAGACTTGCCGCGCGCGATCAGCGCATCGGCATCGAGCGCCAGGTCGGTCAGCAGCGAATGCACCACATCCTCGGCCTGGATATCCTGGTCGTGCTGGAAATTGGCGCGGAACACGGCCAGGCAGAAATCGCGGCCCCAGGGCTCGTCCTGGCCCAGCAGCGCGATACGCGCCGGCAGCACGCTCATGCGCGGGAACAGGCGCGGCCGGTTGTAGGGCACACCGTATTTTTCCGCCAGGCGCGCGATGTCGCGCATCATGTAGGCGCCCTTGCCGGGGAACAGGCGAAACGGCGTGTCGTTCCAGCCCTGGGCCTGGAAAATCGGGCCCAGCAGGAACGGCCGCAAGTCGACCCGCACGTCGGCCTGCGCCGCCAGGTCGCCAATGCGCTCGATCGCCAGATAGCTGTAGGGACTGGCGAAATCGAACCACATCTCGAGACTCGGCGTGGCGGACAGGGGCGCATTCATGGCAAGAGCTCCAACGGCTGGGGAACCTGGGAAACCAGGGCGACCTGCGCATCCGGCAGGCCGCCGAGGACGACGTCGCGATCGCTGTCCACGATGATGGACTGGCCGGCTTGCTGCCGCGTCACCCGTCGCCTGAGTCATATTGGACGCCGCAGGCGTTATATTGCACAAGCGAAATTTCCGCCGCATACGCATGAGTTTTACGAATGTCATACCCCCTGGCCAAACTCCCCCCGCTTGACCTGGTTCGAGGCTTCGTGGCCGTGGGCCGCCGCATGAGCATCACGTTGGCGGCGCAGGATCTGCACGTGACGCAGTCGGCGGTCAGCCGCCAGATCCGGGCGCTGGAGGCCCACCTGGGGGTGCCGCTGCTGGTGCGCGGCTTTCGCAGCGTTTCGTTCACGTCCGAGGGCGCGCAACTGTTCCGCATGGCCGACACCTGGCTAAGCCAACTGGGCGACCTGACCGAGCAATTGCGCGCCCCGGAGCGCCGCACGCCGGTCACCGTCACCACCACCATCGGCGTCGCCTCGCTGTGGCTGCTGCCGCGCCTGGGGGATTTCCAGGCCGCGCATCCGCACATCGACGTGCGGGTCGCGGCCGACAACCGGGTCATCGACATCGACCGGGAAAGCGTCGACATCGCCATCCGCTACAGCCTGCGCGACACCGTGCCGGATGGCGCGGTCTGGCTGTTCGGCGAGTCGGTGGTGCCGGTGGCGCACCCCTCGCTGCAGGTGCGCGCCCTGGATGCGCGCGAGTTGCAGCGCCACGTGCTGCTGGAGTTCGACGACCCCACCCGGCCCTGGCTGCAATGGTCGGAATGGCTCAACGCGCGCGGCCTGGGCCGGGTGCGGCCCAAGGGCATGCTGCGCTTTAACCAGTACGACCAGATCGTGCACGCGGCGCTGGCCGGCCACGGCATCGCGCTGGGACGGCTGGCGCTGATCGCGCCGATGCTGGCGGACCGGCGCCTGGCCACCGTCGGCGGCCAGCCGGCCGATGCTACCGAGCACGCCTACTGGCTGGTGCGCAACGCGCGCCGCAGCACCCCGGACGCCGAGATCGTGACGCGCTGGCTGGTGCAGCAAGCGGCGACCACGGCGCGCCTGCTGACCCCGGAAACGAGCTGATAAAGGGCGATGGCGCCAGCCATGCCGACACTTTCAGACCAACGAACCGGCGCGCGACCTTGTGCGAATCGCTACAAGTTGTATACAAACCTTCATAGATTCGCGTCTCCCCTCCTGTACATTCCTGCCTGCATACCAGGCACGGGTCCGAGCTCCCCCTGCGAATAAACCCCGCGCCCCGTCCCGCTGACGGGCGCGCGGGCCCATTACCGCCGCTTTCGCGGCGCGGCGTTCCGCTCTTCTTTCATGGCGCAGATGAGGCTTTTCCGTTCCCCCAATGCCTGGCAAAACTGGTTCCTCAATTTCCAGCGCTCCTTCCTGATCCTGCTGGCGCCGTGGCTGGTGTCGGTGCTGGCGCAAGGCGCCGGCCGCCTCTATCTTCTGACCACCTATGCGCCGCCGGGCACCTATGCGGCCTTGCCGCAGGACATCAACCGCACGCTGGCGGTCGGCCTGCTGTTCGACATGAAAGTCGCGGCGATCGCGTTTTCGGCGCCGCTGCTGGCCGCCCTGGTGCTGGCCGCGCGGCCGGCCGCGCACGCGCGCTGGCTGCGTTGCCTGCCCGGCCTGGGCGCGGTGCTGGCCACGCTGTTCGCGGCCAGCACGGTGGTGAGCGTGTATTACTTCGCGACCTTCTCGCGCTCGATCGATCTCTTCGTGTTCGGCCTGATGGACGACGACACCCAGGCCATCCTGACAACCCTGTGGCACGGCTATCCGGTGCTGCGCACGCTGGCGCTGCTGGCCGCCCTGCTGGGCGCCACCTTCTGGCTGGTGCGCCGCTGGGGCGCCCATGTCCTGCGCGCGCGGCTGGCGCGCCGCGCCCTGGCCCCGAGCGCGCTGCGCCTGGCGCTGATCATCGCCCTCACCGTGCTGGCTTGCCGCGGCTCGCTCGGCACCTTTCCGCTCAACAAGGACGATACCGGCATCTCGTCGCTGCGGTTGCTCAACGACATCACGCCCAACGGCATTTCGGCGTTCTTCTGGGCGCTGTCCGAGCGCGACAACGACAAGCGCTTCACGCCCGTGACGAACGCCGAAGGCGAGGCGCTCTACCAGCGCTTCCTGGGCCGTCCGGGCCATGGCCTGCAACCCTTCATGGCCACCACCGGCGCCAATCCCGAGGCCCGCGCCCGGCCGCCGCACGTGGTGCTGCAAATCATGGAGAGCATGGGCCACCACATGAACCAGTTCGACCGCCCCGGCCGCGACCTGCTCGGCGCCCTGCGGCCGCATTGGCGGCAGGACTGGCGCTTCGACCGCTTCCTGTCCGAAGGCAACGGCACCATCGATTCGCTCAGCCGCCTGCTGGTGCGCAGCCCGGTACTGGCCACCAGCCAGTCGTCCGCCGCCACCGCCACCTTCGCCAGCAATGCCTTCGCGCCGTTCCTGGCGCGCGGCTACCGCGTGGTGTTCGTCACCTCGGGCGCGGCCACCTGGCGCAACCTGGGCCGTTTCGCCACCCACCTGGGCGCGCAGGAATTCGCCGACCAGCTGACCCTGCGGCAACGCTATCCCGAGGCGCAGCCGGGCGCCTGGGGCGTGCCTGACGAATACATGTTCCGCTATATCGCCGATCGCCTGGCGCGGGCGGACCGCGACGGCGAACCCCTGTTCGTCATCGCCCTGTCCACCACCCACCATCCGCCCTTCCTGGTGCCCGAGGGCGGCCTGCGCGGCGGATTGGACCTGATCGACATCGAGCGCCTGCCCTACTACGCCAACTGGACCGGCCTGGCCGACGCCTTCGACACGCTGCGCTACGCCAATGACCAGTTGGGCCGCTTCCTGACCGGCCTGAAAGCCTCGGCCCAGGGCGGGCGCACCATCGTCGCGGTCACCGGCGACCACAACATCCTGGGCGTCGACTATGCGCGCGACAGCGATGCGGTGCTGGCGCGCGCCGTGCCCTTCTATTTGTACGTGCCGCCCGGCTATCGCGGGCAATCGACCTACGATCCGTCACGCCCCGGCAGCCACAAGGACATCCTGCCCACGCTGTACCACCTGAGCTTGCCGGACACGCCCTACTTCCGCAGCGGCTGCGACCTGCTGGCCGCCCGGCCGGATCCGCAATGGTGCTTCGGCTTCAACAATCCGCGATTGCTGATCACGCGCGACGGCGCCTACCAGCACGACCGCCCGGGCCGCATCCAGCCGTGGGCGGGCCCGACCGGCCTGGCGCTGGCGCCCGAGCAGGCCGCGTCGCCGGCACAGGCGGCCGAGCAGGCGCGGCTCGGCGCGTACGGCCCGCTGCTGCAATGGCAGATCAACTACCAGGTGCAGCACCAGGTGGCCCTGCGGGCGGACCGCCCCTGAGGGGGCCGCCCCCGGCTGCCGGGCTCGCTGCGGGCCGTATCGGGCACTAGTCGACCCGCACCAGCGGGTCGCCGGCAACCATCTCGCCGACCACCGCGGCATCCGCGAAACCCTGCGCGCGGAACAGCTCCAGCACCGCCTGCGCCGTTTCCGGCGCGCACGCGACCAACAGGCCGCCGGCGGTCTGCGGGTCGGTCAGCAACGCCCGTTCGACCTCCGTCACGTCCGCGCCCAGCCGCACGGATTCGCCGTACGAGGCCCAGTTGCGGCCCGAGGCGCCGGTAATCACGCCATCGGCGGCGAAGGCTTGCACGCCCGGCAGCCACGGCAGCGCGTCGCGCCGCAGCTTCGCGGTCAACCCCGCGCCGCGCGCCATCTCCAGCGTGTGGCCCAGCAGGCCGAAGCCGGTGACGTCGGTGATGGCATGCACGCCGTCCAGCGCCGCCAGCGCCGGGCCGGGGCGATTCAGGCGAGTGGTGGTTTCGATCATCACCCGGTAGCCCTGCGCATCCAGCCGGTTCTTCTTGAGCGCCGCCGACAGGATGCCCACGCCCAGCCCCTTGCCCAGCACCAGCACGTCGCCAGCGCGGGCATCGGCATTGCGCTTGATGCGGGCGGGGTGCACCAGCCCCATGGCCGCCAGACCGTAGATCGGCTCGACCGAATCGATGCTGTGGCCGCCGGCCACCGGAATGCCGGCGTCCTTGCAGACCGATTCGCCGCCGCGCAGGATGTCGGCGATGACGGCGTGCGGCAAGACGTTGATCGGCATGCCGACGATGGCCAGCGCCATGATCGGCGTGCCGCCCATGGCGTACACGTCCGACAGCGCGTTGGTGGCGGCGATGCGGCCGAAATCGTAGGGATCGTCGACGATGGGCATGAAGAAGTCGGTGGTGGCGATCAGGGCCTGCTCGTCGTTGAGCCGGTAGACCGCCGCGTCGTCGGCCGTCTCGGTGCCCACCAGCAGGTCGGGGTAGCTGGCGGCCGGCCCGAAGCGCGCCAGCAACTGCGACAGCACGCCGGGCGCGATCTTGCAGCCACAGCCGCCGCCGTGCGACAGCGAAGTCAAGCGCGGCACCGCCGCGGACGCTGCATCCTGGGTCATGTCAGTCTCTCCATAAGTGATCGGAAAAGGATAGCATCGCGCCCCCGAATAGCCCTATGATGAACTGGCAGCAACGGACGGCCGCCCCGCCACCGGGCGCACCGACAGCCAAACTTCACCGTGCGTGAGGGCTCCATGGATCGCCGACACTTCCTCCGTTTCTCGGGCGCCCTGTGCGCCGCCCAGGCAGCCTTGCCCCTGGCCGCGCGCGCCGGACAGGCGCCCGTCAGCGCCGACTGGCGCGGCTTCGAACTGACCACCCATATCCAGATCCTCGACCCGGGCGCCCACCCGCGCCTCTGGATCCCGCTGCCCTACGCCAGCGATACGGACTACCAGCGCGGCGCGCACAGCGCCTGGCTGGTCAGCGGCGGGGGTGACGCGCAACGGGTGCAGGCCCCCGGCTATGACGTGCACATGCTCGCCGTGCAGTGGCCCCACGCCCAGGCACCGCGCGAGGTCACGGTGACCAGCCGCTTCCAGACCCGCAACCGGCGCGTGGATTTGACCCAGCCGCCGCAAGGCGCGCCACGCGAAAGCCCCGCCATCCTGCGCGAGTACCTCAAACCCACCGCGTTGCTGCCCACCGACGGCATCGTCAAGACCACCGCCGACCGCATCACCCGGGGCCACTCGGACGCGCTGGCGCGGGCCCGGGCGATTTACGACTGGGTGGTCGACAATACCTGCCGCACCGCCGCCACGCGCGGCTGCGGCATCGGCGACGTGCGCTACATGCTCACCGCCAACGACCTGAACGGCAAATGCGCCGACATCAATGCGCTGTTCGTCGCCCTGGCGCGCGCCGCCGGCATCCCGGCCCGCGACGCCTACGGCCTGCGCGTGGCCGATTCGCAGCTCGGCTTCAAGAGCCTGGGCAAGGCCGGCGACGTCACGAAGGCGCAGCACTGCCGCGCCGAGTTCTACGCCGACGGCTATGGCTGGATCCCGGTCGACCCCGCCGACGTGCGCAAGGTCATGCTCGAAGAGCCGCCCGGCGACCTGCCGGCCACCGACGCCCGCGTGCGCGCCGCCCGTGTCATGCTGTTCGGCGCCTGGGAAATGAACTGGGTCGCCTACAACCATGGCCACGACGTGGCCCTGCCCGGCACCGCGCATGGCCCCGTGCCGTTCCTGATGTACCCCAACGGGGAAACCGCCGACGGCCGCCTCGACAGCCTGGACCCGGACAGTTTCCGCTACACCCTGACCGCGCGCCCGCTGTCCGCCTGAGCCGCCGCCCATGGCCAGCCGCCGGCTGCTGTTGCAATCCGCCCTGTCGCTGGCGGCCCTGCCCGCGTGCGTCCGCGCCGCCGCCAGCGACAGCGCCCTCCAGGCCGCGACCGGCCCCGACTGGGCGCCCTGGAACGCGCCGACCCCGCCGCTGGTCCTGCCCGACCTTTCCGGCCGCGAACAGAAGCTCGCCGCCTGGCGCGGCAATGTCGTCATCGTCAGCTTCTGGGCCACCTGGTGCGCCCCCTGCCGCGACGAGATTCCCCTCATGTCGGCGATGCGAAGAAGGCCTGCGCCTGGTCGCCGTCAACGTCGGCGAGGCGCTCGGCAAGATCACCACCTTTCTGGGCAAATGGCCGGTGGCCGGCGCCGTGCTGCATGACCGCAACAGCAGTGCCGCCAGGAAATGGAATGCGGTCGGCCTGCCCGCCAACTACCTCGTCGACCGCGGCGGCAGCGTCCGCCACTGGCACCTCGGGGCGCTGGACTGGCAGGCCGAGCGCATCACCCGCGCCGTCACCGGCATGCTGCGCGCGTAACCCGCGCCATCCGTCGCAAGCGCCAGTACGCCTTGAGCAGGCGACGCAGGTCGCTCACGCCGCGCGCATGGCGCACCAGCCGCGGCCAGGCGCGCAGGTCGAGCATGGCGCGCGCCAGCGGGGCACGCAGGCGAGGATCGTCGAGGTCCTTGCGCAACAGATCCACAAAGCACAGGAGTTCATGCAGGACGTGGCGGATGATCGAGATGCGCGTGCCGCGCCCCAGATCCCGGCGCAGGGACTGGCGCAGCAGCCCTTCGATGATGCGCACATAGCTGGCGCCGCGCCATTGGCGCACCTCGGGCGAGGGCGACAGGGTGATGGAATCCGGGTTGCGGCGATAGCCATACACGGGCTCGGGCGCGAAGCCGATCCGCTGCGCCACCAGGGCCAGGCGGGTGGTCCAGAGAATATCCTCGTGAAACAGCGAGGGGTCGAACGTCAGCCGGTGCCGGGCAATGAGTTCACGCCTGATCAGTTGCAGGCAGACATAATGCGGCCATTCGCGGGCCGCGACGCAGTGCGTGATCCAGTCGGGCCCCGCCAGGATCCGGGCAACGGGCTGCCTTGACAGGATAGCGGGCCTGGGCACGTTGGGCGGCGCCTGCGTGAAGCGATACGCGTTGCCAATCAGCACATCGAGATCCTGCGCGACGGCCTGCTCGTGCCAGTTGGCGAGCCCCGCGGCGGGCAGCAAGTCATCGGCATCGGCGAAGGCGATCCAGGCGCCGCGCGCGGCCTGCAGGCCGGTGTTGCGCGCGGCGCCCAGCCCGCGATGGGCTTGCGGCATGAGCCGCAGGCGCGCGTCCCGGGCGCCATGGGCCTGCAAGATCGCCAGGCTGCGGTCGGTGGAGCCGTCGTCGACCGCGATTACCTCGAGGTTCATCGCGGCGTCGCCCAACAGCGAGTCCAGTTGTTCGGGCAGGTACCGCTCGCAGTTGTAGACTGGGACGATCACGCTGATCAGGGGCGCGATGGGTTCGACGTGGCGCATATTCGGTGGGGTAAGGCGGCGGGAGGCGCGCGCCTTGAACCCCATCGGTTGCCGCGGGTCTTCGATGAAGGGGGCTCTTGTGCCAGGGACAGGCGCGGGTGGATCGCTAAGCTACGCCGGATTCCCGGGCCCGGGAGCCGAGGCCTGTGAATGCAAGACCCATCCGAATAGCCACGGCCTCGGCGGCAAAGGGCGCCGCCGGAAAGCGTGGCGGAAGGCAGCAGGAGTCGAACCTACCTGGGAACGTCTGACGCCCCCAACCGGGTTTGAAGCCCGGCCGTGCCACCGGACACGGATGCCTTCCTCGAAAACCCGCCTATGATACCGCCTTGTCCGTCCCCAGATACGCGCTGTCGGCGCGCAGCACGTGCGTGTCCCGCACCCGCCGCGTCAGCCCCGTCCGGTCGAAGAACTCCAGGATCTGGATCGCCCGCTTGCGACCCAGGCCGGTCGCATCGCGGAAAGCCGCCGCGTTCAACCCGTCGGGCTTGCCGGCAAGCTCGACCGCCAGCCGCGCCAACTGCGCCACCCGCTCGCGGTGATAGAACAGATCCTTCACCACCTGCGCCACATCGCCGCGCCGCAGCAACTTGCGCAACACCTGGCGCACCCGCTCTTCCGGCTCGCCTTGCGCGCGCGCCAGGTCGCGCACCCAGGGCGGATCGTAAGCGCCGGCGGCCAGCAACGGCAACAGGCGTTGCGCCAGTTGCGCCTCGGCCTCGGCCAGCGCCGCGGTGTGGCCGGGCAAGTGCAGCCAGGGCCCGTTGCGCAGCACCCGGCCATGCTTGTGCAGGTCATCCAGCAGCCCCAGCCACAACGCTTCCGGCGCCGCCGGCAGCGCCATGCGGCGCAGGCGCGAACCATCCGGCCCGGGCTCGTCCGGCGCGCCCTGGTGGAACAGCGCCAACGCCTGCTCCACCCGCGCCCGCAGCGCTTCCCAATGCGCGGCCAGGATCAGCGTGCGCGCGCCCTGCGGCGTCCTCGGCTCGATCCAGATCGCGCCATCCGGCGCCGCCAGGTCACGCACCGGCTTGCCCGCCAGGCGTTGCAGCGCCGTTTCGTCCAGGCCCAGCGTGGCCTGCGCCAGCAGCGGCTGCAAGCCGCCCCCCTCCAGCATGTCCACCACGCCTTGCAGCCATTGCATGCGCGCCGGCGCGCGCCGCTTGCGATCCGGCGCATTGGGGTCGAGCACCCGGCCGCCGCCGACCGTGCGCGTGGCCTGGGCGTTGCGCACAATGTAGCGGTCGCCCGGCATCGCGCATACCGCGTCGTCGAACACCAGTTGCACCCAGCCGGCCTGGCCCGGCGCCAGCGCGTCGGCCGACAGCGGCACCGCGTGCGCCACATGCCGGGCCGCGCCGAGGTGCACGTGCAGCGGGGTCCAGGCCCGCAGGGGCGCGTCGGCCGAGGGCAGCAGCGTCAACGCCACGTCGACATGGCGCGACGGCAGGAAGCAGCGCGCATCGGCGATCCAGTCGCCGCGCGTGATCGCGCTCTTGTCGATGCCCGCCAGGTTCAGCGCGCAGCGCTGGCCGGCCGCGCCGGTCTCGCTGGGCTGGTTCTGCGCGTGGATGCCACGCACCCGCACCCGCGTTCCGGCCGGCATCAGGCGCAGGTCGGCGTCGTCGTCGCCGACGCGGGCGCGCCCGCCATGCACGGTGCCGGTGACCACCGTGCCGTGGCCGGCGAGCGTGAAGACCCGGTCCACCGCCAGCCGGAACAGGCCCGCGCCGTCGCGCGCGCCGAGCGCTTGCGCCGCGTCGTCCAGATGCTGCTTGAGCCGCGCCACGCCCGCGTCGCCGCCGCGGGCCGCGCACAGTTCGAAGACCGGCGCGTCGCGCAGAAAGGTGTCGGCCACCAGTGCCGCGATCTCGGCCCGCGCCGCGGCCAGCCGGGCCGCGTCGGCGCGGTCGGCCTTGGTCAGCGCCACCGCGCCGCGCGCCACGCCCAGCAGTGACAGGATGGCCAGGTGTTCGCGCGTCTGCGGCATCACGCCGTCATCCGCCGCCACCACCAGCAGGCCGAAGTCGATGCCGCTGGCGCCCGCCGCCATGGTGTGCACCAGCTTCTCGTGGCCCGGCACGTCGATGAAGCCCAGCACATCGTCGTTGGGCAACGGCGTATAGGCGTAGCCCAGTTCGATCGAAATGCCGCGCGCCTTCTCTTCCTTGAGACGGTCGGTATCGACCCCCGTCAGCGCCCGCACCAGCGTGGTCTTGCCGTGGTCGATATGGCCGGCGGTGCCGACGATCATGCGCGCGGCTCCGTGGCTTGGGCGGCGAGTCCGGCGAGCTGGTCGGTGAAGGCGGCCTCGTCGCGCGCCTCCAGGCAGCGCAGGTCGAGCCACAGCGCGTCATCGGCGATGCGGCCGATCACCGGCACCGGCAAGCCGCGCAGGCGCGTCTCCAGCCGGTCCAGGTGCCGTCCGGGCCGGCCCTTGCCACGGTAGCGCGCCGCCAGCCCGTAGCTGGGCAGTTGGTCCACCGGCAAGGCGCCGCTGCCGATCTGGCTGAACATCGGCACCGCCTCGACCTCGTAGTCCGCGCCCGCCGCCTGCGCCAGCACGCCGCGCAGACGCTCGGCCAGCGGCTGGATCTCGCGCTGCGGCCGGGTCAGCAGGCGCAGCGTGGTCAGGCGCTGCGCCAGGAATTCCGGCGCCCGGTACAGTTGCAGCACCGGTTCCAGGGCCGCCAGCGTCAGCTTGCCCACGCGCAGCGCGCGCTTGAGCGGATTCTTCTTGATCTTGCGGATCAGGTCGGCGCGTCCCACCAGCAGGCCGGCCTGCGGGCCGCCCAGCAGCTTGTCGCCGCTGAAGGTCACCAGGTCGGCGCCGGCGGCGATGGTCTCGCGCACCGTGTCCTCGCGCGGCAGGCCGAACTGCGTCAGGTCCACCAGCGTGCCGCTGCCCAGGTCCACCGTGGCCGGCAGGCCGCGCGCATGCGCCAGCGCCGCGACCTCGGCCACGCCGACGCTCTTGGTGAAGCCGGTGACGGCGTAGTTGCTGCAATGCACTTTCATCAGCATCGCGGTGCGCGGGCCGATGGCGTTCTCGTAGTCGGCGGCATGGGTGCGGTTGGTGGTGCCGACCTCGACCAGCCTGGCGCCAGCGCGCTTCATGATGTCGGGGATGCGGAAGGCGCCGCCGATCTCGACCAGCTCGCCGCGCGACACCACCACCTCGCGGCGGTCGGCCAGCGCGTTCAGCATCAGCAGCACGGCGGCCGCGTTGTTGTTGACCACCGTGGCGGCTTCCGCCCCGGTCAGTTCGCACAGCAGCTCGTCGATCAGGTCGTCGCGGTCGCCGCGGCCGCCCGTGTCCAGGTCGAATTCGAGGTTGGCGGGCGTGGTCAGCGCGCGCAGCACCGAGGCCACCGCCTCGTCGGGCAACAGGGCGCGCCCCAGATTGGTGTGCAGCACGGTGCCGGTCAGGTTGTAGACGGCGCGCAGGCGCGGCGCGGCGGCGCGCGCCAGGGCGGCGTCGATGGCGGCCGCGACGCTGGTGTCGGCCAGTTCCGCGCGCGGCAGCTCGCCGGCCAGGGCGCGGCGCCGCAATTCGTCCAGGTGGCGGCGCAAGGCGGCCACCACCTGGGTGCGGCCGTGGGTATCCAGCGCCGGGGCCAGGGCCGGCCCGTTCAGCAGCCGGTCCAGCGCGGGAATGTCGGCGGCGGCGGCGAACCCGGTCATGGCTATTCCTCCTCGGCGCCGTGCCAAAGCAGCGGATTGCCGCTGGCGCGCGAATAGCCGGCCTCGCCCACCAGCACGTCCAGCATCAGGCTGGCGAGGTCGTCGGCCACCGGTTCCACGTGCAGATCCTTGTCCTGATAGAAGATCTTGCGGTAGGTGTGGCAACGGTCGCAGGTCTCGGCCTTGATGGCGGGCGCGCGTCCTTCGATGGCCTGGTAGGCCACGGATTCGACATCCTCGCAATGCGAGCACTTGACGCGCACCATATGCCATTGCGTGGCGCACAGGCTGCAACACAGGTAGCGATAGCCTTCGAACTGGCCGCCCACGCGCACCACGCTGGCCACCGGCAGGCTGGCGCAGACCGGGCAGACGCCGAACGGCGAGGCCACCGGCAATTGCTTTTCGTCGAAGCGGCTGGCCAGGTCGGTCCAGTAGACCTGCAAGGCGGCCATCACGAACGGCGCGGCGGCGCCATCGACGCCGCGATGCTGCTCCGACAGCACCGCCTCGGCCAGGTCTTCCAGCGATTCGGTGTCGTCATCGAGCGCGCGGCGCAGCGCGGCGCAGACTTCCAGCGCCTCGGCCGGCACGTCCTGGCCGCCAGCCACCTCGTCGACGAGCTGGCGCAGGATGTCGCGCCACAACGGGTCGCGCGGCCAACCCACGGCCTGCAGCGGCGGCATGCCATGGGCCTGCGCCAGGGCGATGCGGTCTTCCGACGCGGGCGGCGCATTGCAGCCGCGCAGGGCGTTGTGCTGGGCGTCGACCACCCGCGCCATCAGCAGCAGGTAGTCGGCCACCGGACTGTCCACGGCCAATTGCCGCAGGCGCGCCGCGCGCGTCGCGAAAACCGAATCGCGCGCCGGTAGCTGGATGCGGGGAATGGTGTTGTGATCGAGCGCCTCGATCTCGCCACGCGGAAGAATTCGCTGCAATTGCGTCTCCAGATAAACAAACACGGCTGCCGCCCCGCAAAGGGGAGGCAGCCGTGCGGTGGGATCGGGCGGGGCCGGCCCGGCGGGCCGCCACCGCCAGGTGGCGCCCGCCGCGCGAGGCCCGCTTACTTCGTCGTGGACTGCTTGCCGATTTGCTCGCGGAACCAGGCGCGGTGGTGCTTCCACGCCCAGCCCGCGGTCACGTAGCCGCGCAGCATCGCCGTGAGCGAGCCCTTGACCCAGATCGCCGCATAAATATGCACAATGATCGCGCAAATCAGCACCAATGCACAAACGGCATGCAGCACCGAGGCGGCGCGCACCACCCAGATCGGGAAGTAGAAGGCGAAGTACTCGCGCCAGATCACGATGCCGCTGGCGAACAATCCCAGCATGCACAGGATCAGCACGTAGAACAGCAGCTTCTGGCCGGCGTTGTACTTGCCGACTTCGGGCAGCTTGTCCTCGCGGTTCTCGACCACGTCATTGAGCTGGCTCAGCCACTGGCGGTCGGCCTTGGTCATCAGGTTGTGGCGCCACATGTGTCCGGCGAACACCACGAAGCAGAAGAACATCACCAGCCCGATGAACGGGTGCAGGATGCGGGTCCAGGGACCGCCGCCGAACAGGTTGGTGAGCCAGAACATCGACGGGTGGAACAGCGCCAGCCCGGACAACGCCAGCAGGATGAACGTGAGGGCGATGATCCAGTGGTTGGTGCGCTCGCCGGGCGAATAGCGCTTGATCCGGCGGTGATGGCGATCGTCACTCATGGCGCGCCTCCTCTTCGGCACGGCGTTCGTCTTCCTCGTCGACCTCGTTGCGGCCGACGCGGGCGTAGTGGAAGAAGCCGGCCAGCGCCGTCAGCGCCATGGCGGCCACCCCCAGCGGTTTGGCGATGCCCTTCCACAACGACACCATCGGGCTGATCTGCGGGTCCTTCGGCAGGCCGTGGTACAGCCCGGGCTGGTCGGCGTGATGCAGCACGTACATGACGTGGGTGCCGCCCACGCCCTGCGGGTCATACAGGCCAGCCTGCTCGAAGCCGCGCGACTTCAGGTCCTCGATGCGCTCGGCGGCGTGCTGCTTCATGTCGTCCTTGGTGCCGAACACGATGGCGCCGGTGGGGCAGGCCTTGACGCAGGCCGGCTCCTGGCCGACGGCCACGCGGTCGGAACACAGGGTGCACTTGTACGCCTTGTGGTCCTTCTTGCTGATGCGCGGCACGTTGAACGGGCAGCCGGTGATGCAGTAGCCGCAACCGATGCAGTTCTCTTCGTGGAAGTCGACGATGCCGTTGTTGTACTGGATGATGGCGCCTGGCGAGGGACAGGCCTTCAGGCAGCCCGGGTCCTCGCAGTGCATGCAGCCGTCCTTGCGGATCAGCCATTCCAGGTCGCCCTGCGGGTTCTCGTATTCCGAGAAGCGCATGACCGTCCAGGAATGCTCGGTCAGGTCGGCCGGGTTGTCATAGACGCCGACGTTGGTGCCGATCTCGTCGCGCAGGTCGTTCCACTCCATGCACGCGCTCTGGCAGGCCTTGCAGCCGATGCACTTGGAGACGTCGATCAACTTGGCCACGGACCCGGTGACGGGTTCGCGCACGCCGGGCGGCGGCGTGGTGGTGGCCGAGCGCCGTTTGATGTCGAGGGATTGCATAGACATGAGCGCTCTCCTAGATCTTCTCGACCTGCACCAGGAACGACTTGAACTCGGGTGTCTGCGAGTTGCCGTCGCCCACGAATGGCGTCAGGGTGTTGGTCAGGAAGCCCGGTTTCGCAATGCCGACGAAGCCCCAATGGATCGGGATGCCGACGTGATAGACGGTCTTGCCCTCGATGGTCAGCGGCCGCAGGCGCTTGGTGACCAGCGCCACCGCCTTGATATAGCCGCGGTTGGACGACACCTTCACGCGCGAACCGTTGGCGATGCCCAGTTCCTTGGCCATGACCTCGCTGATCTCGACGAACTGCTCGGGTTGCAGGATCGCGTTGATGCGGACGTTCTTGGTCCAATAGTGGAAGTGCTCGGTCAGGCGGTAGGTGGTGGCCACGTAGGGGAACTTGTCCACCGTGCCCATAGCCGCCAGGTCGTCCTTGAACACGCGCGCCGCCGGGTTGCTGGTGACGCCCTTGGCCTTCGGATGCAGCGGGTTGTAGCCCAGCGGCGTCTCGAACGGCTCGTAGTGTTCCGGGAACGGCCCTTCGGCCATGCCGGCGCGCGCGAAGAAGCGCGCCACGCCCTCGGGGTTCATGATGAACGGCCCCATGCCGCCATCGGGATTCTCGTCGCCCTTGAAATCGGGGATGTCGGCGCCGACCCAGGCCTTGCCGTTCCATGAAATCAGGCTGCGGCGCGGGTCGAACGGCTTGCCCGAGACGTCGCAGGAGGCGCGGTTGTACAGGATGCGGCGGTTGGCCGGCCAGGCCCAGGCCCAGTTCAGGGTCTGGCCGATGCCGGTCGGGTCGCTGTTGTCGCGGCGCGCCATCAGGTTGCCGCCGGGGCCCCAGGCGCCAGCGAAGATCCAGCAGCCGCTGGCGGTGGAACCGTCGTCGCGCAGTTCGGCAAAGCCGGCCAACTGCTCGCCGGCCTTGCGCGTGACCTTGGTCGGGTCCTTGGGATCGACCAGGTCGACCAGCGCCTTGCCCGAGTATTCCTTGGCCAGCTCTTCCGCGGTCGGGCTTTGCGGGTTGGCGTAAGGCCAGGACAGGTTGACGATGGGGTCGGGATACTTGCCGCCCTCTTCCTGGTACATCTTGCGCAGGCGCGTGAAGATCAGCGACATGATCTCGATGTCGCTCTTGGCCTCGCCCGGCGGTTCGGCGCCCTTCCAGTGCCATTGCAACCAGCGCCCGGAGTTCACCAGCGCGCCGTCTTCCTCGGCGAAACAGGTGGTGGGCAGGCGGAACACCTCGGTCTGGATCTGCGCGGGATCGACGTCGTTGGCCTCGCCGGCATTGCGCCAGAATTCAGAGGTCTCGGTGACCAGCGGGTCCATGATGACCAGATACTTCAGCTTGGAAAAGCCCTTGGTCAGCTTGGCCTTGTTGGGCGCGGCGGCCAGCGGGTTGAAGCCCTGCGCCAGGTAGCCGTTCATCTTGCCCTGGTTCATCAGCTCGTAGACCTGCAGCATGTCGTAGAGCTTGTCGAGCTTGGGCAGGTAGTCGAACGCCCAGTTGTTCTCGGCGGTCGCGGCCTTGCCCCACCAGGCCTTCATCAGGCTGACGTGGAACTTGCCGTAGTTCTGCCAATAGCTCAACTGGTTCGGCCGCAACGGCTTGAGCGCGCGCGTGGCGATGTACTTGCCGTAGTCCTGCTCGGGCTCGTTGGGCAGCGTCATGTAGCCGGGCAGCAGGTTCGACATCAGGCCCAGGTCGGTCAGGCCCTGGATGTTCGAGTGTCCGCGCAGCGCGTTCATGCCGCCGCCGGCGATGCCGATGTTGCCCAGCAGCAGCTGCACCATGGCGCCGGTGCGGATGATCTGCGAACCGATCGAGTGCTGGGTCCAGCCCAGCGCGTACAGGATGGTGGCGGCGCGGTTGGGGCTGGCGGTGGACGCCAGCATCTCGCAGACCTTCAGGAACTTGTCGCGCGGCGTGCCGCAGACGCGTTCGACCATCTCTTCGGTATAGCGCGAGTAGTGCTTCTTGAGCAGTTGGTAGACCGTACGCGGGTGCTCCAGCGTCGGGTCGGTCTTGACGTAGCCGTCTTCACCGCGCTCGTAGTCCCAACTGGCCTTGTCGTAGCTGCGCTTGTCGGCGTTGTAGCCGGAGTACAGGCCCGCGTCGAACGCGAAGTCCTCGCGCACGATGTAGGAAAAGTCGGTGTAGTTGCGCACGTACTCGTGCTGGATCTTGTCGTGATCCAACAGGTACTTGATGACGCCACCCAGGAAGATGATGTCGGTGCCGGTGCGTATGGGCGCGTAGAAGTCCGCCACGGATGCCGAGCGCGTGAAGCGCGGATCCACGACGATCAGCTTCGCCTTGTTATGGGCCTTCGCTTCCGTGACCCATTTGAACCCGCAGGGGTGGGCCTCGGCGGCATTGCCGCCCATGATCAGTACTACGTCCGCGTTCTTGATGTCGACCCAATGGTTCGTCATCGCTCCACGGCCAAACGTCGGGGCAAGACCTGCCACCGTCGGGCCATGTCAGACACGGGCTTGGTTGTCGAACGCCAGCATCCCCATGCTACGCACGGTCTTGTGCGTGATGTAGCCCACCTCGTTGCTGCTTGCCGAGGCGGCCAGCATGCCGGTGGTCAGCCACCGGTTGACCGTCTTGCCGTCTTCGGTTTTTTCGACGAAGTTGGCGTCGCGGTCGGCCTTCATGAGCTTGGTGATGCGCGTCAGGGCCTCGTCCCACGACATCCGCACCCACTTGTCCGAACCGGGCGCCCGGTATTCCGGGTACTTCAGGCGGTTGGGGCTGTGGATGAAGTCGATCAGCGCCGCGCCCTTGGGACAGAGCGTGCCGCGGTTGACGGGGTGGTCGGGGTCGCCCTCGATGTGCATGATGCTGGCGCGGGCATTCTTGGCGCCGTCGCCCAGGCCGTACATCAGCAGACCACAGGCGACCGAACAGTAGGGACAGGTGTTGCGCGTTTCCGTCATGCGCGCAAGCTTGTACTGGCGCACTTCGGCCATGGCCGTGCCGGGGGCAACCCCCAACAGGGCCAGGCTCGAGCCAGCCAGCGTGGTACCGGTCACCTTGAAGAACTGGCGGCGGTTCATGTTGACCATGAAACACTCCTCTCCGGGTGAATAGGGGGAAGCCGCGGGCCGATCAGGGGAAAAGCCCTACGAATTCCAAGGATATGCAAGCAAGTATAGGCGCAGCGCAGCCGAGTTGCCATGCCTTGCGTCCCCCCGGCCTTGAAATCGGGCGATGAGAACCGATTTACCGCCCGGATCGGGCTTTTTCGCGGATTTTGGATGATCGCGAGACTGTTACCATTGCCGGCGGCGGGTTCCGGCCCGCTTTTCCGCCTGTCCCGCCTGCCCGTTGGAGCGCCGATGCGCCGTTTTGCCCCCCTGGCCCTGTCCCTGTTGCTGGCCACGCCGAGCCTGGCGCCGGCCGCCGCCAAGCCGGCGCCGACCCCGGCGGCGGCGGCCACCGAGGCCGCCCGCGAAGCGGCAATGCAAGGCTATCTCTACTTTTACCCGCTGCTCACCCTGGATCTGACCCGGCGCCAGTTCACGCATCCGTCGCAGGGTGCCCAGGGCGCGCCCGCCAATACCTTCCTGCACGCCCGCGCCCTGCCGCGCCCCGGCGCGGCCACGCCCTGGGCCAACCCCGACATGCTGCGCAGCACCGCCTGGCTCGACCTGAGCGCCGGTCCCGTGGTGCTGTCGGTGCCGGACAGCCAGGGGCGCCTGTATACGTTGACCCTGCTGGATCTGTGGAACGAGGCCTTTGCCACGCTTGGCAAGCGCAGCACCGGCACCGCCCGCGGCAATACCGTGATCGTGCCGCCAGGCTGGACCGGCACCCTGCCCTCGGGCATGCCGCGCATCGACGCCCCCACGGCGCACGTCTGGGCCCGAGCCCTGATCCAGACCGACGGCCCGGCCGACTATCCGGCGGTGCATGCGCTGCAGGACGGCTTTACCCTCACGCCCCTGGCGCAGTGGAACCTGCCGCCGCAATCGCAACGGATCAAGGCCGACCCCTCGCTGGATCTGCAAACGCCGGTACGCGAACAGGTCGAGTCGATGCCGACCGACGCCTTCTTCACCTATGCGGCCGAGCTGCTGCGCCGCAATCCCGCGCACGCCACCGACCAGCCGGTGCTGGCCCAGTTGCGCCGGGTCGGGCTGATCCCGGGGCGTCCGTTCGACTTCGACAAGCTTGACCACCCGGCCAAGCAGGGCCTGCGGCGCGGCCTGCGCGAAGCGCGCGAACGCATGCAGGCCGCCGCTGGCGTCAGCCTGACCCGTGTCAACGGCTGGCAACGGGAGACGGCCAGCGTCGGGGTCTACGGCAACGCCTATCTGCGGCGCGCGCTGTCGACTCAGGCCCAGCCCGGCGCGGGGCTGCCCGAAGACCTGTCGGCGCTGCTGCTGGCCGCCGACAGCCTGGGCCGGCCGCTGGACGGCGCGCATCGCTATACCCTGCATTTCGACGGCGGCCAGTTGCCGCCGGCCGGCGCGCTGTGGTCGCTGGCCGCCTATGACGCGCAGGGCCTGCCGGTGGCCAATCCGATCGAGCGCTACGCGCTGGGCGGACGCGATCCGCTGCAATACAACGCCGACGGTTCGCTCGACCTGCTGATCAGCCACGCCGCCCCCGAGCCCGGCGCCCAGTCCAACTGGCTGCCGGTGGCGGCCAGCGGGCCGGTATACGTGCTGTTGCGCGTCTATGGCCCGGATCCGGCCTTGCTGGATGGGCTGTGGGCGCCGCCGCCAGCGCTGCGCGACGAACCGGCGCCGGAGCCGGAACCGCAGGCCACGCCAGCGCCCGCCGCCGCCACGCCGGCGGCCCGGCCCGCCGAAGCCGCCACGCCCGCCGTCCCCGCGAAGAAACCCTGACAAACCCGCCGCCGACGGCGTCATGACAGGGTTTCGCCACTACCATAGGCGTTTTGTCGCCGAGTAGAACGCCCGCCATGGACGAAGCCTTTAGCCACCAACTGTCGATGACCATCCTGATGACGCCCGATATGGCGAATTTCTCGGGCAATGTGCACGGCGGAACCATCCTCAAATATCTCGACCAGGTCGCCTACGCCTGTGCCAGCCGCTATGCCGGCCAGTACGTCGTGACCCTGTCGGTCGACCAGGTCGTGTTCCGCGAACCGATCCATGTCGGCGAGCTGGTGACCTTCCTGGCGGCGGTGAACTACACCGGCCGCACCTCGATGGAAATCGGCATCAAGGTGGTCACCGAAGATATCCGCAAGAAGCTGGTGCGCCACACCAACAGCTGTTATTTCACGATGGTGGCGGTGGACGACAACGGCGCGCCCACGGCGGTGCCGCCGCTGGCGCCGCGCAACCTGGAGGAAAAGCAGCGCTTCGAGGCCGCCCGCCTGCGCCGCGAGCTGCGCCAGGAGATGGAACGGCGCCATAACGAGATCAAGCGCGAGACCACCCACGAAGGGGCGTGAGCCCCCACGCCTCGCGCGCTAGCTGCCCTCAGAGGAGGCTGCCCGCCTTTGCGGCGGCGCGGCCACGGCCGGCTCGCGGTCGCGGCCGACCATGCGCTTCAGACCCAGCCACTGCTGCGCCCAGAAGCCCTGGCCGTAGTCGCGGCCGCCCAGCTCCGGCAGCTGGTCATGGACGCCGGTGGGGCCGTAGCCGACGCCGAAACGCGCCGAGCGGAACAGCACATCCCAGACTGGAAACAGCGCGGCGAAGTTGTAGCCGCCGACCGGCCCCGGCGTCGAGGCGTCGTAGGCGATGGAATGGTGATGGCGGTGAAAGCGCGGGCTGACCAGCAGGCGTTCGCCGATGGCGCCGAAGTGCAGGCGCAGGTTGGCGTGCGAGAAGCTCTGCGCCAGCTGGGTAATGGCCACGATCGCCACGAACTGCGCGGGCGGCACGCCCACCAGTTGCGACACGAACACCACCAGCACGTCGCGCAGCATGTCGTCCAGCAGGTGGTTGCGGTCGTCGCTCCACATGGTCATCTGGCGCTGGCTGTGGTGCACCGCGTGCAGCGCCCAGAGCCAGCCGAAACGGTGCTGGGCGCGGTGATACAGGTAGTCGACCAGGTCGAACAGCAGCAGGTAGATGATCAGGCTGACCCAGGCCTGGTCGGTGACGCCGGGCCAGTACTGGTCGAGCTGGAACGGCGCAAAGCCCCAGACGTGCAACTGCCCGAAGATGCTGTCCCAGAACGGATCGACGGTGAAGAACAGGGCCAGGCGGAACAGACCCAGACGGTGGATCAGCGTGTAGAGCACGTCGATGCCGATCTGGCGGCGGTCGGTGACCGGCTCCACCGGGCGCAGGCGCTGCAGCGGGCCGAACACCAGCAGCAGCACCGCCACCTGGAGCAGGCCGACCAGCAGCCACATGGTGGCGTTGTAGCCGTCCTCGATGAAATTGCTCATGCCCAGGTGGAACAGCGCCGGCTGCACCAGGGTTTCGAACAGCCATTGCTGGCAGTTCCCGAACCATTGACTAAGCGTATCCATGATCAGTGATGCGTGGCGATCCAGTCGCGGTAGGCAGGATGCGTGTCCAACGTGGCAAAACAATAGCCCTTGCGCTGCAGGCCTTCAATCAGCGGCTCCAGCACGGCCGGGGCCCAGGGATCCTGGCGCGACCAGATGCCCAGGTGCGCCAGCAGGATGTCGCCCGGTTTGACCGTGCGCAGCGCCTGATCCAGCAACTTGGCGTTGGGGTATTTGTCGCTGGGCAGCTCGTCGCCCAGAAAACCGGCGGGCGCCCAGCCCACGTGCTCGTAGCCGCAGGCCTTGGCCGCGCGCAACAGGGCCGGCGAGGTCTTGCCGCCCGGGGCGCGGTACAGCGGCAGCATCTGTTTGCCCGTCATCTGCGTGAAACGGGTGGCGGAACGCTTGATCTCGGCGCAGTACTGCGCGGCCGTCCAGATCTGGCGCTTGCCGGTGTCGGGCCCGGCGCTGGGCTTGACGCGGAATTTGCCGTCGGGCTGGTCGCCCTGCCAGTACACGTGGTCGTAGGTGTGCGAGCCGAACACGTGGCCCTCGGCCGCGCGCGCCTTCCACCATGGCGCCCATTGGTCATCCAGGCTGCTGCCGTCGGTCAGGGTGCGCTCGTTGGCCAGGAAGAAGGTGACCTTGACGTGGTGGCGCGCCAGCACGTCGGCGATCAGCGGCGCCACGCCCATGTGGCCGGTGTCGAAGGTCAGGTAGACCGGCTTGTCACAGGCGGCCGGGGCCGCCGTGACGGCCTGGGCCGTCAGCGCCAGGCAGACGGCAAGCGCCAGCCGTTCAGCGGGTCGGCGCATGGTTCAGCGTCCAGACGCCGTGCGGCGACTTGCCGACGTTGACCTGGTTGACCACTTTTTTCTGTTCCAGATCCACCACCGTGAGCTTGCGGGCCCAGCGCGAGGTGACCAGCAGCGTCTTGCCGTCGGCCAGCACATCCATGCAGTCGGGCCCGCCCGGCACCGGGAAGGTGTCGACCACGGCCAGCGTCTGCAGGTCGATGCGGCTGATGGAATTGGCGGTGCGGTTGCTGACGAACAGGTGGCGCTGGTCGCCCTGGGCGCGGAAGGCGTGCGCGCCGGCGGCGGTCTTGATGCGCGAGATCAGCTTGGCCGGGCCCTTGCTGACGTCATAGGCCTCGACGTAGGAATCGCCGGTCAGCGCCACCAGCAGCGTCTTCTGGTCGGGCGTCAGGAACACGTCGGCAGGGGTCTTGCCCACCGACACTGTCCACTTGGGCGTCTGCGTGGCCAGGTCGATGGCGATGAGCTGGTCGCTGTCCTGCAGCGTGACGTACGCCGTGGTGCTCTTGGCGTCGATCATGATGTGGCTGGGCGTCTTGCCGGCCGGGATGCGCTTGACCAGTTTCAGGTCGAAGCCCTTTTCCAGCGGTTGCCAGGCGTAGATGTCGATGTGGTCGAGGCGGTTGGCGGCCGTGACGAACCACTTCATGTCCGGCGAGAACTGCAGCTGGTAGGGATCGACGATGCCGGTCAGGGTGCGCTGCACCTCGCCGGTCTTGGGATCCAGCAGCGTGATCGAGTCGCCGGTGGCGTTGGCGACCATCAGCGACTTCTTGTCAGGCGTGAGATACAGGTGGTGCGGCTCCTTGCCCGTCGGCACGCGCCGCACTTCGGTGTAGGTGGCCGGATCGACGATGCTGACGTTCGCGTCCAGGGAGTTCAGGACAAAAATCGGGGCCGACGCCGCGGCGGCGCTGAGCGCCATCCCTGCGCCGAAAACGGCGCAGCGGACAAAATGCAAGGGGTTCAATTTCCAGGTCCGACAAAACGGGATCGGGCACCGATCCCAATGCCCGTCATTTTGGCATAGCCAACTGTCAAAAAACCGTAAGCCAGCGGCGCCCCGCGAAAGCTCCGGCCTTGTTGCGGCACCACAACAACGGCTTGCCTCACCGTTCGCAATATTCGCAAAAAGCCGTTGCGCGGCAACGGCTTGCGAGCCGTGGCCGGCCCTGGAACGGCCCCGTTTACAGCTTGGCGACCGAGACCTCGGTGGCCTTGACGAAGGCCAGCACCTCGGTGCCGACCTGCAGGTCCAGTTCCTTGACCGAACGGGTGGTGATGACCGAGGTGACGATGCCGGCGGGGGTGTCGACGTCGACCTCCGAGACCACCGGGCCCAGGATGATTTCCTTGATCTTGCCGCGGAACTGGTTGCGGGCGTTGATGGATTGAATGCTCATGGTTCTGCTCCTGAAAATGGAAAGATTTCCGTTGGATCCCGCTCGCGCCGGAGTGGCGCTTGCCGGGAAAACCGCATCGGCGACCCGGGCCTAGACCGCGAGCCGCAAGTGCCGTATCTGTATGACCGGCGCCAGGGGCCCATCCCCCGCCGCCGGCGCCGCCTGTTTCATGACCACCCGCAGCACGCGCGCCTCCAGCGCCGCGAAGGCGGCCGAACCGCGCTGGCGCGGCCGCGCCAGCGCGACGCGCTCGTCCAGCACCACGCGCCCCTCGTCGATCACCAGGATGCGGTCGGCCAGCGCCACCGCCTCGCCGACATCGTGCGTCACCAGCACCGCCGTGAACCCGTCCCGGCGCCAGAGATCCTCGATCAACTGCTGCATGCCGATGCGGGTCAACGCGTCCAGCGCGCCCAGTGGCTCATCCAACAGCAGCAGGCCCGGCCGGTGCACCAGCGCCCGGGCCAGCGCCACGCGCTGACGCTGGCCGCCCGACAATTGCGCCGGCCAGTCGCCGGCGCGGTCGCCGAGGCCGACCTGACGCAAGACCTCGGCCGCCTGCGCCCGGGCCGGCGCCGGCAGGCCCAGCGCCACGTTGCGCAGCACGCTTTTCCAGGGCAGCAGGCGCGCGTCCTGGAACATCATCCGCACCCGGCTGTCGGCCGACCATTGCGGAAAATTGTCGAACAGCACCGGCGAGCGCGCCGGCACCCCGCCCTGCGCCCCGCTGGGGGTTTCCAGCCCGGCCAACAGGCGTAGCAGCGTGCTCTTGCCGCAACCGCTCTGCCCCACCACCGCCACGAATTCCCCCGGCTCGATGTCCAGGTCCAGCCCCTTGAGCACCAGGCGCTCGCCATAGCGCTTGGACAACTGGCGCAGGGTCACGCGCAACGCGGCCCGGGCCGGCACGGCGTCGAGGGCGGCCGGCTCGCGCTCGCCGCGCCCCGGCACGTCCAGGTGCCGCAACAGTTCGAACTCGTTGGGATGGATGAACATGGTTCGCTCTGCGCGCGCGGCGCGTCCTCAGCGGGACGCCGCCAGCTTCTGCTGATAGTCGGTCTTGACGAAGCCGGCGAACGATTTCTCGGTCACCGCCAGGAATTCGGGCGAGGCGTAGGCCGCGGCGATGTCCTTGACGAAGGGCTTGTCCAGGTCGGCCGTGCGCACCGCCACCAGGTTCTGGTAGGTGGGCGTGGTCTTCTCCAGCGCCAGCGCCTCGGTCAGCTTCAAGCCCGAGGCCAGCGCGAAGTTGCCGTTCACGAACGAGTAATCGGTGTCTTGCAGCGAGCGCGGCAACTGCGCCGCCTCCAGCGGAATCAGCTTGATCTTCTTCAGATTCGCGGCCACATCTTTCTCGGACACCCGCAGCGGGTCATAACCGTCGCGCAGCTTGATCCAGCCCAGTTCCTGCAGCACCACCAGCGCGCGCGCCTGGTTGGTGGGGTCGTTGGGCACGGCCACGCTCGCGCCCTCGGGCGCGGCGTCCACGCTCTTGTACTTGCGGCTGTAAATGGCGATGGGCGCGGTAGGCACCTTGACCAGCTCCGACAACGCCAGCTTGTTCTTGGCGGCGAAGTTCTCCAGGTACACGATGTGCTGGAAGGCGTTGGCGTCGAGCGCGCCCTGCGCCAGCGCGAAGTTAGGCTGCACATAGTCGTTGAACTCGACGATGCGCACGGTATAGCCCTGCTTTTCCAGGATCGGCTTGATGCCCAGCTTGATCTGGTCGCTGTAGGGGCCGGCGGTGGCGCCGAAGACGATTTCCCGCTTGGCCGGGTCGGCGGCGTGCACGGCGGCGGACAGCGAGACGACGGCGGCGGCCAGCGCCAGGCTCGGGAGTTTGCGTTTCATGGATGGATCCTTCCTTGCGGAGTCAACGTTTGTCGATGCGTCGCGCGACGGTATTGCCGGCGAACTGGATGATCTGCACCAGCACCACGAGCAGCGCCACGGTCAGCACCATCACGTCGGTCTGGAAACGGTAATAGCCATAGCGGATGGCCAGGTCGCCGATGCCGCCGCCGCCAACCACGCCGGCCACCGCGGAGTACGACAAAAAGCTCACCGCCAGCACGGTCAAGGCCAGCACCAGCCCGGAGCGCGCCTCCACCAGCAGCACGCGCCGCACGATCTGCAATTCCGAGGCGCCCGCCGCATGCGCCGCCTCGATCACGCCGCGCGGCACTTCGCGCAGAC
This sequence comes from Achromobacter sp., assembly GCF_050285565.1. Lineage (GTDB taxonomy): Bacteria > Pseudomonadota > Gammaproteobacteria > Burkholderiales > Burkholderiaceae_B > Achromobacter. The sequence continues at coordinate 201,774 of NZ_JBLZXG010000005.1, forward strand.
ACTGTTCGACCAACCGGGCGAAATACGGGATCGCCGCGAACGACAGCGGCACCGCCGCGGCCACCGGCCCGATGGAGGTGCCGGCGATCGCCCGCGTGAACGGCACCAGCGCCACCAGCAGGATGATGAAAGGGAACGAGCGCACGGTATTGACCGTCCAGCTCAACAGCCGGTGCGCCAGCGGGCGGTCCAGCGACTGGCCCGGGCCGGTCAGGAATACCAGCACGCCCAGCGGTCCGCCCAACAGGATCGACGCGGCCAGCGCGATGCCCAGCATCAGGAAGGTCTGGCCGACCGCCACGCCCAGCTCGGGCAGCAATTGCACAAAGGTATCCCACATCACGCAACCTCTTCGTAAGGATGGGCGGCCTCGCGGATCAGCTCGCGGCCGAGCGCCGAGGTCAGATGCACGCCGGCGCCGGAGATTTCGGCCTGCTCCAGCACCTGGCCGTTTTCCATCACCGCCACGTGGCGGCACAGCGCCCGCACCACCGCCAGCTCGTGCGTGACGATGACGATGGTCACGCCCAGGCGCCGGTTGATGTCGCGCAGCACGCTCAGCACCGAGCGCGTGGTCTCGGGATCGAGCGCCGAGGTCGGTTCGTCGCACAGCAGCACCGCCGGCTCGCTGGCCAGCGCGCGCGCGATCGCCACGCGCTGCTTCTGGCCGCCGGAAAGCTGCGCCGGATGGCTGGCGGTCTTGTCGGTCAGGCCGACGATCTCCAGGCAGTCGCGCACCCGCGCGGCGATCTGCTCGCGGCCGCGGCCGCCGTGCACGCGCAGGGGAAAGGCCACGTTCTCGAACACAGTCTCGTTCTGCAGCAGATTGAACTGCTGGAAGATCATGCCGATGTTCTGCCGCGCCGCCCGCAGGGCGGGCTTGCCGAGCGCGGTCAACTCGGTGCCACCGACCCGCACCGTGCCTTCGTCCGGCCGTTCGAGCAGGTTAATCAGGCGCAACAAGGTCGATTTGCCGGCGCCGCTCTTGCCGATGATGCCGAAGGTGTCGCCGGCGCGGATCGACAGCGACACATTGCGCACCGCGTCGAAGCGGCCGCTGCGCGTGGCGAACGACTTGCTCACCGCGTCCAGCCGGATCAGCGGCTGGGGCAGGGATGCCAGGTCGGGAAGGGAGGAAAGATCGGTCATCGCGGAATCATGGGGAAAGTGCGGCGCATCAGGAATACGCGGTGGCTTCGGGAATCTGGTCGAGCAGCGCGTAGCGGCCCAGGTCGCGGATCTTGTACGCCACGGGATCGTGCAGCGTATGCACGCGCGCGTTGCGCCAGTAGCGGTCGTAGCCATAGGGGGCGGCGGTGGACGAAGCGCCGGTGACATCGAACAACCCATTGCCCACCTCCAGCGCGGCGCGGTGCGCCAGCACCTTGGCCTGGGCGCCGGCCACCGCCACCTCGCCGCGCTCGTCGGCGCTCAGCGATGGGCCGCGTGCCAGCGCCGCGTCGAGCCGCTGGCCGGCCTGGTCCGCCAGCGCCCGGGCCGCCTGCACCCGCAACCAGAACTCGCCGAACCGCTCCTGGACATAGGGATCGTCGGCGTGGCGCTGCACGCCGGACGCGAACCACGGCCTCGCCTCGTCGCGTACGTAGCGGCGCGCCTCCTGCAACGCGCCGCTGGCGATGCCCAGGTAGAGGTTGGTCATGATCAGTTGCGCCACCTGCGAGCGCAGCGTCGCGCGCGGCGCGGGTTCGACGCCGGGAGCCTGCAACACCTGCACCGGATCCAGCCGCACGTGGTCGAAGCGCACCGTGCCGCTGTCGGTCTGGCGCTGGCCGAAGGCATCCCAATCGGGATTGACGGTGATGCCGTCGGTGCGTGTGGGCAGCGCGGCGATCAACGCCGTGTCCGAAGCCTCGTGCCACGCGGAGAAGGTCAACAGGTCAGACCCGACCGAGCCGGAGCTGAAGCGCTTGACGCCGTCGATGCGGTAGCCGTCCCGCTCGACGCGCGCCACCACCCGCCGGTCGAGCGGATTGAGCGCATTGCCCCAGAACAGATCGCGCTCGACCGTGGGCCGCAGGAAGTACTCATGCTGTTCGGGCGTGCCGTATAGCAGCACGCCGGCCACCTGCAGGTGATGGAAACCGAACAGGTGCGCCAGCGCGCTGTCGGCTTCGGCCAAGGTGCGCACGGCGGTCAGCACCGTTGACCAGTTGGCCCCGGTGCCGCCATATTGCGTCGGTACCGACAGGCGCAGCAGGCCGCTGGCGCGGATCCGCTCGCGCTCGGCGGCGGCATGGCCGCCCTGGCGGTCGCGTTCGACGGCGCTGGCGGCCAAGTGCTCGGCCAGGGATTGAACGGCGTGCGCGGTATCGGCCGCGCGCGCCGGCGCGGCACCGTTGGCCGGCGCGTGCTGGGTATCGGGATGGGTCTGGATCTTGGCCATGGCATGTCGTCTCTGGAAAAGCGTTCAGGCGGGCCGGTAAGCCGGGTTCCAACGCAACAGGCGGCGCTCCAGCGCCCGCGCCAGGGTGTCAGCGGCCTTGCCCAGCAGCGCGTACAGCAGAATGCCCAGCAGCACCACGTCGGTCTGCAGGAACTCGCGCGCGTTCATGGTCATGTAGCCGATGCCGGCCTGCGCGGAAATGGTCTCTGTCACGATCAGGATCACCCACACCAGTCCCAACGCGAAACGCAGGCCCACCAGGATCGACGGCAGCGCCCCCGGCAGGATCACGTCGCGATACAACGGCCAGCCCGCCAGGCCATAAGAGCGCCCCATCTCGATCAGCGCCGGATCGACCGAACGGATGCCGTGGAACGTATTCAGGTAGACCGGGAAGAACACCCCCAGGGACAGCAGCGCCAACTTGGCGGTCTCCTCGATGCCGAACCACAGGATGACCAGCGGAATCAGCGCCAGCACCGGAATGTTGCGGATCATTTGCAAGGTGGTGTCCAGCAGGGTTTCGGCGGTGCGCGAGGAACCGTTCAGCAGGCCCAGCGCCAGGCCCAGCCCGCCGCCCAGCAGCAAGCCCCACAGCGCCCGCAGCGCGCTGATGCGCACGTGCTGCCAGAGCTCGCCCGACACCGCCAGCGACCAGGCCGCGGCCGCCACCGCCGACGGCGCCGGCAGGATGCGCGAGGACAGCCAGCCGGCCTGCGCGGCCAGTTGCCACAGGCCCAGAATCAGGAGCGGAACCAGCCAGGGCGCCAGCGCGCCGCGCCAGCCCGGCTTGCGCGCGGCATCCATCAACTGGCCGCCTCCTTGGGCACCAGTTCGGTGGCCATGACTTCGCCAAACGGCCCGGTCAGCACGGTATTGCCGACCTGCTTGCCGCCCTTGCCGGGCAGCAGGGGGAACACCAGCTCGGCAAAGCGGTACGACTCTTCCAGGTGCGGATAGCCAGAGAAGATGAAGGTCTCTATGCCCAGGTCGGCGTATTCCTGGATGCGCGCCGCCACCGTCGCGGGATCGCCCACCAGGGCGGTGCCCGCGCCACCGCGCACCAGGCCCACGCCGGCCCACAGGTTGGGCGCAATCTCTAGGTGCTTGCGGCCGCCCTGCTCGTCGTTGAGCTTGCCGCCGTGCAGCGCCGCCATGCGGCGCTGGCCTTCGGAATCCATCTTCGCGAACGCCGCCTGCGCGGCGCGCACGGCATCCTCGCTCAGGTGGCTGATGAGGGCGTCGGCGGCGGCCCAGGCGGCCGCTTCGGTCTCGCGCACAATGACGTGCAGACGGATGCCGAAGCGCACGGAGCGGCCGTGCCGCGCGGCGCGCGCCTTGATGTCGGCGATCTTCCTGGCCACCGCCGCGGGCGGCTCGCCCCAGGTCAGGTATACGTCGAGCTGTTCGGCGGCCAGTTCGTGCGCGGCCTCCGACGAGCCGCCGAAGTACAGCGGCGGATAGGGCTTCTGCACCGGCGGGTAGATCACCTTGCCGCCCTTGGACACCAGTTGTTGACCTTCGAAGCTGTAGCCCTCGGCGTGGTGACTGTTCTCCAGGATGCCGCGCCAGATGCGCAGGTAGTCGGCGGTGATGGCGTAGCGTTCGTCGTGGCTGACGAAGACGCCGTCGCCCTCCAGTTCGCCCGGGTCTCCGCCGGTCACCACGTTGACCAGCAGCCGCCCCTCGGACAGGCGATCGAAGGTGGCGGCCATGCGCGCCGAGAACTGCGGCGAACTGACGCCGGGACGGATCGCCACCAGAAACTTCAAGCGGCGCGTGGCGCCGATGAGGCTGGAAGCCACCACCCACGCGTCCTCGCAGGAGCGCCCGGTGGGCAGCAGCACGCCGTCGTAACCGAGCGTATCGGCGGCCACGGCCACCTGGCGGAAGTAGTCATAGCCGGCCGCCCGCGCGCCACGGCTGGTGCCGAGGTAGCGCGAATCGCCGTGGGTGGGAATGAACCAGAACACATCCATGGAATGCCTGCCCTTTGCTATTTCAGGCCCGACGGCGCGGCGTCGAACACGTTGAGGGGTTTGGGAATCAGCTTGAGCGCATGGAACGCGTCGGCCACTTGCTGCTGCTCCAGCAGCACCTCCCGGGTGATCGGTTGCACGCCGTAGGCCAGCCGCCCGGCGGCCAACTCAACCACGGCCTGGTCCAGTCCCAGCACCGGCTGCAACAACGCCACGGCCTCGGCGCGGTGATCGCGCGCCCACAGGTCGCCCTTGCGGATTTCGTCCAGCACGATCTGGATCACTTCGGGATGCGCCTGCTGATAGGGCCGCGCAGCCAGGAAGAACTGGTAGTTCTTGACCACGCCGGTGCCATCGGCCAGTACCCGCGCGCCCAACTGCTTCTCGGCCGCCGCCTGGAACGGATCCCAGATCACCCAGGCGTCGACCGAACCGCGCTCGAACGCGGCGCGCGCATCGGCCGGCGTCAGGTAAGCCACGTTCACGTCGGCATAGGCCACGCCGGCCCGCTCCAGCTGCTTGACCAGCAGGTAGTGCACGTTGGAACCCTTGTTCAGCGCGACCTTCTTGCCTTTCAGGTCGGCCACGCTCTTGATCGACGAATCCTTGGGCACCAGGATGGCCTCGCTGGTCGGCGACGGCGGCTCGTTGCCAACGTACACCAGCGCCGCGCCGGCGGCCTGCGCAAACACGGGCGGCGCCTCGCCGACGGTGCCGAAGTCGATCGAGCCGACATTCAGCCCTTCCAGCAGCTGCGGTCCGGCGGGAAACTCGGTCCACTTTACGGTGATTCCCCGCGCCGCCAGGCGCTTGTCCAGGTCGCCCAGGGCGCGCACGATGGTCAGCGTGCCGTACTTCTGGAAACCGATGCGCAGCGTCTTGGCCTCCTGCGCGTGCGCGGCGGGCCACAGCAGCGCCGCGCACAACAGCGCCGCCAGCCAGCGCAAAACGGAAAGACGCGACATCCAGATCATGCTGCGCATGGACACTCCTTTTTCGGGTCAGACACTGAAGCCGCCCGCGAGGGCGAGCCGGCCAAGATCGAAGGCTTCGTTGACGACAACCCCGCGCGGGCGCAACTGCTCGGTCAGGCGTTCCACCGAATCCTCCAGCCGCGCCCGAACGTCATCGTCGATGTGGCTGGCGCCGTCGTCCTCGACCCGCACCTGCTTGTCGGTGGCGTAGACGCCCGCCAGGATGTGGCGCGCGCCCAGTGCCGACAACACCGGCTTGAGGCCATACTCCAGCGCCAGCAGGTGCGCCGGACTGCCGCCGGTGGCGATGGGCAGCACCACTTTGCCCGCCAGCGCCTTCTCGTCCAGCAGATCCAGCACTGCCTTCAGTCCGCCCGAGAACGAGGCTTTGTAGACCGGGGTCGAGATCAGCACCGCATCGGCGGCGGCCACGCGGGCTCGCAAGGCATGCGCGGCGGGCCCGGCGTAATGGCCTTCGACCAGGTCTTCGGCGGGAATGTCGCGCAGGCCCAGTTCACTGATGCCCAGTCCGCGCGCGCGCAGCAAGTGCGCCGCATGGCGCAGCAAGGCGGAAGAACGGGAACGCTGCGACGGACTGCCCGCCAGGGTGAGGATGCTCATATTGAATGGCCGGGGTTGCGTTGGAAAAGTGTGCGTGGCGCCTGGGCGGATCAGAAGGCGGGAATCAGCGAGCCCTTGAACTCGCTCTCGATGAAGCCGCGCACTTCGGGCGACTGGTAGGCGGCCACCAGCTTCTTGACCCAGGGCTGGTCGCGGTCCTTGCCGCGCACCGCGATCACATTCGCATAGGGCCCGTCGGCGGCCTCGCGACCGATGGCGTCGCGCGCCGGCACCAACCCGGCCTGGGTGGCGTAGTCGTTGTTGATGGACGCGGCGGTCAGATCATCGAGCGAGCGTGGCAATTGCGCGGCGTCCAGCGGCACCAGCTTGAGCTTGCGCGGGTTGGACACCACATCCGAGGGCGTGGCGTTGTTCTTTTCCTCGGCCTCGGGTTTGAGGGTAATGAGCTTGTAGGCGGCCAGCAGGCGCAGCGCGCGGTTGCCGTTGGACGGATCGTTCTGGATGCCCACCGAGGCGCCTTCGGGCAGATCGTTGAGCGACTTGATCTTGCGCGAGTAGAACCCCAGCGGCGCGGTCACGGTCAGGCCGACCGGCACGATGTCGAAGCCGCGCGCCTTGATCTGATTGTCGAGGAACGGCTTGTGCTGAAAGGCGTTGGCATCGAGGTCGCCGGCATTCAACGCGGCGTTGGGCAGTTGGTAGTCGTTGAACTTGACCAACTTGATCTCCAGGCCGTCACGAGCGGCGACTTTCTTGACGACGTCGAAGATCTTCTCGGTGGTGCCGACGGAGATGCCGACGGTGATGGTCTTTTTCTCTTGTGTATCGGCGCGGGCCGCACCGATCAGGGTCAGGGCCAGGGTGGTGGCGGTGAGCAGGTGGCGGGTGAAGGACATCGTGTTTTTCCGACCGGATTCGAATGGGATGACAGGATTCTGTCATTGCGAAATCCTGGGGAAAAATACTTAGTGGGTATGAGGATATGTGCGCAAGAACCGCCGCCGAGGCTAAGCTGCCACCCGCCGATACTCCCCGGCGGCATGCTCCCCGGGCAACCGCCCCCGCCCCGCCCCAAAAAGCTTCTCGCGCAGCGTGCCCTGCGCATAAGCCGTCTTGTAGACCCCTCGCTCCTGCAACTGCGGCACCACCAGATCGACGAAATCCGCGTAGCACTCCGGCGTCACCGTCCTCGCCAGGTTGAAGCCATCGATGTCCGTCTCTTCCACCCAGGAGACCAACGCGTCGGCCACCTGCGAGGCGCTGCCCACCAGTGCCGGGTAGCGGCCGCCCAGCGCCATGTCGGCCAGCAGGTCGCGCACCGTGCGGTCGGTGCGCGCCACGGTCAGGTTCTTCACCGCCGATTCGATCGCGTTGTTCTTCACGTAGCGGATCGGTTCGTCCGCGCCATAGCGCGAAAAGTCGATGCCGGTGGAGCTGGCGTAATGGGCCAGGCCGGCTTCGGGGTTGGCATAGCGTAGATACTCCGCATGCTTCTCGCGCGCCTCGGCCTGCGTGCGGCCCACCACCGCCGTCACCCCCATGAAGAACTTGATGTCGCGCGGGTCGCGGCCCGCGCGGGCCACCGACTCGCGCACGTCCGCCACCAGTTTGCGCAGGCCTGCCTTGGTCTGGCTCGACACGAACACGCATTCGGCGTGGCGCGCCGCGAAGGCCTGGCCGCGGCCCGATGAGCCGGCCTGGTACAGCACCGGCGTGCGCTGGCGCGACGGTTCCGACAGGTGGTAGCCCTGAACCTTGTAGTACCTGCCCTGGTGGTCGATGGGCCGCACCGCGGCCGGATCGGCATAGACGCGCGCATGCCGGTCGGCGCGCACGGCGTGGTCGCTCCAACTGCCTTCCCACAGCTTGTAGGCCACCTCCATGAACTCGTCGGCGCGATCGTAGCGTTCATCGTGCGCGATCTGCTCGGACAGGCCCATGGCGCGCGCCGCGCTTTCCAGGTAGCCGGTGACAATGTTCCAGCCGATGCGGCCGTCGGTCAGGTGATCCAGGGTCGAGAAACGACGCGCCAAGAGATACGGCGCCTCGTAGGTCAGGTTCACCGTTACGCCGAAGCCCAGGTGCCGGGTAGCGGCCGCCATGGCCGAAACCGTCAGCAGCGGGTCGTTGACCGGCAACTGGATCGATTCGCGCAACGTCAGGTCGGCCGAGTCCTGATAGACGTCGTAGACGCCGACGATGTCGGCCAGGAACAGGCCATCGAACAGGCCGCGTTCCAACAGGCGGGCCAGGTCTGTCCAGTAAGCGAGCGTCTTGTACTGCGTCGAGGTATCGCGTGGATGCGTCCACAGGCCGTGGTTGATGTGGCCGACGCAGTTCATGTTGAACGCGTTCAGGAGGATCTGCTTCTTCGCCATGGCATGCCGTTGCGTTGGGATCAGGGGGGGCCGCCGCGCCCGGGCGCGGCGTCGTTCGGGTAAGGGTTGCCGGCCGCGCGGCGCGTGCAGCGCACCGGGTCATGCGGGCTATGAGTGCGGGCGGCGGGCGCGACGCGGGCAAACTCGTCTTGTCCGGCCAGCACGGGGGAATCGGCGGCTTCAGGCATGGCGCGAGGGCGCAAAAAAGGAAAAAAAAGCAGCCTACCGATACGCCGCGCCGCGCGGAAGGACGGATTTCTCATGCGGATATTTGGAATCGGTATATGCGCCGTGACGGGGCCATCCCTATTTATTGGCGGGGCGCGCGCCGGCATATCCAAATCACGAAAGAGTGTTTGCGGCGCGCTTTGCCGCTTGCTTAGAGTCGAGTTTTTCCTCGACCGCGCGCGCGCCTTCATGCCCGAACTGTGCGCAATGCCAGGCGGCGCGCACTGCTCGCCACCCTGCCGCGCATCGCGCCCGAGGACCTGCCTGCCCTGACCAGCCTGGCCTTATGACGCGGCCGCTCCCCTTACAACCAAAGGAATCCGCATGACCCAGCCCTTGCCCCCGGCGCCCGCCACCGACGCGCCGCTGGATGCCGTCAACCCCCTGCGCCGCTGGCTGATGAGCGCCGGCGCGCTGATGGGCGTCGGCGCCCTGTTCCCCAACGTGATCATGGCGCCCGCCCATGCCGACACGCAAAGCCTGCCGAACACGCTGGATGGCGCAATCAAGGGCGGCGTGCTGAACGCGGTGGTGCATCCCGAGCCGCCCACGCTGGCCTTCTACCTGAACTCGTCCACGCCCACCGGCGCCGTGGTCAGCAAGATCTTCGACGGCCTGGTGGAGTACGGCCCCGACCTGAAACCGCGCCCCCTGCTGGCGGAAAGCTGGCGGGTCGCGGACGACGGCAAGACCATCACCTTCAAGCTGCGCCAGGGCGTGCTGTGGCACGACGGCAAGCCGTTCACCGCCGCCGACGTCAAGTGGTCGGCCGAGGAAGTCTGGCTCAAACACGCTCCCAGCGCGCGGCGCGTGTTCCAGTACCTGCGGCGGGTCGAGACGCCCGACGACCATACCGTGGTGCTGCACCTGTCGCAGCCCACGCCGGTGGCGCTGAACGCCATCGACTCGCTGGGCGCGCCGATCCTGCCGCGCCACCTGTTCGAAGGCACCGACATCCAGAACAACCCGTACAACAACAAGCCGGTGGGCACGGGGCCATTCGTCTTCAAGGAATGGAACCGCGGCAACTACATCGTGCTCGAGCGCAACGAGCATTACTGGCAGCCCGAACGGCCGTTCCTGGACCGCATCGTCTGGAAGATCGTGCCCGACGTCTCCGGCCGCGCCACCGCGCTGGAGACAGGCGCGGTTTCGTACGGCGAACGCAATCCGGTCGCCTTCACCGACGCCACCCGCTTGTCCAAGCTGCCCAAGCTGGCCGTGGATACGGCCGGCTACAACGGCTTCGCCGCCTGGCTGTGGCTGGAAGCCAACCTGCGCGACCCGATCCTGTCGAACCTCAAGGTGCGCCAGGCCATCGCCCACGCCGTCAACAAGCAGGCGCTGGTCAAGACCGTGTGGAATGGCTACGCCGAACCCTTCGTCAGCCCGGTGCCGTCGCTGGTCAAGCCCTACCACAACCCCGACGTGCAACAGTATCCCTACGACCCGGCGCTGGCCGAGAAACTGCTGGACGAGGCCGGCTACCCGCGCGGCGCCGGCGGCTGGCGCTTCGCGTTGACGCACGACTACATCCCGTTCGGCGACGACTACCGCCGCACCGGCGAATTCGTGCGGCAGGCGTTGCGCAAGATCGGCATCGACGTGACGCTGCGCGGTCTGGACCTGGCCACCTGGACCCGCAACGTTTTCACCGACTACAACTTCCAGCTAATCAGTTCGTGGGGCACGGTGCTGATCGACCCGCAGTTGGGCGTGGAGACGCGCTACTGGAGCAAGGCCGAGGCCCGCGGCACGCCCTGGTACAACGTGTCGGGCTACAACAATCCGGAGATGGACCGCGTGATCGAAGCGGCCCAGGTCGAGACCGATCCCAAGAAGCGCATCGAACAGTACAACGAACTGCAACGGCTGGCGCAGCGCGACCTGCCGCTGATCGGGCTATTCGAGTTCCGCTGGTTCGGCGTGTGGGACAAGCAATTGCGCAACGTGACCGATGCCTCGTCGCACTCGCGCAACAACTTCGCCCACGTCTGGCTCGGCAAGGCCTGAAGGACTCCGCGACATGCTTGCGCGCCTGCCCCGCCCCGTCCGTTCCCTGCTGCAAATCCTGTTCGTGGTGGCCGCCACCGGGGTGGCCAACTTCTTCCTGCTCAAGCTGGTGCCGGGCGACCTGGTGGACGTGATCGCCGCCGAAAACAGCGGCATCACGCCCGCCCACGTGGCCGAGCTGCGGCAGGCCTATGGCCTGGATCAGGGCCTGCTGGCGCAGTTGGGCTATTACCTCAAGAGCCTGGCGGCGCTCGACCTGGGCTATTCGTTCCGCTACGGCGAGCCCGTGGCCAGCCTGATCTTTGGCCGCCTGCCGGCCACGCTGGCGCTGATCGGCACCGGCCTGGCGCTGTCGGTGGCGCTGGGCGTGCTGCTCGGCGTGCTGGCCGCGCGACGGCCGCACGGCCTGCTGGACACGCTGCTGTCGGGCCTGGCCACGGCGGGCTATTCGGCGCCGATGTTCTGGACCGCGCTGATGCTGATCGTCGGCTTCGGCGTGCACCTGGACTGGCTGCCGGTCGGCGGCATCCGCGATGTCGGCGCCGCCCACACCGGCTGGGCCTTATGGCTGGACTACGCCCGGCACCTGGCGCTGCCGGTGGCCACGGTGGCCATCTATTACGTCGCCATCTATGCTCGGCTGTCGCGCGCCGCCATGATCGAGACGCTGCAGGAAGACTACATCCGCACCGCCCGCGCGCGCGGCAACGGCGAGGCCCGCGTGATCTGGCGCCACGCGCTGCGCAACGCCATCCTGCCGGTGGTCACCATGCTCGGCCTGCAGAGCAGCGCCTTGCTGGGCGGCAGCATCGTGGTCGAAACCGTGTTCGCCTGGCCCGGCCTGGGCCAGTTGTCGTTCGAGGCCATCGCCAGCCGCGACGTCAACCTGCTGCTGGGCATCCTGCTGATGAGCGCGGCGCTGGTGGCGGTCATGAACATCGCCGTGGACGCCTGCTACGGCCTGCTCGACCCCCGTGTGAGGAAAGCATGAAACGCGCCCTGCTCGCCCTGGCGCGCCTGCTGCGCGCGCCCTCCGCCGCCCTGGGCGCCGCCGTCCTGCTGCTGCTGGCGGGCGCCGCCGCCACGGCCGGCTGGCTGTATCCGGGCGACCCGCTGGAAATGGTGGGCGCGCCCTTCACCTGGCCAGGGACCGACGCGGAATTTCCCGCCGGCACCGACCTGATGGGCCGCGACATCCTGGCCGGCCTGTTCCACGGCGCCCGCGTCTCGCTACTGGTGGGCGGCGCCTCCGCCGCCATCGCGCTAGCGCTGGGGCTGCTGGTGGGCGCCATCGCCGGCTACGCCGGCCCCCGCGTGGACGCCGTGCTGATGCGCCTGACCGAACTGTTCCAGACCGTACCGTCGTTCCTGCTGGCGATCGTGCTGGTGGCGATCCTGGGGCCGTCGCTGTCGACCATCATCTTCGCGCTGGGCGTGACCTCCTGGACCGGCATCGCGCGCCTGACGCGCGGCGAGTTCATCACCCTGCGCGAACGCGAGTTCGTGCGCGCCGCGCAAGCGCTGGGCGCCGGCCATGCGCGCATCATCTTCCGCGAGATCCTGCCCAACGCGCTGCCGCCCATCATCGTCACCACCGCCGTGCTGGTGGCCAACGCCATCCTGTCCGAGGCCGGCCTGTCATTCCTGGGGCTGGGCGACCCGAATGTGGTCAGCTGGGGCAGCATGGTCGGCGCCGGCCGCGAAGCGCTGCGCACCGCCTGGTACATGACCGCCCTGCCCGGCCTGACCATCATGGCCGCGGTGCTGGCGCTGAACCTGCTGAGCGACGCCATCAATGACGCGCTCAATCCCAAGCTGCGGCGGCGCGGCGCCGTGGCGCCCGCCGCTCCGCTACCGACACCCACCACATGAGCACACTGATCGATATCCAAGGCCTGAACGTGGCCTTCCCCGGCCACCAGGCCGTGCGCGGGCTGGACCTGCGCATCGCCGCCGGCCAGACGCTGGCGCTGGTGGGCGAATCCGGCTGCGGCAAATCGACCACGGCGCTGGCGCTGCTGGGCCTGCTGCCGCGCCACGCCCGCGCCAGCGGCCGCATCCTGTTCGAGGGCCGCGACTTGCTGGCACTGTCCGAACGCCAGCGCTGCGCCCTGCGCGGCGACCGCATCGCCATGATTTTCCAGGAACCGATGACCAGCCTGAACCCGGTGCTGACGCTGGGCCAGCAGATCGGCGAGGCGCTGCGCCTGCACCGCGGCGCCTCGGCTCGCGCCGCGCGCCAGCGCGCGATCGAACTGCTGGACCTGGTGCGCGTGCCCGAGCCGCAGCGTCGCGTCGACGACTATCCGCACCTGCTCTCGGGCGGCCAGCGCCAGCGCGCCATGATCGCCGCCGCCATCGCCTGCGAACCCGCGCTGCTGGTGGCCGATGAACCCACCACCGCGCTCGACGTGACCGTACAGGCGCAGATCCTGCGGCTGCTGGACGAGCTGCGCTCGGAACTGGGCATGGCCCTGCTGCTGATCACCCACGACCTGGCGGTGGTCGGCGACTGGGCCGACCGGGTCGCGGTGATGGTGGCCGGCGAGAAGGTCGAGGAAGGCGCCGCCGCCACGCTGCTGGCGCGGCCCCGCCACCCCTACACCCAGGGCCTGCTGGGCGCCTCGCTGCGGCTGGACGATGCCACCCACTACCGCCAGCGGCGCCTGCCGGAGATCCGCACCCGGCTCGACCCGGCATCGGGCCGGCCGGTGTTCGGCCTGGTGACGCCGCCGCGCGTGGCGGCGGCCAACGACGCGGCCGCGGGCGACCCCCACCCTCTGCCCCTGATGCAGGTGCGCGACCTGCGGGTCGACTACGTGACGCGCCAGGGCACCCAGCACGCGGTCGACGGCGTATCGTTCCAGATCGCGCCCGGCGAAACGCTGGGCCTGGTGGGCGAATCCGGCTGCGGCAAATCGACCCTGTCGCGCACCCTGGTGCGGCTGCTGGCGCCGGCCGCCGGACAGATCCTGCTGCGCGGGCAGGACACCTCGCGCCTGGACCGGCGCGGCCTGGCGGCCTACCGCCAGAACGTGCAGATGATCTTCCAGGATCCCTACGCCTCGCTCAACCCGCGCCATACGGTCAACGACATCCTGGAATCGGCGCTGCGCATCCACCACGTGGCCGACCGCCAGGAGCGGCGCCGCCGCATCGGCCACATGCTGGATGCCGTCGGCCTGCCGCGCGGCGCCCTGGCGCGCTACCCCAGCGAATTCTCGGGCGGCCAGCGCCAGCGCATCGGCATCGCGCGCGCCCTGGTGCTGCGGCCGTCGCTGGTGATCTGCGACGAACCGGTGTCGGCGCTGGACGTGTCGGTGCAGGCGCAGATCCTGAACCTGCTGGTCGATCTGAAGGCCGAGTTCAACCTGTCGTACCTGTTCATCTCGCACGACCTGTCCGTGGTGCACTACCTGGCCGACCGGGTGCTGGTGATGCATGCCGGCCGCATCGTCGAGGAGGGCGCCAACGCCACGCTCTGGCGCGCGCCCCGCCACCCCTATACGCGCAGCCTGATCGCGGCGTTGCCGCGCGGCCTGGACGGGGAAGGGGAAACCCTGCGCCGGCGCGCCTGACACGGTGGACGCGGCCCCGGCGCGGGCCGTGGCCGGGGTTCATCCGAACGCGGTACTGGATTGCGGGCAGGGGCGGGCCTATACTGAATCGGCCCTTGCTGGACGTTCCTTTTCTCAAAGGAGACGCAACATGTACAGGCATCTGCTCATCGCCGTGGACGGCTCGCTGCTGTCCGAGTCGGCCTTCAAGAAGGCGCTCGTTTTCGCCAAGGAAATGAACGCCACCCTTACCCTGCTGCGCGCCATCCCGCAAGACCATCTGACGGTCTACCAGGCGGAAATGCTGGGCACCCACCAGCCCCAGCACACCGATCAGGCGCGCAAGAACGCCACCGCCTATCTGCAAGGCCTGGAGACCGAGGCGCGCCACGCGCTGGTGCCGTGCGAGACCGCCGTGGTGGTCAACGACCATCCACACGAAGCCATCGTCGACACGGCGCAGCAGCGCGGCTGCGACCTGATCGTGATGGGGTCGCACGGCCGCCACGGCATGACCGGCTTCCTGCTCGGCAGCGAGACCCAGCGCGTACTGGCGCGGACCAGGTTGCCGGTGCTGGTGTTCCGTTAGCGCCTGGCCGCGCCTACGGCGCCGCCACCGCCGGCGCGTGCTGGAAGGTGAAGCTGTCGGCGTAAACGTGGTCGAGGCTGGCGCCACGCGCGGCCAGCAGCGTGGTCGCCTCGCCGATCATCGCTGGCGCGCCGCACAGATAGAAGGCGTGTTCGGACAGGTCGCCGTGGTCGGCCAGTACCGCCTGCTGCACGTGGCCGCGCCGCCCCTGCCAATCCGCGCCGGCGCGCGACAGCACCGGCACGAAGTTGAAGTCGTACAGGCGCCCGGCCCAGCCCGCGATCACGTCGCGCAGGTACAGGTCGGCCTCGGTGCGCATGCCCCAGTAGAGCGTCACCGGCGGGCAATCGTCGCTGTCCAGCAGCGATTCCAGGATGGCCTTGATCGGCGCGATGCCGGTCCCTGTGGCCATCATGATGATCGGGCGCCAGTCTTGTTCGTGGTAGCTGAACAGGCCCAGCGGCGCCTCGATCTCGAGCGTGGCGCCGGGACGGGCCTGGCCCAGCCAATGGTCGGTGTAGCGGCCGCCTGGAATGCGGCGCACGTGGAAGTCGATCAGGTTGCCGGCGGGCGCCGAGGCCATCGAAAAGCTGCGGGTGGCGCCGTCGGGCAGCACCACGTTCATGTACTGGCCTGGCACATAGTCCAGCGGCGTGTCCGGCGGCAGCGCCAGCGTCAGGTGGACGACGTCGTCGCACAACGGCGCGATCGCGTGCACGCGGGCGGTCAGCCGCCGCGGTTCGGCGAACGGGCGCGGGCTGGGCACGCTGATGCACAGGTCGCTGCACGGCCGCGCCTGGCAGGCCAGGGCATAGCCCTGGGCGGCCTCTTCGGGCGTGAGCGCCATGGGGAATTCCTCATAGGCCACCGCACCTTCGGCGAGCTTGACGCGACAGGTGCCGCAGCCGCCGAAGGTGCATTCGTGCGGCAGGCGGATCGCGGCGCGCTCGGCCGCCTGCAACACGGATTCATCCGGCGCCACCATGAAGGCCTGTCCGGTTTCGAGGATCTGCACGCGGTATGCCATGACGACTCCGGCCAGCGCTTATTTCTTGATGTCCGCCTGCACCAGCACTTTCATGCCGCGCGGCTCCAGCAATTCGGCCAGCGCGCCCAACGCCGCCAGGCCGGCCTGGGTGTCCTGCTCGCCATTGCCGCCGCTCAGGCCGACGCCGCCGATGACCTCGTCATTGACCACGATGGGAAAGCCGCCCACGAACGCGGCGAACTTGCCCTCGAAGCTCCACTGGATGCCGAAAGCCTCGTTGCCCGGCAGCGCCGGGCCATTGGGCGGCGTCGTGAACAGGTGGGTCGAGCGCTTGTGGCCGGCGGCGGTAAAGGCCTTGTTCCAGGCGATCTGCGGACCGGTGATGCGGGCGCCATCCATGCGCTCCAGCGCTATCGGGTAGCCGCCGTCGTCGACGATGCACACCGATTCCAGCACGCCGATCTGTTCCGAGCGGGCGATGGCCGCGCGCACCATCAGGCGCGCTTCTTCGAGTTCCAGGCGATAGATCTGCTTCATGTTGCATGACTCCAAGTAGGGCCGTCAGCCGGCGCGGTAGACGGTCTTGATCTGGGTGTAGAACTCCAGCCCGACGCGGCCCGATTCGCGGAAGGTCGAGGTGCTGGAGCTTTTCAAGCCGCCGAACGGCGCATTGATGAGATTGCCGGTGGTGGTGCGGTTGATCTTGACGGTGCCGGCCTGGATGTCGCGGGCGAAACGGTGGGCGTAGCGCGCGTCGGTGGTGGCAATGGCGGCGGACAGACCGTATTCGGTGTCGTTGGCGCAAGCGATGGCCTCGTCGTAGCCGTCCACCGCGATCAGCGCCAGCACCGGGCCGAAGATCTCTTCACGCGCGATCCGCATCGATTGCGTCACGTCGGTGAACAGGGCCGGCGTGACGTAGTAACCGCGTTCGAACCCCGGGCCATCCAGGCGCTCGCCGCCGATCAGGTGGGTCGCTTCCTGCTTGCCCACGGCGATGTAGCTGAGCACGGTGTCGAGTTGCTTGCGCGTGGCCAGCGGCCCCAGATCGAAGTTGCCGTCCAGGCCGTTGCCGATGGTCAGCTTGCGCATGCGCGCCAGCAGCTTGTCGGTGAAGGCCGGCAACACCTTGCGGTCGACCAGCAGGCGGCTGGTGCCGGTGCAGGCCTGGCCGCTGAGCGAAAAGCCGCCCTTGACCGCCAGGTCCACGGCGCGCTCCAGATCGGCGTCAGCCAGCACGATCAGCGGATTCTTGCCGCCCAGCTCCATCTGCGTGCGCGTGGTCAGACCGGCGCCGCGATGGATCTGCTCGCCGGCGGCGGTCGAACCGGTGAAGGAGATGGCGCGCACCTGCGGCGCGGTGGTGATGACCTGCCCCACTTTCGAGGCCGGACCCGTCACGAAATTCAGCACGCCGGGCGGCAAGCCGGCCTGGGCGAAGGCCTCGGTCAGGCGGTAGCCGGTCAACGGCGCGTCGGAGGAAGGCTTGAACACCACGGTGTTGCCGGTGATGAGCGCCGGCGCGATCTTGCGCGCCGGGATCGAGATGGGAAAGTTCCACGGCGAGATCACCGTGACCACGCCCAGCGGCTCGCGCTGGCTGTAGACCACCATGTCGGGATCGTCATTGACGAAGGTCTCGCCGGTGAACGACTGGCCTTCCACCGCGTAGAAGCGGATGGTCTGCGCCGAGCGCAGGACTTCGTCGCGCGCCAGCGCCAGGCCCTTGCCTTCCTCGCGGGTCAGTTCGCGCGCCACCTCGTCGGCGTGGTCCTCCAGGTACTGCGCGGCGCGGAACAGGATGGCAGCGCGCTTGGAGATCGGCGTGTCGCGCCAGGCGGCGAAGGCATGCGCGGCGGCCGCGACCGCGCGGGCGGCGTCGGCCGCGTCCGATTGCTGAAAGCGCCCCACCACGTCGGCGGTGTCTGCCGGGTTCAGGTTGGGCGCCGTGGCGCCCGAGGCGCAAGCCACCCATTCGCCGCCAATGTAGTTGAGAAAAACCTGTTGCGAGAGATCGTCCACGGAAGTCGTTCCTCTGCCGGGCTGGCCGGAATGCCCGGAAATCGGCCGTCTTAGGTAATTTCTGAACATTGTATACTTTAAACTGTTTGGCGCGATGCGCGTAAACCCCAGTGCCCACTCAGCGCCAGATCAGCACGGCGCAGATGGTGGAGACGAACAGCGCCAGCACCACCGGCAGCAGCAACGCCCGCACCAGCGACAGCACGTGCACCCGCGCGAACCCGGCCACCGCGATCAGAGAGGACCAGGCGATCAACGTGCCGCCCCCGGTCCAGACCGCGCCCATCTGGCCCACCGCCGCCAGCGTCGCCGGGTCCACCCCCACCACCGGCCCCAGCGCGCCCGACAGCGTGCCGGTCAAGGGCAGGCCGGCAAAGCCCGAGCCGTCGATGCCGGTGATCATCCCGACCAGCAGCACACCGAACGCCACCAGGAAGTGGTTCTCCGGGATCAGGTGCTGGCCCGCCGAGATCACCTCGAACAGCAGGCCCGGGGCCTGGGTCTGCGGCACCCCCAGGATCTGCGCGGCCGTCTCGTTGGCGCCGATGAAGAAAAAGCCGGCAATCGGCAGCACCGAGCCCATCGCCTTGAAGGCGAACACGAAGCCGTCGGTGACGTGCTCGGGGCACACGTCCAGCATCTTGCGCGGCCCTTCCGCGGCCAGCGTCACCAGCATCATCACCACGAACGCCACGCCGCCCACCAGCGCCGCCGCGTCGCCGCCGCGCAGGGCCGGCAACGCCGGGAACAGGCGCGGCAACACCATCACCGCGATCACGCCCAGGAACGCCAGCGGCGTCACCACCGCGAACACGCGCGACCAGCGCACCCGGCGCCGTTCCTCGCCGTCCAGCCCGGGGCCGCGCGGCAGCGCCGGGTTGGCGCCCATGGTGCCGCGCGCCAGCTCGGCCTTGTCGAACGAACCGGAATGCTCGATTTCGGCCAGGCTGCCGTCCTGCGCCCGCGCCTGCCAGGCCGACAGCAATGCCGGATCGGCCGGCACGATGTGCTTGCGGATCAGCAGGTAGGCGGCGGTCAGCGCCACCGCGCCGGTGATCAGCGACAGCACCAGCGCCCGGTCCGCCACCACCGCGGCGCTGACGGCGGCGCCAGCGGCCTTGGCGCTGATGCCGGGCGCCACACCGATCACGTAGTCCGACGACAGCGCCATGCCCTGGCCGGCGATGGCAATCGCCATGGCGCCCGCCAGCGGCGGCAGCCCGGCCGCGATGGCCGCGGGCAGCAGGATCGCCGACACCAGCGGCACCGCCGGCGTCGGCCAGAAGAACAGCGAGATCACGTAGGTACAGAGGGCGATGATGAGAAACGACGAATGCCCGCCGCGCATCACCCGCCGGAACGGCTGCACCATCCGCACGTCCGCCTGCAGCGTCTTGAGCGCGTTGAGCAGCGCGGTCATGAAGGTGATGACCAGGAAGATGTTGAAAAGCTCTTTGGCGGCCACGAAGCTGGCCGAGAAAATGCCGATCAGCGCGCTGATCGGGTTGCCGGTGATGGCCAGCACCACCAGGAAGGTGCCAATCACCGACGGCACCACCACGTTGGCCCGCAGGATCATCGTCAGGATGATCGCGGCGACGCTGATCAGGTACATCCAGTGAGCGGCGTTGAGCACGACGTCCGATTGCATGCGCTATTCCCCTTGTCGACGTGGCTGTTATGTCGCCACTTCGGTATACTATATTTCGTTTAGCGTCATACCAACCAAAATATGCGGCGCCTAGGGAAAGCGATAATTCTGAAATTCCCATGAATATTCGAGGAAAATCAGTGCATTAACTTGGGGCGTGTGCCCAGGATTGGTGCAGCGCCGACACCTGAGTAGACTATCGTATACAAAATAGAGGGGCCGGCGCGATGACCTCCCTTCCCGATCTCTGGCATTACGCCGCCATGGCCGCGGTGGTGTTCGCCGCAGCCCTGGCACAGGGCGTGGGCGGTATCGGCTTTGCCATGTTCGCCGCCCCGGTGGCAGCGCTGTGCTTTCCGCAGCTCGCCCCCGGCCCGCTGCTGACGCTGGGCGGCTTCATCTCGCTGCTGACGGCCCTGCGCGAACGCGCCGCCATCGACTGGCGCGCGGTCGCCTACGCCCTGAGCGGGCGCGCCGCCGGCACCCTGATCGCCATTTACGCCATGGCGCGCTTCGCGCCGCAGACCCTGGGCCTGCTGTTCGCGGCCATGATCCTGGCCGCGGTCGCGCTCAGCGTGGCCGGGCTGCGCTTCGTCGCCACGCCGGGGCGGGTGTCCGGCGCGGGCGTGGCTTCCGGCATCATGGGCACCATGACCTCGGTCGGGGCGCCGCCCATCGCCCTGGTGCTGCAACACAGCGAACCGCCGCGGCTGCGCGCCACGCTGGGCATGGTGCTGTTTCTGGGTTCGATCTTTTCGCTGGCCATGCTGGCCTGGGCGCGGCGCTACACCGGCTACCACGCCGGCCTGGCGCTCAGCCTGGCGCCGTTCCTGCTGGCCGGCTTCGCCGTTTCCGGGCGCCTGCGCCACCGGCTGGCGCCGCGCGCGGTACGCGCCGTGCTGCTCGGCGCCTGCGCCGTGGGCGCGCTGGGCGTGATCGCCAAGGCCCTGTGGGGCGGGTAGCGCCACGTCCGCCCGGTAATACAATGAAGACTGTATCCATTCCACCAGACCTGCTCGCCATGACCACCACGCCCGTCAGCTCGCAAGCCGTAGACACGCCGCAATCTGCCCCGCTGAAGATCGGCGAGCAGCATCCGCAGTTGTTCGCGGTCATCCGCGACAAGCTGCGCGAGCGCATCCTCAGCGGCGAATTCACGCCCGGCGACCGCCTGGTGGAAGGGCGGCTGTCCGAGGAAATGGGTGTGTCGCGCATCCCGGTGCGCGAGGCGCTGCGGGCGCTGGCGGCCGAAGGCCTGGTCACGATCGAGCCGCGCCGCGGCGCCTCGGTGTCGGTGCTGTCGGACGCGGTGGCCTACGACATGGTGGAAGTGCGCGCCACGCTCGAAGGCCTGAACGCCAAGCTGGCGGCGCAACGCCGCGACGACAAGACCGTCGAGCGCCTGCAGGCGTTCCTGCGCGAAGGCACCGAGGCCGCGCGCAGCGAGCAGTTGGACAAGTTCCTGGCCCTGAATTCGCAGTTCCACGAGATGCTGGCCACCATCGGCGGCAACGTGGTGCTGACCGACCTGATGCGTTCGCTACGCGATCGCACCGCGCTGCTGTTCGCGCCCAGCAACATGCACCGCGCCAAGCAGAACTGGGACGAGCACTCGCAGATCCTGAATGCCGTCATCGCCGGCAACGGCGACCTGGCCGCGCTGCTGGCCAGCCAGCACGTGCACAACGCCGCCAAGGCCTACACCGAAACGCGCCAGGCGCATTCGCCAGCCGCCTGAGCGCGCGGCCGGCGGGCCACGCCATCAGGGGGCCGCCGGCGCCGGCTGGCTGGCCTCGTCCACCACCACGCCCTTGCCGTCGCGCGCCACCCACGACACCGCCACATCCCCCAGCACGAAGGTCTGACAGGCCATGCGGTAGCCGGCCTCGAAGTCCTCGGGGCGCAGGTGCTTGCGCTCCTTGGGCTTGATGGCGTCGGTGTTCTCCCGCCCCTGTTCGATGCGGCATTTGCAGGTGCCGCACAGGCCGCCGCCGCACTTGAACGGAATGCCGCCCTGCTCCTTGAGCGACACCCGCAGCAGGTTGCTGTTCTCGGGCGCGCTGGCGACTTTGCCGCCATTCGATAGAAACGTGATCTTGACCATAGACTGCTCAATGCTCCGCGACGGGGCCGGAACGCCGCGTCAAGGTGGTTTGCATGCTGCCGAAACGGCTCAGGTGCGCCAGCTCGCGGCGGGCGGCATCGAGGCAGGCAAACGATTCCAGGAACTTGGACGGCACGCGGTTGACGATGTAGGGCGGGGTTTCCTCGGTGACCACCAGCCGCGCCGGCCCCACCAGCCGGGCGATGCTGAACACGGCCCGCGTCTTGCCGTCGCAGGCGTAGTCGTAGGTCTCGACGATCTCGGCCGGCGCGTCCACCTCGGTGCGATATACGCCGGGCTTGGACGTCAGGATCACGAACACAGCGTCATTCGCAGCGCGGGTCATGCGCGGTTCCTTTGCATTGGATCGGGTTCGAAGGGCCAGAGTCTGATGCCACCGGCAAGCGCTAGCGCTGCTCGACGGCGGCGGCCGGCTCGCGCGCGGCCATCGCGTCGGCGTCCTGCGCCAGCTCGATATCGTGGCCCAGCCACAGCTGGCAGGCCAACCGGTAGCCGGCCTCGACGCGCTCGCCCAGTTGCTTCTTTTCCTTCCAGTTGACCGGCGGCAGGTGCTCCGCCCCGGCCAGCACGCGGCAGGCGCACTTGGCGCACTTGCCCATGCCGCACTCGTAACGCAAATGCGGGAACGGGAACTGCCGGATGCCGGCGCGGACCACCAGGTTGGCGTTGTCCGGCACCTCGCCGGTGTAGGTCTGGCCGCCTTTGTGCAGTACGACGGTAGGCATGGATCGGTATCCGGTGAGGCGCCGCGGCCGCCGCCGGCGCGGACGGCGCGCGGCGGCCGCGAGCGACAGGTGTCAGGCCGCCAGGCCCAGCTCGGGCAGCGTGATTTCCTGCTGCACGTAGTCGGTGTAAAGCGCGGTGGTATACAGCAACCGCATCTGCGCGCCGATCTCGCAGATCTTCAGGCAGCGCTGCTGCAGCTCGACCGTGTTGGCGTGTTCCAGCACGATCTGGTAGCCGCGTTCGCCATGGATCTCATCGGACACGATGTGCAGGTCGAAGAACTCGACTTCTTCGTCGGTAAAGCCGTACTTCTCGCGCAGGGTGGGCGTCTGCTTGCGGTAGATCGACGGCACCTGCGACTCCAGGCCCACGACCAGGCCGGCCACGGCCACGATCGGGTCTTCGCGCATCGCCACGGCATAGCACCAGCTTTGCAGGGCGCGGGTGGTGGGCGACATATTATCGGGATTGGTAACCCGTTCGCGGGTGGTGCCGCAGGCTTCGGCGAAGCGGATCAGCAGGTCGGTATGGCGGTCGCCGCCGATTTCCTCTTCGTACATGTTGGCCAGCAGGAAGTCCTTGGCCTCGGTGTAGGTGTCGGGGGTGCGGGCGTACAGATAGCCCAGGTAGTCGGCGAACGGGCCGACGTAGTGGTAGTGGTTCTCGGCCCAGCGCGCCAGATGCTCCCGGCTGAGCTTGCCGTCGGCCCAGGCAATGGAAAAGGGCGAGGCGTTGGCGCTCTTGCCCTTGATCGCGTTTTCCAACGCGGTGCGGAATTCATCTCGGTTCATCAGTTCTGCCATGACGCGCTCCAGGTCTGTGGGGGAGGGGCCGGCCGAAAACCTCGACCGATGCAGAACATTGTATACCGTCTACCGTTTTGTTCGACTAGGGTATTCCCGTTGGCGGACAGGCAAAGCGGGGGGTTCTCCTGATATCAATGACTTGGCTTGCCCGGGCTGGATTGGAACCTAGGGTTTACCCTGGTACAATGAATACACTTTCACTGCCACCCGGAAACATCATGAAGACCCGCCATCCTCTCGGGGACGCCCCGATCGGCCAGCAACTGCTGGCGCATTACGCCCGCCGCGATGCGGTGCGCCACGCCACGCCCTTGTTGCCCTCGTCGTGGGCCGAATGCCTGGCCCCCTTCCGCAGTGCGCGGTTGCGCCCGCAGGCCGCGCAGGGCGGCGACGGCGCCCCCGTCGGCCAGCCCGGCTGAGCCCGCCCGGGACCGGATCACGGGTTCAGGGCCTGACGGCCCCCGCGGCCGGACGCCCCTCGCCCCCCACGCCCGGCCGCGCCGGCTCCCGCGCGCGGCGCAGGCCGGCCAGCAGCAGCACCAGCAGAAATCCCAGCGTGTAGGCCAGCATGTCCCACCAGTCGGGCACGCTGCCCAGGATGACGCGCAGCACCGGCTGCTCCAGGCGCCAGCCATAGTGGCGCGCCAGGTATTGGCCTAGCTCGACCGCGTAGCCGGTCAGCAGCGCCGCAAGTGCCAGCGGCAGCACGCCGGCGCGAATAACGCTGCGGTACACCAGGTAGGCCCAGCCCACCGCCACCACATCGCCCACGAAACCGCGCAACAGCGGATAGGGCTTGCCCAGGGTGGCGATCAGCGCCTCCACCGCGGTCACGGCCAGCAGCGCGGCGAAAGCCGTCCGGTTGAAAGTCAGTCTCATCGCGAGGCCCTGCGCGCTTGGCGCGGAAAACACGGTTATTGGAACGGCCGATGCAACTGTTAACGCATTTGTCAGGCGGGCAAGCGTAGCCTGATTCGACCGCGCCGCAGGCGAGGGTACTAGAAAACAAAGAGGAGACAAGCATGAGCACATTCGATCCGGATGGGCGCCGACGCTTCCTGCGCCAGGCCTGTACGCTGGGCGCGACCGGCACGCTGGCCGGCCACGCCCTCACCAGCCTGGCGGCCCCGGCCACCGTCACCCTGCCTTTCGCCAACGGCGAGCGCGACCTGATCGCCTATCCGCAGAAACGCCCGCTGATTCGCCAGACCTCGCGCCCGCCACAGCTGGAAACCCCGTTCGCGGTCTTCAACGAAGACCTGATCACGCCCAACGACGCCTTCTTTGTGCGCTACCACCTGGGCAACATCCCCACCGCCATCGACCCGGCCGCCTACCGGCTGCGCGTGGGCGGACGGGTGGCCACGCCGCTGGAACTGTCGCTGGCCGACCTGAAGCAGCAATTCGGCGCGCCGGTCGAGCTGGTGGCGGTGGCCCAGTGTTCCGGCAACAGCCGTGGTTTCTTCGAACCGCGCGTGGGCGGCGGCCAGTTGGCCAACGGCGCCATGGGCAACGCCCGCTGGCTCGGCATCCCGCTCAAGCGCGTGCTGGAAAAGGCAGGGATCCAGGCCGGCGCGCGCCAGGTGACGTTCGAGGGGCTGGACCGGCCGGTGCTGCAAGGCACGCCCGAGTTCGTCAAGGCGCTGGACGCGGACCACGCGCTCGATGGCGAGGTGATGCTGGCCTACGCCATGAACGGCGCCGACCTGCCCATGCTCAATGGCTATCCGGTGCGCCTGGTGGTGCCGGGCTACTACGGCACCTACTGGGTCAAGCACCTGGCCGACATCAGGGTGCTGGATCACGAATTCGACGGCTTCTGGATGCAGAAGGCCTACCGCATCCCCGACAACGACTGCGCCTGTACGCCGGCGGGCAAGGCGCCGGACAAGACCCGCCCCATCGGCCGCTACAACGTGCGCAGCTTCATCACCAGCCTGGCCGATGGCGCCCGCGTCGCCAAGGGCCAGCGCATACAGGTACGCGGCATCGCCTTCGACGGCGGCCACGGCATCCGCGAAGTGCAGTTCTCGGCCGACGGCGGCAAGCGCTGGCGCGCCGCCACGCTGGGCCGCGACCTGGGCCGCTATTCCTTCCGCGAATGGCACGCCGATTTCACCCCGGCGCAGGCCGGCGCCTACGCGCTCAAGGCACGCGCCACCAACCTGGCCGGCGATACCCAGCCACTGGAGCCGCTGTGGAATCCGGCTGGCTACATGCGCAACGTGGTCGAAACCGTGCGCGTCGACGCCGCCTGAGGAGAGCGCCATGATCCGATTCGCCCGCCTCGCCCTGGCGCTGGCCGCCGCCGGCGCCGCCGTGCCCGCGCTGGCGCTGGACATCCAGTTGCCCCAGGAAACCGCCACCCTGCACCCCGGCACCGGCCCCGGCGCCCAGGGCGCCACGCTGTGCCTGATGTGCCACTCGGTCGACTACCTTTCGTCGCAGCCGCCGATGCCGCCGGGCTTCTGGGAGGCCGAAGTCAAGAAGATGGTGGGCACCTACGGCGCGCCGATCCCGGCCGACCAGGTGCCCCTGATCGTCGAGTACCTGAACCAGGCCTACCCGCCGCCGGCGCCACGCGCCAAGCCCTGATCCGCGCCGCGCGCCCCCGCCGGGCGCGCGGCGTCGCAATCCCTCACACTCGCGCCGCGCCTCGTCTTAACCGTGACGCCCCAATAGGCGTACCATTGGACGGCCCCCGCCCGCCGTTTCCGGGTGATACAGAGGCCTCCATGCTCCAGCCCGTCTCGGCCAACAACGATCTGCCCCCCGCGCCGCCGGGCGCGGCCGCTGCGCCCAAACCCGTCCTGCGGGTCAGCACACTCTCCCCCTTTTCCTTCCCGGCGTTCCGCATCATCTGGATCGCCAACCTGTTCGCCAACCTTGGCACCTGGGCGCAATCGGTCGCCGCCGCCTGGGTCATCACCACCGAGCAGAGCAGTCCGCTGCTGGTCGCCATGATCCAGGTGGCCGCGGCCTTCCCGCTGGTGGCGCTGTCGATCCTGACCGGCGTGCTGGCGGACAACTACGACCGCCGCAAGGTCATGCTGGTGGGCATGCTGCTGGAGCTGGCTGGCGGCGTCTTCATCACGATCCTGGCCTTCCTCGGCCTGCTGCACCCCGTCACCCTGATCATCTCGGTCTTCTGCATCGCCATCGGCAGCGCCATCGTCACGCCTGCCTGGCAGGCGGCCGTGGGCGAACAGGTGCCGCGCGAGCACATCGGCAGCGCGGTGCTGCTCAACAGCGTCAACTACAACGTGGCGCGCGCGGTCGGGCCCGCCATCGGCGGCCTGCTGCTGGGCGCCGCCGGCGCGCCCACCGTGTTCCTGCTGAACTGCGTCTGCTATGGCAGCCTGATCTGGGCCATCTGGCGCTGGCGCCGCGACGTGCCGGGGCGGCGGCTGCCGCCGGAACGGCTGTTCGAGGGCGTGGTGGCCGCCTTGCGCTATACCCAGCATTCCACCGTGACGCGGGTGGTGATGCTGCGCGCCTTCGCTTTTGGCCTGTCAGCCAGCGCGCTGTGGGCGCTGTTGCCGCTGCTGGCCTATGCCCACGAACAGGGCGACGCGCTGCTGTACGGCTACATGCTGGGCGCGCTGGGCTTGGGCGCCATCCTCGGCAGCGCCGTGGTGCGGCGCTTGCAGGCAGCCTGGGGCGCCAGCGGCCTGGTGAGCGCCGCGGCCGGCCTGTTCGCCGCCTGCCTGCTGGCGCTGGGGCTGACCGACACGCTGTGGCTGGCGTTTCCGGCGCTGCTGCTGTCCGGCGCCTGCTGGATCGGTGTGCTGGCCACCTACAACACCGCGGTGCAGATGCTGGTGCCCGACTGGGTCAAGGCGCGTTCGCTGGCGCTCTACCAGACCGCGATCTTCGGCGGCCTGGCGGCCGGCTCGTTCATGTGGGGCCACTTCGCCGGCACCATGGGCGTGTCCGGCGCGCTGTCGGCCGCTGGCGTGATGCTGGCCATCACCGTCGCGCTGCTGTACCGCTCGCGCCTGCCCGAGCAGGTCGACACGCAATCGCTGACACGCGCCGGCACCACCGAGCCGGCGCTGTCGGCGGCGGGTTTCGACACCCAGCACGGCGCGGTGCTGGTGGCGGTGGAATACCTGATCCCCAGGGAAAAGCTGTCCGCCCTGATCGAGGCGGCGCGGCCGCTGCGCCTGCTGCGGCTGCGCAACGGCGCGCAGCAATGGCAACTGTTCCGCGACCTGGAACGCGCAGGCGTGTGGCGCGAGGTGTTCCTGGTGGAAAGCTGGATGCAGTACCTGCGCATGATCGACCGCATGACCCTGGCCGACAAGATGGTGCTGGACGGCTTGCTGGCGCTGCATGACGGCGACACGCCGCCAGTGGTGTCGCGCAATGTCAGCTACCTGGCCATGAACGAGGCGCAGGGTTTCTCGTTGCGCCGCGAACCCGAATCGCTCTGATCCAAAAGGCCCGGCCATGTTGACTTCCCTCTGGCGTAAATGGCGTGCGTCGCGGCACGGCGGGCCGCAACTGGATACGATCCTGGCCGCCGCCGATCCGGCGGCGCCGCTGGCGCAACGCAACCTGTGGATGGTGGATCTGTGCCGCTGGATCGACCGCCCCGGGCGCGATCCGGCCGAAGCCGGCCGCCACCCGCAGCACGCGCGGCTGCGTTACGCGCTGCAGGTGCTGGAAAACAACCCGGCGCTGGCCGCGCCCGTGGCCGCCACGCTGCGTTCGCTGGTGGCCGACAACGATCCCACCTCGCTGCTGTGCGATACCGGCGTGGCCTCGCACCCCGGCTTCTGGGGTGAATTCTGGGAACGGGCCCAGGCGCGGCTGCTGCCGCCGCCACCCAACCGCGGCGACATGTTCGGGCTGTTCTCGCTGATCTTTCGCCAAGCGCAAGACGCCGCCTGGATCGAGGCGTTGGACGACGACACCCGCGCCCGCATGCGGCGCCTGCTGCGCCACGGCGACGGCGTCGAACGCGCCGATCCGGGCGCCCCCGAGGCGCCGCCCCGCCACCTGGTCGATGCCCTGACCAGCAGCATCCAGGTGCTGGCCAGCCAGGTGCGCGCCACCGGCCTGAGCCAGGACATCCGCGCGCGCCTGCCGGGCCGGGTGCGCGAAAGCCCGTTCTTCGGGCTGGCGGCGGCGGCGGCCGAACTGTGCGACAGCCCGCCCGATACGCCGCGCGAGGTGTTCGCGCGCCGCCTCAACGTGTTCCGCGCGCTGCTCGACAGTTGCCGCGCCGCCTCGCGGCACGTCTATGCCGAGCTGGAACAGAACGGCGTCTCGGTCGAAGTGGTGTTCCAGATCGAGCGCATGAAGCTGCGGCTGACCCGCATCGAACTGCTGCTGGGCGTCTGGGTCGACCCTACCCAGCGCCATAAGTACGTGCATCTGATCGCCGAGCTGATCCGTTCGACCCAGGCGCGCAGCAGCATCCGCCACCTGGCCGCCTCGTCGTTCGCGCAACTGGCGCGGCGCGTGATGGAGCGCACCGCCGAAACCGGCGAACACTACATCGCGCGCGACCCGGCCGAATACCTGTCGATGCTCAAGGCCTCGGCCGGTGGCGGACTGGTGATGGTGCTGACCGTCTACCTGAAGTTCTTCATCGTCTCGCTGCACCTGGACAAGTTCATCGAAGGATTGCTGGCCTCGCTGAACTACGCCGGCGGCTTCCTGGCGATCCACTTCGCGCACTTCACCCTGGCCACCAAGCAGCCGGCGATGACCGGTCCGGCCCTGGCGCACCGGCTGGACGAGGCCAACACCCCCGCAGGCCGCGAAGCCTTCCTGGACGACACGCTATCCATGATCCGCTCGAACGCGGCGGCCATCCTGGGCAACCTGGCGGTGGTGTTTCCGCTGGCCTGGGCGGCGCAATGGGTGGCGCAGCACGGGCTGCAACGGCCCTTGATCGATGCGCAGAAGGCGCAGGCGACGCTGGATTCATTTTCCGCCTGGGGATCGACGCCGATCTACGCCGCCGCCACCGGCGTGCTGCTGTGGCTGTCGAGCCTGATCGCCGGCTGGGCCGACAACTGGTTCGCGCTGCACCGCGTGCATGACGTGATGGCCTACGACCGGCGCATCCGCCACCTGTTCGGCGCGCGCGGCGCGGCACGCTGGGCCGGCTTCTGGCAACGCAATATCTCCGGCATCGCCGGCAACGTATCACTGGGCCTGATGCTAGGCCTGGGACCAGCCATCGTCAGCTTCTTCGGCCCGCATGTGGAGGTCCGCCACGTCACCCTGAGCGCCGGCCAGATCGGCTCGGCCATCGGCGCGCTGGGCTGGGAAGTGGTGCATACGCACGCGTTCTGGCTGGCCGTGGCCGGCACCGCGTTGACCGGCGTCCTCAACGTGGGCGTGAGCTTCGCGCTGGCCTTCAACGTAGCCCTGCGTTCGCGCAACCTGCGCCGCGGCGACCGCAAGGCGCTGG
Organism: Achromobacter sp.; assembly: GCF_050285565.1. Taxonomy (GTDB): domain Bacteria; phylum Pseudomonadota; class Gammaproteobacteria; order Burkholderiales; family Burkholderiaceae_B; genus Achromobacter. The sequence continues at coordinate 231,226 of NZ_JBLZXG010000005.1, forward strand.
CGCTGGGTGTGCGGCGCCGCATCTGGCAGCGGCCGGCCACGCTGTTCTGGCCGGTCAAGCCGCGCGCGACGCTCAAGACGTGAAGGCCGGCACATGGCCGCCGCGCGCCGCCGCCTGACGAAGCGTTGAATCGCCATGTCGCACTAGAATCAACGCTCCCTCCTTACGTGCCCCGGCGCGGCGCCGCCCTCCCATGTTCTCGTTCTCACGCAACACCATCCATCCCGCGGGCCAGGGCCTGCCGGCGTCCGAACGCCTGGGCGCGCTGCTGGCGGTGATGCTGGCCGTCTGCATGGCCAGCCTCGACACCGCCATCGCCAACACCGCGCTGCCCACCATCGCGCGCGACCTGCGGGCCAGCGACGCCGGCTCCATCTGGGTCATCAGCGGCTACCAGTTGGCGATGGTCGCCGGCCTGCTGCCGGCCGCGGCGCTCGGCGAGATCCTGGGACACCGCCGCGTCTACATGGTCGGCATCGTGGTCTTCACGCTGTCGTCACTGGCCTGCGGGCTGGCGCCGTCACTGCCGGTATTGGTCGCCGCCCGCATCCTGCAAGGCCTGGGCGCGGCCGGGGTCATGAGCGTGAACGCGGCCTTGCTGCGCTTCATCTATCCCGCCCCGGTGCTGGGACGCGGCATGGGCCTGAACGCCATGGTGGTGGGCCTGTCGTTCGCCGCCGGGCCGACGGCGGCATCCACCATCCTGTTGCTGGGTTCGTGGCACTGGCTGTTCCTGATCAACGTGCCGATCGGCCTGCTGGCCGTGGGGCTGGGCCTGCGCGGCCTGCCGCGGACCACGCGCGCGCCGCACGGCTTCGACGGCCTGGCGGCGGCCCTGTGCGCGCTGACGCTGGGATTGTTCGTGCTGGGCTCGAACGAACTGGCGCACAGCGCGCCGTGGCAGCGCGTCACGCTGGAATGGGGCCTGGCGGCGGCCAGCCTGCGGCTGCTGATGCGGCGCCAGGCCGGCCACCCGGCGCCGATCCTGGCGGTGGACCTGCTGCGCCGGCCGCTGTTCGCGCTGTCGGCGGCCACCGCGGTCTGCGCCTTCGCGGCGCAGGCGCTGGCGTTCGTATCGCTGCCGTTCCTGTTCCAGACGGTGCTGGGCTACACGCAGGTGCACACCGGCTTTCTCATCACGCCCTGGCCGGTGGTGGTGGCGTTCATGGCGCCCATCGCCGGCCGCATGTCGGATCGCTATCCGGCCGGCATGCTGGGCGGCGTGGGGCTGGCGCTGCTGGCCCTGGGCATGGCTTCGCTGGCCCTGCTGCCGGCGGCGCCCACGGCTTGGGACATCTCGTGGCGCATGGCGCTGTGCGGCGCCGGCTTCGGCTTTTTCCAGTCGCCCAACCTGCGCGCCATCATGACCTCGGCGCCGCCCTCGCGCGCCGGCGGCGCCAGCGGCATGATCGGCACCGTGCGCCTGCTGGGCCAGGCCAGCGGCGCGGCCCTGGTGGCGGCCTGCTTCAACGTATCGACCACGCACGGGGCCGTGATGGCGCTGTGGCTGGGCGGATTGTGCGCCGCGCTGGCGAGCCTGGCCAGCTTCGCGCGGCTGCGTTTTGGCGCGGTGGAACCGGCCGAACTGCCCGCCACACGCTGAAATCCGGGGTTTATTGCGTTTTATGGCGTTATATATCGGTATGCGCCAGACATATACGTAAGATGTGCAACACACGCTAAATATCGGTGGAAATCGGGCCGTTGTCCGGAATGTAGCAATCCGCTGCACCCTAGAACGACGCGTATGACACAGTTCCTGAAAGACATCACCATCCGCCGCATGATCCTGTGCACGCTGCTCATGATCAGTGTCCTGGTCGCCGGCCAATCGGCCATCAGCGTAAGAGGATTGAACAACGCCGACGAAGCGCTCGCCGCAAGCTATGAACTCCTGAACGAAGTCTCCTCGCTTTCCCGCACCAACGACCAGATCATGCGCGCCCGCTTGCGCCTGGCACGCCAGCTGGACTATGCGCGCGACGGCCTGGCCGGCCCGGCGGCCGAGGAAAACCGCGGCATCGACGCGGCCCTGCAGGAAGCCCGCGAGCACCAGGCCGCGTTCATGGCCTCGGCGCGCGATGACACCCCCGCCGCAATCCTCGAACCGCTGCAACGCAACTTCGAGGCGCTGGCCGACGGCATCGCCACCCAACGCAAGTTCATGGCCGCCGACGACATCGAAAAGGCGCGCGCCCAGGCCGCCGGCCCGATCATCAGTGTCAGCCGCGCCTATGGCGAGAGCATCGAGAAGTACGAAGCCTATGCGCGCGAACGCCAGGAGGCCCTGAGCCGGCAAGCGGCCGCCGACCAGCATCAGGCCTTCCTCGGCATCGGCACCGTGCTGGGCGTGACCCTGTTGCTGCTGTTCCTGGGCGACCGCTACGTGGTGGGATTCGTGCGGCGGCCGCTGGAAGACATCAAGCGGCATTTCCAGCACATCGCCGCCGGCGACCTGACCGCGCCCATCGCGCCCTACGGCGGTAACTGTGTCGGCCAGCTCGTCCCCTACCTGCAGGAGATGCAGGCCAGCCTGGTGCGCACCGTGCACGCGGTGCGCGAGGGCGTGGCCGAGATCAACACCGGTTCCAGCGAGATCGCCGCCGGCAACCAGGATCTGTCCAGCCGCACCGAACAGCAGGCCGCCTCGCTCGAAGAAACCGCGGCCAGCATGGAGCAACTGCTGTCCACCGTCACCAGCAACGCCGACAACGCGCGCCAGGCCAACGCCATGGCCGCCGAGGCGTCGGCAGTGGCGCGCCGTGGCGGCGCGGCGGTGCAGAGCGCGGTCGCCACCATGCGCGAAATCGCGCAGGACTCGGGACGCATCGAGGACATCGTCGGCGTGATCGACGGCATCGCCTTCCAGACCAACATCCTGGCACTGAACGCGGCGGTCGAGGCCGCGCGCGCCGGCGAACAGGGCAAGGGCTTCGCGGTGGTGGCGGGCGAAGTGCGCTCGCTGGCGCAACGCAGCGCCAGCGCCGCCAAGGAGATCAAGCAGTTGTTGGGCGCCTCGGGCGCGACGGTGCAGGCCGGCGCGGTCCAGGTGGAAACGGCCGGCCGCACCATGGAGGAAATCCAGGCGGCGATCGAACGGCTCACCATGCTGGTCGGCGACATCGCCGCGGCCTCGCGCGAACAGGTCACCGGCATCGACCAGGTCAATACCGCGGTGACGCAGATGGATCAGGTCACGCAGCAGAACGCGGCGCTGGTCGAACAGGCGGCGGCCGCGGCGTCGTCGCTGGAATCGCAGGCGCAGCGCCTGCAGCAGTCGGTCAGCATTTTCCGGTTGCCGTCCGGCCAGCACGAGCCGAACCGCCCGGCGCTGGCCGCCGGCGGGCGGCTGGCGCTGTCGGCCTGAGCCGGGGCGGCCCGGCTCGTGCTGGCCGTTCCGGGCCGGCCGTTCAGCCGCGGCGGCGTTGCAGTTCGATCAGGCAGGCATCCAGCGGCGAGGCCGATGCCAGGCGATACTCGGCGAGATCGTCCCGGCCGTCCTCGCGCGCCGTGGCCGGCTGTTCGATGTGCAGGCAGTCGTAGCGCGCCGCTTCAGGCAGCGCGCGGCCATCGCGCCGGACAGTGAGCGCCGGCCCCGCATTCAACAGCAGCACCGTGCTGGCGGCGCTGTGGAACGTCCATTCCCGCGCGCCGCCGATCCATTGCAGTCGGGCGCGGTAATGACGCGGCGAGTAGATCAGATTGAAGTCGCGGATGGCGCCATCGAGCAGGCGGCAGTCGACCCGCGCGTCGCCCGCGAAGGCATAGGCCTGGCGCGGCCGCAGCGGCGCCTGGGCCTGGCCGTCGACGGTCAGCGCGATGCCGGCGCCTTCGAGCACCGTGATAATGCGCTGCAGGCCGCTGAACAGCGAGAAGCCGCCGTCCTGCGTCACGTCGGCAATCGACAGGCGCCAGTCGAACGCGGCACTGCTGCCGCCTGCGTTGCAGGCCACTTCCTGGGTGGTGCCGGCGCCATTGCGCCAGGGCATGCGCGGGTAATCCTGTGCCCGGTACAGGCGCACATCGAACGGGTTCATGTGGTGAATTTTCCTTCAAGGCGATGGCGCGACCCGGGATGGATCAGGCGCGCCAGGGTCACGGCGCGCTCGCCCGACCAGGTGCGCCGCCGAATCAGCAGGCACGGCTCGCCCCGATCGATCTGCAGCCACTGGCATTCGCGCGGCTTGGCGGTGATGGCATGGCGCTGGGCAGGGCCCGCAAATGGGGCGGGGCAAGCCAAGGGGTATCCTGTGTCGTGCCGTGGGACGAAGATCGATTATAGAGGGGCCCCTGACAGGTACCGACAGGCGGCCCTCGCTGGACGCAATGAAGCCGTCCGCGTATACTCCCCCCCTGTATCTATCGGAGCCCGCCGTGCCCCATTCCCCCGCAGAGAAAAAGCGCGTCACCACGCGCCTGCGCCGCATCCAGGGCCAGGCACTGGCGCTCGAACGCGCCGTCAACGAAGGCACGGAATGCGGCGCGCTGCTACAGCAACTGGCGGCCCTGCGCGGCGCGGCCACCGGCCTGATGGCCGAAGTGCTGGAAAGCCATCTGCGCGAGACCTTCCTGCAATCCGCCCAGGGCGCGCGCCCCGGCGCCGCGATCGAACCCGAAGCCGAGATCGACCAGATCATGCGCATCGTCCGCGCTTACCTCAAATAACCCATCCGACCTTCTGGAGCCCCTTATGAAATCACGCGCCGCCGTCGCATTCGGCCCTGGCAAGCCGCTGGAAATCGTTGAAATCGACGTCGCCCCGCCGCAACGCGGCGAAGTGCTGGTACGGATCACCCACACCGGCGTCTGTCATACCGACGCCTTCACCCTGAGCGGCGACGACCCCGAAGGCCTGTTCCCCGCCGTGCTGGGCCACGAAGGCGCCGGCGTGGTGGTCGAAGTCGGCGAGGGCGTGACCTCGCTCAAGCCCGGCGACCACGTCATCCCGCTCTACACGGCCGAGTGCCGCGAGTGCAAGTTCTGCCTGTCGGGCAAGACCAATCTGTGCCAGAAGGTGCGCGCCACCCAGGGCAAGGGCGTGATGCCCGACGGCACCTCGCGTTTCAGCTACGAGGGCAAGCCGCTCTACCACTACATGGGCTGCTCCACCTTCAGCGAATACACCGTGGTCAACGAGATCTCGCTGGCCAAGATCAACCCGGCCGCGCCGCACGAGAAGGTCTGCCTGCTGGGCTGCGGTGTCACCACCGGCCTGGGCGCGGTGCACAACACCGCCAAGGTCAAGGAGGGCGACACCGTGGCCGTGTTCGGCCTGGGCGGCATCGGCCTGGCGGTGATCCAGGGCGCGGTGCAGGCCAAGGCCGGCCGCATCATCGCGGTCGACACCAACCCCAACAAGTTCGTGCTGGCCAGCGCCATGGGCGCCACCGACTGCATCAACCCCAAGGACCACGACAAGCCGATCCAGGACGTGATCGTCGAACTGACCGACGGCGGCGTCGACTTCTCGTTCGAGTGCATCGGCAACGTGCACGTGATGCGCGCCGCGCTGGAATGCTGCCACAAGGGCTGGGGCGAGAGCATCATCATCGGCGTGGCCGGCGCCGGCCAGGAAATCAGCACGCGTCCGTTCCAACTGGTCACCGGGCGCGTCTGGCGCGGCTCGGCCTTCGGCGGCGTCAAGGGCCGCACCCAGTTGCCCGGCATGGTCGAGGACGCCATGAGCGGCAAGATCGACCTGGATCCGTTCGTGACCCACACGCTGCCGCTGGACCGCATCAACGAGGCCTTCGACCTGATGCATGATGGCAAGTCGATCCGCACCGTGATCCACTACTGACACCAAAGTAGACGCCTGGCGGGCCCGGCGCGCAAGCGTCGGGCCCGCGCCTTTTTTTGCGTGACAGCTTCGCGACAACGGCGCTCGGAAGATGACAAGCCTGTCATTCATCTTCCCGTCATCTCGGCCCGCGACCATGCGCCCTCCGACGACAGAGGGAAGCGCGCGAATGATTACGTGGAAGCGGACGGCCGGCGTGGCCGCATTGAGCCTGGTGGCGCTGCTGGCCGGTTGCGGCGGCGACGACGATACGCCGGCCAGCCCGGCGCCGGCACCGGCGCCGGCCGCCAGCCGGCCGCTGGAACTGACGATCCTGCATATCAACGATCATCATTCCAATCTGGACAGCAGAAAAAAAGACCTGAAGCTGCTCAACGCCGCGGGCGCGCGCGTCACGGTCAATGCCGACGTCGGCGGCTTCCCGCGCGTGACCGCCGCCTTCCAGGCGCTGGCCGCGCAAGCGCCCAACGTGCTCAAGCTGCACGCCGGCGACGCCACCACCGGCACGCTCTACTTCAACCGCGCCGGCGAGGCGGGCGCGGCCGACGCAGCCCTGATGAACACGGTCTGCTTCGACGCCATGACGCTGGGCAACCACGAGTTCGACAAGGGCGACAGCGGCCTGAAGCGCTTCATCGAACTGCTGCACGCCGGCCCCTGCCAGACGCCTGTGCTCAGCGCCAACGTCACCTTCGGCGCCAACTCGGCGCTGAATCCGTCGCGCGCGCCCGGCATGGTCAAGCCATCCATCGTGCTGCAGCGCGACGGCCAGCCCATCGGCCTGGTCGGCCTGACCATCGCCAACAAGACGCAACAGTCGTCCAGCCCCGACCCCGGCACGCTGTTCTCCAACGAAACCGCCGCCGCGCAGCGGCAGATCGACGCGCTGCGCGCCCAGGGCGTGAACAAGATCGTGGTAATGAGCCACATCGGCTACGACTACGACAAGCAGATCATCCCCAACCTGAGCGGCGTGGACGTGGTGGTGGGCGGCGACTCGCATACTCTGCTGGGCCCGGCCGCGCTGTCGACCTATGGCGTCGGCTCGCCCGCCGGCGCCTATCCCACCGAACTGCGCAACAAGGACGGCAAGCGCGTCTGCCTAGTGCAGGCCTGGGAATACTCGCAGGTTGTCGGCGAACTGAAGGTCAGCTTTGACGCGAACGGCGATGTGACCGCCTGCGCCGGCACGCCCCATGTGCTGATAGGCGACAACTTCAAGATCGGCGGCCTGGCGCCCGCCGCCGCCGACCAGGCCGCCATCCTGGCCGACGTGGCCGCCAGCGGCTTGCTGCGCGTGCAGGCCCCGGACCCGCAGGCGACGGCCGTGCTGCAGCCGTTCAAGACCAAGGTCGACGCGTTCAGCGCCAGCCTGGTGGCGACGGTGCCGCAGGAACTGTGCTCGCGGCGCGTGCCCGGCGGCCCCGGCTCGCGCGACTACTCCCGCTCCAGCGTCGCCTGCAACACGCTCGGCAACGTCAGCCTGCACGGCGGCGACATCCAGCAACTGGTGGCCCAGGCCTACCTGGAAGTGGCCAATGCCAACTATGGCGGCGCCGACATCTCGCTGCAAAGCGGCGGCGGCGTGCGCGTGCCGCTGCTGGGCAACGTGACGGCGGCCAACGTGATCGAGGTCGTGCCGTTCGGCAACATGCTGTGGCGCCTCGATATCACCGGCGCCGAGGTCAAGAGCATGTTGGAAGACGGCATGCAGGCGGTCTATGGCCCGGGCGGCTCCACCGGCCCCTATCCATACGCGGGCGGGCTGCGCTGGGACGTGAATGCGGCGCTGGCCCAAGGCAGCCGGGTATCGAACATCGAGGTGCTGGATGGCGCCAGCGGCAACTGGCTGCCGCTGGACCTGAACCGCACCTACAAGCTGTTCGTCCTGAGCTTCAACGCCACCGGCGGCGACGGCTACAAGACGCTGGCCAACGTGCCGGCGGCGCGGCGCCAGGATATCGGCGTGCTGGATGCCGACGTGCTGCAGGCCTACATCGACAAGCAGGCCAAGGATCCCGGATCCGGCCTGCCGGTACTGAACCTGCTGCCGATCAGCCTCTACAGCACCAAGACGTATAGCGAGTAACCACGCTACCCCAGGCAGGCCATGCTGGGCGGCATGGCCGCGCCGTCGGCGGCGCCGGTTCAGCGCGCATCCTGCAACTCCCTGCAAAGCGCGGCCTCGAATTCCGGTCCGCTGCGCATCCGCAGATACGTCGCGTAGCGTTGCCGATAGCGCTCGCTGAAGACGTCGGGCAAGGGACGCGCGCGTGACAGCTGCGCCATGCCGGATGCGCGCCAGACCTCGACGTCGGCGCGCACTTCTTCGCGCGTCGTTGCGCCCTGCGCGCGCCGCGCGGCGAACTCGCGCCGCGCCTCGGCCGGCACGTCGCATTGCCAGTCCACCGCCGCGGCGCCGTCCAGGCCAGGCGCCGGCCGGGCCGCCGATGCGGGCCAGGCCGCGGCCAGGCCCGCCGTCACCATGGCGGCACATGCCGCCCGCTTCCATCGCTGCATAAACGCTCCATCGCGCTCGGACCCGCGCACCCTCACAGGGGCGCGGCCAGCGTACAGAAGCAGTCTAGGCAAGGCATGCCAACAGAATCCGCACAGGAAAATTAGTTTTCTGTAATGGGGCGGTCGGCAATCCAGAAGCCGATGGTGACGACGCCGCCCTCGGAGCACGCGAACGGCCTGCCGCCGTGCATGCGGGCGATGGCGGCGACGATGGCCAGTCCCAGCCCATGGTGGTTGGCATCGAAGGGCCGCGCCGCGTCCATGCGGTAGAAGCGGTAGAACAACCGCGGCAGATGCTCCTGGCCGATGGGATCGCCCTGGTTGCGCACGGCGACGCGGATGCCCGCCTCGCCCCGGTCGACCAGCAGATCGACGCGACTGCCCCGATGCGCATAGCGCACGGCATTGGACACCAGGTTGGAGACCGCCCGCTGCAGCAGCGAGCGATCGGCCTGCGCCGCCGCCTCGCCCGAGACCGCGAACGACAGGCCCGCGTCCATGGCTTCCGCTTCATGGTAGTCCGCCACCTCCGACAACACCTGCGCCAGGCTCGGGATCCAGGCGCCGCGCGCTTGCGCGCCGCGGTCGGCCTGCGACAGGAACAACATGTCGTTGACGATGCCGGACATCCGCTGCAGTTCCTCCAGGTTCGATCCCAGGATTTCGCGCAACTCCCGCTCCGAACGCCGGCCGCTCAGCGCCAGTTCGGTCTCGCCGATCAGCGTCGCCAGCGGCGTGCGCAGCTCGTGCGCCACGTCGGCGTTGAAACCCTCCATTTGCACATAGGCGCGCTCCACCCGTTGCAGCACCGCATTGAACTGGTGCACCAGCGGTCGGATCTCCTCGGCCTGGTGGCTTTCGTCGAGCCGCTCGCCGATGCGGTCGGGCGACAGCCGCGCGGCCTGGCGGCCCAGTTCGTCGACCGGCGCCATGGCGCGCCGCACCAGCCGCGTGCCGAGCGCCGACACCACGATGGCGCCGGCCAGCGCGCAGGCGAACAGGGTCCAGGCCAGCGCGGCCCGCAGGTGCAGGTCGGAGGTGATGTCCAGCACCAGTTCCGCATTCATCGAGCCGCCGGGTGATCCGGGCACCGGCAGGGTGAAACTGATGCGTCTGTCGTGACCGGCGTCGCTGTCATCGGGCAGGCCGTAGACCACCTTTCTACCATCGATCTCCAGCGCCAGCGAAAAATCGGGCCGGCCATAGAAGAAGTCGTCGAGCTTGTGCCGCAGCGAGGCCGAATCGCCCTTGGCCGCGTTCTCCTCGACCAGGTGCTTGATCACCTCCATCTTCTGCGCCAGCAGCGCCTCCTGGCGAATCGACAGGTTGCGGTTGGTGGCCCAATAGACCGCCACGCACACCAGCCCCAGCCCGGCGAACGTCAGGATCGCCAGCCAGCGCGTGAGCCAGCGGCGCAATGACCTGGGGCGCGGCGCCGGCATCAGTCGTCCCGCGTTTCCAGCACGTAGCCCATGCCGCGCACGGTATGCAGCAGCTTCTTCTCGAACGGGTCGTCGACCTTGCCGCGCAGGCGCCGCACCGCCACCTCGACCACGTTGGTGTTGCTGTTGAAGTTGATGTCCCACACCTGCTCGGCCAGCTCCAGGCGCGACAGCACCTCGCCCTGCTTGCGCATCAGCAGCGCCAGCAGGGTGAATTCCTTGGCGGTCAGGTCCAGCCGGGTGCCGGCGCGGTAGGCGCGCCGGCGCAGCAGATCGAGTTCCAGGTCGCCGATGCGCAGCACGTTCTGGCCGCCGGCCTCGGCCACGTTGTGGCCGCTGCGCCGTCCTAGCGCCAGCACCCGCGCCAGCAGTTCAGACAAGGCGAACGGCTTGGCAAGATAGTCGTCGGCGCCATCGCGCAGCCCCTTGACGCGGTCTTCCAGCTTGTCGCGCGCGGTCAGCATCAGCACCGGCACGCGGTCGGTCTTGCGCAGTTCGTGCAGCACCGAAAAACCGTCCATGCCCGGCAGCATCACATCCAGCAGAATCAGGTCGTACTGGCTTTCGCGCGCCAGGTGCAGGCCGCTGACGCCGTCCATCGCCACGTCGACCACGTAGCTGTGCTCGGTGAGCGCGCGGCGCAGGTATTCGGCGAGTTTCTTTTCGTCTTCAATGACCAGTATTTTCATGAGGCCCCGGATGGAGAAAGGGACGAACCGCGACGCAGTGCCACCCTATTCTACGTTCGCGGCGTCGGAATACGACAGCCGCCGTCCACGCGCCAGGGCGCGGGACGGCGGCGGCGGTCGGGCCGCACCGGTTTCCGCCCGCGGCGCGCTGGCCGCGAACGGCGCGGAAACGACGGGGCGCGTTCAACCCGGGGTATAGATCGCGTCCAGCCGGGCGCGTTCGGCCGGCGTCATCGCCTCGACTTCCGCCAGCGCGTCAGCGCGGGTGCGCGAGGTGCCCTGCTTGGCCCAGCCCGGCTTGCCCAGGTTGTAGTAGGTGAAAAACCACTGGCGCCTGTCGGCCTTGGCGGCGGCCAGTTCGCTGGCGACCTGCTCGCCGGTCTTGCCCATGGCCGCATGGTCCGGCGCGATGCTGTAGCCGATCTCGGTGTTGGTCGGGTGCCAGGTGCTGTTGGCGCTGGCCAGGGCCGGCACGGCCAGGGCGCCGCACAGGGCGAGGGTGGCGACGATGCGTTGTTGCATGAGGATATCTCCCAGTTTCGGTGACTTGCCGGGGCGGCCAGGACGCCGCGCCTGCACGCTTTCTGTTAAGCGGTGAAGACACTCTACGGACACGACCGCGTCAATTCGCCAACACGCCGATTACGAATTCGTAAGGCGCGCGGACCTTACGAAAATGTCATTTTTCTGTCGAGGATCTGACGAGGCCCGTTGGATAGAGTGCTCACCAATGCCTGTCTCAGCCCGAGTCCGTGGCGCCCTCCCTTGGTTGACCTCATGCGTTTATCCCCGATACCGCTCCTCGTGGCGGCCGCCGTCTTCCTCTCGCCCGCCTGGAGCCAGGCGGGCCCCGGGGCGGCCGCGCCAGCGTCCCGCGTCGCGCCCGCCCTGACCCTGGAACAGGCGCTGGCCGCCGCTTATGAACGCAGCCCGCTGTTGGCGGCCGCGCGCAACGAGGCCGCGGCCAGCGAAGGCCAGGTCACGCAGGCCGGCGTCATCCCCAACCCCAGCCTCGAAGTCGGCATCGACGACAACCGCCGCAGCACGCGCACCACCACCACCGCCCTGAGCATGCCGGTCGAACTGGGCGGCAAGCGCGGCGCGCGCATCACGGCCGCCGGCCTGGCGCGCGACATCGCCCGGCGCGATCTGTCCGGCGCGCGCGCCGACCTGCGCGCCGCCGTCATCGCCGCCTTCTTCGACGTGGCGGTGGCGCAGGAAACGGTACGGGTGGCGCAGGGCACGGTCGAGATTGCCCAGAACGCCCTGCGCCTGGCTGAACGGCGCGTGGCGGCTGGCAAGGCGCCGCCGCTGGAAAGCAGCAAGGCTCGCGTCGAACTGGCCAACTCGCGCATCGAAGCCCGCGCCGCCGACTCCGCGCTGGACGCGGCGCGGCGCAAGCTAGGGCAGTTGTGGGGCGCGCCGGAAGCGGATTTCGCGCGGGTCAGCGCGGACCTTCAGACCCTGCCACGGCGCGACGCCATCGACGACCTGCGCGCCGCGCTGGCCGCCTCGCCGCGCATGGAGGCGGGCCGCCTCTCGGTCGAACTGGGACGGGCCCAGCTGGAGGTCGAGAAAAGCAAGCGCTATCCCGACATCACGCTCAGCGCCGGCGTCGCGCGCGACAACGAACAGGGCCGCAACAAGGCGCAGTTCGGCGTATCGATCCCCCTGCCGCTGTTCGACCGCAACCAGGGCAACGTCTATTCGGCCACGATGCAGTCATACAAGGCGCACGACCTGTACCGCGAGCTGGAGTCGCGCCTGACCGCCGACCTGCTGCAATCCGTGTCGCGATTCGACCTGGCCGCCAATTCGGTGCGCGAGTACCGCGGCACCGTGCTGCCCGGCGCCAACGAGGCCTACGAGAGCGCCCGCAAGGGCTTCGAGGCCGGCAAGGTCAGTTTCCTGGAAGTGCTGGACGCGCAGCGCACGCTGTCGCAAGGAAACATCGCTTACCTGAACGTCCTGGCCAGCGCCTATCAGGCGGCGGCGGACATCGATCGCATTCTCGGACGTTGAACCTTATTCCTCCCATGACCATGCACACCGCGCTTTCCGCCTTTTCCCGACCGGCGCTGGCCGCCGCCCTGTCCGCCGCCTGCCTGCTGGCGCTGGCCCTGCCACGCCCGGCCCAGGCCGACGCCGCCGGCGATGGACACCGTCACCCGGCCGCCGACGCCGCGCCGCAGGCCAAGGCCGGCGAGGCCGAAGCGGCTGCCGATCACAATGAAGACAAGATCACGCTGAGCGCCGAGCAGATCCAGGCCGCCGCCATCGGGATCGAAACGGCCGGCCCCGCCAAACTGGAAACCGCGTCGCGTTTCCCCGGCGAGATCAAGTTCAACGCCGACCGCACCGCGCACGTGGTGCCGCGACTGGCCGGCGTGGTGCAGGAGGTATCGGCGGACCTGGGCCAGCAAGTGAAAAAGGGCGACCTGATGGCGGCGCTGTCGAGCACCGCGCTGTCGGAGCTGCGCAGCGAATGGCTGGCCGCCAGCAAGCGCCGCGACCTGGCCGCCGCCACCCACCAGCGCGAACTCAAGCTGTGGCGCGAGAAAGTCTCGGCCGAGCAGGACTACCAGCAGGCGCGCACCGCGCTGCAGGAAGCCCAGATCGCGGTGCAGAACGCCGCGCAGAAGCTCGCGGCCATTGGCGCGCCGCCGCAGTCCAATGACCTGAGCCGGCTGGAGATCCGCGCGCCGTTCGATGGCGTGGTGGTCGAGAAACACATCGCCCTGGGCGAGGCGCTGGCCGACACCGCCAGCATCTTCACGCTATCGGACCTGCGCACCGTCTGGGCGGAGTTCGTGATCGCGCCCAAGGACCTGCAGGACGTGCGCGTGGGCGAGGCCGCCAGCGTCGACTCCGCGGCGTTCTCGGGCCGCGCCAGGGGCGAGGTGTCGTACATCGGCTCGCTGCTGGGTCAGCAGACCCGCACCGCCACGGCCCGCGTCACCCTCGACAACCCCGACATGGCCTGGCGCCCGGGCCTGTTCGTCTCGGTCAACGTGGTCACCAGCAGCGCCGACGCCGCGGTGGTGGTGGCGGCCGACGCGGTCCAGACCGTCGAGAACGAATCGGTGGTGTACGTGGAAGTGCCGGACGGCTTCCTGGCGCGGCCGGTCAAGCTGGGCCGCGCCACGGGCGAGCAGGTCGAAGTGCTGTCGGGCCTGGCCGCCGGCACCCGCTACGTCGCCCGCAATGCCTTCGTGCTCAAGGCCGAGCAGGGCAAGGCCAGCGCCAGCCACGCGCACTGAGCCGGAGCACGCAGACATGTTCGAACGCCTCATCCGCTTCGCCATCGAGCAGCGCTGGCTCGTCATCTTCGTCACCCTGGGCGTCGCCGCCATCGGGGTCTACAACTACACCCGGCTGGCCATCGACGCCGTGCCGGATATCACCAACGTGCAGGTGCAGATCAACGTCGGCGCGCCCGGCTATTCGCCGCTGGAGACCGAGCAGCGCATCACCTATCCGATCGAAACCGTCATGGCCGGCCTGCCCGGTTTGCAGCAGACCCGCTCGCTGTCGCGCTACGGCCTGTCGCAAGTGACGGTGATCTTCCAGGACGGCACCGACATCTATTTCGCCCGCCAGCTGGTCAACCAGCGGCTGCAGGAAGCCAAGGAGAGCCTGCCGGAAGGCATCACGCCGACCATGGGGCCGATCTCCACCGGCCTGGGCGAGATCTACCTGTGGACGGTGGAGGCCGAGCCGGGCGCCAAGAAGGAAGACGGCACGCCCTACACGCCGACCGACCTGCGCGAGATCCAGGATTGGGTCATCAAGCCGCAGCTGCGCAACATCACCGGCGTCACCGAGATCAACTCGATCGGCGGCTTCGCCAAGGAATACCAGGTGGCGCCCGACACCGAGCGGCTGGCCTCCTACGGCCTGTCGCTGACCGACATCATGACGGCGCTGGACCGCAACAACGCCAACGTCGGCGCCGGCTACATCGAGCGCAAGGGCGAGCAGTACCTGATCCGCGCGCCGGGCCAGGTGCGCTCCATCGACGACATCCGCGACGTGGTGCTGACCGCCGTGGACGGCCAGGCCATCCGCATCCGCGACGTGGCCGAGGTCGGCATCGGCCGCGAGCTGCGCACCGGCGCGGCCACCGACAACGGCCAGGAAGTGGTGCTGGGCACCGTCTTCATGCTGATCGGCGAGAACAGCCGCGCGGTGTCGCGGGCGGTGTCGGCGCGCATCGACGCCATCAACAAGACCCTGCCGGCCGGCATAAAGGCCGTCACCGTGTACGACCGCAGCAACCTGATCGACAAGGCCATCGCCACGGTCAAGAAGAACCTGCTGGAAGGCGCGACCCTGGTGATCGTGATCCTGTTCCTGTTCCTGGGCAACATCCGCGCCGCGCTCATCACCGCCATGGTGATCCCGCTGTCGATGCTGTTCACCTTCACTGGCATGGTCACCTACAAGGTCAGCGCCAACCTGATGAGCCTGGGCGCGCTGGACTTCGGCATCATCGTCGACGGGGCCGTGGTGATCGTCGAGAACTGCGTGCGGCGCCTGAGCCACGCGCAGGAACAGCAGGGCCGGCCCCTGACACGCAGCGAACGCTTCCACGAGGTCTTCGCCGCCGCGCGCGAGGCGCGCCGGCCATTGCTGTTCGGCCAGCTGATCATCATGGTGGTGTACCTGCCGATCTTCGCGCTCAGCGGGGTCGAGGGGCGCATGTTCCATCCCATGGCCCTGACCGTGATGCTGGCGCTGCTGGGCGCGATGATCCTGTCGGTCACCTTCGTGCCGGCGGCGGTGGCGCTGTTCATCGGCAAGAAGGTCTCGGAAAAGGAAAACCGCCTGATGCTGTGGGCCAGGCGCCGCTACGCGCCGCTGCTGGACCTGGCCCTGCGCCGCACGCCGCTGGTGCTGGCCGCGGCCACCCTGTTCGTGGCGGTGTGCGGCGTGATCGCCGCGCGCATGGGCAGCGAATTCATCCCCAATCTGAACGAGGGCGACATCGCCATCCAGGCGCTGCGCATTCCTGGCACCAGCCTGAGCCAGTCGCTGGAGATGCAGAAGCAGCTGGAGACCCGGCTGAAGCAGAAATTCCCCGAGATCGAACGCGTGTTCGCCCGCACTGGCACCGCCGAGATCGCCTCCGACCCGATGCCGCCCAACATCTCCGACGGCTACATCATGCTCAAGCCTCGCGATCAGTGGCCCGCGCCGCGCAAGACCCAGGCCGAGCTGTTGCAGGCGATCCAGGAAGAGGCCGCGCGGATTCCGGGCAACAACTATGAGTTCTCGCAACCGATCCAGCTGCGCTTCAACGAGCTCATCTCCGGCGTGCGCAGCGACGTGGCGGTGAAGATATTCGGCGACGACAACGAGGTGCTGAACCGCTCCGCCGCCGAGGTCGCCCAGGTGCTTCAGGCGATTCCCGGCGCCTCCGAAGTCAAGATCGAGCAGACCACCGGCCTGCCGGTGCTGACGGTCAACATCGACCGCGCCCGCGCTGCCCGCTACGGCCTGAATCTGGCCGACGTGCAGGACGCCCTGGGCATCGCCATCGGCGGCCGCGAGGCCGGCACCTTCTTCCAGGGCGACCGCCGCTTCGACATCGTGGTGCGCCTGCCGGAGACCGTGCGCGAGAGCATCCCGGCGCTGCGCAAGCTGCCCATCGCGCTGCCCCGGAGCGAAGGGCAGACCCAGACCGCCTACATCCCGCTGTCGGAAGTAGCCACCTTCGATCTGGCGCCCGGCCCCAACCAGATCTCGCGCGAAGACGGCAAGCGCCGCATCGTGGTCAGCGCCAACGTGCGCGGCCGTGACCTGGGCTCGTTCGTGGCCGACGCCGAGGCGGCGCTGGCCGAGAAGATCAAGGTGCCCGCCGGTTACTGGACCGCCTGGGGCGGCACCTTCGAGCAGCTGCAATCGGCGGCGCAGCGCCTGCGGATCGTGGTGCCCGCCGCGCTGCTGCTGGTGTTCGGCCTGCTGTTCGCCATGTTCGGCAACATCAAGGACGGCCTGATCGTATTCACCGGCATTCCCTTCGCGCTGACCGGCGGCGTCATCTCGTTGTGGCTGCGCGGCATTCCGCTGTCGATTACCGCGGCGGTGGGCTTCATCGCGCTGTGCGGCGTGGCGGTGCTGAACGGCCTGGTGCTGCTGTCGTTCATCAGCTCGCTGCGCGAATCCGGCAAGCCGCTCGACCAGGCGGTGCGCGAGGGCGCCCTGACGCGGCTGCGGCCGGTACTGATGACCGCGCTGGTGGCCTCGCTCGGCTTCGTGCCCATGGCAATCGCCACCGGCACCGGCGCCGAGGTGCAGCGGCCGCTGGCCACGGTGGTCATCGGCGGCATCATTTCCTCGACCATCCTGACGCTGTTGGTGCTGCCGGCGCTGTACCGGCTGATGCACCGCAAGGATGCCGAAGAGGTGGAGTTGGCCGAGAGCGAGGCGCGGCGCCAGGAGCGGCCGGCGGCCGGATGATCGCCGTGGCGGGCCCGCGTCGCGGGCCCGAGCTTGCGCAAATGTAATGTGACCGTCAGCGCGCTGTCGAGGGCGGCTCAATAGAGTGGTGGCACGTCGGCGCCGCACGGCCGGCGCGGCCCGCCCGATCGACTGAAAAGTACCCAGACCATGCGTCCCTATCTCGATATCCCGCCCCCGCCGCGCGCCCAGCCGCGCCCGGTGCAAATCTCCATCATCATCCCTTTCCTGAACGAACGCGAAGTGCTGCCGTTGTGTCACGCGCGGCTGCGGCAGGTCCTGGACGCGCTTGGCGAGCCGTGGGAGATCGTGTTCGTCGACGACGGCAGCCAGGACGGCAGCGCCGAATACCTGGCGGGCCTGATGGCGTGCGAAGCCGGATTGAAACTGGTGCGGCTGAGCCGCAACTTCGGCAAGGAAGCCGCCATGACGGCCGGCCTGGAGCATGCCTCGGGCGCCGCCGTGATCCTGCTGGATGCCGACCTGCAGGATCCGCCGGAGCTGATCCCGGACATGGTGCGGGCCTGGCGCGAAGGCGCCGACGTGGTCTGCATGCGGCGCCGCAGCCGCGCCTGCGAAAACTGGTTCAAGCGCGCCTCTGCCTATGCCTACTACCGCCTGCTCAGCCGCCTGAGCCGGGCCGCGATCCCGGCGGACACCGGCGATTTCCGCCTGATGAGCCGGCGCGCGGTCGACGCGCTGCTGCGGCTGCCTGAACGCTGCCGCTACATGAAGGGCTTGTATGCCTGGATCGGCATGCCCACGCGCGTCATCGACTACGACCGCGCGCCGCGCGCCGCCGGCGCCACCAAGTGGAACGTCTTTGCGCTGCTGCGGCTCGCGCTGGAGGGCATCACGTCGTTCTCCACGGCCCCGCTGCGCTGGGCCACGATCGCGGGCATGACGGCCGCGCTGCTGGGCGCCTTGTTCGGTATCATCATCATCTTCAAGACACTGATCTACGGCCACGACGTCCAGGGTTATCCCTCGCTGATGGCCATGATCACGTTCCTGAGCGGCATCCAGCTGATCACCATCGGGTTGTTGGGCGAGTACATGGGCAAGACTTATATGGAAACCAAGCAGCGCCCGGTCTACCTGGTGCGCGACGTACAAGGCAGCGCCACGATGGCCATGCCGCTGGCCGAAGCCGCAAAGGGTCCGCGTGTGGTTAACTGCTAAGGGCCTGCTGCTGGGCCTGATCGGCATCCTGGCGCTGCGGCTGCTGGCCATGGCGGCAATGCCGTTCGCGGACACGTCCGAGCCGCGCTACGCCGAGATCGCCCGCCTGATGGCGACGACCGGCGACTGGATCACGCCCTGGTTCGAACCCGGCGAACCGTTCTGGGGCAAGCCGCCGCTGGCCTTCTGGGCCCAGGCCCTGTCCATCCGCCTGTTCGGCCTGTCCGAACTGGCGGTGCGCCTGCCGTCCTGGCTGGCGATGCTGGGAGTGCTGGCGCTGGTCCACCGCTGCGGGCGGCAGTTGCGCGGCGAACAGGCCGCGCGCTGGGCCACACTGCTGTTCGCCACCATGCTGCTGCCGTACGCCAGCGCCGGCGCGGTGCTGACCGACGCCTTCCTGGCCCTGGGCATCACGCTGTCGATGGTGTCGTTCCTGCTGGCGCCGCGCGATCCACGGCCGCTCTGGCGCTACGGCTTCTTCGCCGGGCTGGCCATCGGCCTGCTCGCCAAAGGGCCGCTGGCGCTGGTGCTGACCAGCGGCGCGATCGTGCCCTGGATGCTGTGGCACCGCAACGCGCGCGCGCAGTTAAGCGCATTGCCGTGGGCGGCTGGCATCGTCCTGACGCTGGCGTTGACCTTGCCCTGGTACATCGCGGCCGAGCTGAAGACGCCGGGATTCCTGCGCTACTTCATCCTCGGCGAGCACATCCTGCGCTTCGTCGATCCAGGATGGGAAGGCGACCGCTACGGCTCGGCCCACGAGCGCCCCTACGGCAGCATCTGGCTGGACTGGCTGCTCGCGACCATGCCGTGGGGCGCCGCCTGGCTCGGCCTGTTGCTGTGGCCCCGGCGCGACGCGCCGCTGGGGCGCCGCGTGGCCGCGGCGGCGCGCGACCCCGACCAGACCTATCTGCTGACGTGGGCACTGGCCACGCCGGCGTTCTTCACGCTGTCGGGCAACATCCTGTGGACGTATGTGCTGCCGGCGCTGCCGCCCGTTGCGTTGGCGCTCGGCATGCGGGTGGCGCAATGGCGTGACGCGCGCCAGGGACGCCTGATGCTGGCGGGCATGACGCTGGCGCCCGCCGCCGCCCTGGTCCTGGCCCTGCTGGCCTGGCTGCTGCCGACGCACTACAAGACGGAAAAACAACTGGTGCAGCGCGCCGAAGCCGCCATGCAAGGCGGCGATCGGCTTTATTTCGTCGGCAGCCGCCCGTTCTCCGCCCGTTACTATTCGCGCGATACGGCCGGCCTGGTGGACGGTCCGCAAGCCCTGACCGCGGTGCTGCCCGCCCCGGGCCAGCGGGTATTCCTCGCCGTGCGCAGGCGCGAGGCGACCACCTTGCTGGCGACCTGGCGCGGACAGGTCACGCCGCTGTACTCGAGCCGGCGCTACACCTTGCTGCAAGTGGCGGGCGAGGGCGCCACGGCGCCCTGACGCCGGCGCGTCAGCGCGCGCCGCGCAGCCGCATCAGGCTCAGGATCTCGAACAGGATCTGTGCGCCCGCGTGCGCCGTGTTGGCGGTGGCATCGTACGACGGGGCCACCTCCACCAGATCGCCGCCGACGATGTCCAGCCCTGCCAGCCCGCGCAGCATGGCCTGGGCCTCGCGCACCGTCACGCCGCCAACCTCGGGCGTGCCGGTGCCAGGCGCGAAGGCCGGGTCCAGGCAATCGATGTCGAATGACACGTAGACGGGCGCCTCGCCGACCACGGCGCGCGCCTGCGCGATGATCGCGTCCACCCCCAGGCGCGGGATGTCCTCGGCGTGGATCACGGTCATGCCGGACTCGTACGAAAACTCCCACAGGTATTCGGCCGAGCCGCGGATGCCGATCTGGATGGTGCGGGTCGGGTCGAGCACGCCTTCCAGCACCGCCTGCCGGAACGGCCCGCCATGATGGAAACGGCTGCCGTCGAACGGGCCGCCGGTATCGCAATGCGCATCGAAGTGCACCAGCGCCACCGGCTGCCGCGCGCCCAGCGCCCGCAGGATCGGCAGCGTCACGGAATGGTCGCCGCCCACCGACAGCGGCGTCACGCCGGCCGCCACGATCTTTTCGTAGGCGGCGTGGATATCCTCGTGCGATTGTTTCAGGCTATAGCGGCTGCGCATCGGCACGTCGCCGATGTCGGCCACCCGCAGCTCGCGCACCGGCGTACACCTGAGCGCGTGGTTGTAGGGCCCGACCCGCTCGATGGCGCGCAGCGCGCGCGGCCCGAAGCGACAGCCGCTGCGGTTGCTGGCCCCCAGATCCATCGGCACGCCCAGCAGCGCCACCTGCAGGTCGCCAAAATCCGGCTGATTCCAGTCGACCTGCCGCGCCGGCGCGTCCAGCAGTGTCGGCATGCCGGCATAGGGCGCGCTGCGCGTGCCGCTGTCGTCGATGACGTTGGCCGCCACCGCGCGAAAATGCGGGTCGTGGATGACGGCTTCGTTGGCGCCGCCGAACCGGGCGCGCAAGGCCGCCAGCTTCTCGCGGGTGAAACTCATGGAAGGCTCCTGGAAGAGGTTGCGCCGGGGACGGGCGCGGCCGCCTGTCCCATCAGGCTGACGATGATGAAACTGACGGCGCTGACGGCCAGGCTGGCGTAGATCGGCGTGTTGGCCGCCAACCCGTCTCGGATCATGAAGCCGACCGCCGTGGCGCAGCCCAGCAGCATGCTGGCGATGGCGCCCACGGTGCTGGCGCGGCGCCACCAGATGGCGCCCAGAATCGGCACCAGCATGCCGCCGACCAGCAGGTTGTAGGCGTAGGTCAGCGCGTCCAGCACGTCATCGACCACCAGCGCGATGCCGAGGGTAACCAGGCCGACCAGCAGCGTCATCAGGCGATGGCTGCGCACGTGGGCGAACCCGCGCCCGTTGCGCAGCGCCGGCAGCAGGTCCTCGGCCAGCACCGTGGACGACGCCAGCATCGCGGCGCTGGCGGTGGACATCATCGCCGCCAGCGCGGCCGCGATCACCAGGCCCCGGATGCCGGGCGGCAGCTCGGCCTGCACGATGGCGGCGAAGGCATTGTTGACGTTATCCAGATCGGGCAGCAGCACCCTGGCCGTCATGCCGATCAACGCGCCCACCAGGCCGTAGACGATGCAATAAACCCCTGCGGCGGCCCCGGCCACGCGCGCCACCCGCTCGCTGCGCGCGGTGAAGACGCGTTGCCAGATGTCCTGGCCGATCAGGATGCCGAAGAAATAGATCAGGAAATACGTAACGATGGTGGGCCAGCCGATCGCGGTGGCCTCGAAACTGGCCGCCGGCAGCTTCGCCACCAGCTGGTCCCAGCCGCCGACCCGGGACAGACAGATCGGCAGCAGCACGGCCATCAGGCCAACGGTCTTGATCAGGAACTGCACGATATCGGTCAGGGTCAGCGACCACATGCCGCCCACCGCCGAATACACCACCACCACGCCGCCGCCCACCAGGATCGCCAGCCAGAACGGCATGTCGAACAACACCTGCATCACCGTGCCGGTGGCGATCACCGAGGTCGCCGCCAGCATCAGGGCGTAGGCCATCATCACCAGCGCGCTGACATGGCGCGTGCGCGCGCTGTAGCGGAACTCCAGGATCTGCGTCACGGTGAAGATGCGCAGCTTCAGCAGCGGCCGGGCCAGGAACACGTTGAGCACGATGATGCCCAGGCCCAGCATGGCGCACAGCCAGAAGCCGGAGATGCCATGCACGTACCCCAGCCGCACCGTGCCGACGGTGCTGGCGCCACCGAGCACCGTGGCCGCCATGGTGCCCATGTAGAAGGCCGGCCCGAGATTGCGCCCGGCCACCAGGAAATCCTCCTGCGTCCTGGCCCGGCGCATGCCGTACCAGCCCAGCAACAGCATCGCGGCCAGATAGGCCACGACCACGCCTACATCGACAAACATGTCCTTCCCCTTGTCTCGTCGCGCGCCACACGCACGCTGAATGACCGCCGCCGGCTAAACAACTATTGGCATAGAAGTGAACTCGCCAAAACCGGACATGCCGGCCCCGATTCGCCCGCCTGCCGCCGGCGGCACCGGCGCCGGGTCGAATCGGCAACACCGATGGAATAATAGGAATCCGGACTTTTTTCATCCATGCCTAGTTCGGAAAATTCACATCGATGCCCATCAATGTTTAGTCGGTGATTACCCTATGCTCTCGACCGTTTCCGACCTCGACCTGCGCCTGATCCGCGTCTTTCTCACCATCGTCGACGCTGGCGGCGTGTCGGCCGCGCAGGCCTTGCTGGGCGTGGGCCAGTCCACCATCAGCAGCCAGCTCGCCACGCTCGAAACCCGCCTGGGCTTCACGCTGTGCGAACGCGGCCGTGGCGGCTTTCGCCTCAGCGCCAAGGGCGAGCGCTTCGACAAGCTGGCGCGGCGCGCGCTGGCCTCGCTGGACGACTTCAGCGCACAGGCGCGCAACATGCACCGGCAACTGGTCGGCAACCTCACGCTGGGCCTGATCGGCAACGCCACCATGGCGCAGAACGCCCGTATCGGCCACGCCATCGAGAAATTCCGCCGGCGCGACGAAGCGGTGCGCCTGTCGGTGCTGATCCGCAGCCCGCGCGAGCTCGAAGAACTGATCCTGAAAGACGAGATGCAGGTGGCCATCGGCTACTTCCTGCACCGGGTGCCGATGCTGGACTACACGCCGCTGTTCCAGGAACGGCAGATCGCCTACTGCGGCGCCACCCATCCGCTGGCCAGCCGTGCCGGCCGCGTCACCGAATCGGATCTGGCCGACGCCGACTGGACCTGGCGCACCTATCCGCTGCCCGAGTCCTCGTTCGCCGGACGTCCGCGCCGCATCACCTCCGAAGCCGACAACATGGAGGCCGCGCTGATCCTGATCCTGTCCGGCGCGCACCTGGGCTACCTGCCGGAACACTACGCCGCGCCCTATGTGGCGGCCGGCCTGCTGCACGCGCTCGACGCCGACGCCTATCACTATGACGTCGAGATCAGCATGGTGGCCAAGCGGCGCAGCCACCTGGACGACATCGCCGCGGCCTTTCTCGAAGACATGCGCGCGGCCCTCGCGGCTGCGCCCGGCGCGGCGCCGTGATATACCTGTGCCGCGCGCCACGCCCGTCCACGGGCCGCGCGCGCCGGGGCGCCCCGCGCGGTTTTGTCGCTAGAATCAACCCATGCCCCACTTCGCCGCCCGCCGCCAGCCATGAATCCGCCCCGCCACGACACGCCGCAGTTGCAGGACGCGATCGCCGATGCGATCAGCACCGCCACGCGCGGGGCGGGCCGCGTCAACATCCTGGTGGCCGGCAAGACCGGCGTGGGCAAGAGCACGCTCATCAACGCGGTGTTCCGCGGCGACCTGGCCAAGACCGGCGCCGGCAAGCCGGTCACACAGACCACGCAGGAATTCTCGCGCCCCGGCCACCCGCTCACCATCATCGATACCCGCGGCCTGGAGGTCGGCGACTACGCGCGTTCGCGCCAGCAGTTGACCGACCTGGTGCGCGAACGCGCCGCCGCGCAGGACCAGGACCGGCACCTGCACGTCGCCTGGCTCTGCATCCAGGACAGCAGCCACCGCGTCGAAGAGGCCGAGATCGAGCTGTGCGCGCTGCTGGCCGACGCCGGCATCGCGGTCATCGGCGTGCTCACCAAGGCGCGCAAGAACAGCCCCTTCCTGGAACAGGCCCGCGCGCTGCTGCCGCGCGCGCGGCAAGTGGTGGCGGTGCGCGCGCTGCCCGAACACATCGAGGAGCTGGGCGCGGATCTGCCGCCGATGGGGCTGGACGCCCTGATCGAGGCCACCGCGCAGTACATCCCCGAAGCCCAGCAGCGCGCCTATGCCAACGCGCTCTCGACCCGCAACCTGAAAGCGCTGGAAGTAAAAAAAAAGCGGGCTGAAATAGAGGTCAATGTGGCCGCCGGCCTGGCCGCCTCGGCCGCCGCCGCGCCGATCCCGTTCTCGGACGCGGTGGCCCTGGTGCCGATCCAGGTCGGCATGATCGCCAAAATCGGCATCACGTTCGGCATGGAACTGAACACCGCCGCCATCAGCACGCTGGTCACTTCATCGCTGGGCGCGTCCGCCGCCACGCTGGTCGGGCGCTCGGTGGTGTCGAGCCTGCTCAAGTTCATTCCCGGCGCCGGCAGCGCCGTGGGCGGCACCATCGCCGCCACCACCGCGGGCGCCATCACCAAGCTGCTCGGCAACGCCTACATCGCGGTGTTGTACGACTTCTGCCAGAAGCATCCCGGCCAGGACCTCGACATCCCGATGATCACGCAGGCCCTCAAGCAGCGCCTGAAACCCTGAACGCGCAACGACACGCCAAGACCGGGCGCAATACGCCAGGTTCGGCTTTTTTGCGCGACACCGGTAAATAAACGCGGCGGCACGACGTAAACGTAGTGCCGCCCATCCCGCAACGCCCGCCCATCCAATGATCATCGACAATTCCGACGTCATGTACCGACACCTCGTGCAAGGTGTGGTCGACTACGCTATCTACATGTTGAACCCCGACGGCACCGTCGCCAACTGGAATGCCGGCGCCGAACGCGCCAAGGGCTACACCCGCGATGAGATCGTGGGACGGCATTTTTCCTGCTTCTACAGCCCGGCCGACCAGGCCGCCAACCTGCCCGCGCGCGGCCTGGCCACCGCCCGCGAGCAAGGCCGCTTCGAGGCCGAAGGCTGGCGCATGCGCAAGGACGGCACGCCGTTCTGGGCCCATGTGGTGATTGACGCCATCCACAACGATGCCGGCGCGCTCATCGGCTACGCCAAGATCACGCGCGACTGCACCGAACGGCGCGAGCGCGAACTGCAGTTGCTGCACGCCAAGGAACTGGCCGAACGCTACAACAGCGAACTGACCTCGCTGTCGAGCTTCCTGGAAGCGGTGGTCTCGCACATCCCGTCGTGCGTGCTGGTGCTGGACGCCGTTTCGCGGCGCATCCTGCTGGCCAACCGGCAGACCGAAGCCGCCTTTGGCGCGCGCCGCGAGCAGATGCAGGGCAAGACGATCCAGCAATGCCTGCCGCCCGCGGTGCATGAGTTCTTCGAGCGCCTGACCAACGACGCCCTGCGTTCCGACGGCGCGCTGCGCGAGGCCGGCCAGGAAGAGGTGCCGACCGGACGTGGCCCGCGCACCCTGCGCAGCCGCACGCTGGTGTTCCACAGCAGCGACCCGCGTTCGCGCTACGTGCTGCTGATCGCCGACGACATCACCGACGAGAACGCCGCGCAGGCCCAGGTCCGCTACATGGCGCACCATGACACGCTGACCGGCATCCCCAACCGCCGGCTGTTCCGCGAGCGGCTGCTCAAGGCGCTGGCGCCCGACGGCCGCGAGCGCGGCGCCGCGGTGCTGTGCCTGGACCTGGACAACTTCAAGAGCGTCAACGACACACTCGGCCACCAGTACGGCGACGAACTGCTGCGCCAACTGGCGCGGCGCCTGGCCAGGAACCTGCGCGAGCAGGACACGCTGGCGCGGCTGGGCGGCGACGAGTTCGCGGTAGTGCTGCCCGGCATCGAAAAGACCGACGACCTGCGCCAGATGGCGCAGCGCCTGATCGACGCGGTGCGTGAACCCTTCCAGGTCGACGGCCACACCGTGCCGGTAAGCGTCAGCATCGGCATTGCCCGCGCCACCGCGCACGAAGCCAGCGCCGACCATCTGCTGCGCTACGCCGACATGGCGCTGTACGAAGCCAAGCGCAATGGCCGCAACTGCCTGGCGTTCTTCAAACCCGAGATGGAGGCGGCCGCGCTCAAGCGCCACGAAATGGAAATGGATCTGCGCCAGGCGATCCTGTCGCAGCAACTGCAGCTTTACTACCAGCCGATCAAGGACACCAGCCACGTGCGCACCGTCGGACGCGAAGCCCTGATGCGCTGGCGGCACCCCGTCAAGGGCCTGATCATGCCCAACGACTTCATCCCGATCGCCGAGGAAACCGGGCTGATCCACGAACTGGGCGCCTTCACGCTGCACGAGGCCTGCCGCGAGGCCACGACCTGGGACGCGCACGAAACCGTGGCGGTGAATCTGTCGGCCACGCAGTTCACCAACAGCGCGCTGGTATCGCTGGTGGAATCGGCCCTGGCCACTTCCGGCCTGGCGGCCGGCCGGCTGGAACTGGAGATCACCGAGTCGGTGTTGCTGGCCAACTCCGAGACCAACCTGACCACGCTGAACCGGCTCAAGCAACTGGGCGTGAAAGTGGCGCTGGATGACTTCGGCACCGGCTATTCATCGCTGGGCTACCTGCGCACCTTCGAGTTCGACAAGATCAAGATCGACAAGTCCTTCACCCAGGATGTCGAGTCGAGCAAGGAGGCGCTGGCCATCATCCGCGCCATCAACGGCATCGGCCGCAGCCTGGATATCCCCACCACCGCCGAGGGCGTCGAGACCGCGGCCCAGCTCGAAAGACTGACCCAGGAAGGCTGCTCGCATTTCCAGGGCTTCCTGCTGGGCCGGCCGGTATCGCACGAGCCGCCGCCGTCCGAATAGGGCGCGGGCGCGCGGCACGGCGCCGTCTCTCAATCCTTGAGCAGCGCCTGACCGGCGCGAGCCGCCGCGCGGCCGGCCGCCTGGCGGCCGCGGACCAGGTCGAACAGGTTCTTCGGATCAGCCAGGCGCGGCGCCACCTCGACGCGCGTGCCGCAGCCCTGCCTGACCGCGCAGTCGCGCAGCCAGCGCAGGGCCGAAAAATCCTCCAGCGCGAAGCCGACCGAGTCGAACACCGTGATGTCGCGCGCACGCCGGCGCCCGGCGCTCTGGCCCGTCAGCACGCGCCACAGCTCGGTCACCGCGAAGTCGGCCGGCATCTGCTGCAAGTCGCCCTCGATGCGTGTCTGCGGTTCGTATTCCACGAACACGGCGCCGGCGCGCAAGACATCGGCATGCAGCTCGGTCTTGCCCGGGCAGTCGCCGCCCACGGCATTGATGTGCATGCCGGGTTCGACCATCGCGGCGGTGAGGATGGTGGCATAGGCCTTGTCGGCCGTCACCGTGGTCACAACGTCCACCCCCTTGACGGCGGCGGCGGTGCTACCGAAGCGGCGCAGGCGCAGGCCCGGCACCTCGGCCAGATTGCGCGCCAGCTTGTCGCTGGCGGCCGGATCGACGTCGTACAGGTGCAGCGTGTCGATGCCCAGGATGTGGTGGAACGCCAGGGCCTGGAACTCGCTCTGCGCACCGTTGCCGATCAGCGCCATGCTGCGCGCGCCCGGCCGCGCCAGGGCGCGCGCGGCCAGCGCCGATGTGGCGGCGGTGCGCAGCGCGGTGGTCAGGGTCAGCTCGCTGATCAGCAGCGGTTCGCCGGTGCTGACCCGCGCCAGCGCGCCGAAGGCCATCACGGTGCTCAGGCCGGCCGCCGGATTGCCGGGGTGGCCGTTGACGTACTTGAAGCTGTAGAGATCGTGGTCGGCGGTGGGCATCAGTTCGATCACGCCGGTCGCCGAATGGCTGGCCACGCGCGCGCTTTTATCGAATTCCGGCCAGCGCAGGAAATCGGCCAGCAGATAATCCAGCAGGTCTGCGAACACCTGGCGCGGGCCCTGCGCGGCCACGATTTTGGCCACGTCGGTGGTGGTGAGCAGTGTCGTCATTGTTTTCCCCTGAAGATCCGTTACGGAAATTCTGTCCGATGCCCAGGTCAATGCCTAGCGCCCACTTTCCACACAAAATGCGGGGATCCTGCCATTCTGGCAACGGCCGATGCCACTTGTCGCAAACCGGCCGCAAGCGGCCCGCGATGCCGCCCTCAGGGCGCTTCCGAGCCGGCGCGCAATTCCGCCGGCAGGTGCTCGCGCATGATGTCGATGAAGCGCCGCAACCGTGCCGGCAGCAGGCGCGAGGGCGCGTACACCAGATACACCGGCAGGGGCTCGGCGCGCCATTGCGGGGCCAGTTGCACCAGTTGACCGCTGGCCAGCTCGTCGCGCAGGGCCCAGGCCGATGCAATGCCCGCTCCCAGGCCCAGCAAGGCGGCCTTGCGCAGCGCATACAGGCCGTCGGTGGACAGACGCGGCTGGATCTCGAAGCGGAACACTTCGCCGGTGGCGCTATGCGTCAGGCTGACCGCGTCGCGATAGAAGGTGCGCAATGCCAGCCACGGCAGGCGCGCCAGTTCCGACGGATGCTGGGGCACCGGCCCCTGGCCCAACAGCGACGGCGCCGCCATCACGCTGCGCGGCACCTCGCCCAGCTTGACCGCCACCACCGACGGATCCTGCACCGGCCCGACCTTGATGGCGCAATCGATGTTCTCGGCAATGAAGTCCGGCAGCCGGTCGTGCAACAGCCATTCCACCTGCATGCGTGGATACTGCCGCAGGTATTGGGCCAGGGCGTCCATGAACTGGTTCTGGCCGAAGGCGTGCGGCGCCACCACGCGCAGCGTGCCCGCCAGTTCTTCACCGGCCCCGCGCACGTCGCTCTCGAACGACTGCCAGGAAGCCAGCAGTGCCTTGGCCCGTTCGTAGCAGCGCTGGCCGTCCTCGGTCAGGCGGATGGCGTGGGTCGACCGCTGCAGCAGCCGCACGCCCAGGGTGCGTTCTAGCAATTGCAGGCGCCGGCTGACGGTGGGCTGCGTGCCGCCCAATTGCGCGGCGGCGGCCGACAGGCTGCCGGCCTCCACGATGCGCACGAAGGTTTCGATCAACAGCATGCGGTCGGTGCTGGTCGCGGCGGTCAGGACGGGCTTGGTCATACGCCTATCGTATAACGGATCTACCCGGACGACGGCTACCCAAGACCCGTTCGCGCGCTCAGAATCTGCGCCATACGCACCTCGCGGTGCCTTTCCTGAACGGATCTCCATCATGTCCCCAGATACCCGGGCGCCCGCCGCCCCCCCTTCCCAAGACCTGTCCGCCGGCCTCGTGCTGCTGCTGGCAATGGGCGCCGGCCTGGCCGTCGCGTCCCTGTACTACAACCAGCCCATGCTCGGCATCCTGGGCGCGGACCTGGGCGCCAGTCCCACCGCGCTCGGCTGGATTCCGACGCTGACCCAGCTTGGTTATGCATTCGGCATATTGATGCTGGCGCCGCTGGGCGACCGCTACGACCGCAAGCGCATCGTCCTGATCAAGGCCGGCGCGCTCAGCGCGGCGCTGCTGCTGGCTGCCGTCGCGCCCGCCATCGGCGTGCTGCTGGCCGCCAGCTTCGCCATCGGCCTGTCCGCCACCCTGGCCCAGGACATCGTCCCGGCCGCGGCCACGCTGGCGCCCGCCGCGCACCGCGGCCGCATCGTCGGCACCGTGATGACCGGACTGCTGCTGGGCATCCTGCTGTCGCGCGTCATCAGCGGCGTGGTGGCCGAGCAGCTCGGCTGGCGCGCGATGTTCCTGGCCGCCGCGGTCTCTATCCTGGCGCTGGGCGCGGCGCTGTGGCGCGGCCTGCCGGCGTTCACGCCGACCTCCCGGCTGCCCTACATCGAACTGCTGGGTTCCTTGCCCCGGTTGTGGCGCCAGCATGGCCAGTTGCGCCACGCCGCGCTGGCCCAGGGCCTGCTGTCGCTGGGCTTCAGCGCCTTCTGGTCGACGCTGGCGGTGATGCTGCATGGCGCGCCGTTCCATCTGGGCGCGGCCGCCGCCGGCGCCTTCGGCCTGGCGGGCGCGGCGGGCGCGCTGGCCGCGCCATTGGCCGGACGCTACGCCGACCGGCGCGGGCCCCATGCCGTCAGCCGCCTGGGCGCCGCGCTCACCGCCGTCTCGTTCGCGGCCATGGCGCTGCTGCCGCTACTGTCCGCCCACGCCGGCCTGTGGTTGATCGCGGCCAGCGCGATCGGCTTCGACCTGGGCATCCAGGTGGCGCTGATCGCGCACCAGAGCATCGTCTACAGCATCGACCCCGCCGCCCGCAGCCGCCTGAACGCCGTGCTGATGGTCAGCGTCTTCATCGGTATGGCCGCGGGTGGCGCGCTGGGCAGCCTGGCCCTGGCGCAATGGGGCTGGATCGGTGTGACCCTGGTGGCCACGACAGCGGCCATTGGCGCGCTGCTGCTGCGGATCTGGCCGGGCCTGCGCGCACGCCGCCAGCGTGCCGGTGTTCCGGCGTGACGCCCCGGGCGGGCGGCCGCGACGGCGCCCCGCTGACGCCCCTGATGGCGCCCATCCTGCGCGCGGCAGAAGACCGCCGCCGCGGCAGGGCGGGCACGGCCGCGACGGCGGTCTGCCTTCAGGAGCGCCGCTACCGGGCCCGCGCGCCCGGGGAAAAGCGGGAGGTGAAATTTCACCCGATCCGTTTTATGCTCAACAAAAGCATAAGTCGGCTTTTTTTTAATCAATTAATGCTCATTTTGAGTATTAAGCGCGCCCAAGGAACCCGCCATGACCGCCATCGCCCCCCGCGCCATCGCCATCGACCTGCCCGCCGCCGGCCACCCTGGCGCAGTCGGCCAGGCCTGGGCCCGCGTGCCCGCGCCCCTGTCCGCCACACAACGCGCCGAGGCAGCGCAACGCGTCCGCGCCTTGCTGGCACGCGAGGACGCCGCGCTGGTGGCCCATTACTACGTCGACGCCGAGGTCCAGGAATTGGCCGAAGCCAGCGGCGGCTGCGTCGGTGACTCGCTGGAGATGGCGCGCTTCGGCCGCGCTCATCCGGCCACGACACTGGTGGTGGCCGGCGTGCGCTTCATGGGCGAGACCGCCAAGATCCTCAGCCCCGCCAAGCGCGTGTTGATGCCGGACCTCGACGCCAGTTGCTCGCTCGACCTGGGCTGTCCCGCGCCGGCCTTCGCCGACTGGTGCGATGCCCATCCCGACCGCACGGTGGTGGTCTACGCCAACACCAGCGCCGCGGTGAAGGCGCGCGCGGACTGGGTCGTGACCTCCTCGATCGCGCTCGACCTGATCGCCCACCTGCACGCGCGCGGCGAGAAGATCCTGTGGGCGCCCGACCGCCACCTGGGCCACTACATCCAGCGCCAGACCGGCGCCGACATGCTGCTGTGGCAGGGCGCCTGCCTGGTGCATGACGAGTTCAAGGGCGCCGAGCTGGCGCTGATGCGCGCCGAATACCCCGACGCGCGCGTGCTGGCCCACCCCGAATCCCCCGCGTCGGTGCTGGCGCAGGCCGACGTGATCGGCTCCACCACGCAGTTGATCGAAGCCGCGCGCGCGCTGGACGCGCACCGCCTGATCGTCGCCACCGACATGGGCATCCTGCACAAGATGCGCCAGCGCGCGCCCGGCAAGACCTTCCTGGCCGCCCCCACCGCCGGCGACAGCGCCACCTGCAAGAGCTGCGCCCACTGTCCGTGGATGGCAATGAACGGATTGGCGGGCCTGGTGCACACCCTGGAACACGGCGCCAACGACATCCAGCTCGACCCGGCCGTGGCAACGCGCGCCAAGGCCCCGATCGACCGCATGCTGGACTTCGCCGGCGCGCGCAAGCGCCCGGTGCGCGCCAGCGGCGACCTGGCGCGCGATGGCGCGCTGTTCCAGCGGGTCGGCCCGGCCTGAACATCCACGGAGCGTCCGCCATGGCATTCGACGTCATCATCATCGGCAGCGGCCTGGCCGGCATGACCGCCGCGCTGGAACTGGCGCCACAGCGGCGCGTGGCGCTGGTCAGCAAGGGCCCGCTGCTATCCGGCGCCAGCCCGCGCGCGCAGGGCGGCATCGCCGCGCCCCTGGGACCGCGCGACAGCGTGGCCGCTCACCTGCGCGACACCCTGGACGCCGGCGCCGGCCTCTGCGATGCCCAGGCCGCGCGCGCCATCATCGACCAGGCCGGCGCGGCCATCGCCTGGCTGCGGGCGCGCGGCGTGGCCTTCTCGACCGAAGGCGCGGGGCTGCACCTGACCCGCGAAGGCGGCCATGGCCAACGCCGCATCGCGCACGCCGCCGACGCCACCGGCCACGCCATCATGACGGCGCTGGACGCGCAGGTACGCCGCCAGCCCGCCATCACGGTGCTTGAGCGGCACTGCGCCGTCGACCTGCTGCTGTCGGGCGCGCCCGGCGGCCGCTGCCACGGCGTGCGTCTGTTGGACCTGGAACGGCGCGTATGCCGCGACCTTGCCGCCGCCCAGGTGGTGATCGCCAGCGGCGGCGCCGGCCAGGTCTACGCCACCACCACCGCGCCAGCCGGCGCCACGGGCGACGGCATCGCCATCGCCGCGCGCGCTGGCGCCCGCCTCCAGAACATGGCCTTCACGCAGTTCCATCCCACCGGCCTGCATCACCCGCGAGGCGCAGGTTTCCTGATCTCCGAAGCCGTGCGCGGCGAAGGCGGGCGGCTTTGCCTGCCGGACGGCAGCCGCTTCATGCCCGCCCACGATCCGCGCGCCGAACTGGCGCCGCGCGAATTCCTGTTGGCGCACTTTCCCGCCATCCACGCGCACTGCCTGGCGCTCGGCCTGGACATCGCCACCACGCCGATCCCCGTCGCGCCGACCGCGCACTACACCTGCGGCGGTATCGCCACCGACACCCGCGGCCGCAGCAGCGTGGCGGGCCTGTATGCGGTGGGCGAGGCCGCCTGCACCGGCCTGCACGGCGCCAACCGCCTGGCCAGCAATTCGCTGCTGGAATGTGTCGTCATGGGCCGCGCCGCGGCGCGCGACATCCTGGCATCGCCCGCGACGCGCGCCGTGGCCGTCCCGCTGGCCGACACGGCAATGCCCGGTGCCGCTCCGGCGCACGCCACGCCTGCGGCAGCCTTCGCGGCGCCACTGCGGCAATCCCTGCGCGCCATGATGACGCGCGAAGTGGGCATCGTGCGCAGCGACGCCTCGCTGCGGCGGGCAGCCGACCACATCGCCGGCCTGAACCGGGCGCTCGCGTCGCGCGGCCATGCCGACACTCACCCTGAAATGCTGGAATTGCGCAACCTCGCCGGGGTCGCCGAGCTGATGGTGCGCGACGCCCGCGCCTGCCGGGAAAGCCGGGGCGCGCATTTCAACCAGGATCGGCCCGGCCGGGCGGCAGCGCCTGCGCCCGGAGCCTCGCCATGAGCCGCTGGCGGATCGCGGCGCCGGCGAATGTGACACTGCCCTCGAACCGCGGTCAGACGGCGCGAGGGCAGTGCGGTCCCGCCACGGTCAGGGCTGGGCGGCGTAGCGCGGAGAGCGCGGGCCGTACAGGATGCCGCCCGGCGTGCCGGCACTGAGCAGCATGTTGTTGGTCATGCCCGCCACGCCGTAGCTGCGGTCAGAAAGCGTATTGACGACCTGGTCCACCACCGCCTGCACCAGCATGCCGATCAGGCCATTGCTGCTGTTGCTGGCCTGCACCACCTCCTTGCTGCCATCCCACAGCTTGGCCCCCGTGCGCAGGTCCACCAGAGCGGCATCGATCGAGACAGTGATGGAACTGGACAGCACCGCATAGCTCGACCCGTACTGTTTCACCGTCATGTACAACGCGGCATCGGCCCCGAAGATCTCGCGCAGGCGGGCAGCCGGCAGCTCGTGGATATCGTCCGCGCTGGTCAGGCCGTTCTGCTTGAAGGTCTCTTCCATGACGGCCACCGGCACGACGTAGTAGCCCGACTCCGCCAGCGGCATGGTCGCCTGCGCCAGCACCGCCGCGCCCGCCGCCACATCCACCGACGTGTTCAGCGGCGGCAGCACCAGGATGGAGGCCGGCTTGCTTTCGCGGAAGGCGGCGTAGTCGACATTGCGCTGCGGCGCGGCGCAACCCGCCAGCAACGCCACCAGCGCCAAGACGGCGATACGGATGAAGGTGTTCATATCAGGCCCCCTTCTTGGTGGCGGGCGGATTGGCCGGCTTGGGCGCGGCGGACGATTGGGTTGCGGCGGCCGCTTCCGGCGTGGCCTGCGGCGCCGGCACGGCGCTGTCGGCCGTCTTGCCGGCATTGCGCAGCAGGAAATCCATGAACGGCTTGGACTCGGGGAAGGCCGCCTTCTCGCCTTCCAGCTGTTCCAGGCCCTTGTCCCCCTGGCCCAGCTTCAGGTACAGCATGCCCAGATGCGCGCGGAACCCCGGCGGCAACGCCGCGTCGGTGGCGCGCGCGGTTTCGATGTTCTTTTCCATCGCCAGGCTCTGCGCCGCATAGTCGGCGCCATCCTCCTTCAGATAGGCATAGACCGAGGGTTCGTACGACTGCCAGCTGTACATGCGCTTGGGCTGCTGCGCGCATGCGCCCAGCAATCCCGCCAGGGCGGCCAGCGCCAACGCACGGCCCACGCGCGCGAGCGCCTGCGGACGCCCCTTCGCCAGATTGTTCGACATGGGAATTACCTATCAGGGTTGGTTGGGCTGCCAGGCGCCTTGCTCGATGCCATCGACCAGCCGGTCGACCGCCTCGCGGATCGCCAGGTCCAGCACCTTGCCGTTCAGCGTCGAGTCGTAGCCGGCGGTGCCGCCGAAGCCGATGACTTCGCGGTTGGAGAGGCTGTATTCGCCGGCGCCCGATGCGGAATAGACCACTTCGGAGGTCGCCACGTCGACCACGTTGAGGTCGACCTTGGCGTAGGCCACTTGCTCCTTGCCCCGGCCGAGGATGCCGAATAGTTGCTGGTCGCCGGTCACCTTGCGGCCGAATGCCGTTACATCGCCCGTCACCACGTAACGCGCGCCCTTGATCTGGCTGGCCTTCTTGTTGAGCGCCGCTTCCTGGGCGATTTCCGACAGGTTGTCGCGATCCATCACCTGGAACCGGCCGCTGCGCTGCAGGTGGCTGACCAGGATGGTCTTGGCCTGGCCGCCCAGACGGTCCACGCCGTCGGAGAACACGCCGCGCAGGTAGTTGGTGCGGTTATCGAACTTGCCCACGGAGATCGGGCTGCGCACGCCTTGGTAGGGCTTGGCCGCCGCCGCCACCGTGGGCACCGCGACCGACTGGGAACGTTCGGTGGCACAACCGGCCACCAGCAGTGACAGGATCGTCACCGCGCCAAGCGTTACTGCCTTGCTCAACATGCCTTTCTCCTGCGGACCCGGCGCTCGAAGCGCGCCGGATGAAATGGGAAATGAGAAATCAGGCAGTGAGTATATACAATTACATACAACGGTAATAATTGGAATTAGTACGGTAAACGCGGTTATTTCGTCCTAAAAATCGCCAATATCCGCAATTTTCGCGACGCGAAGCACGATCCGGATGGTTTTGCATGCCCGGCGCGCCCGTACGGCCCCCTGCGTGGCGCGGCATCACTTCAATTCGCGCGTCGCGCCAATGATGCGCAAGGTCGGCATCAACTGGCGCCAGGCATCCTTGGGAATGACCGCCGGCCGTTTCAGGTCGGCCGCCGCGGGATCGTCCAGCAGGTCGCCCTTGCAGGCGAACACGATGCTGTTGGTCATGTCGTCGTCCACCACCTCGAACATCGCGCCGCCGAACACGGCGCGCACCCGCTCCAGGTAGACGCGGTGCGACGGATGATTCACATGGAAATTGATGACCAGGATGCCATCGTCGCGCAGGGCGCGATGGCAGTCCGCATAGAACGCGGCCGAGCACAGGGCGGGGGGAATGCCGGCATCATCGAAGCCGTCCAGCAGCAGCACGTCGGCGGCATCGCGCAGCCCGCGCAGATGATCGGCCGCGTCGGCCCGCACCACCTTGAAACGCTCGCCATCCGGCGGCACCATGAAGGCATCGCGCAGCGCGATGACCCCCGGGTCGATCTCGACCACTTCGATGCGCGAATGCGCCAGGTAGCGATGGCAGAACTTGGCCAGCGACCCGCCGCCCAAGCCCACCATCAGAATGTCCGCGGGCGCCGGCGCGAACAGCACGAACCCCATCATCATCCGCGTGTACTCCAGGTCGAGCGCATCGGGGCTGAGCGTGGACATGCGGCTCTGGATCACCTTGTCGGAAAAATGCAGGCTGCGCGTGGTGCCGGACGCGTGCACATAAGGCAGCGTGGCGGGCGCGGCCGCGCGGGCGGCGTCAGGCGCCATCGGCGCGCTGGACAGGGGCAGGGAGGAATCACGGGCGGACATGGGGCAGAAGATACCACCGCCGCCTGCCGACCCAGAATTCTCGGACGGATTCCCAATGCAGGCCGGTTAAAGAACGGCCGCCGGCGTGCCGTACATATCATTGTCACCCCGCCGTCACGGACACCGGCCCGGCCACGGCGCCATGTGCCCCGCCTTATCGGAATTCTCCCATGCCGTCCCCGCTCACCGACACCCTCCCGCCGCCGACCGTCTCCCCGGGCAACGAGCCCCGCGCCGCCGCCCGGCGCGACACGGACGCGGCGCAAGACCGGGACGCCGCCCAGTCCGCGGACAAGCCCGTCTCGATTCGCGTGATCCTCAGCGACGACGCGCTGGAGCGCGCCGCCAAGGCGCGCAAGGCCGCCTCCCAGATGGCCGTGGACGCGGCCCAGACGCGCCAGGACTTCGCGCGTGCCCGCATCGCGCAGATCAGGCAGCGCATCGACACGCTCAAGAAGATGCTGATGTTCCTGGGCAAGGCGGCGGCCAAGGCCATCCTGCGCGAACTGCGCCAACTGTCCGGCGAACTCGGCCAGGCCGCCAACGCGCTCAAGGACAGCGGTGGCGCGCAGCCCGCCAGCGGCGCCGCGCCAGGCGCGACCGCCGCGCCCGTGGTGCAGGGCGCCGCCGCCGCGAGCACCGGCGGCGCCACGGCGGTGTCCCCGGCCGGCAGCGCCGATGGCACCGATGCCTCCGGCACCGAGAGCGATGGATCCACGTCCCCCGCCGCCACCTCGCGCGCTTTGGCGGCCTATGCCGCCGCCAGCGACACCGCTGCGAACACCGACGCGGACGCTGCCGACACGCCGGCGGCCGACACCGCGGCCCAGGGCGCCGCCGCCGCGGCCCGGGCGGACGCCGCCAAGGACACCTCCGAGTCCGACGACCGCGACAACGCCAGCGCCCCGCAAGACAAGGCCGGCGCCGCCACCGAAGCCCGCCATGACCCACAAGCCGCCCAGAAGCGCCGCGAAAGCGACGCCCTGGCCGTACGCGATGCCATCCGCGCCATGAAGGAGCTGCTCGCCATGCTCAAGAGCAAGCTGCGGCAGAACGACAAAGAGGCGCAGAAGCAGGTCGCCGAAGTGCGCGACGCGCTGGTCGAGGCCGAAAAGACCGCCCATGCGATCGAGGGTGGTGGCGCGACCAGTGACATCAGCGCCGCCACGGACGGCGGCACGGGCGACACGGCTGGCGACACGGCTGGCGGTGCGGAAAGCGGCGCAGAAAGCGGCGACGCCGTGGCAGCGCCAACCTGAGCCGGCAGGGACGCCGTGGCGCCGCCGCGACGGTGGCGCTGCGCGAGGCCACCGCCGCGCGGGCGGAGTCGGCTTATGATGGGCGCCCCTTCCCGCCGCGCCCGCGGACGATTCCGGCCCTCGCAATGCCCCGCATCCACCCGCTTTGCTTCGCCTTTCTGCTGCTCCCGTCCCTGGCCATCGCGCAAACCGACGCCGACACCGACGCAGCGCAAGCGCGCGCGATCTTGAAGCAGCGCGCCATCGAGCCCGAATGGATCGACGACTGCTTCGTCCCCGGCAATCCGTTTCGCTACTGCCTGTATCTGGACAAGCAGGCCGGCGGATTCCGCGTCGTCGACCCGCAACTGCGCGAGCCTTACCAGGTCTACCTGTTCGACAACGGGCCAGACTATCCGCATGACGGCCGCTACCGCATCCGCCTGAACGGCAAGATCGGCTTTGCCGACGAGGAAACCGGCGCTATCGTCGTTCCCCCCGTCTATGACTGCGCCTTTCCCTACGAGGACGGCAAGGCCCGCGTCGGCGTCGGCTGCAAGGAAGAAAACGACGGCGAGCACCGTTGGTGGTCGGGCGGGCGCTGGCAGACCATCGACCTGCAGGGCAAGGTCGTTGGCTAGATCATCAGGGCATCACGGCGCCCGGCCCGGGTTGAAAGAGAGAAATAAAGTCGGTCGCAGCGCACCAGCGACTCAGATCGGCGACGGCAATCGTGAAGTTTCTCGGATGGGTGCGGGGCCACCCAGGGAGGTGGGCCCTCGCATGTACACAGGGCGCACAGAAAGCGCCTTGGCGTATCGGGCTTCACGCCGCGCGGTTCGTCCCAGATCTAGTAATGCGCGCCAATGCTATCCGCACTGATCGCCATAGGATCAAAGCGGATCGGCTCCTTCGCTCTTGGCAACCGCCCAGCCCAGGGCAGCACCGGCGAGGTCTGAGGCCTTGATAGTGGCGGTCTCAGAAAACGGAAAATGAAGCACGCGAGGCCGCTTTCAGCGGACGCTTGCACTATCGGGAAGCGTGCCGTTTCGCCATTCCCGTGGCGTCATGCTGCAATGAGCCTTGAATGCGCGAGAAAGCGCGGCTTCACTGCCGTAACCGACCTCAATCGCGATCATCTTCAACGGTCGCCCCTGTCGCAACGCCCGCTGCGCCAACCTGATACGCCAGCCCTGTAAATAAACACCTGGGGTACAACCGACAACGCTACGGAAACTGTTGGCGAATACGGTACGTGACATTCCCGAGATACCGGCCAACGCATCTAGTGACCATGCTTGCCGCGGTTGATCGTGCATTGCCACGAGGGCTTGGCGCAATTTGGGATGCGACAAGCCGGCCAGCATGCCACCACTGATCTTCCCAGCCTCCATCAAGTGCCGCAACACCTGAATCAACACAACCTCGAACAGCCGGTCAATTAGCACATGCCGACCACAGTTGTTGCCGAATGCCTCATCGAACAGCAGTGTCAACACTTGATCGACACCATCGACGTCATCCAGCGCCAAGCAGATAACGTCGGGCAACGCAGCCGCCACCGGATTTGAAATTCCACCATCGAATTGAAGATCTGCACACACCAGGTCTGAGCCGCGCTGGGTGTCAGTCATAAAGCGCCTGGACATGGGGCGCGGATAGAGCAGTAGGCTTGGAACGTTCACCTGGAGTGGGGGATGCCCAGGATGGATGACCTCCACCGCCCCAGTCCTGACCAAATGCATCTGACCACCCTCGTTTGGGGCGGAGAAATCGGTGATGCCGCACATGGCACTCGAATGAAACATGCGTGCGCGTACCGGGAAGTGATTCAGCAGTGCCGCCAAGCGGTCAGTACATCCATCGGTCAATTTGGAACTCTGCATCAAGTTTTCTGTATTTTATGTAGCTAAAAATTCCGCGTCCAGTTCTAAAGTTCGTTCTGCCACCCGGCTCCATTCAACCTCAAGTCACAAGGAGTACCTGATGTCGATCGAAATACTCCTGTACCGCGCCCAAGCCACTGCCATCGGCGGTCGTGAAGGGAGCGCCACCACCTCGGATGGCGCCCTGAAAGTCCAGCTCTCCACACCACGCGAACTTGGTGGCGTTGGCGGTCCTGGCACCGACCCAGAGCAGATGTTTGCCGCTGGCTACTCCGCGTTGTGCGTTTGAGCCTCGTTTGAGTCTCACGGCCCTATTCATCTTCAACCAAAGGATCAAGCATCATGAAGTCCACAAACAAGCTCATCGCCGCATCTGCCATGGCTCTGGCGTCCACCCTGTCCCTGGCGGCAGGCAGTCCTGGTGTCGAGCGCAATACCCAAGCCTTCCTCGAAGCCTTGGCTAAAGGCGGTGGCCAGCCACTGGAAACGCTGTCGCCTGCCGATGCCCGCCAGGTGCTTGTTGGCGCACAGAAAGGCGCGAAGCTAGCGCCCGCCGACGTCAGCGAGAAAACTATCACCGTTGATGGCAAGCCGATCGTGTTGAACATCGTTCGTCCCGCCGGCTCCAAAGGCGTATTGCCCGCGTTCATCTTCGTGCATGGCGGCGGCTGGATTCTGGGCGATTTTCCGACGCACGAGCGCTTCGTTCGCGATCTGGTTGCCGACTCTGGCGCGGTGGGGATTTTCGTGAACTACACCCCTTCGCCCGAGGCGCGTTACCCCGTGGCCATCAACGAAATCTACGCTGCCGCCAAGTGGGTGGCTGACAACGGCTCGCAGATAAATGTGGATGGTAAGCGGCTGGCCATTGTGGGCAACAGCGTAGGCGGCAACATGGCCACGGTGGTGGCGCTGATGGCCAAGGCCAAGGGCACGCCCAAGCTGCGCTCGCAAGTACTGTTCTGGCCCGTCACCAACGCCAACTTCGAGAATGCGTCCTACGACGAGTATGCCAATGGCCACTTCCTGACCAAGGGCATGATGAAGTGGTTCTGGGATGCCTATACCACCGACCCGAAGCAGCGCCAGGAGATTTACGCCTCGCCGCTGCTGGCAACACCCGAGCAGTTGAAGGGGCTTCCCCCGACGCTGATCCAGACGGCCGAGAAGGACGTGCTGCGCGATGAAGGCGAAGCCTACGCACGCAAGCTAGACGCCGCTGGTGTGAACGTGGTCTCAACCCGCTATAACGGCATGATTCACGACTTCGGCCTGCTCAATGTGCTAGCTGACGTGCCAGCTACGCGCGCCGCTCTGCATCAAGCTAGTGAAGAATTGAAGGCTCGTTTGCGCTGAAATGAAATAGCCGCACCCAGGCCACAGGAGTATCCGGTTTGGGCGCGGATATTTTTGCTGAAGAACCGCGTGAACTTGGCTGGCCTGGCTGCGCCAGTCACCAGTCAAGCCCATTTCACGGTACATGCTGGAGCACATCGAACGACTCAAGGCATTGCAGGCGTTCGATCTGCCTCCCGGCATCGAACGGACAGTGAGCCAGAACCGGCCGCTCCAGATCGCCCGTGAGGACGCCTAGATAACGCCCGCCGACCTGGCCAAGTTCGAGGCACAGCGGCGCTACGCAACCCTCGTGGCGCTCGCCATCGAGCGTATGGTGCCAGTTACCGACCAAATCATTGGCCTGCTCGGCCGCATCGGCCGAGACCAAGCAGTCGGACCGCGATGCGTTCGCAGTCGTCGAGGCCGCCATGTCCTGGAACGCACTGCACTCCGGCGACATCTAGGTGCAAGGCTCCCCCCAGCTCAAGGATTTTGAGGACTACTTGGTGCCAACCGAAAGATTCGCCAGCCTCAAACAAGCCAGCGGCTTACCGTTGGCTGGGGCCACCGACTGCGGCCCATATCTACATGAATGGCTGACGCTGCTGGAAACGCGGCTCGCCACCGTCAACCGCGCGGCGATGGCCAGCAAGCTGCCGGACGCCATCGCCTTCCCGGCCGTCAATCATCCAGAATGCAGTGCGAGAGACTCCGCATCGCATCGATGGCGCGATCGGTGGATTCGCCCATCTGGGCATGCACGATGGCGCCGTCAATCGCGACCGTAAGAGGGGCGCCCAGGGCCTGACCAGGGCTCTCGAAGAGCTCGTCCAGACATCGCGCGACGTCCTTCTTGTGCTCGCGCACGATCTTCAATATGGCGGGATGCGTGGAGCCGAACTCGGCTGCGGCATTCAGAAAAGCACAACCGCGGAAATCCTCGCTGTCGAACCAGTCGCGCAGCGTGAGCGCCAGCGAGTCGATCCGCGAGGCGCCGGCGGCCAGGTTGGACGCCAGACTCTCTCGAAACCACCGCATCCAGCGTTCGTGGCGAAACTCGAGATAGGCCATCACCAGCAATTCCTTGCTGGGATAGTGCCGATAGAACGTCACCTTGGTGACAGCGGCAGCTTCGATGATCTTGTCGACCCCGGTGGCGCGGATGCCCTGGCCGTAAAACAAGGCATGGGCCGTATGCAAGATGCGTTCACGAGGCGAGAGCGTGTCGACGGGGGGCGTGTTGCATGTCATGGCGCATTGTAGACAGATCGGTACACCCGCTGCAAATTATAAGTAGACAGGTCGTTCCACTTGCGCTAATTTGCAAACGTAGACAGACCGTTCTACCTCATTTGCCTAGGAGCAATCATGGAAGCTCGTCCCCCCCTGCCGCCGTTCACCAAAGAAACCGCCATTCAGAAGGTGCGGCTCGCGGAAGATGGTTGGAACTCGCGCGATGCCGCGAAGGTCGCACTGGCCTACACGCTGGATACCAAATGGCGCAATCGCGCCGAGTTCGCCAATAACCGAACCGAAGCCCAAGCCTTCCTGGATCGGAAATGGAAGAAGGAACTCGACTACCGGCTCATCAAGGAACTCTGGGCCCACGATGGCAACCGGATCGCCGTGCGTTATGCCTACGAGTGGCACGATGACGCCGGCAACTGGTTCCGTTCTTATGGAAACGAGAACTGGGAGTTCATGCCTGATGGACTGATGCAACGCCGCTATGCCTGCGTCAACGACATGCCGATCAAGGAATCGGAGCGAAAGTTCCATTGGCCTCTCGGCCGCCGGCCCGACGATCATCCGGGCTTGTCGGAGCTCGGCCTCTGAACGACCGCAAGCATGGTGGGTTGGAGCGTCCAGCTCGCATGAGCTTGACCTCCGCTCCCTATTCCGCCTTACTACGCCTGACTTTCGGGATGCAACAGGCCCCCTCCTTGCCGCGCGATTCAAGTTGAGTGCAACCAACTTGACATGTCCGGCACCATGTCGAAGACAGAATTAGCGTCGGCGCCTGAGCGCCGGTCTTATCCGAAGGCGCTGAAGGCGCAGATCGTGGACGAGTGCAGCCAGCCGGGGACATCCATTGGGTGTGGCGCTTTCGCACGGCGTGAATGCAAATCTGGTGCACAAATGGATCCGTCAGGCCGAACGGCAGACTTCTGTAGCGCCGGCGTTCGCGCCGGTAGCGTTACCAGCTCTGGCCTCGACAGGTCGTCATATCGAGATCCGCTTGTCGCGAGGCCCCGTACAGGCGACGGTGCAATGGCCCGTGAGTGAAGCCGGCTCGTGCGTGGCTTGGCTACGTGAGTGGCTGCGGTGATCCGTGTCGATGCGATCTGGCTGGCCGCACGGACGCGCAACCGTGGCAAGTTCGTATGAGCAGATGCCTTGCGCGGCGCTCACGTCGCGGTAGACGGCGAGCAATGGCAGGCGCTGGTGCTGGGGCTGCCGTGGCAGCACGTCGGTACAGCGGCTGCGATCTCAAGCGCATCGGCGAGGACGTGAGCGAGAAGCTGGACTACCTGCCGGGCGTCTTCAGCGTCGAGCGCCACATCCGCGGCAAGTGGGTGTGTGACCACTGCGAGACGCTCACGCAGGCGCCTGTGCCCGCTCAGGTCATCGACAAGGGCATCCCGACGGCGGGGCTGCCGGCACAGGTGCTGATGGCGAAGTTCGCCGATCACCTGCCGCTGTACCGCCAGGAAGGCATCTTTGCACGCGCCGGCCTGGCGCTGCCGCGCTCGACGCTGGGCGAGTGAGTGGGCGTGTGCGAGCTGTTCGCGGGTTCGCTGCGCGGGGGGCAACGCGCTGCCGCCATCATGAGCCTGATCCAGTCGGCACGCCTGAACGGGCACGATCCATATGCCTATCTGAAGGAGGTCGGACAGCCCGCAACACAC
This sequence comes from Achromobacter sp., assembly GCF_050285565.1. GTDB lineage: Bacteria > Pseudomonadota > Gammaproteobacteria > Burkholderiales > Burkholderiaceae_B > Achromobacter. Next base: position 274,601 of record NZ_JBLZXG010000005.1, read on the forward strand.
GTCACTCCACCGTCACGCTCTTGGCCAGGTTGCGCGGCTTGTCCACATCGGTGCCGCGAGCGCAGGCTGTGTGGTACGACAGCAGCTGCAGCGGCACGGTGTGCAGAATCGGCGACAGCTTGCCGTAGTGCTCCGGCATGCGGATCACGTGCATGCCTTCGGCGCTCTGGATCTTGCTGTCGGCGTCGGCAAACACGTACAGCTCGCCGCCGCGCGCGCGCACTTCCTGCATGTTGGACTTCAACTTTTCCAGCAGCTCGTCCTTGGGCGCGATGGTGACCACCGGCATATGCTCGGTCACCAGGGCCAGCGGGCCGTGCTTGAGCTCACCGGCCGGATAGGCCTCGGCGTGGATGTAGCTGATTTCCTTGAGCTTGAGCGCGCCTTCCAGCGCGATCGGGTAGTGCATGCCACGGCCCAGGAACAGCGCGTTTTCCTTCGAGGCGAAGCGGTCGGCCCAGGCCATGATCTGCGGCTCCAGCGCCAGCACCGAGCCGATGGCCACGGGCAGGTGGCGCAGCGCCTTCAGGTGCTCGGCCTCTTGCTCGTCGGTCAGGCGGCCACGCACCTGCGCCAGCGCCAGCGTCAACAGGAACAGCGCGGTCAACTGCGTGGTGAAGGCCTTGGTCGAGGCCACGCCGATTTCGACGCCGGCGCGCGTGATGTACGACAGCTTGCACTCGCGCACCATGGCGCTGGTGGACACGTTGCAGATGGTCAGCGTGTTTTCCATGCCCAGCGAGCGGGCATGCTTGAGCGCGGCCAGGGTGTCGGCGGTTTCGCCCGACTGCGAGATCGTGACGACCAGCGAGCGCGGGTTCGGCACGCTGTCGCGGTAGCGGTATTCGCTGGCGATTTCGACGGCCACCGGGATCTTGGCGATCGATTCGATCCAATACTTGGCGGTCAGGCCGGCGTAGTAGCTGGTGCCGCAGGCCAGGATCAGCAGCGAATCGATGTCCTTGAAGATCTTGTAGGCGCCGTCGCCGAACAGCTCGGGCGTGATGGCCTCGATGTCCTGCAGCGTGTCGCCCACGGCGCGCGGCTGCTCGAAGATTTCCTTCTGCATGTAGTGGCGGTAGGGGCCGAGCTCGGCCGCGCCGGTGTGTACCTGCACCGTATGCACCTGGCGTTCCACGTTCTTGCCGTTGGCGTCCACGATCCAGACACGGGCCAGTTGCAGGTCGACAACGTCGCCGTCTTCCAGGTAGATGATCTGGTCGGTGGTGCCGGCCAGCGCCAGCGCGTCCGAGGCCAGGAAGTTCTCGTTCTGGCCCACGCCCACCACCAGCGGCGACCCCTGACGCGCGCCAACCACCCGGTGCGGCTCGTCGCGGCAGAACACGGCGATGGCGTAGGCGCCATGCAGGCGGCGCACGGCGTTCTGCACGGCTTCGAACAGATCGCCAGCGTACAGATGGTTGACCAGGTGCGCGATCACTTCGGTGTCGGTCTGGCTTTCGAACACATAGCCCACGGCTTGCAGCTCGGCGCGCAGTTCGTCGTGGTTCTCGATGATGCCGTTGTGCACCAGCGCGATGCGCGGCTCGTCGTTGCCCAGGTGCGAAAAGTGCGGGTGGGCATTGTGCGTGGCGGGCACGCCGTGGGTGGCCCAGCGGGTGTGGGCGATACCGGTGAATCCTTGCACCTTGTCGTGCGCGACCTGCTCGGCCAGCTCGGCCACGCGCTGGGTGCTGCGCGTGCGGCGCAGGTGGCCGTCGGCGTAGACGGCGACGCCGCAGGAGTCATAGCCGCGGTATTCCAGCCGCTTCAGGCCTTCGACCAGGATCGGGGTGATGTCGCGCTGGGCGACGGCGCCAACAATGCCGCACATAGGAGAGACTCCTGAAAGTTCGAGTACGGCACGCATTGTGCGCGCACCATCGAGAAATTGGATTTCTTTATCTGGTCATATTTGACAGTTTATTCACTTACATATTTGTGATTAAATAATATTTCATAAAGCACGTATTCATGAATTAATCATGCAAAACAAGCCGGTCACCCTGCCTGAATTGGACGATCTGGATCTGCGCATCCTGGAACAGCTCCAGGACGACAACTCCCTGACCAACCAGGAGTTGGCCGCGCGCGTGCACGCCTCGCCGCCAACCTGCCTGCGGCGGGTGCGGCGGCTGGTGGAGGAAGGGGTGATCGCGCGCCAGGTGGCCATCCTGGCGCCCGACAAGCTGGGCAGCACGCTGACCGCCATCGTCGAAATCACGCTGGACGTGCAGGCGGCCGAAAGCCTGGATGCCTTCGAACGGATCATGCTGGCCGAACCGGCGGTGCTGCAGTGCTACCGCGTGTCGCCGGGGCCGGATTTCGTGGTGATCGCGCAGGTCAAGGACATGCCGGCCTATCACGCGCTGGCGCATCGCGCCTTCACCGCGCACGCCAACGTGCGCAACGTGCGCACGTTCTTCTCGGTGCATCGCGCCAAATTCGAAACCCGTATCGATCCGCGCGGGTAAGCACTCCGCCGGCAGGCGCCGCGCGGCTCAGCGGGCCGCCAGCAGGCGTTCGAACTGCGCCAGGTAGCGGTTGCCCATCTTCTGCACGTCGTGCTCGTCGCGCACGTAGTGGTAGGCGCGCTCGGTGATCTCCTGGCGGAAGACGGCGTCATCCAGGCAGCGCGCCATGCCCTGGGCCATGGCATGGAAGTCGGCCACCGCGCACAGCACGCCGCGACCGTCCGCCAGGCTTTCCTTCAGGCCGCCGGCATCGGTGGACACCACCGGCACGCGCTGCAGGAACGCGTCCAGCACGCTGCTGCCGAGCGCCTCCTCCTCGGAGCTCATCACGAACACGTCGAGGATGCTGTAGAAATCCTCGACGCCCTTGCGAAAGCCCGCGAAACGGTAGACGTCCTCGATGCCCAGCCGACGCGCCTCGTCGCGCGCCGCCTGCTCGCGGTCGCCGCCGGCGCCGAAGTGCAGAAAGACGAAATCGCGCCGCGTCCGGGCCAGCTCGCCGACCGCGCGCACCAGCGTCACCGGATCCTTGTCGCGGATCAGCGCGGCCGACGTGGCCATGACCTTCTTGCCTTCCAGGCCGAACTCGCGCACCAGCGCGGCCACGTTGTCCTGGTTGATCGCGTGCGGCTCGACCGCGCTGCGGATGATGACCGGATCAAGCCCCAGGCGCCGCGGCTCGCTCGCGGCCATGTCGCTGATGGCCACGAACAGGTCGGTGTGGCGCCACTTGAAGCCGGTCTTCCATTCCTCGTTGGGCTTGACCACGAACGAGGTGCGGCGCGAGAACACCACCGGACGCCGGTGCAGCCACTTGGTCAGCACCGCCCAGGTGATGGTGTTGGCGGTCTGGGCGTGGATGATGTCGTAGCCACTGCCCGCCCGCGCCAGGAACCCCAGCTGCGCCGGCACGTTGCGGACAGTGTGCGCGACGAAGCCTTCCTGGCGCACGCGTTCGGCCAACGGCCCGCCTTCGCGGCACAGCACTTCGACCTGGTGGCCGGCGTTGCGGAACGCGCGCATGCAATACAGCGTCTGGCGTTCGCCACCGCGCCAGCCCTTCTCGAAGTTGAGCTGCAGGATCTTCATGCGCGGCCGATGCCCGAGTACTCGAAGCCCTGGGCGCGCACGTCGGCCGGCGTGTAGAGATTGCGGCCGTCGATGATGAGCGGCGTCTTGAGCAGGGCCTTGACGCGGTCGAAGTCAGGCGCGCGGAAGACCTTCCATTCGGTGGCGATCAGGAGCGCGTCGGCGCCGTCGAGCGCGTCGTACATATCGGTGGCGAAGCTCACGCCGGGCTTGCCGTCAAGAACCCGGGCGGCCTCGTGCATGGCCACCGGGTCGTAGGCGCGCACGGTGGCGCCGCGGCGCGTCAATTCGGCGATCACGGTCAGGCTGGGCGCCTCGCGCATGTCATCGGTATTGGGCTTGAACGACAGGCCCCACAGCGCGATCGTGCGGCCGCTCAGGTCCTCGCCGTAGCGCGCCACCAGCTTTTCCGACAGGCGGAACTTCTGCGCGTGGTTGGCGGCCTCGGCGGCCTCGATGACGCGCATCGGCAGCGCGTGCTCGGCGGCGGTGTTGACCAGCGCCTGCACGTCCTTGGGAAAGCACGAGCCGCCGTAGCCGGCGCCCGGGTACAGAAAGTGGTAGCCGATGCGCGGATCGGCGCCGATGCCGCGGCGCACCTGCTCGATGTCGGCGCCCAGCGCTTCGGCCAGGTTGGCCATCTCGTTCATGAACGAGATGCGGGTGGCCAGCATGGCGTTGGCGGCATACTTGGTCAGCTCGGCCGAGCGCACATCCATCACCATCAGGCGGTCGTGGGTGCGCTGGAACGGCTCGTAGATGCGGCGCATGACGCCGATGGTGTAGTCGTCGTCGGCGCCGACGATGACGCGGTCCGGGCTCATGAAGTCGTTGATCGCCGCGCCTTCCTTGAGGAATTCCGGGTTGGAGGCGACGCTGAACGGCACCTCGACGCCGCGCTTGGCCAACTCCTCGGCCACCGCGGCGCGCACCTTGTCGGCGGTGCCGACCGGCACGGTGGACTTGTCCACGATCAGTTTACGGCTGGTCATGTGGCGGGCGATGTTGCGGGCGGCGGCCAGCACGTACTTCAGGTCGGCCGAGCCGTCCTCGCCCGGCGGCGTGCCGACGGCGATGAACTGCACGTCGCCGAAGGCCACGCTCTGGGCCACGTCGTCGGTGAAATGCAGGCGGCCGGCCTGCACGTTACGCCGCACCAGGTCTTCCAGGCCCGGCTCGTAGATGGGGATGCCGCCCTGGCGCAGCAGGGCGATCTTGGCCGCGTCCACGTCCAGGCACATGACGTCGTTGCCCATGTCGGCCAGGCATGCTCCCGACACCAACCCCACGTAACCGGTACCCACGACCGTGATCTTCATGCCTGAACGCCTTAAAAATAGGTAATCGTCGCGCCGGAACGACCGGTTCCCGCGCCGGCCGACATTATAGAAGCCGGCCGGCGGGCTTTGCGGCAGGCCCGCCGCCCCCTATGGGCCGGACGGCGCCCGCAGCTTGCTGAACCGCACCGTGTTCACCACCACCGCCAGCGCCGCGCAGATCGTGCCCAGCACCAGAGCCAGTCCCGGCCCGTGCGCCGCGCTGACGCTAAAAGCGATGGCCACCAGCGCGGTGCCGAAGCTCTGCCCGAACACCCGGGTGGTGGCCTGCAGGCCACCCGCGGCGCCACTGCGCGCGCGCGGCGCCGCCGACAGCATGGCGCGGTTGTTCGGTGTCTGGAAGAAGCCGAAGCCCACGCCCGCCACGAACATGCCGGCGATGATCGGCACGTTGCCCACTGCCGCGGGCAACGCCGCCAGCCACAGCATGCCCGCCACCATGGTGGCCGCCCCCACGCCGCTCAGCGTGGCGGCGGAATAGCGGTCGGACAGGCGTCCGGCCAGCGGCGCGATCAGTGCCGTGCCCACCGGCCAGGCGCCCATCAGCATGCCCACCTCCAGGTAGGGCCGCCCCAGCACCTGCTGGAAATAGAACGGCAGCGACACATACGAGGCCATCTGCGCCGCGAAGGTGCAGGCCGACGCCCCCACCGCGAACGCCAGCGGACGGATGCGCAGCAGGTCCACCGGCACCAGCGGCGCGGGCTGGCCGCTGGCGCGGCGCGCCAGCACCAGGCCGGCCACGACGGCAATCGCCACCAGGCCGATGCCGCGCAGCAGGTCTTCGCCCATCATGTCGATGCCGGAGATGAACACCCCCAGCGTGGCCATGCACAGCAGCGCGCTGATCCAGTCCAGCCGCACATCGTTGCGCGGCACTTCCGGCAGGTGGCGCAGGCCGAACATGGCCAGCACGCAGATCGGCAGATTGACCGCGAAGATCCACGGCCACGGCGCCACCGACAGGATCGCCGAGCCGATGGTCGGGCCCAGCACCGACATCACCGCCACTGTGGTGGCGTTGATGCTGATGCCGCGCCCCAGCATCTTGAGCGGATAGATGTTGCGCACCAGGCCGCCGAACAGGCACATCAGCGTCGCCGCGCCCACGCCCTGGAACACGCGCGCCAGCGTCAGTTGCAGCAGGGTGCCGGCCAGCGCGCAGCCCAGCGAGGCCAGCGTGAACAACACCAGTCCGAAGGTGAACATGCGCCGAAAACCGATCCGCTCGGCCAGCGCCGACAACGGCAGCAGCATCATCACCACCGCCAGGTTGTAGGCGTTGACCACCCACACGGCCTGCGCCGGCGAGGCGTTCAGATCCGCGGCGATGGTGGGCAGCGCGACGTTGGCGATGGTGGTGTCGAGCACCGACAGGCTGATGCCTGTCATCACGGTGGCCGCCGCCCAATAGCGGCGTGGAACCGGCAGACCGTCCGGCGCGGCGGCCTTGCCGCCGCCTGACGGCGCCTGTGACGCCGCCGGCGTCACGACTTCTTGACCGGCCGTTGCCAACCGTCGACGGTGACCTGCTTGCCGCGCGACACCGTCAGCTTGTCGGCCGGCGCGTCGCGGGTCAGGGTGGTGCCGGCGCCCAGCGTGGCGCCGCGGCCCACGCGCACCGGGGCCACCAGTTGCGTGTCCGAACCGATGAAGGCGTCGTCTTCAATCACCGTGCGGTGCTTGTTGACGCCATCGTAGTTGCAGGTGATGGTGCCCGCGCCCACGTTCACGCGCGCGCCGATGTCGGCGTCGCCGATGTAGGCCAGGTGATTGGCCTTGCTGTCCGCGCCCAGCACGCTCTTCTTGATCTCGACGAAGTTGCCGACATGGGTGCGGTCGCCCAGTTCGGCGCCCGGCCGCAGGCGGGCATACGGGCCGATACGCGCATCGCCGCCGACCTGGGCTTGCTGCAGATGGCTGAAGGCCTCGATCTGCGTGCCCGCGCCGATGCTCACATCGCGCAGCACGCAATGCGGGCCCACGCGCACGCCGTCGGCCAGCGTCACCCGGCCCTCGAACACGCAACCCACGTCGATGAACACGTCGCGGCCGCAGGTCAGCGTGCCGCGCACATCGAAGCGCGCCGGATCGGCCAGCGTCACCCCGGCCTCGAGCTGGCGCCGCGCCTGCTCGCCCTGCCAGCGGCGCTCCAGTTCGGCCTGCTGCACGCGGCTGTTCACGCCCAGCGTCTCCCACGACGCGCCCGGTTGGGCCGCGCCCACCGGCACGCCATCGGCCACGGCCAGGCCGACCACGTCGGTCAGGTAGTACTCGCCCTGGGCGTTGTTGTTGTCGATGCGCGAGAGCCAGTCCTTGAGCTGCGCGGTCGGCGCGGCCAGGATGCCGGTGTTGACTTCCTTGAGGGCGCGCTCGGCCTCGGAGGCGTCCTTGTGCTCGACGATGCGGCAGACGTTGCCGGCGGCGTCGCGCACGATGCGGCCATAGCCGGTGGAATCGGCCAGCACTTCGGTCAGCACCGCGGCGCCGGCGCCACGCGCCTGCAGCAGGCGGCGCAGCGTCTCGGGTTGCACCAGTGGCACGTCGCCGTACAGCACCAGGGTCACGTCGTCCTTGCCGTCGCCCTCGCGCAGCAGCGGCACGGCCTGCTGGACCGCGTGGCCGGTGCCTTGCTGCGGCTGTTGCAGCGCGAACTCAAGGCCGTCCTGGCCGCTGAATGCCTGCTTGACGCGGTCGGCGCCGTGGCCGACCACCACGATGATGCGGGCCGGTTCGAGTTGCCGAGCGCTGTCCAGCACGTGGGCCAGCATGGGTTTGCCGGCCAGGGTGTGCAGCACCTTGGGCAGGTCCGACTGCATGCGCTTGCCGAGTCCGGCGGCGAGAATCACTACGTTAAGCATAAGTTCCGGTGTCGAATGCGCCCGGCCCCGCCGGCTGGCGGTCCAGGCCTGGATTGAAAAAAAATCAGGGCTTGCCGTCGGCGGGCCCGCCGTTCCGGGCGGCCGGCTTGGCGGCCGGTTTGCGCGCGGTCTTGCGGGCGGTGGGCTTGGCGCCCGTCTTGGCGGCCGGCGCGGCCGCGGCCCGCAGATCCGCCGGCTTGGCCTTGGATTTGTCGGTCTCGGCCGCCGCCTGGTTGCCGGGCATCGTCGCGGCCGTGGCCGCGGCGATCTGGTTGAATTGCTGCTGCAACAGGTCCCACCAGGCCTTGGAGGCCGACTGCGCCGCCGCGCCCATCTGCTCGCTCATGCCCGGCTGGGCGCCGGCGGGCTGACCCGCGCCGCCCTCGGCTGGCGCTTCCGGGGTGGGCGCCTGCTGGGCAGGAGTGGCGGCTTGCTGTGGCGCGCGCTTGGCGGCCGGCGCCGGCTTCAGACCCAGCACCACTTCCAGCGGCGAGGCCGCGCCGCTTTCGCGCACCGCGCCCAGATCCATGTTGGCGGCCGAATCGACGAAGGCGCGCAGCGTGCTGATGGTGGAACGCTGCACTTCCATGCCCTGGATCGTGCTGGACAGCATCGACAGGTTCATGCGCAGCCAGTTCTCCACCGAGCGCAACTCGGCGATGCGGCGATCCAGGTCTTCCAGGTTCATAGGCGGCGCCATCGGCAGGCTGCTCGCCAGCCCGCCCGGCCCGGTCAGGCCGGCCCAGGCCTGGCGCATCATTTCCATGCTGGCCAGCAGCGGGTTGCCCGAGAGGTCGGAATTCTGGCCCATGCCGGGCAGGACGAACGGGTTGCTGTGTTGGTCGCTCATTCCTGTCTTCCCATAGATCGCAAAACGCCGCCGGCGGGCACGGTCATCCCGGCAGCAGCTGGTTATTCTCCACGCGCACGTGATCGCCCGACGCGAAGGCGAACGGCTGCGCGCTGCGGAACTGGCGCGTGCTGCCGTCGTTCATGCGTACCGTGAGCTCATAGTGCGTCACCGTTTGTTGCTGCCTGATATTACGCTCAACTTCACGGCCTGCCAAAGCGCCGCCCACCGCGCCCAGCACGGTCAGCGCCGTCTTGCCATTGCCGCCGCCGAACTGGTTACCGACCACGCCCCCGGCAACGCCGCCGGCAATGGTACCGACCAGGTGGTCACTGTTGTCCTTGACCGGCACCTGCACCTGGCGGATGGTTTCCACTACACCGCAGGTGCGGCAGGCCTGCGCGGCGGGCACGGGCGCCGGGACGGGCCGGCCCTGCGCGGGGGGCTGCGTCGCCTGGGCCTGGGCCGCGGGCCGCGCGCCCGCGGCCTGCGGCTGGGCGGGCGTGCCGGGCTGGGCCGGGGCCAGGTTGGCGCCCTCGGGGCCGGCCTGGGCCAGCGTATCCTCGGCGTGCGGGGTGGCCGACGGCGTTGGCAGCCAGCCCATTACGGCGGCCACGCCGACCGAGCACATGACGATCACCGCGATGGCGGCGGCGGCCACCAGGGGATGCAGGCCGCGGCGGACAGATTCGGTTGGGGCGGGATAATTCATGACGATGCTCCATCGTTACTAACCGGCAGTGGTATAGCACCCGGACGCGGTTTCGGCATGTTGCGATGGTGACGCTTCATTGCTGCCCGACGCGATTGGACAGCTCGCGCCATTCGTGGACAATAGGCTCATGAATGCCATCACCTTGCCTCAGATCGAAGCGGCCATCAACTATTGGCGCAACGTCTCGCCGTCGACCGGCGACGAATCGCGCCTGTGTCCCGAGGCGGCCGCGCTGGCCGCCCCCTATGCCGGGTTGATCATGTCGCACCGCCGCGAAATCGCCATGGCGGAACTGGACGACCGGGCCCGCGCCGCGCTGGCGGGCTGGCTCGACGCCGGCGGCGCCTGACACCGCGCCCGGCGCGCTCCGCCACGGCATCAGCCCTTGAGCAGGGCCTGGATGTCGTGCACCAGGGCATCGACCCCGATGGTGTTGTTGGCCAGCACGCGCGATTCGCCCTTGCCGTCGAGCAGGTAGAACGCCGCGGTGTGGTCCATGGTGTAGTTGCCGTCCTTGGTCGGCGCCTTGGCGTAATAGGCCTTGAACGAGGCCGCTGCCTTCTTGACCTGATCCGGCGTGCCGGTCAAACCCAGAAAACGCGGGTCGAACGCGGTTACGTATTGCTTGAGCACCTCGGGCGTGTCGCGCTCCGGATCCACCGTGATCAGCAGCACCTGCACGCGCTCGGCGTCCGGACCCAGCTTCTTCATCACCTCGGTCAGCTCGGCCAGCGAAGTCGGGCAGACGTCCGGACACTGGGTGAAGCCGAAGAACACCACCACCACCTTGCCGGCGAAGTCCTGCAGCGTGCGCGTCTTGCCGTTGTAGTCCGACAGCTCCAGGCCGCGCCCCAACTGGGTGCCGCTGATATCGCTGCCCTTGAACTGGGGCGCCTGCTCGCCGCAGGCGGCCAGGGCGGCGGTGAAAGCGGCGGCCGTGGCCAGGCGCAAGGCCAGGCGCCGGCTGGCGGAAAATACGGACATCGACAACCTCCAGGGGGTCAGATCAGCGCGACCCAGTGGTCCACCAGCAGGGCGCCGAACAGCAGCGCCAGGTAGAGAATGGAAAAGCGGAACATGCTGCGCGCCAGCTCGTCGCTGTAGTGGCGGTACAGCCGCCAGGCGTACGACACGAACATGCCGCCCAGCACCAGCGCCGACGCCAGGTACAGCGCCCCGCTCATGCGGATCGCGGTGGGCAGCAGCGTGGTGGCGACCAACGCGATGCTGTAGAGCAGGATGTGCAGGCGGGTGAACTGCTGGCCATGCGTCACCGGCAGCATCGGCAGGCCGGCCTTGGCGTAGTCATGGTTGCGGTACAGCGCCAGCGCCCAGAAATGCGGCGGCGTCCAGATGAAGATGATCAGCACCAGCAGCCAGGCCTCGGCCGGCACCGAATCGGCCACCGCCGCCCAGCCCAGCGCCGGCGGCATGGCGCCCGACAGGCCGCCGATGACGATGTTCTGCGGCGTGCGCGGCTTGAGGATGACGGTGTAGATCACCGCGTAGCCGACGAAGGTGGCGAAGGTCAGCCACATGGTCAGCGGGTTGACCAGCGTATACAGCACGAACATGCCGACCCCGCCCAGCAGGCCCGACAGGCTCAGCACCTGGAACGCGGAAATGGTGCCGCGCGCCGTGGCGCGCCGCGCCGTGCGCAGCATGCGCGCGTCGACTTCCTGCTCGATCAGGCAATTGATGGCGAAGGCGGCCGCCGCCAGCAGCCAGATGCCGAGCGTGCCGAACAGCACGCGGCGCATGTCGGGAATGCCGGGCACCGCCAGGAACATGCCGATCACCGCGCAGAACACCGCCAACTGGGTGACGCGGGGCTTGGTGAGCACGAAATATTGGCGAAGCAATCCGGATTGGGGAGCGGCAAGACTGGTCATCATGCACCCTATTTTAAACGCGCACCGAATTGGGGCCGTAGCCCCCGGCCGGCGCCCCGCCCGCGCTGGACAGGCGCACCATCAGAACCACGGCGGCCAGGGTCAGCCCGGCCGCCCCGCCATTGTGCAACACCGCGATCAGCAGCGGCCACTGGAAAAAGATGGTGGTCAGGCCCGTCAGCAGTTGCGCGCCCAGCAGGGCCAGCATCAGCGTGGCCGGCCCGCGCAGCCCGCGATCGGCGCGCAGGCGCCAGGCCAGCACGCCCAGGTAGGCGAACACGACGAAGGCGAAATTGCGATGCACCCAGTGGATCGCCGTCAGCGCCGGCTGCGAGATCATTTCTCCGGACGGCAGTTCGCCCAGCCCGCGGATGATCGAGTAACCGCCGTGGAAGTCCATGTCGGGCACCCATTTGCCATGGCACATGGGGAAGTCCATGCAGGCCAGGGCCGCGTAGTTGGTGCTGACCCAGCCGCCCAGCGTCACCTGGATCAGCAGCAGAATGAAACCGCCCACCACCCAGGGCTTGAAGCGCCGCGCCGCGGCCGCCACGGCGTGGTGCGGGCGCTCGCGCGCCGATAGCCAGGTCATCAGCGCCAGCACCGACAGGCCGAACACCAGGTGCGCCGTGACCACGGCGGGCATCAGCTTGTGCGTCACGGTCCAGGCGCCGAACGCGCCCTGCACGCACACCGCCACCAGCGTCGTCACCGCCAAGGCCGGCGAACGGCCCAGTTCGCGACGATAGCGCCACGCCATGTAGACGATGCCGATGATCAGCATGCCCAGGATCGAGCCGACATAGCGGTGGATCATCTCGATCCAGGCCTTGGACAAGGTTACCGGCCCGAACGGCATGGCCTGGGAGGCCTCGTGGATGTCGCCCATCGCCCCCAGCGGCGTGACGCTGCCGTAGCAGCCGGGCCAGTCCGGGCAGCCCAGGCCCGAGTCCGTCAGCCGCACGAAGGCGCCGAACATGATCAGGTCCAGCGTCAGGAACCAGGTGAAAAAGACGAGTTTGCGATACCGCGCTTTGATGCGTTCCATGGAAATCAACTAAATACCGATTCAACCGATGCGCGAGTTATAGACCAGCTTGCTGATGTCCTTGCGCACCTTCACGCCGTCGGCGTCGGCGGGATACTGCATCATCAGGTTGCCCAGGGGATCGATCACCCAGATCGGCTGCGCCAGCCCGGGCTGGCCGGCCGCGCCGTCGCGCGCCAGCAGGAAACGCGCCAATTGGTCGGGATCGGCGCGCAGCATGATTGTGCCCTGGTAAGCCTGCAGCACCTTGTCCGGCACCGGGCCGTCGTCGGTGATGAACCAGACGCGCGCCAGGCGGTCGACGTTCTTGCCCTGGCTGGCGTGGCTGTTGCGGGTGATGTAGAGCTTGCGGGCGCAGCTTTCCGGGCAGGCCGCGCCGTCGGCCGCCACCAGCAGCCACTTGCCCTTCAGGCTTTGCAGGTCGAACGGCTTGCCGTCCAGCGTGGTCAGCTTGAGCGCCTGGGGCGCGGGCACCGGCCGCTGCGGTTCGATCAATTGGCCGTAGTTGCTGGCATCCGCCGGCCACCACTGCGGGTTCATGTAGACCACGAACGCCGCCACGATCGGCGCCAGCGTGCACAGGAACACCAGCACCATCGGCGTCAGCGAGCGCCGGGCGGGTTGGGAAGCAGTCATGTCGCGAGCCACGTGGGTCATGGATTCTGTTGTCGGAAAAAGCGGCGGTCAGGCCGCCGGATCGTTGGCCGCGCGTTGGCGCATGCGCTTGATGGCGCCCCCCAGCACCACCAGCCAGGCGATGGCGGCAAACAAGGCAAAGGAAAACCACTCGACGGCGTACACCGTGTTCTGCTGGAAATTCACCGAAGGCTGCGGCCAGTCGTGCACCAGACCGTCGTCCTCGCCGGTGCCGAATTGGCTCATCACGGTGGGCAGCAGCGTCAGGCCGGTGGCCTTGGCGTAGGCATCCAGCGGCAGGTTCTGCACCTGCGGCACGGCGCCGCCGGCGGCCGGCAGCGTGGCCGGCAGGCTGGAAGCATCCTGGCCGCCCAGCGACCACAGCTCGAACATGCGCGGCACGCGCGGCGACAGCTCACCCTTGATGGTCTGCGTGCCCTCGGGCGTGGCCGGCAGCGCCGGCGCGCCCTGGCCCTGGATCACCCGCGGCAGCCAGCCGCGCAGCACCAGCACCGCGCTGCGGCTGCCGGCATCCAGCAGCAGCGGCGTGGCCAGCCAATAGCCGGGCTTGCCATCGTGGTTGCGGTTGTCCAGCAGTACACTGAATTCAGGCAGCCAGGTGCCGCGGGCCTCGGCCACGCGCCACGGCTTCATGTCGGCCGGCGCGGTCGCAGGCGCCAGCACCAGCGGCGCTTGCTTGCGGCCGGCCTCGATAGCCGCCAGAATGTCGCGTCGCTCGTCGGCCCGCCGCAGTTGCCATTGGCCCAGCGAGGCCAGGATCACCACGGCGATCCCCAAGAGGAGCAAAGCGGCTACCGTGTAGCGGGTGGAATGCGGTCGGGCCATTTGTCTTGAATCAATCGATTTTGTCCGGAGACCATCATGCGCGTTTTCGTCGTACTGGCCTTCATCGGTATCCTGGCCAGTCTGGCATCCGCCCTGGTCTACCTGATGCGGGACAAAGGCAGCACCAACCGCACGGTCAATGCGCTGACGGTGCGCATCGGCCTGTCGGTGGCGCTGTTCCTGTTCGTGCTGTTCGCCCACCACATGGGCTGGATCGAAAGCACCGGTTTTAGATAGGCCCGCGAGCGGCCGGTTCCCGCCAAATGCCGGCGGGTACGGCCCTATTGGAACACGACCGCCCTAAAACGAAGGGCGAGGCCCGCGGCGCCGCTGTTTCCCGGCGGCCCGCCAGCCTCGCCCCGTGTCCCGCCAGTCGGCCCGGCCGCGCCGGGCCCCCGCCTCAGAACCAGTAGACGAACAGATACAGGCCCAGCCACACCACGTCCACGAAGTGCCAATACCAGGCGGCGCCCTCGAAGCCGAAGTGATGGTCGGCGGTGAAATGGCCGCGCATCAGGCGGATCAGGATCACCGTCAGCATGGTGGCGCCCAGGATCACGTGGAAACCGTGAAAACCCGTCAGCATGTAGAACAGCGAACCATAGGCGCCCGAGTTGAACTTCAGGTTCAGCTCGGTATAGGCGTGGTGGTACTCGGCGGCCTGACAGGCCACGAAGATGAAACCCAGGATGACCGTGGCGGCCAGCCAGAACATGGCCTTGCCGCGATGGTTCTCGCGCAACGCGTGGTGGGCGATGGTCAGCGTCACGCCCGAGCTCAGCAGCAGCGCGGTGTTGATGGTCGGCAGCCAGAAGGGGCCCACGGTCTGGAAGTGCTCGACCACGCCGGCCGGGCCGAAGTTGGGCCACACCGCCTGGAAGTCGGGCCACAGCATCAGGCGGTGGTCCATGTCGCCCAGCCACGGCGTGGTGATGGTGCGCACGTACCAGAGGGCGCCGAAGAACGCCGCGAAGAACATCACTTCCGAGAAAATGAACCAGCTCATGCCCCAACGGTAGGAGCCGTCGATGCGTTTGCTGTTCAGGCCGGCCTCGGACTCCTGGATGGCGTCGCCGAACCAGTAGTACAGCACCACGATCAGCCCGATGAAGCCGGCCAGCACCGACCACTTGGCCCAGCTCACGCCGTTGATCCAGCCCGCGGCGCCCAGGCCCATGAGCAGCAGCGCCACGGCCGTGCGCACGGGGTGGCCCGAGTCGGCGGGCACGAAGTAATAGGGTGCCTCTTTACCTTGAACCGAGTGGCTTGCACTCATGGCTTTCTCCCTGGTACTGATTTATAGAATTAAGTGATTCAAGTCAGGCTCGATACCGCCCAACGCACAATTAACACCAGCACGGTCACGAAGATCGCCGCCGCCAGCAACCCCGCCACGATCACATGGACGGGATTGAGCCTGGCACTGTCCTCGCGATAGCCCGCGCCCTTGCGGACGCCGAAAAACCCCCACGCCACCGCCTTCATCGTCTGGAAGAAACTCAGCTTGCGCTGGGCGGATTCACGCAGGTCGTCGCTCATGGTTCGCTAGCCGCCGATGGCCTTGCCCGCCAGCAGCGCCGAACCGCGGAACACGGTCCAGGCGAACACGGCGATGACGAATACCAGCAGAACCAGTCCTGCGATCTTGTTGCGTCGGCGCTGCTCGGGGGTCATGGCCATGCTGCCTGTTGCGGGGTTGGGGTCGGCGCTCACTTGACTTCGGGCGGCGTCTCGAAGGTGTGGAACGGGGCGGGCGACGGCACCGTCCATTCCAGCCCTTCGGCGCCTTCCCACGGCTTGGCCGCGGCCTTCTCGCCCTTGCCCATGTAGCAGCGCAGCACCGCCCACAGGAAGATCAACTGCGACAGGCCGAACCAGAAAGCGCCGATGGTGGCGATCTGGTGGAACGTCGTGAACTGCGCGGCGTAGTCGGCGTAGCGGCGCGGCATGCCGGCCAGGCCCAGGAAGTGCATCGGGAAGAAGGTCACGTTGAACGAGATCAGCGTCGACCAGAAGTGCAGCTTGCCCAGCTTTTCGCTGTACATGCGGCCGGTCCACTTCGGCAGCCAGTAGTAGGTGCCGGCGAACAGCGCGAACAGCGAGCCGGCCACCAGCACGTAGTGGAAGTGGGCCACCACGTAATAAGTGTCATGCACCTGGATGTCGATCGGCGCCACCGACAGGATCAGGCCGGTGAAGCCGCCCATGGTGAACACGAAGATGAAGCCGATCGAGAACAGCATCGGCGTCTCGAACGTCATCGAGCCGCGCCACATGGTGGCGACCCAGTTGAACACCTTCACCCCGGTCGGGATGGAAATGAGCATGGTGGCGTACATGAAGTACAGCTGGCCGGTCACCGGCATGCCGGTGGTGAACATGTGGTGCGCCCAGACGATGAACGACAGCACGGCGATCGAGGCGGTGGCGTACACCATCGAGGCGTAGCCGAACAGCTTCTTGCGGGCGAACGCGGGCACGATCGCCGACACGATGCCGAACGCCGGCAGGATCATGATGTAGACCTCGGGATGCCCGAAGAACCAGAACACGTGCTGGTACAGCACCGGGTCGCCGCCGGCGGCGGCGTTGAAAAAGCCGGTGCCGAAGTGGCGGTCGGTCAGCACCATGGTGATGGCGGCGGCCAGCACCGGCATCACGGCCAGCAGCAGGAAGGCGGTGATCAGCCAGGTCCAGCAGAACAGCGGCATCTTCATCAGCGTCATGCCGGGCGCGCGCATGTTCAGCACGGTCACGATGATGTTGATGGCGCCCATGATCGAGGACGCGCCCATGATGTGCATGGCGAAAATGGCCAGGTCCATGCCCGGGCCCATCTGCAGCGACAGCGGCGCATACAGCGTCCAGCCGGCGGCGGTGGCGCCGCCCGGCACGAAGAACGAGGCCGTCAGCATGATCGCGGCCACCGGCAGCAGCCAGAAGCTGAAGTTGTTCATGCGCGCGAAGGCCATGTCGGACGCGCCGATCTGCATCGGGATCATCCAGTTGGCGAAGCCCACGAAGGCCGGCATGATGGCGCCGAACACCATGATCAGGCCGTGCATGGTGGTGAACTGGTTGAACAGTTCGGGGCGGAAGAACTGCAGGCCCGGCTCGAACAATTCGGTACGCAGCAACAGCGCCAGCGTGCCGCCTTCGAGCAGCATGACGAACGAGAAGATGAGATACATCGTCCCGATGTCTTTGTGGTTGGTGGCGAAAAGCCAGCGGCGCCAGCCGGTGGGGGTGGCGTGGTGGTGGTCATCGTGACCGTGGCCGTGGCCCGGCGACACGTGGTCTACAGTGACGCTGCTCATGATGGACTCCTTCCTGCTGAGTGCCGGCTCCGTTCCACGGAACCGGCAGGGTATCTCTGACTAAACGGAACCAGCTCTGCGTTGGGAAGCGGGCGCGATCAACGCGCGGCCGCCACGTCCTTCGGCATCACTGTCGGGTCCTGCCCCTTGCCGGCATTGCTCCAGGCATGGCGCGTATAGCTGATGACCGCGGCGATCTCGACATCATTGAGCTGGGAACCGAACGCCGCCATGGCGGTGCCGGGCTTGCCCTTCAGCACGGTGTTGATCTGGACGTCTTTCGGGCCCAGGACAACCTTGTCTCCATCGAGGGCGGGGAAACTGCCCGGGATGCCCTTGCCGTTGGCCTGGTGACAGGCCACGCAATTGGCGGCGAAAACCTTCTCGCCACGGGCAACCAGTTCGGCTTCCGTCCACGCTTTATTGGGATCGTCGGCGTTTGCCGCCATCTTCTTCTTTTGATCCTCAACCCACTTATCGTAGTCCGCCTGCGCCAGGACTTCCACGACGATGGGCATGAAGGCGTGGTCCTTGCCGCACAGTTCGGCGCACTGGCCACGATAGATACCCGGCTTTTCGGCGCGGAACCAGGCGTCGCGCAGGAAACCGGGGATCGCATCCTGCTTGACGCCGAAGTCCGGGATCATCCAGGAGTGGATGACGTCGGCGGCGGTCAGAACGACGCGTACCTTCTTGTCCACGGGCACCACCATGTGGTTGTCCGTTTCCATCAGGTAGAACTGGCCCTTGGGCTCGCGGCCGTCGATCTGGGCGCGCGGCGTCGACAGAGTGGCGAGGAATTTGACGCCGGCGGCGGGGCCATCGAGGTATTCGTAACCCCATTTCCACTGGTAACCGGTGACCTTGATGGTCAGGTCGGCGCTGGAAGTGTCTTTCATGGCGACGACCGTCTTGGTGGCCGGCAGCGCCATGGCGATGACGATGATGAAGGGGATGACCGTCCAGGCCACTTCCACGCCGAGGTGTTCGTGGAAGGTCGCGGCCTTGTGTCCGCGGGATTTCCGGTGCGCCCAGATGGAGTAGAACATCACTCCGAAGACGCCCACGAAAATCACGATACAGATCGTGAGCAACAGCCAGTGCAACCACATGACATCACGCGTGATTTGCGTGACACCTTCGTGCAGGTTCAGCTGATTGACCTTCGGGCCGCCGGGCATGTCTTGCACCTGGGCAATGGCCACGCTGCCAATCAGCAGCGCACAAGCGCCCAGTATCCCTCTCCACTTCTTCATGCTTACCTCGAAACACGGCGCGAAGGCCCTTGTCGCCTAGTGGCACGAATGTCACTGCAACAGGACTACGCGCAATTATTAGATGGCAGGGTTAGGCAGGGGGAGATAGAGCGGCCCCCGCGTTCCCACTCGAAATCACAAAGAAACTGGCGGATTATAGCGGACGCGCAAATGGATGTAAGTTTGTGCTCTTGAATTCATACCGCTCGCCCCCATTTGCGCGCGTTCGTTGCCGACCCAGGGTAAACAGGGGTGGCATAAAATCGCGGACAGTCTTATTAACACCGTGCCTCCCGATGCCCAAACCGCTGTCCGATCTGTATGCCGCGCTGAGCGCGCGCGCCCAGGAGCCCGCCCCGGTCGGCGCGCATCCGCTCTATGTCGCGGGGCGGCGTTGCGGCTGGGCCACCCACGCGGCCTGCGACGCGTTGCAGGGCGCCGCGCACATCGAGGCCGACGGCAATGCCCTGCGCATCGGCAACGCGCTGACGCCAGGCCCGACCCTGGACGCGGTGCTGGAACAGGCCGCGCAACTGTTGCGCCAAGCCAACTGCCTGCGGGGCTGGCGCGATGAATTGCTGGATGTGCTCGATGGCGACAACGCGCTGGGCGTCATCGAACGCGCCGCGGTGCGGCCGCTGGGCCTGCTGACCAAGGCCGTGCACCTGAATGCCTGGACCCCGGACGGCCGCATCTGGATCGCCCGCCGCGCGCTCAGCAAGTCCACCGACCCCGGCATGTGGGACACCCTGGTGGGCGGACTGGCCGGCAGCGGCGAGTCCCTCGAAACCGCGCTGGTGCGCGAATGCGGCGAGGAAGCCGGCCTGGACGCGCCGGATCTGGCGCGACGCACGCCGCTGCGCACCATCCTGCGCATCCACCGCCGCCTGCCCGAGGGCTATCAGGTCGAGGACGTGCTCACCAGCACCTGTGTGCTGGCGGCCGACGCCCGGCCCGCCAACCGCGATGGCGAAGTCATGGAAATCGCCGCGGTCGATGTCGACACGGTGGTGCGGCGCGTGGCCGAAGGCGAATTCACGCTGGAAGCAGCGCTGGTGATCATCGAAGACATCATGCAGCGCCGCGCGGCCGGCGAAATCTGAGCCGGGCGCGCGCGGCCCGCCATCAGGCGCTGGCGCCCCTCGGCGCCGTGCCCGCCTCACGCGTTTCCACCTGCTGCGCCTCGGTCTGGCGCGTCTCGACCGGTGGCGCAGCGGTCGGCCGCGTCTCGGCCTGCTGCGGCAAGGCCGGCCGCGCCTCGGCCGCGCGGGCCATGAGCGGGGCCGAGGCCGGCACGTCCGGTCCGGCCGCCCGCAGCGCCTGCACCGCGCGCGTATCGAGCGCGCTGTCGGCCGCCGCGCCCGCCGCCTCGGCCGCTTCCGCCGCCTGCGCCGGCGATGGCACCGGCGCCTGCGGTGCCGGCGCGGCTGCCGGCGCCGCGTTGTTGGCTTGCGAGAACTGCTTCCAGACCTCGATGGCGCGCAGGCGCTGCTTGGCCACCACCTGGATGCGCTCGCGCAAGTGCTCGTCACGCGCCAGCAGCGCATGGAAATCGCGCGACGACAGCATCAGCAGCTTGCTGTAGCCCAGCGACGTCACCTCGGGCGCGATCTGCTGCTCGCCCAGCAGGCCAAGCTCGCCGAAGAACTCGCCGCTGCCCAGTTCGATCATGGTGTTGTCCGGCAAGTGCACCGCCACCGCGCCGGACGCCACGAAGCACATTTCCTCGCCATGCCGGCCCTTGGTCAGCACGCGCTGGTCGGGCAGCGACAGGCGCGGCTTGAGCAGCTTGCTGATCGCGCGCAGCGAATCGGCCGACAGCCCCTCGAACAGCGGCACGCGCTTGATCAGGTCGGCCGCACTCATCTCGATGTCCAGCGGCGGATGCGTGTCGATATGCGCCCAGCGGCTCTTCAATTGCGCCATCAGGTCGGCATAGACCTCGCCGCTGATCAGGAACTGCTCCAGCATGTCGCGGTAGCGGATGCGTTCCAGCTCGCGCGCCACCCGGCCCAGGTAGCTTTCCTGCAGCCACTGCGCGTACGACGGGTATTGCAGGTTCAGCGCCTGCATGGCGCTTTCGATCAGATCCAGGCGGCGCTGGTGCAGCGCCACGATGCGCTGGGTGGCGGCCTCGCCCAGCAGCGGCGTGATCTGCTCGCGCGCGAACACGATCAGGCGCTGCGCCACCGACCGCTTGCTCATCAGGTTGGCGAAACGCTGGCCCAGCTCGCGTGCCAGCCACCCCTGGAAGCCGAACAGGTAGTGCAGCCGCAAGGCCAGCCGGAACCCGGAGGAATAGCGCACGTCGGCGATGATGGCGCGCTCGAAGCCCGGCACCCCGCCCATGCGGATCGCGTCCTCCAGCCGTTCGGCCCGCGCCAGCAGCGTTTCCGCCATGCGCCAGTCGACGATCTGCGCCTTGAGGATGTCGAAGAACATTTCCTCCTCGCGCTGCGCCACGATCGCCAGGCCCACCGCCACCCGCTGCTCGTCGCTCATCTGGCTGACCTGGCCGTCATGCACGCTGGTCAGGCTGGCGTCGAACACGGCGCGGATGCGGTCGCGCACCTCGCTGCCGATATGCTCGGTCTTGGCCACCTCGTCGGTCTTGCCCTGCAGGTCCTCCAGCGCCACGGCCAGGGCCTGGTTGCGGATGGTGCGCTCGACCGGCGACAGTTGGTTCAGCCCCAGCATGCGGATCAGCGGCCGCAGGCTGATGCCATTGATGAACAGCGTCAGCAGCACGAAGCCGGTGGTGGCCACGGCGATGAACTGGCGCGCCTGTTCAGGCACGCCGGTCTGCTCGGTCACGGCCAGCGCCAGCGCCAGCGACACCGCGCCGCGCAGGCCGCCCCACAGCATCACCACCTTGTAGGGATTGCTGACCTTGGTGCCGAGTCGGGTCAGGCCCAGCAGCGGCAGCAGGCCGAACACCACGATGGCACGCGCCACCAGCGTCGCCACGAACACCACCGCCACCAGCACCAGTTCCTGCCAGTCGGCCGCCGCCATCAGCTTGGGGATCAGCATGGCCGCGAACAGGAAGATGAGGGAGTTGGCCCAGAAGCCGAATTGCCCCCAGGCGCTCGACAGATATTCGAACGTGGTCGGCGACATGCGGGTGCGGCCGGTCGAGCCCACCACCAGGCCGGCGATCACCGTGGCCACCACGCCCGACACGTTCAGGTAATGCTCGGAAATGAAGAAGGACAGGTAGGCCAGCGTCAGCGTCAGCGTGATCTCTGCCGTGGGAAAGCCGCGCAGCCAGGCAAACAGGAAACAGGCCAGCCGCCCCATGGCGAAGCCGGCGATGCCGCCGCCGATGAAGTGCACGATGAAATCATTGAAGATGCCACTGGCGGTCAGCTCGCCATGGCCGCCCAGCACCGCCAGCAGCACCGAGTACAAGGCAATCGACGCGGCGTCGTTGAACAGGCTCTCGCCTTCCACCAGCGTGGTCAGGCGCTTGGGCGCGCCCACTTCCCGAAAGATGCCCACCACCGCCACCGGGTCGGTGGTCGCCACGATGGCCCCCAGCAGCAGGCAGACCACCAGGCCATAGGGCGAAATCGCGTCCAGCGTCACACCCACGACCACGGTACACACCACCACCGCCACGATCGCCATCATCAGGATCGGGCCGATGTCGTCCATCAGGCGCCGCACGTTCATGGACAGCGCCGTCTCGAACAGCAGCACCGGCAAGAACACCATCAGGAAGGTCTCGGAGGAGATCTCGAACCGTTCCAGCGAATCGAGGAAGTCGCCGATCCAGCTGGGCGCCCAGCCATGCACGTGCACGATGATGCCCAGCAGGCAGCCGACGATCGCCAGCAGCACCGAGTATGGCAGCTTGAGGCGGCCGGCCAGCGGTGGCATGAAGCAGACCAGGGTCAACAACCCGGCCAGGCCGAATACGAGAAAACCTACATCCATGGATAGCGCCGCGTCCCGGTCATGAAGCTTGTGAGAAGTTCGACAAGAATAGCGGGTTTTCCGCTAGATTCCGGCGAACGGATAGGCCGGGCGCACGTTTCGTTACCCCGATCGGGCGGCGCGAAACGCGCCGGGAGGCGATTTTTCGGTAAGGTATGGGCCGTGCAGAAACTTCGCAGGAGCCGCACTTGGCACGCGTCCACACCCTGGCCCGGCGCAACGACGCCCCGGCCATGCTCGTCCAATTGACCGATTGCCATCTGTTCGGCGAGCCCGACACCGTGATGCTGGGCGTCAATACCGACGCCAGCCTGCGCGCCGTGCTGCGCCAGATCGAAGCCGACGGCAGGCATCCCGACCTGCTGCTGGCGACCGGCGACCTGTCCCAGGACGGCGAGCCCGCCGCCTACCGGCGCCTGGCCGCCATGCTGGGGGCCGCGCCCGCGCTGGAAGGCGCCCGCATCCGCTGCCTGCCCGGCAACCACGACCTGCCGTCCGCGCTGCGCCAGGAACTGCCCGAATGGTCGGCGCCGGTCACCGACGTCGGCGCCTGGCGCGTGATCTCGCTGGACACCACCGTGCCCGGCTCCAATGCCGGCCACCTGCCCGACAGCCAATTGGATCTGCTGGAGGCCGCCCTGGCCGAGGCGCCCGGGCGCCACACGCTGCTGGCGATGCACCACAATCCGATGCAGATCGACAGCCACTGGCACGACTCGATGATGATCGACAACCCGCAGGCGCTGTTCAAGCGGCTGGCCCACTGGCCGCAAGTGCGGGTGCTGCTGTGGGGTCACGTGCACCACGAGTTCGACCGCCGCCGCCACAACCTGCGCATGCTGGCCACGCCATCGACCTGCTTTCAGTTCAGTATCCGCGAGGGCAAGCACGTGGTCGACAACCTCGCCCCCGGCTACCGCTGGATCAAGCTCTACCAGGACGGCTCCATGGCCACCGGCGTGCGGCGCGTGCAGGACGCGCTCTGGCACACGGACACGCAGCCCGGCGCGGATAGCGCGAGAGCGGCCTGAAGGCCGGCCCGCCGCAAGCCCCGCGCCACGTCCGGCGGCGCCGCGCATGCCGGACGCGCAATAAAAAACGGGGCACCATATGCATGGTGCCCCGCAAGCATCCGTCTCATAGGGGAGGGGAAAGAGGAGAAGCCGAGACGGATGACAAGACAGCCAACCGAAGTTCGCGGTCTACGTGAAGTTAGGCGGCACGATCTTCATTAAGTTTCTAAAACCGCGCGTTATTTCGAGGCAAATTTGTATCAATTTATTGATTCGCCGCGACAAGCACGGCGGTTGTCCGCCAAGGCCGGTCAACGCGCGGCATAAAGCACAAGGGCCGCGAAATTCGCGGCCCTTGGCGGGATTGCGGGAAGTATCAGGCGGCCAGGTTGCCGCGCATCTTCTTCAACGCGGCGGCCTCGATCTGGCGGATGCGTTCGGCCGACACGCCGAACTCCTGCGCCAGTTCGTGCAGGGTGGCGCCGCCATCGTCCTGCAGCCAGCGCGCCTCGACGATACGGCGCGACCGCGGATCCAGCGCTTCCAGCGCGCTCGACAGGCCCGTGCTCTGCAACTGGTCGCGGGCGGCGCGTTCCAGCACGCGGGTCGGCTCCTGGCGGCCTTCGTCGGACAGGTAGGCGATGGGCGCGTAGCTGTCGTCATCGTCGTCCTGGTTTTCGAGCGACATGTCGCGGCCGGACAGGCGCACTTCCATTTCGCTGACGTCTTCGCGGCGCACATTGAGTTCGCGCGCGATGTGGTCGACCTGTTCCGGATCCAGCGTCTGGCCGTCCGGACGCATGCTGCGCAGGTTGAAGAACAGCTTGCGCTGGGCCTTGGTGGTGGCCACCTTGACCAGGCGCCAGTTGCGGATGATGTATTCGTGGATTTCGGCCTTGATCCAGTGCACGGCGAACGACACCAGCCGCACGCCGCGCTCGGGATCGAAACGCTTGACGGCCTTCATCAGGCCGACGTTGCCTTCCTGGATCAGGTCGGCGTGGGGCAGGCCGTAGCCCAGATACTGGCGCGCCACCGACACCACCAGGCGCAGGTGCGACAACACCAGTTCGCGCGCGGCGCCCAGGTCTTCGCTGTCGCGCAGGCGGCGGCCGAGTTCGGTTTCGCGTTCGGCCGATAGAACCGGCAGGCGGTTCACGGCCGAGATGTAGGCATCGATCGTGCCGAGCGCGCCCGGATTGGCGATGGCCAACGCCAGGGCGTTGCCGGACGTGGCCAACGAGGTACTGGGTTGCTTCATTGCGGCGGTCTCCGGAAAGCGAAGGGGTAAAGACATGGATTTGATGTTAGCACTCTAGCAAAGGGAGTGCTAATAGGACTATTGCGGCGCGTCAAAGTTTCCATTCTTCACTGCGTCCCCATTTTAATTCCACGCCTGTCCAGGACATTGCGCCTACCACCCCAGGCGCTTCAATCCGGCCGCGGTTTCCTCGCCGTCCGGGCGCACGAACAGCGCGCCGCGGGGATCCATGTAGACCTGGTATTTGGCGCCGTCGAACAGCGGCATGTAGGCCGCGCTGCCGAATTGGACATCGACGAAGGGGAACCAGTTCGGGAAACTCTGCTTGAGCGAACCCAGATCCGGCGCGGGCCAATCGTCCAGCGCATACACTGAACGCGTGGCCGAGGCCTCCCGCGCGGCATCGCTATAGCGACCGGACAGGCGTTCCAGACGGTACAGGGGTGGCACGCCGGCCATCAACGCTGGCAGGCGCCAGCGCACCACGCGGGCGTCGATCTGCCACTGGTCGCCGTAGAGCACGTACTGCTTGTCGCCCACGCCCGGCGCGCTGGCATTGACCTGGAACTGGCCGTCGGCCTGCTGGCGCACGGCGACACGCGCCACGGGCTCGTCGGTGGTCAGCCGGAAGAACTGCACCAGCGACAAGGCCAGCAACCCCGACACCCCGCCCAGCAGCAGTAGCAACAGGCCGAACAGGCGGCGCAGCGGCCGGAACTGGAAGGTACGGCGGCCGCGCTCGTCGCGCGGGCCGCCCCGGCCCAGCAGCATCACCAGGCCCGGCAGGAACACGAGCACCGCGGCCAGCAGGATCCAGACGAAGGGAGCGATTCCGTTGATCAAATCAGGCGATCCTATGCAGAGAACGCCGCGGCCGGACGCCGGACGCCAGGGGCCCCGGGCCTGCCATGGCAGGCCGCCCAGTATAGAAGCGGGGCGTCAGGCCGCCGGTTTTCCAAGGCGCTCGACGTGAAACCGGATGTGATCCTCGATGAACGTCGAGATGAAGTAATAGCCGTGGTCGTAACCGTCCTGGCGGCGCAATTCCAGCGGCTGGCCAGCGGTGGCGCAGGCGGCTTCGAATACCTCGGGATACAACTGCTCGGCCAAGAACTGGTCGGCGCTGCCCTGGTCGATCAGGATGCCGGCGGGAAACGGCTGGCGCAGGCCGCGCATCAGCGCCGAGGCATCGTAGGCGTTCCAGTCGGCGGGGTTGGCGCCCAGGTAGGCGCCGAAGGCCTTCTTGCCCCAGGGGCACTGGCCAGGCGCGGCGATCGGCGCAAAGGCCGAGACGGAACGGAACTTGTCCGGGTTGCGCAGCGCCAGCACCAGCGCGCCATGGCCCCCCATCGAGTGCCCGAAAATGCCGACCCGCGCCGCGTCGCCAGGCAGGTCGCGGGTGACGATGGCGTGCAGCTCGCGCGTCACGTAGCTGTCCATGCGGTAATGGGTGCGCCAGGGTTCGGCGGTGGCATCCAGGTAGAAGCCGGCGCCGGTGCCGAGGTCCCAGCTTTCGTCCTCGCCGGGCACGTTGGCGCCGCGCGGGCTGGTGTCGGGCGCCACCAGCATCACGCCCAGCTCGGCCGCCAGGCGCTGGGCGCCGGCCTTGATCATGAAGGTTTCCTCGGTGCAGGTCAGGCCGGCCAGGTAGAACAGTACCGGCACCGGGCCTTGCTCGGCCTGGGGCGGAACGAACACGGAGAAACGCATCGGCAGGCCGATCTCGGCCGACGCGTGGCGGTAATAGCGCTGCCAGCCCCCGAAACAGCGATGCTGGGAAATGAGTTCCAGGGCGGCGGGCATGGCGGGAGTCTCCGGGTCTGAAAGTGAAGAAAATTCGGGCGGGATTAGGGTATATCCACGTTACAACGATCCGTCGCCGAATGTTAACCTGCCCGAAACGGAGTCCTTCCGACAAAAAGTATCGATTCCGTGCCCATATTGTGATCACGGGGCTTGACCAGCGTCCACCGTGGCACTATTTATATACGTGAGAGAAGACAACCCGTTCTTCTGGAAGCGCAAGCCCTGACACTATGGCCCGTCTGCCCCGCCTGTACGCCCCTGGGCTGCCCCAACTGGTGCAGGCCAACTTCATTCAGCCATTGGCGGCGCCGTCCCAGCCCGCCCCGGCCGATATCCTCAATCAGCTGGCCGCGTGGCTGGGCGAATCCGCCCAGCGTCATCGCGTGTCGGTGCACGGCTGGCTGCTCGCCAACGACCGCATCCTGCTGCTGGCCACGCCGGCCGACGAGGAAGGCCTGCCGCGCCTGATGCAGACCCTGGGCCGCAACCTGGCCGCGCGCCTGCGTGGCGGCCGGGTGTTCGCCGGCCGCTACCGCTCGGCCTTGCTCGAGCCAGGCGCCTGGGTGCTGCCGGCGCTGGTCTGGCTCGAAACCTACCCGGTGCGCAGCGGCGCGTCGCAAGATCCGGATTCCTGGCCCTGGTCGTCGGCCTCCAGCCACACCGGCAATACCACCGCCGCCCCGGCGCAGTGGCAGTCCGACCATGCCGACTACTGGGCCTGCGGCAACACGCCGTTCGACCGCCAGGCCAACTATCGCAAGCGCCTGCAGGATGGCCTGTCGCGCGAGGAAACCCAGCGCATCGACCAGGCCGTTTCCGGTCAATGGGCATTGGGTGGCCCCAGCTTCATCGCCAGTCTGGCCCACACCGCCAGCCGCCGCGTGGCCCCCGGCCAGCGGGGCCGGCCGCGCAAGAAGCCGGCCGCGCCGGCCGCCACCGAGGCCGAACAGGCCGCGGCTCCGGGCACCGTTCCCGGCAGCGGCCCGGCACCGGGTTCTTCCGGAACCGGCTCCACGTCCTGACACAGCGCCTTCGGGCGCTTTTTCATGCCCGGGCCGGTCGGAAGCGGCCAAAAAGCATCAAATTAAATGGGGTCAAAACATGGCAAAAGCAGGGGTTTCACTACCCCTGGCCAGCCCGCATCTTCACGCGGTGCCGGCAAAGCCTTTATTGGCGCGGCCGTTGTTCAGTCCCCATATTAATGCCCTATGACAGTGCACTGAAATAATTAGGGTCACACCCCCTATATTCCTATTGCACCCTACTGCGCGCGGGGGTATTGTCCGTTCCTGCACTGCAACATTAGAACGCAGTCTTACTGCGGAGCGCGCCATGCCCCAAATCACCCCGAACGAATCCTGTCCCACCCCCAAGGCGACCCCGATCGATGCCACCCGCATCGGCCTGCCGCCCGCCCAGGGCCTGTACCACCCCAAGAACGAGCATGACGCCTGTGGCGTGGGCTTCGTGGCGCACATCAAGGGCAAGAAAAGCCACGCCATCATCCAGCAGGGCCTGAAGATCCTGGAAAACCTGGATCACCGCGGCGCGGTGGGCGCGGACAAGCTGATGGGCGACGGCGCCGGCATCCTGATCCAGATTCCCGACGCGCTCTACCGCGACGAGTTCGCCCAGCACGGCATCACCCTGCCGCCGCCTGGCGAGTACGGCGTGGCCATGGTGTTCCTGCCCAAGGAAACCGCCTCGCGCCTGGCCTGCGAACAGGAACTGGAACGTTCCGTGCGCGCCGAAGGCCAGGTCGTGCTGGGCTGGCGCAACGTGCCGGTGGACGTCGACATGCCGATGTCGCCCACCGTGCGCGACTGCGAACCCGTGATCCGCCAGTTGTTCATCGGCCGCGGCGCCGACGTGATGGTGCCGGACGCGCTGGAACGCAAGCTGTACGTGATCCGCAAGACCGCCAGCCACGCCATCCAGAACATGCACCTGGCGCACGGCAAGGAATACTTCGTGCCCTCGGCCTCGGTGCGCACCGTGGTCTACAAGGGCCTGCTGCTGGCCGACCAGGTTGGCCGCTACTACCGCGACCTGGCCGACACCCGCACGGTGTCCGCGCTGGCGCTGGTTCACCAGCGTTTCTCGACCAACACGTTCCCCGCCTGGCCCCTGGCCCACCCGTACCGCATGATTGCCCACAACGGCGAAATCAACACGGTCAAGGGCAACTTCAACTGGCTGCGCGCCCGCGAAGGCATGATGCAGTCGGCCGTGCTGGGCGACGACCTGAAGAAGCTGTACCCCATCGTCTACGAAGGCCAGTCGGACACCGCGACGTTCGACAACTGCCTGGAACTGCTGGTCAATTCGGGTTATTCGCTGGCCCACGCCATGATGATGATGATCCCGGAAGCCTGGGAACAGCACACGCAGATGGACGAAAGCCGCCGCGCCTTCTACGAATACCACGCCGCCATGATGGAGCCGTGGGACGGCCCCGCCGCGGTCGCCTTCACCGACGGCCGCCAGATCGGCGCCACGCTCGACCGCAACGGCCTGCGCCCGGCGCGCTACCTGGTGACCGACGACGACATGGTCATCCTGGCCTCGGAAGCCGGCACTCTGTCGATCCCCGAGAACCGCATCGTCAAGAAGTGGCGCCTGCAACCGGGCAAGATGTTCCTGATCGACCTGGAGCAGGGCCGCATCATCGACGACGCCGAGATCAAGCTGCAGCTGGCCAACAGCCGGCCGTACCGCCAGTGGATCGAACGCCTGCAGATCAAGCTGGAATCGCTGCCGGCCCCGCGCCAGGCGGCCGTCGCCACGCAATCGTCGGTGTCGCTGCTGGATCGCCAGCAGGCCTTCGGCTGGACCCAGGAAGACTACAAGTTCATCCTGGAGCCCATGGCCTCGACCGGCGAGGAAGTGATCGGCTCGATGGGCAATGACGCCCCGCTGGCCGTGCTGTCCGACCGCGCCAAGCCGTTCTACAACTATTTCCGCCAGCTATTCGCCCAGGTCACCAACCCGCCGATCGACCCGATCCGCGAGCAGATGGTGATGTCGCTGGTGTCGTTCATCGGCCCCAAGCCCAACCTGCTGGACATCAACAACGTCAACCCGCCGCTGCGCCTGGAAGTGTCGCAGCCGGTGCTGGACTTCGCCGCCATGGCGCAGATCCGCGACATCGAGCAGGTGACGGGCAAGAAATTCCGCAGCTTCGAGCTGGACATCACCTACCCGGCCGCCTGGGGCCCCGAGGGCATCGAAGCCCGCGTGGCCGCGCTGTGCGCGCGCGCCGTGGACGCGGTGCAAAGCGGCTACAACATCCTGATCGTGTCTGACCGCCTGGTCGACAGCGAGCGCGTCGCCATCCCGGCGCTGCTGGCCACCTCGGCGGTGCACCAGCACCTGATCCGCGCCGGCCTGCGCACCAACACCGGCCTGGTGGTGGAAACCGGCTCGGCCCGCGAAGTGCACCACTTCGCGCTGCTGGGCGGCTACGGCGCCGAAGCCATCCACCCCTACCTGGCGCTGGAATCGCTGGGCAAGATGAGCGACCCGGAAAAGGCCGTCAAGAATTTCATCAAGGCGATCGGCAAGGGCCTGAACAAGGTGATGTCCAAGATGGGCATTTCCACGTACATGTCGTACACCGGCGCCCAGATCTTCGAAGCGGTCGGCCTGCAGAGCAGCCTGGTGAACAAGTACTTCACCGGCACCGCCTCCAACATCGAAGGCATCGGCATCTTCCAGGTGGCCGAGGAAGCGCTGCGCCAGCACCGCGCCGCGTTCGGCAGCGACCCGGTCCTGGCCAACGACCTGGAAGCCGGCGGCGAGTACGCCTACCGGGTGCGCGGCGAAGAGCACATGTGGACGCCCGACTCCATCGCCAAGCTGCAGCACGCCTCGCGCGCCAACAAC
The DNA here is from genome assembly GCF_050285565.1 of Achromobacter sp. GTDB lineage: Bacteria > Pseudomonadota > Gammaproteobacteria > Burkholderiales > Burkholderiaceae_B > Achromobacter. Next base: position 304,826 of record NZ_JBLZXG010000005.1, read on the forward strand.
TACCGCACGTACAAGGAGTACGCGCAGATCATCAACGACCAGAGCCGCCGCCACATGACGCTGCGCGGCCTGTTCGAGTTCCGCTTCGACCCGTCGCGCGCCATTCCGCTCGATGACGTCGAACCGGCCAAGGAGATCGTCAAGCGCTTTGCCACCGGCGCCATGTCGCTGGGCTCGATCTCGACCGAAGCCCACTCGGTGCTGGCCGTGGCCATGAACCGCATCGGCGGCAAGTCCAACACCGGCGAAGGCGGCGAGGACGAATTGCGCTACCGCGCCGAGATGCGCGAAGGCCGCAGCACCATCAAGGACGGCGACACGCTGGCCTCGGTGCTGGGTTCGGAACGCATCGAAGCCGACGTCGCGCTCAAGAAGGGCGACTCGCTGCGCTCGAAGATCAAGCAGGTGGCCTCGGGCCGCTTCGGCGTCACCGCCGAGTACCTGTCGTCGGCCGACCAGATCCAGATCAAGATGGCGCAGGGCGCCAAGCCCGGCGAAGGCGGCCAGTTGCCCGGCCACAAGGTGTCGGAATACATCGCCAAGCTGCGCTATTCGGTGCCGGGCGTGGGCCTGATCTCGCCGCCGCCGCACCATGACATCTATTCGATCGAGGATCTGGCGCAACTGATCCACGACCTGAAGAACGTCAACTCCAAGGCCTCGATCTCGGTCAAGCTGGTGTCGGAAGTCGGCGTCGGCACGGTCGCCGCGGGCGTGGCCAAGGCCAAGGCCGACCACGTCGTGATCGCCGGCCATGACGGCGGCACGGGCGCCTCGCCGGTGTCGTCCATCAAGCACGTCGGCACGCCGTGGGAACTGGGCCTGGCCGAAACCCAGCAGACGCTGGTGCTGAACCGCCTGCGCAGCCGCATCCGCGTGCAGGCCGACGGCCAGATGAAGACCGGCCGCGACGTGGTCATCGGCGCGCTGCTGGGCGCCGATGAATTCGGCTTCGCCACCGCGCCGCTGGTCGTCGAAGGCTGCATCATGATGCGCAAGTGCCACCTGAACACCTGCCCGGTGGGCGTGGCTACGCAGGATCCGGTGCTGCGCAAGAAGTTCCAGGGCAAGCCCGAGCACGTCGTCAACTTCTTCTTCTTCATCGCCGAGGAAGTGCGCGAGATCATGGCCCAGCTGGGCATCCGCAAGTTCGACGACCTGATCGGCCGCGCCGACCTGCTGGATATGCGTTCGGGCGTCGAGCACTGGAAGGCGCGGGGCCTGGACTTCACCCGCGTATTCCACCAGACCCAGTCCGACGCCGAAGTGCGCCAGACCGAAGAGCAGGACCACGGCCTGGCCGGCGCGCTCGATCACCAGTTGATCGAACGCAGCAAGCCGGCGCTGGAACGCGGCGAGAAGGTGTCGTTCATCGTGCCGGTGCGCAACCGCAACCGCACCATCGGCGCCATGCTGTCGGGCGCGGTGGCAGCGCGCTACGGCCACGATGGCCTGCCGGACGACACCATCCACATCCAGTGCAACGGCACCGCCGGCCAGAGCTTCGGCGCGTTCCTGGCCCATGGCATCACCATGGACCTGGTGGGCGAAGGCAACGACTATGTCGGCAAGGGCCTGTCGGGCGGCCGCATCATCGTGCGCTCGCCCAATGACTTCCGCGGCTTCGGCCCCGACCACATCATCGCCGGCAACACCGTGCTGTACGGCGCGCTGGCGGGCGAGGCCTTCTTCAACGGCGTGGCCGGCGAACGCTTCGCGGTGCGCAACTCGGGCGCCGCCACCGTCGTCGAAGGCACCGGCGACCACGGCTGCGAATACATGACGGGCGGCACCGTGGTGGTGCTGGGCGCCACCGGCCGCAACTTCGCCGCCGGCATGTCGGGCGGCGTGGCCTACGTGTGGGATCCGGAACGCACGCTCAAGCAGCGCGCCAACCTGTCGATGGTCGAACTGGAAGCCGTGCTGCCGCACGCCGAACAGCAGGCCCAGAACAACATCGACGTCTGGCACAGCGCGCAGCGCGGTGGCGAACGCGAAACGGATGAAACCATCCTGCGCCGCCTGGTGGAAGACCACTTCCGCTACACCGGCAGCTTCCGCGCCCGCGAAATCCTGGGCGACTGGGAAGCCTCGCGCGGCAAATTCGTAAAGGTCATGCCGACGGACTACCGCCGCGCATTGGGTGAAATGTGGCGTGCAGCCAACCCGCAACAACTGGCTGCGTGAGGGATACCATGGGAAAGATTACCGGCTTTATGGAATACCAGCGTCTGCAGGAGGCCGCCGAGGCCCCGCAGAAGCGGCTGAAGAACTGGCGCGAGTTCGTGCTGCACCTGACCGATGACCAGGCCAAGCAGCAGGCGGCGCGCTGCATGGACTGCGGCATCCCGTTCTGCAACAACGGCTGCCCGGTCAACAACATCATCCCGGACTGGAATGACCTGGTGTACAAGCAGGACTGGCGCCGCGCGCTGGACGTCCTGCACTCCACCAACAACTTCCCGGAGTTCACGGGCCGCATCTGCCCGGCGCCGTGCGAAGCCGCCTGTACCTTGAACATCAACAGCGACGCCGTGGGCATCAAGTCCATTGAGCACGCCATCATCGACAAGGGCTGGGCCGAAGGCTGGGTGACGCCGCAAGTGCCGGCGCGCAAGACCGGCAAGAAGGTCGCCGTGGTGGGCTCCGGCCCCGCCGGCATGGCCTGCGCGCAGCAACTGGCGCGCGCCGGCCACTCGGTCACGCTGTTCGAGAAGAGCGACCGCATCGGCGGCCTGCTGCGCTACGGCATCCCCGACTTCAAGCTGGAAAAACACCAGATCGACCGCCGCATCTCGCAGATGGAAGCCGAAGGCGTTGAGTTCGCGCCCTCGACCTACGTCGGCAATCCGTCCGACCCGGTGGCCGACGGCCTGACCGTGCGCACGCCGGACTCGCTGCTGGCCGAGTTCGACGCCGTGGTGATGAGCGGCGGCTCGGAAACCCCGCGCGACCTGCCGGTGCCCGGCCGCGAGCTGTCGGGCGTGTATTTCGCCATGGACTTCCTGCGCCAGCAGAACAAGGCCGTGGCCGGCGACCGCCTGACCAACCAGACGCTGGCCAAGGGCAAGCACGTGGTGGTGATCGGCGGTGGCGACACCGGTTCCGACTGCGTCGGCACCAGCAACCGCCACGGCGCGGCCTCGGTCACGCAGTTCGAGCTGCTGCCGCAACCGCCCGAGTCCGAGAACAAGGCCATGACCTGGCCCTACTGGCCGCTGAAGCTGCGCACCTCGTCCTCGCACGAGGAAGGCTGCGAACGCGACTGGTCGGTGACCACCAAGCTGCTCAAGGGCAGCAATGGCAAGGTCGAAAAACTGGTTGGCGCCCGCGTCGAATGGTTCAAGGACGAGTCGACCGGCCAGATGAAGATGCGCGAGATCGAGGGTTCGGAATTCGAGATCAAGGCCGACCTGGTGCTGCTGGCGATGGGCTTCGTGTCGCCGGTGCAGGCCGTGCTCGACGCGTTCGGCGTGGACCGCGACGCGCGCGGCAATGTGCGCGCGAACACCGACGACTACCGCACCAACGTGGAGAAGGTCTTCACCGCCGGCGACATGCGCCGCGGCCAGTCCCTGGTGGTCTGGGCCATCCGCGAAGGCCGCCAGTGCGCGCGCGCGGTGGACGCCTACCTGATGGGGTCGAGCGACCTGCCGCGCTGAACGCGCCGCGCCCGGAAGGCATCGGCAGCGACCGATCCTTCCCGCCCCCGCCGCCCGGCACCACGTGCCCGGCGGCGATTTTTTTCAGCCAACCGACATGTCGCCTTGCGTAAGATGGGGCATCGCCTCCCCGCGCCAGCCGCCATGTCCACCCCCGATCCCGCCGTTGCCGCACCGCCGACGCTGCCGCAGATTTTCCTGGCCTTCGCCAAAGTCGGCCTGACCAGTTTCGGCGGCGGGCTGAGCGGCTGGATGATGCGCGAGTTCGTGCAGCAGCGGCGCTGGCTGTCCGAAGCCGATTTCCTCAGCGGCCTGGCGCTGGCGCAGTCGTTCCCGGGCGTGAACGTCGTCAACCTGGCCATCTGGATCGGCTTTCGCCTGCGCGGCGGCCCCGGCGCATTGCTGGGCGGCCTGGGCATCACCGTGCCGCCGATGCTGGTGGCCATCGGCGCGGCCGCGCTGTTCGCCAGCCTGGCACAGTCGCAAGGCCTGCACGCGGCCATGGCCGGCGTGGCGGCGGCGGCGGTCGGGGTATCGCTGCAGACCGGCCTGCGGGCCGCGCGGCGCGCGCTGCAAGGCTGGGTGCCGGCCGCCGTCATGGGCGTGACTTTCGCCGCCATCTTCCTGCTGCGCCTGCCGCTGTTGTGGGTGGTGGGCGCGATGGCGCCGCTGTCCATCGGCATCGCCTACGCGCGGCTGCGACGCCGGGAGCGGCAACCATGAACCTGGCCACGCTGCACGACCTGTTCGCGGTCTTCACGCCGCTGTCGTTCCTGACGGTGGGCGGCGGCCAGAGCATCCTGCCCGACATCCAGCGCCAGGCGGTCGATGGCTACGGCTGGATCAGCGAGGCGCAGTTTCTGGATTTCTTCGCGCTGTCGCGCATCACCCCGGGGCCGGCCTCGCTGCTGGTGACGCTGATCGGCTGGCAGGTGGGCGGTTGGCTGGGCGCGATGGCCGCCTCGGTCGCGATCTTCCTGCCTTGTTCTTTGCTGATTTACGCGCTGGCGCGAGTCTGGGCGCGCTACCGCCACGCCACCTGCGTGCGCGCCATCGAGGCCGGGCTTGTGCCGGTCGCGGCGGGCATGATCCTGGCGTCGTCATGCACGGTGCTGCGCGCCGCCGAGGGCGGCGCCTGGGCCTGGGGCGTGGCGGGCGCGTCCACGCTGGCGCTGGTCTATACGCGCGTCAGCCCGTTCCTGATGCTGGCACTGGGCGCGGCCGTATTCCTGGCCGCGCTGGCCTGAGCCGGCGCGGCCGCCGCAGGCCGGACACCTAGGCGCCGCCACGCTGCATGCGCGGTCCCGAGACCGCCGCCTGCGCCAACCAGTACGCCGCGCCCGCCACCGCGAAGCTGGCCGGGGCCGCGAAGGTCGCGGCGACGCCGCTCAGGTGCATCAACACCAGGCCGCTGGCCGCGCCCGCGAACCAGGCGCCCAGGCCGCGGCGGTTGTAGGCGCTGCCGCCGCCCGGCGCGGGCGCGGCCTCGGCCACCGTCAGGATGTGCACCAGCGCCACCGCGACCCACGCCACCACGAAGATGCCCTGGTAAGCCAGCGCCTGCAGCAGGTAGGCGAACACGTCGAACAGCATCAGCGCGTACGACACCGCGCCCACGATCACCGCCCACGCGGCCTTGGACAGGCGCGCGTGGCCGAAGCGCGCGAAGAAGGCCTGCATGTTGATGGTGGCCAGGTAGTAGTTGGCGGTGTTGATGCGGGTCTGCGTCACCCACACGAAGAACAGGCCGCCCAGCCCCATCAGCTTGAGCAGCGCCAGCACCACCGACACTTCGCTCAGGGCGCCGTCGCCAGGGATGGTGGTGACCAGGTAGATGCCGGCCACGCCGTTGAGCAGGAAGGTGACCAGGTAGAACGGCATGCCGAAGTTGTAGCGGCCATGGTAGCGCGCGTCCTCGCGGCGGCCGAAGCGGGCGTAGTCGAAGGTGAACATCATCAGGATCCACACGCCCATGTAGTACACGTAGGCATCCCACCAGCCGCCCGCCACCGGCCCGCCGGCCGGGCCGAACGCCAGCCAGGCGCCGCTGTAGCCGTACTCGCGCGTGGCCAGCGCCACCGCCAGCAGCAGGCCGCCCAGGTAGAACGGCAGCAGCACGCCGTTGAACTTGTCGAGCCAGCGCTGCACGCTGCCGAAGATCAGCAGCACGCTGTAGATGACCACCAGCAGCGCGAAGGCCCAATAAGGCACGGACGGGAACATGTGGTGCGCGGCGACCGCCATCACCGAACCCTCGAACACGGCGTAGTAGATGGCGGTGGCAAAGAAGATCAGGGTGGCCAGCGCCGCGCCCGAGGTGCCGAACACGCTGCGCGAAAACAGCGCCACCGACTGGCCGGTGCGGATCGCGTAGCGCGAGATCACGGCGTTGATCAGGCCATAGGAAATCACCGACAGCACCATGCCGATGATGGCATTGCGGGCGCCATAATTGAGCGCCAGCGTGGCGCCGACCACGATGTAGAAGATGGCGCTGCACACGGCCCACCAGGCCATGGTGAGCGGGAATCGGCCCATGCGGTCGGCATCGGCCACAGTGGCGAGCGAAGTGTCCCGATCGGGGGACGAGGAGCTGGAAGCAAGGTTGGCCATGGAGGCTCTCCTGACGTGCTGAAGAACCGCGGGATGCGGACGAGTACGGCGTGCAGCGTGTGAAACTCGAAAAGCACAGGCGCAGGCGCGCCCGCCCGGCCCGTCGGAACGGGCCGGAGGGAAAGCAGCGATCAACGGGAAAGCGGGGCGGCGATCAACCCAGGGCGGTGCGCAACCGCTCAAGACGGGCGCGATAGTCCTTGCGGGCCTGCAAGGCGGCCGCCAGCGTGACGCGCTCGAAGCGGGCCTGCTGGTTGGGCTGCATCTGGCCGACCTTGTCCAGGTCGGCGTTGATGACGGTGCCGATCATGGCGTAGCCGCCGCCGGAAACGGCGTCGCGATGCAGGATGATGGGCTCCACCCCGGCCGGCACCTGGATCGAGCCGATCGGATAGCAGGCGTCGACGATGTTGGACGGGTCGGCGCCCGCGCCGAAGGGCTGCTCGCGCGGCTGGAACCTGAGCGCGCGGCCCTTCTTGTAGCGGTAGCCGATGCGGTCGGCCTCCGAGGTCACGCTCCAGGCGTCCTCGTAGAACGAGGCGGCCGATTCCGGCATCAGGCGATGGTCGTACAGGCCCGGCACCACCCGCAGCACCTGCTCCTTGGGGCATTCGGTGGCCAGCGCCGCCGGCAGCGCGCGGCCGACCCGCGTCGCGGGGCGCGGCGCGCCCACGCGCAGGCGGTCGCCGGCTTGCAGGCGGCGGCCCTCGAAGCCACCGATGGCGCCCAGCGTGTAGGTCGAGCGGCTGCCCAGCACCTCGGGCACGTCGATGCCGCCAGCGATCGCCAGGCAGGCGCGCGCGCCGGCCTGCACGAAGTCGAACGACAGCCGGGCGCCGGCCGGCACCGCCAGCGCGACGTTGCAGGCCTGCGCCTGGCCGTCGATCTTGGGTGTCATGGTGGCGCCGGTGACGGCGATCACGGCGGCGCGGGTGAAGCGCAGTTCGGGCCCCATCAGCGTGCATTCCAGCACCGCCGCGTCCTCGGGGTTGCCCACCAGCAGGTTGGCGGCGGCCAGCGCGTACTGGTCGAGCGCGCCCGACGGCGGGATGCCCAGGTGGTAGTAACCCTGGCGGCCACGATCCTGGACCGACGTCGCCAGCCCGGGCTTGATCACTTCGATGAGCGGTTCGTCATGCGACATGGAGCGTCTCCAGAAGGCGGGCGTTGTATTGCTCGGGCGCCGCCATGAATTCGGCCAGCGAGAACGACACGGGATGGATGTCGAGCTGGAAGGTGCCGGCCTCGACCTCGGCCACCGCGACGTCGTAATCGGCGCGGCTGATCGGCTTGAACTTGACGATGTCGCCGGGCCGGAAAAACACCATCGAGTCGCGCAGGTGCGCCTGGCGCTGGGCCGGCTCGAAGATCGGCGCCGGCGTCACGCCGAACATCTGGTAGCCGCCGGCGCCGCGCACCGAATAGATGCAGGCGAAGCAGCCGCCGTGTCCCACCGTGTGCTTGGGCGTGTCGGTGCGCGGCCGCAGGTACTTGGGCACTTCGAGCTGGCGTTCGCGTTCGACCATCTGGAACATGAACGGCAGGCCGGCGACGAAACCGACCATCGACACGAACCACGGCGCGCTGGAATGCGCCGCGATGAATGCGTCGGTATCGGCAAAGCCGTTGATGCGCGCGGCGTATTCCAGGTCGGTCGAATCCGGGTCCTGGTGCCGCTCGCGAAAGCGCATCAGCGTCTCGTGGGTCCAGGGGTCGTTGTAGAGCACCGGCACCTCGATGAGGCGGGTGTCGAGCCGCAGGTTGTCCAGGTCGATGGTGACCTCGATCTCGCGCAGGATGGCCAGCATGGCCTCGGGCGCGACCTGCTCGGGGTCGTAGCGGATCTGGTACGAGGCGTTGGCCGGGCAGATCTCGCTGACGCCGGGCACGGCGCGTTCGCGCAGCGCGCGCGTGATCGCCATGCCCTTGAAGAACGCGGCCAGCGACATCGATTCGCTGATCTCGGCGAAGATGAATTCATCGCCGCCATGGGTGTAGCGCACCGTCATTGGGTCTCCTCCCGCTGCCGCATCCAGCTTTCCAGATAGTTGGTGTGATAGTCGCCCGAGATCACGCCCGCGTCGGCCACCAGGGCGCGGTGCAAGGCCAGCGTCGACGGCACGCCTTCGAATTCGGTTTCATCCAGCGCGCGCGCCATGCGCGCCAGCGCGGCGGGGCGATCCTCGTCCCACACGATCAGCTTGGCCAGCAGCGAATCGTAGTAGGGCGGCACCACGCTGCCGGCGTACACCATCGAATCGATGCGCACGCCCGGCCCGGCCGGCCAGCGCACATGCGACACGGTGCCGGGGCCGGGCGCGAAGTTGCGCGACGGGTCTTCGGCGTTCAGGCGGCATTCGATGGCGGCGCCGCGCATGACGATGTCCGATTGCGCCAAGCGCAGCGGTTCGCCGTCGGCGATGCGCAGCATCTCGCGCACCAGGTCGATGCCGGTGATGGCCTCGGTGATCGGATGCTCGACCTGGATGCGCGTATTCATCTCGATGAAGTAGAACTCGCCGCGGGCGTCGTCGTACAGGTATTCCAGCGTGCCCGCGCCGCGATAGCCCACCGATTCGGTCAGGCGCAGCGCCGATTCGCACAGCGCCTGGCGCAGCGCGGGGCTGAGCGCTGGCGACGGCGCTTCCTCGAACACTTTCTGGCGGCGGCGTTGCAGCGAGCATTCGCGCTCGAACAGGTGCACCGCGCGCTTGCCGTCCCCCAGCACCTGCACCTCGATGTGGCGGGCACGCGGCAGGTAGCGTTCCAGATAGACGCCGCCATCGCCGAAGGCGGCGCGCGCCTCGGCCTGCGCCAGGGGAATGGCCTCGCGCAGTTGCGCCTCGTCGGCCGCCACGCGGATGCCGCGTCCGCCGCCGCCGGCCGCGGCCTTGATCATCAGGGGATAGCCGATCTGCGCCGCGTGGCTCAGGGCTTCGTCCAGCGACCCGACCACGCCCTCGCTGCCCGGCACGGTAGGCACACCGGCCGCCTTGGCGCAGGCGCGCGCGGCGGCCTTGTCGCCCATGCTGCGGATGGTGCGGGCGTCGGGGCCGACGAACACCAGGCCGGCGTCGGTCACGGCCTGCGAGAAGTTAGCGTTCTCGGCCAGGAAGCCGTAGCCCGGATGGATCGCGTCGGCGCCGCTTTCGCGCGCCGCCGCCAGCAGGGCCTCGGCGTTCAGATAGCTGCGGGTGGCGTGGGCCGGCCCGATGTGCACGGCCGCGTCGGCCAGGCGCACGGCCAGGGCGTCGCGGTCGGCGTCGCTGTAAACCGCCACCGTGCGCATGCCCAGCTCGCGCGCGGCGCGGATCACGCGCAGCGCGATCTCGCCACGGTTGGCGACCAGCAGGGTATGGATGCGGCGCGGCCGGTAGAAGGAATGCACGCCCATGCCTCAGCCCTCGATCCGCAGCAGCGCCTGGCCGGGTTCGACCGGATCGCCGTCGGCCACCAGGATCTCGGCGACCACGCCGCCGATTTCAGCCTCGATCTGGTTGAACTGCTTCATCACCTCGACGATGCCGACCACGTCGCCGGGCTGGATGGTGGCGCCGACCTCGACGAAGGGCGCGGCGTCGGGACTGGGACGGCGATAGAAGGTGCCGGGCAGGGGGCTCTGGATCTCTTGCTGCGACATGGTTTTCTCCTTGGAATATATGGGAATGATGGGCGGATCAGGACAGTTGCGGCGGCGCGATGCGGATGCCGTGCGCCTCCAGGCGAGCCCGGGTGGCCTGCACCAGCGCCAGCGCGCCGGGGGTATCGCTGTGGATGCACACCGAATCGAAGCCGATGGGGATGTCGCGGCCGTCCACGGTGCGCACCTTGCCGTCGGTACACGCGCGCAGCACCTTGTCGGCCACCTGTTCCGGATCGAGCGCCTGGGTGTAGCGGGTGAACACGATCGAACCGCTGCTGTCGTAGTCGCGGTCGGCGTAGAACTCGCGCACCACCGGCAGGCCCAGTTCGCGCGCCACCGTGCAGGTCAGCGAGTTCTCCATGCAATACAGCATCAGCGTGGGCTCCAGGTCGCGCAGCGTCTGCACCAGCCGGCGCGACAGGGTTTCGTCGCGCGCGGCGCGCATGTATAGCGCGCCATGCGGCTTGACGTGCTGCAGGCGCAGGCCGTAGAGGCGGGCGAATTCGCGCAGCGCGCCGACCTGGTAGACGATGTCGTTGACCAGCCCCTCGGCGTTCTCGTTCAGGTCGCGGCGGCCGAAACCCACCAGGTCGCGAAAGCCCGGATGCGCGCCGATGCCGATGCCATGCTCGCGCGCCATCGCCACGGTGCGGTTCATGATGTTGGGGTCGCCGGCATGAAAGCCGGTGGCGATGTTGGCCGAGCTGATCAGCGGCATGATGGCGTCATCGACGTCATCGCCGATCTTCCAGGAACCAAAGCCCTCGCCCATGTCGGAGTTCAGGTCTATCGTCGCCTTGCTCATGAAACAGGATCTCCTTGCACTTGCGGACCGGTGGCCCGCGCAATGCCTGCACAGTAGCGAAGCGCCCGAGGGATAAAAAGTTCTTTTTTCGGATCAATGGTTATCTGAATTTTTGATGCCCTATGCCGTGCACCAAATTTGGGCATTTGGCGGATTCCTATGGAATTTCAGGGATTTCCCTGAGATTTCATGCACCCAGATGGCGCGGATAAACAGATATTCTGTCGGGTCACTATCGATTAATCAGATACCGCCCTATGTCGCTCACCCTCCGGCAGCTCAAGTATTTCGTCGCGGCCGCCGAACTCGGGCAGATCTCGCAGGCGGCGATCCAGCTCGCGATCTCGCAATCGGCCGTCACCACGGCCATCCGCGAACTCGAGGAGATCGTCGGCTCGCCGCTGTTCCTGCGCAGCGCCAGCGGCGTGGCGTTGACCGAAACCGGGCGCGGCTTTCTGAACCACGCCTACAACATCCTGTCCTCGGTCGACGAAGCGCTGCGCATGCCCAGCGCCGACGCGCGCGAAAGCGGACGCCTGCTGCTGGCGGCGTCCTACACCGTGATCGGCTACTTCCTGCCCTACCACCTGCAGCGCCTGTCGCAGCTCTATCCGAACCTGGACATCCAGTTGCACGAGCTCAACCGCAACGCCATCGAGGAAGGCCTGATCGCGCACCGTTACGACATGGCGGTGTTGCTGACCTCGAACGTGGTGAATCCGGAGCTGGCGGTGGAGCACTTCTTCGGCTCGCCACGGCGGCTGTGGGTGCCGGCGCGCCATCCGCTGCTGGCGCGCGACACCGTCACGCTGGAAGACGTGGCGCACGAGCCGTTCATCATGCTGACCGTCGACGAAGCCGCGCACACCGCGCTGCGCTACTGGAGCGAGACGCCGTTCCGCCCCGACGTGCGGCTGCGCACGTCGTCGGTGGAAGCGGTGCGCAGCATGGTGGCCAACGGCGGCGGTGTGGCGGTGCTGTCGGACATGGTCTATCGGCCGTGGTCGCTGGAAGGCCGCCGCATCGAGACCATCCAGTTGAAAGACCCGATCCCGCCGATGAACGTGGGCCTGGCGTGGCGCAAGGGCGCCGACATCACCGGCCCGATGCGCGCGGTGCGCGAGTATTTCCGCCATGCTTATGCGGTGCCGCGCGGCACCGACACCTTGCGCTGAGTCTGATTCGGGCGCAATTGTGGCGCTGCAACCACGCGCCATGTCGCCGCTTGATACACGTCAAGACCGGCTTTTCCCGCCTCTGCGAACCTGAGTGCCTGCATTCACGCAATACACGGAGAGAGGAAAATGTTCGCGATGTATCGGCGCACCCGCGCCCTGGCCCTGGCCACTGCCTGCGGCGCCACCCTGATGCTTGCCGCCCCCGCCCATGCCCACGAGGCCGGCGATATCCTGTTCCGGGTCGGCGCGACCCAGGTGCGTCCCACGTCCAACAATGGCACGGTGCTCGATGGCAGCGTCAAGCTGGACGTCAACAACAACGTGCGGCCCAGCTTCACCCTGGCCTACATGGCCACGCGCAACATCGGGATCGAACTGCTGGGCGCCTGGCCATTCCAGCACGACGTGCATGGCAGCGGCCTGGGCAAGATCGGCTCCAGCAAGCAATTGCCGCCGACGCTCAGCCTGCAATGGCACATCCTGCCCGACAGCATGATCCAGCCGTACATCGGCGTGGGCATCAACTACACCAAGTTCTTCGACACCAAGGCCGAAGGCGCGCTCAAGGGTTCCGACCTGAAGCTGGGCGATTCCTGGGGCGTGGCCGCGCAACTGGGCGCGGACTTCAAGATCAACGAACGCTGGTTCATGAACGCCGACATCCGCTACATCGACATCAAGTCGAAGGTGAAGCTCAACGGCGAACACATCGGCACCGCCCGCATCGATCCGTGGGTCGCCACGATCGGCGTCGGCTACCGCTTCTGATCGCGCCGTCCTGCAGAACCGCTACTGGCGTGGTTGCGCCAGTAGCTGCCGCAACGCCTGCAATGCGGGCGTTTCGTCATCCGCGCGCCAGACCAGCCGCGTCTGCGCGCGGCCGTGCCGGCCAGACAGCGGTGTCACGCGCAGTGACGTCTCGGCCCCCAGCAGCGCCAGCACCGAGCGCGGCACGATCGCCACGCCCGACCCCGCCGCCACGCAGGCGACGATGGCGTGGTACGACGCGAATTCCATCACCTTGCCCGGCGCCACGCCGTCCTGGCCGAACCAGGATTCAAGAATACGGCGATAGGAACAGCCTGCTGCGAACGCGATGACGCTGCGCTGGCCCACATCCTTCGGCCCCCGGATCTCGGGCCAGGCCAGCGGTGAGATCAGCGCCAGTTCTTCCTCGAAGGCCGGCTGCTGCGCCAGACCTTGGTCATCGAAGGGTTGCGCCACGAACGCGGCCTCGATCTCGTAGTTGCGCACCTTGGCGGCCAGCGCGCCCGACGTGCCCGTCACCAGCTCGATGCGCACTTGCGGCCAGGCGGCGTGATAGGACGCCAGGATGGGCGGCAACCGCGCCGCGGCCGTGCTTTCCATGGTGCCGATGCGCAGCAGCCCCCGCGGCGCGCCGTCGCGCACCGCCGCCTGGGCCTCGGCCGACAGCCGCAACAGCCGGTCCGCGTACGACAACAGCACCCGCCCCTGATCCGACAGCAACAGGCGCCGGTTCTGGCGCCGGAACAGCGGCGCTTCGAGCGTGGCCTCCAGCTGCTTGAGGCGCGTGGAGACATTGGATTGCACCCGGTTCAGGTGGGCCGCCGCGCGCGCCACGCCGCCGTGGTCCGCCACCGCCTTGAAGATCTGCAACGCGTCGAGATCCAAGTTTCTCATTTCAAGAACTCACATTCTTAATAATTCACTATTCAAGATATTAGTACAGCCGTAGAGTGGGAGCCATGTCAACCGCGCCCCACCTTGACCCCGCCCACTCGCGCGGCGCCCTCGGCCTGGCCCTGCCGGCCGCGCTGGCGCTGGCCGCCGCGATGGGCATCGGCCGCTTCGCCTTCACGCCGCTCTGGCCGCTGATGGCGCAGGAGGCCGGCCTGTCACTGGCGCAGGGCAGTTGGCTGGCCTCGGCCAATTACACCGGCTACCTGCTGGGCGCGCTGGCGGCGGCCCTGCGCCCGCCGCGCCATCCGCGTGCCATGCTGGCCGCGAGCCTGCTGGCGGTGGCGCTGCTGACACTGGCGATGCCGTGGGTACACGGCGTTCCGGCCTGGAGCCTGCTGCGGCTGGCGGCCGGCTACGGCAGTGCCAGCGCTTTCATCTGCGTGGCCGCCTCGCGCCCGGTGGCCCCGGGCGACCCGCGCGCGCCGGCGGTGGCGGCCATCACCTATGCCGGCGTCGGCGCCGGCATCGCCTTGACGGGCCTGGCCTGCCTGGGCTTGATGGCTATCGGCGCCGGCGCCCCCGCCAACTGGACGGCGCTGGGCGCGCTGACCCTGGCGTTGGCGGCGGTGGCCTGGCCAGGGCGGCGCCGTGCGGGCGCGGCCCGCCACCAGGCGGCCACCGCCACGCCCGGCCGTCTGCCCCCGGCCATCGGCCGCCTGGCGCTGCACTATGGCGTATTCGGCGCGGGCTACATCATCCCGGCCACCTTCCTGCCCGCCATGGCGCGCGAGATCGTCGCCGATCCGGCCGTGTTCGGCTGGGCCTGGCCGCTGTTCGGCCTGGCGGCGGCACTATCGTGCCTGCTGGCGCCGCGCGTGGCGCAGGCGCACGACGACAGGACGGTGTGGCGCGGCGCCCAGGCGCTGATGGCGCTGGGCATGGTGACGGTCGCGCTGTGGCACGACATCGGCGCGGTCATCGTCGCCGCGCTGCTGGTGGGCGGCACCTTCATGGTCATCACACAGTCGGGCATGCTGGTGGCGCAGCGCCTGGCCGGCAACGCCGCGCCACGCGCGGCGGCCATCATGACCTCGGCCTTCGCGGCCGGCCAGATCGCGGGGCCGCTGCTGGCGTCGGCGGCCGCGCGCTGGGGCGCGACGCTGCCGCAGGTGCTGGCCGGCGGCGCGGCGCTACTGGCACTGTCGGCCTGGCGCTTGGGAAATATCAGCGCCATCGGCGGCAACGCTGGGCATAATGCGATCGGTTCGCAGGAACCATCACATTAAAAGAGGAGTCACCCAGCATGAAATCGCTACGCCCCCTGGTCGCCGCCCTGGCCGCCTTCGCCGCCTTGAGCGGCACCGCCCACGCCCAGACCGCCGACTGGCCCGCCAAGCCCATCACCATGATCGTGCCCTACGCCCCGGGCGGTTTTGCCGACACCCGCGTGCGCCTGCTGGCGCGCAAGCTGGGCGAATCGCTGGGCCAGCCGATCGTGGTCGAGAACAAGGCGGGCGCCGGCGGCGTGGTCGGCACCAACCTGATCGCCAAGGCGGCGCCCGACGGCTACACCATCGGCACCGGCAATCTGGCGCCGATGGCGGTCAACCCGTCGCTGATGAAGGACATGCCGTATGACCCGCAAAAGGATCTGGCGCCGGTCGTCCTGATCGAGAACAGCCCGCTGGTGCTGAGCGTGAACAACGAACTGCCGGTCAAGACCCTGGCCGACCTGATCGCGCTGGCCAAGAAACAACCCGGCAAACTGTCGTTCGGCTCGTCGGGCGTGGGCGGCGCGCACCACCTGTCGGGCGAAATGTTCCGCGAGCAGGCCAAGATCGACATCGTGCACGTGCCCTACAAGGGCGGCAGCCTGGCCGCGACCGACCTGATGGGCGGCCACATCTCGATGATGTTCGAAATGGGCTATTCGGCGCTGCCGGCCATCCAGGGCAAGAAGATCCACCCGATCGCGGTGACGTCGGCCCAGCGCCTGGCGGTGCTGCCGGACGTGCCGACCATGGCCGAATCCGGCCTGCCGGGCTTCGAGTCGTACAACTGGCAGGGCATCGTCGCCCCCGCCGGCACCCCGGCGCCCATCATCGCCAAGCTCAATGCCGAGTTCAACCGCATCCTGAAGGAGCCGGACGTGCAAAAAGCCATTGCCGACACCGGCAGCCAGGCCGGCGGCGGCACGCCCGAGCAATTCGGCGCCTTCATCAAGAGCGAAACGGCGAAGTGGGCGCAGGTCATCAAGGCTGGAAATATCCAGCTCCAGTAACCCCATCCAGGAGTATCCCCATGACATCCCGCCTGTTCGACCAGCTCAAGCTCGACCACCCCATCATCCAGGCGCCCATGGCCGGCGGCGCGACGACGGTGGAACTGGTGTCGGAGGCGTCGCGGGCGGGCGTCCTGGGCTCCCTCGGGGCGGCCTACATGAGCCCCGGGCAGATCGAGACGGCCGCCAGCGCGATCCGCGAACGCACCGACCGGCCCTTCGCCATCAACCTGTTCGCCTCGGTTCCGGCGCAGCCGTGCACGGGCGACGCCAGCCGCATGCTGGCCTTGCTGGCGCGCTATCACGCCCAACTGGGCCTGCCGGCCCCCGAGGCGCCCGCGCCGCAGCCCGATCCGTTGCCCGGCCAGATCGAGGCGGTGCTGCGCCTGCGCCCGGCGGTCTTCAGCTTCACCTTCGGCCGCATGCCCGCCGACGTCCTGGCGCGCTGCCGCGAACGGGGAATCCTGACGGTCGGCACCGCCACCACCGTGCGCGAGGCCGTGGCGCTGGCGCAGGATGGGGTCGACGCCATCGTGGCCCAGGGCGCCGAGGCGGGAGGCCACCGCGGCACCTTCCTGGACGATTTCGAACATGCGCTGATCGGCACCATGGCCCTGGTGCCGCAGGTGGCCGATGCGGTGTCGGTTCCGGTGATCGCCTCCGGCGGCATCATGGACGGCCGCGGCATTGCCGCCGCGCTGGCCCTGGGCGCGGCGGCCGCGCAAATGGGGACGGCATTCTTGACCACCGACGAAGCGGGCATCGGCGACGCCTACAAGGCGGTGCTGCCGGCCTCGCGGCCGGAGCAGTCGCGCATCACCCGGGCCTTCTCCGGCCGGCCGGCGCGCGGCATCGTGAACGCCTTCATGCGCGACGCCGACCAAATATCAGACGACATCCTGCCGTACCCCCTGCAGAACGCGCTGACCCGCCCGATGCGCACGGCGGGCGGCAAGGCCGGCAATATCGCCGTCCTGTCGCTGTGGGCCGGCCAGGGCGCGCCCCTCGCGCGGCGCGAAAGCACGGCCGCCCTGGTCGCGCGGCTGGCCCGCGAAACAGCCGCCGCCCGGGCCCGCGACTGACTCGCGGGACACCGCCGGGGGGGCTCAGACCCCTCCGGATTGTTCCCCCGGGCGAAAACACTGTTCCACGAACAGGTATATCCCACTGCGGTGACAATTCATCGGGCTACAATGGCCCCTCGCCGCCGGGTGCGACTGGTCTTTCGTTGTCCCCGGCATATGAGTAACAGGGCGCTTCCCGACGCAGCCCGCCTCGCTCGCGCCGGCTGGATTCCCGCCCGCGCCGAAGCGCGGCGGCAGGGCATCGCCACCGAAACACCCGCTTGTTGCCCATGCCCGATCAAACCCGCAGCACCTCGGAATTCGCCCTGCGCCTGGAAGGTGTGGCGCTCGGCTACGGTGATTTCACCGTCTTGCGCGACATTTCCATGGAAGCGCGTTCGGGCCAGGTGGTCGCCATCATGGGCGGCTCGGGCTCGGGCAAGACCACGCTGCTGCGCGCCGCCACCGGCCAGCTCACGGCGCAGCAGGGCACCGTGCTGGCGTTCGGCCAGGACATCGCCCTGGCCACGCCGGTCGAACTGCAGGCGCTGCGCAAGCGCATGGGCGTGCTGTTCCAGCAGGGCGCGCTGTTCACCGACCTGAACGTGTTCGAGAACGTCGCCTTCCCCTTGCGCGAACACACCCGGCTGACCGAACCCGAAATCACCACCCGCGTGCTGGACACGCTCGACGCCGTCGGCCTGCGCGCCGCCGCCCACCTGAAGGTGGCCGAAATTTCCGGCGGCATGTCACGCCGGGTGGCGCTGGCCCGCGCGGTGGTGCTGGAACCCGAACTGATCCTGTACGACGAACCGTTCGCCGGTCTCGACCCGATCTCGCTCGGCATCACCGCCCGCCTGATCCGCAGCCTGGCCGACCGCCTGGGCTGTGCCTCGGTGCTGATCACCCACGACGTGCACGAATCGTTCGCGATCGCCGACCAGGTCTACCTGGTGGGCCAGGGCCAGCTCAAGGCCGCCGGCACCCCCGACAGCCTGGCGGCCTCGCAGGATCCCTACGTGCGGCAATTCCTCCAGGGCGAGCCCGACGGCCCGGTCGCGTTCCAATACCCCGAAACGCCGGCTTTCCAGAAGTGGCTTTCGCAACAACAAGGGCGCAAGGCATGAGCGGATCCAACAACGCCGTAGGCGCGCTGGGCGGCTGGGTGCGCACCCGCATCGCCGGCATCGGCTACTTCACGCGGTTCTTCGGCGCCATGCTGGCGCGCAGCGGCATCGCGCTGTCGCGGCCGCGGCTGGTGTCGCAGCAGATCCATTTCATCGGCAACTACTCGCTGCTGATCATCGCAGTATCCGGCATGTTCGTCGGCTTCGTGCTCGGCCTGCAGGGCTATTACACGCTGAACCGCTATGGCGCCGAGGAATCGCTCGGCCTGCTGGTGGCGCTGTCGCTGGTGCGCGAGCTGGGCCCGGTGGTCACCGCGCTGCTGTTCGCCGGCCGCGCCGGCACCTCGCTGACCGCCGAGATCGGCCTGATGAAGGCCGGCGAACAGTTGTCGGCCATGGAAGTCATGGCCGTCGACCCGATGCGCCGCGTGCTGGTGCCGCGCCTGTGGGGCGGCATCATCGCCATGCCGATCCTGGCCGCCGTGTTCTCCATGGTGGGCATCATGGGCGGCTGGGTGGTCGGGGTGCTGATGATCGGCGTGGACGCCGGCGCCTTCTGGTCGCAGATGCAAGGCGGCGTCGATGTCTGGGACGACGTCCTGAACGGTGTCATCAAAAGCCTGGTGTTCGGCGTCACGGTGACGCTGGTGGCGCTTTACGAAGGCTGGCAGGCAAAACCCACGCCCGAAGGCGTCGCCCGCGCCACCACCCGCACGGTCGTGGTGGGTTCGCTGGCGGTGCTGGGGCTGGATTTCCTGCTGACCGCCTTGATGTTTGGAAACTGATTACGGATCGATCATGTCTCGTGAAAAAACCGATTTCTGGGTAGGCCTGTTCGTCTTGCTGGGCGCGGCCGCGCTGGCGTTCCTGGCGTTGCGCGCCGGCAACTTGAGCACCTTTTCTTTCGCGCCCACCTATACGCTAACGGCCAATTTCGATAACGTAGGCGGCCTCAAGGTGCGCGCTCCCGTGAAAAGCGCTGGCGTCGTGGTGGGCCGGATCGCCAAGATTTCCTTTGACGACAAGACCTTCCAGGCCGTCGTCGCGATCAATCTGGAAACCGCCTACCAGTTCCCCAAAGACTCGTCCGCGGCGATCCTCACGTCCGGCCTGCTGGGCGAGCAATACCTGGGCCTGACGCCGGGCAGCGAAGAGGACAACCTGGGCGACGGAGGCAAGATCCGCTATACCCAGAGCGCCGTGGTGCTGGAACAGCTGATCAGCAAGTTCCTGTACGGGACGGCCGAGAAGGAAGGCTCGAACGCGGGCGGCGCGCCGGAAGCGAAAGCCCCGGCAAACTAAAGAGGATGCGTCACGACCGGCAACAATCGGGCGCTTGACGCACGCTGCAATAAGAATACAAATCTGTTGATAGGGATGCCCTGATCATGAACAAGAAAGCTCTCTCCCGAATCGCCACCGTCGCCGCCGCCGGAGCGCTGATGGCGGGTTGCGCCGCACCGAAGCAACCGGACCCGCGCGACCCCTGGGAAGGCTTCAACCGCGGCGTCTACAAGTTCAACGACACCGTCGACCGCGCGGTCTTCAAACCGGTGGCGCAGGCCTACACCTACGTCACGCCGGAACCGGTGCGCAGTTGCGTCCACAACATCTTCAGCAACGTCGGCGACCTCTGGTCGGGCACCAACAGCTTCCTGCAGGGCCGCGGTCACGACTTCGTCAACACGCTCGGCCGCTTCCTGTTCAACACCACCATGGGCGTGGGCGGCTGCTTCGACGTCGCCTCGGCCAATGGCGCGCGCAAGATCCCCAACGACTTCGGCACCACGCTGGGCGTGTGGGGCTTGGGCCAGGGCCCGTACCTGGTGCTGCCGTTCTTCGGTTCCTCCAGCGTGCGCGACGGCGTCGGCCTGGTCGGCGACTGGCAGGGCCGCATGCACGGCTACATGGGCGTGAGCGCCATCGACAACGTGCCGCTGCGCAATTCGCTGTGGGGCCTGGAAGTGGTCGACACGCGCGCCAGCCTGCTCAACGCCACCGACACGGTCGACCGCGTGGCGCTCGATCCGTACAGCTTCGTGCGCGATGCCTACCTGCAGCGCCGCGCCGCCATGGTCAACGGCCTGCGCGTGGACGATGAGTCCAACCTGCCCAAGTACGAAGATGACGAGGACGAGGGCGCCGCCAAGGCCAAGGGCGCGCCCGCCCCGGCGGCCAACCCCGCCACCAAGTAAGCTGTTGCGTTGTGTTTTCAGTACAGCAAGGAGTTTCCATGCGGTTTCCCTTTATTTCCCTGCTTCAGCGCCTGACCTTCGCCGCCCTGCTGGGGCTGGCGGCGTCCGCCGCGGTGCAGGCCCAGCCCGACGCCAACGGCGCGCCGGACAAATTCGTGCTGGCCGCGGCCAATGAGGCCCTGGACGTCCTGAAGGCCGACGGCGCCGTCAAGGCGGGCAACCCGGCCCGCATCAACCAGGTCGTCAACGAGCACATCCTGCCCTACGTCAACTTCCAGAAGACCACGCGCCTGGCCGCCGGCCGCTACTGGCGCCAGGCCAGCGAGCAGCAGAAGACGGCCCTGGCGGACGCCTTCCGTGGCACCCTGGTGCGTACCTACAGCGGCGCGCTGACCCGCGTCACCCCCAGCACCACGATCACGGCGCTGCCGTTCCGCGGCGACCCCAAGGCCGACGACGTGGTGGTGCGTACGCTCATCAGCCAGGCCAACGGCCAGCCGACCGGCGTCGACTACCGCCTGGAAAAGACGCCGCAGGGCTGGAAGATCTACGACATGAACGTCGAAGGCATCTGGCTGATCGAGAACTACCGCAACCAGTTCGCCCAGCAGATCAACCAGAACGGCATCGACGGTCTGATCCAGGCGCTGAACCAGCGCAACCAGTAACGATCCCGTCCGGATTGCCCGGCCCGGCGCACCCTGTGGTTCGCCGGGCCGGCTGTTTTTGGGGACACAACATCCCCAGCGCCCCCACGCCCGCCGGGGCTATCCCGGCCTCGGGCGACAGGGCGCTTATATAATGATCAATTCGCTCTTTGCCGGGCCCCCTTGCCGCCGTCATGTCCGCCGTCAGTCTTGAGAACGTCTCCAAAATCTACTCGCCGCGCCGCAGCGCCTGGGACAAGCTCATCGGGCGCGCGCCCGGCGCGGGCTTCCAGGCGCTCGACAACGTCAGCCTGAACATCGAGCACGGCGAGTTCTTCGGCCTGCTCGGCCCCAACGGCGCCGGCAAGACCACCCTGATTTCCATCCTGGCCGGGCTGGCGCGCGCCAGCGCCGGCCGCGCCACGGTCTGTGGCTACGACGTCGTGGCCGACTACAAGTCGGCACGGCGGGCCTTGGGCGTGGTGCCGCAGGAACTGGTTTACGACCCGTTCTTCACGGTGCGCGAGACGCTGCGCATCCAATCGGGCTATTTCGGCCTGCGCAAGAACGACGACTGGATCGACGAGATCCTCTTCAACCTGGGCCTGGCCGACAAGGCCAACGCGAACATGCGCGCGCTGTCCGGCGGCATGAAGCGCCGCGTGCTGGTGGCGCAGGCGCTGGTGCACCGGCCCCCGGTGATCGTGCTCGACGAACCCACCGCCGGCGTCGACGTCGACCTGCGCCGCACCCTGTGGGAATTCATTTCGCGCCTGAACAAGGCCGGCCACACCATCATGCTGACCACCCACTACCTGGAAGAGGCGGAAGCCCTGTGCGGCCGCATCGCCATGCTCAAAGGCGGCCGCATCGTGGCGCTGGACACCACCCAGGCGCTGCTGGCGCGCGTGGGCGGTGTCGACCTCGAAGACGCCTTCGTGCGCATCATGCACCAGGACGACGCTTTGCAACCCGAAGAGATTCCGCAATGACGCAGCCCGCCGCCACCCCCGGCCAGCCGCTGGTGCAGCCCCGCCTGGACGCGGGCTCAGGCTTTCCGACCCTGCTGCGCAAGGAATTGCTGCGCTTCTGGAAAGTCAGCTTCCAGACCATCGCCGCGCCCGTCATCACCGCGCTGCTGTACCTGCTGGTGTTCGCCCACGTGCTGGAGGGGCGCGTCATGGTCTACGGCAGCGTGCCGTACACCGCGTTCCTGATCCCCGGGCTCATGATGATGAGCATGCTGCAGAACGCCTTCGCCAACCCCTCGTCATCGCTGATCCAGAGCCGCATCACCGGTAACCTGGTGTTCATGCTGCTGCCGCCGCTGTCGCACCGCGACATCTTCGCCGCCTACGTGCTGGCGGCCGTGGTGCGCGGCCTGGCCGTGGGCCTGTGCGTGTGGGTGGTGGCGCTGTTCTTCGTCTCGCTGGTGCCGGCCAACCCGCTGTGGCTGCTGGTGTTCGCGGTGCTGGCCTGCGGCATCATGGGCGTGCTGGGCCTGATCGCGGGCCTGTGGTCGGAAAAATTCGACCAACTGGCGGCGTTCCAGAATTTCCTCATCATGCCGGCCACCTTCCTGTCCGGCGTGTTCTATTCCATCCATACGCTCCCGGCCTTCTGGCAGGGCGTGTCCCACTGGAACCCCATCTTCTACACCATCGACGGTTTCCGCTACGGATTCTTCTCGGTGTCGGACGTCTCCCCCTGGCGCAGCCTGGCAGTGGTGACGGGGGTGTTCCTCGCGCTTTCGATCTATGCGCTGCGGCTCCTGGCCAGCGGCTACAAACTCAGGAACTGACGTCCATGCTTCCCACCCCCGCGCAAGTCCGCCAATACATCGCGGACGGCCTGCCCTGTGAACACCTCGACGTACAGGGCGACGGCTCGCATTTCGACGCGGTCATCGTCAGCGCCGCCTTCGAAGGCAAACGCCTGATCCAGCGCCACCAACTGGTCTACGCGGCGCTGGGCGACCGCATGAAGGCCGAGATCCACGCCTTGTCGATGCGCACCATGACCCCCGCCGAATACGCCCAGGCGGGCAAGTGACCATGGACAAGCTACGCATTACCGGCGGTGCGCGCCTGCACGGCGAAGTCACCATCTCCGGGGCCAAGAACTCGGCGCTGCCGATCCTGTGCGCCGGCCTGCTGACCGCGGACCCGCTGACCATCGCCAACGTGCCGCACCTGAACGACACCGCCACCATGCTGCGCCTCTTGGGCCGCATGGGCGTGCGCGCCGAACGCGGCAACGACGGCATCGTGACCCTGCAGGCCGACCGCGTCGACAGCCTCGAAGCGCCGTACGAGCTGGTCAAGACCATGCGCGCCTCGATCCTGGTGCTGGGCCCCCTGGTGGCGCGTTTCGGCGAAGCCCGCGTCAGCCTGCCGGGCGGCTGCACCATCGGCCAGCGTCCGGTGGACCAGCACATCAAGGGCCTGGCGGCGCTGGGCGCCGACATCAGCATCGAGCACGGCTTCGTGGTGGCGCGCGCCAAGCGCCTGAAGGGCGCGTCCATCCGCACCGACATGGTCACCGTCACCGGCACCGAGAACCTGCTGATGGCCGCCGTGCTGGCCGAGGGCCGCACCGTGCTGGAGAACGCCGCGCGCGAGCCCGAGGTGGTGGACCTGGCCGAACTGCTCATCAAGATGGGCGCCCGCATCCAGGGCCATGGCACCGACCGCATCGTGATCGACGGCGTCGAACGCCTGCACGGCGCCGAACACCGTGTCATCTCCGACCGCATCGAGGCCGGCACCTTCCTGTGCGCGGTGGGCGCGGCTGGCGGCGACATCGTCCTGCGCAACACCGACGCCGGCATCCTCGGCGCCACCCTCGACAAGCTGACCGAGGCCGGCCTGACCATCGAGACCGGCCCCGACTGGATCCGCGGCGCCATGTCCGCGCGGCCCAAGGCGGTGGGTTTCCGCACCCACGAGTACCCGGGCTTCGCCACCGACATGCAGGCCCAGTTGATGACCCTGAACACCGTGGCCGAAGGCACCTCGGTCATCGTCGAGACCATTTTCGAGAACCGCTACATGCACGTGCAGGAACTGCGCCGCATGGGCGCGGACATCGACATCGACGGCCACACCGCCGTCGTCCGCGGCATCGCCCGGCTGTCGGGCGCGACGGTCATGGCCACCGACCTGCGGGCCTCGGCCAGCCTGGTCATCGCCGGCCTGGCCGCCGACGGCGAGACGCTGGTCGACCGCATCTACCACCTGGACCGCGGCTACGACCGCATGGAAGTCAAGCTGCGCGCCCTGGGCGCCAATATTCAACGCGTTGCTGAACGCACTAGCGGCAAGGAATCGGCATGAGCGATGCCCCTCTCGCGCCCCTGACCCTGGCTCTGTCCAAGGGGCGGATCTTCGAAGAAACCATGCCTTTGCTGGCGGAAGCCGGCATCGAGGTGCCCGAGAACCCCGAAAGCTCGCGCAAGCTGATCTTGCCGACCAGCGATCCGGGCCTGCGCCTGATCATCGTGCGCGCCTCGGACGTGCCGACCTACGTGCAGTATGGCGCGGCCGACCTCGGCATCGCCGGCAAGGACGTGCTGATCGAGCACGCCGCGCAGCAGCCCGGCGGCCTGTATCAGCCGATCGACCTGAACATCGCCAAGTGCCGCCTGGCCGTGGCCGTGCGCAACGGCTTCGACTACGACGCCGCGGTGCACCAGGGCGCGCGCCTGCGCGTAGCCACCAAGTACGTGCAGTCAGCCCGTGAACACTTTGCATCCAAGGGTGTGTACGTCGACATCATCAAGCTGTATGGTTCGATGGAACTGGCGCCGCTGGTGGGCCTGGCCGACTGCATCGTGGACCTGGTGTCCACCGGCGGCACGCTGCGCGCCAACGACCTGGTCGCGGTCGAGGACATCATGCCGATCTCCTCGCGCCTGATCGTCAACCAGGCCGCGCTCAAAACCCGCGGCGAACGCCTGCAACCGCTGCTGGACGCCTTCGAGCGCGCCGCTTCCCGCAACGCCTGACCCCGACCGCCGCCCCCGCGCGGCGGCCGCCACCCGCCTGAACGCCATGGCCCTGATCAATCGTCTCGATTCCCGCGATCCCGGATTCGCATCCGCCCTGTCCCAGCTGCTGGCCTTCGAGGCCACCGAGGACGAGTCCATCGACCGCGCCGCCGCCGGCATCCTGGCCGACGTGCGCGCCCGCGGCGATGCCGCGCTGGTGGAATACACCCAGCGCTTCGACCGCATGCCGCAGGCGTCCGCGGACACACTCGAAATCCCCAAGGCCGACTGGCATGCGGCCCTGGCCGCGCTGCCGGCCGCCCAGCGCGACGCGCTGCAGGCCGCCGCCGAGCGCGTGCGCCGCTACCACGAGCGCCAGCGCGCCGAAACCTGGACCTACACCGAGGCTGACGGCACCATGCTGGGCCAGCAGATCACGCCGCTGGACCGCGTCGGCCTGTACGTGCCGGGCGGCAAGGCCGCGTATCCCTCGTCGGTGCTGATGAACGCCATCCCGGCCAAGGTCGCCGGCGTGCAGGAACTGGTCATGGTCACGCCCACGCCGGACGGCGCGCGCAACCCCATCGTGCTGGCCGCCGCCGCCATCAGCGGCGTCGACCGCGTGTTCGCCATCGGCGGCGCGCAGGCCGTGGGCGCGCTGGCCTACGGCACCGCCACCGTGCCGGCGGTGGACAAGATCGTCGGCCCCGGCAACGCCTACGTGGCCGCCGCCAAGCGCCGCGTGTTCGGCGTGGTCGGCATCGACATGATCGCCGGCCCCAGCGAAATCCTGGTGATCTGCGACGGCAAGACGCCGGCCGACTGGATCGCCATGGACCTGTTCTCGCAGGCCGAGCACGACGAACTGGCCCAGTCCATTCTGCTGTGCCCGGACGCCGCCTTCATCGCCGAAGTCGAGGCCGCCATCGCCCGCCTGTTGCCGACCATGCCGCGCGCCGCCATCCTGCGCACCAGCCTGGCCAACCGCGGCGCCCTGATCCAGGTGCGCGACCTGGACGAGGCTTGCCGCATCGCCAACGACATCGCCCCGGAACACCTGGAGATCTCCACCGAGCAGCCCGAAGTCTGGACCGCCAAGATCCGCCACGCCGGCGCCATCTTCATGGGCCGCTTCAGCTCGGAAGCCCTGGGCGACTACTGTGCCGGCCCCAACCACGTGCTGCCGACCTCGCGCACGGCGCGGTTCTCGTCGCCGCTGGGCGTGTACGACTTCCAGAAGCGCTCCAGCCTGATCCAGGTGTCGCGCCAGGGCGCCCAGACGCTTGGCCGCATCGCCGCCGAACTGGCGCTGGGCGAAGGCCTGCAGGCCCACGCCGCCAGCGCCCAGTACCGGATCGACCAGCCATGAGCGCGGTCGCCGGCTGCATCGCCGGCACCATCCGGCCCGACATCCTCGAACTGAGCGCGTATCCCGTGGCGCACGCCGAAGGCTGCATCAAGCTGGACGCGATGGAATCGCCCTACGAACTGCCCGAGGCGGTGCGCGACGACCTGGCCCGCGTGCTGCGCGACACGCCGCTGAACCGCTACCCGGCCGCCGACCTGGCCGAACTGCGCCAGGCCGTGAAATCGGCCTTCGGCGTGCCCGCGGCCGCCGGCGTGCTGTTCGGCAACGGCTCGGACGAGCTGATTCACATGACGGTACAGGCCTGCTGCAACCCGGGTGAAGTGGTGCTGGCGCCGTGGCCGTCGTTCGTCTATTTCGACATGGCGGCGCGTTTCGACCACGCCC
Source organism: Achromobacter sp. (assembly GCF_050285565.1). GTDB lineage: Bacteria > Pseudomonadota > Gammaproteobacteria > Burkholderiales > Burkholderiaceae_B > Achromobacter. The sequence goes on from NZ_JBLZXG010000005.1 coordinate 331,444, forward strand.
GCTTCGTCGGCGTGCCGCTCACCGATGACCTGTCCCTGGATCTGCCGGCCATGCTGGCCGCGATCCGCGAGCACCAGCCCAAGGTGGTGTTCCTGGCGGTGCCCAACAACCCCACCGGCGGCGCCTGGCCGGATGAGGACATGGCCGCCATCATCGCCGCCGCCCCCGGCCTGGTGGTGGTGGACGAGGCCTACCAGCCCTTCACCGACCGTAGCTGGATGCCGCGCCTGCTGGACGCGCCCAACGTCGTGGTGATGCGCACGGTGTCCAAGATCGGCCTGGCGGGCCTGCGCTTCGGCTATCTGGCCGGCCATCCGGACTGGATCGCCGAACTCGACAAGGTGCGCCCGCCCTACAACCTGGACGTGCTGACCCAGGCCGCGCTGCTGACGGTGCTGCGCCACAAGCCGGTGCTGGACGAACAGGCCGCCCGACTGCGCGCCGACCGCGAGCCGCTGGCCGCCGCGCTGGCGGCACTGCCGGGCGTCAGGGTATTCCCGTCCGCGGCCAACTTCGTACTCGCGCGCTTTTCCGGCAAGCTCGACGGCAACGCCGTGCATCTTGCCCTGAAACAGCGCAAAATATTGGTTCGTAACTTCGCCAACGCCCACCCGCTCCTGGCCGGCTGCCTCCGCATCTCGGTAGGCGCCCCGGCCGAGAACGCCGCTTTGCTATCGGCACTGCAAGACATCCTCAGCGCCTAATCGAGTCCTGACATGCGTACCGCAGAGATCACCCGCAACACCAACGAAACCCGCATCCGCGTGGCCATCAACCTGGATGGCACCGGCAAGCAGACGATCGACACGGGCGTGCCCTTCCTGGACCACATGCTGGACCAGATCGCGCGCCACGGCCTGATAGACCTCGACATCAAGGCCGAGGGCGACCTGCACATCGATGCGCATCACACGGTGGAAGACGTGGGCATCACGCTGGGCATGGCCATCGCCAAGGCGGTCGGCACCAAGGCCGGCCTGCGCCGCTACGGTCACGCCTACGTGCCGCTGGACGAGGCGCTGTCGCGCGTGGTGGTCGACTTCTCCGGCCGTCCGGGCCTGGAATACCACATCCCCTTCACCCGCTCGCACATCGGCGCCTTCGACGTCGACCTGACGCGCGAATTCTTCCAGGGCCTGGTCAACCACGCGCTGATCACCCTGCACATCGACAACCTGCGCGGCACCAACGCCCACCACCAATGCGAAACGGTCTTCAAGGCCTGTGGCCGCGCGCTGCGCATGGCCATCGAAGTCGACCCGCGCATGGGCGACGTCGTGCCCTCGACCAAGGGCGTGCTGTAAGCTGCGCGACCTCCCGCCACGCACCAGGTAAACCGAAGTGACCACTATCGCCATCGTCGATTACGGAATGGGCAACTTCCATTCCGTCGCGCGCGCGCTCAAGTACGCCGCCCCCGACGCGGACATCCGCATCTGCAACCAGCCCCACGAAATCGACGCGGCCGACCGCGTGGTGTTTCCGGGGCAGGGCGCCATGGCGGATTGCATGCGCACCCTGAACGAATCCGGCCTGCGCGACGCGGTCGTCAAGGCCGCCCGCGGCAAGCCGCTGCTGGGCGTCTGCGTGGGCGAACAGATGCTGTTCGACTCCAGCGAAGAGGGCGCCACCGCCTGCCTGGGCCTGTTCCCCGGCGTTGTGCGGCGCTTTGCCGGCCCGCGCTTCGCCGACCCGGTCACGGCCGACGACGCGGCCTGCGCGGCCGACAGCGGCGCCGCCGGCCCGGTCGACGTCCGGCCGGAGCGCCTGAAAGTCCCGCACATGGGATGGAACAAAGTCCGCCAGACGCGCTCTCACCCTATCTGGGCCGGCATTCCGGACGACACGCATTTCTATTTCGTCCATAGTTATTACGCCGACCCGGCCGATGCGGGCCTGACCGTCGGAGAAACCGATTATGGCGTCACCTTTACCTGCGCGGTGGCGGCAGCTAACATTTTCGCGGTGCAGTTCCACCCGGAAAAGAGCGCCGAGCACGGTTTGCGCCTGTATCGCAATTTTGTAGACTGGCAGCCGTAAGCCGTTCCGGCACACACGCGCGCCAGCCCATTCAACCCCATATTTTCCCGCTGCCCACCATGCTGCTGATCCCCGCCATCGATCTCAAAGACGGACGCTGCGTGCGTCTGCGCCAGGGCGACCTGGACGATGCAACGGTGTTCTCCGAAGACCCCGCCTCCATGGCCTCCAAATGGCTCGAACAGGGCGCCCGCCGCCTGCACCTGGTCGACCTGAACGGCGCCGTCGCCGGCAAGCCCAAGAACGAAGCGCCCATCAAGGCCATCCTGGACGCCGTCGGCGACGACATCCCGGTTCAGATCGGCGGCGGCATCCGCGACCTCGACACCATCGAGCGCTATCTCGACGCCGGCATCTCCTACGTGATCATCGGCACCGCCGCGGTCAAGAATCCCGGCTTCCTGCACGATGCCTGCGGCGCCTTCCCCGGCCAGATCATCGTCGGCCTGGACGCCCGCGACGGCAAGATCGCCACCGACGGCTGGAGCAAACTGACGCGCCACGACGTGCTCGACCTGGCCAAGAAGTTCGAAGACTACGGCTGCGAAGCCATCATCTACACCGACATCGGCCGCGACGGCATGTTGTCGGGCGTGAACGTCGAGGCCACCGTGCGCCTGGCGCAGCACGTGCGCATCCCGGTGTACGCCTCGGGCGGCATCGCCGGCATCCAGGACATCGAAGCGCTGTGCGCCGTCGAGGAAGAGGGCGTCGAAGGCGCCATCCTGGGCCGCAGCATCTACGAAGGCACGCTCAACTTCCAAGCGGCCCAGGCCCGCGCCGACGAATTGGCCAAATGACCACCACCAGCAGGTCCCCCGAGGCCGGCGCGCCCGCCCAGAGCGCGCTGACCCGCCGCATCATCCCCTGCCTTGACGTCACCGCCGGCCGGGTCGTCAAGGGCGTGAACTTCGTCAACCTCGCCGACGCCGGCGACCCCGTCGAGATCGCCCGCCGCTACAACGAGCAGGGCGCCGACGAACTCACCTTCCTGGACATCACCGCCACCAGCGACGGCCGCGACCTGATCCTGCCCATCATCGAGCAGGTCGCCTCGCAGGTCTTCATCCCCCTGACGGTGGGTGGCGGCGTGCGCCAGGTATCGGACATCCAGCGCCTGCTGAACGCCGGCGCCGACAAGATCAGCATCAACAGCGCCGCCGTGGCCAACCCGGAACTGGTGCGCGCGGCCTCCGACTACCACGGCTCGCAATGCGTGGTGGTGGCGATCGACGCGCGCCGGGTCTCGGCCGCGGGCGAGGCGCCGCGCTGGGAAGTCTTCACCCATGGCGGCCGCAAGGCCACCGGGCTGGACGCCGTGGCCTGGGCCCGTCGCATGGCCGCCTACGGCGCCGGCGAGATCCTGCTGACCAGCATGGATCGCGACGGCACCAAGTCGGGCTTCGACCTGGAACTGACCCGCGCCGTCTCGGACGCGGTGCCGGTGCCGGTCATCGCCTCGGGTGGCGTCGGCACCCTGCAGCACCTGGCCGACGGCGTCACCACCGGCCGCGCCAGCGCCGTGCTGGCCGCCAGCATCTTCCACTTCGGCCAGCACACGGTCGGCGAATGCAAGCGCTTCATGGCCGAACAGGGCATTGAAGTGAGGATATGACGATGAGCAACGAACCCGGCTGGATGGCCGACGTCGTCTTCGACGAAAACGGCCTGATCCCGGCCATCGCGCAGGACGCCGACAACGGCCAGATCATGATGGTGGCCTGGATGAACCGCGAATCGCTGGCCGAAACCGCCGCCACCGGCCGCGCGGTGTACTGGTCGCGCTCGCGCCAGCGCCTGTGGCGCAAGGGCGAGGAATCGGGCCACGTGCAGCAGGTGCACGAGCTGCGCCTGGATTGCGACGGCGACGTGGTGCTGCTCAAGGTGCGCCAGGAAGGCGGCATCGCCTGCCACACCGGCCGCGCCAGCTGTTTCTACCGCCGCCTGGAAGGCCCGAGCGACCAGGCCGCCTGGGTCACGGTCGACCCGGTGCTGAAAGACCCCGAACTGATCTACAAATGACCGACTCGCCCCTCACCGCCCACGACGTCCTGGCCCGCATCGCCGACACCCTGGAGACCCGCCGCCCCGAAAACGGCGGCGATCCCAAGGCCTCGTACGCGGCCAAGCTGCTGTCCAAGGGCCCCGACGCCTTCCTCAAGAAAATCGGCGAAGAAGCCACCGAACTGGTCATGGCCGCCAAGGATGGCGTGCCCGAACGCATCGTCAGCGAAACCGCCGACCTGTGGTTTCATTGCCTGGTGGCGCTGACGCACTTCAACCTGCGCCCCGACGACGTGCTGGCCGAGCTGGCCCGCCGCGAAGGGCTGTCGGGCCTGGCCGAGAAGGCCAGCCGGCCCCAGGACTGACACGGAACCGGAAAAATGAGCGCCAACTGTATTTTCTGCAAGATCGCCGCTGGCGAGATCCCGTCCAAGAAAGTCTACGAGGACGAGGACTTTGTTGCATTCCACGATATCAACCCGGCCGCGCCGGTGCATTTATTGCTGATCCCTCGACGTCATGTCACATCCATGCAGGATATTACGGCCGAGGACGCAGGTTGGTTGGGTAGAATGATGGCATTGGCGCCACGGCTTGCCGCTGAAAACGGTTGCCGTCCGGGCCCTGATGGCGGGTTTCGCATCATGATCAATTCTGGCGTCGAAGGCGGCCAGGAAGTCCCGCATCTGCATTTCCACATCATCGGCGGTCAGCGACCCTGGAAAGGGCGCATGGCCCCCACTGCGTAATACGGAGAACCATCATGGGTAGCTTTAGCATTTGGCATTGGCTGGTCGTCCTGGTCATTGTGGCGCTGATTTTCGGTACCAAGAAACTGCGCAACATCGGCTCGGACCTGGGCGGCGCCGTCAAGGGCTTCAAGGAAGGCATGAAGGACGCCAACGGCGACAAGCCGGCCGAACCCATCGCCCAACAGCGCGTGGCCGGCGACACCATCGACGTGCAGGCCAAGGAAAAGTCCAACTCCTGAGCGCCTGCGCGCCCCCGGGCCCGGCCTGCACCGGCCGGCCCTCATAGCCTCAATTCCCGAGCGGCCGTCGAATGTTTGATGTCAGCCTCACTGAACTGATGGTGATCGGCGTCGTCGCGCTGATCGTCATCGGCCCCGAACGCCTGCCCAAGGTCGCCCGCACGGTCGGCCACCTGCTGGGCCGCGCGCAGCGTTACGTCAACGACGTGAAATCCGATATCCAGCGCGAGATCGAGCTGGACGAGCTGCGCAAATTCAAGAGCGAAATGGAAACCGCGGCGCAGGACGTGCAGCAGTCGCTGAACGACACCCACAACGCGCTGCAGGAACCAGTGCAGCAATTCCGCGCCGAACTCGATGAAGTGGCCCGCGAAGCCAGTGGCAAGCCCGCCGTGGCGGCCGAGCCGCTGATGACGCCGCAGACCGGCCAGCCGGCCGAAGCGCCGCGCAGCATCGCGCCGCCCAACCCGAACCTGAGCCTGGATCTGGATCCGCCCGCCGCCGCGCCGGCTGCCCAGCCTGCTCCCGCCCCGCAACCGGCGCCGGCGCCCGGCGCCCCGGCCGCCAGCGAGACCGCGCCGGCCAGCAAGCCCGCCACGCCCTCCGGAACGACAACGTGACCCAGGACGCCTCCCAAGAAGACGGCCAGCAGGAAAGCTTCATCTCCCACCTGGTCGAACTGCGCACCCGCCTGCTGCGCGCCGTCGGCGCGGTGGTGGCGGTGTTCGTCATCCTGTTCATCTATCCCGGCGCCTCCGCCATCTACGACGTGCTGGCCCAGCCCATGCTGGCCTCGCTGCCGCAAGGCACCCGCATGATCGCCACCGGCGTCATCACGCCCTTCATGGTGCCGGTCAAGGTCACCATGATGGCGGCCTTCATCGTGGCGCTGCCGGTGGTGCTGTACCAAGCCTGGGCGTTCGTCGCGCCCGGCCTGTACAAGCACGAGAAGCGGCTGGCGCTGCCGCTCATCATCTCCAGCACGCTGCTATTCATCGCGGGCATGGCGTTCTGCTATTTCGTGGTGTTCCGCACCGTTTTCCACTTCATCGCCACCTTCGCGCCGCAGTCGATCACGCCGGCGCCGGACATCGAGGCCTACCTGAGCTTCGTCATGACCATGTTCATGGCGTTCGGCATCACCTTCGAGGTGCCGGTGGCCGTGGTGCTGCTGGTGCGCATGGGCGTGGTGGAGCTGTCCAAGCTCAAGAGCGCGCGCGGCTACGTGGTGGTCGGCGCCTTCATCATCGCCGCGGTGGTGACGCCCCCCGACGTGGTCAGCCAGTTCATGCTGGCGGTGCCGCTGTGCCTGCTGTACGAACTGGGCCTGATCTGCGCGCGCTTGGTCACGCCCAAACCCGGCGCCAGCGAAGACGTCAACGACGGCTCGCTGACCGAGCGCCACTGAGTCCACGGCACGCGGACATGACGGGGCCCCGCTGCGGGCCCCGTTGTCATTCATAAACGGACGGTTTCCGCTTGTCGGGCACCGGCTGCAAACTTACATTGCAGTCATGTCGCTCGCCCTACGCCTGCGCACCCTGATGCGGTGGCGCGGCATCAAAAGCCAGAACCAGCTCGCCCGCATCTCCGGCGTGCCGCAGTCCTGCATCCACCGCATCCTGACCCGCGAGGAACGCTACGCCCCCACCCGTGCCACGCTGCAACGGCTGGCGCAGGCGCTGGACACCCAGGTGCCCTGGCTGGCCGACGGCATGGTGGCGCAGGCCGCCACGCCGCACCCTCGTGAAGAAGAACAATCCGACGCCTACTGCGCCGAAATCTGCGCGTTGCTGCGGCAACAGCCCGAGGCCACCCGCAAGCGCGTGCTGCAGGTCGTGCGCCTGGTGCTCGACACGCCGTGCCGGCCCCGCCGCCCGCCGGCGCCGCGGCGGTCCCTGCCACGGCCATAGCCCTGCGGCGCCGCTCCCCGGCCCCGAAGGCCCGCCGCCCGGCGTTGCTGGCGTTGCTGGCGTTGCACTAGCGCGGCAACCCCGGCCGCGTTCCCACCACCACCGTCACGTCGGCCACCTTGCCGCCGCGCAGCACCCCCAGCGTCGCGTGCTGGCCCGGCGTCAACTGCGCGATCGCAGCCAGCAGCCCGGAGGTGTCCGTCATCGGCTTGCCGTTCACCGTCTGCACGATATCGCCGACCCGCAGGCCGCCCTTGGCCGCCGGGCCATCGCGCAGCACCCCGGCGATGATCACGCCGCGGACATCGCGCTCCAGCTGGAAGGCGCGCGCCAGCTCGGGCGTCAGGTCCTGTGGCTCCACCCCCAGCCAGCCGCGCTTGACGCCGCCGGTCTTGACGATTTCGTCCATCACCTTGCGCGCGATGTCGATCGGCGTGGCGAAACCGATGCCCATCGATCCGCCCGACTCGGAATAGATGGCCGTATTGATGCCCACCAGGTTGCCCTGCGCGTCCACCAGCGCACCGCCCGAATTGCCTGGATTGATCGCGGCGTCGGTCTGGATGAAGTTCTCGTAGGTGTTCAAGCCCAGCCCGTTGCGGCCCAGTGCCGACACGATCCCTTGCGTGGTCGTCTGCCCCACGCCGAACGGATTGCCGATTGCCAGCACCACGTCACCGACCCGCAGGCCGCGGTCCGGCGCCAGCGTGGCGGCCGGCAGGTTGCGCAGGGTCTCCAGCTTCAGCACCGCCAAGTCGGTATCCGGATCCGCGCCCACCACCTTGGCCGAGTCCTTGCGCCCATCGGCCAGCGCCACCTCGATGGCGTCGGCCGCCTGCACCACGTGATAATTGGTCAGCACGTAGCCATCCCGGTTGACCACCACGCCCGACCCCAGACTGGTGCTGGCCTGGCGCCGGCTCATGCCGGGCACCTGCCCGAAAAGCTGTCGCAGGATGGGGTCGTCCGGCAACGGCACGAGCGGCACGTCCACGTGCTTGGTGGTGTAGACGTTGACCACCGACGGCGCGGCCCGCGCCACCCCGTCGGCGTACGACACCGGGCCCGTGGCCGCTCGCGCGCCTGTCACCGCCTGCGGCGTCGCCGCTGGCGCCGCCTCGGGCCCGACCAGCCGCAGCAGATCCGGCCGCAAGGTGGTGACGACGAATAGAATACCCAGGCAGACCGTGACGGCCTGAGCGAAGATCAGCCAATATCGGCGCATGTTTCTGATAGGACTAGCAATGAGTAAAGTGGACTCCCACGTCCTGGCCGCCTGGCTGGACGACACCCTGCAAGCCGCGCGTTTCAAGGACTACTGCCCCAACGGGCTGCAGGTGGAAGGCCGATCCGAAGTCGGACACATTATCACCGGTGTCACCGCCAGCGAAGCCCTGTTGCGCATCGCCGTCGAACGCGGCGCCGACGCGGTGCTGGTGCACCACGGCTGGATGTGGCGCAACGAGGATCGCCGCGTCATCGGCACGCGCCGCACCCGCATGGCGCTGGCCCTGAAGAACGACCTCAACCTGTACGCCTACCACCTGCCGCTGGACGCCCATCCCACCCTCGGCAACAACGCCCAACTGGCGCGCGTCCTCGGCCTCGAACCCGAACGCCGCGACGACGGCGCGCCGCGCACCTGTGGCCCCGACAACCTGGTCTGGCTCGGCGCCGCCCCCGACCTGACCACCCTCGGCCAGCTCGCCGCCCGCATCCAGCAACGCCTGGGCCGCCAGCCCCTGGTCGTCGGCAACCCCGACCAGCCCATCGCCCGCATCGCCTGGTGCACCGGCGGCGCCCAAGGCATGCTGGCCGACGCCATCGACGCCGGCGCCACCGCCTACATCACCGGCGAAGCCTCCGAATCCACCTTCCACCTGGCCCAGGAAACCGGCGTCGCCTTCCTCGGCGCCGGCCACCACGCCACCGAACGCTACGGCATCCAGGCCCTGGGCCAGGCCGTGGCGGAACGCTTCGGCATCACGGTCGAATTCGTGGACCTGGACAACCCGGTGTAACAGCAACGAAAGGGCACGGCCGCACCGGGCAGCCTACGAAGCACTACAGCCTCCGCAAGCCCCCCAAAACCAGCCAGCCAATAAAAAAAGCGCCCCGCAGGACGCTTCTTTTCTCTTCCGCTTTCAAGGCTTTTTCAACAAATCCCGAATCTCACGCAACAACGCCACATCCTCAGGCGTCGCAGCCGGAGCCGCTGGCGCCGGCGCTTCCTCGGCCTTGGTGCGCGCCTTGTAGATCGCCTTCACCATCCAGAAGATCACAAAGGCCAGCAACACGAAGTTGATGATGATCGTGACGAAATTCCCCCAGGCGAAAACATTGGCGCCCGCCTTGGTCAGATCCGCATACGTCATCGGCCCGGAGTAATTGGCCGGCATCGACAGCACCAGGAACTTGTTCGAGAAATCGACCGACCCGCCAAGCACGAAATTGACCAGCGGCATGACGATATCCTTGACCAGCGAGTCGACGATCCTGCCAAACGCCGCCCCGATGATCACACCAACCGCCAAATCGACCGCGTTGCCTTTTACAGCGAAATCTCGGAATTCTTTGACGAAACCTGTCGCTTTGCTCATAAAAGCACTCCCTTCGTGATACGCCCACCAGTAGGCTGGCGCTATAATACGCGGTTGCTATGTTGTTACATATTCCCGCGAAGCCGATGCCGCAGAAGTGATGCTACTCGTAGAGCGGGCGCATCAACAAGGATAGGAAGATGAGTCAGGATACGCTGGTGCATGATGATGACGGTGCGGTTGATCCAAATCTGCCGCCCGATCCTTCGCGACGTTTCTGGGTAACCACCGCCTGTGCCGTGGGTGGCGTAGCAGGTGTCGCAACGGCAATACCGCTTGTGAGCACGTTTTCCCCTTCTGAAAAAGCCCGCGCGGCTGGCGCCCCCGTCGAAGTCGAGATCGGTGATATTCCGGTCGGCACCATGAAAACCGTGGAATGGCGTGGCAAGCCGGTCTGGATCATCCACCGGTCTCCCGAACAAATCGCCGGCCTCAAGACCCAGGACGCGCTCCTGGCGGATCCCCAATCCAAGCGCCCCGGCTTCACTCCCAAATACGCAGAAAACGAAGGCCGCTCGCGCAAGCCCGAGATCTTCGTCTGTGTTGGCATCTGTACCCACTTGGGCTGCTCGCCCACCTCGCACTTCGAAACAGGCGGCGGTGGCGGCATGGGCGCCTCCTGGCAAGGCGGATTCCTCTGTCCGTGCCATGGCTCCACGTTCGACCTGGCTGGCCGGGTCTACAAGAACAAGCCCGCTCCCGATAATCTCGAAGTCCCGCCGTACCAGTATCTCACCGATACCCGCATCATCGTGGGCGTCGATGAAGACAACAAGGCCTGACGCTCGCGTCGCGCTTTTTTCCCGAATTACGTAAGTAAAACAATACGCCACGTATAAGAGAAGGAGCCGTTACATGGCTGGCGAGAAAACCGTCGAGACGACAGGCCTGTTGGGCTGGCTGGACCGGCGCTTTCCGGTGACCTCCACCTGGAAAGCCCATCTGTCCGAGTATTACGCACCCAAGAATTTCAACTTCTGGTATTTCTTTGGCTCGCTGGCGCTTCTGGTGCTGGTGCTGCAGATCGTGACCGGCATCTTCCTGGTCATGCACTACAAGCCGGACGCCGAGCGCGCGTTCCAATCCGTCGAATACATCATGCGCGAAGTCCCGTGGGGCTGGCTGGTGCGCTACATGCACTCGACCGGCGCCTCGATGTTCTTCGTCGTCGTGTACCTGCACATGCTGCGCGGCCTGCTCTACGGTTCCTACCGCAAGCCCCGCGAACTGGTGTGGATCTTCGGCGTCGCGATCTTCCTCTGTCTGATGGCCGAAGCGTTCTTCGGCTACCTGCTGCCCTGGGGCCAGATGTCGTACTGGGGCGCCCAGGTGATCGTGAACCTGTTCGCGGCCATCCCGTTCATCGGCCCTGAACTGTCGATCTGGATCCGCGGCGACTACGTCGTGTCCGACGCCACGCTGAACCGCTTCTTCGCCTTCCACGTCATCGCCATTCCGCTGGTGCTGGTGGGTCTGGTGGCCGCGCACCTGGTGGCGCTGCACGAAGTCGGCTCGAACAACCCGGACGGCATCGAGATCAAGCAGGGCCCGAAGGACAAATACGGTCGCCCCAAGGATGGCATTCCGTTCCATCCGTTCTACACGGTGCACGACCTGGTCGGCGTCGCGGGCTTCCTGCTGGTGTTCGCCTTCATCGTGTTCTTCGCGCCGGAAATGGGCGGCTACTTCCTGGAGTTCAACAACTTCATCCCGGCCGACTCGCTCAAGACGCCGCCGCACATCGCCCCGGTGTGGTACTTCACGCCGTTCTACTCGATGCTGCGCGCCACCACCGACGAGTTCACGTGGGTGCTGGCCGGCGCCTCGGTGCTGGGCGCCATCGCGCTGCTGGTCAAGAGCAACCTGAAAGGCTTCATGCGCATCGCCGTGCCTGGCATCCTGATCGTCGTGGCCGTGCTGCTGCGCGTGATCGACGCCAAGTTCTGGGGCGTGGTCGCCATGGGCGGCACCGTGGTCATCCTGTTCTTCCTGCCGTGGCTGGACCACTCCCCGGTCAAGTCGATCCGCTATCGCCCCACCTGGCACAAGTGGATCTACGGCATCTTCATGGTCAACTTCCTGGTGCTCGGCTACATCGGTACGCAGCCGCCCAGTCCGCCGTTGAACCTGACGTCGCAGATCGGCACGCTGCTGTACCTGGCCTTCTTCTTCCTGATGCCGGTATGGAGCCGCCTGGGCACCTTCAAGCAAGTGCCCGACCGCGTCACGTTCCACGCCCACTGAGCCAACGAGAATAACGGACTAACCATGATCAAGAAGCTGATTGGTGCCGTGGCCTTGATGCTCACGTGTACCGCTACCTTTGCCGCCGGAGGCGGCTATCCGCTGGACAAGGCGCCTTACCGCGTCAACGACATGGCGTCGCTGCAAAACGGCGCCAAGCTGTTCGTCAACTACTGTCTGAACTGTCACAGCGCATCGTCGATGCGCTACAACAAGCTCAAGGACATTGGCCTGACCGACCAGCAAATCAAGGAAAGCCTGCTGTTCACCGGCGAGAAGGTCGGCGACATGATGACTGTCGCCATGACGCCCAAGGACGCCAAGAAGTGGTTTGGCACCACGCCCCCGGACCTGTCCGTGATCGCCCGCGCCAAATCCGTCAACGCCGGGCCCTCCGGTTCCGACTATCTCTACACCTACCTGCGCACGTTCTACCGTGACACCTCGCGCGCCACGGGCTGGAACAACCTGGTGTTCCCGGCCGTGGGCATGCCGCACGCGCTGTGGGAACGCCAGGGGCCGCGCGAGCTGACCACGGTGGCGATGCACGAGGTCGAAGGCAAGGACGGCGCGCCCAAGACCTGGGAACGGGTCACGACGGTGTACGATGCGCAAGGTTTTTCCACGGTCAAGGCCGAACCGGTAGCCAACTACCAAGGCCATGCCACCTTCGAGGCCAAATTCAAGGCCGCCAACCCGGCCCAAACCGCAACATACGACAACGACGTCGCCGACCTGACCGCGTTCATGTCCTGGATGGCCGAACCCGTCCAGACTTTCCGCGTCCAGCTGGGCGTCGGTGTCATGTTGTTCCTGCTCTTGTTCTTCCTGGTGATGTGGCGCCTGAACGCCTCTTACTGGAAACACGTGCGCTAACCGCAACGCCCCGCCAGGCTTATCCGCCCCCATTTTCTCCAGGGTGGATAATGGCGGGTTAGGGCTGTATGCCTACCCCCCGCCTGGCAATCGGGGCCAGCGCCTGCTAGATTAGGGCGCTGGCCTTTCGTTTTTCATAAAGGATTTTTCGCCATGATGGTGCTCTATTCCGGAACCACGTGTCCGTTTTCGCAACGCTGCCGCTTCGTGTTGTTCGAAAAGGGCATGGATTTCGAGATCCGCGACATCGACCTGTACAACAAGCCCGAAGACATCTCGGTGATGAATCCGTACGGTCAAGTGCCCATTCTGGTCGAACGCGACCTGGTCCTGTACGAGTCGAACATCATCAACGAGTACATCGACGAGCGCTTCCCGCACCCGCAGCTCATGCCCGCCGACCCGGTCATGCGCGCCCGCACGCGTCTGTTCCTCTACAACTTCGAGAAGGAACTCTTCGTTCACGTCTCGACGCTGGAAGACCGCAGCGCCAAGCCCGACGAAAAGAAGCTCGCCAACGCTCGCCAGAACATCCGCGACCGCCTGGCCCAGCTGGCCCCGATGCTGCTCAAGAACAAGTACATGCTGGGCGAGGAATTCTCCATGCTCGACGTGGCCGTCGCACCGCTGCTCTGGCGCCTGGACCACTACGGCATCGAACTGCCCAAGAATGCGGCTCCGCTGCAAAAGTACGCCGAACGCATCTTCTCGCGCCCGGCCTACATCGAAGCGCTGACGCCTTCGGAAAAAGTGATGCGTCGCTAAGGCTGGTTGTGTAATGGGTGAAACTTCGACCAAACCGTATCTGATCCGCGCACTGCACGAATGGTGCACCGATAACGGCTACACGCCGTACATCACCGTGCAGGTCGACGAGCACACCATGGTGCCCGTCGCCCACGTGCGCGACGGCCAGATCACCCTGAACGTCGGCACGCTGGCCACCAACCGCCTGGTGCTGGGCAACGAATTCATCGAATTCCAGGCCCGCTTCAGCGGCGTGACCGAAAACGTCTATGTGCCGGTGGGCGCCGTCAGCGCCATCTACGCGCGCGAGACCGGCGCCGGCATGGGCTTCGAAGTGCAGCCCTACGAACCGCCGGCCCCCGGCACACCCGGCGCGCCCGAGTCCACCACCGCCGAAGCCGCCGCGGACACCGCCCCAGGCGATGATGGCGGCGACGACGAGCCCAAGCGTCCGCACCTGACGATCGTCAAGTGACGCGGCGCGCTGGCACCGGGTTCACTGGCATCAACGAACCGGCGCCTTGCACCGGCCGGCCGCGCCGGTAACGCCCGCTTGATCTGAAACGCCCCTGCCCAGGGGCGTTTCCTTGCCTGCCACCGCCCGCCGGCGCTGCCACTTTCCGAAACTCGGAACGATAGCGCGTATCATTTGCAAATCTCGCCGGAATCCCGTCTCATACGGCTGAACCGGGCCTGATGTCGTCCGCCACGCGTCGTGCAGCGCGCCGCCCGGCCCCCCAAGGAGCCGCCACAAACCATGCCGTATCTGATCGGAATGCCACCCGCTGGCGGCCCGTCGACGCAATTCGTACCGCAGATCGACCGCCAATTGCTGGCCAAGCTGTGCCTGTTCGATGGCCTGTCCGACGCAGATATCGCGCAGGTGCCGCGACAGATCCGCCTGACCCTGCGTGGCACCGGCCGCGTGCCGGCGATCCTGGGTTGGGAAGGCGGCCCGTTCGTGGTCAGCGCGCGGGTGCGCGACCTCATGGAAACGCTGGAGCCCGATACGCATCGCTTCCTGCCCATCGACGTCGAGACCATGACGCTGGGCCGCAGGCGCCGCCCCTTCCGCACCTACCACCTGTTGTTGTGCCCGCCGCGGGTCGATGCCGTAATCATCGAGAAGACCGAGTTCTCCAAAGGCATGGGCCGGGCCGGCTACGAAATCAGCAGTGGCTTCTCGTTCCTCAAGGGCACCGCGCTGGTACTGGACCAGGCCGCCATCGCGAACCGCTGCTTCTGGCGATTACCGCGCCAATTCGGTGTCAGACCGGCCTATCCGCACAGCGGCATCAGCGGCTATTTCTGCTCCGACGAATTGTGGCGCGCCCTGCGCGCCGAGCGGTTGCATGGCTGGGAAGCAAGGCGGCGCTGCGCCACGGCCATCCGGCCGGCATGAGGAACCCGCGCCCCGTCCTGCAACGGCGCCAGGCGCCGGAAAGAATCTCCTTTTTTCATTACAATGCAGTCCCTGCGCGTGCCCCCAGGCACGCCGCGCCGGTGTAGCTCAGTTGGTAGAGCAGCTCACTTGTAATGAGAAGGTCGAGGGTTCGATTCCTTTCACCGGCACCATCGATGTCCCGCGACATCCAACAAAAAGCCCAGCCGAATGGCCGGGCTTTTTGCATGGCGCGATGGTCCGCGCCTTCACCCCAGGGCCGGCAGCATGTTGAACAGCAGCACCATGACCAGGCCGACCACCGCCACGATGGATTGCACCACCGAGATCGTCTTGGTGGCCTCGCCCATGGTCATGCCGAACGATTCCTTCACCATCCAGAACCCGGCGTGATTGGCGTAGTTGAAGAACAGCGAGCCGCAGCCGATCGACAGCGCCAGCAGCGGCAGGTTGAGCGTGGGATCGGCGCCGGCCAGCGGCGCCAGCAGGCCGGCGGCGCCAACGATGCCGACCGTGGCCGAGCCGGTGGACACCGACAGCAGCATGGCGATCAGCCAGCCCAGCACCAGCGGCGGGAACGCGAACTGGTGGGTCAGGTGGACAATGGCGTCGCCGACCTTGGCGCTGGTCAGCACCTGTTGGAAGGCGCCGCCGCCAGCAATGATCAGCATGATGCCGGCGACGGGCTTGAGGCTCTTGCCGAGCGCCTCGCGCAGCTTATCGGCGTCGCCGCCTCGCGCCAGCACCAGCGTCACCGCCGCGAACAGCACGCCCAGCAGCATGGCCACCAGCGGGTTGCCCAGGAAGACCGCCACGTGCATCAAAGGCGAGGTCTTGGGCAGCAGCATCTCGGCCACCGCATGCAGCAGCATCAACAGCGCCGGTAACAGCGCCGCCAGCACGCCCAGGCCGACCCCCGGCGCGGCGCGGCCGGCCTGGTCCTGCCGAACCGCGGTGAATTGCTCGAGCAGCGCTTCGTCCGGGCGCGTCGTCATGCGCGGCGCGATGAAGGCGCCATACAGCGGGCCGCCCAGGATCAGGGCCGGCAGCGCCGCCAGGAAGCCGTAGATCATGGTCGGGCCGACCGTGGTCTTGAGGCTGGCGATCGCCGTCAGCGGGCCCGGATGCGGCGGCACCATGCCGTGCATGGCGGCCAGGGCCGAGATCACCGGCACGCCTACATACACGTAGGCCGAGCCCTTGAAGCGTTCCTGGCCCTCCAGCTTGCGCGCGACGCTGAAGATCAGCGGCAGCATCACCACCAGGCCCACCTCGAAGAACATCGGGATGCCGATGATGAAGGCCACCAGCGTCATGGTCCAGGGAATCATGCGCGGCGAGGTGCGGCTCAGGATGGCATTGGCCAGGCGCTCGGTGGTGCCCGAATCCGCCAGGATCTTGCCGAGCATGGCACCCAGCGCGATCACCACGCCCACCGCGCCAAGAGTCTTGCCGGCGCCATCGGTCAGGTTCTTGACGATGGCGGTCGGATCCATGCCGGTGACGAATCCGACGCCGATGGACACGATCAGCAGCGCCAGCAGCGGATGCATGCGGATGCGCGAGACAATGAGTGCGACCAGCAGCAGGACGCTCACCAGGGCGGTGAGCAACAATTGAATGTCGAACGAAGACATGGATGCAATCCAGAAAAAACGTGAGAGGCCGCGAACCTTCTGGTGGCGATGATACGGGATCGCCCCTGACGCCCAACCGTCATGCGGCGGCCCGTCCGCCACGCCGTTTTGCATTCCCCGCGAAATTTGTGCATAATTCGCCCCCTCTACCTGTTCCCCGATAGCTCAGTCGGTAGAGCGACGGACTGTTAATCCGCAGGTCGCTGGTTCGAGCCCAGCTCGGGGAGCCAAAGAATGCAGTACTGAAAGGCCCGCAACCTGGTTGCGGGCCTTTTGCATGGGAGCGGCGCCACCGGGGCCAGAACTCGGACGCGATCACCCCGCAAGCGCGACGCAAAGCCCCAGGTGCGCGACGGAAAGGTTTTACGATTGAGGTTGAATCAATGGTAAAGGTCTGACCCCGGCCTGGATACGTGCATGCCTCAACCCACGAAGAACGTCGATTCAACAACCGCCTTTGAACTCGTATTCGGCCTGTTGCAGGCAATCTCCTGGCTGGTGCGCGACGCCGCGAAGGCGCCCCCGGACATCGCGGTCATGAGGGCGTGCCAGGCCGAGGCGGTGAACGCGATTCTCTGGATCTGCGAAACCGGCGACCTGACTGGCTGGCCGACGCAGACCCCGCGCGACACGCAAGCCACGGCGTCCTACCTGCTGATGGATCTCACCTTCCAACTGCTCGATCCGGCGTCGCCGATGGCAGCCCGCGCCTGGGAAGTCCCCGCCGACCAGCCGCCCCATGTCCAGGCGCTGCAGATCGTGCGGCACGAAATCCTGCGCAGCAAACCCATCGCCGCCCGGCCGCGCTAAGCTGTTTCCACGCCCGCGCCTGATTTGCGAGAATGGGGTTCCGCCGGTTTCAGGCCCGCCCGCACCCGCCTCATGCGTTCCCATCGATCCCTGCCCGCCCTGGTCTCGCTGCGCGCCTTCGAGGCGGCCGCCCGGCGCCTGAGCTTCAGCCTGGCGGGCGAGGAACTGTTCGTCACCCAAAGCGCCATCAGCCACCACATCCAGCGGCTCGAAGCGGAGCTGGGCGTGCCGCTGTTCGAACGCCGTACCCGCGCGGTGGCGCTGACGCCTGCCGGGCAGGCCTATTACGAGCAGGTCCACGCCGCCTTCGAGCTGCTACGCCAGGGCACGGCGGCGATCCGGGCACCGGCCGGCGCCCGGCGCACGCTGCGGGTCGGCCTGCTGGCCTCGTTCGCCACCCGCTGGCTGGCGCCGCGGCTGCCCGACTTCGCCGCCACGCACCCGGATATCGACCTGCAACTGCTGCCGGCCATCGGGCTGGCCGACGTGGCGGCGGGCGAAGTGGACGTGGCCATACGCTATGGCCGCGGCACCTGGCCGGGCCTGCGGGCGCGACGCCTGATGCCGGAGCGGCTGTCGGTGGTGTGCGCCCCCGCGCTGATGGCGGGCCGGCGGCGGCCGCGCGTGCCGGCCGACCTGTTGCGCTACCCCTTGCTGGTGTCGCACTCGCAGTTGCCGTTCGAATGGGATGCCTGGGCCCGCCAGCAGGGCCTGGATCTGAGCCGCGCCCAGACCGTGCACCTGCATGACTACAACATCGTGGTCGAGGCGGCCTTGGCGGGCCAGGGTCTGGCCATGGGCCGCCATCACCTGATCGCCGCCCAACTGGCCAGCGGCGCCCTGGTCGAAGCCTTGCCGGGCACCGCGCTGGACGATCCGCGCATCGGCTGGTGGTTCGTCAGCCCGCGTGGCAAGGCCGACGCCACCGCGCAGGCTTTCCAGGCATGGCTGGCCCGCGCCGCGACGGCTTGACGCATTACTTTTGCTCATACGTAGTGCGCAACAATTGATTGGTCAGGCGCCGTGCGTGCCGATAGGATGGGGACTGCCTTTTTCCATGTCCATTACACAGGTGACCCCATGACCCGTACGATCTCCGGCCGCGTTGCCGAACTCGGCCTGGCGCTGGAACCCGCGGCCGCGCCCGCCGCCAATTACGTTCCCTTCGTCCAGGACGGCAACCTGCTCTACATCTCCGGCCAGATCTCGCGCTCGGGCGGCAAGGCGACGTTCCTGGGCCAGTTGGGCAACCAGATCTCGGAGGCCGACGGCATCGCCGCCGCACGCCTGTCGGCGCTTGGCATCCTGGCGCAGATCGCCGCCGCCACCGGCGACCGGCTCGACCGCGTGGCGCGGGTGGTGCGCCTGGGGGTGTTCGTCGCCAGCACCCCGGACTTCCATCGCCAGAGCGCGGTCGCCAACGGCGCCTCGGACCTGATGGTGGAAGTATTCGGCGATGCCGGCCGCCACGCGCGCAGCGCGGTCGGCGTGGCCTCGCTGCCGCAGGGCGTGGCTGTGGAAGTGGAAGCGGTCGTCGCCCTCACGCCCGCCTGATGTCGCGGCGCCGGGCCCGCGCCCGGCGCGTTTTTTTCTGGAATCCCCATGACCGCCGCCGTCCTGACTCCCGCCGTCCTCGACACGCTGCGCGCCGCCACGCCTGGCACGCGCACCACCGTCCACTTCAACCATGCCGGCGCGTCGCTGCCATCCACGGCCACGCTCGACGCCGTCCAGGCGCACCTGCGGCGCGAGGCCGAGCAGGGGCCGATGGAGGCGGGCGTCGCGGCACGCGCGCAGACCGACCAGGCGCGCGCGCTGGCCGCGCGCCTGCTCAATGCGCGGCCCGACGAAATCGCCCTGACCGGCGGTAACTCGCCCGGCTGGGGCGCGGCGTTCGCGGCGCTGGGCCCGTGGCGGGCCGGCGACCGCATCCTGGTCGGCCGCCACGAGTGGGGCGGCAACCTCGCCGCGATGCGGCTGGCGGCGCAACGCGCCGGCGCCACCATCGAGACGATTCCATCGGATGACAGCGGCTGCGTCGATCCGGCCGCGCTCCAGGCCATGCTGGACGAGCGGGTGCGGCTGGTCGCCTTGACCTGGCTGCCGGCCAATGGCGGCCTGATCAATCCGGCCGCCGCCATCGGCCGCGTCACCCGCGCCGCCGGCGTGCCGTACTTCATCGACGCGGCGCAGGCGGTGGGGCAACTGCCGGTGGACGTGGCCGAGGTCGGCTGCGACGTGCTCAGCGGTGCCGGCCGCAAGGCCCTGCGTGGCCCCCGCGGCACCGGCCTGCTGTTTGTGCGGCGCGATTTCCTGCCGCGCCTGACGCCCGCGTTCGTCGACACCTATTCGGCGCCGCTGGGCGCCGATGGCCAGCCGCAACTGCGGGGCGACGCGGCGCGCTTCGAATCGGCGGAGGCCTCGCTGGCGCTACGCGCCGGCCTGGCCAACGCGCTGCGCGAAGCGCTCGATATCGGGCTGGACGCCATCCGTGCCCGCATCGATGCGGTCGCCCGGGCGCTGCGCGCCGAACTGGCCGCGATTGACGGCGTCGCGGTGCTGGACCAGGGCCGCGCGCGCTCCGGCCTGGTGTCGTTCAATCTCGCCGGACACGAAGCCGCCGCGGTGCAGCGCGCCCTGGCCGCGCAAGGCATCGTCATCGGCAGCAACGGCGTGCCGTACACCCCGCTAGACATGAACGCGCGCGGCCTGACGCAGATCGCGCGCGCTTCGGTCAGCTACCTGACCCGCGACGACGAGATCGACCGCCTGCTCGATGCGCTGCGCACCCTGGCGCGGCAGGGACGTTGACCCCTACGTCGCCAGCCGCCGCGAGAACGGCGACCACCGGGTGAAGACCAGCAGGTTGCCGAACATCACCAGCGCCAGGCCCAGCAGCGCGGTGGGCGTCCACTGGTAGCCCTCGGCAAAGGTGGACACGCTCAGCGCAACCACCGGGAACAGCACCGTGCAATAGGCCGCGCGCGCCGGCCCCATGCGTCCGACCAGCGTCAGATAGGCGGTGAAGCCGATCACCGAACCCGGGATCGCCAGATAGAGCAGGGCGCCGACGTAGGCCGGGGAGGGGTCGAAACGGAACGGCACGCCCGCGACCACACAACCGGCCAGCAACATCGTGGCGCCGTACAGCATGCTGTAGGCGTTGCCCGTCAGCGGCCGCAGGCCGGCGCGCTGCTGCAGCGACGACAGCATGTTGCCGGTGGAGAAACAGAACGTGCCCAGCAGCGCGAAACCCAGTCCGAGCAGCGTCTCATGGCTGGCCTCCTGGCCCGCCAGCTCGGGCCAGAACAGCAGCACCAGGCCGGTAAAGCCGATCACTCCCGCCACCATCACGCGCGGCGCGATTCGCGTGCCGAACCACAATCGCGCGTTCAACGCGTTCCACAGCGTCGCGGCCGAGAACACCACCGACACCAGGCCGCTCGGAATCCATTGCGTCGCCGTGTAGAAGCACAGGAAGTTCAGGCAGAACAGGCACAGCCCCTGGCCCAGGCACAACGCATGTCCGCGACGGTCAAGTCGTTGCAGTTTGCGGGTCAGCAGCAGCGCGGCGAACAGCACCAGCCCGGCCAGCGCGAAGCGATAGAAGATCGACACGGGAATCGCCACCGCCCCCAGCTGCAGCTTGATGGCGATCCAGGTGGTACCCCAGATGACGACTGTCAGGAAATACAGGAAGAGATTCACTTTGGGACACTCGGCCGGGCCAAAAAGGACAGGAAATTCAGCACCGCGAAAATGGCGGGCTGCGACGCCCAGTGTGCTCGCGCCAAGGCCGGAAAAATTGCCGTTTCTTGCGGTTTTTCCGGGCCCGCGCGTGCCGCGCGCACCAGGATCGCAGTAGCATTTCGGTTCCATGGGCACCACCGCTTCGGCTCCGTCCGACTTCTCCGTTTTCCGCACCCTGTCCGCGTCCAGCGCGACACTGGCACGCGCCGCCTCGCTGGGCGAGGGCATCGCCATTTCGCAGTGGGGCCGCAGCGCCCACGAGACGCTGGGCTACGACTCGCCGGGGCATCACACGCTGTCGCTCTATCTGCATGGCGGCGAGAAATCGTTCCGGGTCGGCCACGCCTTGCACGGCGGCGCCGGCAAGTTCTGCGTGCTGCCCGCCGAGCACCATTCACGCTGGTGCATGAATGACACGGTGCATTTCCTGCATCTGTACATCGCCCCCGAACGCCTGGCGCGCGAAGCCGTGCTGCGGCTCGATTGCGAACCGCGCGCGCTGGAACTGCGCGACCGCACCTACATCCACGACGCGTCGCTGACCGACGTGTGCCGCGCCCTGCTGGACACGGACTGGAACGCGCCCGCCGAGCGCCTGGCCGCCAGCAGCGCGGCCGAGACCGTACTGCATCATCTGCTGAACCAGGGTGTGGCGCGCAAGGCTGCGCCGCCGGCACGCGGCGGCCTTGCGCCAGCGGTGCGGCGGCGGATCATGGACTATATCGACGCGCATCTCGCCGACGCCCTGACGCTGGATCAACTGGCCGGGGTGGCCGCGCTGTCCACCTACCATTTCGCCCGCATGTTCCACGCCTCGTTCGGCGAGCCGCCGCACGCCTGGGTACGCGCCCGCCGCCTGGCTCACGCGCGCGCTCTGCTGGCGGCGGGCAAGGGCGACCTCGCCGGCATCGCGCAGGCGGCCGGCTTCGGCAATGCCAGCCACCTGTCGCGCGTGTTCCGCGACAACGTCGGGGTCACGCCGGGCCAGTACCGCGCCGCCCACCGCAGGCACTGAAAGCGCGGGCCGCGCGGTCTACAATGGCGCACCGCCCTTCGCGGCCTGATCGCCTGCCCGCCCGCGATGCCATCGCCGACTTCCCGCGACGTTTCCGCCTTTCCCGATGCCGCCCGCCCCGCGCCGCTGCGCGCCCATTGGCTGGCCGAGCTGATCCGCTTGCGTGAAGCGCACTGGGGCCCCCTGGAAGACAGCAGCGTGGTGCGCCAGGTGCGGCAACTGGACATTCCCCTGCCGCAGCGCATCCTGGCGCGCGCTCAACTGCTGGCGCAGCGCGAACACCTGGCGCCGCTGGTCGATGGCTGGCGCCGCAGCGCCATGGCCGTGCTGGTGGCGCTGGTGCTGCTGGCCCTGCTGTCAGGCGCGGGCGTGGCCGCCGGCGCCCTGGGCGATGGCGGCCGTCCGGTCAACGTGCTGTGGGCGCTGGGCGCGCTGCTCGGCCTGCACGCCATCACCTTCCTGCTATGGCTGGCCAGCTTCCTGCTGCGGCCGGCGGCGATGACGTCCTTGGGACGGCTCTGGCTGTGGGCCACGCGCAAGCTGGCGCGCGGCCCCGACGGCGCCCTGGTGCCACAAGCCTTTCTCAACCTGCTGGCCCGGGCCGGCGCGCTGCGCTGGCTGTTAGGATCGGTCAGCCACGGGCTCTGGCTCGCCGGGCTGGGCGCCGCGCTGGCCACCTTGCTGGCGTTGCTGACCACGGCCAGCTACCGCTTCGTCTGGGCCACCACGCTGTTGGCGCCAGACACATTCGTCGGGTTGACACATGTCCTGGGCTGGCTGCCGGCGCAGTTGGGCTTCCCGCTGCCCGACGCCGCCATGGTGCGGGCCAGCGACGGCACGCAGGCTCTGTCCGCCGATGCCCAGGTGCAATGGTCGCTGTGGCTGATCGGCGTGCTGGTGGCCTACGGCATCCTGCCACGGCTGGTGGCCTGGCTCGCCTGCATGGCCGCCGCCCGGCGCGCGCTGCGGGGCATTGCCCTCGACCCCACCTTGGCCGGCCATGCCGCCTTGCGCGACCGGCTCGATCCGCCGGCGCAATCCACCGGCATCGATCGTCCGGTCGATCCGCTGCACCAGCCGCGCATGACATCGTCCGTGCCCCAAGGCCTGGCGGGCCAGCCCGTGCTGCTGGGCCTGGAATTGCCGCCCGACCTGCCCTGGCCGCCGCCCGACCTGCCCGCCGCCATCCGCATGGCGGGCAACCTGGATACGCGCGAGCAACGCAACCAGTTGCTCGATGCATTGTCGCGCGCGGCCGCCTCGCGCCTGGTGATCGCCTGCGATGCGCGCCAGACGCCCGATCGCGGCACGCTGGCGCTGATCGCCGAGCTGGCCGCGCATGCGGCGCAGACCCGCGTCTGGTTGCTGGCGCCGGCCGATGCGGACAGCCGCGAGCCGCTGTGGCGCGAACGGCTGGCGGCCCTGGGACTGAATGCCCACGCCGTCGCCGGCACGCGCGGCGCCGCGCTGGCGTGGCTGGAGCAGGGCCATGACTGAGCGCATCATCGGCATCGCCGTGGTGGGCCACACCAACACCGGCAAGACCTCGTTGCTGCGCACGCTGACCCGCGATACCGGCTTCGGCGAGGTGGCGGACCAGCCCGGCACCACCCGCCACGTCGAAGGCGCGCGCCTGCGGCTCGAAGGACGCGCGGTGCTGGAATGGTTCGACACGCCCGGCATGGAAGACAGCATCGCGCTGCTCGAATACCTGGAGCGGCTGGAGGCGCCCGGCGAACGGCTGGACGGCCCGGCGCGGATCCGGCGCTTCCTCGACACGCCAGAGGCGCATGGCCGCTACGAACAGGAAGCGCGCGTCCTGAAAAAAATGCTGAACTGCGACGCCGCGTTGTATGTGATCGACGCGCGCGATCCGGTGCTGGGCAAGCATCGCGACGAACTCGCCATCCTGGCGGCCTGCGGCCGGCCGCTGCTGCCGGTGCTGAACTTCGTCAATGCGCCGGCGCACCGCGCCGCCGAGTGGCGCGAGGCGCTGGCGCGGCTGGGCCTGCACGCCGCCGTCGAATTCGACACGGTGGCGCCGCCCCTCGATGGCGAACAAAAGCTGTATGCCAAGCTCGGCGTGCTGCTGGACCGCCACGCCGACACCTTGGCGCGCCTGGCCGACCACCTGGCGCGCCAGCGCCGCGAGCGCCACGCCGCGGCTTGCGAATTGCTGGCCGACCTGCTGGTGGACGTGGCCGCGCTGCACATCGCCAGCGCCAGCGACGAAGCCGCGCTGGCAGCGGCGGCGCGGCAACTGCGGGGACAGGTGCGCCAGCGCGAACAGGCCTGCGTCACCGCCCTGCTGGCGCTCTACAACTTCCGCCAGTCCGATTACGACGACGACGCGCTGCCGCTGCAGGGCGAACGCTGGGGCATGGACCTGTTCCACCCGCAGGCGCTCAAGGACATGGGCGTGCAGGTCGGCATGGGCGCGGCCGCTGGCGCCATGGCGGGCGCCGCGGTGGACCTGCTCAGCGCCGGCCTCAGCCTGGGCACCGGCATGCTGATCGGCGCCGCCGCCGGCGGCCTGTGGCAGGGCGTGGAAAAGCTCGGCAAGCGCGTCGCCGGCAAGCTGCGCGGCTGGCGCGAGATCAGCGTCGACGATGCCGTGCTGCGCCTGCTGGCGCTGCGCCAGCGGCAACTGATCGACGCGCTGGAACGGCGCGGCCACGCCGCCCGCGCGCCGCTGCGGCTGAATCGCCCCGATGTCGAGGCGCTGCGCCGCGGCCCCTTGCCCGAGGCCCTGAAGGAAGCGCGCAGCCGGCCCGAATGGTCGGCGCTGGCCAAAGGCCACGAAGACAGCGAACGACGCAAGCAGATCGTGCGCGAATTGGCGCAAACCCTGGCCGCCGAACCCGCGTCCGAAGCCTGACGCCGGCTGCCCGATGGCGCGCCAAACCCACCATTCGCAACGCGAAGCAAGCAAGGACTAACCCCAATCCAAACCGATTGACGCTTAAACGAATCGATCTATAAGATTCGTTCTGCATCGGTGCGGTCCATCCCGCCATGACAATCACAAGGGGTTGGATCTACCGTGAACCGCCTTTCGTCGTAAGCAGCAACGCCATGCCCCGGCTCCCCGTGGGGCCAGGGCCCTATCACGTCTGTCGCGCGATCCGCGCATTACGGAGCATGAGGGCTATGCGTACTTTTCCCCACCTCAAACAAGCGGCGCTGGCGGCTGCACTGACTGCCTCATTGGCATTCAGCGCCGGCGCGGCCGCCAAGACCTTTCATTGGTCATACCAGGGCGACGCCACATCGATGGATCCGATGGCGCTGAACGAGACCTTCACGCTGGGTTTCCAGGGCAACATCTACGAAACGCTGGCCGGTTATGACGGCAACCTGAAACTGACGCCACTGCTGGCCGAGAGCTGGGAAAACCCGGAGCCCACCAAATGGGTCTTCAAGCTGCGCAAGGGCGTGAAGTTCCACGACGGCTCGCCCTTCACCGCCGATGACGTGATCTTCTCCTGGAAGCGCAGCCTGACGCCAGGCTCGGACATGAAGGGCTACGGCGCCAAGGCCTCCGACATCAAGAAGATCGACGACTACACCATCGAGGTCACCACCCCCACGCCCAACCCGATCCTGCCGCGCGAATGGGTGTTCCTCTACATCATGAGCAAGTCGTGGTCGGAGAAGAACAAGACCACCGAAGCCACCAACGTCAAGGGCGACAACCAGGGCAACTACGCCAACCTCAACGCCAATGGCACCGGCCCGTTCATGCTGGTGTCGCGCCAGCCCGACGTGAAGACCGTGCTCAAGCGCTATGACGGCTACTGGAACAAGAACATCAAGACCAACGTCGACGAAGTCATCTTCCAGCCGATCACGCAGGAAGCCACGCGCGTGGCCGCGCTGATCTCGGGCGAGATGGATCTGGTGCAGCCGGTGCCGGTGCAGGACTGGAAGCGGCTGGAAGACGCCAAGGGCGTCAAGCCGCTGACCGCGCCCGAGGCCCGCGCCATCTTCATCGGCATGGATCAGGACCGCGACGAGCTGCTGTTCTCCGACGTGAAGGGCAAGAACCCCTTCAAGGATCCCAAGGTGCGCGAAGCGGTGGTGCTGGCCGTGGACACCAAGGCCATCAACGAGAAGATCATGCGCAACGCGGCCAAGCCGCTGGGCTCCTTGATCGCCACCGCCATCAACGGCTACGACGAATCGTTCGGCGCGCCCTACAAGCCGGACCCGGAACGCGCCAAGAAGCTGCTGGCCGAGGCCGGCTATCCGAAGGGCTTCACCGTCACCATGGACTGCCCCAACGACCGCTACGTCAATGACGAAAAGGTCTGCCAGGCGGTGGCCGGCATGCTGGCGCGCGTCGGCATCAAGATCAACCTGCTGGCGCAGACCAAGTCCAAGTACTTCGGCAAGATCCTGCTGCAGGCCGGCAACCAGACCAGCATGTACATGCTGGGGTGGACGCCCAGCTCGACCGATGCCCACAACACGCTGCTGAACCTAGCCGCGTGCCGTGACGCCAAGACGGCGGCGGGGCAGTTCAACCTGGGCGGCTACTGCAACAAGAAGGTCGACGAACTCACCGCCAAGATCGGCGTCGAGACCGACCAGGCCAAGCGCAACGCGATGATCAAGGAAGCCTTCGGCATCGTGCGCAGCGATTTCGGCTACCTGCCGCTGCACCAGCAGCCGATGTCGTGGGGCGTGAAGGACAACATCAAGGTCATCCAGCGCGCCGACGACGTGCTCGACCTGCGCGACGTGGTTCTGCCGTAGTCCCCGGGCGCCGCGCCACGCCGCAGGGCGTGCGCGGCGCCGTGTTGATGCGATTGCCGCGACGGCGCCAGCCGCGCGGGCGCGCCCGGCCCAGCCCCGCTTGCCACGACCGGCAACGCGCGGCCCGGCGTTATCCGACCAAGAGGGCATCCAACCATGCTTTCCTTTATTGCGCAGCGGCTGATCCAGTCGGTGCTGGTGATGTTGACGGTGGCGCTGATCGCGTTCTCCATGTTCCGCTATGTCGGCGACCCGATGGCCAGCATGGTCGGGCAGGACACCACGCCCGAGCAGCGCGAACAGCTGCGCGAACAGTTGGGCCTGAACGACCCGTTCGTGGTGCAGTACGCGCATTTCGTCGCCAACGCGGTGCGCGGCGACTTCGGCATTTCCTACCGCCACCGGCGTCCGGTCAGCGAGCTGCTCGAAGAGCGCCTGCCGGCCACGCTGGAACTGTCGTTCGTGTCGGCCGTGATGGCGCTGGCGCTCGGCATTCCCATGGGCATCTACACCGCGCTCAAGCGTCACGGCGTGCTGTCCAAGACCTTCATGGCGATCTCGCTGGCCGGGATCTCGCTGCCCACCTTCCTCATCGGCATCCTGCTGATCCTGTTCTTCGGGGTGCAGTTGCGATGGCTGCCCAGCTTCGGGCGCGGCGACGTGGTCGCGCTGGGCTGGTGGACCACCGGCTTTCTGACCAAGTCCGGCTGGTTGGCGCTGATCATGCCGGCCATCACCCTGGCGCTGTTCCAGATGACCCTGATCATGCGCCTGGTGCGCGCCGAGATGCTGGAGGTGCTGCGCGCCGACTTCATCAAATTTGCCCGCGCCCGCGGCCTGCCGGAGCGACTGATCAACTTCCGCCACGCGCTCAAGAACACCATGGTGCCGGTCATCACCATCACCGGCCTGCAACTCGGTTCCATCATCGCCTTCGCCATCATCACCGAGACCGTGTTCCAGTGGCCCGGCATGGGCCTGCTGTTCATCCAGGCCATCAGCATGGTGGACATCCCGGTGATGGCGGCCTACCTGGTGCTGATCGCCTTCATGTTCGTCGTCATCAACCTCGTGGTCGACCTGCTGTACTTCGCCGTCGACCCGCGCCTGCGCGTGCAGAGCAAATAAGGGAACCGCCTCATGAACGCCCGCATCGCTCCCTTCTTCGCGCGCGCCGCCGACAGCGACCTCTGGCACAGCTTCAAGCGCTCGCCCGGCGCCATCATCGCCGCCGCGGTCACGCTGGTCATCCTGCTGGGTGCGCTGTTCGCGCCGCTGGTGGCGCCGCACAACCCGTTCGACCTGGCCTCCCTGAACATCATGGACGCCAACACCCCGCCGGCCTGGCAGGAAGGCGGCAGCCCCGACTTCCTGCTCGGCACCGACGACCAGGGCCGCGACATTCTTTCGGCGATTCTCTACGGCTCGCGCGTGTCGCTGCTGGTGGGCTTCGCCTCGGTGCTGTTCTCGATGGTGCTGGGCGTCACGCTGGGCCTCATCAGCGGCTACGCCGGCGGCCGCGTCGACAGCTTCATCATGCGCATCGCCGACGTGCAATTGTCGTTCCCGGCCATCCTGGTGGCGCTGCTGATCGACGGCGTGGCGCGCGGCCTGTTGCCGCGCGACATGCACGACGAGCTGGCCCTGTACGTGCTGATCTTCGCCATCGGCATCTCGGGCTGGGTGCAGTACGCGCGCACCGTGCGCGGCTCGACGCTGGTGGAACGCAACAAGGAATACGTGCAGGCGGCGCGCCTCATCGGCATCGGCCCGGTCACCATCCTGCGGCGCCACATCCTGCCCAACGTCATGGGGCCGGTGCTGGTGATCGCCACCATCCACCTGGCCATCGCCATCATCACCGAGGCCACGCTGTCGTTCCTGGGCGTGGGCGTGCCGCCGACCGCGCCGTCGCTGGGCACGCTGATCCGCATCGGCAACAGCTACCTGTTCTCGGGCATGTGGTGGATCTCGATCTTCCCCGGCATCGCGCTGGTCGCGCTGGTGCTGTCGGTCAACCTGCTGGGCGACTGGCTGCGCGACGCGCTCAACCCCAAGCTGCGCTGAGGATGCCATGGCCCTGCTGAACATCGAAGACATCCGCATTGAATTCCCCAGCCGCCGCGGCACCCTGGTGGCGGTGGACGGCGTGTCGCTATCGCTGGAGAAAGGCGAGATCCTGGGCGTGGTCGGAGAGTCCGGCGCCGGCAAGTCGACCATCGGCAATGCCGTGATCGGCCTGCTCGAAGCCCCCGGGCGGCTTGCAGGCGGCGCGGTTTTGCTCGACGGCGAACGCATCGACACGCTCACCCCGGCGCAAAAGCGCAAGGTGCGCGGGCGCCGCATCGGCATGATCTTCCAGGATCCGCTGACCTCGCTCGACCCGTTGCAGACCGTGGAGAGCCAGCTTGTCGAGACCATGCTGGTGCACCTGGACCTGACGCACCAGCAGGCCAAGCAGCGCGCGGTGCAGTTGCTGGCGCAGGTCGGCATCGACCAGCCCGAGCTGCGCGTGCAGCAGTATCCGCACCAGTTCTCGGGCGGCATGCGCCAGCGCGTGGTGATCGCGCTGGCGCTGTGCTGCGAGCCCGAAGTCATCATCGCCGACGAGCCCACCACCGCGCTCGACGTGTCGATCCAGGCGCAGATCCTGGAACTGCTGAAAAAGCTCTGCCGCCAGGAACAGGTCGGCATGATCATCATCACCCACGACATGGGCGTGATCGCCGACGTCACCGACCGCGTCGCCGTGCTGTACCACGGCAAGCTGGTCGAGCAGGGGCCCACCGCCAAGATCCTGGGCGACCCCGACCATCCCTACACCCGCAGCCTGATCTCGGCGGTGCCGCGCCCCGACATCAAGCTCAAGCGCTTTCCGCTGGTCACGTACATCGAGGACGTCAAGACCCCCGCCAGGCCGCTCGACCTGGCCACGCACTGGCTCGGACAGCGCCGCGACTTCGGCGCGCGCGGCGAGGGCCCGTTGGTGCGGGTCCAGGACCTGAGCATGCGCTTCGTGCTCAAGAGCGCGTTCCTCAAGCGCAACCAGCGCACGCTGGACGCGGTCAAGCGCGTCAACTTCTCGATCGGCGAAGGCGAGGTGTTCGGCCTGGTGGGCGAATCCGGCTCAGGCAAGTCCACCGTGGCGCGGCTGATATCGGGCCTGTACACACCCAGCGGCGGCACGGTCACGTTCGGCGGCACCGACCTGACCGCGCTCAAGGGCGAAAAGCAGCTCAACCCGTTCCGCCGCCAGATCCAGATGATCTTCCAGGATCCGTTCTCGTCCCTCAACCCGCGCATGCGGGTGCTGGATATCGTGGCCGAGCCTATCCGCTTCCACAAGCTGGCGGCCAGCGAAGCGCAGACGCGGCAGATCGTCGCCGATCTGCTCGACGTGGTCGGGCTGGGCGAGCGCGCCGCCGAGCGCTTCCCGCACGAGTTCTCGGGCGGCCAGCGTCAGCGCATCTGCATCGCGCGGGCACTGGCGACGCGCCCGCGCTTTCTGATCTGCGACGAGCCGACCTCGGCGCTGGACGTATCGATCCAGGCGCAGATCCTCAACCTGCTCAAGGACCTGCAGGAACAACTGGGCCTGACCATGCTGTTCATCAGCCACGACCTGCCCGTGATCCGCCAGATGTGCGACCGCGTCGGCGTGATGCGCTACGGCGAACTGCTGGAAGTGGCGGACACCGAAGCGCTGTTCCAACATCCGCAGCATCCCTACAGCCAGCACCTGCTGGGCCTGATGCCGCGTCTGCAATCCATGTCCCGCGCGGGACTGGAAGTGGCGGACTGACCCCGATCCGTCCGCCAAGGAGCGAGACACGAGTGCGTTGCCCCAGACCCTGTTCATCGGCGGCAAAGTGTTCGATGGGCGTGGACGGCCACGGCGTGGTGGCGCAGGGCTGCGTGGCCGACCTTCTGCTGCTGGTGCGCGGCGCATGAAAAACGGGCTGCCGCGCCAGTGGCGCCGCAGCCCGCGTGGGGCGCCGGCATCGCGCCGGCGCCAGGGTCGTGTCCGCGCGTTAGCGCATGCCGCCCATCGCGCCGCTCATGACCATCATCATGAACTGCTGCAGCGGCATTTTCTTGCCATTGAAGTCGACCTGGCCATCAGCGTAGTTCAGGTAGGAAACGATATTGTCGTTTTCCGCCTTGGCCACCCCCATCGCGACCGCCATCGTGCCCACCATTTCGGCCTGGCCCTTGGCGGTCTGGGCCGCGCGGTCGGCCGGCACGCCACGCATCTGCGGCTCGATCGCCATCAGGTCGGCCAGATTGGCCTTGGACAGCACCAGCTTGGCGTTGAGCTTGCGGATGGCTTCCATGGCCAGGTCGCTGGCCGGCTTGTCGGTCGAGGCCGGCTTGGTCAGGTCCACGTCCAGGTTGAAGGTCGAGGTGCCGTTGGCGGTGCGCACCTGCAACGGCGACACCGACAGGCTGGGGTTGCCGGCCAGCAGCAATTCGACGTTGGTCTTCAGGATCTGCTGCTCTTCCGGCGTGAACTCGGGCACGGCCTCATCGCCGCCGCTTTGCATCATGCGGCGCGACGAAGCTTCATAGACGTCGTTGAGCGCCTTGAGCGCCTTGGGGTCCATGTTCTTCATGCCGATGGCCAGTTGCAGGCCCGCCATGTCCTTTTGCTGGACATTGATCATGCCGAAATCCAGCACCATCTTGGCATTCACGCCGGTATCGGCCTCGGCCAGGTCCACGGCGATGCCGGTGTCCTTGAGCAGCACCGGCGGCTTGGTCTTGGACGTGATGGTCCATTCCTTGAAGACCAGCTTCTGGCTGCCCATGGCCATGTCGCTCTTGCCCGGCATCAGGTCGCTGTTGAGCGTGATGCCCTTGACCGCCATGCCGACGATATCGCTCTCGCCGGCCGGGCCGGCCAGCGTCAGGCTGTCGCTCTTGAGCGCCAGGATGCCGTGCTTGGTGGTGGTGTCGAAGTCGACATCGCCGGTCATGCCGGAGAAGGTCAGGGTGGTCTGGTTGCTGGTGGCCTCGGCCGGAGCCAGGTTGAAGTTGCCGGTGACTTTCTTGCCATAGCTGACGCTATACGCGCCCGACAACGGCGTGGCGCCCTTGGTGGCGGTGAACCAGCCCTTGACCGCCGGGGTTTCCTCGATCTGGAAACGGCTCGCGACCATGGCCGGGGCCAGCTTGCCCGAGGCCAGGTTCGAGAACGGGAACGGGCCGTGCGACAGGTGCTCGACAAACTGGATCTCGCGCTCCTCGGCCGCCTTGCCATCCTTGGCCGGCAGGGTGACCTTGATGCGGTAGCGCTCGGTCGACGAGAACACGCCGCGCTCGAACGACATCAGTTCGATCACGGGCGTCACGCCCCACTGTTCGCCGACCTTGCGCAGTTCGACGTTGCCGTCTTCGATCGACTGTTTGACGAACGCCTCGGCCTTCTGGCCGGTGTACCAGGCCGTGCCGGTCCAGATTGCGCCCAGTGCAACGACCAGACCCGCTATTGCCGCCTTTTTCATAGCAACCCTTGATTCTTTTGGTGGAGGTAAGCCGACGGATTATAGGGAGACGGGCCTAGGGATTACACTAATTTCGTGCTTTTTTTATGCAAAATGTTACGCAGCAATACTCCCAGCGCATGCGCACGCATGGCGCGGCGCCGCATCAGCTACAATCGCCAAGCGTGCTTTGCCAATCCGCACGCGTCCGCTAGGCACTTCGCCGCCAAGCTTCGCCCCCCCAAGGGCGCTTCCCTTTTCTCCTTATTCGTCCGCCTGGATTGGAGTCTCTCAACTTGAGCGACGGGCTGCCGCTGGAGTTGTTTTGACTACCTCTTCCTCTTTCGCCGACCTCGGGCTGGCCGAGTCCCTGTTGCGCGCCATTGCCGATACCGGCTACACCGCGCCCACCCCCATCCAGGCCCAGGCGATTCCGCAGGTGCTGAAAGGTGGCGACCTGCTGGCCGCCGCCCAGACCGGCACCGGCAAGACCGCCGGCTTCACCCTGCCCATTCTGCACCTGCTGATGCAGCGCAAGCCGGAAGCCCGCAAGCCCGGCCGCCCGCGCTGCCTGATCCTGACCCCCACGCGCGAACTGACCGCGCAAGTGGCCGAATCGGTGCAAACCTACGGCAAGCACACCGGGCTGACATCCATGGTGATGTTCGGCGGCGTCAACATCAACCCGCAGATCTCGGCCCTGCGCAAGCCGCTGGACATCCTGGTGGCCACCCCCGGCCGCCTGCTGGACCACTGCGGCCAGAAGACGGTCGACCTGTCCGGCGTCGAGATTCTGGTGCTGGACGAAGCCGACCGCATGCTGGACATGGGCTTCATCCGCGACATCCGCAAGATCCTGGCCCTGCTGCCCAAGCAACGCCAAAACCTGCTGTTCTCGGCCACCTTCTCGGACGAGATCCGCGCGCTGGCGCGCGGCGTGCTGAACGACCCGGGCGAAGTCTCGGTCACCCCGCGCAACACCGCCACCGAACTGGTCACCCAGACCGTGCACATGGTCGAACAGCACCACAAGCGCGACCTGATCAGCCACATCATCCGTGAAAGCGGCTGGCACCAGGTGCTGGTGTTCACGCGCACCAAGCACGGCGCCAACCGCCTGGCCGAAAAACTGGTCAAGGACGGCCTGACCGCCGCCGCCATCCACGGCAACAAGAGCCAGTCGGCCCGCACGCGCGCGCTGGCCGGCTTCAAGGACGGCACCGTGACCGTCCTGGTGGCCACCGACATCGCCGCCCGCGGCCTGGACATCGACCAATTGCCCCAGGTGGTGAACTTCGAACTGCCCAACGTGCCCGAAGACTACGTGCACCGCATCGGCCGCACCGGCCGGGCCGGCGCCACCGGCGCCGCCGTCTCGCTGGTCGACAGTAGCGAAATCAAGCTGCTCAAGGACATCGAGCGCCTGATCAAGAAGACCATCGAACGCAAGCCGGTGCTCGACTGGACCCCGCCGGCCACCAGCGCCGCGGCTTTCGAGCGCCAGGAGCGCGACGAAGACGCGCGCCAGCCGCGTGGCGGTGGCGGCCGTAACGGCGGCCGTGGCGGCAACGCCGGCGCGCCGCGTTCGCGTCCGGCCAACGCCGCGCCGCGTAGCGCCGGAGGCGGCCGCGCCCCGACGCCGGCCCGTGCCGGCGACAACAACCGTGGCGGCCAGGGCGCGCGCGACGGCAAGCCGGCCGAGCGCCCGGCCCACGCCGGCCGCGGCGACGCGCGCCCGGCGCAGAACCACCGCCGTCCCGACGGCAACGCGCGTCCGGCCGGCAACGGCGGCAACGGGCGCCCGGCCGGCGCCCCGCGCGCGGCGCTGTTGTCCAAGTAATATCAGCGGCAGACCCGTTACTGCGACTCAAGGACCCGCGCCATCATGCCCCTTTCCACCTGGTTGACGTTCTTCCTGGCCTCCTGGGCCATTTCGTTCTCGCCCGGCGCGGGGGCCATCTCGGCGATGTCCTCCGGACTGAAATACGGGTTCGCGCGCGGCTACTGGAACACGGCCGGCCTGATCCTGGGCATTCTGTTCCAGTTCGTGGTGGTCGCGGTGGGCCTGGGCGCGGTGCTGGCCACCTCCGAAATGGCCTTCAACGTGGTCAAGTACCTGGGCGTGGCCTACCTGATCTACCTGGGCGTGCGCCAGATCCGCACCGACGCCGCGCCGGTCGCGGTCGATGCCGGCGATCCCAAGCAGGCCTCGATTCGCGAACTGGTGATGCGCGGCTTCCTGATCAACACCATGAACCCCAAAGGCACGGTGTTCCTGCTGGCCGTGGTGCCGCAGTTCGTCGACACCGCCTTGCCGCTGACGCCGCAGTACGCGGCGCTGGCCGGCACGCTGGCCTTCACCGACCTGGTGGCGATGGGCGTGTACACGCTGCTGGCGGCGCGCGTGCTGCGCCTGCTGCGCGACGCCAAGCACATCCGCTGGATGAACCGCACCTTCGGTTCGCTGTTCATCCTGGCCGGCGTGTTCCTGGCTTCGTTCCGCCGCCATTCCTGAATTTCCACGCGCGGGGCACGCGCCGGCAACGGCGCGTGCCCCGCTTGTTTCGATGCACGATACCGGACCGCGCCGGGCGCAAGCCGCGGCGTCAGGTTGAACCCTCCGATCATGAACATCCCACAAGAAGTAGCGCGGCGCCGTACCTTCGCCATCATTTCCCACCCCGACGCGGGCAAGACCACGCTGACCGAAAAGCTGCTGCTGTTCGCAGGCGCGATTCAGATCGCCGGCAGCGTCAAGGCGCGCAAGGCCTCGCGCCACGCCTCGTCCGACTGGATGGAAATCGAAAAGCAGCGCGGCATTTCGGTGGCCTCGTCGGTGATGCAGATGGAATACCGCGACTGCGTCATCAACCTGCTCGACACTCCGGGCCACCAGGACTTCTCGGAAGACACCTACCGCGTGCTGACGGCGGTGGACGCCGCGCTAATGGTGATCGACGCCGCCAACGGCGTCGAACCGCAAACCATTCGCCTGCTGCAGGTCTGCCGCGCGCGCAACACGCCCATCATCACGTTCATCAACAAGATGGACCGCGAAGTGCGCGAGCCGCTCGAACTGCTCTCGGAAATCGAAGGCCACCTGGGCATGGACGCCGTGCCGTTCTCGTGGCCGGTGGGCATGGGCAAGGCCTTCGGCGGCGTGTTCGACATCCGCCGCGACCGCATGCGCGTGTTCCGTCCCGGCCAGGAGCGCCGATCCGACAACGACGACTTCATCGAAGGCCTGAGCAACCCCGAAATCGCGCGCCGCTTCGGCTCGGCCTTCGAGCAGGCCAGCGGCGAGATCGAACTGATCAACGAAGCCGCGCCGGCGTTCGACCGCGACCAGTTCCTGGCCGGCAAGCAGACCCCCGTGTTCTTCGGCTCGGCCATCAACAACTTCGGCGTGCAGGAAGTGCTGGACGCGCTGGTCGAACAGGCCCCCCCGCCCGGACCGCGCATGGCGCTGCAACGCGAGGTGCAGCCCGAGGAACCCAAGTTCACGGGCGTGGTGTTCAAGGTGCAGGCCAACATGGATCCGGCCCACCGCGACCGCGTCGCCTTCGTGCGCGTCAGCTCCGGCCGCTTCGAGCGCGGCATGCGCCTGAAGGTCGCGCGCACCAACAAGGAAATGCGCCCCAACAACGTGGTGTCGTTCCTGTCGCAACGCCGCGAACTGCTGGACGAGGCCTATGCCGGCGACGTCATCGGCATTCCCAACCACGGCGTGCTGCAACTGGGCGACGTGCTGACCGAAGGCGAGACGCTGCAATTCACCGGGCTGCCGTTCTTCGCGCCGGAACTGTTCCAGGCGGTCGAAGTGAAGGACCCGCTGCGCACCAAGCAGTTGCGCACCGGCCTGACGCAGCTGGGCGAAGAGGGCGCGATCCAGGTGTTCCGCCCCGAGGCCGCCGGCGGCTCGCTGCTGCTCGGCGCGGTCGGACAATTGCAGTTCGAAGTGGTGGCCCACCGCCTCAAGACCGAGTACGGCGTGGATGCCCGAATGATGCCGTCGCGCTACACAATGGCACGTTGGATTACTTCTGATAACCCCAAGGCGCTGCGCAAGTTCATGGATGCCAATGCCGCCCATATCGCCTATGATGTGGTCGATGCGGCGGCGTTTTTGATCGGTTCGCCCGCGCAGTTGCGCGTGGCCGAGGAACTGTATCCGGATGTGAAATTCCACGCCATGCGCGAGCACGGCGGCAAGGTTTTCGGAGACAAGGCGTAGACCCGCTCGGGTACCGCACGGCAGATTGAGGGTAGCAATGTCTTGGCGTTTATTATTCGCAACGCTCCTGCTGGCGCTTGGCGCGTCGGCGTGGGGCGGTATTCAATTGGGTGACTGGCTGGTGGCGCACGCGCCGCAGGCCGCGCCCGCGCCCGGCCAGGATGCGGCCGCGTCGCAACAGCCCGTGCTCGACGCCAATGGGCGTCCCTACGTGGCGCAGCCGCCGCAACCGCGCATCGATGGCACGCTCGGCGTGCCCGACAAGCCCGCCGACCGCGAATGGGCCATCAACACCGTCTCGCTGTTCGACACCGTCAGCGATCCGGCCGTGAAGCTCTCGCGCGAACGCATCAGCCAGGAACAGGCGCGCGAAATCGCCGCCGCCTCGCAAGTGCCGCTGCCGCAGGGCGGCTCCGACGTCAGCACGCTGGATCTGCAGGCGCCAGGCACTGGCGCCGCCGTCAATGGCGGCCAGGGCCAGCCCGCCACCCAGACGCAGGCTGCCGGCTATGGCAACACGCCGATGGTGCAGGCGCCGCCGCCCAACTCCTCGCCCGCTCCCGGCGCGCCCGGCTGGCAGGACGCGCTCAAGCGCGAACTGGCGCAGTGCGCGACGCAAGGCTTCTTCGAGCGGCCCTCGTGCTCGTGGGCGGCCCGCAACAAATACTGTGCTCCGAACCGCGCCTGGGGCACGATGGCCGAGTGCCCGGCCCGCCCGCAGTAAGCCCGATCCCGCGGAGCGCGCCACGCGCG
Source organism: Achromobacter sp. (assembly GCF_050285565.1). GTDB lineage: Bacteria > Pseudomonadota > Gammaproteobacteria > Burkholderiales > Burkholderiaceae_B > Achromobacter. The sequence continues at coordinate 368,701 of NZ_JBLZXG010000005.1, forward strand.
AGCCCTGCAAAAAGAATGGCGCCCCGAGGGCGCCATTTTCATGCCGGGGCAACCGGTCAGTCGGGCACGGACATCTGGCTTTGCAGGTAGTTCTGCAGGCCCACCTTGTCGATCAGGTCGATCTGGGTTTCCAGGTAGTCGATGTGCTCTTCGGTGTCGTCCAGGATGTCCTGGAACAGATCGCGCGAGACGTAGTCGCGCACCGATTCGCAGTAAGCCATGGCTTCCTTCACGGTGGCCTGGGCGCCTTGCTCCAGCTTCAGGTCACAGGCCAGCAGTTCCGGCACGTCTTCGCCGATCAGCAGCTTGTGCAGGTCTTGCAGGTTGGGCAGGCCGTCGAGCATGAAGATGCGCGCGATCAGACGATCCGCATGCTTCATTTCGCCGATGGATTCTTCGTACTCGTGCTTGCCGAGCTTGTCGAAACCCCAATGATTCAACATGCGCGCATGCAGGAAGTATTGGTTGATCGCCGTCAACTCGTTGGTCAGCTGCTTGTTCAAGAATTGGATGACGGTTTTATCGCCTTTCATAACGGACTCCTTGCAGTCAGGCGCGACGCGCACTGCATCGCGACAAGAAGCGCACGATGCCGCGAGTACGCAACCCCGGCAGACTAACATCGGCTGCGGGGCCGCGCCTAGCCTTGGCGCGCATTTGGTAAACCGCTTTACGAGCGCAATCAGAAAGCGATAAATAAATGAGAATGAGTCTGCCTGCGCGATGATTTGCACGAACCGCGCAGGCGTTTTGCGCCTCGCGCCGGCACGATGGGCTCGTTTGCGCCAGCGTTTCACGCCCGCCGCCGCCGGCAGGGCGCGCATTGGCGCGCCAGATTTTTCAGACAGTTCTGAGGCCCGCCGCGTTGTGCCGGCACAACCGGCGCGCATGCCCTATGGCGCGCGCCGCGTCGCCAGCCAGATGCCGAACGCGATCGGCACGATGCCCAGCAGATCCAGCCACGACACGGATTCGCGCAACACCACCCAGCCGAACAGCAGGCCCAGCGGCGGCATCAGGAAATGCAGCGCGCTGGCCGCGGTGGCGCTGGCACGGCCCAGGATCATGAACCACAGGTAATAGCCGCCGATCGATACCGCGACGATCATGTAGGCCATGCTCCAGAACAGGCTTGCCGTCATGCGCGCATCGCCGAGGCTATCGTGCATCAGCGCCACCGGCAGCAGCGTCGCCGCCCCGGCTAGCGACTGGATGCCGGTCGCCATCCACAGCCCGGTGGCGGGCTTGAGCCGCTTGTACATCAGCGTGCCCGCCACCAGCGCCACCAGGCCGCCCGTCACCAGCAGGGTGCCATGCAGGTCTTCCTGCATGCCCGACAGGCGCGACCGCAGTACCAGCGCCACACCCGCCAGCCCCAGACACAGCCCGAACAGCTTGCGCCAGCCCAGCCGCTCGCCCAGCACCGGCCCGGCCAGCACCCCGATCAACAACGGATTGGTGCTGATCAGCACCGCCGTGAATGCGGACGACACGGTCGTCATGCCGCTCCAACTCAGGCCGAGATAAGCCCCATTGTTCAACACGCCCAGCACGACCAGCGCCGCCAGGTCGCGGCCGCTGGGGCGCGACCAGCGGCCACTGGCGGCGGCCACGCCGAGCATCAGGGCGCCGGCGATCAGGAAGCGGATGGTCAGCAGAGTCAAGGGCGGACAGTCGCGCACCGCGATCTTGGCCGCCGCGAACGCCGAACTCCACAGGAAACAGAATGCCGCGATGGGCATCCAGGCCACGCCCATCGGCGCGTCGGCGGGCAGGGCGGTGGCGGATAAGGTCGATGACGCCTTCATGGCAGATCCGGGCAAAGGAAGAGGAGCCCATTCTGGGCGCGGCCCTATCCATTGACAAACGCTTTATTTGGATCAAGAGTATTTGAAAAACCGATGCATAGGTGGGCTTCATGCTCGATCTCGATCTGTTGCACAGCTTCGTCTCCGTGGTCGACGCCGGGGGTTTCACCCGCGCCGGCGAACGGGTGCACCGCAGCCAGTCCACCGTCAGCCAGCAGATCCGCAAGCTGGAGGACACCCTCGAATGCACGCTGTTCGTGCGCGAAGGCCGCCAGGTTCACTTGACCGAGGACGGCGAGCGCCTGCTGGGCTACGCCCGCCGCATGCTGGCGCTGTCGACCGAGGTGCGCGAGGCGGTCAGCGGCCGCAAACGGGTCGAGGTGATCCGGCTGGGCGTGCCGGACGACTTCGCGGCCGACACGTTGACCGCGATCGTGGCGCAGTTCGCCCGCGCCCGGCCGGCCGTCAGGCTATCGGTGCGCTGCGACCTGACCGTGGCGCTGACACGCGGACTGGAACGGGGAGACCTGGATCTGGCACTGATCAAGCGTGAACCGAGTGCCGCTCCGGCGCTGGCGGCCTGGGCCGAACGCCTGCATTGGATCGCTGGCCATCACGCGCTGCCCCCTAGCACCGAACCCGTGCCGTTGGTCGCGTTTCCGCAGGGCTGCATCTACCGCAATCGCGCGATCCACGCGCTGGAACGGGCCGGGCGCCGCTGGCGCATCGCCTACGAAAGCCCGAACCTGCTTGGGCTGCAGGCCGCGTTGGCCGGGGGGTTGGGGGTGGCGCTGCTGGAACGCCGCTGTATCGCAGCCGGCCATCGCCTGGTGGATGCCCTGCTGCCGGCAGTGCCGCCGACCGAACTGGCGCTATGCCTGTCGGATACGGCGCGCGAGCCGGTGCGCCAACTGGCGGCGATGATCAGGGCGTTTTGTGAAACGGAAACGGAACGGCTTGCAGCGCAGGGCCTGCAAGCCGTGGCAGGTGGCGTCGCCGCTCAGGCGACGGCGACCTGGATGACCGGATAGCCGCTGTTCGCCGCGGCCGAGCCCGGCTCGGCCATGGTGGCCGGCGGGGTGACCGGAACGGCGATCGAGCGCACGTCGCACACGCTGGAGCAGCGGCCGCCCGGCAGGTATTCGGCGGCAGTGGCCGCGCAGCAGCCGCAGCATGTGGCCACGCCCAGCTCGAACTGCAGGTCGGCAAGCGACGTCGCGCCCGCGTCCACGCTGGCGCGGACTTGGCGTTCGGTGATGGCATTACATACGCAAATGTACATGAGAATAATTATCGGGATTTGTTCATGCAATGGCAAGTACCCAGCGTAAATAATTTGCAACTACGTCGTCATCTAACCCATTGAAATAAGGGACGTTTTTCCAAAGATTCGTCCCTTATTTCATCGCGCCGCGGACTGCGCCTTGCGCAAGGCGGCGGGCGCGATCCGCAGCGCTTCGCGGTACTTCGCGACGGTACGGCGCGCGATAACGATGCCCTGGTCCGCCAGCTTTTCCATGATCTGGCTGTCCGACAGCGGCTTGGCGCGGTTCTCCTCGGCCACCATCTGGCGGATGAAGGTCTGCACCGCCGTGGCCGAGGTGGCGTCGCCGCCGTCAGTCGAGACGCCCGTTCCGAAAAAGCGCTTGAGCTCAAGCGTACCGAACGGAGTAAGCATGTACTTCTGCGTAGTGGCGCGCGAAATGGTGGACTCGTGCAGACCCAGCTCGCCGGCGATGTCTTTCAGGATGAGCGGCCGCATCGCCGCCGGCCCCTGGCTGAAAAAGGCGGTCTGGCGATCGACGATGGCCTGGGCCACCCGCAGGATGGTGTCAAAGCGCTGCTCGACATTGCGGATCATCCATTTGGCCTGCTGCAACTGCGATTGCAGGCCGGCGTGGGCCGATTCCTTCTGATTGGCCAGCATCTGCGCATACAGCCCGTTGATCTGCAGGCGCGGCACCGCGGCGCTGTTGAGCGTCACCTGCCAGCCGCGGCGCGTCTTGCGCACGATGACGTCGGGCACCGCGTAGTCCGCCGCCGGCACCGTCCAGGCCCGGCCCGGCCGCGGCTCCAGGCGCCGGATCAGGGCGTGGGCGGCGCGCAGCGTGGCTTCGTCGCAGCCGGTCGCCGCGCACAGCTTGGCGTGATTGCCGGTGGCCAGCAGCGCCAGGTGCTGGGCGCAGATCTGGCGGGCGCAAGCCAGCGCCTTCGGGTCGGCGGCTTCCGGCAGGCGGGCCAGATCGGGGTGGCGCAACTGCAACAGCAAACACTCCGACATGTCGCGCGCGCCGATGCCGGGAGGATCGAAGGATTGCAGCAGCGCCAGCGCGGCGCGCAATTCGTCCAGATCCGGTTCCATCTCGGCTGGCAGCCAACCCAGGATTTCCTCCAGGGGCGAGCCCAGGTAGCCGTTTTCGTCCAGTTCGTCGATCAGCAGCGCCGCCAGCGCGGCATCGCGCGGCGCCGCGCGCGTCAGCACCAGTTGGCCCAGCAGGTGTTCGCGCAGGGTATCGGGCCGGGCCGCTTCGGGCAGGCTGGAGTCATCGTCGGGATAGACCCCGCCCGAGCCCGGCATTTCCTCCACCGGCGCGTCGCGCTCCGGCGCGGGCTCGTCATCCTGCACCGATGATTCGCGCTCGGATTCCGCCTGGGTCTCGACCGATGCGGGTTCATCGTCGCGTTCCAGCAACGGGTTGTCCGCGAGCATTTGCGAGATTTCCGCCTCGAGCTCGAGCGTGGACAGCTGCAGCAATCGGATCGATTGCTGCAGTTGAGGGGTCAGCGTCAGATGCTGGCCGGGCCGCAGTTCTAAAATAGGACGGGTCATAGGTACAATATTTTGCATGATGAATCAGACTTCGCCCGCACGCGTTCGCCAGGATTGCCGACTTATCGGCCAGACCCTGCTCAAACTGGCGCTTCCCCGACTTCTGGTGCGCGCGATCGTGATCGCCGTGGCCGCGATCGTCTGGTATCTCGCCGCCTCCTGGATCCTGGATTTCGGCAAGCGCGTCAATTACGAATTCCTGCATTCGCTGGGCCAACCCACCATGGACATGGTGCAGAAGGTCAACCCCTACGTCTGGTGGGCCGCGACCGGCATCTGGACCCTGATCGTCTTCTTCATCGTGCGTGCCTGGCTCTCGGCCAGCCTGGCGGCGGGCCGCGCCACGCCGGTTCGCACCGAGGTGCTGGCCGACCTGGCGCCGCAATTGTCGGAGGAATCCGTCGGCGTCCTACGCTGGACCTGGGGCAGCCGCGAAGAACCCTTCACCGTCGGCGACCTGCGGCGCTCGCTGTCGGAAATCCGCCACAACCGCATCGGCAAGATCGCCATGGTGGCCGACCAGGCCGCCATCCTGGACGGCACCGCCGCCCGGCCGACGGGTGGCGGGCGCGATGATGACCGCCGCGATTCGCGCGAACAACGCTACATCGAGCCGCGCATCGGCGGTCCGGCGCGCTGAAGCGGCCGTACCGCCGCCAGTCCGATAGTCCGGGCCGCCACGAGGCGGCCCTTTTTGTTTCAGTGCCCAGCCAGCCGGGCTCCCCTATACTGATCCTCCAGGCTCGCGCAACCGCGGCCGCGCACGCCATTACAACCATAACCGGCAATCGAGACCCGCCGGATGCGCGGCCAGCTCCTGGAGTTTGCTTTACATGTTCCGCACCCCCGTCCGGTATGCCGCCGGCCTTCTGCTGGCCTGCTCGGCCGCCTTCGTCGCCGCCCCGGCATCCGCCGCCTGGCCCGACAAACCCATCACGTTCGTCGCGCCCTTCAGCGCCGGCGGCGCCAACGACCTGGTCGCGCGCATCCTCGCCAAGGCCGTGGGCACGACGCTGCACCAGCCCGTCATCGTCGAAAACCGCCCCGGCGCCGGCGGCGTGGTCGGCGCCGCCCACGTCGCGCGCAGCGCCGCCGATGGCTACACCTACCTGGTAGGCAGCAACGGCACCGTCACCAACAGCCTGATCCGCTCGGACCAGCCCTACAAGGACGAAGAACTGACGCCGGTCGCGCTGCTGTCGATCACGCCGTCGGTGATCGTGGCCAATCCGTCGAACCCGGCCAAGGACCTGAAGGACTTCGTCGAACGCGCCAAGCAGGCCAAGACCGACCGAATCACGTTCTCGACCGCCGGCAACGGCAGCACGCCGCACTTCGTGGCCGAGATGGTCAAGGAAGCCACCGGGCTGCCGGTCGAGCCGATCGCCTACAAGAGCGGCTCGGAAGGCGTGACCGCGGTGATCGGCAAGCAGGTCGACGCCACCTCGGAAGCCAGCATCGTCACGCTGCCGCTGGTGCAGAGCGGCAAGCTCAAGGCCCTGGCCACCACCTGGGACAAGCGCATGGCCAGCGCGCCGGACATTCCCACCACCGCCGAGCAAGGCTTCCCGGCCATCCGCATCGGCCACTGGGCCGGCCTGTTCGCGCCCGCCGGCACCCCGGCCGACGTGCTCGACAAAATGAACGCCGCCATCGAGCAAGCGCTGCAGACCAAGGAAGTGCAAGACGCGCTGCGCCAAAGCAGCATCGAGCCCGGCGGCGGTTCGCGCGCCAGCTTCGTCGAGTTCGCCAAGAGCGAGCGCGAACGCCTGGGCCAGGTCGTCAAGAACGGCCACATGCAGACGCAATAAAGCTTGTGACGCCAGGCCGGGGACCGATCCGTCCCCGGCTTTTTTGTTGCCTTACCGATTGCGCTGTTCGCAAAAGTATGTTTGACTAGCAACCTATGGCCGCTTACCGCACCTCCCTCGCGATTGCCACCGGACGCTCCGCCGCTCCGGTCGCCGGCCTGCGCGCTCGTACCGCCTTCATCGCGCTATCGCTATACCTACCGATCGGTTGCCGGGCCTAGTGTCCCCGTGGTAGCTCGGCAGCCACGCTTGCCACACGCGAATTCCTTTTTTCCAAACTGAATCTTGTGCCGCCAGACGCGGCCAACCCTGGCATATCGGGCCGCCATCCGGCCGCATGCCGGCCGAGGAAACCGATCCCGGGATTCACAAGAAACCGATCGAGGTGTAGTGATGATGCTTGCCAACCCCGCCACCAAATACGTCCCCTTCACGCCGTTCGCCCGCGACTTTTCCGAACGCACCTGGCCCAGCCGCCGCATCACGCAGCCGCCGATCTGGATGAGCACCGACCTGCGCGACGGCAACCAGGCCCTGATCGAGCCGATGAGCGTCGAGCGCAAGCTCCGCTTCTTCGAACAACTGGTCAAGATCGGCTTCAAGGAAATCGAAGTGGGGTTCCCGTCGGCCTCGCAGACCGACTTCGATTTCGTGCGCAAGCTCATCGACGAAAAGCGCATCCCCGACGACGTCACCATCATCGTGCTGACGCAGTCGCGTGAAGACCTGATCAGCCGCACGGTGGAATCGGCCGCCGGCGCCAAGCAGGCCATCGTCCACTTGTACAACGCCTGCGCGCCGGCGTTCCGCAAGGTCGTGTTCAACATGACCAAGGACGAAATCAAGAACATCGCCACGACCGGCACGCGCCTGGTCAAGCAGTACATGGCCAAGCACCCGGAAACCAAGTGGCGCTACCAGTACTCGCCCGAAGTCTTCAGCACGACCGAACCCGAATTCGCGCTGGAAGTCTCGAACGCCGTGGCCGACGTATGGGAACCCACGCCGGACTGCAAGATGGTGCTGAACCTGCCCGCCACCATCGAGGCCACCACGCCGAACATGTACGCCGACCAGATCGAGTGGATGCACAAGAACCTGGCGCGCCGCGACAGCATCGTGCTGAGCGTGCACCCGCACAATGACCGCGGCACCGCCGTGGCCGCCGCCGAATTCGCCGTGATGGCCGGCGCCGACCGCATCGAAGGCTGCCTGTTCGGCAGCGGCGAGCGCACCGGCAACGTCGACCTGGTCACGCTGGCCCTGAACCTCTACACCCAGGGCGTGCACCCGGGCCTGGACTTCTCGGACATCGACGAAGTGCGCCGCTGCGCCGAGTACTGCAACCAGTTGCCCGTGCACCCGCGCCATCCGTACGCCGGCGACCTGGTCTTCACGGCCTTCTCCGGCTCGCACCAGGACGCCATCAAGAAGGGCTTCGCGCAGCAGCAGCCCGACGCCGTCTGGGAAGTGCCGTACCTGCCGATCGACCCGGCCGACCTCGGCCGCAGCTACGACGCCGTGATCCGCGTCAACAGCCAGTCGGGCAAGGGCGGCGTGTCGTACCTGCTCGAACAGGAACACGGCCTGGTGTTGCCGCGCCGCCTGCAGATCGAATTCAGCCGCGCCATCCAGCGCGTCACCGACGAGACCGGCCGCGAAGTCACCGCCGACGACGTGCACACCATCTTCAGCCGCGAGTACCTCGAACAGAAGGCCCCGTGGAAGCTGGTGCGCCATCGCATCGACGGCAATCCGGCCGCCGGCGAAGGCCAGCACTTCAGCATCGAGGCCGAACTCGAATACAACGGCGAACGCCGCATCGTGACGGGCAAGGGCGACGGCGCCATCTCGGCCTTCGTGGCCGCGCTGGACGTGCCCGTGCGCATCATGGACTACCACGAGCACGCCATCGGCACCGGCACCGACACCCGCGCCGCCTCCTATGTGGAACTGCGCGTCGGTGATTCGAGCACGGGCTTCGGCGTGGGCATCGACCGCGACATCGTGACGGCCTCGTTCCAGGCCGTGCTGAGCGCGGTGAACCGCCACATCAACGCCGGCGCTGTCGCCACCGAACAGGAAGCCGCCGAGGCCGCGTGATCCGCAGCCAGGCCGCGGGCGTGGCGGTTACCGCCGCCGCGTCCCCCGCGCGCTTCTTACGGTGAAGCCGCGCCGCACAAAAAACAGCCCGCCATGATCCGGCGGGCTTTCTTTTTGCGCGTCTGATTCGACGGCGCGGCCAACCGCGCGTTGCGCGCCGGTTCGTTCAGCCGCGCGGCCACATGTCGGAGGCGCCGATGTCGGGCTCGCGCGCGGCCAGCAAGCGCTCATGCACCCAGGCCGCGATCGCCAGGGTGCGGTGATCGTCATGACGCTTGCCGATCAATTGCAGGCCGACCGGCAGGCCCTGCGGACCGGTGGCAAACGGCAGGTTCAGGCACGGCAGGCCGAACAGCGTCCAGGCGCGCGAGAACTGCGGGTCACCGGTGCCGAGGTCGGCGAACGGCGCTTCGCCGCTGGCGGCGGGCGCCAGCAGCACGTCGTACTTGTCGAACCAGCCATCCACCCGCGCGCGCGACTCGGCGGCGCGTGCCAGGTTCTTGATGTGTACCTCGGCGCTGATCTGCGCGCCGGCTTCGAGGATCGCCTGGAGCTTGGGGCTGAGTTGCGCGGCATGTTCCAGCCGCTCGTAAGCCAGCGCCTGGGATGCCTCGAACGCCATGATGTCGGCGTGCAACTGCACCAGCATGCAATGCTCGGCCGGCAGCGGCAGCTCTTCGACCTGGGCCCCGGTGCGCGCGAGGATGGCGGCCGCCTGGGCGAAGGCCTCCTTGGTCTCGGGCTGGGCGTGGCGCCATTGCAGGCTGCGGTACATGCCGATGCGCGGCTTGGCGTCGTAGTTCAGGTTCAACAGGCGCGGATCGCGCATGAGCACCGAGGCGAACAGGGCCACGTCCGGCACCGAACGAGCGAAGCCGCCGACCGTGTCGAGCGATTCGGCCAGGCTCTTGACGCCGGCGCGCGCAATCGCGCCGAAGGTGGGCTTGTAGCCGACGATGCCGCAGTACGAGGCGGGGCGGATGATGGAGCCGGCGGTCTGCGAACCCAGCGCGAACGGCACCATGTCGTCGGCCACGGCGGCGGCCGAGCCGCTGGAGGAACCGCCCGGCGTATAAGCCTCGTTGCGCGGATTGCGCGTCGGGCCGGCCTGGTAGGTGGCGAATTCGGTGGTGACGGTCTTGCCGATCACGATGGCGCCGGCATGGCGGCACAGCGCCACGGCGGCGGCGTCCAGGCCGGGGCGGTGGCGCTCGTAGATGGGCGAGCCATAGCGGGTGGGCAGGTCGACCGTATCGAACAGGTCTTTCACGCCGATAGGCAGGCCGTGCAGCGGGCCGCGCAGGGGACCGCGGTCGAGGGCTTCGGCGTGCTCCAGGGCGGCCTGCTTTTGCAGCGCCGTCCAGGCATGGATGGTGTTTTCGCGTTGTTCGATGCGCGCAAAGCAGGCTCGCACCAATTGCACCGCGGTCAATTCGCGCCGTTGCAGCTTGTGCGCCGCTTCAAGCGCGCCCAGTCTGTTTAAGGCAGTAGACATGATCCTTTCCTCTATCCCGGTGCCGCGCAATATGCGCGGTACTGACTTCCGCACCCGGTCCCCTTGACCTGGGGTTTATCCTGATACGGCGTCCCGCATGATGCATGCCGTTCATGACAGACCCAGCCATTGTGCGCGTTGCGTCAATTGGGAAAACCACTGAAAAAAACACGTTTTCACAGGGATTTCGAGCCGCGCCGCGCCTTGGCCTTATGTTGTTGCGTTGTTATCAGCATAGCTCAAACCGATGCAACACAAAGGTCATAATTGTCTTGTAAAATGAAAACGTTTTCAGCAAATTCCCGGCAATATCATCATGGCGTCGCGCGCATCGCCCCGCTTTTCGATTATCGAAGTGGCCCGCAAGGCGGGGGTCTCCCCCGCCACCGTGTCGCGCGCGTTCAACCAGCCTGAAATCGTCCATCCGGATACGCTGGCGCACATTCGTGCCATCGCCAAGCGCGCGGGCTTTCGCCCCAATCGCGTCGGCCGCAGTCTGCGCTCCGGCAGCACTCGCACCATCGGATTGATCCTGCCGACGCTGTCCAATCCGGTGTTCGCGGAATGCTTCGAAGGCGCGGAGCGGCGCGCCCGCGAATCCGGCTACAGCGTGATGCTGACCGCCACCGGCTATGACCCGGCGGTGGAATCGGCGGCGGTCCAGGGCCTGATCGATCACCAGGTCGACGGCCTGATCCTGACGGTGGCGGACGCGGCCCGCAGCGCCACGCTGGACGACCTGGACAGCGCCGGCATGCCCTACGTGCTGGTCTACAACGAATCCGCCGACCACCCCTATGCCTCGGTCGACAACCGCGCCGCCGCCATCGACATGGTCTCGCACCTGGCCGCGCTGGGACACCGCCGCATCGCCATCGTGACCGGCCCGCTGACCGCCTCGGATCGCGCGCGCCGCCGCCTGTCGGGCGCGCGCGCCTGCGCCAAGAAACTGGGCCTGGAGCCGATCCAGCACATCGCCATGGGTTCGCACACCGGCAGCGATGCCGAGGCCCTCAAGTCCGCCTTGCGCGGCAAGCAGGCGCCCACGGCGCTGTTCTGTTCCAACGACCTGCTGGCCACCGCGGTGATTGCCGACCTGGTGGCGCTGGGTCTGTCGGTGCCGTCCGATATTTCCGTGTGCGGCTTCGACGGCATGCGGTTCGGCGCCTTGTTGACGCCGCCGCTGACCACTGTCGCGCAACCCAGCGACGGCATCGGCCAGGCCGCCTGCTCCAACCTGCTGGCGCAGATCCACGGCCAGCCGCCCCAATCCAATCGCCTGCCGCACTGCATCGTGGTGGGCGGCACCGCGGCGCCGGTGCGCCGCTGAACCATTCAGAATAAATAACGATCGAGACACGCTTCATGCTCATCGCACAGATCACCGACCTGCACATGCGCACCCCGGGCGACAAGGCCTACGGCATCATCGACCCGGCCGCCTTCCTCGGCCCGGCGGTGCGCGCGCTCAACGCCCTGACGCCGCGCCCGGATTGCGTGCTGATCACCGGCGACCTGACCGACCTGGGCCGTCCGCATGAATACCAGGCGCTGCGCGACCACTTGCAGGCGCTTGAAATCCCTTATTTCCTGCTGCCCGGCAACCACGATGACCGCGCGCAATTGCGCGCAGCCTTCCCGGAACATGGCTACCTGCAAGGCCAGGGGCCGTTCATCCAGTACGCGGTGGAAACGTATCCGCTGCGCCTGCTGGCGCTGGACACCGTGGTGCCGATGAAAAGCCACGGCGAGCTGTGCGACGCGCGGCTGGGCTGGCTGGCCGCGCGGCTGGCCGAACAGCCCGACCGTCCGACGCTGGTGCTGATGCACCATCCGCCGTTCCAGACCGGCATCGAGCACATGGATGACATCGGCCTGCTGGCCGGCGGCCCGGAACTGGAACGCATCGTGGCGCGCTATCCGCGCGTCGAACGGGTGCTGTGCGGCCATCTGCACCGCACCATCTTCCGCCGCTTCGGCGGGACGATCGCCTCGACCTGTCCCGGCACCGCGCACCAACTGGCGCTGGAGCTGGGGCCGCGCCCGGCCTTGCAGTACATCATGGAGCCGCCGGGCTATCAGTTGCACTGGTGGCACGACGGCGCGCTGGTCACCCACCATGCCGTGATTGGGGAATACCCCGGGCCGTATCCCTTCGCTTGAGGCCCCGATCTCGATTACAAACACTATGCCTTGCCATATCTCCGTCATGTTTGCGCTGCACAATGAAAAGGTTTTCATCGCACGCGCCGCAGACGGATCAGAAAACTAGATCCAAGAGACAGCATGTCATCCATCGTTCTGGATAACCTCACCAAGCAATACGGCGGCGCGGCCGCGATCCACGGCGTCAGCTTCACCGTGCCGGCCGGCAGCTTCACCGTGCTGCTGGGCCCGTCGGGCTGCGGCAAGTCGACCACCCTGCGCATGATCGCCGGGCTGGACACGCCCACGTCCGGCACCATCCGCATCGGCGACCGCGATGTCACCCAGTTGCCGCCCGCCAAGCGCCGCATTTCCATGGTGTTCCAGTCGTACGCGCTGTTCCCGCACCTGTCGGTGCGCGAGAACATCCTGTTCGGCCTGAAGGTGCGCAAGGAACCGGCGCGTGACTACGACCGGCGCCTGCAACGCGTGGCCTCGCTGCTGGGCCTGGGCCATCTGCTGGACCGCAAGCCGTCGCAACTGTCGGGCGGCCAGCAACAACGCGTGGCGCTGGGCCGCGCGGTGATTTCCGAAGCGCCGGTGTGCCTGATGGACGAGCCGCTGTCCAACCTGGACGCGCAGTTGCGCCACGAGATGCGCCGCGAGATCCGCGCCTTGCAGCAGGATCTGGGCATCACCATGGTGTACGTCACGCACGACCAGACCGAGGCCATGAGCATGGCCGACCAGGTGGTGCTGCTGCGCGGCGGCCAGATCGAACAGCACGATACGCCGGACGGCCTGTACGCCCGCCCGGCCAGCGAATTCGCGGCCCGTTTCATCGGCACGCCGCCCATGAACCTGATCAATCTGATGCCGCTTCAGGGCGCCACCGTGATCGCCGGCACCCACGGCCCGGCCATCGCCGGCGCGCCGGAAGGCGCCGCCAAGCTGGGCGTGCGCCCCGAGCACATCCGCATCGGCGGCGACGGCATCGCCGCCACGGTGGAAAGTGTGGAGTACTTCGGCGCCGATTCCATCGTGGTCTGCCGCATCGGCGACAGCGGCGGCGTGGCGGTGCGCGTGGGCGGCCATCTGCGCGCCCGTGCCGGCGAGGCGCTGCGCCTGTCGTGGCCGGCCGAGCAACAGCATTTCTTTGCCGCCGACTCGGCGGTCATCAACACCGTCGGGCGCTGAAGACGCCCAAGCCACAGGAAAGGAAACGCAATCATGCGACGCATCGTACTCAAGACCCTGGCCGCCAGCCTTGCCGCCGCCTGCCTGTCGCTGCCCGTTCAGGCGCAGCAAAAGCCGGTCGAAGTGGAGTTCTACTACCCAGTCGCCGTGGGCGGCCCGATCACCAAGATCGTCGACGACATGGTGACGGACTTCGAAAAGGAAAACCCCGGCATCAAGATCAAGCCGATCTACGCCGGCTCGTACCAGGATTCGATCGCCAAGGCGCTGACCGCGCTCAAGGGCGGCACGCCGCCGCAGTTGGCCGTGCTGCTGTCGACCGACATGTTCACGCTGATCGACGAAGACGCCATCGTGCCGATCGACTCGCTGGCCAAGAGCGACGCCGACAAGAAGTGGCTGGGCGGATTCTACGACGCCTTCATGCAGAACAGCCGCACCGGCGGCCACACCTGGGGCGTGCCGTTCCAGCGTTCGACCATCGTGATGTACTACAACAAGGATCTGTTCAAGGCCGCCGGCCTGGATCCCGAGCGCGCGCCCGCCACCTGGGCCGAGCTGGTGGAATACGGCAAGAAGCTGACCCGCCAGGACGCCAGCGGCAACACCACCCAGTGGGGCATCGAGATCCCGTCGGGCGGCGCCTTCGCCTACTGGCTGTTCCAGGCCCTGACCACGCCCAACGGCGCGATCCTGATGAACGAGGCCGGCAACGAGGTCTACCTGGACAAGCCCGCCGTGGTCGAGGCCGCGCAATTCTGGCGCGACCTGTCGGCCAAGCACAAGGTCATGCCCACCGGCACGATTGACTGGGGCACCACGCCCAAGGACTTCCTGGAAAAGAAGGCCGCCATCATCTGGACCACCACGGGCAACCTGACCAACATCCGCAAGAACGCCGACTTCCCGTTCGGCGTGGCGATGATGCCGCAGCAAAAGCGCGGCGGCAGCCCGACCGGCGGCGGCAACTTCTACATCTTCAAGAGCGGCACGCCCGAGCAGCAGCAGGCCGCGCTGAAGTTCGCGCAGTGGGCCACCACGCCCGAGCGCGCCGCCGACTGGAGCATCGCCACCGGCTACGTGGCCGTGACGCCGGCCGCCTGGCAGACCGAGAAGATGAAGAAGTACGCGCAGGAAGTGCCGGCCGCCGCCGTGGCGCGCGACCAGTTGCAGGTGAGCGTGGCGGAGTTCTCGACCCACGAGAACCAGCGCGTCACCAAGGCCCTGAACGACGCCCTGCAGGCGGCGCTGACCGGCTCGAAGACGCCGCAGCAGGCGCTGACGGACGCCCAGCGCGAAGCCGAACGCATCCTGCGTTCCTACAAGTAAATCCGCAAGCACGATGAGCCGCTCTTTGAATGCGCTTTATGGCTGGCTGCTGTTGCTGCCAGCCATCGTGCTGCTCGCCGCGTTCACGCACTACCCGGCGCTGGCGACGCTCTGGCACAGCTTCTTTTCCACCCCCAAGGGCGCGCGCCCGGCCCGCTTCGTCGGGCTGGACAACTACGCCGTCATGCGCGACGACCCGGTGTTCTGGCAATCGCTCTGGAACAACCTGTGGTTCGCCCTGGGCACCATCCCGACCTCGATCGGCATCGCGCTGGTCATGGCGCTGTGGGTCAACCGCAACCTGCGCGGGCGCGGTTTCCTGCGCATGGCGTACTTCACGCCGACGGTGCTGCCGATGGTGGCGGTGGCCAATATCTGGCTGTTCTTCTACACCCCGCAGTACGGCCTGATCGCGCAGGTGATGCAACTGTTCGGCTCGCCCGGCCCCAACTGGCTCGGCAACCGCGAGACGGCGCTGCCGGCGCTGATGCTGGTGACGGTGTGGAAGGAATCGGGTTTCTTCATGATCTTCTACCTGGCCGCGTTGCAGACGGTGTCGCCATCGCTGCGCGAGGCGGCGATGCTGGAAGGGGCCTCGCGCTGGCAGTACTTCCGGCGCGTGCTATGGCCACTGTTGATGCCGACCACGCTGTTCGTGCTGATCAACGCGCTGATCAACGCCTTCCGGCTGGTGGACCACGTAGTGGTCATGACCCGCGGCGGGCCCGACAACGCCAGCACGCTGCTGCTGTATTACATCTACCAGGTGGGCTTCAGTTTCTGGGACACCGCCTACGCCGCGACGCTGACCGTCGTGCTGCTGGTGGTGCTGGCGCTGACGGCGCTGGTCAAGTTCCGCTGGCTGGACCGCAGGACGCACTACCAATGAAAGACAAGCTCGATACCCTGGGCGCGTGGGCGCTGGGCCTGTTGTGGATTCTGCCGCTGGCGTATGCCGTGTGGGCGGCGTTCCATCCGCCGGCCTACGCCACCCGCTTCGATCTGTTCGCCCCGCTCACGCTCGACAACTTCGCGCGCGCCTGGCACGCGGCGCCGTTCCCGCGCTACTTCGCCAATACCTTCCTGCTGGTGACGATGGTGCTGGCGGCGCAACTGGTGCTGTCGACGCTGGCCGGCTACGCGTTCGCGCGCTTCGAGTTCCGCGGCCGCGACTTCGTCTTCATGCTGGTGCTGTTGCAGCTGATGATCATGCCGGACGTGCTGCTGGTGGAGAACTACCGCTCGATGAGCCAACTGGGCATCCGCGACACGGTGTTCGCCATCGGCCTGCCGTACTTCGCCTCGGCCTTTGGCATCTTCCTCTTGCGCCAGACCTTCAAGACGGTGCCGCGCGAGCTGGAGGAGGCCGCGCGCATGGAAGGCGCCAACGCGCTGCAGGTGCTGTGGAAGGTGTACGTGCCGCTGGCCAAGCCGATCTACGTGGCCTACGGACTGGTGTCGGTCAGCCACCACTGGAACAACTTCCTGTGGCCGCTGATCATCACCAACTCGGTCGAATCGCGACCGCTGACGGTGGGCCTGCAGGTGTTCTCGTCCACCGACCAGGGCATCGACTGGTCGGTGATCACCGCCGCCACGCTGATGTCGGCGGCGCCGCTGCTGATCGCCTTCCTGCTGTTCCAACGCCAGTTCGTGCAGTCGTTCATGCGCGCCGGCATCCGCTGAGCCGCGCCGGGCCTAGGCCCGGCCGGCCAGGAAAGCCGGATTCTGCCAGCCTTGCAGGTCGCGCACCTGCTGCTGATCGCCGGCGATCAGGCTGGTTTCGCGCTGCACGGCGGCCATCAGCGAGGACTGGTGCGCCTCGAGCTGCTCGCGCGACCAGCCAGAGAAATCCGCCTGCCGCTCGCCGGTCTGCGCCGGGGTGTGCAGCGCCTGGTACATGGACAGCAGCACGTCGCGCTCATTGGCCAAGGGATTGAACACCGGCCGCGCCTGCCCGGCAACGAAGCGGATGCGCAGTTCGGCGCCGCCCTGGGCATCCAGCGCGGTTTCGAACTGCATGCCGCGCGCGCCCTCGGGAAAGCCGCGCCGGTGGTCATCCAGCGTCAACCGGCCCGGCGCGCCCGCGGCGTCGCCGACCATGGCGCCGGTGTAGGCCGACGGCGCATGCATCAGGAAGCTGTACAGCTTGCGGTCGGGGTCGGCCACCGACAAGCTGCCGTCGGCGTTGCGGGTAACGGCGGGATCCTGGCCGCCGCCGGCCTCGGCCGCGGCGGCGAAATACCACGCCATGGCGCGCGCGGTGGTCAGGTTGGCCGTGATCGCGACCTGCTCGATGCCTTCGCCCACCGCGATGGCGCCGAAGGCGGCCTGGTCATTGGCGCGCAGGGCACGGGTCAGGTTCTCGCCGATGTGCATCTGGCGGCGCACGTCGGCCAGCTCGTGCGCGGCGCCGGCGTTGGTGGCGCGCTGCATCACCCGCACGTCGACGCCGTCACGCACGATGCCGCCCGCGCCCGGCGACGCCAGCAGGCTGAGCGCGGCGCGGCCGGCGCCCTGGGTGTAGGCCAGTTCGCTCTTGCCCGCCGCGCGGCGTTCCAGCAGCCGTCCCGGCACATTGGGCAGGTCCGCCAGGAAACGGCCGACACTGGACAGACCGCGCGCGATCGAACCGAAGAAGGACTGGAACGCCGACTTGGCGCGCGCCGCCAGGCCCAATGTCTGGGCGCGTGCCTGGCCATCGCCCAGGGCGACCGGATGGCGCGGGGCGGCGCCTTGCGCAGCGCCGGACGGCGCGGTCTTGAGCGCCTCGCCGACCTGCGCCAGTTCGCGTTGCAGCGCGTCCAGGCGCGGCGCGCGTTCCAGCGATACCAGCATGGTGCGCTCGGCCGCGGTCTGGCGCGACTGTTCCTGTGCGATCAGGTTGTCGAGTTCCTTGAACTGCGGCTGCAACGCTTGCAGGGTGCTTTCGACCAGGCTGAGCGCCGCGCGGTTGCTCGCCAGTGCCGGGAAATCGCGCAGCGCGGTCAGGCCCAGGTAGGCGCCCCCGAGCACGGCGGTGGCATTGATGCCGATGCCGGTCGGCGTCCAGCCCATGGGGGACGTGATGACGCTGGTGGCGGTCGGGATCGCCACCGCCGCGGTGGTCCAGCCCAGCGTGGTCAGGCCGGCCGACATGGCGCCGCGCACCTGGTGGTTCCAGCGCGAGAGGGTGTCCCAGGTGGACAGCGTTGGGGCATTCAGACGCTCACCGTCAGGCACGCGCAGCGCGTCGCCGCCCATGCGGCGCAGTTGCTCGTTGAGATTGGCCATCTCTGCGTCGATCTTGCCGGCGACCTGGCCGGCACGCGCCAGGTTGCGTTCGGAGACGGTCTGGCCGGACGCCGCGCCGGCGCCTTCGGCTGCCGGCGAACCGCCGCCCGGCAGGTAGCTTCGGACCGTGCTCGCCACGCTCGCGGCGGTACCGGCCACGGTCGAGGTCACCGCGCTCAGCGCATTGCCGCCGTAGGCCATCAGGCGGCCGAGGATGCCGTCCTGCTGCTGTTGCGTCTGCTGCGCCACGGTCTCGCGGGCGGGCGTGGGCCCGCTGTCGGCCTGGAGCGGCAGGGCATCGACCTCGCCCAGCAGGGACGACAGCGGCAGGATTTCCACCTCGTCCAGGGAGGCCGGACGCGTCGCGCCGCCCGGCCCATCCGCCAATGCCTGCCGTTCCAACTGGCGGGCGTTGTAGGCGGCGACGCCGTCTTCGTCGCAATCGAAGAACTCGTCATCGTCGTCGTCATCGATCTCGGTCAGCGTATCGTCGTCGTCCGTGTCGGTGCGCAGGGTGTCATCGATGTCGGCGTCGGCCCGCACCTCGGCATCATCGTCCAGCGGGTCGCCGTGCATGGCGAAGGTGAACGCCTCGGCGGCTTGCCAGAAGGCCGAGAGCGCGCCGCTGAACCACCCCCGAGTCTGCGCCGCGTCGTCGCGCAATGCCTCGGTGCCGCCCTCGCCGACGGATACCATCGTGCCTTGCAGCCCGCCCTGGCCGGGCTGGGGGGACGTCGCCGTCAGGGAAGCGGCGCCCGTCGTGACAGGCTGCGGCGAAAGCGGCTCGCCACCGGCCACGCGGCCGGCATTGGGATTGATGAACATGGCGGGGCTCCCGGTCAGGCGGCCAGTTGCGGCCATTCAGGGGTGACGCGGCCCTGCACGACATCGCGCCACAACAGCGCGACGTCGGCAAAAGCATCCAGCGCGGCGGCCAGCGCCGGCGCGTCGCACAGGGCCAGCGGCGCGCGCGCGCAGAGCACGACGGCACCGGTGCCCGCCTGCAGGCCCAGGGTGCAGCCGCCGGTGCCGACCCACAGCGCATTGGCTTCGAGCATCAGCTGCAGCAGCTTGTCGCGGGCGACCTGCGGCGCCGGCCGCCCCAGCGTGGCGAAAAAGGCGATGTCGCCGCGATCGGCGTCGCCTTCGGCCGACAGGCCGACCACGATGTCGGCGATGACCAGTTCCTGGTTGGCCAGGAAATCCTCGATCGGCGCCAGGCCGGCAAGGCGCGCGTAGTCTTCGAGCAGCGTTTCATAGCGGGACATGGGAAAGCTCCTGTCGCAAAGCGGATTCAGCGGGGGCCGGCGGGATGGCCCAGCCCTTGGTCAAGGGCGGTCGCCCAGGCGGCCGACACTTCGGCCAGGTCACGCCAGGCCTGCGCCAGGCGCGCGGACGGCTGATCCAGCGGCTGGCGGCTGGCGAGCACCAGATGGCCCGATTGCTGCAGGCCGAGGGTGGCCCCGCGCGTGGCGGGACCGAGGGTGTTGGCCTGCAACAGCAACGGCAGCAGGCCCGCGGGCGGGTCGGCCGGCAGCGGCTGCGTGCCGATCCGGCAGGCGCCTTGCATGGCGCCCCCCAGCCCGTCATCCACGTAGGCCAGGGCGATGGCGATGCCATCGATGACGAGTTCCTGGCGGGCGGCCAGCGCCGTCGCCGGCACCCCGATATGGGTGGCAAGGTCGGCCAGGGCGGTGTGATAGCGTTCTTCGGACACGGCAAGGGCTCCAGCGGGAAACGGGGAATCAGGCGCGCAGGTGCAGCATGCCGGCCTCGGCCCCGGCCGCCGCCGGGGTCGCCCGCCGCGTGAGCTGCGCCGTCCAGGTCTGGGCATCGACCAGCAACCCGGCCAACAGGGCGTCCAGCGAGGCCGGTGTCAGCGAGCCGATGCGGCGCGCCGCGCTGAGCATCACGGTGTCGTGGCCGCGCAGGCCGAGCGTGGCGCCATGGGTGCCGGCCCACAGATTGTTGGCCTGCAGCAGCAGCCGGCAGACCGCGCCGGGCAGTCCTTGCGCAAAGCGTGCCACATCGGTGCGGCACACCAGCAGGCCGTCGCCGGGATCGGCGTCGGCGGCGGCGGGCACGCACCACAGGCCGACGGCGCGCCCGTCGATGACGACTTGCTGGGTGCGCGCCACCTCGGCATGGGCCGGCCGATGGCGCGCATAGGCGTTCAACAGGGCGAGATAGCGATCCTGGCTCATGTCACGGCTTCCGCGAAAGGGGTGATCGGCGGATGGCGCCGGGCCACCCTCGCCCATGAGTAACGGCCGGGCCGGATTGGTTCCGTGGCGGCGGAAGGGGCGGCGCGCCGGGGCGCCGCAGGAAACTGCCCGCCCAAAGAAAAAGCCGGATTCGGCATCGAATCCGGCTGCGGGGACGGGCGGCGGGCGCCCGGCGGGTCAGTAACCGACCGTCAGGCCGGGCAGGTCCACGGTGATGCGCGGGCGCTCCAGCGCCAGCGCGAGATTTTCGGCGAATTCGCGCGCTTCCTTTTCATCGGTGGAGAGCGTCTCGAAGCCAAGCGCGTCGGCCACGCCCAGCACCTTGTCCAGCAGCAGCACCTTGCCGCTGGGGCGCAGCGGCTCACAACCCAGGGTTTCCCAGGCGCCGTCGAACCAGTCGCGGGCCTGGTTCTGGCGCTGCGGGCTGGGCTCGACGTTGGCCGAGAGATCCAGCGAGCGCCGGGGATCGAAAACGATGGTGATGTCGCTGCGCATGGGGCGAATTCCTTGAAATGGCATCAGCCGCAAAGGGTAGGCAAAAAACGCCGGGCAGATTGTCCGTCCGGCGACATTGGCTTACCAGCCGCGCGACACCTCCCAGGTGACTTCGGCGCCGGCCGCCTGTGACTGGCGCATCATATCCAGCAGCGGGAAGGCGCGTTCCTTCAGGCCGACCGCGCGCGCCATGGGCGCCACCGGCGGCTTGTCCTCGTCTTCCTCTTCCTCGACGGGGGAGTCCTGGGACGCTTCGATGGCCCGCTCGATACCCTGGATGGCCGCGGCGAGCTGGTCGGCGGTGAACACGCCGCGCTCGGGGATCTTGTCGCCGAAGGATTTACCGGCGGCCTGCAGCAGGACGCCGGCGTGGTCGGTCAGCATCAGGACCTCGGCCGCGACCTTGGAGTGAAACGTAATCAGCATATTCCGGTCTCCCTACGGATTGAATACCTTCCATACACTACCGCAACGCCCTGGGGATGCCAACTGGCCCCGGCGCAGCGCGGGCGGGCGCCCCGGCCAACAGCGGCCACGCCCGGGTGACGCCCGCCAAATCAAGCTATGATTCAGGAGATTCCCGTGACGGCAGGATCCCGCGGCGGCCGAGAATCCGGCGCCCGCGCGATCGTGTCCCCGAGGCGCGCCGGCCGGCCGATCCCGCCCCCTGGCGCCGCCGGCGGGCCCGCCCGCGAGGCCACGGCCCGGCGCTCTCGTCACCCACCCAGAACTTCTCCAGACGCCCATGCTCCCCGAGCAACAAAAACAGCTTATCTCCCTGATCCAGGCCGCCGTCGCGCAGAGCCTGCCCGACGCCCAGGCCAATACGGCCCACGCCAACGTGCTGCTGGAGCGCCCCAAGGTCGCCGCCCATGGCGACGTCGCCACCAACGTGGCCATGCAACTGGCCAAGCCGGCCAAGCGCAACCCGCGTGAACTGGCCCAGGCCATCGTCGACGCGCTGCTGGCCCTGCCCGGCGCCCGCGACCTGGTGGAAAGCGCCGAGATCGCCGGTCCCGGCTTCATCAACCTGCGCGTCACCGCCGCCGCCCGCCAGGCGGTCATCAAAGCCGTGGCCGAGCAGGGCGAGGCCTTCGGCCGCTCGCCCCGCAGCGGCGAGAAGATCCTGGTGGAATTCGTGTCCGCCAACCCCACCGGCCCGCTGCACGTCGGCCATGCCCGCCAGGCCGCTTTGGGCGACGCCCTGTGCCGCCTGTACGACGCCATCGGCTGGGACGTCACCCGCGAGTTCTATTACAACGACGCCGGCAACCAGATCGAGAACCTGGCCATCAGCGTGCAGGCGCGCGCCCGCGGCCTGACGACTGACTCGCCCGAGTGGCCCGCCGACGGCTACAAGGGCGACTACATCCTGGACATCGCCCGCGACTTCCAGGCCGGCAAGACCCTGCAGGCCTCGGACGGCGAACCCGTCACCGCCACCGGCAACATCGACAGCCTGGAAGACATCCGCGCCTTCGCCGTGGCCTACCTGCGCCGCGAGCAGGATCTGGACCTGCAGGCGTTCGGGCTGAAGTTCGACAACTACTACCTGGAAAGCTCGTTGTACACCTCGGGCCGGGTCGAGGCCACCGTCAAGGCGCTGATCGCCGGCGGCCATACCTATGAAGAGGGCGGCGCGCTGTGGCTGCGCACCACCGAACTGGGCACGGGCGACGACAAAGACCGCGTCATGCGCAAGAGCGAGGGCGGCTACACCTATTTCGTGCCGGACGTGGCCTACCACAAGGCCAAGTGGGAACGCGGTTTCCACCGCGCCGTGAACATACAGGGCAGCGACCACCACGGCACCGTGGCGCGCGTGCGCGCCGGCCTGCAGGCGCTGGAAGAGGGCATTCCCAAGGACTACCCGGCGTACGTGCTGCACAAGATGGTCAAGGTGATGCGCGGCGGCCAGGAGGTCAAGATCTCCAAGCGCGCCGGCAGCTACGTGACCATGCGCGACCTGATCGACTGGGTCGGCCGCGACGCCGTGCGCTATTTCCTGATCCAGCGCCGCGCCGACACCGAATTCGTGTTCGACGTCGACCTGGCCCTGTCCAAGAGCGACGAGAACCCCGTCTATTACATCCAGTACGCGCACGCCCGCATCTGCTCGGTCATCAACAACGCTGGCATGCCGGCGGCGGACGTGGCCGCGGCCGATGCCTCCCTGCTGACCGCCCCGAGCGAATTCGCGCTGATGCAGCGCCTGGCCGAATTCCCTCACGTGGTGGCGCTGGCCGCCCAGGAACTGGCTCCGCACCACATCGCCTTCTGGCTGCGCGACTGCGCCGCGGACTTCCACGGCTGGTACAACGCCGAGCGCGTGCTGGTCGACGACACCGCCCTCAAGCTGGCGCGCCTGCGCCTGGCCGCGACCACGCGCCAGGTGCTGGCCAACGGCCTGGCGCTGTTGGGCGTGTCCGCCCCCGAGCGGATGTAACATCGGTACATGGCCACCAAGCGCAAACCCACCCGCCGGTCAGGCGAAAGCGGCAGCACCCTGTATGGGGCGCTGGCCGGCCTGCTCCTCGGCTTGATCGTCGCCGCCGTCGTGGCGTTCTACGTCACCAAGGCCCCCGTGCCCTTCGTCGACCGCGCCACCCGCCAGGGCGATGCCGGCAAACTGCCGGATCCGCGCAACGCGCCGGATCCCAACGCGGGCCTGTATGGCCGCGACGGCGCGGCGGGCTCCCCGCCCACCGGCCCGACCGCCACGGCGCCCGCGCCGCTGCCGGGCGCGGGCGGCACCGAGCCAGGGCGCAAGTCGGACGATCTGGGCGCGCTCATCGCCACCCTGCCGACTTCCAACCCTCCCCCCGCGCCCCCCCCGGCACCGGCGGCCAGCGCGCCGCCCACGCCCATCGCCAAGGTGGCGCCGACCCCGGCGCCGGCGGCCAAGGCGCCGGTCGCCAGCGCCGCTCCCACGGCTTCGGCCAACGGCTCGTACTACCTGCAAGCCGGCGCCTTCCGGGGCCAGGACGACGCCGAATCGCTCAAGGCCCGCATCATCCTGCTGGGCCTGCCCGTGGCGGTGCAGAAGGCCGAGGTCAACGGCAAGCCGATCAACCGGGTGCGCGTCGGCCCGTTCGCCCGCCTGGACGACATGAACCGCGCCCGTGGCCGGTTGGGCGAGAACAAGATTGAAACGGCGGTGGTGCGCCAGTAACACGGCGCCCGCATCCTGGTTTTGATTGAACTAATCCGGGCCTGGCCCTGTCTGTAACCTTTTTGTTCAGGAACCTCATCCCATCATGCTGTCCCCCAAGCTCATCCGCATTCTGGCAGCCGCCGCGCTGACCGCCACCGCGTTCTTCAGCCCGGCCAGCCACGCCCAGGGCACCCAGGCCTACGTGCCGATCAATCCGCCGCTGCCGTCGGACACCCCGGGCAAGATCGAGGTCCTGGAGTTCTTCGCCTACACCTGCCCGCACTGCGCCGCCATGGAACCCATGGTCGAGGACTGGGCCAAGACCAAGCCCGACGATGTCGTGCTCAAGCAGGTGCCGATCGCCTTCAACGCCGGCATGAAGCCCCTGCAACAGCTTTACTACACGCTGCTGGCCCTGGACCGCCCCGACCTGCACGCCAAGGTCTTCACCGCCATCCATGGCGAGCACAAGCGTCTGATCGACAAGAAGGCCATGGGCGAATGGGCCGCCGCGCAAGGCGTGGACCGCGCCAAGTTCGACTCGGTGTTCGATTCGTTCAGCGTCCAGACCCAGGTGCAGCGCGCCAACCAGCTGGCCGACGCCTATCGCATCGACGGCACGCCGTCGTTCGCGGTGGGCGGCAAGTTCATGACCTCGCCGGTCATGGCGGGCAACAGCTACGAAGGCGCCCTGCAGGAAGTGAACAAGCTGATTCCGATGGCCCGCGGCAAGTGATGATTCCCCGCCACGGCTGAAATCGAAGCGCCCCGTGCCAGTTGGCCGGGGCGTTTTGCATGGGGTCTGCGGCAATGCGCACATACCCATGATGGACGACCACAGCGACGCCCTCGCCGGCCGCGTGGGCACGTGGATCCGCGCCCACGCCTGAGCCCGGCGTCAGCCCTTGACCGCGGCCGCCTTCTCCAGCGCCTGGGTCAGGTCGGCGATGATGTCCTGCGGCGACTCCAGGCCGATGTGCAGGCGCACCAGCGCGTTCTCGCCTTCGCCCCAATAGCGATGGTGCGACAGGTCCTTGGGCGACACCAGTTGCACCAGGCTTTCGTAGCCGCCCCACGAGAAACCGATGCCGAACAGTTCCAGTTCATCCACGAACACGCGCGCGGCCGCCGGCGACAGGCGCAGCTCGACCGACAGCATGCCGTTCGAACCGGTGCAGTCGCGCTGCCACAGCGCATGGCCCGGATCTTCGGGCCAGGCCGGATGGAACAGGCGCACGGTCTCGGGACGGTGCTTGAAGAACTCGCACACTTGCAGCGCGTGGCGCGCATGCTGCGCCATGCGGATCGGCATGGTGCGCACGCCGCGCAGCGCCAGCCAGGCGTCGTCGGCGCTGATGGAGTAGCCCATGGCGTACTGGGTACGGTTCAGCTTCCTGGCGATGGCTTCGTCATTGGTGACAACCGCGCCCAGCATCAGGTCGGAATGGCCGCCCACGTACTTGGTGCCGGCGATCACCGACACCTGCGCGCCCAGCGTCAACGGCCGGTAGATGTAGCCCGAGCCCCAGGTGTTGTCGGTGGCCAGCACCAGGCCGTGGCGCTGCGCGACGGCCGCCATGGCGCCCATGTCGAGCATCTCGAACAGCAGCGAGCCGGGCGATTCCACGTACAGCAGCTTGGTGTTGGGCTGTACCAGCGCGTCCAGATCCTCGCCGGCGGCGAAGTAGGTGATCGAGATGTTCATGCGCTTGAGCACCGCATCCTCCAGCTCGCGCATCGGGCCGTAGACGCAATCGGCGATCAGCGCGTGGTCGCCAGCCGAGCACAGCGCCAGCATCACCATCGTCATGGCCGACAGGCCGGACGGCGCCAGGTAGGCATGGCTGCCGCCTTCGAGCTGCGCGAACACCTGTTCCAGCGCGGCGTGCGTGTCCATGCCCATGCGGCCGTAGGTGGTGGCGCGGCCGCCGGCGGCCTTGTTGCGCTGGGCCTTTTCCAGCGCCGCCAGGTTCTCGAAGCGCACCGTGCTGGCCCGCATCGGCGGCAGCGGCACCGGCGCCGTGCCCGTCTCGGGGTTGAACGGGGCGGTGCCCGCGTGCTGCAAAACCGTATCGATGTGTTTGGTAGCCATCTTCAGAAGAGAGTGCCTGCGTATTGTCGGGAATCGGAACCGTAGCAGGAACGCGCGCGAATGTCGCGCCCTCGGGATCCGGTGTCAGTCGATCCAGCGCACCACCGCGTCCAGGTCGGCGCGGCGGGTGCGGTAACTGTTGGCCGGATGCGCGGTATCGGCATGGCCAAACGAAATCGCGCAGACCACGCGGCGGTCGGCGCCGATGCCCAGTTGTTCGCGCAGCACCTCGGGATACATCGCCAGCGAGGCCTGGGCCACCGTGGCCACGCCGTTGGCCTGCGCCGCCAGCAGGAAATTGGCGACGTAGCCGCCGCAATCGATGGCGCCGTACTCGCCCAGGGCTTCATCGGTGGTGATGATGGCCACGTGCGGCGCGTCGAACAATTGGAAGTTGCGCAGCTCCTGGCGGCGGTAGGCCTCGCGGTCGCCGCGCGCCACGCCTACCGCGCCATAGAGCTGGAAGCCCGACTCGCGGCGCCGCGCCAGGTAGTCGCCCCGGTATTCGCGCGGGAATGGGAAATCGGGCGTGAAGCCGGCTTGCTCGGCGCGCGCCAGCAAGGCCCGGCCCAGGCGCCGCGCGGCGTCGCCCGACACCACCGTCACCTGCCACGGCTGGCAGTTGCACCAGGACGCGGTGCGCTGCGCCAGCGTCAGGATGCGCTCGATGGTGGCGCGCGGCAGCGGCTCGGGCAGGAAGGCGCGGCAACTGTGGCGCGCGCGCAGCCAGTCTTCGAGCGCGGCGTCGGGGCGCGCGACGGGGGCTTGCGGTGCGGCGGGCATGGTGTCTCCTTGGTTTCCTCGTATGATGCCACTTGATTGCCGGCGCGCAAGGCGCCGCCCGACCGATGGCGAGATTCCATGCTGCCCTTCGATTCCCTGTTCGCGTTTTTCGGCATTGCCGTATTGCTGGCCCTCACGCCCGGGCCCGACAACCTGTTCGTGCTGATGCAGTCGGCCATCTGGGGCCGCAAGGCCGGGCTGTTCGTGGTGCTGGGGCTGTGCACCGGCCTGCTGGGCCATACCGCCGCCGTGGCGCTGGGCCTGGCCGCCGTGTTCGCCGCCTCGCCGGCGGCCTTCACGGTGCTGAAACTGGCCGGCGCGGCCTACCTGACGTACCTGGCCTGGCAGATCCTGCAGGCGCCAGTGCATGCCGATGAGGGCGAAAAACCGGCGCCGATGAAGGCGTCCGCGCTGTATCGCCGCGGCATCGTCATGAACCTGACCAATCCCAAGGTGCTGCTGTTCTTCTTCGCCTTCCTGCCACAGTTCACTTCGCCCAGGCTGGGGCCGGTGGGCTGGCAGACGGTGCAACTGGGCGCGGTGTTCATGCTGGCCACGCTGCTGGTGTTCGGCGCCATCGCCTTTTTCTCGGGCGCGTTCGGCGAACTGCTGCAACGCTCGGTCACCGCCAAGCGCTGGCTCAACCGCGTCGCGGCGCTGGTGTTCGTGGGGCTGGCCGTGCGGCTGGCGACGGCCACGCGCTAAAGCCAGCGGCCGGCGTCAACCGGACAATCGGCGGCCCGGGCGCACGACGCCTGCCGCCTCGTACCCGCCTGGCGCCACCGCGCCACGTGGCGGCAAGCGGCCTCAGGCCGCCTTGAAGCGGACAATGCCGTCCGCGCCTTCGCCGCGCGTCAGCTTGCCTTCAAAATACAGCGCGTGCAGATGCGCCAGCGCTTCGCCCATGGCGAAGGTGAGCTGATGCAGGTCGAGCTTGCGCTTGAACAGCACCGGCACAATGTCGGAAGTCGATTGCGGGCCGGCCTTACAGGCCTCCAGCACGTCGGCCAGGCGGTCGCGGTGATGTTCGTGCTGCTGCGCGATGCGTTCGTGCAGGCCCTTGAACGGCCGGCCGTGCGACGGCAGCACCAGCGTGTCGCGCGGCACGTCGGCGTAGCCGTCGAGCGAGCGCAGGTACAGCGGCAGCGGATTGGCGTCGGGTTCGTAGTCGAACACGCTGACGTTGGTGGAGATGCGCGGCAGCACCATGTCGCCGGAGATCAGCACGCCCAGGCCGGGCGAATGCAGCGAGGCATGCTCGGGCGCGTGGCCGTAGCCGACGATGACGCGCCAGTCGTGCGCGCCGATGCGCACCGCGTCGCCGTGCATGATGCGGGTGTAGCGGGCCGGCACGGCTGGCACCAGGTTGGGAAAGTAATTGGCGCGCTGGCGGATCTGTTCCTGCGCGTCCGGGTCGGTCAGGCCATGGCGGGCGAAGTGGTCGACCGCCGATTGGCCGCCAGGGCCGCCGCCGGCGTCGTTGCGGCGCGACGACCACAGCGACGCGACCATGAAGTCGGTCATGGTCATCCACAGGCGCGCGTCCCAGCGCTCGCACAGCCAGTAGGCCAGGCCGATGTGGTCGGGGTGCATGTGGGTGACGATGACACGCAACACCGGCAGGCCTTCCAGTTCGTTTTCGAACACCTGCTCCCACAGGGTCTTGACCTCGTCGCGCGAGATGCCACAGTCGACGATCGTCCAGCCGTCGCGGCCGTCGATGCGGTCACGCAACAGCCAGAGATTGATATGATCCAGCGCGAACGGCAGCGGCATGCGGATCCATTTCACGCCCTCGGCCACCACATGGGCACGACCGGCTTCGGGCTGGAAATCACCGAAGGGATACTGCAGCTTCTGCTCGTTGGGGTTCATTGCCTCGCTCTCCATGCTTGACGATCGCGTCAAGTCATCATAATTTACGTTTACGTAAACTGCCACACGTCGCATGTCCCCGTCAACCTGGACCATCTCCGAGCTCGCCCGCGAGTTCGACGTCACGCCCCGCACGATCCGCTTCTATGAAGACCAGGGGATCGTCAGCCCGGCGCGCGAGGGCCGCAACCGCATCTTCGGCCCGCGCGACCGCACGCGCCTGAAGCTGGCCCTGCGCGGCAAGCGCCTGGGGCTGCAATTGTCGGAGATCCTGACGCTGATCGACATGTACGACGGCCCCGGCGACACCGAGGTGCAGTTGCGCCAGTACCTGGCAGTGCTGGCGCAGCACCGCGCCACGCTGGAACAGCAGCGCCGCGACATCGAGGATACGCTGCAGGAAATCGCCGTGCAGGAACGCCAGTGCCGCGAGCTGCTGGCGCAGCAGCAGTCCTGAGGCGGATTCCATGGCCATGCTGCAAACCTTGGCGCTGTTCATCCTGACCGCGCTGGCCGAGATCGTCGGCTGCTACCTGCCGTACCTGTGGCTGCGGCGCGGCCATTCCATCTGGCTGCTGGCGCCGGCCGCCGTCAGCCTGGCGCTGTTCGCCTGGCTGCTGACGCTGCATCCGACCGCGTCGGGGCGCGTCTATGCGGCCTACGGCGGCGTGTACATCGGCATGGCGCTGCTGTGGCTGTGGGCGGTCGATGGCGTGCGGCCCAGCGTCAGCGATTACTTCGGCGTGGGCCTGTGCCTGGCGGGGATGCTGGTGATCATGTTCGGGCCTAAAACCGCCTGACGCGCCGCTAAGATTGGGTAGTGCGTCCCGAGGACATCCACGCGGATTGAGCCAAGGCCAACATGGAAGGCCTTTCGAAGCATGGAAGGTATGTCAGGATCAATCCGGAATGCTCTCCATGACCTTGCGCACGAAATCCAATGATGGCGCCTGGGTTCCCGCCACGCGAAGCGTCATCATTTTTTCGCCACTGCGCCAACGCACCATCGTCATCTCCTGACCGTCCTCGGGCCGCACCAGGCGGGTCGCCACAACACCGCGCGGATGACCTCCCGCCAACATCTTCACGTTCACTTGTTCAGCGGACAGCAGATTGACCATGCCTCCTTTACTCAACAGCGTTTCCGAAAGGATGACGGCGTCCATGCCGGGGCACTCATAGGCGCGAACCAGGCCGGTCAGCTTGGCGTCCACTTCGACACCGGCGGGTGTCTGGTACTGCAAGGCACAGCGGCTCAGCGGGCCTTTTGAGACGTCCGCCGGATGTATCCAGGAGGAGCGTAGTCGTGCGGGCAAGCTGTGACGTGCTTGCGCGAGTTGTTCAACGCGAGCCTTCAACGGCTTGAATGAGCGTTGCAGGACAGGCACGGACGCGAGGTCACTGAAGAGGATTGGCTTGGCGGTGCGCGCCGTGGCAGTCGCGCAGGCAAGTCCAAGCCCCAGAAGCCAAGTGAAAGTGAACAGTGTGCGTAACTTCATTCGAACGTTTCCGTCGCAGACCGCCGCGTTACATTGAGATCGCCGCGGCCTGCGGGTTCATCCCGACAGGCCAGAGGCCGCGCCCTGATAGGCATCAAGCCCCGCTTTGCGTAGGCCCTGCTTGAAGAGATTACCGGGGAGATAGCGACTCACACACGATCCTGTGGGCATATGTCAGACCATCACTCAGATCGGCTGGCGCCGTCCGAACGCCACGCCCGATTCGCCTGGCGCAACCGGCCCCGCCCGCGCCAATAAAAAAGCGCGCTCCCCAAGGAGCGCGCTTTGCATCGGGCCGCCCCAATACCCGGGCGGCGCCGGCGTCATTCCGCCTTGATGTTGCCTTCCTTGATGATGCGGGCGTTGTTGGCGTATTCGGCCTGCACCTGCTTGACGAAGGCGTCGCCGGACGCGGTGCCCGGCTGCAGGTAGGACTTGGCCAGCAGGTCCTTGAACTCGGGGCTGGCCGCGGCCTTGGCCAGCGCGGCCTGCAGCGGGCCCGACACGGCCGGCGGCAGGTTGGCCGGCGCGAAGATGCCGAAGTTCGAGTAGTACTGCGCCTGCGGCAGCTTCAGCTCAGCCATGGTGGGCACGTCGGGCCAGGCGGCCAGGCGCTCGGGCGCCATCACCGCCAGCGGCTTGAGCGCGCCGTTGGTCACGTGCGGCAGCACCACGTCGGTGTTGACCACCAGCAGCTCGATCACGCCGCCCAGGCCGTCGGTCAGCGCCTGGCTGTTGCCGCGATAGGGCACGTGCAGCATCCTGGTGCCGGTCTGCGTGGTCAGCGCCGCCATGCCGATGTGGGCCACGGTGCCCTGACCCGGCGTGCCGTAGCGCACGCCGTCCGGGTGCGACTTGGCGTAATCGATCAGGCCGGCGAAGTCCTTCACCGGCAGCGCCTTGGTGGCGACGATCGCCACCGGCGCCACGGCCACGCTGGCCACCGGCGTCAGGTCCTTCATCGGGTCGTAGTTGGTCTTGGCCAGATGCGGAAAGATGGTCAGCGGGCTGGTGGAGGCCAGCAGCAGCGTGGTGCCGTCGGGCTGGGCGCGCGCCACGAAGTCGGTGCCGACCGAGGCGCCCGCGCCGGGCTTGTTTTCGACGATGACGGTGGCGTTGGTCTCCTTGCGCAGCACATCGCCCAGGCGGCGCCCGATCGCGTCGGCGCTGCCGCCGGCGGTGTAGGGCACCACCAGGGTGATGGGCTTGGCGGGCCAGCCCTGCGCCAGCGCGGCGGCGCTCGTCATGATTGCCAGGGCCGCCCCCGCGGCCGTGAACAGCATCTTCTTTTTCATGGCTTCCTTGTTGTGTTGCGTAGCACTGCGTGAGGTAATGCGTGAAACGGGTAAAGCAAAAGGAAAACTCGATCAGCCGGCCAGGTAACGTTGCGTCAGGCGCACCCAATAGCTCGCGCCCGGCGCGATCAGGGCGTCGTTGAAGTCGTAGCTGGTGTTGTGCAGCATGCACGGGCCCAGGCCATGGCCGGCCATGCGGTGGTCGCCATCGCCGTTGCCCAGGAACACGTAGCAGCCAGGCTTGGCCTGCAACAGAAAGGCGAAGTCCTCCGAGGCCATCACCGGCTCGATCACGCGGGCGTGGTCGGGGCCGGCCACTTCGCGCATGACCTGCATGCAGAACTCGGTCTCGGCGGGGGTGTTGATCAGCGCCGGGTAGCGGCGCTCGAAGTAGACCTCGGCCTCGCAGCCGTGGGCGGCGGCGATGCTGCCGGCGATCTCGTGCATGCGGCGCTCGATCAGGTCGACCACGTCGGTGCTGTAGGCGCGCACCGAGCCGCCCAGCCAGGCGCTGCCCGGGATCACGTTGATGACGCTGCCGCCGGCCTGCACCTGGGTGATGGACAGCACGGCGGCGTCCAGCGGCCGCTTGCTGCGCGTCAGGATGGTCTGCAGCGACTGGCCGATGGCGAACAGCGCCGGCACCGGGTCGGCGCAATCCTGCGGCGCGGCGGCGTGGCCGCCCTTGCCGCGCACGGTAATCTTGAAGCCGTTGGCCGACGCCATCATCGGCCCCGCGCAGACGCCGAACGACCCGGCCTCCAGGCCCGGCCAGTTGTGCATGCCGAACACGGCTTCGCAGGGGAAGCGCTCGAACAGGCCGTCCTGGATCATGGCGCGGCCGCCGGCGCCGCCTTCCTCGGCCGGCTGGAAACAGAAATAGACGGTGCCGTCGAAGCCGCCATGCTGTTGCAGGTGGCGCGCGGCGGCCAGCAGCATGGCGGTGTGGCCGTCGTGGCCGCAGCCGTGCATCTTGCCGTCGTGGCGCGAGCGGTGCGCGAACTGGTTTCCTTCCTGCATCGGCAGTGCGTCCATGTCGGCGCGCAGCATGATGGCGCGGCCGGAATCGCCGCGCTTGATGACGCCGACCACGCCGGTCTTGGCGATGCCGGTGTGGGTCTCGATGCCCCAGCCGCGCAGCGCGTCGGCCACCACCTTGGCGGTGCGATGCTCTTCGTAGCAGAGCTCGGGATGGGCGTGCAGGTCGCGCCGCAGCGCCACAATATCGTCGAGATTGGCCAGGTCGGACACCACTTACTCCGTCACGTATTTCAGGTTTCAAGGATCGGGAGGGAATAGTACCCAGGGCCGTTCCCCGGGGCGCAAACATTTGCCTAGGGAAAACCCGACTCATATTTACGTTTACGTAAACGTAATATTTGCGCTGCATCATTGCGTAGCCATCGCCGATCGGCGCATCATGAGCCAAGCGGCGAGATTCGGCGCGGTTCCCTGCGCCCATAAGAATGTAAGTACCCACTATCACGGAGACAGCGATGAATCTTCCTGGCCTGAACTTCGATCTGGGCGAAGACCTGGACATGCTGCGCGACGCCGTGCGCACTTTCGCGCAGGCCGAGATCGCGCCGCGCGCCGCCGAAGTCGACCGCAGCGACCAGTTCCCCATGGACCTCTGGCGCAAATTCGGCGACCTGGGCGTGCTGGGCATGACGGCCAGCGAGGAGTACGGCGGCGCCAACATGGGCTACCTGGCCCACATGGTGGCGATGGAGGAAATCTCCCGCGCCAGCGCGTCCATCGGCCTGTCCTACGGCGCCCACTCCAACCTGTGCGTCAACCAGATCAACCGCAACGGCACCCCGGCGCAGAAGGCCAAGTACCTGCCCAAGCTGATCTCCGGCGAGCACGTCGGCGCGCTGGCCATGAGCGAACCGGGCGCCGGCTCGGACGTGGTCAGCATGAAGCTGCGCGCCGACAAGAAGGGCGACCGCTACGTGCTCAACGGCACCAAGATGTGGATCACCAACGGCCCCGACGCCGACACCCTGGTGGTCTACGCCAAGACCGACCCCGAGGCGCACCAGCGCGGCATCACCGCGTTCCTGGTGGAAAAGGGCTTCAAGGGCTTCTCGGTGGCGCAGAAGCTGGACAAGCTCGGCATGCGCGGCAGCCATACCGGCGAACTGGTGTTCCAGGATTGCGAAATTCCCGAGGAAAACGTGCTGGGCCAGGTCAACGGCGGCGTCAAGGTGCTGATGAGCGGCCTGGACTACGAACGCGCCGTGCTGTCGGGCGGCCCGGTCGGCATCATGCAGGCCGTGATGGACGTGGTGGTGCCGTACATCCACGACCGCAAGCAGTTCGGCCAGGCCATCGGCGAATTCCAACTCATCCAGGGCAAGGTGGCCGATCTGTACACCACGCTGCAGGCCAGCCGCGCCTTCTGCTACCAGGTCGGCAAGAACCTCGACCGCCTAGGCGCCGAGCACGTGCGCCAGGTGCGCAAGGACTGCGCCGCGCTGATCCTGTACACCGCCGAGAAGGCCACCTGGATGGCCGGCGAGGGCGTGCAGATCCTGGGCGGCAATGGCTACATCAACGAGTATCCGGTGGGCCGCCTGTGGCGCGACGCCAAGCTGTATGAAATCGGCGCCGGCACCAGCGAGATCCGCCGCATGCTGATCGGCCGCGAGCTGTTCGCCGAGACGGCCTGAGTCCGCCCGAGCCCGCCATGATCCGCACGTCCGACGTCCAGCACATCGAGCAGGCGCCCGCGCAGGGCCCCTCGCCGCTGGACGTCGCGCGCCGCATCCTGGCCGGCTTCGACCGCCACTACGCGCTGTTTCGCTACAGCGCGCAGCGCGCCAAGGCGCTGTTCGAATCGGGCGACTGGCACGGCATCCAACACCTGTCGCGCGAGCGCATCGAGTACTACGACATGCGCGTGCGCGAATGCGCCAGCCAGCTCGAAGGTGTGCTGCGCGGCCGGCCCGAGGGCGCGGTTGGCGCTCGCGGCGCCCATGGCGGCAACGGCCCCGATAGCGGCAACGGCGCGGCCAGCCCGGCGCTGACCGAGGCGCAGACCGCCTACTGGCAACAGATCAAGCAGGAATTCGTGGGCCTGCTGGCCGAGCATCGCCAGCCGGAATGCGCCGAGACCTTCTTCAACTCGGTGTCGTGCCGGCTGCTGCACCGCGACTATTTCCACAACGACTTCCTGTTCGTGCGGCCGGCCGTGGCCACCGACTACCTGGACAGCCGCATGCCGTCGTACCGGGTCTACTACCCGGTGACCGAGGGCCTGCACAAGAGCCTGATCCGCATGGTGGCCGACTTCGGCCTGGCGCTGCCGTTCGAGGACCTGCCGCGCGACACCCGCCTGCTGGCGCGCGCCGCCATCAACCAGCTGCGCCGGCAACTGCCACGCCACGTCGGCCGGCGCATCGCCAGCGACTGCCAGGTGCACGCGCTGGGTTCGCTGTTCTTTCGCAACAAGGGCGCCTATATCGTCGGCCGCCTGATCAACCAGGGCACCGTCTACCCCTTCGCCGTGGCGCTCAGGCGCAACCCGGCCGGCCAGGTGAACCTGGACGCGCTGCTGCTGGGGTCGGACGACCTGAGCACGCTGTTCAGCTTCACCCGCGCGTATTTCCTGGTGGACATGGAAACCCCGGCCGCGGTGGTCAACTTCCTGGCCAGCCTGCTGCCGCGCAAGCCCAAGGCCGAGCTGTACACCATGATCGGGCTGCAGAAGCAGGGCAAGACGCTGTTCTACCGCGACTTCCTGCACCACCTGGCGCATTCGCGCGACGCCTTCGACATCGCGCCCGGCATCAAGGGCATGGTGATGTGCGTGTTCACGCTGCCGTCCTATCCCTACGTGTTCAAGCTGATCAAGGACCGCATCGACAAGGACGGCATGGACCACGCCACCGTGCGGCGCAAGTACCAGCTGGTCAAGCTGCACGACCGCGTCGGCCGCATGGCCGACACCTGGGAATATTCGCAGGTGGCGCTGCCACGCGCCCGCTTCGCGCCGCAACTGCTGGACGAACTGCGGCGCCTGGTGCCCAGCCTGATCGAGGAAACCGGCGACACGGTGGTCATCCGCCACGTCTACATCGAGCGGCGCATGACGCCGCTGAACCTGTATCTGAGCCAGGCGCCGGACGCGCTGCTGGAGCCGGCGGTGCGCGAGTATGGCGACGCCATCCGCCAGCTGGCCGCCGCCAACATCTTTCCTGGCGACATGCTCTACAAGAACTTCGGCGTGACGCGGCTGGGCCGGGTCGTGTTCTACGACTACGACGAGATCCAGCGCATGACCGAAATGAATTTCCGACGGATTCCGCCGGCCCCCAACGAGGAAGCGGAAATGGCCGCCGAACCCTGGTATGCCGTCGGCCCGAACGACGTCTTTCCGGAGGAATTCGGCCGCTTCCTGCTGGGCGACGCGCGCGTGCGCGGCGCCTTCCTGCGCCACCATGCCGACCTGCTGGAACCGGAATGGTGGCAGGCCTGTCGCGCCCACGTGGCGCAAGGCCGGATCGAAGAATTTTTCCCTTACGATACGGACAGACGGCTGCGCCCGGCACCCGCCGGCGCGGCCGCGTAAAACACGCTGTCCCGACCCTCACAGGAGCTAGTCATGTCAGACCCCATCGTTATCGTTTCCGTCGCCCGCACGCCCATGGGCGGCATGCTGGGCAGCCTGTCCGGCCTGGCCGCGCACGAACTGGGCGCGATCGCCATCAAGGCGGCCGTCGAACGCGCCGGCGTCAAGCCCGAGCAGATCGAAGAAGTCATCATGGGCAACGTGCTGCAAGCCGGCCAGGGCCAGGCCCCGGCGCGCCAGGCCGCGCTGGGCGCCGGCCTGCCGTTGGGCGTGGCGTGCACCACCATCCACAAGGTGTGCGGTTCGGGCCTGAAGGCCGCCATGTTCGGCCACGACCTGCTGGCCGCGGGTTCGGCCAACATCGTCGTCGCCGGCGGCCAGGAAAGCATGAGCAACGCCCCCTACCTGCTGCTCAAGGGCCGCCAGGGCTACCGCTACGGGCACAACACCGTGTACGACCACATGGCGCTGGACGGCCTGGAAGACGCCTACGACAAGGGCAAGGCCATGGGCGTGTTCGCCGAGGATTGCGCCGCCAAGTACGCGTTCACCCGCGAGCAGCAGGACGCGTTCTCGCTGGAATCGCTGCGCCGCGCCCGCGCCGCCACCGAGGACGGCAGCTTCAAGTGGGAAATCACCCCGGTCACGGTCGCCGGCCGCAAGGGCGACACCGTGGTCGACACCGACGAGGCCCCCACCAAGGCCATGCCGGAGAAGATCCCGACGCTCAAGCCGGCATTCAAGAAGGACGGCACCGTCACCGCCGCCAACTCGTCGTCGATCTCCGACGGCGCCGCCGCCATGGTGCTGATGCGCGCCTCCACCGCCGAGAAGCTCGGCGTCAAGCCGCTGGCCCGCATCGTGGCGCACAGCCAGCACTCGCAGGAACCGGGCTGGTTCACCACCGCGCCGGTCGGCGCGCTCAAGAACCTGTTCGCCAAGACCGGCTGGAAGGCCGAGGACGTGGATCTGTACGAGATCAACGAAGCCTTCGCGGTGGTCACCATGGCCGCCATGGCCGATTTCAAGCTGCCGCACGACAAGGTCAACATCCACGGCGGCGCCACCGCCCTGGGCCACCCGATCGGCGCCTCCGGCGCGCGCCTGATGACCACGCTGATCGGCGCGCTGCGCAAGACCGGCGGCAAGCGCGGCGTGGCCACGCTGTGCATCGGCGGCGGCGAAGCCGTGGCCATGGCGATCGAGATGGTCTAAATCCGTCGGTTCGGCGCACGGACCCAGGTCCGCGCGCCGAACCGGATTCCGTTGCGTCTTTCTTGCATGGCAGTGTCCGCGACGGGTCGGTCGCGGGCCGTGCGGGAGAGGCGCAACGAAATCCGGACAAGCAACAAGAATCATCGACAACCAGGCCCGGACCACCGGGCGGCGAGACAAACCGCTCGACCCCGGGCGCCTTCAACATCCCAATCAGCAGGACGGGTGGAACCCCATGCCCATCATCGAATCCCGCATCAATCCGCGGTCGCAGGACTACACCGACAACGCGCGCGCCATGCAGGCGCAACTGGACGACCTGAGCCGGCAACTGGCACAGACCGCGCTGGGCGGCAGCGAATCCGCGCGCGCCAAGCACGTGGCGCGCGGCAAGCTGCTGCCGCGCGACCGCGTCGAGCAACTGATTGATCCGGGCTCGCCGTTCCTGGAATTGTCGCCGATGGCGGCGCACGGCATGTACGACGGCGATGCGCCGGGCGCGGGCGTCATCACCGGCATCGGCCGCATCGCCGGCACCGAATGCGTGATCGTCTGCAACGACGCCACCGTCAAGGGCGGCACCTACTACCCGATGACGGTCAAGAAGCACCTGCGCGCGCAGGAGATCGCCGCGCAGAACCGCCTGCCGTGCGTCTACCTGGTCGACTCCGGCGGCGCCAACCTGCCGCAGCAGGACGAGGTCTTTCCCGACCGCGACCACTTCGGCCGCATCTTCTACAACCAGGCGCAGATGTCGGCGCAGGGCATCGCGCAGATCGCGGTGGTGATGGGCTCATGCACCGCCGGCGGCGCCTACGTGCCCGCCATGAGCGACGAGTCCATCATCGTCAAGAACCAGGGCACCATCTTCCTGGGCGGCCCGCCGCTGGTGAAGGCCGCCACCGGCGAGGAAGTCAGCGCCGAGGACCTGGGCGGCGGCGACGTCCACACGCGCCTGTCGGGCGTGGCCGACCACCTGGCCGCCAACGACATGCACGCGCTGCAACTGGCGCGCGGCGCCGTGGCGCGCCTGAACCGCAAGAAGCCCGCGCCGCTGGCCACCGTGCCGGTGCGCGAGCCACGCTACGACCCGGCCGAGCTGAACGGCATCATCCCCGCCGACACCCGCAAACCCTATGACGTGCGCGAAGTCATCGCGCGCATCGTTGACGGCTCCGAGTTCGACGAATTCAAGGCGCGCTTCGGCCCCACGCTGGTGACGGGCTTTGCCCACATCCACGGCATGCCGGTGGGCATCGTCGCCAACAACGGCATCCTGTTCTCGGAATCGGCGCAGAAGGGCGCGCACTTCATCGAACTGTGCGCGCAACGCAAGATCCCGCTGGTGTTCCTGCAGAACATCACCGGCTTCATGGTCGGCCGCAAATACGAAAACGAAGGCATCGCGCGCCACGGCGCCAAGATGGTGACGGCGGTGGCCACCGCCAACGTGCCCAAGTTCACGGTGCTGATCGGCGGCTCGTTCGGCGCCGGCAACTACGGCATGTGCGGCCGCGCCTATTCGCCGCGCCTGTTGTTCATGTGGCCCAACGCGCGCATCTCGGTCATGGGCGGCGAGCAGGCCGCCAGCGTGCTGGCCACGGTCAAGCGCGACGGCATCGAAGCGCGCGGCGGCCAGTGGTCGGCGGCCGAGGAAGACGCCTTCAAGGCGCCGATCCGCGAACAATACGAACGCGAGGGCCATCCGTACTACGCCACCGCGCGGCTGTGGGACGACGGCATCATCGCGCCGGCCGACACGCGCCGCGTGCTGGGGCTGGCATTGTCGGCGGCGCTGAATGCGCCCATCGAGGACACGCGCTTCGGCGTCTTCCGGATGTAGAGCGCGCGCCGCGCTCCCCGCCTTTCGCCCAAGAATCATCCCAGTCTGGATAACG
Source organism: Achromobacter sp. (assembly GCF_050285565.1). Taxonomy (GTDB): domain Bacteria; phylum Pseudomonadota; class Gammaproteobacteria; order Burkholderiales; family Burkholderiaceae_B; genus Achromobacter. Next base: position 407,799 of record NZ_JBLZXG010000005.1, read on the forward strand.
CCATGTTCGATACCCTGCTGATTGCCAACCGCGGCGAAATCGCCTGCCGCGTCGCCGCCACCGCCCGCCGCCTGGGCATCCGCACCGTCGCCGTCTATTCCGACGCCGACGCCAACGCCCGCCACGTTGCCGCCTGCGATATCGCCGTCCACATCGGCGGCGCCGAGCCGCGCGCCAGCTACCTGCGCGCCGACGCCATCCTGCAGGCCGCGCGCGATACCGGCGCCAAAGCCATCCACCCCGGCTACGGCTTCCTGTCGGAAAACGAAGCCTTCGCCGAAGCCGCCGAACAGGCCGGTATCGCCTTCGTCGGCCCGCCGGCCTCGGCCATCGCCGCCATGGGCAGCAAATCCGCCGCCAAGTCGCTGATGGAGAAGGCCGGCGTGCCGCTGGTGCCCGGCTACCACGGCGACAACCAGGAGCCGCAATTCCTCAAGGCACAGGCCGATGCCATCGGCTACCCGGTGCTGATCAAGGCCAGCGCCGGCGGCGGCGGCAAGGGCATGCGCGTGGTCGAAGCGTCCGGCGCGTTCCTGGACGCGCTGGCCTCGTGCCAGCGCGAGGCCGCGTCCAGCTTTGGCGATGACCGCGTGCTGATCGAACGCTATCTGCAAAAGCCGCGCCACATCGAGATTCAGGTGTTCGCCGACACCCACGGCAACTGCGTCTACCTGTTCGAGCGCGACTGCTCGGTGCAGCGCCGCCACCAGAAGGTGATCGAGGAAGCGCCCGCGCCCGGCATGACCGAGGAACGCCGCCGCGCCATGGGCGAAGCCGCCGTGGCTGCCGCGCGCGCCGTGGGCTACGTCGGCGCCGGCACGGTGGAATTCATTGCCGAGCCGGATGGCCGCTTCTACTTCATGGAAATGAACACGCGCCTGCAAGTGGAGCATCCGGTCACCGAGATGATCACCGGCCACGACCTGGTCGAATGGCAGTTGCGCGTGGCTGCCGGCCAGCCGCTGCCGGCGCGCCAGGAAGACCTGCGCATCCACGGCCACGCCATCGAGGCCCGCATCTACGCCGAAAATCCCGAGAAGGGCTTCCTGCCATCCATCGGCACGCTGGCCTACCTGGGCCTGCCGGCCCACGTGGCCTTCGCCAACGGCGACATCCGCGTCGACGGCGGGGTGCGCACCGGCGACACCATCACGCCGTTCTACGACCCCATGATCGCCAAGCTGATCGTGCACGGCGCCGACCGCGACCAGGCCCGCGCCCGCATGCTGCAGGCGCTGGCGCAGACTCAGGCGGTGGGGGTGCAGACCAACGTCGCCTTCCTGGCGCGCCTGATGCGCGACAGCGCCTTCGCCGCCGCGGATCTCGACACCGGCCTGATCGAACGCCAGCGCGCCACGCTGCTGCCCGAACCGGCACCGGCCGACGCCGCCACGCTGGCGCTGGCCACGGCCGCCGTGCTGGCCAGCCAGGGCCAGGCGCAATCGGCGCCGCAGGCCGCCGCCCCGGCCGATCCGTGGGACGCGCGCGACGGCTGGCGCCTGGGCGGCCGCTACCAGCGCACCCTGCAATGGATCGACAACGGCGAGACGCGCCACGTCACCGTGGCGCGCCAGGGCGCCGCCTGGACGCTGGACAGCGGCAACGGCGCCCAGCCCTTCGCCTGGCGCGCCGAAGACGGCAACGGCCCGGCGCGCGTGCTGCGCATCACCCTGGACGGCCGCGAGCGCGCCGGCAGCGTGGTGCTGCACGCCGACAAGGCTCACGTCTTCGGCGACGGCGGCGCGCGCGTGCTGGACCTGTACGACCCGCTGGCCCACGCCCAGGACACCCAGGGCGATCACGGCGGCGGCCTGACCGCGCCCATGCCGGGCAAGATCATCTCCATCGCCGTCAAGGCCGGCGACAGCGTCACCAAGGGCCAACCGCTGCTGGTGATGGAGGCCATGAAGATGGAGCACACCATCTCCGCGCCGGCCGACGGCAAGGTCGACGAGCTGTTCTACGCGGTCGGCGACCAGGTGACGGAAGGCGCCGAACTGGTGGCGATCGGCGCTTGAAGGCGCGCGCCATCGCCCGCTTGCACGGCGATGGCATGCCTTTCTACAAGGGGCACGCATGGCCAGCCAGACGTCCTGCGAGTTGATCCAGGTCCCGCCCTCGGCACGGCTGGCCAGCATCGTCTCGCACCTGACCGGCTACCGCGAAGGAGGCCAGGGCGCCGGCATGCAGTGGCTCGAAAGCGCGCCGCTGACCGTGCCGCTGGTGATCAACTTCGGCAGCCCTTTCGGCATCGGACTGGGCAACGCACTCGGTCGGGACGGCCCGGCACTGCGCGAACGGCTCGGCCCTATCCCGGACTGGCCGCGGCGCTTCGCCCTGGTCGATGCGTTCATCGCCCGCCGGCTGGGCCCCACCCCCTCGGAACCGGTGGCGCATGCCTACCGGCTGCTGGCGCGGGAGCTTGCCGATGAACCCATCCCCCAAAGAGCCGCCCCGCCTGTTTCCCTCCACGAGGGCAATCTTTGGTACTTCGGTACCTATTGGCCCCAGGCCTAGCGTTCGCGGCGCGCCTGCCCGGGGGTACAACCGAACCGGCGCTTGAACAGGCGCGAAAAATGCGACTGGTCCGCAAACCCCCACTGCTGCGCGACCCCGGCCACCGACACGGCCCGGGCCGCGCCGCGCAGCGTCTGCGCCGCGCGCTCCAGCCGCTGCTCATGCAACCATTGCATGAAGGTCTGGCCGACATCGCGGTACAACGCGTGCAGATAGCGCGCCGAAATGCCGCACGCCTGGGCCACGCGCTCCGGTCCCAGCTCGCAATCGGCCAGGTGCCGCCGCGCATAGGCCTCGATGCGGCACAAGTGCGCCGCCCGCACGGCGGAGTCGCCCGGATCCAGGACCCGGGCATCCTCCTGCACCGAACAAATCAGCAGAGCCACCAACTGCCGGGCCAGCAGCTCCCGCGCCGTATCTTCGCCACGGCCGAGCTGGCGGCCGACCAGGTCGACATACGAAGCGAACAGCCAGCCCGGCCCCTGCGTGGCGTCGAACGACAGCGCGCAATAGCGGCCAGGCTCGCGCAGGTGTCCGCGCATCAACGCGCCCGGCACCTTGAGCACCCAGAGCGCATTGTCGTGCCCGTACGAGAATTCGTACGGACTGTTGCCATGCTCCAGCAGAAATGCCCCCGGCTGGCAGCGCGTCTCGCGCCCGGCCTGCACGAAGCGGATGCCGCTCTGGCGCGGCACGGTGATCAGATAGTGTTCGTCGGAAGCGTCCCGCAGGTGCGTTGCCAACCGCCGGTAGCACAGCGGCGAGGATGCCAGCCGCGACAGCGACAGGTCGCCCAGGTTCCACGAATGCAGCGCGCCATCGAAGCGCCCGGCATCCTGGAATTGCAGTTGCAGGCTGAAATAGGTGCGGCCGACCGCGCTTTCCCAGTAGCGGGCGCGGTCGGAGGCGGCCAGGGAAGCGGTGTCGTAGCGGGCGTCCACAGAGCTGTCCTCGTACCGGGGCCGGCGCCTCCCTGCCCGTGCGAGGCCCCTTTTGATGTCAACAGGCCTTAATCTGAATCAGTCGCCAACACGGGTCAATAAGTAAGTACCCGAGCCGTGCAGGACCGCGTTCCAGCCCGGACGGACCACGATGGTCGTGGTGGGCTCCTCGATGACGGCGGGGCCCTCGATGCGATCCTCGGCCAGCAGGCGCGTGCCGTCGTACACCGGCGTGTCGATCCAGTCCCCCTCGGCCTCGAACAGCATCTCGCGCCGGCTTTCCAGCGCGGCTTCGGGGTGGCCGTTGCCCGGCGCCAGGCGCGGCAGCGCGGGCTTGTCGACCTGGCCCACCGCCATCACTTCCAGGTTCACCAGCTCCACCAGGTTGTGCGGTTCGGCGTAGGTGTAGAGCTGTTCGTGACGCGCGTGGAAATCCGCCAGCAACCCCTGCAGGGTCTCGCGGGTGAACGCCCCCGCGGGCACATCGACCTGGCACTCATGTATCTGGCCCTGATAGCGCATCTCGACCTTGCGCGTCAGGGAGATACGCGAAGGCGCAAAACCATCGGCGCCCAGCAATTCGTGGCCGCGCCGCTCCATGTCGCGGAACAATTCGTCCAACCGCGCGATGTCGGCGTGCTCGTCCAGCCGCATCACGGCGCTGGCCAGGAAGTGGTATTTGACGTCGGAGATCACCTGGCCGAAAGCGCACAGGCAAGAGGCGATCTTGGGCACCAGGACCGTACGGCTGCCGATCTCCTCGGCCAGGGCCACGATGTGCATGCCGGCGGCGCCGCCGGCGCAGACCAGCGCGAAATCGCGCGGATCGTAGCCGTTCTCGATGGAAATGCCGCGAATGCCATGGGCCATGTTCAGGTTCACCAGCGTGCCGATGCCGTGGGCCGCGCGCGCCTCGCTCAGGCCGAGCGGCTCGGCCACATGACGCCGCACCGCTTCGCGGGCCCGTTCGCGATCCAGGCGGATGGTGCCGCCCAGTACCGCGTCGGGGCGCAGATAGCCCAGCACCATGTTGGCATCGGTGACGGTGGGTGCCTCGCCGCCCAGGCCATAGCAAGCCGGGCCGGGCATCGAGCCGGCGCTGCGCGGGCCCACTTCCAGCATGCCGAAGGCGTTCAGTTGCGCGATCGACCCCCCGCCGGCTCCCAGGGTTTCCACATGGATCATCGGCACGCCGATGCGATGGCGCAGGAAGTCGATATTGCGGTTGAGGTTGGTCTGGCCCGCGCGCGCCATGGTGATGTCGAACGACGTGCCCCCCATGTCCACCGTGATGATGTTGTCGATGCCGAACGGCGCCGCCACGTACAGGCCGGCCTGGGGCGCCGACGCCGGCCCCGAATTGATGGCGTTGACCGCCCGCCGCCGCATGACGTCACCCACCGCCAGTCCTCCATTGGACTGGAAATAGCGCACCGCGCCGCGCGCCCCGAGGCCTCGGAAGTAATCATCGATGCGGGCCACATAGCGCCCCATGACCGGGCTCAGATAGGCATTGACGATGGTGGTGGAGGTGCGCGTGTATTCCCGCACCTGCGGATAGACCTCGTGGCCGGCGCAGACGAAGGCATCGGGCATGGCGGCCGCCACCATATCGCGGGCGCGCTTTTCATGCGCGGCATTGGCCGGGGCCCAGACGAACGACACCGCCACCGCCTGCACGCCTTCGCGCTTGAAGACCTCGATCGCGGCGCGCACATCGTCTTCGTTCAACGGCGCGTGCACCGAGCCGTCCGCCAGCACCCGTTCACGCACCGGCCTGCGCAGGTGGCGTGGCACCAGCTGTGGCGCGGGCGGATAGTCGGCGTCGTAGCGGTAGCCTTCCTCCTTGTGGCCCAGGCGGATTTCGATACTGTCCTCGTGGCCCGCCGTGCACAGCAGGCCAACCTTGACGCCCTTCAATTCGATCAGCGCATTGAGTGCCACGGTGGTGCCATTGATGCACAGATCGCAATCGCGCACGATCTCCTCCACCGGTCTGCCGAGCGCCTCCGACATCTGCGCCAGGCCGGCGGCAATGGCCTTGGTGCCGTCCTGTGGTGTCGATGCGCTCTTGAAGAGGCGGATGGCGCCGTCGCGTCCGGCCAGGACGAAATCGGTGAACGTGCCGCCGGCGTCTACGCCGAGGCGATATTGTCCTTGCATAGTGTGCTCCTCAGCGGGGATCGCGGATGCGTTGCGTGCGGGTCGCGGCGAAGTCGACATTGCCGTCCATCCCGACCACCACGCCGTACTCGGCGCGGGCTGCCTCGGGCGAGACCAGCCCGTTGCGGATGTCGCGCGCCACGTCTTCCGGCGCGCGGCAATACGGGTCGCCGTAACCGCCGCCGCCCGGATTGACGTTGCGGGCCCGTTCTCCGGGATGCAACGTCAGGATGGTGTTCTTGCGGTGCACGGTGACGCGGCCGTCGGCGTGGTGTTGTTCCAGTCGGCCCAGCTTGCGTTCGGGCAGCGTGTTGTAGGCGCCCGCCGCGCCGCCTGTCGGAATCTGGCGCCCCTCGCCAAACGCAATCACCGTCATGTCGTGGCCGATGGGTTCGACCTCCCAGACGGTGCCGCTGCCGCCACGGCGCTGCCCGGCGCCGCCGCTGTCTTCCTGCAGGCCATAGCGATGGATGATGATGGGATAGGCATACTCCAGCAATTCAATGTCGCCCGAGCTGAGCGCGCCGAAACAGCACAAGGGGCCGCACGCATGCCAGCCGTCCATCTGGCGCGTGGCGCCCGCGCCCGAGATGATGGAAGCCAGCACCATGGTCACGTACTGCTCCCCCGTTCTGGGATTGACACCGGCGATGTTGACGCCGCTGGCATGCCCCCAGGACGCCGTCACGCGGTCCGGCGCCGCCGCCTCGAAGGCCTGGCGCACCGCGTCGGTCAACGTCTCCATCGGTGTCGTGGTGCAGTTGACGTGCGGCGCCGGCTCGCGCGCATTGCACAGCGTGCCCTGCGGGCCCAGGTCCACCGTCACGCAGCGGTACAGCCCGGCGTTGTACGGCGGCGGCACCTGCGCGAACATCATCAGGCCCAGATAGATGCCCGACAGCGAATTGCCGGCATAGGAATTGATGAAATAGGGCACCTGCGGCGGACTGTCGATGCGGATGTGGACTTGATCGCCGGTCACCCGCACGCTGGCGGAAATGGTCATGTCGCCATGGCCGTGGCCGGCGTCCTCCAACCGCGCCCGGCCTTCGTAGACGCCGTCGGGGATCGACGCGATCAGCGAGCGCATGTGGCGGTCCGCCATGTCCTTGAGCTCGGCGATGGCGGCCCGCACGGTGGCCAGGCCGTACTTGGCGAGCAGGACGCGCAGATGGCGCTCGCCGACCCGGCAGGCGCCGAACTGGGCGTTGAGGTCGCCTTCCTGGTCGCGGCGCGATCTCATGTTGCACAGCAACAGGTTGACGACGTCATCACGCCGCACGCCGCGATCCCACAGCTTGACCGGCGGAATGCGCAGGCCTTCCGCATAGAGGTCGCGCGCGTCCGGGTTGTAGCCGGCGGGCACGGGGCCGCCGATGTCGGTCAGGTGGCCCTTGCACACCGCCCAGAACACCAGTTCGCCTTCGTGGAACACGGGCTTGTACATGCAGCAGTCGAGAATGTGGCTGCCCTGGTAGACCGGGTCGTTGTGATAGATGATGTCGCCTTCGTGGATATCGTCGCCGAAGAACTCGGCCACCGCCTTCATGGCGGGAATCAGCGAGCCGAGATGGATCGGGATGTCCTGGCCCTGCAGGATCATTTCGGGATGGTGGTCGAACAGCGCATTGCTGTAGTCGTGGGCCAGGTTGAAGACGCTGGACCGGCCCGTTTTCTCCAGGGTCAGTGTCATCTCGCGCTGCGCGGTCTCGAGTGCGCCGCGCACCACGGCCAGCGTGATCGGGTCTACCGGCCCGGCGGCGGCAAATGGCTTGCCCATCGTGTTCCCCTTGTATGGTCGCCATCTTCCGGATGGCTGCAGGGCAACGTTAATCAGCGCCACGCCGGCTGGCTTGTACCTGAGCGCACGAAAACTTGCCTGTGAAGGAACGCCGGCCCGGTGTTTTCCCTCATCCTCTTAGTTTCCCGTCAGCCGCTTTTCCCTAGAATGCGGGATTCCGATCCCCGCCCGCGCACCCGCCGCGCGCTGCCCCGATGCCCGCCCCCGACTCCCCCAGTCCGCTTTACCGCCCCGCCTTCCTGCACTTCCTGTTCGCGCGCATCGGCGCATCGCTGGCCTTCCAGATCGTCTCGGTGGCGGTGGGTTGGCAGATCTACGCGCTGTCGGGCAGCGCGCTCGACCTGGGCCTGATCGGCCTGGCGCAGTTCCTGCCGATGGCGGCGCTGACGCTGGTGGTGGGCCACGTCGCCGACCGCTACGACCGCCGCAAGATCGTCGCCATCTGCATGGCGATCGAAGCGCTGGCCACGCTGCTGCTGGCCGTCGCCGCGCTGCACGGCGTGGGCGGCAAGACGCTGATCTACGCCACCCTCATCATCATGAGCTCGGCGCGCGCCTTCGAGGCGCCCACGCTCACCACCCTGATTCCCGCCATCGTGCCGCGCGAATGGCTGCCGCGCGCCACCGCGCTGTCCTCCTCCGGCGGCCAGATCGCGCAGATCGCCGGCCCGGCGCTGGGCGGCATCGGCTACGGCCTGGGGGCAGGGTGGATCTACTGCGTGGCGGCGGCGCTGTACCTGTGCGGCTTCGCCTGCATCGCCAGCATGTCGATCGACCGCGCGCCGCCGCGCAGGGAACCCACGACCTGGCGCACGCTGTTCGCCGGCATCACCTTCATCTTCCAGCGCCGCATCCTGCTGGGCACGCTGTCGCTGGACCTGTTCGCGGTGCTGCTGGGCGGGGCCACCGCGCTGCTGCCGATCTTCGCCAAGGATATCCTCAACGCCGGCCCTTGGGCGCTGGGCGCGCTGCGCGCCGCGCCGGCCTGCGGCGCCATGCTGATGTCCCTGACGCTGGCGCGCCTGAGCCTGGGCGAGCACGTCGGCTGGCTGTTGTTCGGCGCGCTGATCCTGTTCGGCCTGGCCACCACCGTATTCGGATTGTCGACCTCGATCCCGCTGTCGGTGGGCGCGCTGGTGGTGCTGGGCGCGGCCGACGCCATCAGCGTGGTGGTGCGCTCGTCGCTGGTGCAACTGAACACGCCCGACCACATGCTCGGCCGCGTCAGCGCGGTCAACACGCTGTTCGTCGGCGCCTCGAACCAGCTGGGCGAATTCGAATCCGGCGTGATGGCGGCGCTGCTGGGCGCGGTGCCGGCGGTGGTGGTGGGCGGCCTGGGTACCATCGCGGTGGCGGGGCTGTGGATGCACTGGTTCCCCGAACTGCGCAGGCTCAAGAGTCTGCACGGGGCAGCCTAGCGGCTGCGGCCGCCGCGACCCGCTGTTGCTTTTACGCCCGCCAATCGCGACGCCACGGCGCGGGGCTTGCAGTCGGACACAATTGGCAAATTGCTGTCCGACGCCAACCGTGAGCGCCCACTAAGATGGCGCCGCATCATGCGCCACGGTGCGCCTACCGAAGACCGACGAGAACAAGTCCGCCATGAAACCGAGTCTGAACGCCAGCCCGTCCCCGCGCCGACCGCTCCTGCGGGCAACGGTGGCAGGCTTGCTTGCCACCGCCCTGGCCACGTTCGCCACCCCCGGCGGCGCCGCCGAGCCGGCCGCCCCCAAGTCCGCGAGCGCCCCGGCCACCGCCGTGACCCCGCCCGACGCGCCCACGGTGATGTACGCCATCTACCAGATCGACGGCAAGGGCGCCGACTCGTACGAAGTGGCCAACGGCAGCGTCGCCACCTACTGGTTCGGCCACGCCTTCGAACTGGACGGCACGCGGTACTTTACCGGCTTCACCTGGGACACCCGCGAAAAGTACGGCCAGCCCGGCGAAGACGAAGCCGGCCCCGAGACCCAGGTCAACCTGGCCGAAGCCACCTTCACCCTGACTGGCTCCAGCCCCGAGCGACCCTGGCAATTCCGCGGCATGGCACACACCATCGGCATGTTCGGCGCCTACGAACGGCCCGAAGCCGTCGACACCCGCCGCCAACCGCTCGACTACCGCACGCCCAGCGGCAAACTGGTGCTGGCCGTGCCGACACAGGGCTTCGACAACGGCACCAGCTTCGAAGGCTATGCCTTGTTCGTCTTCAACCCCGGCCCGCGCGACGAGCTCAAGGACAAAGTCTGGAGCTACGCCGGCAGCGTCCTCACCGGCGACGACAACAGCGCCGCCTGCGCCGACGGCGACGTGATGCCCTGCGTCGCCAAGACCGGCAAACTGACCTTCTCCACGCAGCACGGCAGCGACCTGCCGCGCCTGACCGTCACCCCCAGCGGCACCGAGATCTCCGGCCCGGGCAAGACCCGCCAGCTCAGCGCCGCCGACGCGGTTGCCTACGTCTTTGACGAGGCCGCCAGGAAGTACGCCGAAAAGTAAACGATGCAGCGGGCGGCACACCGGCCCACGACTGCCGCTACACTGACAGGTCATGCAGCACCTCTTCACGGAGCGAACCATGACCGCCCAGCCCCTGGCCATCACCCCGGCGCGCAGCGCCTTGCTGGTCATGCACTACCAGACCGACATCATGGATCTGTTCCCGTCGGTCGCGCCCAGGCTGCTGGCCAACACGCGACAACTGTGCGATGCCGCGCGCCGCGCCGGCGTGCGCGTCCACTTCGCCAAGATCCATTTCAGCCCGGGCTATCCGGAAGTCAGCCCGCGAAACAAGAACGGGCAGGGCATCAAGCAGCTCGGCCGCTTCGTGCACGACCGCGTCTCGCCCGAACTCGGCCGGCGCGACGACGAACCCATCATCCTGGCCCACCGCGCCAGCGTGTTCTTCGGTACCGACCTGCAACCGCGGCTGTCGGCCCAGGGCATCGACACCCTGATCATGGTGGGCGTCGCGTCCACCGGCGTCATGCTGTCGTCCATCGCCCACGCCAGCGACGCCGACTACCGCCTCCTGACCGTCAAGGACTGTTGCCACGACCCCGACCCGGTCGTGCACCAGCACCTGTTCGCGACCGCCTTCGAATCGCGCACCACGGTGCTGTCCCTGGACGATGCCCTGTCCCTGCTGGCCGCCACCGCCAGGCCCGGGCTGCCCCCTAACGAATGAGTCGACCCATGCGTACCCTGATCATTGCCTCCTTTCTCGCCGCCCTGAATTTCTCCCACGCCGGCCTGGCGCAAGCCGAACAAGGCTGCCCCGACGGCTACGCGCCCAGCGTCGGCACGCCCGACCAGCAATGCGTGCCGATTCCCGTGGAGATCGCGCCCGCCGCGGGCGCCGCTTCCACCCCCGCATCGCGCGACGCCCAGCGTTGGGGCGCCGTGGCCTATGACGCGCTGTCCGGCGCGATCGGCATCTCGGCCGACCGCACCAGCAAGGCCAAGGCCGAAAAAGACGCGCTGGCCCAATGCGCCACCAAGGGCGGCGCCCGCTGCGCCCTCAACACCACGTACCACGACCAGTGCGTGGCGGTGACCTACGGCCCGTCGCCCAAGGACAGCGGCGTCCTGGTGAATTCCGCCACCGCCGCCAGCGAGGAACTGGCCCGCATGCGCGCCCTGGAAACCTGCGAGAAAGACACCGGCGCCAGTTGCCAGGCGTTCTACACCGGTTGCAGCCTGCCCCCGCCGGCTCAATAATCGGCCGCCTCCGTCCCAAGGACTTCCCATGCTCGACCCCGCCACCCTCGTCCTCTTTGGCGGCGCCTGCGTCGCCCTGGCCATGACGCCCGGCCCCGACATGCTGCTGATCGCCTCGCGCAGCGCCGCCCAAGGCCGCGCCGCCGGCTTCGCCTCGCTCGCCGGCATCCAGGCCGGCACCTACTGCCACGCGCTGGCGGCGGCCTTCGGCCTGTCGCAACTGTTCGTGGCCGTGCCCATGGCCTACGACGTGGTGCGCCTGGCCGGCGCGTTCTACCTGCTGTACCTGGCCGTGCGCACCTTCCGCTCGCGGCCGGTGCAACATGTGCCCGACGCCGGCAGGGCCCGCCCGCCAGTGCGCGAGGTCTTCATGCAGGGCCTGCTGACCAACCTGCTCAATCCCAAGATGGCGCTGTTCGTGCTGGCCCTGTTCCCGCAGTTCGTGCGGCCGCAGGACGGCGCCGTCGCCGTGCAGATCCTGGTGCTGGCCACCATCCTCAACGTCATCGGCCTGTTCATCAACGGCGCCGTCATCCTGGCCGCGCACCAGCTCAGCAGGCGCTGGGCCGGCCGCCAACGCGTGTCGCGCTGGCCGCAATACGTGCTGGGCTCGGTGTTCGTGGCCTTGGCATTGCGCCTGGCCACCGCCAGCCGCAACTGACGCGCACCATCCATGCAAAAGATCGAAGGCCAGGAATTCCGCATGGCCCTGGACAAGGGCAACGCGCATTTCCACGACCTGCATCTGCACGACTGCGCCTTTGACAATTGCGGTCTGTGGATGGTCAAGCACCCGCAACGCATGGCGCGCGTGCAGAACGTGCGGTTGTCGAATTGCCGCGTCGTGAATTCGGAGATCAAGCCGTGTCTGTTCGAGGATGTGGTGGTCGAGGACCTGTCCACCAACCCCATCCTGCTGGTGTGGGCCGCGTTCCTTCGCCGGGTCACGCTGAAGGGCATGATCGGCAAGATCAACTTGAACCTCACGCCGGAAGCCTTCTGCACGGACGCGGATCGCCTGCGGCAATTCGAGACCGCCCGCGCCGCGTTCTATGCCGAAACCGACTGGGCGCTGGATATCAGCGACGCCAAGCTGCTGGGGCTGCGCTGCGAAGGCGTGCCGCTGCACCTGATCCGGCGCGATCCGCAAACGCAGGTGATCCTGGACAAGCGCGGGCGCTATCGCGGCCAGCAGGTGTTGGATGCGAGCTTCGCGAAGGCGTTTCCCGTTGCCGACAGCGTGTTGCGCGGCTTCGATGAATCCGACAAACCAGCCATGCTGCTGACGGCGTCGACGGGCGCGCCGAAGAAGCGGCGCGATGAAGAGCTGGGCGCGATCCAGGAACTGCGCAGGCTCGGGTTTCTGGAAGATTGAACCGGGCGCCGCGTCAGCGCCATAGCCCGTAGCCGAGCGCCGCCACCACTGCAACCCACAACACCACGATCACCACCGCGCCCACCCGGCTGCGCGGCTTTTCACGCTTGGCCTCTATCCACGCGTCCGCCTGGCTGCGGCATTCCTGTAGAACGTCGGGCGGCAACAGCTTGATGGTCAGCCATATCAGGCCCGGCAGCAACAGCACGTCATCCAGATAACCCAACACCGGGATGAAGTCGGGAATCAGGTCGATCGGGCTGAGGGCGTAGGCCACCACGAACACGCCAAGCGCCTTGGCGTGCCAGGGCGTGCGGGGGTGCTTGCCGGCGAACCAGAGGGTCAGGCCGTCGCGCTTGATGCGTTTGGCCCAGGTCTTGAGGCGGTCGCGGGTTGGCATGGGCTCTGCGGCTCGGGGGAAGGGCGATGAATTCCAGGTTGATAACCGAAGGATAAAACGTGATCGGGCGATCCATGAAAGAATCGTATAGCCCCACATCGCGCAGGACATCGCCATGCCGCTTTCCGCCTTGCTGCACACCACCGATCTCGCCGCAACCCGCGACTTTTACGGGTCTGTGCTTGGCTTCAACGTCACCGACTCCGCCGAAGGCACGCTCACGGTGGAGCAACACGGGGGCCGGCTGATCTTCACCACGCTCGATCTGTGGAGGCGGGCGCCGGGATTCAGCGGCACCCTGTATTTCTCGCTTCCCGATGTCGAAGCGTTCTACCGGCAGGTCAAGGACAAGACACCCATCGCCTGGCCGTTGCAACGCATGGCCTATGGCTCCCATGAGTTCGGGCTGGTGGATGGCAACGGATATACGCTGGCGTTTGTGCAGGGGGTGTGACGAAGACCCGTGGAAAATCAGACCAGCCGCTATGTGGGATGAGCAACCCTGGTGCTACCTTCAATCGACTGCAAAAGTCGGTTGCAGCGTTTGTGACCGGCGATAGACGACCACCATGCCAGACCAATCCCTCTTTATTGAACCGGTAATCGGGCCACGCGACATCGTGGAATTATTGGCCAAATGGCGACAGGACGAACCGCTTGGGCCGGAAGATCAATTTCCACACATCGCCGACGCGCCGCTCAAGTCGGAAGACGTCCCGTGAGCGGTTATCTGCTGGACACCGACAATCAGTGCGCTGCTGCGTGATCCCAACGGCCCGGCGGCCCGCCACATCGAGCGAGTAGGCCCAAAGGTGATCGTCACCAGTGTCGTCGTCGCGGCGGAACTGCGCTACGGCTGCGCCAAAAAGGGGTCCGCGAAGCTGCAAGCGAAAGTCGAAAGCCTGTTGGGCGCGCTCCCCGTCCTGCCCCTGGATGTGCCCGTCGACATCAAGTACGGCAACCTGCGCGCCGAACTGGAAGCCGCTGGCGAGCCGATTGGCGCAAACGATCTGTGGATAGGCGCGCACGCCTGCACGCTCGGGCTGACGCTGGTGACGGGTAATACCCGGGAATTCGAACGCATCCCCGGGCTCGTCGTGGAAAACTGGCTGGCCTGAATCGAGCACATCGTCTCGTTCTTTTGCAGCATCGAGACCACGCGCCCCATACCGCCAATCTGCAATAGCTCCATTCGACGGAGCAACTTCGGCCGCGTTCAAGGCTAGATCACCCCTCCACCAGCCTTGGAGGCGTTGAGGTTCGGTCTGCCCAACTGCTCCCCCCATTGGCAATCCTCAGATATCAGTTCCTTTCGCCGCTCCTTGAAATAACGGAGCGCGTGGGCCGTTTGGCTCATTCATCGCTTTCTGGCCAAACTTCAGCTTCGGGTTCTATGGCGTATCAGAATCGTCAGCGCCATACTTTGACTGCACCTTGGGGCGATCAGCAAATGGCTTGATGCCTAGCATCGACGCCTTCGATGCATACATCCCGACTGAACCGATCAAGAAGCCCAACAAAATCACGAGGTAGGAGCCATACCTAAGCCCACCAAGTAGCAACGAAATGCCCACAAGGGAGAGTAGGACGCGTACCCAGCGCTTGAAGTTTCCATTTTCTATAAACACGTTCTTCTACCCATTTAAAACAAAGCCGACATACCAAATCCAGCCAGCATTCCAAATTTGATATCTGCAACTCCTGCCAAATGACAGCAGCCGCGGCCGCTACCAAAAAAATAGAAGAATGGCATCTGATCTAACTAAGGCAATAAACCCCGCAACTCCAAGAGAAAATAATGCCAATGGCCACTTGCTCGCCCAAGGCCAGCGTATGCACATCCATATGAACACGAGCAACCCACTTACCAGGGAAGACTTGAACCAATACATGAATCCCCCGAACCATCCTTTTATTTCTTTTCGCCCAAATAAAAACCACGTGAGGCCCAGCGATAGGATAGAAATAACCAGCATGCCAAAGGCAGTTAAGTCCACTGCAATTAAATGCATCAAGACTACTCTCCAGAAAATCTTTCCCTAATGTTATGTGCGCCCCACCATGCATTCTGGGCAGGATCAAAAATCGGATCGATTGAACTCGCCATCCCAGCAGCGTTTCCGTTGACCCTAACCCCGAATTAGTCCGGATCAGAATTAGAGATTTCCGGCTCAGGAGCTTCAGCCACAATATCCTGCCTACAACGACCCGTACCACAGGAACTGCCGAAGGATATTTCCTTGCCACTAACTCGATATCCCTGAGTAGCAGTTGATCTTTAATGTCATTGACCTGCCCCCAGCGAGACGCTGCTCGACCCCGCGCAGTAGGGCGGGATGCACAGACTCACGCCGAAGCCGGTGCTCTTGTTGCTGGAGGCGTACTGGCTGCTGTACTGCAGGCTTTCGAGCAGCAGATCGCCGCCCACCGACGCGATGACCTGGTTGGCTTCACCCGTCGCCCCCCTTGAGCGTGGTGTCGCCTCCCGACTGGATAGCCAATACCTTGCCGGCCGAGCGAAGTGCCCAATCGCGTATATGGCAGCGCGTGCCGCCTGCACTTTGGGACCATCTCTCAAACCGGAACGATCGTCTTTACATCCGACGCCACCATCCTTGGAGATAATTGATCGCGACCGTTACGTGCATCTGGTGAAAGTTAACCGCAATGCGGCACCGACTTGTTTCGGGGAGCTATCGGCAGCCAAAATGACATAATCTTTCTCGGTCAATCCCTCTCCGCTCCAAGCTTCCAGCTTCTCGTGATGGCTGGGCTGCATTACAAGTGAATCCCCCATCAATTCCACTGAACAACTTTTCATATCCTTGAACATGGAGCGCTTGGTTTTATACTCAAAACCTCTCCATCATTTCGGCCACCCATTTTTTGTATTGCGGAACGACTCTCCCAGCAATATCGAAAAATTTCGGATCGTTCTTGGGGTCAATTTGGCGACTCGCACAAAGCGCTTCAACTGCAGCTAAGCCCAGCTCAGCATCAAAAGAAGACGGCGGCAACAAGCACTTTTTCCCTTTTGGGTCCGGCAGGAAGTCCAGAACGCCGATCCTTCTTAAGGAGGGACGCTCACTCTGCCTCCTTAGCGGACCGATCAGAATATCTCCCGTAACATCACGAGCCAGCTCTTATAAAGCACGTTCAACCTTGATAGCTCCCCATTCAATAGGATCGAATCCTGCCGGCCAGATTGTTCGGTCATCGTAAAGCGCATCGGTAAAATTAGCTTTATCGATTCGGTTTGCTCTCAAGTTAGCCCCACATAGATTTGCTTTAAAAAAATTGGCAGCGCCAACATCAGCATTATCTAAATTGGCGGCAGACAGATTAGCTTTAGAGAAATCTGCAGAGATAGCTACCGCCCCCGACATGGTCACCCCCTCCATATTTGCGCCAATAAGAACAGCATTCATTAACGCCGCGTTATTCATCACCGATTTAAATAAAACTGAATTTATAAAAGACGCGTTTCTCAAATTCGATTTAGTAAAATCAGCTCGCGTAAGATCCAATTCATCAAAAATTGCACGATGAAGCTCTAGTCCTTTCAAATTCGAACCGCTAAGAGTCTCGACAGGCAAAGCTAATACCTCACCCGTCTCAAAATATATTTTTATCATTGATTCCCCCAATCGGTTAGATCAACCTTAACATCAGATACGGGTCTAGTTTGGCTAACTTTACTCGAAGACAGAATCCCAGGAGCAACCTCCGGATTTCTTCCCAATATTTTTGCTGCAATATAACGATGATTTCCATCGATAATTGCCTTTCCATCCATTTTAATTGCGGGGGCAATATCGCCCTTAAGAAGCCTATCAACATATCTTTGTACGGCTGGCAATGAGACAGAATCTTGCGCACTAGTGGCGGGATCACCTTGCAATGCCTTTTTAATAATTTCGGGAGTTACCTCAGAGCCTTTAGAGACGAGAGGCTTCCCAGTTGTCGCCGTTCCTTTTAAAACATTCAAAGGCGCAGGCTTCACATTCTCAGCCGTTGAACGTACTTGCCGTCCTCCAACCGATCCTATCCCCTTCATCACGCCATCGGCCACCCACGGCAATACCGCCAGAACCCCCACCTTCAGTCCCTGGCTTCTCATCGCTTCCAGATCCTGCACCTCCTGCGCCGTCAGATAGCCACTCGCAGACAGGTCTTCCTTGGACAGCGAACCCAGCCATGATCCCAGGCCCTCGCGCTCGCGCGCCTGCTCGGCGGCAAGCGCCCGCGACTCCAAGTTCGTGTAGTACTGGGTGCGCGCCTGCAGCAGATTGTTGGCGGCCGTGGCTGCTTCCGTGCGGTCCAGGCTCTTGGCCTGTGCCTCCAAGGCCGTGATGTCGGCGCGCAGCACTTGTGCCACCACCGCGCAGGCGTCCGGGTTCTCAAGGCAAGCCCGTTCCGCCCCATTGTTGCGATTCACACTGATAGCATTGAGCCGATCCACTTCCTTGCGGGCTTGGGCGCAAACATCCCCGGCGCAATCCTTCAATGTCTGCCGCGCCGCAAGGTACGACTTCATTTCATCAGGCCTGAGATAGTTGTTTTCCGTCTCATTGATCGCCGCGAAGACCGCCTCCGCGCCCGGCACGCCTGACGCTTCCGCGATTCCCGCCACCAGTGATCCGACCAGGTTGCGACGCACCTCCTTTTCTTCTGGGGTCATCTTCGAGGCATCGCCTGCCAACAGTGCATTCAGCACTGCCCCGGAACCCGCGCCCAATGCGCCCGCGCCGCAATCGCCGCCTTTGCCCGCCGCGCCCGCGCAGCCCACAATCGCGTGCATGGCGGCGCGAGCCGTCTCCGCCGTGGGACCATCCCCCAGTGCCGAGACGATCGTCTTTACTTCCGACGCCGCCAATCCTTGCAGATAATTGACCGCGGTCGCCTGTATCGCGTCGCTGGCAACTCCCGTCACATTGCCGCTAGCGGCTCCCACGATCGCGGCCAGCCAGCGACGGTTCTCTCCACCCGGCTGCCATTTCTTGGCGTCCGCATAGGCCAGTTCCAATTGCTTCCGGCGTTCACCTTCGGGCTCCTTATCCAGCGCGTCTTCCAGCGCCTTCGCTTCCCTGGCCCGAGTCGCCAGGAACTGCCCGGCCTGCCGCTGAGCCTCCGACGCAATCTCGAACCCCGCCTCGATCTTCTCCTTGTCGAAGATCGGCTTGAGCGCATTCAACGTATCCGAGGCATCCCGATTCAGCGCGGCGACCGTCTGGACCGCCGTCATCCCCGTCAGGTCCTGCTGCGCGGCCTCATCGCGGATCACAAGCGCGCCCGCGCTGATGGCGCTCTGCGTCGTCGAGCCGCCGCTGCCGCGCGCCGCGACAATCACCGGCGCGCCCATGCCGAAGCCGTTGCCGTCCGTCGCGATGGACGAGCCATGCTGCTTGCTCGCGCCGCCGGCCACGTCGCCGTCCTTGCTGGTCCCCAACCCGGTGTCCGCGCCCTTGCCGCCGCCAAAACCGAATCCCCCGCCTATCGACACCTGGCTGCCGCTGTACTTGGCACGGTTGCCGATGTTCTCGGTGACCAGCGTGCCGCTGCCAAGCTGGTTCAGGCCATCGACGATCGCCCGGTCGCTGCTGGCGATGACGCTGCCGATCAGTTTGGTGTTGTTCTGGACGTCTATCTGGAAGCCGCCATCGCCCGCGCGCAAGCCTGTCTGTTCCGTGACCGATTGGAAGTTGCTGTTGATCTTGCCCGTGCTGGCGTTGGCCGAGACGCTGCTCGACCCCACGCAGTAGGGCGGGATGCACAGGCTCACGCCGAAGCCGGCGCTCTTGTTGCTGGAGGCGTACTGGCTGCTGTCCTGCAGGCTCCCGAGCAGCAGATCGCCCCCCACCGACGCGATGACCTGGTTGGCTTCGCCCGTCGCCCCCTTGAGCGTGGTGTCGCCTCCCGACTGGATTGCCAACACCTTGCCGGCCGAGACGTGGCTGTTGGTCCAGCTTTCGTCCTTGCCTTCGGCCTTGCCGCGGCCAAGCGAAGCGCCCAGTTCGAGCGTGAAGCCGTTCTGCTGCCCGCCGGTCGAGTAACCGATGCCGATGCTGGCGCTGCTGCTCTTGCTGTCCGTCTTCTGTTCGGCCGCATTGCGCGCGGCTTGCAGCAGAATGTCGCCTTCGGCCTTGAGCACTGCGCTGTTGCCCGCGGACAGGTCTGAACCGATCAGGTTGATGCCGGAATCCCGGCCCGGGCCCTGGGCAACGATCGTCACATCACGCCCGGCCGTCACCGCCGAGCCGAAGGCCGTGGACACACTGCGATCGGTTGTGCTGCTGCTTTTGCTGGCGCCCAGGCTGAGTTTGATGCTGACGCCGCCCACCTGATCGATAGGGTTGCTCGACCCGGGCTTGGCCAATTCCGCCGCGTCGGCGGC
This sequence comes from Achromobacter sp., assembly GCF_050285565.1. Taxonomy (GTDB): domain Bacteria; phylum Pseudomonadota; class Gammaproteobacteria; order Burkholderiales; family Burkholderiaceae_B; genus Achromobacter. The sequence continues at coordinate 427,110 of NZ_JBLZXG010000005.1, forward strand.
CTTGGCCGAGGCGCGCACGGCATCGTACGCGTTGACCGCCGCCAGGCCTGTCGTGGCGCCGGCCAGGCCCTTCATGACGGCGTTGTCGGTCTTGCCCGACGCCTCGGCCATGCGCGCGCCCGTTTGCAACGCGCTGACGATGGGGTTGCTGGCGGTGAGCGTCAGGCCGCTCTGCTTGATCTCATGGAATTCCTTCTCGCGGCCGGTATTGTGCGCGGCGCCGATGTTCACTTCCTTGCCGATCAGCGTCACATCGCCCTGGCGGGCCAACACGTTGCTGCCCACGACATCGAGGGACTGCCCGGCACGGATCAGCGTATCCCCTTCCACGCTGCCGACCGTGCTCGCGGTGTGGAACGTCTTCTTGCCATCGAGCGAGTCCGTTTGCCTGCGCGTGCCGTAGCTCAGCCCGCCCATCGCGCCCAAGCCCGACTTCTTGACCATTTTGTAGTCATAGCGGTCGGAAGTGTTCTCGCCGGGCTGAATGTTCACGTCGCGCCCGGCGGATGCGGTCAGGTCATGCCGCGCGCCGACGTTGGAGCCGGCCGCCTTCAGGTCGCGTCCCGCGGTCAACACTGCCGTGTCACCCGTCAGCGTCGAGGCCTGTGCTTGTTCCCAGGCCGTGGAACTGATGGTGTGGGAGGTCCTGCTCGACAGGAATCCGCGCTTTTTCCGGTAGCTCTCGGCATAGGTGGAACCCGTTGCCACCCCCGCGGCCACGTTGATATCCCGTCCCGCGGAGACCGCCAATTGCTTGCCGGCCGTCGCGTCCGCCGCGCGCACATCGACGTCCTGGCCCGCGATCCATGTCATATCGCCGCCGGCCGTGATTGTCGTGCCGACCTCCCGGCTGGCGGTCAGTTCATGCCGATTGCGCGCATCGCCCGCTATGCGTTCGCCATGGTTCTGAGCGACTGTTTCGAGCCTGATGTCACGTCCGGCCTGCAAACGCGCATCCTCGCTGGCCGACACCTGCGCGGCGGTCAGGGAGATGTCTCGTCCCGCCTGCATGTAGAGCCTGCCGGCATCCACGCGGGCCACGCCGCTCAGATGCGTGCCCCAGGTGCTGCCGAAATTCTCGGATCCCGTTGTCGATGCCAGCGCAATGTCGCGGCCCGCCGATAGCGCGACCTCATCGCCGTTGATCAGCGAGGCCAGATTGGTCAGTTTCTCGCGGGCGGCAAGGTCGACCAGGGCGCCCTGGATACGGCCGCCAGCCTGATTCAGAATGTTGGCCGACGCCATCACGGCCGCTTTGCGCGCGCCGACGGTGCCGCTGTTGACGATGTCGTCCTCGGCTGCCAGTGTCACGTCGCGCCCGACCATCAGCGTGCCGTCGCCCTTCAGGTCGGTCGGCCGAACCAGCAGGTAGACCCGTGGAACCAGCACGGCTTCGGTCGTGCCATCAGGCAGCGTGACCGTCTCTTCCACCAACCAGACAAGGTCGGCGGTCAATTGACGCTGCTGCGCCTCGCTCAGTGCCACCCCGACCTTCAAGCCGCTACGCTGGGCGAACCGCGCCCCCTCGGTCATCAGCGCCTTGTATTGCGCGTCGTAGTCGCTGTAATTCTCCAGAAAACGCTGGCCAGAGGAAGCCAGGATCTGATCAGACACAAGCTTCTGCTCATAGAAACCGTCGCCCAGGCGCCTGGGCTGGCCGGTGGGCGTCAGAAATCCTGCGCCAGGGGGAAGCAGGGCGCTCCAATCCGGCAAGCGCGCGTCGGACGGCTTGCCGGCGGTCGCGTCGCCCATTGGAGTGTCCGGCGAAGCACTGGGCTGGCGCAGCAAGTCCAGCAGATAGTCGCTGGACACCAACGGATGCTGGCCGACGAAGCGCGGGTCGTTGGCAACAATGTAGGGCGCGTCCGGCTTGCCGCTGACAGCAAAGAGCTGGCTGTCCGGAATGCTGACGGGATTGGAGACGCTACGCACCGCCGCATCGTCAGGCAGGGTCACGCTGGCGATCTGTACCGGCTCAGGCGCTGGCGGGCGACTGGCGCCAGGACTGGAACCCACGAGCGCAACCCCGGCATTGCTGCCCGACGTCCCCACCGGCAACTCGATCGGCTCCGCGGCCATGGTCTCGTTATAGGGAGATCGACTCTCCGTGCGCCTGCGACCATGCTCGTCCGTGAAAACTTGCGTACCCGCACGCGTGATGGTGCGGGTACCGGCCGCGCCGATATTGACGATTGCCGGACCTTGCACAGACAGCATCCCACCTGCTGCAATCTGGCTCTTGTCGTTGGTGACCACGCCGGTAAGCGCCATGTCCCCGCCCGACAGGATCTTTGCGGGATCGGAGGCGGTCGTGCGTGTCTCGGTGACGGCTTCCGTGACGATGTAGTAATAGAACCCTTCGACCAGCCGTCTTTTGTAGTCCTGGTTGAACGCGTAGATACGCGCGTTCAACTCCTTAAACGGAGCCTGATACTGCGCGAAGGCCTGCTCGTAGGCACGCCGGCGCGCGGTCTGCGTCTCGGCGCACACCCCTGGCTTGTCGCTGCACGCGATATAGGGGATCCAGGTTGGCATCGGGCCGTCCGGCGGCGTCACGCCGAACACTTGCCAGATACTCGCGTCCGTGGCGTACACATGTATCGGTCGGGTGGCTCTGTGTACGCTCACCAATGGCCCCTCGAATTGGCAACCCCGACTGCCATCCGCGCTGTCGCAAGCTGTTATGCGGGGCACAACCGCCGGAGCAATAGGCACATTCGGGCCTTTCTTATCACCGACCACGAACGGCGCATAATCGAAGGGCGGCCCGTAGCGCGATGCCGGATACTTCTCCGACGGCAGCAAGAACTGATGATTTGAATCGTTCTCCAGGAACGTCAACGGATCCTTGCCGCACACGAGCCGATCCGTCTCGCATAACCAGTTCATATCGGCGTCGTACATGACCTGCGAGTTGCGGGTTCTGAAGTACACCTTGGGCTTGGACGACACCTGCACCGTTTCACTGGCATAGTGGTCGTTCTGGTTGCGAATGGAGGCGGCCGAGATATCGGCATCGCCCACAGCCTCGATGACGGCCGAGGCATTCAAGACCGAGGCGGCCTGATCGATAGCCGCGCCTTGCGCATCCAGCGCACCGCCCATGCGCAGATCAGCGCCCGAATAGATGAGTGCATGGTCACGATTGGTGAGCGCTCCCACCCCGAGATTCATGTTCCCGCGCGAGGCGACGACGGCGCCACCGCCCGCTCCCGCACCATTGACCAGCGCGCCCGCCTCGATGGACAGCGTGCCACCGTAGATGCGGCCGGTGTTTTCCACGCCGTCCGCAGCAATTCGGGTCGAGCCACCGTCGATAAGGCCCGCGTTGGCCACGCCCCGCGCGACCGTGATGGCATTGGCGCCGCCGGCCAATAGTTGGCCCGAGGCCTGGTTGTTCAGCGAGTCCGCCGTGATGGTCAGATCGCGGACGGCGCTGATCCGGGCGCGGTTGTCCATGTCGCCCCCCACGGACAGCGCAAGGTCGCGGCCGCTGGCGATGTCGCCTTCCTGGTTCAGGGACCCGGCGTATTGGAACGACAGATCACCCGCCGACTGCAACGTCCCCAACCCTTGCAAGACCTTCGTGGTCACCGCCAGGCGCTTGTCCGCCAACAGCTTGCCCCCGGCGTTTTCCAGCCGATCGGCAAGAATTCGCGCATTGCCTTGGGAGGCGATTTCGCCATCGGTGTTGTCCAGGTCCTTGGTGGCCAGCGTCAGGTCTTCGCGCGCCTGCATGGAACCCGTCTGGTTGCCAACACGGTCCGCCAGAATGTCGACCACCTTTGCCAGCACGCCCTTGGATGGCTCGCCGGCCATGGTCAAGGTGCCGCTGTTGTCGAGGCTGGCGGCGCGTAGTGTCAGCGCGTTGTCGGCCTGGATCAGGCCTTCGCGGTTGTCCACCGCGTCCGTGGGGGCAGGGGAGGAGGTTGCGGTGATGGTCACATCGCGCCCGGCCAGCGTCCCGTGGCGGTTGGCGATGGCAGCGGCCTCGATGCGCGCAGCGCCCGCTGCGGTAATCCGCCCATCAGTGTTGTCGAGATTTCCACCAAGCCTGATCGCGGCATCGCTCGTTGCAGCCAGCTCGCCACCCTGGTTGTGCAGATTGGCGGCAGTGACGTCCAGGGTCCCGCCCTGGACGACCGCGTTGCGGCTGTCCACGTCGCCCGGCGTGGACAGCGCGACCTTGGAGATGGCGGACACCTTGCCGTCCGTCAGGTCCAGGCCATCCGCGGACAGGCTCAGCGCCCCGCCAGCCAAACTCGCGCCCCGGTGCACGATGGAACCTGCCACCAGCGTGAGGCTGCCGGGCAGGCTGAGGGCGCCATCGGTGTCCACGCCAGCCACGAACTGGCCGGCGTTCGCGAGTTTTCCGGCGGCGCTGGCGATCAGATCGCCGCCAGCCAGCACCGAGCCCGTGTTGTCCAGCGTGGTTCCGGCCTTCAGGCTAGCGCGCCCGGCCGCCGTGGCGATACCGGCGTGGCCCAGCGCACCGCCTGCGCTCAGGTCCAGGGCCGCGCCGGACTGCAAGCGGCCGTCCGCCGTGGTGCTGAGTGCGCCGGCGGCATGGATATCGAGATCGCCCGTTTGCGTCGCGGCGAGGCCGCCCAGCGCTGCGTCGGTGCCCGCGCGCAGGGTCATGCCGTGTTGCGCGACCACCGAGCCCAGCGCGATGAGTGCACCGCCTGCTTGAGCCGTCAGCCCACCACCCGCCTGCTGCCGCGAGGCAGCGTGCAGCGCGAGGTCGCCGCGCTGCGCGGTCAGCGAGAGATCGCCCTGCAACGCGGCGGCCGTGCCATCGACGCTGAGGGTGTCGCCCGCGGTCAATGATTGCGAGCCGCCCGACAGCATGCGGCCAGCCACTTCCAGTGTCCCTGACGCGGAGGCGTTCAACGTGCGGCCAGTTTGCGCCAGCCCGGCTATGCCAACCGCCACGTCACGGCCAGTCAGCGTCAGGGTCGCATCGGTGGCGGCGGATCCTTCCAAGTGCGCGACGTGTGCGGCGGCAAGCAGCATGTCGCCCACGGAACTCAGGACGCCGGTCGCAAGCAGGTCACGCTGCGCGTCGGCGATCAGCGTTCCCGCCGCCTGAAACTGGCCGTTCCCCTTCACGACAACGTCGCGCCCAGCCGTGATCGAGGCATCGCCCGCGGCATGCTCGCCAAGCGCGGCCGCCAGACCTCCCACGCGGACATCGTCGCCAGCGGCGAGCGTCAAGCCCGCCCCCGCGGCGATGACACCGTCGGCGTCCAGGTCCGCGCCCGCACTCGCGTTCAGGCTCTGCGACGCCTGTATCCTGCCGGTTGCACCGACGCGCAGTTCTGCGCCCGCGTCGGCCGTGAGTCCGCCATCCAGCGCAGTGGCGATACCATCGATACTGATATCGCGCTGCGCACCCAAGATGATGGGCGAACCGGCAGTCGCAGTACCCGTGATGAACAAGTGGCGGGCCGCCTGTGCCTGCAGCACGCCCCGGCCGGCCCCCACTTCGGCGCCCTTGGCGGTACCCGCGATGCCAGCGATTCGCAGATCCTGGTCCGCGCGCAGCAGCAAACTGACGCTGCCCTGGGCCAGGCCCGTCTCGCCAATGGTCAGATCATCGCTCGCGTCGATGCGCAAGGTATCGTTGGCGACGGTCTTGCCATTCAACTCCGCATTCGTGCCGGCTTTCAGGGTGATGTCCTGCCGGCCGGAAATCGTGCCGTTCGCCAGCAGCTTGCTCCCTGCCTGCGCCGCCAGTGATCCGCCGGCCTGCAGCGCACTCGCACTGCCGAGCGTCATGGCGCCACCGCTGCTGGCCTCGAGCGCTCCCGCATCCACCAGTACCGAGCCATCCACGGTCAAGTCGTTTGCGACTCGCAGCGTCGCGGCTTGACCCGCCACCAACGTACCCGCCAGCGCCCCGGTGTCCGCCCGTGCCAGGATCGAACCATTGGCCTGCTGCTGCGATCCCGCCAAGGTGATCAACCCGCCGGCCGCCTGAATGATCAGGTTGCCGGCGGCGAAATGCTGGCCCGCAAGCTGCTGATTGCCGGCCGCCTCCAATATCAGGTCGCCTAGCGATGTCATCGTGCCCGCCGCCATCAACGTGCTGCCCGCGCGTGCTTGCAGTACGCTGCCCGCCAGCGTCTGGCCGTCCGCAGACAGGTTCATGCCACGTCCGGCGATCAGATCCAGGGGCCCGTTGACGGACGCAGCGATGCCGGACAAATCCATTTGGCCGCCGGCTTCCAGGCGCAGGCCCATGTCACCGCGTGTCGTGCCGGTCAGCGATAGGTCGTCTGCCGCGAGCAGGCGTACCTTGCCGGATGCGTCTGCTTGTCCGCTGGCGCCGATACGTAGATTGCGGCCGGCGTCCAGATCCAACGATCCACCGGTACTGAGCTTGCCTTCCACATGCGTATCGCGTGTGGCGCGCGCGTGAATGTCGGCCATGGACACCAATGCGCCGCCCATTGCCAGATCGCGGCCAGCACTGACCTGCACCTGCTTGCCTTGCAGCTTGCCCGTTGATCCCTGCACCAGATCATTGCCGCTTGTCAGGCTCAGTGCCGCGACGGTCAGGATGGCCCCATCCAAGGTCGCATCCTGGCCCGCTCGCATCGTCACGTTGCCGACCGACTGCAATTGCGTGCCGGCCGCCAGGGTCAAGTTCCCGTCGGCCTCGGTCAGCAGCGTTCCCGCCGTAACCACCTGTTGCGGCAGCACCAGGTCGCGCCCAGCCTGCAGCGTGACGCCGTCCTTCGCGGACACCACGCCACCCTCCAGGGATACGCCGCCGCGCGAGTCGGTCGGCGCGTTGGACGGCTCGACCGGCGCCGCGCCGGTTTGCGCAGCGGCGTCGGCGCGGTCGCCGCTATCGGCGGCTCCACTTTGAACGGGTGGCGGCGTCTCGGCCTGACCCGCCACCGTCAGATTGCGGCCAGATTGCATGCGCGCGTCCTGGCCGGACATCAGCAGTCTTGTCGATATCGACAGATCCCCGCCCGCGACCACGTGCAAGGCGCCCTGTGTGCGCAGGCTGCCCTGCGGACCCACCGCCACATCGCCACCCGCGTCCATGCTCAGCAACGCGCCCGCGCCGACCGCGCCCTGCACGGCCAGCTCGCCACCGCTGCGCATGCGCAGATCGCCGGCCGCCTGCACGGTGGCGCGCGGCGCAATGCGAACGTCGCCGGCGGCATTGACTTGCAGGGCGCCTGTCAGCGCGGCAAGATTTCCGCCGATGTTCACCCCCACGCCGGCCTCGGTGCCGATCAGGCGAATGCTATTGGCGTACATGCCGCCCAGCGCGGCCGTGTCCAGCGCCACGGCGGGTGCGGGGCCATCACCCGCCTGCGCGGAGACGGCGCCCGTGCCATAGTCGACCCGCGACGCGCCGGCCGTCACGTTCAACCGGTCCGCCCAGATGCCCGCGTTTATCTCCAGCGTGCGCGCGATCAGGTCCACCTGGCTGAGGTTCATGCCGTTCAGGCCTTGCCCCTCGATGCCAAGCCGGCCTGCCGCCACGTCAAAGCCGATGCCGCCGTCCGGCCCGACGCGTGGTTTGCCGGTGGTCAGCGTGGCCCGGTCGGCATTCAGGAACCCGCAGCCATTGCACGTGATGCCTGCGGGGTTGGCGACGATGACGTTGGCCCGATTGCCGGCCACTTCCAGCGGACCGAGCAGTTGCGACGGATTCGGCGCGGTAACCTGGTTGAGAATGGTGCCCGCATGCCGATTGCCCAGCATGAGATTGCCCGGCACTTGCCCCGCCAGTTGCGTCTGGCTGGCGCCGCCGCTGTTGTTGAGCACCACCCCGGACGGGCCGACGTTGAATTGCGTGTAGCGGTTGTTCGACACGCCGCCAGCCGAAGGTGGCGCGATATTGACCACCGGCACACCGTTGCTGACGCTCACGAAGGGCTTGGCGCCCGGCACGCCCCTGTCCACCGAGATCGGCAGGGTCTGCGCCAGCACCGGCGCCCAGGCCTGCGTGAAGGCCACGGACCACGCGATCAGGGAGCGGAGCTTGGACATCATTCGTACTCGGTTGAAGAAGGCGAGGAGAAAGGGCATCGCAAGCGTCTTGAAGACCGCAAGGAACCGCCACACCCCTTTGCCCGCGACGAATCGCCGGCGCTATCTGCGATCGGCAATTGCGCGTTTCGCAAAGCGCCATGCAGGACTTCATTTTTAGTCGCGGTCAGTTCGCGCAAGGCGTAGGAACGATCCGAGATTCGGCGAGACACGCGCGAAAATCGGATGAATGACGTGTTGTGTGGGCGCGCGCGCATCGGCGGCAATCACCCTGGACCGAGATCGCAAGCCCCGCGCCGGCCTCCCGCAATGCCCAGCGTCCGTTCAGCCCGCTCCCACCTTCGCCGAATGCTTCGGCGCCCGATAATGCGACGAACGCTTGCGTGCTTGCCGCGTCGCGGCCTCAATAGGTAGTCCCGCCTTGCCCAGCGCCCGCGCCAGTTGCTTGCCTGACACGATTCGGCTGCCGACGGTGTCGTCGTCCACATCCACCTTGACATACAGCCGGAACAGCCAGAATTGCCGTTCGGCGTCGCACCAGTAATAAATCACCCGCAAGCCGCTGCGCTTGCCCCGGCTGCGGTGGGGATCGGCGTAGCGCAGCTTGCGCAGTCCGCCCGTGCCTTCGATCACCACGCCGGCCTCCGGCATTTTCAACATCATGCCTTGCAGCGCGCGGAATGCGTCATCGTCCAGGAACTTCTCGCGCTGGCGCGAGAACTCGGGCAGTTCGACAAACAGGGCATTCATGGCAATGCACGCGTATCACTATCGGGGATCGACTGAAACCCATTTTGACGGGCTTCAACGCGTCCATGCGCGTGCGGGCCGTGGGTTTCGGACGAAGCGAATGGCCGCGCGCCCCTGTGTAATATCCCCCCACACCGCCATCAAAGGACCGACATGGAACTGACCCTGCCCGGCAAGCTGCAAAAGGCCCTGGAGCGCGAAGCCGAAGACGCCAAGCGGACGCTGCACGCCCACCTGATCAGAAAGCTGGAGAACATCACGCCGCCGGCCGAGTCGATCGACCCGAAACCCTTGCATGCCAACCTGCCGCGCCTGGTCGCCTACCTGGAACGCATGCCGGGCGTGTCCGTGCTGTCGTCGGAAGTGACGCGCGATGCGTACTGGTGGGTCAAGCTGACGATCGACCTGGCGCATCCCCTGGCATGGCGCGTGGTGCAGGAACTGGGTTTCGTCCTGAACGACCTGTCGTTGCAAGAGAAGCTGCCCACCGTGTTCAAGCCGGTGTCACCGCCGCCGTACCTGAACGGCGGCCCGGAGGAATGCCTGGCGTGGGTCATCGAGTCGACCTGGAACTACATCGACCCGGGCTGGATCGCCGAGACCTTGGAGGGATATCTGCCCAAGCCGGTGAATGAGGCGCAGGCCTGGGAAGGGCAATAGCGGCGCGTCGCATGCACCGCGCGGCACATCGGCGCTAGAACGGCTTGACCACCACCAACAGAACGATCAGCACCGGCACGACCAGCACCGCCGGCAACAACCGCGCGCGGCCCGCTTCAGTGCCTTCGCCCGGGGCCTCGGCCAGCCGCCGCAAATACCCCGCCTGCATCCCATGCACGGCCGCCAGCCCCAGCACCAACGCCAGCTTCGCCGACAACCAGCCACTACCAAACCACCCTGCGCTAGCCGCCAGATACACGCCACTGGCCAACGCACCCACCATCGCCGGCGTGGTCAACAGGCGCTCGCCCTTGCGCAACAAGCGCAACCGCGCCAGCTCCTGCGGCAACGCCGGACCCGGCAGCTTCGCCGCCGCCGCCAGCACGAACCCCTGCACCACCATCCCCGCCACCCAGAACAGCATCAGCGCGATGTGCAGCGCCTTGATCAGCAGATAGCCCATCGCTCACGCCCTCCCGGCGTCTGTCGCACGGCCCAGCGATCGCGCGATCACATAGCCGCCAAACGGCGCCAGCGTCGCCAGCAACGTCAGCAGCAGCCGCTTGCGCGGCCAGTCCTGCGCCGCCGCCACATTGCACGCCAGCGCGATGTACACCATGAACGCCACGCCATGCACCCGCCCGATCCACGACACCGGCGCCGGCATCCCGGCCAGATGCTTCAACGGCACCGCGATGCCCAGCAGCGCCAACAGCGTCGTCCCCTCCAGGACCGCCGCCCACTTGAACAGCAAAGGTGTCGAACCGCCGGAATCTTTCATGGACATGGCCACCGCGTCGCAAAGGGAACCGGCATTGTCCGGGCTGGCGCAATCGCCAGCCATTGGCCAAAATGCCAATCTTCGAAAGAAACCCGCCAACCGTGCGATCAGGCCGATCGGCCCCGTCGCCACCGCCGGAACCCCAGGCATGCCCAGAAAAGCCCCCCATCGCATCGCCGTGCTCGCCTTCGACGGCCTGGTCGCGGGCGACCTTGCCGCGCCCTGCGAGATCTTCCCGCTCGCCGAAACCCTGGACGGCCGCCGCCCCTACGACGTGCAGGTCTGCGCCAGCAAACCCCGCGTCCGCACCCACGCCTACGACCTGCACGTCCGCGCCCGCCTCGACGTCGCGCGCCACGCGCACACCGTCATCGTCCCCGGCCTGGCCGACCCGAGCCACGACGTCCCCCGCGACATCCTCGACCTGATCCGCCACGCCCACGCCGCCGGCGCCCGCGTCGCCTCCATCTGCACCGGCGCCTTCGTCCTGGCCGCCAGCGGCATCCTCGATGGCCTCAAGGCCACCACCCACTGGAAAGCCGCCGACCAACTGGCGCGCCGCTACCCCGCCATCGACGTCAACCCCAACGTGCTGTTCGTCGACAACGGCCAGGTCCTCACCTCCGCCGGCGCCGCCGCCGGCATGGACCTGTGCCTGCACATGATCAAGCGCGACCACGGCGCCGCCGTCGCCGCCAACAGCGCGCGGCTGGCGGTAGTGCCGCTGGAACGCGCCGGGGGGCAGGCGCAGTTCATCGTGCGGCCCACGCCGGCCTCGCACACCGACCTGACGCCGCTGCTGCACTGGATCGAGAGCCGGTTGACGCAGAACCTGACCGTCGGCGCGCTGGCCGATCAGGCCGCGGTCAGCGTGCGGACGTTGAACCGGCGGTTTCAGGAGCTGCTGGGGGTGAGTCCGTTGCAATGGGTGATCCAGGCCCGCGTGAACCGCGCGCGCGGGATGCTGGAGACGACGGACCTGCCGGTGGAGTGGGTGGCGATGGAGGTGGGGTTTGGGTCCGCGGTGTCGCTGCGCGAGCATTTCACGGGGATCGTGGGGACGAGCCCGATGGGGTATCGAAGGGCGTTTCGGCGGGCGGGGTGAGGGTGGCTGGGGCGGCCTGCCGCTTGGTGGCCTGGAACTGGCCTGACGCGTTGCGCGGCAGGCCGTAGGTTTTTTTCGGGTTACTGGATCGAGCGCGGCGCGTTGTGCGTGGCGGCGTCGAACGCGGCGTCATCGGCGTAGGCGCGGGCCGATTCCAGCATGGCGTCGGTCAAGGTGCCGAGGTGATCGCACAGGCCTTCCACACCGCCCATCAAGGCAGCTACCGTCCATGCGTCCAGCGGTTGGCTGCCGGTGGCAGCGGGTTCCGAGGCGCTGTTGCCGACCAGGCGGGCGATGGTCTGGATGGCGTAGCGGGCGCGTTCGATGTTGTAGAGGTGGGAGAGGGGAACCGGGCCGAGTTCGGGGTCGGTGTCGACCAGCCAGGGGTTTTGGGTGAGGGGGTGGGATTGCATGACAGGCTCCAAAGACTGATGAAGCCCGCTCCCCACTTCCAAATGGGGCGGGCGGGCGCAAGGCAAGGTTGGAAGACCGGCGTCTTTGGAAACCGGCGTGCGCGAACGCACCCTTGCCAGGGCCCGCCCATAGGGACGTGCAGAGGCGTACGGACGTGAAAAAGCCGCCAAGCGGCGGCGGTCCGCCAAAGACATTGCCGGCTTCCAAACCGGGCTACCGTTGGTGACAGTAGTGTAGGGAGTATAAGGCGATGGGCAGCGCCTTATCTGCAAAGTGAGGCAATTTGGCCACTGGCACAGGCACTAAGTGAGGTCTGCTTTCGACCCTAAGCAGTCAGTCCAGTGGAAGGGTTCGGGGTGATCACCGCTTGCTTGCAATTAATTCGGCGATTTCCTTCGCAATTTCTTCAACCGTGTGCGTCGCGGTGCTCCGTGCCACCTTATCTGCTAGGGACGGGCTATACGAAACGACTTCCTGCTTTGAGATGTTGTGCCAGATGGGCAGTAGGACTTGCTCGCCCGACACCGAGCGAGTGACGATTCCATCAAGTTCGTAGTTGGTCCAGCCCTTTGCGATAAAGGAGTGGGAAAGAACTACCAAGCCAACGAGGCTATTGGCCAGACCTTGATCAATCTTCCTTCGCAAACTATCGCCGATGCGAAGCTCAAATTCGTCATACCAAACATTGAGGCCTTCCGCGACTAGCGCCGCCGCCAAGGGCCTAACGACGGCGTCCTTGTCCTCAGAAGCATGAGATATGAAAACGTCATGTTCACGCCTCACGGAATCAACCCCGGGTGGGTCATCTCGCTGCACCAAACTTGGCACATTCGCCAACGGAATCGATCTCGCCGTAGGTAAAGAGCCTGGCAACACCCGAGCGGCAGAGCGAACCGTTCCTCGAAGGCCATTCATATCAACAGTAACGTGCCACCGCCCGGAACTTGGAATTCGCACACGGTACGGAGACTGCTTGACCAAGCCTCCGACGTAGCGGTGTTGCCTCCCCGCCTTGAAGTTGCTGAAGTTGGACGAGTCCATCAATTTCACATTTGCGGCGCTTCCCGACAGTGTGACTTCGACGATCTGTCCCGAACTTAGTTGACCGAGATCGTAGTGAGTAAAGTTCATTCATAGGCTCCAAGGCTTCTTGTGACTTTTAACGTATTACCGATCGATTGTCGCTTATAGCACCAACGTTTGGATACGCGAATGCTCACCGGTTGCGCCTGGATGTCCTACGTCAAGACTAACCCCTTGAAGCCGGCAGGTGGCCGGGCCGGGGTTGTGCGCATTTTTTGCATAAGTAACGTGGGCATTCGGTGTCTTCTTGAAAGTCGCGCTGATAAATAGTGCGTTCATCATTTGTGCACAAAATCCACCGTCGCCCCAATCCGGACCTCAAGCCTTGTCTCACATCTAAGTCCTTCTTGAGATGTTGGCCGAACATCCAAAGGTGTGGGCCAGCTGGTATTCGAGGCCCCAGTGCGGCCCAGCGATTGATGTGCGTCCTCCGGCGAGCATCCGGATGTTGCCCACCGTCAGTACTCCGGGACTCATCGATATACCTTCCCCGAAAGTCAGTGTTTGAACCCGGTGCTGCAGGTTCCTGTTGACCGTGAAGGTCAATCGCCCAGACAATATGCCACTAGAAAATTTTACAACTAGTATTCCCCGGCAATATTGATAGCTTCTCGTTATCTGGGAAGAAACCATAGGTACGCGATTATGGGTTACCGGAATAAAACATACGTCATTTTTGACGGTGACAAGGACATGTGGGCGTACGGTTTCATGCTCGGCTGGAACAAGAACGAGCACATGGAATTCAGCTTCTATAATGCGCACGACCTGAGGCCGATGGAAGGTACAGCTAGCGAAGGGTACGTCAAAAGCGTCCTCAGGCAACGCCTTCAAAACACCAAGCAGGCCATCGTCATAGTTGGAGACAGCACCAGATATCTGTACAGGTTCGTGCGATGGGAAATTGAGACGTGCATCGCGATGGGCATCCCAATTGTGGTCGTGAACCTGAATGACTCGAAGACAATGGACACAAATTTGTGCCCTCCAATCCTACGCGGTACATGCACGATTCATGTGCCGTTCAGGGCAAAGGCCATCCAGTTTGCGCTGGACGACTTCTGCGATGGATTTGCCAACTACAAGGCGCAGGGCCTTATCGACTTGTATCTGAAGCCCCACGTCTACACCTCGCTTGGTCTATGAAAGAGAATGATTTTCCCCCGCTGTATCAAGCGGCTGACGCCGCCTCGAAGAAGGCGCAGAAGAAGTTTCTCTTGGCGTTGGGTGGAAATCTGACGCTACTTGTGATCGCCGCCGCAATGTCTGTGGCAAACGTCCAAACAAGTTATTTCGCGCTTCTCCAAATGAGTCCGCTTGTCGGAACGCTATTACTGATCTTGTACCTTGCCGTCATGCGACCGCAGCGCATTTGGTATGGCACGCGTGCCTTAGCGGAATCGGTGAAGACAGTCTCTTGGAGGTACATGATGCGCGCTGAGCCATTCAACCGGGATGAGGCTTCTGACCGCGACCACTTCAAGGACTCGCTCACTGACATCTTCACTACGAACACCAACATCTCGGCTCACGCAGTAACAATGGCATCCGGCTCGCAAATTACGCAAGAGATGATGCGCGTTCGAAATCTGCCGCTTCTACAGCGCATCGACTTGTACGAGGCGGAAAGGGTTGAAGATCAGCAAGGCTGGTACAGCCGTAAAGCGAGACTCAATCAACGCTCATCTACGCTATGGTTTGGCGGTTTGATCCTGATGAACCTGCTGGCACTGGGGTTCGCTGCAGCAAAGATCGCTCACCCAACCGTCAACTATTGGCCGACTGACATTCTCGTGGCGTTCTCGGCTTCCGGCATGGCATGGATACAGACGAAACGCTATCAGGAACTGGCTGCCTCATACACGCTTACGGCACACGAAATCGGGCTACTGCGGATAGCCTTGCCAAATCCACCGACGGCTGACAAGTTCTCGAAATATGTAGGCGATGCTGAGAATGCCTTTTCACGAGAGCATACCCAGTGGCAGGCGCGACGGGATGTTGACTAGCGGTGCGCGTTGCGGCCCGTCAGCAGCTCCGACCTATTTCAAGGAAGTAATTTCCGGCGTCTCTGACTTGTGACATCTGAGAAAATCATCGGCTAAAAAAATCGACAGAGGCAAGGAGATCGGTTTGTTTAATCTATTGGTACAGTTCAGCCCTTGGGGCGCAGGGCGAGACACAGTTCCGATTAGTCGGTTGTTTGAATACACCAACGACGACGTCGCTGCATCCTTTCGCAACGGAGATCGAATCGCCCTCGACCGCCTTATCCGCCTGCCGTGCATTTTCATGCAAGAAGGAACGAACGATCAGCTGGCCCGGGTCGGGACAATTACGCATGCTCGGCTTTCCGGACGCGATATTGCCATCGAATACACCTTCGATATGGATATCCCTCCACTCCTGAATAGCGCAATTTTCGCGAACAGGATCGATTTCGACATGCCTCATGACTTCGAGTTCTCTCGGAGTCATTGGGCGGTAAAGGAGGTCGACCTTTACAGGGTTCTTATCCGAAATACACAGTCACGCCGGCAGCGTCCCACCGTATTCAATATCACGGAGCATGAACGGATTGAACCGACGCTGCTTTCGGCTATGATGCCGTTTGACGCGTCCTTCACTCCCGTATACGAAGCCCTTCGACAGACTGCAGAAAGCATCGGGCTTCGTTGCCGTCGCGCTGACGATATCTGGGAAAATCCCGCGATCATTCAAGATATCGTTTCGCTAATCGACCGCTCGCGCGTTGTAATCTGCGATTGCACAAACCGAAACCCGAACGTCTTCTATGAAATCGGCATAGCCCATACTTTGGGCCGCGAGGTAATTCTCATCACCCAGAACACCAACGACATACCGTTTGATCTTCGCCACCTTCGCTATGTCTCATACCTAAACAATGCAGAGGGTCGCCAGGTCTTGGGTCAAACGCTCCAGCGACGCCTTGAAGCCATCATTGGGGGCTAGTTAGCGTCCTGCGTCGTCGAACAGTTGCCCTTGCTCTGTTGGTCGTGATCTTCCAGAAAAAAGGTGAAATTGCTGCGCGCGAGGTTACAGTAAAGACGCGCCGCGTGTGGCTGGATCTGCCGAATCTGCATGAGACCCAGCAACGCCCGGCTGCTACCTCTGGTCAATGACCACCTGCGAGGAACAACGCTCGACTGAATGTCCAAATTTCATTGCATCCGGATGACCGTTGATGGCCGAAAGCAGCCGTAATTCGATTTCGATGCCAAATAAATAGTCATATGGAAAAAAAAAGGCCGCAGAAGCGGCCCTTGTTTCACCTACGATAAAAAAATGCTCAACCCTTACGCACCTGCGCAATCAACCCATCCAGCTGCGTGAGCATCGTGTCGATTTCTTCCGCCGTCACATTCAACGCCGGCATAAACCGCAGCAGATTCCCCCGCGGCGCATTCAGCAGCAGACCATTGGGCGCCAGGTTGCGCGCGGCTTCGACGATGGCGGGGCCGTCATCGCGATCCATCACCAGCGCGCGCAGCAGGCCCATCCCGCGCTCGCCCTTCATCCCATACTTGGCCGACAAAGCCAGCAGCCCTTCGGACAGTTGCTTGGCACGGGCATTGACCGATTCCATGAAGCCCGGCGCGGCCAGGGCGTCGAACACCGCGACGCCGACAGCCGCCATCAGCGGATTCCCGTTATACGTGCCCCCCTGGTCCCCATGCGAGAACACGCAAACCTCTTGACGCGCCAACAGCGCAGCCAGCGGCACGCCACCGCCAATCCCCTTGGCCAGCGTCATGATGTCCGGCACCACGTCGGATTGCTGGTAGGCGAACAGGGTGCCGGTGCGGCCCATACCCGTCTGCACTTCATCAACGATGAACAGCAGCTTGTGCTCATCCGCCAGCTTGCGCAGGCCCTGCATGAATTCCTTGGTCGCCGGAATCACGCCAGCCTCGCCCTGCACCGGTTCCAGCATGATCGCCACGGTCTGGTCATCGATCAGCTTGCGCACCGATTCCAGATCATTGATCTCGGCCTTCGGGAAACCTTCCACCTGCGGCGCGAACATCTTGTCCCAGCCCGGCTTGCCGGACGCCGACATCGTCGCTAGCGTGCGGCCGTGGAAGCCGTGGTTCATGGTGATGATCTTGTAGGCGCCCTTCTTGTTGACCTGGCCCCATTTGCGCGCCAGCTTGATGGCGCCTTCGTTGGCTTCGCCGCCGCTGTTGGCGAAGAAGACGCGGTCGAAGACCGACGCGCCGGTCAGGCGGCTGGCCAGTTCGATGGACGGCAGGTTGTAGAACGCCGGCGACGGGTTCATCAGCAGCTTGGACTGGTCCAGCAGGGCCTTTTGCATTTCCGGGGCGCAGTGGCCCAGGGTGTTGACGGCCCAGCCCTGGATGAAGTCCAGGTATCGCTTGCCGGCGTGATCCTCCAGCCAGGACCCCTGACCGCGCACGAACACGAGGTCCGGGCGGGAGGTGATCTCCATGAGGGCGTTGACGTTGTACTGGCTGAATTCCATGGCGGTGCCTGCTGAATTGTGAGAACCGGGTTGAAAAAGGGTGGGAAACGCGTAAATGCCGAATTTAGCATCGGCGGCGGGATGCTATCGTGACGCACCCCCAGCCGATCCGCCCCACGGCCGCCTCAAAAGGGCCGCTTGCGCGGGGCTCTCTATTTTATGCAACAGGGCAGGCGCCGGGCGCCGCCCTTTGTCGCTTTTTACTGACCGATCATGACACGAATTCTTTCCAGTCTTGCCGCCGGCCTGGTGCTGGCGGCGGCCGCGACGGCCGCGCATGCCGAGTATCCCGACCGTCCCATCCGCCTGGTGGTGCCGTTTCCGCCGGGGCAGGCGACCGATATCTTCGCCCGCGCGCTGGCCGAGAAGTTGGGCACGGCGCTCAAGCAGCCGATCGTGGTGGAGAACCGCGCCGGCGCCGGCAGCAATATCGGCATGGAGCAGGCCGCGCGCGCCACGCCGGATGGTTACACGCTGGTGATAGCGGGCTCGGCCGCGGCGGTGAACCAGACGCTGTACAAGACCATCAACTACAGCCTGACCAAGGATTTCGCGCCGGTGTCGGGGGTGTTCTCGGTGCCGCTGATGTTCCTGGCGACGCCGGCTTCGGGCATCACGTCGCTGCAGCAACTGGTGAAGCAGGCGCGCGCCAATCCGGGCGAGCTGGCGTATGCCAGCGCCGGCATCGGCGGCACGCAGCATTTGTCGGCCGAGATGTTCAAGGCGGCGGCCAATATCGACATCCGCCATATTCCGTACAAGGGCAGCGGCCCGGCGCAGGCGGATTTCCTGGGCCATCAGGTGCCGCTGATGGTGGATTCGGTGACGGCGGGGCTGCCGCACGTGCAGAGCAAGAAGGCGGTGGCGCTGGCGGTGACGACGGCCAAGCGCCTGCCGCAGTTGCCGGACGTGCCGACGGTGGCCGAGAGCGGCTATCCGGGTGTCGAGGCGATCGGCTGGGCGGCGGTGCTGGCCCCGCGTGACACGCCGCCGGCCATCACCAACTACCTGAGCCAGCAGATCGGCCAGGTGCTGGGCACGCCCGAGATGCAGAAGTTCTTCCGCGATCGCGGCGCGGAACCGATGCCGATGAAGCCCGAGGCCACCGGCACGTTCATCGCCGGCGAGGTCGAGAAGTGGGGCAAGGCGGTCAAGCAGTCGGGCGCGCAGGTGGACTGACGCGTGGCTTGAAGGCTGGCGCGGTGGCCTGGCGGGCCTTCGCGTCCGGCTCGCGAAAAGGGCTGGCCCGGCTTGTCGACCACGGCCAGGCCGCTGCGAGGGTGTCGCCATACCCTGTCCGCGACAAAACCACCAGCGCAACCACAAACGCCGGGCCCTGGCCCGGCGTTTGTGCGTCAGTTGATGACGACGTGGTTGTTGTCCTTCTCGCTGCCTTCGATGGCGCCGTGCGGGCCGATCTGCACGTAGGATGAGCTGGAGCCGATGTGCATGCCCCACGACAGCATGTGGCCGCCGAATTCCTGCGCCCATTCGCCCCAACCTTGCTGCGGGTTGCCGACGCCGTGCGATTCCAGTTGGAAGAAGCTGTCGCCGGTGTTGGTGCGGCCGATCAGCAGGTGGCCAACGCCGGGCAGATCCATGCCGTATTGCTGGTGCGGCGACCCCTTGTAGTGGCTGGAGCCGCGCGCCTGCATCTGCCCGCCACCATCCTGTTGCAACTGGTTGGCGAGCGCGCCGCCATCGTTGACGACGAAGTGGCCGCCGCACATGAGGGCGGCGTGGAACTGTTGCTGATTCATCTGTAGCGCCTGGCCGCCGCGCGTCAGGTTGTTCAGCGCGACGCCGTTCAGGCGGTTCATCACGGCGGTTTCCTGCGGCGTCGCCTGCGGGTTGTTCAAGGCATTGGTGAGTAGCTGCGAGCGCGCGCCGTTGTCGTTGGTGGCATTCTGAAAACCCGGGGCGTTGGGCAGGCTGCCCAGCACGGTGAAGCGGGAGATCTCGGCCAGATCCGGCGCCGGAGCGCCCTGCGCCTGCGCTTCTGACTGCACGTAGAGATCGATTCCGCGCACCACGTTCGACAACTGATGCACGGTGCCGCCGATCACGTTTTCCAGCAGCCGGTTGAAGGCGCTGGACAAAGACCAGCCCTGCGCCTGCTGCACGTTGCCATTCTGCGGCGCCTGCTGCACGCCGACCGGCGCCACGCCGTTGAGCTGGCCGCCGCCGACCTGTCCGATTCCTCCTCCAGCCATGTCGTTCTCCTTCAGGCGAGGTTGATGGCGGGGGACACGGCGGGCGCGGCGCCGGCCGGGGCTGGCGCATCCTGCGCGGTCAGCTTGCCGTCGGCGTAGGCCTTGCGCCAGGTCTGTTGCACCAGGCGGAAGTCGCCCAGCGCGCGCACCAGGCCGTCGGCGTCCAGGCCGTCCAGCGGCAGCGTCTTGAACAACAGGATCTTGCTGGCGTCGGCGTCGACGCTGAAGGCACAGCCGTCGGTCAGCAGGCCGTACAGTTGGGCTTGCAGCAGCGTTTCGAACAGGCGGGCCTGCTGCGCCTGCGGCGGATAGAAGCCGATCACGCCGGCCAGGCTGATCTGGCCGCGGCTGTCGTGGTGCTCGATGCGCACCGGGTGGTCGTCCTGGAACTGGATGTCCAGCGCCTGGGCCTTGGCGTCGACGCCGCCGCCCAGTTGCAGGCGGTCCGCGGCCGCGTTGATGAGGTCATGAAACGCCATTGTTGTTCTCCTTGGAATGGATGACTTGACAAGGCATGAGTAACGCGGCGCGGGGCCGGGTTCCGTGGCGTTACGAATTGGGCCGGCGCGCCGTTCCGGTGCCGCCGATGCGCCGCCACGGCGCGCCGCGCACCACGCCGGTGCGCCGAGGGATTCGTTCTCGCCAGGCCTCACAGCGGCCGCCAAATGGCATGGAACTTGCTTTTCAGGTTTTGTATACCGAATTGGTGTGCAACGCTCGACCCCGCTCCCGGGGCGGCGCGCCCTGGAGAGTTCCTCATGAAGCGTAGAACCCTGTTGCTGTCCCTCTGCACTGCCGCCACGCTGCTGGCCGCGCCGCTCACGCATGCCGACACCCTGGATGACATCGTCAAGGCCGGCACGCTCAAGGTCGCCGTGCCGCAGGACTTTCCGCCGTTCGGCTCGGTGGGCGCCGACATGAAGCCGCTGGGCTATGACATCGACACCGCCGCGCTGATCGCCAAGCAACTGGGCGTGAAGCTGGAGCTGGTGCCGGTGACCAGCGCCAACCGCGTGCCGTACCTGCAGACGCGCAAGGTGGACCTGGTAATTTCCAGCCTGGGCAAGAATCCCGAGCGTGAGAAGGCGATCGACTTCTCCGACGCCTATGCGCCGTTCTTCAATGGCGTGTTCGGCCCGGCCGATCTGAAGGTGGCATCGGCCGCCGACCTGGCCGGCAAGACCATCGGCGTGACGCGCGGCGCGGTCGAGGACATCGAGCTCACCAAGATCGCGCCGCCCACGGCCACGCTCAAGCGCTATGAAGACAACAACGGCACCATCACCGCCTTCCTGTCGGGCCAGGTGCCGCTGATCGCGACCGGCAACGTGGTGGCCGCCGCGATCCTGGCGCGCAATCCGCCCAAGAAGCCGGAGACCAAGTTCCTGATCAAGGATTCGCCCTGCTACATCGGCCTGAACAAGGACGAGCCGAAGCTGCGCGCCAAGGTCAACGAGATCCTGGCCAATGCCAAGCGCGACGGTTCGCTGGCGGCGATCTCCAAGAAGTGGCTGGGCGCCGATCTGCCCAAGGACCTGTAAGGCGGGCGCGTCGGAGCGCGGTTCATGGCTTATCAATTCGACTTCGCTTCCGTGTTCGACTACACGCCGGTGCTTATCAAGGGCATTGGCGTGACGGTCGAGCTGATCGCGTTTGGCGCGGTGGCGGGCGTGGCGCTGGGCATCGGCTGCGCCTGGGCCCGCACGCAGGGGCCGCGCTGGCTGCGCGCGCCGGTCACCGCCTATGTGGAGGTGGTGCGCAATACGCCGTTCCTGATCCAGTTGTTTTTCGTGTTCTTCGGGCTGCCGTCGCTGGGCGTGCAGTTCAGCGAGATGCAGGCGGCCTGCCTGGCGATGGCGCTGAACCTGGGCGCCTACAGCGCCGAGATCATCCGCGCCGGCATCGACGCCACGCCCAAGGGCCAGTACGAGGCCGGCGCCAGCCTGGCGATGACGCGCTTGCAGGTGTTCCGCCATGTCGTGCTGAAACCCGCGCTGGCGCGCATCTGGCCGGCGCTGTCGTCGCAGATCGTGATCGTGATGCTGGGGTCGGCGGTGTGTTCGCAGATCGCGGCCGAGGACCTGACGTTCGCGGCCAACTTCATCCAGTCGCGCAACTTCCGCGCGTTCGAGGTGTATTTCGTGACCACCGGCATCTATCTGGCGCTGGCGGTGTTGTTGCGCCAGTTGCTGCGCATGACGGGCAGGCGGTTGTTCCGCAAGGCGGCGCGATGATCGAGTTCACCACCTGGGACATTGTCCGCAACCTGCTGCTAGCGGCGCGCTGGACCGTTGTGCTGTCGCTTGTGGCGTTTGCCGGCGGCGCGCTGATGGGCGGGCTGGCGCTGATGATGCGGACCTCGCGCGTGCCGCTGATGCGGCGCGTGAGCTGGGCGTATATCGAACTGTTCCAGGGCACGCCGCTGCTGATGCAGTTGTTCCTGGCGTTCTTCGGGCTGTCGCTGCTGGGGCTGGAAGTGCCACCGTGGCTGGCCGCGGGCGCGGCGCTGACGCTGTGGTCGGGCGCGTTCCTGGCCGAGATCTGGCGCGGCTGCGTCGAGGCGATTCCGAAGGGCCAATGGGAAGCGTCCGCCAGCCTGGCGCTGGGCTACGTGCAGCAGATGCGCCATGTGGTGCTGCCGCAGGCGCTGCGCATCGCGGTGGCGCCGACCGTCGGTTTCGCGGTGCAGATCGTCAAGAGCACGGCGCTCACGTCCATCATCGGCTTCACCGAGCTGTCCAAGGCCAGCACGGTGATCACCAACGCCACCTTCAGCCCCTTCACCGTCTATGCCTGCGCCGCGCTGATCTATTTCGCGCTGTGCTGGCCCCTGTCGCGCCTCAGCCTGCTGCTGGAAAGGAAGTTGCATGCCCCTCATCGCCCTTGAAGACGTCCGCAAGAAGTTCGGCGACAACGAAGTCCTGAAAGGGGTGACGTTGCGCGTCGAGCCCGGCGAGGTGATCGCCATAATCGGCAAAAGCGGTTCCGGCAAGAGCACGCTGCTGCGCTGCGTGAACGGGCTGGAACAGATCGACGGCGGCGCCATCATGGTGGCCGACGCGCAACTGGGCGACGACGAACTGCGGCTGCGCGCGCTGCGGCTGAAGGTGGGCATGATCTTCCAGCAATTCAACCTGTTCCCGCACCTGACGGTGGGACGCAACGTGATGCTGTCGCCGATGGTGGCCAAGCGCATGCCGCAGAACCAGGCCGCCGACCTGGCGCGGGCAATGCTGACGCGGGTGGGACTGGCACACAAGTTCGACGCCTGGCCCGAGGAATTGTCGGGCGGGCAGCAGCAGCGCGTGGCGATCGCGCGCGCGCTGGCGATGCAGCCGCTGGCGCTGCTGTGCGACGAGATCACGTCGGCGCTGGACCCGGAGCTGGTCAACGAGGTGCTGGCGGTGGTGCGCGAGCTGGCCGCCGACGGCATGACGCTGCTGATGGTGACGCACGAGATGCGCTTTGCGCGCGAGGTGTGCGACCGGGTGGTGTTCATGCACCAGGGCCGGGTGCATGAGATCGGGCCGCCCGAGGAACTGTTCACGGCGCCGGCGACGCCGGAGCTGCGGCAGTTCCTGGGGATGACGGATCTGGCGCGCTAGGCGCGGGCCGTTGCCGACGGCCCGCCCCCCGCCATCAGCGCGAGAACCCGCGCGCCGAGATCTCCCAGATGTCCTGCACGATGCCGTCGCGATACACCACCAGCCCGTCGTGCAGGTTGAAGGTGGGATCGACGTGCGAGGGCACCAGCAGCAGCGTATCGCCCAGCGCCGGCGCCTGCGCGCCAGCGGCCACGCGCACCACGCCGTGTTCGTCGTTGATGGCGGCGTATTGCAGGCCCTGCGCGCCATGGATGGCGGGCGGGCCGCATTCGGCGGTGGTGGACTTCAGGCCGGCGTCGAGGATGACGCGATCCGGCGCCGGCGTGCTCATCACGGTCGACAGCACGAACAGGCTGTTCTGGAAGGCCAGCGCGCCGTCCCATTCGTTGGCGCCGTAGTCGCCGTCCATGAAGGCGTAGGAACCGGCTTGCAGTTCGGTGAAGACGCCGCTGGCGGCGTCGAATTCGGCGCTGCCGGTGCCGCCGCCGGTGATGACGTCGCAGGCGATGCCGCTTTCGCGCAGCAGCAGTTGGTACGAGGCGGCGATGCGCGCGGCCTGGCGGCAGACGGCGGCGCGTTCCTCGCGGGTGCGCAGGTGCTGCACCGAGCCGTGGTAGGCCTGCAGCCCGACGAAGTTCACGCCCGGCAGGGTGCGCGCCTGCTGCGCCAGCGCCAGCACGGTGGCGTCGTCGGACACGCCGCAGCGGCCCTGGCCCACGTCCACTTCCACCAACACGTCGATCTCGGCGCCGGCCGCGGCCATGGCCTGCGCGATCTGCGTCAGGTTGGCAGCGTTGTCGACGCAGACGCTGAGCTTGGCGGCGCGCGCCAGTTGGGCCAGCAGGCGCAGCTTGGCCGGGCCGACCACTTCGTTGCTGATGTGGATGTCGGTGATGCCGGCGGCCACGAAGGGCACGGCCTCGCTGACCTTCTGGCAACAGATGCCGCGCGCGCCCAGCGCCAGTTGGCGGCGCGCGATTTCGGGGCATTTGTGGGCCTTGGCGTGCGGGCGCAGCGCCACCTCGTGGCGGTCGGCCCAGGCCTGCATGGCGCGCAGGTTGGCCTCGAACGCGGCCAGGTCCAGCACCAGGCTGGGCGTGTCGACGCTGGCCAGGGGATCGCCGGCCTGCGCGGGCGGGGGCAGCGCAATGCCGCGAATGACTTCTTGGGACATCGAATAGCTCCGTGATCGAACCGGTGGCGCAAGAACCGCCTCCGCATGCGTCGGCCCACGCCGGGCCCGTGTTTTGCGCCGCGCCAACCCCTGGTAAACCATAGCTTCGAGGCCATTGGCGCGGGGCGGGGGACATGCCAGAATTTCACCACAACAATACGTTACTTCCACTTATAACGGAGAAGCTCGCATGAAACTCAAGAATTGGATCGCCACCCTGGCCATGGCCGCCGCCGCCGTCGGCGCGACCGGGGCCGCGCAAGCCCAGCAATTCTTCCGCATCGGCACCGGCGGCACGGCCGGCACCTACTACCCCATCGGCGGCATCATCGCCAACGCCGTGTCCCAGCCCGGCAAGCTGATCGCCACGGCGGTCGCCTCCAATGGCTCGGTGGCCAACATCAACGGCATCATCGGCGGCTCGTTCGAGGCCGGCTTCACCCAGTCGGACGTGGCGTTCTGGGCCTACAGCGGCACCGGCACGTTCGAGGGCAAGCCCAAGGCGCAGGATCTGCGCCTGATCGCCACGCTGTATCCGGAAAGCATCCACCTGGTGACGCGCAAGGGCGCGGGCATCAAGAGCGTGGCCGACCTGAAGGGCAAACGCGTGTCGATGGACGAGCCCGGCTCGGGCACGCTGGTGGACGTGCGCCTGATTCTGGGCGCCTATGGCATGACCGATAAGGACGTCAAGGCCGAATACCTCAAGCCCAACCAGGCCGGCGACAAGCTCAAGGACGGCGGCCTGGACGCGTTCTTCTTCGTCGGCGGCGCCCCGGCCGGCGCCATCGCCGAGCTGGCCTCCAGCGGCGCGGGCATCGACATCGTGCCGCTGGTCGGCCCCGAGATCGACGCGCTGCGCGCCAAGCAGGAGTTCTTCACGCCCGACACCATTGCCGCCAACACCTACCAGAACGTGGGCGAGGTCAAGACCATCTCGGTCAATGCGCAGATGGTGACGTCGGCCAAGCTGCCTGAGCAGGTGGTGTACGAGGTCACCAAGGCGCTGTACAGCGACGCCACCCGCAAGACGCTGGACAGCGGCCACGCCAAGGGCAAGCTCATCACCCGCGATAACGCGGTCAAGGGCGCCGGCATCCCGTTCCACCCGGGCGCCGAGAAGTTCTACAAGGAAATCGGCCTGCTGAAGTAAGCGCCGACCCATTCCCATCGGGAAGCGCGCGGCCATCGGCGCCGCGCTTGCGCAGGGCCGCCTCGGGCGGCCCTGTTCGCGATTCACCTGAGAAACACGGCTATGGAAATAGACCACGAGAAAACACAGCAGCTGGCGGAAAAGTACGATTCCGAGATCCGCTTCCGGCCGCTGCACAAAAGCGCCACCTGGATCGTCTCGGGCCTGCTGGTGGCGCTGTCGCTGTTCCACTACTACACCGCCGGCTTCGGCCTGCTGCGCGAGGCCACGCACCGCGGCGTGCACCTGGCCTTCGTGCTGAGCCTGATTTTCCTGGTGTTCGGCTTTTCCAAGGCGCATTACCAGCGCGAGCCGAAATCCACCTGGTACGCCCCGGGCGGCGTGCCGCTGTACGACTGGATCATCGCCATCGCGCTGGCGCTGTCGGTGTTGTACATCCCCTACATCTTCGAGGACCTGGCGTTCCGCGTCGGCAACCCGCTGCCGATCGACGTGTTGATGGGCTCGATCCTGCTGATCGGGCTGCTGGAAGCCACGCGCCGCGCCATGGGCTGGCCGTTGCCGATCATCGCACTGGTGTTCATGGCCTACGCGGCGTTCGGGCCTTACTTCCCCGGGCTGCTGCAGCACGCGGGCAATACGTGGTCGCAGATCGTCAACCACATGTACCTGACCAGCCAGGGCGTGTACGGCGTGGCGGTGGGCGTGGTGGCCACCTACGTGTTCCACTTCGTGCTGTTCGGCGTGCTGGCCACGCGCATCGGCCTGGGCCAGCTGTTCCTGGACGTGGCCTCCACCATCGCCGGCCGCTATGCCGGCGGGCCGGCCAAGGTGTCGGTGTTCGGCTCGGCCATGTTCGGCATGCTGTCGGGGTCGTCGGTGGCCAACGCCGTGACGGTGGGCTCGCTGACCATTCCGGCGATGATCCGCATCGGCTATCCGCGCCACTTCGCGGCGGGGGTGGAGGCGGCCAGCAGCACGGGCGGCCAGATCACGCCGCCGATCATGGGCGCGGCCGCGTTCCTGATGATCGAGTTCCTGGGCATTCCGTACCAGCAGATCGCGATTGCGGGCATATTCCCGGCCTTCCTGTATTTCTTCGGCATGTTCATGCAGGTGCACTTCGAGGCCAAGCGCGAAGGCCTGCGCGGGCTGACGGCCGAGGAAATGCCCAAGCTGAAGCAATCGTTCAAGATGCGCTGGCCGACGCTGATTCCGCTGATCCTGCTGATCGGCGTGCTGGCCAGCGGCCGCACGCCGTACCTGGCGGCGTTCGCCGGCATCACCGGCTGCATCATCGTGGGCCTGCTCAATCCGTTCCAGCGGCTGCGCTGGCGCGACCTGTACGAAGCCTTCGAGACCGGCGCCAAGTACGCGCTGGCGGTGGGCGCGGCGGCGGGTACGGTGGGCATCGTGATCGGGGTGGTGACGCTGACGGGCGTGGGCTTCAAGATCTCGTACATCGTGATCTCGGCGGCGCAATCGATCGCCGGCGTCGCGGGCGCGATCATTCCCGAGGCCATCGCCAACGCCCAGTCGCTGACGCTGGTGGCGGCGCTGATCATGACGGGCGTGGTCTGCATCCTGATGGGCTGCGGCATTCCCACCACCGCCAACTACCTGATCATGGTGGCCGTGGCCGCGCCGACGCTGGTGCAACTGGGGGTGCAGCCGATCGCGGCGCACTTCTTCGTGTTCTATTTCGGCATCCTGGCCGACATCACGCCGCCGGTGGCGCTGGCGGCGTACGCGGCGGCGGGCATGGCGGGCAGCGATCCGTTCAAGACCGGCAACACCGCGTTCCGGTTGGGCATCACCAAACTGATCGTGCCGTTCGTGTTCGTGTTCTCGCCGTCGCTGCTGATCTCGGTGCAGGGCTTCACCTGGTACGACTTCTTCGTGACGCTGTTCGGCTGCATGGTGGGCCTGGTGCTGCTGTCGGCGGCGTTCTCGCGCTACATGCTGGTGGGCATGAAAAGCTGGGAACGCTGGCTATGCACGCTGGGCGCGCTACTGACCATCCTGCCGGGGCTGACCAGCGGGCTGATCGGGCTGGCCATCTGCATTCCGGTGTTCGTGCGCCAACTGGCGCAGCTCAAACTGGAGTCGGCGCCAAAGACCGCATAGGCCCTGTGGGTATTAAAGAGGGGCGGACCCCATGGCGTCCGCCCCGCGCCGGGAAAGCCGCTTAGTCTGGCAACGAGCGGGCGTGGACTTGGTGACTGTCGCGGGACCACGACGCCCCGCCGCGCTCCGCCTTTTCGGCGGTTGCCCGGGGTAGTAAATCAGCGTAAAGTAAAATCCATGTTTGCTGGTCTGCCGATATGCGGGCCGACTGTGCAAACAGGCACAAACTGCGCCATATGTTCGATATCCTGGTTTATCTGTACGAGAATTACTACACGCCGCAAGCCTGTCCCGCCGCTGACGTGCTGGCCAAACGGCTGGCCGCCGCCGGGTTCGAGCACGAAGACATCGACGACGCGCTCGGCTGGCTCTACGGCCTGGCCGAAACCACCGAACGCTGCGTCGATCTCGCTCAGGCGCCCACTACCGGTACCCGGATCTACACCGATAACGAATACCAGCAACTCGGTTCCGAATCCATCGGCTTCATCGCCTTCCTGGAATCGGCCGGCGTGCTGCCCGCGCCCTTGCGCGAAATCGTCATCGACCGGGGCCTGGCGTCACCGGAATCGCCCGTGCCGCTGTCCAAGATCAAGATCATCGCCCTCATGGTTCTCTGGAGCCAGGAAGCCGAGATCGACAACCTGGTCCTGGAAGAGCTGCTGGACGAAGACGGCACGCGCTTGCTGCACTGACGGCGCCGGCTGTCGCCGGCGTGCGTTGCCCCGCGACCCGCGCGCCTCGAGCGCGCGGCGCCGCTTCGCCGTAAACCCTCTGTTTCGCTACCCCCTGCCGTGACCTACACCGGCCGCTTCGCCCCCAGCCCCAGCGGGCCGCTGCACGCCGGTTCGCTGGTGGCCGCGCTGGCCAGTTGGCTGGACGCGCGCGCCAACCGGGGAAGCTGGCTGCTGCGCATCGAGGACGTGGACACGCCACGCACCGTGCCCGGCGCGGCCGAACGCATCATGGGCCAGCTCCAGGCGCTGGGGCTGCATTGGGACGGCGACGTCATGTGGCAGTCACAGCGCGGCAACGCCTATCAGGCGGCCTTCGACGCGCTGGCCGCGCGCGGCCTGGTGTATGGCTGCGGCTGCACCCGCCGCGAGATCGCCGATTCGGCGCTGCGCGGCCAGGCGGCGCCCGGCGCGGACGGCGAACGCCCATACCCTGGCACCTGCCGCCACGGCCTGGCGCCCGGCCGCGAGGCGCGCGCCTGGCGCGTGATCATGCCGGAAGGGGTGGAGCGTTTCGAGGACCGCTGGCTGGGCCCGCAGGAGCAGGACGTGGCGCGGGCGGTGGGCGACATCGCCGTGAAGCGCGCGGATGGCCTGTGGGCCTATCAACTGGCGGTGGTGGTGGACGATGGCGCGCAGGGCGTGACCGACGTGGTGCGCGGCGCCGACCTGCTCAGCTCCACGGCGCGCCAACGCGTGCTGGGCCGGCTGCTGGGCCTGCCGCCGCTGCGCTACCTGCACGTGCCGCTGATCCTGGATCCCGCCAGCGGCCTGAAGCTGTCCAAGCAGAACGGCGCCCCGGCCATCGACACGAACGCGCCCCTGGCGTCGCTGCAGGGCGCGTGGCGCGCGCTGGGATTCGCGCCGCTGGACGCGCCGGACACGGCGGCATTCCTGCGCGAGGCGACGGCGCGCTGGGCCGCGCGCTTTCCGCTGTCCTGATCCGGCCTGCCGGGATCGGCGGCCAGCACGGGGCGTGCAGTCGGCCATGCCGAAGCGCCCGCGCCGGCCCATGGCCGGCGGCCGCGGGCAACCCTCACGCCTGGCGACGACCTGCCACTCCTATAGCGGCTGCAGATCCTCGCCCAGCATGCGCACCAGCAGGGCCTCGCCGTTCTCGGCCACGCGCAGTTCGCCGAACTTGGCGACCTCATAGCGCTTGGCCTGGCCTTCAGGGAAGAAATAGGCGTTGGTGACGATGCGCACCTGGTTGTCGCGCACGCGATAGCGCAGCGGCACTTCGCCGTCGGCATGCGGCCGGGCGTCGGTCTGGATGCGCACGGGCTGGTACACGCCGCGCGAATCGCCGGTCAGCATCACGTAGCCGTCGGAGGCTTCGCCCATGACGGAGTCCTCCGCGTCCTGGCGCTCGCCGCCCAGCCGCAGGCGCGTGACTTCGCGCCCGGCGGCGAAGTTGAGCGCCATGTAGTCGCCCTGCATCAGCGAGCGCGGGTCGACCGGCGCCAATTCCAGGATCACCACCTTGCCGCTGGCCAGCAGTTTCTCGCGCTGCCAGATACTGCCATTGGCCACCACCAGCACCAGCGCCAGACCGCCCAGGATCGCCAGGGTGCGCCAGCGCAGGGCCGGCGAGACCGTTGGCAGCGGCGCGCGGCGCGAAGGATCCTGGGTGCGCATCAAGCGCGGCACCAGCCACACCAGCCCGCGCAGCACGAACAGCAGCACGGCGCCGCCGCCCAGCCACAAGGACTTCTGCAGCAGCGGCACGTCCAGTTGGTAGTAATAGACCCCCAGGTAGGCCAGCAGGCTGAAGACGCCGAACAGCGCCACCCGCGGCTGGTTCAGGCCGAAGCCCAGCAGCAGCCAGGCCAGCGCGAAGCCCACGCCGGGGCTGGGCAGCCAGAACAGGGCCAGCAGCAGCAGGGCGATGGGCACGCCCCAGGTGACGCCGGCGGTCAACACATGCCGGCGCGGCCACAACACCGCCATCGCCGCCGCCGCTGGCAGCAACGCCCCCGCGCATACCAGCACGGCGGTCTGCGCGTGCAGTTGCCACATGGCCGGCAATTGCAGCACCGACAGGCCGCTGGCCAGCCACACCATGCCCTGCACCGACAGCAGGAAGGCCCAGGCCA
Organism: Achromobacter sp.; assembly: GCF_050285565.1. Lineage (GTDB taxonomy): Bacteria > Pseudomonadota > Gammaproteobacteria > Burkholderiales > Burkholderiaceae_B > Achromobacter. Next base: position 457,528 of record NZ_JBLZXG010000005.1, read on the forward strand.
GCGGTTGCAGCGCATGGCCGCGCTTGCCGCCCAGCCGGTGCGCCAGGGTCAGGATCACCGCCGTGGCCCACGCGCCGGTCACGGCGATCGGCAGCCAGACGAAGGCGGCGCGGGCCATGTCGAAGTCCAGCAGGGCGTCCAGCAGATCGTCGCGCAGCAGCTCGGGCGCCAGAACGCGCCAGATCAGGCCGGCGCCGGCCAGGGCGATCAGCCCGCCGCTCAGGAAGCGCAGGATCACGTCCGGCCCCAGCGCGTACACCGCCGTGGCCATCAGCAGCACGAACAGGCAGGCGCTGGCGAACGAGGTCGAGCTGGACATGCCGTAGATGATGAGGATCTGCCCGGCGAACGCCATGGCGGTGCCGCACTGGCGCCAGAACGGACCGGCGTCGCTGCGCAGCACGGCCACGCCGGCGGCGCACAGCACCAGGCCGGCCACCAGCGCGCCTTCCTCTGAATTGATCATGCCCGAGAAGGCCACGAAGGCCAGCAGCAGCAGCGTCGACAGCCAGGCGCTCAGCGCCAGGATGCATTGCACGTACCAGGGCGGCTCGGTGTGCGGCACGGCGGGCGGCGCCAGTTGCGCCACGGGTTCGCCGGCCTCGCCAGGATCGACCGCGTTGCCGGCCGAGGCGGCGGCCGGCTCGGCATCGGCCGGGGCCGCGACGGCCGCCCGCGGCCCCGCGGCCAGTCCGCGCAGCCAGCGCGCCGCCCAGACGGCCTCGGCCATCAGCAGCGCCGCCAGCGGCAGGGCCGCCCAGATGCCGGGTTCCAGCCGCAGCAGCCATTCGCCTACCATCCGCAGCGAGACGCAGATGACGCCGGCCACCAACATGGCCAGGATGACCAGGTCGCGGCGGCCGCGCTGGTAATAGAAACCCAGACCCAGCGTGACCGCGATCCAGGCCAGGCCGTTGATGGAGCCCAGGCCGCGCGACAGGCCGTTGCCGATCACCAGCACCGTCACCATCGGGCCGAACACCAGCGCCGTCACCAGCGCGCTGATCACCAGCGCCGCCAGGACCCGCGGTCCGACCAAGGTGCTGGCGCGCCAGCGGCGCGCCGCCAGTTCCCAGCCCAGCAGCAACAGCAGGTTCCAGGCGGCCACGATCAGGCTGGCGACCTGGGGGCCGCCCAGGATCAGCCACCAGGTGAAGGCCCGTTCGCCCAGCCACAGCACCAGGGCGACGTTGGTCACCAACGCCCACAGCAGCCAGACGGCCTGACTGGCCGCCGCCAATGCCCAAGGCAACAGCAGAACCGCCCACCAGGCGAACAGTTCCCAGGTATCGGCGCCAGTCTGGTAAGTTTGACCTAATAACGCGAGCAGGGCGCCGAGCAGAATGCCGGCCAGGGCCAGCAGCGCGCCGGGTATGCTGCGGCGCACGCCTGGGGCGGCGCGCAGGCGCAAGCCGGCCCAGGCCGCCGCCAGCGCGGTCAGGGCCAGCAGGCCCTGCGTGCCGGCGAAGCGCTGGATTTTGGTCATGTCCTGCCAGTTCGCCGCGACCCAGCAGATGGCGGCGCTGCCCAGCAGCAAAACCCCCAGCCAGAGGGTGCTGCGGGCCAGGAATTGGCGCCATGCGTGCAGTTCGGATCCCACTTGCCGTTCAGTGCCGACTTGCATCTCGCGAAACTCCGATCTTATTATCCGCGCTACTACGGCGGGACTGCCGCCACTGGATACACATGAATAAAACGCTGATTATTGCCGAGAAGCCCTCGGTGGCCCTTGATATATCACGCGCCTTGGGAGGCTTTGCGCGCGAGGGCGACTATTTTGAAAGCGAACGTTACGTGCTGGCGTCGAGCATCGGCCATTTGCTTAGCTTGGTCGCGCCCAACGATCCGGTCAAGGGGAAGTGGAGTTTCACCCATCTGCCGGTAATTCCGCCTGAATTCGAGCTGGGCCCGACCGACAAGAAATCGGCCGAGCGCCTCAAGCTGCTGGTGCGCCTGGCCAAGCGCAAGGACGTCGACGCCATCATCAACGCCTGTGACGCGGGACGCGAGGGCGAACTGATCTTCCGCTACATCATCCAGTACGCCGGGGTGAAAAAGCCGATCCAGCGCCTGTGGCTGCAATCGATGACGCAGGCCGCCATCCGCGAAGCCTTCGCCAACCTGCGCGACGACGCCCAGCTCAAGCCGCTGGAGGCCGCCGCCCGCTCGCGCGCCGAGGCCGACTGGCTGGTGGGCATCAACGGCACGCGCGCCATGACCGCCTTCAACAGCAAGGACGGCGGTTTCTTCAAGACGCCGGTGGGCCGGGTGCAGACCCCCACGCTGGCGATCGTGGCCGAGCGCGAGGAACGCATCCGCCGCTTCGTGCCGCGCGACTACTGGGAAGTGCGCGCCACCTTCGTGGCGGCCGCCGGCCTGTACGAGGGCCGCTGGATCGATCCGGACTTCAAGAAGGACGAGCGCGACCCCGAGAAGCGCGAATCGCGCCTGTGGTCGCAGGCCGCCGCCCAGAGCGTGGTGGCCGCCTGCCGCGACCAGCCGGGCAGCGTCACCGAGGAATCCAAGCCGTCGACCCAGATGTCGCCGGCCCTGTACGACCTGACCTCGCTGCAACGCGAGGCCAACGGCCGCTTCGGCTTCTCGGCCAAGACCACCCTGGCGCTGGCCCAGACCCTGTACGAACGCCACAAGGCGCTGACCTACCCGCGTACCGATTCGCGCTACCTGCCCGAGGACTACCTCGGCACGGTGCAGGAAACCATGCGCGCGCTGGCCCAGGGCGGCTCGAACGCCGTCGGCGGGCTGTCGCGCCATGCCGGCACCGTGGTCAGCCAGCAATGGGTCAAGCCGAATCGCCGCATCTTCGACAACAAGAAGGTGTCGGACCACTTTGCCATCATCCCGACGCTGCAGATCCCGCACGACCTGAGCGAGGCCGAGGCCAAGCTGTACGACCTGGTGCTCAAGCGCTTCCTGGCGGTGTTCTTCCCGGCCGCCGAGTACCGCGTCACCACCCGCATGACCGAGGTGCAGGGCCATCGCTTCCGCACCGACGGCAAGGTGCTGGTGAACCCGGGCTGGCTGGCCGTGTACGGCAAGGAAGCCCAGGGCGAGGACGCCAACCTGGTGCCGGTGGGCGACGGCGAGACCGTGCGCACCGAGGACGTCGAAGCCGTGGGCCTGACCACCAAGCCGCCGGCGCGCTTTAACGAAGGCACGCTGCTGTCGGCCATGGAAGGCGCCGGCAAGCTGGTGGACGACGAGGAGCTGCGCGAGGCCATGTCCGAGCGCGGCCTGGGCACGCCGGCCACGCGCGCGGCCATCATCGAAGGCCTGCTCAACGAGGTCTACCTGCGCCGCGAGGGCCGCGACCTGGTGCCGACCGCCAAGGCGCGCCAACTGATGACGCTGTTGTCGGGCCTGGACGTGTCGGAACTGACCTCGCCCGAGCTGACCGGCGAATGGGAACACAAGCTCAAGCAGATCGAGCAGGGCGTGCTGGACCGCCAGGCCTTCATGCGCGAGATCGCCCAGATGACGCAGGTGATCGTCAAGCGCGCCAAGGAATACGAGCGCGACACGGTGCCCGGCGACTACGCCACGCTGCAGACGCCGTGCCCCAAGTGCGGCGGGGTGGTCAAGGAAAACTACCGTCGTTTCGCCTGCACCAACTGCGATTTCTCGATCGGCAAGCACCCGGGCGGCCGCACTTTCGAGCTGCCGGAAGTCGAGGAACTGCTGGCCAAGCGCGAAATCGGCCCGCTGCAGGGTTTCATCAGCAAGATGGGCCGGCCGTTCGCCGCCATCCTGCGCATCAGCGACGAGTACAAGCTGGAATTCGACTTCGGCCAGAACGACGAGGACGACAGCGAGGCGGTGGACTTCTCCGGCCACACGCCGGTGGGCAACTGCCCCAAGTGCCAGTCGCGCGTGTTCGAGCACGGCATGAGCTACGTCTGCGAGAAGTCGGTGGGCCCTGAGAAGAGTTGCGACTTCCGCTCCGGCAAGGTCATCCTGCAGCAGGAAATCTCGCGCGAGCAGATGGAAAAGCTGCTGACCGACGGCCGCACCGACCTGCTCGACGGCTTCGTGTCCAGCCGCACCAACCGCAAGTTCAAGGCCTTCCTGGTGCGCCAGCCCGACGGCAAGATCGGCTTCGAGTTCGAGCCGCGTCCGGAAAAACCCGGCCGTGGCCGCGCCCCGGCCAAGACCGCCGCCAGCGCCACCAAGACGGCGGCCAAGAAAGCCGCGGTGAAAAAGACCGCAACCAAAACGGCCACCAAGACGGCGACCAAAGCGGCAACCAAAACCGCCGCCAAGAAAGCCGTGAAGAAGGCCGCGCCCAAGAAGACCGCGGCCTGAGCCGCCACGGTCTACACTTGCGTGGCACGACGAAAACGCCCGGGCAACCGGGCGTTTTCCATTGTTGGACGGCAAGCCCCGCTGCGGTATGGTTGACGCCAAAACAACCCCAACCCGATCAAGACCGAGGAAGACATGAGCACGAGCCCCCACTTCACCACCCGCCGCCGTGTGCTGGCCGCCACCGGGGCGCTGGCCGGCGTCACCTTGATCGGCGGCCGTGTGGCCTTCGCCCAGCCCAAGCTGGGCCGCGTGGTCTACGGCCAGGGCAGCATCGACCCATTCTTCGCCGCAGGCTACGTGGCGCTCAAGAAGGGCTATTTCGGCGAAGCGGGCCTGGAGGTCGAGTACCTGAATTCGCAGAGCGGCCCGCGCACCAACCAGCTGCTGGCGGCCGGCCAGATCGCCTTCGGCGCCACCGCCGCCACCGCCGCGCCGGCCCTGACGCTGGCCGGCAAGCCGGCCACGCTGGTGTTCGGCTTCGACCGCAAGCTGACCTACGCCAACGTCATCGTGCGCCGCGAGGACTTTGACAGCGGCAAGATCAAGTCGTTGAAAGACCTGGCCGGCAAGCGCGTCGGCGCGACCCAGCCGCAGTCCAGCACCTGGCTGATGGCGCTGTACCTGATGCAGAAGGCCGGCGTGGCCGACAAGGTCGACATCCGCCCCCTGGGCGACCTGGCCACCATGCTGGGCGCGCTCAAGACCGGCTCGGTGGCGGCCAGCATGGCCACCATGTCGATGATGGAGCAAGCCCAGCAGGAAGGCTGGGGCGTGCCGATCTTCGACGCCACCACCGAGGCCTCGTGGAACGAGTTCATGGGCGGCGACGTGCCGGGCATCGCCGCGCTGACGCTGCAGGACACCATCCAGAAGCGGCCCGAGACGGTGCAAGCCTTCGTCACCGGCCTGGTGCGTGCGCAGGACTTCATCACGGCCCACAGCGCCGCCGAGATCGCCGACGCGATCTACGACGATTATCTGAATGCCTTCCCGCGCGCCGCCATCGAGAAAACGCTGGGCGTGTACAAGGACACGGTGTTCCTCAAAGACAACCTCATCACCGAGGACGCCTACCACCGCATGACCGCGATCATGGGCGACGGCCGCCAGTTCTCGAACGACGAGATCAAGACGGTGCCGTACGCCAAGTGCGTCGACATGAGCTTCGTACGCAAAGCGCGGGGCCTGTAATGATCACGCTGGACCGGGTGGGCAAGGCCTACCAGACGCGCCAGGGCACCACCCACGCGGTGGGCGAGGTCAGCCTGGAGATCGCGGCGGGCGAGTTCGTGTCGATCGTCGGCCCCTCGGGCTGCGGCAAGAGCACGCTGCTGAACATGATCGCCGGCTTCCTGCCGCCCACCGCCGGCCGCATCGTGGTCGATGGCCAGGTGGTCGACGGCCAGGTGCCGCCAGCGCTGGGGTACATCTTCCAGAAGGACACGCTGCTGCCCTGGTTCAGCGTCAGGAAGAACGTGGCGCTGGGCCTGAAGTTCCAGGGCGTGCCGGCCGCGCGCATCGCCAGCCGCGTGGCCGAGCTGCTGGAGCTGGGCCACCTGACGGCGTTCGCCGACGCCTTTCCGCACCAGCTGTCGGGCGGCATGCGGCGGCGCGTGGCGCTGCTGATGAGCCTGGCGGTGGAGCCGCGCATCCTGCTGCTGGACGAACCGTTCGGGGCGCTGGACACGCATACCAAGACCCACCTGCACCGCGAGCTGATGGAGATCTGGCGCAAGCTGGGCCAGACCGTGGTGCTGGTCACGCACGACCTGGACGAGGCCATCCTGCTGTCGGACCGCGTGGTGGTGCTGTCCGGGCCGCCCAGCCGCGTGCTGCTGGACGAGCGCATCGCCATCCCGCATCCGCGCGACGTCTTCACCCTGCGCGAAACGCCGCAGTTCGTTGCCCATGTGCAAAGCCTCTGGAGCGTGCTGGGCCAGCAGTTCCGCGCCGCCGCCTGATTCCGCCATGACCGCTCCCGAATTGACCCACACCCTGCAGGACCAGCTGCGGCTGGACCGCCGCGCCAGCACCTTGCGGCGCGTGCGCATCACCTTGTGGCAGGTGCTGATCCTGGCCATCATCCTTGGCTCCTGGGAAACGCTGACGCGCATCCCGTGGTTCACGCAGAACACACTGTTCGACCCGTTCTTCATCAGCCAGCCGTCGCGCGTGGCGGTGCGGCTGTGGGAATGGCTGCAGCCCGGGCCGCGCTCGGTCTGGCCGCACCTGTGGCTGACGCTGCAGGCCACGCTGGTCGGGCTGGTGGTGGGCGTGGGCAGCGGCTTCCTGGTGGGCATGACGCTCAGCCGCAGCCGCTTCCTGGCGGACGTGTTCAATCCGTTCATCGTGGCCTTCAACTCGATGCCGCGCATCGCCTTCGTGCCGCTCATCACCATGTTCTTCGGGCTGGGGCTGGCCTCGAAGGTCGTGACCTCGTGGTTCGTGGTGTTCTTCCTGGTGTTCTTCAACACCTACAAGGGCGGGCGCAGCGTCGAGCGCGAACTGGTGGACTTCTGCCGCACGCTGGGCGGCTCGCCGCGCCAGATCCTGTGGCGCGTGCGCATTCCGACCGCGGCGGCCTGGACCTTCGCCGCGCTGCCCAACGCCATCAGCTTCGCGCTGATCGGCGTGGTGCTGGCCGAGTTCGTCGGCTCCACCACCGGCATGGGCTACCTGATGATCACCGCGCTGGCTACACTGAACGCCACCGACATGTTCGCCGCGGTCACGCTGCTATCCATCGTCGGCATCGCGCTGGTGTACTGCGTGACCTGGCTGGAACGGCGGCTGCTGCACTGGGCGCCCGAATTCCGCGAATGAACCGAGCCCGACCATGACGACTTCCTTGCCCTACCTGCGCAACTTCGACCTGAGCGGCCAGGTCGCGCTGGTGACCGGCTCGGCCCGCGGGCTGGGCTTCTGTATCGCCCGCGCGCTGGCCGGCTGCGGCGCGCGCGTGCTGATCAACGGCCGCAACGAACAGGCCGCCGAAGGCACCGCCGCCGCGCTGCGCGGCGACGGCCTGGACGCGCATTCGCTGGCCTTCGACGTCAGCAACGACGCCGCCATGGCGCGGGCCTTCGCGCGCATCGACGCCGAGCACGGCCGTCTGGACATCCTGGTGAACAACGTCGGCGCGCGCAACCGCAAGACGCTGGCCGACACCAGCGCCGCCGAGATCCGCGAGCTGATCGACACCGACCTGGTGGCTGGCATCCTGCTGGCCAAGCACGCCGCCGAGCGCATGGCGCGCCAGGGCGGCGGCCGCCTGATCGCCATCACTTCGGTGGTGGGGGAACTGGCGCGCGCCGGCGACGCCGTCTATCCGGCCGCCAAGCAGGGTCTGACCGGCATGGTGCGGGCGCTGGCGGCGGAGTTCGGCGGGCGCGGCATCACCAGCAACGCGATCGCGCCGGGCACCTTCGCCACCGAGACCAACGCCGGGATGGTGGCAGACCCCGCCGTCGGCCCGCGCATCGCGGCGCGCAACCCGACCGGGCGCTGGGGCGAACCGGAGGAGATCGCCGGCGCGGCGGTGTTCCTGGCGTCGAAGGCGGCGTCGTACGTGAACGGGCACGTGCTGGTGGTGGACGGCGGGTTGTCGATCCAGTTCTGAGGGCGCGCTGCCAGCGCGGTAAAAGCGAAGGGGCCCGCAAAGGGCCCCTTCATCATTTTGGCGGCCCCTCGAAAAATGCCGCCGTCTTGCCACCGACCCGACTCAGGTCGTCTCGTCCTGGTACCACACGCCTTCGGCCAGCATCATCTTGTGGTGGCCATGGCCGGCCGGCATCATGGGGAAGCAATTCTCCTGCGCCGTCACCGCCACGTCGAGGAAGTAGGGGCCGTCGTGCGCCAGGCATTCGGCCAGCGCCGCGTCCAGTTGCGCCGGGTCCTCGACCCGCGCCGCGCCCCAGCCGAAGGCCCGCGCCAGCGCCACGAAGTCGGGCAGCGAGGCGTTGTAGCTGTGGCTGTAACGGCCGCCGTGGATCAGTTCCTGCCACTGGCGCACCATGCCCATGTAGCCGTTGTTGCACAGCACGACCTTGACCGGCGCCTGATGCTGCATGGCGGTGGACAGTTCCTGGATGTTCATCAGCACCGAGGCGTCGCCGCTGACGCAGACCACGGTCTTGTCCGGATGCGCGACCTGCGCGCCAATGGCGGCCGGCACGCCGTAGCCCATGGTGCCGGCGCCGCCGGACGTGAGCCAGCGGTACGGCTGGTCAAAACGCAGGTACTGCGCCGCCCACATCTGGTGCTGGCCGACGTCGGTCGAGACGATGGCATCGCGCCCGGCCAGCGCCGCGTTCAGGCGCGACATCAGGTGCTGCGGCAGGATGGCGTCGGCCGCCGGGGTGTAGCCCAGGCAGTCCTGGGCGCGCCAAGCCTGCACCCGCGCCCACCACGGCGCCAGCCGCGCCGCATCGAGCGGCCCGCCCAGCTCGGCGTGCAGGGCGCGCACCAGCGGCAGGCAGTCGCCCACCAGCGCCACGTCCACCCGCACCACCTTGTTGATGGAGGCCGGGTCGATGTCGATGTGGATCTTGCGCGCATGCGGGCAGAACTCGGACAGCTTGCCGGTGATGCGGTCGTCGAAGCGGGCGCCGATGCACACCACCAGGTCGGCGTTGTGCATGGCCAGGTTGGCCTCGACCGTGCCGTGCATGCCCAGCATGCCGACGAACTGCGGATCGGAGGCCGGGAACGCCCCCAGGCCCATCAGCGTCAGGGTGCAGGGCGCGCCGGTGGCGCGCACCAGTTCGGTGAAGGCGGCGCAGGCCTCGGGGCCAGCATTCACCAGGCCGCCGCCACCGTAGAAGATCGGCCGCTTGGCCTGGGCGATCAGCGCGGCGGCGCGGCGCACGGCCGATTGCGGCAGTTTGGGCGCCAGCTTGCCTGACTGGCGCCGCGCGCGCAGCGCCGCCAGCTTCTGTTGCGACGGCGTGTAGTCGTCGCCGTCGGCGTCGCGCGGCACGGCCAACTGCACGTCCTTGGGGAAGTCCAGCAGCACCGGGCCGGGGCGGCCCTGGCGCGTCAGTTCGAAGGCGCGGGCGGTGACGGCGGCGACGTCGTCGACCGCGCGCACCTGGGTATTCCACTTGGTCACGGAACGCGAAATGCCGATGGCGTCGCATTCCTGGAAGGCGTCGGTGCCGATGGCGCTGGTGGCGACCTGGCCGCTGATGCACAGCACCGGGATCGAATCGCACATGGCGTCCAGCAAACCCGAGGTGGTGTTGGCCATGCCGGGGCCGGAGGTCACGAACACCACGCCGGTGCGGCCGGTGGTGCGGGCGTAGCCCTCGGCGGCGTGCACGGCCGCCTGTTCGTGGCGCACCAGCACGTGGCGCAGGCGCGGCTCGGCATAGAGCGCGTCGTACAGCGGCAGCACGGCGCCGCCGGGATAGCCGAACACGGTGTCCACGCCGTGCGCAATCAGCGTTTCCAGCAGAATCCTGGCCCCATTGGCGGGGGGAGTTTCAGGGGCGGCAAGCGCGGCGGCGACGGAGGGGTGCAGGCGATCGTTCATGCTATCCATCTTATTGGGAATCCGGAAGAATATTTATCTTCTTTTCCACGAATTGCCGGCAAACGCAGTAAATTTATCTTTGGATAGGAGGAATCAAAGAAAATGAACCTGGACAAGTTTGATTTGGCGATTTTGCGCGTGCTGCAAGACAACGCCCGCGCCAGCCTCAACGACATCGGCGCTGCGGTCGGCCTGTCGTCCACGCCCTGCTGGAACCGGATCAAGCGCATGGAGGCGGCCGGCGTGATCCGCGGCTACACGGTCGACATCGACCCGGCCAGCCTGGGCTTCATGGACACGGTCATCGTCCACGTGACCCTGGAAAGCCACAGCGAGGAAACGCTCTATGAATTCGGGCGCGCGCTGGCGCAGATCCCGGAAGTGCTGGAAGCCTTCCTGGTGTCGGGCGACTACGACTATTACATCCGCATCGCCGTGCGCGACACCCGCGATTACGAACGGCTGCTGCGCGAGCAGCTGTACCGCATCCCCGGCATCCGCCACAGCAAATCCTGTTTTGTGCTGCGGCGCCTGAAAGAAACCATGCTGCCGCTGAACGGGCCGACAAGCTGAGCGCTGACGGCCGGCGCCCACGCCTCAGCGCAACACGCAATCCACCGGCTGCGCCGGTTCGGGCAGCGGCCGCACGCCCAGCCCGTCCAGCAGGTCGATCTCGATCACCCGCGCCAGCGCCGACAGCGGCAGGTCGTTTTCCTCCAGACCGAACGGATCTTCCAGTTCGTCGCCCAGCGCATCCAGCCCGAAGAAGGTGTAGGCGATGATGGTGACCGCCACCGGCATCATGTATTCCAGCGTGCCCACCAGCCCGAACGGCAGCAGCAGGCAGAACAGCCAGGCGGTGCGATGCAGCAGCAGCGAATAGGCGAACGGCGTGGGCGTGTACTTGATGCGCTCGCAGGCCGCCTGGATCGCCGCGCACTGCGCCACCCGCTGGGTCAGCGCCTGATAGAGAATATCGGTCAACTCGCCGCGCCGCAGGCAGGCCGCCAGGTCGCGGTTGATCGCCAGCAGCAGCGCGTCGGGCACGTTGCGGTTGCCGCCCAGCGTCTCCAACTCCTCCGGCTGCACCCACGGCCGCACCGCGGCCAGCACGTCCTGGTCACGCAACCGCGCCGCCAGCGCATAACCGAAGCCGATGCAGCGCCGCACCAGCCGTTCCTGCAGCGGATTGGCGGTGCTGGCCGCCAGCAGCACCGCGCTTTCGCGCGCCAGGCTGCGGGCCTGCACGATCAGGTCGCCCCATTGCTTGCGCGCTTCCCACCAGCGGTCGTAGCAGACGTTGTTGCGAAACCCCATGAACACCGACAGCGCCAGCCCGAACAGCGAGAACGGCACCGCCGACAAGTGCGTGGGCGAGAACCAGTGCCGGTGATACATCCACACCACCACGCACGATAGTGCGGTGATCACCAGGATGCGGCTGAAGATGCGCGGGATGATCGAACCGCGCAAAACAAAGAACAGAGCCAGCGCGGAAGGCCGCGGACGGACAATCATGATGCAGGTAAGCGAATAACGAGGCGGCGCTCACTATACGCCTGTCATCGTGTCATGAGCGCGCCGATATAATTCTGTTTCGTCTCACCGCCACACTGCCGCCAATCAATGACCACCGAAGACACCCCCATCAAGCCCTGGTACGTCGTGCGCCGCTCCAAGCTGCATGGCAACGGCGTCTTCGCCGCCCGCAAGATTCCGGCGGGCACCCGCATCATCGAGTACGGCGGCGCCCGCATCAGCGCCAAGGAAGCCGATCGCCGCCACCCCACCAACCCCGACGATCCCTTCCACACCTTCTTCTTCGCCCTGAGCTCCGGCCGCGTCATCGACGGCGGCGACAACGGCAACGACGCCCGCTGGATCAACCATTCCTGCCAGCCCAACTGCGAAGCGCAGGAAGGCAAGCACGGCAAGCGCGTCTACATCGTCGCCCTGCAAGACATCCCGCGCGGCACCGAACTGTCGTACGACTACGGCCTGGTCCTGGACGGCCGCATCACCAAGGCCCTGAAGGAAGGCTACAAGTGCCTCTGCGGCACCCCGCCGTGCCGCGGCACGATGCTGGCGCTGCCCGAAAAGAAGAAAAAGAAAAAGGCTGAAGCGGAAACGGAAGCCGCGAAGTAAACAAGCGGCGCGGGCGCCCACCGCGCAGCCCCACTGGCTGCGCTCGCCCAACACCGGATATCCGGCCCGCCCCAGCAACGCCCGCGCCACCGCCCCGCGGCCGTGGCGATACCGACCACCGCCACCCGCGCGAACCGACTACCCAACCCCTCGTCAAGACCACGCACCGCTCATCGCCAACGCCAGCCGCTGAGCCGCCACGCCGGCCCGGCACCGCCCCGACGCAAGACACCCAAACGCCAAAGAAGGCCGCCCGCGCGGCCGCCTTTGGCGACCCCGCAAGACCCTCCCTCCCAGCCTCTCTCAGGGCCAAAACGCCAAGCAAGCCACCCGCCCCCACGCCCGTGAAGTGACAACCGACCGAGCCGGGGGTGGCGGGGCTTGGGGGGAGCGGGGCGTGTAGATGCGCCCAACGGAAACCGAAGGGAGCCGAAGGCGGACGAGGTTGAGGCAGGGGCAGTCCGGAGCGAACGCTCCGGACCGCAATCGTAGCCCCGCTCCCCCCAAGCCCCGCCACCCCCGGCGTCTCAAGAACCCCACCCAGACGCCAACAAACCCCCACCCCCAATAAGCATATTCCGCAGCATTCCCCGGACAGGCGTAAAATCCCCGATGTCGTTAACACGACAAACAAGCAGTACGTCTTCAGGGCGGGGCGAAATTCCCCACCGGCGGTATGCCAAGCAATTTGGCGAGCCCGCGAGCGCCCGGCGTCCTTCACGGACACCGGGGTCAGCAGATCTGGTGAGATGCCAGGGCCGACGGTCACAGTCCGGATGAGAGAAGATGTGCCGTCACAAGCCCCCCCTGTCCGGGCGCCAAGCGCCTGGGCAGCCGGTTCGCGTTCGGCTGTCGATGAGCCCTGAAACGTTTTTCGCCCACTTTTTCGCGAGAGCGTTTCAATGTCCAACGTTACCCTTACCCCGCAGTCCCCCAGCCTGTCCGCCCAGCCCTTCGCCGTGCGCCTGCAACGCGCCCTGCATCACCTGCGCCTGGGCCGCCCCGTCATCCTCATGGATGACTTCGACCGTGAAAACGAAGCCGACCTCATCGTCGCCGCCGACAAGCTGACCGTGCCCGTCATGGCCCAGCTGATCCGCGACGGCAGCGGCATCGTCTGCCTGTGCCTGCCCGGCGAAGTGCTCGACCGCCTCGACCTGGCCCCCATGGTCCAGCGCAACCAGAGCCGCTTCGCCACCGCCTTCACCGTCTCGATCGAGGCGCGCGAAGGCGTCAGCACCGGCGTGTCGGCCGTGGACCGCGTCACCACCATCCGCGCCGCCATCGCGCCCACCGCCCAGGCCGACGACATCGTCAGCCCCGGCCACGTCTTCCCGCTGCGGGCCCAGCCCGGCGGCGTGCTGACCCGCCGCGGCCACACCGAAGGCTCGGTCGACCTGGCCACCCTGGCCGGCCTGCGTCCGGCCGGCGTGCTGTGCGAACTGATGAACGCCGACGGCACCATGATGCGCGGCGCCGCGCTCGAGCGCTACGCCGCCCAGCACGGCCTGGTCGCCCTGACCATCGCCGAACTGGCCGACCACCTGCAGCAACTGCGCGACGGCCAGACAGAGCCGGTCAACGACGAAGTGCTGGAAATGGCCGCCACCGTCTGAACGCAAACGGCGCCCGCAGCGGTGGGCGCCGTGATCGTCAATCGATACGCCAGCCCGACGCGGCAGCCCGTCCAGGCGCCCGCCGCATCGGCGCAGTGCCGCGCCCTACGCGGCGGCAACGCGGCCGCGCAACGCCAGCGCCACCAGCACCGCCCCCAGCGCGCACGCACCGCCCAGCGCATACACCGCGCCGTAGCCCTGCACGCCGGCCAGCCAGCCGGCGGCAGGACTGGCAATGCCCAGCGCCACGTCCAGGAACGCCACGTAGGCCCCCATGGCCGCGCCACGGCTGGCCGGCGGCACGCGGCGCACCGCTTCCACGCCGAACGCCGGGAACGCCAGCGAGTAACCCGCGCCGCTCAAGAGCGCGCCGGCGAACGCCCACGCCGGCGTCGAGCCCATCCAGATCAGCCATTGGCCGGCCGCCTCGATCAGCACGCACACCAGCGCCACGCGCGCCCCGCCCAGCTTGTCGGGCAGCCCGGCGAAAAACAGCCGCGCCGCGATGAAGCCGACACCGAACAGGCTGAACATCCACGCCGCGCCGTCCCAACCGCGCTGGGCGAACAACAGGCTGATGAAGGCGGTGATGACGCCAAAGCCGACGCTGGTCAACGCCAGGCCCAGGCCCGGCAGCATGACCAGCCCCAGCACGCGGTAGAACGGCGTGCGCGTGCCGCCGGCCGGCGGCACGCCGCGCTGCGGCAGCACCAGCGCCAACGCCAGCAGCGGGATGCACACCGTGGCCCAGGCGATGCCCGCGAAGCCGGCCACGGCATACAAGCGCATGCCGGCGGGCGCGCCCAGCCCGAAGGCGGCATAGATCGCCACGCCGATCCAGGCCATCACGCGGCCCGCGTGCTGCGCCCCGACGAGGCCCACGCCCCAACTCAGCGCGCCGGTGACGATCAGGCTTTCGGCGCAACCCATCAGGGCGCGGCCGGCCATCAACGCGGCCAGCGCCGCGCGCGGTTGCTCTGCCTGCGTGCCGGCCAGCAGGTAGAGCAGACCCGCCATCGAACCCAGCAGGAAGCCGGTGACTACAGCGCGCCTGGCGCCGCGACGATCGGCCAGCGAACCGGACCAGGCGCGCGACAGCAGCGCCGCCGCGAATTGCAGGCCCGCCACGATGCCGACCACCAGCGCGCCCTGCGCCAGCACGCCATCGACATAGAGCGGCAGCACCGGCATGGGCAGGCCGACCATGAAAAAGCCGACGAAGACCGCCAGCGCCAGCGGCAATATCTGCATGAAAACGGGACGCGCGGTCCCGCCGGCCGCGGGCAGCGCCACGGCCGTCGATGAAGTCGACATGAGGATTCCTTGGAAGAGGGCAACGGAAAACGGCGCCGGGGCGGCCCGTTCGCCGTCATGGACGATGGCATAATCGGCCGGTGCTCGGCGCGACTGCCGTTGCGTATCGAAATTTTATGAGCCGGTGCTCAGGTTTGAAACTCGCTTTCCCCGCCCCCCATGACAGCCATCCCCCAGCCCCGTAAATCGCCGCGCCAGCAACGTTCGCAGCAAACCGTGGACACCATTTTGCAAGCGACAGCTCGCATTCTGGCCCAGCACGGCTACGCCGGCACCAACACCAACCGGATCGCCGAAACCGCCGGGGTCAGCGTCGGTTCGCTGTACCAGTACTTCCCCAACAAAAACGCGCTGATCGCGGCGCTGCACGACCGTCACGACCAGCAGATGCTGGCGCTGATCGACGAGGTGCTGGACGGCAACCCCGCGGCCACGCTGCGCGAGCGGGTCGCCGCCATCGTCGCCGCGTCGCTGCACGCGCACCTGCTGGAGCCGGCGCTGCACCGTGTGCTGGAACGCGAATTCCCGCTGTTCGACCTGCCGCGCGATCACAGCCGCGCCGACCAGGACATCCACCGCCGCATGCGCCACCTGCTGGAACTGCACCGCGACGAAATCGCGCAGCAGGACCGCGAGCTGGCGACCTACGTGGTGTTGCGCATCATAGAGTCGCTGGTGCACGCGGCGGCGCTGGAGCCGCCGGCCGGCTTCAGCCCGCAGCAACTGGAGCGCTCGGTGGTGGATGCGGTGATGGGCTATCTGGGCACGCCGACGGCCGGCGCCAAGGCACGGCCGGGCCGCGCCGCCGCCCGCAAGCCGGCGCGCGCTGGCGCGGCCTGAACCCAGCCTGACGGGATCGCGCTGGCGCGCAGAGCGGGATGCGTTGCCGGTACGCTAGCCGCGCGCCATGCGCGCCAGGCAGTCGGCCGCGTCGCCCACCACGATGCGGGCGCTGCACGCCAGCATCAGGTTCAGGTTCAGGCCGAAGTCCTCCACCGTGTAGCCTTGCGCGTCCACCGCGCGCGCCGCATCGTCGGCGGCCACGCCCACGGCGACCTGCTCGCGCACGCTGCCGGCTTGCGCGGTGTAGCCCCACACCGGCTTGCCCAGCGCGATGGCGTAACCGACCTCGAAAGCCGTGCCCGAATCCGGTTCGGCGCCCCGGAAGCCGTTGAGGTTGGCCATCACCAGGTCGGCGCGACCGATCATGGCCACGTTGGCCTGGTAGATCCATTGCGCCAGCGCCGCGCCGGACAGGCCGGCGGGGGGCACGTTGTCCAACGGGTACAGCCCTTCGAAACCGTGCGCGGCGGCCAGCGCCTTCAAGCGTGCGCCGTGCGCCACCGCGTCGGGCAGGAACACGTCGAAGCCGGCGAGGTAGACGCGGCGCACCGGCTTACTCCGGATCGGCAACCGAGAACGCTTCGCCGGTGGCGAAGAACGAACCGCCCGCAACGTAGTGCACCGAGCGGCGGGCGGCGTCGTCGAAGTGCCAGCGGTTGCCCGAGAACACGTCGGGCGCGGCCCAGGCCGCCACCACTTCGCCGATGAACAGGTCGTAGGCCTGCTGGTTATGCGGCTCGGGCACCACCTTGCATTCGAGCCAGCCGAGACAGCCTTCGATCAGCGGCGCGCCGATCCGGCTGGCGGGAAAGGTGGCCAGACCGCTGGCCTGGAACTTGTCTTCGTCGCGGCCCGAATGCGAGCCGACCTGCAAGGTGGCCTGGGCCTGCGCGCGCGACGGAATGCACAGCGCGAATTCGCCCGAGGCTTCGATCAGTTTGCGCGTGTAGGTGTTCTTGTCCACCACCACCAGCATCTTGGGCGGGCTGAAATCCAGCGGCATGGCCCAGGCCGCGGCCATGACGTTGCGCTCGGCGCCGTGGGCGCTGGTGACCAGCACGGTGGGGCCGTGGTTCAGCAGCAGGTAGGCGCGGGACAGCTCGACGGGTTCGATCGCGGACATGGCGGGCGGACTCAGAACATGCCGTTCTTGTTGGCGGGGTTTTCGGGGATTTCCTGGCTGACGTCCCAGTGCTCGACGATCTTGCCGTTTTCGACGCGGAAGATGTCGACCACGGCCTGGCCGCGGTCTTCGGGCGATTCGCGCCACAGGTTGTGGATCATCACCAGGTCGCCCTCGGCGATGACACGCTTGATGTCGACGCTGGCCTGCGGGTGTTGTTCGAAGTAGTGGGGAAAGAAATCCACCATCGGCTCGATGCCGTCGCGCATGTAGGGGTTGTGCTGGACGTAGTTCTTACCGACGTACAGGCGCACCGCCTCGTCGATCTCGCGATCCTGGAACATCATGCGGAAAAACGCCACCACGATGTCCTTGTTGGACTGCGGCGCGGCAGCCTGAACCGGCGCCACACAGCTGGCGGCCAGCAACAGGCAAAGGGCCAACGATTTGAACTTCATGCTCATACTGACTACTCGAGGGTCGTGACGCCGGCTGGCGGTTTGCCAGTTTACAAACAAAACCGGCCGTTTCGTCCCTCTGACGCTTGCGGCTTTCGCCTGAAAATGACGCCGCCCCCCAAGCCCCCCACGGGGTCCAAGGGGGGCCGGGCCGGCAGGCGCAGCCGGGCGGCGGTTCGCCCGGCTCAGTAGCCGACCGTGAAGCGGCGGCGCGAATGCTTGGGCGTCTCGATCTCGTCGGCCAGGGCGATGGCGTAGTCTTCCATCGAGATCCAGCTCTTGCCGCCAGCGTCGACCAGCAGGCTGTCGTCACCGACGCGGAAGGTGCCGGTGCGTTCGCCCGGCTCGAATAGCGCCGACGGCGACAGGAACGTCCAGTTCAGCACTTTTTCCTGGCGCAGCGTGTCCAGGAACACCACGCCGGCGCGGGCCTCGGGCTTGTAAGCGTCGGGGAATTCCGGCGTGTCGATCAGCATCTTGCCGGGCGCCACCTCCAGGCTGCCGGCGCCGCCGACCACCAGCAGGCGCGGCACGCCCGCGTCCTTGATGGCGGCCAGCAGCGGCTTGGCATCAGCCGAAACGAAGCGCGAGGCGCTGACCACGGCGTCGTGGCCCTTGAGCAACGGCGTCAGCGCCTGCGGGTCGGTGGCGTCGCCCTGCCGGACGGTCAGGCCGGGCTGGGGATTGACGTCGCCCAGGTTGCGGGCGATGCCGGTGACCTGGTGGCCACGCTTGAGCAGTTCGTCCGCCACGCGCGAGCCGACGCGGCCCGTGATTCCGATCAATGCGATTTTCATGGTCTTGCTCCTGGAAGGTGAGCCCCGGACGGTGGCCGCGACGCGCGGCGCCGTGCGGTCCGGGGCACAGGCAAAGCCATACTATGCGGCCGGATCGGATCCAGGAACCCACGGGCACGGAAGAGTTTTTTGCAATCCATGCACCAATGGGCCCCGCTCCCTGCGCTCAGGCCGCGGCGCGTTGCGACTGGTAGACCTGCAAGTGGGCGTAGGCGGTGCGCAGGGTGGTGGCATCCACCCCCAGCGTGCGCGCGCGCCGCACCATATCGCCGACGATGTGGTCGGCCTCCACCGGCAGCCCCTGGCGCAGGTCGCGGAACATCGAAGCGGTCATGGGCTGGGACGGGTCGGTCAGGATCTTGAGCGCGTTGGCGTCGGCCTCGGGCCGCACCGCGTGGCCGCTGGCGGCGGCCACTGCCTGCGATTCGCGCAACAGGCCGCGCACGATGTCGGCGCCGTCGTCGGTGGACGCGATCTGGCCCACCGTGCCGCGCATCAGGCAGGTGGCGGCGGCCAGCGTCGTCAGGAACACGTATTTTTCCCAGATGTCCTGGTAGATGTCCTCGCTCAGGCGGCTGACGTACTCGCCGCCAGCCAGGGCCTCGGCCAGCGCTTCGCAGCGCGGGCTGCGGGCCGGGCCGGCGCGCTCGCCGAAGACGATGCTGGCATGCTTGCCCAGGTGCACCACCTGGCCTTCGGGGCCGAGCGTGGCGTTGATCTGGCACAGGCCGCCCAGCACCCGGTGCGGCTCGAATTCGCGGTCCAGCACATCGTACTGCAGCACGCCGTTCATGATCGGCAACACCGCGGTGTCGGGGCCGACGGCGGGGCGGATGGCGTCGATGGCGCTTTGCAGGTCATAGGCCTTGCAACTGAGCACCACCACGTCGTAGAAGCCCTTCAGCGTGTCGGCGGTGGCCAACTGCGGCTGCAGCGTGGCGTCGCCAAAGGGACTTTCGATACGCAGGCCCTGCTCGCGCAGGCGCGCGGCGCGGGCCTCGCGCACCAGGAAGGTTACGTCCGCGCCCGCCTGGGCGGCGCGTCCGCCGAAATAGCCGCCGGTGCCGCCGGCGCCCAAGAACAACAACTTCATGCCTGTCTCCCTGGCCCGTCAAAGGCGCGGGCCGAGGGATCATTATGCGCCCGCGGCGGCGCCGGGCACGGGCCGAAGCCGGGCGGGCGCCCATGGCCCGGACAGGCGCCGGACGCGGCCCGCCGAAGGCCCGCGTCCAGGCGTGTCAGGCAAGAGAGGCAATCACGCGCGGGGGCGCCCTCCGTGGCGCGCAACCGGCAGGCGTCGGCGCGCCCCCGGCACGCTGTCAGGCCGGGTGCGCGTGCCGCGCCCAGGCCTCGTAGCCGCCGCGCAGCGCCCAGGTCTTGGGGTAGCCGGCGGCCCGCAGGCGCGCGGCCAGCATCGCGGCCGAGACCTCGTTGGGGCAGGCGCAATAGACCACGATGTCGGCGTCCTCGCTGCCGGCCTCCAGGGCCGGCAGCGGCGCGCGCAGGTCGACGGCGATGGCGCCGGGAATGCGGTCTTCCTCGCGCACCGCCTCGGGCCGCACGTCGAACACCAGCGCCTGGCGGCCGTCCTTGCGCCATTGCATCAGTTCGTCCACCGACAGCCGCGGAATCACGCGCAGGTTGCGCTTGAGGATCCAGCGCCGCAGGGCGCGGGCGATGATGTACAGCGCCAGCACCGCCGCCAGCAGGGCCAGCCCCATCGGCCCGTAGGTGCCCAGCACGTCCAGCACGTCGTTGACCACGCTGTGGAACAGCCCGCCCAGCAGCAAGGCCGAGCCGGCCCAGATCATCGCGCCCACCAGGTCGTACGCCAGAAAGCGGCGGTAGGGCGTGCCGGTCAGGCCCGCCATCACCGTGGACAGGGCGCCGGCGCCGGGCAGGAACTTGCACACCAGCAGGGCGCGCACGCCGATGCGCAGGTACAGCCGCTGGGTCTGGCGGATGCAGGAGTCCTGCGACAAGGACATCTTGCAGATCACGCCCAGCAGCCGCGAGCCATAGCGCTGGCCCGCCGCATACCAGAGCGAATCGGCCAGCAGGCAGGCGAGGGTGGCCGCCAGCCAGGGCGCCAGCCAGCCCGCCGCGCCCGCCAGGGCGCCGGCGGCGATGAGCATGGGATAGGCGGGCACGGGCAGGCCCGCCTGCTCGACCAGCACGTTGGCGAAGACGAGCCAGCCGCCGTACTGTTCGAGCAGCAATTGAATGTCTTGCATGTTTTTTCCGGGTTGCCGCGTCGGGCGCGGCGCGATGGAAGAGATTTTAGGCCCGCCCCCGCGCGCAGGGGCGGCGCGGCGGGCCGTGGCGCCGCGCAACAGGCCGTTCCATGAAGAAAAGTGTCCACGCACCGCAACGGTGCGCACCATGCTGGTGCCACGCTGGCCCGCCAGGGTGCCTATAATCGCGCCCGGCTATCCGGATTCCCCCGACTTGTCGCGGGAATGCCCCATGGCATACAACTTGCTTGGCCAGGACTGGCCGCGAACCTGCCCATTCGGACGGGGCGCGCCGCCCCGGCGCTCCCCCATCCGATGACCGATCCCACGCCCTCGATCCCGCCCGCCCACGCGTGCCGCACCGCGACGCCCGGACATCGCCGCCATCCCTCCCATTCCCGTTCCATCCCCGCGAAGGAGACTTGCGCATGAAATCCTTTTCCCTCCCGGCCGCCAGCGGCATCGCCCGCCGCGGCCTGCTGAAGCTGGCCGCGGCCGCCGCCGGCGCGCTGCTGCTGTCGGCCAGCGCCCAGGCCCAGGCGCCCGCCAAGACCAAGGTCGCCGCCATCTACACGGTGCCGGTCGAACAGCAATGGGTGTCGCGCATCCACAAGGCGCTGACCGCCGCGCGCGACCGGGGTGAAATCGAATACACGTTCTCGGAAAACGTCACCAACGCCGACTACGAGCGCGTCATGCGCCAGTATGCCGAACAGGGCAACAAGCTGGTGGTGGGCGAGGCCTTCGCGGTCGAAGCCGCCGCCCGCAAGGTGGCCAAGGACTACCCGCAGACCGCCTTCCTGATGGGTTCGTCCGGCAAGCCGCAGCAGCCCAACTTCTCGGTGTTCGACAACTACATCCAGGAACCGGCCTACCTGACCGGCATGATCGCCGCCGGCATGAGCAAGACCGGCAAGATCGGCCTGGTGGGCGGCTACCCCATCCCCGAAGTGAACCGGCTGATGCAGGCCTTCATCGAGGGCGCCAAGGAAATCAACCCCAAGGCCGAATTCACCGTGACCTTCATCGGCTCGTGGTTCGATCCCCCCAAGGCCAAGGAAGCCGCCTTCGCCATGATCGACAAGGGCGCGGACGTGCTGTACGCCGAGCGCTTCGGCGTGTCGGACGCCGCCAAGGAACGCGGCAAGCTGGCCATCGGCAACGTCATCGACACCCAGCCGCAATACCCCGAGACCGTGGTGGCCTCGGCCCTGTGGAGCATGGAGCCGACCATCGACGAGGCGCTCAAGCAGGTCAAGGCCGGCACCTTCAAGGCCGCCGACTTCGGCCAGTACTCGCTGATGAAATACAAGGGTTCGTCGCTGGCGCCGCTGGGCACCTTCGAAAGCAAGATCCCGGCCGACCTGATCGCCAAGGTGCAGGCCAAGCAGAAGGCCATCCTGGACGGCAGCTTCAGCGTGCAGGTCAACGACAAAGAACCCAAGTCGTCGGCACGATGAACCAAGCGCCTCTCGCCCTGCGGCTGGCAGGGATCACCAAACGCTTCGGCAGCCTGACGGCCAATGACGATGTCTCGCTGACGCTGGCGCAAGGCGAAGTGCTGGCCCTGCTGGGCGAGAACGGCGCCGGCAAATCGACCCTGGTGTCGATCCTGTTCGGCCACTATGTGGCCGACGCCGGCAGTATCGAAGTCTTCGGCCAGCCGCTGCCCCCGGGCCGGCCCGACGCCGCGCTGGCGGCGGGCGTGGGCATGGTGCACCAGCACTTCACGCTGGCCGACAACCTGACCGTGCTGGACAACATCATGGTCGGCACCGAATCGCTGTGGAAGCCGGCCTCGGGCCGCGGCCCGGCGCGCCGCCGGCTGGTCGAGCTGGGCCAGCGCTTCGGCCTGGGCGTGGACCCGGACGCGCGCGTCGGCAGCCTGTCGGTCGGCGAAAAGCAGCGCGTCGAGATCCTCAAGGCGCTGTACCGCGGCGCCAAGGTGCTGATCCTGGACGAACCCACCGCCGTCCTCACGCCGCAGGAAGTGCAGGACCTGTTCGCCACCCTGCGCGGCTTCGTCGACGAGGGCCTGGCCGTCATCTTCATTTCGCACAAGCTGGACGAGGTCATGGCCGTGTCGCGCCGCGTCGCGGTGCTGCGCCAGGGCAAGCTGGTGGCCGAGCGCGACACCGCCGCCACCACGCCGGCCGAACTGGCCGAGCTGATGGTGGGCCGCAAGGTCGCCATGCCGCACGCCGAGGCCATGGCGGCGGCCGGCCAGGCCGCCCCCGTGGTCACGCTGTCCCAGGTCACCGTGCGCGACGCGCGCGGCGGCGCGCCGCGCCTGGACAGCCTGGACCTGGTGGTGCACAAGCACGAAATCGTGGCCATCGCCGGCGTCGCCGGCAACGGCCAGCAGGCGCTGGTGTCGGTACTGACCGGCTTGCGCCAGCCGTCCGACGGCGCCATCCGCCTGGGGCCCGAACACGCGGCCGCGCCCACCACGCCGGCCGGCTGGACCGCCGCGCACGTGGGCCGCATTCCCGAGGATCGCCACGGCGAAGGCATGATCGGCGACAGCCCCCTGTGGGAAAACGCCATCGTCGAAGACCTGAAGGACCCGCGCTTCTCGCGCTTCGGCCTGATCCGGGCCAAGGCCGGCCGCGCCTACGCGGCGGCGCTGGCCAGGCAGTTCGACGTGCGCGCCGCCTCGCTCGACGTGCGCACCCGCAGCCTGTCCGGCGGCAACATGCAGAAGCTGATCCTGGGCCGCACCCTGGCGCGCGAACCGCGCTTCATCGTCGCCGACCAGCCCACCTGGGGCCTGGACATCGGCGCGGTCGCCTACGTGCGCGAACAGTTGCTGGCCGCGCGCCGCCGCGGCGCCGGCATCCTGCTGGTGTCGGAAGACCTGGAAGAGATCTTCGCGCTGGCCGACCGCATCGCCGTGCTGTGCGGCGGCAAGCTGGTCGCCGACAAGCCGGTCGCGCAATGGACGCCCGCCAGCGTCGGCCTGGCCATGACGGGCACGCGCGCCTGACATCGTGCCCCTTCCGCGCCCCCTCTACTGAGCATTTCTCGAATGAAACTGATCCTGGAACGCCGCCCCGAGCCCAGCCGCGCCGCGCTGGCCCTGGCCCCGATCGCGGCCATCCTCTTTACGCTGGCGGTGTGCACGCTGCTGGTGGCCTGGGCCGGCGCGCCGGTGGGCCGCACCTACGCCCTGCTGTTCGACGGCGCCTTCGGCTCGAAATTCGCGCTGTCCGAAACCCTGACCCGCGCCACGCCGCTAATGCTGACCGGCCTGGCCTGCGCCGTGGCCTTTCGCGCGCGCTTCTACAACATCGGCGCCGAAGGCCAGCTCTACCTGGGCGCGCTGGCGGCGGTGGCGGTGGGCGGCCTGCACGACGGCAGCGGCCTCGACCTGCCGCTGCCGGCGCTGTTCGGCGGCATGATGCTGGCGGCGGCGCTGGCCGGCGCCCTGCTGCTGCTGATCCCGGCCCTGCTCAAGACGCGCCTGGGCGTGGACGAAGTGGTGACCACGCTGCTGGGCAACTTCATCGTGCTGCTGTTCGTCTCGATGATGCTGGACGGCCCCATGAAAGACCCGATGGCGATGGGCTGGCCGCAGTCGGTCGCGCTCAACCCCGACCTGGAACTGGGCAAGCTGATCGAGCGCACCCGCGCCCACACCGGCCTGCTGTGGGCCGCCGGCCTGGCGCTGGGCCTGTGGCTGCTGAACCGCTACACGGTGTTCGGCTTCCAGATGCGCGCGGTCGGCGCCAACGCGCACGCCTCGCGCTTCCTGGGCCTGCCGGTCAACCGCGTGATGCTGGGCACCGCCATGCTGTCGGGCGCGCTGGCCGGGCTGGCCGGCGCCATCGAGGTGGCGGGCCGCACCGGCTACGTCACGCTCGACATGTCGCCGGGCTACGGCTACACCGGCGTGGTGGTGGCCATGCTGGCCGGCCTGCATCCGCTGGGCGTGATCCTGGCCAGCATCTTCGTGGCCGGCATGCTGGTGGGCGCGGACAGCATGAGCCGCGCCATCGCGGTGCCGAACTACATCGCCGACGTCATCGTCGCCACGTCGTTGCTCGCCATGCTGGTCGCGACGCTGTTCGCGCAGTACCGCCTGCGCCGCAACCGGGCTTGAGGAGCACGCCATGGAATGGATGGACCTGTTGAGTTCCGCGGCCTTCTGGGTCGCGGTGTTGCGGCTGGCGACGCCGCTGATCCTGGGCACGCTGGGCGTGCTGCTGTGCGAGCGCGCCGGCGTGCTGAACCTGGGCATCGAAGGCATCATGGCCGTCGGCGCCTTCACCGGCTGGCTGGTGGTGTACCTGGGCGCGCCGCTGTACGTGGGCGTGCTGGCGGCCGCGCTGGCGGGCGCCGTGTTCGGCCTGCTGCACGCGGTGCTGACGGTGCCGCTGGGCCTGTCGCAGCACGTCTCGGGCCTGGGCGTGACGCTGCTGGCCACCAGCCTGAGCTACTTCGCCTACCGCGTCACCTTCCCCAGCGTGAACACGCCGCCCACCATCACGCCGTTCGCCGAAATGAAATTCCTGGACGGCATTCCGCTGATCGGCCCGGTGCTGGCCGGGCAGACGCCGATGACGCTGCTGGCGCTGGCCGCGGTGCCGATCCTGGCCTGGGTGCTGAACCGCACCCCGGTCGGCCTGGCGATCCGCATGGTCGGCGAGAACCCCGCCGCGGCCGAAGGCCAGGGCCTGTCGGTAACCAAACTGCGCATGGGCGCCATCGTCGCCGGCTCGGCGCTGATGGGCGTGGCCGGCAGCTTCCTGACGCTGGCGGCCTTCAATGCCTTCTTCTTCAACATGGTCAACGGCCGCGGCTGGGTCTGCGTGGCGCTGGTGGTGTTCGCCTCGTGGCGGCCCGGCAAGGCGCTGCTGGGCGCGTTGATCTTCGCCTTCTTCGACGCGCTGCAACTGCGGCTGCAGCAGGGCGGGGCGGCGCTGCCGGGCCTGCCCGAGCTGCCCTATCAGGTCTACCTGATGCTGCCCTATATTCTGTCCATCCTGGCCCTGGTGGTGATGGCGCGCCGCGCCGCCTACCCGCAGGCCCTGATGAAGCCCTACCGCAAGGGCGAACGGTAATCCATAAGGTTTGACTATGCTCGATCTGATCCTCAAGCACTGCACGCTGCCCGACGGCCGCCAGCACATCGACATCGGCGTGGCCCAGGGCCGCATCGTGGCGCTCGAACCGGCGCTGAAGGCCGAGGCCGCGCAGACCATCGACGCCGCCGGCCAACTGGTGACCTCGCCGTTCGTCGACGCCCACTTCCACATGGACTCGACCCTGTCGTTCGGGCTGCCGCGCGTGAACCAGTCGGGCACGCTGCTCGAAGGCATCGCGCTGTGGGGGGAACTCAAGCCGCTGCTGACGCAGGAAGCGCTGGTCGAGCGCGCGCTGGCCTATTGCGACTGGGCGGTGGCGCGCGGCCTGCTGGCGATCCGCTCGCACGTCGACGTGTGCGACCCGCGCCTGCTGGCCGTGGAAGCGCTGCTGCACGTGCGCGAGCAGGTCAAGCCATACCTGGACCTGCAACTGGTCGCCTTCCCGCAGGACGGCGTGCTGCGCGCGCCGGGCGCGCTGGACAACCTGAAGCGCGCGCTGGACATGGGCGTGGACGTGGTCGGCGGCATCCCGCACTTCGAGCGCACCATGCAGGACGGCGCCGAATCCGTGCGCATCCTGTGCGAACTGGCCGCCGAGCGCGGCCTGCGCGTGGACATGCACTGCGACGAAAGCGACGACCCACTGTCGCGCCATATCGAGACGCTGGCCTATCACACGCAGCGCCTGGGCCTGCAAGGCCGTGTTACGGGTTCGCACCTGACCTCGATGCATTCGATGGACAACTACTACGTGTCCAAGCTGATCCCGCTGATGCGCGAGGCCGGCGTGTCCGCCATCGCCAACCCGCTCATCAACATCACGCTGCAAGGCCGCCACGACACCTATCCGAAGCGCCGCGGCATGACGCGCGTGCCCGAGCTGCTGGCCGCCGGCGTGCCGGTGGCGTTCGGCCACGACTGCGTGATGGACCCCTGGTACAGCCTGGGTTCGGGCGACATGCTGGAAGTGGCGCACATGGGCCTGCACGTGGCGCAGATGACCGGCCAGGACGCCATGCGCGCCTGTTTCCAGGCCATCACGGCCACGCCGGCGAAGATTCTGGGCCTGGACGAGACCGGGCTGGAAGTGGGCAAGCGCGCCGACATGGTGCTGCTGCAGGCCCGCGACCCGGTCGAAGCGCTGCGCCTGCGCGCCACGCGCCTGATGGTGCTGCGCGCCGGGCAGGTCGTGGCGACGACGCCGCCGGCTACGGCGACGTTGAATCTGCCGGGGCGGCCGGGGCGGGTGAGTTTTCAGATGGTGGGGTGAGTGATGGGGCTGGCGCTCCAGTTCAAGGAGCGTTTATCGGAAACATCGCAAGAACATTTCTGAGCGAAAAATGCGCCGCCCCCCGTGGGGTCCAGAATTTTCTCTCCACTTCTCCGGCGCGGATCACCTCTGCATACCGCTTCGAATCATTTTGAGACACACCATCGTTGCTTTCCGTAGACACTCGCCCCAGTTTATCGAGATCAACCACGGAGTTCTCTCCCCCTAACCTCCCAACCAGAAACTGATTTGTGAGGAGAGTCCAGACGTCATCGCTCTGCCAAAAGATAAAAAGAGGAACACCTCGCCCACTCGCAACCTCCAGAACCTTTCTTGCGGACTCTTCGTTCGATAGCAAGAATTTCTGCCACTCATATGACTCCAGTTGCAGTTTCTTTGCTCGCCATAGAATACGGTTTGCGTACCATTCAGACTTGTTCATTTCCTTCCTGCTGGAAAGGTGATGAGGTAATCACCGGACGATCGGGGATTCAATTTGACGGTCCCGCCGTAAAGCGATCTCCCGCTCCGCGCGAGACTCTGCAGAAACGCATCAAGCTTTGGGTTGGCAAGATATCCTGAATCTACTTCAATAGATTTAGCTCCCAAAGATCCTACGTAGTTCACCAACGTTTGAACATCCGAGAAATTCAGCGAATCTGTAAGGCCAATTGCTATGTGTGCAACGCCATTTCTGCTGACAGTAACGGCATTTAGGTCGACTCCGAGACGCTGAGCTGCAGTCCTAACAGAATCTGCCTTGACAGCCTCATTAAGAATAATCTGCGGCCCTTGCGGCTCAGGCATCGGTGTAATAGTGCCACCCAGATACGCATTCCCATCCGCGTCATAGCTCGGCGTGCCCAGACTCCCCTGATCCGCCTCATACCCCGGCGTACCCTGCGCATGCCGCCCATCTTCCGCATACCCCGGCACCCGCGTATCGCCACCCGGCGGCACAGCCGGTGTCTCCAACGGCCCATTGGCCTCTTCCGGTCCGCTGTCCTTCTCGAATAGCCTGTTCCACGCTCGAGTCAGATGCCGCGCAATGTTTTCATTCGCGCTCGTCACGCCGTTGGAGTCGCGCCCCAAACCTCCAAGCGCGCCGCCGGCCGAGGCAGCGCCTATTGCCGGCAACGGCAACGCAAGCTGGTTGTTCTCCAACTCCAGCCGCGCCGCGTCATTCACCGCGGCCACGGCCTTCGGGTCCAACGCCGCAGTCAGGCTCGTCAGTACGCTCGTCACTAAATTGATTCGCGCCTCGCGCTCCACGGGATCGAGCTTGCTCGATGGCTTGCCGGACACCTGCTCCACAAGCTGGCTGATGACGATGCCCGCGGATGCGCCGGTGGCGGCCGCGCCGCAGCTTGTGCTGGTTGCCGCGGCGCCCGCGCAACCGAGCAAGGCATGGAGGGCCACGTGTCCGGCAGAACCTTCGCCGCCAAGTAACGGCGCGATTTCCTTGATCTTGGTCGCGCTCAAGCTCTGCAAGTAATTCACGGTCGCCGCTTGCACGAACCCGCTTGCGCTACCCGTCACGTTCGCGCCAGTGGCCAAGCTCACAGCCGTCAGCGCTTCACGGTATCTGCCGCCCGGTCCCCATCTCTGGGCCGCTTCGTATTGGGCACGCAATTGTTCTTTACGCGGCCCCTCTGGCGCACCTTTCACCGCCTCCTCAAGCGCCTTCGCTTTGGCCGCCCGATTCGCCAGAAACTGCTCCGTCTGCCGCTGCGCCTCCGACGCGATCTCGAATCCCGCCTCGATCTTCTCCTTATCAAAGATCGGCTTGAGCGCATTCAACGTATCCGACGACGTATCCCGGTTCAGCACAGCGATCGCTTGAGTCGCCGTCATCCCCGTCAGGTCCTGCTGCGCGGCCTCATCACGAATCACGACGTTGCCGCCGCTAATGGCGCTTTGCGTCGTCGAGCCGCCGCTGCCGCGGGCCGCCACAACCACCGGCGTGCCCATGCCGAAGCCATTGCCATCCGTCGCGATGGACGAGCCATGCTGCTTGCCCGCGCCGCCGGCCACGTCGCCGTCCTTGCTGGTCCCCAACCCGGTGTCCGCGCCCTTGCCGCCACCG
Source organism: Achromobacter sp. (assembly GCF_050285565.1). Taxonomy (GTDB): domain Bacteria; phylum Pseudomonadota; class Gammaproteobacteria; order Burkholderiales; family Burkholderiaceae_B; genus Achromobacter. The sequence goes on from NZ_JBLZXG010000005.1 coordinate 486,360, forward strand.
AAACCGAATCCCCCGCCTATCGACACCTGGCTGCCGCTGTACTTGGCGCGGTTGCCGATATCCTCGGTGACCAGCGTGCCAGTGCCAAGCTGGTTCAAGCCGTCGGCGATCGCACGGTCGCTGCTGGCGATGACGCTGCCGATCAGTTTGGTGTTGTTCTGGACATCGATCTGGAAGCCGCCATCGCCCGCGCGCAAGCCTGTCTGTTCCGTGACCGATTGGAAGTTGCTGTTGATCTTGCCCGTGCTGGCGTTGGCCGAGATGCTGCTCGACCCCACGCAGTAGGGCGGGATGCACAGGCTCACGCCGAAGCCAGCGCTCTTGTTGCTGGAGGCGTACTGGCTGCTGTCCTGCAGGCTCCCGAGCAGCAGATCGCCGCCCACCGACGCGATGACCTGACGCGCCTGGCCCGTCGCTCCCTTGAGCGTGGTGCCGCCGCCCGACTGGATGGCCAGCACGTTGCCGGCCGTGACGCGGCTGTGGGTCCAGCTCTCGTCCTCGCCTTGCGCCTTGCCACGGCCGAGCGACGCGCCCAGTTCGAGCGTGAAGCCATTCTGTTGCCCGCCGGTCGTGTAGCCGATGCCGATGCTGGCGTTGCTGCTCTTGCTGACCGTCTTCTGCTCGGTGGTGTTGCGCGCGGCCTGCAGCAGAATGCCGTCTTCGGCCTTGAGCAGTGCGCTGTTGCCCGCGGACAAGTTTGAGCCGGTCAGGTTGATGTCGGAATCCCCGCCCGCGCCCGTGGCAATGATCGTCAGATTATGCCCGGCGGCCGCCGTCGAACCGAAGGCCGTGGACGCATTGCGATCAGTCGTGCTGCGGCTCTTGCTGGCGCCCAGGCTGAGCTTGATGCTGACACCACCCGCTTTGTCGATTGAATTGCTTGATCTGGCGGACGAGTTCGTAGCGGTTGCGCGTGTCCTGCTCGATGCGTTCGCCCCTGCACTCGGCTTGGGCTATATGGGATCACATAGGCGGCCTACTCAGAATAGGACGAAAATCCTTAATTTAAGAAAAATCAGGCAGAATCCGCCCCGCCCGGGATCGTTGAAGAAATCAATTTCAAACCCTTTTTTCGCATTGCCCAATCATATTCCCTGACTTTCCTCACAATCTCCTTAACGGCATCAACGCTCATAAACACCTCAACCACCTCGGGATTTGGAATCCTTTCCCAGAAATTTTGGTCATCCGAGCCAGGCAGCAGTCTCTCCATTTTCGCACCGATTATTCGAACAGTATCGTTGCATGCCACACAAAAAACATGGCTCCTGAAATCTTCAATATTTACCGTTGACGCCTTATATAGAAATATATTATCAATGTCATCCAGATTTTCGACATCGTAATGATAGTCCGGATATGCCAACTCGAACATTAAATTGAAGGCTTCTTCTTTACTCATGTTGAAGATTTCGCAATTTTCCGGCGGCGAAACTAACGCACTGCCCTCCAAAAAATCACGAAGATCGACGCCTAGCGTTGAAGTAACCAGCTCTTCCGGAAACATTTTTCCATCCAGCATGAAATGGAATAACCCGTACCTAAAGGTTTCAGTGCTCCATTCCGGGATATATTCAATCAACACAGCAAATTCATAGGGATTACCAAAAATCATTTACTTCCCCTTTCCAGGAACATTGAACAATCTTCTTATTTCGATTGGAATGTAATCTTTTCCTAGACCATTCCTTTTATCTCCCGTACTTCCAGACCAGTGCCAAGTTCCATCATTTGAATCAAAGAATCGATGAATATTCCCTTCCGCATCCTTTGCAAATCGCTGCCCCTTCTTTCCCTGCACCGAATTGGCAAACAAGTCCAGAGAATTCCTTGGCTCTAATCCCGCGTTGGGCCTGCTTGCTGTTTGACCTGGCGTGTGCTTTGGCCCGGATTTATAAACCAATCCATTGGAAGCAGTTACGGTCTCAGGGGCAGGCAACGCACTGCCTTTCTCCTTCTGTCCAATTGGCGCTTTCGTATTGCCGGATATCTTATTGGGCCGGATAGCTCCCGCTGCCGCAGCGGCGCCAAGCGCACCTTCTGTGGCAATGCTATGCCACGCTTCTTTCTTCGCCTCTTCCGAGCCCGATAAGATCGCCCGCTGCAAAACCTCATTACGGTCGCTCAGGATGAGCAGGCTCATGCCCTTGACGGCCTTCAGTTCCTCACGATCCGCCGCACTCAGGCTACCTTCTAGTCGGCCTTTCTCCAGCAGCTCGCTCGCTCGCGCGTCGTAGCTGGCGGCCAGGTCTGCCAACTTCTGCGCATTCTTCGTGCACTCAGTGCCTTCACAATTCACTAGTTCGGCACGCTGCTTTTTGCTGAGGTCGGCGTATCGAGCCCTCACCTCATCCCAGCAAGCAGCGTCCTTGCACTGCATCCACTCGCGGATTCGCGCCTCGTGCTGCAAGACCGTCAGATGGTTGTTCTCCGTCTCCAACAACGCCGAATGGGTGGCGACCGCCGCATCGGCGCCCACTGCCGTCGAGATCCCTGCCACCAACGACTGCACCAGATTGCTGCGTTGTTCCTTTTCTACCGGATCGTGCTTCTCGCCACCCTCATCTAGTAGCGCGTTGAGCACAGAACCCAACCCAGCTCCCAGCGCACCCGCACCACAATCGCCGCCTTTGCCCGCCGCGCCCGCGCAACCCACAATCGCGTGCATGGCCGCGCGAGCCGTCTCCGCCTTTGGACCTTCGCCCAATGCCGAGACAATCTTCTTCACCTCGGACGCGGCCAACCCTTGCAGATAATTGACCGCGACGGCCGTCACCGCGTCACCCGCCGCGCCGGTCACATTGCCACTCACAGCCCCCAAGATCGCAGTCAGCCAGCGACGACTTTCTCCACCCGGCCCCCACGTCTTCGCATCCTCAAAAGCTTGCTTTAATTGATCTCGGCGCGGGCCTTCGGGCTCATTCTTCACCGCATCTTCAAGCGCCTTGGCTTCCCTGGCCCGAGTCTCAAGGAACTGCCCGACCTGCTTCTGCGCCTCCGACGCAATCTCGAACCCCGCCTCGATCTTCTCCTTGTCGAAGATCGGCTTAAGCGCGTTCAACGTATAGGACGAAGTGGCGCGATTCAGTGCCGCGACCGTTTCCGTCGCCGTCATTCCCGTCAGATCCTGCTGCGCGGCCTCATCGCGAATCACGACGTTGCCGCCGCTGATGGCGCTGCGCGTGGTCGAGCTGGCATTGCCGGACGCGCCTACGACAACAGGCAGGCCTGCCGACGCGCCGCTCTTGTCGGCCGGGTCTCGCGCCTTGTCGGCGCCGCCCGCCGCCTGGCCGTGGGTGTTCGCGCCTAAGTCCGTTTTGCCTGCGTCGTCTTTCTTGGGTGCGCCCCCGCCGTCGCCGCCCCAGCTATAGCCCCCGCTGAGCGCAATCTGGTCGGCCTTGTATCGCGCCGCGTTCTTGACGTCCTGAACCACCAGCGTGCCGGTAGTGAGCGCGTTTCGGCCATCGAGCGCCGCGCGCTCGCTGCTGGATATCAGCCCGCCGATCAATGTCGTGTTTCGCGCGACATCCAACTGGAACCCGCCGTCACCGGCCTTCAGTCCCGCCTGTTCGCTGGCGGACTTGAAGTTGCTGTCCATCCGGCCTTGCGCCACGTTGCCGGATACGGAACTCTTGCAGTAGCCATAAACGCAGATCTTGGCTTGGACACCGGCGCTCTGCTGCTTGGAGGCGTACGTGCTGACATCCTGCAAGGTCTCGATGCGCAAGCCACCGCCTACCGACGCCATGATCCGGTCGGCCTGTGCCGCCGCGCCGATCAAGGAGGTGTCGCCGCCGGAGTGCAGCGCAAGCACATTGCCGGCGCTCACGTTGCTGTAGGCCCAACTCGCATCCTGGCCATCGGCCTGGCCGCGAGCGCCGCTGACGCCGATGTTGACCATGACGCCAACCCCGCTCTCGCTATCGGCCGACACGCCGATACCCACGCTTGCGCTGGAACTCTTGTTCTTTGTGCGCTGCTCGAATGTGTTTTGCGCGGCCCGCAGCAGGATGCTTCCATCGGCCTCAAGCACGGCATTGCCGCCCGCCCACAAGCGCGATCCCGTGACCGCAATGTCCGAAGCGGCCCCATCGCCCCGGGCCAGGAGCGTGATATCCCTGCCGGCGGCCACGGTCGATCCGGCCGTCGATGCAGACGCGCGGTCCGTGGCGCTCTGGCTCTTGCTGGCGCCCAGGTCGACGCTCAGGCTTGCGCCGCCGGCGCTCTTGGGATCCGCCATCACCGAGTCGTAGGCATTGAGCGCGGCCATACCCGTGGTCGCCAGCGCCAGGCCCTGCATGACCTTGTTGTCGGTCTTGCCGGCGGCCTGGTGCATTTTTCCCGCCGTCTGCATCGCATCGATCACGGGTGTCCTGGCGTTGATGCTGAAGCCGGACTGCTTGACCTCGTGGTATTCCTTGTCGCGCGTGGTGTCGATCGCCGCGGCGATATTGACGCCGCGCCCGATCAGCGCCACATCGCCCTGGCGCGCCACGATGTTGCTGCCCGTCAGGTTCAGCGCGCGGTTCGCGCGAATCAGCGTGTCGCCCTCGACGCTGCCCACCATGCTCGCGGTATGGAACACGTTCTTGCCATCGAGCGAGTCGGTTTGCTTGCGCGTGCCATAGCTCAGCCCGCCCATCGCGCCCATGCCGGACTGCTTGTCCTGCTCGTAGTGGCGGCTGTCCATGGTGCTGGCGCCGGCGGCGATCTTCACATCCCGCGCGCCCGACACCGCCAGGTCATGCTGCGCGCCCAGGTTCGAGCCGCTGACCACTACGTCCCGGCCGGCCGTCAGCGTTGCCGTGTCGCCCGTGAAGGTCGTGGCCAGCGCCCGCTCGGTCGTGATGGCGTTGACCATGTGATTGGAACGGCTGGACAGGAAGCCGTGCTGCTTGCTGTAGGACTCGATGTAGGAGTGCTGCGTCCGCACGCCGGCCGTCGCGTTGATGTCGCGCCCGGCTTGCACCGCCAGATGCTTGCCCGCGGTGACGTCGGCGGCGCGCGCGTTGATGTCCCGGCCCGCCACCAGGGCCAGGCTGCCGCCGGCGGCAAGTGCCGCGCCGATCTCGCGGCCCGTGCTCAGTTCGTAGCGGTTGCGCGGGTCGCGTTCGAGCCGTTCGCCCTTGCGCTCGGTCAGGGTGGCCATGTTGACGTCGCGGCCGGCTTGCAGGCGCGCGTCGTCGCGGGCGGCGATTTGCGCCGTGGTCAGGCGCAGGTCGCGCCCCGCCCGCACATCCAGGCTGCCCGCGTCGAGCCGCGCCATGCCCGTCAGGTAGGTGCCCCAGGTATTGCTGGCGCGTTCGGACGCCGAGGTCGAGGTCAGCGCAATATCGCGTCCAGCGCTCAGGCCGATCTTGTCGCCCTTGATCAGGGACGCCAGATTGGTCAGGTCTTCGCGCGCGATCAGGTCGACGGCGCCGCCCGCCTGGAGGGCGCCGCCGGCCTGATTGACGATGTTGCCGGCGCGGATCACGGTGGCTTGGCGCGCCGCGACGGCGCCGCTGTTGACGAAATCGCCCTCGGCGGTGATGTCGACATCGCGCCCGGCGATCAACGTGCCGTCCCCCTTCAGGTCATCCTTCCGGACCAGGAGATAAACCTGCGGCACCAGCACCGACTGGACGCTGCCATCGGCCAGGGTCACGGGCTGTTCCACCAGCCATACCAGATCGGTGAGGAGCAACTGCTGCTGGGCTTCGGTCAGCCTGGCGCCCAGCTTGATGCCGTGCGCCTGCGCGAAGCGGGCGCCGGCCGCGAGCAAGGCCTTGTATTGCGCATCCTGATTGCTGTAGTTCTCCAGGAAGCGCTGGCCGCTGGTGGCGAGAATCTGGTCGGACACCACCTTTTGCTCGTGGAATCCGTCGCCCAGGCGCCGGGGCTGGCCCGCCGGCGTGAGGAACTTGGCGCCCGGCGGGATCAGGTCGTCCCAGCCCCCCGGAGGCGCCACCGGCAAGGCGTCCCCCGCGCCCGCCGTATCGCCGTTCTGGCGCGCGGGTGGCGATACCAGGACGGGATCCCCCGCGTGGCGATCGCCACCGCCCGCGCTTTCGCCGGCCAAGACCCCAGGCAGCGTGCCGGGCCGCCGCAGCAGATCGAGCAGGTAGTCGCTGGAGACGTGGGCGTGGCCGGCAGTAAAGCGCGGGTCGGTCGTCACCAGGTAGGGCGCCTGCGGCTGCCGGTCGACCACGAAGAGCTGGTTGTCGGGAATGCTGGCCGGAGGGGCAACGGTGCGGACGGCCTTGCCGCCCGGCAGATCGACACTGACGACCCGCACCGGCTCCGGCGCGCCTATGGGGGTCGCGTCAGGCGCGGCGCCCGACAGCGTCACGGCGGCCCCGCCTGTCGCGGTGGCGACCGGAACGTCAATCGCTTCGGCCGCCAGCGTACTGGCGTAGGGGCTGCTGCTTTCCCAGCGCGTGGATTTGCGCGCGTGACGCTGCTTCTCGAAGCTCAAGGTCATGACGCCTTCGCGCGTCACGGTGCGCGTGCCGCTGGCGCCGATGTTGTCGATGGCGGGTCCGACCACGGACAGCGCGCCGCCGGCGGCGATGCGGCTCTTGTCGTTGGTGACCGCCCCGGTCAAGGTCATCGCGGCGCCGGACCGGATCTGCCCGGGATCGGACGACACCGTCCGGGTCTCGACGACCGTCTCGTTGACGCGGTAGTACATGAACGCGTGCTGCCAGCGGCTGTTCACGTCGCGATTGAATTCCTTGATGCGCGCGTCGAGTTCGAGGTGCCGCGCTTTGTAGTCGGCGTAGGCTTGCTCATAGGCGCCGCGGCGCGCGGCATAGGCTTCGCAAGCCGGTGATTTGCCCTTGAGGCATTCCGCCGGTTCGGCTTCAAGCCACTGCGGCATCGGGCCGGCGGGCGGGGCGACCCCGAATACCGACCAGATCCGCGCATCCGGGGCATAAGCGAAGATGTCTTGCGGGATCTCGCATTCGTCGTCGGCCACGCCGGCGCAGCCCGGCTCCGCCGGGGTGTAGGAGGGCGCGATCGGCCAGGTGGTCGCCGTCGGATCCCGGCCCCAGTCTCCGTACCAGTTAGGCAGGCCATAGTCGAAGGGCGGCCCATAGCGCGCGGCCGGGTACTTCTCGCTGGGTGGCAATAGCAGCAGCCAGTTCTGCTTGCCCACGCCCTGCGCGGGATTCTGCGAGCAGATGCCGCGGTACTCGTGACACACCCAGAAGAACTCACTGCCGTCCATCAACGGCCCGAACTCCTGCCGATCCTGATTGACCTGCCGGAAATAGAACTTCGGCTCGGACGAGACCTGTGCCGTCCGGCTCGCATAGCTTGGGTTCAAGTTCTCGATCAGCGCCGCGGCGATGCTGGCCTGGCCTGCCGCCTCGATCGTCGCCGCGCTGTTGCGCACCCGCGCGGCCTGCCCCGTGGCGGTTCCGGCCGCGTCCAGCGCGCCGCCCACCCGCACATCCACCGCTGAGTAGATCAGGGCGCCCTGCTCGTTGACGAGCGAGCCGGCGCCCAGATCCATGTCCGCTCGCGAGGCGATCACCGCCGCGCCCTTGGCTCCAGCCGTGTTGCTCAGTCTGCCGGCGCCGATCGATACCTGGTCGCCGTAAATGCGGCCCCGGTTATCCACAAAGCCGGCCGTAATGCGGGTTGTCTTGCCATCGATCAGGCCGTCATTGACCAGCCCGTTGGCGACGTCGATCGTGTTGCCGCGGCCCGCAATCCATTCCCCCGTCTCATGGTTCACGAACGACTCGGCGCGGATGCCGAGGTCGCGTCCGGCGCTGACGCGCGCCCGGTTATCAAGCGCGCCGCCCAGCTTCAGCGTCAGGTCACGGCCCGCGGTGATATCGCCATCCAGGTTCAGCGAGCCCGCGTAATCCAGCAACAGATCGCCGCCCGCGCGCAGCGCGCCCAGGTCTTGCAAGGCCTGGACGCGAACGCTCAGGTTCTGGCCAGCCGCCAATTCGCCTTGCCCGTTTTTCAAGCCGCCGGTCTCTATGCTGGCGTCGCCTTGCGAGGCGATCCTGCCCGCGGTGTTGTCAAGGTCACGGGTCTTGAGGGTCAGGCCCTCGATGGCGTTGATCGCGCCGCCCTGATTGTTGATGCCGTCGGCCTCGACCGCGACCATCCGGCCGAGCACACCGCGAGCCGGCACGGCCGGCGCGGTGGCTGCGCGGTTGTCCAGGCTTGCGGCCGACAGCGCCAGCGTGCCGTCCGCCTGGATCAGGCCGTTGCGGTTGTCGACCGCGCCCGGGGTGGCGAGGGTCAGGTCGCCGCCGGCGAGCGTGCCGCCAAGGTTGTCGATACTGGCGGCGTCCACGCGCGCATGGCCGGCGGCGACGAACTTGCCGTTGGTGTTGTCCAGGCTTTCGCCCAGATGGACGCGGGCCTCGCCCGTGGCGGTGAGCGTGCCGTTTGGGTTGCGCAGGTGAACCGCCGACAGATCCAATGCCCCGGCGCGCAAGGTGGCCCCGGCCGTGTCGATGTCGCCCGTGGCGGCCAGCGTCATCTGGCCCGCCGCCGACAGCGTGCCGCGCTCCAGTTGCAACCCATTGGCGGACAACGTCATGTCCTTGCCGGCCAGGCTGGTGCCGGGGTGCTGGATCGTGCCCGCGTTGACCTGAAGGCTGCCCGGCAGGCTCAATCCGCCATCGGCGTCGATGCCGGCCACAAAATGGCCGGCGTTGCGCAGCAGACCCGGCACGCGAACGCGCAGATCGCCGGCGGCGAGCACCGAGCCGGTATTGCTCAATGCGGCATTGGCGCTCAGGTCTGCCTGTGCGCCCGCGACGGCGACACCCGCATGCGTCAGTACGTCGCCGGCCGCCAGGGCCAGTCCGGCGCCCGCTTGCAGGCGGCCGCCCGCAACTATCCGCAGGTCGCGGGCGGCGGTGGCCGCGAGCGTGCCGTGCCGCGTGGCGATCACGCCATCGAGCAAGGCATCGGTGCCGGCGCGCAAGGACAGATCCTGGCCGGCGCTGCTGCTGCCCGACATCTGCAAGGCGCCGCCCGCCGTCAACCTGAGCGAGCCGCCCGCCTGTTGGCGCGATGCCGCACCCAGAATGGCGTCGCCGCGCGTGGCGGTCAGAGACAGATCGCCCTGCAAGGCCGCGACCGTGCCCGCTACCGACAGGCGCTCGCCCGCGCCCAGCGATTGCGTACGGCCGGCCACCGCGCGGCCCGCGATCATCATCGAGCGGTCGGCCACGCCAGCCATGGTGGCGGCCGCCTGGATCAAGCCCCTGTCGCCCACCGCGATGTCGCGCCCGGTCAACGTCAAGCCCGCGTCGCTGGCCGCCACGCCATCCACGCGCACGTCGCGCGCCGCGGCCAGCGTCAGAGCCGCGACCGAGGCCAGCGTCCCCGCGACGGTCAGGTCGCCGCCCGCGCGCATGTCCAACGTGGTGGCCGCCCGCAGGTACGCGTCTTGCCCGACCCGCAGATCGCCCGCGTCCTTGCCCGCCGTGACGTTCAACAGACCGTTGGCGGCCGTGTCGCCGTTCAGCACCGCGTCCGACATGGCCGAAAGATGAATGTCGCTGTCGCCCTGTATCGCGCCGTCGGCGAGCAACGCGCCGCCCGCTCGCACGGTCAGCAATCCGCCCGCCTTCGTGGCGCTGGATGCGGCCAGTTTCAGAGCGCCGCCGCTGGCCAGCGTGAGCGCGCCCCCGGGTGCCAGCAGGCTACCGTCCAGAAGCAGTTCGCCGGCCGTGCGCAGATTGGTCACGCCCCCGGCGACGACATGGCCGGCCAGCGTCGCCGAGTCGGCTTTCACGCTCAATGCGCCATCGGCCCTCGTCTGCGCGCTGGAGGCGCTGACGAGCCTGTCACCCGCATTCAGGCGCATGTCGCCGGCTGCGAGGCTCTGGCCTTGCAAGGTCAGGGTCCTGCCTGCCTCCAATGTCAGATCGGCCAGCGATGACAACATTCCCGCGCTGGCCACCGACCCGCCGGCCTGCGCCGTCAATGGGCCGTGCGCCAGGGCGCTGCCGTTCGCGCCCAACGTCAGGTCCTGACCGGCATTCAGGGTCAGCGCGCCTTGCGCCGACGCGATCAAGCCCCGCACATCCAGCGTGCCGCCCGCATTGACTGCGGTGCCGTCATTGCCGCGCAGTTCGCCGGCGACGGCGGCTTCGCCGTCCGCGCGCAGAGTGGCCAGACCCGCCGATTGCAGACGGCCCGCCGCGCCAATCCGCGCGTCGCCCCGGGCGCACAGATCCAGCTTGCCATCGGCAACGATCCCGCCGTCGGCGCTCAGGTCATGGGCGGCAGCCAGATTGATGTTGGCAAAGGACACCAGTTGGCCATCCTGGCGCAAGTCGCCACCGGCGCGCGCGTCCACGCCCTGGCCTTGCAGGCGGCTGCCCGCTTCCAACCGCGCGTTCTGGCCGGCCGCCATGCGCAACGAGGTCGCGGCATGCAGCTTGCCACCGACCCGCGCATCGCGCACCGCCTGCGCGGACAGTTCGTCCAACGAACTCAATTCGCCCTCGATCACCAGGTTCGCGCCCGCCGTGACCCCCATGCGGTCCCTGGAAACCATGCGGCCCGTCACGCCGACGGACAACTCGTCCCCCGCCGCGCTCAGCAACCCGCCTTCGGCCGTGCTGACGAGGCCGTCGACGGACAGGCGACGCGCGGCATCCAGCGTGATGCCGCGATTGGTGCGCAGGGCGCCCGCCCATGCCGCATCGTGCCCGGCCGCGATAGTTGCGCCGCCGTTCGCCTCCCAAAGCCCCTTGGCGTCGGCGAGCAGGTCGCGCCTGGCCTGCAGGCCGAGATTGCCCGAGGCGGCGCTCTTGCCCGACAGCCGCAAATCGCGGCCGGACAGCAGCCCGATATCGCCCCGCGCGCCCATTTCGCCTCGGGCGTCCACATCGCTGCCCGCGCGCGCGATGAGGTCCCAACCTTGCACGCGGCTCGCGGCGCCCAGCGTCAACGCCTGGCCCGCGGTCATGGACACGGAGCCGCCATGGGCCAACGCGCCGCCTTCGACCTGCAGATCGCGGCCGGATGACAAGGTCAGGCCAGCATTGCTTTGGGCGAGGCCGAGCAACGCCAGATCTTGCCCCGCTTGAATGCGCAACGCGTCGCCCGGCGTCGCCGCGAGATCCTGATCAACGCGCACCGCGCCAGCCAGCGACAGATCGCCGGCCGCGTGCATGCGCACCTGGCCCGACGCGTCTGCCTGCCCATCGGCGCCGACCCGCAGATGACGCCCCGCATCCAGATCCAGCGATCCGCCAGCGCCGAGTTTTCCGTCCACACGCAGATCGCGCGTGGCCCGCGCCTGGGCATCGGCCATGGCCACCCATGCGCCGCCCAAGGCCAGGTCGCGGCCGGCACTGGCCTGCACCTGCTTGCCTTGCAGCCTGCCCGTCGCGCCCTGCACCAGATCGCCGCCGCTGGTCAGGCTCAGCGCCGCGTCGGTCAGAACCGCGCCGCCCAGGGCCGCGCCCTGGCCCGCCCGTATCGTCACGTTGCCGGCCGACTGCAATTGCGTGCCGGCCTGCATCGCCACGCGCCCGTCTGCCTCGGTGAGCAGCGTTCCCGATGCGTAAACCTGTTGCGGCAGCACCAGGTCGCGGCCCGCTTGCAGCGTGACGCCAGCTTGCGCGGACACCACGCCGTCCACCAGGGATACCCCGCCGGGCGGCTCGCCAGGCGTGGCTGGGACGGACGGCTTGCCCGGTGCCGCGCCTGCCCCCGCGTCCGCGCCCGCGCCGCTTTCGGTGGCTCCGCCCTGGGCGAGTGGCGGCATTGCCGTCTGAGCGGCCACCGTCAGATTGCGGCCCGATTGCGCGCGCGCGTCCTGGCCGGACGTCAGCAGGCGTGCCGACAGCGAAAGATCCCGGCCTGCGGCCACGCGCAAGGCGCCCTGGGTGCGCAGGCTGCCTTGTGCGCCCACCGCCACATCGCCGCCCGCCTCGATGTTCAGCGACGCTCCCGCGCCGACCGCGCCCGGGATCGTCACGTTGCGCGTGGTGATGAGCGCGGCCGCGCCTGTCGCCTGCGCCGCGCCCTGCACGGCCAGATCACCGCCGCTCTCCATCCGCAGATCGCCGGCCGCCTGCACGGTGGCGCGCGGCGCAATGCGAACGTCGCCGGCGGCGCTGACCCGCAAATCGCCTGTCAGCGCCGCCAGATTGCCGCCGATGTTCACGCCCACGCCGGCCTCGGTGCCGATCAGGCGAATGCTGTTGGCGTACATGCCGCCCAGCGCGGCCGTGTCCAGCGCCACGGCGGGTGCTGGGCCATCACCCACCTGCGCGGATACGGCGCCAGAGCCATAGTCAACGCGCGATGCACCGGCCGTCACGTTCAGACGGTTCGCCCAGATGCCCGCGTTGATTTCCAGCGTGCGCGCGATCAAGTCCACCTGGCTCAGGTTCATGCCGTTCAGGCCCTGTCCCTCGATGCCAAGCCGGCCTGCCGCCACGTCAAAGCCAATGCCGCCGTCCGGCCCCACGCGCGGCGTGCCGGTGGTCAGGGTGGCGCGGTCCGCATTCAGGAATCCGCAGCCATTGCAGGTGATGCCGGCCGGGTTGGCGACGATGACGCTGGCGCGATTGCCCGCCACTTCCAGCGTGCCGAGCAGTTGCGACGGGTTCGGCGCGGTGACCTGGTTGAGGATGGTGCCCGCATGCCGGTTGCCCAGCATCGAATTTCCCGCCACTGGCCCGGCCAGTTGCGTCTGGCTGGCGCCGCCGCTGTTGTTGAGCACCACGCCGGACGGGCCGACGTTGAACTGCGTGTAGCGGTTGTTCGAGACGCCACCGGCCGACGGCGGCGCGATGTTGATGACGGGCACGCCATGGCTCACGCCCACGGCAGGCCGGGCGCCCGGCGCGCTCCTGTCCACCCGGATCGGCAGCGTCTGCGCCAGCACCGGTGACCAGATCTGCGTGCAGACCACGGACCACACGATCAGGGAACGGAGCTTGGACATCATGCGTACTCGGTTGAACCAAGGATGGCGACGGCTTTGCGGGCGTTGCGACCCCGCAAAGGCGGTCGAATCAGAACTCGAACATCAGCGTCGCCGCGAACACGGTGGAGGCGGCTTTCAACGATTCAGGCTTTGTGAGAGGCCAGCCGACGGACACGTCGTAGCTGGCGTTGACCGCATTGGCCGCGGCGGGCAGGGCGGCGCGGCCGCGCAAGCCGAACACCGCGCCGGCCAGCGTGCGGCCGGACAGCCACGCCGCGGCGGGCCCGCCCACGCGGCCCATGTCCAGGCCGGCATACAACTGGTGGCCAGACACGCGCAGCAACTCGTCCAGGCCCAGCGACAGGTCATTGCGCAGGGTCCAGCCGTCTTCCGCAGCCAGGGTCATCTGGCCGTCGAAGCCGCGCACGGCGT
>NZ_JBLZXG010000006.1:0-464743 GCF_050285565.1 Achromobacter sp.
GCTATCCTTTAGGGGATGGCGGCCCGCAGACGCCGCGCTGCCTACGGAACCATAGTGACATGAGTATAACGATAGAACATATCCGCGCCGCGCTGCGCGGCGCGCAAGACCCCAATACCGGCTTGGACCTGGGCGTTTCTGTAAAAGATCGTGACATTCAAATCGACGGCGGCCGCGTCACCGTGGCGCTGGAACTGGGCTATCCGGCCGATGCCGTGCGCGAGCAGGTGCGTGGCGTCGCGGTGGCCGCGCTGGCCGCGGCCGGCGCGCCCGGCGCCCAGGTGAACGTGTCCTGGAAGGTGGCCGCGCACGCGGTGCAGAAGGGGCTCAAGCCGCTGCCCAATGTGCGCAACATTATTGCGGTCGCCTCCGGCAAGGGCGGCGTGGGCAAGAGCACCACGGCCGTGAACCTGGCGCTGGCGCTGGCCGCCGAGGGCGCCAAGGTCGGCCTGCTGGACGCCGACATCTACGGCCCCAGCGTGCCGACCATGCTGGGCGTCTCGGGCCGCCCCGAGAGCCTCGACAACAAGAGCATGGAGCCGCTGACCGGCCACGGCCTGCAGGCTAACTCCATCGGCTTTCTGATCGACGCCGACTCGCCCGCCATCTGGCGCGGCCCCATGGTCACCCAGGCGCTCGAACAACTGCTGCGCCAGACCAACTGGCGCGACCTGGACTACCTGATCGTCGACATGCCGCCGGGCACCGGCGACGTGGCGCTGACGCTGGCGCAGAAGGTGCCGGTGGTGGGCGCCGTGATCGTCACCACGCCGCAGGACGTGGCGCTGCTGGACGCGCGCAAGGGCCTGCGCATGTTCCAGAAGGTCGAGGTGCCGATCCTGGGCGTGGTCGAGAACATGGCCATCCACATCTGTTCGCAATGCGGCCACGCCGAACACATCTTCGGCGCAGGCGGCGGTCAGCGCATGGCCGAGCAGTACGGCACGCCCTGGCTGGGCAGCCTGCCGCTGACGCTGGCGATCCGCGAACAGACCGACGCCGGCACCCCCACCGTGGTGGCCGATCCCGGCAGCGAAGCCGCGGGGCTGTATCGCGCCATTGCCCGCAAACTGGCGGCGGGCGTTGCGGCGTTGCCCCGTGACATGGCCGGGAAGTTCCCGTCCATCGTCGTGCAGCAGCCGTCGTAACGCATGCGGTGGGCGGCCCGGGCCTTCTTGGCTGGACTTTGCATCGTGGCGGGCGAGGCGGCGGCCAAGCGCCCGGAAATCATCGTGGATCCGGGCGGCGTGCCGCCGGCCGCGTTGCAGGCGATCACCGAGGCGGTGGACGCCATCGCGCGCCTGGCGGAAGACCAGGACGGCGGTGAAATCAACCGCCTGCGGCGGCGCGCCCGCGACGCCACGCTGGCCGCGCTGGCCACGCAGGGCTATTTCTCGCCCACGGTCACGCTGGAGGCCGGCACCGACATCGGCGGCGAAACCTGGGACATCGGCATCGTGCCGGGCAAGCGCACCACGGTGTCGTCGGTCGATCTGACCTTCACCGGCCGCATCACGCGGCCGGAGTACGCGCAGCGGGTGCGGAAACTGCGCGACGACTGGCTGCTCAAGCCGGGCCAGCCCTTTATCAATGCCGATTGGAACCGGGCCAAGTCGTCCCTGCTGGATGAGGTCTCGGGGCGCGACTTCATGCTGGCGCGCATGACGGCGTCCGAAGCCGAGGTGCAGGCCGATAGCGCGTCGGCGGCGCTGCGCGTCACCATCGACAGCGGACCGATGGTGCGCATGGGCGAACTCAGCACCGAGGGCCTGGAGCGGGTGCCGCCCAAGCTCATCTCCCGTTATGTGCGCTATTCGCCGGGGGCGCCCTACGACCAGAACCGGCTCGATGAGTGGCAGCAGGACCTGCAATCGACGGCGTTCTTCCGTGGCGCGTTCGTCGCGCTGCGCCAGCCCGGCAGCGCGCAGCCGCCCGCTGAGCCGGCTGCGGACCGCGCCCGCGCGCCGGGCGCCGCCAACGCGGCCGAGTCGGCGCCGGCGGGCGATCCGGTGGTGTCCGGCGCCATGCCGCCACCGCCGCCCAAGTACGATTCCGACGGCGAAGTGACGCTGCCGGTGCAGGTGCGGGTGGTGGAGGCGCCGCCCAAGCGCTTTTCCGCCTCGCTCGGCGTCGACGATGAGGCGGGCGTGCGGCTGGAGTCGCTCTATCGCCAGAACGTGGTGTTCGGCCAGCCGCTGACGATGGAATCCGGTTTCAGCGTCGACCGCCTGCGGCAGCGCGTCTACGCCGACTTCCTGCTGCCGCCGACCGAGCGCGGCTACAAGGACTCCATCGGGGTGCTGGCCCAGCATTCCGACATCCAGGGGCTGGCGGTGACGCGCTACGCCCTGGGCGCCACCCGCAGCCAGGAGCGCAAGGGCGCCGGCGATAGCCGCGTCACCTACGAAACCCGCTGGGGCCTGCTGCTGGCGCACGACGACATCGCAATCGACGGCGGCGACGAATATGCCCTGCCCACACTGACCGCCACCGGCGAGTGGCTGCGGCGCGACGTCGACAACAAGTACGACCCGCGCGAGGGCAATCTGATCGCGCTGGGCGGCGGCGTGGGGGTGACGCTGGACACGGGCGAGCCCTACACCCGCGCGCGTTTTCGCGCCCAGAAGTGGTGGCCGATCGGCAAGCTGGACGTGCTGACCGTGCGCGGTGAGGTTGGCCGGGTCTGGTCCAACGGCAACGTGCAGGTGCCGGACGACTTCGGCTTTCGCACCGGCGGCGCGCGCTCGATCCGCGGCTACAAGTATCAGAGTATCGGCCTCAAGCGCGACAAGGCCATCGTGGGGGCGCCCACGCTGGTGGTCGGCAGCATCGAATACGACCACTATTTCAACGAGCGCTGGGGCATGGGCGTATTCGTCGATGCCGGCGACGCGGCCCAGTCGTTCGGCGATATGTCGCTGGCGTTGGGTTACGGCGTGGGCGCGCGGGTGCGCACCCCGGCCGGTCCGCTGTTCCTGGATGTGGCCTATGGCCAGCGCGAGCACGACCTGCGCCTGCACTTCTCGCTGGGGATCGCGTTTTGACGGTGCTGCGCAGATTCGGACGACGCCTGCTGGTGTGGTGGTTGCCGGGGCTGGCGATGCTGGCGGTGCTGGCATGCAGCTTCGTGTTCTGGCTGCTGGCCTCGCAGACCGGTACCCGCCTGCTGCTGACCACCGCCGCCCAGCAACTCGATGGCCAGGCGCTGGCGGTGCGCGGTTCGGTTCTGCGCGGCCTGCAAGTGGGGCGGCTGGATCTGGACATCGGCGGCACTCGCATCGGCATCAGCGACCTGCACCTGAAGGTGCATTGGCGCGCGCTCGGCGACCGGTTGCTGCATGTGCGCGAGCTGTCCGCCGGCAGCGTCGAGGTGGTGCTGGCGCCAGGCGCGCAGACGCCGGCCGACAGCCAGCCGGAGGCCCCCTTCACGTTGCCCGAGCTGCCGGTGGACATCGCGGTCGACCGGTTGGCGTTGGGCCGGTTCCACCTGTTGCAGGACGGCCAGCCGCTGCCGGTGACGCTGGGCGACCTGAGCGCCACGTTCGCCGCCGGCAAGCGCGGCGCGCAACTGCGCATCGCCAGCCTGCACGTGGGCCATGCGGTCGGACAGGCGCAGGTGAGCGGCGAGGCCGAATTGCAGGGCCTGGCCGATCCGTGGCCCTTCACCGCGCGTCTGGACGTGACGGCGCGCGGCGCCGGCCCGGATTCGCCCCTGTGCCAGGCCGATCGACTGAGCGGCAGGTTTGCCGCGCCGGCCCGGCCGCGCGCGCAACCGGCCAAGGACGCCTCGGGCGGCGCCAAGGGCGAGGGCGGCGCCTCGCCGGCGGAACTGGCGGGACCGCCCGCGCCGGCGTGCCAGGCGGTGTTGCGCGCGGACGCCGCGGGCTCGCTCGATGGCATCCAGGCCAAGCTGGAAGGTTCCGGCGCCGGTCTGGCCCTGGAGGTGGCGGCCGACCTGGCGCCCCGCACGCCGCTGATCCTGCGCAGCGCGCGGGCCGATGCGCGCTTGCCGGACAAGTCCACCCTGACGGCCCGCCTGGATCTGCAAGCGGTCCAGGGGCGGCCGGGCCGGGACCGGATTGCCGGCAGCGTCGGCGCGCAGCGGCTGGATCTGTCGCCCTGGCTGGGCGAGGCGATCCCGGCGGCGCTGATCAGCGCCAACGGCCAGGTCACCGCTGAATTCGAGAACCTCAGCGACCTGCGGCAGGCCGCCATCGACCTGCGCGTCGAAGAGGGCACCCGCTGGAACCGGCAGCCGTTGAGCGGCAGGATCAAGGCCGAGGTGGCTATCGCGGCGCCGGCCGCGCCCACCGCCAACCCGCCGGCCGGCAGCGCGCCAGCCGCCGACCCGCTGGCCGGCCTGCGCCTGCACGGCCTGGACGTGGACCTGAAGCTGGGCGCGAACCGGGTGCGCGTCCAAGGCGAAATCGGCGGGGCCGAGGGCGCGCTGGCGTTGGACGCGCAGGCGCCCCAGCTGGATGCGTTCTGGCCCGGCATTCCCGGCGGCGCCGACCTCAAGGGCCGGCTCGTCGGCACCGTGGCCGCGCACCGTGGCGAACTCACCGCCGGCTACAGCCCGCCCAAGCCGCGCCCGGGCGTGCTGGGCGCCTCGCGGGCCGAGGCCGCCATCGCCTTCGCGGGCGGCTGGGGCAAGGGGGCGGCCGGCGCAGCCGACGCGGCCCTGGCCGGCTGGCGCGGCACGTTCTCGCGTCTGAGCGCCAACAGCGCCGGCTTCACCCTCGCCGCTGACCGGCCGGTGACGCTGTCGTACCTGCCGGCGGCGGTGGCGCCGCAATGGCAATGGCAGGTCGGTCAGACGGTGCTGGGCGTGACGCTGCCCGGCAAGGAAAAACTGACCATCGCGCACCAGGGGTCGCGTGGCGGCGCCAGGCGCTGGGAAACCGCCGGACAGGCCGATAACCTGGTCATCACCGCCGCCATGGCGCGCCAGGTGATCGCCGCCGTCGACCCCGAGGCCGCGGCGAAGATGAACAGCGGTCCCAAGCGCGTCAATGCCAGCGTGGCCGAGGGCCGCCGCCGCATCGCGCTGGACGCGTCCTGGGACCTGAAATTCGACGGCCGCCTGGCCGGCCGCGCCCGCATCGCGCGCCGCGATGGCGACCTGCTGATTCCCGGCGATCCGCCGGTGCCGCTGGGCGTGAAGGCGCTGGTGCTGGACCTGACCGCCACGCCGACCTCGGCCAATACCAGCCGTCTGGATGCCAAGCTGGATCTGTCCACGGACAAGATGGGCAAGATCGCCGGCAACGGCACGGCGGTGCTGGCGGTCGACGCCAACGGCGGCATGGCGCTGGATCCGCGCCAGCCGATCCGCGCCCGGTTGGATGCCGACATCGCCGACCTGGCCTGGGTCGGTCTGTTCGTCGGCGATTCCATGGAGGTCGGTGGCCAGGTCAAGGCCAACCTGCAGGCCCAGGGCACGCTCAACGGCAAGTGGAGCGCCAGCGGCGCGATCCGTGGCGAAAAGCTGCGGGTGGTGCGCATCGACGACGGCGTGCGCCTGATCGAGGGCACGCTGTCGGCGCGCCTGGACGGCGACAAACTGGTGCTCGACAGCCTGCGCTTCCCGGCCTCGCTGCGGGTCATGCCGGCCGAATGGCGCACCAAGGAATGGATCACCACCAGCCCCGAGGCCAAGGGCGGCTACGTCGAAGCCAAGGGCCAATGGAACCTGATCGACGGCGGCGGCGACGTGCGCCTGACGCTGTACCGCTTCCCGGCGCTGCAGCGCTCCGACCGCTATGCCATGGTCTCCGGCACCATCGACCTGAGCGCCGCGCTGCCGCGCATCGACATCGTCGGCGACCTGAAGGCGGACGCCGGTTGGTTCAGCCTGGAGATTCTGCAGGGCGTGCCCTCGCTGGATGACGACGTCAAGGTGCGGCGCGCGGGCGACGAGCCCGGCACCGTGTCGACACCGCTGCAGACCAGCATGAACCTGAAGTTCGATATGGGTCCGCGCTTCTACATCACCGGCATGGGGCTGGACGCCGGCCTGCTGGGGTCGATCCAGATCCTGCTGAACGACGGCCGCTTGACGGGCGTGGGGGCGTTGCGCACGCGGGGCGGCGGCATCGAGGCCTATGGCCAGAAGCTGCGGCTGCGGCGCGGCACGCTGACCTTCCAGGGCCGCCTGGACAATCCGCTGCTGGACATCGAGGCCCTGCGCACCGGCGAACAGGTCGAGGCTGGCGTGAAGGTGGTGGGCACGGCGCAGCGCCCGCGCATCGATCTGGTGTCGTACCCGGACGTCAGCGACGTCGAAAAGCTCTCGTGGCTGCTGCTGGGGCGCGGCCCCGACGAAAGCGGCAGCGACGCCGCGCTGCTGCTGTCGGTGGGCACGGCGCTGCTGGGCGGCGGCGAGCCATTCTACAAGCAGTTCGGACTGGACGACGTCAGTGTGCGCACCGGCAACCTGGGCAGCTCGGGCAGCATCCTGCCCGACCGCACCGTGGCCGGCGACGTCAACCGCGACAGCGACAGCCAGTTGGCGACGCAGTTCCTGGTGGCCAGCAAGACGTTCGCCAACGGCATCACGCTCAGCGTCGAACAGGCGCTGGCGGGCAGCGATACCGTGGGCCGGGCCAGCTACCGGCTGGCGCGCGGCCTGTCGCTGGACCTGAAAGGCGGCTCGGTCAACGGTATCGCGCTGGTCTACCGCACCTTCTTCGGCGATTGATGCCGCGGCGGGGTTCCGTCCTTGTTGGGGACGGAACCCCGCGCTCGGGATAAAATGAGGCCCATTCCATTCCCCCAAGCACCTTTGCCATCATGAGCATCAAAAGCGACCGCTGGATCCGCCGCCAGGCCGAAGCCGGCATGATCGAACCCTTCGAAGCGGGTCAGGTCCGCACGGCCAATGGCGGGCGCATCGTCAGCTACGGCACCAGCAGCTACGGCTACGACGTGCGCTGCGCCGACGAATTCAAGATCTTCACCAACATCAACTCCACCATCGTCGATCCCAAGAATTTCGACGAAGGCTCGTTCGTGGATTTCAAGGGCGACGTCTGCATCATCCCGCCCAACTCGTTCGCGCTGGCGCGCACGGTGGAGTATTTCCGCATCCCGCGCAGCGTGCTGACCATCTGCCTGGGCAAGAGCACGTACGCGCGCTGCGGCATCATCGTCAACGTGACGCCGCTGGAACCCGAATGGGAAGGCCATGTCACGCTGGAATTCTCGAACACCACGCCGCTGCCGGCCAAGATCTACGCTGGCGAAGGCTGCGCCCAGATGCTGTTCCTGGAAAGCGACGAGGTCTGCGAGACCTCGTACGCCGACCGGGGCGGCAAGTACCAGGGCCAGCGCGGCGTGACGCTGCCGCGCACCTGATCGCGCCTCAGGCCTGGCGCCCCGGCGCCGGCCGCAGGTAGTCGATGTCCCATTCGCCTTGCGCCACCGGCTCGAAGCCGTGGCGGCGGTAGAAGCGGTTCGAGTCGCTGCCGCGCAGCGCGCCGACGCGCACCGGCAGGCCGCGCCGGTCGGCGTCCAGCAGCAGGCGGCCCAGCACCTGGCCGCCCACCCCCAGCCCCTGCGCCGGGGGCACCACATACAGATGATCCAGCCGCAGGCCGGCGCCGTCCGGGCGCAGGGCATAGAAGCCGATGCGCGCGCCGTCGCGCTCGATGAACCAGGTGTGCTCGGGCCGGAACGTGGCGCGCAGCCGCGCCCGCGCCCGCGCCGGGTCGAACCGGCCCAGGCGTTCCAGGCTGTCGCGCATGGCCTCGATGCGGATCGCCAGCAAAGTTTCGAAATCGGCCTCGGTCACCGGCGCATCGCGCAGCGCGCCCGGCGCCAGCGCATCGTAGCCCTGGCCCAGAAACTGCATGATGCAGATGCCGTGGCCGAACGGGTCGCTCAGGTGGGCGATGCGGCCCCATTCATGCGTGACCGCCGGGTCTTCCAGCCGCGCGCCCGCGGCCACTGCCCGCGCCACGGCGTCATCCACGTCATCCACCACCACGTCCAGGTGTACCGGCGTCCAGTGGCGCGCATAGTCGCGCGGCTGGCGCACGGCGCCCGCGGCCGGCGAGCCGGCGGCCTTTTGCAGCAGGTAGATGGGGGCCGGCGCACCCAGCATTTCGGCGCCGGTGGCGCCCAAGCGGCGGTGCAGCGCCAGCCCGAAGGCGCGGGTGTAGAAATCGATGGCCGCCTGCAGATCGGGGACATCGATATTGACCAGGATGCGCATGAGGTTTTTCCAGGGGGGGGCGAGCGCAGAACATAGCACGGCACGACCGCCGCCGAACGGGTGGTAACACGCTAAAGAACCCGGGGGCGCGACCGTAAAATGGCATATGTGTTTGCCGATTTGGCGACGTCATTTCAGCAAGCGTGAGCAAGGCCCTATCCGTGCGTTACCCCCATATCCCCTGGCTGCCCCTGTTGTTCTACCCTGCGCTGCCGGTGATGGCGGCGGTCGGGCTGCTGCTGTGGCGGCAATGGCCGCCCGCGCTGACGCAGATCGTGCCGTTCGTGCCGTGGGTCATGGCGCTGGTCGGGGGCGCCATCTGCCTGATGTATCAGCGCTCGCAGACGCTGGCATTGATGCTGGCGGTGCTGGCCGCGGTGGCCGCCTGGCCGATGCTGGCGAGCCAGGCGCCCTGGGCGCTGGGGCCGGCGTTGGTGTGGTGGTCGCTGGCCTACACCATCAATGCGCTCTGGCCCGAGCGCGCCGGCATGCTGCGCGACCTGGCCGCGCGCTTGGGGCTGATGGCCGCGGGCGCGGCCGTCATCGCGCTGGCCGGCAAGGAGGGCGTATCGCAGCTTTTCGGCGCGCTGGCGGTGCAGGGCGTGCTGGCGCGGCTGGGCGTGCCGTTCGAGGCGCTGGCGGCGCTGCTGTTGACAGGGCTGACCCTGACCCTGCTGCTGTTGCGCTATGGCCGTCCGCAGCAGGCCGGCCAATGGCTGGGTTTCGTCTGCATGGCCTGGGCCTTGCCGCGCGGCGCGCAGCATGGCGTCGAACTGGCGGTACTGGCCGCCGCCGCGTTGACATCGCTATCCATTTCGCTGGCGCACGAGGGCTATCACATGGCCTTCCGCGACGAGCTCACCGGCCTGCCCGGGCGCCGCGCGCTCAACGAACGCCTGCAGCGCATGGGCCGCGTCTACACACTGGCCATGGCCGACGTGGATCATTTCAAGGCCTTCAATGACACCCATGGCCATGACGTCGGCGACCAGGTGCTGCGCATGGTGGCGGCGCAACTGCGCCGGGTAGCGGGCGGCGGTTACGCCTATCGTTACGGCGGCGAGGAATTCACGCTGGTGTTTCCGGGCAAGACCGCGGTCGAGGCCATGCCGCACCTGGAAACCGTGCGGCGCGCGATCGAGGCCTATCAGATGCGCCTGCGCGACAAGCCGGCGCGGCCCAAGGCCGACCAGATCGGCCTGCGCCGGCGCGGTGCGCGCGCCGGCCGCAATGCGCGCCCGCTGCGCGTGACGGTCAGTATCGGGGTGGCCGAACGCGGCGAGACACTGCGCGCGCCGGACGCGGTCATCAAGGCCGCCGACCAGGCGCTATACAAGGCCAAGGACGGCGGCCGCAACCAGGTCTGCGCCTACGGCACGCGGCGGCGCGCGGGCGCGGCCTGACGCCGGGGCCGCGTCAACGGCCGGGCAAGGGCAGCGCCATCAGCAGTTCGTCGTACAGCGTGCCGTTGACGCACAGGGCTTCGTGCTCGTGGCCATACTGCTCGAAGCCGAGGCTGGCGTAGAGCCGGCAGGCGGCGGTGTTGTTGGCGGTGACGCTCAACTGCACCGTGCGCACGCCGCGCATGGCGGCGGCGTGGTCGAGCGCCGCCCGCATCAGCAGCCGCGCCAGGCCCCGGCCGCGCCACGGCGGCGCCACGTAGACGCTCCAGATGTGCGCCTTGTGGCGCATCTTCAGTTTGCGCTGCCGGGCCACGCCGATGATGCCGGCCAGCGCATCCGCCGCGAACACGCCGAACATCGCGCTGTCGTCCGCCGGGGCGATCCAGTTGCGGATGTCTTCCAGTGTCAGCGTGTGTTCCTCTTCGTAACTTGATCCGAACGCCTCCGGTGTTTCGCGCAGGGCGTCCAGGCGCAATTGGCGCAGGGCCGGGGCGTCCTCGGGCGTGAGACGTCTGACAAGCGGGGCGGAAGCGGCGGTCACGGAGCGGAGCGGCAGTGTTGGGATGAGGGAACGGCCGGGTCAGTATATAGGGGCAGGGGCCGCCTATAATGGTGTCAACGCCGCTCGCGGTTTTCACAAAGGAGCCAATGATGTTCGGTTTCCTCAAGATAAACCAGGACGCCAAGCGCGACGGAGTCCAGGAAGAATTCGTGGCGCGCGTGGCCAACGCCGCGCAGGATTTCGTCCAGGCCGCCGGCCCCGCCGGCGCCGGGCTCGACTACTCGCCATCGAGCGTGCATGCGCTCGACGACGTGCTCGAAGCCGCGCACCTGGGCACGCTGCCCCTGACCCCCATGCAGACCGTCGGCGCGGCCGCCTACCTGTACGAAGTGGCGCGGCGCGCCCATGGCGGACTGTACGAGGTCTGCGACGACGAGGATCCGGTGGTGCTGGTCTGCGGCGCGCCGGATGCCGAGATCTGCTTCGGGGCCATCGCCAAGGTCGAACGGCGCATCCGCTATGGCGCCGCCGAAGCCATTCCGCCGTACTTCGAGCGCTTCCTGACGGCCCTGGCGGCGGGCCAGGACATCACCATCCGCTAGGCGCAAAGCCCGCCGCCGCGCCGGATCGGCCGGCGCCGACGGCGGCCGGGGCGGGCCCATTGCACCGCGCTCCGGGAAAACCCATAGGGGCTGGAGAAAAACAGCCCTACAATTCCGCCATTCCCGCCGCCGGCGGGAACCTCGCGCCCGCCTGTCATCAGACGGTTTTTCACTAGAAGTACACTCGCGTCCGCCAACCCGGTCCGATTCGCCTTGCCCCCAGGAGCGCCTGCATGAAATTCCGCTTCCCCATCTTCATCATCGACGAGGACTACCGTTCCGAGAACGCGTCCGGTCTGGGTATCCGTGCTTTGTCTTCGGCGATCGAGGCCGAGGGCGTCGAGGTGATCGGGGTGACCAGTTACGGCGACCTGAGTTCGTTCGCCCAGCAGCAGAGCCGCGCCAGCGCCTTCATTCTGTCGATCGACGATGAAGAGTTCGATGTGGATTCGCCCGAGGACGTGGCCAGCGCGATCAAGAACCTGCGCACTTTCATTGGCGAACTGCGGTTCCGCAACGCCGACATCCCGATCTACCTGTACGGCGAGACGCGCACCTCGGAGCACATTCCGAACGACATCCTGCGCGAGTTGCACGGCTTCATCCACATGTTCGAGGACACCCCCGAATTCGTGGCGCGCCACATCATCCGCGAAGCGCGCAGCTACGTCGACAGCCTGCCGCCGCCGTTCTTCCGCGAGCTGGTCAAGTATGCCCAGGATGGCTCCTATTCCTGGCACTGCCCGGGCCACTCCGGCGGCGTGGCGTTCCTGAAGAGCCCGGTGGGCCAGATGTTCCACCAGTTCTTCGGCGAGAACATGCTGCGCGCCGACGTCTGCAACGCCGTGGACGAACTGGGCCAGCTGCTGGACCACACCGGCCCGGTGGCCGAGTCCGAACTGAACGCCGCGCGCATCTTCCACGCGGACCACTGTTTCTTCGTGACCAACGGCACGTCGACCTCGAACAAGGTCGTGTGGCACGCCAACGTCGCCGCCGGCGACGTGGTGGTGGTGGACCGCAACTGCCACAAGTCGATCCTGCACGCCATCACCATGACGGGCGCGATCCCGGTGTTCCTGCGCCCGACGCGCAACCACCTGGGCATCATCGGCCCGATCCCGCTGGAAGAGTTCCATCCGGACAGCATCCGCAAGAAGATCGAGGCCAACCCGTTCGCGCGCGAAGCGGTGAACAAGAACCCGCGCATCCTGACGCTGACGCAGAGCACCTACGACGGCGTGATCTACAACGTCGAGATGATCAAGAAGGAACTGGGCAGCTACGTCGACACGCTGCACTTTGACGAGGCCTGGCTGCCGCACGCCTCGTTCCACGAGTTCTACCAGGACATGCACGCGATCGGCCAGAACCGCCCGCGCAGCCAGGACGCGATGGTGTTCGCCACCCACTCCACGCACAAGCTGCTGGCCGGCATCTCGCAGGCCTCGCAGATCATCGTGCAGGAGTCCGAGACCCGCAAGCTGGACCGCAACGTCTTCAACGAAGCCTACCTGATGCACACGTCGACCTCGCCGCAGTACGCGATCATCGCGTCGTGCGACGTGGCCGCGGCCATGATGGAGCCCCCGGGCGGCACCGCGCTGGTCGAGGAGAGCATCCGCGAAGCCATGGACTTCCGCCGCGCCATGCGCAAGGTGGAGTCCGAGTTCGGCAAGAACGACTGGTGGTTCAAGGTCTGGGGCCCGAACCGCCTGGTGTCCGAAGGCATCGGCAACCGCGACGAGTGGATCCTGGAGTCGAACGACCACTGGCACGGCTTCGGCGACCTGGCCGAAGGCTTCAACATGCTGGACCCGATCAAGGCCACCGTCATCACCCCGGGGCTGGACATGTCGGGCAGCTTCGGCGAAACCGGCATTCCCGCCGCGCTGGTCTCCAAGTACCTGACCGAGCACGGCGTGGTGGTCGAGAAGACCGGCCTGTATTCGTTCTTCATCCTGTTCACCATCGGCATCACCAAGGGCCGCTGGAACACGCTGCTGACCGCGTTGCAGCAGTTCAAGGACGACTACGACCGCAACCAGCCGCTGTGGCGCATCCTGCCGGACTTCTGCCGCGGCCATCGGCGCTACGAGCGCATGGGCCTGCGCGATCTGTGCCAGCAGATCCACGAGGCCTACCGCGAGCGCGACGTGGCCCGCCTGACCACCGAGATGTACCTGAGCGACATGGTGCCGGCGCTCAAGCCGTCCGACGCCTTCGCCCGCATGGCGCACCGCGAGGTCGAGCGAGTCGACATCGACCAGCTCGAAGGCCGCGTCACCGGCGTGCTGCTGACGCCGTATCCTCCGGGCATCCCGCTGCTGATTCCGGGCGAGCGCTTCAACCGCACCATCGTCCAGTACCTGCAGTTCGCGCGCGAGTTCAACGAACGCTTCCCGGGCTTCGAAACCTACATCCACGGCCTGGCCGACGAAGTGGGGCCGGACGGCGAGAAGCGTTACTACGTTGACTGCCTGATCGAAGACTGATCAGGTCCGGAGTCCCGATGTTCGATGTCGCCGTCCTCGGCGCCGGCGCCGCCGGCATGATGTGTGCCGCGGTCGCCGGCCAGCGCGGCTTGCGCGTGGTGCTGGTGGACCACGCCGAGCGCCTGGCCGAGAAGATCCGTATTTCGGGCGGCGGCCGCTGCAACTTCACCAACATCGGCGCGGGACCCGCCAATTTCCTCTCCGACAACCCGCACTTCTGCCGGTCGGCGTTGTCGGGCTACACCCCGCAGGACTTCCTGGCGCTGCTCAAGCGCCATCGCATCGCCTGGCACGAGAAGCATCGCGGCCAGCTGTTCTGCGACGATTCCAGCGAATCCATCATCGAGATGCTGCGCGCCGAATGCGACGCCGGCGGCGTGCAGTGGCGCATGGGCTGCCAGGTGGCCGAGGTGGCCCATGGCGAGGCCGGCTTCGAGCTGCGCACCAGCCAGGGCGCGATCCGCGCGGCCAAGCTGGTGGTGGCCACCGGCGGCATGGCGATCCCGCAGCTGGGCGCCACCGACTTCGGCCTGAAGCTGGCGCGCCAGTTCGGCCTGAAGGTGGTCGAGCCGCGGCCGGCGCTGGTGCCCCTGACCTTCGACGCTGCCCAGTGGCAGCCGCTGTCGGAGCTGTCCGGCGTGGCGCTGGAGGTCAACCTGGCGACGGGGCAGGGCAAGGTCCGGGGGGAGTTCCTCGAAGACCTGCTGTTCACCCATCGCGGGCTGTCGGGCCCGGCCATCCTGCAGATCTCCAGCTACTGGCAGCCGGGCGAGCCCGTCGTCATCGACCTGGCGCCGGGGCGCGACCTGGCGGCCGAACTGCTGGCGGCCAAGTCCGGCAACCGGCAGCAATTGCATACGGTGCTGGCGGGCCTGTGGCCCAAGCGCCTGGCCGACCGCTGGCTGCAGCTGGCCGAGCAGGGCGGCAAGCCGGGCCTGGCGGCCTTGCGCCTGGCCGACGCGCCCGACAAGACCCTGCGCGCCCTGGCGCAGGACATCCACCAATGGACCCTGGTGCCCAGCGGCACCGCTGGCTACAAGAAGGCCGAGGTCATGCGCGGCGGCGTCGATACGCGTGGCCTGGACCAGAAATCGATGCAGGCCCGCACCACGCCAGGCCTGTACTTCATCGGCGAGACCGTGGACGTCACCGGCTGGCTGGGCGGCTACAACTTCCAGTGGGCCTGGGCCTCGGGCGTGGCCTGCGGCAAGGCGCTCTAGGCGTTCCTGGCGCTTCATCCAACGCTTTTCCGTCCGTCGGGTGCGGGCACGCTTCGTGCTGCCCGCCAAGACCTGTCCCGTCCCATACCCTGACTGGATGACAGGCATTGCAACGTTGTCGTTGTGATATCAAATAAAAATACCTATCATTTGTATTTCCAAAAATAAGACGCTTGCTTCCGCCAGCGGCGTCGCCCGATGGAGACCGACTTGGCCTATACCCTGCCGCCCCTGCCTTACGCCTATGACGCGCTCGAACCGCACATCGACGCGCTGACGATGGAAATCCATCACAGCAAGCACCACCAGACTTACGTCAATAACCTGAACGCCGCGCTGGAAGGCGCCGGCATTGCTACCGACGAGCCGGTCGAGGCCCTGGTGGCGCGCATCGACCAGCTGCCCGAAGCCATCCGCGGCGCGGTGCGCAACAACGGCGGCGGCCACGCCAACCACAGCCTGTTCTGGTCGGTCATGTCGCCACGGGGCGGGGGCGAGCCCGACGGCGCGCTGGCCCGCGCCATCGACGCCGAACTGGGTAGCCACGCCGCCTTCCGCGAAGCCTTCACCAAGGCGGCGCTGACGCGCTTCGGCAGTGGCTGGGCCTGGCTCAGCGTGACGTCGGCCGGCAGGCTGGTGGTGGAAAGCAGCGCCAACCAGGACAGCCCGCTGATGCAGGGCAACACGCCGATCCTGGGCCTGGACGTGTGGGAACACGCCTACTATCTCAAGTACCAGAACCGCCGCCCGGAATACATCGGCGCCTTCTACAATGTGATCGATTGGCCCGAGGTGGCGCGCCGCTACGCCGCCGCCCTGGGCTGAGCCGGCATTGCGCGGGGGCAGCGGTCCATGAACACCTTCAGCCGTCATCGCATCCGGCCCGCGGCCACCAGTGTCAGTGTCTGGACGCTGGCGGTGCTGGTCGCCTGCCTGGGCCTGCACCAGATGTGGGTCTATTTCAACGATCACGCGCCGCACGTGGCCGATGCCCTGCTGGGCGGCATGGTCGCCGCGGGCGCCACCGCGGTGGGCACGCTGCCGATCCTGTTCGCGCGCACCATCCCGCAGAAGATGCAGGACAGCATGTTCGGCTTCGGCGCCGGCGTGATGCTGGCCGCCAGCGCCTTTTCGCTGGTGGCGCCGGGCATCGCGGCGGCCGAGTCGCAGGGCGCGGGGCCGTGGGGCGCCGGCCTGACGGTGGGCGCCGCCATCCTGCTGGGGGCGGCGGCGCTGTTGCTGATGGACCGGCTGCTGCCCCATGAGCATTTCATCAAGGGCCGCGAAGGCATCGAGGCGCACCGGCTGCGCCGTACCTGGCTGTTCGTCTTCGCCATCACCTTGCACAACCTGCCCGAAGGCCTGGCCATCGGCGTGGGGTACGCCGGCAACGACCCGGTGCGCGGCACGGCGCTGGCCACGGGCATCGCCATCCAGGACATCCCCGAGGGCCTGGTGGTGGCCGTGGCGTTGATCGCCGCGGGCTACAAGCGCGCGTTCGCGGTGGCGCTGGGCATGCTGTCGGGCCTGGTCGAGCCGGTGGGCGCGGTGC
Source organism: Achromobacter sp. (assembly GCF_050285565.1). Taxonomy (GTDB): domain Bacteria; phylum Pseudomonadota; class Gammaproteobacteria; order Burkholderiales; family Burkholderiaceae_B; genus Achromobacter. The sequence goes on from NZ_JBLZXG010000006.1 coordinate 15,990, forward strand.
TGGGCGCGGCCGTGGTGGGCTGGTCGGCGGCGCTGCTGCCGTGGGGCCTGGGCTTTGCCGCCGGCGCCATGTTGTTCGTGATCAGCCACGAAATCATCCCCGAATCGCACCGCAAGGGCCATGAGGTCTACGCCACCTGCGGGCTGATGCTGGGCTTCGTGCTGATGATGCTGCTGGACACGGCGCTGGGCTGAAGCGGCGCCCGGGCCGCGATCGCGGATCAACAACGGAACGGCGTTTCGCGGTATGCTTTCGGCGCTGTCACGCATGTTGCGGGAGAGAGCGGCCGTTCACCCGGCTGCCGCCGAAGGCGCAATTCGCCCGGAATCGCTCAGGTATCCCATACCGCGCATGTTTGCCCTGTCCCGGTTTTTACCGTGTGGACGCGGCAAAGCAGCACTCTGGAGAGACCTGGCGCCGCAACCCATCAGGGCATCGCGCGCAGACCAGGCGCCGAAGGTGCAAACCCGCCACGCGGGGCAACTCTCAGGCAAAAGGACAGAGGGGCGGAAATTTCAGCCGTTGGGCGGGCATCTGTCCCCCGGCGGCATTCCGTAACCCTGGCACCGCTGCCGCTCCGGAGTATCCGCGCATGTCCGCACCCCTCAAACGCACCCCGCTGGCCGACGAACATATCGCCGCCGGCGCCCGCATGGTCGACTTCGGCGGCTGGGATATGCCCCTGGCCTACGGCTCGCAACTGGAAGAGCACCACGCGGTGCGCCAGGACGCCGGCATGTTCGACGTCTCGCACATGCTCAACGCCGACATCGTCGGCCCCGACGCCTTTGCCTTCCTGCAGCGCCTGGTGGCCAACGACGTGGCCAAGCTGACCGTGCCCGGCAAGGCGCTCTACACCTGCATGCTGAACCCGCAGGGCGGCGTGATCGACGACCTGATCGTGTATTTCTTCGCCGCCGACGCGTGGCGCGTGGTGGTCAATGCCGGCACCGCCGACAAGGACATGGCCTGGATGCAGCGCGTCAAGCAGGCCGGCAAGTTCGACGTCACCATCACGCCGCGCCGCGACCTGGCCATGATCGCCGTGCAGGGCCCCAACGCCCGCGCCAAGGTCTGGGCCGCGCGTCCGGCCTGGCAGGCCGCCAGCGAGCCGCTGACCCCGTTCGTGGCCGCCCGCGTCGGCGACGACACGCTGGTCGCGCGCACCGGCTACACCGGCGAAGACGGTTTCGAAATCGTGCTGCCCGCCGCCGAGGCGGTGCAACTGTGGCGCGACCTGGCGGCCCAGGGCGTGCGCCCGGCCGGCCTGGGCGCGCGCGACACGCTGCGCCTGGAAGCGGGCATGAACCTGTACGGCCAGGACATGGACGAACTGACCCAGCCCGGCGAGGCCGCGCTGACCTGGACGGTGTCGCTCAAGAACCCCGAGCGCCGCTTCATCGGCCGCGACGCGCTGGAGCAATTCGCCAAGCCCGCCGCCTTCCTCGGCCTGAAGCTGCAGGAACGCGGCGTGATGCGCGCCCACATGGCGGTGCGCACCAAGAACGGCATGGGCGAGCTGACCAGCGGCACCATGTCGCCCACGCTGGGCGTGTCGATCGGTTTCGCGCGCCTGCCGCAAGGCGTGGCCGCGGGCGATACGGTCGAGGTCGACATCCGCGGCAAGTGGGTGCCCGCCCTGGTCTGCAAGCTGCCGTTTGTCCGTAACGGCAAAGCCGTCGAACACTCGTAAACTCGAAGCTTCGCGCCGTTGGCCCGTCCCTTGGGGCGCAGGCCGCCGGCGCGAGGCGCGCAACACCATTTCCCCATCCGAATCCCCCAGGAGTTCCCATGAGTCTGCCCACCGATCGCAAGTACACCGAGTCCCATGAATGGGTCAAAGCCGAAGGCGACGTGTTCGTCGTCGGCATCACCGATACCGCCCAGGACCAACTGGGTGACCTGGTCTTCGTCGGCGACGTGAAGGTCGGCGCCAAGCTGAATGCGGGCGAGACCGCCGGCGTGGTCGAGTCGGTCAAGGCCGCCTCGGACATCTACGCGCCCGTGGCCGGCGAAATCGTCGCGTTCAACGACGAACTGGAAAGCAACCCCAACCTGATCAACGAATCGGCCTTCACCGCCTGGATCTTCAAGATCAAGCCGGCCAACGCCGCCGATGCCGACAAGCTGCTGGACGCCGCCGGCTACGAAGCCGTCGCCAACGGCTAAGCCTGCCGGGGCGGGCGCGGCGCCGCCGCAGCCCGCCCACGCGTCACCGTCCGTCCCCCCGACGACACCGCCATCCCGAGATCCCTCCCATGTCGCGCGCCCTAGACACCCACACCGACTTCATCCCCCGCCACATCGGCCCTTCCGACGCCGACCAGGCCGCCATGCTCGCCGCCATCGGCAGCCCCAGCCTGGACGCCCTGATCGAAGAAGTCGTGCCGCCCAAGATCCGCAGCCAGGCGCCGCTGGCGTTGCCGCCGTCGCGCAGCGAAGCCGACGTGCTGGCCGAACTGAAGCAGATCGCCGGCCGCAACAAGGTCTTTCGCAACTACATCGGCCAGGGGTATTACGGCACGCAGACGCCCAACGTGGTGTTGCGCAACATTCTCGAGAATCCCGCCTGGTACACGGCCTACACGCCGTACCAGCCCGAGATCTCGCAGGGCCGCCTGGAGGCCCTGCTGAACTACCAGACCATGGTCGCCGACCTGACCGGGCTGGATATCTCCAACGCCTCGCTGCTCGATGAAAGCACCGCCGCCGCCGAAGCCATGACGCTGGCGCGTCGCAGCGCCAAGTCGCAGAGCCCGGTGTTCTTCATTTCGCGCCACGTGCATCCGCAGACCATCGAAGTCGTGCGCACGCGCGCCGAGGGCCTGGACATCGAGATCGCCGTCGGCGACGAGGCCGAAGGCCTGCCGGCGTGTTTCGGCGTGCTGCTGCAATATCCGCACAGCACCGGCTCGGTGGCCGACTACCGCAAGCTGGCCGAGGCCGCCCACGCGCAAGGCGCGGTGGTGGCGGTGGCCACCGACCTGCTGGCCCTGGCGCTGCTGGCCGCGCCGGGCGAGTGGGGCGCGGACATCGCCATCGGCTCGGCCCAGCGTTTCGGCGTGCCGTTCGGCTTCGGCGGCCCGCATGCCGGCTTCATGGCCTGCAAGGACGCCTTCAAGCGCAACATGGCCGGCCGCCTGGTCGGCGTGTCCAAGGACGCCCAGGGCAACCCGGCGATGCGCCTGGCGCTGCAGACGCGCGAACAGCACATCCGCCGCGAGAAGGCCACCTCGAACATCTGCACCGCGCAGGTGCTGCTGGCCGTCATGGCCGGCATGTACGCCGTCTGGCACGGCCCGGCCGGCATCCGCCGCATCGCCGAGCGCGTGCAGCGCTACACCGCGATCCTGCGCGCCGAACTCGTCAAGCTGGGCATCAAGGTCGCCAACGACACCTTCTTTGACACGCTGCTGCTGGAAACCGGCCCGGCCACCCCGGCCATCATCACGGCCGCCGAGTGCGAGCACATTAACCTGCGCCGCGTCGACGGCGCGCGCCTGGCCGTGTCGCTGGACGAGACCGTCACCGCCGCCGACCTGCAGGCGCTGGTGAACGTGTTCGCCGCCGGCCTGGAACGCGATGACGTCGAACTGGACATCGACGCGCTGGACGCCAAGGCCGCCGGCGGCATCCCCGCCGCCGTGGCGCGCGAAAGCGCCATCCTGACGCACCCGGTGTTCTCCAGCGTGCGGTCGGAGACCGACATGCTGCGCTACCTGCGCAAGCTGGCCGACAAGGATCTGGCGCTGGATCGCACCATGATCCCGCTGGGTTCCTGCACCATGAAGCTGAACGCCACGGCCGAGATGATCCCCATCACCTGGCCCGAGTTCGCGCTGGTGCACCCGTTCGCGCCCGCCTCGCAAAGCCAGGGCTACGACGAGCTGATCTCGCGCCTGTCGGCCGCGCTGTGCGAGATCACCGGCTACGACAACATCAGCCTGCAGCCCAACTCCGGCGCGCAGGGCGAATACGCCGGCCTGCTGGCGATCCGCGGCTACCACCAGGCCAACGGCCAGCACCAGCGCAACGTCTGCCTGATCCCGTCGTCGGCGCACGGCACCAACCCCGCGTCGGCGCAACTGGCCGGCATGGACGTGGTGGTGGTGGCCTCCGACGCCAACGGCAACGTCGACCTGGCCGACCTGCGCGCCAAGATCGAACAGGTCGGCGACAAGCTGGCCGCGCTGATGATCACCTACCCGTCCACGCACGGCGTGTTCGAGGAAGCGGTGACCGAGATCTGCGACCTGGTGCACCAGGCCGGCGGCCAGGTCTACCTGGACGGCGCCAACATGAACGCCATGGTCGGCGTGGCCAAGCCGGGCAAGTTCGGCTCGGACGTGTCGCACCTGAACCTGCACAAGACCTTCTGCATCCCGCACGGCGGCGGCGGCCCCGGCGTGGGCCCCGTGGCGGTGCGCGCGCACCTGGCGCCGTACCTGCCGGGCGTGGTCAACGAGCAGGGCAAGCTGCCCGGCGAAGCCCGCGTCGGCCCGGTCTCGGCCGCGCCGTTCGGCTCGGCCGGCATCCTGCCGATCCCGTTCGTGTACATCGCGCTGATGGGCGCCGACGGCCTGCGCCGCGCCACCGAAGTGGCGATCCTGAACGCCAACTACATCGCCACCCGCCTGCGCGACCACTACCCGGTGCTGTACGCGGGCCGCAACGGCCGCGTGGCGCACGAGTGCATCCTGGACGTGCGTCCGCTCAAGGAAACCAGCGGCATCAGCGCCGAGGACATCGCCAAGCGCCTGATGGACTATGGCTTCCATGCCCCGACCATGAGCTTCCCGGTGGCCGGCACGCTGATGGTCGAGCCGACCGAGTCCGAAGGCGTGGCCGAACTGGATCGCTTCATCGAAGCGATGATCTCGATTCGCGAGGAAATCGCCCAGATCGAGCGCGGCGAACGCGATCGCGAGGACAACGTCCTCAAGAACGCGCCGCATACCGCGCAGATGCTGCTGGCCGAGGAATGGCTGCACGACTACCCGCGCCAGCAGGCCGCCTACCCGGTGGCTTCGCTGCGCGACGCCAAGTACTGGCCGCCGGTGGCGCGCGTGGACAACGCCTACGGCGACCGCAACCTGGTGTGCGCCTGCCTGCCGGTCGAAGCCTACGCCTGATGCCGCATGACGGCCCGCCCCTGGGGGCGGGTCATCCAGGCGGGCCTGGCGACAGGCAAAAAAAACCCCCATCGGCAAGATGGGGGTTTTGCTTTGTGCGCGGCCGTCTTACTTCCTGGCCGGCGCCGCCGTGATGGCCGTGGCGAATTCCTCGGTGATGCTGAAGTAGGTGTTCAGCATGATCTGCAGGTTCTTCTTGCCGATGCCGCCTTCGGCGTTCATGTCCATCTGCAGCACGGCCTGGTTCTTGTCGTCCAGGTAGGCGCGGGTCCAGCGGTATTCCTGGTTCCAGGCGTTGATGGCCTTGAGCGTGGCCGGCTTCTTGCTGGCGTAGGTGGCGGTGGCCACCAGGTCGTAGCACTTCTCCGAGAAGTCGTTGCACAGGAACTCCAGGCGCAGGTCGGTGGCGCCGGTGTTGGCCGGATCCAGGATCAGAACCGGGCCTTCGTCGCCGTCGGTCTTGCGCGTGCTGTAGCCCATGTCTTCCAGCATGCTCACGACCGTGTCGACGTCGAATTGGTTGACCACGTCGGCGTTGCTGGTCGCGGCCATCTCGTCGTCCATGGGGGTGGCGCCGGCGGCCGGTTCCCATTCGTCTTCATCGTCCATGCCGTCGTGCATGCCGGCCGCGCCCAGCAGGCCCGAGAACAGCTCGTCGGCGGGGATCTTCTTGCCGTTCAGGTCGCCCATGCCATCGGCGAAGTGGAACTTGCCGACGATGTTGTCGCCGTCGTTCTTGCCGACGTTGAACATCTCGGCCATGCCGGACATGCTGCGCACGTTGTCGGCGGCCTCGGCTTCGGCCTGGTCGGCGGCCTTGCCGTCCTTCTTGATGGCGTATTGCACCATCAGGTCCTGCACCATGGGCTTGGAGATCACCAGGGTGGCGTCGATCTGCTTGATGGCCTTGACCACGATTTCCTGCGGCGTCAGGTTCTTGACGTCGGGCGGGTTGGCCAGATCCAGCGTGAAGGTCAGCTTGCTTTCGCCCTTGGCGGTTTTCCAGCTGATCGGGTCGATGCTGAACGACGGGTTGCCGGCGAGCAGTTTGCCGGCGTTGTCCAGCAGCACCTGGAACTGTTCGTCGTTCAGGCCTTCGTCGCGCACATCGACCATGTACTGGCGGATCAACTGGTTGTAGGTGTCCGACAGTTGCTTGACGGCGGCGCCGTCCAGCTTGGCAAGTTTGATCACGGCCTGGCCGTTGCCCAGCGCCACGTCGTTCACGTTCAGCTCGCCGGTCTGGTAGGCGGCCTGGATGTTGACGTTCTTGTCGTCTTCGGCCAGCTTGACGGTGTAGCCGAAGTTGTCGAGCACGACCTTGACGTCGGCATCCGGCTTGACCACTTCGACGCGCTTGATCTTGATGCCCGAGTCGCCGACCGACAGGCCAAACTTGCCCATGCGGCTGTCCACGTCCATCGACAGGCCCGACAGCACCATCTTGATCGGGTCGTTGCTCTTGGTGCCGTCCACGGCCAGCGTGTCGGTCTTGGCGCTGGCGGTGATGGCCTGCAGGCCGCGGTCGAAGGTGCCGGTGATTTCCATGCCGCTGAAATCGAGCGCGTTGCCGTCATGCACGACCTTCACCGGCGCGATGCGCGCGGTCGAGGCGGTGTGGCCGCCGAAGCTGACCACGGCGTCCGACACCAGGGGCGGGACGTCCTTGGTCAGCTCGAACAGGGGCTTGACGTTGTCGGTCTTGGCCAGTTCGGCGTGCACGAAGGCCAGCTTGGGGGCGATGGCGCCGCGCGCCAGCGCGCTCTTGGGGAACGGGCCGTGCTCGATGGTGGTGTCGAATTCGATCATGCCGGCGGGCATGTCCTGGGGGCTCTTGTCGTTCTTGACGAACGACAGGCCGTAGCGCGCCTGGGTCGAGAACAGGCTGCGTTCATACTTGATCTGGTCGATGCGCAGGCCGAACAGGGGCGTGATCTTGGCCAGCTTTTCATTGGCTTCGGCCAGGCGGCGCTGGGTGCTTTCCTCGATACGCTTGCCGGTGTACCACGTGGCGCCCACCCAGCTTCCCGCTCCCACTATGACCACGGCTAAGGTGATCGCTACGCTCTTTTTCATCGTTGTGCTTTGTCGTTGATTGTCGAGTCTCGTCCCGGCGGCGCGGCGCCCGTAAGGGGGCGCGTGCCGGCAAGGACGCATTCATCGGCCTGTCAGGACCCGCGGCGAGTATACCGAGGCGGGGTTGCCCGCGGCCGTGCGCACGGTTACTGAAGATTTCAAAATGAAAGCCGGCGTCCCGAGGACGCCGGCCATATTGTCGACAACCCGGGTTTACAGCGGATCGAGCGGGTAGATCGGCCGCCGCACGTGCTGGAAGTCGAGCTGGCCGTAGTCGGAGGTGGTGACGCCGACGCCGGTGCATTCGATGATCTCGGTGGCCATGGCGGAGAAGCCGGCGCGCCAGTGGATGCGGCTCTTGAGCACCACATAGCGCTTCTGCAGCGGGTCGATGCCGGCCGACAGCAGGCAATTGATGTCGAAAGGCTCCTGGTGCCGCGACACCACGACGATCTCGACCCGTCCGGTGTCGATCACCACGGTCAGGCCGGTATCGTTGCGCACGCCGCGATACATCGGGCCGCGATTCAGGTAGACGCCGTCGAACACCAGCTTGACCCGGCCCGTGACGGTGAGCGGCTCGCCGCGCCGGTTGATGGCGGGCATGTCCACCTTGCCCCCCAGCGGCAGGGTGATGGTGCTGCCGACGCCGGCCGTGGCGGCCTCGCGCGCCGCCTGCGGGTCACAGATGGCATAGAACACCACGTTGTCCAGTTCCTGGCGCAGCACTTCGGCCAGCACCGCGGTGGTGTCCATGGTGCCGCCGGAGCCGGTGTTGTCGTAGTGATCCAGCAGCACCACCGGGCCTTGCTCGATGGCCTTGGCGCGGGCAATGGTGGGCGCCAGCGGCTCGGAATGGAATACCCATTTGGCGCGATCGTTCCAGGCGCGCTCCAGCAGTTCGTCGCGGTATTGCGCCGCCTGGGCCGGGTTGGCGTCCGTACAGACGACGGCGCTCAGGCCCGCCTCGCGGATGTCGGCGTGCGGGAAGCCCACGAACACCGAGGCGGCCAGCACGCCCTCGGCCTCCAATTGGCGGCAGCGTTCCTGCAGCGACTTGTTGGGCTCGGCATGGGTGCCCTGGCACATGACGTGCGGCAGCATGGGCTTGCTGGCCCAGGTCATCACCGGCTTGATCTCGCCCTTGAGCGTACGCACGATGACGTTGGCCGCGCGCACGCCGGCTTCGCGGATGTCCACGTGCGGGTAGGTGTGAAAACCGCTGATGACAGTGGCGTTGTCGACGATGGCCGGGTAGATGTTGGCGTGCATGTCCAGCGTCACCGCCACCGGGGTCGTGGGGTCGATCTCGCGCAGGCGGCGCAGCAGGTCGCCCTCGGCGTCTTCCACACCCTCGGCCACCATGGCGCCGTGCAGATCCAGCAGGATGGCGTCGTAGCCGCCCTTGCGGACCTCGTCCAGCACCAGCCGGCAGAGCCGCTCGTGGGTCTCGGCGCTGGCCGGGCCGCTGGGCCAGGATTCGGCGGCCACCGGCACCACGATCTCGGCGCCGGCGCGGCGCGCCACCTCGATGTAGCCGCCCAGGCCGCTGTCGGTGTTTTCGTAGGCCCGGATGGCGCGCTCGCCGGCCAGGATGTCAGGGTTGCCGCGGAAAAAGCGCGCGAGCGGGGTCGGCACGGGCGAGAAGGTGTTCGTCTCGTGCTTGATCATTGCCAGAAGCCAACGCATGGGAATTCCTGTGGGTTGCCAAAGGGAAGGGGGGGGCGCGACTGCCGCCAGGCGCTAGGCGGCCCGGGGCGGTTGCGGCCAGGGCTGCTGTGCCGGGCGCATGCGTTCCCAGGCGCGCGCCATGCGCAGCACGCCGAGGTCGTCGAAGCGCGCCCCGGCGATCTGCAAACCGATCGGCAGGCCGGCGCGGGTGTAGCCGCAATTGACCGAGGCGGCCGGCTGCTCGCTCATGTTGTAGGGCAGCGTGTAGCCGATGTGGTGCATGGTCGTGGCCACTTCGTTGGTGGGCGCGGCCCACTCGGCGTTGTAGGCCACCACCGGCGCCACTGGCGACAGCACGTAATCGTAGGGCGCGGTGGCGGCCACCGTCCTGGCGCGCACGTTGAGGGTTTCGTAGTAGCTGCGCAACACGTCCTCGCCGGACTGGCCACCGCCGCTCTCGGCCCAGGCGCGGATGAACGGTAGGATCCGGGCGCGGCGCGCCTCGGGCAGGGCGCCCAGGTCGATGGCCGAGCGGGTGCGCCAGAAGCGGTCCACGCCGTCCAGCATGCCGGGGGTCATCCACGGATCGAGCGGCGTGACGATGGCGCCGGCGGCCTCGAACAGGCGCGCCGCGGCGTCGACGGCGGCGCGGATCTCGGGATCCAGCGGCAGGCCGCAACCGGCATCCAGTTGCAGGCCGATGCGCAGGCCGCGCACCTCGACATCCAGGTTGAGCCAGTCGAAGTCCTGGAATGGCAGGCTCATGTGGTCGCGCGCGTCGGGTTGCGACAGCACGCCCATCATCAGCGCGGCGTCGGCGATGTCGCGCGTCATGGGGCCGGCGCAACGGCCCATGAACGGCGGGTCGATGGGGATGCGGCCCAGGCTGGGCTTGAGCGTGGCGATGCCGCACCAGGCCGCCGGCAGGCGCACCGAGCCGCCGATGTCGGTGCCGATGTGCAGCGGGCCGTAGCCTGCCGCCGCCGCCGCGCCCGCGCCCGCGCTGGAGCCGCCGGGGTTCTTGGACAGATCCCAGGGATTGCGCGTCAGCGCATGAAAGCTCGACAGGCCGGACGACAGCATGCCGTAGTCGGGCATGGTGGTCTTGCCCAGCACCACGGCGCCGGCCTCGCGCATGCGCGCCGCGGGCGGCGCGTCGGCCGTGGCCGGCGTCAGGTCGGTGGCCGCCGTGCCCAGCGGCACCGGCACGCCCCGGGTGGCGATGTTCTCCTTGATGGTGGCCGGCACGCCGTCCAGCGAATAACCGCCGCAGGCCAGCGGCTCGCCTTTCATCCAGCGCGCCTCGGAGGCGCGCGCCTGACTCAGCGCCTGGTCGGGATCGAGCGCATAGGTGGCGTGGATGTGCGGCTCCCAGCGCGCGATGTGATCGAGCACCGAGCGCGTCGCCTCGACCGGCGACAGGGTCTTGTTGCGATAGGCGGCCAGCAGTTCCTGGGCCGAGAGTTCATGCGGTTGCGACATGGTGGATTCCAATTGCGGGGGGATGCCTGGGTTGCGGGGGGCGCCCTTAAGCGGCGGGGGCCGCCAGTCCGGCCGCCACGGGCCGGAAATTGCGGAAGTCCCAGTCGCGCCCGGGCGCCGCGTCGATCAGGGCGCGGGTGTACTCGTGGCGGGGATCGGTCAGCACGGCCTGCGCGGCGCCGGTCTCGACGACCTTGCCGCGCTGCATGACCATGATGGTGTCGCAGATCTGCGCGGCCACGCGCAGGTCATGTGTGATGAACAGCACGCCCACGCCGGTGCGCTCGCGCACCTGTTCGAGCAGTTCCAGCACTTGTGCCTGCACCGAGACGTCCAGCGCCGACACGGCTTCGTCGGCCACCAGGATCTCCGGGTCCATGACCAGCGCGCGGGCGATGCAGATGCGCTGGCGCTGGCCGCCCGAGAACTGGTGCGGGTAGCGCCGCATGGCGTCGGGGCTCAGGCCGACCACGGACAGCGTTTCGCCAGCGCGTTGCAGCGCCTGTTCGCGCGGCACGCCGAAATTGAGCAGGCCCTCGATGATCGACTCGCCCACGGTGCGGCGCGGGTTGAGCGAACGGTACGGGTCCTGGAACACGATCTGGATACGGCGGCGCACCGGCCGCAAGGCCGCGCCGGACAGCGTGCTGAGATCTTCGCCGCCCATCATCATGTGGCCGGCGGTGGGTTCGATCAGGCGCACGATGCAACGCGCCACGGTCGACTTGCCCGAGCCGGATTCGCCCACGATGCCGAGGATCTCGCCCTTGCGCAGCGTCAGGTTGACGTCGGCCGCGGCGATCACGTTCTGTGGCGCGCTGCGCGAGAACAGCGAGCGCCTGCCGCCGTAGGTGCGGCCCAGCCCCTTGACGTGCAGCACCGGCTGGCCGGCGGGCGCGGCGCGGTGCGAGGGCACCAGGCTGGGCACCGACGACACCAGGCGCCGCGTGTACGACTGCTTGGGTTCGGCCAGGATCTCGTTGCGCGTGCCGCTTTCGATCAGGTCGCCGCGGTTCATCACCACGATGCGGTCGGCGATCTCGGCCACCACGCCGAAGTCATGCGTGATGAACAGCACGGCGGTCTGGTGCTTGATCTGCAATTCCTTGATCAGCAGCAGGATCTGCTTCTGCGTGGTGACGTCCAGCGCCGTGGTCGGCTCGTCGGCGATCAGCAGCTTGGGCTCCAGGATCAGCGCCATGGCGATCACGATGCGCTGGCGCTGGCCGCCCGAGAGCTGGTGCGGATAGGCGTCGTAGATGCGTTCGACATCGGGCAGATGCACCGAGCGGAACATGTCCAGCACCTTGGCGCGGCGTTCGGCGGCCGACATGCGGCGGTGCAGCCGCAGCACTTCGTCGACCTGCTTGCCGACGGTGTGCACGGGATTGAGCGCGGTCATGGGTTCCTGGAACACCATGGCCATGCGCGTGGCGCGCAGCTCGCGCAGGCGGCGCGGCGTGGCGTTGGCCACGTCCTCGCCTTCGACGCGGATCGAGCCGGCGCTGATGCGCAGCACGCCCGGCGGCAGCAGGCCCATGACGGCCAGCGAGGTGACCGACTTGCCCGAACCGGACTCGCCGACCACGCAGACGGTTTCGCCGGCATGCACGTCCAGGCTCAGGTTGCGCACCACGCGGTTGCCGGCGCCGCCGACCTCCACCGACAGATTGCGGATCGCCAGCACGGCGGACGAGGCATCGCCCGCGGGGGGAGTGGGAGAGTAAGTCATCGGCATCAGATCCTGCGCACCATTTTCGGGTCGAGGGCGTCGCGCAGCGCGTCGCCCAGGATGTTCACGCTGAGCACGGTCAGCGACAGGAACAGGCCCGGGAACAGGATCAGGCCGGGCAGCATGCGGAAGTACATGCGGCCTTCGGACATGATGTTGCCCCACGAGGCGATCTCGGGCGGGATGCCCGCGCCCAGGAAACTCAGGATGGCCTCGGTCAGCATGGCCGAGGCGAACACATAGGTGCCCTGCACGGTCAGCGGCGCGATGGTGCTGGGCACCATGTGGCGCCACAGCAGCAGCGGCAGCGGCGTGCCCAGCGCCAGCGCGGCCTCGACGTAGGGCTCGCCGCGCACGCTCAGGATCTGGCCGCGCACCAGCCGCACCACCCGCGGAATCTCGGGAATGGTGATGGCCACCAGCACCGTCGTCAGGCTGGCGCCGGTGACCGACACCAGCGCGATCGCCAGCAGGATGCCGGGAATCGCCATGATGGCGTCCATGGTGCGCATGATGATGCCGTCGAGCGAGCGGAACCAGCCGGCGATGACGCCGACCACCAGCCCGATGGTGACGCTGACGACCGCCGCGCCCAGCCCCGCCATCAGCGAGACGCGCGCGCCATAGGCCACGCGCGACCAGACATCGCGGCCGAAGGCGTCGGTGCCGAACAGGTAATCGGTGAAAGGCTGCTTCAGGCGCGCGCCGGGATTGAGCAGGGTCGGATCGACCGTGCCCAGGAACGGCGCGAACAGGGCAATGGCGATGATGGCGACCAGCACCACCAGGGCCAGCATCACCGGCCAGCTTTTCAGGCCCTGGCGGATCTGGCGCCAGGCGGTGACATGGGGCGTGCCGCCGCCGGGAAGGTCGGCGGCCGCCTGCACAGCGGCGTCGGTTGGCGTTTGCATGGCGTGGCCTCAGTATCGGATACGGGGGTCGAACACCGTATAGGCGCAATCGACAACCAGATTGATGAACACGTAGACGAAGGCGAAGAACAGCGTCAGCCCCTGGATCACGGGATAGTCGCGCGCCAGCACGGCTTCCACCACCAGCCGGCCCAGGCCGGGGATGTTGAACACCGATTCGGTCACCACCACGCCACTGATCAGCAGGGCGATGCCCAGGCCCACCACCGTGGCGATGGGCACGGCCGCATTGCGCAGCGCGTGGCCCAGCAGCACGCCGGTTTCGGTCAATCCCTTGGAGCGCGCGGTGCGGATGAAGTCCTCGCCCATCACCTCGATGACGCTGGTGCGCGTGATGCGCGCGATCAGGGCGATGTACACCGTGGACAGCGCCAGCGCAGGCAGGATCAGCCGGTGCAGGAACAGCCAGAAACCGTTGGCCAGCGGTGTGTAGCCCTGCACGTTGAACCAGCCCAGCTTGATGGCGAAGGCCCAGATCAGCAGGTAGCCGGTGACGAACACCGGCACCGAGAAGCCCAGCACCGAAAAGCCCATGACGGCGCGGTCCAGCAGCCGGCCCTGGCGCCAGGCCGCCAGCACGCCCAGCGGAATCGCCACGATCAGTGTGAAGACCAGCGTCAGCAGCGCCAGGCTCAACGAGGGTTCGAGGCGCTGGCCGATGAGCTGGGTGACCGGCACGCCGGACATCAGCGAGGTGCCCAGGTCGCCCTGCAGCAGCTTGCCGCCCCAGATGAAGAACTGTTTGGCCACCGGCTTGTCCAGGCCCATCGTCTGGCGTATCTGCTCGATCCGCTCGGGCGTGGCGCCGTCGCCCGCCATGATGATGGCCGGGTCACCCGGGCTCAGACGCAATATCGCAAAGACCACCACCGCGACCATCACCAGAACGGGGATGGTCGCGAGGAGCCGGCGTGAGACGAATGCCAGCATGTATTTCCCCCTGAACTACCTGCCCGTCAAGGGGCTTTTTTGACATTCCAGAACGCGAACACCGGCGCGTGCACCAGGCCCGAGAGCTTGGTGGTGTAGACGGTGGGCACGGACATCTGGCCCAGCGGCACGTACAGGCCTTCGTCGATGCCGATGCGCTGCAATTCATCGGCGATCTTCTTCTGCTCGGCCGGATCGGAGGTCAGCGCGAACTTGGTGCGCAGTTCCTCGACCTGGGGGAAGTCGGGCCAGCCGAACCAGGCGTTGTCGCCGTTGGCCGCGGCCGGGGCCGAGCGCACCGGGTCCATCACGTCGGTGGCGTACCAGTTGGTGTTGTGGATGTTCCAGCCGCCTTCGGCCGGCGCCGCCTTGGAGGCGCGGCGGGTGGCCACGCTCTGCCAGTCCATCGCCGCCAGGTTGACGTTGAAGCCGGCCTTGCGCAGGGCCTGGGCCATCACCACCGGCTGCGCCGACAGCGTGCCGACGTCGGTGGCGTGCATCACCAGGATCGGGGTGTTGTCGTAGCCCGCTTCCTTCAGCAGGGCCTTGGCCTTCTCGATGTTCGAGGGCACCACCACGTCCTTGCCAATGTCCGATTCCAGCGGCGTGCCGCAGCCCCACAGCGAGGCGCAGGTCTTCCAGTACTTGGGATTGCCCACCAGCGCCTTCATCACGTCTTCCTGGCCGATGGCGTACATCGCGGCCTGGCGGATCTTCTTGTTGTTGAAGGGCGGGTGCTTGAAGTTGAAGCGGTACATCGTGAAGTAGCCGACCGGACTGAGCGACTCTTCCTTCAGGTCCTTGTTGCCCTCGACCATCGGCAGCAGGTCGTAGGGGAACTGCTCGACGAAGTCGATCTCGCCGCCCAGCAGGGCGTTGGCGGTGGTCAGGGCGTCGGGCATCACGTCCCACTCGACCTTGTCCACGTTCACGACCTTGCCGCCGGCCAGGCCGCTGGCGGGTTCCTTGCGCGGCACGTAGTCGGCGTTCTTGACGTAGACGGTTTTCACGCCCGGCTTGAATTCGGCCACCTTGAACGGGCCCGAGCCGGTCATGTCGGTGATCGGCTGGCCGATGGCCTGTTCGGCGATGCGCTTGGGCATCATGAAGGGCGCGGTGCCGGTGGGCTTGGACAGGGCGCGCAGCGCCAGGTCCGTGGGTTCCTTCATGACGATGCGGAAGCTGTTGTCGTCGATGACTTCGATCTTGTCGGTGAATTTCAGCAGCGTGCGGCCCATGCCGTCGCCGGCGGCCCAGCGCTTGATCGAGGCGACGCAGTCCTCGGCCGTGACCGGCTTGCCGTCGTGCCATTTCTGGCCCGGGCGCAGCGTCATGGTGTAGGTCTTGCCGTCGGCCGAGACATCCCATTTTTCCAGCATCTGCGGCTGGATCTTGTTGTCGGCGTCGGTGGCCAGCAGGGTGTCGTAGATCATGTAGCCGTGCCACGTCGTGATGTACGCGGTGGTGGCGTGCGGATCGGTCAGGCGCAGCGGCGAGTGCATCACCGCCTTGATGACGGTGTCGGCGTAGGCGCCGTGGGCCATCAGCAGGGTGGCGCCGGCGAACGCGGCCGCGCGGACGAACTTGAGCATGAAATTCCCCTTTTATGCGTAGTGAGCGGCGCGGATTGCCGCTACGTCGTTGACGCGCCGCGCCCCGGGCGCGGCGTGCGAGGGTCAGTCGGTTGCGGCGCCGGCAAAGACCGGACCGCAAGGCGCCATTCTGATACCGGGACGCAACCGTGTCCATGGTTGTTTTGCCGCATCCATCAGCATGGAGCCCGGCGCGGCGCAAACCAGGATCGTATGCGCGATGGGCGTGAAGTCGGCGCGGAAATGCGCCGAGCTCTTGACCGCCAGGATCGCCGTGCGGCGCGGCTCGATGCCGGCGAAACGGAACATTTCCTGGTCGGCCATTTGCACCTTGTTGGACGCCACCACGATGCGCACGCCACCGATGCGCAGACAGGCGCTGGGGCCCAGATCCATGTGAAAGCCGCGGTAGAACGCGCCGTGCGTGTCGAAACGTCCATCCGAAGTTTTCTCCACGATGAACTCGGCGTCCAGGGGCTCGTCGTCGGGAATACCCGAATGTCCACCCAATGCAATGCGGACTGTTTTACCGGCGCCGGCGCGATGCGCGGCCAGCGCCGCTTCCGGATCGACGATCAGGCCGATGGCGGCGTCGCGCACCTGGTGGCGGATCAACGCGTGCAGCAGGCCGGTGGTGTCGGAACTGCCGCCCGCGCCCGGGTTGTCCTGCGCGTCGGCGATCACCACCGGGCCATCGGCGTCGCGCGCCAGCCGCAGAGCGGTGGCGACGGCGTCATCCGGCGTGTAGAGCGTGCCGCCGAAATCGCGCTCCGCATCGAGCACCGCGCGCGCCAGGGTGTCGGCGGCCGCGTCGGCGTCGGCCTGGGTCGCGCCATAGGCCCACACCGCGGGCAGGCAATCGGGAAAATCCGCCGCCGGAAAACCGGTGGCCAGCGACACGCTCTGGGCGCCGCGCGTCTCGATCTCGCCCACCATCTGGTAGAGCGTGCGCGCCGGTTCGATGTCGGTCGATTGCCAGCACAGTGGAATCAGGTAGGGCAGTTGCCGCAGCGCCACGCAGGGCCGCGGCGCGCCGGCCAGGCGCCGCGCCAGCAGCGCGGCGGCGCGTTGGCCGGTCTCGGCCATGTCGATGTGCGGATAGGTGCGATAGCAGACCAGCGCGTCGGCGTGGCGCACCATCGCGGGTGTCATGTTGGCGTGCAGATCGAGGCTGGCCACCACCGGCACGTCGGGGCCCACCAGGCCGCGCACGCGCTTGAGCAATTCGCCCTCGCCGTCGTCCAGGTGTTCGGTGACCATGGCGCCATGCAGGTCGAGATAGACGCCGTCCAGCGGCATGGCCGCTTGCAGGCCCTGCAGGATCAGCGCGCTGATGCGTTCGAACGCATCCTCGGTGACCGGGCCGGACGGGCTGGCCGCGGCCCAGGTGGCCGGCAGCAGCGTGTGCTGTTGCATGGCCTCGATGAAGCCGGCCACCGGGATGTTGGCGCCGGCCACGGCCGGGAACAGCGCCGGGCCGCTGACCAGTTTCGGCCAGCCGCCGCCCTTGTCGGCGAAGTCTTCCCAGGCCGCGCGCGATGGCGCGAAGGTATTGGTTTCATGCTGAAAGCCGCCGATCCCGATGCGCATCAGGATTCCCCTTGTTGTGTGTCTTTCGGCAAAACCCCGGCCGCTTTGCGGCTCGGGGCGGTGAGAGCGTCTACATGATTACTTGGCCACCGGCATGGTGAATTCCGCGCCCTTGGCGATGCTGTCCGGCCAGCGCTGCATCACGCTCTTGTAGCGCGAATAGAAGCGGATGCCTTCCTCGCCGTAGGCGTGATGGTCGCCGAACAGCGAGCGCTTCCAGCCGCCGAACGAGTGCCAGGCCATCGGCACCGGGATCGGCACGTTGATGCCGACCATGCCGACCTTGATCTGGCGGGCGAAGGCGCGCGCCACGCCACCATCGGAGGTGAAGCAAGCCACGCCGTTGCCGAACTCGTGCGCGTTGATCAGTTCGACCGCGGCGGCGAAGTCGGGCACGCGCACCACGCACAGCACCGGCCCGAAGATCTCTTCGCGGTAGATGTTCATCGTGGGCTTGACCTTGTCGAACAGCGTGCCGCCCAGGAAGAAGCCCTTTTCGGCGCCCGGCACCTTCAGGTCGCGGCCGTCGACCACCAGTTCGGCGCCGGCGGCGACGCCGTCCTCGATGTAGCCGATGACCTTGTTGCGGTGCTGCGCCGTGACCAGCGGGCCCATTTCGGCATCGCCCTGCATGCCGTCCTTGACCACCAGCGCCTTGACGCGCGGGACCAGGCGCTCGATCACCTGGTCGGCCACGTCGCCCACCGCCACCGCCACCGAGATCGCCATGCAGCGCTCGCCGGCCGAGCCATAGGCCGCGCCCATCAGCGCGTCGGTGACCTGGTCGAGGTCGGCGTCTGGCATCACCACCAGGTGGTTCTTGGCGCCGCCCAGGGCCTGCACGCGCTTGCCGCGGCGGGTGCCTTCGGCGTAGATGTATTCGGCGATCGGGGTCGAACCGACGAAGGACAGGGCCTCGACGTCGGGATGCGCGATCAGCGCGTCCACCGCCTGCTTGTCGCCGTGCACCACGTTGAACACGCCCGGCGGCAGACCGGCCTCGGTCAGCAGTTCGGCCAGGCGCAGCGAGGCCGAGGGATCGCGTTCGGACGGCTTGAGCACGAAGGTGTTGCCGCAGGCGATGGCCACCGGGAACATCCAGCAGGGCACCATCATCGGGAAGTTGAACGGCGTGATGCCGGCCACCACGCCCAGCGCCTGGCGCATGCTCCAGTTGTCGATGCCGCCGCCGATCTGGTCGGAATACTGGCCCTTGAACAACTGCGGAATGCCGCAGGCGAATTCGACCACTTCGATGCCGCGCATCACTTCGCCCTTGGCGTCCGAGAACACCTTGCCGTGCTCGCGCGTGATCAGTTCGGCCAGTTCGTCCTGGTGCTTGTCCAACAGCGCCTTGAAGTTGAACAGCACGCGGGCGCGCTTGAGCGCCGGGGTTTCCGACCAGGCGGGGAAGGCGGCCTTGGCCGCGGCCACGGCCAGCGCCACTTCGTCGGGCGAGGCCAGCGGCACCGAGGTGATGATTTCGCCCGTGGCCGGGTTGAAGCCGTCGGCGTAGCGGCTGCTGCGGCCGTCGTAGGGCTGGCCGTTGATGTAGTGCGGAAGATTCTTCTTCATGGGAAAGCTCGAAGCGGGGTTCTTTGAAAATGGCACGGGGCGGCCCGGGGCTGCCCGCCGTTGCGTGCGATGCGCGCGGCGTCAGGCGCCGCGCCGGGGACTATGCGACTTCCTTGAGCACCTTGCCGATCTGCTCGAAGATCTGGCCGATCTGGGCCTGCTCGATGATCAGGGGCGGCGAGATGGCGATGATGTCGCCGGTGTAGCGCACCATCAGGCCGCTGTCGAAGCACTTCTGGAACACTTCGGCGGCGCGCGCGCCCGGCGCGCCGGCGCGCGGCGCCAGTTCGACGCCGGCCACCAGGCCCAGGTTGCGCACGTCGATCACGTGCGGCGCGCCCTTCAGGCTGTGGGCGGCCTGCTCGAAGGCGCCGGACAGCTTGCGGGCGCGGGCGAACAGGTCTTCGCGGCGATAGATGTCCAGTGTCGCCAGGATGGCGGCGGCCGCCAGCGGGTGGGCCGAATAGGTGTAGCCGTGGAAGAACTCGATGCCGCCGGCCGGGCCATTGACGATGGCGTCATGCACTTCGCGGCGCACCGCGACCGCGCCGGCCGGCACGGCGGCGTTGCTGACGCCCTTGGCCATGGCGATCAGGTCGGGCGTGACGCCGAAGAATTCCGACGCGGTGGCCGCGCCGAGGCGGCCGTAGGCGGTGATGACTTCGTCGAAGATCAGCAGGATGCCGTGCTTGGAGGTGATCTCGCGCAGCTTTTCCAGATACC
The DNA here is from genome assembly GCF_050285565.1 of Achromobacter sp. Lineage (GTDB taxonomy): Bacteria > Pseudomonadota > Gammaproteobacteria > Burkholderiales > Burkholderiaceae_B > Achromobacter. Next base: position 35,425 of record NZ_JBLZXG010000006.1, read on the forward strand.
CCTTGGGCGGGATCAGCACGCCGGTCGAGCCCGCCATGGGTTCGACGATGACCGCGGCGATGGTCGAGGCGTCGTGCAGCGCGATGATGCGTTCGAGTTCGTCGGCCAGGTGCGCGCCCCAGGCCGGCTGGCCCTTGGAATAGGCGTTCTGCTCCAGGTTGTGGGTGTGGGGCAGGTGATCCACGGCGGGCAGCAGCGCGCCGGAGAAGGTCTTGCGGTTGGTCGAGATGCCGCCGACCGAGATGCCGCCGAAGCCCACGCCGTGGTAGCCGCGCTCGCGGCCGATCAGGCGGGTGCGCTGGCCTTCGCCGCGGGCGCGGTGGTAGGCCAGGGCGATCTTGAGCGCGGTGTCGACCGACTCGGAGCCGGAATTGGTGAAGAACACGCGGTCCAGGCCTTGCGGCATGAAGCTGGCGACGGCCGTGGCGGCCTCGAAGGCCAGGGGATGGCCCAGTTGGAAGCCGGGCGCGTAGTCCATGATGCCGGCCTGGCGCGAGATCGCCTCGACGATCTCCTGGCGGCCGTGGCCGGCGTTGACGCACCACAGGCCGGCGGTGCCGTCCAGCACCTGGCGGCCGTCGGCCGAGGTGTAGTACATGCCCTTGGCCGACGCCAGCATGCGGGGATGCGCCTTGAACTGCTTGTTGGCGGTGAAGGGCATCCAGAGATGGGACAGGTCGGGCAACTCGGCGGGGGCGTTCATGGCGGCTCCAGGGGAAGGACAGGCGCCGGAGCCTGCGCGCTTTGCGGGCGGGCGGCCGGCGGGATGCGATTGATTCTGGTGCGTCCGGCGAGGAATGAAAATATACAATCCGCGCAAACCGGGCTAACTGTATAGTTGCAGGCATGACAACTGTACAGATAGCGTAGCGCCGTGATCGACTTCCAACCCGTGCGAGCCCGGGGCCAGGCGCCGACCCTGGTGGACCAGGTGGTGGCGGCCGTGCTGCGCGCCATCGAGGCGCAAGAGCTGCGTCCGGGTATGTCCCTACCCTCGGTGCGCGACTTCGCGCGTCAATACCAGGTCAGCACCTTCACCGTGGCCAGCGCCTACAGCCGGCTGGTGTCGCTGGGCTGGCTGGCCGCGCGTGCGGGCGCCGGCTACCGCGTGGCCTCGCCCGACGCGCCGCCGCGCCGGGGCCAGCCGCAGTCCTGGGAGCCGCCGCGGCTGAACGCGGCCTGGCTGCTGTCGGACATCTTCGCGGATCACTCCATTCCCATCAAATCGGGCTGCGGCTGGCTGCCGGGCGAATGGCTCAATGAAGAGGGGCTGCACATGGCGCTGCGGCACATGGGCCGGGTGCCGGCCATGCGCATCGCCAACTACGGCCATCCCTACGGCTACGCGCCGCTGCGCGAAACCATCGCCGCCACGCTCAGCGCCCAGGGCATGGAAGTGGAGGTGTCGCAGGTGCTGCTGACCCAGGGCGTGACGCACGGGCTCGACATGGTGATCCGCACGCTGCTGCGGCCCGGCGATACCGTGCTGGTCGAGCAGCCGGCCTACGCCAACCTGCTGCAGATGTTGCGCCTGGCCGGTCTGCGCGTGGTGCCGGTGGCGCGCACGCTGGACGGGCTGGATTGCGAGGCGCTGGAGCAGGCCGCGTCGCAGCACCGGCCGCGCGCGCTGTTCGTCAACACCGCCTTGCAGAACCCGTCCGGCGCCAGCATTAGCATGGCCAACGCCTTCCGCATCCTGCAACTGGCCGAGCGCCACGGGCTGTGGGTGGTCGAAGACGACATTTCGCGTGAACTGGCGCCCGGCGTCACGCCCATGCTGGCGGCGCTGGACGGCGGCCGGCGGGTGGTCTACCTGGGCGGCTATTCCAAGGTCATCAGCCCGTCGGTGCGGGTGGGCTACGTGGTGGCGCACCGCGACCTGGCGCGCGACATCGCGCGCACCAAGATGGCGGTGGGGCTGACCTCGCCGGAAATCATGGAGCGCATCGTGCACCAGGTCATCCGCGAGGGCCGCTACCGGGCCCACATCGAACGCACCCGCGAACGGCTGGCCCAGGCCCATGTGGCCGTGGCGGACCTGATGGCGCAGCATGGTTTCGAGATCTACGCGCGGCCGCGGGCGGGCCTGTTCCTGTGGGCCAAGGTGGCTGGGCAATGGCGCGAGCGCGGCGCCAATGGCCTGGCCGGGCTGGCCTTGAAGGACGGCATCTGGCTGGCGCCAGGGTCGTATTTCGAGGCCGACGAGGCCGATACGCCGTGGGTGCGCTTCAACGTGGCGTATTCGGAAGCGCCGGCGCTGTGGCGCTTCATGCGCAACGCGGGCGCGGCGTAGGCGGCATCGACCGCGCGCGGCGGCGCCAGGGCGAACCCGGCGCCACCGCGTTCAGGCGCGCTCGTAGGTCACGAAGTCGTAGCGGTAGCCGTTTTCCTCGGGCTGCGCCTGGCGCGCGGTTTCGCGCCATTGGAAGCCGGGTAGCAGCGGGAAGAAGGCATCGCCGTCGACCTCGGCGTGGACCTCGGTGGCGAGCACGCGGCTGGCCAGCGCCAGGGCCTGCGTGTAGATCTGCGCGCCGCCGATGACGAAGGCCTCGGCGCTGTCGCCGCAGGCGGCGATGGCGGCTTCCAGCGTCGGCGCCACGGTGGCGCCGGCGGCCTCGAAGGCGGGGTTGCGGCTGATGACGATGTTGGCGCGGCCGGGCAGGGGCCGGCCAAGCGAGTCCCAGGTCTTGCGGCCCATGATGATCGGATGGCCCAGCGTGCTGCGCTTGAAGTGCGCCAGGTCGCCTGGCAGTTTCCAGGGCAGGGCGTTGTCGCGGCCGATGGCGCGGTTGGTGGAATAGGCGACGATCAGGGTCAGGCGGGGGGCGGACATGCGGGCGGGATCAGTCAGGAAAACGGCCGGCAAGACCGGCGGGAGTGCCCAAGCGTAGCAAATTTGGCCGGCCCGTTGCGCGCCCGGCGCCGCTTCAACTGGCGGCGTGTTCGAGGAATTCGCTGGCCGGCATCGGCTTGCCCAGCAAGAAGCCCTGCAGCGAATCGCAGCCCAGGCCGGTCAGGAATTTCTGCTGGGCGGAGGTTTCGACGCCCTCGGCCACGATGCGCAGGTTCAACTGCTGGGCCAGCGCGACGATGGCCGAGACGATGGCGGCGTCTTCGTTGTCGTTTTCCAGTTGGTTGACGAAACCGCGGTCGATCTTCAGCTCGGTGGCCGGCAGCCGCTTCAGATACAGCAGGCTCGAATAGCCGGTGCCGAAATCGTCGATCGAAATCGTCACGCCCAGTCCCGACAGGCGCTTGAGCACGGTCAGGCTGGCCTCGGCGTCGCGCATGGCCGTCGACTCGGTGACTTCCAGCGTCAGGCACGATGGCGGCACGTCGTGCCGCGCCAGCGCGGCGCGCACCGTCTCGACCAGGCTGGCATGGGCGAATTGCAGCGCCGAGATGTTGACGGCGATGGTCCAATGGCCTTGCCCGGCATTGATCCATTCGCGCATCTGGCGGCAGGCCTCGTTGATGACCCATTCCCCGATCGACAGGATCAGGCCGGTCTTTTCCGCCGTGGGGATGAACTCGTCCGGCCCCACCAGACCGCGCGTCGGATGATTCCAGCGCAGCAACGCCTCGGCGCCGATGATGGGGCCGGCCGGCGCTTCGTATTTGGGCTGGTAGTGCAGCACGAACTGCTCGCGTTCCTGCGCCAGGCGCAGGTCGTGCAGCAGTTCGATCTGTTCGTGCGCGTCGGCGTTCATCGACGGCTCGAAGAAGCTGTAGCCGGTGCCGCCCAGCCGCTTGGCGTGGTACATCGCGGCGTCGGCGTTGGTCAGCAGCGCATGGGTGTCCTCGCCGTCGTTGGGGTAGATGGCGATGCCGACGCTGGAGGTCACCAGCACTTCATGGCCGTACACCATCACCGGCCGCGCGATCGCTTCGATCAGGCGGTCGGCCACATTGGCGGCGTCGGTCGGCTCCACCACTTCGCTGAGCACGATGAACTCGTCGCCGCCCAGGCGCGCCACGGTGTCCTGGGTGCGCAGGGTCTGGCGAATGCGCTGGGCCAGGTCGATCAGCAGGGCGTCGCCGGTGTGGTGGCCATAGGCGTCGTTGACCGCCTTGAAGCCATCCAGGTCGAAGAACAGCACCGCGAAATAGCCCTTGCGACGGCTGGCGCTTTCGATGGCCTGTTCCAGCCGGTCTTCCAGCAGGATGCGGTTGGGCAGCTTGGTCAGCGTGTCGTGCAGGGCCAGTTGCACCAGTTCTTCGTTGGCCTCGGCCAGCGACGAGGCCAGCGCCGAGGTACGGGCTTCGAGGCGGTTGTCCAGCACCGCCACCACCAGCGCGATGGCCAGCACGCTGAGCGTCACCGCGGTCACGGCAATGGCGAGCCAGCCGGCGGAGATGCCGCCATCGGCCGCCATGCAGATGCTGCCCTCGGGAAAGCCGGCCGCTTCCATGCCGGTGTAGTGCATGCCGACGATCGCCAGCCCCATGATCACGGCCGCCAGCGGCCGCGACAGCGCCACGCGCGGCCCGTCCTGCCGCAGCCGGTACGTGATCCAGAGCGCCGCGCCCGAGGCCGCCACCGCGATCGCGATGGAGAGCGCGAACCACGCGGGGTTGTAGACAATGCCCGGCATCATGCGCATGGCGGCCATGCCGATATAGTGCATGGCGGCGATGCCCGCGCCCATCAGCAGGGCACCGCTGAGCAGTCGCGACCAGGGCAGGTCGTCCTTGCAGACGATCCACAGGGCGAACGCGGAGCAGCCGATGGCAATGGCCAGCGACAGCACGGTCAGGGGCAGGTCGTAGCCCATCGGGATGGGCAGGTTGAACGCCAGCATGCCGACGAAATGCATGGACCAGATGCCGATGCCCATCGCCAGCGCGCCGCCGCCCAGCCAATAACGCGCCGCCGGCAGTCCGCTCGCGGCCCGCACGCGGTTGGCCATGCCCAGCGCCGTGTATGACGCCAGGATGGCCACCCCTAGGGATACGAGGACGAGCGAAGGGTTATATGTTCCAACGAGCATTTTTGGGGTCCTGTCCTGAGCGCATACAGCCGCCGCGCCGGCCTCAATTCAAATCAATTAGTAGTCAACAGTTGCAACTAGGCTGCAAGGCAATCCTGCTGTCGACGCTGGGCGATTCACATACTCTCTTGTCTGGATGGGGGGCGACGCCGCCCTGCAGGCGGTCGGCACAACCGGGGGGGATGATCCGGTCAGGCGGCGAATGGCAGGCACGGCGCGGCAAGGGGCCGTTCAGCAGCGACGGCGCGCTGGGCTTGCAGGACGCGCGTCCGAGGCTAAGGGATGGGTTATACCGAAAACGCGCTTCCAGAAGCTCACCAATCTTCACCTGAGCTGGCCGGCGCGCGCCCGCCGCCCGGCGCGGGCCGGGCCGGGGGGAAGTCCTGTCAGCCAGTGTGTCAGACGGCCATCGGCGCGGTGAGCGGGGCGTGGTGGGTGTAGCCGGCCAGCGAGAAGTCGGCGGGCTCCACTTTTTCCAGCCATTGCGGTTCGTAGCGGCCGGTCTGGGCGAAGTCGGGGATGCGGTCCGACAGCACCAGCCGCGGCGCTTCGTAGGGCGTGCGCGTCAGTTGCTCGCGCAGCATCGGCAGATGGTTCTCGTAAATATGGGCATCGCCGATGAAGTACGTGAACCAGCGCGGCGTGTAACCGGTCAAGCGGCCGACCAGGTGCAGCAGGGCCGCGCCTTCGGTCAGGTTGAACGGCGTGCCCAGGCCGACATCGTTGGACCGGATGTACAGGCACAGCGAGATTTCGCGGGTCGTCGCGTTCGGCAGGAATTGATAGAGCAGATGGCAGGGCGGCAGCGCCATTTCCTCGATCTGGGCCCAGTTCCAGCCGTGGAACAGGATGCGGCGGTCGCCCGGACGTTCGTGGATGGTGTCCAGGCACTGGCGCAACTGGTCGACCGCCTTGTAGAGCAGCACCTTGGGCGCGCTGCCTTCGTGCAGGTCGGCCACCTTGGTGTAGCCACGGCCCAGGGCGTCGGCGATCTGGTCGCCGCGGCTGGCGTCCAGCAGCTTGTAGGCCGGCCACTGGCGCCATTGCACGCCATAGACCGGGCCCAGGTCGTCCGGCCCCTCGCGGTAGGGGTTGGCCAGCCACTGGGCGTTTTCGTTGGCGTTCTGATCCCAGACCTTGCAACCCAGTTCGCGGAATTCGGCGGCGCTGCGCACCCCGCGCAGGAAACCGACCATTTCGCCGATGGCGGACTTGAAGGCCAGTTTCTTGGTGGTCACGGCCGGAAAGCCCTGCTGCAGGTCGAAGCGCAGCGAGGCGCCCGGCATGCTCAGCGTGCGTATGCCCGTCCGGTTTTCCTGCCACGCGCCGGTGTCCAGGATGGATTGAACGAGGTCCAGGTATTGTTTCATGGGTACAGAATCGGAAAAGGCTGAAGTGGCGCCGGCAACGGGCGGAGTCAGGCGGCTGCCGGGGCTTCCTGGGTATCGACGATGTCCACCGAGAAGGTCAGCTCGGCGGTCTTTTCGAGCATGGCGGAGGCCGAGCAGTATTTCTCGTGCGACAGTTGCACGGCGCGCTCGACCGCCGCGCGCGGCAGGTTGCGGCCGGTGACGGTGAAGGCGAAATGGATGCGCGTGAACACCTTGGGGTCGACGTCGGCGCGGTCGGCCTGCAGCTTGACGCTGCAGCCCGTGACGGCGTGGCGGCCGCGCTTGAGGATCAGCACGACATCGTAGGCGGTGCAGCCGCCGGTGCCGGCCAGCAACATTTCCATGGGGCGGGGCGCCAGGTTGTGGCCGCCGCCGTCCACCGCCCCGTCCATCACGGCCACATGGCCGCTGCCGGTGCTGGCGGTAAAGAGCATGCCATTGGGGCCGCCCCAGTCGATCGTGCATTCCATTTGTCAGATCCTTGTGCTTGAGCGCAGTCAATGGCTGATGATACCCGTTGCGTACAATTCCAGGCGTGAGAGCCCCGCCCCGCATCAGGGGTGTGTGCGCACCAATTCAGGAGTTGTCCATGTCCCCGTCCCTGTCCCCCTCCGCTGCCACCGCTTTCCTGCGCCGTTCCAATCCCTTGGACGCGCTGCTGGCCGAGGCCGACCGTGCCCTGCGCGTGCTGTCCGGCAACGCCAGTGCGGGGCGGCCCAACCCGGCCACCGCCGAGGAGGCGCCCGATACCTTGTCGGCGCGGGAAAAGCGCCACGCGGCCGGGCTGATGCGGGTCAACCACGTGGGCGAGGTCTGCGCCCAGGCGCTGTACCGGGGCCAGGCGGCGGTGTGCCGCGAACCGGGGCCGCGCGCCCTGCTGCTGGAGGCGGCCGGCGAAGAGGTCGATCACCTGGTGTGGTGCAACCAGCGCCTGACGGAACTGGGCAGCCGGCCCAGCCTGCTGAACCCGGTCTGGTACGCCGGATCATTCGCCCTGGGGCTGCTGGCCGGCTACGCGGGCGCGCCGCGCAACCTGGGATTCATGGCCGAGACCGAGAAACAGGTCGAGGCGCACCTGGAAGGACATCTGCGCACGCTGCCCGGGCAGGACACGCGCTCGCGTCAGATCGTGCAGAAGATGAAGGAGGACGAGGCCCAGCACCGTGCCAGCGCCGAGGCCGCCGGCGGCGTGCCGCTGCCCGCGCCGGTCAAGGCCGCCATGCGCGCCATGTCCAAGGTCATGACGACTACGGCGTATTGGGTCTGAGGCCGGGTGCTGAGGGCGGGCCGCCACATCCTGGGGCAGCAAAATGTTGCGATGCGCAATATTTGCCACAAATTGGTGCCACATGCACCTTTCCGGTGCAAATCATAGGGCGGGATTACCCGGCCTTGGCTAGGGTAAATCCGCAAGGGGTTAACCCCTTCGGCAATAACCCTGCATTTTCGAAGGTCATTGCTGGGCGCGGTTTTGCGGGCGGTCGTGGCAACCGGTGCGGCAAAAATGCAACGCATGACCGGGGCTGGCGCATGGCGCAAAAAAATTCTTGCATCGCACAAAAAAACTCGATACTATGCATCTCATCGGATGTTGAAACGCAGTCGGCGCGGTGCCAAACCCCGACAGCGCAGTGAGCGAAAGCGGCTCCCAACATGCCACGGTTGTCTCCTCCACCCTCCTCCTTTGGTGGATTTAGCCCGAGATCTCACGATCTCGGGCTTTTTTTTGCGCGGGGGTGATGTGTCCCTTTATTTATTCGCCGGCCTCGGACGAAGCGGGGCCGCGAGGGTGTGATCGTCCGGGCGCGGACTTCGCGTTTTCCCTTGGATATTTCGTATGCTCAGGGGCGGAAAGTTCTACAATCGATTCATGAAATTCGTACTCTCGTGCGGCCGCGTCGCAGCCTCCCCGGCAAGCCGGGGGCTCAGGCCCACGCGTGAAGCCGGCTCGCGGGCGTTACGTTCTGTCCCGGTGAATTGCACTTCCTTATCCCTCCCATATATGGGCGTTACACCTGCCGCCGATAATGGCCGGCCTGTCTCGATAGACCAACCAGAGGTGACCTTGTGACCTGGCTGTACATATGCGTGGTCGCGTTCATGGTGGGGGGACTCATCGTGGCGTCGGAGCGCTGGCATGGCGCCTTCACCGGCGACAGCGATCTCAACAAACCGCAAGCGAACCATTCGCGCGCCACGCCCCGCGTGGGCGGTCTGGCCGTGCTGGCGGGCACCCTCATGGGCCTGCTGGTGCTCGGGCCCGACAACATGACCCTGACCTGGCTCTGGCCGGCGCTGTTCGTCTCGGCGCTGCCGGTGTTCGTGGCGGGCCTGCTCGAAGATATCACCAAGGACATCGGCGCCAGCAAGCGTCTGCTGGCGGCGTTCGCGTCCGCGGCCATCGCCTGGTGGCTGCTGGGCGGTGTCAGCCGCGTCGGCATGGCGCCGGTGGATTACGTCCTGTCCTATTGGCCCGTTTCCCTCATTTTCACCATGTTCGCCGTGGGCGGCTGTACCCATGCCTTGAACATCGTCGATGGCATGAACGGGCTGGCCGGCATGGTCGCGACGCTGATGGCGGTGTCCATCAGCCTGGTCGCGCTGCAGGTGGGCGATGTGCCGATCTTCCTGGTGGCCGCGGCACTGGCGTCCGCCACGCTTGGTTTCCTGGTCTGGAACTTCCCCTTCGGCCGCGTCTTCCTGGGCGATGGCGGCGCATACTTCCTGGGTTTCATGCTGGCCGAGCTGGCCGTGCTGCTGGTGGTGCGCAATCCGTCGGTGTCGCCGTTCTACGCGCTGGCGGTACTGTTCTACCCCGTTTTCGAAACCGGTTTCTCGATCTGGCGCCGCCGCTTCAAGCGCGGCGTGCCTGTGGACCAGCCGGATGCCTTGCACCTGCACCAGCTGGTCTTCCGCCGCCTGGTGCGCGTGACCTTCAGCCGGGGGCGCCGCCACGCGGTGCCGGCCCTGTGCAACGCCCTGGCGTCGCCCTACATGTGGGTGCTGGCGCTGATCGGCCTGGTGCCCGCCACCATCTGGTGGGACAACGCCTGGGCGCTCAGTGCCAGCCTGCTGGTCTTCGCCGGCGTCTATATCTGGCTGTATGCGCGACTGGTGTCCTGGCGCCGCCCGGGGTGGCTGCTATTGCCGTCCGTCTTAAGAGCTGATTAAGTTCTCGGGCTCCCAGGCGGCAGCCGCCTTGGTGCCCGGTCATTCATCACCCCTACCATATTTAAAATACCGTAAACGTCTTACGGTGAAGGGAGAATTATGTTGCGTATTCAGGATGTGAAACTCGCGATCGTCGGCCTGGGCTATGTGGGCCTGCCGCTGGCGGTGGAATTCGGCAAGAAGCGCCCGGTCATCGGCTTCGATATCAACACGCGCCGGATCGATGCCCTGAAGGCGGGTCACGACCACACACTGGAAGTCAGCGACGCCGAACTGGCCGAAGCCAAGCAGCTGACCTACACCGCCGACCGCGCCGAACTCGGCCAGGCCAACGTCTTCATCGTCACCGTGCCCACCCCGATCGATGAATACAAGCAGCCCGACCTGACGCCGCTGGTCAAGGCCAGCGAAACCATCGGCGCCGTGCTCAAGCGCGGCGATATCGTCATCTACGAATCCACCGTCTATCCGGGCGCCACCGAAGAAGACTGCGTGCCGGTGCTCGAGCGTGTGTCGGGCCTGAAGTTCAACGTCGATTTCTACGCCGGCTACAGCCCCGAGCGCATCAATCCGGGCGACAAGGATCACCGCGTCAGCACCATCAAGAAGGTCACCTCGGGCTCGACCCCGGAAGTGGCCGAGCTGGTGGACCAGCTCTACAAGCAGATCATCATCGCCGGCACCCACAAGGCCGCCAGCATCCGCGTGGCCGAGGCCGCCAAGGTGATCGAGAACACCCAGCGCGACGTCAACATCGCGCTGATCAATGAATTGGCGCTGATCTTCAACAAGATGGGCATCGACACCGAAGCCGTGCTGCAGGCCGCCGGCACCAAGTGGAACTTCCTGCCGTTCCGTCCGGGTCTGGTGGGCGGCCACTGCATCGGCGTGGACCCGTACTACCTGACGCACAAGGCGCAGTCGATCGGCTACCACCCCGAAATCATCCTGGCGGGCCGCCGCCTGAACGATTCGATGGGCAGCTACGTGGTGTCGCAACTGGTCAAGGCCATGACCAAGCGCCGCATCCATGTGCAGGGCGCGCGCGTGCTGGTGATGGGCCTGGCCTTCAAGGAAAACTGCCCCGACCTGCGCAATACCCGCATTGTCGACATCGTCAAGGAACTGGGCGACTACAACGTCGACGTTGACGTCTACGACCCGTGGGTCGAACCCGAAGAGGCCGTGCATGAATACGGCATCACGCCGGTCGCCAAGCCCGAAGAGGGCAAGTACGACGCCGTGATCCTGGCGGTGGCGCACCACCAGTTCAAGGACATGGGCGCCGAGGGCATCCGCAAGCTGGGCAAGCCGGAACATATTCTTTATGACTTGAAGTACGTGTTGTCGCCCGCCGAATCCGATCTTCGCCTGTAAGGAGGACGTCGCATGACCACACGCTTCGAGACCGTCACCCGGGAACTGGCCGCCGCGCCGCGCAAGTGGCTGGTGACCGGCTGCGCCGGCTTCATCGGCTCCAACCTGCTGGAAACCCTGCTGAAGCTGGATCAGACCGTCATCGGGCTGGACAATTTCGCCACCGGCTACCAGCGCAACCTCGACGAGGTGCGCGGCGCGGTCACGGCCGAGCAATGGGCCCGATTCACGTTCATCGAAGGCGATATCCGTGATCTGGAGGCCTGCCGCCGCGCCACCCAGGGCGTGGACTTCGTGCTGCACCAGGCGGCCCTGGGCTCGGTGCCGCGTTCACTGAAGGATCCGATCACCACCAACGAGGTGAACATCGGCGGCTTTCTGAACATGCTGGTCGCCGCGCGCGATGCGCAGGTCAAGTCGTTCGTCTACGCGGCCTCCAGCTCGACCTACGGTGATCACCCGGCCCTGCCCAAGGTCGAAGAGAACATCGGCAACCCATTGTCGCCGTATGCGGTCACCAAGTATGTCAACGAGCTGTACGCGAGCGTCTTCGCGCGTTCCTATGGCTTCGAGACCGTCGGGCTGCGCTATTTCAACGTGTTCGGCAAGCGCCAGGATCCGGATGGCGCCTATGCCGCCGTGATCCCCAAGTGGACCGCCGCGATGATCAAGGGCGAAGACGTCGTCATCAATGGCGACGGCGAGACCAGCCGCGATTTCTGCTTCGTGGAAAACGCGGTGCAGGCCAATATCCTGGCGGCCATGGCGCCGCCCGAAGCCCGCAACCAGGTCTACAACGTGGCCGTCAGCGGCCGCAGCACCCTGAACGACCTGTTCGGTTTCCTGGTGCGCGCGCTGGGCAAGCAGGACGTGGTGTACGGCAAGCAGCCGGTCTATGGCGACTTCCGCGCGGGCGATGTGCGCCATTCGCAGGCGGACGTCAGCAAGGCCGGCCGCCTGCTGGGCTACCAGCCCACGCACACCGTGCTGCAGGGCCTGGAAGTGGCGATGCCCTGGTACACGCAATTCCTGCGTTGATTTGAAAGCACTCATCCGCAAACTCGGCAACATCCACCCGGACCACCAGCGCATTTTCAAAGGCGCCTTCCGGGTGGCGGTGTTCCTGCTGTTGGGCAAGGCCGCCGGCGCCATCAAGGAGATGGCGGTGGCCTACCGCTACGGTGTCAGCGACGCCGTGGACGCCTACCAGTTCACGATGACCATGGCCACCTGGCTGCCGGTCACCGTCGTGGGCGTGTTGTCGGTGGTGCTGATCCCGGTGCTGGTGCGCCTGCGCCGCGCCGACGCAGCCGAACGCGAACAATTCATCCGTGAGTTGCAGGGGTGGGTGGCGGCGGCGGGTATCGCGCTGGCCGTGCTGACCTGGTTTGCCTGGCCGCAGGTCGTTGGCATGCTGGGCCAGGGACTGTCGGTGCGAGTCCGCGACATGACGGCGGAACTGCTGCTGGCGTTTGCGCCCGTGGCGGCGTTGTTGCTGATCGCGGGTATCAGCGCGGCGCGCTTGCGGGCCCATGAGCGCCACGTCAATACCCTGCTGGACAGCGTGCCGGCGGTGGCGACGCTGGCGTGGGTCATGCTGGCGGCCAGCGCCGAAAGTGTCGGGCCGCTGCTGTGGGGCACACTGGTCGGCTATGCGATCCAGACAGTCTGGCTGGCGTGGCTGGCCGCGCGCGCCGACGGCGGTTTCTGGGGCGCGCCCAGGCTGACGCTGCGTTCGCCGCATTGGCCCGAACTGATGAGCGCGGCCGGCGTGATGCTGATCGGCCAGGTGGCCATGAGTTTCGTGGGCCCGCTCGATCAATATGCCGCCGCCAACCTGGGCGCCAACGCCAACGCCACGCTGGGCTACGCCAGCCGGCTGCTGTCGCTGCTGCTGGGCATCGGCGCGGTGTCGGTCGGGCGCGCGGCGCTGCCGGTGCTGGCCGATGTGCAGGCGCGTGGCGACACGGCGCGCGCGCGCGGCATGGCGCTGAAATGGTCGGTGCTGATGGTGGCGGCCGGCGGCGTCGCGGTGGCGATCGGCTGGGTGCTGGCCCCCTGGGGCGTGTCGGTGCTGTTCCAGCGTGGCGCCTTTACCGCCGAGAACACCGAGGCCGTGGCGCACGTGCTGCGCTGGGGGCTGTTGCAACTGCCGTTCTACTTTGGCGTGCTGATCCTGGTGCAGTTGCTGGCGAGCCAGAACCGCTATCGCATCATGGCGGCCATCGCCGTGGGCAATTTCGCGTTGAAGGCAGCGCTCAATACGGTGCTGGCGCCGAAGATGGGCGCCGCTGGCATCATGCTGGCGACCAGCCTGATGTACGTGCTGTCGTATGCCTGCTACCTGGTGGTGGCCCTGCGCCGCGCTGAACCCAACCACAACGAGGCCGATTGAATGCCCGCCGCTTCCGTTTCCGGACGTCCGCAGCGCGTGTTGCTGTTCATCCATTCGCTGCACGGCGGCGGCGCCGAACGTGTCGCCGCGGACCTGAGCGCCCACTGGGCCGGCATGGGCCGCGAAGTGATGGTGGTGACGCAGGCCGGCGCCGACGGTGATGTCTACACGCTGCACCCCAAGGTGCGGCGCGAGGTGCTGCATACGGCGGGCGCGGGCGGGGGGCTGCGCGGCATCTGGAGCAATGTGCAGCGCGTGCGCGCGCTGCGGCGCGTGATCAAGGCGTTCCGGCCCGACATCGTGCTGGGCATGATGACCACCGCGTCGGTGCTGTCGGTGCTGGCTTGCGCCGGACTGTCGTGCCGCGTCATCGCCACCGAACATACCCATCCGCCCTCGCAGACCCTGTCGGGCTTGTGGCAGCGCCTGCGCCGCCTGACCTATCCGCGCGCGGCGCGGGTGGTGGCCCTGACCCGTGGCACCGCGCAATGGATCGAGCGGCATGTGCCGGGTTCGCGGCTGGCGGTGATCCCCAATCCGGTGCATTGGCCCCTGCCCAAGGGCGAACCGGTGCTGGCGCCGCCATCGGCGGACGGCCGCAAGCGCCTGCTGGCGGTGGGGCGGTTGCATGCCGACAAGGGCTTTGACCTGCTGCTGCAAGCCTATGCCCGGCTGGCCCCGTCGCATCCGGACTGGGATCTGGTTATCCTGGGCGAGGGCGACGAACGCCGCGCCCTGGAAGCGCAGGTGCGCGAGGCCGGCCTGCAGGACCGCGTCAGCCTGCCGGGCCGGGCGGGCAATGTGGGCGACTGGTACCAGAACGCCGATCTGTACGTGCTGACGTCGCGCTTCGAGGGGCTGTCCAATACGCTGCTGGAATCGATGGCCAGCGGCCTGGCCGCGGTGGCGTTCGATTGCGATACCGGTCCGCGCGAAATCGTGCGCGAAGGCGTCGACGGCGTGCTGGTGCGGCCCAACGGCGATGTCGACGCCCTGTGCCGCGAGCTGGGTGCGGTGATGGACGACGAGGCCGGCCGCCGGCGCATGGCCGAGGCGGCCACGGCGGTGCGCGAGCGCTTTTCCGCCGGGCGGGTGCTGGGCCTATGGGAAGAACTTTTTGACGGTGTGAGCGGATCGGGCCGCTAGGCCGCGCGCGACACCGTTGCTGCGGTGACCACGAGAACCTGAAATCATGTGTGGAATAGTCGGAATTTGGGGCCCCCTGGGTGACAAGGCGCAGGTGCTGGCGGAAAGCTGCCGCCGCATCCGCCACCGCGGGCCGGACAGCAACGGCTTCTGGGAAGACACCGGTGCCGAGCTGGCGCTGGCGCACGTGCGCCTGGCGATCCAGGACCTGACCGAAGCCGGCCACCAGCCGATGGTGTCCGCCTGCGGCCGCTACGTCATGGTCTTCAACGGCGAGATTTACAACCACCTGGACATGCGCCAGCAGTTGGAGGCCTCCGGCCTGGCGCCTTCCTGGCGCGGTCATTCCGACACCGAGACGCTGTTGGCGGGCTTTAGTTCGCTGGGCATCGAGGCCACGCTACAGGCGTCGGTCGGCATGTTCGCCATCGCCCTGTGGGACCGCGCTGCGCGCAAGCTGGTGCTGGCGCGCGACCGCATGGGCGAAAAGCCGCTTTACTACGGCTATTCGGGCGCCGAACTGGTGTTCGCCTCCGAACTCAAGGGCCTGATGCCGATCCCCGGGTTCGGCCGCGATCTGAACCGCAATGCGCTGGCGTCGTTCATGCGGCACAACTACATTCCGGCGCCGCAATCGATCTACGAAGGCATCGCCAAGCTGCCCCCGGGCACCTGGATCGAGTTCACCGCCGACGACACCCGCAGCCGCCGCATGCCCGAGCCGCGCGTGTACTGGTCGGCGCGCGAGGCCGCGGACACCGCGGCGCAATCGCTGCTGTCGTTCGACTCCGACGCGCAGGCGACCGACGCGCTCGAAGGCGTGCTGTCCAAGGCCGTGGGCGGCCAGATGCTGTCCGACGTCAGCCTGGGCGCGTTCCTGTCGGGCGGCATCGACTCGTCCACCATCGTCTCGTTGATGCAGGCGCAGAGCGCGCAGCCCGTGCGCACCTTCGCCATCGGCTTTCATGAAAAAGGCTACGACGAGGCGCAACACGCCAAAGCGGTGGCCATGCACCTTGGCACCGACCACACCGAGCTGTACGTCACCGCCGACGATGCGCTGGCGGTGGTGCCTGGCCTGGCCGACATGTACGACGAACCGTTCGCCGATTCGTCGCAGATTCCAACGTCGCTGGTGACGCGCATGGCGCGCCAGCACGTCACCGTGGCCCTGTCGGGCGATGGCGGCGACGAGCTGTTCGGCGGCTATTCGCGCTATTTCCGCGTCAACAACTGGTGGCAGAAGTGCGAGCGCATCCCGTCGCTGCTGCGCGCGCCGGCCGGCGCGCTGCTCAGCGCCTCGACCCACCTGCCGGGGCGCGGCGCCTGGCGCGGCAAGATCGGCAAGCTGGGCGAGCTGTTGCGCGCCGACACGCGCGGCGATTTCTACCGTCTGTTCGTGTCGTACTGGTCGGACCCGGCCCGCGTGGTCAAGGGCGGCGTGGAACCGGTGTCCGAGTTCGCGCAGGCGATGCGCGGTTCGACCTTCGAGGCCATGATGAAGCTCGATACCGTGACCTACCTGCCGGATGACATCCTGGTCAAGGTCGATCGCGCCGCCATGGCGGTGAGCCTGGAAACCCGGGTGCCGCTGATCGACCACCGCGTCTACGAATTCGCCTGGAGCCTGCCGCACCAGTACAAGGTGCGCGGCGCCACTGGCAAGTGGCTGCTGCGCCAGGTGCTGTATCGCCATGTGCCGCAGGCGCTGGTGGATCGCCCCAAGCGCGGCTTCGCCGTGCCGCTGGCGGCCTGGCTGCGCGGCCCGTTGCGCGATTGGGCCGAGGCGCTGCTGGATCCGGCGCGCCTGCGCCAGGAAGGCTGGTTCGAGCCCGAGCCCATCCTGCGCAAGTGGCGCGAACACGTCTCGGGGCACCGCAATTGGGACAGCCATCTGTGGGGGGTGCTGATGATGCAGGCCTGGCTGGATCGCTACCGCGCGGGCGCTGAACAGGGAGGAACGGTTGGGAGTCGCTGACGAATGAAAATACTGATGCTGGTCAGTTCCATGCATGCCGGGGGCGCCGAACGCGTGGCCGCCACGCTGGTCAACGCCTGGGCCGAACGCGGCGATGACGTCACCCTGACGCCGACCTATTCGTCCAAGGGTACCTGCTTCTACCCGCTGTCGGACAAGGTCAGGCTGGACTGGCTGGCGGACCTGGCGGGCACGCGCGTATCCGGCCCGCTGGCCGCGTTCAAGCGCCTGCTGGCGCTGCGCCGGCATATCCGCGCCACCGCGCCCGACGTGGTGGTGTCGTTCCTGACCAACGTTAACGTGGCCGCGATCCTGGCCACCCGCGGCCTGCGCGTGCCGCTGATCGTCTGCGAGCGCACCAACCCGGTGGCCGAGACCACCACTGGCACGGTCTGGCGCCGGCTGCGCCGCCTGCTGTATCCGCGCGCCGACATGGTGACGGTGCAGGCGGCCGATACCGCCGGCCCGTTCTCGCGCCAGGTGCCGGGCATCAAGCGCCTGGCCGTGATTCCCAACCCGCTGCCCGCGCCCTTGCTGGACGCGCCGCGAGTGGCGCAGCGCGAGGATGGCGCGCCGCGCACGCTGCTGGCGATGGGGCGGCTGGTGACCGACAAGCAGTTCGACCTGCTGATCGACGTGTTCGCGCAACTGGCGCCCGAGTTTCCGGACTGGAACCTGCGCATCTGGGGCGAGGGTCCCGAGCGTGACGCGCTGGAACGCCAGGTCGAGAACCTGGGCTTGCGCGGGCGTGTCAGCCTGCCGGGCCGCACCGAGACGCCGTGGGACGAGCTGGCGCAAGGCCAGGCCTTCGTGCTCAGTTCGCTGGTGGAGGGGTTTCCCAACGTGCTGCTGGAGGCGATGGCGCTGGGCCTGCCCTGCGCCGCCTTCGACTGCCCCAGCGGTCCGCGCGAAATGACCCGCGATGGCCAGGACGCGTTGCTGGTGCCCGCTGGCAACCGCGATGCCTTGCGCGAGGCCCTGCGCCGCCTGCTGGGCGATGTGGGGCTGCGCCGGCAACTGGGCGCGCGCGGCGCCGACGCGGTGCGCCAGCGCTATGCGCTGGCGAGCGTGCTGACAGAATGGGACGAGCTGTTCGAGGCCGTGAGGGAAGGGCGATGAGCGCCGCCGCATTGCGTGTCCTGCATGTCATCACCGGCCTGGGCCAGGGCGGCGCGGAATCCGTGCTGTGGCGCCTGGCCACCTTTCCCGGGCAGGACGTCGAGCACATCGTGGTGTCGCTGACCGATGAGGGCCTGTATGGCGAGCGGTTGCGCGCCGCCGGCGTCGCCGTGCATGCGCTGGGCATGCCGCGCGGCCGTATCACGCTGGGCGGCTTCATGGCGTTGCGGCGCCTGATCGCCGGCGCCCGCCCTGATGCCGTGCAGACCTGGATGTACCATGCCGACCTCATCGGGGGGCTGGCGGCGCGCTTGGCGGGCGTGCGGGCCATTGCGTGGGGCATCCGCAATTCCGGCGCCCATCTTGAACGCAGCAGTCGCTCGGCCCGCATGGTGCTGCGCGCCTGCGCGTTGCTGTCGGGCGTATTGCCCGGCGCGATTGTGTGCGCGGCGCAGAATGCAGCCGAGCGGCACGCGGCCAAGGGCTACCGGCGCGACCGCATGGTGGTGATTGCCAACGGCTACGACCTGTCGCGCTATGCGCCCGATGCGCCCGCGCGGGCGCGGGTGCGGGCGCAATGGGGGCTGGCGGGGGATGCGCCGGTGATCGGTTGCGTGGCGCGCTGGGATCCGCTCAAGGATCACGCCAACCTGTTGCGCGCCGTGGCCGCGCTGGTGCGCGATGGCCGTGACGCCGGCTTGCGCTGCGTGCTGGTGGGACGCGGCATGACGGCCGACAACCCCGAACTGATGGCGCTGGTCGATAAGCTCGACCTGCGCGACCGCCTGGTGCTGGCAGGCCCCAGCGACGACGTGCCCGGCGTGATGAACGGCCTGGACCTGCACGTGCTTTCCAGTTGCGCCGAGGGCTTTCCCAATGTGGTGGCCGAGGCCATGGCCTGCGGCGTCTATTGCGTGGTGACGGATGTGGGCGATGCGGCCTATATCGTCGGCGACGCTGGCGTGGTGGTGCCGCCGGAGCAACCGGAAGCGCTGGCGCGCGGCATCGAGACCGCGTTGCGCGACGTGGCCTCGCGCGGACAGGGCCGCGCCGGCGAGGCCGGTCGCGCCCGGGTGCTGGCCAATTTCGATCTGGCGCGCATGGTGCAGCATTACACCGCGGTGTGGCGCCGCCTCGCCGGAGCCTCGGCATGAGCGCCGCCCGCCGTCTGCTGTTCGTGGTCAACAACCCGGCCTTCTTCATGTCGCACCGGGTGCCCGTGGCGCTGGCCGCGCAGCGCGCCGGCTATGATGTGCACGTGGCCACGATGGACGGCCCCGCGGTGGCCGACATCCTGGCGCTGGGCATGACCCACCACGTCATTCCGATGACCCGCAGCGGCAAGCACCCGCTGCAGGAACTGGGCACGCTGCTGGCGCTGTGGCGCCTGTTCCGGCGCCTGCGGCCGCGGGTGGTGCACCTGGTGACCATCAAGCCGGTTCTCTATGGCGGCATTGCCGCGCGTCTGGCGCGGGTGCCGGGCATGGTGGCGGCGATCTCCGGACTGGGCTTCGTGTTTCTGTCCAATTCGCTCAAGATGCGGCTGGTGCGCGCGGTGGTGGCGCGGTTGTACCGGCTTGCGCTGGGTCATCCCAACAGTCGCGTGATCTTCCAGAACGGCAGCGACCGCGACCTGCTCAAATCGCTGGGCGCGGTGCGCGACGAGCAGGTGGTGCTGATCCGTGGCGCCGGGGTCGACCTGGATCAATATCGCGCGCAGCCCGAGCCGCCGGCGCCGCCGGTGGTGGTGACGATGGTGGCGCGCCTGCTGCGCGACAAGGGCGTGCAGGAGTTCGTGCAGGCCGCGCGTCTGCTGCGCGAGCGTGGCGTGCCCGTGACGATGCGGCTGGTGGGCGGTGTGGACGCCGGCAATCCGGCGTCCGCCACGCCGGCCGAGGTGCTGGCCTGGCAGAAGGAAGGCTGCGTGGAGGCATTGGGCGAGCGCAACGACGTGCCGCAGCTTTACGCGGCGTCGCACATCGCCGTGCTGCCGTCTTACCGCGAAGGGTTGCCGAAGTCGCTGATCGAGGCCGCCGCCTGCGCGCGCGCCGTGGTCACGACCGATGTGCCGGGTTGCCGCGACGCCATCGATCCGGACAAGACCGGACTGCTGGTGCCGGTGCGCGACCCGCGGGCGCTGGCCGACGCCATCGCCCGCCTGGCCGGCGACAACGCCCTGCGCCAGGCCATGGGCGCGGCCGGCCGCGCGCTGGCCGAGCGCGAATTCAATATCGAGCGCGTTGCCCGCATCCACGTCGAGCTGTACGACACCCTCGGCGCCTGAGGTTTCAGCCGCCCAGCGCGGCGCCGTCGCGGCGCGGGTCGGCGGCGCCATCCAGCCCTTGCGGCGTCACGCGGATCGCGGCGGCGCCGCTTTTCATTTCGACCTGCTCGATTTGGTGGCCCTGCGCGGCCAGTTGCGCTGCCGTTTCCGCCGGCACCCGGCCTTTTTCGACCTGGCTGCGGCCGGTATTGCCGGCGACGTGCGGCAGCGCCAGCGCCTCGGCCGGACGCAGGCCCCAGGCCAGCGTGCCCACCACCGCCTGGGCGATGTAATCGACGATGTAGCCGCCGCCGGCCGAGCCGGTGACCAGGGCCAATTTGCCATCCCGGTCAAATACCATGGTCGGTGCCATCGAAGTGACCGGCCGCTTGTTGGGGGCCATGGCGTTGGGCGCGCCCTTGCCGTGCGCCGACGAGAAGTTGGTCAGGGCATTGTTCAGGAAGAAGCCGTGCGGCATCAGCCAGGAACCGAAGTTCAGGTTGATGGTGGTGGTCATGGACAGCGCGTTGCCGCGCGCGTCGACGATGGCGACCTGGCTGGTCTCGGTGGTGCCGGGGGCCTCGGCGCCGGCGGGCGCCGGCACGCCCGCGAACACGCCGGGGCGCGGATGCGCCAGCGCCCGGCCGGCCAGCAGCGTGGCGCGCTGGCGCACGTAATCGGGGGCGATGAGTTGCCGGAGCGGCGCCTTGACCTGGTCCGGATCGCCGATATAGGCCAGGCGATCGGCGCGCGCGATGCGGGCGCTGTCGATCAACAGGTGATCGGCGGCGGCGGAGCCGGGCGCCAGTTTGTCGATGCGGCGCGCCGCCAGCATGCCCAGTTGCTGCAGCACCGAAACGCCGCCGAAACTGGGCGGCGGGAAGGTACAGACCTTCCAGGACAGGAACGGGCCGCAGATCGGTGTGCGTTCGACCGCGCGGTAGGCGGCCAGGTCCTGCGCCCGGATCAGGCTGGGGTGCTTGCCGGCGCCGATGGCGGCGAGGATGTCGGCGCTGAGCGCGCCCTGGTTGATGGCATCGGGATCGGCCGCGACCTTGCGCAAGGCATCGGCCAGCCGCGGGTTGCGCACCGTAGCGCCCACCGGCAGCACCTGGCCCTGCGCGTCATAGAACACCTCGCGGATCGCGGGATTCTCCGCCAGTTGCGGCAGCCGTTGCAGGCTGTCGTGCAGGTACGGCGACATCGGGAATCCGTCTGCGGCGCTGCGGATGCCCGCCTGGAACAGGCTGGCCCAAGGCAGTTGGCCATAGCGCTGGTGCGCCAGCGCCATCACGCGCACGGTGCCGGGCACGCCCACCGGGCGGCCCTGGCGCGCCACGTCCTTGAGCGGCAGGGTAGTGCCGTCGACGTCGGTGCGCAGGCTGGCGGTGGCGCGCGCGGGCGCGGCCGCTAGGCCGTCCAGGGCGGACAGGGTGCCGCTGCCCTGGTCCCACACCAGCATCAGCGTGCCGCCGCCCAGGCCTGACGATTGCGGTTCGACCACGGTCAGCACCATCTGCACCGCGATGGCGGCGTCCACCACGCTGCCGCCGCGCTTGAGGGCATCGAGGCCCGCGGCCGCGGCCAGCGGATTGGCGGCGGCGACCATGCCGGGGGAGGCGGTCTGCGCCTGCGTGGCGGTGGCCGCCGCGCACAGCGCGAGGGCGGCCAGGATCCGCGCGATGCGGCGAACGGGCGTAGGCATGGGGCGCTCCGGGTAAGGACGACGGGCCATTATTCGCCCATCATTGCGTCCTGTCCATCGCAGCCCGAGGCGCGCTCAGTGGCGTCGCGCGATGGCGTCGATCCAGAAGCGGGTGGAGGGATCCTGCGCTGGCGCCGGCTGCGTGGGGGCGTCGAGTTCGCGGATGATGCTCTTGGCCAGGGCCTTGCCGAATTCCACGCCCCATTGGTCGAACGGGTTGATGCCCCAGATCACGCCCTGCGTGAAGACCTTGTGTTCGTACAGGGCCAGCAGCGCGCCCAGGGTGTAGGCCTCCAGGCGCGGCAGCACGATCAGCGAAGACGGCCGTCCGCCGGGGTGCACCTTGTGCTGCGCCAGCAGGCGCGCGCGCGCCGGGTCGGGCTCGACCTGCGAGGTTTCGGCCAGCGCGTCCTCGAACGATTTGCCGCGCAGCAGCGCGGCGCGCTGGGCCAGGCAATTGGCGATCAGCAGTTCGTGATGGCGCGCATAGGCGTGGTCGGGCTGCTCGCACAGGATGAAGTCGACCGGCGCGCCCGCGCTGTCCTGGTGCAGCCACTGGAAGAAGGTGTGCTGGCAGTCGGTGCCCGACATGCCCCAGACGGCCGGCCCGGTCGGCACGCCCGCCGGGGTGCCGTCAGCCGTGGCCACCTTGCCCAACGATTCCATTTCGAGCTGCTGGGCCCACGGCACCACGTGATAGAGCCGCGAGTCGTAGGGCGAGATGACCAGCGAGTCGAAGCCCAGCACGCTGCGGTTGACGACGCCGGCCAGCGCCAATTGCAAGGGCGCGTTCTCGGCCAGCGGCGCCTGGCGGAAATGCTCGTCCATGGCGGCGGCGCCGGCCAGCAACTGGTCGAAGGTGTCGTTGCCCAGCGCCAGCGCCACCGGCAGGCCGATGGCCGACCAGAGCGAATAACGGCCGCCGACCCAGTCCCAGATCTGGAAGATGTGATCAGGCGAAATGCCCAGATTGAGCGCAGCCTCGACGTTGGCGGTGATCGCCACCACCTGCTTGATCGGGTCGGCCACGCCGGCCTCGCGCAGCCAGTTCATGGCGACTTCGGCGTTGGCCAGCGGTTCGGTGGTGGTGAAGGACTTGGAGGCGACGATCACCAGCGTATCGTGTGGATCCAGCCGGCTCATGGCGTCGGCGACCGAATGCGAATCGACATTCGAGGCGAAACGCACCTCGCGGCGCATGCCGCCGTGGCGCAAGGCGCGCGTCACCAGGCGCGGTCCCCAGTCGCTGCCGCCGATGCCCAGGTGCAGGACGCAGCTGTAGCGGTTGGCGGCATCGGCATCGCGCACGAATTGGCGCACGCGTTCCCGTTCCGCCAATACCGCGCCGGCCACCATCGCGGGCGGTTGGGCCGCGCGCAGGGCGGTGTGCCAGGCCGGGCGCCGCTCAGTCCAGTTGGCCTCGCCGCCGTCGAACAGCCGGGCGCGCGCGGCTTCGAAGCCCTGCTGCGCCAGCAGGGCGGCGGCGGCCTCCTGCAGCGCTGGCGAATGGGCTTGCGCGCTCAGGTCCAGGCGCAGCCCCGGGGCGTTGATCAGGCGCAGTTGTTCGCCGCGCAGGGATGCCGTGGCGGCTGCGGCGGCGAAGGCTCGCCAGGCGGGGCTGTTGGGTAGAGACATGGGGAAATCTAGAAAGGCAGGCAAGCGTGGGGGGCCAGTTTAGTCAGTTCACGGCGGAAATCGTCCTGGATGCGGGACAAGGCCGCGGCGGTCTGCGCTTCGAAGCGCAGCACCACCACCGGGGTGGTGTTGGACGGACGGGCCAGGCCGAAGCCGTCGGGGTACTCGGCCCGCACACCGTCGATGGTGACCACGCGCGTCGCGCCCGGGAACTGGCCTTGTTGCTGCAAGGCCTTGACCAGCGCGAACGGCTGGCCTTCTTCCATTTCGAGTTTCAGCTCCGGCGTGGAGACATCCTGCGGCAAAGCCTCCAGCGGCGCGCCGGCGTCACTGAAGCGCGACACGATCTCCAGCAGGCGGGCGCCGGTGTAGAGGCCGTCGTCGAAGCCGTACCAGCGTTCCTTGAAGAAGATGTGGCCGCTCATCTCGCCGGCCAGCGGCGCGCCGGTCTCGGCCAGCTTGGCCTTGACCAGCGAGTGGCCGGTCTTCCACATCAGCGCCTCGCCGCCGGCGGCCTCGACCGACAGGCCGACGTGCCGGCTGCATTTGACGTCGTAGATGATGGTGGCGCCGGGATTGCGCTCGAGCACGTCGCGGGCGAACAGCACCAACTGGCGGTCGGGCCAGATGATCTGGCCGGATTTGGTCACCACGCCCAGGCGGTCGCCGTCGCCGTCGAAGGCCAGGCCGAGTTCGCAGTCGGTGGTGGCCAGGCAGTGGATCAGGTTCTGCAGGTTCTTGGGCTCGGCGGGATCGGGGTGGTGGTTGGGGAAGGTGCCGTCGACCTCGCAGAACAGTTCGGTGACCTGACAGCCCAGCGCGCGGAACAGCCGTGGCGCGATGGCGCCGGCCACGCCGTTGCCGCAGTCGATCGCGATCTTCATGGGGCGCGCCAGCTTCACGCCCGAGGCGACCCGCGCGATGTAGGCCGCCACCAGATCGAGTTCGCGGCGCACGCCGGGGCGCGCGGCCGGCGCATCGGTGGCGCCGTTCATGCGGCCGGCCAGGGCCTGCACGTCGTCGCCATAGAGGGCGCGGCCGCCCATCATCATCTTGAAACCGTTGTACTTGGGCGGGTTGTGGCTGCCAGTGATGG
This sequence comes from Achromobacter sp., assembly GCF_050285565.1. Taxonomy (GTDB): domain Bacteria; phylum Pseudomonadota; class Gammaproteobacteria; order Burkholderiales; family Burkholderiaceae_B; genus Achromobacter. Next base: position 59,692 of record NZ_JBLZXG010000006.1, read on the forward strand.
CGACCCCGGAACCGGTCTGCATGGTGTGGGCGGCGAAATACACCAGCGGTGTGGGCACCTGGCCGATATCCAGCGTGTCGACGCCGCCTTCCAGCATGCCTTCCTGCAGCGCCTGCGACAGCATCTGGCTGCTCAGCCGGCCGTCGCGGCCCACCACCAGCGTCTGCACGCCTTGTTCGCGGGCGACCGCCGCCAGCGCCGCGCCCAGGGAGCGGGCAAAGCGCGCATCGATCAGGTCCGGGACGGTGCCGCGGATGTCATAGGCCTTGAAGACGGAGGCGGGAAATTGCGCGTTGTCGGCCACGACGGTTCCTCGTTCTGTGGATCATGTTCTGGTAAACCCCAGGCCGGCTCGGGCCGGCAAACCGGGGGCAAACTCGAATTATCCTCCACATTGGGGGGCGGGATGTTGTCCGATGCTTGCCCGACCTGCCGACCGAGGCGCGCCGGCCGCCCCGCGCTGGTGCCCAGGGCGCGCCGGAACGCCTCGTTCCGGTGCGCCGGCAGGACCTGCCGAGGGGCGCGCCGGTGACGCGGACAATGGCATGGAACTTGCTCGTCCCCCGAAGGTGATACGCTTGTCATGCAAGCAGAAAGACCGGAGGGGCCCATGCGAGCCAAAGTATCCACAGTCATGTCATCAGGCGGCGCCCGGCGCAGGCGCGGACCGCCCACGGACGTCGCCGGGCCGGCGGCCGGGCGGGAACGCCGGCTCGACATTCACGTCTTCATCTCGCCGGAGGGCGAACTGGCCGCAGGCCGGGCCTGGGAACGTTGCGTCTGGCGCGACGCCCGCGTGCTGATCGCCGAATGTCCGGCGCCGCAATTGCCGGCTTCGGTCGAGAGCGCGCTGCGCGCCATCGCCGCCAGCGTGGCGCGGGATCGCGCCTGGCAGGGCATGGGCACGGTGGCCTTCTCGCTCGATGACCGCAGCGGCGTGTTCCGCGTGATCGGCGCCGAATCGCAGCCGCGCTCGGGCGCCGCGGAGGCCGGTTTCGAACCGCTCGCGGCGCATGCGCTGGAAGTGCGCATCGATGGTTGCGCCGACCGCCACATGCCATGCACGCACCTGCTGGTGTGCGGCGCCACCCGTGGCGAAGCCCTGCGGCGCGCCTACCGCGCCCTGTCCGAAATGCCGGGCCCGGCGGGCGTCGACCGCGCTTTCCTGATGAACCGCATCGCCTCGCGCGCCTATTGCACCGGCCTGACCGGCACCCGGCTGGATCAGGCCGTCGGTTGAGTCCGCCACCGCGGCCGGCCAGCCTCTACAATAGTCCGCACCTTCCTTGAACAGCGCCCGGGCGCGGCCCCGGCGCGATCTTTCCGTGCGGCGTCTATGACTTTGCTGAGCGAATTGCAGTCCCTCCTGGGCGAGCCCCATGTGCTGACCGGCGCCGACGCCGAACCCTTCGCGCTGGACTGGCGCCGCCGTTATCGCGGCGTGGCGCTGGCCGTGATCCGGCCCGGCTCGACGCAGGAAGTGGCCGACGCCATCAAGCTGTGCGCCCGCCACGGCGTGCCGGTGGTGCCGCAAGGCGGCAATACCGGCCTGTGCGGTGGCGCCACGCCCGATGGATCGGGCAGCGCCGTGGTGCTGTCGACCGCGCGCCTGAACCGGGTGCGCGCGCTGGACACCGACAACGACACCATCACGGTCGAGGCCGGCTGCATCCTGCAGGCGGTGCAGCAGGCCGCCGCCGACGCCGGCCGGCTGTTCCCGCTGAGCCTGGCCGCCGAGGGCAGTTGCACCATTGGCGGCAACCTCGCCACCAATGCTGGCGGCACCCAGGTGCTGCGCTACGGCAATACGCGCGACCTGGCCCTGGGCCTGGAGGTGGTCACCGCCGAGGGCGAGATCTGGAATGGCCTGCGCGGCCTGCGCAAGGACAACACCGGCTACGACCTGCGCGACCTCTACATCGGCAGCGAAGGCACGCTCGGCATCATCACCGCCGCCACGCTCAAGCTGTTCCCGCGGCCGGTGGCCTCGTGTACCGCGCTGTTGACGCTGGACAGCATCGACAACGCGGTCGAGCTGCTGTCGCGCGCCCGCGCGGGCTTCGGCGCCGCGCTGACCGGCTTCGAGCTGATGAGCGGCGACTGCCTGCAAGCAGTGGTGCGCCTGTTTCCCCAACAGCGCCTGCCGTTCGAGGGCGCGTCCGCCGCCTCGCCGTGGTTCGCGCTGCTGGAGCTTTCCGACAGCGAAAGCGAGGCGCACGCCCGCGAGCGTTTCGAGACCGTGCTGGGCGAGGCCATCGAGGCCGGCCTGGTGAATGACGCGGCCATCGCCGCCAGCGTGGCGCAGAGCAAGGCGCTGTGGCATCTGCGCGAGAGCATTCCGCTGGCCGAAGCCGAGCTGGGCAAGTCGGTCAAGCACGACGTCTCGATTCCAATCTCCGCCATTGCCGGCTTCGTCCACCAGACCAATGCGTTGCTGCAGGCGCGTTTGCCTGGCGTGCGCCATGTGATCTTCGGCCACCTGGGCGACGGCAACCTGCACTACAACGTGGCCAGCGCGCCCGGTCAGACCGAAGCCGAATTGCTGGCGCTGCAAAGCGATATCTATGGCGTGGTGCATGACAGCGTGCACGCGCACGCCGGTTCCATCAGCGCCGAGCACGGCGTCGGGCAGCTCAAGCGCGACGAACTGCCGCGCTACAAGAGTCCGGTCGAGCTGGCCCTGATGCGGCGCATCAAGCGCGCGCTGGACCCGCAAGGCCTGATGAACCCGGGCAAGGTGCTGCAGGCCTGAGCGGGCGATCCAACCCTTTCTTTCCATGAGGAACGATGCAATGGCGGCCAGTCCCGCGGCGGGCGCGAATCACCGGATCCTGATCGTCGAGGACGATCACATCATTGCCGGCAACCTGTATACCTTCCTGGAAGCGCGCGGTTTCGTGCCGGACGTGGCATACAGCGGCACCGGCGCGCTCGAACGGCTGGCGGAACAGCGCTTCGACGCCATGATCCTGGATATCGGCCTGCCCGGCATGGACGGCAACGCCGTATTGCACGCGCTGCGCAACGATCGCCGCCTGCCGCTGCCGGTGCTGGTTCTGACGGCCCGCGACAGCCTGGACGACAAACTGGCCGGCTTTTCGCACGGCGCCGACGACTACCTCACCAAGCCGTTCGCGCTGCTCGAGGTCGAGGCCCGCCTGCTGGCGCTGATCCAGCGCGCAAAAGGGGCAACCGTGGATACCGTGCGGACCTTCGGCGACCTGAGCTACGACACCCGCAGCCGCGGGGTTGCGATCGGCGGCAAGCCGGTGCACCTGACGCGCAAGGCCACGCTCATCCTGGAGGCGCTGCTGCGCGATCCTGGCCGCGTGGTGTCGCGCGAAGAACTCGAAGCGCTGCTGTGGGGCAGCGAGCCGCCGTCCTCCGACGCCTTGCGCAGCCAGGTCCACCTGTTGCGCCGCGCGCTTGCCGACGCCGGTTTTGACGGGATCGAGACCATGCACGGCACCGGCTGGCGCCTGGTCCACAGCGGGAGCGCCGCATGAGCCGTATCGCCGGGGGCGGCACCCTGACCCAGCGGGTGGTATGGGCGCTGACCGGCACCGTGGCGCTGTTCGTGACGGCGCTGGCGCTGCTTGCCTATCTGACGTTCGACCAGATGGAAGACGACCTGGTCAACGATATCCTCAACACCGAAATGGACCGCCTGGTGCAGCACGCGCGCGCCAGCGACCAGTTCCTGCCGCGTCGCGGCGCGCGCGAACTGGGCGGCTCCATGCGCGCCTGGCTCAGCGCCGACGGCCAGGCGCCGATCGGCATGCCGGAGGAGATTCGCGGGCTCGACAACGGCCTGCATCTGGTCGAGCCGGGCGCCTACACCTGGCATGTGATGGTGGCCGACACCGGCACCGGCAAGGTCTATCTGCTGTACGACGCCACCGACAACGAAGAACGGGTACATGATTTCGGCCTGATCGTGCTGGGGGTGGGCGCGATCTGCGTGGTGGGCGCGTATGCCCTGTCGCGGCGGGTGGCGGCGGTGGCAGTGGGGCCGCTGCTGGAATTGACCGATCGCCTGTCGACCTGGGCGCCGGGGGCGCCGGATCTGGCGGTGACCCGGGACGACGAGGCCGGCCGCCTGATCGAAGCCTTCAACCGGGTGCAGAACCAGGTCGACCGTTCCATCGCGCGCGAGCGCGAATTCGCCGGCAATCTCAGCCACGAGGTGCGCACGCCGCTGGCGGCGATCCGCTCCGACTGCGAGTTGATGCTGCTGACCCACGATTTGACGGCGGACCAGCGCCAGCGGCTGACGCGGGTGATGGACAACGTCGACGACGTCGTCGTCTGCCTCGAAAGCGCCCGCGCCATGGCCCGCGACCAGATGCGTCCGCCCGAGCCGGTGGACCTGGCCGAGTGCATGCTGGACGCCTGGCGCGGCTACGAAACCCAGGCGGCCCTGGCCCAACTGCGTTTCGACAACCACATTCCGTCCGAGCACATCCGCATCCTCGACCGCTACGCCCTGCTGACCGTATTGCGCAACCTGGTGCGCAACGCGGTCGAGCATGCCGCGCCGGCGACCCTCACGGCTTCCTTGGGGACGGATGGCGCGCTGCAACTGAGCGACGATGGCAAGGGCATCGCGGCCGAGGATCTGCCGTTCCTGTTCCGCCGTTACTACAGCGGTCGCTTGCGGGATGTCGCGACGGCGGGCCGTGACGAAACCGCGCGGGGCCTGGGCCTGGCCATCGCCAAACGGGTCTGCGACATGCAAGGGTGGACGCTGACGGTGGCGTCGTCCCGCGAGGGGCCGCGGCGGGGCACCTGCTTCACCCTGCGCCTGAACGCGGGCAAGGCGGCGGCCTGACAGGCGCCTGGGGAGCGCGGGCCGGCACGGCCCGCCCGGGGCCGCTGTGGAACCGCCGCCACACCGGCCCGCCGGCGGCAGGGCGCGGCGCCGCCGTGGCCGCCGGATTTGACGAATTTTCGACTATCGGCCACCTAAGCTCTGCGCTCCGGCCGGTCGCCATCGTCCCCAGCGCTCCCCCATGTCGTCACCCCTACCGTCCGCCTCCGTGTGGCCGTCGCCCGTCTCATACCTCTGTACGCACGTGCTGGGCGTGACCCTGATCCTGGCCTGTCTGGCCTGGTGGGCCAATGCGTCGGGCCTGGACCTGGTTATCGCCCGCGGCCTGTTCAATCCGGCGCTGGATGATTTTCCGCTGCACTCCAACCGTTGGCTGGAGCTGGTCGGACACCGCATGGTGCTGACCCTGCCCATCGGCATCGGCCTGGGGGCCGTGGCCGTGGCCGCCGCCAGCTATCGCATCCCGGCCTGGCGCGCCTTGCGCGGTCCGGCGCTGGCGCTGGCGCTGACCTGTATGGTGGGGCAGGTGGCCATCACCCAGCTCAAGCACTACACCACCTTGCCGCGCCCCTATGACCTGGACACGCTGGGCGGCTACACGCCCTATCCGCTGACGTGGTGGACCTGGGATCGCGGCAAGGCCGGCGGGGCGTTGCCCAGCGGCCATGCCGGTGCCGGCTATTCGATGTTGACCCTGTACTTCGCCGGCTGGGCCGCGCGCCGCCCCGGCTGGCGCTGGGGCGGCCTGGCGCTGGGCATCGCCGGGGGCCTCGGCTTTTCCGCCGTGCGCATCCTGCAGGGCGCGCATTTCCTGAGCCAGACGCTGTGGTCCGCCACGCTCATGTGGCTGCTGGCCGCGCTGTTCTTCTGGCCGCTGCTGGCGCGGGGGCGGACGCAGCGGCCGACCGCCTCGCCCGCCGCATCCTTTCAATTCAACAGCACGCCTGGCAGCCATAGCGAGAACGCCGGCACGTAGGTGACCAGCGCCAGTGCCCCCAGCAACGCGCCGTAGAACGGCCAGATGGTTCGCATCACCGTGCCCACCGAGACCCCGCCGATGGCGCACCCCACGAACTGCGTGGTGCCCACCGGCGGCGTGTTCAGCCCCAGCGCGCAGTTCAGCAACATCACCATGCCGAACTGCACCGGTCCCATGCCGTACTGCATGCAGATCGGCAGGAAGATCGGGGTGCAGATCAGGATGGTCGCGGCCATGTCCAGGAACGTGCCCAGCACGAACAGGATGATGTTGACCATCAGAAAGATGGCCCAGGGACTGGTGGACACCGACGCCATCAGCTCGCCGGTCTTTTCCGCCACGCCGTAGAAGCTGATCAGGTAGCCGAAGGTGGCCGAGATGCCGATCAGCAGCAGCACCACGCCGGTCGTCTTGACCGCCTTGCTGGCGGCGCGCACGAACTGGTCCCAGGTCAGCGAGCGATAGACGAAGATCGTCAGCGCCAGCGCATACAGCACGGCCACGGCGGCCGATTCCGTGGCGGTGAAGACCCCGCTCAGGATGCCCACGATAATCAGCACCACCACGAACAGCCCCGGCATCGCCGCCACCAGCGAGCGCGCCACGATGCGCCAGCCGGGGAAAGTGCCGGCCGGATAGCCGCGGCTGCGCGCCACGAAGTAGGCCGCCGCCAGGTTGCACAGCGTCAGGATCAGCGCCGGCACCACGCCGGCCGCGATCAGCGCCGCGATCGAGACCTTGCCGCCTGCCGCGAGCGTGTAGATGATGATGTTGTGGCTGGTCGGCATCAACGCGCCCACCAGCGCTGCGTGGGTGGTGACGTTGACGGCGTAGTCGGCGTGGTAGCCCTCGCGCTTCATCATCGGGATCATCACCGAGCCCATCGCCGACACGTCCGCCACCGGCGAGCCCGATACGCCGCCGAACAGCGTGCAGGCCACCACGTTGGACATGCCCAGGCCGCCGCGCACGTGGCCCACCAGCGACTTGGCGAAGGCCACGATGCGGTCGGCGATGCCGCCGTACAGCATCAATTCGCCGGTGAAGATGAAGAACGGGATGGCCAGGAACGAGAAGGCGTTCATGCCCGAGGTCATCTGCTGGAACGCCACCGCCAGCGGCAGATCCTCGTACATGATCGCGGTGATGGACGACAGCCCGATGGCGAATGCCACCGGCACGCCGATCACCAGGAAGCCCATGAAGGTGAAAGAGAGTAGGGTCAGCGCCATGCCGGTACCACCTTCTGGTTGCGCAACAGGGCGATGACGTGCTCGATCGAGAACAACGCGATCAGCACGCCCGAGAGGGCCGCGGGCACGTACTTCCAGCCGTTGGAAATGCCCAGGTTGGGAATCTTGTAGGCCCACACGGATTCGGCCAGCACGGCGCAGTTCCACGCCATCAGCGCGCCGAACAGCAGCACCAGCAGGTGGATGAAAATCTTCATGCGCTTCTGGCCCGCGGCCGGCAGCGCGTCGACCAGCGATTCGAAGCCGATGTGGCCGGCGTCGCGCACGCCGACGGCCGCGCCCAGCATGGTGACGTACAGCACCAGCAGCAGCGCCAGGCTCTCGGCCCAGGTCGGCGTGCTGTTCAGCACATGGCGGCCGACGATCTGCAGGGTGACCGCGACGATCAGGCAGACCAGCCCGAACACGCTGGTCCACATGCACAGCCGCGCCAGCCGGGCGCAGCCGCGGGCATAGGCATCCAGCGGGGCAGCCAGGGCATGCGCCCGGCCCCCCGCCGCGACATCCGGGTCATGGGTGGAGGTAGCCAACATGGGGGCTCCTTACTGGACGGCCTGGATCTTGGCGACCAGGTCTTTCATGTCGGGGGTGGTGACGAAGCGGTCGTACACCGGCTTCATTGCCGCCTGGAACGAGGCCTTGTCCACCTCGACGATCTGCGAGCCGGCCTTCTCGACCACCGCGCGTGACTTGCGCTCGCGCTCGTCCCACAGCTTGCGCATGTAGGGCACCGATTCGCGCGCGGCCTCGCGCAGGATCTTCCGATCCTCGGCCGACAGCTTGTCCCACTGGCGCTTGGAGAAGATCAGTATCTCCGGCGTCATGGTGTGCTCGGTCAACGCGTAGTACTTGGCGACCTCGTAGTGGTGCGCGCTTTCGTAGCTCGGATAATTGTTCTCGGCCGCGTCCACCAGCCCGGTCTTGAGCGAGGTGTAGACCTCGCCCATCGGCATGGGCGTGGCGTTGCCGCCCATGGCCTCCACCATTGCCACCGACAGATCCGACTGCTGCACCCGGATCTTCATGCCCTTGGCGTCGGCCAGCGCCTTGATCGGCTTGCCGCGCGTGTACATCGAACGCGAGCCGCTGTCGTACCAGGCCAGGCCGACGAAGCCGGCCGCCTCGCAGGACTTCAGGATCTGTTCGCCGAGCTCGCTGTCGAGCACCTTGTGCAGATGCTCCTTGGAGCGGAACAGGAACGGCAGCGACGGCACGCGGGTGGTCTGGCAGATGTTGTGCATGGCCGCGCTGGAGACGCGCGCCATGGCCAGCGCGCCCAGCTTGACCTGCTCGATCGAGTCGTCTTCATTGCCAAGCGCGCCGCCAGCGTACACCTTGACGGTGACGCGGCCGTTGGTGCGCTGCTTGACCAGCTCGCCGAACTGGCGCACGGCCTGCACGGTGGGGTAATCGTCGGGATGGATGTCCGCGGAGCGTAGCTCGGCGGCGTGGGTGGCGGGAATCAGCGTCAGCAAGGCGGCCGCGGCCAGGGTGGCGCGGGTCAGGGTCGGGCGCAACATGTCTACCTCCGGTTGGGAGTACGGCGTTTCGTTGAGGGCCATTGCGGCCCCGAAGCTCTTTATGTGTACGGACCTGCTTACTACACGTGCGTGGGCGCTTGGGGCGCCGCGGTCGGGTGCTAACCGGCGCTTGCGGTTTCCTCCAGGCCCCGCGCGCCGGGGCGCAGGAGAAAGACGGCACCGGCGATGCAATCCGGGGCGGCATCGGCGGGACGGATGGACGTGACCAGCAACTGGTCCAGGGCGGGGCCGCCGAAGGCGCACATGGCGACGCGCGCGGCCGGCACGTCCAGGCTGCGATCGAGGCGGCCGTCGGGGGTGTAGCGGTAGATGCGGCCCGCCTCGTTGCCGCAGATCCAGTAGCCGCCCTCGGCATCGACGGCCGCGCCGTCGGGGCGCCCGGCCGGCAGTTTCGGGATGAAGACGCGGCGGTTGCGCGGCAAGCCGGTGTCGATGTCGTAGTCGAAGGCCCAGACCACCTGCCGGCTCGGGTGCGAATCGGACAGGTACATGGTCTTGCCGTCGGGGCTGAAAGCCAGGCCGTTGGGCACGATCAGGTCATCGACGATGACCTCCAACGCGCCGCTGGGAGCATGGCGGTACAACTTGCCGGCATTGCGCGCCAGGCCCATGTCCATGACCATGGTGCCGGCCAGGAAGCGGCCCTGGCGGTCGCAACGGCCGTCGTTGAAACGCATGCCGGGCGCGCCGTGGCGCACCGCGGCCAGCGGCGCCGGCAGGCAGGGCTGTCCGGCCACCAGCGGCCCGCAGGCATACAGGCCGTCTTCCATCGCCAGCAGCCAGCCATCGCCACGCGGGGCGATGCAACCGGCCATCTGCGGCAATGCCCACTGCTCCAGGCCGCCGTCGGCGGGACTCCAACGCCACAAGGCGCGTCCGGCAATGTCTGTCCAGTAGAACGACTGGTCGGCGCTGCGCCACACGGGGCTTTCGCCCACGCCGCAGAGCAGGGTCCCGATGCGTTCGGCAGAAGTCGCCATGGTGGGAGAGGGCGGGTGTCAGCGCGGCGGAAAGGGGAACGGGCCGGCCTTGACGAAGGCGCCGCCTTGGTAGCGCGCCGCCGGGTCGTCGGCGGGCAGGGGCGGTTGCGCCTCGACCCGGGCGCGGAACGGCTCGGAGGAGTCCTTGGGCGTGAAGCCGAGCGCGGCGGCGCCGTGGTTGTCCCACCAGCTGTCGCGATTGGCCGAGGCGCCGTAGACGATCATGTGGCCGACATCCGGCGTGAACAGCGAGCGGACCACCAGGTCGGTCAGGTCGTCATGGCTGAGCCAGGTCACCATCATGCGGCGATCCTTCGGTTCGGGGAACGACGAACCGATGCGCAGGCAGACCGTCTCGATGCCGTAGCGGTCGTAGTAGAAGCGCGACAGGTTTTCGCCGTAGGCCTTGCTCAGGCCGTAGTAGCCGTCGGGCCGCAGCGGCACATCGGCATCCAGCCGCGCGCCCTGTTCGTAGAAGCCGATGACGTGGTTGGAGCTGGCGAATACCACCCGCCGCACACCATGGACGCGGGCGGCTTCATAGACGTGGTAGACCCCCTGGATGTTGGCCGGCAGGATTTCTTCGAAGGAACGCTCCACGGAAACGCCGCCCAGGTGCACAATGGCGTCGACGCCGCGCACCAGTCCGGAGACGGCGGCGGGGTCGGCCAGGTCGCAGGGCACGACTTCCTCGCCGGCGGCGGCGGGCGCCATGGCCGCCACGTCCGACAGCCGCAGCACGTCGGCGTAGGCCTTCAGGCGCGGCCGCAGCACCCGCCCCAGGTTGCCGGCGGCGCCGGTCAACAACAGACGATGACAGCGAGGGGAGACAGGCATGCGGTCGACAGCTAGGCTCATGGCGCAACGCTCGGTGGGGTGGACTTGCCTGGTACGTTATCGTACAACTAGTCCAAAGTATAATAAGCACGAATTTTTGCAGTCAAGCGCCACGCAACCGCTTTCGGACAATCCCTGATGAACGCTCCCGTCGATACCCCCGTCCTGCCGCAGCGTCGTCCACGAAACCTGGCCCAGGGCCTGGTGGAGAACATCTCCGAACGCATCCGCGGCGGCGACATCCGCCCCGGCGACAAGCTGCCCACCGAATCCGAGATCATGCGGCAGTTCGGTGTCAGCCGCACCGTGGTGCGCGAAGCGCTGTCGCGCTTGCAGGCCTCGGGCCTGGTCGAAACCCACCACGGGGTCGGCACCTATGCGCTCGAGCCCAGCGGCGGCGCCGATTTCCGCGTCGATCCGGCCGACATCGCCACGGTGCGCGACGTGCTGGTGCTGCTCGAATTGCGCATCTGCCTGGAAAGCGAGGCCGCCGGCCTGGCCGCCGCGCGCCGCAGCGAGGCCCAACTGGCCGAGATGCGCCGCGCGCTGGACGCCTTCAAGGCCGCGCTGGACAGCGGCGGCGACACCATCACGCCGGACTTCCAGTTCCACCTGCTGGTGTCGCAGGCCACCGACAACCGCTACTTCGCCGACCTGATGTCGCACCTGGGCTCGGCCATCATTCCCCGCACCCGCATCAATTCGGCCAAGTTCGCGCACGAGGACCGCGCCGCCTACTTGTCGCGCGTCAACCTGGAGCACGAGGACATCTACAGCGCCATCGTGCGCCAGGATGCCGAAGGCGCGCGCGCCGCGATGCGCACGCACCTGAGCAACAGCCGCGAGCGCCTGCGCCGGGTGCAGTAGCGCCGTGCCGGGCGCTGCCGGCCTTGCCGGCGCGCGTTCCGAAAGCGGAATTAGGATGTCGTACAACTTAACCCGGATGTCATCGGGTCTGTGTTCGGCCCGGCCGCCCGCGCCGCCGGCGCTGCGGCGCGTCAATCCGCGTTAACCTTTGCCGTTTTCAATCACTGGACGGCAAGGCATGGTTTGGCTCGGTCATCGTGGCGCGGCAACGGCGCGGGGGTTCATGCGTGAACGGGGGGCCGCCGCATGCGCCGCCTGACACTGCGTTTCATATTGTCCGTGCTGGTTCTGCTGACACTGAGCCGGCTGGGCCTGTCGCTGTGGATGTGGGAGCGCGTCGAGGCGGCCGGCGGCCTGTGGCCGGTGCTGTTCGGCGGCCTGCGCATCGATGTCTGCCTGCTGTCCATGGTGATCGCGCTGCCGGCGGTGTTCTCGCCGTGGCTGGGGCACCGGCCGTGGGCGGCGCGCGTCACCGCCTGGTGGTTCCGCGTCTGGTGGATGCTGTACGTGCTGCTGGAAGTCTCCACGCCGCAGTTCATCGCCGAATACGACACGCGGCCGAACCGCCTGTACTTCATCTACCTGCTCAATCCGAGGGAAGTCGGTTCGATGCTGTGGCAGGGCTACAAGGGCGTGCTGCTGGCGGCACTGGTGGTGCTGCTGGTGGCCGCGTGGCTCGCGCTCAAGCTGTTCCCGGTGCGCGTGCGCGATCCGTTCCTGGCGTGGTGGAAGCGGCCGCTGGCGTCGCTGGCGATCCTGGCGCTGGTGGTGTTGGGGGCGCGCGGCACGTTGGAGCATCGTCCCATCAACCCGGCCAAGGTCGCGTTCAGCTCGGACGCCATGGTCAATTCGCTGGCGCTCAATTCGCTCTACAGTGTGTTCGACGCCGCCTACCGCATGCGCGACGAGCGCTCGTCGGCCGCGATGTACCCGAAGATGCCGGTGGACGAGATGAACGCCATCGTGCGCGAGAAGGCCGGCCTGACGGGCGCGCCGCTGGACGCGCGTTATCCCAGCCTGCACGAACAGAAGGCCACGGTGCGACGCGACAAGCCGCTCAACCTGGTGATCATTCTGCAGGAAAGCCTGGGCGCGCAGTACGTCGGCAGCCTGGGCGGCAAGGACCTCACGCCCAACATCGACCGGCTCGGCAAGCAGGGCTGGATGTTCCACCGCGCCTACGCCACCGGCACGCGCTCGGTGCGCGGCATCGAGGCGGTCACGGCCGGTTTCCTGCCCAGCGTGGCCGACGCGGTGGTGAAACTGCCGCGCTCGCAGACCGGCTTCTTCACGCTGGCGCAGGTGTTGGGCAGGCATGGCTATCACTCGCGCTTCGTCTATGGCGGCGAGTCGCACTTCGACAATATGCGCGCCTTTTTCCTGGGCAACGGCTTTAACGAGATCGTCGATCGCCCGAAATTCGAGAACACGGTGTTCGAAGGCTCGTGGGGCGCGTCCGACGAAGACATGTTCAACCAGGTCGACCGCCTGCTGCGCGCCGACGGCGACAAGCCGGTGTTCACGCTGGCGTTCTCGGTCAGCAACCATTCGCCGTGGGAATATCCGGCGGGCCGCATCCAGCCGGTGGGCGATCCGGCCAGCGTCGACAACACCGTGCGCTACGCCGATTGGGCGCTGGGACAGTTCTTCGACAAGGCGCGCAAGGCGCCGTACTGGGACAACACCGTGTTCCTGGTGATCGCCGACCACGATTCCCGCGTCTATGGCTCGATCCCGGTGCCGGTGCGGCACTTCCAGATTCCGGCCCTGATCCTGGGCGCGGGCATCGCGCCGCGCCAGGACGAGCGTATCGTCAGCCAGATCGACATGGCGCCGACCTTGCTGTCGCTGATCGGGCTGGACAACGTCAACCCGATGCTGGGCGCCGATCTGACCCGGCGCGATCCGAACCGCGCGCTGATGCAGTACGCCGACAACTTCGGCTATCTGCGGGGCGACAGGCTGCTGGTGCTGGAACCTTCCAAGGCCCCGCGCGAGTTCCGCTACCGCGCCGCGCCGGTCGGCCAGGACGAGACCTATGACCCGGTCGAACCGGCGGACGAGACTTTGAGCAAGGCGGCGCTGGCGCACGCCCTGTGGGCCAGTTGGGTCTACCGCGAGGAAAAATACCGCCTGCCTTGATTTCGCCCCATCCCGGCAGGGGGCCGGTTTGATCCCGCGCAAGCCGGTCCGCCGCCGGCCCTCGCACACTCGCGCTCATGAACTTTCCCGATCCGCCCGCCGGCCCGGTCCGGCCTCCTGTCGATTCCTCCGATGCGCCTGCAGCCGCCGCCAGGCGCTGGCGCGCCTGGCCGGTTCCGCGCGGCCGCCTGGCATGGCTGACCGGCGTCTTCAGCACCGTCCTGATCGGCGTGAGCACGCTGTTCTGGTGCCTGTTGCTGTTTCCCCTGGCGCTCTTGAAACTGGCGCTGCCCTTCGCCGCGGCCAGGCGTCGCATCGATCCGGCTCTCAATGGCATCGCCACCGCCTGGATCAGCGTCAATACCGCCTGGTTCACGCGCATCCAGCGCCGGCCCTGGGACGTGCGGGGCCACAGCGGGCTGCGCTATGCCGACTGGTACCTGGTCAACTGCAACCATCAGTCCTGGTGCGACATTTTTGTGCTGCAGGGCGCGCTGAACCGCCGCATTCCGCTGCTGAAGTTCTTCCTCAAGCAGCAGCTCATCTATGTGCCGGTGATCGGCCTGGCATGGTGGGCGCTGGATTTTCCGTTCATGAAGCGCCATGGCAAGGCCGATCTGCGCCGCAACCCCGCGCTGGGGCGCCAGGACCAGGAAACGGCGCGGCGCGCCTGCGAGAAATTCTCATTGGTGCCGACCAGCGTGATGGTCTTTGCCGAGGGCACGCGCTTCACGCCGGCCAAGCGCGACGCGCAGGGGGCGCCCTACCGCCACCTGCTCAAGCCCAAGGCGGGCGGACTGGCGGTGTCGCTGAACGCGATGGGCACGCGCTTCCGTTCGATGATCGATGTCACCATCGCCTATCCGGCGGGCGTGCCCAGCTTCTGGGACATGGCCTGCGGCCGCATGGGCACGGTGCGGGTGCGCATGCGCCAACTCCCCGTGCCGCCGGCCTTCTGCGCAGGCGACTACAGCCGCGACAAGGCCTTCCGCAGCGAATTCCACCACTGGCTGGGCCAGCAATGGCAGGCCAAGGATGACGAGATCGAGGCGTTGACGGCCGATGCGGCCGCCACGCCCCGATCCTGACAGGCGCGGGCGCTTACCCCCGCGCCGGCAGCACGGTGCCCGAGCACTCGCCGAAGCCGATGCGCGGGTAGCCCGCCTTGACGCATTCGGCGCGCATGATGACCTGGTCGCCGTCCTGCAGGAAGGTACGCTTCTCGCCCCAGGGCAGTTCGATCGGGTTCTTGCCGCCGTGGTTCAGCTCCAGCAGCGAGCCGGCTTCCGATGGCTGCGGACCCGACAGGGTGCCGGTGCCGAGCATGTCGCCCGGCTGCAGGTTGCAGCCGTTCACCGTGTGGTGCGTGATCAACTGCGCCACGTTCCAGTAGGCATCGCGGAAGTTGCTGCGCGACAGCCGCGCCGGCGCCTGCTTGGCGGCACGCGACTGCTCGGTGGTCAGCAGCACTTCCATCTGCACGTCATAGGCGCCCTTGGCGCGGTTGGCATCGGACGCCAGGTACGGCAGCGGCTGCGGTTCGGCGGGGCCGCGGTTCCATTGCGTGCGGAACGGTTCCAGCGCTTCCAGCGTGACGATCCACGGCGAGATGGTCGAGGCGAAGTTCTTTGCCAGGAACGGGCCTAGCGGCTGGTATTCCCAGGCCTGGATATCGCGCGCCGACCAGTCGTTCAGGATGCACAGACCGAACACGTGCGAATCGGCGTCGGCCAGCGCGATGCGCTCGCCCTGGGCGTTGCCGGTGCCGACGAAGATGCCCAGTTCCAACTCATAGTCCAGGCGCGCGCACGGGCCGAACTGCGGCGTCTCGCCTTCGTTGGCGGGGCGGGTCTGGCCGACCGGGCGGGGGAATTTCTGGTCCACGCCGATGCTGGAGGCGCGGCCGTGGTAGCCGATCGGCACCCACTTGTAGTTCGGCAGCAGGGGGTTGTCGGGACGGAACTGCTTGCCCACGGCGGTGGCGTGGTGCACCGAGATGTAGAAGTCGGTGTAGTCGCCGATGCGGGCCGGCGTGGTGTATTCGGCGTCGGCCTGCGCCACCAGCAGCGGTTCGACCGTGGCGCGCAGCGCGGCGCCTTCACGCAGGGCGCGCGACAGCGCCAGCCGCAGCGCGCTCCAGTGGGCGCGGCCCAGGGCCATCAACGCGTTCAGGCTGTCGCCCTGGCAGGCGGCCAGCGCCTCGGCGGCGGCGCCTTCGAACGGCTTGGCGGCAGCCAGCGCGGCCAGGTCGACGATCTGGTCGCCGATGGCCACGCCCGGGCGGAACGATTCCTGCGCGCCCTTGCGGCGGAACGCCGCGTAGGGCAGGTTCTGCACCGGGAAGTCCGACGTGCCGGTGTTGGCGCTGGCGACCCAGCTCTTCAGGGAGGGGTCGTGGGTTTCGTTGATCGCGGTGGTCATGGGGAGTGTCTCGTTCAATGTGTTTGTGAGGGCGCGGCGGGCGCCGGAAAAATCCAAAGCCAAACGGCGATGCGCTTGCGCGCATCGCCGTGGGCGGGCGTGACGGAAAGAAAGGTCACGCCTTGGCGGGATCGAAATGCTTCTGCAGGCCCTGCCAGCACCGGTAATAGTCGCCCTGCAATTCTACCGAGGCCAGCGCCTGCGCCGTCGGGCGGATCACGCGCCGCGTCTCGAACATGAAGGCCATGGTGTCGCGGATGTAGTGCGCCTGGCTGGTGTCGGCGCGCGACGCCTTCTCGAAGGTCTCGGCGTCGGGGCCGTGGCCGCTCATGCAGTTGTGCAGGCTGGCGCCGCCGGGCGCGAAGCCGTCGGCCTTGGCGTCGTACACGCCCTGGATCAGGCCCATGAACTCGCTGGCGATGTTGCGATGGAACCAGGGCGGACGGAAGGTGTTTTCCATCGCCAGGATGCGCGGCGGGAAGATGGCGAAGTCCATGTTGGCCGTGCCCGGGGTGTCGGACGGCGCGGTCAGCACCGTGAAGATCGACGGGTCGGGATGGTCGTAGCTGATCGAGCCGATGGTGTTGAAGTGGCGCAGGTCGTACTTGTACGGCGCATGCGTGCCGTGCCAGGCCACCACGTCCAGCGGTGAATGGCCGATCGCGGCGCGCCAGAAGCCGCCGGTGAACTTGGCGATCAGTTCGAAATCGCCTTCCACATCCTCGTACCACGCCACCGGCGTCTTGAAGTCGCGGGCGTTGGCCAGGCAATTCGAGCCGATCGGGCCCAGTTCGGGCAGGCGCAGCGCGGCGCCGAAGTTCTCCAGCATGTAGCCGCGGGCACTGTCGTCCAGCAGTTGCACGCTGAAGCGCACGCCGCGCGGGATCACGGCGATCTCCAGCGGCTCCAGGTCGATCAGGCCCAGTTCGGTGGCCAGGCGCAGGCGGCCCTGTTGCGGCACCAGCAGCAGTTCGCCGTCGGCGTTATAGAAATAGCGGCCCTGCATCGAGCGGTTGGCGGCATACAGGTGGATGCCGACGCCGCCTTGCTCATCGGGGCCGCCGTTGCCGCCCCAGGTCTTCACGCCCTCGATGAAGTCGGTCGGCGCGGTGGGAATGGGCAGGGGGCTCCAGCGCAACTGATTGGGCGTGACCGGGCCGTGGCCGAACGCGCTTTCCCAGCCCTTGACGCCGGCAAAGGGTTCGAACGGCTTGTGCTGGGCGCCTGGGCGGATGCGGTAGAGCCACGAACGGCGGTTCTCGCTGCGCGGCGCGGTGAAAGCGGTGCCGGACAACTGTTCGGCGTACAGGCCGTAAGGGCATTGCTGGGGCGAATTGCGGCCCAGCGGCAAGGCGCCGGGCAGGGCTTCGGTGGCACAGTCGTTGCCGAAACCGGTCTGGTAGTGCAGTTCCATGGAATCCTCCTGGGTGGCGCGCGATGCGTGGCCGCGCGGTCTTGGTCGGGGCGCGCCGGCTTAAAGCGTCCGGCACCGATGCGCCATTGTCGGAAAAATCTCCCGTTGCGGCTACGGGAATGCAAAAATAGCAACTATAAATTTTGTGAATAGTAGGGGTGCCTGATGGCGGACTTGCGCGACGTCGACCTGAACCTGCTGATCCTGTTCCAGCACCTGCTGGAGGATCGCAACCTGTCCGCCGTGGCGCGCCGGCTGGACCTGTCGCAGCCGGCCGTCAGCAACGCCCTGCGCCGGCTGCGCCTGGCCTTTGGCGACGAACTGTTCGTGCGCACCGCGCAGGGCATGCTGCCGACACCGCGCGCGCAGCGCCTGGCCGGCCCGGTGAGCGAGGCGCTGGCAATGCTGTCGCAGGCCTTGCAGGAGCAGGACGCCTTCGACGCCGCCACCAGCACGCGGCGCTTTCGCGTGGCCATGACCGATGTCGGCGAGATCCACTTCATGCCGCGACTGATGGAGGTCTGCGTGCAGGTGGCGCCCCAGGTGCGCATCGATTCGGTGCGGGTGCAAGGGCCGGATCTGCCGCGCGAGATGGCGGCGGGCCGGGTCGACCTGGCCATCGGCGCGTTTGACGAGATGGGGGCGGGCACCTTGCAGCGCATGCTGTTCCGGCAGGGCTACGCCACCTTGTTCCGCCAGGCGCATCCCACCGCCCATGCCGGCATGGGGCTGAAGGCGTTTCGCGCCGAGCGCCACCTGATCGTGTCGCGCGCCGCGCCCTATGGCCAGGTGAACCAGTCGATGGAACGGGCGGGATTGACGCTGGCCGAGCATTTCAGCGTGCCGCATTTCTCGGCCGTGCCCTACATCGTCAGCGCCACCGACCTGCTGGCCACCGTGCCCGAGAAACTGGCGGCCAGCGCCGCGCCGCCGTTCGGCCTGCGCTATATGACGCCGCCGGTGAAGGTGCCGGCGCTGCAGACCAATATGTACTGGCAGCGCCGCTACGACCGCGATGGCGGCAATCAGTGGCTGCGCGCCCTGATCGTCAACACGTTTGCGGTGGGGGCGCCGTCGCGGTGACCGACGCGCGCGCCTGCGCCAGGGCCTCGCGCAGCACCGCCATGTCGCCCAGGTGGTTGGCCAGCAGCAGGATCAGCGCCGCGTTCATTTCCTGGCTCTGCTCGTTGCTCAGGTCACGGTGCGCGTCGATCAGCGCCTCGTAGAAATCGTCCGGCGCGGCCAGGTTGGTTTCGGTGTTCAGCATGGAAAGGGCCTCCGGATTCAGGCGCGGCCGATGGCGCGGTTGACGGCCGACGCTACCGCGTCGGGCTTGAAGGCGCGCCAGCGCGCGGCGACGTGCTGGTCGGGCCGGATCAGGTAGGCGGTGCCCGACAGCGCGTCATAGCGCTGAGCCAGCAGCCCTTCGGTATCGACGACGCGCGTCAGGTCGTCCGGCCAGCCGGCCGCGTCGCAACCCGGGCCGGCCACCAGCACCGGCTTGACCGGCACGGCGGCCAGGCGCAGCGCGCGCAGGGCCTGCAAGGTCCCGGCGTCGGGCGGGGCGTCGCCGCAGAACAGCGCCAGCGTGAAGCCCGCGTCCAATTGCGACAGCCACCAGGGCGAGTCGCCGGGGCCGCGCACCGGCGCGTCCAGCGCCACCGCGCCGGGCCGCAGGCGGCCGGCGAACGTGTCGGTGTCGGGCGTATTCAGCGGTGAATCGGCGTAGGTGGCGGGCAGCGACAGGCGGCCGCTGTTGACCAGCGCGCGCGCGAACGGATGGGTGCGCGCCAGATTCAGCACGGCGTTGCGAAAGCTCCGGCTGATGTCGCTCTTGGGCGTGATGAAGTCGGTGGCGCGCGAGGAATTCAGGATGTTCTCGTCGGCGGCATGCTCGCGTTCGGCGGCATAGCTGTCGATCAGCGATTCCGGCGCGTGGCCGGCCAGCACCAGGCGCAGCTTCCACGCCAGGTTCTCGGCATCCTGCACGCCGCTGTTGGCGCCGCGCGCGCCGAACGGCGAGACGCGGTGCGCCGAGTCGCCGGCGAACACCACGCGGCCGTGGCGGAACTTGTCCATGCGCTCGCAGGCGAAGGTGTAGACGCTGACCCATTCCAGGTCGAACTGCGCGTCCGGGCCGAGCAGGGCGCGGATGCGCGGCAGCACGTTCTCGGGCTTGACCGCCTCGACCGGGTCGGCGTTCCAGCCCAATTGGAAGTCGATGCGCCAGACATTGTCGGGCTGCATATGCAACAGCACCGATTGATTGGGGTGGAAGGGCGGGTCGAACCAGAACCAGCGCTCTGCCGGGAAGTCGGCCTTCATCTTGACGTCGGCGATCAGGAAGCGGTCGCGGAAGATGCGGCCGTGGCTTTCCTGGCCGATCAGCTTGCGCACCGGCGAACGGGCGCCGTCACAGGCCACCAGCCAGTCGGCGCGCAGCGCGTAGCCGCCTTCGGGCGTGTCGATCGACAACACCACGCCGTCGCCGGCCTGCTCCAGGCCCACCACCTTGTTCTTCCAGCGCAGGTCGATGTTCGGTTCCTGGCGCGCCTGCTCGTACAGATAGCCTTCGGCGTAGTACTGCTGCAGGTTGATGAAGGCGGGGCGGCGGTGGCCGGGTTCGGGCAGCAGGTCGAAGCGCCAGACTTCCTGGTCGCGGAAGAACACCTTGCCCACGTTCCACGACACGCCCTTGTCGACCATGCGCTGGCCGACGCCGAGGCGGTCCCAGATCTCCAGCGTGCGCTTGGAAAAGCAGATGGCGCGCGAGCCGGTGGACAGGCGGTAGTCGTCGTCCAGCACCACCACCCGCACGCCCTGGCGCGCCAGGTCCAGCGCCGTCGTCAGGCCGACCGGCCCGGCGCCCACCACCACCACCGGGTGGCGCGCCTGGGTCGCGGCGCCCTGGTCGGCGTGTTTCTCATAGGCGAACTCCATCGCCTGAAAGTCGATGTCTCCCACGGTTGTCTCCTGTGTGGGTCATTTTGTTTTTATGCGCGGCTGCGGCGCCCCGCGCGTGTCCGGGGGCGGACGGAGCCGTTTCGATCTGTGGAAAAAAAGCGGCCGGCGCACCGGCCGCGCGGGATCAGCCCTCCAGCTGGGCCCACATTTCCAGGTCGCGCTTGTCCGTCCAGATGCGCGGATGCACGTGACCGGTGGCCTCGTCATAGGCGCGCGATACGTCGAACGGCATGCAGTGGTCGAAGATGACCCAGTCGCTGTAGCGCGGCTTCATGAAATCGTAGACCTCCCGGTAGATCGTCTTCAGATCCTTGCCTTCGGCCACGCCGCGGTTCACCGCGCCGTACAGGTCGGTCAGGAAGGCGCGCGTGCCGGCCAGACCCTGGCGCACTTCGGCGGCATTCTTGAGCGCCGGGCCGCGGCCGGGCACCATCTTCTCGGCTTCGAAGCCGGCCAGCGCGTCCAGCGTGCTGGGCCAGTCGCGGAAATAGGCGTCGCCGCAGTACGGGGTGGACTGGTATTCGACCAGGTCGCCGGCGAACAGGATCTTCTGCTCGGGCAGCCAGGCGATGGTGTCGCCCTTGGTGTGGCCGCGGCCGACCTGCAGCAGCTTGACCTCAAGGTTGCCCAGGTTGACGGTCATCTCGCCCTTGAACGTCATGGTGGGCCAGACCAGGCCGGGGGGAATCGATTCGGCGTTGCGGAACAGGCGCGGGAAGCGGCCGATTTCGCTGGCCTTGTCCTGCTCGCCGCGTTCGGCGATCAGGTCGTAGGTGTCGCGGCTGGCCAGGATTTCCTGGGCGTTGTAGGCCGAGGCGCCGAACACCCGCACCGCGTGGTAGTGCGACAGCAGGATGTACTTGATCGGCTTGTCGGTGACTTCGCGGATGCGGCGGATGACGTCCTGCGCCATCACCGGGGTGGCCTGGGTGTCGACCACCATGACCGCCTCGTCGCCGATGATCACGCCGGTGTTGGGGTCGCCTTCGGCGGTGTAGGCATAGGCGTTGTCTGACAGCTTTTCGAACGATACGACCTTGTCGGTCAGGTCGGCGTGCGAAGCGAATTGCTTGCTCATGGAGGCTCCTTCCACTTTTATAGGCATAGGGTGTGTGGAAGGAATATAGCTTGGCGTTAGTGGTTGTGCAATACGTTTGCTATAAACGAATCAACCCTTTTTGGCAGGGATTTCCCTTGGGTTTCCAGGGCTCGTCCAAATGCATCCGGGCCGCGCAGGGCGGCCCGGACGGGAACCTTTCAGGGCGGCGGCGGCCCACAGGGAGTGGGTGCGCGGATCAGGTCTTCTGGCACTTCGGGCAGTAATAGGTCGCTCGCTGACCCTGGACGATGCGCTTGATCGGCGTGCCGCAGACCCGGCAGGGCTGGCCGGCGCGCTCGTAGACCGCGGCGTGGATCTCGAAGTAGGCGCCGGGCTCGCCGCTGGCGCCGACGTAGTCGCGCAAGGTGCTGCCGCCGGAAGTCAGGGCGTCGGCCAGCGTGGCGCGCACCATGTCCGCCAGGCGGTCGCAACGGGCCCGCGACAGCTTGTTGGCCGGGGTCTTGGGGTTGATGCGGGCGCGGAACAGGCTTTCCGAGGCATAGATGTTGCCCACGCCCACCACCGCCATGCCGGCCAGCAGCACCTGCTTGATCGCGGCGCCATGGTTCTTGAAGTGGCGGTGCAGCCAGGCGCCGTCGAAGCGCGGGTCGAACGGTTCGATGCCGAGCTTGGCCAGCAGGGGGTGGTTCTCGACCGGGCCGTCCGCGTCGGGATGCCACAGCACCGCGCCGAAACGGCGCGGGTCATGCAACCGCAGCACGGCCTGATCGAAGATCCATTCGACGTGGTCATGTTTGCGCAGGAATTCCCCGGGAGCCACGCTGCGCAGTGATCCGGACATGCCCAGGTGCACGATCTGGGTGCCGTGGTCGAAGCGCAGCAGCAGGTATTTGCCGCGGCGGCCGCATTCCCGCACGGTGCGTCCGCCCACCAGGGCGGGCAGGTCGGCCGGGATGGGCCAGCGCATCCGGGACTCATGGACGACCAGCCGCGTGAGGGGGCGGCCGGTGATGACGGCGTCGATTCCGCGACGCGTGGTTTCAACTTCAGGCAGTTCCGGCATGAGCCAGTGTAAGATCATCAATTGCGTGTACGAAGATTGTGCCACCAACCGGACGGGCCGCGTGAAGTCGTCTTTCAAACAAATGAATATCGGGATTGCCGCGCTGGCGCTTGCGTTGGCCTCTGCCCTGGTTCCTCAAGCCCAGGCCGCCGACAGCCGGACGCGGGATGCGACCGGCCCCCGCATGGCGCCCCAGAACCGCCAGCCTGAAACCGAGGTGATCCGCTTGCGTCCGGGCCAGTTGCCCTACGTGACGCTGACCGCCGACATCTTCTACCGGGTCCTGGCGTCGGAAATCGCCGCCCAGCGCGGTATGTACGGCACCGCCGCCAGCACCATGGTCGGCCTGGCCCGCGACACCGGCGATCCCCGCCTGGCGCGCCGCGGCCTCGAATTCCAGTTGGCCGGCGGCAACCTGCCGGGCGCGCTGGACGCGGCCCGCGTCTGGGCCCGCCTGTCGCCCAACGACCTGGAAGCCAGCTCCACCGAACTGGCGCTGGCCGCCGCCAACGGCCAGACCAAGGGCCTGTCGCAGGCGCTGCGCAACCGCATCGAAGCCTCGCGCGACAAGCCGGCCGCCATTGGCCAGGCCCTGGCCGTGCTGAGCCGCCTGAACGACCGCCGTCTGGCGCTGCGCATCCTCGACGAGGCCCTGAGCGACAGCGTGCGCAAGTTGCCCGCCGCCCACCTGGCGCTGGCCGATGTGGCCTCCGCCGCCGGCGACTACCCGCGCGCCGCCCAGGAAGCCCGCGCTGCCCTGGCCGCCGATCCCAAGTCCGAACCGGCCGCCCAGCGCGTCCTCGAGTATGGCGCCAAGGTCGACCCGCAGCGCGCGCAGGCCGATGCCCGCGCCTATATCAGCCGCAATCCCAACGCCCGCAAGGTGCGCCTGATGCTGGCCGGCCAGATGGCCGACGCCGGCGATTACAACGGCGCCCTGGCCGAATTGCAGGCCATGTCGCGGCGCTCGCCGGAAGACTTCGACCTGCTCTTCATGCAGGCGCAACTGGCCTACAAGGCCGGCCAACTGTCGCAGGCCAGGACGCTGCTGCAGCAATACCTGGACGTGCAGAACCAGCGCCAGCGCGCCATCGTGCCGGGCGCCACCGACGCCGGCGCCGCCGCGGCCGACGCCCACGTGCTGCTGTCGCGCATCGCCGAAGACCAGGGCCAGTACGACGAAGCCATCGCCGAACTGGGCCGCATTGACGATCCCTCGCTGCGCTTCTCGGCGCGCATGCGCCAGGCCGCGCTGCGCGCCAAGTCCGGCCGCGTCGACGACGCCATCAAGATGGTCGACGCCGCCGCGCCCCAGGACGAGGAAGAACGCACCCTGGGCGTGCTGACCAAGGCGCAGATCCTGCGCGACGCCGACCGTATCGGCCAGGCCGTGTCGGTGCTGGAAGCGGCCGACCAGGCGCTGCCCGACACCGTCGAGATCAAGTACGAGCTGGCCATGCTGTACGAGCGCCAGGATCGCCTGGCCGACCTCGAACGCATGCTGCGCCAGGTCATCGCGCTGGATCCGGAGCACGCCCACGCCTACAACGCGCTGGGCTACACGCTGGCCGACCACAACCAGCGCCTGCCCGAGGCGCTGGACCTGATCACCCAGGCGCTGGAACTCTCGCCCAACGACCCGTTCATCCTGGACAGCATGGGCTGGGTCAAATTCCGCATGGGCGACCAGATCGCCGCCGCCGATTACCTGCGCCGCGCCTACAGCGTGCGTCCCGAAGCCGACATCGCCGCCCACCTGGCCGAAGTGCTCTGGACACAGGGCAAGCGCGACCAGGCGGTCGAGCTGCTGCGCGCCGCGGTGCAGAAGGATCCCAAGAATAAAACCGTGCTCGATGTCATCAAGCGCCTGGGGGTCAGCCTGTGACGGCTACGCTGCGCGCTGCGCGCGACGGCCTGGGGTGGATGCGTTGGACGCTGCTGGCCATGCTGGCTTTCGTGCTGGCGGCCTGCACCACCACGCCCAAGCCCATCGAGGGCGCGTCGGCGGGCGCGTTCTCGCGCGTCGGCCGCTTCGCCATCACGGTCAACGAGGAAAGCGGCAAGCAGAGCGCCGTGCAGGGCGGCTTTTCCTGGTCGGATGACGGCCGCCGTTACGTGCTCGACCTGACCAATCCGCTGGGCTCGACCGAGGCGCGGGTCGAGGGCCGGCCCGGCGCGGCCAGCCTCACCAAGGCCGATGGCACCCGCCTGGTGGCTGACAACCCCGATGCCTTGGCCGAAGACGCCCTGGGCAGCAGCATGCCGGTGTCCGGCCTGCGCGACTGGCTGCGCGGCAAGCTGGCGGGCCAGCCCGAGGCCACCGACGTGTCCAACGACGACCTGGGCCGTCCGGTGGCTTTCGAGCAGGGCGGCTGGCGCGCGCGGTTGTCGCGCTACGACACGCTGGGCCCGCAGATGCTGGTGCTGGAGCGCCAGGAACCGGGCCGCCGCATCATGGTGCGCCTGGTCGTCAACCAGCCCTGATGGCCGCTCCGCCATGCCGCGCTCAACGGCCCCTGCGGGGCCGTTGTGACGTCCGGGGATAGCACGTCCGTTCCGCTTCAATCAGCAAATCAGCGTTGCAAAATCGACGCTGTTACTGATTGATAGGCTTTGTTTAACCTGAATAATCCTCCGCATACCCGCGCGCACTACCCCGCGCGCGGCATGCAAGGCCGGTGGTCGCGGATCGCGCCGCCGCTTTTTTACGGAGAATGCCAATGTTCAGGAATACGCGGATCGCGACGATGCTCTTGGGGATCATCGCGGTATTTTTCACTTTCCAGTTGCTGGTGGGCGGCATGGGTTTCGTCGCCCTGCGGCAGACCAACCAGGACGTCGGCCAGCTCTATCGTCTTTCGTCGCAACAGGTCAATGCCGTGAACACGGCGGCGTTGTCGCTGGTGGCGGCGCGCACCGACCTGAGCCGCTACGCCACGCGGGTGGCGCAGGGCAATGCCAGCGACACCACCGCGCTGCGGCTGGCGCGCCAGCGCATCGCCGCGGGCGACAGCGCCTTCCAGACCTTTGCCGGCGGCTTGTCGGCACAAGAGAAGACCGAGTCCAAGGATCTGATCGAGGCCTACACCAACCTCAGCGCCAACCTGCAGAACGTCGGCAAGGTGCTGGAGGCCGGCGACATGGACGCCTATTTCAAGCAGGGCACGCAGCAGGTGCAGGAACTGCTGGTGTCCGAACGCGACGCCTTCATGCGCCGCGCCGAAACCAGCGGGCGGGAGGTGATGGACGAGATCTCGCTGTTCCACACCTTGTTCAGTTCATTGCTGGCCGGCATCCTGGCGCTGGGCCTGCTGATGGCGGTGGGCGCGCACGTGCTGATCCGCCGCATGATCGTGCGGCCGTTGCTGGAGGCGGGCGAGATCTTCCGCCGCATTGCCGAAGGCGACCTGACGCGCCGCGTGGCCGATCGCGGCCGCAACGAGATCGGCGCGCTGCTGAACGCCCTGCGCGCGATGCAGGACAGCCTGGTGCGCACGGTGTCCACGGTGCGCCGTGGCGTCGACGAGATCAACGTCGGCGCGCGCGAGATCTCGTCCGGCAATGCCGACCTGTCCAGCCGCACCGAGGAGCAGGCCGCCTCGCTCGAGGAAACCGCCGCCAGCATGGAAGAGCTGGCCACCACGGTCAAGCAGAATGCCGATACCGCACGCGAAGCCAACCGCATGGTCGCCACCTCGGCCGCCGTGGCGCAACGCGGCGGCGAGGCCGTCTCCAGCGTGGTCGAGACCATGCGCGCCATCCAGGGCAGCTCGTCGCGCATTTCCGACATCGTCGGCGTGATCGACGGCATTGCCTTCCAGACCAACATCCTGGCGCTGAACGCCGCCGTGGAAGCCGCGCGCGCAGGCGAGCAGGGCAAGGGTTTCGCCGTGGTCGCCAGCGAAGTGCGCACGCTGGCTCAGCGCAGCGCCGCCGCCGCCAAGGAAATCAAGCAGCTCATCGAAGACTCGGCGCAGAAGGTCGGCGTCGGTTCCGAGCAGGTGGAAACGGCCGGCGCCACCATGCGCGAGATCGTCGAGTCGGTGCAGCGCGTGACCAGTCTGATGGGCGAGATCTCTGCCGCCTCTGAGGAGCAGGCCACCGGCATCGACCAGGTCAACCGCGCCGTGACGCAGATGGACGGCGTGACCCAGCAGAATGCCGCACTGGTGGAACAGGCCGCCGCCGCCGCCGGCGCGCTGGAAGAACAGGCGCGCCAACTGGCGGGCGCCGTGGCGGTGTTCAAGCTGCCGGAAGGGCAGGTGATCGAGGCGCCGGCCGAACGCCTGGCCGGCCGCGTCACGCCGCAGATCGCCTGATCGCTAAAATCGACGCATCCCCCCTTTTTTCCGCTCCATCGTGACTCTCTACGACGTCCCCGCGCCCGCCAAGGTGAATCTGTTCCTGCACGTGGTGGGCCGCCGTCCCGACGGCTACCACCTGCTGCAGACCGCCTTCCGCTTCATCGATCTGTGCGACACGCTGCATTTCGAGGCGCGCGCCGACGGCGTCATCAGCCGCGCCACGGAATTGCCGGGCGTGTCGGAAGCGGATGATCTCACCTTGCGCGCCGCGCGCGCCCTGCAGCGGGCCACCGGCACGCGCCAGGGCGCGCAGATCGCGCTGGAAAAACGCATTCCGCAGGGCGGCGGGCTGGGCGGCGGGTCGAGCGACGCGGCCACCGTGCTGATCT
This sequence comes from Achromobacter sp., assembly GCF_050285565.1. GTDB lineage: Bacteria > Pseudomonadota > Gammaproteobacteria > Burkholderiales > Burkholderiaceae_B > Achromobacter. The sequence goes on from NZ_JBLZXG010000006.1 coordinate 86,737, forward strand.
CCTTGAACCGTCTGTGGGGCACCGGCCTGTCGCGGCGCGAACTGATGGAGCTGGCCTTGCCGCTGGGCGCGGACGTGCCGGTGTTCGTGTTCGGTCAGTCCGCTTTTGCCGAAGGCGTGGGCGAAAAACTGACGGCGCTGGATCTGCCGGCGCGGGCCTATCTGGTGGCACAGCCGGACGCCAGCGTGCCGACTGCTGGAATTTTTTCCGCACCCGATTTGACAAGAGATTCTTCTTACATCACAATAGCGGACTTTCTTGCTTCGCCTACATTTTCCTTCGGGAAAAATGATTTGGAGCCGGTGGTCTACCGACTTTATCCTGAAGTTTTCAGGGCATCGCGGTGGCTTGCAGAGCAGGGTGTGTTGAAAAACACAGGAACCCAAGTTCGCATGTCGGGATCTGGCGCGTGTTTGTACGCCGAGTTTTCCGAGCTTTCGGAGGCCGTTTTGGCGAAAACGGAAATTACCGCTACAATGCGCGGCGCTGTTGAATTAAACGGCATCACGCATCCACGGTTCCGGTTAGTGCAGGCTTGTCCTGGGTTGACTGAGCATCCGCTGCGGAATTGGATTGCAAGATAGTTGGGGAGTCGCCAAGCTGGTTAAGGCACCGGATTTTGATTCCGGCATGCGAAGGTTCGAATCCTTCCTCCCCAGCCAACCGAATACATAAAAAAGCTGTTGAACACGCCTGTAAGACACTGGCCCGGGTTCAGCAGCTTTTTTATTTTCCGGTCCGCAGGTTCTCGCATCACCTCGTTAGTGTCTCGAAACGACCATCGCATCATCCATCATGGCAAACGATAGCTTCATGATCTTCACGGGCACGGCCAACACTCGGCTGGCCGTGGACGTAGTCAACCACCTCGATATGTCCCTGGGAAAGATGACCGTCGGTCGCTTTTCGGACGGCGAGGTGATGGTCGAGATCAACGAGAATGTGCGTGGCAAGGACGTCTTCGTCCTGCAGCCCACCTGTGCGCCTACCAATGACAACCTGATGGAAATCATGGTGATGGTCGATGCCCTGCGCCGCGCCTCGGCCGGCCGCATCACCGCCGCGATTCCCTATTTCGGCTACGCCCGCCAGGACCGCCGCCCGCGCTCGGCGCGCGTCGCGATCTCGGCCAAGGTCGTGGCCAACATGCTGCAAGTGGCGGGCGTCGACCGCGTCCTGACGATGGACCTGCACGCCGACCAGATCCAGGGTTTCTTCGACATTCCCGTGGACAACATCTACGCCGGCCCGATCCTGCTGGGCGACATCTGGCGCCGCAATTTCTCGAACCTGGTCGTGGTGTCCCCGGACATCGGCGGCGTGGTGCGGGCCCGCGCGCTGGCCAAGCAGCTCGAAGCCGACCTGGCCATCATCGACAAGCGCCGTCCGCGCGCCAACGTGTCGGAAGTGATGAACATCATCGGTGAAGTCGACGGCCGCACCTGCATCATCATGGACGACATGGTCGACACCGCCGGCACGCTGTGCAAGGCGGCCCAGGCCCTGAAGGACCGCGGCGCCGGCGCCGTCTACGCCTATTGCACGCACCCCGTGCTGTCGGGCGGCGCCATCGACCGCATCGAGGCGTCGGAACTGGACGAACTGGTTGTCACCGACACCATTCCGCTCTCCGAGCAAGGCCAGGCCAGCGGCAAGATCCGCCAACTGTCGTGCGCCGCGCTGCTGGGCGAGACCATCCTGCGTATCTCGAACGCCGAATCGGTCAGCTCGCTGTTCGTCGACTGACGTCAGCCCCCGTTTTTTGTGTCTTGCTGGTCGCGGCAAGACGCAAGCAACACGGCGCGCCTGTTGTGCGCCGTGCGTTCAACCGGCGAAGTCCGCTTCGCCATTTTTAGTTTTTGGAGTTTTCCATGAAATTCACTGCCACTGCGCGTAGCGTCCAGGGTTCGAGTGCGAGCCGCCGCCTGCGCCGCGCGGGCCGCGTTCCCGCCATCGTCTATGGTGGTTCGGCTGCCCCGCTGAACATTGAACTCGACCACAACGAGATCTACCACGCCCTGCGCAAGGAAGAATTCCACGCGTCGATCCTGCAAATGCAGCTCGAAGGCGCCAAGGACGAGCAAGTCCTGCTGCGTTCGGTTCAATGGCACGCCTACAAGCCGCAAGTCCTGCACGTGGACTTCCAGCGCGTCGACGCCAACCAGGCGCTGCGCACCAAGGTGCCGCTGCACTTCGTGAACGCTGAAGTCTCGCCGGCCGTCAAGCTGAGCGGCGCGATCATCAGCCACGTCACCACCGAACTGGAAATCACCTGCCTGCCGTCGGCGCTGCCCCAGTTCATCGAAGTCGACCTGACCAACATCCTGGCCGGCGCTTCGATCCACCTGGCCGACATCAAGCTGCCGATGGGCGTGACCTACGTCCCGCACGGTGGTGAAGAGAACCCGCTGCTGGCCGCCGCTGTCGTCAAGGGTGGCGCTGCCGCCGACGACGCCGACGACGCCGCTGCGGCCGCTCCCGCCGCCTAAGTCCTGCCGGAAAGCCTCGGCTTTCCCGCGGCTTGCGCCCGAAACCCTGCGTGTGCATTTGCATGCGCAGGGTTTTTTGGTTTAAACACCCCCCATCATGTCTATTCCCATACGCCTCATCGTGGGATTGGGTAACCCCGGTCCCGACTACGAAACCACCCGCCACAACGCGGGCTTCTGGCTGGCCGACCACCTGGCGGACGACCTGCGCGCCGCGTTCGCGCTGGAAAAATCGTTCTTCGGCATGGTGGCCAAATCCCGCCTGGGGGCCGACAACGTGCTGCTGCTCAAGCCCAACACCTACATGAACCGTTCCGGCCAGGCGGTCGGGGCGCTGGCGCGCTTCTACAAGCTGGTGCCGGAACAGGTGCTGGTGCTGCATGACGAACTCGATCTGATGCCGGGCCAGGTGAAACTCAAGCAGGGCGGCGGCCACGCCGGCCACAACGGCCTGAAGGACATCCAGGCCGCGCTCGGCAGCCCCAATTTCTGGCGCCTGCGGATCGGCATCGGCCATCCGCGCACGCTCGGCCTGGCACAGCAGGTGGCGGACTTCGTGCTGCATCCGCCGCGCCGCGAAGAGCAGAAGCTCATCGAGGCCGTCATCGACCGCTGCCGCGCTGTGGTGCCGGCCATGCTGGCCGGTGATTTCGCGCTGGCCACGCGCCAGTTGCACAGCGGCAACGAGGCCTGATGGACACCGGCCCGGGTTCCGTCGCGCCGCTCACGCCCCGTTTCCGCAGCGAATTGGCGGATTTCTGGCATTTCGTGCGCCGGCCGCATCCCTTGCGCCGTCTGCCGGGACGGGCGCCGACGGTCGGCTGGGTGTCGGACTGGTGGCCGGGTGTCGGCCCCGGTCGCCTGCTGGCCTGGGCGGCCGTGCTGTGGCTGATCAACCTGTTCGCGCTGGGGCCGGTGGCGGTGGCCGCGGCGGGCTTGGGAGGGGTGACGCACCGGCTCGATCCTGCCAACATCCCGTGGCTGACGGCGGTGGTCTGGGCGCCGCTGGTCGAGGAAATGCTGTTCCGCTACGGCCTGCGCCGGCCCAAGCAGGCGCTGTGGCTGTGCCCGGCGCTGCTGCCGGTGGTGTTGTACGGCCCGCGCATCTGGACCGGCCTGCTGCTGGCGGCCTTCGTGCTGCTGGCCTGCTGGGCGCTGCGGCCGCGTCCCGCGCCGCTCAAGCGCTGGAACACCGCGTGGCGGCGTCTTTACCTGAGGCACTTCGGCTGGGTGTTCCACCTGGTGGCGCTGACCTTCGCCGCCGTGCACCTGACCAACTTCGTCTTCCACCACACGCCGTATTGGCTGCTGCCGCTGCTGGTGCTGCCGCAGTGGCTGACCGGCCTGGTGCTGGGCTGGATCCGCATCCGCCGCGGCATCGGCGCGGCGATCGCGCTGCACGCCACCTTCAACGCCGGCCCCATTTTGCTGATCTGGGCCGTGATGCGCTGGGCCCCCACGGCGGCCAGTTGAGCCGTCCGTCCCCCAGGGCGCGGTCATCCTGACGCGCCGCCCGGCGGGGTAAACTAGAACGTTAACGATCAATACCGTACTTACACAGGATTCCCATGGCTCTGCAATGCGGCATCGTCGGCCTGCCCAACGTTGGCAAATCGACACTTTTCAATGCTCTGACCCGCGCCGGCATCGCCGCCGAGAACTACCCGTTCTGCACCATCGAGCCGAACGTCGGCGTGGTCGAGGTGCCGGATCCGCGTCTGCAGAAGCTGGCCGAGATCGTCAAGCCCGAGCGCATCCTGTCGGCCACGGTCGAATTCGTCGACATCGCCGGCCTGGTGGCCGGCGCCAGCAAGGGCGAAGGTCTGGGCAACCAGTTCCTCTCGCACATCCGCGAAACCGACGCCATCGTCAACGTGGTGCGCTGCTTCGAGGATCCCAACGTGATCCACGTGGCCGGCAAGGTCGATCCGATCGCCGACATCGAGGTCATCGAAACCGAACTGGCCCTGGCCGACCTGCAGACCGCCGAAAAGGCCCTGCAGCGCCACCAGAAAACCGCGCGTTCCGGCGACAAGGAATCGCAGCGCATCGTCGCCGTGCTCGAAAAATGCGTGGCGCAACTGAACGAAGCCAAGCCGATCCGCGCGCTCGACCTGTCCACCGAGGAAAAGGCCGATATCGCCCAGCTCTGCTTCATCACCGCCAAGCCCGCGATGTACGTGGGCAACGTGGCCGACGACGGCTTCACCAACAACCCGCTGCTGGACCGTTTGACCGAATTCGCCACCGCCCGCAACGCGCCGGTCGTGGCCATCTGCGCCGCCATCGAATCGGAGATCGTCGACCTGGACGACGCCGACCGCCAGGCCTTCCTGTCGGACATGGGCATGGAAGAACCGGGCCTGAACCGCCTGATCCGCGCCGCCTTCAAGCTGCTGGGCCTGCAGACCTACTTCACCGCCGGCGTCAAGGAAGTGCGCGCCTGGACCGTGCCGATCGGCGCCACCGCGCCCCAGGCCGCGGGCGTCATCCACACCGACTTCGAACGCGGCTTCATCCGCGCGCAGACCATCGCGTATGAAGACTTCATCACCTACAAGGGCGAGCAGGGCGCGAAGGAAGCGGGCAAGATGCGGGCGGAAGGCAAGGAATACATCGTGCAGGATGGCGATGTGATGAACTTCCTGTTTAACGTCTGACGATTTTTGCTGGATCTTGGTGGCGCTCAGTAGCGCTTGGTGGATAGATTGACCTGTTTTAAATCAATGGGTTGCAGAAATAATACGGTCTGCTGAGCGTTCCTATTGTTCATCGAGGTCTGAAAAATCCGGGGGTAGCGTTGGGGGTACTCGTGTTCAACCGTGGGGGTACATCTCCCCGCAGTGGAGTCCAACGATGCCCGAAAACCTACTCACCGACCTCAAGGTCAGGTCGGCCAAATCGACTGATCGAGATTGGAAACTATCAGACGGCGGGGGCTTGTTCCTGCTGGTCAAACCTACCGGCGGCAAGCTTTGGCGATGGAAGTACCGCCTGCAAGGCAAGGAGAACCTCTTTGCCATTGGCGGCTTTCCTCAAGTAAGCCTTGCGGAGGCGCGCGCGGCCCGCGAGAAGGCCCGCGCCCTGGTCAAGCAAGGCATTCATCCTGCGCATGAGCGGCAGCAGGTCAAGCGGCGCAACTTGGAAGCACTGGAGGAACGCAAGCGCGCTCGTGAAAGCTCGTTCGCCAAGGTGGCGCAGGCGTACCTGGCCGAGATCAAGCCTGTCTTTGCGCTCAGTTCCTACCGCACGAAAGAGTCCCGCATCAGGAAGTACCTGTCACCCAAGTTCGATGGGATGCCGATGAGCGACATTGGCGTGAAGCAGATTCGCCCGCTGCTGGAGGAATGCAAGGCCCACGGCGCGTGGGCGGCCATCCATGTCAAAGGCGATCTTTCGGCCATCTTCGAATTCGCGGTGGTTCGTGGGCTGGTCGAGGCAAATCCAATTCCCAGCCTGCGTGGGCTGCTACGCGTGCCGTTCAGCGAGAGCAAGGCGGCGATGACGCGAGAGCAAATCCAGAAGTTCTATCAGGAGTTGCGTGGCTACCGGGGCTATCCGGAAACCTCGTTGTGCCTGCGGCTGATTGCGCTGACCGCCTGCCGTCCAGGGGAGGCGGCGGATGCCGAATGGGACGAGTTCGACTTTGAGGATGCGCTGTGGCGTCGGCCTGCGGCGAAGATGAAGGCGCGGCGCGACCATGTCAGTCCGTTGTCCACGCAGGCCATAGCGGTGCTGAAAGACTTGCAGCACATCACGGGTGGCGGGCGCTATCTGTTTCCGCACCGAAGCGGAAAGGGCTTCACCACGCCCAATCGGCTCACCTACGCGATGCGCGACATGAACCTGGGCCGGGGCACGACGCCGCATTGCTGGCGGACGACCTTTTCAACTTGGGCGAATGAGAACGGATACCGGCCTGATGCGATTGAGCGGCAGCTTGCCCACGTGGAAAGCAACAAGGTGCGGGCGACCTACAACAAGGCGCTGCTGCTGGATCAGAGAAGGACGCTGTTGCAGGACTGGGCGGACTATCTGAGTGCGGCGGAGGGCAGCGTCACGGCATAGGGGCGATTTGGCTGGGTGTTGCAGAGCGAATGGACAGGGCGGCCTTTTCCTTTTCTGGATAGGCCTGTTGCCCTTGAGTGCCGTTCCCTTGCCGTTTGTCTTTGCCCTAGGTTGAACCTGGAAATGGGGTAAACAATAGGATAAATGGGGTAATTTATCATTTATTACCCTTTTATAGCTCGTGTTGTCTATTTCCTTCCCAGTCAGCCATGCCGGCCCCTCACGACCGCTGTTGTGTTCAGGAAATGGGGTAGTCCAACACCGTTAATGAGGCATTTTTAGAGACAATGCCCTATTTAGTGGCTATGATTACCCCATTTAGATAGCCTAGATTTACATTTTCATGCACTCGCTCACACCCGAGTACCTTGCCGCGCTTCGCTTCGATGGCACCCAGGCCGCCACGTTGCGCACACTTGGCGAGTACCAGGGTAAGCAGCAACTCTACGCTGCGCAGTCGCCCGAAGCCCTCAAGGGGCTACGCCAGATCGCGGTGGTGGAGTCCACCGAGTCGTCCAACCGGCTGGAAGGTGTTGTCGTCGCACCCTCGCGGCTGAAGTCCCTGGTCATCCGCAACGCAACGCCAAAGAGCCGTTCCGAACAGGAGATCGCCGGCTACCGTGACGCCCTGGCGCTGATCCACGAATCGGCCGCGCACATGCCCTTCAGTGAGGGCGTAGTGCTTCAACTGCACACCCTGCTGTACCGCTATATGCCGCAGGCGGGCGGACGCTGGAAGGCCACCAATAACGACATCATCGAGCGTCACCCGGATGGCACGTCGCGTCTGCGCTTCCAGCCGGTGGCTTCGCATCTAACGCCGATGGCCATGGCTGATCTGACAGGGCGCTACGCCACCGCGCTGGACCAGCACCTGGCCGACCCGTTGGTACTGGTGCCGCTGGCGATGCTCGACTTCCTGTGCATCCACCCTTTCCCGGACGGCAACGGTCGCATGTCCCGCTTGTTGACCATGCTGCTGCTCTACCACTTCGACTATGCCGCGGGCCGCTACATCAGCTTGGAACGCATCTTCGAAGATACCAAGGAAAGCTATTACGAGACGCTGGAAGCAAGCTCGCAGGGCTGGCACCAGGGGCAGCACGACGTAAAGCCCTGGCTCGACTACTTCTGGGGAGCCTTGCTACGGGCCTACCGCGAGTTCGAGGAGCGTGTCAGCACCATTGAGCGTGGCCGTGGCAGCAAGGGCGACCGGGTGCGGACGGAAGTTCTGGGGCGCACCCTGCCGTTCTCGATTTCCGAGATTGAAGAGGCCTGCCCGGGCGTGAGCCGGGACATGGTGCGGCTGGTGTTGCGGGTGATGAAGTCAGAGGGACTGATCGAATCGACCGGCAAGGGGCGTGGAGCAAAGTGGCTTCGCATCAATCAAGGCGGTGAGAAATGAAGACTAGAAAAAGTATTTTCAGCCTCGACATCCGCGACGATCACACTTGCGGCAACGTGCCCGCGTTCCAGACCGAGGAAATGGCCGCAGGTAGCCAACGCTTCCGCATAGCCAGGGAGGCTAGGCATGTCTAAATCCGAGGCACAGACACGAGCCGACTTGATTGACCAGCAACTCGCGTTATCAGGCTGGAACGTCAAAGACCCCACCCAGGTTGTCGAGGAATTCGACATCCTCACTGCCTTGCCAGTGGGCGTGGCCGAGCCGCGCACCCCCTACGAGGGCCACCAGTTCAGCGACTACGTCCTGCTCGGCAAAGACCGCAAACCCCTGGCAGTGATCGAGGCCAAGAAGACCAGCCGCGATGCCGCCATTGGCCGCGAGCAGGCCAAGCAATACTGCTACAACATCCAGAAGCAGCTAGGCGGCGAGCTGCCGTTCTGCTTCTACACCAACGGCCACGAGCTCTATTTCTGGGATCTGGAGAACGCGCCACCGCGCAAGGTGGTTGGCTTTCCCACCCGCGATGATCTCGAACGCTTCGCCTACATCCGTCGCAATCGCAAGCCGCTGACGCAGGAATTCATCAACACTTCGATTGCCGGACGGGATTACCAGATTCGCGCGATACGCTCGGTGCTCGAAGGCATCGAACAGAAGAAGCGCGATTTCCTGCTGGTGATGGCCACCGGCACCGGCAAGACCCGCACCTGCATCGCCATGGTCGATGCCTTAATGCGGGCTGGTCATGCAGAAAAAGTGCTGTTCCTCGTGGACCGTATAGCGTTGCGTGAACAGGCACTGGCCGCCTTCAAGGAACACATGCCCAACGAGCCGCGCTGGCCCAATGTGGGTGAAAAGCTGATCGCGACGGATCGTCGTGTGTATGTTGCCACCTACCCGACGATGCTCAACATTATCCGGGACGAGGCACAGCACCTGTCGTCGCACTTCTTCGATTTCATCGTCGTCGATGAAAGCCATCGCTCCATCTACAACACCTTTGGCGAAGTGCTGGACTACTTCAAGACCATCACACTGGGCCTCACGGCCACACCGACCGACATCATTGACCACAACACCTTCCAGCTTTTTCATTGCGAAGATGGCATTCCCACGTTTGCCTACACCTATGAAGAGGCCGTGAACAACGTGCCGCCCTACCTCTGCAACTTCCAGGTCATGAAGATTCAGACCAAGTTCCAGATGGAGGGCATCAGCAAGCGCACCATTTCGCTGGAAGACCAGAAGAAGCTGATCCTCCAAGGCAAGGAAGTTGAAGACATCAACTTCGAGGGCACTCAGCTTGAAAAGCAGGTGATCAACAAGGGCACCAACACCCTGATCGTCCGCGAATTCATGGAGGAGGCCATCAAGGACGCCAACGGCGTGCTGCCAGGCAAGACCATCTTCTTTTGCGCCACCAAGGCCCATGCCCGGCGCATGGAAGAAATCTTCGACAAGCTCTACCCGCAGTACCACGGTGAGCTTGCAAAGGTGCTTGTGTCGGATGACCCGCGCGTCTACGGCAAAGGTGGGCTGCTCGATCAATTCACCAACAACGACATGCCTCGCATCGCCATCAGCGTGGACATGCTCGACACCGGCATCGATGTGCGCGAAATCGTCAACCTCGTGTTCGCCAAGCCGGTCTACTCGTACACTAAGTTCTGGCAGATGGTCGGGCGCGGCACACGCCTGCTGGAAACCAGCAAGCCCAAGCCTTGGTGCCTTGAGAAAGATGTGTTCCTGATCCTCGACTGCTGGGACAACTTCGAATACTTCAAGCTCAACCCCAAGGGCAAGGAGCTTAAACCGCAGTTGCCGCTCCCGGTGCGGCTGGTGGGCCTGCGCCTCGACAAGATCGAAAAGGCCAATGACAGCGGCCATGCCGACATCGCCACGCGTGAAGTCGCCAAGCTCCGCCTGCAGATTGCCGCGTTACCCAAAGAGTCGGTGGTGATCAAGGAAGCCGCCGCCGCGCTGGCGCGGCTGGAAGATGACAACTTCTGGATCAGCCTCAGCCACGAGCGCCTTGAGTTCCTGCGTGCAGAAATAAAGCCGCTGTTCCGCACCGTGTCCGAGGCCGATTTCAAGGCCATGCGCTTCGAGCGCGATCTGCTGGAATATTCACTGGCCGTTTTGAGCAAGGAGAAGGAACAAGCCGACACCCTCAGGGAAGGCATCGTCGAGCAGATCGGCGAATTGCCACTCTCGGTCGGCTTTGTCAAGCAGGAAGAGGCCCTGATCCGCGCCGCGCAAACCAGCCACTACTGGGCCAAGGCGGATGAAGACGCCTTCGACGAACTGGTCGACAAGCTCGGCCCGCTCATGAAATTCCGCGAGCAATCCAGCGGCCAGGAGCAAACCCACCTCGATCTGGCCGATGAGCTCCACAAGAAGGAATGGGTGGAGTTCGGCCCACAGCACGAGGCGGTCAGTATCACCCACTACCGCGAAATGGTGGAAAACCTGATCGCCGAACTCACCGCGCACAACCCGGTGCTGCAGAAGATCAAGAACGGCGAGACAGTGAGCAGTGAAGAGGCCAAAGAGCTGGCCGAACTACTGCACGAAGAACACCCGCACATCACCGAAGACCTGCTGCGTCAGGTCTACAAGAACCGCAAGGCGCGCTTCATCCAGTTCATCCGCCACATCCTGGGTATTGAGGTGCTCAGGAGCTTCCCGGACGAGGTCAGCGCCGCCTTTGACCAATTCATCCGCGCCCACACCACGCTTAGCAGCCGGCAGATGGAATTCCTCAATCTGCTGAAGGGCTTCATCATCGAGCGCGAAAAGGTGGAGAAGAAAGACCTGATCAACGCCCCCTTCACGGTCATCCATCCGCAAGGCATCCGTGGCGTATTCAGTCCACTTGAAATCAACGAAATCCTGCAGCTGACCGAACGGTTGGCTGCCTAAATAGCAGAGCACACCATGCTTCAAAACAATCCCGAACTCAAAAGCAAGATCGACCAGCTCTGGAACAAATTCTGGAGTGGTGGCATCAGCAACCCGCTTACCGCTATCGAGCAGATCACCTACCTGCTGTTCATGAAACGGCTGGACGAACTGGATCAAAAGAGACAGGCCGATGCCGAGTGGACCGGCGAGAAATACACCTCCAAGTTTGAAGGCACCTGGATTCCACCCGAGGAGCGCAACTGGCCTGTGGCGGAACACCGTCCAGTCGACAAACGCACGCTGCGCTGGAGTGAGTTCAAGCGCATGCCGGCCGAAGAGATGCTGCAGCACGTGCAGGGCAAGGTATTCCCCTTCCTGAAAGACCTGAACGGCGCTGAATCCAATTTCACCCATCATATGAAGAACGCCGTGTTCATCATTCCCAAGCCAGCCCTACTGGTTGAAGCGGTGAAGACTATCGACGAAATTTTCGAGGTGATGGAGAAGGACTCACGGGAAAATGGTCAGTCCTTTCAGGACATCCAGGGAGATGTCTATGAAATGCTGCTGGCCGAGATCGCCACCGCTGGCAAGAATGGCCAGTTCCGTACCCCGCGCCACATCATCAAGCTGATGGCCGAACTGGTGCAGCCACAGCTAGGCTCCAAGATAGCCGACCCTGCCTGCGGCACTGGCGGCTTCCTGCTGGGCGCCTACCAGTACATCGTCACCCAGTTGGCCATCAAGGCAGGAACCAAGAACCTTGAGCCCGATGAAGACGGCTTTTTCCGCACCTCGATCGCTGCCGCACTGACCGAAAAGGCTCAGGCCATCCTGCAGGAAAGCCTGTACGGCTACGACATAGACGCCACCATGGTGCGCTTGGGTCTGATGAACTTGATGATGCACGGCATTGATGAGCCGCACATCGACTATCAGGACACCCTGAGCAAGAGCTACAACGAAGAAGCCGAGTACGACATCGTGCTGGCCAACCCGCCCTTCACCGGCAGCATCGACAAGGGTGATATCAACGAAAACCTGCAACTCTCCACCACCAAGACCGAACTGCTGTTTGTCGAGAACATCTATCGCCTGCTCAAGAAGGGTGGCACTGCCTGCGTGATCGTGCCGCAGGGCGTGCTGTTTGGCTCTGGCGGAGCATTCAAAACGCTGCGCCAGATGCTGGTGGAGCGTTGCGACCTCAAGGCCGTGATCACCCTGCCCAGCGGCGTGTTCAAACCCTATGCCGGGGTCAGCACCGCCATTCTGCTGTTCACCAAGGTTTGGGGGCCGAAAGACAAGGTGAGCAAAGCCGCCACCGAACACGTCTGGTTTTACGAAATGGCCGCCGACGGCTATTCGCTGGACGACAAGCGCAGCAAGCAGGAAGGCTTTGGCGACCTGCAAGACATCATCGCCCAATTCCACGCCCGCAACGCGGCGACCGACACCGACCGCACCGCCAAGTGCTTCATGGTGCCGCGCGCCGAGATTACTGACGAGAAGAACAACTACGACCTCTCGCTCTCACGCTATAAGCAGGATGTCTTCGAGGAAGTGCATTACGACAAGCCGAGCGTGATTCTGGATCGGCTGATTCAGGCCGAGGTGGGCGATGTGGATGAAGCGGATCTCTCCAAGGTGCGAAGCGGCATCGTGCGCGAGCTGCTGGAGTTGAAGGGGATTGTGGGATGAGGAAAGTCAAACTTTCTGACGTTTGCGACATATCGAGCGGCGGCACACCATCAAGAACTAATCCAGAGAATTTCAAGGGTAATATTCCTTGGGCAAAAATTTCCGACATTGAAAACGCCGTCAATGGCGTAGTTCATGATACCGAGGAGCACATTTCTGCTGAAGGGTTAAAGAGCATTCGTGGCAAGTTGTTTCCCGAGGGGACTCTTCTATTTGCCATGTATGGCTCAATTGGGAAGGTCGGCATTTGCGGGCGAGAACTATCGACCAATCAAGCAATTCTTGGCATCCGTCCAAAAAGAGAAAATGAAATTGATCTTGGATTCCTCAAGACTTGGTTTTCAAGCAACAAGCAGAGACTTATTAATCAAGGTCGTGGTGTTGCACTGAAGAACCTTTCAGCAACGATTGTTCGGAATCTTGAAATCGATCTCCCTGATTTCGACAATCAAATCCGCATTGCCTACCTGCTAGGCAAAGTTGAAGGGCTGATCGCCCAGCGCAAACAACACCTGCAACAACTCGACGACCTGCTCAAGAGCGTGTTTCTGGAGATGTTTGGCGACCCGGTACGAAATCAGAAAGGGTGGAAGATAGGCTCCCTTGGTTCATATGGCTCGTTCAAGAATGGCCTTAACTTCGGCAAGGGCGAGAGTGGCGTGACTGTTCGCTATCTGGGCGTGGGTGATTTCAAATCCAAGGCTGCGTTAGATGATTTTGATAGCCTTGGATTCATTGAACTCAACGAACTGCCTGCGGCGGACTATTTCCTCCATGACGGCGACCTCCTCTTTGTCCGATCCAATGGAAACAGAGAGCTGGTAGGCCGCTGCATGGCGGTGTATCCAGGAAAGGAGCGAGCCACTTACAGTGGCTTTTGCATTCGGTACCGTATTACTGATGCTTCTCTGCTCGCAGTTTACGTTGCTCACCTCTTCCGCTCCGCAGCATTCCGCCGTGTTCTTTTTCAGGGCGGGCAAGGGGCGAACATTCAGAATATCAATCAACAGATTCTTTCTGGCCTACCAATCCCAATTCCCGATGAAGGTCTGCAGAACCAGTTCGCCGCGATCGTCGAAAAGGTCGAAGCCCTTAAATCCCGCTACCAACAAAGCCTCACCGATCTCGAAGCCCTCTACGGTGCCCTGAGCCAGCAGGCCTTCAAGGGTGAACTGGATTTGTCGCGGGTGGCCTTGCCTGCCGCCCCCATCAAAGGAGAAAGCCCGGTGGTTGCTGCCGTGCCTGCGCCCATCACCACGCCGGTGATCGAACTGCCCGAAACCGATTTACTGCTGCCCGCACTGCAAGACCGCACGCACCTTGCGCCGCTGCTGCGTTTCTGGCTGGAGGCCTATCGTACGCAGTTGGGCAGTGCGGCTTTCTCCCTCGAACGATTCATCGCCGCCGCGCAAACCCGACTGGCTGAACTACATACGGACAATGACTTTGAACTGGGCAGCGATGACTACGAGCACATCAAAGCCTGGGTGTTCAAGTCGCTGGCAGCAGGCGCGTTGACTCAGGGGTTTGACGATGCGGGCAACTGCATCGAGCTCAAAGCCACCGCCGAGCAAAGTCCGGCATGAAACTTCTGCGCCTCAAGATCACCGATCCGGCCGGCTTTCGCAGCCTGCCTTGCGGTTTTGAACACCACTTTCGCACCGAGTGGAGCTTGCAGGACGAGCTGGCGCAAGCGAACGACTTTGCGCCCTTCGTTTGCGCCGGGCCCAATGGCAGCGGCAAATCCAACTTGCTCGAAGCGCTGGCGGCCGTCTTCTTTCAACTGGAAGTGTTGCGCGTGCGGCGCAGCTTTCTGCCGGAGGCCTTGCAGGACGAGGCGCTGGATGTTTCGCCCGTCGCCTTTGAGTTGGACTACCTGATCCGCGTGCCCGCCGAGTACCGCAGTCCCGACAGCCCGCCGTGGGCGAAAGTGGGTGTGTGGAAGAAGGCCGGTGAATCGGTGCGATTTCTTTGGGACAACCAGGACGACTTCGACACCGATGTGTATGAGGCGTTCAAGGGCGGACACGCCGACATCCTGTTGCCGCAGTACGTGCTGGGTTATTCCTCGGGCGAGAACGAGATCCTCAGTCTGCCCTTCTTCAAGATGCGTTTCGTGCAGTTCGACGAGTACTGGAATGCACTGACCCGCCAACTGAGCTACCCCGGCCACCCCGAGACGCGGCTGGCCTATCTGGACAGCGGATTCAGTCAGGCCATCCTGCTGTGCAACCTGCTGTTTCAGGGCGAGAGCACACTTCAGCCCTTCCGCGAGGATGTGGGCATCGAGGCCTTGCGGGAATTCCGCATCATCCTGCGCCGCCGAATTCCGATCGATGCAATACAACTGGAAGCCTTCGACCTCGCTGATGAAGATCAGAAGCGCGAGCGACGGAATCGAATACAGGCGGAAGCTCGAACACGCGGACTTTCAGAGTCTGATATCAGCCAGTCAGTTGATGATTGGGTTCGCCGCGAGATCATAAAAGACAACCCCGCGCTCTCGGAAACTGATGAGCCGGGAAATACGCGCTATCGCCTGAATCTGCTGCAGTTGCTGGAGGCTGACGAGAAGTCCTCGCTGGTGGTGAGCGCCCTCAAGCGTTGTGCCACTCTGAGTTACAACGACGACGCCAGCGATGCGCTGGTGCTCGACTACTGGGTGAATGAGGCGACCCGGCAGGCATTCCGCGAGAACTTCGATGGTTCGGCGCTGGCGCTGTTCCAGGCATTTCAGGTGCTGTTGACGCTCAACCTGTATGCCGTCAGCGATGTGCTGAAGGCCGATCTCTACACTTCGACCAGCCACTACGTCAGCGAGACGGTGCCAACCTTGGCATCCGACCAGCGCATCATGCGTTTCAAGTTCGTGCACTTCACCAAGCAGGGCGTGGCCGAGCCGATGATGCTCAAGGAATTGTCGGACGGCGAGCACCAGTTGCTGCACAGCCTCGGCCTGTGCCTGCTGTTTCGGGAGACCAACAGCCTTTTCCTTCTCGACGAGCCCGAAACGCACTTCAATCCCGACTGGCGCGCCAACTTCATCAGCCGCTTGCGCCAGTGCCTGCCGGGCCAGGGTGAATTCGCGCAGGAAATGCTGATCACCACCCACACACCATTTCTGATCTCCGACAGCAAGCCGGACAAGGTGCTGGTGTTTGCCAAGGACAAAGCCAGCGGCAAGGTCAGCATCAGCCACCCGCCGTACAACACGCTGGGCGCTTCGATTAACAAGATCACCATGAACACCTTTGGCAAGCGCGAAACCGTCGGCGGCCATGCGAAGGCCTTGCTGGACGCCTTGCGGGCCCGCTTTGAACAGGGCACCGAAGACAAGGAAGCCCTGATCACGGAGATTCACCAGCAGCTCGGTGACTCGGTGGAGAAAGTGCTGTTGATCAAAGCCATTCTTGACAGCGCTCAGTCAGACAATGGGGAGGAGCAGGACTGATGTTGTTCTCGTATACCTATGTGCCGCATCAGATGGAGAAGATGCAGGTGTTTATTGACTTCATTTTTCATGAGGTCTGGTGCAAAGCACCGGTTGGCTTGGTCTTCCATCCGGACCTTTTTGACGGCAGCCCGGAACTCAAGGAGGTCATGGGCGAGTTCGGCTTTTCCGCGCAAGCGGCAGAGCGAGGAAAGGCGTTTTACAAAGATGTGAAGGCAATCTACGATCTTTTCGCATCACTCTCACCGAGAGAGATTGACCAGTTCAAGCTGTGGTATCAGGGCAATAACGATCTGGAAAAAGTCTGTGCCAACGATCCTGCAACGCACCTCGCCCGTTACGCCGACATCGCCGTCAATCACAAAGAACTTGCAGATCAACTCGGTATCTTCTTCAAGGGACTGTATTCGCAATCGCTTTTGGGTCTCGCTGCACTGCGCGCCAAGATCGGTGATATCGACGATCACTATCAAGCCTTCGTGTCCACCAACAAAACAGGGAAGTGTCCGTTCTGCGGCATAGGCGATATCAAGGGTGAGAATCACAGCAAACGCGAAGCCTACGACCACTATTTGCCGAAAGCGCTATATCCATTCAATTCCATCAATTTTCGCAATCTCGCTCCCGCCTGCCATGAGTGCAATAGCACCTATAAACTAAGCAAAGATCCTGTACACAGTGCAGTGGGACGGCGTAAGGCCTTCTATCCGTATGCAGTTGTCAGCCATACCGTTGAATTGCAGGTTACTTTGCAACATGCAGACTTCGATAAATTGAAGCATGCCGACATCACAATTCAACTCGGTCCTGCGGAATTGGCTGAAGAACTCGACACATGGAAGCACGCATACGGAATTGAAGAGCGCTACAGAGCCAAAATCTGCGCGGAGAACAACGGTAAATACTGGCTGACGCAGGTGCTGGACGAGTGGAAAATGGACGGTCGAGATCCTGCTGACTTCATGGCAACGTTAGCGCGACAGGTGCAGAGGAATCCGTACGCCGAATGCAACTTTCTTAAAATGCCCTTTCTGGATGCTTGTCGGCAGGCCGGTGCTTTTTATGGATCGTAGACAGCCGATAAGTCGATTGTGAGCCTTGGGGAGCCCTAGCCGGGATTGGCTTGCCAGATAGACTGCCGTTGTTTCCACCCGCTCTGCCTGAGTTCACGACGGATTTGCTATCGAAAGGGGGCGGCTCGACGTCGTGATAGGCCGAGTTGGTCTGTATCAAGTTAGCCAGCTACCGGTGATTTTCTCCCTATCAACGTTTCGCCTCGTTCCCGTGTATTTCGATACCGCAGCTCATGCACTTTGTGGTGGTCAAGTTTTAGTGGACACCGCGATAGGTGGCTCTTGGGCGCAGTGACCTGCTCCCCGTGGTTAGTACGAAATCGATGTAGAGTCCGTTCACAAAGGAACGGCAATGAAGAAACGATTTACGGAAGAACAGATCATCGGGGTGCTGAAGGAGGCCAAGGCAGGGGCCAAGGTGGCCGAACTGTGCCGCAAACAAGGCGCTCTCCGACGGCATGCGTCAGGCATGCCGCTCCGTGCGCGACGGTGCCTTCAAAACTTCGCCTGCAAGCTCAACGTCACCCGCCGCGGCTCGCCATAGATCAAGCCGTTGTAGAACCCATACTGCCGGTAGTACGTCTTGTCGAACAGGTTGCTGACGTTCAGCATGGCCGACAGATGGCGGTTGATGTCGTAGCGCGCCATCGCGTTGAACAGCGCATACCCCTTCAGGGGAATCGGCGAGTCGTCGAAGCCGCCTCGGCCATTGGGCCGGCCGGGGTAGGGCTCGGACACCGTCTTGCCTTGCCAGGTCAGGCCGCCGCCGATGGTCAGCCCTCGCAGCAGTCCCTGCAGCCGGTAGGTGGTGTTCAGCCGCAGCAGATGGCGTGGATCGGGGCGCTCGGCGGTGTCGTTGTTGCCGACGTCCAGATAGGTGTAGCCCAGATAGACGTTCCAGGCGGCCGTCACGGCGCCGGCGATCTCGGCGTCCACGCCCTTGACGATGACGCCGGTGCCGGGCTGGTAGGCCTGTTCACCATCCGGCGTCAACCTGTCGCCGTCTTTCAGGGCGACGTTCTTCTGCAGGCTGCGGAATGCCGACACGGCGGCATTGAGCGCGCCATTGAACCATTCGCCCTTGATGCCGGCCTCGTAGCTGGCGCCCGTGATGGGCTTGAGGGTGTCGCCGCTTTCGTTCTTGCTGGTCTGCGGCGTGAAGACATCGGTGTAGCTGGCGTAGACCGAGTAGTTGGGCGTCAACCCATAGACCAGGCCGTAGTAGGGCGTCCAGGCGTGGGCGGCGTTTTCGCCGGTGCGCGCGCCGCGGGAGCCCGTCGCGTTGTAGTTGTCGCTGTGGATCTGGTAGACGCTGCGGCGCAGTCCGGTGATCAGGGTCAGGTCGTTGGCGAGCTCGAAGCGGCCCGCGACGTAGCCGCCATATAGCGTTGTCCGGGTGACGCGGCGGGCGTCGGTGCGGAAGGCGCGGATGTTGCCATATTCGTCGCCGCGCCAGGCGCGCCAATCCGCGACGGGCAACTCGGTGCGGTATTGGCAGCGGCCCCGGAAGCCGGCGATGCCGTCGATGCTGCAGTTGCTGCTGTTGAAAGTCCAGGACGGTTCGTCCATGCGCGAGCCGTTCAGGCCGACGAGCAGTTCGTGCCGGCGTCCGAACAGTTCCAGGGGCCCCGATAGATCCAGCGAGAACGCGTCGGTTTCGCCTTCGGTCTCCGAATGGATGGCATTGAGGTAGGCGCCGCTGCCGTCCTGATTCCAATGGGGCCAGCGGACCCTGCCGTTGTTGACCTTGATGGCGCCCTTGTTGTTCAGGTCCGCGCGCGAGGTGTGGGCATAGTCGGCGCGCAGCTTCCAGTCGTTGTCGAAGCGATGGTCGAGCGAGGCGAACAGCGTCTTCGCTTCCATGTCGGTCTTGCTCCAGTCCGCCGCGAGGTTGAGGCTGCGGCGGAAATGGGTCGGCGATCCGTCCGCGAACCAGGCGGGCACGTTGGCGCCCCAGGAGGCGCCGTGGAAGATGCTGTGTTCGTACTGGAAGCCCAGGCCCACCTGCGTACGGTTCGTCACGTCCATGGCGAAGCTGGCCAGGAACCCCTGCCGTTCGATGCCCGAGTGGTCGCGGAACTCGTCGGAGTCCTCGCCGCTGAATACCAGGCGCGAGCGGACGCGGCCGTCCGCCGCCAGCGGTATGTTGATGTCGCCGACGGCGTTCTTCTTGTTCCAGCTTCCGGTGCGCAGGGTCAGGCTCGCGCCGAGCGCGCGGCCAGGGCGCTTGCGCACCAGGTCGACGGTGGCGGAGGGATCGCCGGTGCCGCCCAACAATCCGTTCGCGCCCCGCACGATGCTGACGCGGTCGTACAGATCCATGTTGATCGCGCCGCTGCCGCCGCCGTTGAACGACGAGCCGCCGATGATCGACAGGCCATCGACCTTGTAGTTGGTGATGTCGAAGCCGCGTGCCCGCCAGGTGGTGCGCCCGCCGTTGTCCAACTCGACGAAGGTGATGCCCGTGGTGCTGCCCAGGACGTCGCCGATGGACTGCATGCCCTGGTCGTCCATCTGCTGGCGGGTCACCACCGACACGGACTGGGGCGTTTCCTTCGGACTCAGCGTCAGGCCGGTCGAGGCGCGGGTGGCGGGCACGGTATAGGATCGGGTCGCCTCGGTAGGTTCGTCGGTTTGCCCGCTCACTTCAATGGCCGGGAGCGTGGCCGGGCCGTGCGAGGGGTTGCCCGCAATGCCCGGTTGCTGTGTTTGCGCGTGCGCGGATGCGGATGTCAGGGCAATGGCAAGCAGGCTGAAAAGGACGGGCGAGCCTGATGAGTGTCGGTGCATGGCGATCTATCCCTGTATTTCTTGAAATGAAATCGCATCGATTCGCGTTTTTATTTATTGATGCGGCTGTGCAGGAATATGCAGGATCCGGGGCGGAATGGGGGCGCGCGGCAGCCCGCGCCGGCAAAAGAAGACTTGTTTAAGGGGGCGCGCGCCGTTCAGGCGCCGCGCGCCAGCGCCACCCCCCATCCCGCGAGATAGAGCCCGACGCCGAACGAAGCGTGCGCCATTAGGCTGCGTAGCCGGGCCAGGCCGGGTCTTGGCGTCCTGGACGCCGCGAGGCCGGCGCCCATGCCGGGCTGCAGGATCAGGAACGGCGCCGCGACCGTGGCGATGCCGACGATCAGCGCCGGCAGCAGGGTCGGCCGGTCGGCCCAGGCCGGGCCCCAGATCGCCAGGAGAACCAGGGCGAACACGATGCCGATGGCGTAATGGGCGAGCCAGCCGATGGCGCGTTCGCCCGTCACGGGCGCCGAGCGGACGATGGCGGGGTGGCTCAAGCGCCCCTGGGGCAGGTGGCCGAGCCAGCGGCCGACCAGCGCGTAGTCCAGTGACGCAATGCCGAACAGACGCTTGAGCAGCAGCGCCCACAGGTCCATGACGAGGGTGGCGCCGGCGCCGATCAGCGCGGCGCGAAGCAGAAGGTCAGGGGCCATGCGGACTCCGGTGAAATGAAAATAACAATCAATATATTAATTGAATGTTATTGAATAACGTTCCGGGATGTCAACGCGGCTTGCGGGGTGTGGCGTTACTCGCCCTTGCCGCCGCCCGCCGCGCGCAGGAAGTTTTCTTCCAGCACGTTGAGCACGCGGTTCAGCGTGTCGATGTCGGCGGCCGACAGCCCCTTGAGCGATTCGTCGAAGAAGGCCGCGCGCTTGGGCAGGGCCTCGTCGACCACGGCCTGGCCAGCCGGTGTCAGGCGGGCGTTGGTCAGGCGGTTGTCGTGCGGATCGACGGCGCGCGCGATCCAGCCGAGTTTCTGCATCGCCTGGAGCTGGCGGGTAAGCGAGGCGGGATCGAGGCGGCAGCGCTCGGCCAGGTGCTTTTGCGAGCATGGGCCGTTTTCATGCAGCGCCAGCAGGATGCGCCAGCGCGGCAGCGCATGGCCGACCCGGCTGCTGAAGGCGCTCTGCATGACCCGGTAGGTCTGGCCCATGTGCTGGATGACCTGCAGGCCCTGTTGTTGTTTGGGCAAAAGCTACTCTCCGACGGCGGCGGGCTCCGGCTTGGCGGGGCGCGCCAATTGCACCAGGGGGACGCGCCGCACGCACCACAGCGCCAGCAGCGCGACCGCCAGGGCGATGAGCTGCCCTTGGTGGATGGCGCCGACCAGCGCTACGCGCGCGGTCTCGATCAGCGACGTTCCATCCTGGCCTTGATGCGCCAATTGTGCCAGGAACTGGCTCTGGGCCTGGGGGTTGACCAGCATCTGCGGGTCGTCCAGTTGCGGCAGCCAGCGCGCCGCGGCGCCGCGCAGCGTCGATTCGACGCCGGTGAGATAGCGGTGGCTGACCAGGGTGCCGACCACGGCCGTGCCGAGCATGCCGCCGATCATGCGCAGCGATTGCAGCAGCGCGGTGGCGATGCCCAGGTGGCTGCGGCCGGCGGTCTGCTGCGCGAATACGGTCAGGTTGGGCATGATGAAGCCCATGCCCAGCCCGGCCAGGAGCATGTAGGCGGCGATCAGGCCGCGCGGCGTGTCTTGGTGGGTGGTGACGATGCCCAGGCAGGAGAGCGCCATCAGGATGAAGCCCGCGTACAGCATGCGGTTGGGGTTGCCGATGCGGGTGATGATGCGGCCGTTGATGATGCTGCCCACGGTGATGAAGACCACCATCGGCGTGATCAGCAGGCCCGCGTCCTGCGGCGACAGCCCGAAGCCGCCCTGCAACAGCAGCGGCGCGTAGAACAGCAGCGAGTACATCGTCACGCCCACCAGCAGGGCCAGGATGAACAGCATGGCCAGGCCACGGTTGCGGAACATGTCGAAGGGCAGCAGCGGATGCGGGCAGCGCCGTTCCCACCAGATCAACAGGCCGAAGGCGGCGGCGCTGCCCGCGCCCAGCAGGCCGATGGTCGCGCTGGCGCCTTCATTGGGCAGCAGTTCCACCAGCAGTTGCAGGCTGCCGAGCGCGGCGGCGATCAGCAGCGCGCCCTGCCAGTCCAGGCGCACCTTACCGGTGGCGTGGTTGCGCAAGTGCGGCAGGTAGCGCGTCACGAACCACAGGCCGAGGACGCCGATGGGCAGGTTGACGTAGAACACCGAGCGCCAGCCATAGTGCTCGGTCAGCGCGCCGCCCAGGGTCGGGCCGACCGCGTTGGCGATGCCGAAGGCCGAGCTGAGCATCACCTGCCAGCGCAGCCGCACGTGCGGGTCGGGAAACAGGTCGGGAATGGAGGCGAAGGCCGTGCCCACCAGCATGCCGCCGCCGATGCCTTGCAAGGCCCGCGCCAGCACCAGCGCGAACATGCTGTCGGCGGCGCCGCACAGCACCGAGGCCAGCGTGAACAGCACGATCGCCGCCACCACGAAGGGCTTGCGGCCGTAGTAGTCGCCCAGGCGGCCGAAAATCGGCACGGTGATGACCGAGGTCAGCAGATAGGACGTCGCCACCCACGCATACAGCGCGAAGCCCTTGAGTTCGGCCACGATGGTGGGCAACGCGGTACCCACCACGGTCTGGTCGATGGCGACCATCATCATGACGAAGCACATGCCCAGCATGGCAAGCAGCGTCTGCCGGAAGGGCAGCACCTGACCGGGCGAATACGGGGCGCTGGGGGCGGCGGCGGGCATTATTGGATAGATCAATGATTGATGGATCAATCATTCTAGCCCTACAATCCCCGGGACAGAAAACCGTCAGTTTCAAGTCGGGCGCGCAGAGGGGCCTGATTTGTTACGATAGCGGTATGTGCACGCTGGTCATGCTGGCGTCTTCAGCAGGTCTTTCCATGGCAGTTCCTTTCCGCTTGGCGTCCCGGCTTCCGGCCTGGCGCTCGCGGCGGCACGCGATCGAAGACGGACAAATCAGGAAGCCGCGCGCCCGGCGCGACGGCATAGCGCCATTTCCGCGCCCGGCGCGGCGGATGGCATTCAAGGATTACCAGTCGAGGTACCGACGGGGCGGCAATGAAAACGTGGTTCAAGCGCATTCTGATAGGCCTGGTGGTGTTGGTTGTCGTGGCCGTCGTTGGCCTGGCCATCTTTCTGCTGACGTTCGACCCCAACGCGTACAAGTACAAGCTCGAAGAGCTGGTCCAGGAACGCTATCACCGCACCCTCACGATCGACGGCGCGATCGAGTTGTCGCTGTTCCCGCGCATTGGCCTGTCGGTGCAGGGCGTGTCGCTGTCCGAGGTCAATAGCACCGACACCTTCGCCTCCATCGAGAGCACCCGCCTGGCGGTGGCCGTGTGGCCGCTGCTGTCCAACAGCTTCGTGGTCGATCACGTCGCCATCAGCGGTTTCAAGGCGCGCGTGGTGCGCAACAAGGACGGCCAGTTCAATTTCAGCAACCTGGTGGGCGGCACCGCGCCCGTCGTCGCCACGCCCGCCAATCCGGCCGAGGCGTTGGCTGGAGCGGCGCAGACCGCCGCGCAGGCGCTGACCAGCGGCACCCTGCCGTCGTCACGCAACAACATGCAGATCGATATCGCCGGTCTCGACCTGAAGGACGGCGAGGTGCTGCTGCAGGACGAGATGTCGGGCATGGCCGTGGCCGTGACCCGGATCAACGCCAATACCGGCCGCGTCACCTTCAACCAGCCGTTCGACGTGCGCCTGAATGCGCGCGTCGAGGGTGGCAATCCGCGCATCGACGCCAACCTGACCGGCCAGGCGCTGCTGACGCTGGATCCGTCGGCCAAGCGCTATGCGGCGCAGAAGCTGGACCTGCGCATGGACGGCAAGCTGCCGGGCGCGGAAGCCAAGAGCCTGGCGATGCGCGGCAACCTGGCGTTCAACGGCCAGAAGTCGGCGCTGGACGTGGCCGGCCTGGAAGTCGTGTTCCAGGGCGAGATCACCGACCCGGGCGCGCGCGCCACCAATGTCGAGGCCAGCGTGGCCATGCCCAAGCTGTCGATCGACCCGCACAAGAGCCAATTGCAGATCGAGAAGCTGGCGGTGCGCGCCAAGGGCAGCGTGGCCGATGGCCCGTTTGAATTCGCCGTGGATGCGCCGGCGCTGAACATTTCGCCCACGCAGGCCACGGGCGAGGCCCTGACCGGCCGCGTGCGCATCAGCGGCCTGGACGCCAGCTTCGGCCTGAACGGCATCAGCGGCAACGCCACCGAGCTCGACATCAAGGAAGCCAAGCTCGACAGCACCTCCAAGAAGGGCGAGCGGGTCGTCAAGCTGACCTTTGCTTCGCCGCTGACGCTGAACCTGTTGCAGCGCCAGGGTGGCCTGTCGGGGCTGCGCGGCGACGTCAGCATCACCGATCCGGGCCTGCCCAAGGGCAACCTGCAGATTCCCGTGATCGGCAGCCTCAACGTCGACCTGCTCAAGGACACGGCCAACAGCAAGATCAACGCCGTGCTCGAAGGCGGCAAGTTCGACCTGACCGCCGACATCGCCAAGCTGAGCGATGCGCCGCAGGTGAACTTCGCGCTGGCCGTCGATACGCTGGACCTGGACAAGCTGGTGCCGCCGGTCGCCACCGCGCCCGCCAAGCCGCCCGTCGACGGCAAGAAGGACGAGACCAAGCCGGCTCAGCCGGCGCCGGCCGCGCCGGTGGACGACACGATCAACCTGTCGGCGCTGGTCGGCCCGAGCGTGAACGGCACGCTCAAGGTCGGCAAGCTGGTGGTGCGCGGCCTGAAGGCCGACGATGTCGCCGCCGCCATCAAGCTCGATCGCGGCAAGCTCGATATCTCCAGCCTGACCGCCGGCCTGTATGGCGGCAAGCTGGCTGGCGCGCTGTCGCTGGACGCGGCGCAGGGCAACCAGTTGGCCACCAAGATGTCGCTGGCCGGCATCGCCATCGAGCCGCTGCTGATGGATCTGGCGCAGCGCAACGTGCTCAGCGGCACCGGCAGCCTGGCGCTGGACCTGAAGACCGCCGGCGCCAATCCCTACGCCATGAAGAGCGGCCTGGGTGGCACGCTGCAGGTGCGGCTGCGCGACGGCGCCGTCAAGGGCATCAACCTGACGCAGACGCTGCGTGAGCTGAAGGCCGCGCTCAAGCCGGAGTCGCAGGACGAGACCGTGGCGGCCGATACCAGCAAGCAGACCGCGTTCTCCGAAATGGAGGCCGACCTGGCCTTCACCAAGGGCGTGGCCAGCGTGAAGCGGCTGAATGTGGTGTCGCCGTTGCTGCGGGTGACGCAGGGCGAGCCGGCCACCATCGATTTCGTCAAGAGCGAGCTGGACCTGGTGGCGCGCGTCCGCGTGGTCAACCCGGCCGCCGACCCGGAAGGCAAGGAACTGATCGACCTGAAGGACGTGACCATCCCGGTGCGCGTCAAGGGCCCGTTCGACAAGCCTTCGTACACGTTGCTGTGGAAGGACGCCGTTGCCGGCATCCTCAAGCGCAGCCTGGAAAACAAGCTGCGTGAAGCCGTCACCGGCAAGGGCAAGGGCGGCGCGGCGGTGGACAAGGCGCTCAAGGGCCTGTTGGGCAGATGAGCGCCGCCACCTTCCAGCCCATCGCCCAGTGCGGCGTGACGGCGCAGGCCGAGGCCGCGCCCTATCACCGCCAATGGCTGGTGGCCAATGATTCGGGCCAGTGGCTCAACCGCGAGCTGTGCCCGCGGCTGGCGCAGGTCGAAGCGCAAGTGCGCCTGGGCTACCTGGTGCTGCGCGCGCCGGGCATGCTGCGCATGGATATTCCGCTGGATGTGATCGAGGACGACGACAGCGTGCGCTACAGCATGAAGGTCGGCGAACAGGTCATCGACGTGGTCGACGAAGGCGAGCTGGCCGCCGCCTGGATCTCGAACTTCGTGCAGGTGCCGTGCCGCATCATGAAGGTGCATCCGGACACGCCGGTGTCCGTCTGGCCGGACTGAACCTGGCGCGGGGCGCCGCTGGCGAGCCAGCGCCGGGCGCATTGGCCATCCATGCGTGACGGCGTCGGTTCAGGCCGCCGGCTTGCGTTTGTATTCGAACACGGTGTGGGCCAGCAGGCCCGCCACCAGGCCCCAGAAGGCCGAACCGATCCCCCAGAAACTGAAGCCCGAGGCCGTTGCCAGCAGCGTGATGAGCGCGGCTTCGCGCCGTTGCGGATTGGCCATGGCGGCGGCCATGCCGCCCATGATGGTGCCCAGCAGCGCCAGCCCGGCCAGGGCCGCCAGCAGCGCGGCCGGAAGCGCCTGGAAGAACACCGCGACCGCGCCGGCGACGATGCTCAGCGCGACATAGCTGACGCCGTAGGTGGCGGCGGCGATGTAGCGCTTGGAGGGTTCGGCATGCGCTTCGGGCCCGGTGCAGATGGCCGCGCTGATCGCGCCCAGCGTGACGCTGTGGGCGCCGAAGGGGGCGGCCAGCAGGCCCAGCAAGCCGGTGGCGGCCACCAGGCGCGAGGCCGGCGGGCGGTAGCCGGCGGCCTGCAGGATGGCCAGGCCGGGCAGATTCTGCGAGGCCATCGCCACCACGAACAGCGGCACGCCCAGGCTGATCGCGGCCTGCATGCTGAAGGCGGGCGTGGTCCAGACGAATTCGGTCAGGTGCCAGTCGAGCTGGTCGACCTGCATGAGCCCCAGGCCGGCGGCCGTGGCGACCGCCACGGCCATCACCACCAACACGGCGTAGCGTGGCGCCCAGCGCCGGCAAGTCAGGTAGGCGGCGCACATCGCCAGCACCAGCGCCGGCTGCTTGCCGACGTTGGTGAAGATGCCCATGCCGAAGTTGAGCAGCACCCCGGCCAGCATGGCGGCGGCGACTTCACCGGGAATGCGGCGCAGGATCGGATCGATCCAGCCGAACAGGCCGCAGGCCAGTGTCAGCGCGGCCGCCAGCACGAAGGCGCCGATGGCTTCGGGAAACGGCACGCCGGCCAGCGCGGTGACCAGCAGCGCGGCGCCAGGGGTGGACCAGGCCATGACGATGGGCAGGCCGGTGCGCAGGCTGTAGGCCGCGCCACCCAGTCCCAGCACCAGGCTGAGCGAGCCGATCCAGGAGCCGATGCGGGCCGCGTCCAGGCCGGCGGCGTGGCCGGCCTGCACCATCAGCACCGCGGTGCCGCCGAAGCTGACCAGCACGGCGACCAGCCCGGCCGCGATGGCGGAGGCGGACAGGTCGCGGCGGGCGTTGGGGCGGGTGGCGGGGGTGTCGAAGCCGGGTTGCGCGGTGTCGCTCATGCGGCACCGGTCAGGCGGCGGTATTTGGCCATCAATTGGTCCTGGCCTTCCTTCCATTGCGGGTGCAGTTCGATGCACTCGACCGGACAGACCACCTTGCATTGCGGCTCGTCGTGGTGGCCGACGCATTCCGTGCAGCGGTCGGGGTCGATGACGTAGTAGTCCTCGCCCATGGAAATCGCGTCGTTCGGGCACTGGGGCTCGCAAACGTCGCAATTGATGCATTCTTCGGTGATGGTCAGGGCCATGATGGGGGCGGCGGAATCAGGCGGGTCGCTGCAATTGTACTGCCGCGCCCGCCGGCGCCCGCGGCATGTCCCTGGCGCCGGCGGGCCCTTCGGCCGGCGCGGGCCGCAACAGCGCAAGAAGGGCGCCTGGGGCGCCCTTCGGAGATTCGGTGGCGGTGGGCGCGGGCCTCAGCCCGGCCAGGACTGCTCGCGGCGTTCCTTGGCTTTTTCCTGCAGCCAGCGTTCCACCGAGGGGAACACGAACTTGCTGACGTCGCCGCCCAACTGGGCGATTTCGCGCACGATGGTGCCCGAGATGAATTGGTATTGATCCGACGGCGTCATGAACAGGGTCTCGACGTCGGGCAGCAGGTGGCGGTTCATGCCGGCCATCTGGAATTCGTATTCGAAGTCGGACACGGCGCGCAGGCCGCGCACGATGACACGCCCGCCCTGGTCGCGCACGAAGTCCTTGAGCAGGCCGCCGAAGCTCTGCACTTCCACGTTGGGATAGTGCCCCAGCACTTCGCGCGCGATGTCCACGCGCTCGTCGATGCTGAAGAAGGGCTTCTTGTTGCGGCTGTGCGCGATGCCGACCACGACTTTGTCGAAAAGCGTGGCGGCGCGGCGGACCAGGTCTTCGTGGCCTCTGGTCAGCGGGTCGAAAGTGCCGGGGTAAACAGCGATGATCATGCGAGCTCCGTACCGTTATTAGTGGTGTACACCATCCTCCGAAGCTCGGATTATTGATCTATTTGCGCAATGCAGCAAATTCCAGGAGATGGTAGTGAACCGCCCCGGCCTTGTCCTGCCGCAGGATCGTGAAACCCTCGGGGGGCTCGATGGGGCTTTCGGCCTCGACGTAGACCAGTCCGCCCTCGGCCAGGATGCCGGGCAGCAGCGGCCACAGGCGCGGCAGCCAGCCCTGTCCGAAGGGCGGATCCAGAAGAATGAGGTCAAATCGGGACGCATCCATTCTTTCGGCGACCTGCATCGCATCGCCCACATGGATGCGTATCATGTCGGCTTTGAGCTTGTCGCGCAGTGTCCGCAGCGCGGACGCGGCGGTCTTGTCCCGCTCGACCATCTGCACATGCGCCACGCCGCGCGAGGCCGCCTCGAAGCCCAGGGCGCCGCTGCCGGCGAACAGATCCAGCACCTGCTTGTCGGCGAATTCGCCGCCCCACAGGTGGTTGAGCCAGTTGAACAGCGTTTCCCGCACCCGGTCGGGCGTCGGGCGGAGCGTCTCCACGTCGGGCACGACGATAGGGGTGCGCCGGTATTGGCCCCCGACGATACGAATATACTTGTTACCCATGTTTAGCCGCTTCTTCAAGAAAAAATCCCCTCCGCCCGCCGCGCCGGCCCAGCCCGCGCCGCCGCCGGAGCAGGTGGACGCCGGGATCGCGCCGCAGGCCGAGGCCGGCGTTCCCGTCCAGCCCGTCGAACCCGCCATTGCGGCGCGCGAAATCGCGCCCGTCGTGGCGCCGGAGGTGACGCTGCCGGTGCCGGCCGCGCAAGTGCCCGCGCCCGTGTCGGCCAGTGTGCCGCAACCCGCGCCGGCCGAGGTGCCGCAACCGCAAGCCTCGGCGCCGCTGGCCGCGCCCGTTGCCGCCGCCCCCGCGGCGACGCCCAGCGCGGCTGCGCCGGCCGTTGCCGCGCCGGCCGTTGCCGCGCCGGCACCCGCCGCGCCCGAGCCGGAGCCCGCGCCCAAGAAGGCGTCCTGGCTGTCGCGGCTCAAGCAGGGCCTGTCGCGCACGGGCCAGAGCATTGGCGGCATTTTCGTCGGCGTCAAGGTCGACGAGAACCTGTTCGAGGAACTCGAATCGGCGCTCATTATGGCCGATGCCGGCCTGGAGGCCACCGAGAAGCTGCTGACCGCGCTGCGCGCGCGGGTCAAGAAGGAACGCATCGAGGACCCGGCCAAGGTCAAGGCGGCGCTGCGCCAACTGCTGGCCGATCACCTGCGTCCGCTGGAACGTGCCTTCGACCTGAAGCGCGCGCAGCCGCTGGTGGTGATGATCGCGGGCGTCAACGGCGCCGGCAAGACGACGTCCATCGGCAAGCTCGCGCATACGTTCCAGCGCCAGGGCGCCAGCGTGCTGCTGGCCGCGGGCGATACCTTCCGCGCCGCCGCGCGCGAGCAGCTAATCGAATGGGGCAGCCGCAACAATGTCACCGTGATCTCGCAGGATGGCGGCGACCCGGCGGCGGTGGCGTTCGATTCGGTCAACGCCGGCCGCGCGCGCGGCATGGGCGTGGTGATGGTGGACACGGCCGGCCGC
The DNA here is from genome assembly GCF_050285565.1 of Achromobacter sp. GTDB lineage: Bacteria > Pseudomonadota > Gammaproteobacteria > Burkholderiales > Burkholderiaceae_B > Achromobacter. Next base: position 116,435 of record NZ_JBLZXG010000006.1, read on the forward strand.
CTGCCGACCCAACTGCACCTGATGGAAGAACTCAAGAAGATCCGCCGCGTCATCGGCAAGGCCGACCCGGCCGCGCCGCACGAGGTGCTGCTGGTGGTCGATGGCAACACCGGCCAGAACGCGCTGGCGCAGATCCGCGCGTTCGACGCGGCCATCAACCTGACCGGACTGGTCGTGACCAAGCTGGACGGCACCGCCAAGGGCGGCACGCTGGCGGCGGTGGCTGCGGGCAGCCAGGGCGTGCGGCCGATTCCGGTGTACTGGATCGGCGTGGGCGAAAGCCTCGAAGACCTGCAGCCGTTCGTGGCGGATGAATTCGCCGGGGCCCTGCTGGCCGACTGACCAGGCCCACTGATCGCCGCCCGGGCCTCGCGCCCGGCGTCGAAAACACCGCGCCCCACGCCCGCGATGCAGCGGACGTGGGGCGCGGTGTTTTCGGCGGGCAGAACGCGATCCGCGGTGGACCGCGCCGCCTTACTTCCAGAACGGCTTGCTGTTGGCCAGGTCGTCGAAGGCGCGTTGCGCATCCACCGCCAGTTCTTCCAGGCGCGCGCTGATCCAACCCAGCGCGAACCAGGCCTGCGGATGCGTGGCCGTACACGACGCGTAGTAATCCTTGGCCACGGCCAGGTCGTTGATCTCGCCCAGGATGTCCTGCACCCGCGACAGCAGCTTGCGGTAGCCGCGCAGCTTGGCCGGCGGCAGCAGCGATTCGGCGAACGCCAGGCTGTAGCGCAGGCGCTTGCCGCGCTTGCGCAGTTCGTGACGCGTGGGCAGATCGAGCGTGGCGAACTGGGCGCCCTGGCCGGCCACTTTGCTATGCCAGCGGTGCAGGCGCCGCGCCAGTTGCTTGGGCAGTTGCTGCGGATCGGGCTCGGGCGCCAGCATGGGGATGATGGTGGGCTTGACGCTGGGGCCGGCGATGCCGCCTTCCAGACGGATGGCCGGCTCGGGCGCGGCGTCGCTGGGCATGCCGTTGGCGACCGGCAGGCCGTCGCTGGCCGGCGCCGCGGGCGGCACGTCCAGGCTCCATTCCAGCAGGTCCAGCAGCCAGGCCTGGAAGGCCTTGCCGCCGGCGATGGCGCGGGCGTCCTGTTCGGGCGGCGCGGCCTCCATCGGGATGACCGGCATGCCCGCGCGCATCAGCGCGGGCGCCACGGTTTCGTTCAGCACGTCCTGGTCGCGGTTGGCGCCGAAGGCGGCGAAGTGCGCGCGCACGCCCTGCAGGATGGCCTCGGGGACCGGCGCGACCCAGCCGTCGAACAGCTTCCAGGCCGAGCGCAGGCGGCGGATGCCGACGCGCAACTGGTGCACGTGCTCGGAATTGCCGGCGCGGTAGACGCCTTCGGTGTCGACTTCGGCCAGCACGGCGGCGTTGCGGGCGATCTGGTCCAGGCATTCGGCGGCGATGCGGCCCATGGCCTGGGATGCGGTCATGTCCTCGCGCAGCTTGATGGCAGCGGCGCCGCGCGGCGCCCAGAACAGGGCGATGGCCTGGGCGCGGCGGCTGTCGAGGTCGTCGCCCGGGATGGCGTCGACATCAGCCAGGCGCTGCGCCAGTTGGGCCAGTGCGTCGCCGCGCTCGGACTTGCTGCGCGGATCCAGCACCAGGCTGTGGCGCTGCTGCCAGCCGCGCGCCACCGCGAAGATGGCGGCGGGGCGGCCCGAAACCAGTTCGAATTCGAGTTCGGAGATCGGCAGTTCCAGCGCGCCGGCGCGCAGGATGCCGGTGTCGTAAGCGAGTTCGACGGTGCCATAGCGGGTGCGCACCTTGCGCAGCATGCGCTGCACGTCGGTTTCATAGCGCAGGCCGAGCTCGCCCTTGATGGCGGCCAGCGCGGCCTCGACTTCGGTGCCGGCGTAGACCGACAGATCGAGCACGGGGCCCGGGCGCGGGTGGTTCAGTTCGATGCGGGTGATGGCGTTGATGCCGGGCATCTTCAGCGTCTGCACCCAATCGCGCCCTTCCTGGCGCAGGCGGATGGCGATGCGGGCCCGGGCCAGTTCGCGCTCGGGCGTGTCGAAGTACATCGCATGCAGGCGGATGCGCGTCGCTTCGCGTTGCTTGATCTCTCGCAGCACGGCCTGGCGCGACGCCGTGGGCACATGCAGTTTCAATTCCTGTTCCGACATGGCGGGGGTGTCCAGCGGCAAAAGCCGAGATGTTAGTCAATGACAGGGAGGGATTTGATGACGGGTCATATTTTGGTCATGTTGAGCATAGGCTTGGTTGCGGTGCGTCAACAAGGGGGGCTGACGGGGCGTCGAGGGCAGGGGGCCAGGCCATAGGGTGGCTTGGGCTTGTGTTGCCGTGATGACGGCGGCAGGCGGATCGTGGCGAACGGGCGGGGGACGGGCAAAAAAAACCGCCCGTTGCCGGGCGGCGCAAAGGAACGTCGGTTGCGGGCGCGTCAGAGGATGCGCTTGCGCGCCTGGGTGATGAGGATCTCGGCCAGCACCACTACCACGAAGATGGCGGCCAGCACCAGGGCGACGCGGTCCCACTGGAACAGGTTGAGGGCGGTGTCCAGCGCCATGCCGATACCGCCGGCGCCGACCAGGCCGAGCACGGCCGATTCGCGCACGTTGATGTCCCAGCGCAGCAGTACGATGGACCAGAACGCCGGGCGGATCTGCGGCCAGTAGGCGTACCAGATCACCGAGGCCTTGCTGGCGCCGGTGGCGGTGACGGCCTCGATCGGGCCGCGCTGCGCTTCCTCGATGGCTTCGCCCACCAGCTTGCCGACGAAGCCGATGGAGCGGAACGCGATGGCCAGCGTGCCGGCCAGCGCGCCAGGGCCGAAGATGGCGATGAACAGCAGCGCCCACACCAGCGAGTTGACCGAGCGGCTCGACACCAGGATCAGCCGGGCCAGCATGTTGACGGTCTTGCTGGGCGTGAGATTGTTGGCCGCCAGCAGGCCCACGGGCACCGCCATGATGACCGACAGGATGGTGCCGAGCGTGGCGATGTGCAGGGTTTCGACCAGCGCGTCGTGCACGCCGCCGCGGTAGTGGGCCCAGTCCACCGGCCACATGCGCTGGAACAGGTCCGCCATCTGTTCCGGCGCGTCGTACAGGAACTCCGGGATGATCTCGACGCCGCGGATGGCCTGCACGATGGCGGCCACCAGCAGCAGGTAGAGGGCGAAGCGCAGCAGCCGCTGGCCCAGGCTGTAGCGGTGCCAGACGCGCGGCGCGTTGGCGGCGGGCAGGGTGGGGGCGTGCGTGGTCATTGGTCCGCCTCCGCCTTGCGGGCGGCCTGGTAGGCCGCCTTGGCGCTGCTGGAGCCGATGCCGCGCGCGCCGGCGAAGCGGCCCTGCAGGATGCGGTCAAAGCCCAGGTTGTCCAGGAACACGGCGCGCACGAAGCCCGCCAGGATCTCGCCCAGCATGATGATGGCGATCAGCGTCAGCAGGATGGCGCTGACAAAGTCGTAGTCAAAGCGCTGGAAGGCCGAGAACAGCGTGCCGCCCACGCCGCCGGCGCCGACGATGCCGACCATGGTGGAGTTGCGCAGGTTCGAGTCGAACTGGTAGGTGGCAAAGCCGATGAAGCGCGCGAACACCTGCGGCAGTACGCCGAAGGCCAGCACGTTGGCGAACGAGGCGCCGGTGGCGCGCACCGCTTCGACCTGCTTGAGCGAGATTTCCTCGATGGCCTCGGTGAACAGCTTGCCGATGAAGCCGATCGAGGCCACCGTCAGCGCCAGGATGCCGGCCAGCGCGCCGAAGCCCACAGCCTTGACGAACAGGATGGCGACGATCACCGGGTGCAGGGCGCGGCACAGCGCCACCAGCGAACGGGCGGGCCACGAGACCCAGGCCGGCATCAGGTTGCGCGCGCCCAAGAGGCCCACCGGTAGCGCGAACAGGATGCCCAGCACCGAGGCCAGCACGGCGATCTCCAGGCTTTCGGCGATGCCTTTCCACAGCGTGGCGGGTTTTTCGAAATTGGGCGGGAACATGCGCGCCAGGAAGGTCGAGGCGTGGCCCATGCCGCTTTCGAAGCGGGCCCAACTGAAGTCCAGTTGCGCGGCCGCGTAGATCGTATACAGCACCAGCAGCAGCACGCCGGCCTTGGCGCGGCCCGACAGGGCGAAGGGGCGCGGGTGCGCGGAACGCGGAGTCATTACGCCAGCCAAGACTCGCCTCCGTAGATGGTCTTGAGCATGGCGGCATCGAGCCCCTGGCCGTCGCCGTCATAGACCACGTGGCCGCCGGACATGCCGACGATGCGGCCGGCGTAGCGCCGCGCCAGCTCGACGTCGTGGATGTTGACGATCACCGGGATGCCGCTGGCGTCGCCCTGCGCCGCCAGCAGTTCCATGATCTCGACCGAGGTCTTGGGATCGAGCGACGAGGTCGGCTCGTCGGCCAGCAGCAGTTGCGGGCGCTGCATCAACGCGCGGGCGATGCCCACGCGCTGGCGCTGGCCGCCCGACAGCGCGTCGGCGCGCTGGTCGGCAAAGCCCGCCAGGCCCACCGTGTCCAGCAACAGGTAGGCGTGCTCGATGTCCTCGGCCTCGAAGCGGCGGGTCCAGGCCTTGAAGGCGCCGGTGTAGCCCAGCCGCCCGGTCAGCAGGTTTTCCATCACGGTCAGGCGTTCGACCAGGTTGTATTCCTGGAACACCATGCCGATGCGCCGGCGCGCGCGCCGCAGCGACGCGCCACGCACCCGGGCCAGATCGACCGTGCCGTCGCCGGCTTCCAGCACGATCTCGCCGCGGGTCGGCTCGATCAGCCGGTTGATGCAGCGCAGGAGCGTGCTCTTGCCGGTGCCCGACGGGCCGATGATGGCCGTCAGGCCGCGTCCCGCGATCCGCAGGTCGATGCCGTTCAGTACCGGCCGGCCGGCCCGGTATTCCTTGACCAGGCCGGATATGCGTAGCGACGTCGTCATGCTGGTTACTTCTTGCTCTTGGCGGATTCGCGGTCGTAGGCGGCGCGGTTGAAGCTTTCGCCGCCGGATTCGGCGACCTGGCGCACGATGGCCCAGTCCTTCTGGTAGGTCACCGGGTAGAAGCGGTCGGCGCCGTCGAAGGCCTTGGACATCTCGGCCGGGAAGCGGTAGTCGTAGAAGCACTTGAGCATCTGGTCGCGGAACTTCGGTTCCAGGTCATGCGCGTAGGCGAACGACGAGGTGGGGAATTTCTCGCTCTTGTAGATGACGCGGAAGTCGGCTTCCTTGACCTGGCCGCGCTCGACCATGCGCTTGAACACGTCCGAGGCCACGGCGGCGGCGTCGTAGTCGCCGGAGTTCACGCCCATGACGGACTGGTCGTGCTTGCCCGAGAAGATCACCTTGTAGTCCTTGTCGGGCGTCAGGCCTTCCTTGGGGAACAGCGCCACGGGCGCCATGTGGCCGGAGTTCGATGAGGGGGCGGTGTGCGCCAGCTTCTTGCCCTTGAGGTCGGTCAGCTTCTGGTACGGGCTGTCCTTCTTGACGATGACGATCAGGTTGTAGCCCTGGAAGCCGTCGGCGTAGCCCTTGACGGCGAACGGCACCGCGCCGGCGATGTTCACGGCGAAGGCGGTGGGGCCGGTGGAGAAGCCGCCCACGTGCAGGCGGCCCGAGCGCATGGCCTCGATCTCGGCGGCGTTGCTCTGCACCTGGTAGAACACCACGCGCTTGCCGGTGCATTCGGACAGGTGCTTGGTGAACGGCTTGAAAATGTCTTCGTACACGGCCGGGTCTTCCACCGGGGTGTAGGTGAACACCAGCGTCGACGGCGTCTTGAGCTTGGCCGGATCGGTGGGCGTGTCGGCCACCAGGTTCTTGTCGGCGTCGCAGTACATCTGGTCGAGGTCGCCCCGGTTCGGGCAGGTGTCGGCGGCGTGGGCGGCGAACGCCCCGAACGCGAGCGCGGCCAGCGAGGCCGCTTGCAGGTGACGCAAGGCGCGCATCGTATGTCTCCTCTTTTGTAGGTATGAATATGACTAGTAGCTGAATTCAAACATACAAGCGCAAGGGGGCACACTCGGGAAGTCCCGATGTTTCTTTTCGGGTTTTGTTCGTTTGGTTCGCTTTGGCTTCGTTTATGCGCGGATGGGGCGGCGCCGCCCGGACGGATCGGAAATCCATCGTCCGGACAGCGCTGCGCCAGCGCGGGGGCGGGTCAGGCGCGGTAGCCGAGCTTGCGCGAGATTTCCTGCGCGCAGGCCAGCAGCGGACGGGCGATGGCGCCGTCCCAGGACACGTCGAACAGGCCGGTGGGGCCCAGGCTGGTCAGCGCCAGCACGATGTTGCCGGTGTTGTCGAAGACGGGCACCGACAAGGCGTCGACGCCGGGCAGCGGGTTGCCCAGCGCGCGCGCCATGCCGTGCACGCGGATGTCGGCCAGTTGCGCCTCGATGTGGGCGCGGCTGGCCTTGCGCGGCGGCGGCACGCTGGCGATGACGGCGGTGTCGCCTTCCTCGCGGGCGATGTAGTGCTCGCTGACCTTGGGCGGCAGCCAGGCCGCGAACACCAGGCCGGTGGCGGTGTGCAGCATGGACATCACGGTGCCCTTGCGCATGTTCACGTGCACCGGGTAGCTGGCCTCGGTCATGTGGATCATGGTGGGGCCGTGCGAGCCCAGCACCGCGATCCCCAGCGTGTGGCCGATCTCGGATTGCAGCTTGGCGATTTCGGGCATGGCGATGCGCACCGGATCCAGCCGCTGCAGGCTGACCAGGCCCATCTGCAGCGCGAACGGCCCCAGCTCGTACTGGCCGGTGATGCTGTCCTGCTGCACCAGGCCGACGCGGATGAAGCTGACCAGGTAGGGGTGGGCCTTGGCCGAGGTCATGCCGGCGCCGGCGGCCAGGTCGCGCAGGGTCAGCGGCTTGGCGGCGTCGACCAGCGCGGCCAGCAGCGGCACGCCGACCTCGATGGACTGGATGCTGCGGCGGCCGTCGTTGGCGGCGGGGGCGGAGGCGGAAGGTTTGGCGGTGGCCACGGTGCGTGCCTCAGGCGGTGACGGCGCGGGCAGCCAGCAGGCGCTCGGCCATTTCGGTGAAGCCGGCGCCGCCGTGGAACGCGGCCACGTAGGCGGGGCGGTGCGTCAGGCGGTGCAGTTGCGACTGGATGTTGGCCACGCCGACCGAGACCGGGAAGTAGGCGAACATGGGTTCGTCGTTGGGCGAGTCGCCGATGAAGAGCGTGCTGTCGAGCGCGCTGGCCACGTCCAGGCCGAATTCGCGTTGGAACAGGGTGCGCGTCATGGTCAGCTTGTCGTAGTCGCCGAACCAGCCGTTGACGTGGATCGAGCTGACCTTGGCCTGGGCGCCGGCGTCTTCGAAGATGCGCACGATGCGGCCGATGTCGGCCTCGGGCAGGGGCGGCACATCCTCGCAGAAGTCGATGGCCAGGTCGGCCACGCGGTAGTCCTGGTCGCTGGCCACGGCGGCGCCGGGCACCTCGGCCAGCACCCGGTCGCGGATCGCGTCGAGCTTTTTGCGGCTGGCCTGGCGCGAGGCCGCGTCGGTCCAGTAGTGCGTGACCATGCGGCGCGCTTGGCGGTCGTAGGCGTAGTAGAACGCGCCGTTCTCGCCGACCACCGCGCGCACCGGCCACATGCGGGCGATGTGGTCGCACCAGCCGGCCGGGCGGCCGGTGATCGGCACCACCTGGATGCCGGCCTGTTCCAGGCGTTCCAGGGCGGCGTAGGCGTCGGCGGGCAGCCGGCCTTCGGTGGTCAGGGTGTCGTCGATGTCGGTGAGCACGACGCGGATCCCCGCCGCGACGGTCGAAGGCATGGCCGCTAGGGCTTGCATGGCGTTTTTCCTTGGTTTTATGGGGTGTTCTCCGGCCGAAAGTTTAACCGGATGGCCCTGTTTGGGCGGGGCCGGCGCGGCCCGGTAGGGGATATGGCGCCGGGGGCGGTAAAATCCGGGCTTTCCCGCCTGGTTTGCGTGCCCGCCATGTCCGTCCAGTTGTCCCCCTTGCCCGGCTCCGAGCCGGAATCCTTCGATATTGCCTCGGTCGCCGAGATCATCGCCGAGCTGCGCGCCGGCCGCATCGTCATCCTGGTCGACGAGGAAGACCGCGAAAATGAAGGCGACCTTGTCATGGCCGCCGAATTCGTCACGCCCGAGGCCATCAACTTCATGGTCACCCATGGCCGCGGCCTGGTGTGCCTGACCCTGACCGAAGAGCGCTGCCGCCAGCTGGATCTGCCCTTGATGGCGGCCCGCAATGGCACTCGGTACGGCACCAATTTCACTCAGTCGATCGAGGCCGCCGAAGGCGTCGAGACCGGCATCTCGGCCGCCGACCGCGCCCGCACCATCCAGGTGGCGGTGGCGCGCGACGCCAAGCCGTCCGACCTGGTCCAGCCCGGCCACATCTTCCCGGTGCGCGCGGTGCCCGGCGGCGTGCTGGTGCGCGCCGGCCATACCGAGGCCGGCTGTGACCTGACCGCCATGGCCGGCCTGACCCCGGCCGCCGTGATCTGCGAAATCCTCAAGCCGGACGGCACCATGGCGCGCCTGCCCGACCTGGTCGAGTTCGCCCGCCAGCACAACCTGAAGATCGGCACCATCGCCGATTTGATCCAATACCGCAGCGAGCACGAATCCATCGTCAAGCGCGTCGGCAAGCGCAGCATGCAGACCGCCTGGGGCACCTTCGAGGCCGTGGCCTACGAAGACGCCGCCACCGGTTCGGCCCACCTGGCGCTGGTGCATGGTACCGTGGCGCCTGACGTCGAGACGCTGGTGCGCGTGCACGAGCCGGCCTCGGTGCTGGACGTGCTGGATACCGGCGCCAGCCCGCATAGCTGGGGCGTGGCGCCGGCCCTGCAGGCCATTTCGCAGGCGCCGGCCGGCGTGCTGGTGCTGATGAACTGCCAGTCCTCCACCGAGCACCTGTTCGCGCAGATCGCCGGCTGGAGCGACCCCAAGGCCAATGCCAACCCCGCCAACGCCGACCGCTTCGGCCTGCGCACCTATGGCATCGGCGCCCAGATTCTGCGCGACCTGAACGTGGGCCGGATGAAGCTGCTGGCCCGGCCGCGCAAGATGCCCAGCATGGCGGGCTTCTCGCTCACCATTACGGGTTACGATTGCGACCCTCCGAATTCTCCCGCAACACACTGAAGGCCGACACATGAACCCTTACATCCTCACCCCCGACCTGAACGGCGAAGGGCTGCACATCGGCATCGTACGCGCCCGTTTCAATGAAGAGATCGGCCAGGCCGAACTCGAAGCGTGCCTGAAGGAACTGGCCGAGCTCGGCGTGGACGAGCGCGACGTGATGGTCGCCACCGTGCCGGGCGCCCTGGAACTGGGCGTGGCCCTGTCGCACATGGCCGAGACGTTCGAGTTCGACGCCCTGATCGCGCTGGGCGCGGTCATCCGCGGCGAGACCTATCACTTTGAAGTGGTCAGCAACGAAATGGCCACTGCAATCACCCGCATCTCCCTCGAGACCGGCATCCCGGTCGCCAACGGCGTGCTGACCGTGGACACCGACGAGCAGGCGCAAGCCCGCGCCGCCGGCAAGGGCCGCGACTGCGCCCAGGTGGCCGTTGAAATGGCCAACCTGGTGGCGGCCCTGGAGCCCGAGGAAGAAGACGAAGACGACGAAGACGAGGACGAAGATTTTGACGACGAAGAAGACGACGACCAGCGCTGATAGCGCGGCGCAAGCCCGCGCCAACGCCCGCAGCGCGCGCCGCCGTGCGCGCGAATTCGCGCTGCAGGGCGTGTACGCGTGGCTGCTGCGCGGCGGCGAAGGCACGCAGGACGCCGGCGAGATCGACGCCCACCTGCGCGACACCGAGGATTTCTCCGAGGCCGACGCGCAGTGGTTCAAGACTTTGCTGCACGGAGTCCTGCGTGAAGCGCCCGCGCTGCGCGAGCGTTTCACGCCCTACGTCGACCGACCGCTGGCCGAACTGTCGCCGGTCGAGCATGGCATCCTGCTGATCGGCAGCTTCGAACTGATCCATCACGTCGAAGTGCCGTACAAGGTCGCCATCAATGAAGCCGTGGAGCTGGCCAAGTCGTTCGGCGGCACCGATGGCTTCAAGTTCGTCAACGGCGTGCTCGACAAGCTGGCGGCCGACGTGCGTTCGCACGAGATGAAGAAGTAGAGCCCCCCCCGAAGCGCTGCGCGCTTCCCCCCCAGGGGGGCGCCGCTGCGGACCGGCGGAGCCGGATCCGCGCGGCCTGGGTCTGGGGAGGGCGGTTTCGTTTGGGGAGAACCCATTTTTGGGGTGAGCTTCCTGGGGCAAGCTTCTTATCGGGGTGAGCTTCCCCTCGTTCCTTTGGCGATCCTCCCTTTGGAGCGGGGCTCCTGAGTGGGAGTCAATGCCGGCTGTTGCGCCGGACTGCGGAGTTGTCGTGGCGTCCGAATTCGACTTGATCGCGCGCTATTTCACGCGCTCCGCGCCGGCGGGCCTGCTGGGCGTGGGCGATGACTGCGCGTTGTTTCCCGTGCCGGCGGGCGAGCAGGTGGCCACCAGCACCGATCTGCTGCTGGAAGGCCGGCATTTCTTTCCCGATGTCGATCCGAAGGCGCTGGGGCACAAGGCCCTGGCGGTGAACCTGTCGGATCTGGCCGCCATGGGCGCGCGCCCGATCGGCTGCCTGCTGGGGCTGGCGTTGCCGCGCCTGGACGAGCCGTGGCTGGCGGCGTTCGCCGACGGTTTTCACGCGCTGGCGGCGGCCCATGGTTGCCCGTTGCTCGGCGGCGACACCACCCGCAGCGCCCATGACCTGGCCATCAGCGTGACCGTGTTCGGCGCCGTGCCGGCTGACCTCGCGCTGCGCCGCGACGGCGCGCGCGTGGACGACGATATCTGGGTTTCCGGCGAACTGGGCGCGGCCGACGTGGCCTACCGCCTGCTCGACGGCCAGTATCCGGCCGACGCGGCGCGGCTGGCGGCGACCCGCGGCGCGCTCGAATGGCCCGCGCCGCAAGTGGCGCTGGGCCTGGCGCTGCGCGGCATCGCGCGCGCCGCCATCGATATTTCCGACGGGCTGCTGCAGGATCTGGGCCATATCCTGGCGGCCAGCCGGGTGGGCGCGGTGCTGCGCGAAGACCGCATGCCCGTGGCCGCCGCGCTGGCCGGTATGCCGGCCGAGCAGGTGCGCCGCGCCGTCCTGGGCGGTGGCGATGTCTACCAGCTTTGCTTTACCGCGCCGCCGGCGCAGCGCGACGCCGTGCTGGCCGCCGCCCAGGCGGCTGGCGCGCGCGTGACCCGCGTGGGCGGCATCGTGGCCCAGGCCGGCCTGGCAGTGCGGGATGCCGACGGGCACACGCTGGCACAACTGCCTGCCGGCTTCGATCACTTTCCCGCGGCCTGATTAGTCGGCGGCGTTGCGAAGCGCGCCGCCAAACCCTGGCACAATCGCTGCCACAGGCATTGCCGACAATACCGCCATTCCCCTGCCATCACCGGGCCCTCATCCATGTCGTCCTCTTCCCCCCATTCCCCGTCGATGCGCGAACGCGCGCGGGCGGTCTATCCCGCGCTGTCCTGGGTCTGCCGCGATCCAGGCCGCCTGATCGCCTTCGGCTTCGGCAGCGGCCTCATCCGGCCCGCCTCGGGCACCTGGGGCACGCTGCTGGCCTGGCTCATCTGGATCGCCGCCGCGCCAGCCGCGTCCGACCTGGCCATCGGCATCTTCCTGGCGCTGGCCTTCCTGTACGGCTGCTGGGCCTGCGACCGCGTCGGCCGCGAACTCCAGCAGCCCGATCATGTCGGAATGGTGTGGGACGAGATGGTGGCCTTCTGGCTGGTGCTGTGGCTGACGCCGGCCGGCTGGTTGTCGCAGGCGCTGGCGTTCGTGCTGTTCCGCGCGTTCGACATCGTCAAGCCGCCGCCCATCAAGTTCTTCGATGCCCGCCTGAAGGGCGGTTTCGGGGTAATGTGGGACGATATCGTCGCGGCCGGATACGCCTTGCTGATCATGGCGCTGGCGGTGCGCACAGGAGTCTTGGGATGAACCAGCAAGCGGAAAGCACGCGGCCGAATCTGTCGGCCGAACAACTGGCGCAGGCCACCACCTATGGCTTGGCCGAGCGGCTCGGCGATACGCTGCGGCGCCATGGCCTGGTGCTGGGCACCGCCGAATCCTGCACGGGCGGCCTGCTGGCGGGCGCCGTGACGGCGGTGGCGGGGTCCAGCGAATGGTTCGACCGTGGCTTCATCACGTACAGCAACGACGCCAAGGTGGCCGAACTGGACGTGTCGCCGGACGCCTTGCATCACTTCGGCGCGGTCAGCGAACCGGTGGCGCTGGAGATGGCCAATGGGGTGCTGCTGGCCTCGCCGGCGGCGCAGGTGGCGGTGTCCACCACCGGTATTGCCGGCCCGGGCGGGGCCACGCCGGGCAAGCCCGTGGGCATGGTGTGCTTCGGCTTCGCGCAGCGGGTCGGCGATGGCATCAGCAGCCGCGCCGTCACGCACGTGTTCAGCGGCGACCGCGCGCAGGTGCGCCAGCAGGCGGTCGAGTTCGCGCTGCGCGGGGTGCTGGAACTGCTGGGGGCGCCGGTCAACCGGCGTTGAGGGCGGCCGCGCGCAACGGCGCGGTTCGTGAATAGGGTGGCGGGGGCCGGGCGGCCCCCGCAAGCGTCGATCAGCGCACCGCGTTGATCGCGTCGCGCAGGCCGCGCGCGGCCTCGCCGGCGGCCTGGCGCCAGTCGTCGCCGCCGCCGGCGTAGATGATGGCGCGCGAGGAATTGATCATCATGCCGCTGCGCGCGGCGTTGGCGCCGGCATTGACGGTGGCGGTGATGTCGCCGCCCTGGGCGCCGATGCCGGGCACCAGCAGCGGCACCGCGTCGCCGATGCGCTGGCGCACCGCGGCCAGCTCGTTCGGGAAGGTCGCGCCCACCACCAGGCCGCACTGGCCGTTGGCGTTCCATTTGTCGGCCACCAGCCCCGCCACGTGCAGGTACAGGGGCTCGCCGCTATCCATCTTGAGAAATTGCAGATCCGACCCGCCGGGGTTGGAGGTGCGGCACAGCACGATCACGCCGCGGTCGCGCCACGCCAGGTAGGGCTCGACCGAGTCCAGGCCCATGTACGGGCTGACCGTCAGCGCGTGCGCCTGATAGCGCTCGTAGGCTTCGCGGGCGTAGTTCTCGGCGGTGGAGCCGATGTCGCCGCGCTTGGCGTCCAGCACGATGGGCAGGTCGGGATGCTGGTCGCGGATGTGCTGGCACAGCGCTTCGAGCTGGTCTTCGGCGCGGTGCGCGGCGAAGTAGGCGATCTGCGGCTTGAAGCTGCAGGCGTAGGGCGCGGTGGCGTCGACGATGTCGCGGCAGAACTGGAAGATCGCGTCCGGCTTGCCTTGCAGTTCGCGCGGAAAGCGCTGCGGGTCGGGATCGAGCCCGACTTGCAGGAGCGAATTGCGGGTGGTCCAGGCGTGTTCGAGTCTTTGGAGGAAATTCATGGGGAGTTCAGTGCAGTTTGACCCGGGGGCGCGTGCGCCGCATGAGCAGGCGCGCCAGGGCCAGGGAGGCGGTGCGTGAGAGGCCCAGCACCGCTTTGTGGTGCATCAGGTGCAGGCTCATGTACATCAGGCGCGCCAGTGTACCGCTTACAAACAGTCCGCGTCCGGCCAGCTTGCCCATCAGGCTGCCCACGCCGGCATCCTGGCCCAGCGAGACCAGCGAGCCGTGGTCTTCGTAGACGTAGGGCGTGGTGGGCTCGGCCGCGCGGCGCAGGCGCGCGGTGAGTTTCTTGCACAGGTAGTCGGCCTGCTGGTGCGCGGCCTGGGCGCGCGCCGGCACGGTGCGGCCGTCGCGCCAGGGCGCGGCGCAGCAGTCGCCCAACGCCACGATGTGCGGGTCGGCGGTTTCGAGCCGTTCATTGACCTCGACCTGGCCCAGCTTGTTCAGCGGCAGGTCCAGCTCGGCCAGCAGGGCCGGACCCTTGATGCCGGCGGCCCACATGCACAGGCGCGCGGGGAATTCGCGGCCGTCCGCGGTCTTGACCGTATCGGCGGTGACTTCCGAGACCCGGCAGGCGGTTTCGACGCGGATGCCCAGTTCCGTCAGCCGCGCGGTGGCGGCGGTGGAGATCTTCTCGGGCAGGGCTGACAGGATGCGCGGTGCGCCCTCGACCAGCGTGATCGCCAGGTCGCGCTCGGCGCGGAAGTTCGGCAGGCCGTAGGCGCTGACCACGTGGCTGGCCTCGACCAGTTCGACCGCCAGTTCGACGCCGGTGGCGCCGCCGCCGACGATCACCAGATCCAGCCGCGCGGAGGGATCGCGCACCTTGGCCTGGTCGACCAGCGCCATGGCCTTGAGCATGGTCAGGCGGAACTGTTCGGCGTTCTCGGTGGTGTCGAGCGTGACGGCGTGCTCGGCCGCCCCTGGGGTGTTGAAGAAATTGGAGGTGCTGCCCAGCGCCAGCACCAGCGTGTCGTAGGCCAACTCGCGGCGCGGCAGCACTTCCTGGCCTTGGCCGTCGGCCACGGCGTCCACGGTGATCTGGCGGCGTTCACGGTCGACGCCGACCAGTTGGCCCTGGGCGAAAGAAAAGCCGTTCAGGTGCGCCAGCATCAGGTAGGACAGGCCCTCCTGGTGGATGTCCAGGGTGCCGGCCGCCGCTTCGTGCAGCGACGGCTTCCAGATGTGGAACGGACGGCTGTCGACCAGGGTGATGTGCCGCCGGCCGTGGATGCGGCCGAGCTTGGCGGCCAGTTCCAGGCCGCCGGCACCTCCGCCGACGATGACGATGCGTTCCGAAGGGGCGGGCGTCGAGTTGGGCATCATGGCTCCCAGTATAGAGGCGCGGGCGCCGTGGCGGGCAAGCCGGCGCCGCAATTCAGTGCATCACGAACCGGCTGACCGCCACGCCCACCCACACGGCCACCGTGAACAGCAACAGCAGCATGACGGCGGCGCTGCCCAGGTCCTTGGCCCGGCCCAGCAGCGGATGGGTATCCACCGATAGCGCATCCGCCAGGGCTTCGATTGCCGAATTCAACAGTTCCACCGCCAGCACCAGCACCACGGTGCCGATCAGGAAGAACACCTCGACCGTGGTGCGGCCCAGGAAGAACGCGGCCGGGATCAGCAGCACGGCCAGCGCCAGCTCCTGGCGGAAGGCGGCTTCGTACTTGATGGCGGCTTGCAGGCCCTGCAGCGAATAGCGCAGCGCATTCAGGATGCGGCGCAGGCCGCCGGTGCTTTTGTAGGGCGAGTGGTGCGGATGGGTCGACATGGGGATAGCGTCATAAGGCCGGGTGTGGCGGCTTTTTAACAGATATGGATTGCGGGCGTGACTCGATCTGAAACGGGCTACGCACCGCCGCGGTTTTCGTTGGTAATAGTAAGTTACTTTTTGCCTTCGCCACGGCCATGAGATACCCTGGCGACGCGCGGCCTCGCGGCGTGGCTCTCGACCACGCCCGCCGTGTGCAATTCCCTATCAACGCGCCTTTCCGCCCGTCCCGGGGGGATGCGTGACGGCGCCCTGAGACATTGCCACCCATGCTCGAACGCTTGAATATGGAGTCCTTGCCACGCCTGCCCGCGGACGTGGAGAAACCCGCCTATGATCGCAGCCGGCTGACGCCGGGCATCGTGCACCTGGGGCTGGGCGCGTTTCATCGCGCGCATCAGGCGCTGGCGACCGATCTGGCGATGGCCGCCAGCCAGGACCTGAGCTGGGGCATCCTCGGCGTGTCGCTGCGCAGCGCGGCCACGCGCGACGCGCTGACGCCGCAGGACGGCCTCTATACGCTGGCGCTGCGCGACAGCGGCGCGCAGGGCGAGACACGCGAGCAACTGCGCGTGGTCGGTGCGTTGCAGCGCGTGATGGTTGCCGAGGAAGACCCGCAGGCCGTGCTGGAACGCATCGCCTACCCGCAGACACGCATTGTCAGCCTGACCATCACCGAGAAGGGCTACTGCCACGAACCGGCCACCGGCCACTTGCGCTGGGACGCCCCGGACATCCTGCACGATCTGGAGAATCCGGTGCGCCCGCGCAGCGCCATCGGCCTGCTGGTGCACGGCCTGGCGCTGCGGCGCGAGCGCGGCCTGCCGCCGTTGACGCTGCTGTCCTGCGACAACCTGCAGGCCAATGGCGACATGCTGCGCAGTCTGGTGCTGGCCTTCGCGCTGCGGCTGGACGCGGCGCTGACCGGCTGGATCGACACGCACTGCACCTTTCCCAACGCCATGGTCGACCGCATCGTGCCGGCCACCGGCGACGAGGATCGCGCGCGCATCGCGCAGCGGCTGGGCGTGGAAGATGCCTGGCCGGTGGTGGGCGAGCCCTACCTGAACTGGGTGATCGAAGACAAGTTCGCGGCCGGACGTCCCGCCTGGGAAGCGGCGGGCGTGACCTTCGTGGCCAACGCCGCGCCGTATGAGCGGCTGAAGCTGCGCATGGCCGACGGCCCGCATTCGGCGCTGGCCTACCTGGGCGCGCTGCTGGGTGTGGCCACGATGCGCGAGGCGGCGGCGGTGCCGGCGCTGCGCGGGTTCGTGGAAGACCTGATGCGCCACGAGATCGCGCCCACGCTCAAGGGTATTCCGCAGGCCGGCCTGGAGGGTTACCGCCAGCGTTTCCTGGCGCGGGTCGACAATGCGGCGTTGCCGCAGCCGACGCGGCAGGTGGCGCAGGACGGTTCGCACAAGCTGCCGCCGCGCCTGCTGGCCACGATTCGCGACCGCCTGCGCGGCGGCGACGATATCCGCCGCCTGGCGCTGGTGGTGGCGGCGTGGCTGGAGTACCTGCGTGGCCAGGACGAGACCGGCGCGTGCTATCCGATCGAGGATCCGCTGGCCGCGCCCCTGGCCAAACTGCTGGCGCGCGCCGAGGTGGCGGCGCGCGCGGCTGCGCCCAGGCAGGCCGCGCATCGCCGCGCCCTGGTGCTGGCCGGTTATCGGCCGGTGTTCGGCGACCTGGGCGACAAGCCGGTGTTTGTCGCGGCGCTGGCCGCGCAACTGGAGACGCTGCGCGAGCACGGTGTGCTGCACGCGTTGCAGGCCGTGACGCGCGACACGGAATCCGTCGCGCCGAGCGCCTGAAGCGCCCGCCTCAGGGCGTGGTCGCGGGCGGGGCCGAGTCCGTGCCTGCCGCCGCGCCTTCCTTGGCCGCGCGCCCGAAACGCAACGCGAACTGCCGCGTGAAGACCGCTCCGAAGAAGAATATCTGGGCCGAGTAATAGATCCACAGCAGCAGCGCGATCAGCGAACCGGCCGCGCCGTAGGCCGACACCGCCGCGCCGCGGCTCAGGTACACGCCGATGCCCCACTTGCCCACCAGGAACAGCGCCGCCGTGACGATGGCGCCCGGAATCACGTCGCGCCAGGTGATCCGCGCGCTCGGCAGCAGCTTGAAGATCACCGCGAACAGCGCCACCACCACCGAGAACGAAAACAGGTTGGAAAGCCAGTCCGCCAGCGTGGCGAAGGCCGACGCGGACCACAGCTCGCCATAATATTTGCGCGCGGCGCCCAAGGCCGCGTTCACGGTCAGCGAGATCAGCAGGAACAGCGCCAGCACCAGCACCAGGCCGAACGACAGCATGCGGCTGCGCACCATGCCGTGGATGCCGCCCTTCTGGTTGCCGGACACTTCCCACAGTTCATCGAGGCTGGCCTTCAGCTCGGCAAAGGCCGTGGTGGCGCTGAAGATCAGCACGAAGATCGAGATCAGCGCCGCGATCCAGCCGCCGCCCGATTCGTGCGCGCTGGCCAGCACCGTCTGGATCACCTCGGCGCCGCGCTCGCCGGTCAGGTCGCGCAGCGACGAAAACAGTTCCGAGCGCACCGCGTCCTCGCCGAAGAAGGCGCCGGCCACGGCGATCACCAGGATCAGCATGGGCGCCAGCGAGAACACCATGTACAACGCCAGCGCCGCGCCCTTGCTGGAGGCGCGATGGGCGGACCACTGGTTGGCGGAATCCATCAACAATCCGCCGATCTCGGACGGGCGCAGGGCGCGCAGGCTTTGGGGAAGGCGCATGGCTCTCGGTGGTTGCGGGCAAGCCCCCATTGTAGGGATTGCGCCGCCGGCCGCCCGCTTGCAAAAGTAACAAGTCCGCGCGCAGGCGTGCGGCCCCGAGACCGGCGGGCGTCGCCTAGCGCGCTTTCTCGTAGGCCAGATAGTCCAGGTGGATGCCGATGTGATCCGCGAGGTACTTGGCGTCGTGCCAGACGCCCCAGATGAAGGATGACGACCGGTTCGTCTGGTTCGGCAGGCCGAGGAAGTAAATGCCTTTCTCCGCGGTGATGCCGCGCTTGTGCACCGGGTAGCCGTGTTCGTCCAGGACATCGGCCTCGATCCAGCCGTAGTCCACCTTGAAACCGGTGGCCCACACGATGGACGTGATGCCCGCCTGCGCCAGGTCCAGGCTGAGGATGGGGTGCTTGAGGCATTCGGGGTCGTCGAGCAATTTCCAGGCCTCGGGCTCGGGCGGCAGGTCCAGGCCGTTCTGTTCGATGTAGGCATCGGCCTCGCGCAGCACTTCGAAGTAGTCGGCGTCGCCCTGCGCGATGTTGCGCGCCAGGCCCTCTTCGAAGGTCATCACGCCCTGGTCGAATCCGCGGGTGATGCCGACCAGCTGAATGCCGTCGTGGGCCATGCGGCGAAAGTCGATGGTCTTGCCGTTGTCGTAGCCGCTGACGGCGAAGGCGACGTGTTCGCGCTTGGGCTTTTTCCGCACCTCGTCCCACATGCCGAGCGCGCCCAGCCACCAGCAATAATCGCGTTCGCGGTAGGCGCGCGGCGGGCGGTAATGCTCGCCCACCGACAGGTAGACCTGGCGGCCGGCGCGGCGCAGCTCCTCGGCAATCTGCGAACCGGACGCGCCCGCGCCCACGACCAGCACCGCGCCGTCGACCAACTGGCCCGGATTCTTGTAGGCCGACGAGTGAACCTGCTGGATGCCGGCCTGCGCCGGAACGATCGCGGGATAGTTGGGAATCTGGAAGGCGCCGGTCGCCACCACCACGTGGCGCGCCTCGATCTCGCCGGCCGAGGTGGTCACGGTAAAGCCGGGGCGCTGGTGGTTGCGCCGCACCCGCAGCACCTCCACCCCCGTGCGCACCGGCGCCTTGATCATGCGGGCATAGTCCTCGAAGTAACGCGCCATGCGTTCCTTGGGCGGGAAGACGTCGGCGCCGACGTCGTCGAACTTCAGGTGGGGAAAGCGGTCGTGCCAGGCCGGGCCGTTGGCCACCAGCGAGTCCCAGCGTTCGGAACGCCAGCGTTCGGCGATGCGCTTGCGTTCCAGCACGATATGGTCGATGCCCATCGCGCCCAAGTGTTCGCTCATCGCGATGCCGGCCTGTCCGGCGCCGATCACCAGGGTATTGGTTGTTTCCACTGACATGTTTTTCCTGAGAAGTATCGAGGCCGGGTTGGCGGGGCGCCGCGGCATCGTCGCCTGGGACATGAGCGCGTTCGCTCACGGATCAGGCGCAGTGTGGGCCAGATGGCGGCGCTTGATAACTTGGTTTTTTGGACGCTGGGCTTAGGAAAAAGCAAATCACTGCGGGCGCGGCGGCGTTTCGTTTTTTCCGATGGCCCGCCTCGGTATCCACAAACGGCCGGCCGCGTTCGCCTCCCGTATGCTGCAAGCCATCGCATGCTCAAGCGCCCCGCCGCCACGCGCGCCGCGCGCCTTGCGCAGACTCTGTCGAACCCTTTCGAGCCGCCATGCAGAACAGCCCTTTGCCCCCGAAATCCTCCAGCGCGGTCAGCCTGGAAGGCGTGGTCAAGAAGTACCGCCAGCAGACCGTGTTGCAGGAGCTCACGCTGAAGATCCGGCGGGGCGAGTTCCTGACGCTGCTGGGGCCGTCCGGCTGCGGCAAGACCACCCTGCTGAACCTGATCGCCGGTTTTGCCGAGCCCGACAACGGCGAAGTCTTCATCGAAGACCAGTTGGTGACCGACCTGCCGCCCTATCAGCGGCAGATCGGCATCGTGTTCCAGAACTACGCGCTGTTCCCGCATATGACGGTGGAGCGCAACATCGGCTATGGCCTGCGCATGCGCGGCCTGCCGGCCGACGAGATCGCCGCGCGGGTGCGCGAGGCGATGGCGCTGGTCAAGCTCGACGGGCTGGGCCAGCGCCGGCCGCGCGAATTGTCCGGCGGTCAGCAGCAACGCGTGGCGCTGGCGCGGGCGCTGGTGATCCGGCCCAAGGTGCTGCTGCTGGACGAGCCGTTCTCGGCGCTCGACAAAGGCCTGCGCGGCGCCATGCAGGTGGAAATCCGCGAGATCCAGCGCCGGCTGGGCGTGACCACGGTGTTCGTCACGCACGACCAGGGCGAGGCGTTGGCCATGTCGGATCGCATCGCGGTGATGTCCGGCGGCGTGATCCGACAGATCGCCACGCCGGACGAGCTTTACCGCAATCCGCAGGATCCGTTCGTGGCCTCGTTCCTGGGCGACGTGAACATCCTGCCCGCGCACTACCACGGCGCCGAAACCGACGGCATCGTGCTGCGCCTGGGCGCGGGCCTGATACGCGTGCCGCGCGAACGGCTGGTGGGCGGGTCGCACGAGGGCCGCCGGCTGGATATCTACGTGCGTCCCGAGCAGATCCGGCTGGAGCCCCTGCACGGCGAATCGGTGCTCAGCGGCACCGTGGTCAATCACGTGTTCCAGGGCGACCATATCGATTCCTATATCGATGTCGATATCCCCGTGGCGGGCCGCCAGCGGGTCATGGTGCGCAGCGCCGGGCTGGACGCGCCGCGCCAGTGGCCGGTGGGCGCGGTGACCGGCCTGGCATTGCCGGGCCAGGGCGTCAGTGTCTTCGACGCGTCGTGACCGCCATGCCGATGCCACCGACCACCATGCGCGCCATCGTCGCCCGCGAACCGGGCAACGCCGATGTGCTGACGTTTGCCACCCGTACCGTGCCGTGTCCCGGGCCGGGCGAAGTGCTGCTGCGAGTGCGCGCGGCCGGCGTCAACCGCCCCGATATCATGCAGCGCCAGGGGCTGGCGCGCCCCGCTGAAGGCGTGACCGACGTGCTCGGGCTGGAAGTTTGCGGCGAGGTGCTGGCCTGCGGCGCGGGCGTGCCCGATGCGATGCGCGGGCGGCGCCTCATGAGCCTGTTGCCGGGCGGCGGCTATGCGCCGTGGTGCGTGGCGCGCCTGGAGCATTCACTGCCGGTGCCCGACTCGGTCGAGGACGACGCGGCCGCCGCCTTGCCCGAAGGGCTGTTCACCGTCTGGCACAACCTGTTCGAACTCGGCCGCCTGCGCATGGGCGAGACGGTGCTGATCCACGGCGCGGCCGGCGGCATCGGCACCCTGGCGATCCGCATGGCCCATGCGGCCGGCGCCCGCGTCATCGCCACCGCCGGCCGCGCCGAGCGCCTGCCCGCGCTGCGCGAGATGGGCGCGGCCGAGGCGCTGTGCTATCGCGAGACGGACTTCGTATCCGCCTGCCGCGACCTGACGCAAGGGCGCGGTGTCGACGTGGTGCTGGACGTGGTCGGCGGCGATTATGTCGCGCGCAATCTGCAGGCGCTGGCCTTCGGCGGCCGCCACGTCAGCCTGTCGTTTCTGCGCGGGGCCACGGTCACGCTTGATCTGCTGGTGGTGATGCAGAAGCAGTTGAGCCTGCATTCCTCGACCCTGCGGCCGCAGAGCACCGCGGAAAAGACGCGCATGGCCCAGGCCATCGCCCGCCACGTGTTGCCGCTGGTGGCCGATGGCCGCGTGGCGCCCAGGCTCTGCGCCCGCCTGCCGCTGGCCGAAGCGGCGGCCGCGCACCGCATGCTGGAAAGCGGCGAGGTGTTCGGCAAGGTGGTGCTGCGCCCCTGAGGCCGGCGCCCGCCGCCCGATGGATTTGCGATTTCCCACAAGGCTTCTCGACCATGCTGAAACTGCTTTACGCCCCGACCTCGCCCTACGTGCGCAAGGTCATGGTCTGCGCCCACCTGACGGGCCTGGCCGACCGGATCGAATGGCTGGACAGCGCGGCGCATCCGCTGCGCCGCGACGACCGCATCGCCGCGCACAACCCGCTGGCCAAGGTCCCGACCCTGATCCTGGAAGACGGCACGGCCCTTTACGACAGCCGTGTCATCTGCGAATTCCTGGCCGATCTGGGCGCCAGCGTCGACCTGTTTCCGGCGCCCGGTCCGCGCCGCTGGCAGGCGCTGACCCGCCAGGCGCTGGGCGACGGCTTGCTCGACGCCGCGCTGCTGGCGCGCTATGAACACACCGCCCGGCCCGCCCAATGGCAATGGCCGGCCTGGCGCGAGGCGCAACTGGCCAAGGTGGCCGCCTGCCTGGGCGCGATCGAGGCGTGCGCGCCGACGCTGGCGACGCGCGCGCCCGGCATCGGCGAAGTCACCCTGGGTTGCGCCCTGGGCTACCTGGATTTCCGCTTTCCGGAGCTGGACTGGCGCGCGCGTCATCCCGCAACCGCGCGCTGGCAGGCGGCGTTCGCCGACCTGCCAGCGATGCGGGCCACGCTTCCCTACGAACCCTGAGGCACCGACCCATGACCGCTTCCTCCGTTCCGCCCGGCCTCGCGCCGGACGCCACCCTTTGGTTTCTGAACGGCCCCAACGCCAACCTGTACGGCCTGGACGCCAACAAGACCTACGGCAGCGACAGCTTCCCGGTACTGCGCGAGCGTTGCGAGCGCAAGGCGGCGAGCCTGGGCCTGGGCCTGCGCTTTCTGCAATCCAACCACGAAGGCCAATTGGTCGACTGGATACAGGAAGCGCGCGGCCAGGCGCCGGGGCTGATCATCAACGCCGCCGGCCTGACCTATTCGTCGGTGCCGATCCTGGACGCGCTGCTGGCGTTTCCCGGCCGCATCATCGAGGTGCACATGAGCAACATCTGGCGGCGCGAGCCTTTTCGCCATCATTCCTATGTGTCGAAGGCGGCCGATGGCGTCATCGCGGGCCTGGGCGGCGACGGCTACGAGCTGGCGATCGAGGCCATGGCGCGCCTGATCGCGCGGGCGGAATAGGGGCGCGGCCATGCTCAGCGACGATGTGACGCCTTCCGGCGCGCTGGTGTTCTACAGCGAGTTCGACGATTTCGGCACCTGGCGCCAGGCGCTGCAAGCGCGCCTGCCGGCCCTGCGGATCCTGCATTCGAGCCAGGTCGAGGACCCGGCCGCCATCCACTATGCGCTGGCCTGGAAGCCGCCAGCCGGCTTTTTCGCCCGCATGCCCAACCTGCGCCTGATCATCAACCTGGGAGCCGGAGTGGATTCGCTGGTGGGGCGCGACGACCTGCCCGCCGGTGTGCCGGTCACGCGCATCACCGATCCGGAGATGGCGCGCATGATGGCCGGCTACGTGCTGTTCGCCACCTTGCGCCACGCCCGCGACATTCCCTGGTTCGAGCGGGCGCAGCGCCGCGGCGAGTGGGCCTACCGCCATCCGCGCGCCGCGGCTGACATCCGCGTCGCGGTGCTCGGCCTGGGCGAGCTGGGCGCGTACGCGGCCCGCGAACTGCAACGCCAGGGCCTGACGGTGCTGGGCTGGTCGCGCAGCCCGCGCGAGATCGCGGGCGTACAGTGCCATGCCGGCATCGAGACGCTCGACGCGGTCATCGCGCAGGCCGATATCCTGGTGGTGATGCTGCCGCTCACGGCGCAGACGCGCGGCCTGCTCGACCGGCGGCGGCTGTTGCGCCTGCCGCGCGGCGCGGCCTTGGTCAACGTCGCGCGCGGGGCGCTGGTCGATCAGGCCGCCATGACCGAGTTGCTGCGGGACGGCCACCTTGGGGCGGCCACGCTCGATGTCTTCGAACGCGAACCGCTGCCCGCCGACGACCCGCTGTGGCGCATGGACAATGTGCTGATCACGCCGCATCTGGCCTCGGTCGCCATTCCGGCCTCGGCCGCGGCCCAGATCGCCGACAATATCCTGCGCGTGTCGGGCGGCCAGGCGCCGCTGCAACAGGTGGACGCGGGGCGCGGCTACTGACTGACGCCGGCAGAACGGCGGACCTGGGCCGCGCCGCCGTCGGCGAGTGGCCGGCCAGACAGAAACGGCGCGGGATTCGCATCCCGCGCCGTTTTTTTCTGGCGAAGCCCCGGCTCAGTGCCGCGCTTCGATGTTGAGGATGCGCCCCAGGCCCAGGAAATAGTTGGCGAACGCCAGCAGCGTGGCCGTCACGGCGATGTAGACCACCGACAGCGCCGCCAGCGTCGGGTCGGCGAACTCGCGCACATAGTTGTACATGGATACCGGCAGGGTCTGCGTGGCCTGGGTCGTCACGAACAGGGAGGCGGTGAATTCGCTGAAGGACATGATGGCGGCGAACAGCCAGCCGCCGAACAGCCCGGGCGCCAGCAATGGGATGGTGACCGTGAGCATGACCTTCAACGGCGACGCGCCCAGGCTGGCGGCCGCCTGTTCCAGCCGTTCGTCGATGTTCTCCATCGATACATATACGCTGCGCATGACGAATGGCAGCACCAGCATCACGTGGCACAGCACCACCAGCGCATAGCCGCGGTCCACATCGAGTTGCGCCGCCAGGATCAGCAGGCCCAGCCCGAGCGTGAAATGCGGGATCACCAGCGGCGACAGCAGGATCGCCTGGAGCAGGTCTTTGCCGGGAAACCCCATGCGCTTGACCGCGATGGCCAGCGCGGTGCCGATCACCAGCGCCAGCACCGAGGTCCAGGCCATCACGACCAGGCTGGCGCGAAAGCCCTGCTGGAAATCGGGATAGGTGAATACCCGCGTGTACCAGCGCAACGACCAGCTTTCCGGCGGAAAGGTCAGCAGCGCCTTGTCGTTGAACGAGGCCAGCGTCACCACGAACACCGGCAGCAGCACGAATGCCAGGATCGCGCAGATGAGCAGCGGCGCGCCCAGGCGCAGCGGCAGGGAAGGTCTGTGGGCCATGTCAGTGGGCTCCGATCGCCTTGAGGCGCTTGGTGGCGCGGCCGAGCAGCATCAGCGCCGCGACCGTCAGGGCCAGGCCGGTGATGCTCAGGCTGGCCGCCAGCGGAAAGTTCATCGAGGAGAACCCCAGTTGGTAGACCAGGGTGGAAACGGTGGGCACGCGGCCGCCGCCGATCATCTGCGGCGTGGCGAAGGCGCTGAAGGTCCAGGCGAAGGCGGTGGTGATGCTGGCGATGATGCCCGGCATGGACAGCGGCAGTGTCACCGTCACGAAGGTGCGCACCGGCCCGGCGCCCAGGCTTTGCGCGGCCTTTTCATAGTCGCGGTCGATGTGCGAAATGGCGGTGGCCAGCATCAACACCACCACCGGTATCGTCACGTGCACCAGCGCGATCAGCACGCCCAGGTGGGTGAACATCAGGTTCAGCGGCAGGTCGATCAGGCCGAGCTGGCGCAACACGGTATTGATGAAGCCGTTGTTGCCCAGCACGATGATCCACGAGTAGGTGCGCACGATCTCGCCCAGGAACAGCGGCGTGATCGAGATGATCAGGATGCACGACTTCAGCAGCCGGTGGCGCACCCGCACCAGCGCGTAGGCCAGCGGATACGCCACCAGCAGCGAGCACACCGTGGTCTCGATGCTGAGCAGCAGCGTGTTGGCGAAGGCCGTCAGGTAGAGGGACTTGCCCAGGCCCGAGAAGTTGGCCAGCGTCAGGCCGCCGACTTCCATCGAGCCGGGAACGAAGGCGCGCACGCTGAATTGCAGCACGGCGGCCATCGCCACGACGATGCACAGTGCGATGAAACCCGCTGGCGATATCAGCCATCCTCGCAGGCCGGAGCGCGTGTTCATGGGTCGTATGACTTCCGTAGAGGGGTTGCTTGCGGAAATGCCCGCGTCCCGGCCGGGTGGACCGCCGGGGCGCGGGCGCGGCGCGCGGCGTGGCCGCCGTCAGTTCATGATGTTTTCGGTGAACCACTTGCGCCAGGTCGCGGTCTTCTCGGCGCGCAGCTTGTCGTCGATGACGATGGCCTGCGTGTCCCACTGTTCCTTGGTGGTGAAGACCCCCGGCAGCGCGGCGTCCTCGGCCGAGACCTTGGCGTTGGTGATGACCGGGCTGGCCTTCTTGTAGGCCACGATCTTGGATTGCACCTCGGGCGAGAGCGCGATGTTCATGAACTTGTAGGCCAGGTCGGTCTTGGCGCTGCCTTTCATGATGCCCATGGTGTCGATGCCGAGCACGGCGCCCTCCTTGGGCATCGCGACCTTGATCGGAACGCCTTGGCCGATCATGTAGTAGGCGTTCATCGACAGCAGGATCTGCACCGGCGTCTCGCCGGTGGCGATCAATTGCTGGCTGTTGGCGTCGTTGGTGTAGAAGGCCTTGAAGTTGGGCTTGAGGGCCTTGAGTTTGTCCGTCCCTTTTTCCCAGGAGGTGGCGTCGCCGCCCGAGAGCAGGGCGGCCACGGTGATGATGTGGCTGGGGTCGAAGTCCGGGGCCGACAGCTTGCCCTTGAGCGCCGGGTTCCACAGGTCGTTCCAGCTATCGAACTTGATGTCCTTGGGCACCAGGTCGGGGCGGTAGCCGATGGTGTAGACGTAGGCCCAACTGCCGACGTGGTAGGGGCTGACCTTGGCGCGATCCACCAGGTTGGCGTAGTTCGGCAGCTTGGCGGTGTCGAGCTTGTCGAACAGGCCGCCGTCGACATACAGCCAGCCGATGTGCGAGGTGGTGAAGGTGATGTCGCTTTCGGGCGTTTTGGCCAGCTTGGCCTTGTTCAGCCGGTCGATGGTGCCGCCGGTGACGTACTTGACCGGCACGCCGGTCTGGCGCGTGAATTCCTTGCCGATGTTCTCGTCGATCAGGTCGCGGAAGCTGCCGCCCCAGGTGCTGACCACGAGCGCGTCCTCGGCCCAGGCCACGTTGGCCAGCAGGACGGTGGAAAAGAGACCGGCTGCCGTAAGTTGTCGAATCATTGCAAACCCCTTGAGTGTTTTATGCCCGCCGAACGCCGCCGACTGGAGTCCAGATGATGGAAGAGGCCGATGCCGGCGGCCAAGTCGCCTTTTCCTTAGGCCTGGCTCGCAATTCCTGAGGCGCCGCGTAAACCCGCGGCGCCTCGGCCAGGTCGGAATTTCCGAGACCGGCCCCCGGAAAAAACAAATAGGCGCGCGCCGGCCCACGATCCGAAGATGGAGTCCCGGCCGTTCCCGCGGGAGCGGCCTTCGCCCGACGCCGCCCGCCGGCCCTATTTCCTCGAGAAGCCATGAAACACAAGCGCATCCGCACCTTCAATACCAAGGCGACCTATCCGGAACAGAATCTGGACAACGATCTTTGCCAGGCGGTGGTGGCCCGCGGCAGCACCGTGTTCCTGCGCGGGCAGATCGGCCAGAACCTGGAGACCTCGGAAAGCGTGTGCATCGGCGATGCCGCCGGCCAGGCCGAACAGGCCATGGCCAACATCGCCATGCTGCTCAAGGAAGCGGGCGGCGAGCTTGAACACATCTGCAAGATCACCATCTACCTCATCGACCCGCGCTACCGCGAAGCCGTCTACCGCGTCGTGGGGCGCTGGCTCAAGGGCGTGTTTCCGGTCTCGACGGGCCTGGTGGTGTCGGCGCTGGCCCGGCCCGAGTGGCTGGTCGAGATCGACGCCACCGCCGTGATTCCCGACTGATCGCGCGCAGGGGCCCGACCATGACCTTCTCGATCATCGCGCGCTGTCCGGCGTCCGGCCAATTCGGCGCCGCCGTGTCGTCGTCCTCGCCCGCCGTGGCCTCGCGCTGTGTGCGCGTGCGCGCCGGCGTGGGCGCGGCCGTCAGCCAGAACATCACCGACCCCGCGCTCGGGCCCTTGGCCCTGGACCTGATGGCCGCCGGCCAGACGCCGGCGCAGGCGCTCGAACGGCTGCGGCAGCGCCCATTCATCGACTATCGCCAACTGATGGCGATCGACGCCCGCCACCCGCCGGCCATTTTCACGGGCGCCAGCGCGCTCGGCACGCTGGCCGGCGTGGCGGGCGAGCACGCCGCCTGCGCCGGCAACATGCTCGCTTCGCCCGAGGTGCCAGCCGCGATGCTGGCGGCTTTCGAGCGCGCCGACGGGGTGCTGGCCGAACGCTTGATGCAGGCCTTGCTGGCCGGGCAGGCCGCCGGCGGGGAAGCGGGGCCGGTGCATTCGGCCGGCCTGCTGGTGTGCCAGGACCTGGACTGGCCGATGGTCGACCTGCGCCTGGACTGGGTCGATCAGGCGCCGGTCGAGGCGCTGTATGCCGTCTGGAAACGCTATGAGCCGCAGATCCCCGACTACCTGACCCGCGCCCGCGATCCGCGCGAGGCGCCGAGCTTCGGCGTGCCGGGCGATCTCTGAACGGGGGGCGGCCGGCGGCGGTGGAAATCCTTGCCCGGGGGCGCGGCCGGAGGGGATACTTTGCAGGCATCCGCCCGTCCCGGCCGGCCTTCCGAACCCGCTTTCCCACGTTGCACCATGCTCAATCGCATTTCCCTAAGGCAGATGGAGTACTTCGTGGCGACCGCCAAGCATGGCAGCATTGCCGCCGCGTCCGCCCAGATCCATATTTCGCCGCCGTCGATCTCGGCCGCCATCGCCCACATCGAGGCCGAGCTCGGCGTGCAGTTGTTCGTGCGGCATCCCTCCAAGGGGCTGGCGCTCACGCCGCTGGGCACGCAGGTCATGCAGGAGTGCGAAGACCTGCTCGAACGCGCCTCCAGGCTGTACGAGATTGCCTCGAATTCCCACGACACCATCCAGGGCGTGCTGCGCGTGGGCTGCTTCCAGCCGCTGGCCGCGATGATCGCGCCCGAGGTCATCTTCGGCTTTTCGCGCGCCTTCGAGAAGGTGGAGTTGCACATGGCCGAGGGCGACCAGCAGGAACTCATCAACCGTCTGCACCTGCTGGAGATCGACCTGGCCATCACCTACGACCTGCAACTGGGCGAAGAAATCCACTTCGAGACGCTGGCGCATATGCCGCCGCACGTGCTGGTGAGCGAGCTGCATCCGCTGGCGCAGCAGATCGCCGTCACGCTGGACGAGCTGGCGCAACTGCCGATGGTGCTGCTGGATCTGCCCATGAGCCGCGAGTATTTCCTGTCGCTGTTCGCCAAGGCCGGCCTGGAGCCGAACATCGTGGCGCGCTCGCGCTCCGAGGACGTGGTGCGTTCGATGGTGGCCAACGGCATCGGCTACGCGCTGTTCAACGTGCGGCCCAAGTCGAGCCAGTCGCTCGACGGCAAGCGCCTGGTGCGGCTGCGCCTGGCCGGCGAGCACCGGCCCATGCTGCTGGGGCTGGCCACCTACCGGCCAATGAAGCCGTCGCGGCTGACGCAGGCCTTCATGCAGCGCTGCCGCGCCTATATCTCCGATCAATACATTCCCGGCATGAGCGCGGCCAGCTTCTTCGACCCGTACATCTGCGGCCCGGCCGCCGGCACGCCGCCTTCTTCCTGAGTCTCCCATGAGCCGTCTCCCGCCGCCCGACAGCCTGGCGCTGCTGCGCGAACTGATCGCATTTCCCTCTATCACCCTGACTTCCAACGCCGCCCTGATGGATCGTGTGCAAGCAGTGCTGGAGCAGGCCGGCATCGCCTCGATGCGGGTGCCGGATCCGCAGGACGCGACGCGCTGCAATCTGTACGCCAGCGTCGGCCCGCGCGGCGTGGCCGGCATCCTGTTGTCCGGGCATACCGACGTGGTGCCGGTGGCGGGCCAGCCCTGGACCACGCCGCCTTTCGAGGCCAGCGAGCGCGACGGCCGGCTGTATGGCCGCGGCGCGGCCGACATGAAGGGGTTCGTGGCTTGCGCCGTGATGGCCATGGTGCGGGCCGCGCGCCGCCCGTTGCGGCGGCCGTTGCTGCTGGCCTTGTCGTTCGACGAGGAGATCGGCTGTGTCGGCGTGCGGCACCTGCTGCGCGAGCTGGAAGGCCTGGAACCGCAGCCGCTGCTGTGCGTGGTGGGCGAGCCCACGCTGATGCAGATCGGCACCGGCCACAAGGGCAAGGCGGCCTATCGCGCGCGCTGTTGCGGGCAGGCGGGCCATTCGGGCCTGGCGCCGCGTTTCGTCAATGCCATCCACACCGCCACCGACCTGGTGGGCGCGTTGCGCGACGTGCAGCGCGAGCTGGCCGAACAGGGGCCGCGCGAGGACGGCTACGCGATTCCCTATTCGACGGTGCACGCCGGTACGGTGCGCGGCGGGACGGCGCTGAACATCGTGCCAGCCGACTGCGAGGTGGACTTCGAGATCCGCAATGTCGCCCAGGACGAGCCGCAGCGCATCCTGGCGCGCGTGCTGGAGCGCACTCGGACGCGGATGCGCGAGGCGCAGGCCTTGCCCGAGGCCGCGTTGCCCGAGATCGTGGCGGGCAACGCGTATCCGGGGCTGTCGGTGCCGCCGGATTCGCCGGCGGTGCGCCTGCTGGCCTCGATGCTGCCGGCCGGCACGCCATGCACCAAGGTTGCCTTCGGCACCGAGGGTGGGCTGTTCGGCCAATTGTGGCAGCGGACCTCGGTGCTGGTATGTGGCCCCGGCAGTATCGAAGTGGCCCACAAGGCCGACGAATACGTCGAGATCTCGCAGATCGAGGCCTGCGACGCGATGCTGGCGCGCCTGACCGATTATCTGTGCGACTGAGCGTCGCCGAAAAAGAAAAACCCCCGGGGCGAAGGACCGGGGGTTTCTCGGGGTACTGCGTTCCCCGGCCGGAGCCGGGGAGGCCTGGCAGGGGAAGCGGGACTTAGAAGTCCATGCCGCCCATGCCGCCCATGCCGCCGGGCATGGCCGGGGCAGCGGGCTTGTCTTCGGCCAGTTCCACAACGGCGGCTTCGGCGGTCAGCAGCAGGCTGGCGACGGAGGCGGCGTTCTGCAGGGCGGTGCGGGTCACCTTGGTGGGATCCAGCACGCCTTGCTCGACCAGGTCGGTGTACTCGCCGGTCGCGGCGTTGTAGCCGTAGTTGCCCTTGCCGTTCAGCACGTTGCTGACCACGACGCTGGCTTCTTCGCCGGCGTTCGTGACGATGGTGCGCAGGGGCTCTTCCACAGCGCGCAGGATCAGCTTGATGCCGGCGTTCTGGTCAGGCGTGTCGCCCTTCAGGTCAGCGATGGCTTGCTTGGCGCGCAGCAGCGCAACGCCGCCACCAGCCACAACGCCTTCTTCCACTGCAGCGCGGGTGGCGTGCAGGGCGTCTTCGACGCGAGCCTTCTTTTCCTTCATTTCGACTTCGGTGGCAGCGCCAACGCGAATCACGGCAACGCCGCCGGCCAGCTTGGCCACGCGTTCTTGCAGCTTTTCACGGTCGTAGTCGGACGTGGCTTCTTCGATCTGGATGCGGATCTGCTTGACGCGCGCTTCGATCGACTTGCTGTCGCCAGCGCCGTCGATGATCGTGGTGTTTTCCTTGCCCACTTCGATGCGCTTGGCTTGACCCAGCTCGGCCAGCGTGGCCTTTTCCAGCGACATGCCGGTTTCTTCGGAGATCACCGTGCCGCCCGTCAGGATGGCGATGTCTTCCAGCATGGCCTTGCGGCGGTCGCCGAAGCCAGGCGCCTTGACGGCGGTGGTCTTCAGGATGCCACGGATGTTGTTCACAACCAGGGTGGCCAGCGCTTCGCCTTCGACGTCTTCCGCGATGATCAGCAGGGGACGGCTCGACTTGGCGACTTGTTCCAGCACGGGCAGCAGGTCGCGGATGTTGCTGATCTTCTTGTCGAAGATCAGGACATACGGGTCTTCCAGGACGGCGACTTGCTTGTCCGGGTTGTTGATGAAGTAGGGCGACAGGTAGCCGCGGTCGAATTGCATGCCTTCGACGACGTCCAGCTCGTTTTCCAGCGACTTGCCGTCTTCGACGGTGATGACGCCTTCCTTGCCAACCTTGTCCATCGCGTCAGCGATGATCTGGCCGATGGAGGAATCGCTGTTGGCCGAGATGGAACCGACTTGGGCGATTTCCTTGCTGGTCGTGACCGGCTTGGATTGCTTTTGCAGTTCGGCGACGGCAGCGGCGACAGCCTTGTCGATGCCGCGCTTCAGGTCGATCGGGTTGAAACCGGCGGCAACGTACTTCAGGCCTTCCTGAACGATGGCCTGGGCCAGCACGGTGGCGGTGGTGGTGCCGTCACCGGCGTTGTCGGAGGTCTTGGAGGCGACGTCCTTGACCAGTTGGGCGCCGATGTTCTCGAACTTGTCCTTCAGTTCGATTTCCTTGGCGACGGACACGCCGTCCTTGGTCACGGTCGGGGCGCCGAACGAGCGCTCCAGCACGACGTTGCGACCCTTGGGGCCCAGGGTGGTCTTGACAGCGTTGGCGAGAACGTTCACGCCACGGACGATGCGCACGCGGGCGTCATCACCGAACAATACTTGCTTGGCAGCCATGTTTTAGCTTCCTTCGAAAATTCGTTTGAGGCGGGGTTTACTGGACCACGGCGAGGATTTCGTCCTCGCGGATGACGAGCAGTTCTTCGCCATCAACCTTCACGGACTGGCCGGCGTACTTGCCGAACAGAACCTTGTCGCCAGCCTTCAGGTCGACCGGCAGGATCTTGCCGTCTTCGGTCTTCTTGCCGGGGCCGACGGCCACGACTTCACCTTGATCAGGCTTTTCAGCGGCGCTGTCGGGGATGACGATGCCCGAGGCAGTCTTGCGCTCGTTTTCGAGGCGTTTGACGATCACGCGATCGCCCAGGGGACGCAAGGCCATGAGGAACTCCTGTTACTAAGAAGAAAGTGAATGATCGGTTGGGCCCGGGAGGATTGTTAGCACTCACCGGAGTCGAGTGCTAATTATAGGGATGATGTCGCGGGGTTCAAGGGGGGAAGGGGCGGCTGTTACATATAGGGGCGGCCAGGGGGGGCGGTCTCCGATTGACCCTAACCCAGTTTTTAGTACCGATCTAAATTAGAGAAATCCGGCGTGATTTCACCATATGGAATAGGAGCCATGCCGTGAAGAGATCGAAATACACCGAAGAGCAAATCGCCTTTGCGCTGAAGCAGGCCGAACTGGGAACGGCCGTGCCCGAGGTTTGCCGCAAGATGGGCGTGAGTGAAGCCACCTTCTACAACTGGAAGAAGAAATTCGGCGGGCTCGATCACACAGGGCTCGGCGGCCAGGCCTTGCATCAGGTCGTGGTAGATCTCGCCCATCTGGCTGGCGGGCCGCTCCAATAAGCCCGATAGCTTGGTGATGCAAACGATGGTGCTGACCAATTGCGGGTTGCTCATGCAGGCCTTTCTGTGCTGGGTTGTTGAGCGCTGATACCCCGCAAGCCCGAGCGGAACCCTATGTGGCCTTGGCAACTTTCGTACTTGTCTGCTACGGGCGCCTTGGCCGTCCTTCTACACTCATTGGCGAATGAAGTGGGTGGTGGAATCTTGCATTTGTTGCGGAGGCCCACGGCCAATGGGGAGGTAGGCGCGCTTGCCAACCGCTTAGTTGGATCACAACGCTAATGGGACGGACAGATGAAACGATTGATGGCGACTTTAGGGAGCCCCCGTAAAGACTGCAATGGAGACCTGACCAAATGGTGCGGCATGGGTGCGCTGGCTTGTGCCATGCTTGTTGCGGCGCCAGCATACGCAGTCACAGGGACTTGCTCCGCGCCAAGCAGGTTTCAAGCTGTTGGCGGTTGGCAAGTAATGCAACCGGCGACCTTTTCAAAAGGGACGGTGCTGGCATCTATCAATATGCAACTGCCCATTAGCTTGTACAACGTTCGCGGTGGGACCACTGGGTCAGGGGGGCTGGCGTCCGATTACTTGCTTTCTTTTAGCATTGACCCGGCTGCCGGCGCCAGCTATCCGAATTTCGATACATCCACAAATTCAGTACCTATCTCCTCTTCTGGCGTAGGTGGCAGGCTGACCCTGACTTCGGCATCTTCGTCCATAGCGGGGCAAATGAATAGTTTTCTTCCCCTGGTGATGATTCCTGCGCAGAAAGATGGCGCATATTGGATTCCCTCTAAGGGTTCAACTGTTCAGCGATACAGCGGCACCTTTACCTACAGTGCGAAGTATGAACTTGTATTGCTAGATCCCGTAGCGTATGCGGCCGGTAATATTTCGGGGACATCTCTCGCCTCGCAGCTAGGACCTCAGTTTTCAGCTATCTTCGAATTCTATCCTGACACCTCGACCACGTATACGGTTACCAATTGTTTTAATGGTGTTTCAGGAAGTAATACACTGGCTTCGCTACCGGTTATCCCCACGCTGCCCAGGGATACGCCCACCTGCCAGTTCAGCGCTGGTGATTTAACTCAGACCGTCACGCTCGATTCGGCAACGCAGTCAAAGGTGGCTGCGCAAGGCAGTGCGCGCAGCGCAGGTAGTGTTGGCGAAAAAGGTTTTTCAATCACGGCTTCAAGCTGCGCCAAGGGTGCGGTGTACTCCGTTTATTTCACCGACGCGCTGCATCCCAGCAGTCAGTTGGATTATTTTGCGCCGGATGCGGGGAAAACGGTAGGTGTAAGGCTGTATCACAGTACAGAGACCACGCCCATCACAGTCGGCCCTGCACCCTTGGGTAGTACGTTGCCGCCGCAGGCGCCTGTCGTTTATGGCAATGCTTCAGCACCTGCCGGCGCCTCTTACGTTATGCCCTTCACCGCACAGTACGTGAGGATGCCTGAGGCGGGTTCGGCGGCGGCGGGAGCCGTCAACGCGAAGGCGACCGTCACTATTGTCTACCCTTAGTTGCTGAAGACGAAAGTCTTGCATAAGGAGTGGCGGTGCCTGGAAAACGAAGCCAGGCCGCGTCCAACTAACGCTGTCACACGTTCTCCGAAATTCTACCGGCTGGCGCCTACCTGGAGGGCAGCTTACGGTACGGCCACCAAGGTCACCAACATCGACCCACTCTTACGCTTGGCCGCGCAGGCTCAAAGCAACAAAAGGGCCAGCGCGTTGCGGCTGATTATTATCTGGAGCCGCAGATCATCATTGGGGATTCCGCACGGCCGTGCAGATATCGGCGTCCGAAGCACATCAGAATCCCGCCAGCCGACGCGGTTTGCGCTAGTTGAACAGGGCGAGGGAATTCCCCTTTCTTGATCTGCTCATAGACCGTCCACTTGGACAGCCCGATCACTTCTTTCAGATCACCGATGCTGTACACCATCGTTACGCCACACCCATCCATTCGCGATTTGTCTTATAGCGGACTCTCCCACGCCGAGCCTTTGCGCTATCTGTTTGCAGTACACACTTCCAACGTCTAACCATGCGCGACATGGCCGTGGGCAGTGTCGATGTCGACCTTCAGCCGCATACGGCCAACGTACCATCGACATGAGCATTGATTCCCCGGGGCGGTTCACTATCTCGTCGGTTTCGGGATTTTTGCGGAATTTGAGTAAGCTAATTAACGTAGATGCAAAGAAGGGAGGGCATCGGTGTGGTTCTGTCGCCTTGGTATGCGGTTGCCGTTGTCTTGTTCCTCTGCGGCGCAAATTCTGCGTATGGCGCGGATGCGACCCTCGACGTACCGGGAGAGCCCGTCCCGGCGGAATCCCCAAATGGGTCCTTGCAGGTCACACCTTATATGTGGGCGGCGGGCCTCGACGGGCATATTTCTCCATTCCAGCGAGGTTCGACGATTGGCGTCGAGAAGTCGTTCTCCGACGTGCTGGACAGCCTCAAATTCGGCGGTTTCATCAATATTTGGGGACGCTACGATCGTTTCGTCTTTTCGGGGGACATCATGTATGTCGATACGACGGACAGCCATAGCGCCGGACCGCTGCCGGCACTCGCGATTCCCGGCGTTGGTGTGATACCGACAGGCGGCGATATTGATGCGAAGGTCGACACGAAGCAATTCACAGCCACGATGATGGGTGGTTACCGCGTTATCGATACGCCGCAGTTCACCCTCGATGCCCTTGGCGGGGTGCGCTTCTGGTACATCTCCAACGATGTGAAGCTTACCGGGCGCCTTGGCGGCCCGAGTGGATCCGTCAGTTACGGCGAAAGCTTCGGCTGGGTCGATCCGCTAGTCGGCATGCGCGCATTTTTTCCCATAACGGAAAAACTGTTGGTGCAGGCGCAAGCCGATATCGGCGGCTTCGGCGCGGGTTCCAATCTCACATGGTCGGCGATGGCGACCGTCAATTACGTCTTCACCGATCGCCTTTCAGCCGCCTTGGGCTACAAGGTGCTCGACGTCAACTACAACCACAACGGCCACGTCTATGACACGCGCCTCAGCGGCCCGGTGCTTGGCATGACCTATCGGTTCTGATTTTGTCTCATGGATAGGTGTTCAAAATGTCTCGACTAACACGCATTCTCGCTACGGTGACGGCCGCCGTGGCGCTGCTGACCGCCGAGGCCCAAGCCTGCACGCGGGTCGTCTATCACGGCCCTGACGGCCGAACCCTCACGGGCCGCAACATGGACTTCAAGGATCCGATGGCCAGCAATTTCTGGATCTTTCCTCGCGGGATGAAGCGCAGTGGAGCCGCCGGTCCGCGTTCGGTGGAATGGACTGCGAAGTTCGGCAGCCTAGCCGTCTCCGGGTACGATATCTCGACGGTTGACGGCATGAACGAAGCCGGTCTCAATGCCAGCCTGCTATGGCTGAACGCTACAAAATTTCCTGAAGACGACGGAAAAACGCCTCGCATGTCGCTCTCGATCTGGGCACAGTTCTACCTTGATCAATTCGCAACGGTCTCGGAGGCCGTCGAATACACGCAGAGCCATCCCATCGAGGTGGTGAGCGGTGAAGTGCCAGGCCGTCCCGGCAGTCTCGCGCCGCTGCATCTGACACTCTCCGACGCCACCGGCGACAGTGCTGTTCTTGAGTGGATCAACGGAAAGCTGAGCATCCATCATAGCCGCACGTATCAGGTGGTGACGAACGATCCTCCCTATGACGACCAACTCGCTAACCAGAGATACTGGAGCGCGGTTGACTCCCTCAAATTCCTTCCCGGTAGCAGCCGTTCGGAAGATCGTTTCGTTCGCGCCGGCTTCTATATCAACGCCGTGACCCAGAGCGTCGACCCCAAGATCGCCGCCGCCGCCGTGTTCAGTGTGATCCGCAACGCTTCGGCACCCTACGGTGTGAGCCTTGCTGAGGCACCGAACCTGTCCACGACCCGCTGGCGCGTAGTGGCGGATCAAAAGAGCTTGCGCTTCTACGGCGAATCAGCAACCTCGCCCAACATCTTCTGGGTGGACTTGACGAGGCTAGACTTCACCGAAGGCGCGCATGTCCGCAAGCTCGATCTCGGGGTGGACATGAGCCGCATCCTTTCCGGCGAGGCATCGAACCAGTTCGTCCCTGCAAAACCGTTCGATTTCATGGAAGCGGAGTGAGGAAAGTAGAGTATGGCGAACGGATATGAGGAGCCGCCCTCTGTCTTATGTTGGAAGCGTTTAATGTCATGTCCCCCCAGTAAAACGACACTGGATGTCGCATAACCTCTGATTTTTGCGATTCCTCCCGGGCCCGCTCCAGGCAGCATGACCAGCGTGTATTTTCCGCCACGACTTGTCGGAAAAGGCCTGTAGGGCCTGCTCGGCGGACTGCGCACTGATGGCCGCGTAGCCAAGCCGCCTGCATCACATGCCGCACGTTTTTGCAGCCATGCACGGGAATTCGACTACGTCCGTCTCGAGTGCTTGTCAGGCCATATCCGCCCTTGGGCGGGCAGTGGCATGCAAAGTCGTCCGAGGCGAAGATATCTAGCGGGATGTTGGCATACGGCAACGTCTGCAATTGCATAGCTTGCAATGCGAGGTTATGTTCCCAATCTATCTCCTAAATCATGCGGGTCCAACGGGCGAATCTTGGCAACATTTACCATAGTCATTGCGATGCTGGTCGCCGTGTTGCTGAGCGGTGCTTGCGCACGCTTATCCCCAGTATCGATCCCTTTACCCTTCATACAGATCGCTTTTGGCTTCCTGGTTGCTGCCGTATTCCAGCGCGGGGTCATAATAGAGCCGGAAATTTTCTTCATTCTGTTCTTGCCGCCATTGCTGTTTCTCGATGGCTGGCGGATATCGAAGCGGACGGTGTGGGGGGAGGCGTCATCCATCTTGCAGTTGGCGTTCGGCTTGGTCTTTCTTACCGTGATCTGTATTGGCTATTTGATCCATTGGATGATCCCGGCGATCCCCCTGCCAGTATCGTTTGCCATTGCCGCGATCGTGTCGCCAACCGATCCAGTTGCCGTCGAGGCGATTTCTCGCCGGGTGGCGATTCCACGGCGCATGATGGCGATTCTCGAAGGGGAAGCCCTGTTCAACGATGCTAGTGGCCTGGTGGCATTTCGTTTTGCCGTGGCGGCAGTATTGACCGGCACATTTTCCTTGGCACAGGCAACCCTGGCTTTTCTTTGGGTATCGCTTGCGGGGGTGGTCATCGGGGCGGTATTGACCGGACTTATCATGAGGGCGCGCAGCTTGATCACGCGGCGCCTGGGGGAGGAGGCGGGCGCCGACGTGCTTCTGAGCTTGATTCTGCCTTTCTTGGTCTACTATCTCGCCGAAAAGGCCGGCGCCTCCGGAATCCTGGCGGCTGTTGCCGCTGGTGTGACGATGAGCTACGCCGAATTGTCGGGACGAGCCCTGGCGGCCACTCGTATTGAACGGCATGCCGTGTGGAACATGGTGCGTTTCACGCTAAACGGCATGATGTTCGTGCTGCTGGGAGAGCAGTTTCCCGTCCTTTTCGCCAATCTGTCCCGCGCGGCAGGTGAGGCCGGCGGACAGCCGCTCCACCTATTGCCGATCTATGGACTCGCAATCTGCCTGGGATTGATCGCAGTCAGATTTCTCTGGATCATGACCTCCCTGAAGATTAATGCGATACAGTCACGCCACCGCGGAGGCTTGCCTCAAAGCGTAAGTCCGCGCGTCATGCTGGCCATGTCGGTGGCGGGGGTTCGTGGAGCAGTGACACTGGCTGGCGTCATGACATTGCCGCTGGCGTTGCGCGACGGTTCGCCCTTTCCGGTACGGGATCTCGCCATCACCCTGGCCGCAATGGTTATCATTTTTTCCCTGTTGCTCGCGAGCGTGAGTCTGCCTGCATTGATGCGTGGCCTGCGATTCCCGCCGAATGAGCGAATCAAACAGGAACGGGATATGGCGGAAGAGGCGATGGCGCAGGCGGCGATCGACAGCTTGGCAAAAGGCCTGGAGCGACGGTTGAAGCAGGCGCCGGAAGACGCCGAGCTGTGTACCAGCGTGGTCGACATGCTGGCCGAGGATCTGCACCGTCAACGATGGGGCGCGGCAGATGAGAAGTCCGCTCAGATACAGGCCAAGCGTTTCAGTATCGAGCGTGAAATGCGCCTGGAGATGATTGCGGCTTCGCGCGCGAGGCTGTTGCAACTGGCCAGGAGCCATCAGATTTCAGATGCCTTGGCACGCGAGCACGTTCACCGTCTCGACATGCAAGAGACCCGGTTGAGATAGTCTGGTTCAGCGCGGGGGGAAAGTGGCGGGCCCGCGTTGCGTTCTCCGAGCTACCCGTCCGGTGGCTGCCGGCCATTGACTTTCGTACTCGTCTGTTCCGACTGCCGTGGGGGTGCGGACGGGTATGAGAGGCCGGAACCACGGTCGATACTACATTGGCTGTCCTTGTTTTTGAGGGCGGGATACGCCTGGAGAGCCATGAAAATAACTGTAGTGATAGCGGATGATCATCCCGCTCTGCTAGCGGGAATCCAGCACGAGCTTGCCGACTTTCACACCATTTCAATAGTCGGGGTAGCTTACAACTCCACCGATGTGGTCGCACTGCTGAAGACGCTGGATTGCGATGTACTGGTCACCGACTATGTAATGCCCGGCGGGGACTTTGGCGATGGGCTGGAGATGCTGTCGTTTCTGCGCCGCAGTTTCCCCAGCCTGGGAATCGTCGTGTACACCTCGATAGAAAGTCCCGCCACGGTAGCGGCGATCGCGCGAATAGGTGCCGGGGCGGTATTGAGCAAGGTAGATGCCGTCAGTCATCTGATTTCCGCCATTCATGCGGTACATGCGGGGACGGCGTACTTTTCGCCGAAATTCAGATCGCCACAAGCGCTGCAAGCGGCCGACGCGAAAAATTCCTTTCATTACTTGACGCGACGCGAGTCGGAAGTCGTGCGCCTTTATGCCGCTGGCGCCTCGGTCAGTGAAATCGCGGTGCGGCTCAACCGCAGCAAGCAGACCATCAGCGCTCAGAAATCGAGTGCGATGCGCAGGCTTGGAATAGAACGCGATGTGGATCTGTTCCGCTTTGCGTTCGAATCGGGCTTGTCGGCGGAGGGCGGGTACGCCCGGAATATCATGGAGCGGTTGGATTTCGACGCATGAGCGGGCGTTAGCCGACTTTGGTACTCGTCCGATTGTTACGGTTCTCGCCCACATTCATACTGCATGGCAAAGAGTCGGTGGCCATCTCTGTCCTGTGACCAGCCACCGAACCGCCGTGGGGCGCGTTAGCGCCGCTGTCTGGCGCACTCCTGAAAATATTGGCGTCGAAGGGCTTGTACCCGTGGTCCGCGTGGCCGCTTCGAGCCTGTGCCGAGCCGTGATTCGGGACGCCTAATACGAAACTCGCGAGGCCAAAGCGATGGTAGACCTGTGTTCCCCCTTTCCTGCGAATCCCGTCACATCACGCAAAGCCTTTGTGTTTGGTTCGCTTACGGCCTCCAGACCGATGTTTGCCCAGGCGATGGGAGATTTCGTGCTGTCACGGCGCGTGGACGATCTCAAGGAGCTTGCCGCAGCGTTGCGCATCGAGACCCCGGATTTCGTTGTATGTGAAATATCAAGCGCTGCATTTGACGGTCTGTGCGTACCGCTGCGCATACTGGAGGAGTTCCGCGCGGGAAGGTTGCAGCGGATGCCCGCGATCGTGTGGGTCAGCAATTTGCCGGAAGGAGTGCTGAATCCGTATGTGGAGAAACTGAACCGGGCGGGCCTGGTCACTCAGGTCGTGTCTTCCGTGCAAGCGATCCAGGGCGCGCTGGATCGTCTGACTGAAAGAGGCTTGTGGCCAAACAGCAATTCGCCACATGCCGCGCCGGACACAATGCCGGTGAATGCCGGCGACGCGCAGTTGATTTCGGCGCTTGGAGCAGGGCGGGGGCTGCGCGTGGTCGTCCAGCCTCAGGTGGAATTGGAAACCGGGCGAATTGTGGGCGGGGAAGCCCTGATTCGCTGGCGCCATCCATTACTGGGGGAAATTCCGGCTTCGCACATGGTGCAAGCGCTGGTGCGCTTGTCGCTCGATGCGCTGCTGTTCTATGTCGTGTCGGAGAGCGTGCTCGAGTTTCAAGCGATATTGATGAATCGTGGCATTCATGTGCGCATCGCGGTCAACGCATCCATCACCACATTGTCTTTGCCTGGCGTGCTGGAGAACTTCAGGCTACGTGCCATTCGCCGAGGCGTTTCGCCGCGCTTGCTGACCATCGAGATCACGGAAGATGTGAGCATTCCGGACAAGTCGGCGCTGGAGGCGGAATTGCGGCGGTTCCGAGAAGCGGGCTTCGGACTGAGCATGGACGACTTCGGCACGGGGGCATCGAACTGTGCGCGATTGACGCGGCTGCCGTTCAGCGAACTGAAAATCGATCGTTCCTTTGTCCGTCGTCTGCGTGACGACGCAGCGTCGGCGGCGGTCGTGGACGCCGCGTTGATGCTGGGGAAGCGGCTGGATCTGTCGATCGTCGCGGAAGGTGTGGAAGACTATGCCCAGGTCCGGTTGTTGCATGGGCTGGGATGTGAAATAGGCCAGGGATTCGGTTTGGGATCACCGATGGAGTATCCGGAATTTCTGGAGGCACTCTTGGCGCAAATTCCCAGCCGGAACGTGTGCGAGCACCCGCTGCAGTTGATCGCTGAGTGATCAATGGAAGGCCTGCGCCGGCGTTACGGATCGACTGCATGGAATGTGATTTTGCCGGCCGTGGCGCATCTACCAGATGGCAATTTCCCAGATGAGCGCGATTTCGCTTGTTGAGTGTCTCGTGCGAATTTTCGTGGCGTCGCAGTACTTGGAAAGCGGCGCCGCCAAGGCGATGAACTGGCATGGCACTGTGGCTCAGTTCACGCATGAATACACCATGCCGCTGTTGGCGCCGGCAATGCTGGCCACGCTATGCATGATTGGTGAGATTGTCGGTGCACTGTTACTGCTGATGGGGAAGTTTCTACGCAGTGGTTGCACCGCATTGCTGGTCATTAACAGCATTGCGGTGCTTTTTCACCCATCCATCTGGTCACTGTCGCGACCTGGCCCATTACAGGTGCGCTTGTTTGTGTCGGCTTACTTGTTGGTGGTCATCGCCTGGGGGCCAGGACGCTATTGCCTCGATGCGCGCGGGAAGTCATGAAGGGCGCCGTGCCTTGATCGATCAGTGCGATACGCTCAGGCGCTGGTGACGTCGGATGCCACCGCTATACCGTTTTCGTATGCGTAGCGAAAGAGATCGGCATCCCGATCAATGCTCAGCTTGCGCATGGCACTGGATTTCTGAGTGCTGATGGTTTGCTTGGAGCGATTCAAGCGGCTGGCGATCTCATTGACCGACAGACCGGAAACATAGAGACGAACCAC
The DNA here is from genome assembly GCF_050285565.1 of Achromobacter sp. Taxonomy (GTDB): domain Bacteria; phylum Pseudomonadota; class Gammaproteobacteria; order Burkholderiales; family Burkholderiaceae_B; genus Achromobacter. Next base: position 158,844 of record NZ_JBLZXG010000006.1, read on the forward strand.
CTCCAGCTCCCTTTGCGTCAGTCGGGGCGCCGACTTGGTGTCGCTGTTGCCACGCCGCGGCAAGGATACGTCGTACTCGGAGGGAAAATATCGCGCGCCAGCGTAGACCGCATGGATGGCGGAGATCAGGTGACTTGTCTCGAACACTTTTCCCAGCACCGAGTGTATTCCCAGCCTGGCCAGTCCATGCACGAGGGCCGGGCTGTCCAGCATGGTGAATACGACAATTTTCAGGTCGGGGAAATTCCGCCGCAGATACGACATGAAATTCATCCCATCACCGTAGGAACCCCCGGGCATAGCGTAGTCTGTCACCAGCACGTCGCAAGGTGTGGTGCGCAGCAGGCTGACAAGCTCGCCCGAGTCGCTTGCCTCCCCGACAACCTCCAGCGTCGGAATCTGGGCCAGATCGTGCTTGATACCGGATAACAAGGCAGGGTGGTCGTCGGCTAACAGTAGGCGGATCTTCATGGTGCGAATGAGCCAAAGGAAGGGGAAGCGCTTCAAGCGTAATGTAGCGCAGCCTATGGGACGTGGGATCACTTTCGGAAAATTGATTGCGGCGCCTGTCCCCTCGTGGATCCCGGGGGGGGGGGGTCATGCATGCGGTGGATAGTCGTTCTTGTACGAAATTTCCGCTCCAAGGGTTGGGACAAGTACGCAAATGTCCGGATTCGATTCGAACCGGGCTTGTCCCAATTCATACTTCGCAGAATTTATGGATCAGGACCGGTTTTCGGATCCTGCCTCACTTGTCGTATGTCGTGCTACATCCAGACCTCAAAACTCTGCGCAGGATTCGGAAAAATCAACAAAAGCTGCTGTATGGTGGGGGACTGATAACCACCTTGGTTGCGTTTTTCATTCTCGCCATGGGCGTCAAAGTGGGCATCGGCGCCTGCATGGAGACGCAACGGCGAGCGTTTGCCCTCGGCCGTGATCTGGTTTCTCGATATGGCCTGACAGCATTGAGAGATCCCTTCCTTGTCAGTGGTACTCACGGAATGGCCCTGTTGCTGTCAGCGGATGGCCAAATTCTCGCGTCCGCGGGCGACTGCTGCGATCAGGGTGGCGATCAATTCACGGAGATTCTGCGTCTCGTCGTCGGGAAGGCCGAGATACGCGAGCAGGAAGCGTCCCAGGATGGCATGTGGGCGATTTTTCAAAGGCTGCCGCAGACTGAGCATACGTTGGTGATGGTCTATGGCTGGCGGAGCATCGTCGCCGGAGCGAATGAGCACATCGGTGTCGATATCATGCTGACTCTGCCAACGGTGATCATGATCTGGCTGTTGCTCATCTCGCTGAAGCTACGGGCGTTCCGACCGCTAATGGAGTGGGCCAGGCGGGTCTACGAGAGCGAAAACCTGAGCCGTATCCTGATCGACACCGCGCCGGTCGGGCTTGGCCTGATCGCGGCGGAATCGGGTCGGCCGCTGCTTCGCAGTCCCGCCATGAGTGCGATCACGCTGCGTATCGCTCCCAATGAAAATGCGCTTCCGCAGGCCTGTGTCAGGCTGCACAGAGAACGCTTTAGCGGCGGCCATAGACAGTCACGCCGGGTAGTCAATGAAGATCTTCGGTTCGAGACGAAAGACGGAGCGAACGTCGTGCTGTCGGTGAGCATGGTGGCGGCCCGGTATCAGGGAAACGATGTGCTGGTCACGGCCTTCACGGACGTTACCGCTAAGCGGCGGGTCGAGCGCCAGCTCCGCAAGGCCAGAAGGGCCGCGGACATGGCTAACGCCGCCAAGTCGGCATTCCTGGCGGCGATGAGCCATGAAATACGGACACCTTTGAACGCCATTCTGGGAAATCTGGAACTGCTGGCCCATTCGCCGCTGAACAGTGAGCAAAAGGGCCGGCTCAATACCATCAGGGGTTCTTCTAACGGCCTGTTGACGATCGTCGGTGACGTACTCGACTTCTCCAAGATAGAAGCAGGCGAGCTGACCCTGGAGTCTCTGGAGTATGACGCCCACGAAGTGGCCGTTCGCGCATTGAGTATCTTCGCGCCGGTGGCGCAGTCAAAAGGCCTCAGCCTGGTGGCGGATCTGGGTGACGTAGTCAGCCTGCCGGTGCGCGGAGATCCCACGCGGCTGGGCCAGATCATTCAGAACCTGATTTCGAACGCCGTCAAGTTCACCGACCGGGGCGGCGTGGTGTTGAAGATGTGGGTCGACGAACAGGATGCGGCGCTTGGGGTGTCGGTGACGGATACGGGCATCGGCATGTCCCCTGAGCAGCGCGCCCGATTATTCCGCGCCTTCAGCCAATCTGATCCGACCATCAGCCGGCGCTTCGGCGGGACTGGACTTGGTTTGGCGCTGTGCCAGCGGCTCGCCCAGGCGATGGGCGGCACGATCTCGGTAAGAACCGCGCTGTGGCAAGGGAGCACGTTTACGTTGCGCTTGCCGCTGGGACGCGCGCCGCGTGTCGATTGCGTGCCCTGTTTTGAAGGCGAGAAGGTGGTGCTGCTGGCGGCTTCCGATGCGTGGCGGGATTGTATTTCACGTTGCTTGCGAGCTTGGGGTTTGCAGGTCAGCGCCCACGCAGATCCGGCCGACGTCGCGGGTAACGCCATGGCGGACGCTTCCGTCCTGATCCTGTGGGGCGGGCACAGGCCATGGTCGGCGCAGGCCGAGAACCAGCTCGTAGAGGAATCCGCCTGGGTGATTGACAGCATGGAAGACGGCCCGGCCGAGTTCGTGGAACGAAGTCGAGTGTTGGTGATATCCACCTATGGGTTGAAGACGCTGGCGCTTGCGTTACGTCATGTTCTCCTGGACGCGCCGCTTTCGCGGTCAGAAATGCGCAGGCCGTTACTTGCAAAGAGGTTGAAGGTTCTAGTGGCGGAAGACTGCGACGTCAATAGATCCTTGCTGCTCGAGCAATTGCGAATGCTTGGTTGCGATGGCACCGCCATGGCCAACGGTGAAACCGCTCTGCTGGCGCTGCGAGAGGATCACTTCGATGTTCTGCTGACCGACCTGACCATGCCCGTGATGGACGGCCATCTGCTAAAGAAAAGGGCGAGCCAGGCGTTGCCCGGGCTGATCGTCATCGCCATGACCGCGCACGTTACGACGCAGGAACGCCTGCGTTGCGAGAAAGAAGGGTTCGCGCAGGTACTGGAAAAGCCGCTGTTGTTGACGAAGCTGGGCGCGGCGTTAGCGGCGGCCACGGGAGTCGAGTTGCTTGATCAGGCGCGACCCGACGAACCGGCGGCGTCCGGGGAGAGCGCGATGGTCGAAGCGCTCAAGCCGCTCTTCATGGAGTCCTGTCGAGCGTCGCTGAATGCCTTGCGTGAAGCCAGGCAGGGAGGCGATGTGCCGCGGATTCTGGCTGAACTGCACAAACTGCGCGGTCTGCTGGCTGTCTATGGTCTGCATGAAATTGCGGAAAAGGCGGCTAAAACACACGGAAAGCTATGTGAGTCTTCTACTATGGACGCCGCGAAGCCGACGCTCGAGGTTCTGGAAGACGCGCTCGCTACGATACTCGAACGACGCCGCCCCAATGCCAGCGACGGAGATGGCCTCGAGGGCAGCACGGGCTGGAGAGAGACGCGCTAACCTTCACCCAAGGGCGGGGACACGCAGATCTTGAAGGTCAATCTGTGTGAGCCAGCCCAACTCATCGACTCCGAGCGCAAACTCTCGACTGATGCGATGCCAGCGCGACGCAGGCGCCCATATCAGACGCAGCCTAGCCGCTGTGCGGTCATAGTGCGCGACGGGCGTCTGTGGCTCCGTGAAGTGCCCCGAGGAGTCGAAGGCGGCATCGAGATAGGCCACGGCCGCTGCGCCGTCCACCGGCTCGAGCAAGGATTGCTGCCAGCGCAGCGGGTTGTCGTAGCCGTCAATGGACTCGAATCGCCGCGTGGCATCCAGGGTCAGGGTGAAGGTGCCGCTGACGATGTAGAGCGGCTGCGGCGTCAACCCGAAGCGCAGATCGAGAATTCCCGCCAGGGACGGGGGCTCGGGAGCGCGCGGCGGATAGACGACACGGCAGGACAGGCTATGGCCCTCACTGTCCCAGTCCGAATGGGCCTGGGCCAGGCAGGGCGCAGGTTCCACGCGAACCTGGATCGAGGTCATGTCAGCTCTTGTAAAGAAAGTGCAGGATGGTGAAGTCACGCTCGCGCACGACTACCTCGAGCAAATAGGGTTTGCCATTCTTGGTCATCTTGATGGTGTATTGAAACACACCGGCGTGGCCGAGAGGATCGGCCACCCGTTTTCCGTACCGGATCGCCAACTTGAGAATATGATGCGGCACATAGCGTCCCGGTTCACTCATATGCGCGAGCGGCGCGGCCGCGAACTTCAGCGGCTGTCGGGTCAATGCCGCAAAGCGCGTGCGTAGCCCGCTGATGGCCAGGTTGCCAACCGCGCGTCTGATGCCGACGCTGGCGCCGCTCTTGAAGAGCGCGCTGCCGCCGAGCCGCAACAATCCGTATCCCGCCAGCGCGATGTCCAGCGGATCCAGCAGCGGCGATTCGAGCGGCAATTCGCTGATGGAAACCAGGTCGCCCTGCAAGTCATAGAGATGCGTGACGCCGCCTAGTGTCCGCTCATAACCTATGATGCAGTTGAGCTCTTCATCGATCACCGGCTCGGCGCCGAGAGGCAGTCCTGGCGTTCTGATCTGAAACTGAAAGTCCGGGATGGCAGGCGCGCCATGCCATTCGAAGCCGGCCTCATCGCCAGTGTATTCCGGTATCAAGCGCATCAGCTATTACCTCCGGAGCGCACGTCGGCGCACGCCGGACCAGCGAGATAAATCTCCATCATCATTCCACTTTGTATGCCCGCGCGTCGTGCTCGGTTGGGGGCGACAGCGGGAATCAAGAGCTTATCGAGCGGGGAGTGGCTTACCCATCAGCACCGTCCTATGCGCGGGCAGTTCTTTGTCGCCGTGCGGCTATGGGAGGTGGTATCGACGGTCTTGCCAACCAGCCGGTACAGACCGTTGTCTGTCGTCACGCCGAGCTTTCGGAACGCGGCCGCTTTCTGGCTGCTGATGGTTTTCGGGCTCTTGCACAAGCGGGCCGCGATTTCCATGACGTTGGCGCCGGCCACGAAGTTGTGCAGTACGGAGTACTCGCTGGGTGACAACTCGGCACTGTGCAGCAATGCACGTATCCTCGACTCCGAATTCTCGCCGCGGGCGATGTGAGATGCGATAGGTGCCAGGCTTTCTGGCAGCAAGTGCTGGAGGGTTGGATCGATGTAGCGGTTGCCCGCGTGTACCCGCCGCAACGCCCGCACGATGATCTCATCGCGAGCCTGCTTGTTGACATAGCCGTGAGCGCCAAGCCGCAGGGCCAGCGCGACGATGCCGGGGTCTTGCGAGGCGGAGAAAACCAAGATTCTCGCACGCGGCTGCCGCTGTATCAGGACGGGTATCAGCTCAGCGCCACCAAGATCCCCCTGCTCAAGAAAGTACTCAGCGATGATGACATCGTAATGGCGTTCATCCATGCTTTCGAGCAGTTCGTCCGAATCTTCAAACGTGCCTTCGACTTCGATGTCTGGGCAGCTCTCGAAGATGGATTTGAGTCCCTTCAGTATCAATGGGTGACTATCGAGAATGGCGAGCTTGAGGCGATTTGGATACATGGGTTATGCGATGTGGGGAAGCTGCAGCCGCGCCATGTGAAGTCGGGGCGGCGTTGGTTGAGAAAGTGATGCGGCGATTGTTGGCGTTTCCACGGAGCATGAGAATAGGACTTTCGCTAAATATCCCTCCCGTCCGCCCACCGGAGGGCGCCAAAATCGTGCCGTTTGCGAAGGATCAAGAGTGAGAGGTTGCTTGATCAGTCTCATGTCGCGAAAGGGCGGCTTCAGTCCAGTCTGATTGTTCGTATTGCGCATACTGGATAGGCTGTCGTGCATTTACGCGGTACTTACCCCTGAAGCAGATGACAATTCTCCGGCGTGTCCTTTTTGGAAAACTCAACCAACGCATGTTCCAAAGTCTGGAATCTGCAACGGCGTTCTGTAAGTTGCGAGGCAATCCCTATGTGGAAGTCGCGCATTGGCTGCACCAACTCTTGAACCAATCAGATGGAGACCTGCAGCGGATACTGCGGCACGTCGGGGCGGATGGGGAGGTGATCGCGCTGCACCTGCGTGAATCACTTTCTTCGTTGCCGGGAGGAGCGGGATCGGTCAGTGACTTCTCGTATCAGGTCGAACTCGCGGTCGAACGAGCCTGGATAAGCGCGACGCTGCAGTTTTCCGACACGCGCATTCGTGGCGCATGGCTGATCCATGCGTTGGCCACGGATGCGGAGCTGCGCCGAGTGCTGCTGGGTATCTCGCCGGAGTTCCGCAAGATACCGATGGAAGACCTGGCTGATCCGTTGCGCGCTTGGATCCTGGGCTCGCCTGAAGGCGTGGACAGCGAGGCGGGAAAAGACGCCGATGATGGCGCGAAGTCCGACGATGATCCGCTGCGAAAGTTCTGTACGGATCTCACGGCCAGAGCACGCGACGGCGGCCTGGATCCCGTGTTGAGCCGCGAGACCGAGATCCGCGCGATGGTCGACGTGCTGATGCGTCGCCGGCAGAACAATCCGCTGCTTACCGGCGAGGCGGGAGTGGGCAAAACCGCTGTCGTGGAGGGGCTGGCGCTGGCGATTGCGCAGGAGCGCGTGCCGCCGATTTTGTGCGGCGCGCGTGTCCTTAACGTCGATATCGGCGCCATGTTGGCGGGAGCCAGCGTCAAAGGGGAGTTCGAGTCGCGCTTGAAGGGGCTGCTCGACGCGGCCAGGCGATCCAGCGCCATGACCATTCTGTTCATCGACGAAATGCACACGCTGATAGGCGCCGGCGGCCAGGCCGGCACCGGTGATGCCGCCAATTTGCTCAAGCCGATGCTGGCGCGCGGCGATTTGCGGGTGATCGGCGCGACGACGTGGGCAGAGTACAAGCGCTACATTGAGAAAGATCCCGCGCTGACGCGACGCTTTCACATGCTGCAAGTGGCCGAACCCAAGACAGAACAGGCAGCGGCGATGGTGCGCGGGCTGGTGCCAAGCTTTGCGCGTCATCATGGCGTCCTGGTTCGCGATGAGGCCGTGCGCGCCGCGGTGACGCTGTCTCAGCGCTATTTGCCGACGCGCCAGCTTCCGGATAAAGCGATCAGTCTGCTCGATACGGCCTGCGCCCGGGTGGCCCTGTCACAGAATGCGCCGCCTAAAGTTCTGGAGCATGTGGAACAGCGCATTCTCGCCTGCGAGGCGCTGCGCGACCTTATGCAGGCGGAAGTGAAGGTCGGCCTGAGGATGCCTGTCGAGCTGGCGGAAGTCGACGTGCAGATGGAGAAGCTGCGCCAGGAGAAGGCGGAGATTGAACTCAGATGGCGCCGTCAGAGCGAGCAGGTGCAGGCGCTGGTGGAGCGGCGCAAGGCCGCCCTAGAAGGCGGGGGGGACGAGGCGTTCGGCACGGATGCGTCGGCCGAGCTGCGAGACGCCGCGAAGGCCCTGCATGTGACGCAAGGCGAGGCGCCGTTGGTTCACCCGGAGGTGGGCGAGGCCGCGGTGGCCGAGATCATGGCGGACTGGACGGGTATACCTGTGGGGCGCATGCTGACCGATGAGATCACCGCATTGCGCAGCCTCCAGGATGCGCTGCGGCGTCGCGTGATCGGACAGGACGAGCCGATAGAGCGCATTGTGCAGCGCGTGCGCACGGCGCGGGCAGGTCTGTCGGACCCGAACAAGCCACAGGGCGTTTTCCTGCTCGCAGGGCCTTCCGGCGTTGGCAAGACGGAGACGGCGCTGGCGTTGGCAGAAGCCTTGTATGGCGGAGAGCAGAACCTGATATCCATCAATCTCAGCGAGTACCAGGAGTCGCACACGGTGTCCGGCCTGCGCGGCGCGCCGCCTGGATACGTGGGCTACGGCGAGGGCGGCGTTCTGACGGAAGCCGTGCGCCGCCGGCCGTACTCCGTCATTCTTCTGGACGAGGTGGAGAAGGCGCATAGCGACGTGCACGAACTGTTCTTTCAGGTCTTCGACAAGGGGCACATGGAGGACGGCGACGGACGATATATCGACTTTCGCAACACCATCATCCTGTTGACGACTAACGTTGGAAGTGAACTGATTTCAACTTTGTGCGGAGACGATCTCGCGCCTGTGAGTCTCGATGGCCTGCGCCAGGCGGTGGAACCGGAGTTGCTGACCCGCTTCCCGGCGGCTCTGTTGGGGCGGTTGACCGTGGTGCCATACGCGCCGTTGCGCGCCGACGCGCTTTCCAGCATCGTGCGGCTGCATCTGGATCGGGTCGGGCAACGGATGTCGGACACGCTGCATTCGCAGTTGGAGTATGGCCAGGATGTCGTGGACTACGTGGTGGCTGCTTGCCGCGTCGATCAAACCGGAGCCCGTGCGTTGATAGGATTCCTGGAGCAGCACATCTTGCCGGAGATCGCGAGTGTGTGGATGGATGCGATGTCCGAGCGCAAGGTGCTGCAGCGCGTGAGTATCGCTCTGGCGGATCCGGAATCTCCGCCCGAGCGCGCGCTCGCTTTTTCATTGAGCCTAGCTGACGGAAATTGAGGAGAGGTGGCCGTGCGAAAACTCATCCGTATTGTCGTGGCGGATGGGCACCCTGTCTGTGTCAAGGGTGTGAAGATCGAACTATCCGATGTTGACGCTGCACAGGTGGTGGGATACGCGTATGACTCGACCGGGCTGTTCGATGTCCTGAGGCAGAACGAATGCGATGTCCTGATCTGCGACTACGTGATGTCAGGGAGGCATTTCGGCGATGGCCTTTCAATGCTGGCGCTGATTCAGGAACGGCATCCGGCGATCAAACTGATCGTTCTTACGGGCATCGATAGCCCGATTGTCCTGCAGGCGCTGGAGCGCCAGGGGGTGCGGGGCATCGTCAGCAAATGCGATCGGTCCGAGCACTTGCGCCATGCCCTGCATACGGTGTGGCGCGGCGACTCATACTTCTCGCCTCGGATCATCGGCGCCTTGTCGGTGCCATCCGACGGCGATGCGGCGGAGCGCTTACGCGCGCTAACGCGTTGCGAGGTGGAGGTCGTTCGCCTGTTCCTGTCCGGCATGTCGGTTGGCGAGATAGCTGCCAAGTTCGGGCGCAGCAAGCAGACCGTGAGTGCGCAGAAACGTTCAGCGATGAAGAAGCTCGACGTGACATCGGACATCGAGCTGGTGCGCTACGGAATCTCCCATGGCTTGGCGGCCTGATGCCGCGATGGTGGCGGCCGGGACAAATATAAGGCGTCCCGTCGGACGACGCTGATGTCAAGCCCGCAGCGGGGTTCCTAAACTCATAGAGGCGTTTTCCGGTCGTATAGGAATGCGCGTAGTTCCTGTTCTTTCTCTCTAATCCGAAGCTCTCAGTCAAGGAAAGCAAGATGAAAATCAATGCTCTTCGCCTGGCGTTATTTACGCTGATGGCGGGTGGCGCTTTGTCCGCGCAGGCCCAGACGGTCACTCAAGGCAAAGTCAACTTCAATGGCAAGCTCATTGTCGATACGTGTGCGGTTATGTCCGGTTCGGAGAACCAGACCGTCACGCTGCCGACCGTCTCGACGCAGTCGCTCAGCGCGGCCAATGATACGGCCGGTTCGACGCCTTTCCAGATTCACGTCGACAACTGTCCCAGTTCCATCAATCAGGTGGCTGCGCACTTTGAAATGACCAATATGGAGCCAGGCCATTTCACCCTGAAGAATCTGGCCTCCGGCCCGAATGCGGCCACGCAGGTGACCGTCCAATTGGTGGAGGCCGATGGTTCCGAGCTCAAGGTGGGGTCGACCGGAAGGGCGTTTGCGGTGACCGGTACCGGCGCTTCGCGCGGCGCGACGATGACCTATGGCGGCCAGTACTTTGCCCTGGGCGCGACGACTCCCGGCACCGTGCAGACATACGCCGAGTTCACGCTGGCCTACCCGTGATTCCGGCTTGAGCCATTCTTAGGCGTTGCCGAGGGGTATGCCTTCGGCAACGGAGGATCTTTCTTTTCATCAGGGGCTAATGTGCTTGTCGCTGTTTCCCGGGCGTTCGCTGCCGCGCTGCTGGTCTGTGTCCCGCTGTTTGCCCAGGCGGGTGTCGTTATCACTGGAACCCGAGTCGTCTACTCGATGGGAGATCGCGAGGTCAACGTACGCTTGCGCAACATCGATAGAAAACCGGTGCTAGTGCAATCGTGGATCGACGATGGCTCGGTGAACGAATCGCCGGGACGGCTTGACGTGCCGTTTGTCATTTCACCGCCTATGTCCCGGGTCGAGCCACAGAGAGGGCAGACCTTGCGCATCATTTATACCGGCGGGGATCAACAGCAGGACAGGGAGACGTTGTTCTATCTGAATGTGCTGGAGGTTCCGCCCAAGCCGGATAGAAAGGTGGACGAGAACTTCATGCAGTTGGCCGTGCGCACGCGCCTGAAGCTCTTTCTGCGTCCGCAGGGGCTGGTTGTTCCCCCGGAGGAAGCGGCCAAGGCGCTGACGTGGGAGGCAGGCGCCCAAGGGGCGCTGCGGGTGCATAACCCCACTCCTTACTATCTTTCCTTTAGTCGTCTTGTGGCCAACGTCGCGGGCGTCAAGAGCGCATACGCCCAGGGCATGGTGGCGCCGTTCGCATCGCTTGATCTGCCGCGCTCCACGGAGAAGGTGGAGGGCGGCGAAGCGCTGCTCCCCGGCCATATCCGATACGGCATCATCAACGACTACGGCGCCGAGGTGGTGAATCAGGCAGTACTCCAAGGTAGGCCATAGGCTTCAAAGGTACGATGATGTCGCTAGGTGGAGAAATTGGGAAGAGTCCTGCCGGCAGGCTGAGTGCACCGGACGGCTGGCGCCTCGGGGGAAAATGTTCCCTGCAACGCGCGCTGCTGGTGGTTTGCTTGGTGGCGCCGATCGGCGATGCGACGGCGCAGGCTGCCGGGCAGGCGCAACCGGCGGATGTAGAGTTCGATTCCCGCTTCCTGATGGGGCCTGCGGTCGATCTCAGCCGGTTCAATCAAGGCAATGTGGTTCTGCCGGGCGTCTACTCGGTTGACGTCAAAGTCAACGGCCAGCGAGTGGGCAGACGTGATGTGCGCTATGTCGCCGTTGATGGCAGCCGCACCGAACCGTGCTTTTCCCGCGCCGACCTCGACCAAATGGGGATATCCCTGTCACGCGCGGGCGGGGAGCTCGCGCAGGCGGATGCCGCCTCTCCACGCGACACGCAGGCTGGCGATTCAACAGGCTGTCTCGCGCTGAGCGCACAGATACCCCAGGCATACGCCATGATGGATCTCGGCGAACTGGTTTTGGAACTGACGGTGCCGCAGGCCTACGTGCACACGCCGAGCCGGGGCTGGGTGGATCCGGTTCGCTGGAACGATGGCATCACCGCGGGCCTGGTCGATTACAGCCTGAATGGCTATACCAGCAATCCTCGGCATGGCGGGCGGCAGTTCAACAACCTCTATCTTGGGTTGACCTCGGGCCTGAATCTCGGCGGCTGGCGCTTGCGGCAACGGTCGACCAAGAATTGGTCGAACAACGGCTCGTCCAGTTGGAACAGCCTGGAATCCTATGCGCAGCGCGGCATCAGCCCCTGGCGCAGCCAAGTGCTGTTGGGCGACAGCTACACCAGCGGAGAGCTGTTCGACACGTTCGCGTTGCGCGGCGTGCGGCTATTCAGCGATGACCGGATGTTGCCGGACTCGATGCGCAGTTATGCGCCGGTGGTGCGCGGCCTGGCCGACACCAACGCGGTTGTCACGGTGCGGCAGGCCGGACGTGTCATCTATGAAGAGAACGTGCCGGCCGGGCCATTTGAACTGTCTGACCTGCCTGCGTCCGGCTATGGTGGCGATCTCGAGGTGTCGGTGCTGGAGGCTGACGGTCGCCAAAGCACGTTCAGCGTGCCTTTCTCCTCTGTCCCGATGTTGCTGCGCTCAGGCGTTCACCGCTATAGCGTGGGGATGGGCAAGTATCGAAATTCCGAGTTCTCCGACGAGCCTTGGGTCACGGAAGCCACTTATCAGTACGGATTGACGGACGGGCTGACCGCCTATGCGGGATCCCAGGCGGCTTCCGGCTATGCCTCGCTGATGGTCGGCTCCGCCATCAATACCCGAGCCGGCGCCTTCTCGTTGGATGTGACCGGAGCCGACACACGCATCGCCAGCGAGTCGCATCGGGGATTCAGCACTCGGCTGAACTATGCCAATATCCTGTCCAGCACCGGCACCCGCTTCTCCATGGCCGGCTACCGCTATTCGACGTCAAACTTCTATGGCTTGCGCGATGCCATCTACGCCCGCGCCGGGCGGCAGGATTCACGCGCGTTCTGGTATGACTATCGGGTCAAGCAACGCTTTCAGGTCAATATTTCGCAGCCTGTCGGCGACAGAGGGAATTTCTTTGTCACCGGAAGCCGGCAGAACTACTGGGCGCAGCAGTCCGGCAGCGACCTCCAGTTTCAGGTGGGTTACAGCGGCAGCTACCGCTCGGTCAACTATTCCATTTATGGTCAGCGGCTGCGCACGGGAGAGTCCGCGTCCTTGAGCAACCAGATCATGTTGACGCTGTCGATCCCGCTGGGCAGGGGCGCGGCCGACGATGGTCCACGGTTCAACACGCTGTCCAGCACGGTCGTCCGCTCATCCAACGGGAACTCCCAGGTCCAGGCCTCAGCCAGCGGATCTGGAGGACAGGACATGCCCGTGTCATTCGGGTTGACGGCGGCCACGTCGGACAATGATTCCGGTCGGAACAACAGTCTCGGCGCCTTCGGCACCTATCGATCGCCTTATGGCACATACAACGCCAGTGCCTCGACCGGCACCGACATGAACCAGTTCGCGCTCGGCGCAAGAGGGGCGCTGGTTGTGCATGGCGGCGGCGTAACGGCGGGCCCGTCCTTGGGGCGCGCGGCTGCGCTGGTTCAGGCAAAAGGAGCCGCCGGCGCGCGCGTGATAAACGGCCAGGGCGCGAAAATCGATGCCAATGGCTACGCGTTGGTTCCCGCTCTGTCGCCGTATCGAGTCAATAACGTGATGCTGGATCCTTCTCAGCTCGGGATGGACGTCGAGCTGGGAGCGACGGCGGAGGAAGTGGTGCCGACGCTGGATTCGGTGGTTCTGGTGGAAATACGCACCGAGCAGGGCCAACCTGTGCTGCTGCGCCTGCGCCGCGTGGATGGCGAGCCCGTGCCGCTCGGCTCGCAGGTGTATCAGGCCGAGAGCGAACATGCGCTGGGCACGGTGGGACAAGGCGGCGTTGCGCTGGTAAGGGGGATGGCCGAGCAGGGTATCTTGCGGGTCAAGTGGGGAAATGCCCCGCACGAGCAGTGTGAGGCGCCCTACACATTGCCGGCCAAGCAGCCGGCGGCGCGTTCCGCTCGGGCCATGACGGCCGACGCCATCTCGCGGCTGCAGGCTGAGTGCCGCGCCCCGGCCCAGGCTTCGGTGGTTCAAGCTGTAAGGGAGAAACCATGAGCGCAGTGTTCAGCCGCGGTCGCGGCGTTGTCGCCCGGCTCTTCGGGGTTGCGCTGGCGGTGCTTCTCGTCGCCAGCGCCGGTGCTGCGTCCGACGATGTCCATATCAGGTTCTCCGGCCGTTATGTACCGCTGAGTTGCCACGTTCGGGATGCCTCCATTGACGTGTTCCTGCCCACCATGTCTGTTCAGTCCCTTGGGTCGCCGGGCGACGTGGCCGGAGCCACGAGATTCGACATTCCGATCGAGTGTGAGGGAACGCCTGGCACGGTTCGCGCGTCATTTGAAGCGGGGCCTTATGTCGACGCCAGCGGCAGGCTCAACCTGCTGGATGCTTCGCCGGCGGCCACGCCGCGCGAGGTGCAGATCGAACTGCTCAACGCCGATGGCAGCATTATCCGGGTGGGAGATAAAAGCACTGTCAAGGCGGTCGCTTCCACGGGTTCTGGCGCTGTTCAGAATCTGACTTACTTCGCCCGCTACTACGCAACGGGGGCCGCCACCCCAGGGGTGGTGAAAGCCTACGTGACTTATACGATCGATATCCCATGAATGCTCGCAAGGTTGAAAGCGATGCCATGACGGGGGCTGCCTATACCCGTCTTCTCGACGAGACCATCCTGCATCTGGCGGTTCTGGAGTGGAGCGCGGGCATCGGCCCGACGCATGCGTGGCGAGCGCGTTGTGTGGCACTCATGGAAGAGTTCGATGACGGCCTGCGCGCGCTGGCGGTGGCGGCGGCGCAAGCCCGCCGCCTGCGACTGTCTCACACGTTGCTGTTGGACGACGTGACGGTGGCGGCCTGCACCCGGGAGGCGGGTGACGAATGGCTCGCCGCCTCGCTTTGCCGCGTCCAACTGGGTGAGCCGGATGCCCGGGAGCTGGTGCGCGCCGATCTGAGTTCGCAGATCGCCGACAGCTCGGCGTCTGTCGCGTGGCTACATTGGTATCGCTACCTGTTGACGGCGGGCCTCTTCGGACGCACGCCCGAAGCAGCCGCCTTCAAGAGAAAGCTCGAAGCTCGTCTCGGCGCCGGGGGCCTTGCCGTCTCGCGACATACGGGTGCCTCATGACTGAATCTGGCAAGCCAGGGTCGCCGGCCATGGTGATTGTCGGCGGGCCGAGCGCCGCGCTGTTCTTTGAAAAGCCGGTCGACACCCAATCAGGTGAAGTGCTGCGAAAGCGCTGGAGCGAGGGGGTCGCCTGGGTGATGGCTGCCACGCCGGAAGCGTTGATCCGCATGGTTCGAGAGGCTTCCCGCGATGGCGTCGGCTGCGCGGTTCTGCTGCCGCTGGTGCCCAGCGGCGGCGACGATGCGGTGATGCGATCGGATTGGAAATCCTGGCGGATCGCGATTGCGCGATGCGCAGTTGGCGGCCAGCCGCCGGTGCCCACGTATGCGGCCGTCTATGCGTGTATCGGGGGACACGGAAGGGCTTCCGAACAGGTTCGGAGCCTGTCAGCCGACGCGCCTTTTCCGCAAGGCAGGGTGGCCATGCGGCAAGCGGCGCAGACGCTGAGGCTTTCCAGTGTCCGGCACTTTGCCGAGGATGGGCTGTTGCGCGAGCGCCTGGTGTTCTCTGTGTTGGACTGGGCCGGCGACGCGGGCCTGCTGGCCGCAATCGAGGAGGTCGCCAACACGCCACCCTTCTTCCTCGCCGGGCTATTGCTGGTTGACGAGACGACGACGGTTCCTCATGCGACCGCCTGGATGCGTTGGGTGGTGGCAAGAACCGGACTGCATCTGGAACTTCCGCCGCCGCGCCCTGGCGTGCTCAGTTTGCCTGGGCTGCGGGTGGCCGGAAAGAAGTCAGACGGTGAATGGACCGCCGTCCAGGAGGAAAGGCGCACGCCGCATAAGTGGCTGCGCCGCGGGCTGGTGCTCGCTACCGCCCTGGCGTCGGCGGCGTTGGTCACGGGGATCCCTTACTGGCGGGTAAACCAGGATCTGAAGCGGTTCTCCGAAGTCTTGGGGCGCTACGCGGAGATACCCGAGAGCAGGATCCTCCTCAAATGCGATGCGCTTTTGCAGGTCACCGCGGACCTGAACGAGTTGAATCATCGCCTTGCGCAAGGCGGCGTCAAGTCCTGGGTGCATGAAGCCGCGGGTGCCGACCGCCTCCGCGCGGCGATGGCGCAGGCGGTCGCAGCGTACCGGCCGCCCCAGACCTCGCTGCGTATTGACAGTACGGCGAATTTCGATGCCGGCGACACGCGCATGCGACGGGCCACGGCGCAGCGGCTGCTGGAACCTGTCGCTGTTCTGCTCAAGGCAAATCCCGACTTGCGTGTCCAGATTATCGGACACACCGATTCCACCGGCGCCGCGCAGGACAACCTGGCGTTGTCGGTGGCCAGGGCGCAGGCGGTGCGCGACGAACTTGTGCTAATGACTGCTGCGTCGCCACAGCGCTTCGCAGTCGTCGGCAAGGGCGCGACGCAGCCGCGAGCGGATAACGCCTCAGCCTCCGGCCGGGCGCAGAACCGGCGCGTCGAGATTTCTCTGTTGCCGCCGATGTCGGCGCGCTTCGCCTGCGACGCGTTCGCGAATGAGTGACCGGAGGGCCACAAGCGTATCGCGCTTGAGCTTTCTCAACTCTACGCGTTTGCGATGCACGAAGCGGAAGATTTAGGACAACGCTGATTCCGACGTTCGAGGCAGCTGCCTAAGCTGCGAGGCTATTGAGGAGGCAAATCCCGGCGGTCGACGCCTCCGGGAGACTGCAACCCAAGATGGTCAAGGCAGACCGCCGTAGCGGTGGTTGCGACTGGCCATCCCGTACTACCAACCCCAAAGCCAGCGTCGGAGTATTCATGGCGGTTTCCAACAGTTCTCAAAAATTCATCGCGCGTAATCGCGCGCCGCGCGTGCAGATCGAGTATGACGTCGAGATCTACGGGTCGGGCCGAAAGGTCGAACTCCCGTTTGTGATGGGCGTGCTTGCGGATCTTTCCGGAAAGCCGCTGCAGGCCCTGCCTCCCGTCGGTGAGCGCAAATTCCTGAATATCGACATCGACAACTTCGACGAGCGCATGAAGGCGATTCAGCCGCGGGTTGCCTTTGCCGCACCCAACACGCTGACCGGAGACGGGCAGCTCATGGTCGATATCACGTTCGAAAGCATGGATGACTTCTCGCCGGCTGCCATCGCACGCAAGGTGGAACCTCTCGCGAAGCTGCTCGAGGCCAGAACCCAACTGGCCAATTTGCAGACCTATATGGACGGCAAGGCGGGCGCGGAGAACCTGATCAACCAGGTGCTCGCCGATCCGGCGTTGCTGCGCGCCCTTGCCAAAGAGCCCAAGCCGGCGGCATCCGCCGAAGCGCAAGCTTCCGAATGATCCCGCCGCTTCGAGACTTCTGAATCTAGAGAGAGAAACATGGCAGTCAAGGAAAAATCAGCAGCCCATGCCGCCGAGCAGGCGGTAGCGCAGCATTCCGACTTCAACAGCCTGCTCGCGCGCGAGTTCAAGCCCAAGACCGATCAGGCGCGTGTCGCTGTCGAGCTTGCGGTGCAGACGCTCGCCGAGCAGGCATTGCAAAACGTTGTGCGGGTATCGGACGACGCATACAAGAGCATCGCGGCGATCATTGGCGAGATCGACCGCAAGCTGTCCGAGCAGATCAATCTGATTCTGCATCACCAGGAGTTTCAACAGTTGGAGAGCGCCTGGCGGGGCTTGCACCATCTGGTCAACAACACCGAGACCGATGAGAAGCTGAAGATCCGCTTCATGGATATCTCCAAGGAAGACCTGCGCCGGACGATGAAGCGGTACAAGGGCCTCGCCTGGGATCAGAGTCCGTTCTTCAAGCAGGTCTACGAGGAGGAGTACGGTCAGTTGGGTGGCGAGCCATACGGCTGCCTGGTGGCTGACTACTACTTTGATCATACGCCGCATGACGTGGACATGCTGGGTTCGATCGCCAAGGTGGCGGCGGCCTCGCATTCGCCCTTCATCACCGGCGCGGCGCCGTCCGTGCTGCAGATGGATTCGTGGCAAGAGTTGGCCAACCCTCGCGACCTTACCAAGATCTTCACGCAGAACCTGGAGTATGCGCCCTGGAATGCGTTGCGCAATTCGGAGGACGCGCGCTATATCGGTCTGGCGATGCCGCGGTTCTTGTCGCGCCTGCCCTACGGCGCGAAAACCAATCCGGTCGACGAGTTTGACTTCGAGGAGTCAACGGACGGCGCCGATCACCGCAAGTACGTCTGGTCCAACGCGGCCTACGCCATGGCGGTGAACATCAATCGCTCGTTCAAGGAATACGGCTGGTGCACGCTGATCCGAGGTGTGGAGAGCGGTGGCGTGGTGGATAACCTGCCTTGTCACACTTTCCCCACGGACGATGGCGGCGTGGACATGAAGTGCCCGACGGAGATCGCCATTTCGGACCGGCGCGAGGCCGAGTTGTCAAAGAATGGCTTCATTCCGCTGATTCATCGCAAGAGCACCAATTACGCGGCATTCATCGGTGCCCAGTCTTTGCAGAAGCCGGCGGAGTACTACGACGCCGACGCGACTGCCAATGCGAATCTTTCGGCCAGGCTGCCTTACCTGTTCGCATGTTCGCGATTCGCGCACTACCTGAAGTGCATCGTGCGCGACAAGATCGGCTCCTTCAAGGAACGCGACGAGATGCAGACGTGGCTGAACGAGTGGGTCATGAACTACGTCGACGCCGATCCGGCGAACAGTTCGCAGGAAACCAAGGCACGTCGGCCGCTGGCCGCCGCCGAGGTCGTGGTGGAAGACGTCGAGGGAAACCCCGGTTACTACCAGGCGAAATTCTTCCTGCGCCCGCATTTCCAGTTGGAGGGTCTGACCGTCTCCTTGCGACTCGTCGCAAAGCTGCCGTCGGTGAAGGCCGCTGCCTGAGTGCATGGCTGGAGAAAGTTGAGGTTGGCGGACTTGTCCGCCGGAGCAGCAACCCGGAATGCTCCTGAATATCTCCGGGTTATTCCGCAATAACAAATGGTGTAAGGATTTCAAATGGCACATGATATTTTCCTCAAGGTCGACGGTATCGAAGGTGAGGCCGAAGACTCGACTCACAAGAACGAGATCGAAGTCCTGAGCTGGTCCTGGAATGTGTCGCAGCAGTCCAATATGCATATGGGCTCTGGCGGCGGCACCGGCAAGGCCTCGGTGGATGACTTGACGTTCGAGCATTTCATCGATCGCGCGACGCCCAATCTGGTTCAGTATTGCCTGCTCGGAAAGCACATTAAGCAAGCCCAACTGGTGGTGCGAAAGTCCGGCGGCAATCCGCTGGAATACCTCAAGCTGACCATGAACGACGTTCTGGTGACGCGCGTAAGCCCGGAAGGGGTGGCGGAAGATGAATCGCGTCCGCGTGAGCGTGTCAGCCTGTCGTTCTCCAGCATGAAGCAGGAGTACATCATCCAGAACGCCCAGGGCGGCAGTGGCGGCGCAGTGACTGCGACTTTCGATATCAAGAAGAATGCTGCCTGATCTGCCAAAAGGCAGATGACGCCGGGGGGGCTTGGCTGGCTGTTTCCAGCCGGCCCTTCCCGATTCGCCACATTTCAGCGCGGTAACGTGTTGCGCCCCGGCCTTTGCGACGGTGGCGCGAGTTGATCTCATGTACAGAAACAATCCATTCCGTCTTTCACCGCACCGCTTTGTGTGGCTGCGGATCTTGGGCGGCGTCCTCTTCGCCGCCTTGTTGACCTCATGCGCTGGCAAGAAGGAGCCGCAGGAAAAGACCGTGAACCTGGAGCTCGTTATCGAAGCGGATGATCGGGTCAACGCCGATGGCCAGGGCCGGCCCACGCCTATACAGCTTCAGGTCTTCGAGCTGAAGTCCCGCTCCGCGTTCGAAGAGGCAGATTACTTTTCGCTGCAGGCAAAGCCGCGGCAGATCCTGGGAAACGACCTGGTCGAGTCGAACGAGCTGGTGCTGCGCCCGTCTGACCGCAAGGTCATAAAGCGTCGCCTGGATGGACAGACCGTGGCGCTGGGCGTGATCGCGGGTTACCGCGATCTCGGTCACTCCGTTTGGCGCGCGACCTATATGTTGCCGCCGAAACAGGCGCAAGCCTGGTTCGGTTCATCCAGCCAGAATATCCGCGTTCGAATCAAGGTCGGCGCCGATGCCGTACTGATCGCTGAGACGGATTGAAGCCGATGAGTCTGTACAGCAAAGTCGTGTGGAGTGAGGGGTTGTTCCTCATTCCGCAACTGTTCCAGCAGCAGGAACGGTATCTGGAGTTCTACGCCCACAAACGCGCCGCGCCGGCGGGGCCGTTTTTCTGGGGCTTCTCGCGTTACGAGATTGACCATGAGGCGCTTTCGTTTGGGAAAATCGCGCTGCAACGGGGGCTGGGGGTGTTTCCCGACGGAACGCCTTTCGATATCCCGGGGCACAATCCGCCGCCTGCGCCGCTCACGGTGTTACCGGAGCATCTGAATCAAATCATCTATCTTGCAGTGCCGCTGCGGCTGCCCGATGTCGACGAAACCGGGTTTGACGTCGACCAGGGGTCAATGGCGCGGTACCAGGCGTTCGACCAGGAGCTGGCGGATAGCAACGCGATCGGTCAGGGGCCAAAAGCCGTACAACTCGCGCATCTGCGGCTTCGGCTCATGTCCGAGAAGGAGCTGACCCAATCCTGGATCGGGGTCGCGCTTGGACGCGTCAAGGCAATCCTGTCCGACGGCTCGGTGACGCTCTATGACGGCGAGTTCATTCCTCCGGTGAGCGCATGCGCGGCCAATCCGCTGCTGGTGCAGTGGTCGCAACAATTGCAGGGCCTGGTGAAGCTGCGGGCGGATGCGTTGTCCAGCCGCCTCTCCAGCGGGCAAGGCGGGGTGGCTTCGGCGGCGGAGGTATCGGATTACCTTCTGCTCCAGATCCTGAATCGATACGATCCTCTTCTCGATCATATCTGTCGTGTGTCCGAAACTGCGCCGGAGCGTCTGTACATGACGCTCGCCATGCTGGCCGGCGACCTGGCTACTTATGTCAGGCCGCAATCCAGGCGGCCGTTGCCGGCGCCCGGCTATGACCATGCGCAGTTGTATCGCAGCATTCAGCCGCTGGTGGCGGAAGTGCACAGCCTGTTGAACCAGGTGCTGGTGCGCAGCGCACAGGCGATTCCGCTGGTTGAACAGGCGCATGGCGTGAGGACGGCGACGCTAATGCCTTCGGAGCTGCAGGGCTACGCCAATCTGGTGCTGGCGGTCAGCGCGCAGATGTCGCCGGACAGCCTGATGCAGCAGTTCATTTCGCATACGAAGATCTCGCATCCGCAGCGGCTGCCCGAGTTGATAAGGTCGCACCTGCCAGGGGTGACGTTGTCGCCGCTGCCGGTGCCGCCCCGGCAGATTCCTTTTGCAGCGGGGAATGTCTATTTCGAGCTGTCGAGATCCGGTCCGCTGTGGGATCAGATTGCGCGCCAGGGAGGGCTTGCCTTGCATATCGCCGGCCACTTTCCTGAACTGAAACTTGAATTGTGGGGAGTTCGCAGTCGATGAACGCACCTGGATTTGACGCGAGGACATTTGACCTTCTGGCGGGGCCGGCGGCAGGCATTGCGCCGGCCGCAGCGCCGAGTCCCAGCCGCGAAGCGCCGAAGGTGGAGATCGCGCTTGACGAGGAAGGAACGGCGGCGGAGTTCGCTGTCCGTCTGGAAGCGGTCAAGGTGGCTGCCAATCCATTGCTGGAGGCGGCCGGGCCACTGTTGCGATTGCTGGCATCCATGCCAGAGAGCCTGCCCGACCAGACCGCGATCATGACGCTGCGTGAAATGTTGGTGCGGGAAATCGGAGTATTCCAGAATATCTGCGACAAGGCGGAGGTGCCATGGAAGAGCGTGGCGGTTGCCCGCTACTGTCTGTGCACCGCGCTGGATGAAGCGGCCAACCGCAGTGTCTGGGGCGCCGGTGGTGTCTGGGCGGCCCAGGGGTTGCTGATTGCATTCGAGGGCGAGGTCGATGGCGGCGAAAAGTTCTTCCTGCTGATCGGTAGGATGGCGAGCGATCCGGATGAGTATGCGGCCGTCCTGGAAGTCCTGTACCACATCCTCGGACTCGGCTTCGAAGGCCGTTATAGCGTGGTGGCGGACGGCCATCGGCACTTGGAGCAGATCCGTCAACGGCTGGCGGCGCTGGTCGCCCGCGCGCGCGACGCCGGCGGCAGCGAGTTGTCCGTGCATTGGCAGGGGGAAGGCCCGGCCCGGCAGACCAGCCGTCGAGTGATGCCGGGTTGGCTTAGCGCAGCCTTGGCCCTGCTGGTATCGGCCAGTGTATTCGGCTATTCGCTGAATCAGGTGAGCGAGCACCGCGACGCGGTGGTGGAGCGTATCGCCCAGGTGGGTGTGGCGGGCGAGGCGCCCGTGGCGCTGGGCACGCCGGTCGCGGTGGCGGACACCGGCCCGCGGCTGAATCTGGCTGAGTTGCTGAAAGAAGAAATAGCGCGCGGTCTGGTGAAGCTTCGCGAAGAGCCCAAGCGCACCCTGGTGACCTTCCCTGGCGACACCATGTTCGTGTCGGGGCGCAGCGACGTTCTGGCCCCCATGGTCGGCGTGCTCGAACGCGTTGCCGACGAGGTAAAGCGCGTACAAGGCAAGGTTGAGATCGTCGGATACACGGATAACCAACCGATTCGTACGAAGCAATTCCCTGACAACCAGGCGCTGTCACAAAAGCGCGCGGAGTTTGTCCGGGACGTCTTCCTGAAGCGCGGCTTGACGCCGGAGCAGGCCGTGGCCGCGGGGCGTGGCGAACTCAATCCCTTGGGGGACAACGCGACGCTGGAAGGCCGGGCCCAGAATCGCCGCGTCGAGCTCTATGTGACTTCGTACTGATTGGCCTGCGGGCTGCCGCAAGCGAATGGACTCTCAAATAATGAAACGACTGCTGGGCTTTGTTTTCTCATGGCGCTTCGTGGCCATTATCGTGCTGATTCTCTTGGCGGCGATGGTCTGGTTCGTCGGCCCCCTTGTTGACCTGGGTGGCCTGCGGCCAATGGCGGGCGAGGTGGTTCGCCTCGTCGCGATCGGCTTGTTGATGGCCACTCTCGGCTTCTGGTTGATGGAGTGGCCGCTATGGATCGTGTCGGTCGCGGCGCTGTGCGCGCTGATATGGTTCGGCGGGCCGATGGCAGCGATCGGCGAACTGCGGCCATTGGCTGACGTGATGAGCCGGGCCGGGCTGATCGCCGTCATCATCATGCTCGCGGGGATCTATGGCCTGTACCGCCTGGTCAGGCTGCTGCGCACGGACGAGGCGCTGTTGCGCCGGATTCTTGCGCCCAGCACAGACACCGCCGAGCATGATGCGTCTTCCGAGGTGCGCGCGGTTCGGCTGGTGGTTTCCAAGGCGGTCGGCCAGCTCAAGCGATTGCGCGGCGCTCCGCAAGGTTGGCGGCGCCTCCTTGAAAGCAAGCGATATCTCTATGAACTGCCTTGGTACATGATTATCGGTACGCCTGGCGCCGGCAAGACGACCGCGGTTCTGAACTCGGGCTTGGAGTTTCCGCTGGCCGAGCAGATGGGCGTCGCGAGCCTGCCTGGCGCCGGCGGGACGGTCAATTGCGACTGGTGGTTCACCAACGAAGCGGTTCTGATCGACACGGCGGGTCGCTACAGCGATCAGAATGAGCAAGGGAATGCGGACGCGGCGGCCGTCAACGCGGCCGAGTGGCAAGGCTTCCTCGGCGCATTGCGCAAGCATCGGACGCGCGCGCCCATCAACGGCGTGATTCTAGCGGTCAGCGTGGCCGAGCTGTTGGAGCGGCCGGCGGGCGACGTTGGCAGTCTGGCCGCCATTCTTCGGTCCCGCCTCGCGGACCTGCGCGGCGCGCTTGGCATTCGATTCCCGGTGTACGTGATGGTGACCAAGCTGGATCTGCTCCCGGGATTCGATGAGTATTTTCAGGCGATGACCTCCGAAAGCCGGTCTCAGGTATGGGGTTTCACGCTGGATTACGCGCGCGGCGAGGCCGATGACGGAAATCCCGACCTACGCGCCCGCTTCGAGGAAGAGTTCCGCCTGTTGGGACGGCGTCTTGAGGATGGCCTCAACTCCCGGTTGGTTGAGGAATACGGTCTGGCGCGTCGCAAACGCCTGTATCCGTTCCCGCAGGAGTTCCGTAGCCTGTCCCTGGTGCTGACCGAGCTGCTCGCGAAGGTGTTCCTGGATTCGCGCTACGACGACGTGCAGATTCAACGGATGTTGCGCGGCGTTTATCTGACCAGCGCGCAGCAGGTGGAGGCGGTCGTCCACGCTGACCAGAATTCCCTGTTCGAGAGGTTGCGCAGAACGTTGCGCCGCCTCTATGGCAGTGACGATGTCGCGTTGTCATCGCATTCGCGTGAGCCGGCCCTGATGGCGCATCGCAGCTACTTTCTTCGCAACCTGTTCAAGCAGGTTGTGATTCCGGAAGCGCACCTGGTGCAACCAAATCGGAAATGGATCATCGCCCAGACTGGGCTGCGCTGGGGCGTGCACCTCGGCTCGGCGGCGTTGGCCGTATGGCTGGTGATGGGCATGGTGAGCAGCCGCGCCAACAATGATGAATATCTGTCCGAGGTAAGCGAGAAGACGAAGGCGCTGGCTCTGCGAACCTCTGCTGTTTCAAAGGGAACGCTGGACGCGCAAGGCGTGCGCATGCTTACGGACGCAGCCAGGCTGGCCCAAGTCGAAGGGTTGAATCTGGACGCTCCCGCGCTGGAATATCGGTATGGCTTGTATGCAGCGCCACCGGTGGATGCCGCCGCGCAGCAAACCTACTCCCGTCTGCTGCGAACGTATCTCCTGCCTCCCGTGGAAGCGTCCCTGGCGCAGGCAATGCAGGATCAGTTGGCGCGCAAGAGCGCGGAAGAGCTCTACACGACGCTGGGGATGTATCTTTCGCTGTTCGACCCGCGCTTTCTCGACGCCGATGCGCTCATCGATTGGATTGAGAAAGATTGGTCAGCCAATCGTCGATTCAGCGAACGTGAGAAGTCGCAACTGTCCGTGCATCTGCGCTCGTTGTTCAAGACGGACTATCAGGGCATGCCGACATCGGAGCGGAATGCCGCGCTGGTGGAGAAGGTGCGAGCGCTGCTGCAGGAACGTCCGGATGCGATCCGGCTGTACGACCGCGCGATTCGGGCTCTCGAAGAGAACGCGCCGCCGCGTTTCAACCTGCACCAGGCGTTGGGCGCCAATGATGCCGCCCTGTTCAGCGACCAGGCATCGCCCAAGGATGGGGGGGTTCCCGGGATCTATACCTATGATGGGTACCGAGACGTCTTCCGCAAGCGCGTTGGGGGCTTCATCGATGGTGTCTGGACGCGCGACAACTGGCTGATGGGGCGGCAGGAGGGCAATGCGTCCGCCGCTACCCGGATCCAGAACATGGGCAAAGCCTGGCAGGACCGCGACGAGGTCGAGCGGGATGTCTACACGCAGTATCTGCGCGACTATGCCGCGCACTGGGAGCGTTATCTCGGTCAGATCCGTCTGGCGTCCGCGGCGGCGCCGGGCGAAGCGCCTTTGGCGATCGATGTGGCCACGTTGCGGGCGTTGAACGCGGCCGACTCGCCGTTGGCGCGTCTCGGCTTCGTGCTTGTTCGCAACACCACGCTGGGCGAGGCATCGGTACCGGGCAATCCCGCGGCGTCCGCGGCTGTCGGGGCCGCGATGGAAGCGGCGCAGCGCAAATCGCGCGCCGTGGCCAAGGCTTCCGACGCACTCGAAAAGCTCGGCGCCAATTTTGACCAGGACAAGTTGGCCGAAGAGATCGTGGACAAGCGCTTCGCGGCCTTGCGGGAGGTGGTGACTGGCTCGTCGGCGCCAGGGGTCATCGATCCCGCCAAGCCGGGCACGCAACTGCAGCAGACACTGCAACTGGTGGCGGAGCAGTACACGCAAATGTCGGTGGCGAGCAATGCCCTGGCCGCCGCCAGCATGCCGCCGACGCAGGAGACGAGCGCTGCGTTGCTGTTGACGGCTGATACGCTCCCCGCGCCGTACAAACGCATTCTTGCTGTCTTGTTCCAACGCACGGCAAATCAGTTGGGCAGGGAAACCGGCATCTTGCTGACGGAGCAGGTCAACGCATCGGTGGGCAAGGTCTGCCGAGCCGCCATCTCGGGCAAGTTCCCCTTCTCCGATGCCGAACAGGAGGTCGACCCGGATGATTTCGTGCAATTGTTCGCAAGCGGGGGGCTGTTCGATGAAACGTTCAGGCGGTCGTTGGCCGCCTACGTGGACACCAGCGCGACGCCTTGGCGCTACAAATCGGTCAATCCAGGCATGCCCGCCATCCGAGGGCCCGATCTGCAGCCGTTCGAGCGGGCCGCGGAAATACGCGCGGCATTCTTTGGCGGGGGGGGCAAGGGGCTGAGCTATCGCCTGACCGGTCGCATCGTTTCCGTGGATCCGAGTATTACCGAACTGTTGCTGGATGTCGATGGCGAGCGGTTGCGGTATGTCCATGGCCCGATTTCGCCTTTCGCGTTCAACTGGCCCGGCCCGCGCAGCGGCAGCTCGTTGGAGCTGTCGGCCAAGCCGCGGGTCTCTGCCAATACATCGTCCATTTATCTGACCGGACCCTGGGCGCCGATGCGTTTGTTGCAGCATGGCGAAGTCACGCCGACCGCCTCGGCCGGAAAGGCGTTGATCGATTTCGATTTTGATGGACGCCATGTTGTGCTGGAGGTCGGGGGAGGGCGCAAGGGGAACCTCCTGACCGGATCATTGCTGCGGGGCTTCCATTGTCCGGGAGGGGGGCTGTGAAGCTGCCTCGTCCCGCCTATTGGGGAAAGCTTCCCGCCTATGGAGACTTCCTGCGTCACGGCGCGCCCTTGGAGATTCAGGATGCCTGGAGGGCCTGGCTTGCGGGGCCGTTGGCGCGGGCCAGAGTGGCTTCGACGTCCGCCACGGATCAGGGCGTGCCGTGGGGATTCGTCATGACGCCGGGGTGCATGGCGTTTTCCCGTGACCGCTATGTCGCCGGCATTTACGCCGATTCATGTGACAAGTTCGGGCGTGAGCATCCCTTCTTGATGTGGTTTCAGCTCGATAGTGCCGGCGTTTCCGCTTTGCTGAGCGTTCACGATAACGCGCTATTTCATCTTTCCCGGCTGTTGCTTGGTCACTTGAAGGCGCCGTCGGTCTCTGCCGCAGAGGGGCTGCTGGCGCAGATAAACCGATTATGGCGTCCGCAGGGAAGAGGCGTCTGGAGCGCGCTACGCGGCAGCAGGGATGGGCCGGACTTTCTGCTAGCGCGTGCCTGGACCGACGGGCTGCGCTCCGACAAAGAGGCGGCAGGTCTGGTCGGCATTCCTTATTCCCCCTGGCGGGATTGGCCGGTAACGGTTTTCGGGGACAGTGTCCAGGCCTGGTACTGGCAGCAGGACGGGCAAGCGGGCTATGTCAGCTTTCTGTCGGTTGGGCCTGAAGCGCTCGCCGGCGGCGATTGAGGCGAAAAGTGTGCTGGCGACAGCACCTCTGCAACATTTCCATTAAAGCCTTAGGAATTCAATGATGGATAACGTGGGTATTCCTGTTCTGAATCAAGCCCGTACGGTCGAGATCCGTGGCGCGGGCCTGCCTTCGATCATGGGCCAGCCGATGCTGCGCTTTCAATCGCTGGATGGCCGGGAGCGGCTTGGGGAGCTCTTCACGTATGAGGTTCTGTTACGCACACCGAATGACACCCAGGTGCCTTTATCGGTGTCGGCAAACGTCGATCTGAAGGGAATGATCGGAAAAGAGCTTACGGTTTCGATGCAGCTTTCCGATGGCAGCGCGAGAGAGATTTCGGGTCTGGTGGTCACGGCCGGCTTCGTTCGGCAAGAGGGAGACTACAACCTTTACCGCGTCATGCTGCGGCCATGGCTCTGGCTGGCCACGTTGACCAGCGACTACAAGATATTCCAGGATCAAACCGTGGTCGAGATCATCGACCATGTCCTCAAGGACTATCCCTATCCGGTGGACCGCAGGCTGGATGTGGAAAAGTATGCGATCCAGGCGGAGAGCGAGTCCAATGATCCGCGGAATTTTCAAGTCCAGTACGGCGAGACTGACTTCGATTTCATCCAGCGGCTGATGGAGGAGTGGGGCATATATTGGTTCTTCGAGCACTCCGAAGGCTCGCACAGGCTGGTGTTGTGCGACCATGTCGGCGCACACCGGCCGCCTGACAGCCCCGCCTATCAAAAGATCCCGATGCATGCCGAAGGGGGGCGGCTGGACTGTGACGTTTTTCGGCAATTCGGTGTCGACGAGCGTCTGTTCCCTGGCCGTGTCGTGGTCGACGACTTCGACTTCACCCGGCCGCGCATGCAGTTAGTGACCTCCAACCACCAGCCGCGCGATACCAGTTGGTCCGAAGGAGAAATCTTTGAATGGCCCGGCGACTACACAGCGGCCAAGCATGGCGCCCTCATCAGTCGGGTGCGCATGGAAGAGCGCCGCGCGCGGGGCGTACGCTCCAGAGCGTACGGGAATGTGCGCGGCCTGGCCACGGGACAGACCTTCTTCCTGACAGGCCATTTATATGAGCGCGCCAACAGGGAGTACCTGGTGCTGGCCTCTCAACTGTCGCTGGTGGAGATCCCGGAGGAGGCCGGTGGCGGGACGATCTACGAATGCATTAATGAGATGGAGGTTCAGCCCACGGAGGAGGTCTTCCGCATGCCCCGGGTCACGCCTAAGCCGGTCGTCAGCGGACCCCAGTCCGCGCTTGTGGTCGGTCCCGAAGGCAAAGAGGTCTGGACGGATGAGTTCGGCCGCGTGAAAGTCCGCTTCCTGTGGGATCGCTACGCTCGCAATGATGCGTCGGATTCGTGCTGGGTGCGGGTCAATCAGGCATGGGCGGGGTCGAACTTCGGCGGTATGTATATCCCCCGCATCGGTCAGGAAGTGGTGATCAGTTTCATGAACGGGGATCCCGATCGTCCCATCATTCTGGGCGGGCTGTACAACAGTGTCACGCGGCCCCCCTGGGATCTTCCCGCCGAAGCGACCAAGAGCGGCATAAAGACCCGCAGCCTGGAAGGGGGCAGAGAGAATTACAACGGCATAAGGTTCGAGGATAAGCCGGGCGGCGAAGAATTCTATGTGCAGGCCGAACGCGAGATGGTGCGCCTTACCAAGGGCAATGAGTCGCATACGGTGGCGCTGACCTATGGGCAGAATGTGGGAATAAACCACTCCACGGCAGTCGGCGGAATGCTCAGCAGCGTGGTGGGCGGTACTGCCTCGTACAACGTCGGGCTGGCGCAGACGACACAGGTCGGCGGGGCTTGCGCCTTGAACGTCGGCGGCGCATACGCCGTGAATGTCGGAGCAGCCGCCAACTTGAACGTGGGGGCCGGCTACCTGGTCAACGCAGGCGCGATGATTGCCATCACATGCGGCAAGGCAGGCATCAACATGCTATCGGATGGCACGATCAAGATCATCGGCTCGGCGATTCACCTCGTGGGTTCGGGTGAGGTCGTCGTGCAGGGCAATCCGCTACAACTGAATCCAGGCATACAGGATGCCGCCGCTGGGTTTGGCCTGGGCGTCGCGATGCCCCCGGTCATCTTGCCAACCATTGCGCTGGCCACGGGAGGCGGGGATGACTCCACGCCCGTACCCACGCCTCCGCCGCCGACCGAGGCACCGGTGGAGACGCCGACGCCTACGCCCACGCCGACGCCCACGCCGACGCCGACGCCGACGCCGACGCCCACGCCGACGCCCACGCCCACGCCCACGCCCACGCCGACGCCGACGCCGACGCCGACGCCGACGCCGACGCCGACGCCCACGCCCACGCCCACGCCGACGCCCACGCCGACGCCCACGCCGACGCCCACGCCCACGCCGACGCCGACGCCGACGCCGACGAGAACGCCGACGCCCACGCCCACGCCGACGAGAACGCCCACGCCGACGCCCACGCCGACGAGAACGCCGACGCCGACCCCGACCCCGACCCCGACCACCTCGGACATCTGAGGCTGGATTAAACGTAACCGTCCGGGCGCTTTCCCGGCGCCCGGCGCTCATGAAGGAGTAGCCATTGGCCACATTTCCCGCCGTGCGTGCTGGCGACCTGATCGCTCATGGTGGCAGCATTCTCACCGGCTCGCCCGATGTCTTCATCAATCAGTTGCCGGCAGCCTTCCTTGGCGCGTCCGCGGTGTGCTGCGGCTTGCATATCTCGGTTCAGGCCATTGCCACGGGGGCGCCCAAGGTCTTCATCAATGGCTTGAACGCCGCGCACATGGCCTGCTGCTCGTCCTGTGGATCCACCGCGGCGACGGCTTCGAAGGACGTATTTATCGGTGAGTGAGCGCACTGTATGACAGTACGCGGATTGGCCGGCTGGTTGATGCGCTTGCCCGGCGAGCGCATCGACACGCCACCGCAGGGGCGCCGCTATGGCTGGTGGCTGCGCGGCGAAAGCGGCGTGCTTTGGCGGCGCCTGCCGGCGGCGGCACTGGCCGGATGGGGGCCGGGAGGCGTCGAGGCCTGGAGCGGCCGTCTCAATCGCGATTCATCGCTGCAACGAGACGTGCTGTCCGTCGGCCCGCGCCGGCCCGGCATTGCGCGCTTTTACGATAGTGGTGTTGCCGCGGGGGGGATGTTCGGAGCCGGCTGGCGCACAAGTTGGGATGTGGCC
Source organism: Achromobacter sp. (assembly GCF_050285565.1). Lineage (GTDB taxonomy): Bacteria > Pseudomonadota > Gammaproteobacteria > Burkholderiales > Burkholderiaceae_B > Achromobacter. Next base: position 188,972 of record NZ_JBLZXG010000006.1, read on the forward strand.
ATCGATCGCCGCGGGGACGATCTCGTCTATCACGATGAATGGGGGCATGCGACGGTCGTTCCGTGTCCCGCACCCGGTAGCTTGGTGGTTTTGGCGGCCCTATCGTTGACTTTCGCCTGTCTTGAAGACGGAAGATTTGTGGTGGCGGATCTGGGCCCGGTGTATCGCCAGTTCTCGCCGGTCGATGCGGCGGGCAGGGCCAGGCTGGCCGCGATCGAGCACATCGACGGATATCGTATAGAAATCGAACGGAATGAGCGAGGCGTTGTCACCGGGCTGACGGATGGCGGGCAGGAAGGCGTGTGGTGCAGCACTGACGCGCGAGATCAGGTCACCGCGGTGGCGAGGAACCGGACGGTGCAGTCCGGTTTGCGATTCTCGTATGGCCCTGACGGACGATTGGCCACGGTAGCGCAGTCGGGTGGAAAGACACTGCGTCGATATGGCTACCAGAATGGCCTGCTGGCCGAGATCTGCGAGGCGGATGGAAACTGGTCCGTCCGCTGGCGGGACGAAGGCAGGCGTGCCGCGGTCGCCGGCGTACGGGAGCCGAGCGGGCAGATGTGGCTGCGCCAGCCGGATGCTCAGCGAAGATCCGTTTCCATGGTGTCGGCCGATGGCAATGCACTGCGTTGGATGTTCGACGAGCACGATCGCGTGGTGCAATACGTGGATGCGAAGGATAAATCGTATCAGGTAGCATACGACGGACGCGGCCGTCCCGTCAGTGTGGTCACGGCGGCGGGGGACTATACATTTGCGTACGATGATCTGGGCCGGGTCGTTCAAGAGAGCGGGCCGGGCGGGTTTTCGCGCAAAGTCTCGTATGCGTATGCGAGCCGCCGTCCCATGCTCATTTCTCGCAATGGGTCGCGTCATTGGTTCTGGATGCGTGACGCGCAGCTCCGTCCTCTCCAGCGCCGCGAGCCGAGCGGTGAGGTGAGCGTTTACACCTATGATGACAAGACTGGCGGGCGGACCCGAACGGCGCCGGGTGGCGTCGTCGAGGACTACTTTGACGAGTGCGGCCGTCTCAAGCTGCGCCTGCTCCCCGCAGGCGGGAAGGAGGCATTCGTGTGGTCCGCGCAAGGTCAGTTGCGTGCCCGCTCGAACGAACAGGGCGTGCTCGAAGCGCGTGAGTACGACGAGGGGGGAGGACTGCGTGTACGGCGCGGGCAGCATGCACAGATGCGGCTGATGGTGTACGACCGCCGAGGCCGCCTCCTTGCATTGTCCAATGCCGCCGGGCATGCGCGCCATTGGGCCTACGACAGCCGGGGGCGCCTGGAGTTGCAGACGGATGAAGAGGGGAATTCCACTCGCTATTCGCGCAGTCGGACAGGCAGTGACTTAGTGGTTCAAGGGCCAGCCGGAGGGACACAACGCTGGTCACGCGACCCCGGCAGACGGGTTTGCTCGCGCCACGATGCCGATGGCGTCGTCGTCGAGTACCACCAGGACATTTACGGCCACACATGCCGCGTGCTCGAGCTCGGTGCGTCGGCCCGCGCGGAGACCTGCTTTGATTATGACTCGGATGGCAGGGTGGCGAACAAGGAATGTCAGGGTCATCGATGGAGCTATCGATACGATGGCACGGGACGATTGACCACGTTGCGCGCGACGACGCCCAGCGCCGAAGAGAGCCTGCTGACGTTTGAGTACGGGGCGGGCAATCGGGCGCTCCGCGAGACCGGCGCGCTGGGCTCGGTGACCACGACGTGGGACACGCTGGGACACCTCGTGTCGATCGAGCTCCCCTGCGGCTTGGCCATATTGGCCACAAGGGACGATGGGCAGGGTGTTACCCAATTGAGCTACGTCCACGAAGGTCAGCCCGTGGTAATACTCACGGTCTGGCACGATAGCGCGGGTCGAGAGCGCGCGCGGGTGGCTGGAAACCTGCAACGGCGTATCCGATACGACGCCGAACAAGGATTGCGGGTCGAACACGCCGATCGCGTGTCGGGAAAGGGCGGCGCGGTCGAGTCGTTGATGCGCCGCCTGCGACACGATATGGCCGGGCGCGTCGTGGCGGTCGAAGGCGGCTGCGGCAGCATACTCTACGACTATGACCGCCGCGGTCAGTTGGTACGAACGATTGCCGAATCGGGGATCCTTTACACAAGCTGGAATGCCAGCGGCAACATTATCGCGCTGGATGGCTCCGGCTGGGTGCCATCGCCACTCTGCCCGGATCACCTGGTCAAGCGCGTGGGGCAATGGGCTATCGCCTACGACGAATGGGGACGGGTGGTGCGGCGCGAGGGCAATGGCACTGTCGCTACCTTCTCCTGGGATGCGCTGGGACGGCTGGTGACGGCGCAGGCCAATGGCGTAACGGTCTTCTATACCTACGACGCAGCCGGACGCCTGATCGGGCGCCGCCGAGCCGATCAGAATGAGGCGGATACGCACGCGCTGATCTGGCAGGGCCTGCGCCTGATTCAGGAATGCACACCGGCGAGGCGGGTGACATATCTGTATGAACCCGCGCCCGCCGGCTGCGTGTCTTACGCGCCGATGGCGCGCTTGATCCAGCGCCGTTCTTACGCGCATATGCCCTGGTCAGAGCCGTTGGTGCAATATCTGTTCGCGGATGCCGCAGGCCGGGTTCACGCGATTGCCGATGAAGACGGACGCGTTCAGGTTGCGGCCGACCAGCGGCCCTGGGGAGCGCTGGAGGCCTGGACTGGTGGCGAGGTTGCTACCATGCCTCCAGACCTGGCAGGGCAGTGGTCGGATCCGGATACCATGCTGCGTTGGAATGGCACGCGATTCTACGACCCGGCGACCGCGCGGTATATGAGCCCGGACCGCGACGCGCCCGCCGGTGTAAGCCCGTATCGGTACGTGTCGGCGCCGGTTTCGCAGGCCAACCCCCGCGGGTATGCGGTGCGTGCCGCCGGCATCGGTCAGTCAGCGGGCGTGGCGCCTCGGTGGACCGAGCCGGCCGCGTGGGCCGGCTCACGCGCTCCTGCCTTTTCCGAGCCGGCTTAGTTTCAGCGGATCAGCCCAGGATGGTCTGTTCGAATTGGTGCAGCACTTCGTCGTTCGGGCCGAGGATGGTCAGGCGGTAAGCGGCGGGGTGTTCCGTCAGATCGCTGAAGAAAATCAGGCGACGGTTGAACCATTCGCCGGTGCAACTGGCCCTTGCGGTGTCGATGTCAAGCGTTTCCTCGTAAATGATCGAGGCGTCCTCACGCAGCGCACTGACTCGGCAATGCGTGGCGAGCGGACAGCTTTGAACATCCATGATGCTACTGTGCGCGGTGATGTTCAGGTCGTGGGATCGGCGCAGCGTACTGCGCCAGGTGTCTGTGTCGCAGGGTTCAGTGTTCAGGCCGGGGGGGCGGCAGGCGATGACTTCCGGCTGCACCGCGCGCAGTTGGAAGCTGATGCCGGCATAGGATTCATAGTCGGACAATGTGCGTGCAGCGCCGAATCCGTAGTTTCCGTCGTGCGTCGTTTCGGGCGAGCTATCGGCGCAGGAAGGGGCGCTGTTCATCCCGAACAGCGCCCGATTGCGGGCGAGCGAACGTTCGTTGCGCTCCCACCAGGCTTCGGGCACCTGGCCAGTGTCTCGGGCCTGGCTATCATGGTCATCCCAGATCTTCGGCCGGCCCTCGCGGGTGTACTCATGCCATGCCAGGCTCCGGTGCGGATGATAGAGGTCATAGCCGTGTGTGAAGGCGCGCACGGCCAATGAAATCTCCTCTCCGTGGAAGAAGTAATCCGGATCGTGCTGGACCTCCCGCGCGAAGGAGCCATCGGCGAAGGTGAAATGACCGCTATAGAACCTGGCGGGAACCGGCTTTTTCAGCTCGGCCCAATCTGGCAATTCGAAGGCGCGGAAGAAGATCGGCCCTTCCGGGATAAAGCGGTCGAAGCGCATTCCCAAGGGCGGCGCGGCGCCCTGCGTTTCCGGGTGTGGCGCCACCGGCGAATAGGGAGGAAGGTAAGCGGTCAGCAGTGGCTTGTCGCCATCCGCACGGAGTTGCTCCAGCATGTCGATCAACTGCGTATCCCAATGCGCTACGAAGCGGTGATGAGAGTCCAACTGCAGCGTATAGGTCTCGTCGCCGTAGCGCTGCTGGATCATATTGCGCGCCCAACAGGCGCCTTGCGAGCGTTCGTGGGGGATATCGATCAGTTCGACGCGAGCGCCGCCATAATCGAAAGTGTGCAGGCAGAACGGCGTTGCGGGATGAAGCTGCCACCGCAAGAAGCCTTGCAGAAAAAAAATGCCGAGCGTTTCTTCCGGGCCATGCTGCCAGCTAACGACGATCCGCAACCGTTGCGGAAACTGTGCACGCTGGACCAGGTCCTGGATGGTCGGAACGAGTTCTGGATCGCGGTAGCTGGCGATCTGTACAAAGATAGTGGGCGGAACCATGCTGCATTGCCTGTCAAAGAAAAGTGAGTGTCACGACCGCCTGCGCGTCTATCGAGCCCGGTGCCGGTATCCCGCTACCCACCCGCAATACGGAAGCTTCGAGCGAAAAAGTGGTTTGGAATCCCGGCGACGATTTGGTCAGGACGCTGGAGGGATCTTGGGGCTTTAGCACGTACGAACTGCCGGCTTCGCGCAAGCGAATGGCCAGGTTGCTCGCATCCCCGTCATTGCGGATATAGTCGGGAGCGGCCGTGTCTGGCGAGGCGGAAAGCGTGGCCGAGACGGAGTTCGGCGCGGTTGGCCCATCGCAAGCGACATTGATGGTGACGGGTTTGGTCGGGCCGCTGACAGTCGAAACCTCCTTCGGCCCGAAAGAACCGAAATCCACCAGCAGCGACTTGCTGCTGGCGACCCAGCAATGGGGGAGAACGCGGAGAGTCACGGGGTCGACGCGCACGTCCAGAACGCTGGCGCCATCGCCGCCGCCCGATAGCCGGGCAACGGTCGCCAGGTTGATCGTTGACTGGCTTTGCATATCGCCGGTCTTGATCAATTCGATTTTGAAAACGTTGCCGGGCCCGATGGAGAGGTAGGCCGGCGGATACTTGGGAGGTTCGGCCGTCCAGTTGGACGAGAACGGAAGTACCGAGGAGGATCCTCCGGCGCGCTCATACGAGATACGGTAGGCAATGCCTGGCATGCCGGTCGGATACAAGCCGGGGGCGGTGGCGGGCTGAGCGGCCACCACGTCATAGTGAATCGTGCCGGCGTTGCCATCGCAGTACAGAACGTATACGCGCCCCTCTGCCGGGGTGGTGGCTGTCGCGATTGTGCCGTTGACGGGCAACGTGGCGTCGACATCGATCGGCGTCGCGCCAAACGAAATACGGCGTTCGGAATAGATGGACACCGTGCCGTCCGTCAATCCCGATTGCGCCCATCCCGATAGATCCTGGGCGGTCATCTTGCGGCATTCGGCCATGGCCGGCATGGAGTGAAGCAGTGCTGCGGCGGCGATTGCCGCACATACGGTCTTCATGAAATGTCGTCCTGTTTCACGGTTGAGTTCGCGTGGTTCGCTATCATTCCGGCGAGCAATCCCACTGCTCCAGAAGGTCGGGCGGCACCATTCGATGCAATTCCGAATAGCGCCGTCCAATCATGCGCTCGGCCTGCTTGAGCAATACGCTCACCGGGCTGCTGGGCTCATTGGCTTCAAACCAGGTTCTGGCTGCCCGTAATTGTTCAAGCACGTCCCAACGGGTGGGAGCGGGCGCCGTACCAGAGGTGGCCCGGCGGGTATCCGCAGGGGAGGCTGTCGCAATGGTTGGCGCGAGCGCCGCGCCGGCGGGCGCCTCAGCGGCCGCGAGGGGCGCCTCGGCAGGCACGGGGGCATGGTCGGCGTGGGCCGCGCCGCGAAAGGGCTCGAGAAGTCGCGCCAGCGGGGCGAGTTCCGGGGCCACGCCACCGAGGGTTTCGGATGCCCAACTTTCAATCCGCTCAAGCGCCGCGGCGGCGGCCGCCAATGCGAGGGCGGTCGTTTCGCGCCGGTCCAGCAGGTCGGCCACAAGGCGGTTGGCGGTTTCCGGTGCGAGCGCGTCCTTAAGGCGGGTCTTCGCCAGGGCTCGTTCGATATCCCGAAGCTGGAGCGAACTTGCCAGACTCTTGGGCAGAGCGATGTCGCGCACGTCGGCCACCAGTCCGTCAGGGTCGGCCAACGCGCTCAGCGCGTTGGCAGTGATCAGCGGATCCGGCTCGCCATCGATCAGGGGGACGGGATTGAGCGCCTTTCCAAAGCGCCGCAGCATTGCATCGATGAGTTCCAGTGAAGTGCGCAGGCCGGCCGCGCCCTCCTGGCGCGCGCGGCATCGCGCCAGGATGACGAGCAGGCGCACGTCCTTGCTGCGTGCCAGCAGCGCGCGGCAGTCGCGCTCGGCTTCGGCCCAGTTGACGGGCGCGGCGGAATCGACGAAGTCTCCGTACTGAGCATCCGCACGCGTGGCAACGTTGGCCAGCAGTACGACGTAGTCCGGGTCGTACTCGAGATCGGGGCCGCAAGGCGAAGCCTCGTCCAGCGGTTGCAGCAGGACAGCTTCGGGGCTGGTCTCAAGGTGCGAAGAGGTAGGCATGGCAGTCTTCAGGAAAGTCAGGTTTTGGCGTCACGGTAGTGATCGGGTTCAAAGATCATGCCAACGACAGCAAGATCGTCGGTAGCCTGGCCCAGCCAGGTGGAATAGCCCAGCCGATGACCGGGGCGCGTTTGCGCGCAGGGGGCTGCTCGTGGTTTTAGAACCAGTTTGAGTTCCCAGTCGAGTTCGAAGCCTACGAACGTTCGCACCCAGTCGACCAGTGTCGGCAGATCATCGCCGTGAGGTGTCAAGCGCAGATACTGTTCGAGGCTGAGGGGGCCCATCACCAGGCGGAAGCGATGCTGGCAGTCGGGGATGGACTGGCCGAGCGTGGCTTGTTCGCCCAATGCGGCGCAGGGGGAGGGCATGCCCAACACACTGCGGTTTTTCATTTCCAGAGGCATCCAGTACGGTACGTACTCTTCCACCGCCACGTCGACGCCGAAATAGAACGACAGCGCCCGAGCCAGTCCTTCAGGACTGCGCGCTTCGCGCACAAGGTGCGATGCAGCGGCGTAGCGGGCGTGGGTCGAGGGGTGCAGGCCGGCGCTGTCCTCGGGATCGTCGCCGATAAGGCTGCCGATGTAGAACGTGAAGCGCTCCTGCGAGGGGCGATCCAGCGATGCGGTCGACTGGCCTGCCGCCCAGGCGCGATAGAACAACGACAGCGCGCGATGGTGAAACATGTCCGCGAAGTCGGTCAACGTGCTGTCGTGGTGGCTCTCGGCGCGCGTATAGGCCTGCTCGGACATGTGAAGCGGCATCGGCCCCTGGGGACCCCATATCCCCAGACTGTAGAGGGACAGGCGGATGCGGTCGTCTTCCTGAGTCACGGCGGCGACTTCGCTCGGCGCAAACCTGAGGCTGGGGCGCTGGCCGATCCGGTGCCTTTCTTCTTGTGGCAGGTGCGCGGTGCCTGGCACCGGCGCGCTCTGCTCCTGGGCCGCGAGTGCGCGCATTACGCCAAGAAAGCTGCTTTTCCAAGGCTCTCTGGGGTCGAACCAGGCCGATAGCGGCTCAGCGCGGCTCGGCGTCGTAACGTTCTCGTTCTGGGGCGTACTTTCCATGCTCACACCGCGGAGCGGCCTCCCAGCCGTGGCGCCCAAGTGGCGATTTCACCGCGCTGCAGCGAGCGGAGCGTGGTCTCCGTGAAAACGTTGATCGACACGTGACGGGCGATGTACTGCTCCAGGACCAGGCCGAACAGGTACGGGCTGATACCGGAGAATCCGGCTTCGTCCACGGTTAAGGCGCAGTTCACGCCGCGGCCGTAGACCATCAACGCATGCCGCGGAAGCCTGCGGGCGACCCGGGTGATGCGCGAGCCGATCAGCGCGTCGATCTGGTTCGAAAGCTCTGTTTCGCCGGCGTGCAGAAAGAGGCGAAGCATGCTTCGAATTGCCCTTCCTCCTCCGCTCTCGTCAAGATCGGCCAGGGGGATGTAGTTGAAGCTGAGCTGGCGGATGAGCCGCCATGCGGCTTCTCCCTGGGCGTATGGCTCTCTGGGGACACTGGGCGCGTGCAGTAAAGTGACGCGTTCGATTGGCACGGACTCGCGCATGGACAGGTCATTCTGGGTGCCGTAAGGGATAAGCCTTGGGAGATCCCGATTGGTGACCAGGGCGTCGACGGACAGATAGCGGATGTCCGCGCCATAGGGCGCTTCGTGTTGATCGACCAGCGACAGGAACGCCTCGGTTCCGATGTACTGCGTGCGGGTGCCGTACTTGCGGGCATTGTCCGAGAGCAGCCGGGGTTCGCGGGTCACCGAGAAATAGCGCCCGTAGTTTCCGAGATCGCTGTGCACACTGTGATAAAGCGGGTTGAAGACGACTTCGGTGGCCGTCTGGGCCTGCTGGCCGACGACTCGCTGTACCGAGAACACCTCGTAGTCCAACGGGCGGCTGCGGTCGGGAACCAGATGAAACTCGGTCTTGGAGCGGTCGATCTCGACGCGATCCGTGCGATTTTCGAAGAGGTTTACGATCGGCGTGCAGAACAGCGAGAATCGGCTGGCGTTGACATGCGCGGACAGGGTTTGCGGCAGGCGGTCCAACAGAAGAATGATCTCGGCTTCGTTGCTGTGAGCGTTGGCCAGCCCGCGAGCCAGTTGGGTCACCTTGAAAAAATAGAAGCGTTGGCGAAAGGCAAAATACTCCTGGATCAGGTTGTGGCCATGAAAGCTGTTCCAGGAGTTCGGCAGTTGGGACTCTTCCGCGGTCAATCCGACATGGGCCACGGCATTGCGCGTCACCACGTGTCCGGCGTGCTCTCCCGCGTCGGCGCCTCGCACCACGGATGCCTGGCACCCTACGTGCACGAGTTCGAACAGGTGCGAGGTGACACGCTCGTCACCTGTTATGTAGAAGCAGAGTTCATCCAGGCCGCGCAATTGGGAGAACTTGAAATCGCCGGTTGTGCGCAGTCCGATGCGCAGCGCGCCCTGGAGCCGGGCGCTTGACGCCATGTGGCGCCGCAGGTCGGGAATATTCGGCGGCACGTTGGTCAGCGAGGCGTCGACGATCTCGATCGGCCATAAGGTGACATTCTGGCTGCTGCGGAATTCGCACGCGGTTTGTTCTCCGGGCGCGATGGGCGATCGGAACACACTGTGGCGCGGCACAACGACGCCGTGACTGAAGTCGCCCTCACGCGTGGCCGGGTGCAGCCGGGCGACGCTCATCGACGGGGTGGGCGCGACATAGTTGGGGTAGACCACCTCCAGCAGTCTTTGCGTGAACCTTGGAAACTCGGCATCGAGTTTGAGCTGCACCCGGGCCGCCATGAAGCAGAAGGCCTCGATCATGCGCTCGACATAGGGATCGGCGACTTCGCCGGACTGCATGCCGAGGCGGCGGGCGACTTTGGGGTGCGCTTGCGCGAACTCAGCGGAGAGCCCGCGCAAGTACGTCAACTCATTGTTGTAGTAGTCAAGAAGCTTGGGATCCATTTCAGATTCAGTTCAGAGCATCAATGGATGCGTGGGAGGATTCCAGGTCGTACAGACTCTGAACAAGGAATTCAAGCGGATACGGCGACCAGTGCATCAGAGCCTTGATTTCCAGGTGGATGACGTTGTAGGAGCCCGGCCCCTTCGGGGGCAGGGCGCGCACCGACAGCGATTCCGGGATCAGGCGGGGTTCGAAGGTGATGATTGCTTCGCGCACCAGTTTTTCGATGGCGGCCGGGCTATGGCTGGAACGCAAGCTGCCGGAAAGCGGGGGCAATCCGTAGTTCACGGCGGAGCGCGCGGCCTGGGGGTGACGCGCGGCGTCGATGGCCGAGCCAAGATTGCAGGTGTTCAAGAGCAAAGCGAGGTCGCGCTGGATGAGCTGGTGCATGCCGGCCGCGCTGGGCGCGTAAGCGTCATGGTGTTCATGCCGCGCGCGCGGATCGTTGTCGCGAAGGCGATCAAAGAGCGAAGGCAGGTACCTGACCTTCGGGAAAGCGTCATGCGACCGCAACGGCTTGCCCCTCGAAATGCATGCTGAGCACGTTCAGCATGGCGATTTCTCCGGCGTCGGTGATCCAGGTGCGTTGCCCCACACCGGCAATCGTGGTCTCACTGCACTCGCGCCACATTGTCACGATGCCAAGTTTCTGCGCGTCAGTTTCTCCATCGCTCAGCGGGTAGCGGGAGGGCATGTAGGCGTTGATGACCGTTTGGTCGCGCAGGGTTACCTTGCATTGGCGCCAGATCAGATCGAGCGCGGTGGCGACGGGGGGAAACGATAGCGACAGGATGTCGGAAAAGGGCACCCAGCGGTAGCCGCCTGAAAACATGAGTTCGCAAATCGGCCCCAGTCTGGAGTCGCTGTCGGCGATCCAGTCAAACGCCGGGCCAGGGTTCGCGTGTCCGGGCTGCTCTGGCGCCTGGTCCAGTGCCTGGATTCGGAGCGTATCCGACCGAGCCATATCGGCGGCCTGCATCGCTTCGGTGGCTTCGGTCATGAGACTTGCCCAGACGACAGGCTCGTCCAGCCAGCCAGGCCGTTTACGGCCTCTCATGACTTCCATGCGATAGTTTTCCGCGCGTAGAAGTTCTCGCAGCATCTGGGCCTCTCTGAGGTGGTCGGCGTCGAGGCAGGCCCAGATCTGCAGTTGCTTGAGCGCCCGTGCCCAATCTCCTTTGAGGCAAAGCAGTTGGAAGAGCATCCAGCGCAGGCCGATTTGCGCGGGATGCTTTCGCAGTTGACTTGCGGCATCTTCAATTGTGTCGGAGAGGGTGCGCCCGCCAAGCAAATGGCGCAACGAGTCACGTGGTTGGGTGCTTTGCACATCGGTATCTGGCATGGGTGGATGGCCGTTTATTGGGTAGGTTCTGGAACGTTCTGTTCAAAGTAGCTGTCGATCGACAGATCGTGATGTTCGCGGCGCGAGATGGCCGCCAGGGCCTTGGCGCCGAGCGGCTCATCGGTCTTGTCGGCGAGGAGCCGCAGGACATCCTTGTGGGCCGGGGGGGCGAAGAATTCGCCAGCCTCGAAGTCATTCATCTCGCCAAGAATCGTCTCTATGTCGGTGCGCTCGGGCAGCAACCCTTCGAGCAGCATGCGCGTGGGCACGCCGGCGGGGGCCGAATCGAACGGATCCGGGGGCGGGGGGAGCGCACTGGCCGGCGTATTGGTGGAAGTTGTCTGGAACGCTCGCAGTCCTTGATGGACACCCTGAATCGCCTGATCGAATTCCGTGGCGAGCGTTTGTAGCGGATCCTGCTGGGCAAGTGGCAGCGCGTCCGCAAGCGCGATCCCGTGATTGCGAGGACGCTCCCTTGGTGCGAGCACGCTGTTGGCCTCGTGAGGGGCGTCGAGCGCGCGCAGCGCTTCGAGCGCGGCCGCTTGGTCCAGGGTGCCGTTGCTTGGCAACCTTCCCGCCCACGCCTCCCATTGCTGCACGGAGTCGGACTGCACGACCAGCAGTTTCGTAAGGCCGACGGTTATCTCGTCCCTGTCGGCCAACATCCAACGTTCACCGGGGCGCATCTCGGCGCCGTTGACCCGGCATGACAGCGTTTGGCAATGATTCCGGATCCAGGCGCGCTCATCGTCATCCCGACCGAAAACAACGTGCTCGCTGCCGATGTTCTCTTCCTCGACGAATGCGCAGAGTCGGGCGCTGCGTGTCTGCAGGCACAGCGGCCGCGCCTGCAGCGCAAGGATTCGCATTTCCGGTTGCGCTTGCCCGCCATGCGCGACCAGCGATATCCCCCAGGCAACGGAATCGGCGCGATTTATGGCGAATGCTGTCATGGTGTAATGTTCCCGGTGATTGAGGTATGTCCGGGTTGGAGCGATGAGAGATCCGGAGATTGACCGGGTGGATGGTATGAGGCTCTTTGGCGCATTGCTATCGGCGCTGTCTGAAATGACTTCAAGAATCCGCTGTCGCCGATGTGGGAAATTGATATTGCTATTCGTTCTTAGGAGCCGCCACCATGTTCGACGTGGACAAAGCATCCCTCAGCATTTTCAGCCCCTCGCGCTGTGGCTGTCACAGCACCGCGGCAGCCCGCATTGGCGCTCTGTTTGCGGTGCATGAGAGGGTTTTGCAACAGGATCAGCGTGTTTCGACAGCGGCGCCCGCCGCGGCGGGCGCCAGCGCCCCGCCGACGATGTCGACGACGCAGGGGTCTGCACGCGCACCGTCGGGGCCGGCGCTCCAGCGCGCGCGGGCGACAGTGATTCAGAATGCCCGCATCTTTGATGGGATATCGTCGACGCTGACGGATGGCATGCGGGTAGTGGTGGATGGTCGTTTTATCAAGGCGGTGGAGCCCCAGGCACTGGCGCTGCCCGAGGGGTGCGAGGTCATTGACGCTAAAGGGGCCGTCCTGATGCCGGGCCTGATCGATGCGCATTGGCATTCGATCCTGGCGCGGCCCAGCATGCTTACCGCGATGACCGCCGATTTCAACTACGTGTACACGCTCGCGGTCGCCGAGGCCGATGCAACCTTGATGCGCGGTTTCACTACCGTGCGCGACATGGGCGGCCCCGCATTCGGGCTGAAACGCGCCATCGATGAAGGGGTCATTCCCGGGCCGCGTATCTATCCTTCGGGCGCTTTTCTGAGCCAGACGTCCGGGCATGGCGATTTTCGATTGCTATCCGAATTGCCAAAGTCGGCGCAAGGGGAACTTAGCTATGCGGAAAGGGTAGGCGTGACGGCGATCGCCGATGGCGCGGATCAGGTGTTGTTGCGCGCTCGCGAGCAATTGATGCGGGGGGCGTCGCAACTCAAGTACATGGCGGGCGGCGGCGTCATGTCCACGTACGATGGCCTCGACGTCACCGAGGGATCGGTGCAGGAGCTCGCCGCCGCGGTGACGGCTGCCGAGAACTGGGGAACCTACGTTACGGTGCACGCTTACACCTCCCGCGCGGTCAACATGGCGCTGGATGCGGGTGTGCGGTGCATAGAGCACGGTCAACTCATCGATGAAGACACCGCCCGGCGCATTGCGGATCTGGGGGTGTGGTGGAGTCTGCAGCCGTTTCTGGATGATGAGGATGCCGTTCCCACGCAATCGCCCGCGTCGCGCGAGAAGCAGTTGCGTATGGTGGGGGGTACCGATAAGGCCTATGGGCTGGCCCAGCGGTTCGGGATCAAGACCGCCTGGGGTACCGACACATTGTTCGATGCGCGGTTGGCCAGCCGCCAGGGCGCCCAGTTGGCCAAAATGAGCCGCTGGTACGGAGCGGCGAAGGTGTTGCAGATGGCGACCAGCGTCAATGGCGAGCTCTGCGCAATGTCCGGCCCGCGCAACAGCTATCCGGGTCGCCTGGGCGTCATCGCCCCGGGCGCCATGGCGGACCTTCTGCTGGTCAATGGAAACCCGCTGGAGGATCTGCAACGCCTGGCGCAGCCGGAGCGAAACCTGTTGCTCATCATGAAGGACGGCAGGGTCTGCAAGCGCCAGGACGCGGTTGCGTGAGGGATCGTTTGAATGGGGGAGGCACGGACGCCCGAACCCCATTTCTGCGGTTTTTAGTACGGGTCTGATGCGTTATGCCGCAGAGACGTATCCGTACTAGACGGCCTGACCGGATCGGGTAATACATTGGTGGTATTTGCATATTACAGGCCGCCAAGCGGGGCGAAGCGTGAAGATATCTCTCATCCTCGCCGACGATCATCCTGCATTGATCACAGGCGTTAGGTACGAATTAGCCGAGTTTCGTACGATCTCCATTGTGGGGACTGCCAGGAATTCAACCGAGCTGTTCGAATTGCTGGCGCAGTCGCAATGCGACATTCTGGTCACGGACTATGTGATGCCAGGAGGAGAATTCGGCGATGGCATGACCATGCTGTCCTTCTTGCGCCGGCGCTATCCGGCGTTGAAGATCATTGTGTTCACCACCATCGAGAATCGCGCGATCGTGGCCGAGATGATCAAGATCGGGGTGCGCGCCGTCCTGAGTAAGGTCGACGTCATTGGTCATCTCATTTCGGCGATTCACGCGGTGTACGCGGGCGCGACGTATTTCTCCCCGCAACTGCGCCATGTGTCCGCGGCGGACTGTGCAACGCAGAATGAACCGGTGCGCCGATTGACCCGCCGTGAGACGGAAGTGGTGCGGCTCTATGTGTCCGGCGTGTCGATTAACGAAATCGCCGATCTGTTCAAACGCAGCAAGCAGACTATCAGTTCTCAGAAGGCCAGCGCTATGCGTAAGCTGGGCATTGATCGCGACGTGGAATTATTCCGGTTTGCGTATGAGACCGGGCTGCTGGCCGAAGGGGGCGGGACGCTGCTGATGGATGATCCCGGGGCCTTGCCGATGACCTCCGGTTAGCCGCCAGGCGGTCAGGAGCGGCGCCCTCACGCGGTTGGAGGGGGTGGCGGGCTGGCGCGTCGTCGGAAGGTGCCGTTACGGACTATCTGAACGTGTGGGCATGCGTCATAATTGACAGAATGCAATTCACCCGAGTTCCGGGTCCCGCGCTTGCGGGCCGGGCGCCAGCGAGTTATGACGACTTCGGAACAAAGTGGCATCCTTGCGCGGCTACGCCGCTATCAGAAACTGGTGGTGTTCGGCGGTGGATTCGTCATCACGGGCGTCGTCCTGGTTGCCAGCTTGCTGGAGGATGCGGCCTCGGTTGACGCCTATATCGCGCGAACGAAGGAAGAAATTGCCGTCGATGTTCGACGTTCAAGGGATTTCATTACCCGGGCGACCGCGACGCTGCGCAACAACGTGCAGAACATGGTGCTGGCCTGGGATGTTCTGGAGACCGAGCCGTCCGGTGCCGCCGGCGCCTTTTTCGCGGATGCCCGGATCGAGAAAGTACAGCCGAACGCCGACCTGCCGCCTTTGCTGGTGATGCGGGCCAATGACCGAGAGCCCGTCTCGGACGCCTGGCGGTACGTCCGGCTGGCTGAGCGGATGGCGGCGGCCACGGCAGCGGTCGCTGCCCGCAACGCGGGAGAATTGACGGTTTATCTGATGAGTCCGGATCAGCGGACGCTGATTCTGGCGGTATTGCCCTGGACCGGAAGCGACTGGCAGGAACGGGTTCAGTCGGATCCGGACGGGCTGCTGGCAGCGCTTGCTATTGGTGATGACATGACGACGCTGTCCGCCTCGGGCCAGTGGCGGGATCCGGCCACGGGGGCGCGGGGGTTGCGCTGGCTGCCGCCCTACCAGAGCCCCCTGACCGGCAAGGCTTCGGTGAGAATTGCCGCCGAGCTTGTGGGGCGCAACGGTCGCCCGATAGGCACCTTGGTCTATGAGTTGCCGCTCGATCAGCTCGCGGCCACGCTTCCCGAAAATGGGTTGGGTGGCGCTTGCGCGATCATCGGGCCCGGGGGAACGCTCATCCTGTCCTGCAGTGATTCGCTCGAGCCCGGCTTCACGGCGCTCGCTGAGCAGGCGGTTGCCGCCGGGGTGAGCGCGTCAGGCCATAGCGTATATATCGATGGCTACCTGTTGAGCGGATGGCCGTTGGGCCCGGAGGGGTGGACCTTGGTCTACGCTCAAACGTGGCGAGACATTGCGGCGGGCGTCCATTCACAGATTGTGGTGTCGGCGTTGACATCGGTGTTGATCATCGCATTGACCTGGATGTTGCTGCTGACCGTGAAACGGCGGGTGTTCATTCCGGCGGTGCGGCAATCCCAACGCATTTTCGAGAGCGAACAACTGAGCCGGACGTTGATCGAAACCGCTCCTGTCGGTCTCGGGTTGATCGCGGTCGACAATGGACAGTCGCTGCTGCGAAGCCCGGTCATGGCGGACATGGCGCAACGGGTGAAGATAGATGGCCCGAGCTTGTCCTTCGTCCTGTCCAGAAAGTACCTGCAGCGCGAGGCGCGGGCTGGACGGGCGATGCTCATGCAGGAGGACCTGGAATTTCCCACACGGGACGGACAGCATCTTGATCTGGCGGTCAGCATGGCGCGCGCGCGCTATCAAGGCGAGGATGTGCTGGTTGCCGCTTTCACCGATGTGACGCAAAAGCGCAACCTAGAGCGCGAGCTGCAGGCGGCGCGCCAGGCGGCGGACGCTGCCAATGCCGCCAAATCCGCATTTCTGGCGGCGATGAGCCACGAGATACGTACCCCCCTGAACGCGATCCTGGGCAATCTGGAGATCATGTCGCATGCGTCACTGGATGCCCTGACGCGAGACCGGCTCAAGGTGGTCAGCCGCGCGGCGGACGGCTTGCTGGCTATCCTCAATGATGTGCTGGATCTGTCCAAGATAGAGGCGGGCGAGCTGCAAATCGAGTTCATGGAGATCGATGCGCTGGAAGTCGCTTCCCATGCGTTGATGATGTTCGCGCCAGTTGCCCGAGCGAAAGGCCTGACGCTGGTTGCCGAACTGGGGGTCGCCCTTTGTCAGCCCATGCGCACCGATCCTTCGCGGGTGGCTCAGGTGATCCAGAATCTTCTGTCCAACGCCATCAAGTTCACCGATCAAGGTCAGGTCCTGCTCAGGTTGAGGCGGGATGCGGCCAGTGACGCGTTGCTGATCGACGTCGAAGATACCGGTATAGGCATGTCATCGGATCAGGTTGCGCGACTGTTCCGGGAGTTCAGCCAGGCCGACGTCTCGATCGGCCGCCGTTTTGGCGGGACCGGATTAGGGCTGGCGTTGAGCCAGCGCCTGGCACATGCCATGGGGGGCTTCTTGGCGGCGCAAAGCGAGCCGGGAAAAGGCAGCAGATTCACCTTGCGGCTGCCCCTCGGCGGGGATGCCGACATCATCCCGGAGGTTCCCCAGTTTCCTGGGCGTCGCGTGATCCTGGTGGCGGCCGCGGCTGTGTGGCGCGACGTGATGGCCAGCGTGCTGCAGGTGTGGGGCATGCAGGTTGAAACCTGCGCGCACCCCGCTGTGGTCGGGGAAGGTAGCCTGGATGGCGCGGACGTGTTGCTGTTCTGGGGGGATCGGCAGACCTGGCATCCCGCGGATGAAAACAGGCTTATAGAAGGCGCGGCCTGGGTCTTGGACTGTCTCGAGGACGGGCCCGCGGAGCCGGTTGTCTCGGGGCGGGTGGTGAGTGTTTCGGTGTTCTCCTTGCGCGGCCTGGTGGAGGCATTGCGACATGCATTGCAAGACCAGCATTTGAGGCCCGCGGCGCCAAAGCTGCCGGCGCTGGAGAAGCCGTTGCGCGTGTTGGTGGCGGAAGACAATTCTGTCAATCGCAAGCTGTTCGAAGAGCAACTGAGCATGCTTGGCTGCGAAGTGACCGCGGTGACCAATGGGGAGCAAGCCCTGGCGCAGTTGCAACAACACACGTTCGACGTGCTGCTGACGGATCTCTCCATGCCTGGAATGGATGGATACACGCTGGCGGGACATGTCCGGCAATGTTGCCCCGGCCTGCCTGTCCTGGCCGCCACGGCGAACGTCACGCCGCAGGATCGGCAACGCGGATTGCGTGCAGGTATGGCGGCGGTGTTGGGCAAGCCGCTGTCTTTAGGAAAACTCGCTCAAGCCTTGTCCGAGGCGACTGGTCAAGCAGTTGTCGGTAACCACCCCGCTGTCGGCGCGACAATGCCCGACAACCGTGAAGGCGCGGAAAACGTGCGGCGAATCTTTCTCGACGCTTGTACCACGTCGGTTGAGCGCTTGCGCCAGGGGCTGGATGACCAGGATGCGGCCGCGGTGATGGCGGAACTGCATTCGCTGAGCGGCGCCTGTGCTGTTTTCCGTCTTTATTCGATTTCCGAACGCTCCGCAATGCTGGAGCGCGTGATCAGGAAGGATGGACTCGATGCCTGCGCGGCGGAAGTCCGCGCGCTGTGTGATAGGGTGGCAGCCTTGGCAAATCGCAGGCCTGAGGATTTGCGCGCGCTGGCCGATCAGATCATTGATCTGTCCGAAGGACAGCGCGATCAGAACAAATTCGCGGAAATTGCCGAGATTGCGAGGTTGTTGCGCAGCGCACTGCATTCCGGTCAGCAGGATCCTTACGGCTGATCCTCAATCAGCAATTGAGTCGACTGGAGGCCGAGCGCCGAGGCGAGCTTCATTTTGTTCTGTACGGTGAGTTTGTCGAATCCTTCCTCCAATTCGACGTAGAGCTGCTCAGGCACACCGGCATGCGCCGCCGCCGATTGCCGGGTCCAACCGAGGTATTCGCGCCATGCTCTGGGCAGCGCCCAGAGATTCTTGACCGCCTGCTCAAGGACTTCCTGGGGAATTGTGCCGTCACTGGGGACCTCGCAGAATGATTCTTCCAGAACCCCGGGGTCCAAATGGCTTCGGGCATAGTCGGTGAGCAGCGCGCCCTCCGCCCGCTTCTGGCGCAGCCAGGCGACGTTTTCAAGGTTCTGGCGTTGCATTCGCGATGCTTGGGCCGCTTGATTCATCTGTGTTCGCTCGACGTGGGCCGCGCTGGAAGGAGGGGGCGGGGTGGGGGCCTGGGTGGGGGCGGGGCGGATCCGGATGGTGGCCGTGGGTGCCCGGGCGCTCATTTTGGCTTGGGGGCGCTGGAGCGCTTGAGCCGGTGTATCACGACGCCGTTCTGATCCATAGAATACAGAACGTGCAGTGATCCAGATATCTTCAGGTTGCTCCGGGAGTCGTACGCGCTTGGTTTGATCGCGCCGGCCACGATCTGTGCTTCCAGACTTCTTGTGGCATTCAGCACTACACCACTTTCCTTTGGCCAAAGGGCAAGTAGAGCGGACGCGGCGTGGGACTCCCAACGTACACAGGCTGGAGGTCGGGTTCTTGTGTCCATGATGGTCGCTATTGTCGGTCATGAAGCGGCAGGAAAGGCTGGGGTCGGTACGAGGGCTGAAGCATGGCCCTGGATGTTGAACTCATGGCGAGTCACTCACAATAGGACAAGTTCGATAGTGCGGTACGAGAATCGGAGTGTGCCTGGCGGCAAGTCGCAAGACTTGACGCGCGGCAGGATCATCCGCCAGAAAATTTCGTACTAGTCTGGATGCCTTCGGGCGGGCTCGCAGGTATAGTTTCGGCACCGTTCGGGAGGGTGCTGTGTCATGCGCCGCGCGCGGCCCCGTTTGCCGCTATCGAGCAATTGAATGCGGCTTTCTCGGGCGAGGCGCTGCCCGCCAGGTTCGGAGGTGGCACTTTCGCGGAAGTTCTGTTTGCGAGCCTGGGAGGATGGGAAAAGAGGCTTTGCTTTGACTTCGCGTAGCGCCCATGCTGTTGGGCCCTCGTCCGTTGAGACGAGGGCCCAGTCTGTGGATCAGAGATAGCTCAACGTGACGCGATACAGGTTTTCAGTTTCGCTGGCTTGACGTAGCCAGATGCGACCACCCGGCGAAGCGGAACGACTCCAGACGAATCTCCCATTTTGAGCGGTATGGTCAACGGTTTCGAGGGTCGCGGTGACGCGGCTCTGCATGGTGTCGCGCGCACAGCGGATCGTCAGATTGGCGGGCGCGGACGGACGTCGAACGACTTGCTCGGTCTGGCACTGCGCGGCTTCGACGATGGCTCCCCGAAAACGAATCTCTCCATGCGCGCCAGGCTCCGCTGAGGCCTGGGCGAATACCAGGGGGGTGACAAGGGTGGCGGCGAGCGCCAAGCGGTGTCGTAGGGAGATGGTCATGCTTTTCTCCTTCCTTGTGTCGCGCCTTCCGAGTATCGGAATGCGCATTTACTACCTGCTCTACGGCGCGTTGGAGGCGGAACTTAAGGCCGGATGCTTCTTGTGATCGCTTGGCCTCGTGCCTTGGCACGCGGTCAGTGAAATGCTTGAAACCGCCGGCCTGACAGGTGCGGGTATCGCCATGGCTGCGCCGTATCGATATTTGTACCCACGAGGTCTGGCCATCGCCATTAGTGCAAATACTAGGCGTCCATGCAGGCTCGCGGCGGCTCCATGCCCGGTGCGCGCATTGCCGCATGGCTGATGGTGGCTGTCCATGGCTTCAAGATGCTTTTTTTTTGACCATGAAAGTAGAGGCGCCGAAATCGGATGCTGAATCTTGCGCGGCGGATGCCGCCCACTCCGTTGGGATTGCCCTAGTGCTGCTTGCCAAGCCGGGCACCGCTGGTCGTGGAACGATCGCGATGATCATCAGCCCGACTCGAAGCTGCGCGCAAAAACGCATGAATATGTCCGTCGGATCATTGAATAGCCCGCGGCGGCCTCGAATGCCACCTCAAGCAGGATGAGTCGCATTGGTTCGCACTGGCGTGCTCGGGTGTGCGGTTCATCATTGACGGGGGGCAGGAAATCGTTGCCCGGCCCCCACTCCGCTCAACCGCGCCGCGCCGATCCCGCGCGCATTTCGTACCTGTCTGAAACCTGGCTCTATGTGTAAATCCTACAATTTTTTCAGGCCCTCAAAAAGCCATTACCTCGATGCATTACGCGGGAGCAGGGTTGAGTTCTTGCCCCTCTGCATGCGTCATTCTTTCCATGTCAAGGATGTGAAACTATGAAAAAGCTGATCCTCAGCGTCGCCGTATTGTCGGCAATGTGTGCCGCCGCAGCGAGCTCGGCCGCCACCGTTGGCGCCACCGGCACGATAACGTTCAACGGCAACATCAATGCCGATACCTGCGAATTGACCAGCAACAGCGCCGGCACCAGCAGCACTGGTGGCAATATCGCTGTGAACATGGGCTCGGTTTCCACGAACACCCTCGGTACCGAAGCCTCGCCGGTGACGTCGAGCGGTTCGCTCGCCACGCCGTCGTCTCAAGATCTGAACTTGACGCTTCAGTGCCAGACGGGCACTTCGGTGGACCTGAAACTGACCCGTCAAGTTGCTTCGGGCAAGGGTATCGGTCTGGCTCCTGGTGGCGCTCAGAATGTGCAGATCATGCTGGTCGATACGAGTACTGGCGCGCCGCTGGACTTCACGTCCGGTTCGGTCAAGCTGACCAAGGCGCTCACTGGCGGCTATAGCACGTTTCCGTTGAAGGCTTACTACACGGTCGTCAGCGGAAAGACCAACGCCGATGTTGTGGTGGGCGCCGCGAACGGCACCGTGAACTACGAGATCTCGTACAACTAATTCGCCAGGAGAGGTTTGGAAGGCGTTCAGCGGTGCTGACGCCTTCCCGGAAGGCGTTTCTGGAGGAACCGATGTCCACCATTTCTATCGCTCGCCGCCTTTGCGGCGCTGCCCTCGGTGTCCTGATGTTCTGCTGTGTGGGCAGCGCGCAGGCATCCATTTCGCTCAGCGCGACGCGGGTCATCTTTGACGGCAAGTACAAGGAGGCATCCATTGCCGTTCGCAATGGAAATTCCAATATCCTGGTTCAGTCGTGGATCGAAAGCAATCAGCCGGGCGATAAGGGAGATCTTCCTTTTGCGGTCACGCCGCCGTTGGCGAAAATGCAGGCGAATGGACAACAACTGCTGCGTGTCCTGTACGCCGGTGCCAACAACGATTTGCCGCAGGATCGCGAGTCCGTGTTCTGGCTGAATGTGCAGGAGATACCCGAAGCGGCTCAGGGCGATGCCGTCCTGCAGGTGGCCGTGCGGCAGCGGATCAAGTTGTTTTTCCGTCCCGCGGGTTTGCGCGGTGTCGCCGCGGATGCGCCCGCTGCGTTGCAATGGCGCCTCGAAAAGGTCAATGGCCAGCCCAGCCTGTCGCTGGAGAATCCGTCCAATTTTCATGTGTCGATCAATAGCATCACGGTCGGAACGGAGGATGGCATCACCGCACCTCTGATGATCGGGCCCGGAGAGTCCCGCCGGTTTCCTTTGAAGACAAGCCAACCGGATGCGATGCTGAAGTTTCATAGCGTCAATGATTACGGCGGCAACGATGTGTTCAAGACACGCCTGAATGGAGCCGCCGCTGTCACGGCAACGGCCGAGAAGTAGAAAAGGGCTCTAGAGCGCGCGCTGCTTGTGTTCGTCTCTTCCTTTGATTCCATATTCTGTGAGCCGCTTCAGACCGGCTTGTGTATGCCGCTCGTTGGTCGGCATTGATCCGAAATAGGTCTTCCTCGATGAAATCCCCATACTCCCGTCGTTGCGGAGCGAGCGTATACGGCGTGGCTATCTACGCGCTCGCCCTGAGCCTGCCGGCGGCGGGAGCCGCGCCGGCGGCGAGCGAGCCTGCGCCGCCGGGCGGTCCACAGAGCTCCGGTACAGCGGCCGAGGCGTTGCCAAAGCATCCGGCGGTGGCTTTGGCGGGCAGCCCCAAAGGCTATACGACGGCGTTTCTTCAAGGCGGCGCGCAGGCGGCGGATGTCAGATCGCTCCTGGTCGGAGGGGATATCCTCCCCGGCACGTACCGCGTTGATCTTTACGTCAATACCACGCCGGCCGGCCGCCGAGATGTCACATTTTCGGAGAATCCCCGCACTGGCGCGGTGGAGCCCTGCATCTCGCCGGAGATGCTGATCCAGATTGGTGTGGATGGCGGAAAAATGAAAGTCGGCAATGAGAAGCGCGCCGACGGTGAGTGTCTGCGGCTTTCGGATTTGATTACAGAGGCTACCGCTTTCTACGACGTGCCTCGCTTGCGCTTGAATCTGAGTATTCCCCAGTCCTACCTTTCGCCCGCGCGCAGGGGCTACATCGATCCCGAGTTCTGGGAGGATGGCGTGCCTGCCGCTTTCCTGGACTACAGCCTCACTAACCGTAACGACTGGGCCAGCGGCAATGGCGGCAGAAACGGAACAAGCACCAGCGTAGGCATGCGCATGGGCGCGAACTTGGGCCCTTGGCGGTTGCGGAACAACTCGTTCCTGACTTCAGGCAAGAATCAGCCTACCCAGTTCAAGAGCCAGAATACTTATCTGCAGCGCGGACTCAGCACCATCAAGAGTCAGTTGTGGCTGGGCGAGACCTATACCAATTCGACGCTGTTTGACGGGGTTCGATTCCTGGGCGCCCAAATGGCGTCGGACGAGTCGATGTATCCGGACAACGAGCAAGGATACGCGCCGGTCATTCGCGGGAATGCCGATTCCAACGCCACCGTGGAGGTGCGGCAGAACGGCTATCTGATCTACACCGCCAACGTTGCGCCCGGCCCCTTCGAGATTACCGATCTGGCGCCTTCCGGATCGAATGGCGATCTGGAGGTAACCGTCATCGAGGCGGACGGCACCCGGCGTGTGCAGCGGCAGGCATTCTCCAGTCCGCCGTTGATGGTCAGAGAAGGCCGGGTGAGTTATGACGCGGCGATCGGACAGTTTCGCCAAGATTACACGGGGGGAGAACGTCCTGTGTTCGGCAGCGCTTCCGCGCTCTACGGCCTGTCCAGCAATGTGACCTTGGCTGGTGGGCTGCGCATGGCGGCGGGAGGCTATCAGGCCGCATCCCTCGGTGTTGGCGTCAATACGAGATTTGGCGCGTTGTCGTTGAGCGGGACGCACTCCATCAGCAAGGTCGGCGGCGAGAGCCAGGCCGGTGACCGGATCAATCTCCGTTATGGCAAGTATCTAGAAGACACCAACACCCATATCTCGGTGAATGCGCAACGCAGTCTCAACGATAAGTTCCGCAGCCTTTCCGATCATGTTTACGCAAAAGGCGTGATTGATCACGCGTCCTGGTATGGCTCGAAGTATGCCTATTCGAAGTCACGGGTAGACGTCTATTTGACGCAGAACATTGGTCGCGACAGCCGTTATGGCAGTTTGTATGTGAGTGGCTCTGACGAGGCGTATTGGGACGATTCGAAGTCGCGCAGCCTTTCGCTGGGATATAGCAATTCGCTGGGGCCGGTTTCGTACAGCATTGGCTACACCCATTCGCGCAATGTCAGCTCTCCGCAGTATCGGGATCGCTACAGCGACAACGTGGTTTCGCTTACTTTGTCGTTCCCTCTGGGATCGGGTTGGAAGGCGCCGCAAGCGTATACCAATCTGAATCGGCAGAACGCAGGCACATCGGTGCAGGCGGGTGTGACCGGACAGCTTCCCACGGAGCGGGAAATCAACTATGGCATCGCCGCCGGCCGAGGCATGGATGGAACTGGCAGCGGTTCGGCATCGGTCAGCACGACCACCTCATTCGCCCGACTGGGAGCCGGTTACAGCTATGGCAATAACTACCATTCCGGCACGTTGTCCGCCAATGGCTCGTTGGTGGTGCACGGTGGCGGGGTGAATATGGGGCAATCGGTGGGCGAGACCTTCGTGCTTGCAAAGGTGGATCCGCCTGTGAGTGGCGTGGCGCTGTCCAGTTATGCGGGCATCGAGACCGGCAGCAACGGCTATGCAATCGTTCCCGGTGCAACACCTTTTCGCAGTAACTGGGTGGGCTTGAACACGCGCGAGCTTGGTGGCGACATTGAGTTCGAGAACGCGATGCAACAGGTCGTCCCGACGCGGGGCGCGGTTGGCCTGGCGACTTTCGCAGCGGAAACCGGCCGTCGGGTGCAATTCGAGTTGACCCAGGCGGATGGCTCGCCGATGCCGTTCGGCGCGATTGTGGATGATGCTAGCGGTAATCGTCTTGGCATTACCGACACCCGCGGGCGGGTGTTGACGATGCTGGGGCCGAATGCGGAGCGCGGCTCGCTGGTGGTCCGGTGGAGCGATCGTCAATGCCGGGCGGACTATTCCGTAGCGGGAAAGGCCAAGGATGAGAACTATCAGCGAGTCCCTGTGCGCTGCGGCGAGTCGGAGATCGTGAAGCCGGACTCCAGCTCAAAAGGTGGACCCGTGGCGGCAGCTCGGTCGGAAGTTCCGAAGCTGTAAAGTCTGACGGGGCGACCGGTGGGGCGATGCGCCGGCCAGGCCGGCGCAGTAAGTTCTCTTAGGTTCTCCGCCTTGCACGCTCGCCGGCATAGACGACGGCCGGCGAGCAAAGGCTGGTTGCGCGCCATGCGCCGCCGGCCTCGTGATGCGGCGCCGGCGGCGTTTGCATTGGCATGGGCCGGGGCGTGGTCAGTCGTCGAGCGACGGCACTGTGCCAAGTGGGCATCTAAGGGAAAAACTCCACTCTTAATGGTTAGGCTGTGGCAACTTGAGTGGCAGCAATGCTGCCTAAGGTATTGATTCTTATGGATCCAGGGTTTTATCTGGAACGGACTTCAACAGCTGCTGTTGATATGAAACATCGAGGTCACTCCGACTAAAAGGAGCCCCTTATCTTGCTGTCACGGCCGCGCGCGACCAAATAAAAACGCTGATCAGCCCGAAAGCTGAGCGCAACTCAATAGTCTTTGGCATATTCAAAATCCACTCCGGGCTCATCGGTGATGCAATGATCGCCGATCGCGCTGTGACTGAACGGCCCGCTCAAATGCGGGATTGAGGGGTTCACACGGTATCCCCGAGTCGTTTTTCGTTACTCGCCTTTCTTTACCCCTACGGGGTGTTTTTTGAACCCAGGAGCCTGAGTTCGATGCTGTTGTCACCCCCAGCGTCGTTGCCTTCGATATTTCCGCCGCAATCGGCATTCGAGTCATTTCGCCACGCGCTGCTTTCAACACTTTGCGCGTTGCGGCGAGCGCGTCCCGATACCCGGCTATTGGTGCTGTACGACCCGGCGCTGGGCGATCCGCTGGGGGTGCTACACGATGAACGCCGCGCCACCACGCTGTTGCGCCATGGGGCGGGGGCAGGCGTTGCGCCGCCGCGCCTGATTGAACTGGATTGCCACAAGACCGCGCCCTATCTGTTCGAAACCGATGCCGGATTGGACGACCCCTGCTTCGAAGCCAGCCTGACCCAGGCATATCGCTATGCGCAGGCCGGCCCTCTGGGGCTGCCCGACGATCCTGGACGGGCCTGCGGCGGCTGGATCGTCACCGCCGATAGCGGCCATGCCGTGGCGCAACGGTTCGCCGCGGCCAGCCTCGACCTGGCCGCGCCTGTCGATCACCGGCACCGGTGGCATGATCCGCGCGCCTTGGCGCACATCTGGGACAGCTTGTCGGCATCCCAGCGCACCACACTCCTGGGCGACGATCTGATTTGGCTTGCGCTAGATGCCCAGGGGCGGCTGCGCACCTTTCAGGGCGGGGCGCAGGGCGCGCCCACATCCCGGCCGGGTTCCTTGACGCTCACGCCCGAGCAACGAGCCCGCGCCCGGCAAACTGGCCAGGTCAATCGACTGCTCGCGACGTGGCAAAGCCAGCAAGCGCATTTGCCGCCGGATGCGGCAGCCCGGCTGCACCGTCGCCTGGCGCATCCCCTGGCCAGCCGCCTGGACGGCCCGGACCGCGCGGCCTTTGCCTTGGCCACCGCCGAGCTGGATGATTCGTTTGCCAAGGACCCTCGTTGGCAGCGTGCGATCCTGGGCTTGCCTGGCCGTGGCACGCTCGCCGAAAGCTTGCGGCAACTGCCACGACAGGCCTGGACCGACAACGCGGTGGCTCGCCCCTCGCGACCGGAGCCTCGCGCATGACGTATCCCGGCATTGCCCTGGACGGTAAACCCTACCCTATCGACAGCGCCGATTGCCAGCAATGCGGGCGGCTCGATTACCCGTTGCTGTTGGTGCGCCCCAGCGTGGTAGACCGCCGGCACGAGCCCGCGCTGGCAAGCGTCACGCGCCTGTGCGACCAGTTGCTCGACACGGCGTTCGGAAAGATGAAGCGGCAAGGGACGACCCCGGTCACCCGCCTGTTGCGCCGAGGCTACGTCTATGTCTTCTACCAGGCCCGTGGGGTGTGGGACCTGTGGCGCAGCCATGAGGACGGCACTTATCTCAAGCTGCTTGAACAAGCGACCCCGCGGCAGTATGCCCAGTATGTGACCGAGTTCACGCAGGCGCCGGCGGACCTGCCCGCCTCCGCCTGCTCGCGCGGCGCGGCCAACGTGCCTGCCGGTCTGATCACCCTGGTGGGCGCCATCACCCAGCCCGATATCTGGCTGGCCTATGCCACGCACGTCTGGGATCCCGAGGTGCTCGACGGCTACGGCGCCGCCCGGAGCGCGACCAGGCCCCTGCGCATGACCCACCTGAACGGTCAGGCGTTGCTGACGCAGGGCGTCTTTCCGGCAACGGGAACGCTGCTCGCCCAGAGCGCCCTGGAGTCCTTCATCCCTGAGTTCAGTCCCGTCATGCCGACCGCCGGCCCCACGCATCACCCGGCGCTGAAAGTGTTTGAGCGTTCGGACTCGCCGCTGGCGGCGTCACGTTTTGGCCGCGCGGCCCAATACGACGCAGCCGCGCGCCAGCTCGAAGCCAGCAGCGGCCCGGCCGCGGCCAACAAGGCTCTGGTGCTGATGCTGGCCGATCCGGTTGGCGTGGCGCAGGACTACAACGATATCCGGCTGGGCATCCATGAGGAGCGCCAGCAATGGATGAATGGCGGCCCGGATGCCACCGGCAGCCATGTCGATGCCGACCGGCCCTGGAAACGCCAGTCCATGCTGTGCGCGGGCTACATCCGCGACTGGCTGCGCGCCCGTGAGCGCGGCAACGTGCAAGCCCGCTACGAGGGTGGCGCCATCAAGGACACGATCACCATCACGGAATATGAGTACCAGCGCATCCAGGCCGATGAGGCCGCCGGCCGTCCCCGCTACCCGGCCGGCACGCGCTATGAGCGCCTGGACACCGTGCCGGTGGTCTACCGGGTGCATTGGCCGACCACCTCGGTCGAGCAAGGCCTGGAGGGCATGGCGGATGGTCAGGCTCGCCCGCGCATCGACCGCTACAACAGCCACCTGGACTGGGCGCGTATGGAGCAGACCAACCAGCAATGGCTGGCGCAGGAACAGGGCTGGCGAGCATTGCAGGAAGCGCGCGACCAGGATTATGTGGACTGGCTGCAATCGGAGACCTTGCTGACCGCGCTGCGCCACGACTACGCGGACCGCCCCGTGCTTGCACAAGCCGCGCGTGAAGCCGGCCAGTTCGAGGCGGATCTGCACAATGCGATGGCACGCCTGGATGCGGTGGCTCGCTGCTATGGCGGCGGTGCCTGTGGACCGGCCTCGCTCAAACACCTGATCGCGCTCTTCGGCAGGGAAGAGGACGACCCCGAGCACTGGATCGCCGCGGCAGCGATCAAACCCTTCGACCTGCTCAAGACCTTGCGCACGGATCCGGGCGCGCAGGCTAGTCTGTATGACGCGCTGGTGGGCAACCGCAAGGCCGCGATCGAGCAATTGCGCGAAGGCTGGCTCTCGGTGCGCGAGTCCGGGGTGATGCACCTGGCCACGCTACTGCTGGTTTCAACCCAGATCACGCATCAGATGCGCTATCTGGCGCTGGCGCCGCAGGCGGTCAAGGAGTTGGGCCTGGCGTCGCAACTGGCGCTGGCGCGGGCCAAGGAAGGTATCTGGGTGCGCGCGGGCGCGCTACTGGATTTTCTGGACTCGGGCGAGCGCCGTTATCTGGTGGGCATCATCGCGGACGCGAGCGCCGCGCCCCGGCCGGCGCCGGGTAAAGTGCCGGCGGCGCCCGCCGATATCGGCCGCCTCGAACCCTATCCGGAGTCCACCGCGGGCCGCCAAGCCGGCCGCGCGGCCCAACGCACCGCGCGCGCCAAGGCGGCGCTACGCTTCCGTGGCCTGGCCGCCCTGGAGAATTCGACGGTCTACCTGGTGTTCGACCAGGCCGAGCTGCAGGCGCTGCAGGGTAAGGCGGGCGGCGTGGCGATGGTGCCGGTCACCTCGCACGATCTGTTTGGCAAGCCGACGCTCGCGCAGATCCCGGCCGACCTGGCCGATGATCTGCTGCGCGAGCCGCAGGTCGCCTTCGGCAAGCGCCTGGGCGTGGCGTTGGGAAAGCCGTTCGAGGTGGAATACCGGCTGCCGTCGCTGGCGGCGGTCGTGGTGCTGGCCTTGCAGGGGCGGGCGTTGTGGAAATCGATCGACGATCTGGAAAACCAGGGAGGATTGCAGCGCATGGAGGCTGCCGCCGCCGTCGCGAGCGCCAGTACCGGGATCGCTGGCGCCGCAGTGGAATTGGCGGCTATTGGGCTTGCGCGGCCCCTGGTGACGCCGGCCGGCACGCCGGCGGCCGCCATGCTGGCGGGCAAGCTGCCGTGGTCGGTGCGGCTGCGCTTGGCTGGTGGGTTTCTGGCTGGCGGCGGGGCGTTGTTTGATGGCATAGCTGCTTACATAAAAAAAACAAATCTAAGCCAGAAAGGCGACCAGGACAGCGCGAAGATGTACCGTATTCAGGCGCAATTTCAAGTTCTCGGTGGCTTTAGCGTAATTTCGGGATCGTTACTGACTTGGTATGTCGCCAGACGACTGGCTATCGATGCCTCCTTGCGCATCGGCCTGACCCTGGCTGGCGGAACGTTTGTTGCCGGCAGCACCATCGCCGCCTGGCTCAGCGGGGTGGGGTTGGTGTTGTGGATCGTGGGTGTCGGCGTCTCGTTCTGGGCCATGTCGCTGGAAGACGATGCGGCGGAAATCTGGCTGGATCGCAGCTACTTCGGCCGCCATCAGCGCTCGGAGGGCGCCTTCGACGATCTGGAGCAAGAGCTTCGTGCCTTCGGCGCGCTGTCGCTGGGCGTCACCGCGGACGCGTCGTGGAGCCACAACTGGATCAACGACGACGAAGTCTCCGCCACCATTACCCTGGCGAGCTGGGAGCCTGGGTTCGGCGCCGGCTATGTACTGGAAGGCTTTACCGACCGGTATACCCGCAACGCGATCGGCAGGTTGGCCGAGGGCCGCGAGCCTGCTCCCGCTGATCTGGGGCAACCCTGGGTCATCCGCGTGCGAGTGCCTATCGGTGGCAGGCAGACACGCGCCGCGCGGTTGACCTACGCGTTTAGCCGGGGCGATGAAGTCCTGGCAGTGGATCACATATGGATAGAAAAGTGATGGAAACACGGGCTCCTGATCGCCTGGAGCCGGACACCGCCAACGCCGTGCTGCTGCCCGGCATGGAGGAACGCAGCCGCAGCGCGCCGGCAGCGGGCTTTGCGGTGCTGCGCGCGTATAAGAATGGCTTGGCGCTCACTGACGGAGCGAGTCTGATTGAAGGGTATGGGGCGGTGTTCGGTACGCTCGGGCTATGTATAGCTGTTCCGATTTGGATATCGGCATTTACGGATGCGGATATTCTGGGGATCGCATTGATGTCAGTTGGCATCATGATGGGGGCCGTGATGTTGCTTTTCGACTGCACCGGCTACCGCGAACAACCGACCCTCTTCGATCGAGCCGCCGGCCGCGTTTACATCATGCACAGCCAGCGCGACTGGCTGCGCCCCTGGCGCTGGTTCCGTATTCCGGTTTCAGTCCAGTCGTTCGAATGGTGCCGCATCCGCGCCATGATCGTGCCCACGGTCGGCTTGGGCGGCGCCGGCGCGCCGCGCCTGAACTACGCCTTGCGCTTGGTCGAGACCGATGTGCCCAACGGCACGCGCATTGTCGCGTCCTTCGGCGTCGGTATTCCGAGCGTCTACGATGGCGGCGCCGAGCCCGCAGCGTTATGGGAACATCTGCGCCGCTTCATGCAGGAGGACGGGCCGCACCTGGGGCCTCATGACGCCCTCTACGTAGATGACAGCAGCCCGAGCCGGCTCTGGAACGCAATCTGGTGGTGGCAGCCGCTCCTGGGGCCGGGCGCCAAACAGTTCTGGGCGGGCCCCTACTGGTTCCTGACGGTTCCCTTCGGTCTTTTCGCGCTGATCGGCTTGCCTCTGACGATGGCAGGCGGCTTTATCCGTTGGTTGTCCTATCGCTGTAAGCGCCCGGCGCCCTGGCCGGTGGATGTGCTGGCCAGCATTGGACCGCCGCTGACGCCAGCCGAGTTGGCATCGCGTGGAAGGTAGACTCCGGCTGACCGGTCTGGGCCGTGGGCCGGCAAGGGCTCGAAAGAGTCGTTGAAGCGCACACCAAACCCGCAAAATTTCAAGATAAGTGACGAATTCGTAGCAAGATCTCAACTTAGGTGGATACGTGGCCCCAAAACCAAGGAAAAACATCTTCTAAGCGGTTGATTTCACGGTCTCGCACGTTCATTTTGCGGCGAGTTCGACATTGGCAGGAGGTGTGACAAAATATCAAAATTGCCGCTCGACTGTAACGGTAAACTTGGTATTGATCGGGTCCTGAAATGTCCGTTGCCGGAGACTCACACTTCACCCAGCGCGATCTTGGGGACGGCTCGCACTGCGAGTCCGGCGACCCCCTGGACCGGCTGGCGCGCCTGGCCCGACGCTTGTTCAGTGTGGACCTGGTCATCCTGGCGTGCACCGACGCCGCCGGCACATGCCAGGCGGTGGACGGCGCGCCGCCCCCCAGCGGCCAGCCCTGGTCGCTCGAATGGCCCGTGCGCGCCGCCGATGGGCGCCCGCTTGGCGGCTTCAAACTGCTGCACCGGAAGGCGCGCGATTTCGCCGCCGACGACCGCCAGGCCTTGACGGATCTGGCCGCGCTCGCGGCCTCGGTGATCGAGCAGCGCCAGGCGCGGGTCAGCGAGCGCGCCGACGAAGACACCTGGCGCGAAGAAGCCCGCAAGCTGTCCCTTGCCATCGCAGGTAGTGGCACCGGCGTCTGGGACCGCAATGTGGTGACGGGCGAGATCACGTATTCGCCCGGCTGGAAGGCCTTGTTTGGCTATTGCGAATCCGACCTCTCGACCCGCATCGAGGACGCCTATACCCGCCTGCATCCGGAAGACCTCGACTACGTGCGCGCCGCCATGCAGGATCATTTCGACGGCAAGACCGACAGCTATGAGGTCGAGCACCGTATCCGTTGCAAGGACGGTAGCTACAAGTGGATCAGCAGCCGGGGCAAGGTGATCAGCCGGGACCCTGAGGGCAGGGCGTTGCGGATGATGGGCACGACCACCGACATCAGCGCGGTGCGCGCCATGTCGGAACGGCTCAAACGCACGGCGGATCTTGTCGTGAACCTGACCGACGCCGTGCCCGGCCTGGTGTTCCAATGCCGATCCGTGCCCGAGGGCGGCGCGCGGTTCTCTTATGTCAGCGCCGGCATCTGGGACATGTTCGAGCTAACTGCCGATGCCGCGTACGCCAGCACCACGGCCATCGAACAGCGCATTCATCCCGAGGACCTGCCCGCTTATCGCGCCTCGCTGCACAAGGCCGCGGCCGCGCTGACCCCGTGGCACCTGGAGTTCCGGGTCTGCCTGCCGTTGCAGGGCGTGCGGTGGCGGCAGGGGGATGCCAGCCCGCGCCGCGACGCCGACAATAGCGTGGTGTGGCATGGATTCGTCACGGACATCACCGACCGCAAACGGGTTGAACTCGAACTGCGCGAGCTTGCCGCCACGGACGCGCTCACGCTCCTGCCCAATCGCCGCCATTTCATGACGGGAATCTGCGCGGAGCTCACCAGAATCAAGGCGCGCGGCGGCCTGGGTTCGGCGGTGCTCATGTGCGACCTGGACCACTTCAAGCACATCAACGACACCTGGGGCCACGCCACTGGCGATGGGGTGCTGCAGCATTTTGCGAACATGCTCAGAGCCCAGTTGGGCCAGGCCGACCTGGCGGGTCGCATCGGAGGCGAGGAGTTCGCGGTGGTGCTGTCGGAAGCGGACAGCCAACGCGCCCACCTGTTCGCCCGCAACCTGCAACGCCGGATCGCCGCCACGCCGTATGTGTCGGGCGGGCGCCACGTCCCGCTGACGGTCAGCATCGGCATTTCCGCGCTGCAAGCCGACGATGCTGACGCAGAGCTGGCGCTCAGCCGCAGCGACCGCGCGCTGTATCGCGCCAAGCAACGGGGACGCAATCGGATCGAGTCGCTGTTTTTCCGCTAGACCGAACCCCGCCAGGCCGCGCATCGCGGTCAAGCAAGAGAGAAACCTCGGCGCTCAGCGTTCGGCGCTATCGGTCCATCCCGCGAGCCGGGAAATCGCGCGGGCCTTTTCCAGCAGCAATTGCGCGGTATCCGATGCCAAGTCATCATCGATGGCGCCCACCGGGCCCATCAGCGTGATGCCCGCCGTCATGGAACCGAGCATGTCGAAGACGGGCGCGGACAGTGACGTGAAATGCGGCAACAGCGCGTGACGGCAGCGGCTGATATGGTGCTTTCGGACCTCCTCGCGAATCGCCTCGACGTCCTCGGGGGTGTAGCGGTGCGCGGCCTCTGCCTCATAGCGGTCCGACGACGGGCCTTCCATTTCGATTTCGAGCAGCTCGCGCGTGCTCGCTTGCGGCAGATGCGCCAGAAAGTTGCGGCCCAGGGCGGATGACAGCAGGGGCAGCACGCTGCCCACGCGCAGCTCCAACAGCGGGCGGCTGCGCGCGCCTTCGACGCGATAGACGATGGTCGGGCCTTTGTTGCCCCACACGCCCAGGAAGACGGTGTGGCCGGTGATCGCGGCGACTTCCTCCATGATGGGGCGCGCGCTGCTGAACACGTCGAACTGTTCCAGCGCCGCCAGCCCCAGCCGCAGGGCGTATGGCCCCAGGCCGTAGTGGCCGGTATCGGCCTGCTGCTGCACCAGGCCCACTTTCTGGAAGCTCACCAGGTAGTAGTGGACGTTGGGCACGGTCAGGTCACAGGCGTCGGCGATTTCCTTCAGGGGCGTGGGGCGGCCGGCCTTGCGGATGACGTCCAGGATGCGAAAGCCCACTTCGATCGATTGAATGCCTCGACGGCCAGATGCCGGCGCCCGCTCCGAATCGCTTTTCGCCGTGTTGGCGGACTTGGCCATGCGCTCCTCCCTCGAATCGTGTGGCGGGAAGTGTAACAGTGGCCGCGGGGCGTTCCCCGTGGGCGAAAACGCACTCGCCGGGTTTCCCCTAGTTCTGAAATGCCGGCCTCAAGTTTGATAATAGTTAAGCGATACAGCATTATCAATTCAAACCCAAGGGGAATTCAGGCATGCAAGCGCACGCGGCGACACAACGGATCGATACCGGTTCGACGCTCAGCAGGAACGAGGAACGCCAGGTGGTGGTGGCCTCGACGCTGGGCACCCTGTTCGAGTGGTATGACTTTTTCATCTATGGCACCCTGGCCGTCTTCATGAGCCAGGTGCTGTTTCCGCAGGACAATCCCACGGTGGCGCTGCTGGCGGCGCTGGGCGCCCTGGCGGTGGGCTTCATCATCCGCCCGCTGGGCGCGGTCATGTTCGGCTACCTGGGCGACAAGCTGGGCCGCAAGTACACCTTCCTCATCACGGTGGTGATGATGGGCGGCGCGACCGTGCTGATCGGCTGCCTGCCCACCTATCAGTCGGCCGGACATCTGTCCTGGATCCTGTTGCTGACCTTGCGCGTGGTGCAGGGCCTGGCGGTGGGGGGCGAGTACGGCGGGGCGGTGATCTACGTGGCCGAGCACTGCGAGCCGAAACGCCGCGGGCTGCTGACCGGCTGGATCCAGATCACCTCGTCGGCCGGGCTGATCCTGTCGCTGGTCGTGATCCTGTGCACCCAGGCGTCCATGAGCGCCGAGGACTTTCGTCAATGGGGCTGGCGCCTGCCGTTCATTCTGTCGATCGTGATGCTGGCCGTCTCGATCTACGTGCGCGCCAAGCTGCACGAGTCGCCCGTGTTCACCCGCATGAAGCAGCAGAACCGCCTGTCCAGCAATCCGGTCAAGGAAACGTTTGGCCAGTGGTCCAGCCTGAAACTTGTGCTGCTCGCGCTGGTCGGCGTGACGGCGGGCCAGGGGGCCACGTACTTCACCGGCCAGTTTTACGTCATGATCTTCATGCAGCAGGCGGTGCAGTTGGAGCAGACCAGCGTCTATACGTTGATTCTGATCGGCTTCATCATCGGCGCGCCGGCGTTTGTGCTGTTCGGCTGGCTGTCCGATCGCATCGGCCGCAAATGGATCATGATGGCCGGGCTGTTCATCGCCGCGATCGGCTATCACTCGATGTTCGATGTGCTGCTCAAGGCTGGCAACCCGGCCCTGGCGCAGGCGATGCAAAGCACGCCGGTGCGCGTGCATGCCGATACCAGCGCGGGGGCTTGCGATTTCGGGCTGCAGGCCGCCATGATCGGCAGCCACGCCGATCACAAGAAGGTTTGCGTGCAGGCCAAGAAGTTCCTGGTCGGCAAGGGCATCAACTTCGAATATGCGGCGCCGCTGCCCGGCCAGAGCATTGCCATGAGCGTGGGCGATACGACCGTCAATGGCTTTGACCGCGCCGCCTATACCCGCGCGCTGACCGCGGCCGGCTACCCCGAGCGCGCCGACCCCGCGCGCGTCGACCGCGCGACCATCATCCTGATCCTGGTGCTGATGACCGCCGTCGTTGCCATGGTCTATGGCCCGGTCGCGGCCTATCTGGTCGAGCTGTTTCCCGCGCGCATCCGCTATACCGCGCTGTCCTTCCCGTATCACATCGGCGCCGGCATCTTCGGCGGCATCGTGCCCTTCACCGCCACGTATCTGGCGCAGGCCAGCGGCAATATCTTCGGCGGCCTGATGTACCCCGTCGTCGTGACCGCCGTGGTTGGCGTCGTCGGCAGCCTGTTCCTGCCGAACACCCGCGCCCGCGCCATCGACGAAGACCCCGCGCACTGACCCAAGCAGAAAGGAAAGAAATGTCCAAGCAACAGCGTTTCAAGGCCGCCGTGATTCAGGCGGCGTCCATCCCGACCGACAGCGTTGCCTGCGCCCAAAAGGCCGCGGCGCTGATCCGTCAGGCGGCGCAGGAGGGGGCCCGCGTGCAGGTGTTCCCCGAGGCGTTCCTGGGCGGGTATCCCAAGGGCAATTCCTTTGGGGCGCCCATCGGCATGCGCAAGCCTGAAGGCCGCGACGCGTTTGCCCGCTATCACCGGCAGGCCATCGGCCTGGACGGAGAGGAAGTCGCGCTGGTGGCCCAGGCCGCGGCGGACACCGACAGTTTCGTGGTCATGGGCTGCATCGAGGCCGACGGCGGCACGCTCTACTGCACGGTGCTGTATTTCAATGGCCGCGAAGGCCTGGCCGGCAAGCACCGCAAGCTCATGCCCACGGCGGGAGAACGCCTGATCTGGGGGTTCGGCGATGGCTCCACGCTGCCCGCGCTGGATACGCCCTACGGCAAGATCGGCGCCGTCATCTGCTGGGAAAACTATATGCCGATGTTGCGCATGTACATGTACAGCCAGGGCGTGACGCTGTATTGCGCCCCGACCGCTGACGATCGGGATTCCTGGATTCCCAGCATGCGTCACATCGCTCTCGAAGGGCGGTGCTACGTGTTGACCGCGTGCCAGCATCTGCGCCGCGACGCTTATCCCGATGACTTCGAGTGCGCGCTTGGCGATGCCCCCGACACCGTATTGATGCGCGGCGGCAGCGCCATTATCGACCCGCTGGGCAACGTGCTGGCGGGGCCGGATTTTGCCTCCGAGACGATCCTCTACGCCGAGATCGATCCCGAGCAGATCCTGCGCGGCAAATACGATTTCGATGTGTCAGGCCATTACGCCCGCCCGGACGTGTTCCAGCTGCATGTCGATACCGACGCAAAGCGCGCCGTTTCCAGTCATCCCGCCACCCGGCCGCAGGAGGGCTGATTCATGCATTTCGACTTCAGCGAGCTGCCGCCGCAGACGGTCTACAACGTACTGACCTCGACCGTCACCCCGCGTCCGATCGCCTGGTTGACGACCCTGTCCGGCGAGGGCGTGGTCAACGCGGCGCCGTTCAGTTTCTTCAATGTCATGGGGCATCAGCCGCCGACGGTGGCCGTTGGCCTGATGCGTCACGCCAGCGGCCGCTTGAAGGACTCCGGCGCCAATATCATCGAGAACGGTGAGTTTGTGGTGAACCTGGTGCCCGAGTCGCTGGCCGCGCAGATGAACCAGACCTGCGCGGATTACCCGGCCGATGTGGACGAACTGGCCGCGGCCGGCCTGACGGCCAGGCCCGCGCTGCGCGTGCGTCCTCCGCTGATAGACGGGTGCCCGGTGGCGCTGGAATGCGTCAGTCAGGCAACGATCGTCACGGGACCGCGCCAGCTCGTGGTGATTGGCCGGGTGCTGGGTGCGCACGTGTCCGATGCCTATGTGTTGGACGCGCAACGCGGCCACATGGACACCCCGGCCATGAAGCTGATCGCGCGCATGCATGGCGGCGGCTGGTACGCGCGCAGCACTGACCGGTTTCAATTGGCGCGGCCGCCGGCGTAAGCGGCGCTTCCCGGTGTTGCCAGGGCG
The DNA here is from genome assembly GCF_050285565.1 of Achromobacter sp. Classification (GTDB taxonomy): domain Bacteria; phylum Pseudomonadota; class Gammaproteobacteria; order Burkholderiales; family Burkholderiaceae_B; genus Achromobacter. The sequence goes on from NZ_JBLZXG010000006.1 coordinate 225,909, forward strand.
CGCGGCATCAGCCCTGGGGGCGGTGGCACACCGCTTCGACGTTGTGGCCGTCGGGGCCTATGACGAACGCGGCGTAGTAGTGGGGATGGTAATGCGGGCGCAGTCCGGGCGGGCCGTTGTCCTTGCCGCCCGCCGCCAGGGCGGCGGCGTAAAACGCGTCCACTTGGGCGTGGGTGTCCGCGGCGATGGCGATATGCAAAGGCGCGCAAACGCCGGCATGCGCATACAGCCAGAGCGATGGTTTGCCCTGTCTGCCCAGGCCGACGCTGTCCGGCCCCTGCATGGCCAGGCTCACGCCCAGCGGCGCAAGCGCCTGGCAGAAGAATTCGCGGCTCAGGTCGATGTCGCTGACGCCAAAGCCAATGTGATCGAGCATGCCGTGTCTCCGACGCTACGGTAAGCTGCCAGTTTTAACACTACCGGTTTGCGGAGGCCGGCGGCGGCGCGGATCGGGCCGGGCGCCGCGACCTGCCCAGGGCCTGGCGCCGGGCTTGTCCGATCGGGTATTTTGGCGAATGTGCACGCGAAGGAGCGCGATCCTGTCACCGCAGACATCGATTCGTCGAGACCTGGCGATCCTCTGGTTCTGGATCGCCATTGTCGCCCTGGTGCTGGCGGGGCTGCTGGTCGCCCTCGGCCGCCAGGGCGCCGGTTCCCAGATTGCGCGCGCGCGCGACTTGGCCGCGGTCAGTTGCGAAGCGCTGCGCGCGGGGGCGGCGCGCCTGCCCTGGGCCGGCGCCGCCGGCCCGCGCGCCGATCTGCCCGGCGCCCAGGCGATTCTTGATCTTGCCTTGCGGGATCGCGCCGGCATGGAAGGCGGATTCTGGCAGCCGCGCACGGGCGTGCTGGCCTATGCCTTTCCCACCTATGACGGCACCGGCATCAAGCGTGATCCGCCCAGCGCGGAGCTGGAGCGCATTGGCGCCACCGCGCAGCGCGCGCTGGATGCCGCCGGGCTGGTCACCGACATGCGGCCCGGCTTGCGCGAAGCCGTGGTCTTCGCGGCCTGTCCCGCCGATAGCGCGCCCAACACGCTGGCGGCCTGGACCATGACGCGCGTGCCGCTGATTGGCGGCGATGTGATCAATGCGCTGATCCTGGCGATCAGCCTGTTGCTGAGCATGGTGGTGGTATCCGGCCTCTGGCTCGGCCGCACGTTCACCCGCTGGCGCCGGCAGACCGACGCCATGCAGCGGCAGTTGCAACAGGCCGAACGGCTGGCGACCCTGGGACGGATGTCCGCGGGGCTGGCCCACGAAATCCGCAACCCCCTGGGCACCATGCGCATGAAAGTCGAGAACGCGCTGGCGGCGCCGCGGCCGGTCCGCGAGGCGCGCGTGGCCGGCGCCCTGGAGGCGGTGCTGGCGCAGACCGAGCGTCTCGAATCCCTGGTGTCCAGCCTGCTGGCCCTGACGCAGCCGTTCCGCGTCGAGCGGCAAGTGCTCGACCTGCCCGCCTTTCTGCGGGAGCGGGTTCAGGCGCACGCGGCCGCGGCGTGCAAGGCGGGCGTGCGGCTGACGGCGAACGCGCCGGACATGCCGGGGCCGCGCGCGTGGTTCGATCCGACCCAGATGGCGCGGGCATTGGACAATCTGCTGTTGAACGCGCTGGCGCATACCAGTGACGGCGGTGTGATCGAGCTGGGCGCGGGCCGCGGCCCGCATGGCGCCTTGCGGCTGTGGGTCGCCGACGATGGCGCGGGGGTGCCGGACGAATTGCGCGAAACCCTGTTCGAGCCTTTCGCGACGGCGCGCACGGGCGGGTCCGGCCTGGGACTTGCCCTGGTGCGGGAGATCGTGCAGGCGCACGCCGGACAGGTCAGGCTGGCGTCGACCGCGCGCGGCGCGCGCATCGAAATGGAGCTGCCATGGCCCGCATCCTGATCGTCGACGACGACGCGGCATTTCGCGACAGCCTGACGGAGACGTTGCAGGACCTGGGGCATGCCGTGTTGCAGGCCAGCTCGACCAGCGCCGGCCTGAACCGCTTGCGCACCGAGGCGGTGGACCTGGCCATCGTCGATTTGCGCATGCCGGGCGATGATGGCCTGGTGTTCCTGCGCAAGGCGGCCGGGCTGTCATCCGTGCCCTGCATCATGCTGACGGCCTACGCGAGCGGCGGCAACACCATCGACGCCATGCGCCTGGGCGCCTTCGATCACCTGGCCAAGCCGGTGGCGCGCGCCGCCCTGGTGGAAACGCTGGAGCGGGCGTTGCGCAGCGCCGCGGCGGCCGGCGATGCGGGCGCCGCCACCGGCGCCGAGCCGGTCGACGATTTCGAGCTGGTCAGCGGCAGCGCCGCCATGCGCGAGGTCTTCAAGCGCATCGGCATGGCGGCGCGCGGCGATGCCACGGTGTTGATCCTGGGCGAGACCGGTACCGGCAAGGAGCTGGTGGCGCGCGCCCTGCACCGCAGCAGCGCGCGCGCGTCGCGGCCGTTCGTTGCCGTCAATTGCGCCGCGATTCCCGCCGACTTGATGGAAAGCGAGTTGTTCGGGCACGTCAAAGGCGCCTACACCGGCGCCACCAGCGACCGTGCCGGCCGTTTCCGCGAGGCCGAGGGCGGCACCCTGTTTCTCGACGAGATCGGCGACATGCCGCTGTCGACCCAGGCCAAGATCCTGCGCGTGCTGCAGGAGCGGGAAATCACCCCGCTTGGCGGCGGGCGCGTGATGCCGGTGAATGTGCGTATCGTCGCGGCGACGCATCGCGATCTGCCGGCGGCGGTCGCGGCGGGCCGGTTCCGCGAAGACTTGTGGTACCGGCTGCAAGTCGTGCCGATTGCCTTGCCCCCGTTGCGCGAGCGGTTGGGCGATGTGCTGTTGTTGGCCGAGCATTTCCTGCGGCGTATCGGCGGCGGCGCGCCCAAGCGCCTGTCCACGGCGGCCGCGCAGCGTCTGCTGGCCCACCCCTGGCCGGGCAACGTGCGCGAGTTGCGCAACGCCATGGAGCGCGCGGCGGTGCTCTGTCACGGCGCGGTCATCGAACCCGGGCATCTCGGCGCGCTGCCGTTGGCGGCGGGGCGCGAGGAGGGCGGTGACATGGCGCTGGACGGCCCGCTGGCCGAGGCGGTGGCCGCCCTGGAGCGCACCATGATCCGGCGGGCGCTGGCGGCCACCGCCGGCAATCGCGCCGAGGCCGCCCGGCGGCTCGGGCTGTCGCGCCAGCAGCTTTATCGCAAACTGGCCGAGCACGGCCTCGGGTGAGGTGTCTGGTTCGGGTGTCCGCTTCTGTGACGCGCAGGCGTCGCGCAAGCGGACGCCGGCCGGCCGCCGGGCCGCGCAAACCATTGATTTATCTGGCACTCCTGGTTGGCACACGGTTTGCATTGAACACCGAAGTGTTCACTGCCGGCTCAAGGAGTCCATCATGTCCCGATCCGCGTTTGCCCTGCTTGCCCTCGCGGCGGCCCTCGCCGCCTGCCCGGCCGGCGCCGCGCCGCCGCCCGCCGGGGCGATGCCGCCGCCACCCGCCGATGCGATGCCGCCGCCCGCCGCGCCGGTGGTGGCAGAGGGCCAGGTCCAACGCCTGTTGATCAATCCCTATGGCGAGGTCGACGGCCTGCGGCTGGCCGATGGCACCGTGGTGCAGTTTCCGCTGCATCTGTCCGAGGCGCTCAGCGCCGCCGTCAAGCCCGGCGACGCGGTCCGCGTCATTGGCCGGCCGCAGGGGCGGGCCAGCGTCAAGGCCGACGCCATCGTCAATGCCGCCAGCGGGCAGACCGTCTACGACCAGCCGCCGGCAGCGGGCGGCGGGCGGCCGCTGCCGCCGCACCTGCGTGCCCAGGCGCTGCGGCCGCAGCAGGTGCAAGGCCAGATCGACGCCGTATTGACCGGGCCGCGCGGCCAGGCCAATGGCGTCATCCTGACCGACGGCAGCATCGTCCGCTTTGCGCCGCAGCCCCTGCCGTTGTCCGTGCGGCCCGGGGCGGCGTTTGCCGCCGATGGGCTGGGCACGCGCAATGCGCTGGGCACGTCGCTGGAGGCGATCCGCATCGGCACCAGCCTGTCGGCGCTGCAACCCCTGTACGACCGTGCCCCCTGACTGCCGTCCGCCCCATTCGAACCGGGCCGCCGCGCCGATCGGCAGCGGTTTGTCCGCCCTGTGCCCGAGAGGCCTGAAGATGTCCCCGAAGCTATTGCCCGTTGTGCTGTTGCTGGTCTCCAACGTATTCATGACTTTCGCCTGGTATGGGCATCTGAAGTTCGGCGAGCGTCCCCTGTATGCCGTCGTCCTGGCTAGTTGGTTGATCGCGCTGGCCGAATACTGTTTCGCGGTGCCGGCCAACCGCATCGGCCATGCCGTCTACAGCGCCGCCGAACTCAAGACCATGCAGGAGGTCATCACGTTGACGGTGTTCGCCGTGTTCTCGGTTTTCTATCTTGGCGAACGGCTGACGCTCAATCACCTGGTGGGGTTCGGTTGCATCGGGTTGGGGGCGTTCTTCGTTTTCAAGGGCCCGTTGCCCTAGGAGGCGATCATGGCGACCGCGCAAACGGACAACGATCCGCGACGCTGGCTGGCGGGGGTCAATTTCTTCCTGGCCGACGTGCGTGACGGGCTGGGCCCGTTCCTTGGCGTATTCCTGTTGGGCCACGGCTGGCAGGCCGACGCCATCGGTTACCTGATGACGGCCGCCGGCCTGGCGGGCATGCTGGCCACCACGCCGATGGGCGCCTGGGTGGATGCGTCGCGCCGCAAGCGCGGATTGCTCGCTGGCGCCACCCTGGCCCTGATCGCCTGCAACCTGGCGCTGTGGGCCATGCCCGTGGCCAGCGTGGCGGCCGCCACGCAGATCCTCGCGGCGGTCATCGGTGCCCTGTTCGCGCCCGCCATCATGGGCCTTACGCTGGGTTTGGTCGGCCCGCGCGGCCTGCCGCGACAACTCGGGCTGAACGAAGCCTGGAATCACGCGGGCAACGTCGCGGCCGCGGTGCTGGCCGGGCTGGCCGGCTACCGCTGGGGCCTGTCGGCGGTCTTCGTGCTGATGGTGGTCGTGCCGTGCGGCGCCTTCGTCTGTCTGGGGCGGATCCGGCCCTCGGCGATCGACCATGAGGTGGCGCGCGGCGCGCGGCCGGCCGCGCCGGCCCGGGCCCATCCGGAAAAAGCGCCGGGCATCTGGCAGGTGCTGTCAGGCTCGACAGCGCTGCGCCGGGTGGCGCTGGTCATGATGTTGTTTCATCTGGGCAACGCCGCCATGTTGCCGTTGCTGGGTCAGGCCGCTGTCGCGCGCGGCGGGGCCGACCCCAGTGCCTACACGGCGCTGACGATCATCGTGGCGCAGTTGGTGATGATCCCGGTGGCGCTACTGGCCGGGCGCTACGCCCGGCAGTATGGCTATTGGCGCCTGCTTGCGTGGGCCTGCTGCGTGCTGCCGCTGCGCGGATTGCTGGCGGCGACGCTGCCGCCGGCCTGTGCCCTGGTGCCGGTGCAGATGATGGACGGGGTCGCCGCCGGGCTGATGGGCGTGGCGTTGCCGGGGCTGGTGGCGTCGATCCTGCGCGGCAGCGGGCACGTCAATGCCGGGCTCGGCGCCGTCATGGCCATCCAGGGCGTTGGCGCGGCGCTCAGTCCGGCCCTGGCCGGCTGGGTGGCGCAACACCATGGCTATGGACCGGCCTTCATGGCGCTGAGCGGCGTCGCGGCGCTTTCCTTGGCGTTGCTCGCGACGCAGCGGATGCCGCGCCGCGGCATCCCGACAGGGGCAATACGGCGGCCCTACGACGTAAACTCCTCACATTGACTATCCAGGTGCCGCGGCGGGAGGGCACACATGCTATCGACATTGATCTACCGCAGCCGGGCCTGTGAGCCCATGAGCGCTGACGCACTCGATGGTCTCATCCGGCAGGCCAGAGCGCGCAACGCATCGTTGAACGTCACCGGCCTGCTGCTTTTTGACGGCGTCCACTTCGTGCAGTTGCTGGAGGGGCCCGCGCAGTCCGTGGAGTCGCTGTTCGACACGATTGGCCGGGATGCGCGGCATAAAAGCGTCGTGCGCCTGCTGCGCGACCATGGGCCATTTCGCCGCTTCGAGGGCGATGAGATGGCCATGGTCGATCTGCGCGATCTCGCCGTCACGCAGGTGGCGTCGCTGATTCTCGAAAAGATGAAGAAGCAGGCCCGGCTGGCCGTCAGTGATGACCGCGTCATCAAGATCCTGACCTGGTACGCGCTGGCGCGCGACACGAGCCACATCGTGGAAGGCGAGGATGCCGCGAACTGGCGGTTCGTGGCGGATGAGGGGGCGTCGTCCGAGCCCTGTTTGCAACCCGGGCAGACGTATCAGTTTGCGCTGCAGCCGATCGTGGAGCCGGCGCGCCGGGCGATCACGTCGTTCGAGTTCCTGATTCGCAGCCAGTCCGGCGGGTCGCCGGAGCAGTTGTTCGCGTCCGTGCCGCCCGCGCAGCGCTACCGGATCGACCTGGAATCCAAAGCGTTCGCGTTCCGCCTGGCAAGCCGCTTGTGCCTGGACGACATCAAGCTGTCGGTCAATCTGTTGCCCATGTCGCTGGTGGCCGATCCCTCGGCGGTGGATCTGATGCTTGACCAGATCGCGGGATGCGGCCTTTCGCCCGGGCAGGTGATCGTGGAGATCACGGAGCAGGAAGCGATCGTGAACCAACGCGACTTCGGGGCGGCCATCGAGCGCTTGCGCAGGGCCGGTATCGGTGTGGCCATCGATGACTTCGGCGCCGGCTTCGCGGGGCTGTCCCTGCTGGCCGATTTTCAGCCGGACAAGCTCAAGATCGACCGCAAGATCATCCAGAACATCCATGCGGACGGCCCGCGGCAGGCGATCGTGCGCGCGATTGTCGAGGCATGCGCGGCATTGGGCATTACGCCCGTCGCCGAAGGCGTGGAGCGGGTCGAAGAGTGGTGCTGGCTCCAGGCCGCGGGCGTGGAGCGTTTCCAGGGCTATTTGTTCGCCCGCCCCGCGCTGAACGGCGTGCCCGCGATCCACTGGCCGCAACGCACGCCGCCGCATTAGACTGTGCGAGTGGCCGGGAACCGCCGATGAAGGGATTCCAATTCACATCCGATGGGAGCGCTCACCCATGATTGTCAGATTAGCGGCCTTGAATCAAAGCCTGATCACCGTGGCCAGGCTGATGGATACGGCGGAAGACCTCGAAGGCGTGAAAGCCGCTTTTGCGCTGCACGCGGAGGTGGCCGCCGGGTTGTTCAAATTGCTCGAGGCGGAGTTGCTGGATCTGCGGGAGCGGGTCGACGAGGCGCAGGGGACGCTCACGCGGGCGGGGCTGATGTAGACGGCCGTCCCCGCCGGCGGGTCATTGCACCTGGGTCGGCGTGGCGGCGCGCGACGCTTGCGTCGGCATCGGGGCCTGCGTCAAGGTGCCGGGTTCGGTGGCCGACGGCCGGATCACGACGGCGTTGTGGCTGTCGGTGGCGCCCAGCTTGGGTAGATCGGCGGGCCGCGCGGCCAGGCCGGCGAACGGGCCGCCGCCGCTTGCCGGCATGCCGTCCAGCGTCAGGCTGGCGGCCCATTGGCCATCGCGGCGCGACAGCACCTGGTAGCGCTGCGGGCCGCCCGCCATGCGCGCCACCAGATACAGCGTGCCGTTGATCAGGTGCATCGCTGGCGGTGACGCGGCCTCGGCCTGCAATTTGACCGGCTTGCCATGCTCGACCAGCCACAGCGGCCCGCCAGCGCGTTCCAGGATCGCCACGAGCACGTTGCCTTGCGCATCGGCGTCGATGGCGGGGCGGCCGATGTAGGGCACGCCCAGGTCGGTCGGCGCGCTCCAGTCCATGTCCATATCGGTGGTGTCGCCGGTTTCTTCCAGGCGCGTCAGGTGATTGTTGGCGCGTTGCCGGAAATAGAGTTCGACCCGGTGCGCATGGTTGCGGATCGCGGCCAGTCCGCCAGCGGCCTGGGGCGCTGCCACGCGCCGCCAGGGCTGCCAGTCGGGGCGCTGGCCTTTGGCGGCGGGCCGTTGGCGGGTGTAGAAAAGCTGGCCGCCGCCCGCCGACGCGAACACGATGTAGCGGCCGTCGTCGCCGCGCACGACCGCGGGCGCGCCGGTGGCGCCGTCCAGCGGCGGCAGGCTTTGCCAGGGGCCCCAGCTGCCGTCGATGCCGGATGGCGCGATCCAGTGCAGCAGGCCGTCATAGCCGAGCGCGACGGCGGCGGCTTCGCCGCGTGGCGCCACGGCGGGGATCTGGCTGACGCGGATGCCCGCCAACGCCTGCCACCCTTGCCAGGTGCCGTCGTGGCGCTGCTTGTTGGCCCACACCCCGCCCAGGGGATCGCGCGCCATCAGGCCGGCGGTGCCGTCGGCGTGGCCGAACGTGACCAGCGGGCCGCTGGTGCGCCCACCCAGGCTTTGCCAGCGGCGCTGGCCGGCGTCCCAGCGATTGGCCGCGGCATTGGTTTCGCCGGCGGCGAACACCACCAGGCCGTTGCGGCCGTCCGGATAGATCTGTGGCGGCATGTCCTGGCGCGATACGTAGTACGCGCGCTGCACCCAGGCGGCGGCGGGGCCGGCCGGTTCCTTGCAGCCGCTGGGGCCGGCGCAGTAGTGGTAGTCATTCCAGGCGTAGTGCTGGAAGATCACCGATTTGCTGGCGATCTCGTTCTCGGCAAGGTTGCTGGCGCGTTCCTGGCTGGGGTAGTCGATATAGCCGGTCTCGGCATAGTTGCCGGGCGCGCGCAGCATGGCCGCGCGCACCAGCCGCGCGCTGGCGATATGGTCGGGATGCCCGTGCCCGGCGCAGCGCCAGCACAGTTGCGTGTACGGCACGGCGATGGTGTCGTCCAGGTGGCGCACGGTGGTCGGCTGATACTGGCGGATCAGTTCGGCCAGGGTATCGACCAGTTGTTCGCGCGAGTAGACCTCGGGGTAGGGGCCGAGCGTGTCGACCCTTTGCCCGGGCTCCGATTCGGTGCGGCTCAACGGCGTCAGGCTGCCCCAGCCCTTGCCCAGCCACGGGTCTTTCAGGCGCAGGTGCCACAGTTGCACGCGGGGGTTGCCGCTCAGGGTGAAGCGCGCGATCCGCCGTTGGCCGGCCTGGCCGGCGCTTTCTTTCCATTGATCGGGCTGGCGCGCCATGTAGGCGTAGGCGGCGCGCACGCCGCGCTCGCGGCCCAGCATGTAGGTGTCGCCTTCGCCGGCGTCGCTGGCCGTCAGGTAGACCACGCGCACGCAACCGCCGGCCGCGATGTTGGAGGCGATGTCCGGGTTCATGAACAGCAGGTCGTCATCCAGGTGGGCGACGAAGGCCAGATCCTTGATGCCGTTGCATTGCGCCAGGGTTGGCGGCGCGGCGAGGGCGGGGGCGGCCAGGCAGGCGAAAAGCAGCGCCCGCGCGGCAAGGGAGAGCAGGGTCGTGAGTATCCGCGTCAAGAGGCGTGGCTCCGGAAGGCAGGGATATGAAATTGCCGGTTGCGGGAATCTTACCAAGTCGCGTTGCGGTTGAATCAGGCGCGGACGCTCATTCGGGGCTGGCGCCGGCCACGGCTCGCGCCGTTGCGCGGTCAGCCCGCGACCGGCGCGGCCCGGCGTGGCAGCGTCACGCGAAAGCGCGTGATGGCATCGCGCGATTCGGCGCCGATGCGGCCGCCATGCGCCAGCACGATCTGCTGCGCGATGAACAGTCCCAGGCCGAGGCCGCGGTGGCCGCCGGGCGGGCGGGTGCCGCTGCGGAACGGATTGAACAACTGTGGCAGCAGGTCCGCGGGGATGGTGCCGCCGTTGCTGACCGTGACCACGACATGTTCGGGCGCCGCGCCATCGACCTCGACGCGCACCGGGACCTCGCGGCTGCCGTGGTGCAAGGCGTTGCCCAGCAGGTTGGACAGCACTTGCGCGATGCGTTCGCCGTCCCAGTCGCCGGCCGCATCGCCGTGGTACTCGGTGTCGATGCGCCGGTCGGCCGAGCCGGCGCGGACCTCGTCCAGCGCGCGCTCGACCAGCGCGGTCATGTCCAGGCGCGTCGGCGCCAGCGTCAGGCCGCCGGCCTGGCGGATGCGCGTCACGTCGAGCAGGTCCGAGATCAGGTGATTCATGCGTTCGCCGCTTTGCAGCATGCGCTGCGCCAGGCTGACGACGCGCGCATCGTCGCTCTGGCGGCGCAGCAGCGACGCGCCCATGATGACGGCCTGCAGCGGCGTGCGCAGGTCATGGCCGAGCACCGCCATGAACATGTCGTTGACCCGCAGCGCCTCGGTGCGGGCTTGCAGCTCCCGCGCCAGCGCGTGGCGGCGTTCGTGCAGCTCGAAAAAGACGTTGGCCTTGCTGCGCAGCATGTAGGGATCGACCGGCTTGTACAGGAAATCCACCGCGCCGCTCTCGTAGCCGCGGAACTGCCAGTTCTGCTCGCGCGAGCCGGCGGTGATGAAGATTAGCGGGATGTGGCGCGTGCGTTCGCTGCCGCGGATCAGCTCGGCCAGTTCGAAGCCGTTCATGTCCGGCATCTGCACGTCCAGCAGCGCCAGCGCCACATCGGGATGGTTCAGCAGCAACTCCAGGGCCTGCGGGCCGGATTGGGCCTTGAGCACCTGGACGCGGTCGCTGGCCAGCAGCGCTTCCAGCGCGATCAGGTTTTCGGGAACGTCGTCGACCAGCAGGCACTTGATACGATCGTCCGATGATTTGGAGGGTGTCAGTAGCATGGTGTCGGGTTGAGGGGGTCAGGGCACGCGCTGCGCGGGCAGGCGCGCCAGCAAGGCGGCGATGGCCGCGGGCGGCAGGACATGGGCGAACGCCACCCGCGCCAGGGCGGCCTCGGGCATGGCGCGCATGGCGGCGGTCTCGGGCGCCTGGACTACCGCCATGCCGCCCGCCGCCTGGATCGCCGCCAGGCCTTTGGCGCCGTCTTCGTTGGCGCCGGACAGCAAGATGCCCAGCAGGCGCGCGCCATAGCCATCGGCGGCGGATTGGAACAGCACATCGATCGATGGCCGCGAGAAATGCACCGGCGGGCCGATGGACAGGGCCAGACGCGGCCCGCGATCGACCAGCAGGTGGTAGTCGGGCGGGGCGAAGTACAGGTGGCCCGGCTGTATCGGCATCTGATCCTCGGCTTCCCGCAGCGGTAGCGCGCAACGGTCGCGGAAGATGTCGGCCAGCAGGCTGCGACGGTCGCGCGGCAGGTGCACCAATACGATCACCGCCGCGCACAGGCCGGCCGGCAGGGCCGGCAGCAGCAGGTTCAGCACATCGATGGCGCCCGACGAGCCGCCGATGACGACCGCGTCCCAGGCGGCCGTGGCCGCCGCCTCGTCGCGCGGCGCCGGCGCGTGGCGGTTCACAGCCCGGCCTTCTTGCGGTAGATGCGGTCTTCGAGCACGAAATCGTCGAAGCCGTCGGCCTGGGCGGAAAAACGCACCGATTCCCGCGATCCCAGGCCCATGAAGCCGCGATGCACCAGGGCGTCGTGGAACAGGCGCAGCGCCCGGTTCTGCAGCGCGCGCTCGAAATAGATGAGCACGTTGCGGCACGACACCAGATGCACTTCGGCGAACACGCTGTCCGTGGCCAGGCTGTGATCCGAGAACACCATCTGCGCGCGCAGCGCCTTATCGAACACGACGCGGCCGTAGCGCGCCGTGTAATAGTCGGACAGCGAGCTGCGGCCGCCGGCCGCGGTGTGGTTGCGGGTAAAGGCGGCCACCCGTTCCAGGTCGAACACGCCCTGTTCCGCCACGCGCAGCGCATGCGGGTTGATGTCGGTGGCGTAGATCAGCGCGCGATCCAGCAGGCCTTCCTCGTGCAGCAGGATGGCGAGCGAATAGACCTCTTCGCCGGTGCTGCAGCCGGCCACCCACACCTTGATCGAGGGGTAGGTGCGCAGGATCGGCACCACTTCGTTGCGCAGCGCCAGGAAGTAGCTGGGGTCGCGGAACATGTCGCTGACCTGCACCGTCAGGAATTGCAGCAATTCCGTGAACACGGGCGCTTCGTGCAGCACGCGGTCCTGCAGTTGGGACAGGGTCTTGCAGCCGAAGTGCGTCAGGGCGCTTTGCAGCCGGCGCTTGAGCGAGGCCTGCGCGTACTCGCGGAAGTCGTAGTGGTAGTGGTGATAGATCGCATCGAGCAGCAGGCGCTGCTCGATGTCTTCGGGGGCCACCTTGGCCGGCGCGGACGGATCCATGGTCACGGAAGGGGCAGGGCGCCGGTGTGTCACTTGCGCATCCAGACGCGCACCAGCGACAGCAGGCGTTCGACGTCCAGCGGCTTGGCGATGTAGTCGTTGGCGCCGGCGGCCAGGCATTTCTCCTGGTCGTCCTTCATGGCCTTGGCCGTCAGCGCGATGATGGGCAGGCGCCGCCATTCGGGCCGGGTACGGATCGCCCGCATCGCCGTGTAGCCGTCCATCTCGGGCATCATGATGTCCATCAGCACCAGATCGATGGCACGCTGGCCATCGACGCCGGCGCGATCCAGGGCCTCGAGCGCCTCGCGGCCGTTGCGCGCGATCTCCACCCGCAGGCCGGTCGGCTCCAGGATGCTGGACAGCGCGAACACGTTGCGCACGTCGTCCTCGACCACCAGCACCGTGCGGCCTTCCAGCGTGGCGTCGCGGCTGCGGGCCAGCTCCAGCATCTGGCGCTGCTGCGGTGGCAGGTCGGCCTCGACCTGGTGCAGGAACAGCGTCACTTCATCGAGCAGGCGTTCGGGCGAGCGCGCGTCCTTGATGATGATGGACTTGGAGAAGCGGCGCAGTTGCTGTTCCTCGTCGCGCGACAGCGCCCGGCCGGTGTACACGATGACCGGCGGGAACGACACGCTCTCCTGTTCGGCCATCTCGCGCAGCAGCTCATGGCCGCTGATGTCGGGCAGGTTGAGGTCCATCACGACACAGTCGAAGGTGGTGGCGCGCAGCAGGTCGAGCGCGGCGCTGGCGGTGGCGGCGGGCACGATTTCGACGTCATCGCGCGCCAGCAGTTCGCGCACGCTGTCGCGCTGGCGTTCGTCGTCTTCGACCACCAGCACACGGCGCACGTTCTGGGTGAACTTGGCTTCCAGGCGCTGCAACGCGTGCACCAGTTCCTCGCGCTTGACCGGCTTGAGCGCGTAGCCGACCGCGCCGCGCCCCATGGCTTGCTGGGCGTAGTCGGCCACCGACACGATGTGCACCGGGATGTGGCGGGTGTGCGGGTTGCGCTTGAGCTGATCCAGTACGCCCAGGCCGGAGAAGTCGGGCAGGTTGATGTCCAGCACGATCGCGTCGGGCCGGCGCCGGGTGGCCAGCGCCAGGCCGTCGGAGGCGGTGTGCGCGGCCAGACAGGCAAAGCCCATCTCGCGCGCCAGGTCGCCCAGGATCGCGGCGAAGCGCTCGTCGTCCTCGATGACCAGGATGGTGCGGCCGCCGTCCTGGCCGGGCTGGGGCGGGGATTCGGTGTCCGCTTCGATGGCGCTGGCCGGCGCCAGGGGCGCGGCGGGGGGAATGCTCGCGCGCGGCGCCGGCGCCGGCGCCGGCCTCGGGGCGGCGTCCAGGCGCAGCGGCAGCAACAGCGTGAACACGCTGCCCTGTCCCGGCGTGCTGACCAGCGACAGGCTGCCGCCCAGCAGTTTGGCCAGGTCGCGCGAGATCGACAGTCCCAGGCCGGTGCCGCCATGTTTGCGATGGGTGCTGCCGTCGGCCTGGCGGAAGGCCTCGAAGATCAGTTCCTGCTGGTCGGCGGCCACGCCGATGCCGGTGTCCTGCACCGCGAACGACAACATGTTGCGCGGCGCGCGCGCGACCTTGAGCGTGACGCTGCCCTGGTCGGTGAATTTGAGCGCGTTCGACAGCAGGTTCTTGAGCACCTGGCCCAGCCGTTGCGGATCCGTGTGCAGCGACGGCGGCACGTCGGCGGCGACCTGCAGTTCCAGCGCCAGGCGCTTTTGCTGCGCGATCGGCCGCAGCGGATCCAGCAGGCGTTGCAGCGCCGGGCCGATGGCGACTTCTTCGACTTCCACGGTCGCCTGGCCGGCTTCGATCTTGGCCAGATCGAGAATATCGTTGATCAGCGCGAGCAAGTCGCTGCCCGCCGCGTGGATGGTCTGTGCGTACTTGACCTGGTCCGGCGTGAGGTTGCCCGGCTTGTTGTCCGACAGCAGCTTGGCCAGGATCAGCGTGGAATTGAGCGGCGTGCGCAGTTCGTGGCTCATGTTGGCCAGGAATTCGCTCTTGTACTGGCTGGCCTGCGTCAGCAGGCGCGCCTTGTCGGTCAACGCGCTCTGCACCCGCAGCAACTGTTCGGTCTGCTGTTCGAGGCTGACGTTGGCCTGCTTGAGTTCGGTCTGCTGCACCTCCATGCGCGCCTGCGATTCCTGCAGGATGCGGCTCTGCTGCTCCAGCTCTTCGTTGCTGACGCGCAGCTCTTCCTGCTGGGTCTGCAACTCTTCCGATTGGCGCTGGGTTTGCGCCAGCAGCGATTCCAGGCGGGTGCGGTCCAGGCCCGCGCGGATCGCCGAGGCCAGCATTTCGGAGGCGCCCTCGAGCAGGCTGCGTTCGCTCTCGCTCACCGGGTGGTTGAAGCCCAGCTCGATCACCGCATACACCCGGTCGTTCTGCATGGCGGGGGCCAGCACCAGTTCGGCCGGGTTGGAGCGGCCCGTGGCCGACGAGATTTCGAAGTGGCCGGCCGGCACGTCGCGCAGGTGCAGCAGCTTGCGCGAACGGGCGGCCTGTCCGACCAGCCCTTGCGCGCTGGCGATCTTTTGCGCCAGGCGCTCGGGGGGCAGGGCGTAGCCACCGAACAGCGCCAGGTCATCACCGCCGTTGACCACGTAGCCCGCGCCCACGCTGGCATGCAGGTATTCGGCCAGGTATTCCAGCGCGCGCTTGCCGATCTCGTCCAGGCGGTGATCGCCGCGCAAGCGCATGCCCAGGCCCGACAGGCCCGCCGTGACCCAGGCCTGGCGCGCCTTGGCGCGGTACTCACGGATGGTCACGCCAGCCGACGCCAGGATCAGCCCCAGCAGCAACAGCGAGCCGCCCCAGGAGTAGTAGGTGGAGGTGGTCGAGGCCGAGGCCCAGGTTTCGCGGGCTTCCTCGACCATGGACAACTGCCGCGTGTACAGGTCGGCGACCAGGTCGCGCAACCGGTCCATCGCGTCCTTGCCGGCATCGGTTCGAACCACGGCCAGCGCGCCCTCGGCATCGCCGGCCTTGCGCATGTCGACGGTTTCGCGCAGCTCGGTCAGCTTCTGTTGGGTGATCCCGGCGATGTCGTTGACGAGGCGGCGTTGCGCCGCGTCCGTGGCGGCGGCGGCCTGGATGACGGCCAGGCGCTGCTCGATGAGGGGCACGGAGCGCAGGTAGGGCTGCAGGTAGGTGGGATCGCCGGTCAGCAGATAGCCGCGCTGGCCGATCTCGGCATCCTTGAGCGCCGAGTTGAACAGGCTGAGCTGGCGCAGCGTCTCGGTGGCGCGGTCCATGGCCGTGACCGCCTGGGTGCGGGTCTCGGCCGAGCGCACATTGACGAAGGCGATCAGCAGCGTGGCCAATGCCGCCAGCACGAAACCGAGCATCAGGATGCGGGGCAGGGCGTGGCGGGCGGCGCGTTGCGGCGAATGCGGCATGGCAATGGTTTGTTCGGATGCGAAAAGAACGTCGACTATACAGGGGGATGAAGCGCTTGTTGCGTAAGGATACAAATGCTTCCCCTATGAAGGGCGCGCATGTCCTAGCATGCGGCCTTTCCCGCTGCGCCTATGCGTCCGCGCCAGGCCTTCGCCGAGGCGCCGGCCTGAACAATCATGACGAAAATCCTTTTGGTCGACGATCAACCCGCGTTGGTCGCCCTGATGAGCGAGTTCCTGAGCAGCGAAGGCTACGAGGTCGCCACGCACACGGATGGCCTGACGGCGTTGCGGCAAATGCTGGAACTGCGGCCGGACGTGGTCATCACCGATTTTTCCATGCCGGGCATGGACGGCGGCGCGCTGCTTACCGCCATGCGCGAAAACGCCTATCTGAGCGAGACGCCCGTGCTGGTGCTGAGCGGGCGGCCCGAATCCGAGATCGGCGCGGCCTGCGCCGGGCGCGCCACGCTGCTGCGCAAGCCAGCCGAGCCCGAAGACGTGCTGCGGGCCGTCCGCCGCCTGCATCCGGCGCCGGCGCTGGCCGCCTAGCCCCGGCCGGTCGCGGCTTCTGCGCGATCCGGCCCGCCCAGGGCGCGCCGGCCCCCCGGACTTGCCTGTATCATGCGCTCGAAGACATCTGTCCCCCGAGCGCCGGTCCGCGGCGCGCGGCCGTACCCCCGTCAGTGACCCGGATAGCTGCCATGCCCGACCCGCTACGTCTGCAGGCTTTGATACAGGAGTGTGCCCGCGGCCAGGAATCCGCGTTGGCCGAACTCTATCGACACACGTCCCCGCATCTGTTTGCGCTTGCCGTACGTATATTGCGGCGAAGCGACTGGGCGGAGGAAGTCCTCCAGGACAGCTTCATCAATATCTGGCGCAACGCCACCCGCTATTCTTCGGAGCAGAGCCAAGTCATGACCTGGATGACGCGCATCGTGCGCAACCGCTGCATCGACCTGTTGCGCAGGCCGGACCTGGAGCGCCCCGACGCCGACGGGGCGCTGACGCTGGCCTGGGCCGATGATGCGCCCGGCCCGTTCGAGCGGCTGCAACGCGACCAGGACGGCCAGCGCCTGGCCGACTGCCTGAAACAGCTCGAGGGGCCGCAACGCACCGCCATCGCGTTGTCCTTCTTCGACGACCTCAGCCATAGCGAGATCGCCCGCCGCCTGGAGGCGCCGCTGGGCACGATCAAGAGCTGGGTGCGGCGCGGCATGGACCGGCTCAAGAGGTGCCTGTCATGAACTACAGCAATCCCCAACTGCGCGCGCGGCTCGCCGCCGACTACGTGGCCGGCGCGATGCGCGGCGGCGCGCGCCGCCGCTTCGAGGGCCTGATGGCCGCCGACGCCAACCTGCGCCGCCAGGTGCGCGACTGGGAAGACGACATCTACCCGCTGCTGTGGTCGCTGCCAGCCCGGGTGCCGCCGCGCCGCGTCTGGCGCGCCATCGAATCGCGCCTGAAGCCGGGCGGCGCCCGCGGCTGGCAGGGCCTGGCCTTCTGGCGCGTGCTCAGCGGCGCGCTGGCCGCGGTGCTGGTGGCCGGGGTGGTGGTCTACCCGATGCAGGTCGACCGCGCCGCGCGCACGCAACTGATGGCGGTGCTGCAAAGCCCCGAGGCGCAGGCCATGCTGGTGGTGCGCGCCGACGAGCGTGGCGGCCTGCACGTCCATGCCTTGCAGGATCTGGCTTCGCGCGCTGGCGGCAAGGCGCTGGAGCTGTGGGTGATCCCGCCCGGGCAGGCGCCGCAATCGGTCGGCGTGGTGGCGCCCGAGGGCCTGACGGCGCTGCAACGCCGCCAGGGCCTGGAAGGCATCCAGAAACTGGCCATCACGCTCGAACCGCCGGGCGGTTCGCCATCGGGCAAACCGACCGGGCCGGTCATCATGAGCGGCGACGTGCTCAAGATCTGAGCCGCATCCAAAGCGCGCCGGGCCGCGTATAGAGGGGTGTCCCATTGCGGAGCCCCTCATGTCTTCCTGGATAACCGCAGGCCCGCGCGGCCCGCTTGCGATCGTGGTTCTGGCCGCGCTGGCCCTGGGCCTGCTGGCCGCCTGTTCCCCCCTGACGCTGCTGAACGGGGCTGTGCCCGACGACGCCCACCGCGTCTCGTCGGGGCTGGCCTATGGCCCGCTCGCGCGCCAGCGGCTGGACGTCTACCGCCCGCCCGACGCGGCGCAGGCGCCGGTGGTGGTGTTCTTCTACGGCGGCAGTTGGCGCAGTGGGGAGCGGGCCGACTACCGCTTCGTCGGCGACGCGCTGGCGGCGCGCGGCATCGTCGCGGTCATTGCCGACTACCGCGTCTATCCCGAGGCCGGCTACCCGGACTTTCTGCGCGACGCGGCCCTGGCGGTGGCCTGGACCCAGCGCCATATCGATGCCTATGGCGGCGACCCGCGGCGCGTCTTCGTCGCCGGCCACAGCGCCGGCGGCTACATCGCCGCCATGCTGGCGCTGGACGGGCGCTGGCTGGGGGGCGCCGGCTCCAGCCCCGCGGCGCTGGCGGGCTGGATCGGCCTGGCCGGGCCCTATGACTTCCTGCCCATCGTCGCGCGCGATGTGCGGCCGGTGTTTGGCTACCCGGACACGCCGGCCGACTCGCAACCCATCCACCATGTCACCCCCGATGCGCCGCCCGGCCTGCTGCTGACCGGCGCGGCCGATACCACGGTAGACCCGCGCCGCAACAGCGCCCGCCTGGCGGCCGCCCTGCAAACGGCCGGCGCCTGTGCGCGGCTGGTGACGTACCCCGACCTGGGCCACAAGCTGCTGGTGGGCGCGCTATCGCGGCCGCTGCGCTGGCGCGCGTCCGTGCTGGACGATCTGGACGCGTTCGTGGCCCGTCCCTGTCCGTCCCCCCAAGGAGAATGACGATGCGACGCCTGCTCGCGTTTCTGCTGCTGACTCCGCTGGCCGCCTCGGCCGCCAACGAGCACTACCTGGGCTACGCCTATGACAGCCGCGATGGCGCGGAGCGCTATCGCGAGGAACACTGGGTGGTGCGCGAGGGCGGCCGGCAAGAGCGGCTGGTGTTGTACCGCTGCCCCAGCGGCGCGGCGTTCGCGCGCAAATGGGTGCGCGGCGCGGTCGATGATCCCGCGCCGGATTTCGCCCTGTATGACCAGCGCGACGGCTATCGCGAAGGCGTCGATACCCGCCAGGGTACGCGCATCGTCTACGTGCAGGCGCGCGCCGGCGCCGCGATGCGGAGCCGGCCGCTGCCCGCCGTGGCCGACGCCGTGGTGGATGCCGGTTTCGACGCCTGGCTGCGCGCCAACTGGCAGCCGCCCGCCACCCCGCCGAATTTCCTGCTGCCCAGCCGGCTGGACTGGATGCCGCTGGCAGTGCAGGCGCGCGCCGCCGCCGGCCAGGGGGAACGCAGCTTCCGCCTGCGGCTCGATGCCTGGTATGGCTTCGCCGCGCCGGCCTTGCGCGTGACCTACGACAGCGCCAGCCGGCGCCTGCTGCGTTTCGAAGGGCCGAGCAACCTGCGCGACGGCAACGGCGGCACGCAGACCGTGCGCATCGAATTCCCGGCCGAGGCCGTCCGGCCGCCGCCCTCGGCGCAGGACCTGCAGGCGGCGGCCACGCCGCTGGTGTCGCGCTGCAACTAAGGGTTTTCCCTGTGCATCCGATACAACCCCGTACCCGTATATCCCGACACGTTTCACACAGGACACCATGATGCGCTCCGTTTTTACCGGCTGGACCGCTTCGATACGACGCTGGGTTGATACGCAGGCGCAGGACGCGCCGGGCGGCGATCCCGACCGCATCGACTGGACCCGCGCCTTGCCCTTCGCTTTGTTGCACGCCGGCTGCCTGGGGGCGCTGTGGACCGGCGTGTCGCCCGCGGCGCTGGCGCTGGCGGCGGCGTTGTACGCCGTGCGCATGTTCGCCCTGACCGGGTTCTACCACCGTTACTTCTCGCACCGCACCTTCCGCACCTCGCGCGGCATGCAACTGGTGTTCGCCGTGCTGGGCGCCTCCTGCGCGCAGCGCGGGCCGCTGTGGTGGGCGGCCCATCATCGCCATCATCACCGCCATGCCGACGACGAGCAGGACCTGCATTCGCCGCGCCGCCATGGGTTCTGGTGGAGCCATATGGGCTGGTTCCTGACGCGCCGCGCCTTCGCCACCGATCTGGCGCGCGTGCCGGATCTGCGCGGCTACGCCGAACTGCGCTGGCTCGACCGCTTCGACGCGGCGGTGCCGCTGGCATTGGCGCTGGGCTGCTACGGCCTGGGCGCGCTGCTGGAGCGCGTGGCGCCCGGCCTGGGCACCGACGGGCCGCAGATGCTGGTGTGGGGCTTTTTCATTTCGACGGTGGCGCTGTTCCACGCCACTGTCACCATCAATTCGCTGGCGCACCGCTACGGCAAGCGCCGCTACGACACCGCCGACGACAGCCGCAACAACGCCTGGCTCGCGCTGCTGACCTTCGGCGAGGGCTGGCACAACAACCATCACTTTTACCCGGGCTCGGCGCGGCAGGGATTCCGCGCTCGCGAGATCGACATCACCTGGTACGGCCTGCGCCTGCTGGCCGCCGCCGGCCTGATCTGGGACCTCAAACCCGTGCCGGCCTGGGCGCTGGCCGCCGCCAAGGAGTGAACATGCGCATCGCCATCATCGGTTCGGGCATCGCGGGACTGGTCTGCGCCTGGAAGCTGGGCCGCGACCACGACGTCACGCTGTACGAGGCCAACGACTACCTGGGCGGGCACACGCACACGCATGCGGTCGAGCAGGACGGCCGGCGCTACGAGGTCGACAGCGGTTTCATTGTCCACAATCCGCTCAACTACCCGCACTTCACGGCCCTGCTGGACGAATTGGGCGTGGCGTCGCAGCCCACCACCATGAGCTTTTCGGTGCACAAACAGGCCGACGGGCTGGCGTACAACGCCACTTCGCTGGACACGCTGTTCTGCCAGCGGCGCAACCTGCTGTCGCCGCGCTTTCTGGGCATGGTGCGCGATCTGCTGCGCTTTTACCGCCAGGCGCCCGGGTTGCTGGACGCGCCGGACCCGGGCCCGACCCTGGGCGAATATCTGGAGCAACACCGTTACGGCCAGGCCTTCCGCACCGATCACCTGATCCCGATGGCCTCGGCGCTGTGGTCGTCGCCGGCGGCCCGCATCCTGGAGTTCCCGGCGCGCTATCTGGTGCAGTTCATGGCCAACCACCAGATGCTGCGGATCAGCGGCCGGCCGCAGTGGCGCGTGGTGCGGGGCGGATCGCGCCGCTATATCGATGCGATGCGCCAGCGCTGGACGGTGCGCGAGCGGCTCAATTGCGCCGTGCGCGGCGTCAGGCGCCATGCCGCCGGCGTGCAGGTGGTCACGCGCGACGGCCAGGAACACCATGACGAAGTGATCTTCGCCTGCCACAGCGACCAGGCGCTGGCGCTGCTGGCCGACCCGACGCCGCAGGAGCGCGCGGTGCTGGGCGCCATCCCCTACCAGGACAACGACGTGGTGCTGCATACCGATGCGCGCCTGCTGCCGCGCCAGCGCAAGGCCTGGGCCGCCTGGAACGCCTACGTGCCGGCCGACCCGGCGGCACCCTGTTCGGTCAGCTATTGCATGAACCTGCTGCAGGGCATCACGTCGCCGCGGCCGTTCATCGTGACGCTCAACCGCAGCGAGGCCATCGATCCGGCGCAGGTGCTGGCGCGCATGCGCTATCACCATCCCGTGTACACCCACGAATCGGTGGCCGCGCAGGCGCGCCGCGCCGAGATCTCGGGCCGGCACCGCACTTGGTACGCGGGCGCCTACTGGGGCTGGGGCTTTCACGAGGATGGCGTGGCCAGCGCGCTGGACGTGGTGGGCGCCATCCTGGGGCGGCCCCGGGTCTGGGCGCGGGAGGCGGCATGAATCTGCAAAGCGCGGTCTACGAGGGCCGGGTGACGCACCGGCGTCATCTCCCGCACGCGCATGGCTTCGGCTACCGCATGGGCCAGCTCTACCTGGATCTGGACGAGATCGACCAGGTGTTCCAAGGCCGCTGGCTGTGGTCGGTGGAGCGGCCCAACCTGGCGCAGTGGCGCCGCGCCGACTACCTCGACGCGGATGGCGGGCTGCCGCTGGCGCAGGCGGTGCGGCAACGCCTGCGGGCGCATCTGGGCGACATGCCGGCCGGGCCCATCCGCCTGCTGGCGCATCCGCGCTACGCCGGCTACGTCTTCAATCCGGTGAGCTTTTACTACTGCTACGAAGCCGACGGCAGCACGCTGGCCGCGATCGTGGCGGAGATCACCAATACGCCGTGGAAGCAGCGCCATTGCGTGGTGCTGCCGGCCGCCGCCGCCGAGCGCGAGGGCGACGCGCTGGCCTGGCGCTTCGACAAGCGTTTCCACGTGTCGCCCTTCATGCCGATGGACTGCGCCTACGACTGGCGCTTCACCGCGCCGGCCGATGACCTGCGCGTGCACATGCGCGTCAGCCGCCAGGGCGTGGCGCAATTCGACGCGCGCCTGGATCTGCAACGCCGCGCGCTCGACGGCGCGGCGCTGGCGCGCCTGCTGTGGCGCTACCCGCTGATGACGCTGCAAGTCATCGGCGCCATCCATTGGCAGGCGCTGCGCCTGTGGCTCAAGCGCAATCCCGTCTACGACCATCCCCGCACGCCCAACGGAGAACCCCAATGAAACCCATGACGCCCACGGAACACGCTTCGATCGCGGCCAGCCGCCGCGCCGGCCCGCTCGACCGCCTGTTGCGCCAGCGCCTGTTCGCCAGCCTGGCGGCGCTGGACCACGGCCAATTGCTGATCGAGGACAGCCTGGGCAGCGTCACGCTGGGCCGCGGCGAGCCCTGCGTGCGCCTGACCGTCAGCGACCTGGGCTTCTACCGGCTGGTGGCCGCGCAAGGCAGTGTCGGCGCGGGCGAAGCCTACGGCGACGGCCTGTGGCGCTGTGACGACCTGGTCGGGCTGGTGCGCCTGCTGGTGCGCAACCGCGACACGCTGGACGCCATGGAGTCCGGGCTGGCGCGGCTGGCCGGCTGGGCGCTGCGGCGCTGGCACGCGGGCAACGCCAATACGCGCGCGGGCAGCCGGCGCAACATCGCCGCGCACTATGACCTGGGCAATGCCTTCTTCGGGCTGTTCCTGTCGGATGACCTGATGTATTCCTCGGCGCTGTGGGCCGACGCCGATGACACGCTGGAAGCGGCATCCCACCGCAAGCTGGAGACGATCTGCCGCAAGCTGGAACTGCGGCCCACGGACCGCGTGGTGGAAATCGGCAGCGGCTGGGGCGGCTTCGCGATCCACGCGGCGCGCCAGTACGGCTGCCATGTCACCACCGCCACGCTGTCGCGCGAACAACATGACCTGGCGGTCGAGCGCGTGCGCGCCGCCGGATTGCAGGGCCGTGTCGAGGTGGTGCTGCGCGACTATCGCGATCTGCAGGGTCAGTACGACAAGCTGGTGTCGGTGGAGATGATCGAGGCCGTTGGCGCGAACTTCCTGGAAACCTATTTCGCCAAGGTCGCCAGCCTGCTCGACCCGCGCGGCCGGGCGCTGATCCAGGCCATCACCATCGAGGATCACCGCTATCAGCAGGCGCTGGCGTCGGTGGATTTCATCAAGCGCCACATCTTTCCGGGCAGCTTCATCCCGTCCATCGAGGCCATGCTGCGCGCCAAGACGCGCGCCTGCGACCTGGCCCTGGTGCACCTGGAGGACTTCGGCCTGTCGTATGCGCGCACCCTGCAGGCCTGGCGCGAGCGTTTCCTGGCGCGCCTGCCCGAGGTGCGGGCGCAAGGCTTCGACGCGCGCTTTTGCCGCTTGTGGGAGTTCTATCTGGCGTATTGCGAAGGCGGCTTTCGCGAGCGCTCGATCGGCGTCGCGCACTTGCTGCTGACGCATCCGCAGGCGCGCGCCACGGGCGCCCGCTGGGTGCGGGAGGACGCATGATGCGCTTCTGGGCCAACCTGATCGGCTACCAGCTCGTGTGGTTCAGCGCCGTGATCGGCGCCGGCCGCGGCCTGGCCTGGCCGGGCGTGGCTGCCGCCCTGGCGTTCATCGCGGCGCAACTGGCGGCCTCGGCCACGGCGCGGGCCGATCTGCGGCTGGCCGGCGCCGCCGTGCTGTGCGGCGTGGCGCTGGATGGCACGCTGTCGGCGCTGGGCTGGGCGCGCTATGCCGCCGACGCCTGGCCCGCGCCGTACTGGATCCTGGCGTTGTGGGCGGCGTTCGCGCTGACGCTGAACCATTCGCTCGCCTACCTGCGTCCACGGCCCTGGCTGGCCTGTGTGTTCGGCGCGGTCGGCGGCCCGCTGGCCTATTGGGGCGCGGCTCGTGGCTGGCAGCCGGTGCAGTTCGAACCGCCGGCCTGGCGCGCCACCGCCGCGCTGGCGGCGGGCTGGGCGCTGGCATTGCCGGCGCTGACCGCCGGCGCGCGGCGCTGGGTCCGGGAGGCGTCATGACGGCCTGGCAACAATGGTTCTGCATCGCGGCCGCCATGATCGTCGCCATGGCGCTGGCCTGGCGCTGGCAGCGCCGCCGCGCCAACGCCGGCATCGTCGACGTGGTGTGGGCGCTCGGCATGGGCGCGGCCGCCGGGCTGATCGCCGCCACCGGCGCGGGCAGCCCCGCCGCCCGGTTGGCGCTGGCGCTGATGGCCGGCGTCTGGTCGTTGCGGCTGGCCTGGCACCTGTGGCGCCGCGTGCGCGAAGGCGAAGATGGCCGCTATCGCGCCCTGCGCGAACACTGGCACGGCCACCAGGGCAAGTTCTTCGGCCTGTTCATGTTCCAGGCCGGCCTGGTGATGCTGTTCTGCCTGCCGTTCCTGGCGGTCGGCGCCAGCCCGGCGCAAGGCTGGCCGGTGATCCTGGGCTTGTTGGTCTGGCTGGCGGCGCTGGCGGGCGAGGTGATCGCCGACCGTCAGCTCGACCGCTTCCGCGACGACCCCGCCCACCGGGGCCGGACTTGCCGCGAGGGGTTGTGGCGCTATTCGCGGCATCCCAACTACTTCTTCGAATGGTGCCACTGGTTCGGTTATGTGGCGCTGGCCTGGGGCTCGCCGCTGCAATGGCTGGCCTGGCTGGGACCGGTGCTGATGTACGTATTCCTGCGCTGGATCAGCGGCATTCCGTTCACCGAGCAACAGGCGCTGCGCACGCGCGGCGACGACTACCGCGACTATCAACGCCGCACGTCGGCCTT
Source organism: Achromobacter sp. (assembly GCF_050285565.1). Lineage (GTDB taxonomy): Bacteria > Pseudomonadota > Gammaproteobacteria > Burkholderiales > Burkholderiaceae_B > Achromobacter. The sequence continues at coordinate 250,626 of NZ_JBLZXG010000006.1, forward strand.
CTTTCCCTGGTTTCCCAAATCCTGACGAGGCACGCCATGACGACCGCCACCTTGCACGACACTCCCCTGGCCACCGATCGCCCCGCGCCCGGCCTGCTCGGCTTGGCCGAACGCGGCCTGCTGCCCGATGCGCTGCTGCGCCTGGGCATGCGGCGCCTGTGCGCCCAGCGCCTGGCGCAGGAATATGCCGGCGGCATCGAGGCCTGGACCGAGCGCGACCGCCAGCTCATCGCCGGGCTGCGCGCCAGCGCCGTCGCCCTCCATACCGACGCCGCCAACGCCCAGCACTACGAGCTGCCGACCGCTTTCTTCCAGTTGTGCCTGGGCGCGCGGATGAAGTATTCGAGCTGCTACTACCCGACCGGCGGCGAAACCCTGGACCAGGCCGAGACCGCCATGCTGCGCCTGTACGGCGAGCGCGCCGGGCTGGCCGACGGCCAGGACATCCTGGAGCTGGGCTGCGGCTGGGGCTCGCTGACCTTGTGGATGGCCGAGCAGTTCCCCAACGCGCGCATCACGGCGGTGTCGAACTCCGCCACCCAGCGCCAGCACATCGAGGCGCGCTGCCGCGAGCGTGGCTGGTCGCACGTGCGGGTCGTCACGTGCGACGTCAATGTGCTGGCGCTGCCGGCCGCCGCCTACGACCGCTGCGTCTCGGTGGAAATGTTCGAGCACATGCGCAACTACGAGGACCTGCTGGCGCGCATCGCCCAGTGGCTGCGGCCCGGCGGCAAGCTGTTCGTGCACATCTTCGCGCACCGCGAACGCGCCTATCCGTTCGAGACCGAGGGGGCCGATAACTGGATGGGGCGGCATTTCTTCACCGGCGGCATCATGCCGTCGGCGCATACCTTGCTGCACTTCCAGCGCGACCTGCGGCTGGAGGAACGCTGGTTCCTCGACGGCACGCACTACGCCCGCACCGCCAACCACTGGCTCGCCAACCAGGACGCGCGGCGCGACCAGGCGCTGGCGGTGCTGGCGCAGGCCTATGGCGCGCCGCTGGCCGGCCTGTGGCACCAGCGCTGGCGCATGTTCTGGATGGCGTGCGCCGAGCTCTTCGGCTACGACGACGGCCAGCAATGGGGCGTGGCGCACTACCGCTATACGCGGCCCTGAGGAGAACGATCATGCTGCGCACCCTGTGTATCGGCCTAGCCGCCCTGCTGGCCGGCTGCGCGTCGCCGCCACCGATGCCGCCGGTGGCGCAGGTGGACCTGGATCGCTTCATGGGCGACTGGTATGTGATCGCGCATATCCCCAGTTGGCCCGAGCGCAACGCCTACGATGCGGTGGAAAGCTACCGCCGGCTGCCGGACGGCCGGGTGCAGACCGACTTCCGCTACCGTGATGGCAGCTTCGATGCGCCGGTCGACACCATGCACCCGGTGGCCACCGTGCGTCCGGGCACCGGCAACGCGGTCTGGGGCATGCAGTTCATCTGGCCGATCAAGGCCGAATACGTCATCGCCTACCTGGACGAGGGCTACCAGACCACCATCATCGGCCGTTCCAAGCGCGATTACGTCTGGATCATGGCGCGGGTGCCCTGCCTGGACGACGCGGTCTACGCCGATCTGCTGCGCAGGGTGACGGCCCTGGGCTATACGGAACCCCCGCGCAAGGTGCCGCAGCGCTGCTCCCGGTGACGGCAGGCCGGCGCCGCGATGTTCCCTTAAGGACTTGAAATGAAAGAAAAATCGATGCGGGCTTAAGCGCGGGCGCCTGGTGTCGTCAATGGCTTTGGAACCTTTTCGAAAGGAATGTTACTTAGCGGGTTAATTTTCCCGGTTTCCAAGGCCCATTGTGAAAAGAAAAACCTCGATTTCCCCCGCCTTCCATGCCGGCGTGTGGCCCTGTTCGCTTTCGCTCATCGCCGCGTTGCTCGCGGGCGTCACCGCCAATGCGCAGGCGCAGGGGATACCGCATGTCTGGATCGCGGGCGGCGGCGCCGATACCCGATGGAGCACGGGCGGCAATTGGGATATGTCGTCCCCGCCCGGGGCGGGCGACGATGTCTACATCGGCAATTCGGCGTCCCTGCAAACCGTGCGGCTGGATGGCGCGCAGCAGGTCGGGCTGTTCTACCTGGGCACCTCGGGCAGCGCCACGCTCGATTTCGATCCCGCCGCGAGCCTGCAGACCAATCTGAGCATCCTGTCCAACAGCGCCACTTCCCAGGTCTCCATGAACCTGGCCGGGGGCCAGTCGTGGACGGATACCTCGTTGTCCATCATCGGTAATTTCGGCCGGGCGCAGGTGTCGCTGTCCGACGGCGCCTCGTTCAACGGCGTTCGGGTCTACCTGGGAAGCGAACGCGGCGCGCACGGCACTCTGCAATTGCGCGACCGGGCCTCAGCGACCCTCACGGCGCTGGAAATCGGCGCATCGGGCACCGGGCTGCTCTCCGCCGCGGACAGGGACACGCTGCTGCAGACCGGTTCCGCGGTGCTTGCGACCGGCGCGGGATCCAGCGGCTCGGCGACCTTGGCGAACGAGGCGCGATGGATCGTCTCCAATCAGTTGACGGTTGGCAGCCAGGGCGAGGGCAGCGTCAGTGTGGCCTCCGGCGCGCAACTGACCTCGCAGGGCCAGGTGATCATGGGCCTGTACGCCGGCAGCCGGGGCGACATCATGGTCACCGACCGCAATTCCCTTTTCAGCACCTCCGGCACCCTGTTCGTGGGCGCGCGAGGCACGGGCCTGATCACGATTGAAAACCAGGGCGCGATGGTCGCGGGCGACACCGTGCTGGGCCGGGGCGGTTCGGCCAACGGCGGCATCGTGCTCAGGGGGGGCGGCACGACGATGGGGGTCAATACCCTCACCATCGGCGGCGACCGCACCGATACCGGCGCCGTGGCGGCCGTGGGCCGTCTGGACATCAGCGACGGCGCCAAGGCCACCACGGCCCAGGTCCGGCTGGGCGACGCGGTCAACGCCAGCGGCACGCTGACCCTGACCGACACGGGCTCGTCACTGACCTCCAGCGACCGGATCAGCGTCGGCTATGCCGGCACCGGCTCGCTGGTCATGACGCGCGGCGCGGCGTTGACGGCGCAAGGCATGTTGATCGGCCATGAGGCCGGTTCGTCCGGCTCCGCCACCCTGGACGGGGCCGGCACGCGCCTGAACAGCGCCGGCGTCGTGTACGTGGGCAACGTCGGCAACGGCACCCTGCAGATGAGCGGCGGCGCGCGCCTGGACAGCACCGACGGCTACGTCGGCACCGAAAACGGTTCCAACAGTAGTGCCACGCTCAGCGGTGGCGCGGCCTGGGTGAACAGCGGCGACTTCTTCGTCGGCCACAACGCCGGCGCCCGGGGCGCGGCCGTGGTCGCCGGCGGCGCCCGCGTCGAAAGCCGCTATGGCATCCTGGGCGATCTGAACGGCGCCAACGGCACGATGCTCGTCACGGGCGCCGGTTCGCTCTGGCAGACCTCCAACGACATGAACGTCGGCCGTCTGGGCCAGGGCGAAATGACCCTGGCCGATGGCGGCACGGCGCGCGCGCCCGTGATCTACATCGCCAACAACGCCGGCTCGCGCGGCGTGCTCAACGTCGGCGCCGCGGCGGGCGCGGCGCCGGCGGCCGCCGGTGTGCTGGACACCCCGCGCGTGCACCTGGGCGCGGGCGACGGCCGGCTGGTATTCAATTTCGCCGGCGCGCCGCTGGTCTACGGCGGCAAGATTTCCGGCCGGGGGGCCGTCGATCTGTACGCCGGCAACCTGGTGTTGACCGGCGCCAGCACCAATACCGGCCCGACCACCGTGCGCGGCGGGTCCCTGGCGGTGAACGGCAGCCTGGCCGGGCCGGTTCAGGTGCAGACCGGCGGCGTCCTCGGCGGCAGCGGCACCGTGGGCCCGACCACGGTGGCGGCCGGCGGGGTGTTGGCGCCCGGCAATTCGATCGGCACGCTTACCGTCAACGGCGACCTGAGGCTGGCGTCCGGCTCGGTCTATCGCGTCGAAGCCGAACCGGCGGGCACCCAGAGCGATCGCGTCGACGTGCGCGGCACCGCGTATCTTGGCGGCTCGGTGCTGCACGTGGGCCCGCAAGGCGACTTCACCCCCAACCAGCGCTACACGATACTGACCGCCAACGCGATCTCGGGCCGCTTCGACAGCGTGGCTTCCAACTACGCCTTTCTCGATCCGGCCTTGAGTTACGACGGCGGCGCGGTCAGCCTGCAGCTGGATCAGACCCGTTCGTTCGCCAGCGCCGGCGCCACGGGCAACCAGCGCGCGGTCGGCGCGGCGCTCGACAGCCTGCCGCAAGGGCACACGCTGCGGCGCTACGTATCGACCTTGCCTGCCGGCCAGCCGCAAGCCGTGTTCAACAGCCTGTCGGGCGAAGCCCATGCCAGCGTCAGCGGTTCGCTGGCCCAGGGCGCGGCCACCTTGCGCGCGTTGCCGATGACGCGGCTGCGCGCCAATCTGCAAGCCGGCATGCTGCCGGGGGCGCCCACGGCGCAGGCGGGCGGCACCTTGCCGCAAGGCGCGCTGCCCTCATCGGCCGCCTTGCCCGCCTGGGCCGAGGTGGTGGGCGGCTGGCAGCGCTTCGATGGCGACGGCAACGCGGCGCGCCTGCGCCAACATACCGGCGGCGTGTTCGTCGGGGCCGACCAGGCTGTTGGCGCGGGCTGGCGCCTGGGCGGCGCGGTGGGCTTCACCGATACCCGGGCCAAGGTCGATGACCGCAGCAGCCAGGCGGACATCGGCAGCTACAGCGCCCTGGTCTACGGCGGCAAGTCGTTCGCCGCCGCCAGCGGCGCCTGGAACCTGCTGGCCGGCGCGGGCTACACCTGGCACGACATTTCCACCCGGCGCCAGGCGGCCAGCCAGGCCGACCCGTTGACGGCCGATTACGGCGCCAGCACCGCGCAACTGTTCTCCGAGCTGTCCTATGCGTGGGCGGCAACCCCGGGCTTCACGCTCGAACCGTATGCCGGACTGGCCTGGAGCGACCTGCGCACGCGCGGCTTCCGCGAAACCGGCGGCGCCGCGGCGCTGACGGGCCAGTCATCGCGCCAGCAACAGACCCAGACTTCGCTCGGTCTGCGCGCGCGCCAGGATGTCGAACTGGGCGGCCGGCAAGGGCGGGTGACCGCCATGCTGGGCTGGCGCCATGCTTTTGGCGACGTGAATGCGACGACCCGGCTGGCGTTCGACGCCAGCCAGCCGTTCACGGTGGCCGGCACGTCCATTGCACGCGACGCCGCCCTGGTGGGATTGGGCGCCGACATGGCCCTTGGGCGCAACAGCAGCGTCGGCCTGTCCTACGACGGCCAGTTCGCGCGCGGCAGCCGCGAGCATGCCGCGAACGTGCGCGTGGCGTGGCGGTTCTGAGCCGTCGATAGCCATCGCCACGCCGGGCCGGCCCGTTTCAGCCGGCCCGGCGCCGCCCCAGGTGCATGAGCGCCATGCCCGAGATGGCGAGCGCGGCGCCGATGAACAGGCTGCCGGGCGTGGGCTCGCCCAGCCACAGGCTGGAGAACAGCACGCCGAATACGGGCACCAGCGTGATGTAGCCGGAGGCGGCGCCGGCGCCCAGCGCCTTGACGCCTTCGAAGTACCAGGCGTAGGCGATGGCGGTGGCGCCGAACGCCAGCGCCAGCACGCTGGTCCAGGCATTGAGCGGCGCATCGCCCAGCGCCCGCCAGGCCGCGCTGCCCTCGAAGGCCAGGCTCGCCAGCAGCAGCATCAACGCGCCGATCACGGTGGTGACGGTGGTGGTGGTCAGCGCGTCCACGCCCTTGAGCACCAGCCGCCCGATCAGGGTATAGGCCACCCAGCAGGCCACGCAGCCGAGCAGCAGCAACTCACCGACGCCGAGCGCGCCCGGCAGGGTGGCGCCCGCGCCGCCGCTGATCGCGATGTAGGCGCCGATGGCCGACAGCACCATGCCCGTCAGGATGGCGGGGTTCAGGCGCTCGCGGAAAAGCAGCGCGGCCAGCAACAGCGTGGCGCCTGGATTGAGCGTCACCACGATGGCGGCGCGGCCGGCCGGCACCAACTGCAGGCTCAGCATGAAAAAGCTGGAGTAACCGAACACGCCCGCCAGGGCGGCGGCGCTCAGGCCGAGCCACTGGTTGCGGGTCAGCTTCTTCAGGTCGCGCAGCGCCGAGGCGCGATGCATCCACAACAGCAGCGCCACGCTGGCGAACAGGAATCGCAGGCTGGCCGCGGCCAGCGGCGCCATCGACTGGGCCACGACCTTGCCCCAGGACCACGACGCGCCCCACAGCGCCGCCATGCCGACCAGGCGCAGGTGCGTGGCCATCAATGTGTTTTTCATGTGTCGTTCGCAGCCAGGCGGCAAGGGTCGCGCCAGGCGCGACGGGGCAAGGGGAATGCGTCGATAGGGCCGGGGGCACTCGATCGCGAGCGGGATTTTAGCTGGCTGCCACGAATACGCGATCGCGCGGCCGGCACGCGCGCAGCTCAGCGCTGCCAGTATCATTGGCGCCTTTGGCACTGTCCGGCAAAGTTCAGGAGTCCCCATGATTCGTTCGCGTGCGCCCCGCCGTTTTCTTTTCGCCCTGGCGGCCTGGCTGGCCGCCGCTGGCGCCCAGGCCGCGCCGGATCGGCCCGCCGTGCTCAAGGCGCTTGAGGCGCGCGGCCTGCGCGTGGTGCAGGAGTTCAAGATCGACGGCGATCTGCGCGCCTTCGCGGGCGTGGCCGGCGACCAACCCGTGGCTATCTATGTGACCCCGGACGGCAACGCCATCGTCGGCGCGCGCCTGGACGCGCAGGGCAAGCCCCTGGACGATGCCAGGATCGAGGCCTTGGTGACCAAGCCGATGGGCGAGCAGGCCTGGGCGCAATTGGAGAAATCGGCCTGGGTGCTGGACGGCAGGAAAGACGCGCCGCGCGTCATCTACACCTTCAGCGATGCCAATTGCCCCTATTGCCACAAGTTCTGGGAAGCCGCGCGGCCATGGGTCGATGCCGGCAAGGTGCAATTGCGGCACGTGATGGTGGGCGTCATCCGCGAGGACAGCCCGGCCAAGGCCGCGGCCATTCTGGGCGCCGCCGACCCGACCGCCGCGTTGCTGGAAAACGAACGCCAGTTCGACGCGGGTGGCATTGCGCCCGCCACGCGCGTTCCGGACAACATCGCCAAGGTGCTCGATGACAATCAGGCGTTGATGGTGTCGTTGGGCTTTCGCGGCACGCCCGGCATCGTTGTGCGTGACGCCGCCGGGGCGCTGAAAAAGTACAACGGCCTGCCGCAGGCCGCCGAACTGGACAAGGTGTTCGGACCGCGCTGACGCAAGGCGCGTCTAGCCGGTCGGATCGACGCTTGCCGCATCCGTGCCGACAGGGCCTGCGCGCTTTCCTGGCGTTCGCTGGCATCCAGCGCCTGGAACAGGCGGGCATCGAGATTGGGCAGGTCGGTCATCGGGTCAGACACGCCGGCCTCCCGCGTCGTACCAGTCGCGGCTGCGATTGACGAGGCGCACCACCAGCAGCATCACCGGCACCTCGATCAACACACCCACCACGGTCGCCAGCGCCGCGCCGGATTGGAAGCCGAACAGGCTGATGGCGGCCGCCACCGCCAGCTCGAAGAAATTGGACGCGCCGATCAAGGCCGACGGGCAGGCGATGCTGTGGCGCTCGCCGAGGCGGCGATTGAGCCAGTACGCCAAGCCCGAATTGAACAGCACCTGGATCAGAATGGGCACCGCCAGCATGGCGATCACCAGCGGCTGGCGGAGGATGGCCTGGCCCTGGAACGCGAACAGCAGCACCAGCGTCAGCAACAGCGCGGCCATCGACAGCGGGCCGATCCGTGCCAGCGCGGCGTCGAAAGCGGCCTGCCCGCGCCGCAGCAGCGCGCGCCGCCACAGTTGCGCCAGCAGCACCGGGATCACGATGTACAGTCCCACCGACACCAGCAGCGTGTCCCAGGGCACCGAGATGGACGACAGGCCGAGCAGCAGGCCGACGATGGGCGCGAAGGCGAACACCATGATGGTGTCGTTGAGCGCGACCTGTGACAGGGTGAACGCCGGGTCGCCGCCGGTTAGCCGGCTCCACACGAACACCATGGCGGTGCAAGGCGCGGCGGCCAGCAGGATCAGGCCGGCGATGTAGCTGTCGAGCTGAGCGGGCGGCAGCCAGTCGGCGAAGACGTGGCGGATGAACAGCCAGCCCAGGAACGCCATCGAGAACGGCTTGACCGCCCAGTTGATGAACAGTGTCACGCCGATGCCGCGCCAGTGCCGGCCCACCTGGCCCATGGCGGCGAAATCCACCTTCAGCAGCATGGGGATGATCATCACCCAGATCAGGAATCCGACCGGCAGGTTGACCTGCGCGAATTCCAGGCGGCCGATCGCCTCGAACAGCCCCGGCAGCACGTGCCCGAGCGTTACGCCCAGCACGATGCACAGGAATACCCAGAGGGTGAGATAGCGTTCGAAGCGGTTCAGGCCGGCGGGCGCGCGGGGCGCGGCGGCGGTTTGCGGCGAGGGCATGGCAACGCTCCGGTCAGCAGTTGGCGCAGGCGCCCGGGTTGACCGCGCACGGTTCGCCCTGGCAGCAATGCTCGGTGAGATAGCCCAGCAGGCCGTTCATGTGGGCGTAGTCGGCGCGGTAGATCAGGTTGCGGCCCTGCTGCTCCACGCTGACCAGGCCGGCGTGCGCCAGCGCTTTCAAGTGGAACGACAGCGCGTTGCGGGCGACGCCGAGCTGGTTCGCCAGGACGCTGGGGGTGAGGCCGGGAAGGCCTGCGACCACCAGCGCGCGGAACGTGCGCAAGCGTTGGGCGTGGGCAAGGGCGCCCAGGGCGGAGACGATCTGTTCTTCATTCATTGTTCAATAGTACAACGATTATTGAATGGTTGGGAAAGGCGCGGAATCAGCCCGGCGGCCGGACGCGGGCGAGCACGCCGTTCGCGGTATAACTGTGCGATGCCCAGGCGGCACCGCTCGCCCGGCGCGCGCCGCGTCCACCCGATCGGGAGAGCCCATGGCCGACATCGTCCAGTTGCGTCCGGAAGGTCTGTATTGCCCCGCGGGCGGGTTTTACATCGACCCCTGGCGTCCCGTGGCGGTGGCCGTGCTCACCCATGGCCATGGCGACCATGCCCGCGCTGGCATGGGTTGCTACCACACCAGCGCCGAGGGGCTGCCCATCCTGCAATGGCGGTTGCGCGAGCAGGACTACCGCGTTCACGCCTACGGCGAACCCTTCACGCTGGGCGCGGCGCGGGTCTCGCTGCATCCGGCCGGCCACGTGCTGGGCTCGGCGCAGGTCCGCATCGAGGTCGATGGCCAGGTCTGGGTCGTCTCGGGCGACTACAAGCGCCAGCCGGATCCCACCTGCAGTCCGTTCGAGGCGGTGCCGTGCGACACGTTCATCACCGAAGCCACCTTTGGCCTGCCGATCTACCGCTGGCCCAGCGCCGCTCAGGTGGCGCGCGACATCGTCGATTGGCGCGACCATTGCGCCGCGCGCGGCGAGGCGGCGGTTCTCTATTGCTATGCGCTGGGCAAGGCGCAGCGCCTGCTGGCCGAGCTGATCCCATACGTCGACCGGCCGGTCTATCTGCACGGCGCGATTGCCGCGGGCGTGGACGTCTACCGCGAGGCCGGCGTCGCGCTGGCCGAGACGCGCCCGGTCATCGACGCGGACGGCGCGCCGGCGGCCGCGGGCACGGGGTTTGCGGGTGAACTGATCCTGGCGCCGCCCTCGGCGGCCGGCAGCGCGTGGCTGCGGCGTTTCCGCAAAGCGCAGCACGGCTTTGCCTCCGGCTGGATGCGACTGCGCGGCAACCGGCGGCGGCGCAACATGGATCGCGGCTTTGTGGTATCGGATCATGCGGACTGGCCCGACCTGTTGCGCACCATCGGCCAGACCGGCGCCAGCCGTGTCATCGCCACGCATGGCGACACCGATGCGCTGGTGCGCACGCTGAACGACTCGGGCATCGCCGCCGAGACGCTGGCCACGCAGTATGGCGAAGACGACTAGGACGGCGCGCCGCGCCATTTTCATCGGGACAGGGGAACGGATCCAGGCATGAAGCGATTCGCGGCGTTGTATCAGGAACTGGATCGCAGTACCGCCACCTTGGACAAGCGCGCCGCGCTGGTGGCGTACTTCCGCGACGCGCCGCCGCGCGATGCGGCCTGGGCCTTGTACCTGCTGGCGGGCGGCAAGATCACCAGCGCGCGCCGCAAGATCGCGGCGGTCGGCGAATTGCGTGCCTGGGTCGCGAGCGCATCCGATACCGCGCCATGGCTGGTGGACGCCTGCTATGACCAGGTCGGGGATTTGGCCGAAACCCTGGCCCTGCTGATCCCCGATCCCGCCATTGCCACGCCCGAGCGCGGGCTGGCCGACTGGATCGAGGACGTCCTGGTGCCGGTCGCCAATCGCGACGAAGCCGAGCGCCGCGAGGTCATCGTCGCGGCCTGGCGCGGCCTGCCCTATATCGAACGCCTGGTCTTCAACAAGCTGCTCACCGGCGCGCTGCGCGTGGGGGTGTCGCAGCGCATGGTGCAGCAGGCGCTGGCCGAATTGTCGGGCGTGTCGATCGCGCGCATTGCCCAGCGCATGCTGGGGGCGTGGTCGCCCAGCCCCGCGTTCCTGCGCGACCTGCTCAGCGCCGGGGAACTGCCGGGCGACCGGCAGCAGCCCTATCCATTCTTTCTGGCCTCGCCGCTGGAAGGCGACCCGGCGCTGCTGGGGCCGATAGACGACTGGCTGCTCGAATGGAAATGGGATGGCATCCGCGCGCAGTTGATCCGCCGCCGCGGCGAGGTGGCGCTGTGGTCGCGCGGCGAAGAGCGGCTGGACGGCCGCTTTCCCGAAGTCGAGGCGGCCGCGGCGGCGCTGGCGGTGGATTGCGTCGTCGACGGCGAACTGCTGGCCTGGCAGGAAGACGGCGCCGACCCGATGCCGTTCGCGGCCCTGCAGACCCGCATCCAGCGGCTCAGGCCCGGGCCCAAGTGGCTGGCCGAGGCGCCGGTGCGGCTGCTCGCTTACGACCTGTTGGAACTGGATGGCGCCGATCTGCGCGAGCTGCCGCAGGCCGCGCGCCGCGCGCGCCTGGAAGCGCTGCTGCGCGAGCGCGCCGACTCGCGCCTGGGCCTGTCGCCGCTGGTGGCGCCGGCCAGTTGGGACGAGGCCCGCGTGTTGCGCGCGCAATCGCGCGAACGCGGCGTCGAGGGCTTTATGCTCAAGCGCCGCGGCGCGCCCTACCAGAGCGGCCGGCGGCGCGGCGACTGGTGGAAGTGGAAGATCGATCCGCTCACCATCGACGCCGTGCTGCTGTACGCGCAGTCCGGCCACGGCCGCCGCAGCACGCTCTATACCGACTACACCTTCGGCCTGTGGGATGGCGACGCGCTGGTGCCCATCGCCAAGGCCTACTCGGGCCTGGATGACAAGGAGATCCTCGAACTGGACCGCTGGCTGCGCGCCCACACGCGCGAACGCTACGGGCCGGTGCGCGCGGTCGATACGGTGCAAGTGTTCGAGCTGGGCTTCGAGGGCGTCAACCTGTCAAAGCGGCACAAGTCGGGCGTGGCGCTGCGTTTTCCCCGGATCCTGCGCTGGCGCCACGACAAGCGCGCCGACCAGGCCGACCGGCTCGACACCCTCAAGGCGCTGGCCCGATGAGCGCCGCGCGGCGGGACGGCCCATTGCTGGCGTGGTTCGCGGCGCGCGGCTGGAAGCCCGCCGCGTTCCAGCGCGAAACCTGGCGCCGCTATCTGGCGGGCGAATCGGGTCTGCTGCACACGCCCACCGGCAGCGGCAAGACCCTGGCGGCCTTCGGCGGCCCGCTGCTGGAGGCGCTGGCCGAGGCGCCGCCGGCGCGGGCGGCGGGCGAGGGGCCGCGCGTGCTGTGGGTCACGCCGCTGCGGGCGCTGGCCGCCGACACCACCCGCGCCCTGACGCAGACGGCGGCCGGCCTGGGCCTGGCTTGGACGGTGGCGCTGCGCACTGGCGACGCCAGCGCGCGCGACAAACGCCTGGCGCGGCAGGGCAAGGCGCAGGTGCTGGTGATCACGCCCGAGTCCCTGGCGCTGCTGCTGTCCTACGCCGACGCGTCGCAGCGCTTTCGCGCCCTGCGCTGCGTCGTGGTGGACGAATGGCACGAGCTGCTGGGCAACAAGCGCGGCGTCTTGCTGCAGCTTTGTCTCGCGCGTTTGCGGCGCCTGTCACCGGCGGCGCGGACGTGGGGCCTGTCGGCCACGCTGGGCAATCTGGAGCAGGCCCGCTCGGTGCTGCTGCCGCACGCGCCCGGCAGCGCGCTGGTGGCCGGCGCGCGCCCGCGCAAGATCCGGATATCGACACTGCTGCCCGAACGCAGCCGCGCCCTGCCATGGGCGGGACACCTGGGGCTGTCCCAGTTGGAACGGGTCTTCAAGCGCCTGTTCGAAGTGCGTGCCACGCTGTTGTTCACGAACACCCGCGCGCAGGCCGAGTTATGGCATCGCGCGTTGGAATCGATCTGGCCCGAGGCCCCGGACACGCTGGCGCTGCACCACGGGTCGCTCGATCCCAAGTTGCGCGCGGCGGTGGAGCAGGGTTTGCGCGATGGCTCGGTGCGCTGCGTGGTGGCCACCTCCAGCCTGGACCTGGGGGTGGATTTCCCGGCGGTGGATCAGGTCTTGCAGATCGGCAGCCCCAAGGGCGTGGCGCGCTTGTTGCAGCGCGCCGGCCGCGCCAGGCACCGGCCGGGCGAATCCGGCAACGTGGTGTGCGTGCCGGCGCAGGCGCTTGAATTGATCGAGTATGCCGCCGCCCGCCAGGCGATCGCGCGCGGCGCGATCGAATCCCGGCCGCCGCCGGTCGGCAGCCTGGACGTGCTGGCCCAGCACGCGGTCACGCTGGCGCTGGGGGGCGGCTTCGATGCGGACGCGCTGTACCAGGAAGTGCGCGGCACGCATGCCTATGCCGCGCTCGACAGCGCGACCTGGCAGGCGGTGCTGGATTTCATCGTGCAGGGCGGGCGCGCGCTGGCCAAGTATCCGGACTATCAACGCGTCGTGCGCGACGATGACGGACGCTATCGGGTGCATGACCGGCGCATCGCGTTGCGCCATCGCCTGTCCATCGGCACCATCACCGCCGACGGCGCCGTGGCCGTGAAGTATCTGCGCGGGGGCAGCCTGGGCTCGGTCGAAGAAGGCTTCCTGGCGCGCCTGCGACGCGGCGACCGCTTCCAGTTCGCCGGCCGCACGCTGGAGCTGGTGCGGCTGGAAGGCATGGTCGCCTACGTGCGGCGCGCCAAGGGCGGCGATGGCCCGGTCGCGACCTGGCAGGGCGGCCGCATGCCCTTGTCGACGCAGTTGGCTGCCGAGGTGGAAAGCCTGTTCTCGCATCCCGGTCCGCACGCCGAGATGCGCGCGGTGGCGCCGCTGCTGCGGATCCAGGCGCAGGCCAGCGCGCTGCCGGATCGCGGCCGGCTGGTGGCCGAGCGCATCGCCACGCGGCGCGGCCTGCATCTGTTCCTGTTCCCCTTCGCCGGGCGCGCGGTGCACGAAGGCATCGCGGCCATGATCGCCTTGCGCTGGGGGCGGCGGCAGCCCAATACGATTTCCTACACGGTCAACGACTACGGGCTGATGCTGACCCTGGCCGAGCCGGCCGCGCTGGACGCGGCGCTGCTGCGCGAACTGCTCAGCCCCGACCACATGGCCGAGGACCTGCGCGACGGCGTCAACCTGGGCGAGATGGCGCGCCGCCAGTTCCGCGAGATCGCGCGCGTGGCCGGGCTGCTGACGCCGTCATTGCCCGGGCAGGCGGCGCGCTCGTTGCGGCAGGTACAGGCATCCAGCGGGCTGCTCTACGATGTGCTGCGCCGCTACGATCCGGATCACCTGCTGCTGGCGCAGGCCGAGCGCGAGGTCTTTGCATTGCAGTTGGAAGCGCCCCGCCTGCTGGCGGCGTTGCACGACTGCCGGCGCCGCGAACTGGCGCTGTGCGAGCCGCGCACGCTGACGCCCTTGTCGTTCCCCCTTTGGACGGAAAGCCTGCGCGGGCAACTGAGCACCGAGACCTGGCAGGCGCGGGTCAGGCGCGCCGCGCAGCAACTGGAGAAACGCTATGAGCGCCTCGCCTGAGGGCGCGCTGGAGGTGGCGCTGGGCGGCGAACCCATGTGGCTGCTGGGGACGCGGGCCTTGTTCTGGCCCGCGCGTTCGCGCCTGATCATCGCCGACCTGCACCTGGGCAAAAGCCAGGTGTTCCGGCGCGCGGGCATCGCCGTGCCGAGCGGCGCCACACGGGGCGACCTGGACCGCCTGGCGCAGGTGGCGGCGCTCACGGCCGCGCGCGAACTGTGGATTGTGGGCGACCTGTTGCATGGGCCTGTGGCACAGGCGGGCTGGCGCGACACCTGGACACAATGGCGGCAAGCCCATGCCGCCCTGGACGTGGCCGTGCTGGCGGGCAACCATGACCGGGCGCTGGATGGCCCGGCATTCGGCGTGCGCCAACTGGGCCAGGCCCACGTCGACGCCCCGTTCCTGTTCAGCCATCTCCCGCGTCGCGGGCCGAACGGCCTGCATGTCATTGCCGGCCATGTGCACCCGAAGACGTCCGTGCGCGGCGTGCCGCGCAGTTGGCCGGCGTTCTGGCTGCGCGCGGGCATCACGGTCTTGCCAGCGTTCTCGGATTTCACTGGCGGCCATCCGGTCGGCGGTGACGGCGGGCGCATCGTCGCCTGCGTGGAAGGCGCCGCCATCGAGGTCGGCGGCCATCGGCGTTGACCGGGGCCGGGGATCGCGCGGCGGCCGTCTACCCCTGTTGCGCCAGCCACATCTGCCGGTAGCGTCCCGGCCGCGCCAGCAGTTCGGCGTGCGTGCCCTGCTGGGTGATGCGGCCGTCTTCGAACACCAGGATGCGGTCGGCGGCGACGATGGTCGACAGCCGATGGGCGATGACGATGACGCTGCGCTGCGCCACCAAGGTGTCGATGGCCGCCTGCACCGCCAGCTCGCTCTCGGTGTCGAGCGCGGCGGTGGGCTCGTCCAGGATCACGATTGGCGCATCCTTGAGAATGGCGCGCGCGATCGACAGGCGTTGGCGTTCGCCGCCCGACAGTTTGCCGCCGGCTTCGCCCAGGCGCGTCTGCCAACCCTGCGGCAGGCGATCGATGAAATCCAGGCAATGCGCCGCGCGCGCCGCCGCCTGAACCTCGGCCTCGCTGGCCTCGGGCCGCGCCATGCCGATGTTGCCGATCACGCTGTCGTCGAACAGGTGCACGTCCTGGAACACCGTCGAGATCAGGCGGTTCAGGTCGGCGGGCGCCAGGCTGCGGATGTCCACGCCGCCGATCCGGATCGCGCCGCGCTGCGGATCGGCATGGCGCATCAGCAGGCGCGTCAGCGTGGTCTTGCCGGAGCCCGACGGGCCGACCAGCGCGGTCAGGCCGCGCGCTGGCAGATCCAGGTCGATGCCGCGCAGGGCCGGCGCATTGGCGCCCGCATAGCGGAACTCCAGGGCTTCGACATGGATCGCTGCCGGCGTCGCGATTGTGCCCTGTGCCGGCCATTGCGGCAGCGGCGCGACCGCCCGCACCGCTTCGATGCGGGCCAGCGCGGCCTCGATCAGCGCCAGGACCGTGGTGAAGTTGACGAAGGTCGCCAGCGGTTCGGCAAAGCGCACCACCAGTACCAGCACCGCGCCCAGGGCGGCCGGCGCGAGGCTGCCCTGGGTGGCCCACAGCATGCCGCAGCCCAGGATCGCCAGCATGCCGCCTTCGACGATGGCGGCCACCATCAGCGACGGCTTGGCGCCGCGCCGGTGATGGTCGCGCTGTAATTGCTCCAGGTGCTCGAAGCCGGCGCGCAGGCGCTCGTTGGCGGCGCCCGCCCGTCCGGTTGCCAGGCACACCGGCAGCCCCTGCATATATTCGAGCAGCTCGGCGTTCAAGGCTTCGTTGGCGTGGCCGGCGGCGGTGTGACCGCGATCCAGCGCCGGCCGGCGCCAGCGGTACAGCGGCACGATGGCGGGAAACACCAGCATCAGCGCCACGCCCACCCGCCAGTCCCAGGCCAGCAGCGCCAAGGCCGCGGCCGCGGGCGTGACGATGGCGCCCAGGATCAGGTTGATCACGGTCAGCGCGTAGTTCATCTGCTCGTCGACGCCACCCAGGAGCTTGGCGGCGATGCCGCCGGTGCGCTGGGCCTGCAAGGCTTCCAGCGGCATGCGCCGCAGTTGTTCGCCCAGCAGCACGCGCAGTTCGTGCGTGGCCCGCGCCATGTGGCCGCCATAGTCGAAGCCTTGCGCGCGCCAGCGCAGCGCCGTGGCCGCCGCCGCCAGCGCGGTGAAGGCCGCCAGCCAGGGCAACGCTCGGTGCCACCCATCGGCGCCGGTCAGGTGGATGAACAGGGGCACGATGCAGGCCAGCGACAGACCCTGGCACAGCGCCGCCAGCAGCAGTTGCAACAGGCTCAGGCGCAGGCGCCCGGCCTGGCTGCCGGCGCTGCGCAGGAGGCGGCGATAGGTATCGCGCCAGGGTGCGGGAGAGGAGGTCATGCGGAATGCTCGCCTAGCGTCCAGCGACGGGCGCGTTGATGGTTGTCCCAGAGTCGGGCATACAGGCCGCCGGCCGCCACCAGGGCGTCGTGCGTGCCGGATTCGGCCAGCCGGCCCCGGTCCAGCACCAGGATCTGGTCGGCGTGGCGGATGCTGGCAAGCCGGTGGGCGACCATGATGACCGTCTTGCCGCGCATCAGCGCGGCCAGCGCCGCGCCGACGGCGCGCTCGTTCTCGGGGTCGGTGGCGGCGGTGGCTTCGTCCAGCACCAGGATCGGCCGGTTCATCAGCACCGCGCGGGCGATGGTCAGGCGCTGGCGCTGGCCGCCGGACAGATCCTTGCCGCCTTCGCGCAGCACCGTGGCGTAGCCGTCGGGCAGCGCCTGGATGAAGTCGTGCGCCTGCGCCGCGCGGGCGGCCGCCTCGATCTCGGCGGCGCCGGCGTCGGGGCGGCCCATGGCGATGTTCTCGGCCACGCTGCCGGAGAACAGGAAGTTGTCCTGGAACACGAAAGCGACGTGCTCGAACAGGGTTTCGCGCGCCACGTCGCGCACATCGACGCCGCCCACCAGCACGCGTCCGGCGTCGGCGTCCCAGAAGCGTGCGATCAGGCGCGCCACGGTGCTCTTGCCGGCGCCGGAACGGCCCACCAGCGCCGTGACCTGCCCGGCGTGCGCAGTGAAAGTCAGGCCGTCCAGCGCGGGCTTGCCGCCATAGCCGAAGCGCACGTCCTCGAAGCGCACGCTGGTGTCGGCCGGCCGCCGTTGCGGCGCGCGCGCCGGCGGCAGCGGTGCGATCGCCAGCACCTGCTGGATGCGCGCGACGCTGAGCTTGGCCTGGTCGATCATGTGGGCCAGCGACATCATCGGGAACATGGCCTCGGCCATGCCCATGCCGAACAGCAGCAGCGCCAGCCAGACCGGGAAATCGAGCTGGCCCTGCGCCGTCCACCAGGCGCCCAGCCAGAGCAATACGGTCAGCGTGGGCAGGGGGCCCAGCACGGCGATGGCGAAGCGCGCGCTGAAACTGGCGTCGCGGTACCAGTCGGTCAGCATGGCCAGGTAGCGTTCCAGCGCGCGGTGGTAGCGCCCGAAGGTGGTCTGGCCGGTATCGAAGGTGCGCACCACCGGCATCGCCTGCACGTACTCGATCACCGCCGCGCTGACCTGTTCGCGTGCCTGGTGATAGCGCCGCGTCATGACCTCGCGGCCGCGCATGGCCAGCGACAGCCCGCCCACGCCGACCGCCAGCACGCCCACGGCGGCCAGCGCCATGCGCCAGTCCAGCGCGAACAGCAGCACCGCGCTGAACAGCGGCATGGCGTAGGCGCGGGCGAACAGCGGCGTGCTGTCGGCCACGAACACGTGCAGGGCCTGGACGTCGTTCTGCACCACCTTGGCCAGCGGGCCGCTGCCCAGCGCCTGCAATTCGCCGAAGGACAGCCGCGCCAGGTGCCGGATCAGGTCGTTGCGCAGGATCACTTCGAGGCGGAAGGCGGCGTAGTGCGACTGGTTGAAGGCCTGCAACCGCAGGAAGCAGGCAGTGAGGGCGCAGACAAGCGCGCCCAGGAAGGCGGGCCAGGGATAGGTGGCGCGCGACTGCAGCAGGTCGCGCATGGCCAGCGCCAGGCAGCCCAGGCTCGCCAGGCTGCACAGCACGCCGGCCACCGCCAGCCCCATGGCCAGGCGGATCCGGCCGCGCACCGGCCGCATGATTTCCCAGGGTTTGTTCATACGGCCTCCCGGGGAATCCAGCGCGCGGCCGTGAGCAGGGCCAGCACGGCCAGCGTGACCGCCGCGCCGACCACGCCGCCATAGCCGATGCGGCCGGCCAGCATGGTGCCGGCCGAGGTCAGCAGCATCGAAAAGAAGTGGCCCACGCTCATCTGCAGGGTGTAGTCGGTGGCGGGGCTGTGCGGCGACGACTGATCCATGATCAGCGTGCACAGCACCGTGGCGGCCGGGGTGTACAGCATGTAGTACAGCACCACCGCCACGCCGGCCGTGGCGTGCGAGCCCCAGGCCATGGCCGGCAGCGCCAGGCCGGCGATGCCCACGACCTGCAGCAGCGCCGCCGACAGCGTGGCGCCGCGCCGCGACCAGCGCTTGAGCAGGCGGCCATAGGCCAGCGCGACCAGCAGGCCGGCGATGGCGCCCACCACGTTGAGGATCAAGCCGATGTCGGCGAGCGACCAGCCGGTATCGATCAGCGCGGGCATGATGACGGCATAGCCCAGCGAGGCGGAGGCCGGATAGAGCACCAGCAACAGCAACCAGCGCTTGCGTTGCGGGCCGCGCCAGAAGGCCAGCAGGCGGGCATGGCTGGCCGCTGCGGCGCCGCGGGACCAGCGCGGTTCGCGGTAGCCCAGCAACTGGAGCCACGATACCGCCGTGAGCGCGGCCAGCAGCAGGCAGCAGCCACGCCAGCCCATTTGGGGATACAGCATCAGCATGATGCCGCCCCCGACCAGGTTGCCGATCAAGCCGCCGGCGATCTGCAGGCCATTGCCGAGGCCGCGGTCGGCCGGGTTGACCAGCAGCCGGCAGGCCAGGCCGTCCAGCGCGACGTCCTGCGCGCCCGAGAGCAGCGCGGTGGCCCAGCACAGCAGGTAGATGAGGGTGAAGTCGGTGCGCGGGTCGAACATGCCGATCAAGGCCAGGCACAGCACCAGCCCGCCCTGGGTGACCAGCAGCCAGCCGCGGTAATGGCCGCGCAGGCCGGTCGCGTGGCGGTCGATCCAGGGCGCGTACAGCGCCTTGAGCGGCCAGGCCATGCCCATCAGGTACACCAGGCCGATGGTGTCCAGGCTGGCGCCGCCCTGGCGCAGGATGGCCGTCATGGCGATGACGAAGAACATCAATCCCAGGAACTGTGTGCTGTACAGGCTGGCGAGCAAGGCCCAGGAGCGGCGCGATGGCATGAGGATTCCGAATGACGAGGGGACTGCGCATGCGCGCCAGGATGGCGCGGCTGGAGGCGTCTTCGTCAGTGGATGATAGCGATTTGCGCTTTTATTTCTACCCGATTCCGTACCTCTCCCGCTCGAATCGGATCAGTTCCGCCGTGACCGGGCGCAGTGGCGGCCAGGCCCGCCGCCAGGTGCCGGCGGCGCGCGCCAACGTCGATGATAATATAGTCCCCCACACTATATTTATCGCATACCCGCCATGGCCCACACCATCCACCAGAAGGACAAACTCATCGCTCGCGTGCGCCGCATCCGTGGCCAGCTCGACGGCGTCGAACGCGCGCTGACGGCCGAGGCCGCCTGCGGCGAGGTGCTGCGCCAACTGGCGTCGGCACGCGGCGCGCTCAGCGGTCTGACCGCCGAGGTCATGCAGGGCCACCTGGACGAACACGTGGTGCATGCGCCCAACGAGGCCGAGCGGGCCCGGGCGGCGCAGGAAATGATGGATGTGATCCGGGCCTATCTGAAGTAGCGCCGGAACGGTATCGGGCCGCCGGTTCAGGGCCCCGCGAGCAGGAGCGACAGCATGACTACCCAGACCCCCCATGAACACGTTTTTCTCGGCCAGGATCATCGACGCAACGAGCGCCGGGTGTGGTGGGTCATCGCCCTGACGGCGGGCATGATGGCCGTCGAGATCATCGCCGGCCATCTTTATGGTTCGATGGCACTGGTGGCCGACGGCTGGCACATGTCGACGCATGCCGGCGCGATGCTGATCACGGCGCTGGCCTACGGCTACGCGCGCCGCCACGCGCGCAATCCGCGCTTCACTTTCGGCACCGGCAAGCTGGGCGAGCTGGCGGGGTTTGCCAGCGCCATCGTGCTGGCGCTGATCGCATTGATCATCGGCTGGGAGAGCGTGGCCCGCCTGGTCGATCCCGTGCCCATCAGCTTCGACCAGGCCATCGCCATCGCGGCGGTGGGGTTGCTGGTCAACCTGGTGTCGGCGTGGTTGCTGAAGGATGATCACGGCCACGGCCACGGCCACGACCACGACCACGACCACGGGCACGGCCACGGCCACAGCCACAGCCACGGCCACAGCCACGGCCACAGTCATGGGCGCCACCCAGACCACGGCGCCGACCACCGCCACGCACATGGCACGCGTGCCGTCCACGCGGCCCATGGCCACGACAACAACCTGCGCTCGGCCTACGTGCACGTGCTGGCCGACGCCCTGACCTCGGTGCTCGCCATCGTGGCGCTGCTGGTCGGACGCAGCTACGGCTGGCTGTGGGCGGATCCGGCGATGGGCGTGGTCGGCGCGCTGGTCATCGCGCGCTGGTCGTGGGGCCTGATCCGCGATGCGGGCACGGTGCTGCTCGACGCCACGCCGCAGAGCGGCCGCCTGCGGCGCGATATCGAGCAGGCCCTGGACGCCGCGGATGGCGCAATCGTGGATCTGCACGTGTGGCAGGTGGGGCCGGGCCACTACGCCGCCATCGTGTCGCTGGTCGCGCGCCAGCCGCGCGACAGCGCTTTCTACAAGGCCAAGCTGGCCCACATCGCCGGCCTGTCGCACCTGACGGTGGAGACCCAGGCCGGCCCGTGAGCAGGGCGTTCGGCTAACGCCTCCCGCCAGGGGGGGACGCTGGCACGCGGCTTGCTGAAAGGGAAGCGTCCGGGCTCGCGGTGAGCGGGGCGCGGACTTTTCTTCAAGGAGGTGTCATGGCTACACACAACGGCAACGGCACGTTGCGCGACCTGATCTCGGGAACCGAAAGCCTGCTGCGCAGCACGGCCAGCTACGGTGGCGCCGAGATCGAAGCGGCGCGCGATCGTCTCAAGCAGCAACTCGACGCCGCGCGCGCCGAGGCGCGCGGTTGGGAGAAGCACGCGCGGCGGCGCGCCCGGGAAGTTTCGGCGGCCACCGACGGCTACGTGCACGAAAACGCCTGGAAGAGCATCGCCGGGGCCGTGCTGGTGGGCGCGCTGGCCGGCGCTTGCCTGATGTCGGAAGCACGGCGCCGCTGACCGCGGCGGCATGGGTCATGCCCCTATTCATCAATCAAAGACAGGCAGCGGGTCAACCCCGCGGGAGAAACGCGATGGAACAGCAATCGAATATCGTCGGTGGTCCGAAGGCCAAGGCGCTGGGCCCCGGCCCGGAGGTCATGGCCGCCAATACGCTGGAAGGCAACGACGTCTATAACGCGGCCGGCGAGAGCCTGGGCGACATCAAGGAGATCATGCTCGACGTGCCGCGCGGCCGCGTGGCCTACGCGGTGCTGGCGCGCGGCGGCGTGCTGGGCATGGGCGAGAAGCTGTTCGCCATTCCGTGGGCCGCGCTGACGCTGGATACCGACCGCAAATGCTTCGTGCTCAATGTCGACAAGGAAACGCTCAAGAACGCGCCGGGATTCGACAAGGACAACTGGCCGAGCATGGCCGACGAAACGTGGGCGCGCGACCTGCATAAGTACTACAACCAGGATATCTACTGGTAGGAGCCGTCCGGCGTCGTGGATCGGCGCGAAGGCTTCGCGTCGATCCATTGGCCGTTGTCCGGCCGCACTTGCTGGCGCGCGTCGCCGCGGCGCACCTGTTGCGCGTCCAGCCGCGCGGCGGCGTGGGAATCGACGTCAAACTCGATGCCCAGGGCGGCCGCCACGCGGGTGTCTTCGATCGGCAGTTCCCAGGTCAGGAACACTTGCGAAAGGCCGTGGCCGGCCGCGAAGTCGGCGGCCTGAAACACGCTGGCGCCGCGTGGCACCACGCCATGCGGTTGGCAGGTGTCGAACAGCACGGCCGTGCCCCGCGTCAGCGCGATGCGCCGGCCGGTTTCGGCGAAAACCAGGTCCAGCCCCTGGTCGTCGCTCAGGAACAGGTTGCAGAAGGCTGCGTAGCCGTATTGGTTGCCGTCATGATGGTAGCGGGCGCCGCGGCAGGCCATCAGCGCGATGACGCCGTCGTCCAGCACATCGCCCAGCCCAAGCGCCGCGGTCCAGTCACGCATGGCCCTTACGCAGGCGCCATAATCGGGCCAGCGCACGATGGTGCGCGCCAGCGGCATCTGTTCCACGTCGCCCGGCGCCAGCCGCAGGCGGGTGTCGATCTCGCGCGTCCAATCGGCCTGCAACCGCGCGGGCGGCGCGGGCAGGGCAAGCGTGGTGGCGGGCGTGGCGACGCCGATGGCGCGGCTGCGCAGGCCATCGCCGCTGTGGAAATACGAGACAAGAGGGGCGCGGGACATGGCGCTATTAGAGCCCAAAGGCGGCGCGCAAGCCGGCGCCCGCGCCGTTGCCCCGCGACTGGAGCCGTGACAGGGGCCGCGCTTCAGCCGCCGAGCGCGCCGGCCCAGAGCCGCTGTATCCAGGAACGGCGCGGCGCGCGCGGACGGTTGCCGGTGTAGTCCTTCTGCGAGGCCTTGACCACCTCGCCGAACGGCGCGCTGGCCCGGTAGTCGTCGAGCCTGTGGCCGGCCTGCAGCGCTTCCTGGTAATAGCGGTCGAACAGTTCGGCCAGATCGGTGCGCGCGTGCGCCACCACTTCGCCGTCGAACCAGTGGCGCCGCCCCTCGGCCCGCAGGCGCGGCATGGCGTAGCGGTGCGAGAACTGGGTGCCCATGTCGGAATAATGCAGGATGCCGATCTGGTCGCGCGCCAGGCCTTCGCCGTCGATGCTGTTGTAGCGGGCGTCCAGGTGCTGCACCAGGTGCGGCCGCTCGGCGAAATAGTGCTTCATTTCGCGATTGGCGTGGCGCTTGGCGCGCAGCGCGTCGAGCGAGGGCAGATGGTCGCGGGCGCGGGCGCAGTCCCACAGCGCCACGCACGACCGCCATTGGTCGCCGTCGCGGCGCCCGGCGACGATGGCATCGCCTGCGAACGGCAGGTCCCAGATCGCGGCCAGGTCGCACAGCACCAGCATGTCGGCGTCCATGTACAGGGCGCGGCCTTCGAAACCGGCGGCGGCCGGCACCGCCCAGCGGAAGGCGGAGAAAGGCGTCGACCACTTTTCGGTGCGCCAGCCGCGGCCGCGCGCCGGATCGCAATACCACGGGCTGGCGGGATCGCGCGACAGGCGCATCCAGGTGATCTGCACCGGCCGTGACGCGTGCTTGCGGGCGCTGTAGTCCAGCACCATCATCTGTTCGAGGTCGCAGTCGTTCGGGTCGCAGCCCACGAAAATCCTGATGGCGTCGCGCATGTGTCTCGTCATCCCTGGCAGTAGGGCGCGCCTGGCAGGAGGCGCCGCACCTGAATAATTGCTGAATTGTAATCGGACTTTACCGTCGCGGCGATGCCGGCGGACGCCGCGTGGGCGTATTGCCGGCGTGGCGCCGCCCGGCCGCCTTCATGGCGGCCCAGCAAGCGGCGTGCCGGCGCGCCGCGTTGCACGTAGCGGACGCTTGCCCGCGTCGCGCTGGCGTGCGCGCGCAAACCGAATACAGTGCCCGAACCCCGTGGCGTGCGTGCCCGGGCCTGGAAACGACAAGGGAGACAATATGGATACGGCAGGGAACATGGGAACCCGCGTGCGCGAGCGGGTCAGCGCCACGGAATGGCAGGTGCGCAAAGACCTGGCGGCGCTGTACCGCTTGGTGGCGCTGTTCGGCTGGGACGACCTGATCTTCACTCACATCACGGCCAAGGTTCCCGGCACCGAGCATTTCCTCATCAATCCTTACGGCATGATGTTCGACGAGATCACCGCGTCCAGCCTGGTCAAGATCGACCTGCACGGGCGCAAGGTGATGGATTCGGAATACGACATCAATCCGGCCGGCTTCACCATCCATAGCTGTATCCACGCGGCCCGCAAGGACGCCATGTGCGTGCTGCACACGCATTCCATCAACGGGGTGGCGGTGTCGGCGCAGAAGGACGGGCTGCTGCCGCTGTCGCAGTTCGCCTTCATCGCGCTGCGCTCGCTCGCCTATCACGATTACGAAGGCCTGGCGCTCAACCCCGAGGAGCAACCGCGCCTGGTGCGCGATCTGGGCGCCAACCAGTACCTGATTCTGCGCAACCACGGGCTTTTGACCGTGGGGCAGAGCATGGCCGAGGCGTTCCAGGCGATGCACCGGCTGGAAGCGGCCTGCATGGTGCAGGTGCGAGCCCAGGCCGGGGGCGGGGAGCTGACCTTCATTCCGCCCGAGGTGCTGGCGCGCGCGGCGGTGGAGTCGCCAGCGGATCGGGCCCACAAGGCCGCGCTGGCCTGGCCGGGCCTGTTGCGCCGGCTGGACCGGCGCAATCCCGGCTACGCGGACTGAGGCGCGGCGCCGCTGGCGCTCGCGTCCAGGCCGGCGCGGTTTGCACGCGCCGGCGCCGGCTCAGCCTTTGCGGGGCTGGGCCTCGAGGAATTCGGCGCAGTCGGGCAGCGGCGTCGCCGGCCGGTAGACCGCGCCGTCGGCCTGCCACTTGTAGGTCACGGTATAGCTGCATTGCTTGTCGCTCTGCGGCTGCCGCGGGGCCGCCGTCGGCGCGGGCTGCCTGGCCGGATCGGCGTAGCGGCTGGCGCCGGCCGGCGCGCGCGTGGCCTGCGTGGTCACCTGCAGGTCGGGATACGGCTGGGCGCCGGCCAACGCTTTGACCGTGGCGTCGTAGCGATACTCGTCCATGCAATTGGCCTCGCGCCGGCGCGCATCGGCCTCGTTCATGCAGCCGCGGATCGACGCCCGGGTGGAGTAGGGCAGCAGTTGCACCAGGCTCGACGATTTGTCGCCCAGGTCGACCACGAACAGGTACAGGTCGCGGCGCGAGAAGCTGCCGCCGGGAATCTGGATTTCTTCCTTGTAGTCGGGTTCGTTGGGGCCGATCACGCCCACCAGGGCGCGTTCCTCGCTCAGCCGGATCAGGTGCGGCCAGACCGTGAAGCGCGAGAAGTCCGGGATCTCGGGCAGGTCCCATAGACGGTAGTTGGCGCGCAGCGTGCGGCTGCTGGCGAACGGGCCGTTTTCCTCGAAGCTGCCGTCGACCTTGATGCCGACGCACCAGTCGGTCTGCGGGTTGCAGTACAGCTTGTTTTGCGGATTCAGCGTCAGCGCTTCGACATCGGGCTGCGCGGCGGTCGCCAGCGCGGGCAGGGCGCAGAACAGCAGGGCAAGGACTTTGTTCATCGGGATTCCTGGTAGGCGACAAAGACGGCGCGCAAACACGCCGGCGCATTGTGGCCCGAAATGCCCGGCGAGGCGTCACCAATTGTGTAAGGCGCTGCAAAAGCCTTCGCCACGCTCCCGGGCTTGTCGATGCCGGCCATCGCGCCGGGCGCGGGTGAGCGGCGCTGACACGGGCGGCTTCTTTTTTATGCCTTTATGATTGTCCATCCGGAAAACAATGGGATGGCGGGAAGATGATAGGGTCGCGTCGATGAAGGCCGCGCCGCCATCTCCGCCCATGACCGATGCCGCCGCCGACAGCATCAACCACCCGGCGCGGTTCGGGGCGGTCTCGATAGACCGACGAGGCGCCCGGCGCGCGACAACGCTTTTCTTTACGCTTGGCATCATGATCACCATCAGAACTTCCACCCCCGCTGACGGCGAGCGCGTCGTCGACATCTGGCGACGCTCGGTCGACGCCACCCATGATTTCCTGACCCCCGAGGACCGCCAGGCAATCGAGGCCGAGGTCGTCGGCTTCCTGCCCGCCGCCACCCTCGCTGGCGCTGGACGCGAGTGGCCGGCCGCTGGCCTTCATGCTGCTGGACGGCAGTCACATGGAAGCGCTGTTCGTCGACCCCGACGCGCGCGGCGCCGGCGTCGGCCGCGCGCTGGTCGAGGACGCGCTGCGGCGCCATCCGGACCTGACCACCGATGTCAACGAGCAGAACGCGCAGGCGGTGGGCTTCTATGAACGCATGGGCTTCGCGCGCACCGGGCGTTCCGACCGCGACGGCCAGGGACGGGCGTATCCGTTGCTCCACCTGCGCCATCGCGCCGCCCCGCCGGCATGAGCGCGGTCTTCACGTCCGAGCGCCATGCCGCCGCCGTGCGCGCGGCCTGGCAGGGCGCGTGGGCCGTGGGCAGGGCGCGTCCCGGCCGGCGCGCGCGGTTGCGCCGCTAGTCCGTCGTCAGCGCGTGCAGCGCCGGCGGCTCGAAGGCCCGCACCTGTGGCGCATCGCCGCGCCAACGTTCCACCTGCACCAGCGCCGACAGCGCGCTAGGGCCTTGCGCCAGCCGCGAGGTGCCCACGTCCACCGTCAGCACGTTGGGATTGCCGTGGCGTTCCAGCGCGCCGTCCCGCGGATCGAACCAGGCGCCGGTCGGCATCACCACCACGCCGCGCAGCAGGTCGGCGCTGAGCTGGGCGCCGCCGAGGCAGGCGCCGCGATCATTGAAGATGCGCACCACGTCGCCCTGCGCGATGCCGCGTTCGGCGGCGTCGTCGGGGTGCAGCAGCACCGCCTCGCGGCCGGCGACCTTGTTGGCGCGCGTGGCCGGTGCCGGGTCGAGCTGCGAGTGCAGGCGGTCGGCGGGCTGGCAGGTGACCAGGTGCAGCGGCCAGCGCGCCGCGCGTTCGGCGCCCAGCCATTCCACCGGCGGCAGCCAGGCCGGATGCGGCGGGCAATCGTCGTAGCCGAATTCGGCGATGGCCGCGCTGTGCAGTTCGAGACGGCCGGAACGGGTTTTGAGCGGATGCGCGGCGGGGTTGTCGCGGAACTGTTCGAACAGCACGAAGTCGCGCGCCGGCGGCGGCAGCGCGACGTGGCCGCGCTCCCAGAATTCGTCGAAGGCCGGCAGCGTCAATTGCGCCGCTTCCCAGGCCGGCCGCATCTGCTCGTAGATGTGGCGGATCCAGGCCATTTCGTCGCGGCCTTCGGTAAAGGCCTGCTCGAAACCGCCACGCGCGGCCAGTTCGCGGTAGATGTCGAAATCGTTGCGGCTGTGGCCCACCGGCGCCAGCGCCTGCCGCATCGCCAGGATGTAGCGGTCGCGCGAGGAGCCGCCGATGTCGTTGCGCTCCAGCGTGGTGGTGGCCGGCAGCACGATGTCGGCGCGCCGCGCGGTCGGCGTCCACCACGGTTCGTGCACGATGATGGTCTCGGGCCGCGCCCAGGCCCGCGCCAGGCGGTTCAGATCCTGGTGGTGGTGGAACGGGTTGCCGCCGGCCCAATAGACCAGGCGGATGTCCGGATAGGTGCCGGTCGCGCCATTGAATTCATAGGACGCGCCCGGCTGCAACAGCATGTCGGTCAGGCGCGCCACCGGAATCGAGGCGCCGGCCGGATTGCGGCCGGCGCGCATCTCCGGCGCCGGCAGGTCGGGGCGCGGATTGCCCGCGCCGTTCATCGAGCCGTGGCCGAAGGCAAAGCCGCCGCCGGGCAGGCCGATCTGGCCCAGCAGCGCCGCCAGCGCGACGCTGCCCCAGTACGGCTGTTCGCCGCGATGGCCGCGTTGCAGCGACCACGAGCACGACAGCAGCGTGCGGGTGGCGGCCGCGTCCCGCGCCAGCGCGCCGATGGTGTCCGCCGGCACGCCGCAGATGCGTTCGGCCCATTGCGCATCCTTGGGCTGACCGTCGGCGCGGCCCAGCAGGTAGTCGGCGTATTGCTCGAAACCGTTGCAGCAGCGCGCCAGGAAGTCGCGGTCGTGGCGCTCCTCGGCCAGTAGCGTGTGCGCCATGCCCAGCATCATCGCCGCGTCGGTGTTGGGCCGGATCGGGATCCATTCGGCCGCCAGCGCGGCCGGCGCGTCGGCGCGCGTGGGGCTGACCACCACGGCGCGCATGCCGGCCTGGCGCGCCCGCGCCAGCCAGCCGGGCGCGCTGTGGTCGCCCGCGCCGCCCGAGGCGATCTGGGTGTTGCGCAGGGGGATGCCGCCAAAGGCGATCAGCAGCCGCGTATGGCCGACCACGCTGTTCCAGTCGGTGATGCGGCCGGTCACCGGCGCATAGGTGCCGATGATGTGGGGCAGCAGGAATTGCGCCGCGCCCCAGCTGTAGTTGCCGGATTGATCGACGCAGCCGCCGCCGGCATACAGAAAACGGTGCGTCAGCGTGCGCGCGTGGTGCAGGCGCCCGGCCGAGGACCAGCCGTACGACCCGCCGAAGATGGCGGTGGGGCCGTGCTGCGCGCGCACCCGTTGCAGCTCGTCGTGCACCAGCGCCAGCGCCGTGTCCCAATCGACTTCGACGTAGCCGTCGACGCCGCGCCGTTCGGGCGCGCCACGGTGTTTGAGCCAACTTGCGCGCACCGCGGGGCGGTCGATGCGCAGCGGTGAATGCACCATGTCCGGCATGGCGTGGATAAGCGGGGACGGGGCCTGGTCATGGGCGAACGGCTCGCAGCCCAAGACACGGCCGCCACGCACCAGCGCGGTGTACGCGCCCCAGTGGGACAGGGACGGATAACGGGAGATCGCTTCGGACATGCGGGCAGCACCGTGAAAAGCGTATTGTTATGGAAATCCTCATAACTTAATCGCATTGCCTTAGAAATTCTTTGTCTTTCGGGCGCCCAGAAAGTGTGGAAAATAGAAAAATTTTCGGGGCCGCTCTTCCTATACTGCGTAAGCAACAAGGGGAATGGCCAGGTGCAGGCGCCAACCGCGCGCCGCCCTGGCTTCGATCGGGCAGTCCATCCGCAAGTGGAGTAGGTCATGAGCAAAATGAAAATCCAGGGGTCCTTCGTCGCCATCGTCACGCCGTTCAACCGTGATGGCAGCGTCGATTTCAGCGCCTTCCGCAGCCTGTTGAAGTTCCAGGAAGACAACGGCACCGCCGCCGTGCTGATCATGGGCTCCACCGGTGAAGTCTCGATGCTGTCGCCCGAAGAGCGGCGCCAGGTGATCGTCGAGACGGCCAAGATGAAGACCGGCAAGATGAAGCTGTTCTACGGCTGCACCGGCAACAACACTGACACCACCATCGACTACCTGAAGTTCGCGCGCGCCAACGGCGCCGATGGCGCGATCCTGGCCGCGCCCGCCTACATCTGCGCCTCCGAGGCCGACACGGAAGCCTATTTCCTCGAGGTGGCCGATGCCACCGACCTGCCGCTGGGCATCTACAACAACCCGCCGCGGGTCAAGAGCGACCTGCACTGGGATCAACTGCTGCGCATCTTCAAGCATCCCAACTACGTGGTGCACAAGGAATCGACCACTCGCGTCGGCCAGGTGGCGCAGGTGCTGCGCGGCCGCCCCGACGTGTCGGTGATGTGCTGCGATTCGCCCAACCTGGGGCTGGTGGTGCCCACCATGAGCCTGGGCGGTCACGGCACCGCCAACATGACCGGCAACATCGCGCCGGCCGAGATGGCGGACATCTCGCGCCCGTGGGACACCCCGGACGTCTCGGTCAGCTTCCGCGAGGGCTACCTGGGCCTCTTGCCGATGCTGCACTACTCATACTCGGCCATCAACCCGGTGGCGATCAAGTCGCTGATGAAGGCGGTGGGCCTGCCGGTCGGCGACCTGCGGCGTCCGCTGCGCGGCCTGGAGGGCGACGCCCTGGCCAAGGGGCTGCGCATCGTGCGCGAGCTGGGCCTGGACACCAAGTACGGCTTCAGCTCCGCGCAGCTCAAGGCGGCCTGATTCCCCTGTTCCGGCGGCGCAAGCCGCCGGATGCATTTTGACGATCCACGCCATGGCGGGCGCGCGTGTCGCGCGCCGATGGCGTGGTCGGCTCCTGCGCGTCCGGAATGGCCGCGC
The DNA here is from genome assembly GCF_050285565.1 of Achromobacter sp. Classification (GTDB taxonomy): domain Bacteria; phylum Pseudomonadota; class Gammaproteobacteria; order Burkholderiales; family Burkholderiaceae_B; genus Achromobacter. Next base: position 280,696 of record NZ_JBLZXG010000006.1, read on the forward strand.
CATCGCCAAGAGAGATCCATCATGTTCCAATCCCCGTCCCGCCCCGCGCCGCGCAAACGGCTGCTCAGCGCCGCCCTGCTGGCGGTGGGCATCGTGTCCGGCGCGGCCGCGCTGGCCGACGACACGTATCCGCAACGTCCCATCACGCTGGTGGTGCCGCACCCGCCGGGCGGCTCCGTCGATGGCGTGGCGCGCCTGTATGCCGAACAGCTGGGCAAGGAGCTGGGCCAATCGGTGGTCGTGGAAAACCGCGCCGGCGCCTCGGGCATGATCGGCGCGGCCTACGTGGCGCGCGCCGCGCCCGACGGCTATACGCTGTACCTGAACGCGTCGATCCACGCCATCAACCCGCTGTTGTACAAGAAGACCATCAAGTTCGATTCGGTCAAGGATTTCACGCCCATCAGCGAATTGGCGCAGGGCGCCTTGATCTTCAGCGTCAATCCCAAGGTGCCGGCCGACAACGTGCGGGATCTGGTCAAGGTGCTCAAGGCCGATCCTCAGAAGTACTCGTTCGCCACCACCGGCTTCGGTTCGGCGGGCCATCTGGCCGCGGCCTCGTTCCTGCATGACAACGGCCTGGAGCAGATCCCCATCGTGCTGTATCGCGGCGGCGGTCCGGCGCTGTCGGATCTGGTCGGTGGGCAGGTGCAGGGCTTGTTCGATCCGATGCTGTCGTCGCTGCCCATGGTGCGCGCCGGCAAACTCAAGGCATTGGCGCTGACCGGTGCCGATCGCAGCCCCTTGCTGCCCGACCTGGCCACCATGAAGGAGCAGGGGCAGAAGGACTTCGAGTTCTATTCCTGGTACGGCGTGTGGGGGCCGGCCAAGCTGCCGGAGCCAGTGCTGCGCAAGCTGGAGGCGGTATCGGCCAAGGTCATGGCCAGTCCGAAGGTCGTGCAACAGTTGAACGGATTGGGCTTCGAGCCGTCGGTGAAGAACTCGGCGGCATTTGCCAAGTTCATCGACGCCGAAATGAAACGCTACCAGGTCATCATCGACCAGGCCAATATCCAGATTACGGAATAGCGCGGCGCGGGCGCCGCCGCGTCATGGCGTGGCGGCGGCCGGCGCGGCCGCGCGCCGCTTGCACGCCGCCACCAGCGCCACCAGCAGCAGCAGGCTGGCGGCCACCACGTAGGGCAGCCAGGGGCGCACGCCGTACAGCAGCGTGCAGACCAGCGGCGCCACCACCATCGCCAGGCCTTGCACCGCGATCACCGAGCCGGCGGCGATGCCTTGCTCGTCGGCCGTGACCGCATTGGCCGCGAGGGTCTGGATCGACGGGAACACCAGGCCCATGCCGGCGGCCATGACGGCGTAGCACGCCAGCAGGCCCCAGGCGCCGCCCAGCACCGGCACCAGCAAAAAGCCGACGCCCGACAGCAGGGCGCCGCCGGCCAGGCAGCGGGCCGCGTTCATGCGGCGCGCCTTGGACAATCCCACCTGCACCAGGATCAGCATGACGCCGACGGTGGTCATGGCCCAGCCCGCCGTCCGCGCCGCGGCAGCGGGCGCCTGGCGCAGCGCGTCCATGGCGTAGAAGCCGACGATCATCTGCGCGGTGATGACCGCGCTCATGGCCAGCAGCATCGCGCCCAGGGGCAGGCGCAGGCGCCGGTCGCTCAGCTTCAGGGGCGGCGTGGCGCGTGGCTGGTGCGCGGCGTCGGACGGCAGTTTCGCCGCCAGCCACAGCGTGCCCAGCAGGGGCAGCACGGCGGCGATGTACAGCGGCAGGGTCAGGCTGTCTTTGACCAGCAGGCCGCCGATGGCCGGGCCCAGCACCATGCCCAGCCCGTTGGCCGCGCCCAGCTTGGCCATCATGGCGCCGCGTTGGGCCGGCGTGGTGATGTCGGCGATGCGGGCCGCGCTGACGGTGGGCATGGCGGCATAGAAGGCGCCGATCAGGGCGCGCAGCGCCATCAGCGCCAGCAGCGCCAACCACGCCGGCGGCGGTTCGCGCAGCATCAGGTCCAGGCCCACGGCCAGCAGCAGGTAGCTGACGATATAGCCGGCGGCCGCGCGCAACAGCACGCCGCGGCGGCCGACGCGGTCGCTGCGGCGGCCCCAGTAACGCGCCATCAGCATCCACAGCACCCCGGCCACGGTGACCACCAGGCCGCCGTGCCATTCGGCCAGCCGCAGCCCGCGCACCACCGGGCCGATCACGGGCATGAACGCCATGATGGCGGTCAGGCACAAGGTGTTGAAGACGAACAGGGCGGGGGCTTCGTTCGGTCGGCGGCCGGGGTCTGGCAATTGCGGCATGAAGGATGAGATGCGGATGAAAATTGTTATCATCCAGGCCAGGTCGCGGCCGCGCTAGCGAATCCGCGCCGGAAATTGCGGAATTGGAACAAAATGGCCTCTCTGCCCCGTCATGCCCCGGATCGTGGCGCGCCCCTGACCGCGCAGGATCTGGCGCGCCTGCTGCCGCCGGATTGGCTCCGGATCCGCACCCAGCACGAGTTGCCCGGCGGCATCTCCATCGGCTGCTTCGACGGCCGCCCCGAGTCCGATTGGGCCGTCAGCGGCGCGGCCGAATCCAGCGTCGGCGTGGCGATCGTGCTCGAAGGCCAGTTCGGCGTGGGCTTCGAAGGCGGCGCGGCCCTGCGCATCCGGCCCGGCTGCGTCATTCTGCATGGCACGGCCGAGCCGGTGACCGGGTGGGACGAATTCAAGGGGCGGCACAACATCCGCGCGGTCGACATCCGTTTTTTCAGCGACGCCGTGCGCGCGCTGTGGCGGCGCACCTTGCGGCCAGTGCCCTGCGCCGCGTTCGCCGCCGACGGCAGCGTGCCGGCGCGCGATGCGCAACTGGCGCTGTTGCCGCTGTGGCCGGGCCTGGCGCGCGTGGCCAGCGAGATCCTGGCCTGGAACCAGGAGCGTGGCGAAATCGCCGCGCTGTATCTGCAGGGCAAGGCGCATGAGGCCCTGGCGCTGACCCTGGCGCACCTGGCCGGCCACGGCGCGGCCGCCCCGCCGCCGGCGGCCGACCGCAAGCGGTTGGCCGAGGCCCATCGCCGCATCCAGCACGAATATGCCGATTGCGGCAGCGTGCGGCAGTTGGCGCGGGCCGTGGGCCTGGGCGAAAAGCGGCTGCAGGCCGGCTTCATGGCGCTCTACGGGCAATCGGTGCACGGCTGCCTGCTGCAAGCCCGGATGGACGCCGCCGCCGGCCTGTTGCGGCGCGGCTGCTCGGTCACCGAAACCGCCTACCGCATCGGCTTTTCCAGCCTCAGCCATTTCATCAAGGCCTTCAAGGCGCATCGCGGCGCCACCCCCAAGGCCTGGCAGCGCGGCGCCCTGCAATAGGCGCGCGGCCGCCGCGCCGGCAGGGGGGTAGCGCCAATACCGGTATCGCGGCTGGCCTTGCTGGGCGCGGCGAGGCTGGCAACAATTCTGGCTTTACGCTTCGCGCCCGACCGCGACAAGGCCAGCTTCCATGACATCGTCCACTTCCCCGGGCCACGCCGACACCGGCGCGGCCGCGCCGGCCGAGAATATCCATTGGCGCCGCAACCTGGCCGTCTGTTTCGCCGGTTCGTTCAGCACCATCGTGGCCATGACGCTGCTGTTGCCGTTCCTGCCGCTGTACGTCGAAGAACTGGGCGTGCAAGGCCATGCCGCGATCGTGCAGTGGTCGGGCGTGGCCTACGGCGCCACCTTCTTCGCCGCGGCGCTGGTCGCGCCCCTGTGGGGCCGGCTGGGCGACCGCTACGGCCGCAAGCTGATGCTGGTGCGTGCGTCGTTCGGCATGGCCATCTGCATGTCGCTGACCGGCATGGTGCAGAGCGTATGGCAACTGGTGCTGCTGCGGCTGCTGGTGGGACTGGCCGGCGGCTATGCCTCGGGTTCGACCATCCTGGTGGCTATGCAGGCGCCCAAGGCGCGTTCGGGCTGGGCGCTGGGCGTGCTGTCGGCCGGCATCATGGCGGGCAACCTGGTGGGGCCGCTGATCGGCGGCGGGCTGCCGCCGCTGATCGGCATCCGCGCCACCTTCCTGCTGGCTGGCGGGGTGATCTTCCTGGCGTTCCTGGCCACGGTGTTCCTGATCAAGGAGATGCCGCGTCCGGCCAGGCCCGCCCAACAGGACGGCAAGCGGCGCGGCGGCTGGGCGCAGATTCCCGACAAGCGGCCGGTGGCCGCGATGCTGGCGACCGGCATGCTGCTGATGTTCGCCACCATGTCGATCGAACCGATCATCACGGTCTACGTGGGTCAGTTGGTCGATGACCCGGCCCGCGTCACGCTGGTATCTGGCGTGGTGATGTCGGCGGCGGCGCTGGGGGCGATCCTGTCGGCGTCGCGATTGGGCCGGCTGGCCGACCGGGTCGGCCACTGGACGGTGATCATCGGCGCGCTGGCGGTGGCCGCGCTGCTGCTGATCCCGCAGGCCTTCGTCACCGCGGGCTGGCAACTGGTGGCGCTGCGTTTCCTGATGGGACTGGCGCTGGGCGGGCTGCTGCCGTGCGTGACCAGCGTGATCCGCCACAATGTGCCCGACGGCGTGGGCGGCAATGTGCTGGGTATGTCGATTTCGGCGCAGTACGCCGGCCAGGTGGCCGGGCCGCTGTTGGGGGGATTCATCGGCGGGCATTTCGGCATGCCGGCCGTGTTCCTGGGCACCGCGGTGCTGTTGGCGCTGGGGGCGCTGGCCAATGGCGTGCTGCGGGCGCGCCACCAGCGCGCCGTGGCCGGCGCGTAACGCGCCACGGGCGCCGGCCGCGGCGCGTCTCAGTGCAGGGTGCGGGCGCCCTTGCGGGCGCGCTTGATCTCGTACATGCGGGCATCGGCCATGCGCACCGCTTCTTCGGCGGACAGGCCGCTCGGATCCAGCGCCACCACGCCAACGCTGGCGCCTTCGTAGGGCAGGGTCACCTCGCCAAGCAGGTAGCGGCCGACCGTGGCGGCGGCGGCGCGGTCTTCCAGCGACCGGGCGGCTTCCTCGGCATCGCCGCGTTCGGCCTCGTGGCCCGGCGCCGCGTCGCCGCGCGCCAGCGCCGGGCCGGGCCCGATCAGCACGAATTCATCGCCGCCCAGCCGGCCCACCATGTCGGAGGCGCGCAGCGCCATTGCCAGGCGCCGCACGACCTCCCGCAGGAAGACATCGCCCTGCTGGTGGCCATGGGTATCGTTGATGCCCTTGAAGCCGTCCAGGTCGACCACGCCCACCAGCACGCTGCCGCCTTCGCGCAGCGCGCGGCCGCGCAGGCGCTCCAGTTCCTCGTACAAGGCGCGGCGGTTGGGCAGGCCGGTGAGCGGATCGGTCAGGGCAAAGGCCATCAGCTTGGCGTTGGCCTCGCGCAGTTGCGCGACCAGTTGTTCGCGTTCGAGGAAGTTGCCGATCACGCTGGCGAACAGCCGCAGGATCGACTCGGTCCGCGGCGCGATGGGATGCTGACCGGCGCTGGCGCCGCACAGGGTGCCCAGCAACAGGCCATCGTCGCCGCGGACCGGCGCGCTGACGTAGGTCTGGATACCGAACCGGCGCGCCATGTCGGAGTCGGGCCAGCGGGCGCCGACATCGCTGGCGGCCATGCTGCCCGCGTCCAGCGCACGCTTGCACAGGGTGTCCGACCACGGCATCGACAGGCCTTCGGAGATCCGCAGCGCGCCCGCATTGCGCGCATAGCGCACGTGCAGCAGGTCGGCCTGCGGGTCGATCGACGTGAGGTAGGTCGACTCCAGTCCGGTCACGGCCCCGAGCATGTCCAGGAGGGGGCGCGCCAACTGTTCGACCGATCGGGCGGTCTGCAGCGACGCCGACAGTTCGGCGAGTATCGGGTCCAACGAAAGCTCCCTGCGAATCACTGACGTAACGATGCCGCGCCCGGCCCGGGGGAACGCGGTTACATCCCGGGGGGCCGTGGCGTGGCCTGGCCTGCCCATTATGCCTTGCCGGGATGGCCTCGCCACCTTCTGCGCGCGGGGCGCGGATCAGGCCGGCGCCGGGCCTAAAGTCCCATGCCGCATTGCCGTAAGCCTGGGTGGCGCGGAGGTTATCGCGTACCTGGATACCCGTGTCCTCCGGCATGGGCAGTTGCAGTAAGAAGACAAGCATGAAAATCACCTCGTTGCGCAACAGGATCCTGTTGATCACCTGTTTCACCGTTATCGGCGCGCTGGTGCTTTCGGGCATCGCGATCTATCACATTGTGCGTGACAACATGATGGCGACCATCTCCGCGGACCTGGACGCCATCGCCGCCGGCAATGCCAGCGCCATCGAGCGCTGGTCGGCCGACAAGGCCCAGGCCGTGGCGGCCACCGCCGCCGTGGTCGAGAAGGGCGACCCGCGCGGCCTGACCAAGCTCATGGGCGAGACCAACGGCTTTCCCATCACCAGCATCGGCTGGAGCGACAAGAGCTATTTCTCGACCGCGAAGACCCCGCCCGACTACGACCCCACGGCGCGCCCCTGGTACAAGAGCGCGGTGGCCGCCGGCAAGCTGACCGTCACCAAGCCCTATGGCGATTCGGGCACCGGCAAACCCTACGTGGCCTTCACCGCGCCGATCATGCGCAACGGCCAGACCACCGGGGTCATCAGCGGCGCGGTGGCGCTGGACGGCATCAAGGACGTCATCAAGGCCATCCGCCCCACGCCCGCCAGCACCGCGTTCGTGCTGGCCAGCGACGGCCAGGTGATTTCGCACGTCGACGACAAGCTGGCGCTCAAGCCCTCGACCGAGGTGGCCGCCGGTCTCACGCCCGCCGTCCTGGCCGAGATGGCGCGCGACGGCGCCGCGCCGGTGGTGCTGAGCCTGGGCGGCGTGCCCAAGCTGCTCAAGGCCCGCCGCATCCCCGGCACCGACTGGTTCCTGGTGATCGCCCTGGACGAGGCCGAAGCCACCGCGGGCCTGGCGCAGGTGTTCAACGCCACGCTGATCTCGGTGGTGGTGCTGACGCTGGTGGCGGTGCTGCTGGCCAGCGTGGTCACCTCGCGCGCCTTCAAGCGCCTGTCGGCGGTGCGCGACGCCATGGACACCATCGGTTCGGGCGACGGCGACATGACGCACCGGCTGGCGGTGGTGGGCCACGACGAAGTGGCGCAGATCTCCGCTTCGTTCAACGCCTTTGTCGACAAGATCAGCCACGTCATGCTGGACGTGCGCAGCGGCGTGCATTCCATGACCTCGGCCACGCGCGAGATCGAGATGGGCAACCGCGACCTGTCGCAGCGCACCGAAGTGTCGGCCGGTTCGTTGCAGGAAACCTCGTCGGCGCTGACCGAACTGACTTCCAGCGTGCGCCAGACCGAGGAGGCCGCCGAGCATGCCACCCGCCTGGCGACCGAAGCCAGCCAGGCGGCCGAGCGCGGCGGCCAGGTGGTGACCGACGCCGTCACCACCATGGGCGCGATCGCGCAGTCGTCCGAGCGCATCACCGAGATCATCAGCGTCATCGACGGCATCGCCTTCCAGACCAACATCCTGGCGCTGAACGCGGCGGTGGAAGCGGCGCGCGCCGGCGAGCAGGGCCGCGGCTTCGCGGTGGTGGCGGGCGAGGTGCGCACGCTGGCGCAGCGCAGCGCCGCCTCGGCGCAGGAAATCCGCGCCCTGATCCAGGCCTCGGTGCAGAACGTCAAGAGCGGCACCGAGCGGGTGCAGGCCGCCGGCTCGACCATGAACGAGATTGTCGAAGGCGTGTCGCGCGTGCAGAAACTGGTCAGCGAGATCCACGGCGCCATGGCCGAGCAGAGCGTGGGCATCAGCCAGATCGACCGCAGCGTTTCCGACATGGATCAGGCCACGCAGCAGAACGCGGCGCTGGTGGAGCAATCGGCCGCGGCCTCGGCCATGCTGAGCGACCAGGCCGGCGCGCTGGCCAGAACGGTGGCGTTGTTCAAGCTGCGCGAGGACGCGCAGGCGGTTGTCCCGCAGCGGGTCGCGCTGGCGGCCTGACCCTGCCCTGCGCGCGGCGGCTCCCCGCCGCCGTCCGTTGCCGGCCGCCACGCCGACGCCGCTTCGCGCCGCGTCGGCGTTGTCTTTTCCGCGCCCAGCCAGAGGCGCCGATCGTGCCCCGCGCCTGTGGAAAAAAACACGGCGCCGCAGCGTGCTTACGCTGTGTTTGCATGTAATTCAGGAAGCAGTCAGTAGCCTGTCGCGCGATCTACGGGAAAGCGATAGGTGCCGAGTGCGCGCGGGCGCAAAAAGCGAAAGCGGATTGGAAGTGTCGCTCTCTACTATCTGCCGACCTCGTCCGCGGCACCGAAATTTTCAGCGGGAAGACAGGCGGGGAAACCGGATCCGGTCGCAAGGATCGGCCGGAAAAAGCACGCGAAAAAAAGCGCATAGCCTGGGAGGGCGCGTCGTATGTACTTAAGCAATAGAAACTTCGTTGCGGGGCTCTTCATGATCGCCTTCGCCCTGTTGTTCGGGGGGGCGGCATTGAAGTATCAACTGGGGACATTCAGCCGGTCCGGACCGGGCCTGTTTCCGCTCATGATCAGTTCGCTGCTCGGCCTGATCGGGCTGATCACGGTGCTGCGTTCGCGTTTCGTGCCGCCAGTGCCGCTGAGCTACAGCGTCAAGAACATCGCCATCATCATGCTGAGCCTGTGTGGCTTCGCGGTGGTGTCGGGGTTCATCAACATGATCGTCGGCATCGTCTTCCTGGTGTTCTGCTCGACGCTGGCGGGCACCTCGTACTCGGTGGTGCGCAATATCAAGATCTCGCTGGGCCTGATCGCGGTGGCGTTCGCTTTCCGTAACCTGCTCGGCCTGAACCTGCCGCTGTTCTGAGGGGAGAGAGACACCATGATGGAGATGTTCAACAACCTCGCGTTCGGTTTCGAGCACGCGCTGACCCTGCAGAACCTGATGTACTGCGCGGTCGGCTGCGTGGTCGGCACGCTGGTCGGCCTGCTGCCGGGCCTGGGCCCGCTGTCGACCATCAGCCTGCTGCTGCCGCTGACCTATTCCATTCCCACCGGCGGCGCGCTGATCATGCTGGCCGGCATCTATTACGGCGCGCAGTATGGCGATAGCGTCAGCGCCATCACCATGAAGATTCCGCACGCGAGCAGCATCGTCGCCTGCATCGACGGCTACCAGATGAACCTGAAGGGCAAGACCGGCCTGGCCTTGTTCACCGCGGGCGTTTCCAGCTTCATCGGCGGCACCGTGGCGATCGTGGTGCTGTCGACCATGGCGCCGGCGCTGGGCGAAGTCGGCCTGCTGTTCGGGCCGGCCGACTACTGCGCGCTGATGCTGCTGGGCTTTTTCTGCGTCAGCTTCGTCAGCAGCGGCAGCCTGCTCAATGGCCTGGCCATGGCCATGATCGGCATTCTGCTGGGCGTGATCGGCACCGACGTCAACAGCGGCGTGGCGCGCTACACCATGGACCTGGCGTTCCTGCAGGACGGCGTCGGCCTGATCAGCATCGCGCTGGGTTGCTTTGGCATCGCCGAGATCGTCAAGAACCTGGACAACCGCAACACGCTCACGCCGTTCAACGGCAAGATCAAGCTGATCCCGACCTGGCCCGAGTTCAAGCGCATCCTCCCCAGCGCGCTGCGCGGCAGCGTGGTCGGTTCGGTGCTGGGCATTCTGCCCGGCGGCGGCCCGACCATCGCGCAGTTCGCCGCCTACGCGGCCGACAAGCGTTTCAGCAAGTACCGCCATGAAATCGGCAGCGGCGCGATCGAAGGCGTGGCGGGCCAGGCGGCCGCCGACGAAGCGGCCGCGCGCACCAGCTTCATCCCGCTGATGGCCATCGGCATCCCCGAGAACGCCGTGATGGCGCTGATGCTGGCGGCGTTCATCGTCAAGGGCATCCAGCCCGGTCCCAACATGATCGGCACCCACCCCGACCTGTTCTGGGGCCTGGTGGCCAGCATGTGGGTGGGCAACTGCTTCCTGCTGATCCTGAACGTGCCGCTGGTGCGCTACTGGCTGTCGGTGTTCAAGATCCCGTACACGGTGCTGTTCCCGGCGATCCTGTTCTTCTGCTGCATCGGCACGTTCAGCATCAACAACAACCTGGACGACATCTACATCACGGCGATCTTCGGCCTGATCGGCTACCTGTTCCTGCGCCTGGGCATGGAGGCCGCGCCGCTGATGCTGGGCTTCATCCTCGGCCCGATGCTGGAAGAGAATTTCCGCCGCGCCATGCTGCTCAGCCGTGGCGAGTTCGGCATCTTCCTGTCGCGGCCGATCAGCGGCACGCTGCTGGCGCTGATCGGCGCGGCCGTGGTGTGGCAGTTCGTGTCGTTCCTGCGCAAGGCGCGCAAGGCGCCCGCGCTGGAACAGGCCCCGGTCGAACCGTGACGCGGCTCAGCCGCTGCCGATGCCGCGGGCGGCCGCCTTACTCGGCCAGCTTGCGCATCTCGGCGATCAGGTCCGCCTTGCCTTCGAAGCCGATGCCGGGCAGCTCGGGCAGGGTCACATAGCCATTGTCGACCCGCGCGCCGTCGGGAAAGCCGCCATAGGGTTGGAACAGGTCGGGGTAGGATTCGTTGCCGCCCAGTCCCAACCCGGCGGCGATGTTCAGCGACATCTGGTGGCCACCGTGCGGAATGCAGCGGCTGGCCGACCAGCCGTGCTGGCGCAGCATGTCCAGCGTGCGCAGGTATTCCACCAGGCCGTAGCTCAGGGCGCAGTCGAATTGCAGCCAGTCGCGGTCTGGCCGCATGCCGCCGTAGCGGATCAGGTTGCGCGCGTCCTGCATCGAGAACAGGTTCTCGCCGGTCGCCATCGGCTTGTCGTAGTAGTTGCGCAGCGTGGCCTGCAGTTCGAAGTCGAGCGGATCGCCGGCTTCCTCGTACCAGAACAGGTCGTACTGCGACAGTGCCTTGGCGTAGCGGATCGCGGTGTCCAGGTCGAAGCGGCCGTTGGCGTCGACCGCCAGCTTCTTGCCGTCGCCCAGCACCTCCAGGATGGCGTCGATGCGGCGCAGGTCCTCGTCCAGCGAGGCGCCGCCGATCTTCTTTTTCACCACCGTATAGCCGCGGTCGACGTAGCCGCGCATTTCGTCCTTGAGTTTGCCCAGGTCCTGGCCCGGATAGTAGTAGCCGCCTGCCGCGTAGACGAACACGCGACGCTCGGGCCGGCCGTCGCCATAACGCTCGGCCAGTAACTGGAACAGCGGCTTGCCGGCGATCTTGGCCACCGCGTCCCACACCGCCATGTCGATGGTGCCGATGGCCACCGAGCGCTCGCCATGGCCGCCGGGTTTTTCGTTGACGAACATCGCGTTCCAGATGCGGTGCGGGTCGAGGTTGTCGCCGCTGTCATCGAGCAGGCTGGCGGGATCGGCCTCCAGCACGCGCGGGATGAAGCGCTCGCGCATCAGCGTGCCCTGACCATAGCGGCCGTTGGAATTGAAGCCGTAGCCGATCACGCGCCGGCCATCGCGCACCACGTCGGTCACCACCGCCACCAGGCTCAGTGTCATCTTGCTGAAGTCGATGTAGGCGTTGCGGATGGGGGAACTGATGGGGACGGTCTTCTCGCGGATTTCGACGATTTTCATGGTGTCTCCTTGGCGGGGCGGCGGATGGGAAAACCGTAGATTATTGGCGCCGAGGCGCATTATGATTCGCCATCAGGCACTACTTTATTAACTTAAAGTTAAAGACCGGGCGGCGCGCCGTGGCGCCGCCGATCCTTTCCACAAGGCGTTTCCCGCGTGAACAACGACCTGGCATCTTCCCTGGAATTCTTCGTGTTGCTGGCGCGCCATCGCAACCTGTCGGCGGTGGCGCGCCAGCTCGACCTAACGCCACCGGCCGCCACCAAGCGCCTGGCGCAGTTGGAAGCGCGGCTGGGGGTGCGGCTGGTGAACCGCAGCACCCGCAGCATCAGCCTGACGCCCGAAGGCGAAACCTATCTGCACTACGCCACCCGCATCCTGGCCGAGGTGCGCGAGATGGAAGAAGTGGTGTCGTCCAGCGGCTCGGTGCCCAAGGGCCTGTTGCGCATCAACGCCACGCTAGGGTTCGGCCGCACGGCGATCGCGCCCATCGTGTCGGAATTCGCCTCGCATCATCCGCAGGTCGAGGTGCAGTTGGATCTGACCGACCGGCCCATCGACCTGGTGGAAAGCGGCGTGGATCTCGGCATCCGCTTCGGCGCCTTGCCCGACCAGCGGCTGGTCGCGCGCCGGGTCATGTCGAACCGGCGCTTTCTTTGCGCGGCACCGCGCTATCTGGCGCGGCACGGCACGCCGGCCAGCCTGCGCGACCTGATCCACCACCAGTGCATCATCCACCGGCAGAACGAAGACGCCTATGGCGTCTGGCGCTTCACGCGCGACGGCCACGCCGAGACGGTGAAGGTGCACGGCGCGCTGTCCAGCAACGATGGCGACATTGTGCTGAACTGGGCGCTGGACGGTCACGGCATCCTGATCCGCTCGGAATGGGATCTGGCCAAGTACCTGGAAAGCGGGCGCTTGCGGGTGGTGTTGCCCGAGTGCATCCTGCCCTCGGCCGACCTGTTCGTGTACTACCCCAGCAAGCGCGACCTGTCGGCGCGCACGCGGGCGTTCATCGATTTTCTGATGGCGCGTTTCGCTTAAGGGCAAGCGCCACGCGTCAGGGGGCGCGGGCGGATCAGCCGCCCAGCGCGGCCAGGTTCAGCGTGTGGCTGTGGCCGATCCACAGCGCGCAGTCGCGGTGGTCTCGCAGCGAGTCGCCGGTGTTGGGATGCAGGAGCACATCCAGGGCGCCATGGTTGAGCGCCAGCCAGGTGAGCACGCGCGGCAGCGCGGCCGGCGCGAACGCGAGCTGGTAGCTCCATTGCGGATGCGGGCCGACCGTCCGCTCGTGGAAGCGTCCCATCTGGATGCTGTCGCCGAACGCGGCGATGGCCTGTTCGCGCAGCGCCCAGGCCGCGTCGCGGCGGTCGGCGTCGAAGTAGACGTGGGCGTGCCAACTGTCGACGATGGCGGGATCCAGGATCATGGCGGTCAACCCCCGGCGCGCTTGGCGCGATGGCCGAGTTTTTCCAGCGTCGCGAGGAGGCGGTCGCAGTGGTCGCCCTGCACCTCGATCACGCCGTCCTTGACGGTGCCGCCCGAACCGCAGGCGGTGCGCAACTGTTTGCCCAGCGCCGCCAGCGCGGCGGCGTCCAGCGGCAGGCCCTTGACCACGGTCACGGCCTTGCCGCCGCGGCCCTTGGTTTCGCGCGAGACGCGCACGCCGCCGGGGGCGGGCGCCGGCGGGGACGGCGCCTGGCATTGGCAATCGGCCAGCGGGCGCCGGCATTGCGGGCACATCCGGCCGCCATCGGTGGAGTAGACCAGTCCGCCTGGGGAGCTGCTTTTCATGGGGGCATGCGTGAGATTGCGGTTCAGGCAGCCATTATGCCGGAGCGGCCGCCGCGTCGCGGGCGCGGGCCGGGATGTCCACGGCGTGGGCCAATCGCGCGGCCTGGTCAGCAAGCCGCCAACCGAGTTGCGGTAAGGTAATCCCTCCTTTCAGAGATTCCGCACGGAGCAGAACTTGAAATACCGCAAACTCGGCCGTACCGACCTGGACGTCAGCCTGATCGGCCTGGGCACCATGACCTGGGGCGAGCAGAACACCGAAGCCGAGGCCCACCAGCAGCTGGACTACGCGCTGGAGCGCGGCGTCAACCTGGTCGACGTGGCCGAAATGTACCCGGTGCCGCCCAAGGCCGAAACCCAGGGCCTGACCGAAACCTACATCGGCACCTGGCTGGCGCGCAGCAAGCGCCGCCAGGACATCGTGCTGGCCAGCAAGGTCGCCGGCCCGGTGCGCGACCCCAAGCGCCCCGGCCACATCCGCGACGGCAAGACCTTCCTGGACCGCAAGAACCTGACCGCGGCGCTGGACGCCAGCCTCAAACGCCTGCAGACCGATTACCTCGACCTGTACCAATTGCACTGGCCCGACCGCACCACGGCCACCTTCGGCCAGTTGTCGTACCCGTGGGTCAAGGACGAGCACACCGTGCCGATCGAGGAAACCCTGTCGGTGTTGCAGGATTTCGTGCGCGCCGGCAAGGTGCGCCACGTCGGCGTGTCGAATGAAACGCCGTGGGGCGTGTCGCAGTTCCTGAAGGCTGCCGACAACCTCGGCCTGCCGCGTATCGTCTCGATCCAGAACGCCTACAGCCTGCTCAACCGCGTCTACGAGATCGGCCTGTCGGAATTCACCCACCATGAAGGCGTGGGCCTGCTGGCCTATTCGCCGCTGGCGATGGGCATGCTTTGCGGCAAGTACCTCGATGGCGCCCGCCCGGCCAATGCGCGCCTGACGCTGTACACGCGCTTCACCCGCTACAGCAATCCGCAGGCCGAGGCCGCGACCGGCGCCTACGTCGAACTGGCGCGCCAGCACGGTATCTCGCCCACGCACCTGGCGCTGGCCTGGGTCAACCAGCGCCCGTTCGTCACCAGCAACCTGATCGGCGCGACCAGCCTGCAGCAGTTGAAGGAGAACATCGACAGCGTCGACGTCGAGCTGCCGGCCGACGTGTTGCAAGCCATCGACCGGATCCACGTGCGCCATCCCAATCCGGCGCCCTGATCCGGCGGGCGGCGCCGGCCGTGCCGGCGCCTGACCTCAATACACATCGCGCACATAGCGCTTTTCCGCGGTCAGGCGCGCCACATACGCGGCCGCGGCCTGCGCATCCAGGCCGCCGTGTTCCCGCGCCACCTGCCGCAGCATCGCGTCCACGTCCTTGGCCATGCGGGCGGCGTCGCCGCAGACATAGAAATGCGCGCCTTCCTGCAACCACGCCCATAGCTGCGCGCCGTGTTCGCGCATGCGATCCTGCACATACACCTTGGCGGCCTGATCGCGCGAGAATGCCAGGTCCAGCCGCGTCAGCAGGCCGTCCTCGCGCAGCGCTTGCAGTTCGTCGCGATAGTAGAAATCGCTGGCCGCGTGCCGTTCGCCGAAGAACAGCCAGTTGCGGCCGCGGTCGCCGCGCGCCCGCCGCTCCTGCAGAAAGGCGCGGAACGGGGCTACGCCGGTGCCGGGGCCGACCATGATCATCGGCGTGTCCCCCTGGCGCGGCGGACGGAAGTGGCTGGCTTGCTGCACGAAGACCGGCACGTCGACCGTATCGGCACGGTCGGCCAGGAAGGTCGACGAGACCCCTTTGCGCTGGCGCCGGCCATTGTCGTAGCGCACCGCCGAGACGGTCAGGTGGACTTCGCCGGGGTGGGCCTTGGGGCTGGAGGCGATGGAGTACAGGCGCGGCTGCAAGCGCTTGAGCGCGTCCAGCCACGCCTGCGCCGGCAGCGCCACCGGAAACGCGTGCAGCACGTCGGCCAATTGCTTGCCCCACAGCCACTGGCGCAGCTCGGCGCGGCGATCCTCGGCCAACAGTTGCCGCAGGCCGGTATCGCGCGTGCGCTCGGCGATCAGCGCCAGGGTGGCCGGCGCCGGACGCGCGATTTCGTAATGGGTGGCCAACGCCCGGGCCAGCGCCAGCTCGCCCACGCCCGGCACCGTGACCACGGTGTCGCCGGGCAGGCCGGTGTGCGCCAGCAGTTCCGCCACCAGCTCGGGACAGTTCTCCGGCCATACACCTAGCGCGTCGCCGGCCTCGTAGGCCAGTTCGGAACCGGCAATGTCCAGCGCCAAGGCGCGTGTGTCCTTGTCGCCGCTGGCGTTCAGCCGCCGGTTGCCGGTCAGGCGCGCGCGCGCCGGGCGCGTCCTGGAAGGCGGGGCGGGACGCGCGCCGGGCGGCGCGACACGCGGGGGCGGGTCGGGCAGGGGCTCGGTCGCCAGCGCCGTGGCGATGCCGTCCGGCATCAGGCCGCCGGCCGGATGGCCATGCGCTTCAGCCTCGGCCGCGTGGATGGCGGCGATGGCGCGTTCCAGCCAGGCATCGGCCGGCGCCTCGTAGTCGGTGTCGCAATCGGCCCGCGCCAGTAAGGCGCGCGCGCCCAACTGCGCCAGCCGTTGGTCGAGCCGGCGGCCATGGCCGCAGAAGGCGTCATAGTTGCTGTCGCCCAGGGCCAGCACCGCGTAGCGCAGCGACGCCAGGCGCGGCGCATCGGCGGCCGCGAGGGCGCGCCACAGGTCCTGGCCGTTGTCGGGCGCGTCGCCGTCGCCGAAAGTGCTGCTGATCAGCAGCAGGTATTGGGTGCGCGCCAGGCCGTCGAGCGGGTAGTCCGCCATGCAGGCGGTGCGCAACTCGAAACCGGCCGCCGCCAGCGCGGTGGCGCTGCGTTCCACCAGCGATTCGGCGTTGCCGGTCTGCGAGGCCCACAGCAGCGTAACGCGCGGTCGCGGGCCGACGATACGGACGGCGGGTTGCCCGGCGCCGGCCTGCCGCAAGCCGCCCGGAGAGCCCGCCAGGTAATGGCGCTGGCGCGCTTCCAGCGCGGGCCGGCCGCCGCTGTCCGTGGCCACGCCGGCGGGCGTCGCCACGCGGCACAGCGCCACCGCGCAGAACTTCAGTTCCGGCTGCTGCGACAACGGATCGATGGCGTCGCTGGTAACGGCGTTGATGCACAGGTCCGCGCCGTAGACGTCGTTCCAGTGCATGGGGGCAAAGCCGTTGCCGGGCCGCACCCGGTCGGTGACGACGGCTGGCAATACCGCGCGGCCGCGGCGCGAGCGGATCTCGACGCTATCGCCGACGGCGATGCCGAGCGCGGCCGCGTCCTCGGGATGGATCTCCACGAACGGCGCGGGATTGAGCTTGTTCAGCATCGGCACCTTGCCGGTCTTGGTGAGGGTATGCCATTGGTGCTGCAAGCGGCCCGTGTTGAGCACCATGGGGTAGTCGGCGTCGGGCAGCTCGGCCGGTGCAATGTGGGGCCGCGCGTGGAATCGCGCGCGGCCGTTGGCGGTGGCGAACACCAGGCGCGGATGGGGGCCGTCCTGCGTCAGGCGCGGCGGTGGGCCGGGCCCGTCGTTGAGATATCGGATCGGATTGCGCTCGGGGCCGTCGGCGTGCGCACAGGGCCATTGCAGCGGCGTCTCGCGCAGCCGCGCGTGGCTGGCGCCGCGCAGGTCGTAGCCGGTGGCGGGGTTGGCGAAGCCGGTGATTTCATCGAACACGTGCGCCGCGCTGGCGTACTGGAACGCGTGGCCATAGCCCATCTCGCGGGCCACGGTGGCGATGATGCGCCAGTCGGGCAGCGCGTCGCCGGGGGGCGGCACGGCTTGCGGCATCAGTGTCAGCGTGCGTTCGGAATTGACCATCACACCCTCGGCCTCGGCCCATAGCGCGCCCGGCAGCAGGATGTCGGCGTAGCGGTTGGTCTCGGTGTCCAGAAAGGCGTCCTGTGCGATAACCAGTTCCGCCGCTCGCAGCCCGGCCACCACATTGGCGCGGTTGGCCACGCTGGCCACGGGGTTGGTGCAGATGATCCAGCAGGCCTTGATCTGGCCGGCGGCCATGCGCTGGAACAGGTCGATGGTGCCTTGCCCCAGCCGCGTGTGCAGCGTGCCCGGCGGCACGCCCCAGCGTTGTTCGACAAAGGCCCGGTCCGTGGCCGACAGCACGCTGCGCTGGCCCGGCAGGCCGGCGCCCATGTAGCCCATCTCGCGTCCGCCCATGGCGTTGGGCTGGCCGGTCAACGAGAACGGCCCGCTGCCCGGACGGCAGATGCGGCCGGTGGCCAGGTGCAGGTTGCACAGCGCGTTGGTGTTCCAGGTGCCGTGGGTGCTCTGATTCAGCCCCATGGTCCAGCAGCTCATCCATTCGGGCGCGGCGCCGATCCAGTCGGCGGCCTGGCGCAACTGCGCCGCGGCAATGCCGGTCAGCGCCTCGACCCGCTCGGGGGCATAGTCGCGCAGGAAGTCTGGCATCGCTTCCCAGCCGTCGGTGTGCGCGGCGATGAAGGCCGCGTCGGTCTGGCCGGCCTGGTGCAGCAGGTGCAGCAGGCCGTTGAGCAGCGCCAGGTCGGTGCCCGGGCGGATCGCCAGGTGCAGGTGCGCTTTCTCGGCGGTGGTGGTGCGGCGTGGATCGACCACGATCAGGCGCGCGCCGGCCTTGACCCGCTCCATCATGCGCAGGTACAGGATGGGGTGGCAATCGGCCATGTTGGCGCCGATCACCAGGAACAAGTCGGCGCGGTCGATGTCCTGGTACGAGCCGGGCGGGCCGTCGGCGCCCAGCGACAGCTTGTAGCCCGTGCCGGCGCTGGCCATGCACAGGCGCGAATTCGATTCGATATTGTTGGTGCCGATGAACCCCTTGGCCAGCTTGTTGGCCAGGTACTGGGCCTCGATCGACATCTGGCCCGACACGTACAGCGCGACCGCATCGGGGCCGTGCGCGTCGATGATGGCGCGCAGCCGGCGGGCGGTGTCGCGCAGTGTGTCCGCCATCGGCCGGGGCGCGGGATCCTGGCCGCGCCCGGCGCGCACGTAGGCGTGTTCCAGCCGGCCCGACTGGCGCAGGGCGACGTGGGCCGAGGCGCCCTTGGTGCACAGGCGTCCGAAGTTGCTGGGATGTTCGCGGTTGCCGGTGATCTTCACCACCTGCTCGCGCTCCACGTGCAGGGTCATGCCGCAGCCCACGCCGCAGTAGGGGCAGACGGTGTCCACGGTGCGCGGGTTGCCGCTCATGCTCGGCTCCAAAAAAGAAGGCGCCCTGCCTGCGCGGCCAGCGGGCCGGGCGGGCAGGGCGCCATTGCCCTGTGTTCCGGCATTGCCGGGTCGATGGCCTTGTCGACGCAAGTTCCATGCCAGTCCCATGCCGGCCGCGGCGCCACGGGCGCGGCGGGCGGCGGGCGCGCGCGGTGGTGCGCGCCCGCACCGCCGTGGTGCGTGGCGGAACCGTTTGGGTGCGCGGTGGCCGGCGGCGGCCACCCCGCCGGCGCGTTCGCGCCGGGACAGCGGCCGATGGCACGCTTATTGCTTCGGTTGCCCTACCGGGCCCGTGTCCGGCCAGACAACGCAAGCATTGCAGGCAACGGCGCCCGGACCCAACCGTCCCGGGCGCCGTTTGTCTTTTGGAAACCGAACCGCCCGCCCGGATAACCTCATGAGCACAGCGACCTCCACGACTCCCACGCAGACCCTGATCGTCATCGGCAACGGCATGGTCGGCCATCACTGCGTCGAGCAACTGATCGAGCGCGGCGCGCTGGCGCGCTACCGCATCCTGGTGTTCGGCGAGGAAAGCCGGCGCGCCTACGATCGCGTGCACCTGTCCGAATACATCGGCGGGCGCGATGCCGAATCGATGGCCATGAGCGAGGCCGCCTTCTATCAGCGGCCGGGCCTGACGCTGCGGCTGGGCACGCCGGTGCTGCGCATCGACCGCCAACTGCGGCAGGTGGTGACGGCGGACGGCAGTCATGGCTACGACAAGCTGGTGCTGGCCACCGGCTCCTATCCCTTCGTGCCGCCCATCGCCGGGGCCGAAGGCGCTTCGCGCCTTGTGTACCGCACGTTGGATGACCTCGACCAGATCCGCGCGGCGGCCGACGGCGCGCGCCGTGGCGTGGTGGTGGGCGGCGGGCTGCTGGGCCTGGAAGCCGCCAATGCGCTCAAGTCGCTGGGGCTGCAAGCGCACGTGGTGGAATTCGCGCCGCGCCTGATGCCGGTGCAACTGGACGAGGCCGGCGGCGCCGCGCTCAAGGCGCGCATCGAAGCGTTGGGCGTGGGGGTGCACCTGGCGCGCGCCACGCAGGAGATCAAGGACGGCACGCAGTACCGCTACCGCATGCGCTTCGCCGAGGGCGCGCCGCTGGAGACCGACCTGATCGTGTTTTCGGCCGGCATCCGCCCGCGCGATGGCCTGGCGCGCCAGGCCGGCCTGACGGTGGCCGAGCGCGGCGGCGTCGCGGTCGACGGCCATTGCCGCAGCAGCGATGCGTCGATCTACGCGATCGGCGAATGCGCCGCGTTCGACGGCGCCATCTTCGGCCTGGTGGCGCCGGGCTACCAGATGGCGCGGGTGGCCGCCGCCGACCTCTGTGGCGAGGCGGTCGCGCCGTTCGCCGGCGCCGACATGTCGACCAGACTCAAGCTGCTGGGCGTGGACGTCGGCTCGATCGGCGATGCGCATGGCGCCACGCCGGGCGCGCGCAGCTACCGCTACATCGACGAGGCCGGCGCCTCGTACCGCCGCCTGGTGGTGTCGGCCGACGGCAAGCGCGTGCTGGGCGCGGTGCTGGTGGGCGACAACAGCTACTACGACACACTGCTGCAATACGCGCAGAACGGCATCGCGCCGCCGGCCGACCCGGCCACCCTGATCCTGCCCGCCGGCCAGGCCGCGCCCGCGCCGGGCGCCGCCGCGCTGCCGGCCACCGCCACCATCTGTTCGTGCCACAACGTCAGCAAGGCCGCCATCTGCGGCGCGCTCGACAGCGGCTGCACCGACGTCGGCGGCGTCAAGGCCCGCACCAAGGCGGCCACCGGCTGCGGCGGCTGCGCGGCGTTGCTCAAGCAGGTGGTGGAACACGAACTGGCCAGCCGCGGCGTCGCGGTGGACAAGAGCCTGTGCGAGCATTTCGCGTATACCCGCCAGGAGCTCTACGCCATCGTGCGGGTGCAGGGCATCGAGTCGTTCGAGGAACTGCTGGCGCGCCACGGCCGCGGCCAGGTCGGCTGCGACCTGTGCAAGCCGGTGGTGGCGTCGATCCTGGCGTCATGCTGGAACCGGCCGATCCAGGACCCGCATCTGGTGCCGCTGCAGGACACCAACGACACCTTCATGGCCAATATGCAGAAGAACGGCACCTATTCGGTGGTGCCGCGCATCCCGGGCGGCGAGGTCACGCCCGACGGCCTGATCGCGATCGGGGCCGTGGCCAAGAAGTACAAGCTCTACACCAAGATCACCGGCGGCCAGCGCATCGACCTGTTCGGCGCGCAATTGCACGAGCTGCCCGACATCTGGGCCGAACTGATCGCCGCCGGCTTCGAGACCGGCCACGCCTACGGCAAGTCCACCCGCACCGTGAAGTCCTGCGTCGGCAGCACCTGGTGCCGCTACGGCGTGCAGGACAGCGTCGCCATGGCGCTGCGCCTCGAAGACCGCTACAAGGGCCTGCGCGCGCCGCACAAGCTCAAGTTCGCGGTTTCGGGCTGCACCCGCGAATGCGCCGAGGCGCAGAGCAAGGACATCGGCGTCATCGCCACCGAGAACGGCTGGAACCTGTACGTGTGCGGCAACGGCGGCATGCGGCCGCGCCACGCCGAACTGTTCGCCCAGGACCTGGATGACGCCGCCCTGATCCGCTATATCGACCGCCTGCTGATGTTCTACATCCGCACCGCCGACAAGCTGCAACGCACCTCCGTCTGGCGCGAGTCGCTCGAAGGCGGCCTGGGCTACCTGAAGGCCGTGGTCATCGACGACAGTCTGGGGCTGGCCGCCGAGCTGCAGGCGCAGATGCAGCTGGTGGTGGATCGCTATGAATGCGAGTGGGCCAACGCCTTGTCCGACCCGGAAAAGCTCAAGCGCTTCCGCACTTTCGTCAACAGCGCCGCGGCGGATCCTGACATCCGCTTCGTGCAGGAGCGGGGCCAGCCGCGCCCCGCGCCGGCCGCGCGCGTGATTCCCATCGCCGAGGAGCTTGCCTGATGCGCTCGAATGCCGCCACCGCCTTGCGTCCCGACACCGCGCCCGCCGCCGCGCCCTGGCAACCGGTCTGCACCCGCCGCGACCTGGTCGCCGGTTCCGGCGTGGTGGCGCTGGTGGACGGCCGCCAGGTGGCCCTGTTCTATCTGCCGGCCGCCAACGGCCAGACGCTCTACGCGCTCGACAACCGCGATCCGAAATCGGGCGCCAACGTCATCGGCCGCGGCATCGTCGGCCATCTGGCCGGCGAACTGGTGGTGGCCGCGCCGCTCTACAAGCAGCACTTCCGCCTGCGCGACGGCGCCTGCGTCGAGTCTCCCGAGCAGTCGTTGCAGGCCTGGC
This sequence comes from Achromobacter sp., assembly GCF_050285565.1. GTDB lineage: Bacteria > Pseudomonadota > Gammaproteobacteria > Burkholderiales > Burkholderiaceae_B > Achromobacter. Next base: position 302,520 of record NZ_JBLZXG010000006.1, read on the forward strand.
CCGTGCGGTTCAACGGCGACGCGGTGGAACTGCGGCCACCCGCGGCGGATTGAAGGCGGCCGCCATGTCGCAGCACGCCATGCCCTCGACCCTGCGGTTCCTCCTGGCCGCCCGCCGCAGCGAGCTGCACGGGCTCGAAGCCCTGGCCAGCACCTGCGAACTGGCCACGCTGGTCAGCAAGCTGGTGCACGTGCTGCAGAAGGAGCGCGGCGCGTCCAATCTGTATCTGTGCGGCGGCCACGAGGCGCCGCGCCAGATCCTGGCCGGGCTCAGCGCCGACGCCCGCGCGGTCGAGGAAGAAGTGCGCCGCTTCCTGGATCGCCTGGAACCGGACGCCACCCGCAGCGCGGGCAAGGCGCGCCTGCTCAACTGCATCGCGTACGCCCTGTACCGGCTGGACGAACTGCCGCGCACGCGCCGCGCCATCCGCGACCGCCGTGTGGCGGCGCAGGAGGCCGGCGCCGTTTTCACGCGGCTCATCGCCAGCCTGTTCGCGCTGGTGTTCGAAGCCGCCGACTCGGCGCTGGATGCCGGCGTTACGCGCCTGCTGGTGGCGTTGCTCAATTTCATGCAAGGCAAGGAATTGTGCGGCCAGGAGCGCGCCTACGGCGTCATGGGCTATACCGCCGGCTACTTCACCGAAGCGCAGAAGGCCCGCGTGCTGGAACTGGTCGACCTGCAGAAGCGTTGTTTCGAGTGCTTCGCGCAATATGCCGCGCCCGACGCGCTGGCGGCCTGGGAGCGGCTGGAACAGGGCGCCGGCCCGGTGCTGCGGTTGCGCGACATGGCCTTGCGCACGTCCGAGGCCGAACGCGTCGACGCCGGCCTGGCCGAGCTATGGTTCGGCCTGTGCACCGAGCGCATCGACGCCATGCGCGCGGTCGAGAGCCTGCTGGCCGAGGCCCTGACCCTGCAATGCCACCGTCGCATCGTCGAGACGCGCGCCGAACTCGATAACCACCGCCTGTTGCTGAGCCGCTTCGCCGACCACGCCAGCGACGCGACGCCGGCCATGCTGTTTCAATTGCAGGGCCGCATCCTCGACGTGCCGCCGCAGGACGGCGTGGGCGAGGCCATGGAGCGTTCCATCCTCGACCTGATGCGCGAGCAGGCGCAGCGCCTGCGGCAGTCCGACGATGCCTTGGCGACGGCGCGCGGCGCGCTGGAGGAACGGCGCCGCGTCGAACGCGCCAAGTGGCTGCTGGTCAGCCGGCACGGCCTGAGCGAGCAGGCCGCGCACGATCAATTGCAGCGCGTGGCGATGGATCGGCGGCGCTCGCTCGACGACGTGGCCCGGCAGGTGCTGGCCGAGCTGGACGGCGCCGGACTGGACAGCGCCGGGCACTGACGGCGGCGGGCCGGTCTACGCGACCGGCACCTGCCACAACGCATCGGGCAGGAAGCCCGCTTGTTCGCCCTTGCGGGCGTAGCCCAGGGGATTGGCCATCACGCGGCAACCGTCCTTCACGTAATCGAGCGGGCAGTGCAGGTGGCCGTGCATCCAGGCGTCGGCCAGCGGCAACAGGTGATCCAGCGCATTGCAGAAGCCCGCGGTGCCGGGCGTGACGCCGTAGCGCGGATCGGCGCTGGCCAGGCTGGGCGCGAAGTGGGTGATGGCCAGGGTCGGGCCGTCGAACGGCGTGCGCAGCGCCTGCTCCAGCCAGGCCTGGCAGGCCAGTCCCTGTTCGCGCATCTGTTCGGCCATGAAGGGCGCCCCATGGCGTCGCATCTGCGCTTTCTCCAGGTAGAAATCGGCCGCCCGGAAAGCCTTGCCACGCTTGGCCAGCACCTGCGTCAAGGTGTCGCCAGGCGCGGCCAGCGCGTCGAAATCGGTCCACAGCGTGGTGCCCACCAGGCGCACGCCGTCGATCACCCGCGTCTCGCGCTCCAGCCATTGGATCTCCAGCGTTTCGCAAAGCGCTTGCAGGCGCTCGTGCGTCTCGTCGAAATCGAGGTTGTCGTATTCGTGGTTGCCCGGCACGTAGACCACCGGCGTCGGCCAGCCGTTGCGTGGCGCATAGCGGCCCAGGCCGAAGTCGTCCGTGGTCAGTTTGGAGCGCGGCTGGTACGAGCCGATGTCGCCGGCCAGCACCAGCAGATCCGCGCCCGGGATGGGGTGGGCGACGAAGCCGGGATCGGATTCCAGGTGCAGGTCGGACAGCAATTGAATGTTCATGGGCCGGGAGCTTGTTTTGGTTGCGAAACGCAAGTAAATTGGTTGCGACCCGCAACTTCAGGACGCGTCATCATGGATCTTATCGATTTTCCCACCCGCTCCCGGGAACAGACCATCCGCGACCTGCGGGAATTCTCGCGCAAGCTGGTGCGCGAGCTCGGTTTCATGCGGCCGTCCCTGGCCGGCAGCGACCTGGCGCCGTCGGCGGTCCACGCCATCATCGAGATCGGCCTGCAGCCGGGCATCCAGGCGCGCGACCTGGCCCTGGTGCTGCGGCTGGACAAGTCCAACACCAGCCGCCAGGTCGCCAAGCTGGAAGCGGCCGGCCTGGTGACGCGCGAGAGCGACAGCGGCGACGCGCGCGCCTCGCGCCTGTCGCTGACACCCGCCGGCCTCGATCTGCGCAACCGTATCGACCAGTTCGCCACCGAGCAGGTCTCGCGGGCACTGCGCCAACTGGCGCCGCCCGACCAGGAAATCCTGGTGCGTTACCTGTCCTTGTATGCCGACGCCCTATCGCGCGAGAACCCCAACACGCGCGCCGCGCAGGCCAGCGACGTGATCGAGGCGCAGATCCAGGAAGGCTACGCGCCCGGCTGTATCGGCGACGTGGCCGCCTTGCACGCGCGCTACTACGCCCAGGCCGCCGGCTTCGGCGTGGTGTTCGAGCGCCTGGTGGCCACCGGCCTGGCGGCCTTCGCCGAAAGCCTGCCCGCGCCCGGCAAGAACCTGTGGCGCTACACCGACGGCAACCGCACGCTGGCCTCGATCGCCATCGACAGCGACCTGACGGCCCGCAGCGCGCACCTGCGCTGGTTCATCGTCGACGAATCGCTGCGCGGCATGGGGGTGGGGCGGGCCTTGCTGGCGCGCGCCATGGCCTTTGTCGATACGCTCGAAATTGACGAAACGTATCTGTGGACCTTCAAGGGCCTGGACGCCGCGCGCCATCTTTATGCGTCGGCCGGCTTCGTGCTGACGCAGCAAGCCGAGGGCACGCAGTGGGGCGCGGTGGTGGTCGAACAGCGCTTCAGCCGCCGCGCGCGTTGACCCCGCGCGTGAGGGGGTCTGCCGCCGCGTCGCCACCGGCGCACGGCGGCAGGCAGCTTCAGATGACGGTGATGCGCAACTCCGCCAGCAGCGTCGCCGCCTGGGTCTTGGAGATGACGGCGCCGGCCAGTCGGGCGGCCGCCGAGAGGTCGATGCCGCCCAGGTCGGCCTCGCGCAGGTCGGCGCCGTCCAAGCGCACGTTCTTCAGCGTGGCGTGGCGCAGGCTGCCGCCGTGGAAAACCGTGTCGCGCAGGTCGCTGCCGGTCAGGTCGGCATCGGAAAAGTCCAGCTGCCGCAATTCGCTCTTGCGAAACGAGATGCCGCGCAGCAGCGCGCCCACCAGCAGGCAATCCTCCAGCGTCCAGCCCAGGCAGGCGATGCCGTCGAAGTCGGCGCCGGTCAGCTTGCAGCCGGTGTAGCGGGCCGCCGCCAGCCGGGCGCGGCGCCAGTTGGCGTTGTTCAGGTCGCAATGCTCGAAAATCGCGTCGCTGGCGTCAGCCGAGGCGAATACGGCATGCCCGCCACGGCAGCGCCGCCAGACGGTGTCGGCCAGCGTGGCGCCCTGGAACGAGGCGCCAGCGATGGCGCAGGCGGTGAAGCGGGCGCCGCGCAGGTCCAGCCGGGAAAAGTCCGCCCGCTCGAAATCGCAATCCTCGAAGGCCAGGGGCCGCTCCCGCGCCTGGTCGATCAGTGCCTGCATGGCCGGGCGGTCCACCGCCAGGCCGCTGACGACGTCCATGGATTGCTGCGTCATGCCCATCTACTCAATCGGGTTGCTCGAACCCTTATTGGAACATGCCGCTTTCGACACAGAAGGTGACCAGCTCCTGATCGGTCTGCACGTTCAGCTTGCGCATGGCCGAGATCTTCTGGCCGCTGACGGTCTTGACGCTGCGCTTGAGGCTGTCGGCCACCTGCATCATCGACTCGCCGCGGATGAAATGCCGCAGCACTTCGAATTCCTTGGGCGACAGGCTGTTGATGCGCTCGCCGATGAACTTGCTGCGGGCCGCCAGCGTGCCGTCGCGCTGGAAGCCGGGCGGATAGTACTTGCGGCCCAGTTGCAGCGCGTGCAGCGCGGTGACGATCTCGCCCAGGTTGTCGTGTTTGAACACCACGGCGTCGACGCCGGCGTCATACAGCGCCGAGATGATCATGGGGTTGGATACCATGGTCAGCACCACGATGCGGGTGGCGGGATAGTGGCGGATCAGGTACTTGATCAGGCGGATGCCGTCGCCGTAGATCTCGTCGCCGGGCATGGAGTAGTCGGTGATGACCACGTGGGGCTGGTCGCGCGCCAGTTGTTCGACCAGTGCCGTCGGCGTGCCCAGCGTGGCGACGAGATCGAAGCTCAGGTCTTGGCGCAGTAGGTCGGTCATGGCCATCAGCACCAGCGGATGGTCGTCGGCGATGACGATGCGGAGTCTTTGCATGCGAGGCGCAGTCAGATGGGCCGGTTGGGCATACGGATTATTCTGCACCAGGATCCGGACTTGAACCAGAATGTTGCGAAGTCGGGCGTAAGACCAAATCGTATGCGTCACGACCGGCAGCGGCCATAAGAAGAATCTCAAAAATGGGGACGGAAAAAGTGGGGCGCAACCCCGGCTGATGCGCTTCGGATCCGTCCGATGGTGTAGGTCGATTGAGAATTTTCTTGTTCAATTGCCCGGCGCCATTTGGCACCATCCTCATCGTACCCGCTTCAGTCTTCCGGCCCGCCGTGTCGTGGCCGGAATTGCGGCGCTCCGGCGCCCACACGAGGTTCCATGATGTCTCCCTCCACGCGCCGCGTCTGGCCGGCGCCCGTGGCCCGGCTCCGCCATGCGTGACGCCGTTTCCCCGTGGCCCCCGCGCGAGGAATCCCTGTTCCTGCGGTTCCAGCCGGTGTTCACAGCGCAGGGCCGGGTGCATGAATATGCGGTCGCGAGCAGCCTGATGCCGGCGCGCAGCGGCGGCCCGGGCCTGATATCCCAGCGTGCCCGCTTGCGAGCCGCCGCCGCCTTCGCCACGCAGTTCCCCACGCCCATCGACTTCTCCTTCGAGCATGCCCTGGCCGCGCCCGACGGCGCCGACCTGGCGCGACGGCTGTGCGCCGACCTGGACCTCGGTCTGAGCGGCGACCGCCTCTGCTTCGGTGTGCCCGACGCGCTCATGCCGCCACGGCTGTCCGGCCAACGCCTGGTCTTCGAGCTGCCCCTGTTTCCCCGGTTGTCGTCCCTGGCCAATGAAGTGGCCAACTACTCGGAATTCCGCGCCAGCCTGCGGGCGCGGCTGTTGCCGGCCAGCCGGGGCGGCCAGCCCCAGCCGGGCGGTGTCCTGCGCGTCGAAGGGCTGACGGTGCGCATCCCGCGCGGCCTGGGCGACAACCGCGCATTGCAGCGCCGCTTCCTCGGCCTGATGGGGTGCGCCGCCGGCACCAAGTCGAAGATAGTGGTCGACGCCATCGAGGACATGCACGATTTCGTCTGGCTGCGGCAGCATGACGGCCTGCTGTTTCGCGGCACGGCGTTGTCCGCGCCGCTCAGCGCGCAATGCCTGGAGGTCTGGTTGCGAGCCGACGGCGCGGCCTGGCGCAGCTTCCATGCCTGTATCGCCCGGCCCGGCTGGGCCGAAAACCCGCCGCCGGCAAGCTAGACGCCGCTTCACCCGGCCTGCATGCGGCCCAGGATGAAGCCGTCGACCGCGCTGCTGCGCCCGCGCCATAGCGTGGGCTGGCCCGCGATCGGCGTGCCGTCGGCGGTGAAGAACAGCGCGTCGGCCAGGTGGATGTAATTGGGCAGCGGCTCGGCCGGTTGCGGCAGGCGGAAGACGTCGCCCAGCTCCGCCAGCGAGGTGCGCACCGATTGGCGCGCCGGCGTATCCATGTCGGCCAGCGAATCGGCGAAGGCCGCGGCGAAACGGTCGAAATACTCGGCGCCCGACACAATCGAGCCGGACACCAGCATGCCACCCATCTGCAATGTCACGCCGATGCTCTCGAGCTGGCCGCCGTTGTTCACCAGGTTCACCAGGAACTGCAGGAACACGTCGGCCGTGGGCGCGGGCTGGGGCTGAGGGATGGCGGGGGTCGGGTCGAGACTCATGGCGGCGCGTGCTCCGGAATAGGTGAGGGTGACACAAGATACTTGAAGCCGGGCCGATGCGCACCGGGTGCAATCGGCTGATAAACGCTGCAATCGGGCCCCATTCCACGGCTTCGTCGGCGCCGGCATCGGGGTAACTTGCGGATAATCGAGACTTCGCACGCAGAGACGCCCATGATTGCCATCGATCCCACCGCCGCCGCCCGCACGGCCAACGCCCGTCCCGCCAGTGCCGGTGCCGACCAGGGAGCGTTCCGCGCCGCCTTGGCCGACGCGCGCGAGCGGGGCGCATCGCCCCTGGCCGGTGGCGCGGGGGGCGCCGCCGCGGCCGCGCCCTCGGCGGCCGAGCAGGAATTCATGGGCTACGCCTCCATGTCGTTGCAAGAAAAGATGTTCTACGCCGCGTTGGCCGCGCTCGGCATTTCCAAGGAAGACTATGACGCCATGTCGGCGGCGGACAAACTCAAGGTCGCCGAAAAGGTCTCCCTCATGATGCAGCAACTGGCCAAGGCCGAACAGGTCAAACAGACCGAACAGGCGGGTCGCGCCGCCTGAGTCCGCGCCGCCCCTTCCCTCATCCGGCCTGATCCCGCCGCCGCGCTACCAGCCCCAGCAGGTGCCGGCGGCAGGCTTGCCGCAAGCGCGGTAATTGACCGCGAACCACAACTTGCCGGCGCCGCGCGGGCTGCCGTCGGCCTTGACGTCGTTGCGCGGCAGTTCTTCCAGCGTGTCGCGCGCCGTCTTGGTGGGCGAGCCGCTGGGCGCGCCGGCCACCAGCGGGATGCGGCCCAGGCTGGCGGCCGTGCGATCCTGGAACACGATATCGGTGTCGGCCAGCGCGGTCATCTTCAATGCGGCATTGCGCACCGCGGCGGCATAGCCGTCGTTGGCGCCGGTGGGCGCCAGCGCCGAACTCAGCGTGCTGACCGTCAGGATCTGCGCCGGCGTGGACGGGGCCATCATGGCGTACTGCTCCAGGCCGGGCAACTGGCCGCCAGCGACCTGGCGGCGCAGCCAGTCGCCCCACAGGAATTCGGCGAACTCCGGCAGGTTGCCATTGCTGTAGGCGATGTCGCGGGTGAAGTACACCAGCGAGCGGTAGCGGTCCTCCTGCATGCCGCCGGCTTCCTGCGCGTTGGCGATTCCCAGGCGCGTCGGCAACTGATCCACCGTGATGGGCTGGTTCTGGCCATCACGCAGCCAGGCCTTGCGCTCATCGACCATGCGCTGCCAGAACGCCGCGGCGCTACCCACGCTGCTGTAGTTGGCATCGACCTTGACCCACACCGGCAACCTGGGGCCGCCATCGTCGATCTCGCGCAACGACGAAAACGTGTGATGGCCATCGGTCAGGTACAGATTGCCATCCCAGCCCACCACCACGGTCTTCAGGTTGGCCGGGTCGGCGCCCATGGCGGTGGTGCAAGTGTAGGTGTCCGGCCGGTCCAGGCGCGCGGCCTGGAGCTGCGCGATCGAGGTAAAGGGCTGGGAGGTGGTGGCGCCCATGTCCTCGCAATAGTCGCTGAACTTCTTGCCGACCGTGCGGTTGAGGTAGTCGAGCTGCTTGACCGGATCGGCGGCCCAGGTGGCGCGATTGAAGTCGCCTTGCCAGCGCCCCAGCTTGTAGTAGATCTGGTCGTAGCCGATCGCGGCCTGGGTCGGCCGCAGTTCCTCGATGCGCACCTTGATCACGTCGCCCGGTTTGGCGGCCAGGTACGCGGGGTTGCGCGTGTCCGCCGGCGGCGGCGCCGGGGTCGCCGCCACGGGGCGGCTGGCGGGGCCATCGTTGTCGTCATCGCCGCTGCCGTTGCAGGCGCTCAGCAGCAGTGGCAGCGCGGCCAGGGCCAGTAGCCGCAGGGCGGGGTGCCAGCGTGGGGTGAACTGTCGTGGCAGGTCGGGGGAAGGCGTGCGGGACATGAGTGTGGGGAGCTTGTTTTGACAAGTATCCAATGATGACAGCGCCGTGTTTCGCATTCATTGCACCGTCACGCGGCGGACATCGCGCGCCGGCCGCGTCGCGCCTGGTCGAGGCCGGCGCAGTGCTAAGATCGCCGCCAATGACCGCGCCACCTGTCCAGCCCCTTCTTGCCGCCGAACTGGCCGAGCTTGCCCGCACCTTGGGCAACGCCCATCGGCTGATCCTGCTGGAGCATATCGCGCAGGGCGAACGGCCGGTCGAGCGGCTGGCCGAATTGTCCGGCCTGTCGGTGGCCAATACCTCGCAGCACCTGCAACAGTTGCGCCGCGCCGGCTTCGTCATGACGCGGCGCGATGGCAAGCACGTGTACTACCGCCTGGGTGCCGCGCCCATCGCCGGCCTGCTCAACGCGCTCGGCGCGGTGGCGCGCCACAACCGGGGCGAAATGCGGCGCCTGCTGGCCGACAGCCAGGATCGGCGCGACGGGCTCGAGGCCATTTCGCGCAATGAACTGTTGAGCCGCCTGGGCGACGGCAGCATGACGCTGCTCGACGTGCGGCCCGCCGACGAATTCGCGCAAGGGCACCTGCCCGGCGCCATCAACATTCCCGCGGACGAGCTGTTGCGGCGGCTCGCGGAGCTGCCCGCCGACCGCGAGATCGTGGCCTATTGCCGTGGCCCGTTCTGCGTGCTGTCCTCCGACGCCGTCACTGCCCTGCGCGCCCGCGGCTGGCGCGCGCGGCGGCTCGATGCCGGTTTCCCGGACTGGCGCGCCGAGGGCCTGGCGGCTCAAACGCCGGCCGCGGCCAAGCACGGCTAAGCCAGGCCTGCGCGCGAAGCCAGCGCTGCTTTTCGCCCCGCTCCGGCGCCGGCGCGCTGCTGCGCCTTGGCACACGTGGCGGATGCCAGCGCCGGCGCGATCCCCTGCCTTAGAACACGTGGCGGATGCCGACGCCGGCCGCGGTGCTCTTGAGGCCGTCGATGAACGCATAGTCCTTGCCGTACGAGCCATAGGCGTACAGGTTGGTGCGCTTGGACAGGTCGTAGGTGTAGCCCACGCTCCAGACGTTCATGTTGGCGTCGCCGCCGGTCAGGCGGTCGTTGGACGGCGACACGTGCTGCCACGACGCGAACAGGCTGCTGGCGCCGCCCACCGGCAGCGTCGCGCCCAGCATGTAGGCGTTGGCCTTGAAGCCGTCGACGTAGCGGTTGGTGCCGAACTCGTCGCTGAACGGCGTGCCGGCCGGCAGGTCCTGGCCGACGAACCAGCCGTCGGTGGTGCGGCCGTAGGCGGCGGCCAGTTTCACCACTTCCAGGTCGTACGACACGCCCACGGCGTACTGGCGCGGCGTGGCGTCATGGTTGATCGAAGCGCGGTTCGAGCCGTTGAGCTGGTCGTAGGTCAGCGTGACGTTGAGCGGGCCTTCGACGTAGCGCAGGCCGGCGGTGATGCCGCGCGAATTGTCGGCGGTGCGGAAACGGGTTTCGTCGCTGTTGGTATCGTCGACGTTGAAGGAATAGCCCGCGGCGAACTGAAAGCCGCTCATCGAGGGGCTGCGGTACATCACCATGTTGTCCCAGCGCATGGTGTTGGCCGCGCTGAAACCCAGGCCCAGGTTCGATTGGGTATAGCTGGTGTAGAAGGGGTCGATGTCGGCCAGGTAGTTCGAGCCCACCGTGGCCTGGCGGCCGAATTCGATCGTGCCCCAGGCGTCGTTGGCCAGCCCGAGGGTGGCCTGGCGGCCGAACAGGCGGCCATTCTGGGCGCGGGAACCGTTGCCCGAGTCGAAACCGCTTTCCAGCGTGAACACGGCGCGCAGGCCGTCGCCCAGGTCTTCGGATCCGCGCAGGCCCCAGCGGGAGCCGGCCTGGATGCCGTTGATCATGCCGAGCTTGCTGCCGTCGTAGCCATTGCCCTTGATCTTGTTGTAGCCAATGCCGGTGTCGATGACACCATAGAGAGTGACTGACGTTTCTGCCTGAGCGATGCCTGCGAACGTGGTCAACATTGCGGCTGCGAGCAGCGTCTTTTTCATCCGTGAAACTCCTGTCGTGAAGTGGGAAAAAAACAAAGGGAACAGCAGTCAGGCATGATGCCGATTGCGGTTCCCGGGCTGCATTGTAGGTCAAAAAGCCCTATTTTCTGACAACATGCATGGATTTATGGCTATTTCGGTGGGGTGGCGGGCGAAATGGGATGGCTTTCCGGAACCGGCGGAGCGGGTATCCGATGCGACCTGGCCGCCTCGATCCAGAGGGGGCGGACACGCAAAAAAGCGCCGCCAGGGGAATGCCCTGGCGGCGCTTCGAAGGCGATGCGCCGGCCGTGCCGGCGCGGCCCGGTCGCGGCTTAGAACAGGTGACGCACGCCGACGCCGCCCGCGGTGCTCTTCAGGCCATCGATGAACGCGTAGTTCTTGCCGTACGAGCCGTAGGCGTAGACGCTGGTGCGCTTGGACAGGTCGTAGGTGTAGCCCACGCTCCAGATGTTCATGTTGGCATCGTCGCCGCTCAGCAGGTCGTTGGACGGCGACACGTGCTGCCAGGAGCCGAACAGGTTGCCGGTGCCGCCCAGGGGAAGGGTGGCGCCCAGCATGTAGGAGTTGGCCTTGAAGCCGCTGGCATAGTGGTAGCTGCCCAGCGTGAGGTTCGGCAGATCCTGGCTGACGAACCAGCCGTCGGTGGTGCGGCCGTAGGCGCCGGCCAGCTTCACGACTTCCAGGTCGTACGACGCCGCCACGGCGTATTGGCGCGGCTTGATCGAGTGGTCGAATTCGGCGGGGGTGCCGTTGGTGATGACCGGATCGCCGTTGGCATCAAGCACGCGCGCCCGGTTCGAGCTGTTGATCTGGTCGTAGGTCAGCGAAACGTTCAGCGGGCCTTGCACGTAGCGCAGGCCAGCGGTGATGCCGCGCGCGTTGTCGGCGGTCTGGAAGCCGCTCTGGTTGGCATCGGTGCCGTCGACGTTGAAGGAATAGCCCAGCGCGAACTGGAAGCCGTCGGTCCAGGGGCTGCGGTACATGACCATGTTGTCCCAGCGCATGGTGTTGGCGGCGCTGAAGGACGTGCCGATGTTGGCCTGGGTGAAGCTGGTGTAGAACGGATCGATGTCCGCCAGGAAGGTGCCGCCGACGGTGGTCTGGCGGCCGAATTCGACCGAACCCCAGCTGTCGTTGGTCAGGCCGATGGTGGCCTGGCGGTTGAACAGGCGGTTCTGCTGCGACCGGCCATCGCCCGAATCGAAGCCGCTTTCGACCTTGAACATGGCGCGCAGACCGTCGCCCAGGTCTTCGCTGCCGCGCAGGCCCCAGCGCGAACCGGCCTGCACGCCGTTGATCATGCCGAGACGGCTGCCGCTCATGTCCTGTTGGGTGACCGTGCCCGTGGCGGGATTTCTGATCGGGAAATCGCCGGATACCTTGTTGTAGCCGATGCCGGTGTCGATGACCCCGTAGAGCGTGACCGAGGATTCCGCCTGGGCGACGCCGGCGAAAGTGGTCAGGATGGCGGCTGCGAGCAGCGTCTTTTTCATCGGGAAAACTCCTAGAGAGATGAAGGGCGGAAGAACGGACCCGTGGGCCGGGAGTCTGGCCGGGTTCCGGTTGCCCGTGTCGATTGCACTGAGCCATTCTCCGGTAAGTACGGGGAATGGCTGGTCATCTCGCTTTCTTCTAGGACAGATCTGAGACGAGTTCGCCACGGTCGCAAGTGAGCCGCCGGACCGGGGCGCGCGGCCCGGCCGGCGCCGCCTGTCAGGGCCGCGCCGGCCAGACCGGGCAAGAGGGGGAGGATGGTTGTCGATCCGGCCGGCGCCGGATCGTCGGGGGTCAGCGGCGCGCGCGCGTCCGCCGTTCTTCGCGCATCACGATGCCGGCGCCGACGATGATCATCGCGGCCAGGGCGTACCAGGTGATGGCGTAGACCAGGTGGTTGTTGGGGAAGGTCAGCGTGGTCAGGCCGCCCACCGGGGCCTGGGCCGGATCGCGGCCGGCGCCGGGGGCGGCGTCGGCGTCGATGAAATAGGGCGCCACCGCGCCCAGCCCGCGCGCCTGGGCGATGGCCGGCAGGTCGCGCGAATACCAGAGGTTGGCGGCCGGATCGTTGTTGCGCAGGAAGCCGTTGCCCGGCTCACCCATGCGCAGCAGACCCTCGACCTTGACCGGGCCGGTGTCGGCCTCGGGCAGGGCGCCGGTCGCCTGGCGTTTGCGCCACTCGGGCAGCACGAAGCCGCGGTTGACCAGCACCGTGCCGCCGCCGTCCGCCAGCCGCAGCGGCGTCATGACCCAGTAGCCGCTGCCCAGTTCGGTGGCCGCCTGCACCAGCGTCTGTTTGTCGTACTGGTAGGTGCCGCTGGCCGATACGCGGCGGTATTCGGCGTTGTCGGACGTCAGCGCCGGCCAATCCGCGCGGGCCGGGGCGGGCACGGCAGGCGCGTGGGCGCGTTGCTCCACCTGCGCGATCAGGTTCTGTTTCCAGGCCAGGCGATGCACCTGCCAGGTGCCAAGGGCGCACAGGCCCGCGAACAACGCGGCCGCAACCACCCCCAGGATGACCAGGGTGGTTGCGCTGCGGGGATTGCGGGGGGTGTCGCCGGAATGCGTAGGGTTCTTTGTTGCCGCCATCACGTCAGGGCATATTCCGCATGTCGTGGATCGACATGGGCATCATGTTGGAGTTCAAGTGGTACATGATCCAGATGGATCCGCTGAGCGTGATCACGACCAGCACCAGCGTGAATATTAACGCCAACATGTTCCAGCCGCTTTCGGACTTGGCATCCAGGTGCAGGAAATAGATGATGTGCACCACGATCTGCACCGCCGCGAATGCCAGGATGATCAGCGCCGTGGTGCGCGAGCTTTCGAATACCCGGCCCATCACCAGCCAGAACGGGATGGCGGTCAGGATGGCCGCCAGGATGAAGCCGGTGACATAGCTTTTCAGGGTGCCATGGGCGGCGCCGTCGTCCTCGTCGTGATGGCCGTGATCGTGGCCGTGGCCGGCATGGTCGGCATGGGCGTTCATGGCAGCACTCCCATCAGGTAGACAAAGGTGAACACGCCGACCCAGATCAGGTCCAGGAAGTGCCAGAACATCGACAGGCACATCAGCCGGCGGCGGTTCTCGGGGATCAGACCGTGCATGCGCACCTGCACCATCATCGTCACCAGCCAGACGATGCCGAAGGTGACATGCAGCCCGTGCGTGCCGACCAGCGTGAAGAACGACGACAGGAAGGCGCTGCGCTGCGGCCCGGCGCCGATGTGGATCAGGTGCGCGAATTCATACAGTTCCAGCGCCAGGAAGCCCAGCCCCAGCAGCCCCGTGACCGCCAGCCAGCCCTGCGTGGCGCCGACCCGGTTGCGCCGCATCTCCAGCATGGCGAAACCGTAGGTGATGGACGACAGCAGCAGCAGCGACGTATTGACCGCCACCAGCGGCAGGTCGAACAGATCGGCCCCGGACGGGCCGGCCGCGTAGTTGCGTCCCAGCACGCCATAGGTGGCGAACAGGCAGGCGAAGATGAGGCAGTCGCTCATCAGGTAGACCCAGAAGCCCAGCAACGTGCCGTTCTTCGGGTGGTGTTCGCCGGCCACGTGGAACACGGGCGCGGCGGGCGGCGCGGCGCCGCCGGGCAGGGTGGGGGCCAGGGTCTCAGACATGTTTCGCCAACAGTTGGGTGCGGGCGTGCTCCGTGCGCACGACCTCGTCGGCCGGCACGTAGTACTCGCGCTGGTAGTTGAAGGTATGGACGATGGACACGATGACCAGCGCGGCGAACGCCAGCACCGCCAGCGGCCACATGTGCCAGATCAGCGCGAACCCCAGCACCACGCTGATGCCCGCCAGCACGATGCCGGCCCAGGTGTTCTTGGGCATGTGGATGGGAATGAAGCCGGCCTGCGGACGCTGGTAGCCGTGTTGTTTCATCTGCCACCAGGCGTCCTGGTCATGCACCCGCGGGGTGAAGGCGAAGTTGTAGTTGGGCGGCGGCGAGGACGTCGACCATTCCAGCGTGCGGCCGTCCCAGGGGTCGCCGGTGAAATCGCGCAGCGACTCGCGGCGCCGATAGCTGACCACCAACTGGATCAGGAAGCAGGCGATGCCGATGGCGATCAGGAAGGCGCCGAACGCGGCCACCTGGAACCAGATCTGCAGCGACATGTCCTCGAAGTGGTTCAGGCGCCGCGTCACGCCCATCAGCCCGAGCACGTACAACGGCATGAAGGCGAAGTAGAAGCCCACCAGCCAGAACCAGAACGAGCACTTGCCCCAGAACGGATCAAGCTTGTAGCCGAAGGCCTTGGGGAACCAGTAGGTGATGCCGGCCATCAGGCCGAACAGCACGCCGCCGATGATGACGTTGTGGAAATGGGCGATCAGGAACAGGCTGTTGTGCAGCGCGAAGTCGGCCGGCGGCACCGCCAGCAGCACGCCCGTCATGCCGCCGATCACGAAGGTGACCATGAAACCCATGGTCCACAGCATCGGCACCTCGAAGCGGATGCGGCCGCGGTACATGGTGAACAGCCAGTTGAAGATCTTGGCCCCGGTCGGGATCGAGATGATCATGGTGGTGATGCCGAAGAACGAGTTGACGCTGGCCCCGGACCCCATGGTGAAGAAGTGGTGCAGCCACACCAGGTACGACAGCACCGTGATCACCACCGTGGCATACACCATCGACGCGTAGCCGAACAGGCGCTTGCGGCAGAAGGTGGCGACCACCTCCGAGAAGATGCCGAAGGCCGGCAGGATCAGGATGTAGACCTCGGGGTGGCCCCAGATCCAGATCAGGTTCACGTACATCATGGCGTTGCCGCCGAAGTCGGCCGTGAAGAAGTTGGTGCCGACGTAGCGGTCCATCGACAGCAGCGCCAGCACCGCCGTCAGCACCGGGAACGCCGCCACGATCAGCACGTTGGTGCACAGCGCGGTCCAGGTGAAGATCGGCATGCGCATCAGCGACATGCCGGGCGCGCGCATCTTGACGATGGTGACCAGCAGGTTCACGCCTGACAGCAGGGTGCCGACCCCCGCGATCTGCAGGGCCCATATGTAATAGTCGACGCCCACGTCCGGACTCTGCGCGATGCCCGACAGCGGTGGATAGGCCAGCCAGCCGGTGCGGGCGAATTCGCCCACGAACAGCGACATCATCACCAGCACCACGCCGCCGGTGGTCATCCAGAAGCTGAAGTTGTTCAGGAACGGAAAGGCCACGTCGCGCGCGCCGATCTGCAACGGCACCACGTAGTTCATCAGCCCCGTGACCAGCGGCATGGCCACGAAAAAGATCATGATGACGCCGTGCGCGGTGAAGATCTGGTCGTAGTGGTGCGGCGGCAGGTAGCCGGTGGCGTCGCCGAAGGCGATGGCCTGCTGCAGCCGCATCATGATGGCGTCGGCGAAACCGCGCAGCAGCATCACCAGCCCCAGGATCATGTACATGATGCCGATCTTCTTGTGGTCGATGCTGGTGAACCACTCGCGCCACAGGTAGCCCCACTTGCGGTAGTAGGTAATGGCGCCCAGCACCGCGATGCCGACGATGGCCACCACGGCGAAGGTGGCCAGCAGGATCGGCTCGTGGAACGGGATGGCGTCCCAGGTCAGGCGACCGAAGATCAGCTTGGTGAGGTCGGGTTGATCAGTCATCTCGGTTTCCAGGGTGAAGACCTTGGTTTCACGCAATGCGCCGCTGCGCCGGCGCAACCCCTACAACGCCAGTTCCGCGGCCGACGTGCACATGGCGCCGACATACTTGCGCGGCGGCGCGCCGGCCAGGCCCAGGCGCTCGCGCGTGGCCTCGTCCAGGCTGGCGAGGTTGCGCGCGCCGGGGATGCCCAGCCCGCCACGCGCGTCGATCGCCATGGCGTCCTTCATGCACATGCGGTTCGGCTCCACGCAGCGGTTGACGATGGCGTCGAACAGGCCGGGCGCGACGCTGGCGTAGCGCTGCACCGGGTTGCGTTCGCTGGGTTGTTCCAGTTTGAGGTAGGTGTCGCGGCCGAGCGTGGCGCCGGAGGCGCGGGCGTCGGCGATCCACTTGTCGAAGCCCTGCTGATCCAGACCGTGGAAGCGAAAGCGCATGCCGGAAAAGCCCGCGCCGCTGTAGTTGGCCGACAGGCCCTCGTATTCGCCGGGATGGTTGATGACCGCGTGCAGCGTGGTCTGCATGCCCGGCATGGCGTAGATCTGGCCAGCCAGCGCCGGGACGAAGAAGGAGTTCATCACCGTGGACGAGGTGATCTTGAACTGGATCGGCCGGTCGACGGGGGCCGCCATTTCGTTGACCGCGGCCACCCCCTGCTCGGGATACAGAAACAGCCACTTCCAGTCGAGCGCCACCACTTCGACCACCAGCGGCTTGGTGCCGGGCGGCACCTCGCGGCCTTCGGACAGGCGCGCCAGCGGACGGTAGGGATCGAGTTGATGGGTGCTGACCCAGGTGAGCGCGCCGAGCGCGATGATGATCAGCAGCGGCGCGGCCCAGATCAGCAGCTCCAGCATGGTGGAGTGGTTCCAATCGGGGGCGTAGTGCGCGTCGCGGTTGCTGGCGCGATAGCGCCAGGCGAACAGGAAGGTCAGGCAGATCACCGGCACGATGATGAGCAGCATCAAGCCGGTGGAGATGATGATGAGGTTGCGTTGCTGCACCGCGATATCGCCAGATGGCGAGAGCAATACCGCATTGCATCCGGAGAGCAACGGCAGGGCGGCAAACAGCAACAATCCGCGGAGCCTTGGGAAAGACGGCATGGCCATACCCCGAAACGTAACCGTGGGAGTTAAACGCAACACTACGCTGGAAGCCGCGAAAAATCTAGGGTAAAAAGAGCAAAAGTATGCACGCGAAGGTGTGCGGGACAGGGCCGTCCGCCACGGCGAAACGGCGTTCGGATCCTGGATGCGTGTGCGTACGAGTGTGTTGCAAAAATCGTAGACAAGGCGTTTTTCCAAACCTCCTTTCAGCGAGCACTCTCATGGCGACCACCACGCAGTATCCCGGCCATGCCTCTGCCTTGCCTGCCCCGGGCGCGACGGGCGGAACGGCCAGCCATGCCAAGGTGGCGCCGGGCGAGATCGCCGTGGGGGTTGTCATCGGGCGCGCCTCCGAATACTTCGACTTCTTTGTCTTCGGCATCGCCTGCGTGCTGGTGTTTCCGCGGGTGTTCTTCCCGTTCGAACCGCAGCTGGAAGGCACGCTGTGGGCCTTCGTCATTTTCTCGTTCGCGTTCATCGCGCGGCCCATCGGCACCGCGGTATCGATGGCGATCCAGCGGCGCTGGGGACGCGGCACCAAGCTCACCATCGCCTTGTTCCTGCTCGGCACCGCCACCGTCGGCATGGCCTTCCTGCCGGGCTACGATGCCATCGGCGGGCACGCCATTGTGCTGCTGGCGGTGTTCCGCTGCCTGCAGGGCCTGGCGTTCGGCGGCTCCTGGGACGGCCTGCCGTCGTTGCTGGCGTTGAACGCGCCGCCCAAGCGCCGCGGCTGGTACGCCATGCTGGGCCAGTTGGGCGCGCCCATCGGCTTCATGATCGCCAGCGCCCTGTTCCTGTTCCTGCACGTGACGTTGACCGAGGCCGACTTCATCGAATGGGGCTGGCGCTATCCGTTCTTCGTGGCCTTCGCCATCAATGTGGTGGCGCTGTTCGCGCGCTTGCGGCTGGTGGTGACCGAGGAATACACCCAACTGATGGAGGAAGGCGAACTGGAGCCCATCAGCACCGGGCAGATGGTGCGCGAGCAGGGCTACAACCTGTTCCTGGGCGCGTTCGCGGCGCTGGCCAGCTATGCGCTGTTCCACCTGGTGACGGTGTTTCCTCTGTCGTGGATCGCGGTCAGCGCCACGCAGCAGATTTCAGACGTGCTGATCGTGCAGATCGTCGGCGCGGCCCTGGGCATCCTGGGCACCATTGCCTCGGGCTGGATCGCCGACCGCATCGGCCGGCGTACCACGCTGGGCCTGTTGGCGGCGCTGATCGGCGTGTTCGCGTTGTTCGCGCCGTGGTTGCTGGGCGGCAGTCCCCGGGCGCAGGACGCCTTCATCCTGATCGGCTTCGTGCTGTTGGGGCTGTCGTACGGCCAGGCCTCGGGCACGGTGACAGCCAACTTCAGCAAGCGCTTCCGCTACACCGGGGCGGCCCTGACCACCGATATGGCCTGGCTGGTGGGCGCGGCTTTCGCGCCGCTGGTGGCGTTGGGACTGTCGGCGCGTTTCGGCCTGGTGGCGGTCAGCATCTACCTGCTGTCAGGCGCTGCCTGCACGCTGCTGGCCCTGCGCATCAACAAGGCGCTGGAAACGCGCGATTGAGACGAGGGCGCGGCCGGGAGCGGGCCGCGTTCATCCTGCGCGTGGCTCAGCCGGCATACCCTTGCAGCACGTTGGCGACGTTGGTGCCGACCTCGGCCACCGCATAGCCGCCTTCCATGGTGAACACGGTGGGCAGCGCCAGCCGTGCCAGCCGCGCGCCTACCTTGAGATAGTCGGCGCTGCGCAGCTTGAATTTCGAGATCGGGTCGCCTTCATACGTGTCCACGCCGAGTGCGATCACCAGCGCGTCCGGCCGGAAGCGCGCGATGGCGGCCAGGCCTTGCTCGAGCGCATCGCGCCAGCCGGCGAAGTCGGTGCCGGCCGCCAGCGGCAGGTTCAGGTTGGCGCCCAGGCCCGCGCCCTGGCCGGATTCGTCGGCATAGCCCAGGAAGAACGGGTATTCGGTGGCGGGATCGCCATGCACCGACACCGTCAGCACGTCGCCGCGTTCGTAGAAGATGCTTTGCGTGCCGTTGCCGTGGTGGTAATCGATGTCCAGGATCGCGACGCGTCCGGCGCCCGCCTCGCGCAGCGCCTGCGCCGCCAGGGCGGCGTTGTTCAGGAAGCAGTAGCCGCCGAAGAAGTCGGCGCCGGCGTGGTGGCCGGGCGGACGCGTCAGCGCCATGGCGGCGCGCGGGCCGCCGCCGGTCGCGACCGCGCGCGCCGCGTCGATGGCACAGGCCGCGCCCGCGACGGCGGCTTCCCAGGTGCCGGCCGTCAGGGGGCTGCCGCTGTCGAACGAGAACAGGCCGACGCGCGCGGCGAAGTTGGCCGGCGAGACGTCATGGCGAAAGCCGCGCACCGGCCACACCGACGGCAGGATGTCGAGGTCGGCGTTGGCCGGATCCAGCGCGATCCAGTCGGCCCAGGCGCGTTGCAGGAAGTCGATGTAGCGCGCACTGTGCACGCGTCGGATCAGGTCGAGGTCGGGCGCGGCCGGCGCGCGCAGTGTGCCGATGCCGCGCTGGCGCAGGGCGTCCAGCACGTATTCCAGCCGGGCGGGAGTTTCGTGGCAGGGCACCAGCTTGCCGCGGAACATTTCCTGGCGGCCATCGTGTTTGCTGTGGACGGGGTTGTGGAAGATATGCACGGCGCATGCCTGTGGAAAAAGGGGAAGGGAAACTATAGCGGCCGCAGCGCATACCAGACGATGGCCGGCAGCTCGCGCAGGATCGAATACAGGTCGCGCGCTTCCAGGAAGCGGGGCGCGGCCCCGCCGACCTGTCGCACGCCATGGCGCCTGAGCGCCAGCATGGCGCGCGGCACATGGAAGTACTGCGTGATGACGATGGCGCGGGTGTAGCCGTGGTCGCGCAGGTAGGCGCTGGCGTGGATGGCGGTGGCCCAGGTGTCGTTGCCGAGACTGTCGGCCACCACCCGGTCGGCCGGCACGCCGCGCGCGATCAGGTAGTCGCGCATCACCGCCGCTTCGTCGTGGCCCGCCGGGTCGACGCCGCCGCTGACCAGCAGCACACGGCAACGCGCGGCGGCGTAGCACGCATAGGCGTGGTCGAGCCGGGCGGCCAGGCGCGGTGACGGGCGGCCATCGGGCGCCACGCTGTTGCCCAGCACCACCGCGACATCGGCCGCGCTGTCGTCGGCCAGCAGACCCACGGCGACGAGCGCGGCGGCGGCCAGCAACAGCGCGGCCAGCAGGCCGGCGGCGGTGGCGAAGGCGCGGCGGCGCCAGCGGCAGACGGCGGACATCATGCGGGCGCGGTCAGGGTTGTTGCCGCTTGGGGAAGGGCAGGTCGACCTCGATGGCATTCGAGTAGACCGGCTCGCGCGCGCCCGCCGCATCCTGGCGCCACAGCGCCGGGTCGTCGGCCTATTTGGCGACATGCGGCGCCGTCGTGGGCGATGCCGGGCGTCTCGAAAAAGTCGACCGCTGCATTGTCCAGGCGGGCGAGTTCGCGCGAGGCGCCCTTGCCGGCGCGGACACTGACGCGCTGCGCCGGGGGGGCGTCGAGGGTCACCGTCGCCCGCAGGCCCGGCTGGATGTCGTAGGCGCGGTCACGCGCCAGCGCGCTGGCGCTGACGCCGGCCGATACCGCCGCGAGCAGGAGCAGTTGCAAGGCAGAGCCTCCCGGATTTTCTGTCCGGCGCATTATGCCCGAGCGGCCGCGCCCGGCGCCGCGCCGGCGCGGGAAAGCCGAGGGTCGCGGCGGCCGGCGGTTCGTGGGTAGAATCGCCGGATAGCTTGCCACGCGCGCGCCATGAACCTCCCGTTTCCCATCCGTCAAGAATGCCCGCCCGGCGCCTGTATGTGCGACCGCGAGCGGCTGCTGGCCGATCCGGCGGCGGACGTGCGCATCCTGCGGCTCACCAAGGAAGAAGAAAAGCGGCTGGTGGCGCGGCTCGAGAACATCACCAGCCTGGAAGACCTGCGCGCCATGCAGGGCCGCATGCAGGCGCAACTGGGTATCGTGGTGCGCATCACCCCCAGCGACAACGAGGTGCGCACCTCGCGCGGCATTGCCATCCAGCTCGACGATCAACCCGGCCTGTGCCGCAAGACCCGGTCGTCGATTCCGGCCGCCATCCGCCGCGGCTTCGACAACAAGCCCGAGATCGTCTACGCGCTGCTGAACGAGCGCGACCTGCTGAGCGGCACCTAGGGCGTATCGATTCAGCGCCGGCGTGGTGCCTAGCGTGCGCGCGGCACCGCGCAGGGCTTGAGCGGGGTGACGGCGGTTGGCGTCCGGCCCGCTTCGGGCCGGGTGTCCTGCTTCTTGCCGCCGCGCGCGGGGTAGGCCAGCAGCACGGCGCCGCCCGGTTCCAGCGCGGGCGCATTGGGGCCGCCATAGGCCACCGTCCAGCCGCGCACCGCCAGCGGCGCCAGTGTGTATTGCAGCGCCGAGCCGGGCGAGACGTGGGCGACCTTGCCGGCGAACAATTCCTGCAGCCGGGTCTCGACCCCGTCGACCGACTGGTAGGTGGCGATGCTGACCAGCGCGGCGGATTCGCCGTGCCGCGCCAGGATGGCGGTTTCGTAGCGGCCGGGGGCGATGGCGCCGAGGCTGACCGTGAAGTGGTCAAGGGCCTGGCCGCTGGTGTCCAGCCGCACGCCGGTGACTTCGGCGCGGGCCAGCGGCGCCGAGCCCGTGTTGCGCAGCCGCACGCTGTACTGGCCGGAGGTACCCGTCAGCGTGCAGACCTCGACGCCGTAAGGCGCCGGCGTGGCGTGGACGGGCGCCGTGACCAGCAGGACGGCGGGCAGGACGGCGGCGCGGAAAAGTCGGGACGGCACGATACGCTCCTGTAAGGAGGCAGCGCGCCGGGAGGCCGCGTTGCCTGCCTTATTACACCACTTGGCGGCCGGCGCCGTCGCCCTGTGGGCGCTTGCCGGCCAGCCAGTGCAGGATCAGCGCCAGGATCAGCAGGGCGGCCATGATGAAGCCCCAGAACAGCCAGCCCAGCACCGCGATCCAGGTGCCCAGGCTGCCGGCGGCGGGCAGAACCTGGTTCAGCGCCTCCACCAGCCACACCAGGCCGGATTGCAGCGACTGGATCAGGCCGGCGTCGACCCAGGGGGCCGCCCAGGCGGGCGCCTGCCACTGCGCCGAACCGATCGCGGCGGCGCCCGGTACCTGGGCCGAGGCGATGGCCGCCAGCACCCAGTCCGCCAGTTGCAGCGTCAGCGCCACCAGCCCCGTCCATAGCGCGGCCAGCACGGCGAAAGCGATCCAGATGATTTTCTTCATTGAAGTGGTACTCCGGTGATTCAGGAAAGAAACGCCACGATAGAGCGGAAAGGGTTTCTGAAAAACCAGTGTCTTTGTGACAAACGTTAAGAAAAAACCGAAGTCTTGGCGTGCGCCAGGATACGCTGCACCAGCGGATGGTGCTGGCCGCGGCGGTTGCGGATGCCGTGGATCTCCTCGTGCACGCTGTCGCAGCGCGCCAGCGGCCGCAGGCCGCGCAGCAGGCCGGCGTCGCCGCCGCCCAGGCGGCTGAGCGGGAACACGCCCAGGCCGCGCGCGGCGAACACCGACATCAGCGCGCTGTCCTCGAACTCGCCCACCACATTGGGCCGCAGTCCCAGTTCATTGAACCACCGATCCAGGGTCTGGCGCAGCACCGAATGGCCGGTGGGCAGCAGCACCGGCAGGCGCTGCAGGCAGCGTGGAAAGTCCAGCGTGTCGGCCTTGCGCACCAGCCGCGCGGGGCCGTACCAATCCACCGGCGAGGACACCAGCCGGTCGCTGGTCAGGCGCAGGTTGGGGTTGGCCGGCGCGCCCTGGCCGGCCAGCACCAGATCCAGATGGTGGCGCGCCAGTTCGCCCAGCAGCTCCTCGACCTCGCCCTCGTGGCAAGTCAGGCGCAGGTCCGGCGTGTCCAGTACCGGCCCCAGCAGCGCATGGGCGGCCAGCTTGGAGATGCCATCCGACAGGCCCACCGACAGCCGGATCACGGGTTTGGTGGCGGCGGCGCGGACCTCCTGCGGCAGCTCCTGGCCGATCTGGAAGATCTCCTCGGCGCGGGCGAAGGCGGCCTGGCCGGCGTCGGTCAGGGCCACGCCGCGGCCGGCCGGACGCAGCAGTTGGTGGCCAAGGTTCTTTTCCAGTTCGCGCACCTGGGCGCTGATGGTCTGAATGGCCATGTCGAGGCGTTCGGCGGCGCGCGAGAAGCCGCCTTCCTTGGCGACCATCCAGAAGTAATACAAGTGACGGTAGTTGAGCATGGCGATAATCACTTCGGTTTTTTCGAACCATAACTCACTTTCAGGCTGATTTCTCCGTCAGGCCCGGATCCGGATCATGAAGGCCTTCACACACAAGCGGGAAAATCATGGAAGCCTTGCTCTCATTGCTACAAGCCGACTTCGCCGGCACGCCGGCCTGGAGCTGGCTGCTGTTCATCGGCATCGTCATCGCCCTGCTGGTCTTCGACCTGGGCGTGCTGCACAAGGAAGATCGCGAGATCGGCGTGCGCGAAAGCCTGCTGTTGTCGGCCGGCTACATCTCGGCCGCCTTGCTGTTCGGCGGCTGGGTCTGGTGGCAGATGGGCGCGGCCAGCGGCATGGCCTATTACACGGGCTTCCTGATCGAGAAGTCGCTGTCGCTGGACAACGTCTTCGTGATCGCGCTGATCTTCAGCTTTTTCGCCATTCCGCGCCAGTTCCAGCACCGCGTGCTGTTCTGGGGCATCCTTGGGGTGATCGTGCTGCGCGCCATCATGATCGGCCTGGGCGCCGCGCTGGTCAGCAACTTCGGCTGGCTGATGTACCTGTTCGGCGCGTTCCTGGTGTTCACCGGCATCAAGATGTGGCTGATCGCCGACCAGGAGACGGACATCGCCACCAACCCGATTCTGACGTTCCTCAAGGGCCGCATGCGCGTGACGGACGGGCTGCGCGGCAACGCCTTCTGGGTGCGCGAGCCGGATCCGGCGACGGGCAAGACGGTGCGCTGGGCCACGCCGCTGTTCCTGGCCCTGGTGTTGATCGAGTTCGTGGACCTGCTGTTCGCGGTCGACTCGGTGCCGGCGATCTTCGCCATCACCACCGACCCGTTCATCGTGTACACCAGCAACATCTTCGCCATCCTGGGCCTGCGCGCGCTGTACTTCGCGCTGGCGGCGATGATCCACCGCTTCCACTACCTGAAGTACGCGCTGTCGCTGGTCCTGGTGTTCATCGGCACGAAGATCTTCCTGGTCGGCATCATCGGCAAGATTCCCGCCGTGGTGTCGCTGTCCGTGACCTTCGGCCTGATCGGCGGCGGCGTGCTGTTCTCGCTATGGAAGACCCGCGCGGGGGCCGCGCAGGCCGAGCTGAAGACGGAGTAAGCACGCATGGCGGCGAACGGCGCGCCCTGGTCGGCGTCCTGGTCCGGCGCGGACAGCGGCGGGCCGAACAGATCGCCGCTGCCGTCCATGCCGGGCAACAGGGCCAGTTGGGTCGTCAGTCACGAATTTCCGAGGGGACGATAGCCGCATTCTGATAGGCCGCTGGCATATCTGTGGAGTATGAATGATTAGCCTCATATATATTTGTCATATGGACTGACGCGGCGTAGAGTGCGGGAGGTAGCCAGACCCACGCAAGGAGCCGCCATGACCTGGTCCGCCAGACAGTATTCCGCCTTTGAGAACGAACGCACGCGCCCGGTGCGCGACCTGGTGGCGGCATTGCCCAACGAGGACGTCGCGACCGCCATCGACCTCGGGTGCGGCCCCGGCAATTCCACCGAGGTGCTGGCCAGCCGCTATCCCCGAGCCGAGGTGACTGGCATGGACAGTTCCGACGACATGGTGCAGGCTGCGCGCAAGCGCCTGCCGTCGATCACGTTCGAACTGGCCGACATCGAGACCTGGAATCCACCGCGCCGCTATGACGTGATCCTGGCCAACGCCGCGCTGCAATGGGTGCCTGATCACGCCACCCTCTACCCGCGCCTGGTGGCCAAGCTGGCGCCGGGCGGCAGCCTGGCGGTGCAGACGCCGGACAACCTGGAAGAACCGGCCCACCAACTGGCGCGCCAGGTCGCCGCCGAAGGCCCCTGGGCCGGCAAGATCGGCGGCGTCAAGCATCCGCCGCGCCACAGCGCTGCCTGGTACTACGAGCTGCTCAAGCCGCATTGCGGCCGCCTGGACGTCTGGCGCACGATCTACCTGCACCCGCTGGCGGGCGCGCAGGCGGTGGTGGAATGGTTCAAGGGCACGGCGTTGCGGCCCTACCTGAACAAGCTGGATGCCGGCGAGCAGGCCGTGTTCCTGGCGCGCTACCAGCAAGAGATCGCGCGCGCCTATCCGGCGCTAGCGGACGGCACGGTGCTGCTGCCGTTCCCGCGCCTGTTCCTGGTGGCGGGGCCGAAGGACTGACGCGGCGCGGCCGAGCGTGCCGGCTCGCTGCACGGACTGCTGCAAATGATGCCGGCCGCGTCCGGCACCGGCGGCGCGACGCATGCCGCCTTGATGGCCCTGGCGGTGAGGTCTCAAGCGCGTGAGTGTGCGCACCGGCGCGTCAGTCGAACACGCCCGCCAGCACGTCGGCGACGATGCCGGTGGCGATGGCGATCAGGATCAGGTCATTGCCGGCCACGCGCCATTCATAGCCCGGATGCACGGGCAGCCGGGCCAGCATCGGGCCGGGCACCATTTTCTTGGCGATGCCCGGGGGCAGCGGCTTGCCG
The DNA here is from genome assembly GCF_050285565.1 of Achromobacter sp. Classification (GTDB taxonomy): domain Bacteria; phylum Pseudomonadota; class Gammaproteobacteria; order Burkholderiales; family Burkholderiaceae_B; genus Achromobacter. Next base: position 328,211 of record NZ_JBLZXG010000006.1, read on the forward strand.
CGCGCCAGGTTCTTGCGGATGCCGGGCGGCAACGACCCATAGCCGGTGGCGCCCGCCTGCACCGCGTAACCGCGCGCGGTCGAGATGCTGATGCCGGCGCTGCTCAGGGTGACGCCGAGGTTGCTGTCGGCGTCGTTGCCCTTGCGCTTGCCGTTGCCTTTGTTCCTGTCACCGCCGTTGCCTTGGCCGGCGTGGTCCGGCTTGCCACGGTTTTCGGGAGGCGCCGACCAGGCGGGCGCGACCAGGGCGGTACAGGCCACGACGGCCAGGCAGGCGGCGAAATGGCGGCGCATGATGGGATTCCGAGTTGAGGTTCAGGCAGCGTAACGCATTGCCAGAACGCGCACCATGTCCATTGGCAAGCAGTTTTTCTCATTGCAACAACCGTAACCTTGCATGCCGCTGACTCGGGCTAGAATCGCTCGCTTCAATTCCGGGGGGATGCCAGATGCGATATTTCCTGATCTTGGTGGGGGCGGCGGTGGTTGCCTATTTGCTGGCGCGCGGCATCGCCGCCGTGCTCTCGGACCGCAAACGCAACAAATGAGAAAGGGACTCCAAGTGAAGCCGACCGACCTGCAGATCGTCAAATCCGTCAAGCCGCGCAGCCTGAAGCTGGCCATCGGCACGGGCGCTTTGTTCGTCCTGATCCTGTGCCTGGCGTTCGGCTCGTGGTTTCAGGTGGATCAGGGCGAACGCGGCGTGGTGCTGCGCAACGGCAAGCTGGTGCGGGTGTCCGAGCCGGGCCTGGATTTCAAGACGCCGTTCATCGACAACGTGATGACGGTGTCCGTGCGCGACCACACCTTCGTGTTCGAGAAGCTGGAAGCCTATAGTTACGACCAGCAGCCCGCCACGCTGCGTGTGTCCGTCACCTACCGTGTGCCGGCCGAGCACGTGGCCGAGCTGTATTCCGAGTACGGCACCATCAACAACCTGCAGATGCGCGTGCTTGAGCGCAAGACGCCCGACGCGGTCAAGAATGTGTTCGGCCAGTACACCGCCGTGCGCGCCATCCAGGAACGCCAGAAGCTTGGCCTGGACGTGAACAACGCCGTGCTCAAGACCATGGAGGGCGCGCCGGTGCAGGTGGTGGGCGTGCAGATCGAGGAAGTCGGCTTCTCGCAGGCCTACGAACACTCGATCGAGCAGCGCATGCTGGCGCAGGTGCAGATCGAGACCACGCGCCAGCAGAAGGAAACGGCAATGATCAATGCCGAGATCCAGGTGGTCAAGGCCAAGGCCGAAGCCGATGCGCGCCGCCAGCAGTTCACCGCCGAGGCCGACGGCATCCGCATGCGCGGCGAAGCCGAGGCCGCGTCGATCCGCGCCAAGGCCGAAGCCCTGGCCGCCAATACCAATCTGGTCAGCCTGAACGCAGTCGAGAAATGGGACGGCGTGCTGCCGTCGACCCAGGTGCCGGGCGCGGCGCTGCCGTTCATCGGCATCAAGTAGCCGCGGCGTTGTCGCGCTGCGCGGCGGCCGGTGCGCGGTGCCGCGCGAAGGCCACCATGTCCTCGCCGGACAGCGCCTTGCTGTAGAGCCATCCCTGCACGATGAGCTCGGCGCTGGAATCCAGCGCCGCCAACTGCTCCGGCGTTTCCACCCCTTCGACGATGATCTGCAGGTCCAGCGCCTCGCAAAAGCGCAGCAGGCCGCTCATCACCTGGACGCCGCGCTCGCTGTGCTGCGCCTGCACGAAGCTGCGGTCGATTTTGACGGCGTCGATCTCGAACTGGTGCAGGTAGCTCAGCGCCGAATAGCCGGTGCCGAAGTCGTCGATGTAGACCTTGCTGCCGATCGCGTGCAGCCGGTCGAAGGCGGTGTGCAACGCCTGCGCGTCTTCCACCAGCGCGTCCTCGGTCAATTCCACCGAGACCTGGCCGCCGGCCTGCTCCAGCACGCTGACGAGCTTGTCCAGGTATGACTGCGAAGTCAGGGTGCCGCCGGTCACGTTGACGGTCAGCGGCAGGGTGAAGCCGGCTTTGCGCCAGGCGCGGCATTGCAGCACCGCCTGCTTGGCCACCCACAGATCCACTTCGCGCATCAGGTCGGCCTGGGCCAGCCAGCGCAGGAATTCCAGCGGTGCCTGTTGCGCGCCTTCCGGGCCGGTGGCGCGCAGCAGCGCCTCGCAGCCGGTGCAGCGGCCGCTGCGCAGGGATACCTGCGGCTGGTATTCGAGATAGAAGTCGTATTCACTGATGGCGCGGATGCGCGAGATCTCGGCGCTGCGACGCGCCCGGTTGGCATAGGTCGAGACCACCGGGTCATGCGCGAACAGCAGCGACTCTTCCTGCAACCGCGGGAAGGTGGTGTCGAGCGATTTGAAGTAGACGGTGGCGTCGGCCTTGCGCTGGCGCTCCAGCGCCACCACGAATGGCGCGTAGATGCAGGTGCCGAGCGCGATCAGGATCACCTGCAACACCACGCCGCCGGGATGGCCGCCGGCCCCCAGATAGGCGTTGAGCAATACCGGCGAGGTCAGCGGCAGGGTGACGCTGGCCGGTTCCATCCAGCCGGTCTGCACGGCGGCCAGCGCGATCAGCACATTGCAGACCGGCGCCAGGATGAACGGTATCAGCAGACGCGGATTGAGGATCAGCGGCAGGCCGAACAGCAGGATCTCGTTGACGTTCAGCAGGGAAACCGGAATGCTGGCCAGCGCCAGCAGGCGCAGCGATTCGCTGCGCGAGAACAGCAGGATGGCCACCACCAGCGACAGCGTCGCGCCGGCGCCGCCGATGAAGACGAAGGCCCCCAGCAGGGTGCCGTTCAAAGCGTACATCCCTTCGTAGCCCGCGGCGGCGCTGGCCGCGTTCAGCGCCGTGGCCTGATCCAGCACGTCGATGACTGGCGCCATCGCGTGGTAGCCGTGGATGCCGAAGAACCAGAAGACCGAATTCAGCGCCGCTGTCGCCGGCCCCGTGGTGAATGGGCTTTCGAGCGACGCCAGATCCAGCGGAATATCGAACTGCGCCACGCCCGGAAGCCGCAGCAGTGCGCTGAGCGCCAGCGCCACCACGCCGGCCGTCAACAGGCCTGGTATCACCATGTTGAGGGTGCCGCGCACGTTCTCGCCGATCAGGCCGTCGGGCGCCAGCCGGGTCCAGGGGCGCCGGTGCAGCCAGGCCAGCAGCGGCACGCTGCCCAGCGGCAGCAGGATGGCGAGGTTCAGGCTCAGGGTGGCGGCGGCGTGCGGATGCGGCGCCAGCAGCCCTTCGGCGATCACCACGTACGACAGGCACAGGAACGCCGCCGGCAGGTTGGGCACGCGATAGCGGATCGACATCATGTAGCCGACCGAGGTGCTGACCAATATCGGCATGATGGCGTTGAGCCGGCTGTGCACATTGGCCAGCATCTCGGCCACCGCTGGCGGCAGCCCCAGTTGCCGCGCCAGCACCGACAACACCAGGAACAGGGCGGCCACCAGCAGGCACGGCAACGTCCAGAGCAGGCCTTCGCGGATGGCGCGTAGCGCGTTGGCGCTGGCCAGGGCCGCCAGCCGATCTTTCGGATAGCGCATGAAGCTCGATGTCCGCATACCGGTCTGCCCTAAAAAGCCCGTTACCGAGGGTGGGCCGCCGGGGCGCGAGCGTGTCGCCGGCCCCCGGTTTGTAAGAATCCTTTGCGGCATCCTAGCGCCTGAGTTCCCGCCCTGGCAATCGCGTTTCGGAAAAATCCTAGGGATTCCCCTCTGTCAAGAATTGAAAAGCGGGCGCATCGTGCGCTTATCAGGAGGCAGGCATCGCTATACGATCGAACGCGAGCCCGCGCGGGCGCGACCGCGGCTTCACGACAGGCAGGATCAAGAGGGAGACGGGATGTCGCAGTTGGAATGGGTACCGGGAGACACGGCGCCGCAACGGCAGGGCTATTACGAAACGCGGTTCGACACCGGCGGCACCGCGATCACGCTGTATAGCGTGCTGGGCTGGATGCCCGCCAAGGCGCCCGGCAACATGGTGAGCTGGCGCGCGTTGCCGCCTGCCATCGAAAGGCAAGAGGCCGAGCGGCACATCCAGGAACTGCGCGCGGCGCAGAGCCATGTGCCGATGGATTATTAGCGCCGACCGGGCGGGCGCGGTTGCGATAATGAGAATTGTTTGTAAAATCCGCAGCGTTGTCCCACCACGCCACCGGATTGCGCCATGTCCCGCCCCGCTTCGTCCCGCCCCGGATGGCTCGCCTGCTATGACGAGCTGATCGGCGCGTGGAGCCGCCGTTCAGGCAACCGGCACGACGCCGAGGACGCCGCGCACGATGCGATTGAACAACTGCTCCGGGGGGACGCCAGCGTGGCCGTGAAGGCGCGCGGGTATCTGTTCCAGGTGACGGGCCATCGCCTGATCGACCGCTGGCGCCGCCAGCGCCGCGAGCAGCACGTGCCGCTGGATGAACTGGCCGAGCACGACCAGCCGGCGCAGGACGACCCGGACGCGCCGGTGCGGGCATCGCGCCTGGCCGACGACCTGGCGCGGGTGCTGGCCGAATTGCCGCCCAAGTGCCGCGAGGCTTTCGTGCTGAACCGCATAGAGGGCTGGACCCAGGCCGAGGTGGCGGCCTGCATGGGGCTGTCCAAGAATATGATTGAACGCTACGTCATGCGAGCGATCGAACACGTGCAGGAGCGTCTGCGCGAGCATAATCCGTGACGCGCTTTTCCTTCACACCCGTTTCGCGCCATGGCGCGGGCGACAGCCGACGATGACAGAGTCCTTTTCCCGCGATGCCGACGAACCGCGCCAGCCCGCCACTGCCGCCTGGTGGTTTGCCCGCTGGCATTCGGGCGACATGACGCGGCGCGAGCGGCGCGCCTTCGCGCGCTGGCGCCGCGAACAGCCGGACGCGGCGCGCGAGTTCGACCGCATGCAGCGGCTGGGCCAGGCGGCCGCGCGGTTGCCGCGTGATCGGGTGCGCGAGCTGCTGGGCGGCGCGCTGCCGGCCCGTCCGGCGCGGCGCCGCATTGCGGCGCCGCTGCGCCTCGCATGCGCCTGCGCGGCGCTGGCGCTGCTGGTGCTGGTCGCCTGGCGCAACCTGCCCGGCGAGGCGCCAACGTTCACCACCATGGTGGGCGCCGATCGCGGCGAGCGCAAGCAGGTCACCCTGCCCGATGGCTCGGTGCTGGAGATCAACGGCAGCACATTGGCCGAGGTCAAGTTCTATGCCGGCCGGCGCGAGGTCGAATTGCAGGGCGGCGAGATCCTGTTCAGTGTCAGTGCGGCATCTGAGCGGCCGTTCATCGTGCGCGCCGGCAGCGGCGAGGTGCGCGTGACCGGCACCGTGTTCGACGTGCGCCGCGACGAGGACGTTGTGACCGTGCTGGTGCGTTCCGGCACGGTGGAGGTGACCGGCGGCCATTGGTGGAACCTGGGCCTGGCGGTGTTGCGCGACGGCCATGGCATCCGCGTGCCGGGCAGCGGCGCCATCGGCGTCCCGGCGCCCGCCGACGTCGATACCGCGCTGGCCTGGCAGACGGGCAGGGTGGTGTTCAAGAATGCCCCGCTGGCCGAAGTGGTGAGCGAGATGAACCGCTATCTGGCCACGCCCTTGCGGCTGGCCGACAGCAAGACGGGCCGCCTGCGGGTGTCGGCCTCGTTCAGCCTGGATCGGCCGCAAGCCCTGCTGGAGGCGCTGCCGGCGGTGGCGCCGGTGAAGCTGGTGCCGTCGGCCGACGGCACCATCGACGTCACCGCGCGCTGAGGGCCTGCCGTGGCGGCAGGCTGGCACCGCCGGCTGTTACAAAATAATCGTCCCCGCCATTCAGGTTTTTTCGCGTCGGCATCGTTCCAGGAGAGAAGGCGCGCCGCGCCCTGTCTCCGCAAGGAGACCTTCTTCTTGCCCCAGAACCGAAATCGTTGCTGATCGTGAATGCTTCCTCCAGGCGCCGCGCGCGCGCCACGTCCCGTATCGTCCTTTCCTGCCTGATGTTGTCGCTGGCCATGACCACGGGTGTCTGCGGCGCGGCCCGCTCCCAGGCGCCCGCGGTGGCGGTGGACATCGCCGCCATGCCGCTCGGCGAGGCCCTGCTGCAGTGGGCCGCGCAGACGCGCCAGCGCGTGTTCTACGCCCCTGATCTGGTGGTCGGCCTGCGCACGCCGGGCCTGCGCATGAACGCCAGTCCCGACCAATCGCTGGCGCGCCTGTTGCAGGGATCCGGCGTGGGTTACCGCTGGCAGGGCGACAGCATCGTCCTGACGCGCGAGAGCGCGGTGGCCAGCCTGGCGCCGCTCACGGTGCAGGGCGCGGGCGACCCGGCCGTGACCGAGGGCACGGGATCCTACACGACGCCAGCGACGGCGGCGGCCACCGGGCTGATGTTGTCGCTGCGCGAAACGCCGCAGTCGGTGACCGTGGTGACGCGCCAGCGCATCGACGACCAGAACCTGCGTTCGCTGGACGAGGTGCTGGGCAACGTGGTCGGGGTGCAGGTGGTTTCCGAGGACAGCGACCGCACCGATTTCTGGTCGCGTGGCTTTTATATCGACAGCCTGCAGTACGACGGCGTGCCGACCACGATCGGCCTGTCCATGTATGGCGAGTCCGACAACGATTCCATCATCTACGACCGCATCGAGGTGGTGCGCGGCGCGACCGGATTGATGACCGGCGCGGGCAACCCGTCGGCCGCGATCAATCTGGTGCGCAAGCACGCCAACAGCCGCGCATTCACGGGCACTATCAACGTCGGCGCCGGGTCATGGAACCTGTTGCGCAGTTCGCTCGACCTGAGCACACCGTTGAACCCGGCGGGCACCGTGCGCGCGCGCATGGTGGCGCTGTACCAGGAAAAGAACTCGTACATCGATCTTTACCACGCCGACAAGAAAGTGTTCTACGGGGTGATCGACGCCGATCTGACGCCATCGACCACGCTCAGCGTTGGCCTGGACTCGCAGGACAAGCGGCCGCGCGGCACCACCTGGGGCAGCCTGCCGGTGGTGTTCAGTGACGGCACGGCCACCGATTGGCGGCGTTCCAAAACCACCGCGGCGCCCTGGACCTACTGGCACACCACACAGCGCACGACGTTCGCTTCGCTCTCGCATCGGTTCGACAATGACTGGGAGGCGAAGGTCGACTGGTCATTGCGCAAGAGCAAGTACGACGCCAAGCTGCTGTACCTGTATGGCCAACCCGACCGGGAAACCGGAACCGGGCTGCGCGCGCTGCCCGGCTACTGGAATTCCTACGCGCAGCAGACGGCGCTGGATCTGCAGGTCAAGGGCCCGTTCCAGTTGCTGGGCCGGCGCCACGAACTGGTGCTGGGCGCCTCGCGCAGCCGCTATAGCGAGGACTTCTACAGCTACGCCCGGCCCGCGTCGATGCCGGCCACGGGCTCGTTTTACGACTGGGACGGTTCCTATCCCGAGCCCGCCTGGGGCGCGTCGACGCTGCGCGATACCGTCACGCACCAGCGCGGCGTGTATGCGGCCGCGCGCTGGTCGTTGACCGACGATGTGACGTTCATCACCGGCGCCCGCCACGCGGCCTGGAAGTCGCGTTCCCCCACCCGTGACCAGCGCGACTCGCGCCTGTTGCCGTATGCCGGCCTGGTGGTCGATTTGAACCGCACCTATTCGGCCTATGCCAGCTACACCGATATTTTCCAGCCGCAGGACTACCGCGACCGCAACGGCAACTACCTGGATCCGGTCGAAGGGCAGAACTACGAAATCGGCGTCAAGGGCGAGTACCTGGACGGCCGGCTCAATGCCTCGCTGGCACTGTTCAAGGTCAAGGAAACCAAGGCCGCCGTTCCCGATCCGGGCCAGGTGGTGGCGGGGTCGACCGATGGCGCCTACAAGACGGCCGATGGCGTCACCACGCGCGGCATCGAGATGGAATTGACCGGCCAGTTGGCGCCGGGATGGAACACCACGCTGGGCGGCACCTACTACACCAGCCGCGATGCGCACGGCGTGTCGGTCAACACCGAGCGCCCGCGCGCCTCGGCCACCCTGTTCACGACCTATCGCCTGCCGGGCGCGTGGAGCAAGCTGACGCTGGGCGGCGGCGCCAACTGGCAGATCAGCACCTATAGCAAGGTGGAACTGAGCGAAGGCAGCGTCATCGCCAAGCAGAAGGCCTATGCCGTGTTCAACCTGATGGCGCGCTACGATTTCAGCGCGCGCCTGTCGGCGCAGTTGAACGTGAACAACCTGTTCGACAAGAAGTACTACCTGGGGGGCGTGGCCAACCAGGTGTATTACGGCGAGCCGCGCAACCTGTTCCTGAACCTGAAGGCGACGTTCTAAGCGGCGTGTGCGCGGGACGGGCCGGCGCCGGGCAATGGGATAAAATAGTAACAATTCCCATTTAGATTGTTCGCGAGCGCGCCCGTGTCTTCGACCGAATCCCTGCCCACCGACTCCGTCACGCGGATCTACCGCGAGCACCATGGCTGGCTGTCGGGCTGGCTGCGCAAGAAACTCGGCAATTCCTTCGACGCGGCCGACCTGGCCCACGACACGTTCGTGCGCCTGATGGCCGCGCGAGTGCGGCCATCAGGCGGCGACGAGCCGCGCGCGCTGCTCACGCACATCGCCAAGGGCCTGGTGGTGGACCACTGGCGCCGCCGCGCGTTGGAGGACGCCTATCAAGCCGCGGCGGCGCAACTGCCGGCGCGCGAGGCGCCTTCGCCGGAGACGCGCGCGCTGATCCTGGAAACGCTCTACGCCATCGATGCCAGCCTGCGCACGCTGCCGGCCAGGACACGCGAGATCTTCCTGTCATCGCAGTTCGATGGCATGGCGTACGCCGACATCGCCCGCGCGCAATGTGTGTCCCTGGCCACCGTCAAGCGTCACATGCAGCGGGCGCTGACGGCCTGCCTCATCACCTACCAGGCCGATCCCGCATGAGCGCCGCGCCGGATCCCGCGCTGCTCGAAGAGGCCGCCGGCTGGCTGGTGCGCTTCCAATCCGAAACGCTGTCGCCCTCGGACCTGGCGGCGTTCGAGCGCTGGCGCGGCCGCAGCGCGGCCCATGCGGCGGCCTGGCGCCGCGTCGAAGCCATGCTGCGCGGTTTCGGCCAGGTGCCGCCGGCGCTGGGCGCGCGCGCCTTGCGGCAACTGGAGCGGCCCGCGCGCCGCCAGGTCGTGCGCGCCGTGGCCGGCCTGCTGGTGGCGGGCCCGGCGGCCTGGCTGGCCTGGCGCGAACTGCCCTGGCGCGAATGGCGCGCCGACGTGCGCACCGCCATCGGCGAACAGCGGCAGGTGCTCCTGGCCGATGGCACCCGCCTGTGGTTGAACACGGCCACGGCGGTGGACATCCTCTACAGCGCGCGGCAACGCCTGGTCTGGTTGCGCGCCGGCGAGATCCTGCTGGCCACCGGCACGGACCCGGAGCCGCAGGCGCGGCCGTTCCTGGTGCGGACCGCGTTCGGCACCGTGCGGGCACTGGGCACGCGCTTCATGGTGCGCGACGCGGGCCGCGCCATCCAGGTCGCGGTGTTCGAGGACGCGGTGGAAATCCTCACCAGCGCGGACGCGCGGCGGCGGCTGCACGCGGGGCAGCAGGCGCGCTTCAACGCGGACGGCATCGATCCCGGGCAGGCCGCCGATGCCGCGCTGGTGTCCTGGGAGCACGGCATGCTGGCCGCGCGCGACTGGCGGCTGGCCGATCTGTTGGCGGAACTGGCGCGCTACCGGCGCGGCTTTCTGCGGTGCGACCCGGAGGTGGCCGGATTGCGGGTGTCGGGCGCGTTCCCGCTGGCCGACACCGATGCCAGCCTGCGTCTGCTCGAAAAGACCTTGCCGGTGCGGATCCAGCGCGTCACGCCTTACTGGGTCACCGTGGTGGCGCGCCAGCCAGGTAGCGAGACCGCCGTTACAAATTAGCGGCGCCGGTGCTGACACTTTTTGCGCCTTCGTCCGGTGTACCGGGTGAACCGTCGCGGCCCTGCCGCGAGAACCGCCCAGGAAGGATCGTTCCATGCCCGACCGTCATTCCCGTCTTCCGTCCTCCCGCCGCGCGCGACGCTCCCGCGCGCCGGCGCGGGCCACCGCGCTCGGGCTCGGTCTGGCCCTGCTGCTGGCGGCCGCGCCGCCGGCCTCGCTGGCCGCCGATAGCGCGCGCGTCGCGTCAGGTAAATCCTACGCGATCGCGGCGGGTGCGCTAGGCGATGTGCTGGCGCAGTTCGCCGCCGCCTCCGGCGTGCCGCTGTCATTCGACCCGGCGCTGCTGGCCGGGCGCCACAGCGACGGCCTGAACGGCGTCTATACCGTGCGCGATGGTTTTGCGCGGTTGCTGGCGGGGTCGGGTTATGCGCTCGCCGAGCAGGGCGATGGGGCGTATTCATTGCGCAGGCTGCCGCCGCCGGGCGAGGCCACCACTTTGCCGCGCATCGTCGTTGACGGCGCGGGCGTGTCGCCGTCGGCGCTGCCGCCCGGCTACGCCGGCGGCCAGGTCGCGCGTGGCGGCCGGCTCGGTCTGCTGGGCAACCGCGACGTGATGGACACACCCTTCAGCGTCGCCAACTACACCGCCGACCTGCTGGCCAACCGCCAGGCGGTAACGCTGGCGGACGCGCTCAACGTCGACTCGTCGGTGCGCTTCACCGGCCAGATCGGCGGGGTGACCGATTCCTTCTACATCCGTGGTTTTCCGATAGGCGAAGGCAACCTGGGCGAGATCGCCTTCGATGGCGTCTACGGCGTGGCGCCCAACTACCACGTATTCACCGACTACATCGAACGCGTCGAGGTGCTCAAAGGCCCCGCCGCGCTGCTGTATGGCATGTCGCCCAACAGCGGCGTGGGCGGTGTCATCAACATGGTGCCCAAGCGCGCCTTGGCGCAGGACCTGACGCGCGTGTCGGCCGACTATGCCGGCGCCTCGCAGTTCGGCGGCCGCGTCGACCTGAGCCGGCGTTTTGGCGACGATGGCGCCTGGGGCGTGCGCGTCAATGGTCTGCATCGCCAGGGCGACACGCCGCTGGACAACCTGCATTCGCGCACCGACATCGGCGCGTTGTCGCTGGACTACCAGGGCGAGAAGCTGCGGGCCTCGCTGGATCTGTTGACCCAGGAAGAAAAGATCGACGCGCCCACCCGGCCGTTCCTGGTGGCGGCCGGGCTGCGTACCCCCGGCGCGCCGGACGGCCGGCGCAACGCGACCCAACCGTGGGGCTGGTGGAAATCGTCGGGCCAATCCGCGCTGCTGCGGGTGGAATACGACGTCAGCGAGCACCTGACCGTGTTCGCCGACGCGGGCGGTTCCGACACCCGCATCAACCGCCTGTCCGACCAGACGCCCACCATCGTCAGCGCCGCGGGCGACACCCGGGTGACGCCCAATCATTTCAAGTTCCAGGTTGACCGCAGCACTTACAACGCCGGCCTGCGCGCCAGGCTGGAAACCGGGCCGGTGCGCCACGCCATCTCCTTCATGGGCACGCTGTACAGCGACCGCAACGCGCAGGCCAGCGTGAACGGCACGCCGCTGTCGTCCAACATCTATCACCCGGTGACGCGGCCCCGCCAGGACATCGCCGCGCCCGCCAGCGTGCCCAAGGTGTCGTCCTCGGACCTGACCGGCTTCGCGCTGGCCGACACCATGAGCGTGCTGGACGAGCGCGTCCAGCTGACGCTGGGGGCGCGCCAGCAGCGCATCGCGTCGCGCAATTTCAATCCCGCCACCGGCGCGCGCACGCTCAGCTATGACGAAAGCGCCGTCACGCCGTTGGCGGGCCTGGTGCTCAAGCCGTGGGACAAGGTTTCGTTCTACGCCAATTACATCGAAGGCCTGAGCAAGGGCGACGTGGCGCCGGCCACCGCGTCGAACGCTGGACAGGTGTTCAAACCGTACAAGTCCAAGCAGAAAGAGGTGGGCGTGAAGGTCGATTTCGACAGCGCCATGCTGACCCTGAGTGCCTTCGAGATCACCAAGCCCAGCGGCCAGTTGACGGGCACGGTGTATGCCGCGGACAGCGAGCAGCGCAACCGCGGCCTGGAACTGAACCTGTCCGGCGAACCGTTGCGCGGCCTGCGCCTGCTGGGCGGCGTGACGTTGCTGGATGCCGAGTTGACGCGTACCGGCAATCCGGCCACGCGCGGCAACCAGCCCGTGGGCGTGCCGCGCTGGAGCGCCAATCTGGCGGCGGAATGGGATACCCCCTGGGTTGCCGGGCTGACCCTGACCGGCGGCGTGATCCACACCGGCAAGGAATACGTCAATCAGGCCAATACGCAGTCGGTGCCGTCCTGGACCACGTTCGATCTGGGGGCGCGCTATGTCACGCGCATCGATGGCAAGGACGTGACCTTGCGCGCCAACGTCGTCAACGTTTTCAACCGCGCCTATTGGTCGGGCGTGGCGTCCTACGGCACCATTTCGCAAGGCGTGCCGCGCACGCTGATGCTGTCGGCGTCGATGGACTTCTGAGGATGGCGGCCGGCGCGTGCCGGCTACGGCGGGGCGGGCGGGCCGTCCAGCGGCAGCGACAGGCCCATGCGCTCGCCGCCGCGCACCCGGCTGATGGCACGGCGCAGCGTGGCGCGGTAGTCGCCGCTGGCCCCCTGCACGGGCCGGTGCGCCACTGCGATCACGGCGCCGTCGCCCCGTGCCAGCGGCAGAACCATTGGGCGCGATTGCTGGCGCGGCCGCTGCTCGGTCATGACGAATTCGCCGCCGCTGAAGTCGTGGCCGGGCTCGGACAGCAAGGCAATCAGGCCGAACGGGAACGCGGCGCCGTCGGCGGCGTGGCGCAGGGGCTGGCAGTCGTCCTGGCGCAGCCTGCTCAGGCAGGCCGGGGCCGCCGCCGTGGCGGCGGGGGCGGCGCGCTCCAACCGCCGCGCCCACGTCCGCGCCAGCGGCGCCAGCCGCGCGTGCAGCCTGGCTTGCAGGGCGTCCAAGCCGTGAGGCAGCGGCGGGGGCAGTGACCGGCATGTGCCGTCAGCCGCGCCGGTGGGCACGGTGCGCGGATCGTCGAAGGCGCGCGCCAGCGCACGGGCCTGGGCGGGGCTGAACAACGCGGGCAGCGGCGCCCAGCCCTCGGTGTCGAGCTGTTCGAGAATGCGGGCCCAGTCGTAGCGGTCCAGCGGCAGGGGCGCGTTCATGGCGCCGCCAGGGCCGGGACGGCGGGCATGCGCCACAGATACCAGGCCGCGATCGTGCGGTATGGGCGGAAGGCCTCGCCGATGGCGCGCATCCGCGCCGGCGAGGGCGCCTTGTCCAGCCGCTTCAGGCGCCGGTAGCCCTCGCGCACACCGAAGTCGTCCGCCGGCAGGATGTCCATGCGTTCCAGCGTGTAGATCAGCAGCATCTCCACGGTCCAGCGGCCCACGCCGCGCAGCGTCACCAGACGTTCGATCAGGTCTTCGTCGCGCATCGCCAGCGCTTCGTCGCGCGTGGGGATCCTCCCATCCAGCGCGGCCTGCGCGATGCCGCGGATGGTGGCCAGCTTGGCGGCCGAAAAGCCGCAGGCGCGCTGAAGCGCGGGATCGGTGTCCAGCAGCGCGCGCGGCGCGGGAAAGGCCTGCCCCGGATACAGCGCCAGCAGGCGGCCGAGAATGGCGTCGCCAGCGCGCGCGTGCAGTTGCTGGTAGGCGATAGCGCGCACCAGCGCCTCGTACGGGTCGCGCGCCGGCCGCGAGGCGTGGCGGCAGGGGCCGATGGCGGCGACATGGCCGGCCCAGTCGGCGTCCAGCGCCGCCAGGTGCCGGGCGGCGCGTGCGTACAGGGCGGCGGCGTCCGCGACGGCGGTGGTGGTTTCGCGGGCTGGTGGCCGTGGCGGCTTGGGAAGAGAGGTCGTTGGCGTCATGGGGGGGTGTCAGGCTGCGGGGTGGGGCAGGGCGCGGCACGCGCGCGAGGCCGGCCGCGATACAGCATAGCGAAGCGCGCGGCCGCGCACACTCCGCTGCTTGCGCCCGCGCCACGGCCGGGGCGCGGGTGGGTGCCGGCGGTGCAGTATGCTCTAGGGCTTCCCCGATTCTCCCCTTCCGTAGCCGCAATGACTGATTTTCCCTTTGACGCCGTGCTGTTCGACTGTGACGGCGTCCTGGTCGATTCCGAGCCCATCACCGCCCGCGTCCTGACCGAGATGCTCAACGAACTGGGCTGGGCCATCAGCTTCGAAGAGGCCACGCGCATTTTCACTGGCAAGGCGGTGCGCGACGAGCTGCCGTTGATCGAGGCGCGCACCGGCGTGGCCCTGGCGCCGGAATGGTTCGCGCAGTTCCGCGAGCGCCGCAATGCCGCGCTCGAGCGCGAGCTGCGCGAGATTCCCGGCGCGCCGGACGCGGTGCGCAGCCTGCACCAGACGCTGGCGGGCCGCATCGCGGTGGCCTCGGGCGCCGACCGGCGCAAGGTCGAGCTGCAATTGGCCAAGGTCGGCATCGCCGAATGTTTCGGCGAACGGGTCTTCAGTGGTCACGAAATGCCGCGCAGCAAGCCGCATCCGGATGTCTACCTGGCCGCCGCCGACGCGCTGGGCGTGGATCCGCGCCGTTGCGCGGTGGTCGAGGACACCGTCACCGGCGCAACCGCCGGCGTGGCGGCGGGCGCCACGGTGTTCGGCTACAGCCCGGACGCCAACGGCCATAGCAGCGCCGACGCGCTGCGCGGCGTGGGCGTGGCGCAGGTGTTCACCGACATGGCGCACTTGCCGGGCCTGCTGGCCGGCTGGGCCGCGGCGCGCTGAGGCGCCGGGCGCGTCAACGGCCGGCGTATTGCTCGCCGCCGTCCAGGTCGATGACCGTGCCGCTGAGATAACCGGCCCGCGCCGACGCGCCGAACACCACCATGTCGGCCACTTCTTCCGGCTCCATCAGGCGCCCGAAGGGCAGGTCGCTCAGGGTTTCCTGCCAGCGCGATGCGTCGCCCCAGCGGGCCTGCGCGCGCTGTCTGGCCAGGGTCAGCACGCGGTCGGTGCGGGTGCGCGGACGGGTTCACGCCGAACACGCGCACGCCGTGGCGCGGCCCGTCGCCGCCCAGGGCGCGGGTGAAGGCGATCAGCGAAGCGTTGGCGGCGGCGCCGCAGATGTAGTCGGCGCGCGGCGCCGAGCCGGCCATGCCGATGATGTTGGCGATGACGCCGGCGCCCGCCGCGCGCATCCGTGGATAGTAGTGGCGCGCCAGATCGATGTAGCCATGCACTTTCAGATCCCAGCCGGCGCGCCAGCGTTCTTCCTGCACCTGATCCAGGGCGCCGCCCGGCACCGCGCCGGCGTTGTTGACCAGGATGTCGATCGCGCCGGCCTGTTCCACCACCCGCGCCGCCGCGCCGGGTTGCGCCAGGTCGACCGCCAGGGTGCGCGCCTGGCGGCCGCTGCGCGCCTGGATCGCCTGGGCGGCGCTGTGCAGTGCCGCCGCGTCGCGCGCCGCCAGGATCGGCTCGGCGCCCTCCCGCGCGAAGGCCATGGCGCAGGCCAGGCCGATACCCTTGGACGCGCCCGTGATCAGGACGCGCTTGCCCTGCAACTGTAAATCCATCCGAAGCTCCTGGTGGTGTCCGTCTGGGTGCGGACCTGCCTGACGTTGTAAACCAGATGGCCGGCGCCACGCCAGCGCGCCCCTGCTATGCTGACGCCACCACCCGGGGGGAAATCACGATGGCGGATATCTGGCTGGAAATCTGGAGCACGCTGCGCAGCGAATTCGCCGACATTCCCGATGCCGGCGAAGCCACCCGCATCGTCCTGCGGCTGGGCATGGCGGTGCTGCTGGGCGGCCTGCTCGGCTACGAGCGCGAGCGCAGCGGCAAGGCCGCCGGCCTGCGCACCCACATGCTGGTGGCGCTGGGCGCCGCCATCTTCGTGCTGGTGCCGCTGCAGAACGGCATGCAGGTCGGCGACCTGAGCCGGGTACTGCAAGGCGTCATCGCGGGCATCGGTTTCCTGGGCGCGGGCGCCATCATCAAGCTCAGCGATGAACGCGAGATCCGCGGCCTGACGACCTCGGCCAGCATCTGGATGACGGCGGCCATCGGCGTGGCCGCCGGCATGGGCCGCGAGGCCACCGCCTTGGCCAGCACGTTGCTGGCGTTGTTCGTGCTGGCGGTGCTGCGGCGGGTCGAGGCGCGCATCGCCTCCCGGGCCGACAAGCGCGTGATCGAAAGCGAACGGCCCTGAACGGCCCTGGGCGGCCCTCAGATCCAGACGTCGTTGGGCGCGCTGCGATCGCCGCCCTGGTCGCCGGTGTTGCGCACGCCGCGCGGCTCGATCAGCATGGCCTGCACTGCTTGCGTTGCACAGGGTTTGTGTTCAACGCCCTTGGGGATGACGGCCATCTCCCCCGGCCCGAGGTCGATGTGGCCGTCGCGCAGGTCGATGCGCAGGCGGCCCGCCAGGACGATGAACGTCTCGTCGGTCTCGGCATGGGCATGCCAGACGAACTCGCCATGCAGCTTGACCAGCTTGAACTGGTAGTCGTTCATTTCGGCGATGACCTTGGGCATCCAGGGTTCCTGGATCAGCGACAGCTTGTGGGCCAGGTTGATGGCGGTGATGGCGGGCATGGTGGCCTCCTTGGCGCGGTAGTGAAAACCCCTAGCTTAGGAGCCGGCGCGCGCGGGGTCTTGTACGTTTGTGCGCGACGCCGCGCGTCAACGCCTGAGGGCGCCGCGCCAGTGCGCGGGTGTCATGCCGAACGCCTCGGCGTGGCGGCGTGTCAGGTGGCTCTGGTCGGTGAAGCCAGCGGCCAGCGCGGCCTGCGCCAGCGGTTCGCCGGCGGCGATCAGGCGCCGCGCCAGGTCGAGCCGGCGCAGCAGGGCATAGCGGTACGGGCTGGTGCCGTACAACGCGCGGAAATCGCGCGACAGGCGCCAGCGGTCGATCCCGGCAACGCGTTCCAGGTCGGCCAGTGACACCGCCAGGCCATGCGTGTCGTGGATGTACTGGCGCGCGCGCTCGCCGGCGGCGTAGTCGGGGCGGATCCGGGCCGGCGCCTGTCCCGCGGCGGCGCACAGCGCCAGCGTCAGGTCATAGAGCGCATCGTCTTCGCGCAATGGATCGGCCGTGGCGTCGGCGTCGCGCAGCAGCGCGGCACAGGCGGCGCGCAGCCGCGCATCGGTGGAAATGCCGTCGCGCACGAAGGGCAGCGCACGGCCCCCCAGGATGCGCTGGATCAGCGCCGGCTGCACGTAGGCCATGCGGTAGTGGAAACCGGCGTCGGTGCCGGCCTGGCCGTCATGCGGCTCGTCGGGGTGCAACACCAGGACGCCGCCCGGCAGGCTGTGACGCAGGCCGCGGCGGTAGTGGAAGCTCTGCACCCCCGCCAGCGTGCAGCCGATGGCATAGGTGTCGTGCCGATGCAGCCCGTAGCCACGGCCGCCGAAATAGGCTTCGATGCGCTCGAACCGGTCGCCCGGCGCGTGACGCACGATCCAGTCGCGGGAGGCGGAGCGGGCGGTCATGAGGCTACTTCAATTGCACCAGCACGAATTCGTTGCCGTACAGGTCGATGAAATGCGCGTAGATGGCGGTGTTGTCGTCCACCGGCTCCTTGGTGAAGCGCACCCCGCGCGCGGCGAAGCGGGCGTGGTCGCGCACCACGTCGTCGGTGTAGAACACGCCCACCGGCTGGCCGCCGGTCTGATCGCCGACGCGGTCGCGCTGGGCCTGGGTCTGCGCCTGCAACAGCCACACGCCCACCTGCGGCTGCTCGTGCAACCGCAGGTGCACATAGCGCTGCGGTCCCACGGCCATGTCGACGAATACCTCCATGCCCAGCTTGTCCTGGTAGAAGGCGATGGCGGTGTCGTAATCGTTGACCAGCAGGACGAGGCGGCCCAGCGAATGCATGTCGGGTCTCTTTTGAAAGGTTGGCTTGCGGCTATGCTAACCGGTCTTCATGGCGCCACCTCGCGCAGCAGGCGGAATCCGACCAGCGGATAGCGCGTTTCGGCGGTATTCCAGTTGCGGTACGCCGCGCGCGTGTACAGCGCCCAGGTATGCCACGAGCCGCCGCGGCGCACCCGCACGTTGCCGCTGGCCGGGCCCTGCGGGTCGTTTTCGGGCGAATGCGCGTAGTAGTCCTCGCCGTACCAGTCCGCCACCCATTCCCAGGCGTTGCCATGCATGTCGTACAGGCCGAAGGCGTTCGGCGCATAGCTGGCGACCGGGGCGGTGAAGCGGTGGCCGTCGCTGCGCGCGGCGGCGTAGGCCCGCCATTTGGGCCAGAGCGGCGCGGCGTCGGCGTCGAACGTGTTGGCCACGTCCGGCAGGGCGGCCGGATCGTCGCCGTGCTGGTAGCGGCCACGGCCGCCGGCGCGGGCCGCGTACTCCCATTCGGCCTCGGTCGGCAGGCGGTAGACCCGGCCTTCGCGTTGGCTCAGCCAGCGCGCCATGGCGGTGGCGTCGTTCCAACTGACGTTGACCACCGGGTGCGTGTCGCCCTGGGCGAAGCCGGGATTGCGCCAGGAATAGCGCCGGTCGCGGCCTTCGAAGGCGTCGCCGCGCTCGGAGGCGTCTGGGTCGTAGGCGGCGTTGTAGCCATAGCCGCCGGTGCCGTCGGCCTCGGCTTCCGGCACGTAGCCCGATGCCTCCAGGAAGCGGCGGAACTGGCCTACGGTGACCTCGGTCGGCATCAACAGGAACGGCCGGGTGATGCGCACGGTGTGCACCGGCGCCTCGTCGGACAACTGCGCGAAGCGTTCCCGCGGATACTGGGGGTAGTCGCGCGCCAGCGCCTCGGGCGTTTCGTCGCTGCCCATCTGGAAGCTGCCGGCCGGCACCATGACGAACGGCATGCCCAGCGAATTCTCGACGCGGGCGGGGGGCTCGGCGGCGCTGGCGGGCGCGATGGTCAAGGGGCACAGGAGGGCGAGGGCGATACTCAGGCGCATGGGATTCCCGGAGGGCGGCAAAGTTGCCCGATAGTAGGCTCGCCCGCCGGCCGCCGCCAGCCCAGGGGAACCCGCATGCGGATCAGGGCGCGGCGCGCCGTCTGACACGTGCGATTTCAGCCGGCCTGGCGGATGGTGAAGTTGATGCGCACGCTGCCCAGCGTGGGATGGGGACGGTCCTTGAGCGGCAGCACGCCGTGGTAGCGCAGCCGGTCGACGCCGCCCCACACCACCACGTCGCCATGGAACAGCGGCACGTGCACCGCCCGGTCGCCGCGCGCATGGCCGCCGAACAGGAACACCGCCGGCATGCCCAGCGAAACCGAAACGATGGGCGCGCCGTGGTCGCGCTCGTCCTTGTCCTGGTGCAGCGACAGCCGCGCCCCGGGCTGGTAGCGGTTGACCAGGCAGGCATCCGGGGCGAAGCCGGGAAAGCCCGCCGCCTGCGCGGCCGCGCGCGCCAGGGTGTCGAAGGCCTCGGGCATGGCTGGCCACGGCAGGCCCGAGCCGGGATCCTCGCGCGTGTAGCGGTAACCCCGTTCATCGCTGGTCCAGCCATAGCGGCCGCAGTTGGTCAGCGCCACTGACATGGGCAGCCCGCCGGGGGTGACCATGTGGCGAAACGGCGCCTGCCGGCGCACCGTGTCGACACCGGCCAGCAGCGCCTGGGCCACCGGCAGCGCGTAGCCGCGCAGCACCACCGACTGCGCGCCGATGGGCTCGCGGCCGGTCTGCGCGATCTCGGCGTCGTCGAACAGGTTCAGGCTGGTTCCCATGTCAGGCCGCGTCGTGGAAGATCACCCCGAGCGTGTGGCGCCGTCCCTCGCGCAGGGCGCTGACACCGTGGCGCATGGCGACGCGGCGCCAGCCGCGCGCGCCGGCCACCGGGCGTTGGTTGACGGTGAAGATCAGCGCGTCGCCCTGGCCCAGCGGCAATACCTCGGCGCGCTGCCCGGCGCTGTCGGTTTCGGTCATGACGAATTCGCCGCCGGTGAAGTCCTGGCCCGGCCGCGACAGCAGCACCGCGACCTGCAAGGGAAAGACATGCTCGCCGTACAAATCCTGGTGCAGGCAGTTGTAGTCGCCGGGCCCGTACCGCAGGAGCAGCGGCGTCGGCCGGCGCTGCCCGGCCTGGTGGCAACGCGCCAGGAAGTCGGCGTGGCTGGCCGGGTACGCGACGGCGCTGCCCATCTGCCGGTTCCAGCGGTTGGCGATCGGCGCCAGCCGTGGATACAAGGCCGTGCGCAGGTTGTGCAGCAGGCGCGGCAGCGGATAGGCGAAGTACTTGTATTCGCCGCGCCCGAAGCCGTGACGGCTCATGACGACGCGGCTGCGGTAGCGGTGCTCGTCGTCGTAGCCGGCGGCCAGTGCCTGGCATTGCGCGGGCGTGAGCAGGCCGGCGGCCAAGGCGTGGCCGCGCGCGTCCAGGTCGGCGGCGATGCGGGTCCAGTCCAGGGTGTCGAGCTTGCTCATGGGAAAACGGGGCAACGGAAGTCGGCGGGTATCCAGTCTACCGCCGACCCGGCCGGCATGAACGCCATAACTTGCGGCGACGTTTCAGCGGCTCGGCGCCGGCGGCGCGAAAGGCTTGCGGGCGGCATTGATGGATTTCCGCATATGGGATAAATTCCCGAATATGGAAAACACAACCCCTTCCGCTTCCGATATCGACCTGGATCAACGCCTGGCCGGCCGTCTCAAGACCTTGCGCATCGAACGCGGCTGGTCGCTGGACGAACTGGCCGGCCGCGCCGGCGTCAGCCGCGCGACCCTGTCGCGCCTGGAGAACGCCGAGGTCAGTCCCACCGCCAGCGTGTTGGGCAAGCTGTGCGGCGCCCATGGCATGACGATGTCGCGCCTGATGCGCATGGTCGAAGACGACTTCACCCCGTTGGTGCCGAGCGCGGCGCAGGCGCTGTGGGTCGATGGCGGCACCGGGTTCCGGCGCCGCAGCGTCTCGCCGCCCTCGCAGAAACTGGCCGGGGAGGTACTGGCCTGCGAACTGCCCGCGGCCACCCATATCGCATACGCGCAATCGCCGCGAGCCGGGCTGGAACATCATCTGGTGATGCTGGAAGGCGAACTGACGATCCGCGTCGACGGCCATTCCCACACCCTGGCGCCCGGCGACTGCCTGCGGTACCAGCTCTACGGCGCCAGCGCTTTCGACACGCCGCCGCACAGCGGCGCCCGCTACCTGTTGTTCATCGTCTGAGTCCACCATGTCCACCACCACCCTTGCATTGAACCCTGTTACCGCCGACGAAGCCCGGGCGCTGCTGCCCGGCCTGGGCGAACTGCTGCATGCCTGCGTGCAGGACGGCGCCAGCATCAGTTTCGTGCTGCCCTTCGGGCCCGAGGCCGCGCGCGCGTACTGGCTCGACAAGGTGCTGCCGCCGCTCGAAGGCGGCAGGCTGGTGTTGCTGGTGGCGATGTGCGAGGAACGCGTCGCCGGATCGGTGCAGCTTGATTGCGATACGCCGCCCAATCAGCCGCACCGCGCCGAGATCCGCAAGCTGCTGGTGCATCCGGATTTCCGGCGCCGCGGCATCGCCCGCGCGCTGATGGCGGCGGCGGAAGCGGCCGCGGGGCAGGCCGGCCGCAGCCTGCTCACGCTGGACACGCGCACCGGCGATAACGCCGAGCCGCTGTACGCCTCGCTGGGTTACCGCACGGTGGGGGTGATTCCGGGATTTGCCCGCGATGCGCGCGATCCGTCCAGGCTGGACGGCACCACCATCATGTACAAGCCCCTGTAGGCAGGCCCGGCGAAATACCCGCGCTCAGGCGAGCGGCTTGAGCCCCACGCTGTAGGGCGGGGCATTGCCGCGCGCGGCGGCCTTGATCTTCAGCATCGAGCCGCCCGGCGTGAATTCGAATTCCTGGAACGGCACTTCGAACCACTGGTGGAAACTGGTGCGCGAGAACTCCGGCACCCAGACCTTGGGGCGCTTGGCGTCGCAATGGAATTCCACCAGCGTGCGGTCGATGCCCAGCGGCCGCGTGTTGCCGATGCGATAGCTGGCGCGCAGCTCGGCGCTTTCGGTGCGGCCGGGCTGCCAGGTCAGGCCGATGGACATCATGAATTGTTCGATCGCCTCAATGCCGCGATACATAGCTGACTCCGAATGCTGCCCGGCGCGCGCCGGCGGGAAATAGGCGGATTATCCGCCATTCCCCGGTTTCCTGCCCGCCGCCGCGCCGCCCGGCGCGCCGGGCCGCGGCGTTGCGTTGTTTCAATGGCCTCGATTGCGTAAACCAAATGGACGCGCGCCGCCCCGCCCGGCACGATGAGCCCCATGTCTTGTATAAGACTGGCGCAGCCGCCGCTGGTCCGGGCATTCGACGCAAAGGAATCATCATGGCAAATCTTCTCCTGGCATTGGTCACGGCCGAACTCTCCCTTTTCGGCGTCGACGCCGCCGCGCCCGGCGTCGAGCCGGTGACGAACGCCGCGCCCGCCGACGGCGCGCCGCGTTTCGACAGCGAGCACTACCGCAGCGCGCTGGGCTGACGCGCGTCGGCCGCCCTGTTCCCGCGGGCGGGGTTTCCGCAAGCCTGTAGAAATAGGCAGGTTTCAAGCAAGAACGGGCCTGTGCGCCGCGCTGCGCGATCCTTAATATCCCTCTCACGCTTGGGGTCGATGGCTGCCTCGTGAATCCATGGACGCCAGCGGGCCGCCGGCGTGTTGCCGGCCGCCGCAAGTAGAGGGAGATCGCATGAGCACCGAAAAAATCTGGTTTGTGACGGGCGCCGCCGGCGGCCTGGGCCTGGCGCTGGTCAGGATGCTGCTCGACCAGGGGCACAAGGTCGCGGCCACCTCGCGCGATGCCGATGCGTTGCTGGACGCGGTGGGCGCCAAGCTCGAAGGCCGTTTTCTGCCCTTGGAAGTGAACCTGGCCGACGAGGGCCAGGTGCGCCGCGCGGTCGACACCGCCGTGGCCGCGTTCGGCCGTATCGACGTGGTGGTGAACAACGCCGGCCACGGTCTGGCGGGCGCGCTGGAAACACTGTCGGATGCCGAACTGCGCGACAGCTTCGATATCAATGTCTTCGGCGTGTTGAATGTGGTGCGCGCGGTGATGCCGCGCCTGCGGGCGCAGCGCGCCGGCCACGTGTTCAACATCTCGTCGATTCTCGGCTTCGATGGCGGCCGCGCCGGCTGGGGCGCCTACAGCGCCGCCAAGTTCGCCGTCAGCGGCTTGAGCGAAGCGCTGGCGCTGGAAGCCGCGCCGCATGGCGTGCGTGTGTCGCTGGTCTATCCCGGCGCCATGGGCGCGCAGGTGGACAGCGCCCGTCCCGAGGCCGGCGCGGGCCATGCCGCCTGCGGCGATCCGGCCAAGGCGGCACGCGCCCTGATCCAGGCGGCGCATGCGCAATATGCGCCGCTGCACCTGTTCCTGGGCCGCGACGCCTTCGACCAGGCGCGCGGCAAGATCCAGTCGGTGCAGCAGGAACTGGCGCGCTGGCGCGAGATGTCGGTGTCCATCGGCAGTGTCGACGAACGGCGCCTGGCGGCCTGAGGCCCGGCGCGCGCTTACCCGGCCAGGCCCTGCGCCACCTGGTAGGCGCCCAGCAGCGCCAGGCTGACCATGAAGCACTGCTTGAACGCGCGCGCCGACAGCCGGCCGCGCAACCACTGGCCCAGGGCCATGCCGGCCAGCGCCGGCAGCAGCATCAGCACCGAGGCGCCGGCCGCGCCCGGCGTGTAGCTGCCGTTCAGCCACAGCGCTGCCGCCAGCGCCACCGTGGACACGGTGAACGAGATGCCCATTGCCTGGATCAGGCCATCCTTGCCCAGATTCAGCGCCTGCAGATACGGCACGGCCGGAATCACGAAGACTCCCGTCGCCGCGGTGATGATCCCGGTGACCGCGCCCACCACCGCGCCCAGCGCGCCCGCGTGGCGCGCGGGCACCGTTGGCGGCGTGCCGAACAGCCCCCAGGCCGCATACGCCACCAGCGCGATGCCCAGGCAGACGCTGGCCCAATGGCCGGCGGGCGCGCCGAACGCTGCCGCGCCCGCCAGGGTGCCGGCGCAGACGCCCGCCTGTAACGTGGCGATGCGGCGCAGGACCCGCGTCAGCGTCGGCCAGGGCCGTGCTTGCCACAAGTTGGTGATGAGCGACGGCACGATCAGCAGCGCGGCGGCCTGTGCCGGCGCCATGATCAAGGCCAGCATGGCCATGGAAATGGTCGGCAGGCCCAGCCCCACGACGCCTTTGACCACGCCGGCCAGCACGAAGACCGCGGCGGTCGCGGCCAGCAGCGCGGGCGTGTCCAGACCCAGCAGGCCATTGGCGCTCATGCGGCCTCGCTGTGCGCGGTCGGCGCGTGATTCGGTGCCGGCGTGGCGGAGGCCGGCAGGGGGGCGTTGGCTTCGGCGCGGCCTGAGGAGTGCAAGGCCCGCGCCGCGCACCCGGTTCCGGTCCGGCCGCCGCCGTGGCGAGAGATCATGGAATTTCCCCGCTTTCAATGTTGGATGCCGGTATTCTGCCCCGGCGATGGCGCGTCGCCCTATCGGGATCTGGCGTAGCCTGCCTATGGAACAGCCTGAGCCTGGCGTGCTACGCTTTTTCGCATGCGCTTCGACCTGACCGATCTGCGGCTTTTCCTCAATGTGCAGGAAACCGGCTCCATCACCGCCGGCGCGCGGCTTTCCCACATGACGCTGGCGTCGGCCAGCGAGCGCATCCGCGGCATGGAGGCAACGCTGGGCGTGGCGCTGTTGCTGCGTGAGCATCGCGGCGTGCAGGCCACGCCCGCCGGTCGCACGCTGGCCCATCACGCACGGCTGGTGCTGGCGCAGATGGATCGCATGCGCGGCGAACTGGATCAGTATGGCCAAGGGCTCAAGGGCCATGTGCGGGTGCTGTGCAACACCACTGCGCTCAGCGAGTATCTGCCACCGGTGCTGGGCCAATTCCTCAAGGACCATCCGCGCGTATCGGTCGATCTGCAAGAACGCCTCAGCCACGAAATCGCCGATGCGCTGCGCGCCGGTACCTGCGACATCGGCGTGTTGGCCGATTCGGCCGACCTGCAAGGTCTGCGCGTGGCGCGCTTTCGCCATGATCCGCTGGCGCTGGTGGTGCCGCCGGCGCATCGCCTGGCCGGCCGCGCCACCGCGTTGCTGGCCGACGTCGCTGGCGAGGAATTCGTCGGCCTGGTGGCAGGCAGCGCCTTGCAGGAGCACATCGCGCACCACGCGCGCCGCGGCGGCCAGGCGCTGTCGTACCGGGTGCGCCTGCGCAGCTTTGACGCGGTCTGCCGCCTGGTGGGCCAGGGCGTGGGCATCGCCATCATGCCCCGGGTCGCGGCGGTGCGCCACGGCCGCGCGGCGGGCGTGCGGCGCATCGCGCTGGTCGATGACTGGGCGGTGCGTGACCTGGTGCTGTGCGTGCGCGGCGAGCTGCCGGCCTACGCCCGGCAACTGGTGGCCTACGCGCTGCGCGATGCGCCCGGGGCGTAGCGGGTAGGGATCACCGCCGCGCCAGTCCTGGTCTGCGTAAGTGGCCGCGTTCGAACCATGATCCCGACGCCACCGCGCCCAGGATCACCAGCCCATACAGGGCCATGGCCAGCGCGGCGACCGCAAAGAACCAGGCCAGCGAACCGCTCAGGTGCAGCACCGCGCCGCCCAGGCCGATGGCGGTGGCCAGGCGCAGGAAGCCGGCCCACAGCGGCCACTTCAGGCGGCCCGCGCCCTGCGAGGCGAAATACATCGAGAAGCCCAGCGCGAAAAAGCCGTACAGTGGGCCGACGATGCGCAGGTAGGCGGCGCCAGCCTGCAGCATGGCTGCCTCGGCGCCGAACAGCCGTAGCCAGGCTTCGGGAAACAGCGCGGCCGCCAGGCCGATGAGTTCGCCCAGCACAAAGGCCATGGCGCCGCCGGTCAGCGCCACGCGCAGCGCCCGCTCCGGCTGGCCGGCGCCGATGTTGGCGCCGACCATCGCCACCATCGGCGCGCCCAGGCCGAACGCCAGCGGCATCATCAGGTATTCCAGCCGCACCGCGATGCCGTAGCCGGCCACCGCGGCGGTGCCCGCGTACGCGCCCACCAGTGCCGTCGTCAGCGCCACCACGCCGTTGGTGAGCAAGGGATTGAGCGTGGCCAGCGCGCCGACCCGCAGGATGCTGCGCATCAGGCTCGGGTACAGGCGGCTGCGGGTCAGGCGCGCGGCATTGCGCCCGCTCAGGCAGTAGCCGCCCAGCACCAGCGTGCCCACCGCGTAATAGGTGACCAGCGCCCAGCCGCCGCCCGCCACGCCCAGCGCCGGGAACGGGCCCCAGCCAAAGATCAGGCACGGCGACAGCGGCACCAGCAGCAGCGCGCCGCCGCAGATCACCGCGCCCGGCACCAGCATGTTGCCCGTGCCGCGGATGACGCTGGCGAAGGCGTTCATCAGCCACATCAGCACGATGCCGCCGAAGATGACATTGGAATAGGCCAACGCGGCGTCCAGCGTCGCGCCGTCGGCGCCCAGGGTGCGATACAGCCACGGCCCGAAGACCAGCAGCAGCACGCAGAACGCCAGGCCCAGCGCGGCGTTCAGGACGACCGCGTGCAGCACCAGTTGGTCGGCCTCCCGTTGCCGCCCCGCGCCCAGGGCGCGCGCCACGGCCGCCGAGATGCCGCCGCCCATCGCGCCTTGCGACATGTTCTGCATCAGCATCAGCACCGGCACCACCAGCGCCACCCCGGCCAGCACCGGCGTTCCCAGGTCCGCCAGAAACCAGGTTTCGATCAGGCCGGTGGCCGACTGCGCCAGCATCATCAGGATGTTGGGCCAGGCCAGCCGGGCGAGGGTGGGGGCGATCGGTGCGTGCAGCATGGCCCGCAGGCGCGCGTTGGCGGGAGGGGGCGTGGCGGCGGCGCGGGAGGCGGGCATGGACGGGGTGCCGGAGCGAAGGGGTGCGGAAAATTTACGTGCATATGCCAATAAATGTCAAGAATGCGCTAGACGCCGCCGCGGCGCGGCAGTAGCGTTATGAACTTGCCGTACCCTTGCCACGGCGGCGCGCCCGCCCCGGCGACGCGCGCTTTTCATCCAGTCGTTCGAATCCATCATGTCCGACGTCGACCCTTCCGCCATTCCCCAGGACCCGCTGGTCTGCAACGGCGCCGCGCTGCGCAAGGCCACCCGGCGCGTCTCGCAGTTGTACGACACGGTGCTGGCGCCCTGCGGCCTGAAGGTGTCGCAACATTCGATCCTGGTGCATATCGCGCGCGCCGGCGCGCCGTCCATGACCGACCTGGCGCGAGCCATGGTGCTGGATCGCTCCGCGCTGGCGCACAACCTCAAGCCGCTGGAGCGCGACGGCTATGTGCGCGTGGCGCGCGACGAGCGCGACGGCCGCAGCCGGCGCGTGGCGCTGACCGACGCCGGACGCGCCAAGCTGGCCGAGTCCAAGCGCCTGTGGAAAGACGCGCAGCGCCGCTTCGAAGCGGCCTATGGCGCCGAGCGCGCGGCCGCCTTGCGCCAGTCGCTGGCGGATATCGTCTCTGACGACTTCGCGTTGGCGTTCAGCCGTGGTTGAACGCGCCCGGGCCGGCTGGTCGGCGGCGGCGCGCGCCTACCTCGCAACGGTAACCGGCTTGCGGACCCAGCCCTGGATGAAGACGGCGCCAAGCACGCAGGCCATGCCGGCCAATTGCGCAGCGGACAGCGATTCGTGCAACACCCCGGCGGCCAACAGCACGGCCGTGAGCGGCGCAACGGCGGTGAACAAGGCGGCTTCCGATCCGGCGACGCGTTGCGCGCCGGCGTACCACAGTACGAAGCCGGCCACGGTCGGCACCAGCGCGTAATAGGCTACCGCCAGCAGCGCCTCGGCCGAAAGCGCCAGCGTCCACGGTGCCTCCATCAGGCTGGCCGGCAGGCATACCGCCAGGCCCAGGGCGCACATCACGGTCGACAGCGCCAGGGGCGGCAACGGCGCGCGCAGCCGCTTTTGCAGCAGGATGAACAGGCCCTCGCACACCACCGCGCCCAGTACCAGCGCATTGCCGATCCACGAGCCGGCGCCCGGCGTCGCGGGGCCGCGCGTCATCAGCCACACGCCCGCCGCCGCCGTGGCGATGGCCAGCAGCGTGGCCTTGCCTGGCCGTTCGCCCAGCAGCGCGATGGCGATGGCGGCCGACACCAGCGGCAGGGTGCCCAGGATCACCGCGCCGTCCACCGCCGTGGTGCGCGCCAGGCCGGCGATCAGCAGCGTGGTGTAGCCGACGCTGCCGGCGCCGGCCTGCGCCGTCAGCAGCAGCCAGTCGCGCCAGCCCAGGCGCGGCAGGCGCGTGCCGGTCAGCCACCCCAGCAGTGCGAAGCAGGGCAACGCCAGCGCGAAGCGCAGGGCGGTGGCGGTAAACGGCGGCAGCCCGGCCGCGATGATCTTGCTGGCGACGACGGTGCTGCCCACCAGCGCCATGGCGGCGGCCAGGCAGGCATATCCTTGGTTTCGGTTCATGGCAAACAGCCGGAGTCGGGACGAGGCCGCAGCGTAGGCGCGCGCTGCGGTCACGGTCTTGAACGAAATTGCGGCGGGGTGCCCGTGGCGCGTTGTCAGCGCGCGGCGGCGGCCCGGGCGTAGCGTCCCGGCGACACGCCATAGGCGCGCGCGAACAGCCGCGTCATGTGGCTCTGGTCGGCGAAACCGGCGGCCGCGGCGGTGTCGGCCAGCGCCATGCCCTGGCGCAGCAAACGGCGCGCCAGCAGCAGCCGGCGCTGCACCTGGTAGGCATGCGGCGTCATACCGGTGGCGCGGTGGAAAGCGCGCAGCACCTGGAAGCGGCTCAGGCCGCTGGCGTGGGCCAGGTCGGCCAGCGACAGGGCGGCGGCGGGGGCGTCATCGATCAGGCCGAGCGCATGGCGGATGGCGGCGGGCAGGCCTGGGCGCGGCGCCCGCGCGGCCTGGCGTCCGGCGCGCGCCAGCACCCGCAGCAACAGGCTGTCGCGGGCCAGCGGCCCGGCGCCGTCGATGGCCAGCGCGTACAGCACGGACAGATCCGCCGCCAGCGCCGGCGCGTCCATCACGGGATGCTCGAATTCGAATGGGCCGGGGATCGGCAGCGCCTCGGCCGCGTCGGCCACCACCGCCGGGTCCAGATACAGCATCTGCCAGGCGCGTTCACCGCCGATGGGGGCGCCGTCGTGCACTTCGCCGGGGTTGACGGTGATCACCTGGCCCGGGCCGGCCTCGACCTGGCCGCGGCCGCTGTGCGAGACCTGTCCGCCCTGGCGCATCACCCCGATGCCGAACTGCTCGTGCGTGTGCCTGGCAAAGGTGCGGGCGCTGCGCGCGGCCACGGCCTGCACGCCGGCGAGGGCGCTGCGGTGCATGACGAACTGGTTGGCGCTCATGTGCGGATTCCGGGTTGTGCCGGTATCGCCGCGGCCGCGCTCAGGCGCGCCCGTGGCGGCTGAAGACCTCGCGCAAGGCCGCCGCGAACAGGGCGTCTACATCGCGCCGCAGGCCGTCGGCGCGGGTGAACAGCGAAATCGGCGGCAGGGTCCAGTCGAAAGAATACGGCACGATCGCCGCGCCGGCGATGCGCACCAGCTCATCGGCGATATCGGCGGGCAGGATCGACACGGCACGGTCGCTGGCGACGATCATTTCGCCGATCAGCTTGGAGGAGTCGCTCTGCACCGAGGGCGTCGGCGGCGCCAGCCCGGCACGCAGGAAGATGTCGGCCACCTGCTCGCGGATCGGGCTGTCCGGCGTGCCCAGGATCCAATCGAGGTCGGCCAGCATGTTCCATTCCAGGCGCGCGCGGCCCAGGCGCGCGGCCAGGCGGCGGCTGGCGATCAGGCGGGGCGGCTGGTGGTACAGCACTTCGAAGTCGATCTGGCCCAGGTCCACCGACGGCGTGGCCCACCCCACCACGGCGTCCAGCCTATGGTCGCGCAACTGGCGCAGCAAGACCGGACCCTGGCCCTCGTGGATGGTGGCGGTGATGCCGCGTCCGCGCGGCAGGGTGCGGGCGATGGCGGCCGACAGCAGTTGTCCCGACACGAACGGGATCACGCCGATGTGCAGGTGGGCCGCGTGGCCGGCGGCCACGGCTTCCATTTCCTGCACCAGGTGGCCCAGGTCGTGCACCAGGGCGCGGGCCCGCGCCAACACCACCGCGCCCAGCGCCGTGGGCGTCATGCCGCGCACCGAGCGCTCGAACAGCGGCACGTCGAACATGCTTTCCAGTTCGGCCAGCGCATTGGTGACGGCGGGCTGGCTGGTGGCCATGTGCTCGGCCACCCGCGTCAACGACCCGTGCTGCTCGATCTGCAACAGCAGCATCAGGTGCCGCATCTTGAGCCGCGAGGTCAGTTTCCGGAGCACCTCGTCGGGCGAAAACGGTGTCATAGACAAGGCATAAGAAAAAAGTGATGTGACAATATTAAATCCGAATGAACGCCTTATGTCTGCCGTCCTAGAATCTGCCTTGTTCAAGACTAGGAGGCGCCGCCCCATGAATTCGCAAGCAGACCGCCAGGCCGCTCTGGATTACCACGAGTTCCCCACCCCGGGAAAGATCTCCGTCGTGGCGTCCAAGCCGCTCACCAACCAGCGTGATCTCGCCCTGGCATACTCGCCCGGCGTGGCGGCGGCCTGTGAAGAAATCGTGACGGATCCGGCCAACGTGTTCCGCTACACCGGCCGTGGCAACCTGGTCGGCGTGATCTCCAATGGCACCGCGGTGCTGGGCCTGGGCAACATCGGCGCGTTGGCCTCCAAGCCGGTGATGGAAGGCAAGGCGGTGCTGTTCAAGAAGTTCGCCGGCCTGGATGTGTTCGACATCGAGATCAACGAAACCGACCCGGACAAGCTGGTCGAGATCATCGCCGGCCTGGAGCCGACCTTCGGCGGCATCAACCTCGAAGACATCAAGGCGCCCGAGTGCTTCACGGTCGAGCGCAAGCTGCGCGAGCGCATGAAGATCCCCGTCTTCCATGACGACCAGCACGGTACCGCCATCACCGTGTCCGCCGCCTTCATCAACGGCCTGAAGGTCGTCGGCAAGCAAATCGACAAGGTCAAGGTGGTCACGTCCGGCGCCGGCGCGGCCGCGCTGGCCTGCCTGGATCTGATGGTGGACCTGGGCCTGCCGCTGGAGAACGTCTGGGTCACCGACATCGAGGGCGTGGTCTACGAGGGCCGCACCGTGCTGATGGATCCGGACAAGGCGCGTTTCGCGCAAAAGACCGACGCGCGCAAGCTGGCCGAGGTCATCGAGGGCGCGGACGTGTTCCTGGGCCTGTCGGCCGGCGGCGTGCTCAAGCCGGAAATGGTGGCCAAGATGGGCCCGCGCCCGCTGATCCTGGCGCTGGCCAATCCGACGCCGGAAATCCTGCCCGAGCTGGCCCATTCGGTGCGCGACGACGTGGTCATGGCGACCGGCCGTTCGGACTACCCGAACCAGGTCAACAACGTGCTGTGCTTCCCGTACATCTTCCGCGGCGCGCTGGACGTGGGCGCCACCACCATCACCCGCGAGATGGAAAAGGCGGCGGTGCACGCCATCGCCGCGCTGGCCGAGGAAGAGCAGAACGAAGTGGTGGCCGCCGCCTACGGCACCTACGACATCTCGTTCGGCCCCGAATACCTGATTCCCAAGCCGTTCGACCCGCGCCTGATCGTGCGCATCGCGCCGGCGGTGGCCAAGGCCGCCATGGAAGGCGGCGTGGCCACGCGCCCGCTGGCCGACCTGGAAGCCTACGAAGAGCAGTTGCAGCAGTTCGTGTACCACTCCGGCGCTTTCATGAAGCCGCTGTTCTCGGCCGCCAAGCGCATCGTGCGTGGCGGCGGTAAATCGCGCATCGTCTTTACCGAAGGCGAAGACGAGCGCGTGCTGCGCGCGGTGCAGGTGGTGGTGGACGAAGGCCTGGCCCGGCCGATCCTGGTGGGCCGTCCCGCCGTGCTGCTGTCGCGCATCGAGAAGTTTGGCCTGCGCCTGCGCCTGGGCGAGGATGTCGAAGTCACCAACCCCGAATACGACGAGCGCTTCCACCAGTACTGGACCACGTACTGGGAGCTGATGTGCCGCCGCGGCATCACCAAGGAAATGGCGCGCGTGGAAATGCGCCGCCGCCTGACCCTGATCGGCGCGATGATGGTGCACCTGGGCGACGCCGACGGCATGGTCTGCGGCACCGTCGGCGCCTATCACGATCACCTGCGCTTCATCGACGAAGTGATCGGCCGCCGCCCCGGCGCCAACGTCTACGCCGCGATGAACATCCTGCTGCTGAACGAGCGCACGGTGGTGCTGGTGGACACGCACGTCAACGATGAACCGACCGCCGAGCAGATCGCCGAGTTCACCATCGCCGCGGCCAAGGAAATGCAGCGCATGTTCCTGGCGCCCAAGGTGGCGCTGCTGTCGCGCTCGAACTTCGGTTCGGGCAGCTCGGCCTCGGGCGCCAAGATGCGCCGCGCGCTGGAATTGGTGCGCGAAGCCGAGCCGGAGCTGGAGATCGACGGCGAGATGCACGGTGACTGCGCCTTGGACGAGGCGCTGCGCCTGCGCATTCTGCCGTCCTCGACCCTCAAGGGCCAGGCCAACCTGCTGGTGTGCCCCAACGTGGACGCCGGCAACATTGCCTACAACCTGCTCAAGACCGCGGCCGGCGGCAACGTGGCGGTGGGCCCGTTCCTGCTGGGCGCCAACGCGCCGGTGCACATCCTGACCTCCAGTTCGACCGTGCGCCGCATCATCAACATGACGGCCATGACGGTGCTGGACGCCAACCGCGCCGAAGGCTGATCGCCGCGCGCGACCGCACGGCAAAACGCCCGCTTCATCTCAAGATGAAGCGGGCGTTTTTCATGGCGCGGGCCAGGGTGGCGCGCGACTCAGTTGGCGCTGGCCTTCCAGGTGCCGTCGGCTTGCTTGCAGAACCAGAACTTCCAGGTTTCGCTGGTGCTGGTGCGCGCGAAATCGCCTTCCAGCAGGCGACAGGTACGGTCGCCCGCCGTGCTGGTCTGCAACGGCGTGATCTTGGCCGTGATCGGCGCGGCCTTGCGCTTGGGCGTGCTGGACCAATTGACGCTCTGGCCATCGGCGGTGTCGTTCAGCGCCTGCGCCACCGCCTGGTGGAAGGCCGGCTTGTCGGCCTTCGAAATCTGGGTGATGAGGGCATTGTTGAGCATGACGGCGGGTGCCGCCAGGGCCGGCCCGCACGCGACGCCGGCGGCCAGTGCGAAAGCGATGAGACGGATGGTTTTCATTGCGGACTCCCTTTTGGTTGTCAAGGCTGCGCGGGCAGCCTATTGATGGCTAGATGCGATGGTACGCGAAGCGCCCGCGTCTTGTCTCGGGCCGTTTCCCCTGCGCGCCCGCCGGCTTGCGCGCCCGCCAGGAATCCTCCGATTCGTCGGCGCGGCTTGCGTCATGGCCTACCCCCCCTGAAGGGCGCGGTTCAGTAGTGCGGCGGCAGTTCGTCGCGCAGGCTGCGGAACGGCGCCGCGCCCTCGGGCGCCTGCTGGCGCAGGTCGGCCACCTCGCGCTGCAGGCGGTCGATCTGCTGCTGTTGGCGCACGATGATCTGGTTCAACTGCTCCAGCAGGTCGTCGGCGAAACTGGCCTTGACCTCCAGATCCAGCAACCGGCGTTCGATGTCTTGCGAATTTTCCATGGCGCTATTAGAACCCATTGCCCCGCGCGCCGGCCCGCATCGGCATTGCCAGCGTCCTGTGCGAGGCCGCGGGCACGGTTGCACATCGGGGGTTTACCGGCGCTACGCCGGCTCGCTCATCGTCAGCGAGAGCAATGGCGGCTATTACGAACCGGCTCCGCCAATCTAGGACGATAGGCTGGCGTTGGCGCAAGGGGCGAACGATAAAATGATTTATGCATTTTAAGCAGCCGGAGACGCGAATCGTGGCATGGCAAGCGTGTATCAAGCGGGCTTGGCGCGCAGGGTTGCTGATTGCCTGCGGGCTGGCGCCGGCGCTGGGGCATGCGCAGGCGGGGGTGCGCGAATGCAAGCTGCTCAACGGCGACAACGCCGTCACCTTCCTGATACCGCCGTCCGTCAATTTTTCCAGTGACAGCGCGCCCATCGGCGGGTCGTTCCTGTATTTGAGCCGGCCATACGAATTCCAATACCGTTGCATCAACAATGCGCCCGGCCCCAGGCGCGTGGCTATCGTCGTCCAGGGAGACTACGCCCCGCTGCGGCAGGCCCTGCGAGACGCGTCGCTGCGGCTGGACATCGTCTACGACAACCTGCAATTGGGCTCCTGGAATCCCGATCCGCTGATTTTCGGCCACACCCCCTTTTTCAGCGTCGACGTTCCCTACGAGAAAGACACCGGCGTCCGGTTGGGGCGCATCTTCCTGATGCTGTTCTCGACAGAGCGGGTCACCACGCCCCTGCGCGTGTACTTGCCGCCCACCCAGGCATTCAAGTTGATTCCCGACGAGACGGCCACCACGGCGCCCGGGATCTTCCTGAATTCACGCGCCTCGCGCTTCCAGTACATCCCCCGATGCGTCGGCTCGGTCAACGTCGACAACACCGTGCTGTTCGACACCATCCTGACCACCAGCAACTTCAACGGCAAGTTGCCACAGGCCAAGCCATTCAATCTGACCACCCAGGTCAACAACGCCTGCCCCGGCGTCGCGGCGTTGGTCGCGCCGCCGGGCCCCATCCCGGGCGACGAGTTCTACTTGCGGACGCTGGTGTCGTTTCTGCCGCAAAGCGGCGAACGCGTGGACCTCATGGACGACGCGATCTACCTGAAGAACGCCAACGGCCAGGAGAACGGCCTGAAGCTGAGCATCACCAACGGCGCCAACCAGACGATCAAGTTCGGCCCGATTCCAGTGGACACGCATGGCGAACCCAGCAGCGCCTACTACACCAGCAACCTCGGTGTCACCCTGCACGGCACCGCCCTGGCGTTGACCCAGACCTACACCGCTCGCCTTGAGCGTAGCGGCGCCGAACTGAAAACCGGCAAATACAGCGCGCAGGTGCTGGTCAAGGTGGCCTGGTTCTGATCCGGCGCCGCGACGCGGTCGGCCGTGGCGCGGGCCCGTTCAGCGCCCGCGTTGATTCCCATAGCAGAAAGCGTGGTCTTCGCAGGCGCCGCAACCCGGCGCGGCCTGCGGCGGCAGGCCGGCATGCGCGAAGGCCGCGTAGGCCAGGAATTGCTTCCAGCGCAGGTTGCGGGTGTTGCGCGCTACCAGGTCGGGATAGTGGCGGGTCAGTAGCGCGGTGATGTCCTCGCGCCCGCCCAGACCGAGGTCGCGCCACAGGTGGTCCGGGCGCAGGCAGGCGTGCGTCAGCACGCTGGTGACCCAGGCGGTGGTCGTGGCCTGGGCGCTGCAGGCCTCGAGCAGCACGCGCAGCAGCCGCGTGAAATCCGGTTGCGGGCTGGCCAGGCCGCGCGCGTCGTAGGCCAGCAGTTGCGCCCGCAGGTCGGCACAGGCCGGCGTGGAACCGGCCTGTACGCCAGGGAACAGGTTGGCCATTACCTCGGCCAGTTCGGTGGGCGACAGGCCGGTGCGGGCCAGGTCGCGGTGCGCCAGGCTCTTGCCGACCACCGCGGCGAAAAAGCGGGTGTCGGGATGGTCGGGCGCGGCCTGTTCCAGCAGGCTACAGGTCAGGGCATCGATGTCCCGGGCGGGCGGGGCGGCGGTCAGGACGGCATCCATGGCGGTTCGCGGCAAGCAAGGGTTCAAGGAATCGTTATGTGCCGAAATATATAACGAAGAGGGCATGGCCCGGTCTGCGCGGCGTCAAAGCCGCTGGCATGCGGGACCCGGACGATTCCGCCATGGCGCGAGCATGCAAAAAAACAGGCGCCTTGCGGCGCCTGTCTGTCGTCAGCGGGTGACGGGTCTTACATGGCGTGGCCCATGTTGACGTTCATGTTGTACAGCACCCAGGCCGAACCACCGACGATGATGGCGATGATCAGCACGGTGAAGACGAACGTGGCCAGGTTGTCGCGGGCCGATTTCGAAGCGCCCATGTGCAGGAAGTACACCAGTTGCACCAGCAACTGGAGCACGCACAGCGCCACCACACCGACGATGGTGATGGTGTGGGACAGCGCGCCGCTCATCACCAGGCCGAACGAGCCGAAGGTGAGCAGGAGCGAGAGCACGAAACCGATGATGTAGGACTTCACGGTGCCGTGGTCGGCGGCGTGATCGTCGTGGCCGTGTGCGGCCGCAGCGGAGTGCGACATCAGAGGGCTCCCAGAAGATAGACGAAGGTGAAGACGCAGATCCAGACGATGTCCAGGAAGTGCCAGAACAGGCTCAGGCACGCCAGACGACGCTTGTTGATCGAGTCCAGGCCATGGCGGCGGATCATGTCGATCATGACGACGATCCAGATCAGGCCGAACGTCACGTGCAGGCCGTGCGTGCCGATCAGCGTGAAGAACGCCGACAGGTAGGCACTGCGGCCGGGGCCCGCGCCTTCGGTGATCAGGTGATGGAATTCATAGACTTCCATCGCGATGAAGCCCGCGCCGAACAGGAACGTGACCATCAACCAGCCGATTGCGCGGCTCTTGTTGTTGGCGTGGACGTTCAGGTTGGCCATGCCGAAGGTGAAGCTCGAGAACAGCAGCAGCAGGGTTTCGACCAGCACGAACTTCAGGTCGAACAGTTCCTTGCCGGTGGGGCCGCCCGCGGTGGCGTTGGCCAGCACCGCGAACGTCGCGAACAGCACCGAAAAGATCAGCAAGTCGCTCATGAGGTAGACCCAGAAACCGAAAACGGTCTTGGATCCATCGTCATGGTGCGCGTGATCGTCGTGACCCGCGTGGGGGTGAGTGGCTACGGCTTGAATCATGGCTCAGGCGGCCTTCTGCATTTTGTCAAAGTGAGCGTTTTCGATGCGTTCGACTTCCGCGGCCGGGACCCAGTAGTCGACGTCGCGGTCATAGGCGCGGACGATGAACGAACCGATCATGCCGACGAAACCGACGATCGACAGCCACCAGATGTGCCAGATCAGGGCAAAGCACATGACCAGGCCGAACGCGCCGATGAAGACGCCGGCGGCGGTGTTCTTCGGCATGTGGATGTCTTCGTACTTGGCCGGGCGCTTGTAGGCCTTGCCGCTCTGCTTGTCTTCCCAGAACTGATCCAGTTCATCGACGTGAGGAACATGGGCGAAGTTGTAGAAAGGCGCGGGCGAGGCGATCGACCATTCCAGGGTGCGGCCATCCCAGGGGTCGCCCGTGATGTCCTGGTTCTGCTTGCGCTGGCGCACCGACACGAACACTTGCTGCAGCAGGAACCAGATGCCCAGCATGATCAGCGCGGCGCCGGCCAGCGCCACCAGCAGGTAGGGCTGCCATTCGGGGTTGTCGTAGTGGTTCAGGCGGCGCGTCATGCCCTTGAAGCCCAGGATGTACAGGGGCATGAAGGCCAGGAAGAAGCCGACGAACCAGCAGTAGAACGAGTAGCGGCCCAGGCGTTCGTTCAGCTTGAAGCCGAAGGCCTTGGGGAACCAGTAGGTCATGCCGGCGATGCACCCGAACACCACGCCACCGATGATGGTGTTGTGGAAGTGGGCGATCAGGAACAGGCTGTTGTGCAGCACGAACGACACGCCAGGGATGGCCAGCATCACGCCGGTCATGCCGCCGATGACGAACACCAGCATGAAGCCCAGCGTCCACAGCACCGGCGTGGTGATGCGCAGGCGGCCGCGGTAGATGGTGAACAGCCAGTTGAAGATCTTCGCGCCCGTCGGGATCGAGATGATCATCGTGGCGATGCCGAAGAACGCGTTGACGTTGGCCCCCGCGCCCATGGTGAAGAAGTGGTGCAGCCAGACCAGGAACGACAGCACGCCGATGGCGGCCGTGGCGTAGACCATGGACTTGTAGCCGAACAGGGTCTTGCGGGCGAAGGTGGCGACCACTTCGGAGTACACGCCGAAGGCCGGCAGCACCAGGATGTAGACCTCGGGGTGGCCCCAGATCCAGATCAGGTTCACGTACATCATGACGTTGCCGCCCATGTCGTTCGTGAAGAAGTGCGTGCCCAGGTAGCGGTCCATCGTCAGCAGCGCCAGCGTGGCGGCCAGCACCGGGAAGGCGGCCACGATCAGGACGTTGGTGACCAGCGAGGTCCAGGTGAAGATCGGCATCTTCATCAGGCTCATGCCCGGCGCGCGCATGCGCAGGATGGTGACGATGAAGTTGATGCCGCTGAGCGTTGTGCCCAGCCCGGAGATCTGCAGCGCCCAGATGTAGTAGTCCACCCCGACACTCGGGCTGTAGTCGAGCCCGGACAGTGGCGGATAGGCGAGCCAGCCGGTCGCGGCGAATTCACCGACGAACAGCGAGATCATCATCAGCGCGACGCCGGCGCCGAACAGCCAGAAGCTCAGCGAGTTCAGGAACGGGTAGGCCACGTCGCGGGCGCCGATCTGCAGCGGCACCACGATGTTCATCAGCCCGGTGATGAAGGGCATCGCCATGAAGAAGATCATGATGACGCCGTGGGCGGTGAAGATCTGGTCGTAGTGGTGCGGCGGCAGGAAGCCGGCGGAGTCGGCCGAGGCCACGGCCAACTGGGTCCGCATCATGATGGCGTCGGCGAAGCCGCGCAGCAGCATGATCAGCGCGACGATGATGTACATCACGCCGATGCGCTTGTGGTCGACCGAGGTCAGCCATTCGGTCCAGAGGTACTTCCACTTGCGGAAGTAGGTGATGGCGCCGAAGACCGCTAGGCCTCCCAGGCACACGGCGGCCAGCGTAACCATGACGATGGGTTCATGGTACGGAATGGCCTCGAGGGTGAGTTTCCCGAGCATTATTGAGTCAATCCTGCGACAAGATTATTCGACGTGGGGGTGCACGTGGCGTCTTCGACGCCGGCCATCTTGGACATGGTGCTGCCCAGGATGTAGTCGAACATGGACGGCGGCACCGAGGCGTACCTGGCGACCGGGTTGTGTTCGCTGCGCTTGGTCAGTTCCTGGTACACGGCCGGGGTCAGCGCGGTGCCGGAAGCCTTGGCTTGCTTGACCCAGTCGTCGAAGCCTTCCTGCGACGTGGCGATGGCCTTGAAGCGCATGCCGGAGAAGCCGGCGCCGCTGTAGTTGGCCGAGATGCCGGCGTAGGTGCCGGGTTCGCGCGCGTTCAGGTGCAGCTTGGTCTCCATGCCGGCCATCGAGTAGATCTGGCTACCCAGCTGGGGAATGAAGAACGAGTTCATGACCGAGGCCGAGGTGATCCGGAAATTGACCGGGACGTCGACCGGGAACGCGATCTCGTTGACCGTGGCGATGTCGTACTCGGGGTAGATGAACAGCCACTTCCAATCCAGCGACACCACCTCGATGGTGACCGGCTTGTGCTCGGAGACGAGCGGCTTGTAGGGATCCAGCGCGTGCGTGGAGCGCCAGGTGATCACCGCCAGGGTCGCCACGATGATACACGGGATGGTCCAGACCACGATTTCGATCGCCGTGGAGTGGGCCCACTTGGGCTGGTATTCGGCTTTGGTATTGGATGCGCGGTATTTCCAGGCAAACGTCAGGACCATGATGATGACCGGGATCACCACCAGGAGCATCAGACCGGTTGCCGTGAACAGCAGGGTCTTTTCCTGAGCGCCTATATCTCCCTTGGGGGAGAGGATTTCCATGTTGCAGCCGCCAAGCAGCATGACCGCGCCGACGCCAAAAATGCGCGTAAGGGTCGCAAGGAGGGGGTGTTTCACGTACAGCCTTGGATGGAAGGTGGGAAATGCTGCGGAGCAGCGGACTGGAATGCTGCCAAGCAGCAACGTCCATCCTATCGGTTTGACCTGGGTCAAGCCTGCGACGAATGGTCGCATTGCCCAGGAGGCTTTTGCCCCCAACACGGCCGGTTAAGGGTTTTCCCAGGCGGGAGAAGCCTTTGCGGCGAGGGCGGGGGTGCGACGATATGTCGCACCCGCACAAAGCAAGATTGTTGCGATGTGTGGCGCGGACGCCAATCAGTCCACCAGAACCTCACGTTCCGGCCCCGGTTTCTTGGCCAGCTTGCGCTGCAGGGAGCGCCGGTGCATGCCCAGCAGGCGGGCGGCGGCCGAGACGTTGCCGCCGGTTTCGTGCAGCGCCTGATGGATGTGTTCCCATTCTAGGCGGTGCAACGGCGTCATGGTGCTTTCGATCGTAACGGTTTCCGGCTTCACCAGGCCCAGGGTGCGCAGGATCATCGGCGCGGTGGCGGGCTTGGGCAGGTAGTCGTCGGCGCCGCGCTTGATGGCCTCGACCGCGGTGGCCACGCTGGCGTAGCCGGTGACCAGCAGGATGCGCATGTCGGCGCGCAGGGCACGAAGGGGACGGATCAAGGTCAGGCCCGAGTCCTCGCCCAGCCGCAGGTCGACCAGGGCGAAGGCCGGGCGGATCTCTTCGGCCACGCGCAGCGCCTCGGCGATGCCGGTGGCGGTTCGGGTTTCCAGGCCGCGGCGCGACAGGCTGCGTTGCAGGGTGCGCACGTAGAGCTCGTCGTCGTCGATCAGCAGGCCAAGGTCGTTGGGATTCAACATATCAGGTCCCGGGGCTACCGAGGGGTAAATAAAAGCGGATGCGGGTACCGCCGCCATCGGCGGCCGTCATGGTCATTTCACCGCCCATCTGTTCGACGGTGGCGTGCGACAGGGCCAGGCCGACGCCCAGCCCGCCGGGCTTGCCGCTGTTGAACAGACTGGTGGCCGGCAGCAGCGTCTGGTCGGGGTCGAAGCCGCGGCCGTAGTCGCGCACTTCGCCGCGCAGGGCGCCGTAGCCGTATTCCAGGTGCAGGTCCACGCGCGGCGCGTTGGCGGCTTCGCCGGCGTCGGCCGCGTTGTTCAGCAGGGCTTGCAGCAGGTGGGCGATGGCCGGATCGACCCGCAGGCTGGCCGGCAGGGTGCCGGAGCGGCGCAGGTCGATGGTCGGCCGGATCAGGCGCCACTGCCCCACCACGCGCACCAGGTCCACGGCGGTTGGGACAGCCAGATTGCGGATACGTTCCCGGCACAGGGCCAGCAATTGGCTGAGGGTGGCGACGTCCTGTTTGAGTTCGGGTTCCTTGACCTCGGCGGCGATCTCGTCGGCCAGCAGGGTCATGGTGGCCAGCGGGGTGTTCAATTCGTGCGCCATGGCCGCGGCGTGGGTGGCCAGGGCGACGATGCCCTCGTTGCGGGTGAAGCGTTCGCGCAGCCGCGCCAGCTCGCGTTCGCGCGCCCGCAGGTCGGCCGCCAGGCGGGTGCTGAACACCAGCACGACCACCACGGAAATCAGGAAGTTGGCGGCCAGGCCCCACAGCAGCAGGGTGTGGGTGTTGAGGTCGCCGCGCAGCGGCTGGCCGAAAACGGCGGCGGCGAAGTAGCCGGAGATGCCCGCCAGCGCCGCGGCCAGCGCCCAGTTGCGCGGCAGCGCCAGGGCCGCCAGCGCGGTGAGGATCAGGAACATCATGCCGAACGGATTGCTCAGGCCGCCGCTCCAGCCCACCATCCAGGCCAGCACCGCCATGTCCACCAGCAGATGGCCGAAGGCGGTGGCGTGGGACAGGTCGCGGCTGTGGCGCAGGCGCAGGCTGGCGTAGATGTTGAAGCCGATCAGCACGCCCACGCCGATCCACAGCGGCTCAAGCGGCAGCGCCAGGCCGAGCACGGCGCTGGCCACCAGGATGGTGGCGGCCTGGCCCGCGATGGCGAGCCAGCGCAGGCTGCAGAGGGTACGCAGGAAGGAAAAGGCGGAACTACCGGGCATATCCAGACACAGGGTTGCCGGTCCATCGCCGGCGGATCAGGCGCCCGGCTGCGCGGAACGCTGGCATCCGGGGCGGCATGGGGCGCCGCGCTGCCGCCGGGCCCCGCGAGGCCGCCGGCGGCGGATGTGTGCTGGCATTGTATGAGGAATCAGGACGGGCCGCAGATTGCGGTGTGTCCCTGTTATTGGATATCGGACGCGCCGCTATGGCCATGGGTATCGGCGGATAGCTTTCTTCGTCCGGCGCCATCTGCCCTTGCATCGCGGCGGTCTGGCGCTTCTGTTCGACCTGGGCCCGGCTTTCGCCGGGGCCGGTGGATGCGATGACGGGCGGGTAGTCTTCCTGGCCGAAGGTGTACTGGCCGTCGGCCAGGCACGGGTCAGTGCTTGTGATCGCCGGCCGGTTTCGCGGCGGCCGCCAGCGGGCGGGCCTCGGCGGTTACCGGCACGCGCCGTTGCTTGCCGTCGGCGTCCTGCACCAGCAGCGTCAGCGCCACCGGGTCGCCCACGGAAATCTGCCTGGCCAGGTCGATCAGCATGACGTGGTAGCCGCCCGGCTTGAGTTCCACCGGCTGGCCGGCGGGCAGGTCAAGGGCGGGGATCTGGCGCATTTTCATGACGTTGTCCTGCATCGCCATTTCGTGCACCTCGACGTGTTTGGCGGCGGCGGATTCGACGCCGACCAGGCGCGCCGGCGTGGCCGAAGTCAGGCGCATGAAGACGCCGGTGGCATGCTGGTTGGGTACCGTGGCGCGGACCCAGGCGTCTTCCACCTTGAGGGTGGCGTCCTGCGCCAGGGCGGGCGCCTGGGCCAGGGTCAGGGCGCCCAGGGCGAAGGCGGCGGCGAGGGATTTGAAGGCGGTCATTTTCATTGGATTTCCTTTGATCGGGGGGGAGGGGGCTCAGAGCACCGTGCGCAGGTCGGCGACGCATTCCTCGGCGGTTTGCTGGTGGCGCAGGGCCACGCGCAGCTTGCCTTCGGCGTCGATGAGGTAGGTCAGCGCGGTGTGGTCCATGGTGTAGGACGAGCCGGTCGGGACCTTCTGGTAGAACACCTTGAACGACTGCGCCGCGGCGCGGGTCTGTTCGGCGTCGCCGCGCAGGCCGACGAATGCCGGGTCGAACGCCTGCAGGTAGGCGTGCAGGATTTCCGGCGTGTCGCGCTCCGGGTCGACGGTGATGAACAGCACCTGCAGCTTGGCGGCGTCGGCCCCCAGCAGGTTCTTGATTTCCAGCGCGCGGGTCAGCGCGGTGGGGCAGATGTCCGGGCATTGGGTGAAGCCGAAGAACAGCATCACGGTCTTGCCGCGGTAGTCGGCCAGCCGGCGTTGCCGGCCTTCGGTGTCCTGCAATTGGAAGTCGCCGGCGGGCATGCTGGACAGATCCATGCCGTTGAGCTTGGGGGCGTCGGGGCCGCAGCCGGCCAGGGGCAGCAGGGCCAGGGCCGAGAGCAGCCGGCGCCGGTGACGGTCGGGCGCCGGCGGCGCGCCCAGGGGGGCGCGCAGGGAAGGGGAATGCATGAAAACCTCGTGGCTTGACGGTTCGCGTGGGCGCGGCGGGGCCGCGCGGCAAGGCGTGGTCAGGCTGGGCGAGGCGGGGCGCGCGAGCCGAGCGGCGGCCCTTGGGCCGGCTGTACCGGCAGGGCCTGGGGCGCCGGCGCGGTGGGCGCGGGGCGGTCGCCGGTCAGGGCCAGCGGCGTGGCGTGCGAGGCGGGCGCGGGCGTGACATGCGCCAGCAACCCGAAGGGGCATTGGGCGCCGGTATCGGCGTTGGTGTGGGCGCCGGAACCGGCGTCGCCCTTGCCGCCGGGCGACAGCGCCAGCCGCAGCGTGGACAGGTCGCCGGCGGCCGAGCAGAAGGTGACTTCGACGCGGCCGTCGTGCAGGGCGCGGGCGTCGGGCATGTAGCCGGACGGCACCACGGCGCGCAGCAGCAACGCCAGGAACGCCAGCCACAGCACGCCGCGCGCGCGTAGCGCGCCACGGGTTCGGGGAGGTCGGATCAAGGCGGACATGGGGCGATTGTAGGCCCTGTCGCCGACGCCGTTCAGGTGTCGGGATCCAGGCGCCGGATCAGGGCGATGTAGCGGCGCCGGGCCTGGTCCGCCGGCAGGCCGGCCAGCAGGCGCCAGGCGGCCAGCTCGATCTGTTCGCGCAGCGTGGCCGCGGCGGGATCCTGTGCCGGGGCGTCGCCGTGCCGCGCCTGTTGTTCGTAGGCGTACAAGCGGATGGCGACGTTGGCGGAGGGCGCTTGCGGCAGGCTGCGCAGTTCGAGCACGGCGGCCTGGAACGCGTCGTCCAGTTCCTCCGGCGGGATCGCCAGCGTCGCGGGATCCATTGCGTCGCCCTCGGGTTCCAGGCCGCTGGCCACGGCCAGCCGGCGCCACAGGGCGTCGTCGGCGGCCGCATCGGCGGCCTGCGCGGTGACCTTGACGATGCTCTGGTCGCGCAGGCGCAGCGTGTGGGTGCAGGCGCCACGGTAGGTGGCGGCGCCGTCGCGCACCTGGAAGGTCAGCGGCACGGCGATGGCGCGGCCGGCCAGCGCCGGCTGGCCGACGCT
The DNA here is from genome assembly GCF_050285565.1 of Achromobacter sp. Classification (GTDB taxonomy): domain Bacteria; phylum Pseudomonadota; class Gammaproteobacteria; order Burkholderiales; family Burkholderiaceae_B; genus Achromobacter. The sequence goes on from NZ_JBLZXG010000006.1 coordinate 372,280, forward strand.
GTCGACCGTGAAGGTATTGCGCGAATAGTCCATCACGCGCGAGAACAGGTCGATCAGGCCGCCGCGGCCCTGGTAGGCGCCGCTCAAGGGGTTGTCGCCGCCTTCCTGCCAGAGGACGTCCTCGGCGAAGAGCGGGAACAGGGTTTCGTATTGGCCCGACAGCAGCGCCTCGCGGTAATGCCCCAGGATGCGTTCGACCTCGTCGCCGCTCATGGCGGCGGCGCGGCCCGGACGGGCGCTGTCGGGGCGCTTGTCCATGAACTGGAGGATGTCGGCGGCGACCCGGTCGCGGTCGTTGTCGACGCAGATCATGTGATAGCTGTTGTCCAGCAGCACCATGCGGCTGCCGGCAATGGCGTCGTTCAGGAAGCGCGCCGACCGCACCGAGGTCAGTTCGTCCTCGTGCGCGTGGATGATCAGGCTGGGGCAGGCGATGGCGTCGAGCCCGCGCTGCACGAAGCGGCGCAGGCGGTCCACTTCGCGGATGCAGGCCAGCGGCACCCAGCGGTAGTGGAAGTTCTCGCCGCGCTCGAACTTGGCCTTGACGATGGAGCGCACCAGTTCGTTCTTGATGCCGTAGGGTTCTTCTTCCTCGACCCGCATGCGCGCGGCCAGGCCGGGGATGCGGTAGACCAGTTTGCGCAAGCCGCGGTACCAGGGCGTGCTCCAGCCGTCGATGAAGACGGGCGCGGCCAGGCTCACCAGCTTGCCCTTGCTGTGGCGCACGCGCTTGCACAGCTCCACCGCCAGCAGCGCGCCCAGGCACATGCCGACCACGTGCAGCGTGTCGTGGCGTTCGGCCACTTCGCGGTACTTGGCGGTGACGGCGTCGATCCAGTCCTCGGCGCGCACCGGCAGCAGATCCTCGGGCGTGGTGCCATGGCCGGGCAGTGTCAGCGTGTGCGTCTCGATGCCGGCGCGCTTGAGGATCTTGTGCAGCGATCCCAGGTCGTACTGGGTTCCGCCCAAGCCGTGGATGAGCAGGGCGCCGGTGTTAGTGGACATCTGCCTGCTCGATTTCGCCCAGCCGCCACATGCCGGCGACGACGGCCACGCTGCCGTCGAAATCCTCCAGCGGCGAGCCGCGGTCGCTGACCACGCGCCAGCCGCCCGCGGCATGCGCGATGCGGAACAGCAGCAGGGTGCGGTCCTGGGCGCCGGCGCGGCGCGCGGCCCAGTGCAAGGTCAGGCGGGCGCGGTCGTCGGGGTGCGCCAGGGCCAGCAACGCGTCCAGGCTGGCAATCGCGTCCGCCTGCAAGCCGAAGGCGCCCTGCAGGTCACCGGCCAGTTCGAGCGAACCGTCGAACGGGTTGTAGCGGTACATCAGTTGGTTGCTGCCGGCCAGCGCGAGGTCGAAGCGGCCGCGCCACTGCACGGCGTTTTCGAGTTCCTGGGCGCGCGCGGCGCGCAACGTGTTGACCAGCAGGATCAGCAGCGCGGTGACCACCAGATAGACCTGCGTGGCCAGCAGCACGTGCCAGTGGTCGTTGGCCTCGACGAACGGCCCTTCGCCCTGCGCGCTCTGGTACAGCGCCATCAGCGCCAGCGTGATGACCGCCAGGGTGCCGCCCGGCGGGCCCCAGACCAGCGCGGTCAGCACCGCGAACACCAGCGGCAGGTAGGTCAGTTCGAAGGTGACGACATACGGCAGGTTCTTGATCATGTCGCCGTCGAAGGTCATGAAGGTCGACACGATCAGGGCGAGGTAGGCGCTGATGCCCAGCGCCAGGTCGCGCTTGCGCGGGCCCCCCGAGCGGCGCGGGCGGAAGTGGGCCCAGACCGTCAGGGCCGGCGCCACGATCAGGATGCCGGCCAGGTAGGCCGCGACCCAGGTGCGCAGCCGCACCCAGGCATGCGCTTCCTGGGTCAGCCATAGCCAGCCGCCGCCCAGCAGCGCCGACAGGCCGGCGCCCGCCAGCGCGCCGGCCAGCAGCGCCGCGACCAGGCCGAGTCCGCCCTCGCGCGGCGCCAGGCGCTGCACCGTCCAGGCCGCCAGCACGCTGGACAGGCTGGCGGTGATGGCGAACGCCAGGGCGGTGGCCGGCTGGCCGCGCGTGAAGCTGGTCAGCACCAGTTGCGCGCAGAAGAAAGCGGCCAGCAGCAGCGGCCAGTTGCGGCGCCGGGTCAGCAGGTAGGCGCCCACCGCCACGCCGGGCGGCAGCCAGACGAACACGGCATGGCTGACCGGATCATTGAGCAGGCGCGAGAAGACGCCGCACAGCAGGTAGGGGATGGCCCACAGCAGGCAGTACAGGTTTCTTCGGGGCGCTCTGGGTGTTCCCATATTGTTCCTTGCAGACGCGGTGATCCATGGCGAGCGGCGGCTCGCGGCAATTAGCGGGGTTATACAACACGGCCCGGCTTGGTCCGCGAAAGTTGCCGGGCGGGCATACCGCCGTTCGAAAATCTTGGTACCCTTGAACGCAGTCGTGTCTCACTCCGTTCCAGGATTCAGTGCTCTCCTTGCCCGCCCAGACCCTGTCCGTTCCCGCTTCCTTTGCCGTTTCCCTTGCCGCTTTCGGGGCCGCCCGGCTCCGCTCGTCCGGGCGCGATGCCATCCGGTTCGTCAGGCTCGGGCTGCTGGCCGCATTGCTGGCATTGCTGGCGGCCTGCGGCACCACGTCCAAGGTCCAGCCGGGCTATTACCGGGTGCAGTCGGGCGACACGCTGACGCAGATCGCCCGCAAGCAGGGCACCAGCGTAGCCAACCTGGCGCGTTGGAACAACCTGTCGAACACCAATGCAATCGAGGTTGGCCAGATGCTGCGGGTGGCGCCGCCAGCCGGCCAGGCCAGCACTTCCGCGCCCACCCAGTCGCGTCCCAAGGCCTCGGGCGGATCGCGCGCGCCCGCCACCAGCATGGGCAAGCGGCGCACCGCGCCGCCGGGGGCGATCTCGCTGGTGTGGCCGGCGCAGGGCAAGGTGACCCGCGGCTACGACGGCTCGGGGTCGAACGGCATCGTCATTGCCAATACCGCCGGCACGCCGGTGGTGGCCGCGGCCGCCGGCACCGTGGCCTATTCCGGCAGCGGCCTGCGGGGTTACGGACACCTGGTGATCGTCAAGCACAACGCCAGCTTTCTCAGCATCTATGCCCACAATAGCAAGCTGCTGGTCAAGGAAGGCCAACGCGTGAGCCAGGGGCAGAAAATCGCCGAAATGGGCAACAGCGATAGCAAGCAGGTGGGACTGTACTTCGAACTGCGCTACGACGGCCAGGCGGTCGACCCGGCCGGCTCCCTGCCGGGGAGGTAGAGGCGGCCCCACGCGGCGCGCGCTTGCCGCTCCCGCGGGCGCTGCCGGCCTTCGGGCGGCCGGGCGCCGCTTCAACCGATCTGGCCGGCGTCCTGCGTCAGCGTTGAAATGAACGTCGCGGTGCGCGGGTCGCGCGGCCGGGTGAACAGGTCGCGCGAGGCGCCGGCCTCGACCACGTTGCCGTCGAGCAGGAACACCGCTTCGCGCGAGACGCTGGCGGCCAGTCGCAGGTCGTGGGTGGCCATGAGCATGGTCATGCCTTCGGTGGCCAGTTGGCGCAGCACGTCCACGACTTCGGCCGCCAGGCCGGGGTCGAGCGCGGAGGTCGGCTCATCGCACAGCAGCACCCGCGGGGCGGGCGCCAGGGCGCGGGCGATCGCCACGCGCTGCTGCTGGCCGCCCGACAGGTTGGCGGGCCAGGCTTCGGCCTTGTCCAGCATGTTGACCTTGCGCAGCAGTTCCTCGGCCCGGGCGCGGGCGCGGTCGGCGGGCCACTTCTGCACCGTCACCAGCCCTTCCATCACGTTGCCGATGACGGTCTGGTGCGGAAAAAGCTGGAAGTTCTGGAACACCATGCCGGTCTGCATGCGGACCCGCTGCACCTGGTCGCGCGAAAGCTTCAGACCGGGTTCGAAATCGACCCGCTCGGGGCCGATCTCGAGGGTGCCGCGGTCGGGCACTTCCAGCAGGTTGACGCAGCGCAGCAGGGTGCTCTTGCCGCTGCCGGACGGGCCGATCAGGGCGGTGACGCTGCCTTCGGCGATGGCCACGTCGACCTGCTTGAGCACCAGGTTGCCGCCGAAGGATTTTTCGATCTGTTCCAGGCGGATCATCGGTTCTTCTCGGAAAACACCGCGTGCTGGCCGAAGCGCCGCTCCAGGCGCACCTGGGCGGCGGACAGCACCGAACTGAACACCAGGTAGATCAGCGCGGCCTCGGTGTACAGGATCAGCGGTTCATACGTGACGGCGGCGATGCGCTGGGCCGCCTGGAAGATCTCGGGCACCGTCAGCACGGCGGCCAGCGAGGTGTCCTTGACCAGGGCGATGAAGGAGTTCGACAGCGGCGGCACCGCCACCCGCGCGGCCTGCGGCAGCACGGTGCGGCGCAGCGCCTGGCCGCGCGTCATGCTCAGGGAATAGGCCGCTTCCCACTGGCCCTTGGAGATGGATTCGATGGCGCCGCGGATCACCTCGGAGTTATAGGCGCCGACGTTCAGCGTGAAGCCGATCAGCGCCGCCGGCAGCGGGTCGAGCACCACGCCGATGCTGGGCAGGCCGTAGAAGATCACGAACAACTGCACCAGCAGCGGCGTGCCGCGGATCAGCCAGACATAGAAACGCACCAGCGCCACCAGTGGCGCCGGCCCGAACAGCCGGATCAGCGCCACCACGAAGGCCAGCGCCAGCCCCAGCGCGAACGACATCAGCGTCAGCGGGACGGTGAACACCAGCCCGGCGTGCAGCAGGGGCCAGAACGAGTCGGCCATCAACTGCACCCAGGCCGGCACCGCCAGGGCGTCGAGCTGGGCCAGAACCCAGTCGGGCAGGACGTTGTGCAGCCAGGCGGGGAGCGTCATGGCGCGGACCGCTTATGGCTGCGCCGACAGGTCCGTGCCGAAGTACTTGACCGAGATGGTCTTGTAGGTGCCGTCGGCCTTGATGTCGGCCAGCGCCTTGTTGATGGCGGCCACCAGTTCGGGATTGTTCTTGCGCAGCAGCACGCCGGAGTTGCTGAACTCGGCGGCCTTGTCGGTGGCGGCGATCTTGACCTTGGCGTTGGGCTTTTGCTTCTTGAAGTCCAGGAACGACAGGTTGTCGTTGACGGTGGCCTCGACCCGGCCCGAGGTCAGCAGGTCGATGGCCTCGTTAAAGCCCTGCACCGCCACCACTTCGGCGCCATGGCTCTGCGCCAGCTTGCCGAAGTTGCTGGTGAGCGTGTTGGCGGACTTCTTGCCCTTGAGGTCGGCGAACGACTTGATGGTGGTGTTGTCGTCGCGCACGATCAGCACCGCGGCCGATGAAATGTAGGGATCGGAGAAGTCGTACTTGGCGCGGCGCGCGTCGGTGATGCCGACCTGGTTGATGACGGCGTCGTAGCGCTTGGCGTCGAGCCCGGCGATCAGGCCGTCCCACTTGCCTTCGACGAATTCGGCCTTGACCCCCAGGCGCTGGGCGATCGCGCGCCCGATATCGACGTCAAACCCGGTAAGCTGGCCGGAGGCGTCGTGGTAGGTGAAGGGAGCGTAGGTGCCTTCGGTGCCGATCTTGAACACGCCGGCGGACTTGATCTGATCCAGCCCCGACTGGGCATGGGCGGCGGACAGGGCGGCGGCCTGAACCAGGCCGGCGATGAACAACGAGCGCAAGAGTTTCATGGCAATGCTCCACGGATGAGGGATCACTGCGAAAGGCCCGCGCCGATCGCGCCGCCTTCCGGTGTAGCCGCACTCTAACAACGCGTCTATTTTTCCACAAAGCATAAGGAATAGTAAAAATATAGCGGCAAGTCATATGCGGCATTCGCGCCCCGGGCCGGCCGGCCCGGGGTTGATCCAGGTGTTATCCAGATGGAGACAGGCGTGCGACAACAATGGAACAGGCGGGCTTTCATGATGGCGGCGGCGGGTGTGGCGGCGTCCGCAAGCGTCATGCCGGCGCAAGGCGCCGGCGGATTGCGCCGGATGCCCGGCGGCGGCAGCATCACCGACGTGGCCGGCCTCAAGGTCGGGCATTACACCGACACCCGGCGGCCGACCGGCTGCACCGTCATCATCGCGGAGGCGGGCGCCACCGGCGGCGTGGACGTGCGCGGCGCGGCCCCGGGCACGCGCGAGACCGACCTGCTCAACCCGGTCAACATGGTGGAGAAAGTGCACGCGGTGATGCTGGGCGGGGGCAGCGCCTTCGGCCTGGAGGCGGCAACGGGCGTGATGCGCTATCTGGAAGAGCGCAAGATCGGCTTCGACGTGGGCGTGGCGCACGTGCCGATCGTGCCGGCCGCCATCTTGTTCGACCTGGGCGTGGGCGACGCCTCGATCCGGCCCGATGCCGCGGCCGGCTACCAGGCCTGCAAGGCGGCCAGCGCCCAGCCGCCGCAGGAGGGCAACGTCGGCGCCGGCGCCGGCGCCACGGTCGGCAAGCTGTACGGCGCCAAGCGCGCCATGAAGGGCGGGCTGGGCAGCGCCTCGCTGACCGTGGCGGGCGTCACGGTGGGCGCGATCGTCGCGGTCAACGCGGTGGGCGATGTGCTCGATCCGGCCACCGGCCGCGTGCTGGCCGGCGCCCGCACCGCCGACGGCAAGATGTTGTTGGACACGCGCGCGGCGATCCTGGCGGGCGACCTGCCGAAGTCGATGCGCGAAGGCGCGGCCACCACCATCGGCCTGGTGGCCACCGACGCCAGGCTGACCAAGGCGCAGGCGCAGAAGATGGCGCAAGCCGCCCACGACGGCCTGGCGCGCACCATCAACCCGATCCACACCATGCTCGACGGCGATACCGTGTTCGCGCTGGGCACGGGCGTGTCCGACAAGCCCGCCAACATGATGCTGCTGGGCGTGATGGCGGCCGAGGCCATGGCGATCGCGGTGCAGCGCGCCATCCTGGCGGCGCGCGCGCTGGAAGGCTATCCGGCGGCGGTCGACTTCATCGCCTGAGCGGCGGCCGCCGGTTCGCGGCTGCCAAACCGCGCCTGGCGGCGCCTCTCCCGGACGTCTGACCCCAAGCTGTCACATGGGGTGGGCAAGATGGAAAGCGTCGGCGTCACGCCTGCGCGCGGGAGAGGGACAGTATGTATAAAGGAGAGCGCTTCAACGGGGCCACGCACTTGGCCGGCCTGGCTTTGGCGGTGGCTGCCTCCGGGGCCCTGATCGCGCGGGCCGCGGAATTGAACGTCGCGTGGCGCCAGACCTGGGCCTGCGCCGTGTTCGCGGCGTCCATGATCGCCGTGTATGCGTCGTCGGTGCTGTATCACTGCTCGCGCGGGCGCCGCAAGGCGCTGTGGGCCAAGGCCGACCATTGCGCCATCTACCTGCTGATCGCGGGCACCTACACGCCGCTGGCGTTCGTGCCGCCCGAACTGGGCTGGGGCGCCGCCATGGCGGTGGCGATCTGGCTGCTGGCGCTGGTCGGCATCGGCCGCGAACTGTGGTGGGCGCGCGGCGCCGCGCCGGCCCTGCCGCTGTACCTGGCGATGGGCTGGCTGGGGGTGATGTGCGCCGCGCCCATCGCCGGTGCGTTGTCGGGCGCCGGGCTGGCGTGGCTGCTGGCCGGGGCCGCGCTCTATACGGTGGGCACGGTGTTCTACGCCAACGACAAGCGCTGGCGCCATGCCCACGGCATCTGGCATCTGTTCGTCATGGGCGGCTCGGCCTGCCACTTCGTCACGGTGTTCGGCTTCCTGCGCCACGCCTGAGCGCCGCTGCCGGCCGTCAGCGCCACGCCGCCAGCGGCAACATGCCGCCGCGATCCTTGACCTTGCGCATGACGATGTGCGAACACAGGTCGCGCACCCCGGCGATCTTGCTGAGCTTGTCCTCCACGAACTGCGAGAACGCCGCCAGGTTGCGGGTGCGCACCGTCAGGATGTAGTTGGAGGCGCCGGTGACGATGCTGGCTTCGGTGATTTCGTCATACAGGGCGATGCCGGCCAGGAATTGCTCGTGCCAGCCGGCGCGGGACTGGTCCAGCGATACGTGCACGACGGCTTCCAGCTCGAACCCCAGCCGCTCGGCGTCGAGCACGGCGCGGTAGCCGCGGATCAGCCCGCCTTCCTCCAGCGCCCGCACCCGCCGCAGGCAGGCCGACGGCGACAGCGCCACCTGCTCGGCCAGGTCCTGGTTGCTGAGCTGGCTGTTCTCCTGCAGGCGGTAGAGGATGCGGTGGTCGATGGCGTCCAGTTGCATGGTGCAATCCAATTCGAATAAATGGCGGATGACGCAATTTAATGCGAAATTCCAGGGTAAGCCACGCCTTGTTTTGCAATTTTTCGGCCCGGGCACGCTGCTAGTATGTAGCCAGCACATTGCCCGAAGGAACTGAGAATGCATACCCGTGAAGCCTGCGTCGCCGCCGACCGGCAAGACCCCCTGGCGCCGCTGAAGGCGCGTTTCGACCTGCCGCCCGGCGTGCTCTATATGGATGGCAACTCGCTGGGCGTGATGCCGCGCGCCGCCGCCGCGCGCGCCGCCGAGGTCATCACACAGGAATGGGGCACGGGCCTGATCCGCAGTTGGAACACCGCCGGCTGGTTTGAACTGCCGTCGCGGCTGGGCGACAAGCTGGCTGGCCTGCTGGGCGCCAGGGAAGGCGAACTGGTCATCACCGACACCACCTCGCTGAACATCTTCAAGGCCCTGGCGGCCAGCCTGCGCATCCAGCAGAAGCGCCAGCCCAAGCGGCGCGTGATCCTGTCCGAACGCGACAACTTCCCCACCGACCTGTACATGATCCAGGGCATGATCGACCTGCTGCAGCAGGGCTACGAGATGCGCCTGATCGATGACGCGCTGCCGCTGGAGCGGGCGCTGGACGACGACGTGGCGGTGGTGCTGCTGTCGCACGTCAACTACCGCAGCGGCCAAATGCACGACATGGCGGCGGTCACGCGCCAGGCGCACGCGCGAGGCGCGCTGGTCATCTGGGATCTGGCGCACGCCGCCGGCGCGGTGCCGGTGGATTTGAACGGCGCCGACGCCGACTTTGCCGTGGGCTGCACCTATAAGTACCTGAACGGCGGCCCGGGTTCGCCGGCCTTCATCTGGGTCGCGCCGCGCCACATTCCCGACTTCTGGCAACCGCTGTCGGGCTGGTGGGGACACCAGCGGCCGTTCGACATGACGGTCGCCTATGAACCGGCCGGCGGCATCCGCCGCTACCTGTGCGGCACCCAGCCGATCGTGTCGCTGGCCATGGTCGAATGCGGCCTGGACGTGGCGCGCGAGGCCGACATGGCCGAGGTGCGCAGGAAGTCGCTGGCGCTGGGCGACCTGTTCATCGCCCTGGTCGAGGAGCGCTGCGCCGGCCATCCGCTGACGCTGGTGACGCCGCGCGCGCATGCCCAGCGCGGCAGCCACGTCAGCCTGCGCCACCCTAACGGCTACGAGGTCATGCAGGCGCTGATCGCGCGCGGCCTGATCGGCGACTACCGCGAACCCGAGGTGCTGCGCTTCGGCCTGACGCCGCTGTACTTCGGCTATGCCGACGTCTGGGACGCGGTCGAGATCCTCAAGGACGTGCTCGACAGCAAGGCCTGGGACAAGCCCGAGTTCAAGCAGCGTTCGGCCGTGACCTGACCCGCCGCGCACCGGCCCAAGCGACATCCAACAAGAGAGCGCAGTACCGGAGGAGACAATGCAACAACCACAAGGCTTCGGCAGAATCGCCGAACGGGAGCAGGGGCTCAAGCGCCGCCTGACCTCCGGCCAGATGAGCATGATCGCGATCGGCGGGGCCATCGGCACCGGCCTGTTCCTGGGCAGCAAGTTCGCGATCGGCTTTGCCGGCCCCAGCGTCATCATCAGCTACGCCATCGGCGGGCTGATCACGCTGCTGCTGATGGGCTGCCTGGCCGAGATGACGGTGGCGCATTCCACCTCGGGCTCGTTCGGCGCCTACGCCGAGCACTACATCGGCCCGCTGGCGGGCTTTCTGGTGCGCTACGCGTACTGGTCGTGCGTGGTGCTGGCGGTGGGCACCGAGGTCACCGCGGTGGCCGAGTACATGAAGTTCTGGTTCCCGTCGGTGCCCGGCTGGCAATGGGTCTGCCTGTTCTCGGCGGCGCTGATCTTCATCAACGCCATGAGCGTGAAGGCGTTCGGCACCATCGAATACGGGTTCTCGACCATCAAGATCAGCGCCATCGTGGCGTTCATCATCCTGGGCGCCTATGTGGTCTGGGGCAATCCGCAGTACGGCGCGGCGCAATACACGGCGCACGGCGGCTTCTTCCCCAATGGCGTGTGGGGCATGTGGATCGCGGTGGTCATCTCGATCTTCAGCTACCTGAGCGTGGAGATGATCGCGGTGGCGGCGGGCGAGGCCGAGGACCCCGAGCGCGCGGTGAAGAAGGCGTTCCGCGCCACCATCGTGCGGCTGGTGGTGTTCTACCTGCTGACGCTGGCGCTGATCCTGGCCATCGTGCCGTGGGATCAGGCCGGCAAGGGCGGCAGCCCGTTCGTGACGGTGATGGAAGCGGTGCGGGTGCCGTACGCGGCCGGCGTCATCAACTTCATCGTGCTGGTGGCGGCGCTGTCGGCCATGAACAGCCAGCTGTACATCACCACCCGCATGATGTTCAGCCTGTCGCGCGCCGGCCATGCGCCGGCGGCGTTGGGCCGGTTGACGCGCAGCGGCACGCCGCTGAACGCGCTGCTGCTGTCGACCAGCGGCATCGCCATCGCCACCGTGCTGAACGTGCTGTATCCGGAGACCTCGTTCACGCTGATGATGGCGATCTCGATGTTCGGCGCGCTGTTCACCTGGATGATGATCTTCGTCACGCACTACTTCTTCCGCCGCCGCTGGGCGCGCGAAGGCGGCGCGGCGCTGTCGTTCCGCATGCCGGGCTTTCCGCTGCTGACGCTGCTGGGCGCGGGCGCCATGCTGGCGATCCTGGTGACGACGTTTTTCACCGGCGTGTTCAAGATGACGCTGGTGTTCGGCGTGCCGTTCCTGCTGCTGCTGGCGGCGCTGTACCTGCTGCTGTTGCGCAAGACCGCCGCGGCGGTGGCGCTGGACGCGCGCGAGCAGCGTTCCTAGCGGTTGCGCCACGTAATCCGCCTGGCGTTGTGGCTGGCGGGTTGTGGCTGGCGGGTTTCCGACAGCGGTCGCCCACGGCGGCTCCCCGACGGCGCGTTTCAGCCGGCGCCCGCGTCCACGCACTGGCGGATCGCCGCCAGCATGGCGCGGGCCCGCGCCGGCAGCGAACGCGACGCGTACACGGCGTGCATCTGCGGCGCCACGCCCTGCGCCGAGGTGACGGTGTAGCCGGGGCAGACCCGCACCAGCGTGCCGCGCGCGATCTCCGGCGCCGCCGCCCAGTCCGCCAATCTGGCGACGCCCACGCCCTGCAGCGCCAGCGCCATCAGGCCGCTGCTGGTGCTGACCCGCACCGCCGGCTCGGCATGCATGCGCACGATGCGCTTGTCGCGCCGCAGGTGCCAGTCCTTCAGCACGCGCGGCCCGGTGTGCATGATGAGGCGATGGTGCGCCAGTTCCTCGGGATCGCGCGGCAGGCCCATGCGCGCCACGTAGTCCGGGCTGGCGCACAGCAGCCGCGCATACGGCCACAGGCGCGCGCCCAGCAGTTCGCTGGAGGCCGGGAAACCGCCGCGGATGGCGAAATCCAAGCCCTCGGCAATCGGGTCGATCCCCTTGTCGGTGTAGTGGATATCCACCGTGACGCCGGGATGCTCGGCCGTGTAGCGGCGCAGCACGGCGGGCAGCAGGGTCACGCCCAGCAGGTCGGGCGCCGAGAAGCGCAGCCGGCCCTGGTCGCCCGACTGGGTGTCGCGCAGCGCCTCGCGCGCCTCGTTTTCCAGGCGCAGCAGGCCGCGCGCCGACTCGAAATAGCTTTCGCCCTGGGGCGTCAGCACCACGCTGCTCTTGCTGCGCAACAACAGCTGCGCGCCGACCTGGCGCTCCAGCGCCTGCACCGCGCGGGTCACGGCGCTGGGCGAGGCGCCCAGCGCGCGGGCGGCCAGCACGAAACTCTGGCGTTCGGCGACAGCGCAGAACACCTGGTATTCCCATAGCGCGCCACGTTCCATGGCGATTCTCCATTGCGTTTATCGCAACATGATATTGCAACGCGGAGCGCGCGGACGGGCCTAGACTGCGGCCCTTCCCGACTCTGCGCCAGATTGACCCCATGTCAGATCCCCACTATTTCGATCCCCTCACCGGGGCGCGCCACGCGCTGGACGAAGCGCGCTGGTGCTCCGAGGCGCGCACGCCGCTGATGATTTCGCCGCTGCCGGGCATCTCGCGCGACGACATCGACCGCCGCGAGCGCTCGCTGTGGCGCTACCGCGCCGCGCTGCCGGGAGCGGTCGCGCGGCCGGTGTCGATGGGCGAGGGCTGCACGCCGATGGTCGAGCGCGCCTGGGGCTGGCTGCGGCCGCATTTCAAGCTGGAATGGTTCAACCCCACCTGCAGCTTCAAGGACCGCGGCGCGGCGGTGATGCTGTCGTGGCTGCGCCAGATCGGCATCGACGCCATCGCCGAGGACAGCTCGGGCAACGGCGGCGCCGCGATTGCCGCGTTCGGCGCGGCGGCCGGCATGGGCGTTACCATCTTCGCGCCGGCCTACACCTCGGCCGCCAAGGTGGCGCAGATCCGCGCGTTCGGCGCCGACGTGGAACTGGTGGACGGGCCGCGCGAAAACGCCGAAACCGCGGCGATCGAGGCGTCCCGGCGCATCTTCTACGCCAGCCACAACTGGCAGCCGTTTTTCCTGCAAGGCACCAAATCCATCGCCTACGAGATGTGGGAAGACTTCGGTTTCAAGGCGCCGGACAACGTGGTGATCCCCGCGGGCGCGGGCAGCAATGTGCTCGGCTGCGCCATCGGTTTTGCCGAACTGCTGGCGGCCGGGCAGATTACGCGCCTGCCGCGTCTGTTCGTGGCCCAGCCGCTGAACTGCTCGCCGGTGGATGCCAGTTTCCAGGCCGGTGTCGAAACGCGGGTGCCGCGCGAGGCGCTGCCGACGGTGGCCGAGGGCACCGCGATCAAGCAGCCGGTGCGCCTGCGCGAGGTGTTGCAGGCGATCCGCGCCAGCGGCGGCCAGACCGTCGCGGTGCCGGAGGCGGACATCATCGCCGCGGTGCGCAAACTGGCGGCGATGGGACTCTACGCCGAGCCCACCAGCGCCACCGCGGCCGCGGCGCTGGATCGGCTGCGGGCGCGTGGCGCGATCCGCGCGACCGAGCGCACCGTGGTGCTGCTGACTGGCACCGGCATCAAGGCCACGCAGTTCATGACGGATCTGTATTCGGCGGCGTGACCGGCGCCGCGTCCGCCAGCAGGTGATCGAGCAGGCGGCGGGCGCGGGCGCTGAGGCTGTCGCGCGATTGCACGCACAGCAGCAGCTGGCGCGAGGCCCACGCGTCGGTCAATGCCACCGGCACCACGTCGAGCAGCCGGCGCATGCTGTGCGCGGTGGTCTCGGGCACGATGCCCACGCCGACGCCGGCCTCGACCAGGCGGCACATGGCGTCGAAGCTGCGCAACTGCACCCGCAGCTTGATCGGCCTGCCCGCGACCAGCGCATGGCGCGCCAGGAAGCGTTGCAGGGCGCTGCTGCGGTCGAGCCCGACGAAGTCCTGGTCGAGCACGTCGCGGAAGGCGACTTCGGCCGTGCCGGCCAGCGCATGGCCGGCCGGCACGATCAGCACGAAGCGGTCGGAGCGATAGGGGTGGGTCTGCAACGCGCCGGTGTCGACCGTGCCAGCGACGATGCCGATGTCGGCCGACCCGTCGGCGATGCACTCGACGATTTCATCGCTCAGCATTTCGTGCAGTTCGACGTTGATGCGCGGGTGGGCCGCCAGGAAGCCGCTGAGCGCTTCGGGCAGGAAGGCGGTCAGGGCATTGGTGTTGGACAGCAGGCGCACGGAGCCGCCGAACTCGCCGGAGAAATCGGCCAGGTCGTCGCGCAGGCGGTCGGCCTGGGCCAACATGACGCGGGCGTGCGCGGCCAGTTTCAGCCCGGCCGGCGTGGGGATGACGCCCTGGCGCCGGCGTTCCAGCAGCGGCGCGCCGAGCGAGGCTTCGAGATTGCGGATGCGGGCGCTGGCGGCGGCCAGGGCCAGGTTGGCGCGGGCGGCGCCGTGGGTGATGCTGCCGGCCTGCACCACGTGCAGGAACAGCGCCAGGTCGGTCAGGTCGAAGCGCATGGCGGCGAGCCTACGCGATGCGCGCAGGCAGCCTATGCGAATGGCGCATTTTCAGCCACGGACAGGGTCCGTACACTGCGCCGATCCGTGTTCTTGTGATGGTCTGCTCATGCATCTTGTCGCCTCCGGTTTTCCGATTCTACCCGCGCTGATCACCGCGCTCACGATCGCGCTGTGGGCTTTTTCGCGGTTGCCCGAATACCTGACGGCGCTGCTGTTTTTCAGCGCGGCGATGATTCTTGCCGCGGCCCCGCGCGAGGTGGTCTTTTCGGGGTTTTCGTCGGCGGCGTTCTGGCTGGTGCTGAGCGGCTACGTGCTGGGCCTGGCCCTGAAGTACACCGGCCTGGCCGACCGCATGGCGGGCGCGCTGTCGCGGCGCCTGTCGGGGTCGTACGCGAAGGGGGTGGCCGGCGTGGTGGCGCTGACCTACCTGCTGGCCTTCGTGATGCCGTCCAACATGGGCCGCATCGCCTTGTTGATGCCGGTGGTGCTGGCCTATGCCGACCGGATCGGGCTGGCGCCGGGCCGGCGCGGGCGTATCGGCCTGGCGCTGGCAGTGGGCTTTGGCACCTTCCAGTTGTCCACCTCGATTCTGCCGGCCAACGTGCCCAACCTGGTGATGGCCGGCAGCATCGAGTCCAGCTACGGCCTGCAATTGAGCTATCTGCCTTACCTGTGGCTGCATGCGCCGGTGCTGGGCATCCTGAAAGCCGTGGTGCTGGTGGCCTGTATTGTCTGGCTGTTCCGCGATACGCCCGAGGCCGCGCCGCCTGTCCCGCCGGCCCAGCCGCTGACGGCGGCCGAAAAGCGCCTGGCGGGGCTGTTGGGGTTGACGCTGCTGGGTTGGGTGACCGACGGCGTGCACGGCGTGGCGCCCGCCTGGATCGGGCTGGCTTCGGCCTGCCTTTGCCTCTTGCCCAAGGTGGGATTCGTCAGCGGCGAGCAGTTCGGCAAGGAAGTGAATTTCCGCACCGCGATCTATGTGGCGGGCATCCTGGGCCTGGCCGCGATGGTGGCGGACAGCGGCCTGGGCGGCCTCATCGGCCGTGCCCTGCTGGCCTGGCTGCCGCTGTCGCCCGAGGCGCCGATGCAGAGCTTCTTTTCGCTGGTGGGGCTGTCGGCGGCGTTGAACTTCGTGGTCACGGCCAACGGCGTGCCGGCCTTGTATACGCCGCTGGCCGCGACGCTGGCGCAGGCCTCGGGCTTTTCGCTGATGACGGTGCTGATGGCGCAGGTGGCCGGCTACGCCACGGTCATCATGCCGTACCAGGCCTCGCCCATCGTGGTGGCGATGGGCATGGGCCAGGTGCCGGCGCGCAGCGGCCTGGCGCTGAGCCTGCTGACGGCCCTGGTGTCGTTCGTGGCGTTGGTGCCGCTGGACTACCTGTGGTTCAGGCTCCTGGGAATGCTGGGATCGTGACCAGGGCTTCCTCGGCGGGCGCGGCGTCGGGCGCCGGAGCGAACACGCGCAGGCGGTGGCCGTCGGGGTCGAGCGCCACGAAGGTGCGGCCGAAGTCCATGTTGGTGGGGGCCTGCAGGATCGGCAGGCCGCGCAGGCTCCAGTCGAGGTGGCGCTGGTTGAGGGCGTCGGCGTCGGGCACGGTGAAGGCCAGTTCGGTGCAGCCGCCACGGCCGGCCGCGGCCGGTTCCACGGTGTGACGCGACCACAGGCCCAGCATCAGGCCGGAGTCGAGCGCGAACAGGGCGAAGGTGGGCGAGCTTTCGACGGGCGGGCGGTTCAGCAGCGCGCTGTAGAACGCCGCGCTGGCTTCGGGCTTGTCGACGTAGAAAATGACGAAATTCTTGGCGGACATGATGCGCTCCTGGTTGAATGAGCGCTCATCTTAGAAAGGCATGCTGTCAGATTTTGTCAGTAGTCTTCGGAGCGATGTCGCACCGGCCGCGCCGTTGGCGCGGGCCGTGGCTCAGCACCCGTCGCATTGGGCGGCGTTGATGGCGCGCCACTCCTTGAGCAAGGCGTGGCGGCGGCGCGGGTAGCGTTGTCCGGCTTCGAGCGTGGCGATGCGGTCGGTGCGGAAGTGACGGTAGTCCTGGCGCAGTTCGCACCAGGCCATGACGATGCGCACGCTGTCGAAAAATCCCAGTGCAAATGGCCAGATGACGCGTTCGGAGTCGGCGCCCTTGTCGTCGCGGTAGGTGATGGCGATTTTCTGTTCGCCGCGAATGGCCTGGCGGATCTGCGACAGGTCGACCCGGTCGGCCACGGCCCAACTGCTGGGGCCGACCAGCAGCGGAATGGCGTCCAGTTCGTCGCGCAGTTCCCGCGGCAGCACCGCGCTGATCTTGGCCAGCGCGTTGGCGGCGGCCTGACCCAGGCGTGGGTCGGAACGCCCGGCGACCCAGCGGGTGCCCAGCACCAGGGCCTCGATTTCTTCGGTGCTGAACATCAGCGGCGGCAGCATGAAGCCGGGCCGCAGCACGTAGCCGATGCCCGGCTCGCCGTCGATCCCCGCGCCCTGGGCCTGGAGCGTGGCGATATCGCGGTACAGCGTGCGCAGGCTGATGCCCAAGTCGGCCGCCAGGCGGTGGCCGCTGACGGGCAGGCGATGGCGCCGCAGGGTCTGCAGCAAGTCCAGGAGGCGTTCGGCGCGGGACATGGGGGCGGGCGGGCAGGGCGGGGAGGGCGTAATGCTGCCACGGAATGGCAGCAGCCGGAAGCCGCGGCCCTCAATCCGGCGGCGCCGCCCGCGTCATTCGCCGTTGCCGCCCCGGCCGCGAGCGAGGGCGCGAGGCAGCCGGCCCGCGCCAAACAGGCGCCGGGCCCAGGCCCCGCGCCTGTCCGCGATCAACGGCTGACCGGCTTGCCGCTGGCCACGTCGATCACCGAGCCGTCTTCCAGGCTGACGCGGTAGATCTCGCGCAGCACGTTGCCGGCGAAACCGATTTCGACGATCGACACGTCCTTGAAGGTGGTGTCGATGCCGTCGGGCAGCGCGGCATTGAACTTGTCGGCTTCCTGTTTCATGGCGTCGGCCAGGCGCGCGTCGTACGGCGTCATGCTGTAGACCAGGGTGGTGTGCGGATTGTGGGCGCGCACTTCCTTGCCGTCCTGCATCACGTTGACGCCGCTCACGCCCATGGTCTTGACCAGGTCGCGGCCGGCCTCGGCCATCTTGGCGTACACCGGGCCGGTCACGCGCGGCAGCGGGCCGTCGCGCAGCGGCGCCAGCGCGGCCGTGGTCACGGTGTTGTAGGCCATCATGGCTTCGAAGCCCGCGCCGCTCTTGACCACGCCCAGATCCAGCCACCATGGATGGCCGGCGCCCTTGGCGGCTTCGGTGGGATAGAAGCCCTTGAGCGTGACGGCCAGCGGTGCCGGCGGCTTGGGCAGCGCCTGCAGCATGCGTTGCGGCGTGGCCGGGTCGGCGTTGTGGATGTGGACGACCGTGACGTGGGGCATGTTGGGGGTCGCGGCCTCTGTCTTCAGGCCCAGCGCCAGCAGATCCTGCTTGAGCGTGGGGTTGACCTTGGCGTCGAGCACGCTGTTGACCGCCTGAGGCAGGCGGTACACCACGCCATAGGTGGCCTTGTGTTCGCGGAAGGCGGGCTGCTCGAGGGCGCTGTTGTCGATGGGGGCGGCGGCGACGGCGGCCGACAGGGTGGCACAGGACAGGCCGAGGGCGGCCAGGGGCAGGATGCGTTTGATCATGGATTTTCCTTTTATGGGGACCCGCGAGAGAGTCCGCGCCAGTGTGGCCGCGCCGGATGTACGGCGTATTGCACCAGCCCAAAGAAATCCGATAGCCGCCCCGGGCCGGCCGATAGCTGGGCCGGCCCCGCGGGCAGAGTGTGGCGCGCCGCGGCGCGGCCGGGTGCCGGCGCGTGCGCCGCGCCGCTGAAGGCCAGGGCGCCCTAAAGCAGGAAGACGGCCGCGACGATGGCCAGCCCCAAGAGCAGATTGATGCCGACCCAGCGGCGGATGCCGGCCATGGCCTGCCCGCCGCGCGGCCAGTCGGCGGCCGCCACCGCGCCGCGCAGGCGCGGATAGAGCACGGCGCGGATGTAGGCGTAGATGACGGTCATCACCAGTGCGCCGGCGGCCATCACCGTCCAGCCACGCGGCATGAAGAAGGCGCCGCCGCTGCGGGCGGCCTGGGCCGCCTCCTGGCCGATCATTGCCGCGCCCGTGGCCAGGATCAGCACGACCGCCGCCAGCACGGCATTCAGGAACGGGCCTAGCACCGCATTCATCAGCGCCAGCCGCTGCGGCGGTTCCAGCCGCGCGGCCGCCGGCCGCAGGAAACAGTGGGCGAACAGCATGCCGCCGACCCAGAGAATCACGGCCAGCAGGTGGATGAGTTTGAAGGCGCTGTAGGTCATGGCGTCGGACTTGTCGTGGGAGGCGGGGAGGGCGGCTGAATCCGTCCCCATCATATCGCCGCCGGCCTGCCGGCGGGGGCTTGACCTGGATCAGGGCTTTCCATTTAGAATGAGATTGATTTTTATTCATGATCAAGAGTGTTCGGCAGCCCACCGTGTCCAACCTTGCGCTTGCCCGCGGCGACGCCGTCCACCTTTCATTCCGGCCGGAGGGCCCGCCATGAGCCACGAAGTGAAGCAACCCGATTTCGCCACCCGCGCCGCCGCGCTGCGCGCCCGCAACGAGGCACTGGCGGCGTCCAAGCCCGGCCTGCGGGCCCGCAACCTGGCCCAGGAACTGGGTGTCTCCGAGGCCGAATGGGTCGCCGCCGGCTGTGGCGGCGTCAAGGCGACTGAACTGCACGGCCAGCCGCAGGAGATCTTCCGCGAGCTCGGTACGCTGGGGACGGTGATGGCGCTGACGCGCAACGATTGGTGCGTGCACGAGCGTCATGGCGCGTACCTGGACATCCAGGCAGACGGCCCGGTCGGGCTGGTGCTGGGGCCGGACATCGACCTGCGGGTGTTCTTCTCGTGCTGGGCATCGGCCTGGGCCGTCGAGCAGGACGGCCGCCACAGCCTGCAGTTCTTCGACGGCGCGGGCGTGGCGGTGCACAAGGTCTACCGCACCGACGCCACCGACGGCGCCGCGTATGACGCGCTGGTGGCCCGGTTCGCCGGCGCCTCGCGCTGGCCCGAGACCGCGCCCTACGCGCCCGCCGCCGAGGCGCCGCGGGTCGAGGACAGCGCGCAATGGCGGCAGGCCTGGCTGGGCATGCAGGACACGCACGAATTCTTTCCGCTGCTGCGCAAGTTCAAGGTGTCGCGCCTGGCGGCGCTGGCCGCGGCCGGCGAAGACCTGGCGCAGACGGTGCCGGTGGCGTCGGTGGAACGGATGCTGGAATCGGCGGCGGCCAGCGGCCTGTCGATCATGTGCTTCGTGGGCAACCGCGGCATGATCCAGATCCACACCGGTCCGGTGCAACAGTTGCGCCGCGCCGGCCCCTGGTTCAACGTGCTGGATCCGACCTTCAACCTGCACCTGGACACCACCGCCATCGCCTCGGCCTGGGTGGTGAACAAACCCACCAGCGATGGCTGGGTGACGTCGCTGGAACTGTATGCGTCCAGCGGCGACCTGATCGCGCAGTTCTTCGGCGAGCGCAAGCCGGGCAAGCCGGAGCTGCAAGGCTGGCGTGAATTGATGTCGGGCCTGTGCCACGTGCCGTTGGCCGCTTGAGGAAGACGTGATGAAGACCTGGCTGGCGGTGGTGGCGGGATGGATGCTGGTGGCGGGCGCGCAGGCGGCGCCGCCGGCGCGCGTGGTGACGCTGGGTGGCAGCGTGACGGAGATCGTGTATGGCCTGGGGCAGGGCGAGCGGCTGGTCGGCGATGACCAGTCCAGCCTGTATCCGGAGGCCGCGACCCGGCTGCCGCGTGTCGGCTACTACCGTGCCGTGCCGGTCGAAGGCGTGCTGGCGCTCCAGCCCGACCTGGTGCTGGCCTCGGAACAGGCCGGTCCGGCCGAGGCGCTCAAGCGCCTGGGGGACGTCGGGGTGCGGGTGGTGAGCGTGCCGGATGCGCCGTCGGTGGCGTCGCTCAATGCGCGCATCCGCGCGGTGGCCGCCGCGCTCGAGGTGGCGCCGGCCGGCGAACAGATGGTGGCGGACGTGGCGCGCGAACTGGTCAGGGCCGAAGCCGTGCCGGCGACCCGCGCGCGGGCGTTGCTGCTGATCAATCGCACCGGCACGCCGCAGGGCGCCGGCCATGACACGGCGGCCGCCGAGGTCATGCGCCTGGCCGGCCTGGCCAACGTGCTGGACGCGCAGCAGGGCTACAAGTCGTTGTCGCCCGAGGCCATCGGCGCGCTGGCGCCCGACCTGATCATCGTGACGCGCGCGTCGCTGCAGGCCAGCGGCGGACTCGAGGGCTTCGCGCGCCTGCCCGGCATTGCCGTGACGCAGGCCGCGGCGAAGCAGCGCATCATCGTCATGGACGACCTGCTGATTCTGGGGCTGGGGCCGCGCCTGCCGCAGGCGCTGATGCAGCTCAAGCAGGAGGCCGCGCATGCCATGGCGCGCTAGCACGCCGTGGGTGCTGGCGCTGCTGGGCGTGGCGCTGGTGCTGGCGGTGTTGGCGGCCAGCGCCAGCGGCGCGGTGTCGATTCCGCTGCGCGCGCTGCCGTCGTTGTTGTGGGGCGCGCCCGGGCCCGAACAGGCGCTGTGGCGCAACGTGTTGCTCGACATCCGCCTGCCGCGGGTGCTGCTGGCGGTGGTGATGGGCGCCGGCCTGGCGATCTCGGGCGCGGCGCTGCAGGCGCTGTTCCGCAATCCGCTGGCCGAGCCGGGCCTGATTGGCATTTCCGCCGGCGCGTCGCTGGGCGCGGTCATTGCCATCGTGTTGACGCCCGGCGGCTTCGGCTACACCGCGCCGGGCGCCTTCATCGGCTGCCTGGCCGCGACGCTGTCGGCCTACATGGTGGGACGGCGGATGCCAGGCGTGGCGGGGCTGCTGCTGGCGGGCGTGGCGATCTCCGCCATCGCTTTCAGCCTGATCGGCCTGTTCACCTTCATGGCATCCGACACGCAATTGCGCGACCTGACCTTCTGGAACATGGGCAGCCTGGCCGGCGCCACCTGGGCGCTGCTGGCGTTCCTGGGCCCGTGGGTGCTGCTGCTGTCGTGCTGGCTGCTGCGGCAATGGCGCGTGATGAACGCATTGCTGCTGGGCGAGCGCGAGGCCCAGCATCTGGGCTATTCGCTCAAGCAGGCGCGGGCCCGGCTGGTGCTGGCCTGCACCCTGATCGTCGGGCCGCTGGTGGCCGCCTGCGGCACCATCGCGTTTGTCGGCCTGGTGGTGCCGCATCTGGCGCGCATGACGCTGGGCGCCAATCACCGCCTGCTGTTGCCGGCCTGCCTGCTGGGCGGCGCGCTGGTGATGACGCTGGCGGACTGGCTGGCGCGCGTCGTGGTGGTGCCGGCCGAACTGCCGATCGGCCTGGTGACCGGGCTGGTGGGCGGCCCCTTCTTCCTGTGGCTGCTGGCGCGCGGCCGGAGGCAGGGTTGATGCTGGCCGCCGAGAACCTGACGCTGGCGCGCGACGGCAAGCGCATTCTCGATCGCGTGTCGCTGGCTATCCATCCGGGCGAAGTGGTGGGCCTGCTGGGCAGCAACGGCGCCGGCAAGTCGACCCTGCTGGGGGCGTTGTCGGCCGAGCTGGACGCGGCGGGCGGCCGCCTGATGCTGGATGGCCGCCCGCTGCATGGGCTGCCGCCGCGCGAACAGGCGCGCAAGCGCGCGGTGCTGCCGCAAAAGCCTGGCCTGACCTTCGACCTGGGGGTGCGCGAAGTGGTGGCAATGGGCGCCTATCCCTTTCCGGAACTGTCGCCGGCCGCGGTCGACGAGCTGGCGCGGCAGGCGCTGGCATGGGCCGACGCCAGCCACCTGGACGGCCGCCGCTATCCGCAACTGTCGGGCGGCGAGCAGCAGCGGGTGCAGTTCGCCCGGGTGCTGGCGCAATGCCGCGCGGCGCGCGCCCAGGGCGAAGCCCGCTACCTGTTGCTGGACGAACCCACCGCCAGCCTCGATCCCAGGCATCAGACCGAGCTGATGAGACGGGCGGCGCAACTGGCGCACGAGGGCCACACCGGTGTGCTGGTGATCCTGCACGATATGAACCTGGCGGCGCGCTGGTGCGACCGCCTGCTGCTGCTGAGCGCCGGCCAGGCGGTCGCGCAGGGAACGCCGGCGCAGGTGCTGACACCGGCCAATCTGTATCTGGCCTACGGCATCGAGGCGCAGGTGATGCCGCATCCGTTGCAGACCGACCGGTTGCTGGTGCTGATGGCTTGATGGCGGCGCCCCGTTAAAATGGCGCGATCGCGGCGGCCGCGGCCGCCTTTTCCTCATCTACCGACAGGACCCAGTGTCATGCCTACTTTCGACGTCGTCTCCGAAGTCGACAAACACGAACTCACCAACGCCATCGACCAGGCCAACCGCGAGCTCGCCACCCGTTTCGATTTCAAGGGCACGGATGCCAAGTTCGAACTGGACGGCTTCGTGGTGACGCAGGTGGCGTCGAGCGTGTTCCAGCTCAAGCAGATGCTGGACATCCTGCGCGGCCGGCTGTCGGCGCGTGGCATCGATGTGCGTTGCCTGGATGTGGCGGACCCGCTGGAGAACCTGGGCGGGGCGCGGCAGAAGATCACGGTCAAGCAGGGCATCGAGCAGCCGGTGGCCAAGAAGCTGATCGCCGCGATCAAGAACGCGAAGCTTAAGGTGGAAAGCCAGATCAATGGCGACAAGCTGCGGATCAGCGGGAAGAAGCGGGATGATCTGCAGACGGCGATTGCGTTGTTGAAGAAGACGGACGTGGATTTGCCGTTGCAGTTCGAGAATTTCCGCGACTGATTTTTTTGATATGGCGGGTATGCTTCGCAGGCCGCCCGCCGCGTCATTGGCGTGTATCGAGCGGTGCCCGCCTGCGCCTCAATACGCCGCCCACAGGTGCTGGGCGGCGTAGGCGCGCCAGGGGCGCCAGGTTTCGGCGCGGGCCAGGAGCTGGGCGGGGGTGTAGGCGCGGTTTTCGATTTTTTCCAGAGCGCGGATCAGGCCGATGTCGGCGGCGGGAAAGGCGTCGGGTTCGCGCAGTTGGCGCAGGGCGATGTACTGGGCGGTCCATTCACCGACACCGCGCAGGGAGCGCAGGCGGGTGACGGCGCTGTCGAGACTGCCGGTGGTGTCGAACAGGCGCGGGTCGGCCAGGGCCGCGGCGGCGACGGCGCAGAGGGTGGCCGCGCGGCTGCGGGGCATGCCCAGGGGAGCGAGGTCGACGGGGGCGATGGCGGCCGGCGTCGGGAACAGATGGGTCAGGTCGCCGTCGGGCTGGTCCAGGGGCTGGCCGTGGGCGGCGACGAGCTTGCCGGCCAGTTTGATGGCCGCGCCGACGGTGATCTGCTGGCCGAGCACGGCGCGCAGGGCGAGTTCGAAGCCGTCCCAGGCGCCGGGCACACGCAGGCCGGGCCGGGCGGCGGTCAGCGCGGCCATGACGGGATCGTGCGCCAACTGGGCGGCGAGCGCGGCCGGGTCGCTGGCCAGGTCGAAGACGCGGCGCAGGCGCGCGATGACGGTGGGCAGGGCGCGCAGTTGCGGAAAGCGGACGGTGGCTTGCAGCGCGTTGCCGGCGCCGGGCTCGACCCGCACGGTGCCCTGGGCGCCGTCCAGGCCGATGGTGCGCGTGTAGTGGTTGTCCGTGACCCGTTCGATGCCGGGAATGGCGCGCACGCGCAGGAATTCCAACATGGCGGGCCAGTCGTAGGGCGGGCGGTAGCGCAGCAGCAGCTTGATTTCGCCTTGCGGGCCGGCCGAGACATCGGGTTTGCCGGAGCGGCGCAATGCGCCCGGCGCGCGGCCGAACAGGGCCAGGAAGATCTCGTTGAAGCGGCGGATGCTGCCGAAGCCGGCGGCAAACGCGATTTCGGCCATCGGCAGGTGGGTTTCGTGGATCAGTTGCTTGGCCAGCAGCACGCGCCGGGTCTGGGCCACGGCCACGGGCGAGGCGCCCAGGTGCTGGCGGAACTGGCGCCGCAGCTGGCGTTCGCCGATGCCCAGGCGCGCGGCCAGGGCATCGACGCCGGCCTCGTCCAGCGCGCCCAGTTCGATCAGGCCGAGGGCGCGCGCGACGCTGTCGGGCAGGTCGCGGGCGTGGCCGGCGGCGGGCGCGGTTTCGGGCCGGCAACGCAGGCAGGGGTGAAAACCCGCTTCCTGGGCGGCCGCGGCCGTGGGGTAGAAAACCACGTTGCGCGCCAGCGGCGTGCGCGCCGGGCAGACCGGGCGGCAGTAGATGCGCGTGGTCTTGACGGCGGTGAAGAAGCGCCCGTCGTAGCGGGCGTCGCGTACGCGGATGGCGCTGTAGCAGGCGTCGTGATCGAGGTTCATGGGGCCATGCTAGCGCCGGCGCTGACCATGAGCTAGCGGTTTTCGGACGCTGTTGTTGGAATCACTGCCGTGTCCGGAATCCGCCAGCGGGCGGCCCCGGACGCGCCTATATTGGATCCGCCCATCCCCGAATCCGGAGCTCGCCATGCCCGTCCACACCTTCACGCTTGAACGCGTTGCCACCCCGATCGGGCAAATGCTCGTGCTGAGCGATGCGCGGGACGGCCTGCGCGCGGTCGACTGGGCGGACTACGAAACCCGCATGCACACGCTGCTGCGCCGCCAGTATCGCCAGGACGCGGTGCGGGTGACGGATGCCGCGCGGGTGTCACCGGCCAGCCGCGGGTTGCAGGCGTACTTCGAGGGCGAGGTCGATGCGATCGACCGCTTGCCGGTGGCCTCGGGCGGCACCGATTTTCAACGCCAGGTGTGGCGCGCGCTGCGTGACATCGCGGCGGGCGATACCGTTAGCTACGGCACGCTCGCCGTGCGCATCGGCCGGGCGCGGGCGGTGCGCGCGGTGGGGCTAGCCAATGGGGCCAATCCGGTGGGAATCGTGGTGCCGTGCCACCGCGTGGTGGGGGCCGACGGGTCGCTCACCGGCTATGGCGGCGGACTGCATCGCAAGCGCTGGCTGTTGGCGCACGAGGGCCGCTGGCGCGCGGCCCGCGATAGCTTGTCGGCGCAGGCCGCCTGAGGCGGGCGCGATGCAACGCCCGCGTCACGGGGACGCGGGCCGCGCACCTCAGGCGCGGATCCAGCCGCGCGCGATGGGCAGCGCCAGCAGCTTGCGGTAGAGGGCTTGCAGCGAGGTGGTCAGCGGCGTGCCGACGCGGCGCCAGACCGGCACGGCGAGCCCGGCGGCCACGGGCGCCAGCAGCAGGCCGCCAGCGATGTCCAGCGGGAAGTGCACGCCCAGGTAGACGCGCGACAGGCCGACCACGGCCGCCAGCAGCAGCGTGGCGTAGCCCCAGCCGGCCCAGCGTCGGTCGAAGATCAGTGTGAAGGCCAGCGTGGCGATGATGATGGCGTGGTTGCTGGGGAACGAGGCCGTGGCCTTGTGCGCGAAGAAGGCTTGGCCCAGTCCGAGCACGAACGGCCGCGGATGCGGCCACAGCGCGCCGCACAGATAGCTGATACAGAGCGCCGCGCCGATGCCGGCCAGCGCCTTGAGCACCAGGTCACGCTGGGGCGGTCCGCCCCACAGCCACAGCCCCGCGAGCGCGGCCGGCACCAGCAGGATCAGCCGGTTGGCGATGAACAGGCCCGCCTGAATGCGCCAGCCCGGGCTGGCCGGGTCGGCGTTGATCAGAAGAAACAGGGACTGATTGAGAGGTTCGAGGAAATCCATGACGCGTCATTTTGATGAAATGTTCTTGACTGGCGCGATGGTAGCCGGGTTTGCCGTCAATTCCCTTGCAAAATGCGGCCGAATTCCTGGATTTACTTCTGGATGCGGATGGGGCCTTGCGTCGCGTTCACCGGCTTGCACAGAAACAGCACACAGGCGGGTTCGTCCAGCCCGGACCGCGCCAGCCGCAACAGCGAACCCGCCAGGTCCGCCGGCACCGCGCGTGACAGGGCGGCGGCCAGGCGCGGATGGATGGGGCGGGGCGCGTCGGCGGCGGTTTCGCCGGGGGCGGGAACCGGCCGCGCCGCGTCCAAGAGGCCGCCCGTGTCGCGCAGCAGCCCCAGCGCCGCGCCGCCGAGCCAGGCCGCGTACGCGCCCGGTCCGCGCCCGCGCGACAGCCGAGCGGCCGTGTCGAACGCGTGGCCGCCCTGGGACACGCCTGCCGCAAGGTGCTCGCGCAGCACGCGCGCCAGCGATTCCGCGTGGGTGCCAAGCAGGTCCCGCAACAGCGGCGCGTCGGTGCGTTCTGGGGGGAAATCCGGCTGGCGCGGCATCGAAGGCGTGGACATGGGGATCTGCATGGAGGGTAAATCGGCGCGCGACCTGACGCGCCGGTCAACCCCGCATTAGATCGGCCGGAGGCGGCCTTGGGTATCCCTGAAATCAGGTAATCGTGGCCGCTGCCGGTGTCGCCAGGCGCGCCAGCAACCGCGTGCGGCCGGGCGCCGAGGCGATATCCAGCGTGCCGCCGACGCGCGCCAGGCGGGTGGCCATGCTGCGCACGCCGACGCTGAGATTGGCGGCGCGCACGGCCTCGACGTCGAAACCGACGCCGTCATCCTCGATCTCCACCACCAGTTCGCCGGGCTCGGGCTGGCGCAGCGCGACACGGACACGCTGGGCGCGGCTGTGCTTGACCACGTTGGTCAGCGCCTCTTCGATCAGGCGGGTGAGGGCCAGGCATTGCAGCGCGGAGGGCGCGCCGTGCCATGCCGCGGGCACGTCCCAGCGTACCGCCAGGCCCAGTTCATCGAACAACTGGGTGTAGCGGTGGCGCAGCGGCGCGATCCAGGCGCGCGGCGTGGCCGGCGGCGTCATGTCGGCGCTGGCGCCGTTGTCGATGGTCTGCCGCAGGTCATTGCGCAGCAGGTTCAGCATGGCCAGGACCTGGCGGTGCTGCAGCGGCTCGGCGGCCTGTTCGACCGCCGCCGTCATGCGCACCAAGGAGCCGCCCAGGCCATCATGCAGGTCGCGGGCGATTTCCAGACGATCCTGCAGGCGGCTGTTGGCCAGCGCCAGTTCATGTTCGCGCGCCAGTGTCGAGGCGAGCTCGGCGCGGGCGCGGGCCACCGACCTTTCCAGCTCGTGGTTGAAGCGCTCGATGCGCCGCAGGCCGCGCGCGTGGCGCAGGCCCAGCACGGCCGACATCGCGACCAGCACCGCGATGCTGGTGTAGGGAATGTAGGAACGGTCGCCATCGATGCGCTTGAAGATCAGCAGCAGGTCATGCAGGGCGGCGCCCAGAAAGACCACCAGGCAGGCGGCCAGCAGCATCTGCTCGCGATCGCGGCTGCGCACCGCGTGGATGGCCGATTGCAGGCAGTTCAGGAAGAACAGCGCCGACATCGTCAGCACGATGGTGCGCTGCATGGGCGCCACGGCCGCGTCGGGCACGCCGATCGCGGCGGCCAGCATTACGGCCACGGCGAGCCACAACGCCTTTTCCAGGCGCGGCCAGGATTGGCCGCCGAAGCGCCAGGTGAACAGGCAGAAGCAGGCGATGTGCAGGATCAGCGCGGCCGTGTTGGCGCGCGCCGCCATCAGCGTGGTGCCGAACGGCCAGGGGCTGACGGCGAGCACGTTGGCACAGAACAGCACCCAGAAGAACGCGGTCAGCGCGTACCAGCCGTGACTCGACTGCTGCGGCTTCATGGCCCACAGGAAGAAGAACAGCGCGCCCAGCGTGGCCGAGATCACCAGGTTGACCTGGAACAGCGTGCGGTTGCGCCACCAGCGCAGCGCGTGTTCGCGCGCCAGCGCTTGCGGCTCGCCCAGGTGGACCGGGCCCAGGCCGGGCGTCTGGCCGGCCACGCCGGTCACGCGTATCCAGAGTTGGTTGGCGCCGGCGCGCACCGATGACTCGGGCAGGCGCCAGTAGCGCGGCATGTTCCAACTGCGCGACAGCGGCTCGACCAGGCTGGCGTCGCGCCACAGCAGGTCGTCGTTCAGGTAGACCTCGCCGGCCATGACGATGGATTCGAGTGCCAACGCGGCCTGGCCGGCGGGCGCGCCGTCGCAGCCATGGCGCCAGTCGACGCGGTACCAGACGGAGCCGCTATGGCCGGGCCAGCGGCTTTCCCAGTTGTCCGGCAGCGTGACGGTGCGCCAGGCCGGCCCGTCCGCGGGCCGTTCGCCGCCGGCGCCGGCGATGGCCGCGCGCACCCCGGTCACGCGCGCCACGCAGTCCGGCGGGGCGCTTTGCGCCAGGGCCGGCGCGGCCAGCAGCGCCAGCCACGCCAGCACGGCCCGCCACATCAGTCGAGCAAGCCGCGCGAGCGCGCCGTGTGGATCGCGCGGGTGCGCGAGGAGACGGCGAGCTTGCGATAGATGTGCTTGATGTGGCATTCGACGGTATAGCGCGACAGGTGCAATTGCTCGGCGATTTCGCGGTTGCCCAGGCCCTCGGCCACCAGGCGCAGGATCTGGCCTTCGCGCGGGCTGAGCGTTTCGCCGGCGTCGGCCGGCGCGGGCTGGGCCGGCGCGGGGCGCATTTCCTCGATGATGCGGCGGGCCACGAACGGGTCGATGGGCGCGCCGCCGCGCAGCACGCTGCGCAGCGACAGCAGCACTTCCAGATCGTCGCGTTCCTTCAGCACGTAGCCGGTGGCGCCCGCGCGCAGCGCGGCCAGGATGGCGTCCTCGGTGCTCCAGGCCGAGATGACCAGGATCGCCAGGGCCGGATCGGCAGCGCGCAGTTCGGCGATCAGGTCGATGCCGTTGCCGTCGGGCAGGCCCAGGTCGACCAGCGTCAGCGCGACCGATTCGTCGGCCGCGCGGCGCCGCGCTTCGGCCAGCGAGGCCGCGAACAGCAGCGCGTCGCTCGGATAGCCCAACTGCCCAAGCAGCCGCTCCAGCCGGCGGCAGACCAGCGGCTCATCTTCCACCACCAGAACCGGGGCGGGCAGGGCAAGCGCGGAGACGGGCGGCAGATCGGTCATGGCGGCGGACAGGGAAGCCACGGGCGAAATTGCCCGCCGGGCATTTTGCCGGCCGCCGTCCGGGTTGGCTATCCCCGAAACTGGGTATGCCGTGACATTGTGGGGCGGCGCGCTCACTTGGCGATGCGCTTGCCCTGGGCGTCGATCACCGCCTCGCCGTCTTCCTTGGTGAATGCGCCCTGCTGCGGCGCCGGCAGGATGTCCAGCACCTGTTCGGACGGACGGCACAGGCGCGTGCCCAGCGGCGTGGTGACGAAGGGGCGGTTCAGCAGGATGGGGTGGGCCTCGATGGCATCGAGCAGGGCCTCGTCGCTCAGCGACGGGTCATCCAGGCCGAGTTCGGCGTAGGGCGTGCCCTTCTCGCGCAACGCCTCGCGCACCGTGATGCCGGCGCGCTTGAACAGCGCCTGCAGTTCGGCGCGCGAAGGCGGTGTTTCCAGGTACAGCACGACGCGCGGCTCGATGCCGGCGTTGCGGATCATGGCGAGCGTGTTGCGCGAGGTGCCGCACTTGGGGTTGTGGTAAATGGTGACGTCGGACATGAGCGCTTCCTTGAGGTGTTGCGGGAACAGGAGGGAGCATAGTGCATTCCGGACCCGTCTCCGCCGCGCGGGTCTCAGGCGCGCAGCTTGCGCCCCAGCCGGCGCCAGCCGATCACCACGCCGGTCAGGCTGAGCGCCGCGCCGCCCAGGCTCAGGAACACCAGCAGGACGTCCCACAGCGGCCGTCGCGCCAGCAGGCCGGTCCAGTCCCAACTGTGCAGGAAGGCGAACAGCCAGCGGCTGGCGCGGTTGCCGCGGTCCTGCCGGCTCAGCACCTGGCCGGTGCGCGGGTCCAGGTAGACCCAACTGGCCTGCGGGTCATCGAACACCAGGCGCCAGGCCGGCAGCGGCTTTTCGATGTGGCCGAGCATGGCGTGTTCGTCGCGGCCGTAATAGTAGAAGTCGTAGCGGTCGAGCACCTGCACGTCGGTCAGGGTGGCGCCCGGCACCAGGCGCGCGGCGGCGCCGCGCAGGGCGGCCGGGTCGAGCGTGACGGGCCGCGCGTCGGCGGCCGCCAGCAGCTGCGGCGCGCCCGGCCCGCTGCGGGCCAGCACCAGGTCCTGGCCGTCCACCCGCTGCCAGCGCAGTTCGCGCGGCGCCGCCGGCAGGGCGCGGATCAGCGCGGCGGGCGGCGCCTGCGGCGCGTCGGCGGCATAGGCGCCGCCGGCATAGGCCTTTAGCGCCAATGGCGGCGCGCCGCTGCTGAACACCTGCCACGGGTTCATCGACATCAGCCCGCTGAAGATCCAGGTGAGGGTGATGCCGGCGAACAGCAGGCCGGCCAGGTGGTGCCAGCGCATCATGTTTTCGCGATAGGGCGAGCGGCTGCCGCTGGCGTAGGGACGCGAGAAGCGCCAGCGCAGGATGCCGACCACCGTGCCCGTCAACGCCACCGCCAGGCCGGCCAACGACAGCCAGACGACGATGTCGTGCCACCACGGATCGAAGACGTTGCCGCGAAACGGATACAGCCAGTGGATCCAGGCGCCCGCGTAGTTCCACAGCCGCTCGCGGCGGGTGGCGTCCAGCACCACTTCGCCGGTGGCGGATGAGACGTACAGCCGGGTGCGGGCCGGGTCGCCCATGTCGATGCGGTGCAGCGGCCGATGCAGGTCGAGCGCGCCGGAATGGGTGTAGACGTCCTCGTCCACCTCGCCCTGGTAGCGCGCGGCGTAGTCGCCGCCGAACCAGGCGGTGGCGCTGGCCGTGGCGACCGTGGCATCGGCGCGCGGCAACAGCGCGCCGCTGGCGGCATCCACCACCTTGGGCGCGCGGCCACGGCCCATCGGCACCAGGTAGACCGGCGCGCCGCCGCGCAGCGCGGCCAGGCTCAGCCCCGCCATGTCGCCCGCGCCGGCGGTCGCCAGCGCCTGCGCCGGCGTGGCGCTGACGCGGGCCGGATCGAGCGGCGCCAGGTGCGTCATGCGTTCCTGCGGGGTGAGCTTGGGGTAGCCCACGTACATCATCACCACGCCGGAGATGAACCACATGGCGAAGAACAGGCACAGCACGATACCGGCCCAGCGGTGCGTCAGGTACAGCCAGCGCTTGGCGCGGGTGGACCACGGCACCGGCGCGGGCCGGCGCCGAGGCGAGGGGATGGCGTCCATGGAGGTCCTCAGAACCGCGCCTGCAGCGTCAGTTCGAACGAGCGCGGCGCGCCCAGGTAGAACATCGGCGTGCCGGTGACGTTGGCCGCGTACACCTTGTCGGTCAGGTTGCGGACCCGGCCGGTGACGGTGAAGTGGCGGTCGATGCGGTGCGACAGCGCCGCGTCGAACACGGTGTACGACGGCGCCCAGACGGTGTTGGCGGCATCGGCGTAGGCGCGGCCGACATAGCGCGCGGCGACGCTGGCGTTCCAGTCCGGCAGGAAGGCGTAGTCGATCCAGGCGTTGGCCACGCGCCGCGGCGTGTTGGTCGGCACATTGCCGTTGCGCGACACGCGCACCCCGCCGACGGTTTCCGAGAAATCGTCGTACTTGGGATCGACGAAGGCCACGTTGGCCTGCAGCGACAGGGTGCGCGTCAGGCGCAGGCCGCCCGCCAGTTCCAGCCCGCGCGCCGACTGCTGGCCCACCGGAATGCTGACCGCCGGATTGTTGGCGTCGGGCGCCGAGATGTTCTTGCGCGTGATCTCGTAGGCGGCGATGGTGGCCGAGCCGCGGCCGTCCCAGAACTCGAACTTGCCGCCCACTTCCTTCTGCGTGCCGGTGGTCAGCTTGTCATTGTTGAGCACGTCGGCGAACGAGGCGGTGGCCATGATGCCGGAGGGGGGATCGGCGGCGGTGGCGTACTGCGCGTAGAGCGAGGCCTGCGGCGTGATGGCCCAGTTCAGCGCCAGCCGGCCGGTGGTGGGCGAGTAGCTGCGCGAGGCCGAGGCCGGCGCAGTGGCGGTGACCGCGCGGCGGTTGGTCAGGTCCAGGTCGATGAAGTCCTTGCGCAAGGCCGACACGATGGCCACGCCGGGCAGCACCTCGGTACGGTTCTCCAGCGTGAAGGCGAGCGTGCGGATGCGGTTGTCGCGGTCCGGATTGTGGCCGCGCGTCATGCCGGGGATGTCGTAGAAATAGCCCGGCTGGAAATCGTACGGATCGACCGCGTCGACCGTGGCCGGCAGGCTGGTGGGGTAGCGGGTCTGCTTGTTCACGCTCAGGTCGGCGCCGAACGACCAACTGGTGGGCAGTCCGGCCAGCGTCGATTCGACCAGGCCTTCGACGCGGTTGCCGAGCAGGCTCTGCTCGTGGCGTTGCAGCAGCGCGCCCGAGCGCAGCACGCGGCTGTTGGCGGCGTTGTAGCGGTAGGTCTCCAGGTTGCGGAAATCGCGCTCGGCGCGGTAGTAGTAGAGCGTGTTCTTGAACGTCACGCCCGGCGCCGCGCGCCATTCGGTGAGCGAGCGGGCCCACAGCACCGACTGCTCGTACCGGCCGTCGTCGACGTTGTAGTTCTTGAAACGCGTGCCGCCACGGATGTGGCCCTCGCCGCTCACCTTGCCGTTCGCGCCGACCGTCAGCGGCGTGCCCCAGTAAGGCCGGTCGACGCGCTCGCGCTGGTACTCGAAGGCCCAGGTCTGGGTGACGTCGTCGCCCAGGTCGGACAGCAGCGAGGCCGCCACCTGGGTGGCGCGGGCGCGTTCGCCGTCGACCCAGCCGTTGCTGGCGGTGGTGTTGGCGTCGATGCGCAGGTAGTGGCCGCGCCCGCCGGGCGAGCCGGCCAACTGCTGGTTGATGCCGGCCGACACCTGGCGCGTGTCGAACGAGCCCAGCCGTAGCTGGCCTTCGTAGAAGGTGTCGCGCTCGGCCTGCTTGGTGACGTAGTTGATGGCGCCGCCGACCGCGCCGGCGCCGAACAGGAAGGTCGAGGGCCCGCCGATGGCCTCGACCCGGTCGTAGATCCAGCTATCGATCGGCCGCGCCGCCACCGCGTCGTACTGTACCGAGATGCCGTTGAACAGTTGCGAGACCTGCCCGCCGCTGAAGCCGCGATAGCTGACCGCGCCGGCCATGCCCGGGGGCGAGGCGTTGTTCACGCCCGGGATGCCGCGCGCGATGTCCTGGGTATTGAGGGCGCCGCGCGCCTCGATCTGCTGGCGCGAGATGACGGTGACGGAGGCCGGCGTGTCCTTGATGCGCAGGCCGAGGCGGCTGCCGGTGCCGTCGATGCGCTCCAGGTTGATCGGGCCGTTGGGCGAGTCCTCGGCGCGCTCGCCTTCGACCCGGGTGGGGGCCAGGGTTTCGATGGCGGGTTCGGCGGTCAGCGCGAACGCGGGATTGGCCGCGCAGGCGCCGGCCAGCAGGGATGCTGCGTAGGTTTTTTTCATGATCCAGGCCGGCAGGGGCCGGCATGCGCGCTCGCGCGGGCGCCGCGGTCAGGGCGGCAAAGAGGCGCGGGCGTGGGTTCTCCAGGGCGTCGCCGCCGGAAATGGGCGGCGCGGGCTCGGGCAGAAGCGGCGTGGCGGTCGTCCGCGAGGGACGGCCGCCGCGCGCTCAGGCCGCGGGCGGGGCGCGTGGCTGGGGCGCGCGCCAGGCGTGGAGCGGATGCGCGGCGCGGTAGAACAGCGCCGGGTAGGTGACGCCGCCGCTGGCGGGCGCCGGCAGCACGGTCAGGGGAGCGGGGGGAATGCCGGGATCGGCTTGCGGATTGCGGCAGAACGGGCAGTGGTTGCCGTCGCCATGATGGGCGGCGGGGTCGCCGGCCGCGTCATCGCTTTGCACCTCGATGGTCAGGGACGAGCGGCCGTCGGGGGCGCAGTAGTCCACGGTGACCTGGCGGCCGGCATTGGGCAGGTGGTTGCCATGCGCCAGCGACGGCACCAACGACGCCCACAGGATCGCGATCAGCGCGATCCAGGCGTAGCCGCGGTTCAGGAAGAGGGCGA
Source organism: Achromobacter sp. (assembly GCF_050285565.1). GTDB lineage: Bacteria > Pseudomonadota > Gammaproteobacteria > Burkholderiales > Burkholderiaceae_B > Achromobacter. Next base: position 406,240 of record NZ_JBLZXG010000006.1, read on the forward strand.
GGTGCATGACGGCGCATTATATCCAAGCCTTTTCAGACGGAAAGGTGGCGCCGCACGTCCTCCCCGTCGATGGCGGCGCGGTCGCCGCTGGCCACCACCTCGCCGCGCGACAGCACCACGAAGCGGTCGGCCAGCTCGCGGGCGAAGTCGAAGTACTGTTCGCACAGCAGGATGGCGATGTCGCCGCGCTGGCGCAGCAGGTGGATGACGCGGCCGATGTCCTTGATGATGGACGGCTGGATGCCTTCGGTCGGCTCGTCCAGGATGATCAGCCGGGGTTCGGCCACCAGGGCGCGGGCGATCGCCAGTTGTTGCTGCTGACCGCCGGACAAGTCGCCGCCGCGCCGCGCCAGCATGCTCTTGAGCACCGGGAACAGCTCGAACACTTCTTCCTTGATGCGGCGCGCGCGCGCCGCCGGCTTGGTGGCCATGCCCATCAGGATGTTCTCCTCGACCGTCAGGCGGGCGAAGATGTCGCGGCCCTGCGGCACATAGGCCATGCCGCGCGCGGCGCGCTGGTGCGGCGCCAGGCGGGTGATGTCGGCGCCGTCGAAGCCGATGGCGCCGCGCGCCACCGGCAGCACGCCCATCACGCACTTGAGCAGCGTGGTCTTGCCGACGCCGTTGCGGCCCAGCAGCGCCAGGCATTCGCCCTGATTGACCGCCAGCGACACGCCGCGCAGGGTATGGCTGCCGCCGTAGTACTGGTCGATGGTGTTCACGTTCAGCATGTCAGCGCCCCAGATAGACTTCGATCACGCGCGCATCGGCCTGCACCTTGGCCATCGGCCCCTCGGCCAGCACCGAGCCCTCGTGCAGCACCGTGACCTTGCCGTCGCCGGCGATCTGGTTGACGAAGTCCATGTCGTGCTCGACCACCATCAATGAATGGCGGCCGCGCAGTTCGTTGAGCAGTTCGCCGGTGCGCTCGGTCTCGGCGTCGGTCATGCCGGCCACCGGTTCGTCCAGCAGCAGCAACCGGGGTTCCTGCATCAGCAGCATGCCGATCTCCAGCCATTGCTTCTGGCCGTGCGACAGCAGGCCGGCCGGGCGGAAGGCCTCGGGCCGCAAGCGAATCAGGTCGAGCGTCTCGCCGATGCGGTCGGCCTGCGCGCCGGTCAGGCGCGCGAACAGGGTGGGCCGCACGCGCTTGTCGGTCTTCATGGCCAGTTCCAGGTTCTCGAACACGGTGTGCTGTTCGAACACGGTGGGGCGCTGGAATTTGCGGCCGATGCCGGCGTGCGCGATCTGCGCCTCGCTCAGCGTGGTCAGGTCGATGCTCTGGCCGAAGTAGGCGGTGCCGGCGGTGGGCCGCGTCTTGCCGGTGATGACGTCCATCATGGTGGTCTTGCCGGCGCCGTTGGGGCCGATGATGCAGCGCAGTTCGCCGACGCCGATGTCCAGCGTCAGGTCGTTCAGGGCCTTGAAGCCGTCGAAGCTCACGGTGATGCCTTCCAGGTAGAGGATGGCGCCGTGGCTGGTGTCCAGGCCCTTGGGGCTGACGCGGCCGTAGCCGGCGTCGCCGCTGGGGCCGCCGTCCAGCGTGGCGGATTCGGAATGGGTGCTGGTCATGCGCGTCGCTCCTGGTGGCGGGCGGCCAGGCGCCGGGCCAGGCCGACGATGCCGGTGGGCAGAAAGAGAGTCACCAGCACGAAGATCAAACCCAGCGCGTACAGCCAGAATTCCGGCAGCACGCTGGTGAACCAGGTCTTCAGGCCGTTCACGGCGCCGGCGCCGATGATGGGGCCGATCAGCGTGCCGCGCCCGCCGGTGGCCACCCAGATCACCATTTCGATGGAGTTCTCGGTGGACATCTCGCTGGGGTTGATGATGCCGACCTGCGGCACGTACAGCGCGCCGGCGATGCCGCACAGCACCGCCGACAGCGTCCACACGAACAGCTTGAAGCCGAGCGGGTCGTAGCCGATGAAGCGCAGCCGGCTCTCGGCGTCGCGCACCGCCGTCAGCACCCTGCCCAGCTTGGACTGGGTGACGGCGCGCGCCAGCACCAGCGCGCCGGCCAGCGCCGTCAGCGTGATCCAGTAAAGCGCGGCGCGGGTGCCGGGCGCGGTGATGTCGAAACCCAGGATGCGCTTGAAATCGGTGAAACCATTGTTGCCGCCGAAGCCCGTGTCGTTGCGAAAGAACAGCAGCATGGCGGCAAAGGTCAGCGCCTGCGTGATGATGGAGAAGTACACGCCCTTGATGCGCGAGCGGAACGCGAAGTAGCCGAACACGAAGGCCAGCACGCCCGGCACCAGCACCACCAGCAGCATGGCGTAGGCGAAGTGGTCGGTGAATGCCCAATACCAGGGGTAATCCTTCCAGTCCAGGAACACCATGAAGTCCGGCAGCCGGCTCTGGTAGACGCCGTCCTGGCCGATGGCGCGCATCAGGTACATGCCGTGGGCGTAGCCGCCCAGGGCGAAGAACAGGCCGTGGCCCAGCGACAGGATGCCGGCATAGCCCCACACCAGGTCCAGCGCCAGCGCCGCCATGGCGTAGCACATGAACTTGCCCAGCAGCGCCACGGCGTAGGCCGAGACGTGCAGCGCATGGCCGGCGGGAAACACCAGATTCAGCAGCGGCACCAGCGCCAGCAGCAGCACGCCCGCGCCCAGCGCGGCCCAGGCGCGGCCGTTGAACAGGGGCCGGCGCGCCAGCAGGTTGATATCGGTCAGCGCGGTCTGCCTCATTCGACGCTCCGGCCGCGCGGGGCGAACAGGCCTTGCGGCCGCTTCTGCACGAAAAGCACGATGAGCACCAGGATAGTGATCTTGGCCATGACCGCTCCCGCGTAAGGCTCCAGGAATTTGTTGACGCCGCCCAGGCCGAGCGCGGCAATCACGGTGCCGGCCAATTGGCCGACGCCGCCCAGCACCACCACCATGAAGGAATCGACGATGTAGCCGCGGCCCAGGTCCGGGCCCACATTGCCCAGTTGCGACAGCGCCACGCCGGCCAGCCCGGCGATGCCCGAACCCAGCCCGAACGCCAGCATGTCGACGCGGCCGGTGGGCACGCCGACGCAATCGGCCATGCGCCGGTTCTGCGTGATGGCGCGCACGAACAGGCCCAGGCGAGTGTGGTTCAGCAGCGCCCACACCAGGAACACCACGAACAGCGCGAAGCCGATGATGACCAGCCGGTTGTAGGTCAGCACCAGGCCGCCCAGCACCGTGACGCCGCCGGACATCCAACTGGGGTTGCCCACCTCGACGTTCTGCGCGCCGAACAGCGTGCGCACGCCCTGCATCAGCATCAGGCTTATGCCCCAGGTGGCCAGCAGCGTTTCCAGCGGCCGGCCGTAGAGCCAGCGGATGACGGTGCGTTCCAGCGCCATGCCGACCAGAGCGGTGATCAGAAAGGCCAGCGGCAGCGCCGCGGCCACGTACCAGTCGAGCCAGCCCGGCAGCCAGGCGCGGAACGCCGTCTGCACCAGGTAGGTGACATAGGCGCCGATCATCAGCAGTTCGCCGTGCGCCATGTTGATGACGCCCATCAGGCCGAAAGTGATGGCCAGGCCCAGCGCCGCCAGCAGCAGCACGCTGCCCAGGCTGAGGCCGTAGAACAGGTTGCCGGCCCACTCGATGGTGGCCAGGTGGCGGTCGATGCGCTTGAGCGCGGTGGCGGCCGCCTCGCGCACGCCAGCGTCGGGTTCGGCAGAGACGCCGCCCTGCTGTTGCGTCAGCGCCGCCAGCGTCGGCCGGAAGGCGGCGTTGTCGGTGCGGCCGAGCAGATCCACCGCGTGGCGCCGCACCGCGGGGTCGGCGCTCTTGAGTTCGAGGTTGGCCTGGGCGATTTCCAGCGCGGCGCGCACGGCCGCGTCCTTTTCGGCGGCCAGCGCCTTTTCCAGCAGCGGCAGGCGCGCCGGATCGCCGGTCTGTTGCAGGCGGCGGGCGGCGGCCAGCCGTTCCTGCGGATTGTCGGAGAACAGGCGCGAGCCGGCCAGCGCCGCCTCGATCGCGCGCCGCAAGCGGTTGTTGATGCCGATGGCGGCGGCCTCGGGCGGCAGCGCCAGGGAAGCGCCGGTGGCCGGATCGGTGGCCTGGCCCTTGCCGTCGCCGATCAGCACGCGGCCATCCGGCAAGGCATACAGCTGGTCATTGCCCAGCGCCTGCAGCACGGCGGCCGCGCCCGGGCCGGGCTGCTGGCCCAGGGCGGCGATGGCTTGCAGGCGGGCGTCGGTGTCGTCGCCGGCCAGCGGGGCCAGCAGCGCCGGGTCCACGCCGGGCGTGGCCGCCTGGGCGGCCAGCGCCGGCAGGGCCAGCAGCCATGCAAGCAGGAGGTGACGCAGGAATCTCGCGAGGACCGCATTCGGCATGGCTGCGCTTCCGGTTCCGGTTAGAGACCTTGCTTGCTTTCGTTGCCCGGAATGTACGGGCTCCACGGCTGCGCGCGGATCGGGCCCTTGCTCTTCCAGACCACGTTGAACTGGCCGTCCGCCTTGATCTCGCCGATGTAGACCGGCTTGTGCAAGTGATGGTTGGTCTTGTCCATCTCGATGACGAAGCCGCTCGGCGAGTTGAACTTCTGGCCGCCCATGGCCGCGATCACCTTGTCGACGTCGGTGGTCTTGGCCTGTTCGACCGCCTGCTTCCACATGTGGATGCCGATGTAGGTGGCTTCCATCGGGTCGTTGGTGACCACGGTGTTGGCGTTGGGCAGGTTCTTGGCCTTGGCGTAGGCCTGCCACTTCTTGATGAATTCCGCGTTGACCGGATTCTTGATCGACTCGAAGTAGTTCCAGGCGGCCAGGTGGCCCACCAGCGGCTTGGTGTCGACGCCGCGCAGTTCTTCCTCGCCCACCGAGAACGCCACCACCGGCACGTCGGTGGCCTTCAGGCCGGCGTTGCCCAGTTCCTTGTAGAACGGCACGTTGGAGTCGCCGTTGATGGTGGAGATGACCGCGGTCTTGCCGCCGGCCGCGAACTTCTTGATGTTGGCGACGATGGTCTGGTAGTCGGCGTGCCCGAAGGGGGTGTAGACCTCGTCGATGTCGCTGTCCTTGACGCCCTTGGAATGCAGGAAGGCGCGCAGGATCTTGTTGGTGGTGCGCGGGTACACATAGTCGGTGCCCAGCAGCACGAAACGCTTGGCGCCGCCGCCGTCTTCGCTCATCAGGTATTCCACCGCCGGAATGGCCTGCTGGTTGGGCGCGGCGCCGGTGTAGAACACGTTCTTCTCCAGTTCCTCGCCTTCGTACTGCACCGGGTAGAACAGCAGGCCGTTCAGTTCCTTGAACACCGGCAGCACCGACTTGCGCGACACCGAGGTCCAGCAGCCGAACACCACCGCCACCTTGTCCTGCGACAGCAACTGGCGCGACTTCTCGGCGAACAACGGCCAGTTCGAGGCCGGATCGACCACCACCGCTTCAAGCTTCTTGCCCATCACGCCGCCGTTGGCGTTGATCTCGTCGATGGTCATCAGGGCCACGTCCTTGAGCGACGTTTCCGAGATGGCCATGGTGCCGGACAGCGAATGCAGGATGCCGACCTTGATGGTGTCTTCGGCGGCGAACAGTTGCGGCGTCCAGCCCGACACGGCCAACAGGCTCGCGGCGGTCAACTGCTTGAGGATTAGTCTGCGTTTCATGGTGACTCCTGGATGGGAAGAGGCCGGCGGTGTGCCGGCGATAACGGTGTCAAAGCCTGGGACTGCATCCAACTACCTCTGCGCGCGGCCCTGCCGGAGCAAGGGCGTGACCAGGACTTCAAAGCAAAAGCCGTGCCAACCGCGCCCGGCGGGCGTGGCGCTGTAGTGAGCAATGGGAGTGAGCGGGGGCGGGCGGGGCGCGGCGGCCGCGCGCGGCGCGGTTCAATCTGGTGCCGTGTGCACAAGTTCGGTGCGGCGCCTGCCCGTTGCGGGTGCGCGCGCGGCGCGGGAGATGCCGCCGCCGCGGTCGCCGCGCGTGGCTGGCAGGGGAAAGGCGCGGCGCGCGCGGCACGTGGCACGCGTATTGCTTGGGAATCCGTACTTGTATACCAGAAAGGATTCCAGCATGAATGCCGTAGCAACGCAGCAGGGCCCGCTCGGTTGGACGATCGCGCAATGGCTGTCGGCCTATGACGACGGGGCCACGCCGCAAGCGCTGTTGATGCCCCTGGCCGCGACGCCGGGCGACCCGGCCGACAACGCCTGGATCGCGCGCGCCAGCGCCGCGCAGCTGGCGCGCCAGCTTGACGACCTGGGCCTGTTGCTGGCCGCGGCCGGCGGCGATCGTTCGCGCCTGCCGCTGTACGGCGTGCCATTCGCCATCAAGGACAACATCGACGCGGCCGGCTGGCCGACCACCGCGGCCTGCCCGGCGTTTGCCTACACGCCGGACGAGGATGCCACCGTCGTGCGGCGCCTGCGCGCGGCCGGCGCCATCCTGATCGGCAAGACCAACCTGGACCAGTTCGCCACGGGCCTGGTCGGCACCCGCTCGCCGCATGGCGCGGTGGCCAACAGCTTCCAGCCCGACTACATCAGCGGCGGCTCCAGTTCGGGATCCGCCTCTGTGGTGGCGCGCGGGCTGGTGGCGTTCTCGCTGGGCACCGACACCGCGGGTTCGGGCCGCGTCCCGGCCGGCTTCAACAACATCGTCGGCCTCAAGCCGACCAAGGGCTGGCTCAGCACCGCCGGGGTGGTGCCGGCCTGCCGCACGCAGGACTGCGTGTCGATCTTCGCGCTGACGGTGGACGACGCCGAGCGCGTGGCTGGCATCGCCGGCGGCTACGACGCGCGCGATCCCTATTCGCGCGCGCAGCCGGCCGGCGCCGCCGCGCCCTGGCCGGCCACGCTGCGGCTGGCCGTGCCCGACCGGCTGGAGTTCTTCGGCGATGCCCAGGCCGCCGCCGCATTCGAGGCCGCGGTGCGGGCGCTCAAGGCCAGCGGCGCCGAGATCCAGGCCATTGACTTTGCGCCCTATGCCGAGCTGGCGGCGCTGCTGTACCAGGGGCCGTGGGTGGCCGAGCGCTTCGTCGCCGTCGAGGCGCTGTGGCGCGACAACCCCGAGGCGATCCACCCGGTGGTGCGTGGCATCGTCGAAGGCGCGGTCCACTACGATGCGCTCGACGCCTTCAAGGCCGAATACCGCCGCGCCGAACTGACGCGCCGCATCCATCAGTCGCTGCAGGGCTTCGACGCGCTGGTGGTGCCGACCTCGCCGTCGATCTACACCATCGCCCAACTGCAGGCCGACCCCGTGCGCCTGAATTCGCAACTGGGCATCTACACCAACTTCGCCAACCTGGCCGACCTGTCGGCGCTGGCGCTGCCGGCCGGCATGCGCGAGGACGGCCTGCCGGCCGGCATCACGTTGATCGGCATGGCCTGGCAGGACCGCGCGCTGGCGCGCTTCGGCCGCCAGTGGCAGGCCCTGCGCGGCCTGCCGCTGGGCGCCACGGGCCAGCCGCTACCGCCGATGGGGCCGCCCGCCGCCGACCCGGAACTGCTGCGGGTCGCGGTGGTGGGCGCGCACCTGACCGGCATGCCCTTGAACCACCAACTGACCTCGCGCCGCGCGGTGCTGGTCGAAAAGACCCACACGGCCGCCGACTACCGGCTCTACGCGCTGGCCAACACCACGCCGCCCAAGCCGGGCCTGGTGAAGTCCGACAGCGGCGCGCCGATCGAGGTGGAATTGTGGGACATCCCGCTGGCGGCGTTCGGCGCCTTCGTGGCCGAGATCCCGGCGCCGCTGGGCATCGGCACATTGACGCTGCATGACGGCCGCCAGGTCAAGGGTTTCATCTGCGAGCCGCGCGGCCTGGCCGGTGCGCGCGATATCACCGCCTTCGGTGGCTGGCGCGCGTATCTCGCCAGCCTGAACGCCACCCCCCGCTAACGCCAATCGCCCCTGGGAGCCGAACCGTGTTCGATACCGTCCTGATCGCCAACCGTGGCGAAATCGCCGTCCGCGCCATCCGTACCCTGAAACGCCTGGGCATCCGCAGCGTTGCCGTGTATTCCGATCCCGACCGCAATGCGGCCCACGTGCGCGAGGCCGACGTGGCCGTGGCGCTGGGCGGCGAGAAGGCCGTCGACAGCTACCTGCGCATGGACCTGCTGCTGGCGGCCGCGCGCGAGCACGGCGCCCAGGCCATCTACCCCGGCTACGGCTTCCTGTCGGAAAGCGCCGAGTTCGCCGAGGCCTGCGAGGCCGCCGGCATCGCTTTTGTCGGCCCGACGCCGCTGCAGATCCGCGAGTTCGGCCTGAAGCACCGCTCGCGCGAACTGGCGGCCGCGGCCGGCGTGCCGATGACGCCCGGCACGGGCCTGTTGGCCAGCCTGGGCGAAGCGCTGACGCAGGCCGAGCGCATCGGCTATCCGGTGATGCTCAAGAGCACCGCCGGTGGCGGCGGCATCGGCCTGTCGCGCTGCGACAACGAGGCCGAGCTGACGGTGGCGTTCGACAGCGTGCAGCGCATGGGCGAGCACTTTTTCCGCGACGGCGGCGCCTTCATCGAGCGCTACGTGGACAACGCCCGCCACGTCGAGGTGCAGATCTTCGGCGACGGTGCCGGCCGCGTGCTGGCGCTGGGCGAGCGCGACTGCTCGGTGCAGCGGCGCAACCAGAAGGTGATCGAGGAAACCCCCGCGCCGCACCTGCCGGCCGCGACCCGCGCGGCGCTGCTGGACGCGGCCGTCAAGCTGGGCGAGTCGGTGGCCTACCGCTCGGCCGGCACGGTCGAATTCATCTACGACCCGGCGCGCGACAGCTTCTATTTCCTGGAGGTCAACACCCGCCTGCAGGTGGAACACCCGGTGACCGAGGCCGTGACCGGCCTGGATCTGGTCGAATGCATGCTGCGCGTGGCGGCGGGCGAAGCGCTGGATCTGGCCGCGATGTCGCGCGCGCCGCAGGGCGCCTCGATCGAGGTGCGGCTGTATGCCGAGGATCCGCTGCGCCAGTTCCAGCCCTCGCCCGGCGTGCTGACCGAGGTGTATTTCCCGGCGGGCGTGCGGGTCGATGGCTGGGTCGAGACGGGCACCGAGGTGCCGCCGTTCTACGACCCGATGCTGGCCAAGCTGATCGTGCACGCCGAGACCCGCGAAGCCGCGCTCGACAAGCTGGCCGACGCGCTGGCGCATACCCGTCTGCACGGTATCGCCACCAACCTCGATTACCTGCGCCAGATCGTGGCCGACGCGCGCTTTCGCGCCGGGCAATTGTCGACCCGCTTCCTGGAGGGGTTCACCTACCGGCCCGCGGCCATCGAGGTGCTGGAGGCCGGCACCTACACCAGCGTGCAGGACTATCCGGGCCGCACTGGCTACTGGGACATCGGCGTGCCGCCGTCGGGGCCGATGGACGACTACGCGTTCCGCCTGGCCAACCGCATCGTCGGCAATGCGCCCGGCGCCGCCGGCATCGAGGCCACGCTGGTGGGGCCGACGCTGCGCTTCCATGGCGACGCCGTCGTGGCGCTGACCGGCGCCCAGTGCGCCGCCACGCTGGATGGCGAACCGGTGCCGATGTGGCGGCCGGTCAGCGTGCGCTCGGGCCAGGTGCTGGCCACCGGCCGCGCGCTGTCCGGTTGCCGCACCTACCTGGCGGTGCGCAATGGACTGGACGTGCCCGTCTACCTGGGCAGCCGCTCGACCTTCGCGCTGGGCCAGTTCGGCGGCCATGCCGGGCGCACGCTGCGGGTTGGCGACATGCTGCCGCTGGTGCGTCCCGACCTGCCGGCCGCCAATGCCGAGCCGCCGGTGAGCGCGCCGCGGGCGGCGCCGGCCGAGCTGATTCCCGCCTATGGCAATACCTGGGAGATCGGCGTGCTGTACGGCCCCCACGGCGCGCCGGACTTCTTCCGTCCCGAAGCCATCGAGGCCTTCTTCGCCGCCGACTGGGAGGTGCACTACAACTCCAACCGCCTGGGCGTGCGCCTGACCGGCCCCAAGCCGACCTGGGCGCGCGAGAACGGCGGCGAGGCCGGCCTGCATCCGTCCAACATCCATGACTGCGAATACGCCATCGGCAGCATCAACTTCACCGGCGACAGTCCGGTGATCCTGACGCGCGACGGCCCCAGCCTGGGCGGCTTTGTCTGCCCGGTGACGATCGCGCGCGCGGAACTGTGGAAGGTGGGGCAGGTCAAGCCGGGCGACCGCATTCGCTTCGTGCGCATCGACTACGCCGAGGCGGTGGCGCGCGAAGCGGCGCAGGATAGCAGCGTGGAACTGCTTGGCGCGGTGGCGCCGCGGGCCACCGCGCCGTCCGCGCCGCCCGCCACGGCGTCCGAGACCATCATCGCCGCGCTGCCGGCGACCGACGCCCGGCCGTCGGTGTCGTACCGCCAGGCGGGCGACGGCTATCTGCTGCTGGAGTATGGCGACAACGTACTCGACCTAGCGCTGCGCATGCGCATCCACCTGCTGATGGAGGCGCTGGCGGCGCGGCCGATCGATGGCGTGCGCGAGCTGTCGCCGGGCGTGCGCTCGCTGCAGATCCGCTACGACAGCCGCGTGATCCTGCAACAGGCCCTGATCACGCGGTTGCTGCAGATCGAATCGCAACTGGCCGACGTGGCGACGTTGAAGGTGCCGACCCGCGTGGTCTACCTGCCGATGGCGTTCGAGGATTCGGCCACGCTGGGCGCGGTGCGGCGCTACCAGGAAACCGTGCGCGCCAGCGCGCCTTGGCTGCCGAACAATGTCGACTTCATCCAGCGCATCAACGGCCTGGCCAGCCGCGAGGACGTGCGCCGTATCGTGTTCGACGCCAGCTATCTCATCATGGGCCTGGGCGATGTCTACCTGGGCGCGCCGTGCGCGGTGCCGATCGATCCGCGCCACCGTCTGCTGACGTCCAAATACAACCCGGCGCGCACCTTCACGGCCGAAGGCACGGTGGGCATCGGCGGCGTCTACATGTGCATCTACGGCATGGATTCGCCCGGCGGCTACCAGCTGGTGGGCCGCACGCTGCCGATCTGGAACAAGTTCCTGAAGAACCGGGTGTTCCAGGATGGCAAGCCGTGGCTGCTGCGTTTCTTCGACCAGGTGCGCTTCTATCCGGTGAGCGAGGCCGAACTGGACACGCTGCGCGAGGACTTCCGCGAAGGCCGCGCCACGGTTCGCATCGAGGAAGAAGTGTTCGACTTCGCCGCGCACCAGCGCTTCCTGGCCCAAGAGGCCGACAGCATCGCCGCGTTCCAGGCGCGCCAGAAGACGGCCTTCGACGCCGAGGTGGCGCTGTGGCAGCACGAGGATGTGGCGGCGGCGCCGGTCGAGGCCGCGCCGGAAGTGGAGACCGCGCTGCGCGAGGGCGAACGGCTGGTCAGCGCCGACATGTGCGGCAACATCTGGAAGATCCCGGTGCAGGTGGGTCAGAGCGTGGCGGCCGGCGACACGCTGGTGGTGGTCGAGGCCATGAAGATGGAGCTGTCGGTGATCGCGCCGGTGTCGGGCACGGTGACGGCGATCCGTTGCGTGCCGGGCAAGCCGGTGAACGCGGGCGACGCGCTGATCGTGCTGGCCGAGGATGCCACCTGCCCGGTGACCTGATCATGCGCGATTCGGTACGCATCGGGCCGGCGTTGCGGCAGGCGCCGGCGCTCGCGGGGTCGCTGGCCGATCAGGTCTACCAGCGCATCAAGGACGAGCTGTTCGACTTCCGCCTGCTGCCCGGCGACCGCTTCACCGAGGCGGAGCTGGCGCTGCGGCTGGGGGTGAGCCGCACGCCGGTGCGGCTGGGGCTGGCGCGGCTGGAGCGCGAGGGCTTCGTGCTGCCCAGTCCGCGCAGCGGCTGGCAGGTGCGGCCGTTCGATTTCGAGCGCTTCGAGGCGCTGTACGACGTGCGGGTGGTGCTGGAGCTGGCGGCGGTCGAACGGCTGTGCGCGCGCGAGCACATGGACGAGAGCGGCCTGCTGGGGGCGTTGACGGATGTGTGGCTGGTGCCGCCGGCGCAGCGGATCCTGGATGGGCGGATGGTGGCGGAGCTGGACGAGGCCTTTCACTGCTCACTGGTGGCGGCTGCCGGGAATGCGGAGATGGCGCTGATCCACCGGGAGGTGACGGAGAAGATCCGGATCGTGCGGCGGCTGGATTTCACCAAGGAGTTCCGGGTGGATGCGACGTATGAGGAGCATGGGGCGATTCTGCGGGCGGTGCTGGCTCGGCGGGGGGAGGCGGCGGGGAGGATGTTGCGGGGGCATATTGAGATGAGCAAGGCTGAAGTGAGGAAGATCACGCTGCATATGTTGTATGTGGCTCGGGAGGGTTCTTAAGGCGCGGCGGGCTGCGGCGGCCGGGTGGGCGCGGGGCTACGATTGCGGTCCGGAGCGTTCGCTCCGGACTGCCCCGTGCTCAACCTCGTTGCCGCCTGCGGCGGCTGCCTTCGGTTTCCGCCGGGCGCATCTACACGCCCCGCACCCACCCGGCCGCCGCAGCCCGCCGCTCGTGCGTCTCCATGCGGCGGATGGCGGGCAGGGCGGTTTGCTTGGCGTTCTGCTCAGCGTCGGGAGGGGGAAGGGGTTTGCGGGGCCCGCCAGAAACGGCTGCGCGGGCAGCCGTTTCTGGCATACATCGTTTGGGGCGTCGGGGCGGTGGTCGCTGCGCGTGGTGGCTGCGATGGGGGGGCCTCGCCCGGGTCAGCCTTGCAGTTGTTTATAGACTTCTTCGGAGACGCGTTGGAGTTGTTCGCGGCTGATGGCGCCGGAGAGGGCGTAGCCGAATTCGCCTTCGACCCAGTAGAAGACGCGGACGGGGCCTTCCTGGGTGAATTGGAAGGCGGTCTGGCCGCCGGCGGCTTCGCGGGTGACGTAGAGGGTCAGGCGTTGGCCGTCGGCGGCGCCGTACATGAAGAGGGCGACGGGGCCGCTGCCGCCGGGCAGGAGGCGGCCGCCGACCAGGTCGTAGCCGGCGTGGGTCAGGGAGGGGGCGCGCACGGGGGCGCCGAGGCGCTTGGTGAGCCAGGTGACCAGGGCCTTTTCGTTATCGCCGCTGACTTCGACGGGACGGCCCATGTCGGGGGCGTAGACGGTGTGGGCGATGGCGGCGCGCTGGGCGTAGCCGCCGGCGGCGCGGTCGGGGGCGGCGGTGGCCAACACGGTTTGCAGGTGGCGGGCGTCCAGGGCGCCGCGCGCCAGCCAGGCGCTGCTGGCGCTGATGGCGGCGATGGCCACGCCCGCCGCAACGGCGCGCCACGGCAGGCGGCGCGCGGGCGGCGACAGCGGCAGGCGCAGGGGCAGCGGTTCGTCCAGCACCGGATCGAGCAGGGCGTGCAGGGCGCGGCGCTGGGCCTGCCAGGCGTGCACGCGGGCCAGGTCCTGCGGGTGCGTGGCGAGGAAGGCGTCGACCTCGGCGTGGCGGCCGGGCGGCAACTGGCCGTCGGCGTAGGCGTGCAGGTCGGCTTCGGTGATCGGGTTGCCGGCGGTCGGGACGGCGTGGAGGCGTTTGTCGTTCATGTCATTTCACGCGATGGAGCCGGCTGGCGGCTTGCTGGCCTTGCATCAGGGCGCCCAGCCGTTCGCGGGCGCGCGACAGGCGCGACATGACCGTGCCCATCGGCACGCCCAGCACCTGCGCGGTTTCCTGGTACGACAGGTCTTCCACGCACACCAGCAGCAGCACTTCGCGCTGCTCGGCCGGCAGGCCTTGCAGGCAGCGATCCAGGTCGCGCACCTCCAGGTGGTCGGTCTGCGTGGCGCGCACCGGCACCTCGGGCAGATCGCCCGCGCTGGCCTGTTCGGCCTGCCGGTGGTGGGCGCGCACGCCGTCGATGAAATGGTTATGCATGATGCCGAACATCCAGGCCCGCAGCTCGCCACGGCGTTGCCAGCGCGAGTAGCGGCTCCAGGCCCGTTCGAGGGTGTCCTGCACCAGGTCGTCGGCCCGGTGCGGGTCGCCCGTCAGCCCGCGGGCGTAGCGCCGCAGGCTGGGGATGCAGGCCAGGATCGCGGCTTCGTCGTCGGCGCGCATGGCGGGCGGGGATGGACGGCGAGAGCGCGGTCAGGGTTTGGCGGCGTGCCAGACGTCCTTGAAGTTGTCGCCGGTCTTGTCGCCCGGCTTGGCGTCTTTGGCATACAGGTAGACGGGCTTGCCCTTGTAGGCCCATTGCTTGGAGCCGTCGTCGCGGGTGATGATGCTCAGGTCGCCCGAGGCCTTGGCGTCGGCGGCGGCGGTGACAGGGGGCCAGATCTTGGCGCACTGGTCGTTGCAGGCGCTCTTGCCGCCGGCATCCTTGTCGAAGGTATAGAGGGTCATGCCGGCGCTGTTGACCAGGACGCCGTCCTGGGCCTTGACGGCCTGGGCATGGGCGCCGGCCGAGAACAGGGCGGCGGAGGAGAGAACCAGGGCTGCGGCGATTTGAGTACGCATGTCGTGCCTCGTAGATGGGAAAGTGGGGGACTGCCCACTACAGACGCCGGGCGGAATCGCAATATTCCGCCCGGGACAAAAAAAAGTGGAGGGCAGGGCGCGCATGATCGACCGCGTCTGGCGCGACCCGCGACAGGCCACTCGCGGCGCAGGCGGCGGACCGCCTGGTCAGGCGTGGCTGACGGATCGCGGCATGGGGTCGTAGCGCATTTCTATTTCCAGGGCGGTCTCCTCGACGGGGGTGAAGCCCAGCGACTCGTAGAGCCGGCGGGCGGGGTTGCCCTTCAGGACGGACAGGGTGACCGGCGCGCCTTCCTGGTCGGCCTGCCGCAGCAGTCCCTCCAAGAGGCGCCGGCCCAGTCCCTGGCCCTGGAAGGCCGGATCGATCTGGATCTGCGCCACGCGCCAGCCTTGCGGGTCGCGGAAGGTCTTGAACAGGCCGGCGGGGCGGCCGTGCAGCCACACGATCCGGGCGTCGTCGAAATGGTGGCGGATACGCGCCAGGTGATGCGCATCGTCCCGCGGCGCGCCCACGCGCGCCAGGTGTTCGGTCATGGTCGCCTTGCGCAGCGCCAGCAGGAACGGCAGGTCGTCTTCGGTGGCGGCTTGCAACGCCAGGGAATGAGGGCTCATGGGAGGCGTCAGGGTTGCTTGGAAGAACCACGCTTGGCGCTTTTGCCGGCCTGGTGGATAAGGTTATAGAGCTGTTGCGCCGCCGGCGCCAGGGGCCGTCCCCTGCGCGAGATCAAGCCCAGGCTGCGGGTGACGCGCGGATGCTCCAGTTTGATGCCGGCCAGGGTCGGGTGACCGGCAGGCGGCATCGCCAACTGCGGCACCGCCGCCACGCCCAGCCCGGCTTCCACCAGCCCCAGCAGGGTCATGACGTGGCTGACCTCGAAGGCGCTGACGGTGCGCTTGCCGCTCTTGGCCAGGGCGTCGTCAATCAGCAGGCGATTGCCGCTTTCCTTGGCCACGGTCATGAAGCGCTCCTGCGACAGTTCCTCCCACGATACGCTGCGGCGCGTGGCCAGCGGGTGGTCGCGGCGCACCGCCAGCACGAAGTCCTCGCGCAGCACCGCCTTGAAATCCACGTCCGGCTCCTGGGTGCCGAAAAAACTGATGCCGAAGTCGGCGCGGCCCGTCACCACGCTGTTGAGCACGGTGTGGGCGGTTTCGTCGATGATACGCACGCGGATGCGCGGAAAGCGCTCGGCGTAGTCGTGGATGATGGCGGGCAGGAAGTAATAGGCCACCGACGGCACGCAGGCCACGGTCACCAGCCCGCCGCGCTGCGCCGCCAGGTCGCCGATGCTGAGCACTGCGCGCTCCAGTTCGTCGATGGCGCCGCGCGCGCGTTCCAGGAAGATGCGGCCCACATGCGTCAGCGCCACCCGCCGGGTGGTGCGTTCCAGCAGCCGCGCGCCCAGCAAGTCCTCCAGCTTGTCGATGCGCCGGCTCAGGGCCGGCTGCGACAGGTTCAGGTCCTCGGCCGCGGCGCGGAAACTGGCGCGTTCGGCCACGGCCACGAAGGCCTGCAATTCCTGCAAATCGAAATTGATGCGTGCCATGCATTAATCCATCCGTAAGTTGCAATTCAAATAATAGCCGCGCCGTCGCAGAATGCACCGCATGGAAACGATCATCCCTTGCGTACTGATGCGCGGCGGCACCTCCCGCGGCCCCTTTTTCCTGGCCGACTGGCTGCCCGCCGACCCCGCCGAGCGCGACCGGCTGCTGTTGCAGGCGATGGGCTCGCCCCACGCCCTGCAGGTCGACGGCCTGGGCGGCGGCAACTCGCTGACCAGCAAGGTCGCGATCGTGTCGCGTTCGACCCGGCCCGATTGCGACATCGACTACCTGTTCGCCCAGGTCTCGGTGGACCGCGCCAGCGTCGACACCCGGCCCAACTGCGGCAACATGCTGTCGGGCGCCGCGCCCTTCGCCATCGACGAGGGCCTGATCCCGGCGGCCGACGGCGAGACCTCGGTGCGGGTGCACAACGTCAACACCGGCGCCGTCATCGAGGCAGTGGTGCAGACGCCCGGCGGCCGCCTGACCTACGAAGGCCAGGCCCGCATCGATGGCGTGCCGGGCGCGGCCGCGCCGGTGCGGTTGAATTTCCTGGACGCCTGGGGCGCGGTTACCGGCCGGCTGTTTCCGACCGGTCTGCGCCAGGAGGTGGTGGACGGCGTGGCCGCCACGCTGATCGACGCGGCCATGCCGATGGTGCTGCTGCGCGCCGCCGACTTCGGCCTGCGCGGCGACGAGTCACCGGCCGGACTGGACGCCAACCCCGCGTTGCTGGCGCGCCTGGAGCGCATCCGCCGCGAGGCCGGCGCCCGCATGGGGCTGGGCGATGTGTCGGACAGCGTCATTCCCAAGCCGGTGCTGCTGGCGCCCGGCAGCGATGCCGCCGTCCTGTCCCTGCGGTCGCGCTACTTCACGCCGCACGCCTGCCACCGGGCCCATGCCGCCACCGGCGCGGTGGGCGTGGCGGCGGCCTTCCTGATGCCGGGCACGGTGGCGCACGACTGCGGCGGGCCGGCGGTACGCCCGGGCTATCGTGGTGTGCGCATCGAGCACCCATCGGGCGGCATGGACATCGACGTCAGGCTGGACGAGACCAGCGGCGAAGTGCGGGCCGCCGGCCTGGTGCGGACCGCGCGCAAGATCATGAAGGGCCTGCTCTACGTGCCGGGGCGCTACGTGCCGGCGCGGTCGGGACGGTTGGCGGACGCGCAGGCCGGCGTGCCCGAGCTGGACGCGGTGGCGGCCTAGCACCCCGGATGCCGTTCCCCGGCGCGCCGCCAACGGCCTCCGGGGTTGAAACAAGCAGGATGCGGACATGTCCGCGTCCGAATCGAGACACAGCGGCCCGCAGAGGCCGCTCCCACAACTTCAGGAGACAGGACATGGCTTTTTCCTCTCGTGGCGCGCTGTGCGCCGCCGCTCTTTGGCTGGCCCTGGGTGGCCAGGCCGCCCACGCCGAATTCCCCGAACGCCCGATCACCATGGTGGTGCCCACCGCCGCCGGCGGCGGCAACGACACGCTGGCCCGCGTGATCGGACAGAAGATGGGCGAATTGCTGGGCCAGACCCTCATCGTGGTCAACAAGCCCGGCGCGCAGGGCGCCATCGCGGCCGACTACGTGGCGCGCCAGCCGGCCGACGGCTACACGCTGATGCTGGGCTACATCGGCACGCACGGCATCAACCCGGCGCTGCAGAAGCTCAACTACGACCCGGTGCGCGACTTCACCGCCATCGGCATGGTGGCCGACTCGCCCACGCTCATGGTGGTGTCCAGCAGCATCGGCGTGCAAGACGTGGCGGGCTTGCTGAAGTACGGCCAGGCCCATCCCGACGGCCTGAGCTACGCCTCGGCCGGTCCGGGCACGGCGCCGGCGGTGGCCGGCGAACTGTTCAACCGCGCCACCGGGGCGGCCATGCTGGAGATCCCCTACAAAGGCTCGGCGCCCGCCATGACGGACACGCTGGCCGGCGTCACGCAGGTCATGTTTCCCAGCCTGTTCAGCGCCTATCCGCACCTGAAGTCCGGCAAGATCCGGGCGTTGGGCGTGGCCGGCACGCGCCGCGCCAAGGTGCTGCCGGACATGCCGACGCTGGCGGAGCTGGGCGTGCAGGGTGTCGATGTGGCGCAATGGTATGCCGTGTTCGCCCCGGCCAACGCCGATCCGCAGGTTGTGGCCAAGCTGAACGCGGCGCTCAACGGCGCGCTGAACGACCCGGCCGTGGCCGCCAAGATCGATGACCAGGGCGCCGAAGTGCGCACCAGCACGCCGGCCGAACTGGCGGCGTTCGTGCGCGAGGAAGCGGTCAAGTGGAAGCGGCTGGCGTCGACGATTCACGCGGCGCTGTGAACAGCGCCAACGGCGCGGCGTCGAAGTGGCGCAGGTTCGGAAACACCAGCCGCAGGTCGTCGGCGCTGGCGCCGAACCAGCCGCCCAGCGCCGCGCCCAACTGCTCCACCGCCAAGGTCGGCAGCAGCCGGCCGTTGTCGACGAACCCGGGGCCATCGGGCGCGATCTCGGGATGCACGCCATGGTAGCGGCCGCCGTTGACGGCGCCGCCCAGCACCAGATGGTGCGCGCCCCAGCCATGGTCGGAACCGTTGCCGTTCGATCCCAGCGTGCGGCCGAATTCCGAGGCGGTGAAGGTGGTGACCTGGCGCGCCACGCCCAGGCCCGTCAGCGCATCCTGGAAAGCGGCCAGCGCCTGACCCAGTTCCTTGAGCAGGGCGGGATGGGTGTCGTTCAGGCCGGTGTGGTTGTCATAGCCGTTTTGCGACACGAAGAACACTTGGCGCCGCGCGCCCAGCGCCTGGCGCGCGGCGATGATGCGCGCCACGATCTTGAGCTGCCGCGCCAGCGGCGAGGCGAAGTCGCCCGGCACCGCCACGTCCGCCAGCGCCGCCCGCAGGCGCGCATCGGCATCGATCGATTGGGCGGCGATGCGTGACAGCTCGCGTTCCATCAAGTGCTCGCGCGGTTGCGTGATCAACTGGCGCAACAACGCGGTGCAGGCGCTGGAACCATACATGTCGCGCGTCAGCAACTCGATGCGCGTCGAGCCGTTCACGCCCACCCGGTAGCCCGCCACGTGGCGGCCCGCCAGCAGCACGGTGCTGCCTCCGGCGGTGATGCCGGTGAAACTGCGTTGCGCGTTGATGCCGGCGTACAGATCCGTCAGGCGCCCGGCCCAGCCGGAAGAGGCGCCTTCCGGCGCCAGCGCCTGCCAGTACGACTGCTGGTCATTGTGCGAGAACAGCTTGGGCGGCAGCGGCACGCGCGCGCCGAGGTAGTCG
Organism: Achromobacter sp.; assembly: GCF_050285565.1. Lineage (GTDB taxonomy): Bacteria > Pseudomonadota > Gammaproteobacteria > Burkholderiales > Burkholderiaceae_B > Achromobacter. The sequence continues at coordinate 425,375 of NZ_JBLZXG010000006.1, forward strand.
GCCTTGCGGGTGGGCACCACCAGCGGGCCGACATTGAGCACCACTGCCATCTCGCCGCGCTCGAACCGGGGCGCCAGCGGAGCCAGCGCGGGCGCCAGCGCGAACTGCGCGCCCTCGGCGGCCGGCGTCTTGCCGCGCAACACCGTCGCGCGCAATGCGTCGCGCGGCAACGCGATGTCGCTGCGTGCCGCCGCGTAGGCGCGATAGGCGGGGGCGTCGAACGGCACCAGGGTATTGAACGGGTCGTTGCCGCCATACAGGAACACGCACACCAGCGCCTTGTAGTCGCCATCGGCCGCCGACTGCGCCGCCGCCGCGCCCAGCGCCGCCAGGTTCAACGCCAGCGGCGCGGCCGCGTGGGTGGCGCCCAGGGCGCAGGCGCGCAGCAGGAATTCGCGGCGGTCGGCGTTCATTTCTGCACCAGGTATTCGGGGCTGGCCGCCACCAGCGTGATGGCGGCGCGCGCGCGGTCGTGCGGCCGCGAGCGCGGCAGCGTGTCGACCGCCTGCGCGATCGCGCGCGCCGTTGTCGCGCTGAAGGCGTCGCCCGCCAGCAGCAGCACCACCCGTGCCACCAGCGCGTCGGCGTCGTCGGCCAGGGCGATTTCGGCGGTGTAAGGGGTCTGCAGGTCCTCCCAGCCGCGGTCGACGTAGATGGCCAGGAAGTTCAGGTAGCCGGCGATGCTGGTCTCATCGGTGATCTGCAGCTCCGGCGCCACCAGGCCGCGCCGCGCCAGTTCGGTGACCGGGGGCGTGTAGCGCGGCCGGAAGAAATTGAACACGCTGGCCGAACGCATCGGGCTCTGCGCCAGCCGGATGGTGTTGTCGGTGGTATCGGGCATGGCCCAGGCGCCGTTGATGGAGGTGGCGCCGAAAGCGCGCGCCCAGCCCGAGAAACGCAGAATCGGCTCGCGCACCTTGCCCCAGCCGGGCGCCGACAGGTCGGGATGGCGCGCCTCGTCGTCCAGCAGGATGGCGCGCACCACCGCCTTGAGGTTGCCGCGCGCGCCGTGGCCGTCGTCGTCGAACACGGCCGCCACCCGCCCGACATACGCCGGGCTGGGATTGCTGGTGACCAGCCGCTGGATCAACTGCGTGCCGATGAAGGGGCCGACATTGGGATGGGCGCTGATGACTTCCATCGCGCGCCGCAGCGATTGGTGGCCGTCGGTGCCGGGGGGGATCACCGCGCCCAGGAAGCGCTTTTCGGCCAGTGCGTGCAGCGCCGGGTTCAGCACCATCGGGCGGCGGTGGAACTGCACGTCGGTCTCCGGCCCGTCCAGATCCCAGCCGGTGAAAACCTTGGCCAGCCCCTGCACGTCGGCGTTGCCGTAGGTTTCCACGGGCGCGCCATTGACCAGCCGCGGCGTGCCATCGCGGTTCAGTTCGACCAGGCCGATGCTGAACAACTGCATCACTTCGCGCGCGTAGTTCTCGTCGGGATGGCGGCCGGTGCGCGGGTCTTCCTTGCGGTTGCCGCGATAGGTCAGCATGCAGCCCATCGACAGGTTGCGCGTGACGGCGGTCAGCAGCGCCCGGTAATCGCCCAGGGCGTGCTCGGCCAGCAAGTCCATGAAGCCGGCGGCGCCGAATAGTGGCCAGTTGGCGGTGATGGAGGCGACGCCGACCACGAAGATCTCCGACAGCGCGAACGCCACCCGGGTGCGCACCTGGTCTTCGGCACTGATGAGCTTGCGCCACAGCGTCGATTCGAGCGGCGCGTTGATGCCGTTGCCTTTATAGGCCTCGGTGTTCTTGCCTTGTTGCAGCAGCCAGTCGAAATGGCTCTGCGACGGCGGCAGCGCCAGTTGCGCGTCGAGCCAGGCGGCGTAGCCGTCGCGCACCACGGCGTCGATCTGCGCTGGCGTCGGGCCGAACGTGGCCTGCGCCAGGAAGCGCGAAGCCTGGCCGGGCGTGGGAGGCGCAACAGAAAGGGAAGCGGCCGGCGCCGCTTCGGACGGCGACGCGGACATGCAGGCAGCCTCGGGCTCGAATGCGAGCTCCTACGGTACCGAAGCGCCCGGGGGCGCTTCAAGACCGTCATTCGGCTTACAACCTTGGTATTACACCGAACGGGTGATGCCGCCGTCGATGCGGATGTTCTGCCCGGTGATGTAAGAAGCGGCGTCTGACGCCAGGAAGGCGATCAGGTCGGCCACTTCCGCGGCGGTGCCGTAGCGCCCCATCGGGATGCGCGCGCGCCGCGCTTCTTTTTCCGGCAGGCTGTCGATGAAGCCGGGCAGCACGTTGTTCATGCGCACGTTGTGCGCGGCGTATTCGTCCGCGAACACTTTGGTGAACGCGGCCAGCCCGGCGCGGAACACGCCCGAAGTCGGGAACAGCGCTTCCGGTTCGAAGGTGGCGTAGGTCGAGATGTTGACGATGGCGCCCGCTTGCTGGCGCTTCATCACCGGCGCCACCAGGCGCGCGATGCGCACCACGTTGAGCAGGTAGAACTCCATGCCCAGGTGCCAGTCGTCGTCGCTGATTTCCAGCAGCGGGCCCTTGGGCCCGTGGCCGGCGCTGTTGACCACGGCGTCGACGCGGCCCCACTTTTGCAGGGTTGCGTCCACCAGCCGCGCCAGGTCGTCGGGCGAGCGGTTCGAACCGGTCACGCCCAGCCCGCCCAGTTCCGCGGCCAGCGCCTCGCCCTTGCCGGACGAGGACAGGATGGCCACGCGAAAGCCGTCGGCCGCCAGTTTGCGCGCCGCCGCCGCGCCCATGCCGCTGCCACCGGCGGTGATGATGGCTACTTTATCCGTGCTCATGCGTCGTTCCCCAAGCGTGTTGGCAAACGGCCATTGTAGGGGCGACGCGGCGGCCTCGCGCGGATCCCGCGAGGCCGGCAGGGCCGGTCAGTCGACCAGCTTGAGCACGCCCTTCATCAGCGCGAAGTGGCCGGGGAACGAGCAGAAGTAGGCGTAGTCCTGGCCGGCGGCCAACTTGCTGACATCGAACGTGACGGAATCGCTTTCGCCGCCGCCGATCACCTTGGTGTGGGCGATGACGCGGGCATCGTCCTTCTTCACGTAGTTGTTGTCCAGGCCGGCGGCCATGCCGTCGTTGACGGCGCCCTGCATGTCGGCCTGCTTGGTCAGCACCCAGTTGTGGCCCATGACGTTCTTGGCCAGCTTGCCGGGGTGCTTGAGGTTGACGGTGAATTGCTTGCAGCTCTTGCTGACCGTGATTTCCTTCTTGTCGAACTGCATCTGGTCGTTGCCGGCGATGTCGACCGAGCATTCGGCGGCCAGCACGGGGGCCGAGGCCAGGGCCAGGACGGTCGCGGCGCAGAGATTCTTCAACAGCATGTTCATGTCTCCAGGGATCGAGGGAAGGGGCACCGCGCGCTCCGCCGGACGGAGCCGCGCGGCTGTTGCGGTATTGTCGTCCCAGTCTACTGCGCGTGGCGCAAGCGCGCTCGCAAGCGGTTTGACGCAACGCAAGCCGGCACCAGTGAATTGCGCCGGGCCGTCCGCGCGCGTGTCGGTGAACGGCACGGCGATGAGCTGGTAACCGCTGCGCGGAGCGCGGTTCCAGGCCCCATGCTGGCCGACGAACATGCCGCGCTTGCCACCGCCTAGCGCATCTCGAATGCCTCCTGGTGCCAGTGGACGCCACCGCGGCCCAGGCGTTGCAGGCCCTTGCGCAGCGCGGCCGCCAGGCCTGCCGGACCGCAGAACCAGACATCGGCGACCCGGCCGGCGGCCACTTCGCCCTGCGCCAGGGCGGCGGCATCCAGCCGCTGGCCCGCCGCCGCGCTGTGCACGCGCAGCGTGACGTTGTCCAACCGCTCGCAGCGTTGCCGCAGCACCTCGACGAACGGGTCGGTGGCGGCGTCGCGTACGCAATAATGCAGCCACACGGGGGGCTGGCCGCCGGGCTGGCCGCGCGCGGCTTCCAGCCAGGCCAGGAACGGCGTGACGCCGATGCCGCCCGCGACCCACACCTGCGGACCGGCGGCGGCATCGGCGGGACGTTCGAAGCGGCCGTAGGGCCCTTCGATCGTGACCGGCGCGCCTTCGCGCAGCGTGGCGGCCAGGCGCCGGGTGTAGTCGCCCAGCGCCTTGATCTGGAACGTGACATCGTGGCGGCCGGGGTGCGGCGCGCTGGCAATGGTGAAAGGGTGCGCGCCTTCGCGCCGGTCAAAGGTGACGAAGGCGAACTGGCCGGCGGCGTGGCCCGGCCAGCGCGGGCCGAGTTCACAAGTCACCTCCAGAATGTCGCCGGGCCGCTGCACCAGGCCCGTCACCCGGCCCGCGACGCGCCGGCCGCGGCCGATGCGGCCGGCCAGCGCCAGCAGCGCGGCCCAGGCGCCGCCGGCCATCAGCGGCAGCAGCAGCGCGCCGGTCGGGCCGGTCCAGTAATAGGCTGGCGCCAACGCCAGGGTGTGGAACACCAGCACCAGGTAGGCCAGCGGCATGGCGCGATGGACGATGCGCCAGGCATGGTACGGAAAGCGTCGCCACAGCGTGATCGCCAGCACCGCCAGCAAGGCGTAGATTGTCCATTCGCCGAGATCCTTGGCCAGGCCGCGCGAGTCCGCCAGCATGGCCAGCACCGCGTCGCGCGCGGGGCGGCCCTCGGTGCCGACCAGCGCCTTCAACGGCGTGCTGGCCAGCTTGATCAGCCAGTGCGCGGCGCCGGCGCCGATGGCCAGGATACCGGCCCATTTGTGCAGCCGGTAGATCTTGTCCATGCCGCCCAGCGGCCCTTCCAGCCAGGCCGGGCGCAGCGCCAGCAACATGATCAGGGACATCAGGCCGATCGACCAGACGCCCGTCAGGTACAGCGCCTGCTGGCGCAGCACCCAGGGCCAGGCGGCGGTGGCCGCCGGTTGCAGCAGGAAGGCGTCAACGGCCCAGGCGCCGGTCAGCGCGAGCAGGAAGAGGCCCAGGGCGGAACGGGTTTTCATGGCATCGGCCTCAATCCTTGATACGGCTGCGCAGCACCGCGCCGGTCTGCGCGTCCACGCGCAGCTTCACGCGCTGGCCTTGGGGGTCGTCGGCCTTGACGTCATAGGCGCGGTGGTGCTCCAGTTCGATCTCGGTGATGTTGCGATAGCCCGCGGCGGTCAGCGTGTCATATATCTGGCGCACGGTCAGAATCTGCGCGGCGGGCGCGGCCTGGGCCGGCGCGGTCGCGGCAGGCGCCGGGGCGGCCGGGGCGGGTTGCGGCGCGGTTTGCGCCAGCGCGACGCCGCCGGCAACGGTGGCGGCTCCCAGGGCCAGGGCGGACAGGGTCTTGCGGATCGGGTTCATGCGGTTCTCTCCTGAAAGTTGAGGCCGGGGATCGGCCATGACGTCATTATTCGGCGGGCCGCATGAACCCGTTCTGAAGCCGCCATTCACTCGTCGTTCATGTTTGATCCGCTATAAATGAGACGCTTGTTTTCCCCTGTTTTTCCCCCGTGCGCCGGGTTAACCTGGACGCGACCGCCCGACGGAATCCCCATGACCGCACGCTTTCGTATCGGAATCTGGCTGACCGGCTTCGTGCTGGCCGTGGCGCTGGCCGCCGGGCCGGGCGCCGGCCGGGCCGACGAGCGCGATCACGAACAGGCCCGTCAGGCCCTGCAGGCCGGCAAGGTGCTGCCGCTGCGATCGGTGCTCGACATCGTCGAGCGCGATTTTCCCGGCCAGGTGGTCAAGGTGGAATTCGAGGAGGACGACGGCCGCTTCCTGTACGAGATCCGCCTGTTGCAGCCCGGCGGCAGCCTGGTCAAGCTGAAGATCGACGCGCGCGACGGCGCCGTGCTGGGCATGAAGGGCCGCGACATCCAATTCCGGAACCGACACTGATGCGCATACTTGTCGTCGAAGACGAACCGACCCTGGCCTCGCAACTGGCCGAGGCGCTGCGCCACGCCGGCTACACCGTCGATACGGCGGCGGACGGCGGCACCGCACACTACATGGGCGAGGTCGAGACCTACGACGTGGTGGTGCTGGACCTGGGCCTGCCGGTGATGGACGGCCTGACGGTGCTCAAGCAGTGGCGCGCGGCCGGACGCGGCATGCCGGTGCTGATTCTCACGGCGCGCGCCAACTGGCACGAGAAGGTTGCCGGCATCGACGCGGGGGCCGACGACTACCTCACCAAGCCCTTCCACATGGAAGAGCTGCTGGCGCGCGTGCGGGCGCTGCTGCGCCGGCACAGCAACCATGCCAGCGCGCAATGGCGCTGTGGTGCGCTGATGCTCGATACCCGGCTGGCCAGGGCCACGGTCGAGGGCGTGCCGCTGAACCTCACCAGCCACGAATTCAAGGTGTTGGCCGTGCTGATGCAGCGCGCCGGCGAAGTGGTTTCGCGCGGCGAACTGATCGAGCACATCTACGCGCAGGATCACGACCGCGACTCCAACACCATCGACGTGTTCATCGGCCGCCTGCGCAAGAAGCTGCCGCCCGACACCATCGAGACCGTGCGCGGGCTCGGCTACCGGCTCGCCTGTCCGTCATGACCCCGCCGCGCGCGCCGGGGTCGCTGCGCTGGCGTCTGCTGGCCGGCACGCTCGCCTGGATCGCGGCCACCATCGTGCTGGCCGGCTGGGGGCTGGGCAGCCTGTTCCGCCAGCACATCAACGAACAATTGCGCGCGGAGCTGGCGCTGCACATTAACCAGTTGACGGCGGCCGTCAGCGTGGCGCCCGATGGCCGCCCGACGGTGGCCCCGCCCCTGAGCGATCCGCGCCTGGAACAGCCCTTGTCCGGCCTGTACTGGCAGATCGACCGCCTCGACGATGCTGGCCGCGTGGTGGCCGCCGGCGTGGCGCGCTCGCGCTCGCTGTGGGATCAGGTGCTGGCGCTGCCCGCGGGCGACCGCGCCGATGGCCTGCATGACATCGCGGGTCCCGAGAACCACCGTCTGAGCGCCGTGACGCGCCTGCTCAAGCCCGAGGACGCCGACACCGGCACGCTGCGCCTGATCGTGGCGGCAGACCGCGCGGTGCTGGCCGAACCGATCGAACGCTTCGACCACATGCTGCTGCTGTCGCTGGGCGCGCTGGCGGCCGGGCTGGTGGTGGCGGCGGTGGTGCAGGTGGCGGTGGGGCTGCGGCCGCTGGGGCGGCTGCGGCGCCAACTGGCCGCGCAGCAGGGCCGCAACAGCGTGCGCATCGAGGGCCGCTTTCCCAGCGAGATCCAGCCCTTGGTCGACGATTTCAACCGGGTGCTGGCAGTCAACGCCGATATCGTGCAACGGGCGCGTACTCAGGCCGGCAACCTGGCGCATGCGGTCAAGACGCCGTTGACCATCCTGGGCAACGCGGCGGCGCGCGAAGAGGGCGCTTTTGCCCGCCTGGTGCGCGAGCAGGTGGCCACGGCGCAGCGCCAGATCGACTACCACCTGGCGCGTGCCCGGGCCGCGGCGGCCTCCGGCACGGCGGGCGGGCGCGCGCCGCTGCGCGCGCCGGTACAGGCCCTGTTGCGCGTCATGCAGCGCCTGTACGCGGCGCGCGGGCTGGAACTGGAGATGGGCGAATTCGGCGATGGCCTCGAATTCCGCGGCGAGGAGCAGGACCTGCAGGAGATGGTCGGTAACCTGCTCGACAATGCCTGCAAATGGGCCGTGCGGCGGGTGCGGATCAGCGCCCAGGCGGCCGCTTCCGACCGCCTGCGGATCGTGATCGACGACGACGGCCCGGGCATCGCCGAGGACGAACGCGAGCGCATCTTCGAGCGCGGCGTGCGCATGGACGAGCAGCGTCCGGGCTCCGGGCTGGGGCTGGATATCGTGCGCGACCTGGCCGGCACGTATGGCGGCCAGGTCAGCGCCGGGCAGTCGCCGCTGGGCGGGCTGCGCGTGACGCTGACCCTGCCGGCGCTGCCGGGCGGGGGCGCCGCCTAGCGCACCAGCGTCACCGGCACGTCGGCCAGTTGCACCACCTGGTTGGCGACCGAGCCGATCAGCACGCCGGCCAGCGCGCCGTGGCCGCGCGTGCCCATGACGATGCGCGCGCACTGGTGTTCCCGCGCGTAGGCATGGATCTCTATCGCCGGCCTGCCGAATTCGACATGGCTGGTGTAGTCGGTGCCGGTGACATCGAGCAGCTTGCGCGCCTCATCGGCGGCTTCCTGGCCTTCGCGCACGTAGTACTCATCGATCATGTCCTGCGTGACCAGCCGCGACAGGCCGGCGCGCCCCTGGGGCGGAGACTGGATGTTGAGCAGGTGGATGCGCGCGTCGGGCGCGCCCTCGGCCAACTGGCGCGCGTACAGCACGGCGCGGTTGGCGTTGTCGGAACCGTCGACCGGGACGAGGATGTTCAGCATGGCGGCTCCTTTACTTGACCAGGGTGACGGGCAATTCCGTCAGGTGCAGCACCTTGGTGGCGACCGAGCCCATGAACAGCGAGGCCACCGAACCCAGGCCGCGCGTGCCCATGTAGATTTCGTCGGCGTCGATGTCGGCGGCGACGCGGGCGATGGTCTCGGCCACCGCGCCGGTCTCGATGCGCTGGCCGTACGGCACGCCGGCCCCGGCCAGCAGCGCGCTGGCGTCGCGCAGCGCGGCCTCGCCTTCTTCCTGGTGATAGGCGTCGATATCGGCCTGCGACAGGCCGCGGCCGAACTTGCCCGCCGGCAGCGGTACCTGCACGGTCAGCAGCTCCACGCGTTCGACGGGGTCATAGCGGCGCGCCTCGAGCAGGGCGCGCACGGCGTGCACGGCATGCTGCGAGCCGTCCACCGGGATCAGAATGCGTTTCATCGACGTCTCCTTGTTGTCGGCGGGCTAGCGGCGGCGCCATGATGGCGCCGCCGCGGTATCCCACTTTACGCAATTATTCCGCCGGGCGGGTGACACCGGGCTGAGCGGAATCAAGCAAGGCGCTGCGGGCGCTCAGCACCAGGCGGCCGGCAGCCGCGTCGCCACGCCCGGCAGCCCCAGCAGCAGGGCGGCCATGCGGCCGAGCGCGGCGGCATCGCCGGTGGTCGTCAGTTCCACCGCGCCCGCGCCGTCGGCGGCGAGCCGGCCGCGCGCCTGCAACTGGTGCCGCAGCCGGCGCGCCACCGGCGCGCCGGTCTCCAGCAATGGCACGGCGGAGCCGGCCGCATCTTGTATCGCCTCGCGCAGGAAGGGGAAGTGGGTGCAGCCCAGCACCAGCGCGTCCGCGCCCTCGGCCAGCAGTTCGCGCACCGGCGCGGCCACGGCGGCGGCGGCGGCCGCGCCGTGGATCTCGCCGCGCTCGACCTGCAACACCCATTCAGGACAGGGGCGGAACAGGATGCGGATCTCCGGGGCTTCGCGTTGCACCAGGGCGGCGAACTTGGGGCTGGCCAGCGTGCCGGTGGTGGCGAAGACGCCCACCACGCCGCTGCGCGTCAGGTGCGCGGCCGGCTTGATGGCCGGCTCCACGCCGATGATGACCAGGTCCGGATGGCGGGCGCGCAGCGCGGCGATGGCGGCGGCGGTGGCGGTGTTGCAGGCCACCACCATGGCCTTGGCCTGGCGCGACACCAGGTAGTCGGCGACGGCCAGCGCCCGTTGCCGCACGTATTCCTGGGTCTTCTCGCCATAGGGCACGTGGGCGGAATCGGCCACGTACAGCAGGTGTTCGCGCGGCAGGATGTCGCGGATGGCGCGCAGCACGCTCAATCCGCCGACGCCGGAGTCGTATACGCCTAGGGGAAAAGGGGCGGGCATGGGGATGCGGGCGGGACAAAAAGAGGCGCCCAGTGTAGCGCTACCGCGCCGCCTCCTGCGCCGCGCGATGCGCCCGCACTTCCTCGATCAGGCGGCGGATCGCGCCGGTCGGCGGCGCGTCGCGCCAGATCAGGGTCAGCGGCGCGCGCATGGCCACCGGGCCGGTGACATTCACGTACACCACGCCTTCGATGTTGACCCGCCGCAGCGAGGCCGGCACCAGCGACACGCCCAGCCCGGCCGCCACCAGGCTCAGGGTCGACAGCATGCGCGGCGCCTCCTGCGCCACGCGCGGACTGAAGCCGGCGGCGCGGCAGGCCGAGATGATGGCGTCGTACAGCCCGGGTCCGCTGTGGCGGCGGTACAGGATCAGCGATTCGTCGGCCAGTTCCGCCAGGGCGATGCGCTTGCGCGCGCGGCCCCTGACCATGGGGTGGTCGGCCGGAAAGGCCGCCAGCATGGTTTCCTCCAGCACCGTTTCGACCGCCACGCCGCGGTCGACGCCGTGCGCGCCGCGAATGAAGGCCACGTCGACGCGGCCGTCGCGCACGTCTTCCATCAGTTCGCCGGTGCTGCTTTCCTCCAGCACCAGGCGCACCTGCGGCGCGCTTTCGCGGAAACGCCGGATCACCGACGGCACGAAGGGGTGGAACGCGGCCGAACCGGTGAAGCCGACCGTCAGCCGGCCCGCCTCGCCCAGCGACACGCGGCGCACCCCATCGACCGCCTGATCGACCAGCGCCAGGATGCTGCGCGCGTCGGCCAGCAGGGCGCGGCCGCTTTCGGTCAGTTCCATGCCGCGCGGCAGGCGGTGGAACAAGGTGACGCCCAGCTCCTGTTCCAGCACGCGGATCTGCTGGCTCAGTGGGGGCTGGCGGATGCCCAGCCGGGCGGCGGCCTTGGTCAGGTGGGATTCTTCGGCCACCGCCAGGAAATAGCGCAACAGCCGCAGGTCGACGGATGCCATATGCATGGAATATGAGTGTTTAACCAGCCATATATTAGACATTATCCAGGCCGGGGAGTAGGCTGCGAGCTGTCCCTTCACTCCCGGCGCCAGCGCCCGGCGGATCGCCCCGCAGACACACGACAATGAACGCAGCAGCACCTGACACCCCCGACGCCGCGACGCGGCCGCCGCCCACCTGCGGGCAACTGTTCCACGGATTCCTCATGCTCGGCCTGACCGCCTTCGGCGGCGCGCTGCCGCTGGCGCGCCGCATGGTGGTCGAAAAGCACCGCTGGCTGTCCGGCGCCGAGTTCACCGATCTGCTGGGACTGTGCCAGTTCCTGCCCGGCGGCAACATCATCAACCTGTCGGTGGCCCTGGGCATGAAGTTCCGCGGCCCGCGCGGCGCCTTCGCGGCGCTGATGGGATTGATCCTTGCGCCCTCGGTCATCGTGGTGCTGCTGGGCATGGTCTACGACCGCTTCCAGAACGACCCCCACATCCAGCACCTGTTCGCCGGCCTGGCCGCCGCCGCCGCGGGGCTGCTGATCTCGATGGCGGTCAAGATCTGCGTGCCGGTGCTCAAGCGCCGCGACTGGCTGGCCGGCCTGGTGGCCACCGCCTGTTTCATCGCCATCGCGGTGCTGCGCATCCCGCTGTTGCCGACCATGGCGGTGCTGACGCCGCTGAGCATCCTGCTGGTCTGGAGGCAACGCCGATGATGCAGACCCTGATCGCCCTGGCCATCATCTTTTCGCAACTGTCGGTGCTGGCGTTCGGCGGCGGCAACACCATCCTGCCCGAAATGCAGCGCCAGGTCGTGCAGGTGCACGGCTGGATGACCGCCGCCGACTTCTCCGCGCTGTTCGCCCTGGGCCAGGCGGCGCCCGGCCCCAACCTGATGGTGGTGACGCTGGTCGGCTGGCACGTGGCCGGCTGGGCCGGCATGCTGGTCACCACGCTGGCCAAGTTCGGGCCGTCGTCCCTCATCACCATCCTCGCGCTGGGCCTGTGGGAACGCTTCAAGGACCGGCCCTGGCGCGGCGTGATCCAGGCCGGCATCTTTCCCATGACGGTGGGCCTGGTGGCGGCCAGCGCGGCGCTCATCACCGAAGCATCGGCCCATACCTGGCTGCTGGGGGCGATCACCGCCGTGGTCGCGCTGCTGGGCAGCGTCACCCGCATCCATCCGCTTTGGCTGCTGTTCGGCGGGGCGCTGGTCGGATTGATCGCGATCGGTTAGCGTGGAAGCTCGCGCCACGCCTGGGAGCCCGCCATGACGCTACCGGTCAAGGATCCGGAAACCGAATCGATGCCCGCCGCGGTCGAGCCGCTGCCATTCTTCCATGCGCACCGCCGGCTGGTGTTGTGCGGCCTGCTGTTCGCCGTCCTGGCGGGGACGCTGTGGCGCGCCGGCCTGACGCCCAGCCGCGCGGGCCTGTTGGCCTTCGACGCGGCGGCGCTGGTGTTCCTGCTGCTGACCGCCGCGGCCTTCGGCAAGGCCACGCCGGCCATGATGCGGGTGCGCGCCCAGCAGGTCGACGTCGGCCGCAGCGCGGTGCTCTGGAGCAGCGTGGCGCTGTCGTGCCTGGTGATGGCGGCGCTCTGGACCGAGTTGCGCGCCGCCGGCGGCATCGAGGGCGCGGCCGACCTGGTCGCGGCGGCCGTCAGCATCGTGCTGTCATGGCTCTACCTGAACATGATCTTCGCGCTGCATTACGCGCATGGCTACTACAGCCACCGCAACGGCATGCACAAGGGCCTGGATTTCCCGGGCAAGGAAGATCCCGACTACTGGGATTTCGCCTACTTCGCCCTGGTGCTGGGCATGACCTTCCAGGTGTCGGACGTGCAGATCGTCAGCCGCCGGCTGCGGCGCACGGCGCTGATGCACAGCGTCATCGCGTTTTTCTTCAACGTCTTCATCATCGCCATCAGCGTCAACGTGGCGGCGGGGCGGGCATGACAGAGCCCGGCCGTGGGGCCGGGTTTTGCCAGGGGGGGCGACGGGCCGCGCGCGCTCAGGCCGCGGCCAGGCGCCACAGCGACGTCACTTCCTTCGAACGCGCCGCGTGCAGCGGGTCGGTGGCGTCCGTGGCGCGGCCGTGCGTGGGGCGCGTGTCGATGCGCTCCACCACGCGCAGGCCGGCCTGCGCGATCATTTCCAGCAATTGCTCACGGGTGCGCAAGCCCAGGTGCTCGGCCAGATCAGACAGGATCAGCCAGCCTTCGCCATTGGGCGTCAGGTGCGCCGCGAGTCCGTTGAGGAATCCGCGCAGCATGCGGCTGTCGGGGTCGTAGACCGCGTGTTCGACCGGCGAACTGGGGCGGGCCGGCAGCCACGGCGGGTTGCACACCACCAGCGAGACCCGGCCTTCGGGGAACAGGTCGGCCTGCACCACTTCGACCTGCCGCGACAGGCCCAGCCGGTCGAGGTTGTCGCGGGCGCAGGCCAGCGCCCGCGGGTCCATGTCGGTGGCGATGACGCGCTTGCCGCCGCGGCGCGCCAGCACCGCCGCCAGCACGCCCGTGCCGGTGCCGATGTCGAACGCCACGCTGCCGCGCGGCATCGGGGTGCGCGCCACCAGGTCGATGTACTCGCCGCGTAGCGGCGAAAACACACCGTAGTGCGGGTGGATGCGGTTGTCCAGCGCGGGAATCTCCACGCCTTTCTTGCGCCATTCGAAGGCGCCGATCAGGCCCAGCAGTTCGCGCAGCGACGCCACATACGGTTCGTCGGCGGGGCCGTGGGCGGCTTCGCAGGCCTGCCGCGCATCCGGCGCGCGGCGTAGCGAAATGCCATGCCCGGCGTCGAACGGAATCAGCAGCATGCCGAGGATGCGGGCGCGCTGCGACTGGATCTGGCGATGCTGGTTGAAGGCCTCCAGCATGGTCTCGACCGGCTTGCGCGGGCGCTTGTCCACGCGCCGCGTCATGGCCTGCAGCAACTGGCGCGCATTCTGGAAGTCGCCGCGCCACAGCAGGCCCACGCCTTCGCAAGCCAGCCGATAGGCCACGTCCGCCGTGGTGCGGTCGTCGGCCAGTACCACGCGTTTGGGCGGCGTGGCGCCGGACTCCGAGCGCCAGCGGGCGGTATGGTGGGCCAGGTCGGGGCCGTCGCCCTCCGTCCAGTGCAGTTCAGGCGGGGTCAACGGGGCGCTCCGGCGAAAGCGGACATCAAGGGCAGGGCGAGCATGAAGGGGGCAATCCTGGGGAAGAAAAACAAAGGGCGCGGGCTGCCAATGTAGCAGCTTCGCGCCCGGGGGGCGGCGGGCGGCGCCCGCCAGGCCGGTTTCAGTGAAACAGCACCACGGCCTTCTGCAGCGTGATCCAGATGCCCCAGGCCAGCGGAATGCCGACGCAGGCCCAGGCGAACAGCACCAGCGCGGCGGGCGTGCGGAAGGTCGAGGCGCCCACGCCATGGGTCTCGGCGGCGGCCGCGCGTTCGTGCGCCAGGGCCTTCTCGCGCGCCAGTTCCTCGTCGCTCATGAAGTACTTGGGGTTCACCGGCCGGATCGCCAGGTTGCACAGCAAGCCCAGCACCAGCATGCCGGCCAGGATGTACATGGTGATGTCATACACCTGCGCCCGCGGCACGCCGATGGACAGTTGGTATTCGCGGATGTAGTTGACCAGCACCGGCCCGAAGATGCCTGCTGCCGACCAGGCCGTCAGCAGGCGGCCGTGAATCGCGCCCACCATCTGCGTGCCGAACAGGTCCGCCAGGTAGGCCGGCACCGTGGCGAAGCCGCCGCCGTACATCGACAGGATCACGCAGAAGGCGGCTACGAACAGCGCCAGCGCGCCCATGTGCGCGGTCCAGGGAATCGCCGCGTACAGCACGAAGCCGAGTACGAAGAAGATCAGGTAGGTCATCTTGCGGCCGAGCTTGTCCGACAGGCTGGCCCAGAAGAAGCGGCCGCCGATGTTGAACAGGCTGAGCAGGCCGGTGAAGCCCGCCGCGATGGCGGCGATGGCCGCCAGTTGGTTCTTGTCGAGCTGGCCGTAGCCCAGTTCCGGCTTGTTGATCAGACCGCCGCCGAACACCTCCTGCAGCAGCGGCGAGGCCATGCCCAGGATGCCGATGCCGGCGGTCACGTTCAGACACAGCACCAGCCACACCAGCCAGAACTGCGGCACACCCCAGACCCGCTTCACGTGCACGTGGCCCTGGGTGATCATGGCGTTGTTGGCGTGTCTGGCGGGCACGGTCCAGCCCTCGGGCTTCCAGCCGGTGGGCGGCACGCGGTAGCCGAGCGCGCCCGACATCATGAAGACGAAGTACACCAGCGCCATGGTCAGGAAGGTCTGCCACACGCCCGGCGAGGTGGGCGTGGCGAAGTGGCGCATCAGCAGGTCGGCCAGCGGCGCGCCGATCATGGCGCCGCCGCCGAAGCCCATGATGGCCATGCCCGTCGCCATGCCGCGGCGGTCGGGGAACCACTTGATCAGCGTGCTGACCGGCGAGATGTAGCCCAGCCCCAGTCCGATGCCGCCGATGACGCCGGAGCCCAGCCACAGCATCCACATCTGGTGCAGGTAGACGCCGGCCGCCGAGATCACCAGGCCGCCGCACCAGCACAACGCCGATACCACGCCCGCCTTGCGCGGCCCGGCGCGTTCCAGCCAGCCGCCCCACAGCGCCGCCGAACAGCCCAGCAGCACGAAGAACAGCGTGTACATCCACCCCATGGTGGAAATCTTCCAGTCGCAACTGGTGGTGAACAGTTCGGCCATCAGGCTCATGTCGGCCGGGCAGGCCAGCGGCTGGGTGCCGCCGACGGCCTTGGACAACGGCAGCCAGAACACCGAGAAGCCGTAGGCCATGCCGATGCACAGGTGGATGGCCAGGGCGGCCGGGGGTACCAGCCAGCGGGAAAAACCCGGTCCGGCGATGGTGCGTTCCTTGTCCAGGAAACCCGGCTTGGCGCCGGGCAGGTCGAGTGTTGCAGTGCTTTCCATGAGGTCTCCTCGGGGTGCGGCTTTATAGCGGCGTTGGCTGGAGAAATCCAGTCCCGCCGTCTCTTGTTGAACCCTTTGCTGCGGTAAAGCTTGCTGCGCCCGCGCGCCGTGGTGGGCACGCGGATCTATGCGGACGCGCCAGTCGGTCAGGACACGCGCGCCAGCGGTGTCAGGCGTTCGCGGTTCTGCGTCACCGCCTCCAGCACCAGCGGATGCAATTGGTACTCGCCGGCATCGCCGTCGGGCTGCCGGGCCAGGAAGTCCAGCAGCTCGTTGCGCATGCGGGGTTCCCAGAACTTGTGGATATGGTTGGCCACGCCTTCCACCGCCTCGGGCCGCAGCGGCATGGCTTCGAAGAATTGGCCGATGCGGTTGGCCATGCGGATCAGGTTGCCGATTTCCATGCGTATGTCGCGTCCGGTCTAGGAGGTGATGCGTTCGGGGTGGGAATACAGGGTGGCGTCGTCATCGCGCAGGAAACCCAGCAGCGCGATGCCGGCGCTGTCGGCCAGCCGCACGGCCAGCGCCGTCGGCGCAGACACCGCCGCCAGGATGCCGACGCCGGCCGCGGCGGTTTTCTGCACCATCTCGAAACTGGCGCGGCTGGACACCAGCACCACGCCGCCGGTGGCGGGCAGTGCCTGGCGCGCCAGCGCGCCGACCAGTTTGTCGAGCGCGTTGTGGCGGCCCACGTCCTCGCGCACCAGGGCCACGGCGCCGCTGGCGTCGGCCCACCCGGCGGCGTGGGTCGCGCCAGTCAGGTCGTGCAGCGCCTGGCGCGCGCGCATGGCGCGCATCGCCCGCAGCACCGCGCCCACCGGCAGCGGCGCGCCGGCCGGCACCGGCGCCACCGGCCGCAGCACCTCGGGCAGCGTCTCGACGCCGCATAGCCCGCAGCCGGTGCGCCCGGCCATGGCGCGGCGACGCGATTTCAGGCGCGCCTCGCAGGCGCTTGAAATCTCCAGTTGCACCACGATGCCGTCGCACTGCGGCAGCACGTCGATGCCGCGCACGTCGGCCACGCTGTCGATGATGCCTTCGGACAGCGAAAAGCCGACGGCGAAGTCTTCCAGGTCAGCGGGCGTGGCCAGCATGGTGGCGTGGCTGATGCCATTGAATTCCAGCGCCACCGGCGTTTCCTCGGCCAGGCGGTCGCCTTCGGCGCCGGGCGCGATGGCGCCGGCCCGCACGCGGGTCACCTGGGCCGCCACGTGGTCGGGGCGAGAGGAAGGGGGCGGGGCGCTGTGATCCATGGCGGGCTCGGCTGTCGGGGTTATTTCCCCGAGGTCACGGCTTCGCTTTCGCGCGAGCGCTCGCGCAGCAGCTTCTGCTGGATGTCCGCGAAGCGCGACCATTGCCGCTGCCATTCCGACGGCTGGGACACGCGCGTGACCTGCACGGCCGTGACCTTGTACTCGGGGCAGTTGGTGGCCCAGTCGGAACTGTCGGTGGTGACGACGTTGGCGCCGGACTCGGGGAAGTGGAAGGTGGTGTATACCACGCCCGGCTGCACCCGGTCGGTCAGGGTCGCGCGCAGCACCGTTTCGCCGGCGCGGCTCTGGATGCCGACCCAGTCGCCTTCCCTCACGCCACGATCCTCGGCGTCCTGGGGGTGGATCTCCAGCACGTCCTCACTGTGCCACATGACGTTGGGCGTGCGGCGGGTCTGCGCGCCGACGTTGTACTGCGACAGGATGCGGCCGGTGGTCAAGAGCAGCGGGAAGCGGCGCGTGCTGCGTTCGTCGGTCGGCACGTACTTGGTGATCATGAACTTGCCCTTGCCGCGCACGAAGCTGTCGATGTGCATGATGGGCGTGCCCTCGGGCGCGTCGTCGTTGCACGGCCACTGCAGGCTGCCCAGCCTGTCCAGCTTCTCGTAGCTGACGCCGCTGAAGGTCGGCGTCAGGCGCGCGATCTCTTCCATGATCTCGCGCGGATGACGGTAGTTCATGGGGTAGCCCAGGGCGTTGGACAGCGCCACGGTCACTTCCCAATCGGACTTGCCGTTCTTGGGTTCCATCACCTTGCGCACCCGCGAGATGCGGCGCTCGGCGTTGGTGAAGGTGCCGTCTTTTTCCAGGAACGACGAGCCGGGCAGGAACACATGCGCGTACTTGGCGGTCTCGTTCAGGAACAGATCCTGCACCACGATGCATTCCATCGCCGCCAGCGAGGCCGCCACGTGCTGCGTGTTGGGGTCGGACTGCACGATGTCCTCGCCCTGGCAGTACAGGCCCTTGAAGGTGCCGCCCAGCGCGGCCTCGAACATGTTGGGAATGCGCAGGCCGGGCTCGGGTTGCAGCGTCACGCCCCAGTCCCGCTCGAACTGCGCCCGCACCGTGTCGTCGGAAATGTGGCGGTAGCCCGGCAGCTCGTGCGGGAACGAGCCCATGTCGCATGAGCCCTGCACGTTGTTCTGGCCGCGCAGCGGATTCACGCCCACGCCTTCGCGGCCGACGTTGCCGGTGGCCATGGCCAGGTTGGCGATGGCCATGACGGTGGTCGACCCCTGGCTGTGCTCGGTCACGCCCAGGCCGTAATAGATCGAGCCGTTGCCGCCGGTGGCGAACAGCCGCGCCGCGCCGCGCACGGCCTGCGCCGGCACGCCGGTGATCTCGGCCATGGCTTCGGGCGAATTCTCGGGCAGCGACACGAAGTCGCGCCATTCCTGGAAGGCCTTGGTCTCGCAGCGCTCGGCCACGAAGGCCTCGTCGATCAGGCCTTCGGTGGCGATCACGTGCGCCATCGACGACAGCAGCGCGGTGTTGGTGCCCGGCCGCACCTGCAAGTGAAAGTCGGCCTTGATGTGCGGCGAGCTCACCAGTTCGATGCGGCGCGGGTCGATCACGATCAGCCGCGCGCCCTGGCGCAGGCGGCGCTTCAGGCGCGAGGCGAACACCGGGTGGCCGCTGGACGGGTTGGCGCCCATGACGATCACCACGTCGGTGTGCATCACCGAATCGAAGGTCTGGGTGCCGGCGGATTCGCCCAGTGTCTGCTTCAGGCCATAGCCGGTCGGTGAATGGCAGACGCGGGCGCAGGTGTCGACGTTGTTGGTGCCGAAGGCGGCGCGCACCAGCTTCTGCACCAGCCAGGTTTCCTCATTGGTGCAGCGCGACGAGGTGATGCCGCCGACCGCGTCGCGGCCGTACTGCCCCTGGATGCGGCGGAATTCCGCGGCGGCATAGTCGATCGCCTCTTCCCACGACACTTCCTTCCAGGAATCGGTGATGCGCTTGCGGATCATCGGCTTGAGCACGCGTTCCTTGTGGGTGGCGTAGCCCCAGGCGAAGCGGCCCTTGACGCAGGAGTGGCCGCGGTTGGCCTGGCCGTCCTTCCACGGCACCATGCGCACCACTTCCTGGCCCTTCATCTCGGCCTTGAAGCCGCAGCCCACGCCGCAATAGGCGCAGGTGGTGACCACCGAGTGCTCGGCCTGGCCCATCATGATGACGGTCTTTTCCTGCAGGGTCGCGGTCGGACAGGCCTGCACGCAGGCGCCGCAGGACACGCATTCGCTCTCCAGGAAGGGCTGGTCCTGTCCCGGCGACACGCGCGATTCGAAGCCCTTGCCGGAAATGGTCAGCGCGAAGGTGCCCTGGGTTTCCTCGCAGGCGCGTACGCAGCGGTTGCAGACGATGCACTTGGAGGCGTCATAGGTGAAGTACGGGTTGGACTCGTCCTTCTCGCTCTTGAGGTGGTTGGCGCCGTCGTGGCCGTAGCGCACGTTGCGCAGGCCCACCACGCCGGCCATGTCCTGCAGCTCGCAGTCGCCGTTGGCCGGGCAGGTCAGGCAGTCCAGCGGGTGGTCGGAGATGTACAGCTCCATCACGCCGCGCCGCAGGTCGTGCAGCTTGGGCGTTTCGGTAAAGACCACCATGCCGTTCTCGGCCGGCGTGGTGCACGAGGCGGGATAGCCGCGGCGGCCCTCGATCTGCACCAGGCACAGGCGGCACGAGCCGAACGGCTCCAGGCTGTCGGTGGCGCACAGCTTGGGAATGTTGATGCCGGCCTCGGCGGCCGCGCGCATCAGCGAGGTGCCTTCGGCCACGGTGATTTCCTGGCCATCGATGGTCAGGGTGACGGTCTTTTCGGACACCCGCGCCGGGGTGCCCAGATCGCGGTCGCGCTTGATGACGGTTTCTAGCATGGCGGTCTCGGATTCAGGCGGAGTGGACGGCGGACGGCGAGGACGCGATGCCGAAGTCCTGCGGGAAGTGGTTCAGCGCGGACAGCACCGGGTAGGGCGCCATGCCCCCCAGCGCGCACAGCGATCCGCCCAGCATGGTGTCGCACAGGTCGCGCAGCAGGTGCACCTGCTGCTCGCGCCCCGGACCGCCGGCGGCGATCTTGTCGATGGTTTCCACGCCGCGGGTCGAGCCGATGCGGCAGGGCGTGCACTTGCCACAGGACTCGATGGCGCAGAACTCCATGGCGTAGCGCGCCATGCGCATCATGTCGACGCTGTCGTCGAACGCCACCAGGCCGCCGTGGCCGATCATGGCCGAGATCTGCACATAGGCTTCGTAGTCCAGCGGCACGTCCCACTGCGATTCCGGCAGGTAGGCGCCCAGCGGGCCGCCGACCTGCACCGCGCGCAGCGGCCGGCCCGAGGCGCTGCCGCCGCCGAAGGTGTACAACAGGTCGCGCAGGCTCAGGCCGAAGGCTTTTTCCACCAGCCCGCCCTGCTTGAGGTTGCCGGCCAGTTGGAACGGCAGCGTGCCGTGCGAGCGGCCCACGCCGTAGTCGCGGTAATAGGCCGCGCCCTTGGCCAGGATGATCGGCACGGTGGCCAGCGAGATCACGTTGTTGATGACCGTCGGCTTGCCGAACAGGCCGGCGATCGCCGGCAGCGGCGGCTTGGCGCGCACCACGCCGCGCTTGCCCTCGATGCTTTTCAGCAGCGAGGTCTCCTCGCCGCAGATATAGGCGCCGGCGCCCTTGCGCACTTCCAGGTCGAAGCGGCGGCCGCTGCCGTGCACGTCGTCGCCCAGCCAGCCGACGCCGCGCGCCCGTTCGATGGCGGCTTCCAGCGTGGCGATGGCGTGCGGGTATTCGGAACGCACGTAGATATAGCCGTAGGTCGCGCCCACCGCCAGGCCGGCGATGGTCATGCCCTCGATCAGCACATAGGGGTCGCCTTCCATCAGCAGGCGGTCGGCGAAGGTGCCGGAATCGCCCTCGTCGGCGTTGCAGACGATGTACTTGCGGTCGGCCGGCGAGCCCAGCACGGTCTTCCACTTGATGCCGGTGGGAAAGGCCGCGCCGCCGCGCCCGCGCAGGCCGGAGGTGAGCACCTCTTCGACGATGGCGGCCGGTTCCATGGCCAGCGCGCGCTTCAGGCCCTGCAGGCCGCCATGCGCGGCGTAGTCCTGCAGCGACAGCGGATCGATCACGCCGACGCGAGCGAAGGTCAGGCGCTCCTGCTGCTTGAGATAAGGGATCTCCTCGGTCAGCCCCTGGCGCAGCGGATGCGCGCCGCCCGTGAGCCAGCCGGCGTCGAACAGCGCCGGCACGTCCTCGGGTTGCACCGGGCCATAGGCCAGGCGGCCCTCGGGCGTGGATATTTCCACCAGCGGTTCCAGCCACAACAGGCCGCGCGAGCCGTTGCGCACCACCTGCACGGCCAGGCCGCGTTCGTCGGCGGCCAGTTCGATGGCGGCGGCCACGGCGTCGGCGTCCATCGCCAGCGCCGCGGCGTCGCGCGGCACGTAGATCAGGGTGGGGGTGCTCATTGGCCGGCCTCCCGCACGCGATGCAGCAGGCGGTCGAGCTTGGCAGGCGTGACGCGGGCGTGCGGCTGGCCGTCCAGCATCACCGCCGGCGACTGGGCGCACAGGCCCAGGCAGTACACCGGCTCCAGCGTGAAGTCGCCGTCGCGCGTGCTGGCGTGGAAATCGCAGCCCAGCGCCCGGCGCGCGTGGTCGGCCAGTTGTTCGCCGCCCATCGCCTGGCACGCTTCGGCGCGGCACACTTCCAACGTGTGGCGGCCGGCGGCTTCGCCGCGGAAATGGGGGTAGAAGGTGATGACGCCGTGGACTTCGGCGCGCGACAGGTTCAGGGCCTCGGCGATGGTCTGCACCGCCTCGGCCGGAATACAGCCCAGTTCATGCTGCACCGCATGCAGCACCGGCAGCAAGGGGCCGGGCTGGTCTTTCAGGCGGGCCAGGATACGGGCGGTGGCGGCCACCGCGGGGCTGGCGGACGCCTGGGCGGCGTCCAGAGCCATTGCGCCGCCACGGGCGCCGCCGGTGGAAGCCAGATCGGATTTTGCCTCGCGCTGACGCATGGCGGTCTCCTCCAGTAGTGCTGGGACCCCGTGGGGAGGGGGCTGTTCTGATGCGAGGTCAGGTTGATTTATATGCATAGAAAAACATATAAAAATCCCATGCCCTGCGTTATTTGTGTACTCTAAACAGGTAATTAATCGCCTTCAATAAGAAATAAATGACATATAAGTTCCGCATCGGCCTGCGGCCGCAATGGACCTTGGGCGGAGACGACGGCGCCCCCGTGCCGCTGCAGGACATGCTGGCCCTGCTGGCCGCCATCGACGCCACCGGCAACATCGCCGGCGCCTGCCGCGCCTGCGATCTGTCATACCGCCACGCTTGGGGCGTGCTGCGTCGTTTCGAGGGCATCTTCGGCACCCAGTTGCTGATCACCAACCGGCGTCAGGGCACGCAACTGTCGCCGTTCGCGCAGCGCCTGCTGTGGGCCAACCGCCGCATCGAGGCGCGGCTGATGCCTACGCTCGACAGCCTGGCCTCTGAATTGCAGGAGGAACTGGCGCGGCTGCTGCCGGAGAGCGACCCGCACCTGCGGCTGCACGCCAGCCACGGTTTCGCGGTGGAATCGCTGATGGAACACATGGGCGGGCGCAAGCCCGGGCTGGAACTGCGCTACCGCACCGCGATCGAGGCGCTGGCCTCGCTCGAGCGGCACGAGTGCGACCTGGCCGGCTTCCAGGTGCCGCTGGGCGACTTCGAGGCGCCCATCATGGACCGCTACGCGCAGTGGCTGCACGCCGACGAATACCTGCTGATCCACCTGGCGGTGCGCAATACCGGGCTGTTCGTGATGGCCGGCAATCCCAAGCGCATCACCGGCATGGCCGACCTGGCGCGCCAGGACGTGCGCTTCGTCAACCGCCAGATCGGCTCCAGCACCCGCTACCTGGTCAGCCTGATGCTGCAGCGCGCCGGCGTTTCGATCAGCGAGGTGCGGGGTTATGAAACCAACGAATTCACCCACATGGCGATCGCCGCTCACATCGCCAGCGGCATGGCCGACACCGGCGTCGGCGTGGAGACCGCCGCCTGCCGCTTCGGCCTGGACTTCATTCCGCTGGTGCGCGAGCGCTACTTCTTCGCCATCCGCAAGAGCGCGCTGGAGACGCCCGCCATGCGCGATCTGCTGTCCATCATGCGCAGCCCCGACTATGTCGGCTACGTCGGCCAGCTGGTCGGCTACGACGCGCGCGATACCGGCCGTCTGCAGACCCTTGAAGAGGCATTTTCCTAGGCGCGCCACCACGGGCGCCGGGCTATGATGTTCCCATGAGCAAAGTGATCCTCCTGGCTGATCGCCGTATCGATCGTCCGGCGCCCGTCGCGCCGCCGGCCGCGGGCCAGCCCGCGCTCGACCGGCGCGCGCGGCCGCTGCGCGACCTGCGCATCTCGGTCACCGATCGCTGCAACTTCCGTTGCACCTACTGCATGCCGCGCGAGGTCTTCGACACCGACTACGTCTTCATGCGCCACTCCGACCTGCTGTCGTTCGAGGAAATCGCCCGCCTGGCCGGCGTCTTCGCGCGCCTGGGCGTCGAGAAGATCCGCCTGACCGGCGGCGAGCCGCTGCTGCGCAAGCATGTGGAAAACCTGGTGGGCCTGCTGTCGGGATTGCGCACCCCCGCTGGCCGGCCGCTCGAACTGACGCTCACCACCAACGGCAGCCTGCTCGAACGCAAGGCCGCGGTGCTCAAGAGCGTCGGCTTGCACCGCGTCACGGTCAGCCTGGACGCGCTGGACGCGGCCATGTTCCAGGACATGAGCGACAGCGGCTTCACGCCCGACGACGTGCTGCGCGGCATCGATGCCGCGGCCGCCGCCGGGCTGGCGCCCGTCAAGGTCAACATGGTGGTGCGGCGCGGCCTGAACGACGCGCAGATCCTGCCGATGGCCGAGCGCTTCCGCGGCAGCGGCCACATCCTGCGCTTCATCGAATACATGGACGTGGGCAACACCAACGGCTGGAACCTGACCGAAGTGGTGCCCAGCGCGGAAGTGCTGGCGCGCATCGGCGCGACCTATCCGCTGGAACCGATCTGCACCGAGGACATGGGCCGCGTCGCCGAACGCTGGCGCTACCGCGACGGCGCTGGCGAGATCGGCGTCATCTCCAGTGTCACCCATGCCTTCTGTGGCGGATGTACGCGCGCGCGCCTGTCGCCGGAAGGCAAGCTGTTCCTGTGCCTCTTCGGCCACGAGGGCCACGACCTGCGCGCGCCGCTGCGCGATGGCGCCAGCGACGATGAGCTGGCCGCCATCCTCACGGGCATCTGGGCCGCCCGCGGCGACAACTATTCCGAACAGCGCGGCCGCAACATGGCCGACCCGGCCCGCAAAGTCGAGATGAGCTACATCGGTGGCTGATACATTGCCCGCGTTCGACCGGCGGCAGGTGGCCGGCCTGATCCTGGCCGGCGGTCAGGGTTCGCGCATGCGGGGTAGCGACAAGGGGCTGGTCACGCTGCGTGGCGAACCGTTGGTGGCGCACGTGGCGCGGCGCCTGGCGCCGCAGGTCGGGCCGCTCCTGGTCAGTGCCAATCGCAATGCCGATATCTATTCCCGCTACGGCCGGGTGGTGGCCGACGATACCGATGCCGTGGGCGCCTGGCAGGGGCCGTTGGCGGGCCTGGCCGCCGGCCTGGCGGCCGCCGCGCCGTGCGAATGGCTGGTGGTGACGCCGTGCGACACGCCGTTCCTGCCTGCCGACCTGGCCCAACGCCTGATCGCGGCGGCGCGGGTGACGGGCGCGCCCCTGGCCTATGCGACGGCGGGGGGCCAGCGCCATCCCGCCTGCATGGCGTTGCGCGTATCGCTGCTGCCAATGCTGCGCGACTACCTCGCGGCCGGCGAACGCAAGGTCGGCCTGTGGCAGTCGCGGGTGGGCGGCGTGGGCGCGCCGTTCGACGGCGCGCCCGGCGCGTTCATGAACCTGAACACGCCCGACGACCTGGCGGCGGCCGAGCGCTACGCCAGCCAGTGACGCAGGTCGTAGTAGGGCACGCGGTCGCGGTCCTGCACCCGCACGTCGGCGGGCAGGCGTGCCAGGCCGGTGGACCACGGCAATGAACTGATCACCCCGGAACCCTGGTGACCGTACGGCACCAGTTCGGCGTTGCCGTCATCGCCGGCGCGACGCTGCACCCGCAGGAATTCCTCGCGGCTGTCCTGGCGCGGATGCTCGGTGCGCAGCGGCAGCCGGCTGACCGGCGGGAACAGTTCCGCGCGGCCCTGCATGCGGCGCACCAGCGGCGTCACCAGCATGGCGAACACCGCGTAGGCCGACACCGGATTGCCCGGCAGGCTGACCACCGGCTTGTCGCCGATCATGGCCAGCGCCACCGGCTTGCCCGGCTTCATGCGCACCTTCCACAGCGACAGCTCGCCGCCCAGCGCGGCCAGCGCCGGCTTGACCAGGTCGCGCTCGCCGACCGACACGCCGCCCACGCTCAGCACCAGGTCGCAATCGGCCAGCAGCGTCTTGAAGGCGGCCAGCAGGTCCGCCTCGGTGTCGCGCGCATGCAGCACGTGGGTCGGTTCGGCCGCCAGCCCGCGCACCAGCGCGGCCAGCATCGGGCCGTTGGAGTTGTAGATCTGCGCCGGCTCGCGCGCGCCGCCGGGGGCCACCAGTTCATCGCCGGTGGTCAGGATGCCGACCCGCAGGCGGCCGTACACCGGCACGCTGGCCAGGCCCTGCGAGGCCAGCAGCGCCACGTGGCCGGCCTGCAACTGCGTGCCGGCGGGCAACAGCGGGGCGCCGGCCAGGGTGTCTTCGCCCCGCAGGCGGATGTGCTGGCCGGGGCGCGGCTGGCGCGTGATCTCGACCTGCTCGTCGGCCTCGTGCGTGTCTTCCTGCATCACCACCACGTCGGCGCCCTCGGGAATCAGGCTGCCGGTGAACAGGCGGATGGCGTGGCCGGGCTTGAGCGGCTGCGGTGTGTCGCCAGCGTAGCAGCGCTGCTGGATCGGCAGGCGCGCGCCCGGCTGCCAGTCGGCCAGGCGCAGCGCATAGCCGTCCATGGCGCTGTTGTCGGCCGGCGGAATGTCCACCGTGGCGTCGAGGTCGGCTGCCAGCACGCGGCCGGGCGCCTGGTCCAGGCCGACGGTTTCGCGGCGCGCGAGCGGCGCGGCGGCGTTGGCCAGCAGGGTCTGGGCTTGGTCGAAATCCAGCATGGGTATCAGTGGTCTTGGTCGCGGGGTTGGAAATGCGTGGCGAAATTGCAGGGGCGGTGGGTGCTGTCGAGCTGCTCGCGGATGATGCGGTTCCAGGCGGTCTCGCAGGCGTTGTTGGAGCCGGGCAGGCAGAACAGCAGGGTCTGGTTGGCCGCGCCGGCAAAGGCGCGCGACTGGATCGTCGAGCTGCCGATTTCCTCGAAGGAGATCTGGCGGAACAGTTCGCCGAAGCCGGGAATCTCGCGGTCCAGCAGCGGCAGGATCGCCTGCGGCACGTGGTCGCCGTGCGAGAAACCGGTGCCGCCGGTGGTCAGGATGACCTGCACTTCGGGGTCGGCGATCCAGTCGCTGATGACGCGCCGGATCTGGTAGATGTTGTCCTTGGCGATGTCGCGCCGCACGCACTGGTGGCCGGCCTGGGCCAGGCTGTTGGCCAGCAGGTTGCCGGAGGTGTCGTCGCCGGCGCTGCGGGTGTCGCTGACCGTCAGCACGGCGCAGGCCAGCGAGACGGGGGAGGCGTCGTTCATGGAGTCTCCTTGGGGGGCGGGGTATCGGCGTCCCAGGACTGCGTGCGGTCCTGGTCGGATTGGCGCTGTTCCACCCAGAAGCTGTCGCCACCGGCGAGGGTTTCGCGCTTCCAGAAGGGCGCGCGGGTCTTGAGCGCGTCGATGATGAATTCGCAGCCGCGGAAGGCGTCGCCGCGATGGGCGCTGGCGGCCGCCACGAACACGATCTGGGCATTGCGGGCGAGGGCGCCGACCCGGTGCACGATCACGGTGCCGTCCAGGTTCCAGCGCGCGCGGGCGGTGGCGGCGATGTCTTCGAGCTCGCGCTCGCACATGCCGGGGTAGTGTTCCAGGTAGAGGGTGTCGGTGGGCGTGTCCGGCGCGTAGTCGCGCACATAGCCCACGAAGGTGACGATGCCGCCCACGCCCGGCCCGGCGCTGGCGCGCAGGGCGGCGGTGAGCGCGGCGCCGTCGAAGTCGGCTTCCTGCACGATGACCATGGCGCTCAGCCTCCGGTGACGGGTTCGAACACCGCGACCTCGTCGCCCGCGCGGATCGGCGCCGACGGCTTGGCGTGGGTCTGGTTGATGGCCAGCTTCAGGCGCGCGGCCGGGGCCAGTTGCGGATAGCGCTCGCCGAGCGCGGCCAGCAACTGCGCGCCGGTGGACTCGCCCGCGACCGGCCAGGCTTCCGAGCGCTTGCCGACCAGTTCGGCCACGCGGGCGAAATACAGCAGGTTAATCGTTGCGCCATTCACCGCTTTTACCTCCCGCCTTGTACTTCAGGCGAACTTGTTCGATCACGATGCCCTTGTCGGCGGCCTTGCACATGTCGTAGATGGTGAGCGCGGCGACGCTGCAGGCGGTCATGGCTTCCATTTCGACACCGGTCTTGTAGCTGGTGCGGCAGGTGGCCAGGATGTCGATGCGGTGCGCCGCGTCGTCCAGCGCGAATTCGACGCCGACGAACGACAGCGGCAGGCTGTGGCACAGGGGGATGAGCTCGGCGCAGCGCTTGGCCGCCAGGATGGCGGCCACGCGCGCGGTGTTGAGCACTTCGCCCTTGCCCTGGCCGGGCTGCGTCAGCAGGCCATAGGCAACCGCGTTCATGCGGACGCTGGCGGTGGCGACGGCCACGCGTTCGGTGTCGGACTTGCCGATGACGTCGACCATGCGGACCTGGCCGGCTTCATCCAGGTGGCTCAAGGTGGGGGCGGGCGTGGACATTGGGAATCGGGATCGAGAATTGTTAATGATTGAAAAGAGCGGTCCCGGCAGGCCGTGGCGGGCCGCTGATACGCCCTATGATAGTCGAGCCGCCGGCCACCGCGCCTTGAGCAAAGATAAGCGCGGCGGCATTCGGCCCGCGCCGCGCGCGGGGCCGCGGCCGGCAGGCGTCCCCGCGTGGCCGCCGCGCCTCGCGCGTTCGTGCCCCCTGCGGGGGCATTTTCGCTTTTGGCGCCCGGCTGCAAAAAGCCCCCCAATTTGCTCGAAGGACGCGATAATGGCCTTCGATTCGTACCAGGAGACGCACAATGCCCTTGCGGATGCCCAAGTTCCGGTTTACCCGCCGCTTAGGCAAGATCCTCTTGGGCGTCGTGGCCACGGCGCTGATCCTCTGTGGCATCGCCGCCTGGCAGGTGCCCAAGGTGCTGCACAACGTGCTGACTCAGGACGTGGCCAAGATGCTGGGCCGCGATGTCGCCGTCGGCAAGATCACCTTCAACCCCTTCACCCTGACAGTGCGCGCGCACGACCTTGCCGTGGCGCAGCCCGGCTCGCAGACGCCGTTGTTCACGGCCGCCGAACTGGACGTCAGCGCGGCCTGGAGCTCGCTGTTCTGGTTCGCGCCGGTGGTTGACCGCTTCACCCTGCGCGCGCCGACGCTGTCGATCGTGCGCGAGGACGTCACCCGCTTTAACTTCTCCGACGTGCAGCAGCGCGTGGCCGAGATGACGGCCGCCAAGCCGGACGAGCCGCCCAAGCCCGATGCGGGCCTGCCGCGCTTCTCGCTGAACAACATGGTGATCGAGGGCGGGGTCGTGACCCTCGATGACAAGGTCACCGGCCGCAAGCAGGTGGTCGACGAACTGGCCGTGGGCGTGCCCTTCATCTCCACCTTCGGCTACGCCACCGACATCGACGTGCAGCCGCGCCTGCATTTGCGCATCAACGGCAGCCCGTTCGACCTGACCGGCGTGGCGCGGCCCTTCGACAAGGTGCCGTCGTCGACGCTGCGAGTCGCCTTCAGCGGACTGCAGCTGGAAAAGTGGGCCGACGTCTGGCCCATGCCGCTGCCGTTCAAGCTTGAGCGCGCGCTGCTCGACTCGAACCTGCAGATCGTCTTCGAGCAGCCCAAGGACGCGCCGCCCAAGATCCGTGTGGTCGGCGACATGGGCCTGCGTCAATTCGACCTGCGCGACAGCGCCGGCGAGAGCCTGGCGGCCTGGAGCGCGCTGACCGTCACCCGCCTCGAACTCGAACCGATCGCGCGCCAGGTCTACGTGGGCGGCGTCGACCTGTGGGCGCCGCAGGTCTACGCGCGGCGTTACAGCAACCAGCACCTGAACTGGCAGGATGTGGCCGACAAGCTCAAGCAACTGGGCGGCCCGGCGCCGGCGGCCCAACCCGCTCCGGCCACTGCGTCCGCGCCCACCGGCGCCCCGCCCGCCGCCACCGACATACCACTGGCCGCCGACGCCCCGCCCAAGCCCGCCGCGCCGGCCGAATGGAAGGTGACGCTGGACGCCTTCAACATCCACGAAGGCGAGCTCTACGTCACCGACGCCATCAGCAAGCTCGACTACACCCTGACCGGCCTGGCCGTCACTGTCGAAGGCGTGGCGCTGCCGCAGGTCAAGGGCGAGCCCATCAACCTGTGGCTGACCGTGGACAACAGTACCGATGGTGGCTGGATCCGCGCCAAGGGCCCGCTGGTGCTGCAGCCGCTGTCGCTGGAATTGGCGGTGCGCATGGGCAATGTGGCGCTGGCGCCATTCGCGCCGGCGGTGCGCAGCCTGTCGCCGATCCTGTTGCAGGACGGCCGCCTGGGCCTGACGGCGCAGGTGCATGTGCTGGACAGGAACGGCGCCATCGACGCCTCCGCCAGCGGCGTGCGCGCCGAACTGGCCCAGTTCAAGGCGCGCGACGAAACCCTGAATCCCGCGCTCGACGTCGCGCTGCAACAGTTGGTCGTCACCGCCGAGCGCCTCGCCATGGGGCCCGGCGCCAGCAATTTCACGCTGACCGCGGCCGGCATCCAGGGCGGCGGCAAGCTCGACCTGAAGGGCGCCTTCACGCCGCAGCCGCTCAGCGTCAAGACCTCGGTCGAGCTGTCCGGCCTGAACGTTGCCTCGTTCGCGCCGTACTTCGCCTCCAGCCTGAACGCCACCGTGCGCGCCATCACGCTGGGCGCCAAGGGCGACGCCGAATTCGCGGCCGCCAACGGCAACGCGCCGCTGAAGGCCGGCTGGAAGGGCGGCGTCGAGATCACCGACGTCGACCTGCAGGACCGCGTCAACAAGGACGACTTCCTCAACTGGAAGCGCCTGGCGTTCTCTGGCATGAACGTGGCCGTGGCCGGCGAGCGGGTCGTGGCCGGCCTGGGCGACATCGCGCTCGATGACTTCTACGGCCGCATCCTGCTGAACGCCCAGGGCCGCCTGAACGTCATGGATCTGGTGGCGGCGCCCGGCCAGGCCGGCGGCTCCATCACCCAGGACACGCAGACCCCCGGCCGGCGCGCCGAGCCGCCGGCGCCCGCCGCCAAGGGCGGCGGCATGCCCGATATCTCGCTCCACAGCGTCACCCTGACGCGCGGCCGCATGACCTTCACCGACCGCTTCGTCAAACCCAATTACGTGGCCGAGCTGTCCAGCATCGACGGCTCCATCACGGCGGTGTCGTCCACCAATCCGCAGCCCGCCAAAGTCAAGGTCACCGGCCGCGTCTACACCACCGCGCCGCTGTCCATCAGCGGCGTGGTGCAGCCGTTCGCCAAGTTCCTGTCGCTCGACCTGAAGGCCTCGGCCAAGGGCGTGGACTTGCCGCGCTTCAACACCTATTCGGCCAAGTACGTGGGCTACCCGATCAAGCGCGGCAAGCTCTCGGTCGACCTGGAATACAAGATCAAGGACCGCGCGCTGCTGGCCACCAACCACGTGGTGCTGAACCAGCTCACCTTCGGCGACAAGACCAACAGCCCCGACGCCACCAAGCTGCCGGTGCTGCTGGCCGTGGCGCTGCTGAAGGACTCGCGCGGCAACATCGACATCAACCTGCCGATCTCCGGTTCGCTCGACGACCCCGAATTCTCGGTCGGCGGCATCGTGGTGCGGGTGCTGCTGAACCTGGTGGTCAAGGCCGTCACCTCGCCGTTCAGCCTGCTGGCGTCCGCCTTCGGCGGCGGCGAGGAACTGTCGTACGTGGAATTCGCGCCCGGCAGCGCCGCGCTCACCGACGACACGTTGCAGCGCATCGAGACCCTGACCAAGGCCCTGGCCGACCGCCCCGCGCTCAAGATGGACTTGAGCGGCCGCGCCGATCCCAAGACCGACCTGGAAGGCCTGCGCCAGGCCTGGGTCGACGCGCAGATCCGCCTGGCCAAGGCGCGCGACATCGCTCCGCGCGGCAAGAAACCGAACCCAGCCGGCGTCGAGGTCTCCGGCGCCGAGCGCGCCAAGTACCTGGAGGCGGTCTACGACGACACCGACCTCAAGGACAAGCCGCGCAATTTCATCGGCATGGCCAAGTCCGTGCCGCCGCAACAGATGGAGGAGATGCTGCGCGCCGCGGCCCCGGTGGGCGACGAGCAGTTGCGCCAACTGGCCGATGCGCGCGCGCAGGCGGTGTATGACAAGCTGCAAGCCCAGGAAGGACTCGCGGATCGCGTGTTCATCGTTGCCCCGCAACTGGACACCGATGGCATCAAGGACGAGGGCCTGCCCTCGCGCGTGGACTTCTCCCTGAAGTGAACCCCGGCGGTTCGCCAGGACGCGCCCGCGTCCGGCGGCCGTCCTTTGCCCGGAGATGCATGATGCAAGACCAGGACGCGCATTTCGACAGCCTGCTGCCGCCGCTGAAACTGAATCGGCGCGGCTTCATCGCCACCACCGTGGCGGCCGGCTTTTCGCTGGCCGCCGGCCCCGCTGTCGCCCAGACCGCGATCAAGACCGACGCCAACGGCCTGACCGCCGGCAAGGTCGACATCCCCGTCGCCGACGGCAAGATGCCCGCCTACCGCGCCATGCCCGCCGGCAAGAAGAACCTGCCGACGCTGCTGGTGGTGTCCGAGATCTTCGGCGTGCACGAATACATCCAGGACGTCTGCCGCCGCCTGGCCCACCTGGGCTATATGGCCATCGCGCCGGAACTGTTCGCGCGCCAGGGCGACCCGTCCAAATACACCGAGATCCCCAAGCTGCAGGCCGAGATCATCGGCAAGGTGCCCGACAAGCAGGTTCAGGACGACCTCGACGCCACCGCCGCCTGGGCCGCCGGCCATGGCGGCAGCGACGGCAAGCTCGGCATCCTCGGCTTCTGCTGGGGCGGCCGCCAGGTCTGGCTCTACGCCGCCCACAACCCCAAGCTCAAGGCCGGCGCCGCCTGGTACGGTCAGTTGGGCGGCGAGCCGAGCGAACTCAAGCCCCGCTCCGTCCTGAGCCTGGCCAGCGACCTCAAGGCCCCCGTTCTCGGCGCCTACGGCGGCAAGGACGCCGGCATCCCCCAGACCGATGTCGACAAGATGCGCATCGAACTGGCCAAGGGCCCCGCCGCCGCCAAGGCCTCCCGCATCGACGTCTACCCCGAAGCTCCGCACGCCTTCCACGCCGACTACCGGCCGAGTTACCGCAAGGCCGAGGCGGAGCAGGCGTGGCAGAGGATGCTTGACTGGTTCAAGCAGAATGGGTTGGGCGGTTGAGGCGTTACTGTTGTTCTTCGTAGGCCGCCCCTGGCGGCGCTCGGGCGGAGTGAGGGGAGAGATCTTGCGTCGCCCGCCGTGACCGGCTGCGCGGGCAGCCGGTCACGGCATACGCATTGTCGTGCGTCGAGGGGGGCGCTGCGCGAGGGGGGGAGGGCGCGGCACGAGGGAGATTAAGGCCACGCGCCGCGATCCTTCATGTCGCACGGGAACAAGGCCGCCCGCGCCTGCCGCCGTCACGCCGGGCGGCTCAAGAACTCAACCTTTTCGCCCATCAAGCGACACAATTCACTTCTCCGCGCTCTCCCCCGGCAACCCATCACTGACTTCAGCCAACGCCGCCTTCATATCCTCATAGGAAATCACCCGCTCATTCTGAAAACTGCCCAGCACTCCCCGGCACCCATCGACGCCGGAGCGCTTCATGTCTTCCATCATCCGCGTCCCATCGTCCAGCCCCTTCTGGTAGAGCCCGTCATACCCCGCCGCCGAAAACCCGTACTCCTTGGCATACCGCTCGAGGTTCGCGCGCGAGGTCGCCTGGTGCTGCGCCAGGTCGGGCTCGGATGCCCCGCACGCGCGGGCCGCGCCGTTGGAGGCGCCCGCCGCCACCACGAAGGATTCGAACTGGGCCTGCTCGGCCGCGTCGGGCGCGGCCCAGGCCGGGGCGGCCGCGGCCATCGTAAAGGCCAGGCCGATCAGCATCTTGCGCATCGGTTTTTCTCCGCAAAGCGCCCGCGCGCGGCCCCCGCGCGCGGGCATTGATCACACCCTCACATTATGGCAACGATCCCCGCGCCGCTTCGCGTATGGAGTCGTTTCAGACTGTGCGGGTTTTTTTCCCGATCTGTCCGCGCGGCCAGCAAGCGCCGCGCGCAGGAACTATGATGAGGGCTGTGGGGCACGTCCGCCCCAATGCAACCCCCCAACACTGGAGATCCCCCCATGAGCATCAAAGTCGGCGATCGCGTGCCCGACGGCACCCTGACCGAATTCATCGAAACCGAAAGCGAAGGCTGCTCGCTCGGCCCCAACGCCTTCCAGGTCGCCGACCTGACCCGGGGCAAGACCATCGCCCTGTTCGCGCTGCCCGGCGCCTTCACCCCGACCTGCTCGGCCAAACACCTGCCCGGCTACGTCGAGCAGGCCGACGCCCTCAAGGCCAAGGGCGTCGATGAAATCTGGTGCGTGTCGGTCAACGACGCCTTCGTCATGGGCGCCTGGGGCCGCGAACAGAAGACCGCCGGCAAGGTTCGCATGCTGGCCGACGGCTCCGCCCTCTGGACCAAGGCCCTGGGCCTGGAACTGGACCTGATCCAGCGCGGCATGGGCGTGCGCTCGCAGCGCTACTCCGCCCTGATCGTCGACGGCGTGGTCAAGCAACTGAACGTCGAAGGCCCCGGCAAGTTCGAAGTCAGCGACGCCGCGACCCTGCTGTCGCAACTCTGATTTTCCGCGCAGTTCCTGTTTCATCGCTCAATGCGCGGGCCGCCCCGGCGGCCCGCGTCGCTACTCCCCGGCAGGAGTAGCCAGACGCCATGCTCGCAACCATTTCTTCTTTCTCGTCGCTGTACGTGGCGACCCTGCTGATGCTTATCGGCACCGGCCTGTTCAACACCTACATGGGGTTGAGGCTGACCGCGCAATCGGTCAGCGAGGTCTGGATCGGCGCCCTGATCGCCGGCTACTACCTGGGGCTGGTGTGCGGCGCCCGGCTGGGACACAAGCTCATCATCCGCGTCGGGCACATCCGCGCCTTCGTTGCCTGTGCCGCCGTCGCCACCAGCATGATCCTGGCGCAGACGCTGGTGGACTCCATGCCGCTGTGGCTGGTGTTCCGCGTCATCTCCGGCATCGTCATGGTGACCGAATTCATGGTCATCGAAAGCTGGCTCAACGAACAGACCGAAAACCACCAGCGCGGACGCGTGTTCTCCGTCTACATGGTGGTGTCCGGCCTGGGCACCGTGTTGGGCCAATTGGCCCTGACCGCCTACGCCACGCTCGACCTGCGGCCGCTGACGCTGGTGGCCATGTGCCTGGTGCTGTGCCTGGTGCCGATCGCCGTCACGGCCCGTTCGCACCCGCCCACGCCGCTGCCGGCCGCGCTCGACATCCGCTTCTTCATGCGCCGCGTGCCCCTGTCCATGACCGTGCTGTTCGTGGCGGGCAACCTGTCCGGCGCCTTCTATGGCCTGGCCGCCGTCTACGGCGCCAAGCACGGCATGACCACCTCGCAGGCCGCCATCTTCGTGGCCGCCGCCGTCACCGCCGGGCTGCTGTCGCAATGGCCCATGGGCTGGCTGTCCGACCGCATCAACCGCGCCGGCCTGATCCGCTTCAACGCGCTGCTGCTGGTGCTGCTGCCGGCCGCCATGTGGGGGTGGTTGACGCTGCCGTTCTGGGCGCTGGTGCTG
Source organism: Achromobacter sp. (assembly GCF_050285565.1). Taxonomy (GTDB): domain Bacteria; phylum Pseudomonadota; class Gammaproteobacteria; order Burkholderiales; family Burkholderiaceae_B; genus Achromobacter. The sequence continues at coordinate 460,229 of NZ_JBLZXG010000006.1, forward strand.
CTGTCGTGCGTTTTCGGCGTGCTGCAATTCACGCTGTATCCGCTGGGTGCCGCCTTCGCCAACGACCACGTCGAATCCGAACGCCGTGTCAGCCTGTCGGCCGTGCTGCTCATGACCTACGGCGTGGGCGCCTGCGTCGGCCCCATGATCGCGGGCGTGCTGATGTCGGTGGCCGGCCACAGCATGTATTACGTCTTCATCTCGGCCTGCGCCCTGATCCTGGTGTGGCAGGTGCGTCCCACCCGCGTCACCGGCGTGCACCAGGTCGACGAGGCGCCGGTGCATTTCGTGCCCATGCCCGACACGCTGCAAAGCTCGCCAGCCGCCGCCGTGCTCGACCCCCGCGTCGATGTCGAGAACGACATCGGCATCGAAATGGTTCAGCCCGATCCGTCGGCCGCGCCCGCGCCGGTGGAAGGGGCGGGCGCCGTGGATCCGCCGGGCGGCGCGGTCGATCCGGCCGCCGCGCCCGCGGTCGCCGAAGCTGTCGAGACGGTCGCGGCCGACGCGCCGGCGCGCCAGCCGCGCACCGGCACCTGAGGCCGGCAACCCGTCTACCAGGGCGCCATCAGCAGGATGGCCGCCAGCGCCAGGGCCAGTCCCAATCCGTTCAGCCGGCTGAGCGGTTCGCGGAACACCAGCGCGCCGACCAGCGTGCCCAGCGTGATCACGCCCATGTTCATGGACGCGAATACCAGCGCCGGATGGTCGGGCAGCGCCTGGTGCGCGCGGATGTAGGTGATGATGTTGCCGAAATTCACCGCGCCCAGCGCCACGCCGGCGGCCAGGTGGCGCGGCGCCCACGCGGCGCGGCGCCACGACAGGTAGGCCAGCATCAACGCGCTGGACAGCGCGAACGCCAGCAGCAGGCCGCCCGCGAACGCGGTGCCGGCCCGCGCCATCTGCTTGAACAGGATGTCCACCAGGCCATAAGCCACCCATACCGCCAGTGGCCACATCCACAAGGCGCGGCCAGGCGCCACATCCGTCCCGGCGTGGTTCCCGGGGCCCGGCGCCTCGCCCGTCCTGGCGGGGCGGCGCAGCAGGCAGAACAGGGCGGCGAAGGCCAACGCGATGGCCCCCAGCTTGCGCGCGCTCACCGGCTCGCCGAACAGCAGGAACGCCGCCAGCAGCGGGATGAACAGCGACAAGCGCTGCGCCGCGTCGCTGCGCACCACGCCCGCGTGGCGCACTGCCAGCGCCATCGCCATGAAGCCGCTGGGCAGCAGCAGGCCCAGCGTCAGCAGCACGGCCCAGGGCGTCTGTGGCGTGAGCAAGGTGGCCGGATCTGGCCGCAGCAGCAGCCAGCAGAGCAACGCGGCCACCGCGTGGTTCACCATGATGGCCTGGCGCACGTCCACCTGCCAGCGCCGCGCCAGCTTGAGCATCGCCGCCACGGCGACGCTGCACGTGACGCTGGCCAGCAGGTAGGACAGGCCGGGCGTCAGCGGCATGCCGCCACGTCCTGGTGGGCGTGAGCCTGCTGACTGGCATCCACGCGCATGCCCAGGCGTTGCAACAGGCGCTGGTCGGCCTCCATGCGCGGGTTGCCGGTGGTCAGCAGCACATCGCCGTAGAACATCGAATTGGCGCCGGCCATGAAGCACAGCGCCTGCATCGCGTCGTCCATGGCCTCGCGCCCGGCCGACAGGCGCACCATGGCGCGCGGCATGGTAATGCGCGCCACCGCGATGGTGCGCACGAACTCGAACGGGTCGAGCGGCTCGGCATCGGCCAGCGGCGTGCCCGCCACCCGCATCAGGTTGTTGATCGGCACCGACTCGGGATAGGGCTCCATGTTGGCCAGTTGCGCGATCAGGCCGGCGCGCTCCTGGCGCGATTCGCCCATGCCGATGATGCCGCCGCAGCAGACGTTGATGCCGGCCTCGCGCACGCGTTCCAGCGTGTCCAGGCGATCCTGGTAGGTGCGGGTGGTGACGACCTTGCCGTAGAACTCGGGCGCGGTGTCCAGATTGTGGTTGTAGTAGTCCAGGCCGGCCTGCTTGAGCTGCTCGGCCTGGCCCTCGCGCAGCATGCCCAGCGTGACGCAGGTTTCCAGGCCCAGCGCCTTGACCGCGCTGATCATCTCGGCCACGGCCTCCAGGTGGTGCGGCTTGGGACTGCGCCAGGCCGCGCCCATGCAGAAGCGTTGCGCGCCGCCGGCCTGCGCCGCGCGGGCCGCGGCCAGCACCGCTTCCAGCGGCATCAGCTTGTCGGCTTCCAGGCCCGTGTCATGGCGCGACGATTGCGAGCAGTAGCCGCAGTCCTCGGGACAGCCGCCGGTCTTGATCGACAGCAGGCTCGACAGTTGGATGCCGTTGGGGTCGAAGTGGGCGCGGTGCGTCTGCTGCGCGCGGTACACCAGGTCCATGAACGGCAGGTCGTAGAGTTCCATCACGGCGGCGCGGCTCCAGGCGGGCGCGGGCTGCGGCTTGGTCGGCTTGGGAACGGGAATGTAGGCGGTCTGCATGAACGGACTCCAGGAGGGCTTGCGGGGATCGCGCCGCCCGCCTCGGGGCGGAGGCGGCTTTGATCGGCGGATCGTATGAAGCTGCGCAGGGTTTGCGCAACCTGGCGTCAGTGTCTGCTTTTGGGGGTGGTTTGTGGTGGTTTTCGAAGAAGATGGCGATTTTTGGCGGTGCCGCCCTGCTAACACGGCGGCATCTTCGCGCAGCCGTGGGCGCGATTATTTTGATTCAATTTGTAAACGCGGCGGGCGCGTTTCAGTCTGGCTGCGATTTGCCGCGCGCCTTCGGTTTCTCGTAGCCGGTGATGCCACGGTCACGCGCCCAGACGATGGCCGCGCTGCGCCGGTGCACGCCGATCTTGCTGTAGATGGTTGCCACATGGTTGCGCACGGTATTGCGCGACAGGCGCAACTGGCGCGCGATGCCGTCGTCGTCATGACCCTGGCACAGCAGGCCCAGCACTTCGCGCTCACGCGCCGTCAACTGCGCCAGCTCGGCCACGTCGCGGGTAGCCGGGGCCGGCGCGCGTAACTGCGCCAGCTTCTCGATGATGCCGCGGCTGAACCACGAGGTGTCCTGCATCACCGCCTCGATGGCGGTCAGCAGTTCGGTCTCGGTGCGCTTGCGCTCGCTGATGTCCTGCACCACCAGCAGCACGCGGCGCTCGCCGTTTATCATGACCGGCTCGGCCGATACCAGGCAGTCCAGTTGCGCGCCATCGGCCGTGATCAGCGCGGCGTCGCGGTTGCGCACGCTTTCGCCACGCGTCAGGCTGGCGGCCATGCCCTCGTACGGGCGCAGCCCGAGCGCGGTCAGTTCGCGGCCCGCGCCCGCCTGCGCCGAGACGCCGACGGCCTGCACGTAGGCATCGTTGATGTCCAGCACGCGCAGCGAATCGCCCTCGCACAACGCCATGGGCACCGGCGCCAGGCGGAAGGCCTTGGAGAAGCGTTCCTCGCTTTGCCGCAGGGCCTCTTCGGCGCGCTTGCGCTTTTCCAGGTCGATGAAGGTGAACAGCATGCAAGGCTCGCCCTGCATGTCGATCGGCTGGCCGGCGACGATGACGAACTTGGCGCCGCCGTCCGTCAGCCGCAGCACGCCTTCGCGCTGGCCGATGGTCAGGCCGGCGTTGAGCTTGGCGACCGCATCGTCTTTGTCTGCGCCGCCGTCGAGCACGTCGAGCTCATAGGCCGATTTGCCCAGCACCGCCTCGCGCGTCAGGCCCGTCATGTCCAGAAAGCCCTGGTTCACCTTCACATAGCGCAAGTCCGACAGCCGGCAGATGAGCGCCGGCGCGGGGTTGGCGGCGAAGGTGCGTTCGAAGCGTTGCTCGGCGTTGAACTGCTCGGTCTGGTCATCGAGGATCAACACGCGGTAGTCGGTGCCGTCAGCTTCGAGCAGCAGCCCGCGCGCGCGTACATGGCGCAGGAAATCGGCGTCGTCCTTGCGGCTCAGGTCGAGCAGCAGGTCATCGAAGGCGCTGCCCGCGGCCAGGCGATCCAGCGGATACTGCCGGGCCGGCACGCGATGATGGTTACGGTAGGTCAGCGCGTAGCGCTTGCGGTAGCCCGCGGGTGTCTGGCCCAGCGCTTCCAGCGTCTCGACCCCGTGCAACGCCAGCGCACTGGCGTTGGCCCAGGCAATGGCGCCATCCGCTTCAAGCAGGACGATGCCTTCGTTCAAGCCTGCGATGATGCGTTGCAGGTGTTGGCGATGCGCGTGGGGGGCGTTGTTGCTGGCGGTCACGTGGGCCTCTTGGCTTGGCTGGCACAAGCGCACAGGATGCGTTGCGATGCGTGGCCTGTCCAGAGGATAAACGGACGAGAGGGGGGAGGGGCGTGACGGCGCTTGCCGCCGCGCAAAGCAAAAAAGCCCCGGAATCCGGAGCTTTTGGCGGGCGCCTTCCGGCGCAGTGCAGGAGGACTCCTGCGGGACAACTGGTCTTGCGGGTTGCTGGGACACACACAAGATGCTTGGCGGAGCGGACGGGGCTCGAACCCGCGACCCCCGGCGTGACAGGCCGGTATTCTAACCAACTGAACTACCG
>NZ_JBLZXG010000007.1:0-421595 GCF_050285565.1 Achromobacter sp.
CTCTTTGTCACCACTGCGCTGCCCTACGCCAACGGATCCTTCCACATCGGCCACATCATGGAGTACATCCAGGCCGACATCTGGGTTCGTTCGATGCGAATGGCGGGCCACACGGTGCACTTCGTGGGTGCCGACGACGCGCACGGCGCGCCGATCATGCTCAAGGCCGAGAAAGAGGGCATCACGCCGCAGGCGCTGGTGGCGCGCTACGCCGCCGAACGTCCGCAGTACCTGAATGGCTTTCACATCCGGTTCGACCACTGGCACACCACCGACTCGCCCGAGAACGTCGCGCTGTCGCAGGACATCTACCGCGCGCTCAAGGCCCAGGGCCTGATCGAGACCCGTTCCATCGAGCAGTTCTACGACCCGGTCAAGGGCATGTTCCTGGCCGACCGCTACATCAAGGGCGAATGCCCCAAGTGCCACGCCAAGGACCAATACGGCGACTCCTGCGAGGTCTGCGGCGCGGTCTACGCCCCGACCGACCTGATCAACCCCTACTCGGCCCTGACCGGCGCCACGCCGGTGCTGAAGTCGTCGGATCACTTCTTCTTCAAGCTGTCCGACCCGCGCTGCGTCGAATTCCTGCAGCAATGGACCACCGGCAGCAATGCGCACGGCGGCAAGCACCTGCAACCGGAAATGCTGGCCAAGACGCGCGAATGGCTGGGCGCCGAGGACGGCCAAGCCAAGCTCGGCGACTGGGACATCTCGCGCGACGCGCCCTATTTCGGCATCGAGATCCCGGACGCGCCGGGCAAGTATTTCTATGTCTGGCTGGACGCGCCGGTGGGCTACCTGGCCTCGCTCAAGTCGTACTGCGCCGTCCGCGGCCTGGACTTCGACGCCCTGCTCGACCCGGCCGGCAGCACCGAACAGGTGCACTTCATCGGCAAGGACATCGTCTATTTCCACGCGCTGTTCTGGCCCGCCATGCTGAAGTTCGCGGGCCGCAAGACGCCGGACGCGATCAACGTGCACGGCTTCATCACCGTCAGCGGTGAAAAGATGTCCAAGAGCCGCGGCACCGGCATCTCGCCGCTGCGCTACCTGGAACTCGGCATGAACGCCGAGTGGCTGCGCTACTACATCGCCGCCAAGCTGAACGCCCGGGTCGAGGACATGGACTTCAACCCCGAGGACTTCATCGCCCGCGTCAACAGCGACCTGGTCGGCAAGTACGTCAACATCGCCAGCCGCGCCGCCAGCTTCATCACCAAGCACTTCGACGGCGCCCTGGCCTACTCGGGCGACACCGCCGCGCTGTCGGCCGAATACGCCGCGCAGGCCGAGTCGATCCGCGCCGCCTTCGAGGCGCGCGAGTACAACCGCGCCATCCGTGAAATCATGGCCTACGCCGACCGCATCAACCAGGCCTTCGACACGGCGCAGCCGTGGGTGCTGGCCAAGGGCATCGCCAGCGCCGATGACGCGCAGAAGGCCGCGCTGCAGGACATCTGCTCGCGCTCGCTGGCCGGCTTCAAGGCCCTGTCGGTAATGCTGGCGCCGGTGCTGCCGGCCCTGGCCGAGCGCGTCGCCCGCGAACTGTTCGCGGCCGACGCCGACTTCACCTGGGCCGACGCCGCGGTGTTGCCGCGGCGCGTGGCGCCGTTCAAGCACCTGATGCAGCGCGTCGAGCCGCAGATGCTGGAAGACCTGTTCGAGCCGCCCGCCGCCCCCGCCGTGATCCCCGGCGGCGAGCCGCTGGCCGACACCATCTCGATCGACGACTTCGCCCGCGTCGACCTGCGCATCGCGCAGATCGTCAACTGCGAACACGTCGAAGGCTCGACCAAGCTGCTGCGCCTGACGCTGGACGTGGGCGAAGGCCGCCACCGCAACGTGTTCTCCGGCATCAAGTCGGCCTACAAACCGGAAGACCTGATCGGCAAGCTGACCGTCATGGTCGCCAACCTGGCGCCGCGCAAGATGAAATTCGGCGTCTCGGAAGGCATGGTGCTGGCCGCCAGCCACGCCGACGAGGCGGTCGACACCGGCATCTACGTGCTGGAACCGTTCCCCGGCGCCAAACCCGGCATGCGCGTGCGCTGAGCAGCAAGCGCTCCCGGTGAAAGCGCCCGCCGATCGGCGGGCGCTTTCATGCGGCGCCGATCCGCGCGGGACGCGATCAGTCCTTGCTAGGCGCCAGCGCCGGATCGAGCGAGACGCGCTCGTCGAACACGAAGCACTTGCCTTCGAACCCCGGCCCACCGGTTTCCTCGAAGTACTTGAGAATGCCGCCGTCGAGCTGGTAGACGTTCTCGATACCGGCTTCGTTCATGTAGATCGCGGCCTTCTCGCAGCGGATGCCGCCGGTGCAGAAGCTGACCACCGTCTTGCCCGCCAGCTCGGCGCGATGCGCCTGCACCGCGGCGGGAAACTGCGTGAAGCGGTCGATGCGCCAGTCGATCGCATCGCGGAAGGTGCCTTCGTCGACTTCAAAGGCGTTGCGGGTGTCCAGCATTACCACCGGGCGGCCGCTGTCGTCGGCGCCCTGAGCCAGCCAGCGCGCCAGCGTCTTGGCGTCCACGCCCGGCGCGCGGCCGGCCTCGGGCCGGATCGCCGGATGGTTCATGCGGATGATCTCGCGCTTGATCTTCACCAGCAGCTTGCGGAACGGCACCTGCGCGCTGTGGCTGAATTTGACTTCCAGGTCGGCAAAGCGGCCGTCGCCACGCAACTGCCGCAGGAACGTGTCGATGCCGTCGGCCGTGCCGGCCAGGAACAGGTTGATGCCTTCCTCGGCCAGCAGGATAGTGCCTTTCAGCCCGGCCGCCCCGGCCTCGGCCAGCAGCCGCGCGCGCAACTCGGGCAGCGCGTCCAGCGAAACGAATTTGTAGGCGGCGATATTGACGACGGAAGACATGGCAAAGCGTGGCGAAAAACGACGAAGGCCGTAATAGTAATCGCAGCCCCGCGCCGGCTGCTCGGCGCGAAGCTGGCGCGGGCCGCCGCGCCCGTGGCTCAGCGCCGCACGATTTCCTGTTCCACCACCGTATCCAGCACCCAGCGCAGGCCCGAGGCATCGGCCGGCGGATTCGGATCCCTGACCTCGACCACGCGCAGGCGATAGCGGATGCCCGGCTGGAAATTGAAGCCGGTGATGTCGCCATACCAGAGCTGCCAAGGCTGCGCCGGGGTATCGCGCACCTGGTAGCACATGGCACGGCCGGCGCCAGCGTTGCACGGCACGCGTTCGGCGTTGACGTAGACCAGCTTGGTCGCGCCCACCTGGCCGCCGGCGACGGGATCGAGGCGGCGGCCGAAATCCAGCGTGTCGCCGTTGCTCAGGGCCCACGTCATGCGCTGCGGGTTGTTGCTGTTGTCGAACGAGGTGGCGGTGATGCGCGTCATCGCGGCCAGGAAGTCCCTTTCGAGCGCCATGTTCACTGGCGCGCAGGCCTTCATCGTCGCCACCGGGTCGGACTGGATGATCAATTGGCCGTTGGCCACGGTATAGGGCGCGCTGTAGGTGTTGCAGCCGGCAAAGCCGGTCGCGCGCGTGGCGCCCTGGTCATGCAGGAAGCCGATGGTCAATGGCACCGAATGGGACGAAGGATGCGGAATCTCGCGCAACGCGCCGCCCGGGCGGGTCCAGCGCGCGAGATCCCAATTCGTCTGGGCCAGCACGTCCGAGGCGGCCGCCGGCTGAAAGCGTGGGTCGCGTCCGTCGGCAGTGCGCGGCGGCGCGGCGCAGGCCGCCAGCATCAGGCCGAGCGCGCAGGGCGCGATCCAGCGCCAGGAAGGGGACAAGGGCATGGAAATCTCCCGCAAGAAACCAGGAACCGCGCCACCGCACGCTTGCGGTGGCGACGGGCAGCGCCCATTGTAGGGGCGGCCGGGGCTCGGGCGCGGGCGGCCAGCCCGGGCAGGCTTCGCGTCAGGGTGTCGGGGGATCCTGGCGCCGTTCGAATTCGAGCACGTCGCCGCCGCGCAGGTTGAAGGTCAGGTGGCGCGGCGCGCCGCCGCTGTCCAGCGTGAAGGTTTCAATCGCGCCCAGGCCGCGCAGGTAGTCGTTCTCGAGTGCGGCGCGCGCCGCGGGCACGCAGGCCATGCGGGTGGCGGCGGGCGCGTCGATCGACAGCTTGCCGCTCTGCAGCTTGTAGCTGCCCAGGTACCGATTGCAGCCCGAAAAGCCTTCGGCGCGGTATTGCTTGCCCTGTGCCAGGAAGGTCAGGCGGATCGGCTCGCCATTGTCGCCATGCGGAATGTCGCGCAGGGCGCCGCCGGGCTGGGTCCAGCGCACCAGTTCCCAACTGGTCTGGGCCAGCGAATCCGCGCTGCTGGCCGCGTTGGCGGCGGCCGCGCCCTGGGCGCGCGCGCCGCCGGTCGAGCCGGCACAGCCGGCCAGCGCCATGGCCAGCAGCCCGGCGCCGACCAGGCGGCAAGGCGAAGACAACAGGAAGTTAATCATGGACAGCACTCCTGAAAAGACACAACCTCGACTGTAACCGCCATGGGGCCGGCACGTCGCGTGCCGGCTCAAGCGTCGCGTGCCTCCTCCCGACAGCCGAATCCCAAAGCCGCACAACGCCGCCGCGCGCGTTACGCCGCGCGTCCGACGGGGTGCATCGTTTGCCGCATGGCGGCCGGCCGCCACGACGCGCAGAATCGGATGACGCTTCGCGCCTGGCCGGCGACGGGCGGGGGGGGACGACAACAACTATTTCCGGAGACGCGGCGATGGGCATGCTGAGAACCTTGCTGGCACTGTCCGTCGTGCTCGATCACCTGGGCGGCGGCACCACCGACTGGCTGGTGGGCGGACGCCTCGCCGTGCAGCTCTTCTACGTGATCTCGGGCTTCCTGATTTCGTATGTGTTGACCGCCACCGACCACTACCGCGGCGCGCCGGGCCGGTTCTATGCCAACCGCGCGCTGCGCCTGTACCCGGTCTACCTGGCGGTGGCCGCGCTGACCCTGCTGGCCTATGCCGGCAACGGCGGCGCCGCATTCTGGCGGGTCTACGACGGCCTGCCGCTGGCCGCGAGCGTGTTCCTGGCGCTGTCGAATCTGGTGATCCTGGGACAGGACTGGCTCATGTTCTTCGGCATCGAGCACGGCGCGCTGGCGTTCACCGGCAGCTTCGCGCATAGCGACGTGCCCTTGTATCAGGGCCTGCTGGTGCCGCAGGCCTGGACGCTGGGAGTCGAACTGAGCTTCTATCTGATCGCGCCCTTCGTGCTGCATTCGCCGCGGCGCCTGCTGGTTCTGCTGTTGGCGTCGCTGGCGCTGCGGGTGGCGCTGGTCGCCAGCGGCCTGGGCGTGAGTGATCCCTGGACCTACCGCTTCTTTCCGACCGAGCTGGCGCTGTTCCTGGCCGGTTCGCTGTCGCACCAGGTGCTGCTGCCGCGCTGGCAGGCCTGGATGGCCCGCGCGCCGCGCCTGCCCGAGGTGGGCACGGGACTGCTGCTGCTCTATATGCTGGCGCATTTTTCGATCGCCCTGCCGCACACCGTGCGCGACGGCCTGGCGGTGCTGCTGTTCGCCGCGCTGCTGCCACTAGCCTTCCTGTTCCAGTCGCGCCACCGCCTGGACAAAGTAGTCGGGGAACTGAGCTACCCGATCTACATCTGTCACGCGCTGGTGATCCTGTTCTTCGATTGGCTGCTCGATGGCACACGGATGCACCAGCCGGCGATGTTCACCGCGCTGGTGGTGGCCGGCTGTATCGGTTTCGCGGCGCTGTTGAATACGTGGATCGCCGATCCCGTGGAGCGGCTGCGCCGGCGCCTGCGCCGCGCCCCGCCAGGCGCCACCGCGCCCCGGCCGCAGGCGCGCGCCAGCGGCGGCGCGGTGGGAACGATGCGCCGCGCGCCTTCGACTATTCGCCGCGTGCCTTGATATAGGCCGCCAGCACCTGCTCGATCTGGCGTTTTTCCTGCTGGCTCAGGCGCGCATAGGTGGCGTAGGACACTGTCTCAAATGGCCAAGGTGGCGCAGCGGCGCAGCAGCCCGCGCTGACGACGGGTTCGGCAGGAGCGGGATTGAGCATCGGGCCTTCGCCGGTGCTGAGCCACATGGGATTGACCCGCAGCGCGCGGGTCAGCTTGATGAGCGCGTCGCTGGAGGGTTGCAGGCGCTGGCCGCTTTCATAGTTACCGATGGCGCTTTGCGACAGGTTGCTCGCGACTGCCAGATCCTTCTGTGTCCATCCCTGAAGCATTCTTGCATTGCGCAGACGATGGCTAAACGTGTCCAATCGATCAACCTGAGACATTAATATGAATTTATTTATTTGATTAAAACATCTCAATACGGCCGGCAAATAAACGGATTACACCCCAATTCCGTGGTTAATCCGTAAATCGCGGGCGGCCCCGCGACCCGCGCCCGGCGGCACCACCACATCACCGCGACGGCCTGCGCGGCATCGCAAAAAAAACCATTGCTATCATCGGTTTGCGCCCGTGCCCGCGATGCCTTGCCGGGCCGCCCGGCGGTGCCGCCGCGCCGGCCGGAATGGTTGAAGCCGGCCGAGTTTATGTGTTTTCCAACGACAGAATAGAAAATAATGTATCGGTAATACTTAATATTTTATTGTCGTAAAGGCACAAACAAACGCGGCGCAAGCGTTTCGCCGCGATGGGCGTCCGCATCGCTGTTACCAGAAGAAACTACAGAAACGTATCTTCACAAAAAAACACGCCCGTGTTTAAATGAAACACGGGCGTGACTTCCATGCGGAATCGGATCATCGGCGGCCAGGGCGTGACACGCCCGAACCAGGCGCCGTCCCAGACCCCGATCGCGGCCTCGACCGCGGCCCAGACGCAGATCCATTGTTCAGACCTTCGCCCGCCACCACACAACACCGCCAGATGCCGCCACATCATGGCGCAGCAGAGGGAGAGGGCATGACACGCAGGAATCACGCGGTCGCAGGCGCAGGCGGGCATCCATGAACAACAACACGCTCGATGTCATCTTTCTCGGCCACGACGACGCCCGCCACGCCCGGCTGGTCGAGGCCTTGTCCCATCTGGGCTTCAGTGTGCGGCGCTGCCATGACCTCGCCGACGTCTATGACCGCTATTCGCGCCGACCGAGCCCATTGATCATCCTGGAAGCGCCCCTGCAGGATATCCACAACGCCGCCGTGCGCCTGCGCGCCATTGACCGCAGTCTGGGCATCGTCGCCATCGCGCCGTTCGGCGCCGAGGAAAACCGCATCCGCACGCTGCTCTGTGGCGCCGACGCCTGCCTGCCCCCGGAAGTGACGGGACTGGAACTGGCGGCGGTGCTGCAGGCCCTGGTGCGGCGCGCCGTCGGCCTGGATCTGTCCGACCCGGCGGCCGAGCCGGCGCCCGAGGAACCGCTGCAGGAAACCTGGCGGCTGGCCAACAAGGGCTGGACGCTGGTCAGTCCCGCGGGCCACAGCCTGGGACTGACGACCGGCGAACGTGATTTCCTGACACGGCTGGTCAAGGCCCCCGACCGCAAGATCAGCCGCGATGCCTTCCATCCGGACGGCGCCGAGGATGCCGACGGGGCGATTACGCGGCGCCGCTTCGTCGACGTGATGATCAGCCGCCTGCGGCGCAAGGCGGCCGCCCACCACATGACGCTGCCGATCCGCGCGGTGCATGGCTGGGGCTATATGTTCGCGGCGGATATCGCGCTGGAGCTGGATCCGCGGGAGACAGGCGAGGAGGGTCGTCAGGAAGGACGGGAGGCGTGGCGCCGCGACGCGGTGGATGCGAACGCGCCATCTTATTGATACGCTACGGGACGGCCGGCGCGAGGCGAAAAAAACGCGGCGCTGCCCCGAAGGTAAGACGCCGCGCTAAAACAACACGTGAGCCTGGAGTCATCAGCCGGCACTGATGCCTTCTACCTAGATCACGCGATTCCAACATTCGTGCCTCATACTACTCACGCACGGACTGGCCGTGAGCCCGGCCGGGGTCTCTAGTCCCCGTCCAAGCTGCAGCGTGATAACGCCCGGGGATTTCGTCCGCCCTGGCAGCTGGCGGGCTTATCGCCCGTATCAGCGGCGTTCCTCTCGGATAGCCGCGTGATGAAGGCAGTTTAGGGCGTCGGCCGCAATTCAAGTAATTCTTTGTTGATAGCCTTCTATACATATTGGATATAGCAAGCCATGCGCGCTAGGTATAGCAAGCCGTGCGCGCGCGCCTATAGAATGCTGGCAAAGGATGCCCCCCCGCCATGCCCAATCCCCTGACCGGCTTCGCGCACCGCGCACGCCGAGTGCTTGCCCTCATTCCACCCAACTGGTGCCTTGCCATCCTGGTGGCGCTGGACGGGTATGCCTTCATGCACCCGGTGCTGCGCGAAGTGCGCGCGCGCGAGTATTCGTTCTGGCTGGCGCTGGACAACTGGCATGACGTGATGCAGGTGGTGGGCCTGCTGGAGATTCCGCGGCTGGTGCTGGGCGTGGGCCTGCAGATCATCGCGCTCGGTCTGATTCTGAAGGCGCGCATCGCCTGGGCTTTTTCGCTGGTGCTGCTGATCGGCATCGGCACCTTCGCCATCCTGGGCGACAGCGGCCGCGCCGGCCTGGGCATCTACACGCTGGTGCTGGTGGTCGCGCTGATCGCCTATTGGCGCCGCTTCGACCGCGCCAGCGTCACCGCGGGCTCGCTGTTCGCCCTGGTCAGCATGGTGTCGCTGCTGATCTACGCGGTGTTCGGCACACTGTATCTGGGCGAGGAATTCAACCCGCCGATCAAGGATGCGGCGACCGCGCTGTATTTTTCCATCGTCTCGATGTCGACAGTGGGTTATGGCGACATCACACCACACAGCAACGCGGCGCGGCTGTTCACGGCGTCGATTATCATTCTCGGCATCACCGTCTTCGCCACCTCCATCAGCGCGATCGCCGGCCCGGTGATCGGCGGCAACCTGAAGCGGCTGGTCAAGGGCCGGTTTTCCAACGCCATGAGAAAAAACCACATCATCATCGCTGGCGCCACGCCCCTGGCCCTGAGCGTCTACGACGGCCTGCGCCGCCGGGGCGATGAGGTCACGGTCATCGTGCCGGCCGGCGTGCCGCAGGAATACCCGGCCGCCACCGATCTGATCGAAGGCGATCCGTCCAGCGTCGAGGTGCTGTGCAGCGCCGGCGTGGCCCGCGCGCGCTACGTGCTGGCGCTGCGCGAGGACGACGCCGAGAACGCCTTCATCGTGCTGGCCGTCAAGGAGGCCACCGGCGAACAGGGCGCCAAGACCGTGGCCCTGGTCAACACCAGCAAGCACCTGGAAAAGATCCGCCGGGTGCAGCCCGACCTGGTGTTCTCGGTGCAATTGCTGGGGGCCGAATTGCTGGCGCGCACCATCAACGGCGAACCGCTGGACAGCCAATCGATCACCGATCTGTTCTTCGCCAAGGCCACGCCGCAGGCCAAGGCCGGCTGACGCGCGGCCGGCGCGGCCCGCGTGGCCGCGCCGATTGCGCGGCGCCGTCAGCCACAGCGATAGACGTTGCCCGACAGCGTGACGTTGGTCTGTTCCAGGTGATCCTTGCCGCCGGTCTGCCCGGCGCGTTGCGTCAACAGATACACCACGTTTCCCCCCATGGCCGCGGCGCGGTTCTTCAAGTCATTGCGCGCGCCGGTCTCCAGGTCGGCGTTGGCGGTGATCGCCCCCGCCAGGAAATTGCCCTGACTGCCGGTGACATCGCCCAGGAAGACGCATTCCTTGCCAGGTTCGTTGTGGGTGATGCGCACGCTCGCGGCGGCGCCGGGCGCCAGCGCGGTAGGTGCGCAGGCCGCCAGCGTGGCGGCGCAGGCCATGAGGGAAGCGATACGCAGCGTATCGCGGGACAGCGCGAACAGGGTTTGCATGACAGCAGGCATCCATCGAAAGGACGTGGGAACCCGGCGCCCGGCCTCGGACCGGGCGCGCGGCGGAAAACGGCAAAGCGGAGGCGGCGTCAGTCGGCGGTTGCGTCGCCGGGCGCCGGACCGGGTTGATATTCGAGCAGGTCACCAGGCTGGCATTGCAGCACTTCGCAGATGCGCTCCAGCGTATCGAAGCGCATGCCCTTGACCTTGCCCGATTTGAGCAGCGACAGGTTCGGCTCGGTAATGCCGATCTCCTGGGCCAGTTGGCGCGCCTTCATCTTGCGCTGCGCCAGCATCACATCCAGCCGTACGATGATCGCCATCAGATGAATCCCCGGTTCTCTTCCGCGACCTGGGCCGCCTCTTCCATGGCCCAGGCCAGGGTGAAAAGCAGCCCGCCAAGCAAGCCGAGCAGGATGTCGCTGATGTCGATGCCGACCATCAAATAGCGCCCGCCCGGCCCATTGGCCAGCGTCAGCGCCAACATCAATACGGTTTTCAAGGCCGGCACCGCGACGCTGAACACCGTGACCAGCAAGGCAATGCCGCGCAGCCGCCGGGCCGTGGCCACGGTCAGCACATCACCGCGGCTGAAGTCGCAAAACATCGCATGGGCATGAGCAATGGCGCGCAACGCCAAGGCCGCCAATACCCCGAACAAGGCAAAGCCCAGCACCCGGTACGCGGGCCCCAGGTTCAGGCGCGGCAAGGTGACGGGCGCGGCCGGTTCCGCATAGGCCGGCGCCGTGACGCCGAGAAAGGAATACAGGCCGCGGGCCAGCACGGCCTCGGGGGTGAAGAACCACATGCCGATCAGTGCCGCGACCAGGATCACCGCAGCCACGATCAGCAGGCCACGCATCCAGCGCGACAGCCCACGAATGCGGGCCAGGCGGCGCGCGCCGCTGGCGGGTGGCAAGGTCTGCTGGGTGGATGAAGCGGTCGGCGCGGCTGTCATGGCGGTCTCCGGATGACATTGCTGGGGTGACGAAGTTGCTGTAGTGTAGCAATAAATTATCGTTTAACAATAAGTTTTTATCCCGAAAAAGGAAAACCATGCGGGTCTCCCTGGCGGTGGCATCGCTGCTTGCCGTGCTGCTGTACTTCGTGTTTTCAGCCCCATGCGGCCGCGCGGCCGACCCGGGCGAACGGCCGTGCCGCGGCGCGGCCTTCGCGCAAGGTGGGCGCGGCGGCGTTCTGTGGTCGCTGGGAAACCGCTTTTCGTTATTGAACCTGCCGCTGCGCGCGCTATGACGCCGCGGGCACCGGCGGCTGCGCCGCTTTCTCGGCATACCACCGCACGAAATCGGCCGACGGCATGGGCCGGGCAAACAGGTAACCCTGGATGAACGGCACGCCGCGCTGCGTCAGGTAGTTGAACTGTTCGGGCGTTTCAACACCCTCGGCCACCACGGCCAGGCCCAGGCGATGCGCCAGGGTGATGATCACGTCCAGCACCGGCGCCTCTTCCCCGGTGGGCTGGATGGCGTGCACAAAGCCCTTGTCGATCTTCAGGTAATCGACCGGGAATTTCTGCAGGTACGACAGCGAGCAATGGCCCGTGCCGAAATCGTCGATGGCCACGAAGACGCCTTCGGCTCGCAGCGCGTCGATGTTGCGACGGGCCTGGCCGTTATCGGCGATAAGGCTGCGCTCGGTGATTTCCAGCACCATCAATGACGGCCGGATGGCGGCGCGGAACGCCTGCACATCGGCCACCAGCGTCGCGCACGACAGATGCTCGGGCGCCACGTTCACGGCGATATGGAAATCCGGCGGTGTGTCCCAGCCCTGCATGTCGCGCCGGATCAGCTTGAGCAGATGCTGCGTCAGCGGCACGATCATGTTCTCGGCCTCGGCCGCCGCGATGAAGATGTCGGGCCGCACCGGCCCCACGCCGGGACGGTGCCAGCGCATCAGCGCCTCGACGCCTTCGCAGCGTCCGGTGGCCTTGCCGTACACCGGCTGGTATTCGACGTGGAATTCGTCGGCCAGCATGGCGCGGCGCAGTTGTTCCTTGAACGATTGCCGGTTCACCTGCAGCCGGTAGGCGCCAAAGGCCAGCAATGCGCCACACAGCAGCGCCACGGGCAGATAGGCCATCAGCAATTGCTGCCAGGCGCGCACCACGATCTCGGGCGGCGCCATCACCCTGACAACCAGGTCGCCGCGGCCGGCGACCGGCTCGGCCGATTCGAACAGGCGCTCGGAGAGCGCCGCGTTCCAGCCATCGTTGCGGATGGGCGCGCCCCGGCCCAGCGTCACCTCAAGCTGATAGGATCCGAGCGAGGACACCGCGTTGAGCAGATCCTGCACATAGCGGCCGTCGACCACCACCACGCCGCCACGGCCCTGCTCGCCCGCCATGCCCAGCAGCAGGGCCGGCCGCTCGGGCGCCTGGGGTGTGCCGGACACGCTGACAAACCATTGCGTCGGCGGCGTGTCGGCCGGCCAGCGGTGGAATGCACCGGTGTCGTAATCCACCTCGCCCAGGGCCGACGAGCAATAGATGTGCTCGCGCTTGACCAGCAGCAGCGAGCGGAAATAGGGATTGAGCGTGCCCCAGCGGTACAGGTCGGGGCGCGCCGCCTGGCAGGATTGCCCGGACAGGGCCGTGACGCGCGGCAGGATGTCCATGGCGCCGGCCATGATCTGTTCGGTCTGCAGCCGCACGATCCGCCCCGCCGTGGCGGCCTCGGCGCGTTCGGTGCTCAAGGCGTGCAGCCAGCTCCAGCCGATGCAGCCGAGCACGGGCAGCACCAAGGCCAGCGCCACCGGGAAATAGCGCCAGGACGGCACGCGAACCGTCATTCCTGAGGTGGGCACATCTTCCTCGCAGCGTCAGTCGTTGGGGGTGACGCAAGGATACAGGGCGATGCGGCCCCGCGCATCCATGCCGGCGCGTTCCTTGGCGGCAGCCGCGCCCGGAGGATCGACCGACGCCACTACAGCAAGGCACAGATCAGCGCCACGTGCGCCTCGCGCCGCTCGGGCAGATTGAGGCGTTCGTCCGGGCCCAGCAAGATCGCCATGAAGATGGCGTGAACCACCGGCGACAGCAGCAGCCAGGGGTGCCGCAGCGCCGCGCCATCGCCGCACAGGCCGCGCGCGCGCGCCAGCTCCAGCAACTGCGCGATGTCGGCCTGGTGCGCATCGGCGGTCTGCTCGCGCCAGCGTCGCGCCAGGTGCGGCACCCGCAGGCTTTCGGCCAGCAGCAGGCGCATGGCGGTGATCATGGCGGGATTGGCGAGGCTGGCATAAAGGTGATTGACGAGACGCTCGGCCAGGTGGCGGGGAGTGGCCGCGCCTTCGACCAGGGCGCGGGCATCGAGCCGCGGCGGGCAGAGGTAGCGCGCCAACAGCGCTTCGAAGACCTCTTCCTTGCTGGCGAAATGCGCGTACAGGCCGCCCTTGGACAACCCGGCGCGCAAGGCGATGTCATCCATGCGGGCGCCGGCATAGCCGGCGACCGAGAACTCCTGCAACGCGGCGTCGAGGATCTGCCCGGCGCGCACGGTTGGAGGGAGACGCAGACGTTGCGTGCTCATCACCACTGCTCCCTGTGCAAGTTGGCGCGCGCTCACGGCGCCGGCCAACAACGCCATTAAAAACCGACCAGTCAGTCGCTAACTTGATCCCGATCAAGGATTGATCAGGAGGGCGACGGCAAAATGGCTACAAAGTCGGATTTGTCCTGCATCAGGCCACAAGCCCGGTTGCGCGACGATCCGTCCCCCATGCGCGGCAATCTCGCCGCCCGTGCGCCCCGGAGCCATCATGCCGATCACGCCCCTGTCAGCCCCCCAGCAGAATGCGGCGCACGCAGGCCGGTTCGATGACGACGCCTGGCGGCAGTGGCCCTTTGCGCTCTGGCGCCAGGGCTTCACGCAGGCACAACTGGGCTGGGACGCGTTTGCCCGCGCCCTGCCCCTGGCCGACCCGCACCAGCGCGCGCTGGCGGCCTTCGCCGCGCGCCAGTGGCTGGAACTGCTGGCGCCCGACAACAATCCGTATACCAATCCCGTGGTGTGGCGCCAGACCGCGCGGGAAGGCGGCGCCAACCTGCTGCGCGGCGCGTATAACGCCTGGGAGGACGGCCTGCGCCAGTGGGCCGGGCTGCCTGCGGCCGGGGCCGAGCGCTTCCGCCCCGGCCATGAGGTCGCGGCCACGCCCGGCAAGGTGGTGCTGCGCAACCGATTGGGGGAATTGCTCCAGTACCGGCCCACGACCGACCGGGTAAGGCCCGAGCCGATCTTCATCGTGCCGGCCTGGATCATGAAGTACTACGTGCTGGATCTGTCGCCCCACAACTCGCTGATCGCCTATCTGGTCGGCCAGGGCTACACAGTGTTCTGCGTGTCGTGGAAGAACCCCACGGCCGCCGATCGCGAGCTGGGCCTGGAGGACTACCTGCGCCTGGGCGTGCGCGAACCGTTGGACGCGATCGCGGCAATCGTGCCCGGCGCCGCGGTGCACGCGGTCGGCTACTGCCTGGGCGGCACGCTGCTGACGATGGCCGCCAGCGCCATGGCGCGCGACGGCGACCGGCGCCTGGCCAGCCTGAGCCTGCTGGCGGCGCAGACCGACTTCAGCGAACCGGGCGAGCTGGGCCTGTTCATCGATGCATACCAGGTCGCGCTGATGGAAACCGAGATGGCGGCGCTGGGCTACTTCCCGGCGCGGCAAATGAGCGGCGCGTTCCAGTTGCTGCGCGCACAGCAACTGGTGTGGTCGCGCATGACCGCCGAATACCTGTTGGGCCAGCGCCGTCCCATGAACGATCTGCAAGCCTGGAACGCCGATGCCACCCGCATGCCGGCGCGCATGCACGGCCAGTACTTGCGCCACCTGTACCTGGACAACGACCTGGCCGCCGGCCGCTTCACCGTGGACGGCAAGCCCGTGCGGTTGGCGGACCTGCGCCTGCCGACTTTCTGCGTTGGCACCGAAACCGACCACGTCGCGCCGTGGCGCTCGGTCTACAAGCTGCACGGCCTGTCGCCGGCGCCGCTGACGTTCGTGCTGACCAGCGGCGGCCACAACGCCGGCATCGTCAGCGAGCCGGGCCATCCGCGGCGGCACTTTCGCAGCCTGACGCGCGCGGCGGGGGAACCGGCGCTGGCACCGGACGCCTGGCTGGCGGCGGCGGCGACGCACGAAGGCTCCTGGTGGCCCCACTGGCGCGCCTGGCTGGACGCGCGATCCGGCGCGCCGCGCCGCCCGCCCCCCTTGGGCGCCGCGCGCAAGGGCTATCCCGTGCTGGGCGATGCGCCGGGCACTTACGTGATGGAGAAATGAGCATGCCCCGCCGCCCCCTTGCGCGATGGCGCCTCGCGCGGCTGGCGCCGGCCGCCCTGGCCGTGCTGCTGGCGCAAGGCTGCGTCTCGCTGGCGCCGCCGTATGCGCGGCCCGCGGCGCCAGTGGCCGCCGTCTTTCCCGGTCAGGCCGCCACGCCCGGCGACGCGGCGCCGGCCGCGGCCCGGATCGACTGGCGCGGCTATTTCACCGACCCCGTGCTGCAAGGCCTGATCGCCGACGCCCTGGCGCACAACCGCGATCTGCGCGTGGCCCTGCTGCGGGTCGAGGAGGCGCGCGCGCTTTACGGCATCCAGCGCGCCGACCAGTTTCCCACCCTCGGCGTCCAGGCGGACGGCAGCCGCGGCCGCACCCCGGGCGACCTGAACCTTACCGGTCAACCGCAAGTGGCGAGCCAGTACCAGGTCGGCGTGGGCATGGCGGCCTGGGAACTGGACTTCTGGGGCCGCGTGCGCAGCCTCAAGGACGCCGCGCTGGAGAACTACCTGGCGTCGGACGCCGCCGCCGAGGCCGCGACACTGAGCCTGATCGCGCAGGTGGCCGACAGCTATCTGTCGCTGCGCGAGCTGGATGAGCGCTTGGCGCTGACGCGCGAGACGATCGCCTCGCGCGAAGAATCGCTGCGCATCTTCCGCCGCCGCTACGAGGTCGGCGCGATCTCGAAACTCGACCTGACGCAGGTCGAAACGCTGTGGCAACAAGCCCGCGCGCTGGGCGCCGACCTGGAGCAGGCCCGCGCCACGCAAGCGCACGCGCTGGAGCTGTTGACCGGCCAGCCCTTGCCGCTTCCCCTGCCGCGCGCCGGCCTGGATGACGACAGCGTGATGCGCGACTTGCCGGCCGGATTGCCGTCGGATCTGCTGACCAACCGGCCCGACATCGTCGCCGCCGAGCACCAGTTGCGCGCCGCCAATGCCAACATCGGCGCGGCCCGCGCCGCTTTCTTTCCCCGCATCACGCTGACCGGCGCCTTTGGCACCGCCAGCGCCGAGCTGGACGGCCTGTTCGGCGCCGGCAGCCGCGCCTGGAACTTCGCACCGACCCTCGATCTGCCGATCTTCGACGCCGGCCGCCGCGGCGCCAACCTGGATCTGGCCGAAGTCCGCCGCGACCAGGCCGTGGCCAGCTATGAACGCGCCATCCAGAGCGCCTTCAAGGACGTGGCCGACGCGCTCTCGGCGCGCCGCTGGCTGGCCGAGCAGGTGCAGGTGTTGCGCGCCACCGTGGACGCGCAAAGCGAGCGCGCGCGGCTGGCCAAGTTGCGCTACGACCACGGCGCCTCGCCCTACCTGGAGGTGCTGGACGCGCAACGCGACCTGCTGGCCGCCCAGCAGACGCTGGTGCAGACCCGCCGCGCGCTGTTGTCGGCCCGCGTCGGCCTGTACGCCGCGCTAGGCGGCGGCACGCAGGCGCGCGCCACGCCGCCCGCCCCGCCCGCTCCCGCCGCCGCCCCGCCCCACACAGGATCCGCCTCATGAAGCTGCCCACCCGAAAACTGATTCCCCTGTTCGCGATCGTGGCCGTGGCCGCCGCCGGCTACTACGGCTGGCGCATGCTGTCGGACAATGGCCCCGGCCCGGGCTTCATCAGCGGCAATGGCCGCATCGAGGCCACCGAGGTCGACGTCGCCACCAAGCTGGCCGGACGGGTGCAGGACGTGCTGGTGGCCGAGGGCGATTTCGTCAGCGCCGGCCAGCCGCTGGCCCGGATGCAGATCGACACGTTGCAGGCGCAGCGCGAAGAGGCCCGCGCCCAGTACCAGCAGGCCGTCAACAACGCCGCCAGCGCCGCCGCGCAGGTAGCGCAGCGCGAAAGCGACAAGCTCGCCGCCGAGGCCGTGGTGGTGCAGCGCGAAAGCGAGCTGGACGCCGCCCGTCGGCGCCTGGCGCGATCCGAGACCCTGTCCAAGGAAGGCGCCTCGTCGATCCAGGAACTGGACGACGACCGCGCCCGGGTGCGCAGCGCCCAGGCCGCGGTCAACGCCGGCCGCGCCCAGGTCAAGGCGGCGCAGGCCGCCATCGACGCCGCCCGCGCCGCGCAGGTGGGCGCCCGGTCGGCGATCGACGCGGCCCAGGCCACCATCGCCCGCATCGAGGCCGATATCGCCGACAGCGAACTGCGCGCCCCGCGCGATGGCCGCGTGCAGTATCGCGTGGCCCAGGCCGGCGAGGTGCTGGGCGCCGGCGGCAAGGTGCTGAACATGGTCGACCTGGCCGATGTCTACATGACGTTTTTCCTGCCGGAGCAGGCCGCCGGCCGCGTCGCCCTGGGCCAGGATGTGCGCATCGTGCTGGATGCGGCGCCGCAATACGTCATTCCGGCCAAGGTGTCGTTCGTGGCCAGCACCGCGCAGTTCACGCCCAAGACGGTCGAGACGGCCACCGAGCGCCAGAAGCTGATGTTCCGCGTCAAGGCGCAGATCGACCCCGAGCTGCTGCGCCAGCATCTGCGCCAGGTCAAGACCGGCCTGCCCGGCGTGGCCTGGCTCAAGCTGGATGGCGATGCGCAATGGCCCGCCAACCTTGAAGTCAAGGTGCCGTGATGAGCGCGGCCACGACGGCCTCCCCCGCTGCGGTGGTCAAGCTGTCGGGGGTGTCGCTGCGCTACGGCAAGACGCTGGCGCTGGACGACATTTCGCTGCACATTCCGGCCGGCCGCATGGTCGGCCTGATCGGCCCGGATGGCGTGGGCAAGTCGAGCCTGCTGGCGCTGGCGGCCGGCTCGCGCGCGGTGCAAGCCGGCAAGGTCGAGGTGCTGGGCGGCGACATGGCCGACAAGCGCCATCGCGATGACGTCTGTCCGCGCATCGCCTACATGCCGCAGGGGCTGGGCAAGAATCTCTACCCCACGCTGTCGGTGGAAGAGAACCTGCAATTCTTCGGCCGCCTGTTCGGCCACGGCGCGGCCGAGCGCCGCCGCCGCATCGACAACCTGACGCGCAGCACCGGCATGGCCGCGTTCCTGTCGCGCCCGGCGGGCAAGCTGTCCGGCGGCATGAAGCAGAAGCTGGGCCTGTGCTGCGCGCTGATCCACGACCCCGATCTGCTGATCCTGGACGAACCCACCACCGGTGTCGATCCGCTGGCGCGGGCGCAGTTCTGGGACCTGATCAACCAGATCCGGCGCGAGCGCCCGGGCATGAGCGTGATCGTCGCCACCGCCTACATGGACGAGGCCCAACGCTTCGATTGGCTGATCGCCATGGACGACGGCCGCGTGCTGGCCACCGGCACCCCGGACGAACTGCGCCAGCGCACCGGCAGCGGCTCGCTGGAGGCCGCCTTCATCGCCCTGCTGCCCGAGGAAAAGCGGCGCGGGCACAAACCCGTCGAGATCACGCCCCTGGCGCTGGGCGACGACGCGCCCATCGCCATCGAGGCGCGCGACCTGACCATGCGCTTCGGCGACTTCGTCGCCGTCGACCACGTCAACTTCCGCATCCGCAAGGGCGAGATCTTCGGCTTTCTCGGCTCCAACGGCTGCGGCAAATCCACCACCATGAAGATGCTGACCGGCCTGCTGCCGGCCAGCGAGGGCCAGGCCTGGCTGTTCGGCGCCGAGGTCGACCCGCGCAACCTCGACACGCGCCGCCGCGTCGGCTACATGTCGCAGGCGTTTTCGCTGTATGGCGAGCTGACCGTGCGGCAGAACCTGGTGCTGCATGCGCGGCTGTTCCATGTGCCCGAGTCGGCAATCCCCGGCCGCGTGGACGAAATGGTGGCGCGCTTCGACCTGGGTGAATCGCTGGACGAATTGCCCGAAAAGCTGCCCATGGGGGTGCGCCAGCGCCTGTCGCTGGCGGTGGCCATGGTGCACAAACCCGAGCTGCTGATCCTGGACGAACCGACCTCGGGCGTGGACCCGGTGGCGCGCGACAACTTCTGGCGCCTGCTGATCGCGCTGGCGCGGCAGGATCAAGTCACCATTTTCATCTCGACCCATTTCATGAACGAGGCGCAGCGCTGCGACCGCATGTCGCTGATGCACGCGGGCAAGGTGCTGGTCAGCGCCGCGCCCGACGAAATCACCCGGATGCGCGGCGCCCGCACGCTCGAAGAGGCCTTCATCGCCTACCTGATCGATGCGGGCGCGGGCACCGCGCCCGAGACCGCCCGGGAAACCGAACCGTCCCCCGCCGCGCTCGCGCCGGCGCCGGCCGCCGAGCCGCGCGGCTTCAGCCCGCAACGCATGTTCAGCTACATGTGGCGCGAGGCGCTGGAACTGCGCCGCGATCCGGTGCGCGCCACCCTGGCGCTGGCCGGCTCGCTGCTGCTGATGTTCGTGATCGGCTTCGGCATCAGCCTGGACGTGGAAGACCTGCGCTATGCCGTCATGGATCGCGACCAGACCACGCTGAGCCAGAACTACAGCCTGAACCTGGCGGGCTCGCGCTACTTCATCGAACAGCCGCCCATCACCAGCTACCAGGACATGGACGCGCGCATGCGCAGTGGCGAACTGTCGCTGGCGATCGAGATTCCGCAGGGTTTCGCGCGTGACGCCGAGCGCGGCCGCAACGCCCAGATCGGCGTCTGGATCGACGGCGCCATGCCGCAGCGCGCCGAAACCATCCGCGGCTACGTGCTCGGCATGCACCAGGGCTGGCTGCAGCAGCAGGCGCGCGAACGCCTGGGCGCCGCCGCCACCCAGGGAGTCGGCATCGAGACGCGCTTTCGCTACAACCCCGACGTGCGCAGCCTGCCGGCGATGGTGCCGGCGGTGATTCCGCTGTTGCTGCTGATGATGCCGGCCATGCTGACAGCGCTGGCGGTGGTGCGCGAGAAGGAACTGGGCTCGATTATCAACCTGTACGTCACGCCGGTGACGCGGCTGGAATTCCTGCTGGGCAAACAGGCGCCCTACGTGGCGTTGGCGATGCTGAATTTCCTGTTGATGACGCTGATGGCCGTGACCCTGTTCGGCGTGCCGATCACCGGCAGCTTCACCACGCTGCTGGCGGCCGCGCTGCTCTACAACATCGTGGCCACCGCCATCGGCCTGCTGGCCTCGACCTTCACCCGCAGCCAGATCGCGGCGCTGTTTTTCACCATGATCGGCACGCTGGTGCCGGCGGTGCAGTTCGCCGGCCTGCTCAATCCGGTGTCGTCGCTGGAAGGCGGGGGCAAGCTGATCGGGGAGGTTTACCCCGCCACCCACATGCTCACCATCAGCCGCGGCGTGTTCAGCAAGGCGCTGGATTTCTCCAACCTGCAGGGATCGTTCTGGCCCCTGATCGCCGCGATTCCCGTGATCCTGGGCGCGTCGGTGCTGCTTCTGAAAAAGCAGGAGACCTGAGCCATGCCGCGACACGCCGCCAATATCTTCCGCCTGGGCGTCAAGGAACTGTGGAGCCTGGCGCGCGACCCGATGATGCTGGTGCTGATCTTCGTGTCGTTCACGCTGATGATCTACACCGCCGCCACCGCCGTGCCCGAGTCGCTGCACAACGCGGCCATCGCGGTGGTGGACGAGGACGTCTCGCCGCTGTCCGCGCGCATCGCCTCGGCGTTCTACCCGCCGCATTTCACCCGGCCGGCGATGATCACCGCGACCGAAGCCGATGCCGGTATGGACGCCGGGCGCTACACCTTCGTGGTCAACGTGCCGCCGGACTTCCAACGCGACGTACTGGCGGGCCGGCCGGCCGAGATCCAGTTGAATGTGGATGCCACCCGCATGAGCCAGGCATTCACCGGCAGCAGCTACATCCAGCAGATCCTGACCGACGAAATCAACGAATTCGTCAAGCGCTACCGCAAGCCGACCGAGCTGCCGGTGGAGCTGGCGGTGCGCATGCGCTTCAACCCCAATCTGACGCAGGCGTGGTTCGGCAGCCTGATGGAGATCATCAACAACGTCACCATGCTGTCCATCATCCTGACCGGCGCCGCGCTGATCCGCGAACGCGAGCACGGCACCATCGAGCACCTGCTCGTCATGCCTGTAACACCGACCGAGATCATGCTGGCCAAGGTCTGGTCGATGGGGCTGGTGGTTTGGGTGTCCGCTGGGCTATCGTTGACATTCATCGTGCGTGGCCTGTTGCACGTGCCGGTCGAGGGATCGGTGGCGCTGTTCCTGGCTGGGGTAGCGCTGCACCTGTTCGCAACCACCTCCATGGGCATCTTCATGGCCACCCTCGCGCGCAGCATGCCGCAATTCGGCATGCTGCTGGTGCTGGTGCTGCTGCCGCTGCAACTGCTGTCCGGCGGCACCACGCCGCGCGAGAGCATGCCGGAATTCGTGCAGAACATCATGCTGGCCGCCCCCACCACCCATTTCGTGGAACTCGGCCAGGCCATTCTCTTTCGCGGCGCGGGATTGAGCGTCGTATGGCAACCGTTCCTGGCGCTGGCGCTGATCGGCAGCGTCCTGTTCGCCTTCTCGTTGACCCGTTTCCGCAAGACCCTCAGCCAGATGGCGTGAGGCCTGTGCAGTCGTTGCCCCTTACCAATCTCTTAAAAGGACGCATGATGAAAAAGACAACCGCCCCCGCGCCCCAGGACCTCGCCGGCGCCACTGCCACCTATTGCCAACGCCTGGGTGAACTGGCGCGCGAAAGCCAACAGCGCTGGCTGCAACTCGGCCAGCGCCTGGCCAGCGACGGCACCGGCCAGTACCTGTCGAGCCTGGCGCCGCTGAAGGTCGACGGCAACTGGCAGAACATCGCCCCCGCCTTGGGCGAGGCCACCCGCAAGCATTGGCAGTGCCAGCTCGAAGCCGGCCAGGCCATCACCCACGCCGCGCTGGAAGACCAGGCGGCGCTGGCCGCCGGCGTCAGCGAGGCCGTGAGCAGCTGGCTGCGCAACGCCTCGGCCGCCGCCAGCGGCGGCCTGGCCGATTCGCCGCTGACGCGCATGTGGTCGTCGTACTGCGATCAGATGGCCTCGGCCTGCTCGGCCATGCGCGAAGCGAGCCAATCGGGAGCGCGCCATGGCGACTGAACGCACCGCGCTGGTCACCGGCGGCACCGGCTGCCTGGGACGCGCCATTGCCCGGGCGCTGCATGACGCCGGCCACGATG
Organism: Achromobacter sp.; assembly: GCF_050285565.1. Taxonomy (GTDB): domain Bacteria; phylum Pseudomonadota; class Gammaproteobacteria; order Burkholderiales; family Burkholderiaceae_B; genus Achromobacter. The sequence goes on from NZ_JBLZXG010000007.1 coordinate 22,153, forward strand.
TCATCATCACCTGCCACTCCGACGACGCGGGGGCCCGCGCCTGGATCGACCAGGAGGCGGCCCAGGGACGCCATTTCGACCTGGTCAAGGTCGACGTGGCCGACTACGACGCCTGCCAGGCCCTGGCGCGGCGCCTGGCCGACGACGGCCGCCAGATCGACATCCTGATCAACAACGCCGGCATCACGCGCGACGCCAGCCTGCGCAAGATGAGCTACGAGAACTGGCAGGACGTGCTGCGCAGCAATCTCGATTCGCTGTTCAACATGACGCAGCCCTTGTGCGGGCCGATGGCCGACCGCGGCTGGGGCCGCATCGTCAACATCTCGTCGGTGAACGGTTCCAAGGGCGCCTTCGGGCAGACCAACTATGCCGCGTCGAAAGCCGGCATCCATGGCTTCACCAAGTCGCTGGCGCTGGAGCTGGCCAGGAAAGGGGTCACGGTCAATACCGTGTCGCCAGGCTACTTGGCCACGCGCATGGTCGAGGCCGTGCCGCAAGACGTGCTCAAGGAAAAGATCCTGCCGCAGATTCCGCTGGGCCGGCTGGGTCAACCCGACGAAATCGCCGCGCTGGTGGCGTTCATCTGCAGCGACGCGGCGGCGTTCATGACCGGCAGCAATGTCGCCATGAACGGCGGGCAGCACATGTATTGACCTGCCGCGCGCCGATGGCGATCGGCAAACGGACGATACCGGGCAGCACGGCATGATCGCTGTGCTGTTTTTTTTGTAACGCCGCCATCTGGCCCTTTCATTGCGCCAAGCCGGTTTTCCCAGGGAGACCGTGGCGCGAGCCGGCTGCCGCCGCGAAACTGATCCGCTTTTTCCTGACGCTTCTGAATCTGTACTGCACCGCGCGTGCGGCCTATCTTGACGCAACAGGCATCGGCCTGCCCGCGCGCGCCGCCTGGTGGCGGCAGGAGCGCGCGGCTCTTGAAGTCAGGAATCTCCCGTCATGGATAGCGACGCGCTACTGCTTGCCCGAATACAGTTCGGTTTCACGATTTCCTTCCACATCATTTTTCCGGCCATCACCATCGGCCTGGCCAGCTACCTGGCCGTGCTCGAAGGCTGCTGGCTGCGCACCCGCGACACCGTCTACCGCGACCTCTACCACTTCTGGACCAAGATCTTCGCCGTCAACTTCGGCATGGGCGTGGTGTCCGGGCTGGTGATGGCGTACCAGTTCGGCACCAACTGGAGCTTCTTCTCCGATTTCGCCGGCAGCGTCACCGGGCCGCTGCTGGCTTACGAGGTGTTGACCGCGTTTTTCCTGGAGGCCGGCTTTCTCGGCGTGATGCTGTTCGGCTGGTCGCGGGTGGGCCCGGGCCTGCACTTTTTTTCGACCATCATGGTGGCATTGGGCACGCTGGTGTCGGCCACCTGGATCCTGGCCTCCAACAGTTGGATGCAGACCCCCGCCGGCTACGAGATCCTGGACGGCCGCGTGGTGCCGACCGACTGGCTGGCGGTGATCTTCAACCCGTCGTTTCCCTACCGCCTGGCGCACATGGGCATTGCCGCGTTCCTGGCCACCGCGCTGATGGTGGGCGCGTCCGGGGCCTGGCACCTGCTGCGCGGCGACCGCGGCCCGGCCGTGAAGAAGATGTTCGCAATGGCGATGGCCATGCTGGCGATTTCCGCGCCGCTGCAAGCGGTGGTGGGCGACGTCCACGGCCTGAACACGCTCAGGCACCAGCCCGCCAAAATCGCCGCGATCGAAGGCCATTGGGACAACGAACCGGGCGCAGGTGTGCCGCTGACCCTGTTCGGCATTCCCGACATGGCAGGCGAAGCGACCCGTTACGCGCTCAACGTGCCGCGCCTGGGCAGCCTGATCCTCACGCATAGCTGGGACGGGCAGTTCCCGGGCCTGAAGTCGTATCCGCCGCAAGACCGCCCCAATGCCACCGTGGTGTTCTGGTCGTTCCGCGTCATGGCGGGGCTGGGCATGCTGATGATCCTGCTGGCGGCCTGGGCGCTGTGGGCGCGCTGGCGCGGCCGCCTGTACCAGTGGCGCGCGCTGCAGCGCTTCGCGCTGTGGATGGGGCCGTCCGGCCTGGTGGCGATGCTGGCCGGCTGGTACGTGACCGAGATCGGCCGCCAGCCGTGGGTCGTCTATGGCGTGATGCGCACGGCCGACGCGGCCACCCGCCACGGCCTGGGCGAGCTGACGCTGACGCTGGTGCTGTTCGTGGCGGTGTACCTGTGCGTGTTTGGGGCCGGCGTGTCGTACATGCTGCGCCTGATCCGCATGGGCCCCACCCCGGCGCCCGGCCATGCGCCGCTGTCGGGCGGCCCGGGCGAGCCGCGCCAGCCATCGCGGCCGCTGTCGGCCGCCTCGACCTCGGCGCCCGCCGCATCCGCGCAACCTGGATTCAAAGGAGCCTGACCTCATGGGCATCGACCTTGCATTGATATGGGCCGTCATCATCCTGTTCGGCGTGATGATGTACGTGGTGATGGACGGCTTCGACCTGGGCATCGGCATCCTCTTTCCGCTGGTGTCCGACGCCGAGGAACGCGACGCCATGGTCAACACCGTCGCCCCGGTGTGGGACGGCAACGAGACCTGGCTGGTGCTGGGCGGCGCGGGACTGCTGGCCGCGTTTCCGCTGGCCTACTCGGTGATCCTGAGCGCGCTGTACCTGCCGCTGGTCTTCATGCTGCTGGGCCTGATCTTCCGTGGCGTGGCGTTCGAGTTCCGCTTCAAGGCCGATCCGCGCCATCGCGCGCTATGGGACCGTGCCTTCGTGTTGGGTTCGCTGTGCGCGACCTTCTTCCAGGGCGTGACGCTGGGCGCCTACCTCGAAGGCATTCCGGTGCTCGACCGCGTCTATCAGGGCGGGCCGTGGGACTGGATCAGCCCGTTCTCGCTGTTCACCGGAGCGGGCCTGGTGGTGGCCTACGCACTGCTGGGCTGCACCTGGCTCATCATGAAGACCGAGGGCCGCCTGCATCGCCACATGTGCGCGCTGGCGGGGCCGTTGACGCTGGCGCTGCTGGCGGTGATCGCCGCGCTCAGCCTGTGGACGCCGCTGGCGCAGCCGCGGATCGCGCAGCGCTGGTTCAGCCTGCCGAACATGTTCTGGTTCCTGCCGGTGCCGCTGCTGGTGGCGGCCGCCGGCATCGAGTTGATGCGGCGCGTGCGCGGCACCCCGAACGCCGGGCCGTTCGTGCTGGCGCTGTGCCTGGTGTTCCTGGGCTACAGCGGCCTGGGCATCAGCATCTGGCCCGCCGTGGTTCCGCCCGACGTGTCGCTCTGGGACGCCGCCGCGCCGCCGCAGAGCCTGGGCTTCGCGCTGGTCGGCGCGCTCGCCATCATTCCGATCATCCTGATGTACACCGCCTGGTCCTACTATGTGTTCCGCGGCAAGGTGCGCACCGGCGAGGCATTGCACTGATGGCCGCCCCGCCCTGCCTGCCGTCCTGGCGCGGCCGGCTGCTGTGGCTGCTGTTGCTATGGGCCGCCGGCGTGGCGGCGCTGGGGCTGGCCGCCGCCGTGCTGCGACTGGCCATGCGCGCCATCGGCATGTCCACCTGACGCGCCGCCTTCCCTGGAGCCTCGCATGAAGCGCTACGAACGTCTGACCGAAGAGATCACCGCCTCGATCCTGTCGGGCCTGCTGCGGGCCGGCGACCGCCTGCCCTCGGTGCGCCAGACCAGCGCCAGCCGCGGCGTCAGCCCGTCGACGGTGTTCAAGGCCTACTACCTGTTGGAAGCGCGCGGCCTGATCCGCGCGCGCGACCGTTCCGGCTACTACGTGCTGCCCGCCACGCAGGCCGCGCCGCCCGAGCCGGAAGGGCTGTCCAGCGCGCCCGCCGGCCGTCATGCGGTGGACGTCAGCGACAACGTGCTGCAGGTGCTGAACGCCACCCTGCGGCGCGACATGCTGCCGTTCGGCTCGGCCTTTCCCAGTCCCTCGCTGCTGCCCTACGGCCGGCTGGCGCGCTTCATGGCGACCACCGTGCAGCACTTGGATCCGTGGGGCTCGATCGACGATCTCAGTCCGGGCGACGCGGCGCTGCGCCGCGCCATCGCGCTGCGTTACCTGGCCGACGGGCTGGCGGTGCCGGTGGACGACATCATCATCACCAACGGCGCGCTCGATGCGCTCAACCTGTGTCTGAGCGCGGTCACGCGGCCCGGCGACGCGGTGATCGTGGAATCCCCCACGTTCTACGCCGCCTTGCAGTCGCTCGAACGCAACCAGCTGCACGCCGTCGAAGTGGCGACGCATCCGCGCGAAGGCATCGACCTGCAGGCGCTGGAGCAGGCCATCGTGCAACACCAGCCGCGCGCCTGCTGGCTCATGACCACCTTCCAGAATCCGCTGGGCAGCCTGATGCCCGAGGCCAAGAAGGAAGCGCTGGTCAGTCTGCTGACGCGCCACGGCGTCGCGCTGATCGAGGACGACGTCTACGGCGAGCTGTATTTCGGCGGCAGCCGGCCACGTCCGGCCAAGGCGTTCGATACCGAGGGCCTGGTGATGCACTGCTCGTCGTTCTCGAAAACGCTGGCGCCAGGCTACCGGGTCGGCTGGGTCGCGGCCGGGCGCTATACCCGCGCCATCATGCGCAACAAGCTCACCACCAGCCTGGCCACCGCCGCGCCGACGCAGGCCGCCATCGCCGCCTACCTGGCGCAGGGCGGCTATGACCGCCACCTGCGCCAGTTCCGCCAGACGCTGGCCTTGCAGCAAGGCGAGATGCTGCAAGCGGTGGCGCGCTTCTTTCCCAAGGGCACGCGCGCCACGCGGCCGCTGGGCGGCTACTTCACCTGGGTCGAACTGCCTGCGCACATCGACACCCTGCGCCTGCACCGCGCGGCGCTGGATCATGGCATCAGCATCGCGCCAGGGCCGCTGTTTTCGTCCTCGGGCGCGTTCGGCAATTTCCTGCGCTTGAACTGCGGCCATCCCTGGACCGACGCGCTGGAACAGGGCATGGCGACGCTGGGCAAGCTGATGGCGACATGAAATACGCCATATTGATACAGATGGAAACCCCACCCCGGCGCCCATCCCTTAGAGTGCGAAGCCTTCAACATCAGGACGGTGCCGCGTCGCGGCTCGACTCCCATGACGACTTCGTTTCCTCGTGTTCTACCGCGCCACGCGCTGGGTTGTTACCTGGGCGCGGCGGCGTTGCTCTACCTGTTCGCCGCGCAACTGCTGGCCGTCATCGATATCTGGCTGCTGCCGCGCCGCCTGCTGGTCGAGATGCTGCGCTATCGCGCCATGTGGTTGATCTTCCTGCTGACCCTGCCGACCGTGGGTTACCTGCTGTGGCGCGGTTCGGACCTGGTGGCGTGGTGGCGCGCGCCCGCCGCCCTGACGCTGGATGAGCGGGCGCTGCACCTCGGCACGCTCGCGGTGCCCTACGCCGAGATCGCCGCCATGCGCCATCGGCACAACCGCGATCACCTGTTGCTGACGCTGACCGACGGCCGGCGCGTGCGCCTGCGCCTGGCGCTCTGGAACCATGCCGAGGTACTGCTGGAGCAACTGGATGCGCGTGTGGGCGGCAATCTCGAAGCCGACGCCCGACGCCGCATCGACGCCGGCGCCACCGTCGACTTCGGCACGCTCGGCATGAACGCGGCCGGCATGGTCTACAAGGGCCGGCAGATTCCCTGGGCCAGCATCGACACCATCCGCACGCAATCCGACAGCGAAGGCATGGAAACCGACGAGACGCTGATCATCGTCGCGCGCGACAAGATCCACAAGGTCGACCGCTCCGGTATCGACAACGAACCGGTAATGCTGGCCTGTCTGCGGCACTACCTGCCCGCCTGATCCCGACGCCCGCCCCCTAGGCGGCCATTCTCCCTAGCACGCAACCTCGACATGGAAATCTACAGCTCCGCTTCGCACCAAGCCCAGACCCTGGCCGACCGCCCGGTGTACTACTCGCGCAACCGCCTCATCGCCGGCGCCGTCATCTGGACGGTGGCCGCGTTGGCGTTCGGCGCCCTGGCGGTGCGCGCCCGCGACAATCTCGGCGGCATGGCGTTCTTCGCCGCCATCGCGGCCATCGGCGTCTGGCTGGTGATCCGCAGCCTGATGCGCGCCTTCGGCCCGGCCAAACCGGTGATCACTTTCACGCGCGAAGGCCTGCGGCTGACGGACGGCACCGTCATTGCGTGGCAGGCCATCAATGAGAACACCTACGTCAACCAGACCTACGTCGGCATCCCGACCGCCCGGCAGATCCAGCTCAAGACCTCGCTGCCGGACCGCAAGCGGGTGCTGATCCAGGCGATGGCGCTGGAAATCAGCGGCGACGAATACCTGGCCCTGTGCGACGCCTACCAGGCGCGTTGAACACCCCAGCCTGACGGGCGCGGCCACGCCGCGCTCAGTTCACGGTGGCGCCGGAATCCTTCACCGCCTGTGCCCAGGCCGCGATCTCCTGCTGGATGAACCCGCCGAAGGCCGCGGTGTGCAGCGTTGACGCCTGCGCCCCTTCCTCCATCAGGCGTTGCTTGACCGCCGGCGCGGCCAACGCCGCGCTCAAGGCCTCGTTCAGGCGGGCCACCACCGCGTCCGGCGTGCCCGCCGGCGCCACCGCCCCGTGCCACGACAGGGCCTGGAAACCCGCCAGGCCCGACTCGGCCATGGTGGGGATTTCCGGCAGGGCGGGCGAGCGCTGCGGCGAGGTCACCGCCAGCGCCCGCAAGGTGCCGGCCCTGACGTGCGGCAACACGCCCGGAATGGTGGTGAACATGAAGTCGATCTGGCCGCCGATCAGGTCGGTAATGGCCGGGCTGCCGCCCTTGTAAGGCACGTGCGTGAACTGCAAGGCCGCGGCGCGCTTGAACATCTCGCCGGCCAGGTGGCCCGGCGTGCCGGCCCCGGCCGAGCCCATGTTGATGCGGTCGCCCTGGGTCTTGATGTAGGCAATCAGCGCCTGCACGCTGGCGGTCTTCACATTGGGCCCGACCACCAGCACGTTGGGCACCGTGGCCAGCAGCGTGACCGGCTTGAAGTCCCGGGCGGCGTCATACGAAATGTTCGAATACAGCGAGGGGTTGATACCGTGGGTGCTGGCGGTCGCCAGCAGCAGCGTGTAGCCATCCGGGGCGGCCGCGGCCACCTGCTTGGCGGCGATGGTGCCGTTGGCGCCGCCCTTGTTGTCGATCACGACGGTCTGGCCGAGCGATTTGGCGGCCTCGGCCGCCACCGTGCGCGCCAGGATGTCCGAGGTGCCGCCGGCCGAATGCGGCACCACCAGGGTGATCGGCTTGGCGGGAAAAGACTGCGCGTGGGCCGCCGGCAGGGCCGGCAGCAGACAGCCGGCGGCGAACGCCAGGCGGGCAAGGCGATGAGCGAACATGCAAGTCTCCTGAAGAATATTGGAATCGCGGCGCCTTCGAGGGCGCCGTCATGCGAACGCGCGCCCGCCGCGCGGGGCGGCGGGCGCGCCTCAATCGGCGCCCGCGCGCAACGTGTCGGGCTGGCGCTTCTCGATCGCCCACTTGAGCAGCGCGGCCGAGCGGTAGATGCCATGCGCGAACTTGCCGTAGGGCAAGGTCAGGAACAGCGCCATCACCACGCCCAGATGCACCGCCAGCAACAGCGCCATGGCGCCGGTATCGCGGCCGGCCAGCAGCGCCAGGCCGGTGGCGCTGGTCAGCAGCAGCAAGGCGATGAAACCCCGATCCATCGGCTTTTGCGCCGCGTCGCCCTGCAACGGATGGCGCTTCAGATTCAGCCACAGCAGCCCCGCCGGCCCGATCAACAGGCCGATGCCGCCCGCCGTGCCCAGCAGCACCGGCGCGCTCCAGAACGGATACGGCGCCGGCTCGCCCAGCAGGTAGTGATAAAGCGTGGCCACGCCGGTGGCGGCAAAGCACAGCATGAAGCCGTAGAACGTGAAGTGGTGAAAGCGCCTGCGCCACAGCGTGAAAGCGTCGTCGGCGTTGTTGCAACCCTTGCCATGGCCGCCATCCAGATAGCGCAGGCGCAGCGCGTCCTGCGCGGCCTCGGCCACGGCCGCGCCACTGGCCGCGCCGGGGCTGACGTCGCGCCAGAAGCGCGCCGCGCCGATGCCCAGCGCCAGCATGGCGAAGCCGAACACCGCGCCGAACATCAACGCCAGCGTGTTGTGCGGGAACACCGCATAGAAATTTCCCGCCAGCGGCGCGTGCCACAGGCCGCCCGTCAGCATCACCGTCAGCACCAGGAACAACGCCAGCCCGGCCGCCGTGGCCAGCGACAGCGCCAGCCCGTTGCGCCGGTACAGCTTGCCCAGCGCGGCCGGGAACGCGTATTCGGTGTAAGTCTGCAACCGTACCCGGGCCATGGCCTGCGGCACGTTCACCGCGAATTCGTGCGGCGGCGCGTACTGACAGGCGTGCAGGCAAGCGCCGCAGTTGTGGCACAGGTTGGCCAGGTAGTTGAGGTCGGCCTTGCCGAATTCCAGGCGCCGGGTCATGGCCGGAAAGACGGCGCAGAAGCCCTCGCAGTAGCGACAGGCGTTGCAGATCTGCATGACCCGCGCCGCTTCGGTTTCGTCGTGGCTGAGCGCGGCGGCGCCACGGCCATGCCAGCGCACGGGTTGCTCGGCCGCGGCCGGCGCGGGCTGGCCGAACGATTGGGCCTCGCGGGCCAGGGTCTCAAGCTGCCGCATGTTGTGCTCCGGTGCGGTGAGTGCGTTGCGCGGCCGCGGCGGCGCGGGTGCCGGCGATGCGGCCGAAGGCCGTGCCGATCGACATGCCGACCCCCGCCGTGTAGCCCTTGCCCAGCACATTGCCAGCCATCATCTCGCCCGCCACGAACAGGTTGTCGCTAGGCACGCCGTTGAAGCGGACCGCGGCACTCTCGTCCACCTTCAGGCCCAGGTAGGTGAAGGTGATGCCGGGCCGCAGCGCGTAGCCGTAGAATGGCGCGGTATCGATGGGCCGGGCCCAGTGGGTCTTGGCGGGCGCCAGCCCCTCGGTGCGGCAGTCGTCCAGCACCGTGTGGTCGAAGGTGCCGGCGCGACAGGCCTGGTTGTATTCGCGGATGGTGTTCTCGAATGCCACCGGATCCAGGCCCAGGCGGCGCCCCAGTTCGGGCACGGAATCGGCGGTGACGCCGGGAAACACCGGCGGCATGAAGCGGCCGACGGCCTTGGCGTCGATGATGGAATAGGCGATCTGCCCCGGCTGCATCGCCGTCAGGCGGCCCCAGATGGCGTAGCGCTTGGGCCAGAAGTCCTCGCCTTCGTCGTAGAAGCGGCGCGCGTCGCGGTTGACCACCACGCCCAGCGAAACGCAGTCGATGCGGGTACAGATGCCGCCGTCGTACAGCGGCGCGCGCGCGTCGATGGCCACGCAATGCGACTGCGACGGATCGCCGATGCGGTCGGCGCCCGCGTCCAGCATGAACTTGAGCAGCACGCCCTGGTTGAAGCGCGTGCCGCGGATGAGGAAATTGTCGGCCGGCCATTCGCCGCGCTCGTTCTGGCCCCAGGCCTCGCGCAGCCACTCGCGGTTGGATTCGAAGCCGCCGGCCGCCAGCACACAGGCGCGCGCCTCGATGCGTTCGGCGCCGATGCGGGCGGCCTTGAAGCGGCCGTCCTGCAGTTCCAGCGCGTCCACCGGCGCGTCGTAGCGGATGCGCACGCCCAGGGCCTCGGCGCTGCGGTAATAGGCGTTGACCAGCGCCTTGCCGCCGCCCATGAAGAAGGCATTGGTGCGGGCCACGTGCAGCGCGCCCGACAGCGGCGGCTGGAAATTGACACCGTGGCGCCGCATCCAGTCGCGGCAGGTGGCCGATTCGCGGATCACCAGCCGCGCCAGCTTTTCGTCGGTCTGGCCGCCGGTGACTTTGAGCAGATCCTGCCAGTACTCCTCTTCCGGATAGGCATCCACCAGAACGTCCTGCGGCGCATCGTGCATGCAGCGCAGATTGCGCGTGTGCTGCGAATTGCCGCCGCGCCATGCGCGCGGCGCGGCTTCCAGCAGCAGCACGCTGGCGCCGGCCTCGCGCGCCATCAGGGCCGCGCACAGCGCCGCATTGCCTCCGCCTATCACCAATACATCGACCATGTCATCGTTCCCGGATCAAGGAACGGACTGTAGGCCGGCGCGGCGCGGCGCGATATCAGCGCGCCGTCAACGGGTCTTCATGATTCGTGAAGGGCGCGCCGCGCTCAGCCGGTGTGCAGCGTCGTGACCGCCCATTTGCCGTCGCGCGCCAAGGTACGCGCAACATCGGCCAGCACCAGGCGCGCGGCCAGCGCGGCGGGCGACAACTCCTCCTCCGACAGGCTGGCCAACAGATTGGGCCGGAACAGGTCGGCTTCGTCGATGCGCGCCATGAACAACTGGCCGGGCGCGAGGCGGGCGGTGGCGGAGCCGGGCTGGATGGTGGCGGCATAGCCCAACTGCACCACGTCCATCAGCAACGCCAGGCCATCGACCTCGGCCACCACGCGCGGCACATGGCCGGCCTGCTGGAACGCCTGGTTGACCGAAGCGCGCAGCCCATGGCGGCCACCGGGCAGCACCAGCGGCAGGCCGGCGATCTCCTCCAGGCGGGTGGTGGGGCCGGCCGGCAGGCCCGGCAGGTCGCGCCGGGCGCACAAGTACAGGGGCTCGTCCAGCAATGGCGTGACGTGCCAGCGGCGCGCCGCCTCGGCATGGAACACGATGGCCACGTCGAGCTGGCGGCCGTTGAGCATGTCGGCCAGATGACCCGACAGCGCCTCGACCAGATGCAGACGGATGTCCGGATAGCGCTGGTTCATGGCCTGCACGAACGGCGCGCCCAGGATCGCGGCGGTGGTGGACGGCAGACCGACGCTGACATGGCCGGCCAGGCGCGCCTGCTGCGCGGCCTGGATCGCATCGTCGGCGTGGCGCAGCGCCAGCTGGGCCTGGCGAAAGAACGCCAGCCCGGCGTCGGTCGGCACCACGCCGCTGGCGCTGCGTTGCAGCAGTCGCGTGGCCAGTTCGCCTTCGAGCCGGCTGATCTGCTGGCTCAGCGCGGACGTCACCATGCCCAGCGACATGGCCGCGCGGCCAATGCTGCCGGCTTCGACGACGCGAACGAAATAACGAAGCTGGCGCAGTTCCATGGCGGGCCCGGAGGTAGGAAGACCCGCCGATTGTAGGCCGCTGGGCGCGCCGCCGCCCTGCCCCGGCGCGCCTCTCAGTAGCGCGCGTCCTTGGGCTTCTTGCCGTCCGGCCAGTCCTTGTCCTTGGGCGGGAAATCCGGCCGCGGCATGTGGGTGAAGTATTCGGCCACGTCGACCGCGTCCTGATCGGACAGCACCCGGCCCTCGCCCCAGTTGCCATGGGTATTGACGCCCATCGGCATGTTGTTGCGGATGAAGGCAGCCGCCTTGTAGGTGCGCGCCAGACCCGCGCCGATGTTGAACGATTCCTCGCCCCACAGCGGTGGGAAGACGATGTTGCCGGCGCGATCGCGCTTGCCCTCGCCGTCGGCGCCATGGCAGGCCGCGCACTGCGCCGCGTACAGGGTCTTGCCGCGCGCCGCGTCGGGAACCAGCTTGGTATCGATGGGCCAGGCGTTCTTGATCTGCACCTTGGCGCCATGCGGCACGTCCTGCGCCAGCCACTTCATGTAGGCCAGCATCGCCCGCATTTCGGGCGATTCCTTGGCCAGCGGCTTGCCGTTCATCGAACGCTGGAAACAGCCGTTGATGCGATCGGCCAGCGACACCTCGCGGCCGGCGCGCGGATTGAACTGCGGGAACGAATTGAACGAATTGATATAGGGCGCGCCCAGCGGCTTCTTGCCCTGCTGCACGTGACAACTGCTGCAATTGAGGCTGGCGCCGGTGTTGTTCGGCAACAGCCGGCGGGTTTCGTTGAGCAGACGCTGGCCGTAGCGGATCTGTCCGGCGTTGGGTTCCTTGTCGATCAGGGTGTCGGACGGGATGGTGTAGTCGGCCAGCCGCTTGCCGTCCTTGTCGAGCACCGCGAAGGTCTGGGTTTCGGCCGGCGCGGGCGGCGCGGCCAGCGCGGCCATGCCACCGGCGGCCATCAGCGCCAGCGCGGCGGCGATCTTGTGCAGCTTACTCATGCTTGCCTCCCGAGACGATGTTGGGCTTCTTGCCGGCCAGGAAGGCGCGGATGTGCGCCACCTCGTCGCTGGCGATCGGCGGCGCCTGGTTGGCCCAGGCCGTGCGGATGAAATTGATGACGTCGGTGATGTCCTGGTCGCTCAGGTGATTGAAGCGCGGCATGGCGAAGGCCATGGCGTCATGGTCATTGGCCGGCATCCCGCCGCCTTCCAGGGTGATCTGGATGATGGACTGCGGGTTCTGCGCGAAGATGGCGGAATTGCCCGCCAGCGCCGGAAAGACGCGCGGCATGCCCTGGCCGTCGGCGCGATGGCAGATGACGCAGTGCTCCATGTAGATCACGGCGCCGCGCGAGTCGTAGCGGCCGTCCAGCAGCGACGCGGTCGTGCTGTCGGCCTTGGCGGGGAACGCGGTGGCCTTGCCCGGCACCGGCGGCAACTGCTTCAGGTAGGCGGCGATCGCGCTCAGGTCGTCATCGGTGAAGTAGCGCGTGCTGTGCTCGACCACGTCGGCCATGGCGCCGAACACCGCCACCCGGTCGGTGCGGCCAGTCTTGAGGAACAGCGCGATGTCCTCCGCGCTCCAGGAGGCCAGCCCGCGCGCCTCGCCCCGCAGGCTCTTGGCGCGCCAGCCGTCGATCACGGCGCCGGACAGGAAGGCATCGCCGTCTGCCATGGACAGCGCCTTCTCCTGGTAGGCCAGGCCGCGCGGCGTGTGGCAGGCGCCGCAATGGCCCGGGCCTTCCACCAGGTAGGCGCCGCGCGTCACCCGCTCGTCCGCGCCCGCCGGCGCGGCGAAGTCGCGCTTGCCGGCGAACAGCAGTTGCCACCAGGCCATGGGCCAACGCATGTTCAGGGGCCAGGGGATGGTGGAATCGGCGCTGGGCTTGGCGACCGGCGCGACGTCGGACATGAAATAAGCGTAAAGCGCCTGGATGTCGCGGTCAGGCATGATGGCATACGACGGATACGGCATGGCGGGATAGAGCGCCGCGCCGTCCTTGCGGATGCCGTACTGCACCGCGTTCTTGAAATCGGCGTAACTGTAGGCGCCGATGCCCGAGACCTGGTCGGGCGTGATGTTGGAGGAATAGATCGTGCCGACCGGCGTCTGCATTGCCAGGCCGCCCGCGAAGGGCTTGTCACCCGGCACGCTGTGACAGGCGACACAGTCGGCGGTGCGCGCGATGTAGGCGCCGGCCTCGGCCAGCCGCCGGTCCTGCGGATCGACGGCGGCGGTGTGATCGGTCTTGCGGATGGCGGTCAACAGGTGGGCGCCGCCGATACCGCCGCCCAGGCCCGCCAGCGCCAGGAGCGCCACCGCCTTGATCCCGAAATGCTTCATGCTGACCCTCCGTTGCGTGCCGGGCAGCGCGCACGTCGGGGGTTCGTACTGCGTCGTCCAGCTTATGGAGCCAGCTTACGCCTTTTGGTAATAAGCATATGACCAAAAAGCATGTGGATACCGGGCCTGTTTGATGCGGCGCAAACCGCCTCGATCCTTCAGACTAATTAACAGGGCAACGATCAGGCGGAAGCACACTTGCGCGCGGATCCGCCGGGCCGCGACACCCGCCGGATCCGCGCCGCCCGCGCCGTCAGGCCGGGATCGTGAGGCCCTTGGCCACCGCCGGACGCGCCACGAAGGCGTCCAGCACGCGGGCCACGTTCTTGAATTGCGAAAACTCGACCAGCTCGCCGGCGCCGTAGAAGCCGATCAGGTTGCGTACCCACGGCAGGATGGCGATATCGGCGATGGTGTATTCACCCATGACCCAGTCGCGCCCTTCCAGGCGCTTGTCCAGCACCCCTAGCAGGCGCTTGGATTCGGCCACGTAGCGGTCGCGCGGCCGCTTGTCCTCGTAGTCCTTGCCGGCGAACTTGTGGAAGAAGCCCAACTGGCCGAACATCGGGCCGATGCCGCCCATCTGGAACATCACCCATTGCAGCGTCTCGAAACGGCCGGCGGTGTCGGCGGGGATGAACTGGCCGGTCTTGCTGGCCAGATAGACCAGGATGGCGCCCGACTCGAACAGCGCCAGCGGCTTGCCGTCGGGGCCATTGGGATCGAGGATGGCGGGAATCTTGTTGTTCGGGCTGAGCGACAGGAATTCCGGCGAGAACTGATCCTGCGAATCGAAACTGACCCGGTGCGGCTCATACGGCAGGCCCAGCTCTTCCAGCAGGATCGACACCTTGACGCCGTTGGGCGTGGGCAGCGAATACAGCTGGATGCGGTCGGGATGGCGGGCGGGCCATTTCCGGGTGATGGCGAACGAGTCTAGGGAGGACATGCGGGGAGGCTCCTGGAGATCCGGGTGGCGATGCGGGGTGGCGAGCGCGGCGGCCATCGGCCGGCGCCCGCGTCGGGCAAATGTAGCGCAAATCGCCGGCCGCCAAGCCCTCCGCCGGCCATGCCGCAGACACTGGCGGCGCAACACACTGTTCCAGGACGGGCGCGACGTTGGATACGGCGCGTCGGGTATTTCCCATCGGTAGGTACCGGTACGCAGCACGGCGGTCAGGCAGGCGCCGGACACCCCCGCCACGGCGGTGGCGGCCGCGCTACATTACGCGGCAAGCCGACTTGCGACCGCCCCCCCATGCCCGCCGCCATGCCCGTCATCCGCCTGCTCTGCCTGATCGCGTTGCTCTGCGTGCCGCCGCGCATGGCGGCGGCGGCCGCGTCCACCGACCTGCGCTATGGCCCGGATGCCGCGCAACGGGCCGACCTCTATCGCCCCGACACGCCCGGCGCCGCCCCCGCGCCGATCCTGCTGCTGGTGCACGGCGGTTCCTGGGCCCATGGCGACAAGGCCGATCCGGCCTTCATCCAGGACAAGCTCGCGCGCTGGCTGCCGCTGGGCTTCGTGGTCGTCTCCGTCAACACACGCCTGCTGCCCGACGCGCCGCCGCGTGCCCAGGCCGAAGACCTGGGCCTGGCCGTGGCGTGGATCCAGCGCCACGCCGCCGCCTGGCACGCCGATCCCGGCCGCCTCGTGCTGATGGGGCATTCTTCCGGCGGCCACCTGCTGGCCCTGCTGGCGGCCGATGCCGCCATGCGCCAGCGTACCGGCGCGGCGCCATGGCGGGCCAGCATCATCCTGGACGGCACGCCCTTCGACCTGCCGCGCATCATGGCCGCCGAACACGCGCCGTTCTACGACAAGGCGTTCGGCAATGATCCGGCGCAATGGCGCGCGGCCTCGCCGGCCGCGCAACTGAGCGGGGCCAATCCGCCCACCCTGCTGGTCTGTTCGTCGCTGCGACCGCACTCGTGCCAGCGGTCGCGCGACTATGCGGCGCAGCTGACGGCCCGGGGCGGCCAGGCGCAGGTGCTGCCGGTTGCGCGCAACCACGGGCAGATCGACACCGACGTCGGCGGCGACAATGACGCCACCCGCGCCATTGTCGCGTTCATCGATGCGCAACTCGGGCGCCACGCGCGCGCACCGGACGCGCCGGCGATACGGCCCTCCCCATAAGCCGGCGTCAGGCGTAAACTGGCAGCAGAAAAATAGGCTGTATGCGGCTACCGAGGGGCAGCCGCCGGAGATGACCATGCATGCCACCACCCCACGCGCGCTTGCCTTGCTGGCCGCCCTGCTGATTCTGAGCGGCTGTTCCTCACTGGGCCCGGGCGGCCCGCCGCACCCCGGTGCCGTCAATCCATACAGCAGCGGCGGCTTCCGCGACGCCGGCCCGAACTATCCGGACACCGGCCCCTGAAAGCCCGGCGCCGCCGGCCCGCCGCGCGCGGTCGCGGCGGCTGGCCAGGGCGCAACGCCACGCGCCCCGGCGCCCCCCTGCGCGGCTACTTGTGCTTGGCCCCGCCCTGGCGCGCCTTGAAGCGCGGGTTGGACTTGCAGATCACGTAGATGCGCCCGCGACGCTTGACCACCTGGCAGTCACGGTGGCGGGTCTTGGCGTCTTTGAGCGACGAAAGGACTTTCATGCGGGGGCTCCGGCAAGAGGGCAAACAGGCCGCAACGCCCTCGCGGGCCGTCGGCGGATATTGAATGATATGTAATAACATTACTATTGTCACGCAAGGATAGCCGGGCCGCTTGCAGCCTTCTCAGACCACGGGTAAATTGTTGACAATCCAACGCCCAGCGGCGTTAAGCAGCGGATTTTGACCCAAAAAATCACCTGATTGTCGACACCATGAGCAAAGTGCTGACCTTGCCCGGCGCCCTGCCCGACGACAGCGAGACCCTGGCGGAACAGATCTTCCGCAAAATCCAGGCCGCCATCGTCAAGGGCGAAATCGCCCCCGGCAGCAAGATCTCGGAACCCGAACTGGCGCGCATCCACGGCGTCAGCCGCGGGCCGCTGCGCGAGGCCCTGCACCGGCTCGAAGGCCAGCGCCTGCTGGTGCGGGTGCCGCACGCCGGCGCCCGGGTGGTGTCGCTCAGCCCGCAGGAACTGGCCGAACTCTACGAAATCCGCGAATCGCTCGAAGGCATGGCCTGCCGCCTGGCGGCCGAACGCATGGCGCCGGCCGAAGTCGAGCAAGTGCGCCAGGTGCTGCACGCCCACGAAAAGGACGAGGCCTTCCAGGCCGGCATCGGCTACTACCAGCAGGAGGGCGACTACGACTTCCACTACCGCATCGTCAAGGGCAGCGGCAACCAGATGCTGTTCCGCATGCTGTGCGACGAGCTCTATCAACTGGCGCGGATGTACCGTATCCAGTACTCGACCACCCCCAACCGCCCGCGGCAGTCGTATGCCGAGCACCACCGCATTCTGGACGCCATCGCCGACCGCGATGGCGAGCTGGCTGAACTCCTGATGCGCCGCCACATCCGCGCATCCCGTCTCAACATTGAAAAACAGATCGCTCAGGGCAACCTGAAGCGCACCGAGGCATGAACAAATCCTATCGCAAGCCCCTGCAAGGCACCCGCCTGGACTATTTCGACGCGCGCGCCGCCGTGGACGCCATCGCCCCCGGCGCCTACGACCGCCTGCCCTACACTTCGCGCGTGCACGCCGAGAACCTGGTGCGCCGTTGCGATCCGGCGCTGCTGACCGACGCGCTCAAGCAGCTGATCGAACGCCGCCGCGACCTGGACTTCCCGTGGTATCCGGCGCGCGTGGTCTGTCATGACATCCTCGGCCAGACCGCGCTGGTGGACCTGGCCGGCCTGCGCGACGCCATCGCCGACAAGGGCGGCGATCCCGCCAAGGTCAACCCGGTGGTGCCGGTGCAGCTGATCGTCGACCACTCGCTGGCCGTGGAATACGGCGGCAACGACCCCGACGCCTTCGCCAAGAACCGCGCGGTGGAAGACCGCCGCAACGAAGACCGCTTCCACTTCATCGACTGGACCAAGCAGGCCTTCCGCAACATCGAAGTGGTGCCCCCGGGCAACGGCATCATGCACCAGATCAACCTGGAACGCATGTCGCCGGTGATCTACACGCAGGACGGCGTGGCCTTCCCCGACACGCTGGTCGGCACCGACAGCCACACCCCGCACGTGGACGCGCTGGGCGTGATCGCCATCGGCGTGGGCGGCCTGGAAGCCGAGAACGTGATGCTGGGCCGCGCCTCGTGGATGCGCCTGCCCGACATCATCGGCGTCGAGCTGACCGGCCGCGCCGGCCCCGGCATCACCGCCACCGACGTGGTCCTGACGCTGACCGAATTCCTGCGCAAGGAAAAGGTCGTGGGCGCCTACCTGGAGTTCCACGGCGCAGGCGCCGCCAGCCTGACGCTGGGCGACCGCGCCACCATCTCGAACATGGCGCCGGAGTATGGCGCCACCGCCGCCATGTTCGCCATCGACCAGCAGACCATCGACTACCTGCGCCTGACCGGCCGCGAGGACGAGCAGATCGCGCTGGTGGAAACCTACGCCAAGACCGCTGGCCTGTGGGCCGACAGCCTCAAGACCGCCGAATACGAGCGCGTGCTGCGCTTTGACCTGTCGACCGTGGTGCGCACCCTGGCCGGCCCGTCCAACCCACACCGCCGCCTGCCGGTGTCCGACCTGGCCGCGCGCGGCATCGCCGGCACGGTCGAGAACCAGCCGGGCCTGATGCCCGACGGCGCCGTCATCATCGCCGCCATCACCAGTTGCACCAACACCAGCAACCCGCGCAACGTCATCGCCGCCGGCCTGCTGGCGCGCAACGCCAACCGCGCCGGCCTGACCCGCAAGCCGTGGGTCAAGAGCTCGCTGGCCCCCGGCTCCAAGGCCGTGGCCCTGTACCTGGACGAAGCCGGCCTCACCGAAGAGCTGGAAAAACTCGGCTTCGGCGTGGTGGCGTTCGCCTGTACCACGTGCAACGGCATGTCGGGCGCGCTCGACCCGAAGATCCAGCAGGAGATCATCGACCGCGACCTGTACGCCACCGCCGTGCTGTCCGGCAACCGCAACTTCGACGGCCGCATCCACCCCTACGCCAAGCAGGCCTTCCTGGCCTCGCCGCCGCTGGTGGTGGCCTACGCCATCGCCGGCACCATCCGCTTCGACATCGAGCGCGACGTGCTGGGCACGGACGCCAACGGCCGCGAGATCCGCCTGAAGGACATCTGGCCCAGCGACGAAGAGATCGACGCCATGGTCAAGGCCGCCGTCAAGCCGGAACAGTTCCGCAAGGTCTACGCGCCCATGTTCGGCCTGCGCAACGAGCGCGACGCCGCCGTGGATCCGCTGTACGCCTGGCGCCCGCAGAGCACCTACATCCGCCGCCCGCCGTACTGGGAAGGCGCCCTGGCTGGCGAGCGCACGCTGCGCGGCATGCGGCCGCTGGCCGTGCTGGGCGACAACATCACCACCGACCACCTGTCGCCGTCCAACGCCATCCTGATGGACAGCGCCGCCGGCGAATACCTGCACAAGATGGGCCTGCCGGAAGAGGATTTCAACTCCTACGCCACCCACCGCGGCGACCACCTGACCGCGCAGCGCGCCACCTTCGCCAATCCCAAGCTGTTCAACGAGATGGTCAGGAACGCCGACGGCACGGTCAAGCAGGGCTCGCTGGCCCGCGTCGAACCGGAAGGCAAGGAAATGCGCATGTGGGAAGCCATCGAGACCTACATGGGCCGCAAGCAGCCGCTCATCATCGTGGCCGGCGCCGACTACGGCCAGGGCTCGTCGCGTGACTGGGCCGCCAAGGGCGTGCGCCTGGCCGGCGTCGAGGCCATCGCCGCCGAAGGCTTCGAGCGCATCCACCGCACCAACCTGATCGGCATGGGCGTGCTGCCGCTGGAATTCAAGCCGGGCGTGAACCGCAAAACGCTCGGCCTGGACGGCACCGAGACCTACGACGTGGTGGGCGAGCGCAAGCCGCGCGCCGACCTGACGCTGGTGATCCGCCGCCGCAACGGCGAAACGCTGGAAGTGCCGATGACCTGTCGCCTGGACACCGCGGAAGAAGTGTCGATCTACGAGGCCGGCGGCGTGCTGCAACGCTTCGCGCAGGACTTCCTGGAAGCCGAATCGGCCGCCGGCGCGGCCAAGCAGGCCGGCTGACACACCTTCGCATGGCGGGCGCCAAGGCGCCCGCCTTCCCCACCCAAGACATCAGGACTGCCCCCCATGGCCCATGCCCCCCAGATCAAGATTCCCGCCACGTACATGCGCGGCGGCACCAGCAAAGGCGTGTTCTTCAAGCTCGACGACCTGCCCGAATCCGCCCGCGTGCCGGGCCCGGCGCGCGACGCGCTGCTGCTGCGCGTCATCGGCAGCCCCGACCCCTACGGCAAGCAGATCGACGGCATGGGCGCGGCCACCTCCAGCACCAGCAAGACCGTCATCATCGGCAAGAGCAGCCGGCCCGAGCATGACGTCGACTACCTGTTCGGCCAGGTCTCGATCGACCAGGCCTTCGTCGACTGGAGCGGCAACTGCGGCAACCTGTCGGCCGCCGTCGGCCCCTTCGCCATCACCAATGGCCTGGTCGATCCGGCCCGCGTGCCGCGCGACGGCATCGCCGTGGTGCGCATCTGGCAGGCCAACATCCAGAAGACCATCATCGCCCACGTGCCCATCACCGACGGCGCGGTGCAGGAAACCGGCGACTTCGAGCTGGACGGCGTGACCTTCCCGGCCGCGGAACTGCAACTGGAATTCCTGAACCCGGCCGAGGAAGGCGACGGCGGCTCGATGTTTCCCACCGGCAACCTGGTGGACGACCTGCAAGTGCCCGGCGTGGGCACCTTCAAGGCCACCATGATCAACTCCGGCATCCCCACCATCTTCCTGAATGCCGAAGACCTGGGCTACACCGGCACCGAACTGCAGGACGACATCAACGGCGACGCCGCCGCGCTGGCGCGCTTCGAGACCATCCGCGCCCATGGCGCGCTGCGCATGGGGCTGATCAAGACCCTGGAAGAAGCGGCGGCGCGCCAGCACACGCCCAAGGTGGCCTTCGTGGCCGGCCCCAAGGCCTACACAGCCTCCAGCGGCAAGCAGATCGGCGCGGGCGATATCGACGTGCTGGTGCGCGCCCTGTCCATGGGCAAGCTGCACCACGCCATGATGGGCACCGCCTCGGTGGCCATCGCCACCGCCGCCGCCGTGCCCGGCACGCTGGTCAACCTGGCGGCCGGCGGCGGGCAGCGCGACCAGGTCAACTTCGGCCATCCCTCGGGCACGCTGCGCGTCGGCGCCCAGGCCCAACTGATCGATGGTGAATGGACGGTCACCAAGGCCATCATGAGCCGCAGCGCGCGCGTGCTGATGGAAGGCCGGGTGCACGTGCCGCGGTCCGGCTTCTGAGGCGCCGGCCGCGCCCTACTGGGTTTTTTCCTTCGGCGCGCTGGCCACCAGCGCGTCGAAGTCCCTGTCCAGCCTGGCCAGCGCGTCGGCGATGTGCGCGCGGCGTTCCTTGATCCACTTGTCCTGCGCGGCCAGTTGTTCGCGCGCCTCTTTGATCATGCGCGCCATTTCCGCCGGTTGCGGGCCGCCGCTGGTGGCGCGGTTCCTGACGATGGCGACCGGATCCAGCGTCGACCGGAACTCGGCCTCGCTCATCGGCAGTTCGTTCGGGTACTTGGAACCCTTCATCGCCTCGGCGTAGATGCTGCGCGCCTGGTCGTACGGGAAGTCCAGCGGCTTGATGTTGTTGGCCTTGGCGTAGCTCACCACCTCCGAGGCGAAATGGTGGCCGTCGCGGAACGGCAGCTTGTACTTGCGCATCAGCACGTCGGCCAGTTCCTGCGAGGCGGTCCAGTCGCTGTTCAGTTCCTCCAGCGCGCGCTCGGGGCTGATCACCATGGCCTTGAGCACGCGATCCCAGCGCTTGAGCGCCGCGATGCCGGCATCCACCATGGCCGAGTTCTGCTTGACGTCCTTGGGATCGCTCATGCCGGGTGTGATGTTGTGCGTCTGGATCACCGGCCCCATCGCCAGCGTCACCGCGGTCGAGGCATCGCTGCGCGTGTCGTTGAGCAGGCCGGGGTTGCGCTTTTGCGGCATGGCGCTGGACACGTAGGTGTTGCCGCCGCCCTCTTCCAGCAGGATCCAGGGACGCGACTGCGCATATTGCGTCATCACGTCCTCGACGAAGTTGCCCGTGCGCAGCGCGATGCTGGTGACAATCGACGCCACTTCCACCGGCTGGTCCATCGACGAGATCTGCGAGGCGTCATAGGCGTTGTCGACCAGCGCCGTGAAGCCCAGGTACTGCGCCATGCGCTTGCGGTCGAGCGGCCAACTGGTGCCATTGAGCACCGTGGTGCCCATGGGTGAGCGGTCGATGCGCACATAGGCTTCGCGGATGCGCTGCGCGTCGCGCGCCAGGCCGGCGGCCTGCCCCAGCAGGTAGTGGCCGTAGCTGTTGGGCTGGGCCGCCACGCCGTTGGTGTAGTTGGGCACGATGGTGGCGCTGTGCCTGGCGGCCAGTTCCACCAGCGTGGTCGAGGTGGCATTGAGCTGATCCGCCAGCTCCAGCAGCTTGTCGCGCAGGATGGCGCTGCGATAGGTGGCGTGCATGTCCTGGCTGGAACGGCCGGCGTGCAGCAGCGTCACGTCCTCGCCCGCCGCCTTGATCAGCAACGGCTCGAAGGTGATGACGCTGGCCGGCCGCTTGGCGCCCGGCTGGTTGCCGTCATGGATCACCTTGGCCACGCCCGCCGCCAGGCGCGGCGCCATGGATTTGTCGAGCAGCCCCTGGTCGGTATTGATGACGGCCGTGGCCTTGTTGATCTCGCCCAGCCAGAAGAAGGGGTCGCGCGGCGGCTGGGCCGCCGCCTGCTGGGCCGAGGCGGCGTGGACGCCGAGGGACAAGACGAGGGCTGCGCCCAGCGCGGGCAGGAAATGTCTCATGGTGTTCTCGTTATGATGGGAAAAACGAACCCCTGTATCAAACACCATTTTTGCGCGCCGTGTGCCACAAAATGCAAGCCGGCGCGCTACCGGCCAGCCGCATCCTGACCCGGCGGCGTCACCGTCCAGCGCAGCACGAAACGCGCGCCCCCCATCGGGCTGTCGCAGACCCAGACGGCGCCACGGTGACCGGCCGCGACGCGTCGCACGATCGCCAGTCCCAGGCCCGCGCCGCCCGTGCCGCGGTCGCGGCTCTCGTCGAGCCGGATGAAGGGTTCGAAAATCCGTTCGCGGTCGGCCACCGGAATGCCCGGCCCGTCGTCGTCCACGATCAACTCGAAATGCCCCGGCGGCGTGTGCGTCAGCGCGATATCGACGCGGCCGCTGGCATAGCGCACGGCGTTCTGCACCAGGTTCAGCAGGGCCCGGCTCATGTAGCGCGGATGCAGGCGGACATGCGGCGGATGGCCGGCCGCCACCACGCAGCACACGTTGCGGGCCTGGGCCTGATGGGCCACCTGGGCCAGGGCCTCGCCCAGCCAGTCGCGTGTGTCCACCGTTTCCAGCCGCACGGTTTCCTCCATGGGACGCTCCAGCCGGGCGTAGACCAGCAGTTCCGCCACCATGCTCTCCAGCTCCGCGATGTCCGCGCGCATGTCGCGCAAGACGCGCTGATGCGCCGGTGACAGGCCATCGCGGGCCAGCAGGTCGACTTCGAACGACAGCCGCGCCAGCGGCGTGCGCAACTCGTGCGAGACGGCGTTGGTCAGGCTGCGCTGATTGTCGATCAGGGCGGCAATGCGCTCGGCCATTTGATTGAAGCTCTCGCCGACGTGGCGGATGCCGGCGATGCGCGACAGCCGCACGCGCATGCTCAGTTCTCCCTGCCCCATGCGCAGCGCCGCATTGCGCAACGCGTCCATGTCGCGCCACATCGGCAGCGCCCATAGCGCCAGCAGGCCGACCACCACCACCACGCCCAGGCAGATCCACACGGACACCGCGAGCACCGTGTCGAACACGTTCGGCAGGCGCAATTCCAGCCATTGCGCGGGTTCGCCGGGCAGTGGCACCAGGTGCGTATCGAAATCGTCCCGCATCACCACGCCCAGGGTCTGCCGCTGCTCAAGCTCGTCATCGGTCAGATGCACCTGGTCGCCACGCAAGACCCGCATCGCGATGCCGTAATGGGGCTGCACCTGCTCGCGCAGCACGCTGTCGCGCTGCGCCGGGGCCACCGCGTCCAGGCGCGCGTGCAATTCGTGAAACTGGCCGCGCAGCGACTGGAACGCAACCTCCTCCACCATCGGCTTGAGCAGCGTCCCCAGCCCCTTGTCCAGGAACAGGTAGGCCAGGCCGAGACTGATCAGGACCACGACGACAAGGCGAACGAGAAATTTGAGCATCAAAAGCCTTCGGGCCGGCGTCAGGGCGCGAGCGAGGACAGGGGCAAGGGAAGAAGGCGCGGCGCGCGGGCACGGCGGCCGGCAGCGCGCAGCCGGCGTGGCGCCTGGGGATGATAGGAAAAGAGCCGGCGCGGGTTCCGCCGGTTTTTGTGTGGCTTTTGTGAAAAACCGTTAACGCGCGGCGCGGGCCTAGCGCGCGCGACATGACGGCGCGGCGCGGGCCGAGCGCGCCGCCGGCATCACGGCGCGGCGTGCGGACATGGCGCGCCGGCCGCTACGCCATCACCCGAGATATTCGACGTTGCCGCAAACCGAAATGCTTTGGCCGCTGATCATCGCGCCCTCGTCCGAACACAGGAACGCCACCTGATTGGCGATGTCCTCGGGCTGGGTCATCTTGCGCAGCGACACTTTCTCCACCAACCGCGCGCGCATGGCGTCGTGGCTGACGCCGCCGGCCGCCGCGCGCGCGGCGATGATGCGTTCCACGCGGTCGCCCGCCACCACGCCCGGCAGCACCGAGTTGACGCGGATGCCGGACGGCCCCAGCTCCATCGCCCAGGTCTGCGTCAGCCCGGCCAGCCCGAACTTGCTGGCGCTGTAGGGGCTGCGCAGCGAAAAGCCCAGGCGGCCCGCGACCGACGAGATGTTGATGATGGCCCCGCCGCCCGCCTCGCGCAGCAGCGGCACCGCGCTGCGCGCGCACAGGAAGGCGCCCGTCAGGTTCACGTTCAGCGTGGCCTGCCAGGCCGCCAGCTCGGTGTCTTCGAGCCGGCTGGTGGGGCCCGAGATGCCGGCGTTGTTCACCAGCGCGTCCAGCGCGCCCCAGCGCCGGGCCAGATCCGCGAACATGGCCAGCACCTGGGCTTCATCGGCCACGTCCGTGACGCTGCCGCTCAAGCCGGGATGCGCCTGCACCGCCGCCTGCACCGCCTGCGCGGCCACATCGCAGATGTGCACCTGCGCGCCCGAGGCCAGGAACTTGCGCGCGATGGCCAGGCCGATGCCCGCCGCCCCGGCGGTGATCAGCACCCGCTTGCCCTTCAACGATTCGATCATCAGGCTATTCCCCCTCGAAAACCCGCGCCGCCGTGCCTCACAGCGCGAATTCCGGCCGCACGCCGCTACGCAGCGGCAATCCCATGATCTCGCGCGCCTCGGCGGGCGTGGCGGGCTCCATGTCCAGTTCGCGAATGATGCGCACGATGCGCTCGGTCAGTTGCACATTGGTCGCCAGTTCGCCATGGCGGTAGTACAGGTTGTCCTCCAGCCCCACCCGCGCATGTCCGCCCAGCAGCAGGGCGCTGATGTTGGCCTCCAGTTGCGACGGCCCGATGCCGCTGACGCAGAAGATGCTGTTCTTGGGCAGCAAGTCCACCATCATCTGCAGGTGGCGCGGCGAAAACGGCATCGCATTCTGGAAGTTGCGGTGCACGTTCATCACCAGGTTGATGAAATGCGGTTCCTCGTCCAGCCCTTCGTTGATCAGCGTGGTCGCATCCTGCAGGATGTGCGTCGGGCTGAACACCTCCCACTCGGGCTTGATGCCGCGCGCCTTCATGCCGGCCGCCAGCTCGCGCGCGCGGGTCAGGGGCGTGTTCATCAGGTATTCGCGGTCGCCGAAAGCCAGGTTCAGCGTGGTAGCGTCCAGCGTGCACATCTCGGCGCCGGCATCCATGCCCTTCAGGCGCTCCTCCCACAGGATCTCCCAGGTGCCCGGCGTGGTCTCCCTGACCATGTCGCCATGCACGCCGCCGCCGGTGGAATTGTTCAGCACGATGTCGCAGCGCTCGCGGATGCGCTGGTTCATGTCGCGATAGATGGCCGCGTCGCAGGTGGCCTGGTCGTCGGGACGGCGCGCGTGCAGCGCGACCACGCTGGCCCCGGCGTTGTAGCAACGGTAGACGTCCGCGGCGATCTCGGCCGGCTGGGTTGGCAGATGCGGGTTCTGGCTCTTGAACGCCATGCCCCCGGTGGGGGCAATGGTCACGATCACTTTGCGTTTTGCCATGGCGGTTCTCTTATTTCCAGAGGGTGCAGCGGGTCTCGGCCTTGGTGGTGAAGGCTTCGTTGCCGTCGATGGTCTGCACCACCTTGAAGTAGTCCCAGGGCGCCTTCGATTCCTCGGGCGTCTTGACCTGCAGCAGGTACATGTCATGCACCACGCGCCCGTCCGGGCGCACCACGCCGTTCTTGATGTAGACATCGTCGAGCTTGTTCTCGCGCAGATAGGCCAGCACCTTGTCGGCATCGTCGGTGCCGGTGGCCTTGACCGCGCGCAGGTACTGGATGGCCGCCGAATAATCAGCCGCCTGCAGCGACGACGGCATGGCGTTGCGGCGCTCGTAGAACTTCTGCGCCCAGGCCCGCGTCTCGTCCGAGGCGTTCCAGTACCAACTGTCGGTCAGGTACATGCCCTGCGCCGTCGGCAGGCCCATGGCGTGGATGTCGTTGATGAACATGATCATGCCGGCCAGCCGCATTGTCTTGGTCAGGCCGAATTCGTTGGCCGCCTTGATCGCGTTGGTGGCGTCCGCGCCGGCATTGGCCAGCGCCAGGATCTCGGCCTTGCTGGCCTGCGCCTGCAGCAGGAACGACGAGAAGTCGCTGGTCGACAGCGGATGCTTGACCGACCCGACCACCTTGCCGCCGCCCGCCTCCACTACCTTGGTGGTATCGGCCTGCAAGGCGTGACCGAAGGCGTAGTCGGCCGTCAGGATGTACCAGCTCTTGCCGCCCGCCTTCACCACCGCCGCGCCGGTGCCGCGCGCCTGCGCCACGGTGTCGTAGGCGTAGTTCAGCGTGTAGGGCGTGCACTGCTCGTTGGTCAGCGCCGGCGCGCCCGCGCCGACCACGATGATGGGCTTTTTCTTGTCGGCCGCCACCTTCGACATCGCCAGCGCCGTGCTGGAATTAGTGCCGCCGATCAGCATGTCCAGGCCGCGCTGGTCGAACCATTCGCGCGCCTTGGCCGACGCGATGTCGGCCTTGTTCTGGTGGTCCGCCGTCAACAGTTCGATCTTCTTGCCGTTGATCTGGCCGCCCATCTCCTCGATGGCCATCTTGATGGCCTCGGCCCCGCCCGGGCCGTCCGGCCCCGAATAGACGCCCGACATGTCGGTGATGAAACCGATCCGGATCACGTCGTCGGAAATCTGCGCCCGGGCCGCGCCCGCATGCAGCAGCGCGCCGGCGATGGCGCCGGCCAGGACCGCGCGCGAAAACCTGCGTGGCATTGACAACATACTTGTCTCCTCTTATGGTTTTTTTGGCTCTGGGGCCCCGAATATTCTCGGACTGGCCCCAAATGCGAACAGTCATCATGTTGACAAAGCGCCCTAGGGTTTACCTGGGCGCCCTCACCACGGCGGAACGGGGACAACCATGCGCGTAGCGGCAGCCGCAAGCGGCCATGAACCTGCCAGCCCGAAACGGCGATCCAGGCAAGACCCGCTGGACCGGATGCTGGCTGTCGTACCCTGGTACAACGGCCTGCCGCGCCTGGAACGCGACCTGGTGCGGGCCGAGTTGCGGGTGGTGTCATTGCAGGCGGGCGAGCGCCTGTTCCGCGAAGGCTCGAAATCGCTGGGCTGGTACGGGGTGGTGGACGGCCTGGTGAAATGGTCGTCGCGCGGCTCCGACGGCAAATCGCTGTCGCTGGCCGGCTTCAGCACCGGCAGTTGGTTCGGCGAGGCCACCATGATCCGCCGCGAACCGTTCGAGTATGAAGTGGTGGCGCTGCGCCCGAGCCAGATCGCGATCCTGCCGCGCGACACCTGCGAGCGCCTGTGGAACCACAACATCGAGTTCACCAAGGCGCTGATGACACACCTGGCGCAGCGCGTCAATTGGCTGATGGCCTGCTACACCGGCAACGTGCTGCTGGACGTGGACACCACGGTGGCCCGCGCAGTCGCCGCGCAACTGAACGCCGAACAGCACTCCGGCACCAACGGCCGCCTCAAGATCTCGCAGGAAGAAATCGCCGGCCTGTGCGGCGTGTCGCGCCAACGCTGCAACGCCGCGCTGACGCGGCTGGCGCGCGAAGGCGTCTTGCAGACGCACTATGGCGGCATGACGATCGTGGACCGGGAAGCGTTGTACCGGCATGCCAAGCTGAACCGCGAACCGGCGGACCACCCGGCCGACATGCCGGCATAGCCGAGCCGGGGCCGTCAACCCGACGCGTTTGCGCAGCCCCGCCCCATTCGCGGTATCTTTGCGCCTTTCGTTGCTCGCCATTCATCGACCCATGATGCCCGCCCCGACGGCACCGGCCCGTCCCCTGATCACGCCACGCCTGTCACTGCGGCCGGCGATTCGCCAGCATGCCCCCGCCTTGCTGGCGTACCACCTTGCCAACCGGGCCCACCTGCAGCCGTGGGAACCGGCCCGGCCCGACGCGTTCTACACCGCCTCGTCGACCGAAGAACGGCTGGCCGCGATGCAGATGAGCGCCGCCGCCGGGCAGGCGGTGCACCTACTGCTGTTCGACAGGATCGACGACAGCCTGGTCGGCACCTGCAACTTCACCAATATCGTGCGGGGGGTTTTCCAGGCCTGCCATCTCGGCTTCTCGCTCGCGCAAGATCGCCAAGGCCAGGGACTGATGCGGGAATGCCTCGCCGCCGCGACACATTTCATGTTTACCGAACACAGGCTGCACCGCATCATGGCGAACCACCGGCCCGAGAACACGCGCAGCGCGCGTCTGCTGAACAGCCTGGGGTTCGAGCGCGAAGGCATGGCTCGCGCCTATCTGAAGATCAACGGCGCCTGGGCCGACCACGTGCTGACTTCGCTGATCAATCCCGCCGACGCGTGATCGGCCGCGACGCCGCGCCACCGCGTTCCCGGCCAGGCCGGTCTACGCGGCTTCCTGCCTGGCCGCGCGGTTGCGGCGCAGTTGCACCACCTGCTCGGCCCCCACGGCGCGGGCGCGCAATTGGCCACAGCCGCCATCCACATCCTGCCCGGCGCTGTTCCGTATCTTGGTCAGCACGCCACGGCGATGCAGCGTGCGCACGATCTCGCGGATGCGTTCGGTCTCGGGGCGCTGGTAGTCGTCGCCTTCCAGGCTGTTGAAGGGAATCACGTTGAGCACGCCGAACTTGCCCTTGAGCAGGCCCGGGATGGCGTCGAGTTCGTCATCGCCGTCATTGATGCCCTTGAGCAGCGTCCACTGATACTGGATCGGGTAGCCGGTGTCACGGGCGTAGCGCTCGCCCAGTTCCACCAGTTCCCGAGGCGCGATCTTCGGCGCGCGCGGCAGCAGGTGCTCGCGCAGGTCGGCCCGGGTCGTATGCAGCGACAGCGCCAGGGCCGGCTTGACACGCTGACGCGGCAGCGCCTCGAACACGCGCGGATCGCCCACGGTGGAGAACACCAGGTTCTTGTGGCCGATGTTGCCTTCGGTGCCCAGCAGGTCGATGGCTTCCAGCACGTTGTCCAGATTGTGCGCCGGTTCGCCCATGCCCATGAAGACCACTTTCTTGACCGCGCGCAAGCGCCGCGCCAGCACCACCTGCGCCAGAATCTCCATGCTGGCCACCTGGCGGATCAGCCCGCTCTTGCCGGTCATGCAGAACCGACAGCCGACCGCGCAGCCGACCTGGGTGGACACACAGAGTCCGTCGCGCGGCAGCAGCACGCTTTCCACCATCTGGCCGTCGGCCAGATCGACCAGCAGGCGCGAGCCATCGTGGCCGGCATGTTCGGAACGGACGCGGGCCAGGCCATCCAGTTCCGCCGCCAGGGCGGGCAGCGCCTGGCGCAGCGCCAACGGCAGATAGTTGTCGAAGCGCCGCCGCCACGTGTCACTGTCGAACGCCTGACCAGTCAGCCAGGCGCGCATGACCCGGCCGCGATGAGCAGGCTGGGCGCCTAGGGCGGCGAGACGTTGGTGGAAATCGGCGTAGCGCATGGGGAGCGAATTTTACCCCGCCCGGCACGCCCGCTCGGCAAGCTCGGCGCCCCGCATGACGAACCGGGCGGGCCCGATCTAGCCCGCAATGGCCTGGGCCAGCTTCTGGATTGACAGCGGCGCGCAGCCCTCGGCGTCGTTGCTGACCGTCACGTAGGCCGGCTGGCCCGCGCCCGTAATGCCGCGAATCGTGCGCGCCAGCACCGTGCGCGTGGGGAGGTCCTCGCTAAGAAGGGCATTGAACGGATCATGCTTCTTCTG
Source organism: Achromobacter sp. (assembly GCF_050285565.1). Lineage (GTDB taxonomy): Bacteria > Pseudomonadota > Gammaproteobacteria > Burkholderiales > Burkholderiaceae_B > Achromobacter. The sequence continues at coordinate 52,078 of NZ_JBLZXG010000007.1, forward strand.
CGCGTCGGCATAGCCGTATGCGCCGAAAACGCGGTTCAGGTTCCAGCGGCAGACCAGCGGCCCCGGCCATAGCGCGCGCAGCATCGGCAGTTGCGCGTCGATCGGCGGCATCTTGCCATGCAGCCCCAGGCAGAAAGTGGCCCCATGCGCCTTGAGCGTGTCCACCATCGCCTGGCTCAGCAGTTCCGGGTCCCGCACTTCCACCGCGACGATCACGCCCTGGTGCGCGGACAATGCCTCCCGCACAGCGGCCAGCATGCGCCCCAGCTTCTCGAACAGCGATGCCGAGCGGCTCAGCAAGCCCAGCGGCAGCGGGCTCAACTGGAACACCAGGACGCCGAGCTTGGCCCCCAGGCCTTCGAGCGCCGGCCGCACGAAGTCCTGGACCGCCAGCGACGGATCGAGGAAAAGCGGGTTGGCCTCGCGCGTCCTGCCTTCCTCGCCACGCACCTGGGCATCGGTAACGCTGGAGGGACATTTGACGACGAAGCGGAAATCATCATCGACCTGCCCCGCATAACCGGCATACTGGCTCGCCGTCAGCGGTTGCCAGAACGTGCGGTCCACGCAGACCGTGCGCAAAAGCGGATGCTGATGGTAGGCGCCAAGGCCGTGCCTGGACAGCGTGCTCGAATCGTATTCGCCGTCCCAGACCAGCCCTTCCCAGCCGGGGTATGACCAGGTGGAGACGCCAAAGCGCAACTGTGTGGGCAACTGCCGCGCGAGCGCGCGCCATTCTTGCCCCGCGGGCGCGGGAAGCACTTTGGCCATGCTCCGCAGGGCGGAAAGGTCGGGATTGTCGCGCGGCGCTGCCGGCCGCGAGGCGTTGGCCGGCGGCACCGGTAGCGCCTCTCCGAAAAGATCGTCTTGCATGCTTGTCGTACGGTCGCGGGGATGGGCTATAGGGTACTTGAATCACGCCAGGCGCTCGGCATGCGGCCACGAAATCGCCTTGCAGCGTCCGTGGATCGAGGTCGATTCGGTGAGGCGAGGAGTTGGTCAGGCGCACGGCGGTGATCCAAAGGCCCCGGTCGAGGTGAAACTGATCGGGCGTGGCCAAGCGCAGCTCGCCCGTGCGCACGCCGGTAAGCATCAGCAGCCGGATGCCCAACTGCGTGTTCAAGCGCCCGCGGTACTTGCGCAGCGTGTGCAGAATGACCGGCAACTCGCGCATGCGCAGGACGGGTTTTGTTCGACCGGTCGCAAGGGCAGCGCGATCACTTCCAGGTCCCGGGACGGGTTAGCCATTGCTCGTAGACGGCCATGAAGGTGTGCTCGCCGGCCAGGACGATCGCGTGCCGCTTGCGCTTGCGTTCGCTGTGGGATTGACACCCTTGGCGAGCAGCGAGCGGGCTTCATCGCGAAGCGCACGAGCGTCCTTCAGGGAGAGCGCGGGATAGTTGCCGAGGGTGATGCGCTCATGCTTGCCAAACCACGAATAGCGGAAGTGCCAAGCCTTGGTGCGGATGGCAGAAACGTAGAGATAGAGGCCGTCGAAGTCGGCCAGCGCGTATGGCTTGCCGGTCGACTTGGCCTGCCGGGCCATGAGGTCCAAAAGCATGATCCCAACTCCGTGAAAGCGAGTTGAGTGCCATGCTTCCTATCGGGATCCTGCTCCTCCAGCAACAATGCGGCAAGGGAAGTTCGCGCATTGCCTGGGCCACTTTTTGTACCAGTTTGGACCGGCTTTCAGTGGATTTCGCTGGACGTCACTGGAAAGGAATTTCCGGAAAAAACGAACCGCGACAATGACTTGCGACACTCCATGGACTTACTTGGAACGCCGTGGAAAGTTGAAGTGGAGCGGGTGAAGGGAATCGAACCCTCGTATGAAGCTTGGGAAGCTGCCGTTCTACCATTGAACTACACCCGCTCGGATGTCGTGCCCCGACGCAGGGCCGGGGCAGAGGCGCAAATTATAGCGCGGGTTTTCCGCCCGCGCCGCCGGCCTCAATTAGCCGTGATTCCCGCCGCCTTGACCACCTTGCCCCAGCGGTCCAGCTCGGCCTGGGTGTAGTCGCCCAGCGCCTTCGGCCCCATGAATTCCGCCTCCGCGCCCTGCTCGGCCGCCTTCTGGCGGAAAGCGTCGGTCTGCATGATCTTCTGGATTTCACCGGCGATCTTGTCCACCACCGGAGCCGGCGTATCCTTGGGCGCATACATGGCGAACCAGGACGAAACGATCAGGTCGGGATAACCAGCTTCGGCGGCGGTGGGCACGTCGGGCAGCGACGCCAGGCGCGTGTTGCCGGTGACGGCCAGCGCGCGCAGCTTGCCGGCGGCGATCTGGCCCAGCAGCGGCGGCGGCGTGGTGATGGTCATGTCGACGGCGCCGCCCAGCAGGTCGTTCAGGGCCGGGCCGGTGCCCTTGTACGGGATGTGCGTGATTTGCGTGCCCGCCATCTGATTGAGCAGTTCGGTGGCGACCTGCTGCAACGAACCGTTGCCGGACGAGGCGTAGTTGAGCTTGCCGGGGTTGGCCTTGGCGTACGCCACCAGTTCCTTGAGCGACTTGATCGGCAGATCCGGCCGCACCACCACCACCTGGGGCGCGGACAGCACATTGGCCACCGGCGCGAAGTCCTTGATCGGGTCCCAGCCGGAGGTCGGCGTGACGTGCGGGGTAATGACCTGAAAGCCCGAATATTGCAGCAGCAGCGTGTAGCCGTCGGGCTTGGCGCGGGCGACGGCCTGGGCGGCGATGCCGCCGGAAGCGCCCGGCTTGTTTTCCACGACGACGCTCTGCCCGAGAGCGGCGCCCAGCGGCTGGGCGATGAGCCGGGCGGCGATGTCGGTGGTGCCGCCCGGCGCGGCGGACACGATCAGCGTCACGGGGCGATTGGGAAAGTCCGCCTGCGCCTGGGCGGCGCCGGCGGCGGCCAGGCCCAGCGCGAGGGCGCAGGCACGCAGGGCGGGAACGGGACGGAATGCGGTCATGCGGTTGTCTCCTTGCTGTTTTTTATATGAAGCACCCGATGGCGGGCGCGTGGCGTAAAGCGAAAGCCTATGCGGACTCGGCGGCCGGCCCGAACCGCTCGGCCAGCCAGGCGGGCGGCGCATGCGCGGCCAGGCGCGACCCGGCCCGCAGCAATGGCATGGGCAGCTCGCGGCCGACCAACCCCGGCAGCCCGCGCAGGATGGCGAGCAGCCGCTCAAGCGACACGCCCGTCTCCACGCCCATGCACTCGAACATGTGGACCAGTTCCTCGGTGTTGACGTTGCCGCTGGCGCCCGGCGCGTACGGGCATCCGCCCAGGCCGCCGGCGGCGGCGTCGAAGCGGACGATGCCCGCCTGCCAGGCGGCAACGGCGTTGGCCAGCGCCATGCCGCGCGTATTGTGCAGGTGGACGGTGAGCGCGGCGCCCGGCAGGCGCCGCGCGGCGTCCGCGCACAGCGCGCCCACCTGGGTGGGATAGGCCATGCCGGTGGTGTCGCACAGCGTGATGCCGCGGGCGCCGGCATCCACCAGCCGGGCCGCCAGATCCAGCACCTGCGCCGCTGGCACGTCGCCATCGAACGGACAGCCGAACGCGGTCGACAGCGACACGTTGCACGGCGCGCCGGCGGGCGCGGCGGCGGCCAGCACCTGACTGAGCTCGTCGAACGACTGCTGGCGGGTCATGCGCAGGTTGGCGCGGTTGTGCGTCTCGCTGCACGACATGACCAGGTTCATCTCATCGACGCCGGCTTCCAGCGCCCGCTCCAGGCCGCGGATGTTCGGCACCAGCGCGGTGTAGATCACGCCCGGCCGGCGGCGGATACCCTGCATCACCGCGCCGGCGTCGGCCAGGGCCGGGATCGCCTTGGGCGAGGTGAAGCTGGTGACCTCGATGCGGGCAAAGCCGCAATCGGACAATGCATCGACGAAGGCGATCTTATCTTCGGTGGGCACCATGCGCGCTTCGATCTGCAAGCCATCGCGCGGGCCAACCTCGTTGATTTCCAGGACGGGGGAACCGGGGTTCATGGGTGCATCCTCGCCGGGCGGCGGAAATTGAAATGGCTCATGCGATCACCCCGCGCGCCCGCAGCGCCTCGCGCTGTTGCGGGCTCAGGCCGGCCGCGGCCAGCACCGCGTCGGTGTGCTCGCCCAGCGTCGGCGCGCGCTCGCGCACCGCGCCGGGGTTGGCCGACAGGCACGGAAACACGGCCGGCATGTCCACGGCGATGCCGCTGGCGGCCTCCAGCCGGGTGATGGCGCCGCGCGCCTGGTAGTGCGGGTCCTGGGCGATATCGGCCACCGAATAGATGCGGCCGGAAGGCACGTCGGCTTCGCGCATGGCCTGCAGCACCTCGTCGATGCCGCGCTCGCCGGTCCAGGCGCCGATGGCCTGGTCGATCTCGGCGACGCGGCGGGCGCGGCCATCGTTGTGCGCCAGCTCGGGATCGCGGCCCAGGTCGTCGCGGCCGATGCGGGCCATGAGGCGGGCGTAGATGGCGTCGCCATTGCCCGCGATGAGCACATACCCATCGCGGCACGGATACGCGTTGGACGGCGCGATGCCCGGCAGCGAAGCGCCGGCCGGCTCGCGCACAACGCCGAACACGGAGTATTCCGGCAGCAGGCTTTCGCTGAGGTTGAAGAGACTTTCGTACAAGGCGGCGTCGATCACCTGGCCCTGCCCGCCGCGGGCGTCGCGCTGGTACAGCGCCAGCAACACGCCCAGCGCGCCATGCAGGCCGGCGATGGTGTCGCCCAGCGACAGGCCGGCGCGCACCGGCGCGCGGCCCGGCTCGCCATTCAGGTAGCGCAGGCCGGCCATGGCTTCGCCAATGGCGGCAAAGCCCGGCTCGCGCGCCTTCGGCCCGGTCTGGCCGTAGCCGGAAATGCGCAGCATGATCAGGCGCGGGTTCAGCGCATGCAGGGTCTCCCACGACAGGCCCCACTTCTCCAGCGTGCCGGGGCGGAAGTTCTCGATCAGCACATCGGCCTCGGCCGCCAGTTGGCGCACGATGTCCTGGCCTTCGGGCTGGCGCAGGTCGACGCAGACCGACTGCTTGTTGCGCGATTGCGCTTCCCACCACACCGACGTGCCCTCGTGCAGCAGGCGCCACTTGCGCAGCGGATCTCCCTGCCCCGGCGGCTCGATCTTGACGACCTGCGCGCCGAAGTCCGCCAGCGTCTTGGCGGCGAACGGCCCCGCGATGAGTTGTCCCAGTTCCAGCACGCGTATGCCGGCGAGTATCTGCCCTGCCATGTCGCCTCCCGGGCGAGTCCAACCGATGATGGCGGGCAGTGTGCGCCATCGCCCGCGGCGGCGGAATGGACGATTCGGGAAGGGGGCATTCCCGGATCGAGAAAGCCCGGCGCGACGGTGGCGGCCGGGCCGGGCGCCCGATCACCAGCCGGTACGATGCGTTTTTTCTGCGCGGCCAGCCCCTAGGCCGTGCCCGGGTCCCGCGCGCCACGCAGATGCGCCAGCAGCAGCCGCGCCGCCACCGGCAGCGCGTCGGCGTCGCGCACGCCCAGCAACAGCCAGCGGCGCGCCCAATCGTCGGCCAGGGGAATCAGGCGGATGGGCATGGAGCGCGCATGCGGCTCGGCCGCCAACCGTGGCAGGATGCCGACCCCGCGCGTGGCGGCCACCATGCGGCAGATGGCGTCGAAGCTGCGCACCTGGATGCGCAGCCGCATGTCGCGGCCCAGCCGGCCGCTCTCATCGGCCAGGCGGGTGGCCAGGGAGGTCGCCGGCGGCAGGCCGACGTAGTCATAGGCCAGCGTGTCGGCGAACGCCACGCGGGCCTGGCGCGCCAGCGGATGGCGCTGCGGCACGATCAGCACCAGTTCGTCGAGCCGGTACGGCACCGTGGCCAGGCCCGCCGCCGGGGTGCGGTCGGCAAACACGCCGACGTCGGCGCGATTTTCCAGCACGGCGGTGACGATGTCGCTGCTGTTCTGCTCTTCCAGGTCGATGCGCACGGCCGGATGCGTCTCCATGAAGGACGCCAGGTCTTCCGGCAGGAACTGGGTCAGCGACGAGGTATTGGCGGCGATGCGCACCTGCCCGCGCACCCCCCGGGCATAGTCGGACAGCGTGCCCGCCATCTGCTCGACCTCCTGCAACACCCGCAGGGCATGCACCAGGCAGGCCTGGCCCGCCTCGGTCAGCTCCACGCCGGCCGCATTGCGGTACAGCAACTGGGTGTCCAGTGCCGCCTCCAGATCCGAGATCCGCTTGCTGGCCGCGCCCACCGCCAGATGCGACTGGCGCGCGCCGGCCGAGATGCTGCCCTGACGGGCCACCGAAACGAAAAGCGAGAGCGTGACAAGGTCGATGCGGGCGATATTCATGGCGGACGGGCGGCGCCAGGCGGACGCCGCGGCTGCACTATAGCGCGGCGCGCCCGGCCGGCCCCGGCGCGCCGCGCGGCAATAAGTCCCCATTTAATCCCCCTGCCGGCTGCGGCCCGCCGGGGCTGCCACTACAATTCCGCCTATGACAACGAACCGCTCTGCGAATCCGCCCGTGAACACCCCCGCAACACCCGGCAGCCCCGACGCGCCCGCGCCGGTTTCCCCCCAGACCGAAGCCGCGCTGGCCAGCGCCGCGCACGCCCCCAACAGCCCCGGCGCCACCCACATCCGCAGCTTCGTGCACCGCCGCGGCCATATCACCCAGGGCCAATTGGCCGCGCTGGAACAGTTGCTGGGCAAGTGGTCGATTGCCTACGCCCCCAAGCGCCTGGATCCCGCCGCCGTTTTTGGCCGCGAGGCGCCGACGGTGCTGGAAATCGGTTTCGGCATGGGCGAGACCACCGAGAAGATCGCGCTGGCGCGTCCCGGCGACAACTTCCTGGGCGTGGAAGTGTTCAACGCCGGGGTCGGCTCGCTGCTGCGCCGCATCGAGGATTCCAGCATCCCCAACCTGCGCATCATCCAGCATGACGCGGTCGAGGTCGTGCGCGACATGATCGCGCCGGACTCGCTGGCCGGCGTCCACATCTACTTCCCCGATCCCTGGCCCAAGAAGCGCCACCACAAGCGCCGCCTGATCCAGCCGCCGTTCATCGCCCTGCTGGCCAGCCGCATCGCGCCGGGCGGCTACATCCATTGCGCCACCGACTGGGAAGACTACGCGGTGCAGATGCTCGACGTGCTGGGCAACGAACCGCAATTGAAAAACACGGTGGACGGCTACGCGCCGCGTCCCGACTACCGCCCCCTCACCAAATTCGAGAACCGCGGCCTGCGCCTGGGCCACGGCGTCTGGGACCTGATCTTCAAGCGAGTGGCCTGATGCTCTACCCCGCGATCGAACCCTACCGCCACGGACGCCTGGACACCGGCGACGGCCACCAGGTCTATTGGGAACTCTGCGGCAATCCGCAGGGCAAGCCCGCCGTGTTCCTGCACGGCGGCCCCGGCAGCGGCTGCTCGCCGGTGCATCGCCAGTTGTTCGACCCGCAGCGCTACAACGTGCTGCTGTTCGACCAGCGCGGCTGCGGCCGCTCGACGCCACACGCCAGCCTGGACAACAACACCACCTGGCACCTGGTGGCCGACATCGAGCGCCTGCGCACCGAAATCATGGGCGCCGACAAGTGGCTGGTGTTCGGCGGCTCGTGGGGATCGACGCTGGCGCTGGCCTATGCCGAAACGCATCCGCGGCACGTCAGCGAACTGGTGGTGCGCGGCATCTTCGCGCTGCGCCGCGCCGAGATCCAGTGGTTCTACCAGGAGGGCGCCTCCTGGCTGTTCCCGGATCGCTGGGAAGAATACCTGGCGCCCATTCCCGAGTCCGAGCGCGGCGACCTGGTGGCGGCGTATCACAAGCGCCTGACGGGCGATGACCCGGCCGAGCAACTGCGCGCGGCCAAGGCCTGGAGCAAATGGGAAGACAGCACCATCACGCTGCTGCCCAGCCCGCGCCACCAGCAGAGCCACGCCGCCGACCGCGCGGCGCTGGCCTTCGCCCGCATCGAAAACCACTATTTCGTCAACGCCGGCTTCATGGAAGAAGGCCAGTTGATCCGCGACGCCCACAAGCTGCGCGGCATTCCCGGCACCATCGTGCAGGGCCGCTACGACGTCTGCACGCCCGCGCGCAGCGCCTGGGACCTGCACCGCGCCTGGCCCGAGGCCGACTTCCACATCGTGCCCGACGCCGGCCACGCCTTCGACGAACCCGGCACGCTGGCGCGCCTGATCGCCGCCACCGACGCTTACGCCAAACGCTGAGGAGACCGACATGCACATCACCCTGAACGGCGACGCCCGCGAATTCCCGCTGGACACCACGGTAGGCGAACTGCTCGAAACGCTCGGCTATGCCGGCAAGCGCGTCGCGGTGGAACGCAACGGCGAGATCGTGCCCAAGAGCCAGCACGCGCAGACCGCGCTGGCCGATGGCGACCAGGTCGAGATCGTGGTGGCGGTGGGCGGCGGCTGAGCCGCCGCCCGGCCCGCTCCGCGAGGCCGGCCATCCCGGTGCATCAAGGGTTGCGGCAACGCAGCCCTTTTGTTTTTCGGGCGGGGGGGAACAGCCGCTTCGAGGCGCCCCGATGACAGGCTGAGACGCCGGGTATGGTTTTGCGGGACGCGGGGCGAAGTCAAAGCCCCGCCGATCCCCGAAGATTGTCCGCTTTCATTTTGCGGGCATTTCCCCATGCGACTCTCCTCTCGCGCCTTGCGGCGGCCCACCTCCCCTTCCCGCATGTCTCGCGGCGGCCCGGCCGCCGCCGCGCCGGCGGCCGGCGAACGCCTGCCGCTTTCCGTGCTGGCCTGGTCGCTGGCGGTCTGCATCGCCGCCGCACCGGCCGTCCACGCCCAGCAGATCCTGCGCGGCGGCGGCGACGGCGGCGGCGCCAATGGCAGCGTCAGCGGAATGGGCGGCCTGGCCAGTGGAGGCGGCGGGGCAGGATCGATGGGCAAGGGCGGCGATGCCGGCCAGACGCTCGGCCTGGGCAGGGATGCCAGCCCCGGCGCGGGCCCGGGCGGCGGCGCGGCCGGCAGCTCGGGGCTTGCCGGCGGCGGCGGCGGCGCGGGCTACGGCGGCGGCGCGGGCGGAACCGGCAACCACGCCAGCCCGGGCACCCTGGTTCTGCCCTTCGATTTCGTCGGCGGCGACGGCGGCAACGCCACGCTCGTGTTCGACTCCGGCGGCGGCGGCGGTGGCGGAGCGGGGCTGGAAACGTCCAGTACGGTCGCCAACGTCTGGACCTCTGGCTACAACATCATTGGCGGCAACGGCGGCGCGGGCGAGAGTCTCGGCCTCGCGTATCAGGCCGGCGGCGGCGGCGGCGGCGTCGGCCTGACCATGACCTCCGGCGGCGTCTTCCGCATCACCGGCGGCAGCCGTGTCGCCGGCGGCAACGGCGGCACCACCGGCGCCGCCAGCAGTGGCTCCGGCGGCGGCGGCGGCGCGGGCGCGTTCCTCTACAACGGCGGCACGCTCTCCGTGGAAAGCGGCACGGTCACCGGCGGCTCGGGCGGCATGGGCTCGGCGGCGGGCGGCGCGGCGGGCGCGGGCGTACTCAGCAACCTGGGCACCGTGAGCAACCAGGGCACCATTGCCGGCGGCGCCGCCGGACTCACGCTTGAAGCGGCGGGCCGGCGCGGCGGCGCGGGCATCGAGGCCTGGGGCGGCTCGATCGACAACGGCGCGTTCGGCACCATCAGCGGCGGCAAGGGCGGAGAGACGCGTACCGCCTGGGCCGATCGGGCGCCCGGCACGGGCGGCGCCGGCATCGCGTTCCGGGCCGGCCAGGCCGCCACGCTCACCAACGCCGGCCTGATCCAAGGCGGCGAAGGCGGGCCGTACAACGCCAACAACTACACTGCCAGCCAGCCGGGCGTGGGCGTCTCCGGCGCCGCTTCCGGCAACATCACGATCGTCAACGCGGGCACCATCGCGCCCGGCGCGCCCGGCATCCGGAGCCTGCCAGCCAACGCCATCGAATTGTTCGGCAGCGGCAACCGCCTCGAACTGTGGCAAGGCTCGAACATCACCGGCAACGTCGTCGTGGCGCCCGGCGGCGGCAACAACGTCCTGGCGCTGGGCGGCGCCGGCGACAGCAGCTTTTTCATCACGCAGGTCGGCCCGGATCAGTCATACCGCGGCTTCGACACTTTCGAGAAGACGGGCGCGAGCACCTGGACGCTGACCGGCAGCGGCAACCAGGACTGGGACGTGAAACAGGGCGGCCTGACCGGCACCAGCGAGAGCATCGCCGGCAACGTCCGCTTCGCCAGCGGCGCCAATGGCACGCTGACGTTCGACCAAGGCGCCAGCGGCACGTATGGCGGCACGATCTCCGGCGACGGCGCCCTGGTCAAGAAGGGACGGGCCGATCTGGTCCTCACCGGCACCAACACGTTCACCGGCGGCACCACCGTGTCGGACGGCGCGCTGGTGCTGGGCACGCGCGACAAGGCGGGCTCCGTCGTCGGCGCCATCGACACCAGCGGCAGGCTTGAAATCCACAACGTCGACAACAGCGGCATCAGCCGCATCAACATCGCCAGCGGCGTCGGCTCGGCGTACTTCTATGGCAATGCCAACGCCGGCGGCGCCCTGCTGGTCAACAACAACCTGCTCGGCTTCTACGAAAACAGCTCGGCTGGCCACGCCGACCTGCGCAACTACGGCACCCTGCAATTCATCACGAACAGCAGCGCGGCGGATGCGCGCATCAGCAATTATTCCCGGATCATCTTCCTGGGCAATGCGGACGGCGGCCGCGCGACCCTCTTTAACGCCCCGGGCGCGGTAGTCGACTTTGGCTACAGCGCGGGGCCGGCACGCGATGGCAAGCTGTCGGTGGGATCCCTCGCCGGCGATGGCATTTTCTATCTGGGCGGAAATGAGCTGACGATCACGAGCGACGACAACCAACCGGCCCTCTCGGGCATCGTCGCGGACGGCGGCAACGCGCCCCGGACCGGCGGCTCGCTGGTCAAAGCCGGCAGCGGCACGCTGACGATGCAGGGCATCAACACCTACACCGGCGCGACCACCGTGCGCGCGGGCGTGCTGGTCGCCGGGGCCGGCGACGCCTTGCGCGCCAGCAGCGGGGTCAAGGTCGAAAACGGCGGCGTCTTCGATATCGGCGGCCTGGACGTCACCATCAAGGGGCTGACCGGCGATGGCATCGTCACCAACCGCGGCACCACGCATCGCACCCTGACCATCAACGGCGCGCAAGACTCGCTCTTCAGCGGCACCCTCGCCGACTCCTCGACCGCGTCATTGTCGCTGACCAAACAGGGCGCCGGCACCCTGACCCTGACCCGCTCGAATGACTTTGCCGGCGCCCAACGCGGCGAACAGGGCCATGTATCGATCTACCAAGGCGCGGTGCAACTGGGCGATGGCGCCACGCGCAGCGTCTACAACGTGGGCGGCGACCTCATCGTGTACCAGGAGGGCGCCTTGTCCATCAAGGGCAAGACCACGGTCAATGTCGGGCGCCATGTCGGCTTCGCCTCCTACTACGGCGTGGGCGCAACGCTCTCGATCGAGGCCAACGACAGCGGACCGTCGCTGACCGCCGACCGACTGATCATCGACCCCGGCGCGACGCTCAACCTCACCGGCATCAACGGGCCGCTCGAACGCGACAAGGTGCTGATCGACACCCGCATCGAGATCCAGAACGACTTCACCCACATCAACATCGGCGGGTTCGGCGGCGCGGTCGACTACCTCAGCCTGTCGACCCGCAAGTCGCGCGACGAACGGCAATATCTCGCCACCTACGGCCTGACCTGGGCCGCCCGCAACAGCGGCGCGCACGGCACATTCACGCTGGCCGACGCCGCCAACCGCTTCACCGTGGGAGCCGACCTGGCGGATCAGACCGCCAACGCCGCCACCGGCTGGAACGGCAAATCCCTCACCAAGGCCGGCGCCGGCACGCTCATCCTGACGGGCGCCAACCGCTACACCGGCGGCACCACCATCGCCGGCGGCACGCTGCAACTGGGCGATGGCGGCGACCGCGGCAGCATCACCGGCAACGTCGCCAACCAGGGCACCCTGGCCTTCAACCGCAGCGATAACGTCACCTTCGGCGGCGACATCAGCGGCGCCGGCGCGTTGCGCCATCTGGGCAGCGGCACCACCATCCTGACCGGCGCCAACGCCTACCTGGGCGGCACCACCGTCGACGCCGGCACGCTGCGCGCCGGCGGCGCGGGCGCCTTTGTCGCCGGCACCGCCTATACCGTCAATGGCGGCACGCTCGATCTCAACAATCACGACCTGACCGTCTCCGCGCTGGCAGGCACGGGCGGCACGGTGGCGCTGGGCACGGCCACCCTGACCGTCGACCAGGCCATCGACACGGCCTATGCCGGCGCGTTCAGCGGCACGGGCGAACTCGTCAAACTCGGCTCCGGCACCCTCACATTGACCGGCCCATCGACCCTGGCCCTGAGGCTGGCCCGTGGCGCGATGGTCACCAGCAGCGCCGGCCTGGGCGGCAACGCCACGCTGGCCGCCGGCACCTCGCTCGCCTTCAACCAGGTCGCCAACGGCACCTATGGCGGCCGCCTGGCGGGCACGGGCGATCTGCTCAAGCTCGGCGCCGGCAAGCTCGAACTGACCGGCGACTCATCCGCCTACACGGGCAACGCCGCCCTGCGGGCCGGCACGCTGGCGGTGAACGGCAGACTCGGCGGCAGCCTCGAGGTGGGCGCCGCGGGCCGGCTGCAAGGCAACGGCAGCGTGGGCAACACGACGGTCAACGGCACCGTCGCGCCCGGCAACTCCATCGGCACGCTGCAGGTCGCCGGCAATCTGGTCTTCAACCCTGGCTCGACGTACGAAGTCGAGATCGACGCGGGCGGCGCGTCCGACCGCATCAGCGCCAGCGGCAGCGCCACCCTCAATGGCGGCACGGTGCAGGTCGTGGCCGGCATCGGCGACTACGCCAGCGCCACGCGCTACACGATCCTGAGCGCCAGCGGCGGCCGCAGCGGCGCGTTCAGCGCAGTCACGTCGAACCTGGCATTCCTGACGCCGGCGCTCGACTACGACGCCAACAATGCCTATCTGACGATGACCCGCAATCAGGTCGGCCTCGGCCAGGTCGGCAACACGCCCAACCAGAGCGCCACCGGCGCGGCCGCGGACAGCCTGGGCCAAGGCAATCCGCTCTACGGCGCGATACTGGGCCTGTCCGCGCCGCAGGCGCGGGCCGCCTACGATCAATTGTCGGGCGAGGCCTACGCCTCGGTCACGACGGCCCTGATCGAAGACAGCCGTTACCTGCGCGACGCCGTCAACACCCGCCTGCGCGCGGCGTCCGAGGGCGACGGGCTTTCCGGCGACGGGCTATCCAGCGACGGGCTCTCCGGCGCCCTGGCCGGCGCCACGGCGATCGCCTATGACAACGGCCAGCCGCGTGCGGCGCGGGCCGGTTCCGATCGCGTGACGCTATGGGGACAGGCCTTCGGCGCCTGGGCCCGGACCCAGGCCAATGGCAACGCGGCGCGCCTGGACCGTTCGACCGGCGGCTTTCTCAGCGGCGCCGACACGCGCGTGTCGCCGCACTGGCGCCTGGGCGCCGTGGCCGGCTACAGCCGCACCCGCTTCAATGTCGAGGACCGCCGCTCCTCGGGCGACAGCGACAACTACCACCTCGGCCTGTATGCCGGCGCGAACTGGGGCGGGCTGGCCCTGCGCGCGGGCGCCAGCCATACCTGGCATGACCTGTCCGCGCGCCGCGACGTCGATTTCCCGGGCTTCTCCGACCGCCTGAAAAGCGGCTACCGCGCCGGCACCTCGCAGCTCTTCGGCGAACTGGGCTACCAGATGCGCGTCGGCCGCGCCGTCTTCGAACCGTTCGCCAACCTCGCTTATGTGAACCAGCGTACCCATGGCTTCACCGAGCAAGGCGGCATGGCGGCGCTGTCCGCCGCCAGCGGCTCCACCGACGTCACGTTCAGCACGCTCGGCCTGCGCGCCGCGCGCAGCTTCGATCTGAAGGGCGCCCCCCTGGTGGTGCGCGGCATGGCCGGCTGGCGCCGCGCGTTCGGCGACATCGCACCCCTGGCGACCATGCGCTTCGCCGCCGGTGGCGAGACCTACGCCGTCGCCGGCGTGCCCTTGGCGCGCAACACGGCGGTGGTCGAGGCGGGCCTCGATTACCGCGCCCTCGCCAATACCACGCTCGGCCTGGCCTACAACGGCCAATTAGGGGGCAACCAGGCCGACCACGCCATCAAGGCGACCTTCAACCTGCGCTTCTAGTCCACCTCAGCCCTGCCGGGAAGCGTCCCGCCCTCCCGGCGGAGCTTCCCGCCGCCATGCTTGCCGCCAACTCGCGCGCATTCTTGCGCAGTCTGGCACGCGGCTAGCAACCTGTTACACGTTCCCCCCTCGTCTGGCGGCAAAGGCGCGGGTCATAATCGTTGTTACTGACGTTACCGTCGTCCTGCTGTCTTGCTGTTGTTCTAACGTTGCACAATGCCCTGAGGGGCAGAGGAGGCATCATGAACACCGCGGTCATCATCAACCTCATCATCCAGCTTGTCGCCGGCGCGGCCGGGGGCAATGGCCTGGGCAAGATGCTCCAGCAGTTCAACCTGGGGCCCCTGGGCAACACCATCGCCGGCGCGATCGGTGGCCTGGCCGGTGGCTCCTGGCTCGCGCCGATGATCACCGCCGGCGCCAGCGCCGTCGCGACGGGCAACAGCGGAATGGATCTTGCCGCGATTGCCAGCAGCGTGGTCGGCGGTGGCGTGGGCGGCGCGGTACTGACGCTCATCGCCGGCATCGTGCGCAAGATGTTCGCGGGCCGCGCGCCCTGACACGCATCGCTCTTTCTCCCACCGCCACATAGATAAAGGAAACACGATGGGTCTGCTCAATTTCATCAAGGACGTTGGAGAAAAGCTCTTCGGCGCCAGCGAAGCCAAGGCGGCCACGCCCGACGAACTGAAGAAAGAACTCGACAAGCACGGCCTGAACGCCGATGGCCTGCAGATCTCGGTGGATGGCGACAAGGTCACCGTGACCGGCGAAGCCGCCAACACCGAAGCCGCCGAAAAAATCGCGTTGGCGCTGGGCAACACCGTCGGCGTGGCGGCGGTGGACAACCAGTTGAAGGTCAAGCAGGCCGCGCCGGAAGCCAAGATGTACACGGTGCAGAAGGGCGACAACCTGTGGAAGATCGCCGAGGCGCAATACGGCAAGGGCCAGGGCGCCAAGAACACCCTGATCTTCGAGGCCAACAAGCCGATGCTGACCAGCCCCGACAAGATCTATCCGGGCCAGGTGCTGCGCATCCCGCCCCTGTCGTAGGCAACGAACGGAATGGGCCCTCGCGGGCCCGTATCGCGGCGCAGAACCCCCTGCCTGCCGCGATGATTTGGCCAGGCGCAATGCCTGGCCATTTTTTTCTGAAGACCCCGGGGTCAAGGCCGGCGGACATCGGCAGGCCCCGGCGGGACGGCCCCGCCGCCGGGCGCTGCGCGCGCCGCTCAGCCCTTCATGAAGCGGCCCATGCCCTTCATGCCGCCCATGGCGCGCATCATCTTGGCCATGCCGCCCTTCTTCATCTGCTTCATCATGCCCTGCATCTGCTCGAACTGGGCCAGCAGGCGGTTGACCTCCTGCACCGGCACGCCCGAACCGGCCGCGATGCGGCGCTTGCGCGAGGCCTTGATGAGTTCCGGCTTGGCGCGCTCGGCGGCCGTCATGGAATTGAGGATGCCCTCGGTGCGGCGCAACTGCTTTTCCGCCTGGCCGCCTTGCAACTGGCCGGCGGCCTGCTGGAACTGGGCCGGCAGCTTTTCCAGCAGCGAACCCATGTCGCCCAGCTTCTTGACCTGACCGAGCTGGTCGCGGAAGTCGTTCAGGTCGAACTTGTTGCCCGACTTGATCTTGGCCGCCAGCTTCTGGGCTTCGGCGATGTCGATGTTCTTCTGGGCCTGCTCGACCAGCGAGACGATGTCGCCCATGCCCAGCACCCGCTGCGCCATGCGCTCGGGATAGAACGGCTCCAGGCCGTCGAGCTTTTCGGAGACGCCGACGAACTTGAGCGGCTTGCCGGTGACGTGGCGCACCGACAGCGCCGCCCCGCCGCGGGCGTCGCCGTCCAGCTTGGTCAGCACCACGCCGGTCAGCGGCAGCGCCTCGGCAAAGGCGCGGGCGGTGTTGACCGCGTCCTGGCCCTGCATGGCGTCGACCACGAACAGCGTTTCGACCGGCTTGACCAGGTCATGCAGCGCGCGGATCTCGCGCATCATGGCCTCGTCGATGCCCAGGCGGCCGGCCGTGTCCAGGATCAGCACGTCGTAGTGATGGCGACGGGCATGGTCGACCGCGTTGCGGGCGATGTCCTCGGGCTTCTGGCTGGGATCGGACGGCAGGAAATCGACGCCGACCTGCGCCGCCACGCTCTTCAACTGGTCGATGGCGGCCGGACGGTAGACGTCGGCGGACACCACCAGCACCTTTTTCTTGCCGGTCTTGCGGCCGTGCTGGGTGTGCTGGCCTTCGCTCAGCCAGCGGGCCAGCTTGCCGGTGGTGGTGGTCTTGCCCGCGCCCTGCAGGCCGGCCATCAGGATCACGGCGGGCGGCTGCACCGCCAGCGACAGTTCGCCGGAATCGGCGCCCAGGTCGCCGCCCATGAGGGCGGTCAGTTCCTTGTGAACCACGCCCACCAGGGCCTGGCCGGGGCTGAGGCTGCCGGCGACTTCTTCGCCCAGCGCCTTTTCCTTGACCCGCGCCACGAAATCGCGCACCACCGGCAGCGCCACGTCGGCTTCCAGCAAGGCCATGCGCACTTCGCGCAGCATTTCCTGGGTGTTGGCCTCGGTCAGGCGGGCTTCGCCGCGCAGCGTCTTGACGACGCGCGACAGGCGTTGAGTTAGGTTATCGAGCATGAGAGGCGTTTCCGCTTAAACTAGTTGATTGAACGGTGGCCGCAGGCGCGGATTGCGCACTGTCGGGCGGCATGCGCCCCCAGGCCCCATCCAGACAACGGTTTCTATGTCACTTGGCATTGTATTTCACACAGCGGCCGCCTTGGCGTACGCGGTGCTGGGGGGATCCCTCTGGATCCGCCTGGCGGGCGCCGGGGAAGTCGAACAAACGGGCAAAGTCGCCCGGATGTGCCTGCTGGGAGCCCTGGTTCTCCATGGAATCGGGCTGCAACAATCCATGCTGGGGGCCCCGCACCTGTTCATCGGGTGGGCGCTGGCCCTGTCGGCCGCCATCTGGCTGGGCATGGTCGTCTTCTGGCTCGAAAGCCTGCTGGTCCGCATCGACGGCCTGCAATTGCTGCTGCTGCCGGCCGCCACCCTGGCCAGCGGCCTGGCCGCGCTGTTCCCGCAGGGCCAGTTCGTGCCCCACGCCGACAACCCCTGGCTGCGCGTGCACCTGCTGATCGCCCTGGCCGCCTACGGCCTGATCACCATCGCCGCCCTGCACGCCATGTTGATGGCGCTGCTCGACCGCCACCTGCACCGCCCTCTGGACGCCCCCGCCGAACGCAGCATCATCGGCCGCGTGCTGGACTCGCAGCCGCCGCTGCTGGTGCAGGAACAGCTACTGTTCCGCATCATCTGGATCGGCTTCGTGGTGCTGACCCTGGCCGTGGGTTCGGGCTCCATCGCCTCCATGAAGCTCACCGGCCAGATCCTGCCCTTCGACCACAAGACCGTCTTCACGCTGCTGTCCTGGTTCACCTTCGGCGTGCTGCTGGCCGGCCGCCACATCTGGGGCTGGCGCGGCCGCGTGGCGCTGCGCTGGACCCTGACCGGGTTCGGCTTCCTGATCCTGGCCTACACCGGCAGCCGGTTCGTGCTGGAAGTCATTCTGCATCGAGGCTGACGTGGGCAAGCTGCTGTTCTGGATCGTCATCATCATCGGCGTGCTGTTCGTGGCGCGCATCGCCGGCCGCATGGCCGCCGCGCGCCAGGCCCCCCCGGCCAGCGCCAGGCCCCGCGCCACGGCCAGCACGCCCGCCGCCGGCGCGCCCGAGGCCATGGTGCGTTGCGCCCATTGCGGCATCCACCTGCCGCGTTCCGAAGCCCTGCTGCAAGGCGGCCGGACCTGGTGCAGCCAGGAACACGCCCGGCTGGGGCCGGCCGCGAAATAAAAGGCGGGCGGCAGGCTACCCACCGCACCGCGCCCGCAAGGGCCCGCGCCCCTCATTCGCCCCCTTTTTATATGCACGGCATAATGCATGTTGGATACCAACCTGCTCTCGTCCCATGCCCCTGCTTCTGGATCGACATGGCTGGCTGGCGCCGGCCCCGGGCGTTTCCCGACTGCCCTCCCCCAATTGCGACGCGCGTCCCCACGACGCCCAGGTGTCGCTGCTGGTTCTGCACAACATCAGCCTGCCGCCCGGACAGTTCGGCGGCCCCGAGGTGGCCGGCCTGTTCCTGAACACGCTCGACTACGCCTCCCACCCCTGGCTGGAACGCCTGCGCGGCCTGCGCGTATCGGCCCATTTCTTCATCCGCCGCGATGGCCGCATCGTGCAGTTCGTCTCCACCGACGCGCGCGCCTGGCATGCCGGCGTCTCGCGCTTCGCCGGCCGCGAACGCTGCAACGACTTCTCCATCGGCATCGAACTGGAAGGCACCGATGCCCTGCCCTACACTGACGAGCAATACGTGGCGCTGCGCCGGCTGACGCCGGTGCTGCGCGCGCGCTACCCCCTGGCGGCCGCCTCGGGCCACGAACACATCGCTCCCGGCCGCAAGACCGACCCGGGGCCCGCTTTCAACTGGACGCGCTTCGGGCGCGACAGCGGCTTTGCGCGGCGGCAATTGCCGCCCGCCTGACCCCTACAAGGAATGGTTATGTTGAAGATCTGGGGACGGCTGACGTCCGTCAACGTGCAGAAAGTGATGCTGGCCGTGCGCGAACTTGCGCTGCCGCACACCTTCATCGAGGCCGGCGGCCCGTTCGGCGTGGTCGACACGCCCGAGTACGCCAAAATCAACCCCAACCGCACCGTGCCCGCCATCGACGACGGCGGTTTCGTGCTGTGGGAATCCAACGCCATCGTGCGCTACCTGGCCGCCCGCTACGGCGCCGGCACCCTGTGGCCCGAGGACGTCTGCCTGCGCGCCGACGCCGACCGCTGGATGGACTGGCAAACCACCGAATGGCAAGGCGCCATGGGACCGGCCTTCCTGGGACTGATCCGCACGCCGGAAGAAAAGCGCGACCAAACCGCCATCGACCTGTCGGTCAAGCGCAGCAACGACCGCGCGCGGATTTTGGATCAGGCGCTGCAAGGCCGCGAGTTCATCGCCGGCCGCCACCTGACCATGGGCGACATCGCCCTGGTGTGCTCGGCGCACCGCTGGCTGGCGCTGCCGATCGAGCGGCCGGACACCCCGGCGCTGTCGGCGTGGTATCGGCGCGTGATGATGCGGCCGGCGACGCAGGGGGTGTTGACGTTGCCGTTGGAGTAAGGGGAAAGCGTCCCGACATCTCCGGACGAACAGAATCGCGGCGCGGAACGAGCCTGTCTCACTTCCTGCGGTCTTTGAGCCAGGCCCTGACGCGGCGTACCGACATCGTGACCTTGACGGACAACATGGCGGCGCTGAACAACCATCCCAAAGCCGCGCCAGCCAATGCTGCCCACGACAATACCGGCTTGATATCGGGGTCGCCCAGACTGCTCCAACCTATCCACGCAAGCGATGGGCAAACGAAGATCAGGCCCAAAACCGGCACGAAATAGGACATGTCCAGGCTTATCAAAACAAACCGCCGTCTGAACCCCGGCGTGCAGTGGAGCGTGGAGACCGGCAGGTCTTTGACAAGCTTTTTGTGTTGAACGTGAGTTACCGCGACCAGAATGATCCCCAGCGCCAGCGACAGCCATAAGAAACCGGCGCGAAACAGAGCCGGAATGGTCAGAATCGCCGTACCTGTCGACGCCGCAGTCAGCCTCTGGATCGCCCTCATGGTTGCTTCGTCGACGATGTAGCCGGGCTTGTTCCAACCCATCTTGCCGTAATAGATGATGGTGCCGTCTTCCAGGGTTTCGAACAGCCCTCTCGGTCCCAAGTTCATGTCCCATCTCGATGGACAATTCGTCCGCACGGTCGTGGCACGACTATCTCCCGCGCCCGCCGAACCGCGCCTTGATCTTGGCAAACAGGAAGGCGAAATTTACTGCCCATGCCGCAAAGGCGACGATGACGACCGACCATATCAAGATCGGACTCAAATGGGATGCGCCATCAAGCTTGGAAAATGCCAGCGCAGCGACAGCGGGCAGCAGAAAAATGTTAGGCACGATCAGGGCATAAGACATGCTTCTGCCGATCAACATCACCCTTTTCCTGAACCGGGGCCGTGGATAGAGCGAAACCGGCAGTGTCTTGATGAGTCTGTTGTGCCGAATATAAAAGGAAGCGGCCGCCACTGCTGCAAGCAGCAGCGCCGTCCAGCGATACCCCGCGGTGAACGCAGGAGAGATGCCAAAGACCGAAGCCGCAAATAACTCCACGTACAACCGCCGGATGGAACTCATGGCGGCCTCGTCCACGTGGTATCCGAGCGCATGACCATCACGTCTACCGTAATAGTAGATAGTCGTGCCGTCTTCCCTGGTCTCGAACAAGCCGGTGTATGTAAAACCCGAACGCATCACTATCTCCGAAAACCGTGCATCCCAAGTGTCTTCGCTTAGCCAAAGAACAGGTTGTCACTGTCGAGATAGGGGTAAATAACTCCCACCAACGCAGAGAACATTGACCCATATGGAATAGAAGGATCGGAGTAGTTTGTATATTCGATGAAGAAGTCCCCTGTTCCATCGCCGGTTCTGTCTCCCTCCAAACATACGGTGGTGGCCCGCCACCCAACGCCGTCCTCATCATGAGTGGCGGGCAAATACAGTCCGTAATGGTCCTCGGTCACATACCTGAGTTCTCCGGCATGCCCGGTGAACTGCCCTGTCCCGATAAACCGCATGGCCTGGTGCCCCTCAGTATTCAGGTCGCCATCCACGTTTGAAAAGTCCAGCACATCGGGCTCGATACGCAGCCCCCCATAGCCCCCCAAATAAGCCGGCTGGTAGTTCTTGAGGTTGAAATCGCGGGCCTCGCGAGCCGTGGTCAGCCCGTGAATGTATTTCGTCGTGATTTTCCCAGAGGCCGGATCGACGAAATCCCCGTCGTTGAAGACGATGCGATTACCGCCTCCGTGCACGACGAAGGTATCGTTGCCACCACGGCCAGTGAACGTCATTCCTCCGAGTACGTCGCCGACAAGGATGTCGTCATAGTCGCTACCGATCAGATAGTCGATATTGCGATATTCCCCCGGGCACCAGTCGCCGCAAGAACCGGATGTCAACTCCACCGGTGCGTACCCGCGAAGTTTCCCCAGGGCGCTTTCATGGGTAAGGAAATGGCGATTGACGTCATAGTCCTTGAGTCCAAAGGTGCTGGCCCGATCCGCAATCCACTTGTCCATGCGATCGTTACCACTTACAACGATGTCGACGCCCCACCCGTTCAAGGAGAAGTCCAGGATGTTGTAGCCATCGGGATTACCGGCAACCTTGTTGGACCAGTCGTAGGCGTTTTCCGGCATGAACCAGTTGATTGCATTGCCACCAACCATCTCGCTCGGGGTATCGTCGCCGATGAACAGATAGGACTTCCCATCCTCCGCCACGAATGACCTCACGCCATTCTCCGGTTCGATGTCTGCATAGTGCACAATCTCTGGTGGCCTCCGCAGGACTGAACCACTACCGTTGGCCTCAATACCTGGGCCATTGCCACTCACGATCCTGTCTGCGACGTCCGCAAGAATTGCGGGCAGGATCACCGCAGCATCTGGATAGTCATCCGGATGCGCGCCTATTTCCTTCATAGCCAAATAAAGCTGGTAATCGGAAAAAAACGTAACGCCATCATTGAAGGGCGATGCCTCGCCCTGCGCCGGCGAGCCAGCCTCAACGGTTGCAGGAGGTGCATGATGATCAGCTTCATCTGGTGATGGAGATGTCGCCGAAGGTGTATCCCCTGCGGCCGATACATGCTTTTCCGCACCAGCAAGGGCATCGTTGATGAGCTTGGCGGCCTCCCCTTTCAGTCCAAGCGTATCCAATAGCGTCGCAACGCCGATGTTGATGGCAATGGTCGCAACGGCGGCGGGCCCCTCGATAGCAATGAGCGCACCGGCCAATCCGGCCAGCGCGCCGGCGATCATCGCGCTGACCGCTACGGATGCCACCTCCGAGCCCACTGCAACCTTGGGATCCGTGCCAGAAGCGATATCTTTTTGGATTTCGCTCCAACTGAAGACGCTCTGCATAAAGTAAGCATGGGTACGCGCCATCGCCTTGAGAATCTTGAAGGAGGACTCGTCCAGACTGCTTTTCAGCAAGTCTTGCATGTACCCCAACACTTTTCCCGTCTCTGGAATAAGCGCATTGACCAAAGGCTCCACCATCCCACGCGTCGTCTTCGGATCGTGGTAATACCTCGATTCCTCGCTGTAATGCGAAAAGTAATACGCTTCCTTTTGGTTGAGAATCTGCGCGATGTACCACGCGGGAACGATCCGGGGCGTCGAGAAGTAAGACCAGCCGATGCCGTCCCACAGCCCAGACCCTAATCCACCGCCCCAACTCGGCGGCTCCGGCGGATAAGTGCCATAAACGGTGATGGCGCCAAGCGTGGGCGTGGGCATGAAGCGGCTCCGGATCGCGAATCAATCAATAGCCGCCCGCAGGCACGCAGGCGACCGTCTATAGACATAAACGGTTGAGCCGCGATTTACAGTAAAAAAGAAGCCGCAATTCAGACCCGTTCTCAGGCACTAGCCCCCATCCCGCGATCCGGAGCACGTCACCGCCATCGCGGCAACAGCGTACAGCGCCCTACTCCACCCAAGGCGTGCTCGCCCAGATCTGCCGCAGCCGCCCATCATCCTGCTTCAAGCGTTCCTGCCACTGCGGCCCATCCAGATAATCCATCTCGGTGAACTGCTGCTTCATCTGCGCCTGGAACTCCGGATTGGCGGCCACCTTGCCCAGGGCCTGCATTCACCCGCCGGTTCCTTGAGGGTCGACACATCCGGCCCCAGCGGCGAGCGCGTCTCGCTGGCCTGGGCCCGCACACGTATGTTCTTGCCGTCGTAGGCATGGCTTCGGTCAGATCATGAGCGGCATCGCCCTGGTGTGTTCCGCGCACCGTTGGCTGGCGCTACCGATCGAGCGGCCGGACACGCCGGCGCTATCGGCGTGGTACCGGCGCGTGATGACGTGGTCGGCGAGGCAACGGACGTTGACGTTGCGATTGGGTAAAAGGGGAGACTAATTCTGCGGAATAGCAATCGCGCGAGACGATTACGTCCTGTGTCTGCCAACCCCTGCCTTGATCCGGGCAAACAGGATGGCCACATTCATTGACCAGGCTGAGACGACAGCCGAAGGGCGGGAAGGAGATCTTCCTCAATTCCGGCCGTCTTTGAGCCATGCCCTCACTTTACCGAGCGACCGCTTGATCTTGATGAAAAAAAGCGCGGCGAACGTCATCCAGCACACGACGACCACACCGAGGAACATCCACACCGCTACCGGATCTCTCTCCTGGTCATCCAGTGTTCGCCAGAACGCCACGATAAAAAACGGGAAAACGATTAGCAGGCTAGGGATTAACATCCAATATGATGCATTCCGACTGAGCAGCACCCAGCGCTTTTTGAAACCTGGGTTGAAATAGCAAGCGGAGACAGGCAGGTCCTTGACGATTTCCTTATGGCGAAGATGCGCACCAACGATCAAGATTACCCCGACCACCAGCGACAGCCACCAGAGGCCGGCGCGAACCATGGCGGGAATCGTCACAAGTGATGTGCCGGATGCCCAGGCGTACAACCTCCGGATGGCCTTCATGGCAGCTTCGTCAACGATGTAGCCGGGCGCGTTTCGACCCATCTTGCCGTAGTAGATGATCGTGCCGTCTTCCTTGGTTTCAAACAGACCCTGCATCTTCGACCCGATAGCCAATTTTTCCGCGCAACTACTCAACCGAAGAAGAGATTTGCGTCGTCAAGGAAGGGATAGATATTGCCGGTCGCATATTCCGACCACAAGCTGTTGTCGTTGGACGGGTTCAAATAATTGGTGTACTCCACGAAGAAGTCGGCCTCGCCGGAGCCGGTTCTGTCACCTTCCAGGCGCACCGTCGTCCAGAAGTAGCCTCCTTCATCGCCGGCCGTCTGGTCCGGGATGTTGGATCCATGAGAATTGTGGGTCACATATCTGACTTCACCGGCATGACCGGTGAAAGCATGTTCCCCGATAAATCTCATTGCCTGATATCCGTCGACGTTGACGTCACCGTCGAGATTGGAAAAGTCGAGGACATCGGGATCGAGCCGGAAACCGAAATAGCCACCCAAGTTCAGATACTGGGGAGCGTAGTGCCTTGCATTGAAGTCATCTGCTTCTGAGCCGGTAGTCAAGCCATGAACGAACTTCGTGGTGATTTCCCCACTGCCTGGAGAGGCAAAATCCCCATCATTGAATATCACACGATTCCCTCCGCCATGCAGGATGAAGGTATCGTTTCCCGCCCCACCGGTCATTGTCACACCCCCGAGCATGTCACCGATGATGATGTCGTCATAGTTGCTACCAATGATGTAATCGATGTTCTTATAGATATCATCGGAGAATCGAGCGCATGAACCGGCATTCAACTCTTCCGACGCAAACCATCCTCGTAGTAAAGGCAGGGCGTTGCCATATGTGAGGAAGTGATCGTAGATCCGGCCCGGATCAATGCCGAGCGCGTAAGCGCGATCCAAAATCCATTTTCCCATACGGTCATTGTCTTGGATGAGGATGTCGACACCTTTTTCGTTCAACGAAAAATCGAGCACGTTGTAACCGTCCGGACTGCCGATGATGGTATTGGCCCCACCATGATCGGCTTTGGGCATGAACCAATTGATTGCCTTGCCACCAATCATCTTGTTTGGCGTGTCGTCGCCGATGAACAGATAAGATCGTTCATTCCCTCCTGCGAAAGTCTTGACACCATTATCCGGGATGATATCGGCATATCGGACAGTCTCAGGTGGAGCTCGCATACTCACATCCTCACCGGCAAGGTCAATACCTGCGCCATCTTCGGAACCAATAGTCCCGGCAATGCTGGCAAGGATACCGGGCAGGAGGGCAACCGCATCCGGATACCGATCTGGGTGCTCGACGATCTCCCGCATCGCCAGATAGACTTGATAGTCGGAAAACTGCACTACCCCATCTTCAACGAAAAGTGGGCTTGGATGTGCAGACATATCTTCGGCAGGCGAGGGAAGCGCGCTTCGCTCGCCGTGTTGAAGGAAATTGGCGCCAGCAGCCGACGGGGGCTCGATCAACTGGGGATCTACATTGAATAGCGCGTCATTGATAAGCTTGGCTGCGATGCTCTTAACCCCGATTAGATCTGAACCAATGGCAACGCCGGCGCCTATTACGACCGATGCGGCAACGACCGGACCTGCCGCGGCAATGCCCAACGAGCCCAGTACCGCAAAGGCAATTCCTTCCGCGGCCAGATAGTTGAACATCAGCAGTGCCGCCTCGGAACCTATTGCTACCTTAGGCGGTACGCCTGCGGCAATATCCTTCTGAATGGCATTCCAACTAAATACGCCCTGAATGAATGCGTAGTTCTTGCGAGACATCCACTTCAATACCTTGAAGGCTTGCTCATCCAGATTGTGCTGCAGCAACGTGCCGATGTGCTTCAGTAGATGTCCAGTCTCCGGCACAATCGCATTCACCGCCGATGCGGCCAAACCACTGGAGGATGTTGGATCGCGGTAATACCTGGACTCCTCACCGTAATGGGAAGCGTAGTAGTCCTCCTTTCCCTTGATCACTGAGTCGAGGTATCTCGCATCACCCCAGATGGGAGGAGAGGAAGGCGGGCCCGCCAAGTAGTACAGCCCATGGTCCACGTCCCACAGCCCGGACTCCAGCGCCGGGCCACCCCAGTTGGACGGAACAGGCGCGGGCGCAGCCTCGGGCGTCGGTGCATCAACCGTCACAGTGGAATCAGGGACCTCGCCGGGCGGATCGGGGTCTTCGATAGGGTATCCCCATCCCCCCCAATCCCAACCCGTCAACCAGTCCCACTCAGGTCGCGAGTACAAGTCCCAATCCCACATTCCCCCCGCCCCGCCCCAACCAGACGGCTCTGGAGGCCAACTGCCATAAACGACAACGGGGTCAAGGGTAGGTGTAGCCATGATGCGGTTCCTGATCGCAGATCAATCAATAGCCGCCCATGAGCACGCAGGCGACCGTCCATAGACATAAACGGTTGAGCCGCGATTTACAGTAAAAAAAAGCCGCAATTCAGACCAGTTCTCAGACACTGGCCCGCGTCCCGCGATCTGGAGCATCTCGCCGCAATCGCGGGACCACCATCTGACGCCCTACTCCACCCAAGGCGTATTCGCCCAGATCTGCCGCAGCCGCCCATCATCCTGCTTCAAGCGTTCCTGCCACTGCGGCCCATCGAGATAATCCATCTCGGTGAACTGCTGCTTCATCTGCGCCTGGAATTCCGGATTGGCGGCGACCTTGCCCAAGGCCTGGCGCAGCTTCTCGGCGACATCCGCCGGCAAGCCCTTGGGCGCAACAATGCCGCGCTCGGACGCGAACACCAGGTTCACCCCCAGCTCCTTGAACGTCGGCACGTCCGGCCCCAGCGGCGAGCGCGTCGCGCTGGCCTGGGCCAGCACGCGCATGTTCTTGCCGTGATAGGGCATGACTTCGCCCAGGTTCAGGCCGCCGATCACGGTGTGCCCGCCCAGCACCGAACTTCGCAGCGGCCCCGCGCCGTTGTAGGGCACGTGGTTGAGCTTGGTGCCGGTCAGGTTCTGGAACAGCACCAGCGCCAGGTGATCATCGGTGCCCACGCCGGTCGAGCCATAACTGATCGACCCCGGCTTCTCGCGCGCCGCCTTGATCAAGGCATCCAGCGTCTGGTACGGACTGTCGGCGGCGACGCTGAAGGCGCTTGGGTCGCGCACCAGGTTGGCGAGATAGGTGAAGTCGGCGGTGGTGAAGCCGGCCTTGCGTTCGATCGGCAGCGACACCAGCCCGGGCATGTTGGTCATGGCCAGCGTGTAGCCGTCGGGCTTGGCGCGCGCCACGTACGACAGCGCGATAGCGCTGGACGCGCCCGGCTTGTTCTGCACCACGATGGTGACGCCCAGCTCCTTTTCCAGAAACACCGCCAGCGAACGCGCCGTCAGGTCGGTGCCGCCGCCGGGCGCGAAGCCCACCACCAGTTCGATGGGATGATCGGGCCAGGCCCAGGCCGGCCACGCGGCGCACAGCGCGGCCACGGACAGCGCGGCGCGAGCGGCCGCCTTGCGGGTAAAGAACATGGTTGTCTCCTGTGTGGGTAGTGCTGTTGTTATGCGTCGCGATGGGCCGGACCTGCCGGCCCGTCACGCGGGACGGCTGCGACGGCCGCCCCGGGTCAAATTGTTCCCTTGCTCCCTTCCTGCGCCTCGCGCCACGCCAGCAGGCGCGTCACGCCTTCGGCCATGCCCACTTGCGGCTGCCAGCCGATCAACCGCCAGGCCAGGTCGTGCGGAATATGGAAGGCGCCGCCCGAGGTCAGGCGCACGGTGCCCGGCGGATCCGGGCGAATCTCCGGTTCCAGGTCGCTGTTGCAGTAGTCCAGCACCAGCCGCACCAGCTCGCCGGTGGTGATGGGCGCCGGGCCGGACACGTTCACGGCCACGTCGGTGGCCTCGCTCTGGAACGCGGCGACGTTGGCGCGCGCCACGTCCGACACGTGCACGAAGTGCTTGGTATCGGTGCCATCGCCCGGCAGCACCGGGCGCTCGCCCTGGCGCACCCGGTCGTAGGTCTCCATGATGTAGAGCGAATTGGCGGCGCGGTAGTGCTGGCGCTCGCCATAGACCGTGGAATAGCGCAGCACCACGTAGTCCAGCCCGGCCTTCTGGTAGTACTGGCGGCACAGTTGCTCGCCCATGATCTTGGAGGCGCCGTACAGGATCGCCGCGGGCGGCGCGCCGACGGAATGGAACGGGCCGTTCTCGACCAGCGCGCCGGCGATGCCGCTGCCGTAGCCGTAGACCGCGTTGGACGAAGCGAACACAAACTTCTTCACCTTGTTGGCGCGGCAGGCTTCCAGCATGTTCTGCGCGCCGCGGATGTTCACGTCCACCGCTTGCCACGGCGTCTGCGCGAAGCCCAGCGTCATGTACGCCGCCAGGTGCAGCACGCCGTCCACCCCCTCGGTCGCGGCCAGCAGGTCGGGCAGGCGCATCAGGTCGCCGCGCACCACTTTCACGCGCGGATTGTCTTGCAGGTGGGCGATGGCCTCGGGCGTGCCAAAGGCGAAGTTGTCCAGCAGGATCACCTCGCGCACGCCGGCGGCCAGCAGCGCGTCGGCAGTGTGCGAGCCCACCAGGCTGGCGGCGCCGGCGATCAGGATGCGGGCATCGGCCAGCGGCAGCGCCGCGCTTTTCTTGTCGGTCGTCATGTGATTCACAGTCCCATCGGTTGATTGTGCATGCCCCAGTACAGGCTCTTGACCTGACTGTAGAGGCGCAGGCCATGCAGGCCCTTCTCGCGGCCGATGCCGCTGGCCTTGAAGCCGCCGAACGGCGTGGCGATATGCGATTGCTTGTAGGTGTTGATCCAGACCGAGCCCGCCTCGATCTCGCGCGCCACGCGCCAGGCGCGGGCATAGTCGCCGGTCCACATGCCGGCGGCCAGGCCGAAGGGCGTGTCATTGGCCTGTTCGATCACATCTTGCTCATCCTCGAACGGCAACGCCACCAGCACCGGCCCGAAGATCTCTTCCTGGCAGACGCGCGCGCCATTGCCAAGGCCGTCGATCACCGTGGGCAGGTAGAACCAGCCGTTGGCCAGCTCGGCGCGATCCGGCGCGGCGCCGCCGACCAGCACGCGGCCGCCTTCGGCGCGGCCGATATCGACATAGCCGGCGACCTTGTCGCGATGCGCGCGCGACACCAGCGGCCCCATCTGCGTGGCCGGGTCATCGGGCAGGCCCACGCGCACCTGGCGCGTGCGCTCCACCAGCGCCTGCATGAAGCGGCCGTAGATGGACTTCTGCACGAACAGCCGCGAACCGGCCACGCAGCTCTGGCCCGCCGAACCGAAGATGCCCGACACCACGCCGGCCACGGCGCGGTCCAGGTCGGCGTCGTCGAACACGATGTGCGGCGACTTGCCGCCCAGCTCCAGGCCGACCGGAATCAGGCGCTGGCCGGCGATGCCGCCGATGGCGCGGCCGGTCTCGGTGCCGCCGGTGAACGACACCATGCGCACGCCGGGATGCTTGACCAGCGCGGCGCCGACGTCTTCGCCGTGGCCAGGCAGCACCGTCAGCAAGCCTTCGGGCAGCCCGGCCTCGGCGCAGAGGCGGGCCAGTTCCAGCGCCAGCTGGGGGGTTTCCTCGGACGGCTTGAGCAGCACCGCGTTGCCGGCCGCCAGCGCCGGCGCGGCCTTCTGCGCCTCGTTCATGATGGGCGAGTTCCACGGCGTGATGGCCGCGATCACGCCGAACGGCTCGGCCAGCGCCATCGAGAAATACTCGCCGCGCGGCGAGGTCATCTCGTTCTGCCAGGTCTCGCAGACGGCGGCGTAATAGCGGAAATGCCCGGCCGCGCTGTCGACCATGTTCAGGCATTCCTTCCACGGCTTGCCGCTGTCGATCATCTGCAGCCGCGCCAGCGGCTCGCGCTCGGCGGCCAGGCGCCGGCCGATCTCGTACAGCGTGGCGGCGCGCTGGTCGGGGCGCAGCTTGCGCCAGGGCTGGCGCTGGAACGCGTCCCAGGCGATGGCGACGGCGGCATCCACGTCGCGCGGCTGGGCCCGCGTGACGATGCCGGCAACGCTGCCGTCGGCGGGATTGATGGAGGTGATGACGGCGTCGCCGTCCTGGCCGTGGCGCCATTCGGCGCCCAACCGGAAGGGCTTTGGGCTCGATGCTTGCATAAGGTCGGGGCAATCCAGAGGTCTCGGTAGACGCATCATCGACCCGCCGACTATTAGGCACAATTTGATATTTTTCTTATATTCTTAGCCTATGGCTATGAATATCAAGTACCGGCCCCTCAAGGCCTTCCTGCTGGCGGTGGATACCGGTTCGTTCACCCACGCCGCCAACCTGCTGGGCGTGACGCAGCCCTCCTTCACGGCGCTGATCCAGGATCTGGAGGACGTGCTCGGCCTGCGCCTGTTCGAGCGCACCACCCGCAGCATCAGCCTGACCTCGGCCGGGCAGGATTTCCACGCCCGCGTGCAGCGCCCCATCGCCGACCTGGAAGAAGCCTATCGCAGCCTGGCGGACCTGGCGGCGGTGCGGCGCGGCAACGTGACGCTGGGCGCGCTGCCCTCCACCGCGCTGGCACTGCTGCCCGTGGCGGTCGGCGCGCTGCGGCAACTGCATCCGGCGCTGAAGGTGCGCGTGGTCGAGGCCCACAACGACGAGCTGGTGGCCATGCTGCGCACCAACCAGATCGAATTCGCCGTCGGCGCGCTGGCCGAGCCGGCGCCGGACCTGTCGTTCGCGGCGCTGGCCGAGGACTGCTTCTGCGCCATCTACCCCGAAGGCCATCGCCTGGACCGCAAGCGCGGCCCGCTGCATTGGCGCGACGTGCTGCGCTACGACCTGATCCTGCTGTCGCAGGGCTCCAATGCGCGCCAGCAGTTCGACCGCGCGGTGCGCGAGGAAACCGGCGCGCCGGCCACCGCGCTGCGCTATGACGTCACCAACATGGGCACCGCCGCCGGCATGGTGCGCCAGGGGCTGGGCGTGAGCGTGTTGCCGCGCCTGGCTCTGCCGGAACTGAACCTGGCCGGTCTGCGCGCCGCGCCCCTGTGCGACGCCTCGGCCCGCCGCGCCATCGGCCTGCTGCACCGGCGCGACCGCTCGCTGTCGCCGGCCGCCCAGGCGCTGGCGGCGCAACTGACGACCGCCATGCAGGCCATCTCGCGGCGGCTGTTGCCATTGCCGCCGTTGAAGTAAACCGGGCGCGCATGCGCGCCCGGGTAGCGCCAGTCGCCCTGAACGCTGGCCCGGCCCATTGCGAACCAAGCCGGCATCCGCCCCGCCGTGGCAAGCCCGCCTCAGCCCGCCACGAACAACCTCCCCACGCGCGCCACGTCCGCGTCATCCAGCACGCCGGCCTGCCAGCGCAACGTCAGCCAGGACAGCAGATGGTCGTAGCGCGCGCGGTCCAGGTCGCGCAGCGCCTCGAAGCGCTGCCGTTCGGCATCCAGCACATCCAGGTTGGTGCGCTCGCCGCCCTGCACGCTGCGCCGCGTCGCTTGCACGCGCAGCCCGGCGGCATCGGCCGCCTGCTGGTAGGCCGCGATACGCTGGCCGCTGCTGGCGAAGGTATGGAACTGCCGCTCCAGGTCATCGAGCAGCGCCCAGGTGGCGGCCTGCAACTTGTGCTGCGCTTCCTCCTGCTCGGCCAGGGCCTGTCCGCTGGCCGCCGAGGTTCTTCCGCCCGAGTACAGCGGAATGCTGACCTCGATGCCGATCGACCCGGTGTCGTAGCGTTGGCCGATCTGGTTCTCGCCGTTGGAGTTGGTCAACTGCTTGCGGGCATACAGGCGCGCGGTGGGCAGATGCCCGGCGCGGGCGGCTTCGTAGCGCTGCCGGCTGGCCTGCAGCAAGTGGCGCTGCGCCTGGAGTTCCGGATTGCCGTCCAGCGCCAGCGCGCGCCATCCCGCAAGATCATGCTCGTCCACCGCCAGCCGAGCCAACCCGCCCAGGTCCACCGGCGCCAACGGCCGATCCGCCAACGCCGGCCCGACGATGGCGCGCAGCGCATTGCGCGCCTCGCGCAATTGGTCCCGCGCCTCGATCTCCTGCGCCTGGACCACATTGGCGCGCGCCTCGATCTCAAGCTGGTCGGTACGCGTGCCCTGCCCGGCCGCCACGAAGCGCGCGCTGCGGCGGGCGTCCTCTTGCAGGGAACGGCCCTGCGCTTGCGTCAGCGCCAGCGCCCGTTGCGCGGTCAGCACGGCGGTGTAGGCCTGCAGCACGCGCACCGCCAGCGCCTGCCTGGCGCGCGCCAGGGTCAGGCCCGCGGCTTCGGCGCGTTCGCGTCCCGCCTGGTACTGCGCGAACGCCGCCGCGTCGAACAGCGGCTGGCTGAGCGTGAAGCCCGAGGCATGGCTGCCATAGCGCGACCGTTGCTCCAACGTGCTCCAACGGCCTTGCTGGCGCGACGTGGTGTCGTTGCGGGCCCGGCTGTAGTGATAGCTCAGGCTGGGCAACAGACCGCTGCGGCCCAGCGACAACTCCTCGGCGTCGGCCCGCTCGCGCGCCCGCGCCGCCTGCCAGGTCGGATCAGCGCCCAGCGCCATGGCGTACGCCTGCCGAAAATCCAGCGCCTGTGCGCCCGCGCCCATGGGCAGCAACATCACCCACGCCAGCATCCCTGCCGCGGCCCGTCTCGACAGGCGGCTCATGCATCCCCCCACGCCAGCCGCGCGCGATCGAGCAACGGCTTGAACAGGTAGTTCAACAACGAACGTTCGCCCGTGCGCACGAACACCTCCACCGGCATGCCCGCTTGCAGCGGCGCGTCGCCGATACGGCGCAACTGCCCCGGCGCCACATCCGCGCGCAGGCGGTAATAGGGCCGGCCGCCGCGCTCGTCCTCGAAGCGGTCGGCCGACACCAGCGTCACCGCCCCCTCCAGGCGCGGCGTGCGGCTGGCGTCGAACGCCGTGAACATCAGCTCCACCGGCAGGCCGGCATGCACCTTGTCGATGGACTCCACCGGCAGGCGCCCCTCCACCACCAGCGGCTGATCCTGGGGCACGATCTCCATCAGGCGCGAACCCGGCTGCACCACGCCGCCGACCGTATGGATCGCCAGGGCCACCACGGTGCCGCTGGCCGGCGCGCGGATCTCGCTGTGCGCCAGATCGAACCGCGCCGTATCCAGTTTCTGCGTCAACTGTTCGCGCTGCACGCGGGTTTCCGCCAGGTCCGTGCGCACTTCGCGCTGGAACGCATCGCGCCGCTGCTGCGCGCGCACGCCCAGTTCGGCGATCTGCTGGCGCGTCTGTCCCAGCGTGCCCAGATCCGTCGCCATGTCGCCGTCCAGTTGCGCCAGGGACCGCTCCAGTTCCAGCACCCGATTGCGCGGCACATAGCCTTCGCGGGCCAACTCGCGCAGATTGCCCAACTGCTCGCGCAGCAGGGCGCGCTGCGTGCGCTTGTGCGCCAGCGTCGCCTCCAGACCGCCGGCCAGGGCGCGGCTGCCGGACAGCGTGGCCTGGATGCTGGCCAGTTCGCCCGCCAGCGCCGCGCGGCGGCTGGCGAACAACTGGCGTTCCATTTCCAGGGCGCCGATGGCGTCGGCATCGGCGCTCTCGGCCGGGACTGCCAGGTCGTCGCGACCATCGCGCTCGGCCAGCAGCCGGGCCTCGCGGGCGGTCACGGCCGCCAACTGCGTGCGCAGGCTGCGCGCCTCGCCGCGCACCCGCGTATCGTCCAGCCGCACCAGGGCCTGGCCGGCTTGCACGGTATCGCCCTCGGCCACCAGCAAGGCGCTGACCAAGCCGCCTTCGATGCTGTCCACCGCCTGCCGTTCGCCAGTCACCACCACGATTCCCGGCATCGCCACGCCGTTGTCCAGCGGCGCCCACGCGGCCCACGCCAGAAAGCCGCCAAAGCCCAACGCCAGCACCCACCAGCCGAAACGCGCCGACCACCCGGCGGTAGCCATCGGATCGACCGCGTCGGGTTCGCCGGTGTCGCGTTCGGGCCGCAACACCAGCACGCGATTGCCTTCGGTGCGTCCGGTCATGCCTTGCCTCCGGAGAACTGCCCCGCAAACGCCCCGCCGGCCAAGGGATACACCTGAGCCACCGATGCCGGCCTGCGCGCCGACGGTGCGCACGCCGTGCCGCCGGCCCCGACCTCGCCGGCCACGCCAGCCGCCCCCGCCGGCCGGCTCGACGCCGCCATCGCATCGGACGCGCCCGCCCCGGAGGCCGCCGGGGCCTGCGTCCCGGCAGCGCCTTCCGGCGGCGGCCGCAACACCTCGCTGGTCGCGCCAAAGCGTTGCGCGCGTCCGTCACGCAGCAACAGCAGATGGGTCGTGGCCGCCAGCACCTTGGGCCGGTGCGTCACTAGCACCACCGTCGCGCCGATCTCGCGCAACCGGCCCAGCGCGTCGAGCAAGGCCTGCTCGCCAACTTCGTCCAGGCTGGCGTTGGGCTCGTCCAGCACCACCAGGCGCGGCGTGCCATACAGCGCGCGGGCCAGCGCGATGCGCTGGCGCTGGCCGCCCGACAGGCCCTGGCCGCCGGTACCGAGCGGCGTGTCATAGCCGCGCGGCAGGGCCAGGATCATGTCGTGCGCCCCGGCCAGCCGGGCGGCCTCGATGACGCGCCGCGCCAGTTCCGCGCCATCGCTGTCCGGATCGGGAAAGCGGGCGATGTTCTCGGCCACCGTCCCCGAGAACAGCTCGACGTCCTGCGGCACATAGCCCAACCATTCTCCCAGCCGCGTGCGTTCCCATTGCCGCAGGTCGGCGCCGTCCAGCCGCACCGCGCCCAGCCGCGCCGGCCAGACGCCCGCCACCAATCGCGCCAGCGTCGATTTGCCCGCGCCGGACGGGCCGATCACGCCCACCACCTGCCCCGGCTCCAGCGCGAACGACACATTCACCAACGTCGGCTGCGCCGCGCCGGGCGGCGTCACCGTCACGCCCTCCAGCCGCAGCGCGCCCTTCGGTTCGGGCAGCGTCAGGCCGGCGGGCTGCTTCGGATACGTTTCCAGCAGGTCCTGCAAGCGCCGCCACGCCAACCGCGTTCCCGCCCATTGCCGCCACGCGCCGATCACCTGGTCGATGGGGCTGAGCACCCGCCCCATCAGGATCGATCCCGCGATCATCATGCCGGCGCTGACATGGCTTTGCAGCACCAGCCACGCGCCCAGGCCCAACACCAGCGATTGCAGCGCCAGGCGCACCGTCTTGGACATGCTGGCGATCATCGCCGAGCGGCGGCTCGCCAACCCCTGACGCCGCACGTAGCCCACGTGCAACCGCTGCCAGCGCGACCGCAGCCGCGCCAGCATGCCCATGGCCTGGATGGCCTCGGCATTGCGCAACTGCCCTTCGGCCTCGATTCCCGCCCGCACCGACAGCCCGCCCGCCTCGGCCAGCAGCTTGCGCGACACCTGCTCGTTGAGCCACGCCAGCGCCACCAACACCAGGGCGCCCGCCAACGCCAGCGTTCCGACCCAAGGATGGAACAGGAACATCACCAGCAGGAACAGCGGAAACCATGGCGCATCGAAGAACGCGAACACCGCGCTGCCGGTCAGGAACTGGCGCACCGTGTTCAGGTCGCTGACCGCCTGCCCCGCGTTGGCCGGCACGCCCGCCAGGCCGCGCTGGAACGCCGCTTCATGCACGCGCCCCGCCAGCGCGGCGTCAAAGCGCGCGCCGATCTGGATGATGACCGCGCTGCGCGCGTAATCCAGCGCGCCCATCAACGCCAGCAGCCCGACGATCATCAGGCTCAGCATGACCAGCGTGAAGACGTTGCCGGACGCCAGCACGCGGTCGTACACCTGCAGCATGTAGAGCGACGGCGCCAGCATCAGCAGGTTGGCGGCAACGCTGAAGGCCGCCACGCTGACCCAGCCCGTGCGAAAGCGCGCCAGCAGAGATTTGATCTCCAACGCGCCCCCTTCCGGTGCCGCGCCCGCGCGCTTCTGGTCTTGCTGCATGGTGGTGTGTCCTTGTCCGGCCGGGGGTCGGGAGTTGCGGAATGAATAAACAAAAAGACGGTCGCGGCGGGGGAAAGTCCCGCCGCGACCGTGGCCCACGCGCCCGAGAAAAGCGCGGGGAAACTCACGTAAGGGTTAAGCCGCCAGGGCCAGGTCGGCTTCGGTGGCGAAGTTGTGGCCGACGAGGTCGGCGATGGACATGTCGACGTCCAGGCCGTTGTTTTCCAGGGCGGTAATCAACCCGCCATGCGTGCCGCTGCCAAGCCTGTCATCCGCACCGTCAACCGAGCCGTTCATCAAGCCCCAGATGACGTCATGGGTGTCGTTGGCTCGTCCCTCGGAGACGGCACCGACAACGGGTTGATCGAACGTGAACGTAATGAGAGGATCCACGATCTGACCTTTGGTCACGCCGCCCCCCAACGTAATGGACTCGATCGATCCCCACAGCGTATGCGAAGTCGGGCCGTCGCTCATGGAACCGCTGAATGGCGGGAAGTAGTAGTGCAGATCGCCCGTTGCCACGAACGCATAGTGCGCAGGGTCGTTGCTGCTATATGCATAGCTCGTGCCGCTGAAAAAGCTGAACCAGCCTCCACCGTAGAACGTGCCCGAGTTCGACGCGGTGACATGTTCCCCCGCCACGCCGTTCGTTTCGAAGACATGGAGCACCTCACGCAGCGAGCTTTCCGCCGTCGAGGCATCCGGAAGGTGGTGTTCGTCGAAATTACTGATGCTTACGGTCATATCGATACTCCTGGATTTCCAGTAGTGAACTTGTGCCGGGCCATGGCCCGGCCTGAACGACGAAGTACTGTTCATACGTCGCCCATGCGAATTAATCGCACGATT
Organism: Achromobacter sp.; assembly: GCF_050285565.1. Taxonomy (GTDB): domain Bacteria; phylum Pseudomonadota; class Gammaproteobacteria; order Burkholderiales; family Burkholderiaceae_B; genus Achromobacter. Next base: position 88,670 of record NZ_JBLZXG010000007.1, read on the forward strand.
TCTGATGGAGCCACTCTCTAGCTACCGCATCACCACTTACCGGGGAGGACTGCGCAATACGGTCTAGGCTCGAAATAATCGGCCACTCTGATCTGCGGCCTTGCACCCACGAGGCGCAAGGCCGCAGCAACCGGATTACGCCGCCAGGGCGAGGTCGGTTTCGGTGGTGAAGTTGTGGGCGACCAGGTCGGCGATGGACTGAGTGAAGAAGTCGTTCCCCAAGGCCGCGAGCAGACCACCATGGGTATCGACGCCAGCCTTGGTGTCGTCGATGCCATCGACGTGACCGTTCATCAAGCCCCAAATAATGTCGTGCACGTCGTTACCCCGCCCTTCAGCAACGTCGCCGAAAATCGGTCCCTCGAACGTGAACGTAATCAGCGGGTCCACCATGTGACCAGCCTTGTCCACGCCGGCACCCAACGTGATCGAATCCAGCTCGCCCCATACCGTATGGGCGGTCGGACCATCACCCGCGTGGCCGCTGAAGGGAGGGAAGAAATAGTGTATGTCGCCCTCGGCCACGAAGGCATAGTTGGGAACCGCTTTGCTGGTGTAGGCGTATTCGGTGCCGTTGAACATGTTGCCGCCGAAGAAGCCGCCCGAATTCGGCATGCTGGTGTGTTCACCTTCCGCACCCTCACTTTGGAATGCGAGCAGCATGTCCTTGAGCGAGCCCTCCATCGTTGCGGCGCTGAGATGGTCATCGATATAGCTGATGAAAGCAGTCATAGTTGAAATTTCCTACAGATAAAGATTGCACCGGGAACAGCCTTCCCGGCGTGGCCGGCGCCGCAGACCGCGAACGCCGTACATGCGACAACGCATGTTCCTTGCGCGGGTCGCGATGAGCGGACCCGCAACGATTCCTGTGTTAGAAGCGCACCTCCATCCCCAGCGTCACCGCGCGGCCTGGCGCGAAGGTACGCGCAAGGGCATCGGAATACCCTTCCACGTACATGCGGTTGGTCAGGTTCTCGACCGAGGCCATCAGCTTGACGTTGGCGTTGGCCTGATAGCTGGCGTACCAGTCCCAAGTGGTGTACTTGAACCAGACTTGGGAGCCACCGGCGTCGCGGTTGTACCAACCCTCGCCGCTGTAGTTGAAACGCACGCCGGTATCCAGCTTGCGCTCCAGCAGCCGCATGCCGACCTGGACCATGCCCTTGTCCACCGGCTTGGCGATGGCGCTGTTGAAGACGAAATTGCCGCACTCGACCTGGTTATCGGCCCACGCCCGCCAGGAGCCATACCCCTTTGCGACGGCGTCGTTGTGCTGCGACGGATAGCTGCCGTCCGCATTGGGCTGGTCAAATTTGTTGGGTCCAGACCCCAGGAAATACAGGTCTTCGCAGAACTTGTTGGCGCTGCCCAGGTAATGCGTGTAGCTCACGCCACCGTAGAGCCAGCCGGCGTCATAGCGTCCTTCCAGTTCCAGCCCGCGAAACTGGGTGTTGGTGCGGTTGTTGACGAAGGCGGTCGTTCCGGGAAACGGCAACTTCTCCAGCCCCGCGCCGGGCGTCATCACATCCATTGAGGAGAACATATAGTTGTCGGCCCGCGTGTCGAAATACCCGACCTTGAGCGACAAATTGTCGTCATCTAGCGCGACGTCCTTGAATATGGTGTTGACGCCGACCTCCCAGGTTTGGGAGGTCTCGGCATCCAGCAGGGGATTGGGCAGGATCGTGGCGAAGCCCTGCGTGGGATGGCCGCCGACCATCAGCAATTCATTGATGGCCGGGGGACGCCAGGAGTTTCCCCAACTGCCGTACAACTCCAGCCAACGGGCGGGGCGGATGGCAGCGGACAGCGCCGGCAGCAGCTTGCCGGCGCTACGGTCGACGTCGTAATCGTATAGGGCGGGCTGGTCCTCCAGCCACCGGGATGGATAGGCAGTTTCTAGTTCGCGCTTGCGACCGCCAATGCTGCTGAGGTGCTGCACCGAGGTCTTGCCTGTACGTACCCACGTCACCTTGCCGCTCGGGTCGATCTCTTTTTCAAGAGAGTAGAGGAGGTAGGCCGGATCGGCGTCCCACCACGCTTTCAAGGCCGCCAGATCACCGGTCCGCGCGATGCGGCAGCCTTCCCTATAAATCTCTCTGTAGTTCTCGTCGCGTGTCAGATTCGTGCCGCCAACCGCCTGTGCGCACGCCGACTGCTCAACCTTATCCACGGTGCTTTGGTAGATCCGCGTCGTACCAGGCGTCTGTGTCTTGCCCTTGGCCTGGTAGCGCTCATAGCGCAGGCTCGCGGAGATCGTATAGAAATCATCTTCCAGCGTTAGCTCGGCGAAAAGGCTACCCATGCTGCGGTGACCTCGCGGATTGAGCGCGTCCTTACCATCTAGGCCGAACGGTTGGACCTCGCGCCCCTCGACATGCCAGCGCTGGCTGGAGGTGGTGCGATCCGTGAAGTACTCAATGCCGTAGTTGGCGCTGAGCAGCGTTTTCTCGCCCACCATGAAGCGCGACGTATTGTCCAGTTGCAAGCCATTGGTTATGGTGCGCAGGCGGCTATCCCGATCGAATCCGTACTGTGAACAAATGTCCTTCGCGTAAGAAGAGAACTTGGTCTTGGTGTTATCGCACGTGCCGGTGCCGGCGCTGTTCCAGTACTCAGTATTAATGTTTTCCCGAATCAGCGCCGGATCGGTGACCGATCCAAAAGCGACGGATTTCGGATAATTCGGTGTCGTGTGGTTTTTGATGCTGGTATCGACGGCATAGAGCTTCAGATTCAAATCCAACCAAGGTTTGTCGGCCGGCTTGAGCTTGTAGTCCACCGAGAAGCTGTTGGATTGCGCGCTGGAAGTGCCCAGCTTGCGCCAAGGGGTGCCGCTCTCCTGCACCGAGAGATTGGCGTCCATGGTGTAGGAATAGCCTACCTGCGTGCCGACATAACTGAATTGCAGGGACGAGGCGTCATTCAATTTCCAGCGCGCCTTGAACAGGCTGGAATCCTGTTCTTGGGCGGCGAATTTCACATCGTTGTATTCGACCTTGCCGATGCCCCTGCCGCCGCTGTCTGTCACCCAGACCGAGTTCTGGCCTGAAGCGCCGCCATATGCGCCTATCCGATAGTCCCCGATAGACCGTCGCGACACCGCCGCCATCACTTCCAGGTTCTCGCCCGCGCGCGCCGCGCCCGCCGCGCTACCGATGAAGTTGATACCGTTTCCCTGATATCCCATCCCGGACGTGCCGCGCAGCTTCAAGCCGATATCTCTGCCTTCGCGCAGCACATCCCCGAAATCCAGCGTGCGAAAGTCAACGCTTCCCGCCATCGCGCCGGTGCCATGCACCCCGCGCACCACGCCCCGCTCTACCTGCACCTCGGACAGCAATTCCGAATCGATATACATTTCTCCGTTGCGTTGCATGTGCCCGTTCTGCACGAAATCCTGGCGCATGCCGTCGATCATCATGTTGACGCGGCCGAAGTCCTGCATGCCGCGGATGTTGATCGACAGGCCGGGGTTCTGGCGGTTGACGGCGCTGGCGACGCCCGGCGTGTCCTGGATGAGTTCGGCGGCGTGGCGCACCGGGACGCGGTCCATCTCTTCGCGCGTGACGATGCTGACGGCGCGGGGGGCCTGGTAGACGCGCTCGTTGACATCATTGCCGCGAACTACGACAGGCGCCATCGAGTACACCCGCGCACGCGCGCCGGGGCCTTTGTCGACCAGTTGCACATTCGGGCGGACATCGCCCGCGGTCAGGCGATAGTGGTAGCCGATCGGACTGTTTCCCAACAACCTGGTCAGGCCGGCTTCGATGCTGAAGCTGCCTTTGAGGGCAACACTGGTGTAGGCCGAGAGATCGACGTCGTTCATGTACAGGTCAACGCCCGACTGACGCGCGAATGCCAGCACAGCCTGCGCCATCGTTTGCGCCGGAATGTCGAAAACCAACGTCCGCTGACGCTCATCGGCCTGCCGATCAGCAGGCGCCGATATGCCCGAGGCGCCCTCGTGCGTTTGCGCCATTGACAGGCAAGGTAGCGCCAAAGCGCCCGCGGCCAACATACGGCCCGCAATTCGGAACTTCACCTCTCTTCTCTTCACTGCCGCCTCTGGTTGCTGCTGATGCAAACGCGCATCATTACCATTAACGGTTGTGAATCGAACTACAGTAAAAAAAGTTTGGAACAGGCTGCCGCCAGAGGGAGAGCGGCGCGCCGATGGCCCGACTTGGTCTTACTCAAGACCTGACGATGGCGTTGCACACGCACCGCGACGGATCGTGCCGCCGACTTTTCGGCCATGGGTATCGCCCACCGCCGAGAGCGTCATCGACGAGCGGATGGGTGTCGAATACAAACAAGCGTTTGTTTTTCCGTTTTACAAACCGGGCTTTGTAGAGCCGTGCAGGGCACTGACGGATGCGACACCGTTCAGTACAGCACCGTCACCCCCGGCAAGCGCAACTGCTTAAGCCGCATCTCGCCACGCAGCGTGGCCAGCGCGCCGTCGAGGTTATCGAGATGGAACAGCGCGTTCACCGGCCTGCGCGCCGCATCGCGGTTCGCCAGGATCAATTGCCCCGGCCGGAAATCGCCGATGCGTTGCAGGACCCGTTCCAGGGGATCGCCCTCGAAGACGAGATAGCCGTCGGCCCAGGCCGCGCCCCGCGCAGGCGCGACGTCGCTGCGCGCGATGCCGCCGGCATGGCTGAAGGCAGCGCTGTCGCCGGCTGTCAGCGCCGCGCGCGCATCGCCCGATGCGGGCGGACGGTCCAGCGCGAGTTCGACGTGGTGCTGCAACACGCCGATCCAGCCGTGGCCGGCATCCCGGCGCCGCACGGCGTAGCGCGTGCCCAGCGCGGTCATGCTGCCGCCGGCCGTCGCCACCACGAAGCGGCGCGGTTCGGCCGCTCCCGTGGGCACCGGCGAAAACACCGCTTCGCCGCGCAGCAGCCGGACCCGGCGGGTCGTGGCGTCGTATTCCACGTCGAGCGCGCTGTTGCTGCCCAACAGCACGAGACTGCCGTCCGGCAACACCAAGGACCGGATTTCGCCGACGCCGCTGCGGTAGTCCGCCAGCCAGGGCGCGGCCGCGTCCGGCCCGTTGACCACGCCCACCACCATCAGCGCCAGGGCCGCCAGCGCGACCGCGCGCCGCCGGGGCGTCATGGGAGTAGCCCGCCACCATGACGCGGCACAGGCATGCCAAGGGTGGCGCCGCGCCTGCGGGGCCGGCTGCGCCAACGGCGGCGCATCACAGCAGGCGCCGGCCAGGGCCCAGACCCTTTCGGCATCGGCCAGGGCCGGGCCATGGCGCGCGTCGCGCGCCAGCCAACGGTCGAGGCGGCGTTGTCCGGCCGGCGTGAGCTCGCCCGCCTCCAGGCGCACGGCCCACAGGCTGGCCTGGCGGCGCAGGCGCCGTTCGCGGCCGAAGCGGTTCAGCGGATGCATGATGGGATCTTCATGAAAGAGATAAACGGCCCAGGCGCGAAACACAGTAAAAAAGCGGCCAGCGCGGGGAATTGTTGCGCGGTTCATGGATCGTTCCCCAGCCGTTCGCGCATCAGATCCAAGGCCATGGCCAGGTGTTTTTGCACCGAACTGGGAGAGATATCCAGATAGCGGGCGGCCGCTACATGGCTCAGGCCCTCGATGCGGCAGAGCTTGAAGATCTGGCGCGTGCGCGGCGGCAATTCCGCCAAGGTCGCGGCCAGCCGCGCCAGTTGCCGGCGCATGTGCGCGTGCACGTCGGGCGCGGTGCGCGGGTCGCGCAAGCCCTCCAGCAAGTCGTCCGACGCCATGTCGGTGCGAGACTGGTGATGATTGCGGCGGTGATCGATGAGCAGGCGGTTGGCGATGGCGTAGAGATAGGCCAACACGGTGTCGTCGACGGGGATGTCTTCCCGGTGCGCCAGGAGGCGGGCGAAGCACTCCTGCACCAGGTCGGCGCTGAGTTCGGCTTCACTGGTTTTCAGGAACAGGTAGCGACGCAGCCGCTCGGCATAAGCCGCATACAGGCGCGCGACATCAGGTTTGGGCGCCACTTGCTCGTCGCCGTCAATCTACTCGATCATGATGGACATCAAGGATGAGCGACGAGACTAGCACCGATCCCCAGCGGGGCCGGCGGCTGCGACACGCGATTTCGTCGGAGATTTATCTCAGTCGGCCGCCCCTGGCCGGGTGGGCGCGCCCTGCACCTTCCACCCCAGTTCCGCCGAGATGCGCGCGGCGGCCTCCCGCACCACCGGCACCATCTCGCGCATGCGGTCCAGCGACATGTACGGCACCGTGCTGGACACGCTGATGGCGGCGACGATGCCGCTGGACGCATCGCGCACCGGCGCCGCCACGCAGCGGATCGAGGGTTCGTTGTCTTCCAGGTCGAAGGCGTAGCCGTTGGCCGCGTAGTCGCGCATGCGGTCGCGGAAGGCTTCCCAGGTCTGGCGGCCGCCGGGCGCGCGCGAGGATACCGGCGCGCCGACGCGGTGCAGCGCCTTCCATTGCGGTTCGTCGGCATCCAGCAGAAGCGCCTTGCCGACGCCGGTGGCGGCCAGCGGCATGCGGTGGCCGACCCGCGAGCGCATCTCCAGGCCCTTCTTGCCGGGGATCTTTTCCAGGTACAGCACTTCGTCGTTGTCGCGCACCGCCAGGTGGATGGTGTCGCCGGTCTCGGCCGCGAGGCTATCCAGGTACGGCCGCGCCAGCGTCGCCATGGGGAAGGCTTCGCGCGCCTGGAAGCCGAGTTCGATCAGCTTGGGCCCCAGCACGTAGCCCACGCCGGGCAATGAACGCAGGTAGCGTTCCTGCACCAGGCAACTGGCGAGCCGATGCGTGGTGCTGCGGGCCACGCCGATATGGGCGCAGATGTCTTTCAGATCCCGCGCCCCGGCGGCGACGGCCTGGATCACGCCCAGCCCGCGCATCAGGGTCTGGGTGCCGGCGGGGGCCGCGGCGTCGGGGTCGTAGGCAGGAGAGGCGGGCGATGAATCGGGCATTGGGGGCAGGCGCTGGATATTGCAAAGGTGAAACGGCAGGCGAAGGCGGAAGGCGCGGCGCAATGGCCTATGCCCCGGCAAGGCATCATTATCCCTTTACGCTAAATTCCCTGTATGTGGGATTTAATTCTATATTTTGAGATTTTTCAAGCGCTGATCTAGAATTTTTCGCAGCCCGTTCCCGTGCCTCTCCGGCGCTGCCGCGGGCCTGACGACAACAAGGTCGGCCACCGCCTGCCCCTCCGCGAGTACCGCGCCCTCTTTGGTGCGCCCTCGCCCGCAGCGCGCCGCCGGCCAGAGACGAGACAGATTCTGATGACAACCGGATCGCCTGCCCGCGCGGCCCTCATAGCGCTGGACTGGGGCACCTCTTCGCTGCGCGCCTACCGCCTCGATAGCGCCGGCCGCACGCTGGATACCCGCCACCTGCCGTGGGGCATCATGCGCCTGCCCCAACCCTTGCAGGACGGCGCCGCCACCCCGAGCGGCCAATCGGGTTTCGAACTGGCGTTCGAGCAGGCCTGCGGCGACTGGCTGCGGGCCGAACCCCGCCTGCCCGTGATCGCCTGCGGCATGGTCGGCAGCGCCCAGGGCTGGCGGGAAGCCGCCTACCTGGATGTGCCGGTCGACCTGCAACGCATCGGCACCCTGCTGACCCGCGTCGAGCGCGACGGCGCCACGCCGGTGCACATCGTGCCCGGCCTGATCCAGCGCCATGGCCTGCCCAACGTGATGCGCGGCGAAGAAACGCAGGTGTTCGGCGTGCTGTTCGACCAGGCCGGCGACCCCGCCGCCAACGTGCTGATCGGCCTGCCCGGCACCCATTCGAAATGGGTCAACACGCGCCGTGGCCAGGTCACCCACTTCGACACCTTCATGACCGGCGAGGTCTACGCCGCGCTGCGCGGCCACACCATCCTGGGCCGCACCATGGTCGAGGCGCCGGCCGCCGACATGGCGGCCTTCGAGCGCGGCCTGAAAGTGGCCGGCGTGCCGGCCGGCCGCGCCGGCGTGCTGTCGACCATCTTCAGCACGCGCGCGCTGGGGCTGACCGGCGAACTGGCCGGGGTGTCGCAGGCCGACTACCTGTCGGGCCTGTTGATCGGCCACGAAATCTCCGCGCTGGCCGACATGCTGCGCCTGCAGGGCGACCTGCCGCGCATCGTGCTGTGCGGCGACGACGCGCTGTGCCAGCGCTACATCCTGGCGCTGCGGCACTACGGCCTGGGCACGCCGCAACTGGCGCGGCACGCCACCGAACGCGGCCTGTGGCACCTGGCGCTCAGCGCCGGCCTGGTGCCCGCCGCCCCTTCTTCCGAGAGCACACCATCATGACTCATACCGGACTGCAAACCGCCATGGCCCATTGCGGCCTGATCGCCATCCTGCGCGGCATCACCCCGGCCGAGGCCGTGCCCGTCGGGCGCGCGCTGTACGACGCGGGCTTTCGCCTGATCGAAGTGCCGCTCAATTCGCCCGAGCCGCTGACCAGCATCCGCGCCATGCGCGACGCGCTGCCGGCCGATTGCCTTGTCGGCGCCGGCACCGTGCTGGATCCCGCTGACGTGGCCCGCATCAAGGATGCCGGCGGCGAACTGATCGTCATGCCGCACAGCGACCTGGCCGTGGTGCGCGCGGCCAAGGCCGCCGGCCTGGCGTCGTGCCCCGGCGTGGCCACGCCGACCGAGGCCTTCGCCGCGCTGGCCGCTGGCGCCGACGTGCTCAAGATGTTCCCCGCCGAGCAGCTCGGCCCGGCCGTGCTCAAGGCCTGGCGCGCGGTGATGCGCCCGCCGATCGCGCTGGTGCCGGTCGGCGGCATCACGCCCGACAACCTTTCCATCTACGCCCAGGCGGGCGCCAGCGGCTTCGGCCTGGGCTCCGCCTTGTACAAACCCGGCCTGTCGGCCACCGAAGTCGGCCAGAACGCGCGCGCTTTCATCGCCGCCTGGCAACGCGCCTATCCCGCCCAGGAGACCCAAGCATGAAGATCACCAAGCTCACTACCTACATCGTGCCGCCGCGGTGGTGCTTCCTGAAGATCGAGACCGACGCCGGCATCGTCGGCTGGGGCGAACCGGTGGTGGAAGGCCGCGCCCATTCGGTGGCCGCCGCCGTCGAGGAACTGTCCGACTACCTGATCGGCAAGGACCCGCGCAACATCGAGGATCACTGGACGGTGCTGTACCGCGGCGGCTTCTATCGCGGCGGCGCCATCCACATGAGCGCGCTGGCCGGCATCGACCAGGCGCTGTGGGACATCAAGGGCAAGGATCTGGGCGTGCCCGTGTCGCAACTGCTGGGCGGCAACGTGCGCGACCGCATCCGCGTGTACTCGTGGATCGGCGGTGATCGTCCCGCCGATACGGCCGCGGCCGCCAAGGGCGCGGTCGAGCGCGGCTTCACCGCCGTGAAGATGAACGGCACCGAGGAACTGCAGTACATCGACTCGTTCGACAAGGTCGAGAAGTGCCTGGAGAACGTGGCCGCCGTGCGCGAGGCGGTCGGCCCCAACGTCGGCATCGGCGTGGACTTCCATGGCCGCGTGCACAAGCCCATGGCCAAGGTGCTGATGAAAGAGCTGGACCCGTTCAAGCTGATGTTCATCGAAGAGCCTGTGCTCAGCGAGCACTACGAGGCGCTGAAGGAACTGGCGCCGCTGACGTCCACGCCGATCGCGCTGGGCGAGCGCCTGTTCTCGCGCTGGGATTTCAAGCGCGTGCTGGCCGACGGCTATGTCGACATCATCCAGCCCGATCCGTCGCACGCTGGCGGCATCACTGAAACGCGCAAGATCGCCGCCATGGCCGAGGCCTACGACGTGGCGCTGGCGCTGCACTGCCCGCTGGGCCCGATCGCGCTGGCCACCTGCCTGCAGATCGACGCCGGTTGCTACAACGCCTTCATCCAGGAGCAGAGCCTGGGCATCCACTACAACGCGGCCAACGACCTGCTGGACTACGTCAGCAACCGCGAAGTGTTCGCCTACGAGAACGGCATGGTGGCGATTCCGCAGGGTCCCGGCCTGGGCATCGAGGTCAATGAGGAATACGTCAAAGAACGCGCGGCGGTCGGCCACCGCTGGCGCAACCCCATCTGGCGCCACGCCGACGGCAGTTTCGCCGAGTGGTAAGCCGGTAGAGAAAAGCGAAAGAGGAGACCGCCTTGACCACCGCCACCCACCCGGGCCTGCAAAGCGCCCAGCGGCCGACGCGCAGCCGCTATCTCATCATGGTGATGCTGTTCATCACCGTCGTCATCAACTACCTGGACCGCAGCAACCTGTCGATCGCCGCGCCCGCCCTGAAGGACGAGTTCGGCCTGGACACGGTGCACGAAGGCCTGATCCTGTCGGCCTTCGGCTGGACCTATGCCGCCATGCAGATCCCGGGCGGTTGGCTGGTGGACCGCGTGTCGCCGCGCGTGCTGTACGCGGCCGCGCTGATCCTGTGGTCGGCGGCCACGTTCTTCATGGGCTTTGCCGGCAGCTTCGTGATCCTGTTCGTGCTGCGCCTGGCCGTGGGCGCGCTGGAAGCGCCGGCCTATCCGATCAACAACCGCGTCGTCACGACCTGGTTCCCGGAAAAGGAACGCGCCACCGCCATCGGCTTCTACACCTCGGGCCAGTTCGTCGGCCTGGCGTTCCTGACGCCGGTGCTGGCCTGGCTGCAGCACCACTACGGCTGGCACATGGTGTTCGTCAGCACCGGCCTGCTGGGCATCGTCTGGGGCGTGCTGTGGTACATGATCTACCGTGAACCGCGCCAGTTCAAGGGCGCCAACGCGGCCGAGATCGAGCTGATCCAGAAGGGCGGCGGCGTGGTCGACCTGGACAAGCGCGTCAATGAAGACGCCCCCACGGCGCACCCGCAAGACGGGCTTCCTGGCCCCCAAGGGGGCGCCTTTCGCCTTGGGGCGGCCCGGCGGCGAAAGAAGGCCCCGTTCAACTGGAACGACCTGGGCCTGGTGATGAGCCAGCGCAAGCTGTGGGGCGTGTACCTGGGCCAGTTCTGCCTGACCTCGACGCTGTGGTTTTTCCTGACGTGGTTCCCCACCTACCTGGTGAAGTACCGCGGCATGGACTTCATCAAGTCGGGCTTCCTGGCGTCGGTGCCGTTCCTGGCGGCGTTCGTCGGCGTGCTGTGCTCGGGCGTGCTGTCGGACTTCCTGGTGCGCCGCGGCGCCACGGTGGGCCTGGCGCGCAAGCTGCCCATCATCCTGGGGCTGCTGATTTCGACATCGATGATCGGCGCCAACTTCACCGATTCGACGCCGTGGGTGATCTTTTTCCTGGCGCTGGCGTTCTTCGGCAACGGCCTGGCATCGATCACGTGGTCGCTGGTGTCGGCGCTGGCGCCGGTGCGCTTGCTGGGCTTGACCGGCGGGGTGTTCAACTTCGTCGGCAACCTGTCGTCGATCTGCACGCCGATCGTGATCGGTTTCCTGGTGTCGAAGGACAACTTCGCGCCGGCCATCGTGTATGTGTCGTCGCTGGCGCTGTTGGGCGCGCTGTCGTACATCCTGCTGGTGGGCAAGGTGGAGCGGATCGAGGCCTGATCGGCAGGCACCGCTGTCGCAATGACGAAGGGCGTCCACGTGGACGCCCTTCTGCTTTAGATCCTCGATTTCGCCCGAGTTCCGCGTGAGGTATGGCGATATAATCACGTTATGTTATATCATATCCAACGATAGTCATTCTTAATTAAAGCGGCATGCGCCTGAAGGCGCCATCCGCTGCCCCCTCCCCTTGAATTCCCCGCATCTTCGAACGAAGAAGGACTCGCAGTGCTCGAAGCCATCGGCCTGACCAAACGCTACGGCGACCAGATCGCGCTCCACCCGCTGGACCTGCGCATCGAGCCGGGCGAGATCTATTGCCTGCTGGGCGCCAACGGCGCCGGCAAGACCACCACCATCAACCTGTTCCTGAACTTCATCGCGCCCGATGGCGGCCAGGCCCTGATCCACGGGCTGGACGTGGCGCGCGAACCGCTGGCCAGCAAGCGCCATGTCGCCTACATCCCGGAACAGGTCAACTTGTACGGCACCCTCAGCGGCCTGGAAAACCTGCGCTACTTCGCCGCGCTGGCCCTGGGCGAAGCGCCGCCGCGCGCGCGCTTGCTGGCGCTGCTGGCCGAGGTCGGGTTGGACCCGGCGGCCGCCGACAAGCGCGTGGCCGCGTATTCCAAGGGCATGCGGCAGAAAGTGTGGATCGCCGTGGCCCTGGCCAAGAATGCCCGCGCGTTGCTGCTGGACGAGCCCACCTCGGGCCTGGATCCCTCCGCCGCCGCGGAATTCACCCGCCTGCTGCAACGCGCCGCCGAACGCGGCGTGGCCATCCTGGCCACCACCCACGACCTGTTCCACGCGCGCCAGACCGCCACCCGCGTCGGCATCATGAAGCGCGGCCGGCTGGTGGAAAGCCTGGACGCCGCGCAGATCGGCGAGGTCGACCTGCAAGCGCTGTACCTGGCGCACATGAGGTCCGAGGCATGATCGGCCTGATCGCTCTCAAAGACCTGCGCGAGCGCCTGCGCGACGGCCGGCTGTATTGGGCCGGCGGCATCGTCGCGGTGCTGCTGCTGACGGCGCTGGCGGTCGGCTACCTGCACCAGCAGGAGGCGCGCGCCGAACAGGCCGCGGCGCAGAACACCGATTACAGCGACTGGCTCAAGCAGGGTACGCGCCACCCGCATGACGCCGCCCACCAGGGCATGCACGTCTTCAAGCCCGACACCACGCTGGCGCTGCTCGATCCCGGCATCAATCCGTACATCGGCAGCACCGTGTGGCTGCAGGCGCACCGCCAGAGCGAGGTCAAGTTCCGTCCCGCCCAGGACGCCACCGGCCTGCAACGCTTTGGCGACCTGTCGGCCGCCTGGATCCTGCAGGCGCTGGGGCCGCTGCTGGTGATCGTGCTGGGCTTCAACGCCTTCTCGGGCGAACGCGAACAAGGCATCCTGCGCCAGACGCTGAGCCTGGGCGTGGCGCCGGGGCGCCTGCTGTGGGGCAAGGTCACGGCGCTGGCCATGAGCCTGGCCCTGCTGCTGGTGCCGGCGGCGCTGGCCGCCATCGCGGCGGTGTGGCTGGCCGGCGGGCGGGCCGATGCGCTGTGGCGCTTCGGCGTGCTGGCCGGCGGCTACGCGCTGTACCTGGCGGTGTTCATCTTCGTCACCCTGGGCGTATCGGCGACCGCGCGCTCGTCGCGCGTGGCCATCACCGTGCTGCTGGCGCTGTGGATCGCCAATACGGTGATCGCGCCGCGCGTCATGGCCGAGCTGTCGCGCGGCCTCTATCCCAGCCCGACGCGCCTGGAATTCAACCAGGCCTTGCAGGACGACCTCAAGGCCACCTCGGACCGTGTCTGGATGCAGGCCTTCGGCACCACCGAACGCTGGAGCCGCGACGTGCCGCTGAACAAATGGGGCCTGGCGCTCAAGCTCGATGACCAATCCAGCTACGCCGTCTACGACCGCCACTTCGGCCGCCTGTGGGACACCTGGGAGCGCCAGCAGACCGTGCAGGAATCGGCCGGCTGGCTGATGCCGCTGCTGGCGGTGCGCGCGCTGTCCGCCGCCATGGCCGGCACCGACTTCGCCCACCACCGCGATTTCACCACCGCCGCCGAACGGCAACGCCGCGTGATCCAGGACATCGTCAGCGCCGATCTGGTGGCGCATGCCGACACGCTGGAACACCAGCATTTCTCGTACCAGGCCGGCCCGTCGCTGTGGGCCCGCGTGCCGCCGTTCCGCTACCAGCCGCCCGAGGCCGGCTGGGCCTTGCGGCAGGCGCGCCTGAGCCTGTTGATGCTGGGCGCCGCGCTGCTGCTGAGCCTGGCCTTCGCCTGGCGCGCCGTGGCCCGCCAGACCGCCCTGTAGGAGATCCCAGGTGCACGATTCGCAACTCCGCCGCTTCGGGATGGTCCTGCGGCACGAACTCCGCCTGCTGACGCGCGAACGCGCGCTGTGGCTGTGCGGCCTGCTGTTCCTGCTGCTGGTGGGCTACGCCGTCTTCAACGGACTGCTGCAGACGTCGCTGCGCGACGAGGCCCAGGCCGCGCTGGCGCGCGCCGATGCGCAGAACCGCGCCAGCCAGTTGGCGCAGTTGCGACGCATCATGGACGGCAGCGAAACCCCGACGCCGTTCGGCAACCCCGCCAGCCCCGCCAACATGGGCGGCGGCCTGGGCGCGCACTACGCCCTCATGCCCAGCGTGCCGCTGGCGCCGGTGGCGCTGGGCCAGACCGACCTGTTTCCGTCGCAATTCAAGGTGACCTACGACAGCAAGGTCAACTTCATCCACGACAACGACATCGAAAACCCCTGGCACCTGCTCAGCGGGCATTTCGACCTGGCGTTCGTGGTGATCTACCTGCTGCCGCTGCTGATCTTCGCGCTCGGGCACAACCTGCTGTCCGGCGAAAAGGAAGACGGCACGCTGCGCCTGCTGCTGTCGCAGCCGCTGGCGCTGGCGACCCTGATCAGCGGCAAGATCGCGCTGCGCGCGGCGGTGCTGCTGGGCGCGGCGGTGCTGCTGCCGGTGGCCGCGTTGCTGCTGGCCCGCCCCCAGGCGCTGCAGGCCGCCAGCGCCACGCTGTGGTGGGCGCTGCTGGTCGGCGCCTACGCGCTGTTCTGGTTCGCGGCGGTGGTGGCCGTCAACGCCTTCGGCAGATCGTCGGCCGCCAACGCCATGATCCTGATGGTCGGCTGGGTGCTGCTGGTGCTGGTGGTGCCGGTGCTGCTCAACCTGGTGGCGGCCTACGCCAGCCCCGCGCCATCGCGCGCCGAACTGGCCACGCGCACCCGCGTGGCCACGGCGCTGGCGATGCGCGACCACGCCGCGCTGCTGTCGACCGACTACGGCCACATGGACAAGCCCGACGCCCTGATTCCCCGCGATGGCCGCCTGGAAATAACCGGCCGTCCGCTGGGCCATGCCCGCGTCGAACGGCAGGTGGACGCGGCGATGCAACCGGAACTGGAGCGCTTCGACGCGCAGATGGCGCGCCAGCAGGCGCTGGTAGCGCGCTACAGCGCGCTGTCGCCGGCGGCGGTCGCGTACGAAGGCATCACCGCGCTGGCCGGCACCGGCCAACGCCGCCACGCCCATTTCCTGCGGCAGATCGATGCCTATCACCGCGCCTGGAAGGACTTCTTCCTGCCCCGCATCGAAGCCAGCCGCGCCATCACGCCCGCCGACTTCGCCGCCATGCCGGTCTTTCACTGGCAAGAGGAAGACCCCGCCGCCGTGCGCGCCCGGGCCTTGCGCGCCCTGGGGCAACTGCTGGCGCCCGCCGCGCTGCTGCTGGCCCTGGCCGGCTGGCGCCTGCGCCGCTATCGCGTGATCTAGAGACAGGTTTTTCACCCCCCCATCGAGTTTCGGGAAAGCGTCATGAGAAGAATCGTATCCACCGCCGCCCTCGCGGCCTGCACCGCCGTGCCCAATGTCCAGGCCCAGGAAGCCGAACTGCCCGCCATCCGCGTGGAAGCCGCCGGCGACGCGGAAAGCCTGCACCTGAACAGCCGCAGCGGCAGCGCCTCGCGGCTCGGCCTGACGCTGCGCGAAACGCCGGCCTCGGTCGAGATCGTGACGCAGCAGGCCATGCGCGAGCGCGGCGCCAGCACCCTCAGCGAAGCCCTGCGCGGGGCCACCGGCCTGGCCGGCGGCGGTCCGCCGTCCTCGCCCACCACCCTGTCTTCGCGCGGCTTCACCGATATCGTGTACCTGTACGACGGCCTGCGCATGTCCGGCGCCGGCTCGACCAACCGGGTCGAAGATACCTGGAACTACGAACGCATCGAGGTCCTGAAAGGACCGGCCTCGGTGCTGCAAGGCGACAGCGCCATCGGCGGCATCGTCAACTTCCAGACCAAGCGGCCCGACCGCGACAACCCCTCGCGCGAAGCGATGTTCTCGTATGGCAGCTATGGCAGCACGCGCACCGGCATCGGCCTGGGCGACAACTTCGGCGAGACCGGCGCCTACCGTATCGACTACAGCCACAACGACACCCGCGTCGGCACCATCGACCGCAACAGCAACAAGCTCGACCACCTGACCACCGGCATCGCCTTCGACCTCGCGCCCGCCACCCGCCTGGACCTGTCGTTCGACTACTCGCGCGACACCGGCCACGCCTACTGGGGCACGCCGCTGGTGCCGCGCGGCCTGGCCAAGGACCCCACCGGCGTGGTCAGCACACCCGATGGCCGCGTGCTAGACCGCGCCCTGGCCGGCAAGAACTACAACGTGCTGAACGACCGCAACGAGGCCGAATCGTATTGGCTGCGGGCGCGCCTCACCCACCAGTTGACGCCGTCGTGGACGCTGCGCAACGAATTCGCGATGAACAAGGTCGACCGCCTGTGGAAGAACTCGGAGTCGGCCACCTTCAGCGCCCCCGCATCGATCGACCGCGACCAGACCATCATCACGCACCACCAACGCTATTTCATCGACCGCTTCGACGCCAGCCATGACGGCACCATCGCCGGCCTGTCGAACAAGTTCGTGATCGGCGGCGAACTCAGCAAGACCACGCTGGACAGCGAGCGGCGCTTCTCCAACCGCTCCGCCACCACCGCGGATGCGCTGCGCGTCTCGCTGTGGAATCCAGACGTGGGCTATTTCAACGATGACCCGGCGCTGATGAGCGGCCCCGGCAACCGCACCGACTACACCACCGACGTACGCGGCGCCGCGTTGTTCCTGGAAGACTCGCTCAAGCTGACCGAGCGCTGGACCGTGGTGGGCGGCTACCGCTACGACCGCATGCGCGTCGAGCGCGGCGTCACCGACCTGAATGCCGGCACCCGCAGCGCCTTCGGCACGCGCTACAGCGCCAACTCGGCGCGGCTGGGCACGGTGTACGACGTGACGCCGTCGTCGTCGGTGTATGCCCAGTACACCAACGCCACCCTCCCGGTGGGGACGCTGTTCCTGCTGTCGCAGGCCGATGCCTCGTTCCCGCTGGCCAAGGGCGAGCAATGGGAGGCCGGCTTCAAGCAGAGCCTGGGCGACGTGGAGTGGACCGCGGCGGTCTATCACATCAAGCTGGAGAACATGCTGACGCGCGACGCCAACGACCCGCGCGTGACGGTCAACAACGGCCGCCAATCGTCGCGCGGGGTGGAATTGTCGGCGGCCTGGCGCGTCACGCCGCAACTGACACTGTCGGGAAATATCGCCGCGCTGAACGCGCGCTTCGATTCGCTGACCGAGGGCAACGGCACCTCGCGCGTGGGCAACACCCCGCCCAACGTGCCCGAGCGCGTCGCCAACCTGTACGCCAACTACCGGCTCAAGGAACTGCCGATGAATCTCTTCATCGGCCTGAACCACACCGGCAAGATCTACACCGACAACGCCAACCAGGTCCGCATCAACAGCCACACCACGGTGGACGCGGCGATCAGCTACCGTGTCCGGCCGGCGCTGATCACCTTCCGCGTGCGCAACCTGACCGACAAGCTCTACGCCTACTACGGCGGCCGCGCCACCAGCCAGGTACTGCTGGCGCCGGGACGCACCTACGAGCTGGGCGCGACGTTCGAGTTCTAAGGCTCAACAGCCCTGCATCGCCAGCTTGCGCTGGCGCTGGTTGGCGGCGCGCTGCCACAGCACCAGCGCCAGGCCCGCGGCGGCAATCATCGCGCCGGCCACCGGCACCGCGGCATAGCCCAGGCCGGCCGAGATCACTCCGCCGCCGGCGGCCGCGCCCACCGCGTTGCCCAGGTTGAAGGCGCCCACGTTCACCGACGACGCCAGGCCGGGCGCGTCGGTGGCGGCGCGCATCACCCGCATCTGCAGCGGCGGCACCACGGCGAAGGTGCCGAAGCCGAAGACCAGCAGGCCGATCGCCGCGCCCACCGGGGTCTGCGCCAGCCACGGAAACGCCAGCAGGTCGGCGATCACCAGCACCAGGAAAGCGATCAGGCTGCCGTCCAGGGAACGGTCGGCGAAGCGGCCGCCGGCGGTATTGCCGATGGTGAAGCCAATTCCGATCAGCACCAGCATCGCCGTCACGAAGTGGGGCGACGCGCCGGTCAGCTCGGCCAGCGTCGGCGCCACATAGGTGTACAGCGTGAACATCGCGCCCGCGCCCAGCACCGTGGTCAGCAGCGCCACCAGCACAACGGGAGTCTTGAGCACGGCCAATTCATGACGGATGTCCGGACGCCGGCCGGCCTCGCCCGCGGGCAGCGCGAACCACAGCGACAGCATCGCCACCAGGCCCAGCACCGAGGTCGCGGCGAATGACATGCGCCAGCCGATCACCTGGCCCAGCCAGGTCGCCGCCGGCACGCCGCCGACGTTGGCAATCGTCAGCCCCAGGAACATCGTCGCCACCGCGCTGGCCTGCTTGTGGCGCGGCACCACGCTGGCGGCCACCAGCGAACCCAGGCCGAAAAAGGCGCCATGGTTCAGGCTGGTCACCAGGCGCGCCAGCAGCAGCGTGGCGTAGTTGGGCGACAGCGCCGACAGCAGGTTGCCCAGGGTGAAGATCGCCATCAGCACGATCAGCGCCTTGCGGCGCGACCAGCGCGACAGCGCCAGCGTCATCAGCGGCGCGCCGAGCATCACGCCGATGGCGTAGGCGCTGATCAGCATGCCGGCGCTGGGGATGGACACCCCCACGCCGTCGGCGATCACGGGCAACAGGCCCATGGGAGAGAATTCGGTGACGCCGATGCCGAAGGCGCCAACGGCCAGCGCCAGCAATGGCAGGCCGGCTTTCACCGGCGGGGTTTCATGGGGGGACATACGGGTTCCTTGGTTGGATGCGCCGACCGGACAATCCAGGATGAAGCGGCACGCGTGCCGGCGCTGGGGAAGGCCCGATCGGAAGACAGGCAGCCAGTATGCCGGGCGCACCCTTACAGAAAAAGCAACGAAACGGCGAAAGACTTTTGACCTGGAGTCACGAATGACGTGGGGAAGTTTCCAGACCGCTCGTCAAAAAATACCGAGCGGGAACCGTGGTCGAGGATAAAAGGGAGCAGATCGGCGCGCCCCATCCCCAACGCGCTGGCACACCCGCCCCCGCCGCCGACCGCCAATGAAAAAGGCGCCCTCGCGGGCGCCCTTTCACCTGTCACGCCAACCGCTTACTTCAGCAGCAGCGCGTTCAAGCGCTTGACGAACGCCGCCGGGTCGGCGATCTGCGCGCCTTCGGCCAGCAGGGCCTGGTCGAGCAGCAGACGGGCCCACTGGTCGAACTCGCCGTCGTCGGCGGCGCGGATGCGCGCCAGCAGCGGGTGTTCCGGATTGATTTCCAGCACCGGCTTGACGTTGGGCGCTTCCTGGCCGGCCGCCTTCAGCATGCGCAGCAGGTGCGGGCTGAGTTCGTTCTGGCCCACCACCACGCACGCCGGCGAATCCACCAGGCGCAGCGTCACGCGCACTTCCTTGACCTGGTCTTCCAGGGTCTTCTGCAGGCGCTCGACCAGCGGTTTGAAGTCCTCGGCCACTTCGGCCTGGTGCTTCTTTTCTTCCTCGTCGGCCAGTTCGGCCAGGTCCAGGCCGCCCTTGGCCACCGACACCAGCGACTTGCCGTCGAATTCACGCAGGTACGACAGCATCCATTCGTCGACGCGGTCGGACAGCAGCAGCACTTCGATGCCCTTCTTGCGGAAAATCTCCAGGTGCGGGCTGTTGCTGGCGGCGGCGAAGGTATCGGCCGTGACGTAGTAGATCTTGTCCTGGCCTTCCTTCATGCGGCCCACGTAGTCGGCGAACGACACGGTCTGGGCCTGGTCGCCGGTATGGGTCGAGGCAAAGCGCATCAGCTTGGCGATGCGTTCCAGGTTGGCGTGGTCTTCGCCCGCGCCTTCCTTGAGCACCTGGCCGAATTCCGACCAGAACGTGGCGTAGTCTTCCGGCTTGTTCTCGGCCAGGTCTTCCAGCAGCGACAGGATGCGCTTGGCCGAACCGTCGCGGATGGCGCGCACGTCGCGGCTTTCCTGCAGGATCTCGCGCGAGACGTTCAGCGGCAGGTCGGCCGAGTCGATCACGCCGCGCACGAAGCGCAGGTACGACGGCAGCAACTGGTCGGCGTCATCCATGATGAAGACGCGCTTGACGTACAGCTTGACGCCACGGCGGCCGTCGCGGTCCCACAGATCCATCGGCGCGTGCTTGGGCACGTACAGCAACTGCGTGTATTCGCTGCGGCCTTCGACGCGATTGTGGGTCCAGGCGAGCGGGTCGTCGTAGTCGTGCGACACCGTCTTGTAGAACTCGCGGTACTGTTCCTCGGTCACGTCCGCCTTGTTGCGGGCCCACAGCGCGTTGGCCTGGTTGACCGTTTCGAGCTCGTCCTTCTTGACCTGTTCGCCCTTCTCCGAATCCCACTCTTCCTTGGCCATGCGGATCGGCAGCGAAATGTGGTCGGAGTAGCGGCGCAGGATCTCGCGCAGCTTCCAGCCGTTGAGCAGCTCGTCTTCGTCGGCGCGCAGGTGCAGCGTGACGTCGGTGCCGCGCGTGGCCTTGTCGGCGGCGGCGATGGTGAACTCGCCCTGGCCGTCGGACTCCCAGCGGATGGCGTCGGTGGCGCCGGCGCGGCGGCTGACCACCGTGACCTTGTCGGCCACGATGAACGACGAATAGAAGCCCACGCCGAACTGGCCGATCAGTTGCGCGTCCTTTTGCTTGTCGCCGGTCAACTGCGAGAAGAACTCGCGCGTGCCGGAACGGGCAATGGTGCCCAGGTTGGCCACGGCCTCTTCACGCGACAGGCCGATGCCGTTGTCGGAAATCGTGATGGTGCGCGCAGCCTTGTCGTAGCTGACGGTGATGGCCAGCTCGCCATCGCCTTCCAGCAAGGCCGGATTGTCGATGGCTTCGAAGCGCAGTTTGTCGCAGGCATCCGACGCGTTCGACACCAGCTCGCGCAGGAAGATTTCCTTGTTGCTGTACAGCGAATGGATCATCAGGTGCAGCAGTTGCTTCACCTCGGCCTGGAATCCCAGGGTTTCGGACGTGGCGGTCTGGCTCATCGTTGTATGAAAAGTCGGAAAATTAGGGACAAAAGGAAGCCGGAGAGCGGGGCGCAGGGCCCGGGCAGTCTCCGGGAAACCCTGTTGTGATGGGGGCCATGTGACATATTTCAAGACCGGAAAAACCGCCGGCCGTCCGGGAGACGATCAGAAAAGGGACAGCAACCCGCGGCGGTAACGCGTCTTGGCCTCCAGCACCTCCTCGGCCGCGGGCACCGCCAGCGCTCCGCCGTGCACCAGCTTGCGGATGTCGTCGGCCTTGATCTGCCGGGTTTGCCGCGAGCGCAGCAGGAAATCCGCCGCCGCGGGATCCAGGATGCGGTAGATCGGACTGTAGATCAGTTGGGTCGCGCCCAGTTCATCGAGATAATAGAGCGCGTCGCCATTGCGCCAGACCGACCCGAAGCCGTGATAGACCTCGCCCAGCTTGGTCCACGGCCCCGCCGGCGCCGGCTTGAGCCGCAGCACCAGCGTGGACCGGGAAATCAAGCCGCCGCCGCCGCGCGAACGGCTCCAGGCTTCCTGGCTCTTGAGGAACAGCAGTTGACGGCCGTCCCAGAACACATAGGGCGACAGCGCCGTGAAGCCGCCCGCCGCGAACGGGTCGTCGCCGGCCCGCGCCACCACGCCCTGCTCGCTGTCATAGAAATAGATGCCGTCCTTGCTGGCGAACAGCGCATGGTGCACATGACGGCCCGGCTCGTTCAGCAGCCGGTACGGCGCATGCGCCGGATCGAACGCCAACGCGCCCAGGTACACCATGCCGTCGCGCGGGTCATGCAGATACGGTTGGCGGTGCAGGTTGCCGACCGTGAAGGTATACAGCGCCGGATCGTCCGACAGCGGCAGGAGCGTATCCCGGTAATAAACCCGGCGGCCGTCCGCAAAGAAATCATCGCCCGGGCGCTTCTCGCCCCCCTGGATCGCGGCGATGCGGCGCAGCCGCGCCGGGTCGGCCTGCGGCATGTCGCGGCCCTCGTAGAACACGCGCGCGCCGTCGGTGGCCAGTTGGCGGTCGAGCAGCGGCCGGTAGGGTTGCGCGCTGGCCGGCAGGGCCTGGAACGGATACAGGTAAGTCTGCGGCTTGTCGCCCTTGCCGGCGCGGTAGCGGATCCTCTGCCAGAACTCGTCCAGCCGGCCCAGGCCGTGATTGCGTTCGGAGGCAAAATCGCAGAAGTACGTGGTCGAACCGTCGCTGAAATAGCTATTGCCCAGATAGCGCGTCGACGCCGGCCGCAACCCCGCCAGCACCAGGTTGCCGCAGTACACGTGGCGGCCGTCGCGCCCCGCCTGCCGGCCGTCGTAGCGGCCCGTATCGAAGGTTTCGAACGCCGCCGCATCCGCCTCGCGCATCCGGTAATAGCCATTGCTGGGCACGGCCGCGTAAACCTCGCCCTGATAGCGCTTGTAGATGCTGCTGCCATAGGACTCGCCACGGTCGATGGCGGCGAAGTCGTCGCCGCCATCGATCAGCCAGATCAGCAGGCACAGCGGCAGGATGGCGGTCAACAAGACCAGGACAATCACGATCCTTCTGGTGCGCTTCTGCATCGATTCGCGGGCCGGCGGCCCCAGGTGGGCGGTTCAAAATTCTATCAAGCGCCCAGGCGGCGGGTCGGTGGCCGCGCTGCGCCCGGGGGCCTTCCCCGCTAAAATCCCGCACTTTCCTCCCCTACCCCCCGGCCGGCTCCCTGCCATGCAACCCGCCTCCCTGACCCAACCTGCCTCCCACGGCGCGTCCGACGACGCCGAACCCCGCCACGACCTGGTCTACGGCCCCGACGACCGTCCCGCCGCCCCCGTCGCCTTTGTCGCCGCCCTGCAGCACCTGCTGGCCATCCTGGTGCCCATCGTCACCCCCGGCCTGCTGATCTGCCAGGCCCTGGGCGTGAGCAGCCGCGACACCACACTGATCGTGTCCATGTCGCTGGTCATCTCCGGCATCGCCACCTACGTGCAATGCAAGCGCTTCGGCCCGCTGGGCGCGGGTCTGTTGATCGTGCAGGGCACCAGCTTCAACTTCGTCGGCCCGCTGATCGCCGGCGGCTCGGTCATGGTCAAGCAAGGCACCCCGGTCGAGGCCGTGATGGCCGCGATCTTCGGCGTCGTCATCGCCGGATCCTTCGTCGAAATGGGCATCAGCCGCATCCTGCCCTTCGTCAAGCGCCTGATCACCCCGCTGGTCACCGGCATCGTGGTGCTGCTGATCGGCCTGACGCTGATCAAGGTCGGCCTCATCAGCATGGGCGGCGGCTTCGGCGCCATGGCCAGCGGCACCTTCGCCAGCGCCGAGAACCTGACGCTGTCCTGCCTGGTGCTGGGCACCATCATCCTGCTGAACCGCGTGCCGGTGGTGTGGATCCGCAGCACCGCGCTGGTGCTGGCGCTGGCCGTGGGCTACATCGCCGCCGCCTACATGGGCCGCCTGGACTTCACCGGCGCGCGCGAAGCCGCGCTGTTCCAGGTGCCGGTGCCGCTGCACTTCGGCCTGGGCTTCTCGTGGGCGCTGTTCGTGCCGATGCTGATCATCTACCTGGTCACCTCGCTCGAAGCCATTGGCGACGTCACCGCCACCAGCAAGGTCTCCAAGCAGCCGGTCGAAGGCCCGCTGTGGATGCAGCGCATCAAGGGCGGCGTGCTGGTCAACGGCGCCAACTCGCTGCTGGCGGGCGTGTTCAACACCTTCCCCAGCTCGGTCTTCGCCCAGAACAACGGCGTCATCCAACTGACCGGCATCGCCAGCCGCCACGTGGGCGTGTGGATCGCCGGCATGCTGGTGCTGCTGGGCCTGTTCCCCGCCGTCGCCGGCGTGCTGCAGGCCGTGCCCGAACCCGTGCTGGGCGGCGCCGCCATGGTCATGTTCGGCGCCGTGGCCGCCTCCGGCATCAACATCCTGGCCGGCATCCACCTGGACCGCCGCGCCCTGCTGATCATCGCCGTGTCGCTGGCCCTGGGCCTGGGCGTGTCGCAAGTGCCCGAGATCCTGTCGCACCTGCCGCACGCGGTGAAAAGCGTGCTGGAATCGGGCGTGGCCACCGGCGGCATCTGCGCGCTGGTGATGAACTGGTTCCTGCCGGAAAAGAAGTAGGCAGGCCGGGCCGGCGTCCCCGGGCACCGGCCCCTAGCCTGACAATTTTTCCCAGACCGCATATAATCGCGGTCTTCGCTTTACCCGCGACCGTCACCTGGACGGATCCGCGACCAGCCTGCCCGGGTGGTGAAATTGGTAGACGCAGGGGACTCAAAATCCCCCGCCGCAAGGCGTGCCGGTTCGATTCCGGCCCCGGGCACCAAATTGGAAAAGCCGCCACTGCAATGCAGTCGCGGCTTTTTGTTTGGGCTCAGTGCTTGCTGCCGCAGTCGCAGTACAGCGCGCCCGCCCTTGACACACCTAGCCCGTCCACATCCGTGTTCTCCAGATCAGCCTCGCTCGTTCTGCTATACGGGCACGTCGGCCAATATGCGCGCCACAATCCACGCGGCCGCCTCATTCCGTGGATACGATTTCCCTTTTCCTCAGCGCCGTCCGGCACTTGCGGGGGCCGCCTAGCATGATGAGCCCGCGACCGCGACCCTCATCATGGCAAGGCTGGGTTTGGCAATAATGCTTGGTTTTGGGCCGCTGTTTATCGCAGCGTTAATGTTTCCGGTCACCGCAAAATGGTTCGACAAATGGTTTGAGCAGGCACTGGCCTACATACTTGAAATTGCCATCACAATGGTTGTCGTATCTGTCGGTGTGGCGCTATTCAAGGCGCTGTTCGACAGGGTAATAAGCACGACCATGGACAATCCCATCAGTTCGTTTGTGCAGATCATCGTTCTTGCCTTGATCATCTTCTACGCGCAGAGAGAAACGAGTGGCTTAGGGGCGAGACTGGCTGGCGGCATCGCCTTTGACGCTGTGACATTCAGGAGCATGGCGCAGGGTATTGGCAACGTGGTGAATCCTAAGACGACTCGCCGCGATATGCAGTCGGGCATGATGGTTACTGCTGGCCGAACCAACCACATGATTGCAGGCAACACCATGTGGAACCCAGCCTATCGGCAACACGTATTGCAGAACATGGGCAAGAATTGGGGACCGGCAACGGGCGGCTCCGTCAACGGTAAGTGATGTGCATGTTGCGTCCGCATCGGCCTCGTCTTCAGCGAGGCCTTTTCATTCATGGGCGCACATATCTCCGCGCTACGCTTGGGCAACCCCTTCGGTTGCATCCCGCGTCCGTTCTTGCCGGACTGGCCGCGGGGGCAGGCCCAGCGGCTTCGCCTTGTTCCTCCCCCCGGCCGACAGGCTGCATGGCTTCCAGAGGCATCAAGGGTGAAGGCTTCGCCCGGAATCCTCACCCGTTCCCTGCGCTGCGCTTCGGGCTGCGGCTTCCGGTCCCGCCCTTGACGCCTCTTCCGGCCAAACGGCGTCAGTAGCGGTGCTATCAAGCGGATGACGGGTCAAGGGGTTGGTGCGGCCCGCAGCCCACAGGGCGAGGACACGGCCCCTTGACGCGGCAGGAGCGCCCCACGCTATGCCCGGGGGCAGGAGTTCCGGGCCAGAGGCCCGCAACCCGTGCTCCCGAGGCTCCCGCCGGCGAGGGTGGAGAGTCCAGAGAGGCAAAGCCTCTTTGGAAACTACGGCTAATACGCAGCCGATATTGGCGTCCATAGCAGGTAAAACAAGACAATTTCAGCGCACCAGCCTTGAGGTTGCGTGTACCTAAACCAAAATACTCGTACCTCTTGTAAGATCGGGTTACCTACAGCAAGGAGATACCATGGCTGGCGAAGGTAAATGCGGGTTACAGCCCCCCAAAACCATATCAGAGACCGAACGCTGTCGACGCCAATCGGCTATTAACTACGCGCGGGTTTCCGTCGGTCTAGAAGGCTTCTCGCTCAGAGAAGCAGATGAGGCCCACGCCCAGCATTTCATCGATGGTCAGATCAGCCTGCAAGAGTTTGTGCAACCGCGCGCTGACGCGTTAACGCTCCCATAGTCTTCGTCATGACGAAGACTTTGGGATTTGGGGACTAGTGCAGGATAGGCTGTCGCCGGTTTTTGTTTTACCTATGTGACTCATTTGTTGTAAGACTAATAATGAAGCAGGAGCGCTTTAAATGATCAGGAGATTCCGGCTGGAGCAGAAGTCTCACTACGAGAGGCTAGTTATTGCTCAGCGTCTGTCGGACATGCTTGATAAGTTTCTTGACGGACGGCGCGCTCCAATCGCAATCGGTGCCGAACAGGGCGGTATTGAAGAATGGGACGACGTGGTGATCCTCCACTCACCCGTTTCCTATGAACATCTGCAAGTCAAACGTCAGGCCAGTGATTTCTGCACGAAGAATCCAGATAAGACAAAACACCGGACCAAAGCGCCCAAAGAAGGATCTTCCGCCACTGAGCCCACGGATTCCGTCATTGATAAGGCATTCGCCAGCCTCGCCAAGCACGCTGGACTGGGCACTTTCGACACTCTTCCTGATCGTCAGTTTCAGCTAACTCTCATGGGCGCACACCTGCAGATCAAGAAAGACCTCACCGTCGACCATTTGGATGCGTTGTGCAAGCTGTGTCGCCAGGAGGGGCTTGATTTGGACGCACTTGCCAATCGCAAAGACGGCCCTACGGAACGAACCTATCTATGGCTCACGACCTGGTGCGGGTTCAAAGACTGGGCGCAGATAAGGGACACCCTGCGTCGAGTCACCATAGTCTGCGTGGGAAACGATGCGACGTTGGAGCAACGCTCCGCAGAATCTCTCGGCCGGCACTTTACCGATCCAAAACGGACGCTTGAACGGCTGATCACGTACATAACAGACGAGACATCCGACGTGTCCGCTCTTGGCTGTCATGCGGTGGTCCGAGCGCTTAAGGACGAACTCCGCAAAGATGTCCAAACCTGGGTTCAGTACCAGTTAGGTGACGAAGTACTACCTGCCGGCAGACCATGGTCGTTCGCTGGGACATATGATCTAGGAGGGACGACTTCCCGCCCTGCGCAAGGGGTGGTCACTCACATGTGGAGCGTTGAACCGGGGAGTCGAAAGCTGAGGATCTACGCCCCATACACCCCCCCTGTGGGCGCAAACCTCACTCTTCCATCAGCGTTACTGCGAATGGCTCTGCATTTGCCCAATGGCAGTCTGGGGCTGATGCTAGACGAGCCGACGTGGCGCAGTAGCGTCGGCCATGAAGTCGGTCACACGCTCGGTTGCACGGAAAGCGACTTGAACAACCTCCCGTGGTTTGAAAATCCTGAACGTCTAGCGTGTGCGGCGGATCGTGCGTTGGAGACGCAAGGCGCAGCCCGAGCGGAAGCTGATGCACTTGCAAGCGCCATGGACGAAGTAGTGTGGGAGCACCTCGTCCAAGGTGTCTCTGAAAAGCTTGGTGCCATTGTAGATTCTGCCCTAGCAAATGCGATGGAAACGGTTTGGCTGGGATGGTCGGCACGATTCGCCGAGCATCCCGAGAGCCGCCGAAAATTTCTCGAACAACTTCTCTACCCGGAGACGGAAGGGAAGAATGCAAAGCATGCGCTTCGCCTTGGCCCTCGTACTTTGGATCTGCTAGCCACCGCAGTTGAAACCCTGTTGCTGGTCGCAGTGGGCGTAGGCGAAAGCGGTAGCGACTGGACGTCCTTCCCGGATTGCGGGCAAGTGCAAAGCATCGCGCTTAAGTACTGGTCTGGCCCTGCCGGTTGCACTCCAGATGTCCGGGAACTTTCTGACGATCCCTTAATGGCGGTTATCGGCCCTTCCCCTGCCCCAGTCGTAATCTTGTCTGGCGTGAGCAATTCACCGTCAGATCTATTGAACTTCGGAATGGCAGACGACGCCGAGGCGACCACCAGTATGGCGGCGGAACGCCAGCCACATCTACTAGTAACCCGATCCGGGGTGTTTAACCATCTGCGTAGGGGAAGTCTAGCCTCTGTACGTCAACACTTCACCAAACAGTGGCAAGATCGACTGCGCGCCCGCGAGTCGGCCATCGCGAAGAACGCGTAAGGACTCTGAAATGCTAACAATTCCGGACATGGTTGCAGCCATCTCAAAGCGTGCTGAAGGTCGCTACGAAATTTCGTTCCCTGATACGGGTGAACTAGCAGCGCCGTCAATTGAGATTGACTCAACTACGGTGCAACTCAAACGAATCAATCACGAAGGCGCAGGGTGGCGGACTGTGCTGATCGCAGCATTCCCCTTCGATTCAGCAAAAATTCAAGGCGCGTTTCGGTGGGCAGCAGATGTCCGCGACATGCTCGCTGAGCCGCAGACAGCCGACCTATATATGTTCATGCTCATCGAAGGCATTGCGTCAGAAGACGCAGCTCGCCTTGAGGCGGACGACCGCTTCTGCAGAAAGATCGTGGTCAGAGTCCACGAAGATGTTGCCTCCTTTCTAGATCGCAGTTTCTTGGCAACCCTTTCCCCCGCGGGGGGCTCAAATAATATCAACGACCCTCTGCTAGGGGCTCTGGCTTCGTTGAGCCTGGCACACTCCTGGGTCGTGCCCCACGTTGAGACGTGGCGAGAATTGCTATTGTCTGGAAGATCGGGCGGCGATATTGCTGAAGCCTTGAAGGTTGCGGCGTTTGGTGATGAGGAAGCCCAATGAAGCAGCTCAAGTCCATTACGTTATCCAACATCCGAAGATTTGGCAGCGACACCAAGATTGAGTTTAGCCACGGTGCGACTATCCTCTTGGCTCCCAATGGTACCGGGAAGACGGCAATCTTCGAAGCGATCGAGTTCGGTCTCACCGGCAAGATTTCCCGACTGGGCAAGAATTTAACACCGATCATTCGCGACACTCAGACCATGGCCGGCGTAAGGCTGGATTTCGGCGATGTGCAGGCCTCAACTCAGGTAAACAAGGTTGGGAATGTTGAAAGACGAGGCGACCTCAGCCCGCTTTTCCCAGATATAAACCCCGAGGATATTCCGTTTCTACTGAGGCTTACCCATCTACTCGATCAGCGAGAGGGAGAATGGTTGGTAAAGGCAGATGCAAAAATTGCGGGCTCCCAATTGGCGCGACTGCCAATTGGCAAGGATGGCGCACAGGTCAGTTCCGCCCTTGGCAGCATCCGCCGCGCACTCACGGAGCAACTGAAGCAGGTCACGAGCACTTTCGAAGCACTCGAAGCAGAATTTGGTGAGTGGCAAAGCTTGACCCTTGAACGAGATCTGGCTGCTTCCCAGTCTCAGGGTGCCCTTCGTAGCAAAGAAGACATCGCTAAATCCATTTCCGACGTCGCCCGACAGACGCAAAGCTTCGATCAATTGCCCACAGGCCTACTCGTGCCACCGCTGGGCCAGGATGGCTTGGAAACAGTGCACGATGCGTTGGAGCAATTGGTGCAAACCAAGCTGGACCAACTTCGTGGTCAACTCACGGCGCTGGTTGACGTTGATGGACTCATAAGCCGATTCATTTCTGAGCAAGAGCGTTCAGAACAGCTAGGTAAGGAACTCATCACCGCTGCGGAGGACCTTACACAAAAAAAAGAGAATCGTGCCCTAGTCACCGTCAATCATGAGCGACTCCAGCAGGAGTTGGTGAAGGCTGAAGCTGAACGTGATGCAATTATTCAGCAGCTCAATCGACTTATGAATGAGGCCCAAGCCAAAGAATTGGTCGAACAACGCAAACAGATATTGGAGATCGCTGACAAGGCTCTGACCGACGCCGAGTCTTTAGCCTCCACTCTACGTAGCAAACATGAAGGTAACAAGCAGCTCATCGCCCAACACGAACTTATCGACACTCAACGCAAAGCGTTGCTATCAATAGACGCTGACCTTCTCAACGCTCATCAACTTGTAGAACGCTGGGAACAGATACTTCAGCAAGTTACGGCTAACGCGAACTCCGTCAAGGAGGAAAAGACAAAGGAGGATTCCCTTCAGGAACGACTTCAGAACGCGATTTCCTCAAGGGTGTCCGCTGAAGCCCAAGAACTGGCCGCGAAGAGCCAACATGAGACCTTGACGTCGACCGACGATTTGATAAGGCAAGCCGTGGCATCAATCGCGGCCCACCTGCCAAGCGATCGTGGTGACTGCCCCTTATGTGGTGAAGAGCACGGAGCGGTAGGCCTTCATGAGCGTATAGCTAAGGCTTTGGATGCTATCAACCCTAGAGTTGTCGACGCTGAAAGACACGTTAAAAAAGCAACGGATGCTTTGCG
Source organism: Achromobacter sp. (assembly GCF_050285565.1). Classification (GTDB taxonomy): domain Bacteria; phylum Pseudomonadota; class Gammaproteobacteria; order Burkholderiales; family Burkholderiaceae_B; genus Achromobacter. Next base: position 118,829 of record NZ_JBLZXG010000007.1, read on the forward strand.
TGAATGCACAGAAGCGGTGACACACGCCGAAGCAGAACTAAAGGCATGCAAGGGTAGGGTTGTTGAACTAGAGCGCCAAAGGGCCGACCTAGACGCGGAAATCAACGATATCAGGATGAATACCCTGCTCGAGGGCGATACCGTATCCCTCGCGAAAGAGTCGCTCCGACGCCGCAAAGAGGCAAATTCCTCCGCTAAGCTCCAGCTCGACGAGAAACAGCAGAATCTCGCGGCCCCGCCAGCCCGCGAAGCCTTTGAACAGACAAAAAGCGCCGATGACTCGGCTGCTCGTGCGTTAGATTCTGCGCGGCAGGCCCGATCAGAAGCCGGCAGCAGGCTCGAGCAAGCGACTGCCGCACTGGCTGCGATTACCGCCGACGCTCCGCCTGCACAAACGCTCGACGAATTGTCTTTGGCACAAAACCAAATTGCCAACCGGATTACAGATCTGAACGCTAAGGTGAAAGCTGAGCAGGCCGCATTGGATAGGCATCAGCTTCAATTGAACGACGCCGCTACAAGGGTAGCTAGCCTAGAAGCGCAGCTCGCTGATACACAGGCTCGGCTTGCTACGGGCCGAGCCTCTTGGCGCCAGCTGTCGTTACCCGGCGATCCAACTGCGGAAGTTGCGAACAGTCGTGAGGCTCAATTGCAGTCCACCATCAGCGAGTTGTCTCGACATTCAGAAACGCTACAGACTCTTAAAATCGAAATTGGTGCTTGGCGAAAATTGGATCATGCGCGTGTCGCTCAGAGTCTCCTGGATCGTCGTCGAGGCGACCTCTCGGAGGACGAGTTCGTTGCCAATCTTCGCCAGCGGATAGCGAAAGAGAAATCGCATACGCAGCGTCTGCAGCTATTATCCGGCGCAATGGATACGCTCAATCAGCACCTTTCCTCTGAAATTGCAAATGTTCAAAAGCACGTGCTCGCCGTAGTGCCGCGGTGGCAGGCTCTCTTGAAACGAGTGGTCAGAGAACAGCGTTTTACCGGGACGAGCCTGGATTTTTTCAGCTCCTATAGAAAGGAGCGTGCTGAAGTTTCGGTTCCGCTGCACGGAGAGTTAGTTCCGATTCCAGCGATAGCCAGCGAGGCCCAACTGACCGATGTGCAGCTAACTTTCCTGCTATCAATGGCTCTGGATCACGAATGGTCCTCGTGGCGCGGTCTACTTCTAGACGACCCCACTCAGCACCACGATTTGGTACATGCAGCGTCTGTATTCGACGTGCTTCGTGATTACATTGCCGATCACGGTTTTCAAGTCGTAATTGCGACTCATGACGCCCTTCAAGCCCGTTACTTCATGCGCAAGCTAAAGAATGACGGTATACCAGCACGTCTGTGGTCCCTCGTCCCAGCCTCTGATGGCGTTATAGCAACAGAAACTCCTTGATAGGTAGCCAGTCTCAGCGGGGGCCGAGATCAGCTATCCCTCACGCGTACCTCAGTCGGCACTGTACCGAGATTTCGGTACAGTGCCGGTACAGCGATCAGCTTTCACCAACTCAGATAAAATACTCTAACCTACTGATTTTAAACTGGTTTTACCTATTTCAACCTACGCTAGAATTCGCTTCATTTCCCTGTAGACACACTGTAAACCACCGACTCAAAATCCCCCGCCGCAAGGCGTGCCGGTTCGATTCCGGCCCCGGGCACCAAATTGGAAAAGCCGCCACTGCAATGCAGTCGCGGCTTTTTGTATTTAGGCACCAGGCGTGCGCACTCCCTTGGCCAATAGCGCGACAGTCGCCGCCGGCGCGGAAGATCACCGCTCGCGGGCAGACCGGCCCCACCTGATCCCGGCCCCCCACCTTCCCACATCATTCCCCCCTTGGCATGCCGTCAATAACGCCCCCAGCGCCCCGCGTAATACACCCAATGCCCATGCCGATGACGCCATTCGGGCGGGTGGTACACGTAACCCGGCCGCGCAGGCACCCATACGCCCTCGACCCAGGCATGGCGGCCGCCCACCCATTCCCAGTGGCCCGGCGCCCAGACGTAGCCCACGCGCGGCGGCGGCAACACTTCCACGCGGGGCGGCGGCGGCGCCACGTCGATGCTGATGGCCACGCCGGCCTGCGCCACGCCGGGCACGGCGAGCGCCCCCAGGGACAGGACCACCGCGGCGCCCGCGGTCATCGCGGCTTTGACAAGATTCTTCATGATGCATCTGCCTCGCAGTCGCGTCCGCCGATGCGGACGCGGTGAGGCCAGTGTGCGCGGAAGGAATTAGCGAAATGGTTACGCGCCGGGGGCAGATGGTTTCAGTGGATTTCGCGCGGTGGCGCCCGCCACAGGGCCCGCGGCCCGCCCATCCGGCCCCGGTAAATTCCGCCCAGTGGATTTAAGGGGAATTCCCCGATTCTCCGCCCCGGGTCCGGCCGATACCATTCGCCGCATTTCCGCCGACCGGCGGACATAGATCAATAGGTTGCGCCCTAGCGCGGAGACACCATGAAAGCACTGACCACCGTCGCGGCAGGCGCCGCGCTCCTTTTCTCGTCGTGGAGCGCCAGCGCGGGCGTGACGTTCGAGAGCGTCAAGAACAAGGGCTTCGTGCAGTGCGGCGTGTCCACGGGCGTGGCCGGCTTTTCGGTCAACGACAGCAAGGGCGGCTGGATGGGCCTGGATGTGGATCTGTGCCGCGCCATCGCCGTAACCATGTTCGGCGATGCCTCCAAGGCCAAGATCATGGCCGTCAGCGCGGTGCAGCGCTTCACCGCCCTGCAGTCCGGCGAAGTCGACGTTCTGCCGCGCAACACCACCCTGTCTCTGACGCGCGACACCACCCTGGGCCTGATCGGCGTGGGCGTGAACTACTACGACAGCCAGGGCATCATGGTGAACAAGTCCCTGAACGTGAAAAGCGCCAAGGAACTGGACGGCGCCACGGTTTGCGTGCAGCCCGGCACCACCACCGAACTGAACCTGTCCGACTGGTTCCGCTCGCAGAACATCGTCTTCAAGCCCGTCGTGGTGGAACGCCTGGACGAGATCATCCGCGCCTTCGCCGTGGGCCGCTGCGACGCCTTCACCGGTGACAAGTCGCAACTGGCCGCGGCCCGCACCAACCTCGAGAATCCGGAAAAGTACGAGATCCTGCCGGAGAACTTCTCCAAGGAACCGCTGGGCCCGATGGTGCGCCAGGGCGACGAGCAATGGTTCAACGTGGTGCGTTGGACCATGTTCGCGATGCTGGAGGCCGAGGAATACGGCATCACCTCGAAGAACGTCGACGAGATGCTCAAGAGCACCAATCCCAACGTGCAACGCCTGCTGGGCGTGACGCCGGGCATGGGCAAGAACCTTGGCGTGGATGACAAGTGGGCCTACAACGTCATCAAGCAGATCGGCAATTATGGCGAGAGCTTCGAGAAGAATCTGGGCGAAATCAGCCCGATGAAGCTGGCGCGGGGGTTGAACGCGTCGTATCGGGATGGGGGGTTGATGTATGGGTGGCCGTTGCGGTAAAGGCGGCCTTGAAATGAAAAAAGCGAGCGCGCATTGCGCTCGTTTTTTTTGGGGCACACCGGCGACACATGGGGGGGGGAAGCCGCAGGACGCCTGCGTTTCACCTTAAGTAGTATCGTTGATGACCGCGGCCAGGTTTGCCTCCCCCTCATCCACGTACATGACCACTTCATCGATCTCCGTTCAATTCATCCCCACGGGTTTTACCCCGACCGAAGAACAGAGAAATATCCAGAGTTCCCGCCATCGGACCAGTCTTGTCATCGCCAATGCGGGCGCGGCCAAGACCACCACGCTCGCGCTGCGCATCGGCGAGGCCATCAGCAGGGGGATGGCGCCTGAAGATATCCTTGCGCTGACCTTCACCGATGAAGCGAAGCAAGTGATGCAGACTCGCCTGACCGCCATCGGCATCGCGTACAACACGGCCAGGCGCGTTCGCGTGCAGACGGTCGAGGAGTTTTCGCGGGCGGTGCTGTCCAGGCTCGAAGACAATGTACCCATCAGCCTTCACTCCGCCCGCGAGCAGAGGACCTTTGCACTTTCGGCGCTGGAAAACGTGGGCCCGAATAATCCGGACAGGGCGGACGCACTCGATATCAGCACCCACAACACGGCGATCAGTCAGTTCCTGGAGAATCTGCTCAAGTTGAAGGCCACTATGACGCTGGCCCGGGACGAGGCAGGCATGGATTCCGAATCCGCGGCGGAAAGCCTGGGCATTCCGCTGGGCGACTATCTGTGGGCGGTGGAATATGAAAGGCTGCGTATAGATGCCTTCGGCTATGTGGAGGCTCGCGGCTTTTTCGATGCCACCTATGACCTGGCGTGCACCCTGCGCGCAACGCCAGAAATGCATGAGGCCCTTCCCGCCTTCAAGCTGGTGGTCTGCGACGAGCTGCACGATGTCAATGAAGCCTCGTTCTGCATCATTGAATCGCTGCTCAACGTTCACAAGCCCTACTTTGTCGGGGTCGGCGACAAAGATCAGGTCATTTATTCGCATCTGGGAGCCGACTGCTCGTTCCTGGAGTATCGAATCGCGGCCAGCTTCCCGGGTTGCGTCGCTTTCCCGTTGTCGATGACGTACCGCCATGGGCCGCATCTGGCATATGCCATGGAAGCCTTCAAGAACAAGATCGTCGATTCGACTCTGCCGCTGCACACCGAGATCCGCGAAGCGCCCTATGGCGCTGTGCCGGGCGCTTGCGGACAACAGGTCGTGCAGGCCATCCTTCAGTGGAAAAACGATGGGAAGGCGCTGGATGGCTGCTGCATCCTGTTGCGCGACCATCACCAGTCCATCGAGGTTGAAAACGCGCTGATGCGGGCGCAAGTGCAATATCGCACGTTGATGATGAAAAGTTATCTGCAACGCGATGAAATTCTCTTCCTGCGCGGCATGCTTGCCATCGCGCTGGGCGACCTTCATAGCGTAGCGTCGGCCGACACGCGCTCGGCCATTGTGGAAGCATTGGCCACTTTCGCCGAAGTCCCCCTGACACCGGACGAACTCAACGAGGCCAAAGCGACGATCTCCAAGGACCCGGCGACACTCGAGTATTTCTTCAAAGGCCAGATCCAGCGTGTTGGAAACCCCGCCGCTCGAACGCGTATCGAAAACGCGGTGATGCATCTGCGCGGCCTCGAGCCAGGCGCCCCCGCACATACGGCATTCGAAGCCGTCTGCGAACTCATCGACATGGAAAAGCTGGCGCGGCGGCTCTACGTTCACCCCTACGAAGCCGCGGTCGTGACCAAGTCTGTGAAGGGATTCATCGCGGCGGCACGTGACCTGAAACTGAACCTGCCGGATTTCTCAGCCTGGATTGGCGCCGCGGAGATGTTCGTTGGGGCGCGGCCCACCAGGAACATGGTGTTGTTGGATTGCGTGGCGAACGTCAAAGGCAAGGAGTTCGAGCACGTGATCCTGCCCTTTCTCGACCAGGGCGAATTTCCCAACCCGCTACGCGCACGCCCCGAAGAAGAAAACCTCTTCTACGTCGCGGCAACGCGCGCAAAATCGCGACTCACCCTGATTCCAACGGAAGACCCCGCGCAGCGCAGCCCTTTCATTACCCAGATGCAGCTGACCAGCACGCAAAACCGTGCCAACAACGCCGTCCGCCGCAATCTGGCCCTGCCCACCGCGTCCGTTGGCCAACGGGACCTGAAAGTTGCGTATGCCAATAGGGATGTGGTGAAGGCTTTGGGCGCCCAGTGGGATCGCACGAGAAAGGTATGGTATGTGCCGGGCCACCTGGATCTGGAGCCGTTCAAGAATTGGCTGGCGCAGCCGTGATCCGTCCCTTCCACGGCATTTCCGCTGCGCGTTTATGATGGCACGGTAGCCAGTCGGCGCAAATGCGTTACTCTCCCCACCCCAATCATTCCCCGCAAGGAGCCTCAACATGGCACAAGCCTCCGCCCGCCACATCCTGGTTTCGACCGAAGCCAAGGCCAACGAACTGAAGACCGCCATCGAGAACGGCGCCGACTTCGCGCAACTGGCCAAGGAAAACTCCAGCTGCCCGTCCAGCCGCGACGGCGGCAACCTGGGCACCTTCGGCCCGGGCCAGATGGTCAAGGAATTCGACACCGTGGTGTTCAGCGCTCCGGTCGGCGAAGTGCAAGGCCCGGTCAAGACCCAGTTCGGCTACCACCTGGTGGAAGTGACCAGCCGCAAGGACTGAGTCCCCGCCCAGGACAAGACAAGGCCGCCGCCGGAAGCTTCCGGCGGCGGTTTTTTTGGCGGCGGCGCCGCAGCACCGGATTCCCTGTCAATTGATAATTTCTCTTCAGGTGACAGCGGCCGCGCGCGTGCGACAGAATGGCCTGCACCCGGCCACTACCACTTACCTGAAGGCGGTCGCGGCGCCCGGGCGGAGCCTCATGCGTGAGAACCTGTCCGGGGTCAGCGCGGGTTCGGTCGCACTTGCGGCGCCGTCACCAGCGCGCGCCGGCGCAGGGCCGGCAGCAGCGCCGCCTTGGCCTCCTGGTAGGCGGCATGCTGCTGCGCGGGCGTGAGACGCGGATTGCTGAAGACGCGGGCACCGGCGGCCTTGTTGCCGGCATGCACGCCAAGGGCGGCGCGCTGCTGCCACGGCAGCTCATCGATACACAACTCGGTCTGCTCGCCACGGCTGGCCGCCAGGCGGGCGTCGACGTCCTCGTCGTCATAGGCTTCGTCGGCGCTCATGCCGCGCGCGAATGCCGAGACCCTGCCTACACCCAGCGGCGGGCGATAGCCGCGGCTCCAGTGGTACCACTCCATGATCAGCGCCTCGACCTGATCCGATTCCTCTCGCGTCATGCCCTGCCCCGTCTGATCCTGAATGCGCGCGCCTGGTTGGCGGGCAGCGGGCGCCGCCGGCCGCGTGGTCAGTGACCGCGCGATCGCGGCGCCCGCCTGCGATGCCGCGGCGACCCAGTCTTGCGGCGCCCGCAGCGCCATGTTTCCTGCCTGATTCATTTGCCGCTCCTTGCCATGGGGTTCGATGCCGGTGTCCGCCGCCTGGGGACGATGCCGGGATTGCGGCGCCTGGGCGCCGGGGAGGTGGGACGGCGTTGCCGCCGCCCGGATGGGTTGCCGGGAGAAGCCGCCGGGTAGCGATACGCTACCCACGCTTCCATCTGATAACAGCACATGTTTGGGGTAATCCATGACTGGAATTCTACAAATGTATAATCTCGATTTCAACACTTGTTGTTGCACAATTTTCCACAACTGTTTAGCGTCCCGCCATGGCTCTCGGAAAACAAATCAGGCGCTACCGCGCCGCCCTCGGTCTTACCCTCGAACAACTGGAAGCGCGCACCGGCGTCGGGGTCGGCACCATTGCCGCGCTCGAGGGGCGCGACAGCGAGCGCTCCAAGTACGCGGCGCGCCTCGCGGCGGGCCTGGGGCTGTCGCTGGAACAATTGCTGGACGAAGCGGCGCAGTACCCGCCTGACATCGTGTTGGCCGAAGCGGCGGGCGATCCGCCGCGCGTCCACGACGACGCGGCCGGCGATCTGCGCATTCCACGCTTCGACACCGGCGGCGCCATGGGCGCGGGGGTGGAACTGCGCGACCAGCCCGGCGTGATCCAGAGCCTGCGCGTCAGCCAGGAATGGCTGCACAAGAATCTGCGGCACTACACCGCGGCGGCCAATCTGTGCGTGGTGACTGGGTTCGGCGACAGCATGCGGCCCATGTACAACCCGGGCGATCCGCTGCTGGTGGATCTGGGGGTGGTCAAGGCCGACGTCGATGGCGTGTTCTTCTTTCGCGTCGGCAACGAAGGCTTCATCAAGCGCTTGCAGCGCATTCCCAGCGCGCGCGGGCTGCTGATCCGGGCAAAGTCCGAGAACACCAAATACGACGCCTGGGACATCACCGAAGACATGGATCTGCAGATCTTCGGCCGGGTGCTGAAGGTCTGGCGCAGCGAGGATCTTTGACGCGCCATGGCGTCCGGCCGGGCACGGCGCCCGCCGCATCGGCGGCCGCTTCAGCCGCCCGCCGCAACGCCGCTACAGCCCGACGCGCTGCGCCTGCGGCGGCTGCCATGCGCCGTCCAGCAAGGCCGGCTGGGGCCAGTAGTAGCGCAGGGTCAGCATGAACGGCCCGGCCGGTGCCGGCAACCAATTGGCCTGACCGCCCTTGCCCGGCGCGTGGTGCTGGATGCGCAGCGTCAGCCCGCCATCGCGGTCACGCGTGAGCGTGGGCAGCAGCGCGGCATCGATCACGTAGCGATGCATGGGGTTGGGCGCCAGTTGTTGCCCCGGCATGCGGTACAAGGTCACCGACCAGAACGCGTTGACCGGCGGCAGGCCGTTCGGCGCGAAACGCAGGGTGTACGAGTGGGCGCCGTCCAGCGGCTGCCCCGCCGCATCGGTGGTCAGCACCGTGGCCATCGCCTCTGCGCGGTTTTCGCCGTCCAGGTCGACCTGGGCGCCGGTGGCGCGCGCGAGGTAGTCGTGACGCAGGGTCTGGCGGTCGCCGAACAGCGTGTCGGTCTTGCCGGCCAGCGCCACCCGATGCTTGTCGATGTCGTTCTGGCCGTCATGCATGCCTTCGCGCATAACCTGCCGCAGCCGTGGATTCAGGGCATCGGTGACGACCGGCGCGTCCGGACGGATGCGCAGGCTGTCCAGGCGCTTGCGCAACGTGCGCTCGCCATGCAGGACCGGCGCGAATTGCAGCACGAAGCCCAACTGGTTGTAGAACTCGAGCGAGCTGCGCATCTGCGCGGGCGGCGGCGGCGCGAGCCAGGCCACGGCGGCCGGCGCGGGCGCCGGCGTTCTGCGCAGGTGGGCCGACAGCGGCTGAACCTTGTAGCCGGACTGGATACTCTTGAGATGCGGCAGGTCCGCCGCCCCGAACCATTGGGTGCGCGCCGTCATGCTGACCAGTTCGGTCTCGGCGCGGATCACCTTGGTGAAGCCCTGGGGCTCGGCGCCATTCCAGCGCGGGCCGACCACCAGGTACCGGCCCCCGCCGTTGCCGCCGGCGCGGCTGCCGAGGTAGGCGAAGTTATAGCCATACAGGTCGCGCAGCCGCAGCGAAAAATAGCGGCGGGATTCCATCGGCGGCACGCTGATGACGACGGGTTCGGCGCGCAGGTCCAGCACCGCCGAGGACACGGGCGCGTCGACGCTGGGCGCCACCGCCGACATGTCTTCGAGCGGGGCGTGGCTGATGGTGTTGAACGGGGCTTTGTAATGCGGGTTGCCGGTGTCGATGCTGGCGGCGTGGATGGCCTGGTAGTTGGCGACCATCGGGTAGCCGTAGAGGTAGGCCTCTTTGGCGATGCGCTGCGCCTCGGGCGCCGTGACGCCGTCGATGCCGACGTACTGCGAACCGGTCGCCGCGTCGGGCGAGGTGAAGCTGCAACCGCTGGCGCCGGCGATCAACGCCAGCGCGGCGACGCCCCGGAGCCAAAGGAAAAGACCGGGCAAAGCCCCGGTGGAAGATCCGACGCCAGCGCGGCGTATGCGCATTCCATGCTCCAACTCGGATAGCGGTTGGCAACGCCCGAATGGCGGCAGCGTCGCGGACAGGACAGACATTCGCCGAAATTCTGGCACATTTCGCCAGGGTAGTGAAACCGCACGGAGATGACAGCACTATCTTTTTGCCGGACACGAGGCCGACGATGCAATGCGCCAACACCATGTGCCGGATGACGCGCCGGCGTCACCCGCGCGCCCGCCACGATTCAGTCCGGCAAACGCAGAAGCTCCAGTTGCCGCGCCGGAATCGGCGTGATCGCGCTTTCGCTGGCGGCGGCGTCGGTGGTCAGGTGCTGAATCAGGTCCAGCGTGGTCGAGCGGCGCGTCAACATCAGGCAGGTGACTTCGGCCTGGTCCACGCGCGTGGCGTGCCAACAGCCGGGCCGCATGCACACGCCCTGCCCCGGTTCGACGCGGAACGCCGCCAGGGTTTCCAGGTCCGGGCTGCCGTCGGCCGCGCTGCGCGCCACCACCTGGATGATGGCGCCCGTCAGCGGCACGATGGCCTGCTGCGTCAGCAGGTGTTTTTCCAGGCTGGCGATCTCGGCCGAGGCGCTGCGGTAGTTGACCCACAGCACTTCGGCGTCGCCGCCGGCGCCGGTGTTGAAGACATGTTCGTGCCAGAAGTCGGTGGCCTCGTTGCTGAACATGGGCACGCCGTTGCCCAGCGGGATGGGCTTGCCCAGCATCCAGCCGTAGGACGCGAAGGCATCGGCGGTCAGGTCGTGCACGGGCAAGGCGGCGGCGCGGGTCATGTCGGGTCCTTGGCGGGTGGGGAGGCGGCGGCACGCCGGGGGAATTCGGCGTCGTAATCGAAGTCGCCGCGCGCGATGGCCGCCAGGATGGCGGCGCGTCGCTCGGCGGCGCGCTTGAGGTTGGCGGCGGTGGGCTTGACGCGGATGCGCTCCACGCAATGGCGGCCCTGGAAGAAGAAGCCGATCTCGATGGACGATTCGGATGCCGGCCTGACGCCGTCGAACCCTGTGCTCATGCCCCCTGCCCCGCAGGCGCTCCGGCGCCTGCTCGAAAGTCGGGGATTATCGCAGTTTTTGCCCGGATCGAACGCAGCACCGGCCCCTGTCGTCCCGCCGCCCGCCCCTCAGGCGGGCAAGGCGGCGCGTGCGCGCGGCAGCTCGCGGTCGTCGATGGGCCAGTGCAGCGCCGCCGCCAGCACGCCCAGCGCCATCGCGCCCAGCCAGATCAGGTCGTATGAATGGGTCGCCTCGAACACGACGCCGCCCAGCCATACGCCCAGGAACGAACCGAGCTGGTGGCCGAAAAAGACGAAGCCGAACAACGTCGTGATGTAGCGCACCCCGAACACCTGCGCGATCAGGCCGTTGGTCAGCGGCACCGTGCCGAGCCAGACAAAGCCCATGACCGCCGCGAACACGTAGACCGACCCTGCCGACAGCGGCAACAGGAAGAACAGCGCCATGGCGGCGGTGCGCAGCAGGTAGATGCCGGCCAGCAGGTACTTGCGGCGATGGTGCGCGCCGAGGATGCCGCAGACGTAGGTGCCGGCCACATTGGCAAGCGCGATGATGGCCAGCGCGGCGACGGCGTCCGCCGCGCGCATGCCCTTGTCCATCAGATAGGCCGGCAGGTGCGTGCCGATGAAGGCCAACTGGAAACCGCAGGCCAGGAACCCGAGGTTCAGCAGCCAGAAGCCCGGTTGCGCGAACGCCTCGCGGATCGCCGCGCCCAACCGTTGTTCGGGCTGCGCGGCGCCGGGCGCCGCCGCCGCGCGGGCGGTTTCCTTCAGCGGCCAGGCCAGCGGCAGCACCGCCGCCAGCACCGCCGCGAAGATCAGCAAGGCGCTGACCCAGCCCCAGCCGCCGATCAGCCACTGCGCCGCCGGTACCAGGGTGAACTGCCCCAGCCCGCCGACCGCGCCGGCCACGCCCAGGGCCCAGCCGCGCCGCCGCGGCGGCACCAGCCGGCTGAGCGCGCCATAGATCACGGCGAACGCGGTGCCCGACAGGGCGATGCCGATGCAGATGCCGGCGCTCCACATGAAGGCCGCCGCGCTGGTGGCATGCGCCATCCCGGCCAGCCCCAGCGCATAGAACGCCAGCCCGCACAGAACCACCTTGGCCGAGCCGTAGCGGTCGGCGATCATGCCGGTAAAGGGCTGCGCCACGCCCCAGGTCAGGTTCTGCACCGCCATGGCCATGGCGAAGGCCTCGCGCGACCAGCCGCGGTCCATGGTGACGGGAAGCAGAAACAGGCCTTGCACGTGCCGCACGCCCAGCGCCAGGCCCATGACGATGCCCCCCGCCAGCACCATCAGCCACAGGTTGGGCGGTGGCGCGGCGGAGCCGGACGGGGCGGCGACGGCGGGAACGGCGGACATGGCGAACCTCTGGCGTGAGACGTCGAACCCGCGCACGGGCGAATGACGCTATTACAGGGGCGCCAGGAGCGGCCTTCAACCGATTATTTGTCGCCGGCTGCATGCGCCGCGGGAATGCCAGCGGGCCTCGACCGCAAGCCCGCCGCTCCCCCTGCCCGGCGCCACGGCGGCGGCCCGGGCCGCGCGATGTTAACGGTTCGTTTTCTATCGTTACATTTGCCGTTTCTTTGGGTGCTACGGCTGGTTACAGTGCTGTCCTCGTCCCTTTTCCCACAGGCACTTCCATCATGCGGCACGTCCGGCCCCGCTCGTTCCCATCCGTTGCGCCCGCGCGCGATCTGGCGCGCTCCGCGCCCGTCGCATCATGAGGGGCACTCTCCGTTTGCGCGCGGGCTGCCGGCCGGCACTGCGGCCGCTGGCGCTGGCCGCGGCGTTGGCCTGCCTGGGCCCCGCGCCCGCCAGCGCCGACGAATATGCCGGCTGGCAACGCGACTGTGTCGGCCGCACCTACGCCATCACCCCCGATGTCAGTTGCCAGCGCGGGTATGCCGAAGGCCTGGCCGCCGTGATTACCGGCAAGGCCGGCGATCCGGCCGGCACCTGGGGCTACATCGACCCGCAAGGCGGGATGGTCATCAAGCCGGCGTTCCAGGAAGCCGAGTCGTTCCAGAACGGCCTGGCGGCGGTGCGCCAGGGCGACCTGTGGGGCTACATCGACCAGCGTGGCAACTGGGCAATCGAACCGCGTTTCACGCGCGCCTCGGGGTTCAACGCCGAGGGCACCGCGCTGGTCGAGCAGGACGAACGCGATGTGCTGATCAACCGCCAGGGCCAGGTGCTCAAGACCTTTGCGCTGGGCACGCGCTCGTGGGGCTTCGAACGTGGCCAGAAACTCGCGGAGATGGAAGTGCCGCAGCCGCCACGGCTGTTCAACACCGCGACCGGACGCGCGCTGACGCTGCCCGCCGATGTAATGATGCTGGCGCCGTCCGACTCGGGCTACCTGCCGGCGCAGCGGCGCAGTTCGCGCTATGGCGGCTGGTGGGGCCTGCTGGATGCCGACGGCCGCTGGGCCATCGCGCCGGACGTGCTGCGCTCGCAGCAACCGCCGCTGCGCGACGGCGACACGCTGGCCGTGCAGCGCGACGACACCTGGCGGTTCGTGCGGCCCGATGGCACGGCGCTCGATGGCGACGGTTATGAGAGCGTGACGCGCGTGGCGCCCGGGCTGTGGCTGGTGAAGCCCAAGGGGCAAGGCCCCTACGCGCTGCTGGACGCGCAACTCAAGCCGCTGCACACCTTCACCAATCCGTACGTGGGCGTCGAGGCAACCGATGACTGGAAGGTCTTGAGCGACATCGACGCGGTGATCCTGATCCCGCCCAACGGCAAGCCGCAGGTGGTGCGAGCGGCCTTCGGCCGCGTCACGGTCAGCCACGGGCTGGCCTGGGTCAACGCCCAGCAGCCGTCCGCCGCGCGGGCCGACAGCGCCGTGCCCGCAGCGGCCGCAGCCGCCGCCGATGCGGCGCAGGCCGTCCAGGTCACGGCGGCCGCCGACGCCGCCGTCAGTGCCGATGCCGGGGGCGACGACACCGAAGCGACCCTGGCGCAGATCTATCGCGCCGACGGCACCCCGCTGCTGGACGCCGGCACCGTCGAACGGCTGGCCCAGTACCGCGTCACGCCGTTCAGCCCCCGGCGCGACGACAAGGCGCAGGCCGAAGCGCTGCCCCTGGCGCTGCTGCATCCCCACGACTACAGCCAGCCGACCGGCATCCTGACGCGTTCGGGCAGGATCGTCACCAACCCGGAATGGGACGACATCAGCAGCTACGACGCCAGCGCCCCCCTGCTGGTGCAGACCCGCAAGCGCACCGTCGGCGCCATCGATGCCGAGGGCAACTGGATCCTGCCGCCCAGGTTCGCCGGCATCGGCGGCTTCAAGGGCGCCTACGCGTGGGCCCGCACGCCCGACATGGATCGCGATGCCGCCGTGCTGATCGATACCCGCGGCAATCCGCAGAAGCTGCCGGCGCGCATCGAGGTCAATGGCGACAAGCTCGACGGCGATCTGCTCTACTTCCATGCGGTGGACGGGCGCCGCGACCGCCGCTGGGGCCTGTGGAACATCCGCGGCGCCAGCGAGGTCGTCAAGCCGATGCTCGAGCGCATCGAGGATTTCACCGACGACTGGGCCAAGGCGCAGGACCACGACCGTTGGGGGGTCATCGACCGCCAGGGCAAATGGGTGGTGCCCGCCACCTATTCCGGCAGCTATGAACTCGATTACCTGGGGAACGGCTATCTGCTGGCGCGGGAACCGCGGCGCGCGGATGACACCGGCTACGGCGACGCCTATCGCCTGATCGACCTGCGCACCGGCAAGCGCAGCGCGGTGCTGCACGAGCGCCCGCAGGATCTCAAGCGCGGCCGCTATCTGGCGCAGGGCACGGACGGCGCCACGCTGCTGTTCGACGCCCAGGGCGGCATGACCCGGCTGTTCGAGGGCGAACCCGAACGCCAGGAACAGTTCGGCGACTGGATCTACGTGCAGTACCGCTCGCGCAACGGCGCCATCGACGCCCGGGGCAACTTCAAGGTGCCGGCCGTTCAAGGCGAATTCAACCCCTTCTTCGTGCAGCCCGAAGGCCTGGCGCGCGTCTTCGACGGCCAGCGCTACCGGCTGATGGACGAGAACGGCAAGACCTTGCTGGCCGCGCGTGGCGACGGCACGCCATTGGCGTCGATGAAGCGCGTGGTGTTCCGCGACAGCAAGAACTCGCAAAGCGTGATGACCGATCTGCAGGGCCGCGAAATCACCCGCTTGCAGGGCGAATTCACGCTGGAGGAACGCAACGCCAGCGAAGGCGTGGTGGTCTATCGCGGCCAGAACGACCGCTATGGCTTCGTCAATGCCGACGGCAAGCGCGTAGTCGGGCCTTACTTCGACCGGCTGGGCCCGTTGCGCGACGGCCTGGCGCTGGCGCGCCGCGAGCAACGCAGCGGCAAACTGCTGGGCTACATCGACCTGACCGGCCGCTACGTCATTCCGCCGACGTTCGGCTGGGCCGATGACTTCAGCGAAGGCCGCGCCCTGGTGCGCCGCGAGGGGCTGCTGCAATTCATCGACAAACGCGGCGCCACCATGACGCTGTTCGGCCTGATCTGCGGCGAGGTCGTCGTGTTCGACGCGCAAGGACGCCTGACCTGGCCGCGCGAAAAGCTGACCTGCCCTGACGCCCGCGACCTCGAATACGCGCCCGCCCCTGAATCCGCCCAAGCACAATGACCATGACTTCACGCGCGTTTCACGCCACCCGCCTCGCCTGCGCCCTGGCCGCGCTGGGTCTTTCGCTGTCGGCGCACGCCCAATACCGCCAGAATGGCATCCCCTGCGTCGACGGCCCGATGGACGTGAGCGCCGCCCGCGACGCCCGCCATGGCGATGCCGGCCCGGCCGGCTGCATCGGCCCGCTGTCTGACAATCGCGCCGCGGTGCTGCTGCCGTCGTCGCTCGAAGAGATCGACCGCGTGCCCACCGACGCCTCGCTGCGCCGCCACGCCTGGGGCTTTATCGACGCCAACGGCAGACTGGCCGTGGCGCCGCAGTTCGAACGGGTCGGCGATTTCCATCACGGCATGGCGGCGGTGCGCTGGAAGGGCAAATGGGGGTACATCGACGCCAAGGGCAGGATGGCGGTGCCGCCGCGCTACGACAGCGCCTCCGATTTCGTCGCAGGCGGGCTGGCGGTGGTGACGCGGGACGGCCAGTACCAATTGATCGACCGCGCCGGCAAGGCAGTGGGCGACGCCATCGATGCCAGCGTCGACAGCGTGCGCCTGGGCGAAGGCAAGCCGGCCCGGCTGTCGCTCACGTATCGCGAGGAATTCCGCGCCGCCAATGGCGAACGCCGCTACGCCAAGCCCGGCGTGCAGGTGGCGTCCAGCTACGGCAACGGCCTGTTCATCGGCGTCGACAACCATGGCATGTACGGCCTGCTCGATGACGACTGGAACTGGCGTGTGCCACCGCAATACAGCGACATCTCGCGGCGTGACAACGACGCCCTAGCGCTGGCCATCGGCACGGAGGAAGTGGTGCTGATCGACGCCGCCGGCAACGTGATTGGCGAGGGCCAGCGCTACGAGCGCCTGACCCGCGTGGGCAAGGCCTTCTGGAGCGCCGAGCTGCCACGCGGCAAGGGCTATGTCCTGCTGGATGCCGGCGGACAGCCGCTGGCGACGCTCACGCCGGCCGAGGCGCGCACTTCGGCGATCCACGACGACACGCTGGTCTACGCATCGGGCGACACACTCAAGGCCTATGTGGCGGGGCGTGCAGAGCCGGTGACGCTGGGCAACGGCCTGCGCGCCGAACAGAACGAAGGCGGCTATCTGCTGTTCCGCAATCCGGCGGGCCAGGTGGCCGGGCTGCTGACGCCCAAGGGCGTGTGGCTGCATGGCGAGAACGCGCCTGCGTGGCTGGCCGATGTCGGCCGGATGGCGCTGCGCCAGGGCAAGCTGTGGCTGTCCAGCCAGGACGGCCAATTGCTCAATGCGCTGGACGCCGACGGCCGCGCGATCCTGCGGCCGGACGCGCTGGAGGCGGCCCAGGGGTCGCAACTGCGCGACCTGCCGCTGGACGTGCCGGGCGGCCCGCTGGGCCTGCTGGGCCAGGGCTACTGCCACTGCGCCGACGGCGGCGCCGGCCTGCTGCTGGCCGACGGCAGCGTTGCCACGCACAAGGACTGGACCGAAGTCGTGCCGCTGGACGGGCCCCGCGACGACGACAGCGCCAACGACGCGGCCGGGGCCGCCCCCCTCGGCGCCGACGACCTGCGCTTCGCCGCGCGGACCGAGGCCGGCGTGCAACTGCTCGATGGCCGTGGCCGGCCCATGAATCTGCCGCTACAGCAGCACATCGGCGCCTTCCACCAGGGTTATGCGCTGATCTACGCCAAGGGCCAGACCCGGCTCATCGACCGGACCGGCAAGATCTACGCGCTGCCGGACTACTTTGAGGCCGAGGTGGTGGCGCCCGGGCTGGTGCGCTACCTGAAGACCGCGGCCGAGGGCGACCCGTGGGGCCTGTACGATTTCATCGCGGGCAAGGAAGTGTCGCCGCCAGCCTTCCAGCACATCGGCCAATTCCAGGACGGCCAGGCCGCCGCTTCGCTGGGCGCCGGCAAGGTCGGCGTGATCGACCCGCAGGGCAAGTGGCTGGTGCCGCCGCGCCACCACGGCGTCATGCGCGTCAGCGACAAGCTATGGCTGGTGCAGCAGGCCGGACCGCAAGAGAACGATTACCGCCGGCCGGCCGCGCTGGTCAATCGCGACGGGCGCGTCCTGACCGCCTTCCAGCCGGCGCTGCAGGTGTCGCGCGAGGCCAATGGCACTTACATCGCCTATAGCGAAAAACAACGCTGGCTGGTTTCGCCGGACGCCTCCGGCACGCTCGACCTGGAAGACGCCAGCTACGCGCAGATGGGCGACTGGTTGGCCATCCGCCGCGCCGACCGGCACGGCTACGTCGACGGCCAGGGCCGCTGGCAGGTCGCGCCCGGGCCGCTGGCGGGCACGCCCTTCCAGGGCAAGCCGGCGCGCGCGCTGATCAGTGGCGACGACGGCGCGCGCCTGATCGACGAACACGGCAAGACCGTCGTCAGCCTGCCGGCCGGCCAATGGGACTGGCCGGCGGGATCGGCCTGGCTGATGCGGCATGACCACGACGCGAGCGGCAAGCCGACCACCACCTACGTCGACACCACGGGCAAGACCCGCCTGACGCTGGCCGGCGCGGGCAGCGCGTTCTCGGAGGGCCAGGCCGCCCTGGCGCTGGCCGGCGGCGGCATGCGCGCGATCAACGACAAGGGCGTCGCGTCCGGGCCGACCTTCACCCACCTGGGGGCGCGCCGCGACGGCCTGGCGCTCGCGGGCGTGGGCGACTACTACGGCTACGCCGATGGCCAGGGCCGGATGGCGGTCGCGCCGGTCTACCTGTGGGCCTCGGACTACGCCAACCAGCGCGCCGTGGTGTCGACGCGCGAGCAGTCGATGATCCTGGACGAGCGCGGCGCGATGGTGGCGCGCGTCACCCTGGAGTGCGGCATCCGCACGCTCTACGGCGCCTACAACCAGCGCCTGTGGCCGCTGTCGATGCCGCAGCGCTGCCGCCAGTGACGCCGCGCGAGCGGCGCGCCCTGCGCGCCCGCCCGCGTCCGCCATGGCCCCGCGCCTACTGCGTATCCAGCGCCAGATAGCGGCGCGTCTGCACGATCTCCTCGCGTTCCTTGAAGCTGGTCAGGCGATCGGCCAGCGCGCGGCTGTCGCCGGTCTGGCGGATCGCCGCCAGCGTGGCCTGCATGGCGTGGATAGCGGCGCGTTGCAGATCCGACGGGATGATCGCCAGGCGGTAGCCCATGGCGGCCAGGTCGGGCAACGGCACCAGCGGCGTCTTGCCGCCATAGAACATGTTGATGAGCTTCAGGCCGGGCAGCCGGTCCGCGATGGCGCGGATCTGTTCCAGCGTTTCCGGCGCCTCGACGAACACCATGTCGGCGCCCGCCTTCACGTAGCGTTCGGCGCGCGCGATGGCGGCCTCGAAGCCTTCCACCGCGATGGCGTCGGTGCGGGCGATCACCAGCGTATCGGCATCGGCCAGCGTCTGGCGCGCGATGTGCACCTTGCGGCACATTTCGGCGGCATCCACCAGGCTCTTGTCATCCAGGTGGCCGCAGCGCTTGGGAAACGACTGGTCCTCGATATGGAAGGCCGCCACGCCGGCGCGCGCCATGACGCGCACCGTGCGTTCGACGTTGGCGGAACCGCCGAAGCCGGTGTCGGCGTCGGCCACCACCGGCAGGCCGCTGGCGTCGACGATCTGCTCGACGCGGTCCATAACCTCGGTCAAGCTCAACAGCCCGATATCGGGGTAGCCGGCGGCGCGCGCGATGGCGCCGCCGCTGGCGTAGACCGCGTTAAAGCCGGCGGCCGCCACCAGGCGGGCCGACAGGCCATCATAAGCGCCGGGCGCCACCACGATGTCCTGGGCGAGATGCTGGCGCAGCCGGGCGCCGGGCGTGAGGGTCTTGGCCATGGGGGCATTCCTTTGGAGAAAGAGACGTCGATGCCCGCATCATCGTGCCGCCGAACTAGAATGTCCAATATATGGAAAATTGAATATCAATATTTTTTGAGTACCAAAATGGAATTGCGCCATCTGCGTTATTTCGTCGCCACCGCCGAGGCCCAGCACTTCACGCGCGCGGCCGAACAGCTCGGCATGGCGCAGCCGCCGCTGTCGCAGCAGATCCGGCAACTGGAACAGGAAGTGGGCACGCCGCTATTCGACCGGCGCGGACGCGGCGTGAGCCTGAACGACGCCGGCCGCGCTTTCCTGGCGTGCGCGCAGGACATCCTGCAACGCGCGCAGGACGCGGTGCGAACCGCGCAACGCGCCGCGCGCGGCGAAGTCGGCGAGTTGTCGCTGGGATTCACCGAATCGGCCTCGTTCCATCCGGTCGTGACCGAATTGATCCGGCAGTACCGGCAGCAATACCCCGACGTCGAAATGACACTGTCGCAGGACGACAGCGAAACGCTGGTGGCGCGCCTGCGCGCCGGCTTGATCGACGCGGCTTTCGTACGGCCGCCGTTCGCCATGGATGGCGGTTTGCGCTTCACGCAACTGACGGAAGAAGCGTTGATGGTGGCGCTGCCGCTGGGCCACGCGCTGGCGCGGCGCAAGCGGCTGGCGCCGGCCGACCTGGCGCAGGAACGCTTCATCCAGTATTCGCGCAAGTCCGGCTATGGCCTGAGCGCCGACATCATGGCGGCATGCCGCCGGCACGGACTGAACCCGCTGCCGGGCCAGCGCGCGCCGCAACTGTCATCGGCGGTGAACCTGGTGGCGGCGGGCATGGGCGTGGCGATCGTGCCCGCGTCGCTGCGGCACCTGCGTCCGGACGGCGTGGTCTATCGCCCCTTCGCGCTGGATTGGCCGCGCGCGGTGCTGGGGCTGGTGGTGCGCGACGACGCGCCCGGCGGGCGCGTGGCCAATCTGCTGGCGCTGGCGCAAGGATAGGCGCGCCGGCGCCGGAGCCGGCCATGATGGCGGGCTGCCACGCGCATCGCCGCCGTGGCCTCAGTCGTCGTGCGATTCATGCACCGCGCTGGCGCCGCGCTTCCAGTAGCTGGCGGCGCGGATGCGGCGCTTGTCGACACCGTGCTGCGTCACCATGACCTCGCGCACCGCCTTGGCCACGGCGGACTCCGCCGCCACCCAGACATAGCCCTCGCCCGGCGGCAATACCAGGTCGCGCGCCGCTTCCAGCAACAAGGTGCTGTAGCCGGCCACGGTGCCGTTGCGATGCAGCCAGCGCACCGCGGCCTGGGCCCGCGTGGCCAGGGCAATCTGGTTGGCGGCGCCCGGCACTTCGATCCGCACCAGGGCCTGCGCCGTGGAGGGCAATTCCTCCAGGCGGCGGGCGATAGCTGGCAACGCGGTTTCGTCACCGATCAGCACATGCCAGTCGAAACCGGTGGGCACCACGAACGACCCGCGCGGGCCGCCCACGCCCAGGCATTGGCCGACCTGGGCCTGCGCGGCCCAGGTCGAGGCCGGGCCGTCGCCGTGCAGCACCAAGTCGATCACCAATTCCAGGCGCTCGGCATCGAAGCGGCGCGGGGTGTAGTCGCGCGCGGCCGGGCGCGGCGCGCCGTCGGGGAATTTGATGCCATCGGGGCCGACCTCGGGCAACACCGGCGGTTGCGACGGATCGGCGGGGAAAAACAGTTTCACGTGGTCGTCGAAGGACGCGGAGACGAAGTCGCGCAGGGCTTCGCCGCGCAAGGTGACGCGGGCCAGCAGGCCGGCGATGCGTTCGACGCGCGCCACGGTCAGCATGCGCATCTTGAGCGGATGGCGCACGCGTTCGACGGTCAGGTCGGTTTGAGTCATGGGATCTCCAAGTGGGCTGGACGGAATCAGGCGGCATCCTTGCCCGTGATTTCCTCGGTGGCGCGGCGCAGGATGGCCGCGATGCGGCGTTGCTCGGCCGGCGACGCGTCGGTGCGTTGCAGCAGCGCGTGGCGGATCGCCTGGCGCGCGTGCACGAACTCGTCGATCCAGCCGGCGGCATTTTCGTCATCGCCGGCGGCCGCGCGCGGCTCGCCGCTCCAGGCCTGGCGCATCCAGTCCATCTTGCGGGCGACGTGCTTGAGTTTGTTGAACATCACCGACAGACGCTCGCGGTTGGCGTCCAGGTGCGCGCGCCCCGGGTCGGCCAGGTGGTAGCGCTTCTTGCTGCCTTCCTGTTCGACGGTGGCGTAGCCCAGTTCTTCCAGGTAGGTCAGCGCGGGGTAGACCATGCCGGGGCTGGGCGTGTAGAAGCCGTTGGACATGGCGCCCAGCGCCTTGATGAGTTCGTAGCCGTGGCTGGGGTTCTGCTCCAGCAGGCCGAGCAGCATTAGTTGCAGATCGTCGGCGGTGACCTTGCGGCCGCGCGCGAAGTGACGGCCGTCGCCGCCGAAGCTGTCATCGGCGTCGCCGCCGCGGCCGCCCCACGGGCTGCCGAACCCGCCGCCGAACCCGCCGCCGAACCCGCCGCCGCCCCCGCCGCTGCCGGCGTGGCGCCCAGGACGGCCACGGCCGCCTTCGTGCCAGCGGCCGGAGGCGAAGCCGGCGCCATGGCCGCGAGGATCGTGGCATTGCGGGTGGCCGGGATGAGCGGGATGAGCGTTGCGGACGCCGTGGCGGGCGCCATGGGTGAAGGCGGTCAGGAAATGGAAATGGCGCATGAAGGGCCTCGCTGAGTATCTGACGTATGACTTAAGATATATCTTACGACGTATCTTAAGATATATATCGTACGATACACAGACACGCTTCCGGCCGTCAAGCGCCCTGTCGCGGCCCGTTATCCGCGCCCCTTGTCCGGCACCCCGGCGGCGATGCCGCCCACGATCAGCGCCATTCCCAGCAGCAGCGGCAGGCTCAGCGGCTCATGCAGCACGGTCGCCGAACACAGCAGGCCCACCACCGGCACGCCCAGCAGGCCGATCGCGGTGACACTGGCGGGCAACGCGCGGTTCACGTTCACCGCCGCCCAATACGCCACGGCGATGCCGAACACGCCGCCATAGCCCAGCAGCCAAGCCAGTTCCGGCCGCCACACCACGCGCGGCGCGCCCTCGGCGGCCCAGGCCACGGCCGCCAGCACGCCCGACGCCAGCAACGCCTGCCAGAACGCCAATTCGAACGGCGCAGTGACCCAGCGATGCGCGCGCACGTAGACGATGTTGACGGCCCAGCACAGCGCCGCCAGCAGCACCAGGCCATTGCCGAGCACGGCTTTGCGATTGCCCCAATCGAACGCCAGCGGATTGAAGATGACGGCCAACCCCAGCAGGCCAAGCGCCAGCCCCAGTTGCCGGCCGCGCCCGATCGGTTCGGCCAGGAACAGGCGCGCGCCCGGGATGACCCACAGCGGCGTGGTGTAGGCCAGCACCACCGAGCGGCCGGCCGGCACGTATTGCAGGCCCAGGCTGACCAGCGCGGCGAACGCGCCCATGTGCAGCAGACCCACGCTCAGGATCACGGGCAGGTCGGCCTTGACCGGCCAGGCCACCCGCCGCAGCGCCAGGCCCAGCAGCAGCAACGCGGCGGTGCCGACAACGCTGCGCGCGGCCACCGCCCAGATCGGGGTCAGGTATTGCAGCAGCAACTTGCTGACGACCCAGGTAAAGCCCCAGGCCAGCACCACCACGGCGAGCAGCGACAGGGCCTTGCGGCGGGACAGGATTTCGATGGACATGGCGCGGGCGGAAGGGGCGAATCGCCCCGACTATAAAAGCGCGCCGCGCCCCCGCCGTAGCGCCACGCGGCGCCTATTCTCTGGAGCCACGCGCGGCCGCGCGCGGCTGGCGCGCCAGCCAGCGCGCAAAGGCCGCGGCCCGCGGTTCGTCCGGCGCGGGCGCGTAGACCACCAGGCGCAGATGACGGCTTTCATCGACCGACAAGGTGGCGTGCTCGAACGCCATCTCGCCCAAGGCCGGCAGGCGCAGGCCGCGCACGCCGATGCAGGCGCCCTGCACGTCGTGCTCGCGCCACCACGCCTTGAATTCGGGCGCGACGCGTTCGAGTTCGTCGACCAGTTCGGTGATGTCCGGCGCGCCCGCGGCAGCGGCGAAATCGCGCCGGAAGGTGGACAGCATGGCCGGCGCCTGTGCCGGCCAATCGACGAACAGCTCGCGCATCGACGGCTCCACGAACAGCATCCACAGCAGGTTGCGCCGTCCCGCCGGTTGCGCGCCGAAGCCGAATACGCGTTCGGCGGCGGCGTTCCACGCCACCACGTCCCAACGCAGGTTCAGGATATAGGCGGGACGCGCGGGCAGATCGTCCATCAGGCGCCGCACCTGCGGCGGCACGGTGCACCAGGTGCGCCCCGGCTCGGCCGGGGGACGCTGGTGCGCCAGCAGGTACAGATGGCGGCGCTCGGCCGCGTCCAGCCGCAGGACCCGCGCCAGGTTTTCCAGGAAGGTGGCCGACACCCTGATGTTGCGGCCCTGCTCGAACCAGGTGTACCAGGCCAGGCCCACGCCCGCCAGCGCCGCCACTTCCTCGCGCCGCAGGCCGGGCGTGCGGCGCCGGCCGCCGGCCGGCAAGCCCAGCGCGGCGGGGCTCAGGCGCTCGCGGCGCAGCCGCAGGAATTCGGCAAGGTCGGCGCGGGTGCGATCCAGGCGCTGGGCGCCCGCCTCGGCGTCGGGACGCGCGGGTGGCAGGGGTGCGGCGGCCGGGTCACGCAGGCAAGGACGGGGCATGGGCTATTGCCTTCAGTAATAGCATAAACAGCTAAATTGTATAAGGTTCGAATCGCTCACAGAATAGCGCCGATTCCCACTCTGAAGGCCTGTTCATGCCCTCCGCCACCCTGCCCTCGCCCTGCCCCGATGCCTGCGCCAAACCCGCCAAGCCCGCCGCGCCCGGCCCGCTCGGCCTGGCGGTGCTGCTGTCCGGCGGCTTCATCACGATCTTCGACCTGTTCGTGGTCAACGTCGCCATCCCCAGCATGCAGACCACGCTGCCGGCCAGTTTCGCGCAGATCAATTTCATCATCGTCGCCTACGAGTTGGCCTATGGCGTGCTGCTGATCGCCGGCAGCCGGTTGGGCGACCGCCATGGCCGCCGGCGTCTGTTCATGCTGGGCATGGCCGGTTTCGCGCTGGCCTCGGCGCTGTGCGGCCTGGCGCCCGACGCCAATGCGCTGATCGCGGCGCGGGTGTTGCAGGGCGTGGCCGCCGCGATGTTGTTCCCGCAGGTGTACGCGTTGATCCGCGTCAGCTATGACGGCCAGGCGCGGCGCCGCGCCTTTGGCCTGCTCGGCATGACCCTGGGGCTGGCGGCCATCGCCGGCCAGGTGCTGGGCGGCTGGATCGTGCACGCCGACCTGTTCGGCCTGGCATGGCGCACGATCTTCCTGGTGAACGTGCCGGTCGGCATCCTGGCCTGGCGGCTGGCGCGGCACATTCCCGAATCGCGCGACGCCGCGGGCGCGCCGATGGACTGGGGCGGCTCGGCACTGGTCGGAAGCGGGCTGGGCCTGCTGTTGCTGGCGCTGGTCGAAGGGCCCGCGCGCCATTGGCCCGCCTGGACGCTGGCCTGCGGCGCGATCGCGGTCGCGTTGCTGGCGCTGTTCGTCTGGATGCAGCGACGCGCCGCCGCCGCCGGCCGCGTGCCGCTGGTCGACATGGCGTTGCTGGCGCAGCCGCGCTTTGCCGCCGGCTGCCTGCTGGTGACCCTGGTGTTCTCCACCGCCAGCGCCATGTTCCTGTGCTACGCGCTGCTGTTGCAGACCGGGCTGGGGGTGGACGCGCTGACCGCGGGCACGGTGTTCGCGCCCGCCAGCGTCGGCTTCGTGGCCGGCTCGATGGCGGCGCCGCGACTGGTCGCGCGCTTTGGCACGCACGCGGTGACCGTGGCCGCGCTGCTTTATGGCGGCGCCACGGCCGCGCTGATGCTGCACGTGGGGGCGGCCGGCGACGCGCTCGCGCCGTGGTCGCTGGTGCCCGCGCTGGTCTGGCTGGGCGCGGCGCAAGGCGCGGTCAACACGCCGCTGGTGAACCTGGCCCTGGGGCTGGTGGAAGATCGCCAGGCCGGCATGGCGGCAGGGGTGGTCGCCACCTTGCAGCAGGTGGGCGCGGCGCTGGGCGTGTCCGCCGCCGGCATGCTGTTCAGCGCCACGCTCGACGCCTGGGCGGACGCGGCCAGCGGCGACCGCTACGCGCAGGCCTTCGCCAGCGCGATGCGCTTCAACCTCGCGGCCATCGGCGCCTCGGTGCTGTTGCTGGCATGGCTGGGCCGGCGCCGCTGACGGCGCCGCCGCGCTAACCGGCCAGCGGCACGCCCGGCTGGCTGGCCGAGCGGGTGCCGGCCAACGGGTGGCAGGACTGCGGATGATAGGTGTGCACCAGCGACAGCTTGACGCGGTCGCTGCGGTTGCCCTGGGCCGCGTGCAACGTGCGGCAATGGAAGAACACCAGGTCGCCGGCGCGCAGCTCGGGACAGACGGCGCGCGCGATCCAGGCGGCGTTGGCGGGCGCGTCGTCGCGGAAGAACTTCTTGTCGTCGAACTGCGCCGGCTGAAATGCCGCCGCGTGCGAACCGGGAATGAACGACAGGCCGCCGTTGTCCCAGGTTTCGTCGCCCAGCGCCAGCCAACAGGACATCAGGTTGGCGTCGGAAAACGACCAGTAGCGGATGTCCTGGTGCCAGCCGGTCAGGCTGCCGTAGGCCGGATGCTTGGTCATCACACAGTTGTGGTGCACGGTGGACAGCACCGGCGTCTGGCCGAAGTAGCGCGCCAGCGCGTGGCCGATGCGCGCATTGGTGGCCCATTGCGCGAACAGCGGATCACGCCCGTAGGCGCCGAGCAGGCGCCGCACGGTCAGGCCACCTTCGGCGTCGCGCGACGCGGGCGCGCCAGGGTAGCGCAGATCCGCCTCGTACTCGATGGGCGCCACATGCTCGCGCAAATGGCGCTCGGCCAGCGCGCGCAGCGCCGCCACCTCGGCCGGGTCGGCGAACTGGCGCGCGACCACGAAACCCTGCTCGCGCAGGATCGCTAACTCATCTTCTTGCAATGCCCGGGACATGCTGAACCTGCCAACCCTCAGACCCCGCGGCGGAAGCTGCAAAGCGTCTGCGCACAGGGCAGGCGCGTGCCGGACGAGGCGCCGGCGGGCGCGGGGAGAGCTAGATTACACCCAAACGCATGGCCGCACGGCGCTAGCCGCCGGCCGGCGTCTGGTCGGGCGGCGCCGCGGCCCTGAGCCGGGCGCTGTCGCGTTCGACTTCCTCGTGGTGCACCCATTCGCGCCACACGGCCACCAGCAGCGCCATCAGCACCGGGCCGACGAACAGCCCGACGATGCCCATGGTCTTCACGCCGCCCACCAGCCCGAAGAAGGTCGGCAGGAACGGCAGCTTGACGGGCCCACCCACCAGGCGCGGCCGCAGCGTCTTGTCGACGATGAACAGTTCGACGCTGCCCCACACCATTAGCGCGATGCCCGCCACCACATGGCCGGAACCAACCAGATACAGCGACACCAGCGTGAACGACAGCGGCGCGCCGCCGGGAATCAGCGCCATGAAGCCGGTGACCACGCCCAGCAGCACCGGCGACGGCACCCCCGCGACCCAGTAGGCGATGCCCAGCACCAGGCCTTCGCCCAGCGCGATCAGGCCCATGCCGGTGACGGTGGAGTTGATGGTGGCCGGCACCACGCGCGAAAAACGCTGCCAGCGCGCCGGCAGGATCCGTTCGCCCAGCACGTCCAGTTGCGCCACCATGCGCATGCCGTCCTTGTAGACGAAGAACAGCGTGATCAGCATGAACAGCACGGTCAGCAGCAACTGGAACACATTGCCGGTGGCGGCCAGCACCATGCGGTAGATGTTGCCCAGGTGCTCGCCGCTGACGGCCTCGACCAGCGCGCCCAGCGCATGCGGCTGGCCGATGTAGGCCTGCCAGTATTCGGACAGGCGGTCGCCCACCACCGGCATCGAGGTGATCCAGGCCGGCACCGCCACGCCGTGCCGGTTGGCGGCGATGGCCCAGGCGAAGAAAGAACTTGCTTCCTTGATGGCGTACGACAGCGCCAGCGACAGCGGCACGATCAACACCACGACCACCACCAGCAACGCCAGCGACGCCGCCAGCGCGGTGCGGCCGCCGCAGCGCACGACCAGCCGCTGGTACAACGGCCAACTGGCCAGGCCGATGATCAGCGCGGCCAGCGCGGGAACCAGGAAGCCGCTGAGGAAATACACCCCCGCCAACAGGACGAGCAGCAAAAGCCAACGGGCGATCAGGTAAGCGGGGAGTACAGGCTGCATAGAGCGGATCGACAGTGAATGCGTTGAGGCTTTGACTGTCGGACTATACAGACGTTTCGAGAAGTACGAGGGACACACGCCCTGTATCTGCTACGGGGTTTCCCGGTGTCGCGGGGTATCGCCGGCGGGCGGATTGCCGGCGTGGCGGCCCCTCGGCGCCGCCACGCCGGTGACGCGGCCGGCCTACAGGGCGTACTCGGCGGCCTCTTCGCGCGCGGTGCGGCGGCGCGGCAGCGGATCGTTGGCGGCGGCCACGCCGGCCACGGCCATCTGCCGGGCCTGGCTGACCTGGCGCTGCTGGAACACGCCGCAACTGGCGGCGGCCGGATCGGTTTCGTCGCGGCCGCTGAGCAGCGGGCAACTGGCGAACAGTTCGGCCGCCCAGTCGGCGAAGGCCCGCACCTTGGGCGAAAGCTGGCGGCTTTGCGGATACAGCACCGAGATCGCGGTGGCGCTGGGTTTCCATTGCGGCAGCACTTCGATCAGCTCGCCCGACTGCAAGTAGGGCAGCGCCATGTAGCGCGGCGTCTGGATCAGGCCGAAACCCTTCAGGCCGCAATCCAGGTAGGCGCCGGCTTCGTTCACCGCCACGGTGCCGCGCATGTCCACTTCCTGGTGCTTGCCGTCGATCTTGAAGTCCCAGGCGCAGTTGCGGCCGGTGCGGCTGGAGAAGTAATGCACCGCGTGGTGGTTGCGCAGTTCCTCGATGGTTTGCGGCATGCCATGGCGCGCCACGTAGGACGGCGAGGCGCAGGTCACGGTCTGCAGCGTGCCGATGCGGCGCGCCACCAGACTGGAGTCTTCCAGGTCGCCGGCGCGGATGACGCAGTCGACGGCCTCCTGCACCATGTCCACGGGCCGGTCGCCCAGGCCGAGCACCAGCTCGACGTCGGGGTACTTGTCGTGGAAATCACACAATGAGGGGATCAGGATCAGCCGGCCGATACAGGTCGGCACGTCGATGCGCAATCGTCCCTTCAGGCGCAGGGCCGCTTCCTGGAAGCAGGCTTCGGTTTCTTCGACGTCGGCCAGGATGCGCACGCAATGCTGGTAGTAACCGGCGCCGTCGGGCGTCAGGCCGATGCGGCGGGTGGTGCGGTTGAGCAGGCGCACGCCGAGCAGGCGTTCGAGGTTCTGAATGATGGTGGTGACGGTGGTGCGCGGTAGCGAGAGGCTGTCGGCCGCCCGGGTGAAACTATTGGCGTCCACGACGCGCACAAACACCTGCATAGCCTGAAAACGATCCATGGCGGCGGTGTCCTATAAGGCAGTTTGGTCGGGGTGTACGGAGCATAACCCGATTCCGGCCGGGATTAGACCAATCTGCCGAACAGTGTTGCCGAGACAGACGTGTTTATCCGCGCCGGCAAAACACTCAGAATGCAAACCATCTTGAAGTGCCCGTGCCGCCCGGCGCCATCCCAGGGCCTGTCAATCCTCAGATTCCGATCCCGGTAAAACCCGTCTCCAAATAGACGGATTTCACCAGGGAAACGTAACCGCGCCGCATGTTGCACCGCAATATGACGTCGGTGTTTCAGGACTGACAGACCCGCCGCGATGCCCGCCCCCGCCGCCCCCCGCCCCCTCGCGGTTCCGGCAAGCGCGCTTCACCCCGACATCACCCACAAGGAACATCATGGTTTCGCGTAATCGTATTGCTGTGCTCGTCGTTTTCGCGGCCGTCATCGCCGCCGGCGGTGGCTACGCCCTGTTTCGCGCCCCCGCCGGCGCCAATGCGGCCCAGGCGCAAGCCGCGCCCGCCGCGCCCCCGGTCGAAGTGGCCGAAGTGGTCAACAAGACCATCGTCGACTGGCAGCGCTATTCCGGCCGGCTGGAAGCCATCGACCGCGTGGACATCCGTCCGCTGGTCTCCGGCACGCTGACGGCGGTGCACTTCCAGGACGGCAGCATCGTCAAGAAGGGCGACGTGCTGTTCACCATCGACCCGCGTCCCTACGCGGCCGAGGTGGACCGCGCCGCCGCCGCCCTGACCGCCGCCAAGGCCCGCGCCTCGTACACCGCGAGCGAACTGGCGCGCGGCCAGCGCCTCTTGGCCGACAACGCCATCGCGCGCCGCGATTTCGAGGAAAAGCAGAACGCCGCCCGCGAGGCCGCGGCCAACCTGCAGGGCGCGCAGGCCGCGCTGGACTACGCCAAGCTCAACCTGGGCTACACCCGCATCGAAGCGCCGGTCGCCGGCCGCGTGTCGCGCGCGGAAGTCACGGTCGGCAACGTGGTCGCCGCTGGCGCCGCCTCGGTGCCGCTGACCACGCTGGTGTCGGTCTCGAAGATGTACGCCTCGTTCGACGTCGACGAACAGACCTTCCTGAAGTACGTGAACCCCGCCCGCAACGGCAAGGCCGGCTCGGTGCCGGTCGAGCTGGGCCTGGCCAACGAGGAGGGCTATTCGCGCACCGGCTTCGTGCAATCGGTGGACAACCGGCTGGACGCCACGTCCGGCACCATCCGCGTGCGCGCCGAGTTCGACAACGCCGACGGCACCCTGCTGCCGGGCCTGTACGCCCGCATCCGCCTGGGCGGCAGCGAACCGCGCAGCGCCGTGCTGATCGACGAGAAGGCCATCGGCACCGACCAGGACAAGCGCTACGTGCTGGTGCTGGACGACAAGAACCACGCCAACTACCGCCAGGTGAAGCTGGGCGCCAACCAGGAGGGCCTGCGGGTCGTCGACGACGGTCTCAAGCCCGGCGAACGCATCGTGGTCAACGGATTGCAACGCGTGCGCCCTGGCGACGCCGTGAGCCCGACCGTGGTGCCGATGGTCGCGGCGCAACGCAACCCGGTCAAGACCGCGGCCGCCAACTAAGCCGCCGGTGAACCGCAAAGCAGAACGAGAACGTTCATGAATATCTCGAAATTCTTCATTGACCGGCCGATCTTCGCCGGGGTGCTGTCCGTGCTGGTGCTGCTCGGTGGCCTGCTGGCCATGTTCCAGTTGCCGATCTCGGAATACCCGGAGGTGGTGCCGCCCTCGGTGGTGGTGCGCGCGCAGTATCCGGGCGCCAACCCCAAGGTCATCGCCGAAACCGTCGCCTCGCCGCTGGAGGAATCCATCAACGGCGTGGAAAACATGCTGTACATGCAGTCGCAGGCCAACAGCGACGGCAACCTGACGCTGACGGTCAACTTCAAGCTGGGCGTGGACCCGGACAAGGCGCAGCAACTGGTGCAGAACCGCGTGTCGCAGGCGCTGCCGCGCCTGCCGCCGGACGTGCAGCGGCTGGGGGTCACGACCACCAAGAGCTCGCCCACCCTGACGCTGGTGGTGCACCTGATCTCGCCCAACGACCGTTACGACATCACCTACCTGCGCAACTACGCGATCCTGAACATCAAGGACCGCCTGGCGCGCATCACCGGCGTGGGTGAAGTGACGGTGTGGGGCGCGGGCAATTACTCGATGCGCGTGTGGCTCGACCCGCAGAAGGTCGCGCAGCGCGGCATGACGGCCAGCGAAGTGGTCGCGGCCATCCGCGAACAGAACGTGCAGGTCGCCGCCGGCGTGATCGGCGCGTCCCCGACCCAGGGCGACGTGCCGCTGCAGTTGAACGTGAACGCGCGCGGCCGCCTGCAGACCGAAGAGGAATTCCGCGACATCATCCTCAAGACCTCGGCCGACGGCGCGGTGACGCACCTGTCGGACGTGGCCCGCGTGGAACTGGATGCCCAGGAATACGGCCTGCGTTCGCTGCTGGACAACAAGCAGGCGGTGGGCATGGGCATCATGCAATCGCCGGGCGCCAACGCGCTGGACGTGTCGTCGCAGGTGCGCGCGGCCATGGCGGAGCTGGCCCAGGACTTCCCGCCGGGCGTGGAATACCGCATCGAATACGACCCGACCCAGTTCGTGCGCGCCAGCATCGAGGCCGTGGTGCACACGCTGCTGGAAGCCATCGCGCTGGTGGTGCTGGTGGTGATCCTGTTCCTACAGACCTGGCGCGCGTCCATCATCCCGCTGCTGGCGGTGCCGGTGTCGATCGTGGGCACCTTCGGCCTGCTGCTGATGTTCGGCTATTCCATCAACGCGCTGTCGCTGTTCGGGATGGTGCTGGCCATCGGCATCGTGGTCGACGACGCCATCGTGGTGGTCGAGAACGTCGAGCGCAACATCGCGGCCGGGTTGAGTCCGCGCGACGCCACCTATCGCGCCATGCGGGAAGTGAGCGGCCCCATCATCGCCATCGCCCTGACGCTGTGCGCAGTGTTCGTGCCGCTGGCGTTCATGACCGGCCTGACCGGCCAGTTCTACAAGCAGTTCGCCATGACCATCGCCATCTCGACGGTGATCTCGGCCTTTAACTCGCTGACGCTGTCGCCGGCCCTGTCGGCCCTGCTGCTCAAGAGCCACCACGACAAGCCGGACTGGCTGACCCGGGGCATGAACCGCGTGTTCGGCCGCTTCTTCAACGGGTTCAACAACGTGTTCGGCCGCGCCTCGGAGAACTACGGCGTGGGCGTGTCCGGCGTGATCCGCCGCAAGGCCGGCGCCATGGGCGTCTATGCCGTGCTGGTGGCCGCCACCATCGGCGTGTCGTACCTGGTGCCCGGCGGCTTCGTGCCGGCGCAGGACAAGCAGTACCTGATCGGCTTCACCCAACTGCCCAACGGCGCCTCGCTGGATCGAACCGAAGACGTGATCCGCCGCATGAGCGACATCGCCCTGAAGGAACCCGGCGTGCAGAGCGCCATCGCCTTCCCGGGCCTGTCGATCAACGGCTTCACCAACAGTTCCAGCGCCGGCATCGTGTTCGTGACGCTCAAGCCGTTCGAAGAACGCAAGGGCGCGGCCTTGTCGGGTAATGCCATCGCCGCCTCGCTGAACCAGAAGTTCGCGGCCATCCAGGACTCGTTCATCGCCGTTTTCCCGCCGCCGCCCGTGATGGGGCTGGGTACGCTGGGGGGGTTCAAGTTCCAGATCGAAGACCGCGGCGCCGCCGGCTACGCCGAACTGGACAAGGCCAAGTCGGCGTTCCTGGCCAAGGCCCGCCAGGCGCCCGAGCTCGGCCCCGCCTTCTCCAGCTACGAGATCAACGTGCCGCAGCTGGACGTGGACCTGGACCGCGTCAAGGCCAAGCAATTGGGCGTGCCGGTGACGGAAGTCTTCGACACCATGCAGATCTACCTGGGCTCGATGTACGTCAACGACTTCAACCGTTTCGGCCGCGTGTTCCAGGTGCGGGCGCAGGCGGACGCGCAATTCCGCGCGCATTCCGACGACATCCTGCAGCTCAAGACCCGCAATGCCGCGGGTGACATGGTGCCGCTGTCGTCGCTGGTGACTGTCAAGCAGACCTTCGGCCCCGAGATGGTGGTGCGCTACAACGGCTACACCGCCGCCGACATCAACGGCGGGCCGGCGCCGGGCTATTCGTCCAACCAGGCGCAGGCCGCGGCCGAGCGCGTCGCCGCCGAGACCCTGCCGCGCGGCATGAAGCTGGAATGGACCGACCTGACGTATCAGCAGATCCTGGCGGGCAACGCTGGCCTGTGGGTGTTCCCGATCAGCGTGCTGCTGGTGTTCCTGGTGCTGGCCGCCCTGTACGAAAGCCTGACCCTGCCGCTGGCCGTGATCCTGATCGTGCCGATGAGCATCCTGGCGGCGCTGACCGGCGTCTACCTGACGGGCAACGACAACAACATCTTCACCCAGATCGGCTTGATGGTGCTGGTGGGGCTGTCGGCCAAGAACGCGATCCTGATCGTGGAATTCGCCCGCGAGCTGGAAATGAACGGCCGCTCGCCGCTCGAAGCCGCGATCGAGGCCAGCCGCCTGCGCCTGCGCCCGATCCTGATGACGTCGATCGCCTTCATCATGGGTGTGGTGCCGCTGGTGCTGTCGTCGGGCGCCGGTTCGGAAATGCGCCACGCCATGGGGGTCGCGGTGTTCTTCGGCATGCTCGGCGTGACCCTGTTCGGCCTGTTCCTGACGCCGGTGTTCTACGTGCTGCTGCGTTCGCTGGGGGGCAAGACGCTGCACTCGGCCGCGCCGCACGAAGCGCCGGTGTGCGTGCCGCACATCGACCCGCACGCCCCGCCCGCCCCGCAGCACCACGCCTGATCCGGCCTGGAAAAAATAGCCAGCGCGCCCCGTCCCGCACGGCGGGGCGCGCGCCCAAGAGAATCGTCATGAAGACCAAAAGACTGATCCGCGGTTCCGCCCTGCTTGCCGCCCTGCTCGTGCTGGCCGGCTGCGCGGTGGGCCCGACCTACGAACGGCCCGCGGCCGCCACGCCGGCGGCCTACAAGGAAGCCGCCCTGCCCACCGCCGAAGCCGGCACCTGGAAACCCGCCCAACCGTCGGAAGAACAGTTGCGCGGCGAATGGTGGAA
This sequence comes from Achromobacter sp., assembly GCF_050285565.1. GTDB lineage: Bacteria > Pseudomonadota > Gammaproteobacteria > Burkholderiales > Burkholderiaceae_B > Achromobacter. The sequence goes on from NZ_JBLZXG010000007.1 coordinate 152,415, forward strand.
GGTGTTCGGCGACGCAGGCCTGAACCAATTGCAGGAAGAAGCCCAGAAGGCCAACCAGAACCTGCAGGCCGCCGCCGCCCGCCTGGCCCAGGCCCGCGCGCTGCAGCGCGAGGCCCGCGCCGGCTTCTTCCCCAGCCTGGACGCGGGTTTCGGCCCCAACCGCCAGCGGCCCTCGGCGGTATCGCAAGGCCTGCCCGACGGCACGCCCACGCGGCCGGTGACCACCTGGCGCGCGCAGGGCACGGTGTCGTACGAGGCCGACCTGTTCGGCCGGGTCGCCTCCACCGCCGACGCCGCCACCGCCGATGCGCAGCAAAGCGAGGCGCTGTACCGCTCGGTGCTGCTGGCGCTGCAGGCCGACGTCGCCAGCACCTATTTCCTGGTGCGCGAACAGGACGCCGAAGCCGCGCTGTACCGCCAGACGGTGCAACTGCGCACCGAGACGCTGCAACTGATCCAGCGCCGCTACGACGCGGGCGACATCAGCGAACTGGATCTGGCGCGCGCCAAGGCCGAGCTGGCCTCGGCGCAATCCGAGGCGCTGGGCATCGACCGCCGCCGCGCCGCCGGCGAACACGCGCTGGCCGTGCTGCTGGGCCGCGCGCCGTCCGAGTTCGCCATGCCGCCCAAGCCGATCGAGAAGGTGGCCCTGTCGATTCCGGCTGGCCTGCCGTCGACGCTGCTGGAACGCCGTCCCGACATCGCCGCGGCCGAACGCGCCATGGCCGCCGCCAACGCGCGCGTGGGCGCGGCCAAGTCGGCGTTCTTCCCGCGCCTGGACATCACGGGGGCCTTCGGCTACGAGTCGTCGGAACTGGGCAACCTGTTCCAGTGGTCCAGCCGCACGTTCCTGCTGGGCCCGCTGGTCGGCGCCGCGCTGTCGATGCCGATCTTCGACGGCGGCCGCCGCCAGGCCGGCCTGGACCGCGCCCGCGCGGTCTACGAGGAAGACGTGGCGGTCTACCGCCAGACGGTGCTGAACGCGTTCCGCGAAGTCGAGGACAACCTGGCCAACCTGCGCATCCTGGCCGACCAGACGCGCGCGCAGGATGCCGCGGTGCAAGCTTCGGCCCGCGCCGCCAAGCTGTCGCACACGCAGTACCGCGAAGGCTCGATCAGCTATCTCGATGTGATCGAGGCGGACCGCAGCGTGCTGCTGCAACAGCGGGTCGCCGTGCAGTTGAGCGGCGAACAGGCGCGCTCGGCGGTGGACCTGATCCGGGCCATCGGCGGCGGCTGGGGCAACCCCGTGCCCGGCACCGAGACCGTGGCGGCCAATCCGTAGTGCCTGTCGCAGGCCCCCTTGCCGGCTTGGTTTGCCTGTGGCGCGGGGGACTGCGCGGGCGGCAACGCTAAAATCCCGCCATGTCGACGCTCCGCCTTTTCTACGCCCTGTGGCCCGACACCGCCTTGGCCGATACGCTTGCCAGCTGGGCCGCCCGCGCCCAACCGCACAGCAAGGGCCGCCCCATGCGCACCGAAACGCTGCACATGACGCTGGCCTTCCTGGGCGCCGTGGAACAGGACATCGCCGCAGAACTCGTTGACGCCACGCCGTATCACCGGCTGTTGCCCGGCGCCGTTCCCATCGACCGCTACGGCGTCTTCGCCCGGCCGCGCATCCTGTGGGCCGGGCCGCAACATACCCCTGAGCCGCTCCAGGCCAGCCATGACGGCCTGTGGCTGTGGCTATCGGCCTTCGGCTTCACGCCGCCGCCCCAGCCATTCCGCCCGCACGTCACGCTGCTGCGCAACATCGAGCGCCCCGAACCGCCCGCCGACGCCCCGCCGCCCGTGACCTGGCGCTATGACCGGATGGTGCTGGTGGCCTCCGAATCCACCGATGGAGGCAGCCGCTACCGCGTCCTCGCCCGGTCGCGGCCGCAACCCGGCTGAAACCGGGTCCGCCACTCTGGCACAATCGAGCGCGTCGCAACGACTTAGGATCTCCATGATCATCCTGCTCGACCAAGACGGCGTGCTGGCCGACTTCGAACACGCCTTCATCGACGCCTGGCGCGCGCGCCACCCCGACATCGCGCCGGTGGCGTTCGAGGAACGCAAGTCCTTCTACATCCGCGAGGACTACGCGCCCGAGCTGCGCGGCATGGCCGAGGCCATCTATACCGCGCCCGGTTTCATCCGCAATCTGCCGCCGGTGCCGGGCGCGCTGGAGGCGGTGCGGGAACTGCTGGCGCTGGGCATGGACGTGCGCATCTGCACCTCGCCGCTGTCGCAGTTCGAGAACTGCGTCGCCGAGAAGTATCTGTGGGTCGAGAAACACCTGGGCCGCGAGGCCACCAACCGCCTCATCCTGACCAAGGACAAGACGCTGGTCCACGGCCACCTGCTGATCGACGACAAGCCCCAGATCCAGGGCGCGGTCAGGCCGCGCTGGAAGCACATTCTGTTCGATGCGCCCTACAACCGCGGCGTCGCCGACCGTCCACGGGTCACCTGGAACAACTGGCGCAACGTGCTGGCGGGCGAGCTGTATACGGCCGACGAATGAAGGCCGGATGACAGGCGGATGAACGCCTGCTGGCCGGCTGGCCGGCCCTGTTCAGCGGCCGGGGTTGCGGCTATCCTGTGGTGCTGTATCCCCATATCCTGGAGGAGCCTGCCCATGAATCTGCACCGCCTGCTCAAGCAGCGAGAAGCCGACCAAAAGCCCTTGCGCGTAGCGCTGCTGGGCGCCGGAAAGTTCGGCGCGATGTTCATGAGCCAGGCCCCCCGCACGCCCGGCATGCGGCTGGTGGCGGTGGCCGACCTCACGCCCGACCGCGCCCGCGCCGCGCTCACCCGGGTCGGCTGGCCGGCCACGGCGCTCAACGCCGCCAGCACCGGCGATGCCCTCAAGCACGGCAAGGTCTACTTCACCGACGATCCCTACGCGGTCATCGCCAGCCCGGACGTCGACATCGTCATCGACGCCACCGGCCAGGCGGCGGCCGGCATCGGCCACGTGCTGGCCTGCTGCGAGCACGGCAAGCACATCATCATGGTCAACGTCGAGGCCGACGCGCTGGCCGGCCCGCTGCTGGCGCGCCGCGCGCGCGAGGCCGGCATCGTCTACTCGCTGGCCTACGGCGACCAACCGGCGCTGATCTGCGAAATGGTGGACTGGGCGCGCGCGGCGGGTTTCGAGGTGATGGCGGCCGGCAAGGGCACCAAGTACCTGCCCGAGTTCCACACCTCCACGCCCGACACCGTCTGGCCGTACTACGGCTTCACCGCCGAGATGGTGGCGGCCGGCGACTTCAACGCGCAGATGTTCAACAGCTTCCTGGACGGCACCAAGAGCGCCATCGAGATGGCGGCGGTGTCCAACGCCACCGGCCTGCTGCCCTCGCCGTCGGGCCTGCATTTCCCGCCCTGCGGCGTGGACGACCTGGCGCGCGTACTGCGGCCGCGCGAGGTTGGCGGCATCTTGCACCATCGCGGCCAGGTCGAGGTGATTTCCTCGCTCGAACGCGATGGCCGGCCAGTGTTCCGCGACCTGCGCTGGGGCGTGTACGTGACACTGGCGGCCGACAGCGACTACGTGCGCCGCTGCTTCAAGGAATACGGCCTGGTCACCGACCCCAGCGGCAATTACACCGCCATGTACAAGCCCTATCATCTGCTCGGCCTGGAACTGGGCATCAGCGTGGCCAGCGTCGGCTTGCGGCGCGAGCCCACCGGCGCGCCGGCCGGCTGGCATGGCGACGTGGTGGCCACCGCCAAGCGTGACCTGCAGGCCGGGCAGTTGCTGGACGGCGAAGGCGGCTACACCGTGTACGGTCGGCTGATGCCGGCGCGCGACTCGGTCGACGAAGGCTACCTGCCGCTGGGCCTGTCGCACCAGGTCAAGCTCAAGCGCGCGGTGCGGCAGTCGCAGGCGATCCGCTGGAGCGATGTGGAATACGACGAGCGCGCGGCCGCCGTGCAGTTCCGCCGCGAAATGGAACAGACCTTCGCCTGAGGCTCAGACCGGCGGCGAACGTTCCGCCTGGAACAGCCGCAGGCGATCGGCGGCGTTGCGCAGATGCTGCTCGGCCGCGCGGCCGGCGGCATCGGAATCGCCGCCCTCGATGGCGGCGAAGATTGCCTGGTGCTCGCTCTGCACCGCGGCCATGCGCTCGGCGTACCTGCGCGCCGTATTGTTGCGGGCGCTGCGGATGACGCGCCGCACATTCGCTTCCAGGTAATCGTTCAGCGCCACCAGGTGCGGGTTGTGCGTGGCCTGCACGATGGCCTGGTGGAACTGGTAGTCTTCTTCGTCGCCCAGCTTGTCGTTGATGAGCGCGTATTCCATCCCCACCAGCGCCTGGCGCATCTTCTTCAGGTCGGGCTCGGTGCGGCGCTGCGCCGCGTAACGCGCGGCGGTGACTTCGATCGACAGCATCAGTTCCAGGATGTGTTCCAGATCCTGGTTGTCGCCGGGCGAGGGCGCGGCGATGCGGAAGGCGTTGCGCTGGAAGTTCGGGTCGACGAACACGCCGCTGCCCTGCTGCGAGGTGATCAGGCCTTCGGATTTCAGGCGCGCCAGCGCTTCGCGCACCACCGCGCGGCTGACCGAGTAGATCTCGGTCAATTGCTTTTCGGTGGGCAGGCGGTCGCCGGGCGCCAGCGCGCCCTGGCGGATCTGCTCGGCCAGCGCGTCGGCCACGCCCGCCGAAAGCGAGTGTCGGGGCGCGGCGCGCTGCGGGTCGGAGTCCTGTGCTTGAGTGGGCTGCATGGGGAATCGTTAAAACGTGAAGGCGGCTCGCGGCCGGAAAGCCCCGGGGGCGCGCCAGCCTGTGGTTATAGGAATTCTCGACGTTTCAATGCGGCGGCGCCCTTGAAAATTATAGGATTTTGCCGGATACGAGGGCGCGGCCGTTTCAGACTTTACGCGATATAGATGCCGCCGTTCACCTGCATCACCTCGCCAGTGACGAAACCGGCCAGCGGCGAGCACAGGAAGGCGATGGCGCCGGCGATTTCCTCGGCCGTGCCGAAGCGCCGCAAGGGCGTGCTTTCCAGCAGTTGCGCGCCCTTCTGGCCGATCAGGTCGTGCGTCATCGAAGTGGCGATGATGCCCGGCGCCACCGCGTTCACGCGGATCTGCGGCGCCAGCTCCAGGGCCAGGCTGCGGGTAAAGCTCTGCACCGCGCCCTTGGACGCCGAGTAGGCCGCGTGCGCGTAGCTGCCGCGCTGCGCCGCCAGCGAGGTCAGCAGCACGATCGAGCCGTTCTGGCGCAGGTGGCGCTGGGCCGCCCGGCACACATAGAAGGTGCCGTCCAGGTTCACCCCCATCAGCTTCTTCCAAGCCTCGTCGCTGGTGTCCTTGACCAGTTGCTCGGGGTAGATGCCGGCGCAATGCACCAGGTGGTCGATGCCGCCGAAATGATGCGCGGCGCGTTCCAGCACCCGGTCGCAATCGTGCGAGGCGCCCACGTCCAGCGCGTGCACGAACACCCGCTGGCCGCTGGCGTCCAGCTCCGCGGCCACCTCGTCCAGGCGCGCCCTGTCGATATCGGTGAGCACCAGCCGGGCGCCGTGCGCGGCCATCAGCCGCGCGGTCGCCAGACCGATGCCATTGCCCGCGCCGGTGATGGCGACTACCTGTCCTTCGAACGAAATCATGCTGTCTCCAAAGCTCTTTTTCGACGGCCCGCGACCGCTCCCGGGACGCCGCCGGCGATTCGATTGAACCGCCAAATGCATCGCTTGACACGGGAAAAACGCTTGCCCTATGATTTATCGGACAACTTAATAAAGTTGCCTGACAACTTGTGTTGAAAGCGTAAAGCAACTGGCGATTTCAATCAAGGGTGTCCAGAAAACACGGCCGACGGCCGCATGACAGGCAGGGGACAATCAGGTGGAAATCACCGGCAGCACAACCGTATTCGCGATCGCGGCCGACCCGATCGCGCACGTCAAGACGCCCCAGCGGCTCAACGCCCTGCTGCGCGAGCGCGGCGTCGACGCCGTCATGGTTCCCTTCCACGTCACCGCCGCCGGCCTGCCCGGCCTGTTCGCGGGCCTGCGCGGCCTGGCCAACCTGGGCGGCCTGGTGGTCACCGTGCCCCACAAGGAAAGCGCCGCCGCGCTGTGCGACGCCCTCACCCCCGCCGCCGCGCTGATCGGGGCCGTCAATGCCGTGCGGCTGCGCGACGGCTGCCTGACCGGCGGCAACTTCGACGGCCTGGGTTTCGTGGCCGGCCTGCGCGGCCAGGGCCATGAGCCTGCCGGCCGCCATGTCTACCTGGCGGGCCTGGGCGGCGCCGGCAAGGCCATCGCCTGCGCCATCGCCGACGCCGCGCCAGCCAGCCTGCGGCTCTATAACCGCTCGGCCGCCAAGGCCGAGGCCTTCGCCGCGCGCCTGGCGCAACACTTCCCCGGACTGGCCATCAGCGTGGCCGGCCCGCGTCCCGACCCGTGTGACATCGCCATCAACGCGACCACCCTGGGCCTGGACGACAACGATCCCCTGCCCTTCCAACTGGATGCGCTGGCGCCCGGCGCCGTGGTGGCCGACGCCGTGATGAGCCGCGTCGACACGCCGCTGCTGCGCGCCGCCGCCGCGCGCGGCTGCCGCACCCATCCCGGCCTCTACATGCTGGAAGGGCAACTCACCGAAATTGCCCGCTTCCTGGGCATAGAAGAGGCGCAGCACAGCGCGCTCGCTTGATTCACAGACCTACCACTCCCGTTCCACGGAGGAGACACGCATGAAACTGGCTTTCACCACCGGCCTGCTTTGCCTGGCCGGCATTGCCGCCTCGGCCCAGGCCGCGCCCGTCAAGATCGGCCTGATCGAAACGCTGTCCGGCCCGCAGGCCTCGACCGGCCTGATGTTCCGCGCGGCGGTCAAGTACCAACTGGACCGCATCAACGCCGCCGGCGGCTGGAACGGCCAGCCGCTGGAACTGGTCGAGTTCGACAACCAGGGCGGCCCGGTCGGCGCCTCCGACCGCTTCCGCGCCGCGGCCGCCGAAGGCGTGCAGATCCTGGTGCAAGGCTCGTCGTCGGCCATTTCCGGCCAGCTCACCGAGGACGTGCGCAAGCACAACCTGCGCAACCCGGGCAAGGAAGTCGTGTTCCTGAACGTGGGCGGCGAAGCCCTGGAACTGACCGGCCAGAAGTGCCACTTCTATCATTTCCGCTTCACCACCAACGCCGACCTGCGCGTCAAGGCGCTGGCCTCGGTCATGGCGGCCGACGGCACGCTGGGCAAGCGCGTCTACGCGATCAACCAGAACTACTCCTGGGGCCAGGACATGGAAGGCGCCACCGAGCGCTTCGCCAAGCAGTACGGCTATGAAGTGGTCGGCAAGACGCTGCATGAAGTCAACAAGATCCAGGACTTCGCGCCCTACGTGGCCCGCATCCGCTCGGCCAACCCCGACACCGTCATCACCGGCAACTGGTCCAACGACCTGCTGTTGCTGATGAAGGCAACGCAATCGGCCGGCCTGAAGGTGCGCTTTGCCACCGTGTTCCTGGACCAGGTGGGCAACCTCGCCAACGCCGGCGAAGTCGCGCTGGGCCACTACATCGCCCACCCCTACAACATCGAGGCCGCGGGCGAGGACGGCGCCAAGTTCGCCGAGGACTACAAGGCCAAGACCGGCCACTACCCGAGCTACACCGAGCCGCAGACCGTGATCGGCATCACCTTCCTGGGCGAGGCCCTCAAGCAGGTCAAGCCCAAGGACGGCAAGCTGTCGGTGCCGGACCTGGCGCGCGCGCTGGAGAAGGTTACCTACACCTCGCCGCTGGGCACCTACACCATGCGCGCCGAGGACCACCAGGTGCAGCTGCCGATGGTGGTGTCCAAGGTCGGCAAGAACGCCAAGTACAAGGCCGACGGCACCGACATGGGCTTCGAGCCGGTCAAGGTGCTGGCCGCGGCGGACGTGTCCGCGCCGGTGCAGGGCACCTGCAAGATGGTTCGTCCGGACTGACGACGCGACGGCCGCGGGCGGCACGCCGCCCGTGGCTGACCGCCAATAAAGCGCTCGCCGGCGCGGGGCCGGAAAAAACCAGAGCGTGATGCAACGCCAGGCGCCCGGCGCCTGCGCGCAAGGATTTTGGAGCGGACATGGAATACTTTACCGTCTCGCTGTTGAACGGCGTGATTTACGGCCTGCTGCTATTCATGGTGTCGGCGGGCCTGACACTGATCTTCGGAATGATGGGCGTGCTCAACTTCGCGCACGCCTCGTTCTACATGATAGGCGCGTACGCCGCCTATACCCTGACGCCCGTCACCGGGTTCTGGACCGCGCTGGTGCTGGCCACCGTCATCGCCGGCGTGCTCGGCATGGGCGTGGAGCGCTTCTTCCTGCGCCGCGTGCACAAGTTCGGCCACGCGCAGGAGCTGCTGGTGACCTTCGGCCTGGCATTCATCGTCGCCGAGCTGATCAAGCTGTTCTACGGCGACTTCCCGGTCGACTACCGCGTGCCGCAGTTCCTGAACTTCGCGGCCTTCCGCGTGTTCGACGCCGACTATCCCTTCTACCGCCTGCTGATGGGCGGCGTGTCGCTGGCGATGTTCGCGGTGATCTACCTGCTGCTGTCGCGCACCCGCGTCGGCATCGTGGTGCGCTCGGCCATCTATCGGCCACGCATGGCCGAAGCGCTGGGCCACAACGTGCCGCTGGTGTTCATGAGCGTGTTCGGTGTGGGCGCGGCGATGGCCGGGCTGGCCGGCGCGGTCGCGGGCGCGTTCTACACCACCAATCCGAACATGGCGCTGGAACTGGGCGTGCTGGTGTTCGTAGTGGTGGTGGTCGGCGGCCTGGGGTCGCTCGAAGGCGCCATGATCGCTTCGCTGCTGATCGGCCTGATCAGCTCGTTCTCGGTCGGCATCGACGCCAGCCTGGCGACCCTGTTCGGCCTGTTCGGCGCCGGCGAATGGGCCGAAAGCGTGGGCGGCCTGATGACGGTGAAGATCTCCAGCCTGGCGGCGACCCTGCCGTTCCTGCTGATGCTGGTGGTGCTGCTGGTCAAGCCCTCGGGCCTGAAGGGAGAACAGGCATGAGCCCGACGTCTTCCCATCGCGCCCCGGCCGCCCTGCTGCTGCTCGCGTGCGTGGCGGCGCTGTGCGCGCTGCCCTGGCTGCTGCCCGCCGGGCAACTGGTGGCGGCGGTGCAGATGCTGATCGCGGCGCTGTTCGCCTGCGCCTTCAACCTGCTGGCCGGCCAGGGCGGCATGCTGTCCTTCGGCCACGCCGCCTACTTCGGCGTCGGCACCTTCGCCACCATCCACGCCATGAACGCGCTGGGCGGCGCGGGCCTGCTGCCGACGCCGCTGCTGCCGCTGGCCGGCGGCGTGGCCGGCCTGCTGTTCGGCCTGGTCGCGGGCTGGTTCGCCACCCTGCGCGCAGGCGTCTACTTTTCGATGATCACGCTGGCGCTGGCCGAGCTGCTGCACGCGCTGGCGCCGCACCTGAAGGGCGTGTTCGGCGGCGAGGCCGGGCTGTCGGCCATGCGCATGCCGGCCTGGGGCTTCACTTTCGGCTCGGACGTGCAGGTGTACTTCCTGGTGCTGGCCTGGGTGCTGGTGTCGCTGGCCGCGCTGTATGGTCTGACCCGCACGCCGCTGGGCCGCCTGACGCTGGGCCTGCGCGAGAACGCCAGCCGCCTGCGCTACCTGGGCTACCGGCCGCACACGCTCAAGACCATGGTGTTCGCGCTGTCGGCCATGTTCGCCGGCATCGCCGGCGGCTTGCAGGCGCTGAACATCGAGGCCGGCAACTACGTGCTGTTCGAGGTCAAGCTGTCGACCGACGCGGTGCTGTTCGCCTACATCGGCGGCGTCAACGCCTTCCTGGGACCGGTGCTGGGCGCCTCGATCCTGACTTTCCTGTCGCAGACGCTGGCGGACATCACCCGTTCCTGGCTGCTGTACCAGGGCATCCTGTTCGTGCTGGTGATGCTGTTCGTGCCGGACGGCCTGGTGGGCCTGGTGCAGCGCGCCGCCAAGTCGCTGCGCCAGCGCGGCCTGGCCGACTGGCTGCCGCGCGCGGCGGTGTCCGTCCTCGGCGGCCTGCTGCTGACCGGCGCCACGGTGTTCTCGGTGGAGATGCTGCAACGCATGTTCGCGCGCGACTACCGCTCGTTGCTGGCGATGAACCCCGAGGCCGGCTGGCCCGCCATTTCCCTGTTCGGCCACGACTGGGCGCCGCTGGCGCTGTCGACCTGGCTGCCGCCGCTGGCGCTGTTCGCGGGCGGCCTGCTGGCCTGCCGCTGGGCGCTGGCCCTGTGGCGTGGCGAGGCCGAGGCCGCCCCCGTGCTGGAGACCGCGCAATGAGCCACGAGATCCTGACCCTGACCGACGTGCGCAAGTCCTTCGGCGACGCGCAGATCATCCGCGGCGTCAACCTGAAGATCGAGGCCGGCGAACGCCACGCCGTGATCGGCCCCAACGGCGCCGGCAAGTCGACGCTGTTCCACCTGATGTCGGGCTCGTTCGCGCCGACCTCGGGCGACATCAGCCTGCGCGCGCACTCGATCGGCGGCCTGCCGCCCGAGCGCATCAACCGCCTCGGCCTGGCGCGTTCGTTCCAGATCACCAACGTGTTTCCGCGCCTGTCGGTGCGCGAGAACCTGCGGCTGGCGGTGCTGCGCATGCATGGCCTGGTCTACAACTTCTGGCGCCCCATCGCGCGCCACCGCGCCGTCAATGAGCACGTCGACCAGTTGCTGGAAAAGGTGCGCCTGGCGCCCAAGCAGCACACGGCGGCGGGCGACCTGAATTACTCCGAACAGCGTTCGCTGGAAATCGGCATGACGCTGGCCTCGCGGCCCAAGGTGATCCTGCTGGACGAACCCATGGCCGGCATGTCGCAGCACGAGGTCGACTACACCGTCGAGCTGATCAAGGACGTGACGCGCGACTGCACCCTGCTGATCGTCGAGCACGACATGCAGGTGGTGTTCTCGCTGGCCGACCGCATCAGCGTGCTGGTGTACGGCGAGATCCTGGCCACCGGCACGCCCGCCGAGATCCGCGGCGACGCCCGCGTGCGCGAAGCCTACCTGGGAGAGGAAACGGTATGAGCATGCAATCCCCCCTGCTGGCCCTGCAAGGCGTGCACGCGCACTACGGCAAGAGCCACATCCTGCACGGCATCGACCTGGCGGTCGGCCGCGGCGAAGTGATCAGTCTGCTGGGGCGCAACGGCGCCGGCCGCTCCACCACCATGAAAAGCATCATGGGGCTGGTGGACGTGACCGGCGGCCGCATCGCCATCGAGGGCCGCGACATCACCAACAAGCGTCCGTTCGAGATCGCCCGCGCCGGACTGGGCTTCGTGCCGGAAGAGCGCGAAGTGTTCGCCAACCTGACGGTGGACGAAAACCTGCGCATGGGCGAGCAACCCGTCCGCCCCGACGCGCCGGCCTGGACCATCGAGCAGATGTTCGGCTATTTCCCGCGTCTGAAGGAACGCCGCAACACCCGCGCCGGCAATCTGTCCGGCGGCGAGCAGCAGATGCTGACCATGTGCCGCTCGCTGCTGGGCAACCCCAAGGTCATGCTGATCGACGAACCCACCGAGGGCCTGGCGCCCAAGATCGTTGAAGTGATCGCCGACGTGATCCGCGACATCCACCGGCGCGGCGTGTCCGTCGTGCTGGTCGAGCAGAAGCTGACCATCGCGCTGAAGGTGTCCACCCGCGTGAGCGTGATGGGCCACGGCCGCATCGTTTTCGAAGGACCGCCCGCGCAGTTGCATGAGCGCCAGGACGTGGTCCAGGAATGGCTGGCGGTCTGACCGCCGCCCTATCTGTAGAGGCAAGCACTTGGACAATACTCCCGAAGTACGCCACGCCGACCTGCGCGGCAAGAATGTGGTGATCACCGGCGGCGCCAAAGGCATCGGCTACGCCACCGCCGAGGCGTTCGTGCGCCAGGGCGCGCGGGTGGCGCTGCTGGACATGGATCCGGCCGCGCTGGACACCGCCGTGGCCGGGCTGCAGGCGGCCGGCGGCCAGGCCCTGGCCGCGCAGGCCTCGGTCACCGACGCCGACGCGGTCGAGCGCGCCTTCGTCCAGGTCGAGCAGGCCTGGGGCGGCATCGACGTGCTGGTCAACAACGCCGGCATCTCGGCCAACAAGCCGTCGCTGGAGGTCACGCCCGACGAATGGCGGCGCGCGGTCGACATCAACCTGACCGGCGTATTCCTGTGCGCCCAGGCCGCCGGCCGCCGCATGGTGCCCAAGGGCGAGGGCTGCATCATCAACCTGGCCTCGATGTACGGCGTGGTGGCCGCGCCCGACCGCGCCGCCTACTGCGCCACCAAGGGCGCGGTGGTGCTGCTGACCGAGACCCTGGCGGTGGAATGGGGCCCGGCGGGCGTGCGCGTGAACGCGCTAGCGCCCGGCTACGTCGAGACCGACCTGGTGCGCGACCTGGCCGCGCGCGGCCGCCTCGACCCCGAACGCCTCAAGCAGCGCACGCCGCTGCGGCGCCTGGCGCAGCCGGCCGAGATGGCCGACCTGGCGGTGTTCCTGGCATCGCGCCAGGCCGCCTATATCACCGGACACACCCTGGTGGCCGACGGCGGCTGGAGCCGCTACAGCTACCTCTGACGTCTAACGCATCGACGCTTACCTATATTCTGGAGATTCACTCATGGCCACCTACCAACCGCTTGGCTCGCAGGCGCCCTGGCGGCAACTGACCGTCGAGGCCTCGGACTGGCAACAGGCCGACCCCGCGCTGCTGGCCACCATGCTGACGCAGCTGCACTGGATCCGCGCCTTCGAGGAAGCGGTGCTGGACCTGGCCGCCGAAGGCCTGGTGCATGGCCCCGCCCACTCATCGGTGGGCCAGGAGGGCGGCGCCGTCGGCTCGGTGCTGGCGCTGGGCGCGGGCGACCAGATCAACGGCTCGCACCGCGGCCACCACCAGTTCCTGGCCAAGGCGCTGCAACACGTCGCGCCGCTGGGCCTGGACCCGCGCAACCCGCTCACGCCCGCCATCGACGAAGTGCTGCACAAGACCCTGGCCGAGATCATGGGCCTGGCGCAGGGCTATTGCCGCGGCCGTGGCGGCAGCATGCACCTGCGTTGGCTGGAGGCCGGCGCGCTCGGCACCAACGCCATCGTCGGCGGCGGCGTGCCGCTGGCCGCCGGCGCGGCCTGGGCCCACCGCCACGCCGGCACCGACCGCGTGGCCGTGACGTACTTCGGCGACGGCGCCGTCAACATCGGCTCGGTGCTGGAGACGATGAACCTGACCGCCGCGTGGAAGACGCCGCTGTGCTTCTTCATCGAGAACAACCGCTACGCCGTGTCCACCACGGTCGAGGAATCGACCGCCGAGCCGCGCCTGTCGGCGCGCGGCCAGGCCTTCAACATCCCGGCCTGGCGGGTCGACGGCATGGACCCGCTGGCCGTGCACCTGGCCATGGCGGAAGCGGTGGCCCACATGCGCGCCGGCAACGGCCCCACCATCGTGGAAGTGGACGTGTACCGCTTCTTCCACCAGAACGGCCCCTTCCCCGGCAGCGCCTTCGGCTACCGCAGCAAGGAAGAAGAGGCGCAATGGCGCCGCCGCGACCCGCTGGACAAGATCGCCGCCGAGATGATCGGCCGCAAGCTGATCACCCAGGCCGAGGTCGATGGCCTGCGCCAGCGCTGCAAGGACGTCATGAAGGACGTGGCCGGCCGCCTGACCGAGGCCACCGAGGGCGGCAAGCGCCGCGTGCGCGCCGACTTGTGGCCGCGCCCCGACTTCCGCGACGTCGGCCTGCGCAGCGACGGCTCGGAACTGACTGGCCTGCGTTACCAGGAGGCCGCCGACCACGCCGGCGAACAGGCCGAGCGCAAGTTCGTGGATGCGGTGGCCGATGTGCTCGACCGCCGCATGGAGACCGACCCCGGCGTCGTGGTGCTGGGCGAGGACGTGCACCGCCTGAAGGGCGGCACCAACGGCGCCACCCGCGGCCTGAAGGACAAATACCCCGACCGCGTGCTGGGCACGCCGATCTCCGAGAACGCCTTCGCCGGCCTGGGCGGCGGCCTGGCCATGGACGGCCGCTACAAGCCGGTGGTGGAATTCATGTATCCCGACTTCATGTGGGTCGCGGCCGACCAGATCTTCAACCAGATCGGCAAGGCCCGCCACATGTTCGGCGGCGACATCGACGTGCCGTTCGTGCTGCGCACCAAGGTTGCCATGGGCACGGGCTACGGCTCGCAACACTCGATGGACCCGGCCGGCGTGTTCGCCACCGCGCCGGGCTGGCGCATCGTCGCGCCGTCCACGCCCTATGACTACATCGGCCTGATGAACACCGCGCTGGCCTCCAAGGACCCGGTGCTGGTGATCGAGCACGTCGACCTTTACGCCTCCTCGGGCGAAGTGCCCGTCGACGACCTCGACTACGCCATCCCGTTCGGCAAGGCGCGCGTGCGCCGCGAAGGCGCCAAGGTCACGGTGCTGACCTACCTGTCGATGGTCAGCCGCGCCCTGAAGGCGGCGCAAGAAACCGGCGTCGACGCGGAAGTCATCGACCTGCGCACGCTGGACCGCGCCAACCTGGACTGGGACACCATTGGCGCCAGCATCCAGAAGACCAACAACGTGCTGATCGTCGAACAGGGCGCGCGCGGCACCTCCTACGGCGCCATGCTGGCCGACGAGATCCAGCGCCGCTATTTCGACTGGCTCGACCAGCCGGTCAAGCGCGTCACCGGCGGCGAAGCCTCGCCCAGCATCTCCAAGGTGCTGGAACGCGCCGCCTTCGCCGACACCGAGGAAGTCATCGCCGGCCTGAACGACGTGCTGGCCGACCTGGGAGAACGCGCATGAGCGCCGCCCTGCGCATGAGCGTGCCGATGGAGGTTGGCATCTGCTGCGCCGACCTGGACGCGCTGCTGGCGTTCTACACCGAGGTGGTCGGCCTGACGCTGGTGAACCGGGTCAGCGTGCCGGCCGACAAGGCCCGCGCCACCGGTCTGACACCGCATGGCTACGACGTGGCGCGCCTGCAGACCTCGTATGGCGAGCGCATCAAGCTGCTGCAACCGGCCAGGGCGCCGGAGCCGGCGGTGCGCGGCGCCGCCATCCTGGAACGCCAGGGCAGCGCCTACCTGACCTTCATCGTGCATGACCTGGCCGGCACCGTCGAGCGCCTGCGGACGCGCGGCGTGGCCTTCGACAGCGAGCCGGCGCCGATGGAAGTGCGGCCCGGCACCTGGCTGGCCTTCTTCCGCGACCCCGAAGGCAATGTGCTGGAACTGGTCGAATACGACGACCCGGCGGCCTACCGGCCCGACCTGGCCGTGCGCGCAGAATAGGACGAACTACACGTGGCACACCTTATCAAGCTCCCCTCCGTCGCGGCCGATGCCGACGCCGGCACGCTGCACCAATGGCTCAAGCAGGAAGGCGACACGGTCGCCGTGGGCGAGGCGCTGGCGGAAATCGAAACCGAGAAGGCGATCGTCGAGATCAACGCCGAACAGGCGGGCGTGCTCGGCCGCATCGTGGTGCAGGCCGGCCCGGCGTCGGTGCCGATCAACACCGTGATCGGCGTGCTGCTGGCGCCGGGCGAAGACGCCGCGGCGATCGACCAGGCGCTGGCGGAAAACGGCACGCAGGCGGCCAAGCCGGCGGCGCCCGCCGCCACCGCACAGGCTGCCACGGCACCGGCGGCCGGCGCGACGGCCAACGCGGCATCGACCGCCGCGCCGGTCGCCGCCGCATCCGCCGCGCGCACCACCGCCACCGACGCACCCGCCCCCGGCACCCGCCGCTTCGCCAGCCCGCTGGCGCGCCGCCTGGCGGCGCAATGGCATGTGAACCTGCTCGACGTGCAAGGCACCGGCCCGCATGGCCGCATCGTGCGCCGCGACGTCGAGGCCGCGCGCGACCGCGCCCCGGCCGTCGCGCCGCCAACTCAACGCGCCGCCGCCCGCCGCGTGCCGCATTCGGGCATGCGCCGCGCCATCGCCCGCCGCCTGACCGAAAGCAAGCAGCAGGTGCCGCACTTCACCCTGACGGTGGATTGCCGCATGGACGCGCTGCTGGCCCTGCGCGCGCAGGCCAACCAGGGCGGCGCGGTCAAGCTGTCGGTCAATGACTTCATCGTGCGCGCCGCCGCCCTGGCACTGCGCGAGGTGCCCGAGGTCAACGCCAGTTGGCACGACGACGCCATCGAATTCCACGCCGGCGCCGACATCTGCGTGGCGGTGGCCACCGACGGCGGCCTGGTCACGCCCATCGTGCGCGACGCCGACGTCAAGCCGCTGTCCGCCATCGCCAGCGAGATCGTCGAACTGGCCGGGCGCGCCAAGGTCAATCGCCTCAAGCCCGAGGAATTCACCGGCGGCTCGCTGACGGTCAGCAATCTGGGCATGTACGGCATCAAGCAGTTCGCCGCCATCATCAATCCGCCGCAAGCGGCGATCCTGGCGGTGGGCGCGGCCGAGCGCCGGCCCGTGGTGGACGACAGCGGCGAGATCAAGGCCGCGACCGTCATGACCGTGACGCTGTCGGCCGACCACCGCGTGGTGGACGGCGCCGTCGGCGCGCGCTGGCTGGCCGCCTTGCGCGCGTTGATCGAAAACCCCGTGCGCATCCTGCTGTGAGCCCCGCCATGACCAAGATTTCGTTTGACCTGGTGGTGGTGGGCGGCGGCCCCGGCGGCTATGTGGCCGCCATCCGCGCGGCGCAGTTGGGCCTGTCCACCGCGCTGGTGGAACGCGCCGAGCTGGGCGGCATCTGCCTGAACTGGGGCTGCATTCCGACCAAGGCGCTGCTGCACAGCGCCACCGTGCTGCGCGCCTGCCGCGAAGCCGGGCACTACGGCGTGACCGGCGCGGGCGCGGCCCAGCCCGACCTGGCCGCGATGGTGGCGCGCTCGCGCAAGGTCGCCGGCCGCCTGGGCCAGGGCGTGGCGCACCTGATGAAGAAGAACGGCGTGGCGGTATTCGCCGCCAGCGCCAAACTGGCCGGCGGCGGCCGTGTCGCGCTCGACAACGGCGCCACGCTGTCGGCCCGCCACATCATCCTGGCCACCGGCGCGCGGGCGCGCGAGCTGCCGGCGCTGCCGCTGGGCGAGCGCATCTGGGCCTACCGCCAGGCGCTGACGCCGCCAGCGCTGCCCAAGTCGCTGCTGGTGGTGGGCGCCGGCGCCATCGGCGCCGAGTTCGCCAGTTTCTACCGCGCGATCGGCGCCGAGGTGACGCTGATCGACATGACCGCCGAGATCCTGCCGCAGGAAGACGCCGAGATCTCCGCGCTGGCGCGCAAGGCGTTCGAGAAGCAAGGCATCCGCGTGCTGACGCAGTGCGCGGTCAAGTCGTCCAGCCTGACGGCCGCTGGCGTCAAGGCCGTGCTGGAACAGCAGGGCAAGTCGTTCGAACTGGAAGTCGAGCGCGTCATCGTCGCGGCCGGCATCGTCGGCAACGTCGAGAACCTGGGTCTGGAACAGACCCGCGTGAAAGTGGAAAAAACCCACATCGTCACCGACGGCCTGGGCCGCACCGCCGAGCCGGGCGTCTACGCCATCGGCGACGTGGCCGGCGCGCCCTGGCTGGCGCACAAGGCCAGCCACGAGGCGGTGCTGTGCGTCGAAGCCATCGCCGGCCTGCCGGTGCATCCGCTCGACCCGCTGCGCATTCCCGCCTGCACCTATTCGCATCCGCAGGTCGCCAGCGTCGGCATGACCGAGGCGCGCGCCCGCGAACACGCCAAGGCCGCGGGCGGCGAGATCCGCGTGGGCAGGTTCACCTTCGCCGGCAACGGCAAGGCGATTGCCATGGGCGAGGATCAGGGCCTGGTCAAGACGGTGTTCGACGCCAAGACCGGCGAGCTGCTGGGCGCGCACATCCTCCATCCGGAGGCATCCGAACTGATCGCCGGCTACGGCGTGGCGGCGGCGCTGGAGGCCACCGAGGAAGACCTGATGCACACCGTGTTCGCGCATCCGACCCTGTCGGAAACCCTGCACGAATCGGTGCTGGCGGCCTTCGGCAGGGCGCTGCACGGATAGCCGCCACGGGCCACGCGGCTCGCGCTCAGAAGCGGTAGCTCACGCTCAGCGCGCCGCGCGTATCGCGGTAGCCGTATCCGCCCTGTTGCCGCGCCACATTGGCCGCGACCCGCAGGCCTTTGCCAAGCCCGCCTTCCAGGCCCACGCTCCATTCGACGCTGTCGCGGGTTCCCTGAAGCAATGCGCGGGTTTCGCCCATCCTGGCGCCGTAGCTTTTGGAGAGGTGGAGCCAGTTCACTTCAACGAAAGGCTCGACGCCGGAGGGCTGGCCCGGGCAGGCCTCGACGCAGGCGCCGTTGCTCGTCATCCACAGCCGCGTGCCCAGGCGGGTTTGCAGGTTGCCGCCCCCCTCCCCTGTGACCCTCGTGCCGGCATGATCGGTATGCGCGCTCGCGGTCACGCCAGACCATATCAGTTGCGCCTGCGGACGAATGAAGAAGCGACGCTCGCTGCCGCGTCCAGTCGCGTACGTCCCCGCCGCGAATACGAACCCCGATTCCACCGATGCGCTGATACCCCGGCTCCGGTACGTTTCGCGCGGCCGGCCGTCGCCCTGCACGGTATTGTCGAACTGGTTGTAGAGCGCCCAGCCGTCCACATACAGCCCGGCATGCGTTTGCGCGTTGCGGTACCAGGTGCCGTACAGGCCGGCGCCATACCCATCGACACTGCCACGGGATTGGTAGCCCGTCTGGCTGCTGCGCGTCGTGCTGCGCTGTCGGCCGTTGCCGGCCATGACGCCCAGGTGCCAGGCGTCCTGCGCGCCGAAGCTGCCGGCCCGTATCTCCGCGCCGATCTGGAACACCGTGCGATCGGCCGTGAACCGCGATTGCCCCCCGCTCAGGCGCGCCTGACCGCGCCCGCCCGCCGCTCTCACCCAGAGGCTGTGGCGATAGGGCTGACCGGTGATCGGGTTGAGGAAATCGCCGCGCTGGCGCTCGCTCAGCCGGGTGTTGAACAGCGTCGTGGCCGCCTGGTTGCTGGCGTAACTGCCCAACTCCGGCCGCTGCCGCCCTTCGCTGGTGAGATACCAGGAGCTTTGATTGTTCCCCGACGCCGATCCTTTTTGCAGGTGATAGTCGTACGCGCCGACGGTGATGCGGCCCTTCTGCACAAAGGCATCGTCGGTGGAACTTGCGGTTTGGATCAACTCGATCCCTTCCAGCGTCTGCGCCCCCGCGCCGCCTTCGTTGCGCACTTCGACATAGGTGGTGCCCGTCGCCGCGCCGGTGATTCTGAGCCGGTCGGTCGCGCTGCCATCGCCGCCCAGCACCGTGCCGAAAGAGACGGTGCCGTTGTCGCCCACCCAGTCGCCCTGCTGCACATATGTCTGGCCGGCGCAGCCGGCGCAGTTGTCCAGCACCAGCCTGCCGCGGTTCTCGATGTTGCCTGTCACCGTGACGCTTCCCGCCAGGGCGGGCGCGCCGAGGTCGTTGATCAGCAGAACGCCGCTGTTGCGCAGCATGGCGAAGGTCTGATCGCGCCCGTTCAGATTGAGCGTGGCGCCTTCCTTCACTTGCACGCCGGAGGTGGCCGCGATGGCGTGCGCCACGCCGGTCTTGAGCGTGCCCGCGGCGATGAGAGTGTTGCCACGGTAGGTGTTGGCGCCGGCCAGGATCAGGGTGCCGGCGCCTTGCTGGCGGACGTCGCCGTCGCCCGAAATGACGCCGCGGTATTCCACATCATCGCCGCGGTCGAAGGTCACCGAGCCGCCGTTGACGATATCCGACTGCACGGAGCCGCTGACGCCACCGTTGCCCAACCGGAACTCGCCACGGATGACGGTGGCGCCGGTGTAGGTGCTGTCGCCGGTCAGGGTCAGGGTGTTTTCCCCGTACTTGTCGACCCCGCCCGCGCCGGAAATGACACCGCCGAATTGCACATCGTCGCCGCGGTCGAAGGCCAGCGTTCCGTTGTTGACGATGTCTCCCCGCACCAGGCCGGCGCCGCCGCCGTTACCCAGATTCAGCGCGCCGCTCTCGATGACGGTACCGCCGGTGTAAGTGTGGTCGCCGGTCAGGACCAGGGTTCCGGTGCCGCGCTGGACGAGCGCGCCCGTGCCCGACACGGCGCCGCCGTATGCGACCGCATCGCTGCGATGGAAAACCAGTGTGCCCGCGTTGGCGATGTCGCCCGTCAGGGAGCCGCTGGCGCCGCCATCGCCCACTGCCAGCGTGCCGCCCGTAATCGTGGTGCCGCCAAGGTAGGTGTTGTCCCCGGTCAGGGTCAGCGTGCCGCCTCCTTGTTTGGCGACCGAGCCCGGGCCGGAAATCACGCCGCCGTATGCCACCGCATCGCCACGGTCGAAAATCAGCGCGCCGCCGTTGGCGATATCCCCTTGCACCGCGCCGGCGGCACCGCCGGCGCCGACTTGCAGGGTGCCGCCTTCGATGACCGTGCCGCCGCTGTAGGTGTTGTCGGCGCCAAGGATCAAGACGCCGTCGCCTTTCTTGGTCAGGCGCTCGCCGTCCCAGCCGTTGGCGGGATTGGCCGTCATATCCCCCAGCGCCGTGTCAACGGTGAAGGACGCGCCGTCATCGAGCGTGAAGGCGCCGTGCGCCTGGCCGTTGGCGTCGAACCAGTTCAAGCCATACTCGGCCAGATAGCGCTTGGCGTCCGCGGACTTGCGGGTCCTCAGCGTCAGATAATCCACCGTGGTGGAAAAGCCACCCACGGTAACGCGGGCGAAGTCGCCGACGATGCCGTTGGCGGCGCTGAACAGCACCCGCTCTTGCACGGATTGCTGACGCACGCCAGACAGGTTGAAGGCGACATCATTGCCGATGGTCACCGTGTCCGCCGTCAGGCTTTCGGCCTGCGGTCCGCTTTCGCGCGTCTCCCGCAGGGACAGGCTGGCCCCGTCCTCCAGGGCCAGCCGCCCGGCGACGTGGACGACGGCCGGTGTCTGCACGGACAGCGTCGCGGCGTTCGCCACCTGGATATTGCCGCCCAGCGTATTCACGGCGGTCGTGGCGCCATCGCCGAATCGCAGCGTTCCGGCGCGCACGATGGTATCGCCGCCGTAGGCATGGCCGCCGGCCAGGGTCAAGGCGCCGGCCCCTTGCTTGGTGAGCGTTCCCGTGCCGGAGATGTCGCCGCCGAATGCCACATCATCGCCGCGGTCGAAGACCAGCGCGGCGTTATTGACGATGTTGCCCGTCAGGGAGCCTGTCGTACCGCCATCGCCCAACGCAAGCGTGCCGCCCGCGATGAGCGTGCCGCCGCTATAGGTAGCGTCGCCGGTCAGGATCAACGCGCCATCGCCGTTCTTGGTCAGGCGCTTGCCATCCCAGGCCAGATCCGGGTTGGCGCCGACGTCGGCCAGTGCGGCGTCCAGGGTTTCGCGCGCGCCGGCATCGAGCGTGAAGGTGCCGTTGGCCAGGTTGTTGTGCGCCAGCCAGCTCAGGCCGTAGCGGGCCAGGTAACGCTTGCCGTCCTCGGACTTCCTGGTCTGCAGCGTCAGATAGTCCACATCGCCGACGAATCCATGCACGGTGACGTGGGTGAAATCCCCTTCGATGGCGTGCGCCGCGCTGAACAGCACGCGGCCTTCAGCGCCGGCGATCTGCGCCTTGTCGGCAAGGCCCGATAGCTCGAAGGAGGCATCCTGGCCGATGCTCACCGTGTCCGCCGTCAGGTTGACGGCGCCATCGGCGGCAACGCCTTCCATGGACAGCCGCGCGCCCGGCGCGAAACGCAGGGCGGCCGCGCTCAGGCCGCTGCCGGCCTTCAGCGTAAGCGCCGCGAGGCGATCGAAATCGGCCCTCCCAGTGACGGTGAGCGGGTCGCCGGAAAGCGTCACGCCGGTGCCGGCCCCCGCCAACAGATTGCCTGTCAGGGTGGCCACGCCGTCATGGATGGTATTGATGATGGCCAGCAGGTTTTCGACCGATTCACCGGCATCGGACAGCGCCACGTCGCCCGTGATCACCGATCCAGGATCGAGCCTGAGCGTATTCGCGCCGCCCGTCATGCGCAGCACGTCGCCCGCGCCGCCGATGATGCTGCCGCCGTTGGTGATGGCCAGGGCGCTGCCGCGGATGGCGGCGCCGCCCGTCAGGATGCTGCCGGCGTTGTCGAGCGCCGCGCCCGCGCCCACCATCTGCGGCTTGCCGTCCAGATCCAACGTGGCGCCTCGCGCCAGCGTGACGCGGGAGGTATTGGCAAACGCGTCCGCCACGCCGGTCTTGATCGTGCCGGCGCGCAAGGTCGTACCGCCGCTGTAGGTATTCCGGTTGTCGAGTATCAGCGCGCCCGTGCCGGCCTGGACAAGATCGCCCGCGCCCGAGACAACGTCCCCGTACACGACGTCATCGCCGCGGTTGAACACCAGCGCGCCGTGGTTGGCGATGTTGCCCCTTACGGCCCCTTTCGTGCCGCCGTCGCCCAGCACGAGGGCGCCGCCTTCGATGGCGGTGCCGCCGCTGTAGGTGTTGTCGGCGGTCAGTATCAGGGTGCCGGCGCCCTTCTTGGTCAGGCTCGCGCCGTTCCAGACCGCGTTTTCCGGCTGATCGTCCAGCATCTTGCCGACGGTGAATTCCCCGCCTTCCCCGATCGTGAAATCGCCATGCGCGTTCGCCCCGGCGTCAAACCAGGTCAACTGATACGTCGCGCGAAAGCTCTTCTGGTCGGCCGCCTTTTGCGTGCTCAACGTCAGGTAATCGGTTGTCCGCCGGGCAGGATCTCCAGGGTCGCTTTCGGCCGCGATGCCGCCGATGACGACGTTGGCGAAATTGCTGGCGATGGCGCCGGTCGTCGTGCCGAACAACGCTTTGTCCGTGGCGCTAGCGTCGGTGACGCCGGACAGGTTGAAGACGCTGCCGGCGCCGAGCTGCGCCGTATTGGCCAGCAGCCGTTCCGCAACGGGATCGCCGACTCCGGCATCCATGATGGACAGCGTTGCATTGTTCCTCAGGTCCAGCGTGCCATCCAGCGTCAGCGGCGCGCCGGAAAGCGCCACATGGGTGCCTTGTTGGGCAACCAGGCTGCCCGTGATCGCGGTCGCGGCCTTGCTCACCACCGACAGCCTGGTTGCCCCCGGGCCGGCGGCCTGACGCGCCACGACGATGTCGCCATCGATATTCGACCCGGTATCCAGGATGAGGCGATTCGCGCCGCCGGTCAGGCGAATCGCGGCGCCATTGGCGCCCGCCGTGCCGTTTGGCCCGTGGATCCCTTCGTCGAATTTCCCTCCGCGCCCCGCTGGCGCGCCTGCCCCCGGGGCGCCATGGGTGATGCGGCCGGTGTTCTCGATGGTCAGGTCGCCGCCCTGGATGGCGTCTCCGCCAACGCCGCCGTTGCCGCCGGCGCCGCCACGCCCGGAGAAGAACGAGCAATTGGTGCAATCGCCGCCGATACCGCCATTGCCCCCGGCGCCACCCTTGCCGCCTTGAATTTCACCCTGGTTCACGATACGCAGGCCGCTGCCCTGGACCGCATGACCGCCGCCGCCGCCCGTGCCGCCCCGACCGGCGTCGCCCCTATCGCTGTTACCGCCGCGCCCGCCGGTGCCGCCGGTGCCGCCGGTGCCGCCCAAGAGGCTGCCCGGGTTCGTCACGTCCAGCATGTCGCCCCGGATTGCGCTGCCGCCACTGCCCCCGCTATTGCCGTTGCCGCCGTATCCCCCGAAACCGTTGGAGGAGAGTCCGTGGCCGCCCTGCCCGCCATTGCCCCCACGGCCGCCGGCCCCGCCCTGCATGGCGCCCGGGTTCGTGACGTCTTGGTTGCCACCCTGAAACGCGCTGCCGCCCTCCTCGCCTACAGTGCCATTGCCGCCACTGCCGCCTCTGCCCGACGGGGCGTCGGCGCCCCTGCCACCGTCGTTTCCGCTATTGCCGGCGCTTCCCACGATCGGCGCGGCGAGCGGGTCTGGAGCCGTCAGGGCAACCGGCGCCCCCCCGGGGGCATCGGCCGCCATGCCCGGCGCGGCCATGGCAGCGCCGGCGCCGGACAGCGCCAGCACGGCGCAGACAGCGGCGGCTTGCATGCCCGCCGGCAGCGGCGCGCGCGGGCCGTGGCTGATCGGACGGGAAACCTCTGGCGCCTCGGCGGCTTGGACGGAGCCGGAAACGGCCGTGGCGGACGGGCGTGTGATTCGAGGGGCGGTGGGAGGAAGGGACGGTTTGAACGTTGTCACGACGACTGGACACTTGTGGGATGCAAACGGCAATGCGCAGTGCCAGACGCGGCGTGGCGTGGCGCCCCTTCCTGCCGCGATTGCTCGCACAAGCGAGGCCCGGCAAGGCAGGCCGCGAACGTCCAGCAGAACACGAGGAGAGGGAGAGAAAAAGCACGGCGCGGCAATGCAACGATGGGCAGATGGCCTATCGGCATGCGGCCGCGAATAGCAATAGCGCAAAATCTGTGTATATTTTGCGTTTTAATTGCCTAGCGGCCGGGGCAATACGCCTCGACGCAAAATTAAACCTATCGGAAATCGCCAGGTTCAGCGCGCCCCGCCATGCGGTCGAGGACACGGGCGCGCATGCGCGCCGCTGCTACAAGCGGCTGGAAAAGAAATCCAGGAAGCAGGCGATCCGCCGCGACAGCGGCGTGTTGCGGTAGTACACCGCATGCATGGGTTGCAGATAGTCGGTGTGCAGGTCTTGCATGATGCGCACCAGCCGCCCTTCCTCCAGGTCATCGCGCGACACGAAGTCCGACAGACAGGCGATGCCCACGCCGCGCAGCGCCAGGTGGCGCTGGGTTTCGCCGCTGGAGGTGGCCAGCGTGGGCGTGGCCAGATAGGTCGAGCCGCCGGCGTGGCGCAGCGGCCAGACGTTCAGGCTTTCGGGCTGGGTGAAGCCCAGCAGTTCATGGCCAGCCAGGTCCTCGACGGTTTGCGGCACGCCGCGCCGCGCCAGGTAGTCCGGGCTGGCCATCAGCCAGCGCGGACGCGGCCGCATCGGCCGCGCATGCAGCGTGGAATCGTTCAACGGCCCCATGCGCAAGGCCACGTCGGTGCGGTGTTCGATCAGGTCGACGATGCGGTCGTTGCTGGTCAGCTCCAGCGAGATCGCCGGATACTCGCGGCGGAAATCGGCCACGTGCGGCACCACGCAATGCAGCATCACCGGCACCGAGGCATCCACGCGCAGGCGGCCCGCCGGCTGCTGGTGCACGATGCGCATGCATTCCTCGGCCTCTTCCAGCGACTGCACGATCTGGCGCGCCTTCTGCAGGAAGTGCGCGCCCTCGGCGGTCAGCTCCATGCGCCGCGTGGTGCGGGTCAGCAGCGTCACGCCCAGGTCTTCCTCCAGGCGCGACAGGCCGCGGCTGACGCCGGACGCGGTCTGGCCCAGCATCTCGGCGGCGGCGCTCATCGAGCCGGCGTCGACCACCCCCAGGAACAGCCGCAGGGCCTCGGAATTGAGCGCCATCCATGACTCCTGATCACAAGTATTGGGATTTTATAGCGCAGGACCGTGGCAATCGATCACCCCGGGCAAAAGAAAAGCGGCGCACGCGGCGCCGCTTTTTTCATGCCATCGACCGACTGGCGATCAACGCTTCTGCTTGAGCTGCGACAGGTCGCGCACCGCGCCGCGGTCGGCCGAAGTGGCCAGCGCCGCATAGGCCTGCAGGGCCTGCGACACCACGCGCTCGCGGTCCACCGGCTGCCAGCCGCCATCGGCGCGCGCGTTCATCGCGGTGCGGCGGCGGGCCAGTTCCTCGTCCGACACGGCCAGGTGCATCTTGCGGTTGGGGATGTCGATCTCGATGGTGTCGCCGTCTTGCACCAGGCCGATGGTGCCGCCCTCGGCCGCTTCGGGCGAGGCATGGCCGATCACCAGGCCCGACGAGCCGCCCGAGAAGCGGCCGTCGGTGAACAGCGCGCAGGTCTTGCCCAGGCCCTTGGACTTCAGGTACGACGTGGGGTACAGCATTTCCTGCATGCCGGGGCCGCCCTTGGGGCCTTCGTAGCGAATCACCACCACGTCGCCCGGCACCACCTTGTCGCCCAGGATGCCTTCGACGGCGTCGTCCTGGCTTTCGAACACGCGCGCGCGGCCGGTGAAGACCCACTGCGATTCATCCACGCCCGCGGTCTTGACGATGCAGCCCTTCTCGGCCAGGTTGCCGTACAGCACGGCCAGGCCGCCATCCTTGGAGTAGGCGTTTTCCTTGCTGCGGATGCAGCCGGTCTTGCGGTCGGTGTCCAGCGTCAGGAAGGTCGCGTCCTGGCTGAAGGCCACGGTGGTGGGAATGCCGCCGGGCGCCGCGCGGTAGAACTTCTGCGCCGCCTCGCCGGCGCCGCCGGCCACGTCCCATTGCGCGATGGCGTTGCCCAGCGTGCCGCTGTGCACGTTGCCGCAGGACAGGTCGAGCAAATCGGCGCGCGCCAGCTCGCCCAGGATGCCGAGGATGCCGCCGGCGCGGTGCACGTCTTCGATGTGGTACTTGTCGGTGGCCGGCGCGGCCTTGCACAGGCACGGCACCTTGCGCGAGATGCGGTCGATGTCGGCCATGGTGAAGTCGACGCCGGCTTCCTGCGCCGCGGCCAGCAGGTGCAGCACGGTGTTGGTGGAGCCGCCCATGGCCACATCCAGCGCCATGGCGTTCTCGAACGCGCTCTTGGTGGCGATGCTGCGCGGCAGCACCGAGGCATCTTCCTCGACGTAATAGCGGCGGCACAGGTCCACCACCAGGCGGCCGGCCTGCTCGAACAAACCCTTGCGCCAGGCGTGCGTGGCGACGATGGTGCCGTTGCCCGGCAGCGCCAGGCCGATGGCCTCGGTCAGGCAGTTCATCGAGTTGGCGGTGAACATGCCGGAACAGGAGCCGCAGGTCGGGCAGGCGCTGCGCTCGACTTCGGCCACGTCGGCGTCCGACACGTTGGGATCGGCGGCCTTGATCATGGCGTCGATCAGGTCGATCTTGGCGACGACCTTGCCATCGGTGGGCGACTTGACCTTGCCCGCTTCCATCGGGCCGCCGGACACGAACACGACCGGGATGTTCAGGCGCATCGCGGCCATCAGCATCCCCGGGGTGATCTTGTCGCAGTTCGAGATGCAGACCATGGCGTCGGCGCAGTGCGCGTTGACCATGTACTCGACCGAGTCGGCGATCAGTTCGCGCGAGGGCAGCGAATACAGCATGCCGCCGTGGCCCATGGCGATGCCGTCATCGACCGCGATGGTGTTGAATTCCTTGGCGACGCCGCCGGCGGCCTCGATTTCCTTGGCGACCAGCGCGCCCAGGTCGCGCAGGTGCACGTGGCCCGGCACGAACTGCGTGAACGAGTTGACCACCGCGATGATCGGCTTGCCGAAGTCTCCGTCCTTCATGCCGGTGGCGCGCCACAGGGCGCGGGCGCCGGCCATGTTGCGGCCGTGGGTCGAGGTGCGGGAACGGTAGTGCGGCATGATCTTGTCTCAGGCTATTAGCGTGGGCGGCAAAACGGTAAATAATACGCTGGTTCCGGCGCGCAGCGGCCGCGGGCCGCGCCCAGGCCGCCCCAAGGCCGCCGCGTGGCCATCAGGCGGACGCCGCGCCGCGCGCCGCGAAGGCGCTGGGCGGCTCGCCCAAGGCCTTGCGGAACATGGCCGCGAACGCGCTGGGGCTCTCGTAGCCCAGATCCAGGGCCACATCCAGCACCCGCTCGCCGCGCGCCAGCCGCTCCATCGCCGCCAGCAGCCGCGCCTGCTGGCGCCAGCGGCCGAAGGTCATGCCGGTGTGGCGCAGGAACAGGCGATGCACCGTCTTGGGATCCACCCCCAATTCCCGCGCCCAGTCGGCCGCGCCCGCCTGGCGCTCGGGGTGGCGCACGATGGCGCGACAGATGCGCGCCAGGCGCGGCTCGGACGGCTGCGGCAGGTGCAGCGGCAGCACCGGCTCCTGCTTCAGTTCGTCCAGCAGCAGCAGCATCAGCCGGCCGTCGCGGGTGCCCGGCTTCCAGTCCAGCGGCACCTCGGCGGCCGCCACCATCAGCTCGCGCAGCAGCGGCGAAATCGACAGCACGCAGCATTCGGCGGGCAGGTGCGCGGCCGCGCCGGGTTCGACGAACACGGTGCGCATGCGCGGCTCGCCGCTCATGCGGATGGCGTGCGAGACCCAGGCCGGCACCCACACGCCGCGCGTGGGCGGCACCACCCAGATGCCGGCGTCGGTGTCCACCACCATCACGCCCGAGATGGCGTACACCAGTTGCGAGCGGCGGTGCCGGTGGCGGCGCACGCGATGCCCGTCCTCGTAGTCCACCGCCAGCGCCGCCACCGGGCGCCGCGAGGATTCGTAGGGGAACAGATCCAGATCGGCGGGCGTGCGCGATCCGGAGGGGGGTGACGACGATTTGGATCTGTCCATTTCTCGACGATTCATGTCCAACTGGCGGTAGACGGTCTTTCCCAGTGTACCTATCCTGCCTGCACTGCCGTCGATTTCCCGGTTTTCCGCGTTCCGATCATGCCTCTTCCCGCCCGTTCTCTCGCCGCCTGCGCCGCCCTGCGCGACCGGCATGCGCGCGCGGCCGGGAATTCGGACGCCTTCACCACCGCGCGCGCCGTGCCGCACACGCTACGACTAGCGCGCGGTTGCCGGGCCTTGCGCCCCGTGGCCGCCCGGCAGCCCCGGGCCCTCTGACGGGCCCGTCCGCCACCTCCCTTGCCCGCCCGCCGCCGCAGACCGGCGGCACCAGACGCCGCGCGCCGCGCGGCCGGAGGTTTTCATGCTCGACCATCCCCAACACAAATACCGCCCCGTCCAGCCCTTTTCGCGCGACTACGCCGAACGCCAATGGCCATCCCGCCGTCCGAGCGCGCCGCCCATCTGGATGAGCACCGACATGCGCGACGGCAACCAGGCGCTGATCGATCCCATGGACGCGGCCCGCAAGCTGCGCTTTTTCGAACAGTTGGTGGCGGTGGGCCTGAAGGAGATCGAAGTGGCGTTCCCGTCGGCGTCCGACACCGATTTCAATTTCGTGCGCAAGCTGATCGAGGAACGCCGCATCCCCGCCGACGTCACCATCGAAGTGCTGACCCAGTCGCGGCCCGACCTGATCGCGCGCACCTTCGAGTCGCTGCGCGGCGCGCCGCGCGCCATCGTGCACCTGTACAACCCGATCGCGCCGCAATGGCGCCGCATCGTGTTCGGCATGAGCCGCGCCGAGATCAAGGAAATAGCGCTGGCCGGCACACGCCAGATCCGCGCCCTGGCCGATGCGCATCCCGAAACGGAATGGATCTACGAGTACTCGCCCGAGACCTTCAGCCTGGCCGAGCTGGATTTCGCGCTGGAGGTATGCGATGCGGTCAGCGCCATCTGGCGCCCCACGCCCGAACGCAAGATGATCATCAACCTGCCGTCGACGGTGGAGTGCACCAGCGCCAACGTCTATGCCGACCAGATCGAATGGATGCACCGCCACCTGGCGCGACGCGACAGCATCGTGCTGAGCGTGCACCCGCACAACGACCGCGGCACCGCCGTGGCCTCGGCGGAACTGGCGGTGCTGGCGGGCGCCGACCGCGTCGAAGGCTGCCTGTTCGGCAACGGCGAGCGCACCGGCAATGTCGATCTGGTGACGCTGGCGCTGAACCTGGACCGACAGGGCATCGCCAGCGGCCTGGACTTTTCCGACATGGCGGCCGTGCGCGAATGTGTCCAGGCCTGCAACCAGTTGCCGGTGGATGTGTTCCACCCCTACGCGTTCACGTCCGCAACGCCAGCAACGCTTCCTGCAGGTGCCGCAGCCCGCGGCTGAGCGGCTTGTCGCGGCGCACCACCACGGCCAGCGTGCGCGCCAGGCGCGGCGTCAGCGAACGCACCGTCAGGCTGGCGCGCTGGCCCGCGCCGCTGACCGCCAGCCGTGGCAGCACCGCGCAGGCCAGGCCGGCGGCCACGATTTCCTTCATGGCCTCGGTGCTGCCCAGTTCCATCACTGGCTTGGCCGCCACCCCGGCCTGCTCGAACCAGTCGTCCACCAGCCGGCGGGTGCGCGCGCCCGGCTCGAACAACACCAGCGGCAGCGCCGCCAGCGCCTGCGGCGTCACGGGATCGGGCATGCCCAGCGGGCCGCGCGCCGGGAAGATGGCCACGAACTCGTCGTCCAGCACCGGCGTGGCCTCGAACATGCGGCCCGGCGCCGGCAGCGTCACCAGGCCGATGTCCAACGTGTTGTTCTCCAGCCCGCGCAGCATGTCGGCGGTATTGCCGGTACTGGCCACCACGTCCAGCGCCGGAAAGCGCCGCCGCAGGCCGGCCAGCAGCGGCGGCAGCAGATAGGTGCAGGCGGTGGCGCCCGTGCCCAGGCGCACGCGGCCGGTCACCTGCGAGGCATGCGCCGTCATGGCCTGCTCGGCCTGCGCCAGCGCGGTGTCGATGGCGCGGATGTAGGTCAGCAGTTCCAGCCCGGCGGCGGTCGGCCCCGCGCGGCGGCCGACCCGCTCGACCAGCTTCAGGCCGAAGCGGCGCTCGAGCTGGCGCACTTGCAGGCTGACCGCCGGCTGGGTAATGCCGCCGCGTTCGGCGGCGGCCGAGAAACTGCCTAGTTCGATCACTTGCGCAAAGGTGCGCAGGGCGTCCAGATTGAGTCCGCGCATGAGGTCTCGCCCCGTCTTATCCAAAGTTTTACTTATAAAAATCATAATAGACCAAAGCTTCATTTATGCATGGCCTTGCGCCACACTGGCGGCTGGTTTTTCACCCACCCCATCGTTCCAACGCAAACCTCGCCATGCCGCAACCCGCCGCCCCCACCATCCTGATCCGCGACAGCGTGGATGCCGACCTGCCCGCCATCAAGGCCATCTACGCGCATCACGTCGAGCACGGCACCGCCTCGTTCGAACTGGAGCCGCCATCGATCCAGGAGATGCGCCAGCGACGCGCCGGCGTGCTGGAAAAAGACATGCCCTACCTGGTGGCCGAGATCAACGGCGAAGTGGTGGGCTACGCCTACGTCACGCCCTATCGCCCGCGCCCGGCCTACCGCCACACGGTCGAGGACTCGGTCTACGTCAAGGCCGGCCGCGCCGGCCTGGGCATCGGCGGCAGGCTGCTGGCCGCGCTGGTCGAACGCTGTACGGCGGCCGGCTGGCGCCAGATGCTGGCGGTGGTGGGCGACAGCCGCAACGCCGCCTCGCTGGCGGTGCATGCCCGCCAGGGCTTCCATCCGGTCGGCACGCTGCGCTCGGTGGGCCACAAGCATGGCGAATGGCGCGACACCGTGCTGATGCAACGCGCCTTGGGCGAGGGCGACCACACGCCGCCGCAACGCCCATGATCGCGCCGCGCGCGGTGGTCTGCCTGGGGCTGACGCAACTGGTCGGCTGGGGCGTGACCTTCTACCTGATCGGCGCGCTGGGGCCGGACATGGCCGCCGGGCTGGGCTGGGATCCGGCCACGATCTACGGCGGTTTTTCCTGTGCCATCGTGGTCATGGCGCTGGTGTCGCCGCTGGCCGGCCGCGCGGTCGACCAATGGGGCGGGCATCGCGTCATGCCCGCCGGCGCCACGCTGGCGGCCGCCGGCTGCGCGGCGCTGGCCGCCGCGCATGGCGTGGCAACGTACTTTGCCGCCTGGGCGCTGCTGGGCATCGGCATGCGGCTGTGCCTGTACGATGCGGCGTTCGCCTCGCTGGCGCGCGCCGCCGGCCCGACGGCGCGCCGGCCAATGGCGCAAATCACGCTGTTCGGCGGGCTTGCCTCGACCGTCATGTGGCCGGTGGGCCATGCCTTGTCGGGCTGGCTCGGATGGCGCGGCGCGGTGCTGGCCTACGGTGCGCTGGCGCTGGCGACGGTGCCGCTCTATCTGGCGCTGCCGCGCACCCGCTACGCCGCGTCCGGCCCGGCGGGCCATCCGGGCGGCGCCGGCCTGGCGCGCAACGCCTCCGAACGGCGCCTGGCCGGCCTGCTGTACGCGGCAATCGCCATGCTCACCAACTTCCTGGCGGCGGGCAACGCCGCCCACCTGATCCCGCTGCTGGCGGGCCTGGGCCTGGCCAAGGCGCTGGCGGTCAACGTGGCCGCGCTGTGGGGCATCGGCCAGTTCGCCGCGCGGCTGGCCGACGTGGCGCTGGGGTCGCGCCTGCATCCGCTGACCCTGACCCTGGCGGTGGCCGCCCTGCTGCCGCTGGGCTTTCTGCTGGCGCCGCTGTCGGGCGGCCACGTGTTCGCCCTGGCCGCCTACGCGCTGTTGTACGGCGCCTGCAACGGCCTGCTGACGATCGCGCGCGGCACCCTGCCGCTGGCGCTGTTCGATTTCCGCAGCTATGGCGCGCTGGTCGGCGCCCTGTTGATCCCCAGCTTCCTGCTGACCGCGGCCGCGCCGGTCGCGTACGCGTATGTGGTGCAGCGGCACGGCGCGCACGCGGCGATGGCGCTGTCGGCCGGGCTGGCCACGGCCATCCTGGCCGCGGCGCTGGCGCTGCGCGGGCGTTTCATTGCCCGGACGCGGGGCTGAGCGGCGCGCCGCCCTCGCGCACCACCGCCGCCGCCGCGATGCGATCACGGCCGCGCGCCATGCCGCCCGGGCGCCAACGCTGCTCGGTCAGGGCGGCGGCCAGCTCGTCGCTGGTGCCGGGCCGAAAGAACAGAAAGCCCTGCAGCAGATCGCAGCCGGCTTCGCGCGCGGCGCGGCAATGCGCCTCGGTCTCGATGCCCTTGGCCACCGTAACGATGTCCAGATCCCGCGCCAACCGACAGATCGAGGTCAGCACCTTCTGCGCATCGGCCTGCCGCGCGGCGTTCCAGATGATCGACTGGTCCAGTTTCAGGCCCGCCAGCGGCAACGTCGACAGCCATTCGAGGTTGTTGTAGCCGTTGCCGAAATTGTCGAGCCAGACCGGAATGCCGCGGCTGGTGAACTCTTCCAGCATGGCACGGATGTCGGTGGCCCCGGCATGCAGGGCGGCCTCTTCGGTCAGTTCGATGCGGATATCGCCCGACCCCAGGCCACACGCGGCAAGATCGCGCAGGATCACGCCGACCACGTCGCGGCGGGCGAAACTCTGCGGCGAAATGTTGATGTTGACCGGCAGCCCCGGCCCGTGCGCGGCCTGGCGCCAGCGCGCCTGGTCGCTGGCGATGGCGCGCAAGCCCCAACTGATCAGCGCCTGCGCCACCTCGGGCGCCCCCGCTTCGCGCAACAGGCCGTCGATGCCGAGCGTCTCGCCGCCGGCGGCGCGCCAGCGCAACAGCGCCTCGGCGCCGACGATCTCCAGATCCGAGGCGGCCACGATAGGCTGGTAGTGGAACTGCAGGCGATCGCCCTGGATCGCCGCCAGCAGCGGCGATACCGGCCCTTCCTTGCGGATCACGGCCGGCTCGCGGCCATCGCCGCCGCAGTCCTGCGTCAACACCGCCGAGAACGAATACCCCTTGCCGCGCAGGCTGCGGATCGGAATGGACACGCCGCTGGCGGCGCCCTTGCGCTTGAGGCGGCTGATGGTCAGGTCGAGCGCCCGGCCGTTGCCCGGCAGGTCGATGTTGGCCACCGCGAAGTCGGCGCGGCGGATGAGCCGCTCGGGATGCCCGTGCATGCCCTTGAGCACCGCGCGTTCCATCGGCGTGAGGCTGACGGCCCGGCCGGTGGGTGACACCAGCGTCCATTCGTTGTCGCACAGGCGCCAGCCCTTCTCGGCCACGGCCGGCTCGGCCGCCGGGTCCGGCCGGCGCGGCGCGCTCGGCTGGCACAGGGTCAGCTTGCGCTGCGCCGACTGGATCGCCGCCGCCACCTCGCTGTAGCTGATGTTGGCGCCATAGCAACTGTCGGCGCCGGCCAGCAGTGCATTGATGCGCACCGCCGGACTTTCGATGTGGCGGATGGCGATGATGGTCGAATGGGTGAACCGCGCGCGCAGTTGACCGATGGTGATGTCCAGATCCCGTGGCAGGCACAGGTGCACCTGGATCTCTCCGGCATGGCGCGCCGGTTCCTGCAGCGACACGGGATTCAGGACGAAACCGATCTGCTCGAGCGAATCAGAGATCCCTTGCTTGGCGAATTCGTTGTCGAAAATAAGGATAATGCGCGACCGATTCATGATGATTGAGCCCTGAGAAAAAACGCCTTTCCATCGCACGGTATTGAAATGTTTATTAGCATCTCCATACCTGGAACAGGGTCGCAAAATTTGGGCGCACTATCCTTCGCGGCGCGGGGCAATGTCGCAAATAATTGAATTCCATTCATTTTTAAATGAATGGAATTCAATATATCGAAATAAAATTCACCGATCGGCGAAACGTAGCGACACGCGCGCCAATACCATCCATCCACGTTCCGACGCGATTGTGGCGTGGATGGGCAACGCCAGCGGCGGTGCCGCCGGACGGAAGGAAAAATCCAGGAGATGCCGAGACGCGGCGATCCGCGCCGGCGGATCGCTCAGGCGCCGCCCCGCGCCTGCCACTTGTCCCAGCCGGCCCGGCGCAGCTTGCAGGCCGGGCACTCGCCGCAGCCATAACCCCAGGCATGGCGCGCGCCGCGCTCGCCCAGGTAACAGGTGTGGCTTTCCTCGACGATGGTCTCGACCAGCGCGTCGCCGCCCAGTTGCCTGGCCAGCGCCCAGGTTTCCGACTTGTCGATCCACATCAGCGGCGTCTCGATGGTGACGCGGCTGCCCAGGCCCAACCCCAGCGCCACCTGCTGCGCCTTGATGGTGTCGTCGCGGCAATCGGGATAGCCCGAGAAATCGGTTTCGCACATGCCGCCCACCAGCACGTCGAGCTGGCGCCGGTAGCCCAGGGCGGCCGCCAGCGTCAGGAACAGCAGGTTGCGCCCGGGCACGAAGGTGTTGGGCAGGCCGTTGGCCTGCATCTCGATGGCGCGGTCGCTGGTCATGGCGGTGTCGCCCACCTGGCCCAGCACCTTCAGATCCAGCAGATGGTCTGCGCCCAGGCGTGGCGCCCATTGCGGAAAGCGCGCGCGGATGTCGCGCAGCACGTTCAGGCGCGCATCCAGCTCGATGCGGTGGCGCTGGCCATAATCGAACGCCACGGTTTCCACATGGGCATAGCGCTCCAGCGCCCAGGCCAGGCAGGTGGTGGAATCCTGGCCGCCCGAAAACAGCACGAGCGCGCGACGTTGGTGATTCAGCATAAAAGGAGGGTTCTGCAAAGACAAAGGGATAGGGCAGACTTTACCGCAGCCGCCGGCCTTATCCGTAAGGAAGCCTGCGTAAAATCGGTGCCGT
Organism: Achromobacter sp.; assembly: GCF_050285565.1. Classification (GTDB taxonomy): domain Bacteria; phylum Pseudomonadota; class Gammaproteobacteria; order Burkholderiales; family Burkholderiaceae_B; genus Achromobacter. The sequence continues at coordinate 187,538 of NZ_JBLZXG010000007.1, forward strand.
TCTCGTTTACGGTTTACCCGCAGTGCGCATCACCTGACCCCTTCCCCCCTTCAGCAGCCCGACGGATCTCCCGCCCGATGAATGCCAGCCGCCCGCAGTCCGATTCAACAGAACCCTTGCGTCACGATATCCGGCTGTTAGGCCGATTGCTGGGCGAAGTCATCGCCGAATGCGAAGGCAAGCGCGTCTTCGACACCATCGAGACCCTGCGCCGCACCGCCGTCAAGTTCCGCCGCGAAGGCAACGCCGCCGACGGCAAGCTACTGGAACAGCGCGTCCAGCGCCTGCAAGGCAGCGACCCCAACTCAGTGGCGCGCGCCTTCAGCTATTTCCTGCACCTGTCCAACATCGCCGAGGATCGCGACCAGAACCGCAGCCAGCGCGCCCGCGCCCTGGCCGGCGAAGCGCCCGCGCGCGGCAGCCTGCGCGATGCGGTGCAGACCCTGGGCCGCCACGGCGTGACGCCGGCGCGCATCCGCCGCCTGCTGGCCGAGGCCTGCGTCATGCCGGTGCTGACCGCCCACCCCACCGAAGTGCAGCGCAAGAGCACGCTGGATGTGCACCGCGAAATCGCCGCCGCGCTGGCCCAGCGCGACAACCCGCTGACGCCGGAAGAACTGGCCGAGCTCGACGCCGCCCTGCTCGGCCGCGTGGCCACGTTGTGGCAGACGCGCATGCTGCGCTACACCCGCCTGACAGTGGCCGACGAGATCGAGAACGCGCTGTCGTACTACCGCAGCACCTTCCTGCAGGTCATTCCCCGCGTCTACGGCGACCTGTCCAAGCTGCTCAACCGCGACGCCAAGCCGTTCGGCGCTCCGCCCGCGCCGCTGGAGCCGTTCCTGCGCATGGGTAGCTGGATCGGCGGCGACCGCGACGGCAACCCGAACGTGGACGCCGGCACGCTGGAACGCGCCCTGTTGCGCCAGGCCACCGTGCTGTTCGAACACTACCTGCAGGAAGTGCACGCGCTCGGCGCCGAGCTGTCCATCACCACGCTGCTGATCGCGGTCGACCCCGCGCTACTGGCGCTGGCCGAGCACAGCGGCGACGACTCGCCGCATCGCAGCGACGAGCCCTACCGGCGCGCGCTGGTCGGGGTCTACGCGCGCCTGGCCGCCACCGCGCTGCGCCTCACGGGCCAGGACCTGGCCCGCCGCAGCACCGTCGCGGCGCAACCCTACGACACGCCGCAGGAATTGTCCGCCGATCTGGCCGTCATCGCCGCCTCGCTGGCCGCGCACCACGGCGCGCCCGTCGCCCGGCTGCGGCTGGCCGGATTGCAGCAGGCGGTCGAAGTGTTCGGCTTTCACCTCGCCACGGTCGACCTGCGCCAAAGCTCCGACGTGCACGAGCGCGCGCTGGCCGAACTGTTCAGCCGCGCCGGCGTCCTCCATGAGGGCCAGCCGCTGGACTATCTGGCCCTGGACGAAGCGGCGCGCGTGGCCCTGCTGCGCGCCGAGCTGGCGCAGGCGCGGCCGCTGGCCTCGCCCTGGATCGCCTACAGCGAAGACACCACGCGCGAACTGGCGGTGCTGCGCGCCGCCGCCGCCGGCCGCCAGCGCTACGGCAAGCAGGCCGTGCGCCAGACCATCGTCTCGCACACCGAAACCCTCAGCGACCTGCTGGAAGTGATGGTGCTGCAAAAGGAGGCGGGCCTGATCGCGCCCCCGGGCCAGGACATCGCGCCGGAAGACGGCCTGATGGTGGTGCCGCTGTTCGAGACCATCCCCGACCTGGAGCGCGGCGCCGACATCATGGCCGCCTGGCTCGACCTGCCCGAGATCCGAGAGCGCGTGAAGCGCGCCCAGAACGGCGCCCAGGAAGTCATGCTGGGTTATTCCGACAGCAACAAGGACGGCGGTTTCCTCACCTCCAACTGGTCGCTGTACCAGGCCGAGCGCGCGCTGGTCGACGTATTCTCCAGCCGCCACGTGCGGCTGCGCCTGTTCCACGGCCGCGGCGGCTCGGTGGGGCGCGGCGGCGGTTCCAGCTTCGACGCCATCCTGGCGCAGCCGCCAGGCACCGTGGCCGGCCAGATCCGCCTGACCGAACAGGGCGAGGTCATCCAGAGCAAATACAAGGACGCCGAGGTCGGCCGCTGGCACCTGGAACTGCTGGTGGCCGCCACGCTCGAATCCAGCCTGGCGCCGCGCGCCGAGGCCACCAGCGCCGAAGACGCGCACATGGCCCAGCATGGCCCGGCCATGTCATTCATGTCCGACACCGCGCAGCGCAGCTACCGTGGCCTGGTCTACGACACGCCGCGCTTTGCCGAATACTTCTTTGCCGCCACCCCCATCGCCGAGATCGCCGGCCTGAACATCGGCTCGCGCCCGGCCTCGCGCAAGAAGGGCCAGCGCATCGAAGACCTGCGCGCCATCCCGTGGGGCTTTTCCTGGGCCCAGTGCCGCCTGATGCTGACGGGCTGGTACGGCATGGGCTCGGCCATCGAGGCCTACCTGGAAGCCGGCGCGCCGCAGGCGCCGCGCTCGCGGCGCGGCCGCCTGGCGCAACTGCGCGAAATGGCGCGGGACTGGCCGGCCTTCCGCACACTGCTGTCCAACATGGAGATGGTGCTGGCCAAGTCCGACCTGGCCATCGCCGCGCGCTACGCGCAGTTGGTGCCGCAGCGCGCGCTGCGCGAGAAGATCTTCGGCATGATCAGCGCCGAGCACGCCCGCACCGTGGCCATGCTGAAGCTGCTGACGCGGCGCGAGCTGCTGGCCGACAACCCCGCGCTGCAAGCCTCGCTGCGCGAACGTTTCGCCTACATCGACCCACTCAACTACCTGCAGGTCGAGTTGATCCGCCGCCACCGCGCGGCGCAGAAGTCGCCCGCCGCCGAGGCCGACGAACGCGTGCAGCGCGCGATCCACCTGACCATCAACGGCATCGCCGCCGGCCTGCGCAATTCGGGTTGAAGACCGGCGCGGCCGGGCGCGCTGCCCGGCCGCGCCTGCCCGCGGCCCGTTGGGGCATCCGCGCCGACGTCGGCGCGTTACCCACCAATGCGTCCACCAGACGAACACCCAAAAACGCCCATTTGTCCACCCCCGGCAACTTTTAGTACTATCTTCGTCAGAAATTCTATATACGCACAAATGTTCACATATAGAACACAACGATTTTTCTGGCCCGTGCACAGGAAGACACCGACGGAAGAGACAGATCGCAGTTCCCTGGTTCCGCCTGTGCCGCCCGCCGCGCGCGCCCTGTAAGGCAAGCGAACCCTCATGGATACTCCCCTGCAGAACCTGGCCGTCATCGGCGCCGGCGCCATGGGCAGCGGCATCGCCGCGCTCTTCGCCTCGAAGGGATTGAACGTGGTACTGGTCGACCCGATGGAAGGCGCCCTGGATCGCGCCCGCGCCGTCATCGAACGCCAGTTGAATGTGTACGCGCCCGGCCAGGTCGACGCCGTGATGCAACGCATCCGCATGGCGTCCGGCCTGGAGGCCGCGGCCGCCTGTGACCTCGTCATCGAGGCGGTGCCCGAGAACCTGGAACTCAAGCGCGGCCTGTTCGCCCAACTCGACGCGCTGTGCAAGCCCGAAGCCATCTTCGCCACCAACACCTCGGGCCTGTCGATCAACGCCATCGCCAGTGCTGTCACGCGCCGCGACCGCTTCGTCGGCACGCACTTCTTCACCCCCGCCGACGTCATCCCGCTGGTCGAAGTGGTGCGCAACGACGCCACCTCGGAAGAGACCGTGGCGCGCGTCATGGCGACGCTGCGGCTGGGCGGCAAGCGCCCGGTGCTGGTGCGCCAGGACATCCCCGGCTTCATCGCCAACCGCATCCAGCACGCCCTGGCGCGCGAGGCCATCTCGCTGCTGGAAAAGGGCGTGGCCAGCGCCGAGGACATCGATGAAGTGGTCAAGTGGAGCCTGGGCATCCGGCTGGCGCTGTCGGGGCCGCTGGAGCAGCGCGACATGAACGGCATCGACGTCCACTACGCCATCGCCAGCTATCTCTATAAAGACCTGGAAAACCGCACCGAACCGTCCGAGCTGCTCAAGAGCAAGGTCGAGAACGGCCAACTGGGCGCCAAGAGCGGCCAGGGGTTCTACACCTGGAGCCCCGAGCGCCGCGAACGGGTGCTGCGCGACAAGAGCGCGGCGCTGGGCGAGCTGGCCGCGTGGCTCAACGCCAAGGCCGGCGATTCCTGACGCGGCAACCGCAGGACCGAATACCTACACCATAAGGCGCGCGGCGATCCGTCCGACGCGCCAGCGGGCCACGAGCCCAACCACACAAAGAAACCGACCGTCCCATCCGCCACGCGCCTACATCCGGCGCACGGCGGCGCAAGACACAAGAGCAATACGCCTTACCGGAGTTCGTAGGAGGCACCATGAATAAATTGGCATCTTTTTTCACTGAGCTGATGCGCAAGTATCTGCCCGATCCCTTTGTCTTCGCGATCGCGCTGACCCTGCTCACCGTGCTGCTGGCCATGGGCATCGAAGGCCAGGGCATCGGCGACGTGACCCGCGCCTGGGGCAAGGGCTTCTGGAGCCTGCTGGCCTTCACCACGCAGATGGCCGTGATCCTGGCCATGGGCTACGTGCTGGCCACCGCGCCGCTGACCGACCGCCTGCTCAACCGCATCGTCAGCCACGTGCACAAGCCGCACACCGCCATCATCGTCGCCACGCTGGTGGGCGGCATCGGCAGCTACCTGAACTGGGGCTTCGGCCTGGTCATCGGCGGCATCGTCGCCAAGAAGCTGGCGCTCAAGGTCAAGGGCGTGCACTACCCGCTGATCATCGCCGCGGCCTATAGCGGCTTCACCATGTACGGCCTGGGCCTGTCGGCCAGCATCCCGGTACTGGTGGCCACCCCCGGCCACCCCACCGCCAAGCAGATGGGCATCATCCCCCTGACGGAAACCATCTTCTCGGTGCCAATGCTGATCACCAGCCTGGTGATCATCGTGACGCTGCCGCTGCTGAACGCCTGGCTGCATCCCAAGAAGGGCGAGAAGATCGTCGAAGTGGACCCGGCCATCGACCGCGACGCCAACGCGTCCAACGCGGCCGAAGACCTGCTGGAGAAAGGCACCCTCGCCTCCCGGCTGAACAACAGCCGCATCCTCAGCCTGTTGATCGGCGCGCTCGGCGTGGCCTACGTTGCCTTCCACTTCATGGACGGCGGCTCGCTCGACCTGAACCTGATCAACTTCATCATCCTGTTCCTGGGCATCATCCTGCTGGGCACGCCGGCCGCCTACGTGGCCAAGCTGACCGAAGGCATCAAGACGATCTCCGGGATCATCCTGCAGTACCCGTTCTACGCCGGCATCATGGCCATCATGGCCGCCTCGGGCCTGGTGACCACGATCTCCAAGGTGTTCGTCGACGTCGCCACGCCGGCCTCGCTGCCCTTCTGGGGCCTGATCAGCTCGTTCGTCATCAACTTCTTCGCGCCCTCGGCCGGCGGCCACTGGGTCATCCAGGGCCCGTTCATGATCGACGCCGCCCGCGAGATCGGCAGCGCGCTCAACCAGACCACCATGGCCGTGATGCTGGGCAACGCCTGGAACGACCTGGTGCAGCCCTTCTGGATCCTGCCGGCGCTGGCGCTGTCCAAGCTCAAGCTGCGCGACGTGATGGGCTACACGGTCATCATGATGCTGTGGGTCGGCGTGATCCACATCACCGCCGTGCTGGCGTGGGGTTATCTGACGCATTAAGCCCCCCCGTACGCGCTTGCGCGCCCCCCCAGGGGGCGACACCTGCAGACCGGAGAACGAGATCCACCCCGTACGCGCTCGCGCGCGCCCTCTCAAGGGGGCGACACCTGCAGACCGGCAGAGCCGGATCTGGCGGTGTCCTCGCTGGGGAGGCAGATGGAATGTTGAGAGGCGGTGTTCTTGAGGACGTCGCGATTGAGAACTGAATTGGGAGCTGAGATGAGCAAACCTACCGCGTATCTGGTGACGGGCGGCAGCGCCGGGATCGGCGCCGCCATCATCCGCATGCTGCTGGATGCCGGGCACAAGGTGGTCAACATCGACTACCGCCTGCCCGAGCATCCGCCGGCGGGGCTGGTGTCGTACCAGGCCGACCTGACCGACGAAGCGCGCACCAAGCAAGTGGCCGCCGAAGTGACCGCCGCCTACGACATCGTCGGCCTGGTCAACAACGCCGGCGCCACGCGCCCGGGCACCGCCGACACCGCCACGCTGGCCGACCTGGACTACGTGGTCAACCTGCACCTGCGCACCGCGCTGATCCTGGTGCAGGCCGCGCTGCCGGCGATGCGCGCGGCCGGCTTCGGCCGCATCGTCAACATGTCGTCGCGCGCCGCACTGGGCAAGCCGGACCGCGTGGTCTATTCGGCCACCAAGGCCGGCCTGGTCGGCCTGACGCGCACGCTGGCAATGGAGTTGGGCGGCGACGGCATCACCGTCAACGCCATCGGCCCGGGCCCCATCGCCACGGACCTGTTCACCAAGAGCAATCCGGCCGGCGCGCCGCAGACCGAACGCATCATCAACAGCATCGTGGTCAAGCGCCTGGGCACGCCCGAGGACGTGGCGCGCGCCGCCATGTTCTTCCTGTCGCCCGACAACGGCTTCGTCACCGGCCAGATGCTGTATGTCTGCGGCGGCACGACGCTGGGCGTCGCCCCGATCTGAGGCCCGCCGCCATGTCCACCCGCTTGGTCGCCCCCACCCGCCCGCGCCGCCTAACGGCGCAGCAGCGCGTGGTTGATCTGGTCGGCGGCGTGGCGCAGCGGCGGCAGGAAGACCGCCAGCATTTCCTCGCGCGAGAAGCGGTTGGCGTGGCCGCTGACGTTCATCGCCGCGATCACGCGGCCGCTGCGGTCGACGATCGGCACCGCCACGGACTGCAGGCCGGGTTCCAGCTCCTGCGCCACGCAGGCGTAGCCATCGGCGCGCACGCCGGCCAGGATGGCCTTGAGCGCGGCGATATCGGTAACGGTGTCCTTGGTATAGGCCTGGATCTGGCTCACCGCCAGCACCCGGTTCAGTTCCGCCTCGGGCAGACCGGCCAGCAGCACCCGGCCCATCGACGTCACCCAGGCCGGCAGGCGGCTGCCCACGGCCAGGTTGATGGTCATGACCTTGTGCGTCGACAGCCGCAGGATGTAGACGATGTCGGCGCCTTCCAGCACCGACACCGAGCACGACTCGCGCGTCAGCTCGGCCACTTCCTCCATGTAGGGCAGCGCCAGGTTCCACAGCGGCGTGCCCGACAGGTAGGCGTAGCCCAGTTCGAGGATGCGCGGGGTCAGCGCGAACTTGCGATCCTCGACCGTGACGTAGCCCAGGTGTTCCAGCGTCAGCAGGATGCGGCGCGCGCCGGCGCGGGTCAGGCCGGTGACGGCCGCGACCTCGGACAGCGTCATCTGGGAACGATCCGGGCCGAACGCCCGGATCACGGACAGGCCGCGCGCAAAGGATTGAACGTAGCTGTCGCTGGGTTGCTGGGTTGCTTGCTCGGCCATCCGTCTACCGCGAGAAAAAACGTTGCCGCTGCCGGCAACCCTGAAACGGGGAGGATCGCACCGCGCCGGCTTGCCTTGACGGTCGACCATCCCCATGAAACGATGTTCTTCAGAAGAACGAAAGTTCTAATTAAGAACAAATTATGACACGCCACCTATGAGCGAACACCATGATTTCTAAGCTTGTTGCAAGCGCGGCGGCCGCCCTCGCCGACGTCCCCGACGGCGCCACCGTCATGATCGGCGGCTTCGGCACCGCCGGCCAGCCCATGGAACTGATCGACGCCCTGCTCGAACAAGGCGCCAAGGACCTGGTCATCATCAACAACAACGCCGGCAACGGCACCACCGGCCTGGCCGCCCTGCTGGGCGCCAACCGCGTGCGCAAGATCATCTGCTCGTTCCCGCGCCAGGTGGACTCGCAGATCTTCGACGGCCTGTACCGCAGCGGCAAGATCGAGCTCGAACTGGTGCCGCAGGGCAACCTGGCCGAGCGCATCCGCGCCGCCGGCGCCGGCATCGGCGCCTTCTACTCGCCCACCGGCTACGGCACCCCGCTGGCCGACGGCAAGGAAACCCGCGAGATCAACGGCCGCCAGTACGTGCTGGAATATCCGCTGCACGCCGACTACGCGCTGATCAAGGCCGAGCGCGGCGACCGCTGGGGCAACCTGGTGTACCGCAAGACCGCGCGCAACTTCGGCCCCATCATGGCCAGCGCCGCGCGCGTGGCCGTGGCCCAGGTGCGTGAAGTCGTCGAGCTGGGCGCGCTCGATCCGGAAACCGTCGTCACCCCCGGCATCTTCGTGCAGCGCGTCGTGCAGATCGACGCCGCCCAGGCCGCCAAGGAGCAGCAATGAGCACCAAACTGACCCGCGACCAGATCGCCGCCCGCGTCGCCCAGGACATCCCTGAAGGCGCCTACGTCAACCTCGGCATCGGCCTGCCGACGCTGGTGGCCAACCACCTGCCGGCCGACCGCGAAGTCATCCTGCACACCGAGAACGGCATGCTGGGCATGGGCCCGGCGCCGGCCAAGGGCGAGGAAGACTACGACCTGATCAACGCCGGCAAGCAGCCCGTCACCGAACTGCCCGGCTGCTCGTTCTTCCACCACGCCGACTCGTTCGCGATGATGCGCGGCGGCCACCTGGACATCTGCGTGCTGGGCGCCTTCCAGGTGTCGCAACACGGCGACCTGGCCAACTGGCACACCGGCGCGCCCGACGCCATCCCCGCCGTCGGCGGCGCGATGGACCTGGCCATCGGCGCCAAGGATGTCTTCGTGATGATGGAATTGCAGACGCGCGAAGGCCAGAGCAAGCTGGTCGACGCCTGCACCTATCCGCTGACCGGCGTGCGCTGCGTGTCGCGCGTGTACACCGATGTGGCCGTGTTCGACATCCGCGCCGACGGCGTCACGGTGATCGACATGTTCGGCGAAACCACCGCCGACGAGCTGCTGCGCCTGACCGGCCTGCCGCTGAAGTTTTCCAACTGATCCTTTCCCCGCGCCCCGGCCGTGCCGGGGCCGCTTTCCTGGAGACCCCCATCATGTTGTTCATGGTTCAAATGCAGGTCAATCTGCCCGTCGACATGCCGGCCGCGCAAGCCGACAAGCTCAAGGCCGACGAAAAGGCCCTGGCGCAGCAACTGCAACGCGACGGCAAGTGGAAGAGCCTGTGGCGCGTCGTCGGCCGCTACGCCAACGTCAGCATTTTCGACGTGCAGGACAACGACGAACTGCACACGCTGCTGTCGTCGCTGCCGCTGTTCCCCTACATGGACATCCAGGTGACGGCGCTGGCGCGCCATCCCTCGGCCATCTGAACGGAGCCGCCCATGCCCTACATCATCGAAACCTTCGACAAGCCGGACCACCAGGCCGTGCGCCAGCAGCACCGCGCCGCGCACCTGGAATACCTGGACGCCAACAAGCACCTGCTGCTGGCCTGCGGCGCCAAGCTGCAGGATGACGGCACGGACCTGGGCGGCGGCCTGTACCTCGTCGACCTGGACACGCGCGAAGCCGCGCAGCAGTTCATCGACGCCGATCCCTTCGCCCAGGCGCAACTGTTCCAGCGCGTGACCATCACGCGCTGGCGCAAGGCCTACGTCGACGGCACCTGCCACCTGTAATCGCCACGCGGCCGCCCGCGGGCGGCCGCGGCTTCATTCCCCGAGGATTTCCCGCATGTCTTACGCCGATCTCAGCCAGGCACGGCTGTACTACGTCATCGATGGCCCCGCCGACGCGCCGGTGCTGGTGCTCTCCAATTCGCTGGGCACCTGCGCCGACATGTGGGCGCGCCAGATTCCCGCGCTGAGCAAGCACTTGCGCGTGCTGCGCTACGACACCCGCGGCCATGGCAAATCCTCGATCCCCGAGGGCGAATACACCTTTGCCCAATTGGGCAACGACGTCGCCGAACTGCTGGCGCACCTGAACATCCAGCGCGCCCACTTCTGCGGCCTGTCGATGGGCGGCCCCACCGGCCTGTGGCTGGCGCTGAACCGCCCCGAGCTGATCGGCAAGCTGATCCTGTGCAATACCGCCGCGCGCATCGGCTCGGCCGAAGGCTGGAGCGCCCGCATCGCCGCCGTGGCCGAACAGACGCTGGAGAAAATGGCCCCCACCCTGGTCGAGCGCTGGCTCACCGACGGCTACCGCGCCGCCGAGCCGGGCCTGACGCAAGTGCTGGTGGACATGCTGCGCCGCACCTCGGACGCCGGCTACTCGGGCAACTGCGCCGCGCTGCGCGACGCCGATTTCCGCGAACAGGTGGCGGCCATCAAAGCGCCGACGCTGGTCATCAGCGGCACCCACGACCTGGCCGCCACGCCCGCGCAAGGCAAGGAACTGGCCAGCGCCATCGCGGGCGCGCGCTACCTCGAACTGAACACCTCCCACATCTCCAACTGGGAACAACCGGAAGCCTTCACCCGCGCGGTGGCCGACTTCCTCACGGCGTAGGCCATGCAGCGCTGGACCAGCCCGGCGGCAAGGTGCTCAACCCGCGGCGGCCCCTCGGCCGCGCTCGAGCCTGGCCTGGAAAATCTGGCGCGGAAAGACATGCAGGGCCGCGGCCTGCTGCTGAACCTGGCGCGCCACTATGGCACCTGCCTGTTCAAGCTGGGCCTGCCGCACGCGATCGGCTCGCCGGTCACGCCGATCGCCACGGCCTAGGCAACGCGCATGAAAAAGCGCCGGTCCGTTCAACGGCCGGCGCTTTTCACATGCGCGAATGCAACGCGGCGCTCAGCCCTTCAGGCAGGTGCTCATGAAGGTCTTGCGCTTGTCGCCGGTCAGCTTCTGCTCGCTGGCCTTGGCGTTGCAATCCTTCATCTTCTGCTGTTGCGGCGTCAACTGCTTGGCGGGCGGCGGCGCCTCGCCCTTGAGACAGGCGCTCATGTATGCCTTGCGCTCGTCGCCCTTCTTGCCTTCGGCCGACTTGTTGCAGTCGGCCATGCGCTGCTGCTGCGCGGTGGGCGTCTTGGCCGGCGTGGCCGCGGGCGCGGGGGTCTTGGCGGGTGCGGGCGTGGCGGCGGGTGTCTGGGCGTAGACGGCGCCCAGACAGCTGGCGGACAACACGATGGCCGAAGCCAATTGGCTAGTACGGGAAAGCATGAGTTCCTCCCTTGGGCGCCCGCCGGCGCCATCCTGGCGCACACCCGGGCCGCAAGATCCGCCGGCCAAGTTGCCGGCGAAGTCATCATCGGACAAAGCCGCACGCTTCGCAAGCGCCGAAAGGACAACAAATGCTAACTTCGCTGCGATCATTCAGCTTGCGTAAAGGCGCGGCCCGGCACACCCGCGCCGCCGCTCCCGCCCCCCGGCAAGCTGCCGGTTTCCGCTGCGCCGCCCACCGGCGGCACGAAAAAGCCGCCGCAATACCCGGAAATACCCACAAGTCGGAGACATTCCGATGCACTTGTGGCATCCACACAGGAATCTGCGGCGATCCCCTGCAACCTGTTACCCATTCATCCCTTTGGGCCGTTGTGCGGCTCCCCGGAAAGGTGTGAGATAGGCGCATGTCCACGATACGCGGCGCCAAGACCGCGGCGCGGACGCCCCGGCAGCCGGGGAACCCCAGGAGACCGTCATGAAAACCGCCCTAGCCTCCCTCGCATTGCTGGCCGGCCTGACCGGTGCCGCCAACGCGCAAAGCCTGTACGGCATTACCCTGGGCAACATCCAGGCCGTCCGCGACACCAACGAAAACGTCTCGACCATCACCGGCTCGCTCGCCAACCAATCCGCCCGCGCCGTCAACTACGTCATGCTGACCTTCGTGCTGTACGACGACCAGGGCCGCGAGATCGGCCGCGTGCGCGACGACGACATCGGCCCGCTGGCGCCGGGGCAGATCAAGACGATCCGCGCCATCACGCCCCTGCAATTCGCCAAGGTCACCGCCCTGGACATCCGCGCCCGCTGATGAACCCGGCGCCGCGCGCGCCTGAAAAATGCGCTTCGACATCGAAAAAACCCTTATCTGGATAGGGTTTAGTCAGGCAGACGTAGGATCAGATGTGGGAAAATTCGGCAGCCGACTCGACAATAGGGGCTTCCACACGAAGCCCCTTGTTGCGTCCGCCGGCACGCCGGCATGCCCGGCCTCGTTACCAAGGAAGTGAAAAGATCATGTTTCCCAAAAGACTCACCGAAGGCTATCAGTCCTTTCTCGCCGGCCGCTTCCACTCCGAACGCAGCCGCTACGAAAAACTGGCCGAAACTGGGCAAAGCCCGGAAATCCTGATCATCGGCTGTTGCGACTCGCGCGTCTCGCCCGAAGCCATCTTCGACGCCGGCCCCGGCGAAATGTTCGTCGTGCGCAACGTCGCCAACCTGGTCCCGCCCTGTGATCCCGACTCCGAATCCTCGTACCACGGCACCAGCGCCGCCATCGAATTCGCCGTCAACGGCCTGAACGTCAAGCACATCGTCGTCCTCGGCCACGCCTCCTGCGGCGGCATCCGCGCCTTCTTCGATGACGCCAAGCCGCTCACCAAGGGCGATTTCATCGGCAAATGGATGTCCCAGATCGCCCCCGTCGCCGAAGAACTCGGCCCCGGCGGCGAAGACCGCGCCGCCAACCTCAAGCGCCTGGAACTCGCCGTCATCGGCCACAGCCTGAACAACCTGATGACGTTCCCCTCCATCCGCCGCCGCGTCGAAAACGGCGACCTGGAGCTGCACGGCACCTACTTCGGCGTCGCCACCGGCGTCCTGTTCCTGCGCGACCCCGCCACCGGCGAATTCAGCCCCTGCCTGGAAACCGGCCTGCCCGGCTGAGCGCTCCGCGAACGCGGCGGCGCGGCCAGCGCGCAGCGCCACCGCCCCGACGCCAGCCCCCCCAAACGCCAAAGAAGGCCGCCCCAGCGGCCGCCGTTAAGTCTCATCGCGAGCGGGTGACGGGGCCGGCGGGGGATGGCGGGGCGTGTAGATGCGCCCGAGGGAATCTGAAGGAACAGCCGAAGGCTGTGACGAAGATGACGACGGGGCAGTCCGGAGCGAAGGCTCCGGACCGCAATCGTAGCCCCGCCATCCCCCGCCGGCCCCGTCACCCGCGCCTAAAGAACCCAACAGCCCCGCCCACAGCGACAACAATCCCCCTCAAACCCGATAGGCCTGCGCCAACCTCTCATAATTCCCCTTGAGAATGATCCCCGCGTAATAGACATGCTCGCGCATCAGATCCTCGGCCCGCGCCCCATCCCGCGCAATGATGGCATTGACGATCCGATGATGATCATCATGCGACCGCAGGATGATCCCATGATCCTCCCACAGGATGATCCGATCCGACGCATACGGAATCGCCTGCGCCTGCGTCGCGAACCGCTTCACCCACGGGTTGCCCGCCGCCTCCAGGATCGCATTATGCAAAGTGATGTTGACCTGCTGGTAAGGCAGATGATCCTCCCCCAGCAACACCCCCTTGCCGAGAATCCGATCGCCTTCGTCCAGGCAATTCTTCAGCACCGCCACCGCGTCGTTCGATAGCCCGCGCAACGCCGCCTGCCGGCAGGCCAGGCCTTCGAGCGCCGCGCGCACCTCATAAGCCGCCACGATCTCGGCCAGGTCATAGGCCCGCACCGTATAGCCACGCTTGGGCAAATGCTCCAGCAGCCCCTCATTGCCCAGCGTCGCCAGCGCCGCCCGCACCGGCGTGCGCGACACCCCCAGCTTCTCGGCCAGCGGAATTTCCTCCAGGCGGGCCCCGGGGCTGAACTTGCCATGCAGCACCCAGTCCCGCAGCGTATCGGTCACGTGTTGAGATAGCGTATCCATGTCTGCATTGTATACATGAAGAATACATGCGACACCGCCCCTTACCACGCCGCTAGGGCTTTCCCCAATGAAGACCCTCAAAGTTTCAGACTAACTACGGGAAACCCCCTATACCTGCGGCCTCTTCATGTATACATAATCGCAAAAAATTCAGATCAGCGGACGCCTCTCCCAAGGCAGGCGAATCCGTGCAACAGGAGACAGCATGTCCAATGTATCCACGCCGGCCGCGGGCCCGGCCGCGCGGCTCGCGCTCGTCACCGGCGGTGGTGGCGGCATCGGCGCCACCATCTGCCAGGAACTGGCCCGCGCCGGCTACCGCGTGGTGGTATCCGACGTGGACGCCCGGCGCGCCGGCCGCGTGGCCGACGAACTGGGCGCGCCGCACAGCGCCCACGCCTTCGACGTCAGCGACGAAAACGCCGTCGAAACCGCGTTCGACCAGATCGAACAGGCCCACGGCCCCATCGCCGTGCTGGTCAGCGCCGCCGGCCTGCTGCTGTTCCAGCCCAACGGCGAACGCCCGCTGATCAAGGACACCCCGCTCGACATCTGGGAACGCAGCTTCGCCGTCAACGCGCGCGGCGTGTTCCTGTGCGGCCGCGCCTACCTGCGCCGGCGCGAAGCCGCGCCGCTCCAGCACGGCCGCATCGTCACCTTCACCTCGGTCGCCGCGCAGTTGGGCGGCTACCGCTCCAGCGCCTCGTATATCGCCGCCAAATCGGCCGTGCTGGGCCTGACCAAGGCCATGGCGCGCGAATCCGCGCACCTGGGCATCACCGTCAACGGCATCGCGCCGGGGCTGATCGACACCGACATGCTGCGCAGCACCGTCACCAGCAGCGGCGCGCTGGCAGCCGCGGCGCAGGCGATTCCGCTGGGCCGCATCGGCACGGTGGACGACGTGGCCGCCGCCGTACGCTTCCTGGCCTCGGAAGAAGCGGGCTACATCACCGGCAGCGTCATCGACGTCAACGGCGGCTACCGCATGCAGTGAACCAATCCGGCGGCCTCGCCGCCCTCGCAGCAACGCGCCATGGATAAAGGCGCGCACTCAAAAAACGGGAGACAAACCATGAAGCACCTCCGCCGCCACGCGGCCGCCGCGCTATGCGCCCTCGCCCTGGGCGCCTCCGCCCAGGCCCAGCAGGAACCCGGCATCACCGACAAGACCATCAGGATCGGCCTGTTCGCGCCGCTCTCGGGCAGCGGCATGGCCTATGGTTTTGACGTGCTCAATGCCGCCAAGATGTGGTACGCCAAGGTCAACAAGGAAGGCGGCATCAACGGCCGCCAGATCGAACTGGTGATCGAGGACGACCGCTGCAACGCCAACGACCTGGTGGCCGCGGTCAAGAAGCTGACCGAGCAGGACAAGGTGTTCCTGCTGAACGGCGGCTCATGCTCGGCCGCCGTGGTGGCCGCGCGCGAATACGTCGAACGCGAAAAGATGCCGCTGGTCATGCTGAACGCCTCCGGCGACGGCGCGCTGTATCCGCCGTCCAAGTACATCTACGGCGCCTTCTCGATCTCGCAGCACGCCGTGGGCGGCTCGATGGTGCAGTTCGCCGCCGAGCACCTCAAGGGCAAGAAGATCGGCTACATCAACCACGACGATGCCTACGGCGGCTGGAACCTGGAGGCCGCGCAGGCCCAGGCCAAGCAGTTGGGCGGCGTCAACCTGCAAGTGCAGTCGGTCAATCCCAACATCACCGACGTCACCGCGCCGATGCTGAAGATCCGCGCCGGCAACCCCGACGTGCTGCTGCTGACGACGTATGCCCGCCCGGCCGCGCTGATCATCAAGAAGGCGCAGGAACTGGGCTGGAACAAGCCCATCGTGCTGGCCGTCAACGGCACCGCGGATCTGAAGCAACTGGTCGAGAACGTCGGCAACAAGGACGCCTTCAAGAACGTCTACATCCAGGAAGTGCTGAGCGACATGCCGGGCGGCCCCAAGCTGACCTGGGTCTACGACATGTACAAACAGGCCTATCCGGAGCTGGCCGCCAAGCCCGGCCATCCGCAGACCTACATGCCCTATGGCCTGCCACCGGCCATGGCGGTGGTCAACGCGCTCAAGGCCGCCGGCCCGCAGCCCACCCGCGAGAAGGTGCTGGCCGCGCTGGAGACCATGAAGTTCGACTCCGGCGTCATGGCCGGCCCGATCGAATTCGGCCCGAACGACCGCGCCGCGCAGGAATCGGCCATCTACATCAAGTTCGATGGCACCAACATGGCGCTCGTGCCGGGTGCCTTCAAGAGCGTCTGGCAGTACCAGCCGTAACCGCCGCCACAGGCCAGGTCCGCGCCGCGGCGCAGCGCCGCGCGGACCGCCGGAGACCATCATGAGCTTTACCGATATCTGGTTGTTCCTGCAGCAGGGGGTGCTGTCGGGACTGGTGACGGGCAGCGTCTACGCGCTGCTGGCGGTCGCCGTCGTCATTATCTTCAAGACCACCGACGTGCCCAATTTCGCCCAGGGCGAGATCTTCATGGTCGGGGGCTACATCGCCCTGTTCCTGACCCTGGTGCTGGGCTGGCCCTACCTGGTCGTGATTCCGGTCACGCTGCTGGTGGTGGCGGCGGTCTCCGGCCTGTTCCAGCGCGTCGTCATGGAGCGCGTCATCGCTTCCAAGGGGGTGGGGGTGCAGATGGTGATCGCCACGCTGGGCCTGGCCTACGCCCTTAAAGGGCTGGTGCGCCAGACCGGGCTGGGCGACACGCCGCGCTCGCTGCCGCCGCTGGCCCCGACCGACGCCATCATCATCGGCGACGCCGTGCTGACGCAGCTGGATCTGGTGATCTTCGCCGTGGCCGTGGGCGTGATGCTGCTGCTGTACGTGATGTTCACCCATACCCGCGTGGGCAAGGCCATGCGCGCCGTCGGCATGAACCCCAAGGCCGCGCGCCTGGTGGGCGTGAACCTGACGCGCATCCGCATGATGGTGTGGGCGCTGTCGGGGCTGATTTCGGCCGTGGCCGCGCTGCTCATCACGCCCAAGATCCTGATCACGCCGGACATCGGCCACATCGCCATCCTGGCCTACGCGGCCGCCATCGTCGGCGGCATCACCAGCCTGCCCGGCGCGGTGGTCGGCGGCTTCGTGATCGGCGTGGCCGAGAACCTGGTGGGTCTGTTCATTTCGACCAACGCCATCGTGGTGGCGCCCTTCGTCGCCATCATGGTGGTGCTGCTGCTGCGTCCGCAAGGCCTGCTGGGCGGCAAATTGCAGGTGAAAAAAGTATGAAATCCAACACCGACCGCGCCCTGCTGGCGCTGATGGCCGTGGCGCTGGCGGCCCTGCCGTTCGTGGCCAGCGGCTATGTGATCTACGTCGTCAACCTGCTGATGGTGTTCATGGTGCTGGCCCTGGGCTTGCACATCGTCATCGGCGAAACCGGGCAGTTCGCGCTGTCGCACGCCGCCTTCTACGGCGTCGGCATCTACACCGCCGGCCTGATCAACAACTTGTGGCATCCGCCCTTCTTCGTCTCGATCGTGGCGGGCGGGCTGCTGGCCGCCGCGCTCGGCTACCTCATCGGCGCGCTGGCGCTGCGCATGCGCGACATCTACCTGGCGCTGTCGACCTTCGCCTTCGGCGAGGCGATGCAGTGGGTGTTCCTGAACTGGCAGTCGGTGACCAACGGCTCGAACGGGTTTCGCATCTCGCCGGCCACGCTGTTCGGCTATGAGCTGGTGTCGGACATCAAGGCCTACCCGTTCGTGGTCGCGATCGCCGCGCTGCTGTTGTGGCTCACCGTGGCGCTGTCACGCTCGCAACTGGGCTCGGCCTTTCGCGCCGTGCGCGAAAGCGACGTGGCGGCGCAGGCCATGGGCGTGAACGTCAACGCCATCAAGCGCACCGCCTTCACGCTGTCGGCCGCCTATGCCGGCATCGCCGGGGGCATGTACACCACGTTCGCCTCGTTCATCCACCCCGAAAGCCTGGGCTTCCAGACCACCATCCTGATCCTCACCATGGTGGTGGTGGGCGGCATCGGCTCGGTGCGCGGCGCCATCGTCGGCGCGCTCGGCTTCGGCCTGATCTCGGAACTGCTGCGCCAGGCGCTGTCGTTCCAGGAAATCATCTACGGCGTGATCCTGATGGGCTTCATGATGTTCGCGCCCAAGGGCCTGTTCGCCGGCCGCGAGGCCAGCCGCCGCGCCCCGCCGCCGGCCGCGCCGCTGCCCGCGCGCCAGGGCGCCCCAGGCGCCACCGCCAAACCCACGCAAAGGAGCGCGGCATGAGCGCCCAACCCTACCTCGACGTCCAGGGCCTGACGGTGAAGTTCGGCGGCCTGACCGCCATCAATGGCCTGTCGATGCAGGTCGAGCGCGGCCGCATTCATGCGCTGATCGGCCCCAACGGCGCCGGCAAGTCGACCACTTTCAACTGCGTTTCGCGCTACTACCGGCCGACGCAGGGCCGCATTGTCTTTGACGGCATCGACATCACCAAGAAGAAGCCGCACGAGATGGCCGCGCTGGGCGTGGCCCGCACCTTCCAGAACCTGGAGCTGTTCAGCGCATTGACCGTGCGCGAGAACGCGCTGCTGGGCACCTACGCGCACGGCGCCAGCACGGCCTCGCGGCTGCTGCGCCCGGCCAATGCCGAGGCGCGCGAGCGCGTCGAACATCTGCTGGAGCGCGTCGGCCTGGCCGACTTCCTCGACACGCCCGCGTGCAGCCTGGACTTCGGCCGCCAGAAAATGCTGGAACTGGCGCGCGCGCTGGCCATCTCGCCCAAGCTGCTGTTGCTGGACGAGCCCGCCGCCGGCCTGCGCAACCGCGAAATCGAGACCCTCGACCGCATCCTGACCGACCTGTGCGAACGCGACGGCATCACGGTGCTGCTGGTCGAGCACGTGATGCAGTTGGTGATGTCGATCTCAGATCGCATCACCGTCATGTCGTTCGGCGAGAAGATCGCCGAAGGCACACCCGCGGAGGTGCGCAGCAACCCCCGCGTCATCGAAGCCTATCTGGGCAAGGGAGCCGCCGGTGGCTGAGAACCTGCTTGAAGTCGAATCGGTCAGCGCCGCCTACGGCAACATCCGCGCCCTGCAGGACGTGTCGCTGAAAGTGCCGCAAGGCGCCATCGTCGCGCTGCTGGGCGCCAACGGCGCCGGCAAGTCCACCACGCTCAACGTGATCTCGCGCCTGGTGACGCCCACCGCGGGCAGCGTGCGCTTTGCCGGCGAGGCCATCCACCGCCAGTCCGCAGACGCCATCGTCGGCCGCGGCATCGTGCAGGTGCCGGAAGGCCGCGAGATCTTCCGCGACATGAGCGTGCGCGAGAACCTGGAGATGGGCGCCTACCTGCGCCAGGACCGCCAGGCCGTCAAGGCCGACCTGGACATGGTCTGCGACACCTTCCCGCGCCTGCGCGAGCGCTTCGAACAGAAGGCCGCCACGCTCTCGGGCGGCGAGCAGCAGATGCTGGCCACCGGCCGCGCCATGATGGCGCGCCCGCGCATGATCCTGCTGGATGAACCGTCCATGGGCCTGTCGCCGCTGGTGGTGGAGCAGATCTTCGACATCGTGCTGCGCCTGAACCGCGAACAGGGCATCACCATCCTGCTGGTGGAACAGAACGTGAAGCTGGCGCTGTCGGTGTCCAGCTACGCCTACATCCTGGAGAACGGCGAGATCGCGCTGCAAGGCGAATCGGCCGCGCTGGCCAGCGACGAGGGCGTGCAGCGCGCCTATCTGGGCGGCTAGGGAGAAAACCATGGGCATGATGCAAGACAAGCGAGTCCTCGTCACCGGCGCCGGGCGCGGCCTGGGCGCCACCATCGCGCAGGGCTTCGCCCGCGAAGGCGCCACGGTGATCGTGGCCGACCTGGACCCCGCGCTGGCCCGCGCCAGCGCCCAGGCCATCGCCACGGCGGGCGGCCGCGCCATCGACGCGGCGCTGGACGTCACCGATGCGCAGGCGGTGCGCGCCTTCGCCGCCGAATGCGAGGCGCGTCATGGCGCCATCGACGTGCTGGTCAACAATGCCGGCATCTCGGCGCGCGCGCCGTTCGACGATCCGCAGACCCCGCAGATCTGGGAACGCGTGATGAACGTGAACCTGCAGGGCACCTTCAACGTCACCCACGCCTTTGTCGAACAGCTCAAGGCCAGCCGTGGCGCCATCGTCAACCTGTGCTCGATCGTGGCGTACGGCTGCGGCATCTCGACCGCCGGCTACGTGGTGTCCAAGGGCGGCGTGCGCTCGTTCACCGAAGTGCTGGCGCGCGACCTGGCGCCGCATGGCGTGCGCGTCAACGCCGTCGCCCCCGGCCTGATGGAAACCGAGATGACCGCCGGCCAGCGCGCCCAGGCCCACGGCACCGACTGGTACCTGCGGCGCGCGCCCATGGCGCGGGCCGGACGCGCCGACGAGATCGTCGGCCCCGTGCTGTTCCTGGCCTCGGACATGGCCAGCTACGTCAATGGCGTGGTGCTGCCGGTGGACGGCGGCTACCTGGCCGTATAGGAATCGATATGGAACCCCTTACCTCCCCCGGCACCGCGCTGGTCACCGGCGGCGCAAGCGGCATGGGCCTGGCGATCGTCGAACGCCTGGCGCGCGATGGCTTTCGCGTCGTCATGGCCGACCGCAACGCGGCCCTGGCCGAAAAGGAAACCCAGACCCTGCGCGCTCAGGGCCTTGAGGTGGACTACCGCGTGGTCGACCTGGCCGACGAACACGCCACCCGCGCCCTGGTGCGCGAACTGGCGCCGCTGGCGGCGCTGGTCAACAACGCCGGCCTGTTCGACGAGCGCAAGTTCTTCGACGTCACCAGCGACGACTACCGCCGCATGTACGACGTCAACCTGCTGGCTGTCGCCACGCTGACGCAGGAGGCCGCGCGCGACATGCCCGCCGGCGGCAGGATCGTCAACATCGCCTCGCGCGCCTATCTTGGCGCGCGCAATCACCCCCACTACGTGGCCTCGAAGGCCGCGCTGGTGGGCTACACCCGCGCCTCGGCCATGGAACTGGCGCCGCGCGGCATCCTGGTCAACGCCATCGCCCCCGGGCTGATCGACACGCCGCTGCTGCGCAACCTGAGCGCCGAGCGCCTGGCGGCGCAGTTGGCGTTGCAACCCACGGGCCGTGCCGGCCGGCCGCAAGACGTGGCCAACGCGGTGGCATTCCTGGCCTCGCCGCGAATGGACTTCATCACCGGCCAGGTGATCTTCGTGGACGGCGGCAAATCGCTGGGCGGGTCGGGAGCATAGGCAGCATGGACAGCATCAAGTGGGACAAGGAAGTCGACGCGCTCGTGGTCGGCTCGGGCGCCGGCGGCATGAGCGCCGCCCTGACCGCCAGCGTGGCGGGGCTGGACGTATTGCTCATCGAAAAGACCGACCGCATCGGCGGCTCGACCGCCATTTCCGGCGGCGCGCTGTGGATACCGCTGAACGCCCAGACCGAGGCCGCCGGCCATCCTGACAGCTTCGAGAAGGTCTGGACCTATCTGCGGGAAACCGTCGGCGACGCGGCCTGCGACGACATGAAGCGCGCCTATCTCGACGCCGGCCCGCGCATGATGGATGACCTGGTGCGGCGCGGCTTCCTGCAAGTGGCCGCGCGCACTGCCTCGCCCGACTATTACCCCGACCTGCCCGGCGCGGCCATGGGCGGCCGCTCGCTCGATCCGCTGGAATTCGACGGCCGCAAGCTGGGCCGCCATTTCAAGACGCTGCGCGATCCGCTCAAGGAATTCACGGTGCTGGGCGGCATGATGGTCAGCATCACCGACGTGCGCCACCTGCTGCGCGCCACCCGCGCGCTGGCCTCGTGGCGCCACGCCATGAAGCTGGTGCTGCGCTACGGCGCCGACCGCCTGCGCGGCTACCATCGCGGCACCCGCCTGCTGCTGGGCAACGCACTGGCCGCGCAGTTGTTCCACGCCATGCTGACGCGCAAGATCCCCTACTGGTTGAACACGCCGGCGGTGGCGCTGCTGCGCGACGCCAACGGCGCGGTGCTGGGCGCCACGGTCGAGCATGACGGCCGGCGCATGAACATTCGCGCCCGGCGCGGCGTGGTCATGGCCACCGGCGGCTTTCCCTGGGATTCCACACGCCGCCGCCAGACCTACCCGCATCCCACCGGCGACTGGTCGATGGCGCCGCGCGACAATACCGGCGACGGCATCCGCCTGGCCGAAGCCGCCGGCGCGACGCTGGGCCAGGGCTATTCCAGCCCCGCCTTCTGGGCCCCGGTCTCGATCCTGGAGCAGCCCGGCGGCAAGCGGCTGCACTACCCGCACCTGGTATGGGACCGCGCCAAGCCCGGCCTGATCGCCGTCAACGGCGCCGGCCGCCGCTTCGTCAACGAATCGACCTCGTACCACGCCTTCGTGCAGGCCATGTACCGCAGCCACGAACAGGTGCCGACCATGCCGGCCTTCCTGCTGTGCGACCAGCGCTTCATCGACACCTGGGGCCTGGGCCTGGCGCTGCCGGGCGGTCGCCCGCGCCAGCACCTGATCGACGCCGGTTACCTGCTGCAGGCGCCGACGCTGCAAGCGCTGGCGCAGAAGCTGGGCGTGCCGCCCGACGCGCTGCGCGCCACCGTGGCGCGCTACAACGAACACGCGGCGCAGGGCCTGGACCCGGACTTCGGCAAGGGCGGCACCGCCTACAACCGCTACCTGGGCGATCCGGAACACCAGCCCAACCCCTGCCTGGCGCCGCTCGGCGCCGGCCCGTACTACGCGGTCAAAGTCTATGCCGGCGACATCGGCACCGCCTGCGGCATCGCCGCCAATAGCAACGCCCAAGCCCTGGACGGCGACGGCCAGCCGATCCCCGGCCTCTACGTGGCCGGCAACGACATGCATTCGGTCATGGGCGGCGCCTACCCCGCGCCCGGCATCACGCTCGGCCCCGCCCTGACTTTCGGCTGGGTCGCTGGACAACACCTGGCCCATGGCCAACACTGACGCTCCCCCACCGACAAGGACACCCATGAAAATCTACTTCTCGCCCGCCTCGCCCTTCGTGCGCAAATGCATGGTCATCGCCCACGAACTGGGGCTGGCCGACCGCATCGAAAAGCTGCCCAGCGCCGCCGGCCCGGTGGCGCGCGACCAGACCATCATCCCCGACAACCCGCTGGGCCAGGTGCCGACGCTGATCACCGACGACGGCCAGCGCCTGTTCGACAGCCGCGTCATCTGCGAATACCTGAACGACCTGGGCCAGGGCGCGCTGTTCCCGACCGGCACCGCCCGCTGGCGCGCGCTGACCGAGCAATCGCTGGGCGATGGCATGCTGGGCGCGGCGCTGCTGGCGCGCTACGAAACCGTGCTGCGGCCCGAGCCGCTGCGCTGGGACGGCTGGTACGAAGGCCAGATGGGCAAGGTGCGCGACGGCCTGGCGCTGCTGGAAAAAACCGCCGCCAGCCTCGAAGGCCGCCTCGACATCGGCACCATCACCATCGGTTGCGCCCTGGGCTACCTGGACTTCCGCTATCCCGATTTCGACTGGCGCGCCGGCCACCCCGCCGTCGCCGCCTGGTTCAAGGCGTTCAACCAGCGTGCGTCGATGCAGGCCACGCTGCCGCCCGCCTGACCCCCCGGCCCGGTTTGGGCCGGCGCCACGCCCGCGGATCCCGCCGGGCCGTGGGCCGGGCGCTGGCCTGGTACGGCGCGTCCCCTTGGACCCGTCGCTCGCCCCTGGTGCTTGCCAGGGGCGTTTTTTTCTTACAGATGGAAATGCCGGCGGCGGTGGCGCCGTCTATATTGAACTTTCGAGATACCGGCCAGACCAACCTGTAACCCTCATCGAATCGGGAGTCCACGCATGAACGTGTCCGCCGTCTCCCCCATCGCCCGAGTGGCCGCGCCGTATGCCGCGCGCATTCCGCTGCTGGACGATACCCGCCCCGTGTGGGAGGCCGAGTGGGCCGCCCGCAATGCCGCTACGCGTCAGGCCCGGCGCAGCGATCAGGCGCAGGCCGCCTGGCAGGCCCAGCGCATCGCCCGGGCCGCCGTCCCGTCCCAGGCCGACAACGCCGATGCCGGTCGCGTCGTCAAGAACAAGCCATCCCAAGCGGTTGCCCTCGCGGCCGCCGCGCCGACCAGCGTCAACGTCGACCAGTTGCGGGACCTGTACGCCGACGCCCGCCTGCGCCGCGCGGTCGAGGAATTCGCGGCGCGTCCCGATCCGGCCGCGCTGCGCGCTGGCCACGCCAATGACCTCGGCACCATCGAGGGCCTGACGCCGCTGCAACCCTACCGCGTCGCCATGGGCAATCCGCAGGTGCAGGAATTGCAGACCGCCGTGGCCATGAAGGCCAGCGGACTGGGCATTCCCAAGGTCGAGAACATCGGCCCCACCGAGAACGCCACCGACAACGCCCGCTACCGGCCCGACGCCCGCACCTGAACCGCGCCGACGCCGGCCAGCAAAAAGCCGCCCCGTGGGCGGCTTCTGCTGGCCGGACGGCAAGGCGTCCGATCAGTGGAAAAACTCGGCGATCATCGTCGCGCCCAGGAAGGTGCCGGCGTTGGCCGCGAGCGACACCACCACGATCTTCCAGCCCAGCTTGCGGAAGGCCGGCAGGTCTTTCAGGATCGACAGGCCGGCCATCGCCAGGATCACCGTCGTGAACGGCAGGAAGTTGACCTTGCCAACGGCGGCAATGATCTGATCCGAGTACGGCACCGCGCCGGGGCAGCCCACCGTCATCGCGATCAGCGACAGCACCGCCACGGCCGGCAGCTTGGGCACCACGCGCAGCAGCAGGTCGGCGATCACCACCAGCAGGATGATGATGAGCATGCCGGGCAGCGCGTCCAGGATCGGCACCTTGTAGCCGAACTGGTTGCCGACCAGCGCGAACAGGCCGCACACGGCATAGGCGGTCAGGCGGTCGCCAAAACCCATCTTGACGGCGTGCGACGGCGCATCGGTGGCGGCCGGGGTCTCGGCGGCGGCGGAGGCGGCCTTGCCGCGCGCGAAACGGCCCAGCACCGGCTCCAGCTTGCCATACAGGAAGACCGTGGTCGGCAGCGAGATGAACAACGTGAAGTACACGCCCACCACCGTGGTCAGCAGGTTGGCGGCGGCGGCCAGCGCGGCCACCTGGTGCGCCACTTCCGGCGTCTGCTGCGAGGCGATCGCGCCCACGCCGGCGGCCATCATGCTGCCCGAGCCCACGCCGGCGCCCATGGCCAGCGAACGCGGATCGAAGATGTTCAGGCTGGTGATGAAGCCGGCCATCAGCGCCACGAACAGCGCGCCGATCACGGTGCCGGTGATGTACTCGGCCATCACGCCGCGGCCTTCGGGCGAATTCATGCCGTAGCGCTCGCCGATGATCGCCAGGCTGGGCTCGCGGCCCACCGAGAACGTCGCGCCGATGGCTTCGCGCTTGATGCCCAGCAACAGCGCCAGCGGCAGGCCGATGGCCATGGTGCCGAAGAAGTGGCCGAATTCCTGGAACACCAGGGCCCAGCCGGCCTCGCGCACCTGCGGCAGCGAACCGCCGACCATCAGGCCGAGCTTGGCCAGGAACGGCAGCAGCGCGTATTGCAGATAGCCGCTGATGCGGGTCTGCATGGCCCTGTCGATGCCGGCGCCGGCCGGCAGGCGCTGGCCGCAGGCGGCCACGACCGCGCCGATGAAGATGGCCCAGAGCATGGGCTGCAGAACGATCTTGCCCGGGCCCACCGCGAAGGTGATGCTGCCGATCGCTTCGGACACGAGCACCACCAGCAAGATGGCGACAAGCATGCGGATGCGGCTGGACAGCGGCATGGCGGGCATGGCCAGGCTGGCGCTGGCATGAGACATCGGATTCCCCTGAGTACGTGAGTAGGTATCGGCGCGGGCGGGCGGCCGGAGCGATTTTCGCCCGGGGGGCGCCACGCCAACCATGACATCCCCGGCGCAATTGTGTTGCGTAAAATGCAACAGCCGCCCCTTGGCAGGGAATTTTTTGCAAGAGCCGGCAATATATTAGGGTAAACCCTCTATTTGTTGCAGACCGAACCGACGCCTTTGCGCCACGGAGCGCCCCCATGGACGAAAAACTCGATGCCCGCCGCACCCATTACTTCATGCAGGTCATGAGCCGGGGGTCGGTGCGCGGCGCCGCCGAAGTCCTCAATATGGATCCGTCCGCCGTCAGCCGCGCCATCGCCGCACTGGAACGCGACTGTGGCATGGCCCTGTTCGAGCGGCGCGGCCGCGGCGTGGTGCCGACCGATGCCGGCCACATCCTGGCGCGCTACGTGAAGCGCCAGCAGAACATCCAGGAGAGCTTCTTCTCGGAAATCGACAGCCTGCGCAAGGCCGAACGCGGCCACATCGACCTGGTGCTGGGCGAAGGGTTCGTCGAGCTGATGTTCGACCGCGTGCTGCCCGGCTATTGGCGCAGCCATCCCGAGGTGACGCTGGACATCGATGTGGCGCGCACCTCCGAGATCGCGCAGCGCATCGTCGACGACCAGGCCTACATCGGACTGGTGTTCCAGCCGCCCAACGACGCGCGCTTGCGCACACACTATGCGCGGCCGGAGCCGATCCGCGCCATCGTGCGCCAGGAGCATCCGCTGACCAGGCTACAGCGCCCGCTGCTGCTGACCGACCTGGTCGACTACCCCGGCGCCTCGATGCAGGAAGGCTTCGGCGTGCGCCAGCACATCCAGGCCGCCGAGATCAGCGAACAGGTGAGCCTGCGCAACGTGCTGACCACCTCGTCCTTCAAGGCGCTGTGGCAGTTCGCCGCCACCGGCATCGGCTACGCCCTGACGCCGCCCATCGCCGTCACCGCCGACATGGCGGCGCTGCGGCTGGCCAGCCTGCCGCTGGCCAACCCCATCCTCAACCAGGGCAGCCTGCATGTGCTCAGCCGCGCCGGCCGCCACATCTCGCCGGCCGCGCGCGAACTTCTTGACCACATCGTGCGCGGCATCGGCACGCCCGCCGACGCCATCTGATACGGTCGCCTGGCACGAATCTGCATCTGCCCCGGCCGCAGCGGGGCGGCTACAGTGGCCGCATCCCCTGTCAGGAGACCCTCTCCATGCTCAGCTTCCTGCGCACGGTCAAATCCGTCCTGTGGGGCTTTTTCGGCGTGCGCCGCGGCCGCGGCTACGACGCCGACATCGCCCACAACAAACCCGCCCCGCTGATCCTCACCGGCCTGTTGATGGCCGCCTGCCTGGTCGTGATCCTGGTGCTGGTGGCGCGCTGGGCGGTGAACGCCGCGCTGTAGGCGCCAATCGAGGAACGATCTGCGCGAAATGGCCACGACCTGGACGCCTGGCCCACCGTGCCCCACCCGTCCTCCCGGCGGCGGCGAACCGGCGCATCGCGCGCGGGTGTCCACTCCCCGCGTGGGGGCATACCGTTATTACCAGAATGACTTAGACGGTCGAAGCGGCTGCCTGTTACGGTTATGAATCCCCAGTCCCCGCCCACGGCGGGCCACGCTTGCGGGGACCAGACCGAGAAGACCTCAAGGGCAGTAGACATGTACGTGTATGACCCCGTCGACCAGCAGCTCGTCGAGCAGCGCGTGGCGCAGTTCGCCGACCAGACGCGCCGCTTTCTCGACGGCCAGCTCACCGAAGACGAATTCCGCGTCCTGCGCCTGCAGAACGGGCTGTACATCCAGCGCCACGCGCCGATGCTGCGGGTGGCCATTCCCTACGGCATCCTGGCCTCGCGCCAGCTGCGCACCCTGGCGCACATAGCGCGCAAGTGGGACCGCGGCTACGGCCACTTCAGCACGCGCCAGAACATCCAGTTCAACTGGCCCAGGCTGGAAGACGTGCCGGACATCCTGGCCGAGCTGGCCACGGTGCAGATGCACGCCATCCAGACCAGCGGCAACTGTATCCGCAACACCACCACCGACCACTTCGCCGGCGTCGCGCCGGACGAGCTGATCAACCCGCTGGTGTGGTGCGAGATCATCCGCCAGTGGTCCACGCTGCACCCCGAATTCGCCTTCCTGCCGCGCAAGTTCAAGATCGCCGTCAGCGGCGCCGTGCAGGACCGCGCGGCGGTCGGCGTGCATGACATCGGCCTGCAGGCGGTCGAGCGCGACGGCAAACTGGGTTTCCGCGTCTGGGTCGGCGGCGGCATGGGCCGCACGCCGATCGTCGGCAAGCTGATCAATCCCTTCGTCCAATGGCAGGACCTGCTGACCTACCTGCAGGCCGCGCTGCGCGTCTACAACCTGCATGGCCGCCGCGACAACAAGTACAAAGCGCGCATCAAGATCCTGGTGAAGGACCTGACGCCGGAAGTCTACGCGCAGCAGGTCGATGAACAGTGGCAGCTGATCAAGGGCGGCCCGGACACCATCACCCAGGAATTCGTCGACACCATCGCCGCGCGCTTCATCTGGCCGCAATACGATGCCGACGCCGCCCACGACGCCGACAACACCGCCGCGCTGGCCGCGGCCGACCCGCGCTTCGCGCGCTGGCTCCGCACCAACGTGCATGCCCACAAGGCGCCGGGCTACGCCGCCGTGACCGTCTCGCTCAAGGCCACCGGCGTGCCGCCGGGCGACATCACCGCCGATCAGATGGACGCGGTGGCCGCGCTGGCCGATGAATACGGCTTCGGCGAACTGCGCGTGTCGCACGAGCAGAACCTGATCCTGGCCGACGTGCGCCGCGCGCGCCTGCACGAGCTGTGGGGCAAGCTGCAAGCGTTGAACCTGGCCACGCCCAACGTCGGCCTGCTGACCAACATCATCGCCTGTCCGGGCGGGGATTTCTGCGCGCTCGCCAACGCCGTGTCGATCCCCGTGGCCGAAGCCATCCAGCGCCAGTTCGACAACCTCGACTACCTGTTCGAGATCGGCGAGCTGGATCTGAACATCTCCGGCTGCATCAACTCCTGCGGCCACCACCACGTCGGCCACATCGGCATCCTGGGCGTGGATAAGGCCGGCGAGGAGTGGTACCAGGTCACCATCGGCGGCCGCCAGAACGGCGCCGCCAAGCCGCTGCCCGACATCGAATCCACGAAGGGCGGCGGCGCCGCCATCGGCCGCATCATCGGCCCCTCGTTCGCCCGCGACCAGGTGCCGGGCGTGGTCGAGCGCCTGATCCGCACCTACCTGGGCCTGCGCGATAGCGAAGAAGAACGCTTTATCGATGTGGTGGATCGCGTCGGCATCGACCCCTTCAAGCACGACGTGTATGCCGACCCGGCCTTCGCCAAACCCCAGGCGCAGGAGGCCGCCCATGTCTGAGCCCTACGCCCATGACGCCCCCGGCCCGCACCTGATCCGCAACGGCCGGCTGGAAGCCGACGACGCCCGGCCCTTCGTGCCCGACCCCGAAGTGGCGGCCGAAGGCCAGGTGCCCCCCGACCAACCCGGCTGGATCGTGCCGCTGGCCACCTGGAAGGCCTCGCGCGCCACGCTGCGCCGCCACCGCCATCCGGTCGCGGTGCGGCTGGAACCGGACGCCGACCTGCGCGACCTGCTGGAAGCCGATGGCACGCTCGACCCCGCCGGCATCGCCTTCATCGCGGTGGACTTCCCGGTCTATACCGATGGCCGCGGCTATTCGCTGGCGCAACTGCTGCGCACCCGCTACCAGTGGCGCGGCGAGCTGCGCGCCGTCGGCGACGTGATGATCGACACCATCCACTACCAGGCGCGCGTCGGTTTCGACAGTTTCCTGGTCAAGCCGGGCCACGATCCGCGCAAGGCGCTGGACGCGTTCAAGACCTTCACGGTGCATTACCAGAAGACCTACCGCGCGCCCGCGACGGCCTGATCCGCGCCGCCGGCCCCGCGGTCATCGAGGCCGGCGCGCTGGCCCGCCGTTCAGTCCGCCTCGCCGGGCAGGCTCCACCGCTGGCGCCTGACCTCATCCTGCGCCAGTTGGCTGCGAATCAACTCGGCGATGGCGCGCTGGCGCGGCGCCTGCATGCGGTCGATCAGGCTCGACACGCTGACCGCCAAACGCGGATAGCCGCCGGCATCGCATAACGCCACGCCCACCCCCAGCACGCCCGGCACGGCGGCATTGCCGACCACGGCCCAGCCGCGATCACGGGTGTTGCCGGCCAGCCGCCGCATGTGCGCCACCGTCATGCCGCCATAGGCGCGCAGCGCCCGCTCGTTGTGCGCGATCACCTCATCGGCCTCGGCCGGCGGCAGCGCGCCCAGCAACGCCAGGCCGGCCGCGCCCACGCCCAGCGGCTGGCGATGGCCGATCGTCACCGCCAGTACCTGCACCGGATAATTGCCCACCTCCCGGTGCAGGCAGAGCGAATCCCCGCCGGCACGGCAGATCAGAAACGCCGAATCGCCGCTGACATCGCTGATCTGCCGCAACACCGGCCGCAGGCCGCGCACCGCCTCGGCGTGCGGATCGCCGGCCAGCATCACGCCCAGTTCCGCCATGCGCCAATGCGGCGCGTCCGGCGCGCGCAGCGCATAGCCTTCCTGCGCCAGCACGTCCAGGTAGCGGTACACGGTGGAGCGCTGCATGCCGGCCGCGCGCGCGATGTCGGTCACATGCATGCCGGCCGCGCCCGCCTGGCGCAGCACCCCCAGCACCCGCAGCCCGCGCCGCAATATCCGCGGCCCGCCGTCGTCGCTTTCCGGTTTGTTCATTTTCTGGACACCTTGCGTTGATGAGGCGCCTATCAAAGCCCAATATGAAGTCGGGCAGGCACAGATCTGTCCAGATATTAGACAAACAGGACGGAGACAACCATGCAGACATTCAGCAAGCGGCTGGCCGCCAGCGTCGCGGCCCTGGCGGGCGCCCTCGCCTTGAGCGCGCCCGGCTGGGCCGCCAAGCCCTATCCCGAGCGCCCGGTGACCCTGGTGGTCGGCTATGCCGCCGGCGGCGCCACCGACATCGTCGCGCGGCTGGTGGCCAAGGCCCTGACAGAGGAACTGGGCCAGACCATCGTGGTGGAAAACAAGACCGGCGCCAACAGCAACATCGGCGCCGAAATCGTCTCGCGCGCCGCCGCCGATGGCTACACGCTGTACGTCGGCTCGATCGCCAACACCATCAACCGCACGCTTTACAGCAAGCTCAACTACGACTTCGTCAAGGACTTCAAGCCGATCGGCCTGCTGGCGACCATTCCCAACATCCTGGTGGTCAACCCCAAGCTGCCGGTCAAGACAGTGCCCGAATACCTGGCCTACGCCAAGGCACACCCGGGCAAGCTGACCTGCGCCTCGTCGGGCAGCGGTTCATCGATCCACCTGTCGTGCGAGCTGTTCAAGATGCAGACCGGCACCGACATCCTGCACGTGCCCTATCGCGGCAGCGGCCCGGCGGTGGCCGACCTGCTGGGCGGCCAGGTCGATTCGATGTTCGACAACCTGCCCTCCTCGCTGCCGCACGTGCAGGCCGGCAAGCTGCGCGCCATCGGCGTCACCTCGCCGCAGCGCCTGCCGGCCGTGCCCGACGTGCCGACGCTGGCCGAGTCCGGCCTGCCCGGCTTCGACGTGGAATCGTGGTTCGGGCTGATGGCGCCCGCCGGCACGCCGCAGCCCGTCATCGACCGCCTGAACCAGGCCCTGAACAAGGCGCTGGCCGACCCCGCGCTGGTGGCCTCCTACAAGCAATCGGGCTTCTACGCGCCGCAACCGCCCAATACGCCCGAGACCTTCGCCAAGAAGATCGCCAGCGAAATCGACAAGTGGAGCGCCGTGGTCAAGCGCGCCGACATCAAAGCCAACTGAGGAGCACCAGGGTGTACCCGATAGATTTCTTTTTCCGCGCCGCCGAGCAATACCCGGACCGCGTGGCGCTGGACGCGCCCGAGGGCCAGGTGACGTACGCGCGGCTGGCCGCGGACGTGCGCGCGCTGGCGGCCGCGTTGCAGGACCTGGACCCGGCGCCGCAGACCCGCGTGGCGCTGTGCGCCGGCAACACCAGCCGCCACATCCTGGCGCTGCTGGCGGTGCTGGCCAGCGGCAAGGTCTGGGTGCCGCTGAACACCCGCAGCACGGCGCGCGAGATCGGGCGCATCCTGGATGCCACCGAGCCGTCCATCGTCATCGTCGATGACGCCGGCGACGCCCTGGTGGCGGCGGGCGCGCCGCACCGTATCCGCCTGGCCCCCGACATCGCCGGCCTGGCCGTCGAAGCGTTGCTTGCGCGCGGCGCCGGCCGCGAGCCGCTACGCCACGCGCTGCCACGCGACGCCACCCAGGCCATCAAGTTCACCGGCGGCACCACCGGCCTGCCCAAGGGCGTGATGCAGCCCTACCATGCCTGGAACGCCGCCATCATCAACCAGATCCACAGTTGGGGCCTGACACACGAGGATCGCTACGTGGTCGCCGCCCCGGTGACGCACGGCACCGGCACCTACCTCTTGCCGGTGCTGGCGCGCGGCGGCGCCCATGTGCTGCTCGACAGCGCCACGCCGGCCGCCATCACCGCCGCCTTCCGCGAGCGCGGCGGCACCCTGAGCTTCATGCCGCCGACGCTGATCTACATGATCATGGCGCAGCCGGGCGTATCGCGCGCCGACTTCCCCAAGCTGCGCAACCTGATCTATGGCGGCGCGCCGATGCCGCCCGAGAAGATCGAACGCGCCCGCGCCTTCTTCGGCCCGGTGCTGGGCACCACCTACGGCCAGACCGAAGCGCCGCAGATCGTCACGGTGCTGCGCCCCGCCGACCTCGAATCGCCCGACAACCGCGCCTCGGTCGGCCGCGTCACCTGGCTGTCTGAGGTCGCCATCATGGATGCGGCCGGCGCCCTGCTGCCGCGCGGCGCGATCGGCGAAGTGGTGGTGCGCGGCGACCTGGTGATGTCAGGCTACTGGCGCCTGCCGGAAAAGACCGCAGAAACCATCGTCGACGGCTGGCTGCACACCGGCGACACCGGCCTGATCGACGCGCGCGGCTTCCTGTTCCTGAAGGACCGCCTGCGCGACGTCATCATCAGCGGCGGCTTCAACGTCTATCCCGTCGATGTCGAGAACGCGTTGTCGTCGCATCCGGCCGTCTACGAATGCTCGGTGTTCGGTCTGCCCGACGACAAATGGGGCGAGGCCGTCCATGCCGCGGTGCAACTGCATCCCGGTGTGGCGGCCGACGCCGATGCCCTGAAGGCGCATGTGCGCGGCCTGCTCGGCCCGGTCGCCACGCCCAAGCAGATCCATATCCATGACAGCCTGCCGCGCTCGCCCGTCGGCAAGGTGCTCAAGAACGCCGTGCGCGATGCGGCCCTCAAGGAATCCTCATGAACACCCCCGAAACCCGTCTCTGCGCCCATCACCTGACCGGCATGTCGTACCGCGACGTCGACCTGGTGGAAGACCTGATCGGCAAGAAGACCTTCACCGAAGTCATGATCATGCAGATCCTGGGCCGCGAGGCGCGCCCGGTGGACATGCGCATCGTCGACGCCGTGCTGGTGACACTGATGGAGCACGGCCTGACGCCCAGCGCCATCGCCACCCGCCTGATCTACATGAGCGCGCCCGAGAACCTGCAGGGCGCGGTGGCGTCCGGCCTGATGGCGGTCGGCAGCCAGTTCGTCGGCACCATGGAAAACTGCTCGCGCCTGCTGGACCGCATCCGCCAGGCCGCCGACGGCCGCGCCGAGGCGCTGGCGATCGCGCAGGAATTCCGCGCCAGCCGCCAGGCGCTGCCGGGCTTCGGCCATCATCTGCACAAGCCCGACGACCCGCGCTCGATCAAGCTGCTGGCGCTGGCCGAGGCCGAAGCGGATCTGCCCGGCGATTCGCTCAAGGCATTGCGCCTGCTGGCGGCGGCGATCGACGAGACCTACGGCAAGCACATCACCATCAACGCCACCGGCGCGGTCGCCGCGCTGCTCAGCGAGATCGGCGTGCCCACGGCGCTGATGCGCGGCTTCGCCGTCATCTCGCGCGCCGCCGGGCTGGTGTCGCACGTGGCCGAGGAACAGCAGAGCCCGAGCGGCCGCTTCATCTGGGAGACCATCGACCACGCCATTCCCTACGTCGGCAAGGGCAAGTCACACCAGCGCGACGGGGGAACGTCGTGATCCCGCCCGCGCCCGGCGCGCGGCTGGCGGGCAAGGTGGCGCTGGTGGCCGGCGCCGGCTCGTCGGCCGCCGGCTGGAGCATCGGCAAAGCCAGTTGCGTGACGCTGGCGCGCCAGGGCGCGGCCATCATCGCGCTGGACGCCGACCTGGCGGCCGCCGAGGACGCGGCCCATGAAGTCGAACAGGCCGGCGGCAAGGCGCTGCCGCTACAAGCCGACGTGGCCGACGCCGACGCCATGCAGGCCGCCGTGGACGCGGCGCTCGGCCACTATGGCCGCATCGACGTCTTGCAGGCCAACGCCGGCATCGGCAAGGTCGGCGGCCCGGAAGACATCGACCTGGCCGACTGGGACCGCATCCAGCGCGTCAACGTCACCAGCCTGCTGATCGTCACGCGCCTGCTGGCGCCGGTGATGCGGGCGCGGGGCGGCGGCGCCATCGTCACCGTGTCGTCGATCGCCGGCATCCGCTACACCGGCTATCCCCACCTGGCCTACAGCGTCAGCAAGGCGGCGGTGATCCACTTCGCGCGCATGGCGGCGCAGCAGTATGCGGCCGACGGCATCCGCGTGAATACCGTGATTCCGGGACTGATCGATACGCCGCGCGTGGCCAGGAACGTGGCCGCCATGTTCGCCAAGGATGATCTGGCGGCGGCGCGCGCCGCCCGCGACCGGCAGGTGCCGATGGGCCGCATGGGTACGCCCTGGGAAGTGGCGAACGCGGTGGCGTTCCTGGCCTCGGACGAAGCCTCTTACATCACCGGCACGGAACTGCTGGTGGATGGGGGGCTGACGGGCAAATATGCGTGAGGCGCACCGCTAGGCGGAACGCGGCGGCGCGGCCCTGGCGCGGGTCTAGCCCGGGTGTTGCGGCAGGCGCGATCAGGCCCCGCCCGTCCCCGCTCCAGCGTCGTTACGGCAACGCCGGAAAACGCGTGGCGATCTCATCGCCGGTGAACTGCGCCACCCAACCCGCCGGATCATTGAATAGCCGGATACAGGTGAAGGCCGGCGCCGAGCCCATGTCGAACCAGTGCGGCATGCCGGCCGGCACCGAGATCAGGTCGTCCTGCTCGCACAGCACCGCGTAAACGCGGCCGGCGGCATGCAGCGTGAACAGGCCGCTACCGGCGACGAAGAAGCGCACCTCGTCGTCAGCGTGGGTATGCTCGGCCAGGAACTTGCGGCGCAACGCCGCGCGCTCCGGATGCGCCGGATCCAGGCTGACCACGTCGACGCTGCGGTAGCCGCGCTCGGCCACCAGCCGGTCGATCTCGGGCCGATACGCCGCCAGTACCTCGGCCGGCGCCGCGCCCGGCGCCACCGGCGCCCGCGCCCGCCAGCGCTCGAAGGTCACGCCGATGGCCGCCAGCTCGCGCCGGATCGCATCCGCATCGTCGAGGCAGCGGCCGGCGGCGGGATCGTCCTGCGGATAGACCGTCAGCGTCGACATGGCTTACCAGGACGTGGAGTAGGCGCCGGGGAACTTCTGCGCCACGAAGGCCTTCACCTCATCGGACTGGTAGGCCTTGATGAAGCGCGCGATGCGCGGGTCGTTCTTGTTGTCCTCGCGCGCGGCGATCACCACGGCGGCGAACGGCGCGTCCTTGCTTTCCAGCACCAGCGCGTCCTTGGCGGGCGACAGGCCGGCCGGGATGGCATAGGCCGAGTTCACGGCGGCGGCGTCGACGTCGGCCAGCGAATGCGGCAGTTGCGCGGCCTCGATCTCGACGAACTTGAGTTTCTTGGGATTGTCGACCACGTCGAACAACGAAGCCGTCACGGTCACGCCGTCCTTCAGCTTGATCAATTTGGCGGCCTGCAGCACCAGCAGCGCGCGGGCGCCGTTGGTGGGGTCGTTGGGGATCGCCACCTTGGCGCCTTGCGGCAGATCGTCCAGCGACTTCACGCGCTTGGAGTAGATGCCCATCTGCTGCACCACGGCCGTGGCCACCGGCACCAGCTTGTAGCCGCGCGCCTTGTTCTGCGATTCGAGGAAGGGCTTGTGCTGGTAGATATTCAGGTCCAGTTCCTTGGCATCGAGCGCGGCGTTGGGCTGGATGAAGTCGCTGAACTCGACCAGCTTGACCTTCAGGCCCTGCCTGGCCGCGACCTGCTGCACCACCTCGCCGATCTGGGCGTGCGGGCCGACGGTCACGCCGACTTTCAGTTCGGCGTCCTGCGCCATGGCCGGCGCGGCGGCGGCGAATCCGATCAGGGTGGCAAGGACGGCCAGGGTGTGGCGTAGACGCATGGGAATCTCGGCAATCGAACAGGGAAGGGAAGCCCCGGATTCTAGTGAGCGTCCCTCAAAACCGGAAGCGATGAATTTTCATATTGATATGCGCATTTCCGTATAAAGCCCGTCGCCATGACAAGCCCGCGCCAGCGCGACACAATAGCGGCTGGATTCCAACACCTTGTCGTCATTGCCATGTCCACCCCCAACGAACTGCATCCCCACGCGCGCGCCCTGTTGGCCGACCACTATGCCGCCGTCGATGCCGACCTGCCCGCCCTGCTCGACCTGCTCTTTGCCCGCAGCGCCGGCGAAGACTGGCACAAGGCCGGCACCTTCAAGCACCACCTGTTGGGCGTCTACCGCACCCTGACGCTGTGGAACCAGCCGCGCGAAGTGCGGTTGCTGGGCCTGTTCCACAGCGTGTACGGCAACGAATACGTCGACCTGACGCTGTTCGACCGCGAGCGCGAACGCAACACGCTGCGCGAGGCGCTGGGCGAGGAGGCCGAGGAATGGGTCAGCCTGTTCTGCGCCATGCCGCGCACCCGCTTCGTGCAGGCCATCCTGCAAGGCCAGGGCCAAGGCCCCGAGGGCCTGACGCTGGCCGGCGCCGACGGCCAGGTCTACACCTTCACGCCGCGCCAGGTCGCCGCCTTCATCGTGGTATCGGCCGCCGACATCGGCGAACAATGGCACAGTTGGCAGGACGAGATCTTCGCCGGCTATCCGCAGCAACAGCGCCGCGACCTCAAATCGCACTGGGCCGCGTCGCTGTGGCCCGGGCCGCTGAAGCCGCCGTCGAACATCCTGTCGATGCTGTCGCGCCTGCTGGCGCCGCTGCCGGCGCTGCCGGCCGATACCGGCATCCCCGTGCCGCCCGCGTTCGACCACTGCCGCGCCACCCTCAGCCCGCGTGACGAAGCCGCCGCCAGCGCCTTGTACTGGCAGGTCGTCACGCGCATGCACCCGCAGACCGAAATGGACACCGCGCGCCACATGCTGGACGCCGCGGTGGCGCACAACCCGTGGGTCGGCGAGCCGCGCCTGCTGCTGGCGCAACTGGCGCTGACCGCGGGCGACTTCGAGGCCGCCGAGGCCCACGCCGCCGCCGGCCTGGCCGCGCTGCAGGCCTGGGGCACCGCCTGGGACAAGCGCATCGAATGGGCCGGCTGGATGGCCTGGGCCCGCATCGAACTGCAGAACGCCCGCGCCCGCCGCTGGCCGGAAAACCTGGCTGCGCTCAACGGGCTGGGGCTGGTGGAATGATCGCCGCCCGGCCTGCGGCGGCTTGACCGCCTGCCGCAACGCGCGCGCCGAAACGAGAACGCCCCGGGGATCGGTTGATCCCCGGGGCGTTCACCGTCGCGGCCCAGGAGCCGCGACGGCGCTTATTTCATGCCTTCCCAGTGCGGACCGGGCACATGGATGTCGAACAGCTCCAGCACCCGGGCCACGGTGTGATCCACCATTTCCTCGATGCTGGCCGGACGGTGATAGAACGCCGGCAGCGGCGGGAACACGATGCCGCCCATCTCGGTGACGGCGGTCATGTTGCGCAGGTGCGCCAGATTGAAGGGCGTTTCGCGCACCAGCATCACCAGGCGGCGGCGTTCCTTGAGGGTGACGTCGGCCGCGCGCGTGATGAGGTTGTCGGACAGGCCGTGAGCCACGGCCGCCAGCGTGCGCATCGAGCACGGCACGATCACCATGCCGGCCGTCTGGAACGCGCCGCTGGCCAGCGTGGCGCCGACGTCGCGCACGTTGTGCACATGGTCGGCCAGCGCATAGACGTCATGGCGGCTGACGTCGAGCTCGTGCTTGATGTTCAGCACGCCCGAGGCCGACACCACCAGGTGCGTCTCGACATCGTCCACGCCGCGCAGCGCCTGCAGCATGCGCACCGCGTACAGGGAGCCGGTGGCCCCCGTGATGCCGATGACCAGTCGCCGCACGGGATCAGGCCGTGGCGCCGGATTGCTCCAGCAGGGTCTTCAGTTCGCCCGATTCGTTCATCTCGTTCATGATGTCCGAACCGCCGATGAACTCGCCGGCCACGTACAGCTGCGGAATCGTCGGCCAGTTCGAGAATTCCTTGATGCCCTGGCGGACTTCGTCGTCCTCCAGCACGTTCACGGTCACCAGCTTCTTGACGCCACAGCTCTTGAGGATCTGGATCGCCTTGCCGGAAAAGCCGCACTGCGGGAACTGGGCAGTGCCCTTCATGAACAGCACAACGGGGTGCTGGGTCACGGTTTCGCGGATGAATTCTTGAACGTCGCTCATGGTGGTCTCTTGGACAGGAGGCATAACGGAATACGCCAATTATAGGTACAGGCGGGAATTCGTCCCGGATTCCCCGGAGCCGCCCCGGGGAATCGGCCGGCGGCGGCGCGGCGGCCGGTTACAAATCGCCGGACTGGCGTCAGCCGCGCCCCGGCCAGCGGCCGCCGGAAATGCGCTCGATGCCGGCCAGGTCGCGCCGGCTGTGAATGTCGGTGAAACCGGCGGCGGCCAGCAGGCCGCGCACCGCCTCGGCCTGATCCCAGCCATGTTCCATCCACAATGCCCCGCCCGGCTTCAAGTGGCGAGGGGCGCCGGCCACGATGCGGCGCAGGTCTTGCAGGCCGTCGGCGCCATCGGTCAGCGCGCCGCGCGGCTCGAAGCGCACGTCGCCCTGCCCCAGGTGCGGGTCGTCGCTGGCGACATACGGCGGGTTGGACACGATCAGGTCGAAGCCCTCGCCGGCCGGCACCGCGTCGTACCAGTTGCCTTCGACGAAACGCACCGACGCCGCCAATTCCCACGCATTGCCCGCGGCCACGGCCAGCGCCGCGGCGCTGACGTCACCGGCCATCACGCGCGCGTCGCGCCGCGCCAGGGCAATCGAAATGGCGATGGCGCCGCTGCCGGTGCCCAGGTCCAGCACGGCGGGCGCGGCCAGCGCGGCCACGCATTCCAGCGCCGTTTCCACCAGCACCTCGGTGTCCGGGCGCGGGATCAGCACGTCGGGCGTCACGCGGAACGCATGCCCCATGAACTCGCGCCGCCCCAGCAGATAGGCCATCGGCTCGCCGGCCAGGCGGCGCTGCGCCAGGCCTTCGTAGGCCGCCGCCACCTCCGGCGCCAGCGGATCGGTGTCATGCGCCAGCAGCCAGGCGCGCGGCTTGGCCAGCACGTGTTCGAGCAGCATGCGCACCTCGAGCCGCGGCAGGCGCGTGTCCAGCAACAGGCGCTTGATCTGGTCGG
This sequence comes from Achromobacter sp., assembly GCF_050285565.1. Classification (GTDB taxonomy): domain Bacteria; phylum Pseudomonadota; class Gammaproteobacteria; order Burkholderiales; family Burkholderiaceae_B; genus Achromobacter. The sequence continues at coordinate 226,806 of NZ_JBLZXG010000007.1, forward strand.
TCATCGGCCGGCGCGGATCAGACGTCGTCGCCCAGCGCCGCCAACTGCTCGGCCTGGTGCTCGGCGATCAGGGCGCCGGTCAGTTCTTCCAGATCGCCTTCCATGATCTGCTGCAGCTTGTACAGCGTCAGGTTGATGCGATGGTCGGTGACGCGGCCCTGCGGGAAGTTGTAGGTGCGGATACGCTCGGAACGGTCACCGGAACCGATCAGGCTCTTGCGCTCGGCCGCTTCCTTGCTCTGGCGCTCGCGGGTTTCCTTGTCCTTCAGGCGCGCGGCCAGCACCTGCATGGCCTTATCCTTGTTGCGGTGCTGCGAGCGGTCGTCCTGGCATTCCACCACCAGCCCGGTCGGCAAGTGCGTGATGCGCACGGCCGAGTCGGTCTTGTTGATGTGCTGGCCGCCGGCGCCGCTGGCGCGGAAGGTATCGATGCGCAGGTCGCTCGGGTTGATGACGATCTCCGACATCTCATCGGCTTCGGCCATGACGGCCACCGTGCAGGCCGAGGTATGGATGCGCCCCTGCGCCTCGGTGGCCGGCACGCGCTGCACGCGGTGCGCGCCGGATTCGAATTTCAGGCGGCCATAGGCGCCGTCGCCCTCGATGCGCGCGATCACTTCCTTGTAGCCGCCCAGTTCCGACGGGCTCTCCGACATCAACTCGACGCGCCAGCCGCGCTGTTCGGCGTAGCGCGTGTACATGCGCAGCAGGTCGCCGGAGAACAGCGCGCTTTCGTCGCCGCCGGTGCCGGCGCGGATTTCCAGGAACACGCTGCGGCCGTCGTTGGGGTCGCGCGGCAGCAGCAGCAACTGCAGCGCCGCCTCCAGCGATTCCAGCTTGACGCGGCCGCTCTTGATCTCGTCTTCGGCCATCGCCTTCAGCTCGGGATCGGACAACATCTCCTGCGCGGCCGCCAGGTCTTGCTCGCCGCGCACGAAGGCGGTGAACGCCTCGACCACCGGCTCCAGCTCGGCGCGCTCGCGCGACAGCTTGCGAAAGCGGTCCATGTCGGACGCGGTTTCCGGTTCGGCGAGCAGCGCGTCCACCTCGATCAGGCGGTGACACAGGTGCTCCAGCCGGCTGCGCATGGAAGATTTCATGATGGGAATTCAGCAAAGGAAAACGAGGATGGCGGGCGCCCGCAACGAGCGCCCGCCGCAAGGCGGGGCGGAGGCAGCGCCGCTAACGGCGCGAGTCGCGGCCGGGGAACAGGCGCGGCATCCAGGCAAGCAACTGCTTGCGGTCCTCGCCTTCGCTGCGGTTGAGCGCCGCCAGCGGGCCATGCAGGTATTTCTGGGTCAGGCCGTGGGCCAGTTGCTCCAGCACGGCCTCGGGCGATTCGCCGCGCGCCAGCAGGCGGCGGGCGCGTTCGAGTTCGGCGGCGCGGACGTCGTCGGCGGCCTGGTGCAGGTCGCGGATGACGGGCACCACTTCGCGCGATTGCATCCAGTGCATGAAGCCCTGGACGCGGGTTTCGATGATGGCCTCGGCCTGCACCACCGCGGCGCGGCGCGCATCGGTGCCGGTCTGGACCAGGCGGCCCAGGTCATCGACGGAATACAGGTAGACGTCGTCCAGGCGGCCGACCTCGGGTTCGATGTCGCGCGGCACGGCCAGGTCGATCATGACCATGGGGCGGTGGCGGCGCAAGCGCGTGGCCCGTTCCACCATCCCCAGCCCGAGGATCGGCAGGGAGCTGGCCGTACAGGAAACGACCACGTCGAATTCGGACAGGCGCTCGGTCAGGTCGGACAGCTTCATGGTGCTGGCCGAGAAGCGGTTGGCCAGCAGCTCGGCGCGTTCGGCCGTGCGATTGGCCACCACCATGCTGCGCGGACGCTGCGCGGCGAAGTGGGTGGCGCACAGTTCGATCATTTCGCCCGCGCCGATGAACAGCGTGCGGGCCTGATCCAGGTTGCCGAACACCCGTTCGGCCAGGCGCACCGCGGCGGCGGCCATGGACACCGACTGCGCGCCGATGGCGGTCTGCGAGCGGACTTCCTTGGCCACCGAGAAGGTGCGCTGGAACATCTGGTGCAGCAGCGTGCCGAGCGCACCGGCTTCGCCGGCCGCGCGCACGGCGTCCTTCATTTGGCCGACGATCTGGGTTTCGCCCAGCACCATGGAATCGAGCCCGCTGGCCACGCGAAAGGCGTGGCGCACGGCTTCGTCCTGCTGGTGGCGGTACAGATGCGGGCGCAGCGTGCCGGCATCCAGGCGGTTGTGCTCGGCCAGCCAGGCGGGCAGTTGGTCGGCCACGTGGCCGTCGGCGGCGCAATAGATCTCGGTGCGGTTGCAGGTCGACAGGATGGCGGCTTCGCGCACCGATCCGCCGAACGCGGAACGCAGGCCTTCCAGCGCCGGCTTGACCAGGTCGACGGGCATGGACACGCGTTCGCGAACCGACACCGGCGCGGACGTGTGATTCAGACCGAAGGCTAGGACAGCTACCGACATGTAAAGGACAAGGCCGTGAGTATTAGAGCTGTGGTCCCCGCAAAGCCCATGCGGTGCAGCGTGCATGTAACAGCGAACCGGCCATGATTATACTCCCGCGGGTTATCCCCACGCCATTCGGCCCCCTGGCCGCGACCCTGCGTCGCACCCCATGCAATCGCCGTTTGCGGTAGTATGCGCGCCTTGCCCCTTGCCACGTGGGAAGGCGCACCGAAAATTCTTCAAGCTTTTTTCGGCGCGGCTGGCACAAGTCCAAAAAATTGTGTATAGTTGCGGACTTCGTTGGCCTGGTAGCTCAGTTGGTAGAGCAGCGGATTGAAAATCCGCGTGTCGGTGGTTCGATTCCGCCCCAGGCCACCAGAATAAAAAAGCCCGGCTCCTTGGAGCCGGGCTTTTGCATTGGCGGGTCGGGTTGGTGAGCCGGATAGGTGGGCCGGATTGGCGGACCACGGCCCCGGCGCGCTCCAGCCACGGCCGCACGCGATGCAAGGCCAGGGGCGTTCCTCTCTATTCGTCGTCCGGCCGCGCGGTCGGCACGGCCAGCCCGTATTTCACGCGGTTCATCACCACCAGGGTCGAGAAGCGCTTCACGTTGGGATCGCCCCAGAAGTGGCGCTGCGCGAAGGCATCGTACTCCGCCATGTCGCGCACGGTCATGGTGACGACAAAGTCCACTTCGCCCGTGACCGCCAGGCATTGCATGATTTCCGGCGCGTGGCGCATGGCGCGCTTGAAGGAGTCGAGCTTGTCGGCGCGCTCGCTTTCGAGCGACACCAGCACCACCATCATGATGTTGCGCCCCACCGCCGCCGGATCCACCACCGACACATCGCCCAGCACCGTTCCCGATTCGCGCAGCCGCTTCATGCGGCGCAGGCACGACACCGGCGACAGGTTGACGCGCGCGGCCACCTCCTGGCTGGTGCGCTGGTTGTCTTCCTGCAGGCTTCGCAGGATCTGAAGGTCGAAATCGTCTAGTTCCATGGGGGGCTCGGACGGCGATGAACCAGGCCGGGCGGGCCTGTTGGCGGATTCTAAACGGGTCCGCGCCCCACCCTGGCCCCGAATTCGACGGGAAACTTCATTTGCGGCCCGCCGGCTGCAGGAAATAATCACCGGCCTTGCTTACACTGAGAGCCCGCCGGCCGCTCTCGCGTCCGGGCGCGGCCCGATTTCCCATGGCCGGCTTCATCCAGGTGCCGGCGGTGACGCTGGCACGGGCCCTGTATGTGCTCTACTCCAACGCCCAGACCTCGACCCCCTGACTTTTTTCGCAGACGCAGCACCATGACCGCCGCCACCCTCCAATCCGGACGCAATGCCTCCGCCTCCACCTTGATGCCGACCCTGTCGCTGATCGGCGCCATGGCCTCGCTGTGCGTCGGCACCTCGTTCGCCAAGTCGTTGTTTCCCGAGGTGGGCGCGCAAGGCACGACGGCCTATCGCATCGTCATCGGCGCCATCATCCTGATCGCGTTCTGGCGCCCGTGGCGCTTTCCGCTGACACGGCGCAACGCCGCCAAGATCGCCCTGTACGGCGTGACGCTGGCCTGCATGAACCTGTTGTTCTACATGGCGCTGCGCACTCTGCCGCTGGGCGTGGCCATCGCCATTGAGTTCACCGGTCCGCTGACGCTGGCGGTGGCGCTGTCGCGGCGCGCCATCGACTTCGTCTGGATCGCCTGCGCGCTGGCCGGACTGGTGCTGCTGATCCCGACCGGCCAGTCGATGCACGACCTCGACCCCACCGGCATCGCCTACGCGCTGGGCGCGGCGGTGTGCTGGGCGCTGTACATCATCTTCGGCAAGAAGGCCGGCAACGTGCACGGCGGCCAGGCAACCTCGCTGGGCTTGCTGGCCGCCGCCCTGGTGGCGCTGCCGGTGGGCGCGGCCCACGCCGGCATGGCGCTGCTGGATCCGAAGCTGATCCTGGCCGGCGTCGCGGTCGGCATCCTGTCCAGCGCCCTGCCCTATTCGCTGGAGATGGTGGCGCTGCGGCGCCTGCCGCAAAAGACCTTCGGCGTGCTGCTGAGCATGGAACCGGCCATGGGCGCGCTGGCCGGCGTCATTGTGCTGAACGAGCACCTGTCCGGCACGCAGTGGCTGGCGATCTGCGGCATCATCATCGCCTCGGCCGGCTGCGCCGCCACCGCGCGGCGGCAGAACCGCGCCGCCGCGGCGGGATAAGCGCCGCGCCGCAATGCGCGACGGCCCGGCCCGTCGCCGGCGGCCATCGCGCGCCGCGTCAATCCACCGAGATATTCTTCTGCCGGATCACCACGCCCCAGTTCTCGTACTCGCGGCGGGCGTAATCGTAGAAATCGTTCGATGAGCTGCCCATGGGCTCCATGCCCTGCTGCTCGAGCTGCCTGATCACCTCGGGCGACTTCAAGGCCGCCTGGATCGCGCCGCTGAGCTTGTCGACCACCGCCTTGGGCGTGCGCGCCGGGGCCACCACGCCTTGCCAGGCCGTGGCTTCCAGCGGCGGCCCGCCGGCCTCGCCAAAGGTCGGCACCTGCGGCAACTGTTCCGAACGTGTGCGCGCGGGCACCGCGATGGCGCGCAACTTGCCCGCCTGGATCAAGGGCCGCGCCGCGGCCAGGTCGGCCATCATCAGCGGCACCACGCCCGCCGCCACGTCCTGCAAGGCCGGCGGCGTGCCCTTGTATGGAATCGCGGTGGCCTTGCCGCCGAACAGCGTCAGGAACATTTCCATCGCCAGGTGGTGCGGGCTGCCCACGCCCAGCGAGGCGTAGCTGGCCGTCTTGCTGCCGGACAGGTATTCCATCACCTCCGGCATGTTCTTCAGGTCGGACGCCGGCGCGGCCACCAGCACAATGGGCAGCGCCACCAGCGTCGACACCGGCTTCAGGTCTTTCCAGGGGTCGTACGGCAGTTGCTTGTACAGCCACGGGTTCAGCGCCAGCGTGCTCATGCCGGCGGTCATCAGGGTGTAGCCGTCGGGCGCGGCGCGCGCGGTTTCCTGGGCCGCCACGATGGTGGCCGCACCCGGGCGGTTCTCCACCACCACCGGCTGGCCCAGCGTCTGGCTGACGTGCCTGGCCACGATGCGGGTGGCCAGATCGCTGCCGCCGCCGGCGCTGAACGGCACCAGCCAGCGGATCGGATGGTCGGGAAATTCGGCCGCCAGCGCGGGCGCGGCCGGCGCGGCGAAGGCCGCCACGGCCACGGTGGCCAGCGCGCGGCGGATAAAGCCTCTTCTGGACATGGGGTTGTCTCCGGGTGTTGCCGTTCTTGATTTAATTAACATATTAACTATATTTTGGGCGCGCCGCGACAGGGCGAGATAGAGATCGTGGCGCAAGAGGCATCGACGGCAGGCGGCGCGCAACGGCGCTCAAGCGCGCGCCGCGGCCAACCAGCGCAGGCCGGCCGAGGTGCCGGCCGCCGGACGGTATTCGCAACCGATCCAGCCCGTGTAATCCAGTTCGCGCAGCACCGAGAAGATCCAGCCGTAATCCAGTTCGCCCTGGTCGGGCTCCTGGCGCAGCGGCACGCCGGCGATCTGCAGGTGGCCGACCCGTCCGGTCGGCAGGTATTGGCGCAGCCGGGTGGTGACATCACCCTCGACGATCTGGCAGTGATACAGATCCATCTGCACCTTCAGGTTGGGGGCGTTGACGGCCTGCACCACCTGATGGGCCTCGTCCTGCCGGTTGAGGAAATAGCCGGGAATATCACGCGGGTTGATCGGCTCGATCAGCAGCGTCACGCCGGCCGAGCGCGCCTGGCGCGCGGCCCAGTCCAGGTTCTCGCGGTAGCAGTCCAGCATGGCGGCGCGCGCAACGCCGGCGGGCGCGACGCCGGCCATCACGTGCACCTGGGCGCAGGCCAGCGCGGTGGCATAGCCCAGCGCCTGCTCGATGCCGGCGCGGAATTCGTCCTGCCGGCCCGGCAGCGCGGCCAGGCCGCGCTCGCCGCGCGCGGTCACGCCCGGCGGCGCATTGAACAGCACCTGCGACACGCCGGCGGCATCCATGCGCTCGCGCACGAAAGCGGCCGGCGCTTCATAGGGAAACATGCATTCGACCGCCGCGAAGCCGTCGGCCGCGGCGGCTGCGTAGCGGTCCAGGAAGGCATGTTCCGGGTACATCATCGACAGGTTGGCGGCGAACTTCAGCATGGCGGACTCCGGGGCGGGCGGCATGGCGGGAACTTAGCACATCATCCGCCCGCGCGGCGGGGCCGCCGCCGCCCTCAATAGGTCAGGCGCATGCCCAGCATCACGCTGCGTCCGGGCAGCGGCGCCACCGACGAGATGAACGAGGCGTGGCTGTAGGCCAGCTTGTTCAACAGGTTGGTGCCGCGCAGGTAGACCTCGTAGCCCGTGGCGCCGTAGCGGCCGCGATACGCCACCACCGCGTTGACCAGGTTGTAGCCCGGCGTGCTGCTTTCGTAGGCGGCGATGTCCTTCTGCGCAAACACGCGCGCGTACTCGATGCCGCCCGACCATTGCTGCCATTTGACGTTGCCGCGCAGGCCGGCGCGCGCCGCCGGGATGCGCGGCAGGTTGCCGTCGCCGCCGGTCAGCTTGCCGCGCACGTAGTCGCCGAACACCGCCGCCGAGAACAGCGGCGTGAACTGGTGCCGCAGCTCGCCTTCGACGCCGGTGAATTCGGCGTCGCGCTGGGTGTATTCGATCAGGCGGAAATCCTCGTAGCGGTCCAGCGTATCGGCGTAGATGTAGTTCTTGACGCGGTTGTGGAACACGCTGGCCGAGAAGGTCGTATCGCCCGAATGCTTGCGCAGGGTCAGGTCGATGTTGCGCGAGGTCTCGCGACCCAGGCCGGTGTTGCCCAGTTCATAGGTGTTGGTGGCCAAGTGCACGCCGTCGGCATACAGCTCCTGCGCGGTCGGCAGGCGCTGCGAGCGCGACAGCGACAGGGCCACGGAGTACTGCGGCGCAAAGTCCCAGATGGCGGCGGCGGACAGCGAGGTGCCCGACAGGCTGCTGCGCGAGGCGCCGCCGGACGGCGCGATGCGCTGCCAGTCCTGGCGCGCGCCGATCTCGAAACGCCAGTCGTTCAACTGGTATTCCTCCAGCACGAACAGACCGTTCGAACGCGTGCGGCTGCGCGGCAGGAAGGCTTCCTCGCCGTCGGCGCGCAAGTCGCTGTAGGCGTTCTGCAGCCCGATCACGCCGCGCCAGCCGGCCACCGGCTTGTGCTGCAACTCCACGCGCAGGTCGTAGCCCTTGTTCTTGAAGCGGGTGCCCACCTGACCGCCCTCGATCTCGTCGTGCTGGTAGTCGGTCAGGCCGCCACGCACGCGGATCCTCTCGAAGCCGGCGAACGGGTCCTGGTATTCGGCGCGCAGATCCAGGCGGTTGCTGCGCAGTTTGACGTAGGGCACGCCGCCATGTTCGTGGTCGTGATCATGGCCCGCCTCGCCTTCCTCGCCCTCGTGGTCGTGGTCGTGGCCACCGCAGTGCAGGTGCGTGCCGTGGGGATGGCAGCCTTCGTATTCGTGATTGTGGCCGGGCAGCCCGTACTTGCTTTCCAGGTGCGTGAAGGCCAGGCCGACGTAGCCGCGCGGGGTAATCCAGGACATGCCGACCGTACCTTGCGTGGACTCGCTGTACGACCCGGCCAGCTTGCCGCCAGGCCAGTCCGGCACGTCGTAGTCGCTGGTGCGCCGCTTCATGCCCTCGACCCGCACCGCGAACTGGCCTTCGCCGGCGGTGATGCCGACCGCGCCGGCGCGCTCCTTGGTGCCGGTGGCGCCCCGCAGCTCGGCCTCCATTTCCACGCCCTTGCCGGGCACGGCGGTGGGAATCTTCTTGTCCACCACGTTCACCACGCCACCGATCGCCCCGCCGCCGTACAGCAGCGTGGCCGGGCCGCGCAGCACCTCGATGCGCTCGGCCAGCAGCGGTTCCACCGTCACCGCGTGATCCGGCGAAATGCCGGACGCGTCCATCACTTCGGAGCCATCGGACAGCACCTTGACGCGCGGCGCGGTCTGGCCGCGGATCACGGGCCGGCTGGCGCCGCCGCCGAAGGTGTCGCTGTTCACGCCCAGCTGGCTCTTGAGGGTCTCGCCCAGCGTGCCGGCGCGGCGCTCGACCAGTTCCTCGCCTTCCAGCACGGAAGCCGGCAGCATGGTGCTGTTCAGATCCAGGCCCAGCGGATTGGCCGACACCGTGATCGGCGCCAGCGTGCGACTGCGCGACGGATCGGCGTCGGTCTCGGCCTGGGCCACGGGCGCGCCCAGCATCAGGGAGCAGACCAGGGGCTTGAGCGCCCGCGCGCTGCGAATCCGCCCTGCCCGGGCCATGCCACGCCTTGCCCGCACCCCCTGCTGTCCCTGCGTCTTGCTTGTCATTTTCAGCCTCTTATATGTTATATCATTACAAATAACTGAAGCATGATATAACATATCAATGACAATGCAAGCCGATCCCCGCGGGATCGGCCCTGCCGGCAAGCCTCAGTCCGCCGCCAGGCCCAGCACGGCTTGCAGCACCGCAACCCGGCTCTGCCCGAGCACCGCGCCATGCCAGTCCGGCGCGTCGCAATAGAATGCCTCCAGCGTCGTGCGCAGGATCCGCTCACGCAAGGCCGGCGCGGCATCGGGATGCGCGCGCAGCCAGTTGCGGCCGCGCAGCGCGTCCACCACCTGCTCGGAAGGCTGGGTGCCGTACTCCAGCGCCATCGAGGTCGGGATCGAATCGGGACAGGCCTGGTAGATCAGCCCGGCCAGATGACCGGTGATGTCCACCGACGCCGACGTGCCTTGGTACGGCACGGCGATGTCGGCGCCCCACCAGCGGCGCGCCCGCGCCACTTCGGCCTCATCGCGGCGGCCGGCGTAGATCTTCTCGCCATGGCCGCGCGGCCCCAACCCCGTATGCACATCGATCCAGCCGATCCGCGCGTAGCCGGCCGCATGCTCCTGGAGGATACGGCGCAGGTTCGCCAGCGACGCGGCCGGACGGTCACCGCCATAGAACAGGCCATCGGCGTGGGTGTATTGGCCGCGGGTCACGGCCTGCTTGAAGCTCGCCAGCCCATGGGTGGCGATGTAGGCGGCGATCTGTTCGCGGTTGCTGTCCGACGGCGGCCACTGCGCGGGCAGCAGCAGTTCATGGATGCGCCGGTACTCCGGGTTGGCCGGCAGCGTCTGCCCGTCAAAGGGCTGGGCGTTGCGGTTCAGGTCGACGTTGCCCTCGTCGGTGCGCGCGATCCACGAGAAACCATGCGGGTTCACCGCGTGCACCAGCAACAGCGCCACACCGGATTGGCGCGCGCGTTCCAGCATTCCGGCGTCATCCAGCAACGCGAGCTGGCAACCCGAACCGCAGAAGCCCTCCACGCCGTGCGTCGCGGAAGTCATGATCAGCAGCCGCGTGGCGCCGGCATCGCCGATCAGCGCCACATCGGTGGCCAGCTCCTCGCCCTCGCGCCCCTTGGGCGCGATCGGATAGGAAGCGAAATGCGCGGCCAGCGGCCGGGCGGCGGCGGTGAAGCGCGCGCGCGCTTCGGCGTAGCTGCGGGAAAAATAGGGCGTAGCGGCTTGCATCAGGCCTCCTGGTTGTCGATATCGTCGCCGGTGCGGTCACGGATCCAGAACAGCACCACCGTGGAAAGCGCCACCGCCACCATCAGGTACCAGGCGGGCGCCATGGGATTGCCGGTCACGTGCAGCAGCCAGGTCACGAAGAACTGGGCAAAACCGCCGAACACGGAAATCCCCAGGCCGTACACCACCGACATGCCGGTGGTGCGCACGGATTTCGGGAACAGCTCGGGCAGCATGGTGATGCCGGGCGCCGATTGCAGCGCCAGCAGGATCGACAGCAGCGCCACCACCAGCATCAGCCGCGCGCTGCTGGGCGCGGCGATCAGCCAGTGAAAGCACGGCAGCAGCACCGCCACCGTCGTCACCCGCGACCAGAAGATCACGCGCTTGCGCCCCACCCTGTCGGCCAGCATGCCGACCAGCGGCGCGAACAGGAAACCGACCGCGCCGACCACCACGCTGGCCGACAGGGTCGAGGTCGCCGGCAGGCCCAGTTCGCGGTGCGCATAAGACGGCATATAGAAGCCGATGATCTGCGCACAGACCATGCCGCCGATCATCAGCAGAATGCCCTTGGCCACCTCGCTCTTGTGCTGGGCGAAGATCCGGCGCAGCGGCTGATGGCCGCCCGCGCGCGGCCGGCGCGCGGCCGGTTCGTCGAGGTGCAGCGTTTCTTCGAGATTGCGGCGGATGTAGGCGCCCACCGGCACCGTCAGAATGCCGATCACGAACGGCACGCGCCAGCCCCAGGCCTGCATCTGCTCGGCGGTCAGCGCGGCGGTCAAGGCGCCCACCACCACCGCGCCCAACGCCACGCCGAGCGACTGGCTGCCGAACTGCCAACTGGAATAAAAGCCTCGCCGCGACGGCGGCGCGTGCTCGACCAGCAGCGTGGTCGAGGCACCCACCTCGCCGCCGGCGGCAAAGCCCTGGATCAGCCGCGCCAACACCATCATCACCGGCCCCAGCAGGCCCATCTGGGCGTGGGTGGGCGCGGCGGCGATCAGCGCGCACCCCAGGCCCATCAGCCACAGCGTCAGCGTCATGGCGGCACGGCGGCCATGGCGGTCGGCGTACGAGCCGATCAGCATGCCGCCCACCGGCCGCATCAGGAAGCCGACGCCGAACGTGGCCGTGGTCAGCAGCAACTGCCCGTAGCTGGAGGCCGCCGGAAAGAACAGCGGGCCGATCACCAGCATCAAGAAGGTGAAGACGGTGAAGTCGAAGAACTCGAGCGCATTGCCGATGGTGGTGCCGGCGATGACCCGCCGGCGCATGGATGACGTATGCAGGCTGCGCGCGCCGGCGCCGGCCGCGATGGCGATAGACATGTTTTCCCCTTGATGTCCGATCTCTAAGCCGGCCCGTGTGTCCGCAAGCCGTGGCTAGGGCCTGTCCGCGCCACCAGCAGCGTCGCACAGGCCTAGTGAATATACGGATGGCCGCCGAAACGCAAAAGACAGTATTTTTGGCGCAGTGATGACTTTTGCTTATATCCCGCCGTGGCCGCACCGATGAACCTGCGCCAGTTGCGCGCCTTCGTGCTGATCGCCGAACACGGCAGCATCCGCGCCGCCGCGCGCGCCTTGTGCGTCACCCAACCGGCGGCCACGCGCAGCCTGCGCGAACTGGAGCAGAGCCTGGGCGCCGAACTGGTGCGGCGCAGCGCCAAAGGCGTCGAGCTGACGCCCTACGGCCAGGCGCTGCACAAACGTGCCGTGCTGATCCTGCAGGAAGCGCGGCGCGCGCAGGAAGACATCGACCAAATGCGCGACGGCGAAGGCGGCACGCTCAACCTGGCCATCAGCTCGTCGGTGTTGCCGATCCTGCCGGCCGCGCTGGCGGCGTTCCGCGCCCGCATGCCGCGCGTCGCGGTGGCCTTCCATGAAGTCGCGCCGCCCTACAGCCACGAACAGCTGGAGACGGGTCGCTACGACCTGGTGGTGCAAACCGAATACGACGGCGACATCTACGACGGCTTTGCCCGCACCACCCTGTTCTCGCTGCCCTTGGCGGTGGGCGCGCGCGCCGACCACCCCCTGCGCCACGCGACCGACCTGGCCGACCTGCGCGACCTGCTGTGGCTGATGCCGGGCAATACGCAAACCCCCACCAACCTGCTGCGCCTGGCCTACACGGAACGCGGCCTGCCGCCGCCCACCGATGTGATTCCGTGCCAGTCCATCGCCATCGCCCTGGCGATCCTGGGGCAGAGCGACGCGGTGGGCTTTTTCGTGCGCAATGGCCTGCACCGCGTGCTGGCGCCCACATCCTTGTGCATCCTGCCGCTGGCTCACCCGCTGCCGGCGGCGCGGGTATCGATATTGACGCGGGCCGATTCGCCCCCGACGCCGGCCGCGCAATTTTTCATGGACTGTCTGTACCGGGCCCGCGCGGCCGCCGCGGACGGCGGGTTATCATGAAGCCCCTGTCCCGGAGCGCCGCCGCGCCCTGCTTGCGCGGCCCCAAGCCATGGCCTTTCCCCGACTCCACACGCCTCCCACGCTGACCGATACGGTGGCCAAGCAACTGCTCGCCGAGATCGACGCCGGTCGCGTGCCGCCCGGAGAAAAACTGCCCACCGAAACCCGCCTGGCCGAGCAGTTCGGGGTCAGCCGCACCGTCATCCGCGAAGCGGTGTCGCGGCTGCGCCAGGACGGCATCGTCGAAGCGCGCCAGGGCAGCGGTGTGTTCGTCACCGGCCACGGCGGCCAGCGCGCGCTGCGCATCGACGCGGCCGAGCTGGGCTCGCTGCACGCGGTGCTGCATATCGTCGACCTGCGCCGCGCGCTGGAAACCGAAATCGCCGCGGAAGCCGCGGCGCGCCGGGGCAAGCGCGACATGGCGGCCATCGACGCGGCGTTGGCGGCGATCACCACCGCGGTCGACAACGGCGGTGACGGCGTCAAGGAAGACGTGGCCTTCCATCGCAGCATCGCCCGCGCCACCGGCAATCCGTATTTCCTCGCAACCCTGGCCTTCGTCAGCCAGTATCTCGAAGCCGCCACCCGCGTCACGCGCGGCAATGAAGCGCGCCACGCCGACCAGATGCGCGCGGTGCTGCGCGAACACGAGGCCATCGTCGACGCCATCCGCCGCCAGGACGCGGAGGCGGCGCGCGCCGCCGCGCGCATCCACATGGTCAACGCCGCCACGCGCTTGCGCGAGGCGCACCGCTAGCCTTCCCGCGGCAACCACGCCAAGGGCGCCACAGCCCCTGTTCCCCGTTGCGCCGCTGTGATGACGGCACGCGACCGCCTCAAGCGGCTTGGCGAAATGCCCGCGTGAAAAAATCCGGCCCCCCGAAATTACCCGACTTGAGCGCGATGCTGATGCGCGCCCGCGCCGCCTGCGCGACACCAGCGCACCAGGGCACGCCCGGATCGATCTGCTCGCCGATGGTCAACTGCGTCAACCCGAGCGCCTGCACCACCGCGCCGGAGGTCTCGCCGCCCGCGACGATCAGTTGCCGCACGCCGTGCCGCACCAGGCCCAGCGCGATTCGCGCGATCGTCTCCTCGACCAGGGCGCCGGCCCGCGCCGCGCCCAGGCTGGCCTGGGCCGCCTGCACGGCAGCGGGCCGGGCCGTGGAATAGATCAACAGCGGGCCGTCGGGCAGGCGTGGCGCGGCCCAGGCCAGCGCCTGCGTCACGACGTCCTCGCCCGTGGCGATGCGCAACGGATCGAGCGCCAGCGCCGGACGTCCCGCCGCGATGAACGCGGCCACCTGCCCCTGGGTCGCGGTCGAGCAACTGCCCGCCACCACCGCCTGCGCGCCCGGCTCGCGCGGCAGACCCGCGGCCGCCCCCGGCGCCAGCCCCCAGTTTCCGGGCAGGCCGATCGCCACGCCCGAACCGGCCGTCACCAGCGGCATGCCCTTGAGCGCCGGTCCCAGCGCCAGCAGGTCGTCATTGGAAATGGCATCGACGATGGCGATCCCGACGCCGTCGCGCCGCAGTTCATCGATGCGGCCGCGAATCGCATCGGCGCCGCGCGCCACCACCGTGTAGTCGATCAGGCCCACCTTGCGCCGCGTCTGCGCCGACAGCACCCGCACCAGATTGGCGTCCGTCATCGGCGTCAGGGGATGGTGCCGCATGCCCGATTCATTCAGCGGCACATCGCCGGCGAACAGATAGCCCTTGAACACCGTGCGCTGGTTGTCGGGAAAGGCCGGCGTGGCAATGGTGAAATCCGTATCCAGTGCCGTCATCAGCGCGTCGGTGACCGGGCCGATATTGCCCTGCGGCGTACTGTCGAAGGTCGAGCAGTACTTGAAGTAGATCTGCGCGGCGCCCTGTGCCCGCAGCCACGCCAGCGCCGCCAGCGATTGCGCCACGGCCTCGGCCGGCGGCAGGGTACGGGTCTTGAGCGCCACCACCACCGCATCCGCCGCGGCCTCCAGCGGCCCGGCCGGCACACCGATGGCCTGCACGGTGCGCATGCCGGCGCGCACCAGATTGTTGGCCAGGTCGGTGGCGCCGGTGAAGTCGTCGGCGATGCACCCCAGTCTGATCGTCATGCGGACTCCGGCAAGGTGATTCCGGGAAAGATCTTGATGACCGCGCTGTCGTCGTCGCGGCCGTGGCCCGCGGCCGAAGCCTGCATGAACATCTGGTGCGCGGTGGCGGCCAGCGGCAACGGAAACTTGCTGTGGCGCGCGGTATCCAGCACCAGTCCCAGATCCTTCACGAAGATATCCACCGCCGACAGCGGCGTGTAGTCGCCCGCCAGCACGTGGGCCATGCGGTTCTCGAACATCCAGCTATTGCCGGCGCTGTGGGTGATGACCTCGTACAAGGCGTGCGCATCGACCCCTTCGCGCAGGCCCAGCGCCATGGCCTCGGCCGCGACGGCAATGTGCACGCCGGCCAGCAATTGGTTGATGATCTTGACCTTGCTGCCCGCGCCGGCCCGCTCGCCGAGCCGGTAGACCTTGCCCGCCATGGCTTCCAGCACGCCGCCGCATGCGGCATAGGCGGCCGGCGTGCCGGCGGTCATCATGGTCATCTGGCCGGTCGCGGCCTTGGCCGCGCCACCGGAGAGCGGCGCGTCCAGGTAGTGGATGTCGCGCGCCGCCAGGCGCGCCTCCAGCGCGCTCGACCAGGCCGGATCCACCGTCGAGCACATCACGAACACGCTGCCGGGCCGCATGGCCGCGGCAATGCCGCCCTCGCCGAACAGCACGCGCTCGGTCTGCTGCGCGTTCACCACCACGCTGACCACCACGTCGCAGGCGGCGGCCATGTCCACCAGCGTCGCGCAGGCCACGCCGCCATGTTCGGCGAACGCCGCCGCCACGCCGGGCCGGATGTCGTAGGCATGCACCCGGCATCCACCCCGCCGCAGACTCTGCGCGATGCCCGCGCCCATCGCGCCCAGGCCTATCACACCCACCGCGCGCGCTTCGTTGGCCTGGCTCATACCTTGTCCCCCAAGTCGTCGCCGATGTAGGCGCGGATGATTTCGGTGAAATCGCGGTCGCCCGCCAGCCCCAGGCGCGCCGCGCGTGTGGTGTCCCAACGCCCCGGCCAACTGCCGACGATGGCCTGCACCCGTGCGTCGGGCTGCCAGCCGACGCGGTCGGCCACCGCCTCGCCCGCGACCTCGCGCAAGGCCTGCACCATCTGCGCCGCCGTCACCGACACGCCCGGCAGGTTGATGGGACGGCGATCCGCCACCGCTGCGGCATCGAGCTCGCAGCCGTCTATCAACGCCTGCACCGCGCGGCGCGGCGACAACAGCCACAGGCGCGTGTCCGGTGCCACGGGACATGCCGCCGGCTCGCCGTTCAGCGGCTCGCGGATGATGCCGCTGGCAAAGGACGAAGCCGCCGCGTTGGGCCGCCCCGGCCGCACGCTGATGGTGGGCAGCCGCAGCGCGCGGCCATCGACGAAGCCGCGGCGCGTATAGTCGGCCAGCAGCAATTCCGCGATTGCCTTCTGCGTGCCGTAGGAAGACTGCGGATTGAGCGCGGTATCGTCGCGCACCGTTTCCGGCAGGGCGCCGCCGTACACCGCGACCGAACTGGTGAACACCACGCGCGGCCGATGACCACGCTGGCGGCAGGCCTCCAGCAGCGCGCGCGAGGCATCCAGGTTGATGCGCATGCCCAGGTCGAAATCGGCCTCGGCCTGGCCGCTGACAATGGCCGCCAGATGGAAGATCACCGCCGTGTCGGTGCCGATCAGCGACCGCAGGCAGGCCGGATCCGCGACGTCGCCCTCGATCGAGCGCACGCGCGTGTCGTTGATGGCGTCGGTGCGGGCCACGTCGAGCAGGTCGATCCGGGTGATGGGCGTGCGCTCGCCGCCCAGCGACAGGCGCCCCTGCTCCAGCAGCTTGCGCGCCAGGCGCTGTCCCAGGAAGCCGGCGCCGCCGGTGATCAGTATCTTCATCGCTCGCCTCCCGCGAGATAGGGTTTGGCCCAGCCCAGTCCCGCCGTCGTGGCGCCCTTGGGCCGGTATTCGCAGCCGATCCAGCCCGCATAGTCCAGCGTATCGATCAGCGCCAGCAGGTAGGGGTAATTCAGTTCACCCAGGTCGGGCTCATGGCGATCCGGCACGCCGGCAATCTGGATATGGCCGATGCCCGCCATGTCGCGCCGCAGCTTTACCGCCAGGTCGCCTTCGACGATCTGGCAGTGGTAGCAATCGAACTGCACCCGCAGGTTGGCGGCGCCGACCTCGGCGCGGATCGCCTGGGCCTCGTCCTGGCGGGTCAGGAAATAGCCGGGCATGTCGCGCGGATTGATCGGCTCGATCACGATGGTCACGCCGGCCGTGGCGGCAGCGTGCGCGGCCCGCTCCAGATTGCGCAGATAAACCTGACGATGCGCGGCGCGGTCCTGCCCGGCCGGCATCAGGCCCGCCATCACATGCAGGCTGCGGTTGCCCAGCACCGCCGCGTATTCCAGCGCCCGATCCAGGCCGCGGCGGAACTCGTCTTCGCGGCCCGGCAGCGCGGCGATGCCGCGTTCACCGCCGGCCCAATCGCCCGGCGGCGCGTTGAACAGCGCCTGGGTCAGCCCGTGGCGGTCCAGCCGGGCCCGGATTTCAGCGGCCGGATGGTCGTAGGGGAACAGGAACTCCACACCCCGGAAGCCGTCGCGCGCGGCGGCGGCGAAACGATCCAGGAAGGGGTGCTCCGCATACATCATGCTCAGGTTCGCGGCCAGGCGTGGCATCTTGGCTCCTTCAGATTGCGGCGGGCGCGGCGCGGCTCAGTAGCGCGCCCCGAACACGGCGCGCAGTTCTTCGATGGCCGTCTCGGACAGGGGCGCGGGCCGCGGCTCGGCCATCAGCCACAGGCGGGCCGTCTCTTCCAATTCCTCCAGCGCGTAGGCGGCGTGCGACACCGAGCGTTCCCACACCACCGGCCCCAGACGCTCGAACAGCACACCGCGCACCTGGCCGGCCAGTGCCTCCACCTGCGCGGCCGCCGCCGGATCGCCCGGGCGTCGGTAGGCAATCAGCGGAATGCGGCCCACCTTCATCACCTGGTAAGGCGTGATCGGCGGCAGCACCTCGTCCTGGCGCCAGACACCGGCCAGCGTCAACGCCACCAGATGGGTCGAATGCGTATGCACCACGCCGCGCGCGGCCGGATCGGCCCGATAGATCCCCAGATGCAGCGCCAACGTCTTGGACGGCTTGCCGCCCGCGACCGCATTGCCGGCCAGGTCGACCTTGGCCAGCTCGGCCGGATCCAGCCGGCCCAGGCAGGCATCGGTGGGGGTGATCAGCCAGCCGTCGTCGAGCCGGGCGCTGATGTTGCCGGCCGCGCCCACGGTGTAGCCGCGCTGGTAGAGGCTGGCGCCGACGGCGCAGATTTCCTCGCGGACACGGGCTTCCGGGGTCATCGGGCACCGCCCGCGCCGCGGCCACGTGCGATGGAAAGGACTTGCGGCATGCTGGGCTCCCTCGGTGAATTCATATGGTCATCATACAAATTTTGCCGAAAAGCCCGGTAGCGGGATTACCCGGTAAGACGGCGCGCCCTATCCCCGAAGGGCCGGCTCCCTAACAGGGACCGGCGCTCATAGTGCGTCGCGGTAATTGCAATTCAGGGTCGCCTTGAGCGGGTTGCCCACCCCCCGACGCGGTCGGCCCGCCGGGGCGCGGCGCGGCCAGCTTGGCCTGGAAAGTGCCCGCGACATCGCCGTTGGCGATCTTCCCGATCGCCACGGTGCCCGGCAACGCATACAGCGTCAGCGGCCAGGCCCCGTCCGGGACGACCAGCGTGAATACCCCCTGCGGAAAATCCGACACCACGTAAGCCGGCTCATCGCCCGAGTCGAAACCCAGCGCCGCGTTGCCATACGTCAGCGTCAGTTCGCGTTCATCGGACGCCGGCGACGGAATCGCGCCGCGCAGCGCCACCTTGCCGCTTTCCGAGACACATTCATGGAACCGCCATGGTAGCGGCCTGACGCGGCCGCTTCCACGCCCGCTGACGGCAGGCAATGCCAGCGTCCGCATACAAGTCGTAATATGCGCCGCCGGCGATCGGGCTAGGATGCCGTCATCGATCCGCCCCACGGAGTCCGCTCATGACCGTTTTCCGCTCCCTTGCCTGCGCCGCCCTGCTGCTGGCCGCCGCCGCGTCCCACGCCGAGAGCGTGGCCCTGCGGGCGGACCAGGCCACCGCCGGCATCGAACCGCAAACGTCGACGCGCTACGTCGACGTGGTGCTGCACCCCGACAGTCGCCAGGCGCTGGCCGACTTCACCCGCAACCGCGTCGGCAAGCGCATCCAGTTGCGCGCGAACGGCGTCCTGCTGTCCTCGGCCACACTGCAAAGCCCGCTCGAAGGCGACAGCTTCCGCATTATCGCCGGTGAACATGGCTTCGCCGGCAAATCGGCCGACGAGATCGCCCGGGGCATCATGGCCGGCGGCGGCCTCACGGTGGACGACGAAGGCACCACGCCGGGCGACGTGCCCACCCGGCCAACCAAGCGCCCCGCGCCGTCTTCTGGCGGTTGAGCCAATCCACGGCCTGCCCACGGCCGTTCATCGCGGGCATCAGCGCCCGGCGGCCGCGTCGACGAAGGCGGCCAGATCGCGATTGAAGCGCTCGGCCTCCTCCAGGAACGGCGCATGCCCCGACGCCGCATATACCGTCGTGCGCACGCGTGGATTCAACTGCCGGGCGCGTTCCATCGACGGCGCGGCGCGCACCAGCGCATCGCGTGCCCCGTAGATCAGCAACATCGGCTTGCGCATCGCGCCCAGGCCTTGCCCGGACGCGATCGTCATCCGCGGTACCGCGGCCTGCATCTCGGGCGCGGCCAGGGCCGCATTGGCCAGCAAGCGTTCGAACGTGGCCACGTCCGGCTGCGTATGGAAGCACAGCGCCAGGAAGGCCCGTTCGGCGTCCAGGTGCGCCCTCAGGTCGGTCGACGCCATGCCGCGATACACCTCGGGATGCGGCGCGATCTGGCCGGCATCCAACTCGATCACACCGCCCACGTAAACCGCGCCGGCGATGTCCGCGTCACCATACGCGGCCAGATAATTGGTCGTCACCGCCGCGCCCAGCGACCAGCCCACCAGCACCGGCCGGCGCGCGCCCGTCGCCGCGATCACGGCCGCCAGGTCGTCGGCCCAGCGCCGCCCGTCCGTATAGGCGCGCGCCGCGCCCGGCTTGCCCGACTGGCCATGGCCGCGCAGGTCGTAGGTGATCAGGCGGTAGCGCTGCAACAGCGGACTGGACAGTTGCGCCTCCCAACTGAGGCGGCTGCCCAGCAGGCCATGCACGAACACCACGGCGGGCCCGGCCGGATCACCGGACTCCTGGATGGCGAGCGTCACGCCGTCCGGCGCCGCGGCGGTGTACTGGCGGGTATCGGCAAGCGCCACGGCGCTCGCCCCTGCCAGGGCGATGGCCAGCAGCAGGTGGCGGAAACAACGAAAAAGCGGATGACCCGGCATGGCAACTGACTCCTGGATGACAAAAGGGGAATCGCAGTCTCGACCCTCACACCAGTGTTAGAGTCAAGCCATCGCTTCGTGAATCTTCGCCATGCCACCCCCGCCCGCCGCCCAGCCGATGTCGATCGGCGCCCTGGCCCGCGCCACCGGCGCCAGCCTGCGCTCGATCCGCCACTACGACGCCCACGGCCTGCTGGCCAGCGCGCGCGCCGCCAACGGCTATCGTACTTTTCCCCCCGCCGCGATCGGCCAGGTGCGGCAGATCCAGCGCCTGATCGCCACTGGCTTCAGCCTGGCCGAGATCCAGGGCTTTCCCGATTGCATGCGCATGATCGAAGGCGCGGCGGCCTGCCCCGAGACCTCCGCCGTGCAGCGCCAACGGCTGGCGTCGGTGGAACGGCAGATCGCCGCCCTCGAACGCCGCCGCGCGCGCCTGCGCCAGATGCTGGCCGAAGGCGCCTAGGCCTCGCGGAATCATGCCTGACGGCGAGCGCGGGGCCATAACCAAAGGTTATGCCCGCACCCCGACCATGCATTTGAACCTGTCCCGCCTCGCGCCCACACTCTCACCGTCCGCGCCAGGCGGCCCATTGCGCGCCTGGCCGCTCGGACGCAAACCGCTGGAAATCCACGTCTGCCCACCAGGCGGGATGACAACAATAGGCCGACAGCGGCCGTGCGCGATACGCGCCACGGCCAGGCCACAGAGACGATAGGGACGGAGAAGACATGACCTCATTGGCACAATCGGCGGCGGCGCCACGCCCGCCCGCTGGCGGCGCGTTGCAGCCGCGCCGGCGCAACGCCGCGATCGCGGTATTCCTCGTGGGGCTGGCCATCGCGCTGTACACCCACTTCGCCCTGCCCGGCCAGACCAGCCTGTGGGGCCTGACGCCGGTGCTGGTGTTCGCCATCATCGCGCTGCTCGGCGTCGACATCGTGCTGTCCACCATCGCCGCCATCGTGCTCGGCGCCATCATGACGGGCACCACGCCCATCGCCATGAGCAAGCTGCTGGCCGAATCGCTAGGCTCGTTCATCGCGGTGGTCGGCCTGATCATCGTGCTTGGCGCGGGCGTGGGCGAAGTCGCCTCGCGCACCGGCGCCGCGGAACAGATGGTGCGCGCCATCGTGCGCCGCATCGGCCTGTCGAACCAGGTGCGCGTGCGCCTGGGCATCATGGTGACGTCGACCCTGATCTGCGGCGCGCTGGGCACCCTGGCCGGCGGCAACGCCATCATCGCCGCGGTGGTAATTCCCATCGCCGCGGCCGTGCGCCTGTCGCCGCCCTCCGTGGCCGCGCTGTTCCAGACCGCCGGCTCGGCCGGACTGGTGCTGGGGCCCTTCACGCCCAACGTGGTCACGGTCACCGGCCTGACCGGGCTGAGCTATCCGCAGTATCTGCTGGTGGCGGGCATCCCGATGGCCGCCGCCACACTGCTGGCCGGCTGGTTCATGTCGGGCCGCATCCAGAAGATGACCGAGGCGACGCATCAGTACGAAGAAGCCGGCGCCAGCATGGCCGCGCTCGACCTGGCCGCCGCCCCCTCGCCCACCGCGCTGCGCGCGGCCTGGGCGTTCTGCCTGACCATCATCATCCTGGCCATCGCCGGCGTGCTGGCCAAGGCCGGCTATGCCTTCGCCATCATCGTCATGGTGTCGCTGGCGGCCACCACCGGCCTGGCCGGCGGCATGGGCCCGCGCGCGATCCTGCAGGCCATGTACGCGGGCACCGGCAAACTGATCTGGATATTTTTCCTGTTCTGGCTGTTCAATCCAGTGTTGGTACTGGTGGACCAGCTCAACGCCTACCATGCCGTCCTGGAGCTGGCGAAACCCCACCTGGCCGGCATCAGCGGCGCCATGCTGTGCGTCATCGTGCTGTGGTTCAACGTCATCGGCCACATTCCCGGCGCGGCCGTCGCGCAGATGACCTTCACCGCCAAGATCTTCGGCCCGCTGCTGGCGGCCGCCGGCGTCGGCCCCGCGGCCACCACGGCGGTCATTCTCGGCAGCTCGCAGATCGACTGGTTCGGGCCCTTCCCCACCTCCGACATGTTCGGCCAGATGGGCCTGGCGCGCTCCGGTGAACTCAAATACATGCTGTACAACGGCTGGGCGGTGATCGTGGTGAACCTCTGCCTGTTCTCGTCGCTGTTCTTCTTCCTGGTCTGAGGAGATCGACCATGTTCCCGTTGGGATCGCAACCACTGGACCACAACGCCTTGCGCCAGCATGTCGACACGGCGCTGGCGCCCTTGCTGGCGGCGACGCCGGCGCGGGTCTCGCTGAGCCTGCGTGACCTCGATGGCGGCATCGTGCTGGCGCGCCATGCCGACCGCCTGCAACCCTCGGCCAGCATCATCAAGGTGCCCATCCTGCTGGCGCTGCTCGACGCGGCGGCCGCTGGCCGCTACTCGCTCGAACAGCCGCTGGCCCTGCCCGCCAGCGGCGACCGCGCCGGCGGCACCGGCATTCTTGCCCACTTGCCCAGCGTCGCCACCCTGTCGCTGGCCGAACTGGCGCGGCTGATGATCGTGCTCAGCGACAACGTCGCCACCAACGCGCTGATCGAGCTGCTGGGATTCGACGCGGTCAACCAATGGAGCCTGCGCGCCGGCTTGACGGCCAGCCGCCTGCAGCGCCGCATGATGGACGCCGCCGCGCGCGAGGCCGGCCGCGACAATTTCACCAGTGCCGGCGATGCCACCGCCGCGTTCTGCTGGATGCTGCGCGACGGCGCGCTGCCCGCGCCCTTGCGAGCCTTCGCGCTCGACGTGCTGGCCGACCAGCGCGAACGCGCCCACTTCGGCGCCGCGCTGCCCGCGCCGGCCCGCCTGGCCAGCAAGGCCGGCCAGTTGCCGGGCCTGCGCCATGACGCCGGCATCCTCACCGTCGACAACCGCAGCGTGGTGCTGGCGGTGCTGGCCGACGGGTTCACCGACTGGCAAACCGCCCAGACCCTCCAAGGCGGCGAAGGCGCCGCCCTGCTGGGCCAGATTGCGCGCGTGGTGGCCTTGGGCCTGAAAGCCCAGGCGCTCGCACACTGAAAAGGAATCCGCATGTCCATCAGAGTGGCAGCCATCCAACTCGACAGCCGCCGGGATCGCGCGGCCAACCTGGCCGCGCTGGAACACGCGATCACAGCGGCGGCCAACGACGGCGCAGCCCTGATCGTCACGCCCGAGTACAGCGACGTGCGCGGCGCTACGCCAACGCTGCGCGCCGCCGCCAGCCCGATCCCCGGCGAGGTGACGGCACGCATCGCGGCGCTGGCGCAACGCCACGCCTGTTGGATCCATCTGGGTTCGATGCATGAACGGTTGGCCGATGAAGACCGGCTCGGCAACACCGGAGTCACCTTCGCGCCGGACGGCGCCATCGCCGCCACCTACCGCAAAGTGCATTTGTACGACGCGGTGGTCGATGGCACGCCCTACCGCGAGTCCGCCGACTTCGCGCCCGGCGCGCACCTGCAAACGGTCGAGGCGGCGGGACTGACGCTGGGCCTGAGCATCTGCTACGACCTGCGCTTCGCCGAACTCTACCGCGCCCTGCGCGCACGCGGCGCCAACGTGCTGGCGGTGCCCGCGGCCTTCAACCTGCACACGGGCCGGGACCACTGGGAAACGCTGCTGCGCGCGCGCGCCATCGAGAACCAATGCTACGTGATCGCCGCCGCTCAGATCGGCGGCGACGGCCCCGGCCTGCCCTGTCTGGGCCGCAGCATGATCATCGACCCCTGGGGCACGGTGCTGGCCTGCATGCCGGACCGCACCGGCCACATCATCGCCGACATCGACCCCCAGCGCGTGGCCACCCTGCGCGCCGGCCTGCCGGCCTGGGATCATCGCCGCACGGATCTCTATCCGGGGTGACCGGCGCCGACCTGCCTGGTCGTCTGGCTGCAGGAATTCCCGTCAGCCGGCCTTGCGGCAAAAGCAGTAGACATGCCGGAAGGGGTCATCCACCATGTGGCGCGAAGCGATTACGCCGTCGATGTCGGGCACGAACTCCTCGAACCCGCCATCCACCACGACGGGAAAGGGCGTGCGCTCGGGCAGATCGTTGTAGCCCAGCACCAACACACCGCCGGGCTTGAGTACCACGCGGCATTGCGCCAGCAGGCCACGCAGGCCGTCCTGGCCGTCAATGCCGGAACCGAGCACGCCGTTGGCGATGACCACGTCGAAAGCGTCCGCGCCATAGTGCGCCGCCATCTGGAGCGCATCGCCAACCCAATGCCGCCCCGGGCGCCCGTAGACGGCACTGCGCGGCAGGATGTCGAGCGAATGGAAGTTCGCGCGCAGCAAACGCGGATAGTGCCAGTTGTGCTTGTCCAGGCCGAGGAACAGCAGTTCCTGCGGCGCTTGCCCGCCGGCAGCCAAGCGGTTCAGATAGCCGAAGATATGCTGTTCGAGAAAGTCCCGGTTGGGCGCCTCCAGCCTGAAGTCGACCCCGCAGCGTTCGGCCAGCGCCGGCGACAGCCTGAACAACGCCCGCTTGCCGATGTACTTCAACTTGCGCATACCCGTCATTATGTTTCCGCACTGATCCTCGAAGGTTGAGCCAGCGGTATGGGATGCGTTGAAAAAACCAGATTCCATGCAGCGCCCGTCAAACTGGCTCGGGAATTACCGGCAAGCTGCATTAACCATGCGTCTCAGAAGTGCCGATAGCGGTGGATATGTTTGCCGATCCGGCACGGCGAAATCAATATGTTTGATCACAATGAGTCCGACATCCCCCTTCACTTCGTCTGAAACAGATGAAGAGCGCAATAACCAGCAAAAAAGTGCGGCAGAAAGCTTCAAAAAGAGGCCACGCGCCATGCGCCTGGCCGCGCCATCGATCTTTCTTCGCACTCGCGCGCAGCATGAAAAGGCCTGCGCCAGACTACCCGCCAGAGATTCGAGGGGTTATTCGGATAAAGTTGATTCGATACGCCATATCGACTCGTGAGGCCTCAAGCGGCATTCAACCCGTAGACACGTTGGCTACCACTCAGACGCTGTAAATATTGGTCAGCGAGGCTTTGAGAAAGCCGCCGTCGACGACGATGTCCTGGCCGTTGACATAGGTGGAAGCATCGCTGGCCAGAAAGGCGACAGCGCCCGCGATGTCGGCTGGCAGGCCAATGCGCCGGGAAGGAATGCTGGCGATGCGCCTTTGCAGCACGGCTTCGTCGCTATAGTGTTTTTCGGACAGCGGCGTGCGAATCATGCCAGGGCTGACGGTGTTGGCGCGGATGCCGCGCGGGCCCCATTCAACGGCCATCTGGCGGGTCAGGGCCTGCAGCGCGCTCTTGGTCGCGCCGTAGGCGCCGACGCGGGTGGGAGCCTGGGCGGAAATCGACGCCACGTTGACGATGCTGCCTGCCTGCCGGTCGCGCATCAGGGGGAAGAATGCCTGGGCGCACAGCAGGGCGCCGCGTAGGTTGACGCGGAACAGGTGATCCCACAGGTCGATCGGGAAGGCTTCGAGGCTGGTCGGCGCGGCGCTGACGGCGGCGTTGTTGACAAGCACGTCGCAGCGGCCCAGGCGCGAGCGAACCAGGTCGGCCATGCGGGCCACCGAGTCGGGGTCGGCGATGTCGCAGCGCACATTCATCAGGCTGCCCGTGGCGGCGATGCTGTCGTCGGCCTGGAGGTCCGCCTGCACGATGGCCGCGCCCATCGCCCGCAGCTGCTGGCAGATGGCCAGGCCGATGCCGCCCGCGGCGCCGGTCACGACGGCCACACGGCCTTGCAAGGCGTGGGTGGAAAAAGCGGAAGGCATATCCATGGGTGTTGCCCCTTGAGCGAGGTTGGCGTCTGCGGGCGCGCCTTCACCTACTTGTTCTTCAGGTCGGCGAGTTTCGCCAGGTCTTGCCAGATGACGGCGTCGCGTTTGATCGAGGCGGCGAATTCCGCGGCCGAGGCGTCGGCCGGGACGATCATGTTCTGCCCTTCGATTTTCTCCTGCACTTCGGGGTCGTGCTGTGCGCGGTAGATCTCGGCATTGAGGCGCTTGATGATCTCGGGTGGCGTGCCAGCCGGCGCGAAGACGCCATACCAACCGTCGGCCTCGAACTTGTAGCCTTGCTCGGCCAGGGTGGGCACTTCCCTGGAGGCGGGCCAACGGCGCGAACCGGTCTGGCCGAGCGCGATCAGTTTGCCGGCGCGCATGTGGGGAATGGGCGAGGCGATGTCCATGAAACCGACACTGATGTTGTTGGCGATCAGGTCGGTGCTTTCGGTGACCAGTTGCTTGTAGGGGACATGGGGCATATCCAGGCCGTAGTGCGCCTTGATGCCTTCCATGGCCAGATGGCCCGACGAGCCGGTGCCCCAGGAGCCGTAGGCGAGCTTGCCGGGGTGGGCCTTGGCGTAGGCCACCATGTCGGCCAGGTTCTTGAAGCCGGTGCTCGGGTTGGCGACCAGCAGAATGCCGGCCGCGCCGACCTGGGCCACGGGCAGCAGGTCCTTGTCCGTATCGTAGGGCAGCGTGGGCAGCACCACGGGATTCAGCAAAATGGTGGACGAGGGGGCGAACAGCAGTGTGTAGCCGTCATTGGCCGCCCGGACCACCGTGTCGGCGGCGATCATGCCATTGGCGCCGGGCTTGGTCTCCACCACCACCGGCTGCTTGAGCGCCTTGGCCAGCGGGGCCGAAATCAGGCGGGCGAAAATGTCGCCGCCGGCGCCGGGAGAGCCGGCGACCACCAGGCGGATCGGGCGCTGCGGCCAGTTGTCCTCGGCGGCCCAGGCAGGGGCGCCCAGGCTCATCAACAGGGTACCCAGCAGCACGGCGCGCCGGGTGAGGAAGGAATGGGTCATTGCTGCGTCTCCGAATTTTTTGAGTTATCTGAACCCCTAAATTCTAGGTAGCTCAACTGAATTGCCTATAGCTGAAACCGCAGATCAGAACTGCGCGATGCAGGGGGAATCGGCGGCGCGGCGGCCGATACGCTTTTGCCGCGGACAACCGCCGAGACAGCGATCCATGCCCCTCGCCATCCGTCGCCGCTCGCTGCTTGGCAGCGCGCTCTTCCGCACCCTGTTTTCGATCGCCACCGGCGCGCGGGCGCACTATCCGGACAAACCCCATCCGGCTCGTGGCGCCGTATCCTCCGGGCGCCAAGGCCGACGCTATCTCGCTACGACCCAGAGCGTGAAGGACAATCCCCACGTGAAGGTGCTGGCCTACACGGGACGCCCTGGGAGCGCGCGCCTTCTGCCCGGCGTGAAAACGTTCGCGGAGCAAGGTATTCCCAACATGGTGTTCCACAGCAGTCATGGCGTGGCCGTGCGAACCGGCAGCGCCGAACCGGTCAGGGAGCGGCTGGCGGCCGCCGCGCGCGAGGGTGGCGTGGCGCCGCAGTGAGCGCCGGCCCCTGGCGCGGGCTTATCCCTGGCGTTCCGCCGGCGCCGTCTCGCGGGCGTGCACGGTTGCGCCAAGCGCCGCACCGTGCACCGCGAGATGGGCCCCCAATTGCATGGCCTGCAGCAGGGCGGGGCGCGCGATGCCCAGCGCCAGGCCCTGCTCGATGAGCGCGCGGGTGGTCGCCATGTCGGCGTGCGTGAAGCAGGCGTGCAGGGCCACGTCGATCAATACCTGTTCGTCGGGGCTCAGCCCGCCCGCCGGTCTGCCGTGGGCGAGAAAATCCAGTAGCACGGCAACGTAGCCAGGATCGGCGGCCGCCAGGCGCTGCAGGCTGGCGGCGTGTTCGGGGCAGGTCGCGGCAATGCGCGCGCGCAGCGGATCGTCCGCCGCCAGCGCCGGCAGCGGCGCGGCTTCATGCAACAGGTCGGCCGCCTGGAACACCGCGCTCAGGCCTTGCAGCGTGACCCGGTGCAGGACATCGAACAAGTCCGCTTCGCTGGCGCCGGCCTGCCGCGCCAGCCGCATATGCGTGGTCAGGCCCGGTTCGTAGAGATGGGTGGCCGAGGCGTCGAGCGCAACATAGATCAGCTCCACCATGCGCGCGGACAACGGCCCGCTGCGCGCCGGATGGCCGGCATATGCCGCGTAATGCGACAGGAAGGCCGGGTTGGCGCGCAGCAGCGCGTCGTTCCAGGGACGCCAGTAGCCGCGCGCGGCAATGAAACACGCTTTGATGTGGTCGGGATCGGTCATGGGCTACCCAGGGTCTGTCCGGTCAGGTATTGCGCCTGCGCGCCGGCCACGAAGCGCAGCAGCGGCAAGCAGGTGGCGGGGTCCGTGCCGGCGGGCACTTCGACAGCGTTGATGCGTGCCGCCTTGGGGCCCCATTCGCAGGCCAGCGTGGCAATCAGCATGCGCGCCGCGGCGCGCTCGCCGGCACCTTCCCAGGTTTCGTCCTGGTCGCGCGGCAGCAGCAGGGTCAGGCTGCCCGGCCCGTCGGGCGCGGCCTGCCGCGCCGCCTGTACGATAGCCTCTAGCCGCCGGCCCGGCGGGCTCGCCAGCACACGGGTATCGAGCAACGCCGGATAGCCTTCGGCGGCGTCTTGCCGTGGGCCGTCCCAGGGACCCCGTACCCGCAGCGCCAGCGGCGTGTCGCAAGCCATGGGCGCATGGGGGCTGGGCGCGTAGGCCTGGCTGCCGCCGAAGACAGACGAACCGCCATCGACGGCCAGCAGATCGGCCGTGAGCGAGGCCGACTCGGCGCTCGCCAGGAAAGCCAAGGCGCAGCCGATATCCTCCGGCTCACCCAGCCGGCCCAGGGGAATCTTGGCCACGGCGCGCGCCGGATCCAGGCGGCCGGCCGCGATCAGCCCGGCCACCAGTTCGGTGCGCACAAAGCCCGGGCAGAGAACCGTAAAGCGCCAGGCCGGAAACGCCTTCGCCATGGCCCGGGTCTGCGCGATCAGCCCGGCCTTGCTGGGGCTGTAGGCGCCCCGCCAGGGAATGGCGCGCAAGCCGGCGCCGGAGGCCACGTTGACGATACGCGCGCCGGGAACCAGGCGTTCGCGCAGCGCCAGCGGCAGGCGGCCCGGGGCGTGCAGGTTCAGATCGAGCAGGCGCTGCCAGCCCGCAGGAGCCAGCCCGATGATGGGCTGGTTGCTGTCATCGGTCATGCCGGCATTGTTGATGAGCGCGTGCAGCGGCGGCAGGCCCTCGGCCAGCGCCGCGATCTGCGCCGGGTCGGTAAGGTCGGCCACGCGTAAGACATGCGTCGCGCCAAGCTCATCGGCCAGAGACGCCAGGGCCTCTGCATTACGGTCCACCAGGACGCAGCGCCGGCCGCCGCGCGCCAGCCGACGCGCGGTGGCGCGGCCGATGCCGCTGGCCGCGCCGGTCAGAAGGACCGTCTCCATCACAGCGTGGTGAAGGTAATGCCGCCATCCACCACCAAGCCTTGCGCGGTGATGAAGCGGGCTTCGTCGCTGGAGAGGAAAGCAATGCCGCTGGCGATGTCTTGCACGGTGCCCAGCCGACCCATGGGCGTGCTGGCGACGCGGCGCGCATCGCGTTCGGCATTGCGGTTGCGCTGCGTGCCCTCGGTGGGAACGGCAGACGGGCAGACGGCGTTGACGCGGATGTTGCGCGCGCCGAGCTCAGCGGCCGCCGCGCGGGTGATGCCCAGGATCCCAGCCTTGATGCCGGAATAGACGATGGAGTTGGGAGCCGATTTCAGCGCGGCGGTCGAGGCAACGTTGACAATGGCGCCGCCGCGTTCGGCGTCCATCACGGCGGCGGCGGCCTGGATTCCCCAGACCACCGCCTTGAAGCCGATGTCCAGCATGCGATCCATCGTTTCGGGCTGGATGTCGGGCACGCTCTGGTAGCGCACCCAGGCCGCGTTGTTGACCAGGATGTCAAAGCGCCCGCCCTGTTCGGCGGTTCGCTGCACGGCCTCGGTGATGCCTTCGCGGGTCGAGACATTCTGCGTGACGGAGAAGGCTTTGCCGCCCTCGGCGATGATGCTGGCGACCGCCGCATCGACCAGTTCTTGCTTGAGGTCGTTGACGCCGACGATGGCGCCGCGCGCGGCCAGCAGGCAGGCCGTGGCGCGGCCGATGCCGGCGCCGGCACCGGTAACGAGCGCCACGCGCCCGGCCAGGTCTTGTTGCATGCTCATTTCCTTATACCGATTGAATGTAGGCGCGGCCCGTGGCGCACGACAGGCCGCCGAAGGCGGCGTCCAGCTTGCGCACGGCGCGCAGCGCGTGGTGCAGAGGCAGTTCCCAGGTGAAACCCATGCCGCCATGCAGGTGGATGGCTTTTTCGATGACGTAGGCGGCATTGCCCAGCGCGCCGGCCAGGGCCGGGCGCGTGTCGCGCGAACCGCCATATTCGTCGGTCTGCATGGCGCGGCGGATAGCCGCGCTCGAGACCTCCTGCAGCAGCCGCATGCGCGCCAGCAGGTGGCGCACCGCCTGCTTGGCCGACAGGGGGCGGCCGAACTGCACGCGGGTGGCCATATAGCTGGCGGCGGCCTGCAGGGCGCCTTCGGCCGCGCCGTTGGCGAATTCGGCCAGCAGCAGGTGCGCGCGACGCTCGCAGGCCGCCCAGGCGGCGGCGTCCAGGCGGGCCAGCACCGGCGCGTCCTGTAGCGTGAACCACAGCTGGGGATGCTCGGGATCGAGCGCGGATTGCTCCTGGCACGGCGCGGCCGTGACGTCGAGCAGGACGGCACCGTCACCGTCGGCCACCAGCATCCAATCGGCCGGGCCATGATCCAGGCGGGCGTGGCCGGCCTGGACGCTGCCCTGCCAGGCGATGCCGGCCAGGCGCTCGCCGGCAATCAGGGCGGCCGCCTGCGGCGTGCCGGGCAGGGCGTGCGCCAGCAGGATCTGTTCGGCCAGGGGCAGCGGCAGATGCAGTTGCCCGGCGGCATGGGCGATGGGCAGGGCGAAGGCCAGGTCCAGGCCCAGCCCGCCGTCGTCTTCGGCCGCCATGACACCGCACAAGCCCGCCTGGGCCAGTACCGCGGCCATCTCATGGCGGTTCTGGCGCGTCAGCGCGTCGCTAATGGCCGCGCAGGCGGCCTGCGCGAACTCCTCGGGGCGCAGTTCTTCGCTGCTCATGTCAGATCCTTGGGAAGATTCATGATGCGCTGCGCGATGACATCGAGCTGCACCTCGGTCGTGCCGGCATAGATGCTCTCGGCGCGCGCGAACAGATAGGCATTGGTGAAGGCCGCGTGCGCGCGCCGCGCCAGCGGGCTGGAGTGCGGGCCGACCTGCGACAGCAGCGACAAGGCCAGCCCGGCGAAGGCCTGGTGGCACTCCGACCAATAGAGTTTGGTGAGCGAGCCGCGCGCGCCGATGGATTCGCCGCGCATCATGCGCTCGACGGTCAGTTCGACCAGGCCCTTCAAGCCATCGATCTCGCCGACCAGATCGCCAATGCGGCGCTGGACGTAGCCGTCGTCCAGGGCGCCGGACAGTTGGCTGTCGGATTTGCAGGCGGCGATCAGTTGGCGCAGTTCGCATTCGAAGCGCCAGGGGCGGTACATGCGGTTGGTGGCCCGCTCGATGGACAGCACGCGGATGGCGGCGCTCCAGCCCTCGTCCGGAGCGCCCAGCCGCGCGCTGTCGGGCACGACGACATCGTCGAAGAACACCTCGGCAAACGACGCCTTGCCGTCGATGGACTTGATGGGCACCACGCGGATGCCCGGGGCGTCCATGGGCACGGCGAACATCAGCAGACCGCGATGCTTGTCGGCCACGGTGCCGGTGCGGGTAAGCAGCAGGCAGTAGTGCGCCTTGGCCGCGCCGCTGGTCCAGATTTTCTGGCCGTTGATGCGCCACTGGTCGCCGTCCTGCACGGCCTTGGTGCGCAGCCGGGCGAGGTCGGAGCCGGCATCCGGCTCGGAGAAGCCCTGGCACCAGTACTGCTTCATGGACAGGATATTGGGCAGGAAGGCCAGCTTCTGCTCCTCGGTCCCGACCGCCATGATGATGGGGCCGGCCAGTTCCTTGCCGATCGAGCTGACGCTCTCGGGCATGGGCAGCGCGCCGACCTCCTTGTTCACGGCCAGGTGTTCGCGCAGCGACAGGCCATGCCCGCCGTATTGCCTGGGCCAGGTCATGCCGGCCAGGCCGGCCTGGTACATGGCGGCTTCCCAGGCGCTGCTTTCGGCCAGGGTGGGGGCGCGCCAGTCCAGGCTGTCGCTGCGCATGAAGTTGGGCAGGTTGGCGCGCAGCCAAGTGCGCGCGTGCTGGCGGTAAACCTCGGGCCCGGCGGCCGGGTCCGGGACCGCCACGTGTTGATCGAAGTGCATGCTTGTCCTCAGAGTGCGGGAGCGGCGCGGGGGATCATTAGCGCATCGAGCACGACCACGCCTTGACCCTGGGGCCGCACCAGGATGGGGTTCATATCGATCTCGGCGATTTCGCCGCGATGCCGATAGGCGAACTCCGATAGCCGCGCGACCGTGCGCGCGGCGGCGTCGATATCCGCCTTGGGCTGGCCGCGCGCCCCGTCCAGGATGGCGAACATCTTCAGCGAGCGGATCATCGCCAGGGCCTCCTCTTCGCTGACCGGCGCGGCCTGCACGGCCACGTCCTTGAGCACTTCGGCATAGATGCCGCCCATGCCGACCATCACGATGGGGCCGAAGACCGGATCCTGCGAGATCCCGGCGATCATTTCCGTGCCGCCGCGCGCCATGGGCGCGACCAGCACGCCGTCGATGCGGGCCTGTGGCGCGTGGCGCGCCGCATTGGCTTTCACGCGGACATAGGCTTCGCGCACGGACTGGGCGTCGGCGAGATTGAGCGCCACGCCGCCGACCTCGGTCTTGTGGGCGATGTCTTCGGAGGCGATCTTCAGCACCACCGGGTAGCCGATGGCCTCGGCCGCGCGCGCCGCCTCATCGGCATCGCGGGCGATGGTCTCCTGCGGAACGTCGATGCCGGCCCGCGCCAGCGCCCGCTTGGCATGGAATTCATTGCGAAAGACCGCGGGGTCGACCGGCTCGGCGGCCATTTCCCGCCGCGGAGCGGCATCGGCCGCGCGCAACCGGCCCAGACGCACCAGCCCGGCCAGTCCGGTGGCGGCCGCGTCGATGCTGGAGAATACCGGGATGCCCAGCGCATTGATCTTCTCGACGGCTTCGACCGGGCCTTGGCTGATGATCAGCAGCAGGCGGTCGGGATGGCTGGCGCGCACCTGCGCCAGCGCCTCCAGGTAGATGCCGCGCAAGCGGGTGTTGTAGAGCGACAGCGACATGAACAAGGCCAGCGCGCCGTCGGAGGGGTCGTCAAGCAGCGCGGTGAGCATTTTGAGCAGGATGTCGGGACGGCTGGACATCTGCGCCGAGGCGTCGACCGGGTTGCCGGTGCTGGCAGTGGGCACCGCTTCGCGGATGCGCGCCTGGGTGTGCGGGGCCAGGGGCGGCAAGGCCAGCCCGGCTTCGCTCATAGCGTCGGCCATCATGATGCCGAAGCCGCCGGAAGCCGCGACCAGCGTCACCGCGTCATTGCGCGGCAGGCGGCCGGGCAGCAGCAGCGAGGCCGCATGGCCGATGTCGATCAGGGCCTCTACAGACCGCACGCGCAACACGCCGTGGCGGCGGAAGACGGCTTCTATCACGGCATCCGAACTCGTCAGCGCGCCAGTGTGTGAAGCCGCGGCCGCCTGGCCTATCTCGGTGGAGCCGATCTTCAGTACGATGACCGGCTTGCCCCGTTCGCGCGCCATGCACAGCGCGTCGATCAGCTTGCCGGCATGGCGGCAGGTTTCCATGCAGCACAGGATGATGCGGGTCGCCGGGTCTGCGGCCAGGGCCGCGATGCCGTCGGCCACATCCACATCGGCTTCATTGCCCGTGGCGATGAAGCGGCTCACCCCCATGCCGCGGCGGGCCACGCTTTGCATGGTGTGGCTGCCCACATTGCCCGACTGCGACACGATGCCGACCTGACCAACGGGCGGCATGCTCTCTTCCAGCGCGATGGAGAAGGAGCCGATCAGCCGGTCGGCTACATTGACCGTGCCCAGGCAGTTCGGGCCCAGCACGCGCATCTCGTTCTCGCGCGCGATAACCACCAATTCGTCCTGGAGCGCGGCGCCCAGTGGGCCGGCCTCGACGAAGCCCGACGACAGCACAATGGCGGCCTTCACGCCCCGCGCGGCGCAATCGCGCAACGCGGCCGGGGTGGCGGCGGCCGGGACGGCGATAATCGCCAGCTCCGGCGCGGTCGGCGTGTCGCGCACGCTGGCGTAGGCGGGCAGGCCCTGGATGGCGCCGCCCTTGGGGTTGATGGGATAGACGGCGCCTTTATAGCCGTACTTGACCAGCATGTGCACCGGCCGGCCACCGATCTTGGTGATGTCGTCGGAGGCGCCGATGACAGCGATGGCGCGCGCCTCGAAAAAGGCCCGCAGCCCCGCGCCGGGGCGTGGCGTATGTCCTGCCATGCTCAGCGTCCCTTGAACTGCGGCTGGCGCTTTTCCAGAAAGGCCATGCGCGCTTCGCGGGCGTCTTCGGTCTTGGCGAGCGCCATGGTGAAGTCCTGCTCGAAGCGGTAGGCGTCACGCTGCGGCATGAGGTCGACCATGTTGGCCGCGCGCTTGGCGTACACCACGGCCAGGGGCGCTTTTGATGCAATCTCGTGAGCCATGGCCAGAGCCGCCGGCAGCAGCTCGTCGGCGGCAAGCACGTCTTCGAGCACATTGCGGCGCAGCAGCTCATGCGCGCTCAGTCGCTGCCCGGTGAAGAACATCCGGCGCAGCGTGGAGCGGCCGAACAGCGTGCGCAGCATCGACGCGCCGCCGGCCAGGCCAACGTTGATCTCCGGCATGCCGAAGGTGGCGTTTTCCGAGGCGTACATGATGTCGCAGGCCGCCATCAGGCCCAGGCCGGCGCCAAGCGCCGCGCCGTTGACCGCGGCGATCACGGGCTTGCTGCATTCGCGGATGGCGTTGCCGGTCTCGCGGGTGATGCGGTTGTGCTCCAGAAAGTCGCCGGCAATGTCGGCGGCGGGGCGGTCCTTGAGATCCGCGCCGGCGCAGAACACGGTGCCACTGCCGGTCAGCACGGCGCAACGGATGTCTTCGCGTTCCGAGATTTCATCGAAGATGGCCACCAGGCGGCGCCGCGTTTCCCGGTTCAGCGCGTTGACCGGGGGGCGGTTGAGCGTGACCAGCGCCACGCCACGGTCGACCTCGAAGCTGACGGCGGCCTCGCTCATGCCGGCACCTCGTTCGACAGGGGAAAAACAGGGGCGCGCGTCGCGCCGGCGGCATGCTGCATGGTGAGTCTCCTCGAGTCGCATTGACCGGTCCGGCCCCGCATTGCAGCCGTGGGCCGCCGGTTTTTTTTGATTATATGGACGCGATATGCGCGGGATTTACGCCAAAAATGTTGGTTGTGTTCTGCATGAAAGCGCCATATTCCAGAGACTCGCCGGCCGATACCATGCGTCTGGTCAGGAGACAATCGACAGATGCAGATCGAGCGAATCGGCACGGTGCGCGCGGCCCTGGGCGAGTGCCCGGTATGGGACGCCGCGCGCGGACGTATATGGATGGCGGATTGCCGCGCGGGCCAGATACTGGCCGTGGATCCCGACAGCGGCGCGGCGCGCCACTGGCAATTGCCGGCGCCCCTGGGCTCCTTCGCTTTCAATGGCGATGACGAGCTGGTGGTGGCCCTGAAGGAGCGCTTCGCGCTCTTTAACACGTCCGATCACGCCTTGCGCACCGTGGCGCACATCGGCGACAGCCATCCCAATCTGCGCCTGAATGACGGTGTGGCCATGCCTGATGGCAGTTTCGTGGCGGGCACCATGCACATCCATCGCCAGGAAGGCGAGCCGCCGCGGGGCGGCCTGTATCGTCTGGACACCCAAGGCCGGCTGTCACGCATCGCCCAAGGCCTGGGCGTCGTGAACGGCCCGGCGCCCGACCCGACCGGCACCTATTTCCATGTCTGCGACAGCGCGCAGCGCAAGATCTTCCGCTTCTGGATGGACACCGACGGCAGCCTGCGCGAGCGCGAGGTCTTCGTTGACACCGAGGCCTTGGGCTCGGCGCCGGACGGCTGCTGTTTTGATGCGGCGGGCGGCTTGTGGACCGCGCTCGTGCATGCCGGGGCCATCGCCCGGTTTGATAGGCAAGGCCGGCTGGACCGGCGCATCGAGCTGCCGGCGCGGCATCCAGCCTCGCTGTGCTTTGGCGGCGAAGGCCTGGACGACCTCTTTGTGACCTCGATCAGCGACAGCGGCCGGCTGTCGGCCGATGGCCCGCTGGACGGTGCGTTGCTGCGCGTGCGGGGTATCGGTCAGCGCGGCGCGCCGCGGCCACGTTGCCGCATCCGACTTTGAGCGTTCGCGTCAGCCGGCGCCGGCCGTGGTGCCCCGGTAGGCGGTAAAGCGTAGCGCCGGCCCGGAAACGTGACCCGCGACGAAATCCAGGAACAGGCGGATCTTGGCCGGGATCATGGCCGTGTCGAGGATAGTGGCGTACATGCCTTCCTCGAAAGTGGTGTTGGTGACCTGGTACTGCGGCAGGATCCGCACCAGCGTGCCGCTCGCGATGTCCTTGTGCACGGTGTAGTCGTCAAGCAGCGCGATGCCTTCGCCCAGACGCGCCAGCTCCAGCAGGGCAACGCCGTTGTTCGTGACATGGCGCGGCTTGAGCAGAACTTCGTTGATGGCGTCCTCGCGCTTGAAGCGCCAGCAGTACTGTTCGCCCGGCAGTTGATAAGCCAGGCAGGCATGGCCGTCGATGTCGGCCGGCTGCTGCGGCATGCCGCGAGCGGTCAGGTACTCGGGCGAAGCCACCAGATAGCGTTCGCTCTTGAACAGGATGCGGCGCTTCAAGCCTGCCTCGACGGGCGGCGAGATCCGGAAATCGATATCGAAGTTGTTGCGCCGCAGGTCGGTCTTGGCCTCGGAGAGCACCAGCTCGATGTGGATGTCGGGGTATTGCTGGCGGAACGCCGCCACCAGCGCGGGCAGCACGCCCAGGCCGAACATCATGCGCGAATGCACGCGCAGTGTGCCTTTGGGCGCGGAGCGGATCTCGGTGATGTGCCGGTGCGCCTCGTTGATGTTCCAGAGTATGCCTTCGAGCTGGCTGGCGTACTCGCGGCCGGCTTCGGTCAGCACCACTTGCCGCGTGGAGCGCAACAGCAGCTTGACGTTCAGCTCGACCTCGAACTCGGTGATCATGCGCGATACCGAGGTGGCCGAGACACCGAATTGCCGCGCGGTTTCGGAGAAGCTCTCCGTTTTCGATATCGAAAGAAAGAGCTCCATCGCGCGCAGCCTGTCCATCATTCCTCCACTTTCCGCAGCACAGAACGCCGCTTTTTCTGTATTCCGGCCGGTAGCGACCGACCTCTAGAATTTCCTCAAAATCCGCTATCGAGGAAACATTATGGAATTCGGCGTATTCATCCTGGCGCAGCAACGAGGTTACCACCAGTCTTCCAGACAAGTCATCAGCAACTCCATCGAGCAGACGGTGGTCGCCGAGCAGGCGGGCTTCGATACGGCTTGGTATGCCGAGCACCATTTCAACAACTATTCGCTCTCGCCCTCGCCCCTGATGACGGTAGCCCATGCCGCCGCCAAGACCCAGCGCATCCGCTTAGGCACGGCGGTATGCATCTTGCCGCTCTATCATCCGGCGCGCTTCCTGGCCGAGGTCGGCTTTGTGGATACTGTCTCGAACGGCCGGCTTGAGCTGGGGGTGGGCTCTGGCTACCAGGAGTTCGAGTTCGAGCGATTCGGCGTGCAGATCGCCGAATCGGGCGCCATCTTCAATGAGTTCCTGGATGTGATTCCCAAGGGCCTGACGCAGAAGATCTTTGAGCACCAAGGCCAGTACCTGAGCATTCCGCCCAGTTCGATCGCCGTGCGCTGCCTGCAGGATCCGATGCCGCCGATCTGGGTCACTTCGGGCAATCCGGTGACGCTGGGGCGTGGCGTGCGCGAGCACCACAATCTCTTCGTGACCGCGCTGCTCAATGGCAACGACGCCATCGCCGGGCTGCGCGGGCGCCTGGAGAAAGTGGCTGCAGACAACGGCAAGGATCTGGACCGCGACGTGAAGTTCGGCTTCCTGCGCTGCGGCTACGCTTCGGATAACAAGAGCGAGATCGACGCCTACCTGGATTGCGCGCGCTTCCAGCGCCGGATTTCGGAGAGCCTGAAATACCGCCGGGCGCAAAGCGACGACGGCTACATGGTCAAGGAAGTGCCGTCCGAAACCGACCCGACCTTTGACCAGCTGCGCAAGAACCTGCCGGTGGGCTCGGTCAACGAGGTGATCGACAAGATGCTGGAAGAAATCAGCATCCTGCGTCCCAAGCACATTGCCTTGCAGACCCAGCTGGGCGATTTCGACCAGAAGACCATGCTGCGCCAGATCGAACTGTGGGGCGACAAGATCATTCCGGCCATCCGCAAGGAAATCGGCAGCGCGGCGGCAGTCGCCTGAGGAGACGGCCATGCAGATCTACCTGAGCAATGCCGGCGCAATTACCCTGCGCCATCCGACGGATTTTCGCCGGCTCGATGTGCTGGCCGACCCGCAACCGCGCGAGCGGCTGGAGCTGGCCATTGCCCGCGTGGGCCGGCGCGAGGACGAGCGCCATCTGCGCCTGGCGCCCTCGGTGCTGCGCTTTCTGTCGCAGCACGCCGGCGACCCGCATTGGGAGGCCGGCTTCTCGGCCATGGTGGATTATGCGGCGCGGCACGGCTGGGTGGACGAGCGCGGCGACATCCGCGCCCACATGGTCATCAATGAGCGCGATCCGGTGGTGTCGGTGGATGACTTCAAGGCAGCGATGCGGGCCTTGCCCGCGGGCATCAGCGCGGTCAGCACCGGCGACGGCGATGAAGTGGCGGGCCTGATAGTCTCCAGCCTCACGTCGATCTCGGCCGAACCGCCCATGGTGGGGTTCTTCGTGCAGCAGACCGCATCGGCGCGCAACGCGCTGCTGCGAAATGGCCGCTTCGTGGCCAACGTGCTCGGCGAGGACCATGGCGAGGTCATCCAGGCCTTTTTGCGCCAGCCGCAGGGCAGCGCGCGCTTTGCCCATGGCGGCTGGGTGATGACCGATCAGGGCCTGCCTGTGTTGTCCGATGCCCTGGCTAGCATCGAGTGCGACATCGTTTGCACCGAGGCGCTCGGCACACACGACCTGATCGTCGGCAAGATCCGCAAAACGGCCTGCCGGCCCGCGCAGCCGCTGGTCAACTTCAACGCCGCCACGCACCGGCTGTCGCTGCTGCAGTGAGGTCGCGCCGCTTGCCGATCAGGCCCGCGCCGGTTGGCGAATGGCGGTGCGCCGGCGCTGGCCCTGGACGCCTGCGGTGCGGCCGGGGTAGCCGGGCCATTTCGCCCGTGTCTGCGACATCGACCGCATTGGGCCCAGATATGCTGCCCGCGCAGCGCCGCTCAGACGGGGTGACGGGCCAGAAAGTCCTGGATGGCGTCCAGGTAGCGTTGCGGCTGATCCTTCCAGCCCTCGACCAGCGTGGCCGCGGGCGCCAACTGCGCCAGCTCCAGCGAGACGGCACGCGGATGCAGCGGGTCGTTTCCGCCCAGGATCAGCAGCGGAATCGGGTTGCGACGCACGAAGTCGCGGCTGACGCTGAAGACGAACTCGCCGCCAAATAGGTTGCGCCGCAGACCTTCCAGCGCCCGTTCATCGATGACGGGATCCCGCGCGCGCAGGGTGTCGGCCCATTGGTCGAACGATTCCCCGCGCTTGCCCTCCTGTCCGGCAATGCCGATGGGCTGTTGCAGAATCGCCGACGCGACGCGCTCGGGCGCCAGCTCGCATAGTTTGAGCGCAAACGACGAGCCGATGCAGGAGCCGATCACGTGGAAGCGCTGCACGCCGAGGGCGTCCAGCAGACCCAGGTGATCGCGCGCGTAGGTGGTCCAGCCGTCGCTGGCCAGCACCGGCGCGCGCGAGCGGCCGGCGTTGCGCTGGTCCGGGGCGATCACGCGGTAGCGGCTGGCGAGCGCGGCGACCGGGTCCGGGTACTCGCGCGGCCGGCCGTCGCGCGTGACGCGCCACAGTTCGCGATGCGAAAGCATGCCGCCGGGGGCCAGCGCCAGCACGGCGTCGCCCTGCCCCTGGATGTCGAAGTGGAGTTCGGCGTTGCCGATGGTCAGGAAGGGCATGGCGGCCTCGTGCGCGTCAGCAAAGCGTCATTGCAGGGCCACGCCGCTGTCACGCAGCAGCGCCGGGAACTTGCCGGCATCGCGCGCGATGCGCTCGGCGAAGGCCCGCGGCCGGTCGGCGATCGGCTCGAAACCGATGGCCAGCAGGCGCGCGCGGAAGTCCGGCTCGGTGATGGCCTGGCGCACCGCGCGCCAGACATCCTCGACGATTTCCGGCGCGGTGCCCGCCGGCGCCAGCAGGCCGAACCAGCCGGTGTCGCCATCCATCTTCAGGCCGACCTGCGCCGCCGTCGGCACCTGCGGCACGGTGTCATTGCGATTGTCCTGCAGCACGGCGAGCGCGCGGACCTGACCGTTGGCGATCAGGCTGGAGACCGCGGGCAGCGCCACGATGGCGGCATCGATCTCGCCGCCGAGCAGCGCCACCACCGCCGGCCCCGCGCCCTTGTACGGCACGTGCTGCACGGTGCCCTGCAATTGCTGCTGCAGGCGGGTGAGCGCGCGGTGGTTGCTATTGCCGTAGCCCGGGGTGCCGATGTTGACGACATGCTGACTGGCCGCCTCGCGCAGCCCGGCGATGTCGCGCACGGGCGAATCGGCGCGCACCACAATCACCGGCGGCGTCGCCGCCACGATGCTGATGGGCGCGAAGCTCTTGACCGGGTCATAGTTGATGGTGCCCTGAAACAGGGTCTGGTTGGCCACCAGCATGTCGCCGGTCAACAGCAGCGTATAGCCGTCGGGCGCGGCGCGCGCCACCTGGTCGGCGGCGATGTTGCCGCCCGCGCCGGCGCGATTCTCGACGATGACCGGCACCTGCCACAGCGCCCCGAGACGCTCGGCCAGGCCACGCCCGAGGACGTCCATGGCACCGCCCGGAGCCAGCGGCAGCACCAGGCGCACCGGTTTGTCGGGATAGCCAGCGCTGGCCGGAACCATCGCGCCCAACAGGAATACCACCGCCAGGCCTTGCACCTGGGTCCAGAAACGAGAGAACTTCAAACCGCACGCTCCACAAAGCCCGCGGGCGTCCGGCGCCGCGCGGCGCCGGCCTCGGCCACCCCGTCGGTGTCGAACGCCCGCATTACACAGCGAACAGGCTAAGAGGCGCGCCGGCCGGCGGCAACGAACGATTCCAACTATGGATATGCGAGCGATACGGAGCGACGCTCATGCCCGAGACAGCGTCCGAGCACACGATATCGATCCCCGGGATCGAAGCCTTGCTGGACGCAGTCTTCCGTAACGAGCCCGCCACGCGTGATGACGCGGATCAAGCCGCGCTCGGCTCGTGGCCCAATCGTTCATCCCGCTGGCGCAGAAAGAGCGCAAACGCAAAAAAGCCGGCGCCGCTTTCGCGGTTCCGGCCATTGCTGACGGTGTCGGGAAACACCTTCATGAATTCGACCACAGATAAGTGGTCGGGGCGAGAGGATTCGAACCTCCGACTCCTGCGTCCCGAACGCAGTACTCTACCAGGCTGAGCTACGCCCCGAGTCTGGATATGGGTTTACCACCCCACACCCTACAACTACTGACTTCGTTGCGCTCAGTGCAACCAAATCATTTTTTCGCTTTGGCTTAAAGACTGCCTTTTTCAAGGCCTCCTCCGCCGTGTGAATTTCAACGCGCGATCTGCTGCTCGTTGATTATCGCTTGCCCGCTCGTCGCTTGCCTGCTTGTTCTTGCCGCTTGCTTTAAAGCACCACTTTCGTACTGCTTTTTAGCTAGCGATCTCGATTCACCGCGAAAGCGCAGAATTCTAACAGAGAATTTAGAAAAGGGGAAACGGGATATGCAGAAAGTGCTTCGCGCGCCCGATCCGCCTCGGCCACGGCGGCCTGGCGGGCGTGTTCCAGGGCGTCCGTCGCCTGGATGGCGGCGGCCACGGCGGCGAAGTCGGCGTCGCCCGTCTTGATGGCGTCGCGGATCAACTGCTGCTGTTCCGACGTCCCCACTTCCATCACGCGGATCAGCGGCAGCGTGGGCTTGCCCTCGCGCAGATCGTCACCGACGTTCTTGCCCAGCGCGGCGGCATCGCCGCTGTAGTCGAGCACGTCGTCGACCAGTTGGAAGGCCGTGCCCACATGGCGGCCATAGGCGGCCGCCGCGGCTTCCTGCTCGGGCGTGGCGCCGGCCAGCACCGCGCCGACCTGGGCGGCGGCCTCGAACAGCTTTGCGGTCTTGTAGCGCACCACCTGCAGGTAGCG
Organism: Achromobacter sp.; assembly: GCF_050285565.1. Taxonomy (GTDB): domain Bacteria; phylum Pseudomonadota; class Gammaproteobacteria; order Burkholderiales; family Burkholderiaceae_B; genus Achromobacter. The sequence goes on from NZ_JBLZXG010000007.1 coordinate 269,010, forward strand.
CTCCTGCGAGACGTCCGGATCGTGCACGTTCAGCAATTGCAGCACCTCGCCCTCGGCGATCACCGTGGTGGCCTCGGACAGGATGCTCATGATGCGCATCGAGTCGGCCTCGACCATCATCTCGAACGAACGCGAGTAAAGGTAATCGCCCACCAGCACGCTGGCGGCGTTGCCGAACACCGCGTTGGCGGTCTCGCGCCCGCGGCGCAGGTCGGACTCGTCGACCACGTCGTCATGCAGCAGCGTCGCGGTATGGATGAACTCCACCACGGCGGCCAGCAGCTGATGATGCGTCCCCTGATAGCCGAGCGCGCGCGCCACCATCAGCACCATCGCCGGGCGCATGCGCTTGCCGCCCGCGCCAATGATGTAGTCGCCGATCGTACGGATCAGCACCACATCGGAATTCAGCCGCTCGCGGATAACCGCATCGACGGCCTTCATATCGTCAACTATGGGAGCAATGAGCGCGGGGAGGTTCAAGACGTATCCGGAGTGTGAAACGAGCCGTTCGTAACAGCTCTTACCGCTGGGCCGCCGGCAGGGCGGAGGGATTCGACCAGCGATTATACGGGCTGTCAGGAGCCAAAGCGGGACGTAGCCACGCCCCCGCCCGGGACGGGGACGCCCGGCCCACGGCGCCGCGCCGAACCGGCCCGCCCCCGTTTTTTCGGTTGCGCCCCCCCCCGACGCGGCGCCCGGACGACACCTAAGCCCTTAGCCTGCAAGCGCTTTTTGACTTTTCCCCAGCTGCGGGCTAATATCGCAGATTCGGTCAGAGATGGCCGAATTACGTCGGTGAATTACGCGCGCTTTGCCTTGAAACGCCACTTTGGCAACGCCAGGCAAGTACCGCCAGCCCCGCAGGGCCGGCAAGCGAATGAACCCATTTACCCATTTAAGGAACACCCCATGTACGCGGTCGTAAAAACCGGTGGCAAGCAGTACCGTGTTGCCATTGGCGAAAAACTCAAGGTAGAACAGATACCGGCTGACATTGGGCAAGAAATCACCCTGGATCAAGTGCTGTCCGTGGGCGAAGGCGATCAACTGAAAGTTGGTACGCCCCTCGTCGCCGGCGCCGTGATCAAGGCAACGGTTCTTGCGCAAGGCCGCCACGACAAGGTCAAGATCTTCAAGATGCGCCGTCGCAAGCACTATCAGAAGCATCAGGGCCACCGTCAGAACTACACCGAAATCCGCATCGAAGCCATCACGGCTTGAGACGCGACTCGGTACCACATTAGCAGGAGCTAAACATGGCACAGAAAAAGGGCGGCGGCTCTACGCGAAACGGACGCGACTCAGAATCGAAGCGTCTGGGCGTCAAGGCTTTCGGCGGTGAACTGATTCCCGCTGGTTCGATCATCGTGCGTCAGCGCGGCACCCGTTTCCACGCTGGCGTGAACGTCGGCATGGGCAAGGACCACACCCTGTTCGCGCTGATCGACGGCAAGGTTCAATTCGGCTTCAAGGGCGCGTTGAACAAGCAAACCGTTTCGATCGTCGCCGCCGAGTAATCCTCGACGCAGCACGATCCGGCCAGTGGCGCGGTCGCCTCAGCGATCCGCCGCCAGCCAGAACGGCAAAGCCCTGTCGCATGCGGCAGGGCTTTTTCCTTCCCGACCACCGCGACGACGCGGCGGTCCTCGCCGCCTCGCGGCGACCCCGCCCGCCGCAAGGCCCGGGCGGTTTTCAGGCAGAATGAGCGGAGTGTTCCGCCCTGCCCTTTCGGCAACGCCCCGCCAAGGCGGCGCGGCCTCTTACCTCATACACGCGCAGACATCATGAAATTCGTAGACGAAGCCACCATCGAAGTCGTCGCCGGCAAAGGCGGCAATGGCGTGGCGAGCTTTCGCCGCGAAAAATTCATTCCCAAGGGCGGCCCCGACGGCGGCGACGGCGGACGCGGCGGCAGCATCTATGCGGTGGCCGACCGCAACATCAACACGCTGATCGACTTCCGCTACGCGCGCCTGCACCGCGCCAAGAACGGCGAAAACGGCCGCGGCTCGGACCAGTACGGCGCCGCCGCCCCGGACATCACGCTGCGCGTGCCCGTCGGCACCATCATCCATGACGCCGAAACCGGCGAAGTCCTGTTCGACCTGAACCGCCACGACCAGAAGGTCGTGCTGGCGGCCGGCGGCCAGGGCGGCATGGGCAACATGCACTTCAAGTCCAGCGTCAACCGCGCCCCGCGCCAGTGGACGCCCGGCAAGGAAGGCGAACACCGCTACCTGCGCATGGAACTGAAGGTGCTGGCAGACGTCGGCCTGCTGGGCCTGCCCAATGCCGGCAAGTCCACGCTGATCACCCGCATCTCCAACGCCAAGCCGAAGATCGCCGATTACCCCTTCACCACCCTGCACCCGAACCTGGGCGTGGTGCGCACATCGCCGTCGCGCAGCTTCGTGGTGGCCGACATTCCCGGCCTGATCGAAGGCGCCTCCGAAGGCGCCGGCCTGGGCCACCTGTTCCTGCGCCACCTGGCGCGCACCCGCGTGCTGCTGCACCTGGTCGACGTGTCCACGCCCGATCCCGACGCGGATCCCGTCGAGCAGGCCGTGGTCGATGCCCGCGCCATCGTCGAGGAACTGCGCCGCTACGATCCCGAGCTGGCCGCCAAGCCGCGCTGGCTGGTGCTGAACAAGCTGGACATGGTGCCCGATCCGGAAGACACCAAGCGCCGCTTCGTCGAGCTGTACGACTGGAAGGGCCCGGTGTTCGGCATTTCCGGTCTGTCCGGCGACGGCACCCAGGATCTGATCTACGCGCTGCAGGACTACCTCGACGCCGAGCGCGAAAAGGAACAGCTGGCGCAAGACCAGGCCGACGGCACCTACGTGGCCGAAGACCCGCGCTTCGACGACACCCGCACCGATGCCGACAAGCAGCCGGCCGCACCGCGCGGCGACGAATAAGCCATAATCGCAGTCTCGTTCGATTACGCCTTTTCTCGCGCCGCAGCCCGCCGCCATCATGTCTGCCGAATCACCCGCCGTTTCCGTCGTTGCCAACGCCCAGCGCCTCGTCGCCAAGGTTGGCTCATCGCTGGTCACCAATGAAGGCCGCGGCCTGGATCGCGCCGCCGTGGCGCACTGGGCAGCCCAGATCGCCGCGCTGCGCAAGCAGGGCAAGCAGGTCGTGCTGGTGTCCAGCGGCGCCATTGCCGAAGGCATGGCCCGCCTGGGCTGGCGCAAGCGCCCCTCGGTGATGCACGAACTCCAAGCCGCGGCGGCGGTGGGCCAGATGGGCCTGTGCCAGGCCTACGAAGCGGCCTTCGCCGAATTCGGCCTGCGCACCGCGCAGATCCTGTTGACCCACGAAGACCTGGCCGACCGCCATCGCTACCTGAACGCGCGCAGCACCCTGTTCGCGCTGCTGCGTCTGGGCGTGGTGCCGATCGTGAACGAAAACGACACGGTGGTCACCGACGAGATCCGCCTGGGCGATAACGACACCCTGGGCGCGCTGGTCACCAATCTGATCGAAGCCGACACGCTCATCATCCTGACCGACCAGCGCGGCCTGTACGACGCCGACCCGCGCAAGAATCCCGACGCGAAGTTCATGGCGCACGTCCAGGCCGGCGATCCGGCGCTGGAAGCCATGGCCGGCGGCGCCGGCAGCGGCATCGGCACCGGTGGCATGCTGACCAAGGTGCTGGCGGCCAAGCGCGCGGCGCACAGCGGCGCGCACACCGTGATTGCCTCCGGCCGCGAACGCAACGTGCTGACACGCCTGGCGCAAGGCGAATGCATCGGCAGCGAATTGCGCGCCGTGCTGCCGGTGTGGTCGGCCCGCAAGCAATGGCTGGCCGATCACCTGCGGCTGCGTGGCCGCGTGGTGCTGGACGACGGCGCCGTGCAGGCGCTGTTGCGCGAAGGCAAGAGCCTGCTGCCGATCGGCGTGGTCGATGTGGAAGGCGAGTTCGGCCGCGGCGACGTGGTGGCGTGCGTGGACGGCCAGGGCCGTGAATGCGCGCGCGGCCTGATCAACTATTCGTCGGCCGACACCCGCCGCATCCTGCGCCAGCCGTCATCGCAGATCGCCCGCATCCTGGGCAGCATGACCGACCCGGAACTGATGCACCGCGACAACCTGGTCGTGCTCTGACACCAACGCGGGACTAGTCCTGCCCGGCCGCGCCTAGGCCGGCCGCGCCTAAGCCGGCCGCGCCCTGTGGCATCAACATATAGCCCCACCCACGCACCGCCAGCACTGGCAGGTCGATGTTGAGCCGGCGCGCCTTGGAACGCAGGCGCGAAACCAGCACGTCCACGCGGCGCGCGCCGTCCATCGGGTCACGCGAGGCGTCGGGGAAGAAGCCTTCGCGCGGCAGGCATTGATGCGGCGCGTTCAACAGACTGACGAAGAAGGCGCGTTCGGTGTTGGTGAGCGGCAGGCGTTCGCCCGCGGGGCCGGCCAGCATCCGGGCGCGGCCATCGACACGCCAACGCGGCATCGCGTCCGTGGCGGAATGCTGGCAACGGATCAGGTTGCGCAGCACGGCGTCCCATTCGGGAATGTTGGCTTGCGCCGGCACGCACACGTGGGCGCCGGCATCGAGCGCGGCAATGCGTGCCTGGGGCATGTCATCAGGAGATTGCCAGACCACCGAGCAGGTGGGCGCGGCACGACGCAGCGCGGTAATCAGTTCCGTCAGATTTTCATCCATGCCCCGCAGCACCACCACGTCGGCGGGCTCGCTGCGCAAGCGCGCCAGCACACCCTCTGGCGAGCGGCACAGGCCGACCTCCCATTGGAATTGGCGCAAGGTATGGACGAATTTATTGCACGCCGTTCCACCAAGTTGCACGACCAGGACGTAACCTCTTTCCTGCATGGCCTGACCTTTCCGAAGTTATCACTTAAGTAATATTTATATCCACCAAAGTGCCTACGGTGCAAGCTTCAATCGACGCGTGAAAACTTTTTCAGACCGACTGAAGCACGCTCGACTTCTGCGAGGCCACACGCAGAAGACGCTCGCGCGCATGGCGCGCCTGTCGCAAAGCGCGATCGGCAGCTATGAAAGCGGGCTGCGGCATTCGAGCCGTTCGCTGCGCAAGCTGGCACAGGTGCTCAAGGTGGAGCTTGAATGGCTGGAGACGGGCAAGGGCCCCATGGAACTGCCCATGGAAAGCTACGACCTGAGCGACACGCTGCCTGCCACCGGGGTGTCCGAGCCGCTGCCTCGCGCAATCGCGCGGCGCACGCGTCCGCTGGCGCCGTGGCCTTTTCCCAATATCTCGCCAGCGCAGTTCGATACGCTCACGGCGGACGACCGGACGACGCTCGAAGCCCTGACGCTGACGTTCATCGAATCGGCGCAGGCGCGCCGCGGCATCAAGCCGCGTGGCCGCAAGTCCTGACCTCGCCGTTGCCGGCAATCTGTCGGCGGGATAAAAAAGCCCGGCATCGCCGGGCTTTTTTGTGGACGCCTGCCGTTCAGGGCTTGGCTGGCGCGGGCGCGCCCCCGCCAGCCGCCGGCGCGCTTTCGCCGCGAATCCGGGCGGCGATGTCCGAGGCGGCCTGGGCCGAGGGCACGCCGAAGGCCAGCACGCCACGGTTCAGCGGCTCACCGATGCGGGGCGCGGCAATCAGTTCGCGGTCGATCACCAACGCCAGCATGTTGCCGACGTTCTTGCTGCTGATGTCATTGAGCTTGCGCGCGCCGGCTTCGGAGAAACGCAGACCGACGAAGTTGGCGCCTTGGCGATCGACCAGGGCGGCCGCTTCGGTCAGGTCGGCGCGCGTCAGCACCGGCTGCTGCTGCATGTAGATCTTGCCGTCGGGCAGGCTCACTTCAACCAGGCCGGGACCGGACTGGGTCTGGGCGACGTAGAACTCGACGACCGAAGCGGTGGCGGGTTGCTGCGCGGACGACTGCTGCTGGCCCGCCGTGTCGGGCGTGGCGGCGGCACCGGATTTGGTCGGGGCGGTCTTGCAACCCGCAAGCGCAAGGGTCATGACAACCAGGGCGGGCGCCAGTTTGCGGAGGGTCAGTTGCATGCTCGTTTCCTTCTTGAGTGGACTGGGGCCGGTGGGCTGAACGCCGGCTGACGTGAAAAAGTGTACAGAACCTGTATGGCACTGTCTCCGCAGTCTGAATCCAAATGTAAACCGGTACTACCGACGGCCACGCGCTTGCCGTGATGCGCGCTGCGGCGGCGCAGCATCGGCGTCATTCGCCTGACGGCCGGGCAGGCTCTATACTTCGCTCTCGCGCAGGGGTACTCGTCGCGCCGAACCGGCCCGACGTGTTGAGAGAGTCCCTTCGTACCAGTACGGATAATGCCGATGCTGGGAGCCGTATTCCCGCCATGCCCGCATGGCGGGAGTCCATTCCCGATCGGCTCCAAACCATTCGCTTGGAGCTTTCCATGAACGCCAATCCCAAATTCCTGGCCGCCACCGCCGAGGTGGACTCGGCCGCCGTCGCGCCGCTGCCCAAATCGCGCAAGGTCTATGAAACCGGCTCGCGGCCCGACATCCGCGTCCCGTTCCGCGAGATCGAGCAGGCCGACACGCCGACCATGTTCGGCGGCGAGAAGAACCCGCCGCTGACGGTCTATGACTGCAGCGGCCCGTATACCGACCCGGACGCCAAGATCGACATCCGCCGCGGCCTGCCCGAGCTGCGCCGCGCCTGGATCGAAGAACGCGGCGATACCGAGCTGCTGTCCGGCCCGACCAGCGACTACGGCAAGGAACGCCTGACCGATCCCAAGTTGACCGCGATGCGTTTCGACCTGCGCCGCCCGCCGCGGCGCGCCAAGTCCGGTGCCAACGTGACGCAGATGCACTACGCGCGCCGCGGCATCATCACGCCCGAAATGGAATTCGTGGCGATCCGCGAAAACCTGCGCCGCGAGCAGTACCTGGAAACGCTGCGCGCCAGCGGTCCGGACGGCGAGAAGATGGTCAAGCGCCTGCTGCGCCAGCATCCGGGCCAGTCGTTCGGCGCCGCCATTCCCGCTGCCATCACGCCCGAGTTCGTGCGCGACGAGATCGCCCGCGGCCGCGCCATCATTCCGGCCAACATCAACCATCCGGAAATCGAGCCGATGGCGATCGGCCGCAACTTCCTGGTGAAGATCAACGCCAACATCGGCAACTCGGCCGTCAGCTCGGGCATCGGCGAGGAAGTCGAAAAGATGACCTGGGCGATCCGCTGGGGCGGCGACACGGTCATGGATCTGTCCACCGGCAAGCACATCCACGAGACGCGCGAGTGGATCATCCGCAATTCGCCGGTGCCGATCGGCACGGTGCCGATCTACCAGGCGCTGGAGAAGGTCGACGGCAAGGCCGAGGAGCTGACCTGGGAGATCTTCCGCGACACGCTGATCGAACAGGCCGAACAGGGCGTGGACTATTTCACGATCCACGCCGGCGTGCGCCTGCCGTTCATCCCGATGACGGCTGACCGCATGACAGGCATCGTCTCGCGCGGCGGCTCGATCATGGCCAAGTGGTGTCTGGCGCACCACAAGGAAAGCTTCCTGTACGAGCGCTTCGAGGAAATCTGCGAAATCATGAAGGCCTACGACGTCAGCTTTTCGCTGGGCGACGGCCTGCGTCCGGGTTCGGGCTATGACGCCAACGACGAAGCCCAGTTCGCCGAGCTCAAGACACTGGGCGAGCTGACGCAGGTGGCCTGGAAACACGATGTGCAGGTGATGATCGAAGGCCCGGGCCACGTGCCGATGCAGATGATCAAGGAAAACATGGAGCTGCAGCTGGAACACTGCCACGAGGCGCCGTTCTACACGCTGGGCCCCCTGACGACCGACATCGCGCCCGGTTACGACCACATCACCTCGGGCATCGGCGCGGCGCTGATCGGCTGGTACGGCACGGCGATGCTCTGTTATGTGACGCCCAAGGAGCACCTGGGGCTGCCGAACAAGAAGGACGTGAAGGACGGCATCATCACGTACAAAATCGCTGCGCACGCGGCGGACCTGGCCAAGGGCCACCCGGGCGCGGCGATCCGCGACAATGCGCTGTCCAAGGCACGCTTCGAGTTCCGTTGGGACGACCAGTTCAACCTGGGCCTGGATCCGGATACGGCCAAGGAGTTCCACGACGAGACGCTGCCGAAGGACTCGATGAAGGTGGCGCACTTCTGCTCGATGTGCGGGCCGCATTTCTGCAGCATGAAGATCACCCAGGATGTGCGCGATTATGCGGCGTCGCAGGGCGTGACCGAAAAGGAAGCGCTGCAAAAAGGCATGCAGGAGAAGTCGATCGAGTTCGTGAAGAAGGGCGCCGAGGTTTATCACCGGCAATGATCTGCCGATCTCGGGCTGCCGTATTTTTTGGCGGTCGCGAGCGGCGATGAAGGCCTGGAGCGCTCGCTTCGGGCCTTTTTTCTTGGATGCTTTGCTTTTTTACGGAGTCAGTCCGATCTTCTTGCGCCAAGCGTGAGGGACTTGAGCCGTCCGCCCCCGCGGCCGCGCCCGCCCGGGGGGCAACCTACAAGGCGCCCTCGCCGCCAGCAGACCCTACAGCAGCTTGCCGGGATTCATGATCCCCTTGGGATCCAACACCCGCTTGATCTCCCGCATCAGCCGCAATTCCACGGCATCCTTGCTATGCAGGAAATGCTCCCGCTTGAGCTGCCCGATTCCGTGTTCCGCGCTGATGCTGCCGCCGTAGCGGTTGACTTCGTCCAGCACCGCGTCGGTGATCGCGGCGCCATGCTCGGCCACCCAGCCGCGGTCGGCGCCGGCGGGGCGCGACAGGTTGTAATGCAGATTGCCGTCGCCGAAGTGGCCGAAGATGAAGGGGCGGATGTCGGGGTACAGCGCGCGCACGCGTGCTTCGGCCGTGGTCATGAAGTCGGGGATGCGCTCGATCGGTAGCGATACGTCGTGCTTGAGGTGCGGGCCGTCGGCACGTTGGGCTTCGGAGATCTCCTCGCGCAGCTTCCACAATGCCAGCAACTGCGCCAGCGACGCGGACACGGCGGCGTCCAGGCACAGGCCGCGTTCGAGCGCGGTGCCGATCACGGTCTCCAGCAGCGCGTTCAGGGCGGCTTCGTCGGCGGTGTCGGCCAATTCCACCAGCACGTAGGCGGGATAGCGCTGGTCGAACGGTTCCTGCACACCGGCGGCGTGGGCCAGGACCAGGTCGAGACAATCGCCCGAGAAGTACTCGAAGGCCTGCAGGCGGGCGCCGCATTGCTCGAACAGGAGCTCGAACAGTTGCAGGGCCTGGGCCGGGGATTCGACCGCGGCCAGCACCACCGAGCGCACATCGGTGCGCGGGAACAGGCGCAGGGCCACGGCGGTGATGACACCCAGCGTGCCTTCGGAGCCGATCAGCAGTTGCTTCAGGTCGTAGCCGGTATTGTCCTTGCGCAGGGTGCGCAGGCCATTGAAGATCTCGCCGTTGGGCAACACCGCTTCCAGGCCCAGCACCAGTTCGCGCGCCATGCCGTAGCGCACCACGTTGACACCGCCGGCATTGGTGGCAACGTTGCCGCCGATCTGGCTGGAGTCTTCGGCCGCCAGGCTCAGGGGCAGCAGGCGGCCAGCGTCCTGCGCCGCGCGGCGCAGGTTGCCGAGGATGCAGCCGGCCTCGGCAACCATCGTGTTGGCGACGGTGTCGATGGCGCGCACGGCGTTCATGCGGTCCAGGCTCAGCACGACATTGACGGGCGCGGCATCGGGCGTGGCGCCGCCGCACAGGCCGGTGTTGCCGCCGCGCGGCACCACCGGCACGCCGGCCTCGTTGCACAGCGCCAGGCAGGTGGCGACCTCGGCGGTGGTGCGCGGACGCACCACCGCCTGCGCGTGGCCGTTGTACAGGCCGCGCCAGTCGGACAGCCAGGGCGCGATGTCTTCGCGGGCGGTGAAGACGGTGTCGGGGCCCAGGGCCTGGACCAGGCGCTGGGCGATGTCGGTTGTGCTCATGATGTCTGCCTGGAGGCGGGAAACAGGGAATCGAGGCGCAGGCGGCTGGCCGCCTGCCGCAGATGGCGCTCGGCCGCGCGCCGCGCGCGCACCGCATCGCGGTCGCGGACGGCCTCGAACACGACCACGTGTTCGTGGTGCACGGCATCCGTCATGCCGGCCAACTGGCGGCTGTTGGCGCGGGCGGTGGCGACGGCCAGCCGCAGTTGCAGGTTCAGGTACTGCAGCAGATCCTGGTAGAACGGGTTGTGGGTCGCGGCCGCGATCGCCAGATGGAAGGCGATGTCGTGCTCGACGCCGTGTTCGGGATGGTGCTGGTGGCGTTCCAGGTCAGCCAGGGCGCGGGCCATCGCGTCCAGATCGACCGCGCTGCGGCGCTCGGCCGCCAACGCGGCGGCGCCGCCTTCCAGTTCCATGCGCAGTTCGTAGACGTTGGCCAGTTGTTCGCGGCTGACGGCGATGTCGGTGGGAACCTGGAAGCCTTGCGTGCCGGTGCGCGCCAGCACCACACAGCCCGAACCCTGGCGGCTCTGAATCAGGCCCTGGGCGCGCAGGCGTTCGGTGACTTCGCGGATGACGGCAGCGCTGACCCCGTACTGCCCGGCCAGGACGCGGCCGGACGGCAGCTTGGCGCCCACGGGATAGACGCCGTGGGCGATATCGCCCGCGATCTGGCGGGCGACCCGCTCGGTGAGGGTCAGGCTCTTGGTCAGCATAGCGGTCGAGTATAGCCGATACTTTTCAGGTTATCTGATAACTTTCATCGATCCGATCCGCTAGGCAAGGTACCGGCGCGGTTCAGGCCGCCTTCGTGGCGTCGCCCGGTTGGCGCGCGCCTTCGGTATCCGGCAGGCTGGCCACGGCGCAGCGCCGGCCGCCGCGCGCCTTGGCACGGTACAACGCGGCATCGGCGGCATCGAGCACCGCCTGCGCCTTGCGGTTGGTCCCGGAGATGATAGAGATGCCGATCGACAGCCCGACGCTGATGCGCACGCCGTCGCCCAGCACGATGGGCTGGCTGACATCGCGCAGCAGGTGATTGCCCAGGCGCAGCGCGGCGGTGGCGTCGATGCCTGTGACCAGCACGATGAATTCGTCGCCGCCGATGCGGGCGGCAACGTCGTCGACCCGCAGCATGGCGCGCATGCGCTGGGCGATGGTCTTCAGAACATGATCGCCGGCGGCGTGGCCATGGGTGTCGTTGATGATCTTGAAGTCATCCATGTCCATGTAGAACAGCGCGGCGGCGCTATCGTGTTCGCGCGCGCTGGTGCAGATGCGTTCGAGCGCCGCTTCCAGGCCGGCGCGGTTGGCCAGGCCGGTCAGCGCGTCCAGGCTGGCGCGGCGCTCGTTCTCGCGCTCGGCCAGCATGGTGGACACCAGGATGCGCCGCAGCCGCTGCGAGGCGATGCTCATGCTGACCAGGTAGAACGGAATCTGGATGAAGACGATGGCGGTGATGTATTCGCCGGCGAACAGCGCGCCCAGGCACATCGGGCCCAGGCTCAGGAAGATCATCGCCCCCACCAGCCGCGGCGCGCCGTAGTTGCGAAAGCAGATGCCGCCGGCCATGGCGCCGCAGGACACCCCCGCCAGCGTGGCCGCCAGCCAGTCGTGGTTGAGGAAGGTGACGAACACCCCGTAGCCGACGCTGAAGGCCCACAGCAGCGCCAGCACGATGTAGATGTCGGTATGGGTGTTACCGCCGCGCGCGGCATTGCGCAAGGCCGACCGCAGGATGGTGACCCGCACCCCGGCCAGCAGGATCTCCAGGATCAGCCAAGAGATATAGAGCGGCTCGGGCCGGCGCCATGTCACCACCCCGGAGATCATCAGGGTATTGATGACGCCGCCGGCAAAGATCGGCAGAGTGCCAAACAGACTGGCGATCAAGGCGGCGCGAATATCCGCGGGCGTGTCCTGCCCGGAATCCGTCAACCAACGGGTCAACCGCCATTTCGGCAGGCTGAATCTCAGTCCTGTATCCACACCGTCACGTCCAATGCTGCCTGCCGTGGAGCGGCAGGCTGGCTGGCGTTATAGCAGGTATTTCAGGCCTTTTATATTGTCCTGGCGGGCAAGGATGGCGCGGAATTTAAGGGGACGGAACGATGGGCGACCGTGCGTGTCAGTGATCGCGGCCGCCGCAGACCGCGCACTCGGGATCGCGCTGCACGTTGACGCTGCGCCACTGCATGGTGCGCACGTCCAGCCACAGCAGCCGGCCCGACAGGCTTTCGCCCACCCCGGACAGCAGCTTGAGGGCCTCGGCCGCCTGCATGCTGCCGATGATGCCGACCACCGGCGCGAATACGCCCATGGTGGCGCAGTTGGCTTCCTCGACGTCGTCCGCCTCGGGAAACAGGCAGTGGTAGCACGGCGCTTCGGGATCGCGCAGGTCGTAGACGCTGACCTGGCCGTCGAAACGGATGGCGGCGCCCGACACCAGCGGCTTGCCGTGCTGCACGCAGGCGCGGTTGATAGCGTGGCGGGTGGTGAAGTTGTCGGTGCAGTCCAGCACCAGGTCGGCCTGCGCCACGGCGTCCGACAATGCCTGGCCTTGCAGCCGTTCGACCCGCGCATGCACACGCGTCTGCGGGTTGAAAGCGGCCAGCATGTCGCGCCCGGATTCGGCCTTGGGCCGGCCGACGCTGGCAGTGGTATGCAGGATCTGGCGCTGCAGGTTGCTGAGTTCGACGACGTCGTCATCGGCCAGCGTGATCTCGCCGACGCCGGCGGTGGCCAAGTAGAGCGCGGCGGGCGACCCCAGGCCACCCGCCCCTACGACAAGCACACGCGCCGCCAGCAGTTTTTCCTGCCCTTCGATACCCAGCTCGTCGAGCAGGATGTGGCGGGCGTAGCGCAGCAGTTGCTCGTCGTTCATTTGTCCTTGCTGGGCTCGACTCCGGTCGGCGTGATCTTCATGCGCTGGGCAGTGCCGGTGCCGGGCTTGGCATCGGCCTTGGCCTGGGCGCGCGCCGACCCCTTCTGCACCGGCTTGCCGGCCAGCAGGTTCAGCGCCTGCTGCAACTGGAAGTCGTCCTTGCCGCCGAACTCGAACACCTTGGTCGGCACGTCAACGTTGTCCTGGTCCGCATTGGACTTGACCTCGTTGGCGGTGCCCGGGTTGGAGAGGTGGCGTTGCAGGTCGGCCTCGCGCGGCAGGCGGAACAGGTCGCCGTCGGCGGTGTCGGCCACGACGTAGTCGGGTTCGATGCCGGTGGCCTGGATCGAACGGCCGCTGGGCGTGAAGTAGCGCGAGGTGGTGAGCTTGACCGCGGTGGTTTCAGACAGCGGCAGGATCACCTGCACCGAGCCCTTGCCGAAGGTGCGGTTGCCCAGCACCTTGGCGCGCTTGTGGTCCTGCAGCGCGCCGGCCACGATTTCCGAGGCCGAAGCGGAACCGACGTTGACCAGCACCACCATCGGCACGGTCTTGGTCCAGGCCGGCAGGCCCGCCAGGTAGTTGCTTTCGCCGCGGGCGTATTCCGAGGGCGTGGCCAGGTACTTGTGGCGGGCGTCGGGGGTACGGCCGTCGGTCGACACCACCAGGGCATCGGCCGGCAGGAACGCGCCGGACACGCCGATGGCGCTGGTCAGCAGGCCGCCCGGGTCGTTGCGCAGGTCCAGCACCAGGCCCTTGGGAGCTTCCTTGGCGCCCAGGTCCTTGAGCTGCTTGGCCAGGTCGACGCCGGTCTTTTCCTGGAACTGGGCGATGCGCACGTAGGCCACGCCGTTGTCCAGCATCTTGCTGCGCACGCTGCGCACCTTGATGATGTCGCGCACGATCTTGAGCACGATCGGCTGCGGCCGGTCGGCGCGCATGATGGTCAGCGTGATGGGCGACTTGGGCGCGCCGCGCATGAGCTTGACGGCGTCGTTCAGCGACATGCCCTTGGTGGGCGTGTCGTCGATCTTGATGATGAGGTCGCCGGCCATGACGCCCGCGCGCGCGGCGGGCGTGTCTTCGATGGGCGAGATGACCTTGACGAAGCCGTCCTCGGCGCCGACCTCGATGCCCAGGCCGCCGAACTCGCCCTGCGTGGCCGTCTGCATTTCGCGGAAGGCATCGGCATCCAGGTAGGCCGAATGCGGGTCAAGGTTCGACACCATGCCGGAAATGGCATTGTCGATCAGTGTCTTGTCATCGACCGACTCGACGTAGTTGTTCTTGATGGCGGCGAAGACGTTGCTCAGTTGCCTGAGTTCATCCAGTGGCAACGGGCTGCCGCGCTGGGCGACAGCGGTGACGCCCACGCTGAGCAAGACACCTGCCACCGCACCGATGGCAATCAGACCGAAACCGCGAAACTTGCGAGTGCTCATGCACACTTCCCGAATGGTTTTCGCCCTTGAGGGTTTTTGGCTTACTGGGCCAGCCATTGGGCTGGATCCACAGGAGCGCCGCGATGGCGAATTTCAAAGTATAGGCCGGATTCCACTTGGCCGCCGGTTGCGCCTACCGAAGCAATAGTATCCCCCGCCGCGACGGAATCGCCCACCCGTTTGAGCAGACTTTGGTTGTAAGCATAGACGGTCAGATATTGCTGGCCATGATCCACAATGATGAGGTTGCCGAAACCCCTCAGCCAATCGGCATAGACCACCGTGCCAGGCGCCACGACCTTCACCGGCGTGCCCTCGGGGGCGCGCAGCACGATGCCGCGCCAGACGCCGCCGTCCGGACGGTCGACCCCGAAGCGGCCCTGCACCTGGCCCCGCACCGGCGCGGCCAGGCCATGGCGCAGGCCGTTGCCGCCGCCCACCGGGGCGGCGCGCGGAGCCTGCTGGGCCGATGCGGTACGGGTTGGAGTGGTCTGCGCCTCGGCAGGTTCCGCCTTTTTGGGGGCTTCCGCGGGTTTGACCGGGGGCGGCGCTTCGGCCGGGCCGGTCAGGCGCGGCTGGCGCGAGTCGGCCGGACGCAGGCCGGCCGCATCGGGATCGGCCACGGCGACAGGGCCACGGCCCTGGCGCGAGGCGGCTTCGACCTGTTCGCGCGCCGCGGCGGCCTCGCGGGCTTCGCGCGCGTCGCGCTCGCGGCGGGCGCCGTCGGCCGCGGCCTTGTCGGCGGCCGCCCTGCGCTCGGCCTCGGCCTTCCTGCGGGCTTCCTCGGCGCGGCGCTCGGCTTCCGCCTTCTTGCGCGCCTCTTCGGCGCGCCGGGCTTCCTCGGCGCGGCGTGCCTCCTCGGCGCGGCGCCGCGCCTCTTCGGCCTTGCGGGCCTCTTCGGCCTGCTTGACGATGGCCGCGTCCAGGTCGGTGATCAGGCGCGACAGGCGCTGGTCATCGCGGCCCAGCTTGTTGGCTTCGGCGCGCTGGGCGGCGATCTGGCCTTCCAGCCGCGCCAACAGCGTGGCGCGTTCCTTCTGCTGCGCGACCAGCGCCGCTTTCTGCTCGGAGGTCTCGGCCACCAGCTTTTCGATTTCGGCGCGACGCGCGTCGGCGCGCCCCTGCAACGCCGCCAGGCGGTCGATATCGGCCCGCAAGGCCTCGACGGCGCGGGCGCGGGCCTGGGATACGTAGTCCAGGTAGCCGAGGTTGCGCCCCAGCACCTGGGGGTCGTCGCCGGACAGCAGCGCCGTCCAGGGCGACAGGCCGCTGGTGTACTGGGTGCGCAGTTGGTCGGCCAGCTCGACCCGGCGCTTGGCCAGCACCGCCTGCTGGGCCGTGATCTGCTTTTCCAGGCCGGACAGGTCGGTGCTCGCCTGGCGGTTGGCGTCGGCCAGTTCCTTCAGGCGCAGATTGATCCTGGAAATCGCCGATTCCGACTGCTTCAGGGCGTCGGCGGCTTCCTTGCGGGCCGCTTCGCGCGCATCGATGTCCTTTTGCAGGTTCTCGATGCGATCGCGCAGTTGGGCCTGCTGTCTTTCGGCTTCGGACTGGCGGCCGGCAAGATCGTTGGGCGCGGCGCCCGCGGGCAGCGCTCCGCCAGCCAGCATGACCGCCAACAACCATCCCGCCTTGCGCACCATGAAATCAGTCCTTCTTCGCCTTGCCTTGGGCCGCGACCGCGGCCATGGCCGCCTCGATCTCGGCGGCATCGCCGAGATAATAGTGGCGGATCGGACGCAGGTCATCATCCAATTCGTACACCAGCGGCTGACCGGTGGGAATATTCAGGTTGACGATGTCGTCATCCGAGACATTGTCCAAGTGCTTGATCAGGGCGCGCAGGCTGTTGCCATGGGCGGCGATCAGCACCTTGCGGCCGGCGCGGATGGCCGGGGCGATGGATTCGTTCCAGAAGGGCAGCACGCGCGCCACCGTGTCTTTCAGGCACTCGGTGGCCGGCAACTGGTCGGCCGGGATCTTGGCGTAGCGGCTGTCGAAGCGCGGGTGGCGCTCGTCGTCCAGCGACAGGGGCTCGGGCGCGATGGCGTAGGCGCGGCGCCAGATCAGCACCTGCTCGTCGCCATACTTGGCAGCGGTTTCGGCCTTGTTCAGCCCCTGCAGGGCGCCGTAGTGGCGCTCGTTCAGGCGCCAGTTCACGCCCACCGGGGTATACATGGCGTCCATGGCGTCCAGGGCGATCCAGAGGGTGCGGATGGCGCGCTTGAGCACCGACGAATAGGCCAGGTCGAAGGTGTAGCCTTCCTTCTTGAGCAGTTCACCCGCCTTGCGGGCCTGTTCGCGGCCGGTTTCGGTCAGGTCGACGTCGGTCCAGCCGGTGAAGCGGTTTTCCAGATTCCACTGGCTTTCGCCGTGGCGCATGAGAACGAGTTTGTGCATGGTTTGGCAGGCGTGTAACGCGGGTTAAAGTTGCGGAATGCGCTCATTTTATAATTGAGCGATTTTGCCCTTGATTTTGCCCCGGCGCACCCGTCAATTTCGCGGCGCGGCGCTCCAGGGTTCGCCCTTACCAGGCTAGATGCCGCACTTCAGGATGCCCCGTGGACCTTCTGCAATTCTTGCTCGATAAAAACAACATCTTCATTGTCGCCGTGACCCTCGTGTCCGGCGTCATGCTGGCCATTCCCGCCCTGCGCAAAGGCCGCACCGGCTCGGCCGTCAGCACCGCGGAAGCCATCCAGATGGTCAACCAGCGCCAGGCCGTTTGGGTCGACGTGCGCCCCGCCGAGCAGTTCCAGGCCGGCCACATCGCCCAAGCCCGCAGCGTGCCCGCCGCCGACCTGGAACAGAAGGCCGCCTCGCTGCCCAAGAACAAGCCGCTGGTCGTGGTTTGCGACAATGGCCGTGATGCGGCCCGCGCCGCCGCCAAGCTGCGCGCGCAGGGCTTTGCCGACGTGGTGCCCCTCGAAGGCGGCATGCGCGCCTGGCTGGCCGCCAGCCTGCCGGTCACCCAGAAGGGTTGAACCCGGGCGACGCGCCCCCATCTTATCGACAGAATCTGTCTGGAGCGCCTATGAATAAAGTTGTCATGTACAGCAAGGACTATTGTCCCTATTGCGCCCGCGCCAAGGCGCTGCTGGAGCAGCGCGGCGTGACCGACCTGGAAATCATCCAGATCGACCGCGAACCCGGCCAGCGCGATCGCATGATCGAACGCACCGGCCGGCGCACGGTACCGCAGATCTTCATCGGGGATACCCACGTCGGCGGTTGCGACGACCTGATGGCGCTGGACCGCTCGGGCGGCCTGACCCCATTGCTCAACGGCTAACGCCCCTTTTTGCCCCTCCCACCAACGGAAACACTCATGGCTGATCAAGACCAAAACACCCAGCAAGAAGGCGGCAACGACGCGCCCTCGTTCAATCTGCAGCGCGTCTACCTGAAAGACCTTTCGCTGGAAATGCCGAACGCGCCCCACGTCTTCCTGGAGCAAGAAGCGCCCCAGGTTGAAGTGAGCATCACCGTGGGCGGCCAACGCCTGGCCGAAACCGTGTTCGAAACCACGGTCACGGTCACCGTCACCACCCGCGTCAACGACAAGGTCGTGTACCTGGTCGAAGGCACCCAGGCCGGCATCTTCGAAGCCGCCAACATCCCTGAAGAACAGCTCGACCCGCTGCTGGGCATCGTTTGCCCGACCATGCTGTACCCGTACCTGCGCGCCAACATCGCCGATGCGATCACCCGCACCTCGATGCCCCCGCTGCACCTGACCGAAGTCAACTTCCAGGCCCTGTACGAGCAGCGCCTGGCCGAGCTGCAACAGCAGCAAAGCAACGCCAACGGCAACGGCAGCGACTCGGGCATCATCCTGCCCGCCAGCGCCACCCGCCAATAAGGCGCATCGCGGCGCCCCATGAACCAGTCTTCCTCGCCCAGCCTGCGCGTTGCCGTCCTGGGCGCGGGTAGCTGGGGCACCGCGCTGGCGGCGGCCGCGAGCCGCCGCCACCCCACCGTACTCTGGGCGCGCGATCCGGCGCAGGCCGCCGACATGGCTGCCCGCCACGAGAACGCGCGCTACCTGCCCGGCATCGCGCTGCCGCAGGCGCTTACCGTTTCCTCCGATCTCGACGCGACCCTGCGCAGCCTCAAGCAGGACGGCGCGGCGGGATTGATCATCCTGGGCGTGCCCGTGGCCGGCCTGGCCGCGACCTGTGCCGAACTGGCGCAACGCCTGCCCGCGCTGGGCCTGCAGGACACCCCCATCGTCTGGACCTGCAAGGGTTTCGAGGCCGACACCGCGCGGCTGCCTCACGAAATCGTGCGCGCGGCCCTGCCCGGCGCCATCGGCGGCGCCCTGTCGGGCCCGTCGTTTGCCCGCGAAGTGGCCCAGGGCCTGCCCGTGGCGCTGACCGTTGCCAGCGACAACGCCGCCCTGCGCGCCGCCACCACCCTGGCCCTGCACGGCGCCGCGCTGCGCGTCTACGCCAGCGGCGACCTGGTCGGCGTGGAAGTGGGTGGCGCCCTCAAGAACGTCATCGCCGTGGCCTGCGGCATCGGCGACGGCCTGGCGCTGGGCACCAACGCCCGCGCCGCGCTCATCACCCGCGGCCTGGCCGAGATGACCCGCTTCGGCGTCGCGCTGGGCGCGCAGGCCGAAACCTTCGCCGGCCTGACCGGCCTGGGCGACCTGGTGCTGACCGCGACCGGCGAACTATCGCGCAACCGCCACGTGGGACTGGAGATCGGCGCCGGCCGCAAACTGGCCGACATCCTGGCCAGCGGCATCACCGCCGAGGGCGTGCGCTGCGCCCGCGCCGCGCTGGACCGCGCCCGCGCCATCGGCGTCGAACTACCCATCACCGAAGCCGTGTGCGCCGTGCTGTTCGAGGGCGTGGCCCCGATGACGGCCGTGTCGGCGCTGCTGGCGCGCAACGCCCGCGACGAACACGACTCCGACGGCTGACACCCGCCGCGCCCGCGCCCTCTCCCCATCACGACATCACGCCCGACACCCAGGAGACACCCTTCATGACGCACCCCAGCAAGTTCCGGGTCGGCCGCCTGCTGCGCGGCCTGTGCCTGAGCCTGGCGGCCATCCTGCCCGCCGCCGCCCACGCCGATTGGCCCGAACGCCCCATCCACATGGTGGTGCCGTTCCCGCCCGGCTCTTCGCCCGACATCCTGGCGCGCACCATCTCCGAACCCCTGGCCCAGGCGCTCGGGCAACCCATCGTCATCGACAACAAACCCGGCGCCGGCGGCAACATCGGCACCCGCATCGTTACCCAGGCCAAGCCCGACGGCTACACCCTGCTCTACACGATCAATGGCCCGCTGGTCACCGCCCCCACGCTCTACAAAAAGACGCTGGGCTATGACCCGCTGCACGACCTGGCGCCCGTGACGCTGGTCGGCACCAGCCCCAACGTGCTGACGGTGCCCGGCAACCTGCAGAACGTGAACTCCGTGCAGGACTTCGTGCGCATGGTGAAGGAACACGGCAGCTCGCTGAACTACGGCTCCGTCGGGCCCGGCAGCTCGGCCCACCTGGCCATGGAAATGTTCAAGGAGCGCGCCGGCATCGACATGGCGCACATTCCCTACGCCGGCTTCCCGCAGGTCATCAGCGCCATCATTGGCGGCGACATCCAGGCTGGCTTCATGGTGCCCGCCATCGCCGTGCCCCAGACCCGCGACGGCAAGGTCAAGGTCCTGGCCGTCACCAGCCTGCAGCCCAGCGACACGCTGCCCGGCATCCCCACCATGGCCTCGCAGGGCTACCCCGACTTCGAAGCCATCTCCTGGAACGCCATCCTCGCCCCGGCCGAAACGCCGATGCCCATCATCGAGCGCCTGAACAGCGAGCTGACCCGCATCATCAACAGCGATACGGTTCGCAAGCAGATGGCCTTGCAGTACTTCACCCCCGCCCCCTCAACTCCCGAGGCGCTGACCGTCCGCATCCAGGACGAAAAAGCCCGCTGGGACCAGGTCATCCAGAAACTGAACCTGTCTCTGGACTAAGGCCGCTGGCGGCGGCGCCCCCTTCCCTAAACGCCCCCCTCATACCCAAGCTGCCGCCAAGCCTCGAACACGGTAACCGCCACCGCATTCGAGAGATTCAAGCTCCGCTGCCCCGCCCGCATCGGCAAGCGCAACCGCTGCTGCGGCGCGAACAGCGCATGATGCTCCGCCGACAGTCCCGCGCTCTCGCGCCCGAACACGAATACATCCCCGGCCTCGAACCGCACATCCCCCACGCTGCGCTGCGCCTGGGTGGTCAATGCATAGATATGCGGGGCCGCCGCCCCCGTGTCCGCCAGCGCCTGCGGCAGGGAATCGTGCACCCGCACGGGCTGCCACTCGTGGTAATCCAGCCCCGCCCGCCGCATGCGGGCATCGTCCAGTTCGAACCCCAAGGGGCGCACCAGGTGCAATTGCGCGCCGGTATTGGCGCACAGGCGGATCGCATTGCCCGTGTTGGGCGGAATCTCGGGGCAGACGAGGATGACGTGGAACATGGCGAAAGGGCCGAAAAACGTTGACGGGCGCGCGGCCGCAAGCAGCCGCGCAGCAGCGATTGTCGCCGATTTGGACTATCCGCCGGCCTCGCGCCGGCCCCATGCCGGGCCGGCGGAACGCGACAGCGGATCAGCCGGGACGTGGCGTGCGCGCCGCCACCAGCACCGTCACGCTGGCCGCGCCCGCGTCCAGCAGCGCGCGCGCCGCGGCATCGGCGGTGCTGGCCGTGGTCATGACGTCATCGACCAGGCCGACCGCGCGGCCGGACAGATCCCGCCGGCAGTGGAACACGCCCCTCGCGCCCTGTTGCCGCGCCTGTCGTCCCAGGGTCGTCTGCCGCGGCGTCTCGCGCCGCCGCCGCAGCGCCCCGCGCAGCAGCGGCCAGCCGAGCCGCGCCGCCAGGTCGCGCGCGATCTCGGCCGCCGGATTCAAGCCGCGCCGGCGCAGCGACGCGCGGCTGGACGGCACCGGCACCAGCAACAGCGCCGCGGGCGGCGGATCGCACCACACCGCGTGCGCCAGCAGGCGCGCCAGCACCGGC
This sequence comes from Achromobacter sp., assembly GCF_050285565.1. GTDB lineage: Bacteria > Pseudomonadota > Gammaproteobacteria > Burkholderiales > Burkholderiaceae_B > Achromobacter. Next base: position 290,295 of record NZ_JBLZXG010000007.1, read on the forward strand.
GCCGCGCTCAGCCGCAGCTGGGTCTTGAGCTGGCGGATCAGCGTATCGGCGGGAGGCTCGTAATCGAACGCGGTGATCGTGCGCGCGAAGGCCGGCGGCCGCGCCAGGCAGGCGGCGCAATGCAGCGCGTCGGGCCCCAGCCGCACGGCGCAACGGAGGCAGCGCGGGGCCGGCGGTGCCTGCGACGCGGCGGCGAGATCGATTTCACAGCCCTCGCACAATCTGGCGCCGCCGACGCGGACCCCGCACAACGGGCAATCGCAAGGCACCCGGTCCAGCAGCCACCGCCCCATCGCCTGTAGGGACAATCGGCGCCCCCGGCCGGGATGGGCAATAATGTGAGCCATCCCCCATGAAATCATGATCCGCCCGCGGCTGTGGCCCGGGCGCGACCGAAATGTCCTTGCCAGCACCCAGTTCCCCGCCCTCGCTCCCGCTCGTCGCCGCCGATGTGCCGCGCCAATTCGCCCGCCGCGGCGACCTGTCGGAAGCCCAGTTCCTGTATGGCGAAGTCGCCCGCCGCATGCTGGGCCGGTTGCAGTACATCCGCGTGCGGCCGCAGGCCATGCTGGACGCGGGCTGCGGCGCTGGCGACAACCTGGCCCTGCTGCGCGAGCGCTACCCCGAGGCCGCCTACAGCGGTCTGGACAATTGCGAACCGCTGCTGGACATCGCCCGCCAACGCCACGCGCCCGCCGGCCTCGGCGCCTGGATCGGCAAGCTGGCGCGCCGTGGCCCGGCCACGGCTTTCGTCAACGCCGACCTGGCCGCGACCGGGCTGGCCCCGGAATCACACGAACTGGTCTGGTCCAACCTGGCCCTGCACTGGCATCGCGAACCGCACGCGGTGCTGGCCGAATGGCGCCGCATCCTCAAGGTCGGCGGACTGGCGATGTTCTCCTGTCTCGGGCCGGCGACGCTGCGCGAACTGCGCCAGGCACTGGCTGACGCCGGCCTGCGCACCGCCACGCCGGCCTTCGTCGACATGCACGACTTCGGCGACCTGCTGGTGGAAAACGGCTTCGCCGACCCGGTCATGGACCAGGAAATCCTGACCCTGACCTACCGCACGCCGGAAAAACTGCTGCAGGACGTGCGCGCCCTGGGCGGCAATCCGGCCGCCGGCCGCCGTGGCGGCCTGGTCGGGCGCGACTGGCGGGCACGCCTGTGCGCGGCACTGGAGGCCCAACGCCGGCCCGATGGCGTCATCGCCCTGAGCATCGAGGTAGCCTATGGCCACGCCTGGCGCGCCGCGACCCACCGCGCCAGCGCCGGGGAAACCCGCTTGTCGGTCAGCGCCATCGGCGGCCGCCAGCGCGGCACGCCCTGAGGTCAAAAGCCCCGCCCGGGGCCTGCGCGCCTCGCGCAGGCGTTCAGGTCAGTGCAGGCGTTCGGGCACGGTTCCGGTCACGCCCGGCTCCGCGGCCGATAGCGGCTGCATCGGTTCGGACGTGGCGCGGATGCGCCGGCGCAGCACCGCGGTGGGTTCGGCCGGCGCGGCCAGCGGGGGCGACTCGCCACGCCAGGCCTGCGACATCGACTCCACCACCAGCGGCAGGTCGCGCAGGCGATGGAACTGGTTGCGCAGCCAGCGCGCGTCGTTGCCGCTGCGCATGGCGTCGTCGCGCAGCGCTGCGATCATGTCGCCCGTGCCAAGCTCCTCGGCCACCGGCATCAGCCGCTGGAACAGCGCGCGCAGATGATCCATCAGGCGCAGGCGCTGGCCGTCCGGCGTCACATAGCTGCCCTGCAGCCCGAAGCGGCAGGCCTGGAAGTGATTGCTGCGGTAGGACAGCCAGGCCTTGTCGCTGGGATCGTCCTCGCGCATCAGCAGCACGGCCAGCGCCTGGGCGAACGCCGCGACCTGGCAGGCGCGCTCGACCGTCAGCGGCGTGTCGCAGACACGGATCTCCACCGTGCCGAATTCGGGCTTGGGGCGGATATCCCAGTACAGGTCCTTGATGCTCTCGGCCAGGCCATAGGCGCGCAACTGCGCCAGATGGGCCTCGAACTGGTACCAGTCCTTGACCTCGGCCGGCATGTGGCCGGCCAGCGGAAAGCTGTTGACCGCGTTCAGGCGCGAGCACGAGAACAGCGTATCGACGCCCTCGCAATACGGCGACGACGCCGATAGCGCGATGAAGTGCGGCACATAGGGCGACAGCCGGCGCAACAATTTGATGGCGTCGTCGCCGCTCTTGACGCCCAGATGGATGTGCTGGCCGAACACCGTAAATTGACGCGCCAGGTAACCATACATTTCGGCGAGGTATTGGAAGCGCGGGGTATCCGAAATGGAACGTTCCTGCCAGCGCATGAACGGGTGGGCGCCGCCGCCGGCCACCGAAACGCCAACGGCATCGGCCGCCTCGACCAGGGCGTCGCGCATCTCGCGCATTTCGGCCAGCAGGCCCATCGGGTGCTCGTGCACCGAAGAATTCAATTCGATCATGGACCGCGTGATTTCCGGTTTGACACGGTCGGCGATGGGGTGGTTGGCCATTTGGGCCAGCAGCTCGTCAGAGGCTGCGGTCAGGTCAAAACTGCGGGGGTCGATCAGTTGCAGCTCGAGTTCGATGCCCAGGGTGTTGGGGGCCGACGAAATGAACGGGATCTGTTCCATCTCGGACTCCTTTGGATATTTTGATGAGGGGATGCGCCGTTCGACCTTGAAGCCCGGCAACTTCCCGGGGGGCACTAGACGGCGGCTTGTGAACGCATAATAGCCGCATGTTTGTGGCAAAACGATTGAAAATCGTGACATTTGTGTGCAACATCACGATGCATTCGGTTTTTCCCTCTACGACAAGGTAAGCGAGCGCTCACAACCTAGAAACCATGCGGCCTGACGGCGCGCGCGGGCCGCAAGCGCAGTCGGGACGAGGCTTTGGAGCGAGGGCGGGATAACCCTTATTCGGGTTATCCCGGAGCAAAACCTGCCACCTCGGCGCGCCGCCGCCACGCGCTGGCCGGACCGGCTATTTGCGCCAGAAGATGGGGGTGAACAGCACCAGCACGGTCAGCAATTCCAACCGGCCGATCAGCATGGCAAAAGTGCAGACCCAGATCTGGAAGTCGGACAGCACCGCGAAATTGCCCATCGGGCCGACCGGGCCCAGGCCTGGCCCGGTATTGTTGACGCTGGCGAACACGGCCGAGAACGCCGTGATGGGATCCAGGCCCGACAACAGCAGCAAGCTGGTGAAGACGGCGATGGACAGGCCGTAGAACAACATGAACGCCAGCACCGACGACATGGTGCGGGCCTCGACCGCCCGGCCGTTGACCCGCACCGGACTGACGGCGTGCGGGTGCAACATTGTTACCAGTTCGTTGCGCGCCTGCTTGACCAGCAGGATGGCCCGGATCATCTTGATCCCGCCCCCGGTCGACCCCGCCGAGGTGGCGAACCCGGACAGCAGCAGCATGGTCAGGGGCGCGAACAGCGGCCACTGGGCGAAGTCGGTATTGGCATAGCCGGTGGTGGTGGCCATGGAAATGGTGTTGAACATGCCATAGCGCAGGGCCTGCAGCGGTTCCTGGTAGACGCCCTTGACGTACAGGAACACCGAGATCACCAGCCCCACGCCCAGCACCACCACCAGATACGGAATCGCCTCCGGGCAGCGCAGGTAGGCGCGCGCGCTGCGTTGGCGGAAGGCATTGAAGTGGGTGGCGAAGTTGATGCCGGCGATCAGCATGAACACCATGGCCACCATTTCGACCGCCACCGAATCGAAATGGGCGAAACCGTCGTCCCAGGTCGAAAAGCCGCCCAGCCCCATGGTCGTGGCCATGTGGCACCAGGCCTCGAACCAGGAAAGGCCGACGGCGCGATAGGCCAGGAAACATAGAATCGAAAAGGCGAAATACACCGCGTACAGCGCCTTGGCGGTGCTGGCGATGCGCGGCGTCAGGCGCTCGTCTTTCATCGGGCCCGGGGTCTCGGCCCGCACCACCTGGTGCCCGCCCACGCCCAATAGCGGCAGGATCGCCACCGCCAGCACCAGGATCCCCATGCCCCCGACCCACACCAGCGTGGCGCGCCAAAGGTTGATCGACGGCGGCAACGCGTCCAGGTTGGTCAGCACCGTGGCGCCAGTGGTCGTCAGCCCGGACATGGCCTCGAAATAGGCGCTGGTGAACGACAGCGGCAGGCCGGCGCGGTGGAAATAGATCAGCAACGGAATCGCCGCCAGCAGCGGCAGGCCGGCCCAGACGGCCGACACCAGCACAAAGCCGTCGCGGGCGCGCAGCTCGCTGCGGGCGCGCCGGGTCAGCGCCGCCAGGCCCACGCCAATGCCGATGGACAGCAGGAAGCCGTGCAGAAAGGCATCGCGCGCGGCGTCGCCGCCAAGGTACGCCACCCCCAGCGGAATCAGCATGGTGAGCGCGAACATCACCATGGTCAGGCCCAGGATGTGCAGGGTCGCCAGGACGCGCCTCATGCCGCCTCCCCGGCCGGCGCCGGCCCGTCGGAAAACAGGACGCGCGGGCTCATCAGAAGAACGACGCCGAGACTTGGAACAGCTTTTCCACGCGCGGCATCTGCTTGCGCGAGGGCACGAAGACGATGACGTGGTCGTCGGTCTCGATCACGGTGTCGGCGTCGGGCAGGATGATTTCGTCCTCGCGCACCAGGGCGCCGATGCTGGCGCCCTTGGGCAGGCTGATCTCGCCGACCCGCCGGCCCACCACCTTGGAAGTGGAACGGTCGCCGTGGGCGATGGCTTCCAGCGCCTCGGCCACGCCCTGGCGCAAGCGGTGCACCGCCGCCACGTCGCCGCGCCGCACGTGGCGCAGCAGTTCGCTCATGGTGGCCTGCGACGGCGACACCGCGATGTCGATATGGCTGCCCTGCATCAGTTCGCCGTAGGCCTGGCGGTTGATCAGCGCGATCACCTTGCGCGCGCCCAGGCGCTTGGCCAGCAGCGACGACATGATGTTGTCCTCGTCGTCGCTGGTCAGGGCCAGCCAGGTATCCATGTCCTCGATGTTCTCGCGTTCCAGCAGGGCCTCGTCGGTGCCGCTGCCGTGCAGTACCAGCACGCTGTCGGGCAGTTGCGTGGCCAGGTATTCGCAACGCTTGAGGTCGCGCTCGATGATGCGCACGCTGTAGTTTTCCTCGGCCAGCGCGCGCGCCAGCCGCAGGCCGATGTTGCCGCCGCCGGCGATCATCACGCGGCGCACGGCCTTTTCGGCTTCGCGCAGTTGCCGCACCGCGCGGCGGGCGTGGCGCGTGTCCACCACCAGCACCACTTCGTCGCCGGGCGCGATCACGGTGCCCGAGCCGGCCCGCAGCGGCCGGCCGCCGCGCAGCACGTCGATCACACGGGCGGTGACGTCGGGCCAGACCTCGCGCAGCTTGTCGACGGGATGATGCGCCATCGGGCTGCCATGCCCGACGCGGACGGTCACGACGCTGACCCGGCCCTCGGCGAACTCCACGACCTGCAAGGCCTCCGGAAATTCGATCAGGCTGTGCAGGTAGGTGGTGACGCTGCGCTCGGGGCTGATGATGGCGTCGATGCAGAAGCCCTCTTCGCTCATCAGCTCCGGATGCTCGGAGAACTCGCCCGAGCGGATGCGGGCGATGCGGCGGGGGATATTGAACAACTGGCGGGCGATCTTGCAGGCCACCATGTTGGCGGCGTCGGAGGCGGCGCAGGCGATCAACAGGTCGGTGTCGGCCGCGCCGGCGCCTTCCAGCACCGATACCTGCGAGCCGTCGCCATGGACGACGCGCAGGTCGAAATGTTCTTGCAGGTATTGCAGCTGGGAGGGATCCGAATCGATCACCGTGATGTCGTTCTGCTCGGACACCAGGTTTTCCGCCACGCTGGTGCCTACGCGCCCAGCGCCGATGATCAGGATCTTCATGCGCCCCGTTTGCGCGCCGACTCGATGCCCAATTGCTTGAGCTTGCGATAGAGGTGGGTGCGTTCCAGGCCGGTGCGTTCGGACACGCGCGTCATGCTGTGGCTTTCGCGAACCAGGTGGTATTCGAAATAGATGCGTTCGAACTCGTCGCGCGCCTCGCGCAGCGGCTGATCCAGCGAAATGCTGCCCAGTTGGCCGTTGGCGGTGACCGGAACCTCGTTGGCGGGCGCCGCCGACAGCGTCGGCGGATCGAGTTCGTCTTCGAGCGCCACGGCGGTGCTGGCCGCCACGGGCGCCGCCACGGGCGCCGGATGCGGCACCCGGCCGCGGGCCAGGCCGGCCGCCACGGTCTTGAGCAGGCGCTGCAGCGTGATCGGCTTTTCGAGGAAATCCATGGCGCCGATGCGGGTGGCCTCGACCGCCGTGTCGATGGTGGCATGGCCGCTCATCATGATGACGGGCATGTCCAGCAGGCCCTGCGAACCCCATTCCTTGAGCAGACTGACGCCATCGGTGTCCGGCATCCAGATGTCCAGCAGCACCAGATCGGGACGCATGCGAAGGCGCGCGGCGCGCGCTTGCGCCGCGTTTTCGGCCAATTCGACCGTGTGCCCTTCGTCGTAAAGGATTTCCGACAAAAGCTCGCGAATACCGACTTCGTCGTCAACCACCAGAATTCTGGCCATAAAGCATCCACCTATTGCGTAGCCGCATTATCCTTTTCTTGCGCGGTCGCGTCCATAGTATCGGCCCCGGGCGCAAGCCGGGTCAACAAGATGGAGATCCGCGCGCCTCCTTCCTTGCGATTGGCAAGGTCGATCCGCCCGCCATGCTCTTCCACGATCTTGCGTACGATTGCCAATCCTAACCCAGTCCCGTGGGACTTGGTGGTTACGTAGGGCTCGAAAGCGCGCTGCATGACCTGCGGTGGGAAGCCCGGGCCCGTATCGGCGACCGTGAAACGCAGGGCCTGCTGGTCGGCGCGGTCGGGCTGCTCGCTGCGCATCAGCTGGGTCGTGACGCTGACCCGGCCTTCCCCGCCCTTCTCGGCGATGGCGTCGCGGGCGTTGGACAGCAGGTTGTGGATCACCTGGCGCAGCTGGGTCGGATCGCCCTCGATGGCCGGCAGGCCCGCGGCCAGGTTGACGTCCAGGTTCAAAGCCTTGCCGGACACCATGCGGACCGCGGCGGCGCCGTCCGGCTCCCAGCCGTAAAGAGACAGCACATCGGCAACCAGGGCATTGAAGTCGATGCGCTGCATCACCGCGGGGGGCGTGCGGGCGTATTCGCGGAAATCGTCCACCATCTGCTTGAGCGAGGCCACCTGGTTGACGATGGTGTTGGTGGAACGCTCCACGATCTGGGCCTCGGCCGGTTGCAGCTTGCCCTCCAGCTTCATCGCCAGGCGTTCGGCGGACAGTTGGATCGGGGTCAGCGGATTCTTGATCTCGTGCGCCAGCCGGCGCGCCACCTCGCCCCAGGCCACGGTGCGATTGGCCGAAATGACTTCCGTGATGTCATCGAACACCACCAGGTAGCCGTTACCGCGGCCATCCACCCGCAGGTGCGTGCCACGCGCCAGCAGCGTCAGCGGCTGCGGCCCGTTGGGGGTGTCGCCCTGCTTGGGCGCGATCTCGAACTGCTGCTGCCAGTGCTGGCGCTCGGAGCCCACCGCCGCGTGGGTGGAAAACGCCTGCCGCACGATATTGGCGAATTCGAGCATGCCGTCCACGGTTTCCAGCGGCCGCCCGATCACCGAGCGCAGATCGGCCTGCAGGATGGTCTGGGCGCCCTGGTTGACGGTGGTGACGCGGAAGGACTCGTCGAACACCAGCACGCCCGAGGACAGGTTCGACAGCACGCTTTCCAGGTAGACGTTGGATCGTTCGAGCTGCTGACGGTTGCTCTCGACCATGCGGCGCGCCTCGTCGAGCTGGCGCGTCATGGCGTTGAACGAGCGGGTGAGCTGGCCGACCTCGTCGCGTTCCGGCGGCTCGGGCAGCGGCCGGTAGTCGCCCACGCCCACCGCCTGGGTGCCGCCGGCCAGGCTCAGCAGCGGCCGCACCAGCCGCTTGGACAGCGACAACGCCACCGCGATGGCGCCGAATGCCGCCAGCAGCAGCGCCAGGGTCAGCGTGATGCCATACAGCTTGCGCAGGCCCAGCCGCGACAGCGCCAGTTCCTGGTAATCGCGAAATCCCTGTTGCACCAGGTTGGCGTTGTGCGCGATCTGCTCGGGCACTGGCTGCAGCAGTTGCAGCCAGCGCGGCTCGGACGCGGCGCCCAGCAGATTGTCGTAGCGGTCCGGGCCGGTCAGCGGGATCACCACGCGCAGGTGCAGCCCGCCATCCTCGCCCGGCTTGACCGGGTCGTCGGCCTCGGCGGCCGAATAGCCGCGCGACAGGCGCAGTTGGTTCATGACAGCGGGCGGCGGCATGGCCGGCAGCAATTGGCCGTACTGGCTGGTGGAGAACGCCACCATGCGGCCGCTGCCGGTGAAAACCATGGCTTCCTGCACGCCATTGGCTTCGCGCAGCCGCGTCAGGGCCAGCGTCACGCCGGTGTCGGAGTTGCGGTTCAGCTCGGCAGCCATGGACCGCGCCCGCGCATCCAGGTCGGCCAGCAGCGAATCGAGCGCGGCGCGGCCCAGGTTCAGGCCGGCCTCCAGCGCGCTGTCGACCCGCACGTTGAACCAGGATTCGATCGAGCGCGACATGAACTGCACCGAGACGGTGTAGATCAGGGCGCCGGGCACCACGCCGATCAGCGCAAAGGCTAGCGAGAAGCGGGCCGTCAGCCGGGCGCCGAACTGCCGGCGCCGGATCTGCCGCGCCAACCGCACCGTCAAGGCCACCACCCAGACGAACAGCGCCAGGGCGAAAATGCCGTTGAGGATCAGCAGGGTGTCGTAATAGCGCGCAAAGCGCGAGGCATTGCCGGTGGACCACGCCAGCAGGCCCAGCAATGCCAGGCCGCTCACGGCGCCGACCATCAGGGCCAGCCGAAGCAACAGCCTCATGAGGGGTCTTTCTCCTTGTCACCCAGCGAGAACGAGAAATCGGTCCACGGCGTGCCCTGGATCCAGGAGCTGCTGTTCAGCGCATTGACCTGGAACGGCCGGGGCAGCAGCGATGTGTCCAGCCGCAGCCGGAACTGGCCGCCATAGACCACGCCTTCGTCGAAATCGTCGGCATCGGCCACCTGCCAGTTGCGCACGTGGCGGATGACGCTCATGGCATCGTCCAGCGACGCCACCGGGAAGGACAGCTCGCCCACGCCGGCACGCCACTGCCGCGTCAGCGCGTTGTAGACCACGCGCCAGGTGCGGGAGGTATCCACCAGGGACTTGTTGAACCACCACCAGCGCTCGCGCGTGATGGTCAGGTCGGCGGTGAAATACAGCGGCACGCCGCGCTGGGCGGCGTCGCGCAGTTGCTGGTTCAGTTCGAATTCGATGTCGGCGTCGATTTCGAGCTTGTCGCCACGCACCACCGGCTCGACGCGCACGACCTGCGGCTCGGACCCGTGTGCCTGGCCCGCCGGCGCCAATGACAGCGCGGCAGATGCGAACAATAACCCCAGAAATAAGCGTGAAATGATGGACATACGACACCGGAACCCCGTCATTGCCCCTATTCTTGGCGATTCACGACTGCTTGGCAAACAAGGCGTAGAAAAACCCATCGTGCTGCGCGGCGGGTGTTGCATCGACCGCAACTGGCAGCAATTGGCCGGGCGCTTCCAGCCGGGTGGCGTCGGGATGGCGCTGCAGGAACTCCAGCGCCTGGCGCGTGCCTTCGATCGGGAACACCGAGCAGGTGACATACAGCAGCCGGCCGCCGGGCGCCACGGTGCGCCAGAGCGCGTCCAGGATGCGCGCCTGCAAGGTCGCGGTACGGCGCAGGTCGTTCTCGCGGCGCAGCCAGCGGATGTCGGGGTGACGCCGAACGATGCCCGAGGCCGTGCACGGCACGTCCGCCAGCACCGCGTCGAACGGCGTTCCGTCCCACCAGTTGTCCAGGTCGGCCGCGTCGGCGGCCTGCAGCCGCACCCGTTCGCCGGCCAGGCCCAGCCGGTCCAGGTTCTGGCCGACCCGCGCCAGCCGGTCGGCATCGGCATCCAGCGCCAACAGGTCGATGTCGGCCAGCTCCAGCAGATGGGCGGTCTTGCCCCCGGGCGCGGCGCAGGCATCCAGCACCCGCATGCCGGCGGCGGGCGCCAGCAACTCGGCGGCCAGTTGGGCGCCGGCGTCCTGCACCGACCACCAGCCTTCGGCAAAGCCAGGCAACTGGGTCACGGGCCGGGGCGTGGCCAGCACCAGGCCGGCGGAGCCCACGGCCTCGGCCGCCAGACCCGCGTTCTGGAACGCGGCCAGAACCTGTTCGCGGCTGGCGCGGCGGCGGTTGACGCGCAGGGTCAGCGGCGCCGGCACGTTGGCCGCCCGCAGGATGTCCTGCCATTGCCGCGGATAGGCGACGCGCAACTGCTTGACCCACCAGCCCGGATGGTTCCATTCGGCCTCGGGGCTGTCGGCCACGGCGGCCTCCAGCGCCGCCCGCTCACGCAGGAAGCGGCGCAGGCAGGCATTGAGCAGCCCCTTGAACGACGCCAGGCCGCGGCTCTTGGCGGCCGCCGTGACCGCCTGATCCACCACCGTGTGCGGGGCGTACACCGGCATGCCGGGCAGCGCCGCGGCGGCCTCGCCTTCGGCCTTGAGCAGCGTCAGCGACACCAGCAACAGCGATTCGAACAGCACGTTCGGATAGCGCTGCACCAGTTCGCGGCCGACCGCGTCGGCCCAGCCCAGGTAGCGCATGGCATGGAACGACACCGCCTGCGCGGCCGGGCGCAAGGCGCCGTCGACGTCGGCCAGCGCCTCGGTGAGCGAGCGGCCGTCCAGGACGTCCTCCACCACCTGCGCGCTGGAAAGCAGGACAGTGGACAGCGGCGGGGCCAGATGAGGAGTGTCGGAACGCGTGGACATGGCAACAGATCAGGGAATAAGACCGCTATGGTAGCCCGGCGCGGCCCAGCGGCCCCGGCGGCGGCCGCGCCCGGCGCTGGACGAACCGGAACGGGCGCGTCACACTGGCCGCTTGCCACGGAGCCCGCCATGTCCACCGCCACGCTGCTGCTGTTCATCCTGGCCTCGGCCGTCGCCATCGTGACGCCTGGCCCCACCATGCTGCTCGCCATGAGCAACGGCTCGCGCCACGGCGTGCGTACCGCCTGCTGGGGCATGGGCGGCGCGGTGCTGGCGGACTTCATCCTGCTGGGCGCGGTCGCGTCCGGCCTGGGCGTGGTGCTGGCCACCTCGGAAGTGGCCTTCCATGCCATCAAGTGGGCGGGCGCGGCGTACCTGGCCTATCTCGGCTGGAAGATGCTGCGCTCGGACGCCGCGCTGGTGCTGCCGGCGGCCGAACCCGGCGGCGCCCGGCAGGTGGGCCTGAAGCTGGGCCTGCGCAGCTTCGTGGTGGCGCTGACCAACCCGAAGGCGCTGCTGTTCATGTCGGCCTTCCTGCCGCAGTTCATCAATACCCAGGCGCCCCTGCTGCCGCAATACGCCACCGTGGCCGCCGTGCTTGCGCTGATGAACATCGCCACCATGCTGGCCTACGCCACCCTCGGAGCGCAGTTGGTGCGGGCCTTTCGCGGCTCGGGCCTGCGCTGGCTGAACCGGGTCTGCGGTTCGCTCATGATCGGGCTGGCTGGCACCCTGGCGCTGTATCGCCGCAGCGGCGCCTGACCCGGCCGGACGCCTCGCGCCAAGACCGCCGAAATATTAGGGACACACCTTATCCGCAAGCTGCCCGCGGCGACCCGCTAAAATAACGGCCCCCCGCCCTGCCGCGCTAGAATTGCGCAGTATTTGATCATTGGCGCCGGCTCGCGCCCACCGAGGTATTCCATGTCTTCCCCCAAAGTCGGCTTTGTCAGCCTGGGCTGTCCCAAAGCCCTGGTCGACTCCGAACGCATCCTGACCCAACTGCGCACCGAAGGGTATCAAGTCACGCCCGAGTACAACGACGCCGACGTGGTGGTGGTCAACACCTGTGGTTTCATCGACAGCGCCAAGGCCGAGTCGCTCGAAGCCATCGGCGAGGCGCTGGCCGAGAACGGCAAGGTCATCGTCACCGGCTGCATGGGGGTCGAGGAATCGGTGATCCGCAATGTGCATCCGAGCGTGCTGGCCGTGACCGGCCCGCAGCAGTACGAGGAAGTGGTGCGCGCCGTGCACAATGCCGCGCCGCCCAAGAAGGACCACAATCCCTACCTGGACCTGGTGCCGCCGCAGGGTGTCAAGCTGACCCCGCGCCACTACGCCTACCTGAAGATCTCGGAAGGCTGCAATCACCGCTGCAGCTTCTGCATCATCCCGTCGATGCGCGGCGACCTGGTCAGCCGCCCGGTGGGCGACGTGCTCAGCGAGGCCGAGCGCCTGGTCAAGGCCGGCGTCAAGGAACTGCTGGTGATCTCGCAGGACACCAGCGCCTACGGCGTCGACGTCAAGTACCGCAGCGGCTTCTGGAACGGCCGTCCGGTGCGCACCCGCATGACCGAACTCTGTACGGCCTTGTCCGAAATGGGCGTCTGGACGCGCCTGCACTACGTCTACCCGTACCCGCACGTGGACGAAGTGATCCCGCTGATGGCCGAGGGCAAGATCCTGCCCTACCTGGACATCCCCTTCCAGCACGCCAGCCCGCGCATCCTCAAGGCGATGAAGCGCCCGGCGTTCGAGGACAAGACGCTGGCGCGCATCAAGAACTGGCGCGAGATCTGCCCCGACCTGACCATCCGCTCGACCTTCATCGTCGGCTTCCCCGGAGAAACCGAGGAGGACTTCCAGTACCTGCTGGACTGGATGCAAGAGGCGCAACTCGACCGCGTCGGCTGCTTCCAGTATTCACCGGTCGAAGGCGCGCCCGCCAACCTGCTGGACAATCCGGTGCCGGACGAGGTCAAGCAGGAACGCTGGGAACGCTTCATGGAAATGCAGCAGTCGATTTCGACCGCGCGCCTGGCGCAGAAGGTCGGCCGCGAGATCGAGGTGCTGATCGACGAAGTGGACGAAGACGGCGCCGTGGGCCGCAGCAGCGGCGACGCGCCGGAAATCGACGGTTGCGTCTACGTCAGTTCGGAACGCCCGCTCAAGGCCGGCGACCTGGTGCGCGCCCGCGTCACCGACTCCGACGAATACGACCTCTGGGCCGACTCGGTCTGATTGTCACGCTGCCGGGCCGGCGGCGCGCCGCCACGATGCGGCCGCCGCGCCCGGATTGAACGCGGCTGGCCGGCGTGGCTTCAGTGCTTGGCCAGGAAATCAGACATGTCGTCGGCGTGCTCTTCCTCGACCGCCAGGATCTCCTCGAGCAGGCGGCGGGTGGTGGAGTCCTGTTCGCCGATGTAATCAATCATCTGCCGGTAGCTGTCGATGGCGATGCGCTCGGCGATCAGGTTTTCCTTGATCATGTCCTCCAGCGTGGCGCCCTCGACATACTCGGAGTGGCTGCGATCGAGCAGCCCCTTGGGTGACAGATTGGGTTCGCCGCCCAGCTGCACGATGCGTTCGGCCAGCTTGTCGGCGTGTTCCTGTTCCTGGGTGGCGTGCTCGGCGAATTCCGCCGCCACCGGCTCGGCGTTCAGGCCGCGGGCCATGAAGAAGTGGCGCTTGTAGCGCAGCACACAGACGATCTCGGTGGCCAGCGCCTCGTTCAATAGCTTGAGCACGGTCTTGCGGTCGGCGCGGTAGGTGTCGGTGACAGCGCCGGATTCGATGTCCTGGCGCGCCTTGGCGCGGATCGCCTTCACATCCATGTCGAAGGGGCGGCTTGCCTCGTTGTGGTTACGGGTCGTGTTTTCCATATCGTCAGCTCCTTGTGGGTTGGCAATACGACGCTGGATATCCAGTCGTTCCGAACAACCCAGTCTACCGGCCATGCGAAAAGATGCTGTGTCCAAACATTGCCCCGGACGCCGGATCGCCTCCCGCCGGCGGGGTCCGGGAACCCGCCCGGCGCTTCTCGTAAACTATTGGCTTCCCGGATGGCCCGTGACGCAATCTGTAACGGGCCCGGCAATTCGTAGCTCCCTATGACCCTGAAGAACATCTGCGTGTATTGCGGCTCCAATCCTGGCGCGCGCCCCGAATACCTGGAACAGGCCCGCGTGCTGGCCCGTGAACTGGTCAAGCGCGACCTCGGCCTGGTCTACGGCGGCTCGGTCGTCGGCATCATGGGCGTGATCGCCAACGAGGTGCTGGCCGGCGGCGGCCGCGTGATCGGCGTGATCCCGGAACTGCTGCAGAAGAAAGAGCAGGCCCACCGCGGCCTGACCGAGCTGCACCTGGTGCAGAGCATGCATGAGCGCAAGGCCATGATGATGGAAAAGGCCGACGGCTTCATCGCGCTGCCCGGCGGCGCCGGCACGCTGGAAGAGTTTTTCGAGGTCTGGACCTGGGCCCAGCTCAGCATTCACCAGAAACCCTGCGGCCTGCTCAACATCGCCGGCTACTACGACACGCTGATGCAGTTCGTCGACCACGCCGTCGAAGAAGCCTTCATGCGCCCCCAGCATCGCGACATGCTGGTGGTGGAAAGCGACCCCGCGACGCTGCTGGACCGCTACGCCATCTACGAACCGCCCAACATCTCCAAGTGGTTCGAGCCGGTCAAGCCCGAGCATCGCGCCCCCTAACCCGCCCCAAGGAAAGCCCGCAATGTCCAACGGTTCGTCTCCCGCCAGCACCGAGTCCGTATTGCGCGATTACTTCCACGCCAAGGACGAAAACCGCCCGCACTTCATGGCGCGCGCCTTCGCGCCGCAGGCGGTGCTGAAGATGGCGCTGCGCACGCAGGCGATCGCCTTCCCGCCCGAATCGCACGGTCTGGCCGCGATCACCGATACGCTGGTGCGCAAGTTCGGCCAGACCTACGACAACGTCTACACCTTCTACCTGGCGCGCCCGGAGGCCGGCGCACGGCTGTCCGATTATTCCTGTGACTGGATCGTCGGCATGACCGAGAAGGCCACCGGCAACGTGCGCGTGGGCTGCGGCCGCTACGCCTGGACGTTCCAGCCCGAGCCCTACCGCGCCACCCACCTGACCATCACCATCGACACCATGGTGACGCTGCCGCCCGGCGACACCGACGCCGTCTTCGGCTGGCTGCTGGCGCTGGACTACCCCTGGACCAACGCCCAGCGCGTTGTCGCCGGCGCCCCGCCGCTTGAAGACCTGGCGCCGGTGGTGCAGTATCTGCTTCACCCCCTGTAGCCCGGCATCGGATTGTTTACTTGAAATACGACATAGCAGCTTTCGACTTCGACGGAACCTTGGCGGACACCATGCCTTGGTTCAATTCCATCCTGAACACGGTGGCCGACAAGTACGGCTTTCGCAAGATCGATGCCGCCGAGCGCGATCAGTTGCGCCATCGCGACGCCTCCGAGATCCTCAAATTCCTCGGCATCCCGCTGTGGAAGCTGCCCGCGATCATGACGCACGTGCGCGCACTGATGCAGGAAATCGATCCCACCGTGCACATGTTCGACGGCATTCCCGATGCCCTGGCGCGCCTGAAGACCGCCGGCATGCGGCTGGCGGTGGTCAGCTCGAACTCGCTGGAAAACGTGCAGCGGGTGCTGGGGCCCGAAACCGCGGCCCTGTTCGATGACTACGAATGCGGCACCGACCTGTTCGGCAAGGCCGCCAAGATCGACCGGCTGCTGCAGCGCCACGCCGTGGCTCCCGACCGCTTCCTGCTGGTGGGCGACGAAATACGCGACATCGACGCCGCCCGCAAGGCCGGCGTGCGCGTGAGCTCGGTGGCCTGGGGCTACAACCACGTGGATGCGCTGCGTGAGCGCGGCCCCGACGAACTGATCCTGCGGGTCGCCGACCTGCCCGCCGCGCTCGCCTGAGCGGCCCCACCAAGGAAGCGCGATGGCACGCAATGTCGAAATCAAGGCGCGCGTCGCCAGCCTGGCCGCCCTGGAACCCCTGGCGGCGGCGTTGTCGGGCGCCGCGCCCGTGAGCATCGCCCAGGACGACACCTTCTTCACCTGCGCCAGCGGCCGCCTCAAGCTGCGCGACTTCGGCGACGGCTCGGGTGAACTGATCTTCTACCGCCGCGCCGACGCTACCGGGCCCAAGGAAAGCTTCTACGTCATCTCGCCGACCGCATCGCCCGACACCTTGCGTGAAGCGCTGGCGCTGGCCCACGGCGTGATTGGCCGCGTGCGCAAGCAGCGCCTGCTGTTCATGGCGGGGCGCACCCGCATCCATCTGGACAGGGTCGAAGGGCTGGGGGAATTCCTGGAGCTGGAAGTGGTGCTGCGCGACGGCGAAAGCGTCGACGCCGGCATGGCCGAAGCCCACGAACTGCTGGCCAGCCTGCAAGTCGCGCCGGATCAGCTGCTATCGGGCGCCTACCTGGACCTGCTGGCCCAACGCCCCTGAGAACGGGCCGATCGCCATCACGGCGGGGCCCGTTGCCGCGACGCGGCGGCGCCGACCTCAGGCCGGCTGCCAGCCCCGCACGAACACGTCCACCGGCTGGCGCTTGCCGCCGGCTTTCTGCAACTCCAGCAAGCGCAGCGCGCCGTCGCCGGTGGCGATGTCGATGCCTTCGGCATCCGCGCGCAGCACGCTGCCCGGCGCCGCCGCCGCTGGCCGCGGCAAGGCCTGCGCGCGCCACACCTTCACGGGATCGGCCAGCCCGGGCAGACGGATGCTGGCGCCCGGCACCGGATTGAAGGCGCGCACGCGGCGCGCCAGCAGTTCGGCCGGCTGGCTGCAGTCGAGCGCGGCCTCGGCCTTGTCCAGCTTGGCGGCGTAGGTCACGCCGTCCTGCGGCTGCGGGGTCGGCGCCAGGTTGCCCTGGGCCAACGCGGCCAGGGCCGCCACGATAGCCTCGCCGCCGGCCTGCGCCAGCGCGTCGTGCAATTGCGCGGCATTGGTGTCGGCGCCGATCGGCACGATGCGTTCCAGCAACATGTCGCCGGTGTCCAGGCCCGCATCCATCTGCATGATGGTGACCCCGGTGCGTTCGTCGCCCGCCTCGATGGCGCGCTGGATCGGCGCCGCGCCGCGCCAGCGCGGCAGCAGGCTCGCATGGATGTTCAGGCAACCCAGCCGCGGCAGGTCGAGCACCCACTGCGGCAGGATCAGGCCATAGGCGGCCACCACCATGACATCGGGCGCCACGCGTTCGAGCAGGGCGCGCGCCGCGGCGGCTTCATCGGGATAACGGCCGTCCAGCCGCAGGCTGCGCGGCTGGGCCACCTCGATGCCGGCGTCCAGCGCCGCCTGCTTGACGGGGCTGGGCGTGAGCTTGAGCCCGCGCCCGGCCGGCCGGTCGGGCTGGGTCAGGACCAGGGGAATGTCGTGCCCCGCCGCCCGCAGGGCGTCGAAGGCGATACGGGCGAATTCCGGCGTGCCGGCAAAAACGAGGCGCATGGGGATCGAAACCAGGAAGAAGGAGACGGGCGTCAGGCGCGCAGCGCTTCGCGCTCGGCCTTTTTCAGCTTGGTCTTGATGCGGTTCTGCTTCAGGTTGGACAGGTATTCGACGAACACCTTGCCTTCGAGGTGGTCGAGCTCGTGCTGCACGCACACCGCCAGCAGGCCGTCGGCGTCGAACTCGAACGGCTTGCCATCGATGTCCAGGGCCTTGCAGCGGATGCGCGAGGCGCGCTCGACTTCGTCGTAGATGCCGGGAACCGACAGGCAGCCTTCCTCGTAGATCTTGTAATCGTCGCTGCGCCAGGTGATCTCGGGATTGATCAGGACCAGCAACTGGTTGCTTTCTTCGGAAACGTCGATGACGACCACGCGCTCGTGCACGTCGACCTGGGTCGCGGCCAGGCCCACGCCCGGCGCGTCATACATGGTCTCGGCCATGTCGCGCACCAGTTGGCGGATGCGGTCATCGACCTCGGCGACCGGCTTGGCCTTTTTGTGCAAGCGCGGATCCGGGTAGCGAAGAATAGGGAGTAAAGCCATTGAAAAGGGATCGTCGGTAATTGGTGTCCAGCTAAGAGTTTAATTCATTAGAGTCTTGATTTCTAATAGTTTTCGGCTAAACCGGGGATTATCCAAGCCCGGCCCGGCCCCGTTTTGGCCGGCGCCGGCCGGGACGATTCGATCCGCCCCGCGCGGCGCCGCCCGGCCGCCGTGCGACACTCTCGGACGTCTGGCGCGCCTGCGCGTGCCTCGCCCCTTGCCTTTGCCGCGCCGGCCCGCCCGGCGCCCCCTGCCCATGCCGCTCACCCACACCGCCGCTGAATTGTCCGCCTGGCTGCGCCTGTCGCTGGAACCGGGTATCGGTTCCGCCACCGCCTGCACGCTGCTGGGCGCCCTCGGGCTGCCCGAGCAGATCTACGCCCAGCGCGCCACCGCCCTGGCGCGCCAACTGCCGGATTCGCTGGCACGCCAACTGGCCGCGCCCATGCCGGCCGACATGGCGGCCCAGGTCGACAGCGCGCTGCAATGGGTCGAGGCGCCCGGCCACCACATCCTGACGCTGTCCGACCCGGACTACCCGCAAAACCTGCTGACCATCGCCGACCCGCCCATCCTGCTCTACGTGACCGGCGATCCGGCCTATCTGCAGGGGCCGGCGCTGGCGGTGGTGGGCGCGCGCAACGCCACGCCCGGCGGCCAGGAAAACGCCCGCGCCTTCGCCCGCCACCTGGCCGGCCACGGCTGGCGCGTGGTCAGCGGCCTGGCCCTGGGCATCGACGCCGCGGCCCACGAGGGCGCGCTGGATGCCGGCCCTGATGGCGCCGGCACCGTCGCCGTGATGGGCACCGGCATCGACCGCATCTATCCGGCGCGCCACCGCGACCTGGCGCACCGCATCGCCGCGCACGGCGCGCTGGTGTCGGAACTGCCGCTGGGCACGGGCGCCCTGCCGCAGCACTTCCCCAAGCGCAACCGCATCGTGGCCGGGCTGGCGCGGGGCGTACTGGTGGTGGAGGCGGCCAGGCAGAGCGGCTCGCTGATCACCGCGCGGCTGGCGGGTGAAAGCGGGCGCGAGGTATTCGCCATTCCCGGCTCGATCCATTCGCCGCTGTCGCGCGGCTGCCATGCGTTGATCCGCCAGGGCGCCAAGCTGGTCGAAACCGCCGCCGACATCACCGACGAACTGGGCGGCGGGCCGCAGCCAGGCGCCCGCCGCCCCCCGGCGCCGGCCGAAGACGCGGCACCGGCTCATCCGGTGCTCGACGCGCTGGGCTTCGACCCCCTGCACCTGGACGCGCTGCAGGCACGCTGCGGACTGGACACGGCCACGCTGCAGGCGCAACTGCTCGAGCTCGAGCTGGCCGCGCGCGTCGCGCGCCTGGACGATGGCCGCTTCCAACGCCTGAAGTAGCCCGCCCCGCCGCGACGCAGCGCGGGCGCGGCCGGCGCATCGACGCCCGCCCGGCAGGCCGCGCGCGGGGCCGGATTCGTTGGCGCTAATATTGTCCCTGGCACCGGGCCGCCGCCGCGGCCGCCCGCCGATACCGATACAGGAAGAGACATGGCATTGCCCACACACGTCAAGATCGTCGAGGTGTCGCCCCGCGACGGCCTGCAGAATGAAAAGGAATTCGTGCCCACCGACATCAAGGTGGAACTGATCGACCGCCTCGCGGCCGCCGGTTTTGCCAACGTCGAGGCGGCCTCGTTCGTGTCGCCCAAATGGGTGCCGCAGATGGCCGACGGCGCCGACGTCATGGCGCGCATCCAGCGCCGTCCCGGCACGATCTACTCGGTGCTCACGCCCAACATGAAGGGCTTCGAGGGCGCGCTGGCGGCCCGCGCGGACGAAATCGTCATCTTCGGCGCGGCCAGCGAAGCCTTCTCGCAAAAGAACATCAACTGCTCCATCGCCGAATCCATCGCGCGCTTCGAGCCCGTGGTGCAAGCCGCCCGCGAGGCCGGCATCCGTGTGCGCGGCAGCATCAGCTGCGCGCTGGGCTGTCCGTACCAGGGTGAAGTCCCGATCGAATCCGTGGTCGACGTGGCCCAGCGCTACCTGGCCATGCAGGTCGACGAGATCGACGTGGCCGACACCATCGGCGTGGGCACGCCACAGCGCGTGCGCGACGTGATGGCCGCGGTCACCCGCGTGGTGGATCCGGCGCGCGTCTCGGGCCACTTCCACGATACCTATGGCCAGGCGCTGGCCAACATCCTGGCCTCGCTGGAAACCGGCATCTCGATCTTCCACGCCTCGGTGGCCGGCCTGGGCGGCTGCCCCTACGCCAAGGGCGCGACCGGCAACGTCGCCACTGAAGACGTGCTGTACATGCTGCGCGGCCTGGACATCGACACCGGCGTGGATTTCGACGCGGTGGTCGACATCGGCCAATGGATGTCGGCCAACCTGAATCGCAAGGGCTCCAGCCGGGCCGGCAACGCCATCGCCGCCAAGCGGGCCGCCTGACACGGAAACCCCGTAGAATGGCTGCGCGCGTTTCGCGTGAGCGCCGGGGCCACCCGGCGCACGTCTTCTCGCAACGCTACCGGAACTCCGCCGCCGCATGACGTCCCCCGCTACGCCCCCCTCGCCCGAGGAGCACGCCGCCCTGCTGCGCGCCATCGGCCCGCTGCCCCTGTCGGGACAGGCCTGGCCCGATTGGGTGCGCATCCTGACCTGGGTCATCCTGGCCGTGCTGGGCGTGCAGGTCGTCACCAGCGCCATCCGCGCCCCGGGCCAGCCGCTGGACAGCTCGATGGCCATCGTGGTGGGCCTGTGCTTCATCGGCCTGCTGTTCGTGTCGTGGCACATGCAGACCTCCATCACCACCATCGACGAACGCGGCCTGCGCCAGACCTGGTTCTCGCGCCGCGAGGTCGTCTGGGAAGATGTGCGCGAGGCGCGCTTCGTGCCGATGATCTTTTCCAAGCGGCTGGTGGTGTTCACGCATCGCGGCCGGCCCGTGATCTTCCAGGGCGGCACACGCGAACTGCGGGCGGCGTTCACGCGGGTCGCGCAGGTCTACCGGCGCGGATGACGATCCGGGCAAGGCGGCCCTGAAACCATCGGCGCCAAATGAAAAAACCGATGCGCGGCATCGGTTTTTTCATTGACGGTTGCGGCCCCTGGGCCGGCTCACGCCGCGCTCAGCGGATCGGCAGCGCGTACATCAACCCGCCCTGCGTCCACTGCGCATTCAGGCCGCGCTTGATCTTCAGCGGGCTGCCCTGGCCAACATTGCGCTCGAAGCTCTCGCCATAGTTGCCGACCTGCTTGACGATGTTGTAGGCCCACTTCTCATCCAGCCCCAGGTTGGCGCCGCCGCCGGGCGTCACGCCCAGGATGCGCTTGATGTTGGGGTTGTTGCTCTTGGCCTGCTCATCGACGTTCTTGGAGGTCACGCCGTATTCCTCGGCTTCGATCATGGCCGACAGCGACCAGCGCACGATATTCAGCCAGGCATCGTCGCCCTGGCGCACGAACGGGCCCAGCGGCTCCTTCGAGATGATTTCGGGCAGCACCACGTAGTCATCGGGGTTCTGCAACTTGGAGATGCGGATCGAGGCCAGGCCCGAAGCGTCGGTCGAAAACACGTCGCAGCGGCCCGCGGCAAAGGCATTGACCACTTCGTTGAAAGTCTCGATCACCACCGGCTTGTAAGTGACGTTGTTGGCACGCGCCCAATCGGCCAGCGTGTTCTCGTTGGAGGTGCCGGTCTGCAGGCAGATGGTCGCGCCGTTGATCTCCTTGGCGCTCTTGACGCCCAGCGACTTGGGCACCAGGAAGCCCTGGCCGTCGTAGAAGTTGATGCCGGCGTGGATGATGCCCAGCGCCGTATCGCGTTGCTGCGTCACGGTGGTGTTGCGGGTCAGCACGTCGACTTCGCCGGACTGCAGCGCGGTAAAGCGCTGCTGCGAGTTGAGCGGCACCACCTTGATCTTGTTGGCGTCGCCGAACACGGCCGCCGCGATGGCGCGGCACAGATCCACGTCCAGCCCCTGCCACTTGCCCTGCGCGTCGGGCGCGGAAAAGCCCGCGAAGCCCGTGGTGGTGCCGCAGGCGACCGCGCCACGCTGGCGCACCACGTCCAGCGTGGCTGCCTGCGCCCCTTGTGCCGCGGCAAACAGCAACGCCGCGCCCGCCAATCCTTTTGCAATGTTCATGACTGGTTTTCCTGTTGATCCGGGACGCGCCAGGCGCGTCAAGGCGAGAAGCTTATCGGCATGAAGCGCCAGAACCAAATAACCAACGCTTATTTGGGTATATCACGCCGCCAGCGAGATCGACACCGGTTCGTTGGCCTCGCACGCGTCCAGGGCCCGGCTCAGGCGCTCCATGCCCTGCGCGATCTGGCTTTCGTTCATGGTGGCGAACGACATGCGCATGGCGTGCAGGTCGGCCTGCGCCGGGTCGGCGTAGAACGCCTTGCCCGGGACGTAGACCACCTCGTGCTCGATGGCGTAGGGCAGCAGGCGGGTGGCGTCGACCTCGCCGGTCAGCCGCGCCCAGAAGAACATGCCGCCTTCGGGCTTGCTGAAGGTGATGCGGCCGTCCAGCTCGCGCGCCAGCGCCGTGGCCATGGCGTCGCAACGCTGGCCGTAGGCGGCGCGGATGCGCGGCACGTGCGCTTCGTAGCGGCCATTGGCCAGGTACTGCGCCACCACCTCCTGGATCCAGGCGGACGAGGCCATATCGTCGGCGGCCTTGGCGCCGACACAGCGGCGGCGGATCTCGGCCGGCGCCACCAGCCAGCCGATGCGCAGGGCCGGCGCCATGGTCTTGGACATGCTCGCCAGATACACGGCCCAGTGGCGGGCCTCGCCCTCGGCCAGCGCCATGATGGGCGGCACCGCCTCGCCGGCGAAGCGCAATTCGCTGTAGGGATCGTCCTCGACAATCAGGAAACGGTGCTTGACCGCCAGCTCCAGCAGCCGCAGGCGGCGCTGGCGCGACAGGGTGGCGCCACAGGGATTGGAGAACGACGCCACCACGCACACGATCTTGGGCTTGACGCGGGTGGCCAGCTCGTCGAGCGCGTCGATGTCGATGCCATCGGGGCCTGACGCCACGGTGTGTACGGTGGCGCCGGTGTAGCGCAGCGCCTGCACGGAATTGGGGAAGGCGGGCGATTCGATGATGGCGTGGTCGCCCGGTTGCAGCATCACCCGGCTCAACAGCGCCAGCGCCTGCTGCGAACCGCCGGTGACGGCCAGCTCGGTATCCGCGTTGCACTGCAGGCCGCGCGCCGCCGACAGGCGGGCCAGTTCATGGCGCAGGCTGGCCTGGCCATCGATGTTCGAATACTGCAGGCAGGCGCCCAGGCGCGCCAGCACTTGGGTCGAAGCAATCGACAGGCCATCCACGTCGAACAGCTCCTGCGCCGGATAGCCGCCCGCCAGCGAAATCGTGCCGGGACGCAGCGCGTAGGGCATGAGCGATCGGATCGGCGAAGCGGGGGGATTCACGAAAGGCGTGGCAAATGCGTACTCGGGCGCGGCGCTGGACATGGCGGAGGGGAACGACGAGAGGAAGGAAGGGACCGCGCGATCCGCGAGGACCACGCCGGCGGGCTTAGAACATTGAAATCTAAACAAATATCCTGAAATTCTAAGCCGGCGCTTCGGACAGGGTCAACGAAGACCGGGCGCCGCGCGGCCCAGTGTGGCGAAACGGTGCGCGCGCGTCCTACACTATGGGACATTCCGTTCCCAAGAGAGCCGCATGACCGAAGTAGACACCATGGCCACCCGCCTGGCCCGGATCCGGCAACGCATCGCCCAGGCCTGCGAACGCGCCGGCCGGGCGCCGGACAGCGTGACCCTGCTGCCCGTCAGCAAGACCTTCGAGGTCGCAGCCATCCGCGAGGCCATGGCGCTGGGCCTGAACCGCTTCGGCGAGAACAAGACCCAGGAACTGCGCCAGAAGGCAGCCGCCCTGGCCGGCCAAGGCCTGCAATGGGTGCTGATCGGCCACCTGCAGACCAACAAGGCCAAGGACGCCGCGCGCGACGCCACCGAGCTGCAATCGCTCGACCGCCTCGACCTGGCCGAGGCGCTGCACCGCCGCCTGCTCAACGAGGGTCGTACCCTCGACGTGCTGGTGCAGGTCAAGACGTCCTCCGAACCCAGCAAGTACGGCATGGCGCCCGGCGAGGTGGCGGCCTTCCTGCGCCGCATCGCGGCCGACTTCCCCACCCTGCGCGTGCAGGGTCTGATGACCATGGCCGTGAACTCCCCCGACCCGCAGGAGGTGCGCGCCTGCTTCCGCGCCCTGCGCGAGTTGCGCGACCAATTGCGCTCGGCAGGCATCGCCGGCGTATCGCTGGAGCGGCTGTCTATGGGCATGAGCGGCGATTTCGAACTGGCGATCGAGGAAGGCTCGACCGAAGTGCGCATCGGTACCGCCATCTTCGGCGCCCGCAGCTACCCGGATCCGCAATAAGCCGCTGAATCGGGGCCTCGAAACACACGCATATTGCCCGGAGCCCGGGGCATAATAGCGTCGCAAAAAAACGAGGAGACTCCCCATGCACAAGCACGCCCGGCGCCTGTTGGCGCTTGCCGCCCTGTCGCTGGCCGCCACCGCGGCCTCGGCCCAATCCTGGCCCACCCAACCCGTCCGCTGGATCGTGCCCTACCCGGCCGGCGGCGGCGCCGACGTGGTCGCGCGCACCGTCGCCAGCGGCATGGAAAAGCCGCTGGGCCAGACCATCGTGGTCGAAAACCGGCCCGGCGCCGCCACCATCATCGGCGCCACCGCGATCTCGCAGGCCGAACCCACTGGCTACGTCATTGGCACGGCCGACTCCGGCACCCTGGCGTACAACCCGACGCTATACGCCAAGCTGGCCTACGACCCGTCCAAGTTCACGTACATCGGCGGCATCGCCAAGTTCCCGCTGTTGCTGGCGGTGAACGTCAATTCGCCCTACAAGACGGTCAACGACGTCATCCAGGCCGCCAAGAAGGAACCCGGCAAGCTGACCGCCGCCTCGGCCGGCGCCGGTTCGCCGCACCACTTGGCACTGGAGCTGTTCAAACAACGCACCGGCGCCAACCTGCTGCACGTGCCCTACAAGGGCGCCGCGCCCGCCATCCAGGATCTGCTGGGCGGACAGGTGGACGTGATGTTCATCGACCTGGCCGCCGGCCTGCCGAACGTCAAGGCCGGCAAGCTGCGCGTGCTGGCCGCGGCCACGCCCGAGCGCGTCGCCGTGCTGCCCGACGCGCCCACCATGGCCGAACAAGGCGTGCCCGACTTCACCGCCTATGCCTGGCAAGGCCTGGTCGCCCCCGGCGGCCTGCCCGAGCCGGTGATCAAGAAGCTGTCCGCCGAACTCGACGCCGCGCTGAAATCGCCGGCCGTGTCGCAGAAAATGCTGGACATGGGCGTCATCCCGATGCCGATGTCGGCGCAGGACTTCAAGGCCTATGCCGACAAGGAACGCGCCACCTGGGCCGACGTGATCAAGAAGGCCAACATCAAGCTCGAATGAGCGCCTCTCGCCCAAGAAAAACTCGGCCCCCCAGGGGCCGCGTTTTTCTTGGGTGGCCGCGCCGTCCGCGGCGGCTGGCCGCCAGGCCGGTCACTTGCCCGGCAGCCGGACCGCCAGGCGCAGGGACTCCACGCACTGGCGGCCCTGCTCGATGGCCTGGCCGAACGCCTCGGACACGATATCGTCGTGGCTGAACCAGCTCACCTTGCGCACGCTGCGATACCGGTATCGATAACCCGACGCGGCGGGCTTGCCGTCCAGGTCCACGTCGATCCAGGGCGATCGCACCTGGCAATGCAGCGCCGGCGCCTCGACCCGGCCGCCCGCCAGCGTCACGTCGTAGGATGCGGTTTCAGGCGTGCCCAGGTAGATATCCGCCAACTGGCCGGTCTGGCGATAGCGCGCAAAAGACTCCCACTCATCGCCCAGGTGCGATTGCGCGTACAGATACTGCCCGCCCACACGTTCCAGCGCCCGCAGGTCCACCAGCGTGGCGTCGATGCGATAAGCGGTCGGCACCACGAAATCGCTGGCGGCGCGTTGCAGTTGGCAATCGCGGTTCTCGGCGGCGAAGCCGCGGCACAGGGCCTGATCCATCGCCGTCGCGCCATTCTGCAGATCGCCGACGCTGACTTGCGCCGCCACCATGCGCCCGACCTCGACCGAGGCGCGCACCTGGGCTTGCCCGCCTTCGCCGAATTGCTCGTTGCGCGTCACCGCGACGCCGACGCCCGGACTTTCCAGCGGAATGTCCTCGCGCCGTACATTGCCCTGGTCATCCATGACGAACGCCCAGCGCTGCTGGATGTCGGGCATGGTGAAGCCTGGCACGAACACCGGATTGGTGGGATCCAGCCACCAGGTCGCGCCCTGCACCCGGGCCCGCACGATGGCGTGGTTGGGCGCCGCCAGCCCTGGCAGCAGGATCTCTGGCGCCAGGGTGCCGCGCCTCACCAGCGCGGGTTCGGCCTCGACGCCGGCCGCGCGCAGCATGGCCACCAGCAGCACGGCCAGATCCTTGCAATCGCCATAACCACGACGCTCGATCTCGTCGAGCGCGAACGGAATCTGGCCACGCTCGCTGCTGCGCCAGTCGCCCAGGTAGCGGTAGTGTTCGTGCAAATGGCGCATCAGGCCGGCCACGGCCCGCGGCTCGGGCTGGCCGCGCTGCGCCGCGACCGCCGCGGCGGCGTTCGGCGGCAGCGCGGCCGCCAGGATCGCGTTGTAGCGCTTGGCGAACGGCCCGAAGTAATCCTGCAGCGCGTCGGAACTGCCGATTTCCAGGCGTGGCGACTGCCGCAGATAACCGCGGTCCGACTCGTTGACGTAGGCGTAGTAGTACGGCGGGGCCTTCAGCTCCACCGTGATGTGTTTGGCATCGGGCGTTGCCTCGACGCGGTAGTCATCCATGGCCTGGCCGCGCCAGCGCATCGGGCGATCGGCGCTGAACTCGGCCCGGAAGCGCTCCTGGCGCACGGCGCGCGGTTGCAGGTCGAGCAGGTAGTGAAATTGCGTGGCCGACGGCACGGCGGCGAAGCGTTCGCGCAGGGTATAGACGATGGTGCTGCCCACCCGCAGATTGGGAAAGGCCAGCGACGTCTGCTTCTGCCGCAGAAAGCCCTGATCCGGATTGGGCGCCATGCGCGTATCGATCTGCGTGGCCGGCAGCGGCACCGGCTTCTCGCCGGGCTGGATCAATTCGGCGCGCTCGACCTTCAGGCTGTCGTTTTCGGCATAGCTGCGGTCGATGCGCGAAACCAGGTCGCGTCCGGCCAGGGTCAGGATGGTGTAGCGGTAGGTGCTTAGGCACTCGGTGCTGTTGTCCTGGCCGAAGCGGCAGTGAAACTCGGTTTCGCCAGACAAAGGGGCCTCGGCGATGGGTTGGCGCGCGGCGTGGGCCGGTAGGCTGGCCGTGGCCGCCAGGAGCGCGGCCAGGAGGGGAGTACGGGGGAAAACAGGCATGGGAAATGCTTCGCCTCAATTTACAACTGAGACGCAATGTTATTTGCAATAAAATTGCAACACAAGCTTTCCATCGGCGCCGGAATTATCCCCGGCCGACCCAAAGCAAAACGCCCGGCGTCACCGCCGGGCGTTGCGTCCTGCCACCACAACGGCGGCGTCTTATACCAGCACGCGCTCGATGCCACCGGCGTTGGCGCGGCGCACGTAGTCTTCCATCCAGCCTTCGCCCAGGATATGGCGCGCCATCTCGACCACGATGTAGTCGGCGTCCATGCCGGTGTCGCCCTGGTAGCGCGACAGGCCCTGCAGGCACGACGGGCATGAGGTCAGCACTTTGACGTCGCCCGTGAAACCGTCGCTGCGCAGCGCGGCATCGCCCTTGAGCAGTTCTTCCTGCTTACGGAAGCGCACCTGCGTCGAGATGTCCGGCCGGCTGACCGCCAGCGTGCCAGACTCGCCGCAACAGCGATCGCTCTTGACGGCGCCCTCGCCCACCAGCGAGCGCACGGTCTTCATCGGGTCCTGCAGCTTCATCGGCGTGTGGCAGGGGTCGTGATACATGTAGCGCACGCCCTTGGCGCCTTCCAGCTTGATGCCCTTTTCCAGCAGGTACTCGTGGATGTCGATCAGGCGGCAGCCCGGGAAGATCTTGTCGAACTCGTAGCCGGCCAGTTGGTCGTAACAGGTGCCGCAGCTGACCACCACGGTCTTGATGTCCAGGTAGTTGAGCGTGTTGGCGACGCGGTGGAACAGCACCCGGTTGTCGGTGATGATCTGCTCGGCCTTGTCGGTCATGCCGTTGCCGCGCTGCGGATAGCCGCAGCACAGGTAGCCCGGCGGCAGCACGGTCTGCACGCCGGCATGCCACAGCATTGCCTGCGTGGCCAGGCCCACCTGCGAGAACAGCCGCTCCGAACCGCAACCCGGGAAGTAGAACACCGCTTCCGTGTCGGCCGTGGTGGCCTTCGGGTCGCGGATGATCGGCACGTAGTTCGCGTCCTCGATGTCCAGCAGCTTGCGCGCGGCCTGCTTGGGCAGCCCGCCCGGCATCTTCTTGTTGACGAAGTGCACCACCTGCTCGCGCAGCGGCGGCTTGCCGACCGTGGCCGGGGGCGCCGAGGTCTGCTTCTTCACCAGGCCCGACAGCAGGTCGTGCGCGGCGCGCTGCACCTTGTAGCCTACGCCCACCATCGCCTTGCGGGTGGCGTTGATGGTGGCCGGGTCCTTGGCGTTCAGGAAGAACATAGCGCTGGCCGTGCCCGGATTGAACGACTTGCGGCCCATGCGCCGCAGCACGGCGCGCATGTTCATCGACACGTCGCCGAAGTCGATATCGACCGGACAGGGGTTGTAGCACTTGTGGCAGACGGTGCAGTGGTCGGCCACGTCCTCGAATTCCTCCCAGTGCTTCAGGCTGACGCCGCGGCGGGTCTGCTCTTCGTACAGGAAGGCCTCCACCAGCAGCGAGGTCGCCAGGATCTTGTTGCGCGGCGAATACAGCAGGTTGGCGCGCGGCACGTGGGTGGCGCACACCGGTTTGCACTTGCCGCAGCGCAGGCAATCCTTGATCGAATCCGAAATGGCGCCGATGTCGCTCTGCTGCATGATGAGCGACTCGTGGCCCATCAGGTTGAAGCTGGGCGTCCAGGCGTGGCGCAGGTCGGCGCCCGGCATCAGCTTGCCGGCGTTGAAGTGGCCGTTGGGATCGACGCGGCGTTTGTAGTCCTGGAACGGCGCCAGCTCGGCTTCGGTCAGGAACTCGTACTTGGTCAGGCCGATGCCGTGCTCGCCCGAGATCACGCCATCCAGGTCGCGCGCGATCTGCATGATGCGCTCGACGGCCTGGTGGGCCTCCTGCAGCATGCCGTAGTCGTCCGAGTTGACCGGGATGTTGGTGTGCACGTTGCCGTCGCCGGCGTGCATGTGCAGCGCCACGAACACGCGGCTCTTGAGCACGCGCCCATGGATCGCCACCAGCTCGTCCAGGATCGGTTTGCGCGCCGCGCCCGAGAAGGCAGCCTGCAGGCCGGCCAGCACTTCGGTCTTCCACGACACGCGGATGGTGCGGTCCTGCACCACGTCGAACACGCGCGCCTGCGGCTGCGCCGCCAGGCGCTCGGTCAGGGTCGCGCGCAGATGCGACATGCCCAGGCCGTCCAGCTGCGGCATGGCCTCGGCCAGCGGCAGGTCCAGGTTGTCCAGCAGCCACTGCCAGCGTTGGCGCGCCGCGGCCAGCAGCTCGATGGCCTGGCGGGTGCGCTCGGCCAGCACCTCGGCGCGGGTTTCATCGTCGTCGGCGGCGTCTTCGGCCTTGCCGACGGGCAACGGCGTACAGAGGTAATCGTCCAGCGCGTCCAGCAGCCGCAGCTTGTTGCGGGTCGACAGCTCGATGTTGATGCGCTCGATATGGTCGGTGTACTCGCCCATGCGCGGCAGCGGGATCACCACGTCTTCGTTGATCTTGAAGGCGTTGGTGTGGCGCGCGATGGCCGCGGTGCGCGAACGGTCGAGCCAGAACTTCTTGCGGGCCTCGGCGCTCACCGCCACGAAGCCCTCGCCATGGCGGGTGTTGGCCAGGCGCACCACTTCGCTGGCGGCCGCGGCCACGGCATCTTCGTCGTCGCCGACGATGTCGCCGATCAGCACCATCTTGGGCAGCGAACCGCGCTTGCTCTTGGTGGCGTAGCCGACCGCGCGCAGATAGCGTTCGTCCAGGTGCTCCAGGCCGGCCAGGATGGCGCCGCGGGCGCGGCCCTCGCCGTCCAGGTAGCCCTTGACCTCGACGATCGACGGAATCGCGTCGCGCGCCTGGCCGAAGAACTCCATGCAGACCGTGCGGGTGTGCTTGGGCATGCGGTGCAGCACCCAGCGCGCCGACGTGATCAGGCCGTCGCAGCCTTCCTTCTGGATACCGGGCAGGCCGGCCAGGAACTTGTCGGTGACGTCCTTGCCCAGCCCTTCCTTGCGGAACACGCGGCCGGCGATCTCCAGCGTCTCGGTCTTGAGCAGGCGCTCGCCCGGCTTGCCGCGGCCGTCGAACCACTTGAGTTCGAAACGGGCCACGTCGACGTCGTGGATCTTGCCCATGTTGTGGTCAAGGCGCGTCACTTCGAGCCAGTTGCCGTCCGGATCGACCATGCGCCACCAGGCCAGGTTGTCCAGCGCGGTGCCCCACAGCACGGCTTTCTTGCCGCCGGCGTTCATGGCGATGTTGCCGCCCACGCACGAGGCCTCGGCCGAGGTCGGGTCCACGGCGAAGACGAAACCGGCCGCCTCGGCCGCCTCCGACACGCGCTTGGTCACCACGCCGGCGCCGGCATGGATGACGGCCACGGGCTCGGTCAGCCCCGGCAAAATACAGGACTCGACCTTGCCCAGCTTGTCGAATTTCTCGGTGTTGATGACGGCCGATTTCCAGGTCAGCGGAATCGCGCCGCCGGTATAGCCGGTGCCGCCGCCGCGCGGCACGATGGTCAGGCCCAGCTCGATACAGGCCCTGACCAGCGCGGCGATCTCGTCCTCCGAGTCGGGCGTCAGCACCACGAACGGGTATTCCACGCGCCAGTCGGTGGCGTCGGTCACGTGCGACACGCGCGACAGGCCGTCGAACTTGATGTTATCGCGCGCGGTGATGCGGCCCAGCACCTTCTGCGCCTGCTTGCGCAGCATGGCGGTCTGGTCGAACTCGCCCTCGAAGGCGGCGATGGCCGAACGCGCCCGGCCCAGCAGGCCCAGCACCTTTTCGTCGCGATGCGGATCGTGGCCGGCCTCGGCCGGCGCGCCGGGTTCGCGGCGGCGGTCGATCTCGCCCAGCCGATGGTGCAGTGCGTCGATCAGCTGCTTGCGACGCTTGGGGTTGTCCAGCAGGTCGTCCTGCAGGTACGGATTGCGGCGCACCACCCAGATGTCGCCCAGCACCTCGTACAGCATGCGGGCGGAGCGCCCGGTGCGGCGTTCGCCGCGCAGGTCGGTCAACAGGCTCCAGGCGTCATCGCCCAGCAGCCGGCCGACGATCTCGCGATCGGAGAACGACGTGTAGTTGTAGGGAATTTCGCGCAGTCGCGCGGGTGCTGTGGGCGGCGTCGCCCCGTTCAAGATGTGGCTGGCGAGTGGGGCGTTCATGGCGGCAAGAGGGGGCCCTTAAAAAATTATTTTATGCCATTGGCCGGAACTGCCCCCGAATACCCCCAGGGAAGCGTCCAAAACCTGGGCAATTTCACATTATTGCGTCCCCATTTAAGCGGGGCGTCAGCGCTAGACCTGCCCGGGAAACAGCCACAGCAGGCTGGCCGTCATGGCCAGATAGCGCAGGAACTTGCCGATGGCCATATAGGCGACGCACGGCCAGAACGGCAGTCGCAGCCAGCCGGCCACGGCGCACAACGGATCGCCCACGGCCGGCAGCCACGACAGCAGCAGGGCCGGCGGCCCCATGCGGTGGATCCAGTCATGGGCCCGCTCGTGCCAGCGGCCGCGCATGCGCCGCTCGGCGGGCGCGTGGGGGTGCCGCTCCTTCCAGCGCTCGACGGCCTTTTCCGCGCCCAGGCCCATGGCGTAGCTGATGGCGCCGCCGATGGTATTGCCGGCGGTCGCCACCAGGACGGCCGGCCAGAACATGTCGGGCGCCAGCTTTAAATAGCCGAACACCGCGGGCTCCGAGCCCAGCGGCAACAGGGTGGCCGAGATCAGCGACACGGCGAAGATGGCGGACAGGCCCACCGAAGGCAGAGCCAGCAGGCCAAGCAGCCAGTGGACGGCGGCGAGAAGACTTTCTTCCATGATGCCAACGAGTGTAGCCGCGCGCGGCCCCGTGCCACGCCACGGCCGTCCGATGCGTGGCAAAAGCGCCGGAAATCCGTCGGGTGCCGGGGGATTCCCTGCAATAATCGCGCTCACACCATGGCGCGCGCGGCTCACCAGCCCGCGCCGTCCACTTTTCCGCCCCTATCCACGCGCAGTCCATGTCCACCGATTATCTGAAACGCATCCTGACCTCCAAGGTCTACGACGTCGCGGTCGAATCGCCGCTCGAAGCCGCGCCGCTGTTGTCGCAGCGCATGGCGAACACGATCCTGCTCAAGCGCGAGGACACCCAGGCCGTCTTCAGCTTCAAGCTGCGCGGGGCTTACAACAAGATGGCCAACCTGACCCCGGCGGCGCGCAACCGCGGCGTGATCGCGGCCTCGGCCGGCAACCACGCCCAGGGCGTGGCGCTGGCCGCCTCCCGGCTCGGCTGCCGCGCGGTCATCGTCATGCCCACCACCAGCCCGCAGGTCAAGATCGACGCGGTGCGCCGCCTGGGCGGCGAAGTGGTGCTGGCCGGCGAAAGCTTCTCCGACGCCTACGCCCACGCGCAAACGCTGGAAAAGAAAGAGAAACTGACCTTCGTGCACCCCTTCGACGATCCCGACGTGATCGCCGGCCAGGGCACGGTCGGCATGGAGATCCTGCGCCAGCACCCTGGCCCGATCGACGCCATCTTCGTGGCCATCGGCGGCGGCGGCCTGATTGCCGGCGTGGCCGCCTACATCAAGCAGTTGCGCCCCGAGATCAAGATCATCGGCGTGCAGACCGAGGATTCCGACGCCATGCTGCGCAGCGTGCGCGCCGGCCGCCGCGTGCAGTTGAACGACGTCGGGCTGTTCTCCGACGGCACCGCCGTCAAACTGGTGGGCGCCGAAACCTTCAGGCTCACCCGCAAGTACGTGGATGACTTCGTGGTGGTCGACACCGATTCGATCTGCGCCGCCATCAAGGACGTGTTCCAGGACACCCGCAGCGTGCTGGAACCGGCCGGCGCCATGGCCGTGGCCGGCGCCAAGCAGTATGCCGCCGAACACAAGCTCAAGGACAAGACGCTGGTCGCCATCGCCTGCGGCGCCAACATGAACTTCGACCGCCTGCGCTTCGTGGCAGAACGCGCCGAGGTCGGCGAAATGCGCGAGGCCGTCTTCGCCGTCACCATGCCGGAGCAGCGCGGCAGCTTCCGCCGCTTCTGCGAACTGGTCGGCGAGCGCAGCGTGACCGAATTCAACTACCGCATTTCCGATTCGGACCGAGCCCACGTGTTCGTCGGCCTGCAAGTGTCGTCGCCGGCCGAGCCGGCAAAGATCGCCAACCACTTCCGCCGCCACGGCTTCGACACGCTCGACCTGACCCACGACGAAATGGCCAAGACCCACTTGCGCCACATGGTCGGCGGGCGCTCGGCGCAGGCGCGCGACGAACTGCTCTACCGCTTCGAGTTCCCGGAACGCCCGGGTGCGCTGATGCGTTTCCTGAACGCCATGAACCCGGAATGGAACATCAGCCTGTTCCACTACCGCAACCAGGGCGCCGACTACGGCCGCATCCTGATCGGCATCCAGGTGCCGCCGGCCGACAAGAAGCAGTTCCGCCACTTCGTGGCCGACCTCGGCTATCCGCACTGGAATGAAACCGACAACCCGGCCTACAAGCTGTTCCTGTAATTCCGTTCGCTAAAAGCGAGAGGGCCTCCATACGGAGGCCCTGCCCTTCTTTGCTCAAGACCCGCCCGGCTGCAACCTGAAGGGGGGGTTCGCTGTCACTCGGCGGCTCACGGAGATGTGCCGCGCATTCAGCAAGGTGCAGCCAGGCCGGCGCCCTCGCTTAGAAACGGTGACGCACGCCCACCGCGAAGGCGGTGTCACGCGCATCATGCTGGAACGCGTAGTTGTCGCCGTAGGAGGCGTACGCGTACAGATTGGTGCGCTTGGTGAAGTCGTACGTGTAACCCAGGCTGTAGACGTTGAAGGTCGCGTCGTCGCCGGTCAGCTTGTCGTTGTTCGGCGTGGCGCGCTGCCAGGAGCCGAAGACGGCGTGGCGGCCCAGCGGCACGGTGGCGCCGATCATGTAGGAATTGGCACGGAAGCCGTCGGCCAGCTTGAACGTGCCCAGCTTCTGCATGCCGTCCGGCGTCGTGCCCATGTTCTGGCCGATGAACCAGCCGTCGCGGGTCTGGCTGAACGCCGCCGCCACCTTCACCACCTCGAAGTCGTAGGTGCCGCCGATGATGTATTCCTGGATGCGCGAGCTGGACTTGCCACCCTTGGTATCGTTGGACGGATTGAAGCGGTCATAGGCGGCCGCCAGGTTCAACGGGCCGTTCAGGTACTGCACGCCCGCGGTCAGGACGCGGTTGTTGTTGCCGGTGGCAAAACCCTTCTGCTTGTCGTCGGTGACGCTGTCATCGGCGCTGAACGAATAGCCCACGCCCACCTTGAAACCGTCCATGCTGGGGGTCTGGTACAGCACCATGTTGTCCAGGCGCATGGTGTTGGCGCTGCTGAACGTGGTACCCAGGTTGGCGGTGTTGTAGCTGATTGAGAACGGGTCGATCGAACCGAGGTATTTCGAGGCCAGGTTGGTCTGGCGACCGAATTCGAGGCGGCCCCACGAATCGCTGTCCAGGCCGACGGTGGCCTGGCGGCCCCAGAGGCGGCCATTCTGCAGCGATTGGCCGTTCATCGGGCCGAAGCCGCCTTCCAGGTTGAACACGGCGCGCAGGCCGTCACCCAGGTCTTCCGAACCACGCAGGCCAAAGCGCGAGCCGCTGCTCACGCCCTGCACCCCGGCGATGCGGCTTTGCGAATGGCCGTTGAATTTCACCTGCTCGTAACCGACACCGGCATCGATCAGGCCGTACAGCGTCACGGAGTCAGCGGCTTGCGCGGCACCGGCAAAGCCAGCCAGCAACGCGACTGCCAATAGCGTCTTCTTCATAAAAGTCCCCAAAATGGCGAGATAAAGGCATTGACGCATCCGCGCGGCGAAGCCCGCCGTGGTCTGCGTGCCGCTACGAAAAAAAGCGAGCGGCGTCTGCACTGGATCTAGTTTCGGCTCGGGAACAATTTGAAGTAATCCGGATTTCGAAGAACAACTTTCCATGGTTGGGATAATGCCCGCCGCCCGCGCCGTCGAGCCTCCCGGAAAGGTGCTTTAACGTCTTGATATCAAATGTGAATTCTTGCTCGCAATTGGGCCCGCATGGCACCGGGAACGGCACGTTGCCGGCCGCCATGCCGACATCACTTGTTGTACTGGCCGCACATTTCTGCGGCGAAAACGCCACAACGCGCGGCGACAAAAAACCCCTTGGGTTGCAAGGGGTTTCAGTGCCTCGTGGCAGAGGAATCGCTCAACGGCCCTTGGGCGGGTAATCCAGTTCGCCGAACGTGTATTCGCCACGCGCCTTGGCCTGGGCCAGTTCTTCGCGCACCTGCTCGCGGGTCTTGCCGGCCGTCTGCGGCGCGGCCGCGCGCGGCGGGTAATCCAGTTCGCCGCTGGTGACTTGTCCGGCCACCTTGGCGCTTTGCAGTTCCTGTTGCACTTGCTCGCGCGTCATGCCGGTCTGCTGGGCAATGGCGGGCGGATAGTCCTGTTCGCCGAACGTGACCTGGCCGGCGGCCTTGGCGGCCTGCAGTTCCTGGCGGACCTGTTCGCGGGTCTTGCCATCGGCGTGGGCGGCGGACATGCCCGCCAGCGTTGCGGTAACCATGAGGGCGGTAGCTAGGGCTTTCATTGTGATGACTCCATCCTAAACCTGGCACACCGTCCGCCGCCAGGGCGGCAGCGGCAATGTGACAATTCGATTGCTGGGGTGAAGTATCTGGCGATCAAGCCCTAGTAAAAACCCTTATTTTGGTGAACATATTTGCATGGGCGGGACAATCGCAAAGCCCAACCCTCAAAATCTCACCGCCAATGCGCGGCCAGCCTGCCCGCGCCTATGCCGCGGGCCGCTCCGGCATTCAGCTGCGCGCCAGCTTGGCCGCGAAATGACCGTCCGCCAAGTGGCACGGGGTGGCATTGTCCCGCCTAAATAGACATTTCCACTGCCGGGACAATAATTCCACTTATCATATGACCCTGCCAGAAATGGAATTTTGAATCTGAGGGGCCCATGGATATACAGCTTAACGACATCGCGCTCTTCGTCGAAGTCGCCAAGCGCAAGAACTTCAGCCATGCCGCGGAAGCCTTGAATATTCCGACGTCCACGCTCTCACGCCGGGTCAGCGAACTGGAGCGCAGCGTGGGCATGCGCTTGCTCAATCGCAGCACACGCAAGATCGATCTGACCGAAGCCGGCGCCATCTATTTCGAGCGTTGCCGCCACATCGTCGAAGAAGCGCGCATCGCCCACGACCAGTTGCTGGACATGGCGGTACAACCCAAGGGCCGCCTGCGCATCTCCCTGCCGACCAGCCTGGCGCAGTTGTTTCTGCCGGCCGTCATCCGCGAGTTCCGCGAGCAGCATCCCGACATCGAATGCGACTTCGATCTCAGCATGCGGCCGATCGACCCCATCAGCAATCCGTTCGACCTGATCCTGCGCTTCGGGCAGCAGCCCGATTCCAGCCTGATCTCGCGCAAGATCGTGCTGATGGCGCACCAGTTGTATGCCTCGCCCGACTACCTGGCGCGCCACGGCGAGCCGCGCGTGCCCGCCGATCTGAGCCACCACGAATGCCTGCGCCCGACGATGCGCGACGAATCCTCCTTCTGGATGCTGCATTCGGGTGACAAGGTCGAACGGGTGCAGGTATCGGGACGCCTGTCCGCCAACAACGTCGGCATGCTCGGCCGCCTGGCCGGACAGGGCCTGGGCATTACGCCTCTGCTGGTGTTCGATGCGATGGAACGGGCGATCCAGCAGGCCGGGCTGGTGCGCGTGCTGCCCGACTGGAGCCTGACGCCCCTGCCCCTGTTCGCCCTGCTGCCGTCGCGCATGCTGCCGGCCAAGACCAAGGCCTTCCTGGACTTCATCCAGCCACGACTGTCCGACGCCTGAGCGTGGCGCCGGATGGCCGGGCCGCGCGATTCGTTCAGACCGACGCGCTATCGTATTGACAGACGGTGTACAGCGGCGTGCCGGTCGCCGCGATCTTGGCCGAGCCGCCCAGCGCCGGCAGGTCGATGATGGCGGCGGCCTCGACCACGTTGGCGCCCAGGCGCTGCAGCAGCTTGATAGCCGCCAGCATGGTGCCACCGGTGGCGATCAGGTCGTCCACCAGCAGGACGCGCTGGCCGGTGCGCACCGAATCGGTATGCATCTCGACCGCGGCGTTGCCGTATTCCAGCGAATATTCCTCGGCCACGGTGCGATAGGGCAACTTGCCCTTCTTGCGCACCGGCACGAAGCCCAGGTTCAGTTCATAGGCCAGCACGCTGCCAATGATGAACCCGCGCGCGTCCACGCCCGCGACCAGATCCAGGCGCTGGCGCATATAGCGGTAGACGAAAAGATCGATCAGTACCCGGAACGCGCGTGGATCCTGCAGCACGGGCGTGATGTCACGAAAAATGACACCGGGTTGGGGCCAGTCTGGAACGCTGCGGATGGTGCGCCGGATGTACTCGGCGTTGTCGGTCTGCATGAAAGACGGCCCTGAAGAATTGAAGCAAGGCGAACTATAACCGCGCAACCGCGCTTAAGCCAGGATTGCCGCCGGCGATGACACGTCATGCAACTGGCCGCCGCGCAACACGCAACAACGGTCGACCGCGCCAGGCGGCAGAGCGGCATGCGTCGCCAGCACCACGGTGCGTCCCCGCACCGCCTGGCCCAGATCGGCCAGGAACGCCGCCTCGGCCGCCGCGTCCAGACCGGCCGTCGGCTCGTCCAGCACAATGACCGTGGCCGGCGACAACAACGCCCGTGCCAGGCACAGGCGGCGCGCCTGGCCGGCGGACAGCAGCGAGCCGGTTTCCCCCGCCCAGGTATCCAGGCCATCGGGCAGGCCCCTGACGAACTCGCCCAGGCGGGCGGCGTCGAGCGCGCGCCACAGCGCCGCGTCGTCGGCCTGCGGGTCGCCGATAAGCAGGTTGGTGCGCAAGGTGCCCAGGAAAACCGGCGCATCCTGCGACAGCAGCGCGATGCGGCGGTGCCAGTCGGCCTGCGCGCAGGCTCGGGCGTCGACACCGGCATAGCGCACCTGCCCGGCCAGCGGATCCTCCAGGCGCAACAGCAGATGCAACAGCGTGGACTTGCCCACGCCGCTCGGGCCCACGATCGCCACCCGTTCGCCCGGCTCCACGCGCAAGTCCAACCGGCGCAGCAAGGCTGCCGGCGATTCCCCGGCGCGCGCCGGATAGGCGAAGTCCACGCCCAGCAGTTCCAGCGCGCCGCGCTGCGGCAACGGTGCGGGCCTGGCCGGATCGCGCATGTCAGGCTCGCGCTGCGACACATCACGGATGCGCGCCGCAGCCGACAGGGCCGAGCCCATGCGCGAGGCGCCGCGCATGATCGGACCGGCCACTTCGAAAATACCGATCACCGCCAACAACAGACCGACCAGCAACGGCCCTGGCAGCGCGCCGGCCTCGTATTGCGCCAGGCCGAACCACAGCATGGCCAATGCCGACATGCCCGCCGCCGCCTGCAGGAACCACTGTCCGCGGGCAGCCACGCGCGCCTGGCTGCCGCGCGCCTTGGCGCTGGCCTCGCACAAGCGCTCGAAATGCGCGTGGGTCTGGGCCTGCGCGTGCAGCGCCACCATGTCGGCGTGGCCGTCGACCGCGTCCAGCGCGGCCGCGCGCAAGCCGGCCGCGCTTTCCTGCGCGGCCGCGCCAGGCTTGCGCGCGGCGCGCAGCAACCACCATGGCACCAGCGCGCACACCACCAGCAAGGCCAGCGCGAACACCAGCGCCGCCGCCGGCACCCAGTGACCCAGCACCGCCGTCAACACCGCGCCGGCCAGGATGGCCGTGGCCAGCGGCGCCAGCACGAACAGGAAGACCGTATCCAGCGCATCGACATCGCCGGTCATGCGCGCCACCAGATCGCCGCTGCGGTAGCGCGCCAGCTGCCGCGGCGTCAGCCGGATCAGCGCCGCGAACACCACCGCGCGCAGGTCCGCCAACAGCCGCAACGTGGCCGCATGCCCGACCACGCGATCGGCATAGCGCGACACGATCCGCAGGAATGACAGGCCACGCACCAGCGCGGATGGCGCGAACAGGTTGAAGGCGCCGCCGGCTCCGGCCAGCGCCGCGCCGGTCAGAAACCAGCCCGACACGCCCAACAGGCCGACCCCCGCCGCCACGGTCGCCAGGGCACAGAACAGGGCGAGCAACAGCCCGCCCTTGCGGCGCGCGTACAGCGGCAGCAGCAGCAACAGATTCTTCATGCGTCTTTCACTTTTGCATCGGCCACCCGCAACACCCGGGCAAACCGCGCCGCAACCGCGGGCGAATGGGTCGCCAGCAGCAGCGTGCGGCCGGCGGCGAACGCCAGGATCTCGTCCAGCACCCGCGACTGTGTCGCCTCGTCCAGATGGGCGGTCGGCTCATCCAGCAGGATCAAGCCCGGATCGCGCAGGAACAGCCGCGCCAGCGCGACCCGTTGGGCCTGGCCGCCGGACAGGCCATGACCACGGCTGCCCAGGGGCGTATCCAAGCCTTGCGGCAATTCAGCGGCGAACTCCAGCACACAGGCGCGGCGCGCGGCCTCTTGCACGGCGGCGTCGGACGCATCGGGGCGGCCCAGGCGGATATTGTCGGCGATCGACCCGGCCAGCAACTGCGGCTTCTGCCCGATCAGCGCCACCCGCGCGCGCAGGGCCGCCTCGCCCCACTGTGCCAATGGCACGCCGTCCAGATGGATATCGCCCTGGCTGGGACGCAGGCGCGCGACCGCTTCGATCAAGGTCGATTTGCCGATGCCGCTGGGGCCCATCAAGGCCACCTGCTCGCCCGGCGCCAGCGCCAACGCCGCCTCGGCCAGCACCGGTTGCGGCCGGCCGGACGCGGTCATCGTCAGGCCCGTCACCGTCAGGCGCGCGGCGCCCGTGGCCGGCACCGGCGCCGCTTGCGCCACGGACGCCGGGGCCGCGTCCGGCTCCTGCCCTTGCGGCAGGCCATCGAACAGCGTGGCGATCTGCGACACGGCGGCCAGCGCCGTGGCGCGGTCATGGTAGTGCGCCGCGAACTGGCGCAACGGCGCGTAGACCTCGGGGGCCATCAACAGGCAGAACAGGCCCGCCTGCATGGTGAACGGCGACCAGCGCAGGTCGAGAAATCCCAGATAGCTCAGGCCAATGTAGACGGCCACCCCGGCCACCCCCAGCGCGGCGAAGAACTCCAGCACCGCCGACGACAGGAAAGCGATGCGCAACACGGACAGGGTGCGCTGGCGCAGCGCGTCGCTGGCGGCGGCGACCGATGCCGCCTCGGCCTCGGCGCGGCCGTACAGTTTCAAGGTGGACAGGCCGCGCAGGCGGTCGGCGAAAAAGCCCGACAGGCGCGCGAAAGCCCGCAGATGGCGGCGGCTCGCGCCCTGAGCGCCCCACCCCACCAGGGCCATGAACAGCGGAATCAGCGGCGCGGTGATCAGCAGCACCAGCCCCGCGATCACATCCACCGGCAGCAGCAGGACGGAGAAGGCCACGGGCAGCAAGGCCGCCGCGGCCATTGCCGGCAGGTACTTGGAAAAAAAACCGTCGAGGGCTTCGACCTGATCCACCAGCGCGCTGGCGATTTCGCCGGACGCCTGCCTGCGGCTCCAGTCCGGCCCCTTGCGCAGCAGCCGCGCGAACAGCGCCTGGCGCACGTGACGCTTGATGCGTTCGGCGGCATCCGCCCCGGCGCGCTCGCCCGCCCAGGTGATGCAGGCACGCACCAGCATCAACGCCGCGATGGCCAGTATCTGGCCCAGCAATTGCTGGCGCGGCACCTGCCGCGCAATGGCGGCATCCAGCACGCTCGCCAGCAGCCAGGCCTGCACCACCAGCAGCGCGCCCGCCGCCAGCGGCGCCGCGCCCGCCAGCATCAGCGGCAGCCGGGCGGCCCCGGCCAGCCCCTTCAGCCAGCGCGATTGCTCGCGCGACGGCTTGCGCAGGCTGGCCGAGGGATCATGCTCGAGGCTGCTGGCGCGGTTGCTCACTCGTCGTTACGGTTGGCGCGCGGATCATGCGAGTGACCTTCGCGCAGCTCGAACCACATTGCATTGAGGATGGCGAATGCACACGCCAGTCCCAGACCGAGTACCCATGAGAAATACCACATGGCGAAGGCTCCTTGTCAGTACGAGTTGGGCGTATCGCCCACGGATGCGTGGGTCACCTTGCCGCGCATGACGCGGTACACCCAGGCGGTATAGAGCGTCACGATCGGCAGGAAGACGACCACCGCGATCACCATGATCCACAGCGTCAGATGGCTGGACGAGGCATCCCAGACCGTCAGGCCGGCCTTGGGATTGGTCGAGGACGGCATCAGGAACGGGAACATCGAGAAGCCGACCGTCAGGATGACGCCGGCGATCGACACCGCCGAAGCCAGGAACGACAGCACATTGGCGCGCAGCGTCAACAGCAGCAGTACCAGCACCGCGCCCGCCACGCCCAGCGCGGGCGCGATCCACATCAGCGGCCACTTGGCGTAGTTGGCCATCCAGGCGCCCGGCTGCACGGCGACGCTCTTGAGCATGGGATCCGAGGGGCCGTGCATGTCGACCGCGCTGGTGATGGTATGGCCGGCAAGATGATTCACCCAGAACCCGCCCGCGACGAACAGCGCCAGCGTCAGCAGCGCGCACAGGCGCCCCCAGTTGCGGGCCCGCGACGACACCGGATCCTCGGTGCGCCAGGCCAGCAGCACGGCGCCATGCATCGCCAGCATCACCACGCTGAGCACGCCGCACAACAGCGCGAACGGCGTGAAAAGCTGATAGAAATGGCCCTGGTACACCATGCGCAGCGCGTTTTCGTCAAAGGTGAACGGCACGCCCAGGATGATGTTGCCCACGGCCACGCCGAACACCAGCGACGCCACCACGCCCGAGAAGCACAGCACGCCGTCCCAGCTGTTGCGCCAGCGCGTGCCTTCCATCTTGCTGCGGTACTTGAACCCGACCGGACGCAGGATCAACGCGATCAGCGCCAGCATCATCGCCAGGTAGAAACCCGAGAACGAGGCCGCATACAACAGCGGCCAGGCCGCGAAGATGGCACCGCCCGCCGTGATGAGCCATACCTGGTTGCCTTCCCATACGGGGCCGACCACGTTGATCACCACGCGGCGCTCGGCGTCGGTCTTGGCGACCACCGGCAACAGCGCGGCCACGCCAAGATCGAAACCATCCATGATGGCGAAGCCGATCAGCAGCGCGCCCAGCAGGACCCACCAGACCACCCGCAAGGTGGCGTAGTCGAAAGGAATAAGGGTATCCATTGCTTCTCTCCCCTCAAGCGCGCACGGCGGCGTGGACTGGATCGGCGGCGGCGCTGGCCGGAGCCGGCGCGTCGGACTTCGGGCCTTTGCGCACGGCGTGCAGCATCACCTTCACACCGATGATCAGCAGCGCGGTGTAGAGCACCAGGAAGATCGTCAGGCTGATGGCCAGGTCGGCGATGGTCAGGCCGGACGCGGCGTAATACGTCGGCAGCACGCCTTCGATCACCCAGGGCTGGCGGCCGTATTCCGCCACGAACCAGCCGCTCTCGATGGCGATCCAGGGCATCGGCAGGCTCCACAGCGCCACCTTCAGCAAGCCGCGGCGGCTGTCGAGACGGCCACGCGAGGCCAGCCAGAACGCCACGCCGAAGAACAGGATCAGGTACAGGCCCACGGCCACCATGATGCGGAACGCCCAGAACAGCGGCGCCACGTTCGGCACGGTATCCACCGCCGCCTTCTTGATGTCCTCCTCGGTGACCTTGCTCATGTCAGGCTGGTAGCGCTTGACCAGCAGCGCGTAGCCGAGGTCGGGCCAGGTGCGGTCGAACACCATGCGCGCGTCGACATCCTTGGGGTTGGCGCGGATCTTCTGCAGGGCGTCGTACGCCACCATGCCGTCACGGATGCGGTTCTCGGCGCGCAGGATCAGGTCGTTGATGCCCAGCAGCGGCGTCGTCAGCGAACGCGTGCCGATGATCCCCATGACATACGGGATCTCGATGGCGAAGTCGTTCTTGCGCTCAGCCTGGTTGGGCAGCGCGATCAGGTTGAAGGACGCGGGCGCCGGCTCGGTGTGCCACATGGATTCCATGGCCGCGATCTTCATCTTCTGGTGCTCGGTGGTCAGGTAACCGCTTTCGTCACCCAGCACCACCACCGACAGCGCCGAAGCCAGGCCGAAACTGGCGGCCACCGCCATCGAGCGCTTGGCCAGGTCGGTGTGACGGCCCTTGAGCAGATACCAGGCGCTGATCGCCATGACGAACATGGCGCCGGCCACGTAGCCCGCGCTGACGGTGTGCACGAACTTGGCTTGCGCCACGGGGTTGAAGAGAACCGCGGCGAAGTCGGTCATTTCCATGCGCATGGTGTCGGGATTGAACACCGCGCCCACCGGGTTCTGCATCCAGCCGTTGGCGATCAGGATCCACAGCGCCGAGAAGTTGGTGCCGAACGCCACCAGCCAGGTCACCACCAGGTGGCTGACCTTGGACATGCGGTTCCAGCCGAAGAAGAACAGGCCGACGAAGGTGGCTTCCAGGAAGAAGGCCATCAGCCCTTCGAGCGCCAGCGGCGCGCCGAAGATGTCACCCACATAGTGGCTGTAGTACGACCAGTTCATGCCGAACTGGAACTCCATGACCACGCCCGTGGCCACGCCCAGCGCGAAGTTGATGCCGAACAGGGTGCCCCAGAACATCGTCATCCGCTTCCAGATGGGGCGGCCAGTCATGACGTACACGCTTTCCATGATGGCCAGGATGAACGACAGGCCAAGCGTGAGTGGGACGAACAGGAAGTGGTAAAGGGCGGTCGCGGCAAACTGGAATCGCGACAGGTTGACGACGTCGAGATCAATCATTGGGGCGCTCCCAAGCAGGTGAGTAGCCACAGCAACCGGCATGGTTCCCAGGCCGTCTCTGGCCCCATGATAAGGGCGTTGTATACAGCTTCATAGAGGTTTCCTGAAAAAATTGGGGCCAGGTCAGACGAATCAGCCTTTGCCCCGCAACTTGCCGGCGAAGCCCAGCACTTTCTGCACCTTGGAACCCAGCTTCATCAGG
This sequence comes from Achromobacter sp., assembly GCF_050285565.1. Taxonomy (GTDB): domain Bacteria; phylum Pseudomonadota; class Gammaproteobacteria; order Burkholderiales; family Burkholderiaceae_B; genus Achromobacter. Next base: position 334,591 of record NZ_JBLZXG010000007.1, read on the forward strand.
TTCTGCAGTGTCTCCGGCGGCAGACGTTGAACCTCATCGAACCATCCGGTGGACAGTTCGATGAGCTCCAGCATTTCGGTCATGCGTTGCTGCGCGTAGGCGCCGTCCGGCCCGCTAGGGGGCTCGAGCAGGGTGTCGCGCAGCAGGGTCAGGGTGGGATCGATTTCGCGCTTGCGCTTCTCTTCCATGAGGATGCGGAAGATCTCCCAGACATCCTTGGGGGTTTCGAAGTAGTCGCGGCGGTCGCCGACCTGGTGCACCAGCTTCACCAGGCGCCAGGACTGCAGTTCCTTCAGGCCCAGGCTGACGTTGGAACGGGAAAAACCCAGCGTTTCGGCGATGTCGTCGGCATGCAGGGGCTGCGGCGCCAGGAACAGCAAAGCATAGATCTGGCCGACCGTGCGGTTCACGCCCCAACGGCTGCCCATTTCGCCGAAGTGCAGGACGAAACGTTCGTTTTGAGGGGTGAGCACCATGATCCATCCAGCCCGGCATATGCCATGACGGCAAACATAAACAGTTACGCCGTTTTCAGAAATTCCTGAAATTATCGAACAAACTGTGCGAAAACACAAACCACACTCATGGCAGGGGTATAGCCGCAAGCGATGACGATTCTGCCGTTCCGCCCCCGAAATCAGTCGCTGTCTGTTGCGGGCACACGACGAAAAAAGCCACCCGCCGTACGGCGGGTGGCTGGCAGTGATGGCAGATCCGGGCCTGGCGCCCGGAATGGAACTTGCGGTCAGCCGGCCTTGACGGTCACGGCGGCCGAGACCCGCTTGGCCTTGGCACGCGCGGCGGCGACGTCCTCGGCCACCGCCAGGCCCACGCCCATGCGGCGCTTGACGAAGGATTCGGGCTTGCCGAACAGGCGGATGTCGGTGCCGGGCTCGGCCAGCGCCTGGGCGACGTTATGGAACGACACCGCCTTGGCCTGCACCCCGCCATAAATGACGCTGCTGGCGCCGGGCTGACGCAGCGAGGTGTCCACCGGCAGGCCCAGCAGGGCACGGGCATGCAACTCGAATTCGTTCTGCACCTGGGTGATCATGGTGACCATGCCGGTGTCGTGCGGGCGCGGGCTGACTTCCGAGAACCAGACCTGGTCGCCCGCCACGAACAGTTCGACCCCGAAGATGCCCAGGCCGCCCAGCTCGGCCGTAACCGCCAGCGCGATCTCGCGGGCCCGTTCCAGCGCCGCCGGCGACATGGGATGGGGCTGCCAGCTTTCGACGTAGTCGCCGTCGACCTGCTTGTGGCCGATCGGCTCACAGTAGCGGGTCTCGACCTGGCCGTCGGCGCCACGGGCGCGCACGGTCAGCAGGGTGATCTCGTAATCGAAGCGGATGAAGCCCTCGACGATGGCGCGGCCGCCGCCCACCCGGCCGCCCTCCTGGGCGTAGCGCCAGGCCGAGGCGACGTCGTCGGGGCTCTTGATGACGGACTGGCCCTTGCCCGACGAGGACATGACCGGCTTGATGACGCAGGGATAGCCAATACCGCCATCGATGGCCTGGCGCAGTTCGTCCTCGGTGTCGACGAAGGCGTAGGGCGAAGTGGGCAGACCCAGGGTCTCGGCCGCCAGGCGGCGGATACCTTCGCGGTTCATGGTCAACTGCGCCGCCCGGGCGGTCGGGGTGACCCGCGCCACGCCGGCCGCTTCCAGTTCCACCAGCAAATGGGTGGCAATGGCCTCGATTTCGGGGACAATAACGTGCGGCCGCTCCTGCCGGATGATCTTTTCCAGGGCCGCCGGATCAGTCATCGACACCACGTGGGCGCGGTGCGCCACCTGGTGGCCCGGCGCGTCGGCGTACCGATCCACCGCAATGACTTCCACGCCCAGCCTCTGCAGGGCGATGATGACCTCTTTGCCCAGTTCGCCCGAGCCGAGCAGCATGACTCGGGTGGCCAGGGGAGACAGGGGCGTGCCAAGGACGGGGCTGGGAATGCTGGACATGGAGCGGGCCTGGAAAGGAAAGATTGATAGCCGGATGAAAGAGCCGCCAGGATGCCATACCCCCCAGCCCGGGGCAAACCCGCAACCTGATATTAAAATCGCTTGATGACCGACCATCCCACCACATCGTCCGAGACCGCGCTGGCATCCGCGCGCCGGACGCTGCAAATCGAAAGCCAGGGCATCCTGGACCTGTCCGCGCGGCTGGACGACAGCTTCGCGCAGGTCGTCGCCATGCTGCTGGCCTGCCGTGGCCGCGTGGTCGTCAGCGGCATCGGCAAGACCGGCCACATCGCCCGCAAGATCGCCGCCACGTTCGCCTCCACCGGCACGCCCGCCTTCTTCGTGCACGCGGCCGAAGCGGTGCACGGCGACCTGGGCATGATCACCCGCGACGACGTCCTGATCGCCATTTCATATTCCGGTTCTGGCCAGGAACTGCTCACCATCCTGCCGGTGGCCCGCCGCATGGGCGCCGGCCTGGTCGCCATCACCGGCAATCCGCAGTCCGAACTGGCCTTGCTGGCCGACGTCCACCTGGACGCCAGCGTGTCCCAGGAGGCCTGCCCGCTGAACCTGGCCCCCACCGCCAGCACCACCGCGGCGCTGGCCCTGGGCGACGCGCTGGCCGTGGCCTGTCTCGAGGCGCGGGGCTTCGGTCCGCAGGACTTCGCCCGCTCGCATCCCGGCGGCGCGCTCGGCCGCCGCCTGCTGACCCACGTGCGCGACGTCATGCGCCAGGGCGACGCCTTGCCCGTGGTGGCCCTGGGCACGCCGGTGTCGCAGGCGCTCGAAGTCATGTCCGCCAAGGGCATGGGCATGACGGTGGTCAGCGACGCGCAGCACCGCCCGGTGGGCATCTTCACCGACGGCGATCTGCGCCGCCTGATCGCGCGCTACGGCGACATCCGCAGCCTGGCCGTCGAGGCCGGCATGACGCGCTCGCCGCGCAGCATCAACCCGGACGCGCTGGCCGTCGAAGCCGCGCGCCAGATGGACGAACTGCGGCTCAATCACATGCTGGTGCTGGACGCCGACGGCGCCCTGCTCGGCGCCTTGCACATGCACGACCTGATGGCCGCCAAAGTGGTATGACTATGACCCTCCCCCCCTCGATCACCCACCCCGCCGAAGCCCTGGTTCTGGCCCGCATAGCGCCGGCCGTGCGCGAACGCGCCGCCGCCGTGCGCCTGATGGTCTTCGATGTCGATGGCGTGCTGACCGACGGCAGCCTGTATTACGGCGAGACCGGCGAAGTGCAGAAGCGTTTCCATGCGCTGGACGGCCACGGGCTGCGGCTGCTGATGGAAGGCGGCCTGAAGGTGGCGCTGATGACCGGCCGGTCCGGCCCCATCGTGGCGCGCCGGGCCGCCGAGCTGGGCATTTCCGAGATCATGCAGGGCGTGCGCGACAAGGGCGCGGCGCTGGCCGAACTTGCGCAGCGCAGCGCGGTCCAACTGAACCAGACCGGCTACATGGGCGATGACATCATCGACCTGCCGGCGATGCAACGCGCGGGCTTCGCCGCCAGCGTGCCGAACGCGCCCGGCTATGTCAGCCAGGCGGCCCACTGGATCGCCACGCAACCGGGCGGCGGTGGCGCGGTGCGCGAATGCTGCGACCTGCTGTTGGCCTCCCAGGGCCGGCTGGGCGGTTTCCTGGCGGCGCCGGGGCTGCTCGGCCCGGGCGCCATCCAGTAAGCGCGCCCCCTTACCCCTCGCATACCAATGAAAGATCGTTTTCCTTCCCTGATCGCGCTGTTCCTGCTGCTGGTGCTCGTCGCCAGCACGTACTGGGCCGCCGATTACGCGCAGCGCGCGATCCAGACGGATCCGCCGCGCCGCGTCACGCACGAAATGGATGCCTGGTCGCGTAATTTCGTGATGCTGCGCACCGACCCCACCGGCCGTCCCATCAACCGGCTGGAGGGCGAATACGCCGAGCATTTCCCGGACGACGACTCCTATCACATCACCCAGCCGCGGGCCATCGGCCAGCGCGAAGCCAGCCCGATCACCGTGGGCGTTTCCAAGACGGCCGTCATGGAACAGGGCGGCAAGCGCATCGTCATGAACGGCGACGCACACGTGCATCGCCAACCCGACGCCAACAATGACGTGCTGGACGTACGCAGCCAGCAACTGATCCTGTTGCCCGACGACGACGTGGTCTACACCGACCTGCCGGCCGAGGTCATCAAGGGCCGTTCGCGCATGAACGGCAAGGGCATGCACTACAACAACAAGACACGCCAACTGCAGGTATCGGCCTCCACCGATGTGGAAATCGCCGGCACGGAAAACAAGTCGCGCCGTCCCGCCGAAACCCCTGCCAACTCCTCTGACCAGAAGAAACCATGACCGACCTCCGGATTCGCATTGCCCCCACCACGCGCCTGCTGGGCGCGGTGCTGCTGATGGCATCGGCGATGGCGCCGGCGCTCGCGGCCGACCCCAAGCCGGCTGCCGCCGGCTCAGGCAAGACCGCGCCCGCCGAAGAGCCCACCACGACGATCCTGTCGGACACGCTGCACTACGACGACGTTAAGAAGCAAAGCGTGTTCACCGGCAACGTCAACATGACGCGCGGGTTGATGACGCTGACCTCCGACACGCTGGAAATGCACGAGGATGCGGCCGGCAACCAGTACGGCACCGCCACCGCCAACAAAGGCAAGGTGGTGACCATCCGCCAGGAACGTCCCGAGACCTACGAACTGATCGAAGGCAAGGGCCTGCGCGCCGAATACGACGGCACCAAGAGCACCTTCGACCTGATCGGCCAGGCCGTGGTGATTCGCTACGTCTGCGGCAAGCCTTTCGACACCATCCGCGGCGATCGCGTACGCTACAACGAAAAGAGCGGCACCTACGAGGCGCAGGGCGGCCCGAACTCGGCGGCCGCCGGCGGCCGCGTGCGCTCGGTGGCCGAGCCGCGCGCCAAGTCGGACGCCGCGGTGGCCGAATGCCGCAAGCAACAAGAATCGAAGAAGGGGCGCTGAAGCGCCTCCCACGTCATCCACACGCAGCCACGATGAACCAACCCTCTGTGCAGACTCCCGTGACCTCCGCCCCTTCGGGCGTCAAGCAGGGCAGCCTGCGCGCAACCGGCTTGCGCAAGACCTACAACGGCCGTACGGTGGTGCAGGACGTGTCCCTGTCCGTTTCCAGCGGCGAAGTGGTCGGCCTGCTCGGCCCCAACGGCGCGGGCAAGACCACCAGCTTCTACATGATCGTGGGCCTGGTGCCGGCCGACGCCGGCCGCATCGAGATCGACGGCTCGGTCATCACCGCCATGCCGATCCACAAGCGCGCCCGCATGGGCCTGTCTTACCTGCCCCAGGACGCCTCGGTGTTCCGGCGCCTGACGGTCGAACAGAACATCCGCGCGGTGCTCGAATTGCAATTGGGGCCCGATGGCCGCGCGCTGTCCACGCCCAAGATCAATGAGCAGATGGAGCTGCTGCTCGAAGAGTTGCAAATCGGCCATATCCGCAGCAACGCCGCCATCTCGCTGTCGGGCGGCGAACGCCGCCGCGTCGAAATCGCGCGCGCCCTGGCCACCAGCCCGCGCTTCATCCTGCTGGATGAGCCCTTCGCGGGCGTGGACCCGATCGCCGTGATCGAGATCCAGCGCATCGTGCGCTTCCTGAAGGGCCGCGGCATCGGCGTGCTGATCACCGACCACAACGTGCGCGAAACGCTGGGCATCTGCGACCGCGCCTACATCATCAGCGAAGGCAAGGTGCTGACCGACGGTCACCCCGACGAAATCGTCGGCGACCCGGCCGTGCGGCGCGTCTACCTGGGCGAACACTTCCGCATGTAACCCCCCGGATAGGGGAAAGTCCCAGGGCCCCCGCGCGAGCCCGGGCGCGCCCCTGGGCGGCCGCCATGAAAATGCCATGAACTTGCGCTAGGTCAGCTTGTTTTATCGGCCCGAGTCTATACACTAGTATCAAACGAACCTCTCGAACAAGGAGAACGCCTAACGACCCCACCGCGCCTTCCGCGCACCATTTTTTCCTCTTTTAGAAGGAGAGCACACTATGAACCTGAGCATCTGCGGTCGTCACCTCGACGTCACCCCGGCCATCCGGGAATATGTCATGAACAAACTGGCGCGAGTGCTGCGGCATTTCGATCACGTCATCGATACCCAGGTCATGCTCTCAGTAGAGCCCCTGCGGCATAGAGCCGAAATCACCATGCGTCTTAGTGGCAAGGACATTCATTGTGAAGCAACCGATGAAAACCTCTACGCCGCGATCGACCTTCTTGCTGACAAAGTCGACCGTCAGGTCATCAAGCACAAGGACAAGGTACGAAGCCACTCGGCAGAGTCCGTGAAGCGGCAAGCGGCGAACCTCTCGCCAACCCAGTAACACCGCGCTTCATGACCCGCTCGCCGTGCGAGCCCAGAAACAGCGATTCTTGAATCCTGCCTAAGTCCCGGTGTCCCGCTAGACGCACAGTCCAGCCGGGGCATCGGCAAACTCCCCTCCTCCTTGTCCCCCATTGCGCGGCCCGTGCCCGTGGATGGGTCTGGCCCCTCCCCCTGAATATCCGCTCCCGGCAGCCACGCCATACCGTGCTGGTATACCCGCCTGCGTACGAAGAATGCCCACAATCCCGCGCGATCGGTCTATGCTGTCGCTCTCGTGTCGAGACCGGCGGCCTGATCCAGAAGGGTGCGGACCGCGGCACGAGCGCCTCCCACCGGAGTTTTTTGCAGTGCGTCATATAACCCTATAATGACCCGATGAATCATTTGTCGCGCATCCTTCCCGCCGGCAACGTCGTCCTCGATATGCTCGCCACGAGCAAGAAGCGCGCGTTCGAACAGGCCGGCCTCCTCTTTGAAAACAACCACGGCTTGGCACGCGCGCTCGTGTTCGACAGCCTGTTTGCACGGGAACGCCTGGGTTCGACCGCCCTGGGCCAGGGCGTGGCCGTGCCGCATGGCCGCGTCAAGGGCCTGGAACAGGCGCTGGCCGCGTTCATCCGCCTGGCCCAGCCGATCGCGTTCGACGCCCCAGACGGCCAGCCGGTCTCGATGCTGCTGTGCCTGCTGGTGCCCGAAACCGCCACGCAGCAACACCTGGACATCCTGGCCGAACTGGCGCAACTGATGTCCAACAAGGCACTGCGCGAGGCCCTGGCCACCGAGACCGATCCGGCCATCGTGCACAAGATGCTCACCACCGGCCAACTCTGACCCCTCGCGGAAACGCTGCCATGCTCACGGTGCAGGAACTCGTCGACGACAACGCCGACAAAATCCCCTTCAACTGGATTTCCGGCCAAGGCGCCGCGGACCGCGCGATTCCCGATGACGGCATGGCGGCCGCCGACCTGGTGGGCCACCTGAACCTGATCCACCCGTCGCGCATCCAGGTGTTCGGCCAGGAAGAACTGGCGTACTACACCCGCTTCGACCTACGCCGCCGCATGCACCACATGGACGAGCTGCTGATCGGTGGCGTGCCCGCGATTCTGCTGGCCGACGGCCTGACGCCGCCGCAGGACCTCGTGGACCAGTGCGACCAGCACCAGGTGCCGCTGCTGTCCACCCCGGTGGCGGCCGCGCAACTGATCGACCTGCTGCGCATCTACCTGGGCAAGAAGCTCGCGCCCACCACCACCGTGCACGGCGTGTTCCTGGACGTGCTGGGCCTGGGCGTGCTGATCACCGGCGAATCCGGCCTGGGCAAGAGCGAACTGGCGCTGGAACTGATCTCGCGCGGCCACGGCCTGGTGGCCGACGACGCGGTCGAATTCTCGCGCACCGCGCCCAACATGATCGAAGGCCACTGCCCGCAACTGCTGCAGAACCTGCTGGAAGTGCGCGGCCTGGGCCTGCTCGATATCCGCACCATCTTCGGCGAGACCTCGGTGCGCCGCAAGATGCGCCTGAAGCTGATCGTGCACCTGGTGCGCGCCACCGCGCAGGACAAGTTCGAACGCCTGCCGCTGCAGGACATCACCCAGGACATGCTGGGCCTGCCGGTGCGCAAAGTGATGCTGCAGGTGGCCGCCGGCCGCAACCTGGCGGTACTGGTCGAGGCCGCGGTACGCAACACCATCCTCAAGCTGCGCGGCATCGACACCCTGGGCGAATTCATGGAACGCCAGGCCATGGCGATCCTGCAAAGCAGCAAGTGAACGCGCGGCGCTGCCCGGCACCGTGAGCCTGTACGAGAAACTTGCCAACGAGATCGCCAAGTCGATCCGCGACGGCGTGCTGCGCGTGGGCGACAAGTTGCCCTCGGTACGCGAGGCCTGTGCCAGCCGCGCTGTCAGCCCGTCGACGGTATTCCAGGCCTACTACCTGTTGGAAGCGCGCGGCCTGATCCGCGCCCGGCCCCGTTCCGGCTACTACGTCACCGCGCGCGACGACAGCCTGCCGCCGGAGCCCGACACCTCCTGTCCCGACGGCGAATCGACCGAACTGGCGATCAGCGAGCGCATCTTCGACATCCTCGATTCGGCGCGCAACCGCGACGTCACCCCATTGGGCTCGGCCTTTCCCTCCCCTTTGCTGTTCCCACTGCCTCGGCTGGCGCAGGCCATGGCGGCGCATCTCAAGCGCCAGGATCCGCTGGACACGATGGAAGACCTGTCTCCCGGCAACCCGGGACTGCGCCGGCAGATCGCGCTGCGCTACCTGATCGCCGGCATCAACGTGCCGGCCAACGATATCGTGGTGACTAACGGCGCGCTGGAAGCGCTCAACCTGTGCCTGCAGGCGGTGGCCCAACCCGGCGATACGGTCATCGTCGAGGCCCCGACCTTCTATGGCGCATTGCAGGCATTGGAACGCCAGGGCCTGAAGGCGCTGGAAGTGCCCACGCATCCACGCACCGGCGTCGACCTGGGCGCGATGGAAACGGCGATCCAGCGCCACCGGCCCAAGGCCTGCTGGCTGATGACGCAATTCCAGAATCCGCTGGGCAGCCTGATGCCCGAAGAAAAAAAGCGGCAACTGGTCGAGCTGCTGGCGCGCCATGAGATCCCGCTGATCGAAGACGACGTCTATGGCGAACTGTATTTCGGCGCGGCCCGGCCGGTGCCTGCCAAAGCCTTCGACAAGCACGGACTGGTGCTGCATTGCTCCTCGTTCTCCAAGTGCCTGGCGCCGGGCTATCGCATCGGCTGGGCCAGCGCCGGCCGCTATACGCAACGCGTGCAGCGCCTGAAGCTGTCGTCCACCCTGTCGGCATCCAGTCCGGCCCAGGGCGCGCTGGCCGAGTACCTGGAGCAAGGCGGTTATGACCGCCACCTGCGCCGGCTGCGCGAAACGCTGCAGGCACAGCAGGAACTGATGGCCAATGCGATCGCGCGCGAGTTTCCCGCCGGAACCCGCGTGACGCGCCCGCGGGGCGGCTTCTTCCTGTGGCTGGAAATGCCGGCGGCGGTGGATGCGCTGGCCTTGCACCGGCAGGCGCTGGCGCGCGGCATCAGCGTGGCGCCGGGGCCGATCTTCTCGGCCAACGGGCAGTTCGACAACGCGCTGCGGCTGAACTATGGCCATCCGTGGGATGAGGCCCAGGCCGACGCCATCCGCATCCTGGGCGCAATGGCGCGCGCCGCCTGTGGCTCGGCGGCGCGGCCGTCCTGATCAGTTGCGGGTCGCGGCGGCGCGGGCGCGCTTGACCTCCAGCGGCGTCACGCCGCCGGCCTGGTTGCCCCAACTGTTGCGGATGTAGGACACCAGCAAGGCGACGTCATTGTCATTGAGCGATTGGCCGAAGGGCGGCATGCCGTGAGGACGCGGGTTGGCCTCGGTGGCCGGCGCAAACCCGCCGTCCAGCACCATGCGGATCGCGTTCAGTGGCGACGGCGCCGTCACGGTCGGGTTGCCGGCCAATGCGGGCCAGGCGCCCGGGCTGCCCTCGCCTTGCGGCTGGTGACATTGCGCGCATTGCTGGCGGTAGATCTTGCCGCCCAACGCCATGGCCGCCGGCGCGACCGCGGCGCTCGCCGCTGCCGCCGGTGCCGCGGTCGCGGGCAGCGATTTCAGATACACGCCCATCGCCAGCGCATCGGCGTCGCTCAGGTGCTGCGTGCTGCCCAGTACCACCTCGGCCATCGGCCCGCTAGCGCTGGAATGCGCCGCGATGCCCGTGCGCAGCAGGGCCACGATGTCCTCGGCCGACCAGCGTCCCAGACCCGCCTGCGGATCATTGGTCAAGGGCGGCGCGTACCAATCCAGCATCGGAATAATGCCACCAGCCAGGCCGTCGGCCGCGCGTGTCGCCCCCAGGCTGTTGCGCGGCGCATGGCAGGCGGCGCAATGACCCAGGCCTTCGACCAGATAGCGGCCACGATTCCACTGCGTGGACTGGCCGGGATCGGGCGGTTGCACGCCAGGCCGGAAATACAGGGCGCGCCAGGCCGCCAGCAGGATGCGCTGATCGTAGGGGAAATCGAGTTCCGGTGCGCGGCTGGGCTGATTGACCGGCGTCACCGTGCGCAGGTAGGCGAACAGCGCATCGGCGTCGGCGCGCGTGACGCGGGTGTACTCGGTGTACGGGAAGGCGGGATACAGCAACCTGCCATCGCGCGACTTGCCGTTGTGCAGCGCCTGCCAGAAATCGTCCGCGCTCCAGGCGCCGATGCCGGTCTTCTCGTCGGGCGTGATGTTGGGGCCGTAGATCGTGCCGAACGGCGTCGGGATGGGCGTGCCGCCCGCATATGCCGGGCCGCCGCGCGCGGTGTGGCAGGCCGCGCAATTGCCGGCCAGCGCCAGGTAGCGCCCGCGTTCGATGCGTTGCTGCGGGTCGGCCGGCGCCGCGGCCGGCCCGGTGCTGGCATCGTCGCGCGTGCCAAGCCAATACAACGCGCCCGCCGCGGCCACGGCCAGCGCCAACAGCATTCCCAGGAGTCGCTTCATGAGTTTCATCCGGCGCCCCCTCAACGCTGCGCCTGGCTGCCGCACTCGGCGGGCAGGCGCAAGGTGCCTGCGGGCTCGGGGGCATAGCTGGCGGCGACCGGCTGCGCCGACAGCCAGGCCGCCAGGGCGCCGATATCCTCGGGGGTGAGTTTGTTGGCGACGTCGGCCATGCAATCGGGCGCGGCGGCGCGGCGCAGGCCATTCTTCCAACTGCCGATCTGCGAACCGATGTAGTCGCGCGGCAGTCCCAGCAGGCCGGGAATGACGGGCAGCGCGCCGCCCAATGCGGCGCCGTGACAGGCGGCACAGGCCGGCAGGCCGCGGGCGGGGTCGCCGGACAGGGCCAGTTGGCGGCCGGCCTCGAGCGTGGCGGCGGACACGTCGGCGCGCGCCGGTGGCGGATACGGCGCGTGCTGCGCCGAAAAGTACGCCGCCATCTCTTGCAGGTAGGCGTCCGGCAGGCCGGTCAGCAAGTGCGACATGGGCCGGTACTGGCGCCGGCCATCGCGGAAATTGAGCAACTGATGATAGAGATAGTCTTGCGGCTTGCCGGCCAGGCGCGGGTAATAGCCGTCGGCGCCGGCGCGACCCTGCTCGCCATGGCAGGCCGTACAGGCCGCCACCCGGGCCGCCATGGTGCCCGGCTGCAATGCCTGGGGCGCGTCCTGGGCCAGCGCGGGCGCTGCGGAAAAGACAACAGCGGCGGCCGCCAGGCGGCGGGTTTTTGCCCAAAACCGGGTCAGTGAAACACGACGAAAGAAAATGAGGGCTAACATCTAGGGCCAGTTAACACTAAGTCGAATTCCAACCCCCGAAGGCGCATGGCGGCGGGGCGCGTAGGTGAATCGGTCGGTGCGGGTGCCCAGAGCTTAAGCCAGGGCCGGCAAAACGGTACAGGCGCAGATTCGCAGTTTACGGCCATATCAGATGCCAACCCGCCGGTATCCTCCTGCAAAAGCGTGCCACAATCATGTCCATGTTGAAAGTCGTCCTCGTTACCGGCATCTCAGGCTCAGGCAAGTCCGTTGCCCTGCGCATGCTCGAGGACGCCAGCTACACCTGCGTCGACAACCTGCCCGTGCGGTTCCTGACGGAGTTCATCGCCAACGCCCGCGATGACGGCCTCGAACGCGTGGCGGTCGCCATCGACGTGCGCTCGCCCGGCGAACTGGCCGAACTGCCCGACGTGGTCACCGCCCTGCGCGCCATGGGCACCAGCCTGCGCGTGGTGTTCCTGGACGCCAGCACCGATACCCTGGTGCAACGCTATTCCGAATCGCGCCGCCGCCATCCGCTGACCGACCGCCTGCAGCGCGGCGGCACCGCGCCGTCCCTGACCGACTGCATCGCGCTCGAACGCGAACTGCTGGCGCCGCTGCGCGAGCAGGAACACGTCATCGACACCTCCGAGCTCACGCCCGGACAACTGCGCGCCTGGATCCGCGACCTGATCCAGGCCGACCGCGCGCCGCTGGTGCTGACCTTCGAATCGTTCGCCTACAAGCGTGGCGTGCCGCGCGACGCCGACCTGGTGTTCGACGTGCGCTGCCTGCCCAATCCCTATTACGACCGCAATCTGCGTCCGCTGACCGGCCGCGACGAACCGGTCGCCACCTGGCTGGCGGGCTATGACCAGGTGGGCCAGATGATCGACGACATCGCCGGCTTCCTGAATCGCTGGCTGCCACAGTACACGCAAGACACGCGCAATTACCTCACGGTCGCCATCGGCTGCACCGGCGGCCAGCACCGTTCGGTCTATGTGGTCGAACAGTTGGCCAAGCGCTTCGCCGACCACGACCCGCTGCTGGTGCGCCATCGCACCCAACTGCCCGACGAATCCGCATGATCCAGTCCCGTCCGCTCTCTATCCTGATGATGCTGTTGCTGGCCATTGCCGTGGCCGGCTGCTCTTCCACCGGGGGACGCAAAAAAGGGGGGGGTTACTACAAGGACGACGGCCCGGACGCCAATCCGCCGGCCAACCTGGATCAGGTGCCGGATGCGGTGCCGCGCATCGAACCCTACGCCAGCGGCGCCAATCGTCCGTACGTGGTGTTCGGCCAGCGCTACGTGCCGGATACCAGCGGCCAGCCCTACAAGCGCCAGGGCATCGCCTCGTGGTACGGCAAGAAATTCCACGGCAACTCGACCTCCATCGGCGAGCCGTATGACATGTACGCCATGACGGCGGCCCACACCACGCTGCCGATCCCCAGCTACGCGCGGGTCACCAGCCTGGTGAACGGCAAGACCATCATCGTGCGGGTCAATGACCGCGGCCCCTTCCACAGCGACCGCATCATGGACCTGTCGTACGTGGCGGCCTACAAGCTGGGCATCATCGGGCCGGGCAGCGGCCAGGTGGTGGTCGAGAGCATCCTGCCTGACGAGATCCGCCGCCTGGCCTCGCAGGGCGCGCCGGCCCCCGTGCCTGCCTCGGCGACCGGCTCGACGCCCGTGGCCACGCCCGTCGCCGCCGCGCCGGTGGCACTGGAACCCCAGCCGCTGGCGCAGCAACCGGCGCCCGCGCCGGGCAGTGCGCCGGTGCGCCAGGCGGGTGTCGCCGGCAGCGTCTATCTGCAGGTGGGCGCGTTCAGCCAGCCGGCCAACGCGCAATCGCTGGTCAGCCGCATCAACACGCAACTGGGCGCCGCTGGCGCGCCCCCGGCCGCGGTGGAGCAGGCCAACAACCTGTACCGGGTCAAGATCGGCCCCTATCCGGATCGCCAGAGCGCCCTGAATGCGGTGCAACTGGTGTCCGACCGCCTCGGCATCACGCCCAGCATCGCCGCGCAATAACGCGGCGCACGCCCGCTACGCCGGCGGCCAATCGAACGAGGGTTGCTCGAACGGCAACTGCGCCTGGCCGTCACAGACCCGGCGCGCGCGCGGGTTGCGGCTCAGGTACTGGCTGCCCTCGTGCCTGAGCAAGGCTTGCTTGCGCGGCAAGCCGCCCCCAAAGCCGGTCAACGAGGTATCGGCGCCGATGATGCGATGGCACGGGATGATGATGATGACGGGATTGCGTCCCACCGCGCCGCCGATGGCCTGCGCGCCCTTGGGACGGCCCACGCTGCGCGCCATTTCGCCATAGCTGGCGAGCTGGCCGAATTCGAGCTTGCACAGCGCGCGCCAGACTTCGTGCTGGAACGGCGTGCCCACCGGATCCAGCGGCACCTGGAAATCGCGGCGCTGGCCGGCGAACCACTCATCCAGCTCGCGCCGCGCCTGCTCCAGGATCGGATCGGATTCGGTGCGGGTCCAGCCTTCGGCCGATGGCAGCGGGGTCTGGTCGGTGAACCAGGCGCCGCGCAGCCCCTTGGCGCTGGCGACCAGGCGCATTTCGCCCAGCGGCGTGGGCATGTCACGGTAGAAGATCGGCTCTCCGGATTCGCCGGGACGCTTGCGGGTCTCTGCGGTATAGATCATGACTTACGCATTCTTGCGGGCCAGGGCCCGGTTGTACAGGACGTCGCGCGACAGGCCGGTGACCTTGGCCGCGACCTTGGAGGCGTCGCGCAGCGACAGCGTCTCCAGCAAGGCATCGAGCAAGGCGTCGGCGCGCGGGTCGGCGTCTTCGTCGTGCTCGTCGCCGGCCGCGGCGTGCGCGATCAGCACGAACTCGCCCTGCTCACGATGCGCGTCCGCCGCCAGCCAGGCCGCGCCCTCGCCCAGCGGGAAGGTGGCGATTTCCTCGAAGCGCTTGGTCAGCTCGCGCGCCACGGTCAACAGGCGGGCGGGTCCGCACACGTCCAGCAGGTCGGCCAGCGTCGCGGCCAGCCGATGCGGCGACTCGAACATCACCACCGGCGCCGGCAGCGCGCACCAAGTGCGCAGCCAGCGCTGGCGCGCCGTCGCCTTCGACGGCGGAAACCCCGCGAAGGCATAGGCCGGATTCTCGTCGGTGGTGACGCCGCTGCCCATCAACGCGGCGATCACCGCGCTCGGGCCCGGCACCGGCACCACCGCGAAACCGGCCGCGCGCACCGCACGCACCACGCGCGCGCCGGGGTCGCTGACCGCGGGCGCGCCCGCATCGGAGACCAGCGCGACGCGCTGGCCCTGGGCCAGGCGTTCACAGATGGCCTGCGCCGCCGCGGCTTCATTGTGCCGGTGGGCCGCCATCAGCGGCGTGCTGACGCCCCAGGCGTCCAGCAGCGTACGGCTGGCGCGGGTGTCTTCGGCCGCGATCACGTCGGCGCGCTGCAGCGCATGCCAGGCGCGCAGCCCCAGGTCGCCCAGATTGCCGATCGGTGTGGCCACCACATACAGCGTCGAGGCGGGCCAATGCTGCCCGGCCACGCGTTCAGCGACGCGGGCCCAGGCGTCGCCGGCCACCGGGGGTGAGACATTCTGATTCATTGTTGCCTACTTACGCGGAAAACCATGCCAGTGTAGCCGCCATCGCCCCGCGTTTCGGATCGGCCATGATGGATGACACCTTTGCTTTCGAACTCGCCCTGGCGGCGCGCCGCCGGGCCGCCAGGCGCCGGCGCCGCGCCGCGCGACGGCCCGCTCCCCCGGCTGACGCTGCCGCCCCCAGGCGCTCGCCGCGCCAGCGCATTGGCGACGGCCACGAAGATGCCGCGCTGCGCCTGCTGCAGGGCGCCGGCCTGGTGGTGCTGGCGCGTAACCTCGCCTGCCCGGCGGGCGAAATCGACCTGGCCATGCGCGACGGCGACACCCTGGTGTTCGTCGAAGTGCGCTCGCGCCGCAGCAACGCCTACGGTGGCGCCGCCGCCAGTATCGGGCGCGCCAAGCAGGCGCGGCTGGCGCGCGCCGCGGCGCACTGGCTGCCGCGGCTGGCCCGGCACTATTGGCGCGGCGTCACGCCGGCCGCGCGTTTCGACGCGGTCGTGTTCGACGGCGGCCAGGTCCAGTGGCTGCGCGCGGCGTTCGAGCTGGCTTGATTCCGGCCCGCCCGTGAGATAATCGCGCCCATGGATATGACCTCTCGAATGACGTCGCACTTCCGCGACGCCATGGCCACGTACGAACAAAGCATGAACGTGCTGGCCGAGCCGCTGGCGATCGCGGTGGACGTGCTGTTTGGCGCCCTGGCCAACAACGGCAAGATTCTGGCTTGCGGCAATGGCGGCTCGGCCGCCGACGCGCAACATTTCATCGCCGAACTGGTGGGCCGCTTCGAACGTGAACGCCTGCCCCTGGCCGGCATCGCCCTCAATACCGACACCTCGATCCTGACCGCCGTCGGCAACGACTACGGCTTCGACGAGGTCTTCGAACGCCAGGTCAACGCCTTCGGCCAGGCCGGCGACGTGCTGGTGGCCATTTCCACCAGCGGCAATTCGCCCAACGTGGTCCGCGCCATGGAGGCGGCCGCCAGCCGCGAAATGCACGTGCTGGCCCTGACCGGCAAGGGCGGCGGCGTGATGGGGGAACTCATTACGCCGATGGACGTCCATCTCTGTGTTCCCAGCGATCGCACGATGCGCATCCAGGAAGTCCATATACTGCTGTTGCATGCGCTTTGCGACGGCATTGACGCTCTTCTGCTTGGAGACACCGAATGATTTCAGACGTCCGAACCGCCGCCCGCCCCCTGCTGCTCGCCGCGGCCCTGTCCGGTGCGGCGCTGTCGTTGTCGGCCTGCGCGCCGCTGATCGTGGGCGGCGCGGCCGCCACCACCGCCGTGGTGGTGACCGACCGGCGCACCTCGGGCATCCAGCTCGAAGACCAGAACATGGCCTTCAAGGCCCAGAAACAGATCTCCGACAAGCTCGGCGACACAGCGCGCATCAACGCCATGGCCTACGGCGGCCACTTGCTGCTGACCGGCGACGTCCCCACCGAGGAGGCCAAGTCGCAGGCCACCGCCATCGCCCAGAGCGTCGAGAACGTCAAGCAGGTGATCAACCAGCTCACGGTGGGCCCGATCGCGTCCTTCGGCGTGCGTTCCAACGACACCTGGCTCACCTCCAAGGCCAAGACCGCGCTGCTCAACACCAAGTACGTGCCTTCCGGCACCATCGCCGTCACCACTGACCACAGCGTCGTCTACCTCATGGGCAAGGTGACGCAGGCCGAGGGCGACTACGCCGCCAACGCGGTGGCCGACGTCGGCGGCGTGGCAAAAGTGGTAAAACTGTTCGAGATCATCAGCCGCGAGGAAGCGATTCGCCTGTCGAACAGCGGCGGCAAGTCGACCACCA
Source organism: Achromobacter sp. (assembly GCF_050285565.1). Classification (GTDB taxonomy): domain Bacteria; phylum Pseudomonadota; class Gammaproteobacteria; order Burkholderiales; family Burkholderiaceae_B; genus Achromobacter. The sequence continues at coordinate 351,625 of NZ_JBLZXG010000007.1, forward strand.
CGGAAACCAAGGCCCCCATCGAAAGCGGCGCGGGCGCTGCCGGCAGCGGCAGCAGCGCGCCCAGCAGCGGTGGCAGCGCCGTAGAGGCCATGCCCATCAAATGAAAAAAGCCATCGTAGCCCTGGCCGTCCTGGTGGCGGTCGGCGTCGGCGCCTGGTTCACCCTGCGCCCCGCGCAAACCGCCCCGGACGTCACCTTCACCACACTGGAAGGCAAGACCTTCTCCATGCAGGACCTGCGCGGCAAGGTGGTGCTGGTGAAGTTCTGGGCCACCAGCTGTGTCACCTGCGTCAAGCAGATGCCCGAGACCATCTCCGCCTACAACGAATACGCAGGCAAGGGCTACGAGGCCATCGCGGTGGCCATGAACTACGATCCGCCCAACTACGTGCTGAATTTCACCGAAAGCCGCAAGCTGCCGTTCCCGGTGGCGCTGGACACCAAGGGCGACATCGCCCGCGCCTTCGGCGATATCCGCCTGACGCCCACGGCTTTCCTGATCGACAAGCAGGGGCGCATCATCAAGCGCTACCTGGGCGAGTACGACGTGGCCGAATTCCACGCCACCGTCGAAAAGGCGCTGGCCGCGGGCTGAACCCGGTCGCGCCTCTGGCCGTGAACCGCCCGCGGGCGCGGGCGGTTCGAGCACCGAGTCAGGCCCGCATCGCGATCAGAACGCCGGCACCACCGCGCCCTTGTACTTCTCGACGATGAACTTCTTCACCTCGGGCGAGTGCAGCGCGTTGACCAGCTTCTTGATCCCCGGCGCGTCCTTGTTGTCCGAACGGGTCACCAGGATGTTGGCGTACGGCGAATCCGAACCTTCGATGAACAGCGCGTCCTTGGTCGGCACCAGGCCGGCCTCCAGCGCGTAGTTGGTGTTGATCAGCGCCAGGTCGACGTCGTCCAGCGAGCGCGGCAGCATGGCGGCTTCGAGTTCGCGGAACTTCAGCTTCTTGGGGTTTTCGGTGACATCGGCGGCGGTCGCCAGGATGTTGGCCGGATCCTTCAGCTTGATGATGCCCTGCTTTTGCAGCAGCACCAGCGCGCGGCCGCCGTTGGACGGGTCGTTCGGGATGGCGACGGTGGCGCCGTCCTTCAGCTCGGACAGGCTCTTGATCTTCTTGGAGTAGCCGCCGAAGGGCTCCACGTGCACCAGGGCGACCGGCACCAGCGTGGCCTTGCGATCCTTGTTGAAGGTATCCAGGTACGGCTTGTGCTGGAAGAAGTTGGCGTCGAGCTGTTTGTCGGCCAGTTGCAGGTTGGGCTGCACGTAATCGTTGAACACCTTGATATCGAGTTCCACGCCTTCCTTGGCCAGCTGAGGCTTGACCACTTCCAGGATCTCGGCGTGCGGCACCTGGGTGGCACCGACCACGATCTTTTCGGCGTGGGCGGCGGTGGCTGCCACCAGCAGAGCCGACGCCACCAGGGCGGAACGGACGAAATTCAAACGCATGAGTTGCCTCTTTTATAGGTAGAAATTGGGGGCAAATGCCCAGCCGGTATGGAGACACCCCCTCATGAGGGGCGCTCCGTTGCGAAAACGCCCCCAATTTACCCCAATGCCGGTTATTTGTCGGGCATATCAACATGGGTTTAAAGCATAAGGAACCCGTGCGGTCTACAATCCGTCGTATGCTTGCGCTACCGCGTTGCCGACGCGTTCCTGTGCAGGCATTTTTTTACTGCGGGACCCCACGCCCCCACGGGGGGCAATGCCATCGCGCCCGCGCCGGCGCAGGCTTTCAACCTCTAACTTTCATACCTCTACTTATTGCCGACTTAGCTGCCATGACCGACACCCCTGACCCTGCTGCCGTCTCGTCTCCCGCTGTCAAAGCCGCGGTGCTCTCCGAAGCGCTGCCTTATATCCGACGATTCCACGGCAAAACCATCGTGGTCAAGTACGGCGGCAACGCCATGACGGAAGAGCGATTGCAGCGCAGCTTCGCGCATGACGTGGTGCTGCTCAAGCTGGTGGGGCTGAACCCGGTGGTGGTGCACGGCGGCGGTCCGCAGATCGACGACGCGCTGCGCCGCATCGGCAAGCAGGGCACCTTCATCCAGGGCATGCGCGTCACCGACGCCGAGACCATGGAAGTGGTCGAATGGGTGCTGGGCGGCCAGGTCCAGCAGGACATCGTCATGATGATCAACGAGGTCGGCGGCAAGGCCGTGGGCCTGACCGGCAAGGACGGCGGACTGATCCAGGCCCAGAAGAAGCTGATGGCCAACAAGGACAACCCCGCCGAGCCGATCGACATCGGTTTCGTCGGCGACATCACCCTGGTCGAGCCGGCGGTGGTCAAGGCCTTGCAGGACGACCAGTTCATCCCGGTCATCTCGCCCATCGGCTACGGCGAGGACGGCACCGCCTACAACATCAATGCCGACGTCGTCGCCGGCAAGATGGCCGAGGTGCTGGGCGCAGAAAAGCTGCTGATGCTGACCAACACCCCGGGCGTGCTGGACAAGAGCGGCAAGCTGCTGCGCAGCCTGTCGGCCCAGACCATCGACGAACTGTTCGCCGACGGCACCATCTCGGGCGGCATGCTGCCCAAGATCTCGTCGGCGCTGGATGCCGCCAAGAACGGCGTCAACTCGGTGCACATCGTCGACGGCCGCGTGCCGCACTGCCTGCTGCTGGAAATCCTGACCGACCAAGGCGTTGGCACGATGATCAGCTCGCACTGATGCGGGCGCTGCGCACCCTGCTGCGGCCGGCGGTGCGCCAGCGCCGCTCGCGCCGCACTGCCACGGGCGCCCCAGGGCGCCTGTGGCTGTTCGACCTGGACAATACGCTGCACGACACGTCCCACGCCATCTTTCCGCGGATCGACCACGGCATGACCATGGCGGTGGCCGAGGCGCTGGATGTCGACATCGACACCGCCAACGCCGTGCGCAAGCAGTACTGGCAACGCTACGGCGCAACGATGATCGGCATGGTACGCCACCACGGCGTCGATCCGCACGCGTTCCTGCACCGCAGCCACGACTTCGACGTCGACCCGCTGGTACGCGCCGAGAAGGCGCTGGCCTACAAGCTGCGGCAACTGCCCGGCCGCAAGGTCTTGCTGACCAATGCGCCGCTGCATTACGCGCGCGCCGTGCTGCGGCGCCTGGGCATCCTGCGCCAGTTCGACAGCCTGTGGGCCATCGAGCACATGCGCCTGCATGGCGAATTCCGTCCCAAGCCCTCGCCCGCGCTGCTGCGCTACGTGCTGGCGCGCGAAGGCGTGCCGGCGCGCCAGGCGGTGTTGGTCGAGGACACCCTGGCCAACCTGCGCGGCGCCCGCCGCGCCGGGCTGCGCACGGTGCATGTGTTCCATCCGGGAACGCCGTTTTCGCGCGGCCACGCGCAGCGGCCGTCGTATGTCGACTTGCGGGTAAACTGCGTCAGTGATCTGCTGCTGCGCCGGCGTCCCTTGCGAGGCTAGCGCCCCCCCTTCCCCCCTGCCTGCGTAACACCAGACCCGTCCATGGCGAGCAAACCCGGCGAGCGCAAGACCCAGATTCTGCAGACCCTGGCCGAGATGCTGGAGCAGCCGCACGCCTCGCGCATCACCACGGCGGCGCTGGCCGCGCGCCTGGAAGTCTCGGAAGCCGCGCTCTACCGGCATTTCGCCAGCAAGGCGCAGATGTTCGAAGGACTCATCGAGTTCATCGAGACCACCATCTTCACGCTGGTGAACCAGATCGCCGCGGCCGAACCCTATGGCCTGTCGCAGGCGCACCAGACGGTGTCGATGCTGTTGACGTTCTCGGAGCGCAACAAGGGCATGACGCGGGTACTGACCGGTGACGCCCTGGTCACCGAAGACAACCGTCTGCAGGAACGAATCAACCACATCAACGACCGCATCGAGGCCTCGTTGAAACAGTCGCTGCGCATCGCCGTCACCGACGGCGGCCTGCCGCCCGAGGCCAACGTGGCCGCGCACGCGAGCCTGTTGACGCATCTGGTGCTGGGGCGGTGGCTGCGCTACGCCCAGAGCGGCTGGCGCGTTGCGCCTACGCAGCACCTGGACGAACAGTTGCGCCTGGCGTTGGGTTGACTTCGATTCGCGTCATAACACGAACGAATTAATGGGCAACAATCGCTTTTAGCACGCCATTTGTTTGTATTTACGCAACAGTATCAGGGTTGCGGTGATCGCGGGCGAACGAGCATAATCCCGCGAACAGGTTTCCGACAAGCACGATCGACCCTCGAATTGACACGTATCAATACGGGTTTTCCTTAATGCCGTCACGATCATTCTGTGGCGGCGGCACTTCGCTTTGATCGAGCCACAGGCTCGGCAGCAGAATGCCGTCAGTTTGACCTCAACCGGAGATGGATATGACTGCGGAAACCGCTGTCCCTGCCCCGCAAGCCCCGAAGAAAACCAAAATACCGATCGGTCTGGTGGCCGGCTTCCTCGTCATGATCGGCGTGCTGATGTTGCCGTTGCCCGCCGATCTGCCGGTCGCCGGCCATCGCATGCTGGCCATCCTGGCATTCGCGGTGGTGGTGTGGATCACGGAAGCCGTGTCCTACGAAGCCAGCGCAATCATGATCACGACGCTGATGGCCTTCCTGCTGGGCACCGCGCCCACCATCAAGGATCCTCAGGTCATGTATGGCACGTCGGCGGCCATCAGCATGGCTCTGACCGGCTTCGCCAACTCGGCGCTGGCGCTGGTCACCGGTGCCCTGTTCATCGCCGCGGCCATGACTTTCACCGGACTGGACCGGCGCATCGCGCTGGTGACGCTGTCCAAGGTCGGCACCAGCACGCGCCGCATCCTGATCGGATGTATCGCCGTGACCATCGTGCTGAGCCTGGTGGTGCCCAGCGCCACCGCCCGCAGCGCCGCCGTGGTGCCCATCATGATGGGCGTGATCGCGGCCTTCGGCGTGGACAAGCGCTCGAACATCGCCGCCGGCATCATGATCATCGTGGCGCAAGCCACCAGTATCTGGAACGTCGGCATCCAGACCGCCGCCGCGCAGAACCTGCTGACGGTCGGTTTCATGGAAAAGATGCTGGGCCAGCGCGTGGCCTGGTCGGACTGGCTGATCGCCGGCGCCCCCTGGTCGCTGATCATGTCGGCCGTGCTGATCATCATCGTGCTCAAGCTGCTGCCGCCGGAAAGCGACAGCATCGCGGGGGGCAAGGAAGCGGTCGAGAAATCGCTGCTTGAACTGGGCCCCATGACCGGTGCGCAGAAACGCCTGATGGCCGTGTCCATCATGCTGCTGCTGTTCTGGTCGACCGAAGGCAAGCTGCACAAGTTCGACACCACTTCGACCACCTACTTCGGCCTGGTGCTGCTGCTGTTGCCGCGCTTTGGCGTGATGACCTGGAAAGACGTGCAGTCGCGCATCCCATGGGGCACCGTGATCGTGTTCGGCGTCGGCATCAGCCTGGGCACGGCGTTGCTGACCACCCAGGCCGGCCAGTGGCTGGGCAACCAGGTGGTGGCGCACACGGGTCTTGACCACCTCGGCCCGCTGGCGATCTTTGCGATCCTGTCGGCCTTCCTCATCATCATCCACCTGGGGTTCGCCAGCGCCACCGCGCTGACCTCGGCGATGCTGCCGATCCTGATCTCGGTGCTGGCCACGCTGCCAGGCGACTTCAGCCGGCTGGGCATGACCATGCTGCTGGGCTTCGTGGTGAGCTATGGCTTCATCCTGCCGATCAACGCGCCGCAGAACATGGTGTGCCTGGGCACGGAGACCTTCAACGCCAAGCAGTTCGCCAAGGTCGGCATCCTGGTCACCCTCATCGGCTACGCGCTGATGATGCTGATGGGCATGACCTACTGGCGTTGGCTGGGCTGGCTGTAACGAGGTCGCAACATGAAGATCTCCATTGCCCAAGCCAATGAGTACGGCCGCCGCGTGCTGATGGCGCAAGGTGTGCCGCAAGACATCGCCCGCGACGTGGCCGAGCACCTGGTGGAATCCGACCGCGTCGGCTACACCAGCCACGGCCTGTCGATCCTGACCAACTACCGGCGGGTGCTGGGCGAAGGCCTGGCGCAGGCCGACGGCCGCCCCGAGCTGCTCAACGACCGCGGCGCCATGCTGGCCTATGACGGCCACAACGGCCTGGGCCAGTATGTCGGCAAGGTGGTGATCGAGAAGGCCATCGAGCGCACCCAGGAGCACGGCCAGTGCATCCTGACGCTGCGCCGCAGCCATCACCTGGGCCGCATGGGCCACTATGGCGAGATGGTGGCGGCCAAGGGGCTGATCCTGCTGGCCTTCACCAACGTGGTCAACCGCGCGCCCACGGTAGCGCCGTTCGGCGGCGCGCGCGCCTGCCTGACGACCAATCCGCTGTGTTTCGCCGGTCCGCTGCCGGGCGGCCGTCCGCCGTTCATTGTCGACATGGCGACCAGCTCGATCGCGGTCAACCGGGCTCGCGTGTTGGCGGCCAAGGGCGAGCAGGCGCCGCCGGGGTCGCTGATCGATGCGCAAGGCAATCCGACCACGGACCCGGGCGCACTGTTCACCGATCCGCCGGGCGCCCTGCTGCCGTTCGGCGGCCACAAGGGTTATGCGATGGGCCTGGTGGCCGAGTTGCTGGCGGGCGTGCTGTCCGGCGGCGGCACAATCCAGCCGGAGCATCCGCGCAACGGGGTGGCGACGAACAACATGTTCGCGCTGCTGCTGGATCCGCAGGTGGACTTCAATACGGACTGGCGCTCGATGGAAGTGGGCGCGTTCATCGACTATCTGCATGCCTGCCCGCCGCAACCGGGCGTGGATGGGGTTCAGTACCCGGGCGAGTATGAAGCGCGCAACCGGGAGCTGAACGCCGACTCGCTGGAATTCGCTCCGCCTATCTGGGAGGGGTTGAAGAAGCTGGCTGTGGACCTTGGGGTGGCTGACGCGTTGCCTTGAAGGTTTGTCGGGTGTTTGTGTTTGCGGGCGGCTTGAGGGTTCTTGAGCCGCCCGTTGCGTTGGCGGCCGGGGACGGCGGGGCTACGATTGCGGTCCGGAGCCTTCGCTCCGGACTGCCCCTGCGTCAACCTCGTACGCCTTCGGCTCCCTACGGTTTCCCTCGGGCGCATCTACACGCCCCGCCGTCCCCGGCCGCCAACGCAACGGGCTCACGTCATCTCGGTTTCACCGTTGCAGGGGCGGACTGTGTGCTTGGCGTTTTGGCCAGCAACGGAGGGGAATAGGAGGATCTTGCGGGGCCCGCCCAAAGCCGGCCGCGCGGGCGGCCTTTTTGGGCATACGCGATGTGTGGCGTCGAGAAATTGGCGCACAGCGAACACCGCCCCGGGCGGCCTACGAAGAAAAAAGCTCAGCTCTTGACCGACCGATGCCGGCTGATGCTCATCATGATCCCGAACGCGATCCCCATGGTGAACAACGCCGTGCCGCCATAACTCATGAACGGTAACGGCACGCCGACGACCGGCAGGATCCCCGTCACCATCCCCACATTCACGAACACGTAGATGAACAGCATCATCGTCAGCGCCCCGGACAGTAATCGCCCGAACTGTGATGAGGCGCGCGAGGCGATGGTCAGGCCGCGGGCCATCATCAGGCCGTACAGCACCAGGATGGCGATGCCGCCGTACAGGCCGAATTCCTCGGCGTAGACGGCGAAGATGAAGTCGGTGGTGCGCTCGGGAATGAAGTCCAGGTGAGTCTGCGTGCCCTTCATGTAGCCCTTGCCGTAGACGCCGCCCGAGCCTACCGCGATCATCGATTGAATCGTATGGAAGCCCTTGCCGAGCGGGTCGGAGCTGGGGTTGAGCAGCGTGCAGACGCGGTGCTTCTGGTAATCATGCAGCACCACCCAACTGACGTCGGGTTCGCATAGCTGGTCTTCGTAGTACACCAGCGTGCCGATGGCGATGATGCCGGCCAGCATGACCGGCACCAGCAGCTTGAACGACAGGCCGGCGAAGTAGATGACGAAGAAACCGGCGCCGAACACCAGCAGCGCGGTGCCCAGGTCGGGCTGCAGCACGATCAGGCCGAACGGCGCCGCCAGCATCGCGGCGGCGGCCAGGAAGTCGCGGATGCGCACCGCGCCCTCGTGGCGCTGGAAATACCAGGCCAGCATCATCGGCACGGCGATCTTCATCATCTCGGAGGGCTGGATGCGGGTCACGCCCAGGTTGAGCCAGCGGGTCGCGCCCTTGCTGGTCTCGCCGAAGAATTCCACGCCCAGCAGCAGCACCACGCCGACCACGTAGAACGGCAGCGCCAGTTTCATCAGCCACTTGGGCGGGATCAGGGCCATGATCCACATGGCGAAGAAGGCAATGATGAAGTTGCGCGACTGCTCGGCGAAGCGCCAGTCGGTGCCGCCCACCGCCGAGTGCATCACGGTCAGGCCGAGCGCGGCGAACATCAGCAAAATGGCCAGCAGCGGCCAGTCGAAGGCCGTGAAGACGCGCAGCAGGATCAGGCCGAGACGCTTCATTGTTGGCGCACCAGGTCGGAGGTGATGTTATCAACCGATGCGGTCGACGCATTGCGGTCCGGGCGCTGGATCTTGTCCTGGCGGTCTTTGGCCAGCCAGTAGTCGAACACCTTGCGCGCCACCGGCGCGGCCACGCTGGCGCCCCAGCCGGCATTCTCGACGATCAACGCGACCGCGATGCGCGGATGTTCCAGCGGCGCGAAGCCCATGAACAGCGCATGGTCGCGCAGGCGTTCGTCGATGGCGCTGGCGCGGTAGTGGCCGCCGCGCAGGCTGAAAACCTGGGCCGTGCCGGTCTTGCCGGCGGCCTGGTAGGGCGCGTTGGCGAAGGCGCGGCGCGCGGTGCCGGCGCGAACCACGTCGGCCATGGCGTTCTTGATGACGTCGACATTGGCCTGCTTGAGCGGAATGCGGTAATCGGGCGCGGACTCGGTGGGCTTGGCCACGCCCGAGCGCGGGTCGCGCACCGCGTGCACCAGGTGCGGGCGGCGGTACAGGCCGTTGTTGGCCAGGGTCGAAGTGCCCTGCGCCAGTTGCAGCAAAGTGAAGGCGTTGTAGCCCTGGCCCACGGCCACCGAGATGGTTTCTCCGGCGTACCAGCGTTGGCGGTCCTTGTCCTTGTAGGCCGAGCGCTTCCATTCCGTGGACGGCAGCACGCCGCGCTTTTCGCCTTCGAGGTCGATGCCGGTGATCTGGCCGAAACCAAATTGCTTGGTGAAATCGTGCAGCGCGTTCACGCCGATCTCGGGGCCGAGCGAATAGAAATACGTGTCCGACGACACTACGATGGCCTTGTGCATGTCGGTCATGCCGTAGGCGGCGCCGCCGGCGTTGCGGAATTTCTGGCCGCCAAACTCGAAATAGCCCGGATCGGAGATGCGGTCGGTGGCGCGGCGCTTGCCCAGCTCCAGCGCCGCCAGGCCGACGAAGGGCTTGTAGGTCGAGCCGATCGGATAGGTGCCGTACAGCGGGCGGTTGATCAGCGGGTGGTCCGGCGACTCGTTCAGCATGCGCCAGTTGTCCACGTCGATGCCGTCGACGAACAGATTCGGGTCGAACGAGGGTTGCGATACGAAGGCCAGCACTTCGCCGGTATCGGGGTCGATCGCCACCAGCGCGCCGCGCTGCCCCTCGAAGGCTTCCTCGGCCACCTTCTGCAACCCCAGGTCGATCGACAGCATGATGTCCGAGCCGGGCACCGGGTCGATGCGGCGCAGGGTGCGCATGGGACGGCCGCCCGCGGTCACCTCGACCTCTTCCAGGCCGGTGCGGCCGTGCAGGGCTTCTTCCCAGGTCTTTTCGATGCCCTTCTTGCCGATCACGTCGGTGCCGCGATAGTTGCCCAGTTGGCCGGTGCGCTCGAGTTCTTCGTTGTCGCCCTCGGCGATGCGGCCGATGTAACCGACCACGTGGGCGGCGGACAGCCCCTGCGGGTACTCGCGCACCCAGCGGGCGCGCAGCTCGACCCCGGGGAACTGGAAGGCGTGGGCGGCGAACCAGGCCGCCTCGGTCTCGTTGAGGTTGTTGCGCAGTTGCAGGCTGGCGTAGCGGCTGGATTCGGCGGCGCGGCGCTTGAAGCGGCGCTGGTCGGCCGGGCTGATGTAGACCACCTGCGTCAGGCGCTCGAACAGCGCGTTCATGTTGCCGGCCTGGGCCGGCACCACTTCAAGCGTGTAGGTGCGGTAGTTGCGCGCCAGCACCTCGCCGTTGCGGTCGAGGATCTCGCCACGGCGCGGCGGGATCGGCACCACCGCGATACGGTTGCGATCGGCGCGCTCGGACAGTCCTTCGTAGCGGTCGACCTGCAGGTACCAGAACCGGCCCACCAGCACGCCGAAGCAGGCCAGCGCGAAGATGCCGCCCACCCAGGCGCGCAGGCGGAAACGCTGCTTCTGCTGCTGGCCGGTTTTCTTGAATTCGAACATGAGACGCGGCGCCGCCGTCAGGCGGAGGAAGATTCGGCGTCGTCGGCACCGCGCTGCGGCAAGTGCAGCACCCAGCCAGCCAGCGGCCACAGGGCGGCGGTGATGGCCACGCTGATGCCCCAGTCCCAACCCGGCCACTTGCCGGCCAGCCAGGCGTGGATGATCTGGGTGATGAAACGCGCGATCAGGAACACAGGCAGCATGTGCATGGCCTGGCTCCAGAGGTCGAAACGCTGCAGGCGGCGGTGCAGCACCACGGCGCCGTATGCAACCAGGGTGTACGACAGCGCGTGTTCGCCGAGCAGGCCGGCGTCATGCACGTCCATCAGCAGGCCGAAGCAGAAGGCGGTGAACAGACCGACCCGGCGCGGCTCGTGCACGCACCAGAAGGCGATGATCAGGATCAGGACGTCGGGCGCGCCCTGCCACAGGCGCCACGGCAGCAGCGACACCAGCCAGACCAGCAGGATGGTGCCCCAGACGAAGACACCGTGCGCCGGGCCCGACAGGCGCTCAGGCTGCACATTGCTGGGCGTGCCCAGGCGGCGCCGGGGCTGGCCGGATGATTGTTGGTTAGTCCGATCCACCGGAATCGACCTCCTGACGGTTGGACTCGGCGCGTTCCACATCCACCTGCAGGACCAGGAAGTGGCGATAGCGTTCAGGGTGGGCCAGCGGCTCGCAGACGGCGCGCGCGAAGCCCGAGGCGGTGTCGCGTTCGACCGAGGTCACCTTGGCCACCGGCAGACCGGCGGGAAACAGGCCGCCGACGCCGCTGGTGACGATGGTATCGCCTTCCTTGATGTCGGCATTGGCCGCCAGGTAACGGACTTCCATTTTGCCGGGAGAGTTGCCGCCAAAAGCGATCAGGCGCAGGCCGTTGCGCAACAGCTGCACCGGAATCGACACCTGTTCGTCGGTGACCAGGGCGGCCTCGGCCGTCATCGGCGTCACGCGCACGATCTGGCCGACCACGCCGCCTTCGTCGATCACCGGCATGCCCGGCGCCAGGCCGGCCTTGCTGCCCTTGTTGAACACCAGCCGCTGGTTGAAGGCGTTGGTGGGCTCGTACAGCACCTCCACCACCACGGCCGACTGCGCCACGGTGTCGGTCACGCCGAGCAGACGGCGCAGTTGGGCGTTTTCGGCGGCCAGTTGCGCCGCGTGCGAGGCCACCTGGGCCAATTCGATGCGCTGGCGCTGCAGGGCTTCGTTTTCAGTGCGGATGAGGTTGGCCGCGTTGACCCACTCGTTGACCTGCTGCACCAGGTCGCGCGGCGCCATGACGGCACGCTGGAAGGGGTAAAGCGCCACGGACATCGCCCGGCGCGCCGGTTCCAGCATGCGCCATTGCGAATCCATGATGATCAAAGCCAGTGCCAGGACGACCAGGATGACCAGCCGCACCTCTGCCGGAGGGCCGCGCCTGAATAGGGGAGGAGTCCCTTGTCGTTGCATGAATCTCAGCCCGGGCGCCCGCGCCCGCAGCCCCCGCAGCGGCCGGAGCCGTGGAAAAGCGGGGCTCCGGGCTGGCGGGCAGGATTAATCGTTGATGAAGATGGCGCCCAGTTTCTCAAGGTGTTCCAGCGCCTCGCCGCAACCGCGCACGACGCAGGTCAGGGGATCGTCGGCCACCACGACCGGCAGACCGGTTTCTTCTTGCAGCAGGCGGTCCAGGTCGCGCAGCAGCGCGCCGCCACCGGTCAGGGCGATGCCCTTGTCGGTGATGTCGGCGCCCAGTTCGGGCGGCGTCTGTTCGAGGGCGATCTTGACGGCGGACACGATCTGGTTGAGCGGATCGGTCAGCGATTCCAGGATCTCGTTGGACGAGACCGTGAAGCTGCGCGGCACGCCTTCGGCCAGGTTGCGGCCCTTGACTTCGATTTCGCGGACTTCGGAACCCGGGAACGCCGAGCCGATTTCCTTCTTGATCAGTTCGGCCGTGGGTTCGCCGATCAGCATGCCGTAGTTGCGGCGGATGTAGTTGACGATGGCCTCGTCGAACTTGTCGCCGCCGACGCGCACCGAACCCTTGTAGACCATGCCGCCCAGCGAAATCACCGCCACCTCGGTGGTGCCGCCGCCGATGTCCACGACCATGGAGCCGCTGGCATCGGACACGGCCAGGCCGGCGCCGATGGCCGCGGCCATGGGTTCTTCGATCAGGAACACGTGCGAGGCGCCGGCGCCCAGGGCCGATTCGCGGATGGCGCGGCGTTCGACCTGGGTGGAGCCGCAGGGCACGCAGACGATGATGCGCGGGCTGGGCGCCAGCATGTTGCGCGGGTGCACCATGCGGATGAACTGTTTGAGCATCTGCTCGGTCACCGTGAAGTCGGCGATGACGCCGTCCTTCATGGGCCGGATGGCCTCGATGTTGCCGGGCACGCGGCCGAGCATCTGCTTGGCTTCGTGGCCGACGGCCTGGATGATCTTCTTGCCGTGAGGCCCGCCTTCATGACGGATCGCGACCACGGAGGGCTCATCGAGCACGATGCCCTTGCCGCGGACGTAAATCAGCGTATTGGCGGTACCGAGGTCGATCGCCATATCGCTGGAAAAATAACTGCGCAGGAATCCGAACATGGGAGCTCAGCTAAATTCTGGGGGGAATTGGGTTCATGCCGCGGGGCGTAGGGCCCGAAAAGGGACGGGTCCGCCTGTCATCACGGCGATTAAACCGTGAATCATAACTTATAATTTCCCCGGAAATAGCGCATAAATGCAGGCTATTCAAGCTTTGTAACGGGTTTGGCATGTGCATACTGCCCAGTCCCGCCCCTCGGCCTCCGCTTCTCGATATTTGCAATCCCCATGGCGCTCAATGACACAGATGTGGCCCGCATTGCCAGGCTGGCCAGAATCGAACTGACCCCGGATCAGCGCGCCCACGCGCAGGCCGAACTCAATGGCATCCTCCACCTGATCGAACGACTGCAGGCCGTCGATACCCAGGGCGTCGAACCCCTGGCGCACCCGCTGTCGGCCCACGAGGACATCGTGCTGCGCCTGCGCCAGGACGCCGTCACGGAAGCCGCCTCGGAGGCCCGCCGCGCCGAACTGCTGGCCAACGCCCCCGACGCCCAGGACGGCCTTTTCCTGGTTCCCAAGGTTCTCGACTAAGCCATGACCCAACCCGCCCTGCACACCCAATTCGAGGGGATCGCCGCCCTGCGCGCGGCCCTCGCCCAACGTCAGGTCAGCGCCGTCGATCTGGCGCAAAGCGCGTTGGCGGCCGCCGAAGCGGCCCGCGGCCTGAACGCTTTCTTACATATTGATGCCGAATTGACACTGGCCCAGGCGCGCGCCGCCGACGCCGCGCTGGCCGCCGGCACGGCCGGCCCGCTGGCCGGCGTGCCCATCGCCCACAAGGACGCCTTCGTCACCCGCGGCTGGCGCACCACCGCCGGCAGCAAGATGCTGGACGGCTACGTCAGCCCGTTCGACGCCACCGTGGTCGAGCGCCTGCAGGCCGCCGGCGCCGTGTCGCTGGGCAAGCTCAACTGCGACGAGTTCGCCATGGGCTCGGGCAACGAGAACTCGGCCTATGGCCCGGTCAAGAACCCCTGGGATCCGGCCGCCGTGCCCGGCGGCTCGTCGGGCGGTTCGGCCGCCGCCGTGGCGGCCCGCCTGGTGGCCGCCGCCACCGGCACCGACACCGGCGGTTCGGTGCGCCAGCCCGCCGCGCTGTGCGGCGTCAGCGGCATCAAGCCGACCTACGGCACCGTCTCGCGCTACGGCATGGTCGCCTTCGGCTCCAGCCTGGACCAGGCCGGCCCGCTGGCCCCCAGCAGCCGCGACCTGCTCGAACTGCTGGACGTCATCAGCGGCTTCGACCCGCGCGACGCCACCAGCCTGGAAAAATGCGACGGCGCCGCCAACCAACCGGGCCGCGTGCGGCGCGACTTCGACGCCGCGCAGGCTGGTTTCGACGCCGCCGGCAGCCAGCCCCTGAAGGGCCTGCGCATCGGCGTGCCCGAGGAATACTTCGGCGCCGGCCTGGCGCCGGACGTGGCCGCCGCGGTGCAGGCCGCCCTGGAACAGTTCGAGGCCCTGGGCGCCGTGCGCGTGCCGGTGTCGCTGCCGCGCACCGAGCTGGCCATCCCCGCCTACTACGTCATCGCTCCCGCCGAAGCCTCCAGCAACCTGGCGCGCTACGACGGCGTGCGCTACGGCCACCGCGCCGCGCAGTATGGCGACCTGAACGAGATGATCAGCCGCTCGCGCGCCGAAGGCTTCGGCGACGAGGTCAAGCGCCGCATCCTGATCGGCACCTACGTGCTGTCGCACGGCTACTACGACGCCTACTACCTGCAGGCCCAGCGCCTGCGCCGCATGATCGCCCAGGACTTCCAGCGCGCCTTCGCCGGCCAGTGCGACGTCATCATGGGCCCGGTGACCCCGACGGTGGCCAAGAACATCGGCGACAACCGCGACGATCCCACCGCCGACTGGCTGGCCGACGTCTACACGCTGGGCGTCAGCCTGGCGGGGCTGCCGGCCATGTCGGTTCCGTGCGGCTTCGGCACCGGCGCGGGCGCAGGAGAGACGCCCCCACGCTCGCCAGGCTCGCTGCCCCCCGAGGGGGCTGCCAGCGCCTTGGGGCGGCCCGGCGGCGCAGGCCGCCGCCCCGTCGGCCTGCAGATCATCGGCAACTACTTCGACGAAGGCCGCCTCCTGGCCATCGCCGACCGCTACCAACAAGTCACGACGTGGCACAAGGCCACGCCGGCCCAGCAGGACGCCTAAGCATGAACTGGGAAATCGTCATCGGCCTGGAAACGCACACCCAGCTTTCCACCGACTCCAAGATCTTTTCTGGCAGCAGCACCGAATTCGGCGCCGCGCCCAACACCCACGCCAACGAGGTCGACCTGGCGCTGCCGGGCAGCCTGCCGGTCATGAACCGCGGCGCCGCCGAACGCGCCATCCGCTTCGGCCTGGCGGTCGGCGCCGAGATCGCGCCGCGCTCGGTGTTCGCGCGCAAGAACTACTTCTACCCCGACCTGCCCAAGGGCTACCAGATCAGCCAGTACGAGCTGCCGGTGGTGGTGGGCGGCTCGCTGTCGTTCTTCGTGGGCGAGGAAGAAAAAACCGTCAACCTGACGCGCGCCCACCTGGAAGAAGACGCCGGCAAGTCGCTGCACGACGACTTCACCCTGGCCAACGGCGCGCCGGCCAGCGGCATCGACCTGAACCGCGCCGGCACGCCGCTGCTGGAAATCGTCACCGAACCGGAAATGCGCTCGGCCGCCGAGGCCGTGGCCTACGCCCGTGCCCTGCACAGCCTGGTGGTGTGGCTCGGCATCTGCGACGGCAACATGCAGGAAGGCTCGTTCCGCTGCGACGCCAACGTCTCGGTGCGCCCGGTCGGCCAGAAGGAATTCGGCACCCGCACCGAGATCAAGAACGTCAACTCGTTCCGCTTTCTGGAACGCGCCATCACCTACGAGGCGCGGCGCCAGATCGAGCTGATCGAGGACGGCGGCACGGTGGTCCAGGAAACCCGCCTGTACGACGCCGACCGCGACGAAACCCGCAGCATGCGCAGCAAGGAAGACGCGCACGACTACCGCTACTTCCCCGATCCCGACCTGCCCACGCTGGTGATCTCGCGCGAATGGGTGGACGAGGTCCGCGCCGCCATGCCCGAGCTGCCGGCCGCCCAGCGCGCCCGCTTCGAATCCGAGTACGGCCTGCCGGCCTACGACGCCGCCCAACTGACGGTCAGCCGCGACCTGGCCGCTTACTTCGAGGCCGTGGCGCACGCGCTGCCGGCCGGGCAGGCCAAGCTGGCCGCCAACTGGATCATGGGCGAAGTGGCCGCCACCCTGAACAAGGAAGAAAAGGCCATCGCCGAATCCCCGGTGCAGGCGCCGGCCCTGGCCGCGCTGATCAACCGCATCATCGACGGCACCATCTCCAACAAGATCGCGCGTGAAGTGTTCGGCGCCATGTGGGCCGGTGAGAACGGCGGTCAGCCCGACGCCATCATCGAAGCCCGGGGCCTCAAGCAGATCAGCGACACCGGCGCCATCGGCGCCATGATCGACGAGGTGCTGGCGGCCAATCCGGCCATCGTCGAGGAATACCGCGCCGGCAAGCAGAAGGCGTTCAACTCGCTGGTGGGCCAGATCATGAAGGCGGCGCGCGGCAAGGCCAACCCGCAGCAGGTCAACGACCTGCTCAAGCAGAAGCTGGATAGCTGATCCCCGGCCGGCCCGCTGTCACGGGGGCCGGCGCGGTATCAGACCGAACCGAAGGCCGCGGCATCTTGCCGCGGCTTTTTGTTTGGCCAAGAATGGTCTGGTCGATTTCGACTGGAGATTTGGCCATGAACGCCCCCTACCTATCCATCCACGCGAACAAGTTGCGGATCGGCTCGACGAAATGATCCAAGCCGCAAACGATGGTGTGTTCGTTGTCATCACCCATGACGGTCTGGCGCAAGCGCAGCTCAGGCGGGTCAATCCCCTGATGACCGAAGCGGGTCACAATGCGATAGAAGAACTGAAACGGTTCCCGGGTATCCCGTACACCGACGAAGCCACCTGGTGGTACGCCGTCAAAGGGGTCCGCGAATGAAGCTCGTGCTTGATGCCTCGGTCGCGTTGAGCTGGCTGCGATTGCCCAGTCAAACCTGCAGCGAACAGGCGTTTGGCATCCTGGACGACCTGAACGGCGAAGCCGTCCTTGTCCCGCAGATCTGGCCAACGGAAGTGGCTCAAGGTACCTTGCGCGTCGAGCGGCTCGCCCGCGAACACGGGCTTACCGTTTACGACGCCTCGTACCTGGAACTCGCGTTATGGCGCGGCGCTGCGCTGGCCACGTTCGACAAACGTCCGGCGCAGGCGGCACAGGCGAGCGGCCTGTGGGTCGTTGGGCATGAGCCGGTCAACAGGCTTGAAGAACCTGTCATGCGATACGGTGGCCGGCATTGCCTTGCCGGACTCGCGCTTACTTCGCCCCGTACTTCGTCCGGTACGCCTGCACCGCATCGCGGTGCTCGGCAAACGCGGCGTCGTCCTGCAGCAGCGCCATGATGTCCGCCAGCGACGCAATCGCCACCACCGGGATGCCGTAGGTCTTGGCAACGTCCTGCACCGCCGAATGCGGCGACAGCGCATCATCGGCGCCCGCGCGTTCCATGCGGTCCATGGCGATCAGCACGGCGGCGGGCTCGGCGCCGGCGTTGCGGATAATCTCGACCGATTCGCGCACCGAGGTTCCCGCGGTGATCACGTCGTCGATGATGACGACCTTGCCCTTGAGCGGCGCGCCCACCAGCGTGCCGCCTTCGCCGTGATCCTTGGCTTCCTTGCGGTTGTAGGCGAACGGCACATCGCTGCGGCCCTGCATCGCCGGATGGCCGGCCAGCGCGACGGCGGTGGCCGTGGCCAGCGGGATGCCCTTGTAGGCCGGGCCGAACAGCATGTCGAAGGCCACGCCGGAATCCAGCAACGCCTGGGCGTAGAAGCCGGCCAGCTTGCCCACCGACGAACCGCTGTTGAACAGGCCCGCGTTGAAGAAATAGGGACTGATACGGCCGGACTTGACCTTGAAGCTGCCGAAGCGCAGCACGCCTTCGTTCAAGGCGAAGCGGACAAAATCGAGCGAGGTGGCGGAGGCGGCGGGATGGGCGGCAGACATGCTGGAAGGATCCGGGAGGTGGCAGACCCCGGCATTTTATCCGTTGTCAGGGCGATTCCCGGGCAGCGTCGTCGAGTCGGTTAAATTCCTGGCATCGTTACGGCCACCCCCGGCCGCTCTACAGGAGTCCCGCTTTGCTGCGCATCACGTCGATCAACCTCAACGGCATCCGGTCCGCCTTCCGCAAGGGCCTGCAACCCTGGATGGAAAAACACGCCGCGGACGTGCTGTGCCTGCAGGAAATCAAGGTGTCGGACGAGGACCTGACCGACGACCTGCGCCACCCGCCCGGCTACACCGGCCATTTCCACCACGCCGTCAAGAAGGGCTACAGCGGCGTCGGCATCTACCTGCGCGACGCGGCCGAGCGCGTCAGCATCGGCCTGGGCTGCGAGGAATTCGATCCCGAAGGCCGCGTCATCCGCGCCGACTGGAAGAACCTGTCCATCATCAGCGCCTATTTGCCCTCGGGTTCCAGCGGCGACGAACGCCAGCAGGCCAAATACCGCTTCCTGGACCGTTTCGGCCCGTGGATCGACGAACTGATGCACGAGCACAAAAAGACCGGCCGCGAGTTCGTCATCTGCGGCGACTGGAACATCGCCCACAAGGAAATCGACCTGAAGAACTGGAAGGGCAACCTGAAGAACTCCGGTTTCCTGCCCGAGGAACGCGCCTGGCTGACCGATGTGTTCGACAAGCGCGGCTTCGTCGACGTGTTCCGCACCATCGACGACCGTCCCGACCAATACACCTGGTGGAGCAACCGCGGCCAGGCCTGGGCCAAGAACGTCGGATGGCGCATCGATTACCAGATCGCCACGCCGGGCATTGCCGCCCGCGCCCGTAGCGTCGCCATCTACAAGGACGAGCGCTTTTCCGACCACGCGCCGTTGACCATCGACTACGACGCCACGCTCTGAACCCAGGCGGCGGCACCCGCGTTCCGCCGTCCGCGCATGATCTGCCGCAAAAAATAATAAGGGACACATAACGTGGCGTGGGGGCTGAAAATCCAGGACACTCCCCCATCAGGTCGCCTGTTTTCCCTATGACACGGTGACCGCGCGCCACGCCAATCAACCGAATATTAATGGGGACGTATTAATTTTCCCTGTGAATTCAAGGCTCCATGGCGTTCACTATGAAAGCCCGCGGTTTCAGCCTCTTCTGAAAAGCAATATGCGTCCCCAATAAAAATAGGAAAAAGCGCTTTGATATCAAGATGATGGCGCACTTTTCCGCTTTGCGCAGGGCAACAAATTAGCCCTACAATCCCGCACCAAGCCGGTGCGATCCGCACCAAAACGGAGACTCGACGCCCCAGATTGGCGCATCTCCGCACTCATTCGAAGCGCCCCCAAGGAGATCATGTTGAAAGTGCAGCGTCTGGACGACTTCCTGCGTAGCGTCGCCGTGCGCGATCCGCAGCAACCGGAATTCATGCAAGCCGTCCAGGAGGTGATGCTGAGCCTTTGGCCTTTCATCGAGAAGCACCCCCACTACGCCGAGCACGCCCTGCTCGAGCGCCTGGTGGAACCGGAACGCGTGATCCAGTTCCGCGTGTGCTGGACCGATGACAAAGGCCAGGCGCAGGTCAACCGCGCTTTCCGCATCCAGCACAGCTCGGCCATCGGCCCGTTCAAGGGCGGCATGCGTTTCCACCCCTCGGTGAACCTGTCGATCCTGAAGTTCCTGGCATTCGAGCAGACCCTGAAGAACTCGCTGACCACGCTGCCCATGGGCGGCGGCAAGGGCGGTTCCGACTTCGATCCCAAGGGCAAGTCCGACGCCGAAGTGATGCGCTTCTGCCAGGCTCTGATGATCGAGCTGTACCGCCACCTGGGCCCGGACACCGACGTGCCGGCCGGCGATATCGGCGTGGGCGCGCGTGAAGTCGGCTTCATGGCCGGCATGATGAAGAAACTGTCGAACTCCACCGCCAGCGTCTTCACGGGCAAGGGCCTGACCTTCGGCGGCAGCCTGATCCGCCCCGAAGCCACCGGCTATGGCACCGTCTATTTCGCCGAGGAAATGCTCAAGCGCGTCGGCAAGTCGTTCGATGGCCTGCGCGTATCGGTCTCGGGCTCGGGCAACGTGGCCCAGTACGCCATCGAAAAGGCCATGGCGCTGGGCGCCAAGGTCGTGACGGTATCCGACTCGAACGGCACGGTGGTCGACGAGGCCGGCTTCAACCACGAGAAGCTGGTGGCGCTGATGCACGTCAAGAACGACCTGCGCGGCCGCCTGGATAGCTACGCCCGCCAGTTCGGCCTGGTGTACGAAGCCGGCAAGCGCCCCTGGCACGTGCCGGTGGACGTGGCCCTGCCCTGCGCCACCCAAAACGAATTGGAACTGGCCGATGCCGAAACGCTGATCAAGAACGGCGTGCAATGCGTGGCCGAGGGCGCCAACATGCCCGCCACGCTGGACGCCGCCAAGGCCTTCATCGCGGCCCGCGTGCTGTACGCTCCGGGCAAGGCCAGCAACGCCGGCGGCGTGGCCGTGTCCGGCCTGGAAATGGCCCAGAACTCGGCGCGCCTGTCATGGACCCGCGAGGAAGTCGATGCGCGCCTGCACGCCATCATGCGCGACATCCACGAAAATTGCGTGCGTCACGGCCACAGCGAGCGCGAGTACGTTAACTACCTGGACGGCGCCAACATCGCCGGTTTCGTCAAGGTCGCGGACGCGATGCGCCAGCAAGGCCTGTACTGATCGGCGGGCCGGCGCGCCAGGCGCGGGCGGCGAACAGGCCGCGCCGACGCGCAGCCGATGCCGCCCGGATCAGTGCTTCATCGCGCCGTGGTCGTGGCTCATGCCGGGGTTGTGCGAGGCCGGCTTGACCTTGAACTGCACTGCCACCTCGCCCGCCTTCTCGAACTTGAGCGTGGCCGGCACGGTGGCGCCCTCGGCGAACGGCGCCTTCAGCTTGATGAACATGACGTGGTACCCGCCCGGGGCGAGCTTGACCTCGCCGTTGGCCGGCAGGGCGATGCCGCCCTCGACCTGGCGCATCTTGGCCACGCCGTTGGCCGTCTCGACGGTATGCAGCTCGACACGTTCGGCGGCCTCGGAGGTCACCGACAACAGGCGATCAGGCGACTTGGCACCGTTGTCGATGTCCATATAGCCCGCGCCATTGGATTGCCCCGGGGCGGACGCGCGCACCCAGAGATCGTCGACCTCGACCTCGCCCACCTTGTAATCCTTGGCCCAGGCCGAACCGGCTGCGCACAGGCCCAGGACGGCGACAGCGGCGAACTTGCGGATGTTCATTGGGAATGTTCTCCTAGGGGTTAACGCCGCCGGACCAGGCTGCGGGCGGCTGACAGAACCGAGTCGGTCAATGCTTCCATCGCTTCGGAGTTTACCCGCCAATGTTGCCAGTACAGCGGCACATCCTCCCAGGCGCGGCCCCGCAGCAACATCAGATGACCTGCGTCAAGGTGTTCCTGCACCAGCGGCAGCGGATTCATGGTCCAGCCCAACCCGCCCAGCGTGGCCTGCACAAAGGCGCGGGTGGACGGCACCCACCAGACCGGCGGCTGCCACGGCGCCGGGTCGGATATCTTGTGCGCAAAGCGCGCCTGCAGCGCGTCCTTGCGGTTGAACACCAGCACTGGCGCCTGGGCCAGTGTCTGTGCGTTCACGCCCTGCGCAAAGTAGCGCTTGTGGAACGCGGGTGTACAGGTCGCCACGTAGCGCATGCTGCCCAGCGCGTGGATGCGGCAACCCTGCACCGGATCGGCCAGCGTCGTCACCGCGCCCAGCACCGAGCCGTTGCGCAATAGCGCGGCGGTGTGGTCCTGATCCTCGGACTGCATGTCGAGCGTGGCGCGGGTGCGGCTGGAAAATTGCAGCGCCGCCTCGACGAACCAGGTTTCCAGGCTGTCGTGGTTGACCGCGATCGGGATGCTGGCATGCGGCACGTCGTCGTCCGCCACGCCCAGCCGGTTCAGGGCATCATGTTCCAGCAGCGCGGTCTGCTCGGCCAGTTGCACCAGCACCTGGCCATCGGCCGTGGCCGCCGCCGGCACCGTGCGCTGCACCAGCAGCCGGCCCATGCGATCCTCCAGCGCCTTGATCCGTTGCGACACCGCCGACGGCGTCACGCTCAGCGCCAGCGCGGCGCGTTCGAAACTGCCTTCCCGCACCACCGCGGCCAGGGCGCGCAGATTGCCATGATCGATTTTCATAAGATTAGTTTTACTTAATATAGTGAAGGAAAATTAGCTTTATTTCATATCGGCCGCAAGCGAAAATGTGACATTGCCGGTATGCGCAACGCTGCCGGCCCGGTACCCAAGCGCCGCCACAAGGCGTTGCAGTCAAAAGGTTCGCAGTCATGTTCGCCACGTTGTCATCCCCTCTCTTTCTCACCGCCTGGGCCAGCGGCACGGCCACCGGGCTGGGCCTGTTCGCCGTCGTCGGCGCGCAAAGCGCGTTCATCCTGCGGCAAGGGTTGATGCGCGCGCACCTGTTATCGGTGGTCGCCATCTGCGCGCTGATCGACGCGATCTTCATCTTCGCCAGCGTGTCGGGCCTGCAGGCGCTGACCGCCTGGTTCCCGTGGTTGACCACCGCGGTGCTGTGGTTCGGAGTGGCTTTCCTGTCCTGGTACGCGCTGCAATCGGCGCGTCGCGCCTGGACCGCCAGCGGCGGCCTGGCCGCCGCGCGCGACGTGATGCCCTCGCGCCGCGCCGCGATGCTGGGCGCGCTGGGCTTTTCGCTGCTCAACCCGCACTTCTGGCTCGACATGGTGGTGGTGGGCTCGCTGGCCCACGGCTTCGACGACGCCCGCATGGCGTTCGCCGCCGGCGCCTTCACCGCCAGCCTGCTGTGGCTGGCCGTGCTGGGCATCGGTTCGCGCCTGTTCGCGCGCTTCTTCGCCAGCGCCTCGGCCTGGCGCGTGCTGGACGGCGTCATCGCCGTGGTGATGGCCGGTCTGGCAGTCAGCCTGGCGCTCAAGGGGGTCTGATGGCCGTGCCGGACGCCACCGCCTGTCCCGCCGGCCCCGCCCATCCGGGGCCGGCCCGCTACACCGCCACCTTCATCTTCGCCAAGAAGCAGTTCGACGACGACTTCCACCGGCTCGACCAGGCCGTTGCCGAGGCGGCCCGGGCCACCCCCGGCTACCTGGGCGAGGAAGCGTGGGAAGATCCCGCGCGCGGCCTGTACGCCAACGTCTATTACTGGAATTCGCTCCTGGCCCTGCAGGCCCTGATCCACCACCCTGCCCACCAGCAGGCCAAGGTCGCGCAATCGCGCTGGCTGGACCGCTACCGGGTGGTCATTGCCCAAGTGCTGAGGGAATACGGGGACGGGCTGCCCGGCCCCGCACTTTTATAATCGCCGGGTTGCCACTTCTTCGTCGGGCGCATGGCCGGCCCGCCAGACGATCATGCGCGGACCTTCTCCCTCCAAAGACGTGCGCCTGCCGCCGCTGGCCGCCATCCAGGCGTTCGAAGCCGCCGCCCGGCTCGGCTCGTTCGAGCGCGCCAGCGAAGAATTGTTCGTCACCGCCAGCGCCATTGGCAAGCGCATTGCCGCGCTGGAGGCGCAACTCGACGTCACCCTGTTCATCCGCAGCAGCCGCGGCATCGCCCTGAGCGCGGCCGGACGCGAATATCTGGAACAGGTGCGCACCGCCCTGGCCCTGCTGTCGGACGCCTCGCTGCACAAGCGCGGCGAGCCCAAGCCGGAACCGCTGCGCGTGGTGTCCACCCCGACCTTCGCGCGCCAGGTGCTGATCCCCGCCCTGCCGGGCTTCACGGCCGCCCACCCCGAGGTCGAGCTGGAAATCATGCTGTCCATTCCGTACCTGGACATCATGCCGCCGAATGCCGACGTCTGGATCCGTTTCGGCAGTGGCCGCTACCCCGGACTGCATGCCCGCCCCTTGACCGCCGACCCGGTGTTCGCGGTCTGCTCGCCCGCCTATCGTGACGCCCACGGCCCGTTCCGGCAACCACAAGACCTGGCGCGCGCCGCCCTGCTGCGCTGCCCGATGGAGCCATGGCGCCCCTGGCTGGCGGCCGCCGGACTGGATTGGCCGGAACCGACGCGCGGCGTCTGGCTGGTGGATCTGGGCATGATGCTGGCGGCCGCCCGCGCCGGCCAGGGCATCGCGCTGACCCGCCGCACTCTGGCGGCCGAATGGCTGGACGAAGGCAAATTGCTGCGCGTGCTCGATATCGAGACCGCCGGAGAATCGCAGTACTACCTGTGCACCGAAACCTCGCGCCCGCCCGGCGGCGCGGTCCAAGCGTTTTCCCTATGGCTGGCCGGCGTCTGCCAACGCGCCGCCCAATGGCCACGCGGCCTGGCGGCCCAGCCGGAATAAATTTCCAGCCCTGCCCGGAAGGAAATTCCGCGCACCATGGCGCAGCCGTGGCTAGGATGCGCCGAACGCGGTCGCGCGCGCCGGCCGGCGCGCGCAAGGGCCCTTGCCCTTCCCTGCCTGCCCCATGCTGCACCGCAATGCCCAGCTTTGTAACCCGTGCGCCCGTACTAGGTATTTACACGGAAAACCCCCGCCGGGTCAGATTCGCGTAAGCGATTAAGCAGACAGTCACAACACGCAACAGGAGCGCGCCACCCCCCTTCTTTCCTCGCCGCCTGGCGCCGGCACACGGTTTTCCACGCAGTTCTACCAATTACAACGGAGACATCCATGGATTTTCGTTTGAAGCTGCTTGCAGGAACCCTTGCTTTTGCCGTATCGGCCGCGGGCTACGCCGCCGACCCCATCAAGATCGGCGTGGCCGGCCCCTACACCGGGGGCTCGTCCTCCATGGGCGTGAGCATGCGCGACGGCGTGCGCCTGGCCATCGAGGAAATCAACAAGAGCGGCGGCGTGCTCGGCCGCCAACTGGTCGCGGTGGAACGCGATGACGAAGCCAAGAACGAGCGCGGCGTGCAGATCGCCCAGGAACTGATCAACAAGGAGCAGGTCACCGCCACCGTCGGCTACATCAACACCGGCGTGGCGCTGGCCTCGCAACGCTTCTACCAGGATGCCAAGATCCCGGTGTTCAACAACGTCGCCACCGGCAGCGTCATCACGCACCAGTTCAAGGCGCCGGAATACCCGGACAACTACGTGTTCCGCAACGCGGCCCATGACAGCATCCAGGCGCCGATGATCGTCGAGGAAGCCGTGACCCGCCGCGGCTTCAAGAAGGTCGCGATCCTGGCCGACTCCACCAACTACGGCCAGCTCGGCCGCGAGGATCTGGAAAAGGCCCTGGACGCCAAGGGCATCAAGCCGGTGGCCGTCGAGAAATTCAACATCAAGGACGTCGACATGACGGCCCAGTTGCTCAAGGCCAAGGCTGCGGGCGCCGAAGCCGTGCTGACCTACGGCATCGGCCCCGAGCTGGCGCAGATCGCCAACGGCATGGCCAAGCTGGGCTGGAAGGTGCCGATCATCGGCAGTTGGACGCTGTCGATGGCCAACTACATCGACAACTCCGGCGCCAACGGCGAGGGCGCGCGCATGCCGCAGACCTTCATCCAGGACCCGGACACGCCCAAGCGCAAGGCCTTCATCGACGCCTACCTGGCCAAGTTCAAGCCCAAGAACAACCGCATCGATTCGCCGGTGTCGGCGGCCCAGGGCTACGACTCGATCTTCCTGCTGGCCGCGGCCATCAAGCAGGCCAACTCCACCGAAGGCCCGAAGATCCGCGAAGCGCTCGAGAACCTGCAAACGCCCGTCGAAGGCGTGGTGATGACCTACAACAAGCCCTTCACTCACGACAACCACGACGCGATCACCGCGAAGGAAGTGGTCATCGGCGAGGTCAAGGGCGGCCGCGTGGTCAAGGCCAACTAGGCTCGTCCGAAGCAGCGCGGCGGCGGCTGCCCGGCCGCCGCCGCCGGCGTCCCCGCATGGGGACGCCGGCATGCAGTCGCCTGACAACCGCGTTCTGCCCAAGGGGGTTGGGACGGAACACAGCGCCTCACGACACACACCATGATTCTTCTACAGCTCATCTATAGCGGTATCGCGCTAGGCATGATCTATGCCGTCATCGCGTTCGGATACCAGCTCACTTTCGCCACATCCGGCACCCTCAACTTCGGCCAGGGCGAAGCCCTGATGCTGGGCGCGCTGGTCGGGCTCACATTGGTCGGCCTGGGCGTGAACTACTGGGTCATGATTCCCATCGTCTGCCTCTTCGGCTTCGCGCAGGGCGTGCTGGTCGAGCGGGTCGGCGTGCGGCCGGCCATCAAGACGCGCTCCGAATTCGGCTGGATCATGGCCACCATCGCGCTGGGCATCATCTTCAAGAACGTGGCCGAGAACGTCTGGGGCCGCGACGACCTGCGCTTCCCCTCGCCGCTGCCCGAGGCGCCGATCCAGGTGCTGGGGGCCAACGTGCTGCCGATGGAGCTGTTGGTGGTGTTCGGCGCGCTGGCCATGATGCTGCTGGTGGAAGTGTTCAACCGCAAGTCCATCTACGGCAAGGCCTTCGTCGCCACCTCCAACGACCGCGACGCCGCCGGCCTGATGGGCATCAACACCGGCATGGTGATCACCTTTTCGTATGCCCTGTCGTCGCTGACCGCCGCCTTCGCGGGCGTGCTGGTGGCGCCGCTGACGCTGACCGGCGCCACCATGGGCGCGGTGCTGGGCCTGAAGGCCTTCGCGGTCGCCATCATCGGCGGCCTGTCCAGCGGCATGGGCGTGGTGGTGGGTGGGCTGATCCTGGGGATCGCCGAAACCACCACCGGTTTCTATCTTTCAACGGGGTACAAAGACGTGCCGGGACTGGTCCTGCTGCTGCTCGTACTGACCTTCAAGCCCGCCGGCCTGTTCGGCAAGACCGCGATCAAGAAGGTGTAAGCGATGAAACCCCTGCACCTTCTGCTTTCCATCGTGGCCGTGGCCTGCCTGGCCGCCGTGCCGCTGGGCGTGACCAACACGTATTACCTGCACCTGATCGAAACCATCATGATTTACTCGATCCTGCTGTTCGGGCTCGATATCGTGGTGGGCTATACCGGCCAGGTGTCGCTGGGCCACGCCGGCCTGTTCGGCATCGGCTCGTACGTGGCCGGCGTGCTGTTCTTCCACCTGCAGATGCCGATCTGGGTGACGCTGCCTGCGGCCATCCTGATCGCGGCGGCCTTCGGCGCAGTGCTGGCGCTGCCAGCGCTGCGGGTCACCGGGCCGTATCTGGCGATGGTGACGCTGGCGTTCGGCACCATCATCCAGATCCTGATCAACGAGATGACCTTCATGACCGAAGGCCCGCTCGGCATCAAGATCCCCAAGCCGTCGATCGGCGGACACATCCTGACCAAGAGCGAGTACTTCTGGCTGGTGGCGGCGTTGCTGGTGCTGTCGCTGATCGTGGTGCACCGGATCCTGAAGTCGCACCTGGGCCGCTCGTTCGAGGCCCTGCGCGACAGTCCGATCGCTTCCGACTGCATGGGGGTTTCGGTCTACCGGCACAAGGTGTTCGCCTTCGTCATCAGCGCCGGCTTCGCCGGCCTGGCGGGCGCACTGTACTCGTATTCCGAGCAATACATCTCGCCCAACACCTACAACTTCGAACTGACCATCCTGTTCCTGCTGGCCATCATCATGGGCGGGCGCAAGAGCCGCACCGGCGCGCTGCTGGGCGCGTCGATCATCGTGCTGCTGCCCAAGATGCTGGACGATATCTCGACCTTCCGCCTGATCGCGCTGGGCGTGGCGATCCTGGTGACGGTGGGCAGCGCCATCGCCATCTCCAAGGGCCGCACCGAGGCACGCCGGGTGGCGGTGCCGGTGATCGGCACGATTCTGCTGGCGGTCTTCTCGTACTGGCTGGACGCGGTGACCGACTGGCGCCTGACCATTTTCGGCGCCATGATCCTGTTCGTCGTGTACTACCTGCCCGACGGCATCGTCGGCTTCGTGCGCAACCTGTTCTTCTCGACCCGCCGCACGGCGCTGACGGTCAAGAAGGAACTGGTCAAAGAACAGGAGGCGGTACCCGACGCGGCGCGCGGCCACGGCGAGACGCTGTTGGCGGCCAAGCAGGTGCTGATGCAGTTCGGCGGCCTGAAGGCGCTGAACCAGGTCGACCTGACAGTCAAGCGCGGCACCATCCACGGCCTGATCGGGCCGAACGGCTCGGGCAAGAGCACCATGATGAACGTGCTGACGGGCATCTATGTGCCCACGGCCGGCTCGGTGGAGTTCTCGGGCAAATCGTTGGTGGGCCTGGCGCCGGCCGATATCGCGGCCACGGGCATCGCCCGCACCTTCCAGAACGTGCAGTTGTTCGGGGAGATGACGGCGCTGGAGAACGTGCTGGTGGGCCTGCACCACACTTTCACCACGGGGCTGGCGGGCATCGCGTTGCGCACCTCGAAGTGGAAGGGCGAGGAGCAAGGCGCCCGCGCCCGCGCGCTGGCGCTGCTGGAGTTCGTGGGACTGGACGGCATGGCCAACGAAGAGGCCCGCAACCTGCCCTATGGCAAGCAGCGTCTGCTGGAGATCGCCCGCGCGCTGGCGCTGGACCCGCAGTTGCTGCTGCTGGACGAGCCGGCGGCCGGGCTGACGGCGCCCGACATCGTCGAGCTGCTGGCCATCATCCGCAAGGTGCGCGATCACGGCATTACGCTGATTCTGATCGAGCACCACATGGACGTGGTGATGGGGGTCTGCGACACCGTGTCGGTGCTGGACTTCGGCCAGAAGATCGCCGAGGGGCTGCCCACCGAAGTGCAGAGCAACGCCAAGGTTATCGAGGCGTATCTGGGCGGCGCGCCCGCCTGACGCCAAGGACGACAACATGCTATCGATCAAGAATCTGGAAGCGGGCTACGGGAAGGTGAAGGTGCTGCATGGCATCAGCATGGAAGTCCCGAAGGCCAAGGTGGTGACGTTGATCGGCTCGAACGGGGCCGGCAAGACGACGACGATGCGGGCGCTGTCGGGGATGATCCGGCCGACGGCGGGCGAAGTCACGCTGGGTGGCAAGCGCATCGACGGGCTGGAGTCGCATCGGATCGCGCGGCTGGGGCTGGCGCATTCACCGGAAGGACGGCGGGTGTTTCCGACGCTGTCCGTCACGGACAACCTGCTACTGGGCGCGTTTCCGCGTTTGACGGGGAGCCGGCCCAAGGGCGACGTGCAGGCGGACCTGGGGCGGGCGATGGATCTGTTTCCTCGGCTAAAGGAACGGCGCGATCAGCTGGCGGGAACGCTGTCTGGCGGCGAGCAGCAGATGCTGGCGATGGCGCGGGCGGTGATGCTCAATCCGGAGCTGGTGTTGCTGGATGAACCTTCCATGGGGCTGGCGCCAATCCTGGTGGAAGAGGTTTTCCGGATCATTGCGCGGCTCAAGGAGGAAGGGGTGACGATGTTGCTGGTCGAGCAGTTCGCGGCGGCGGCGTTGAATGTGGCCGATTATGGGTATGTGTTGGAGAACGGGCGGATTTCCGTGCATGGGAGTGCGGAGAAGTTGAAGCATGATCCGGCTGTGGTGGCGGCTTATCTTGGGGGGTCGCACTGAGGGCTTTTTGCTGGCGTCATGGGTTGAGTTCTTGAGACGCACGGCGGGGCGGCGGCCGGTGGCGGGCGGGGCTACGATTGCGGTCCGGAGCCTTCGCTCCGGACTGCCCCATCGTCAACCTCGTACGCCTTCGGCTCCCTACGGTTTCCCTCGGGCGCATCTACACGCCCCGCCCGCCACCGGCCGCCGCCCCGCCGTGCTCGCGATTACTTTGGTTTCTGCGTTGCTGGGACGGGTAGCGTGCTTGGCGTTTTTATGGCGCGATTGCTTATCGCCAAAGGTCTTGCGGGGCCCGCCCAAAGGCGGCCGCGCGGGCGGCCTTTTTGAGCTTACATGGTGTTTATGCGTTGGCGGATGACGCTGCGCGGCGGTAGAGAGTGGGTTTATGGGTCGCCTGCTCTTGGGAGTGGGGCGGTTAAAAAAAGGCAGGATTGCGCTTGACGCAATCCTGCCTTTGCTTTTTTTGTGCGCGCGCACGCGCGCTTTGCTTAGACGGTGATGGTCAGGGTGACGTCGATGTTGCCGCGGGTGGCGTTCGAGTAGGGGCAGACGATGTGGGCGGCGGCGACGAGCTTTTCGGCTTCGGCGCGGTCCATGCCGGGCAGCGAGATCTTCAGTTCGGCTTCGATGCCGAAACCGGTGGGGATGGGGCCGATGCCGACCGAGCCGTCGATGGTGGCGTTGGCGGGCATGGCGATCTTGTCGCGGCCGGCGACGAACTTCATGGCGCCCATGAAGCAGGCGGAGTAGCCAACGGCGAACAGTTGTTCGGGGTTGGTGCCCGCGGCGCCCGCGCCGCCCAGCTCCTTCGGGGTGGTCAGCTTGACGTTCAGGTTGCCGTCGCTGGAGACGCCGGTGCCTTCACGGCCGCCGGTGACGTGGGCGTGGGCGCGGTACAGGACTTTTTCGATCGACATGGTGCGTTCCTTTTGGATGAAGGTTGGACTACCAGGCTGGCGGGACCCTTCCCGCAGCGGCCTTTACTAATTAAATAGCACACAATTTCATCGTGCGCTATCTTTAATCGGGAATGACGGTGGCTGCCATCATCCGCCTCAAACACTGACAATCAAAGACTGCTGACCAGCTTTTCGCGCAATTCGTGCAAGGCGCGCATGATGTCCTGCACTTCGTCGAACGAGCATTGCGCCGCGGCAGCGACAGCGTGCGGCACGGCTTCGGCCCGTTCACGCAGGCTCCGCCCCTGTTTCGTCAGGGTGACGATGACCTGGCGCTCGTCCTCCTCGGCCCGCGTCCGGGTGACCAGGCCCGCCGCCTCGAGCCGCTTGAGCAGGGGCGTAAGGGTGGCCGAATCCAGGAACAGGCGTTCGCCGATGTCGGTGACGGTGATTTCGTCGCGTTCCCACAGCACCAGCATTACCAGGTACTGCGGATACGTCAGATCCAGGCCACGCAGCAGCTTGCGATACACCTTGTTCATCGCCAGGGAGGTCGAGTACAGGGCAAAGCAAAGCTGGCTGTCGAGCAGCAGCGGGTTGAACGCGCTTTTGGACTGGGATCTGTATTTCATTGCGCAATATTAAATAGCGCGCTATTTATCGTCAAGCTTTTTTACTGCCGATCGAGCACGCCCGGCGTCGTTGCCTGCGGCATGCTTGCGAAGGCGATGCCGCGGCACGGCAGGAACCGCGGCTACCCCTGGGCGGGGTTCAGGCGGCGTGCTCGCCTTCGACCGCGCCGCGATCCGAGCCGTACAACTTCAGGCCGTCCAGGTCCAGCACCCGCACGGCGCCGTATTCGACGTTCAAGAGCCCCGCCTCTTCCAGCTTGCGCAGCGCCTGGTTGGCGCGCTGGCGCGAGACCCGCGCCAGATAGCCGACCTCTTCCTGCGTAATCGTCAGGCGCATGCCCATGCCGGGGTACAGCAGCGGATTGAACAGTTCCGCCAGGCAGCGCGCCACGCGCGCGTCCGGATCCAGCAGGCGGTCGTATTCGGCCTTGCCGATGAACTGGGCGACGCGCTCGTTCAACTGGTGCAGCAGGTAGCGGTTGAAGGGGATGCTGGTATCCAGCAGCCAGTCGAAGGTGGCGGCCGGCAGGCGCGCGACGACGGAATCGCGCAGCGCCACGATGTCGTACTTGCGAACTTCGCGCTTGAGCAGCGAACCCTCGCCGATCCAGCCGCCAGCGGGCACGCCCGTCAGCGAGGCGACCTTGCCTTCGGCATTGCCCACCGAGACTTTGACCAGGCCGGCCAGCACGCCGATCCATGCCTGGGCGAGTTCGCCTTTGCGCTCTATGATCGACCCGGCGGCAACCTGCTGCACGGAAAGGTCTCGCTCGACGCGCGCTTGCTGCTCGGCGTCGAGTACGCGAAACCAGGCCGCGGCCAGTTGCAGGGAGTCGGATAGCTGCATCGGGAATACCCTAAAAGTTCCTTGAATGTCGCGATGGTGACAGTTGGTAGCAACCCAACCTTATACCTTAACTGCTGCCGTAAATCTAAAACCAACTGGTCAAGCGCGATCTCCCACGCGCCGCGTCTCGCGGCTCGGGGCCGATGTGCCCAAACCGGAGGAGACAACGTGGCACATTCATCGCCCGCATCCGCACAGATGCCGGCGGCGCTGGATACTTTTCCAGCGCTGCTGTTCGCGCATGCCGACGTACGCGGGTCGCGGCCCGCCATACGTGAGAAAGACCTGGGTATCTGGCAAACCCTTACCTGGTCGCAAGTGGCCGAGCACGTGCGCCAGGTCGCCCATGGGCTCGCCGCGCTGGGCATCCAGCCTGGCATGCACGTGGCCGTGATCGGCGAGAACCGTCCGCGCCTGTACATGGCCATGATGGCCGCGCAATCGCTCGGCGCGATCCCCGTGCCGCTCTACCAGGACGCCGTGGCCCAGGAAATGGTCTACGTGCTGCAGGACGCCGAGATCAGCGTGGCGGTGGTCGAGGATCAGGAACAGGTCGACAAGATGCTGGAAGTGCGCGAGCAATGCCCCGCGCTCAAGCATGTGGTGTATGACGACCCGCGCGGCCTGCGCCACTACACCGATGCGATGCTGCTGTCGTACGACAAGCTGGAGGAAATCGGCCGCGACTACGCCGCGCAACACCCCGATTTCTTCGCCCGCGCGGTGGCCGCGGTGCAGCCGCACGACGCGGCCGCGATGTTCTATACCTCGGGCACCACCGGAAAGCCCAAGGGCGTGGTGCTGACGCACCACGCGCTGATCGACCGCGCCCGCGCCGTGTCCGACATGGAGAAGCTGACCGACCGCGAGGACGTGCTGGCCTACCTGCCGCCGGCCTGGATCGGGCAGAACATGTTCTCGTACACGCAGTTGCTGGTCACGGGTTTCACCGTGAACCACCCGGAATCGCCCGATACCGTCTCGATCGACATGCGCGACATCGGGCCGACCTACTACTTCGCGCCGCCGCGCGTGCTGGAAGGGCTGCTGACCCATGTGATGATCCGCATGGAAGACGCCGGCTATCTCAAGCGCAAGCTGTTCCATGCCTGCATGAAGCTGGCGCGCCGCGTCGGCACCCGCATCCTGGACGGCGAATCCGTCAATGCCTGGGACCGCCTGCGCTACGCGCTGGGCAACCTGCTGATCTACGGCCCGCTGCGCAATGCGCTGGGCATGAGCCGCGTGCGCGTGGCTTATACCGCCGGCGAGGCCATCGGCCCCGACCTGTTCGTGTTCTACCGCTCCATCGGCATCAACCTCAAGCAGCTCTACGGTTCCACCGAAACCTCGGTGTTCGTCTGCGTGCAGCCGGACGGCCAGGTGCGTGACGATACCGTCGGCCCGCCCGTGGCCGGGGTGGAGATCCGCGTGGCCGACAACGGCGAGATCCTGGTCAAGAGCCCGGGCCTGTTCAAGGAGTACTACCGCAACCCGGACGCCACGCAGGAAGCGCGCAGCGCCGACGGCTGGTTCCACACGGGCGACGCGGGCTACCTGGACACCGACGGCCAGCTCAAGATCATCGACCGCGCCAAGGACGTCGGCAAGCTGGCCGACGGCAGCCTGTTCGCGCCCAAGTACCTGGAGAACAAGCTGAAGTTCTTCCCGCACATCAAGGAAGCGGTGGCCTTCGGCGCCGGCCGCCAGGACGTGTGCGCCTTCATCAACATCGACCTGGAAGCCGTGGGCAACTGGGCCGAGCGCCGCGGCCTGCCCTACGCCGGCTACACCGACCTGGCCGGCAAGGACGAGGTCTATCAGCTGATCGCCGAGTGCGTCGAACAGGTCAATGCCGACCTGGCCACCGATCCGAAGCTGTCGGCCTCGCAGATCAGCCGCTTCCTGATCCTGCACAAGGAACTGGATCCCGATGACGACGAACTGACCCGCACCCGCAAGGTGCGGCGCGCCTTCATCGCGCAGAAGTACGGCGTGCTGATCGACGCCCTGTTCGAAGGCAAGCAATCCCAGTTCATCGAGACCGAAGTGAAGTTCGAGGACGGCCGCAGCGGCAAGATCGCCGCCGACCTGAAGATCCGCCCGGTCAAGACATTCCCCGCCATCACCGCCCGAGCCGCGTAGAGACCATGAGCAACAACGACCGCGACCAGCGCATCGGCGACGTGATGCTGGACATGCAGAACATCTCGCTGTCCTTCGGCGGCGTCAAGGCGCTGACGGACATTTCCTTCAATGTGCGCGAGCACGAGATCCGAGCCATCATCGGCCCCAACGGCGCGGGCAAGAGCTCGATGCTGAACGTCATCAATGGCGTCTACACCCCGCAGCAAGGCGGCATCCAGTTTCGCGGCGAGCGCTTCTCGCGCATGAACCCGCGCCGCGCCGCCGAGATGGGTATCGCCCGCACCTTCCAGAACCTGGCCCTGTTCAAGGGCATGAGCGTGCTGGACAACATCATGACCGGCCGCAACCTGCGCATGAAGTGCGGACTGCTGGCGCAGGCCTTCCGCCTGGGCGCCGCCGAACGCGAAGAGATCGCGCACCGCCAGTTCGTCGAGAACATCATCGACTTCCTCGAAATCCAGGCGTATCGCAAGACGCCCGTGGGGCGCCTGCCCTACGGCCTGCAAAAGCGCGTCGACCTGGGCCGCGCGCTGGCCATGGAGCCGCGCCTGCTGCTGCTGGACGAGCCGATGGCCGGCATGAACATCGAGGAAAAGCAGGACATGAGCCGCTTCATCCTCGATGTGAACGACGAATTCGGCACCACCATCGTGCTAATCGAGCACGACATGGGCGTGGTCATGGACATCTCCGACCGCGTGGTGGTGCTGGACTACGGCAAGAAGATCGGCGACGGCAAGCCGGACGAGGTTCGTGCCAACGAAGATGTAATCAGAGCCTATCTGGGCGTGTCGCACTAAGGCGGACGAGACATGGGATTTTTTCTGGAAACCTTATTCGGCGGCCTGATGAGCGGCATGCTTTACGCCCTGATCGGCCTGGGCTTCGTGCTGATCTTCAAGGCATCGGGCGTGTTCAACTTCGCCCAGGGCGCCATGGTGCTGGTGGCGGCGTTGTCGATGGCGCGCTTCTCGGAGTGGATACCGCGCTGGTTCGGCTTCGAAAACATGATCCTGGCCAACGTGCTGGCGTTCATCGTCAGCGCCATCGTGATGTTCCTGCTGGCGGTGGCGATCGAGCGCTTCGTGCTGCGCCACCTGGTCAACCAGGAAGCCACCACGCTGCTCATGGCCACGCTGGGCATCAGCTATTTCCTTGACGGCCTGGGCCAGATCGCGTTCGGCAGCTCGGTCTATTCCATCAACGTCGGCATGCCGAAAGACCCGTTGATGATCCTGGACTCGGTGTTCGAAGGCGGCCTGCTCATCAACCTCGAAGACCTGACCGCCGCCGTCATCGCCGCGCTGCT
Source organism: Achromobacter sp. (assembly GCF_050285565.1). Lineage (GTDB taxonomy): Bacteria > Pseudomonadota > Gammaproteobacteria > Burkholderiales > Burkholderiaceae_B > Achromobacter. The sequence continues at coordinate 387,004 of NZ_JBLZXG010000007.1, forward strand.
GGTGGCCGCGCTGGCGCTGTTCTTTCAGTTCACCTCCACCGGCCGCGCCCTGCGCGCCGTGGCGGACGACCACCAGGCGGCGCAGTCCATCGGCATTCCGCTGAACCGCATCTGGGTCATCGTCTGGAGCGTCGCCGGCCTGGTGGCGCTGGTTGCCGGCATCATCTGGGGCTCGAAGTTCGGCGTGCAGTTCACGCTTTCGACCGCGGCGCTGCGGGCGCTGCCGGTGGTGATCCTGGGCGGCCTGACCTCGGTGCCGGGCGCCATCCTGGGCGGCCTGATCATCGGCGTGGGCGAAAAACTGTCCGAGGTCTACCTGGGGTCGCTGGTGGGCGGCGGCATCGAAATCTGGTTCGCCTATGTGCTGGCGCTGGTGTTCCTGCTGTTCCGTCCGCAAGGGCTGTTCGGCGAGAAGATCATCGACCGCGTCTGACCGCAGGCACTCTGGGATAAAAACATGTTCTATCGCGAAAACGGCCAATTCAAGACCAGCTATCGCGCCGACCAGCAGATCTTCCCGATCCGCCAGGACCGCGTCTTCATCTGGCTGCTGCTGGCGGTGGCGTTCATCGCCATCCCGGCGCTGTCCAGCGACTACCTGCTGCGCGCCATCCTGATCCCGTTCCTGATCCTGTCGCTGGCCGCCGTCGGCCTGAATATCCTGGTGGGCTACTGCGGCCAGATCTCGCTGGGCACCGGCGCCTTCATGGCGGTGGGCGCATATGCCGCCTGGAACTTCGGCGTGCGCTTTCCGGGCATGCCGCTGATCATCCAGATCCTGCTGGGCGGGTGCTTCGCCACCCTCGTCGGCGTCATCTTCGGCATTCCCAGCCTGCGCATCCGCGGCCTGTATCTGGCGGTGGCCACGCTGGCGGCGCAGTTCTTCGTCGACTGGGCGTTCCTGCGCATCCCGTTCTTTACCAACTACTCGTCGTCCGGCAACGTCTCGGTGCCGCCGCTGACCGCCTTCGGCCTGCCGGTGCAGAGCGCGCTGGAAAAGTATCTGTTCGTGCTGATTCTGGTGGTGATCTTCAGCCTGCTGGCCAAGAACCTGGTGCGCGGCGCCATCGGCCGCCAGTGGATGGCGATCCGCGACATGGACGTGGCGGCCTCGGTCATCGGCATCCGCCCGATGTACGCCAAGCTCACCGCGTTCGCGGTCAGCTCGTTCATCGTCGGCGTGGCCGGCGCGCTGTGGGGCTACATCCACCTGGGTTCGTGGGAGCCGCTGGCCTTCGACCTGACCCGATCGTTCCAGTTGCTGTTCATGGTCATCATCGGCGGCCTCGGCTCCATCATCGGCAGCTTCTTCGGCGCGGCCTTCATCGTGCTGGTGCCGGTGGCGCTGACCAACGTGCCGCACATGCTGGGCCTGTCGTTGTCGGTGGACACCGCCGCGCACGTCGAGCACATGGTGTTCGGCGCGCTGATCGTGTTCTTCCTGATCGCCGAGCCGCACGGGCTGGCGCGGTTGTGGAGCATCGGCAAGGAGAAACTTCGCATCTGGCCCTTCCCCCACTGATGATAAGGCCCACCCCCGAAGCGCCTGCGGCGCCTCCCCCTCAAGGGGGCGCCGCTGGCGACCGGCAAAGCCGGATCCGCCGCGGCCTGGAAGGGTTGGCTCCCGTTGTGATCAACGTCGGCAGTAGCGGTATGCGCGCCACGACCGACATCCTGAATACCCGGCTCCAGACCGGGCCAACCCCGGTGTCCGAGGGTTTATGACCCAAACACCACGCAGGAGGTAAATGGAGATGAAGCGTCTTAACCTGAAGTTGGCGGCAGCCTTGGTGGCCGCAGCCGGCGCCGTGGGCGCCGTGGCCACGCCGGCAATGGCGGCGGAAGAGCAGTTCGTTCCGTTGCTGGTGTACCGGACCGGGTCGTTCGCGCCGCTGGGCATTCCCTGGGCCGACGGCAAGCTCGACTACCTGAAGCTGGTCAACGAGCGCGACGGCGGCGTCAACGGCGTCAAGATCACCTATGAGGAATGCGAAACCGCCTATGCCACCGACCGCGGCGTGGAATGCTACGAGCGCCTGAAGGGCAAGGGCACCGGCGCCTCGGGCTTCGACACGCAATCGACCGGCATCACCTTCGCGGTCAGCGACAAGGCCATGGTCGACAAGGTGCCGGTCGAGACGATGGGCTACGGCCTGTCGCAATCGGTCGACGGCAGCGTGTTCGAGTGGAACTTCCCGCTGCTGGGCACCTACTGGACCGCCGCCGACGTGATGATCCAGGACATCGCCAAGAAAGAAGGCGGCATGGACAAGCTCAAGGGCAAGAAGATCGCCTTGGTCTACCACGACTCGCCCTACGGCAAGGAACCGATTCCGCTGCTGCAGAAGCGCGCCGCCAAGGAAGGCTTCGAGCTGCTGCTGTATCCGGTGACCGCCCCCGGCGTGGAACAGAAGTCCACCTGGCTGCAGATCCGCCAGGCCCGTCCGGCCTACGTGCTGCTGTGGAGCGCGGGCATCATGACGCCCACCGCCATCCGCGAAGCGCAGGCCAGCGGCTACCCGCGCGACAAGATGTACGCGATCTGGTGGGCCGGCTCGGAAGGCGACGTGAAAGACCTGGGCGATGTCGCCAAGGGCTACAACGCCATCACCATTCACAACAGCGGCGCCGACCACGACAAGGTCTATGACGACCTGAAGAAGTACGTCTACGACAAGGGTCAGGGTTCGGACAAAACGGGCAAGACCACGCTCGGCACCATCGCCCACACCCGCGGCATGATGATCTCGATGCTGCAGGTCGAAGCGATCCGCACGGCGCAGGAGAAGTTCGGCAAGGGCAAGGCGCTCACGCCCGACCAGGTGCGCTGGGGCTTCGAGAACCTGAACCTGACGCAGGAACGCCTGAACCAGCTCGGTTTTGGCCAGATCATGCGTCCGGTCAAGACTTCCTGCAGCAACCACAAGGGTGACGACTGGGCCCGCATCGTGCAGTGGGACGGCGCCAAGTTCAAGGTCGTCTCGGACTGGTACCAGGCCGACAAGACCCTGCTGGACCCGATGGTCAAGGAAGCCGCGGCGAAGTACGCCAAGGAAAAGAACATCACGCCCCGCACTTGCGAGAACTGATGTGAACCGGCGGCCGGCGCCCCCAACGGGGCGGCGGCCGCCACCAAGCCGCAGGAACCGCCATGACCGCAGCAACGACTACCGCTACTACCGCCGACACCCCCAAGGTGCTGCTCGATGTGAACGGCATCGAGGTGATCTACAACCACGTCATCCTGGTGCTCAAGGGCGTGTCCCTGCAGGTGCCGGAAGGCCGGATCGTGGCCCTGCTGGGCGCCAACGGCGCCGGCAAGACCACCACGTTGCGCGCCATCTCGAACCTGCTCAAGGGCGAGCGCGGCGACGTCACCAAGGGCCACATCCAGTACCGCGACCAGCGCATCGAGAAGCTGTCGCCGGCCGAGCTGGTCAAGCGCGGCGTGGTGCAGGTGATGGAGGGCCGCCATTGCTTCGCCCACCTGACGATCGAGGAAAACCTGCTGACCGGCGCCTACACCCGCGACCTCAGCCGGGGCGAAACCAGCGCCGCGCTCGAACGCGTCTACCAGTATTTCCCGCGCCTGAAGCAGCGCCGCGCCAGCCAGGCCGGCTACACCTCGGGCGGGGAACAACAGATGACCGCCATCGGCCGCGCGCTGATGGCCAACCCCAACATGATCCTGCTGGACGAACCGTCCATGGGACTGGCGCCGCAGATCGTCGAGGAGATCTTCGAAATCGTGCGCGACCTGAACCAGCGCGAGCGCGTCAGCTTCCTGCTGGCCGAGCAGAACACCAACATCGCGCTGCGCTACGCCGACTACGGCTACATCCTGGAGAACGGCCGCGTGATGATGGACGGCGCCGCGCAGGACCTGGCCCAGAACGAGGACGTCAAAGAGTTCTACCTGGGCATTTCCAGCGGCGAACGCAAGAGTTTCCGCGACAACAAGTTCTACCGCCGCCGCAAACGCTGGCTGGCCTGATCCCTGATGCGGCGACGCCGGCGCGGTCCGGCCCGCCGCCGGCAACGACACCGCAGTACGGCACACGAGAGGGTGCGATCCCATGTCCGAGTTTTTCGATGTCCTGGAAACCCGAGCGCCCGAGCAACGCGAGCGCGAGCTGATGGCGGCCCTGCCCGGCGCCATCGCCCGCGCCATCGCCCGCGCGCCGGCAATTGCCGAGCAGTTGCGCGGCATCGACCCCGCCACGGTCACCTCGCGCGCCGCGCTGGCGCGGCTGCCGGTGCTGCGCAAGCACGAACTGCTGGAACGCCAGCAGCACAGCCGCGAGCAGGCCGCGCAACCCGCCGGCGCGCAGAAGGCCTTCGGCGGCTTCTCGGCCATCGGCTGGGGCCAAGCCATGCGCGTGTTCGCCTCGCCCGGCCCGATCTATGAACCCGAGAGCGCGCGCGCCGACTACTGGCGCTTTGCCCGCGCGCTGTACGCGGCGGGCTTTCGCGCTGGCGAACTGGCCTACAACTGCTTTTCCTACCACTTCACGCCGGCCGGCTCGATGATGGAAACCGCCGCGCACGCCGTCGGCTGCACCGTGTTCCCTGGCGGCACCGGCCAGACCGAACAGCAGGTACGCGCCATCCAGGATCTGGCGCCCAGCGGCTACACCGGCACGCCCAGTTTCCTGAAGATCATCCTGGAAAAGGCCGACGAGCTCGGCGTCAAACTGGATTCACTGCGCCGCGCCCTGGTATCCGGCGAGGCCTTTCCGCCGTCGCTGCGCGACTGGCTGGCGGCGCGCGGCATCGAGGGCTACCAGGCCTACGGCAGCGCCGACCTGGGCATGATCGCGTTCGAGACGCCCGCGCGCCAGGGCCTGGTGCTGGGCGAGGACATCATCGTCGAAATCGTGCGCCCCGGCACCGGCGAACCGGTGCCCGACGGCGAAGTGGGCGAAGTCGTGGTCACCACGCTCAATCCCGACTACCCGCTGGTGCGCTTCGGCACCGGCGACCTGTCGGCGGTCATGCCCGGCATCTCGCCCTGCGGCCGCACCAACACCCGCATCAAGGGCTGGATGGGTCGCGCCGACCAGACCACCAAGGTGCGCGGCATGTTCGTGCATCCCTCGCAGGTGGCCGACGTGGTGCGCCGCCATCCCGAAATCCTGCGGGCGCGTCTGGTGATCAGCGGCACCACGGGGTCGGACAAAATGGTGTTGCGGGTGGAATCGCGCGTGCGCGGCGAAGACCTGGGCGCGCGCATCGCCGAATCGGTGCGCGACGTGACCAAGCTGCGCGGCGACGTCGAATGGGCCGAGGCCGGTTCCCTGCCGAACGACGGCAAGGTCATCGACGACATCCGCACCTACGAATAGCAAGGATAAGAAGAAGAAAGGCGCGCGCCCGGGACCGGCAAAGCCCGGGCGCGACACCGCCTCATCCGCGGCAACGGCGAAGGTCAGTTACCCAGCGGACGGGCCAGCCATTCGCGGCCCTTGAGCATGCCGTTCCAGTAGATCCACGGCAGCATCGTCGCCTTCAGGAACCATGCGCTCTTGCGCGGCACGGTCGGATCCAGCGGGAACGTGGGCAGCAGCTTGCCGCCATAGCCGAACTCGGCCAGCACGATGCGGCCGCGCTCGACCGTCAGCGGGCAGGAGCCATAGCCGTCGTACGTGACCGGCAACGCATGGCCCTCGCGCACCGCCAGCAGGTTCTCGGCCACGGTGACGATCTGCTTGCGCGCCGCCGCCGCGGTCTTGGCATTGGGGGTGCTGATGCCATCACCCAGCCCGAAGATATTCCCATAGCGCACATGGCGCAGCGTGGCCGGATCGACCTCGCACCAGCCGGCCGCGTCGGCCAGCGCGCTCTGGCGCAGGAAGTCGTGCGGCACCTGCGGCGGCACCGCGTGCAGCATGTCGAACGACTTTTCCACCCGGGTGACCGCGCCCTCGGCATCCTTGACGTCGAACCAGGCCTTGCGCGCCGGCCCGTCCACCGCCACCAGCGCCGAATTGAAGGCCAGCGAAATACCGTAGCTTTCGACATAGCGCATCAACGGCGGCACGAAGGTCGGCACGCCGAACAGCACCGCGCCGGCCAGGTCGAACTCCACCTCGATACGATCCAGCACGCCGCCGCGGCGCCAGTGGTCGCACGCCAGGTACATGGCCTTCTGCGGCGCGCCGGCGCACTTGATCGGCATCGCGGGCTGGGTGAACAACGCCTTGCCCCCCTTGAGTCCGCGCACCAGTTCCCAAGTGTAGGGCGCCAGGTCGAAGCGGTAGTTGGAGCTGACGCCGTTGCGGCCCAGGGTATCGGACAGCCCTTCCACTTTGTCCCAGGCCAGCCGCAAGCCCGGGCACACGATCAGCTGCTGGTAGCCGACCGCGCTGCCGTCAGCCAGCCGGACCTGGTTGGCCTCGGGCTCGAAACCGGCCGCGGCGCCCTGCAACCAGGCGGCGCGCGCCGGCATCACCGCGCGCGTCGGCCGCACGGTCTTGGCCACGTCGAACGCGCCCCCGCCCACCAGCGTCCAGGCCGGCTGGTAGTAGTGCTGATCGCTCGGCTCGATGACCGCGATCCGCAGATCCGGTCGACGCCGCAACAGGCTGGCGGTCACGCCGATGCCCGCCGAACCGCCGCCCACCACCACCACGTCGAAATCACGTCGCGCCTGTGCTGCCGTCTGCATGCTTGTCTCCCTTCTAGCGACCAGTCCGGGGCGGCCGGTTCGTCATAAATTGGATCACCGAGTACAGCGCCATGCCGGCCGCCATGGCCGCCACGAAGACCAGGGCCTCGCGCACGCCAGCGGCCGCCGCCACCAGCGCCGGCCCCGGACAGAAACCCGCCAGCCCCCAGCCCGCGCCGAACGCCAGGCTGCCCAACGCCAGCCGCGGATCGATGCGCGTGGCCGTGGGCCATTGCAGCGGTTCGCCGGACAGGCTGACGCGGCGGCGGCGCAGCCAGGCAAAACCCGCGGCCGTCACGGCCAGCGCGCCGCCCATCACCAAGGCCAGCGACGGATCCCAGCGTCCGGCCAGATCCAGGAACCCCTGCACCTTGGCGGGGTTGGCCATGCCGGAGACAATCAATCCCAGCCCGAATACCAGTCCCGCGAGAAATGCGAACAAGGCCACCATGTCAGGCTCCGATCATGTGCCGCACGACATATACGGTGGCAAAGCCGGCCGCCATGAACAGCGCGGTCGCCACCAGGGAACGGCGCGACCCGCGCGCCAGGCCGCAAACGCCATGGCCGCTGGTACACCCCGAGGCGTAGCGGGTGCCAATCCCCACCAGGAGGCCGGCCGCGATCAGGCGGCCATTGCCGGCGTCCACCACGATCGGCGGCAGCGCGCTACCCAATTGATACAGCCAGGGTGAGGCGCACAGCCCCACAAGGAACGCCAGGCGCCAGGCGGCATTGCGATCGGGCGGCAACAGGCCGCCGAGGATGCCGCTGATGCCGGCGATGCGGCCCGCGCCCAGCATCATCAGGACGGCGGCGACACCGATGACCGCGCCGCCGGCCAGCGCGCTCCAGGGCGTGAATGCAGTGGTGTCGATCATGATGCCAGCGCCGCCAGGGTCCGGCCACAGTACAGGCTGGACAGGGTCTTCATGACCTGGCTGACCTCGAAGCTGGCCAGCTGGTAGTACACGTACTTGCCCTGCCGGCGGGTGGTGGCCAGGCCCTCGTCACGCAGCACGCCCAGTTGTTGCGACAGGGTCGGCTGGCGGATGCCGGTCAGGGACTCGAGTTCACCGACATTGCGCTCGCCTTGCACCAGTTGGCACAACAGGAGCAGGCGGTCTTCGTTGGCCAGCGCCTTGAGCAAGGTGCAGGCCTGCGAGGCGGATGCGCGCAGCGCGGCGACTTCGCATGGGGTAAGGGGAGCATTCATTTGATGGGGGCCAATCGACGGCAAGGAGTTTGATCATTATATTGACTAATAAACTATCCAACAATATTATTGAAAAATATATATTGTTCCATCGACCCCGCCGTTCTCCGGCCGAGGCGACCACCATGACGCCACAGATCCAAGCCTTTTTCGACCCGGTCACCGCCACCGTTACCTACGTCGTGCACGAACCCGCCCCCGGCGGCGCCTGTGCCATCATCGATCCGGTGCTGGACTACGATCCCAAATCGGGCCGCACCGCCACTCAAGGCGCCGACCGCGTCGTCGCCTATGTGCGCGAGCACGGCCTGCGCCCCCAGTGGCTGCTGGAAACCCACGCCCACGCCGACCACCTTTCCGCCGCGCCCTACCTGCAACGGCAACTGGGCGGAACCATCGCCATCGGCGAAAGCATCCGCACCGTGCAGGGCGTGTTCAAGAAGATCTTCAACCTCGAGCCGCAATTCCAGCTCGACGGCTCCCAGTTCGGCCACCTGTTTGCCGACGGCGAAACATTCCACATCGGCGCCCTCGCCGCCAGCGCCATGCATGTCCCCGGCCACACCCCCGCCGACATGGCCTATCGCATCGGCGACGCGGTGTTCGTCGGCGACACCCTCTTCATGCCCGATGTGGGTACCGCGCGCTGCGACTTTCCCGGCGGCGACGCGCATCAGCTCTATCGTTCCATCCAGCGCCTGCTGAGCCTGCCCGGCGACACCCGCCTGTACATGTGCCACGACTATCCCCCCGCCGGCCGCGAGGCAGCCTGGCAGACCACCGTGGCCGCGCAGCGCGCCGGCAACATCCACGTGCGCGACGGCATCAGCGAAGACGACTTCGTCGCCATGCGCACCCGGCGCGACGCCACCCTGTCCATGCCCACGCTGATCCTGCCCGCCATCCAGGTCAACATCCGCGCGGGTCATTTCCCGCCGGCCGAAGACAACGGCGTGCGCTACCTCAAGATCCCGGTCAACGCCCTCTAGGCCGGCGCCTGCCACGGCCCGCTCGGCAACGCACTTGCGCGGCGCCGGGATATCCCGCAAGATCGGCCGGTCATCCGATTGCCGATCAGACGGAAACCCATGTTCGCCGAAGCCGAAGCCGACCCAGTCCTGCCCAAGGAAGCCTTCAAGCCGCTCGAGGCACGCCTGCGCGTGGCGCTGCTGAATGCGCAGTACCAGCGCCTGCGGAAGGCCGAGAAATCCCTGTTGGTGGTGGTGGCCGGCATTGACGGCGCCGGCAAGGGCGCCACGGTCAACCTGCTCAACGAATGGATGGACCCGCGCCATATCCGGACGCTGGCCTACGGCCCGCCGGAAGGCGATGAACTGGAACGGCCACCGATGTGGCGCTACTGGAAGGACCTGCCGCCCAAGGGCAGCACCGGCATCGTCTTCGGTTCCTGGTACACGCCGCTGATCCGCGAAGCCGCCCGCAAGAAACCCAACCAGGACAGCATCGAAGCGCAGTCGGTGGCCATCCGCCGCTTCGAGGCGATGCTGGCGGCCGAGGGCGTGCAGATCCTCAAGCTCTGGTTCCACCTGTCGTCCGACGCCCAACGGGCGCGGGCCGAGCGCCTGCTGGCCAGCCCCGAGACGTCGTGGCAGGTCAGCCCGATCGATCTCAAGGTACACAAAAAATACGATCGCATCCGCAACAGCGGCCAGGTGGTCATCAACCACACCGACAGCGGCCACGCGCCCTGGGTGGTGATTCCCAGCGCCGACGAAAACATGCGCGCCGCGCGCACCGCCGAGGCGGTCCTGGCCGCCCTGCGCCAGCAGACCGTGCCGCGCATCCCGCCGTCGTTCGTGGCCCACACCAGCCCGGCCCGCATCCTCGACCGGCTCGGCCAGCTGGATTACGACGCCAAGCTGGATCGCGACGACTACGAATCCGAACTCGGTCTGCTGCAAGGCCGGCTGGCGCGCGCGGCGCGCTCGAAGAAATTCCAGGAACGCTCGCTGGTGCTGGTGTTCGAGGGCCAGGACGCCGCCGGCAAAGGCGGCGCCATCCGCCGCATCACCCACGCCCTGGACGCGCGCCAGTTCGACATCACGCCGGTGGCCGCGCCCAACAGTTATGAACTGTCGCGACCCTATCTTTGGCGCTTCTGGCGCCATGTGCCGCGGCGCGGCCGCATCGCCATCTTTGATCGATCCTGGTACGGCCGGGTGCTGGTCGAACGGATCGAGAAAATCACCCCGCCGTCGCAATGGCGCCGCGCCTACGCCGAAATCAATGATTTCGAAGCGCAACTGGCCGGCAACGGCGCGCTGGTACTGAAATTCTGGCTGGCGATCACCGCGGACGTACAGCTCGAACGCTTCAAGGACCGCGAGAAATCACCGTTCAAGAACTTCAAGATCACCCCCGACGACTGGCGCAACCGCGACAAGTGGAAGGAATACGCCGCCGCCACCAATGAGATGCTGGCGCGCACCGACGTGCAGCACGCGCCGTGGCATCTGGTGTCGGCCAACGACAAGCGCTACGCTCGCCCGCAAGTGCTGCGGCACATCGTCGAAACCCTGGAAAATCAACTCTGACCCGCAGGAGGCCCCGAGCCATGAGCTCCGCCGAAATCCGCCCCGCCGTCGCCGCCGATTTTGATGTCTGGCTGCCGCTCTGGAAGGGCTACCAGGACTTTTATCGCGTCGACATCGCCGATGCCGTCACCCGCAACACCTGGGCCCGTTTCCTCGACCCGGCCGAACCGATGCACGCGGCACTGGCCTATGACAGCGGCAAGGCGGTCGGCATGGTGCACTGGATCTTCCACCGCTCGACCTGGACGGCCGGCGACTACTGCTACCTGCAGGATCTGTACGTGGAGCCCGGCACCCGCGGCACCGGCGCGGGCCGCAAGCTGATCGAACACGTCTACGCCCAGGCCGCGGCCGCCAACTGCGCCCGCGTCTACTGGCTGACCCACGAGACCAACGCCGCCGCCATGCAACTGTACGACCGCATCGCCGACCGCTCCGGCTTCGTCCAATACCGCAAGGTGCTGCCGTGAGCGCGCGCGATCCGGACTGTCCGCTGTGCCAAACCGACGGCGGCACGCTGCTGTGGCGCGGTCCGCACCTGCGCCTGATCGAGGTCGACGACCCCGACTACCCGGGCTTCACCCGGGTGGTGTGGAACGCCCATCTGGCCGAGATGACCAGCCTGTCGACCCATGGCCGCGACCTGCTGATGCGGGCCGTGTATGTGGTCGAGGAAACGCAGCAGGCGATCCTGGCGCCCGACAAGATCAACCTGGCCTCGTTGGGCAACATGGTGCCGCACCTGCACTGGCACGTCATCCCGCGCTGGCGCGGCGACCGCCATTTCCCCGACCCGATCTGGGCGGCCCCGCGTATCGCCGCGGGTGCCGAGTCCGCCGACTGGCACGCGCGCCAGGCACGCCTGCGCGCGTTGCTGCCGCGTTACCGCGACCGGCTGGTCGAGGCCATGAACGCGCTACTGTGGCACTGAGACAGCGGCAGGAAACGCGCCGGCCCGGCGTCACCGCCCGCCGCCGGCCCGCCAGCCGCGGGTGGCCAGCCAGCGCAGATAGACATACTCGACCTGGCTGGCCGTGACGGCGGGGCTGAAACGGCCGCTCTCGACATAAGCGCGGCCCATCCGGCCCATGGCGAGCCGGCGCGGCGCATCGCTGAGCAGCTCATCGAGCGCCCGCGCCAACGGCACCACCTCGCCCGGCGGCACCAACAGGCCCGAGACACCGGGCAACAGGGTCTCCGGCACCCCGCCCACATCGCCGCCGATCACCGGCAGCCCCAGCGCCGCGGCCTCGATGAACACCGTACCCAGCGCTTCGCTGCGGGTCGGCAGCGCGAAAACATCGAATGCCCGCATGACATCGCCGACATCGTCACGCCGGCCCAGGAAATGAACCCGGCCGGCCAGGTTCAGCGCCACGGCGCGCTCCCGCAACAACGACAACAGCGGTTCGCCGTCGCCCGCCACCACCAGGTGCGCCCGCGAGTGGCGGGCGCTGATGCGCTTGAAGGCGTCCAGCAAGTCCGCCAGGCCCTTATCGGCACGCATCGCCGCGACGCAGCCAATCACGGGCGTGTCGGCCGCCAGGCCAAGCTCGCGCCGGACGCGGCTGCCGTCGTCCGCGCTCAGCGGTTCGACCGGTGAATGAATCATGGCGATCCGGTCCGGCGAAGCGCCGCCGTCGAGCAACTGGCGCCGCACGAAATCGCTGACGGCGATCACGCCGTGCGCCAGCCACGTATAGGCATAAAGCGAATGGATCGGCTTGGCCAGGTGACGGGTCCGCACGATCAACGGCGTACCCGCCAGGCGCGCCGCAATGGCTCCCAGCACGGTGTCGCGCCGGCTGTGGGTATGAACGACGTCGAAGGGCGTGCGGCGCAGTTGCCGGCGAATCGTGGCGATCGCGCTCCAGAAATTGGCCGTGCCGTCCATCGGCATCGTGTGCACGCGAAAGCCGGCCTGTTGCAGACGCACGCCCAATTCCGCCCGTGGCTGGCAGACGGCTTCCAGATGATGGCCCCGCTCGCGCATGGCCAGCATTTCCTTGTAGATGCAGTATTCCTGTCCGCCGAATGACGTCGCCGCCTCGGTATGCAGGATGCGCAGCCGCGGCCTGGCGCCATCGGGCGCGGCGCCGGGCGCACCATCGGGCCCGGGCATGGCTCCCCCTTCCTGCCAGGTGGCTCGCTGCCAGGCCAGGTACGCCCCCAGGTAGGCGCAATCGTCGGACGACAGGGGCGGAGCGCCATCGCGCGGATCCTCGCCGGCAACCAGCCTGCCGCCCAGCCAGACACGGATGGCCCCGACAACGGACAGGCCGAACCGCGCCCCCTGGGCTGCCCAGTCCCGCACTTGGTTGCTAGGTTGCAAATGGGCCAACCGATAGGCCGGCCCCGGCGTCGCCATGGCCTCCAGCCGCACCTCCACCATCCGGCCAGGGCCGTCCGCTTGCGGGTGGTACGTCAAGACATAAAGCGGCGACAAGGCGTGATCTCCAGCGGTACTGAATGACTGATTCGGAATGGGAAGCCGGGAATCGGCTTGCGCACCGAACAGAGTCAAATCCTATAGAAATCAACGCCTTTTATGCGTAAGACTGGTCTGAATTCAGGTAATATTCAATATCCAGGTTTTATGCTGCATCGCAACAATCAAGGAGCGAATATTGACCCTGCAGGCCCCGCACCCGTCCCGGCCCACCTCTTTCCTGCAGGCGTTTCTTCGCTCGGAAGCGCTGGGCGGCTACGTCCTGATGCTGGCCGCCGTGGTCGCCCTGATCATCGCCAACAGCCCCCTCGCGCCCCGCTATTTCGAGGTGCTCGGCGCCAAGTTGGGGTTCCAGGCCGGGTCTGTGGTGCTCAAGGAATCCGTGCTGCACTGGATCAACGACGGCCTGATGGCGGTGTTCTTCCTGCTGGTCGGCCTGGAGATCAAACGCGAGGTGCTGGACGGCCAATTGCGGGGCGCGGCCCGCATCGTGCTGCCGGGCATCGCCGCCCTCGGCGGCATGGCGCTACCGGCCCTGATCTACGTGCTGATCAACCTGGGTAGCCCCGATACGCTGCGGGGCTGGGCGATTCCGGCCGCCACCGACATCGCCTTCGCGCTCGGCATCCTGGCGCTGCTGGGCAGCCGCGTACCGACCTCGCTGAAGGTATTCCTGACCGCGCTGGCGATCCTGGACGACCTCGGCGCCATTGTCATCATCGCGCTGTTCTACACGTCCCAACTGAATCTGTTCGCGCTCGCCATGGCCGGCGCGCTGCTGGCCTGCCTGGTCTGCCTGAACCGGGCCGGCGTGCTGCGCCTGGCGCCCTATCTGCTGATCGGCGTGGTGCTCTGGTATTTCGTGCTGAAGTCTGGCGTGCACGCCACCCTGGCCGGTGTCGCGCTGGCGCTGACCATTCCGCTGCGTCCGCAGAACCAGGGCCAGGCCGGCGCGCACTCGCCGCTGCACGCGCTGGAGCACGCGCTGCACAAGCCCGTGGCCTTGCTGATCGTGCCGCTGTTCGGCTTCGCCAACGCCGGGGTGTCGTTCGCCGGCATGGGCCTGTCGAGCCTGGCGCAACCCGTGCCGCTGGGCGTGGCGCTGGGTCTGTTCCTGGGCAAGCAACTGGGCGTGTTCGGGTTTGCCTGGCTGGCCATCAAGTCGGGAGTCGCCAGCCTGCCGCGCCACGCCAGTTTCACGCAGTTGTACGGCGTGGCGTTGCTGTGCGGCATCGGCTTCACCATGAGCCTGTTCATCGGCGCGCTGGCCTTCACCGATCCGGCCGCGGTCGATGCCACCAAGATCGGGGTCCTGACCGGCTCGCTGGCCTCGGCGGTCGTGGGGTTCCTGCTGCTGCGCGCCGGCGGCGCCGCCGTGCCCGCGGCCAAGGCGGCCGCCTAGGACGGTACTTGGCCGGGGTAGACTGGTGGCATCCGTGACAGGAGCCGCCATGAAGCCGTCCGCCATTTCCGTGCAACGCGTCTATGAAGGCATCGGGCCCGATGGGCACTACCGGGCCCTGGTGGACCGCCTCTGGCCGCGCGGCCTGCGCCGCGCCGACCTGGAACTGGACGAATGGGCCAAGGATCTCGCCCCCAGCGCCGAACTGCGCAAGTGGTTCTGCCACGTCGACGACCGCTGGGACACGTTCCGCGAAAAATACCTGGCCGAACTGGCTGAACCCGACCAGCAGGCCCGCATGGCCGCCCTGCTCGAAGCCGCCGGCGAACGGCCGCTGACCCTGCTGTACGGCGCCCGCGATACCGAGCACAACCAGGCGGTGGTATTGCGCGACGCGCTACAGGACTGCGCCCGGCGCCACCGCAGGCGCTCGTCGCGAGCCGCGGGCTAGGCCCGCCAACATTCCGCAGCGCCGCGCAGCGGCCTGGGCGGATCGCCCCGCGCGCGGGGCGGCGCGCTAGCGGCCCGGCGAGGTCGGAAGGGACAGCGGGAAGTTGCTGTCCGTCAGGCAAGCCTTGATCCAGTCGTAATCGTCGCTGTCGTCGACCTCGCCATCGACCTGGGGCAAGGGCTTGGACGGATAAGTCGCCGCGCGCACCTTCGGCCCGGTATTCCAGCGCGCATCATCGGCAATGCTACCCGGGCAGTTTTCGTCGTTGCCGTTGTACGAGCAAGACGCCACCGGCACCGGTTTGTTGTCCATTACCTTCGCCACGTAGCGCTGGACGTAGACCGAGCCGGTGGCCCAGTATTCGTCCGTGCTGCAGACGCGGTCATGGTTCTGGTAGTGGCGCGTCGCAAAGCAGGCGTAATACTTGTAGTCCGGCGGCAGCACGTCGCAGGAAGCGTCATAGCCCGAATACGGGCCGCCGGTGAACTGCTTGCGGAACTCGCGCTGATCCAACGCCACGCGGATCATCCGGGGCAGGTTGTCGCCCTTGCTGCGTTCCTTGAACTCGCTGGCGCGGGCGCGGATCAGATCGGCCGCGACCGCGGCCGGCGTCTTGTCGCCGGGCAACGATTCGGGATCGGACGCCAGGCCTTCCAGCCGCAGATCGCGCGCCGCCACCCAGCGCCGCTGGCTGTCCACCAGCATCGTCCGGATCTCCGCGTCCGGCGCCTGCTTGAGCAAGGCGGCGTAGGCCCGGTTCAACTCGGCGTCGGCGGCCACCGCCGCGCGATCCGAACAGATCAGCTTCTCGGCCGGGTTGCCGGCCTTCTGGCAATTGATCGCCGACGCGGATGCCGATACGACGCTGATCCCGACCAGACCCAGCAGTTGGGCCGCGCGCTTGCCGAAACTCATTGTGCTGCTCCCGGGCCGCCGCCTCAGCGGCTGACGACCTCGCTGTCTTCCATGACGATGCGGTAGCGGTTGCGCAGGTCAAGAACGTAAGTGAAATTGGACGTGCCGGTCGCGGTCTTGCCGCGTTCCGGACTCGACACCTTGAAATCGTAGAGGCCCTTGACCATGCACATCTGGTCCTGGCACTTGGCCCTGAGCGAATTCTGATCGACCACGAAACGCCGCACCGGCCAGCGCGCGAAATAGGCCTTCTTGTCCGCCAGGATCTCCGACTTCGGGCGCGACTTCTTGAAGTAGTCGACCGTATCCGCGTAGAACTCGCGGGTGAAATTCATTGCTTCGTCATTGGTGCCGCTGCCCGCCTGGATCATCAGGGTGGCGGCGTTGATGGCGCGCTGCTCGTCGGACAGCGGCGCCGGCGCGGGATCCTTGGTCATGTAGGGATTGGCCACCGGCGGCGGGCCCGACGGCGCCGACGCGGCATCGGGCGCGGCCGGCTTGCGCGGCGGCAGACGGGTGTCGTCGGCGGGCCCCTGGGCCTGCGGCGCGGGCGCGGCGGCCGGCGTGGGCGCCGGCGCCGGACGCTGCCCGCCCTGCTGCGGCTCGTTGGCGGCCGTCTTCACATTGCCGGTGCGATTGATGCCGTACTTGATGATCTCCTGCGGCGAGAAGAAATACATCTCCTTGGACGGCGTGCTGAACATGATGCCCAACACGTCGGCAGACACGCCATACTTGGGCAGGGTGGTGACGATATCCGACACGCCGAACTGCGCCTGTTCGCCCGTCATCTCCGGCGCGGTGATCTGGTGCACGCCGAGCCGGCCTTCGGCCAGGCGCTGGCGGCCGGCGAAGAACACGAACGCGCACGCCGAGGCACAGTAGCTGTCCTTGGGGATGTACGTGTTGAGTCCGCGCTCGTAGACCTCCTCGGCCACCACCAGCCCGATATGCACCAGGCCGCCGCCGTTGTTCTGCAGGATCAGGGTGGAGATGGTCGGATGCTCACGCAACGCCTTCTTCATGTGCAGCAGGTCGTTGGCGCTGACCGCGCCGACGTAGATCAGCAGGTTCGGCTCGCTGGGCAGGTAGAAGAACGGGCCATAGCGCTCGGGCTCTTCCTTTTGCTGCGCGGGCGCCTGGGCCTGGGCGGGCGCCATGGACAGGCCCGTCAGCGTGAGTGCCAGGCCCATGGCCAGGGTCGTCAGTTTTCTTTTCAGCATCATCAGTCCTTGTCCTCGGAACACATGCCACGGGCCGGATCGCCTCCGGTTCGCGCCGTCATCCCCGCGTTGGGCGGCGCGGCCCGCCCCCTCGAATCCGGGATTTTATCCATCTCGCCGGCCATCACCAGTTTCCGGGGCCCGCGAGTGGCGCTACCGCGCCTGGCAGGCCTGCACGCCGCCGGCAATCGCGCGCGCCAGCCGCTGGATGGTCTCCGGCTTGGCAAGACGCGCCTCCTCGTCCGGATTCACGATCACGCCCGCCTCCACCAGCACCGCCGGCATGGTGGCGGTCTTGAGCACCGCCAGCCCGTCGTAGCGGTGCACGCCCAGGCGCCGGTCCAGCAACGGCCGGTTTTCACCGGCGATGGGTTCGGCGTGATACAGCGACGGCTTTTCGCCCGCCGCCAGCAACGCCTCGCCGATCGCCTGGGCGCAGCGCAGGCTGTCCTCGTAGCGCGGATTGCGCTGCGAGACAAACAGGGCGAACCCCGCGAATTCGCGCTGGCGGCCGGCGTCGATGTACTGCTGCTGCATCGAATCGTGGTGGATCGAGAGGAAGAAATCAGCATCGGGCGCGATCCGGGCGCGGCGGCCCAGCGGCACCTCGGCGCCGTCGGCCGATACCCGTGTCACGCGATTCCCAAGCGCCGTCAGGTCGGCCGCCACCGCACCGCTCAGATCCAGGTTGTACAGATACTCCACCCGGCCGCTGGCGCCGGTCGCGCCCGGCTGTTTGGGAGTATGGCCGGTGTCCACCACGACGTGGGCGGCCTGCGCCGCGCCTGCCGCCAGGACCAGCAAGGACGTCGCCATGCGCCGCGCCCACTTGTCCGCTACGTTCCTGCCCACCCGACCCGCCTTGACTGATGACACGGTTGCCTTCGCTCTGTAAGAAATCCGGATAAACGCCCTCGCGGCGACACCGACTGCCGCGGATTCTCGCGCAGCGGGCCGTGATCGGCAATGTCCCCTTGCGGCGCGAAGCAAATGACATAGATGGTTACCGGCTGTTCGTGTTCAGGCCGCTCTCATTTTGGCGCGCTACCATCGAAGTCATGCCCCTCGCATCCGCGGGCGCATCCCGGCTCGCGGCGTCCTTACCCGGAGGTTCCCAGCATGAGCAATCTGAACGGAAAAGTCGCCGTCGTCACCGGCGCCGCCAGCGGCATCGGCAAGGAAATCGCGCTGACCCTGTCGCGCGCGGGCGCCGCGGTCGCCATCGCCGACCTGAACCAGGCCGGCGCCGACGCCGTCGCCCGCGAAATCGAACAGGCCGGCGGCAAGGCCATGGGCGTGGCCATGGACGTCACCAACGAAGACGCCGTCAACCAGGGCATCGACCGCGTCGCCGCCGCCTATGGCAGCATCGACATCCTGATCTCGAACGCCGGCATCCAGATCGTCAACCCGATCGAGAACTTCGCCTTCGCCGACTGGAAGAAGATGCAGGCCATCCACGTCGATGGCGCCTTCCTCACCACCAAGGCCGCGCTCAAGCACATGTACAAGGACGACCGCGGCGGCGTCGTCATCTACATGGGCTCGGTACACTCGCACGAGGCCTCGCCGCTCAAGTCCGCCTACGTCGCCGCCAAGCACGCGCTGCTGGGCCTGGCGCGGGTGCTGGCCAAGGAAGGCGCCAAGCACAACGTGCGCTCGCACGTCATCTGCCCCGGCTTCGTGCGCACCCCGCTGGTCGAAAAGCAGATCCCCGAACAGGCCAAGGAACTGGGCATCAGCGAGGAAGACGTGGTCAAGAAAGTGATGCTGGGCGACACCGTAGACGGCGTCTTCACCACCGTCGAGGACGTGGCGCAGACGGCGCTGTTCCTGTCGACCTTCCCCAGCGCGGCGTTCACTGGGCAATCGTTCGTGGTCAGCCATGGGTGGTACATGCAATAAGGCGCCTGATGCCTCGCGGATCGACAATCGACACGCGCGAAACCTCCTCGCCGCACCGCCGGTGCGGGGGTTTTTCCCTGCCGCGCATCCGCATCCCTCGCCCCTGGCTTAAGATAGGCGCGCTCTTGGCTGCCAATGCCATAACCGGATGCAAGGACGTGCATGGCCTTTGACTATAAAAACGCGTCGCCCGAGGAACTGAAGGCGCGCTACAACGCCATCGCCCAGGAAATGGGCGACGACCAGTTCTTCACCAAGAAGGAACTGAATCACCTGCCCCACGTGCTGCACGACGGCGAGGAAGTGCTCGCCTTCACCAGCGGCATGATGAACAACAACACCTGGCTCATCACCCTGACCGACCGGCGCATCATCTTCCTGGACAAGGGCCTGGTCTACGGTCTGCGCCAGACCGCGATCGACCTGGACAAGGTCAACGCCGTCTCCGGCGAAACCGGCATCATGTTCGGCAGCATCTCCATCCAGGACAGCGCCGGCAGCTACCAGATCCGCAATGTCTGGAAGAAAACCGTCATGCGGTTCACCAACCGCGTGCAGCAGGCCATCGAGGCGCGCAAGGCGCGCTTCATGCAGCAGCCCGCCGCCACCAGGGCCGCCGGACCCGACGACGACATCATCGCCAAGCTGGAGCGGCTGGCCAGCCTGCGCGACCGTGGCGTGCTGACCGAGGCGGAGTTCGCCGAGCAGAAAGCCCGCATCCTGGCGGCCTGAAAGCCATGGAATTCCTGATCGTCATTGCCATCATCGTGGCGCTGATCGTCGGTTATTTCTGCCTGGGCATGCTGCTGAAGTTGCTGTTGCAATGGTGGCTGCCATTGGTCTGCGCGGGACCGCTGCTCATGCTGGCTTTCGGCTTCGGCTGGATCGGCGCCATCGGCGCGGCCGTCGGCGTGCTGCTGCTGATCGGCTTCACTCAGAACTGGCAGGAATCGCCCACCTATCTGGCGCTCGAAGCGAAGATCGACAAGGCGTTCTATTTCGACGACGTCTGATCCTCGCGCGAATGCCGGCGGACAGGCTCTGCGCCGGCGATGATGCCGCCACAACTGACTGCGCCATCGCTGTCGCGATGCGCAGCCAGCCATGCCGCTAGAACTGATAGCGAGTCGTCAGCAGGAAGCTGCGCGGCGTACCGTAGTAATTGCCGCCGTTGTTGCCCTGCATCGACTCGAAATAGCGCTTGTCGAGCAGGTTGTTGACGTTGAACTGGATATCCAGCTGCCGGTTCACCTTGTAGCCGGCCACCAGATCCACCACCGTGAACGGCGACTGCTTGACCACGTAGCCCTCCGCGCTCGTCAACGATTGCGTCGAGGTCTTGCTCTGCGCCCGCACCGCGCCGCCGATCCGCCATTTCTCGTACGCCCCCGGCAGGTGATACATGGCGGCGACTTTCAACTGATGCTGCGGGACATAGCTGGCATAGGGCTGACCCGCGGCGCCGTCGATGCCGCCCGAAGACACCTTGGCGCGCGTGTAGGAGTAACCAATACCCACGTTCAGGCGCGGCAGCAGCTCGCCATTGATGTCGATCTCCACGCCTTCGCTCTTGACCTCGCCCACCGCCCGATAGCAATTGGTGGCGACGAAGCACGACGCGATATCGGTCACCGCCTGCGGCAGATTGGACTGCGTCGTCGAGAACACCGCGATGGCGGCGTTGATGCGCTCGTCCAGATAGCTGCCCTTCAGGCCGATTTCATAGTTGGTGCCGTCCACCGGCTTGAGCACCGTGCCCGACGTGTCCAGGTAATACTGCGGCTTGAAGATGCTGGAATAGCTGGCGTAGACCGAGTGGTTGTCGTTCAGGTCATAGGTCAGCGCGGCGTACGGCGTGAAGTGCCTGTCTTCGCTGAACTTGCGATGGCTGCTCCAGGCGCCTTGAAACTGCTTGTTGTCGAAGTCGAACCAATCCAGCCGCGCGCCCAGGATCATGCTGAGCGGGTCCGCCAGGCGGAAACGGCCGGTGGCGTAGGCCGACGTCAGTGCCGAGCGCTGGTCGCGGCTCCAGAGCGTGTCCTTCACGAAGTCGGAACGGCGAATCGAATCCGGGTTCCACGTGTACGGATTGACGCCGCCCAGCATGTAGTAGCCGGTCGGCGAATCCAGGTAGCTGTAGCCGTCGTCGTGCCACGTATCCTTGCGGTAGCTCGCCCCGAGCGCAATGTCGTGGAAGCGGCCGAACAGCTTGACCGGCCCTTGCGCCGACACGTCGAAACTCTGCTGCTTCTTGTCGTAGTCATAGCGGCCGCCCATCACGTCGTAAAGCATATTGCCCTGCGCGTCATAGCTGCCACTGACGAAATAGGCGCCGTCCAGCGCCGAGGACGCATTGACGGAGCGGGCGGCGGCCTTGACCACCCAGCCGCTGTCGAACTTGTGTTTGAGCTCGGCGAACAGGCTCGATTCCTTCTTGTCCCAATAGCTCCATGAGGGCGAAAACCGCCGTGACCGCCGGATATCCAGCGGCGAACCGTCGGGGGCCGTGGGAACCCCCATCCATTCCGACCCCGGATTGTCCTCGGTGTTGGAATGGCCGCCCAGGCTCAGCGTGGTGCGCGAGGTCAGGTCGATATCGACGACACCGTAGTACAGATGCTTGCGGCTGCTATAGCCATCCGTGAAATACTGCCGCGACTGCTGCGACGTGACGAAGCGCCCCCGGATCGAGCCGCTGTCATTCAACGGGCCGCTCGCATCGAATTCTCCGGAGAAGTTATCCCAGTTGCCCGCGCGCGCGGTGGCGATGAACTGCGCCACGTCGGTCGGCTGCTTGCGCACGAAGTTGATGGCGCCCGACGGATCGCCCATGCCTGTCATCAGGCCGGTCGGCCCCCGGACCACTTCCACATGGTCGTACATGGCCGTCGTGCTGTAGGTGGACGTGTCCGTCTCGTAGGTCACGGGCATCCCGTCCAGCAGGAAGGTATTGATCGTGAACCCGCGGGAAAAATAACGCGAGCGATCGTTGCTCCAGTGGTTCACGGTCACGCCGGTGGTGCTGTTGGCGACGTCATCGATGGTCTGCATCGCGAAGTCGTCCAGCTTCTGGCGAGTCACCACGCTGACGGACTGCGGCGTTTCCTGGATGGTCAGCGGCAGCTTGGTCGCCGTGTTCATCGCGCCGGTGGTGTACGAGCCTGTGCCTTCCGTGAACTCATTACCCTTGCCCACGACCGTGATGCTCTGCATCACCACGCTGGCATCGCCGGCTCCGCGCGACAGGGCGACCCGGTTGCCCGTTCTTTCAAACACCAGGCCGGAGCCCGCCAGCAACGCGCGCAACGCCTCGTCCGGCGTCAGCCGGCCCGACACGGCCGGCGCACGCAGATTGCGCACGGCATCCGGCGAATACGCCAGATCCCACGAGACCCGCGTGGCCAGATCGACCAGCGCGCTTTCCAGCGACTGCGCGGGCATGCTGAGCTGCAGCGCCGCTTCCTGCGCCGCGGCCGGCGACAAGGCCGCCCCCAGCAACAACGACAAGGCCAGCGCACCCAGGCCTTGGGCAGACGCCAACCTGCGCGGCGATGAGTGGAATCCAATGGTTGAACGGTTCACGGAACGAACTTTCCTGATGATTTTTCCTGGGATCGGCGCCGGCGGGCCTGAACGGCCCGCGAACGTGGCGATATGAAGCGGCGCTGATCGACACGCCTATCCCCAGGACGCCGTGGCGCGCCCAATCCCTGATGAAAAATCGCCGGTCATTTGAAACTAAATGAAACGCTTCGCGGACGGCATTTGCCGCACCGGCCAGCGCCTCACGCCGACAACCCGGCGCACGCTGTCGTGCCAGCCAAATCAACGTGCCAGGATCGTCGCGACGCCATTGGCCGCGATCTGCACCCGCACCGGCGCGATCGCGGGCAGGAGATCGAGAAACGCTTGCGGGTCGTCCACGCTGAACACCCCGGAAATATGGATGCGCCCGACGGCCACGTCCGCGACGCGCATGTCCATGCGGCCATAGCGGTTCATCTCGGCCACCGCATCCGCCAACGCCTGGTCGCGGAACACCACCCGGCCCGCATGCCAGGCCAACAGGTCCGACACCGCCACCTTTTCCGACGGCGACAACCCGCCTTGCGCCAGCGTGCGCGTGCCCAGGCCGCCAGTCAGCACCACCTGGCTGCGATTCCACCAGTGGCCGGACTGCACGGCCACGGTGCCCGAATCCACCGCCACCCGCACCATCTCGCCATCGCGGCGCACATTGAAGCGCGTGCCCGTGACGCGCACGGTGGCCGCGCCCATCTCCACGTAGAAAGGCCGCTGCGGATCCGGCGTCACCGTGAAAGTGGCCTCGCCCGCCTGAAGCTCGACAACGCGGCGATCTTCGAACAGGCGCACCGACAACCGCGTAGCGGTGTTCAGATCCACCACGGAGGCGTCCGGCAGCGATGCCTGCATACGCTGGCCCGGTTGCGTCGCGTACTGCTGGCTGAACACCGGCGTCCCCATGAACCACTGCGGCAGCGCCACGCCGGCAACGACCACGGCACACGCCAGTACCAGGCCAACCACCCAAGGCTTGCGTAACCGGGACCGGCGCACGGACGGCGGCACCGGTTCGGCCGCCAGCGCCCGCAACCTGGCCGGATCCACCAACGCAAACCCATTCCAGAGGCCGCAGGCCCGTTGGTATTCCCGCTCATGCGCCGGGTCCGCCTGCCGCCAGGCCTCGAAGCGCTGTTGCTGCGCGGCATCCATCCGCCCCGAACGAACGCGCGCGAACCAGTACGCGGCGGCATCGCGCGGGTCACGCAGGGTGTCGGGGTAGGGGGATTCAGTCATCGCGCGGCGGGTCAATCCGGGCAGAAACGTTCGAGCTGTTCGCGCATTTCACGGGTGGCGTCCATGATATAGCGTTCAACCGTATTGAGCGCCAGGCCCATGCGCTGCGCGATTTCCGGCTGCGAATAGCCTTCCAGCCTGTGCCACACATAGGCCTGCCGCTTCTTCAGCGGCAGGCTCGCCAGCGCCTGTTCCAGCGCCTCGGCCAACTGCCGCGCGCGCACGCCCGCTTCGGGATCCTGCAGCAGTGGATGGTCTTCGGCCGCCAGCATCTCCAGCGAAGTCTGCGGATGCCGCTCCTGCCGCCGGATCTCGCTGATCAGCCGATTCTGCGTCGCCCGGTACAGATAGGACTTGGGTGCAACCGCCGCCACATTACCATCGCTCAAAAGATGCACCATCACGTCCTGCGCCGCATCCTCGGCGTCGCAAGGACGCGAATTGCGCTTGGCCCACGAGCCCACCAGCTCGCCGTAATAGGCGAGCCAACCTTTCAGGGGGTTGGTGGGGCGAGGCATGGGGCCGAACGTCGCGTCAAGGCAAAAAGGACGGCCATATTAACAATGATTCTCAATTAATGAATACCCTGGGCGCTGCCAGCGCCGCGCCACGCTCCCCGCGCGCCAGTCTTGATACCCTTGGGGCCACCACCACGGCGCGCCCTGGCGCACCGTTCGACCCTGCCTTGAGGAATGCCATGCCTTTCAGCACCGACGCCTGGGCGCGCAACGCCGCGCTGTACGAGAAAACGCGCACCATGCCATTCAACCAGGAACTGGCCAACGGCCAGCTCAGCGAACAGGCGTTCCGCCACTACATGATTCAGGACGCGCACTACCTGCTGGCCTTCGGCCGCGCCCTGGCGGTCGCCGCCGCCAAGGCCGACCACGCCGACGGCGTGGTGCAGTTCGCCGACGCCGCCAAGAACGCCGTAGTGGTCGAGCGCAGCCTGCATGAAGGCTTCATGAAGCAGTTCGGCATCGACGCCGAGACGTTCGCCCGCACGCCGCTGTCGCCCGCCAGTCATCACTACACCAGCTTCCTCATCGCCACGGCCTGGAGCGCGCCGTATCCGGTGGCGCTGGCCGCGCTGCTGCCGTGCTTCTGGATCTATGCCGAGATCGGGCGCGACATCCACTCGCGGGCGACGCGTCCGAATCCGTATGGGGCCTGGATCGATACGTATGCCGGGGATGAATTCCACGCGCTGGTGCGTGAAGTGATTGCGTCGGTGGATCAGGCGGCCGAGAAGGCGTCGGCGCAGACGCGGGATGAGATGCACCGGGCGTACACGCATGCGGCGCAGCTGGAGTGGATGTTCTGGGATTCGGCGTATCGGTTGGGGGAATGGCCGGTGTAAACGCGAGGTGGCGCCTGCCTCGCGGCAGGCGCCCGGGGAGGCTACCCCTTACAAATGGCGCTTGAAGGCGATGACCGCCGCGCCGACCGCGGTAGAGGCTTGCGAATAGGCGGTTCCCGTGCCCATTTCCCTCTCCGCCAGGGCCAGCCTCCTAGCTAGCAGCAATTGTCCTTGCCGATGGTGTCTGCGTCAATCTGCTCCTTGCGGCTGATGGCGGCGCGGAACTTCAGTTTCCACTCGGCGTGTTTTTGGATCGATTCGTCCAGGTTCATGCTTGGCTCCTTCAACTGGGGCGACAACGATTGATTTGCCCCTTGTAAAAAGCCTAGAGAATCGAGATTGGTCGCGCTTTGTCGAGCGTCATGAGCCGCCTTATCTTCGGCGAGAAGGGGGATGCATTGAGCGGGCGCAAGGTAATTGAGGATGGGAGGCGATATCAGACTTTTCCCATGACGATTCACTGAGGCCCTGGCCTTGAAACCCGCGGGTAGGATGAACAGCAATCGTGTCTCCCCCATGATCTTTCTGTGATAAAGGCTCTAGCACGCGTTCACCTTGACTCATGCAGTAACTGGAGATTATTTCAGAACTCTTCGCATCTCTCGCCTACTGGTCCTTAAAGGCTTGCGTTCTATTTAGCGAGCACAACATTTAATATTCTTCCATCCCTGGAAAGTCCAAATTACAGTCGTAAGTCCTTATTTTTCGCATTACCGTTCTTCGCTTCCGAAATTCGGCCAACTCCACCGTAGGCGGCGCGGCACTCCATTCAACTGCGCAAGAGCCACCACCTGCAATGCAAATCGGGCTCTAGAGTAATTAGCGCCTCCGAACTTACATCATTGAGATCGAAAGAAACATGGAGCCCGACGCCCGATTGATCACGTCGAACCTGAACCATTTTAACTTTCTCCGACGAAAGCGTGACTACACTCTTGCCACCGCATCGAAAAATTACCTGAAATGACTCGGCCACCCCGCTAAATGAAATATCGAGTTCTTGAAGGCCGTCACTCGATTGCTTAACGTACCTACAATAGGCGAGACTAGGATCCTCTTCTATAGGCTCGAGGCCAAAGGTCTCCAAGAAATCGAATGCGCTAGGAAAGTTCATATTAAATGCCTTTAGTTAAACGGGATAACCGTACTGAGCCGGCGCGTACCATCCTCAAGCACTTGAAATGTGCTTTCGAACTTTGTCGCACTCCCGGAGGGCCCTATAAAAAACGACTCTCGCACCTCAAAATTTCCATATTGATTTGAAAATGTGCGCGACACATTCCCCTCTGATTTCACTGACTGTGCCAAATGTTCGGAGAGCATTTGCCTACCCGCGGCGGTATCCGGAATGCCCAGCCGCTTCATTTCAAGTGCTAGCTGATTGGAACGAGCCGCATTATGCGCATTACTTGAAACTCGGCCAAATAGGTAATCGAATTTTCCCGGCGCAATCTCAATTCCATTTGCTACTGCGGCTCCGGCTCTCCCTCCGACTTTACCAACATCAACCGCCTTCCCCACATCAGCGAAAACATGCAGCGCCTGTCCCCCCTTCTTCAGCATCCCCCCAACAACAGGCACCAACCCCAACGAAGAGAAGAACCTGTTCGCTTCTTCACCCGTCGCCGTCCTTCCTGTCACCAGTTCATACAACGCACTCGCATTTGAAACCCCCGGAGCAAGATCCAGCACTGCCTGAGCAAGCGTATCCGCCTTCTCTTTTGTCAATTGCGGGTAATGGCTGAGCATCAGCGCCACATCGTAGGCCGACGCCATCCGGTCTGCTCGATCAAACCCCTCCTGAAAGCAGCTAGCCTCGGTACCGCACGTTCTCAACAGATCGTTAGTCAGTTCGGCTTTCAGCCGCCCAACCTTATCGCGGTTCATGTAGCGGCTGTTGTTCTCCAGTTCTATACGTGCCGCGACTTGGGCGGCACTGACCGCATTCGGATCGATGGCCGCGGCAATGCCGGCAACAATGCTGGTTATCAGATTGACGCGGGTCTGCTGATCCTCCGCAGATAGATTCTTACCACCATCTCCCTCCAGGTTTTCCAGCAGTTTGCTCAGCACCACGCCTGATAGCGCGCCCACACCACCCGCTCCGCAGGAGGCTCCTTGAGCAGCAGCTCCCGCGCAGCCAAGCACGGCATGCAACGCCGCATGCCCAGCCGAGCCTTCGCCACCTAGTTCCCGGCTCAACTCTTTGATCTGCGCAGCGCCCAGCGTCTGCAGGTAATTTACGGCGGCCGCCTGAACGAACTGACCTGTGCCTCCCATTACGTTGCCACTTGCCGCACCCAGGATGATGGTGCCCCACTGGCTGTACGTTCCTCTAGCCCCCCATTTACCTTCCAGATCTGCATACTCTTTCGCGGCTTGGATGCGCTCGGCATAAGACAAGCGCGGGTCTTCAGAGCGCTGCTTGGCGTCCTGGATTTCCTTAGCCCGATTCGTCAAGAACTGCCCCAACTGCCGGCTGGCCTCCGACGCAATCTCAAACCCCGCCTCGATCTTCTCCTTGTCAAAGATCGGCTTCAGCGCGTTCAACGTATCCGACGTATCCCGATTCAGCGCCGCAATCGTCTCCGCCGCAGTCTTGCCTGTCAGCGCCCGCTGTCTTTCTTCCTCGCGGATGATGATGGTGCCGCCACTGATGGCGCTTTGGGTCGTGGAACTGCTATTGCCGCCGGCCGCAACCACCGTCGGTAGATTGGCGGAAAAGCCCCCACTCGACGCCAAGGAAGTGCCTGCGTCCTTGCTCGCGCCGCCGGCCACCTGGTTGCCCTTGGTGGTGCCCAGACCCGCCGAACCTTCTTTCGAGGCCCCGCCGCCAAACCCGAAGCCACCGCCTACCGCAATCTGATTGGCGCTGTAGCTGGCGGAGTTCTTGATGTCCTGCGTGACCAGGGTGCCCGTGCTGAGCTTGTTCAAGCCCTCCGCTACAGCCTTGTCACTGCTGACGATGACGCTGCCGATCAAGGTCGTGTTGTTCTTGACGTCGATCAGGAACCCGCCGTCGCCCGCCCACAAGCCCGTCTGTTCAGTGACAGACTTGAAATTGCTGTTCATCTTGCCGGTGCCGAAGTTGCCGGAAACCGAACTCTGGCCATAGCAGTAGGGCGGGACGCATACCGTAAGATTCACGCCGCCGCTAGTTTGCTTGGAGGTATAAGTACTGGTGTCTTGCAAGCTCTCCAGCAACAAGTTGCCGCCAACCGAAGCCAAAATCTGCTCGGCTTTGCCTGACGCGCCCCTGAGCGTCGTATCACCACCTGATTGCAGGGCAAGCACGTTGCCCGCAGTGACGAAGCTGTTGGTCCAGCTCTGATCCCGACCATTCTCGTTGCCACGGGAGACGGATGCGCCCAACTCCAGCGTCCACCCATTGGAGGTACCGGTGCTGTATCCGATACCGATATTGAACCCGCTGCTCTTGCTGTCCGTCTTCTGCTCGAAGACATTCCTGGCTGCCTGCAGCAGGATACCCCCATCGGCCTTCAGCACCGCATTGTTGCCGGCGGACAGGTTGGAGCCGGAAACCGTAATATCCGACGCGCTGCCGGCCCCCTTGGCGACAATCGTCAGATCATTGCCCGCGGCGATGTTCGAGCCCACGGATGTGGAGGAACTTCGATCAGTGGTGCTGCTGCTTTTGCTGCTGCCAAAACTGACTTTGATGCTACCGCCGCCCGCCTTATCGATAGCGGTGGCGTTTTCAATAGCGCCGGCCGCCTTCACCGCATCGTAGGCGTTGCTGGCCGCAAGCGCCGTGGTCGCGCCGGCCAGACCCGCCATGACGGCGTTGCCCGACTTGCCTGAAGCCTCAGCCATACGTGCACCAGTCTGCATGGCACTGACAACCGGCGTGCTTGCCGTAATGGTGAATCCAGACTGCTTGACCTCATGCACCTCACGTTGACGCATAGTGTCGAAGCCGCCCACGATGCTGACGTCTCGGCCAATCATGGTGATGTCGCCTTGACGCGCCAACACATCGCTACCCAGCACATTCAGCGAGCCGCCCGCATTGATCAGGACGTCACCCGTTACGCTGCCAATGGTGCTGCCGGTATTGAGCCCCCGCTTGGTATCTACCCAATCCGTCGTCTGGCGCGAGCCATAGCTGATGCCACCCAGCGCGCCAAAACCCGACTTCTTGATCTTCTCGTACTGGTAGTCGTTGGCCGTGTTCTGCTCCGCGACGATGTTGACGTTGCGGTCGGCCGACATGACCAGGTCTTTCTGCGCGGCCACGTTGGAGCCAACCACGTTAAGGTCTCGTCCTGCCATCAGCACGGCGCTATCACCGGTAAAGGTGGAAGACACCGCCTGTGTCCAAGACGCCTCCTTGATTCGATGCGTCGTCTTGCTGGACCAGAACCCCTTCGTCTTGTAGTAAATCTCGTTATACGTATACCCGCTAGAATCCCCCGCCAGCACATTGATATCGCGCCCCGCCCCCACCGCCAACTGCTTGTCGGAAGACACTTGCGCGGCAATGGCATTGATGTCCTGCGCGGCCATCAACGTCAGGTTTCCGGCGGCGGCAATACGGGTGCCGACATCTTCGGTGGTGCGCATCTCCGACCGGTTCTTCTTGCCGAAGTTGAACGACTCCCCATAACTCGTGCCGGCGGCGGTCAGGTTGATGTCGTTGCCGGCGCGGATGCTGGCGTCGCCGGTGGCGGCGATGGCCGCCGCCTGCGCGTTGACGTCGCGGCCCGCCTGCACGTTCAACGTACCAGCATCGACGCGCGCCACCCCATCAATGATGGTGTTGCTGATTCCGCCGCGAACATTCGATTGCGTGCTGGAAGTCAGGTTGACATCGCGGCCCGCCGTCAGCGCGACCGCATCCCCCTTGAGCAACCCCGCCAGATTATCGATGTCATTGCGCGCATTCAGGTTGACGGTCTTGCCCTGGATCGTGCCCACGGTGTTGCGCACGTTCTGCGCATCGACCACCAACGCGTTGCGCGCACCGATGGTGCCGCTGTTGACCACGTCGCCCGTCGTGCTGATCTGCGTGTCGCGTCCTGCAATCAGCGTGCCATCGCCGCGCAGGTCGCCCGGCTTGACGGCCAGGTAGACCTGCGGCGCCAGCACCTTTTGCTGCGTGCCGTCGGGCAGCGTGACGGTCTGCTCCACCATCCAGACGATATCGCTGGTCAGGTGGCGCATCTGCTCTTCGGTCAGCGCGGTGCCCAGCGCCAAGCCGTATTTTTCGGCGAAGTCTGCGCCGGCGGAAAGCAGTGCCTTGTACTGGGTTTCGTTGTCGGTGTAGTCGCCGACGAAGCGCTGGCCAGTCGCCAGCATGACCTGTTCGGCGACCAGCTTCTGCTCGTAGAAGCCATCGCCCAGGCGCTTGAGGATGTGGCTAGGGTCCTGGTTCAGCTTCTCCAGCAGGAAATCGCTGGACACCACGGTGCGCGAGCCGATGAACTGGCTGTCGGTGGCGATCAGGTAAGGCGCGCTGGGCGCCGTGACGACCTGGTACAGCTTGCTGGTCGGAAGGGTCGGCGGCAGCACGACGACGGCAATGGTCTGGTTGCCGGGCAGCGTGATACGCGTCAGCGTTGCCGGCGGCAACGCCTGGACGACGGTGCTGGCGCCCGGCGTCTGGCCAGACGGCGCGACCGCGGCGCCGCCCTTCGCGTCGCCCAGGCCGGTCTCGATGCGTTCGGCCAGTACGGTGGCGTTGTAGTCGGAACGGTTGTACTTTCGGGAGTCGTTCTTCTCGTAGGTGTAGGCCATGGTGCCGACACGGTCGACCGTGCGCAGCCCCTCGGCGCCGACGTTGCTCAGCGTGCCACCCTCGGTTTTCAAGGTGCCGCCGGCGAGAATGCGGCTCTTGTCGTTGACGATGTTGCCGGCAAGCCGGGCGTTGCCGCCGACGATGATCTTGCCCGGATCGCTCTCTGTGATGCGAGTCTCGCGCGTGATCTGGGTCACCTCGTAGAAGGTGAAATCCTTGATCATGCGGTTGTTGCGGAAGTCGGCGTTGAAGTCCTTGATCTTCTCGTTCAGCGTGTCGTACAGCACCAGGTCGTGGTCGTACTGGGCCTGCTGCTGGGCCAGATCCGCGGGGCAGCGCCAGCCGCAGTCGTCGGGCGATGGCGGCCGCCGGATACCGCTGGGGCGCTCGACCTCGAAGACCGACCAGATCTTGGCGTCGGGCTTGTACAGGAACTGAGGAGGATTGGTGTAGCACTCGCCCGCATCTCCGCCACTGCAACCGGAATACTCGGGGATATACGCCAGGCCGATCGGCGCGCTGACACCCGCGCGCCCCTGCTGGTCTTCCTGGATGTTGCTGTAGTCGAACGGCGGCCCGTACTGGCTTTCCGGATAACGCGCCGACGGCATCAACAGGCGCCGCTCGTCGTACTGGCCCATCCAGCTCGGGTCGCGGCCGCAGATGGATTTGACGGTGTTGCAGAACCACATGCCTTCGCCGTCGACGATGTCGGTGGTGCCGTCCAGGCGATAGAACCACTTGGCTTCGCGGCTGACCTCGACGCTTTCACTGGCGAAGTGCAGGTTGCGGTTCTGGATGCTGGCCGCGGCGATGTCGGCATTGCGCTCGACTTCGATGGTGGCCGATTCGTTGGACAGCAGCGCGGCCTGTCCGGTCGCCTTGCCGCCGGCGTCCAGCGTGCCGCCGATCCGCAGATCTCCCGCCGCGTAGATCAGCGCATGTTCGCGGTTGGTCAGCGTGCCCACGCCCAGGTCCATGTCGCCGCGCGAGGCGATGACGGCGTTGGGCTCGTTCTGCAGCAGCGGCGTCTTGATACCGATGCGATCGCCGTAGATGCGGCCGGTGTTGAGAAGATTGCCGGCATTGATGCGGGTGTAGCCGCCGTCGATCAGGCCCGCGTTGGCCAGCAGGCCGCCGATGACCAGCTCGTTGTTGCGTACCGCGATCAGTTCGCCGCTGGCGCGATTGGTCAGCGTATCGGCGGTGATCTTCAGGTCCTGGCCCGAATGGATCTTGCCATCGTTGTCGAGGTTGCCGGTGACCAGTTCCAGCGAAGTGCCGGCGGTCAGGGCGCCGCCCGTGTTGGCCAGGCTGCCGAACGCGAGCTTGGCGTTGGCGTCGGACGACACGTTGCCGCGCGCGTTGTCGAGCGCGCCCGTGGTCACGCCGAGGTCCTGGCCGGCGCCGATGCGGCCGTCCTGGTTGTCGATGGAACCGGCGTTCAGCGTGACCTGCTTGCCCATCAGGCCGAGGGCGCCGGCGACGCCATTGGCGAAGGTATCGCGATTGCTCAGGCTGCCGGCGTTGAGGATCAGCGCGTTGTCGGCCTGGATCAGGCCGGCGTTGTTATCCAGCAGGCCCTGCGTCTTGAGCGTGAGGCCACTGGCGGCGACGATGCCGCGACGGTTGACGAGGCGCTGCGCGTCCAGCGAGGCCAGGCCTTGGGCGGCGATGGTGCCGCCGGTGTTGTCGATCGCGCCGGGGGTGGTGACATCCAGCGCGCCGCCGCTGGCGATCTTGCCGTCGGTGTTGGCGAGGCTGGCCGCCTTGAGGTCGGCCGTGCCGCCATACAGGCCGCCGCCCTCGTTCTGCAAGGCGCCGCTATTGGTGACGGCGAGCTTGCCGTCGGCTTGGGCGATGCCGCCGCGGTTGTCGAGGCTGGCCGACTGAAGGTCGGCGCTGCCGCCGAGCAGCTTGCCGCCACGGTTGTCGATCGCGCCGGCCGTCTCGACGCGCAAGGCGTCGTTGGCCTGCACCGAGCCGCCCTGGTTGTCGATGCCGTCGGCGCCGCGCAGCGCCACGCTCTGGCCCGAGACCACGCCGCCCGCCGCGTTGACCACGGACCGGCCGCGCAGGTCCACCGCGCCGGCGCCGGCCAGCGTGCCGCCGGTGTTGTCGATGGCGCCCGTCACCTGGCCGACGAGCGCCACGCCGCCGGTGAGTTTGCCGCCCGTGTTGTCCAGGCTGCCCGCGCGCAGCGCCACCGAGCCGCCATATACCGAGCCGTCGCGATTAGTGACGGCGCCCGTGGCGTCCACGCTCAAGGCGCCGCCGGCGACGAACTTGCCGCCCGACAGGCCCAACGCCTTCGCGGTGATGGTCGCATCGCCGCCAGCCACCAAGGTGCCGGGATTGAGCAACTGGTCCACCTGCGCGCTCAATGCGCCGAGCGGACTGATCGAGCCGTCGGCCTGCAGGCCGACCGTGAGGCCGCCGCGATTCTCGAACTGGCGCGCCACGATGCTGACAGTGGCGGCCGAGGACATGGCGTTGTTGTTGGCGACGTTGCCGGCGGCGTTCAAGCCGAGCGCGCCGCCCGCGGCGACCGTGCCGTCGTTGACGATGTCGCGCGCGCTTTGCACCGTCAGGCCGGTGGCGGCCTGCAGGCGGCCCGAGGGCAGGATCCTGACGTCACCGTTGGCGTTGACCGTCAGCGTGCCGGTCAACGCCGCCAGGTTGCCGCCGATGTTCACGCCCACCCCGGCTTCCGTGCCGATCAGGCGGATGCTGTTGGCGTACATGCCGCCCAGCGCGGCCACATCCAGCGCCACGCCGGTGCCGGCCCCGGCGCCGGTCAGCGCCGAGACGTCGATGCCGTCATAGCCCACGCGGGCCGCGCCCGCCACCACGTTGAGGTTGTTGGCCCAGACCTGTGCATTCAGTTCCAGCGTGCGCGCCATCAGGTCGAGCTGGCTGAGGTTGGCGCCGTACAGGCCGGCGCCTTCGATGCCCAGGCGGCCGCCGGTGATGTCAAAGCCCAGCGCGCCATCGGGCCCGATGACCGGCTTGCCGGTGGTGAGCGTGGCGCGGTTGGCGTTGAGGAAGCCGCAACCGTTGCAGGTGATGCCAGCCGGGTTGGCGACGATGACGTTGGCGCGGTTGCCGGCCACTTCCAGCATGCCCATCAGCTGCGACGGATTGGGCGCCGTCACCTGGTTCAGGATGGTGGTGGCGCGCTGGTTGCCCAGCATCGGATTGCCCGCCACCTGCCCGGCCACCTGCGTCTGGCTGGCCGCGCCGCTGTTGTTCAGCACCACGCCCGAGGGGCCGACGTTGAACTGGGTGAAGCGGTTGTTCGACACCCCGCCGGCCGACGGCGGCGCGATGTTGACCACCGGCACGCCGTTGGTCACGCCCACCACGGGCTTCTGGCCCGACACGTTCTTGTCGACGGAGATGGGCAGAGTCTGCGCCAGCACGGGCGTCCAGATCTGCGTGGTCAGCACCAACCAGACAACTGCGGAGCGAAGCTTGGACATGGCGAGGCAACTCTCGGTAAGCGTGAAGCAACGTATCGGACGGCGGACGGGACTCACAGGCCCCGTCCGGCCTAGAACTCGAACATCAGCGTGGCGGCGAAGACCGTGCTCTGGGTCTTCAGGTTTTCGGGCTTTTTCAGCGGCCAGCCGGCCGACAGGTCGTAGCTGGCGTTGACGTACGGCATGGCGATGCGCCCACGCAGGCCGGCCACCGCGCCCACCAGGGTGCGGCTGGCCAGGTATTGCGCCGCCGGGCCGCCGACGCGGCCCGCATCCAGGCCCGCGTATAGCTGCTGGCCCAGGTTGCCCAGGTTCAGCGACAGGTCATTGCGCAGGGTCCAGCCGTCTTCCGCAGCCAGGGTCATCTGGCCGTCGAAGCCGCGCACGGCGT
>NZ_JBLZXG010000008.1:0-267890 GCF_050285565.1 Achromobacter sp.
GTTCTTCGACCACCCGCAGAACGAGCGCACCAAGCTGTTCCTGAGCCAGATCCTGCATTGAGGGCGGGCGGCGCGCGTCACTGCGCGCCATGCCCGGATCCGAAGCCGCCTTTCCCGGAAAGGCGGCTTTTTCTTTTTGGCGCCCGGCGGCTGGCGAGCGAAAAGCACCCGGGTTTCCCGGTATCCCTTTGTTACGGCGTGCACTCCACTGCGGTATGCTACCGACCGCCATCGATGCAATGAGAGGAGCACACGAGATGAAACCGACCCCCCGCAGCGCCCTGCGCCGCGTCCTGCTGGGCGGCGCCGCCGCCTTGGCGGCCACGCTGTCCTTCGGCGCGCCCGCGCTGGCCCAGGCCACCGACTACCCCACCAAGCCGCTGCGCTTCGTGGTGCCTTACCCGCCCGGCGGCCCGCTCGACACCATGGCCCGCATGCTGGCCGAAAAGGTGCGCGGCTCGCTCGGCCAGCCGGTGGTGGTGGAAAACCGCTCGGGCGCCGGCGGCAACATCGGCGCCGACCTGGTGGCCAAGGCCCCGGCCGACGGTTACACCCTGGTGATGGGCGCCGTCGCGACCCACGCCATCAACCCCTGGCTGTTCGCCAACCTGCCCTATGACCCGGTGAAGGACTTCGCCCCGGTCACCATCGTGGCGTCGGTGCCGAACGTGCTGGTGATGAACGTCGAATTCGCCACCAAGAACAAGATCGAGAAGCTGGCCGACCTGATCGACTACGCCAAGAAGAACCCGGGCAAGCTGAACTACGGCTCGGGCGGCAACGGCAGCGCCGGCCACCTGTCGGGCGAGCTGCTCAAGGCGCGCGCCGGCATCAACGTCGAGCACATTCCCTACCAGGGCGCGGCGCCGGCGCAACTGGCGCTGCTGTCGGGCCAGTCGGACTTCATGTTCGACAACCTGGCGGCCTCGGCCCCGCTGATCAAGGACGGCAAGGTCAAGGCGCTGGCCGTGACCACGGCCAAGCGCTCGTCGCTGCTGGCCGACGTGCCGACGGTGGAGGAATCGGGCATCAAGGGCTTTGACCTGGGCACCTGGTTCGGCGTCTTCACGACCGGCGGCACGCCGGCGCCGGTGGTGGCCAAGCTGAACAAGGCCTACTCGGACGCGATGCAGCAGCCCGACGTCAAGCAGCGCCTCTTGACGATGGGTTCGGAAGCGCCGCCCATGACGCCCGAAGCGTTCGCCGAATTCGTCAAGAACGAAAAGGCCAAGTACCAGGAGATCGTGAAGATCTCCGGCGCCAGCCTGAACTGAGGCTCGCGCGCCCGGCGCGTTCCGGCTGGAACGCGCCGGGCTTCATGCCGGCGTGGGAAGCGTTTCAACCGACCCCTTGCCCCGCGCGGTCGCTTGCTACATCTTGCAGTCGGCCGCGTGCACGTCGGTGTGGTCGCGGGCGATGACCTTGAGGTTCTTGTAGACCAGCTTGCCGTCCGCGCCGGTCTCGATGTGCAGCAGGTACCAGTCCTGCACCGGGTGCTGGTTGGGGCCGAACTTGAACTTGCCGCGCACGCTGGGGAAGTCGGCGCGGCGCAGCGCGTCGCGGAAGGCGTCGGCCTTGCCGCTGATGTCGCCGTCCACCGCCTTCAGGCCCGACGCGATCAGGTTGGCGGTGTCGTAGGCCTGGGCCGCGTAGGCGGTCGGCGCGCGGTTGTAGGCCTTGGTGAAGGCCGCGACGAAGTGCTTGTTCTGCGGGTTGTCCAGGTCCGCGCTCCACAGCGAGCTCAGGTAGAAGCCCTTGCCGGCGTTGCCGGTGGCGGCCAGCATGCGCTCGTCCATCGAGTAGATGGGCGTGATCATCTTGATCTTGTCGGCCAGGCCGGAGTTGGCATACTGCTTGGTCAGGTTGATGCCGGCGCCGCCCGGGTGGAACTGGAAGATGGCGTCCGGGTTGAGCGCGCGGATGCGCGCCAGCTCGACCGAGAAGTCGGCCTGTTCGAGCTTGGTGTAGATTTCCTCGGCGATCTCGCCCTGGTAGGTGCGCTTGAAGCCGGCCACCGCGTCGCGCCCGGCCTGGTAGTTGGGCGCCATGACGACGACGCGCTTGGCGCCCAGCTCATTGGCGGCGATGCCGGCGGTGTCGGCGTACGAGTCGTTCTGGAAGGCGACGGCGAAGTAGTTGGGGTTGCAGGCCTTGCCGGCGTAGTTGGAGGGGCCGGCGTTCAGGCTGACGTAGAAGCCGCCGGCGTTGAGCACAGTGGGCCCGACCGCGGCCATGACGTTGGAGAAGTTGACGCCGGTGAACAGGCGCACGCCGCCCTGCACCATCTTGTCGGCGATCTGCTTGGCGTTGGCCGGCTTGAGCGCGTCGTCCTCGACCCGCACGTTGACCGGCACGCCGCCCAGCTTGCCGCCGCCTTCCTTGACCGCCAGCATGAAGGCGTCGCGTTCGTCCTCGCCGATGTAGCCGGCGGGGGTCGACAGCGTGCCGATGAAGCCGATGTCCACGGGTTTCTGCTGGGCCTGGACGCCGCTGGCGGCCAGTGCCAGCAGCAGCGCGGCGCCGCCGCGGGTGATGCGTGTCGTCATGGTTGTCTCCTGTGCTTTCTGTCTGCTTATGGCTGGTTGGGGCCCGCGAGACAGTTCTCCACCTTCCAGCCGTAGAGCCACTGCAACGCGTCGTAGAACTGGGACTGGCCGCGGCCGGTCCACAGCATGTTGCGCACGGTGCGCTCGACGCCGCGCGCGTGATAGAGCCTGCCCATCTCGCGGGTCGACCAGACCACGCGCGCGCTGCGCGGGATGCGCACCGATTCGTACAGGCGGAAGGCGGCCTGCAGGTCGTGGTCGCAGCGCTTGACGGCCTCGCCCAGCGTCACCGCGTCCTCCAGCGCCATGCAGGCGCCCTGGGCCATGTACTGGGTCATGGGATGGGCGGCGTCGCCCAGGATCGTGAGGCGGCCCTGGCCCCATTGCTCGACCGGCTCGCGGTCGGCGGTGGCCCAGCGCTTCCAGGACGTGGGCCGGTCCAGCATCTGGTGCGGGCGCGGGTGGATGCCCTGGAAGTACGACAGCACTTCCTCCTTGCTGCCTTCGCGCACGCCCCATTGTTCCTGCTCGCGGCTGTGGAAGGTCACCACCAGGTTGTATTGCTGGCCGCCGCGCAGCGGGTAGTGCACCAGGTGGCAGTGCGGGCCGGCCCACAGCACCGGCGCGTTGATGCGCAGTTCCTCGGGCATGTTGTCGCGTTCGACCACGGCGCGGTAGACCACGTGGCCGGTCACGCGCGGCGGATCGCCGATCAGGTGTTCGCGGATCACCGACTTGACGCCGTCGGCGCCGACCACGGCGTCGGCCTGGTAGCGGTTGCCTTCGGTGTCGGTGACTTCCACGCGCCTGCCATCCTGTGTCACGCCAGCGATCTGGGTCGAGGTGCGAAAGCGGATCAGCGGATTCTGCTGCACCGCTTCCAGGATCGACAGGTGGATGTCGGCGCGGTGGATCACGGCGTAGGGGCCGCCGAAGCGCTCGCGGAAGGCGGCGCCGGTGTCGATGCGCACCACCTCGCGCGCGTCGACCGCGTCCATCATGATGATGTGGTCGGTGAAGACGGCGCGCTGGCGCGCGGTGGCGCCCACGCCCAGCGCGTCGAGCGCGGCGAAGGCGTTGGGGCCGAGCTGGATGCCGGCGCCGATTTCGCCGATGCGCGCGGCCTGCTCCAGCAGTTGCACCGCGATGCCCTGGCGCGTCAGCGCCAGCGCCGCGGCCAGGCCGCCGATGCCGCCGCCCACGACGATGACGGATTGGGGCGGGTTCTTTGCGGGGGTTGCGTTCATTACCGGGTTCCTTGCGGGTTCATTCCTGGCGGCCGAGGAAGGCGCCTTGCCGTTGCAACTGCGCCTGCAGCGCCGCCACCGGCACGTCGGCGGGGGCGTGGCCGTCGCGCAGCGCCATGGCGGCCGCGGTGCCGGCGGCCTCGCCCATGACGAAGCAACTGCCGCTGACGCGCGCGGCCGACTGGCCCTCGTGGGTCATCGAGGCGCAGCGCCCGGCCACGAGCACGTTGTTGGCGATGCCCGGGCCGCGGCGCGGCACCATCATGCGGAACGGCAACTGGTTGTAGCCGCGCGATTCGGGAATCGGCGGCCACAGCCATTGCACGTCGCCGGCGGTGTGCATTTCCAGCGGCCAGCCATTGACGCCGATGCTGTCTTCGAAATCGGCGCAGCCCAGCACGTCTTCCTTGGTCAGCATGGCCTCGCCGACGATGCGGCGGGTTTCGCGGATGCCCAGTTGCGGCGCGATGTCGAGCACGTAGGCGTTCTCGAAGCCCGGCACCTTGGCGCGCAGGAACTTCAGATATTCCGTGATCTGGCGGCGGCCTTCCAGCTCGCCGGCCGAGAGCGAGGCGGCGTCGGTGCCGTCGGCCGCGCTGCCGTCGGCGTTGGCCAGTTGCGTCACGTTGACGCGCCACTCGTAGTCATGCTTTTGCGGCCGCACGATGGCGCCGCGGCGCGGAAAGGTGAATTCGCCGCTGGCGGCGGCCTGGTCCATCAGTTGCGGAATGGTCTTCCAGGCTTCCTGGGCGCGGGCGCCGTCGACGTTGCCGACCTTGAACATCAGCGTGGGGTAGAGCATGTGGCCCTGCGCGTCGCCCTTCTCGAACGGCAGACCGCCCCATTGCGCGATGTCGGCGTCGCCGGAGCAGTCGATGAAGACCTTGCCGCGCACCGCGCAGCGGCCCGACTTGGTTTCCAGGAACAGCGCGTCGGCGTTGCCGGCGGCGTCGCGCGCCAGGCCGGTGGCCAGCGCATGGAACAGGATCTGCGCGCCGCTGTCCTGCACCATGCCATCGGCCGCGCACTTGAAGGCCGAGATGTCATAGGCCTGGGCGTGGATCTTGCCCAGGATCAGGTGCGGCTCGTTCAGGCCGTCCAGCGCGCGCATGCGGTCCAGCAGTTCATCGGTCATGCCATGCACCACCTGGCGGATGGCGCCGCGCACGTTGGCGTGCAGCCCGCAGAAGTTGGAGACGCCCGCCGCCGTGCCCATGCCGCCGAGAAAGCCATAGCGTTCCACCAGCAGCACGCTGGCGCCGTTGCGGGCGGCGCTGGCGGCCGCCAGGATGCCGGCGGGGCCGCCGCCCAGCACGACGACGTCGTATTCGCCGTAGAGCGGCACCTGGCGGGCGGGTTCGGTGAGGGTCATGCTTGTCTCCTTGCTTGTCCTGCGGACTGCGTCTGGTGTTGCGAAATGCCGGGCGGCGAGGCGCCCGTTCACGGGCCTGCTTATTGGCCCTTGATGCCGAGCTTGGTGATGAGCGGTTCCCAGCGCTTGAGCTCATCGTCCATGTAGGCGCGGAACTCGGTCGGGGTGCTGCCCACCGGGTCCATGAACTGCGCCTGCAGCCGCTTGACCACCTCGGGATCGCGGATCGCCTGGATCAGCGCGTCCGACAGCTTCTTCTGGATGTCGGCGGGCACCTTGGACGAAATCACGAAACCGATCCAGGCCGAGCCCTCGATGCCGGGCACGCCCACTTCGGCCAGCGTGGGAATCTCGGGCAGCAGCGCCGAACGCTTGGACGAGGTCACGGCCAGCGCCTTCAGGCGGCCGTCCTTGACCATGCTCATGACCGCGATCGGCGGCAGCGCGGCGAACTGCGTGTCGCCCGACAGCAGCGAGGTCAGCGCGGCCGGCGACGACGGATACGGCACGTGCGTGGCGCGCGCGCCGATCCGCTGCAACAGCAGCTCCACCGCCAGGTGCGACACGGTGCCGGCGCCGGGCGAGGGGAAGTTGTACTTGTCCGGGTTCTTCTTGAGCGCGTCCAGCAACTGGCCGATGTTGTCGATGCCGGCGCTGGCCGGCACCACCAGCACGTTGGGTTGGTGCACCGCCAGCGTCAGCGGCGCCAGGTCGGTGGCGGGCGCGTACGGCAGCTTGTCGAACAGCAGCGTGTTGTTCACCAGCGGTCCGGTGATCGAGACGCCGAAGGTGTAGCCGTCGGGCTTGGCGTTGGCGATGGCGAAGGTGCCGATGTTGCCGCTGGCGCCCGGCTTGTTCTCCACCACCACGGTCTGGCCGAGAATGGCGCCGGCCTTCTCGCCGACGATGCGCGCCACCTGGTCGGGGCTGGAGCCCGGGCCGAACGGCACCAGCGCCTTGAGCGGCTGCGACGGCCAGGCGTCGGCGGCCTGCGCCGCGCCCAGCGGCGCCAGCGCGATCAGGCCCAGCGCCAGCGCGCCCGTTGCCAAGCGGCGCACCCGCGCCAGGGTTGAAGGCTTATGCATGTTTGTCTCCCGCGATCTTCATATTGTTGAAATAGGTCTGTTCGTTGGCGATGAAGGCCGCCACCATGGCGCGGTAGGCCGCGTCCACCACCTGGTCCAGGTTCTCGAAGCCCTGGTTGTGGCGCTCGGCCAGGCGCCGCACTTTCTCGAACACCTCGGCCTGGCGCGCCGGCGCGCTGACCTGGAAGGCGTCGCGCTTGAAGCGCGCGGCGTCCTTGACGTACATGGCGCGCTCGGCCATCAGGCGCACGATCTGGTCGTCCAGGCGGTCGATGTTGGCGCGCACTTCGGCCAGGTTGGCGCACAGCGGGCGGTAGGCCGGATCGGTGTATTCGCGCAGCGGCGCGCCCAGGGTGTCGGGTTCCTGGCCCGGGGAAGCTTGCGTGGTCACTTGATGTAGTCCGGTTGGTTGGCGGGCGCGGCCTGCTGGAATGCCGGTTGCGCGAGGCAGTGTTCATAGACGCCGACCAGGCGCGGGTAGGCCGACAGGTCGCAGCCCATGCGCTGGGCGTT
Source organism: Achromobacter sp. (assembly GCF_050285565.1). Taxonomy (GTDB): domain Bacteria; phylum Pseudomonadota; class Gammaproteobacteria; order Burkholderiales; family Burkholderiaceae_B; genus Achromobacter. The sequence continues at coordinate 6,764 of NZ_JBLZXG010000008.1, forward strand.
GGCCACCTGCGGCACCAGGCAGCAGTCGGCCAGCGTCGGCGCCTCGCCGAAGCAATAGGCGCCGTGGCCGTGGCGCGCCAGCAGGGCCTCGACCGCGGTCAGGCCCTCGCCGATCCAGTGGTGGTACCAGGCGTTCTTCTGCGCGTCGGTGGCGCCCAGTTCTTCCTGCAGGTAGCGCAGGATGCGCATGTTGTTGACCGGATGGATGTCGCAGGCGATGGCGTTGGCCAGTTCCAGCACGCGGGCGCGCTCGCGCGGCGCGGCTGGGATCAGGCGCGGCTCGGGGTGGGTGGCGTCCAGGTAATCGATGATGGCGAGCGATTGCGACAGTTGGAAGTCGCCCTCCGTCAGCAGCGGCACGCCGGCCGATGGGTTTTGCGCCACGTAGTCGGCGGCGCGCTGTTCCTGCTGGCGCAGGTTCACCGGCACGATGTCGAACGGCAGGCCCTTGAGCGCCAGCGCGATGCGCACGCGGTACGAGGTGGAGCTGTTGAAGAAGCTGTGCAGTTGCATGGATGCGCTTCCTCAGGCGATCTGCACGCTGAGCGTGCCAAGCCCGTCGACGCCGCCGACCATCCTGTCGCCGCGCGTCACCGGGCCTACGCCTTCGGGCGTGCCGGTGTAGATCAGGTCGCCGGCTTCCAGTCGGAAGTAGCGCGACAGGTAGGCGATGGTCTCGGCCACCGACCAGATCAGCATGCCGACATTGCTGCGCTGCTTGTCGGCGCCATTGACCTGCAGCCAGATGCCGGCGCGATGGATGTCGCCGGCCTGCGCGGCGGGCACCAGCGGGCCGATGGGCGCGCTCTGGTCGAAGGCCTTGCCCAGTTCCCAGGGACGGCCGGCCTCGCGCATCTTCATCTGCAGGTCGCGGCGCGTCATGTCCAGGCCGACGGCGTAGCCCCACACGTGTTCCAGCGCGGATTCGACCGCGATGTTGGCGCCGCCCTTGCCGATGGCCGCGACCAGCTCGATTTCATAGTGGAAGTTGGCGGTCTCGGGCGGGTAGGGCAGCGTCAGCGTGGCGTCCTGCGCCACCGGCACCACGGCGTCGGCCGGCTTGCAGAAGAAGAACGGCGGTTCGCGGTCGGGATCGAAGCCCATCTCGCGGGCGTGGGCGGCGTAGTTGCGGCCAACGCAATAGACGCGGCGCACGGGGAAGCGGTCCTGGCTGCCGGCGACGGGCACGGCAACGGGGCCGGCGGGAGCAAACACGTAAGACATGAATCAACCTTTGAAGGCGGAACGGAAAGGGGAAGGGCGGGCGCGGCGGCCCGCCGGCGTCAGGCGATGCGTTCTTCGCGCCACAGGCCCAGGGCGTCCTGCACCGGGCGGTCGGAATAGCTGAACAGCGTGGCGTCTTCCAGCGCCGCCAGCTGCACCGGCAGCCACGACGGCGCCACGAACACGTCGCGCGGGCCGAAATGGAATTCGGCGTCGCCGACGCGGGCAATGCCGCGGCCCTCCACCACGCTGTAGACAGTGGAATCGGTGCTGCGATAGGCCTTGCCCTGGAAGCCGGCCGGCAGCAACTGCATGAAGGTGGCCATGGTCGGCATGGGGTAGCCGCCGGTGGCCGGGTTCAGGTAGCGCAGCTTGACGCCGTCCCAGGGATCCAGCTCGCCGTGGCGGTAGAGCGCGTCGAGCGCCTCGCGGCTGCGCTCGTAGGGGTAGTTGAAGATAGGCGAGGTGCCGCCGGCGGCGCGGTGGCGCACCGGCGCCATGTTATGGCCGTAGCGCGCCATGCTGTCGCCTTCGGGGCGGGTGACGGGCTGGGTGGCCGACGGATAGTTCTCGGCGAAGCCGGCGTCCAGGAAGCGCAGCAGCGGGATGTCCAGGCCATCGAGCCAGACCACCGGCTCGCCGCCGTCGACGGTCTCGGCGTTGCCGTGGTCGTGCCAGGTCCAGGACGGCGTGATGATGAAGTCGCCCGGATGCATGGTGGTGCGCTCGCCGTTGACGGCGGTGTAGGCGCCGCGGCCCTCGACGATGAAGCGCAGGGCCGATTGGGTGTGGCGGTGGCTGGGCGCGATCTCGCCGGGCAGGATCAGTTGCAGGCCGGCATACAGGCTCTGCGTGATGCTGGCCTGGCCGGGCAGGCCGGGATTCTCCAGGATCAGCACGCGCCGCACCGCTTCCTCGGCGCTGATGAGCGAGCCGGAGGCCAGCACGTCGTCGCGCACCTCGTCGTATTTCCAGATGGCGGGCACGCACCGCGGCGCCGGCTGGCGCGGCACCAGGTTGTGCAGCGACTCCCATAACGGGGCCATGTGCTTTTGGGCGATGCGCGCGTAATAGGCGGCGCGATCCGCGCCGGGGGGGTGACCGTCGGGCATGGTTGTCTCCTGGTGGCCGGCGTCGGGGCCGGCTTCTGTGGCCCGTCGCGGCGGGCGCGGCGAGGCCTGATAGGGAGACGATTATGCGGAACGAGCTATGTGTTTTGAAATGAAATTATCTTATTATCCATACCAATAACAATATGGATAAAAGAGACAAGGGGATTCCATGGACTGGACTCACCGGTTGCGCCTGCGCAATCTGAAAATGCTGCTCAGTCTGGCCCAGACCCGCAACATCAGCCATTCGGCCGCGATGCTCAACACCACCCAGCCGGGGTTGTCGAAATGGCTGAAGGATCTGGAAGACGACATCGGCCTGCCGCTGTTCGAGCGCCACGCGCGCGGCCTGCGGCCGACGCCGCATGGCGACGTGCTGATCGCGCACGCGCAGCGGGTCGAGGCGCAACTGGATCGCGCCAGCGCCGACATGGCCGCGCTGCGCGAGGGCGGCGGTGGCCGGGTGGTGATCGGCGCCTCGGGCGCGTCGGCGTCGGACACCGTGCCGCTGGCGGTGATGAAGCTGCTCGAACGCATGCCGCAAGCGCGCGTGAAACTGGTCGAGGGCACCACCGACCGCCTGCTGGCGCAACTGGCGCAGGGCGACCTGGACATCGTGGTGGGCCGCTCGGCCCCCGAGCACCATGATCCCGCCATCCGTTTCGAGGCCCTGTACCTGGAGCCGATCCACCTGGTGGCGCGGCCGCGCCATCCGCTGTTCGCGCGGGAGCAGCCGGGCTGGCCCGAGCTGCTGTCGTACCGCTGGATCCTGTGGCCCAAGGGCACCCCGATCCGCAACGCGGTCGACGCCGCGCTGGCCGCGGCCGGCCAGGCGCCGCCGGCCGATCACGTCGAATCCAATTCGGTCACCATCAACCTCACCCTGATCAACAACAGCGATATGATCGGCGTGGCCTCGCACCGCGCCGCGCTGCGCTTCACGCAGATGAAGGCGATGCGCATCATTCCGGTGCGGCTGTCGGGCTTCGGCTCGGTGGCCATGTATTGGCGCGAGGATGCGTTCCGGCCGACCGCCGTGCAGGAGGCCATGGCGGCCTTGCGCAATACGGTGGCCGAACACGCCCCGGGCGTGACGAGGCTGTGATGCCATCGTCCGGCCCCGGGTTGAATGCGCTGATCGCACAATGCCGGCGGCTGGAGGCGGCGCTGCGCGAGGACGCCGCGGCGGACGCGTCCGCCGCCATGCACCGCTTCGTTGCCGAGATGGACGCGCGCGCCGCGCCGCCGGGGCTGTGGTCGCCGCTGGCGCTGGCGGTGCTGACCATGGCCGGCGGCCTCGGCGTCGGCATTGGCCTGTTGAGCCTGCTGCTGCGGCCGGCCGGGCCGGCGCTGGCGGCCTTCGCGCTGGTGCTGGCCTGCGCCGTCACGGCACTGGCGCTGGCGATCGGCGTGGTGGCATTCATGGGCGGTCATAGCCTGGGCCTGGTGTTGCTCAAGCGCGTGGCGCTGACGCTGGCGGAGGCGGGCGCGCTGGGCCTGATCGCCTGGTCGCAGGGCGACATGCGGGCGGTGGGGCCGGTGGTCGCGCTGCTGGGCGGCGCGGGCGCCTGGCTGCTGATGAACAGCAATGCGTTCTACGTGTTCGCCGGCTATCGCATGGCGTTGCGGGTGATGCAGGCGCGGGCACGGCGGCCGTGAGCCGCCGGTGATACAGGTGGCGGTGGCGCGGGGCGGGAGCGCCCGGCCGCCGCCTATGTGGCCGTGTTGGCCCAGCCCTTGGACAATTCCACCGCCTGGCGCCAGCGCCGCATGCGGGCCTCGCGCACCGAGTCCGGCCAGGCCGGCTCGAAGGTGCGCTCGGCCTGCCACTTGGAGGCGAACTCGTCCTGGCCAGACCAGAAGCCGACCGCCAGGCCGGCCAGCCCGGCCGCGCCCAGCGCGGTCGATTCGGGCACTCGGGGCCGCACCACCGGCACGCCCAGCAGGTCGGCCTGCATCTGCATCAGCAGGTCGTTGCGGGCCGCGCCGCCGTCCACGCGCAGCTCGGTCAGCGCGATGCCGCTGTCGCCGTTCATGCAGGTCAGCAGTTCGGCGCTTTGCAGCGCGATCGATTCGAGCGTGGCGCGGGCGATGTGGGCGCGGGTGGTGCCGCGCGTCAGGCCCACCAGGGTGCCGCGGGCGTAGGGGTCCCAGTGCGGCGCGCCCAGCCCGGCGAAGGCCGGCACCATGAAGACGTCGTCGGTGTCGGCCACGCTGGCGGCCAGCGATTCGATTTCCTCGGAACGCTGGATGATGCCCAGGCCGTCGCGTAGCCATTGCACCGCGGCGCCGGCCACGAACACGCCGCCTTCGAGCATGTAGGCCGGGCGCCAGCCGTCCTGGCCCGCGACCGGCAGGCCCCAGCCGACGGTCGACAGCAGGTGGTTGCGCGATTGCACCGGCTTGTCGCCCACGTTCATCAGCATGAAGCAGCCGGTGCCGTAGGTGTTCTTGGCCATGCCGGGCGCAAAGCAGGCCTGGCCGAAAGTGGCGGCCTGCTGGTCGCCGGCCACGCCGGCGATGGGAATCGAGCCTCCCAGCCACTCGGGCAACGACTCGCCCACCACCGCGCTGCTGGGCGCGAGCGACGGCAGCACGCTGCGCGGGATGTTCAGCAGCGCCAGGATCTCGTCGTTCCAGTCCTGCGTGTGCAGGTCGAACAGCATGGTGCGCGAGGCGTTGCTGGGGTCGGTGCTGTGCACGGCGCCGCCGGTCAGTTGCCAGATCAGCCAGGTGTCGACGGTGCCGAAGGCCAGCTCGCCGCGCTCGGCCTTCTGGCGCGCGCCGGGCACGTGATCCAGCAGCCAGGCCAGCTTGGTGCCCGAGAAGTAGGCGTCCAGCACCAGCCCGGTGCGGGCTTGCAGGAAATCGGCGTGGCCGTCCTGGCGCAACTGGTCGCACATGGGCGCGGTGCGGCGGTCCTGCCAGACGATGGCGCGGGCCAGCGGGCGGCCGCTGGCGCGATCCCAGATCAGCGTGGTCTCGCGCTGGTTGGTGATGCCGATGGCGGCCACGTCGGCGGCGCTGGCGGCGGCGTTGCGCAAGGCTTCGCGCGCCACGTCGAGCTGGCTGTGCCAGATTTCGCCGGGGTCGTGCTCGACCCAGCCCGGCCGCGGGTAGTGCTGGCGGAATTCACGTTGGCCGATGCCGCGCACCACGCCGTCGCGATCGAACACGATGGCGCGGGAGCTGGTCGTGCCCTGATCCAGGGCCAGGATAAATTCATTCGTCGTCACGTTGTTTGGCGCCGTTCAGGTGTGCCCCGGCCAGCGGGTCGAGGCGTCTAAAGGAAAAGACCGAGGCCGCGCACAGCAGGCCGATGACGATGAAGCCGATGATCACGTCGCCCACCGCCAGTGTGTCGGCCCCGCGCAGGGTCATGCTGATGTTCAGCGTCACCGCCGCCACGCCCACGCCCAGACTGATGCCCAGTTGCTGCGCCATGGCGGCGAAGCTGCTGGCGCGGCTCATCCTGGCCGGGGGAATGTCGGCATAGGTTAGCGTATTTACGCCGGTGAACTGCAACGAGCGGAAGAAGCCGCCGATCAGCAGAATGGCGATCATCAGCCACACCGGCGTGGTGGGCGTGAAGGTGGCGCAGACCACGATGAAGGCGCCGGTCAGCACCGCGTTCACGGTCAGCACGCGGCGAAAGCCGAAGTGCCTGACGATGGGGGTGGCGACGAATTTCATCAGCAGCGCGCCGGCCGCGCTGGCGAAGGTGATCAGACCGGCCGAAAACGGCGACAGGCCGAAACCCACCTGCAGCAGCATGGCCAGCAGAAAGGGCGTGGCGCCGACCGCGAAGCGGCACAGGTTGCCGCCCAGCGTCGAGATGGCGAAGGTCGGGATGCGCATCAGCGCCAGGTCGATGATGGGGTGTTCGGTGCGGCGCGCGTGCCAGCCATAGAGCAGGCCGCAGGCGATGCCCACCGCGATCAGGCCCAGCAGCAGCGGCAGCGGCATGACGTCGCGGCCGATGGCCTCGAAGCCGCTGACCAGGGTCGCCAGGCATACGGCGCTGAGCAGGAAGCCCACCCAGTCCAGGCGCGGCGCCGATTCTTCCTTGATCTCGGCCACGTAGCGCAGCACCAGCGCAATGCCGAGCACGCCGATGGGAATGTTGATCAGGAAGATCCAGTGCCAGGACATGTAGGTGACCATGAAGCCGCCCAGCGGCGGCCCGATCACCGGCCCCAGCAGCGCCGGGATCGACAGGAACGACATGGCCTTGAGCAGATCCTGCTTGGGCACGGTGCGCAGCAGAATGATGCGGCCCACCGGCACCATCATGGCCCCGGCCATGCCCTGCACGACGCGCGAGATGACCAGTTGCGGCAGGTCCTGCGACAGGGCGCAGGCCACGGAACTGAGGGTGAACAGGCCGATGGCGGCGATGAACACGCGGCGCGCGCCGTAGCGGTCGGCGGCCCAGCCGCTGACCGGCACGAACACCGCCACCGACAGCAGGTACGAGGTGATGGCCACGTTCAGCCGCACCGGGGTCGAACCCAGGGCCCGCGCCATGGCCGGCAGGGCGGTGGCGACCACCGTGGCGTCCAGCATCTGCATGAACAGCGCGCAGCCGACGATGAAGGGAATCATGCGCGCCGCGCGCACCGCGTCCGGGGTCGAGGGAGGAGCGGGATTGGCTGCGGCTGCGGATTCGGCGGACATGGCGGAGGGGGGCGGTGGGACCCGGAAGATTGTAACGCCGGGTCTCGGGCCGGCGTGCAGTAAACTCCGGGTATCCGAAACCCACTGAAATTGGTGCCATGGCAACCAACTACGAATCCGAGATCACCAAGTTCCTCAAAGACTACAAGCAGTCGCACCCCGGCACCGAAGAGCGCCAGCGCGAAGGCCGCGCCCGTCTGTGGGACAAGCCGCAGGACGCGGAACTGCTGGAAGGCTTCCGCGCGGCCCGCGTGCCGCAAAAGCCGTACGTGTATCAGGCCGACTGAACCCGTTGCGGCAGCCATGGCCCATCCCCCCTCCGTCCCGGGCGATGCCCTGGCCGCCCTAGTGGAACCGCCCGTCGACAGCACGCCCGACACCGTTGACAGCGTCGCCTTCGCGCGCCTGTACGGCGAGCCGCTGTTCCAGATGCCGACGGATCTGTACATTCCGCCGGATGCGCTGGAGGTGTTCCTCGAGGCCTTCGAGGGGCCGCTGGACCTGCTGCTCTACCTGATCCGCAAGCAGAACTTCAACGTGCTGGACATCCCCATGGCGGATGTCACGCGGCAGTACCTGTCGTATGTAGAGCAGATCCGCATCCACAACCTGGAGCTGGCCGCCGAGTACCTGCTGATGGCGGCCATGCTGATCGAGATCAAGTCGCGCATGCTGCTGCCGGTCAAGAAGACCGATACCGGCGAAGAGCCCGAGGATCCGCGCGCCGAACTGGTGCGCCGCCTGCTCGAATACGAACAGATGAAGCTGGCCGCGCAGAAGCTCGATGCCCTGCCGCAGCTGGGCCGCGACTTCGTCAGCAGCCACGCGGTCGCCGACCTGAGCGTCGAGCGCATGCTGCCCGAGGTCAGCGTCGACGACCTGCGCGCCGCGTGGGCCGACATCATGAAGCGGGCCAAGCTCAACCAGCATCATCACATCACCCGCGAACAACTGTCGGTGCGCGACCACATGACGCACATCCTGCGGCGTCTGAACGACGTGCGCTTCATGGAGTTCGGCGACCTGTTCATGGAACGGGTGCGCGAGGGCGCGCCGGCCGCGGTGGTGGTGGTGCACTTCATCGCCATGCTGGAACTGGCGCGCGAGTCGCTGCTGGAAATCACCCAGGCCGAGCCCTACGCGCCGATCTACGTGCGCCTGGCCTACACCAGCGTCGCGGCGGTCGCGGCCTGATCCGATTCCCCCCCGGGCTGTGCGCCCAACCCCGGAGATCCCCCCTTGAAAGTCGTCCATACCATCCAGGAATTGCGCGATCACCTGCGCGGTCAGAACCGCGTCTCGTTCGTGCCCACCATGGGCAACCTGCACGAAGGCCACCTGGCGCTGATGAAACTGGCGCGCCAGCACGGCGACCCGGTGGTCGCCAGCATCTTCGTGAACCGGCTGCAATTCGGCCCCAACGAGGATTTCGACCAATACCCGCGCACCCTGGCCGCGGACATCGAGAAGCTGGAGCGCGCGCGCGATGTCTACGTGCTGTTCGCGCCCCATGAGCGCGAGATGTATCCCGAGCCACAGAATTTCCGCGTGCAGCCGCCGGACGACCTGGGCGACATCCTGGAAGGCGAGTTCCGTCCGGGTTTCTTTGCCGGCGTCAGCACCGTGGTGCTCAAGCTGTTCTCCTGTGTGCAGCCGAGGGTGGCGGTATTCGGCAAGAAGGATTATCAGCAGTTGATGGTGGTGCGCAATATGTGCCGCCAGTTCCAACTGCCGGTGGAAGTGCTGGCGCACGAGACCGTGCGCGCCGACGACGGCCTGGCGCTGTCCTCGCGCAACCGCTACCTGAGCGACGCCGAGCGCGCCGAGGCCCCGGCCCTGTACGCCGCGTTGCACAACGTCGGCCAGCGCCTGGCGGCCGGCGAGCGCGACGCCGCCGCGCTGGAACGCGAGGCCGCCGAGACCCTGACCCGCCGCGGCTGGCAGGTGGACTACATCGCGCTGCGGCGCCAGCGCGATCTCAAGCGCCCGCAAGCCGCCGACCTGCTGGCCGGCGAGCCGGTGGTGGTGCTGGCCGCCGCCCGCCTGGGCGCGACGCGCCTGATCGACAACCTGGAACTGTCCTACACGGCCTGAGGCCGCGCGGCGGCGCGGGCCCGTTTGCCGCGGGCCACGCCGCCACCCTGGCAAAATTGCCAGCTTACGGCGCCGGCGGCGGCCGGGCAGACTCTCTGCAATCTTTCATTGCAGAGCCGTTCCATGCCCGTTCCCCGTCCCGATCTCGCCGCCCTCCTGTCCAGCCTGACGCCGCGCGAGCGCGAAATCGTCCATTATGTCGTGGCCGGGCGCCCGAACAAAGTCATCGCCATCGACCTGGGGATCTCCCTGCGCACGGTCGAAGCTCATCGCGCCCGCATCTTCGCCAAGCTACAGGTGCGCAATGCCATGCAGTTGGCCTGCCGGCTGTGCGCCTACGGACATCTGGGCGGGAGCGCCGTGGCCGACACGCGCGCCGGGGGCGCGCCGGCAGGCGCCAGCGCGTACACGGCCCGCCCCGCGCCGGTTGCCGTCGTCATCGCGGATTGCTCCGCAGCACTCATCAAAAAAGGCTTCTGGACTAAGTAGGCACTTACATCAGGACATCCCGCGCGGGCAACTTCGAGCGTGCGGCGCGCGCGGCCGGCCACAAACGGCCGGCCACAAACACAAGGGCCTGACGGACGTGAGATCCGGCAGGCCCTTGGCGCAAGCGGTCGGTCAGGCCGGGGGCATGGCCCGGCCGGCCGGGTTCAGGGACACTGGGGCGCGCTGGCCTTGGCCAGCTCGTCGATCGGATCCAGATCCGGCTGGCGCGTCAGGTTGTAGTTCAGGTTGGGCGTCTGGCCGCCGATGGAGCGCACCCGCAGCACGTTGTTGGCGGCCACGATGAACTCGACCCGCACATTGCCCTTGCCGTCGAGCAGGATGACGCGCGGCGGGCGCTCGTCGGTGGCGTCCCAGCAGCCTTGCTCGACCACCGGGGCAGCCTTGTTGGGGTCGTTTTCCAGGTAGGCGGTGCGGCCGCGCCAGCGGCCGTTGGGGGCCAGTGTCAGGGTCACGCGCTGCGCCGTGCATTGCATGGCGGGCGAGAAACACGGCAGGGTGCCCATGTAGGTCTGCGGCTGCGGCACCAGGCTGTTGGCGGCGGCGCTGTGCGTGGCGGCCGGAGCGGGCGCCGCGGTGGCAGCGGCCGTGGCCGCGCCGCCGCTGTCGGCGCCTTCCGGCACGGCCTGGCCGTCCTCGGTGGTGACGCCTTGGCTGGCCGCGGCCTGGTTCGGGGTTTTCTTCTGGTCCGGCTTGAGCGCGATCTGTACCTGCGAGGGCGCCCGCAGCACGGTGCGGTAGCCGGCGCCGGAGCCCTGGTACTGGGCGTCGGTCACGGTGCTTTCGGCCGGAGGATCGTAATAGCCTTCGGTGCGTTGCTGGGCGCAGCCCGCGGCACCCAGCGCCGTGCCCGCGAGCAGCAGCCCCACGATGCCGAGTTTGCGGGGGCGGGTAAGGAGTTCGACGCGCGCGGTCATGGCAGCTGATCCGTAAATTGAGTCTGTCTCCGATTTTACGCACTTATGCGAAGATTCGATACGTTCTCCCCCTTACCTGAAAGGCGTTGCCGGCACTTTATGCACAAATTACGACACGGCTCCGGGCTGTCCGCCCGCCTGTCCGACGCCGTAGCCAGGCGCCGGCTCCGCCGCGCCGCGCCGCGAGGGTCGGCATGAGTACGTTGTGGCACGTCTTTCCGCTGCCGCTGGCGCTGTTTGTGGCGCTGGCCGCGCTGGCCGGGCTGGTGGTCGGCGGCTGGCTGACCCGGGTGAGCCACCGGCTGCCGCGCATGATGGAGCGCGAATGGCAGGCCCAATGCCAGGAGGCGGCGGGCAAACCCAGGCCGCCCGCCGACTATGGCCTGTGGGCGCCGGGCGCGCATTGCCCGCACTGCCAAGCGCCCGTGACCGGCTGGCGGCGCCTGCCGCTGCTGGGCTGGCTGGCGTTGCGCGGCCGCTGCGGCGCCTGCCGGGCCCCGATCGGCTGGCGCTATCCGGCTATCGAGGCGATCACCTGCGCGCTGTTCGCCGCCTGCGCCTGGCGCTTTGGCGCCACTCCCATCGCGTTGTGCGCCATGGGGCTGTCGGCGGCGCTGGTGGCGCTGGCCTGGATCGACCTTGAATCGACCCTGCTGCCGGACGCCATCACCTTGCCGCTGGCCTGGGCCGGCCTGCTGGTGAACCTGTTCGATGCCTTTACCCCGTTGTCGATGGCGGTGGTGGGCGCGGTGGCCGGCTATCTGTTCCTGTGGGTTATCTTTCATGCATTCCGCCTGCTGACGGGGCGCGAGGGCATGGGCTACGGCGACTTCAAGCTGCTGGCGGCGCTGGGCGCCTGGTTCGGCGTCGGCGCGTTGCCGATGCTGCTGTTGGCCGCGTCGGTGGCGGGCGTGGTGGTGGGCGGCGCGCTGACGCTCAGTGGCCGGGCCCGTCGCGGCCAGGCCTTGCCGTTCGGGCCTTACCTGGCGCTGGCGGGCGTGGCGGTCCTGCTGCTGGGCGGCGAGCAGGGCCTGGGATGGTTGCTGCATTGAAGGCGCGCGCGGCGCGCCGGTCGGGCCGGATCGCGGCCGCGAAGGAATGAAGAGCATGTTCAAGATCGGTCTGACAGGGGGCATCGGTTCGGGCAAGTCGCGCGTGGCCGACATGCTGGGCGAGTGGGGCGCGTCGGTGGTCGATACCGACGAGATCGCGCGCGCCTTGACGGCGGCCGGCGGCGCGGCCATGCCCGCCATCGAACGCGAGTTCGGGCCCGACGCGTTGACGCCGGCGGGCGCCCTCGACCGCGACTGGATGCGGGAACGCGCCTTCGCCGATCCGCGGGTGCGCCTGCGGCTGGAAGCCATCCTGCACCCGGCCATCGGTCTGGAGACCGAACGCCAGGCCGAGGCCGCGCGCGGGGCCTATCTGGTGTTCGTGGTGCCGCTGCTGGTGGAGTCGATCGCGCGCTGGCGCGATCGCGTCGACCGCATCTGCGTGGTCGATTGCGATCCCGACACCCAGGTGGCGCGCGTGCGGTCGCGCAGCGGGCTGACGGACTCTGCCATCCGGCGTATCATGGCGGCACAGGCTGCGCGGGCGAGCCGGCTCGAAGTCGCGGATGACGTCATCGATAATGGCGGCGCGACCTCGCCGGAGCAATTGCGCGCGCAGGCGAAGACCCTGCATGACCGCTGGCTAGCCCTGGCGGCCACCACGGGCCGGCAAGCCCCGGGCTTGGCCGGCACCCCTGAATAATCTCGGCCCGCGGGCCGACCTCCGATGGGCCTGTTTACAAGCGTGATTGTTTTCGAATATCCCTTCAATGAGCGCATCCGCGCTTACCTGCGGCTCGAATACCTGTTCGACAGGTTGTTCTTCTTTGCCCGCGAAGGAGATTCACGCCTGCACCAGGTCGCGGTCACTTCGTTGTTCGATCTGCTCGACGTGTGCGAGCGCACCGACGTCAAGGGCGCGGTGCTGCAGGATCTCGAACGCCAGCGCGTGGCGCTGGTGGGCCTGCGCGATCACCCCGGGGTGGCGCAGGACGCGCTCGAAGGCATGCTGCGCGAACTCGAGAAAGTCTCCTCGACCCTCGCCGCGCCCGGCAAGACCGGCCAGTCGCTGCGCGAGAACGAATGGCTCACCAGCCTGCGCGGCCGCCTGTCGGTGCCCGGCGGCGCCACCCAGGTGGATATGCCGTCGTATTACGCCTGGCAGCACAAGCCCGAGGCCGCGCGCTGCGCCGACCTGCAGGCCTGGCTGGCGCCCCTCATCCCCCTGTTCGACGGCCTGACCATGGCGCTGCGCCTGCTGCGCGAGTCCGGCCGCAAGACCGACATCGTCGCCGAGCAGGGCGCCTACCAGCAGATGCTGGGTGGCAAGCAGTACCAGTTGCTGCGCGTATGGGTGGATCAGGCCCAGGGGGTGTTCCCCGAGATCAGCGCCAACAAGTACATGATCTGGATCCGCTTTTCCACCCAGGACGGCGAATTCAAGCCCCAGCAGGTGGCTCGCAGCATTCCTTTCCAGATGACGCTCTGCAATTCCTGACCCGGGGGCGCGGGCGTCCGGGCATGGCGCCACGCGGCGATCCTGCCCCGATTCCTGTTGCGGCCTATTTCAGCGGCAACGGGCAATGACGGAAATGGTGACCGCCTGGGTCACAATACGGCTTTCTCCGTCAGTGCCGGAACCGTTTCCATGTCCGATAGCCGTCCCGTTTCGTCGACCTCCCGTTGGACCCGCCGCAGAATCATCGGGTTGGCGGTGCTATTGCTGGTGGTGGCCGGCGTTGCCTGGCTGGCGCTGCGGCCGGCGGCCAAGCCGGGCGGCGCGGGCGGCGCACGGCCGGGCGCGGGCGGGCGGCCCAACATGGCGGCCGCCATGGCCAACCTGGCCGTGCCAGTGCGGGTGGCCAACGCCGTCACCCAGGACATCGACATTTTCCTCAAGTCCCTGGGCACCGTCACCGCCTACAACACCGTCACCGTGCGCAGCCGCGTCAGCGGCGAACTGGTCGACGTGGCCTTCCAGGAAGGCCAGCGGGTCAAGGCTGGCGATCTGCTGGCCCAGGTCGACCCGCGTGCTTTCCAGGTCGCGCTGGATCAGGCCCGCGGCACGCAGATGCAGAACCAGGCGCTGCTCGAAAACGCGCGCCGCGACTTGCAGCGCTACCAGGCCCTGTTCAAGCAGGACTCCATCGCCAAGCAGCAGGTCGATACCCAGGCCGCGCTGGTGCGCCAGTACGAAGGCACCATCAAGAGCGACCAGGCCAATGTCGACAATGCCCGCCTGCAACTGGACTACGCCCGCATCACCGCGCCGATCAGCGGCCGGCTCGGCCTGCGCCAGGTCGACCGCGGCAACCTGGTGTCCAGCGCTGATACCAATGGCCTGGTGGTGATCACGCAGACCCAGCCGATCTCGGTGGTGTTCACGTTGCCCGAGACGCAGTTGCCACAGGTGCGCGCGGAACTGGCGCAGGGCAGGACGCTGGCCGTGGACGCCTACGACCGCGCCGACACCCGCCGCATCGCCAGCGGCACGCTGGAGACGCTGGATAACCAGATCGACGTCGCCACCGGCACCCTCAAGCTCAAGGCCAAGTTCGATAACGAGGACGACGCGCTGTTTCCCAACCAGTTCGTCAACGTGCGCCTGCACGTGCTGACGCGCAAGGGCGTGACCGCGATTCCGACGGCGGCGGTGCAGCAGGGGTCGGCCGGCGCCTTCGTGTTCCTGGTGCAGCCGGACAACACCGTGCAGGTCAGGCAGGTCAAGCTGGGCGCCGTCAACAATGGCATGGTGGCCGTCAACGAAGGCCTGCAGCCGGGCGACCGGGTGGTCACCGAAGGCACCGACCGGCTGCGCGCCGGCGCCAAGGTCGAGGTCGTGGGCGGCGACGAGGTGATCCCCGCCGCCCAGGACAAGTCGCTGGGCGGGGGCGCGCCGGCGGGCACCACGCCCGCCACGCGCTGATCAAGGGGCCGCGCCGTGAGCCCGTCGCGCCTGTTCATCCTGCGGCCCGTGGCCACCACCCTGTCGATGGTGGCCATCCTGATCGCCGGCTTCATCGCCTACCGCCTGCTGCCGGTGTCGGCGTTGCCCGAAGTCGACTATCCCACCATCCAGGTGACCACGCTGTATCCGGGCGCGAGTCCCGACGTGATGACGTCGCTGGTGACCTCGCCGCTGGAACGGCAGTTCGGCCAGATGCCGGGCCTGAACCAGATGTCGTCGACCAGCTCGGGCGGCGCGTCGGTCATCACCATGCAGTTCAACCTGACGCTGCCGCTGGATGTGGCCGAGCAGCAGGTGCAGGCCGCCATCAACGCGGCGTCCAACCTGCTACCCAGCGACCTGCCGGTGCCGCCGACCTACAACAAGGTCAACCCGGCCGACGCGGCGGTGCTGACGCTGGCGATCACCTCGCCCACCATGCCCTTGCCGCAGGTGCGCGACCTGGTGGACACGCGGGTGGCACAAAAGCTGTCGCAGATTCCGGGCGTGGGCCTGGTGAGCGTGGCGGGCGGGCAGCGCCCGGCCGTGCGGGTGCAGGTCAATCCGCAGGCGCTGGCGGCCAACGGCCTGGGGCTGACCGACCTGCGCACCGCGGTGGTGGGCGCCAACGTCAACCAGCCCAAGGGCAACCTGGACGGGCCGCTGCGCTCGACCACCATCAACGCCAATGACCAGCTCAAGTCACCCACCGACTACAACGACCTGATCATCGCCTACAAGAACAACGCGCCGCTGCGCCTGTCGGACGTGGCGCGCGCGGTCGAGGGCGCCGAGGACACGCGCCAGGCCGCCTGGGCCGGCGACAAGCCGGCCATTCTGCTCAACATCCAGCGCCAGCCCGGCGCCAACGTCATCGACGTGGTCAACCGCATCCAGACGTTGTTGCCGCAACTGCGCGCCGCGCTGCCGGCCACGCTGGACGTGGCGGTGGTGTCCGACCGCACCCAGACCATCCGCGACTCGGTGGCCGATGTGCAGTTCGAGATGCTGCTGGCGGTGGCGCTGGTGGTGATGGTGACCTTCGTGTTCCTGCGCAGCCTGACGGCGACGCTGATTCCCAGCGTGGTGGTGCCGCTGTCGCTGGTGGGCACGTTCGGCATCATGTACCTGGCGGGATTCTCCATCAACAATCTGACGCTGATGGCGCTGACCATCGCCACCGGTTTCGTGGTGGACGACGCCATCGTCATGATCGAGAACATCGCCCGCCACATCGAAGAGGGCCAGACGCCGCTGCAGGCCGCGCTCAAGGGCGCCGAGCAGATCGGTTTCACGCTGATCTCGCTGACCTTCTCGCTGATCGCGGTGCTGATCCCGCTGCTGTTCATGACCGAGGTGGTGGGGCGGCTGTTCCGCGAGTTCGCCATCACGCTGGCGGTGTCGATCCTGATTTCGCTGGTGGTGTCGCTGACGCTGACACCGATGATGTGCGCGCGCCTGCTGCGCGCCGAATCCGAACAGAAGCATGGCCGCTTCCATCAGATCACCGGCGCCTTCATCGACCGCACCATCGCCGCCTACGACCGCATGCTGCAACGCGTGCTGCGCCATCAGCCGCTGACGCTGCTGGTGGCGCTGGCCACTTTCGCGTTGACGGTGCTGTTGTACATCCTGGTGCCCAAGGGCTTCTTCCCGCAGCAGGACACCGGGCTGATCCAGGCCATCACGCAGGCGCCGCAATCCATATCCTTCACCGCCATGGCCGAGCGCCAGCAGGCGGCGGCACGGCTGGCGCTGGCCGACCCCGACGTGCAGGCGGTGTCGTCGTTCATCGGCGTGGACGGCAGCAACGCCACCCTCAGCGCCGGCCGCATGCAGATCGCGCTCAAGCCGCAGTCCGAACGCAATGGCGACCTGCCGACCGTCATGGCGCGGCTGCAGGAGGCCTTCGGCAAGCAGGACGGCCTGACGGTCTACATGCAGCCGGTGCAGGACCTGACCATCGAGGACCGGGTCAGCCGCACCCAGTACCAGATGACGTTGTCCAATCCGGATCTGAAGGTGCTGAGCGAATGGGCGCCCAGGCTGATCGACCGGCTGCGCCAGGTGCCCGGCCTGAAGGACGTGACCGACGACCTGCAGGACGACGGCCTGCAGACCTGGGTCGAGATCGACCGCGACGCCGCCTCGCGCCTGGGGATCACGGCTTCGATGGTGGACGAGGCGCTGTACGACGCCTTCGGCCAGCGCCTGATTTCCACCATCTTCACCCAGTCCAACCAGTACCGCGTGGTGCTGGAGGTGCAGCCGCAGTTCCAGATGAATCCGGCGGCGTTGGGCCAGATCCACGTGCCCACTTCCACGGGCGCGCAGGTGCCGCTGTCGTCGATCGCCCGCATCACCGAAGGCAAGACGGTGCTGGCGGTGAACCGGCTCGACCAGTTCCCGATGGTCACGGTGTCGTTCAACCTGGCGCACGGCGCCTCGCTGTCGGCCGCGGTCGAGGCGATCTCCGCGGCCGAGGCCGAGATCGGCATGCCGGCCAGCGTCGAAACGCGCTTCCAGGGCGCGGCGCTGGCGTTCCAGAATTCGCTGTCGAGCACGCTGTGGCTGATCCTGGCGGCCATCGTCACCATGTACATCGTGCTGGGCGTGCTGTACGAAAGCTACATCCACCCCATCACCATCCTGTCGACGCTGCCGTCGGCCGGGGTGGGGGCGCTGCTGGCGCTGCTGATCAGCGGCACCGAGCTGGACATGATCGGCATCATCGGCATCATCCTGCTGATCGGCATCGTCAAGAAGAACGCCATCATGATGATCGACTTCGCGCTCGACGCCGAGCGCAAGCGCGGCCTGTCGCCGCGCGCGGCGATCCATGAGGCGGCGCTGCTGCGCTTTCGGCCGATCCTGATGACCACGCTGGCCGCGCTGTTCGGCGCGCTGCCACTGATGCTGTCCTCGGGCACCGGCGCCGAGCTGCGCCAGCCGCTGGGTCTGGTGATGGTGGGCGGCCTGCTGCTGAGCCAGGTGCTGACGCTGTTCACCACGCCGGTGATCTACCTGATGTTCGATCGCCTGTCGCGGCGCTGGCGCGGCCAGCGCGAGGCGCGCGCCGGAGAAGCGCCGTGATTCTGTCGGCGCCCTTCATCGTGCGGCCGGTGGCGACCACGCTGCTGTCGCTGGCGATCGTGCTGGCGGGCATGCTGTCGTTCTTCCTGCTGCCGGTGGCGCCGTTGCCGCAGATGGACATCCCCACCATTTCGGTGTCGGCCAGTCTGCCGGGCGCCAGTCCCGAAACCATGGCCTCCAGCGTCGCCACGCCGCTGGAGCGTTCGCTGGGCAGCATCGCCGGCGTGACCGAGATGACCTCCAGCAGCACGCAGGGCTCGACCCGCGTGACCCTGCAATTCGATCTGTCGCGCGACATCAATGGCGCCGCGCGCGACGTGCAGGCGGCCATCAACGCGGCCCGCTCGCTGCTGCCCACCAGCCTGCGCAGCAACCCCACGTATCACAAATTCAATCCGTCCGACGCGCCCATCATGACGCTGGCGCTGACCTCCGATACCTTGAGCCAGGGGCAGATGTATGACCTGGCCTCGACCATCGTGGCGCAGAAGCTGTCGCAAGTGAACGGGGTGGGCGAGGTCACGGTGGGCGGCAGTTCGCTGCCGGCGGTGCGCGTGACCGTGCTGCCGGGCGCGCTGGCCAATCGCGGCGTGTCGCTGGACGAGGTGCGCACCGCGCTGGCCAATGCCAACGCCAACCGGCCCAAGGGGGTGCTGGAGAACGACCGCTACCACTGGCAGATCATGGTCAATGACCAGCTCAGCCGCGCCGAACAGTACCGGCCGCTGATCGTGGCCTGGCGCGACGGCGCGCCGGTGCGGGTGGCGGACGTGGCCAAGGTCGAGGACTCGGTCGAGGATCTGTACCAGACCGGCTTTTACAACCAGCGCAACGCGATCCTGATGATCGTGCGGCGCCAGGCCGACGCCAACATCATCGAGACGGTCGATGCCGTGCGGGCCCAGTTGCCGGTGCTGCTGGCGTTGATGCCGGCCGACGTGCAGCTGACGGTGGCGCAGGATCGCACGCCCAGCATCCGCGCCTCGCTGCACGAGGCCGAGCTGACGCTGATCATCGCGGTGGGCCTGGTGGTGTTGGTGGTGCTGCTGTTCCTGCGGCGCTGGCGCGCGGCCATCATTCCCAGTGTCGCGGTGCCGGTGTCGCTGATCGGCACCTTCTGCGTCATGTACCTGTGCGGCTTCACACTCAACACCATTTCGCTGATGGCGCTGATCGTGGCCACCGGTTTCGTGGTGGACGATGCCATCGTGGTGCTGGAGAACATCATGCGCCATGTCGAGAATGGCATGACGCCGATGCGGGCGGCGCTGCGCGGCTCGCGCGAGGTGGGTTTCACGGTGCTGTCGATGAGCCTGTCGCTGGTGGCGGTGTTCATCCCGATCCTGCTGATGGGCGGCGTGGCGGGGCGCCTGTTCCGCGAGTTCGCGGTGACGCTGTCGGCGTCGATCATGGTGTCGCTGGTGGTGTCGCTGACCCTGACGCCGATGATGTGCGCGCGCCTGCTCAAGGCCGAGCCCAAGGAGCCCAAGCCGCCGGGCCGGCTGGCGCGCTGGGCCGAGGGCGGTTTCGCCTGGATGCAGGACGGTTATCGGCGCAGCCTGGCGTGGGCGCTGGCGCACGGCCGCCTGATGATGCTGGTCCTGGCGGCGGCGGTGGGCCTGAACGTGTATCTATACACCGCCGTGCCCAAGGGCTTCTTCCCGCAGCAGGATACCGGCCAGTTGCTGGGCTTTTTCCGGGTGGATCAGGGCACCTCGTTCCAGGCCACGGTGCCCAAGCTGGAGGCGTTGCGCAAGGTGGTGCTGGCCGATCCGGCGGTGCAGAGCATGACCGGCTACGCGGGCGGGCGCGGCGGCAGCAACAGCAGCTTCATGCAGATCCAGCTCAAGCCGCTGGGCGAGCGCAAGGTCTCGGCCGAACAGGTCATCAACCGCCTGCGGGCGCGCTTGCAGAACATGCCGGGCGCGCGCATGTTCCTGGTGGCGCAGCAGGACATCCGCGTCGGCGGCCGCCAGAGCCAGGGCTCGTACGACTACACGCTGATGTCCGGCGACCTGCAATTGCTGCGCACCTGGATGCCCAAGGTGCAGCAGGCCATGGCGAAGATTCCCGAGATCACCGACGTCGATACCGATGTCGAGGACAAGGGCCGCGAAATCAATCTGGTGATTGATCGCGACGCGGCCACGCGGCTGGGCGTGAGCATGGCGACGATCTCCACCGTGCTCAACAATTCCTTCAGTCAGCGCCAGGTGTCGGTGATGTACGGGCCGTTGAACCAGTATCACGTGGTGCTGGGGGTGGACCCGAAGTTCGCGCAGGATATCGAGTCGCTCAAGCAGGTCGAGGTGATCACCGCCGCCGGGACGCGCGTGCCGATGGCTGCCTTCGCCCGCTTCGAGAACGCCAACGCGCCGCTCAGTGTGCAGCACCAGGGCCTGTTCGTGGCCGACACGGTCTCGTTCAGCCTGGCGCCGGGCGTGTCGCTGGGCCAGGCCACCGCCGCCATCGACGCCGCGGTGGCGCGCATCGGCCTGCCGTCGGATCAGATCCAGGCGGGTTTCCAGGGCACGGCGGCGGTGCTGCAGCAGACGCTGTCGCAGCAACCGTGGCTGATCCTGGCGGCGCTGGTCACCATGTATATCGTGCTGGGCATCCTGTACGAGAGCTTCGTGCATCCGCTAACGATCCTGTCGACCCTGCCGTCGGCCGGGTTGGGCGCGCTGCTGGCGCTGCTGCTGGTGCGCACCGACTTCACGCTGATCGCGCTGATCGGGGTGTTCCTGCTGATCGGCATCGTCAAGAAGAACGCCATCATGATGGTGGACTTCGCGCTGGAGGCCGAGCGCAACCAGCACATGGCGCCGCGCGAAGCCATCTTCCAGGCCTGCCTGACGCGCTTTCGCCCCATCATGATGACCACCATGGCCGCCATCTTCGGCGCGCTGCCGCTGGTGCTGGCGACCGGCGCCGGCGTCGAGATGCGCCAGCCGCTGGGCATTACCATCGTGGGCGGCCTGGTGCTGAGCCAGATCCTGACGCTGTACACCACTCCGGTGGTCTATCTCTACCTTGACCGTTTCCGCCTCTGGGCCGCGCGCGGGCGCGCCCGGCGTGGCGGGGCCGCTTCGATAGAACAACCATGATCCGCAACACCAAGCCTTTTTTCCACGCCTTCCTGCCGCGCGCCGGCATCACGCTGGCGCTGTGCGCGGCGCTGGCCGCCTGCGCCGTCGGCCCCGACTACCAGCGGCCGGCGCTGGACGTGGGCGCCGCCTACAAGGAAGGCCAGGACGAGGTGCCGGGCTGGAAGCGGGCCGAGCCGCGCGACGACGCCGATCGCGGCCAATGGTGGCGGGTCTATGACGATGCCACGCTGAACGGCCTGGTCGAGCGCCTGAACGCCTCCAACCAGACCATCGCCCAGGCCGAGGCCAACTACCGCCAGGCGCTGGGCCTGGTGCGCGGGGCGCGCGCCGGGTTTTTCCCCACCGTGGGCGCCGGCGCCGGCGTGACCCGTTCCGGCAACGGCGGTGGCGGGTCGTCATCGGCGTCGTCCTCGGGCGGTGGCAACGTCTCGAACCAGTATTCGCTGACCGGCAGCGTCAGTTGGGAGCTGGACGTGTGGGGCCGGGTGCGCCGCAGCGTCGAATCCTCCGAGGCCAGCGCCGCGGCCAGCCTGGCCGACCTGGCCGCGACCCGCCTGAGCGCGCAGGCCGCGCTGGTGCAGGCCTATCTGCAATTGCGCGTGCTAGACGAACAGAAGCGCCTGCTGGACGCCACCGTGGCGGCCTACGAGAAGTCGCTGCAACTAACGCAGAACCGCTACAACGTCGGCGTGGCGGGGCAGTCGGATGTGGCCGTGGCGCGCACCCAGGTCGAAAGCACGCGCGCGCAGTCGATCGACCTGGACTGGCAGCGCGGCCAGTACGAACATGCCATCGCCGTGCTGATGGGCCAGGCGCCGTCGCACTTCAGTCTGCCGCCGGCGCCATTCTCGTTGCAGTTGCCACAGATTCCGGTGGGCCTGCCATCCGAGCTGCTGGAGCGCCGTCCCGACGTGGCCGCCGCCGAGCGCCGCGCGGCCGCCGCCAATGCGCAGATCGGCGTGGCGCAGGCGGCCTGGTTCCCCAGCCTGACCCTGTCGGCCGACGGCGGTTTCCGCAATGGCCAGTTCGCCGAGCTGCTGACCGCGCCAGCGCGTTTCTGGTCGCTGGGGCCGGCGCTGGCGCTGACGATTTTCGACGGCGGCGCGCGCCAGGCGCAGGTCGAGCAGGCGCGCGCGTCCTACGACGCGCAGGCGGCGGCCTACCGGCAGGCGGCGCTGACCGGGCTGCGCGAGGTCGAGGACTACCTGATCCAGTTGCGCGTGCTGGAGAACGAGCAGACCGTGCAGCGCCGCGCCCTGGAATCGGCGCGCGAATCGCTGCGGTTGATCCAGAACCAGTACAAGGCCGGGCTGGTGGATTACCTGAGCGTGGCCGTGGTGGACGCCACCGCGCTCAACAGCGAGCGCAACGCTCTCGGCCTGTACGGCAACCGCCTGGTGGCCAGCGTCAACCTGATTGTCGCGCTGGGCGGCGGTTGGGACGGGCTGGCCGCGCCGGCCGCCCCGCCGGCCCCCGCCAGGTAAGCGGGACGGCGCGGCGGGCCGTCAGGGCGCGGGATCGGCGGGCGGCCGTGGCGGCTGGCGGCGCGCCTCCAGGCGGGCCAGGGATTGCTGGTTGAGCGCGTCCGGGAATCCGTGCTTGACCAGGTGTTCCAGGGCGTCGCTGATGCGCTGCCAGCCTTCCGGTGAGCGCAGCGGCACGCCCAGGAAATGGCTTTCGGTCTTGGCGCGCAGCATCAGATACAGTACGCTCGCCAGCATCACGCTGACGACGGCGGGCACGTCCATGTCGGGCGTCAGGCCGTCGATGCGGTCGATGAAACCGCGCGCGGCGCGTTCGCGGCGGTCCGCCAGCGGAGCGGACACCTCGTTGCGTTCGATCAGTTCCCAGCGCCGCACTTCACGCAGTGTCTCGTTGCCGGCGAGCGCGTCGATCTGCGCGCGCAGCATCGACAGCACCAGGTCGCCGGGACTGCGCTGGCTGGACTCGTCCGCCGCCAGCAGGTCGGGGTTGCGGGTCCAGAAATCCTGTTCCCGCATCCAGGCCAGCATCAGGCCGGGCATGCCGTCGAAATAGCGGTAGATGAGTTCCTTGCTGACGCCGGCGCGTTTGGCGATGGCGTTGATGCCCACGCCGCCCATGCCGGTTTCCTTGATCTGATCTTCGAGGGCCTGCAGGATCTGGCGCTCGGTGTTCTCGCGTCGGGACATGGGCTGGCTCCTTGATGGTGAGGGGGCGCGGACGGGCGCCGGTGAACCGGCCATCCGGCCGGGGGCTTGGCGGGCCAGTCCCGCCTGCGTCAGAGCAGCCCGCGGATGCCGGCGATGCCGTGCGCGCCGTGGCGCAGCGCCTGCGAGACCGTCTGGGAGGATTGTCCGCCCAGCGCGAACACGGGGATGCCGGCATCCCGGTTGCCGGCGACGAAGCCATCCCAGCCCAGCGTCGGCGCGCCGGGATGGCTGGGCGTGTCCAGCACCGGGCCGAGCACGGCGAAGTCCGCGCCCAGTTCGCGCGCATGCACCACCTGGGCGTTGTCGTGCGCCGACACGCCCACCAGCGCGCCCGCCGGCAGCTCGGGCCGGGCCGTCAGCCGCGCGGCGTCGGCGCCGCGCAGGTGCACGCCGTCGGCCTCGCGCCACCAGGCGGCCGGATGGGCGCTGTTGACCAGCACCCGCGCGCCCGCGGCATGGCAGCGCTTGATGATCTGCCGCAAGGCTTCGTGCAGCGAGGCCGAGGCCGGGCCGTCGGGCCATTGCGGCTCACGCAACTGCACCAGCTTGACGCCGCGCGCCAGCGCCGCGTCCAGCCGCCCCAGGAACGCCGTCAGGCCGGCGCGCGCGCCGATGGAACTGATGCCGTAGGCGGTGGGCAACTGCAACCAGCGCAGCGGCGGCAGGGTGGCCGGCAGCAGGTCGCCGACCACCGCCGCGTTGGCCGGATCGACCCATTCCAGGCGCTGGTTTTCCAGGCTGCGCGGCTCGCCTTCCCAGCCGGTGACGTGGCAGAACGCCAGCCGCACCGTGGTGTGCGGATAGGCGTGCACGTAGGTCACCCAGGGCCGCGACTGGGTCACGCGGATGCCGATCTCTTCCTGCAGTTCGCGCGCCAGCGCCTGCAGCACGGTCTCGCCGGGTTCGAGCTTGCCGCCGGGCAGCTCCCACCAGCCCGACCAGGGCTTGCCTTCGGGGCGTTGGCCCAGCAACAGCATGCCGTCCGGGCGCAGGATCAGGCCGGCGGCGACATCGATGATTTTGTCAGACATGGCGGGCAGCCCAGTCACGGGCGAATTGATAGGCGACGCGGCCGGAACGCGAGCCGCGCTCGATCGTCCATTGCAGCGCCTCGGTGCGGGACGGCTCGATCTGGTCTGGCGGGCAGCCCAGTTCGCGCAGCCAGTGGTAGACGATATCGAGGTAGTCGTCCTGCTTGAAGGGATAGAACGACAGCCACAGGCCAAAACGCTCGGACAGCGAGATCTTTTCCTCGACGGTTTCGCCGGGGTGGATTTCGCCGTCGGGCTGGTGCTTGGCCTGCAGGTTCTCGCTCATGTATTCCGGCATCAGGTGGCGCCGGTTGGAGGTGGCGTAGATCAGCACGTTGTCGCCCGAGGCCGCCACCGAGCCGTCCAGCACGGATTTGAGCGCCTTGTAGCCGGCCTCGCCTTCCTCGAACGACAGGTCATCGCAGAATACGATGAAGCGCTCGGGGCGCGGCGCCACCAGTTCGACGATGTCGGCCAGATCGGCCAGGTCGGACTTGTCGACTTCGATCAGGCGTAGGCCGCGGTCGCCGTAGGCGCTGAGCATGGCCTTGACCAGCGAGCTTTTGCCGGTGCCGCGGGCGCCGGTCATGAGGACGTTATTGGCGGGCTTGTTGTCGATGAATTGCCGCGTGTTGCGGTCGATGATGCCTTTCTGGCGTTCGATGTGTTGCAGGTCTTCGAGTTCGATGCGGGCCACGTGACGCACGGCGTCGAGCCAGCCGCGCGAGCCGCGCTTGCGCCAGCGGAACGCGTGGGCGCTCCAGTCGATGTCGGGAGGCGCGGGCGGCAGCCAGGCTTCGAGCTGGGCCAGGACGCGCTCGGCGCGCTGGAGGAGGGTGGAGAATTCGGTCGCGGTCACGGTGTGATCCTGGAAGAGCGAACGGGCGGGCCCGGCACCGGGCCCGCGTCGCATTCGCGGGCATCGTCGGAAGAAGAGGGCGCGTATCCCGCCGTCAGGCGTCGTGGGGACGCGCGCCGCTCAACGCTTGTCACCTGCCAGGGACCGCGGTGATGCCACGGATTCCCCGGGGGCAGTGACCGGCGATGGGTAAGGCGCAGCCACTGGATTTCATTGCTGCCGCCATCCGGCGGGGCCCGGCAAGCCCTTGCCGGGATCCCGCGCCCGGGGTCAGCCGGGCGGATGGCGGGTCTCGATCAGGAACGGTAATCGGCGTTGATCGACACGTACTCGTGCGAGAAGTCGCAGGTGTAGACGGTGTCGTTCACCTGGCCGCGGCCCAGCGCGATGCGCACGGTGATCTCGGCCTGCTTCATCACGCGCTGGCCGTCGGCCTCCTGGTAGGCGGGGTTGCGGCCGCCGTCCTTGGCCACCAGCACGTCGTCGAGCCACAGGCGGATCTTCGACACGTCCAGGTCGTCGATGCCGGCGTAGCCCACGGCGGCCAGGATGCGGCCCAGGTTGGGGTCCGAGGCGAAGAAGGCGGTCTTGACCAGCGGCGAGTGGGCCACGGCGTAGGCCACCTTGAGGGCTTCCTCGGTGCTGCCGGCCTCTTCGACGCGGATGGTCATGAACTTGGTGGCGCCCTCGGCGTCGCGCACGATCTTCTGCGCCAGTTCCAGCGCGGCGGCGGTCAGCGCCTCGCGCACGGCGGCATAGGCGGCGTCGGACTCGGCATTGACCTGGACGCCGGACTTGCCGGTGGCGACGATGATGAACGAGTCATTGGTGGAGGTGTCGCCGTCGACCGTGATGCGGTTGAACGAGGCGTCGGCGATTTCCACCGCCAGCTTGCGCAGCAGCGGTTGGGCGATGCCGGCGTCGGTGGCCAGGAAGCTCAGCATGGTCGCCATGTTGGGGCGGATCATGCCGGCGCCCTTGCTGATGCCGGTGAAGGTGACGGTCTTGCCGCCGATCTGGACGCGGCGCGACGAGATCTTGGGCAGCGTGTCGGTGGTCATGATGCCGTGCGCGGCGCTGAACCAGTGGTCGGCGCCCAGGTTGGCGATGGCGCCCGGCAGGCCGGCGAACAGGCGGTCCAGCGGCAGCGGTTCCAGGATCACGCCGGTCGAGAACGGCAGCACCTGGGCGGCGGGCACGCCCAGCAGGCGGCCGAGTTCGGCGCAGGTGTCCTGGGCCTTCTTCAGGCCTTCGGCGCCGGTGCCGGCGTTGGCGTTGCCGGTGTTGATGACCAGCGCGCGGATCGGGCCGCCGTCGGCCAGGTGCGCCTGGCACACCTGCACGGGCGCGGCGCAGAAGCGGTTGCGGGTGAAGACGCCGGCCACGCTGCTGCCTTCGGCCAGGCGGAAAACCGTCAGGTCGCGTCGGTTGGCTTTGCGGATGCCGGCCTCGGTAACGCCGATTTCAACGCCGGCAACAGGGAAAATTTCGGACTCGGAGGGGATCTGCAGGTTAACGGCCATGACTTCGTCTCATGAATGAGCAGGACGGAAATCGCCGCCAGGGCAAGGCGGCGCGCGGGGGAAAGCTTCGTATTATCCCACTGCTTTGCGACCGCCGGCGGCGGCCGCGTGAAAGCCGGCTGTCAGGGCGCGGTGCGCATGGCCGCCACGTCCAGCACGCCGGCCTCGCGGTTGGACAGCACCCGGCGCATGGTGCCGTCCGGCGCCTGCAACACCGACATGCCGGCGGCGATCTCCTTGCCGTCGGCCTGGCGCGCGGCGCGGCCGCGCGAGGGCGAGAACAGCAGGTCGCCGGGCTGCACGCCGGGCACGCGCGGGCTGGCGGTCAGCACGCGGGTGCCGGTGGGGTAGGTGACGCCGCCGAAGGCGCTCTCGCGGCTCAGCAGGCCCTCGAACGCCAGCAGGCGGCGCTGCGCGTCCAGCGTCATGTCCACCTTCAGCAGCGGCAGGCCGGCCACCGACAGCGGCTCGCTGCCTTCGGCGCGCAGCAGCCAGCGCGGCGCCGGGCTGGCCGGATCGGGGGCGGCGCCCCGCGCCGCCTCGTCGACCTTGAGCCAGGCGCCGGGCGGAATCGGCTGCTGGTTCAGGGTGTTGCCGATGGCCAGATGGCAACTGGCGAAGCGCGGCTGGCCACCCAGCAGGACGAATTCGAGGCGGTGGCCGTGGGCGCAGAGCCAGCCGTCCAGGGCCTGGTCGCGGGCGATTTCGACGGACAGGGTTTCGGGTTGGCGGGAGGTGGCCGGGTAGTGGAACAGGCGGGTGGCGCTGACGCCCTGTACCGTCACGGGCTGGCCTTCGGGGAAGGTGGCGCGGTCGAACGAGGCCGGCTCTCCGGGCGTGGCCAGCCGCAGCGCGGTGCCGGCCGGCATGTCCAGCCCGGCCAGCCGGGTGGGCTGGGCCAGCACCAGGTTCAGGCTGGCGCCCAGGCGCGCTTCGCGCTGGGCCACCAGCCATTGGCTCAGTTGCTGGTAGGGGAAGATGCCGCCGACCACGGCCAGCAGCGCCATCAGCAGGGTGCCGCCGCGGCGATGGTCGCCCAGCCACAGCCGGGCGCCGCGGCTGGTGGCCAGGATGGCCAGCCAGGTCAGCAGCGTGGAGAGGCAGGCCAGCGACACTGCCATCAACACGTAATAATTACCGCCAGGAAGAGATACCGGAATCATGGCGGCAATTATGCGCCAAACCGGTTTGGTTTTTATGGCGGCCGGCCGGTACGGCGCCGGTGCCGGTTCAGTCCTTGGCGCTGGCCGAGCGGGTGGCCACCACCTGCAACTTCAGCTCGCCCAGCGCCTGGAACAGCGCGTTGCGGCTGGCCTCCGGCAGCTCGCCGAACATGGCCTTGACCCATGATTCGTGCGCCCGCGCCATCCTGGCGAAGCTCTTGCGGCCCTGCGGCGTCAGTTTGATGAGCGAGCTGCGGCGGTCGGACTCGACCTTGGTGCGCACCACCAGGCCTTCTTTTTCGAGCTGGTCGGTGATACCGGTAATATTGCCGTTGGTCACCATCATGTGGCGCGACAATTCGCCCATCTTCATGCCCTTGGGGGCGCGCTGCAATTGCGCCATCAGGTCGAAGCGGGGCAGGGTGGTGTCGAATTCGTTGCGCAGCCGGCTGCGGATCTCGCCTTCGATGAGATTGGCGCAGGTCAGCATGCGCAGCCACAGACGCAGCGCGTGGTGGTCGTCGGGGGCGGCGCGGGATTCCAGGTCGGGTGCGTCTGTCATGGTCGGGAGCTTACCGGGAAGGCGTGGATCGGGCGGTATTCTTGTGTCACTGGTAAAAACCCTAGACTTGTTTTGCCGGATACTTTAAACCTAAACTATGAACCACGCCAGTTCTCCCCATGCCGCACCCCGGGATCGGCTGCCGCGGGCGCCGGTCTGACGCGCCGCCTGAGCGGGGCGGCTGGCCGGGCATAGAAGTCCTTCGAATCGCAGTCCTAGAAAAACACCCTCTGCGCGGCTCGCGCACGGAGCACACCACCATGCGTTTCATCACTTCCCTCGTTGCCGCCGCCGCGTTGGTTCCGGCACTGGCGCACGCCGATCCGGTCAAGGTCGGCATCGCGAATGACATTTCCGGCCCGTTTTCGGCCCTGGGCGCCGAGGCCCGCGACGGCTTCAACCTGGCCATCAAGCAACTGGGCGGCAAGCTGGGCGGCCAGCCCGCCGAATTCCTGCAGACCGACATGGGCGGCAACCCGGACCAGGCCCGCCAGTTGGTCACGCGCTACATCCAGCGCGACAAGGTCGATTTCTTCACCGGCCCGATCGGCTCGAACGTGGCGCTGGCCGTCGGCCCCGCGCTGTTCGCCGCCAAGGTGCCGTACCTGTCCAACAATCCGGGCCCGAGCCAGTTCGCCGGCGCTCAGTGCAATAACTACTGGTTCGGTTCGTCTTACCAGAACGACGCCTTCCACGAAGCCGCCGGCAAGGTCGCGGCCGACCGCGGCTTCAAGAAGATGTTCATCATGGCGCCGGACTACCCGGCCGGCAAGGACGCGCTGGCCGGCTTCAAGCGCGGCTACAAGACCGCCCCGGGCGACGAGGTCTACACCAAGCTGGGCCAGATCGACTACGCCGCCGAGATTGCCCAGATCCGCGCCGCCAAGCCGGACGCCGTCTACATCTTCCTGCCGGGCGGCATGGGCATCAACTTCGTCAAGCAGTTCGTGTCGGCCGGCCTGTCGCAGAGCGTCAAGCTGATCGGGCCGGGCTTCTCGGCCGACGAGGACGTGATCCAGGCCGTGGGCGAGCCGATGCTGGGCATGTACAACACGGCGCAATGGGCGCACGACCTGGATGTGCCGCAGAACAAGGCCTTCGTCGACGCCTTCCGCAAGGAATACAACGGCCGCTACCCGTCGGTGTACGCCGCCCAGGCCTATGACGTCATCATGGCCATGGACGCCGCCGTCAAGCAGGCCGGCGGCAAGGCCTCCGACCGCGAGGCCATCGTCAAGGCGCTGGCCAAGGCCGACTACCCCTCGGTGCGCGGCAGCTACACCTACGGCAAGAACCACTACCCGATCCAGGCCTACTACCTGCGCGTGGTCGACAAGGACGCCAGCGGCCGCATCACCAACAAGCTGGTGGGCAAGGTGTTCGACAAGTACCAGGACGTCTACGTCGGCGACTGCAAACTGTAAAGAACCAAGAACGGCTACATGCAATGTGGCCCCGCCCGCGGGGTCGCACGGATCCGGCTTCGCCGATCCGTCGCGACGCCCCCTTGAAGGGGGAAGCGCGCAGCGCTCCGGGGTGGGTCTACCGCAGAGGGGATTTTCATGACGTTCACGCTCATCGTCGAGCAATTGTTGAACGGTCTGCAGTTTGGGTTGATGTTGTTTCTGATCGCGGCCGGGCTGACCCTGGTGTTCGGCATCATGGACATCATGAATCTGGCGCACGGCTCGCTCTATATGGCAGGCGCCTACGTCGCCGCCGAAACCATGCAGCGCACGGGATCCTTCACCGCCGCCGTGCTGGTGGCCGCCGTCGCCACCGGCCTGGTCGGGGTGGCGCTGGAACTGACGCTGATCCGCCGCCTGGCGCTGCGCGACCATCTGGCGCAGGTGCTGGGCACGTACGCCGTCATTCTCATCGCCAATGATCTGGTCAAGATGATCTGGGGCCCGGCGCCGGTCATGTTGAACATGCCGGCGCTGCTGTCCGGGCCGGTGCGCCTGTTGCCCGATCTGCTGTATCCCGCCTACCGCCTGATGATCATCGTGTTCGGCGTGGCCTCGGCCGTGGGGCTGTACTGGTTCGTGACGCGCACTCGCGCCGGGGTGCTGGTGCGGGCCGGCGCCTCGAACCGCCAGATGGCCACCCTGATGGGGGTGCGCGTGCCGCTGCTGTTCCTGGGCGTGTTCGTGCTGGGCGCCATGCTGGCGGCCGTGGCCGGCGCGTTGCTGGGGCCGATCACCTCGGTGCAGGTCGGCATGGGCGAGGAGATCCTGATCCTGGTGCTGGTGTGCATCGTCATCGGCGGCATCGGCTCGATCCGCGGCGCCTTCGTCGGCGCGCTGCTGGTGGGCATGGTCGATACGGCCGGGCGCGCCTTCCTGCCGATGCTGCTGCGCCAGGTGTTCTCGCCGGCGGTCGCCTCCAGCGTCGGCCCGACGTTGGCGGCCATTGCCATCTACGTGCTGATGGCGGCGGTCCTAGTGTTCCGGCCTTCCGGCCTGTTTCCGGCGCGAGGCTGAACATGCGGACCTCTTCGACTCTCTGGACCCTGGCCCTGCTGGCCGCGCTGGCGGCGTTCCCGCTGGTGGCGCCGGCGCTCGGCCTGGACTTCTACATTTCCTTCGTGCGGCGCGTGCTGATCTACGCGCTGGCCGCCACCAGCCTGAACCTGATCCTGGGCTACGGCGGCATGGTGGCGCTGGGCCACGCGGCCTTTTTCGGCGCTGGCGCCTACGCGGTCGGCATCCTGGCGATGTCGGGGGTGAGTTCGGCGCTGGTGTCCTGGCCGGTGGCGATGCTGCTGGCGGCGTTGCTGGCCTTCATCACCGGCGCGATCTCGCTGCGCACGCGCGGCGTGTACTTCATCATGATCACGCTGGCGTTCGCGCAGATGCTGTTCTACATTTTCATTTCGCTGCGCCAGTACGGCGGCGAGGACGGCCTGAACCTGCCGGGCTATTCGGTGCTGCCCGGCATCGACCTGGCCAACGACGTGGCGTTCTACTACCTGGTGCTGGTGATCTTCACGGTGATGATGTGGCTGTTCGGGCGGGTGACGCTGTCGCGCTTCGGCACCGCGCTGCAAGGCATCCGTGAAAACGAGTCGCGCATGGAATCCATGGGCTATCCGGTGTACCGCATCAAGCTCACCGCCTTCACCCTCAGCGGCGCCGTGGCGGGGCTGGCCGGCGCGCTGCTGGCCAACCACAACCTGTTCATCTCCCCGAGCCTGATGCACTGGACCCAGTCGGCCAATCTGCTGATCATGGTGCTGGTGGGCGGCATCGGCCTGCGCTACGGCGGCGTGGCCGGCGCGGTGGTGATGCTGGTGCTGGAGGAAGTCCTGCGCCAGTGGACCGAATACTGGCACCTGCCGCTGGGCGTGCTGCTGCTGGGCGTGGTGTTCGGCGCGCCGCGCGGCCTGGTGGGCCTGCTCGGCCCGCTGTTCGGCGGCCGTGCCGCGCAAACCGGCAAGGCGGGATCATGAACCAGACGCATTCTTCCTCGCAGGCGCCTGCGCTGCAGGCCAGCAACCTGGTGCGCCGCTTCGGCGCGCTGGTGGCCACCGACAATGTCTCGATCTGCCTGAACCCGGGCGAGATCCATGCGCTGATCGGCCCCAATGGCGCCGGCAAGTCGACCCTGATCCACCTGCTGTCCGGCACGCTGGCGGCCGATGCCGGCTCGCTGGCGGTGGACGGCCGCGACGTCACCGCCATGAACGCGCACCAGCGGGTGGCGGCGGGCCTGTCGCGCTCGTTCCAGATCACCAACATCTTCAAGCAGTCCAGCGTGCTCGACAACCTGGTGCTGGCGGTGCAGGCCCATGCCGGCAGCAGCTTCCGCTTCTGGCGGCCGCGCGCGGCCGAGTCGGCCCTGTACGAGCAGGCCCGCGAGCTGGCGCGCGAATGCGCCATCGACGCCAGCCTGCTGGACCGCGCCGCCGGCACCCTGCCGCACGGCGAGCAGCGCAAGGTGGAGTTCGCCCTGGCCCTGGCCGCGCGCCCGCGCGTGCTGCTGCTGGACGAACCCATGGCCGGCATGGGCCCCGACGAGACCCTGCGCCTGACCGACCTGATCGAATCGCTGCGCGGCCGCGCCGCCATGCTGCTGGTCGAGCACGACATGCAGGCGGTTTTCCGCTTGGCCGACCGCATCTCGGTGCTGGTGTACGGCCGCGTGATCGCCACCGGCACGCCCGATGAGATCCGCGCCAACCCGGACGTGCGCCAGGCCTACCTGGGCGACGATGAGACGGCGCCCGCGCGCCAGGAGACTGCCTGATGCTCAGCATTGAATCGGCCCAGAGCGGCTATGGCGCCAGCCAGGTACTGTTCGGTGTGGACCTGGAGATCGGCGCGGGCCAGGTGGTGACGCTGCTGGGGCGCAACGGCATGGGCAAGACCACGCTGCTGCGCACGCTGTTCGGCCAGTTGCCGCTGCGCGGCGGCAGGATCCGTTTCGCCGGCCAGGACATCAGCGGCTGGAGCCCCGACCGCATCGCCCGCACCGGCGTGGCGATCGTGCCCGAGGGGCGCCAGTGCTTTCCCAACCTGACGGTGCGCGAGCACCTGACGGCCTTCGTGGCCGCGCGCAATCCCGCTATCGGCGAACCCTGGACGCCGGAGCGCGTGTTCGAGCTGTTTCCGCGCCTGGGCGAGCGCGCCCGCAACATGGGCAACCAGTTGTCGGGCGGCGAGCAGCAGATGCTGGCCATCGGCCGCGCGCTGGTCACCAACCCGCGCCTGCTGATCCTGGACGAGGCCACCGAAGGCCTGGCGCCCAAGATCCGCGAGGAAATCTGGAACTGCCTGGCGCGCCTGCGCCAGGCCGGCCAGACCATCCTGGTGATCGACAAATACGTCGAGCGCCTGCTGAGCCTGGCCGACCGCCACGTCATCCTGGAACGCGGCAAGGTGGTCTGGACGGGCGACTCCGCGGCGCTCGATGCCGACCGCGGATTGTGGGAACGCTACCTGGGCGTGTAGCGCGAAAGCCGCAGTTGCAACGCACGGCGCGGCTTTTCTTTCGATATAAAACGCAATAAACGCGGGGTTTGCCCGAATCGGCCGGCAATAGGCTGACCTTTGGCAAATCCGCGCGTTTACGCCTGTTTCCATTCATCCCGGGGTTCTCTACACTTAGCGCGCCGTGCGTACCGCGTGGATGCGTCACGTCTTATCAAGCTGTCAGGGAAGACTTCGCATGGCGAAATGGGGTTTGCGCAAAAAATCATTGATGGCGCTGTTGCTGGCGTGCCTGGTCGCGCTGGCGCCGGCCGCGCTGATCGGCTGGCAGGTGCTGGACGGCGTGCGCGACCACTTCGGCCGCGCCTTCGCCGACAACTTCACGCAGTTGAACCGCCAGCGCATTCTGGCGCCGGTGTCGCGCGAGCTGGCGCTGTCGCAGCGCCTGGCCGACAGCGAGGTGACGCGCCGCTGGCTGCGCAACGAGAGCGATCCGGCCGCGCGCGAGCTGTTCTTCCGCGAGGCCGACGGCTATCGCCGCGACCTGCTGGGCCGCGCCTACTTCATCGCCAGCGCGGCCACCGGCCACTATTACTTCAACGATGACCAGCCGCTGTCGGAAGCGCCGCGCTACACGCTCAGCCGCGAGGCGGCCGACGATGGCTGGTTCTACAACTCGCTCAAGTCAGGCGCGCGCTACAACATCAACGTCAACCCGGATCTCAAGCTCAAGACCACGCGGGTCTGGATCAACGTGCAGGTGCGCGACGGCGACAAGGTCATCGGCCTGACCGGCGCCGGTCTCGATGTGGGCGGCTTCCTGCGCGACTTCGTCAACAGCGGCCAGCCGGGCGTGACGCCCATCATCGTCGACGAGGACGGCGCGATCCAGGCGCACATGGATCCGACGCTGATCGCCTACAACTCGGGGGCCGGCGGCGCCGACGGTGCCAATGGCCGCGGCAGGGTGTTCAACCTGGTCGACCCCGGCAGCGGCCGCGACGCGCTGCGCTCGGCCCTGCACGCGGCCCAGGCCGATCCGCAATCGGTGCAGTCGGCGTGGGTCTCGATCGACGGGGTGCGCCAGTTGGTGTCGGTGGCCTACATGCCCGAGCTGCGCTGGCACGTGCTGACGGTGGTCGACCTGGGCGCGGCCCGGGTGCTGGACACCGACTGGCTGTGGCCGGCCGCGATCGGCCTGGTGCTGCTGTTCGCGGCCCTGCTGCTGTGCTTCGGCTACGCCATCGAGCGCCTGATGCTGGGGCCGCTGCGCCGTCTGCAGCAGTCGGCCCGCGCCATCGCCAACGGCAGCTACGACGTGCGTCTGCCGCCGGGCGGGCAGGACGAGATCGGCGATCTGAGCCGCGCCTTCGGCGTGATGGCCGACAAGGTGCGCCAGCACACCGCCGAACTCGAGAGCAAGGTGCGCGAGCGCACTTGCGCCCTGGAAGACGCCAACCGCGCCATGGCGGCCGCGCACAAGAAGATCGGCGATTCCATCGACTACGCCAGCCTGATCCAGCGCGCCATCCTGCCCGACCGCCAGCTGACCCAGTCGCTCGGCGCCCACCATTTCGTGCTGTGGAAACCGCGCGACGTGGTCGGCGGCGACTTCTACGTGTTCCGCTCGGACGGCGCCAACTGCCTGCTGGGCATCATGGACTGCGCCGGCCACGGCGTGCCGGGCGCCTTGATGACCATGCTGGCGCGCGCCGCCATCGACCTGGCCATCACCGAGGCCGGCCCGGCTGACCCGGCCGGCATCCTGACGCGCACCGACAGCGCCATCCGCGCCATGCTCGCCGACGCGCAGTTGCCGCGCGCCCTGGCCACCAACACCGACGCGGGGCTGGTATATATTGACCGCCAATCCGGCAGCCTGCGTTATGCCGGCGCCAAGATCAGCCTGTACGCCAGCGACGGCGAGGCCCTGCGGGAAGTGCCGGGCGGCAAGCGCGCGCTGGGCGACAAGCGGGTCGGCACTTACCAGAACATCGAGTTGCGCATGGAGCCGGGTTGGACGTATTACCTGGCGACCGACGGCTTCCTGGACCAGGCCGGCGGCGAGCATGGCTTCGGCTTCGGCAACACGCGTTTCGCCGAAATGCTCAAGAGACACGCGCGGCAGCCGTTAACCGACCAGGCGGCGGCCTTTACCGAAGCCCTGGCCCGATACCAGGGTGAAAGGCCGCAGCGCGACGACATTACCTTGTTGTCTTTCCGTTTCGAATAATCGTTATCAGGGCGGTAACTCCCATGAATGCCTCCGATCTCTACGCCTTGGGCGAGCGGTTCGACCAGAATCGAACGCTGTTGTGCTTCAACGGGCCGATCTCCCGCAGCCTGATCGAGGAAATCGGCAATGCGCTGAAGAACTACCTGAACGCCGAACACGCGCGGCCGGCCGAAGCCATGGACGTGTTCTCGGTCTATATCGAGATGATCCAGAACATCCGCCAGTACGCCGCGCAGAATGGCGACGCCGACGCCTGCGCCACCGTGGTGATCGGGCGCCGCGACGAAAGCCGTTACGTGGTGTCGGCCGGCAATCTGGTCAAGACCGAGGACGGCCGCTGCCTGGTGGCGCGCATCCAGCAGTTGGCCGCGCTGGACAAGGCCGCCCTGAAGGCGGAATACAAGACGCAGTTGCACAAGCCGCGCGCGCCCGGCGTCGCCTCGGGCGCGGGCCTCGGCCTGATCGATATCGCGCGTCGCGCCGGCGCGCCGCTGGAAGCCAGCCTGACGCCCGCGGCGGGCGAGGGCCGGGCCTTCTTCAGCCTGAGCGTCGTGATCTGACCGGCGCGCCCGAGCCTTAGACCATTTTCGGAGTCATTGATGAAAGACCTAGACATTCCCGGGACCCAGTCCACGCCCGCCATCACTGCCGACGCCGCCGCCGGCGTGCTGGTGATGCGCGGCGACTCCTACCCCGAGAACTCCTTCGAATTGTTCGGCCCCGTGATCGAGTGGGTGGAAGCCTATCTGCTCAGCGGCAGCGCGCCGCTCAACCTGGAACTCGAACTGCTGTATCTGAACACCAGCAGCATCAAGTCCGTGATGGACATCTTCGATCTGCTGGAAGCCGCCCACGCCAAGGGCCGCAGTGTCAGCGTGACCTGGTTCTACGACATGCGCAATGAGCGCGTCGGCGAACTGGCCGAGGAATTCAAGGAAGACTGCTCCTTCCCGTTTTCGGTCGTCGGCCGCCAATGAAGCCCGGCAACGCCGAGCTGGACGAACGCATCGCCGCCCTGCTGGCGGATCCGGCCTACGCCGGGCACCCCTTGCGCGATGCCTTGCAGGACCTGTGGCGGCACACCACCGAGCAGATGGCGCGGATCGAGCGCATCACCCACCTCTCGGACGCCTATCAGTCGATGGCGCACCAGCGCGAAATGGGGCTGTGCGAGCAGTTCGACCGCCAGTTGCGGCGGCTGGCGCGCATTGCGCGCATCTCCGATCACTACCAGAGCATGATGCGCGACCTGAACGCGACACTGGAAGAGACCTCGCGCCGCGATCCGCTGACCGGGTTGCTGAACCGGCGCGCCCTGATGGAGATGATCAAGCAGGAGGTGCAGCGCGCCGCCCGCGGCGGCCAGGCCTTCGTGGTCGCCATGCTGGACGTTGACCACTTCAAGGCGGTCAACGACCGCCATGGCCACGAGATCGGCGACCGCGCCCTGGTCGAACTGGCCGGCGCCATGCGCGACAGCCTGCGCGAATACGACCTGTGCGGCCGCTGGGGCGGCGAGGAATTCCTGGTGTTGCTGCCGGCGACCCCGCCCGAGACGGCGCAGGGCGTGATGGACAGGCTGGTTGGCGCGGTTCGCGGTCTGGCCATCGAAGTCGGCGCCGAGGTGCTGCGCCTGACCGTCAGCATTGGCATGGCCTATCACCAACTCGGAGAGACCTTTTCGGAAACGCTCAGCCGGGCGGATGAGGCCTTGTATCTGGCCAAGCAGGGCGGACGTGATCGTGTCGCACTTGGCTTTCCCCGGCGCTGAATGAACCCGGAACCGCAGTCTTCCGGTATGGAGCTCCTTATGCTTGATTCTCATCCAGGCGGTTCGATCGTGGCCCCGCATGGCGCCGCGTGGCAGGTGAGCAACTATCTGGCGACGATGGACCGGGCGTTGCTGCTGTTCGACTTCGACGCCGCCGGCTTCCTCCTGAGCGCGAACGACAACTTCCTGGCCGCGCTGGACTACAACCGCGCCGATATCGCCGGCCTGCGCCATGACTTACTGTGCGACAGCATGGACGAAGGCAAGGGCATCGCCAGCGCTGAACAGATCTGGACCCGGCTGCGCCGGGGCGAGTTCTTCTCGGGCACCTGCCGCTATCTCAAGCAGGGTGGCGCGTCGTTGTGGATCGAGGCTACCTATCTGCCGATGCGCGACGAAAGCGGCGAGGTGCGCCGCATCGCGGTGATCTCGCGCCGTTCGATCGCCGATGCCGAACGCCAGGAGGAAATCCGCCTGCTGTTGCTGGGCATCAACGAAACCGGCAACGCCGTGGCCGTGTCCGGCCGCGACGGCCGCATTGTCTATGTCAACGATGGTTTCCAGCGCATGCTGGGTTTCTCGCGCGCCGATGCGCGCGACCAGGAACTCGGCGAATTGCTGGCCGGCGGGCGCCCCGACGGCGGCACGCGCGAGGAACTGGACCGCCGCATCGCCTGCCGCGAGGGTTATCACAAGGACGTGCTGGTCTACGACCGGGCTGGCAAGCCGCTGTGGGTGTCGGTGATGGCCAACTCGGTGTTCGACGAGCGCGGCTCGCTGGTCAACATCGTCGATGTGCTGACCGACATCACGCCCACCAAGGTGCACGAGGTCTTGCAGCGCCGGGTGCTGCAGGCGATGGTGAATGAAGCCTCGGTGGTCGAGGTGATGAACATGGTCTGCCGCGAGGTCGAGCGCCTGGCGCCCGAAGTCGCGGCCACCGTGCTGCGGGTGGACGAGGCGGGCAAGCTGCGGCCGCTGGCGTCGCCGAGCATGCCGCCGGCGTACAACGAAGCCCTGGATGGCATGACCATCGGCCCGCAGGTGGGCGCCTGCGGCACGGCGGCGTTCCTGGGCCGGCCGGTGATCGTGCCCGATATCGCCACCGACCCGCTGTGGGACGACTATCGCCACCTGCCGCTGCCGGAGGACATCAAGGCCTGCTGGTCCTCGCCGATCAAGTCGAGCGACGGCCGGGTGATTGGCACGTTCGGCTTCTATTTCCGCGAGCGCCGCCTGCCGGACGATTTCCATCACCGGCTGGTCGATGTGTGTGTGTATTTGTGCGCCCTGGCGCTGGAGCGTGAAGAGGCCCGCGCGCGCATCCGCCAATTGGCGTTCTACGACGAACTGACCGGGCTGCCGAACCGCAACCTGCTGCTGGCGCAGGCCGAGCAGGCCATCGCCCGCGCCGAACCGGAGCGCAAGCGCGTGGCGGTGCTGTTCCTAGACCTGGATCGTTTCAAACAGGTCAATGACACGCTCGGCCACCCCATCGGCGATGCGCTGCTGCGCGACATCGCCCAGCGCCTGCGCCGCCTGGCGCGCGCCACGGATATCGTCGGCCGCCTGTCGGGTGACGAGTTCGTGATGCTGATGCCTGATTTCGAGCACGGCCGCCTGACGGCGGCGGCCGAGCACATCCTGGTATCGCTGGCGCAACCGTTCGTGGTGGGCGGCGTCACGCTCAATCCATCGGTGAGTATCGGCATCAGCGTGTTCCCGGAGAACGGCCGCGACATGGATACGCTGCTGCGCCACGCCGACATGGCGATGTATCAGGCCAAGACGGCCGGGCGCAACCGCATTTCGTTCTTCAGCGCGGAGATGAATCGCCAGGCCCAGGAACGCCTGGCGCTGGAAGCGGCGCTGCGCGACGCGCTGGAGGGCCGCGCGCTGCGGCTGCATTACCAGCCGCAGGTGGGTCTGAGGAACGGCAGCCTGTACGGGGTGGAAGCGCTGGCCCGTTGGCGCCATCCGACGCTGGGCGAGATCTCGCCGGCCCGGTTCGTGCCCTTGGCCGAGGAGTGCGGACTGATTGGCGACCTGGGCGACTGGGCGGTGCGCGAGGCCTGCTCGCAATTGTCCATTTGGCGGCATAACGGGCTGCGGGTGCCGTCGGTGTCGGTCAACCTGTCGGCGACCAATTTCCACAATCTGAACCTGCCGCGCATGATCGCGGCGACGCTGGCGGAGTTCGGGCTGGTGGCGTCGGATCTGATGCTGGAGATCACCGAAGGGGTGGTGCTGGACGCGACGGCGGGCACGCTGCGCACGATCGCGGAGCTGCATCGCCTGGGGGTACGGCTGTCGATGGACGACTTCGGCACGGGCTATTCGAGCCTGGGTCACTTGCGGCGGCTGATCGTGGACGAGCTGAAGCTGGATCGCAGTTTCGTTCAGGGCCTGGAGAGCGATGACGCGGCTCGGGCGTTGACGAGCGCGGTGATCCGGATCGGGGAGAGCCTCAGTCTGCCGGTGGTGGCCGAAGGGATCGAGAATGAGGAGCAGCGGCGCTTTCTGATCGAGCAGGGGTGCGCGGCGGGGCAGGGGTTTCTGTTTTCGCCGCCGTTGCCGGCCAACGATCTTGAGGGGTGGTTGCGGGCGCGGGGGTGAGGCTTGCTTGCGTCGAAGCGGGTTCTTGAGGCGCGCGTGGCGGGGTCGGTGGGGGCTGGCGGGGCTCCGATTGCGGTCCGGAGCGTTCGCTCCGGACTTCCCCTTCGTCATCCTCGTCCGCCTTCGGCTCCCTACGGATTCCCTCGGGCGCATCTACACGCCCCGCCATCCCCCACCGACCCCGCCACGCGCTCGCGATGAGACGTAATGACGGTCTCTGGGGCGAGCGGTGTGCTTGGCGTTTGGGCGCACAGCGGGGTGGAGGGTAGGGTCTTGCGGGGCCCGCCGCAAGCCGGCCGCGCGGGCGGCCTTTTGCGGCTTACGTGGTGTCTTGCGTCGGGATGATGACGCTCGCGCGTGTGGGGGGGCGCAAGCCGGCGCTATTGCGTGGCTGCCGGCACCACGACTGTTGTCGGCGGCGCAAGCGCTCGTCACGCGCAAGCCAGTCCCCACCGCGCCGCCATTACCGCCTCCCCCTTCGGAGCGGAGTCACTAGAAAACCGCTCGCCGCCAGCGCGCAGCGCAACCACCACACTTTCAGATGCACAGATGCCCGGCGTGGCCGCCCGCGCGGCCGAGGGGCGGCCTGCGAAGCTCAATCCCGCTGCAAGCCTCCACCAACCGCCCCAACGGCCACCCTCCCGCGCACATCAAGCCCGTCCCCAGAAATCACCCCCCCCACGTTTCCCCCATTTGCGATCCTCCCATTCCAGGTATATATTTCAAGCCTAAACTATCAAGGCCTAAAAATAGCAGCGACCCTCCCAGCTTCCGGGCCGCACTTCTTGGAGCGTTACGGCAATGAAAATCGTATGCATTGGTGGTGGTCCCGCCGGCCTGTACTTCGGCCTGCTGATGAAGCTGCAAGATCCGGCCAACGAAGTCACCGTGATCGAGCGCAACCGGCCCTACGACACCTTCGGCTGGGGCGTGGTGTTCTCGGACGCCACCATGCAGAACCTGCGCGAAGCCGATCCGGTTTCCGCCCAGACCATCGGTGACGCCTTCAACCACTGGGACGACATCGACATCCATTTCAAGGGCCGCAGCATCCGCAGCGGCGGCCACGGCTTCATCGGCATCGGCCGCAAGAAGCTGCTCAACATCCTGCAGGCGCGTTGCGAAGACGTTGGCGTCAAGCTGGTGTTCGAGAACTTCGTGCAGGACGACCAGGCCATCGCGCGCCAATACGACGCCGACCTGGTCATCGCCTCGGACGGCATCAACAGCCAGATCCGCACCCGTTACGCCGACACCTTCCACCCGGACATCGACCAGCGCCGCTGCCGCTTTGTCTGGCTCGGCACCAAGAAGGTGTTCGACGCCTTCACCTTCGCCTTCGTGAAGACCGAGCACGGCTGGTTCCAGGCCCACGCCTACCGCTACGAAGACGGCATGTCGACCTTCATCGTCGAGACGCCCGAAGAAACCTGGCAGGCCGCCGGCATCGAGCAGATGAGCCAGGAAGAGGGCATCGCCTACTGCGAGAAGCTGTTCGCGCCGTGGCTCGATGGCAACGCGCTCATCAGCAACGCCGCGCACCTGCGCGGCTCGGCCATCTGGATCCGCTTCCCGCGCGTCATCTGCAACACCTGGGTCCACTGGAACCAGCTGGAAACCAGCCGCGGCAAGCGCGCCGTGCCGGTGGTGCTGATGGGCGACGCGGCGCACACCGCGCACTTCTCCATCGGCTCGGGCACCAAGCTGGCGCTGGAAGACGCCATCGAACTGGCGCGCTGCCTGAGCGGCGCCGAAGGCAGCGTCGAGCGCGGCCTGAAGCACTACGAGGAAGTGCGCAGCGTCGAAGTGCTGAAGATCCAGAACGCCGCCCGCAACTCCACCGAGTGGTTCGAGAACGTGGCGCGTTACGCCGAACTCGAACCCGAGCAATTCGCCTATTCGCTGCTGACCCGCTCGCAGCGCATCTCGCACGAAAACCTGCGGCTGCGCGATCCGGCCTGGCTGGAAGGCTTCGAGCGCTGGATCGCCGAGCATGCGGGCGCGCAGGCGCCGGCGGGCCAGCGGCCGCCGCTGCCCATGCTGACGCCGTACCGGGCACGCGGCGTGACGCTCAAGAACCGCATCCTGGTGTCGCCGATGGCCATGTATTCCTGCACCGACGGCGTGCCGGGCGACTTCCACCTGGTGCACCTGGGCGCGCGCGCCATGGGCGGCGCCGGCCTGGTGATGGTCGAAATGACCTGCGTCTCGCCCGACGGCCGCATCACCCCGGGCTGCCCGGGCCTGTGGAACGACGCGCAGCAGCAGGCCTTTGCCCGCATCGTCGGCTTTGTCCACGGCAACAGCGACGCCCGCATCGGCGTGCAGTTGGGCCATGCCGGCCGCAAGGGCTCGACCCAGCTGGGCTGGCAGAAGATCGACCACCCGCTGGCCGAAGGCAACTGGCCGCTGCTGTCGGCCTCGGCGCTGCCGTACATCGAAGGCGTGTCGCAGACGCCGCGCGCCATGACGCGCGCCGACATGGACGACGTGCGCGACAACTTCGTGGCCGCCGCCCGCCGCGCCCAGGCCGCCGGCTTCGACTGGCTCGAACTGCACTGCGCCCACGGCTACCTGCTGTCCAGCTTCATCTCGCCGCTGACCAACCGGCGCGACGACGAATACGGCGGCAGCCTGGAAAACCGCCTGCGCTTCCCGCTGGAAGTGTTCCGCGCGGTGCGCGCCGTCTGGCCCGAGGACAAGCCGATGTCGGTGCGGATCTCGGCCAGCGACTGGGTCGAGGGCGGCATCACCCCCGATGACGCTGTCGAGATCGCGCGCCATTTCAAGGCCGCCGGCGCCGACATGATCGACTGCTCGTCGGGCCAGGTCAGCAAGGACGAAAAGCCGGTCTACGGCCGCATGTTCCAGACCCCGTTCGCCGACCGCGTGCGCAACGAGGCCGGCATCCCCACCATCGCGGTGGGCGCCATCTTCGAGGCCGACCACGCCAACGGCATCATCGCCTCGGGCCGCGCCGACCTGTGCGCGCTGGCCCGTCCCCATCTGGCCGACGCCTCCTGGACGCTGCGCGAAGCGGCCCGGGTGGGCTATCGTGATGTGGCCTGGCCGAGCCAGTACTTCGCCGGCAAACGCCAGTTGGAAACCAATTTCGAACGCGCCGCCGCCATGGCGCAACTGGACATCAAATGAGCCCGTCCTCCCTTCCCCTGGCCGGACGCCACGCGCTGGTGACGGGCGGCGCCCGCGGCATCGGCCTGGCCAGCGCCCGCGCGCTGCTGGCGCGCGGCGCCCGCGTCACGCTGCTGGGCCGCGACGGCGGCGCGCTGGAGGCGGCCGTCGACAGCCTGGCCAGCCTGGGCCAGGTGCAGGCGGTCAGCGCCGATATCGCCGACGAGGCCTCGGTGCGCCAGGCCTTCGCCCAGGCCGAGGCCGAACTCGGGCCGGTGCTGGTGCTGGTGAACAACGCCGGCCAGGCCGTCAGCCAGCGCTTCGATCGTACCGATGCCGCGCTGTGGCAGTCGATGCTGGCGGTCAACCTGACCGGCACTTTCCACTGCATCCAGGCCGCCTTGCCCGGCATGCTGGCCGCCAAGTGGGGCCGCGTCATCAACGTGGCCAGCACCGCCGGCCTGATCGGCTATGCCTACGTCAGCGCCTACTGCGCGGCCAAGCACGGTGTGATCGGCCTGACCCGCTCGCTGGCGCTGGAGACGGCGCAGAAGGGCGTCACCGTCAACGCCGTCTGCCCCGGCTACACCGAGACCGACATCGTGCGCGGCGCGGTCGCCAATATCGTCGAGAAGACCGGCATGACGCCGGAAGCCGCCCGCGCCAAGCTGGCCGAGCGCAACCCGCAGGGCCGCCTGGTGCAGCCCGACGAAGTGGCCGAGACGGTCGCCTGGCTGGCGCTGCCGGCTGCCGCGTCCATCAACGGCCAGGCCATCGCCGTCGACGGCGGCGAAGTGATGACCGGCTGAGCCGGCCCGACCAACCCCACGATTCCAGAACGGAGACAGCATGAGCACGCAGCCCGAAGAGCACACCATGAAGCACCACAAGCGCCCGCTGGCCGGCTACCCGGCGCGCACGTTCCTGTGGCAGGTGTCGGCCGACGGCAAGGTCGCCACCATCACGCTCAACCGCCCCGAGCGCAAGAACCCCCTGACCTTCGATTCCTACGCCGAGTTGCGCGACCTGTTCCGCGCGCTGGTGTACGCGACCGACATCAAGGTGGTGGTGGTGACGGGCGCCGGTGGCAACTTCTGCTCGGGCGGCGACGTGCACGAAATCATCGGGCCGCTGACCAAAATGAGTATGCCCGAGTTGCTGGACTTCACCCGCATGACGGGCGACCTGGTCAAGGCCATGCGCGCCTGCCCGCAGCCCATCGTGGCGGCGGTGGACGGCGTCTGCGCCGGCGCCGGCGCGATGGTGGCGCTGGCCAGCGACATGCGCCTGGGCACGCCGGCCGCGCGCACGGCCTTCCTGTTCACGCGGGTGGGCCTGGCGGGCGCCGACATGGGCGCCTGCACGCTGCTGCCGCGCATGATCGGCCAGGGCCGCGCCTCCGAACTGCTGTACACCGGCCGCGCCATGACGGCCGAGGAAGGCGCAAGCTGGGGCTTCTTCAACGCCCTGCATGCGTCGGACGCGCTGATGGACGCCGCCGCCAAGCTGGCCGCGCAACTGGCCGCGGGCCCGACCTTCGCTCACGGCGTGACCAAGAAACTGCTGCACCAGGAATGGAACATGGGCGTGGACGAGGCCATCGAGGCCGAAGCCGAGGCCCAGGCGATCTGCATGCAGACGCGCGATTTCCATCGTGCCTACGAGGCGTTCGTCGCCAAGCAAAAACCCGTCTTCGAGGGGAACTGATGATGCGCGACGCAAGCTGGCTCGACTGGCCGTTCTTTGACGACGCCCATCGCAAACTGGCGCATGAGGTCGACGGCTGGTGCGAGAGCGCCCTGGGCCACGTCGACCACCACGATGCCGACGCGGCCTGCCGCAAGCTGGTCAAGGCCATGGGCCAGGCCGGCTGGCTGCGCTATGCGGTCGCCGGCGGCCCCGGCGGCGCCTGGGGCGGCGCG
Source organism: Achromobacter sp. (assembly GCF_050285565.1). Lineage (GTDB taxonomy): Bacteria > Pseudomonadota > Gammaproteobacteria > Burkholderiales > Burkholderiaceae_B > Achromobacter. The sequence continues at coordinate 51,435 of NZ_JBLZXG010000008.1, forward strand.
CTGCCCGAGGTGGATTCGCGTTCGGTCTGCATCCTGCGCGAAACCTTCGCGCGCCACGAGGGCCTGGCGGACTTCGCCTTCGCCATGCAGGGCCTGGGCAGCGGCGCGATCTCGCTGATGGGTTCGGACGCGCTGCGTCAGCGCTACCTGCCGCGCGTGGCGGCCGGCGAGGCCATCGCGGCGTTCGCGCTGTCGGAACCGGACGCCGGCTCGGACGTGGCCGCGCTGGCCTGCGAGGCCCGGCTGGATGGCGACCACTACGTGCTCAACGGGGCCAAGACCTGGATTTCCAACGGCGGCATCGCCGACTTCTACTGCGTGTTCGCCCGCACCGGCGAGGCGCCGGGGGCGCGCGGCATCAGCGCCTTCGTGGTGGATGCCGACACGCCGGGGTTCGAGGTCTCGGAGCGCATCGAGCTGATCGCGCCGCATCCGCTGGCCACCATCACCTTCGAAAACTGCCGCATTCCGGTGTCGCAGCGGTTGGGCGAAGCGGGGCAGGGCTTCAAGCTGGCCATGATGACGCTGGACATCTTCCGCGCCTCGGTGGCCGCGGCGGCGCTGGGCTTTGCGCGCCGCGCGCTGGACGAAGGCCTGGCGCGCGCCAAGTCGCGCCGCATGTTCGGCCAGACCCTGGCCGACCTGCAACTGACGCAGGCCGCGCTGGGCGACATGGCCACCGCCATCGACGCCTCGGCGCTGCTGACCTACCGCGCCGCGTGGATGCGCGACGTGCAGAAGCAACGCACCACGCGCGAAGCGGCCATGGCCAAGATGACGGCCACCGAATCGGCGCAGACCGTGATCGACCGCGCGCTGCAGATGTTCGGCGGCGCGGGCGTGGTGTCGGGGATGCCGGTGGAGAAGCTTTACAGGGAAATCAGAGCGCTGCGTATCTACGAAGGCGCCACGGAAGTGCAGAAGTTGATCATCGCCCGCGAACTGCTGAAAGCCTGAAGAAGCCATCGAGCTTGCGCTTTCGGCACAACCACACCGCACCAGCAAGGGGAATTGCATGGAAGTATCCGCCCACATCGACACCTTCGCCCGGGACAATCTGCCCCCGGGCGAACAATGGCCAGAATTCCTGCTGGACGGCCCGGACGTGGCCTATCCCAAGCGCTTCAATTGCGCGGTGGAACTGGTGGACGCCATGGTCGAGCGCGGCCATGGCGAGCGCATCGCGTTGCGCTGGGCGCAGGACGGCAAGCCGGCCGCCATGACCTACCGCGAGCTGGCCGGGTTGACCAACCGCATCGCCCGCGTGCTGGTCGAGGACATGAAGCTGGTGCCGGGCAACCGCCTGCTGCTGCGCGGCCCCAACAACCGGATGATGGCCGCTTCGTGGCTGGCCGCCATCAAGGCCGGCCTGGTGACGGTGCCGACCATGCCGCTGCTGCGCGCCAAGGAGCTTAAGCAGATCATCGACAAGGCGCAGATCCAGGCGGTGCTGTGCGACGTGCGCCTGAAGGAAGAGGCGCAGTTCTGCGCCCAGCCGGACCACGAGCATCATTGCCCGGGCCTGGCGCAGATCATGTATTTCAATGACGCCGCGCCGGATGCGCTGGACGCGCTGGCCGCGGGCAAGCCGGACGACTTCAAGGCTTGCGACACGGCCGCCGACGACGTCTGCCTGATCGCCTTCACCAGCGGCACCACCGGCGCGCCCAAGGGCTGCATGCATTTTCACCGCGACGTGCTGGCGATGTGCGACCTGTTTCCCAAGCACGTCATCAAGCCGGGCCCGGACGATATTTTCTGCGGCACGCCGCCGCTGGCGTTCACTTTCGGCCTGGGCGGATTGCTGTGTTTTCCGCTGCGGGTCGGCGCCAGCACCGTGCTGGCCGAGCGCCTGACGCCGGACAGTCTGTTGCAACTGATCCAGGATTTCCGCGCCACCATTGTCTTCACCGCGCCCACGTTCTACCGCCAGATGGCGGCGCTGGTGGGCAAGTTCGACCTGTCCTCGCTCAAGAAGAGCGTGTCGGCCGGCGAGGCGCTGCCGGATGCGACGCGGCAGTTGTGGAAGCAGGCCAGCGGCATCGAGATGATCGACGGCATCGGTGGCACGGAGATGATCCACGTGTTCGTCTCCAGCCCGCCCGAGTCGGTGCGCCGCGGCGCCATCGGCCGGGTGGTGCCGGGCTACATCGCGCAGATCGTGGACGACGACATGAACCCGGTGCCCAACGGCACGGTGGGCCGCCTGGCGATCAAGGGGCCGACCGGCTGCCGCTACCTGGCCGACGAGCGCCAGCGGCGCTTCGTGCAGAATGGCTGGAACCTGCCGGGCGACACCTTCGTGCAGGATGACGACGGCTATCTGTTCTACCAGGCGCGCAACGACGACATGATCGTCTCGGCCGGCTACAACATCGCCGGCCCCGAGGTCGAGGACGCGCTGCTGCGCCATGAGGCGGTGGCCGAATGCGGCGTGGTCGGCGCGCCCGACGAGGAGCGCGGTCAGTTGGTCAAGGCCTTCGTGGTGCTCAAGCCGGGTTTTGAACCGAGCGACGCGCTGGTGGCGCAGATGCAGCAGTTCGTCAAGGCCAATATCGCGCCCTACAAGTATCCCCGCGCCATCGAGTTCGTGTCCGCGCTGCCGCGCACCGAGACGGGCAAGCTGCAGCGTTTCGCGCTGCGCAAGATGGCGTGATTTTTTTGCATCAAGGAAATGCCATGGCAGCACCTTTCATCAGCCAGGTCGAAGTCCGCTTCCGTCATTGCGATCCGGCGGGCATCGTTTTCTATCCTCGCTATTTCGAGATGATCAATGACTTTGTCGAGGAATGGTTCGACAAGGGCATGGGGCTGCCATTTCACGCGCTGCACGTGGAGCGCCACATTGGCACGCCGATGGCGTCGGTGACGTGCGATTTCAGCGCGCCGAGCCGCTGGCACGAGAAGCTGCGCCAGACGCTGCAGGTGCAGCGCATCGGCGGCGCGTCGTTCAAGGCGCTGGTGCGGTTCGAGGGGCCGGACGGGCAGTTGCGGCTGTCGGCGACGCTGACGATCGTGACGGTGGACCTGCGCACGATGAAGTCGATGCCGTTGCCGGCGGATCTGCGCGAGCGCATGCAGGATTATCTGGTTGCCGCCGAGTGAGTTCGGCGGGGGCCACCCTGGTGTTTGTTTTTTGAAAATAGGATGAGACGTTATGAAGATTCTGCAACCGCCGGATTGGATGGCGCCGCGGGGCTATTCGAATGGGATCCTGACCGAGATGACGGTGGGGAGCAAGCTGGTGTTCGTGGGCGGGCAGGTGGGCTGGAACGGGCAGCAGCAGTTCGAGTCGGATGATCTGGCCGATCAGGTGCGGCAGACGTTGGCCAACATCGTGGCGATTCTTGCCGAGGGTGGGGCCAGGCCTGAGCATATCGTTCGGATGACGTGGTATGTGACGGACAAGGATGCCTATGTGGCGGCTTATCCGGAGATCGGCAAGCATTATCGTGAATTGATCGGGCGGCATTTTCCGGCGATGACGGCGGTGGAGGTGGCGGATCTGGTGGAGGATCGGGCCAAGGTGGAGATTGAAGTGACGGCTGTTGTGCCGGCTTGAATGTGGGCCGGCCTGGCGGGTGATGCGCGCTGGGTTGGGTTCTTTAGCCGCGGGTGACGGGGCAGGCGGGGGATGGCGGGGCTACGATTGCGGTCCGGAGCCTTCGCTCCGGACTGCCCCTTCCTCATCTTCGTCACAGCCTTCGGCTGTTCCTTCAGATTCCGTCGGGCGCATCTACACGCCCCGCCATCCCCCGCCTGCCCCGTCACCCGCTCACGATGAGAATTAATGGCGGATGCCGGGGAGGGCGCGTTTCTTGGCGTTCTTGGCGGCGGTAATTCTTGTTCAGAGCAGTTTGCGGGGCCCGCTTCAAGGCGGCCGCGCGGGCGGCCTTTTGAAGCTTACGTGGTGTCTTGCGGGGGCGGCTGACGCTGCGCGCTTGCGGTGGTCGCGTTATCACGTATGTGTTGATTTAACTACGTTAGTGGTTATGTGCCCGTGGCTGCGGGTTTGGCGCATGGCGCCAGGTGGCTGGCTATTTGCCGGCCTGGAACGTTTCGCGGGGCAGTTCGCCGAAGCGGTCGCGGTAGTACTCGGAGAATCTGCCCAGGTGGCTGATGCCTACGGAGACGGCCACCTCGGTCACGCTTTCGCAGGCGCCTTGCCGCAGTTTTTCGCGGGCGGCGTCCAGGCGCAGGACGCGTAGCGCCTGCATGGGGGTGGTTTCGCGGTGTTGTTGGAACAGGCGTGTCAGCGCGCTGGGGCTGGCGCCGGCGCCGCGGGCGATGTCGGTGAGGGTCAGGGGGGCCGACAGGTGGGCGCGCATGTAGGCTTCGGCCTGGGTGATGCGGCGGGGCAGGGCGGGGGCCAGGCCGGCGTGGCGTTGCCAGGTGTTGGGCTGGTTGTAGAGCAGGTGCAGGAGCAGCGTGTCTTCCAGGTGTTCGAGCCAGGCGGCGGGGGGCCTTGGGGCGCCGTCGTCCAGGGTGGGCAGCAGGTGGATCAGGCTGGTCATCATGCTGCGCCAGGCGGCGCCGACGGGGGTGTCCAGGCGCAGGGCGGGGCTGAAGTCCAGCGGGCGGGCGGCGGCGTCGCCGAAGACGCGGTGGCCGATGGCTTCGAGCTTGCCGCGCGGGATCTTCAGCAGCAGTTGTTCGCAGCCGGCTTCCCAGTGCAGTTTCAGGGCGCGGTTGGGGGCGATGACGGCGGCGCAGTCGGGGTGGGCGTCGACGCAGTCGGCGCCGCACTCGATGCGGGCACGGCCGCGTAGCGGCACCTGCACCAGCATGAAATCCTGCAGGCGGTCGGGTTCGATGTGGACTTCGGCGCCGTAGCGCAGCGTACAGACGCTCAGGGCGCCGAAGCGGGCGCGGTTCAGTTCGGCGTCGACGCGGCCGCCCTTCCAGGTCAGGCGATGATCTTTGAGCGCCTCGGAGACGCGCTCGCGGGTTTCGGCGGGCTGGGTGGAACTGAAGACGCGTCGTTTGAGCAATGGCGCCAGCTCGATGCGGGACCAGCCGTGCATGGATGCCTCCGGGACGGGAACGCTCCCGTATCGCCGTCGAGCGTAATGCAATCGTCAAGCGTTTGGAATTAAGTGAATCCCGGATAGGCGTGGGCCGATTCGGATAGAGCGGGGCGCGCGCCGGCCCTAAGCTGGGGGTTGTTGGAAGGCCGCGCCGTGGCGCGTAAGCTGGCAGTTTTCATCGGTGGCAGGGTGTACCGACGGCAGACGGATTCTGTCAGCATTGCGCCGGCGGCGCCGGCGGCTATCTGGGGAATGGCTCATGAATGGAAAACGGTGGCGCCTGGGCGCGCTGGGGGCGTTGGCGGCGGCCTGTATGACGGTGGCGACGGGCGCGGCGGCGGCGGACAGGATCAAGGTGGGGCTGCTGACCACGCTGTCGGGGCCGGGCGCGGCGCTGGGCAACGAGATCCGCGACGGCTTCAATCTCGCGCTGCAACATACGGGCGGCAAGCTGGGCGGGCTGGCGGCCGAGGTGGTGGTGGCCGATGACCAGCAGAAGGCCGACGCCGGCCGCCAGGCGGTCGAACGGTTGCTCAAGCGTGACAAGGTCGATGTCATGACCGGCATCGTGTTTTCTAACGTGCTGCTGCCGGTGATGCCGGCCATCCTGCAGTCGGGCACCATCTACCTCAGCACCAACACCGGCCCCGAGAACTATGCCGGCGCCGGTTGCAATCCGAATTTCTTCGCGGTGGCCTGGCAGAACGAGGACATCCCGGCGGCCATGGGCAAGTATGCCGCCGACCAGGGCTTCAAGCGGGTGGCGCTGATCGCGCCGGATTATCCGGGCGGGCGCGAGTCGCTCAACGGCTTCAAGCGCCTGTACAAGGGCGGGCTGTCTGAGGAGATCTACACCCAGTTGGGCCAGCTCGATTATGGCGTGGAGATCACGCGGCTGCGCGCCAGCAAGCCGGACGCCGTGTTTTTCTTCCTGCCGGGCGGCATGGGCGTGAACTTCATTAAGCAGTTCAATGGCGCCGGCCTGGGCAAGGACATCGCGCTGCTGGCGCCCGGTTTCTCGGGTGACGAGGACACCATCGCCGCGGTGGGCGCGCCGATCGAGGGCCTGCACAACTCGTCGCAATGGGCCGCCGACCTGGACAACCCCGCCAACCGCAAGTTCGTCGAGGATTTCAGGAAGGCCTACAACCGCACCCCCACGCTCTATGCCTCGCAGGGTTACGACGCCGCCATGCTGTTGGACAGCGCGGTCAGGCAGACCGGCGGCAAGCTGGGCGCCGACGCGCTGCGGCCGGCGCTGCGCCGCGCCGATTTCAAGTCGGTGCGCGGCGACTTCACCTTCAACCGCAATCAGTACCCGATCCAGAACTACTACCTGCGCACGGTCGTCAAGGGCGCGGACGGCAAGCTGGCCAACAAGCTGTCGGGCACGCTGCTGACGCAATATCACGATCCGTTCGCCGCCGCCTGCCAGATGAAGTAGGCCGGGCAACGCAAGCATCAAGGAGAGACGCATGACCGCAACCATCACGACGCGCGAGGTGACCATCGCCTCGCACGACGGCAAGTCCTTCGGCGCCTACCTGGCCGTGCCCGCCTCGGGTCACGGGCCGGGTCTGGTGTTGTGCCAGGAGATCTTCGGCATCAACGACTTCATGCGGCGCACCGCGCAGTCGCTGGCCGAGGAAGGCTACGTAGTGCTGGCGCCGGACCTGTTCTGGCGCCAGCAGCCCGGCATCCAGCTCACCGACGGCCCGGCCGACATGCCGCGCGCCTTCGAGCTGTACCAGCGTTTCGATGTCGATCTGGGCGTCAAGGACGTCGCCTCGACCCTGGCCGCGCTGCGCGCGCTGCCCGAGCAGCAGGGCGGCGCCGGGGTGCTGGGCTATTGCCTGGGCGGCAAGCTGGCCTACCTGGCCGCCTGCCGCACCGATGCCGACGTGGCCATCGGCTACTACGGCGTCGGCATCGAGGACAGCCTGGACGAAGCCGCCAATCTGCGCGGCCGGCTGGTGCTGCACATCGCCGAGCAGGACGGCTTCTGTCCGCCGCCGGCGCGCCAGCGCATCCTGGAGGCGCTGGGCGGCAAGGCCAACGTCGAGCTGTATGTGTACCCCGGCATGGACCACGCCTTTGCCCGCACCGGCGGCGCGCACTACGACAAGCCGTCGGCGCTGATGGCGCACCAGCGCAGCATGGCCGCGCTGCAACGCGTGATCGGCCCGCAGTTCGACTATTCGGCCCTGTGGGACAAGCACTGCGAATACGAATTCGGCACTCGCGATGTGGCCGCGACCATGGCCACGATGGTGGCCGAGCCCTACGTCAACCACATCCCCACCATGACGGGCGGGGTCGGCTACCGCGAGCTGTCGCGCTTCTACCAGCACCACTTCGTCAACAGCAACCCGCCCGACACCAAACTGGTGCCGCTGTCGCGCACCGTGGGCGCGACCCAGATCGTCGACGAGCTGCTGTTCTGCTTCACCCACACCACCGAGATCGACTGGCTGCTGCCCGGCGTCGCGCCTACCGGCAAATACGTCGAGATCCCGCTGGTGGCCATCGTCAAGTTCCGCGGCGACAAGCTCTGCCACGAACACATCTATTGGGACCAGGCCAGCGTGCTGGTGCAGATCGGCGTGCTCGACCCCAAGGGCCTGCCGGTGGCCGGGCGCGAGACCGCGCGCAAGCTGCTGGACGAGACCCTGCCTTCCAACACCTTGATGGCGCGCTGGAAAGACAGCGAGAACAAGTAGGAGACCGCCATGCCGTATAGCGAGCAACAACTGGGCGAGATGGTGCGCGGCGACAGCGTGCACCGCGCCCTGTACACCGACCCGGAGATCTTCGAGCTGGAGATGCAGCGCATCTACGGCCGCGCCTGGGTCTATGTGGGCCACGAGAGCCAGGTGCCCAAAACGGGCGACTACCACACCACCCGCCTGGGCGACCAGGACGTGCTGATGGTGCGCGCCAGCGACGGCCGCGTGCACGTGCTGTACAACCGCTGCCCGCACAAGGGCGCCAAGGTGGTGGCGGACGGCGACGGCTGCGTCGGCAAGTTCTTCCGCTGCCCGTACCACGCCTGGACCTTCAAGCTGGACGGCAGCCACCTCGGCGTGCCGCTCAAGCAGGGATTGGAGGGCACCTCGTACGATCCGACCGATCCGACCTTCTCGATGCGCCGCCTGCCGCGCGTGGAAAGCTACCGTGGCTTCGTCTTCGCCAGCCAGGCGCGCGAGGGCCAGGGGCTGGAGGAATTCCTGGGCGGCGTGCGCTCGTCGATCGACAACCTGTGCGACCGCTCGCCGGTGGGCGAAGTGGAAGTGGCCGGCGGCATCTTCCGCGTGATGCAGCGCTCCAACTGGAAGGTTTTCTACGAGAACCTGCACGACACCATGCACGCCCGCGTGACGCACGAATCTTCCTTTGCCGCCGCCCGCGACGAGGCCAAGGAGATCGGCGAGATGCCGTTCGAGCTGCACATCATGGACGGCAACGGCGAGCCCTACGAGTTCTGGGAAAAGCTGGAGCTGCGCGCCTACGACAACGGCCACGGCTACATGGAAGGCATCTTCAACCCGGGCGCGGCCGAACGCGACCCGGTGTCGCGCGCCCACTTCGAGGCGCTGACCGCGGCCTACGGCGCCGAGCGCGCCCGCGAGATCCTGGGCATGAACCGCCACAACACCGTCATCTACGGCAGCGGCTCGCCGCACACCGTGTTCCAGCAGTTCCGCGTGATCCGCCCGATCGCCGTCGACCGCACCCTGATCGAGATCCAGACGTTCCGCTGCAAGGGCGCGCCGGACGGCGTGTTCAAGCGCGCCATGCTGTACGCCAACGTGATCAATTCGCCGTCGTCCAACGTCATGCCGGACGACATCGAGCTCTACAACCGCTGCCAGGAAGGCAACGCCACCCGCGGCGGCGAATGGGTCAGCATGCACCGCTATCACGGCACCGACCGCAGCGATGCCGACGGCATGGTGTCGGTCAACGGCACCAGCGAGCTGCCGATGCGCAACCAGTTCCGCGCCTGGAAGAACTACATGGCGGCCGGTCCCGTGGCGCCCGCCCACGGCCAAGGAGAAGGCGCATGCTGCTAGACCTGGAATTCGACGTATCCACCGCCAACCTGGCGCCGGCCGACGTGCCGGCCGAGGCCTATCACCGCATCGCCCAGTTCCTGTACCGCGAGGCGCGGCTGCTGGACGAGCGCCGCTACGACGACTGGCAGTCGCTGTGGACCGACGACGGCATGTACTGGATGCCGCGCGAGCCGGGCCAGGCCAGCCCCTACGACCATATCTCGCTGTTCTGGGAAGACCGCATGCTGCGCGACGTGCGCATCCGCCGGCTGCAGCATCCGCGCAACTGGTCGCAGCAGCCGCCCACGCGCAGCGCGCGGCTGGTGGGCGCGGTGCAGGTCGAGGGCGTCGATGCCGGCGGCAACCTGGTGGTGCACTCGGCGTTTCAGATGACCGAGTGGCGCAAGCGCCAGCCGCGCCAATTGGCCGGCCGCTACACCCACAAGCTGGCGGCCGACGGCGACAGTTGGCGCATCCGCATGAAGCGCGTCGACCTGGTGAATTGCGACGACGCCCACGACGTGTTCGAGGTGTTCGTGTGAGCACGCCCGACGCCGCCGTGCTGGCGCTGCACTACCAGAACGATGTGCTGCACCCCGAGGGCAAGATCCGCGTCGGGCTGGACGCCGACGGCGCGGAGCGCCAGCGCTTGCTGCGCGGCGCCGCCGACCTGCTCGATGGGGCCCGCAGCCACGGCCTGCCGATCGTGCACGTGCGCATCGCCTTCCGCCCCGACTACGCCGACCTGCTGCCCAACTGCGACATCTTCCGCAACGTCGCCCGCATCGGCGCGGTGGCCGAAGGGCAGTGGGGCAGCGCGTTCTACGAAGGCTTGCAGCCGCGGGCGGAAAGCACGCGCGAATTCGTGGTCAAGCACACCCGCATCAGCGCCTTCTACGGCACGCCGCTGGAAGAGACGCTGCGGCTGCTGGGCGCGCGCCGCCTGGTGGTGGCGGGCGTCGCCACCCACTCGGTGGTCGAAGGCACCGTGCGCCACGCGGCGGATATCGGTTTCAATGTCATGGTGGCCGAAGACGCCTGCGCTTCGGCCGATCCGGCGGTGCATGACGCGTCGCTGGCCAGCATGCGCCTGATCGCGCAGACCGGCTCGGTGGCGCAGGCAGTACGCTGGGCGGCCACGCCCCACTGATCGAAAGGAACTCCCATGGATTTTTCCGGCTTTCCCGGCCTGGCCGGCAAGACCGCCATCGTCACCGGCAGCACCCAGGGGCTGGGCGCGGACATTGCGCGCGGGCTGGCGGCGGCCGGCGCCAACGTGGTGCTGGTGGGGCGCAACGCCCAGGCCGGCCAGGCGCTGGCCGACGCCATCGGCGAGCGCGCGCTGTTCCACGAGACCGACATCGGCCACGACGACCAGATCCGGCAATGCCTGGACGCCGCGCTGGCGCGCTTCGGCCGGGTCGACATCCTGGTGAACAACGCCTGCCAGTACAACGACCGCGGCCTGGCGTCCAGCCGCGAGGAATGGCACGCCACGCTCGACACCAACCTGGTGTCGGCCGCCATCTTCACGCAACTGGCGGCGCCGTTGCTGCCGCGCGGCGGCGTGGTGGTGAACCTGGGCAGCACCGGCGGCAAGTTCGGCGCGGCCGGGCGCGCCCTGTATCCCGCCTCCAAGGCGGCCTTGCTGCAGATCACCAAGAACTTCGCGGTGGAACTGGCGCCGGCCGGCATCCGCGTGCTGGCGGTGTCGCCGGCCTGGACCTGGTCGCCCTCGGTCGAGCAACTGGCCGGCGGCTCGCGCGAAGCCGCCGACGCGGTGGGCGCGCACTTTCATCCGCTGGGCCGGGTCGGGTCGGGCGAGGAGATCGCGGCGGCCGTGTGTTTCGCCTGCTCGGACGCGGCCTCGTGGATGACGGGCGTGGATATTCCGGTGGACGGCGGCTTTTCGATCCTGGGGCCGGATCGCGGGATTTCCCCGCGCGCCTGGTTCAAGCAGTTGGCGCCCTGACGGCCCTGGCCGGCCGGGGTGAGGGCGCGGCGGCACCCCGCGCGCCCGGAGGCTGGGGGCAGGCCGCCGCGCGCCCGGCGCGTGTCAGCGGATGACGATCTCGCCTTCTTCCAGGCCGGCCTTGCCGCCGACCTGATCCTCCATGAATTCCTGCATGCGGTTGCCCACCTGGATCCGGGTGCCGCCACAGAAGCGCCGCGCGGCGATGATGGTGGCGGTATGCAGCGGCTGCAGGTCGCGGATCAGCTGGGCCTCTTCCTCGTCCAGCTCGATCAGGTCGCGGCCCAGCTTGGTGTGGGTATTGCGGGCGCGTTCGACCACGTCGCCAGCGGCGCGCCCCGGGTTGGCCTGCAGGAACAGCAGCAACTGCTCCAGCTTGGCCTTTTCCTCGTTCATTTTCAGGCGCTTGCGCGTCAGCGCCGAGCGCTTGATGTCGGCGTGCGGATCCAGTCCGGCCTGCACCAGCGTGGGCACGCCCGCCGGCGACCCGATGGTGCCCGCGCGCACCGATTGCAGCGCGCGGGTCTGACCGCCGGTGATGGCGGTCTGCTGGGCGTTGGGCGGGCCGACATTGACACTGCCGCCGGCCGCGATGCTGCTCTGGCGGATCTCGCGCTCGACCTCGACGTTCTGGCCGGCGCTGATGATGGCGTTGGTGATGAAGCGGGCACGCACTTCACCGCCACAGACGATGTGGGCGGTGCGCGCGGCCGCGTTGGCGCCGCCGCTGGTGTCCGACATGGCCTCGGCCATGCCGATGATGCCGCCCTTGACCGTGACGTTGCCGCCGGCCTCGACCAGCGCGGCTTCCATGGTGCCGTTGACGACCACGTCGCCCGTCACCCGCACTTCCATGGTGGCGCTGATGTCGCCGCGCACCTGCAGCGAACCCTGGAAATTGATGTTGCCCGTGGACAGGTCGACCGCGTCCACCTCGACCACCGGATTGACTTGCGCGCCCTGGTGGATCAGCTTGGGCGAACCGGCGATGGCGGCACGCAGCAGATTCGGGTCCTCCGCGTCGATCTCGACACCGGACATCTCGGCATTGAACGGCGTATCCGGCAGTTCTTCCGGCAGCACCGGCTGGCCCAGCACGTTGCAGCCGTCGATGCCCGGCAGCGGCGGGATGCGGCGCATCAGCGGCATGCCCGGCGTGACCAGCAGCAGGCTGCCCAGGTCGCGGTAGTCGATCTGCGCCAGTTCGTCGATTTCCTGGGCGCGCGGTTTCAGCCGGTCCAGCAGGCTTTCGAAGCGGGTAGGGGTGCCGCGCGTGGGCGGCGTGCCCTGCGCGATCAGCACGGTCTGCGCGCCGCCGCGCTCGACGGCCTCGGCCAGTTCCTTTTCCAGCACGCCATGGACGATGCCCTGGTCGGCGATGGCCTGGCGCAGCGCGGCCAGGGTCACCGGCTTGCCCCCCTTGGGCGGGTGCAGCGTGACCAGCGCCGACATGCAGGAGGCGTCCACTTCCAGGTCGAACGAACCGTCGATCAGTTTGCCCACCGGCACCTGGACGGGGGCGGTGGCCTGGCGGCACAGGTCGACGAAGGCGATGACGGCATGGTTGTCCAGCGCCTCGGTCGACCATCCCTGGGCGGTGGCCAGGGCGGCCAGCGAATCCCAGCTGGGCACGGGCGCCGCCGGCGTGGCGTCGGCTTGCGGGGCATCGATGGGGGCTTCGCCGGGGGCCGCATCCGGGGGGACGGTGTCGATTTCCGGGTGGGGTGGCGGCGTGTATATCGCCGTCAGGACGTTGGTATTGGCATCCAGCACCAGCTGGAGCGTGTTGTCTGCGCCCATCTCCGCCTCCCGCCCGACGGTCTGCGCCGGGATTTCATTCATTTAGTAATTAAGCGAAATATTGCGACATATGTTAACCCATGAACCTGGCACTACTGCGCAGTAGCAGGGGGCTGGCGGGAACAAAAAGAGGTAGGTCTGACCCTTATTTCAGGCCAACGGCGTCGGGTGGGTCACGGGCCTGGGGCGCGGGCCGCCCGACACGGTGACGCGTCCTAGGCCATCGGCAGGAGCGACAAAGCGCGCGGGCCGGCTCAGCATAGGCGTTCGATTCCGCGTCCCAGGACGCCGCCGGAGCGTCGATGCCATGTCCCCACCCCCTTTCTTCCCATCACCCGCGCCGCGCCGCCGCGCGCGCCTGGCCGGCCTGGTGATCGCGGCCATGGTGGCCGGGGCGGCGGCGCTGGCGCCCGTGGCCGGCGCCGCCGCCGCCGAGGTCTACCGCTACCGGGACCCGTTCGGCGTGTGGCGCGCCATGAAGGTGCCCAATGGCTACGCCAAGTATTACAAGCGCGCCCAGGCCCGCGTCGCCTTGCGCGGCGACCGTATCAGGGTGTGCCTGGAATGCGAGCCGCGCGCCGGAGACGGCGCCAGCCTGCTGAAGCTGGGCGACCGCGCCGCGCGCTGGGGGCCCGCGCCACCACCCACCGCCCATGACGCGCTGATCGCGCAGGCGGCCAGGGAGTCGGGCGTGGATCAGGCGCTGTTGACCGCGGTCATCGCCATCGAATCGGGATTTCGCAGCGACGCGCGCTCACCCAAGGGCGCCCTGGGCCTGATGCAACTGATGCCCGCCACCGCGGCCACCCTGCTGGTCTCGGACGATATCGAGCGGGCGCTGGTGGATCCGGCCACCAACGTCAAGGCGGGGTCGAGCCTGTTGCGCCGTCTGATCGATCAGTACCCGGGCCGGCTGGACCTGGCGCTGGCCGCCTACAACGCCGGCGAGGGCGCGGTGCGCAAATATGACGCCGTGCCGCCCTACGCCGAAACCCAGCAGTACGTGCGCGATGTCACGGCGCTGTACCGCCACTACAAGACCCCTTAGATCGCCGCGAAAACCTTCTCGGCGATATCCAGCGTGGCCTGGATGACGGCGTCGTCGTGGGTGGCCGAGACGAAACCGGCCTCGAACGCCGAGGGCGCGAAATGCACGCCGTGATCCAGCATGGCGTGGAAGAAGCGGTTGAAGCGCGCCGTGTCGCAGGCCGAGACCTCGGCGAACGTGGCCGGCACCTTGTCGCTGAAGTAGATGCCGAACATGCCGCCCACCGAGTCGGCCGAGAACGCCAGGCCGGCGGCGCGCGCGCGTTGCTGCAGGCCCTGGGCCAGCTTGGCGGTCTGGGCCGCCAGCTTGTCGTAGAAACCGGGCGCGGCGATCAGGCGCAGCGTGGCCAGGCCGGCGGCCACGGCCACCGGATTGCCCGACAGCGTGCCGGCCTGATAGACGCCGCCCAGCGGCGCGATGTGCTTCATGATCTCGGCGCTGCCGCCGAAGGCACCCACCGGCATGCCGCCGCCGATCACCTTGGCCAGCGTGGTCAGGTCGGGCTTGACCCCCGACAGACCCTGCACGCCCTGCGGGCCGACGCGGAAACCGGTCATGACTTCGTCGAAGATCAGCAGCGCGCCGTGCTGCGTGCAGACCTCGCGCAGCCCTTCCAGGAAGCCGGCGGCCGGCTTGATCAGGTTCATGTTGCCGGCGATCGGCTCGACGATGATGCAGGCGATGTCCGCGCCGTGCTGGGCAAAGGCCGCGCGCACCGCGTCCAGGTTGTTGTATTCCAGGGTCAGCGTGTGCGAGACGAATTCCGGCGGCACGCCGGCCGAGCTGGGGTTGCCGAAGGTCAGCAGGCCCGAGCCGGCCTTGACCAGCAGGCTGTCGGAGTGGCCGTGGTAGCAGCCCTCGAACTTGACGATCTTGTTGCGGCCGGTGGCGCCGCGCGCCAGGCGGATGGCCGTCATGGTGGCCTCGGTGCCGGAGCTGACCAGGCGCACCTGTTCCAGCGACGGCAGGCGCGCGATCAGCACTTCGGCCAGCTCGATCTCGGCCTCGGTGGGAGCGCCGAACGACAGGCCGTTGACGGCCGCCTCCTGCACCGCGCGCACCACCTCCGGATGCGAGTGGCCCAGGATGGCCGGCCCCCACGAGCCGACGTAGTCGATGTACTGCTTGTCCTCGGCGTCCCATACGTACGGGCCCTGCGCGCGCTTGATGAAGCGCGGCGTGCCGCCCACGGAGCGGAAAGCGCGCACGGGCGAGTTGACGCCGCCGGGGATGCTGCGGCAGGCGCGTTCGAAAAGCTGGGCGTTACGGGACATGGCGGTCAGGGCTTCTGGTTGCGGTTGATGGAGTAGGGCGCGGCGCAGGCCGCGGCGGCGGCGCGGATGGCGGGCGCCTCGAACAGGCCGGTGATGACGGCGACCGAATCGGCGCCGGCCGCGGCCACCAGCGCGGCGTTGTCGGGCGTGATGCCGCCAATGGCGACCACGGCCGGACGCGGCGCGTCGCGGGCCTCGACCAGGGCGCGGGCCTCGGTCAGCACCGACAGCGGCGCGCGCACCGTATCCGGCTTGACGCGCGAGGGGAACATGGCGCCGAAGGCGATGTAGTCGGCGCCGGCGTCCAGCAGCTCGCGGGCGCGCGCCAGGTCGTCGTAGCTGGAACCGCCCAGGATCAGGTCGGGGCCGGCTTCGGCGCGGATGCGCGCCAGGCTGTCGTCGTCGCGGCCGACGTGGGCGCCGTCGGCGCCGACCTCGAGCGCCAGGCGCCAGTCGTCATTGATCAGGAACACCACGCCCAGTTCGCGGCACAGCGGCGCCAGGGCGCGTGCCTGCGCCGCGCGCACCGCGTCGGGCACGTCCTTGCGGCGCAGTTGCAGCGCCCGCATGCCGCCCTCGGCGGCCTGGCGCACCGCGCGCAGCAGGCGCTCGGTGTCGTCCCATTCGGGGGTGACGCCGTACAGGCCGGCGGGAAATCGCAGGGCTTTCATTGCGCTTGGATCCGGTTGGGAATGCGCCGGCCCATGCCGGGCAGGAAACTGGCGGCCACCGCCGCGTCGGCGTGGGCCAGCCCCTGGCGCACGGCCTCGGGCATGTCCAGTCCGCGCGCCAGCAGGGCGGTGATGGCGGTGGCGGCCAGCCCGCCGGCGTCGCCGTTGCGGTCCGGGGGCGCCTGCCAGGGCAGCGTGGTGGTCTGGCCGTTGGGGCCGAGCAGCATGTTGGCGTAGTGGCCGGGCCGTTGCGGGCTGCCCAGCACCAGCACCCATTCGGCGCCGGCGGCCACCAGGGCGTGCATCGGCGATGGTGCGTCCCCGATATCGATATCGCCATCGGCATGCCATTGCGCCAGCCGCAGGTGCTCGACGATCAGCAGGTCGGTCTGCGGCAGCACCAGTTCGAGGATGGCGGCCAGCAGGTCGTCGGCCTCGTCCTCGTCGGCGGCGTCGGCCGGCATCTGGGCGCGCTGGCCCAGGTGCAGCACCAGCGGCACCTGGCTGTAATCGGCGGCTACTTGCGCGGCGACGCTTGCCGTTTCGGCGGTGTATAGTCCGCCCACCTTGATCGCCTGCACCGACATGTCTTCGAGCAGGCAGCGGGCCTGGTCGTCCAGCAGGTCGGGCGACACGGGGTGGATTTCTTCGATGCCGGCGGTATCCTGCACGGTTAGCGCCGTGACGGCCGCCAGACCATGGCAGCCCAGGCGGGCGCAAGTGACGGCATCCGCGGGCAAGCCGTCGGCGCCCGACGGATCGAGCGGGCCGAAGACCAAAACGAGAGGGGGAGTAACGGGGGCCACGTGGACAGCGCTAGAGTAAGGGTGCCCGGACTCATTTTGCGAAGAATCAGGGGAACCCCTATTGGGTTTCGGTAAGATTGTCCCCATTCTAATGGATGCCTCCCGCCTTTGCCCCGTAGCGGGGATGACGGCAGGGAATTGATGTAAGAGAGAACTATGCGTACTTGGATGTGTCTGATTTGTGGCTGGGTCTACGACGAAGAGGCGGGCCTGCCCGACGAGGGCATCGCGCCCGGCACCCGCTGGGAAGACGTGCCGCCGAACTGGGTCTGTCCTGAATGCGGTGCCCGCAAAGAGGACTTCGAATTGATGGAAATCTGACTCCGCAGCGCCGACGTATTCCGCCAAGGCTTGCAACGAGGGGGCGGCCGATGCCGCCCCGCGCTCCCGACGGGCCACGCCGGTAAGGCGGGCCCCCGGTTCTATCAGATCACCCACAGAGGGGTTGCCATGACGGAAAGACACCACGCAGAAGCCTCCATGCAGCAGGCCGCCAACTTCGCCAACCAGTTCCTGATCGCCATGCCGGGCATGGTCGAGGGCAGCCTGGCCGGCTCGGTCATCTACATCTGCGAACATTCCGAGCGGGGCGCATTGGGCCTGGTGATCAACCGGCCCACCGACCTGACGCTCGGCACCCTGTTCGAGCGCATCGACCTCGCGCTCGAAATCGGCCCGGTCAAGGACACGCTGGTGTTCTTCGGCGGCCCGGTGCAGACCGACCGCGGTTTCGTGCTGCACGCGCCGGCCGGCGATTACAGCTCCAGCATCAAACTGGGCGAGATGGCGCTGACCACCTCGCGCGATGTGCTGCAGGCCGTGGCCGACGGCAACGGCCCCGCGCGCATGCTGGTCACGCTGGGCTACGCCGGCTGGGGCGCCGGCCAGCTCGAAAGCGAGATGGGCCAGAACGCCTGGCTGTCGGTCGGCGCCGACGACCACATCATCTTCGACGTGCCGCCCGAGGAACGCTACCCCGCCGCCCTCAAGCTGCTGGGCATCGATCCGGTGATGCTGGCCGGCGACGCGGGCCATGCCTGAAGAAACCCTGCTGGCCTTCGACTTCGGCGAAAAGAAAATCGGCGTGGCCATTGGCAATACGCTGACGCGCCACGCGCGGCCGCTCGAAATCATCTTCAGCGAAGTGCGCGATGTGCGCTTCGCGCGCATCGAGGCGCTGCTGCGCGAATGGCAGCCGCATCGCGTCGTGGTCGGCCTGGCGCTCGACAGCGACGGCGGCGAACAGCCCGCCACCGCGCGCTGCCGCCGCTTCGCCAACCAGTTGCACGGCCGCTTCGGCGTCGCGGTGGAACTGGTCGACGAGCGCGGCTCCAGCATGGAGGCGCAGCGCCTGCTCGGCACCCATTCGGCCGACGACGCCATGGCCGCCGCCGTCATCCTGCAACGCTACCTGGACAAGCCTGCGGCGTCCTGACGCCGGCCCTGCCTGCCCATGCTCAATCCGCAACTCGACCGCCGTGGCGAACTGACGCATCTGCTGACGACGGAAGGGCTGCCGCGCCGCCATGTCGAGCGGCTGCTGGCGATGGCCACGGAGGCCGCCGCCGGCCAGGCGTCCGCCGCCGTCGACCTGCCCTTGTTCCTGAGCCTGCCGGCCGCGGATGCCGCGCTGCGCCAGGCGTTCGAAGCCGCCGCCGCGCACTTGGGCCTGCGGCCCGTGGCGCTGGCGGACGCGCCGGGGGCCGATGCCGGCGTGGATCGCGGCCATGGCGGGGGCGCCGCCGAGCAGGCGCAAGCCGCCCTGTCGCCCGCCGCCTTGGCGGCCGGCCTGCCCGCCGGCATCCTGGTGCTGCGGCACCCGGCCAGCGGCGCCGCGGTCTGCGCCGCCAGCGCCCGGACGCCGGGCCTGCGCATCCTCAATGCCGGCGACGGCGCGCATGCCGATCCGTTGCCGGCGTTGGCCCGGGTGCGGGCGATGCAACAGGCCGGGCGCGACCTGACCGAGCTGGCCGTGGCGCTGGTGGGCGACATCCGCCACAGCGCCGTGGCGCGCAGCCTGATTCACCTCATGACGACGCTGGGCGTGCCGGAAGTGCGCGCCGCCGCGCCGCGCCCCTTGCTGCCCGATGGCCTGCCGCAACTGGGCGTGCGCGCCTGCGCCTCGCTGCGCGAATGCCTGGCCGGCGCCGATGTCGTCATCGTGTTGCCCTTGCTTGCCGAGCGCATGAGCGGCGCGCTGTTGCCGTCGGCCCGCGAGTACGCCGCCGGCTACGGGCTGACCCCCGCCCGCCTGGCCGCGGCCAACGCCGACGCCTTGCTGCTGCCCGCGGCCCCGCTGACCCCGGGCATCGAAGTCGATGGCGAGCTGGCCACCGGTCTGGTCGACACCGACACCCGCCTGGCGCGCTTCGAACGCGATTTGCGCCTGGCCGCCTTGCGCGTGCTGGCCGGAGACGCCGTATGAGACTGCACATCGCCAATGGCCGCCTGATCGATCCGGCCCATGGCCGGGACGGCCCGCACGACCTGTTCATCGCCGACGGCCGCGTGGTGGCCATCGGCCAGGCGCCCGACGGCTTCCGGGCCGACCGGCGGATCGACGCCGCCGGCCTGGCCGTGCTGCCGGGCCTGGTGGACTTGTCGGCGCGTGTGCTGCGCCAGGATGCCGGCGCCTCGACCGAGGCGCGCCTGTCCGCCGCCGAACTGCGCGCCGCCCTGGCTGGCGGCGTGACCACGCTGGCCGTGCCGCCCGGCGCCGATGCGCCGCTGGACGAGCCGGCCAAAGTCGAGGCCCTGTTGCGCGAGGCGCCGGCCGGCCATGCCCGCGTGCTGCCCATCGGCGCGCTGACGGTCGGCCTGCGCGGCGAAACCCTGGCCGAAATGGCGCTGTTGGCCCAGGCGGGCTGCCTGGCGTTTTCGCAGGGCGAGTGCGGCCTCGCGGACACCCGGGTATTGTGGGGCGCCATGCGCTACGCCGCCGGGCAAGGCCTGGCACTGTGGTTGCGGCCGCAGGATCCGTGGCTGGCGCAGGGCGCCGTGGTCGCCGCGGGCGCCTACGCCGATCGCCTCGGCCTGGAAGGCCTGCCGCCGCAAGCCGAAGTGCTGGCCCTGCAAACGATTTTCGAACTGCAACGCGCCACCGGCGCGCGCGTGCACCTGTCGCGCCTGTCCACGGCCGGGGGGCTGCAATTGCTGCGCGCCGCGCGCCGCGAGGGGCTGGCGGTGAGCGCGGATGTCTCGGCCAACAGCCTGCACCTGACCGACGTCGACATCGGCTATTTCAATACCGATTTTCATCTGCGCCCGCCGTTGCGCGGCCAGCGCGACCGCGACGCGATCCAGGCGGCGCTGCGCGAGGGGCTGGTGCAGGCGTTGTGTTCGGATCACACGCTGGTGGACGACGCGGGCAAGTCTGCCCCGTTCCCGCACTCCCAGCCGGGCGCCACGGGCCTGGAGTTGTTGCTGTCGCTGGCGCTGAAATGGGCCCGCGACGCCCGCCTGCCGCTGCCGCAGGCGCTGGCGCCGGTGACCTCGGGGCCGGCGGCGCTGCTGCGCGGCGTGTCGCCAGCGCTGTCCGGGCTGGGCGAGCTGGGCGTCGGCGCGCCGGCGGATCTGTGCCTGGTGGACCTGGAGGCCGAATGGCTGGTGACGCCCGGCGCCTTGCAAAGCCACAGCCGTCATACGCCGTTCGCGGGTATGATGCTGCCCGGTCGTGTCCGCGCCACCCTGGTGGGGGGCCGCCCGGCCTGGGAGACCCCTGTTTGAAGCTGCTGCGCTTTGTCCTTCGCCTGATGCTGGTGGTGCCGTGGATCCTTTTCGGCCTGCTGTGCGTGGGCCTGGTGTATCCGCTATTGCGCCCGAAGTCGCGGGCCTGGCTGAACCGTACCTGGTCGCGCTGCCTGATGGCGGCCTGCGGCCTGCGGGTCGTCTTCAAGGGCACGCCGCGCATGACGGGCCCGGTGCTGCTGGTGGCGAACCACGTGTCCTGGATCGATATCTTCGTGCTGAATTCGGCGCGCGCGACCGCGTTCGTGGCCAAGAGCGAGATCCGTAGCTGGCCGCTGATCGGCTGGCTGGTGGCGGGCGCGGGCACGCTGTTCATCGAGCGCGGCCAACGCCACGCGGTGCACGCGATGGGCGAGTCGATGCAGGCGCGCTTCAAGCAAGGCGACGCGGTCGGCCTGTTCCCGGAAGGCACGACGAGCGAAGGTTTCGAGCTGCGGCCGTTCCACGCCAGCCTGTTCGAACCGGCTCGCGCGGCGGCGGTGGAAATCCAGCCCGTGGCGCTGCGTTTCCTGCAGCACGGTCAACGCAGCGGTTTCGCCGCGTTCGTCGGCGAGGAAACCTTGGTGGCCAATCTCTGGCGGGTGCTGGGGGCCACCGGGCTGGCGGTGGAAGTGGTGTTCCTGCCGGTGCTGGCGGCGAGACACGCGGACGGGACGTTGCCGACGCGGCTGGAGTTATCGCACCAGGCGCGGGATGCGATTCAGGCGGTGCTGTGAGCGGCGCCGCGGGTCAGTGCCGGATGTCGGCCAGGAACTTCCGCGCCCGCTGGGTTTCAGGCCGTCCGAAGAACGCCTGCGGCCCGGCCACTTCCACGATCCGCCCCGCGTCCATGAACCAGACGGTATCGGCCACTTCCCGCGCGAATCCCATCTCGTGCGTCACGCACACCATGGTCATGCCGTCCTTGGCCAGGCCTTTCATCACCTGCAACACCTCGCCCACCATCTCCGGATCCAGCGCGCTCGTCGGCTCGTCGAACAGCATCACCGGCGGGTTCATCGCCAGCGCCCGCGCGATCGCCACGCGCTGCTGCTGGCCGCCGGAAAGCTGGGCCGGATAGGCCTCGGCCTTGTGCGCCAGGCCGACGCGCTCCAGCAACTGCAGCGCCCGTTCGCGCGCCTCGGGACGGCGCGCGCGTTTCAGTTGCAGCGGCGCCAGCATCAGGTTCTCCAGCACCGACAGGTGCGGGAACAGGTTGAACTGCTGGAACACGAAGCCGATGTGGCTGCGCAGCGTGTCCAGGTGCACCCTGGCGCCGTAGATGTCCTGGCCGTCGACCTCGATCACGCCCTTCTGGATCGGCTCCAGCCGGTTCACCGTGCGGATCAGGGTCGACTTGCCCGACCCGGACGGGCCGCACACCACCACCACTTCGCCGCGCCGCACTTGCGCGGTCACGTCGGTCAGCGCCTGATAGTCGCCATACCACTTTTGCACTTCGGAAAATCGGATCATGTCGTTACCACCTTGGGGGCAGGCGCGCGGCCGGCGCGGCGGCGGCCGATGCGTTTCTCGGTCAGGTGCACCAGGGCGCTCAGGCCGAAATTCAGGATGAAATAGGTCAGCGCCAGCAGCGCGAACACTTCGAAGGGCTTGGTCAGCAGCACACTGTTGATCTGGTTGGCGGCGTAGGTCAGCTCCTGCACGCTGATCACATAGGCCAGCGAGGTCTCCTTCACTGTCGAGACGAACTGACTCAGCATGCTGGGCAGCATGTTGTAGAGCGCCTGTGGCAGGATCACCCGGCGCATGGTCTGCAGGTACGACAGGCCGAGCGCGCGGCCGGCCTCCTGCTGGCCGGGCGGCAGCGCCTGGATGCCGGCGCGGATGATCTCGGCCAGGTAGGCGCTTTCGTAGCACACCAGGGCCACCACCATCGTCGTGGTGCCCGCCACCGGCCGGCCGATGACGAGCGGCACGAAGAAGTAGGCCCAGAAGATGAACATCAAGAGCGGCAGGCCGCGCACCAGGTACACCATGGCCGAGGCCGGCCAGCGCAGTATGCGGTACGGGCTGATGCGGCCCAGCGCCAACAGCACGCCGCAAGGCAGGGCCAGCGCCAGGCTGACGGCGGCCAGGCCCAGCGTGGCCGCCAGGCCGCCGATCGGGCCGTGCGGATATTGGCCGATGAGCAGCAGCAGCCAGTTGTCTTTGAGGATGTCCCACATTCAATGGCCTCCCAGCGGCCGGTAGCGCCGCTGCAGCAGCGCGCCGCCGCCCATGATCAGAAACGACAGCGCCAGGTAGATCGCCGTCACCACCGCATAGGCCTCGAAGGTGCGGAACGTGTAGTTCTCGATCTCGCGGCCGGCGGCGGTCAGTTCGGCCACGCCGATGGCCATCGCCAGGCTGGTGTTCTTGACCAGCAGCAGGGTCTGGTTCAAGAGCGGCGGGATGGCAATGCGGAAAGCCTGCGGCAGCACTACGCAGCGCATGGTGCGCAGGAAACCCAGCCCCAACGCGCGCGCCGCCTCGACCTGCCCTGGCGCAATGCCACGCACCGCGCTGCGCAAGTCTTCGCAGACGTAGGCCGACATCACCAGGCCGATGGCGATGCACGACAGGATGAACTCGCTGCCATGGGCGTTGAGCCAGTCGGCCGCGGCCTGCGGCAGCAGCGCCGGCACGCCGAAATACCAGAACAGGATGTGCACCAGCATCGGCACGTTGCGGTGGAAGGCCACGTACAGCGCGATCAGCGCGTTGGCCACGGGCGAGCCCGTCAGGCGGATCACCGCCAGCAGGCTGCCCACCAGGAACGCCAGGATCCAGGCCAAACCGGCCAGCGCCAGGGTGGTGACGAGCCCCCTGAGCAGCCAGACCGGGTATTCGCCCTGGAAGATGGCGGAGAAGTCGAAAACGTAATGCATCGTCGAAGGCTCCGGCGCGCGCGGCGCGTCAACCCTTGATCGCTTCGATGCGGAAGTCGCGCTTCATGTTGAACGGGGTGCCGGGGCCGAACCACTTGTCGAAGATCTGCGCGGCCTTGCCCGAGGCTTCCAGGCCGTCGAGCACCTGATTCACCCGATTCAGCATGGCCGTGTCGCCGCGCCGCACGCCCATGCCCCAGGGTTCCACGAACAACGCGGGTTCCAGGATCTTGGCCGGCACCGCGCTGGACGCGGCCTGCTGTTTGAGCTTGACCAGCATCAGTTCCGATCCGACGAAGCCGCTGACCTTGCCTTGCTGCAGGGCCAGGAAGGCGCCGCTGGGATCCTTGAACGTCACCGGCTCGACGTTGGCAATGAACTTGCGCGCACCCTGCTCCGAAGACGAGCCGCGCACCGCGCTGACGCGCTTGCCGGCCAGATCGGCGGGCGCCTTCAGATCCTTGTCCGATGCGCGCGCCAGCACCTTTTGCAGGCTGACGAAATGCTGGTGCGAATAGTCGATCTGCTGCGCCCGCTCGGGGCTCCAGCCCAGGTTGGCCGCGACCACGTCGACGCGGCCGGCGATCAGTTCGGGGATGCGCGCCTCGACCGCGATCAGCTTCAGTTCCAGCGGCACGCCCAGGCTGTCGGCGACGGCCTGGCACATGTCGACTTCATAGCCGACGATGGCGCGGGTCTTGGGGTCCTGGAAGCTGAACGGCTCGGCCGTGCCGAGGGTGCCGCAGATGAACTTGCCGCGCGCCTTGATGTCCTGCAGCGTATCCGCGTGGGCCGCGGGCGCCAGGGCGGCGGCCAGGCCGAGGGCGGCCGCGCAGGTGATGATCCAATGCTTCATGTCGATTCCCTTGAAATATAGGTATGGGTACTGCCAACGGCGGCGGCCCCTGCGCGGGGCCGCCGGATTCAAGCCAGCCGCGCGCAGGCCTCGGCGATGCGGCGGCAGCCTTCCTCGATGTTGTCCATCGAGGTGGCGAAGCTCAGACGCAGGTAGGGCGACAACCCGTAGGCGCTGCCGTCCAGCACCGCCACGCCGGCCTCGTCCAGCAGGTACATGACCACGTCCAGATCGCTGCGCAATGCCGTGCCGCCCGGTGTGCGGCGCCCCAGCAGGCCCGCGACGTTGGGATAGACGTAGAACGCGCCCTGCGGCCGCGGACAGCGGATGCCCGGCACCGCGTCGAGCAGCGCCACGATGCGGTCGCGGCGCGCGTGAAACACGGCGGCCGCCGCGCCCACGCAGGCCTGGTCGGCGCTCAACGCCACGCGCGCGGCGGCCTGGCTCAGGGCGCTGACGCAACTGGTGCTTTGCGAGATCAGCGTGGCCATGGCCTTGATCAGGGCCTTGGGGCCGCCGGCATAACCCAGGCGCCAACCGGTCATGGCATACGCTTTGGAGACGCCGTTGACGGTCAGGGTGCGCGCCGCCAGTTCGGGCGCCACGGCGGCGGCCGACGCGTGGCGCTGCTCGCCGTAGGCCAGGTGTTCGTAGATTTCGTCGGTCATCAACCAGACCTGCGGATGGCGCGCCAGCACCTGGGCCAAGGCACGCAGCTCCTGCGCGCTGTACATGGCGCCGGTGGGGTTGGATGGCGTGTTCAGCAACAACCACTTGGTGCGCGGCGTGATCGCGCGCGCCAGCGCCGCGGGCGTGAGCTTGAAGCCGTCGGACTCCGGGCAGGGCACCACCACCGGCGTGCCGTCGTTGACCAGCACCATGTCGGGATACGACACCCAGTACGGCGCGGGAATGATGACTTCGTCGCCGGCCTGCACCGTGGCGGCCAGGGCGGTGTACAGCAGTTGCTTGGCGCCCACGCCGACGATCAATTCATCGAGCGCGTAGTCCAGTCCGTTCTCGCGCTGGAACTTGGCGCGCACCGCTTCCAGCAGCGGCCGCGAGCCGGTCGACGCGGTGTAGCGGATGTCGCCGCTGTGGAGCGCGTCGATGCCGGCCTGCACGATGTGCGGCGGGGTCGGCAGGTCGGGTTCGCCCACGGTGAAGTCGACGATGTCGCGCCCCTGCGCCCGCAACTGGTCGACGCGGGTCTTGGCCGCCATGCTGGGCGAGGGCTTGATGGCGCGGGCACGCGCCGCCAACAGCAGCGTCGCGGCGCCGTTCATGCCAGCCCCTTGGCGGCGAAGGCGGCCTGCATCCAGCTCTGGGTGCGCGCGCCGCTCTCGATTTCGGCCATGATGCGCGCTTCCTTGTCGGCGTGCGCGCGCGCGGCGGCGATCAGCGCCGGCGCCTCGTCGGCGGCGAAGCTCACCAGGCCGTCCTCGTCGCCCACCACGATGTCGCCCGGATGGATCACCTGGCCGCCGATGGATACCGGCACGTTGACCTCGCCGGGCCCGTCCTTGTAGGGGCCGCGGTGGATATGGCCGCGCGCATAGCACGGGAAGGTGTCGGCCTCGAACGCGCCGACGTCGCGGATAGCACCGTCCACCACCACTCCGGCGCAGCCGTGCGCCTGGAGGTAGCGCTTCATGATCTCGCCCAGCACGGCGTTGGACAGGTCGCCGCCGGCGTCCACCACCAGCACGTGGCCGGGCTGCACCTGCATCATGGCCTTGTAGATCATCAAGTTGTCACCGGGACGGGTCTTGACGGTGAGGGCGGTGCCGACCAGCTTGCCGGCGCGGTTGTAGCGATGCAGCCCGGCGATGCCTTCGCGGCGTGCCAGGTTGTCGCTCAGGTGCGGCGTGACGATGCCGGTCAGCGCCTGCAGGATGGCGTCGGGGGCGACGGGAGCGGCCGGCAATATGCGCGTGCCGGTGATGAGAGTGGCCATGGCGGTCTGCGTAGTCCTGAAACGAATGGGTCAGACCGAATGGTCGGCGCTTTCGGCGATCCGAAAAAGGGATTAAATTTCCATGAACTTCATCTCTTTAGGGAATATAAGGGTTAGCCCTTAACGGAAATTTTGGAATGAATCAGCCCTTTATCGGACGGCCCGCATGCTGACGTTCAAGCAGATCGAAGCGCTCTACTGGACCGTGCGCCTGGGCACGTTCTCGGCTTCGGCGCAGAAGCTGCACACCACCCAATCGGCCATCACCAAGCGCATCCAGGAGCTGGAGGCGGACTTCGACGTGGCCTTGTTCGACCGCTCCGGCCATCGCGCCGAGCTGACCGCGCGTGGCCACGAAATCTATGCGTTGGCCGAGGAAATGCTGGGCCATCGCGACCGCCTGCTGGTGCGGCTGAAAGGCCAGCACACGCTGACCGGCACGTTCCGCTTCGGCATTACCGAGATCACCGCGATGACCTGGTTGCCGGCCCTGATCCGCCTGCTGCGCGCGCACTATCCGCGCATCACGCTGGAGCCGCACATCGACTTGGGCGCCGACCTGCAGAAGCGGTTGCAGGCGGGGCAGTTGGACATGGCGTTCCTGCATGGCGAGTTCGCCGAGCCCGGCCTGCAGGTGGTGCCGTTGCAGCGCCTGGAGTTCGCCTGGATGGGCAGCCCGGACATGATCGACCCCAGCCGCGTCTACACCCCGGCCGACATCGCCGCGCTGCCGCTGTTGCGCCAGAGCCGGGAATCAGGACTGAACATGATCTACGACGGCTGGCTCAAGCCGCATACGCCGGCCAGCAACATGTTCACCATCAACAGCCTGATCGCCATGGCCGGGCTGACCGCGGCCGGCTTCGGGGTGAGTTGCCTGCCGCGGGATTATTTCGCGGAGATGGTCAGCAGCCGGCAGTTGGTGATTGCGCGGACCAGCACGGCGGCGCCGCAATCGGTGTATTGCGCGATGTACCGGAAGGGAGCCGATGACGCGTTTTGTGAAAGTGTGGCGGAGTTGGCGCGCAGCTGTTGTGATTTTTCTGCCAATGGGCGGCACTGAGGTTACTCAGACATCGGATCCTGAAACTGCGAACACTTCACCTGCACCAGCTTGCGATCCTGCAACCGCAACGCCGTCAGCGCGCCGCCCCACACGCATCCGGTGTCCAGGCAGATCACATCCGGCCGCAGCATCAGCCCCAGCGTCGACCAATGGCCGAACACCGTGGTCACATCGCGCGTCGCGCGGTTCGGCACGTCGAACCACGGCACCAGGCCAGGCGGCCACGCGCCCGGCGTCACCTTGGTGGCGAACTCCATATGGCCGTTCGGCGTGCACAGGCGGATGCGCGTGAGCGCATTGATGATCACCCGCATCCGCTTGCCACCCTTGTGATCTTCCTTCCAGGTGGCCGGCTCGTTGCCATACATCTTCTGCAGCGCCTTCTGCCAGTTGGGCCCGCGCAGCGCGTCCTGAACCTCGGCGGCCAGCGACAGCGTCTTGGCCACGTCCCACTTGGCCAGCGTGCCGGCGTGCACCATCAGGTGGTTCTGCTCGAAATGCGCCAGCGGACGCGAACGCAGCCAGTCGATCAGGTCGGCCGCATCCGGGGCCCGCAGGATTTCGTCCAGCGTGTCGGATTTGGACGGCTTGCGCACGCCGGCGGCGGCCGCCAGCAGGTGCAGGTCGTGGTTGCCCAGCACCACCGTGGCGCGCTCGCCCAGATCAATGATGCGGCGCAGGGTAGCCAGCGACTGCGGGCCGCGATTGACCAGATCCCCGGCGAACCAGAAGCGCGACTTCGGATCGCCGACCAGTTCGGGGTGGGACAGCAAGCGATCCAGCGGCGAGCAGCAACCTTGCACGTCGCCGATCATCCAGATACTGCCGTTCATGCGGGCCTCTTGCTCCAGGGCCAACGTTGTTGGACGACGCGGGTAATGGTGTGGCGGTACTCCATGTAGCTCATCGCGCCCAGCGCCAGAGCCATGGCGCCGATGTTCGGCCCCAGGGCGGTGAGCCAGGGCGGCCACTTGCCCAGCATGCCTACGTTCAGCGCCAGTTGGTTGAGCATGAAGAAGCCCACGCCCAGCAGGATGCCGATGAACACCTTGGCGCCCACGCCGCCGCGGCGCGTCTGCATCAGGCCGATGGGGGCGGCGATGGTGATCATCACCAGCAACGTGAACGGATATGCCAGTTTGCGCCACAAGGCAACGACCTGTCGACCATATTGCAGTTGGTTGTTGCGCAAATAATCCACATAGTCCAACAGGGTCACGATCGACATGCGCTCGGGCGTCAGGACCCGGGCCAGCAGGCGTTCCGCGCTCAGGGTGGTATCGACGGTGCGCTCGGGCACCTTGACCACCACCGCGGGGGGATTCTTGGGCGGGCGGGCATCGGCCAGCGTTTCGGCGGCCTTGTCGTCCAGGCGGGTCTCGGCGACGTCCTTCAGAACCAGGTCGCCATGGGCGAACAGGCCGGTGGGCGCGGTCGACAGCACCGACAGGGTCAGATCCTTCTTGAATTCGTACAGGGTGACGCCGGTGACCTGGCCGTCGCCCTTGAGTTCGGCGATGTTGATGATGCGGGTGCCGCCGTTGGCGGTCGGTTCCTTGAACCAGTAGCCGCTGTTCAGGCGGTCGCCGCCAGCCTTGCCGCGAAACATCAGGTTGGCCTCGCCGGATTTCATCTCGGCCCAGGGCGTGACGTACTCGGACAGCAGGGCCGCGCCGATCATCAGCGGCACGGTCACGATCCAGAGCATGCGCAACAGGCGCATGCCGCTGACGCCCGAAACCCGCAGGATCACCAGCTCGTTGCGCTGGGCCAGGCCGGCCAGCGCCAGGATGGCCCCGATCAGCAGGCCGATGGGCAGCAGGTCGTACAGGCGGGTGGGAATGGCCAGCGCCTGCATGTACAGCAGGGCCATCATGGAGAACTTGTCGCCCACGTTGTCCAGGTCGTCCACCAGCGCGAAGAACGTGAAAAGGCCCAGCAGGGCCATGAGGACCACTGCACAAGAGCGATAGATCTCGCGGGCCAGGTAGCGACGTGCGGTACGCATGAAAAAGGGCGAAGTAGCGCTAAACGTGAAAGCTTAACAAATCCGGCCGCCCAGGGTGGGCCGGAACCTGCCGAAGCGGCCGCTTTCCGTGTCAGGGAATGTCAACCATCTGCATCCGTCGCGTCAGGGTGTAGACGCGCGAATTCAGGTAATTCGAGTTGCGGTGGCTGTCGTAGAAGCGCGGGTTGGGCAGCATGGCCGCCAGGCGGGCCGCCTGGCTCGCGCCCAGGCTGGCCGCCGGCACGTTGAAGTAATGCCTGGCCGCGGCCTCGGCGCCGAACACGCCGACCCCCCATTCCGCCACATTCAGGTACAACTCCAGGATGCGTTCCTTGGTCATGACGTGTTCGATCATGTAGGTCAGCACCAGTTCCTGGCCCTTGCGCAGGTAGCTGCGGGAACTGGACAGGAACAGGTTCTTGGCCAGCTGCTGGGTGATGGTCGAGCCGCCGCGCATCTTGCTGCGTCCGGCCGCTTCCTGTTTCTGGTTGTATTCCCAGGCCTTGCGGATGGCGTCCCATTCGACGCCGTCGTGTTCGGTGAAGTTGGAGTCCTCTGACGCCACCACCGCGCGCTTCAGGTTGCGGCTGATCTTGTCATAGGGCACCCACTCGTATTTCAGCTGGAAATCGGGGTTGCCATCGCGCAGGCGCGCCAGCTCTTCGCGCATGATGGCGCTGCTGCCCGGGTCCCGGTAGTTGTACCAGACCACCAGTCCGAACAGCCAGAACTGGTAGAGCAGCACCGCGCACACCAGCGCCATCAGCGTGCCGCTGACGATACGGAACCAGGAACGGCGCTTGCCGCTCTTGCCGCGGGCGGCCATGGGCTCAGTTCCCGGCCACCAGCGCCTCGCGCAGCGCGGCCAGCACCGGCGCGGGGTCGGGCCGCACGCCGTGCCAGATGAAGAAGCTCTCGGCCGCCTGGCCCACCAGCATGCCCAGGCCGTCGGCGGTGAGGGCGGCGCCGTCCTGTTCGGCCTGGCGCATGAACGCCGTCGGCTGCGCGCCGTACATCATGTCATAGGCCGCGGCGCCCTCGGCGTACAGTCCGGCGGGCAGGTCGGGCGCGGCGTCCTGCAGGCCGCTGGCGGTGGCATTGACCACCAGATTCCAGCCGCCGGGTCGGGCGGCGTCGGCCAGTCCGCCGGCCGTGATCCGGGTCTGCGGCTCGGCGCCGGTCTCGCGCCAGCCCTCGGCCAGTTCCAGCGCGCGGGCGGCGGTGCGGTTGACGATGTGGATGCGGGCGCAACCGGCCTGCGCCAGGGGCTGCAACACGCCCCGGGCGGCGCCGCCCGCGCCCACCAGCAGCACCGCGGCGCCGGCCAGGCGCAGGCCCAGGCGCAGCAGATCCGAAACCAGCCCGACGCCGTCGGTATTGCAGCCGTGCCAGGCGCCATCGCGCCAGGACAGGGTGTTGACCGCGCCAGCCAGCCGCGCGCGGCTGGACAGGTGCGCCGAGGCCAGCGCGTAGGCATCCTGCTTGAACGGCACGGTCACGTTCAGTCCCAGGCCGCCTTCGGCGGCGAAGGCGGCCACCGCCGCCTCGAAGCCGTCCACCGGCGCCAGCAGGCGTTCGTAGCGCAGCGGCTTGCCGGTCTGGCGGGAAAACAGCGCGTGGATCTGCGGCGAACGGCTGTGCGCGATGGGATTGCCGATCACGGCATAGCGGGCAAGAGGGAGCGCCTCGGTCATGGGGCTTGGGTTTCCAGGGTGTCGTTGACGAAATGCCAGGTGCGGGTGATGACCAGCACGTCGGTATCGCGCGCGATCTCGGGCGGGAAGGGCGGGAACGGCGCGGCCAATTGCACGATGCGGCGCGCGGCCTGGTTCAGCACCGCGTGCGGCGAGGGCTGGTCGATCTCGACATTGGCGATGCTGCCGTCGGCGCGCACCGACACGGTGATGCGCAGCGAGCCATAGATGCGGCCGCGCGCCTCGTCCGGATAGTGTTGCGTGCCGACGGTCTCGATGCGGGTGCGCCAGGCGTCCAGGTAGGCGGCATAGCGCGAGGCCTCGGCCGAAGGCGCCACGAACTGCTTGCGCGGCTCGGCGCTGTATTGCTGGACCTTGGCCGCCAGCGCGGCGACCTGGGCGTTCTGGATCACGCTGGCCTGGTCTGCGGCGTCCTTGCCGCGGTCGTCGCCATCGGGCCACGGGTTGACCGCCTGGCGCTCGGCCCCGGCCTTGTCGGTCGCCCGCAGTTGGGTCATCAGGCGGGTCTGCTCGGCTTCGAGCTGGACCTGGCGGCGCCGCATCGCCTCCAGCACGATGGTCTCGGCCGAGGCGCCGGTACGTGGCAGCGGGGTGGTGGACAGGCCGCGTTCGGCGTTGCCGCCGCCGCTCATCTGGTTCTGTGCCTGGGCCCGTGGCGCCTCGGGCGCGGTTTCGCTGCGGGCGTTCAGCAGCACGATTTCCAGGCTGGCGGCCGGCGGGCGCGATAGGGCGGGCGCACCGAAGCGCCACGCCAGCGCGCCGGCGTGCACCAACAGCGAAATCGCGATGCCGATGCGCAGGTAGTGCTGGGCGGGCGCGCCCAGCCACCGCAGCGGCCGGCTCAGCGGGAAGGGGGAGTCAGCGAGGCGTTGCACGCACGCATTGTAGAGCCTCCCCGCCTGCCGCCGTCACCTTACCGGGACGGGCGCGGGAACACCCAGACCTTGCCGGCCGGCAATGCCAGGCGGCAGGGGCCAGGCTCGCGGCCTTCGGGGCCGTAGGCGCGCAGCGCGAGGGTGTCGGCGGGGTCCGCGTCGGGAGTGCGGAACAGGTATTCCCAGCGGTCGCCCAGGTACATGCTGGTCAGCAGCGGCATGTCGATGTGGTTGCCGTCGGGATCGTCCGCCAGGCGGACCTGTTCGACCCGGATCACGGCGGTGGCGTCCTGGCCGGCCGCCACGCCTTCGCCGGCCTGGCCCCACAGCGCCCAGCCGCGGCCTTCGATGCGGGCGCGGCCATCGCGCACTTCGGTGACCTTGCCGTCCAGGCGGTTGTTGCTGCCCATGAACTCGGCGGTGAACAGCGTCGACGGCGCCCCATACATTTCCTGCGGCGTGCCCTGCTGCTCGATCTTGCCGTTGTTCAGCAGCAGGATGCGGTCGGAAATGGCCATGGCTTCGCTCTGGTCATGCGTCACCATCAATGCCGACAGCCCCAGGCGGATGATCAGCTCGCGCAGGAACGCGCGCGCTTCCTCGCGCAGCTTGGCGTCCAGGTTGGACAGCGGCTCGTCCAGCAGGATCACGGGCGGGCTGTACACCAGCGCGCGGCCGATGGCCACGCGCTGCTGCTGGCCGCCCGACAGGGCGTGCGGATGGCGCTGGCCGAGCTTGCCCAGGCCGAGCTGATCCAGCACCGCCTGCACCCGTTCGCGCACTTCGCCGGACGGCACCTTGCGCAGCTTGAGCGGGTAGGCGACGTTGTCGAACACGGTCTTGTGCGGCCACAGCGCGTACGACTGGAACACCAGGCCCAGGTTGCGCTCCTCGGCCGGGATCTCGGTACGGGCGGCGCCGTCGTACACGGTGCGCTCGCCGATGGTGATGCGGCCGCGCTTGGGGCCTTCCAGGCCGGCCACGGCGCGCAGCAGGGTGGTCTTGCCGCTGCCCGAGGGGCCCAGCAGCGACACCACTTCGCCCTGGCGCAGTTGCATCGACACGCCCTTGAGCACCGGGTTGTCGCCGTAATCCAGGTGCAGGTCTTCTACAGAAAGCTCAATCATGAAGTTTGACTCCGAATCGCAGGGCGATGCCCAGGCCGATCACGACCAGAACGATATTGATGAAGGAAAGCGCGGCCACGATGTCGATGGCGCCCGAAGCCCACAGCGACACCAGCATGGAGCCGATGGTCTCGGTGCCCGGCGACAGCAGGTAGACGCCGGTGGAGTACTCACGCTCGAAAATCAGGAACATCAGCAGCCACGAGCCGATCAGGCCGTACTTGGCCAGCGGCACGGTGACGTGGCGCGTGACCTGGCCGCGGCGCGCGCCGGCGCTGCGGGCGGCCTCTTCCAGCTCGGGGCCGACCTGCAGCAGCGTCGACGAGATCAGGCGCAGGCCATAGGCCATCCAGACCACCGTGTAGGCCAGCCACACGCTGAAGATGGTGCTGCGCATGGCGCGCAGCCATTCGACGAAGTTCTCTCGCAGCCATTCCGCGAACGGCAACCCCGACAGCCAGCCGCCCAGGTCGGCGTCCAGCGCGTTGTCCAGCCACATCGGCACGAACAGGAACACCCACAGGAACGCCAGGCCCGCCAGCAGGCCCGGCACGGCGCGCGGCACCAGCACGCTGTAGTCCATGAAGCGCGTGACGTTGTCCGGCTTGCGGTGCATGGCCAGGCCGACGAAGGTGTAGCAGAGCACCGCCAGCGCGCCGCCGAAGACGCCGATGGCCACCGAGTTGACGATCGCGCGCATCAGGTTGGGTTGCGCGAACACGGTGCGGAACGCGTCCAGCGACAGCACGTCGAACAGCGACACGCCCATGCCCCAGTTGGACACGAACGCGCGCAGCAGCACGCCCAGCAGCGGCACCACGATGGTGACCAGCAGCCAGAACGCCACCACGCCGCCGGCCACCCAGCGCCACTTGCCCAGCGGCAGCGGACGGGCGCGCGAGGCCTTGCCCTTGACGGTGACGAAACGGTTGGCGGTGCGCATCAGGCGGCGCTGCAGCATGACCAGCGGGATCGTCATGCAGATCAGCACCACGGCCACCGCGGCCATCAGGTGGTACGAGGGGATGCCGAGTTTGTTTGTCAGTTTGTACAGGTAGGTCGCCAGCACCAGATTGCCTTCCGGGTCGCCCAGCACCAGCACCAGGCCGAACACTTCCAGGCCCAGGAAGAACAGCAGCACGGTGGCGTACAGCATGGCGGGGCGCACCATCGGCAGGCTCACCGACACCATCACCCGCAGCGGCGAGGCGCCACTGACGCGGGCCGCTTCCTCGACGTCCGAGCCCATGCTGCGCAGCGCCGACGAGATATACAGATAGGCGTGCGGCACGTGCGTCAGGCCGGCGATGATGACGATGCTGGTCAGCGAATACACGTTCCAGGGCACGAACCCCAGAATATTCTGCGCCCAGGTCGAGAAGAAGCCCACCGGGCCGGCCGCCACCACGTAGCCGAAGCCCAGCACCATCGGCGAGACGAAGATCGGCACCAGGATCAGCGGTTCGATCCAGCGCCGGCCCGGCAGGTCGGTGCGGATCATCAGGAACGCCAGCATGCCGCCCAGCGGGATGGCGATGATGGCCAGCCCGAACGCCAGGATGAAGCCGCTTTTCAGCGCCTTGTAGAAATCGGGGTCCGCGAAGATGAAGCGGAACGCATCCAGGCTGAAGACCTTGGACGGCGAAAAGAAGGGCGCGGATAGAAAGCTCTGGATGATGATGAACGACAGCGGCACGTAGATGGCCAAGGCTGTGATCAGCACCACCACGCCGCGTGGCAGGGACTGCCATTTTCTGCGCAATGACTGCATGGGGAAAATCCTGTTATCTCGATAGACGCGGGTCGCGCCCACTGGCCATGAACACCCGGGCCACGGGCGGCCTGGCGGGCGGCGGTGCTACGCCCTCCCGCGTGCTTGCGGCCGGGGGCGCGCGGCCCCCGGCGGTACCGGCGACAGCCTTACTTGCCGGCGGCGGCGCGCCAGTCCTTGATGAACTGCAGGCGCTTGTTCTGCTCCAGGTAGTCCAGCAGCGTCTCGTTGACCGGGATCGGCTTGAGCGAGGCGCCCAGCTTCTTGGTCATGCCGTCGACGTCGTTGTCGCCTTCGATGTCGTCGCGGACCGAGGCCAGGTCGGCCTGGTTGGCCATGATTTCCTGGCCCTTCTGCGACAGCAGGTAGTCCATCCACAGCTTGGCGGCGTTACGGTTCTTGGCCTTCTTGCTGATGAACGCCACGCGCGACAGCACCAGCGCGTAGTCGGTCGGGTAGGCCACGCCCAGCGACGGGTCGGTCTTGGCGCGGGTCTCGGCGTACGAACCCAGGATGTTGTAGCCGATCAGGTTCTCGCCCGACGACACGCGTTCCATCATGGTGCCGGTGGACGACTGCACGATCAGGCCGCCCTTGGCGATGTCCTTGAGCGTCTCGAAGTACTTGGGATCGTTGGCCTTGTCCTGCACGGCCAGCATGAAGCCCACGGCCGACTTCTCGATGTCGTAGGTGGTGACCTTGTTCTTGAACTTGTCCGGCTGGCTGGCGATCAGCTTGGCCAGGGCGCCGTGCGTGGTCGGCACTTCGTTGGCGGGGATCAGGCGCTTGTTATAGATGAACACCGCCGGTTCGTAGGTGGTGCCATAGGCCGAATCCTTCCACACCGCCCAGGCCGGCAGCTTGGCGATTTCCGGCGACTTGTACTGCAGCGCATAGTCGGTGGCCAGCTTGAGGGCCGAGTCCATCGACGAGCTCCAGACGATGTCGCCGCTGCTGCCGCCCGCCGCCTGCTCGCTGATGTAGCGGTTGTACAGCTCGGTGCTGTTCATGTCGTTGTATTCGACCTTGATGCCCGGGTACAGCGCTTCGAAGCCCTTGATGATGGGGCCGGCGGCCTTGGTGTCGGTGGTCGAATAGATCACGACCTTGCCTTCCTTCTTGGCGCCGTCGAGGATCTTCTGATAATCGGCCGGGTAGCCCGCGGGAACCGTTTGGGCGTAGGCGCTGCCGGCGGCGATGGCGAATGCAGCGGCGCAGGCGGCCGCCAGTCTGGACTTGGCAAGCATGTCTTGTCTCCGTTTGGATTTGGTATCGACAGGCGCAAGGGCCTGCTTGGCGCCCATCTTAGGTTTCGGCGTCTGTCGTCGTCCTGTCATGGGGCGACAGCCGGGATAGGGGTAATCCCGGTGTCCGCGGCGGGCGGCGGGACCGATGGCCCGCTCGCGGACGCGGCGGGAGGAGCGGTCGCCGCGCCCTAGGGCCGTTCAGGCGTGTCGGTGACCAGCCGGATCCAGTTCTGCACGAAGCGCGAATGGCGCCGCTGGTCCAGCCCTACCAGCAGCGCGGGCGACAGCACCACCGGCTGCACGATGCCCTGTGAGCGCGCCAGCACCGCTTCCGAGGTCCAGCGGCCGGGGGTGTCTTCCATGATCGACCCCAGCGCCGCGTGGCTGGAGGCCACCTGCTGGCCGGCCGGCGACAACAGCCAGTCGACCAGCGCGCGGCCCAGGTCCGGGTTGGGCGCGCGCCGCGCGATCAGCACCGAGCGCGCCAGCACCAGCACGTAGTCCTGCGGGAACACCACGCCGATCTTGCTGCCCGCCGCCTGGCGCGACAGGGCGTAGGAACCGAGGATGTTGTAGCCCAGGTCCATCTCGTCGTTCTCGATGGCGTCGAGCAGTTCGGCGCTGGTGGCCGACAGCCGCACGCCGACCTGGCCGAAGGCGTTGGCCAGGCCCCAGAAGTTCGACGACACCAGCTCGTCCTGCTCGGCCATCAGGTAGCCCACGCTGCTGCGCGAGATGTCGTAGGTGCCGACGCGGCCATGCAGCCGAGCACGGTCGTGCTCCAGCGTGCGCAGCAGGTCCTGGCGCGAGCGCGGCACCGTGGCCTCGGTGTAGCGCTTGGGGTTGTAGACGATCACGGCCGGCTCGAAGGTGAATCCGTAGACCTCGTTGCGCCACACCGCCCACGAGGGCAGCTTGGCGGCGTAGGGCGAGGCGTAGCGCTGGGCATAGCCGTCGTTGGCCAGGCGGATCTGCAGGTCCGAGGCGGAGCTCATCAGCACGTCCACGTCCTTGAGCCGGTCCTCGATGGCGGCTTCGTACAGCTCGCGGCTGCCCATCTCGCGGTAAACCACCGTGACGTCGGGCCGCTGCGCCTGGAAGCCAAGAATCAGCGGCGCCACCACCGGCGTGTCGGTGGGCCCGGCGATGGTCAGCACGCGCGACGACGGCTGCGGCGCGGGATAACGGGTGACGACCTCGGGAATCCCGGCGGCACGCACGTCCGCGGGCGCGGCGGCCAGCAGCAACAGCGTTGTGCCGATGGCCCCGAGCAACCCGGCCAGGGCGCGGCCCGCGCGCTGCCGCGCCAGCGGCAGGATGACGCGCGCCGACAGGCCGCCGCCGGGGCGGTCCTGCAGCCACAGCGAGCCGCCGTGCGCCATGGCCACCGAGCGCACGATGGCCAGGCCCAGGCCCGAGCCCGGCTGCGATCCGCCGGCGCGGCCGCGCGTGAAGCGTTGCTGCACGGCGTCCTTTTCGTCGTCGGCGATGCCCGGGCCGCGGTCGGACACGGTCAGCGCGACCCGGTAGCCCGCCACCGGCGTCGCCTGGATATCGACGGTGCCCTCGGGCGCATAACGCAGCGCGTTGTCGACCAGATTGCGCAGCATTTCCCGCAGCGCCACGCGGTCGCCGGCGATGCGGGCGCGCCGCACCTGCGGCGCGATTTCGATGCGCAGGCGCTGCGCCTCCAGCGGCCCGATGCGGCGGCGCGTTTCGTTGATGGTCTCGGCCACGCCCACTGGCGCGCGCGCGCCCTTGCCGAGCCGGTGCGTGATGGTGGCGTCCATCAGCAATTGATTGATCAACTGGCTGGCGTGGGTGGCGTTCAGGTGGATGCGGCCCAGCCGTTCGCGCAGGCGCTTGGGATCGGTTTCATCCAGCGCCACCTCGGCCTGGGCGCGCAGCGAGGCCAGCGGCGTGCGCACCTGGTGCGCGGCGTCGGCGACCAGGGTGTTGAGGGTGTCCATGATGCCTGACAGGCGCTGCATGAAAGCGTTCAGGGCCTCGACCAGCCGCCGCACCTCGGTCGGCACCGGCGTGACCAGCGGCGCCAGGTCGTCCGGTGCCCGTTGCCGCAGTTCGCGTTCGATCACCGCCAGCGGCGCGAAGGCGCGCTGCACGCCGAACCACAGCAGGCCCAGCGCCACCAGCGACACCACGACCAGCGGCAGCACGCTGCGGCCCAGGATTTCGTCGGCCAGCTCCTCGCGCGACCCCAGCGTCTCGGCCACCCGCACGGTGACCCAGCCAGCATGCTGGCTGGCCGACACCAGCCGTCCCACGGTGGCCACGCGCACCGGCTCGTCGTGGTAGCTGAGGTAAGTGAAGACCGGGGTGGCCGACTGCGCCAGCGGCAGGCCCGGCGCCAGGTCGGCGTAGCCGGTGATGAGGCGGCCGTTGGACGCGCGGGCTTCGTAGAACACCCGTTCGCTGCCCGACAGCATGGCCAGCGACGATACCGGCGGCTCGACGGTGACGCCGTTGTCCTCGATCTGCACGGAGCCGGCAATCGTCAGCGCCGACGCCGCCAGCAGCCGGTCGAAGGCCTGCTCGGCGGCGCGCTGGGCGTAGTCGCGCAGGAAGAACACCAGCCCGATCAGCGCGCAGGCCAGCAGCACCGCGCCCAGCGTGAAGACGCGGCGGCGGATGGAGGCGCTTTCAGGCAGGCTCATGGCTGCGGGCCTGGTAGCCGACGCCGCGCACGGTGACGATATCGATGGAAGCGCCGGCCAGCTTCTTGCGCAGGCGCGAGATCAGCAGTTCCAGCGCGTTCAAAGATCCATCATCCAGGTCGAACAGTTGGTTCATCAGCCGTTCCTTGGCGACGGTCTGTCCCAGCTTGCCCAGCAGGATCTCCAGCAGCCGGAACTCGCGCCGGCCCAGCTCCAGCGGCGCGCCGGCCAGCGTGACGTGGCGATTGGCCAGGTCCAGGCTCAGGTTGCCGTAGGCGGTGACGCTGCTTGTCTGCCCGGCCGGGCGCCGCAGCAGGGCGCGCAGCCGGGCTTCGAGTTCGCGCAGGTCGAAGGGTTTGACAAGGTAGTCGTCGGCGCCCAGGTCGAGCATGTCGATCTTGTCTTCGATTTCGGAACGCGCGGTGACGACGAGCACGGGCGCTTCGAGCCCGGCGGCGCGCAGTTCGCGGATGACGCTGAAGCCGTCCTTGCCGGGCAGGTTGATGTCCAGCACCAGCGCATCCCAGGTTTCGTCCAGCCCCCAGCGCAGCGCGGCGACGCCATCATGCACCCATTGCACGCTATGGCCCGCCGAGCGCAGCTTGCTCTCCACGGCATCGCCCAGGTCGAGGTTGTCCTCGACCAGCAGAATGCGCATGTCCGTCCTCCGATATCGATTGTGATTTTTTCGGGAGTTTAACGGGAGGCTTTGATGCTGTCGCGGCGGGGGTTGAGTTCTTTTGGCGGCCGCGCGGCCACCTGCCAGACGGGCGCGGCCTAAGAAAGACCACCGCGACGCCAGCAGACAAGCTTACCGACAAGCAACCGCCGCCCTAGGCAGCAGCCTCTTCAGCCGCCGGCCCCACCTGCCCCACATACCGGCAGTCCAACTCCAGCGACAACTCATCCATCCCCAGAATCTCCACCTCCACCGCCGTGCCCCGCTCCAGCTCGGGCATCCCCCCGATCCGGGTGACCAGCGGGCAGTTGGCCAAGCGCACCAGGTCTTCGCGCAGCACGTGGGCCACGGTGCGGGTGATGTTGTGCTGCTTCAGCCAGCGCAGGCACCAGTAGCGCTCCATCGCGCTCTGGAACTCGGCCCAGGCCGCGTATTGCGCGTCGAAGGCGCCGATGATCGCGAATAGGTCCGCGTCGCGCGGCTTGAAGGGGGCCACCAGGCGCGCCGAGACGCCATGCTCGACCGCGGCGATCAACTGCCACTGGTTCACCAGGTCGACGTAGCGGCGCAGCGGCGACGTGCACCAGGCGTATTGCGGCACGCCGATGGCCTCGTGGGGCAGGGCCTGCGTGCTCATGCGCACGCGGCCGGCCTGTTGCGAGCGGTAGATGCCGGGCACGCCGTGCTGGTTCAGCAGGCCGCCCCACAGGTTGTTGGCCAGGATCATGTACTCGGCCACCATCCGGTCCAGCGGCGCGTTGCGCTGGCGCGGCACCAGCCGCACCGGGGTGTCGGGATCGTCCGGGTCGCCGTCCAGGTAGAAGCTGTACTCCACGCGTGAATTGTTCTCGGGCTTGCCGCGCACGTTCTCGCGTTGCGCCGACAGCGCCTGCGCCAGCTTCCACAGCGGGCGCAGCCAGTGGCCGTAGGGCAGGTCGGTGGCGGTGTCGTTCAGGCTTTCCTCGGTGACCTGGGCGTCGAGCATGTTGTGGCGCAGGTTCTCGCGCACCACCACGCGCTCCAGGCGGGTGTCGGATTCGACGATTTCGCCGGTTTCCGGGTTGGCCACCACGTACAGCGACAACACCGGCACCTCGCGGCCGGCATCCAGCGAGAACGCCTTGATCACGTTGTCGGGCTGCATCGGGATCTTGTCGCCCGGCATGTAGACGGTCGACAGGCGCGCGCGCGCCAGCTTGTCGAATTCACTGTCGCGCGTCACGCTCACGCCGGGCGCGGCGACGTGGATGCCGACCCGCAGGTTGCCGTCGGGCAGGGTCGAGACCGACAGGGCATCGTCGATTTCGGTGGTGGTGACGTCGTCGACCGAATAGATCTCGGCGTCGGACAGCGCCAAGTCGCGGTCGATCGGCGGCAGTTCCAGCTCGGGAAAAGCCAGGCCGCGCGGGAAGTTCACGGCCAGGAAGCGGCGCTTGTGCAGCGCCAGCGCGTGCGGCCAGGCGCCCAGTTCCAGCAGCAGGCGGTCGGGGCTTTTGCCCAGCTTGGCGCAAGCGGCGTCCAGCGCCTTCCATTGCTGCGAATTCTTGTCGGGCCG
Source organism: Achromobacter sp. (assembly GCF_050285565.1). Lineage (GTDB taxonomy): Bacteria > Pseudomonadota > Gammaproteobacteria > Burkholderiales > Burkholderiaceae_B > Achromobacter. The sequence continues at coordinate 92,236 of NZ_JBLZXG010000008.1, forward strand.
GATCAGCAGGGATTCGGCGGCCTGGGCGATGGGTTCGGGCAGGCGGCCGGCGGCCATCTCATCGACCCATTCCTGCTGCTGCTCGGCCTGGCGCTGCTTTTTCTCCAGCGCGGCCAGCGCGGCGGCCAGGATGTCGGGCGGGGCCGGGCGGTAGCGGCCCTTGCCACGGCGGTGGAAGTAGGCCGGCGCGCCGTGCAGGCGCATCAGCAGCGCGGCCTGTTCCACCGGCGTGGGCGCGTGGCCGAAGTAGTCGGCCGCCAGCGCGGGCGAATCGAATTCCTCCTGGGGCGCGCATTCCCACAGGAATTGCAGGTCCAGGGTTTCGGCCAGGGCGGCCGCCTGGGCCATCAGCGCGGCCGGTTCGGGCGCGGCGAAATTGAACAGCGTGTTGGCGCGCTTGATCTTGCTGCGCTTGCCCGATTCCGACTCCACTTGCAGGCTGGCGTCGGTTTCGGACAGGATATGGCCGGCCTTGAAGCTGCCGTCGTCTTCGTAAAACACATACATGGTGAGGGTCATCCTGGGCGGCGCGCACGCGCCGCCTTGCGCAGCAATATAAAGTGTTGATGTCAGTGTTGGTTGGGCCCGGTCGGCGCGCCGCCAAGCGCGAATTCCAGCACCTCGGGCATCCAGTCGGCGAAATCGGACAGGCCGTGGTCGCTGCCCTGCACGATACGCTGGCGGCAATCCGCAAAGCGATCGCGCATTTCGCGCCAGTCCAGCACCTCGTCGCCCGTTGCCGCCACCAGGAAATACCGCTCCGGGCATGTGATGCGGCTGACATGCAGGGCCGCCAGTTCCGCCACATATTCCGGCAGGAACTGGAACGGCGCGTCGGAATGATACATGCGGTGCTCGCCCACCTGGGTCGCCAGGTCGCGCGCGGCCTCGACCGCGGGGTTCAGCAGCACCGCCTTGCAACCGAGATGTTCGGCCAGCCAGGTGGCGTAGAAACCGCCCAGCGACGAGCCGATCACGGTCAGCGCGCGCGGGTCGGTGGCGCCAGCCAGCTGCCCGCGAGCGATGCCCAGCGCCAGGTCGATCGCCTGGCGCGGGCTGGCCGGCAGTTGCGGGCAGGCCCAAGCGCGTTCCAGGCCGCGGGCGGCCATTGCGTCGGCCATCATGCGGGCCTTGAACGAGGTCGGCGAGGAACGAAAGCCGTGCAGGTAAAGAATCATTTCGTGCCTTTCCGGTCGGTCAGCCTGGGGTGGGGGGGGCGGGTGTCCGGCCTCAGCCGCGCGCCTCCAGGGCGGTCAGCAGCTTGCCGTGGATGCCGCCGAAGCCGCCGTTGCTCATCACCAGCACCTGGTCGCCCGCTCGGGCGGCCTGGGTGACGGCGGCCACCAGGGCGTCGATATCATCGTAGCTGGAAGCGCGTTCGCCCAGGGGCGCCAGCACGTCGGTCGGATTCCAGCCCAGGGCATGCTTGCCCGAGCGGGCGCCGAAGCAGAACACCAGGTCGGCGTCACGCAGGGCGTCCGGCAGGCGCGCCGCCATGGCGCCCAGCTTCATGGTGTTGGAACGGGGTTCGAGCACCGCCAGGATGCGCGCCGGTCCGACCTGGCGGCGCAGGCCTGCCAGGGTGGTGGCGATGGCCGTGGGGTGGTGCGCGAAATCGTCGTAGACCTTGACCCCATTGACCGTGCCGCGCAGCTCCATGCGGCGCTTGACACCGCCAAAGCGGCTCAGGGCGTCGACGCCCTCGGCGGCCGGCACGCCGGCGTGGTCGGCGGCGGCCAGCGCGGCCAGGGCGTTCATGCGGTTGTGCTCACCGCCCAGGGTCCAGCGCACCGTGCCGACGTCGACGCCGTCGCGCCGCACTTCGAAGGCCCCGTCGGCGTCGGGCGCGCTGGCCTGCCAGGTGCCATCGACGCCGAACGTGACTGTTTCAGACCAGCATCCGCGCGCAATCACGCGATCGAGCGCATCGGAGTGGGCCGGGCGGATGATGCGGCCCGACCCGGGAATGGTGCGCACCAGGTGATGAAATTGGGTTTCGATGGCCGCCAGATCGGGGAAGATGTCGGCATGATCGTATTCCAGGTTGTTCAGGATGGCGGTGCGCGGACGGTAGTGGACGAACTTCGAGCGCTTGTCGAAGAACGCCGTGTCGTATTCGTCAGCCTCGATCACGAACGGGTGCCGCGCCGGGTCGTAGCGCGCCGACACATGCAGATCGGTGGCCACGCCGCCGATCAGGAAATTGGGCGCCAGCCCCGCCGCCTCCAGGATCCAGGCCAGCATCGAGCTGGTGGTGGTCTTGCCGTGGGTGCCGGCCACGGCCAGCACGTGGGCGCCGGGCAGGACGTTGTCGCCCAGCCATTGTGGGCCCGACACGTAGCGGGCGCCGGATTCCAGAATGGCCTCCATCAGCGGATTGCCACGGCTGACCACGTTGCCGATTACGTACAGATCCGGTTTGAGCGCCATCTGTTCGGGGCCGAAGCCTTCGATCAGCGCGATCCCCTGTTCGGCCAACTGGGTGCTCATGGGCGGGTACACCCCCGCGTCGCAACCCGTGACCTTGTGGCCGGCGGCGCGCGCGATCAGCGCCAGGCCGCCCATGAACGTACCGCAGATGCCAAGAATATGCAGATGCATTGAGAACTCTCCTGTCCTGCATTGTATATATAGGCGGCCGTCATGCCGGCGCGCTGGCGGTTCGGCGCAAACTGGCCGCAGCGGTTATGATCGCGCCATGAATCGACGTCTACTCCTTTCCGCCGCCGTGGCCGTGGCCGCCACGGTCGCGGGTGGCTACACCTTGCTGGGCCGCAACAAGCCGCAGCCGGCGGCGCCTGCCGCCGAGGATCCCGTCGCCGCCCTGATGCAGTTGCAATTGCCCGACCTGAACGGCGCGACGCAGTCGCTGGCCGGCTGGAAAGGCCAGCCCATCGTGGTCAATTTCTGGGCCACCTGGTGCGCGCCCTGCGTCAAGGAAATGCCCGAACTCGACGCTTTGCAGAAAAAACACCCCCAGGTTCGCTTTGTCGGCATCGGAGTCGATTCTGCGGCCAACATGCAAAAATTTGTCGAGAAAGTACAGGTTTCCTACCCTCTTTGGGTGATCGGCACCGGGGCGATCGATACGCTGCGCAAGCTCGGAAATCCAAGCGGCGGCCTGCCATTTACCATTGTTTTCAATGCAGATGGCAGCATTAACCGGAAGATATTGGGTGAAATCCAACCCGACGACCTGAGTCAAACGCTCTCTGGTTTGAAGGCGTAAGTCTGTTGGACAAATAGTAGGAATTGGCGTAAAAAGCTGGTTTATCGGCTGTTTTGCCAACAATTGGCAATCCACTCTTTGGCAAGCGCATGGCGCAAAACATACTGGTATTGCATGGCCCGAATCTGAACCTGCTCGGCACCCGGGAACCTCACATCTACGGCAGCCTCACGCTGTCACAGATCAACGAGGGGCTGGAGCGGCTGGCTGGCGAATTGGGCGTCACGCTGAGTGCGTGGCAAGGCAATCATGAGGGCGCGCTGGTTGACCGCATTCAGGCGGCCCGGCAAGACGGCACCGATTTCATCATCATCAACGCGGCGGCATATACGCACACCAGCGTCGCGATTCGCGATGCGCTGGCCGGGGTCGCGATCCCATTTATTGAAGTACATTTGTCCAACCTGTATAAGCGAGAGCCCTTCAGGCATCACTCATACCTGTCCGACTTGGCGGTGGGCCTTATCAGCGGCCTGGGCGCGGACGGTTACGAGGCGGCTCTGCGTTACGCAGTGCGGCATTGATCTCGCACCAACTCTCAGCTTTTACATCTTATATGGCGCGGACCCGACGACCGGGACGTTGCCGACACTATCTCGGGAAGCAGCTTCTATGGACCTCCGAAAACTCAAAACCCTGATCGACCTGGTGGCTGAATCGGGCATCGCCGAGCTGGAAATCACCGAAGGCGAAGGCAAGGTCAGAATCGTCAAGTTCTCGCAGACCCTGCAGCCGGTGGCCTACCACCAGCCCGAAGCCGGCGTGCCCGCCGCGCCCGTGGCTGCCGCCGCGCCCGCCGCCGCACCGGCCGCGCCCGCCGCCCCGGTCATTCAAGGCCATGTCGTGAAGGCCCCGATGGTCGGCACGTTCTACCGCTCGCCGAACCCGGGCGCCGCCCCGTTCGTCGACGTCGGCGCCACCGTCAAGGAAGGCGACCCGCTGTGCATCATTGAAGCCATGAAGCTGCTCAATGAAATCGAAGCCGACAAGTCCGGCGTCATCAAAGAAATCCTGGTCGAAAACGGTGAGCCCGTCGAGTACGGTCAACCCCTGTTCGTCATTGGCTGATAGCTGAAAATGTTCGAAAAAATCCTGATCGCCAATCGGGGCGAAATCGCCCTGCGCATTCAGCGCGCCTGCCGCGAGCTGGGCATCAAGACCGTGGTCGTGCACTCCGAGGCCGACCGCGAAGCCAAGTACGTGCGCCTGGCCGATGAATCCGTGTGCATCGGGCCCGCGCCGTCGCGTGAAAGCTACCTGAACATGCCGGCCATCATCTCGGCCGCCGAAGTCACGGATTCCGAGGCAATCCACCCGGGTTACGGGTTCTTGTCCGAAAATGCCGACTTCGCCGATCGCGTCGAGAAGAGCGGTTTCGTGTTCATCGGCCCGCGTCCGGACACGATCCGCCTGATGGGCGACAAGGTCAGCGCCAAGCGCGCCATGATCGAAGCCGGCGTGCCGGTGGTGCCGGGCTCCGAAGGCGCGTTGCCCGACGATCCGCAGGAAATCATCCGCGTTGCGCGCGAAGTCGGCTATCCGGTCATCATCAAGGCCGCCGGCGGCGGCGGTGGCCGCGGCATGCGCGTGGTGTACACCGAGGCCGCGCTGTTGAACGCCGTCACCATGACGCGTTCGGAAGCGGGCGCCGCGTTCAACAACCCGGAAGTCTATATGGAGAAGTTCCTGGAGAATCCGCGCCATGTGGAAATCCAGGTGCTGGCCGACGGCGGTCGCAACGCCGTGTGGCTGGGCGAGCGCGACTGCTCCATGCAGCGCCGCCACCAGAAGGTCATCGAGGAAGCGCCGGCCCCCGGCATCGCGCGCCGCCTGATCGAGCGCATCGGCGACCGCTGCGCCGACGCCTGCCGCAAGATGGGCTATCGCGGCGCCGGCACGTTCGAGTTCCTGTATGAAAACGGCGAGTTCTATTTCATCGAAATGAACACCCGCATCCAGGTCGAGCACCCGGTCACCGAGCTGATCACCGGCGTCGACCTGGTGCAGCAGCAGATCCTGATCGCCGCCGGCGAGAAGTTCACGCTGCGCCAGCGCGACATCACCTTCAAGGGCCACGCGATCGAGTGCCGCATCAACGCCGAGGATCCGTTCCGCTTCGTGCCCAGCCCCGGCCGCATCACCAACTGGCACACGCCGGGGGGGCCGGGCGTGCGCATCGATTCGCACGCGTTCAACGGCTATTTCGTGCCGCCGAACTATGATTCGATGATCGCCAAGGTCATCACCTACGGCGACACGCGCGATCAGGCCCTGGCGCGCATGCGCACCGCGCTGTCGGAAATGGTGGTGGAAGGCATTTCCACCAACATCCCGTTGCATCGTGAACTGCTGCAGGATGCCCGCTTCGTCGAAGGCGGCACCAGCATCCACTATCTGGAAAACAAGCTGGCCCAGCGTCCCTGACCAGCCGTTAGCAGGGGGCCTCGGCCCCCTTTTTACTGCCTTAACCGGCCAACCGGGCCGCGGCGCATGCCGCGGCCCGTTGGCCAGATGGAAGAATCATCATGCGTGAACTCGTGCTTCACTGCCAGGAGGCCCAGGCCGAAGCGTTGTCCGACGCGCTGCTGGAAGCGGGCGTGCTGTCGGTGTCCGTCGAGGATGCCGACCTGGGCACCGACGACGAGCGTCCGCTGTTCGGCGAGCCGGGTACCGAGCCCGACGTGCAGGCCTGGGAGCGCAACCGCGTCGTGGCCCTGCTGCCGGACGGCGCGGACCCCGCGCAGATCATGGAAGAAGCCGCCGCCGCGGGCGAACTGGACCCGGCGTTGTTCGCCGGCTGGAGCCTGCGCGACGTACCGGATGCCGACTGGGTGCGCCTGACGCAGTCGCAGTTCGGCCCCATCCACATCGCCGAGCGCCTCTGGATCGTGCCCAGTTGGCACCGCGACAGCCCGGACGTGCTGGGGCTGGAAGCGGCCGCGGCCGAGGGCGGCGCCATCCATATCGAACTCGACCCCGGCCTGGCCTTCGGCACCGGCAGCCATCCGACCACGCACCTGTGCCTGGCCTGGCTGGAGGCCGAGCTGCCCAAGGGCGCGACCCTGCTGGACTACGGCTGCGGCTCGGGCATCCTGGCCATTGCCGCCCGCAAGCTGGGCGCCGGCCCGACCCAGGCGGTCGACATCGACGCCCAGGCGGTGCAGAGCACGGTCTTCAATGCCGAGGTCAACCACGTCGAGTTGCAGGCCATGCTGCCTGACGGCCTGGCCGACGGCACCTTCGACGTGGTGGTGGCCAACATCCTGTCCAATCCGCTCAAGGTGCTGGCGCCCATGCTGGCCGGCCGCGTCGCCGCCGGCGGTCACTTGGTGCTGTCCGGGGTGCTGGAACGGCAGGCCGAGGAAGTGGCCGCCGCCTACGCGCCCTGGATCGCCATGTCGGTCTGGCGCGCCCGCGACGGCTGGGTCTGCCTGCACGGCCAGAAGGCCTGAGTCCGGTTCCGCAGGATTCCGCGCCATGGCCCTGACCACCCGTTGCCCGCAGTGCGGTACGTCGTTCAAGGTAGTGCCCGACCAGCTCCGGGTTCGCGATGGCCTGGTGCGCTGCGGCGCCTGCGCCACCGTGTTCGACGGCCGCGCGTGCCTGCTGCCTGAAGCTGGCGTCCCGGCATCGGGCGTCCCGGCATCGGGCATACCGGTATCGCGCATACCGGCTCCCGCCGTCCCCGCGGCGCCGCCCGCATCCGTCGCGCCGCGGTCCATCGCCGCCCCGCTTCTGGTGACGCCGCCGGCCCCCCCTGTCGACGATAGGCCGCCGCTGGTGCGCCGTCCGTCGGCCCAACCGCGCGAGGTCGCGCCCTGGGATGACCTGCCCGAGGCGCCGGCCGCGTCGGAAACCCGCCCGGCCGCCGGCCCGTATGCCAGCCCCGGCAGCCCCGGCAGCCCCGGCAGCCCCGGCAGCCCCGGCAGCCCCGGCAGCCCCGGCAGCCCCGGCAGCCCCGGCAGCCCGTACGCCAGCCCGGCCGGCGAGCCGTCCCGGCCTCTCGCGCCCGCCATGCCGCCCGCCGTGCTGCGGGGCCGCGATGACATCCGCCGCCGCATCGAACCCGACGCCGCGCTGGCGGAAGAGGGCGATCAAGAGGACGAAAACGAAGACCTGGACCGCCGCGAGGACGAGCCGCGCCTGGGGCATGAGCCGCCGCGCTGGCAGGAACCGGCCCCGCGTGACGAACCCATCGTGGCCCGGCGCGACGGCGCGCGCTGGCAGACGCCGCGCACCGGCCGGCCCCCCGAACCGGTATTCGTGGTGCGCGACGGCGCGCGTCATGAGCCGCCCGGCGGCGATGATGAGATCGCCTCCCGCCAGCACGACGACGAGGACGCCGACGACGCCCACGGCCTCGCTGCCGCCGCCGAACCGATCCTGGGCGACGCCCGCACGCGCTACTCCAGCGCCACCGATGTCGGCCGCGCGCCGCCAGAATTCCTCGACCAGGACCGCCAGGAGCGCCGCGGCCTGCTGCGCAAGGCGTGGGGCTACGCCTGCCTGCTCGGCCTGCTCGCGCTGGGCCTGCAATTGCTCTACGTCTACCGTATCGACATCGCCAATTCCGTGCCGGCGCTGCGGCCGGCGCTCGAAGCCGCCTGCAAGCCGTTGGGCTGCACGGTCGGTTACGCGCGCCGGCTCGAACGCATCGCCATTTCCTCGTCCTCGCTGCAGCCGCCCACGGGCGCGGCCGCCATCGACGACGGCCGCACCCGGCTGGTGCTGAACCTGGTGCTGCGCAACCGCTACGACAAGCCGCAGCATTGGCCGGCGCTGGTGCTGGACCTGACTGATTTGTCGGACACGGTGGTGGTGCGGCGCGTGCTGATGCCCGAGAATTACCTGACGCCCGAGCAGTTGCGCGGCCCCTTCGGGCCGGCGGGCGAATTGAAGATCTCCGTGCCGATTGAAGTGACGGGTGTTCAAGTCAACGGCTACCAACTCGACAAATTCTTTCCCTGAAGGATGATATTCATGGCGACCCCTGTCCTGGTCTGCGGTTCGATGGCGTTCGACACCATCGCGGTGTTCGAAGGCCGCTTCAAAGAGCACATCCTGGCCGACCGCATCCAATCCCTGAGCGTGTCGTTCCTGGTGCCCAGCATGCGCAAGGAATATGGCGGCTGCTCGGGCAACATCGCCTACAACATGAATCTGCTGGGCGGCAAGCCGGTGCCGGTGGCCACCGTGGGCGAGGACGCCGGTGAATACCTGGAGCGCCTGACCGGCCTGGGCATCGACGTCAGCCGCGTCAAGGTGGTGCCCGGCACGTTCACCGCGCAATGCTTCATCACCACCGACCTGGACGACAACCAGATCACCGCGTTCCATCCGGGCGCCATGGCGTTCTCGGCCAGCAACGACCTGAGCGACGCCAAGGCCAGCTGGGGCATCGTCGCCCCGGATGCCAAGGAAGGCATGTTCGCCCATGCCGAACGCCTGCATCGGCGCGGCATTCCCTTCATCTTCGACCTGGGCCAGGCCATGCCGCTGTTCGACGCCGCCGACCTGGAACGCATGCTCGGCCTGGCGCAGGCCCTGACCGTCAACGACTACGAAGCCGGTGTGGTCGAGCAGCGCACGGGCCGCAGCATGGCGGACATCGCCCGCAAGTTGCAGGCGGTGGTGGTCACGCGCGGCGCCGAAGGCGCCACGCTGCTCACCGAAGGCAAAACCCTCCAGATCGAGCCGGTGCGGGCCACGCAGGTGGTCGATCCCACCGGTTGCGGCGATGCCCAGCGCGGCGGGCTGCTCTATGGCCTGACCAGCGGCTGGAACTGGGAAGACAGCTGCCGCCTGGGCAACGTCATGGGCGCCATCAAGATCGCCTCGCGCGGTCCGCAGAATCACGCCCCGTCGCGCGCCGAGATCGACGCCGTGCTGCATGCCACCTATGGCATCCACCTGCCGGCCTGATCGCGCCGCAGCGGCCGAGGGATGCGCCGGGAACCCGGGGGCGCCGCCATGGTCGAATAGCCGGTAAAAAATCGGTCGCGGTGATTTTCCCGCCCGGCCGGTTCGCAATCCGGTTTTTCCGCCCGTGGCGGTGCGTTTCAGTATGTTGCACCTTAGGCTGCCGCCCTCCTGGGGCGGAGTATTATCAGATCGTCGGCAGTGCCCGATCGAGGAGTCCAAATGAACCAAAGCAAAACGTTTTCCTTGTTGACGCCGCGTACTGGCCGGTGGCTGGCCGTGGCTGCCGTCGTGACCTCGATGGCAGTCCTGGGCGGTTGTGCCAATCGCAGCGCGTCCAGCGGTGTGTATAGCTATGATCAAGCCCAGCGCGAACAGATTGTCCGCACGGGCACCGTGACGGGCGTGCGGCCCATCGTCATCCAGAACGATCGTTCCAGCGGTGTTGGCATGCTGGCCGGTGGCGCGCTGGGCGGCGTGGCTGGCAACGCGGTCGGCGGCGGCACGGGCCGCACCATTGCCACGGTGGGGGGCGCCATCCTCGGCGCCCTGGCGGGCAACGCGGTGGAAAACCAGGTTGGCAAGAATTCCGGCTACGAAATCACGGTGCGTCTGGATAACGGCGAAACCCGCGTGGTGGCCCAGGAAGCCGATGTGCCGATCAGCGTCGGCCAGCGGGTGCAGGTCATCAGCGGCGCCGGCCCGACCCGCGTCACCCCCATGTGATGCGCCTGGCGCCTGCCAGAAAAAGCCCGCGCAAGCGGGCTTTTTCTTGTCCGGGCGCGCCGGTATCCCGGGCGGGGCAGGGCGGAGGAGGCGGCGCCGCCCGAAAATCTGTCGCTCCGCCGCAACGCGGCACCCGGTATTTACCCGTAAGTGTTACGTTTGCCAGCTATTTATAGCGATTTGGTCTGTAAGTTTCATGGCGATTCGACGTTCGAAATGCCATGATTGCACCCGTGAACGAAGTCGCCTCGTATTTATGATGTAACCAAGTGCGTCGTGACATCGTGCCGGAAGGCTGAAACTTGTCAGTCGACTTTCAGCTGTTTTCTATATACTCGCCGTCCAGAAACCCGGGGCGGGGAAGATTTTGCCGACGAGGCAATGTAACGCCGTACCAGCCATGCATACCGAGCAAGAACTCCACACCAAGATCGGCGCGATCGTCGAGTCGATCGTCATGAAGAAAGTCACTCCCGATACCCAACTGATCGCCACCGGCCTGGTCGATTCGCTCGCCGCCGTGGATATCACGCTGGCGGTCGAGGCTGAGTACGGCTGCAGCATCCCGGCTCCCGAGATCGCCGAGCATCTGCAGTCGGTACGCACGCTCGCCGGCTATGTCGCTGCCAATCTTTCGTAATTCCCGCCTGCTGTCCCACGTTGCCGCCGCCACCACGGCGGTGGCGCTGGCGTATGGGGCGTACTGCGGCGCGGACGATCTGCTGTCCCGCATCGTCAGTCCGGTTTCGACCGTGGCGGCGTCCAGCAGCAACTATCTGCCGAACCTGGGCCCCGACTGGGGCACCCAGCACGTCAACCTGAGCCGGCTGGGCAATGCGCTCAGCGACGGCACGTTGGTGGTGCTGGGGTCTTCCGAGTTGTCCAGCCACGACCTGCGCTTCGTGCCCTACCGGTTCTTCCCTGAAGAGCTGAAGGTGCCGACGCTGGCCTACGGGCACGCGATGTTCCAGTCCTACGGCATCGTCAGCGTGCTGGAATCGGTGGCGGATTCGCTGACGCCCAATACACGCCTGGTGATCATGGTGTCGCCGGCCTGGTTCGCTTCGGGCGGCCAACTGCCGCGCAGCGCGTTCGCCGAACACGTGACCGGCCCGGTCTGGGATCGTCTCTGGGACAAGCCCAGCACGCGCGAACAGATGCAGAACTGGATCAGCGACAACGCCAACTGGGGCCTGTTGTGGTTGATCGCCAATGGCCAGGTCGCCGAGCTCAAGGACAAGCTCTCGCTGTGGTGGAACGCGCGCAAAGAGCCCGCGCCCGATCGTCCGCGCAGCAAGTTGTCGGTGCCCGCGCACCGTTTCGTGACGTGGCCGTCGTCGGCGCGCTTGAACGCGGGCCAGTGGTCGCGCCTGACGCACGAAGCGCGCGAAGTCGAGCACCGCCTGGGCGGCAACAATCCCTACGACGTGCGCGACGACTACTACAAGCAGTACCTGGCGCCTCTGTATTCGCCGGCGCGCAACGAGTTCGCCGACGTCGACCCGCTCACCCGCACCGAGCTGGGCGACCTGTCGCGTGTCATGGCCTTGCTGCAACGGCGCAAGGTCAAGGCCTACTTCGTGATCCAGCCGTTCAATCCCAAGCTCATCCTGGACGTCGAGCGGTTCGACCCGGTGGTGGCCGCCATCACCGGCATGTGCCAGCGCTACCAGATGGGTTGCCTCGACATGTACAGCATTCCCTTCGAGCCGGGCATGGTGCGTGACGACATGCATCTGGCCGAGCTCGGTTGGGCGATGGCGGACCAAGGCATTGCGGAGTACTTTTCCCGATGAATCTCTCTCAGAAAGCCGAAGCGACGCAGGACGGCGCCGGCCAGGATCACGATGCCCGCAAGGCGGCCAAGGCCTGGGGGCGCCGTTTTTTCTGGCATCTGTGCCTTTATATCGGGGTGATCCTGGTGTTCGTGCTGCAGGCGCAGCCCACCACGGGTAGCGGCGGGCCTATCAAGGTCGAATTCCAATATCAACAGTTCTGACCGCAGCATGGAATTGTTCGCAAGCTTGAGCTTTTTTGGCGGCGCCCTGTTCGGCGGGCTGGGGTTGTTGGCGTACCGTTCGTTCGGCATGCCGCTGCGCATCGGTTATCGCCACATCATCGGCGTGATCTGCCTGGGGGTGTGGATGGCGGTGTTCTGGGCGCGGCCCTACCAGCCGATCGCGCTGCTGGCCATTTCGGGCAGCGCGCTGTGGGCCATGCGCCGCAACTACATCCCGACCTGGCTGGCCGTGGTCATCACCATGACGCCGCTGCTGCTGGTCAAGACCGGTGTATCGCATCTGGGCGCGATGCTGGGTCTGTCGTTCGCCACCTTTCGTGCCATCGACGTGCTGCTGTTCGCGCCGCGCAACGAGCGCGTGTCGCCGCTGGACTACTTCATCTATCTGTTCTTCCCGCTGACGCTGCTGGCCGGCCCGATGTACCGCTGGCGCAATTTCCAGGCCGACCTCAAGCGCGGCTACGAAGGCGTCAACCTGAATACCTGGCTGACCGGCCTGGAACTGATCATGCTGGGCGTGATCCAGAAGTTCGGCCTGGCCGAGCTGATCTGGCGCTACGGCCTGTCGACCCTGGATGCGCACGATTACTCGTTTACCGGCGTGGCGCTCAACGCCTCGCTCTACAGCGGCTACCTGTTCTTCGATTTCGCCGGCTATTCCACCATGGCCATCGGTATCGGCATGCTGTTCGGGTTCACGTTGCCGATCAACTTCCGCAACCCGCTGGCAACGCTGAACCCGCAGGATTTCTGGCGCCGTTGGCACATCAGCCTGTCCGAATGGCTGCGCGACGTGGTGTTCATGCCGATCTACAAGGCCCTGAGCAAGACCGCGTTCTTCTCGCGCCACCGCCTGGCCGCGCAGAACATCGGCATCTTCGCCACGCTGCTGGCGATGGGCGTGTGGAACGGGCTGTCGCTGCACTACATCGTCAGCGGGCTGATGTTCGGCGCTTATTCGGTCGGCCACAACCTGCTGATCAATGCCGCCCGCACCCGGCCGGCGTTGCAGGCCACGCTGGCGCGGCCCGTCATGCGATTCCTCGGGCGCGTCCTCACCCTGATTCTGGCTGCCCTGGCGCTCTACGTGTTCAGCGGCCGCAGCCCCATCTGACGCCGGGAGTTTCGGCATGCGTTTCGACCTGAAGACTTTCCAGTTCGTTGACTCCGCGCGCGCGCCCGAGGCGCTCGCGGTGGTTGGCGCCGACCGTAGCCTGACCTGGGCGCAGTTGCGCGAAGAAGCCCAGGCGTGGGCCGCGCAGGCGCGCGAGCATGGCGCCGCGCCGGACGTGCCGGTGGCCATTTATGGCCACAAAGAGGCGTCGTTCTTCGTCGCCATGGTCGGCGCGCTGCTGATCGGCGCGCCATTCGTGCCGGTCGACACCATCTATCCGCCGGAGCGCCTGCGCCGCATCGTCGAGATCGTGCGCGCCGCCGCCGTCTACGACACGGCGGCCCAGGCTTTCGAGCCGGGCGAGGGCGCCGCGCTGGCCGAGCGCGGCCTGGCCTACGTGATGTTCACCTCCGGCAGCACCGGCGACCCCAAGGGGGTGCAGATCGGCCGCGAAAGCGTGGGCCTGCTGGGTGACTGGATGCTGGGCAGCTTCGGCCTGGGCGAGGCGCCGGTGTTCATGAACCAGGCGCCGTTCAGCTTCGATCTGTCGATGTACGAGGTGTTCGCCACGCTCGCCGCCGGCGGCACCTGCGTGCTCAATTCACGCGAACAGATCGGCGCGGCCGCCACCTGGATGGGCCGGCTGGCGCAAAGCGCTGTAACCGTCTGGGTGTCGACGCCGTCGTTCGCGCACCAGCAACTGGCCAACCGCGACTTCTCGCCGGCCACGCTGCCGACGCTGCGCACGTTCCTGTTCTGCGGCGAGCCCCTCCCGGCGGCGCTGGCGAAGAAGCTGCGGCAGCGTTTCCCGGACGCGGTGATCCTGAATACCTACGGCCCGACCGAGGCCACCGTCGCCACCACCTGGATCGCCATCACCGACGCGGTGCTGGCCGCTCACGATCCGCTGCCGGTCGGCTACGCCAAACCCGATTGCGAGCTGCGCATCCAGGACGGCGAGATCTGCATCATTGGCGACCACGTCATGCGCGGTTATTTGAATCGCCAAGACCTGAACGAGGCCAAGCTGTTCGTGGCCGAGGATGGCCGTCGCGGTTTCCGCACTGGCGATCTGGGTGAACTGGGCGCGGATGGGCTGCTGTTCTGCCGCGGCCGCATGGACGACCAGATCAAGCTGAACGGCTATCGCATCGAACTGGCCGAGATCGACGAGGCATTGCATGGGTTGCCGGGCGTGGAGGGCGGCGCCTGCGCGGTGCTGCGCCGGCCCGATGGCACGGCAGTGCGCCTGATCGGCTTCGTCGCCGGGGTGGCGCAAGCGGATGCCAGCCTGCTCGCGCAGGATGCGCTGTCGGGATGGAAGGATCGGCTGGGCCAGCGCCTGCCGCCCTACATGGTGCCGTCCGAGCTGGTGGCGTGCGCGGCGCTGCCGATGTCGAACAACCACAAGATCGACCGCAAGAAACTGCTCGATATCTACGCCGCGATCCCGGCGTAACGGGTGGTGCGCGCCGGCGCCGGCGCGCCAGGGAAGCGGCCCGGCGATGCTGCCGGGCCGTCGTCGTTTTCAGACGCCCATCAAGCCGTAGCTCAGACGGGCCAGCACCATCAGCAGCACCTGGGCCACGATCAGCAGCACCAGCGGCGAGAAGTCGATCGAGGTACGCGGCAGCAGGCGGCGGATGGGATCCAGCATGGGCGCCGTCAGCGCCTGCAGCAGCGGCATCATCGGCGCCATCGGGTTGACCCACGACAGCACCGCCTGGATCAGCGTCAGCCACACCACCAGGTTCAGCGCCCACTTGAGCGCCATCAGCAGCGCGGACAGCATGGCCGACGGCAGCAGCACGGCGGGGATCAGCGCGCCGATGGCGACCAGCCAGATCAGCACCAGGTAGACCAGCGCGGCCAGCCAGGTGGCCACCAGGCTGGTCCAGTCGATCTTGTTACCCGCTGGAATGATCTTGCGCAGCGGCAGCACCAGCCAATTGGTGGCCTGGTAAATGACCCGGGCCAGCGGATTGAACGGATGCAGCCGTATGGCGTGCATCCAGGCGCGGGCGATCAGGGCGGCGCCGAACAGCGTGAACGCGATTTCGAGCAGGAAGCGGAGGATTTCACCGAGCATGGACGCGATCTACCTAATAAAGACAGCATTTATTGTCTCACGCCAATGCCGCAACGGTGCTGTCCGGATGGCCGGTGCGGCGAGTCGTTGGCGCCGTGGACGGCGAAATAAAAACCGCCTGGCCAGGGCCAGGCGGTCTGAGGTACTGCTACCTTTGTGACCGGTCCGATTACGGACGGCCACCCGTCGGGAACGGCCACGACGCGGCGGGGTTCAGCGCGGTCTTCGCGCCCGGGGCGGCAGCCGTGGACGGCGGCGTGGCGGGCTTCTTCGGAGCGGCTTTCTTCGCAGCGGGCTTCTTGGCAGCGGCGGGCTTGGCAGCCGGCTTGGCAGCGGGCTTCTTGGCGGCCGGCGCCTTCTTGGCTACGACTTTCTTGGCAACCGCTTTCTTGGCGGGGGCCTTCTTGGCAACCGCCTTCTTGGCGACGGCCTTCTTGGCAACCGCCTTCTTGGCGACGACCTTCTTGGCTACCGCTTTCTTGGCGACGGCCTTTTTGGCGACGGCTTTCTTGGCAACCGCTTTCTTGGCGACGACCTTCTTGGCCGCTGCCTTCTTGGCTACCGGCTTCTTGGCCGCGACTTTCTTGGCGACGGCCTTCTTGGCTACCGCTTTCTTGGCGACCTTCTTGGCGGCCGGCTTCTTGGCGGCAACCTTCTTCACCGCCGGCTTCTTGGCGGCGACCTTCTTGACGGCTACCTTCTTGACGGCAGCTTTCTTGGCCGGGGCGGCCTTCTTCGCTACTGCCTTCTTGGCGGCGGGCTTCTTCACCGCTTTCTTTACGGCTTTCTTGGCTGTTGCCATGGTCATGCTCCTTAGGTTCAGGGGTCCCAGAACTTAAACCCGTGCCCCGACCCGCCAATCGGCGGACCGTGCCCGGGCTATTCATCGGCGCATGCCGCTGTTCTGTGCGAGCAACAGCTACTACGGTTTGCGCTAATGAATTCGGCACAGCCATTTGATATGGCCCCCGCTCCTTTGGCGCGAGCCATTTCAAATGGCGCCGGTGGGCAGTCTGATCACAGACCGCCTACCGCTTGTTCTACGTGTTCGAAAACACCCTGACCTGGGAGATCGTCTTCGAGCCTGGCGCGAACGCGACGCTCTTTGGCAGAGCGTGCCCGCGCCGGGCCCGAAGGCGAACTACGTTACTCCCAGCTCAGCGTGCCACCGGTTTGGTATTCGATCACGCGAGTTTCAAAAAAGTTGCGTTCCTTCTTAAGATCGATCATTTCCGCCATCCACGGGAAGGGATTCTCTTCCTGCGGGTACAGCGGTTCGATACCGATTTGCTGGCAACGACGGTTGGCGATGAAGCGCAGGTAGGATTTGAACATGGGAGCGTTCAAGCCCAACACACCGCGCGGCATCGTGTCTTCGGCGTAAGCGTATTCGAGTTCGACCGCTTTGCGGAAGAGTTCCCGGATTTCTTCGCGGAATTCCGGCGTCCACAGATGCGGATTTTCCAGTTTGACGGTGTTGATCAGGTCGATGCCGAAATTGCAGTGCATGGATTCATCGCGCAGGATGTACATGTACTGCTCGGCCGCGCCGGTCATCTTGTTCTGGCGACCCAGCGCCAGGATCTGCGTGAAGCCAACGTAGAAGAACAGGCCTTCCATCAGGCAAGCGAAGACGATCAGCGACTTCAGCAGCGTCTGGTCGGCTTCGGACGTGCCCGTCTTGAAGTTGGGATCCGCGATCGCGTCGATGAACGGGATCAGGAACTCGTCCTTGGCGCGGATGGACGGCACTTCGTTGTAAGCGTTGAAGATCTCCGCTTCGTCCAGGTCCAGGCTTTCGACGATGTATTGATAGGCGTGCGTGTGGATGGCTTCTTCGAACGCCTGGCGCAGCAGGAACTGGCGGCATTCGGGCGCCGTGATGTGGCGGTAGGTGCCCAGCACGATGTTGTTCGCGGCCAGCGAGTCGGCCGTGACGAAGAAACCCAGGTTGCGCTTGACGATGCGGCGCTCGTCCTCGGTGAGCCCGTTCGGGTTCTTCCAGAGGGCGATGTCGCGCGACATGTTGATTTCTTGCGGCATCCAGTGGTTCGCGCACGTGGCCAGGTATTTCTCCCATGCCCACTTGTACTTGAACGGCACCAGCTGGTTGACGTCGGTCTGGCCGTTGATGATGCGCTTGTCGGCAACCTTCACGCGTTGCGAGGTGGCGTTGCCGCTGGCCGCCAGGCCGGCCGCGTGTTGCGGCGCGGCCGGGGTCGGCATGGCGGTGTCGCCGAACACACCGGTCGCCGCCCGGACTTCGGGCGCAGCCTGGCCGCCCGCCGCGGGCGCGGGGGCTTGTGCAGGTTGCGTGGCGAGGGTGTCGTCTTCCCAATTAATCATGATTCATTCTCCGGAGGCGGTTATTGGCAGGCTTCGCACTCTTCGAAGCCGGGGTCGCCCGGCCGCATGGTGCAAACCGCCCCGAGAACTTCGGGTTCCGGCAAAACAGGTGCAGCGGACACGGGCGCGGCGGTGGACTGGCCACCGGCGCTGACGGCGTTCAGTTCGCCGCCGCGGCCCGTCGACTTCTCGGCGCTGGTGGCGCCAAGGGTACGCAGGTAATAGGTCGTTTTCAGGCCACGCTTCCAGGCCAGCTTGTAGGTGTCGTCCAGCTTCTTGCCGGAGGCGCCGGCCATGTAGATGTTCAGCGACTGGGCTTGATCGATCCACTTCTGGCGACGCGACGCGCATTCCACCAGCCAGCTCGGTTCGACTTCGAACGCCGTGGCGTAGAGTTCGCGGAGTTCGGAAGGTACGCGATCGAT
The DNA here is from genome assembly GCF_050285565.1 of Achromobacter sp. Classification (GTDB taxonomy): domain Bacteria; phylum Pseudomonadota; class Gammaproteobacteria; order Burkholderiales; family Burkholderiaceae_B; genus Achromobacter. Next base: position 110,104 of record NZ_JBLZXG010000008.1, read on the forward strand.
GCGGGACAGGCTGCCGTCGAAGTACTTGAGGTCGGCGACCATGACTTCGTCCCAGAGACCGAGTTTCTTCAGGTCACGCACGAGGTAATCGTTAACGACCGTGAACTCGCCGGAGAGATTCGATTTGACGTACAAGTTCTGGAAAGTGGGTTCGATGCACGCAGATACACCAATGATATTGGAAATAGTCGCGGTTGGGGCGATTGCGATGCAATTGGAGTTACGCATGCCATGTTGTTTGATGCGCGCGCGCAACGCATCCCAATCGAGCGTGCTCGATTCATCGACCTCGACATGACCACCGCGTTCATCGCGCAGCATCTTCAACGTGTCTTGCGGCAGGATGCCACGCGACCACAGCGAGCCTTCGTACGATTGATAGCGGCCGCGTTCTTCGGCCAGCAGGCTCGAGGCCCAGTAGGCGTGATAGCACACCGCTTCCATCGAGCGATCGGCGAATTCGACGGCGGCTTGCGACGCGTACGGCACGCGCATCATCTGCAGGCAGTCCTGGAAACCCATGATGCCCATGCCCACCGGACGATGGCGCGCGTTGGAGTTGCGGGCCTTGTCGACGGCGTAATAGTTGATGTCGATGACGTTGTCGAGCATGCGCATGGCGATGCTGACCGTGCGCTTGATCTTGTCGTGGTCGAGTTCGAAACCGCCGCCGGCGGCCGGCTTCATGTGCGCGACCAAGTTCACCGAACCCAGGTTGCAAACCGCGATTTCCGATTCGTTGGTGTTCAGCGTGATCTCGGTGCACAGGTTCGAGCTGTGCACCACGCCGACGTGCTGTTGCGGCGAACGGATGTTGCACGGATCCTTGAAGGTGATCCACGGGTGGCCGGTTTCGAACAGCATCGACAGCATCTTGCGCCACAGGGTCAGCGCCGGCATCTTCTTGAACAGCTTCAGCTCGCCGCTGGCCACGCGCGCTTCATAGCCGACGTAGGCTTCTTCGAAAGCCTTGCCGTACTTGTCGTGCAGGTCGGGGCAGTCGGACGGCGAGAACAGCGTCCATTCGCCGCCTTCCATGACGCGCTTCATGAACAGGTCGGGAATCCAGTTCGCCGTGTTCATGTCGTGGGTGCGGCGGCGCTCGTCGCCGGTGTTCTTGCGCAGTTCGAGGAATTCCTCGATGTCCAGGTGCCACGTTTCCAGGTAGGTGCAGACCGCGCCCTTGCGCTTGCCGCCCTGGTTCACCGCCACGGCGGTGTCGTTGACGACCTTCAGGAACGGCACCACGCCCTGGCTTTCGCCGTTGGTGCCCTTGATGTGGCTGCGCAGCGCGCGCACCGGGGTCCAGTCGTTGCCCAGGCCGCCGGCGTACTTGGCCAGCAGCGCGTTTTCCTTGATGGCGTCGTAGATGCCTTCCAGGTCGTCCGAGACGGTGGTCAGGTAGCACGACGACAGCTGCGAGTGCAGGGTGCCGGAGTTGAACAGCGTCGGGGTCGAGCTCATGAAGTCGAACGAGGACAGGATCTCGTAGAACTCGATGGCGCGGGCTTCGCGGTCGGTTTCGCGCAGCGCCAGGCCCATGGCCACGCGCATGAAGAAGACCTGCGGCAGTTCGATGCGGGTGCCGCGGATGTGCAGGAAGTAGCGGTCGTACAGGGTCTGCAGGCCGAGGTAGCCGAATTGCAGGTCGCGCTTGGCGTTCAGGGCGCGGCCCAGCTTGGTCAGGTCATAGCCGGCCAGGTCGGGCGACAGCAGGCCGCCTTCGATGCCGCGGGCGATGAAGGTGGGGAAGTATTCGGCGTAGCGGGCGCCCATGCCGTCCTGCGAGACTTCCTCGCCCAGGACTTCCTTGCGGATCGTGTGCAGCAGCAGGCGGGCGGTGACCTGGCTGTAGGCCGGGTCTTTCTCGACCAGCGCGCGCGCCGACAGGATGGCGGACTTGTAGACTTCGTCGACCGGAATGCCGTCGTACAGGTTCTTGACGGTTTCCTTCAGGATGGTCTCGGTGTCGATGAACTCGGCCAGGCCTTCACCGGCGGCGACGATGGTGGCGCGCAGTTCGGCGATGTCCAGCGGACGACGGACACCCGCGTCGCTGACATGCAGCACGTGTTCCTGCGGGGCGGCATCGCTCTTGTGCTGGCCTTCGGCGGCCGCGGCAGCGGCGCGTTCCTGGGCGCGCTTTTCGCGATAGAGCACATAGGCGCGGGCGACGTCGTGCTGGCCCGAGCGCATCAGGGCCAGTTCGACCTGATCCTGCACGTCTTCGATATGGAAGGTGCCGCCGCCGGGGCGGTTGCGCACCAGCGCGTTGACGGCCTGGGTGGTCAGTTGTTCAACCAGCTCGCGCACACGCGCCGAGGCCGCGCCCTGGCCGCCATTGACGGCCAGGAAGGCCTTGGTCATGGCGATGGCGATCTTGCCGGGTTCGAATCCGACCACCGAGCCATTGCGGCGGATGATGTTGTAGCTGGCCCATTGCCCGCCGTTGGCGTCGGCCGGGGAATCGGTTTGAGAGGGCGGCACGGCCGAGGGCCGGGTCACAGAGGCGATCGTAGTCTGCATGGAAGCTCCTGTGCGAAAAGCGCGTAGATAGCGACATGACGATGTCATGTCAGGTACGAAATTGGATCTTATTGAGGGGGGTCGCAACGCTTGGACGGACGAATCCGCATGGCGTGGCCGACGAGATCAGCGGTTAGGCGACCACAATATGTAGTGTAGCACCCCTCGTTGGACACTAATTCTAGTGATCGAGTACGACAGCTACAAGAAGAAGATAGGATCGGGTTCTCAAAACATTGTTACTAAATGCACTGGGCGCGCCTAGCAAGGCGCGCCCAGGAGATTGCTGCTCAGCGCGAGTGTTTATGCGGTTTTCCGCAGGGGTACATCGCGCGGGGCAGGCGCCGTATAGCTTTGCATCAAGCGGGCCAGCTCCGTCCTGTACTTCTCGACGTTCGCCGCCTTCACGTGGCCGAAGCCGCGGATGGTTTCCGCAAGGGCGGCGATTGTAGCCGCTTGCGCCAGGTTGTCGCGGTTCAACCCTGCGAGCAACCGGTCTATGGTCTGGCGGTACTCGCCCACCAGCGCGCGCTCCATCTTGCGCTCGGCGGTGTGGCCGAAGGGATCGAACCAGGTGCCGCGCAGGCGCTTCAAGCGCGTCAGCAGCTTGAGCGCCGTCATGGTGCGCGGGCCCAGCGTCACCTTGCGCGGCACGCCGGTGCGCGGGTCCTTGCGCGCGAAGAGCGGCGGCGCCATGTGAAAGCGCAGGCTGTAGTCGCCCTCGAACTGACCCTGGAGCTGAGCCTGGAAGGCTTCGCCGGTGTACAGGCGGGCGACTTCGTATTCGTCCTTGTAGGCCATCAGCTTGAACAGGCTGCGCGCCACCGCCATGGCCAGGCGCGGGCTCTTAGCGTCGGGGGCCAGCTCGCGTTCGCGCGCGGCGACCCGTTCGACCACCTCGCGATAGGCCTGGGCGTAGGCGGCGTCCTGGTAGGCGGTCAGGTCGTCGATGCGGCGCGCCACGGCGCGCTCGAAGCTTTCCGGCACATGCAGTTGCACCACCTGGGCGCGCGGGCGCAGCGCGCCTTCCAGCGCCTCGGGCTGGTGCGCGGCCAGGCGGCCGCTGTCGAACGCGGCGCGGTTGGCCGCCACGGCGACGCCGTTCAGTTCGATGGCGCGATGGATGGCGGCCTGCGACAGCGGCACGCCGCCGCGCTGCCAGGCGTAGCCCAGCATGAACATGTTCGACAGGATGCTGTCGCCGAACAGGGCCAGCGCGGCTTCGTGCGCGTCGATGGCGGCGGTGTGGTCCTCGCCCGCGGCGTGGCGGATCTTGGCCAGCAGCGCTTCCGGCCGCATGGCGGCGTCCGGGTTGCGGGTGAACTCGGATACCGGCGCGACGTAGGTGTTGACGGTGACCCGGGTGTGGCCACGGCGCAGCGCGCCGAGCGAGTCCGGCGCGACGGCGGCGACCGGGTCGCACAGGATGGCGGCGTCGGCCTGCTGCCAGTCCAGGCGCACCGGCCCGGGGGCGGCGCCGGCGGGCGCCAGGCGGATGTGGCTGACCACGGTGCCGCCCTTCTGCGCCAGGCCGGTCAGATCCAGCACCGCGGCCGACAGGCCCTCCAGGTGGGCGGCCATCGAGACGATGGCGCCGATGGTGATGACGCCGGTGCCGCCCATGCCCGCCACCAGCAGGCGGTAGGGGCGATCCAGCGCCGGCGGCCGCGGCAGCGGCAGTTGCTGGATCAGGTGCTGCAGGCGTTGCTGGTCGGCCTTGGGCGCGGCGCTCTTTCTGGGCTTGCCGCCCATAACCGAGACGAAGCTGGGACAGAAGCCCTCGGCGCAGGAGTAGTCCTTGTTGCAGCTGGACTGGTCGATGGCGCGCTTGCGGCCGTAGGGCGTTTCCAGCGGCACCACCGACAGGCAGTTCGATTGCACGCCGCAGTCGCCGCAGCCCTCGCACACCGCGCTGTTGATCAGCATGCGGCGGGGCGGATCGGGAAATTGGTTCTTCTTGCGGCGGCGGCGCTTTTCGGCGGCGCAGGTCTGGTCGTGGATCAGCACCGTGACGCCGGGGATTTCGCGCAGCTCGCGCTGCAGCGCGTCCAGTTCGCGGCGGTGGTGCACCTTGATGCCGGCGCCCAGATCGACCCCGCGGTATTTTTCCGGCTCATCACTGGTGACGACGATGCGGGCGACGTTCTCGCCGCGCAACTGCTGGCAGATCTGCGGTACCGAGATCGGGCCGTCCACCGGCTGGCCGCCGGTCATGGCCACCGCATCGTTGAACAGGATCTTGTAGGTGATGTTGGCCTTGGCGGCCACGGCCTGGCGGATCGCCAGGTAGCCGGAGTGGTAGTAGGTGCCTTCCCCCATGTTCTGGAAGATGTGCGGCATCTTGGTGTAGCGCGACAGGCCGATCCAGTCGACTCCTTCGCCGCCCATCTGGGTCAGGCCGCCGGTGTCGCGATCCATCCAGGCGGCCATGTAGTGGCAGCCCACGCCCGAGAGCGCCTGGCTGCCCTCCGGCACCTTGGTCGAGGTGCTGTGCGGACAGCCGGAACAGAAGTAGGGGCGGCGGCGCATGCCGTCGGCGTCGTTGGACAGCATGTCCTGGCAGTCGAAGGTGGCCAGATCGACGCCAGGCTGCAGGCCGGCGCTGCGCGACAACCACAGCGCCAGCGGCCGCGCCAGCAGCGACGGGCGCAACTGGCCGGCGGACGGCACCAGCGCCTCGCCGTCGAAGCCCTTCTTGCCGACCACGGTGGCGCGCTCGGGCAGGTTGAACAGCAGATCCTTGAGCTGGGTCTCGACGACGGCGCCTTTTTCCTCGACCACGAGGATGTGCGACAGGCCGCGCGCGAAGTCGAGCATGCGTTCGGCATCCAGCGGCCAGGTCAGGCCGGGCTTGTAGATGCGCACCGGCGCGTTGGCGGTGACGGTGTCCACGCCCAGCCGCGCCAGCGCTTCCATGGTGTCCAGGTGCGCCTTGCCGACGGTGACGATGCCGACCGTGGCCTTGGGCGCCGGACAGGTCAGGCGGTCGATGCTGTGGCGGCGGGCGAAGGCGGCGACCGCCTTCATGCGCAGGTTCATGCGGGTTTCGACCGCCAGCGACAGGAAGTCGCGGGCGGAGTATTCCAGCGCTTCCGGCGGCAGGTCCGGGTCGGCCGGCATGTCGTAGTGGCGCACCGGCGCGGGGGTGAACGAGTGGCCGCTTTCGATGGTCTCGGACACGGCCTTGAAGGCGACCCAGGCGCCGGAATGGCGCGACAGGGCCCAGCCCCACAGGGCGAAGGTTTCGTACTCGTCGATCGAGGCCGGGTGCACGATGGGCATTTGCCAGCCGATCAGCGAGGCCTCGCTGGCGTGCGGGATCGATGACGAGACGGCGGTGTGGTCGTCGCCCACCACCACCAGCACGCCGCCGTGGCGCGAGGCGCCGGCGGCGTTGCCGTGGTGCAGGGCGTCGCCGGCGCGGTCCACGCCGGGGCCCTTGCCGTACCACATGGCGAAGACGCCATCGACGTTGCGGTCGGCGCGCACGCCGGCCTGCTGCGTGCCCATGACGGCGGTGGCGGCCATGTCTTCGTTGATGCCGGGCAGGAACGTGATCTGGTTGGCGTCGAGCGCCTTCTGCGCCTTCCACATCGCCATGTCCACGCCGCCCAGGGGCGAGCCGCGGTAACCGGAGACGAAGCCGGCGGTGTTCAGGCCGCGCTCGCGGTCGACGCGGCGCTGGGTCAGCATGATGCGCACCAGGGCCTGGGTGCCGGTCAGGAAGATGCGGCCGGTCTCGCGGGTGAGGTTGTCGGCGAGCTGGTAATCGAGATCCAGCGTGGGCTCGGGGGCGGGGGTGCCGTCCATCATGAATACTCCTGTAGTCGGCACCATGATAGGTTCGCGAAGCATCCGGTTTATTGCGTTTTTGGATCGTGCTATCCCTATAATTCGCAATGAATATTTCGTGTTCGCGGAATTTCGACCCAAACAGGAGACAAAGTGATGGACAAGACCGATATCGGCATCCTCAAGGCCCTGCAGGAGGATGGCCGGGCCTCGGCGCAGCAACTGTCGGACAAGGTGGGGCTGTCAGCGGCGCCGGTGTGGCGGCGGGTGAAGGCGCTGGAGGCCAGCGGCGTGATCCAGGGCTACAGCGCGCAGGTGGATCGCAGCAAGGTGGGGCTGGGCTGCATGTTCGCGCAGATCAGCCTGGAGCGGCATTCGGCGAATACGGTGGAGAATTTCGAGCGGTCGGTGCGGGATGCGCCGGAGATTCTCGAATGCTATGCCGTCACGGGGGATTCGGATTTTCTGCTCAAGATTCTGGTGGAGAGTCCGGAGGCTTATGACCGGTTCTTGCATCGGTTTTTGTTCAACATGCCTGGGATTCGGCAGACGCGGACGATTGTGGCGTTGCGGGAGATCAAGCATGAGTTGAAGTTGCCCTTATAGGGGGGCTTCTTTGGTTGCTCGCGGGGGGTGGGGTTCTTAAGGCGCGGGTGACGGGGCAGGCGGGGGGGGGGGGGGGAGGGCGGGGCTACGATTGCGGTCCGGAGCGTTCGCTCCGGACTTCCCCTGCGTCAACCTCGTCCGCCTTCGGCTCCCTTCGGTTTCCCTCGGGCGCATCTACACGCCCCGCCATCCCCCGCCTGCCCCGTCACCCGCTCGCGATGAGACTTAACGGCCGCCTTTGGGGCGAGCTGTTTGCTTGGCGTTTTTTTGCCATCAATCGGGGGGGGGAGAGGGGGTTGCGGGGTCGCCAAAGGCGGCCGCGCGGGCGGCCTTCTTTGGCGTTTGGGGGGCTTGCGTCGGGACGGATGACGCTGCGCGCCGTTGGGGAGGGCGGGGCGCGGTCGCGGTGAGCGGCTCCCTGTGCGTCACCACTTTTGATGCATGGGCGCAATCTTGTGATGGTCTCTATATTGCGACGCCCTCTATATAGAGGGCGTTTCTTTATTTGCGGTGGGCGTTTACTGCGGCTGGATGCCGGAGATCTTGATCCATTCCTTCCAGCGGGTGGTGTCTTCCTTGACGAAGGCGTCGAAGCGGGCGGTGTTCATGGCTTCGGGGGTGAGGCCGAGGGCGCGGAGTTTGTCGGCGGTGGCGGGGTCGTTGACGGCGGCCTGGGTGGCGGCGTTCATTTTGGCGACGATGTCGGGCGGGGTACCGGCGGGGGCGGAGATGCCGAGCCAGCCGGCGACGATGAAGTCGGGGTAGTAGGTCGACATGGTGGGGACGTCGGGCCAGGCGGGGTGGCGCTGGGCAGCGGTGACGGCCAGGGGAGCCAGGCCTTTGCCGTCGATCTGGCCCATGGCGGTCAGGTAGTCGACGAAGGCGAAGCCGATCTGCTTGCCGCGCAGGTCGGTGATGATCTGGGTGATGTTCTTGTAGCCGGCGGCGCCGATGTCGATGCCGGCGCGTTGCTTGAACAGTTCGGACGGCACTTGCGAGGACGAACTGTAGTAGCCGAAGAAGACTTCGCCGGGGTGCTTCCTGGCGTATTCGACCAGCTCGGGCACGGTGCGGTAGGGACTGTCGGGGGCGACGATGCCGACCGTGCCGAAGGTGCCGAGCATGCCGACCTGCACGAAGTCTTTCTGGGCGTCGTAGGGCAGGTGCTTGTAGAGGAACTGGTTGGCGGCGTGGGTCGAGTTGGTGGACAAGAGGAAGGTGTAGCCGTCGCCGGGCGCGTTCTTGGCGGCATTGGTGCCGACGATGCCGCCGGCGCCGGGGCGGTCTTCGACGATGACGGTCTGGCCGGTCTGCTTGCCCAGGAACTGGGCGAAGGTGCGGGCGGTGAGGTCGGCGGCGCCGCCGGCCGCGGACGGGACGATCAGCGTGATGGGTTTCTCGGGCCAGCCGGCGGCGTGCGATGCGCCGGCCAGCAGCAGGCTGGCGGCGGCGAGCGCACGGCGCAGGAATGAACGGGGCGCGAAGGGGGTGAGGGTCATGCTTGTCTCCTGGGGCGGCGGTGATGCCGTCGTGTTTTGTGGTTAGCTGGGTGATTCAGGGCGCGGTGAACGCAGCCGGGCGGGGGTGTTCGTGGGGGCGTGGGCGAATGTCGATGCTCGGGGCGGGGCCGGCGGGGCGGCGCGGATCAGCCGAATTGCTGGCGATACCATTCGAGGATCGCGTCCGCGCTGACCTGCCATTGGTCGCCATACATCATGCAGTGCGGCTGTCCGGCGAGGACGGCATGGGCAAAGCCGAACAGGCGCGCGATGGCGCGATCCTGGCCCGGCGGATGGCGGTCGTGGGTGTCCAGGCCGGCTTCCAGGCACAGGCCGGGGGCGGTCACGGCGGCGGGGTCGATCGGTACGCGCAGCAGGTAGCGGTCATTGAGCACGCGCGGGCTTTCGGGGGTGAGGCGCTGGGTGACGGCGCTGACGTCGCGCGTCGGCGTGGTGGCCAGGAAGCGGGCGCGGATCTCGCCGGCGGCGGGCGCGGTGCGCACGGCGTCGGCGGGCACCGGCGGCAGGCCCCGCGCGCCGGGCAGGTTGGCGGGCGGCGACGGCGCTATCAGCACCACGCCGGCGACGGCGCGCTGGCTGGCCGCCAGCAGCGCGGGCAGGGCGCCCATGCTGTGGCCCACCACCACGGTGGGGGCGTTCAGCAGGTCGAGCGCGCTGACCACGTCAGCGGCCAGGTCGGCGATGCCGGCGTCGATGAAGCCTTTATCCCGCGGCAAGGCGCCGTGGCCGCGCAGGTCGATGGCGGCGCAGGCCAGGCCGGCGCGGGCGAAATAGTCCAGGTAATGCGCGTAGCACCAGGCGCCGTGATAGGCGCCTGGCACCAACAGCAGGCCAGGCTTGCCGTTGGGCGCGGCGGCGGTCAGCAGGCGGCCGTGGCCGGCGGGGCGGGCGGGCAACCGGTCGGCGAGGCTGAAGTCGAGCGGATCGACGACGCGCGCGGCGGCCGGGGAGAGAGTGGCGGTAGTCATTGCGGCCATGTTAAGTGCCGCCCTATGATCAGAAAACTTTATTTTTCCTATGGTTTGATAAGTTCATCAAATCAACTGTCCGATGCCCGCCTTGCCCGAACTGTCCATTGCGCACTACCGCCACTTTCTGCTGGTGGCCGAATTGCGCAGCTTCCGCGCCGCTGCCGCGCGCGCGTTCCGCTCGCAGCCGGCGCTGTCGTTGTCGATCCGTGAAATGGAGCAGCGCCTGGGCCAACCGCTGTTCGAGCGCGGCAACGGCAACGCGCTGACGCGCTTCGGCCAGGACTGCCTGCCCTTGGCGCGTGAACTGGTGGAGCATCATGACCGCGTGGCGGGCGCGTTGGCGGGGTTGGCCAGCAACGAGGCCGGCACCTTGACCATGGCCTCGGTGGCGACCGTGGCGACCCATTGGCTGCCCGAGTTGGTGGCGGCCTATCGCGAGCGCTATCCGGCGGTGGCCCTGCGCCTGTTCGACGACAACTCGGAGGGCGTGGAGCGCATGGTGCTGGCCGGCGAGGTCGAGCTGGGGGTGTGCAGCCCGGTGCTGCGCGACCGGCGCCTGTCGTTCGAGCCGCTGCTGCGCGACGCATTCGGACTGGTCTGCCATCGCGGCCATCCGCTGGCGGGGCGCAAATCGGTGACCTGGCGCGAGATCGCCGGATTGCCGCTGGTGGGCACGGTGGCGCATCGCCAACTGGCGGACTATCCGCAGGCCGCCTTCATGATGGAACGCCAGGTGTTCGTGTCCAACATGATGTCGCTGCTGGCGATGCTGGAGCGCGGCGTGGGGGTGACGGTGCTGGCGCGGCTGGGCGTGCCGCCGGATTCGCCCGGTCTGGTTTTCGTGCCGCTGGCGCGGCCGCGCATCGAGCGCGAGCTGGGCATCACGCGGCTGGCCGGCCGCAGCCTGTCGCCGGCGGCTGCGCGCATGGAGGAAATGCTGCGCGCCAAGGCCGCGCGCGGTGGCCGCAGTGTCGCTTGAAACCAACGCATTTTTGCGCGTTTACGCCTTAAATCACGGGCTTTCCGGCACCGACTGTTGCGCAATTGCACATGGCGCGGATCGTCGTTGATTCTTCCCCAGCGCCTCTTTAGAGTGCGTGATGTTTGCTGCGCGAGGGGCGTGCCGGTTTGAGCGGCACGACGCGTCGACAGACGTTGAGGAAGTCATGAGCAGTGTGTATTTGCGTTCGGCGGGCGTGGCTTGCGCCCTTCTGATCCTGGCCGGCTGTGCCGGCCGGAAACCCGCCTCCATTACCGAGGGCCAGCCGGAAGCGGCGCCCAAACCGGTGGCGTGCGTCCCCGCCAAAAGCGGCGATCCCATGGTCGGTACCTGGTATTCGAATTCCAAGCCGAAGGGCGTCAGCGGCGATTTCCAGGCCCTGACGGTGCTGTATGCCGACGGCCGCATGGCCTACGAGACCCAGTTGAAGATCGGCCGCAAGACGCGCCCGGCGCTGCGCGAGACCGGCTGCTGGAGCGTGGTGGATGGCGTCTACACGATGCAGACCACGCAATCGAACGGCGAGATGGTGGACGCCAACGATCCGATCTATATCAACCGCTACCGCGTCGAGAAGGTCGAGCAGGCCAAGCTGATTCTGCGCGAGCTCAAGAGCGGCGGCCAGGTCGTCACGGCGCGCCGCATGCCGCAGGGCTACCGTCTGCCGTACTGAGCCCGGTCGGCGTTGCGCCCGGTGCCCGCCAGCCGGCCGCCGGCGTCGCCAAGCGGGCGCGGCTGCGGTAAGGTGCGGACTTCGTCCTCCATCGTGTCGCCGGCCGCTCATGCCCGCCCTCTCTTCCGAAGCGCGCGCCATCGCGTTGCTTGCCCTGGCCGCTTTCGTCAGCGCCAGTGCCTTCCGTATCTGTGATCCCATGTTGCCGCAGCTGGCCGCCGAATTCGGCGCCAGCACGGGCCAGGCCGCGCGCGCGGTGACCGCGTTCGCGGTGGCCTACGGGGTGCTGCAAATGTTCTTCGGCCCGGTCGGCGACCGCTACGGCAAGTACCGGGTGGTCAGCGTGGCGACTTTCGCCTGCGCGCTGGGCAGCGCCGGCGCGTTCGCCGCCGAGACACTCGATGTGCTGGTGTTCTGCCGCGCCCTGTCGGGGGCGGCGGGCGCCGGCATCGTGCCACTGTCGATGGCCTGGATCGGCGACACGGTGCCCTACGAGCGCCGCCAGGCGACCCTGGCGCGCTTTCTGACCGGCACCATCCTCGGCATGGCGGCCGGCCAATTGGCCGGCGGCCTGTTCGCCGACACCCTGGGCTGGCGTTGGGCCTTCGCGGCGCTGGTCGGCGGCTATCTGGTGGTGGGCACGCTGCTGCATCTGGAAGTGCGGCGCCAGCGCGCGTTGGGGCTGGGCCTGGTCGATCCGAACGTTCCGCGCCAGGGATTCGTGGCGCAAGTCCGGCTGGTGCTGGGCACGTCCTGGGCGCGCGTCGTGCTGGCCACGGTCTTCATCGAGGGCCTGTTGGTATTCGGCGCCCTGGCATTCGCGCCGTCCTACCTGCATGAACGCTTCGATATTTCGCTGACCGCGGCCGGGGCGCTGGTGGCGGTGTATGCGGTGGGCGGGCTGCTGTACACGGTGGTGGCCGGCCGCGTCCTCAAGCGGCTGGGCGAGCGCGGTCTGGCGGTGGCGGGCGGCCTGGTGCTGGGCGTGGCGTTCCTGTCGTACTTGCTGGGGCCGGTCTGGATCTGGAGCCTGCTGGCCAGCGTGCTGGCGGGTTTCGGCTACTACTTGCTGCACGCGACCCTGCAGACCAACGCCACCCAGATGGTGCCGTCGGCGCGCGGCACGGCGGTGGCCTGGTTCGCGTCCTGCCTGTTCATGGGCCAGGCGGCGGGCGTGGCGCTGGCCGGCGCGGTGGTGGACGAGGCCGGCGCGGCGGTGTTGTTCGGCGGCTCGGCGGTGTTGTTGCCGCTGTTGGGGGCGTTTTTCTCGCGGGCCCTCAAGGCGCGGCCCAAGGCCGCCTAGTGCGTCCGCCGCCGCGCGGCGCTGGCGCCCAGAGCGGTCCGCGATAACGAAAGAAAGCCCCGAACGGCCAAGGCCGGACGGCGCTTTTTCGTGGGCGCAAGCGCGGTCAGATGGCGGCCAGGCGCTTGATCACCACGTCCTTGCCCAGCAGGGCCAGCACCGCGTCCACCGCGGGTGTCTGGGTCTGGCCGGTGACGGCCACGCGCAGCGGGATCGCCAGTTGCGGCATCTTCAGGCCACGGTCGGCCAGCACGGCCTTGATCAAGGCCGAGATACCCTCGCGGGACCAGTCGGCGCCCTGGGCGCGCTGGGCGAAATCGGCCAGCGCTTCGCGCGCGGCGGCGGTCAGGTGCTGCTCGACCAGCTCCGGCGCGGCCGGCTTGAATTCACCGCAGAAAAGCATGGCGCCGTCGGCCAGTTGTTCCAGGGTCTCGGCGCGGTCCTTGAGCAGGCCCATCACGCCCGGCAGGTCGATCTTTTCCGGATGGCCGCCGCGGTGGGCGACGCGCGGCGCCACGCGTTCGGCCAGTTCGGTGTTGTCCATCTGCTTGATGTAGTGGGCGTTGACCCAGTTCAGCTTCTTCGGGTCCCACTGCGAGGCCGACTTGGACAGGTGGCGGGTGTCGAACCATTGCACCAGCTGGTCGCGGCTGAAGAGTTCGTCGTCGCCGTGGCTCCAGCCCAGGCGCGCCAGGTAGTTGATCATGGCCTCGGGCAGGTAGCCCTGGCTGTCGTATTCCATGACGTTGACCGCGCCGTGGCGCTTGGACAGCTTTTCGCCGTCCGGGCCGAGGATCATGGGCACGTGGCCGTATTCCGGCAGCGTGGCGCCCAGCGCGCGCAGGATGTTGATCTGGCGCGGGGTGTTGTTGACGTGGTCATCGCCGCGCAGCACGTGGGTGATGCCCATGTCCCAGTCGTCCACCACCACGCAGAAGTTGTAGGTGGGGGTGCCGTCCGGGCGCGCGATGATCAGGTCGTCCAGCTCGCTATTGTCGAAGCTGATGGGGCCCTTGACCATGTCGTTCCAGGCGGTGGCGCCGTCCTGGGGATTCTTGAAGCGCACCACCGGCTTGCGGCCTTCCGGCACCGGCGGCAGGGTCTTGCCGGGCTCCGGGCGCCAGGTGCCGTCGTAGCGCGGCTTGTCGCCGCGGGCGCGGGCGGCCTCGCGCATGGCCTCGACTTCCTCGGGCGAGCTGTAGCAATGGTAGGCGGTGCCGGCGGCCAGCATCTGCGCGACCACTTCGCGGTAGCGGTCCATGCGCTGCATCTGGTAGAACGGGCCTTCGTCCGGCTGCATGCCGAGCCAGTCCATGCTGTCCAGGATGGCCTGCACCGCTTCCGGCGTGGAGCGTTCGACGTCCGTGTCCTCGATGCGCAGCACGAAGGTGCCCTGGTGGTGGCGCGCGAAGGCCCAGGAGAACAGCGCGGTGCGGGCGCCGCCCAGGTGCAGGAAGCCCGTGGGCGAAGGCGCGAAGCGGGTACGGATGGGGGAGGGGGCGTTGGAAGTCATAGGTGGCAATGATAGCGGCTGCGGCGCCACGAAGCGGCGCCGGGCTGGGCCTGGATCAAGCGGACGAGGGGATTGTCTTGTTACGATGAACGCTATTTTAGATTAGTGCCTGCCCCCGCCATGCTGCGACACGCTCTTGCCCCGATGTTCGAACCCGGTTCGCTGGTGATCGTTGCCGATCGGCCGCTGCCGGCGGCGAACTCGCTGTCGCCCGCGCTGAAAGCGAAAACCACGGTGGTGGCCTGCGAAACCGGCGCCGCGCCCGAGCTGCCGGAAGCGCTCCAAGGCCTGGCCGCCGGGGAACGGCCCGATCTGGCCCTGGTTTGCGTCTCGCCCGCCGTGCTGCCCGAGACCCTGCGCCGGCTGGCGCCGCTGGCGCCGCGCTCGGTGATCCTGTTGCCGCACGAGCTGCCCGACCCGTACCCGCGCGGCACGCTGGCGCTGTGCCGCGCCTGGGCCGAGGAGAACCGCTGCGAATTGCTGGGGCCGCGCTCGTTCGGCGCCCAGCGCCCGCACGCCGGCCTGAACCTGAGCCAGCACCCGGTGCTGGCGCGCGCCGGCCGTGTGGCGCTGCTGGCGCAGTCGCGTTCCATCATGGCCGCCGTGATGGACTGGGCCGAGGACGTGCACATCGGTTTTTCCACTGCCGTGTCGCTGGGCGATGAGGCGGTGGTGGGCTTGTCCAAGGTGTTGGACTACCTGGCCAGCGACCCGCGCACCGACAGCATCGTGCTGTACCTGGAAGACGTCGGCCCGGCGCGCGAATTCATGAGCGCGCTGCGGGCCGCGGCCAGCGTCAAGCCGGTCATCGTGCTCAAGGCCGGGCGCGCCGACGGCGACAGCGCCGACGCCATTTTCGATGCCGCGCTGCGGCGCGCCGGCGCGGTGCGGGTGCGCTACTTCGTGCAATTGTTCTCGGCGGTCAAGGTGCTGGGCTACACGCGCCGCCCCAAGGGTCGGCGCGTGGCGCTGATCTCCAACGGCAGCGGGCCGCCCCAGTTGGCGATGGACCTGATCGGCCCGGACGCGGCCGTGCTGCGCGCCGAGCTGGCGCCGGCCACACAGCGCGCCCTGGCGGCGATGCTGGAGCCGGACGCGGCCAGCGCCAACCCGGTCATCACCTATGTGCCGCTGACGCCGGAACGCATTCGCGCCATCCTCGACGTGGTGCTGGACGACGCCGGCGTGGACGGCGTGCTGGTGTTGCTGGCGCCCGACGCGCTGGCCGACATGCCGGCGGTGGCGCGCGAGCTGGCGCTGATCGCACCCAAGGCCAGAAAGCCGGTGGTCACCTGCTTCATGGGGGATGCCGGCATGCGGCCGCTGCGGCGCATGCTGGACGATGCCGGCACCTCGGCCTTTCGCACCCCCGAGTCGGCCGCCGACGCCTTCGGCGTGCTGGCCACGCACCATTACAACCAGCAGCTGCTGCTGCAGACCCAGCCGCCCGAGCCGGCCACCCATGTGCCCGACCTGGCCGCCGCGCGCGAGATCCTGGCGCGTGTGCGGGCCGCTTGCCGGCGCGAGCTCAATACCGCCGAGATCCGCGCGCTGCTGTCCCTTTTCTATGTGCCGCTGCGCGACATGCCGCTGGATGTGGCCGCGGCCGAGCCCGAATCCCGCCCCATGGCGATCCGGGTGCGGCGCGATCCGCAGTTCGGGCCCGTCATCCGCTTCGGCGCCGGCGGGCCGGACGCGGTACTGTCGCAGTCCGACCGGGGCATCGACCTGCCGCCGCTCAACGGCTTCCTGGCGCGCCAGATGATCGAGCGCAGCCGACTGTGGCGCCGCGTGCTGGCGCCGCGCGTCGGCCATTTGGCCGCCGAGGCCTTGCAGCAGGCGCTGGTACTGGTCTCGGAGATGGTGTCGGAGCTGCCGGACATCGAAACGCTCGACATCGACCCGCTCTATGCCGGCGAAACCCATTTGCGCGCCGGCGGCCTGCGCATGACGTTGACCGAGACGCCGGGTTGCGAAACCCCGCAGACCGCCGGCTATCCGCACATGGCGATCCACCCGTACCCGGCGCGCCTGGTGCAGGTACGGCGTTTCGCCGACGGCATCCCGTGGGTGCTGCGGCCGATCCGCCCCGAGGACGGCCAGCCGCTGCAGGATTTCATCCGCGGCCTGTCGGAACGCTCGCGCTACATGCGCTTCGTGTCGATGATGCGGGAGCTCACGCCGCGCATGGTGTCGCGCTACACCCAGGTGGACTACCACCGCGAGCTGGCGCTGGTGGCCGCCACCCAGGTGCCGAACCCGGCCAATCGCGGCCATCCGCACGAGGTGCTGGTGGGCTTCGCGCATTACCTGCGCAACCCGGATGGGCGCGGCGCGGAATACGCGCTGGTGATCGGCGATGACTGGCAGCGGCGCGGCCTGGGCCGCCAGTTGATGACAGCGCTGATCGACGCGGCGCGCGAGCAGGGGCTGGAATACATCGACGGCCTGGTGCTGTCGACCAACCGGCCGATGCTGTCGCTGATGACCAGCCTCGGTTTCACCAATGATCCGGATCCGGAAGACCCGACCATGCGGCGGGTCTGGCTGAATCTGCGCTGAGCCGGCGCCGGGCCGTGCCGGCGTCAGGCGGTCTTGCGCAAGGCCTGCGCCGGCCGCAGGCGCGTCGCCACCTCGTCCACCGCCAGCACGTCGCCGAAGAACAGCAGCCAGCCGTGCAGGGCGTGCTCGTGTTCGGCGGGGGTGACGGCGGCCAGCGCGTCGTCCACCATGATGGTGCGGAAGTCGCGCATCATGGCGTCGCGCGCGGTGGATTCACAGCAGACGTTGGTGACCGTGCCGGCGATCAGCAGCGTGTCCACGCCGCGCCCGCGCAGCAGCGGCTCCAGTTCCGACGAGCCCGTCGCCATGGCGCTGTAGAAACGCTTGACCACGCGCAGGTCGCTGTCGGCCGGCCGCAGGTCCGGATGCAGGGCGAAGCCCGGCGCGTCGCGGCGCAGGGTTTGCAGGCGGCGCGCGCTGCGCTCCGGCGTCAGCATCACGCCGTGGTGGTGCGACCAGAAGGCGTCCGCGTTGTCGGAGGCGGTCTGCACCCAGACCACCGTGCCGCCCGCGTCGCGCACCGCGTCGCACAGGCGGTTGACCGGCTCGATGATGCCGCGCGCTGCGGCGCATTCGCCCTGGTAGCCGGGCAGCGTGAAGTACTGCTGCATGTCGATCACCACCACCGCGGTGCGGGCGCCGGGCAGGGTGTCGTACGGATGCAGGCAGCCCTGGCGGGCGATGACGCGGTCCTGAACCCATTGCGGGATATGCATGGCGGTTCCTTATCCGTAACGCCGCGCCACGGCGGCCTCGATGCGGTACACCACCAGGTACATGACGCTGGAGATCAGCGCCAGCATGGCGATGGCGGTCATGACGATGTTCAGCTTGAAGACCTGGCTGCCGTTCATGATGAGAAAGCCCAGGCCCGAGTCGGCCGACTGGAATTCGCCGACGATGACGCCCACCAGCGCCAGGCCGATGTTCATCTTCACCGCCGCGATCAGGGTCGGCACGCTGCCCGGCAGCACCACCTTGGTCAGCACCTGCCAGCGGCTGGCGCCGAAGGTGCGGGCCAGCTTGACCTTGTTCAGGTCGATGGCGCGAAAGCCGGCATACACCACCATGATGGTCACGAACACGGCGATCGCCACGGCCATGCCGTAGACCGCGTAGTCCGACCCCAGCCACAGGTAGAAGATCGGCACGAAGGCGATCTTCGGCATGGCATTGGCCACCACCAGGAATGGATCCAGCACCTTGTACAGGAAGTCCGACCACCACAGCGCGGCGGCGACGATGATGCCGATCACCATGCTGAGCGTGAAGCCCACCAGCGTGGCCGACAGCGTGGTGGCGATGTGGTGCGCCAGGTTGCCCTGGTTCCACAGCTCCAGGAAGGTCGGCCACAGCGCGCTCGGATAGCTGGTCAGCAGCGGGTTCAGAATGTGCATGCGCGGCAGGATTTCCCAGGCGCACAGGAACACCACCAGCAGCAGCGCCTGGGCGATGCGAATGTGGCGGCGGCGGGCGCGGTCGCGCCGCAGGTAGTCCAGGTACTTCTGGCTGGGCGCGGGCACGGCGCGCAGCGGCACGGTGTTGGCGACAGGTGCGTTCACGGCTCAACCCTCCACATGGACATCCAGCTCGTCCCAGAGCTGTTTGAAGTAGGCATTGAATTCCGGCCGGGAGCGGGCCTGGAACGGCGTCGGCCGCGCGCCGTCGCCATAGTGGATGCGGTACTGGCTCTTGAGGCGGCCGGGCCGGCGCGACAACACGATGACGCGGTCGGTCATGGCGATGGCCTCGCCGATGTCGTGCGTCACCAGCACCACCGTCTTGCCTTCGCGCCGCAGGATGTCGACGACCTCGTCCGAAATCGCCAGCCGGGTCTGCGAGTCGAGCGCCGAGAACGGCTCGTCCAGCAGAATCACATCAGGCTCGGTGACCAGCGTGCGCGCCAGCGCCGCGCGCTGGCGCATGCCGCCCGACAGTTGGCGCGGCGTGTGCGACAGGAATGCGCCCAACCCGCATTTTTCCAGCAGGTGCACCGCCCGCGCTTCGCTGCGCGCATCGCGCCGGCCCTGGATCTCGGCGCCCAGCATGACGTTGTCGAGGATGGTGCGCCACTCGAAAAGATAGTCCTGCTGCAGCATGTAGCCGATGCGCGGGTTGGGTTCGGTGACCGCCTGGCCGTCGATCATCACCGCGCCCGATGTCGGCGCGATCAAGCCGGCGATGAGCGACAGCAGCGTGCTCTTGCCACAGCCGCTCTGGCCGATCAGGCTGACGAATTCGCCCGGCGCCAGCGCGAACGACACGTTGGACAGGGCCTCGGTCTCGCCCTCGGGAGTGAAGTAGCTCAGGCAGACATCGCGCAGCTCGATCTTGGCGCTGGCGGCCTCCGGCTTCAGGTTGTGGACGACGGCGCTCATCACGGCACCTTCCTGGCGAAGTCCGCCACCACCACGTCTTCATATTTGACGCGGGCGCTGTCCTTCATCACCGCGCTGGCGACCAGCATGTCCTGCAACTGGTTCATGGCCTCGGCCGTCACCAGCGGCGTGGTCTTCCAGATCTGGTACTGCTTGTAGCGTTCGATGGCGTCGGTCACCGCGGCCGGATCCATGCCCGGGAAGTAGGTCATGATCTGCGGCGCCAGTGTCGCCGCCGGCGTGTCCTTGACGTATTTCTCGGCGCGCGCCACCACATCGGTCCAGGCCTGGATCACCTTGGGGTTGTCGCGGATGTACTTGTCGGTGGCGGTGAAGACCGTGTAGTCCACCTGGCCCACCTCGTGGCCGACCGAGGCCACGATATAGCCCTTGCCGTTGCGCACCAGTTCGCCGGCCTCGGGTTCCAGGAAGATGCCGTATTCGCCCTGGCCGGCCATCCAGGCGCCGGCGCGCGCCGGTATGCCAATGCTATTGAGCAGCTTGACGTCCTTTTGCGGATCCAGGCCGTGCTTGCGCAGCGCGGTCTCCAGGAACACGATGGGGTTCGACCCGGGCCGAAAGCCGATCACCTCCTTGCCCTTGAGCATGTTCCAGTCGAATTTCTCGACCGGCTTGCGCGCCAGCAGAAAGAAGCCGTCAGTGGCGGTCAGGCCGGCGAAAATCTTCGGCTTGACCGGCGACTCGCTGTTTTGCACGTAGATCGAAGCCTCGGGGCCGATCAATACGATGTCGGCGCTGCCCGACAGCAACGCGGTCATGCCCTTGTCGGTGCCCTGCGAGGTCTTCATGGACACGTCCAGCCCGGCGTCCTTGAAGTAGCCCTGCGACAGCGCGACATACTTGGGTACGTAGAGGATGGAGCGCACCACCTCTTCGTAGCGGACTTTCACCGGGGGATTCAAGGCTTCGCCATGGCTGGCGAAAGGGGCGAGGGCGGCGGCGAGCAGCGCCGCGGCTGCCAGGCGGGGCAATGGCAAAGACTTCACGGGACTTTCTCCTGCGTCTGAATGCCTCGCCGAAACCCGGCGCGACACGGCCAATGGGATGGATCGACTGCAACAACAGGGAAGCCCGAGCGCTTGCGATCGGGCCAATACGGCGTGGATTGAATACTATATTCAATGATCGCGAGCGACAAGCGTTTTGGTATTGGCGTTTTTCTCTATGGACGTGCGTGGCCGGGCTCCGGAAAATCCGGGGCTGGAATACCAGTTGGTATACAAAATGGGATCACCCCTCGTTGAGGGGCCCGGCGAACCCGGGCCAGGGAGGGGCGACGCGCGCCGCCGGCTTTACGCCAGTACCTGGTTCAGGAAGCGGGAGATGTCGGCCACTTCCTCGGCGCAGACCGAGTGCGGCATCGGGTAGGTGTGCCAGCGCACGTCGTAGCCCAGGCGTTCCAGTTCGGCGCGCGAGGCCTCGGCGCGCGGCAGCGAAACCACCGGGTCGTACAGGCCATGTGCCAGGAAGATCGGGGTGCGCTGGTTGGCCGGCGCGCGCTCGGCCTCGGCGCTGTCCAGTAGCGGCAGGTAGCCCGACAGGCCCATCATGCCGGCCAACTGCTCCGGCAGACGCAAGCCGGTGTGCAGCGTCATGGCGCAGCCTTGCGAGAAGCCCGCCAGCACGATGTTCGACGTCGGGATGCCGCGCGCATTCTCACGCGCGATCAACTTATGGATCGCCGCTTCCGAGGCGCGGATGCCCTTGGCGTCTTCCACCCGCACCAGATCCATCACCAGGATGTCATACCAGGAACGCATCGCCATGCCGTTGTTGATGGTGACGCGCTGCACCGGGGCGTTGGGGAAGACGAATCGCACGCCCAGGCCGGCAGGCAAGTCCAGTTCCGGCACGATCGGCGCGAAGTCGTTGCCGTCGGCGCCCAGGCCGTGCAGCCAGATCACGGCGTGCTTGGGGTTGGGGGCGGTTTCGATCTCGATGCAATCGAGCAGGTCGGTCGGGGCGTTCATGGACAACGGTGTCAGTGGTTGAGGGTCTTGAGCGCCTGGAACAGGGCGCGATAGTGCTTCTTCTGCGGTTCCTGGCCCTGCAGCAGGGCGGCGTTGGCCAGCTTTTCCTTGCGGGCGGCGCGGATCACCGAGCGCAATTGCTGCACGTCCGCCAGCGGATTGTCGTTCAGCAGCTTGGTCAGCGCCTCGTCATCGTCGAGCAGGCGGTCGCGCAGGGTTTCCAGGCGGTGCATGGCCGCGGTTTCCTCGCGCGAGCCGTTTTCCCAGACATCGAGCTGGGCGCGGATTTCGTCGGCGGGCGCGTCGCGCATCAGCTTGCCCACGAAGTGGGTCTGGCGGCGGCGGCCTTCGCGGCTGGTGGTGCGCTGCGCCTCGCGGATCGCCTCGTAGAGACGTTCGGCCAGGGGCAACTGCTTGAGGCGTTCGGGGGACAGTTCGATCAGTTGCTTGCCGAGATCCAGCAGCGCATGCATTTCGCGCTTGATCTGCGACTTGCTGGGACGATCGTAGCCGTTCTCGTCGTAGCCGTCGGAGGGTTCTTCTTCGATATGGGAATTCATGGAAAACTGCGCAATGACAGACTTGGCTATGATAACCGTCTCTGCAAATTGGACAGCAATGGTCAAATCCTCCTCCTCCTTGCCGCTGGCGGCCAATCACGCGCGTTTTTCCGAACTCGTCGAGCAAACCCTGGCCTACGCGCGCCAGATCGGCGCCTCGGACGCCGCCGCCGAAGTCTCCGAAAGCCTGGGTCTGTCGGTCTCGGTTCGCAAGAACGACATCGAGACCGTCGAACAGACCCGTGACCGCTCGCTCGACCTGACGGTTTACGCCGGCCAGAGCCGCGGCTCGGCCTCGACCTCCGACTTTTCCGAAGCGGCGCTGCGCCAGACGGTCGAAGCCGCCTGGCACATCGCCCGCCACACCGCCGCCGATCCGGCCGCCGGCCTGCCCGACGCCGAGCTGCTGGCCACCGAATTTCCCGACCTGGACCTGCATCGCGCCTGGACGGTTTCCACCGAGCAAGCCGCCGAGCTGGCGCTGCGCGCCGAACGCGCCGCGCGCGAGGTCGATGCCCGCATCACCAATACCGACGGCGCCACGGTCGGCACCTACGAAGGCCAGTTCGTCATGGGTAACACCCGTGGCTTCCTGGGCGGTTATCCGTATTCGCGCCACAGTCTGTCGGTGGCGCCCATCGCCGGGCGCGGCAATGGCATGCAGCGCGACTACTGGTACACCTCCGAGCGCGACCCGGCCAAGCTGGCCACGCCGGAGGCCGTCGGCCGCTACGCCGCCGAACGCACCCTGTCGCGCCTGTCGGCGCGCCGCATCCGCACGGGCAAGTTCCCGGTGCTGTTCGAGGCGCCGCTGGCGCTCGGCCTGGTGGGCGCCCTGACGCAGGCCGCCAACGGCGGCGCGCTGTACCGCAAGGCCAGCTTCCTGCTCGATGCGCTGGGCAAGCCGATCTTTCCGGAACACATCAACCTGACCGAAGACCCGCACATCCGCGGCGCCATGGGCAGCTCGCCGTTCGACGACGAAGGCGTGCGCACCCGCAAGCGCAATGTCGTGTCGGCCGGCGTGCTGGAAGGCTATTTCCTGTCTTCGTACACCGCGCGCAAGCTCGGCATGCAGACCACCGGCAACGCCGGCGGCTCGCACAACCTGGTGTTCAGCTCCACGCTGACGCGCCCTGGCGATGATTTCGAAGCGATGCTCAAGAAGATGGGCACAGGCTTCCTGGTCACCGAGTTGATCGGGCAGGGCGTGAACTACGTCACCGGCGACTACTCGCGCGGCGCGTTCGGCTACTGGGTCGAGAACGGTCAGATCCAGCACGCGGTGCAGGAAGTCACCATCGCCGGCAACCTGTCGGACATGTTCCGCCAGATCGTCGCGGTGGGCGCCGACACCATCTCGCGCGGCACCAAGACCACCGGCTCGATCCTGATCGAGCAGATGGCGATCGCGGGCACCTGATCCGCGCGTCATCGTCAAGACGCCCGCCTGGGCGGGTCTCGCGCGGCCCGGCCAGGCGGGCGTTGTCGTTGCGGCGCCGTTTGCCGGACGCGGCTTTGCCCGTCTTTGCAATCCTTGACCGCTCGGGAATTCCTCTAGCCGCCAGGGGCGATTGCAACGTGTAATATCCGGCGGGTATTGCTCGAACTGGTATCGCCGCATAGGAGCAAAGAGATGCAACGACGTTCATTCTTGAAGCAGGCCGGCCTGGGCGCCGTGGCGGCGGGGGCGGCGGTCAGTGCTCCCGTCCTGGCGCAGGATTCGCCCTCGGTCAGCTGGCGCCTGGCGTCCGGCTTTCCGGCCGCGCTGGATCTGCGTTTCGGGGCCGGCGAGCGCTTGCGCAAGTTCGTCTCCGATGCCACCGGCGGCAAGTTCAGCATCACGCAGCTGGCCGACGGCGAGATCGCGCCCGCGACGGAACTGATGGACGCGGTTGGCGCCGCCAAGGTCGAGTGCGCCCACGTGTCGTCGGCCGTCTATTTCGCCAGGAATCCCGCCTTTTGCTTCGATGCGGCTGTGCCGTTCGGCCTGGACGCCGCGCTAATGGACGCCTGGATGCTCGAAGGCGACGGCCTGCGCCTGACGCGCGAACTGTTCAAGGCGCACAAGATCATCAACTTTCCGCTTGGCAACACCGGCCCACAGATGGGCCTGTGGTCCAACCGCGAGATCAAGCGCGCCACCGACCTGAAAGACCTGAAGATGCGCGTCGACGGCCTGGCGGCGCAAGTGCTGGCGCGCCTGGGCGTGGCGACGCAGCAGGCCGGCGCGGCCGCGCAGGACAATGACGCGAAGGGCGCCGAGGCGGCCAAGGACGCGAAACCCGCCGACGCAGCAAAGCCGGTCGATGCGGCCAAGCCAACAGATGCGGCCAAGCCGGCCGATGGCGCCAAGCCGGCCGATGGCGCCGCCAGGCCCCTCCCGGACGCGGTGGCGGGCGCCGGCGCCTACGATGACGGCAAACTGGGCCTGAACAAGATCGCGAAGTTCTATTACGGCCCCAGTTGGTGGGCCGCCAGTGAACAGTTGTCGCTCTATATCAATGAAGATGCCTGGGCCAAGCTGCCCAAGCACTATCAGGCGGTGCTCGAGGCCGCCGTCCTGGCGGCGCATACCCGCACTACCGCGGCCTATGCCGCCCGCAATCCGGCGGCCCTGGCCCAGTTGGTCGCGGCGGGCACCCAGGTGCGGGCCTTGCCGCGCTCGGTGATGGACGCCGCGTTCGAGGCCAGCCAGCAGGTCTACCAGGACTTGGGCGAGAAAGACCCCAAGTTCAAGGCGATCCATGACAACTACATGGGCTTTCGCGACCACGCGATGCCCTGGTTCCGCCTGACCGAGGGGGCCTACGACCAGTACCTGGGCGTGGCGCTCTCCGCGCGCAGCTGATGGCAGGGCCGGGTGCCGAATGGCATTCGGCGGGAGGTGGGGTTTTCGCTGATAACCCCGTGTTTTTTACAAAAAAATGGGCGGTTTTGCTCCTTTTGTTGAACGGCATTCGAGTTTCGGCCTGATACAAAGGAGTAATATCCCGGGTCTTGACGCGCAAACGTGACGCCTTCACGCGCCATTGGACGTCAATCCGGCGGGAACATCCTGGCCTGGATAACCAACATTCCGAGACAGACTTTAAGGTGGTATCAACCATGCAATCCAAGACCAAGAAGCTGCTGGCCGCGCTCATCGCCGCCGGTATCGTCCCGGCTGCCCATGCGGCCGACCTCAAGCTGGGCGTGGCCGAGGCCCTGTCCGGCGGCGCCGCCCAGTACGGCGTGTCGATCCGCAACGGCTTCCAGTTGGCGGCCGACGAGATCAACGCCGCGGGCGGGATCAATGGCAACAAGATCGTGCTGGTGGTCGAGGACGAGCAAGGCAAGAAAGAAGAAGCGATCAACGTCTTCAAGAAACTGATCTTCAAGGACAACGTCCTGATGGTGTTCGGCCCGACGCTGTCGAACTCGGCCCAGGCCGCCGACCCGATCGCCCAGGCCGCCAAGACGGTCGCCTTCGGCACCTCCAACACCGCCGACGGCATCACCTCCATCGGCAACTACGTGTTCCGCAACTCGGTCACCGAAGCCGACGTGCTGCCCGCCACCATCTCCACCGTCAAGGCCAAGACCGGCCTGAAGAACGTGGCGGTGCTCTACGGCAACGACGACGTCTTCACCAAGAGCGGCTACGACAACTTCAAGAAGGCCCTGGAAGACCAGAAGATCCCGGTCACCACGACCGAAACGTTCGCCAAGGGCGACGTGGACTTCAAGGCCCAGCTGACCAAGATCAAGGGCACCAACCCCGACGCCATCGTGCTGTCCGCGCTGCTGGCCGAAGGCGCCCCGATCATGGTGCAGGCCCGCCAACTGGGCCTGAACGTGCCCGTCATCGGCGGCAACGGCATGAACTCGGTCAAGATCTTCGACCTGGCCCCCGGCGGCGCGTCGAACAACCTGTGGATCGGCAGCCCGTGGTCGATCGAGAACAAGGCCCCCGAGAACGTCAAGTTCATCGACGCCTACAAGGCCAAGTTCAATGGCGCGCCCGACCAGTTCGCCGCGCAGTCGTACGACGCCATGTATATCGTCGCCCAGGCCCTGAAGAACACCAAGATCACCGGTGAACTGGCCAAGGACCGCGCCGCCCTGCGCGACGCGCTGCCGTCGGTGCAATGGACCGGCGCCACCGGCGCCTTCAAGTTCCGCCAGGCCACCGACCGTGCCGGCAAACCCGCCGGCTACGACGCCGATCAGGCGCCGATCGTCAGCGTGACCAAAGACGGCAAGTACGTCATCGAGAAGTAAGCAGTCGGCATCCCCGCGCGGGGGGATGCGCCTTGCGGACGGCGGCTGGCCGCGGTCCGCAAGGCGCTTTTTATCGTAGGACTCCCCAGGAATAAAACGGCTCTCTCAGGGCGGCAGATCCACGCAATGCGCGGCGTGGAAGGCCTTACACAGGCCTGCCCCGGGTTTCGAAGCCGGGCCTGGCGAGCGGCAAGTCCACGCGGGGGGCGCGGCGTGGGGGCTCTTTTTTGATTTGGAATATGTCCCATCATGTTGGAACAACAATTCGTTAACGCCTTGTCGCTGGGCTGTGTGTACGCACTGTTCGCGCTGGGTTTCACGCTGGTATTCGGCGTGCTCGGGGTGATCAACCTCGCGCATGGCGCCGTCTTCATGGTGGGGGCCTATGCGGCGCTCTCCGTGGTGCAGCATTTCGGCCTGCCCCTGTGGGCGGCCCTGATGGTGGCATTTTTCGTCGCCGGTTTCACCGGGGTCATCATCGACTACCTGGTGCTCAAGCCGCTGCGCAAGCGCAATGCTCCCCACCTGATCCCCATGATCGCCACGATCGGCGTGGGCATCATCCTGAACAACGGCGCGCAAGGCATCTTCGGCGCCGGCAACCTGCGCTTCCCGCACGGCACCGTGCCCGAGGACGTCATCGAGATCGCCGGTCTGCACCTGACCGTGATCGAACTGGGCATCATCTTCCTGTCGTTCGCGCTGATGGCCCTGTTGATGTTCGTGATGCGCCGCACGCAGTTCGGCCGCGCCCTGCGCGCCATCGCCGAATCGCCCAAGGCCGCCTGGCTGCTGGGCATCAACGTCGAAAAGCTCTTCGTCACCACCTCGTTCGCCGCCGCCGCGTTGGGTGGGGTCGCGGGCGTGCTGATCGGCCTGTACTCGAACGCGCTGTTCCCGCTGATGGGCCAGCCGATGCTGCACAAGGGCATCGCGGTCATCATTCTGGGCGGCATGGGCGACATCCGTGGCGCCATGCTGGGCGGGCTGTTCCTGGGCTTCGCGGAAGTGCTGTCGGTGGCCTATATCGGCTCCACCATGCGCGACGCGGTGGCATTCGGCCTGCTGTTCCTGATCCTGCTGGTGCGCCCGCAAGGTCTGTTCGGCAAAGTGGTTCAACGCAAGGCTTGAGTATGAGCGGATTCGAAAACTTCTGGGCCATCTATGGCAACCTGGTGCTGACGCTCGGCACCAACGCCCTGCTGGCGCTCTCCATCTGGCTGACGCTTGCCTGCGGCATGCTGGCCATGGCCAATGCGGCCTTCATGGGCATCGGCGCCTACGCGGCGGCGTTGCTCACCATGAACTACGACGTCTCGTTCCCGGTGGCGCTGGCCGGCGGCATGGCGGCGCCGGCCCTGGTGGCGGCGCTGATCGGCCTGCCGACCTTGCGGCTGTCCGGGGTCTATCTGGCCATGGCCACGCTGGGCTTCGGCGAAGTGGTGCGGGTGACGGTGCTGAACACCGAGTCGATCACCGGCGGCGCGCTGGGCCTTAACGGCATTCCGCAACTGACGCAGTGGTGGCACGTGATCCTGGCGGTCGTCATCGTCCTGTTCGTGCTGTGGCGCGTGCGCGCCTCCAAGATCGGACGCGCCTTCGAGGCCATCCGCGGCGACGAGACCGCGGCCGGCCTGATGGGCATCGACGTGCGCGCTAACAAGATGCTGGCCTTCGTGGCGGGCGCCATGATCGCCGGCCTGGCCGGCGCCCTCAATGCGCACCTGACCTTCTTCATCGGCCCCAACGAATACGGCTTCGACCGTGGCGTTGAAATCCTGACGATGGCCATCCTGGGCGGTATCGGCGGCCTGGCCGGCCCCGTGCTGGGCAGCTTCATCATCACCGTGCTGCCCGAGATGCTGCGCGGCTTCGCGGATTTCCGCCTGGTCATCAACGGAGTGATCCTGGTGGTGATTGTGCTGTTCCTGCCGCAAGGCATCTGGGATCCGGCGCGCTTCAAGCGCTGGATGCGTCAAGGAGGCAAGCGCCATGCTTGAGCTGACCTCCGTTTCCAAGAGCTTCGGCGGCCTGCACGTGCTGCATGACGTCAGTCTGTCGGTGCCCGAAGGCGCGATCTTCGGCCTGATCGGCCCCAACGGCGCCGGCAAGACCACGGTGTTCAACCTGATCACCGGCCTGCTGCCGCCCAGCGGCGGCGGCATCACCTTCAATGGTGAAAGCCTGCTGCGCAGGAAGCCGCACGCCATCACCCGCATGGGCATCGCCCGCACCTTCCAGAACATCCGCCTCTTCAAGGAGATGACGCTGCTGGAAAACGTGGTGGTGGGCGCCTACCGCCACATGAACTACGGTTTCCCCAGCCTGCTGCTGGGCCTGCCGGGCTACCGCGAGCACGAGAAGCGCGCCCGCGAGCGCGCTCACGAGCTGCTGACGTGGATGCGCCTGGATCACAAGGCCAACGACCTGGCCGACAACCTGTCGTACGGCGAGCAGCGCCGGCTGGAGCTGGCGCGCGCGCTGGCCACCGAGCCCAAGCTGCTGCTGCTGGACGAGCCGGTGGCCGGCATGAACACCGGCGAGCGCGCCGAGCTGATGCGCGAGATCCTGGCGATCCGCGACCGCGGCTACACCATCCTCATGATCGAGCACGACATGCGTTTCGTGATGGGGCTGTGCGAACGCATCGCGGTGCTGAACTTCGGCAAGATCATCGCCTGCGGCGGACCTGAAGAGATCCGCAACAACGAGCAGGTCATCGAGGCCTACCTGGGCCGCGAGGACGACGACGACACCGAAAACGCGGAGGCCGCACAATGAGCGCAATGCTGGAAGTCCGCGGGCTCGAGGTCAACTATGGCCACATCGAAGCCGTCCGCGGCATCGACCTGGACCTGCAAGCCAAGGAAATCACCGCCCTGGTCGGCGCCAATGGCGCCGGCAAGTCGACCACGCTGCTGGCGCTGTCGGGCCTGCTGCCCAAGGCGCGCGGCAAGATCCTGTTCGAAGGCGAGGACGTCACCAACCTGGCGCCGCACCAGTTGGTGGCCCGCGGCATCGTCCAGGTGCCGGAAGGCCGGGCCATCCTCACCACCATGACGGTGCTGGAGAACCTCGAGCTGGGCGCCTACCGCCGCGGCCTCAAGAACATCGACTCGGACCTGGAATACGTTTTCAACCTGTTCCCGCGCCTGAAAGAGCGGATTACCGGCATCGCCGGCAACCTCTCCGGCGGCGAGCAGCAGATGCTGGCGATCGGCCGCGCCCTGATGGCCAAGCCGCGCTTGCTGCTGCTGGACGAACCGTCGATGGGCCTGGCGCCGATCGTGGTGCAGGAGATCTTCCGCTCGCTGCGCGCGATCAACGCCGACGGCCTGACCCTGTTCCTGGTGGAGCAGAACGTGCGCCAGGCGCTCAAGATCGCCCAGCACGGCTACGTGTTGGAGAACGGCGCCATGGCGCTGGCGGGTACCGGTCGCGGGCTGCTGGGCCATCCGCGGGTGCTGGAAGCCTACCTGGGCGCGTGATCCGCGCCGCGGAGCGGGGAAGGGGCGCCGGAGCGCGCTGGCGGGGTTTCCAGCGGCGCGCACTTGTGTCCCCTTTAAAAATGCGACAGTCGTTCCCCTGGGGGACGGCTGTCCATCCACCTGGATTCGACAGCGGCTGCCCATTTTTTGAGCATCCGTGGTAGAATTTCAGGCTTTCCCTCATTTTGACCATTGCACGGGCGGGTAATAACGCTTAGGCGGGACGTCGATAGGGACAAAGGATCGGCTCAAACCCGGCGGATTGGCTAAAGGCCATCGGCTGGAAAGATGCCGGCTCCATTGTCTAGTTGAGGGAAAAAGCCTGGCTGGATCGTCCAGTCAGAGACCATTTTTCATATCTAGGAACCATCATGAAGACCTTTGTGGCCAAGCCGCATGAAGTCCAACGTGACTGGTTTGTGATCGACGCCAAGGGCAAAGTCCTCGGTCGTGTGGCCAGCGAAGTCGCACGTCGTCTGCGTGGCAAGCACAAACCTGAATTCACGCCTCACGTTGATACCGGTGACTACATCGTCATCATCAACGCGTCCGATATCGTTGTTACCGGCGCCAAGGCGAAAGACAAGAAGTACTTCCGCCACACGACGTACCCGGGCGGTATCCGTGAAACGAACTTCGAGAAAATGCAAGAGCGTTTTCCCGGCCGTGCCATTCAGAAGGCCGTCAAGGGCATGCTGCCCAAGGGTCCTCTGGGCTACGCCATGATCAAGAAGCTGAAGGTCTATGCCGGTGCCGAGCACCCGCACACCGCCCAGCAGCCCAAGACGCTGGATATCTAAGGAAACGCCATGATCGGTAACTGGAATTACGGAACCGGCCGTCGCAAAACTTCGGTGGCTCGCGTTTTCATCAAGAAGGGCACGGGTAAGATCGTCGTCAACGGCAAGCCCGTCGACGAGTTCTTCGCCCGCGAAACCGGCCGCATGGTCGTGCGCCAGCCGCTGGAACTGACCGGCCACCTGGAATCGTTCGACATCAAGGTCAACGTGCACGGCGGCGGTGAAACCGGCCAGGCCGGCGCAGTCCGTCACGGCATCACGCGTGCCCTGATCGACTACGACGCGACCCTGAAGCCCGCGCTGTCGCAAGCGGGTTTCGTGACCCGCGATGCCCGCGAAGTCGAACGCAAGAAGGTCGGCTTCCGCAAGGCGCGCCGTCGCAAGCAGTTCAGCAAGCGTTAATCGCTGCGAAAAAAGCCCGCCTCGTGCGGGCTTTTTTTACATCCCGGGGCCCTGGCCCCGCCCAAGGCCCGCGCAACTCCGCGGGCTTCGTCCGGTCGGACTCCGGTCGCCGCGCGGCGGCAAGGCCGGTTGTCCGAGCGATACAATCGAGCCTCGTTCTCCGAAGAGCACACATCATGGCCCAAGCATCGAACACCCGTATCAAGGTTGGTATCGTCGGCGGCACCGGTTATACCGGCGTCGAACTGCTGCGCTTGCTGTCGCAGCATCCCCATGTGGAATTGACCGCCATCACGTCCCGCAAGGAAGACGGGCTGCCGGTGGCCGACATGTACCCGAACCTGCGCGGCCGCGTACGGATCGCCTTTTCCGCGCCGGAAAAGGCCACGCTGACCGACTGCGACGTGGTGTTCTTCGCCACCCCCCATGGCGTGGCCATGGCCCAGGCCCAGGAACTGATCGCCGCCGGCACCAAGGTCATCGACCTGGCCGCGGACTTCCGCCTGCAGGATGTGCCCACCTTCGAGCGCTGGTACAAGATTCCCCATACCTGCCCGGATATCCTGGCTGAATCCCAGTATGGCCTGGTCGAGCTGAACCGCGAAGCCATCGCCAAGGCGCGCGTCATCGGCAACCCGGGCTGCTACCCGACCACCGTGTTGCTGGGGCTGGCCCCGCTGCTCGAGGGCGGCAAGCAACTGGTCGATGCGCAGACCCTGATCGCCGACTGCAAGTCGGGCGTCTCGGGCGCCGGCCGCAAGGCCGAAGTCGGCTCGCTGTTCTCCGAAGCTTCGGACAATTTCAAGGCCTACGGCGTGGCCGGTCACCGCCATCATCCGGAAATCGTCGCCCAGCTTGAAAAGATCGCCGGCGGCAAGGTGGGCCTGACCTTCGTGCCGCACCTGGTGCCCATGATCCGCGGCATGTATTCGACGCTCTACGCCCGCATCAAGCCCGAGGCGCGCGACACCGACTTCCAGGCCCTGTTCGAGCAGCGCTACGCCGACGAGCCGTTCGTCGACGTCATGCCCGCCGGCAGCCTGCCCGAGACACGTTCGGTGCGCGCTTCCAACAACCTGCGCATCGCGCTGGCGCGTCCGGGCGGCGGCGATCAGCTCATCATCATGGTGGTGCAAGACAACCTGGTGAAGGGCGCGGCCGGTCAGGCCGTGCAGAACATGAACCTGATGTTTGGTTTCGCCGAGACCGTCGGCCTGGACCAGGTCGCGATCCTGCCCTGATGCCGCGCCGGGCCGGCGGCTTGCCGCCGGCCTGCTTCCCATGCCCAACGATTCTTCCGCGCCGCTCCGTCCCGCCCGCGCCGGCATCGGCCTGCGGGTCGCCGGCGGCGTGCTGGCTGGCGTGCTGGCCGGTGCCGCGGCCGGCTACTACTACGCGCGCGGTGTCTACCAGCCGGTGGACGCGGTGGTGCTCAGCGCCGCGCAGGTCGAGACGCGCGACGAAGCCATGCGCCAGCAGGCGGTGCAGTTGCGCTATCTGCGCGGCCAGCTCGATACCGCCGATGGCGAACTGGTGATCGAGCGTTCGGCGCGCCAGGAGCTCGAGACCCAACTGCACGCTGCCCAGGCCGAGATCGGCCGGGTGCGCGACCAGTTGGCGTTCTACGAACAGTTGCTGCCGCCGGGCCCGGAGGGCACCGTGGATATCCGCGGCGCCCAGATCGATCGGGAAGGCGGCGGCCTGCGCTACAAGGTGCTGCTGATGCGCAGCGGCCGCAACGGCGCCGCCCCGTTCGCCGGCACCCTGCGGTTCCAGGCCACCGGCACGCTCAAGGGCGAAACCGTCACCGTCGACCTGGCGCCGATGCAGGTCAAGGCCGAAAGCGGCCCGCTGCCCGCCAGCGGCGAAACCACCACGGCGGCGTCGCTGGCCCTGCAATTCGACCAGTACCAGCGCAGCCAGGGCGTCTTGGCGCTGCCCGAGGGATTTGTCCCCGAAAGCGTGACCATCAGCGTCCTGGAGGGCGATGTGGTCCGCGCCTCCCGCAGTGTCAAGCTCGAACTTTGAGTCCGGGCGGCGCCTGCGCTATAGTGACTACATGCGAGTGGCGTAGCCGCTCATCGGAATACGGCCCCAGCGGCCAGGAGTGAATCATGAATGCAGTGACCGAAACCGTCGACCTGCAGGCCGCCCCGCCTGCTCCCCTGGTGTTCACCGACTCGGCGGCCGCCAAGGTCAAGGATCTGCTGGCCGAGGAAGGCAACCCCGAACTGAAGCTGCGCGTGTTCGTGCAGGGCGGCGGCTGTTCGGGTTTCCAGTACGGTTTCACGTTCGATGAAGTCGTCAACGAAGACGACACCGTGCTGGACAAGGCCGGCGTGCAACTGCTGGTCGACCCCATGAGCTTCCAGTACCTGGTCGGCGCAGAGATCGACTACAAGGAAGACCTGGAAGGCGCCCAATTCGTCATCCGCAATCCCAACGCCAGCACCACCTGCGGCTGCGGTTCGTCGTTCTCGGTGTGAGCCGGTAGCGGCGTTGCGCCGCGATGGCGGCGGGGCACGCCCGCTTGGCCAACAAAAAAGCCCTTCGGTTTTCCGAGGGGCTTTTTGCTGGGCGCGCGATGCGTCAGGCGGGGTACAGCGCGCCCAGGATGCGCGGACCGCGTGCGCCAGTGACGCTGGGCAGGCCGGCCGGCTGGCGCGCCAGGAAGGCCTGCGCCAGCCAAGCGAAGGCCAGTGCCTCCACCTGTTGCGCCGGCACCCCTAGCGCGTCGGTGGCATGCACCGGGCGCTGCAGGCAGTATGCCAACTCACGCATCAGCCCCGGGTTGTGCGCGCCGCCGCCGCACACATAGAGTTCGCGAACATCCGCGCCGGCGGCGTCGATGGCGTTGGCGACGGTGCGGGCTGTCAGGCGTTGCAACGTGGCCTGCACGTCCTGCGGCGCCGGCCTGGGGCCATCGTAAGCGGCCAACCGGTCGTCCAGCCAGCGCATGTTGAACAGGTCGCGGCCGGTCGATTTGGGCGGCGGCAGCGCGAACCACGGTTCGCTCGCGATCAATTGCTCCAGCAGCGGCGCCAGCACCTGGCCGCTGGCGGCCCAGCGGCCGTCGGCGTCATAGGACTGGCCCAGGTGCCGCTGGCACCAGCCATCCAGGAAGACATTGGCCGGACCCGTGTCGAAGCCGCGCGGCGGCTGGCCCGGCGCCAGCAGCGTGACGTTGGCGATGCCGCCCAGGTTGAGCACCGCGCGGCCTTGCGGGGCGCCGAACACGGCCGCGTG
Source organism: Achromobacter sp. (assembly GCF_050285565.1). Taxonomy (GTDB): domain Bacteria; phylum Pseudomonadota; class Gammaproteobacteria; order Burkholderiales; family Burkholderiaceae_B; genus Achromobacter. The sequence continues at coordinate 143,698 of NZ_JBLZXG010000008.1, forward strand.
GAAGGGCGGCACCAGCGGCGCGCCCTGGCCGCCAGCGGCCACGTCGCGGCTGCGGAAATCCGCCACCACGTCGATGCCGGTCAGCTCGGCCAGCAGGGCGGGCGCGTTCAACTGCACGGTGTAGCCGCTGTCGGGGCGGTGCCGCACGGTCTGGCCGTGGGCGCCGATGGCGGCGATATCCTGCGTGCGCAGGTCGGTCTCGGCCAATAGCCCGGTCACCACCCGCGCATACAGGCGCGCCAGTTCGTTGGCGGCCTGCGCGGCGCGGGCCAGCTCGTCGGCGCCGGCCAGGTTCAGCGCCAGGAATTCGGCGCGCAGCGCGGCCGGCATCGGCAGGCTGGCGCTGGCCAGCACCCGCGGCGGCTGGCCGTCGCGCAGGCGCGCCAGGACGCCGTCGACACCGTCCACGCTGGTGCCGGACATCAAGCCGATGAAGTGCTGGGGAGGGGTCATGGCTGGGGCCACCTGGAAAAAAAACGGCCCGGCATCGAGATGCGCGGGCCGCTTTGCGGGTGCGTCATGCGGATCCGTCAGCGGCTGGCCACGTTGGTCAGCGCGTCGGGCAGGGTCTGCTGGAATTCGGTCAGCAACTGGATCTGCTGCTTGTACGGCGCCACGGCCTGGTTGAAGGCGCGGATTTCGGCCGGTTCCAGGGTGCGCGCGACCGGCAGGTCGACCGACAACGGGTCGATCGGCTGGTTGTCGACGCGGAACTCATAGTGCAGGTGCGGACCGGTGGCCCAGCCGGTGGCGCCGACGTAGCCGATCAACTGCCCTTGCGAGATCTTGCTGCCCTTGGTGATGCCTTCGGCGATGCGGCTCTGGTGGGCGTACAGCGTCGAGTACTTGCCATGGTGCTTGACGATGACGACGTTGCCGTAGCCGTTCTGCCAGCCGGCGAATTCCACCGTGCCGTCGGCCGTGGCGTGGATCGGCGTGCCCGAGGGCGCGGCATAGTCCACGCCCTTGTGGCCGGTCCAGGTCTTGTGGATCGGATGCATGCGCATGCCGAAGGTGGAGCTGATGCGGCTGAACTTCAGGGCGGTGCGCAGGAACGCGCCGCGCAGGCTGGTGCCGTCGAAGTCGTAGTACGAGCCGGTCTTGTTGTCGGGGCTGAACCAGACGGCCGAGTAGGTCTTGCCGCCGTTGATGAATTCCAGGGCCAGCACGCGGCCGGCGCCGGCGTAGCGGCCGTCGTGCGAGCGCACTTCGTAGACCACGCGGAACTGGTCGCCCTGGCGCAGGTCGCGCAGGAAGTCGATCTTGGCGCTGAGGATGTCGGCCATCTGCATGGTGACCGAATCGGGGATGCCGGCGGCATCGGTGGCGCCGAACAACGAGGAGCGGATCGTGCCCACGGCGACGCGGGTCTGGCGATCGGTGCTTTCGGTGATTTCCTCGGCCTTGTAGCCGTTGTCGGTGCGCGCCACGTGCAGCATGCGGGTGACGACCTGGCCGTCGGCCTCGTTGCCCGGGGTGTGGATGTAGCGCAGCCAGATCAGGTTGCCTTCGGCGTCGGTCGCGGCCTGCACCGAACGACCCGGGTACAGCTTGTAGATGCTGCGCGCGCTGGCGTCGTGGGTCAGGAAGGTCTGCAGGTCCGGCGAATCCAGATCCAGGCGCTGCAGCACGGCGGCCAGCGTGTCGCCCGCGCGGATGCGGGTTTCGCTGATGTAGGGCGCGGCGCTGGGCGTGCTGACTTCGACCTGTTCGGTGGTCAGCGGCAGGATGCTCTGGATGACGCGGGTGGGGGGGATTTCGCTGCGGTCCGGTTGCTGCACCATGCCCAAGGCGGCGGCGCCGGCGAACAGACCGATGGCGGTGACGAGGAGAGTGCGGCGGAAAAGTCCCGCGCGGTGGGGCTTGGGTTCGACGGGCGCAAACACGGCAGCAACTTTGCGCTTGATGCTACTCGCCAGGTCGTGGAGGCCACGATTCATCGTGAAGATACCCTCTCAGGTGGCATGAGCTCGCAGGGTGCGTGACACGAACGGCCCCCGCGCGCCACGTTTTCCGGGGCAAGGGCTGGCGCGGGGCGCAACTTGTGAACAACGGGTGGTAACCGGAGGCGCAACTGCGTATATATGACAGTTGCGTATGATTAGGGCGGTATCCTAGCTGATTCGGCTAGAATTTTCGATAGTTTTCGTCACTTTTTACACCTTTTATCGGCTGAAGCCGTCCTGGCCCCCCATACATGTCACCCTCAGAAGCCCCCATCACCCCCGAAGTCGAAGCCGATCTGCGTATTGCCAAGCGCGGATGCGATGAGCTGCTGGTCGAGTCCGAATTCGCCCGCAAGCTGGCCCGTAGCCGCGCCACCGGCGTGCCGCTGCGGATCAAGCTGGGGCTGGATCCGACCGCGCCGGACATCCACCTGGGCCACACGGTGGTGCTCAACAAGATGCGCCAGTTGCAGGACCTGGGCCACGAGGTCATTTTCCTGATCGGCGACTTCACCTCGACCATCGGCGATCCCAGCGGCCGCAACAGCACCCGTCCGCCGCTGACGCGCGAACAGATCGAGGCCAACGCCAAGACCTACTATGCGCAGGCCAGCCTGGTGCTGGATCCGGCTCGCACCGAGATCCGTTACAACTCCGAGTGGTGCGACCCGCTGGGCGCGCGCGGCATGATCCAGCTGGCCTCGCGCTATACCGTGGCGCGCATGATGGAACGCGAGGATTTCACCAAGCGCTTCAAGGGCGGCATCCCGATCTCGGTGCATGAATTCCTGTATCCGCTGATGCAGGGTTACGACTCGGTGGCGCTGAAGTCCGATCTGGAGCTGGGGGGCACCGATCAGAAGTTCAACCTGCTGGTGGGCCGCGAGCTGCAGAAGGAATATGGCCAGGAGCCGCAGTGCATTCTGACGATGCCGCTGCTGGTCGGCACCGACGGCGTCGAGAAGATGTCCAAGTCCAAGGGCAACTACATCGGCATTTCGGAGTCGCCCGATTCGATGTTCGGCAAGCTGATGTCGATTTCCGACACGCTCATGTGGCGCTACTTCGAGCTGCTGTCGTTCCGCTCGCTCGAAGACATCGCGGCGCTGCGCCAGGAGATCGATGGCGGCCGCAATCCGCGCGATGCCAAGGTCATGCTGGCGCAGGAAATCATCACCCGTTTCCACTCGGCCAAGGCGGCCGATGAGGCGCTGGCCGCGTTCGAGGCGCGCTTTCGCGACGGCGCGATCCCCGAGGACATGCCCGAGGTCAGCATCGGCGGCGCGCCGGTCGGCATCCTTAAGCTGCTGCGCGAGGCCGGGCTGGTGGCCTCGGGTTCGGAGGCCCAGCGCAACGTCGAGCAAGGCGGGGTGCGGGTCAATGGCGACCGGGTGGAAGACAAATCGTTGCAACTGCCGGCGGGCACTTACGTGGTCCAGGTGGGCAAGCGCAAGTTCGCCCGTGTTAAGTTGAACCCATAATCGCGAAGATTTTGATACGCTGGAGGGACGTTCAAGGCTGGGATGCCTTCGCAGCACTTCAAGGAGCACGACATGAAACTTTCGAGTTTGTCTTTTTCCGATCACGAGTCGATTCCGGAGCGCTACGCCTTCGGCAAGATCGATGCGCAATCGCACGTCGCGCTGGCTGACAACTACAACCCGCAGTTTTCCTGGGACGACGTTCCCGCGGGTACGCAGTCGTTCGCCTTGATCTGCCACGACCCGGACGTTCCCTCCAAGCCCGACGACGTCAACCAGGAAGGCCGCGAGGTGCCGGCCGACCTGCCGCGCGTGGATTTCTTCCACTGGGTGCTGGTCGACCTGGCGGCCGACATGCGCGAAATCGAGGAAGGCACCTTTTCCAGCGGCATCACGCCGCGCGGCAAGGGCGGGCCGCTGGCGCCGCTGGATGCCCGCCAGGGCATCAACTCGTACTCGTCCTGGTTCGCCAACGATCACGACATGAGCGGCGACTACTTCGGTTACGACGGCCCGTGCCCGCCCTGGAACGACGCGCGGGTGCATCGCTACGTGTTCACCTTGTACGCGCTGGACGTGCATTCGCTGAACCTGCAAGGCGCGTTCACCGGCGAGGACGCCTTGCGCGCCATCCAGAAGCACGTGCTGGCGCAGGCGTCGCTGACCGGCACCTACACGCTCAACCCGAGACTGGCGCCCAAGCAGATCGGGGCGACCTCGGCGTCCTGATCGGTCGCCGCGAACAAAAAAGGTCGCATTCGTGAACTGACCCCCGAAGATTGGATCTACGTCCAACTTTCGGGGGTCAGTTCATTGCTGCGCCCTTTTTTTCATGCCCGGCAGAGGCGCCGGAAGCGCCGTTGCGCATGGCCAGGATGCTGGCCGGGCCGGGGGGACGACGCTGACGGCGGCGACCAGGGGGTAGGCGACCAAAATCTGGGTTTGCATGAAAGTTTCTCAAGTCGGGTTGAGCGCGCTTTCCGGCGTTCGAGGAATACCCGAAATTTCGCGCCCTTGGCGGGAATTTTGCCGCCATTCGGGGCATTTTGGCGACAGGGGAAACGGCGCGACGCGGTAAACTATTCGTCATTATCCGGGTTTACCCACCCGGGCGCAGTTTCCCCCTCTCTTACCGCCTCAGGAACCCCCCGTCATGTTTGACCGCAACCTCACCCTCTCCAAGGCTGACCCGGACGTCTGGGCCGCCATCCAGAAGGAAGACGTTCGCCAGGAGCAGCACATCGAGTTGATCGCTTCGGAGAACTACGCCAGCCCGGCCGTCATGGAAGCCCAGGGCACGCAGCTCACGAACAAGTACGCCGAAGGCTACCCGGGCAAGCGCTACTACGGCGGTTGCGAATACGTCGACGTGGTCGAGCAACTGGCCATCGACCGCCTGAAGCAGATCTTCGGCGCCGAAGCCGCCAACGTGCAGCCGAATTCGGGCTCGCAGGCCAACCAGGGCGTGTACATGGCCGTCCTGAAGCCGGGCGACACCGTGCTCGGCATGAGCCTGGCCGAAGGCGGCCACCTGACGCACGGCGCGTCGGTCAACGCCTCGGGCAAGCTGTACAACTTCATCTCCTATGGCCTGGACGAAAACGAAGTCCTGAACTACGACCAGGTCGAGCAGCTGGCCAAGGAACACAAGCCCAAGCTGATCGTGGCTGGCGCGTCGGCCTACGCCCTGCACATCGATTTCGAACGCATGGCCCGCATCGCCCGTGAAAACGGCGCGCTGTTCATGGTCGACATCGCCCACTACGCCGGCCTGGTTGCCGGCGGCGCCTACCCCAACCCGGTCCCGCACGCCGACTTCGTCACCTCGACCACGCACAAGTCGCTGCGCGGCCCGCGCGGCGGCGTCATCATGATGAAGGCCGAATTCGAGAAGGCCATCAACTCGGCCATCTTCCCCGGCATCCAGGGCGGTCCGCTGATGCACGTCATCGCCGGCAAGGCGGTGGCCTTCAAGGAAGCGCTGGAACCCGAATTCAAGACCTACGCGCAGCAAGTGGTCAAGAACGCCAAGGTGCTGGCCGACACGCTGGTCAAGCGTGGCCTGCGTATCGTCTCGGGCCGCACCGAAAGCCACGTCATGCTGGTCGACCTGCGTGCCAAGGGCATCACGGGCAAGGAAGCCGAAGCCGTGCTGGGCCAGGCCCACATCACGGTCAACAAGAACGCCATCCCCAACGATCCGGAAAAGCCCTTCGTGACCAGCGGCATCCGCCTGGGCACCCCGGCCATGACCACGCGCGGCTTCACCGAAGCCGAAGCCGAGCTGACCGCCAACCTGATCGCCGACGTGCTGGACAACCCGCGCGACGAGGCCAACATCGCCGCCGTGCGCGCCAAGGTCAACGAACTGACCTCGCGCCTGCCGGTGTACGGCCGCAAGTGATATCGCAACGGCGCCGCATCCGCGCCGCCCGCGCTTGAAAGGACGGCCCCGCAAGGGGCCGTCCTTTTGTTTTAGGGCGCGAAGGCGCTTGCGCGTCCCCGGCCGTCGTGGCAAAAATATCGGGGACGAATTTGTCATGATTGACGCGGATCGACCGCCGCCTCGTTACAATATCGGCGAATTATTGCTTTCCGTGTTTTCAGGGATCACACATGCGGTGTCCATTTTGCGGCAACTCCGAAACGCAGGTCGTCGACAGCCGTGTCTCGGAAGAGGGCGATGCCATCCGTCGCCGGCGCCGCTGCCAGTCCTGCGACAAGCGCTTCACCACGTACGAGCGGGTGGAGCTGGCGATGCCGTCCGTGGTCAAGCGCAACGGCAGCCGTAGCGACTACGATCCGGCCAAACTGCGCGCCAGCCTGAGCCTGGCGCTGCGCAAGCGCCCGGTCAGCACCGAGGAGGTGGATGGCGCCGTGGCCCGCATCGAGGAGCAATTGCTGGCCAGCGGCCTGCGCGAAGTGGCCTCCGGCCATATCGGCGAACTGGTCATGACCGAGCTGCGCAAGCTCGACAAGGTGGCCTACGTGCGCTTCGCCTCGGTCTACAAGAGCTTCGAGGACATCGGCGAATTCGTCGAGGCGATCCGCGAGATGCAGGGGCCGGTGCTGCCCGCCAAGCTGCGCAAGGAATGACGCCGCCGCGTGGCGCGATGCGGGCCGCCGGGTGAGCCGCCCGGCCGCTACAGCGCCGCCGAGCGTGCCATGCTGGGCGTTTGCGGCTGGAACCGGCGCCACACGCGGCGCAGGTGCTGGGCCGAACCGAAGCCGGATTTTTCCGCCACCAACTCCAGGTTCAAGCGCGTTTCGCGCAGCATGTCGCGCGCCAGCGCCACGCGTATCTGATACAGGTAGTCCATCGGCGTGCAGCCGGCGTGCTCGCGGAACAGCCGCGTCAGGTGGCGCGGGCTGGTGTGGGCCTGCTCGGCCAGTGACTGCGCCGACCACGGCGCCGCCGGGTTGCGCACCACCGCGTCCTGCACCCGGTGCACGCCCGGATGCAGGTGGTTGCGGTGTTCCAGCCACGGCGACAAGGCCGAATCGGTGCCGGCGCGGCGCTGGTAGACCACCATGTCGCGCGCTACCTCGCTGGCCACGCGCGGGCCGCAATGGCGCGACACCATGTGCAGCGCCAGGTCGATGCCGGCGGTGATGCCGGCGCTGCTGACCAGGTTGCCGTCTTCCACGAAGATGCGGTTGTCGTGCAGCCGGGCGCTGGGATCCAGGTCCGCCAGTTGCGCCAGGCAACTGTGGTGCGTGGTGCATTCGCGCTGGCGCGTTAGGCCGGCCGCGGCGGCGAACAGCGCGCCCGCGCATACGGTCATCAGCGTGAAGCCGTCGGCGGGATGACGCGCCGCCAGCCAATCGATGATCAGGCGCGCTTCGGGCTCATCCAGGCGGATGTGCTTGCCGACCACACCGGACACGATCACCAACGCCTCGGGCGGCAGTTTCTGCGGCAGCGGTTGGATGTGGGCCAGGTGCAGGCCCGGGATGCCGCTTTCGATTTCCGTCGAGGGGCCGCAGAAATGCTGCGCGAAGGCATCCGGGCATAGCTTGTTGGCGACGCGGAACGCCTCGGCCGGGCCGGCCACGTCCAGCAGCACGATTCCCCGGGGCAGCACGAAATGCACGGGAATCATGGCGGCGCTTTCCTATTGCGCGTCGGCGAAGACGTCGGCGGCGCGGGTGATGCGGGCGAAGCGGCCTTGCAGCACCAGTTCGGTGGCGTCGCGGATCTCAGCCGGCGTGTAGTGCTTGCCGGACGGACTCTGCATCGCGAAGGTCAGCGTCGCGTCGGTCGGGAACAGCACCTTGAAGCCGTCATCGCTGGCGTGGCGGGTGGTGGTTTCGCAGCACTGCTCGGTGCGGATGCCGCTGACGATGAGGCCCTCGATGCCGTGCTTGCGCAGCCAGTCCTGCAGCGTGGCGCCGTCGGCGTCCTTGGCGTAGAGCGAGGAATGCACGGTCTTGTGGAATACCGCGTCGGGCTCGATGCGCAGTTCCTTGAGGGTCTTGACGTGGCCGGAGGCCAACGAGAACGGATTGGCGGGATCGTTGGCGGCGCTGATATGGAACACCTGCAGCACCGGAATGCCGCGAGCGCGGGCGGCGTCGATCAGCCCCTGCAGTTGCGAGACGAATGCCGGGTATTCCGATTCGTCCCAAAACGGACGCCGCCGGAAGGAATCCTGGACGTCGATGACGAGCAATGCTTGTTTCATGGTGGCGCGGCCTCCAGGCCTTGTGATTTCGGAAGATACGTGACGTATTGTGTGCCTGCCCGGGTTCCCGGGCGAGGCCGCCTCCAGACCTGCATCGGCCCAAAACGGACATGGATGCCGAAGCGTTGTAACGATCATAGCGCGGCGGCCGGTGGCGGCGCGGGCAGCGAAGCGCCGCGGACATACAATCCCTGCATGATGATGAACCCCAGCGAATCCGACGACCTGCTCTGGATGCGGCGCGCCCTGGCCCTGGCGCAGACCGTCATGTACTCGACCGCGCCCAATCCGCGCGTGGGCTGCGTCATCGTGCGCGATGGCCGGGTGCTGGGCGAGGGCGCCACCCAGCCGCCCGGCGGCCCGCACGCCGAAGTCTGCGCCCTGCGCGACGCCCAGGCGCGCGGCGAATCGGTGGCGGGCGCCACCGTCTACGTCACGCTGGAGCCGTGCAGCCATTTCGGCCGCACGCCGCCCTGCGTCGACGCGCTGCTGGCGGCGGCGCCGGCGCGGGTGGTGGTGGCGATCGGCGATCCCAATCCGCTGGTCAACGGCAAGGGACTGGCGCGGCTGCGCGAGGCCGGCATCGCCGTCACCACCGGCCTTTGCCGCGAAGAGGCGCTGGCCCTGAACGCCGGTTTCATCTCGCGCATGAGTCGCGGACTGCCCTGGACTTGGCTCAAGATGGCGACGTCGCTGGATGGCCGCAGCGCGCTGCACAATGGCCTGTCGCAATGGATCACCGGCCCCGAGGCGCGCGCCGATGGCCATCACTGGCGCGCGCGCAGTTGCGTGGTGCTGACCGGCATCGGCACGGTGCTCAAGGATGACCCGCAATTGACCGTGCGCAGCGTCGAGACGCCGCGCCCGCCGCGCCGGGCCGTGGTCGATGGCCGCTTCGAGATTCCCGAGGACGCGCGCTTGATCGACGGGGGCGAGGTCATCGTCTTCACGGCCCGCGCCGACGCCGCCAAGCAGGCGCGGCTGCAGGGCCGCAATGTGCGCGTGGTGGCGTTGCCCGCCGCGACGCCCGACCGGGTCGACCTGCCGGCGATGATGCGCTGGCTGGCCGCGCAGCAGGTCAACGAAGTCCACGTGGAGGCCGGCGCCGGCCTGAGCGGCGCCCTGGTCGCGGCCGGTTGCATCGACGAACTGCTGATCTATATGGCGCCGATGCTGCTGGGCGACGCCGCCGGCGTGGTCAGGCTGCCGCTGCTGGAGCGGCTGGACGCCGCGCCGCGCTACGAGTTCATCGAGGCGCACCGGGTGGCCGCCGACCTGCGCCTGCGGGCGCGCGTGCCCGAGCATTGGCGCGGGCTGCTGCGGCGGGTCGAGCTGCCCGCCGCCGAGACACCCTAGCGCCGTTTGCCGCCGGCCGGCGCGCCATTGCGCCAGGCCCAAAGCGTGGCGCCGAGCGCGGCCAGCGCCAGCAGGCCGCCGGCCAGCAGGATGCCTGGATGCTGCTGGCGTGCGCGCTCCCAGGCTTTCCAGGCCTGGATATAGTGGAAGCGCGCGGCCGATTGGAAGTCCGGTTCCGGACAGTCGCGGCCGAAGGAGCCGCTGAAGGGAACCTGGGCGCCCTGGTCCACATAACGCAGGTAGATGGCGGTGGCCCGTTCCGGCGTGTCGTCGATGACGTAGCGGGCGCCGCGGCACAGCACGGCCGCGAACGCTTGCGAGCGGGTCGGCAGTTCGTCGGCCGCTTTCATCGCATAGTCGGCGGCGATCTGGCGGTAGTGGTAGCGCACGTTCGGCCGGGCCTCGCTGGCTGCGTAGCGCGCGCGTTCCTCTTGTGTCACGTAGGGGCCGGGCAGGTCGGCCTCGGCCCGTTGCAGCGGGGTGGCCAGCGGTGTGCCGGCATCGGTGCGGGCCTCGCGCCACCACGGATTGGCGTCGCGGCCGGCGCCGCCCGAATAGTTGCCGTCATAGACGGCATAGTCCGGTCCCTGCTCGTAGCCCATGATGCGCATGCCGTCGCGGCGCGCCAGCGTCGCGGCGGTGTACCAGGCCTGGGCGCGGGTGGTGCGGCCCCAGGCGTTGCCGGCGGCCCGCAGGGCGTCGCCGTATTGCGCGGCGCGCTGGCGCACATCGGATTCGCGGATCTTCCAGTCGCCGCCGTTGTAGTCGAGCGAGGCGAAGCGCGGATCGGCATCCGCGGGAAAGTAGGGCAGCGCGTCGGCCACCCGGTTGTCGCGCACCAGCCGCCGCGCCAGCAGTTGACGCAGGCGGTCGTGCGAGGGCGGCTGGTTCAGCCGGCTCCATTCGTAGAACTGGTCGGGCGTGTAGCGCTCGAAGCCGGGCGGCCGCGATGGGGCGGGCGGGGCCGGCGGCAGCTGGTCGACATAGGCCTTGAGTTCCGCCGTCGTCAGCACGCGTTCAGCCACGTAGGCCGCGTCATTCCAGTAGGGCGACAGCGGCCAGCCTTCTTCCGGCGCCGCGGCGCCGTCGCGCGCCGCGGCGGCGCGGTACAACTGGTCCAGGGCTTCGACGTACTGGCCGCGCGACAGCGATAGCACGCCCTGTTCGCCCTTGAGCAGTGCGCCTGCTTCCGGTTCGACACTGCCGTCGGCGCGCGGGAATGCCGCGACCGCGCGGGCATAGGCCTGGGCGGCCAGCGCGTTGTCGCCGCGGCGGATGGCCAGCTTGGCCCGTACCCACCAGGCCAGCGCGGTGTCGAGCCGCTCGGCCAGGCTTTGCGCCAGATCGTAGCGGCCCACGCGGTAGGCCAGCGCGGCGACCCGGTCGGCATCGGCGATGCGGCGCGGATCCTGGGTCTGCAACGCGGCCACCAGCGCTTGCAGCGCCGGGTTCGGCGCCACGTTGGGCGCGCCGTCGGCGGCATCGGCCAGGCTCAGCCGGCCGGTGCGCTCGAAGTTGGCGAACGGATCGCGCGCGCTGTCGGGCTTGCCGTCGACGATATCGCCGATACGGGCCAGGCCATAGGCCACCAGCAGGCGCTGGCCGACCGGATCGTCGATCAGCCGGGCGGCGCGCGCCGGCGCGGTCAGCGCCCAGTCAGCCATCAGGCGCAGCGATTCGCGGCCGCTGATCGAGTCGCGCGCGGCCTGGGCGGCATACAGGCGCACGGCCTGTTGCAGATTGGCCGGCGCGACGGCGTCCAGGCAGGGCGTGGCGTTGATCACGTCTTCGTAGCCGCATTGCCCCAGGCTGCCGTGCAGCGACAGGCGCGCTTGCTGGCCATAGCTGGCGACGGCCAACCCAAGCGGGTCGGGGGCGCCGTGCAGCGCCAGCTCGCGCACGCGGGCGTAGCCGCGCGCAGCGGTGCCCGTGTCCCCGATTTCCGCCAGCAGGTAGGCGGCCCAGACGCTGCGTGCCGCGGCCTGCCCGGCGGGCAGGTCGAGGATGGCTTGCAGACGTTGGCGCGCGCGTTCCCAACGGTGTTCGTCGGGGGCCTGCGGCGCCGTGCGGTAGTCGACCGCGGCGGCGGCATAGAGGCGGACGGCTTCGGGCAGGCCGGCGCCCGCGGCATAGGCCTGTTCGCCGTCGGGACGCGCGCGCATCGCCGCGACCTGTTCGCGCTGTGCCGCCGTGAGCAGGGGGTCGTAGGCTTCCGGTATGGCGTCGGCGCGGTAACTGCCGTCCGGCAGCAGGGGGGACTCGTTGGCGCGCAGCGCATCGGTGGCGGGCACCAGGCGCGCCGCTTCATAGGCGAACGAATTGGCGGGCGTGCCTTGCAGCGTGCCCGCGCGGTCGTCCAGCAATTGTGGCGGGAAGTCGGGGCCGCAGGCGATGACGATGCCGGCGCCGGCCAGCAGTAGGGCGGCGACGAGCGTTTTACGGTTGTACATGGAGGCTCGGGGTTGCGCAGTCACAGCGGATCCATCCTATGGCGCGTTCGGCGCCGGCGCGCAGCAGGCCATCCTGCGCGCGGCGAAGATACCTGCCCTGGCGATCGTATTCAAGGGTGTAGCCGTTGATGCCGTCGGCCGCGTCGCAGCGGGGATCCAGCCGGACGGCGAAGGGTAGCGGCGTGTCGGCGTTGCCCCGATTGGCCAGCAGCACGTCGCGCGCGCCGCCGGGGCCGGGCGGATTGGCGGCGACCGTCAGCGCTGGCGCCAGGGGTTGGCGCGCCAGCACTGCGCGCCAGGTCGGCAGGCTCCAGGCGCGGGTGTCGGCCTGCGTCGGCAGGCGGAACCAGACGATGCCCGTCAGGCCCGCCGGCGGTTCGTGGTCGAGCGCGCGAACGAAGGCCGCAAGCGCGTCGGGCGCGACCAGCAGCTCGGCCGAACGGTCGCCAGGCATCAAGGCCGGCCGTTCGCTTTCGATGGCGGCGATGCGGCCGTGTTCGTCCCAGGCGACGCGGCTGCCGTACGCCGGCAGCGCCACCCGCCATGGCTTGTCGGTGCGGCGGGCGTAGGCATCGAGCCAGGCGCGTGCGCGTTTGGGATCGAACAGCAATCCCTGCGCCGGGTTCAGCACGGCATGAACCTGCAGCACCGTTTCGTCGGGCACCGCCAGCAGGCCGGCCAGCGCCGGGCTGTTCAGCCAAGTGGGCAGTGCCGTGATCGACAGCGGCAGGCCGGGCGGAAGGTGGGGCTTGAGGCTGGCCAGCAGCGCGGCATAGGCGGGCAAGCGGGCGGTGGCGCAGTCGTAATCGATTTCCAGGCCGGCCAGGGTGATGCCGGCGCCGCGCCAGGCGGCGAGCGTGGCGGCGGCGCGTTCGGCGATGCCGGCCTCGCCCAGATCGCCGACGCGGCCATCGAGCCGCAGTACCAGGACCACCGGACGGCCGCTCGCGGCCAGCGCCGCCAGATCGGGCGCCGCGTCGAACCATACGCCGTCGGCGCGCAGTTCGGCCGCCAGCACTCGCCACGACCGCAGCATGGCGGCGCTATCGTTCAAGGCCTGCACCAGCGCCGGTGTCCAGCGCCGCTGCCAGACATAGGCATCGTTGGGCAAAGGCGGCGTGGCGCGTTCGCAGGCGGCCAGCAACAGCAGGCCGCACACGGCCGCCAGACGCCGGCAGCGCAGCAACACGCGGTCGATGCGTGACCCTTGCGAGGCAGGGCGCGAGCGTGGCGGCATGGTGTGCGGGACAGCGTTTGAAAAACGGCGCGGGGCGTGGCCTCGACGGATGCGTGATTCTATCCTTGAAGGCGCAAGGGGTATTAGCACTCGGCCCGGCTGGCTGCCAGAGGCTGCCGCGATCGCGCATGGCGTCTGGCCGCGGAGCCTGTGTCCGCGCGCCTCGCGGCCTGATCGCAACAAGTTTTGGAACGATTTTCGCGGACGCGGGCTAAGGGGCGTCGATGGTTTTCTTTTTTTACTGCTCGGCCGCAAATGAATTGCCACAAAACCGTCAATTGGGCTTAGCATAAAGCCCATGACTTGGCGCTACGCGCGCATGGCCCGCTCCGTGACCCGCCACGCGCCCTCGTCACCACGGATTCCAGTATCGCGTACCGGCGCTTTCAAACACACCGGATCGATGCTTGCTGAACGCAGTCGCTGCGGCGCCGTTCAGACCGTTCGCTGCCATCGCATAGCGAACGCACCGGGCTTGCGTCCGGATCATAAGAATCCACCGGGATATCGCTCATCCCTTCAAATCATTGCTGACCATTTCATGCGTGGCCGCGTCATGCGCCCGCGCTACAGCGATATGCTGAAGGCATACGAGTGAACTTATTCACGTTGGTTGCAATCCCTGACGGAACTTGTGTTCGAAGGGTGCAGCCTAAACGGAAAGGGCCCGATCGTGCTTCTGGTTGATGTGTGGCGAAAGCAACATACCACCGTGCCGACATTGCTTATGGCGAGATTGTCTAGTCACGCCCAAGCACTGGGGACACAATGGGGACACGTAGGGACGTCATGGCTTTTTCGCGTGTTGTAGGAGGTTTCCGTGCAAAACATCGTCGAAGGCTTCAAGTCGCAGTATGCAAGAGAGCAGGAGTCAGAGCTTTCCCTCGAGGAATATCTGAACCTCGCCAAACGTGATCCGATGGCATACGCCAGCCCCGCTGAGCGCATGCTGGCGGCGATTGGCGAACCTGAAATCGTGGATACGCGCAACGACCCACGTCTTTCCCGTTTGTTTTCCAACCGGACCATTCGGCGCTATCCGGCGTTCCAGGAGTTCTACGGCATGGAGGACGTGATCGGGCAGATCGTGGCGTTCTTCAAGCACGCGGCGCAGGGACTGGAGGAGCGCAAGCAAATCCTCTATCTGCTGGGGCCGGTGGGCGGCGGCAAGTCGTCCATTGCCGAACGCCTGAAGTCGCTGATGGAGACCTATCCCATCTACGCGCTCAAGGGCTCGCCCGTGAACGAGTCGCCGCTGGGCCTGTTCCACCCGGAACGCTTCGGCGACACGCTCGAAAAAGAATACGGCATTCCGCGCCGCTACCTCAGCGGCATCATGTCGCCGTGGGCGGTCAAGCGCCTGAAGGAGTTCGACGGCGATATCTCGCAATTCCGCGTGGTGCGCCTGAACCCGTCGGTGCTGCGGCAGGTGGCGATCGCCAAGACCGAGCCGGGCGACGAGAACAACCAGGACATCTCCTCGCTGGTCGGCAAGGTCGACATCCGCAAGCTCGACCGCCATTCGCAGGACGACCCGGACGCCTACAGCTATTCCGGCGGCCTGTGCCTGGCCAACCAGGGCTTGCTCGAGTTCGTGGAAATGTTCAAGGCGCCGATCAAGATGCTGCATCCGCTCTTGACGGCGACGCAGGAAGGCAACTTCAAGGGCACCGAGGGTTTCTCGGCGATCCCCTTCAACGGCTGCATCCTGGCGCACTCGAACGAGTCGGAATGGCAGACCTTCCGCAACAACAAGCACAACGAGGCGTTCCTCGACCGTATCTATATCGTCAAGGTGCCTTACTGCCTGCAGGTGTCGGAAGAAGTCCGCATCTACGAAAAGCTGCTGCATCACAGCTCGCTGTCGACGGCGCCGTGCGCGCCCGGAACGCTGGACATGATGGCGCAGTTCTCGGTGCTGACGCGGCTGAAGGAGCCGGAGAATTCCAGCATCTACTCGAAGCTGCGCGTGTACGACGGCGAAAGCCTCAAGGACGTCGACCCGAAGGCCAAGGCCCTGCAGGAGTACAAGGACTACGCCGGCACCGACGAAGGCATGAACGGGGTGTCGACGCGCTTCGCGTACAAGATCCTGTCCAGCGTCTTCAATTACGACCAGACGGAAGTGGCGGCCAATCCGGTGCATCTGATGTACGTGCTCGAACAGCGTATCGGGCGCGAGGACTATCCGGAGGAAATCCGCCGGCGCTACCTGGAGTTCATCAAGGGCTTTCTGGCGCCGCGCTATGCCGAGTTCATCGGCAAGGAGATCCAGACCGCCTATCTGGAGTCGTACTCGGAGTATGGCCAGAACATCTTCGACCGCTACGTCACGTTCGCCGACTGCTGGATCCAGGACGAGGAGTTCCGCGACCCGGAAACCGGCGAGAGCTTCGACCGCAGCGCCTTGAACGACGAACTGGAGAAGATCGAGAAGCCGGCCGGCATCGCCAATCCGAAGGACTTCCGCAACGAGATCGTGAACTTCGTGCTGCGGGCGCGTGCCAACAACAATGGCCGCAACCCGACCTGGACCAGCTATGAAAAGCTGCGCGAAGTGATCGAGAAGAAGATGTTCTCGAACACGGAAGACCTGCTGCCGGTGATTTCGTTCAACGCCAAGGCCTCGGCCGAGGACAAGTCGAAACACCAGAGCTTCGTCGACCGGATGGTGGAGAAGGGCTACACGGAAAAGCAGGTCAGGCTGCTGTGCGAGTGGTATCTCCGTGTGAGGAAGTCTTCCTGAGCGAGGTGAATCATGAATTCACTGATCGATCGCCGTCTTAACGGGCGCAACAAGAGCGCGGTTAACCGGGAGCGCTTTCTGCGGCGTTACAAGGACCAGATCCGCAAGGCGGTCCACGGCATGATCCGCGACCGCTCGATCCAGGACATGGATCAGGGCGGCGAGATCAACCTGCCCGCCCGCGATATCTCCGAGCCGACCTTCCGGCACGGCGCGGGCGGCGACCGGGAAATGGTGCATCCGGGCAACCGCGAGTTCGCCAAGGGCGACACGTTCGACCGGCCTCAGGGGGGAGAAGGCCAGGGCGGTTCCGAGCCCGGCGAAGGCGAGGCGGTCGATCAGTTCACCTTCAGCCTGTCGCGGGCCGAATTCCTCAACCTGTTCTTCGAAGACCTGGAACTGCCGCACCTGGCGCGCACCCAACTGGGTGAGGTCAGCCAGAAGAAATGGCAGCGCGCCGGCTACACCACCACCGGTTCGCCCAGCATGCTCAGCATCAGCCGCACGCTGAAGTCGTCGCTGGCGCGGCGGGTGGCGCTGAGCGTGAAGGCGCGCGCCGACCTCGAAGACGCGGAAGAACGCCTGGCCAAGGCCAGGGCGGCGGGCGCGCCCGCCGACCAGATCAAGACGCTGGAGCAGGACGTCGAGGACTGCCGTGAGCGCCTGGCGCGCGTGCCGTTCCTGGATGACCTGGACCTGCGCTACCGCAATCGCGTGTCGGTATCGATCCCGATGGCGCGCGCGGTGATGTTCTGCCTGATGGACGTGTCCGGCTCGATGGACGAAGGCAAGAAGGATCTGGCCAAGCGCTTTTTCACGCTGCTGTACTTGTTTCTGTCACGCAAGTACGAGCACGTCGACCTGGTCTTCATCCGCCACACGGACAATGCCGAGGAAGTGGACGAGCAGACCTTCTTCTACGATCCCAAGAGCGGCGGCACCATCGTGCTGTCGGCGCTGGAGCTGATGCGCGAGATCGTCGAGAAGCGCTATCCGCCCACGGCCTGGAACGTGTACGCGGCGCAGGCCAGCGACGGCGACTCGTTCGGCGCCGACGCGGGCAAGAGTGCGCGCTTTCTGGCCGAGCACCTGCTGCCCGCGTCGCGCTACTTCGCCTATATCGAAATCCCCGACTCGCAGGAGGCGCGCAAGAGCAGCCTGTGGGCCGAGTATGAACAGAAGCTGGAGCCGCACTTCGTGATGCGGCGCATTTGCGAACGCGGGGAGATCTATCCCGTGTTCCATGACCTGTTCAAGAAGGAAACCGCATGAATGCCATCCTGGGCGCACTCGTGGAGCCGGAGTCGGCCGGCAGCCCCCGACCGCTGTCGCAAGGTTCCGAATGGACGTTCGAACTGATCCAGTCCTATGACGACGCGATCTCGCAGGTCGCGCGCGAATACGGGCTGGACACCTATCCGAACCAGATCGAGGTCATCACGTCCGAGCAGATGCTGGACGCCTATGCGTCGGCGGGCCTGCCCATCGGCTATCCGCACTGGTCGTATGGCAAGGAGTTCATCCGCAACGAGCAGTTCTACCGGCGCGGCATGCAGGGCCTGGCCTATGAGATCGTGATCAACTCCAACCCCTGCATCGCGTACCTCATGGAAGAGAACTCCATGACGATGCAGGCGCTGGTGATCGCGCACGCCTGCTACGGCCACAACTCGTTCTTCAAGGGCAATTATCTGTTCCGCCAGTGGACCGACGCCGACGGCGTGCTGGACTATCTGGTGTTCGCTCGCAAGTACGTGATGGATTGCGAGGACCGCTACGGCATCGACGCGGTGGAGGCGCTGCTGGATTCGTGCCACGCGCTGTCGCACCACGGCGTGGATCGCTATAAGCGGCCGGCGCCGATTTCGTACAAGGAAGAAGCCGCGCGCCAGGCCGAGCGCCAGGAGCACGCGCGCATGCAGTACAACGACCTGTGGCGCACGTTGCCGCGGCTGGAGGCCGACAAGGACGAGCGCGTCGCCGCGTCGGTGTTCCCGCCCGAGCCGGAAGAGAACCTGCTGTACTTCATCGAGAAGTACTCGCCCAAGCTGGCGCCGTGGCAGAAGGAGCTGGTGCGCATCGTGCGCAAGATCGCCCAGTACTTCTATCCGCAAACCCAGACCAAGGTGATGAACGAGGGCTGGGCCACGTTCTGGCACTACACCATCCTGAACCGGCTGCACGAGAAGGGGCTGGTCAACGACGGCTTCATGATGGAGTTCCTGCAAAGCCACACCAACGTCGTCAGCCAGCGCGGCTTCGATGAGCGCGGCTACGGCGGCATCAACCCGTATGCGCTGGGCTTCGCGATGATGTCGGACATCCGCCGCATCTGCGAAAAGCCCACCGACGAGGACCGCCGCTGGTTCCCCGACATCGCCGGCGGCGACTGGCTGAAGACGCTGGACTTCGCCATGCGCAACTTCAAGGACGAATCGTTCATCTCGCAGTACCTGTCGCCGCGCCTGATCCGCGAGTTCCGCTTCTTCGCGATCTCCGATCACCAGGCCAATCCCAAGCTGGAAGTGGCTGCCATTCACGATGACGAGGGCTATCGCGACATCCGCCGCCTGCTGGCCGCGCAGCACAACCGCGATAACCAGGTGCCGGATATCCAGGTGACGCGCTTTAACCGCGACACCGACCGCTCGCTGGTGTTGCGGCATCTCAAGAGCCGCGGCCGGCCGCTGGCGGCCGAGGACGCGGAACAGGTCATGAAACACCTGGCGCGGCTGTGGGGGTTCCGCGTGCGGCTGGAGGAAACCGAGGCGGACGGCACGGTCAGCTCGTACCGCGAGCAGGACCCGCCGAGTATGTGATTGGGTCAGGCTGGCCCGGGCGCCGGTCAGCGGCTGTGGCAAAAGGGGACGCAATGGTGTCCCCTTTTACCTTGGCGGCGCCGCCAATGCAGCTTTCTTGCCGATCTGCTAGAATCGCGGATTCGCATTTTCCGCAATGCGTATCCAGATCAGGACAGGTGGCCGAGTGGTTGAAGGCGCACGCCTGGAAAGCGTGTATACGTCAAAAGCGTATCGGGGGTTCGAATCCCCCTCTGTCCGCCAGCTCTTCTAAGTCCTTGATTTTTCAGGGATTTCCAAGAATATGGATCGCAGGATAGGTAGCAAAATGGGTAGCAACACCCGTGAAAATACCTGTCTATGCCCGTGCCGAAACGGGTGTGTACTGCATCCATCTGCGGGTTGATGGCAAGCAAGTCAAGCGAAGCCTACGAACTCGTGACCGTTCCCTTGCTATCCTGCGAGCTTTCAAGTTTTACGAGGCTCTGGGCATGGTCGATCCATCAAAAGTCCGAAAGTACGAAATAGACCTGCAACGGGGCTACATCAAGACGGACGGCACCAAGGAAGATAACGAGCAAGCATTGCTCGCCTTGGGCATGATGGACAAGCTGGGGCATCTGGTGTCTGCCAGCGGTGTCCCGCGCAATGCTCCTATCGAGGAAGAACAACCCAAAGGGTTGCGGCTCTTGGAACTGTTCAGCAAGTTCATGGCAATGAAGAACTTGCAGACCCGTTCGGTTCAGCAATACACAACGAACATCACCGAGTTTGCCGATTTCCTGAAAAATCCGTATCTCTATCGGATAACGGGTGACGATATTACCCGCTATCAAGAGCACTTGAAAAAAGCAGGAAACGAATTAAGAACGATAGACAATAAGGTGTCTGTGATTCGGACGGTGCTTAATTTCGCAATCAAGCATAAGTATCTTTTTGGCGAAAATCCTGCCAAAGATCGCAATTTGTTAAGTGGTCGAGAACGGGCAAAAAGCAGCTATGCCTGCTTTTATCCAGAAGAAATTTTGGAGATATTCAACAGGGAAAGGATGCTTGCCCATAAGAAAAAAGACCCTGATTTCTATTTCTGCCTGATGTTGGAGTTGGTTACGGGATTGCGAGTTGGGGAATTGACTGCATTAAAGAAAGGGCAAATCCTCAAGCACGAAAAGGGGTTTTATTTCGTGCGAATTCTCGATGCCAAAACAAGTGCAGGAGTTCGGGAGGTTCCTATTCCTACTGAAATAATGAGCGAGTTGCAGCCGCTCATTGATGGCAGGAAGTTACCCGATGGGAAGATTTTCAAGTATCGGGAGCGAGAGGGCAAGGGTGCTGGCAATGCCGTAGGGAAAAAATTTGCACGATATTTGGAAGAATTGAAAATCAATCGGGGAAAACTGGTTTTCCATTCTCTGCGGAAATTCTTCAATAATTATATGAAAGAGCAGGAAATTTCCTTGGAAATGAGATGCCAAGTTATTGGGCACGAAGTCGAGGGAACCAATGCTGAAATTTACAGCCAAGATTTTCCGCTGACTGTTATCCAAGATCGGGTTAATCCAGTACAAAAACTTCTGCTGGAAAAAGTCCAGTATGTATAACTACCCCCTAACCCCCTAGCAAGGGGGAATTTTTTGGAAGCATCCCTGCGGGGCTCGCTTGCGCGGTTCGTGCTAAGTACGCCAAGATCGTTCCTCTGATTTTGGGGAAGGATATGGAACATACAGGATGGCGCCTTGAGGGCGATTTTCTCCGCTTCTTGCCAGAAGTGTATGAGGCCGCCCAGCAAAAGAAACTTGATGGACTGCCGCTGCTGACATGTGTTGAGGATGCTCGAAACATCGCTACAGGTGTCGGGGCAGTACTGACTATTATTCAAAACAATGAAATTGACAGGCATCAGGATGATGCTTTGTCTGATTTCATTGTGGATCAGATGATGGGATTGTGCCGCACAGCATTGAGCCTGCTCAACGACAAAATCGAACATACGGCGGATTATCTGTGTGACCAAACCCGAAAGCAGAGAAAAGAAAAGGTGGAGGAGTAACACCGAATTCATCGCATAAGGGAATGGGCCGAGTGTCAAATTTTTTGACAGTCGGAATGGGGGCAAGGGGCCCAGCCCCATCGGTTTTGTTTTTTGGGGAATCCAAAGGGGGAACCCCGTGGCCTACGGAAACCCTGGAGCGCAGCGCAATGGGTTTCCATAGTAGGTGATGGGCTGCATTTGCAGACCGTCCTTGTTTTTTCTTCGTGCTCCGCTAGAATGAATATAAGGGCAAGAAAAATAAGAAGAGAAAACGAATGCGCCAATATGCAATATTAAGAACACAAAAGCTAAAAACTCGCACAAAAATCACGGCAGCGGCTGGGCACAATTTGAGATTGCGGCAGCAATCGAACATCGACAGCAGCAGAACGAAATTAAACGAAATCTTGTTTAATTCGCTCGATGTAGATGTGGCAAGAGCGGCAAGCCTGCAAGATAGACTGACCGAATTTTATGCCAGCTTTGGCATAAAAGAGCGAAAAAACAATGTGCTCATGATGGAATTTGTCGCTACGGCTTCGCCCGGATTTTTCAAAGGAAAATCCATTGAGCAGATCGGCAAATGGGCACTCGATCAGGTTCAGTTCGTAAAGAATGAGTTCGGGCAACAGCTAAAACTTGCTGTCTTGCATATGGACGAAACGAGCCCACACATTCATTTTATGGTTTCAACGGAGATCAAATCGTTGAAGCGATATAAGAATCAGAAAGGCGAATTCCACAAAGAAACTTGGTCATTGAATGCAGATAGATATGACCCCGATTTTCTTGTTGGATTGCAAGATAGATTTGCTGAGCACAATAAAAAATGGAATTTGATTCGCGGGGTTCGCGGGTCAATGCGAAAGCATGTACCCATGAAAAAATTTTACCGTGCTATCGATCTTGCCATGCAAACGGACTATAAGCCGAAAATTGATGAGCTAGTTAATAATGTAGAAATGAGTTTGGGGGAACGACTTAGCATGCAAGTCGTTCGTAGAAAAATCCGCGAATTTTTGATGCCGTATATCAATCTCTTTGCCAAGCAGCAGAAGGCGGCTGCGGCACTGGCAAAGCTGGATTTTCACCGCCTTCAAGAAGAAATCATAGCCGATAGAAATAAATTAAAGGCGGGATTGGCTGAAGTCGATGCGAGAAGGGAGGTTTATAAAGAAGCGATAAACGGCCGTTCATCCGACTATCAAGCTATTGAGTCACTAACAGTAAAAAACCAGAAATTGGAAGCCGAATTGGCACGAATGAAGCGAAAGTATGAATCAGATGATGCAGTTATGCCCGTGCAGCCCGGCTTGATTTCTGGAAAAAATTTGCCAAGATAAAAACAAGAAAGGACAGAAATGAGAAAAATAATAATAACAGCAGCAGCAGTAGGTCTAATTGGGAATGCGCAGGCGGGGCTTAAAGGAGATTCAGTCATGAGCCCAAATGGGGTGGTGAGTTCTGCCACTATTCAACAGAATATGGGTGCTGTGCAAACCCCTGCCATCAGCAGCAGCAATGCCAATGAAGTTCAATGGGGCACCTGCCCATCTGGTTTCACTTATCAGGGTAGTAGTGCTTATCCTCTACAGATTCGCTCTATAACTACTTACTATATGAATGGGCAGCCCACTGGCACATCGGCCAGCGGCTGGACGGATTTAGATAGCTCCTGCACCAAAACTGAAGAGCAAAGCATTGCCTGTCCTAGTGGCTATACAGGGAACCAGCTACAGCGAAGAACAGTAGCAACTAAGGACGGAAGGGGCTATGACTACAGTGCTTGGAATACCTATCAGAACAGTTGTGTATATATTCCTCCTGTCACTTGCAGATTTGACCTGTGGAGGTACATGCTGCGAGAAGATGTTAATCAGAACTCTGTTAGATATTCTTTCTTCACCAATGGAAGTAAAAATGCCAGCTATGCTGGGGCCTCTCCCACTTGGAACGGATATCGCGCTGGAAAATTGAATAGAACCGATTACTTTCAGGACGGAGGAGATTCAGGAAATACTATCGGATATACCAACTACTATGAGATTTGCGGCCCGTTCTAAATCTTAGGTCCACACGAAACGGCCTAGAGCCTTGGAAGGGCACCCTAATTAGCTAAAAGGTTCCGGGTAAATACCGAGATCCAAAAAATGGAAAAGAGGAATGCAGGGACGGCGAGAACCAGAACGGGAGTAGGAACTGAGGACTTGCCCTCAGCCAGCCGTTTTCGGCACCAGGCTTGCATTGGTGAAACGGCAAGAACGGTTCCACCAAGAATGTACGGCCAAGCCAGATTCGGATAGGCATAGCCGTGTCCTGGCAGGTCGATAAATTGGCTCAACCAAGCATAGGTGGGGCCAGTCAGAATCGGAGAGGTTACGAGGCAACCCCAAAGGATGAAGAACACCACATATCCAAAAGAAAAGATGGCGAAAATTGATTTGGCATCAAAACGGGGTGGCGAATTAGCCGCGATCTTCTTGCTGATCCGCTTAGCAAAAAAGTAGCAAAGATAACCAAAGAGCGAAAAACCGCCGATGGTTACTGCGATTGCCCACAGCCCTTCCGACTCCGAAACGATCAAGCGGGGCTGGGCCCAGAGGTAGGCTACAGCACCAAACAGCAAAGTAAGCCCCATAGCCACCCATTCTTTCCGACGGTACTGAAGGAACAGCACCGCAGGATAGGAAACAGTAGCCAACAAGGCGAGCCCTGCCACAATGAGAAAGATTACTCCAGGTCCGGGATTGTCGGGGTCTTTTGCAGTTCGTTGGTTCTCAAGTTCATTGAGGATAAAAAGATCGCGAAGCCAGTTGTCACTCACAGGAAACTCCCGAGGCTATGTAGCAAATAGTCTAAAATCGAATATTCGGAAACAGACTATAGCATGCTTGCATGCTCTATGGTCAACGGTATGAAGTCCTTCGCCGTGAGCTCCAACAGCTACGAGTAGATGCGGGGCTCACTCAAGTTGAACTTGCCAAGAGATTAGGCAAGGGGCAGAGCTATGTTTCGAAGGTCGAACGGGGAGAGCAGTATGTCGACCTTATTGAATTCCTGGATTGGTGCGAGGCATGTAAGGCAGAGCCTGAGAATGTCGTCAGGAAAATCT
The DNA here is from genome assembly GCF_050285565.1 of Achromobacter sp. GTDB lineage: Bacteria > Pseudomonadota > Gammaproteobacteria > Burkholderiales > Burkholderiaceae_B > Achromobacter. The sequence continues at coordinate 167,541 of NZ_JBLZXG010000008.1, forward strand.
AATTTCTTGAATAATTAAGGATTAAGCTCGGCCGTCCTTTTTTATTCACTTTCGTGAATATCTTACCCTGCGGGTATTCCTGCTTCGCATTGATCTTTATTTCTCTTCTGTACTGATCTTTTATTCTAATTATGTACTGATATTTAGATGTACAGAAGGGATTTGTTTCACCTTTTCCTCACCGTGCTATCACACGGTTCCGGCAAAGTTTTACCCTAACCCGCAATAAAAGCGAGTTGGGACTTTACCGGGATTCTCCGTGTGATAGCTACCACATAGCACCGGACAGATATAAAGCGACTTTACCTGTTTCGCAGTTCGTAGGGTTTGCTCCTACAGTAGCCGGGTCTGCTGATTGTCTTCCGTGCCGCTTTGCTACTAGTCCATTCTAACGGCTTTGCCCTTGCGGGTTGCAATCTGACAATAGTTCGCTGGCTTATCGTTAAGGAGCTTATTCCTTCGCAGTCACATTTAATTTGACGAGCTTCTGCATTGCAGCTTATTTATTCATTGCTTGGCATTACGGGAATCGGGAAGGGTTTTATTAGATGGGAAACAAATCCCCTAAAAGAAACCATCTAGGCCTCGACGCATTACCGTATGCGATAGCTCTAATCTACAAAAACAAAATCGTTTGTCAAGCCCAAAGAACAAAAAAGCCAGCACAGGGCTGGCTTCGTTGTCGGTAATGCGTCTTCGCTCGATGGCTATTGACATCTATCAATATAAGAAAATAAATCTCTTTGTCAAGACCATAAAAAGGAAAGCCCGAAAAAATTCGGGCTTCCATTACATAACAACATTAACACTGTAGTTGCACAAAGGAGAGAGGCTTCTACAGCATTTTTAAATTAACAAAATAAATTTGCTTGTCAACCTGTAAGATCTTACAGGTATTAGATTTTTTCCTCGACTAACCCGGCAGCCTTCAATCGAGGCCATATTTTTAGCATTTTCTTGAATTCGGTCCCATATGCTTGGCCGATTCCAAGCTCTTCGCAGAACTCTTTACCACTAACCGTCTGAAGTTGTTGGGCATACTTCAAGACTTGGAGGTGTAGCTCTCCTACATAACCATTGCGAGGGGCGCTGTTGATTGCGGCCTTTATGGCAGTAGTGACTTCGGCGGTCATCATGGGGTTTGCTCCTGATTTGTGCATAAAGCACAAATATTTTTGCATAAATATTTTTTTATGACAACCGTTTTGATGCGTGGTAGCATGACGGGTAGCAATTTTTGAGGGGAAAATCACGCCTATGTTGTTGATTTTCCATATGAATTGAAGGTTCTGCGGACTCTCCCCCTCTGTCCGCCAAAAATGCACGTAAGCCCCTGATTTCGTTGAGAAATCAGGGGCTTTTTCTTTGCCGCTTACAAAACGACTATCAAAAATGTGGCGGTTGGCGCTGGAATATCTTGGATCTTTCTGGAAAATTAGTCTAAAATAGGGACGCATCATGGAGTCAGTGCAAGTTCTTTGCCCTGACTCCCTCAAGGCTGAGGCCGTCACGTCCTCAGCCCGCCCTAAGGGCCTCTCGCGCCCGTTCTCCCTTTCCCAAGAAAACTTCCCCGAGCCCGTCGATCGGCGTCGCTATGGCGCGCGTTCGCTCGTCCCATACAAGGAATCATCGTATGAATCGCCAGAGCAGTTCAACGTTCTGCCTTGGCCGCATCGTCGCGACCAAAGGCGCACTCGCCGCTTGCCAGAATCACTCCGTCTCGCCGTTGGATCTACTTCGGCGTCACGCTGCGGAAGATTGGGGCGACCTCTGCATCGAAGACTTGCAGGCGAATAGTCATGCAATCAGAAGCGGGGAGCGCCTACTGTCTGCGTATCGAATTTCGCGACAGGAGCGGATTTGGATCATCACCGAGGCCGATCGAAGCGCGACAACGCTTCTCCTGCCCGAGGAGTACTAAACAGATGCCCAAGACATCGGCAAAGCGAAGCAGGGCGACGGCTGCAAGAGATCGAACAGATGAAAGGCTGCAAAAGACCCTAAGCTTTTGCGCTTTGAGTTCCGATTCTGCATGGTGGTTCGAGGAAGAACACTTCGGGCAGGCTCATTTCTCCCAAGGCGTCTATGCAGGATCGTGCGGGATCTGTTGCCTAAGCTCCGTGCTTGCATTGCATGGCCTTGTGCCGCCGCGTTCGCTACGTGACATGGCTTATCGAACTCGTGGCCTGCCCGCGAGAATATGGCGAGCCCTGGGAGGCTCGTTCTTTACAGGGCTTGGCGCGAAAGAGTTGATGGCGGCGTGTTCGGAGTTGGACCTTCCTCTTCAACTGCGTAACTCGCTCGAGGCAGGTCCGCCGAAGTGCGGGTCGGCGTTCGCGTTGGAACAACTGCTAGAGGGCAGGCTGACAATGATTCAGTTGGTGAGCACGAGTGGTGCCTTCATGAATCATTGGAGCTTGGGTGTTGGCATCGCGAAGATTGGCGCGACGTCGGACATTCACCCCACACAAATCCTGCTCATGGATTCAAGCGCCGAGGCCCCGAAGTCTGGCCATTACAACGCGTGGCTGACGATGATGCCGCGGTCTCGGCGAGGGATGAGGGCTCAACATCCAAGATGGATCTATCGGGTGCCATCCTCTCATCGGGCTGAGGTAAGAATTGCCGCGGCAGTGTCGTTCGCATACGTGGCCTCTTGACTCACTTGCTGCCATCAAGCGGCGCAAGCAGTTCACCCATAGAGACGTTCAAAGCAATGGCGATTCGCTCGATGTTGCAGATAGAGATATTGCGTTCGCCCCGTTCTACCGAGCTTATGTAGTTCACATGTAATTCCGCCGCTTCAGCCACCTTTTCCTGGGTGAGCTTCTGCAGCAAGCGGATGCGTCGCATGTTGGCGGCGAACAGCTGTTGCGCCCCACACTTATACGTTGGGTTGGCCATGTCGGCAGTGTTTCCGACAGGTCCATCCATTTCCACACACTTTAAGTTTGGTTTGGTGTAAATTCGCCTGCTAACCAAACGCAAAGTGTGTATTTCAATCAAATGGAGTCGTCATGAAGTCATCTCATGTGTTGATTGCCCAAGGCATTGTTGTAATCGCTGGATTGGTCGCAGCTCTTGCGTGGTTTGATCGGATTCGCTGCCCGGAGATTCATGGCCAAGCCATGTGCGTCTTGTTTGATCATCAGGCCGACAAGGCTGCTGCGTTCAAGAAAGTGCTTACGGAAATTCCGAGGGGGGTGAAATGAAGTCGTTCAGATGCGCAGGTGCACGAAAGCCCCACATAGTTGCTCTACTGCTCTGCGTGATTCCGACACTTGCCCTGGCGACCACTTCGACCCACTGCTTGCCGGAAGAACAGGTGATCTTCTCGTGCAGCGTGGGCAAGAAGGTGGTGTCGATCTGCGCGAGCGATACCCTAGACCCAGCATCAGGAATCGCGCAATACCGTTTCGGCGCTTTAGGGAAGATTGAGCTCAAGATCCCCACGCAACCGCAGCACCCGACGATGTTCAGTAGATTAGGCGTGATGCGTGGGCCTGCATGGGTAGGCACTCACATACGGGTAGCCAACGGTGAGTATGCCTATACCGTCTATGAGGGGGAGGGGAAGGGTTGGCAGCGTTCAGGGGTGCTCGTTACCAAGAAAGATCAGGCGTTGGCAAATTTGTCTTGCGTTTCGCCTAGGCAAGGGCTCTTCTCCGAAATCGTCTACTCGGATAGCAAAGCCTTCACCATTGAAACGGAAGATCAGATGGAGACGTGGCTCGATACAGTGATTGCCGCGCAAAAAACTGCAGAGAGCTCCAATCAGAAAGCTCAAGCAGGAAATGCCTCGTCCCCCGGAAAGCTCCGTCCAGGGAAGGGAAAGAACTTTGTGTTGGAGGACTTCAATCCGGGGATCATTCTTCCAGCGGCCGTCGCAAATGGGTGTGAAGTTGATTCGCCGCCGAGATTCTCTCTGCGGACAGAGATCGGGACTGTCCATATAGATGAATACAAGTTTCCCTATGGATGCTTCGGGACTACGAAGACTGATGCGCTTTTCGGCGTGGGCTTTGTCATTCCTCAGAACGGAACCTCGCCACTAGGATTCCGCTATCGAGAGGGTGGCCGCAGGGAATTGTTCGAGTTTTTGAGAGGCCATTGAGCCTCTTATGCAAAAGGGGCCTGTCAGAAAGCTCGTTTTCAAGGCATAACATCCGTTCAAGGGGGACTATGTCTCGTCACCTTGGTCTTCAATTGGTTGCTGCAATACCGATGAGGCGGCCAAGCCGATCAAACCTCGTTCAACATGGTATGCATGATCGCCTCGTGCATACCATTGCTTCGAACATCCGATTATTCAGGGCGGGTTGCCCAGGCGCTTAAGTTGACAACAATGGCCAAGACTTGGGTTGTAACGAGTGGGCGGACAAATGTCTGCCCCCGAAAGACTTACCGGCCATCATCGCATCGGCATGCTTAGCCAATCGTCGTTGTTGAATTGGGTGAAACCGTGCCGTACGATCTCCGCCCGGTCCTCCATGTAGGTCGCACATAGCACCTGTATTCCTTCAGCCGCAAGAATCGCCTTCGCTTCTCGCGCCCGCTTGGCAGAATCCCTCTGCTGCGCAACCTGTTCAATGACTGCGCGAGGGATAAGGCGACCCGTCGCGTTCCTGAATAAAGCACAGGTTGCCTGCCTGCCGCTGGAAGCGGACATGATCGCGTTCCGCGCAGCATTAGGCAAGTCCAGCATGAAGTTTCTCGGCATGGGGCCCTGCGCCAGCCAAACAATCTGGCCTTTTCCGAGAGCGGACACGCTTTTCTTTCCGTCTTGGTTCGCACCGTTGGTAAGTACCTCTGGCACCATTCGAAGAATGCCCATGCCGCAGTGGCCGGTGTTGTCATCCCCCGTCACTAGCAGGCAAAGTTGATTCAGGGCCTCCCGCGGGATCATCCAGGTACTGCCGACAGTGAACTTCGTATCCACCTCATGCCCTACGATAAGGTTGTCGAGGGCGTGGCCGCGTTCGAGGCCCAGTTCAGCGCGTAGGACAATCTCGATCTTGGTTCCGATGTAAGTCTTTTCCGTCTTTTCCAGCTCTTCGATGCGGTAGCGTCCGGTTCGAGCCCCGTCGATGACTTCGTCGAACGACTTTCGGATTGCGCGGCCCACGACTCCGAGAAGGTCTGGTTTGCTGATGAGGAAGTCTCGAACTTGAATCAGCCCTTGGTCATAGGGCGCGGGAACGACCGGGTTTTGGACGAGCGTCATTTTTCTTCTAACCAACACGTTGGTAGAAGTATCCGTCCTCCTGCGTGGATACACAAGTGTGTATCCACGTGATAAAGTGCTGGCATGCTGAGGAAAGATGTCGGCCTTCGTATCCGCATAGATCGGGACCTCCGGGACGCCTTCGTAGAGGCGTGCCGGTCACAGGACATGCCTGCGTCTGAAGTGCTCCGCGAGTTCATGCGTACGTACACCCAGCACAACAATTCGCTAGAGGGGCAACTTCCGTTGCCCCTCAATAAAGAAAATGACTTCAAATGAAAAAAACGACCGGACCAACATCCATTGAGATTTGCAGCGGTGCTGGCGGCCAGGCCCTCGGGCTGGAAATGGCGGGCTTTGGCCACGAGGCGCTCGTGGAGATCGAGCCCCCTGCCTGCGCCACGCTGCGCGCCAACCGCCCCGACTGGCGTGTATTCGAGCAGGACCTGCGGACCTTCAACGCCCTTCATTACAAGGGTATCGACCTGCTCGCGGGCGGGGTTCCGTGCCCGCCATTCTCGAAAGCAGGTAAGCAGCTAGGGGCTGACGACGAGCGCGACCTTTTTCCCGAGGCGATTCGCTTGGTTGATGAGTGCCGCCCGCGGGCCGTGATGTTGGAGAACGTGCGTGGTCTGCTCGACGCGGTTTTTGAGGACTATCGCAACAAGGTAGAGAAGCAACTTAAGAAGTTGGGCTATGTGCCCGGTTGGCGTCTCCTCAACGCCTCGGACTACGGTGTATCGCAGCTTCGGCCGCGAGTGATTTTCGTCGGCATCCATAAGGATGTCGCCAGCAAGTTTGCTTGGCCTGAGCCCCATCAGATTGAGCCCCCTACGGTGGGCGAGCTGCTGCACGATCTGATGGCGGAGGGGGGCTGGCGGGGGGCTGACCGTTGGAAGGAGGTGGCTAGCTCGATTGCCCCCACCTTGGTTGGCGGCTCGAAGAAGCATGGCGGTCCCGATCTTGGGCCCACCCGCGCAAAGAAGGCTTGGGCGTCGCTTGGCGTGGATGGCCGCGGCATCTGGGATGCTCCACCCGAGCGCGACTTCGTCGGTATGCCTCGCCTCACGACGCGGATGGCCGCTCGCATTCAGGGCTTCCCGGACGAGTGGGAGTTCTCGGGTAGAAAGACGGCGGCCTACCGTCAGATTGGCAACGCATTCCCGCCGCCTGTCGCTCGGGCCGTGGCGCAGCAGATCTATCTAGCCATCTCGGCACGCCGGGTATTTAAGGTCGCGTGAGGCGGGCAGACGGTGGACAAGATCGCGCCGTCTCGCCGAAGCGCGAACATGCGCGCAATACGAAGCTCGGACACCAAGCCCGAGCTCCTCGTCCGTCGGCTAGTTCACCGCTGTGGTTTCCGTTTCCGGCTTCACCGCAAGGACTTGCCGGGTAAGCCAGACCTCGTATTTCCAGGCCGAAAGGCGGTAATTTTTGTCCACGGTTGCTTCTGGCACATGCATGGATGTCAGAGCGTCCGGGTGCCCAAGTCCAACGTTGACTATTGGCGGCCCAAGCTAATCCGTAACTGTGAGCGAGACGCGCAGCATGTGGAAGCCTTGACGCGGATGGGGTGGCGTGTCTTAACGATATGGGATTGTGAGACTACCAATCTCAGCGTTCTTGAGCAGACGATTAGGCAATTCTTGAGCTAGCACAGAGTGCCAATCGCATCTTTCAGGCCGAAATGTTGGAAGGCAGTGCCGCCGACGGGCTACCGACATGGCGAGCAGGCCGGTTTGAAACAGTTCAGGGCGTTTGCATTCGTCGGTAAGTATTTAGTGCAAGCTCGCCTAGTTGGGTCGAATTTGCTACTCACACGCGAAATACGCTAACCAGACGCTAAGAGTGACGGAGCTTGCATTGAATTGAGAGCTGGTGCCGCGAGTATCGGCTTCATGGCTAGAAGAGCGCTCTCATGAGCGACAGCGTTACCAATGGCGACTCATGGCTCCATCAATAGGCTGGTACGGGAAGTTGGATGCTTCGCTTCGACGATGAAATGGTTAACGACCGCGTGGCCCGGGAAATCGCGACGTAAAAGAGCTTTGCCTGGGCTTTTTCCTCGTTGGCGAAATGGGTCGCGTCGGGGATGACAACATGGTCGAACTCTAGCCCCTTCAGCAGCAATGGAGTTGATACTGTGCGCTTGGGCAGCTTCCTACCAGAGTTGCTGACCCATTGCCGGACGTTGTGAGTCGCTACGACCATGGTGGCAGCGCGTCCTGCGGCTAGTTCTGCGCTCGCGCGCTCAGCGTCCCGCCAGAGTTCGTTGCGATAGAGCTTCCACTGTGGTCGTCTACGCGACAAGACGAAAAGCTGAGTGAGCGCGTCCGCGCCATGGCCTTCTCCGAGGTCTGGCACAAGCTTTCGCATCGCTTGTTGGACGGCGGTGTCTTCGGGATCGATTGGCTCTCCCTCTACCGTAGGTTTCTTGTGGAAGCAGTCGTCAATGAGGCTGGTAAAAGCGTGCAAGCGTCCCGTGGTGTCAGTTGCTCTATCCCATGCAAATGCGAAGTTGCGTAGCCGGTTGGCAGCAACCTCCTCGATTGCTTGGTAGCCTCCATTGGCAGCTTTCGCCAGCCGATAGCAGACGGTCTTGTTGCAATGAATGGCAGCAAAGCTGCCTTCCTTTCCATCAATGCCATCGAACAAAGTGGCCATATCGAAAGCATCGTCGGACTCGCGATAGGTGATGCGAGGGTCGGATAGGTCAATGGCTTCGCCTCGTATGAGCTTCACGCGAGTTTCGGCGATCCAACGCCCAAGGTCTGGATTCTTTCCCGCCCAGCGATGCGGTGTTTCAAGCGTGCATGCGAAAGGGAAGCTAGGATGAATCTCTCCGTCCCAGCTTAGAGTTGCACCAGCGAATTCGAAGATGCCTTGCATTGGGTCGCCAAAGATCAGAGTCGGAACGATCCCCGAGAGCTCAATCGCGAGCTGATGCTGCAAACCATGGCAATCTTGATACTCGTCGATCAGGATTCGATCGTAGGAGGCGGCTACGACTTCGCGGATTGCCTTGACCCCGAGGGCCCATGTCGCGCCACGGTAGAGCTGATTCCATTGTTCTCGAGTCTGAGGCATGTCATCGGGTGGCCGAGCCACTAGGGGGAACGCGTGGGCATAGCGCATGCACCAACCCGCGATGGTATCGACGGCAACCCTAGTGTGCGGTATGCCCAGCCGTTTCAAGCGGGCGCGGATAGCGTGCACACCGGCATGCGTGTGCGTAAGGATCAGTGCGCGCTGCCCCATCGCGGCGACATTAGCAATGATCTCCGTTTTGCCGTGGCCAGCGGGCGCAACGACGGCAGCGTTGCCCATGGCGAACAGATCGGTAGCGTCAGGCATACAGCCAAGCCTCGATTTGAGCGAGCACTGTCGCCAAGGGGGAAGCAGAGTTGTGTGTGGCGATCCGCCAAACCAAGGGAGCGAGGCCTCGGCCGATGCGTTGATCCTTGAACCACTTTTTCCTGGCGGCAACTTCGGCGATCGCCTCTCGGAGCTGTGTGTTGTTCAACGCCGAGTTGAGTCCCCAAAGGGTGAACTCCTCTCGGATTGCCTCAATGTCCAAATCGTGGATTCTGATCTCAAGGTTGTTGTTTATGGCATCATCGCCTCGCTCTTCTCGCGCGTAGGTCAGCAGTTCTTGAACCATCGAGTTGTTGGCAGCCAAAAAGATGGCCTGTTCCGTGTTCAGGGCACCGCCGTACTCGAAAACGGGAATATCGGCTCTCGCCAAGTCGGCTAAAGTAGCAACGGTCAGAGCTGTGTCCGAGTCGCGATAGATGGCGGTTGCGTAACCTAGATCCGCCAAGGCGAGCGCCAGCGAACAGGCTTGTTCACCATTACCGTCCGCGATTGCCGCACCCAGCTGCTCAATAGGTTGATTGTCATGGCGCGCGGACCAGTTCTCGCGCAATCCAAGAAGTAGGCCTAACTCGGTGTTCCCCTCCGTCACCAGGATACGACGGGCAAACAGCGCCCTGGGTGTAAAGCGCATAAGCGGTCGGATTGTGTCAGGCGAGACAGGGTGCGTGACCGTAAGCATCCGATTTGGCCGCGAAATCTGGACCATTCGAAGGCTATCCGCACCAGCTTCGCCCACGGCCACATCCGAGTGCGTGGTCATCAGGATATGCCCGATGGGCCTGCAAGTCTCTTGAGCCTTGTTCTGATCAGATTTGAGTTGGGCGATCGCTGCAATGATCCGATGCGGTTCGAGTCCGTGTTCGATTTCATCGACAAGCACAATAGCCCCCTCTGCGATTGCAGACTTCTGGATCGCCAAAGTTGCGAGTCGGCGGGTGCCAAGCCCGGCCAGGCGTAGAGGCACTCCGCTGTCATGGAGAGCGATGGAGCCTGACGACAGGCCTGAGCGACCCAATTCCAACCCGGGCTCGTAAGCGCCTTCCACGTAGGCCCCTAGACCCTTAGCGAACCTCTCTGCCATCTCCGCGGCATCGGCCAATGACTCAATGTCTCCCAGATTGGCGCTCGCCCGGGCAGCGCGGTAGGCTTCTGCCAAGCGCGCTGCTGCTTCCTTGCTGTCACCGGTAAGCCTGGCCAGAACGGATCCTTGGCCCCAGGCTAAGTGCCGAGCATCCTCGCCAGCGAGCCGCACAAGGCCAAAAAGAGCCCGGTCACGATTCGACAGTGTGCGAGGCTCTGCGAGCCGGTCGCACACAAGCTCCCATGACGGCTCCATAGCTGCGTCGACTGTAAGTCGGACGGTTAGCACCGGCTCATCATTATCCTCAGGCTCGTCACGTAGTTCTCCAGCAGCCGTCCATCCCCGAATGTATAGCCCGAGGCGTTCATCAGACTTGAGCGCTTTGGATAGTTCGCCGACCGTGGCTTCGATGATGATCGGGTTGGCGGTATCGCAGTTCAGAAAGTCGGGCTCCGTAAAGGAGAACCAGCGCGATGAAAGCGCTGCTTCAACTGCATCAAGCAGAGTAGATTTTCCAGAGTCACCTGCCCCGATAAGACAACAGAATGCCGAATGCGGCGTCCAATCTAGGGTTGCAATACCACGAAAATTCGCAATTTTTAGGTGTCGGATCTGCATGCGTTCCCTTTCGATAGGCGCCAGATATTCAACAGCGGGGTTCAACGTATGGTACGCCGCCGATAGTGACGTCCGCATTCTAGCGGCCGGAGAATCTGGATCATCTACCGGTAGTCCGTCTCGCGTAAGCGACTACAACTCGGAAGTGGTGATGTGGACGCTCCGGCCTGCGGCCCCGCAAGACCGGGCGGCATGTCCGCAAGCGTGCTTTATGACACTCGCAGATAACGAACCGCCAACTTCGGGGACCGTAAGCATTCGCATGACCCGCTGTAGCAAGCCCAACGCATCAGCCTCACCCGGTCTATGGGGTATAGGCCATGCGCGGCGGGGATAGCCTACAGAGGGCTTTCCGCCGGGAGGTCGATACAGCTCGCACCGCCGCAGGCGCGGAGAATTGAGGCTGGCTGGCGGTGACGGTAAAGAGGGTACGTGTAGCTCAGGCTGAAAGACCGGCGGCGCCTTGTGCCGACATGTTCAAAAGCCTAAGAGCACAGCAGGAGGCTTATTCGTAGAAATGGCGGGCAATATCCATTTGCCATCTCCGAAGAATGCTAGTTAAGGGCGCCTACAGATTCGCCAAGGAAATGGGGAAGCCCTAAGCGACCATTTCTTTTGCCAGAAGCGGCCCAGCATCCTTTTGCGGATTGTCCTTGAACGGGACTTATGTTGGCCGGAATCAAGTCAAAAATCGCTGAGGCTAGGCTGCACCGCACCGATCTAAAGTTGGCTCAGGAGTCGAGGGGGGCTTCCGCCAAGACTCTGTAAGCGCTCACTGCCGCTGTGAGCCATGTGCCTGTGCCAAATCGCTCAAAAAGGCCTTTTAGACATTGAAGATGATGAAACGAAGTGCGTAGAAAGGTCGGTCAATCGCTGGGTCACTTTTCTAGCGAGACGGTCTGAACAATGCGTTCAAACTCGGCTAGCATGCCCTGTTGGTGTCTTCCCAAGTACCTCCGAATGTTTTCGTTGCCCAGAAGCTTGGCAAGGAATCCTTTGGCAAGTACCAGATTCAGAACGTCTTGTCCGTATGACTGTTCAAACAGCTTAAACTGGCCGAAGACATTGCTCATTTCCTGCTCCATTTTGTCCGCTTGCTCGGGCGTGAGGCCGGCCAGTTTCTTCGGTTTTTTCTCGTCTACGAGCATCTCTTTCGGAGTAGCGGCGATCAGCGCTTGAGCGTAGGCAACAGTCATGTTGTTCGCGGCTACCATCAGCTCGACACATTCGATCTGTCGGGTGGGTCTCATCTTGCGCAGAACGGCCCCGAGATTGGCGGAGAAGTGTTGCTCCTTAAGGAGCTCAGCGGCCTCTTTGCAGACACCATCTAGCAAGTTCATCTTCTTCACGATTGACGTGATATCTACGTTAAGTGCCTTGGCAAGGCGCTCCTTGGGCACGCCGCGATCTACTGCCCTTCGGATCATGAGATGTTCCTGGATAGACGACAGCCGATTGAGGCGATTGTTGTATGTGTAGTTCTCATCGTCTGTCGCAACAAGACATGGGGCGACGTTGAAGCAGAGCTTTTGGAGCGCAAGCATTCGGATGTGCCCGTCCAAGAGGATGTGCAAATCTCCGGGGCGCACTGCCTTGCCAACCGTCAGCGGTTCGATCAATCCGATTTCTTCAATTGAGGAGAGAATCTGTTTGAACTTGCGTGTTTCGACCATTCCCTCCTGGACCTTATGCGATGGCAGGATCTTGTCTAGAGGCAGGCTTATGGGTTCAGGGATGAAGCCAAGCAGAGGAGAATTCATGTCACACGTCCCCCTGGCCAAACACGTTCTGCAAGGTATTTGGGGAACGTATCCAGATTCTCAGCCCGTAACAAGGTTGTGAAGTTTTCATCGTTCAACAGCTCCCGGAGAGCTTCGACAATGAAGAGCAGCCGTTGTTGAGAAAACTCTGCCTTTCTTATCATGAGCTTCTGACGCTCCACTTCGCGCTGATAGTTGCGGACTAGACTTGATGAAGTGACCGTTGTTTTCGATTGTGAGCGTCCGTGAGACACCGTGCGGCCAAAGGTGCGACGTCGATCAATTATCCGTCGTGCTTGTATCAACTGATTGCCGCGGAGATGGCCTGATTCGTATGCGTCTTGAAGGGCTGCTTGAATCGCTTTGTCGTCATTTCCGGCCCCCGCTATAGCGATAGCTGCATTGAGCGGAATTCGTCCGGTTTCGACAGCGGCAAGAAGCCGCTCTTCACCGTTTTTTAGGAGGTAGAGAATTCCCTGGATGTAGTCGGCACCAAGTCCGATTTTCTGCGCAATCGCGCGCTTATCGTAGCCCTGGTCGTGAAGGCGTTCTATCCCCTTCAACAGCTCTAGTGGATGGTATTTTCGGCGAGCGATGTTCTCTGCAAGGCTCATGATGAACGCATCCTCATCGTTCACGTCGACTACCAGAGCAGGGATAGTGGCCTCCCCCAGGCTTCGGAACGCTTTTAAGCGCCCTTCGCCACAGATCAACAGATACCGCTGCCTTCCATCAGAGGCCAAGCGGGTTGTGACAGTGATCGGCTTTTTGAGGCCGATGTCCCGAATGTTCGTCAAAATTTCTTGGAAGACGCGGCCATTGCGTTCTCGCGGGTTGAGGATGTCGATCTGGTCGACCGGGATCATCTGCAGGTCGGGCAAGGGTTGTGTCTTCATCATGCCGCCCTTCGTACGTAGCTGCGCTCAGCCATTCCGTAGAGATAATCCAGATCGTCAAACCGGTAGCTCTCAAACTCAATTCGATTATGGTCGGCAAGGTTGATTGTGGGCCAGCACAGGTCTAAGCGAGGCAGTAAGTAATAATCTTGCGGTGACTGATTCGACTCATTAAGGCGTACGGCCACCGTTATGTCAGGGGCAAGGCCGGTGTCAAACCGGATTTTCCAACGTCTGTGGCCTGTCTCAAGCGTCTGGCAACGGGCCAAGACTATGGAGACTGTGAACTCAGCATTCACGTCCAATAGGTCCGTCGCGGGATCGCGCCTGACAACTCCTCCCAGGGCGCAGATCATCTGTTCGGTGTGGCTCACGATGGCCGGATGGTACTGTCTGAGGAACTGATTGACTTCGAGATATTGATAGCTTCGATCTGGAGTAAAGCCAACGGCCTTGTATGCGCGAAGGAGACTTCCAAACCGGTGCGCGTAAGCTGCGGAAGACGGCATTCCCTCTGCTTCATCGATGATCAGGCCCGTGAGATATCCACGGCGTTGGAAGAGATTGCGCAGCTTGTTAAGCAGCTCTTCATTGCTGTAGCGATGGGCGCGTGCACGAAGGATTCCTTGGGCGGTATAGAAGAGCTCGCTGGGCACGATTGACTCAAACGCCCCGTCCCTGCGGATCCACATGTCTGGCTGGTTGATGATGCGGATTTTTTTAAGCTTGAACGATACGCGATTGTAGATGTTGTTGCCGATGTACTTCTCGTTGCTCAGGACCTGACGAACAGTCGCTCGAGTCCAGTTTCGCCCTAGATCGGTCTGAATCCCTTCGTCATTTAGCCGGGTAGCTATCTCTTGCTCGGAAGCTCCGTCATTGACGAACCAGCTGTAAATTTTATTGACTGTCGCGACTGCTGTTGCTGGTCCGGGCTTAAGGATGACCCTGTCGGTCTGGAGGCTCTTGTGCTCGCCACGCCCTAGTTCGCTCTTCACCATTCCCGATTGGTCGATCAGTACGCGTGTCAGGCCGTAGCCCGCTGGTCCCCCTTGTCGAAAGCCGAGCTCGATGAGCCTACATTGACCGGCGAAAACTTTTGCAGAGAGTTCGCGGCTGTACTCGCCAGCCATGGCTCGCTTCACGCCTTTAACGATAGTAGACACAGGTGAGCCATCGTTTTCAAACTGCTCAGCACAGTACTCAACCTGGATACCTGCACGTCGGCAGACATATTCGTAGTACGCGCTCTCATCTGCGTCTTGGAATCTACCCCAACGGCTGACGTCATAGACGAGGATGATTTGGAAGTCAGCCTGGTGTGATTCAACGTCTTTGATGAGCTGCTGAAGCGCTTGTCGGCCGTCCATGCGTAGTCCACTTTTGCCTTCGTCCGCGTAGGTCTTTACGATTTCAATGTGGCGTCGCTGCGCGTAGTCGCGGATTCTCATTGCTTGATTCTCAGTGGAGTACTTCTGATGATCGGTCGACATTCGGACATACTCTGCCGCGCGCAGTGTGACTTGCGATGCAGGGGTACCGATGAGGGGATCTTCCGCTTCCATGAGATTGCGCGTTCAAGGCGATTGGGGGTTGATGCTTTGGAGAAATTGCGAAAGGCGCTCGATGGGACGATTCGTGATGTGCTTGTGAGCTTTCTGGAGTCTTATCTGCTTGGCGGGCATAAGATGTAAGCCTTCCGTGAAGACAACGGTAAGGACTCGTTAGCGACCTGTCGATTACATCCTCTATTTGCAAGCATCTTTTTTGCAAGGGCATTGGTCGCAGACGGGAACCAGCTCCACGATCCAACCGGCGCGATTTTCGAGAGGATGCGCAGCGACGATTCGGAGTTGGTATATGCCATCGAGCGGCGCCGACGTGTCCATCTTTGCAATTGTTGATATGGACAGACGTGAGGGCTTTAATCGTTGGCGGTCACGGTTGCGCTCCGCATATGCAGGGTGGGTTTCGCGATAGTCCCTCCAGTAATCCGGATGACGCTCTTGCCATGCCCGTTGAGCGTCGCGCTGATTGGCTCGATATGCTGCATCGCTTTGTAGTTTGACTTGCTGCCACTGTCGCTTTCGGGCACGTTGGCATCCCTTGGAGGCACAGTACGTCTGGTCAGGAACTTGGGGGCGAGCCTGAAACAACTCGCCGCAGTAGGCGCAACGTTTGGTTGTCATCGGCGTTTCTCCTCGTGCCACTCCGGAAGCTAGTTGGCGATGTACTTAATTTTGGCTTTCTTCCTGGCAGCTTAGCGGTAGCGGGTCTGGATGAGCACTGGCTCTTAAGTGCCACGGCCGTTGGGACGGTGGTTCGCTTAAGGCCACCACACAGGATGCAGCCGGAGGGTTCCTCTTTCCCGTCGAAGCGAGACGAAGGGATGGCGAACGCCAACAAACAGTGGGGCGGCTGTGGCCCCGCTGTTTGCCGAGCCGGGCTATCGTCTACGGATTATGCTGCAGTTGGCTTGCCTTGAGTTGGCTTGGCTTGGCGCGGCGCCCAACCTGCTTCAATGAGCCACTTGGGCGTTTTCACGACGCGGTCAGGATCAGACATGAGATCCACCAATCTCATGGTTCGTTGCTCACGATTAGGGCAGCGCAGGTCAAGGTGGTGCTTTTCTCGAAAGCTCTTGCGGAAACGCTGAGTTGATCGCTCCGTGAACAACAATCGCATCGGCGCACCGAGTTTGTGAAAAGCGAGGTAGCGTTTTTCTGCCGGTGACAGACCCTCGAGCTCCTCGCCGGTAAGCGACCCGGAGGTTACGTTCCAGATCGGCATGCGTGCAAAGTAACGGCAAAAGGCGTTCGTCATGCTTTGGCGTGTCCAGTCGGTCACCCGAGTCATGCACAGCTTCTGGAGCTCTGGACGGCGAAACCGAAGCTCCACCCGGAGCATGCCCACAGTTTGCTCGAGCATACGTTTGAGGATTGGATTGTCGTCCTTGCGGCGGTCATGCGTTGCTTGCAGTTCAGGCCCCTTCGCATACAGTGCGATCAGGTAATCCTTGCCGAGACGTGGATTCCAGTACAGGGTCGTTGCCTGCATGAACATGGAACGTTGACGGGCAGCGAATTGCTGGCCAAGTTGAACAAGTGCCGAATTGGCATCCTCGTCGCTCCCCAAGTTCAGATTCATTGCTAGATCAAGCCGATCCACCACTATTTGAGCTGCACTCCATTGGGCGAGTTGCGTTTCGGGAAGCGACAGCTTTTCGGCAACCTTCTTCAAAAGATGGTGTGTGATCCATGGGAGGTTGATTCCCGTGAAGACATTTTGTCCATACAGAAAACCATATGCTGAGCCCTCAATTTGAAGCTCATTGCGTTGTTGGTCGTGTCGAACTTTGACTGTGTGTTGCCCGGCTTTGCCCTTTATGCACACGGCATAACTACCCATCTGTATTACTTCGCCATCAGGCGTAAGTCGCTGAGTGTACTGAGTACGTAGTTTTTCGCCGTGGTAAGGAACGCGTAGGATGACAGTATCAATGCCTATCGCTTCGGGAGATGAAATCTGGAGCTTCAATTCAGGATTCCTTGGATGCTTCTGTCGTGAATCTGGCCATTGGGTCGCTAGGGGTACGACAGAATGTGTATCTATATAAGGTAATGACTACCTCGCAAAGCGTTAGGCTGAGCGAGGCCCGCACGCCGACAAATCGGCGGCGTGCAGTTTTCTTGCGTTCTAATCGATGATGCGTCTTACGGTGCTACGAGATGCCGTGAACAGTAGCGATGCTGGGAGTGACGAACGGCGTTGGTAGGTGTGTGGAGCGCTGTTTTATGGCCTGAAGTGGCCTATCCGCGCTGGGCGGTGCGCTCAGACATCCACGACAGAATTTCGCGGCTGGACCAGCGGACGGCTTTCGGCCCGATCGGAATCGGTTTGGGGAATAGATCCCGCGCCATGAAGCTGTAGATCGATGAGCGACTGAGGCCGGTCATCTGTTCGACAGATTGTCGCCGCAAGAATGTCGTCCCGGCCTCTGCGTTTGCGGGAGAGCGTGTTGAGTCGGGAGACGCTTGGTTCAAAGGGAGCGACATTTATGTTCCTTAGAGTCGTGGTTGGAAAGCGCACGACTACTATAAGGAGACCAAAACGTCTCGTATAGATTGGCACATTACAGTACTGACGTGCTCCCCCCTTATGTGCGCGTCAGGTTTTCGAGGGGAGTACGTTGCGGTTCAACGTGAGCCCCCCCCGCGTGATTTTATTGCCCTAATGTTGTTCATCTCAGATAAGGGCTAGAGTCAAATAGTCCTTGCTGGAAAGTCTTCGTGCTGTCTTAAAACGATCTTTCTCTCTCTGTACTTTGGTATGCGCATCCAGTTCCTTATCCTCGCTTGGGTAAACCGTTTTAAAGCGTTCAGCAGGATTCAGCCTGTCCTCCTTTGCTTGACCCCTTAAGTCTAGTATCCGGAGGTGCGCAATGAGATCTTCAGGCTTGTTTATCTTCGGCTTGCGGGAAACCGGCTTTTCTAGTTTGTTTTTTTCGGCATATTTTCGCAGTCTTTCCTCTAGCTGCTTGTAGGCAAAGGTCATTCGCTTTTGAAGTAATTCGAGATCGTCGAGGCATGGAAGGATTTCTAAAAGAATTAGAGCTTGTCCTTTCTCCAGTGGAGGTATGTCAGAAAGATCCATGGGGTCTTCCTTTAGGTTGGCTCGAATACGAACGCCATCGAAGATTGGTTGGTTATCTCGCCCAGAACCATATTCCTCTTTCCAGTGTTTGAATTGAGTCAACCCGTAATTTCTGATTAATTTTTTCAGCTTGAGAATGCGATCCTCCCTCTCTTGAGGCAAGCTATCACAAGCCTTCTGGAATTCTTTATTCCTGCGTAGAAATTCCCAAGCCCAACGACTGGCTTCCCACGTTTCGTAGTCAACGTAGGCTGTCAGCTCCCTCCCGTTTGGAAGCTCAGAATGAGGAGCTGGAACTACAGACCATGTCCCCCTTAGCTTTCGCTTCGAGGACTTTTGCTTTTTGGGGGCAATGACTTCGTTCACCTAGGATTCCTTGGAAATGTGTTCATGTCTTGGTGTTTATAAGAATAAAGGTAAATAAAGTGCGTTCGATTTGAAGCTTATTGGGTCAAGAGGAAGGTGGCCCAATCGTCCATGAGAGCCAGTCGCTTCATGAATAGATCGCCACGAGCGTAGGCGGCCTCGGATTTGTCTTTAATGGTGTGCGCCAACGCAGCCTCGGCGATTTCTCGAGCGTGAGCAGTGGTTTCCCCCACCCAGTCCCGAAAGGTAGAGCGGAATCCATGCGCAGTGATGTCGCCGCGGTTCATCCGTTTCAGCAGCTGGAGGAACGCCATATTTGAAAGAGGGCGCCCCACCTTCTGCCCGACGAACACATAGTCATCACCGGTCGCGTGCTCCGTCCGCGCTTCATGCAGAAGCTCAAGCGCAGCTTTGGACAGAGGTACACGATGCTCTTTGCCCGCTTTCATGCGCTCAGCAGGAATTGTCCAAGTGCCAGCCGACAGATCGATCTCCTTCCATTGAGCCCCAATCGTTTCGTTGGTACGGGTCGCGGTCAGGATGAGGAAGGCCAAAGCCTTTTGCGAGTTGCTGGATTGGGCTCGCAGCGTTTGAAAGAACGCAGGAGCATCCTTGTACGGCAATGCAGGATGATGTTTGACGCGTTGCACTTTGGATCGCTTGGGCAGCAGATGATCCAGGTGTCCCTTCCAGCGTGCGGGATTCTCGCCAGTCCGATAGCCGCGAACGGTCGCCCAGTCCAGGATGGATTCGATCCGGCCGCGTACCCGCGTGGCGGTTTCTGTTTTCGTTTGCCAGATCGGCTCAAGTACCTTGAGTACGAGCGGGGTATCGATGAGGGAGACAGTTGCTGTACCGAAGACTGGGCTTGCGTATGTCCTCAGCGTGTTTGTCCACTGATCAGCATGTTTGGCATTCCGCCAGCCCGCCTGGTGGGCTGCGATATATGCGTCGGCGCATTGATCGAACGTGATCGAGTTGGCCGCAGAGAGCTTTTCCGCTATCTTGGCGGCGCTCTTGGCCTCCAGGGGATCGATCCCTTCGAGCAGTTGCTGACGGCAGGCGAGTGCCTTGGCGCGGGCCTCGGCAAGGCTGATCGTATGAAGAGGCCCTAGGCCCATCCCTCGGGCACGCCCGTTGCGCATATAGCGCAGTAGCCAGGACTTCACGCCAGCCGCTGTAATCTGCAAATAGAGGCCGCCGCCATCGCTATACAGCCCCGGCTTTTCCAGGCGGGCTGCCCCAATGGCCGTGAGCCTGTTGATTGATCGCGCCATTTATTCAACTCACAAATTGACTATCAAAATTATAACGGATTTGATAGGAATTCATTGGTATCCGGCGGACAGTATTTTCCGAAATATTGTTGTTTTTAAAGGAAAATTTTGTATTTCCTGGACTGTCTCGGAATTAATGTTGGCGGCCCCTCTGTCCGCCAAGAATGCATATAAGCCATTGATTTCACTGAGAAATCAAGGGCTTTTTTTTTGGCCTCGCCTGGCTGGCCGCCGCTCGCTGGTTGGCACTGGGTATCCTGGGTTTCGCCCGCCGCACCCATGCCGGTCAGCAGCGTTTGCGACTCGCCGTCCACAATACTCGTACCGCGTGCTCATCGCAAACGTGATTGCCATAGCGCCAAATCACGGCAACACATGATCAATAAAGCCGGCGGACTGGCGCGCCTGAATCGCGCGGCGAACAACAAAGGCTATGCGATCCAAGATTATTTTTAATATTAACTATTACGCTTTCTAATCTGGATTTGAGAAAAGTACGAAACAACGTGAAAAATATCGTTGTTTCAAAAAATAAGTGGTATCTTGTTGCCACATTTAGTCGACACGAGACAAAATGATTCGCCAGGAAAATCGGTTGTGGCGCTGGCATATTGCCGCAGTCTGGTTCGTCAAATCCGCCACCGGTATCTTGGCAATTTCGCAGGAGGCATGGCGTGTGCGCTCCAATCATGCCAGGCTGAATTTCAATCGGAGCAAAGGCGTTTCCACATTTCGGAGAAATAGAGATGAAGAAAACTATCGTTACCCTCGCTCTCGTCGGCATGGCTGCTGTCTCGGCTTCGGCAAACGCCGATACGACTAAACCCGTCGCGCTCTGGCTGTGCAGTGATTACCTAGCCGTGAATGAAACGTATCAGCCGACCGTGCTGGGTTTCGCGGAAGCGGTGAATCGTCAAGGCAAGCCGACGGAAGCCACGTTGGACGTGGAGGGGATTACCAAGGTCAAGCCCGAACTGCTGACCTACTGCAAAGAAAATCCGAAAATTGCCCTGCGTGATGCGTTGATCCAAAGCTGGGGCAAGGTCAAGAAATAAGACCGGCTGACGCAGCTCCTTAACTTGATCCGTCCGGGAGGGGGGCTCGCGCCTAGCCCGGCACGGAACGTCTGCTGAAGGATTCCCATGCCGCTACACGCCAAAAACTCCGTCCGCAACGCCTTGCTGGATGACGTCTACGCAGCTACCGATCTATCGGTAGCCATGCCAAAATTTAAAATCCCAGAGAAGGAGCACGACCCCCGTCACGCCTACCAGGTGGTGCATGACGAACTCATGCTGGATGGCAATTCCCGGCAGAATCTGGCCACGTTCTGCCAGACCTGGGTAGACGAAGAAGTCCACAAGCTGATGGACGAGTCGATCGATAAGAACATGATCGACAAAGACGAGTACCCGCAAACCGCCGAAATCGAATCGCGTTGCGTACAGATGCTGGCTGATCTGTGGAACTCGCCCGCCGCGGCCAATACCATGGGTTGCTCGACAACCGGGTCATCCGAAGCCGCCATGCTGGGCGGGCTGGCGATGAAATGGGCATGGCGTAAAAAACAAAAGGCGGCAGGGCTGCCGACTGATAAACCCAACATGATTTGCGGTCCAGTGCAAATCTGCTGGCACAAATTCGCGCGCTACTTCGACGTCGAGCTCCGTGAAATTCCGATGGAGAAGGGCCGGCTCATCATGAGCCCCGAAGAAGTGATCAAGCGCGTCGACCAGAATACGATCGGCGTGGTTCCAACGCTGGGCGTCACGTTCACGTGCGAATACGAACCCGTCAAAGCGGTGCATGATGCGCTGGACAAGCTTCAGCGCGACACTGGCCTGGACATTCCTATTCATGTGGACGGCGCAAGTGGCGGCTTCCTGGCGCCCTTCTGCGCGCCTGAGCTGGAATGGGATTTCCGCCTGCCGCGCGTCGTGTCCATCAACACGTCGGGTCACAAGTTCGGTCTGGCGCCGTTGGGTGTGGGCTGGGTTGTGTGGCGAGATGCCGCACATCTACCCGAGGAATTGATCTTCAATGTGAACTACCTTGGCGGGAATATGCCGACCTTCGCGTTGAACTTCTCGCGTCCCGGCGGGCAGATCGTGGCCCAGTACTACAACTTCCTGCGCCTGGGTAAAGAGGGGTATCGGCGCATTCAAGACGCGTGTTACGACACCGCCGGTTATCTGTCGAAAGAGATCTCGAAGTTGGGGCCGTTCGAAATACTGTACGACGGCGATCGCAGCCGGGGCATCCCGGCGCTGTG
Organism: Achromobacter sp.; assembly: GCF_050285565.1. Lineage (GTDB taxonomy): Bacteria > Pseudomonadota > Gammaproteobacteria > Burkholderiales > Burkholderiaceae_B > Achromobacter. The sequence continues at coordinate 189,063 of NZ_JBLZXG010000008.1, forward strand.
CTGGAAGCTCAAGGACGGCATCAAGAATCCGGGATTCAATTTGTATGACATGGCCGACCGGCTCCGTTCGCGCGGGTGGCAGGTACCGGCGTACTCGATGCCGGCCGATCGTCAGGATCTGGTGGTTCAACGCATTTTGGTTCGGCATGGTGTAAGCCGCGATCTGGCTAGTCTGTTGCTCGACGATTTCCGTCGCGCCATGGATTATTTCGCCAAGCATCCCGTGGCGGTGCAAGGCGAGCAGGACGAATCAGGCGGCTTTCACCACTAGAGCCGGGGGCTGTTCGCGGCGGATGCGGGAATCAGAGCCACTATCCGCCGCGAATGTCGTTCCGGTCGTTCACTCGCTATTTGACGCAGGGTGGGCCAGACGGGTAAAGGATGTCGAGACAGGCATCAGTGCGGACCCGACGCGCCCTCCCAACATGTATTACGCCAAGCACTCGATGGCGGAAAGGTTCGCGGTCCGAGGTACATCGTTTCATGAGCATCCGTCTAGTCAGCGCAGTGGTTGTCGCGCCATGGTTTCTTGCGGGATGCGCGCAGAGCCGGCCTCCCTATGTGGTGCTGTTCGACTCGTACTTTCCGTCGTGGATAGCGTGCGCCGTCGCGGGCTGCCTTGCCGCGATCATCATGCGTGTGCTGCTGGTGAGAGCGGGCATTGACGAACTTCTGCCTTTCAACTTTCTGACTTACCTGGCGTTCGCGGCCGCCGTCATGTTTTTGCTGTCTCTCCTGATCTTTAGCCGATGACATGCCGCTAGCGCCGAAACCTTCCCATCGCCGGCGGACGATTGCGATCGCTGTGTCAAGTGTGTTTGGCGGCCTGGCGGTCGTGTTGGGAAGCTATTATTTCTCACGCATTTACGCCCGCCCACTGTCCGAAGATGCCGTCCTGACCGCGAATGTCGCACGCATGGCCGCCAGTGTTCCGGGGCGCGTCGAGACGCTCGCCGTGCGGGAAAACAGTCTGGTCAAGAAGGGCGACCTGCTGTTCAGAATCGATCCAGAGTTCTATGTGCTGCAACTCGAACAAGCGCGTGCCAACCTGAAAGTGGCTGAGGCGGCATTGGACGCCCGGGACCGAGGCATAGCGGCGGAAGGCGCCAACGCAATGATTGCCGCCGAGCAGATTCAACGTGCCCAGGTCAACCTCGCTCACGCCACGCAAACGCTGCAACGCCTGCAGGGCTTGCTCCCCAAGGGCTACGTCACCGCCCAGCAGGTGGATGACGCCCAGACGCTGAAACGCAATGCGGAAACCAGTTTGAAGGAAGCGTTCGCACAGCGTGATGCCGCCGACTCGCTTGTCGGGACGAACGCAGGGGCCACCGCTCTGGTCACGCAAAGCCGCGTTCAGGTCGCGATCGCCGAGCGCCAATTGCGTGAAACCGAGGTGTACTCGCCCAACGACGGTCGCGTGGTTGGCCTGTCGATCGCCCGGGGAGACTACTTGCTGCCCGCGCAGTCGGCTTTCAGTCTGATCGACACCACAAATTGGTACGCGTCGGCGGGCTTTCTTGAAACGGAACTGTCCTTGATCCAGCCTGGTGCTTGTGCCCGCGTGTATGTCGCCGCCGATCGCACCAGAGCGCTTTCCGGGACGGTCGAATCGATCGGCTGGGGCGTCGCTTCCGAGGATGTGATCCCGATTCCGCGCGGCCTTCCCTACGTGCCGAAGACGCTGAACTGGGTGCGTGTGGGCCAGCGTTTTCCGGTACGCATTCAGCTTAAGAACCCGCCGCAGGATTTGATGCGTGCAGGCGGCTCAGCCACCGTCATTGTCCACGCCGATGAAAAGTGCTGACACCTGGAGCCGGTTCTTGCGCCTGGCGGCGCACGATGTGGTCGATCCCTTTCCAGGCCGGTTGGCGCAAGCCTGGCGTATTGCGCTCGCGTGCGCGCTGACCGCGATGATGGCGGCGATCTACGGCATACCCGAAGCCGCCATCAGTTGTTACCTGGTTTTTTTCGTGATGAAGCCGGACGCGGCGCAAGGCTCGTTGCTGGCGGTCGCGCTGGCCGTGCTGGTCGTCCTGGTCGTGCTGCTGCTATTCATGATTACGCGCTGGACTATCGAGATCCCGGCGTTGCGCGTGGTTGCGATTGCCACAAGTTCCCTCATCCTGCTTTACCTGGGCTCTGCCAGCAAACTCGGAGAACTGGGCGGTATCGTCGCCCTGGTGCTGGCCTTCGCGTTGACGCTGCTGGATTACGTGCCCTTTGGCGAGGCCGCTACGCGCGGCATTCTCTACGCATGGCTCATGGCGACCATGCCAATGGCCTGTGTGTTGGCGGTCAACCTTTTTCTGGGCCGAAAGCCGATCCAGGTTTTGCGGCAAGACATCGCAGAGCGCCTGCATGCTTGCGCTGATTGTTTGGCGCGCCCTGGCCCTGAGTCCCGCGAACGCCTGCGTAATCTTGTCGGGGACGGGCAGGAGGACATGCTGGGAAGAATCGCGGTGACGCGGCTGTTGGCGCTGGGCCGCGCCGATGAAATCCGCCGCTTGGCGCGCGCGACGCAAGAGAGCTATCGGATAGCCACGATCGTGGTGAATCTGCCTTCCGATGTGTTGCCTGCCGGCCACCAGGCGCTTGCGCGCCAGGCGCGCGGCATCGCGCTGGCGTTGGGGCAAGGCAAGCCCGTCCTGGCGTCCGAAGAAAAGACGTCTGACCCGTCCGTGGCCGCTCAAGAAATCCAGGATGCATTGGATCGCATGACCGGCACGCCCACGCGCTATCCAAGGCTGGCCCCGGGAGATTCATTCTTCCGCTCCGACGCCTGGACGAATCCCGTTCACATGGGCTATGCCTTCAAGACCACGGCGGCGGCGCTCGTCTGCTATCTGATCTACACGGCGGTGCAATGGCAAGGCATACACACCGCACTGATAACCTGCTATGTCGCCGCGTTGGGATCCGTGGCCGAAACCACGCATAAACTGCTGTTACGCATTGTCGGGTGCCTGATCGGCGCAGCGTTGGGCATGGGGGCCATCCTATTTCTGATGCCGCACATGGTGTCGGTAGGTTCCATCATGGTGCTGGTGTTTGTGGGCACGTTTTTGTCGGCGTGGGTGTGGGTCGGAAATGCACGTGTTTCGTATGCCGGCGTGCAAGTTGCACTTGCCTTCTTGCTGACCGTGCTGCAAGGATTCGGCCCGACTTTCGACCTGGGAACGGCGCGCGATCGGATCGTCGGCGTGCTGCTGGGAAATTGTGTCCTGTATTTCATGATGACCCAGTTGTGGCCCGTGGGCGTGATCAAGCGCGCCTGGGACAGCCTGCATCAGGCGTTGAACCATCTAGCACGAATGGCCAGGCCCGCGGCCGCAGATATGTCCGAGCAGGATGCGCGCGACGTATGCCTGTCGCACGCATCGAAACTGGCGGAAAGTGTGGCGCAAGCCGAACATGCGCTGGCGCTGGCTCAGTTTGAAAGCTATCGGGAACGGCCGTCGCTTTCCGATATGCGGCGCCTGACGTCTGTCGCCGATGTCGTGCGCCAGACAAGTTGGCTGTTGACGTTGATGCCCGCGCATCGTGACGCCATTTTGGCGTCGCGTCTGGAACGCTTGAGCGCATTGACGGCGAGCGATGCAAGCCTGAAGGCACCGCTCGATGGCGCATCGGCAAGCGCGTCACTACAAGAATCGTCTTCCCCGGATAGCCGCGTCCTGGATCGAAGCGTGCGTCGCCTGGAGGCCTTGATCGATGTCTGCTGACTCGCGCGCGCTTCTCCGCTTGCGTAACGCTGCGATCCTCGGCGCGGCGATGTTGGCGGGCTGCGCCAACACCCTGGGTGACGCGCCATCGTCCGCCAGCCGCGCGTGGACGCCGCGCTCTGTGCCCCCAGATTGGCGCGAGCTGGCGACCCACGGGGCCGCCGCCTCGTCGTCCGCTGCAGCATCGGCTCTACCCGTCACGCCGTCCGCCGATCAGGTCTACGATCTGCCCGCGCTGATTGATGTGGCTCAACGCAACAACCCAGCCACCCGTATTGCCTGGGGCCAGGCCCGCCAGGCCGCTTCGGCGGTGGGCATTGCGGAAGCCGCGTACCTGCCGGTGCTTTCTGCACAAGTGATCGGCGGTTACCTGTCGACGCGCCGGCGTCTGCCCGATGTGCTGAATCACGAAGTCCGGGTCGATTCGAGTGTCAACGGCGTCGTGCCTGTTCTGAGTATTGAATGGCTGCTATTCGACTTTGGCCGCCGCGCCGCCGCGAATGAGGCGGCGCGCAATCTATCGATTGGCGCCAATTTCATGTTCAACGCGATGCACCAGAAGCTGGTGTTTGACGTCACGCGCACCTACTACGAGTACGGCGCGGCGCGGCAACGCAGTCAAATCGCCAAGGAAGCCGTGCGCAACAGCGTGGCCGTGAGTGACGCCGTCCGTGCTCGCCGCAAGGCAGGGTTGGCGACCACGGTGGAGACGGCGCAGGCGAGCCAGTTGGTTGCGCAGGCGCGCCTGCGGCAAGTCACTGACGCCGGGCTGGAGCGAAATGCCTATCAGGCCATGCTGGATCTCTTGGGGGTGCCGCCGGATACTCGCGTGCGTATCGCAGACAGTGCAAGCGTCCCGCTGCCGACACCCCAAGAACTGCCTCAAGGGGGCCTCCTGCAGCGCGCGTTGGCGGATCGTCCGGACGTCATGGCAAGCATTGCCGCGCTCAAAGCCGCCGAGAATGGCGTCGAACTTGCGGATGCGGATTTCATGCCAAAGGTATTCCTGGCGGGCTTTGTGCTGGGTGGACACAACGAGCTGTCCATTGGCCCGGTTTCCGGGCTTTCAAACAGCGGCGTGACGCGCGGCATTTTGCTGGGTGCGTCGTTGCCGCTGTACGACGGCGGGATGCGCCGTTCGAGGGTGCACGATGCGCAATCCCGGGTCAAGGTTGCCCGGGCCACGCTTGAGAAGCTGCGCAACTCTGCCATGAGCGAGATTGTCGTGGCGGCCAACTCGTTGGAGACAGCGCTTGAATCCTATGACGCCGCCGAGCAGCTCGTCAGCACGACGGAAGTCACCTACGGCGCCGCCCTGGACGCCTACACGCTCGGCCTGGGAACCATCACGGATGTGACCGAGGCCGCCAACGGCCTGCTCCTCGCCCGCAGCGCGCGCGCCGATGCGCACGCCGGCGCGCAGATTGCCGCAGCGATGCTTGCATTTTCGCTAGGAAAGCTGAATAGCCAGCAAGAGCCGTCGGACTGGCGGACATTGAACAACGCTTCAGACTAAGGAATAGGACATGAAAATACTCAGTATCATCAGTTCCGTCGCGCTCGTCATGTTGGCGCCGGTAGCCACGCAAGCCTGCACTTCGCTGCTGTACCGCGATAACAATGGCGCGGCGTACGCAGGCCGCACCATGGAACTGCCCATGGAATTGCCCTACCACGTCAGCTATGTGCCAGTGGGCGCTACCTTCGGTTCTCAGGCGGATTTCAACCACGTTCTCAATTTCACCGCCAAGAACGCGTTCGTCGCCATCGGCGTGCCCGATCCCGTGACGGACACGGACAAGTATGTCGAAGGGGTAAACGACAAAGGCTTGACGTTCGGTCTGCTGGCTTTCGCCAGTTCGGAAGGTCCGGCCGACATGATAAAAAAGACGCGAGCCGTACTGGCCGCGATTGATCTTGGCTCGTGGACGCTTGCACAGTACGCAACGGTAGCCGAGGTCAAACAGGCGTTGGAGAATCAGCCGGTGCTACCCACCGCGTTGTTACCGCTTGGCCTGTTGAAAACGCCCTTTCATTACACACTGCACGATGCGAGCGGCGCCTCGATCGTGATCGAGTTTGCCAATGGAAAACAGCAGATCCATGATAACCCTATCGGCGTCATGACGAATGGGCCTGCGTTCCCTTGGCACATGACCAACCTGAATAATTACACCTTTCTCACGAACAAGGATCAATCGTCACTGACGATTGACGGTGTAGCGTTGAAGCAGCCCGATTCGGGCATCGCGACCCAAGGCTTGCCGGCGTCCAATACGTCAGTCGGGCGCTTTGTGCGAGCCTTCTACTACAGCCACTTCACCGAAGCGGCCAAAACGCCGGAGCAGGCTGTCCACACACTCGCTCATGTGATGAACAACTTCGACCGTCCGCGTGGCGTGACCATCGACAACCGCCTCTACGATGGCATTGCCAATATCGCTGCGCCTGGGGTTACCGGTGATTGGCTGTACTCATCCGAGTACACCTCGTGGACCGCGCTTATCGATCTGAACCAACGGCAGATGTATGTCCGCACTTACGACAGTCTGAATTATGTGCGGTTCAGTCTGAACGACCTTGTTCAACAAGCAGGCGGCACGGCGAAGCGCGTTGCGCTGAAAAGCGTTGCCCCAGGCTTGATGGATGGGTCGGCTGCGTTGCTGGCCTCCAAATAGGGCCGTGGCCCGCTGCCAGTCAAACCTAGCATGGAGGATGCATCAGAGAACTTATCCAGCATGTTGAGTTCGCCGCTAGTTGGCGTTGGCAAACGCGCACCGAAGCGTCGGTCGCGTACACCCGGCCAATGCCGTAGATTCTATCAAGGATGAATGCCATGACTGATCCGCTTAATAAACAGGCTGCTAGCCCTCCATCGATCAAGAAGCTCGGCATTGGTACCGTCGCGATCATGAATATCGTTGCGGTGGTGAGCCTGCGAGGCCTGCCCGCCGAAGCCGAGTATGGCTTGAGCTCCATCTTCTACTATCTTTTCGCTGCCGTTTTTTTCCTGGTTCCGGTCTCCTTGGTGGCCGCTGAATTGGCCACGGGCTGGTCGGAGAAGGGCGGAATTTTCCGCTGGGTGGGCGAGGCCTTTGGGCCGAAGCTGGCCTTTCTGGCCATGTTCATGCTTTGGATCGAAGTGACCGTTTGGTTTCCCACTGCGCTGACCTTTGGCGCCGTGTCGCTCGCCTTCATCGGCCCCGATCAGCGATGGGATGAAGCGCTTTCGGCCAACAAGTACTTTATTCTTTGCATTGTCTTGGGGATCTATTGGCTCGCAACCTTCATCGCCTTCAGAGGGGTCGCGACATTCGCCAAGGTATCCAAGTGGGGCGGGATCATCGGCACGATCGTGCCCGCGATCATCATCATCGTGCTGGGTTTCTCCTACTTGTTCGGAGGCAACACTCCGCAAATCAAGTTGTCGATGGATGAAGTCATTCCTGACTTCACCAATTTTGACAACGTTGTGCTCGCCGCCAGCATTTTCCTCTTCTACGCCGGGATGGAGATGAACGCCATTCACGTTTCGGAGGTCGAGAACCCCAAGCGCAACTACCCGATCGCCATCATGTTGTCGGCTATTGGTACCGTGCTGATTTTTGTGTTGGGAACACTCGCGATTGCGTTTGTGATTCCGCAGGCCGACATCAATCTGACGCAGAGCCTGCTTGTCGCCTATGACGATATGTTCAAGTGGGCGGGCCTGGAGTGGCTCGGTCCGGTCATCGCGGTTGCGCTCGCCGTTGGCGTCCTGGCGGGCGTCGTGACCTGGGTGGCCGGCCCCTCGTCAGGGTTGCTGGTGGTTGCCAAGGCGGGATACCTGCCGCGCTGGTGGCAACACACGAATAAAAACGGTATGGCGACTCATGTGCTGTTGGTGCAAGCGGTGCTGGTCAGCCTGCTTTCGGTGCTGTTCGTGGTACTGCCTTCCGTGCAAGCCGTTTACCAGATTCTCAGTCAGTTGACCGTGATTCTGTATTTGATCATGTACCTGCTGATGTTCGCGGCGGCCATTTATCTGCGCTATAGCCAACCGACCCGTGCTCGCCCTTACCGGATTCCTGGTGGCGCCGCAGGTATGTGGATCGTGGGGGGGGCGGGCTTCATCGGTTCGTTGCTGGCCTTTCTTTTCAGCTTCATTCCCCCAAGCCAGATTTCGGTGGGCAGCCCGTCGATGTACGTTGGCATTCTGATCGGACTCACGCTCTTTTTCTGCGCGCTTCCGTTTTTCATCTACTGGATGCGCAAGCCGGCATGGCGCGCCCCAGACAGCGATTTCGCGCCATTCACCTGGCAGGCCGCGGCCGCTGGCGCAAGCGGTTCGATCCCGCCGATGGGGGCCGTTGCCGCGCCGCCTGCCTCCCGCCAATCGCCTGCATCGAAGTCTTGATGATCTTGCCCGGGTCTTGCGCGCTCTCAGGCAAGCCCCGGGTTGCCGGAGCATGATATGTCTATAGATTTGGTAGCGCTCAAGCAAGTCGTCCAAGCCGCTTACGACAAACACCACGCCGCGCCGGGAGGGGAGAATGCAAGCTATATCCCGTACCTGGCCAAGGTGCCGTCCGACCTCGCCGCGCTGGCGGTGGTCACCGTGGATGGTGACGTCGTTACGGCGGGTGATTCGGATTTTAAGTTTGCGATTGAATCGATTTCCAAAGTATGCACTTTGGCACTGGCGCTGGACGATATCGGGCCCGACGCGGTACAGGAGAAGATCGGCGCGGATCCCACCGGCCTGCCGTTTAACTCCGTGATTGCCTTGGAGCTGCATCACGACAAGCCGCTTTCGCCACTGGTGAACGCCGGCGCCATGGCGACCGTCAGCGTGATAAAGGCGACTTGCGCCGAAGAACGCTGGCACCGCATTCTGGATATGCAATCGAAGCTGGCGGGCGCGCCGCTCGAATTGTCCAATGATGTCAATCTGTCCGAGCAGACCACGAATTTTCACAATCGCGCGATTGCATGGCTGCTGTACTCTGCTGATGCCATGTACTGCGACCCGATGGAGGCCTGCGACGTCTACACGCGGCAGTGTTCCACGCTGATTTCGACAGTACAACTGGCGACCATGGGCGCGACTCTCGCGGGCAAAGGCCTGAACCCGATCACCAAGGTCAAGGCCCTGGCTGCCGAGCATACGCGATTTGTGTTGGCGGAAATGACCATGGAAGGTATGTATGGCCGCTCTGGCGACTGGGCCTATACCGTGGGGTTGCCTGCCAAGAGTGGCGTGGGCGGCGGCATTTTGACCGTTGTTCCGGGTGTGATGGGGATCGCCGCATTTTCGCCGCCGCTGGACGAGACGGGCAATAGCGTTCGTGGCCAGCTCATGGCGGCGGCGGTAGCTCAGGCGATGGGTTATAACCTGTACGCGAGCTGACGCCGTGGGGGCGACTGCGCGGGCTGTTTCGTTGGCGCGCCGGCGGTTGACCGCGACCGCCGGCGCTTACGCCATTATGGAACCTCGCCAGGCTCCGATTGCGCATCAACGCGCGGGTGGTGACCGGGTTGATGCCGCGACAGCGTGGCGTCGCATGGCGGCACTCGACATTGTCTTATCGATAGGACGTTAATCATGGCCATGATTGGCAGTAATGAGGCACGGTTTCCCGCGCGCACGCGCGTATTTTTGGCCGTCTCTTTTCTGGTAGCCAGCGTGGCTGTGTCATCACGGCTATCCGCGGCTCAGCCGGTTCCGCCCATTTTGCAGGTGCCGTCGGACAATGGGATAGCATGGCGCGCCGCCGCCAGCGGATCCATCACTTATGAGTGCAGCATTACCCCTGATAGCGGCGAACCGCCGCGTTGGCGCGCGGTCAAGGCTGAAGCTGAGTTGGGGGATGGCAAGGCAGGCAATAGCGGCGTCTATTCCAGTCCGCCTGAAACCTGGAAGGCGTCGGATGGGTCATCGCTGACAGGCATGGAAGTGGTGCGTGCCAATGTCGGCCCGGACCGTCTGTACGATCAATTGGTGCTGGCGAACCCGTCACGGGGCGCGGGGCTGCTGACGGGCGTAACCTACATCCAACGACTTGTCAGTTCTGGCGGCGCCGCGCCTTCGGCGGAGCGATGCACGATGGCCACCCTCAAGCAGCGCGAGCGGGTCGGCTATCACGCAGAGTATGTTTTTTGGAAGCCGCAATAGGGCTGACAGGCGGGGCCAAGAGGCCTCGCCCTCGCGGGTTCGAGGCCGGGATTTTGGGGCAACCCTCAGCGGATGAGCTTCGCGCTACGTTTCGCAAATGATGAAGAACGCGGCCTGTGCGCGGCAGTCCCAGACTCAGATATGCAGGGCCGAAGCTGTTCCGCCGGAGTGCGGAATGGCTTCGCGATAATACCGGCCCATCTCACGAGGCGTGTTCGTGCCTTGACCACGCTCCAGGAAGAAAACCGGTCTCCGCGACGCGGTCGCGCGCCGCCTGCCTGAGAGGGCTGTCAAGGCAACCGGCGCCGCCTGGATTCGCGTTGAGCGTGGCACAAGTCAAAGTATGGAAGCCTATTGAAAGCTCTGGGCAGCCAGGAAAGTCATTTTGCAAGGAACTGCGTGAAGAATGCTTCATCGTAGCGATTTGAATTTCGACTGATTGCAAGAGCATCGACGTCCATCGCGTCGATCCATACACTCCGCCTGCGTTTCGATCCCGCGCCTGTATCGCCCGCCCTCCGCGCGTCGCGTTATGGCGGGTGGAGCGTTGTGCGAGCCTGCCGCCGCGCTGTCGATCCGACGCGGCCGGTACGCCCGCTTTACCTGATCTTGAAAAGCGTGGCGCATCATGTTCGATTGGTTTCGACGCAAGTGGTTCGGCTGGTCTGCCGAGCAGACGCGTGTGGTTCCGAGTTTTCCGGGGCCCGATGAGGTGGGGCCGGCGGGGAGCGGACCCACGGGCACGGTGGTGGCGTTTTTCACCCGTGACAGCATCTACGAGCGGGAGAAAAACCGCATGCTGCGATCGGCGCAGAGGCTGGGGCTGGCCGTCCACGCCGAACCGATCGAATCCGCTGGATCCTGGGTGCGCAATGCGTCCATGAAGCCATCGGTGTTGGTCGCCATGCGCGAAAAACACCTGGGCCCATTGTTGTATGTCGACGTAGATGCGGTGTTTCACCGCGATCCGTGGCCGGCGCTGGCCGCGCTGGACTGTGACATCGCCGCCTACTATGAACCCGAGGGCCACTTGCTGAGCGGCACGCTGTTCATCAACCACACGCCGGCGGCCAGTGCCTTGCTGCAAGCCTGGGCGCAGGCCTGCGCGGCGCATCCGGACGAGTGGGATCAACGGGTGCTGGAACGCCTGCTGGCGAGCGATGCCGCGTCCGCCGCGCCGCGTTACAGGGTGGCGCGGCTGCCCGTGTCCTATTGCTGGATCTTCGACAAAACCGACAACGCGCCGTGCGACGAAGTATTCGTCGAGCATCTGCAGGCCAGCCGGGAGGCCACGCAGCGCAAGCGCGTCTTCGGCAGGCCGGTGCGCGCGGTCAGGCGGCGCCGGGATCGGGTCCGCGCGATCGAGCGGATCCTGTTCGGGCGGGACACGGCGCGGTAGCCGGTGCCGGCCCTGGCGCGGCCAGGGTTTCTTGATCGTGGCGGCGCCGTTTGGTCTACGCTTGAGAGCCGTTCCCGGAGAATGCCATGCCCAAGATCACAATCGATTTCGTGTCCGATGTTGCCTGCCCCTGGTGCGCGGTCGGCCTGGGCGGCCTGCTGGCCGCCATCGGGCGCGTGCGGGGCGAGGCCGAGGTCGAGCTGCATTTCCGGCCGTTCGAACTGAACCCCGACATGCCCGCCGGCGGGCAGAACACCATCGAGCGGTTGATGGGGAAGTATGGCTACAGTCGCGAACAAGTGCAGGCCAATCGCAAGGTGATCAGCGAACGCGCGGCCGCCGTCGGCATGCGCATGCGCATGGCCGACGACAACCGTTCCTTCAATACCTTCGACGCGCACCGCCTGCTGTACTGGGCGGGGCTGGAAGGTCAGGGCAGCCAGACGGCGCTCAAGAAGCGCCTGCTGGAGACCTATCACTACGACAACCAGGACACCAGCGACGTCGAGGTGCTGGTGCAGGCGGCGGCCGACGCCGGCCTGGACGCGGCCGAGGCGCGCGCGGTGCTGGCGTCGGGGCGGTATACCGAAGAGGTGCGCAAGGAAGAGGCGGAATGGCGCGACCGCGGCATCAGCTCGGTGCCGTCGGTGATCCTGAATGGCAAGTACCTGGTGTCCGGCGGCCAGCCGCCGGATGTGTTCGAACAGGCGCTGCGCCAGGTTGCGCGCGAGGGCTGAGGGGCTGGCGAGGCCGCCTCAGGCCTGCGTGCCATCGCGGCGCCAGCGCCGCTGTCGAGGTCGAGCGTGTGGATGCCGTCGTCGGCCCCGGCGCCGCAAGTATTTGAAGAAATTCTCTTTTCGGCATAGGCTATGCAAGTTTGCAATACCCTGTGACGCCATGAGCCGACCGCTGAATTTCCGTCAGATCGAAGCCTTCCACGCGGTAATGCTGGCCGGTACCACCACCGGCGCCGCGCAAATGCTGCGCACCACGCAACCCTCGATCAGCCGCCTGCTGGCACAGGCGCAGCAGGCCAGCGGCCTGAAACTGTTCGACATGGAGCGCGGCCGGCTGCGCCCGACGCGCGAAGCCAAGGATCTGTTCGACACCGTCAAGCGCCACTTCGTCGGCCTCGAACGCATCGAGGACCGCGTGGCCGCCATGCGCCGCAGCGGCAGCGGGGTGCTGCGGCTGGCCTGCACGCCGGCACTGGGCCTGGGCATGCTGCCCGGCGCGGTCGAGGAATTCGCGCAACGTTATCCCGACGTGCATATCAACATGCAGACCGTGGGCAGCCAGTATCTGCGCGAAGGCCTGCTGCATGGCACCTATGACGTGGTGGTGACGACGGTGCCGCTGGACGGCGCCCACCTGGCGCTGCAAAGCCTGCACGAGAGCGCCGCGGTCTGCGTGATGCGGCCGGATCATCCGTTGGCCGCGCTGCCGGCCATCGGCATCGCGGACCTGAATGAGCGCCGGCTGCTGGTGCTGAACGCGGACGATGATGTTTACTTGCAGTTGCGGGGCGCGATGCTGGCGCACCAGGTGCAGCCGCTGTCTGAGATTGAAACCACCTATTCTTCGACGATCTGCGCGCTGGCGGCGGCCGGCACCGGGCTGGGCATTGTCAATCCATATATTGCCGACGTGTTCGCGCAGCAACTGGCGATCCGGCCGTTCACGCCCAAGTTGCCGGTGCGGGTCTGCATGGCCTATCCGGCGCAAACGGCGCCCTCGGTGGTGACCGAGGCCTTTGTGGAAATCCTGACGCGCCGTTTCGCGCAGATGCCTCGCACCGCCTGACGCGGCATGGCGGCACTTCGGGGGAACGCCGCGGCGATCCGTGTTACTCAGCTTGCGGCGCGCTTCGCGCCAGACAACCAGGAGACCGTCGTGATGCTCGCCGCCACCCCGTCCGCCCATCGCCAACCGAGGCGCGGCCGCCGCGCCGGAGCGGCGCGATGACGCTGCGCGCCGGACACACGCTGGGCCTGGAGATGGAGATGGCGGTGGCGCGCCGGAGTACCGGCGCCAGCCACCCGGTGAGTCGATATTTCGACACGCTGGCCGCGCTGAAGGCCGCGCGCGGCGAGGCACCGGACCTGGTGCGCATCGGCGGGCAGGCCGTGGGGGTTTCGGTCGCGGCGGGCGAAAGCGGCCTGGACAATGGCTTCAACCTGCTGGAGACGGCGTTCGCGCCGGTCTCCGAGGCGCAGGGCGGGCTGGCCGAACTGGCGCGGCGCGTGCGGCGCGAGCTGAACGATGCCAGCGCGGCCCTGCATGACGAGGACGCCGTCATCCTGAACGCTTCCGAGCATCCGCAATGCACGCTGGATTCGTCCTGGTATGCGCGCGTGCACGTGCCGCGGCCGATCTATCGCGAACTGGTTGGCCACCGCGAATGGCTGCATCGCGTGGGCATCGACGCCAAGGCGCAGAACAGCCCGTGCACCTCGGTGGACGTGTCGCAGGCCGCGCGCGCGCTGAACGTGGTGCTGGCGCTGGCGCCGGCCAGCATCGCGATCTTTGCCAACAGTCCGCTGGAGAATGGCCGCGCCACCGGCCTGAAAGAGAACCGGCTGACGGTGTGGGACCGCATGTTCCGCCATTCGCGCTACGCCGGCGATCATTATCTGCAGCGCCTGCCCGAGCGGCCCTTCGTGGACCTGGGCGACTATTTCCGCTGGATGTTCGCGCCGGGCACGGCCAGCCGCTGCCTGCCCCTGGCCGTGGAGGATGGCTACAAGTCGGCCACGGGCGTGTACCTGCGCGGCGCGCCCTCGCTGTCGGCGTTCCTGGCGTCCGATGGCTGGCCCGGGCGGCGCTCGGATAGCGGCGCAACGGTGATCGTCGCGCCGCAGGGCAGCCATTTCGAATATTCGCAGTTCGCGCACTTCCTTGACGCGCGCTGGCGCTACCGGCTGGCCGCGCCGCTGCCGCTGGAGGCATTGCGCGAGGCCTGGCGCCAGCCCGGCGGCATCGAGGCCCTGTATGAAAGCCTGGGCGCCAGCGGTTATATCGAGGGCCGCGCGCCGGGGGCCGGCTTTGCCGACGCGCAACTGCTGGACGAGGCCGGAACGCAGATCGCCGCCACGGTGGTGATGGCGCCTTCCGCGCTGCAATTGGGGCTGATGCGCAACTTGTCGCAGGCCGAGGACTTGTTGCGGACGTGGGGCTGGTTGCGGTTGCGCGCCATGCGCGCCGATGCGATTCGCGACGCGCTGCACGATCCCGCTGTGCTGGCCCTGGCCGGCGAAGTGCTGGCCGTGGCCGAGGCCGGACTGGCGCCGGCCGAACGCCACTGGCTGGCCTATGCCAGGTACGCGGTGGATGCGCGCAGCACCGGCGCGGATCGCCTGTTGCGCTTGTGGCGCGAATTCGAAGGGAACCCCGACCGGCTGGCGCGGGTGTGCCGCGCCAGGGCCGTGGTGCCGCTCTGAATCCCGCGCCCGTGCTCAGACGCGCAGCAGCAGCGGGTCCGAGCCCGGCGCTGGCGGCCCGTCCAGGATGGCCAGCAACTGCCGTTGCGGGCCATCCGGCGCCGGGCCGTCGCGCAGCGCCCGCTTCTCGTCCTCGGTCAGCAAGCCCGCCAATTCCTCCAGGCTGTCGCATTCCATCGAGTAGGCCTGCTGGGTGCGGGCATCGATCTGTTCCAGCGCCTTCCAGGCCGATAGCATATGGGCCTGGTGCTGGGTCTGGTCACTGATGTTCGAGGTCAGCGTGCTGATGCCGCCATGGAACACCGGCAAGGCGTTGGGGCCGGCGTCCCGGATCTTGTGCCGGTCTGCCAGGCCCGTGGCGGCCTGGTCGGGATGGCGGGTGATCAGGTTGACGAAGAAGGCCTTGATCTTGCCGAGCACGCCGGGCGCGGGGCGTTGCGGCGGCCCGCCATGCATGACCTGATAAGCCTTGCCGTTCTGATCGAATGTCAGTAGCAGGGTGCGCGCCTGCGCCTGCTCCCGCGCCTGGCCGGTCAGCTCGGTGCGCACGCCGTGGGCGTCGGCCGGATGGGTGAACACTTCCGAGGGCATGTTGCTGCCGATGCCGCCGTCGGCGTAAACCTTCCTGCCGGCGTCGGGGGTTTCGAGCGATACCGCCTTGAAGGCGATCGGAAAGGCCATCGATATGCGGGCGGCATAGGCCACCGGCATGTCGGGCGTGGTGTCGGCGCTGAAGTACTCCTCGCGCTGGTCGGTCTTGTTCCAGCCGGTGAGCGTGAGTTGCTTGAAGGTCTCCGGGGCCAACTGGTTCAGCAGCTTGAGGTCGCCGAAGGTGATCATGCTGTCCGGGTGGGCTTGCTCGAAGTCCGGCAGTTGCTGCAAGGTGGTCAGGCGTTCGAGATGCCGCGCATCCAGTTGCCCCTGGCCGGCCAGCGCCACCAGCTTGTCCTGGAAGGCGGCGGTGTTCCAGTGCGCCGACAGGTAGCCTTGCACGCTTTGCATGGTGGCCTGGTCGACTACCTTGAGCGAAGCGACGGCGGGCGCCAGGCCGCCTTCCATGCGCAGGTCGGGATAGATGCGGGCCAGGTCGGCGCCGCCCTTGAGCGCATCCAGCACGCCAGGCCGGAACAGCGCGTCGGCCGGACCCTGCTCGAACTGGGCGGCGCTCAGGCCGGCGGCCAGGCAGGTGGCGGTGAGCGCGCCCGCCGAGGAGCCGGCCAGATGCCTGACGCCGGCCAGCATGCCGGCCTTTTCCATTTGATCCAGGCCGGCGCTGTAGCCGATGCCCTTGGCGCCGCCGCCACGCAGCACCATGTTCTCCAACTGCGGCGCAGGACGGATGACGACGAATTTGTCGCCGCGCGCAATGATCTGCGGCCGGGTATCGACCGGCCCCAGGTTGGACAACAGTTCAGCGCGCGCCGCATCGACCTTGAGGCGGTCCAGCGCCATGGCCGCTTCCTTGCCGGCCGATTTCATGGCGCTGGCGAAGTCCTTGCCGCCCACCGATCCGTCCTCCCTGCGCGGCAGGGCGTCGAAGGTGCGTTGGACAATCGATTCGAAGCGGGCCTGCACGTCGCGGGCGAATCCTTCGATGCCCTTGGGGCCCATCATGTCGGCCAGCGCGCTGGTTTCGCGCTGGAAATACTGTTCGAACGAATGCCTGGCCGCGTCCACGTGCGTGCCGTCGCTATCGGGCGTGACGAACAGGCCCTTGAGCTGGCCCAGCAGGGACGTGGGTTGCTGTACCGGCGGCTGCCAGACGGAGGCGGCCGCGCTGTTCTGGATGGCGCTGGAGATGCCGGTCATGCGAGTGCTCCCGGCAGGGCGGCGTCCGCGGCGGCGGCGGTGGCGCCATACGAGATCTGCGCGCCTTCCAGCGCCAGGCCGCGTACCAGCGCGCGCGTGTCCGATGCTTGCGCCAACAGGTATTGCAGCCAGCGCGGCCAGGCCGCGTCGTCGAGCCGGTCGAGCGCGATGCGGCCGCTGGCTGTGAGGAACTGGCGGCTGTCCAGGCCGACCTGGTAGGCGTGGCCGCGCAGCGCGTTCTGGTTGATCAGCAAGGCGCTCTTGATGATGGCGCGGCGCAATGTGCCTTGCACGGCGGCGGCGTCGTGCAGGAAGAAGTCCACCAGCAGCAGCCGATTGGCGGCGTGCAGCGTGACGCGGCCGGGCAGGTCGTCGAACAGCAGCGCGAACTGGCGCGCGCCCGCGGGCAACGTCTCCAGCCCGCAGGCCTGGGCCAGCCGCGCCAGGTCGCGCTCGGCCTGGCGCGCGTCGCCGCGTGGCCCGCGTGGCCATGGGGCCGTGGCGGATGGCGCGTCCGGTTCGTTGCGAGCCAGGTGATCGAGCGCTCGCAGCAGGTGGTCGGCGGTGTCGTGCAGTGTCTGTGCATCGCAGGCGGCGTACAGCGGCACGCTGAGGCTCGGCCCCAGTTCCGGCGAGATGCCGCCGATCAGGCTGGCGCCCAGGCGGCTATCGAAGCCGCGGCGCAGCAGCGCCTCGCCCTGGATATCGTCGAAGCCGGGCGCGTCGTTGAACGCGTGGCGCCAGGCGGTAAGCACGATGCTGCCGTCGTGCGCATTGCGCGTCATGCCGATCTGATGGTGCTCGTCCACCGGCACAGTCCATTGTGCCGGCGATTGCGTGTCACCATCGTGGAAATGCGCGTGCGTGTACTGCGCGGCGGCCTGCGCGATGTCGAAGAGGGAGTTGTGCGCCATGGGGAACTCGCGGAGAGGAAACTTGCTCCTGAGTAACAGCAAGCCGCCTCCGGGTTCCCTGCCGGCGCTTGGGATTCGCGCGTTACGGGTGCGATAATGTCGACTCTTCAATTTCGCGCATCCGGGCGCCGCGCATGACGGCCACCGGCATTGCCTCATCGCTACCGTGTCAGATTCCCACTTCGCCCAGGCGCTGTCCGAGCTTGGCCAGGCACTCGGCATTCCCGCGCTGGCGCCCGCCGATGGCGGGCTGTGCCAACTGGCTTTCGATGGCCGTCATCTGGTGCAACTGATGGCGCATGGCGCGCGCGGCCAGATCCTGCTGTCGTGCGCGGTGGGTGGGGGCATGATGGACGGCGCGCAGGCCTTGCTGGCCGCGCGCGCCAACTTCCTGCAGGCGGGCGGCGGCGTGGTCGCTTGCGCCGCGCCGGACGGCCGCATGCACCTGCAGTTGGCCGTGCCGCGCGAGCAAAGCGGCGCGCAGGCGCTGCTGGCCGCGATCGACGCCTTGCTCAATCAGGTCGAGGCATGGGAGCAGCGCGCCGCGCGCGCCGACCCCGACGGCGACCGCGCGCGGCGCAATCCCGCCTTCATGATGCAGTCGGTCTAGGCGCGCAGCGACCCGCGGGCGCGGGTGGCCCGGACATCGATGCGGCCTGGCGCCGGCCAAGGCCGGCGCGCGCGTTTCAACTGGCCTTCTGGATCACGCCCTTGAGCGAATCGGCGATCTGCTTGGTGATGGTGCTCTGGATTTCGATCAGCATCGTCCATTGCTGCACCTGTTGCTGCATCTTCAGCAGGTCGGCCTGGGACACGCTGCCGTCGGCGTTGGTGCGCATGTTCGACAGCGTCGTCTGCAGGTTGCTTTCCTGCGAGCGGATGCTGTCGTAGATCGTGTTGTTCACACTGTTGAAATTCAGGCCGGACGAGCCGGTCAATCCATTCAAGGCCATGGTGCGTCTCCTAGCGGTTCAAGGGAGAGAAAGGGGGGGGCGGCGCGGCGGCGCCGGGTTCGGAATCCAGAGTCAGCGCGGCCAGAACCTCGCGCGCCGCGGCGGCGGCCTGCGCCACCGCCTGGCATTGCTGGAAGGCGACGGGCACCAGGCCGCAGTCCAGCCGTTGGCGCGTGCGGTGTTCGAGCGCGGCGAGCCGTTGCATCAGGCTGGCGCGCAAGGCGGTGCCGTCGGGGCCGGCCAGGCGCTGTTCCAGTTCAGTGAGGGCGGTCGGTTCGTTCATGTGGGCGGACGGTTGGGGAATCAGCGCGTCACGATGGCGGTGCGCGGGCCTTCGAAAATGATGCGGGTGTTTTCCACGGCGGTCAGGCGGTACTTGCGGTAGACGCCGCCCACCAGCAGCTTACTGCCGTCTTCGAGCACCACAAAGGGTTGCGGTCCGCCAACGACGCTGCGGATCACGAAGGGCACGCTGTCGGCGGTGGGGGCGGCGCTGGCGGCGGCCAGTCTGGCCACGTCCAGGTGGTTCTTGTTGAAGTCGTCCAGCACGTCGCGCAGGCGCGCCTGCTGCTCGTCGTCCAGCGCGCCGGCGGCCAGTTCCAGATGGTCGGGCTTCCAGGTCAGGGTGATGCCGGACAGGCCCGCGTCCACCAGTTGGCTCGACAGCGTATCGCTGAGCTGCTGGGTCAGCGCGATGTCGTTGCCCAGCACTGTCATGCCCGGCAATTGCGCCCGCAGCGCATCCAGCGCCGAGGCCCGCTCGCGCGCGCTGCTGGCGATGCCGGCCACCACCAGGCGGCCATCGCCTTCATAGCGCGGTTCGTAGCGCACGTTGAAGGCGCGCAGCGCGCCGCGGGCGGTGCGCACCACTTCCTCTTCGTTGCTGATGCGCATGGCCGGCATCGGCCAGATCTGCGACAACGCCGCCGCGACCGCGTCCTGTTCGGCGGCATTGCGCACCCAGCCCGACACCGTCACCATGCCGTCGCGCGCCATCGACACATGCAGGCGCGAGGCCAGGCCCAGGCGTTCGAACACGGCGGAGATCTGGCCGACGGATTTCTCGGCCGCGGTCAGGCGCGGATCGACCCGCGGCGCGCGGCTGGCGGTCGAGGACGGCATCAGCGCCAGGAAGATGGCGACGCAGACGGTCAGCACGACCGCGCCCAGGCCCAACAGCACCGGCCACGAGTCGCGCTTGCGGCGCCGCCCGGGCGCCGGCGGCAGGGGCAGGCGCTGTTCCAGCTGGCGGTCTTCTTCGCCCGCGTCGGTGGCCTGCGCCGGCGGCGGCGCGGCGGCGGGCGCCACCGGCCCGGCCGCGGGGGCGTCCGCGTCGTTGGCGGCATCCGGCGCCTGGGTCCAGGGATCGCCGCGCCGGGCCACCGTGATCCACACCGGGCCCAGCGGCACCGGACGGTTAAACGGCGTGGCAGGCTGTTGGGCGGGCGCGGCGTCGTCCAGCGCCAGGTCCCAGCCGCCCGCGCTGATGCGCACGCGCGCGGCGCGCGATCCCATGCCGTCGTCGGCCAGCACGATGTCGCAGGCAGGGTCGGCGCCCAGCATCGAGCCGTCCTCGACCGGGCAGCGGGCGTCGCGGTGCAGGCCGGACAGCACGCGCAGTTCCAGCGCTTCGCTCATGAGGCCTCTCCGGTTGCGGGCGGGTTCACAGGTCCACCCTGGCCAGCGGCTGCACGTTGATCTCCTGCGTCAGTTCCTGGTAGGACAGCACTGGCAGTTCGTAGAGATCCTGCTCGATCATCTTGCGCAGGTAGCGGCGGATGTCCATCGAGGTCAGCAGCACGGGTTTTTGCGCCGCCGCCGCCAGATCGCCGGTGGCGCGCTTGATGTTGTCCACCAGTTTCCGCGAGGCATTGGGGTCGAGCGCCAGGTAGCTGCCGGCCGAGGTCTGGCGGATGGCGCCGCGCACGGTCTCCTCGACATTGGGCGCCAGCAGGTAGGCCGGCAGGATGTTCTGGCCGCTGGAATACTTGTAGCTGATGTGGCGCTTGAGCGAGACCCGCACGTATTCGGTCAGCAGCACCGAGTCCTTTTCCTTCTGGCCCCACTCGATCAGCGCTTCCAGCACCGCGCGCAGATTGCGGACCGAGATGTCTTCGGACACCAGCCGCTGCAGGATCTCGGCGATTTTCTGCACCGGCATCACGCGCAGCGCTTCCTTGACCAGATCGGGGAAGCGGTCTTCCATTGCCGTCAACAGGAAGCGGGTTTCCTGGATGCCGATGAAATCCGAAGAGTACTTTTTCAGCACGAAGGCCAGGTGCCAGGTCAGCACCTGGTGCGGATCCAGGAACGGAATGCCGGCGGCCGACAGGGTTGGCGCCAGGCTGGCGTCGACCCATAGCGTCGGGATGTTGGGCAGGAAGCGCTTGTCGGTTTCGTAGGGCACCTGCAACGCCTGCAGGTTCTGCTCGGTGTCGCGCACCAGCACCGAACCCGGGCGCAACTTGCCCTGCGATACCGGCACTTCGGACAGCAGGATGTTGTAGGTGTCCGCCGGCAACGCGTCGTTGAAGCGCAGCTGGATGCCGGGGAACGGCACGCCCAGGTCGAAGTAGAGCGCGCGGCGGATCTTCAGCAGTTCCTCGTTGAGCT
This sequence comes from Achromobacter sp., assembly GCF_050285565.1. Lineage (GTDB taxonomy): Bacteria > Pseudomonadota > Gammaproteobacteria > Burkholderiales > Burkholderiaceae_B > Achromobacter. Next base: position 210,070 of record NZ_JBLZXG010000008.1, read on the forward strand.
CGTCGGCGTCGAAGCTGCGTTGCAGCGCGGCGGCCACGTCGATCATCAGCGGCAGGGTGGGCGCGAACTCGGCGCTGCCGTCGGCGCGCGGCTTGGCCTGCGGCTTCTGGCCGTCGGCCGCCAGCGCCGGGATCTCGGTGATCTCGCCGGTCTTCTCGTCCACCACCTTGCGCGTGCCGCGCAGCAGCACGAAGCCGATGGTGCCGACCACCGCGGCCAGCGCCAGGAAGGTCAGTGTCGGCATGCCGGGGATCAGGCCCATGCCGATGGCGATGGCCGCCGCGATCAGCAGCGCGCGCGGCTGCGCCAGCACCTGGGCGCCGATGTCCTTGCCGACGTTGGAAGGGCCGTCGCCGGTCTGCACGCGGGTCACGATGATGCCGGCGCAGATGGCGATGAAGAGCGCCGGGATCTGCGCGATCAGGCCGTCGCCGATGGTCAGGATCGAATACACCTGCACCGCCTCGCCGGCGGACAGGCCGCGCTGCATGGTGCCGATGAGGATGCCGCCGAGCAGGTTGACCGCGACGATGATGAGGCCGGCGATGGCGTCGCCCTTGACGAACTTCATCGCGCCGTCCATGGCGCCGTAGAGCTGGCTTTCCTTTTCGACCACCGAGCGGCGCTTGCGGGCCTCGTCCATGTCGATGGTGCCGGCGCGCAGGTCGGCGTCGATCGACATCTGCTTGCCGGGCATGGCGTCCAGCGAGAAGCGCGCCGCCACCTCGGCCACGCGCTCGGCGCCCTTGGTGATGACCACGAACTGCACGATGGTGAGGATCAGGAACACCACCAGGCCGACGATCAGGTTGCCGCCCACCACGAAGTTGCCGAAGGTCTCGATGATGTGACCGGCATCGCCCTGCAGCAGGATCAGGCGGGTGGTGGCGATCGAGATGCCCAGGCGGAACAGCGTGGTGACCAGCAGCACCGACGGGAACGATGAGAACGCCAGCGGCGACGGCAGGTACATGGCGACCATCAGCAGGATGGCCGACAGCGTCATGTTGGCGCCGATCAGCACGTCCACCAGCGTCGTCGGCAGCGGCAGGATCATCATGAAGATGATCGAGACGATCAGCACCGCCAGGACGATATCGTTGCGGCTGGTGGCGACGGCGACCACGCGGTTCAGGGCTTGCATGGGACGGCTCAAGTCGTTTCTGCTTCAATGGGCGCGGCCGCCGGGACGGGCCGCAGGGCAACGTAGGCGCGCATGGCCGCGGCGGCCTCGTCGCGCCGCTCCAGTGCCAGCAAGGCCTGCGAGCGGATCAGGTGGAAGGGCGCATCCACGCCGCCCTGCATGGCCAACCCGTCCAGCGTCGAGAGGGCCGCGTCCGCCTTGCCGGCGCGGAGCTGGGCCAGCGCCAGGGTGGCGAGTTGGCGCCCGTCGGCCAGCCCCAGCGTGCGCAGCGCCTGCAACAGCACGGCGGTCTTTTCGGGCCGGTTGTTTTCCAGGTAGACGTAGGCCAGCAGGCTGAGCAATTCGCGGGCGTCGGGCGGCAGGGGCATGGGCGTGTTCATCCCTGATACAGGGCGCTGCGGTACATGGTGACCAGGTCGCGCAGGCCCGCTTCGTCCTTGAGCAGGCGCACCGCGCGGTTGAGCGCGCGCGCCTCGTCGGGGTTGCTGTCCTGGCGTTGTTCGGCCGCGGCGCTCAGACCCGCCAGCGTCGATTGCAGGGCCTGGGCGAACTTGCCGGGCAGCAGCAGGTCGCGGTTGGTCACCGTGGGGCGTAGCTGGTTGTCCAGGTAACGGTCGGTGTTGGGCGTGTCCAGCAGTTGGGCCAACTGCGCCTTGACGCCGCCGGTGGGCGGCGCCAGTTCCTGGCGCTCGGGCAGGTGCTGGCCCGGCGCTTCGCGGCCGGCGTAGGAAATGCCGGCCAGGCCGCGGTCGAAGGCAAAACCACTGATGCGCATATCTGACATGGGATGCAGGTCTCCGTCGCGGGGGTCAATCGGCGCGCGTGTCGTCGAGCCAGCGCGCCAGCCGATCCACAGCCTGGCGCAAGGCGGCCGCGTCGCTGTGGTCGGCCGGCAGCCGCGCCAGCGCCAGCAGGCGGGGGATGCCGTCCTGGTCGCGCAGGGCCGCCTGCACCGGCAGGCCGTCCAGGTGCGCGTGGTGCGCGCGCCGCCAGGCCCGCAGCAGGCGTTGCGCGGCGTCGTAGGGCACCGGATCGGACACGTACACCAGCACCTCCTCGCCGGCCGCCTCGATGGCGACGCGGCGGCCCGAGTCCAGTTGCAGCGCCAGGTTGCCGCGCGGGCCCAGCGCCAACCCTGGCAGGCCGATGGTCTGGCCGAAGGCGCCCAGGGCGTGGTCCAGGCTATTCATTCGTATTCCTCGTCGATGGCCGCATCCAGGGCCAGTTGCGCGGCGCTCAGGGCCGATTGGCGGGCGTCCATGTCGGGGAACATCGGCAGCGGCAGATCCTTGAGCACCGCCCGCACGCCGCCCAGGAAGGTGATGCGGGCCGCCACCGAATCCGCGCCGTGGGACGCCGCCAGGGTGGTGAAGCGCGATTCCGACAGCCATTTCTCGTTGCTGACGTTGACCAGATCCTGCATCAGGCGCTCGGCCGCCAACGGCTTGCCGTGCTCACGCGCCATTTTCTCGCCCAGTTCGCCGCAGCCGTCGAGCACCGTGACCGCCACGCCCAATTGGTACAGGTCCTGCATCAGGGCTTGCAGCCGGTCCGGGCTGGTGGACGGGCGCGCCGCGGCCAGGTCCTGGCCGAGGGCCTGGATCAGTTGTTGCAGGCCGCGCGTGACGTCCTTGCCGCCGAAGCGTTCCAACGCCAGCGACAGGGTCTTGGCCAGGTTGTTCTCGCCCAGCACCACGTCCTGGTAGGTACGCTGGAAGTCGGCCACGCCGCGGGCGTCGCCGGCATAGCCGGCCGCCGCGCCGACAGTGTTCAGGCTGGCGCGGATCCGCGAACCGCTTTCCAGTTCCAGGTCGGCCAGCGCCTCGCGCAGGCCGTCGAGCACGTCGTCCGGGGCGCCTTCGCGTTCGCCCTGGCGCAGCGCGTATTGCAGGCCGAGGTATTGGCGGGCCGGGTCGGCGAAGGCCTGGGCCGCGGCCTGGCGCGGGTCGGCGCGGCCGCTCAGCAGGTGGCGCGCCAGTTCGATCAGCTTTTCCTGGGCGTCGGCGTCGTGCGACTCGGCCAGGTAGGCCACGATCGCCTCGGCGCTGAGCAGTTGCAGCGGCGCCTCGCGGCCGATCTTGCGTTCGGCGTGGTGCTTGTCCTCGGTCTTCTCGGCCATGTGCAGGCTGAGTTCCTCGGCGGAATCGGCTAGCGAGAACTCGCCGTCGACGGTCATGGCGGCCTGGCCCAGCATCGTGCCGACCTGCTGCTGGCCGTGCTGGATGTCGGCGTGCGAGGTCGTGGACGAGAAGGCGGAGGCGGGCAGGCCGGCGTCGATACGGTTCATGAGGGCGCGGGAAACGGCGGCCGGAGGCCGCGCACAGTCAGGGGTAGTAACGGATCGGGCGGGAAAGTTCCATCTTCTTTGAATGGAACCAAGGCCCGGCGGCGGTTACGTACACGGGCAGGCCGCGGCTGGGCCGGGGCCCGGATCCGCCGCACCGAATTTCAGGGTTAACCCGTGCTGTCCGATTGCCGCGTCGTGGCGCGGACGGTCGATCAAGGAGAAAGGAATGTCTACGGTTTCCGGAGTGGGAGTGGGAAGCGTGGCGGGCATGGACCTGTCCAGCATGGATCTGGAGACCGCGCTGATGGCGGTGCAGACCCAGCGCTCGCAGATGCTGGAGGATGCCCTGCGACAGCAGTTGGATTCAGTCAATGGCCGCAATGCGCAGATGGCCGGCCTGAACGAGGCGATGAACGCGAAGAACGCGGAAAGCCTCAAGCTGGAATCGTCCAACGTGGCGTTGCAGGGGCAGATCGAGCAGCTCAAGGATCTGCAGGGCCGCCTGTCGGCGAGCAAGTGCCCCAATCCGGAAGGCTGGTACGGGCTGTCCTGGGGGCAGGGCGACGACAAGGCGCTTTCGCACGCCACGCTCGACCAGATCAAGGCGGCCGGGCTGACGATCCCGACCGGCGACGATGCGCCGCGCGACGTCGACCGCAACGGCACCATGGATGCCAAGGGACGGGTGGTGCAGGGTTTCGTCGATCAACTGGGCGCCAAGATCTCGGCGCTCCAGGCGCAGATCGCCAGCAATGGCAAGAGCATCGACGCCAACAAGCAGGCGGTCAACGAGATCAAGAGTTCGCTCGACAATCTGAGCAATACCCAGCAGATGGAAATGCTGCGGCTGCAAGGGCTGACCGGCAAGCGCAATGAAGCCTTCGACGTCATGACCAACTTCATCAAGAAGATGCAGGAAAGCCGGTCGTCCATCATCGGCAATATGCGCTGACGACATAAACGGGGGCGGATGATGGCCGGAACAATCAACGGTAGCCAGCCCAGCCTGGGAGGGGTGGGCCTGGATAGCTCCAGCGGCGTGCGCGGCGCCGACCTGGTGGGCGCCGACCAGGAAACCGCCATGCTCAGCGTGCAGGGCGAGCGCGGGCGCCTGCTCGACAAGCAGGTGCAGACGCAGATCGAGGAACTGCGCGCGCTCAACCGGCGTCTGGAGCTGCTCAACGTCGTGCAGGCCGGCCTGAAGGCGGTGCAGGCGCAGTTCAATGCCGGCGCCAAGTACGACAAGGAATGGGACGACGCCCACGGCGGCTGGAGCTACCGCCTGGCTGACCGCATCAACCGGGCTGCGGCCGAGGCGGGCATTAACCTGGGTTTCGCCTCCGATAGCAATACCTGGCGGTTGTTCGGTCACATGGGCGACATGAAGGACTTCGCCCGTGCCTATCTGCCCGCGGACCAGGCCGATCTGCTGGCCCAGTGGCGCGACAAGGGCGAGTTGCGGGGCCACCTGCTGGCCGCCCAACTGGTTGACCGGATGGCCGGCCACGAGGGCTTCATGACGCCCGACTACCCCGGGCAAACCCTTAATCGTTGCCCTGGCGGCATCCGCTACGACTCGGAATACGGTGAACTGCGCAAGGCCGTGACCCGGGTTCAGGGCGCCATCGACGAGGCCTCGAACCTGCAGCAGGACCAGATGCTGCGGTTGCAGGCCCTGATGAACCGCCGCAATGAGTCCGCCGACATGCTGACCAACTACATCAGGAAGATGCAGGACAGCCGGATGGCGATTTCCGAGAAGATTCGTGGAACCTGAAGCCGGGTTCCGTTACTTACGCTGCATAGTCGGCCAATCGCAACATCGAACCCGGGGCGCGTCCTCCGGATCAGGAGTCTCTCATGAGCGTGAACATGAATCCCGCCGGTATCGGCGCCATCAATATGACCGATCTCTCGGGCATGGATATCGAGACCGCCCTGATGATGGTGCAGACCGAGCGTACCAAGCTGCTGGACAGCCAGCTCAAGAGCCAGATCGAGGAAGTGCAGAAGCGCAATGAACTGACCGGGGCCTTGAACGACATGCAGGCCAAGCTCAACGGCATGAAGGGCACCCTGGAATCCAAGGACGCCAAGCCGGGCGACAAGGTCAGCGAAGGCGCCGGCACGCCCACCAACAAGACGCTGGCCACCGAATACGCGACTCAGGCGTTCAAGCTGGGCATGGATCCGGCGCCGGTCTCGGCCACCCCCATCAAGGACGCCGCCGGCAATGTCATCGGCGCCAACGTGACCGGCATGCCGACGCGCGAAGGCCTGGAGAAGGCCATCCCCGATCTCAAGAGCAAGCTCGACGCCGCCAGCAACAGCCAGCAGATGGACATGCTGCGCCTGCAGAGCCTGTCGAACAAGCGCAATGAAGCCTTCGACACCATGACCAACTTCATCAAGAAGATGCAGGACAGCCGTTCGTCGATCATCGGCAATATGCGCTGATCCCGCTTTCTTCCTATCCGCACGCAATCCGGAGAACGGCAATGGCCGATACCCAAGACCAGAACATTCAGGACATCATCCAGCGCGCCGAAGCCGCCGTGCGCGAGGCCCAGCGCTCCATCGAAGCGTCCGACGACAGCCTGCGCCGGCTGGGGCTGGACCCGGACAAGGTGCGCGCCACGCTCCAGGCACAGCCCATGGACGAGCGCCAGCGCCAGGAAGCCGAGGCGCTGTTCCGCCAGGACATGGAGGCGGTCGACCGCGAAGTCGAACAGGAAGCCGCCTACGCGCGCCAGCGCAGCACGCCGCGGGCGCCCGGCGCGCCGGTCAAGCGTCCGCGCACGATGGTCTGAATCTGACGTCCGGGAGCCCGCCATGAATACCGCCGCCCAGGCGCCGATGACCGGCGCGGAGTACGCAGCGCTGCATGATCAGATCGTCGACCAGATGGCCCGCGGCGGCAGCCTGGGCCAGCTCAAAGGCATGACCGCCGACGAGTGCGAGGCGCTCTACGCCCTGGGCTACGGTCTGTATGAAAAGGGCCGCTACGCGGATGCGCTGAAGGTCCTGGCCTATCTGGTGACGCTGGATCACACCGAGCACCGCTACCTGGTCGCCCTGGGCGCCACCGCCCAGGCCATGGGCAAGCATGCCGACGCGTTGCAGCAGTACATGGCCGCGACGCTGCTCGACCCGCTGGAGCCGGCGCCGGTGTTCCATGCGGCCCAATGTCTGCTGGAAATGGGTCAACCCGCCGCCGCCCTGCAATCGTGCGACCTGGCGCTGGCCATGTGCAAACCGGATCGCCATGCGGTGCTGGCCGAGCGCGCCCGCGGCTTGCGCGATCTGCTGGCGGCGCGCGGCGCCAAGGAGAACTGAGATGATCAACGTCAACACCCCCGGCGCCATCAACCCGGCGCTGCTCGATCCGCTGGCCGGCGCGCAGGCCGCGCAGACGGCGACGCCCGGCTATACCTCGCTGGACGCCATGCAGTTCGTCGGCAAGGGCGCCGCCGCCGACAAGCTCGCCTCCCTGGGCCTGCCGCCGCCGGCCCAGGCCGACATTGCCGGCGCGGCCGACGCCCTGAACAAGCTGATGGCCAACGCCGACACCGACATGTACGCCGTGATGGCGTTGTTGCAGAAGATCTCGCAGGAGCAGCGCAACGCGGCGCGCGCCGATCGCGCCGCTTCCCTGGATGCGCAGACGCAGTCCCTGCTGGCCGCGGCCGACAAGATCAAGGAAGCGGCCGAAGAACGCTTCAAGGGGGCGCTGGCGCAGGGCATCAGCCAGATCGTCGGGGGGGTGATGCAGGCCGGCGTCGGCTTGGGCGGCATGGCCGCCATGGGGGCCTCGGCCCGCATGACCACCACCTCCAGCCCGCTGACGGCGCAGCAGACCGTGACGCAGGCCAGACTGGACGGCTTTGCCAATAATTCCGCCGGTATCGGCCAGGGGTTGAGCGGCATGGCCGGCGGCGTCGGCGGCATTGTGCAGGCGGCCTATGACCAGAAGGCGGGCCTGGCCGATGCGGAACGGGCGCGGCTGGAGGCCGGCGCCAAAGTCGCGGAATCGGGCGCGCAACACGCCAACGACGTGATGCAGCAGATGATGGACGTTATCCGCGACATTCGTGACAAGCTCGGCGCGATCGAGCAGAGCCGCAGCGAAACCAACCGCGGCATCGCCCGCAATCTCTGAGTCCGCCAGGGGAGCCAAGATCATGGACATCCGCCCTTCGACCGGCAATGCCGGGTTGACACCCGCCCTGGATCCGTCCGGCGCCGGCGTCGCCATGGGCGCGGCGGCCGAGGCCGCCCTGCGCGCCGTCAGTGGCATGGACCTGGCCGCGCTGGCCTCGCAGTGGGCGTCGAGCGCGGCGCAGGCGCGCAGTGGTGGCGACGGCGTCACCAACGCCAACGGCAAGCCCGCCATCGCGCCGCCCGCGCGGGAGTTCTCGGCCGCCGAAATGGTGGACTTGTTGCGCGCCCTGCAGGGCAAGACCCAGGATGCGCAATTGCGCACCGCCAAGGAAAGCATCGAGAACAATCGCATCGAGCAGGCCAAGAACAACGAAGAGCAGGCGCGCAAGGTCGACGAGTGGATCCAGAAGAGCAAGGAGGCCGAGAAAGGCGGCATCCTGGGCAAGATCTTCGGTTGGATCGGCGCCATCGTCGCCGCGATCGCGGCAGCGCTGATGGTGGTGGCGGCGGTGGCGGCCACGGCCGTCACGGGCGGGGCCGCCGGCCCTGTCATGGTGACGCTGGCGGCCATCGCCGTGGCGGGCGCGGTCAGCCTGCTGGCCAATCAGATATCGGCCGAATGCGGCGGTCCCGAAATCAGCATCAGCAACATGATCACCCAGGCCGTGAGCAAGTTGCTGCAGGCCTTCGGCGTGGAGCCGGAACTGGCCGAGAAGATCGGCAACATCGTCGCCGGCGCCGCCATGCTGATGACCGGCGCCATCCTGATCGAACCCGGCGCGCTGGGCAAGATGGCCGGCGCCATCGCGGTGGTCGCCGGCGCCGACCCGCAGACCGCCGGCTACATCGCGATGGCGGTGGGGTTGGCCGCGACGATCACGGTGGGCATTGTGATGGCGGTGGCTTCGTTCGGCGCGGGCGCCGTGTCGGCCGGGGCCAACGCCGCCGCCAACGTCGGCTCGCAGACCGCGCGCACCGTGGCCGACAGCGTCAAGACCGCCGGCCAGGTGGCGTCGGGCGCGGCCGCGGTGGCCAAGGGCGCGGGCCAGGTCATTACCGGCGCCGAAACCATCAAGTCGGCGCAGGCGCAGGAGGCGGCCGACAAGGTGCTGGCCGACAAGAAGGCGCTTGAGGCCATGCTGGTCAAGTTGCAGGCCGCGATGGAAGAAGACCGCGAGAAGATCAAGAGCGTGATGCAGGCCATGGACGAGTCGATGCAGATGGTCAGCAAGATGATCAATGCGGCGGCCGACAGCATGAGTCAGGTCACCGCCAATATCGGCAAGCGCGCCATGGTCTGACTGGCGTCAATATCGGAGCGAACCAAGTGTCCCTATCCTCATCCGCGACTTCGCGCAGCGCCTTCGGGCAGCAACTGTATGACGGCCTGGCGGCGTTGCCGGGCAGCCGGCGGCTCACGACCGACCAGCTCGAAGTGATCTATGCCATGGCGTACGCGCACGTGGCGCAGGGCCAGTACGGCCAGGCGCTACCGCTGTTCGCCTTCCTGGCGCAGTATGGCCCGACGCGCAAGCATTATCTGGTTGGATTGGCCTTGTGCCTGCAAATGCAGCAACGCTACGAGGAAGCGATCCGGATCCATTCCTTGATCGGCGTGTTGTTCCCGCTGGCGCCGGAGGCGACGCTGCGCGTCGCCGAGTGCCAACTGGCGCTGGAGCAGATCGAGGCGGCGCGTGACTCGCTGCAATGGGTGGTGGCCGCCGCGCAGGACGACGGCGCCTATGCCCAACTGGGAGCGCGCGCGGCAAGCCTGCTGGCGCTGACCGGCAAGGGAGCCTCATCGTGAGATGGGCACGCCATGAGCGATAGGGTGGATGCAGGCGCGGCAACGGCCGTCTCGGATGAGACGGCTTTTGTGCTTGATGCGGACGACGCGCGCATCCTGGCCGAAGTGGGATTCCTGGCCGCCGGCCGCGGCGACGTGGCGCATGCCGACGCCATCTTCCAGGCGCTGCGCGCCGTGCGGCCGGGCCGCGCCTATCCGTGGCTGGGACTGGCGCTGGCGCGCCTGAATGCCGGCAGCGCGGACGAAGCGGTGCGCTTGCTCGAGCAGGGCGAGGCCAGCGCCATGGCCGAACGCGGGCTGCTGGCGGCCTGGCGCGGCCTGGCCCTGCAACTGGCGGGCCGCAAGGCCGAAAGCACGCGCTTGCTGCAAGCCTGCGCACAGGACGGCGAGGGCGGCGAGGGCGTCGCCCTGGCGCGTTCGCTGCTGGGACTGCACAACCAAACGAATGACGACACGCCCTAGGGGAATCATGGAGATCACCGCGCTTTCCGCCGCAATGGCGCCCGTGCTGGAGACGGTCAAGACCACGCCGTCCGAGCTGGCCACGGAACGCTTCGCCCAACTGATGGCCGCGCCCGACGCCAGCGCGCCGGCGCTGTCGGGCGTGCACGCCGCGCTGCAATCGGCCTTCACGCCGGCGGCCGACGCCGCGCCGGCCACGCTCGGCAACCAGATCCTGGCCAGCCTGCGCAGCACCACCAGCGAGTATTCGGAGAAATGGCAGAATATCTCAGGCCGCCTGGATGCCATGTCGTCCGCGCCCGCCATCGCCGACATGCTGCGGCTGCAGGCCGATCTGGTGCAGGTGTCGGTGCAATACGAGCTGGTCGGCAAGGCCGTCTCGCGCACCACGCAGAACATCGATTCGCTCGTCAGGATGTCCTGATGCAAGCCGCTGCAACCCTGTCTGCTTCCGCCGTCTGCGGCCGCGGCCCGGCCCTGGCGTGGTGGCGCCTGCGCTGGCTGGTGCTGGGCCTGGCGCTGCTGCTGGCCGCGTGCGGCTCGCGTGTCGAGCTGTTCTCGGCCGCCAACGAAAGCGAGGCCAACGAAGTGCTGTCGGTGCTGCTGGACGCGGGCATCGCCGCGCAGAAGGCCACTACCAAGACCGGCGTGGCGGTATCGGTCGATGGCCAGCAGGTGGCGCGCGCGCTCGACATCCTGCGCGCCCGTGGCCTGCCGCGCGAACGCTTCGACGGCATGGGGCAGATCTTCCGCAAGGAAGGGCTGGTGTCCTCGCCGCTGGAAGAGCGCGCCCGCTACATCTACGCCTTGTCGCAGGAGCTGACCAATACGCTGTCGCAGATGGACGGGGTGCTGGCCGCGCGGGTGCATGTGGTGCTGCCCGAACGCGGTGGTGTTGGCGAGAACACCACGCCGTCGACCGCCGCCGTCTTCATCAAGCACCAGACCGGCTACAACCTGGACGCCTTGCAGCCGCAGATCCGCAAGCTGGTGACGCACGCGATCCCGGGACTCACGGAAGACCGGGTCTCGATCGCGCTGGTCTCGGCGCAGCCGGCCGCCGCGGCGTCGGCCGCCGGCAACGCCACGCGCCAGGTGCTGGGCATCGAGGTCGACGCGGGCTCGTCGGCGACGCTGATCGCCTGGCTGGCCGTGCTGATCCTGCTGGTGCTGGCCCTGGCCGGCGCGCTGGGCTATCTGCTGTGGCGCCATGGCGTGCCGGGACGCGCCCGTCCCGAGCGCCGCGAGCCCGTGGCCGAGGCGCGTTGAGCATGGCTTACGGCCCGGCCCTGCTGGATCGCAGGCTGGTTGAATTCAACCAGTTGCCCAGCCGCACGCTGCATCCGAGCCGCCACGCGGCCTACGCGCCGCCGGCCGCCCTGGCGGCGGTCGCCGCCGCGCCCGCGCTGGCGCCGGCCTGGCACCGGCGCTGGTCGCGCGACATCCTGGAGGCGCTGGGCCTGTGGCAACGTCCGGTGACCGACACCAGCCGGCCCGAACTGGCGCTGGCGCTGCTGGCGCCGGACGCGCTGGCGCGCTGCGCGCGTCAGCTCGGCGTGGTGCTGTGCGGTCCGCGGCTGCGCCGCGCCATCGCTGGCGACGAGGTGCGGACGCTGATTGCTCACTTGGGCGCCGATCTGCTGGACTTCACGCGTCGCCAGGCCGCCAGTCTGCATGGCGGTCTGGTGGAAACCGTGGCCTGGCCCCTGGCCGACATCACCGCCGCGATCGACACGCTGGGCCTGGGCGCGCTGCGCGCCGCCTTCGCCGAGGCCGGCCCGGAGCTGGCGCGGCGCGCCGAACTGAAACTGCCCGACCTGCCCGCCACGCCCGCGCCGCTGCCCGCGCCGCAGGCGCTGACGCTGGGCCTGTCGCTCTTGAAGCAAACGGATCCCTCATGGCTTTCCTCATTCCCCGCGATCCGCTGACGCCGCGCGCCGCGCATGCCGACGGCGCCGGCCGCATCGATCCCGCCGCGCGCGTGCTGCGCGCCGCCGAGCACATGGCCTGGGCCGAGGCCGGCCAACTGCTGGCGCAGGCACGGGCACGGGCCGACGACATCGTTGCGGGCGCCCAGGCCGCGTTCGAGGCCGAGCGCCAGCGCGGCTACGACGAGGGGCGCGAATCGGCGTTGCTGGATCAGGCCGAGAAAATGATCGAAACCGTCGGCCGCACCGTGGAGTACTTCGCCGGCGTCGAGAACGAGATGGTCGAGCTGGTGATGTCGGCCGTGCGCAAGGTGGTCGATGGCTTTGACGACCGCGAGAAGGTGATGGTGGTGGTGCGCAACGCCCTGGCCGTGGTGCGCAACCAGAAGCAGATGACGCTGCGCCTGAATCCGGCCGAAGTCGACATAGTGCGCGAACAAATCAACGATCTGCTGGCGGCCTATCCCGGCGTGGGTTACCTGGACATTCTGGCCGACGGCCGGCTGGCGCGCGGCGCCTGCATCCTGGAAAGCGAGATCGGCATGGTCGAAGCCAGCCTGGAGGGGCAGATCCAGGCGCTGCGCCAGGCTTTCCAGCGCACCCTGGGCAGCAGAGTCTAGCGATGCGTCAGTTCGACTACATCTCCGAAATGATGGAGCTGGCGTTGCAGGACACGCCGACGCTGCGCATCAAGGGCCGCGTCACGCAGGTGATCGGCACCATCATCAAGGCGGTGGTGCCCTCGGTGAAGGTGGGCGAGGTCTGCATCTTGCGCAACCCCGGCGAGAATTTCGAGATGAAGGGCGAGGTGGTGGGCTTTGCGCGCGACGCCGCGCTACTGACGCCCATCGGCGACATGTACGGCATTTCCACCGCCACCGAGGTCATTCCCACCGGCCGCGCCCATATGGTGCCGGTGGGGCCGGGCCTGCTGGGACGGGTGCTGGACGGCCTGGGCCGGCCGCTGGACGAGGCCGAGCTGGGGCCGCTGGAGGCCAGCAAGTTCTACCCCGTGTTCGCCGAAGCGCCGGACCCGCTCAAGCGCCGCATCATCTCGCAGCCGCTGGAACTGGGCGTGCGCGCGCTGGACAGCGTGCTGACCTGCGGCGAAGGCCAGCGCATGGGCATCTTCGCGGCGGCCGGCGGCGGCAAATCGACGCTGATGGGCATGCTGGTCAAGGGCGCGGCGGTGGACGTGACCGTGGTGGCGCTGATCGGTGAACGCGGCCGCGAAGTGCGCGAGTTCCTGGAACACGAGCTGGGCCGCGAGGGGCGGCGCAAGAGCGTGATCGTCTGCGCCACCAGCGATAAATCGTCGATGGAGCGCGCCAAGGCCGCCTATGTGGCCACCGCCATCGCCGAGTACTTTCGCGACCAGGGCAAGCGCGTGCTGTTCCTGATGGACTCGGTGACGCGTTTCGCCCGCGCTCAACGCGAAATCGGCCTGGCCGCCGGCGAACCGCCGACCCGCCGCGGCTATCCGCCGTCGGTGTTCGCCACGCTGCCGAAGCTGATGGAGCGCGCCGGCATGAACGAGCACGGCTCTATCACCGCCCTGTACACCGTGCTGGTGGAGGGCGATGACATGACCGAGCCCATCGCCGACGAGACCCGCTCCATTCTCGACGGCCATATCGTGCTGTCGCGCAAGCTGGGCGCCGCCAACCACTATCCGGCGATCGACGTGCTGGCCTCGGCCAGCCGCGTCATGAACGCTGTCATCACGCCGGAGCACAAGCGCGCGGCCGGCCGCCTGCGCGAATTGATGGCCAAGTACCAGGAAGTCGAGCTGCTGGTGAAGATTGGCGAATACAAGCGCGGCGGCGACGCGGTCACGGATGAGGCCATCGACAAGATCGGCGCGATCAACCAATTCCTGCGCCAGCGCACCGACGAGCGCGCCACGCTGGCCGACGCGCTGGCGCAGATGAGCGCCATCGTGGGGACGGCATGAGCGTTTTCGACGAGCTGCTTGCCATCAAGCGCTTCCGCGAAGGCCAGGCCGAGATCGCGGTGTCGCGCCAGCGCTTGCGCCATGCCGAGGCCGATGCCGCGCGCCAGGCGTCCGAGCAGGCGCTGGCCGCGTGCCGCGAGGAATCCGAACGCCGCGAGCGCGCCATGTACCGCGACCTGTGCAGCCGCGTGGTGCGCGTGCGCGAGATCGAGGATGTGCTGCAGGGCGTGGCCGGGCTGCGCGAGGGCGAGCGCCAATGCGAACAGGCGCTGGAACAGGCGGCCCAGCGCCTGCGCGACGAGGCCCAGGCGCTGGCCGAGCGCCGCGCGCAGCACCAGCAGGCGGTGCGCCTGACCGGCAAATTCGTGGAGCTGGCCAGCATCCACCTGGCCGAGCACCTGAAGGCGCTGGAGCACAAGGAAGACATGGAAATGGAAGAGGCCGCGTCGCTGTCGCGCGACCGCGAGGACTGGGAGCAGCACGAGGAGTTCGAACCGGCATGAGCATCGACCGACGCATCAGCCTGGACACCGCTATCGCCCAAGGCTCGGGGCTGGCGCAATCGGACGGCCAGGCGCTTGGCCGCCAGGCCAGCGACGCCGATCGCCGCGCGTTCGAACAGGCCATGGCGCAAGACGGCGAGGCGCCGCGCCCGCCCGCGCCCGCAGCGCCTACGCCGTTTTCGCTGTTCGGCGCCGCCCGCGCGCAAGCGGCCGCGCCCGCCGACTCGCCCTCCCAGGCATTGGCCCAGGCCCTGCTCGGCAGCGCCGAGCAGTTGCTGGTGGCCGATGGCAGCCAGGGCCGGCGCCAGGTGCGGGTGGAATTGAAGGACGAGGTGCTGCCCGGTGTCAGCGTGTCGGTCTACGAGGCCGAAGGCCGCATCGTGGCCGATTTCACCTGCGCCAGCGAGACTTCGCGTGAACGCCTGGCCAGCCTGGCGCGGCCGCTGGCCGGGCAGTTGGCCGAGAGCCTGGATCGGCCGACGCGCGTGCGCGTCGCCACCGACGACCCGGAAGACCCCTGCCTGACGGAGACCGACGCCGACGCGCCGCTTCGTTGACCCCTGGAACCCATGACCGCCAGTACGCTTCCCTCTTCATCTGTGCTCCCGTTGCCGCGCCTGTCGGGCAATGAGGCCCGCGCGCGCTCGTTGATCGCCCGCCACGGCGCCGACCTGACGGTTACGCTGGCGCCGCTGGCCGGCAGCGATGCCGGGCCGGCGCGCTGGCGCCTGGTCTTTACCCCCGGGGTGCCGGACGCCCTGCGCCAGTCCGCCTCATTGTCGGCCGACCTGGAATGGGCCGGCGCGCGGCTGCGCCTGGGTCTGCCGGCGGGGGCCGTCCAGGCCTGGCTGGCGGCGCGGCTGCCGGATCTGGAGGTGGGCGAGCTGCCGCCGCCCCTGGCGGCCGCGGCCATCGACACCCTGCTGGCCGAAGCGGTCGCCGCGCTGGGCGAGGCGTCGCCCGGCGGCCCGCTGCGCGTGGTCGGCCGCGCTACGCCCGCGCCGGCGTTGGCGCATGAATGGACGCTGGCCGCGCGCCACCCCGCCAGTGGCGAAACCATTTACGCCACGCTGGCGGCCGATGGCCTGGGCCTGATGCTGCTGGCTGGTCTGGTGGGGCGCGCCGCGCCCGCCGCCAACGACATCGATGCCGATAGCGTGCCGGTGCGCATCGCCGCCTGCCTGGGCTGGACCCACCTGGGCGCCGCCGAATTGCGCGGCCTGGCGCCGCGCGACACGGTTTTCCTCGACCACTGCCTGATCGCGCCCGACGGCGAACTGTGGCTGGGCGCCGGCGGCCAAGGGCTGCGCGTGCGCCGCCAGGATTCCTCATACCTCGTTACCCAAGGCTGGACTTCCCTCATGACCGAGACGCCGCAAGCGCCGCAGGACGCCGACACGGGCGCCCAGACGCCGCTCGATATCGACACCATCCCCGTCCGCCTGACTTTCGAACTGGGCGAGCGCCAGATCACCCTGGGTGAACTGCGGCAGTTGCAGCCCGGCGAGACTTTCGACCTGGCGCGGCCGCTGGCCGACGGGCCGGTGCTGGTGCGCGCCAACGGCGCGCTGGTGGGCAGCGGCGAATTGGTCGAGATCGACGGCCGCCTCGGCGTCACGCTGCATCGCCTGGGCAAGGCGGGCGCATGAGCGCGGCGGATCCGATCAGCCTGGCGGTCGTCCTGGCGCTGCTGGCGCTGGTGCCGCTGGCCGCGGTCATGACCACCTCGTTCCTGAAGATCGCGGTGGTGCTGACGCTGGTGCGCAACGCCCTGGGTGTGCAGCAGGTGCCGCCCAACATGGCGTTGTACGGGCTGGCGCTGATCCTGTCCGCCTACGTCATGGGGCCGGTGGTGATGCAGATCGGCGACGAGCTGCGCGCGCCGCCGGCGGCGGTGGCGCCCGGCACGCCCGAGCCCGACCGGCTCGAGGGCATCCTGGACGCGGTGGCGCGCGGCGCCGAGCCGATGCGCGCCTTCATGCTCAAGAACAGCCGCGCGGAACAGCGTGATTTCTTCCTGCGCACCGCGCGCGGCCTGTGGGGCGAACAACAGGCCCGCAACCTGAAGGAAGACGATCTGCTGGTGCTGATCCCGTCGTTCCTGCTGTCGGAACTGACCGCGGCCTTCCAGATCGGCTTTTTGCTGTATCTGCCGTTCGTCATCATCGACCTGATCGTCTCCAACATTCTGCTGGCGATGGGCATGATGATGGTGTCGCCGGTCACGATCTCCATGCCCCTGAAGCTGTTCCTGTTCGTCATGGTCGACGGCTGGACGCGGCTGATCCAGGGGCTGGTGCTTTCCTATACCTGAGGCCGCCATGGGAACCGTCGACCTCGTCTCGTACATGACCCAGGCGCTCTACCTGGTGCTGTGGCTGTCGTTGCCGCCGATCGCGGTGGCGGCGATCGTGGGCACGCTGTTCTCGCTGTTCCAGGCGTTGACGCAGATCCAGGAGCAGACCCTGTCGTTCGCCATCAAGCTGATCGCGGTGTTCGCGACGATCATGCTGACGGCGCGCTGGCTCAGCGCCGAGCTTTACAACTTCACGGTCTCGGTGTTCGACCTCTTCTACAAGATCCACTAGGAGCGGCCGGCCACCATGATCTCGGGCATCACCTACGTCGAAGCGAAAGTCTTCCTGGGCACGCTGGCGCTGACGCAGCCGCGCATCCTGGCGCTGTGCGCGATGCTGCCCCTGTTCAATCGCCAACTGTTGCCCGGCATGCTGCGCTATGCCGTGTGCGCCGCCATCGGCCTGGTGCTGGTGCCGGCGCTGGCGCCGCGCTATGCCACGATCGACCTGGGCGCGATCGACCTGGTGCTGCTGGTGGCCAAGGAAGTCTTCATCGGCCTGGTGATGGGCTTCCTGGTGGCGATTCCGTTCTGGATCTTCGAGGCGGTCGGCTTCGTGGTCGACAACCAGCGCGGCGCCAGCCTGGGCGCCACGATCAACCCGGCCACCGGCAACGATTCCTCGCCGCTGGGCATCCTGTTCAACCAGGCCTTCATGGTGTTTTTCCTGGTGGGCGGCGGCTTCATGCTGATGCTGACCATGCTGTACGACAGCTTCCGCCTGTGGGACCTGTGGGACTGGGCGCCGACCCTGCGCCGCGAAAGCGTGCCGCTGATGCTGGATCAGTTGGGCCGCTTTCTGCGTCTGACGCTGCTGTTTGCCGCGCCCGCCATCATTTCGATGTTCCTGGCCGAGGTCGGGTTGGCGCTGGTCAGCCGCTTCGCGCCGCAGTTGCAGGTGTTCTTCCTGGCGATGCCGATCAAGAGCGCGCTGGCGTTGCTGGTGATGGTGCTGTACATGAGCACGCTGTTCGAATACGCCGCCGAGGCCACGGGCCAGATCGGTTCGGCCTTGCCGTTCCTGGACAATCAATGGCGGGCGCCATGAGCGGCGAAAAGACCGAACAGCCAACCCAGAAGAAGCTGCGCGAAGCGCGCCAGAAGGGCGATGTCGCGCACAGCAAGGATTTCACCCAGACGCTGCTGGTGCTGGCGCTGTTCGGGTACATGCTGGGCAACGCCCATGGCATCGTCCAGGCCCTGGGCCGGCTGATCCTGATCCCGTCGACGCTGGTGGGGCAGCCGTTCGAGCAGGCCCTGCCCGTGGCGCTGGAGGCGGCCCTGCGCGAAGCCGTGTACCTGGTGCTGCCGTTCGTGCTGATCGTGCTGGTGATCGGCATGTTCTCCGAGTTCCTGCAGGTGGGGGTGGTGCTGGCGTTCGAGAAGCTCAAGCCGTCGGCCAAGAAGCTCAACGTGATGAGCAACCTGAAGAACATTTTCTCCAAGAAGAACCTGGTCGAGCTGCTGAAGTCGGTCATCAAGATCGCCTTTCTGTCGGTGCTGGTGACGCTGGTGGTGCGCGACGCGTTGCCGGAACTGATGGCGGTGCCGCACAGCGGCCTGGCCGGCCTGGAGGCGGGCGTGGGCGGCATGATGCGCACCTTGATCGTGAACATCGCCGTGGCCTACGTGGTGATTTCCCTGGCCGATTTCGTCTGGCAGCGCATGCAGTACCGCAAGGGGCTGATGATGAGCAAGGAAGACATCAAGCAGGAATTCAAGGAGATGGAGGGCGACCCCCACATCAAGCACAAGCGCAAGCACTTGCACCAGGAGATGGTGATGCACGGCGCGGTCGCCAGCACGCGCAAGGCCTCGGTGCTGGTGACCAACCCCACCCACCTGGCGGTGGCGATCTACTACGAGCCTGACGAGACGCCGCTGCCGGTGGTGCTGGCCAAGGGCGAGGGCGCGCTGGCCGAACAGATGATGCGGGCGGCGCGCGAGGCCGGCGTGCCGGTGATGCAGAACATTCCCCTGGCGCGCGCGTTGATGGCGTCCGCCCAACCCGATCAATACATCCCCAGCGAACTGATCGAGCCGGTCGCCGAAGTCCTGCGGCTCGTCAGGAAGCTGGCTGGCAATCCGGACGATCCGATATGAACGCACTCCCGCATCCCCTGCTGGCCGCCTATGCGGCGCGCCACGGCCTGCCGCCCTCGACCCGCGCGGATGGCCGCCTCACCGTTGTGGTCGACCAGACCTATCGCGTGCACCTGCAACCGGCGCGCGATGGCTGGCTGGCCATGAGCGCGCGGCTTTGCACGCTGCCGGCCAACGATACCGACCGCGATCGCCTGGTGACGGAGCTCGGCAAGCTGGCCGCGGGCATGCTGGCGCGCCATGCGGCCACCTGCGTGGTCGATCCGCAGAACCGCGCGCTGTGGCTGCAGCAATCGTTGCAGCCCGGCAGCAGCGAACTGGCGCTGGATGAAGCCATGGGCGCATTCACCAATGCGCTGTCTTTCTGGGCCGGCGCCGTGCGGCGGCTGACATGAACATGCGTGACGGGCAAGGCGCCCGAGGAGAGAGAGTGTTGAAGCGGATGATTCTGGCGACCGCGTTGTCGCTGGGCCTGGCGGCCGGCGCGCAAGCCGCGCCCAACTGGCCGAACGTGCCCTATAGCTACTATGCCCGCGATGAGAACCTGCAGACGCTGCTGCGCGAATTCGCCGGCGGCTTCAGCCTGTCGTTGCAGCTCGGGCCCAATGTCACCGGCACGGTCAATGGCAAGTTCAATGCCAACACGCCGTCCGAGTTCATGGACCGGCTGGGCGGCGTGTACGGCTTTAACTGGTTCGTCTACGCCGGCACGCTGTTCGTCAGTCGTACCAACGACATGAAGACGCGCTCGGTCAGCGCCATGGGCAGCTCCATCAGCGCTTTGCGCCAGGCGTTGCAGCAACTGGGCGTGCTGGACCCGCGCTTCGGCTGGGGCGAACTGCCCGACCAGGGCATCGCGCTGGTGTCGGGCCCGCCGGGCTACGTCGATCTGGTCGAGCGCACCGTGGCCGCGCTGCCGATGGGCGCGGGTGGCCAGCAGGTGGCGGTGTTCCGGCTCAAGCATGCCTCGGTCAATGACCGTACCATCAGCTACCGCGACCAGAAGGTGGTGACGCCTGGCCTGTCGACCGTGCTGCGCAACCTGATCACCGGCGGCGGGGGCGGCGCCAACAATGAAACGCTGGCGGCCATTGCCGCGCCGCTACGCGACAACCCGCCGGCGTTTCCGCAGGTCGGTGGCGGCGATGGCGGCACGGCGCCGGCCGGCACGCCGGCGGCCGGCCCGTCCGCCGCGCCCGCCGGCCCCGGCAAATCGGGGTTGCGCCTGCGCGAGCCCACCGTGCAGGCCGACGCGCGCCTGAACGCCATCATCGTGCAGGACATTCCGGATCGGATTCCCATCTACCGCAGTCTGATCGAGCAGCTCGACCTGCCCAGCACGCTGGTCGAGATCGAGGCCATGATCGTCGACGTCAATTCGGATCTGGTCAGCGAGCTGGGCGTGACCTGGGGCGCGCGCGCCGGTTCGACCACGTTCGGCTATGGCAATCTGGGCCTAGGCCCCAGCGGCGGCCTGCCGCTGGAAAGCGGCGCGGCGCTCTCGCCCGGCACCATCGGCGTGAGCGTCGGCAACACGCTGGCGGCGCGCCTGCGCGCGTTGCAGACCAAGGGCCAGGCCAACATCCTGTCGCAGCCCTCGATCCTGACGGCCGACAACCTCGGCGCCATGATCGACCTGTCTGACACTTTCTACATCCAGACCCGGGGCGAGCGCGTGGCGACGGTGACGCCGGTGACCGTCGGCACCTCGCTGCGCGTGACGCCGCGCCATATCGAATCGAAGAACGGCGCGCGGGTGGAACTGACCGTGGACATCGAGGACGGCCGCATCCAGGAAGAGCGCCAGATCGATAATCTGCCCACGGTGCGCAAGAGCAACATCAGCACCCTGGCCATCGTCGGCAACGACCAGACGCTGCTGATCGGTGGCTACAACAGCAGCCAGAACTCGGAGCAGGTCGACAAGGTGCCGATCCTGGGCGACATCCCGGGCCTGGGGCTGCTGTTCTCCAACAAGTCCAAGACGGTGCAACGGCGTGAACGCCTGTTCCTGATCCGGCCGAAGGTGGTGGCGATCAACGGCGAAGTGGTGGCCACGCCCGGCGTGGCCGGCACCGGCCCCATGCTCAACGCCACCTGGGGCGGAGACGGCCGCATGACGGCGGGCCAGTACCTCGATCTGGCGCAGAGCCAGCGCACGCGCGTCGTGTTCGGGCCGAATGTGGAACTGCGCCGCAGCAGCGGTCCGGTGCGCGCGTCCGAATGGCTGGATGGCACGCCCGCCGCCACGCCGGTGCTGGAAGGCAAGTCCAGCACGCAGCAGGGGCCGGTGATTCAGGTCGAGCCGGTGGCGGCGCCGGGGACGGGCCGGGCGCCGTAAGCGCGCGCGGGCGCCCCGGCACTAACGGCGACGGGGCGCCGGCGGCCCGCTTCAGTCGTCGAGCCGCAGGCCCTTCTGGGCCAGCTTGTCGCGCAGCGCCGCGCGGGCGCGCGACAGGCGGCTGCGCACGGTGCCGACCGGCACCGTCAGCAGCGCGGCGGCGTCTTCGTAGGAGATTTCGTCGATGCCGACCATGAGCAGGATGTCGCGCATGTTCTCCGGCAGCTCATCCAGCGACTCCTGCAACAGCGTCAGGGTCTGGTTCTGTTCCAGCACGCGCTCGGGCGACAGGTCGCTGGCGGCATGCTCGGCCAGCACGCTGTCGCTGACGAAGTCATGGCGCCGTTCCGGCGCGCGCGACAGATAGTTGCGCACCAGATTCAGCGCGATGCCGTAGAGCCACGAGGACAGTTGCGATTCGCCGCGGAAGCTGCGGTACGAGCGGGCCGCTTCGACAAAGGCCTGCTGGGCCAGGTCTTCGGCCTCGGTGGTGTTGCCGATGTGCTTGATGATGAAGCGCTGCAGCCGGGTGGAGTGTTCCCGCACCAGGTCGCGCAGCAGGTATTCCTCACCCGCGTCCCACTCCTGCCCCTCGCCGTCAACGCGAACGGGCGGCAATTCCGCCTCGGCGGAAGCGGCTGTGCAGTCGCTGGGATGGGTCATGGGTGGGGAAAAGAAACGTGTATTAAGCTACAAGTTACTACCGGCATGCCGCGAATTATCGCAGCTTACCCCTGTCACAATATTTCGAAAAACGAAATATTGAGGCAAAAGTAGGGTTTTTTATGTCAGATATGTAAAAATAAGTAACCCGACGCCAGGCAATATTTCGAGGGGCGGAATCCCGTCGAAGGCGCGGGCCTCAGCCGGACTGGAGCAGTTCGCGCAGCCAGGCGGCGGCGGTGGCCAGCGACACCGGACTCTGCCCGGACTGGGCGGCCTGGTCGAAGCGGGTCTGCATGGCCTGGTCGAGCGCGCCACGGCGGGCGGCGTCGAGGCTGGCGGGCGCAACCCCGGCGTCGCGACAGGCTTGCTGGAAAGCGGGGGTGTCGGTGCTGGCCGACACGGCCAGGCGGGTCAGGAAGTCGACCCCGGAAAGGGCGTCGCGCGAGGTCTGCGCCATGTCCAGCGCCAGGGTAATGGTGCGCGCGGACAGCGGCTTGCCGGGGTTCGGTTCCAGCCCCAGTTCCCGCGATACCGCGCTGGCGATGCCCTGGCCATAGCTGTGGGCCAGGGCCTGCCCGAACATCGCGGTCGTGTCGACATTCGGCGCCACCCATGCCACGCTGCGGCCGCCGGGCGTGGTACCCATGCCGAGCACCTGCAGCTTTTCGCCCGCGATGTCGACGTAGACGTCCTGGCCGCTCTGCGCCGCCTGAGCGAAGGCGTCGAGAGAGACGAACGGTGATGAAGGGGTAACCGATGAAATTGTCATGCAGCCAATAAATCCGGCGTGTCCGAGATCGGGCCCATAGGAGATTCAACAGCCCCTGTGGTTGAGTAACCCGCGTGGCGCTTTGGTTCCATCGCCACGACACGTTCGCCGATTTTATGCCATTGCGCGATTTCCGGCCGCGACGGGAAAAAACGCGGCGCCCCGAGACTGCCGCCGCGACGGCATTACCGCGCCTCGTACACCTCGTCGGCCGCCAGCAGGATATCCACCGGCGGATCGAAGCCGATGACGCGGGCGGTCTGCAGGTTCAAGGCGATCTTGGCGGGGTCGATCCAGACCTGGCTCAGTTCACGCGCCTTGGCGCCGTTGAAGATGCGCGCCATGGTTTCGGCGTAGAACAACCCGACGTACGAGTAGTCCGCCTGGGCCAGGCTCAGCAGCAGCCCGTGCTTGACCTCTTCCGACCCCAGCATCGAGAAGCTCGGCACGCGGGCCTGGCGCAGGATCTCGGCCACCGTGTCGATCGAGGCCGGCGTCACGCCGCGGTGCACCGTGACGTAGGCCGCGTCGATCTGCGGCGCCAGCTTGGCATAGCATTCGAGCGCGTTGCGGGTGGCGGCTTCCTGCGGGATGCCGTTGGACGGCGCATGGCAGGTCAGCACCTTGAAGCCCTGTTCGCGCGCCACCTGTTCGACCGCGTCGACCGCGCTGTAGGTGCGGCCTTCCGGGCTGTCTTCGTACACCAGGCCCAGACGCTTGAACGGCACAATGTCGTGGAAGAGACGCACCTGCCGCTGATAGCGCTCGGGCTGCACGCGGGCATGCAGGTTGTCCAGGCCGCTGTCCTGCGCCGAGCGGGTGATGCGGGCGCCGACCGCGTCGCTGGTTGAGGCGACGATGGTGGGCACGGGCGCGCCCATCGCCGCCATGTCCTGGCCGGCCCAGGTGCCCATGGCGATGATCAGGTCGATGTCCTGCTTGCCTTCCAGCCGCTGCTTGATCGCTTCGCGCACCGCCGGCCGCTGCGCGGCGTCGAAGTTGCCGGGCTGCCACCAGGCGTCGCGCACGAATTCCAGGGTGTCGCTGCGCGCGTTGTCGGCCAGGTACGCCCACATCTGCTTGCCGTTCAGGCCGTCGGGAATGGCCGGCACGGTGATCCAGCCCAGTTTTTGCAGGCCGTCGACCGTGACGCGCAGCGTGCGCGGATACTCGCTGTAGTCGCCGCTCTCGAAATAGCCGATGCGCCATTTCCGGCCGTCCGGGCGCGGCACGGGCTTGGTGGGGAACACCTGGGGCGCCGCCGCCGCGCTCGCGGCGGCCGGGGCCGGCGCCGCCCCGGCCTGGGCATGGCTCGCGGCGGGCGCCAGCAGGGCCAGGCTCAGCAATAGGGTGGACAGCAATGTCTTCATGGGCGGCGGATCACGATCAAGGTGATGTCATCGGATTGCTCCGCGCCATCGGCGAAGGCCTGCACGTCTTCCAGCAGACGCTTGGCCAGGCTGGCCGCCGGCACGGGGGGATTGGACAGCACGGCCAGCAGGCGCGGATCGCCATACTGCGCATTTTGCGGATTGACGGCCTCGGTGATGCCGTCGGTATAGCCCACCAGCATCTCGCCGGGCGCCAGCACCGTCGACAGGCAGCGGTACGCCAGGTCTTCCTGCACGCCACAGGCCGGGCCGCTGCGGCCTTCCAGCAGCCGTACCACGCCGTCGGCGCCGACCACCGCCGGCGGCAGGTGGCCGGCGTTGGCCCACTTGAGTTCGCCGGTGGTCAGGTCGAGCACGCCGACCAGCAGCGTGACGAACATCATGTTGGGGTTGTTCTCGGACAGGCGGTTGTTGATCTTCTGCATCATCAGCGCCGGATCGGTTTCGTCCTCGGCGGTGGCGCGGATCAGGGTGCGGGTGACCGCCATGAACAGCGCCGCCGGCACGCCCTTGTCCGACACGTCGCCAATGGCCAGACACAGACGGCCGTCGGGCAGCGTGAAGTAGTCGTACAGATCGCCGCCCACCTCCTTGGCCGGCAGCATCACCGCGTTCAGGTCGATCTGCTCGCGAGTGATGGGCGACAGCGGCACTGGCAGCAGGCCGAGCTGGATCGCGCGGGCGATGTTCAGTTCGCTCTCGAAGCGTTCGCGCGCGGTGGTCTCGCGCATCAGGCGGGCGACGTTCTCGCGCAGCTTCTGGTTCATGAACAGGAACGACGCCGCCAGCCGCCCGACTTCGTCCTTGTGCTTGTCGGGCAGCGCGGCGATGTGGGCGGGCACGCTCGCTTGCGCGGTCAGATCCTGTTCCGGCAGCAGGCGGGCATAGTGGGTCAGCGTTTCCAGCGGCCGCACGATACGCGCCGCCACCAGCCAGGCGCACACCAGCGCCACCAGCATCATGCCTACGAAGATCAGCGCCTGCCGGTTCAGCAGTTCGTGCGCCGGCGCGGTCAGGTCGCTCTCGGGCACCACCGCCACCACCGTCCAGCCCAGTGGCGCGAAACGCGCGCTGTCGATCTGCCAGGGGCCGTCGCCGCCGTCAAAGCGCAGGCTTTGCAGCTTGCCGCCGTTGTCCTGCCGCGCCAGCAGCGCGCGCAGGGTTTCGCCGCCCTCGTTCCTGGCGTCGAGCAGGCCGGCGCGGGCCTCGGGCGGCGGCACGATCATGCGGCCGTCATCGGCCGCGATGAAGATGAAGCCCGATTGCGCCAGGGTCAGTTTCGAGAGCGTGTCGCGCACCGAGTTTTCCAGTTGCGCGCGGCGTGTGTCGATCTGCTCGATCACGTCCTGGGCGCTGTCGGAAATGGCGAACACCCAGTTCCATGGCCGGAAATAGCCGAAATAGGCGTAGCGCGTCTCGCCGTCGCCGCGCTGCGCGGACGGTGGCCAGCGATAGATGGCGAAGCCGTAGCCCGAGGTGCGGCTTTCTTCCAGCAGCGCCTGCGCCAAGGGCCGGTTCTTGAAGTCGGGCAGCATCGACAGGTCGAGGTCGATCATGTCGGGGTTGCCGCTGGCCAGGACCTGGAAGTCGGCGTCGTAGACGAAGGCATAGCGGCGGTCGTCGAGCTTGAGGCGGTTGATCCAGGCGCGCGCCATGCCCTTGGCCGCGCCCGGCGTCACCAGGCCGCGCTCGGCCAGGTCGGCGTAGGCGTTGAGCGCTGCCGCAACCACGGTGCCGCTTTGCATGAGCTGGCGCCGGCCGCTGCGCACGGTGGAAATCTTGTCGGCCAGCAGCGCGCCCCAGCGCGCCTCGGCGTCGCGCAACACCAGCTCCATCACGTTGCTGACGGCGTGGCGCTCGCTGTTCATCACCGTGCGCGTGACGTTGCGCTGCGAGGTCAGCATCACAAATGCCGCCACCGCCAGAAGCAGCGCTACGACCAGTAGAAAAATCTTGCTACGGAGCGAGCGCAACGACATGGGGGCGAGAGGCGTCTGGTGAGGTAAGGGCGTGAAATAAGATGCAATTTGCATTAATTGTAAATACCATTGGTGCCCGTGTGTAAATACTTTGCGACGGCGTGGGCCCATGCGTAGCGAACCAATACAAATAGTGCTCGATGGGTTGCGTCGCCGCCCGGTACTGGAAGTCACTCTGGCCTGTCTGGCCGTGCTGTTGCTGGCGCAGGCGCTGATCGGCGCCCTCAGCCTGTCGGCGCTGAACCGCCTGGTGGTCGACACCACCGCCGATCGCGTCGAAGTGGTGGCGCGGCGCGTGGCCGGCAATATCGAGAACGGCCTGCGCCTGGGCAAACCGCTGGAGCAGTACTTCGGCCTGCGCGATACCTTGCGCGACGGTGTGGCGGGCTCGCGCGGCGTGCAGGGCGCGGCGGTGCTGTTGGCCGATGGCCAGGCGTTGGCGACACAGGGTGAAGCGCCCGCGGACGCGGCGCCGTTGGCGCGCGCGCTGGACGCTGGCGGCGCAAGCGCCGCCGGGTCGACGCGACGTGGTTCCGGCGCGCTGGTGGCGGTGGCCGCCGACCGCGTCACCGTGGCCGTGCCGCTGACTGCCGCGGGCGGCAAGGCGCTCGGCGCCGTGGTGCTGTCGGCCGCCAAGGACGGTGAGGCCAGCCGCCGGCTGATCGTCGACAACCTGCAGGTGCTGCTGGCCGTCACGGTGCTGGTGGGGGTGGGCCTGGCCGCCGTTTTCAAGTACGTCGTGCCGCTGACCTCGCTGGCCGCCGGGGGCCGCGCCCGCTTCGTGGTGCCGCTGCTGGCCCTGGTGCTGGCGCAGGGCGTGTACGCCGCCTACACCATTGCCACGTTCCGCAGCGGCTGGCTGGAGGTGACGCGCAACAACGTCGGACTGCTGGCCGAGGGCCTGCAACGCGACCTGAACCGGGTGCTCGGCTACGGCCTGGAGGTGGAGCGGCTGCGTGGCGTCGAGGCGCCGTTCACGCGCCTGGCCGCCACGTTTCCAGCGGTGGCGCAGATCGAACTGGCCGACCGCGACGGCCGCATTCTCTACGGCGCCGACGCGCGCGGCCCGCTGGATGTGCAGGGCTTGCCGCGCGCGCGCCCGCAGGCCGATGATTTGACGCTGGTGCTGCCATTGGGCGCGGCGCTGGCCGATCCCAAGGCGCATGGGGATCTGGTGCTGCGCCTGTCTGGCGAGGTCATCGCGGCCGGGGTGCGCGGCCGCGCGCTCGATGCGGTGACGGTGGTCGCCGTGGCGCTGGTGGCCGCGATCGAAATGCTGTTGCTGCTGGCGCTGTTGATGAACCGAGCCTTCGCCGCGCGCGCCACGCTGCCCGATGGCAGCCGCGTCGGCCCGGATGATGAGTCCGAGGTGGGCCGCATTGCGCGGCCCGTGATGTTCGGTTTCCTGTTCGCGTGGGCCTTGCCGCTGGGTTTTCTGCCGCTGTATGCGCGCAGCCTGCCGGCGGGCGGACTGGAGCTGCCGGCCAATCTGCTGCTGGCCCTGCCGATTTCGGTCGAGATGGGCTGCGGCCTGCTGACCTCGCTGCTGGCCGGGCGCCTGACCGACCGCAAGGGCTGGCAGGTGCCCGTGCTGGCCGGCCTGGGCGTGTCCGCCGCCGGCATGCTGGCCTGCGCGGCCGCCTCCAGCTTGCTGATGTTCAGCGCCGCGCGCGGCCTGGTGGGCCTGGGCTATGGCCTGACCTGGATGGGGCTGCAGGGTTTCATCGTGACGCGCAGCCCGCCCCAATATCGCGGCCGCAACATGACCGGCGTGATCGCCGGCCTGTTCGCGGGGCACCTGTCCGGCGCCGCGGTCGGCGCGATGCTGATGGAGCAAGTCGGCTTTCGCGCGGTGTTCGCGGTGGGCGCGGTGATGCTGGCCATGCCGCTGACCGGCGTGCTGATCCTGATGCGCCCCTACATGGATCGTGGCCGCAAGCTGGCCGCGCAGGCGGCCGGACGCGCCCGCGCCCATTTCTCGGATACCTTGAGGCTGCTGTTCACGCGCGACTTTGGCCTGCTGCTGGTGGGCAGTGTGATTCCGTTCTCGATCGCGCAGGTCGGCCTGCTGTCGTTCGCGCTGCCGCTGTACCTGGAGGCCGAAGGCGTGGCCGCGTCCAGCATTGGCCGCGTGCTGATGATCTACGGCCTGTGCGTCATTTACGTCGGGCCGCTGATGGGAAGGGTGGTCGACCGCAGCCGCATCAAGAAAAGCTGGATCGTGCTGGGCGGCCTGGTGGGCAGCCTCGGCATGCTGGGCCTGTATTTCAACAGCGGCCTGGCCGCCGCCGCCGCCGCGGTGCTGTTGCTGGCGCTGGCCAGTTGCTTTGCCGGCGCCTCGCAATCGCCTTACATGCTGGCTTTGCCGCAGGTGCAGCACTATGGCGCGGCGGGCGCCACCAGCGTCATGCGCGCCGCCGACAAGCTCGGGCAGATGGCCGGCCCGCTGGTGGTCGGCGCCATGTTCGGCGCCGCCGGCATGGGGGCGGGCCTGGCGGCGACCGGCGTGATCTACCTGGGCGCCACGCTGCTGTTCCTGCTGTTCGCGCCGGCCAGGCCGCGCCAGGACGCTGCGTGAACGTTCGCGGACAGCACGCGGCGGCGGGGGCGCCGCCATTCAGCGCGCCGCGCCTGCCAACGCCACCGGCACGCGCGCGCTCAGCCCCGTGAGCAACTGCGCGGCGATGGTGCCCGCGGCCATCGCCACCTCTTCGACCGGCAGGCCGTCCGCGCCCCACAAGGTCACGGGCGCGCCGATGGCGGCTTGCGGCACGGGGCCCAGGTCCACCGCCATCATGTCCATCGAGACGCGTCCCAGCAGGCGGGTGCGCACGCCGGCCACCACCACCGGCGTGCCGGTGGGCGCGTGGCGCGGATAGCCGTCGGCATAACCGCAGGTGACGATACCCACGTCCATGGCCGCGGGCGCCAGGAAGGCGCCGCTGTAGCCGACGCCGGCGCCGGCCTGCACGCGCTGGATGCCCACCACCTGCGAGTGCAGCGACATAGCCGGCAACAGGCCGAGCTGCGAGGCGCCGCGCTCGGCGAAGGGGCTGGCGCCGTACAGCGCGAGGCCGGGCCGCACCCACTGGGTGGTGGCGGCCAGTGCCGCGTGGCCCAGCACGGCGGCGGAATTGCTGGTGGAAACCGGGCCCGGCAGGCCGTCGATGACCGCGCGAAAGCGCGCGTCGGCGTCAGCCACGCCTTCGGCTTCGTCGGCGCGCGCGTAATGGTTCAGGTGCCCGACTTCGCCGATCAGGCCGCGCGCGGCCAGCTTGCGCGCCAGCTCGAATGCGGCGCGATAGTCGTCGGCGCTGAAGCCGGTGTGATGGATATCACCGGCAAAGCGCAGCCAGATCGCCGGCCGTTCGGCCGCCGGTGATTGCGCCAGCCAGTGCAGTTGCGCGCAGTGGGTGATGACCAGGTGCAGCTGCGGCGTGTCCAACAACAGCGTGTCGGCCTGCGAATACAGGCCGCCATAGACCAGTACGGGGCCTTTCCAGCCCAGTCGGCGGCAGGCGCGCGCTTCGTCCAGGTGCAGTACCGCGAGGCCGTCGGCGCCGCGCAACGCGGGCAGCACGCGCGCCAGGCCATGGCCGTAGGCATCGGCTTTGACGGTGGCCCATAGCCGCGGCGCGCCGCTGGCGGGCAGGGCGGCGCGCAGGCGGGCGAGGTTGTGGGCCACGGCCGCCGCGTCGACGCGGGCGTACAAGGGGCGGGCAAGCAATCCTTCTGGACGATAGGGAGCGTTCACGGGCGGCATCTGAGCGGGGCTGCGCACAACCAGCGCGCAGTCTATGCATGAGTGACAGATGACCGGCTTTCGTTCGGTACTTTCTGCCTATGCATGGCGAGTTGTCGATAGCGCGTCTTCATTGCCCGCGCCGGTGAAGTCACGCGGCGCGCATCACGAGCGTCAGGCGATTCTCGTTGCCGTCGCGCGTGTAGCGCAGGTCGTGCAGATAGTGCTGCATCAGCCGCACGCCGTGGCCGCCGATTTCGGCGTCATCGAGCGAGGCGGCCAATGGGGGAGGCGGCGTCAGGGTGGGGTCGTACGGCCGGCCATTGTCGATTATCTCCAGCGAGATCCACGCGTCGTCCTGGTGGCAGGCCAGGCGGACATGGGCGGGATCGGGGGTCGGCAGGGGATCGTCGAAGGCGTATGAAACGATGTTCGTGAGCGCTTCGTCCAGGCTCAGGGACAGACCGAAACTCAGTTTGGGCGACCACCCCTCGCGCTCGGCAATGGCCTCGAGCCATTCGATGGCGCAAGCAACGGCGCGGGCGTCGGGGGCGAGGTCAAGCGTATCGGGCTGAGAGGGCATGGTTGCCTTGCGGTCAGGGGTACACGTGCAGGTGGAAGTATGCCCGATTGCGGCCGACAGGCGTATCGGGCGGCGCGCGCGCGCCTTTTGAAGTTTGCGTTTGGCTGCGCGGGCGCCTCGCGTATCATCACGGCATCGCGCCGCCGCCCGCAAGCCGGGATCCGGGGCGCCGGTCAATTTCCGGGAACCACTATGAATCTCGCAGTCGAGAAAGTCGGGGAAGTGCTGGTTGTCTCGCCCGAAGGCCAGATCAACAGCGGCAACGCCGCGGGTATCGAGGCGGACCTGCTGGCGCACGTCGAAAAGGGCGAGCGCCGCTTCGTGCTCGACATGTCGAACCTGAACTACATTTCCAGTGCCGGGCTGCGCGTGGTGCTGGTGCTGGCCAAGCGCCTGAAGCAGGCGTCGGGCGCGCTGGCGCTGTGCGCGATGCAGCCGCACGTGCGCGAAGTGTTCGACATCAGTGGTTTCCTGGCCATCCTGACGGTGGTGGACTCGCGCCAGGAAGCGATCGCCAAGGTCGCCTGACGGCTCCCGCGCACCCCGCCGCGCGGGCCACGCGGGCACCGCCGTCACGGCTTGCGGTGCTCGTGCGAGGTGTCGAGCAGGGGGCTGTTGCAGGGCCCCGGCCTTTATAATGCCGAGCGCGGCGCGATGCCGCGCAACCATGCTTGCCCGTGCCGCGCGACGCCCCTCGCGCAGCGTCCGGCGTCTTCCCCATTCCAGCCATCTACCTTGACCGAATCCGTCGAACGCTCCGTCCATGCCGAACTCGTCGCCGTCCTGGTCGCCGTGACCCACGGCGAGCCGCGCGTCCTGACGACCGAAGACGCGCGGGCCTTGCCGGCGGGGCCATTCGAACTGTCGCATCGCTCGCTGCAAGCGGGCCTGCGGGCGTGGGTCGAGGCGCAGACTCACCATCCGCTGGGCTACGTCGAGCAGCTCTACACCTTTGCCGACGGCGATCGTTCCGACGAGTCGGGCGCGCGCGTCATGTCGGTCAGCTATCTGGGCCTGACGCGCGAAGCCGGCGAAACCGGCGTGGCGCAGGTCGGCTGGCAGGATTGGTACCGCTATTTCCCCTGGGAAGACCGGCGCGCGGGCACCCCGGCGCTGCTGGAAGAACTGATCGTGCCGCGTCTGCGGGCCTGGTGCGATGACACGGCCGACGCCGCCACGCGCAGCCGCCGCGGCCAGCGCGTTGCCATTACCTTCGGGCTCGATGGCGCCGCCTGGAACGAAGACATGGTGCTGCAACGCTACGAACTGCTGTTCGAGGCCGGTCTGGTGCCCGAGGCGGCGCGGCGCCGGCCGGGCGTGGCCGGCGCGCCGCTGCCGGGCGAGCCGATGCGCCACGACCACCGCCGCATTCTCGCCACCGGCATTGCCCGCCTGCGCGCCAAGATCAAGTACCGTCCGGTGGTGTTCGAGCTGATGCCGGCGCAATTCACCTTGCTGCAGTTGCAACAGGCGGTCGAAGCCCTGGCCGGGCGCGGCCTGCACAAGCAGAATTTCCGTCGCCTGATCGAACAGCAGGCGCTGGTGGAAGAGACCGGCGAGATGGCGACCGGCACGGCGGGCCGGCCCGCCAAATTGTTCCGCTTCCGTCGCGACGTGCTGCTGGAACGCGCCATCGCGGGCAGCAAACTGCCCCTGTCGCGCACGCTGTGACGCTTGACAACGTCATATACTCATATTTAGCATAAGTGCCTGCGCAGTTCGTGCGCGCCTTTTTTTAATCACAAAATACTCAAAATGAGCATTAATGCTGAAGCGCCCGCCGTCCGTTTGCCCATTCCCGCCCTGCCGGATGTCATGCTGGAGCCGCTGGTGCGCGCGGCCCTGCTCGAAGACCTGGGGCGGGCGGGCGATCTGACCACCGACGCCATCGTGCCGGCCGACGCGGTGGCCCAGACCCGGCTGGTGGCGCGCCAGGACGGCGTGCTGGCCGGGCTCGACCTGGCGCGCCTGGCGTTTCGCGCGCTCGATCCCGCCATCGAGTTCCGCGTGGCGCAACGCGATGGCGCCGAACTCGCGCCCGGCACCGAAATCGCCACCGTGCGCGGTAACGCCCGCGCCATGCTCAGCGCCGAACGGGTGGCGTTGAACTTTCTCTGCCACCTCAGTGGCGTGGCCACCGCCACGGCCTCGATCGCCCGCGCCATTGCCGGCTACGGCGCCCGCGTCACCTGCACCCGCAAGACCATGCCGGGCCTGCGCGCGGTGCAGAAGTACGCGGTGCGGGTGGGGGGCGGCAGCAATCACCGCTACGGCCTGGACGACGCCGTGCTGATCAAGGACAACCACATCGCGCTGGCCGGCGGTGTCGAGACCGCAGTGCGGCGCGCCCGCGCCGGCGTTGGCCACATGGTCAAGATCGAATTGGAAGTGGACACCCTGGCGCAGCTGGAAACCGCGCTGGCGCTGGGCGTGGACGTCGTGCTGCTGGACAACATGAGCCTGGATGAATTGCGCCAGGCGGTCGCCATGGCGCGGGGCCGCGCCATCACGGAAGCGTCCGGCCGCATCACGCCCGACACTGCCGCCGCCGTGGCCGCCACCGGCGTCGACCAGATCGCTGTCGGCTGGCTTACCCACAGCGCCAAGGTGCTTGACATCGGCCTGGACGCCTGAGCCGGGCCGTTCGCCAGGAACACGCATCATGCAACGCGCGCTTCGAATCTCCTCCCGGTTGCTGGCCCTGGGGCTGGCACTGACCTTGGGTGCCTGCGGCAACCCGCCGTCCGGCGACACGCCGGCCGACGCGACCTATCCCACCCGTCCGGTCACCATCGTGGTGACCTTTCCTCCCGGCGGCGGCACGGATCTGTTGGCGCGGCGCCTGGGCGCCAGCCTGCAGGCGCAGTTCGGCCAGCCGGTGGTGGTCGAGAACCGGCCGGGCGCCAGCGGCAACATCGGCGCGCGCGTGGTTGCCGAGGCGCCGCCCGACGGCTACACGCTGCTGATGGTCAACAGCTCGTTCGCGATCAATCCCGGGGTGTACCGCAACCTGGGCTTTGCGCCCAAGCGCGATTTCGCGGCGGTGATCAACGTGGCGTTCGTGCCGTCCGTGTTCGTGGTGCCGGTGGCTTCGCCGCTGCGCACGCTGGACGATGCGTTCGACGCCGCGCGGCCGGAGCGGCCGCTGCCGTTCGCCTCCTGCGGCAATGGCACCCCGCAGCATCTGGCGGGCGAAATGCTGGCGCGGGCCAGCGGCGCACCGTTGCAGCATGTGCCCTACAAAGGCTGCGGCCCGGCCCTGACCGACGTGGTGTCCGGCCAGGTCGGCATGGGCGTGGTCACGGCTTCCAGCGCCGCGCCGTTGATCGCCGCGGGCAAGCTGCGCGCGCTGGCGGTCACGTCGCCGCAACGCTCGCCGCTGCTGCCGACTGTACCCACCGTGGCCGAGCAGGGCGTGAGCGGTTATGCGCTGGATCAATGGCATGGCCTGCTGGCCCCGGCCGCCACGCCGCCGGCGGTGGTGGCCAAGCTGAACGCCGCGCTGGCGCGCATCATGTCGCGCCCCGACATGCAGGCGGCGTTGCGCGAGCAGGGCTTCACGCCCGCGACGAGTTCGCCGCGCGCGTTCCAGGACATGATCAATGCCGATATCGACCGTTATACGGCGCTGACCGGCGCGATCGGGCTGCGCGCCGACTGAACAAAAAAACCGCGGGGCAAGCGGTCATGACCGCTTGCCCCGCCGCTTCCAGGCGCGGGGCGCCGTCAGGCGGCCGCGCGCGCGTGCTGCTCCAGTTGTTCCTTCAGGCCCGGCTGCAGCTTGAGCTGGCGCGCCAGTTCGTCCAGGTAGGCGCGCTCCATGTAGCTTTCCTCGTCGACCACCAGCAGGCTGGCCAGGTACATCTCGGCCGCCATTTCCGGCGTCCTGGCCGACTGCGCGATCTGGGCGGGATCGAGCGGACGCGCCAGCTCGGTTTCGAGCCAGCGCCGGTCCTGCGCATCCCCGGACAGCTTGGCCATCTCGGTTTCGAGCAGGGCGCGTTCTTCCGGCCCGATGTGGCCGTCGGCCTTGGCCGCGCCGATCATCGCGGTCAGCACCGCGTTGCTGTGCTGCTCGGCCTCGGGGGCGGGCAGGCGGTCGAGCGTCTGCGGAGGCGCGGCCGGCGCGCCCGCCTGGTTGCGTTGCCAGTCGCCGTAGGCGCGGTAGGCCAGGGCGCCCAGCGCGGCCATGCCGCCGTACATGGCGACCTTACCGCCGATCTTGCGGGCTTTTTTGCTGCCCAGCAGCAGGCCCAGCGCGCCGGCGCCCAGGGCGCCGCCGCCCAGGCCGGTCAGGAACGAGCCGGCCTTGCCGCCGCTGGCGTTCTGCACTTTCGAGCCGGCGTCGGCCAGCAGGCCCTGGCCGGATTGCAGCAATTGGTCTAGAAGTTGTCTGGCGCTCATGCGGGTTTCCTGTGAATGCAAACGGCTTGCGAACAGCACTATCCGACCGCCATCTTGGCCAGAAGTTCAGCTTACAGTCAGAAATGGATGTTGCGCCGGGCCGGGGCGCGGTGGCGGATGCTACAACCTGGGGTGAGGCGGCCGCGCGCGCCGCCCGCAACGCGAGGAATCCCGCCCATGACTATCCACGTGCGCCAGAACGCGCCCCAGACGCTGCAATTCACCGCCACGGCCGAAGGCCACGACCTGCCGCTGGACATGCCGCGGCCGCAAGGCGCCGGCCCGGATCCGCACGATTACTTCGATACGGCGCTGGGCGGCTGCAAGGCCATGACGCTGATGGTCTACGCGCAGCGCAAGGGGCTGCCGCTGGAATCGGTGGGGGTGGAGGTGGTGCGCGATGCCGGCGAGGAACGCAAGGGCATCTATCGCCTGACCGCCAAGCTGACGCTGCATGGCGAACTGTCGGACGCGCAGATCGACGAAT
Source organism: Achromobacter sp. (assembly GCF_050285565.1). Taxonomy (GTDB): domain Bacteria; phylum Pseudomonadota; class Gammaproteobacteria; order Burkholderiales; family Burkholderiaceae_B; genus Achromobacter. The sequence goes on from NZ_JBLZXG010000008.1 coordinate 245,137, forward strand.
TGCTGGCCGTGGCCGAGAAATGCCCGATCCACAAGCTGATGACGGCGGTGGACGTGCAGGTGTCCACGCTGATCGTGCGGCCGGCCTGAGGGGGCCGGAGAGTCCGGCCCCGCGGCAGCGCCGCCGGGCCGGAAGCGGCCGGGCGCGCCGCCCGGCCCGATGCTCTTACTCTTCCATGCCCGGAACGATGGTCGAGAAACCGGCGTCCACGTGGGTGATCTCGCCGGTGACCCCGGCGGCCAGATCCGACAGCATGAACGCGGCCACGTTGCCGACGTCATCGATGGTGACGTTGCGGCGCAGCGGCGCCTGGGCCTCGACGAACTTCAGGATGGCCGAGAAGTCCTTGATGCCGCTGGCGGCCAGCGTCTTGATCGGGCCGGCCGAGATGCCATTGGCGCGGATGCCGCGCGGGCCCAGCGCCGTGGCCAGGTAGCGCACGCTGGCTTCAAGCGAGGCCTTGGCCAGGCCCATGGTGTTGTAGTTGGGCACCACGCGTTCGGCGCCCAGGTAGGTCAGCGTCAGCACCGAGCCGTTGCGGCCTTCCATCAGCGGCAGCGCGGCTTTGGCCATGGCGGCGAAGCTGTAGGCCGAGATGTCGTGGGCGATGCGAAAGCCCTCGCGCGACAGGCCATCCAGGAAGTTGCCGGCGATGGCTTCGCGCGGCGCGAAACCGATCGAGTGCACCAGGCCGTCCAGGCCGTCCCAGCGCTTGGCCAGCTCGGCGAAGGCGCCTTCGATCTGGCTGTCTTCGGCGACGTCGCAGGGCAGCACGATGTCGCTACCGAATTCGGCGGCGAATTCGGCCACGCGGTCCTTGAAGCGGTCACCGACGTAGGTGAAGGCCAGTTCGGCGCCCTGCTGGTGGCAGGCGCGCGCGATGCCGTAGGCGATGGAGCGGTTGGAAAGCACCCCGGTGACCAGGATGCGTTTGCCGGCGAGAAAGCCCATGTGTGTGGTTCCTTTGATTTTTTTCCTGCTGGAGACCGCCTATTTTAAGGAGTTTGGCGGACTCGCGGACAAAACAGCGCGGCGCCCGGGTGGGGCGCCGCGGCGAAAGACGGATCGGCCGGGGATCAGCCGCGGGCGTTGGTGCCCGGCACGCGTAGCTGGGCGCCGATCTTGAGCGCGTTGCCCTTGAGGTTGTTCAGGGCGCGCAGGGCGTCGACCGAGGTGCCGTATTGCTTGGCCAGCGAGAACAGCGTGTCGCCCTGACGCACCTTGTGGGTGCGCACGTTGGGGCGGGCGGCCGCGCCGCGCGCGGCGGGGGCCGCGGCCTTGCCGCGCGGCGCCGGCGCCTTGCTGGTGTTGACGGGGGCCGAATCCAGCGCGCCGACCGGAGCGGCCAGGGAAGCCAGTTGCACGCCGCCGGCGCCCGGGTCGCCCGGCACCAGCAGCGATTGGCCCGAAGCCACCTTCTGGCGCGCGCTGATGTCGTTGGTTTCGCGCAGCTTGGCTTCGGTGACACCGAAACGCTTGGCGATCGAGGCGTAGGTTTCGCCACGGCGCGAGTGGTAGACCTTCCAGGCGCTCAGGTCGCCCTTGTAGTTGGTCAGGTTGGCGTTGAAGATCTCGACGCGGTCGGCCGGCAGCAGCAGCGTGGGGGCGTGGTCGCCCCGGATCACGGGCCGGTTGAACGACGGGTTCAGCGCCTTGAATTCATCCAGCGGCATCTCGGCCAGCTTGGCGGCGATTTCCAGGTCGATGTCGCTGTTCTTGCGCACCGTCACGAAGTACGGCGTGTTGCCGACCGGCGGCAGCGCCACCGCGTAGCGTTGCGGGTCGGCGATGATGTTCTTGATGGCCTGCAGCTTGGGCACGTAGTTGCGGGTCTCGTCCGGCATGTTCAGGGACAGGTAGTCCGTGGGCTGGCCGGCGGCCTCGTTCTTGGCCATGGCGCGCTGTACCGAGCCCTCGCCCCAGTTGTACGAGGCCAGCGCCAGGTACCAGTCGCCCTGCATCTCGAACAGTTTTTCCAGGTAGTCCAGCGCCGCGTTGGTCGAGGCGATGGGGTCGCGGCGCTCGTCGCGCCACCAGTCCTGCTTCAGGTTGAAATGCTGGCCGGTGGCCGGCACGAACTGCCACAGGCCCGAGGCCTGGGCGCGCGACAGCGCGGTGGGGTTGTAGGCGCTTTCGACGAACGGCAGCAGCGCGAGTTCAGTCGGCAGGCCGCGGCGGTTGATCTCATCGACGATGAAATACAGGTACTTGCCGGCGCGCTCGGCCATGCGCTGCACCGCCTCGGGGTGGGACGCGTAGTAGTCGGTCCACTGCTGCGAGAGGTCGGTGTTCAGGTTGGGGATGGCGAAGCCGCGGCGAATGCGATCCCAGGCGTCGACCGGCGGATTGGTCAGGTCGACCGTGCGGGACGTGTCGCGGGCGATGTAGCGCCCTTGGGAGTTGGTGGTGAGGTTCTTGCTGTCGTGGGATTTGGTTCCTGCGCAACCGGCGAGGACTGCCAGCAGAAGCGGCAGAAGGAGTCGGGAGAAATTCATCGGGCGGTCACTTGAAATCGTTCTTCCATTCACGAAGGGAGGCAAATACCTCTACCGGCGTCGGGTGGACGCGGCCGGCCCAGGTGTCTGCGGCGCGGACGACGTCAGCTTGCTGCGTGCGCAAAAACGGATTGGTCGCGCATTCCTGGCCGATGGTCGACGGAAGCGTGGGGAGACCTTCTGCGCGTAATTGCCGGGCCCGCTGATACCACTGTTGCAGGGTGCGGTTGGCGGGTTCGACCGCCATGGCCCAGCGCAAGTTCGCTAGAGTGTACTCGTGTGCGCAAAAAACCTGTGTATCTGGCGGTAAAACGGAAAATTTTTCCAAGGAATCAGACATTTGCGCGGGAGTGCCCTCGAAAAGCCGGCCACAGCCCCCGGCAAACAGGGTGTCGCCACAGAACAGCACGGGCTGTTTTCCCGCCGCCCGGCCGGTATAGGCGATGTGGCCGGCGGTGTGGCCCGGCACGTCCAGCACGGCCAGGTCCAGGTCCAGCTCCGGCAGCACCACGCGGTCGCCTTCGCGCAGCGGCACATCGCAGCGCGGCAGCTTCTCGCGCGCCGGGCCATATACCGTGAGGTCACCGATGCGGGACAATTCCAACACGCCACCCACATGGTCGCCATGGTGGTGCGTGAGTAGAATGGCGCGCAGCTTCAGGCCTTCGCGGGCCAGCCATTGCCGCACCGGGCCGGCTTCGCCGGGGTCGACCACGGCGGCCTGGCCGTCGCGGACGATGGCCCAGATATAGTTGTCGGTGAAGGCGGGCAGGGGCAAGACCGCGGCATTGCGTTCGCGGCCGCCTGCGGGGGCGGTCAAGGCTTGCATGGGATTCGAAGGAAGAGGACGTGGCAGAAGAAACTCCGCCGATTGTAGAACTGGCCGAATGGTTCCAGACCCCGCCAGGGCAATACGCCCTGGCCTGGGAGCGCGCGCAGTTCGACGCGGCCGTGGCGGACGTGTTCGGATATTACGCCTGGCAGGTCGGACTGGCCGACCTGAACCTGCTGCGCGCCAACCGCATGCCGTTCAAGGGTTACGTCGGCACCGAGACGCCCACGCCCGAGAATATCGCCGGCTGGCAGTCGCGGGTGGTGCTGGCGCAGCCCGAGGCGCTGCCGTTCGAATCGCAGAGCGTTGACCTGCTGATCCTGCCGCACGCCTTCGAGTGCACCCATGATCCGCACAACGTGTTGCGCGAGGTCGAGCGCGTGCTGGTGCCGGAAGGGCGGGTGGTGATCTCCGGCTTCAACCCCTGGAGCATGTGGGGCGCGCGCACGCGCATGCCGGGCATGGAACCCTGGCTGCCCCAGCCGCCGTCGGCCCAGGTCTCGCTGCCGCGCCTGAAGGACTGGTTCAAGCTGCTGTCGCTGGAAGTCGAGCAAAGCCATTTCGGCTGTTACGCGCCGGCCTGCCGCAGCGAGAAATGGCTGCAGCGCTGGGGCTTCCTGGAGTCGGCCGGCGCGCGCTGGTGGAGCCTGGGCGGCGCGGTCTACCTGGTGTCGGCCGTCAAGCGCGTGGCCGGCATGCGTATCATCGGCCCGGCCTGGAAGACCAGGCCCAAGCGGGCCCGCGCCGCGTCGGTGGTGGTCAACCGCCAGGCCGACGGCGGCTGCGACCGCTCCTGAGCGCTCGCCCGCATTCACATTGAAAGAACAAGGACATACAAGCAGCACCATGCAGGACAACAACGCGAACGACCAGAATGTGGAAATGTGGACCGACGGCGCCTGCAAGGGCAATCCCGGCCCGGGTGGCTGGGGCGTGCTGATGCGCGCCGGCGTGCACGAAAAGACCCTGCACGGCGGCGAGGCCCGGACCACCAACAACCGCATGGAACTGCTGGCCGTGATCGAGGGGCTGCGCGCGCTCAAGCGTCCGTGCGCCGTCACCATCCATACCGATTCCCAGTACGTCATGAAGGGCATGACCGAATGGCTCGCCAACTGGAAGCGGCGCGGCTGGATGACGGCGGACAAGAAGCCGGTCAAGAATGCCGAGCTGTGGCAGGCGCTGGACGATCAGGTGCGCCGCCACACCGTGTCGTGGCGCTGGGTCCGCGGCCACGCCGGCGACCCCGGCAACGAGCGTGCCGACCAGTTGGCCAACCAGGGCGTCGAGGCCGTCCGGCGGGCCTGAGCCCCGCCCGCGCATCGGGATATACCCTGGTTCGGGGGCAATACTGCTTTCAGCCCGCTTCAGGATTGTTCCAGGTTGTAAATCCGGTGCTAAAGTGCCAACCCTTGTTCCTGATCCTGCGGCGCCGTCCCAGCGGGGGATGCCTGGCACGCGCCGCGATACCGCCACATTCGCATGAAAAAAGCTGTATTGCTGGCCGCCATCGCGGCAGGTGTGGCCGCGGGGGCCGCACTGGGCGTATTCGTGCCACGCTGGCTGGCGTCCGCGCCAACGGCCGTCAGCGCCGCCGCGCCGGCCAAACCGGCCGCCAGGCCGGCCCCGGTGCGGGTCGAGGTGGCCGCCGTCGCCGAAATTCCGTTCGCCCGCGGCCTGTCGGCGGTCGGCAGCCTGCGCTCGGATGAGGCCGTGATGCTGCGGCCCGAAGTGGCCGGCCGCATCCAGTCGATCGAATTCAAGGAAGGTCAGCCCGTCCAGCGCGGGCAGGCGTTGATCCGCCTGGACGATTCGGTGCCGCGCGCCGAGCTGGCGCAGGCGCGCGCCAATCTGGCGCTGGCGCAGAGCCACTATCGCCGCGCCGTGGCGCTGCAGGCCAAGGGCTTCGTCAGCCAGCAGGCGCGCGACGAGTCGGCCAGCACGCTCAAGGTGCAGGAGGCCGCGGTGGCGCTGGCCCAGGCCCGCTTGGACAAAATGACCATCACCGCGCCCTTCGCCGGTTTCGCCGGCCTGCGCAGTGTGTCCGTGGGCGATTACGTGAACCAGGGCCAGGATCTGGCGCCGCTGGAGGCGATCGATCCGCTCAAGGTGGATTTCCGCGTGCCGGAAATGTACCTGAGCAAGGTGGGCGTGGGCCAGCAACTGACCTTGCGGCTGGACGCCTTGCCGGGCCAGGAACGCCCCGGCCTGGTGTACGCGGTCAGCCCGCTGGTCGACGCCGGGGGCCGCTCCATCCTGTTGCGCGCCACCGTGGCCAACCAGGATTCGCTGCTGCGTCCGGGCATGTTCGCGCGCGTGCAACTGCTGTTCAGCCAGGACAAGGCGCTGGTCGCGCCCGAAGCGGCGCTGGCGCCGTCCGGCGAGACCCAGTATGTGTACCGCGTCAAGAATGGCGTGGCCGAGCGCCGCGAGGTCACCATCGGCGAGCGCCGCGAAGGCAAGGTCGAGATCCTGACGGGCGTGGCGGCGGGCGACCAGTTGGTGGTGTCGGGGTTGCAGCGCGTCACCGATGGCGGCCCGGTGCAGGTCGTGAACAACGGCGCCTGACGCCACTATTCCAGCGAGCGGCGGCCCCTCATGCGTATCTCGGAAACCTGTATCCAGCGCCCGGTGTTCGCGTCGGTGCTGTCGCTGGTCATCGTGCTGATCGGCCTGATCTCGTATTCGCGCCTGACGGTGCGCGAATATCCCAAGATCGACGAGCCCATCGTGTCGGTCGACACCACCTACAAGGGCGCCTCGCCCGAGGTGATCGAGTCGCAGGTGACCAAGCCGCTGGAAGACCAGTTGGCCGGCATCGAAGGCGTGGACGTGATGACCTCGCGCAGCCGCTCCGAGCGCAGCCTGATCAACATCAAGTTCAACCTGTCGCGCAATCCGGACGCGGCGGCGGCCGAGGTGCGCGACAAGGTCTCGCGCGCGCGCCGCTTCCTGCCCGACGAAATCGACGAGCCCATCATCGGCAAGGTCGAGGCCGATTCGCAGCCCATCATCTACATCGCGGTCGAGTCTGGTTCGTACTCGGCGATCCAGACCTCCGACTACATCAACCGCTACATCAAGACGCGCCTGTCGGTGCTGCCCGGCGCGGCCGAAGTGCGCGTGTTCGGCGAACGCCTGCCGTCCATGCGCATCTACGTCGACCGCGACAAGCTGGCGGCCTACGGCCTGACGGTGCAGGACGTGGAATCGGCGCTGCGCAGCCAGAACGTGGAAATCCCGGCCGGGCGCATCGAGTCGCGGGCGCGCGAATTCTCGGTGGTGTCGTCCACCGACCTGCAGACGCCGGCGCAGTTCGAAAACGTCATCGTCGCCAACGTGAAGGGCTATCCGGTGCGGCTGCGCGACGTCGCCAAGGTCGAGATCGGCGCCGCCAACGACCGCATCCTGTCGCGCTTCAATGGCAAGCCGGCCATCAACATCGGCGTGACGCGCCAGTCCACCGCCAACCCGCTGGAACTATCCAAGGCCGCGCGCGAGGAAGTGGCGCGGCTGAACGAGAACCTGCCCGCGGGCATGAAGCTGACCATCGCCTACGACTCGTCGGTGTTCATCGAACGCTCCATCGATTCGGTGTTCCACACCATCGGCGAAGCCATCGTCCTGGTGGTGCTGGTGATCTTCTTCTTCCTGCGCAATCTGCGCGCCAGCATCATTCCCATCGTCACCATCCCGGTGTCGCTGGTGGGCGCCTGCGCGCTGATGTACCTGTTCGGCTTTTCGATCAACACGCTGACGCTGCTGGCCATGGTGCTGGCCATCGGCCTGGTGGTGGACGACGCCATCGTGGTGCTGGAAAACATCTACCGCCACATCGAGGACGGCATGCCGCGCAAGGAAGCGGCGCTGCGCGGGTCGCGCGAGATCGGCTTCGCCGTGGTGGCCATGACCATGACGCTGGTGACGGTGTACGCGCCGCTGGCGTTCGCCACCGGCCGCACAGGGCGGCTGTTCATCGAGTTCGCGCTGGCGCTGGCCGGTGCGGTGCTGGTGTCGGGTTTCGTGGCGCTGACCCTGACGCCGATGATGTGCTCGGTGCTGTTGCGCCACCAGAGCAGCCATAGTCGCTGGTACAACCTGATCGAAGGCTGGCTCAACGCGATGAGCAATGGCTACAGGCGAGCGCTGGCGCTGTCGCTGCGCCACCGTTGGGTGGTGGTGGCGATCGGCCTGGCGGTCGCGGCCGGCAGCGGCGTGTTGTTCAAGGTGGTCAAGAGCGAGCTGGCCCCGGTCGAGGACCGCGGCGTGGTGTTCGGCATCGTCAGTTCGCCGGAAGGCGCGACGCTGAACTACACCCTCGACAGCATGCTTGGTATCGAAAAGTTCTACGCCGCCATTCCCGAGGCCAGTGGCAGCCAGGTGACGGTGGGTTTCCCCACGGTTACCGACGGCACCGCGATCCTGCGTCTCAAGCCCTGGGAAGCGCGCGGCCGCCGCCAGCAGGCCATCACGCAGGAACTGCAACCGCTGTTCTCGTCCCTGCCCGGCGTGCGGGCGTTTCCGACCAATCCGCCGTCGCTGGGGCAATCGGCGCGCTCCAAGCCGGTCGAATTCATCATCATGAGCCAGGCCTCGTACGAGGAGCTGTCGCGCCTGACCGAGGTGTTCCTGACCGAACTGCGCAAGTATCCCGGCCTGCTCAACCTGGACACCGACCTGCGCCTGAACACGCCCGAGCTGCGGGTGCGGGTCGACCGCGACAAGATGGCCGACGTCGGCGCCAATGTCGACACCGTGGGCCGCACGCTGGAGTCGATGCTGGGCGGACGCCAGGTGACCCGCTACAAGGATCAGGGCGAGCAATACGACGTGATCGTGCAGGTGACGCCGCGCGACCGCGCCACCCCCACCGACATCTCCGGCATCCACGTGCGGGCGCGCGACGGCAGCATGGTGCAGCTGGACAACCTGGTGGCGGTGCACGAAGGCGTGTCGCCGCAGTCGCTGAACCACTTCAACCGCCTGCGCGCGGTCAAGATCGACGCCGCCGTGGCGCCGGGCTACGCGCTGGGCGAAGTGCTGGCGCACATGCAGCAGGTGGCGCGCGAAGTGCTGCCCAACACCGTGGTGACCGACCTGGACGGCCAGTCGCGCGAGTTCCGCGATTCCTCCGGCAGCATCTACCTGGTGTTCGCGATGGCATTGGCCTTCATCTATCTGGTGCTGGCGGCGCAGTTCGAAAGCTGGCGCAACCCCTTCATCATCATGTTGTCGGTGCCGCTGTCCATGACCGGCGCGCTGCTGGCGCTGTGGCTGACCGGCGGCACGCTGTCGATCTACAGCCAGATCGGCCTGATCACGCTGGTGGGCCTGATCACCAAGCACGGCATCCTGATCGTCGAGTTCACCAACCAGCTGCGCGACGAGGGCAAGGCGCTGTTCGAAGCCGTGACCGAGGCCAGCGTGCTGCGCCTGCGGCCGATCCTGATGACCACCGGCGCCATGGTGCTGGGCACCGTGCCGCTGGCGCTGTCCGCGGGCGCGGGCGCCGAATCGCGCCAGCAGATCGGCTGGGTGCTGGTGGGCGGGCTGATGCTGGGTACACTATTGACCTTGTTCGTCGTGCCGGTGGCCTACACCCTGATCGCCACCGCACGCAGGAAACCCGGCCCGGCCGGCAGCGCAACGCATCCCCCGGCCGCACCGGCGGATGGCCAGGCGCCGTCGGCGTCCGCGGCCCACGCGTCGGAATAGCTTTATGCGCCAGATCATCTTTGACACTGAAACCACCGGGCTCGATCCGGCCCAGGGACACCGCATCGTCGAAATCGGCTGCGTCGAACTGGTCAACCGGATGGCCACCGGCAACAACCTGCACATCTACCTGAATCCGGACCGCGACAGCGATCCGGAGGCGCTGGCGGTGCACGGCCTGACCACCGAGTTCCTGTCCGACAAGCCGCGCTTTAGCGACGTGGCCGACGAGTTCGTCAAGTTCATCCAGGGCGCCGAGCTGATCGCGCACAACGCGGCGTTCGACGTGAAGTTCTTCAACGCCGAGCTGGCCAAGACCGGGCGCGGCCCGATCACCGAGTATTGCGACTCGGTCATCGACTCGCTGCTGCACGCGCGCTCGCTGTTCCCCGGCAAGCGCAACTCGCTGGACGCGCTGTGCGACCGTTTCGGCATCTCCAACGCGCACCGCACGCTGCACGGCGCATTGCTCGACTCGCAGTTGCTGGCGGAAGTCTGGCTGGCCATGACGCGCGGCCAGGACGCGCTGCTGATCGATGTCGATGACAACGACACGGGAGCCAGTGGCGGGGTGGTGCTGGCCAAGTTCGACGCCTCCGGCCTGCCGGTGGTGACGGCCAGCGAGGCCGAGCTGGCCGAGCACGAGGCCTATCTGGCGGCGCTGGATAAATCGGTCGGCGGCGAATGCGTCTGGCGCAAGTTGGACGCGCCGGTGGTGGCTGCCTGAATCTTTTTGCGGGCGACTTGCACACTTTCAAAAAAGCGTGCTAATATTTCGCCTCTTTCGGGGTGGTTAGCTCAGTGGTAGAGCACTGCCTTCACACGGCAGGGGTCACTGGTTCGAACCCAGTACTACCCACCAAAGACCCTCGAAAAGCATGCCCGGCCCAAAGCCGGCCAGCGCGATTCGAGACAGGCGATCAAGCCAGCAATGTCGTCAACAATGAAGCCAACCCATGCGGTTGGCTTTTTTGTTTTCGCGCGGCGAGTGAATTGTTTTCGCGCGGCGAGTGGGGGGGGCCTGCCCCCTTGATCTGCCGTGCCTTGATCTGCCGCAAGCGCGCGCCGGGCATTTGCGCGCCATCGTGTCGCAGGTTGACTATGATGCAATCTGAAGTTGCACCCTTGATCGGCGCGCCGGCCGCAATGGCCAGGATGCCGGTTGCGATGATGACCGCGCCGTTTACCCGGAGACCGCCATGCACCCCAGCACCAACACCATGTTGATCATCATCGTCACCGGCGTGGCGCTCATGCTGCTCGGGTTCGGGCTGCGGGATCGCAACATCGGCATGGGATTGATGGGCATCGGCCTGATCACGGCGATCGGCACCATCATCTACAAGGCATACATCACCTTCTATTGAGGCCGGGCCGGCCGATCGGCGCGGTTCAGGCCTTGGGCGCGGCCAGCCGCGCCGCGCGCGCCAGCAAGGTGTCGAGCTGGTTGGCGAAAGCCTTGCGATCGGCCTGGCTGAACGACGCGGGGCCGCCAATGTCCACACCGCTCGCGCGCAACTCCTCCATCATGTCCCGCAGGGCCAGCCGTTCGCGGATCGTCTCCGGCGAATAGCGCTCGCCGCGCGGGTTCAGCGCCATGGCGCCTTTTTCCAGCACCTGCGCCGCCAGCGGAATGTCGCCGGTGATCACCAGGTCGCCGGGCGCCGCGCGTTCGGCGATATGGGCGTCGGCCACATCGAAGCCGCGCGGCACCTGCACCGCGCGGATCAACGGCGACGGCGGCGTGTGCAGCGCCTGGTTCGCCACCAGGGTCAGGTGCATCTGCCAGCGTTGCGCGGCGCGGAACAGGATGTCTTTGATGACTCCGGGGCAGGCGTCCGCATCGACCCAGATGTGCATCAACCCAGCGCCTTCTGCAAGGCGTCGGCGATGATGTCGTTGGTGCTCAGTCCGCGTTCGGCCGCCGCCGCGCGCAGGCGGTCGGCCTGGGCCTGCGACAGCTTCAGCGGAAAGGGCACCAGGCCGGCGGCCTGGTCGAGCTTGCGCTGCTCGCGGCGGTCGGGCGCCTGCGAGGCCGTGCCGAAACGGTCGGGCGTGGCGGCCTGTTTGAGTTGGCCGGCCAGTTTCAGCGCCTGGTTCTTTTGCAGATCGAATTTGTTCATGAGGATTCCTGATTGGGAGCGCCATCATAAGCGCAAGCGCCTTCAGCGGGGGGCGGCATTCTCCAGCGCGGCCAGGCCTTCCTCGGCGCCGTCGTGCAACGGCACGCTCAGGCCGCGCCGGGCGTTGGCGACGCTGACCTGGGCGCCCTGGGCTGAGCCGGCAGCCAGCATGTCCAGTCCGGTCTGGTAGACCGCCCGGACCACCTGCAGCGCTTCATCGCGGGTCAGGTCCGAGGTGGTCAGCAGCAGCGCCGCGGTGCCGACGGTGGCGACCGGGTCGGGCTGGTTCGGATAGGTACTCCCCGCGATCTCCAGCGGGATCAGCGCGTTGTCCTGGGCGGCCAGCGCCTTGACCGCCGCCGGATCGAGCGGCAGCAGCTTCAGGTGCGCCTGCGTCAAGGCGTCGCGCAAGGGCGTGGCGGGGATGCCGATCACCTGCGTCGCGGCGTCGATCGTGCCGGCGGACAGTGCCGGCAAGGCGGCGGTGAAGGGCATGGCCACGGCCTCGTAGTCGCGCCCGGCCTGCAGGCCATGCGCCGCCAGCACGATTTCCAGTGTGGCCCGTACCGCCGACCCTTCCGCGCCGAGCGCGATTTTCTTGCCTTTGAGGTCGCGCACGCCGCGCAGCCTGGCGTCGTCGCGCACGACGATGTGCACCATCTCGGGGTAGAGGCTGCCCAAGGCGCGCAGGCGGGTGAACGGCCCTTGCGAGGCGAACGGGCCGCGGCCTTCGTATGCCAGCTTGGCGGTATCGGCCTGGGCCAGTCCCACCACGGCGTCGCCGCTGCGCAGCAGGGCGATGTTCTCGGCTCCGCCGCTGGTGATCAGCGGCGTGACGCGGATCTGGCGCGCCTGGCCTACCGTCGCCAGCGCGCGCGCGAAGGCGACATACTCGCCGCGATCGGGGCCGCCGGCCAGGGGATAGCCCTGTTGCAGCCTTGCCAGCCGGCCGTTGATGCGGGCCACGGAGCGTTCCAGTTCCTGCTGCACCACGTGCTGGGCCGTGCTGGAGGCGTTGTACGCGACCGAATGGGTGATCTGGTCGAGCGTGTCCAGCAGCCGTTGCGTCACGGGCGGCGGCGCGCCGGTGTCCAGCGACGGCGCTTCAGCGGCCTTGAAGCCGGCCGGCGTCACCAGCGTCCAGGTGTCGCCTTCCTTGCGGTAGATGGCGCTGGCGTGGGCGACGATCTGGTCACCGGCCTGGTTGCCGCTGGATTTCACGCCGTTGATGCTGCGCGGGCCGGCGCCCAGCAGCGTCACCAGCGCCGCCGCGCCGGGTTGATCCCAGGCGCCGAGCGAGATGTCGCGGGTCACGGTCAGCCGCAGGTCGTAATAGATCACGCGGCGGCTTTCACCGGCCGGGGCGCTGCTGTCCGTGGCGGAACCCATGCGCTTGAGTTCGTCGATGCGGAACAGACCCGCGCCGTAGGTGGCGGCCAGGCTGCGTTCGACATCGGCGCGCAGCGCGTCGGCATCGGGGGCGCGGCCGCAGGCGGCCAGCAGCAGGCACAGGGCCAGCAGAAGCAAGCGTTTGAGCATGTTCACATCCCCCCCACGAACGGCAGCGAAATCAGCGAGGTCAGTACGATCACGTTGAGGATGTCCACCAGGAATGCGCCGGTCACCGGCACCACGATGAAGGCCTGCGGCGCGGGGCCGTGGCGCCGCGTCAGCGCCTGCATGTTGGCGATGGCGGTGGCGGTGGCGCCCAGCGAGAAGCCACAGAACGCGGCCGACATGATGGCCGCTTCGTAGTCGCGCTTGAGCAGGCGGAACACCACCCAGGCCGAATACAACGCGCAGAAAAGCGTCTGCACCGCCAGGATCAGCGCCAGCGGCCCGGCCAGCCGCGCGACGCTGGTCAGATCCAGCGTCATCATCGTCATGGCCAGGAACAGCGATAGCGCGGTGGTGCCGATGATCTCGGTGGCGCGGTCGTCCAGCTTCAGCCCCAGGTGCTCGCCACCATTGCGGATCAGCACACCGGTCGCCAGGCACCACAGGAAATTGGGCAGGCTCACCGGCGCGTCTTCCACCAGCGTGGCCAGGTAGCCGCCGGCCACCAGGCAGACAAAGGCGGCGGTCATCGAGGAGATGAACGACGTAGCGGTCGACGGCGGTTGGGCGGCGCCCAGGTCCGGCGCCTCGTGGCCCGCCGCCGACGCCCGATCAAGGCTGCCGGCCAGCTTGTGGCGGCGCATCAACCATTCCGCCACCGGGCCGCCGACCACGCCGCCCAGCACCAGGCCGATCGTCGCCGAGGTCATGGCCAGCGCCATCACGTCCTGGATATTGTTGACGTCGGCAAAGCGCGTGGCGTAGGCCGCGCCGGTGCCATGGCCGCCGACCAGCGTGATGGTGCCCCCCAGCAATCCCATCAGCGGATGCATGTCCAGCAGCCAGGCCATGCCGAGCCCGACCGCGTTCTGCAGCACCAGGAAAGGAATCAGCGCCAGCAGGAAGGCGATCAGCCGCGGGCCGCCCTTGGCCAGCAGCTTCAGGTTGGCGGTCAGGCCGATGCAGCCGAAGAACAGCAGCAACAGGGTCGGCTTGATGCTGGTTTCCAGCGACACGGCGTGGCCGCCCCAGGTCGACAGCGCGTAGGCGCCGATCGCGAACAGCAGGCCGCCGACGATCGGGTCCGGGATGCTGTAGCGCGCCAGCACGCCGATACGGGTGGTCAGGAGGCGGCCAACGGCAAGCACCAGGCAGCAGGCCAGCAGGGATTGGACGGGCGAGAGTGAAATCATGGAAACCTTCACGCCCCGGCGGGGCGAAGTCGGGCTGTCGGAATCGTTGCCGCCATGTCTTTCAGGGATGGCCTTCCCATCTTAACGGGGCGCCGGCGGCGCGGCGCGCGCGGCAACGGACGTAAGAAGCAGGGGCGCGGCCCCGGCGGATCAGAGCGGAAAGGCGCGCATCATGTAACTGGCGTGCGCCCCGTAGCCGGCGAGCTTGTCGGCCAGGTCGCGGCCGCCGGCCGCGACCGGGGCGTAACCGTGGCGCGCCCAGTAACCGACCGCCGACCCCAGCGAGACCAGGCTGGCGCGCCGCAGTCCCGCTTGCGCGGCGTGCCCGGCCGCGGTGCGCAGCAGCGTCTGGCCCACGCCGAGGCCCTGGGCCGTGGGCGCCACCGCGCAATCATGCAAGAACCAGTGATCGGCCGCCTCGGGCAAGGCGGCCAGGGGCGCGTCCAGGGCGGGCGGCAGACCCGCATCCCAGGGATACGACACCAGATAGCCGAGCAGGCCGTCCGTGGCGGCTTGCGCCACCCAGCAATGGGTCGGCGCCAGTGTCAGACGGTTCAGGAAGAAATCAGCGCTTTCCAGCAGGAATTCCGGGTAGGCGCGCGCCTGGACATCCAGGATGCCTGCCACGTCGCCGGCCAGCATGGGGCGGACTCGGTATTGCATAACCACCTGCGAAAACAAGAACTTCGCGCATTTTACCGAGGCGCGCCGGGGCCTGCTTTACGTCCCTTTACAAAATGGGGACAGAGATTCACGCCGCCTTCACGGCGCTTCATACCTTGGTTAGCGATGCTTTCTAGAATCGCCCTGCTTGCCCTTCGTCCGATAGCGGCGCATTTGATGAAAATTCGACGACCGTTTGCGCATACTGCCGGCCATAGCGTCCCGTATTTCAATTTCAGAGCATCATGCATATCCAATTCCGGTCCGAGCCCATGGGGCAGCAAGTCCTGGCCAAAGCGCTCCCCGTGGACGCGGTCTGGCCCACGGCGGCCGTCAACGTGCCGTATGACGCCTGTGTGACCTGTGTCATTCCCTGCCTGAATGAATGCGAAAACCTGCGCGTGCTGCTGCCACTGCTGCGCAGCCGCCTGGCGGCGCTGTGCACCGGCTGGGAGATCATCGTCGCCGATGACGGCAGCACCGACGGCACCGAGGCGCTGATGGCCGAATGGTCGCAATACGACGGTTTTCGCTACGTGCAGTTGTCGCGCAACTTCGGCAAGGAAGCCGCGCTGAGCGCCGGACTTGAAAGCGCCACCGGCGATGTCGTCATCTGCCTGGACGCCGACATGCAGCACCCGCCGGCCCTGATCGAGCAGATGCTGGCACGCTGGGCCGCCGGCGCCGAAATGGTCTACGCCGTGCGCGAGACGCGCACCGACGAATCCTGGGTCAAGCGCACCGGCGCCCGCTGGTTCTACAAATTGCTCAGCGGCGCCCGCGGCGTCGATGTGCCGGCCCACGCCGGCGATTTCCGCCTGATGAGCCGCAACGTGGTGGATGCGCTGAACGCGTTGCCCGAGCGCACCCGTTTCATGAAGGGCCTGTACGCCTGGGTCGGCTTCAAGGGCGAGGCCTTGCCCTATACACCCGACGAACGCATGCACGGCGACAGCCGCTTCGGCAGCATGCGCCTGGCGCGGCTGGCGCTGGACGGCCTGACCGCCTTCACCACCTGGCCGTTGCGCCTGGTGAGCCTGGTCGGCGTGCTGTTCGCCGTGCTGGCGATGGCCTACGCGATCTACCTGGTGATCGACTACCTGGTGTCCGGCAACCCCGTCTCCGGCTGGACCACCATCGTTACCGCGGTGCTGTTCTTTGCCGGCGTCAATCTGATCTCGCTGGGCGTGGTGGGCGAATACGTGGCCCGTATTTTCGACGAGGTCAAGGGGCGCCCGCTGTTCGTGGTGCGCCGCCGTCAGGGGCAGGCCGCCCGCACTGGCAAGGTTCCGCACTGATGGCCGCCGCGATGCAAGACCCGGCGCGTTCCACCAGGATCCCGCCGGCGGGATGGTTTCTGCTCGCCATCGGTTTCTGGCTGGCTTTCCTGGCCTGGGTGCGGCCGCTGACACTGCCAGACGAAGGCCGCTATGCCGGTGTCGCCTGGGACATGCTGCGCAGCGGCTCGCACATGGTGCCGCTGCTTGACGGCATGCCGTATTTCCACAAGCCGCCGCTCTACTACTGGCTGACCGAGCTGTCGTTCAGCGTGTTCGGCGTGCATCCGTGGGCCGCGCGCCTGCCGTCGCTGCTGGCGGGTTGGGCCGCCATCGCCGCGCTGTACGGTTTCGTGCGGCGCTATCGCGACGCCGCCACCGCCACGCTGACCGCTTTGGTGCTGGCGACGCTTCCTTTCTTCTATGGCGGTTCGCAGTTCGCCAACCTGGACATGCTGGTGGCCGGCATGATCACGCTGTGCGTGCTGGCCGCGGCCGATACCGTGCTGCGCCTGGAGCGCGGCCAGGCCTACCGCTGGATGTCGTTGGCGGCCGCGGCGCTGGCGGGCCTGGCGGTGCTGGCCAAGGGCCTCATCGGGCTGGTGCTGCCCGGCGCGATCCTGTTCATCTGGTTGGTGTGGGGGCGTCGCTGGCGCGCGCTGGCCGCGCTGCTGTGGCCGCCCGCGCTGCTGGTGTTCGCGGCGGTCGCCGTGCCGTGGTTCGTGCTGATGCAGATGCGCTATCCCGGCTTCTACGACTACTTCTTCGTCTACCAGCACTTCCAGCGCTTTGCCGCCTCCGGCTTCAACAACGCCCAGCCGTTCTGGTTCTACCTGCCCGTGGTGGTGGGACTGAGCCTGCCCTGGTCGCTGTGGGGCGGCGGTGTGTTGCGCAAGGCCTTTTGGGCCGACGGTCCACAGCGCGACCTGCGCCGCCTGGCCCTGATCTGGTTCGTGGTGGTGGTGGGCTTTTTCTCGTTGCCCAATTCGAAGCTGGTCGGCTATGTGCTGCCGGCGCTGGCGCCGCTGGCGTTCCTGCTGGCCGAGGTGATCGTTGCCGCCGGCCGCCAGAAGGCCGATATGCTGACGCCGCGCCTGGTGCGGATCTGTGCCGGCGTCGGCGCTGGCATCTGCGTGTTGGCCATCGGCATCGCCGCGCACAGCGCCCGGGGCAGCGCGGGCCCGCTGGCCGCCGTGATCCGGCCGCTGGCGCAGCCGGGCGACACCTACGTGTCGTTGCACACCTATCCGTTCGACCTGGCGCTGTACGCCCAGGCGCCCAAGCCGAGCTGGGTGGTGGACGATTGGCTCAATCCGGAAGTGCCGGTGCGCGACAACTGGCGCAAGGAACTGTACGACGCGGCCAAGTTCGAACCCGAGGTGGGCAAGCAGGTGCTGATCGGCATGGATGAATTCCATGCCCGTTTGTGCGCCGCGCCCGATGGGGCCCGCTACTGGGTCTGGGGCACCAAGTCGGACGCGGGCAACTACCGCGCGCTGGCCGGCCTGGAACCGGTGGCGAACAGCGTGAAATACGTGATCTGGCAGGTGGTGTCGGATGCCGCCTTCAAACAGCGGACTTGTGGCGGAACGCCCAAAGCCGGCTCGTGATGAAGGTGGCGACCGCCAGGGCAATCAGGATCAGTGCCAGCAGGATGTCGTAGCGAACTGCCGTTACCCGCAGCAACCAGGCGTAAGCGGATTCATTGATGACAAAGCCCGCGGCTGAAATGAAGAAGAAACGACGTACTGCTACGGTCCAGGGTGTTTGCGAATGTCTGAACGTGAGCCGATAGTGTCCGCTGAAGGACACCACGAACGCCACCAGCCAGCCGATCAGGTTGGCCAGGAGCGGGGCCGCGCCCAGGCCTTCGACGCAGGCGACGGCAACGCCCCAGTGGGTGGCGGCCGCTGCGCATCCGACGATGATGAACAGGGTGACTTGCTGGAGCAGGGCGCGCATGTGGGGCGTGTCGAGGAAAGAAAGCGGGGGGAGAGCTTGACCAAACGCATAGTGGTTTGCGGTGATGATTTTGGCATGAATGCCGACATTGATGAAGGCATGATCACGCTCGCCGGCATGGGCCGGTTGAGCGCGGTCAGTTGCCTGTCGCTGGGCCCGACCTTCAACGTCAATGCCGCGCGGCTGGCGGCGCAGGACGCCGATCTCGGGCTGCATGTGAACTTCACCGAACCCCTGGGCAATGCTCTCGACGCCGACCTGCCCGCATTGTCGCGCCTGATCCTGCGCGCCTACACCCGCCGCCTGGACACGGCCTGGGTCGACCAGCACCTGGCGCGCCAGTTCGATGCCTTCGAGGCCGCTTTCGGCCGTGCGCCCGACTACGTCGATGGGCATCAGCACGTGCACCAACTGCCCGTGATCCGCGAACGCCTGCTGGCCATGCTCAGGCAGCGCTACGGCGCGCGCATGCCCTGGTTGCGCCAGACCGCGCCCGGCGTGCTCTGCGGTACTCCGCTGCGCGAATCGATCAAGGCCCGCATCATCGGCGCGCTGGGCGCGGCCGAATTGGGCCGCCGCGCCCGCAGCGAGGGCCTGCGCACCAATCGCCGCCTGCTGGGCGTCTACGGTTTCGAGGGCGGCAAGCGGCGCTACGCCGACCTGCTGCAGAACTGGTTGTTCAATGCCCGCGATTGCGATCTGTTGATGTGCCATCCGGCCAAGGATTGCCACGGCGGCAGCGCCATGGCGCGCCAGCGCCGCGCGGAGTACGACGTGCTGGCCTGCCCCAAGCTGGGTGACTGGCTGGCCGCCAACGGCGTGCGCATTGCGCGCCTGCCGCTCAGCCCGCGTTAAGCTGGGGGCCGAGGTCCGCCAGGGCCGGCCTCAGGCCTGCGTCAGGCTTTGCAGCAGCCAGGCGCCGGCCGGCCCCAGCGGCCGCCGGGTCGACCAGACCGCGTCCACCCGGATCTGGCGCGGCCACCCCGGCACCGCCAATTCCACCAGTTGCCCGCGGCCGAAGCGTTGCAGCATCCAGCGCGGCAATTCCGTCCAGCCGAAACCCAGCGTGGCCATCTCCAGCAGCATCAGGTAGCCCGGCGCGGACCAGGTCGATTGCGACGGCGCGGGATCCTTGTCGTCCAGTTCGTAGGTGCTCAGGCGCAATTCTCTTTCCGTCTTCAAGCGATCCTTGGTCACCCCCGGCAATGCCGCCAGCGGATGACCGCGACCCACGCACAGCACGATCTCCGAGGCTTCGCGCAGGGTCGCGTGCGCCATGTCGGGCGGATAGCGGTTCTGCGCCGCCATCAGCCCCAGGTGGGCGCGGCCCTGCTGCACCAGTGCCACCACGTCCTCGTATTCCGCGATCAGGCACTCGAAGCGCAGCGCCGGATAGCGCTGGTCGATCTGGCTGAGCATGTGCTCAAAGGTCTCGGACTGAAACGTGTCCGACAGCACCACCGTCAGGCGCGGTTCCAGACCGGCCGACAACTGGCTGGCGCTGCGGTTCAGGCGGTCGTTGGCCGCCAGCACCTGCAAGGCCTGCCCCAGCAACACCTGGCCGACCTCGGTCAGCGCGGGTTGGCGCTGGCCGCGGTCGAACAGCGTCACGTTCAGGTCCACCTCGAGGTTGGCGATGGTCTCGCTGACGGTGGACTGGCTCTTGCCCAGCTTGCGGGCCGCGGCCGAAAAGGTGCCCTCGGCGGCCACCTGGGCGAAGGTGGCAAGGGATTCCAGGGAATGGCGCATGGATGGGGGGATTCCTGGGTATCGGCTTTTCCGATGGATATCATCTTTATCGTACCGGAAATATCGTCGAAAATCGCCCCGTTACTCAAGCAACCGACCGCCGGTGGGTCATGACGCAAGCCAAGAAAACCATCAAAGAGCGCTTTTTCCACGCTTTCCTGTTCGAAATCCTCGCCATCGGCCTGTGCGCGCCCGTGGCCGCGTGGGCGATGGGCAAGTCGCTGTTCGAGATGGGTGTGCTGACCGCCGTGATCGCCTGGATCGCGCTGCTCTGGAACATGATCTACAACGCCGGCTTCGACCGCCTCGAAAACCGCCTGGGCATCACCCGCAACCTGCGCGTGCGGATCATCCACGCGTTCGGCTTCGAACTCGGATTGATCCTCATCGTGATCCCGCTGGCGGCCTGGTGGCTCAGCATCAGCCTGTGGCAGGCCTTCGTGCTGGATATCGCGCTGGTGCTGTTCTACCTGCCGTACGCCTTCTTCTACAACCTGGCGTACGACCGTGCCCGCCCGCGCGTCATGGCGTGGCTGGCGCGCGGCGCCAAGGACACCGCGCCGGCCGCCAGCGCTACGCGTCAATCACCTTGCGCGTGAACATTTCCAGGTAGTCCATCAGCGAATCCGCGCCCTGGATGGCCGCGGCTTCGTCGCCGGTGGCGATGCCGGCCGCCATGGCCATGTGGCGGCGCGCGCCCTCGGCGATATCGCCTTCGTGCTGGTAGGCGTACCAGAAGCGCCGGCACTGGATGATCAGCGGTTCCACCGCATTCACCGCCGATACATTGCGGCAGGCGCCATGGCAGACGTGGTCCAGCAACTGGTCGGCCTGCATGTAGTCGTCCAGGTTGCCGCCCTCGGCCGCGCGCACCATCTGCGTGGCGCACTCGACGATCTGGGCGCGTTGCGCCGGCGTCGCGCGGCGCGCGGCGCTGGCGGCGATCAATTGTTCCAACGCCCGGCGGGTCTGGATCAGATCCATGTGGTCGGCCAGTTGGATCATCGACACGCGCAGGCCGCGCCGCGGCTCCTGGCGGATCAGGCCGGCCGCCACCATGCGCAGCAAGGCTTCGCGCAGCGGAGTGCGGCCCAGGCCGGTCTTTTCGACCAGATCGGCTTCCACGACCGCGCTGCCGGGCTGCAATTGCAGCGTGGCGATCATGCTCTCGATCTGGTCATAGGCGACGTCGGCGGCGCGCCGTTTGGGTTCTGCTCCTGCCATCAACGGTTGTTTTCCTTCGTTTTGCGCCACTGCGTGTAGGCCAGCCATTCGCCGACGAACCCGCGCCGGAAGAACGACACGCACAACACGAAAATCAACCCGATGACGATGGTGACGACATCGCCCAGGGTGGCCAGGTAGTTCTGCAGGCTGACGACCAGCGTGGCGCCCACCACGGGGCCCCACACGGTGCCGATACCGCCCAGCAGCGTCATCAGCAGGACTTCGGTGGAGGTGGCCAGCGACACGTCGTTGAGCGCCACCAGTTGCAGCACCAGCGCCTTGAGCGAGCCCGCCAGGCCGGCCACCGAGGCCGACAGCACGAACGCCAGCAGTTTGCACCGATCCGTATCGTACCCCAGCGAAATCGCCCGCGGCGCGTTGTCGCGGATGGTCTTGAGCACCTGTCCGAAGGGCGAATGGATGACGCGGTAGACGAACAGGAACCCCAGCACGAACACGCCCAGCGTGAAGTAGTACATGTTGGTGTCGGCGCTCAGGTCGACCAGGCCCAGGAACCGGCCGCGCGGGATGCCCTGCATGCCGTCCTCGCCGCGCGTCCACCCGACCTGCACCGCCATGAAGTACGCCACCTGCGACAAGGCCAGCGTGATCATGGCGAAATAGATGCCGGTGCGGCGGATCGCCAGCCAGCCGATCGCGTAGCCGATGACGGCGGCCATGGCCACGCCGCACAGCATCGCCAGTTCGGGCGGCAGGCCGGCCGCGCCATACAGGATCATCATCTCGCCAGCGGCATAGCCGGCCCAGCCGAAGAAAGCGGCGTGGCCGAACGACACCAGGCCGGTGAAGCCGGTCAGCAGGTTGAACGCCAGCGCGAACAGCGCGAAGCACAACACCTTCATCACGAACACCGGGTACACGACCTGCGGAAACCACGGAACCAGCAGCGCCGGCAGCAGCAGCAGCGCCAGGATGCGGATCGAAAGAGGAAAGCGCGACACCTTATTTCTCCTTGCCGAACAGGCCCGCGGGGCGCATCAGCAGCACCACCGCCATCACGATGAACACGACCACGGTGGACGCTTCGGGATAGAACACCTTGGCCAGGCCTTCGAGCAGGCCCAGCGCCAGGCCGGTGACGATGGCGCCCATGATCGAACCGAGACCGCCGATCACCACCACCGCGAACACGATGTTGAGCAGGTTCGAGCCCATCAGCGGATTGATCTGCATGACGGGAGCGGCCAGCACCCCGGCCACGCCGGCCAGCGCCACGCCGAAGCCGTAGGTCAACGTGATCATCACCGGCACGTTGACGCCGAAGGCCTGCAACAGCCGGGCGTTTTCCGTGCCGGCGCGCAGCAGCGCGCCCAGGCGGGTGCGCTCGAACAGGTACCAGGTCAGCAGGCACAGCAGCAGCGACGCCACCACCACGAAGGCGCGGTACGCCGGCAGGAACATGAAGCCCAGGTCAAAGCCGCCCTGCAGGATCTCGGGCGGCTCGTAGCCCACGCCGGAAATGCCGTAGAAGTAGCGAAAGCCCCCCTCCATCATCAGCGCGATGCCGAAGGTCAGCAGCAGGCCGTACAGGTGGTCCAGGTGGTAGAGCCGTTTGAGCAGCGTCTTTTCGATGACGATGCCGACCGCGCCGACGATCAGCGGCGCCAGCACCAGCGCCGCCCAGAAATTGATCTGCGCGCCCGGGCCCAGCCATTGCGGCAACTGGGTGAAGCCGATCCACGCCAGGAACGCCGCCATCATGAACTGGGCGCCGTGGGTGAAATTGACGATGTTGAGCAGGCCGAAGATGATGGCCAGCCCCATGCTGAGGATGGCGTAGAAGCAGCCGTTGATCAGCCCCACCAGCAGTTGGGCGAGCAGGGCGGGAAGCGAAATATCGAACATGGTGGGCGGCGGGCGGACACGGGACGCGTCGGGTTGCGGGAGGCGCGCGCCAGCGCGCGCCACGGGCGGATCGCGCCGGCGCCGGGCGCGATCCG
>NZ_JBLZXG010000008.1:267900-314455 GCF_050285565.1 Achromobacter sp.
CCCCCCCCCCCCCCCCCCCGGCGCCGGCAGGCGTCATGACTTGTTCAACGCGCAGGCGGCCTGGGGCTTGGGAAACACCTCTTCGCCCTTGAGCACCGACTTCACGTGGTAGTAGTCCCACGGCGCCTTGGATTCGGCCGGCGCCTTCACCTGCAACAGCAGCATGTCATGCACCAGCGCGCCGTCGGCGCGCAGCTTGCCGTTGCGGATCACGGCGTCGTTGATGGTCATCTCGCGCAGCTTGGCCATCACCGCCGGCGCCTCGTCGGTGCCGGCTGCCTCGATCGCCTTCAGGTACGACAGCGTGGCCGAGTAGACGCCGGCCTGCGATGCGGTCGGCATCTTCTTGGCCTTCTCGAAGAACTTCTTGGCCCAGGCGCGCGAAGCGTCGTCATAGTCCCAGTAGAACGCCTCGGTCAGGTACATGCCCTGGGCCTTGGCCAGGCCCATGCTGTGCACGTCCGAGATATAGGTCAGCAGCGGCGCCACGATCTGCTTCTTGGTGATGCCGAATTCATTGGCCTGCTTGACCGCATTGACGGTGTCGTTGCCGGCGTTGGCCAACGCGATCACGTCCGCCTTGGAGGCCTGCGCCTTGAGCAGGAACGACGAGAAATCATTGCCGGGGAAGGGGTGGCGCGACACGCCGACGACGTTGCCGCCGTTCTCCTGGATCACTTCGGTGGCGTCCTTTTCCAGCGAGTGGCCGAAGGTGTAGTCGGCGGTGATGAAGTACCAGGTCTTCTTGCCATCCTTTACCAGCGCGCGCGCCGTGCCGGCCGCCAGCGCGTAGGTGTTGGTGGTCCACTGCGCGTTCAGCGGTGAGCACTTCTCGCCCAGGATCGCGGTCGACAACCCGGCCGACGGCATCGTCACGCGGTTCTTCTGGCGCGCGATCTCCATCACCGCCAGCGCCGTCGAGGCGGTGGGGAAGTCGGTGATCATGTCGACCTTGCCCTGGTCGAACCACTCGCGCGCCAGGTTGGCGGCGACGTCGGGTTTGTTCTGGTGATCGGCGGCCACCACTTCGACCGGTTTGCCCAACACCTTGTTGCCCATTTCTTCGGCCGCCATGCGCGCCGCGATCACCGAGCCGTTGCCGGCCAGGTCGGAATACACGCCCGACAGGTCGGTCAGCACGCCGACCTTGACGACGTCGTCGCTGATGCCGGGCTGCGCCTGGGCGCTACCGGCCAGGCCGATGGCGCACAGCGCCGCTGCGATTCGATTCAATTTCATCTGACTACGCTCCGTATGGGAATGGGGGGACTGCGGTCGGAAGCACCACGGGAAACTGCAACCACGGCAATTGCGCGCGGCGGCCTTCAGATGCCGAGCAGGGTGTTGAGACGGTCTTGCGACCGCTCGACCTCGGCCCGCTCGATCACGGCGGCCACCTGGCCGTGCTCGATGACGTAATGGCGGTCGGCCAGGTGCCGGGCGAAGCGGAAGTTCTGCTCGACCAGCACGATGGTGTAGCCGCGCTCCTGCAACTGCCTGATCACCCGGCCCAGCGCCTGCACGATGACCGGCGCCAGCCCTTCGGTGATTTCATCGAGCAGCAGCAGGCGGGCGCCGGTGCGCAGGATGCGCGCCATCGCCAGCATCTGCTGCTCGCCGCCCGACAGCCTGGTGCCGGGACTGTGGGCGCGCTCCTTCAGGTTGGGAAACATCGTGTAGATCTCATCCACCGACATGCCTTCAGGCCCCACCGTGGGCAGCAGCATCAGGTTTTCCTCGGCGCTCAGCGAGGCGTAGATGCCGCGCTCTTCGGGGCAATAGCCTATGCCCCGGCGCGCGATCTTGTGCGGCGGCAGGCCGATGGTCTCGCGGCCGTCCACCTTGATCGAACCGTTGCGCCGGCCCACCAGGCCCAGCACCGACTTCAGGGTCGAGCTGCGGCCGGCGCCGTTGCGCCCCAGCAGCGTGATGCATTCGCCGGCGTTCACGTCCAGGTCGATGCCGTGCAGGATGTGCGATTCGCCATACCAGGCATGCAGGTCGCGGATTTCCAGCATGGGCCGGGTCTGCTCATTCATCTTCCGCTCCCATGTAGGCTTCGCGCACCGCCGGATTGGCCGACACCTCGGCATATGGCCCTTCGGCCAGGATCTCGCCGCGCTGCAACACGGTGATGGCGTCGCAGATGTCGGCCACCACCTTCATGTTGTGCTCCACCATCAGGATGCTGCGGCCGGCCGAGACCTGCTTGATCAGGTGCTTGACGCGGTCCACGTCCTCATGGCCCATGCCCTGGGTGGGTTCGTCCAGCAACAGCAGCTCGGGTTCCAGCGCCAGGGTGGTGGCAATCTCCAGCGTGCGCTTGCGGCCGTAGGGCAGGTCGCCGGCGGCCACGTCCAATTGCGCGCGCAGGCCGACCTGATCCAGCAATTCCTCGACGCGCGCATGCAACCGTTCCAGCGAGCGTTCGGAACGCCAGAAGCAGTAGTCCACGCCGAGCTTGCGCTGCAAGGCCACGCGCACGTTCTCGCGCACCGTCAGTTGCGGGAACACCGCCGAGATCTGGAACGAGCGCACGATGCCGCGCCGCGCCGTCTGCGCCGGCCGCTCGCCGGTGATGTCCACGCCGTCGTAGACGATCTGGCCGCGCGTCGGGATGTGAAACTTGGTGAGCAGGTTGAAGACCGTGGTCTTGCCGGCCCCGTTGGGGCCGATCAGCGCGTGGATGGCACCGCGCCTGACGCTCAGATTGACGTCGTTGACCGCCACGAAGCCGAGGAATTCCTTGGTGAGGCCGCGGGTCTGAAGGATGATGTCGCTGTGCATGGTGTCCGAGAGGCTGGCGGTAGGACGGCGCGTCCCGGCTCTGCTGGCGCGCCGTCCTGCGTCGGGCTGGGTCGTTTACTTCGACTGGTATTGCCGCGGCCGCTTGGCCAGCGCCGCCTCGATGATGGCGGCGCAGCGCTCGCGCTCGGCCCCCACCAGCGGCAGGCGCGGACGGCGCACGTGCTCGTTGCCGACGCCGGCCAGGGTCTCGGCCAGCTTGATGTTCTGCACCAGCTTGGTCGACACGTCCAGGTGCAGCAGCGGCGTGAACCACTGGTACAGGGCCAGCGCTTCCTGCCACTTGCCGGCCTTCATCAGGTCGTACAGGGCCACGGTTTCGCGCGGGAACGCGGTGACCAGGCCGGCCAGCAGGCCATCGGCGCCCAGCGCCAGGGCCTCGAACGACAGGTCGTCGACGCCGATGAAAAGCTGGTAGCGGTCGCCCAGCAGGTTGCGCAGGTCGGTCACGCGGCGGATGTCGTCGCTGCTTTCCTTGATCGCCACCAGCCAGGGGCAGTCGGCCAGTTCGGCCATGTGTTCAGGCTTGAGGTCGACGCGGTAAGCGACCGGGTTGTTGTAGATCATGCAGGGCTTGGCGGCGGCCTCGGCCATGGTGCGGATGCTCTGCATCGCCTCGCGCGCATCGGCCACGTAGATCAGCGAGGGCATCAGCATGAAGCCGTCCACCCCAAGCGCTACCGCCGCCTTGATGAAACGCAGCGCCTCGCGGGTGCTGGTTTCCGACACGTTGGCCAGCACCGGGACGCGGCCGCCGCTGACTTCCACGGCGCAGCCCGTGACCGCCAGCTTTTCCTCCAGCGTCAGGGTACTGGCTTCGCCCAGCGAACCGCAGGTGACGAGGCCATGCACGCCGTTGTCGATCAGGAAGCCGAAATGCTTGCGCATCGCTTCGAAGTCGAGGGTTTCGTCGGCATGGAACTTACTGGTTACGGCAGGAAAGACGCCCTGCCAACGCACGTTACTCAACTGGATTCTCCTCGGATGGCCGGCGCCGCGAAAGAAGGGCGGCGGGTGCGAGAAAGTCTAATATCCGTTAAATATATTTAGAAGATATTTTGATATGGGAGTTTCCCGAGAGCGGGTTTTCCCCGGGGGAAGAGGGGCGTTGGCAGCCGTGCCGGCGCGTGGGACATGCCCGGCAAGGCGCGAGGCGATCACGCCTCGGAAGCGCACGCCGTCGTGGCCCGCTCGGTGGGCGGCCCCGCCCGTGAGCGCGAGCCGGCAGGCGCTCAGCCCGCCTTGCGCTGATAGGCGCGGCTGGCGTCGCGCATGAAGGTCTTGACGGCTTCGTCGTACTGTTCGCCGCTGCGGAACGCGCCCGAGTGTGTGGCGCCTTCGATCTTGACCAGCCGCTTGAGTTCGGGCGCGACGCCGCGGGCCGCCATGTAGAGTTCGTCGCTCATGGTGTGCGGCACCACGCGGTCGGCCGTGCCGTGCATGATCAGCATCGGCGTATGCAGCCGCGCCAGCGTCTGCACCGAATCGAAAGGCTGGGTGACCAGCAGGCTGGCGCCCGGCACGCGGCCCCACTTCATCGTCGCCAGCATCGCGCTGATGCTGGTGAAGCTCGATTCCACGATCAGGCCAGCGAAGTCGGGCTGCTGCGGCCGCGCCGCCAGGTTGATGGCGATGGCGCCGCCCAGGCTGTGGCCGTAGACGAAGCGGCGCGCGGGATCGGGCTGCAGCCGCGCCAGTTCCTTCAACCCCGCCATGGCGTCTTCCAGCGCGCTGGCCTCGGACGGCAGGCGCGGCGTCGATGCGCCGAACCCGCGGTAGTCGATGGCCAGCACCGAATAGCCCTTGCGGGTCCAGCCGTCGATGCGGAAGGCGCTGCCGTTCAGGTTCCAGCGCGCGCCATGCAGGTACAGCACGGTGGGCGCGTTGGCCTGCTGACTTTGCCAATACCAGGCTCGCACCTTGTCGCCATTGGCCAGTGTCAGGTCGTAGACCTGCGTGCCCTTGGCCGGCTCGCGCCACCAGGTCTGCGGCTCGGATTGCGGCGAAAAAATGGTCTGGCGTTGCCAGGAGTCGAGTTGCGAACAGCCGACCACGCTGGCGGCGGCGAGCACGGCGGCGCCGAACAGGCGGCGGACGGTGAATCGGGGCAGGGCGGGCATGATGGACGGAACCCGCGCCGACGGGCGCGGTTGCGCCGCCAGCATACAACGCGGCGTGTTGGCGGATCGCTTCAAGCGGTGTCCGGATGCATCTCGCGCGCCAGCCCCAGCCAGGCCTGCGCGGCGGGCGACAGGTAACCGCCGCGGCGCCACACCAGCCCCATCTGCCAGTCTGTGTGGGCGTCGCGCAGCGGCGCCAGGGTCACGCCCGCGTGGCGTTCTTCTTCCGCCTTCACGCGCGGCAGGAAGGCCACGCCCAGTCCGGCGCTGACCAGCGCCACGATGAAGTCGATCTGGCCGCTGCGCGCCGCGATGGTGGGCGCGAAGCCGGCCCGCCGGCAGGCCTGCTCGATGATGCGGTTGAGCGCGAAACCGGTTTCGAACAGGATAAAGGGCGAATCGCGCAATTGCGCCAGGCTGACGCCGGCGGCCCCGGCATGCGCGTGGTCGGCCGGCAGCAGCGCCACCAGCGGCTCGCGCGCCACCGGCTGCCAGTCGAAATTGTCGGAGTCCGGCCGCAGCGACGCGGCCAGTTCGATCTCTCCGGCCATGACCCTTTCCTCCAGCCGGTGGCCGCCGTGTTCCAGCAGGCTGATTTCGATGTGCGGATAGCGGCTGCGAAAACGCGCGAACATGGGCGCGAACAAGGTGCTGCTGCCCAGCGGCGGCAGGCCCAGCCGCAGCACCCCGCGCTTGAGACCGCGCAACTCATCCAGTTCGGCATACAGGTCGTCGCGTTCGGCCAACATTTTCACGGCCCGCCGGTAGACGATTTCGCCCGCCTCGGTCAGCCGCGGCGGCTGCGCCTGGCGGTCCAGCAGCGGCATGCCGATCTCGTCCTCAAGCTGGCGCACGGCCTTGCTGACCGTGGGCTGGGTGGCGAAGACGGCTTTCGCGGCCAGGGAGAAGCCGCCCTGGCGGACCACCTCCACCAGCGCGCGCAACGGACGCAGATCCATGGATATGCCTGATTGGAATGGGTTGAATTCTACAAATTCATTTTATCTATGGCCGCGAGCGGCGTAAAACGTTTCCGTCCGCTGGAAATTTCCATGTCTCGCCGTCGCTATCTCATCATCCCGCGCAGTCTGCTGCGCCGCAGCCGCGTGCTGCAGATCTTTCTCCTCATCCTGTTTTCCCTGTTGGGTCAGATGTTGGCCAACGCCGCCGGCCTGCCGATCCCGGGCGGCGTGATCGGCATGGCGCTGGTATTGACCCTGCTGGCCGCGGGCCTGCTGCGGGTGCGCAACGTGCATCGCGGCGCCAGTTGGTTGCTGGGCGAAATGCTGCTGTTCTTCGTGCCGGCCGTGATGTCGTTGCTGGATCACCGCGAATTCCTGGGCGTGCTGGGCTTGAAGCTGCTGACCGTGATCCTGCTGGGCACGGCGTTGGTGATGCTCGGCACCGCGCTGACGATCGACCTCTGCTATCGCTGGATGAATCGCCATGCGGGCTGAATTCAATCTGCTGTTCTGGCCCCTGGCCACGGTGCTGGCCTATGCCTGCGCGCGCCTGTTCTACCGCCGCTATGCCTATTGGTGGACCTCCACGCTGGTGGTGGCGCCGGCTTTGCTGCTGCTGTTGGCGCTGTTACTGCATACCGGCTACCGCGATTACATGGCCGGCTCCCATTGGCTGATGATGATGCTGGGGCCGGTCATCGTCGCTTTCGCATTGCCGTTGTACGAACAGCGCGCGCTGATCCGGCGCTATTGGCCGGTACTGGTGGCGGGCGTGGCGGTCGGTAGCGCCATCGCTGGCGCCAGCGCCTGGCTGCTGGGCAGCCTGCTGGATCTGCCGCCGGATCTGCGGCTGAGCCTGCTGCCGCGTTCGGTGGCCACGCCGTTCGCGGTGGCGGTGTCGTCGCACGTTGGCGGCGTGCCCGACCTGACCGCGGTGTTCGTCATCGTTACCGGGGTGTTCGGCGCCGCCATCGGCCAGTTCATGCGCCGCTGGCTGCCGCTGCGCTCGGCCTTGGCGCGCGGCGCGCTGTTCGGCATGGGTGCGCATGGGGCCGGGACGGCCAAGGCCCGCGAGCTGGCCGCCGAGGAGGGCGCGGTCGCGGGGCTGGTGATGGTGATGGCGGGGCTCTTCAACGTGCTCGTCACGCCCGCGGTGGTGGTCGCGCTGCTGGCCCGCTGAGGCGGCGCGCGCTCGGCCGGGCGATCCGTCACGGCCCTGACGGCACTGTGTCAGGCCGGCGTGCTCAGCGCAGCGCCTCCAGCACCACCGGATACAGTGATGCCACCAGCAGCAGCGCCATGACGATGTTGAAGGCGCGGATCGCCCCGGGCCTGTGCAGCACCCGGCGCAGCGCGGTGCCAAAGGTGACCCAGATGCCGATGCTGGGCAGGTTGACGATGCCGCAGACCACGGTGGCAATGACCAGGTTGGCGAAGAAGCCGGCTTGCGGCGTGTAGGTGGCGATCACGCCCACCGCCATGACCCAGGCCTTGGGGTTGACCCACTGGAACGCCGCGGCCTGCAGGAACGTCATCGGCTTGCCGCGCGCCTGGCCTTCCTCGACGCCACCGGAATTGGCGATCTTCCAGGCCAGATACAGCAGATAGGCGGCGCCCGCGTACTTCAGCACGGTGTATAGCGCCGGCACCTGCTGGAACACGGAGCCCAGGCCGATGCCCACCAGGAAGATCATCAGGGTAAAACCCAGGTTCACGCCCAGCAGGTGCGGCATGCTGCGGCGAAAACCGAAGTTCAGGCCGGACGCGGCCAGCATGACGTTGTTTGGCCCGGGCGTGATCGAGCTGACCAGCGCGAACAGCGCCAGGGGGCCCAGCAGAGACAGGGAAGCGAGCGGCACGTCGGCCAGACTGGAAGGGAACAGCGTCATTTCTTGACTCCAACAATCGCGCGGCGGCCGCCGGCGATGACCACGATGACAGCAATGGCGAACAGGAAGGTGGTCAGATCCACCGATTCACCGAAAAGCAGGGCCGCGGCCAGCACCGTCAGGAACGGCTGCAGCAACTGGATCTGCCCGACGCGGGCGATGCCGCCCGCCGCCAGGCCGCGATACCAGGCGAAAAAACCCAGGAACATCGAACCGAACGCCAGGTAGGCGCAGGCCCCGAGGACATCGGCGGCGGGCCAGCCTGTCTGGCGCGAGGCCATCCAGCCGACCGGCACGACCAGCACCGGCGCGCTGATGGCCAGCGCCCAGCAGATGGTGCGCCAGCCGCCCAGCGTGCGCGAGGCGCGCGCGCCCTCGGCATAGCCCATGCCGCCCAGCAGCACGGCCAGCAACAGCCAGAAATCTCCCATCACCAGCGCCCCCTGGCCCTCGCGCAGCGCGAATGCGCAGACCAGCGCGGCGCCCACCAGGGCCCAGCCCCAGAACGACGGCGAAGGCCGTTCGCCGCTGCGCCAGGCCGCGAAGACGGCGGTGGAAAGCGGCAGCAGGCCATTGAACACCGCGCCGTGCGACGACGCCACGGTCTGCATCGCCAGCGTCGAGGCCAGCGGCCAGCCCACCACGATGCCGAGCGCGGCCAGCATGACCCCGGGCCATTCGCGGCGATCGGGCCGCCGGCTGCGGGTCAGCCACAACAGGGCCACTGCCGGTACAGCCGCCAGCAGGGCCCGTCCCAGACCCACCAGCAGCGGCGGCAATTCGGCCACGGCGAGCCGCGTCATCGGCAGGGTCAGCGAGAACACCAGCACGCCCAGAAGACCGTAGCCATAGCCCTCCCAGGGCGAGGCGGAAGACGCCAGGGAAGCGCCATGGGGCGAGGGATGCAAGGCGGAGCGGCTCATCGGCGGGCGTCCAGGAAAGAGGGGCGCTCCACAGGGCTTGCGGGTTGACGCCATTGCTGTCACTCTACGCATAGTCATCGGTACAGTACCGGTACACTTTTGCAGGTCACTTTAACCACTGGCCTGGTGAAATCTCCATGACAGTTGCCTCTCCCTCCATGCCCTGGCAGCCCGTGCGCCAGGCCGATGCCACTCTGGTGGCGCAATTGGCCGATGGCCTGGCCCGACGCATCGACGAACAGGGCCTGCGACCCGGCACCCGCCTGCCGTCGATCCGCAAGATGGCCGAGCAATCCGGCGTCAGCCGCTTCACCGTGGTGGAAGCCTATGACCGCCTGGTGGCGCGCGGCCTGGTGCAGTCGCGCCGGGGCGCCGGCTTCTTTGTGCGGGCCCGCAGCGGGCCGCTGGCCCCGGCGGCCAACGCTGCCGCGCCGGCCGCGCAAAGCTTCGTCCCGCCCGCGCGGGTCGACATTGCCTGGCTGTTGCGCAGCATGTTCCGCGAGGGGGGCGGCCCCGGCATGCCGGGTGGTGCCGGCCTGTTGCCGGCTGATTGGCTCGATCCGGAAATGGTGGCGGGCGCGGTGCGGGCCGTGGGCCGCTCGGTGCGCGGCCATTTGGTGTCCTACGGCCATCCGCAGGGGTTTTCCCCCCTGCGTCAGCAGATCGCTGCCTCGCTGCAAAGCGATGGCGTGCCGGCCCATCCCGAGCGCAACCTGCTCACCACCAACGGCGTCACCCATGGGCTCGACCTGATCGCCCGCCTGCTGGTGCAGCCGGGCGATACCGTCCTGGTCGAGGATCCCGCCTGGTTCGTCATCTTCGGCCGCCTGGCGGCCTTCGGCGCGCGCCTGATCGGCGTGCCGCGTGGCCCGGACGGCCCCGACATCGCCTTGCTCGAGCAACTGGCGGCGCAGCACAAGCCCAAGCTGTTCATCATCAACAGCGCCGTGCACAACCCCACCGGCCACACCTTGTCGGCCGGCGCCGCCTATGACATCCTGCGCATCGCCGAACGCCACGATTTCCTGGTGGTGGAAGACGACACCTACGGCGAACTGCACCCCGGCGGCGCCATGAAACTGGCGGTGCTGGACCGGCTCAACCGCGTCATCCTGGTCGGTGGCTATTCCAAAATGCTGGCGGCCAGCCTGCGGGTGGGCTACCTGGCCGCCAATCCCGACATCCTGCAGAAGCTGGCCGACCTGAAAATGCTGGCCGGGCTGACCTCGCCCGAACTGGGCGAGCGGGTGGTGCACCGGGTACTGATGGAAGGCCAGTACCGGCGCCACATAGAACGGGTGCGCCAGCGCGTGGACGAGGCCCGCCAGCGCTGCCTGAAAGGATTGCTCAAACTGGGGTTGACGGTCGCGCACGAGCCGCAGGCCGGCATGTTCGTCTGGGCCGATTGCGGCCGCGACAGCGAGGTGCTGGCGCGCGCCGCCGCCGATCGCGGCATGCTGCTGGCGCCCGGCACGCTGTTCTCGCCCTCGCAGGGGCCGTCGACGATGTTGCGCTTCTCCGTGTCGATGGCCGACGACCGCGGTGTCTGGAATGTGCTGGAAAAGCTTTTCGCCTGAAACGGCTCCTACAATAATACGCAGTCCATCCCATCAAGGAATCGCCATGTCCGCACCGATCAAGCCGCTCACCGAGAATTTCGCCGTCGCCCCGCAACTGGGGCCCGACGACATGGCCGACGTGGCCGCCGCCGGCTACAAGAGCGTCATCATCAACCGCCCCGACTTCGAAGGCGGCCCCGACCAGCCGACCGCCGCCGACGTGTCCAAGGCCGCCACCGCCGCCGGTCTGAAAATCGAATACCAGCCGGTCGTCGGCAGCGCCATGACCGCCGCCGACGTGGCCCGCTTCGCCGAGCTGCTGCGCACGCTGCCCGGCCCGGTGCTGGCGTACTGCCGCACCGGCACCCGCTGCACCAACCTGTTCGCCGCCGCCCAGCAACTGGGTTGACGCGCATCAAGCGCCCCGGGTTCGCTTGATGTGAACCTGACGGGTTTCCGGTAGCATGGAGTTTCCTCTCAAACAGGAGCAGGCAAGATGTTCAAGAAGATCCTGATTCCCACCGACGGCTCGCCGCTGTCGGCCCAAGCCGCCAACGCCGGCATTTCCTTCGCGCGCTCCGTGGGCGCTGACGTCGTCGCCCTCTATGTGACGCAGCCATTCGCCGCCACCATCGGTTTCGACGGCATGGCCGCGGCCTACGCCATCACCGACGAAGACTACGAAAAGGCCTCCGCCGAACAGGCCGACAAGTACCTCAAGCAGATCACCGACCGCGCCGACACCGCCGGCGTGAAGTCCGAGGCGCGCGCCGTGTCCAACTTCAACGTGGCCGACGGCATCGTGCAGGCCGCCGCGGACGCCGGCTGCGACCTGATCTTCATCGGCAGCCACGGCCGCAGCGGCCTGTCGCGCCTGCTGCTGGGCAGCGTCACCGCCAAGGTGCTGTCGCTGGCCAGCACCGCCGTGCTGGTGTACCGCGTCAAGGAAGAAAAGAAGTAATCCCGGGCCGTCTCGCCGGCGTCAGGCTGTTGTCAGGCCCGCCGGCGGCGCCCGCCGCTCAAGCCCCTCGTCGTCGAGGGGCTTTTTCGTGCCCGCGCCTTCCCCTGAGGCGCACAGGGCTAAGGCTTGTAAACCGGCTCGCTGCGCGTAATATTTACGGATTAGTGCGGGCGCGGTTTCGCAATCCCCGAGCACACCTCTCAACGCGGCATGGCGCCCGCCGCGGCAGTTTCCGGTCGGACCTGCCGCCCATTCCTGGTGATTACTGCAAGGAACGAGGCCATGACTCGCAAGACGCCTATCGAGCTATACCGGAACATCGGCATCAGCGCCCACATCGACGCGGGCAAGACGACGACCACCGAGCGCATCCTCTTCTATACCGGTATTACCCACAAGATCGGCGAAGTGCACAATGGCGCCGCCGTGATGGACTGGATGGAGCAGGAACAGGAACGCGGCATCACCATCACGTCCGCCGCCACCACCGCCTTCTGGAAAGGCATGGGCGGCAACTATCCCGAACACCGCATCAACATCATCGACACCCCGGGCCACGTCGACTTCACCATCGAGGTCGAGCGCTCCATGCGCGTGCTGGACGGCGCCGTCATGGTCTATGACGCGGTCGGCGGCGTGCAGCCGCAATCCGAGACCGTCTGGCGCCAGGCCAACAAGTACCGCGTGCCGCGGCTGGCCTTCGTCAACAAGATGGACCGCGTCGGCGCGGACTTCCTGCGCGTGCAGCGCCAGATCACCGAACGCCTGAAGGGCGACGCCGTGCCGGTGCAACTGCCCGTTGGGGCCGAAGACGGCTTCGAAGGCGTGATCGATCTGGTCAAGATGAAGGCCATCATCTGGGACGACGCCAGCCAGGGCGTGCGTTTCGAGTACCGCGACATTCCGCCGGCGCTGCAGGCGCAGGCGCAGGAGTGGCACGACAAAATGGTCGAGAAGGCCGCCGAGGCCAACGAAACGCTGCTGGAAAAGTACCTGGGCGGCCAAGCGCTGACCGAAGCCGAGATCAAGCAGGGCCTGCGCCAGCGCACGGTCGCCAACGAGATCGTGCCGATGCTCTGTGGCAGCGCCTTCAAGAACAAGGGCGTGCAGGCCATGCTGGACGCGGTCATCGACTACCTGCCCTCGCCGGTCGACGTGCCCGCCATCAAGGGCCACGACGAACGCGACCATGAAATCGAGCGCCACCCCACCGACAAAGAACCGTTCTCGGCGCTGGCCTTCAAGATCATGACCGATCCGTTCGTGGGCCAACTGGTGTTCTTCCGGGTCTATTCGGGCGTGGTCAAGTCCGGCGATTCGGTCTACAACCCGGTCAAGGAAAAGAAAGAGCGCCTGGGCCGCATCCTGCAGATGCACGCCAACGAACGGCGCGAGATCACCGAGGTCTACGCCGGCGACATCGCCGCCGCGGTGGGTGTCAAGGACGTTACCACCGGCGACACGCTGACCGACCCGGCGCACGTCATCGTGCTGGAACGCATGGTGTTCCCCGAGCCGGTCATCTCGCAGGCGGTCGAGCCCAAGACCAAGGCCGACCAGGAAAAGATGGGCATCGCCCTGGGCCGGCTGGCGCAGGAAGACCCGTCGTTCCGCGTGCGTACCGACGAGGAATCCGGCCAGACCATCATTTCCGGCATGGGCGAGCTGCACCTGGAAATCCTGGTCGACCGCATGAAGCGCGAGTTCGGCGTCGAGGCCACCGTGGGCAAGCCGCAGGTGGCCTATCGCGAGACCATCCGCAAGACCTGCGACGAAGTCGAAGGCAAGTTCGTCAAGCAATCGGGCGGCCGCGGCCAGTACGGTCACGTGGTGCTCAAGCTCGAGCCGCAGGAACCGGGCAAGGGCTACGAGTTCGTCGACGCCATCAAGGGCGGCGTGGTGCCGCGCGAGTTCATCCCGGCGGTGGACAAGGGCATCCGCGAGTCGCTCAATGCCGGCGTGCTGGCGGGCTACCCGGTGGTCGACGTCAAGGTGACGCTGTTCTTCGGGTCGTACCACGACGTCGACTCGAACGAAAACGCCTTCAAGATGGCCGGCTCGATGGCGTTCAAGGAGGGCATGCGGCGCGCCGATCCGGTGCTGCTGGAACCGATGATGCAGGTCGAGGTGGAAACGCCCGAGGACTTCACCGGCAACGTCATGGGCGATCTGTCGTCGCGCCGTGGCATGGTGCAGGGCATGGAAGACATCGCCGGCGGTGGCGGCAAGGTGGTGCGCGCCGAGGTGCCGCTGGCCGAGATGTTCGGCTATTCCACCTCGCTGCGTTCGTTGACGCAGGGCCGCGCCACCTACACGATGGAGTTCAAGCATTACGCCGAAGCGCCGCGCCAGGTGGCGCAGGAAGTGATCGCGGCCCAGGGCTCGGGCCGTTGATTGCCGTCATGCGATGGCAAGGGCCGCCGATCCGGCGGCCTTGTTTTCAGGCCGGCGCCGGGGCGCCGGCCGTCGTCGTCCGCTGCCGCGACGAGGCCAGCTTCACCCCCAGCAGGATCATCACAAAGCCATAGGCGTGGAACAACCGCGGCGTCTCGCCCAGCAGCGGCCAGGCCAGCAACGCGGCGTACACCGGCACCAGGAACATGGACAGGCCGGCCGTGGCCGGGCCGGCGCGGCAGATCAGCCGGCCATAGACGTAGTACGCGCCCAGGCTCGGCACCACCGCCAGGAACAGCAGCACCGCCGCCAACCGCGGGTCGCTCCAGGGCGGCAACGTGCCGGCGGCGGCCTCGATGCCGGCGAACGGCGCCAGCGCGATCGCGCCGCCCAGCATCATCGCGGCCAGCCGCGCGCCGTCGGGCACCGCCGGCAGGATCAGGCGCTTTTGCAGCACCGTGTAGAAGGCCCAGCCGGTGGCGGCCAGCAGCACCCACAGATCGCCCTGGCCGAACGCCAGCCGCGCCAGCGCCCCGGCGTCGCCGCGTGTCAGCACCGCCAGCACCCCGCCCAGCGCCAGCGCCAGGCCGGCGGCGCGCAGGGGCGAAAGGGGCTTGCGCCAGATGACCGCCTCCAGCAGCGCCACCAGGATCGGGCTGCACGAGAAGATCAGGGCGATGTTGGTGGCGCTGGTGCTTTGCGCGCCGATGTACTGCGGCGCCACCGCCACGCCCATGCCCAGCACCGCCAGCGGCAGCAGCGTGGGCAGGCCGCGCCACAGCGCCTGGCGATGCCGCAGCAGGGCCGGCGCGGCCAGCGGCAACAGGATCAGGAAGGCGATCAGCCAGCGGCCGAAGGCCAGGAAAACGGGGGGAAGGGCGGCGTCATGGGCCCAGCGGGCGGCCACCATGTTGGAGGCGAAGAGCGCCGGCGCGGCCAGGAGCATGGCGGTGCCGGACAGGCCCAGGCCGGTTCTTGCGGGTACTGCTGCTGCGTGAGACATGATTTCCCGCCGCGCGGATCGGCGCGCGGCACACTGCGGTGGACTACACCGGCGTCAAGGCCGGGTTGTGCCACGGCGCGGGCGCTGGATCCGACGGGCGGGGTAATGCCCGTCTTGCTGGAAAGTCTACGGCCGGATAGGGAAAATAGGTTTCCGGATTCCCGTCTTTTATGCGGTAATGGAAGAATATTTATCCTCTGAAATCGAATTTTCCAGGGATATTGTCTTTCAGGAATTCGCTGCCCATGTCCACCCCGCCCAAAATCGACGAAACTGACCGCAAGATCCTGCGCGCCTTGCGCGCCGACGGCCGCCTCACCAACCTGAAACTGGCCGAGCAGGTCGGCCTGTCGCCCACGCCCTGCTGGAACCGGGTCAAGGCGCTGGAGGACGCGGGCGTGATCGAGGGCTACGCGGCC
The DNA here is from genome assembly GCF_050285565.1 of Achromobacter sp. Classification (GTDB taxonomy): domain Bacteria; phylum Pseudomonadota; class Gammaproteobacteria; order Burkholderiales; family Burkholderiaceae_B; genus Achromobacter. The sequence continues at coordinate 282,936 of NZ_JBLZXG010000008.1, forward strand.
CTGTTGAACCAGAAGGCGCTGGGCCTGCCCGACACCGTCATGATCGAGGTCACGCTCGAGCACCACGACGACGACACGCTGGCGCGCTTCGGCGAGGCGATCACGCGATTGCCGCAAGTGGTGGAGGCGTTCCTGGTGACGGGCGAATACGACTACCTGATCAAGGTCGCGGTGGCCGGCACGGAAGGCTACGAGGAATTCCTGCGCAAGCGGCTCTACAAGCTGCCGGGCGTGCGCCACAGCCGCTCGACCTTCGTGCTCAAGCGCCTCAAGCACATGCCGTCGGTCGAACCCTGACGGCGCGCCCGGGTCAGCCGCGCAGGAACGATTCAATGGCGCCGTTGAAGGCGCGCGGGTTGCCCAGATTCATGCCGTGCGATGAGCCGGCGATGTCCACCCGTTGCGCCTGCGGCAGCCATTGCGCCAGCGCGTCGAGCACCGCCGGGTAGGGCGCCGGGCTGAGCGCGCCGCCGATCAACAGCGTCGGCAGCGTCAGCGAGCCGATCTGTTCCGGGGCGAGGGTCGCAGGGGTCTCGCGCGCCTGGCCGAACAGGGTGCCGGCGTTGTCGCGCACCATTTCCTTGAACCACGGCACCATGCGCTGCCAGGTATCCGGTCCGGTCACGGTGTCCACGAACAACGCCAGGCCTTCTTCCACGGCGCCGTCGCGGATCAGGTCGAGCGCGCGCTGGCGAAAACCGCCCCGGGCATCGTCGCCGCCGGGCAGCGGCAGGCCGGGGTCGGCCAGCGTCAGGCTGCGCAGCGCCTCCGGGCGCGCCAGCGCCGCTTCCAGCGCCACGCGGCCGCCGCGCGAATGGCCCACCAGGTGGGCGGGTTCGCCCGCCACCCGGTCGATGAAAGCCAGCACGTCGGCGCCGTGCTGTGCCACCGAGAACCCCTCGCCGGCGCCATCCCAGCTTTCGGGCCAGTAACGTCGCAGGCATACCGCCAGTACCCGGAACGAGCGGCCCAGCGGCGCCATCTGCGATTTCCAATAGCGGCAGTCGGACAGCGAGCCGTGCACCAGCACCAGCGGCGCCCCTTCGCCGTATTCGGTGTAGGACATGGCGTAGCCGCCGATATCGGCGCTTTGCAGGGGCAGGACGGGTTCGGAACGCATCGGGTCGGGGTCGGGAAAGCCAGGCGGGCATTCTAGCCGGTTCACTCCGGCGGCAGCGGCACGCCCGCGCCCGCGGCGGGGGCATTGGCGGGGCTGATAAACTCGTCTCCCGATCTTTTTTCCTGAACGGAGTTCGCCAGATGTCCCTTGCCACCCCCGCCGATCTTCCCGAGTCCGCCCGCCGCGTCGCCCGCCTGCTGGCCGACATGGGCCACGACAAGCCGGTGGTGGTGCTGCCGCAGACCGGCAAGACCTCGGCGGAAGCGGCGGCCGGTCTGGGCTGCGAGGTGGCGCAGATCGCCAAGTCGATCATCTTCCGCCGCGCCTCCGACGATGCGCCGGTACTGGTCATCGCCAGCGGCGTCAACCGCGTCGACGAGGCCAAGGTCGCCAGCCAGGTCGGCCCGTTGGTCAAGGCCGATGCCAAGTTCGTGCGCGACATGACCGGCTACGCCATCGGCGGCGTCTGCCCGATCGGCCATGCGGTCAAGCCGGTCATGCTGCTGGACCAGGACCTGTTCCAGTACGACAGCCTGTGGGCGGCGGCGGGCCACCCGCATGCGGTGTTCAACCTGACGCCGCGGCAATTGGCCGCCATGACCGGCGCGCCGGTCGCCGACGTGGCGCAGCGCGCCTAGCGTTTTCAGGGGCCGCGCCCCGCGAGGGCGCGGGCCGCTGGCCGGGCCTGCCGCGTCAGTGCGGTTGCGCGTCCAGGTCGTCGATCAGCACCTGCAGCCGGCCGCGCGAGCACGCCTCGACCCGGCCTTGGATCCCATACACGGCCGCCAGCGATGCCGGTGTGATGACCGCGGCCGGCGCGCCTGCCGCGGCCAGCCGGCCGCCCTGGATCATCACCGCGTGTTCGGCATGCTGGAGCGCCACGTTCAGGTCATGCAGCACGATCACCGTGATGAGTCCGTGCTGCGCGGTCTCCTGCTTCAGCAGCCGCATCACATGGAACTGGTAATTCAGATCCAACGCCGACAGCGGCTCGTCCAGCAACAGCACGCGCGGCCGGCGCACCAGGGCCTGCGCCAGTCCCACCAACTGCTTCTGGCCGCCCGATAGGGCATCCAGGTATTGCAGCGCCAGGTGGCCGATGCCCAATCGTTGCAGCAACCGCTCGATCTCGCGGACGTCCGCCGGCGGCCCCTCGGCCGCGCTGGCGCGGGCCGCCACCAGCACCGATTCGAACACCCGCAGATGCACCGCGGCCGGCAAGCTTTGCGGCAGGTAGACCAGGTGCCGCGCGCGGGCGGCGAAATCCAGCCGCGCCAGGTCCAGGTCGTCCAGCCACGCGTGGCCGGCGCGCACTTTCACCAGCCCCGCCAGCGCCTTGAGCAGCGTCGATTTGCCGCTGCCGTTCGGGCCCAGCAAAGCCGTGACCGCGCCAGCGCCCAGGCGCGGCAGCGACAGGTCGTGCAACACGTCGCTGCCGCCATAGCCGGCGGTGATGCCATCGATCGCCAGCGCCGGCGCGTGCGCGGCGCCCGTCATGGCAGGCTCCGGCGCAGCACGACCGCCACGAAGAACGGGATGCCGATCAGCGAGGTCACGATGCCCACCGGCACGATCACGCCCGGCGCGAGGTTCTTGGACGCCACCGACGCCAGCGACAGGATGACGCCGCCGGTCAGCGCGCTGCCCGGCAGGAAGAAACGATGATCCTCGCCCACCAGGCGGCGGGCGATGTGGGGCGCGATCAGGCCAATGAAGCCGATGGTGCCGACGAACGCCACCGCCAGCGCCGACAGCAGGCTGACGCGGGCCAGCGCCGTCACCCGCACACGGCGCACATCCACGCCGAAGCTGGCGGCGCGCTCTTCGCCCAACCGCAGCGCTGTCAGTTTCCAGGATTGGCGCAGCGCCAGCGGCAAGGCCAGGGCCAACGCCAGCGCCAAAGTGGCGGCGGTGGTCCAGCTCGAGCGCGACAGGCTGCCCATGGTCCAGAACACCAGATTCTGCAGGGCTTCGGCGCTGGCGGTGAATTGCACCAGCGACACCAGCGCGTTGAACGTGAACACCATGCCGATGCCGAACAACACCACGCCCGAGGTGTGCATGCCGCCGCGCCGCGCCACGCCGTCCAGCAGCAGCGCCGCCAGCAGGGCGAACAGGAAGGCGTTGCCGGCGATCAGCCAGCCGTCCGGCACGCCCGGGATTCCCAGGTTGAGCACGATGGCCAGCGAGGCGCCGAAGGCGGCTGCCGACGAGACCCCCAGGGTGAAAGGGCTGGCCAGCGGATTGTTCAGGATGGTCTGCATTTCCGCGCCGGCCAGGCCCAGGGCCATGCCCACCAGCGCCGCCATCAGCGCGGAGGGCAGCCGGATCTCCCAGACGATCACGCGCAGGGTGGGATCGGCCGCGGCAGGCGCGCTCAGCGTGGCCCACAGCTCGCCCAGGCCGAGCCCGGACGGGCCCAGGGTGAAGTCCAGTAGCAGCCCAATGCAAAGCGCCGCCAGCAGCAGGGCGATGAGCCCTGCCCGGCGGCGCAGGATGTGCCGGTAAGCGGCGACCGCGGAAGCGGCTTCCGCCATTACTGCAACAGTTGCAGGCGGCTCTTGGCCGTGTTGGCGGCCGGCGTGGTCGGGTAGTCGCGCACGATGCGCTGCAGCGTGGTCTTGGCGCCGGCGCGGTTGTTCATCTCGATCTGGCTGCCGGCGATGACCAGCAGGGCGTCGGGGGCGCGGGCGTTGTCGGGCGCCTTCTGCACCATGGCGTTCAACTGCTCGATGGCGCCCTTGAAGTCCTTCAGCGCGTAGCGGCTGCTGCCCAGGTAGAACTGGGCGCTGGGCGCGAGCTGGCTGGCGGGGTAGAGCGCGGTGAAGGCGGCCAGCGATTCGGACGCCTCCTTGTACTGGCCCTTGCGGAACAGGTCGATGGCGCCGTCATAGGCGGCCTGTTCCTGCGGATCGCCGGCAGTGGCGCCCGGCGGGTTGGCGCCGCCGGCGGCGCCGCCCGGCTTGTTGGCGCTGGGTTGCTGGCGCGACACCAGCTCGAGCTGGTCGCGCAACTGGGCGACCTCCTGCTGCAAGGCTTGGATCTGGTCAGCCAATTGCAGCTTGGCGCGTTGGCTCTGCTCGTTCTGTTGCTGCACCTGCTGGCGCAAATCCAGGATGGCCTTGCGGGCCTCGTCATCGGAGAAAGCGTGGGCGGGCGCCGTCAGGGCGGCCAGCACCAGGCCAGTGGCCGCCATCAAGGGACGCAGGGACAGAACGGTATCGCGCATGAAAATTCCCGGGGTATAAAAACAAACGTCGGGACGGCCGGTAGACCGTCCCGACGCGTGGTGGGGCACTTAACTATACGAAAAGCTTAGCGCTGATAAACGATATCGGCGCGGCGGTTTTCCGCAAAGTCGGCTTCCGACGTACCAGTCGCCTTCGGCTTTTCTTTACCGAAGCTGATGGTTTCGATCTGGTTGTCGCTGACGCCCAGCAGGGTCATCATGCGACGCACGGCGTCGGCACGGCGCTGGCCCAGCGCCAGGTTGTATTCGGCGCCGCCGCGTTCGTCGGTGTTGCCTTCGATCTTGATTTTCTGCTGCTGGTGCGAAGCCAGGTAACGGGCGTGGGTTTCCACCAAGCCGCGGTACTGATCGGACACCGTGTAGCTGTCGAAGTCAAAGTATACCGAGCGCTGTTGCGCCAGGATGCTTTGGGGGTTGAAGGGATCAAGGATCTGGCCGGAGGCCGAGGATCCTTGGCCAGCGCCTCCGCCCTGACCCGCTTTATCGTCGAGAGGGACGGAGCTGCAAGCTGCCAGCGTGGCAGCCAGAGCGGCGATGGTTAGGCTTTTGGCAATGCGCGACTTCATGATAGTTCCTTTGCAAAGAGAGTCACACGTGTTATCGGGTAAATGGGCCCCAAGTCGGTTCACGTATTTCCCCGTTCAGTACCGAAAGCGTCTGCCGTACGCGACCATCGCTCGAAACACCTGCAAGCACGCTACGTCCGTTTTGGATCGCGGCGTAGAGGACTTGCATGCCATTCGGCGCGAAGCTTGGCGACTGATCGTCACGACCATCGGTCAACAAGGTCTCCGAGCCGGAGGACAGGTTCAACGACGCGATTCGAAACGCGCCGTCGCGTCTGGCAACGTACAGCAGCGTCGATCCATCGGGGGAAATTCGGGGTGAGATGTTGTAACCACCATTAAACGTGAGGCGGCGAGCATCGCCACCGTCCAGGCCGGTTTGGTAAATCTGCGGCCCGCCGCTGCGGTCACTGGTAAAGATAATGGAACGGCCGTCCGGCGTAAAGCTCGGCTCGGTGTCAATCCCGGGAGAACGCGTAACTCGCTTCATATTCGAGCCGCCGGCCGCGCTAACGATGTAAATTTGCGACAGACCGTCACGCGTCAGGGCCACGGCGAGCTGGGTGCCGTCGGGCGACCAGCCGGGGGCGCTGTTGTTGCCCTTGAAGTTGGCGACCGGCACGCGGGCGCTGGTGGCCAGGGTGTGCACGTACACCACCGGCTTGCCGGATTCGAAGCTCACATATGCCAGCTTGGAGCCATCGGGCGACCAGGACGGCGAAATGATCGGTTCGCGCGAACGCAGGGCAACCTGCGGATTCTGGCCGTCGGCGTCCGCCACCTGCAGCTCATAGGTGGCGCCTTGCTTGAGCACGTAGGCGATGCGGGTCGAGAACACGCCGCGCACGCCGGTGATCTTTTCATAGATGCGGTCGGCGATCTGGTGGGCGACACGGCGCAGTTCCTGCTCGGTGCCCGAGAAGGCGACGCCGTCCAGTTGGCCCTTCTTGACCGTATCGGCCAGGCGGTAGCGCACGTCATAGCGGCCGTCGGCGCCGCGCACGATGCTGCCGTAGGCGATGAAGTCGGCGCCCTTGGCGCGCCAGTCGTCATGGGCGATGGGCGAATCCACGTTCAGGCCCGAACCGGCGGCGCTGATCAGGCGGAACTGGCCGGTGCGGGTCAGGTCGGCGCGGATGACGTCGGCCAGGGCGCGGCCATGGGCGTCATCCACCGCGAAATCGGCGATGGCGACGGGGTATTGGGTGGCGCCCGTGCCGGAAATATCGACACGCAGCTGGGCCTGGGCGGGCTTGATGGCCATCAGGCAGGCAAGCGCCAGCAGCAACAGGCCGAAGCCATACGATCGCCAGAGAACGAGGGGGGAAGCTCGTCGGCTATGGGCGGGAGTCATAATCAGCAATCTCCTGTCAATCATACATTCTGTACACAACGTCAATGATGGGTTCGTAGCGGCCGGTCGAAGGCTTGGGGAAGGGGTTGCAGCGGCGGATGCCGGTCTCGACCGCACGGTCGAAGCCCGCGTTGCCGGACGAACTGGTCAATGTGACCCCGTTCACCTTCCCGTCGGAACCTAACTGTACCCGGTATTGCGCCGTCGGATTGTCCGATCCGCTGCGCGGCGGGGGCGGGTAGGCCACGCCGGGCTGCACGCAGGCGCGCACCTTGGCGCCGTAGCCGCTGTCGCGGCCGCCGCCGGCCTGGTTGCGGTCGGCGGTGCCGCCGGGAATGCCGGCCGCGCCCAGCGCATCGTTACGGAACGCGTCCTTCAGGGCCTTGTCCGCCGCAGCCTTCTTGGCCGCCTCTTCCTTGGCCTTTTTCTCGGCGGCGGCCTTTTCCGCGGCGGCTTTCTCCGCCGCGGCCTTTTCCGCGGCGGCCTTCTCGGCGGCCGCTTTTTCGGCGGCGGCCTTCTTGGCCGCTTCTTCCTTGGCCTTTTTCTCGGCCGCCGCCTTCTCGGCCGCCGCCTTTTCCGCGGCCTGGCGTTCTTGTTCGAGGCGCTTCTTTTCCTTCAATTCGGCCTGTTTGCGCTCTTCCTCCAGGCGCGCCTTTTCCTTGGCCGCCTCGGCGGCCTGGCGGGCCTGCTCTTCCTTTTCACGCTTCTTCTTGGCTTCCTGCAGCGCGATTTCCGGATCGACTTCCTCGGTCTTGGGCTGGACTTGCGGTTCCGGCTTGGGCTGGGGCGGGGGCGGCGGCGGCTCGGGCTGCTTTTGCGGCTCGGGCTCGGGTTGCGGCTTGGGTTCCGGTTTGGGCTGGGGCTTGGGCGGCGCCGGCTGTGGTTGCGGCGGGGGCGAGACGGGCGAATTGCCGTCGGCCCACAGTTGCACTTCCACCGGGCCCGGATTTTCAGTGTGCCAGTTCAGGTTGAAGATCAACACGGCCAGCAGCAGCGCGTGCACCAGCAACGCCAGGACCAGGGCGATCCGGTTGTCGTTGTTGGGCGGCGTGGCCGGGGGGCCGCTGTGGTGTCGAATGATGGGTGGCGTCATGAGCGTTGCAGGCCGGCGGCGCCGGCGGAGGGCGTCGCGTTAGCGTTTCTTCGCGGGGGCGGGCTGGTTGCCGCCGGCGGACTGGTCCACCAGCAGGCCCAGGCGGGTGATGCCATTGGTACGCAGTTCATCCATGACCTTCACCACCGTCTCGTAGGGCACCTTGCCGTCGGCCGCGATCACCACCGGCGTTTCGGCCGTGATGCGCGAGCGCACCTGCGCCACCAGCTCGGGACGGGCGATGTCCTGCAGGGTGGCGCCGGGTTCGCGCATGCGCAGCGCGATCTTGCCGTCTTCCGAAATCTGGACTTCCAGCGGCTTGACCGGAACGTCGGAGGCCGCGCCCACCGAAGGCAGTTGGATCAGGCCCGGCGTGATCAGCGGCGCGGTCACCATGAAGATGACCAGCAGCACCAGCATCACGTCGATGTAGGGCACCACATTGATGTCGGCCTTCATGCGGCGGCCGGACCTGCCGCGCGAGCTTACCGAGGGCATTAGCGCACCTGCCGTTGCAGAATGTTCAGGAATTCATCGACGAAACTGTCGAAACGGATCGAGATGCGGTCGATGTCGTTGGTGAAACGGTTGTAGGCGACGACCGCCGGAATGGCGGCGAACAGGCCGATGGCGGTGGCGATCAGCGCTTCGGCGATGCCGGGCGCGACCGAGGCCAGCGTGGCCTGCTGCATGTTCGACAGCCCGATGAAGGCGTGCATGATGCCCCAGACCGTGCCGAGCAGGCCGATGTAGGGCGAGACCGAGCCGGCCGACGCCAGGAAGTTCAGGTGCGATTCCAGCGCGTCCATCTCGCGCTGGTAGGCGGCGCGCATGGCGCGGCGCGGGCCGTCGAGCAGGGCGGTGGCATCCGTGCTGGTGCCGCGGCGGGCTTTCAGGAATTCGGTCATGCCGGCGTCGAAGATGCGGGCCAGCGCGCCCTGTTCATCGCGGCGCGAGGCCACGGCCTGTTGCAGCATCGACAGGTCGCCGCCCGACCAGAAATCGTCCTCGAAGCGGCGGGTCTGGGCATGGGCGCGCTTGATGGCCAGCCGCTTGGCGAAGATGTAGGTCCAGGACATGATCGAGATGCCCAGGAGCATCAGCATGATCAACTGGACCGGCACGCTGGCGTGCGAAATCAACGAAAGCAACGACATGTCGTTGGTGGCTTGCATGGTTATTCCTGAATTGATTCCAGTTTGGCGCGGACGTCGGCCGGCAGTTCCACCGGCCGCATGTTGATGGCATCGACGCAGCAGACTTGGATATTGCCTTCGGCAAGCAGTTCCCCGTCCCGTTCTGCGCGCTGCGCGAAGTGTATCGAAGCGCGGCCCAGTCGTGTGACCCGGCTGCGTATGGTAAGCAAATCGTCCAGTTTGGCTGGCTTGCGGTAAGACATGTCCAGCGAGCGGACGACGAACAGTCGTTGCTCGCTGGCGGCCAGGCCGGATTGGTTGACTCCCAGGTCGCGCAGCCATTCAGTGCGGGCGCGCTCCAGGAATTTCAAGTAGTTGGCGTAGAAAACCACCCCGCCCGCGTCCGTGTCTTCATAGTAGACACGGACTTGCAGGAGGGACTCGCTGGACTTCGGATCGGTCACGATACGGGTTTCGATGATGCGGGTCGGGACGCGGAAAGTCCGTAGTTGCTATAAGGTTTACAGCGTGTCGAGTTTCGTCAGCACCGCTTCCAGCGCGGACTCTACCGGAATCTTGGCCGCTTCGGTTTCCCGGCGGGCCTGCAATTCCACCACACCGTCGTTCAGCCCGCGTTCTCCAACTGTTACACGGAGCGGCGCGCCGATCAATTCCCATTCGGCGAACATGACGCCGGGGCGGGCGTCGCGGTCGTCCAGGATGACGTCCACGCCACGCGCCAGCAGCGATTCGTACAGTTTCAGGGAGGTGTTACGCACGGTTTCGCTTTTGCCCCAGCCCACCGGGCAGATGACGACTTCGAACGGCGCGATGGCGCGCGGCCAGATGATGCCGCGGGCATCGTGGTTCTGCTCGATGGCCGCGCCCACGATACGGGTCACGCCGATGCCGTAGCAGCCCATCTCCAGGACGGCCGGCTTGCCGGTCTCGTCCAGGAAGGTGGCCTTGAGGGCCTCGGAATACTTCTTGCCCAGGTAGAACACGTGGCCGACCTCGATGCCGCGCTGGATCGACAGCGTGCCCTTGCCGTCGGGCGAGGGGTCGCCCGCGACCACGTTGCGCAGGTCGGCCACCCGTTCGGGCTCGGGCAGGTCGCGGCCCCAGTTCACGCCCTGGATGTGGAAATCCTCGCGGTTGGCGCCGCAGACGAAATCGGCCATGTTGGCCACGGTGCGGTCGGCGATCACGTGCACCGGACGCGCGGTGCGCACCGGACCCAGGTAACCGGGCTTGCAGCCGAAATGCTCGACGATCTCGGTTTCGGTGGCGAAACGGAAGCCGGCCAGGCCCGGCAGCTTGCCGGCCTTGATTTCATTGAGTTCGTGGTCGCCGCGCAGCAGCAACAGCCAGATGTCGACCTTGCCCTTGTCGCCGTCGGTGGCCAGGACGATGGATTTCACGGTGCGTTCCAGTGGCAGGCCCAGCAGGCGGGCCACGTCCTCGCACTTGGCGGCGCCCGGGGTGGCCACGTCGGCCATCGGCTGGGTGGCCGCGCCGCGCTCGGCGTACAGGCAGGGCGCCTCGGCCAGCTCGATGTTGGCGGCGTAGTCGGACTCGGCGTTGTAGACCAGCAGATCCTCGCCGGTGTCGGCGATCACCTGGAATTCATGGCTGCGGGTGCCGCCGATGGAGCCGGTATCGGCCGCCACGGCGCGGAACTCCAGGCCCAGGCGGCCGAAGATGCGCATGTAGGCGGCATACATGTTGTCATAGCTGCGCTGGGCGCCGGCCTCGTCGCGGTCGAAGGAGTAGGCGTCCTTCATGGTGAATTCGCGGCCGCGCATCAGGCCGAAGCGGGGCCGGCGCTCGTCCCGGAACTTGGTCTGGATGTGATAGAAGTTCAGCGGCAGTTGGCGATAGCTGTGGATCTCGTTGCGGGCGATGTCGGTGATCACCTCTTCGGAGGTCGGCTGCAGCACGAAATCGCGCTGGTGCCGGTCTTTGATGCGCAGCAGTTCGGCGCCGTATTGCTCCCAGCGGCCCGATTCCATCCAGAGCTCGGCCGGCTGAACCACCGGCATCAGCAGTTCGATGGCGCCCGAGGCGTTCATTTCCTCCCGGACGATCGCCTCGACCTTGCGGATGATCTTCAGGCCCAGGGGCATGTAGGTGTAGATGCCGCCCGCGAGCTTGCGGATCATGCCGGCCCGGGTCATCAGCTGGTGGCTGGCGACTTCGGCTTCGGAAGGGGCTTCTTTGAGGGTGTTGATGTGGTAGTTGGATGCGCGCATGTTTAAAGGTGGCAGCAGATACGTATAATCGACCGTAATTGTATTGAATTCGGTGGGGGTGGCCCATGCTTGACCGCGAAGGCTACCGCCCCAATGTCGGCATCATTCTCGTCAACGGTAGAAACGAGGTCTTTTGGGGCAAGCGTATCAGGGAACATGCATGGCAGTTCCCCCAGGGCGGCATCAAGTATGGCGAAAGCCCGGTGCAGGCCATGTATCGCGAACTCCATGAAGAGGTGGGCCTGAAGCCCGAGCATGTCCGTATTTTGGGGCGTACACGCGATTGGTTACGTTATAACGTGCCCGATCACTTCGTCCGGCGTGAGTGGCGTGGCCACTATAAAGGACAAAAACAGATTTGGTTCTTGTTGCGCCTGGTGGGACGTGACAGTGACGTCTGCCTGCGCGCGACGCAGCATCCGGAATTCGACGCCTGGCGCTGGAGCCAGTACTGGGTGCCGCTGGATGCCGTGATCGAGTTCAAGCGGGACGTCTACACCCAGGCGTTGAACGAGTTGTCGGCAATTCTCTTTCGGCGTCACCACGAAACCCGCTACCTGCGTCAGCGCGTGCATGGGCAGCGGACGGCAGAGAACTTGCCCGAAGGAACGGACGGTCATGCGCATATTGTTGGTTGAAGATGAACGGGACATGGCATCCTGGCTGATGCGCGCGCTCGCGCAAAGCGGGTTCGTGCCGGATCACGCGGCCGATGCCCGCACCGCCGAAGCCTTCATGGCGGGCACCGAGTACGACGCCATCGTCATGGACTTGCGCCTGCCCGACAAGCACGGCCTGGTGGTGCTGCGCGAGATGCGCAACCGCGATGACCGCACCCCGGTGCTGCTGCTGACCGCCCAGGGCGCGCTGCAGGACCGGGTGCGCGGCCTGAACCTGGGCGCCGATGACTTCCTGACCAAGCCGTTCGCCCTCGAAGAGCTGGAAGCCCGCCTGACCGCGCTGGTGCGCCGCAGCCGCGGCCGCCAGCATCCGCGCCTGCAGTGTGGTTCGTTGTCCTACGACAGCGAAAGCCGCGCCTTCACGCTCGACGGCTCCCTGCTGTTCCTGACTCCGCGCGAGCACGCCGCCCTGGCGGCGCTGCTGACGCGCAGCGGCTACCCGGTGGACAAATCACAGTTGTTCGGCAAGGTCTTCACCCACGACAGCGAGGCCAACCCCGACGCCATCGAGGTGGTGCTGCACCGCCTGCGCAAGAAGCTGGCCGGCAGCGACGTGCGGATCGTCACCGTGCGCGGGCTGGGCTACATGCTGGAAAGCGTCGCCAGCGAAGCCGCCGACTCCTGACCCCCTCGTGAGCCTCCGGATCCCTGGGTTGCCGCGGGTCGGCATCCGCGCGCTGCTGATCATCCTGCTGCTGCCCGGCGTGGTGGCGCTGCTGGTCATCGACAGCCTGAACGACTACCGCACGCTCTCCGAGATCACCAACGAGGCCTATGACAGCGCGCTGGTCGAGCCCGCCCGCGTGCTCGAAAGCAGCCTGGAGTTCACCCCCGACGGCGCGCTGCAGGTGGCCACGCCACTGTACGCGCAGGTCATGCTGGAATCGCGCGCCGGGTTGCGCAAGTATTTCCGCATCGAACAGATCGATCCCCCCCTGCCGGACGATGCGCCGGTGCCGGCCGAACAGGGCAAGACCCTGCTGGGCATGCCCGAACTGCCGCGTCCGCCGAGCTGGCCGCGCTCCAATGGCCCGCCCGTGTTCTACGACGGCGTCTACCGCAACGACCCGGTGCGGGTGGTATCGCTGGTGCGCGACCTGTATTACCAGGGGGCGCATCGCCAGGTGCTGGTGCTGGTCGCCGAAAGCACCGGCAAACGCATCGAGGCCGAGAACAGCGCCCGGCGTCAGGAAATCCTGCGCGACGCGCGCATGCTGGCACTGGTGGTGCTGCTGGTCTGGTGGGGCGTGTCGTGGGCCCTGAAACCGCTGCGCCGGCTGCGCGCCGACATCCGCAACCGCCGGCCCGATGACCTGACCCCCCTGGATGCCTCGCGCGTGCCCAGCGAAGTGGCGCCGCTGGTGGACGCCGTCAACCACCACATCGCCCGCTACCGCCGGGTGCTGGAAGAGCAGTCGCACTTCCTGGCGGACGCCTCGCACCAGTTGCGCACGCCGCTGGCCATCATGTTGACGCAGGCGCAATACGCCCTGCGCGAGCGCGATCCGGCGCGCGCCCAGGAAGGCTTGCGCGCCATCGTCGATCAACTGGGGCGCACTCGCCGCCTGACCGAGCAGTTGCTGTCGCTGGCGCACGCCAACCAGGCCGACCCATTGCCGCGCCAATTGCTCGACATGAACGCCGTCTCGCGCGAGGTGGTTCTGCAATATCTGCCGCTGGCGCACGAAAAGCAGCAGGATCTGGGCTGGGTGCAGGCCACCAACGGGCAGGGCCAGGAGATCGACGCGCCGGTGTCCGGCAACGAGGCCGAACTGCACGAAGCCCTGTCCAACCTGGTGCATAACGCCATCCACTACGCGCCCGTGGGGGCCCGCATTACGGTGTCGGTCAGCCGGGGCGAGAACCGCGCCGAAGTGGCCGTGTCCGACAACGGGCCCGGCCTGGAGCCGTTGCTGCGCGCCCGCGCCTTCGCCCGCTTCGAGCGGGTCGGCACCGACAAGCCGGTCGCCTCGTCGGGATCGGGTCTTGGATTGGCCATCGCCCGCGCCTACGCCCGGCGCAACGACGGCGATATCGAGTTGCGCGATGGCGAGGCCAATGCGCAGGGCGGGGTGGGCCTGGCATCGGTGCTCTGGCTGCCGCTGGCGACGACCGTGTCGCAGTACCCGCGCCCCGCCGACGCCGAGTTCACCGGCGAACAATAATTCCGCGGAGCTTTCATTCCTTGATCCTCGCTCGCGTCGGGCATCGCACCGCTTTCCATCAGGGATAACCCCCGGATTCAGGATCGCGACAGCGCATAGAAAGCGAATTAGCAGCTTCCTTCCGTAATCTGCCAGCCGGCTTGTTGTAAAGAGCCGGATGGCGCACGCTCATGGCGCCATCCTGGGAGCCTGCACGGCTCTGCCTCAGGAGGATGGAAGTGCAAAAAACAATTAATAGAAAGGACTACTACGGCGGCGCGCTGATGGTCCTTATCGGATTGGGGGCGATCTACGGTGGTACCGACTATCACATCGGAACGCTCAGCCACATGGGCCCGGGGTTCTTCCCCGCGGCATTGGGCGGCCTGCTGGCATTGACGGGGATCCTGATCGCCGTCTCGGCGCGTTCCGGCGAGTCCACGCCGCCCGCTCCGGGCGACGGCCACGCCCATGGCCTGCCGGATCTGCGCGGCAGCGTCTGCATCCTGCTCGGCACGCTGGCGTTCCTGTTGCTGGGCCACTATGGCGGCCTGCTGCCCGCCACGTTCGCCATCGTGTTCATTTCCGCCCTGGGCGACCGCAAGAACACGGTCAAGCAGGCATTCGTACTGTCGATCGGCATGTCCTTGATCGCGGTCGTGGTTTTCTGGTGGGCGCTGCAACTGCAGTTGCCGCTGTTTCGCTGGGGTTGATGCGCCATGATTTCTCAAGCTCTGACCGATCTCTGGTACGGCTTCGGCGTCGCGTTCCAGCTCCATAACCTGATGTGGTCGTTCTTCGGCGTGCTGGTGGGCAACCTCATCGGCGTGCTGCCCGGCATGGGCGCGTTGTCGGCCATCTCGATCCTGCTGCCGCTGACCTACGTGATGCAGCCGGTGCCCGCCATTCTGATGCTGGCCGGCATCTTCTACGGCTCGCAGTACGGCGGCGCCATCGGCGCCATCCTGCTCAACCTGCCTTCGCACCCGCCGCACGCGGTGACCTGCCTTGACGGTTATCCATTGACCAAGCAAGGCAAGGGCGGAACAGCGCTCGGCATCACGATGATCTGCTCGTTCTTCGCGGCCTCGGTCGGCATCATCGTCATGATCTTCGCCTCGCCGCTGCTGGTCGAAGTCGCCTTCAAGTTCGGCCCGACCGAGATCTTCTCGATCATGCTGCTGGGCCTGCTGGCCGGCGCCACCATGTCGCGCGGCTCGCCGCTCAAGGGCGTGGCGATGACGCTGTTCGGCCTGATGTGCGGCGTGGTCGGCACCGACGTGAACACCGGCACCATCCGCTTCTCGTTCGGCCTGCTGGACCTGTCCGACGGCCTCGAACTGGTGGCGATCTCGATGGGCCTGTTCGGCGTGGCCGACTTCCTGATGAGCGTCAACCGCATGACCATCATCGGCAGCGGCGCCAAGCTGCGCCTGCGCGACATGCGTCCCAGCAAGCAGGAACTGAAGACGGCCTTCTGGCCGATGGTGCGCGGCACCGCCGTGGGCACGCTGTTCGGCGCCATGCCCGGCACCGGTCCCACCATCACCACCTTCGTGGCCTACGCGCTGGAACGCAAGATCTCCAAGACGCCCGAGAAGTTCGGCACCGGCATGATCGCCGGCGTGGCCTCGCCCGAAGCCTCGTCGCACTCCAAGACGCAGGTCGACTTCATCCCCACCATGAGCCTGGGCATCCCTGGCGACGCGGTGATGGCGCTGATCCTGGGCGCGCTGCTGATCCAGGGCATCCAGCCCGGCCCGCAGTTGATCACCGAGCATCCGGACATTTTCTGGGGCCTGATCGCCAGCTTCTGGGTCGGCAACGTGCTGCTGATGGTGCTCAACGTGCCGCTGATCGGTGTCTGGGTGAAGTTGCTGCAGGTGCCGTACCGCTACCTGTTCCCGTCGGCGCTGTTCTTCATCGCGGTGGGCGTGTTCAGTACCCAGAACAGCCTCTTCCAGATCTGGGAAGTGCTGGCCTTCGGCGTGATCGGCGCCGTCCTGATGACGCTGGAGTTCTCGGTCGCGCCCATCCTGCTCGGCTTTGTGCTGGGGCCGATGGTCGAAGAGAACTTCCGCCGCGCCTTGCTGTTGTCGCGCGGTGACCTGGCGGTGTTCGTGCAACGCCCGATCAGCGCCTGGTTCATCGGCGCCAGCGCGCTGCTGATCCTGCTGCAGGTGTGGGCCTTCCTGCGCCGCGGCAAGAGCAAGAACAAGCCGCAGGTCACGCAGACGGCCTGACCGCTGCGCGTCACCCGTCCTGAACACGGCCCGGCTTTCACGCCGGGCCGTTTGATTTACGCGCCGTATTCCCCCATGCTTGCGGTTTCCCGAGCCTGTCCGGATTTCCGCCATGCATATCCTCTTCGCCTGCCCCCTGCACGACCCCGACGTCTGGGTCCCGCGCCTGCAAGCCGCCATGCCCGGCTGTCGCATTTCCGTCTGGAATCCCGAAGGCCCGCCCTCGGGCGCCGAGGTCGCCCTGGTGTGGAAACCGCCGGTGGAATTGTTCCAGCATGAGACCCGCATCGAGACCCTGTTCAACCTCGGCGCGGGCGTGGACGCCTTGCTCAAGATGAAGGAAATTCCGCCGCACGTGCGCATTGTCCGCCTGGAGGACGCCGGCATGTCGGTGCAGATGGCCGAATACGCGCTGTACGCGCTGCTGCGCGTATCGCGCGATTTCCAGGCCTTCGACGAGTCGCAGGCACGCCAGCACTGGGATACCCGCGAAGGCACGCGCCAGGCCGACTGGCCGGTGGGCGTGCTGGGCCTGGGCCAGGTGGGCGCGCGCGTGGCGCGGACGCTGGCCGAATTCGGCTATCCGGTGGCCGGCTGGTCGCGCACGCCGCGCGAGATTCCCGGCGTGGAGTCCTTCAGCGGCCAGGATGCGTTGCCGGCCTTTCTGGCGCGCACCCGCTTCCTGGTGAACGTGCTGCCGCTTACGCCCGACACCCGCGGCATCCTCAACCGCGACACCCTCGGCCAACTGCTGCCCGAGGCGCACCTGGTCAACGTTGGCCGGGGCGAGCATCTGGTCGAGGAAGACCTGGTGCAAATGTTGGAAGAGGGCGAGATCGCCGGCGCCACGCTCGATGTGTTCCATACCGAGCCGTTGCCCCAGGATCATCCTTTCTGGCGCGATCCGCGCGTGCATGTCACGCCGCACATCGCCGCCCGCACGCTGCGCGACGAAAGCATCGAGCAGATCGCCGGCAAGGTCGCCAGGCTGATGCGCGGCGAGCCCATCAGCGGCGTGGTCGAGCGCGAACGCGGCTACTGAGCCGCGGGCGCCGTGGTGCCCTGCTTTTCCAGCCGCTGGTAGGTGGGAGGCAGGCGCTGCGACAGGAAATCCAGCAGGGTGCGCACCGCCGGCATCATGCCGCGCCGCGACGGATAGATGCAGTGGACGATGCCCTCCGGCGATTGCCACTGCGGCAGGACCGGCACCAGTTGGCCACGGCGCAGTTCTTCCTGGGTGGCGATCGACGGCAACAGCGCGATGCCGCGGCCGCGCACGGCCGCCTCCACCAGCACAATGAAATCGTTGCACGAGAGCTGCGGCTTCAGCTCGATATGCACCTCTTCGCCCTTGTCGTTGCGCAGCGGCCAGCGCACCTCGTTCTGCGGATCGCTGAAACTCAAAGTGGTGTGCGAGGCCAGATCCTGCGGCGTGTCGGGCGCCCCGTGGCGCTGGATGTAGGCCGGGCTGGCCACCAGGGTACCGCGCGCGGTGCCCAGGTGCCGCACCACCAGCTCGGCGTCGGTATCGAGCTTGGTGCGTACGCGCAGGGCCAGATCGACGCCTTCGCGGATCAGGTCCACCCGGCGGTTGGTCACCAGCAGTTGCACCGAAATGGCCGGCCACGCGTCCAGGAATTCCGGCAGCAGTGGCGCCAGTACGTCCTGCGCGATCGAGACCGGGCAACTGACCACCACCGGTCCGGCAGGCTCGGCCTGCAACTGGCGCATCGCATCGTCGGCCGCGCGCGCCGAGGCTGCCATCTCGCGGCAGTAATGCAAGTAGCGTTCGCCGGCCGCGGTCAGGCGCAGGCGCCGCGTGGTGCGTTGCAGGAGCCGCACGCCCAGGCTTTCCTCCAAGTGGGAAATGCGGCGTGACAGGCGCGATTTGGGGATGTCCAGTGCCCGCGCCGCGGCGCTGAAACCGCCTTGCTCGACGACTTGAGAGAAATAGTAGAGGTCGTTTAGATCTTGCATGATTGTTCTATGCTTGGAACGAACAGTTCATCATACCCGGGTTTATGTGATCAATTAAGCGATCTACAGTGACGCCATGCACTCAGGAACCGCGCTCTTCGCGGTCCGCACTGGAGATCACCTTATGAAGACCCTCGTCATCCTGTCCTCGATTCTTGGCAATCGCTCGCACAGCAAGGAACTGGCCGACCACCTGGTGGCCCGCATCAAGCAGGCCGACCCCGCCGCTGTCATCACCACCCGGGACATCGGCGCCGAGCCGTTGCCGTACTTCGACGGCGCCACCGCCGGCGCGCTGTTCACGCCCGCCGATGCGCGTACCCTTGAGCAGCAGCGCATCGTCGAACGCAGCGATGCCCTGATCGCGGAGCTGCTGCAGGCCGACCGCGTCGTGTTCGCGGTGCCGGTCTACAACTTCAATCTGCCGGCCCAGTTCAAGAGCTATCTGGATCACGTGGCCCGTGCCGGCGTCACGTTCCGTTATACGCCGGAAGGGATGGCCGAGGGACTGGTGAAGGGTAAGCAGGTGTTCGTGCTCACGGCGCGCGGCGGCAAGGCCGAAGGCACGCCGAACGACACCATGACGCCGTACCTGCGGCAGATGCTGGGCTTCCTGGGCATGAACGAGGTCACCTTCATCGCCGCCGAAGGCATGGCGATGGGTGAAGTGGCGGCGCTTGAAGGTGTGGCGCTGGCGCGCCAGCGCATCGACGCGCTCGACCTGGCGCCGTCGCGGGTCGCGCTGCAAGCGGCCTGAAAAAAAAGCGAACCCCCGTGGTTCGCTTTTTCATGGCCGGCTGGCGTTCAATCGCGCAGGCGCTTGATCAGGCTTGAGGTATCCCAGCGGCCGCCGCCCATTTTCTGCACGTCGCCGTAGAACTGGTCCACCAGTGCCGTCAGCGGCAGCCGGGCGCCGTTGTGGCGCGCCTCGGCCAGCACCAGGCCGAGATCCTTGCGCATCCAGTCCACCGCGAAGCCGAAGTCGAACTTGTCGTCGACCATGGTGCCGCCGCGGTTCTCCATCTGCCAGCTCTGCGCCGCGCCCTTGCTGATCACATCCAGCACCAGCTTCATGTCGAGGTCGGCGGCCTGGCCGAACGCCACGGCTTCGGACAAGCCCTGCACGATGCCGGCGATACAGATCTGGTTGACCATCTTGGCCAGTTGTCCGGCTCCCGGCGGGCCCACCCGCGTCACCGCCCGGCCGAAGGCCTGCGCCACCGGCTTGATCGCGTCGAACACCGCCTGTTCACCGCCGCACATGACCGTCAGCACGCCGTTGACCGCGCCGGCCTGGCCGCCGGACACCGGCGCGTCGATGAAGTTCAGGCCCAGGTTCTTGGCTTGCGCGTAAAGCTCGCGCGCCACGTCGGCCGAGGCGGTGGTGTGATCCACGAATACCGCGCCTGGCGCCATGCCGGCGAACGCGCCATCCGGGCCCAGCGTCACGCTGCGCAGGTCGTCGTCGTTGCCGACGCAGGCGAACACGATCTGGGCGCCAGCCACGGCCTCGCGCGGTGTCACGGCGCTGCGGCCGCCGAATTCGGCGGCCCAGGCCTGCGCCTTGGCGGCGGTGCGGTTGTAGACAGTGACGTCATGCCCGGCACGGGCCAGGTGGCCGGCCATGGGCAGGCCCATCACGCCCAGGCCGAGGAATGCGACTTTCTGGGCCACGACCGCGTCGTAGCTTTTGGTACCGATCGATGCCATGCAGGGAACTCCACTGTGGAAAGGAAAACCTGAGGCAGTAACCTTAACGCAATCAAAAGCCGGCGGCGAGCCCATCGCGACGGCTGTCGCTGGCGCTGACGTAGCCGTCCACCGCCGGATCGCCCAGGCGCCAGATGAACTGGCCGGAGCCGAAATCCATGTATGGGTCGTCGATGCCTTCGAGCACGTGCCCACGCGCACGCAGGCCCTGCGTCACGGCGGCGGACATCGAGGTTTCCACGTCAACCGCCAGCCCCTGGTTCCATTTCCAGCGCGGCGCGTCGCAGGCGGCCTGAGGCTGCTGGCCGTAGTCGAGCATGCGTACCAGCGTCTGCACCTGGCCCTGCGGCTGCATGTTGCCGCCCATCACGCCGAAGCTCATCGCGGGCGCGCCATCGCGCATCAGGAAGCCCGGGATGATGGTGTGGAAGGGGCGCTTGCCGCCCGCCACCGCGTTGGGATGCTCGGCCTCGGTGCTGAAGCAGTGGCCGCGGTTCTGCAGGCTGACGCCGGTGCCTGGCACCACCACGCCCGAGCCGAACCCCATGTAGTTCGACTGGATGAAGCTGACCAT
Organism: Achromobacter sp.; assembly: GCF_050285565.1. GTDB lineage: Bacteria > Pseudomonadota > Gammaproteobacteria > Burkholderiales > Burkholderiaceae_B > Achromobacter. Next base: position 303,035 of record NZ_JBLZXG010000008.1, read on the forward strand.
CATGCCGCCGCGGTCGGCGGCGGTCAGGTAGACGGTGCCGCCCTGCGGCGCATGGCCGCAGGCGAATGCCTGGGCGACATTGGGATCGATCAGCCGGGCGCGTTCGGCCAGGTAGTCGGCGCGCAGCATCTGCTCGGGCGCCAGGCGCATGTGGCGGGCGTCGGCCACGTGCGTATAGACATCGGCAAAGGCCAGCTTCATGGCCTCGAGCAGCAGGTGCTGGGTGTCGGGATGATCGATCGGCCGCGCCGCCAGGTCGAAGTTCTGCAGGATGCCGAGTGCGATGAGGGCGGCGATGCCCTGGCCGTTCGGCGGAATCTGGTGCAGGGTGTGGCCGCGGTACGTCTGGCTGATGGGCGTCACCCATTCCGGCGCGAAGTCGCGCAGGTCGGCCAGCGTCATGGCCGCCTCGTGGGCCTGCGCATGGGCCACCAGCTTGTGGGCGGTTTCGCCTTCATAGAAATCGCGGCCACCGCTGGCGGCGATGCGCTTGAGTGTCGCGGCGGCGCCTTTCAGGGTGAAATGTTCGCCGATCTGCGGCACCCGGCCGCGCGGCAGGAAGTGTTCGGCGAAGCCCGGTTGCGGTTGCAGCACGTCGGCCTGCGCGGCCCACTTCTGATGCACCATGGGGCTGATGGCGAAGCCGCGTTCGGCATAATCAATGGCGGGCGCCAGCACGTCGGCGAACGGCAGCCGTCCCAGCTTTTCATGCAGGGTGGCCCAGCCGGCCACACAGCCCGGCACCGTGACGCTGTCCCAGCCACGGGTGGGTATCGCGCCCTGGTGCTTGCGGCGGAAGTAGTCCAGGCTCCAGGCCGCCGGTGCCGGCCCCGACGCGTTCAGGCCGTGCAGCTTCGAACCGTCCCAGACGATGGCGAAGCAATCCGATCCCAGGCCGTTGCTGACCGGCTCGGTCAGCGTCAGCGTCGCGGCCGCGGCGATGGCGGCATCCACCGCGTTGCCGCCACTGGCCAATATGCGCAGCCCGGCCTGCGCCGCCAGCGGCTGCGAGGTGGCGACGATATTGCGGGCAAAGACCGGTGTGCGCGTCGTGGGATAAGGGTTGTTCCAGTCGAAATTCATCTCGAATCATCGCGTGGGGGTAAACCCGTAGCTTAACGTAGATGCGGGCGCTTGCGCGCACACCCTGTATTGAGTTGTAGCAATTAGTTTCGTTCGTCGATCCGCGCATGCGCCGCCCGCAAGTACGCGCGCGCAAAGAAAAACCCCCGGCAAGCCGGGGGTTCGGGTGCAACGACGCCGCCGCGCGATGCGGCGGCGCGTTCTCAATCTTCCTCGACGAAGGTCTCTTCGCGCTTCTTGCGGATCGCCGGCAGGGCCACCAGGATCACCAGGAACACCGCCACCGCCAGCAGCGAGGCCGACAGCGGGCGCGTCACGAAGGTGCTGAAGTCGCCACGCGACAGCAGCAGGGCGCGGCGGAAGTTCTCTTCCATCATGGGGCCGAGCACCAGGCCCAGCAGCAGCGGCGCGCCTTCGCACTTCAGCTTCGACCAGACATAACCCACAATGCCGAACATGGCCGTCGTGAAGATGTCGAACGAGTTGTAGTTCAGCGAGTACACACCGATCGTGCAGAACACCAGGATCGCCGGGAACAGGATGCGGTAGGGCACCTTGAGCAGCTTGACCCACAGGCCGATCAGCGGCAGGTTCAACACCACCAGCATCAGGTTGCCGATCCACATCGAGGCGATCAGGCCCCAGAACAGCTCGGGGTGGCTCGTCATCACTTGCGGGCCGGGCTGGATGTTGTGGATCGTCATCGCGCCGACCATCAGCGCCATCACGGCGTTGCCCGGGATCCCCAGGGTCAGCAGCGGGATGAAGGAGGTCTGCGCGGCCGCGTTGTTGGCCGATTCCGGGCCAGCCAGGCCGGCCGGGTGGCCCTTGCCGAAGCGTTCCGGATTCTTCGAGATCTTCTTTTCCAGCGTGTACGAGGCGAACGACGACAGCACGGCGCCACCGCCCGGCAGGATACCCAGGGCCGAACCCAGGGCCGTGCCACGCAGCACGGCAGGCGCGGACTCCTTGAATTCCTGCTTGTTCGGGTACAGCGAGCCGATCTTGTCGGTGATGTCGACGCGGTTTTCCTTCTGCTCGAGGTTGGTCATGATTTCGGCGAAGCCGAACACGCCCATGGCCACGATGGCGAAGTCGATGCCGTCCTGCAGCTCGGGGACGCCGAAGTCGAAGCGGGCCACGCCCGAGTTGACGTCGGTGCCGACCATGCCCAGCAGCAGACCCAGGATGATCATCGCGATCGCCTTGGGCAGCGAGCCCGAGGCCAGCACCACGGCGCCGACCAGACCCAGGCACATCAGCGAGAAGTACTCGGCGGGGCCGAACTTGAAGGCGACTTCAGCCAGCGGCGGCGCGAAGGCGGCCAGCAGCAGCGTGGCCACGCAACCGGCGAAGAACGAACCCAGGGCGGCGATTGCCAGCGCGGCGCCAGCGCGGCCGTTGCGGGCCATCTGGTGACCGTCCAGCACGGTCACCACCGCGGACGTTTCCCCTGGCAACGCCACCAGGATGGCGGTGGTCGAACCCCCGTATTGAGCGCCGTAATAGATACCCGCCAGCATGATCAGACCGGCCACCGGGGGCAGCACGTACGTGATCGGCAGCAGCATTGCGATGGTCGGCACGGGGCCGATACCCGGCAGCACGCCGATCAGCGTGCCCAGGATGCAGCCCAACAGGGCGTAAAGCAGGTTCTCGGGCGTGAACGCCACCGAGAAACCCAACATAAGATTGTCAAACAATTCCATGACCAGTAGCTCCTCAGTTCATGCCCAGAAACGACGGCCACAGCGGGAAAATCAGCCCCAGCCCCTTGACGAACGCCAGGTACGAGAACACCACCAGGAAAATGCCGTTGGCGACGGCGACCTTCAGGTTGAACTCATGACTGGCCAGGCTGCTTATGACGACCAGCAGGAACACCGAGATATAGATACCCAGCAGTTTCAGGACCAGGCCATAAATGACCACGGATCCGACCACCAGGAAGACGATGCGCCAGTCGAACTTGTCGACGTGGGTTTCCTGGGCCTTCTTCGACATCGAGCCAAGCAGCACGATGGCACCCAGCAATGCGAGAACGATGCCCAGCCAGAAAGGAAAATACCCGGGGCCCATCCGGGCGGCAGTACCCATTTGGTAGCTGCTGGCTTGCCAGGCGAATCCCAGTCCAAGGGCGATGAACATCACCCCCGACCAGAAGTCCTGTCGATTGCGTAGCTGCATGATTGGTTGGCTCCTGTTTACAGCATGTAGATAAAAAGAGGCTTGTGATCTGCCCGGGCTGCCGGAAAGCCAGGTGACAGGCACAAAAAAGGCACGTCACGGTGCCCGGTGTTCTTCTGAAAGCTTCGTCGCGGCTTCTTGAAAGGGCGAATGGTAATGGACGCCTGCAGCGATGCAAACCCTGTAAGGTAGGTGAAAGCCTGGGGTTTTCCCTAAAATTGGGGAACTCCCGATCCCCAGATGTAACGGGGCGGGCTGATTGAGGGTTTTTTGAAAGCTAAGTGAAAGTTGATAGAAAGAAATGCGAAAGCGGGTTCGCTTGAGCCGCCGCTTGCCGCGCGCGTGGGACTTTTCTAGTCGTGCCTGATCGGTTATGTTGCCCGCCGCCGGCGTGATCGCCGTATTTCCTACTGAATATTGCCGTGTTTCTCACCATGCGTGAAGCGGCCCGATTCCCACCTGGATGGTTTACGATAGCGCCCATGCTGCAAGACCTAGACCAACTCGCCGCCCGTATCGGGCAACTGGTGCAACGCACCCGGCAACTTCATGCCGAGCGTGACGCTTTGCGGATGCGCCTGAACGAAACCGAAGCCGAGACGCGCGTGCTCAAGCAACGCGCCGCCGAGCGCGACGCCGACATCGCCGCGCTGCAGATCAAGTTGCAGGACCACGACGGCGCCGTCAGCGCGATGCTGGAGCAGGCGCAGCAAGCCGAAGTGGCCTTGCGCGAACAGCTCGCCCGCGAAATCGCCGAGCGCCAATCGATCGAGGCGCGCTTTGCCGCCCGCGAAGCCGAACTGCAGGGCAACCTGCAAAGCCGCGACGCCGAATTACAGCGCCTGCGTGTGGCCGCCGCCGCCGCCCGCGAGCGCATCGACGCCGTCCTGGCCCGTCTGCCGGGTGCGCCGTCCGGAGAGCAACACTGATGGAACGCGTTGATGTAACGATACTCGGGCGCGACTACTCGCTGGCGTGTTCGGCCGAGGAAAAGCCCACGCTGCTGGCCGCTGTGCGCCACGTCGACCAGCTCATGCTGCGCATCCAGGGCACCGGCAAGGTTTCCAGCAACGAACGCATCGCCGTGATGGCCGCGTTGCAGGTCGCCGGCGAGCTGCTTGCCATGAAGGCGCCGGATGGTCCGCTGGGCGGTTTGGCGGTCGGCGACTTCAAGCGTAGAATCGAGGACATGAACGCAGTGCTGGACAATGCCCTGTCGGGGCAAGAAAAACTGCTCTGACGTTCATAAGCGGTTTTCATCAAGATTTTTCAGTTTGTCCCTGCCGTGTCCGTGACCTGGCCATACATTCTCTGAACCTATGTCTTATGGCATATTGGTTGCGGGAGTGCAGAGCTGGAGCGATTGTCTCTCGTAGACGAACCCGACGCTCTTCGGAACGCGACCACCTTGAACCTCAGGGTTCGAGATGCCGGCCTTGACGGCACAGGCGGGGCATCTATCCCAGCGGGCCTGCCATGAGCGCAGGCCCGCGCCGGGCGCCTTCCCATCGTCCTCCCTCATAGGACCAGTCCATGTCGAAATCCCCCGTTTTTTCGCTGACCAGACTTGGCGCGGCGTGCGCTGCCGTGGCCGCGCTGTCCCTGGCGCAGCCTGTCTTCGCGCAGACCCAGGCGCAGGCGCCCGCCGCGTCGGAGTCCGCGGCCAACCGTTCGCCGGAACTGACGCTGCAGGCCACCGCGTCGTCCGAGGTCAACCAGGACACGGTACGTATCACGCTGTCGGCCGAGGTCGAGGCCGGCGACCAGCCTACCGCTGGCAAGAAGCTGACCGAAATGCTGGACGACGTAGTCAAGCGCGCGCGCGACACCAAGGCAGTCGAAGTGCGCACTGGCGGCTTCAACGTCTGGCCCAATTCCACCGGCAGCAGCAAGAGCAAGACCAGCACCAACTGGCGCGGCCAGGGCGAGGTCATTCTCGAATCGAAGGATTTTGCCGCCGCCGCGGCGCTGGCGTCCAAACTGTCCGACAAGACCGCGATTTCCAGCATCGGCTTTTCGCTGTCGCGCGAAGTGCGCGAAGCCGAGGAGCGCAAGCTGCTCAAGGAAGCGGCCCAGGCTTTCAAGGATCGCGCGCTGGCCGCCGCCAACGCTTTCGGTTTCTCGGGCTACCGCCTGAGCAAGCTCGAGCTGGGCGGCGCCGGCGGCGTCACACCGATGCCGCGCATGATGAACGCAATGGCCAAGGACGCGTCGGGAGGCGCCCGCTACAGCGCGGACGTTCCCCTGGAAGCGGGGAACGTCACGGTCAGCATCTCGGTCAACGGGACGATCGTTTTGCAGTAAGCACGAACATGATGGCGCCCAGGGCGACCATCGGCAGGGACAGCCACTGTCCCATGCTCAAGCCGCCCGCCAGCAGCCCCAGGAAGTTGTCCGGCTCGCGGGTGAATTCCACCAGGAAACGGAACGCTCCGTAGCCCATCAGGAAAACCGCGCTCACCTGGCCCAGGGGGCGCGGCTTGTTCGAGAACCACCACATCAGCGCGAACAGCACAATGCCCTCCAGCCCCAGTTCATAGAGCTGGGACGGGTGGCGCGCAATGCCATCGCCGCTGCTCGGGAACACCATCGCCCACGGCACGTCGGTCGGACGGCCCCACAGTTCGCCATTGATGAAATTGCCCAGGCGGCCAAAGCCCAGTCCCAGCGGAATCAACGGCGCAATGAAGTCGCTGACGGCGAAGAACGGCAGGCCCTTCTTGCGGGCAAACAGCAGCATCACCAGGATCACGCCGATCAGCCCGCCATGGAACGACATGCCGCCTTCCCACAGGTAGGCCACTTCCAACGGGTGGGCCAGGTAGTAGCCCGGCTTGTAGAACAGCACGTAGCCCAGCCGTCCGCCCAGCACCACCCCCAGCACGCTGTAGAAGATCAGATCCTCCAGGTCGCGCACGTTCATCGACGTGGTGTGGCCGCGGGTGATGCGGCGCCGGCCCAGCAGATAGACCAAGGCAAAGCCCACCAGGTACATCAGCCCGTACCAATGGATGGACAGGGGTCCGATCTGCAGGGCAACGGGGTCGAATTTTGGATATTGCAGCATGTTCCGCCCGACACAATAAAGTTGAATGATAATAACCGGCGAGCCCTGCGGTAGATCGACACGACAGGCGGGCGCCTTGAATGCCGATGTATCCCGAGACTCGCCCGCGAGCGAGCAGGCCACCCTCACCGGGCGCGATCGCCATGTCCACGCCCTGACGGCCGACAGGAGACAACAGACCATGTCGCACAACGAACGTTCCCGCCACATCACGCACGGCGTCGCCCGGGCCCCCAACCGCGCCATGTATTACGCGCTGGGCTACCAGGAGGCCGACTTCGACAATCCCATGATCGGCGTGGCCAACGGCCATTCGACCATCACGCCGTGCAACAGCGGCCTGCAGCGTCTGGCGGACGCCGCCATCGAGGCCATCCGCGGCGCCAAGGCCAATCCACAGGTCTTCGGCACCCCCACCATTTCCGACGGCATGTCCATGGGCACCGAGGGCATGAAGTACTCGCTGGTGTCGCGCGAGGTCATCGCCGACTGTATCGAGACCGCCGCGCAGGGGCAGTGGATGGATGGCGTCGTGGTCATCGGCGGCTGCGACAAGAACATGCCGGGCGGCATGATCGCGCTGGCGCGCATGAATGTGCCGGGTATCTATGTCTACGGCGGCACCATCAAGCCGGGCCGCTACCAGGGTAAGGATCTGACCATCGTCTCGGTGTTCGAAGCGGTCGGCGAGTTCACCATGGGGCGGATGCAAGAAGCCGATTTCAAGCAGATCGAGAAATGCGCCATTCCCGGATCCGGCTCGTGTGGCGGCATGTACACCGCCAACACCATGAGTTCGGCCTTCGAGGCCATGGGCATGAGCCTGCCGTACTCCAGCACCATGGCCAACGAGGACGACGAGAAGGTGGCCTCGGCCGCGGCATCGGCGCGGGTGCTGGTGGATGCCGTGCGGCGCGGCCTGCGTCCGCGCGACATCATCACGCGCGAGTCCATCGAGAATGCGGTCTCCGTCATCATGGCGACCGGCGGCTCGACCAACGCGGTGCTGCATTTCCTGGCAATCGCCCATGCCGCCGAAGTGCCTTGGACCATCGACGATTTCGAACGCATCCGCCAACGTGTGCCGGTGTTGTGCGACCTCAAGCCCTCGGGTCGATACGTGGCCACCGACCTGCATCGCGCCGGCGGCATTCCCCAGGTCATGAAACTGTTGCTCAATGCCGGCTTGCTGCATGGTGATTGCATCACCATCAGCGGCCAGACCGTGGCGCAAACGCTGGCCGGCGTGCCCGATAGCCCGCGCCCCGACCAGGACGTGATCATGCCGCTTGATCGCGCGCTCTATCCCCAGGGGCATCTGGCCATTCTCAAAGGCAACCTGTCGCCGGAAGGCTGCGTGGCCAAGATCACCGGCCTGAAGAATCCGGTGATCACCGGGCCGGCGCGGGTTTTCGATTCCGAGGACGATGCCATGGCCGCCATCATGGCGCGGCAGATCCGCGACGGCGATGTGGTCGTCATCCGCTACGAAGGCCCCAAGGGGGGGCCTGGCATGCGCGAAATGCTGGCGCCCACCTCCGCGCTGGTGGGCCAGGGGCTGGGTGAAACCGTCGGCCTCATCACCGACGGCCGTTTCTCCGGCGGCACCTGGGGCATGGTGGTGGGCCACGTCGCGCCCGAAGCGTTCGTCGGCGGCCCGATCGCGCTGATCCGCGAGGGCGATTCGGTTACCATCGATGCCCACCAGCTGCTGTTGCAGCTCAATATCAGCGACGAAGAGATGGCGGCTCGTCGCCAGGCCTGGGTCCAGCCCAAGCCGCGTTATACACGCGGTGTGCTTGCCAAGTTCGGCAAGCTCGCCAGCACCGCGAGCCGTGGGGCAGTAACCGATGCATTTGATACGTAGTCTGTTGGCGGTCGCCGCCGGCCTGCTGGTCGCCGGCGCGGCCCAGGGGCAAACCACCGGCCTGGATCTGGCCAAGAGCAAGGCCTGCATGGCCTGTCACCAAGTCGACGTCAAGCGCGTCGGCCCGCCGCTGGCCAGCGTGGCCGAACGCTACGCCGGCCAGGGTGACGCCATGGTGGACTATCTGGCCGGCAAGATCCGCAGTGGCGGCCGGGGCGCCTGGGGCGCCGTGCCGATGCCGGCGCAGACCCATGTCAGCCCGGAAGATGCCCGCCAGTTGGCCGAATGGATCCTGACGCTGGCGCCGGCCAAGAAGTAGTCGTATCGTCTCTGGATCGTTTCAGGAAAGGAATCGTCATGGCAGAACAACCCTCCCCGGGCAATGAAGTCGCCGTTCTCGGCGGCGGCTGTTTCTGGTGCGTCGAAGCGGTCTTCACCGACCTGCGCGGCGTCAAGGGCGTGCTGCCCGGCTACAGCGGCGGGCACGTCGACAACCCCAGCTACGAACAGGTCTGCGGCAAGGATACCGGCCACATCGAAGTCGCCCGCGTCGAATTCGATCCGGCGGAACTCTCCTACAGTGACCTGCTGCGCGTCTTCTTCGCCACTCACGATCCGACCACGCCGGGCCGTCAGGGCAACGATGTCGGCCCGCAGTACGAATCCGCCATCTTCTGGCAGAACGAGACCCAGCGCGCGCAGGCCGAGGCGGTGATCGCCGAGGTCCAGGCGCAAAAGGTCTACGACGCGCCCATTGTCACCAAGCTGCTGGCACCCGCGCGCTTTTGGCCCGCCGAAGACTATCACCGCGACTATTTCGCCCTGCATCCCGAGCAGGGCTATTGCCAATTTGTGATCGCGCCCAAGGTGGCCAAATTCCGCAAGCAATTCCAGGATCGCCTGAAGCGGTAGCGCAGACGAAAAAAAACCTCGCCACCGGCGAGGTTTCAAGGCCGGCGCCGGGCACAAGCCTCCGGGCGCCGGCAGGGGAAGCGGTCAGTCGACGGCCTTCACCACACCGCGGCGCATCTGATCCAGTTCGATGGACTCGAACAACGCCTTGAAGTTGCCTTCGCCGAAGCCGTCGTTGCCCTTGCGCTGGATGATCTCGAAGAAAATCGGGCCGATCTGGTTCTCGGTGAAGATCTGCAGCAGCAGGCCGCCATCGGGCGCGCCGTCCAGCAGGATGCGGTTCTTCTTCAGGCGCGCCACGTCTTCGCCATGGTTGGGCAGGCGGCGGTCCAGCAGTTCGTAGTAGGTATCGGGCGTATCCAGGAACACCACGCCATTGGCGCGCAAGGCCTCGATGGTGCCGTAGATGTCGTCAGTGGCCATGGCGATGTGCTGGATGCCTTCGCCACGGTACAGATCCAGGTATTCCTGGATCTGACCCTTCTCTTCGGTGCCTTCCTCGTTGATGGGAATGCGGATGTTGCCGCAGGGCGAGGTCATGGCCTTGGACTTCACGCCAGTCACCTTGCCCTCGATGTCGAAGTAGCGCACCTCGCGGAAGTTGAACAGACGCTCGTAGAACTCCGACCACTCGGCCATTCGGCCCTTGTGCACGTTGTGCGTCAAGTGATCCACCAGCGTCAGCCCGGCACCGCGGTGGTTCAGGTCGGCCTGGGCGTTCTGCGGATCCACCGGCACGAAGTCCACGTCATAGATGCTGATGTCGCCGATGCCGCCATGGCCTTCCTTGCCGTTCCAGCGATCCACCAGGTAAATCAGCGAGTCGCCGATACCCTTGATGGCGGGAATGTTCAATTCCATCGGGCCGCTGTGCGAGTCGAAACCCCATGCGCCCAGTTCCAGCGCGCGCTTGTAGGCGGCTGCAGCATCCTGCACGCGAAAGCCGATCGCACAGATCGACGGGCCGTGCAGGCGGGCAAAGCGCTGGGCGAAGGAATCGGGTTCGGCGTTGATCAGGAAGTTCACGCCGCCCTGGCGGTACAGCGTGACATCCTTGTGCCGGTGCTTGGCGATCGCCTTGAAGCCCAGCAGTTCAAACACTTTGCGCAGCGCGGCGGGATCCGGCGCGGCATATTCGATGAATTCGAACCCGGCGGTGCCCATCGGGTTGTCCCAGGGTTGGAAAGCGCTGCTCATGAGTCTGCTCCCTTGAGTCGTTGTAGAGGCGACTTGTTGTTCAAGTCCAGGATGAAGATTGTAGGGAGGAAAGGCAGGCAGACAATTGCAAACATGTCGCGAACGCGCCGAGGTTGAGCAATAATATTGCCCAAGATAAAAAATATGGGGCTGAAAATGTCTGACATGGAGCTGGATAGGACAGATATAAAGATTCTGGCCGAATTGCAACGGGACGGCCGGCTGAGCAACCAGGAATTGGCCGACCGGGTATCGCTCTCGCCTAGTCCCTGCCTGCGTCGGGTGCGCCGGTTGGAAGAGAGGGGCTTCATCAAGAAATACGTGGCGCTGATCGATGCCGGGAAAGTCGGGCTGGGCCTGCTGGCCTATGTCAATATCCGCCTGAACAAGCACAGCGGTTCCAGCCACGCACCCATGAGCGACTTCGCCCGCGACGTTCAGCTCTGGCCCGAGGTCGTCGAGTGCTACGCCATGTCCGGCGACATGGACTACCTGCTGCGTATCCAGGTCGCCGACCTGGCGCATTTCTCCAAGTTCGCCATGGACACGCTGATGCGCCACCCTGCGGTGGTCGACATGCGCTCGTTCTTCGCACTCCAGCAGATCAAGGAAACTACCGAGCTGCGGCTGTAGGGGAATGGGAAGAGTTGTCCTTTGTCTGTCGGGCTATCTATATAGGCTGTCCATCGCGGCGACAAAACTTTCTCTATATATAGGTATAGGCCTGAGATGCGCGGTTTCCTCTGGGGGGCAATGGTGTGGTGGCCTCGGCAATTAGGAATTTCTAGGCGAGCGGCCCCTGCGGGCTCGCGTTACATAAAGCCGCGCGGATGATGTTTCCATGGCAAATGCGAGGTGCGTCCCCGGAAGCATCATCTTTCTGCAAAAAGCTTGCCATGCTGGCGTGACAAGCCAAAATTCTGTGCTATAGTCTCGCTCCTTCGCAGTTCAAGCAGTTCTGTTGAGCCGCGAAGCCAGGCAAGTGCAACGGATTCGAACGCTACGGCAATCGGATTTGTCGCAGGGCAGCGAGGCGGTGAGTCAGCGATGATTCTCTCGAACCGGCAGTCGGCGAATTTTGCGTAAGTCGGTGCAAATCAGGCAGAAG
>NZ_JBLZXG010000009.1:0-302652 GCF_050285565.1 Achromobacter sp.
TTTTATAGTCCATGAACGGCAAAATAGGCGCGCGCGTTTCGCGCGTCTTCGGCGATGGCGGCAGTCAGGGAAGGGAGGTCAGGAAATTTTTCTTCGTCCCGCAGCTTGTGCAGGAATTCGACACGCACGAGTTTACCGTATGCGTTGACGGTCTCGTCGAGCAGGTGCGCTTCCAGCAGCACGCGGCCGCGGTCTTCGACGGTCGGGCGCACGCCCAGACTGGCCACCGCCGGCAAGGCGCGCTCGGCCAGGCCATAGACCTGCACCACATAGATGCCGGAACGGGCCGCGCAGCGCTCGGCCACCCGCAGGTTCATGGTCGGATAGCCCAGCGTGCGGCCGAGCTTCTGGCCGTGGATCACGTGGCCGCTGATATGGAAGGGATGGCCCAGCAGGTGGCGGGCGCGGTCCAGGTCGCCCACGGCCAGGGCGGTGCGCACCTCCGAGCTGGAAATGCGGTGGCCGTGGCGGTCGGTGATGTCGGCCAGGGTCTGCACCTCAAAGCCATGGCGCAGGCCGGCCTCGCGCAGCAGGTCGATGTCGCCGCTGCGCTTGTGGCCAAAGCGGAAATCCTCGCCCACCAGCAGCCATCGGGTGTCCAGGCCGCGCACCAGCAGGTTCTCGATGAAGGCGTTGGCCGACATTTCCGCCAGGCGGGCGTTGAAGCGTTCGACCACGACCTGCGATACGCCGTAGCGCGCCAGCGCCGCCAGCTTGTCGCGCAGCCCGGAAATACGGGTGGGCGCCAACTCGGGACGCTGGTTCAGGGTGGCGAAGTATTCGCGCGGGTGGGGTTCGAAGGTCATCACGGCCGGGGTCAGCCCGCGCTCGCGCGCGACCTGGCAGACCCGCGCCAGCATGGCCTGGTGTCCGCGGTGGACGCCGTCGAAATTGCCGATGGTCAGCGCGCTGGGGGCGCGCTGGGCGGGCGGCGGAAGGGATCGGTAGATGCGCAGCGGTGGTTTCACGAGCGAGAGTTTACAATTTTGGGTTACGGGATTGTTCGTCATCCCCAATTTGGATCGCTCATCTTGCCGGAAACCTCTTCTTCACCGCGCCGCCTCGTCATCCTGATATCGGGACGCGGCAGCAACATGCAGGCCCTGGTTCAGGCCTGTCGCCAGCAAGGCTGGCCGGCCACCATCGCCGCCGTGATCGCCAGCCGGCCCGACGCCGCCGGCCTGGAATGGGCCGCCGCCCAGGGCATTGCCACCGCGGCGCTGTACCACAAGGACTATGCCAGCCGCGAAGCCTTCGACGCCGCGCTGGCCACGGAAATCGACCTGCACGCCCCGGACTACGTCATCCTGGCCGGCTTCATGCGGGTGCTGACTCCCGGCTTCGTCAACCATTACAGCGGCCGCCTGGTCAACATCCATCCGTCGCTGCTGCCGGCGTTCCCGGGCCTGCACACGCACGCCCAGGCGCTGGCCACCGGCGTGCGGGTGCATGGCTGCACCGTGCATTTCGTGACGCCGGTGCTGGACCACGGTCCCATCATCGCCCAGGGCTGCGTGCCGGTCCTGGCCGGCGATACCCCCGAGCAGTTGGCCCAGCGCGTACTGGAGGTCGAACACCGGGCTTTTCCGGCCGCCGTGCGTTGGCTGGCCGAGGGCCGGGTTACCCTGACGAATGACCACCGGGTGGACGTGCTGGGTAATCCTGACCGCCTGTTCACCTGGTCCGCGGCGGCCTGAGCCGACGCCAGCCGCGCAGCCGGGCCGCCGACGGCCCTGAATCGCATTTATCGGGTGGCACGTGTCCACCCCACTGGAATACACCATGAGCAAACCTCAATCTCCGCGTTCCCGTCCGGCCGCCGCCGGCGCGCGCACCACCGAAGGGCGCGACGGCCGGTCCTTCTTCTCGCGCCCCAAGGGCGAAGCCCGCACCGCCCAGGAGCGCGCGCCGCGCCCCGAGCGTGCCGCCAGCGGCCGTGAAGGCCGCGAAGGCCGTCCGGACGAGCGCCGCGACAGCCGCCCCACCCCGCGTCCGTCCTATGACGCGCCGCGCGGCGAAGGCCGTGGCGAACGCGGTTCCTTCGGCGGCGACCGGCGCGAAGGCTCGGGCCGCCCGACGCCGCGCCCTTCCTATGACGCGCCGCGTGGCGAACGCGGCTCGTACGGCTCGGATCGCCGTGAAGGTCAAGGCCAAGGCCGTGGCGGTGAACGGGGTTCCTTTGGTTCGGACCGCCGCGAAGGCTACGGCCGTCCGGATTCACGCCCCTCCTATGACTCCCCGCGTGGCGAAGGCCGTGGCGGCGAGCGCGGCTCCTTCGGTTCGGACCGCCGCGAAGGCCAGGGCCGTCCGGACTCCCGTCCGTCCTACGGCGCTCCGCGTGGCGAAGGCCGTGGCGGCGAGCGCGGCTCCTTCGGTTCGGATCGCCGCGAAGGCCAGGGCCGTCCGGATTCGCGTCCGTCCTACGGCGCTCCGCGTGGCGAAGGCCGCGATGGTGAGCGCGGCTCCCGCGGCTCCGACCGCCGCGAAGGCCACGGCCAGCGTGACGCCGCCCCGCAGAAGCCCCAATTCAACCGGCCGCGCCTGTCGTACGCCGCCAGCCGCATCGACCAGGTGCAGCGCGTGCTGGGCGAGATCCTGCAATGGACCTACCCGGCCGACGCTGCTCTGTCGCACTGGCTGCGTGGCCATCCCGGCCTGGGCGCGCGCGACCGCTCGGAAGTGGCCGAAGCGGTCTACGACGTGCTGCGCCACCTGCGCCGCTACCGCCAGTTCGGCGAAAGCGGCGTCGGGCCGGCCTCGCGCCGCCTGGCCATCCTGGGCCTGGCCGCCACGCTGGGCAGGGAAACGCTCCAGGAAGGCCTGGATCCAGCCGAGGCCGAATGGCTCCAGCGGGTACTGCAGATCGACCTGGCGACGCTGCCGCGCGCTGTCCGCGGCAGCATCCCCGACTGGCTCGACGAGCGCCTGGGCGCCATGGACAGCCCGGAAACGCTGATCGAGGCGCTCAACCGCCAGGCCAGCCTGGATCTGCGCGTCAACCCGCTCAAGGTTGAGCGCGACGCCATGCTGGCCGAGCTGCAACAAAGCGCCGGCCGCTACGAGCCCGTGGCTATGCCGTACTCGCCCTGGGGCATCCGCATGGAGGGCCGTCCGGCCATCAACCGCTGGCCGCAGTTCGAGAACGGCAGCATCGAGGTGCAGGACGAGGGCAGCCAACTGCTGGCCCTGCTGGTGGCGCCGCGCCGCGGCGAAATGATCATCGACTTCTGCGCTGGCGCCGGCGGCAAGACCCTGTTGCTGGGCGCGCTGATGCGTTCCACCGGCCGCCTCTACGCCTTCGACGTCTCGGCCGCCCGCCTGGCGCGCGCCAAGCCGCGTTTTGCCCGCAGCGGCCTGTCCAATGTGGTGCCGGTGGCGATCGACAGCGAGAACGACGCCCGCGTCAAGCGCCTGGCCGGCAAGGCCCAGCGCGTCCTGGTTGACGCCCCATGCAGCGGTATCGGCACACTGCGCCGCAACCCCGACCTGAAATGGCGCCAGCATCCCGAGGCGCTGGCCGAACTGGGCCAGTTGCAGGAACGCATCCTCAACAGCGCCGCGCGCTGCGTTGCGCCCGGTGGCCGGCTGGTGTACGCCACCTGCAGCCTGCTGGCCGAAGAAAACGAGGTGCAGGCCGAACGCTTCCTGGCCAGTCATCCTGACTTCGAGCGCCTGGACGCGGCCGAGATCCTGGCGGGCCGTTGCGACAACCTGAAGCTGCAAGGGCCCTACGTCCAACTGCGTCCGGACGTCCACGGCACCGACGGCTTCTTCGCTGCCGTGTTCGAGCGCCGCAAGAAGGGCGCTGCCACGGCCGGGGCCGATACCGAGGCGCAGGTCGAGGCGGGCGCGCCGGTCGCCGCGGCGGAGGCCGCGGATGCCGAGGAAGCGGTCGCCGTGACGGCCGCCGTTGTTCAGGACAAGTCCGAAGCCTGAAGTGAAGCCGGCGGGCGCTCCCGCCGGCGGCGGGCCGCTGGGACGCGGGCCGCGCCCCGTCTGCGCCACGGGTCTGCCTGGGGTACGCGACTCGCGGATGGGCGGGCCGGCCCGCCCATCCGCTCAAGGGGCCGGGGCGATGCCGAGCGTGGCGCTGTAGCGCCGCGTTCCAATGGTCTTATTCTGGTATTTCACTTCCCAGGCCAGCGAATCAGCCCCGGGCTGGTTGGCCTGATAGACCAATTGCGCGATCGGCACTGTCTTATATGCGCAACGTCCGGAATCGCTGGACTGGCCGCGTGTCTGCACGATGGTGGCGGTGCCGAGCCGGGGGGGTTGGGTGATGGTGACGCGGGGCGCGCGCAAGGCCAGGCAGTCCGACCCGCGGATCTCGTAATAGGACGCCAGGACAGTTGTGTCCCCGGTTTTTAGCGACTGCGCGGCGACGGGCGCCGCCAGGGGCGCCAGCGCGATGGCCAAGGCGGCGGTGAAAGAGGGGCGGATATTTTTGCGGAACATCGGGCAGCGTCGGGAGCGGTGAGGGCGGATCGAAGTGTGCGCCAGGCGCGTGGCTGCCGCAAGACAGCGGCCCGCCTGACAGGAACTTTAATCGTGCTCGATGGCCAAATGCAGTGTCCGCATGATGGCGATTGCGCGCGCGGCAATGGGCCGGATGCCCCGTGAACGGGCCGCCGGACCGGCCGCAAGCTTGCCGTCAAATGGTCAAAAGCAGGGCTTAGTCCTTGATTTCCCTCAAAAACTATTTTGAAACCGCGTTGTCATAACGCGGCAAAGGTACGCTAAACTTTAGGTACTCTTCAAGCGAGGCTCATTACAGCTTTATGGATTACATCCTCTCCTTCATTGCCGGCGGTCTGACCCAAGCCTCTTGGTGGCAGATCGTCGTTTACACCCTGGTTCTGACGCACATCACCATTGTGGCCGTCACCGTCTTCCTGCACCGCAGTCAGGCGCACCGGGGCCTGGATCTGCATCCGGCCGTCATGCACTTCTTCCGCTTCTGGCTCTGGATGACGACCGGCATGGTCACCAAGGAATGGGTCGCCATCCACCGCAAGCACCACGCCAAGTGCGAAAAGGAAGGCGATCCTCATTCGCCCATCCTGTTCGGCATCTGGAAGGTGCTGTTCCGCGGCGCCGAGCTCTACCGCGAAGAATCCAACAACAAGGAAACCATGGCCAAGTTCGGTCACGGCACTCCTGATGACTGGCTCGAACGCAACGTCTACAGCAAGCACAGCCTGTGGGGCGTGCTGACCATGCTCGCCATCGACATCGCCCTGTTCGGCGCCATCGGCGTCACGGTGTGGGCGGTGCAGATGGCCTGGATTCCCTTCTGGGCGGCCGGCGTGGTCAACGGCATCGGCCACTACTGGGGCTACCGCAACTACAACAGCCCGGATACCAGCACCAACGTGTTCCCGTGGGGCATCGTGATCGGCGGCGAAGAGCTGCACAACAACCATCACGCCCACGGCACGTCGGCCAAGTTCTCGGCCAAGTGGTACGAGTTCGACATCGGCTGGTGCTACATCAACATCCTGAAGTTCCTGGGCCTGGCCAAGATCAAGAAGGTCGCGCCCAAGCTCAAGCTGGATGATTCCAAGACCGGCATCGACCTGCGCACCCTGCAAGGCGTGATCACGCACCGCTACGAAGTCATGGCCCGCTACGCGGACGTGATCAAGAGCGCCGCCCGCGAGGAACTCGCCAAGCTGAAGGCCGCGCGCCAGGACGGCAATGCCGATTGCGGCTGGACCAACCTGCACAAGGTGCGCCGCGCCATCCACCGCAACGAGGAGATCCTCCCGCCGGAACAGCTCGAAGCCGTGGACAAGGCCATCGCCCAGAACAAGTCGCTGTCGACGCTGGTGCAGATGCGCCGCGAACTCGGCCGCATCTGGGAAAGCTCCAGCGCCAGCAGCGAACAGCTCCTCCATGATCTGCAGGCCTGGTGCCAGCGCGCCCAGCAAAGCGGCATCGCCGGGCTCGAGCAATTCGCTCAACGTCTGCGCCGCTACGCGGCATGATGCTAGAGAAGCTCAACCCTGAACAACGCGCCGCAGTAACGTTAGAACCGCAGCACGCCCTGGTCCTGGCCGGGGCGGGCAGCGGCAAGACCCGGGTGCTCACCACCCGCATGGCCTGGCTGATTCAAACCGGCCAGGCCTCGCCTTTTGGGCTGCTGGCGGTCACGTTCACCAACAAGGCCGCCCGCGAAATGCTGGCGCGCATGTCGGCCATCCTGCCGATCGATACGCGCGGCCTGTGGATCGGCACCTTCCACGGCCTGTGCAACCGCATGCTGCGCGCGCATCATCGCGATGCGGGCCTGCCGCAGTCCTTCCAGATCCTCGATGTCACCGACCAGCTCGCCGCCATCAAGCGGCTGATGAAGGCCAACGGCGTCGACGACGAAAAATTTCCGCCGCGCGACGTGCAGCGCTTCATCAACGGCGCCAAGGAAGAGGGCCTGCGCCCGGCCGACGTCGAAGCCTATGACGCGCACCGCCGCCGTCTGATCGAGATCTACCAGCTCTACGAGGCCCAGTGCCAGCGCGAAGGCGTGGTCGATTTCGCCGAGCTGCTGCTGCGCGCCTACGAACTGCTGTCGCGCAACGCGCCGGTGCGCGAGCACTACCAGCGCCGCTTCCGCCATATCCTGGTCGACGAGTTCCAGGACACCAACACGCTGCAATACAAGTGGCTGCGGCTGCTGGCCGGCGGTGGCGCGGCGATCTTCGCCGTGGGTGACGACGATCAGTCCATCTACGCGTTCCGCGGCGCCAACGTCGGCAACATGGCCGACTTCGAGCGCGACTACGCGCACGGCACGGTCATCCGCCTGGAGCAGAACTACCGCTCGTATGGCCACATCCTGGATTCCGCCAACGCGCTCATCGGCCACAACAGCGGCCGCCTGGGCAAGAATCTCTGGACCGACCAGGGCGAAGGCGAGCCGGTGCGCGTCATCGAGCAGCCCTCGGACGGCATGGAAGCGCAATGGATCGTCGACGAGATCCGCGCGCTGATCAACGAGGGCAGCCTGCGCCGCGAGATCGCCGTGCTGTACCGCAGCAACGCGCAGTCACGCGTGATCGAGCACGCCATCTTCTCGGCCGGCATTCCCTACAAGGTCTACGGCGGCCTGCGCTTCTTCGAGCGCCAGGAAATCAAGCACGCGCTGGCCTACCTGCGCCTGATGGCCAACCCGCACGACGATACCTCGTGGATGCGCGTGGTCAATTTCCCGACGCGCGGCATCGGCGCGCGCACCCTCGAACAACTGGCCGACGCGGCCCGCGCCCATGACTCCAGCCTGTATGCGGCGGTGGCGCTGGTGGCCGGCAAGGGGGGCTCCAACCTGGCCCAGTTCGCCCAGTTGATCCATCGCATGATCGAGGAAACGCGCGACCTGCCGCTGCCCGAAATGGTCGAGCACATGCTCGAGGCCAGCGGCCTGAACGCGCATTACAAGGCCGAGCGCGAAGGCGCCGAACGCCTCGAGAACCTGAACGAGCTGATCACCGCCGCGGCGGTGTTCGCCTCCGAGGAAAACTACGACGGCCTGCCGGCGGGCGTGGTGCCGGCGCAGGACACCTCCAGCACGCTGATGCCCGGCGTGGTCGATGCGGCGCCGGTGGTGTCCGATGGCCTGACGCCGTTGGCGGCCTTCCTGTCGCACGCCGCGCTCGAAGCCGGCGACAACCAGGCCCAGCAAGGCCAGGACGCCGTCCAGCTCATGACCGTCCACGCAGCCAAGGGCCTGGAGTTCGACGCCGTCTTCATCACCGGCCTCGAGGAAGGCCTGTTCCCGCACGAGAACAGCATCCTGGAGCAATCCGGCCTGGAAGAAGAGCGCCGCCTCATGTACGTGGCGATCACCCGCGCGCGCCAGCGCCTGTACATCAGCCTGGCGCAAAGCCGCATGCTGCATGGCCAGACGCGCTACGCCATGCGTTCGCGCTTCCTCGACGAGATTCCCGAGCAGCACCTGAAGTGGCTGTCGCCCAAGGCCGGCCTGGCGCCCGCCCTCAGCGCCGGCGGCGGCTGGAACGGCAATCGTGGCGATGCGTTCGGCCGCAAGCCCACCCACACCATTGCGCCGCGTCAACCGCGCGGCACGGCGTCCGGCGTCACCGTGGGCGACAAGCAGTATCGTGTGGGACAGGGCGTGCATCACGCGCGCTTCGGCGACGGCACCATCGTCAGCCTGAGCGGCGCGGGGCAGGACGCGCAGGCGGAAATCCATTTCCGCGATGTCGGCGCCAAGACGCTGGCGCTGGGCATTGCCAAGCTGGATATCGTTCAAGGTTGAAAGACATGGCCAATCAAGATTCCCCGAAAGCCGAACTGGCATCGCTGCGCGCCGAGATCGATGAAATCGACCAGCAGATCATCCTGTTGCTCGGTGTGCGTTTCCGCTGCACGGACATGATCGGTGAGCTCAAGCAGGCCAACGACATGGATCTGGTGGATCCGGTGCGCGAAGAGCAGCAGATCCAGCGCATCCGGCGCCTGGCCGAAGAGGCCGGCGTGCCGCCCGCCCTGGCCGAGACCATCCTGCGCGAAGTGATCGACACCGTGGTCGATCATCACACGCGTCTGCGCGAGCGTCCGTACTCGTGACGCGCGGCTGAGCGCCGTTGTCCGCTAGGGCGCGGCCTGACTGCGCCGTGAATGCCGATGGCCGCGACGATGTCGCGGCCGTTCTTTTTTCCGGTGCGGCGCGGGCCCGGCCGATGGCACTACAACGTCTTCAAGAATGCCAGCAGAGCCTCGATCTCGTCCGGACTGAGATCCAGCGGCTTGATGTGTTCCGACTTGCGCGGGGCGGGCGGGTCTCGGGGATCGGCCGGCGGCGCTTCGCGGCCCATGCCGGCGTTGTACATGCGTAGTAGCCCCCTCAGATCCGGAAACAGTCCGTTGTGCATCCACGGGCCCGCCCGCGCCACGTTGCGCAGGCTGGGCGTGCGGAACTTGCCCAGGTCGGCCGGATCACGCGTCACTTCATAGCGCCCCAGATCCTGGTTGCGGCGGCCATAGAACGATAGCCCGATGTTGTGGAACTGGTGATCGGTGAGCAGCGGGCCGTTGTGGCAGTTCATGCAGCGCGCCTTGGTGCGGAACAGGTGCAGGCCCAGCAACTCGGCATCGTCCAGCGCGCCGGGGCCGCTGGCCAGAAACGCGTCGAAGCGCGTCTTTTCCGGCCGCAAAGAGGCCACGTAGGCGGCCAGCGCGCGCGCCAGGCGGTCGGCGTCGAGCGCCGACGTGGCGGCCGTTGCATTCGTAGCCGCGGTTGCCGCCGGCTTTGCCGCCGTCGAAGCCATTGACGCCGGGCCCGCCGCCGTTGCCGGCTCGCCGAACGCTTCAAGGAACCGGGCGGGATATCCCTCGCTTTCCCGCAGCCGCGCCACCGCGCCGGCGGCGTCGTGGTTCATCTCGCGGGGATCGTGCAGCGGCCCCAGCACCTGTTCCTTGAGACTGGCCGCGCGCCCGTCCCAGAACAGCTTGGGCGCGAACGGCGCGGCATACAACGGCGTGGAGCGGCGCCGGCCCATCAACTGGTCCTCGCCGACCGCCAGCGGCCGGCCGTCGGTGAAAGCCCGCTGGGGCTGGTGACAGGAGGCGCAGGACACCAGCCCCTTGCGCGACAGGCGGCCGTCGAAGAACAGCATCTGTCCCAACGCCACGATCGCGGGCCGCGCCACGTCGGCGGCCAGTTCCGCCTGACCGGGGTTGGCGGCGACCCATTGCAGCGGTGGCGAAGTGACCGGCGGCACTGGCGCCCATTCGTTCCAGCGCACGCCGGCATCGATGGCGGGCGCCGGCCAACGCGCGGCGGGCCCGGCATAGTGCTCGCGCAGGCAGGCAATGTTCCACGCCGCCGCTAGCCGGCACGTGACGGCGCTGACTCCGGTGCCGGTCGCGGTGTCGGATGGGATGCCGGAGGTGACGCCGGGCGCGGCAGCGGACGCGCTGCCGGATGCGGTCGCGGGTGCGATATTGAGCGGGAGAACGGGCGGGGTATCGGGTGCAGCGCTCGGCGCAATGTTTGGCGCGGTCGCCGGGGCCGGCTGGCCCGATGCCATCGATACATGGGCCGGCAGGGCCGCCAGCGCGACGGCATGCAGCAAGGCGGCCAAGGTGTTCAGCCGGGGTCTGGTGTTGCCACGCAAAGGCATCGATACGTTCCGTGTCGCGTTGAGGTCAGACGTAGGACGCAGCGACGGTGGTGATCCCTCAGTGTGCAATCGATGAATAATCTATATGGACTTCAATTGATTGATTGGCGGGGGCTTTGGCCGATGCCCCGACCGCTCTTGCCGCGCGGCCGGCGTGTCACGCGTCCAGGATGTGGAACGCCCCGTCCGGATCCCGTTCGACGATGCTCCGCCGCTCGTCATCCGAGAGCAGGGGTTCGAGGATGTAATCGATATAAGCCTCGCCATCGGCCGCCACCTTGATGCAGCCGGCACTGTCGCCTGTCACTGCGTAGCCGCTGTAGGCCTCGGCGTCGAGCACCAGCGCGCCCGGGCAGGGCTCGGGATAGGTGGCCGTCAGCCGACGCGTGTCGTCGGTGATGTGCGCGCGGTAGCGTTCCAGGGCCGCGTCCTTGCACAACAGCGGCCCGCCCCGGCCGCCGTGATGCATGATGAAGACGAATTCCCCCAGCGTCATGTCGTCAGGAATGTGGCGATTGGTGGCGGGGCTGTTGTACCAGGACATGTAGACCGCGAGGTCGTTGTAGAACGCGGTGATCTGGTTGCACGGCGCGTGCTTGTCGCCGAGGGCGTGGTGGTGCTCGCGCCAGGTTTCCTCGGTGTACCCGAACAGGCCGCAGGCGCTGGAGCCGGCGTCGGCGTCTCGCGGCGAGGCGCCAAACGCCGACTCGATATAGGCAATGTCGGCCGCGATCTGGATGGCCGGCGGACTGACGCCACGCTGCCGGCCGTGATCCACGATGGTGGCCTTGACTACGGTCTGGGATCGGCTCAATGCCATGTGCATGCTCCTGCGTTGCGGCGCGCGCGGTGCGGCGCGACGATGCGCCGTGGCCGAAGGGGTCATGGAGATGGTAGGGATCTAGCCGGCGAGGCTCCAGGGCAGGCGGTCTGATTTGTGGTCAGAAGCGGTAGCCGACCTGCAGCCACAGTTCGCGTCCGGATTGATAGGTATCGGGGCTGGTTCTTCTTCTGGGATTGCTGGGCGCGACCGCCGGCATCCGGTTCAACAGATTCAGGACTTCAACCGTCAACTCCAGCCTCTGGATGACAGGCGGCTGCCACGTCAGCTTGGTGTCCCAGGTCCAGTACGACGCCATATCCGCCGATTTGTAGCGATCCAGCAGCGCGGGCGCCGGGCCACGGCCGTCATAGACGGTTGCCGCGCGCCGGCCGCGCCAGTTCAGCATGTTGCTCCAGGTGACGCCGGCGCTGGGGTAGGCGCCGATCAGGGTCAACGTGGCAACCTGGGGCTGGTAGAAGGAGGTGGGCGGCAGGTCGAGGGCGCGAATCTCGGCGTTGTTGTAGATGACGCGCTCGTCGGGGTCGCGCGCGTCGCCGTCGTAGCCCTCAACCAGATCGTTGTTGGTCTTGCGCTTCTGCCAGCCCCATGTGGCCACCAGGTTCCAGCGGGTCTTGCCGACGCGCCAGGGCTCCAGGGTCTTGAGCATGACGTGGATGCTGTCCGTGGTGGATCCGCCGTCGTTGGTGTAGCGATAGCGATAGGGGTCGTCGCTGGCGATGCGCCGCCGGGTCCATTGATCCCGGCCGTTGCGGCGCACGTAATTGATCCTGCCTTCGACGCTGGCGATGCGCTGGCGCAACGAGACGGCCCATTCGTCGTCATGCGGCATGCGCAGCCCCGCATACTCGGTCATGTACGGCTTGGGGCCACGGTCGACAGGGTTGCCTCTGCCGTCGATCTCCAGGCGGGACAGCCGTTGGCGTTCAGCCCAGAGAGCGGTCTGCAGTACTTCGGCGCCGAAGTAGCGTGACCAGCCCGCGCTCAAGAGCGTATTGTCCGAACCGAACATGTCCCAATCCAGGCGGGTGCGGGGCGCAAAGTTGCCGCTGTGCAGGAAGCTCTCGTGGTCATAGCGCAGTCCCGCGTCCAGGGCCAGTCTGCGCCATTCAATGCGATCGGACAGATACAGGCTTTCCCGGTGGTACTTCACGTCGACGGTGCCAGGCAGATTGTGCGTCTTGCTGCGATCCGTGTAGGTGCCGTCGGCGCGGTGGACGCGGTTCAGGGAATACGAATCCTGGAAGCGCTTGAATCCGGCATTGATCTGGTGGAGATCGACGCCCGCATAGGCGATATGGGTGAGCGCGCCGGTGCGCAGTGGATCGAGGTCGACGCGGCTCTTGACCGACCAGGTGTCCTGTTCGGTCTGTTCCCGGCCAAAGCCGCCGCTGGTGTATTGGGGCAGCGGCAAAACAACGTGGGTCACCAATTCGTTGTCGGGAGATTTGCGATTGCTCAGGGCATGATCCCAGCCGGCCTTGAGGGTGATCAGTCCGCCCGGGAAGAGGCGCTCCAGGTTGCCGTTCAGTCCATAGGCGCGATGATTGTGATCCCAATGGGTATGGCGGAAGATATCGCTGGCCAGCGTTTCGCGCCGGTCGCTGTATTTCAGGATGAGGTCGGCGGTCGTCTCGGCGTTGGCCTGCACGCTGAACTTGCCCAGGAAGTTATCGATGTGGTCGCGATAGTTGTTGCGGTTGTAGATGATTTGTCTGCCGGTCTCATCCACGCTCAGGAGCGCGCGGGTTATCTGGGACTGCCGCTGCGACATGGCAAGGACCATGCCGGCCTTGTCGTTGACCGCGATGTCACTGATGGCGGAGTAAAACTGCTTTTTCCATTGGGGCGAGAAACCGGGCTTGCCCTGTGCCCAAGCGTTCTCTTCGCCAGGGGCGATTCGCTGCCGGGTCATGTTGGAAGTGTTCCAGCGGTAATCCAGCTTCAGTCCGTTTTTGCCAGAGAACCGGCGTAGCTGTGCATCGACCACGCCGCCGGTGAAACTGCCGTACTCCGCCGGCACGAAACTGTCGTAGACATGGACGTCTTCGAGCAGGCTGGTATCGATGAAGTAGGACTGCGAGTTGCTCGGCACGTTGCCAATCTGCAGGTTGAGGTTTTTGCTGGCCGGATTCACCCGGTTGGTCGCGTCCATGCCGTCTATCCGGAACAGATTCTGATAGGGGCTGGCGCCGTAGAACGAAATTTCCTCGACATCCAGCGAGCCACGATTCTGCGACCCCGCCGCGCCCGGATTCGTCCGCACCGCCGGGTGGGTCGCCACCAATGTGCTCAAGTCGCGGTTGGATGAGGGCGTTTGCGCGATCTCCTCGCGGCTGTAGACGCGTTCGCCGATCTGTTCGCCATAGACGCGCACCGGCTCCAGCCGCGATGCCGAGAAGGGGTTGGTCTTGTCGATGAAGACGATGTAGCGGCCCGGCCCGTCGGCGCGCAGCGTCAGTCCGGAACCGGCCAGCAGGCGGTTCAGGGCGGTCAGGGCAGAGTACTCGCCTTGCAGGGCGGGGGCGGTCTTGCCGGCCACCGCGGCCGGTGGGAACGAGATTTCCCGGCCGGATTGACGGCCCAGCGCGAGCAAGGCGTCGCCCAAAGGCTGCGCGGGCAGGTCATAGAGGCTGGCGCGGGCAGTGGGCGCGGCCAAGACGGGCGCGGCAAGCGCCAGCGCCGCGCAGAAGAGTGCAATCGACACATCGGGCCGGCGGCGCGGGCGGCGTTTGAGGGGGATGGGCATGCAAGCGTCCTTGACTGAGTGAAACCTGTCATAGGACGTGTTGGGAGCCCGTACCCCTCAACGCAGGGGCGATGGGGGGCGAAGAACTCGGACTGAACGAAGGCGGCGCCTCAGGCCGCGCTCGCCCTCAGAACCGATACCCCACCTGCAACCACAGCTCACGCCCCGACTGGAACGTGCTGCGGTTGGACTTCAGGTTCGGATTGCTGGCCGTGACCGCCGGCATGCGGTTCAGCAGGTTCAGCACTTCCACCGTGAATTCCAGGTTGCGCGCGAACGTCGGTTGCCACGCCAGCTTGGTGTCCCAGGTCCAGTACGACGGCAGTTCGCCGGATTCATAGCGGTCCAGGTAGTAGGGCCGGGGGCCGACGCCGACGTAGATGGTCGCATCGCGCTTGCTGCGCCAGTTCAGCTGGTTGCTCCAGGTCAGGCCCGCGCGCGGGTAGGCGCCGATCAGCGTGAGCGAGGCGACCTGGGGCTGGTAGAAGCTGCTGGGCGGCAGGTCGATGGCGCGGATCTCCGAGCCGTTGTAGATGACGCGCTCGTCGGGATCGCGCGCCTCGGCGGTGTAGCCGGTGACCAGGTCGCCGTTGGTCTTGCGCTTCTGCCAGCTCCAGGTGGCTTGCAGGTTCCAGCGCGTGTCGCCCAGGCGCCAGGGTTCCAGCGTGCGCAGCGTCAGGCTGACGCCGTCGGTGGTGGAGAAGCCGTCGTTGGCGTAGTGATAGCCGGAGGCTTGCGTGCCGTTCTTGGTCCACTGGTCGCGGCCATTGCGATGCACATAGCTCAGCAGGCCTTCGATGCCCGCCACGCGCTGGCGCAGCGACACGGCCCATTCGTCGTCGTACGGCATGCGCAGTCCGCGATAGTCGACAAAGTATTCTTTGCCGCCGTCGGCCACCGGGCGGCCTTTGCTGTCCAGCACCTGGCGCCGCAGGCGGCTGCGCTCGGCCTCGAGCGCGGTCTCCAGCACTTCGCCGCCGTAGTAGCGCGACCAGCCTGCGCTGAGCAGCGTGTCGCCGGCGCCGAACATATCCCATTCGAGGCGCGTGCGCGGGGCCAGGTTGGTGTTGCCCAGGAAGGTCTCGTGGTCGTAGCGCACGCCCAGGTCCAGCGCCAGCCGCCGCCACTCGATGCGGTCGGACAGGTAGAGGCCGGCCATGTGGTAATTCACGTTGACGCTGCCGGGCAGGTAGTGGACCTTGCTGAAATCCTGGTACTTGCCATTGGCGCCGTAGGCGCGGCGGTACGAATAGGAGTCCTGGAAGCGCTTGAAGCCGGCGTCGATCTGTTGCAGGTCGGCGCCCGCGTACAGACTGTGGCTGAAGATGCCGGTGCGCACCGGGTTCAGGTCGACACGGCCTTTGAGGGTCCAGGTGTCCTGCCGCGTCTGCTCCTTGCCGAAGCCGCCCGCGGTGTACTGCGGCAGCTTGTAGGGCTGGTAGGTCACCAGTTCGTCGCCGACCGATTGGCGGTCGCTGGCGGCGCGGTCCCAGCCGGCCTGCAACGTGACGCGGCCGCCCTGGAACAGGTGCTCCAGGTTGCCGCTCAGGCCGTAGGCGCCGTGGTTGTTGTCCCAGCGCGTGTCGCGGAACAGGTAGCTGGACAGTGTTTCGCGGCGGTCGCTGTACTTGACCGTCAGGTCGGCGGTGGTGTCGGCGCTGGCGCGCACACTGAACTTGCCCAGGAAGTTGTCGATGCGGTCGCGATAGCTGTCCTGGCCTTGGCGCGGCTGGCCCTTGTCGTCCACGCCCATGTTCCAGCGCGTGATGTCCGATTCGCGCCGCGACATGGCCAACACCACGCCGGCCTTGTCGCTGAAGGCGATATCGCCCACGGCGGTGTAGAAGCGCTTCTTCCACTCGGGCGAGTAGCCGGGCTGGCCTTGCGCCCAGCTGTTCTCTTCGCCCGGGGCCACCCGCTGCTGGGTCATCTTCGAGGTATTCCAGCGGTAATCCAGCCTAAGGTGGTTCTCGCCCGAAAAGCGGCGCAACCGCGCGTCGACCACGCCGCCGGTGAAACGGCCGTATTCCACCGGCACGAAGCTGTCATGGACGCGCACCGCTTCCAGCAGGCTGGTGTCGATGAAGTACGACTGCGGATTGCTGGGCACGTTGCCGACCTGCAGGTTCAGGTTCTTGCTGGCCGGGTCGACGCGGTTGGTGGCGTCGATGCCGTCGATCTGGAACAGGTTCTGGTAGGGGCTGGCGCCGTGGAAGGAGATGTCCTCGACGTTGAGCGAGCCGCGGTTCTGCGAGCCGGCCGCGCCCGGGTTGGTGCGCACCGCCGGATGGTTCGCCACCAGCGTGCTGAGGTCGTGGTTGGAGGAGGGCGTGGCGGCGATCTCTTCCTTGCCGTAGACGCGCTCGCCGGTCTGTTCGCCATAGACGCGCACCGGCTCCAGCCGCGAGGTCGAGAACGGGTTGGCCTTGTCGATGAAGACGATGTAGCGGCCCGGGCCGTCGGCGCGCAACGCCAGGCCCGAGCCGGCCAGCAGGCGCTCAAGGGCCAGCAGGGCGGAGTATTCGCCTTGCAGGGCGGGGGCGGTCTTGCCGGCCACGGCGGCTGGCGGGAACGAGATCTCCAGCCCGGACCGGCGGCCGAGCGCGAGCAGCGCGTCGCCCAGCGGCTGGGCGGGCATATCGAAACGCTGAGTGCGGGCGGGCGGCTGGGCCGCGGCGGGGGCGGGGGCGGCCAGAGTCAACATGAGGCATAACAGCGCGGCCGGGACGGAAGGCCGGCGTTTGCCGTCAAGAGGGAAAGGCATGAAAACGTCCTACGCGGTGGTGATGTCGGGGGTAGGACGCCACGCGGGACGAAATGCCTCATTGCAAAGTTGATGAATAATTTATATTGATTCTTATTTACCGATTGCCAAATGCCGCGCGGCGGATGTCTTGGCGCGCCGTTAGCGCAGGATCAACAGGCCGGGCAGGTCGGTGATGCGCACCTTGGTCTGCGCCAGCAGCAGGTCGAGCGCGCGCTTGGGGTCGGCGATGCCGGCCGTGCCGGACACGCGGGTGTTGCGCGCCCGCTCGCCCAGCACCAGGATGCGCTTGCCGGTGTAGCGCGCCAGTTGCGCGGCGGCAGCGGGCAAGGCGGTGTCGTTGAAGGCCAGCAGCCCTTCGCTCCAGGCGGGCGCGGACTCGGGCGGTGCCGGGTCGCGGCGCATGCCGGCGGCGCTGACGGCGATGCGTTGGCCGGGTTCCAGGATGCGCGCCTGGGCGTCGGCACAGGCCAGGCATTGCACCGCCACCTGGTGCGTGTAGACGGTGACGCGGGTCGCGTCGGGATCGCGCGTGACCGTGTAGCGGGTGCCCAAGGCCGTCGCGCGCGCGTTGGCGGTGACGACGGTGAAGGCGGGCCCAGCGGCGCGCCGCGGTGCGGCCTCGAACAACGCCTGGCCTGCCAACAGGCGCACTTCGCGCTTGTCCGGCCCGAAGTCCAAGGCGATGGCCGAGTGCGCGTCCAGGATGGCGCGGGAGCCGTCGGGCAGGGCGACGCGCAGCGGCTGCGTGCCGCTGGCGTAGTCGGCGCCAGGTTGGAAGTCGCGCAACGTGTAGGCGGCCAGGCCGCCGGCCGCGATGAGCGCCAAGGCCAGCGCCGTGCGGCGCTTGCGCGGTGGGCGCGCCGCCAGCTTGCCGCGATCGATCTGGCCCATGCGGCGCCAGACGCGCGCCAAGCGCTCGTAGGCGGCGGCATGGCGCGGGTCGGCGTGATACCAGGCATCGAATTCGGCTTGCGCCTGCGGATCCAGCGGCTGGCCGCTGTGGCGGATGACCCAGTGCGAGGCCTGCTCGTCGGCCGACGGGGCCTTGCCGCGAACGCTGGCCTTGCTCACGCCGACAAGGCCTGGTCGCAGGCCAGCAGAATGCGCATCATGTGTTTCTCGACCGCGCTGACCGAGATGGCAAGACGTTCGGCGATGGCGCCGTAGGTCAGCCCGTCGTGCCGATGCAGCACGAACACGTCGAGGCTGCGGCGCGGCTGGCGCAGCAGGGCGGATTCGAGCCGGCGCAGCAACTGGTTGGCCGAGGCCACTTCGAGCGTGTCGGCCTCGAAGGCCGGCGGTTGCGCCGCCGCGTAGTGGGCGGCCACGTTCAGTTCGCGGCTGCGGCGCCGGTGCCAGTCGGTGGCGATGTTGGCCGCCACGCGAAAGACATAGGCGCGGTCGTTGTCCGGCAGCGTCTTGTCCTTGAATTCGGCCAGCTTGATCCACGTGTCCTGGGCGCAATCCTGCGCCACGTCGCGCGAGCCCGTGCGCATGGCGAGAAAGCCCAGCACCTCGCGGTAGTGCCGGAGAAATACATCGGTAAGCGAAGACATGTCGCTGACGCCCCGCGTCAGATAGAGTCAGATTCGCCGCAAATTATAAATGATAATTATTATTGTTATTGAGTATTGCGTGCCAATGGCTAGGGCGGACGGCCCATGCCGTCCGCCCCCGAGTCAGGCTTCGCCTTGCTCGATCTCTTCCAGCGCGCCCTGCAGTTCGAGCCACTGTTCTTCCAGCGTCTGCATGCGCTTGCCGTGCTCGCCATGCTCGGCCATGACCTTCTGGCGTTCCGCCCGGCGCGCGTCGGAATACAGATCCGGGTCGGCGATGACTGCGTCGAGCGCCTGCAGCTTGGCGCGCAGTTTTTCCATTTCGGCCTCGACCTTGGCCAGCTTGGCTTCCAGCGGCTTGCGCAAGGCCGACAGGCGCTGGCGTTGTTCGGCCTCGGCGCGCCGTTGCGCCTTGCGGTCGATCACGGCCTCGCCGTTCTCGGCGTTTTCGCGGGCCGCTTCGGCGCGCTCGCCGGCGTTGCGGGCCGCCAGCCAGTCGCGGTAGTCCTCCAGGTCGCCGTCGAACTCGCGCACGGCGCCGTCGGCGACGATCCAGAAGCTGTCCACGGTGGTGCGCAGCAGGTGGCGATCGTGCGACACCAGCAGCATGCTGCCGCCGAATTCGGCCAGCGCGGCGGCCAGGGCCTCGCGCGTTTCGACGTCCAGGTGGTTGCTGGGTTCGTCCAGCAGCAGCAGGTTGGGCTTTTGCCACACGATCAGCGACAGCGCCAGGCGGGCTTTCTCGCCGCCCGACATCGGGCCGACCTTGCTGTTGACCGTGTCGCCCGAGAAGCCGAAGCCGCCCAGGTAGTTGCGCAGTTCCTGCTCGCGCGTGTCCGGCGACAGCCGCGCCAGATGGGCCAGCGGCGTGCTGTCCACATCCAGCATGTCGAGCTGGTGCTGGTGGAAGTAGCCGATCGCCAGCCCGCGCGAGGCGCGGCGCTCGCCCGCCTGCACCGGCAGTTCTTCCGCCAGGGTCTTGATCAGCGTGCTCTTGCCGGCGCCGTTGGCGCCCAGCACGCCGACGCGGCTGCCGGCGCGCACCATCAGTGTCACGTCGCGCAGGATCGGCACGGCATTGCCGGCGGCGTCGGTGTAGCCGGCCGACAGATGCTCCAGTGTCAGCAGCGGGTCCGGCACCTGATCGGGCGAGGGGATGCGGATGTCGATGCCAGCCTCGGCGTGCAGCGGCGCCAGCACCTGCATTCGCGCCAGGGCCTTGACCCGGCTCTGGGCCTGTTTGGCCTTGGAGGCCTTGGCCTTGAAACGGTCGATGAAGCCTTGCAGGCGCGCGGCTTCGCGCGTCTGGCGCTCATAGGCGATGTTGGTCTGGCGCAGGCGCTCGGCGCGCTGCGTCAGGAAATCGCCGTAGCCACCGCGGTAGCGCACCAGCTTGGCGTGGTCGAAATGCAGGATGGACTTGGCCACCGCGTCCAGGAACTCGGTGTCGTGGGAGATCAGCATGACGGTGCCGGGGTAGGCGGCCAGCCATTTCTCCAGCCACAGCATGGCGTCCAGATCCAGGTGGTTGGTGGGCTCGTCCAGCAGCAGCAGTTCGGACGGCGCCATCAGCGCGCGCGCCAGCGCCAGGCGCATGCGCCAGCCGCCGGAAAAGCTCGCCACCGGCTGGCTCCATTCGGCCGGCTTGAAGCCCAGGCCCGCCAACAACTGTTCGGCGCGCGAGGCCGCGCTCCAGGCGCCGGCCTCGACCAGCGCCGCTTCGACTTCGGCGATCTGCGTGCCCTGGTCGTCGGTGAGTTCGGCGCGGCGCGCCTGCAGCGCGCGCAGCGGCGTGTCGCCGTCGATGACGAATTCGCGCGCGGGGCGGTCGTCGGCGTGCAGTTCCTGTTCGACGCTGGCGATGCGCCAGCCGGCCGGCAGCGCCAGGTTGCCGGCGTCCAGGTCCAGCGCGCCGGTCAGCAGCGCGAACAGCGATGACTTGCCGGCGCCGTTCTTGCCGACGATGCCGACGCGTTCGCCCGGGTGCACCACGAATTCGGCGTCGTCCAGCAGCACCTTGGTGCCGCGGCGAAGGGTCAATCCAGAGGCGCGGATCACGTTGTCAACTGCTCGCGGGTCAGCAGCAGCAACTGATCCGACGCTTCGGCCGTATCCAGCCACACCGGCGACAGTTCAGGAAAGGCGGCTTCGAAGAAGTCGCGCTCGTGGCCGATCTCCAGCACCAGCACGCCGTTTTCCGACAGGTAGCGCGGGGCCGCCCCCAGGATGCGGCGCACCAGGTCCATGCCGTCGGCGCCGCCGGCCAGGGCCAGGCGCGGCTCGTGGCGGTATTCCTGCGGCAGCGCGTCCATCGAGCCGCTGTTGACGTAGGGCGGATTGCAGATGATCACGTCGTACTGGCGCTCGGGCAGGCTGTCGAACAGGTCGCTCTGGCGCAGCGTCAGCCGGTCGCCCAGGCCGTAGTCGTCGACGTTGCGGCGGGCGACCTCGAGCGCGTCGGGCGATACGTCGACCGCGTCCACCTGCGCATAGGGGAAGGCCAGGGCCGCCAGGATCGCCAGGCAGCCCGAGCCGGTGCACATGTCCAGCACGCTGTCGACGGCCTGCGCGTCCTGCACCCAGGGCGACAGGCCTTCGTCCAGCAGCTCCGCGATGGGCGAGCGCGGCACGATGACGCGCGCGTCCACGTAGAAGCGATGCCCGCGCAGCCAGGCCTCGTTGGTGAGATAGGCGGCTGGCACGCGCTCGGTGACGCGGCGGTCGATCAGGTCCAGCACGCGGTTGCGCTCTTCGCTGAGCACGCGGGCGTCCAGGAAGGGCTCCAGCGTGTCCAGCGGCAGGTGCAGCGCGTGCAGAACCAGGTAGACCGTCTCGTCCCAGGCGTTGTCGCTGCCGTGTCCCAGCGCCACCTGGGCGGCGTTCAGGCGCGATACGCCGTAGCGGATCAGGTCGCGCAGGGTCAGCAGTTCTTGGCGGGCGGATTGATACATGAGGGGCTTTTTACTTGGCGGGCAGGAGGTTTTCCAGCGTGCGCCGATAGATGTTTTTCAACGGCTCCAGCGAGGCCAGCTCGATGCGCTCGTTGACCTTGTGGATCGTGGCGTTGCACGGGCCGAACTCGATGACCTGCGGGCAGATCTTGGCGATGAAGCGGCCGTCGGACGTGCCGCCGGTGGTCGACAGCTCGGCCGTCACGCCGGTTTCGTCGCGGATGGCCTTGACCAGCGCATCGGTCAGCGAACCGCGCGGGGTCAGGAAGGGCTCGCCGCCCAGTTCCCAGTCCAGCGTGTATTCCAGGCCATGGCGGTCCAGCACTTCGTGCACCCGCGCCTTAAGGCCTTCCGGCGTGCTGGCGGTGGAGAAGCGGAAGTTGAACAGCGCCACCGCCTCGCCTGGCACCACGTTGGTGGCGCCCGTGCCCGAGTTCAGGTTCGAGACCTGGAACGTGGTCGGCGGGAAGTACTCGTTGCCCTGGTCCCATTCGATCGCGACGATCTCGGCCAACGCCGGCGCGAGCTGGTGCACCGGATTGCGCGCCAGATGCGGGTAGGCCACATGGCCCTGGATGCCCTTGACCGTGAGCGTGCCCGACAGCGAGCCGCGGCGGCCGTTCTTGCAGGTGTCGCCGAGCACCTCGCCCGAGGTGGGTTCGCCGACGATGCAGTAGTCCATCTGCTCGCCACGCGCCTTGAGCGCGTCACAGACGATGGCGGTGCCGTCGATCGACGGGCCTTCCTCGTCGGAGGTGATCAACAGGGCGATCGAGCCGCCGTGCCGCGGGTTGGCGGCCACGAATTCCTCGGCCGCCACCACGAACGCGGCGATCGAGCTTTTCATGTCGGCGGCGCCGCGGCCGTACAGGTAGCCGTCGCGCTCGGTGGGCACGAACGGGTCGCTTTCCCACTTCTCGCGCGGGCCCGGCGGCACCACGTCGGTGTGGCCGGCGAAGACCGCCAGCGGCGCCGTGTCGCCACGGCGCGCCCACAGGTTGGTGACACCGCCCTGGGCGATGGTTTCGCAGGTGAAGCCGATGCGCGCCAGGCGCGCGGCCAGCGTCGCCTGGCAATCGGCGTCCGCCGGGGTGACCGACGGACGGGCGATCAGGTCCTTGACCAGATCCAGAACCACCGAGGGAGGTTGGCCCTCCTGCCGCTGCGCGGCTGCCTCCCCAAGGGAGGGTGCACGCCCTTCGGGCGGCCGTGCGGTCGTGCGCATTACGCCCTCAGCAGATCGTTGATGCTGGTCTTGGCGCGGGTCTGCGCGTCGACACGCTTGACGATGACGGCGCAGGCCAGGCTGTGCGAGCCGTCGGCCGAGGGCAGCGAGCCTGGCACCACCACCGAACCCGACGGCACGCGGCCGTAGGTGACCTTGCCCGTGGCGCGGTCATAGATCTTGGTGCTTTGCGACAGGTACACGCCCATGGCCAGCACCGAGTTCTCTTCGACGATCACGCCTTCGACCACTTCCGAGCGGGCGCCGATGAAGCAGTTGTCTTCGATGATGGTGGGGTTGGCCTGCAGCGGCTCGAGCACGCCACCGATGCCGACGCCGCCGGACAGGTGGACGTTCTTGCCGATCTGGGCGCACGAACCGACGGTGGCCCAGGTGTCGACCATGGTGCCTTCATCGACGTAGGCGCCGATGTTGACGTACGAGGGCATCAGCACCACGTTGCGGCCGATGAAGGCGCCGCGGCGGGCCACGGCGGGCGGCACCACGCGGTAGCCGCCTTGCTTGAAGGCGTTGTCGCCGTATTCCGAGAACTTGAGCGGCACCTTGTCGTAGAACTGCAGCGGAGCCTGGCCCATGATGGCGTTGTCGTACAGGCGGAACGACAGCAGCACGGCCTTCTTGATCCACTGGTGCACGACCCAGTCGTCGTTGATTTTCTCGGCCACGCGCAGGCGGCCCAGATCCAGCCCGTCGATGGTGTGCTCGACGGCTTCGCGCACTTCGGCGCTGGCGTCGGCAGGCGACAGGTTGGCCCGGTCGTCCCAGGCTTTTTCGATGGTGGTCTGCAGGTCGAGAGTCATAGCGGCTCAGCTTTTGAAAAAAGGTTGATCAAACAGAAGTATGGACGAAATGGGCGATGCGTTCGGCCGCCTGCACGCAGTCGGCCAGGGGCGCCACCAGGGCCAGGCGGATGCGTCCCTCTCCCGGATTCACGCCGTGCGCCTCGCGCGCCAGGAAACTGCCCGGCAGCACGGTAACACCGGTACGGCCGTAAAGGTCGCGCACGAACGCGGTATCCGAGCCCGGGGTGGCCGCCCACAGGTAGAACGAGGCCTGCGGACGCGAGACCTCCAGCACGTTCTGCAGGATCGGCAGCACGGCGTCGAATTTCTCGCGGTACAGGCGGCGGTTGTCCTTGACGTGGGCTTCGTCGGTCCAGGCGGCGATGCTGGCGGCCGACACCAGCGGGCTCATGGCGCTGCCATGGTAGGTGCGGTACAGCAGGAAGCGGCCGATCAATCTGGCGTCACCGGCCACGAAGCCCGAGCGCAGGCCCGGCACGTTGGAACGCTTGGACAGGCTGGAGAACGCCACCAGGTTGCGGTAGTCGTCACGGCCCAGGCGGCGCGCCGCCTGCAGGCCGCCCAGTGGCGGATTGCCTTCGTCCAGGTAGATCTCGGAATAGCACTCGTCGGAGGCGATCACGAAGCCGTGGCGGTCGGACAGCGCGAACAGGTCCTCCCATTCGTCCAACGACATGACGTTGCCGGCCGGGTTGCCGGGCGAGCACACGAACACCAGCCGGGTCTTTTTCCAGACCTCGTCCGGCACCTGGTTCCAGTCGCAAGCGAAGTTACGCAACGCGTCCGCGTTGACGTAGTAGGGCGTGGCGCCGGCCAGCAGCGTGGCGCCCTCGTAGATCTGGTAGAACGGGTTGGGGCAGATCACCACCGATCCGGCCGACGGATCGATGACGGTCTGGGTGAAGGCGAACAACGCCTCGCGCGAGCCCAGCGCCGGCAGCACCTGGGTCTCGGCGTCGGGCGCCGGGATGCTGTAGCGCCGCGCCAACCACTGGGCGATGGCCTGGCGCAGCGCGGGATCGCCCTTGGTTGACGGATAGACCGACAAGCCGCCAAGATGGTCGCGGATGGCTTGCCCGACGCGTTCCGGCGCGGCGTGCTTGGGCTCCCCGATCGACAGATTGATGGGGGTCGGGCCGTTCGGTTGCACGCTGGCCGAGGCCAGCAGGGCGCGCAATTTTTCGAACGGGTAGGGGTGCAGGGCATCGAGGCGCGGATTCATGACGCAAGATTTTAACAAGCAAGCTACAATAGCGGGCTTGGCCTATTGCGAAGGTGGCGAAATTGGTAGACGCACCAGGTTTAGGTCCTGACGCCGTAACAGGTGTAGGGGTTCGAGTCCCCTCCTTCGCACCAACTCCATTTCTGGCCCAGGCCGCCGCCGCCGCTAGGCGAGCGCGGCGCTTCTGAACGCCGCCGCCAAAGCCTTGAGCGCGTCGCGCGAACGGCCATCAGGCGCCCGGCTGTGCAGCATGACCGGCAGACGCGGGAGCGCGGGCAATCCCAGCCGGTTGCCCACGTTCTCCGCGCCGAACGGCAACATGCGCGGTGCCAGGGCGGCCACGCCCAGGCCGGCCATGACCGCGGCCGCAACAGCCGCCACGCCGCCACCCACGAACACTTCCCGCCACGGCATGCCGGCCGCGTCCAGCGCCGCTTCGGCCATCGCACGCACGCCGCAAGGCTCGGCCATCGTGGCCAAGGGCAGGGGTTCGTCAGCGTGACGCTGCCAGCCCGCAGAGGCGAACCAATGGAAGGGCTCGTTTGTTACGAGTTCGCCGTCGTCGCGGCCCGCGTCCGTGCGAACCAGGGCCGCATCCAGTTCGCGCCGATCAAATCGTTGCAGCAGGTCGGCCGACGAGGCGATGCGGATTTCGACCAGCAACTGGGGGTCTTGCGCATTCATGCGGGCGATCAGGGCGGGTAGCTCCGGACCGGCCACATGGTCGCTGATGCCTATTGCCAGCCGCAAGCGCTGCCCGGCGCGGAAATTCAACACGCGATCGTGGGCTTGCAACAAGCCTCTGGCGTGCTCCAGAAACGCGATGCCATGCGCCGAAAGCTGCACATGCCTCGGCGTGCGTTCGATGAGCCGTACGCCCAACTGCCTTTCCAGCCGCTTGAGCTTCAGGCTGACGGCGGACTGCGTGGTGCCCAGGCCATCGGCGGCGAGGGTGAAGCTGCCGAGTTCAGCGATCTGCACGAACGCCCGCACGGCGCCGATGTCGAGAGGGCGGTCAGTCATTTCAAGTGGTTATCTCTGGTATTTCTTATGATGCGTTGTTGAAATGGATGATAGGCCATAAAGTCCCTCCTCGTACCCTCTTCCACCCAAGGAATCATCATGCCATTTGTCAATATTTCCCTGCGCGCCGGCCAGCCGCCCGCCTATCGGCAGGCCATCTGCGAAGCCGTTTACCAAGCAATGAGAGAGACGTTCAACGTGCCCGAGGATGACGCGTTCATGACCGTGACCGGGCACGAAGCCTGCGATTTCCGTTACGGCAGAAGCTACCTGAACGTGATGCGCAGTGATGAGCTGGTATTCATTCAAATCACCGCGAACGCCACCCGCAGCAAGGAGCAGAAGAAAGCCTTGTATCAAAGCCTTGCGCGGCGGCTCGGCGCCAGCCCCGGCGTGCGCCCCGAGGATGTGTTCGTGAACCTCATCGAAGTGGCGCCCGAAAACTGGTCGCTGGGCCATGGCCTGGCCCAATACGCGACAACGTAGAAACGGATGGCCTGACCGCCGGGCGCGGTGCCGAGCCGCGCGGTCTTGGCACGAATTGTCTTGGGTCGTCGCAAGCCGCGCCACGGCGTTGTCCACGGCTTTGTTATAAAGAGGCCTGACGCCTTTCCTGTCGAGCGGGGGTAACCATTGTCGATCCAAATGCTTGGCCGTGGCGGCCTGTTGCTGCTGCTGGCCGCACTCATGTCCGGATGCTCGTCCTCGTCGCCCCTGAACGTCTGGTCCGCGCCCGCCGCCTCGGGGCCCGCCGCCTCGCGCGTCAGCCTGGAATGCCGGGTCAGCCGCAGCAGTTGCATGTATGACGGCAAGTACGAGGCGGGTGAACGCGACTATGCCGAAGACGAGGCCAAACGGCTGAACCGGGCTGAAATGGAACGCTTGCGCCGCGCCTTCGGCGGCTGAGCCGAGGTCACCACACCCGGGATGGGTTGCGTTGCGCGACCCGTGAACGGGGGCGGGTCGAGGCGGCGGTAAGGGGGCGGTCAGCCGGTCGCGGCCGCCGCGGCCCTGCGGCCGCCGTACAACACGCGCCCGCACACGGCGCCGGCAATCAGCCCGGGTACGCCGCCGGCGAGCAGCGGGAATGTCAGGGCTATCCAGTCGCCCTCCCGCATCGCCACGCCCAGTATGAACACGGTGCCGTACAGGCCACCGAGCAGGGCGGTCCCACAGTACGAGCGCCAGGACACGGCCGCGGGCGTGCAGGCGCCCGCCACCAGGCCGCATAGCAGCGCCGGCACGCCGCCCACCAGGTACGACCAGGGAATCAGCAGGATCGAGGTCACCAGGTGCTCGGCGCTGCGCGCCGCCACGGACAGCATCAGCCACAACACCAGCACGCCGATCGGCGGGCCCATGAACAGGTGGAGCGCGGCGCCGCCGGCTGCGGCGCGTGCTATGCCGCCGGGCGTCTGGCCGGGCGGGCGGCGGACGATGCGCCAGGCCAGCACGGCCAACGACAGTAGCGCCAGCGCGCCGATGGAGAACAACAGCATGGCGTGGCGCTTCAGTCTTCGGCGGGACGGTTGGGGAACAGATTCAACGACAGGATGGCATCGGGATAGGTCGCCAGCAGCATGCCCGCAAGGTGGCCATGCAAGGCGCCGAACAGCGGCCAGGTCAACGGCTCGCTGCCGGGCAGCAGATCCAGCAGCATCAGTTGGCCGGTGCGTACCGTGCCCACGAAATAGGCGCGCTCGTCGTGCTGGCCGGTAGGCGTGGCGCGATAGATTTTGGTGGCGCGGCCGCCGTCGTCCTTGCGCCAGGTGTTGCCGCCGGAAGTGCCCTTGGCACCAATCGAGGGGATGTCCGCCTGGATGGTTTCCCAGAGGGCGCGGGCGTTGGTGGCGTAAACGACGATGGTCATGGCGGACGCATTCCTGTCGGGGACGGGGAGTGGCAAAAGTAACAATGCCGCCGCATTCCGGCAAGACCGGCTGGCCACGCCGGGCGCCTCAATCGTCCACCTCGCCGTTCACCACAGGCCGCCACCGATGCATGGCTGGTGGCGCCGGCATCGCGCGGGCTGCGGTCGTGCTGTCTCATGGCGTCCGGGGCCGGGGCGACCGGGCCGAGATCGTCAAGCAATGTCAGGAACCGCGCGGAATTTGCATTGCTTTGAAGTCGTAACGTCCTGCCCGCGCTACCTTCGCGCTTTCAATCGCGGAGGGCGAAACATGTACTCATTATCCAAGCGCTGCGGCGCGGAATTCTTCGGCACGTTCTGGCTGGTGCTGGGCGGCTGCGGCGCGGCGGTGCTGGCGGCGGGGTTCCCGCAGTTGGGCATCGGCTTTGCCGGGGTCGCGCTGGCGTTCGGCCTGACAGTGCTGACCATGGCGTTTGCCGTCGGCCACATTTCGGGCGGGCACTTCAATCCCGCGGTCACGGTCGGGCTGGTCGCCGCAGGGCGTTTCCCGGCCCGCGACATCCTGCCCTATGTGGCGGCCCAGGTGCTGGGCGCGATCGCGGCGGCGGCGGTGCTGGCGGCCATCGCCAATGGCCAACAGGGCTTTGACCTGCAGGCCAGCCGCTTCGCCGCCAACGGTTTCGACGCCTATTCGCCGGGCAAGTATTCCCTGGTTGCCGCCCTGGTGACGGAAGTCGTGATGACGGCGGGCTTTCTGTTCGTGATCCTGGGCGCCACGTCCGTGCGCGCGCCGGCCGGCTTCGCGGCGATCCCGATCGGCCTGGCGTTGACGCTGATCCATCTGGTCAGCATCCCGGTCACCAATACCTCGGTGAACCCGGCCCGTTCCACCGGCCCGGCGCTGTTCGTGGGCGGTTGGGCGTTGGAGCAATTGTGGCTGTTCTGGGTGGCGCCCATCGTCGGCGCGGTCATCGGCGCGCTGGCCTATCGGCTGGTGAGCGAACCGGCCACGCAGGCGTGACCCGCGCGCGGCGGCGGCTCGCTCAATCCAGGGCCGGCAGCCGTGCCAATTGCGCGTCGTCGGGAAAGCCCAGGGTGCGGTAGCGCGCCGGATAGCGGTCTTCGCGTTCGAGCAGCGGCGCCAGTTCGGCCGCCGCCTGCTCCCAGCTCACCACCCGAACCTCGCCCAAATCGTCGGCGGCCTCCGGGCGCACCAACGCCAGGCGGTCGACCTTGGGCAGCGAGGTCGCCACGCCGCGGGTCCACGTGGCCAGCGAGAACGAGGCGGCCGGGTCGTCGCTCTGCGTGAACAGGTTGTAGGTAGCCACGAACAGGTCGATACCGCGTGCTTCGTGCAGGCGATCCAGGGCTTCTTTCTGCGCCTCGTAATCGCCCTGCGCCAATACCCGCGCCAGGTGCGCCAGCGGGCGGGCGAGGAGGGGCTGTTGCGGCCGGTAGCGTTCGAGCCCGGCGGTGCCGTAGCGGTACATGCAGGGCGATACGGGGCGGCCATGCGCCACCACCTGCAGACAGAGTTCCGTCATTTTCAACAGCCCGGCCTCATCGCCATCGCCGCTGACCAGCAGCAGGTCGCGGGTCGGCATCATGAATATCGGCCGGCCGCGCACCGGAATGCGCTCCAGCATGTCGGGCAGCAGCGCACGGCTGATGTCGTAACCGTCTTCCCAGCCGCCGCCGTACACGCCGGCAGCCACCTCCACGAAATGGTCGACCGCTTCGCGCAGATTGTCGATGGCGATGGCCAGGGCCTCGTCGAACGACAGGCCCCATTGCGCATCGGGCCCGTGGGTGAGCGTGGCGATGGACTCAGGGTGATCGAGCGCCAGCATCACCACGCAATCGTCGCCAAAGGGGCGTAGCGCCGGATGGAAGCCGCTGTCGTTGCCGTCGCTGCGCAGGTGGTGCAGGCGCACCGCTTCGAGCATGGCGCGGCCGCGGATCACCGGACGCAGCAGCGGGCGGGCCTCGGCCAGCGACGCCGGGTGCGTCTGGCTGCTGGTTAACAGGGTGGAGACATAGCCTTGCAGGGCGCCCTGGCGCTGCCCGCCCGGAGCGTCGCAATAGGCGTTGTACGCGTTGTGCAAATTGAAGTACGACCCTGCGCCGTGCAGCAACTGGAACTCATCCGCCTTGTAGCCCAGTTCGCCCCTGAAGCCGCGCTGCCGCGCGGCGGCGATGAACAGCGCGGCAAACTGCTCCTGGGTGGGCTTGCGCCGCAACAGCGCGTCTAGGAATCCCATGTTTGCCTCACGAGTTGGTGCCGGATGGCCCGCCGCCGGCAATGTGCTTGACCGGCCCAGTCCAGGGGCATTGGCGCCCAGGGTATGTTGTAGCAGGGTTTTCCCGCTCGTCCATGGGTTTGGCCGCGCGGGGCCGGGCCGACGCGGCGTTTTCGTCGCCGTCGCACAACGCCAGCGGCTGGGCACGCGGCAACGCATGATTTCCCGCCGCCGCGTCCTCGCAAAAAAGCGACGCGTCGGGCCGGATCCGGGGCAGGCAGGTTGTACATTACGCTCTTACTACCTGCTTCATCTTTTACAGGATTGCCTCACCATGACCGCCCCGGAAGTCGTCATCTCGCCCTCGATCACCTGCGCCAACGACCGGCCTTTCGTGCTGTTCGGCGGGATCAACGTGCTGGAATCCAAGGATCTGGCGCTGCGCGCCTGCGAGGAATACCAGCGCGTGACCACCAGGCTGGGCATTCCCTACGTGTTCAAGGCGTCGTTCGACAAGGCCAACCGCTCGTCGATCCATTCCTATCGCGGTCCGGGCCTGGAAGAGGGCATGAAGATCTTCGAGGCGGTCAAGCAGAACTTCGGCGTGCCGGTCATCACCGACGTGCATGAGCCCTGGCAGGCGGCGCCCGTGGCGGAAGTGGCCGACATCCTGCAATTGCCGGCGTTCCTCGCCCGCCAGACCGACCTGGTGGTGGCACTGGCCAAGACCGGCCGTGTCGTCAACATCAAGAAGCCGCAGTTCCTCAGCCCCACCCAGGTGCTCAACATCGTCGAGAAATTCACCGAGGCCGGCAACCAGCAGATCATCCTGTGCGACCGCGGCACCAGTTTCGGCTACGACAACCTGGTGGTGGACATGCTGGGTTTTGGCGTCATGAAGAAAGTGACCGGCAACCGGCCGGTCATTTTCGACGTCACCCATGCGCTGCAACAGCGCTCGGCCCTGGACGCGGCCTCGGGCGGACGCCGCGAGCAGGTGGCGGAACTGGCGCGGGCGGGCATGGGCGTGGGGCTGGCGGGGCTGTTCCTGGAGGCTCACCCGGATCCCCGCAACGCCAAGTGCGACGGCCCCAGCGCGCTGCCGCTGGACAAGCTCGAACCCTTCCTGACCCAGCTCAAGCAGCTGGATGACCTGGTGAAATCCTTTGCGCCCATCGATATCGAACCCTGACGGCTGTCATCGCGGATCCGCGAAGTTGTTATACGATCCGGGCCACCCAATCTGAGGGAAGCCCGAATGTTCTACGCGATCGTCGCCGTACGCAAAGATGCCGTGAGTGGCCATATCGCCTACGTGCGTTGGGGCCTGGCCGAACGCGGCGTGCCCGGCTGGGTCAGCGAGCCCGTGACCGCGGCCGCGTCCGAGGTGATCGAGGCCATCAACGCCGGCGCCGATGTCGAAACCCTGATCAGCGTGGATGGCGTGGCGGTGGCCTCGCGCCCGGTGCGGGTGCTGACCGGCGATGACGGACGCGAGCATCTGGCCTCGGTGCCGGTGCCCAGTTCCACCCTGCATACGGTGTTCGACCTGCCGGAGTTCTGACCGGCCCGCCCGGGGCCGGCGGCGCGGGCATGGCGCTTGCTGCCCAGTGTCTCTTGTGTACCGCTGCGCGGCCTGCGTGG
The DNA here is from genome assembly GCF_050285565.1 of Achromobacter sp. Taxonomy (GTDB): domain Bacteria; phylum Pseudomonadota; class Gammaproteobacteria; order Burkholderiales; family Burkholderiaceae_B; genus Achromobacter. The sequence continues at coordinate 31,055 of NZ_JBLZXG010000009.1, forward strand.
CCGTGGCGAGGCTACAGGGGGATCCAGCATGGACCATAACGAAATGATGGCCCGCATGATCAGCAGGCCTGTCGCACCCGGCAAGCCCCAGGGTTGGGACGGCATCCTGTCCGCCTACGCGGACTGCCTGATGCGGGTGCAAGGCAAGTTGACCGACGACGACATGGGACGCTTTCTGGATGTCGGCGCGCAGGTGTTCCGCACTTGTTGCCAGGAAGAGGCCCGGCAACGCTGGACCGCCGAGCAACTGGCGGCCTATCACCGCAAGCCGCCGCTGGGCGGCTGAGCGGGCCGGCGCGGCGGCCGGGCCGCTTCAGAGACACTGGCGCAAGGCGAACTTGCGGCCAAAGGCGCGGATGACATCGCCGTCGACCGAGGCGGCCACATCCCAGTGATCGCCGCGCGTGACCAGCATCGATTGCGACGCCAACGCGTGGCGCAGCGCGAACAGCCAGAAAGCGGCTTCGGAACCGACCGGCGCCAGGTCGTGGGGGCCGATCCGCAAGCGCGCCGGGCGCGGGGTGGCACCCAGCGACCAACGCAGCGCGATCGCCAGGAAGGCAAAGCGCGCCGATACCGACGAGGGCTGCACGCAAAGCACGCGGATCTTGGGTTGCATGGTCAGTGAACTCCACGGTTGTGACTCAGCGTAGCAAAGAAGCGGACACGCTTCCATACCGCCTTTGGCCGATCGCGCGCCAGCAGCGGGCGACGGCGTCGGCACGGGTCAGTCCGCCGGCAGCCGGGTAAAGACGTTGGTGACGATCATCTGATCGGGACGCCGGGCATCGGGGGCCGGCGGCGGCATCAGCTTGTCGATTTCCTTGCGATCCTGGACCCGTGTGAGGGTCAGGTGGTCGCCCTGGATTTTCACGTAGCGGATGGAAGCCACGCCGATCTCGAGCCGGGTGGTGGATTGCTCCAGGGTCTGTTCGATGCGCTTGGCATCGAGCCAGCGGTAAGTGCCGCTGGACATCGCGCCCGGGCCCTGCATCGACCAGGTACCGTCGCCGCGGAACTCCGCCACGCCCGCGCCGCCCGAGGGCTGCGGCGGCAATGCCTGGCCGTCGGCCGTGCGCAGCATGGTCTGGTGCCGCCATTTGCCCACCAGGGCCTGCTTGATCTCCGGCGCCGGCGGTTGGGCGGGCGCGGCCGCCGGCAGTAGCGCGGCGGTGCCAAACAGGACCGCCAGGAAAGAATGGCGCGAGAGCTTCATGTTGCGGAACAAGGGATCCAGGTTGCGGGAAGGGGGCGCGGCGGGCCGCCTGGGGCCGGCCCGCGCCCGTCGTGTCGCATTATGCGCGACGACGGCGCTTGCCGCGAGGGCCGGCACGCGGCCGGCCCGGGCTCAGGGCAGGCGCAGGCCTTGCAGCAGCAGTTCCAACGCCCGCAGGGCGTGCGCCAGACGCGCCTGGCCATCGTCCTCGGCAATCCAGAAGGCGCTTTCGGCCAGGCCGCCGTGCAGCATGCGGGCCAGCGCGCGGGGCTCGGCCGGCGCGATTTCGCCCCGCTCCATGAGTTCGTGCAGCAGGGTGGCGAGCGACGCGGTGCATTGTTCCTGCGCCGCGGCGCCAGTCTGGCCCAGCACGGCGCGCGCGTCCTGCAGCACGATGCGGCGGATCTCCGGTTCGGCCGCCATCGCCAGATAGGCGCGGCAGCGCTCGCGCAGGGCGGTCCAGGGATCGGCGGCGTCGCGGGAAATGGCTTGCAAACGTTGTTCCATTTCGTGGTCGATCTGCGCGGCGACCGCCGCCAGCAGGCCCTGTTTGTCACCGAAATGGTGATACAACGCTCCTCGGGTCAGTCCGGCCGCCGCGGTGAGATCATCCATCGAGGTGGCCGCGTAGCCGACGCGGCGAAACGACTCGCGCGCCGTCGCCAGCAGTTTTCCGCGGGTTTGCTCAATCATCTCGGCGCGCGATCGTGCCATGTCCGGCTCCATAAACCTACGAAGCGTATGTTAATTGACATCCGCCGCGCAGGTGAATACGATCTTACATACGTTACGTATGTCAATATATCCGGCGGCTCCGCCGCCGGCCTGCAACATCCCCAGAGGTGCCGGGTGTCCAATCCCTATCGCGAGTTGTTCCAGGCGCCCGGCGCCGCCGCGTTCGTTGCCGCCTGCGCCGTGGCGCGGCTGGCCCTACCCATGACCGGCATCGGCATCATCACCATGCTGTCGCAGGTGCGCGGCGCCTACACCCTGGCGGGCGCGGTGGCGGCCACGTTCGCGCTGGCCACGGCGCTGCTGGCCCCGCGCATCTCGCGCCTGGTGGATCGCCACGGCCAGGGTCGCGTCTTGCCGCTGGCCGCCGGCGCCAGTGTGGCCGGGCTGGCCGGCCTGGCTCTGTGCGTGCGGCTGCAGGCGCCTGACTGGACCCTGTTTGTATTCGCGGCGCTGGCCGGCAGCCTGCCGAGCATGCCTGCCATGGCGCGGGCGCGCTGGACCGAAATCTATCGCGAGCGCCCGCAACTGCGCACCGCCTACGCGCTCGAATCGGTATTCGATGAGCTGAGCTTCATCATCGGGCCGCCGCTGGCGGTGGGGCTGTGCGTGATCCTGTTTCCCGAGGCGGGCCCCCTGGGCGCGGCGCTGCTGCTGGGCCTGGGCGTTGCCGCCTTCGTCATGCAGCGGGCCACCGCGCCGGCGGTGCAGCCGCGTCTGCAGGGCCGCGAAGCCTCGGTGCTGGCCGTGCCGTTGATGCGCCAGCTGACCGCCATGATGGCCGCGATGGGCGTCATCGTCGGCACGATCGATGTGCTGAGCGTGGCCTTCGCGCGCCAGCAGGGCGTGCCGGCGGGCGCCAGCGCGGTGTTATCGGCCTACGCGTTGGGCTCCTGCGGCGCGGGGCTGGCGTTCGGTGTGCTGAAGTTCCAGATGCCGTTGGCGCGCATGCTGGCCATCGCCGCCAGCGTCACCGCCTTCACCACCTTGCCGCTTTTGTGGGTGGGGGATCTGCTCACGCTGTCGCTGGGCGTGCTGCTGGCGGGCCTGTCGTTCGCGCCGACCATGATCATCGCCATGGCGCTGGTGGAAAGCACCGTGCCGGGACGGCGCCTGACCGAAGGGCTGACCTGGCTGGTCACGGGCCTGGGCGTGGGGGTGGCGGCGGGGGCGGCGCTGGCCGGTGGAATCGTCGATCGCTACGGCGTCGGCGCGGGCTTCTGGACCGCCGTCGGCGCCGGCGTCGTGGTGCTGCTGGTGGCCCTGTATGCGGCCCGTGGTGCCCGATCCGCGCCGGCCACGGCCTGAGCCGTCTTGCGGCCCTAGAATCAACCCATCCATGCGCCGCGGATCGCGGCACCCGCCAGGAGACCCCCCATGACCCGTACCGTCGTCAATCCCGAAAGCGTGTTCAACAGCGTGCAATACGGCTTCAGCCAGGCCGTCATCGTGACCGGTCAGCGCCGCATGCTGCTGTCGGGCCAGGTCGGCGTCGACGCCGACGAACGCACCGTCGGGCCCGGCTTGCAGGAACAGACCGAAGCCGCGCTGGACAACGTCGAGCGCGTGCTGGCCGCGGCCGGCGCCACCTTGGCCCAGGTCATCATGCTGCGTATCTACATCTGCGAAAGCGCGCGCGAAGACCAGGAAGTGATCGCGCAAGCGCTGCGCGACCGCTTCCCGCAAGACCCGCCGCCGTCGTCGTGGATCATCGTCAGCGGCCTGTCACTGCCGCAATGGCTGATCGAGATCGAGGCCGAGGCGATGCTGGACTGACGCGCCGGCCCCCACCGCCGGGGTTCGTCCTCAGGCCTTGTCGCGCCATGGCGTGACGGCGAACGCCGTCCGCAAATGCGCCAGGAACCCCGCCGTGCGCGCCGGCAGTTCCTGGCGCGATTTCACCAGCGCTACCACGTTGGCCTCGGGCAGGCTCCAGCCCGCCAACAGCGGCACCAGCGCGCGCGCCTTCACGTGCTCGGCCACATCCCATTCGGAGCGCGCCACGATGCCATGTCCGGCCAGCGCCCAGGCCACCGCCGCCGCGCCCGCGTTGCTCGACAGCACCGGCGCGATGCGCACGCCCACCGCCGGTCCGCGACCGCGCTTGAAGCGCCACAGGGTGACATCCTCTTCGTTCTCGCGCAGCGCAATGCAGGCATGGTCGCGCAGATCCTCGGGTTTGGCCGGCGCCCCGTGGCGTGCCAGGTAGGCGGGCGACGCGCACAGGATGCGCCGGTTCGGCGCCAGCGGATAGGCTACCAGGGTGGAATCGCGCAGCTCGCCGATGTGGATCATTACGTCCCAGTCATCGCTGGCCAGGCGCGGCGGGCCGTCCGACAGCGTCAGGCTGGCCGTCACGTCGGCCTGTTCCTCGCGGAATCCGGCCACCAGCGCGGCGACATAGCGCTGGCCGAAACCCAGCGGCGCCACCACACGCAGATGGCCGGCCACCACGCCGCGGCGGCCGGCCAGCTCATCGGCCAAGTCGTTCAGTTCGCCGCAGATCTGGCCGGCGCGCAGCGCCAGCAGCCGGCCTTCGTCGGTCAAGGCGGTGCCGCGTCCCGAGCGGTTTACCAGCCGCACGCCCAGGCGCTTTTCCAGCGCGTGCAGCCGCTGCGTCACCGCCGGCGGGGTCACATCCAGCGCGCGGGCGGCCTGCGCCAGCGAACTGGTGGCGGCCAGACTCAGGAAGAAGCGTAGGTCGTCCGTTGTGATCATTCAGTGCGGCCTTAATGATTGATTAAGCCATCATTAAACACGTAAGCCCCTGGGCGCGCCATACTCCTGCCATGCGGATCCGCCCGGGCGGCGCCCGCGCCGCTCCCGTCCGTACCGCCCGTTACTGTTCCGTCGATATTGCCATGACCTCTGCCTGCGCCACCCTGGATACGCTGGAAACGCCCTGCCTGTTGTTGGACGAAACCCGCATGACGCGCAACATCGAGCGCCTGAACAACCTCATGGCCGGCCATGGCGTGCAACTGCGTCCGCATCTGAAGACGCCCAAGTCGATCGAGGTCGCGCGCCGCGTCATGGCGCGTCCCGAGGGGCCGGCGGCGGTTTCGACGCTGCAGGAGGCCGAGCAGTTCGCGGCCGCCGGCGTCACCGATCTGCTGTATGCGGTGGGCGTGGCGCCCGCCAAGCTCGACCGCGTGCTGGCGCTGCGCCGACGCGGGATCGACCTGACCGTGGTGGTCGACAGTGTCGATGCCGCTCGGGCGGTGGCCGCGCGCGCCGCCGAGGCGGGCGCGGCCATTCCCGCCCTGATCGAAATCGATTGCGACGGCCACCGCGCGGGGGTGGCGCCTGGCCACACCGACCAGTTGCTGGCGATTGCGCGCACCCTGCATGCGGCGGCGTGCCTGCGCGGCGTCATGACCCACGCCGGTGAATCCTACGGTTGCCGCAGCCTGGAGGCGATCGCCGTCATGGCCGAACAGGAACGCGCCGCCGCGGTCGGTTGCGCCGAGGCGATCCGTGCCGCCGGCCTGCCGTGTCTGGTGGTCAGCGTGGGTTCCACGCCCACCGCCCACTTCGCCCGCAGTCTGGCCGGCGTGACCGAGGTGCGGGCGGGTGTCTATGTGTTTTTCGACCTGGTCATGGCCGGGCTCGGCGTGTGCGCCGTGGACGACATCGCCGCCTCCGTGCTGACCACGGTGATCGGCCACCAGCCCGACAAGGGCTGGATCCTGGTGGACGCGGGCTGGATGGCCATGTCGCGCGATCGCGGCACGGCAAAGCAGCCGGTGGATCAGTTGTATGGACTGGTGTGTGATGCCGACGGCAAGGTTTATCCCGATCTGCTACTGGCCGAAACCAACCAGGAGCAGGGCATCATCAAACTGCGCGCCGGCAGCGCCGCCACCTTGCCGGACCTGCCGCTGGGCACCAGGCTGCGGATCGTGCCCAACCATGCCTGCGCCACCTGCGCCCAGCACGACGCTTACCAGGTCGTGCGCGGCGGCGACCGCCGCGTCGTGGCGCAGTGGCAACGTTTTCGCGGCTGGTAGCCCGGTCGTCCCGCACAGGAGTCCAGATGGACATCATTGACACCCCCGACGCCACGGCGCCCGCCGGCCATTATTCCCAGGCCGTGCGCGCCAACGGCTTTGTCTTTGTTTCCGGCCAGCTCGGGTTCCTGCCGCCGGCCCGGCCCGGCGAGCGGCCGCAACTGGCGCAAGGCGTGGCCGCGCAGACCGAGGCCGCCTTGGACAGCCTGGCGGCCATCCTGAGGGCCGCGGGCGCGTCGATGGCCTCGGTGGTCAACGTCACCGTCTACATTCCCGACATCGGCCTGTGGAACGACGTGAATCGCGTCTACGAACGCCGCTTCGGCGATCACCGCCCGGCCCGCGCCATCGTGCCGACCCGCGCATTGCACTACGGCGCCCTGGTGGAGATCAGCGCCGTCGCCGTCGCGCCGCGGCACTGAGGGCCCTGCGCGCCCGCCTATAATCCGGTCGCCTCAACACAGCAGGGGAGTCCGTCCGCATGCACTACGAATACCTGTTCTGGTCCATGGCCGCCATGGTGGCGGTGGCGTTGGTGGGCGGCTCGCTCTGCGGCCGGCTGCGTTCGGCCGGCCGCGTGCTGGCTGGCGTGGCCGCGCTGGCGGCAGTGGTTGGCGTCGCGGTGGTGGCGTTGTCGCGGTCGGCCGGCTTCGGCGACCAGTCGGCGATGCTGGCGATCGCCGCGTTCATGTTCAGCCTGGTGATCGGCGCCGCGGCCGCGTTGCTGACGCGCCGCATCCTGCGGCGCCGCTGAGGGCGCCCGGGCGGCAGGCGCCGCCCCGGGCCGGCGGACGCCTCATTCTTCGGCGTCGAAGTCCTCGTCGTCCTCGTCCTCTTCATCCTGTTCCAGGGCGTCGTAGCCCTTCCAGGTGATGCGCCAGCGCGTGTCGCCGGCGGTGGCCGCCGTTTCGCTGACTTGCTTGACGAGCCCGGCGTCGGCCAGCAGGTCGAGGTGATGCGCGACCAATTGCAGGCCCTGCTCGTGGGCCAGGGCCGCTTCCTTGATGTCGTGGGTGCTCAGGTTGGGGCCGGGCGCGTCGCGCAGGGCTCCCAGGATGGTGACGACCAGATCGAAATCGCGTTGCATGATGTCCGCCGTTATGGGGTTGGGAAGAGGGTTGGGAAGAAACAGGCCGACGATAGCAGAGTTCGATGGCGGCCAAGCGACAGCCCGCGGGCCCGGGTTACAGTGCGGGATTACTCACAACCGATACAGGCAGTACCGATGAAGAAACCCGCCGAGCGCGATTGCCTTGCCCTGATCCCCGGCTATACCGGTCAGGCCGCCAAGCTCTTTCTGACCCGCGCGGAGGACGGCGCCATCACCGGCGTCACCGTGTTCGACCTGCTGGGGCACATCAAGCAGCAAGGCGACGCGCAGGCCGCCGCCGACTGGGTCTCCGCCTGGCTGGCCCAGGAAGCCGACAACCGCAAGGCGCGCCGCACCCGGCTGCTGGCGCAGATGTTCGTGTGCAAACTGGCGGATCAGGAGAAGGCTGTGTTCCTGGAGGCCCAGAAGCCCTTGCTGGCCGCGCTGACCGCGGCCGGCGTGCGCAGTCGCACTGTCGCAGCCACTTCCGGCGCCGCGCGGCCGTCGCTCGGTCCGGCTGTCAAGAAGTCTTAGCATAAGGCTGTTATAGTCGCGCCTGGGCGTACGCGCACCCGAGTGGTGCCTGCCCGGCGGGCCTGGCCCGCAAGTCTAGGAAGAGTGATCATGGAAATACTGAGTCGGCATGTTGCCGACGTGGCGGGCGGCGTTGAGCTGCACACAACGCTGGATGGCGAGAGCATCAGCGCCTATGTCGTGACGGGCGTGACCGATCTCAATGCGATCGCCGATATCGTGCCCCCCGAAAAAGTCGAAGGCGGAGCGGACATACACGCTGCCAGTGTCGACGATGTTGATAATGCGCAAGACCAAATCGACCAGGTCCTGGAGAATATCAATCCCGGCGACGTGGCGGTTTTCCTTTGCTCGGGCCCCGACGAATTCGGCGCGGCGCTCGACTTGTTGGGTTTACCTATCGACGAGTAAGCCTGGCGGCAAACCAAAGTGTCCGTCCAAACGGCGTATGAGTGTGTGCGGGTTTGGGGCGGGCATTTAAATAAGCCTTGATTGTTTTTTTATGATGCGTGGGTGTTTACACCTATGCAGGCCTTCTTTTTGCCTATGAAAACGTGTAAATTCTGTCCGCAGTTTCTCTTTGTTGCATTATTGGCACGTATTTTTTAGGATTATGTTGACTTGTGAGGGGAACATAACGATAGTGTCGGCACACGATCACAAGCGTTGCGATTTTCGTTCAGTGCCGTGCCTTTTCCGGCTCAGCGTTATTGTTCTACTGTCCCCTCCTTGATTGATTCGTGACCTCCGGGCATTTGCCCATTATCTCTAGGAAATACAGTATGGAAACCGGCGTCGTTAAGTGGTTCAATTCGGAAAAGGGTTATGGCTTCATCACCCCGGAAGCGGGTGGCAAGGATCTGTTCGCTCACTTCTCCGAAATTCAGGGCTCGGGCTTCAAGTCTCTGGAAGAGAACCAGCGCGTCAGCTTTGTGACGGCCAATGGCCCCAAGGGCCCGCAAGCCACGAAGATTCAGGTCCTGTAAGGTCCTGCGTTTTCGGAAAAGCCCCTTCGGGGGCTTTTTTGCGTCTGGGCTCCCTGCGGGGAGCCTTGTCGTTTCCGGCGCTCCGATGCCCGACGCCGGGCCAAGCCGGCGCCAACGCGCCCGGGCCCGTGCGCCCGGGGTATCCTTGCCGTTGTTCCCCGCACCCCATCCGGTCGGCGCGGCGGCCGCAACCGACCCGAGGACGATCCCCATGACCCATTCCGGCCCAACTCCCGTTTCCCACCAGCCGCAAGACGTCGTGGCGTTCTGGCGCGAGGCTGGGCCGGGGCAATGGTTCGCCAAGGACGCGGCCTTCGACGAGCGCTTGCGCCAGCGCTGCGGCCAGGCCCACATGGCCGCCGCCTCGCGGCAGCTTGATGCCTGGCTGGACGAGCCGCAGGGCGCGCTGGCGCTGATGATCCTGCTGGACCAGTACCCGCGCAACGCTTTTCGTGGCACCGCCCACATGTTCGCCACCGATCCGCTGGCGCTGATGTTCGCCGAACGCGCCATCGCCGCCGGTCACGACCTGGCGGTCGATCCGGCGCTGCGCCAGTTCTTCTACATGCCGTTCGAGCATGCCGAGACCATGACCGCCCAGAACCGCGCGGTGGCGCTGATGGAGCCGCTTGGCGCCGACGCGGTACGCTGGGCCGTCCTGCATCGCGACATCATCAAGCGTTTCGGCCGCTTCCCGCACCGCAACGCCGCGCTGGGGCGCCAGACCTCGCAGCCGGAACAGGAATTTCTCGATGCCGGCGGCTTCGCCGGCTGACGCGAGCGCCGCAGTGGGCCGCGTATCCGCTTGTATCGACGCATGGCCAGTTGCAATTGCCACGCGGCCAGGCGCGCGATGGCCGCATATTTGACGTTTTTCCAGGTTCGCCAATACACTGGGTTCAGCGAGATTCTCAAGCGACGCGGTCTGCGTTCAACTTGTCGCGGTAGTGGTACTGCAGTGGCTTCCTCTCCCATCCTTGATGATCTGGCACTCCCGCGAGCAATCGCATCTTTAGGTTCGAGGAAATTCCATGGCAACCGGCATCGTCAAGTGGTTCAACGCCGAAAAAGGGTATGGCTTCATCATGCCCGACGACGGCAGCAAGGATCTGTTCGCCCACTACTCGGAGATCCGCAGCGAAGGCTACAAGTCGCTGCAGGAAAACCAGCGCGTCACGTTCGAGGTTGGCACGGGCCCCAAGGGCCCCAGCGCCAAGAACATCAAGGTAGCGGCCTGATTCCAGGCCGGTGGCGCGCCGCCCCATGGCGCGCCACCAAGACAAAAGCCCTGCACGGCCGTGCAGGGCTTTTGTGTTTTTGCCGGCGCCCCGCGTTCAGTGCTTGGGGTGCGACGGCGTGGCCAGCTTGTCGACCAGGGCGATGCCCAGTGCCGACAGGATGAACAGGGCGTGGATGATGGTCTGCCACATCACGCCGGCCTCCGAGAACCGCGCATTGGGCGTGCCCAGTGTGCCCGCCTCGATGAAGGTGCGCAGCAGATGGATCGACGAGATGCCGATGATGGCCATGGCCAGCTTGACCTTGAGCACACTGGCATTGACGTGGCTGAGCCATTCCGGCTGATCGGGATGGCCCTGCAGGCGCAGGCGCGACACGAAGGTCTCGTAGCCGCCGACGATCACCATCACCAGCAGGTTCGAGATCATCACGACATCGATCAGGCCCAGCACCAGCAGCATGATCTCCATCTCGCCGAAGCTGGTGGCATGTGTCAGCAGGTGCCAGAGTTCTTTCAGGAACAGCATCACGTACACGCCCTGGGCGACGATCAGGCCCAGGTAGAGCGGCAGTTGCAGCCAGCGCGAACTGAAAATCAGGCCCGGCAGCAGGCCGAGGCGGGGAGGGGTGTTGGGGGTCATGATGGGTGCGAGCCGTTTATTGGGGAGGTACTGAAAAAACCGCGGCGGCAATTCTATCAACGCCAGGTGTCGCCCGGACGGGTTTTTGATGACAAAACAACGGCGCGGCGCCGGTACTTACCACGGTAAGGAGTCATCTGCATGCCATTTATGTAAGCGAAATTCGCATTTGCGAAACTCTGTGGCGAAACGGTTTGAGCGCTTTTGGCGTATATAGAATTGCCGCCTCACTCGCACAGAGTCAGTCAAGAGGAGTTTTTTTCCATGAAGATCCGCTACACCGTTGCCGCGCTGGCCGTCGCACTCGCCCCTTACTCCGCGTCGCATGCTCTCGATATCGGGGGATTGGTGGGCGCCGGCAGCAAGGTGGTGCAGGCCGCCACCCTGAGCGATGCCGAAATCAAGACTTTGTCCGACAAGGCTTGCGCGCAGAGCGATTCCCAGGAAAAGATCGCTGCCCCGGGCAGCAAGTACGACGTCCGCTTGCAGAAGATCGCCAAGCAACTGGGCGGCACGGTCAACGGCCAGAAGGCCAACTACAAGGTCTACATCACCAAGGACGTCAACGCCTGGGCCATGGCCAACGGCTGCATCCGCGTCTACAGCGGCTTGATGGACATGATGACCGACGACGAAGTCCTGGGCGTGGTGGGCCATGAAATCGGCCACGTGGCACTGGGCCACAGCAAGAAGGCCATGCAGACCGCCTACACGGTCTCGGCCGCGCGCGATGCCGCCGGCGCCGCGGGTGGCGCCACGGTCGCCGCCTTGAACTCGTCGCAGTTGGGCGACCTGACCGAGAAGTTCATCAACGCGCAGTTCTCGCAGTCGCAGGAAAGCGCCGCCGACGATTACTCGTTCGATCAGTTGCAGGCCAAGAAGCTGAACACCCGCGGCCTGGTGACGGCGTTCCAGAAGCTGGCCGAGCTGGATGGCGGCAAGAGCGATATGATGAGCTCGCACCCGTCCTCGGCCAAGCGCGCGCAGCACATCGAAGATCGCATCGCCAAGGCCAAATAACGCGCTCTGGCAGGCAATTTGCCGCCCTTTCCGGGTGGAAAACGGGGCGCGAGCATCCGGGCTTATCCGGGTGCTCGCGCCCCGTTGCGTCAGGGGTCCGGAAGTTTCCGGTAAAATGCCGCGTTTATCCGCCCGTCATCTCATTCTCTCGGAAAATAGGTCTTTTAATGCAGCCTGTGGTTGAAACCCTCTCCGGCCTCGAGCGCCGTGTTGATCTGGCCGTCTCGGTGGCCGACGTCGAAAAGGAAGTCCAGGCGCAGTTGAAGCGCGTGGCCCGCACCGCCAAGGTTCCCGGCTTCCGTCCCGGCAAGGCGCCGCTCGCCATGCTCGAGCGCAGCCATGGCCCTGGCATCCGCTACGACGTGATCAACAGCCAGGTCGGCCGTGCGTTCGAACAAGCCGTCGACGGCGCCAAGCTGCGCGTCGCCGGTGCCCCGAACCTGGAACCCAAGACCGAAGGCGTCAGCGATGACACGCTGGCCTTCACCGCCACCTTCGAGGTCTACCCCGAAGTCGTCGTGCCGGATCTGTCGGCCCTGGCCGTCACCCGCTTTGAGACCGCGGTCACCGACGCCGAAGTGCAGCAGACCCTGGACGTGCTGCGCAAGCAGCGCGCCACGTTCGAAGTCCGCGAAGGCCGCGCCTCGCAAGACGGCGACCGCGTCACGCTTGACTTCGCCGGTACCATCGACGGCGTGCCGTTCGATGGCGGCAAGGCCGAAGACTTCCCGTTCGTGCTCGGCCAAGGCCGCATGCTGCCGGAATTCGAAGCAGCCGCCCGCGGCCTGAAGGCTGGCGAAAGCAAGGTCTTCCCGCTCAAGTTCCCCGATGACTACCAAGGCAAGGAAGTCGCCGGCAAGACCGCCGAATTCACCATCACCGTCAAGGAAGTGGCTGAAGGCGTGCTGCCCGAGCTGAACGCCGAGTTCGCCAAGTCGCTCGGCCAGGCCGAAGGCGATGTCGAAAAGCTCAAGGCCGACATCCGCAGCAACATCGAACGCGAAGTCAAGGTGCGCTCGCAAGGCCGCACCAAGGCCAGCGTGATGGACGCCCTGGTCGAAGCCGGCAAGTTCGACGTGCCCAAGGCCCTGGTCGACAACGACGTGCAAAGCCGCATCGCCGCCGCCCGCGAAGAGCTCAAGCAGCGTGGCGTGCCGAACGCCGAGTCGGTGCCGATCCCGGCCGAAGCCTTCGCGACCGAATCCGAGCGCCGCGTGCGCCTGGGACTGCTGGTGTCCGAACTGGTCAAGCAAGCCCAGCTGCAGGCCAAGCCGGAACAGGTCCGCGCCCGCATCGAGGAATTCGCGGAAAACTACGAACAACCCGCCCAGGTTGTCAGCTATTACCTGGCCGACCGCCAGCGTCGTGCTGAAATCGAGGCGATCGTGCTCGAAGACAACGTCGTCGCGCACGTTCTGGAAAAGGCCAAGGTCACCGACGAAAAGGTGCCTTTCGATCAGTTGATGGGGATGGCGTAACACTATGCAGAGATTCACCGATTTCTATGCGGCAATGAATGGCGGGTCGTCGGTGACCCCCACCGGCCTGGGCTACATTCCCATGGTGATCGAGCAGTCGGGGCGCGGCGAACGCGCCTACGACATCTATTCGCGTCTGCTCCGCGAGCGGCTCATCTTCCTGGTGGGCCCGGTCAACGACGCGACGGCCAACCTGGTCGTGGCGCAGTTGCTGTTCCTGGAATCGGAGAATCCTGACAAGGACATTTCCCTGTACATCAACTCGCCCGGCGGGTCGGTGTACGCGGGCATGGCCATCTACGACACCATGCAGTTCATCAAGCCGGATGTGTCGACCCTGTGCACCGGCCTGGCGGCCAGCATGGGCGCCTTCCTGCTGGCGGCCGGCAAGAAGGGCAAGCGCTTCACCCTGCCCAACTCGCGCATCATGATCCACCAGCCCTCGGGCGGCGCCCAGGGCCAGGCCTCCGACATCCAGATCCAGGCGCGCGAGATCCTGGACCTGCGCGAGCGTCTCAATCGCATCCTGGCCGACAATACCGGCCAGTCGATCGACCGCATCGCCCTGGACACGGAACGTGACAACTTCATGTCGGCCGAAGATGCGGTATCGTATGGACTGGTGGACAAGGTGATGACCTCCCGCTCGGAAGGCTGACTTCCCGGTTGTGTCCCATCCGCTGCCGCCTTGTTTGAGTAAGCGCAGGCGCCGGGCCCTTTACCCGGGCCCGCGCTTCATTACCTGAGATACGACTACATATGCCTGAAAAAAAGGGATCGGCAGACGCAAAAGTGCTGCATTGCTCGTTTTGCAATAAAAGCCAGCACGAAGTCCGCAAGCTGATCGCGGGTCCGTCGGTATTCATCTGCGATGAATGCATAGACTTGTGCAACGACATCATCCGCGAGGAAGCGCAGGCGACCGCGCGCGCGGCGATTCGTTCCGAACTGCCCACTCCGGCTGAAATCAAGACGTTCCTCGACCAGTACGTGATCGGGCAGACCTCGCCCAAGCGCATGCTGGCGGTGGCCGTCTACAACCACTACAAGCGCATCCGCCACGGCGAGATCAAGGGCGACGAAGTCGAGCTGTCCAAGAGCAACATCATGCTGATCGGCCCCACCGGGTCGGGCAAGACGTTGCTGGCGCAGACGCTGGCGCGCATGCTGAACGTGCCGTTCGTCATGGCCGACGCCACCACGCTGACCGAAGCCGGTTACGTCGGTGAGGACGTCGAGAACATCATTCAGAAGTTGCTGCAGAACTGCAACTACGAAGTCGAGAAGGCGCAGCGCGCCATCATCTACATCGACGAAATCGACAAGATTTCCCGCAAGTCCGACAATCCGTCCATTACCCGCGACGTGTCCGGCGAGGGCGTGCAGCAGGCCCTGCTCAAGCTGATCGAAGGCACGGTGGCCTCGGTGCCGCCGCAGGGCGGACGCAAGCACCCCAACCAGGACTTCGTCCAGGTCGACACGACCAACATCCTGTTCATCGTCGGCGGCGCCTTCGACGGGCTGGAAAAGGTCATCCGCGACCGTACCGAGAAGTCCGGCATCGGCTTCTCTGCTTCCGTGCGCGCCAAGTCCGAGCGTGGCGTGGGCGAGCTGTTCTCCGAGGTCGAGCCCGAAGATCTGATCAAGTTCGGCCTGATCCCCGAACTGGTCGGCCGCCTGCCGGTGGTCGCCACGCTGGACGAGCTCGACGAGGCTGCCCTGGTGCAGATCCTCACCGAGCCCAAGAACGCCCTGCTCAAGCAATTCCAGAAGCTGTTCGCCATGGAAGGCGCCGAGTTGGACGTGCGTCCCGCCGCGCTCAAGGCCATCGCCCGCAAGGCGCTCAAGCGCAAGACCGGCGCCCGTGGCCTGCGCTCGATCATCGAGCAGGCCCTGCTCGACACCATGTATGACCTGCCTTCGCAAGGCAACGTCAAGCGCGTGGTGCTCGACGAAGGCGCGATCGAAGGCGAGGGCAAGCCCCTGCTGATCTACGCCGACGAGGAGGGGGCCACCGAAAAGCCCGAGCGCGGTGAAGTCCGCGACGCCGCGGCCTGACGGATATTTCAGAAAAACCCGTTTCCGTAACGGGTTTTTTTGTCTGCGGGCCCCGATTGAACGCACACTGCCGGGGCGTGTCCAATAAAACAGGATACCGGCCGCCGATTTTTTTGCCGTTTTGTTTATCCGGCCGCCGGGATCTTGAATTTTCGGCTATTGTTCCCATAACAGACGTAACTGATGGGGCTGTCCGGGTATTTCCGGTCATCCTGTCCCCGATACGCCGAGTCATACCGAGGAACCTCCTATGTCTGCCAGCCAGACCCTGCCTTCCGACCCGATCGACCTCCCCCTGCTGCCGCTGCGCGACGTCGTGGTGTTCCCGCACATGGTCATCCCGCTGTTCGTCGGCCGTCCGCGCTCCATCCGCGCGCTCGAGGTTGCGATGGAAGCGGGCAAGAGCATCATGCTGGTGGCCCAGAAATCCGCCGGCAAGGATGATCCCACTCCCGAAGACGTCTACGAGATCGGCTGCGTCGCCGGCATCCTGCAGATGCTCAAGCTGCCCGATGGCACCGTCAAGGTGCTGGTCGAAGGCACCCAGCGCGCCCGCATCAACAGCATCGAAGACGCCGATTCGCACTTCACCTGCCAGGTCACCCCGATCGAGCCGGACGCCGTCCAGGGCTCCGAAACCGAGGCCCTGCGCCGCGCGATCGTCGCCCAGTTCGAGCAATACGTAAAACTCAACAAGAAGATCCCCCCGGAGATCCTGACCTCGCTCGCCGGCATCGATGACGCCGGCCGCCTGGCCGACACGATCGCCGCGCATCTTCCGCTGAAACTCGAGCAGAAGCAGAAGATGCTCGAGATCGTCGGCACCTCCGAGCGCCTCGAAGGCCTGCTCACGCAGCTCGAAACCGAAATCGACATCCTTCAGGTCGAGAAGCGGATTCGCGGCCGCGTGAAGAAGCAGATGGAAAAGAGCCAGCGCGACTACTACCTGAATGAGCAGGTCAAGGCCATTCAGAAAGAGTTGGGCGAGGGCGAAGAGGGCGCCGACATCGAGGAGCTCGAAAAGAAGATCATCGCCGCGCACATGCCCAAGGAGGCGCGCAAGAAGGCCGATGCCGAGCTCAAGAAGCTCAAGCTCATGTCGCCCATGTCGGCCGAAGCCACCGTGGTGCGCAACTACATCGATACGCTCATCAACCTCCCCTGGAGAAAGAAGAGCAAGATCAACAACTCCATCGCCAACGCCGAAACCGTGCTCGACAACGACCACTACGGCCTGGAGAAGGTGAAGGAACGCATCCTCGAATACCTCGCCGTGCAACAGCGCGTGGACAAGGTCAAGGCGCCGATCCTGTGCCTGGTCGGCCCTCCGGGGGTCGGCAAGACCTCGCTGGGGCAGTCCATCGCCAAGGCCACGAACCGCAAGTTCGTGCGCATGGCGCTGGGCGGCGTGCGCGACGAAGCCGAGATCCGCGGTCACCGTCGTACGTACATCGGCTCGATGCCCGGCAAGATCGTCCAGAACATGTCGAAGGTCGGCGTGCGCAATCCCCTGTTCCTGCTCGACGAAATCGACAAGCTGGGCATGGATTTCCGCGGCGATCCCTCGTCGGCGCTGCTCGAAGTGCTGGACCCGGAACAGAACCACACGTTCCAGGACCACTACATCGAAGTCGACTTCGATCTGTCGGACGTCATGTTCGTGGCCACCAGCAACACGCTGAACATTCCGCCGGCCCTGCTGGACCGGATGGAAGTGATCCGCCTGTCCGGCTACACCGAGGAAGAAAAGATCCACATCGCCCGCGACCATCTGCTGCCCAAGCTGATGAAGAACAACGGCGTCAAGGATACCGAGTTGACGGTCGACGACAGCGCGCTGCGCGACATCGTGCGCTACTACACCCGTGAAGCCGGTGTGCGCGCGCTCGAACGCGAAGTGGGCAAGATCTGCCGCAAGGTGATCAAGCAGTTGCTGACCCAGAGCGACCGCGCCAAGGCCGAAGGCAAGGCCTTCGAGGTCAAGCCGGTTCACGTCACGGGTGAGAACCTCAGCGACTATCTGGGCGTGCGCCGCTACACCTTCGGCATGGCCGAAAAGGAAAACCAGATCGGTCAGGTGACCGGCCTGGCCTGGACCGAAGTCGGTGGCGATCTGCTCACGATCGAAGTGGCGGACATGCCCGGCAAGGGCGTGATCCAACGCACCGGTTCCCTGGGCGACGTCATGAAGGAGTCGGTCGAGGCGGCCCGCACGGTGGTGCGCTCGCGGGCCCGGCGCCTGGGCTTTGCCGACAGCGTGTTCGAGAAGCACGACATGCACGTGCACGTGCCGGAAGGCGCGACGCCCAAGGACGGCCCGTCCGCCGGTATCGCGATCACCACGGCCATGGTTTCGGCCCTGTCGGGCATTCCGGTGCGCGCCGACGTCGCCATGACCGGCGAAATCACGCTGCGTGGGGAAGTCCTGCCGATCGGCGGCCTGAAGGAAAAGCTGCTGGCCGCGCATCGTGGTGGCATCAAGACGGTCTTGATCCCGGAAGAAAACGTCAAGGACCTGGCGGAGATTCCGGACAACGTCAAGAACCATCTGGAAATCGTGCCGGTGCGCTGGATCGACAAGGTGCTGGAGTTGGCGCTGGAACGCCTGCCGGAGCCGCTGGCCGAAGAAGAAGCGGTCAAGGAGCCGCTGGTCGCCAAGCCGGCCGAGCCTGGTTCGACGGATCCGGTGCTCAAGCACTGATCCGCCTGGCCGGGGTGTCCCGCAAGGGATGCCCTCAAAAAGAAACCCCGCGCCGAGCGGGGTTTCTTTTTGCCGTGACTGGCGGGCGCCTGCCGCCAGCGAGGGTGCGGTCAGTGCAGCGCGTGCGGGCGGATCAGGCCGACGGCGATGCCTTCGAGCGCGAATTCCTGGTCGGCCTCGACCACGATGATGTTGAAGTCGGGGTTTTCGGGCAGCAGCTCGATGCGGCCATTCTGGCGCTGCAGGCGCTTGACGGTGACGTCGTCGCCCAGCCGGGCCACCACGATCTGGCCGTTGCGGGCCTCGGAGGCCTTCTTGACGGCCAACAGGTCGCCTTCGAGGATGCCGGCGTCGCGCATGCTCATGCCGCGCACCTTGAGCAGATAGTCGGGCGCCTGGGCGAACAGGCTGGGATCGACGCCGATCTCGCGCTCGACATGCTCGGCCGCCAGGATCGGGCTGCCGGCGGCCACGCGGCCCACCAGCGGCAGCAGCAGTTGCGCCAGTCCTGGCAGGGGCAGCGGCGCCTGGGTCTGGGTGGGCGAGGCGTCCTTCAGGCGGATGCCGCGCGAGGCGCCAGCGGTGAGCTCGATGGCACCCTTGCGGGCCAGGGCCTTCAGATGGTCTTCAGCCGCGTTGGGTGAGCGAAATCCCAATGCCTGGGCGATCTCGGCGCGGGTGGGCGGAAAGCCGGTGCGCGTGACGGTCTGCCGGATGAGGTCCAGGATTTGCTGTTGACGATCAGTGAGTTTGCTGGCCATGGCGATGATCCGGTGGGAATCGGACTGTACATATATACAGCGGCATTCTGGGGGACATAACGCAAAAAAGCAAGCGTTGATCGGCGACGGCTTTGTGACAGGCAATGAAAACGGGACCCGCGGGTCCCGTTCGAGGGGCGATGCCGGTACGGCGCCTTACAGCACCGCGGCGATGCCCTTGGCCACCTGGTCGATGTTGCCGCTGTTCAGCGCGGCGACGCAGATGCGGCCGCTGGAGACGGCGTAGACGCCGTGCTCTTCGCGCAGGCGGTCGACCTGGGCCGAGGTCAGGCCCGAGTACGAGAACATGCCGCGCTGCTGCAGCACGAAGCTGAAGTCCTGCTTGCCGCCGTGTTCCTTGATCTTCTCGACCAGTTGCTTGCGCATCAGGCGGATGCGGTCGCGCATGGCGCCGAGTTCCTGTTCCCACATGGCGAACAACTCCGGCGAGTTCAGCACTGTGGAGACGATGGTGCCGCCGTGGGTGGGCGGGTTGGAGTAGTTGGTGCGGATGACGCGCTTGAGCTGGCTCAACACGCGGGTGGCTTCGTCCTTGCTGCCGGCCACGACGGTCAGGGCGCCGACGCGCTCGCCGTACAGCGAGAACGACTTCGAGAACGACGAGCTGATGAACATGGTCAGGTCGAGGTCGGCGAACAGGCGCACGACCGCCGCGTCTTCATGCAGGCCGTCGCCGAAGCCCTGGTAGGCGATGTCCAGGAACGGCACCAGCTTGTTTTCTTTGACGACCGCGGCGATCTGCTTCCACTGGTCGAAGGTGGGGTCGACGCCGGTGGGGTTGTGGCAGCAGGCGTGCAGCACGACCACGGTGTTGGCCGGCGCGGCCTTCAGGGCGGCCAGCATGCCGTCGAAGTTCAGGCCGCGGGTGGCGGCGTCGTAGTAGGCGTAGGTACCGACTTCGAAGCCGGCGCGTTCGAACAGCGCGCGGTGGTTTTCCCAGCTCGGATCGCTGATCAGGACCTTGGAGGTCGGCAGCAGCTGGCGCAGGAAGTCAGCGCCGATCTTGAGCGCGCCGGTGCCGCCCAGGGCCTGGGTGGTCAGGACGCGGCCGGCGGCGGCCAGCGGGGAGTTCTTGCCGATCAGCAGGGCTTGCGCGCCCTGGTTGTAGCCGGCAATGCCTTCAATCGGCAGGTAGCCGCGGGCGGCGGCGGCCTCGATGCGGGCGATTTCGGCCTTGCGCACGGCACCCAGCAGGGGAATGCGACCCTGGTCGTCGTAGTACACGCCCACGCCCAGATTGACTTTACCGGGGCGGGTGTCCGCGTTGAATTGTTCGTTCAGGCCAAGAATGGGGTCGCGCGGCGCGAGTTCGACGGAATCGAAAAGGGTGCTCATGGGACTCTGCTGAGGGTGAGTGGACGCAGTGGGAAGTGCTGTGGATAATGGGGGGTTTACCCTGGGAACAGTCTAGCATGCCTAAGAGCGCAATAGACCCGAAGGCGGCCGTCGGCAAGGCCGGTGGCAAAGCCAATGGCGCTGCGGGCGGCGAGGGCGCCGACGCCGCCGTGGCGGGTGTGCCCGGCGCCGGTCCGGGGTACGTCGATTTTCCCGGCAGCCCGTTCCACCTGTACCAGCCTTATCCGCCCGCCGGCGACCAGCCCGGCGCGATCGAGGGGCTGGTGCAGGGCGTCCAGGACGGCCTCATGTACCAGACCCTGCTGGGCGTGACCGGCTCGGGCAAGACGTACACCATGGCCAACGTCATCGCCCAACTCGGGCGGCCGGCGTTGGTGCTGGCGCCCAACAAGACGCTGGCGGCGCAGTTGTACGCCGAGATGCGCGAGTTCTTTCCCAAGAACGCCGTCGAGTATTTCGTCTCGTACTACGACTACTACCAGCCCGAAGCCTACGTGCCCACGCGCGACCTGTTCATCGAGAAGGATTCGTCCATCAACGAACACATCGAGCAGATGCGGCTGTCGGCCACCAAGAGCCTGCTCGAGCGGCGCGACACCATCATCGTCGGCACCGTGTCGTGCATCTACGGTATCGGCAACCCGGGCGATTACCACGCCATGGTGCTGATCCTGCGCGCCGGAGACCAGATCTCGCGGCGCGAGATCCTGGCGCGCCTGGTGGCCATGCAATACACCCGCAACGACGCCGAATTCACGCGCGGCGTGTTCCGCGTGCGCGGCGAGACCATCGACATCTTTCCGGCGGAAAGCGCCGAGCTGGCGCTGCGCCTGACGCTGTTCGACGACGAAATCGAGAGCCTCGAACTGTTCGATCCGCTCACTGGCCGCATCCGTCAGAAGCTGCCGCGCTTCACCGTCTACCCCGGTTCGCATTACGTGACGCCGCGCGATACCGTGCTGCGCGCCATCGAAACCATCAAGGAAGAGCTGCGCGAGCGCACCAAGCGCTTCGTCGATGACGGCCACCTGGTCGAGGCCCAGCGGCTGGAGCAACGCACCCGTTTCGACCTGGAGATGCTGCAGGAATTGGGTTTCTGCAAGGGCATCGAGAACTACTCGCGCCATCTGTCGGGCGCCGCGCCGGGCGAGCCGCCGCCCACGCTGATCGATTACCTGCCGGGCGACGCGCTGATGTTCATCGACGAAAGCCACGTCACCATCGGCCAGCTCAGCGCCATGTACCGGGGCGACCGCTCGCGCAAGGAAACCCTGGTGCAGTACGGCTTCCGGTTGCCCTCTGCGCTGGACAACCGGCCGCTCAAGCTCGAAGAGTTCGAGGCCCGCATGCGCCAGTGCGTGTTCGTGTCGGCCACGCCGGCGGCATACGAAAAAGAGCATGCCGACAACGTGGTTGAGCAGGTGGTGCGTCCCACCGGCCTGGTCGACCCGGTGGTCGAGGTGCTGCCGGCGCGTACGCAGGTCGACGACCTGCTGGGCCAGATCAAGGCGCGCACGGGGGTGGGCGAGCGGGTGCTGGTGACCACGCTGACCAAGCGCATGGCCGAGGACCTGACCGACTTCCTGAGCGAGCACGGTGTGCGGGTGCGCTACCTGCACTCGGACATCGATACGGTCGAGCGCGTGGAGATCATCCGCGACCTGCGCCTGGGTACCTTTGATGTGCTGGTCGGCATCAACCTGCTGCGCGAAGGCCTGGACATCCCGGAAGTGTCGCTGGTGGCTATTCTGGATGCCGACAAGGAAGGTTTTCTGCGTTCCGAGCGCAGCCTGATCCAGACCATCGGCCGGGCGGCGCGCAACCTCAACGGCCACGCCATCCTCTACGCCGACCGCATTACCGATTCCATGCAGCGCGCCATGGAAGAGACCAGCCGGCGCCGCGCCAAGCAACTGCAATTCAATGCCGATCATGGTATTACGGCGCGTGGCGTGAAGAAGGCGGTGCGCGAACTGATCGACGGCATCGTCGCGCCGCTCCAGCACGATGCGCTGGAGGCCGCGGTGCCGGCCGAATTGCTGAAGGACGAAAAGGCCCTGGCACGCGAGATCAAGCGCCTGGAAAAGCTGATGATGGACCATGCCCGCAACCTCGAGTTCGAGCAGGCGGCGGCGGCCCGCGATGCCCTGACCGCCCTGAAGCAACGGGTGCTGTTGGATGGCGCAGTGTGAGGGGGAAAATATGTCGAAACGTATCTATTCACTGACAGGTCACTGAATATTGGCGTGGCGCGAGGTGTTGGGAAAGTGGGCCCGAAATTTGCGTAACCGATCCCTAGTCGCTCTCAGGCATAACCTTAAATATAGGGTTTAACTATCTGATTTATAGAAGATATTTAAGGGGACGGTTTGGTGTGGATCAAGGGGGGTGCGCGCAAAAAAAGCTTGCCTTATCTCGGGTTTTCCCGCACACTTACTCCCATGATGACCAAGGTACTTTTCGTTTGCATGGGCAATATCTGTCGCTCGCCGAGCGCAGAGGGCGTGTTTCGCCATTTGGTGAACGACGCGGGTTTGAGCGATGTGGTTCGCATCGACTCCGCGGGTACGCACGCATTTCACATCGGCGAGGCGCCTGATGCCCGGGCGCAGGCCGCGGCGCGCAAGCGCGGCTACGAGATCACGCACTGTGAGGCCCGTCAGGTCACCGCGGAAGACTTCCGCGATTTCGACCTCATCCTCGCCATGGACTGGGACAACCTTTCCGCCATGCAGCAGCAGTGCCCCAAGGCGTACCAGCACAAGCTCATGCTGCTGATGCGCTTCGCCAACGAGTACGAAGAGGCCACCGTGCCCGATCCGTACTACGGCGGCGCCGATGGTTTCGGCAAGGTGCTGGACTACCTCGAAGACGCCTGTCAGGGTGTGCTCGAACTGGTCCGCAAGCGCGCTACCCAATACCAGGCGGCCTGAGGTCTCCTGTACGCTGGCGCGTCCTGCGGGGCGCCCGGCGAATTGGCAGTGAAAAAAACCGCGCAACCGCGCGGTTTTTTCTAGCCGGGAGCCATACCAAATTACTCGGGAATTTGCTATACTTGAGCCAATTACTCGGGTATTGGCCGCCGGATTCGCCGGCGACCCTTGCCGACTCACAGGGAATTCACCATGCGGCTAACTACCAAAGGGCGTTTCGCCGTGACTGCCATGATCGATCTGGCTATGCGGCAGCATAGCGGCCCGGTCACACTTGCGGCCATCAGCCAGCGTCAGAATATTTCGCTTTCCTATCTGGAACAGCTGTTCGGGAAACTTCGCCGCCACGAACTCGTGGACAGCGTGCGTGGCCCCGGCGGCGGTTATTCGCTTGCCCGCCTGGCGCGCAACGTGACCGTGGCCGACATCATCTTCGCCGTCGACGAACCGCTGGACGCCACCAGTTGCGGCGGCAAGCGGGACTGTACGAGCGGCAACGACGGCAAGCCTGGCAAGTGCATGACGCATGAGCTCTGGGCCACGTTGAATCGCAAGATGGTCGATTACCTGGATTCGGTGTCGCTGCAGGATCTGGTCGATCAGCAGCGTGTGCGCCAATTGCAGGAAGCCAACAATCAAGCCCAGGCCTGCGCGGTGCGAGTGAACCGGGTGGGCGGCGCCAACAATGCCGCCGCCAATGCCCCGACCACCGCCGTCGCGGCCAATGCCACCGTATAAGCAGTAGGAGTTGTAGAAATGACCACCCGCCCGATCTATCTGGACTACTCGGCCACGACCCCCGTCGACCCGCGCGTCGTCGAGAAAATGATCCCCTGGCTGTACGAGAGCTTTGGCAACCCCGCGTCGCGCAGCCATTCGTTCGGCTGGGAAGCCGAGGACGCCGTCGAACGCGCCCGTGAGGAAGTCGCCAAGCTGGTGAACGCCGATCCGCGTGAAATCGTCTGGACCTCCGGCGCCACCGAGTCGGACAACCTGGCGATCAAGGGGGCCGCCAATTTCTATGCCGAACGCGGCAAGCACATCATCACCATCAAGACCGAGCACAAGGCCGTGCTCGACACCTGTCGTGAACTGGAGCGCCAGGGCTTCGAAGTGACCTACCTGGACGTCAAGGACAACGGCCTGATCGACCTGGACGTGTTCAAGGCGGCGCTGCGCCCCGACACCGTGCTGGTCTCGGTGATGATGGTGAACAACGAAATCGGCGTCATCCAGGACATCGAAACCCTGGGCGAGATCTGCCGTGAGAAGGGCATCATCTTCCACGTCGACGCCGCGCAGGCCACCGGCAAGGTCGAGATCGACCTGCAGAAGCTGAAGGTCGACCTGATGTCGTTCTCGGCCCACAAGACCTACGGCCCGAAGGGCATCGGCGCGCTGTACGTGCGCCGCAAGCCGCGTGTGCGCATCGAGGCGCAGATGCACGGCGGCGGCCACGAACGCGGTTTCCGCTCGGGCACGCTGGCCACGCACCAGATCGTCGGCATGGGCGAGGCCTTCCGCCTGGCACGCGAGGAAATGGGTACCGAGAACGAGCGCATCCGCATGCTGCGCGATCGCCTCTGGGCTGGCCTGTCGCAGATCGAAGAGGTCTACCTCAACGGCGACATGGATCAGCGCGTGCCGCACAACCTGAACGTCAGCTTCAACTACGTCGAAGGCGAGTCGCTGATCATGGCGATCAAGGAACTGGCCGTGTCCAGCGGCTCGGCCTGCACCTCGGCCAGCCTGGAACCTTCCTACGTGCTGCGCGCCCTGGGCCGCAACGACGAGCTGGCGCACAGTTCGATCCGCTTCACGCTGGGCCGGTTCACCACCGAGCAGGAAGTGGACTACACCATCGAACTGCTCAAGAGCCGTGTCGGCAAGCTGCGCGACATGTCGCCGCTGTGGGAAATGGCCAAGGAAGGCATCGATCTGAATACCGTGCAGTGGGCCGCGCACTGAGCGCCCGCGCCAAAAAAATACGTGGAGAACTAACATGTCTTACAGCACCAAAGTCCTGGATCACTACGAAAACCCGCGCAACGTCGGTTCGTTCGACAAGTCGGACGACTCGGTGGGCACCGGCATGGTCGGCGCGCCGGCCTGTGGCGACGTGATGAAGCTGCAGATCAAGGTGAACGAAGCCGGCGTCATCGAGGACGCGCGCTTCAAGACCTACGGCTGTGGCTCGGCCATCGCCTCCAGCTCGCTCGTGACCGAATGGGTCAAGGGCAAGACGCTGGACGAAGCCATGAACATCCGCAACACGCAGATCGCCGAGGAACTGGCCCTGCCGCCCGTCAAGGTGCACTGCTCGATCCTGGCCGAAGACGCGATCAAGGCCGCCGTGCAGAACTACAAGGAAAAGCATTCGGTTCCGGCCGAAGCTGTTGCGAGCTGAACATGTCCGTTACCCTGACCCAACAGGCCGCCACCCATATTGGCCGCTACTTGCAAAAGCGCGGCAAGGGGATCGGCTTGCGCCTCGGCGTTAGGACGACGGGTTGTTCCGGCATGGCCTACAAGCTGGAGTACGTGGACGACGCGGCGCCCGAGGACCAGGTGTTCGAGAGCTTCGGCGTGAAGGTGTTCGTCGATCCCAAGAGCCTGGCCTACCTGGACGGCACCGAGCTGGACTACGCCCGCGAAGGCCTGAATGAAGGTTTCAAGTTCCGCAACCCCAACGAGAAGGCGACCTGCGGCTGCGGCGAGTCGTTCACGGTGTAAGTCTTGGCTGGAGACGATCACTTCAGCCTGTTCGGCTTGCCGGCACGCTTCGACCTGGACGCCCAGGCGCTGGAATCGGCGTGGCGCGCTGTCGCGGCGCAGGTGCATCCCGACCGCTTCGCCACCGCCAGCCCCGCGGAACGCCGCGTGGCGATGCAGTGGGCGGCGCGCGCCAACGAGGCCTACCGCCTGCTGCGCGATCCGCTGTTGCGGGCGCGCTACCTGTGCGAGCAGGCCGGCGTGGATCTGCAGACCGAGAGCAATACGTCGATGGACACGGCTTTCCTGATGCAGCAGATGACCTGGCGCGAAATGATGGACGACGCGCGTGACGACCCCGAGGTTCTGGCGGCGTTGCGCACCGAGCTGGAGCAAGCCCGGCAGGAGATGCGCGTCGCGTTGACGCGGCTGCTGGACGAGCGGCGCGATTACGCCGCCGCGGGTCTCAAGGTACGGGAGTGGATGTTCGTGGAGAAGCTGGCGCAAGAGCTGGCCCTCGCCCATCCCTAGCCCGGGCGGCAGAGGAGGGCCCGGCCGCTGGGCGCCTGGATTTCGCCGCTTACTGAACAGAAAAAACAATCATGGCCTTATTGCAGATATCCGAGCCCGGTGAATCGCCCGCGCCGCACCAGCGCAAGCTGGCGGTGGGGATCGACCTGGGTACGACCAATTCCCTGGTGGCCGCGGTGCGCAGCAGCGTCGCCGAAGTCCTGCCCGATGCGCAGGGCCACGTGCTGCTGCCGTCGGCGGTGCGTTATCACCCCGGCGGCAAGGTCACGACGGGCCGCGAGCCCCTGGCGCAGCAAGCCGAAGATCCGCTGAATACGGTGGTGTCGGTCAAGCGGTTCATGGGTCGTTCTCTGGAGGAGGCGCGGGCCACGCGCGCGCCCTATGAATTCGTGGACGCGCCCGGCATGGTGCGCATCCGCACCGCCCAGGGCGACCTGAGCCCGGTGGAAGTGTCGGCGCAGATCCTGGCGGTGCTGCGCCAGCGCGCCGAGGACGTGCTGGGCGACGACCTGGTGGGCGCCGTTATCACGGTGCCGGCGTATTTCGATGACGCGCAGCGTCAGGCAACCCGCGACGCGGCGCGCCTGGCCGGCCTGAACGTGTTGCGCCTGCTGAACGAGCCGACGGCGGCGGCGATCGCCTACGGCCTGGATAACGCCGCCGAAGGCGTTTATGCCGTTTACGACCTGGGGGGCGGTACCTTCGATATCTCCATCCTGCGTTTGACGCAGGGGGTGTTCGAAGTGATCTCCACTGGCGGCGATACGGCGCTGGGCGGCGATGATTTCGATTCGCTCATCGTCGATCACGTGGTGGCGGCCGCGGGCGCCACTGAGCTGAGCCACGCCGACCGGCGCGGCCTGCTGATGGCGGCACGCGCGGCGCGCGAAGCGCTGTCGGATGCGCAGGACGCCCCTCTGGCGCTGACGCTGGCCAATGGCGAGGTCATCGATCACACGCTGAGCCGCGCGCAGTTCGAGGCGCTGGCGCAGCCTCTGGTGCAGCGCACGCTGGACAGCGCGCGCCGGGCGCTGCGCGACGCCGCGCTGAAGCCGGCCGATGTGCGTGGCGTGGTGATGGTGGGCGGCGCCACGCGCATGCCGGTGGTGCGCGCCGCGGTGGGCGAGATGTTCGGCACCGAGCCGCTGACCGATCTGGATCCGGACCAGGTGGTGGCGCTGGGCGCCGCGCTGCAGGCCAATCTGCTGGCGGGCAACCGCGCGCCGGGCGAGGACTGGCTGCTGCTGGACGTGACGCCGCTGTCGCTCGGCCTGGAAACCATGGGCGGGCTGGTCGAGCGCGTGATCCCGCGCAACAGCACCATTCCGGTGGCGCGCGCGCAGGAATTCACGACCTTCAAGGATGGCCAGACGGCCATGAGCATCCATGTGCTACAGGGCGAGCGCGACCTGGTGACGGATTGCCGTTCGCTGGCGCGCTTCGAGTTGCGCGGCATTCCGCCGATGGTGGCGGGCGCCGCGCGCATCCGCGTGACCTTCCAGGTGGATGCCGACGGCCTGTTGAGCGTGACCGCGCGTGAACAGAGCACGGGCGTGGAAGCGGCGGTGTCGGTCAAGCCCTCGTACGGCCTGAGCGATGATGAGGTCGCGCGCATGCTTGCGGACAGCGTGGCGCAGGCCGACAACGATGCCCGCGCCCGCATGCTGCGCGAGCAGCAGGTGCAGGCGCGCCAGTTGGTCGAATCGGTGCAGGCCGCGCTGGCTGTCGACGGCGACTTGCTCGATGGCGCGGAACGGCAACGGGTCGACGAATGCCTGCAGGCGGCCAGCCGCGCCCAGGAGGCGCAGGACGTGGATGCGGTGCAGGCCGCGGTCGAGGCCCTGTCGGCCGCGACCGATGAGTTCGCCGCGCGCCGCATGGATCGCAGCATCCGCGCCGCGCTGGCCGGCCGCAAACTTGATGAGATCGCCTGATAACACGCTATGCCGAAACTGACCGTATTGCCTCATCCCGATTACTGCCCCGAGGG
The DNA here is from genome assembly GCF_050285565.1 of Achromobacter sp. GTDB lineage: Bacteria > Pseudomonadota > Gammaproteobacteria > Burkholderiales > Burkholderiaceae_B > Achromobacter. Next base: position 59,064 of record NZ_JBLZXG010000009.1, read on the forward strand.
CGCCGTGATCGAAGACGCGCCCAAGGGGGTGTCGATCTGCCGTGTGCTGCTGGACAACCACATCGACATCGAGCATGCCTGCGAATTGTCGTGCGCGTGTACGACCTGTCATGTGGTGGTCAAGCAAGGGTACGCTTCGCTGGAAGACGCGACCGACGACGAAGAGGATCTGCTGGACAAGGCCTGGGGCCTGACGCCGACTTCGCGCCTGTCGTGCCAGGCGCGCATCGAGGATGCCGATCTGACGATCGAGATTCCCAAGTACACCATCAACCACGCGAAAGAGGGCCATTGATGAAGTGGACCGATACTTACCAGATCGCCGAGGCGCTGGCGGACGCCCATCCGGACGTCGACCCCAAGACGCTGCGGTTCACGCAACTGCGCGAATGGGTGCTGGCCTTGCCCGGCTTCAATGACGATCCGGAACGCAGCGGCGAGAAGATCCTGGAGGCCATCCAGATGGCCTGGATCGACGAGGCCGACTGATCCGCTGGTAAAACGCTCCCCTGGGGAGCGTTTTTTGCATTGGCGGCCGCGGCCGCGGGGTATCATCAAGACTCTTTTCGTTGTCCTTGCCATCCGAGTCTACCGATGCCCGCTGCCCAACTGCGCTTTGGCCTGGCCGCCAACCGATTGCACCATGAAACGCCCGATGCCGCCCTGTTCACGTGGTTGCGGGCCTGTTCGTCCACGATTCGCGAACTGGGGGTGCAGTTGCATACCGTCGGCCGCACGCATGATGCGATCGTGCGCGAGGGTATGTTGCAGGGCTATTCCGGGCTGATCCGCTATCCGTATGGCCGCGAGGGCGGGCTGATGAAGCTGGTGGCGCGCGTGACCGAGGGCCGCGACGGGCAGGCGCCGTTCGATGGCGCGATCTACCTGATCGATCCGGTCGATCCGTCTTCGATCTTTCCCGAGGCGCTGGCGCTCAAGCGCCAGTGCATCACGCACGGCCGGCCGTTCATCTCGACGCTGGCCGGCGCCATCGAATGGATGGAGGTCGAGCGCGTGCATGCGGGCCTGGCGCCGGATGTGTCGGCGTCGCGCCTGTTCAACTTCGCTGGGCAGACGCTGGCGCTGATCGCGCACGATGCGCTCAAGGACGAGATGGTGGCGTTCGCGGCCGAGCATTTCGATGTGTTGTCGCAGTTCGCGCGGCGCGTGGCCACCGGCACCACCGGCGGCCGCCTGAACGAGCTGGCGTGGTCGCGCGGCTGGCCCAAGGATACGCCGTGGGTGCACCGCTACCTGAGCGGGCCGCTGGGCGGCGACGCGCAGATCGCGGAACTGGTGCTGGAGCACCAGTGTCAGCGCGTCATCTTTTTCGAGGATCCGCATGTGGCGCGCCAGCACGAGGCGGATATCCAACTGCTGGAGCGTGCGGTGCGCGTGGTGACGGAGTCGGCCACGTGCGCGACCTCGCCGTCGGTGGCGCGGCGCTGGGCCCAGGCGGTGGAACTGCGGGCAGGGCGCGGTTGAGCCGGCAGCATGCGGGCGTGGCGCCTTTTCCTTGTCGTTTGCCCTGATGCGCCGCACGGCGGCGCTCTGTGGATAGGCTGAACCAGCACCTGACCGGCGAGGTGCGCACCAGCGCGGTGATACCGACAAGGCCCAGGCCACCGCCAAGCGTTTCGGCCCCCTCGACAATCTGGACGGGCGCTTCACGGTGGGCGCGGGCACGCGCTGGATGTCGTCGTTCCGCGATGGCGACGGGCCCAAGCTGTCGCCGGGCGATTGCTGGTGTGGCGCGCGTCGCAGCGCGATCGCCAGCGTTACCTATAAGTTCTGACGCGGGCGCGGCACGCGGTTCAGCGGCTTTGGAAGCGCGGCGCGCGCTTTTCGCGGAAGGCGCGCACGCCTTCGGCGAAGTCCTCGCGCCGGGCGCTCTCCAGGAAGCAGGCGGTTTCTTCGGCCAACTGCGTTTCCAGCGTCGCATGGGCGGCGTTGCGCAGCAGGTGTTTGGCACCGGCGATGCCGTGTGGCGCGTGGCTGGCCAGTTGTTGCGCGTAGGCTTGCGCCTGCGGCGCGAGTTGGCCGGCGTCGGCGACGCGGTTGATTAGCCCCCAGGCATGCGCTTGCGCGGCGGTGAAGGCATCGTGGCGCAGCAGCAGGTCGAGCGCGCGGCGCGGGCCGAGCAGGCGGTTCAGGCCGTGGGTCATGCCGGCGTCGGGCGTGGCGCCGAGCTTCAGGTAGGCCGTCATGAAGCGTGTGCCGGCGTCGGCGATGGCCAGATCGCAGGCCAGCACCAGCGACAGGCCGGCGCCCGCGGCGACGCCGTGGACCTGCGCCAGCCAGACTTTGTTCATGCGCGCGACATGCGCGATGAAATCGTTGAGCGGCGTGAACAGGTCCAGCAATTTGGCGCGCACCGCGTTGACGTCGCCTTCGAACAGGGAAACGTCGCCGCCGGCGCAGAAGGCCTTGCCGGCGCCGCGCAGCAGCACGACCCGGATGTCGGCGCGCGTCTCGAGCCATTGGGCCGCGCGTTGCAGGTCTTGCGCCATGGCGATGTCGATGGCGTTGAGCGTGTCGGGCTGGTTCAGCGTCAGCGTGGCGGTGCCGTCGCCGGCCTCCAGCAGCAGGGTCGGAAAGACCGGAAGGGGTGGGTTCATGGCTTGTCTCCGTTATCGGGTAAATACCAACTTTCGATCCAAAAACCACGATGCTATGGTCGGAACCAAGCGCTTGCTCGGTTGCCGTCCGCCACACAAGCGTAACGCATAGAACGATTTTCCGGCGCTGTACAGCGTAGGTAAAGACAGGTTCGCCGCATCGCCTGCCTCGGGGCTACGCTGATTCACCGCCAATAGAAAAACAGCTTCGCGACAACCGCGAGGAGACAAAGGTGGATCAATCCGACAGCCCTCCCTTGCTGGAGGTGGATGGGGTCACGTTGGCGTTCGGCGGGGTCAAGGCGCTTGCGGGCGTGGGCTTTCGCGTCGCGCCGGGATCCATCACCACGGTCATCGGCCCCAATGGCGCGGGCAAGACCTCGCTGTTCAATACCATCTCGGGTTTCTATCGGCCGGCCGCGGGCACCATCCGCTTCATGGGCCGTGACATCACGCGCGTGGCCGCGCCCGAGCGCGCCCGCCTGGGGCTGGCGCGCAGTTTCCAGAACATCGCGTTGTTCCGCGGCATGACGGTGCTGGACAACATCAAGCTGGGGCGCCACGCCCACCTGCGCACCAACGTGCTGGACGCGCTGCTGTACCTGGGGCGGGCGCGGCGCGAGGAGATGGCGCTGCGCGCCGACATCGAGGAACGCATCATCGACTTCCTGGAGATCGACCACATCCGCCACGCGCCGGTGGCGGCGCTGCCGTACGGGCTGCGCAAGCGGGTGGAGCTGGCGCGGGCGCTGGCGATGCAGCCCAAGGTGCTGATGTTGGACGAGCCGGTGGCGGGCATGAACCGCGAGGAGACCGACGACATGGCGCGCTTCATCCTCGACGCGCGCGCCGAGTGGGGCGTGACGGTGCTGATGGTGGAACACGACATGGGCATGGTGATGGACCTGTCCGATCACGTGGTGGTGCTGAATTTCGGCCAGGTGATCGCCGATGGCACGCCGGCGGCGGTGCAGGCCGATCCCGAGGTCATCAAGGCGTATCTGGGCGCTGGCGATGTCGGCGACTTGCGCCGGCGGCTGCGCGAGGCGGCCTGATGGACGGCCTGTTCTTCTTGGAGGTGACACTGGCCGGGCTGGGCAGCGGCGGCCTGTATGCGCTGGCGGCGCTGGCGTTCGTGATCGTCTACAAGGCGACGCGGGTGGTCAACATCGCCATCGGCGAGTTCCTGATGATGGGCGCCTACGTGTTCTATGCGTTCGCCGCCGGCATGGCCTGGCCGGTATGGGCGGCGATCGCCGGCGCGGTGCTGGTGTCCGCCGTGCTGGGCGCGGTGGTCGAGCGCCTGACGATCCGGCCGATGCTGGGCGAATCGCCGATTTCGGTGTTCATGATCACGGTGGGGCTGGCGTCGATCCTGGTGGGCGTGGTGGAACTGATCTGGACGGCGGACCAGCGCCGGCTGCCGGAATTCATGCCGCGCGCGCCGGTGATGGTGGGCGAGGCTTTCGTCGCGCCCAAGGTGTTCTACGGCTTCTGGGTGGCGCTGGCGCTGGTGTTGCTGGTGTTGGCGGTGTTCCGCTACTGGCGCGGCGGGGTGGCGTTGCGCGCCACCGCGTCGGACCAGGGGGCGGCGTATGCGATGGGCATCAACGTGCCGCGCGTGTTCTCGCTGTCGTGGGCGGCGGCGGGCGCGATCGCGGCGGTGTCTGGGGTGATCGTGGGGGCGATCGGCGGCATCTCGTCGTCGATGGGCGTGTTCGGCCTGTCGGTGCTGGTGGTGGTGATCGTGGGCGGCCTGGACAGCGTGGCGGGGGCGCTGGTGGGCGGGCTGTTCATCGGGCTGCTGGAGGCCTGGGCCGGCGCCTACCTGGGCGGCGAATACAAATTGCTGGCGACCTTCGTGGTGCTGGTGGCGGTGCTGATGATGCGGCCTTACGGGCTGTTCGGCACGCGCGAAATCGAGAGGCTGTAGCCATGCGCATCGCGACCGCGAAAGAGAGCTATCGGGCCGACGAGGCGCTGTTCGATACCAATACCCAACGGCTGTGGCTGGCGCTGCTGGCGGCGTCGCTGGCGCTGTTCCCTTTCGTGGCCGACGCCTACTGGCTGTACCTGGCGTGCCTGGTGGCGATCAACGTGGCCAGCGCCACGGGGCTGAACATCCTGACGGGCTACACCGGGCTGGTGAGCCTGGGGCAGGCGGCGTTCATGGGGCTGGGTGCGTACACGGTGGCGGTGATGGAACTGCGGCTGGGCACGCCGGTATTGCTGAACTTGGTGGGCGCGGGCGTGGTGGCGATGCTGGGCGGGCTGCTGGTGGGGATTCCGTCGTTGCGGGTCAAGGGCCTGTACCTGGCGATCTCGACCATCGCGGCCTCGTTCATCGCGCACTTCGTGTTCGCCAACTGGGCCTTCACCGGCGGCACGGGCGGGTTGCAGGTGCCGCCGGCGCGGCTGCTGGGGATCGACCTGGACACGTCGTTCAAGATCTATTGGCTGATCGTGCCGTTGACGGCGCTGATGGTGCTGGGCGCGGCCAACCTGTTCCGCACCCGCATCGGCCGCGCCTTCATCGCGATCCGCGACCGGGATATTTCCGCCGAGGTGCTGGGCATCCACCTGCTGCGCTACAAGCTGCTGTCGTTCGGGCTGTCGTCGTTCTACGCGGGCGTGGCGGGCGGGCTGTGGGCGTATTTCTTTCGCGTGGTCACGCCGGAGAGCTTTCCGCTGATCATGTCGATCTTCTTTCTGGCGGCGATCATCGTGGGCGGCATGGGGTCGATCCTGGGCTCGATCCTGGGCGCGGTATTCATGACCATGGTGCCCGAACTGCTCAAGCTGGTGGTGGGTTGGTTGCCGTTGGGGGGCGATGCGTTGCGCTTGATTTCGCCGGTGCGCACCATCGTTTTCGGCCTGCTGATCGTGGGCTTTCTGATCTTCGAGCCGCATGGGCTCGCGGAAATCTGGCGCCGCGTGCGCCGTTACTTCCATCTGTGGCCCTTCCGCACGTAGCGGCCGCGTATTCCCAAGAGAACCAGGAGACGAAACCATGAAGCGCATCCGGATAGGCAGCGGTTTATCGAAGTTGCTGGCGCCCTTGGGCGTGGCATTGGCGCTGGCGGCGGCGCCGGCGGCCCAGGCCGAGGAGGACCTGGTGCTGGGCGGCTCGATCCCGTTGAGCGGGGTGTTCGCGTTCGCGGGGCAGGGCATCCATGCCGGCATCACCGACTACGTCAAGATCGTCAACGAACAGGGCGGCATCAAGGGCCGCAAGCTGCGCTACGTGCCGGAGGACACCGCCTACAAGGTGGATGCGTCGGTGGCGGCCTTCAAGAAGATCACCAGCCAGAACAAGGTCAATTTCTACTACGGCGACTCGACCGGGTTTTCCAAGACCATCAATGCCGAGCTGAACCGCTCGGGCGACATCCTGATGACGGGCGCGTCGTTCGCCACCGAATTGAACGACCCGGCCAAGTACCCGGCGCAGTTCATGCTGGGGCCGGACTACACGGAAATGTTCGGCATCCTGCTGCGCTACATCGCCAAGGAAAAGCCGGGCGCCAAGGTGGCGTTCGTGTATTCGGACACCGAGTTCGGGCGCGACCCGATCGCCAGCTCGCGCGCGGTGGCGCAGAAGCTGGGGCTGACGGTGGCCACCGAGATCATGACGCCGCCGGGCAGCGTGGATGTGTCGACCGAGGTCATCAAGCTGCGCCGCGCCGATCCGGATTTCACCATCTTTCACGGCTACGTGCTGGCGCCGATTCCAGAATTCGTCGGGCAGGGCAAGCGCATGGGCCTGAAGACGCGCTACATGGGCACGTTCTGGACCATGGACAATTCCACGGTGATGCAGATGGGCGAGGACGCCGAGGGCTTCATGGGCGTGATGCCGTACCGCTACTACTACGATCAGGCGGCCGACGCGCCGATGCTCAAGAAGATCCGCGAGATGCGGCCGCAGTATCAGAGCACCGGCTATATGCAGGGCTTCCTGGCGGCGATGCTGTTCACCGAGGTGGCCAAGCGCACGCTGGAGGCGGGCAAGGCGCTGACCAGCGCCAACATGAAGGCGGCGCTGGAAGGCATCAAGGACTTCGATACCGGCGGGCTGATCGGCGTGCCGATCAGCATCAAGGGCAATTCGATTCCGGTGGGCCGCATCTACCGCGCCGACGCCAAGCAGAAGCAGATGGTGCCGGCGTCCGACTGGATCGTGCTGCAGTGAGGCGCCCGTGAATTCCGGACATGCTGCGTCGCCGCCGACGGTGCTGGACATCAACAACATCGAGGTGGTCTACAACAAGGCGGTGCAGGTGCTGCGCGGCCTGTCGCTGGCGGTGCCGGCCGGCGCCATCGTGGCGCTGCTGGGCAGCAACGGCGCCGGCAAGTCGACCACGCTGAAGGCGGTGTCGCGGCTGCTCGACCTGGAGGACGGCGAGCTGGCGCGCGGACGCATCCTGTTCGATGGCGCGGACACCGCCGGCACGCGGCCGCAGAACCTGGTGCGGGCCGGGCTGGCGCACGTGATGGAAGGGCGGCGCGTGTTCGAGGATCTGTCGGTCGAGGAAAACCTGGTGGCCGCGACCTACGCGCTGAGCGGCAGGTCCGGCGCCAGGGCCGACTTCGATCTGGTGTATGGCTATTTCCCGCGGCTGTACGAACGCCGCCGTGGGCTGGCGGGCTACTTGTCGGGCGGCGAGCAGCAGATGCTGGCGATCGGGCGGGCGCTGATCGCGCAGCCCAAGCTGATGTTGCTGGACGAGCCGTCGCTGGGGCTGTCGCCGATGCTGGTGGAGACGATCTTTGCCATCATCGCCCGCATCAATCGCGAGCAGGGGGTGTCGATGCTGCTGGTGGAGCAGAACGCGTCGGTGGCGCTAGCGGTGGCGCATTACGGCTACATCATGGAAACGGGCAAGGTGGTGATCGACGGCACGGCCGAACGGCTGGCGGCCGATCCCGATGTGCGCGAGTTCTACCTGGGCGTGGGCGGCGCGGGCGAGGCGCGCGGCTTTCGCGACATCAAGCACTACAAGCGCCGCAAGCGCTGGCTGTCATGAGCGGGCTGCGCGAGGATGCCCGCGCGGGCGCGGCTGCCTGGCCGGCGCTGACCTTGCCGCAGATGCTGCGCGAGCAGGCGCGGCGCCAGCCCGACGCCATCGCGGTGCGGCAGAAGGACTTCGGCATCTGGCGGCCGGTGTCGTGGGCCGACTACTGGCGCCGCGCCTGCCGTGTCGGGCTGGGACTGCGGGCGGCGGGGCTGTCGCGTGGCGGGCGGGTGGCCATCGTCGCCGAGAACCGGCTGGAGTGGCTGCTGACGCAGCTGGGCGCCGGCGCGGTCGGCGGCGTGGCGGTGGGCGTGTACGCCACCAGCCCGGCCGAGGAAATGGGTTACGTGCTGGAACATGCCGACGTCGAACTGGTGGTGTGCGAGGACCAGGAGCAGACCGACAAGGTGTTGCGGGTGGCGCACCGGCTGCCGCTGTTGCGGCGCATCGTGGTGATGGAGACCAAGGGCCTGCGCTCGTACGCGCCGGCCGACCGCGCGCGTATCGTCGCTTTCGCCGAACTGGAGGCCGATGGCCAGCGGCTGGAGGTGGACGGGCTGCAGGCATTGAATGACGCGCTGGATGCGCAAGGGCTGGACGATCTGGGCCTGATGATCTACACGTCGGGGTCGACCGGCAAGCCCAAGGGCGCGATGCTCAGTTACCGCAACATGCGCGGGGTGGCGCCGGGCATCGCTGATCGGCTGGGCATGGACGCGCGCAGCGTGCACCTGTCGTACCTGCCGCTGTGCCACGTGGCCGAGCAGATGCTGTCGACCTTCGTGCCGATCTACCTGGGCGCGCAGGTCAACTTCGGCGAATCGATCCGCACCGTGCAGGAAGACTTGCGCGAGGTGGCGCCGACGCTGTTCCTGGGCGTGCCGCGCATCTGGGAGAAGCTGCACGCGTCGATCTCGATCAAGATGCAGGAGGCTGGACGCGTGCAACAGTGGCTGTACCGGCGCGCCCTGGCGGCGTGCGCGCCGTTCGCGCATAAATCGGCGGGGCAGCGCGGCTGGGGCGAGCGGGCCACCTATGCACTGTGGTACTGGCTGGTGCTGCGCGCGTTGCAGAACTTCATCGGCCTGCGGCGCGCGCGGGTGGCGATGACGGGGGCCGCGCCGATCGCGCCGCAGGTGGTGCGTTATTTCCGAAATCTGGGCGTGCCGCTGGTGGAGGTGTATGGCCTGACCGAGTCGACCGGCATGATCTTCGGCCAGCATCCGGAGCGCGTGCGGGCGGGCACGGTGGGCGAGCCGATCCTCGGCGTGGACTGGCGGCTGGGCGAGCAGGGCGAATTGCAGGTGCGCGGCGACATGGTGTTCGCCGGCTATTACAAGAACGCCGCCGCCACCGCCGAGGCGGTGCGCGATGGTTGGCTGCATACCGGCGACGTGGCCGAGGCGCGCGACGGCCACCTGCGTATTGTCGATCGCCTCAAGGACATCATGATCACCGCCGGCGGCAAGAACCTGACGCCATCGGAGATCGAGAACGCGGTCAAGAGCAGCCCTTACGTCAAGGAGTGCGTGATCATCGCGGACGGCCGGCGCTATGTGGCCGCGCTGATCCAGCTGGAGTTCGAGACGGTGGCCAAGTGGGCCGAATCGCGCCGCATCGCCTTCACCCATTTCCGTTCGCTGGCCGAGAGCGCCGAGGTGCGCGAACTGGTGGCCGGCGAGGTGGCGCGCGCCAACGCGGGGTTGGCGCCGGTGGCGCAGATCAAGCGCTTTCACCTGCTGACCAAGGAGCTGGATCATGACGATGGCGAGGTGACCGCGACCATGAAGGTGCGCCGCGCCAGCATTTACCGCGGCTACGCGGATGAGATCGAACGGCTCTACGCCGAGGAGACGCCAGCATGAACGAAGCGGTGATCGTGGAGGCGGTGCGCACGCCGTTCGGGCGGCGCGGCGGCTGGTGGGCCGACAGGCGGCCCGATGACCTGCTGGCCGAGGTGATCCGGGGCCTGCTGGCGCGCGCCGGGCTGCCGGGCGGCCAGGTGGATGATGTGATCGCCGGCTGCGTCAGCCAGGCGGGCGAACAGGGCGCCAATATCGGCCGCCTGGCGGCGCTGCTGGCCGGCCTGCCGGAGACGGTGCCGGGTGTGGCGCTGAACCGCATGTGCGGATCGAGCCAGCAGGCGGTGCATGCCGGGGCGCAGGCGATCGCGGCCGGCGACATGCGCTATGTGGTGGCCGGCGGCGTCGAAAGCATGAGCCGCGTGCCGATGTTCCTGGACGTGACCCTGGGCCAACGCGAGTTCCGCGGCTTCGAGTCGCTCAACCCCGGGCTGTTGCAGCGCTATCCGCTGGTCCATCAGATCGAGAGCGCCGAGCGCATCGCCGAGCAGTGGCAACTGGGGCGCGCCGAGCTGGATGCCTGGTCGATGCAGAGCCATGCGCGCGCCTGGGCCGCGGCCAGCGCCGGCCGCCACACCGAGTTGCTGCCGGGTCCGCCCGGCACCCCGGCGCGCGACGAGGGCATCCGTGAAGCGGCCGATCCGGCCAAGATGGCGGCGCTGCCGCCAGCCCTGCGCCCGTCGGGCCAGGGCAACGTGACGGCGGCGCAGTCGAGCCAACTGGCCGATGGCGCGGCGGCGTTGTTGCTGGCGGATCGCGCGGCCGCGTTGGCGGACGGCCTGCGGCCCCAGGCGCGCTTTCGCGCCCGGGTGGCGATCGGCTCCGATCCGGTGTTGCAGTTGACTGGGGTCATCGCCGCGACCGAGCGCGCCCTGGCGCGGGCCGGTCTGCGGCTGCGGGACATCGACTGGATCGAGATCAACGAGGCCTTCGCCAGCGTGGTGCTGGCGTGGTTGAAAACGCTGGACGCGGACCCGGCGCGGGTCAACCCGTGGGGCGGCGCCATTGCCCACGGCCATCCGCTGGGCGCCACGGGCGCGGCGCTCATGGCCAAGATGCTGGCCGGCCTGCGCGCCACGGGCGGCCAGTTCGGGCTGCAGGTCATGTGCATCGGGCATGGCATGGCGACGGCCACGATCGTCGAGCGGCTATGAGCCGATCCGCCAAGGCCGCGGCGCAGGCGGCGCCGACGGGCCACGAAGACGGCGCGGAATCACTGCGGCGCGCCGAGGTGATCCTGACGGCGGCGCGCCTATTCCGCCGGCACGGCTACGAGCGCACCACGGTGCGCGCGCTGGCGCGCGCCGTGGGCCTGCAGTCCGGCAGCCTGTTCCATCACTTCCGCAGCAAGGAGGAGATCCTGGTGGCGGTGATGAACAACGGCATCGAGGAAGTGCTGGAGGGCGGGCGTCAGGCGCTGGCGTTGTACCAGTCGCCGGCCGACCGGCTGGCGGCGCTGTTCCGGGTGCATATGTGGAGCATGTTGCACGGCGCCGGCGGCGATGCGATGAATGCGCTGGTGTACGAGTGGCGCAGCCTGTCGGCGCCGAGCCAGGCCAGCGTCAAGGCGTTGAGCGATCGCTATGAGGCCATGTGGCAGGACGCGGTGGCGGCGGCGGTGGCTGCCGGTGTGCTGCGCGGCGACGCGCGCGTGATCAAGCGTTGCGTGCTGGGGGCGATGAACCTGACGGTGCAGTGGTACAAGCCCGACGGCCGGCTGCGACCGGCCGCGTTCATCGATGAGATGCTGCGGGCCAGCCTGCCGACGTTGCCGGAGGGGGCGGGGTGCTGGCCGGTGGGCTGAATAAGGGACGGATTTTCACGCGGGGAGAGCCTCGCAATAAATGTGAATATTTTTGTTCATTTGTTAAAGACTAATAATTAATGTTAAAAGTCTGTTTCTCTTAGAAACATAATCCGGATCAATCCGGGAGGGATAGAGGAACATGCTGCGAGTCTTGACGGCTTCGGGCCTGGCTTTGCTTTTGGCGGGCTGTGCTGCGACGCATCAAAGCAAGGTGGGCCAGAGTACGGCGGATGCCAGCCAGGGACGGCTGCAGGACGCCATCATCAAGGTGGATGGACAGTTGCAGGGGGGCAAGGCGGATGACGTACTGCTCAACCTGGAAAAGGGCGAGTTGCTGCGCATCGCCTCGAACTACGGCGATAGCATGGCCGCCTTCGAAATTGCCGACAACGCGGTCAAGCAGTGGGAAGAGCAGGCGCGAGGCTTGGTGACGGAAGCGGCAAGCCAGGTCGGGGCGACGCTGTTGGGCGATGGCACCCGAGACTACGAGGTGCAGGACTACGAGAAAGTCATGCTGACCACGGTCATGGCGCTGAACCGCCTGTCGCAGGGAGACCTGGACACCGCCCGCATCGACATCAAGCGCACGCACGAGCGCGAAGCCATCATCGCCGAATTCCGCGCCAAGCAGACCGAGGAGGCCGAGGCCAAGGCCAAGGAGAAGGGCGCCCAGGTCAAGACAGCCAAGCTCCAGGGCTACCCGACCGAGACCCTCAACGATCCCGAGGTGTTGGGACTGAAGAACGGCTACCAGAACGCCCTGAGCCATTACCTGTCGGGTTTCGTCTACGAGGCCCTGAACGAACCCAGCCTGGCGGCGCCGGGCTATCGCCAGGCGATCCAGTTGCGGCCGGGTAGCACGGTGCTGGAGGCGGGCCTGGAGGGCTTGGATCAGCGACGCGGCCAGCAACGCAAGAATGGCGCGACCGATGTGCTGTTCGTGATCGAGTCGGGCAACGCTCCGGCGCGGGAATCGAAGAAGTTCCTGCTGCCGGTGCCGACGCCGCAGGGGCTGATCACGGTGGGCATGTCGTATCCCGTGATCAACGCCGTGTCCGATGCGCCCAGCGTGGAGCGGATTGCGGTGGGCGACACGATGCTGGATACCGGCCTGGTCGCCGATTTCAACGTCATGGCCCGCCGCGCCTTGAAGGACGATCTGCCGGGCATGCAGGCGCGCGCGACGGTGCGCATGATCGTCAAGGCCGGCGCGCAAGTGGTTCTGTACAAGGAAGGCGGCATGCTGGCAGGCCTGCTCGGCAGCGTCGCGGCGGCCGTGACCGAACCGCCGGCCGATGACCGCATGTGGCGCACGTTGCCTGGCCGTGTCTATGTGGCTCGTACGTTCCTGCCGCCGGGCGACTACAACGTTTCGCTGCCTGGCGTGCCCGGTGCGACGCAGAAGATCTCGGTCGGCGGGCGCCACATGATCGTGCCATTGCGCACGTTCGCGTCTGTGACCTATTTTGGCGAGCCTGGCCGCTTCGGCGATTTGGCCGCGCCCCAACCCGAGGACAAGCGCGGACCCGGCAAACGCCGTCCGGCGCCCAAGTCCGCCTCCTTGAACTGAACGCGCCCGGCGCGTAGCGGAAATTCCTATGAAGCAGTTTGCCCAATGCACGGCCGCGCTGGCGCTGGGGCTGGCCCTGGCGGGTCAGGCCATGGCGCAGGCCAATCCCGCGCCGCCCTATGCGGCCTCGCCCGGCATCGCCGCCAAGCTCATGGTGCGCGATTCGGTGCGCGACCTGCGCGTCGAAAGCCTGCGGTCGCAGCGTCGCAACGACGTCATGGTGGTGCAGGCCGAGATCGTCAACACCAGCGGCCTGAACTCGCGCCTGTACTACCGCTTCCGCTGGTTCGACGCCGACGGCATGCAGGTCGGCGATGACGAGGCCTGGAAGCCGCTGACGTTCCTGAACCGGCAGAGCCTCATGGTCAAGGGCGTGGCCTATGGCCCGCAGGCGACCGATTTCCGCATCGAGATGAGCGCCGAGTCGCCCTGATGGCCGCTCGGCGCGCCTGATTTCCAGAAAAATATCCACGGAGTTTGTATGCGTTCCAATCTGTTCCCCCGCCTGATGACCGGCATGGCCCTCTCCTGGGCGCTCCTGCTGGCCGGTTGCCAGACGACGCAACCCAAGGTCGATTCGTCCTCCGGCGTCAGCTACGGCGATGCCAAGGCGGTCGAGACGGTGAGCAACGAGTTCGGTTCGACCGATCTGCAGATGATCGCCGAGAAGATGACCGGCTCGCTGCTGGAAAGCCCGGTGTTCAGCGGCCGGCCGACGGTGACGTTGGCGCCTGTGCGCAACAAGACCAGCGAATACATCGACACCAAGTCGATCATGAACACGATCCAGACCCAGCTGGTCAAGAGCGGCAAGGTGCGTTTCACGCGCAGCATGGACGAGATGCAGTCCGGCGTGGAGGAACTGCAGCGCCAGAACCAGAGCGGACTGTACAAGAACCAGGGCAAGGCCAAGATGGGCAACATGGTCGGCGCCAAGTACGCGCTGGAAGGGGAGATCTCTTCCATCGTCAAGCAGGCCAGCGGCGTCAAGGACGTCTACTACAAGATGACGCTCAAGCTGTATGACGTGCAGGAAGGCACCATAGAGTGGCAGGAAGAGAAGGAAATCCGCAAGACCACGCGCCGTTGATTCCATCACCCATTCGAGGCATTCCGATGCTGAAAACCTATCGTTTGATGGCCGCGCTGGCGCTGTGCGTGGCGGCGCTGCCCGCCGCCCGCGCCGCAGAGCCCAGGATCGCGGTGACCGACCTGGCCTATGAAGAGCGGGTCCGCGAGTATTTCCGCGTGGTCTCCGCGTCCAGCAAGAGCAGCGTCAACGCCAGCGCCAGCGTGCAGGATGGCCCGCGCTCGTATTCCGAGCGGGGACGCGTGAGCGCCCGCTCGGAAAGCAGCTACTACGAGGAAGAGGGCACGTACTCGTACATCGAGTACGGCGAACTGCGCAAGTACACCGCGGACCTGAAAGGCGCCATGCTCAAGGGCGGCGGCGTCAGGCTGGTGCAGGGCAAGGCCTACCAGGGCAAGCCGACCGAAAAACTCTTCGACATCGTGGCGCGGATCCGGCAAGGCCAGTTCGCCGGCGCCGACTACGTGCTGTTCGGCACGGTCAGCGATGTCCAGTTCAACCAGAACGCCATGTCGTTTGGCGGTTCGGCCACCTCGGCCACGCTGGGCCTGGATATCGCCGTGGACTTCAGCCTCATCAACACGCGCACCTACGAGGTCAAGGCGGCATTCACGGCGCTGGGCTCGGGACAGGACGTGAAGGTGGTATCGCGGCCGGGCGACCGGGCCACTTTCAGCCGGCCGAAGGTGATCGCCGAGGCGTCCAAGAGCCTGGCGGAAGCGGCCTATGGCGAGCTGATGAGCCAGTTCGGCCTGCCTGGCCGACACCTGCAGGGGGCGACTGGCGCCAACCCGCCGCCGCCGGCCTCGCGCAACGAGCCGGTGGTGAACTACTGATCCGGCATGGGGCGCCGGCGGCGCCCCTGGCGGCATCAGGCCGGATCCGGCCAGTAATGGCTATCCGGCAACGCGCGCGCGCCGAAGATCGCCTGGCCGACGCGCACGACGGTGGCGCCTTCCTCGATGGCGATCTCGAAGTCGCCCGACATGCCCATCGACAGTTCGTCCAGGTGGAAGCCGGCGGGCGCTTCCTGGCGCAGGCGGTCGCGCAGGCCGCGCAGCAGCACGAAGCACTGGCGCACGCGTTCGGCCTCGCTGGAGAACAGCGCCAGCGTCATCAAGCCGCGCACGCGCAGCGCGGAGTAGGCCGGCAGCGCCTGGAGGAAGGCCGCCACGTCATCGGGCGCCAGGCCATACTTGCTGGGTTCGCCAGAGGTGTTGACCTGCACGAACACGTCCAGCGCGCGGCCCTCGGCCTGCAGGCGCCGGTCCAGCGCCTCGGCCAGCCGCAGGCTGTCCAGCGCCTGGAACTCACTGGCGAACTGCGCTACCAACTTGGCCTTGTTGGTCTGCAGGTGGCCGATGACCGACCAGCGCAGATCGGCCAGGTCGGCGGTGTTTTCCCATTTGCGGTGGGCTTCCTGCACCTTGTTCTCGCCCAGCAGGCGGCATCCGGCGGCATAGGCCAGCCGGATGCGGGATTCGTCCATGGTCTTGCTGACCGGCAGCAGGCGTACGCTGGCCGGATCGCGGCCGGCGCGATGGCAGGCGGCCTGCATGCGGGCGTGGATGGCGGCGAGGTTATGGCGGAAGTCCTCGACGCTGAGGGCCTGGGGATAACGGCCGTGCCGGTCGTGGCGAGTCTGCGTGGCAGGGGCCGATGCGGCGGAATCGGGCGGGGGTGTCATCATTTCACCATTTCCTTGCCGGCGGCGCCGGGGCGCGGTTGGGGGGCGCGGCGCGGCAGGCGGCCGTTGAGCAGGGCGTGCGCGGCCAGGCCGATCACCAGGCCCCAGAAGGCCCCGCCGATGCCGAACAGCTTGATGTTGGCGGCCGCAGCCAGGAAGGTAATGAGGGCCGCTTCGCGCGCCTTGGGGTCGGCCAGCGCGCTGGCCAGGCTGCCGCCGATGGTGCCCAGCAGGGCCAGGCCCGCCAGGGTGGTGATGAAGGTGGCGGGCAGGGCCATGAACACGGCCGCTAGGGTCACGCCGAACACGCCCACCAGAATGTAGAAGATGCCGGCGGCGATGCCTGCGACCCAGCGCTTGGCGGGGTCATCGTGGGCTTCCTTGCCGGTGCAGATGGCGGCCGTGATCGCCGCCAGGTTGAAGGCGTGCGAGCCGAATGGCGCCATCAGCAGCGAGCCCAGGCCGGTGACGGTCACGATGGGGTTGGCGCTGGTTTTGAAGCCGTCGTTGCGCAGCACCAGCATGCCCGGCATGTACTGGCCGGTCAGCGTGATCAGGAACAGCGGCAGGGCCACGCTGAGCAAGCTGTTGAGCGAGAAGGCCGGGGCGGTGTAGACCGGGGCGGCGAAGGCCAGCGTCAGGCCCGAAAGGTCGACCCGGTTCTGTAGCAGCAGCAACGCCAGTCCCGACACCAGGATGCCGACCACGGCGTAGCGCGCGGTGTAGCGTTTGAGGGCGACGTAGGCCAGGATCAGCCAGGCGGTGAGCAGCGGGTCCAGGTTCATGCCGCCGAAGGCGCCGATGCCGAACGGCAGCAAGATGCCCGCCAGCAGACCGGCGGCCACGCCGGGCGGGATCAGGCGGATGGCCTTGTCGAAGTAGCCGGACAGGCCGAGCGCGACGAAGGCGGCGGCCGATAGCAGGTAGGCGCCGATGGCTTCGGCATAGGGCGTGGTGGCGAGCGCCGTGACCAGGAAAGCGGCGGCCGGCGTGGACCACGCGGTGATGATCGGTTCGCGGGCGGCCCAGCTGAGCAGCAGGCCGGTGACGCCGACGCCGATGGACACTGACCAGACCCACGAGGCGGTCAGCGCCGGGTCCAGGCCCGCGACTTTGGCGGCCTGGAACACCAGGATGAAGGTGCCGCCGTAGTTGACAATGACCGAGATCAGGCCGGCGACGATGGGATGGACGAGATCGCGCGGGGCCAGGGAGGAGGCGCTTGGGGTGGGCATGGGGACGGTGGAACGCGGAAAGGGTTGAGGGGCAGCCCACTTTGTAGCGCCGTAATGGACTGTCATGACCATACACTTTTGTTGTCGAGGCCAGACCACTTTTTTCATGCCGAGCAACTTGGCCGCGGCTAGAATGGCCGGTTGTCATCGACACTTTCACCGCCTTCGGGCAGACCGCATGAGCAAGACTTTCGCGCTTGAGACACTGAAGATCCGCATGGGCGACGCGGACTTGGCGCCGCTCGACCTGCACCTGCGCATCCAGCGCGCCTTGCGCGCGCTGGTGCTGGACGGTGATCTGGATCCCGGCGTGAAACTGCCCGCCACGCGCGCGCTGGCGCAGTCGCTGGGCGTGGCGCGCGACACGGTCGAGAACGCTTACGTGCAATTGCAGCGCGACGGTTTCATCGCGCGCCGCAAGGGCTCGGGCAGCTATGTGTCCGAGACCATCGGCACCGAACTGCGCGGCTCGGCGCGGCGCCGCCCGTCGGCCCGCGAGCGCCGGTCGCCCGAGGCGCCGCAACCGGCCGCGCCGACGGCGGGCCTGAGCCGGCGCGGGCGCGCGATCTTCGACAGCGGCGGCGTGGCCGACCAGCAGACGATCCAGGCGTTCGCGACGGGCCTGCCCGAGACCCGCACCTTCCCGACCGCGGTGTGGGAGCGGTTGCAGCGCCAGGTGCTCAAGGACCATCGCGACCATGTGCTGCTGCATGGCGATCCGCAAGGCGCCGAGCCCTTGCGCCGCGCCATCGCGACCTACCTGAACCTGGAGCGCGGCGCCAAGGTTCGCGCCGAGCAGATCGTGGTATTGAGCAGCACGCGGCAGGCGCTGTTCCTGTGCGCGCAACTGCTGGTGGACGCGGGCAAGCCGATCCTGTTGGAGAACCCGGGTTACTTCGGCGCCCGCAAGGCGTTCGAATTCGCCGAGGCCCGGGTGGTGCCGATCGACGTGGATGCGCAGGGCATCCGCACCGACCTGTTGCGGGCCGACCGCAGCGGCGCCAGTTGCGTCTACGTGACGCCGTCGCACCAGTATCCGACCGGAGCGACGCTGTCGCTGGAGCGCCGGCTCGACCTGACCCGCTGGGCCGCCGAGAACGGCAAGTGGATCATCGAGGACGACTACGACAGCGAATTCCACTACGACGGCCTGCCCACCGCCTGTGTGCAGGGGCTGGACCGGCATGGCCGCACGCTCTACCTGGGCACGTTCAGCAAGACGCTCTATCCGGGCCTGCGGATGGGCTACATGGCCCTGCCGGACGAGCTGGTCGGCGCCTTCAGCCGAGCGCGCAGCATCGTCGATGGCCATACGCCGCAGATCCTGCAACTGACGCTGGCGCGCTTCATGGCCGATGGCCACTACAACGCCCATGTGCGCGCCATGCGCAAGCTGTACGCGGCGCGGCGCGAGGCCATGCTGGAGGCGGTGGGCAAGCACCTGGCAGGCGTGGCGCGCGCGCTGCGTCCCGAGGGCGGGCTACAGGTGCCGTGCCTGCTGGAGCCGGGGTGGTCGGAGGCCGACACCATCCGCCGCGCCGCCCAGGCCGGCCTGGTGTTGCCGGGCCTGGCGCGGTTGTATGCGGGCACGCCCGCGCTGCAAGGTTGGCTGCTGGGCTATGCGTCGCTCAGCGCGCACGAGATCGACCTGGCCATGCGGCGCCTGGCGGTCGCGTTGAAAAAGAAGGGGTAGGGGCTGGCGAGTCGCGGACGGCGGCCGCGCGGGCGGCCCGTGGCGCGGGCTCAGCCCCTGCGCTTGAGGAAGGCGCCGACGCCGCAGGCCACGGCGATCGCCAGCAGGGCGGCGGCGATGGTCAGCAGGAAATCGGCTTCGCCGTGGTAACCGCCGCCGGTCACGCCGCCGGCGACGCTGCCCATCCAGATCACCGCGGTGACCAGGGTGCCGGTCAGGGCCAGCGCGGCGGCCAGGCACAGCGCGATGAACAGCGGCGTGCGGCGCACGGGCGCCGCGCCCGTGGCGTAGCCGCCGCGGCCGCGGCGCGGTTGCATCACCATGAAGAACAGGGCGGCAACCACCGCGGCCAGCATCAGGATCTTGACGATCATGATGCCGCCCGCGTCTTAGTCTTCACGGCGCAGGTGCGGGAAGAGGATGACGTCGCGGATGCTGGGGCTGTCGGTCAGCAGCATGACCAGGCGGTCGATGCCGATGCCGCAGCCGCCCGTCGGGGGCATGCCGTATTCCAGCGCGCGGATGTAGTCGGCGTCGTAGTACATCGCTTCCTCGTCGCCGGCGTCCTTGGCCTCGACCTGCGAGCGGAAACGCTCGGCCTGGTCTTCGGGATCGTTCAGCTCGGAGAAGCCGTTGGCGATCTCGCGGCCCGTCATGAACAGCTCGAAGCGCTCGGTGATGCCTTCGCGGGTATCGGAGGCGCGCGCCAGCGGCGACACTTCGACCGGGTAGTCGATGATGTAGGTCGGGTTCCACAGCTTGGCTTCGGCCGTTTCCTCGAACAGCGCCAGTTGCAGCGCGCCCAGGCCGGCGCGCGTCAGCACCGGGCCGTCGGCGTCGGCGCCCAGCTTCTTGAGCTCGGCGCGCACGAAGGCGGCATCGTCCAGTTGCGCCTGGGTGTAGCCGGGGGCGTACTTGAGGATGGCTTCGCAGATGGTCAGGCGGTCGAACGGCTTGGAAAGATCCAGCTCGCGTTCCTGGTAGGTCAGCACGGCGCTGCCGGTGGCCGAGATGGCGGCCTGGCGGAT
The DNA here is from genome assembly GCF_050285565.1 of Achromobacter sp. Taxonomy (GTDB): domain Bacteria; phylum Pseudomonadota; class Gammaproteobacteria; order Burkholderiales; family Burkholderiaceae_B; genus Achromobacter. Next base: position 78,669 of record NZ_JBLZXG010000009.1, read on the forward strand.
CAGTTCCTCGGTGAAGTCCATCAGCCAGCGGTAGTCCGCGTAGGCCGCGTAGAACTCCATCATCGTGAATTCCGGATTGTGGCGCGGGCTCACGCCTTCATTGCGGAAGTTGCGGTTGACTTCGAACACGCGTTCGAAACCGCCGACGATGAGGCGCTTGAGGTAGAGCTCGGGCGCGATGCGCAGGAACATTTCCATGTCCAGCGCGTTGTGGTGCGTGACGAAGGGCTTGGCCGCCGCGCCGCCCGGGATCGGGTGCAGCATGGGCGTTTCGACTTCGAGGAAGCCCGCGTTCAGCATGAACTGGCGGATGCTGCCCACGGCCTTGCTGCGCGCCTCGAAGGTGCGGCGCGTGGCGTCGGTCATGATGAGGTCGACATAGCGCTGGCGGTAGCGCAGTTCCTGGTCGGCGACGCCGTGGAACTTGTCGGGCAGGGGGCGCAGCGACTTGGACAAGAGGCGCGCCGAGGCGGCGTGCACCGACAGTTCGCCCTTGTTGGTCTTGAAGACCGACCCTTCGATCGCGATGATGTCGCCGATGTCCCACTGCTTGAACGCGGCGTAGACGTCTTCGCCGAGCGTGCCGCGGTCCAGGTAGATCTGGATGCGGCCGGTGCTGTCCTGCAGCGTGGCGAAGCTGGCCTTGCCCATGACGCGCTTGAGCATCATGCGGCCGGCGACCTTGACGCTGACGGGCGCGGCGGCCAGCGCTTCCTGCGTCTGGTCGTCGTACTTGTCGTGCAGGGACGCGGCGCGGGCGTCGGGGACGAAATCGTTGGGATACGCGACCCCGGTCTCGCGCAGTTTGGCCAGCTTGGCGCGCCGTTCGGCGATCAAGCGGTTTTCATCCTGGGCGGGGGCCGGAGCGGTCGTGTGGTCGGTCATGGTCGGGGGGATCAGTCGTAATTGCGGATGTCGTCGATTTCGGTGGTGCCGAAGTCGTCGCGATCCAGGTAGGCGAGGATGCGGGAGGCCACGTTGGCGGGCGAGGACAGCTTGCCGCTGGCGTGGAAGTCCTGGAACTTGGCCAGCGCCGGGAAGCTCTTGGGATCGCTGGAACGGATGGCGGCCTGCATGTCGGTGTCGACGATGCCGGGGGCTAGCGAAACGATACGCGCGCCGCTTTCGCCTTGTTCCTGCTTGACCACGCGCGAGTACATGTCGAGCGCGGCCTTGGTGGCGCAGTACACGCCCCAGCCGGCATTGGGGTTGCGGCCGGCGCCGGACGAGATGTTGAGCACGCGGCGGTCGGCCTTGAGGTCTTCGACCGCGGCCAGGAAGCGCGCGGTCAGCAGCATCACGGCCGTGACGTTCAGGTTGAAGGCGGCGGCGATGGCCGAGCCGTCGATCAGCGCGTCGGTGCCGGCCACGGGGTGCACGGTGCCGGCGTTGTTGATCAGCAGGTAGCGGCGGGCGTCGCGCGGCAGGGTGTCGCAGATGCGGCGCGCGGCCGCCTCGGCCGCGGCCAGATCCGAGAGGTCCACGGACAGCTGTTCCAGTTGCGCGCCCTGCGAGCGGGCGTAGGCGGCCAGCTCGGGGTCTTCGCGGCGCGCCAGGGTGATCAGGCGGGTGCCCGGTTTGGCCAGGCCGCGCGCCATGGCGGCGCCGATGCCGCGCGAGGCGCCGGTGAGAATTGCGATGGTGTCGGACATGCGTGAACCCTTGGGGTACGGTGGACGGAAGTATCGCGGAACTTAGACGCCTTGCTTGAGGCTGGCCTGGATGAAAGGATCCAGGTCGCCGTCCAGCACTTTCTGCGTGTTGGAGATTTCGACGTTGGTGCGCAGGTCCTTGATGCGGCTCTGGTCCAGCACGTACGAGCGGATCTGGTGGCCCCAACCCACGTCGGTCTTGGAGTCTTCCAGCTTCTGCTGCTCGGCCATGCGGTTGCGCATTTCCAGTTCGTACAGCTTGGACTTGAGCATCTGCATCGCTTCGGCGCGGTTGCGGTGCTGCGAGCGGTCGTTCTGGCACTGCACCACGATCCCGGTCGGGATGTGCGTCAGGCGCACGGCCGAGTCGGTCTTGTTGATGTGCTGGCCGCCCGCGCCGGAGGCGCGGTAGGTGTCCACGCGCAGGTCGGCCGGGTTCACTTCGACTTCGAAGGAGTCGTCGACCTCGGGGTAGACGAACACGCTGGCGAACGAGGTGTGGCGGCCGCCGGACGAGTCGAACGGGCTCTTGCGCACCAGGCGGTGCACGCCGGTTTCGGTGCGCAGGTAGCCGAAGGCGTATTCGCCCTCGAGCTTGATGGTGGCGGACTTGATGCCGGCCACTTCGCCTTCGGATTCTTCCAGCACTTCGGCCTTGAAGCCCTTGCGCTCGGCGTACTTGAGGTACTGGCGCAGCAGCATCGAGGCCCAGTCCTGCGCTTCCGTGCCGCCCGCGCCCGCCTGGATGTCCAGGAAGCAGTTCAGGGGATCGGCCGGGTTGGAGAACATGCGGCGGAATTCCAGGGCTTCGAGCTTTTCCTGGAAGGCGTCGGCGTCCTGTTCGATCGCTTCGAGGGTGTCGCCGTCATCGTCGGCGGCGGCCATTTCGAAGAGTTCCTGGGAATCGGCCACGCCGGCGCCCAGGCTCGTGAGCGTTTCCACCACGTCCTCGAGCGATTTCTTTTCACGGCCCAGGTCCTGGGCGTGCTTGGGGTCGTTCCAGACGGCCGGGTCTTCGAGTTCGGCGTTTACGACTTGGAGGCGTTCAGCTTTGGCATCGTAGTCAAAGATACCTCCGTAGAGCCTGTTCGCGCTCCGCGTAGTCGGCGAGGCGGGCTGCGAGCTGGTTCTGACGTTCGGCTTCCATGATGATTCCTGATGACTTTTGTGCGAAACCCGGCATTTTACCGTGTAAGACGCCAGCCCGTGGGCCGCCCCCCGATCCAGGGGGACGGATGGGAGAAGAAAACCCGTCCGGGCGGGCCTTTGCCCGATTCCGTCGCGCGGCGCTAGGGGTTTGCGCGCAGAGCGCGTAGTTGTTCAGTCTTTTGTCAACTAGGGGGTTCTAGCCTTGGTCAGCCGGCCCATATGTCCCCCCGGGGACGCGGGACCGGACAAGCGGCCGGCACACAGCCCGCCTGTCCCGTTAGAGGAGGAGACGTTGATGGAACATACTATGGCCCCCGGGGTCTCGCCGGCGATCCCGGCGGCTGAGGAGGACCGGATCTACCGCAAAGTGGGGTGGCGGCTGGTGCCGCTGTTGGTGGTCTGCTATGTCGTGGCCTACCTGGACCGCGTCAACGTCGGCTTCGCCAAGCTGCAGATGCTGCAGGAACTCCAGTTCAGCGAGACGGTGTACGGGTTGGGCGCGGGGATCTTCTTCATCGGCTACTTCCTGTTCGAGATTCCCAGCAACATCATCCTTCACAAAGTCGGCGCGCGCGTCTGGATCGCGCGGATCATGATCACCTGGGGCATCATCTCGGCCTGCATGATGTTCGTGACCAGCGTGCACATGTTCTATTTCCTGCGCTTTCTGCTGGGCGCGGCCGAGGCAGGATTTTTCCCGGGCATTATTCTTTACCTGACCTACTGGTATCCGGCGGCGCGTCGAGGCCGCATCACCACGTTCTTCATGACGGCGGTGCCGATGTCCGGCCTGATCGGCGGTCCGATCTCGGGCTGGATCATGAGCACCTTCCACGGCGGCCACGGCCTGTCGGGCTGGCAGTGGCTGTTCCTGCTCGAAGGCATCCCTTCGGTCATCATCGGCGTGCTGGTGCTGATCTACCTGGACGACCGCATCAACAAGGCCAAGTGGCTGACCGCCAATGAAAAGGCGGTGCTGATCCGCAATATTGCGGCCGAAGAGCAGCACAAGGAAGACCCGCCAATCCGCGCCGCGCTGACGCGTCCGCGCGTGTGGGCAATGGCGTTGATCTACTTTTCGTTCGTGATGGGCCTGTACGGCGTGGGCTTCTGGATGCCGTCGCTGATCAAGAGCACCGGCGTGCAAAGCCCGCTGGCGATCGGCCTGCTGACTGCGGTGCCCAACCTGTTCGCGGTGATCGGCATGATCCTGATCGCGCGTCATTCCGACCGCAACCGCGAGCGCCGCTGGCACGTGGCGATTCCGGCGCTGTTCGGCGCGCTGGGGCTGCTGTTCTCGGCGATCTGGAGCGGCAACACGGTGTTGGCGATCCTGGCGCTGACGGTGGCCAACATCGGCATCTGCACGGTGCTGCCGCTGTTCTGGAGCCTGCCGACCGCGCTGCTGGGCGGCACGGCCGCCGCCGCGGGTATCGCGCTGATCAACTCGGTGGGCAACCTGGCGGGCTTTGTCAGCCCCTACCTGGTGGGCTGGCTCAAGGACATGACCGGCACCACCAACACCGGCCTGTACATGCTGTCGGCGTGCCTGGTGGTGGGCGCGCTGGTGGCGCTGGCGCAGCCGGCCAGGCTGGTCAACAAGTAGGCGCCAGCCAGGCGCGACGGCCCCGCTTGCCGGGGCCTGCAAGCGATACGGGCGCATCCTCGCGGATGCGCCCATTTTCTTTTACGGCGCCGAGCGTCATTTGGTCTTGCTTCGCGGCAACAACGAAACTTTCCGCCTGTTTTGTGCCGAAAATGCTGGGGCGTATTGCGTTAGTGAATCATTCTCATTCGCGCATATTTTCCTGGCAGTTTTGCGGCCCGGGCTTGGTCATTCCGACCGCGGCGGCCGCGGAGTTCAAAACCATCATGACCCTTGCTTCCTCGCGCGCTGCTTTCCGCCAACCGACCCGGCCAACCCGGAGATCGGCCCGCCACACTCACTCCAGGCGATTCATTCCCAGCAAAACCACCACTGCCTTCTATGTTGCCCTGGCGCTCTCCGGCCAGGCGGCGGGTGTGTATGCCGCAGGGGGGGCAGAGGGAACGCCAGTGAACCCCGCCGGCACCCAAAATATCACGCTGACCAAGGACAACACGCCGTTCTTGGCGACGCAGCCCCCGGGGCTGAATGGCAAAAACGGCAGTGGCACCGGGCTGCCCTATACGTCCGCGACCGATGGCGAGACGGCGTATGTCTTCACCACGCAAGCAGGTTCACTGCGCGACACCAACGTGGTGCAGGTAAATGCTCCCCTGGTCGGTGGCGCGGCGGGGACCACGGCCGTCAAGGTTGGCGAAAATGGCGCCCGCGGCGCGGATGCCATTCATGGCAGCAATCTCCGAATTGTTATCGACGGCGGTTCAATCAGGGGCGGCGCGGGCAGTCACGGCATGAATGGCCGCGGCGCTGTCGAAGGCGGCGATTCGCCGGTGAAGGGCGGCAACGGCGGCAATGGCGGTGCCGCCATTGTGGGCAGCGACCTGGACATTGTGTTTACCGATAAGCCCGCAGGATCGATCAGCGCTGGAACCCCCGGTTTTGGACGGCAAGGCGTTGGCTCGGCAGGAGGTGAGGCCCAAGAAAGCGGGGTCCATGGCCGTTATGGGGAGGCCCTGCACTTCACCGGCGGCAACAACCTGATCACGCTTGAGCGGGGATCCATCATCAACGGCAGCGTGCTGCTGGATGCGCCTGCCGGCTCGTCCGGCAGCATGTTGCATATCCTGAATAATGCAGCAGAGTGGGTTGATTTGAATGGAACGTACCAAACAGGTTACGCCAGCATCAACCAAGGGCCGCTGATCAGGAGGCTGCCGGCCAACTCGCTTCCCGCCGATGATTCGGCTGAAGTGATCAGTCGCATGCGCATGCCACAAATCACCGTTGGCGAAGGCGCTACGCTGATGGTTTCGGGAAAGGGCTCAACCCGGATCGGCGACTTGGTCCTGAAGGATGGCAGCACCCTCTCCGTCATTGCCCGCAGTGCGCTTAAAGGCGACGGCACGAAATCCAGCAATCCGGAAAGTTTCCGGCTTGTCCTCAACAACAGCAAAGCCACGATCAGTAAAACCGGCACGACGTTCAACCTGGCCGGCATCACCGATGGCAGCGCGGCCGATCAGTTCCTGTTCGTTACCGAGAATCAACTCAATTCGGAAGTCTTCGTCGAGGGCGATTTCGCCAAGACCGCCGTCGGCGGCATTGTCGTCACTGACAAAACGCCCGTCGACTACCTGACGTTCGCATCCGGCATCGCCATGGGCGGGGAACGGACCCAAGCAGAGGTCGACAAGCAAGATACATTCGGAGGGATGGTTCCTCTCCTGCCTGTGCTAGCGGCTCACCCCATCGGCTACCAGACCACCTACAAACTCAGTTGGCTCGAAGACCCGGCCAAGGCGCACGGCACCTTCACGATTGCCGAGGGCGGCGACTTTACCTTGGGCGCGGTGCTGACCGATGTGAGCGCGAACACCAACGCCACCACGCCGTGGGATGGCAAGAGCCTGACCAAGGCGGGCCCCGGCGTGTTGCAATTGGCGGCGGCAAACCTGTATACCGGCTCCACCACGATCAACGCGGGGGTGCTGAAGGCCGGGGTGGCGGACGCGTTTGCAAAAAGCAGCGCGCTGACGATTGCCGCGGATGCCGCATTGAACCTCGGCGGATTCTCCCAGGCCGTGAGCGAAGGCGGGGTCATCACCAACAACGGCGCCATCTTGTTCAACAGCATGAACGCCGCCAAGACGGGCACGAACTCGGCGACCTTGACAGGCAACCTGACCAACGCCGGCACGCTCGATCTCGACAACGGCGACAATGCCGTGGGCAAAACACTGAAAATCATTGGCGATTGGGCCGGCAGCACCGGCAGCCTGATTAAACTGGCCGCCGTCCTCGGCAATGGCGACGGCAGTGTCGCCGACAAAGTCGAAATCACGGGCGCCGCCACCGGTTCCACCAAAGTCCAAGTGCGCAATATCAACGGCGGGGGGGCAACCGGCACCACAAGCGGTATCTCCCTGATCAGCGCTGGCGACGGTAGCGTAAATGGCGCCTTCGCCCTGAGCACCGACACCCTCACCGCCAATGGCCTGGTCTATTCGCTCCTGAACAAGACCGATTCGGCCAACCATAAAGTCTGGTATTTGAGCAGCGCGAAGAATAATGATGGCGGTGCGCCTCAGGCCGTCCCGCCTGCTGGTGAGCAGGTCCCTCCTGCCGTTGGGCAGCAGGACAGTGACAAGGTCACCCCTCCCACAATCGCGGCGGGCACCACGCTGCCTTTCGATTTCTCAAGGGCGCTGACCGCCGACGAGAAGGCGAAATATGTCGTCAATGCAGAGGGAGACATGATCTTTGCGCCGGACGTCACGCTTGACATGACGATGGCCGGCATCACCGAGGCGGAGAAAAGCGGTGTCGGGATCACAAGCGTCACCGGCATCATCAAGGGCGATCTGCCCAACGTCACCCTCAACGGCGCGGCGCCCCCCGATTATCTGACGGCCAACGTTTCCAGATCGCAGGATGGCAAGACACTGCAAGCCGGCTACAAACTCAGTTGGAATGAAACGGCCGATAAATCGCACGGCACCTTCACCGTTGCCAACGGCGGCTTTGCGCTTGGCGCGGCGCTGGCCGACATGGGGGCGAACACCAGCGCCACCATGCCGTGGGACGGCAAGACCCTGACCAAGGACGGCGCGGGCACGCTGGTACTGACAGCGAGCAACACCTACACCGGCGACACGATCATCAAGCAGGGGGTGCTGAAAGCGGGGGCCGAAAATACGTTCGCCGCCAGCGCCAATCTGTCGATTGCCCAGGGCGCCATGCTCAACATGGGCGGCTATGCCCAATCCGTGGGCGGCAACACTCGAGGCGCCGTCACCAACCGCGGCACCATCGTGTTCAACGACATGGGCGAAGGCAAGAAAGGCGCCAGCCCGATGAGTTTGACCGGCAACGTCAGCAACGCCGGCACGCTCGAACTCGACACCGGCGACGCCACCGTCGGCAAAACCTTCCAAGTCCAAGGCGACTGGTTCGGCGATGTCGGCAGTTTGATTTCCTTGACCGCCGCACTGGCGGGCGACGACAGCAACACCGACAAGGTCGACATTACGGGCGCGGCCACCGGCACCACCCGAGTCAAGGTCCGCAATGTCGGCGGCGCGGGGGGAGAAACCACCGCCGATGGCGGCATTACCCTCATCACCACGGGTAGCAGCCTGGCCAATGCCTTCGTGCTGGACAGCCCCGTCACCGCGGGCGGTTACGTCTACAAGCTCAGACAAGGCAAAAAAGACGCAACCGGCAAGATCAACGAGGGGATTTGGGTTCTGAGCAGTCTGGCGGACACCCTCGTCTCGACGATTCCGCCCCAAAAACCGCTTTCCATCACGGCAGGCGAGCCGTTTGGCGCCGACACCTTGAAGGACTACATCAATCAAGATGGCAACCTGAATATCGCCGCCGACGACCCCATCAAGCTGACCGACGCCAATCCGCCAGCCACCAGCGAAGCGCTGGGCACGCCCAAAGTCATCCTGACGTTGCCAGCCACCGGGCCAGCCGGTAACGACACCAACGGCATCCATATCAACGGCAGGCCCAGAGTCACGGTCTTCGATGCGGGCGCGAGCGAGATCGATTATCTGACGCCCCGCCTCAGGGTCGCGGCGAGCGACGCCAAGAAACTGGAACTCAGCTACCAGCTTCGTTGGAATGAGGATGATAAAAACAAGTCGGGTGGCAACTTCACCATCGCTGAAAACGGAACGTTCAAACTGGCAACCGCGCTGGCCGATGTGACGGGAGTCGATGCAGCCACCAATGCATTCAAGTGGGACGGCAAAACCCTGACCAAGAAAGGCGCGGGCACGCTGGAATTGGCGGCCGCCAGCACCTATACCGGCGCCACCACTGTCGAGGCGGGCACGCTTAAAACCGGGGTTGTCAATGCAATCGCCAATACCAGCAATGTGACCATCCGGCCGGGCGCCAGGCTCAACCTGGGCGCGATGAACCAGAACTTCGCCGGGATCGAGAACCAGGGCACCCTGGTATTCAACGATGTTCAAGCCAACGGCACGCCGGTGTCCACCCCGGTCACCCTCAAACTCGGCGCCGACGGCACCAGGGGCAAGTTCCTCAACAGCGGCACGCTCAGCCTCAAGAACTGCGACACTTGCGCCCTCCAGACCTTTACCATCGACGGCGATTGGGAAGGCAAGGATGGCAGCGCGGTGACTCTGGGCGCGGTGCTGGGCGACGACAGCAGTCCCGCCGACAGGCTCATCATCCAAGGCGCGGCCAGCGGCAAGACCTTGGTGACCGTCGAGAACGAAGGCGGCCAGGGTGGGCAAACCGTGGAGGGCATTACCCTCATCACCGTCGCTGGCGGCAGTAGCGGCGCCGATACCTTCGCGCTTGCCAACGACATCACCGTGGGAGGGTATGTCTATTCGCTTCACAGCAAAGAAAATACCGACCAAAAGGCAAACGGCATCTGGTATCTGACCAGCGTGAAGCAGACGGCGCCGAATTCCGACGACATCCGGAATCACAACGTCAGTCCTTTGTTTGGCGCCTATGCCAGCAACCTGCTCGCGGCGAACACACTTTTCAACACCAGCTTGAGCGACCGCGAAAGCGGTGAATCGGTTGACCCGGTCACCGGCGCGCGCGGCCAGGCTTGGGCGCGGGTCGCGGGGGGAACCACGCGCGGCATGATGTTCGATGGCGAAAACCGCTTCAGCGCCGACCGCAGCCTGCTGCAATTGGGCAGCTCGATCATCGCTGGCAGTGTGACCGGCCACGACGCGTGGCGCTTCGGTGTCATGGCGGGCCATGGTCAACAGCGCAGCAAAACCCGCAACGCCGCAACCGGCAACGCCCGTGGTCAAGTCGACGGTTACAGCGCCGGCGTGTATGGCACCTGGTATCAAGACGGCCAAAGCCATCGCGGCGCCTACGTCGATGGTTGGCTGCTTTACAACGACTTCGACAACAGCGCTCAAGGCAGCGGCCTCAAGGAGAAGTACAAGGCCACCGGCGTGACCGCCTCGATCGAAGCCGGTTATGCCATTGACGTGGCGTCCTTCACCAATGGCGGCGGCCGCGAACATCGCTTGAGCGTGCGGCCGCAAGCGCAAATCGTGTACGGCGGCGTCAAAGCCAAGACCTTCGTGCAGCAGGACGCGGGCCCGACCACGGTCAAAGGCGAAGGCGATGGCAACATCCAAACCCGCCTCGGAGCGCGCCTGGCCATGGTCAGTAAGCCGGCCGCCGCTGGCGCCAGCCTTGCCGGCCAAATCGAGACCGCGCTCGAACTGAACTGGCTGCACAACAGCAACAAGTACGGGGTCACGATGGGCGCTAACCGCAACTGGATCCTCGGCGCGGATAACGTCGGCGAGGCCAAGGTCGGCGTCTCGGGCAACCTGAGCGACAACCTCGCGCTGTCAGCCAATGTCACCCATCAACAGGGCGACCACGGCTACCACGACACCCAAGGCGGCTTGAGCCTGAAGTATCGGTTTTAAGCCGGCGTGGTGAAGCCCGAGAAGCCGTGGTAGCGAGGAATTGGGCTGTCCTCCCCATGTCGAATGGGTGGGACAGCCATTTGCCGCAGGGCCCGTGGCTAGCCCGCGGGGCGGGTGCGGCGTGGCGGCAGTATTACTCCGCGTGTTCGATCACCAATTGCACCGACACCATGCCGTTCCACACATTCTGCTCCAGCCGGTAGGCCGCCTGGATGTGCTCGGGCAGCGACTGGTCGTGGCCGAACCAGATGGCGTCGAAACGCTGGTGGCCGCGCTCCAGCGACAGCTTGAGGTGCTTTTCGCCGACCAGGCGCTGGTTGCGCACCACGAATTCGTCCAGGAACAGCGGCGCGGCGAAGCCCGCGCCCCAGACCTGCTGTTGCAGCAGGCCGGCGACTTCGGCGTTGGCGTAGCCCGATTCGAGCGAGCCGTCGGTCTCGATGACCGGCTCGAAACTGTCACGGCCGGTCAGTTCGCGCACGGCGGCGTCGAAGGCGGGGGCGAAGGCCGGGAAGTCGTCGCGGCCCAGCGTCAGGCCGGCCGCCATGGCGTGGCCGCCGAACTTGCGGATCAGGTTGGGGTGGCGCTTGGACACCAGGTCGAGCACGTCGCGCAGGTGCACGTCGGGAATCGAGCGGCCTGAGCCGCGGATCTCGTCGTCGCCGGCCGGGGCGAAGGCCAGGGTGGGGCGCCAGAATTTTTCCTTCAGGCGCGAGGCCACCAGGCCGACCACGCCCTGGTGCCAGCCCGGGTCGAACACGCAGACGGTGGCGCCGGGCGCGGCGTCGGGCGCTTGCATGGCGGCCATGGCCTGTTCGCGCATCTCGGCCTCGATGGTGCGGCGCTCGCGGTTGATGTTGTCCAGTTCGCGCGCCATTTCCAGCGCCTGGGCCTCGTCGTCGGTGGTCAGGCAGGCGATACCCAGGCTCATGTCGGCCAGGCGGCCGGCGGCATTGATGCGCGGGCCCAGCGCAAAGCCGAGGTCGAAGCCGTTGGCGGCGCGCGGTTCGCGGCCGGCCACGGCGAACAGGGCGCGCAGGCCGGGTTGCAGGCGGCCGCTGCGCATGCGTTGCAGGCCTTGCGTGACCAGCAGGCGGTTGTTGGCGTCCAGCTTGACCACGTCGGCCACGGTACCTAGCGCCACCAGATCGGACAGCGTATCCAGGCGCGGCCCGCCGTCGGGGGCGTAGACGCCGCGGCGGCGCAGCTCGGCGCGTAGCGCCAGCATCATGTAGAAGATGACGCCGACGCCGGCCAGGTTCTTGGAGGGGAAGCCGCAGCCGGGCTGGTTCGGATTGACGATGGCCAGCGCGTCCGGCAGCGTGTCGCCGGGCAGGTGGTGGTCGGTGATGACCACGCCGATGCCGGCGGAGTTGGCCGCCGCCACGCCGTCGACGCTGGCGATGCCGTTGTCCACGGTGATGATGATGTCGGGCTTGCCGGCGCGGTGGCGGCAGGCCAGTTCGACCACGGCGGGCGACAGTCCGTAGCCGGTCTCGAAGCGGTTCGGCACCAGGAAATCGACATTGGCGCCCATGGCCGACAGGGCGCGCAGGCCGACGGCGCAGGCGGTGGCGCCGTCGCAGTCATAGTCGGCCACGATCAGCAGCTTCTTGCCAGCCTGGATGGCGTCGGCCAGCACGCCGGCGGCATGCGCCGAATGGGTCAGGCCGGCCGGCGGCAGCATCGACGGCCAGGCCAGCTTGGTCTGGTCGGGATGGGTGACGCCGCGCGCGGCCCACAGGCGCGCCAGCAGCGGGTGGATGCCCGAGGCTTCCAGGGCATGGCAGGCGGCGAGGTCGGCGCGGCGGACGGTTAAGCGGGGTGAGACCACCAGGCGCTCCAGTTTTTCTTGGGCGCGGGCAGCAAGCCGAGCAGGCCCCCGCGCGGTTTCAGGGTGAGGGCGGCGCTGCGACTGTCGCCCAGCAGCAGCAGTTCGGCGGGCGTGTCTGGCAGGCCCTTGGGGCCGGCCAGCGCCTGTAGCCGCGCGTCGAGCGCGGGCAGGGCGTCGAGCCAGGCGGCCCAGTCGCCCGCGCGTTGCGGGGCGTCCAGGTCGGTCATGACCCGTTCCGGGCCGGCCGGACGCATGGCCCACGGCGTGCCGCCGCCATACAGCCACAGGGCGTTGACCGGCGGCAGGCCGCGCGCGGCGCGGGATTCATTGGCGGGGTGCTCGTGCCAGGACATCTGGATCTCGTTGAGCAGCCGGCGCCAGGGTCGGGTTTCGGCGTCCTGGCGCCACCAGTCGTTCAGGCGTTGGCCCGCCACCGCCAGCGGGCTGGCGGTTTGGGGCCGCAGACCGTCCGGCAGGCGCAGGCGCCAGCGGGCGGCCGACAGCGCTTCGACGGCGAAGCCGGTGTTCTCGAACAGCGGCCGGGCGGTCTCCAGCAGCGCCGCGCTCTCGGCCTCGCGCAGATCCATCTGGGCGGGGTCGAGCAGGGTGGCCTGGTCGGTGCCCAGGGCCAGGTGCACCAGTTCGGCCAGCCAGACGGGGGCGCCGTCGTTCTGGCCGGCGGCCAGCAACGGGCCCAGTCCGGCGCCTGGCAGCAGGCCGGGCTCCGGGGTGTAGCCGGCGCGGCGCAATTGCCAGGCTTCGAAGGCGGTGCAGCCCTGGGCGCGGATATCGTGGGCCTGGATCCGGGCGGCGCCGGCCTGCAGCCAGCGGTGCAGGGTGGGCGCGCGCTGGGGCAGCAGTTTGGCCAGTTCCGCGGCGACGGGAAGGGCGGGCAAGGCGCCCGGGATGACGATCAGCATGGCCGCGATTGTAGACGCTGGCGGGGTGGCCACCCAGCGCGGGAACTAAGCCCGGCCCCGGTTGCCATAGCTTGTCACGGCTTGTCTTCCATTCCCGCATTCCCGGGACGGTTTTACGGCCGGTTAATGCCATAATGCGCTCGTGCTGAAAATACCCTACGAACTCTGGATCGGCGCCCGCTATGCCGGGTTGGCCCGGATCCGCCAGCGACGCGGCCGCCGCGATCGCTTCATCTCTTTCATCGCCGCCAGTTCCATGGCCGGCATCGCGCTGGGCGTTGCCGCCCTGATCGTGGTGCTGTCGGTCATGAACGGCTTCCAGAAAGAGGTCCGTGACCGCATGCTGTCGGTGCTGCCGCACATCGAGCTCTACATCCCGGGCGCCGCGCCCGAGCGGGTGCTGGAACAGTGGCAGCAGTTCGCCGACGCCGCCAAGCGCAACCCCGAGGTCAAGGCCGGCGCGCCCTTCGTGGCGGCCCAGGGCATGCTGGTGCGAGGCCAGGCGCTGCGCGGGGTGCAGGTGCGCGGCATCGACCCGGCCACCGAGGGCAATGTCTCGGACCTGCCGCGCCAGATGGTGGCGGGCAAGCTGACCGACCTGAAACCGGGCGGCTTCGGCGTGGTGCTGGGCAACGAGCTGGCCGACGGCATGGGCGTCAAGGTGGGCGACACGCTGCTGATGCTGGCGCCGCAAGGCTCGATCAGTCCGGCGGGTTTCGCGCCGCGCATGCGCCAGTTCACCGTGGTCGGCGTGTTCTCGTCGGGCCACTATGAATACGATTCCTCGCTGGCCTTCGTTGACAACGACGATGCCGCCAAGGTGTTCCGCGACAGCGGCACCGCCGGTGTGCGCCTGCGCATCGCCGACATGCAGAAGGCGCCCGAGGTGGCCGCCGAGCTGCGCAACGTGCTGCCGCCGTACGTCATGGCCAGCGACTGGTCGCGCAACAACCGCACCTGGTTCGCCGCCGTGCAGACCGAAAAGCGCATGATGTTCCTGATTCTGGCGCTGATCGTGGCGGTGGCCGCGTTCAACCTGCTGTCGTCGCTGGTGATGGCGGTCAAGGACAAGCAGTCGGACATCGCCATCCTGCGCACGCTGGGCGCCGGGCCGGGCGAAGTGGCCCGCATCTTCCTGGTGCAGGGCGCGCTGATCGGCGTCATCGGCACGCTGCTGGGCGTGGCTGGCGGCATCCTGATCGCCTACAACGTCGACGTCATCGTGCCGTTCATCGAGCGCCTGCTGGGCGTGCACTTCCTGCCGCGCGAGATCTATTTCATCAGCGCCTTGCCGTCCGACCCGCAGGTGGGCGACATCGTGACCATCGGCGTGACCTCCCTGGTGCTGTCGCTGCTGGCGACCTTGTATCCCAGTTGGCGCGCCTCGCGCCTGCAACCCGCACAGGTGCTGCGCCATGATTGATTCCCTGACCCCGGCGCTGCAGGCAGACAACCTCGTCAAGGTCTATGACGAGGGGCCGGCCCGCATCGAGGTGCTGAGCAACGTCAGCCTGACGGTGGCGCGCGGCGAAATGGTTGCCATCGTCGGGGCCTCCGGTTCCGGCAAGAGCACGCTGCTGCATATCCTGGGCCTGCTGGACGTGCCCACCAGCGGCTCGGTATCGGTCGACGGCCAACTGGCCGTCGGGCTGACCGAGGCGAAGAAAAGCCAGGTGCGCAACCGCAGCCTGGGCTTCGTCTACCAGTTCCATCATCTGCTGCCCGAATTCTCGGCGCTGGACAACGTGGCGATGCCGCTGATCGTGCGGCGCGAGAATCGCGACAAGGCCCGCGAGGCGGCGCGCGAGGTGCTGGGCCTGGTCGGCCTGGCGGCGCGCGAAGGCCATTACCCGGGGCAGTTGTCGGGCGGCGAGCGCCAGCGCGTGGCCTTGGCGCGCGCGCTGGTGACGCGGCCGGTGTGCGTGCTGGCCGACGAGCCTACCGGCAACCTCGACCGCCACACCGCGCACAACATGTTCGAGCTGCTGACCCGGGTGAATCGCGAGTCGGGCACGGCCTTTGCGATCGTCACCCACGATCCCGAGCTGGCGGCGCGCGCCGACCGCCAGCTGTTGATGGAAAACGGCCGGCTGGTCTCGGGCTGAAGCCCGCAACCGGCCCCGGGGTCCGGGCGGCGCGATGATTGAGCAAGAAACCCGGGCAAGGAGGCCGCGCCCATGCTGATCGATACCCATTGCCACCTGGACGCCGCCGAGTTCGACGCCGACCGCCGCCAGGTGGCGCAACAGGCGTGCCAGGCCGGCGTGCAGGCCATCGTCGTTCCCGCCATCGAGCGCGCCAATTTCGGCGTGGTGCGCGATCTGGCGGGCCAGGTGGCCGGCGGCGCCTATGCGCTCGGCATCCATCCCCTGTACGTGCAGCGCGCCGACGACGCCGATCTGGACGCCTTGCGCCAGGCCATCGAACAAGCGCTGGGCGATCCGCGCTTCGTGGCCATCGGCGAGATCGGGCTGGACTTTTTCGTGCCGGAGATCGCCGCCGGCCAAGCGCGCGCGCGGCAGGAGCGCTTCTATGCCGCCCAGTTGGCCATGGCGGCGGAATTCAAGCTGCCGGTGCTGCTGCACGTGCGCAAATCACAGGACATCCTGCTGAAATATCTGCGGCGCCATGGCCGCATCGGCGGCATCGCGCACGCCTTCAACGGCAGCGCGCAGCAGGCCCAGGCCTTTGTCGAGCAGGGGTTCGCGCTGGGGCTGGGCGGGGCCATGACCTATGAGCGGGCGTTGCAGATCCGCCGCCATGCCACCGATATCGATTTGCGTCACCTGGTGCTGGAAACCGACGCGCCGGACATTCCGCCGGCCTGGTTGCATCCGCCGCAGCGGCGCAACCGGCCCGGCGAGCTGGCGCGCATTGCCCAGGTGTTGGCCGAACTGCGCGGCATCACCCCGGCGCAGGTGGCCCACGCCACCACGGCCAATGCCCTGCGCGTGTTGCCGCGGCTGTCGGCCGCCATCCTGGCCGACGCTTGATCGCGGCGCGGCGGCGCGTGGCCACCGTTCAATCGGCCACGCGCGGCAGTTCGATGCGCACGCGCAGGCCGTGCGGCGCGACGTTGCGCGCCCAGATGCGGCCCTTGTGCGCCGCCACGGCGGCGCGGGCGATGCTCAGGCCCAGGCCGGCGCCGCCAGGGGCCGCGCCGGCGGCCGGGGCGCCCTGGTAGAACGGCTCGAACAGATAGGGCAGTTCCTTTTCCGGCACGCCAGGGCCGTTGTCCTCGATCTCCAGGCAGGCCTGGCCGGCATCGGCCAGCAGGCGCACCTGGATCGCGCCGCCCGCGGGCGCGAAGCGCAGGGCGTTGCGCAATATGTTCTCGATGGCGCTGGCCAGGCCGTCGCGGTCGGCCGCGATGCGCAGCGGCGCCGGGCGGTTCCAGGCGACCGTGACGCGGCGCTCGCCGGCCTCGAAGCGGGCGTCCTGGACCACGTCGTCGACCACGCCGGCCAGATCCAGCGTTGCGGTGGGCAGGGGCAGGGCACCCATGCGGGCCAGCCGCAAGGTGCTGCCGACCAGCGCGTCCAATCGCTCGCATTCGCGCTCGATGCGGTCCAGTTGCAGATCCTGGCGCGCGTCCTTGCGGCGCGCCAGCTCGACGCCCAGCCGCATTCGCGCCAGCGGCGAGCGCAGCTCGTGGGCGATGTTGCGCAGCAGTTGCTCGCGGGTGTCCACCAGCGCCTGCAGGCGGCCGGCCATGGCGTCGAAATCGCGCGCCAGCAGGCCCAGTTCGTCCTTGCGCACGGACAGCCCGCCGGGCGTGCGGGTGTCGAGCCGGCCGGCGGCCAGCGCGCGGGCAGCGCCGCGCAGTTGCTCCAGCGGCGCCGCTACGTGGCGCGTCAGCGCCCAGCAGAACGGCGCCGTGACGGCCAGCGCGAACAGCAACAAGCCCAGGGTGACCGGCGTCAGGCCCAGCACTTCCCAGTGCGAGGAATCGAACGGCAGGAACAGCATCAGCAGTTCGCTGTGGTCCGGCAGCACCAGCAGTTGCGGGTTCCACCATGAGACGCGCAGCGTGGCCGCATCGACGGGCACGTCGATGGCGGCGCTCAGTCCCGGGTCGGGCGCGGCGCGGAAGGCGGCCAGCCAGTCGTCCAGGCGCGTTGGCAGGCGGCGATCGAGAATGTCGCGGTCGCGCGCGTCGACGATGTAGATCTTCAGCGCCGAATAGCGCGTGTCCATCGCCTCGAGCCAGCGGCGCAGGCCGTCGGTGCCTTCGCTGCGCGCGATCTGGGTGGCGTCGCGGGTGAGATTGCCGGGGTTCAGGCCGTCGAGCGAGTCGACCCGATACCAGGCCACCGTCGCGGTCAGCATCATGCCGCAGACCGTGATCACGGCCATCGCGCCCCAGAAGGTCAGGAAGGCGCGCCAGAACAGGGAGCGGACAGGCAGCCAGCGCATCAGGCCGCGCCGGCCAGCACGTAGCCCCGTCCGCGCAGGTTGCGGATGGCGGGCGCGGCGCCGGCCTGGTCCAGTTGCAGCTTCCTGCGCAGGCTGCTGATGTGCGTATCGATGCTGCGGTCGTAGCGGTCGGCGGCGCGGCCCAGCGCGTACAGGCTGATCTGTTCGCGCGCCACCACCTGGCCGGGGGCGCGCATCAGGATTTCGAGGATGCGCTGTTCGGCGCCGGTCAGCAGCACTTCCTGCCCGCCCAGGCGGGCGCGGCCGCTGGCGGCGTCCAGCGACAGCGCGCCCACGCTCAGGTGGGGCGGCGCGGGCTCGGGTTTGGCGTCGAAGCGGCGCAGCACGGCGCCGATGCGGGCCTTGAGTTCACGCGGGCTGAAGGGCTTGGCGAGATAGTCGTCGGCGCCCAGTTCCAGCCCCAGCACCCGGTCGGTCTCGCCACCATGGGCGGTGAACATGATGACGGGACGGCGGCAATGGCGGCGCAAATGGCGCAGCAGATCGAGCCCGTTGCCGTCGGGCAGCATCAGGTCGAGCAGGATCAGGTCGAAGCCATCCTGCATTGCCAATGGCAGACCTTGGGCGCTGTTGTGCGCCAGGGTCAGGGCAATGTGGTCGGGTTCCAGATATTCGCGCAGCATCAATGCCAAGTCGACGTCGTCGTCGATCAGCAGGAGGCGGCGAGAGGCCATGGGGGTCAGTGTGGACATGCGCGTGGGTGCCGTGGCCGCGCCCGTATCGGGGTGCGCCGGTGGCTGAAGTGTCAAGAAGTGCGAAGAAAGCAAAAGTTGCGGAAAGCGTGTTGCAGCCCAAGAAACTCATCAATTCTAATATGAGAATAGTTTTCATTAAAAATTGAAGCGGACAGGGCGGCGCGCGGGGCGCGGCCCGTCCGAGACGGGAGAGTCTGAAATCATGAGCAGCAACGATCCGGCCGCGCGCGGCGCTGTTGGCCCGCGTACCCGCTTGGCGGTGGCCCTGTGCGCCGCGGGCCTTGTCTCCGGTCAGCCGGCCTGGGCGCAATCGGCCGCCGACGCCAGGACGCTGGAAACCGTGGTGGTCACGGCCAGCGGCTTCGAGCAGCAGATCCAGGACGCGCCGGCCTCGATCAGCGTGATCACGCGCCAGGACCTCGAAAAGAAGTTCTACCGTGACGTCACCGATGCCCTGGTCGAAGTGCCGGGGGTGATCGTCACCGGCGGCGGCGACCGCCAGGACATCAGTCTGCGCGGCATGGGCCCGAAATACACGCTGATCCTGATCGACGGCAAGCGCCAGAATTCGCGCGAGACCCGCACCAACTCCGACTCCGGTGGCGTCGAAGGCGGCTGGACGCCGCCGATCTCGGCCATCGAGCGCATCGAGGTGGTGCGCGGGCCGATGTCGTCGCTGTATGGGTCCGACGCCATGGGCGGGGTGATCAACATCATCACGCGCAAGGTGCCCGACCAGTGGGGCGGCGAAATCCGCATGGACAGCACCCTCCAGGAGAGCAGCAAGTCCGGCGACATCTACCAGGGCAACTTCTACCTGGCCGGCCCGATCAAGAACGACCTGCTGGGCCTGCAGATCTACGGCCAGGCGACCCAGCGCGACGAAGACAGGATCGTCGACGGCTATCGCAAGCGCAATGCCACCAACCTCACCGCCAAGCTGGCGCTCACGCCCAACCGCGACCACGACATCGTGCTCGAAGCCACTTCCAGCCGCCAGAAGTACGAGAACACGCTGGGCAAGACCGTGGCCCCGCTGGCGCCGGGCGTGGCGTGCCCGCGCACCGGCTGCCCGGCTTCGTCGGAAACCGACTACCGCGGCAACAAATGGGCGCTGTCGCACACCGGCCGCTGGGGCTGGGGCGTGTCCGACAGTTACGTGCAGCAGGAAGCGTTCGACAACCGCTCGCGCCAGATGAAGATCAAGAACCTGGACCTGCAGACCAGTTGGACGCTGCCGCTGGGGTCGCACATGCTGACGCTGGGCGGCAGCTACCTGACGCAGCGCCTGACCGACCAGACCGGCAACCAGCTGGCCGGCGGTCCCAGCAAGGTGGAGCGCTACCAGTGGGCGCTGTTCGCCGAAGACGAATGGCGCCTGACCGAGCGCTTCGCCGTCACCGGCGGCCTGCGCATGGATCAGGACGAGAACTTCGGCAGCCATTTCAGCCCGCGCCTGTACGGCGTCTGGCACGTGGCCGACCGCTGGACCCTGAAGGGCGGCGTGTCCACCGGTTTCCGCGCGCCCGATCTGCGCCAGACGGTTGCGGGCTGGGGCCAGGTCAGCCGCGGCGGCAACATGTACGGCAACCCCGACCTGACGCCCGAGAAGTCGGTGACCGAGGAAATCGGCCTGCTGTATGACGACGGCGAAGGCTTGAACGCCGGCCTGACCCTGTTCAACAACAACTTCAAGGACAAGATCACCCGCGTGGCGTGCCCGCTGTCGCAGTGCACCGACGGCCCCAATCAGTTCGGCGCCAATCCCACCACCTACATGAACGTGGACAAGGCGGTGTCGCGCGGCATCGAGGCCAGCCTGAAGCTGCCGCTGGGCCGCGACTGGTCGCTGACCAGCAGCTACACCTTCACCAAGTCGGAACAGAAGACCGGCCAGTACCAGGGCCAGCCGCTGAACCAGTTGCCCAAGCACCTGTTGACCACCACGATCAATTGGCAGGCGTCCGACGCGCTCGAAGCCTGGGCCCGCGTCAACTACCGCGGCAAGGAAAGCCAGCCAATCACCGGCCCGTCCTCGACCTCGCTGGTAGCGCCGTCCTACACCTTCGTCGACCTGGGCGGCTCCTACGCCGTCAACAAGAAGGTGTCGGTGTATGCCGGCATCTACAACCTGTTCGACAAGCGGGTCGGCTACGACGATTACGGCTACGTCGAAGACGGCCGCCGCTACTGGCTGGGCGTGGGCGTGAAGTTCTGAGCCCGCGCGCAACCCTGGGACGCGCCGCCGCCAGGCGGCGTTCCCGCAACCTGGAGAGACAAGCATGACGATGAAGCAAACCTTGACGCGCCGCGCCGGCCGCTGGCTGGCATGCGCCGCCACCGCCCTGGCCCTGGGCGGCGTCAGCGCCCTGTGCGCGGCGCAGACCGTGACGGTCAAGCATGCGCGCGGCGAGACCGCCGTGCCGGCCCACCCGGCCAAGACCGTGGTGCTGGACCTGGCGGTGCTGGATACCTTGCACGCGCTGGGCGTGGATGTGGCCGGCGTGCCCGCCGTCGCCAAGCTGCCGCCGCAACTGGCGCAGTACGCCGACAAGCGCTACCTCAAGGTCGGCAGCATGTTCGAGCCCAACTACGAGGTGATTCACGCGGCCCGGCCGCAGGTCATTTTCGTCGCGGGCCGCTCGGCGCCCAAGTATGACGAGCTGGCCAAGCTGGCGCCCACCGTCGACCTGACGGTCGATGCCAAGGACCTGGTCGGCAGCGTCACGCGCAACACCGAAACGCTGGCCGCCCTGTATGGCAAGCAGGCGCAGGCCAAGGAAAAGCTCGACGCGTTGCGCGCCGCGATCGCGGCGCTGCATGGTCAGGCCGGCAAGGCGGGCACCGCGCTGATTGTGCTGACCACGGGCGGCAAGATGAGCGCCTACGGCCCCGGTTCGCGCTTCGGCGTGATCCACGATGCCTTCGGCTTCGCGCCGGCGGCCAAGGGGCTGAACGTGTCGAACCACGGCCAGGCGATCTCGTTCGAGTTCATCGCCCAGACCGATCCGGACTGGCTGTTCGTGATCGACCGCGACGCCGCCATCGGCCGCGAAGGCGCCTCGGCCCAGCGCATGCTGGACAATGACCTGATCCGTCCGACCAAGGCCTGGAAGCAGCAGCGCGTGGTCTACCTGAACGGCTACAACTGGTACCTGCTGGGCAGCGCCGGTCTGACCGCCATGCAGCAGAACGTGGACGATATCGCCCGCGCGCTGGCGGCGGCAAAGTAAGCGCAAGGTGGACATGAAGGCGTTGGAGTCGGGCCGGTGAGAGCGCGCGCGGCCATCACGGGTTGGGCGGGGCTGGCGGCGCTGCTGCTGTTGCTGCTGCTGTTGTGCGCGGCCAGCATCGGCCTGGGCGCGGGTTCGTTTTCGTTCGCCGCCCTGGCCAGCGGGCCGGACGCCGAGCGCGTCTGGCGCCTGCTGCTGGTGAGCCGCGTGCCGCGCACCCTGGCGCTGCTGCTGGCCGGCATGGCGCTGGCGGTGGCCGGGCTGATCATGCAGATGCTGGTGCGCAACCGCTACGTGGAGCCGACCACGGCCGGCACGGTCGAGTCGGCCACGCTGGGCATCCTGGTCATCACCCTGCTGGCGCCGGATACGCCGGTGATCGGCAAGATGCTGACGGCCACCGGTTTCGCGCTGGCCGGCACGCTGCTGTTCCTGGCGCTGCTGCGGCGCGTGCCGCTACGCACGCCATTCATCGTGCCGCTGATCGGCCTGATCCTGGGCGGCGTGATCCATGCCGTCACCACCTTCGTCGCCTACCGCCACGACCTGCTGCAGTCGCTGCACGCCTGGACCACCGGTGATTTTTCCGGCGTGCTGCGCGGCCGCTACGAACTGCTGTGGCTCGGCTTCGGCCTGGCGGCCGCAGCCTATCTCGCGGCGGACCGCTACACCGTGGCCGGCATGGGCCGCGAGTTCGCCGCCAATCTCGGCCTGAACCACGCGCGCCTGACCCTGGCGGGGCTGCTGATCGTGTCGGCGATTTCCGCCGTGGTGGTGGTCACGGCCGGCGGCATTCCGTTCCTGGGCCTGATCGTGCCGAACGCGGTCAGCCTGATGCTGGGCGACAACATGCGGCGCGCGATCCCGTGGGTGGCCCTGCTGGGCGGCGTCTTCGTGCTGGCCTGTGACATCATTGGCCGGCTGGTCATCCACCCTTACGAGGTGCCGCTGGGCACGGTGGTGGGCGTGCTTGGCAGCTTCCTGTTCCTGTGCCTGTTGCGCACCCGGGGAGCGCGCCGTGGCTGAGCGCATGGCCCGCCTGGTTTCCTGGCCTTCGCCCCAGGCGCGGCGCCTGGCGCTGCTGGCCATGGCCGCGCTGCTGTGCGTCATCGGCTTCATGGCGCTGGGCGCCAACGGCCAATGGGCCTTCGTACTGCCGTTTCGCGGCGGCAAGCTGGCGGCGATGCTGCTGGTGGCCTATGCGGTGGCGGTGTCGTCGGTGCTGTTCCAGACCGTCACGCACAACCGCATCCTGACGCCGGCCATCATGGGCTTTGACGCGCTCTACCTGCTGATCCAGGCGGTGGTGGTGTTCGGTTTCGGCCAGGCGGCGGGCGCGGTCAACCACCCGGTGGCGGCCTTCGTGCTGGAAGTGGGCGCGATGACGGCATTCGCCTGCCTGCTGTTCCGCTGGCTGTTGACCGATGCCGTGCGCAGCCTGCACCTGATGATGCTGGTGGGCATCATCTTCGGGCTGCTGTTTCGCAGCCTGTCCAGTTTCGTGGTGCGCCTGATCGACCCCAACGAGTTCCTGGTGCTGCAGGACCGCCTGTTCGCCAACTTCAATTCGGTGCGCACCGGCTTGCTGCCGATCGCGCTGGCGGCGGTGGCCGCGGCCACGCTGCTGGTGTGGCGCATGCGCCGGCGCTACGACGTGCTGGCGCTGGGCCGCGAGATTGCGCTGAACCTGGGGGTGGACTACCGCCGCACCGTGCTGTTGACGCTGGCCGCCATCGCCGTGCTGGTGTCGGTATCCACGGCCCTGGTCGGGCCGGTGACGTTCTTCGGCCTGCTGGTCAGCAACCTGGCGTACCAGGCGATGGGGTCGGACCGGCATCGTCATACCGTGCCGGCGGCGGTGCTGCTCAGCGTGATCTTCCTGGTCGGCGGGCAGACCCTGCTGGAGCGGGTGCTGCAACTGAACACCACGGTCAGCGTGGTTATCGAATTCGTGGGCGGAGTGATGTTCCTGGCCCTGATCTTGCGCAGGGGACGCCAATGATCGATATCCAACACGTCAGCAAACAGTACGGCGACAGCGTGGTCGTGGACCACGTTTCGCTGGCCTTGCCGGCCGGCGGCGTGACCGCCATCATCGGCCCCAACGGCGCCGGCAAATCGACTCTGCTGTCGATGATCAGCCGGCTATTGCCGATGTCCGCCGGCCAGATCCGGGTCGACGGCCTGGACGTGGCGCGCTGCGACAGCCGGGAGCTGGCGCGACGCCTGGCCATCCTGCGGCAGGACAACCACCTGCCGTTGCGGCTGACGGTGCGCGACCTGGTGGCGTTCGGGCGCTATCCGCATTCCGGCGGCCGCCTGACACTGGACGACAAGACGCACATCGACCGGGCCATCGCCTACCTGGAGCTGGAAGCGCTGGCCGACCGCTACCTGGACGAGATGTCCGGCGGCCAGCGCCAGCGCGCGTTCGTGGCGATGGTGCTGTGCCAGGACACGCGCTACGTGCTGCTGGACGAGCCGCTCAACAGCCTGGACATGAAGCACGCCGTGGCCATGATGGGCACGCTGCGGCGCGCCGCCGACGAGCTGGGCAAGACCGTGGTGCTGGTGCTGCACGACATCAACTTCGCGTCCAGCTACGCCGACCGCATCGTGGCGATGAAGGCGGGCAGGGTGGCGCATTGCGGCACGCCCGCTGAACTGATCCGGCCCGAGGTGCTGGGCGCCTTGTACGAATTGCCGATCGCCGTGCACGAGATCGGCGGCAAGCGCATCTGCGTGTATTACCGCTGATCCTGGCCGCCGCGAAAAGGGGGGTGGAGGGGGGGGCACCCCGTACGCGTGACACAGCCCGGCTTAAAAACATCTGAATTGGACGGGCGTCTCACTTATCGTGGTCTTAAGGCAACGTAATGATAAAAGCATTGCGATTGATTCTCGTTGTCAAGAGAATGGCGAATCCTTCCATTTCAAACGACTTCGATCCCCGCAGGCCATGCCCGTCCTTCGCCCCCTTTCCGCCGCCCTGTTGGTCCTGGGCCCGCTCGCTCCCCTGGCCGCCCACGCCCAGGGCGCCGCGCCCACCGCCACCCTGCCCGCCGTCAGCGTCGTCGGTACCGACGACACCGCGCAGAGCTATAACCCGCCCGCCTCCACCAGCGCCACCAAGATCGACGCGCCGCTGCGCGACATTCCGCAGACGGTGAACGTGGTGCCCGCGCAAGTGCTGCGCGACCAGCACGCCCTGTCGGTGCAGGACGCGCTCAAGAACGTGCCTGGCGTCAGTTTTTCGACCGGCGACGGCCAGCGCGACCAGGTCTCGATCCGCGGTTTCACCGCCATCGCCGATCAGTTCGTCGACGGCTTCCGCGACGATGCCCTGTATTTCCGCGACCTGTCCAACGTCGAGCGCATCGACGTCATCAAGGGCCCGGCGGCCGTGCTGTATGGTCGCGGCTCGTCCGGCGGCCTGATCAACCGGGTCACCAAGAAGCCGGGCGAGGACATCTCGCAGGTCGGCCTGAGCTATGGCTCCTGGAACGACCGCCGGCTCGACCTGGATCTGGGCCGCGCCAACGAAAACGGCAGCATGGCCTGGCGCCTGACTGGCGCGGTCGAGAAGGGCGACAGCTACCGCGACAAGCAGTTCATCGACCGCAAGGCGATCGCGCCGTCGGCCCAGTTCAAGCTGGGCGCTGACACCACCTTCCTGCTGCAAACCGAATTCCTGGAAGACCGCCGCCTGACCGACTTCGGCATTCCGGCCTACCATGGCCGGCCGGTGGATGTGGACCCGTCCACCTACTACGGTGCCGAGAACGCCCGCGACACCGACTACACCCAGACCCGGGTGCAATCCTACGCCGGCACCTTGACGCACCGCTTCAACGATACCTGGTCGCTGCGCAACGCCACGCGCTACTACCACTACACCCTCAACCGCAACAACACGCTGCCGGGCTCGGTCAACGAGGCCGCCCAGACGGTGTCGCTGACCCACGGCAACGTGCTGCGCGACGAGCATGGCTGGACCAACCAGACCGAACTGATGCAGCGCGCGCAATGGGGCTCGGTGCGCCATGACATCCTGTACGGCGTGGAGATCGGCCAGCAGAACAAGGATCTGGTGAACCGCTCGGCCGCCAACGTCGCGGTGGTCAACCTGTTCGATCCGCGCCTGCCCACCTTGCAGCGCCAGGTGGCCGGCGCGCCGAGTTCCGACAGCCTCGGCCGTTTCAACACACTGGGCCTGTACGTGCAGGACATGATGGCGCTGGGCGAGCACTGGAAGGTGCTGGGCGGGGTGCGCCACGACCGCTTCGAACAGAAGACCGAGGATCGCCGCAGCGGCCAGAACCTGTCGCGCACCGATTCCAACTTCAGCCCGCGCCTGGGCCTGGTGTTCCAGCCCGACAGCGTGCAGTCGTACTACGTGTCGTGGAGCCGTTCCTACCAGCCGTCGGGCGAGACCTTCGCGCTGGCCGCGAACAACGTCGACCTGGCGCCGGAGAAGACCACCAACTACGAAGTCGGCGCCAAATACGATTTCCTGGATGGCAAGCTCTCGACCACGGTGTCGGTGTTCCGCCTGGAACGCACGGATATCAAGGTGACCAACCCCGTCACCAACACGCTGGTGCCGGTGGGCACGCAACGCACGGACGGCGCCGAGTGGACGCTGTCAGGCGACCTGTCCAACGGCTGGCGCGCGATGCTGGGCTATGCCTATCTGGATGCGCGGGTGACGCAGTCGGTCGCGCGCGACGCCGGCAAGGACGTGCAAGGCAAGCGCGCCACGCTGACGCCGCGCCATGCCGGCAACGTCTGGATCACCAAGGATCTGGGCGAGGGCTTCGGCGTCGGCGCCGGCCTGAACCTGGTGGGCGCGCGCTTCGCCAACCCGGGCAACACGGTCAAGCTGCCGGGCTACATCACGGCGGATGCGGCCGCATGGTGGCGCCAGGGCCCGTATTCGGTGCAGTTGAACGTGTACAACCTGTTCGACGCCGGCTACATCGTGTCGGCGCACGGCAGCAACGCCAACCTGAACATGCCCGGCGCGCCGCGCAATGCCATGCTGAGCCTGCAGTACCGCATGTAGGGCAGGGCGGACAGCCTCAGGCCAGCGGCGATTCCCGTACCAGGCTGTCCGTTTCCAGCGCCGCCAGCGCGTCCAGGAAGCGCCACGCGAACGAACCCGGGCCGTCCGCCCGCGCGTTGGCGCGGCGGCCGGCGATGCCAAAGCAGGACAATGCCGCCACCGCCGCCGTGTAGGCGTCGGCGCGCGCCACCGCCGCGAAAGCGCCGACCACCGCCGTCAGCGCGCAACCCGTGGCGGTGACTTGCGGCATCCACGGCGAGCCGCCGGTCACGCGCACTTCGCGCTGGCCGTCCGTGACGAAATCCACCGCGCCCGTCACCGCCACTACCGTGCCGCGCGCCCGCGCCAGCTCGCGCGCGGCGTGTTCTGCCTGCTGCACGGGATCGCGCGCATCCACGCCCTTGCTGGCGCTCTGGCCGCCGGCCAGCGCGAGGATCTCGGAGGCATTGCCCCGCACCACCGCGGGCCGCAGGTCCAGCAGGCGCCGCACCGCGTCGCGGCGGAAGGCGGTGGCGTGGTGCGCCACGGGATCGAGCACCCAGGGCGTGCCGGCCCGCGCCGCGGCGGCGGCGGTCAGCAGCATGCTGTCCAGCCAGGGGGTCGAGAGCGTACCGATGTTGATCACCACCGCGCCGCTGAGGGCGGCGAATTCCGGCGCTTCCTCGGCCGCGTGCACCATCGCGGGCGAGGCGCCCAGGGCCAGCAGTGTGTTGGCGGCGGTGTTCATCGACACGAAGTTGGTCAGACACTGCACCAGCGGGGCGTCGCGGCGCACGGCCGCATACAGATCGCGCGAGGCGCGCGCGAGGGCGGGAAGGGATGGGTCGGTAAGGCAGGCCATGCCGGCAGGTCCTTGCAAGGGGACAATGGGCGGGGCGGGGCGTCATGGCGCGGCGTGGCGGGCCGGCGGGATGCGCACCTTCCCTACGCCAGCATTGTCTGGATCAGGTTCAACGGGTCTGCGCGCCGCGCGCCGCGCGCCAGGCGCGGCCGCCATCGGAATCTCAGCTTCTTGCCGAAGCTCCCCGGGTGGATGGGGCTATGTTCGGAGGGCGCGGGGGGGCTTGTCAAGCGGCGTCGCGGCGGGCCTCGCAGCGGGGCCCGCCCGGCCCTGGCCGCGCGGGGCGTTCCTGCGTACACTGGCGCCATGCTACGCATCGACCAACTCACCAAGCGCTACGGCGACCACGCCGTTTTCCAGGGGCTGACGCATACCTTCGGCCCGGGTTGCGTGGCGCTGTGCGAAGAAGAAAGTACCGGCAAGTCCAGCCTGCTCGGCATCGTCGCGGGCGTGCTCGCGGCCGATGGCGGCGAGGTCTGGATCGATGGCCATTCGCTGGCCCGTTCGCCGCGCCAGGCCAGGGCGCGCCTGGCCTACGTGCCCGACAATTGCCTGGCGTTGCCGCAGCAGAGCGGGCGCGGGCTGCTCGAGCAGGTGGCGGCGGAAAAGGGCGTGAAGCTCGACGCGGCGGTGCTGGATCTGGCCGACCGGCTGGGGCTGGCGCCGCACCTGGACAAGCGCTTCGAGCAGATGTCCACGGGCACGCGCCGCAAGGTCTACCTGACCGCGGCCGCCCTGGGCGACCCGGCCGTGGTCGTCGCCGACGGCCCCAGCAACGGGCTCGATACGCCGGCGCGGCGCGCGCTGGCCGAATTGTTCATGGCCTGGGGCCGCGACCGGCTGGTGCTGTTCGCCAGCCATGATCCCGAACTGGTGCAGGCCTGCGGGGCGACGGTCATGGACATCGCCGCGCTGCGCTAGCGCGCCGTCCCGGAGTTATTTGCCGCCCGTGACGTCGACGAACGTCCCGGTGATGTACGAGGCCTCGGCGCCGGCCAGCCACAGGATGGCCCGCGCCACCTCTTCGGGCTGGCCGCCGCGGCCCATGGGCACGCTGTCCTTGATGCGATCCACCCGCCCCGGCTCGCCGCCGCTGGCGTGCATTTCGGTGTAGATATGCCCGGGGCGCACGCAGTTCACGCGGATGCCCTCGCGCGCCACCTCCTTGGAAAAACCGATCGTGAAGCTCTCCAGCGCGCCTTTCGAGGCGGCATAGTCCACGTATTCATTGGGGCTGCCCAGCCGCGCCGCGCCCGAGGACACGTTGATGATGGCGCCGCCACGGCCGTTGTGGCGCTGCGACATGCGCCGGGCCGCCTGCTGCGCGCACAGCATCGGGCCGATCGAGTTGACCGCGAAGATCCGCTGCATGCGCTCGTAGGTCAGATCCTCCAGGCGTGACTGGCGCGCGATGATCGCGGCGTTGTTGACCAGCACGTCCAGGCGGCCGAATTCGCGGTCGAGGGCGCCGAACAGGTCGGCGACCTGTTGCGGATCGGCGCTGTCGGCGC
The DNA here is from genome assembly GCF_050285565.1 of Achromobacter sp. GTDB lineage: Bacteria > Pseudomonadota > Gammaproteobacteria > Burkholderiales > Burkholderiaceae_B > Achromobacter. The sequence continues at coordinate 107,563 of NZ_JBLZXG010000009.1, forward strand.
GCACGGCCAGCGCGCGGCGTCCGCTCGCCCGCGCGTCGGCCACCACGGCCTGCGCGGCCGTGTCGTTCGAGACATAGCTGATCGCCACGTCATAGCCTTGCGCGGCGGCCAGGCGCGCGGTCGCGGCCCCGACGCCGCGGCTGCCGCCGGTGATAAGGATCACGGGGGCGGGGGAATCGGTGGTCATGGGGAAGTCTCCTGTCGCGAAGTGAGGGATGGGGGGCGGCGCGCCGCGTCGGTCACTATACCTTCCCGCGAGCGGCCGCCGTCACGCCGGCCGCTCCGGGGCCTTCGCGATTCCCGGACGCGCGGGGGGGGGGGCAAGGCCACGCGGGCGCGTTGCCAGATCGGCAGGCCGTGGCGCCGCGTCATTCTTTGGCGTCGGCGCGCAAGGCATCGGCGACTTCGGTCAACACGGGTTGCCAAGCCTGCGCCGCTGGTTGGCGGAACAGGCGCACTGACGGATACCACGGCGTGTCCGGGCGGTGCAGCAGCCAGCGCCAATCCGGCACGAAAGGCAGCAGCACCCACGCCGGCCGGCCCAGCGCGCCGGCCAGATGCACCGGAGCCGAATCCACCGAGATCAGCAGGTCAAGCAGTGTCAGGATTGCCGCGGTGTCGTCGAAGTCGCGGATCTCGCGGCTCAGGCACTCCATCGCCATGCCCGGCACTGGAGTGCCGGCCTGCGCCGCCGCATCGCCCTGCTGCAGTCCGATGAATGTGACGCCAGGTTGCGCCAGCGCCGCCAGTTCGGCCAATGCCAGCGAGCGCTGCCTGTCTCGCGGATGGTCTGGCCGTCCTGCCCATACCAGTCCCACCAGCGGGCGCGGCAATGGCGCCAGGCGGGCACGCCAGTGCGCCACGCGCTCCGGGTCGGCGTGCAGATAGGCCGTGCGCGCGGGCAGATCCGCCAGCCGCAGTCCCAGCGCCAGGGGCAGGCTCATCAGTTCGCAGTGGCAGTCGAAGGCGGGCGGCGCGGCGCCGGCCGCGAGGATGTCGTCAAAGCCGCCGGCGCGACGCGCCAGTGCGAGGCAGGCCTCCTTGACCTCCAGGATGACGCGCGCGCCGCTGCGCTCGCGGGCCAGCGCCACCAATTGCAGGAACTGGAAGGTGTCGCCATGGCCCTGTTCGTCATGGATCAGCAGCGTCTGGCCGGCAATGGGGCGGCCATCCCAGCGCGGTCTCTGCACGTGCCGCGCCAGCATCGCCGTGTGTGCCAGGCGGTAGCGGAAGCGGTATTCACGCCAGCCCGCGTCGAAATCGCCCAGCGCCAGCAGCACTTCGGCCAGGTCGAAGCGCGAAGCCGCGTCGCCGGGAGCGGCGTGCAGCACCTGTTCCAGGGCGGCGCGAGCCTCGCGCAGCTTTCCTTGCTGCCGCAAGGCTTGCGCCAGCAGCCGTCGCAGCGCCACGCCTGGCGTGCCGCGCGCCAGCGCCTGGCGCAACAGCGCTTCGGCCGCGGCGTATTGATCCGCTTGCAGCAAGGCCTCGGCCTCGGCCCGCGCACGCTCGTCGTCGGTCGCGGCGGCGGCCGATAGCGGCGCCGCGTGGCCATGGACAGGCGCGGGGCGGTTGCGCGCGCCTTCGAGGGCGGCGAGGTTCCGATGGGCCTGGGGCATGAGCGGGTCGATCTCGATCGCGCGCCGGATCGCGGCCAGGGCGGCCTCGTGCCGGCCCTCGTCGCCCAAAGTCATGGCCAGGTTGCTCAGCGCGGGCGCGTAGTCCGGGTCCAGTTCCAGCGCGCGACGATAATGGGCCAGCGCCTGCGGATTATCTCCCAGCCGCTTGCAGGTGTTGCCCAGATTGTTGTGGATCTGTGCGCTGCCGGGCAGCAACGCGGCGACCCGGCGCAGGCATTCAAGACTGGCGCTGAGCTGGCCTGCCTCCTGCAGGATGATGCCCAGGTTGTTCCAGGCGTCGGCCAGCGCCGGGTCCGCGGCGACCGCGCGCCGCGCGGCCGCTTCGGCTTCCTGCAGCAGCCCCTGCTGGCGGCAGACTTCGGCCAGATTGCTGCAATAGGCAGCCGGCGCGGTTGCCGGCTGGCACGCCGCGCGCAGATGCGCCAGGGCCAGATCTGGATGACCATACGCGTGGGCGATCAGACCCAGCAGATGCCGCGCATCCGCTTGATCCGGCTCTGCTTGCAGCACGCGCAGGCAGATATGTTCTGCCTGAGGCGCCTGGCCGGCGATCCAGTGCGCGTGAGCCAGGGCGATGGCTTCGCCGACGGTCAACAGGCGGGCGGCGGGGTCGGGGTCGGGGGCGGGGCCCAAGAAGTGCGCTCTCGGCGGGGAGGGTGGCGTTGTCGGAGTTCGCATTATCCCCGCGCCGCGCGCGGACTGCCACTGACGGGCATTGCGTGGGGCGGGCGGGCGCAACGCGGCGCGTATTCGCGATGCCGCGAAGGCGACGCGGCGGCGGGCGGAGCGGGCATGAAGACGCGCCGCGGCAGGCCTGGCGCCCACCGCGGCGCGGCATATCGCTTACGCCACCGTGACCGGAATCTGGCGCGGCTGCGCTTCACGCACGCGCGGCACGCGCAGCGTCAGGACCCCTTGCTTGAGGTTGGCGCTGATCGCGTCCTTGTCGAATTCCGGACTCAGGCGGAACGAGCGGCGGAACAGCGGTTCGCGCAGCTCGCCGTGGATCAGCCGCAGGCCCTGCGGCACCTGCACGGCGGCCTCGCCTTCGATGAGCAACACGTCGGATTCCACCTTGATGTTCAGGCGCTCCTTGGTGACGCCGGGCAGGTCGGCGATGACGGTGACGCCGGCCGTATCCTCGAAGATGTCCACGGCGGGCAGGGTGGCGGGACGGCGCTCGGGCGCGCGGCCTTCCTGTTCGACGACGATTTCGTTACGCGTATTCATGATCTTTTCTCCTGGATAATGCGGCGGGCGTCACTGCACCGGGATGAGGCGCGGCTTGGAGGACTCCTTCTTCTTGATGGATACCAGCAGGCAGCCATCGACGTAGCGCGCCTCGACGTTGTCCGCGTCGACGTCGGCCGGCAGCTCGATGGCGCGCGAGAAGGAACCCTCGGCGCGTTCGCGGGCGTAGTAGCGCGCGTTCTCGGGCAGGGGCTGGGCCTGGCGCGTGCCGCTGATCGTCAGCAATCCCTTTTCCATGGACACTTTCAAGGTGTCCGGATCGATGCCTGGAATGAATGCCACCACCACCGCCACGTCATCGGACACGCCGATGTTGACCGGCGGGAAATGGCCGCGGGGCAGGGCGCGCAGGTTGGCGGGCAGGCCCGCGCCGCGCAGGATACGGTCCATCTGTTCCTGGACCGCGTCGAAGAAGGACTCGACACCGGTATCGGTGAAGGGGTAGTTAGCCATGTTTACCTCCCAAGATGGTTGGACAGGGACCGGGGCCGCGTCGCGCCGTGGCCAACGCGCGCCATCCGATCGCTTCAAGTGAGATATAGGTGCTCGGCGCGCGGATTCAAGGGGCGCGGCGTTTGATTGGAAAAATCGTCCGGCCGGGGGCGATAGATGCCGTCGCGGCGGCGGCGCGCGAACCTCGCGTGGCGAAAAAAAGGCACCGCGCCGAGGGCGCGATGCCTGTCACTGCCGCGGGTTGTCAGCGGCCGATCAGAAGTCCATGGCCTCGGCGGGCGCCGCCTGCGGCTTGGTCTCTTCGGCGGCCTGGGCCACGGTCGCATCCGTGGTCAGGATCAGGCCGGCGATCGAGGCCGCGTTCTGCAGCGCGGTGCGGGTGACCTTGGTCGGATCGACCACGCCGATCTCGACCAGGTCGCCGTATTCGCCCGTGGCGGCGTTGTAGCCGTAGTTGCCCTTGGCATCCGCCACCTTGGCCACCACCACCGACGGCTCCTCGCCCGCGTTTGCGACGATGGCGCGCAGCGGCGCTTCCAGCGCGCGCCGCACGATGCGGATGCCGGCGTCCTGGTCGGCGTTGGCGCCCTTCAGATCCTGGATGGCCGCGCGGGCGCGCAGCAGCGCCACGCCGCCGCCCGGCACGATGCCTTCCTCGACCGCGGCGCGGGTCGCGTGCAGGGCATCGTCGACGCGGTCTTTCTTCTCCTTCATCTCGACTTCGGTCGCCGCGCCAACCTTGATCACCGCCACGCCGCCGGCCAGCTTGGCCACGCGCTCCTGCAGCTTCTCGCGGTCGTAGTCGCTGGTGGCGTCCTCGATCTGCTTGCGCAGCGTCTTGACGCGCGCATCGATGGCCTCCTGCTTGCCGGCGCCGTCGATGATGATGGTGTCTTCCTTGCGCACCTCGATGCGCTTGGCGCTGCCCAGATCTTCCAGTGTGGCCTTGTCGAGCTGCTTGCCGGTTTCTTCGGAGATCACGGTGGCGCCGGTGAGGATGGCAATGTCCTCCAGCATGGCCTTGCGGCGGTCGCCGAAGCCCGGCGCCTTGACCGCGGTGACCTTGAGCACGCCGCGCATGGCGTTGACCACCAGGGTGGCCAGCGCTTCGCCCTCGACATCCTCGGCCACGATCAGCAGCGGCTTGCCGGCCTTGGCGGCGCTTTCCAGCACCGGCAGCAGTTCGCGCACATTGGAAATCTTCTTGTCGTACAGCAGCACCAGCGGATCATCGAGCTGGGCCACCTGCTTGTCGGGGTCGGTGATGAAGTAGGGGCTCAGGTAGCCGCGGTCGAACTGCATGCCTTCGACGATGTCCAGCTCGTTGTCGAGCGACTTGCCGTCCTCGACCGTAATGACGCCTTCACGCCCGACCTTGTCCATGGCGTCGGCGATGATCTTGCCGATGGCTTCGTCGGCGTTGGCCGACAGCGCCGCCACCTGCGCCGTTTCCTTGCTGGTGGAGATCGGCTTGGACAGCTTGCGCAGCGCGTCGACCACGCCGGCGACGGCCTGGTCGATGCCGCGCTTGAGGTCCATCGGGTTCATGCCCGAGGCCACGTATTTCATGCCTTCCTGCACGATGGCCTGCGCCAGCACGGTGGCGGTGGTGGTGCCGTCACCGGCCACGTCGGCGGTCTTGGAGGCGACCTGCTTGACGATCTGCGCGCCCATGTTCTCGAACTTGTCCTTCAGTTCGATTTCCTTGGCGACCGAGACCCCATCCTTGGTGATGACGGGGGCGCCGAAGCTGCGTTCGAGCAGCACGTTGCGGCCCTTGGGGCCGAGCGTCACCTTGACGGCGTCGGCCAGGATGTTGACGCCCTTGACCACGCGGGTGCGGGCGTTATCGTGGAATTTGACGTCTTTGGCACTCATTTTCTGCTCCTCAATTCGCAATGGCCGGGCCTCAGGCGGCCTTCTTCAATTGCTTGTCCTGCGGCGTGAGCACGGCGAAGACATCGTCTTCGCGCATGACCAGCAGCTCCTCGCCATCGACCTTCACGGTCTGGCCCGCGTACTTGCCGAAAAGGACGTGGTCGCCCACCTTGAGTTCGGGCTCGCGCAGGGAGCCGTCGGTGTTGCGCTTGCCTTGGCCTACCGCGAGGACTTCGCCTTGCTCGGGCTTTTCGGCGGCCGAGTCGGGAATGACGATGCCGGACGCGGTTTTGCGCTGTTGTTCGATTCGCTTGACGACAATCCGGTCATAGAGGGGACGGATCTTCATGACTCAATCTCCTGAAGTCTTGATCATCAAAAAGTGAATGCCGACGCGCCGCCGCCGCAGGGCGGCAACGCACCGTGCTTCCCGCCATGGGGATGCGCAGAAAATTTATGGGCGCCGCCAAGGCGCTTCAAGAGGCCTGATTGATTCAGAATGTAACTTCACGGCGTCCATAGGCCGTGGCCACGGCCGAGCCGGTAGATCACGTTGCGGCGCAGCTCCGGGCCCTCGGCCTGCAAGGGCACGGGGCAGGGCGGGACGCGTCCGCCATCGGCTTGCAGCGTGCAATCGTCGCCATCCACCAGGCGCCACAACCCGCCCTTGCGCGGGCGGAACAGCCAGCGCACATAGCCCTTGCGCGCGGCCAGCTCGACCAGGGTCTGTTGATCGGGCGCTTCCACCACGACCGCATCCGCTTCGGAATGCGGACCGGAATAATCGGCGAAGGCGCGATGACCGGCCAGCGCCTCGGCCGCCGGCGCGTTCAGGCGCCACCAGGGGGGGCGCGCGATCCGCTCCACGTCCCACGCGCCGAGCGCCCAGCCGGCGTCGACGATGGCGCGGTCGAGCACGGCGAAGTCATGCCAGCGCAGGTTGAGCTGGACCGCCGAGCCGGCAACCGGACGCGGCGCGCCGCCGGCTTGGCAGCCGCGGTGAAAGCCGTGCCAGTGCAGGGTGAGGATGAGGGGCGTGTCGGCCTTGCGGATGGCGCTGGCCGTCACGGCGTAGAGCGGGCGTTGCAGCGCGGTGGCGTGCGCGGCGATCGTCTCGATGATATCCATGCGTGCGACTCCAACGAGGGGCCCGCGGGGCAGGCCACGGTAACGATTTCGCTGGAGCAAATTTATCGCTTCGGGTGGCGATCCTCAAGATCGCGGCCGGCATCCGCTTTTACGCCACTATCGTGATGCATCGTCCGCGCGTGAGAGCCGCGCGGGTGACCGCGCCGCCCTGGCTTCGCGGCGCTTGCGCGGTCCCGGCAGGCGAACCCGCCTGCGGGTGACGGCCAGAGAAGGGACTCGGCTATATTGGCCCCACCTCAATTCGCGAGTGCGCCATCCCCATGCCGTCGTCCCTTGTTCGACCCCCCGTTCATTGCCTGGGCGCCGTGGCGCTCGCCGTCCTGTCGCTGATGGCCGCGCACGCCGAAGCCGCCCAGCGCACCGTCTACAAGGGCACGTTGCAAGGGGTTGGCGAGGTGGTGCTGGAACTGGACGATGCGGCCGCCGCGGACGCGGTGGTGAGCGGACGTTATTTCTACCCCAAACGTGGCGTCGACATCCCCTTGCGCGGCGCCGGCGACATTCTGTACGAGCCCAGGCCCCACCCGGCGCGTCCGCCCGCCACGGACAAGGCTGACATCGACCCGGCCGACCGCGCCGCCAGTTGGCAAGGCACGCGCGACGCCCAGGGTTATCGCGGGCAATGGACCGACACGCGCACCGGCAAGCAGCGCCGCTTCGACCTGCGGCGGGTGGCGGGCTACGACACCGGGCAACTCGAACGCGACCGCGCCAAGGCGCGCGCCGCGCAGGCCGATCTGGGCGACATCGATCTCCAGGCCGGCATCGACGCCACGCGCGCGCCCTATGAAACCCTGAAGCTGGCCGGCCATGCCAAGCCCGTGGGCCAGGAGGTCGGCGCGGGCGCGGTGGCCTACCGCATGTGGCAAGACCCTCGCACCAGGTTTTCCTATCCGCGGCTCAGCCGCCACCCCGATCCGCAGGTCATGCGGCGCGTCAATTACCTGCTGGAACAACGCCACTGGCGCAAGAGCCTGGGCGCATTGGAATGCATGGCATTCGCCTATACCAGCCAGAATCCGGCCGGCGGCACGCTGGGCGGGTTCGATGATGAAAACATCAACGTCGCCTGGCTGTCGCGCGCCCTGATGACCGTGACCGAAGCGGGCAGCCTGGATTGCGGCGGCGCGCATCCCTTCAATCATTTCGAGCCGTACACCTTCGATCTGCTGCGCGGTGAATACCTGGACTGGAACCGCGTGTTCGACGCCTACGCGCCGGGCAAGCGCGGCATCGGCCGCGAGCCCAGCGCGGCCCTGCTTGGCCTGGTGGACCAGGTGGTCAAGGCCGGTCCGCCCGAGAACCAGGGCGAGCGGCATCCCAACCTGGAGGACTGCGCCGATCTCTGGCCGCAATACCTGGCGATGGGGACCTTGACGCCGGGCGCGTTGAGCCTGTCGGTGTCCGGCGTGGGGCACGCCTCGGGCGCCTGCCTCGGTACCCACGGCAGCGTGCCGTTCAAGGCCCTGCGGCCGTATCTGAAGGCGGGTGGCGAGGCCTATCTGGTGACGGACTGAGTGGGCGAGCCCTTGGCTGCATCGCCATTGACCCCTTATCCCTCCTGCAGCAACGCCAATACGTTCTGCGCCAGTTGGTTGGCCTGCGTCAGCGCCACCGTGCTGGCCTGCCGCAGGATCTGTTGCCGTGCCAGGTTGGAGGTTTCGATGGCGTAGTCGGCGTCTTCGATGCGGCTGCGGGCCTGGTTGAGGATGTCGGCGGTGTGGGTGAGGTTGGTGACGACCGAACCCAGTCGATGCTGCATCGCGCCCAGCTCGCCGCGCAGGCTGTCCACCTGTTCCATCGCGTCGGCCACGCGCTTCATGGGGGCGACCTTGAGGTTGACGGTCGGGGGCGCGTCCTTGGGCTTGAAGGACACCTCGCCGCTGGGCGCAATGCTGATGTCGTAGAAGTTGCCGTCGCTGCCGCTGATGACATATTCGCCATTCGCCTGCCCGCTGGCGTTCACCAGGTAGTGGACCTTGGTGTCGGCGTCGAACAGGGGGCGGCCGTCTTCGGTGGTGGGGACGGGCGCGAGGCTGCGCAGGAAATCCAACAGCCTGATGGGCGTGTCTTTCTGAACGACATCGGCCGCGGGCGCAAGGGCGGCAGGCGGCGGCGCCGGCGCGGGCGCGGGCGTAGCCGCCGGCGCCGCGGGAACCGTGATGGCCGAGCCGGCAAAATGGGCCGTCGCGGTGGCCAGCGCCGCCTGTTCGGCCGGGCTCATTGTTGCGAAATCGACCGTGGGCAACGTGGCGAGGTCGATATCGAGCATGCCGCCGGCGGGAAGGGGCAGCGGATCCAGACGGTAGTTGCTGACGCTCAGGGGCGCGATGGCGCCATGTTCCTGCACGATGTAGCGCGGTGCGCCATTGAAATCGTAGCGGAACACGTGCGCGTGGAGGCGGGTCAGGACGGTGGGGCCGATCCGGATGTGCAGGGTGGCAGTGGTGGTGGTCGCGGGTGGCGCCGTCACGGGCGGCGGCGCGGCGACCGGCGGCGCGGGCTCGGCCTGGCCGCTGACGACCGTCTTGTCGGTGCTGGCGCCCAGCCGTGGATCGTGCACCACGTCGAGCCGCTCCAGGTTCAGGGTCTGGGTGTCGATGCGGCGGGTCTTGATGTCGAGGGTATCGCCGTCATGCACGCCCGTCTGGATCGTCAGGTCGGCGTCCTGGGACAGGGCTTCCAGGTGGTTGAAGCGGGTCTGGTGGGAAATGCGCTCGATCTCGCCCAGTTGCTGGTCGATCTCGGCCTGGATGGCCTGCAGGTCTGTAAGGGAGTTGCTGCCGTTCTGCGCCTGTACCGTGAGTTCGCGGACGCGTTGCAGGCTATGGCCCATTTCGCCCAGCGCGCCCTCGATGGTCTGCGCCAGCGAGATGCCGTCATTGGCGTTGCGCGCCGCCTGGTGCTGTCCGCGTATGTGGGCGGTGAAGTGGTTGGCGACGGCGTTGCCGGCGGCATCGTCGGCCGCGTGGTTGATGCGCAGCCCCGAGGATAGGCGTTCCACGGCCACGCCCTGCGCCGATTCCGATCTGGCCAGGTGGTTTCGTGCCCGCAATGACAGGGTCTGGGTTCTGATCGAGGGCATGGGTTTATCCAATTCGAGACGGGAAATGCTAGCCGTTGGTGGGCTGGCCGTCTCGATTCACGCCCGAATCCCGGATCGATCCGAGGCGCGTGGCGTCCGACATGACCACGGCGGCGCTTTCAGTCGGACGGCGCCTGCGCTTTCAGCCCGCGCAGCAGATCGTTCACGCGGTCCGGGGCATCGGCGCGCGCATAGAGGGTGAAGCGGCCGCCGGTTTCCTGGAAGCCGAGCGGCGCGGCCAGCCGGCCCGCGCGCAGGTCGGCCAGCACCAGCTCCCGGGGCGCGATGCCGATGCCCAGACCCACCGCCGCGGCTTCGAGCATGTGGCCGAGTTGGTCGAATTCGCGCCCGGGCGGGCGCGTGTCCAGTGTCACGCCGCATGCCCGCGCCCAGTGTTCCCAGGCGGCGGGACGCGAGGCGGTATGCAGCAACGGCGCGCCCAGGACGTCGGCGGGCGCGTGGATACGCCGGGCCAGTCCGGGCGTGCAGACCGGCCCCACGGTTTCGCGGAACAGGGGTAGCGCCTGGATGCCGGGCGAGCGGTGCTCGTCGGCCACGATCAGCACATCGATGACGCGCCGCTCCAGCAGGGCGATGTCGGTGGCGGTTTGCAGCCGCACCTGGAGGCCGGGGTGGTCGCGCTCGAAATGTTCCAGCCGGGGAATGATCCAGTTGGACAGCAGGCTGGCGGGCGCGCCGACCACCACCTGCGGCGACGCCGAGCGGCCGCGCAATTGCGCGAGGCGCTGTTCGAGCATGTCGAACGCCGGCTGGCACACGCGTTGCAGATCCTGACCGGCGGCGGTGAGCCGCACGCCTTCCGAATGGCGTTCGAACAGCTTGTCGCCCAGCCAGGTCTCGAGCAGGCGGATCTGCTGGCTGACCGCGCTGTGCGAGACGCCAAGCTCTTGCGCGGCCAGCGACAGGTTGAGGTGGCGGGCGGCGCTGTCGAAGAAGCGCAACGAGTTCATCGGGGGGAGGCTTCGCATGGCTTGATATTAGAAAATCTCATATCGAGGCGCAAGAAATCTATGATTTATTCCGGGGATTTCGCTGGATACCATGGTGTCCATGTTCTCCAAGGCCTGAAATTATGTCTTTTATCTCCCATCCTGAGTTTCCCGATGCGGCGGGGCAGTTCGGCGGCTACGGCGGCCGTTACATGCCCGAAACGCTGGTGCCGGCGCTGGACGCCCTGGAACGCACCTATCGCGCCGTGCGGGACGAACCCGGCTTCTGGGCCGAATACCGCGCCATGCTGGCCGACTATGTGGGGCGTCCCAGCCCATTGCTGCATGCCGCGGCGATCAGCGACGAGTTGGGCGGGGCGCGGGTGTTTCTGAAGCGCGAAGACCTGAATCACACCGGCGCCCACAAGATCAACAATTGCCTGGGCCAGGTGCTGTTGGCGCGGCGCATGGGCAAGCGGCGCATCATCGCCGAGACCGGCGCGGGGCAGCACGGCGTCGCCACGGCCACGGTGTGCGCGTTGTACGGCCTGGAATGCGTGGTGTACATGGGCGCCGTCGATGTTGCGCGCCAGTCTTCCAATGTGGCACGCATGCAGATGCTGGGCGCCCAGGTGCGGCCGGTGCGCGACGGCAGCGCCACTTTGAAGGATGCGATGAACGCCGCCATCCGCGACTGGATCGCGCGGCCGGACGACACCTATTACCTGCTGGGAACCGGCGCCGGGCCGCATCCCTATCCCTGGCTGGTGCGCGAATTGCAGAAGGTGATCGGCGAGGAAACCCGGGCGCAGATCGTCGCGAAGACGGGCCGGCTGCCGGATGCGATGGTGGCGTGCGTCGGCGGCGGTTCCAACGCCATCGGCTTTTTCTATCCGTTCCTGAATGACGCGGGCGTGCGGCTGTTCGGGGTCGAGGCGGGCGGGCGCGGCACCCACACCGCCGAGCACGCGGCCAGCATCGGCGAGGGCGCGCCCGGCGTGCTGCATGGCTGCCGCAGCTATTTCCTGCAGGACGCGGATGGCCAGATCCAGAATGCGCATTCGATTTCGGCCGGCCTCGATTACCCGGGCGTCGGGCCGGAGCATGCGTTGTTGCACGACACGGGGCGCGTCGTCTACGAGTCGGTCACCGATGCCGAGGCGGTCGACGCGTTCGTCTGGCTGACGCGGCGGCAGGGCATCATTCCCGCGCTGGAAAGCGCGCATGCGCTGGCTTATGCCAGGAAGCTGGCGCCGCGCATGGGGCCCGACCAGGCGCTGGTGGTCTGCCTGAGCGGACGCGGCGACAAGGACATGGATTCGGTGCTGCAATTCACGGAGGTCGCGCGATGAGCCGGCTTGAACGAACCCTGGCCGGCCTGCGCGCCGCCGGCCGCGCGGGCCTGGCGGCCTACTTCACGGCGGGCGATCCCTGCTATGAAGACTGCCTGGCCCTGCTGAAAGGCCTGCCCGCGGCGGGCGCGGATGTGATCGAACTGGGCATGCCGTTCAGCGACCCGATCGCCGACGGCCCGGTGCTGCAACGGGCCAACGCGCGCGCGCTGAAGGCGGGGCAGACGCTGCGGCGCACGCTCGACCTGGTCGCCGCCTTCCGCGAGGACGACGCGCACACGCCGGTGGTGCTGATGGGCTATCTGAACCCATTGATGCGTTACGAAGCGGCCAGCTTCATGGCCGACGCGGCCTGGGCCGGCGTCGATGGCCTGATCGTGGTGGATCTGTCGCCCGAGCACGCCGCCGGCATTGAACGGCTGGCGCGGCGGCACGGCATCGCCATCATCAAGATGACCGCGCCGACCACGCCGGATCAACGCCTGGAGCAGGTGCTGGCCGGCGCCAGCGGGTTCGTGTACCACGTCATGCTGGCCGGCACGACGGGTGCCGCGCTGCCTGCCGAAGACATGATCGCGGGCGTGCTGGCGCGGGTCAGGGCCCGCACCCGCCTGCCTATCGCGGCGGGCTTCGGCGTGCGCACCGCGGCGCAGGCGCGCGCCGTGGGCCGCCACGCGGATCTGGTTGCCGTGGGCACGCGGCTGGTCGAGACCCTGGCGGCCGGCGGGGTGGCCGCGGCACTGGCGGAAGTCCGGCTGCTGGCCGGCGCGGCGCGGACGGCGCGTTGAATCGCGGCGCTGACGGCCCGCGCGCGGTGGCGGCGCGGCACCGTGCGCGCTTGCGGCCGGCCGAGGTGGACAAACCCGTTCACTGATTGATCCGGCGCGCGCGCCCGGGCCCTATGCTGATCCGTATTGCAGGAGGCGGACATCAAAGGGCGCATATTCTGCCTGGCCGTGGTGGCGGGCGCGGGGGCGGTGCAGGGCTTGGCGGCCTTGCCGGGCGGCGGGTTCTACATCGCGGCGGGCGTGGCCTGCGCGCTGGTGCCGCTGGCCGCGCGCCGCTGGCCGGGGCGCATGGCCGGGGTGGTGGCGCCGTTGATCCTGGGCCTGCTGCTCGGCGCGCTCGATGCCGCCTGGCAGGCGCAGCGGCGGCTGGATGATGCGCTGGCCGACGTCCACCAGGACGCGGTGGCGCGGCTGGTGCTGCGCGTGGCCGAACTGCCTGACGACGATGCGCGCGGGGTGCGCTTCACCGCCGAGCAGGTGGGGCCGGCGCAAGCCGGCATTCCCAGGCGCATCCTGGTGTCGTGGCTGGCGCCGCAAGGCGCCGTGGCAGACGGGCGGCAGGGCGGGCAGCCGCGCGCGCCGGGCCAGGGGCCGCCGCGCTTGCCGCAGGTGATACCCGGGCAGATATGGCGCATGGCGCTGGTACTGCGCCGGCCGCATGCGCCGCTCAACCCTGACGCGCCGGACGGCGAAGCGCGTCTGTTCGCGCGCGGCGTGCGCGCCACCGGCACGGTGCGCGGGCAGCCGCGTCTGCTGGACGACCGGCCCTGGGCCTCGGCCGGCGTGGCCATCGAACGCACGCGCCACCGGGTGCGCGAGGGCATGCGGCGCGCGCTGGACGGCCACCGCTACGCGCCGGTGCTGGTGGCGCTGGCGATCGGCGACCAGGCAGGGGTGGCGCGCGAAGACTGGCGCGTCTTCAACCGCGCCGGCATCACCCACCTGGTGTCCATCAGCGGCATGCACGTCACCTCGATCGCCGGGCTGGCGGCCTGGCTGCTGGCGGCCGGGTGGCGGCGCGCGCGCTGGCGCGGCCTGGGCCTGGCCGAGGTCGTGCCGGCGCGCATCGCGGGCGGTGCCGCCGCGGCGGTGGCCGGGCTGGCGTATTGCCTGCTGGCGGGCTGGGGCGTGCCATCGCGGCGCACCTTCTTCATGTTGCTGTTGGTGCTGGCGGCCGTGTGGTCGCGCTTGCGGGTATCGGCGGGGCGGGTGCTGGCGTTCGCGGCGGCGGCGGTGGTGCTGCTGGATCCCTGGGCGCCGCTGGCGGCGGGTTTCTGGCTGTCATTCGGCGCCGTGGCGATCCTGTTGCGCGTGGCGCAGGCGCCGCGCGATGCCCACGCGGGCTGGCGCCGGCGCGCGGCCGCGGCCCTGGCGCAGGCCACGCGCCTGCAACTGACCGTGACGCTGGGCTTGACGCCACTGCTGGCGTTCCTGGTGCATCAGGTGTCGCTGGGGGCGCCGTTGGCCAATGCGGTGGCGATCCCGGCGGTGACGTTCCTGGTCACGCCCCTGGCCCTGGTCTGCGCGCTGTTGTCGGTGACTCCCGGCATGGCGGCGCTGGCCGCCTTCGCCGGCCACGCTGGGGCGGCCGGGTTCGGCGCGGCCATGGCGGTGGTGGCGCGGGTGGCCAATGCCGAGTGGGCCAGCTTCACGGTGGCGGCGGCGCCGTGGCCGTGGTTGCTGTGGGCGTTGGCGGGCATGGTGTGGGCCTTGCAGGCGCCGGGCTGGCCGTTACGGCGGGTGGGCTGGCTGTGCATGCTGCCCTTGCTGTGTTGGCGGCCGGCGCGGCCGGAGCCCGGCTATTGGCGCATGAGCGCCATGGATATCGGCCAGGGCAGCGCGATCCTGGTGGAAACCGCCAGCCAGTCGCTGTTGTTCGATGCGGGGCCGCGACACTTCGGCGGCGGCGACGCGGGCGAGCGCGTGATCGCGCCGCAGTTGCTGGCGCGCGGCATTGGCCGGCTGGACGTGCTGGTGCTGTCGCACGCGGACCTGGATCACGTGGGTGGCACCCGTTCGGTGCTGGCGACGGTGCCGGCGGCGCGCAGCTATGCGTCGTTCGACCTGGCGGCGTGGCTGCAACGCGATGCGCGCGTGTGGCCGGCCGCCATCGGCGATGCGCCGCCGGCGCGGATGCTGCGCTGCGAACGCGGGGATGGCTGGCGGGTCGATGGCGTGAGTTTCACGTTCCTGCATCCGGCCGCGGGCACCCGGGATCAAGGCGGCGACCGCAATGCCAGCAGTTGCGTGCTGCGGGTGGAGGGGGCCGGCCATTCGCTGCTGCTGACTGGCGACATCGGCGTGGCGCAGGAGCGCGAGCTGGCCGCGCTGGGCCTGCCGCCGACCGATATCGTGCTGGCGCCGCATCACGGCTCGGGCGGATCCTCCGGCCGCGAGCTGGTGATGGCGTCGCGGGCCGGTCACGCGATCGCGCAATGCGGCTATCTGAGCCGTTTTGGCCATCCGGCGCCGGCGGTGCAGCGGCGCTGGCTGCGTGCCGGCGCCGCGTTCTGGCGCAGCGACCGCGACGGGGCGGTGATGGCGGAGTCGCGTGCCGGCGGGCTGCGGGTCTGGGCCCAGCGCGAGCGCCAGCGGCGTTATTGGCACGGGCGCTGACGGGCGGGGGCCGCAAGGCGCTCGGGCCGGGCTTGGCGCGCGGTCGCGGCGCGGCCGGCGTGGCGGGCGCCCCTTCGCCCGGTAGGCTCATTCAGTAGGCCGCGCGGTAGATTTCCAGCGCCTGTGCCTCGTCGATGGGACGGGGGTTATTCATCAAGAGACGCTGTTGGGCCATCGCGGCGCTGGCCAGCGTGGGCAAGTCCGCCTCGCTGATGCCTACGGCGCGCAGGCCTTGGGGCAATTCTGCCCGGCGGATTCGGTCTTCCAGGAAGGCGATGAAGGCGGCGGCGCCGCGGGCGTCATCGGCGACCGGCGGCAGGCCCACGGCCTGGCCCAGTTCGGCGTAGAGCGGTGCGGCAACCTGCGCATTAAAGCGCAGCACGGCGGGCAGCACCAGCGCGTTCGACAGCCCGTGCGGCACATGGAAGATGCCGCCCACCGGATAGGCCAGCGCATGAACGCCGCCCACGGGCGCATTGGCGAAAGCCTGGCCGGCCAGCATGGCGCCCAGCAGCATGTCGGAGCGCGCCTGCAGATTGGCGCCGTCGCGGCAAACGGTGAGCAGGTTGGCGGCCAGCAGCTTCAACGCCAGGATGGCGAGCTGATCGGACAGCGGATTCTTCAGGCGTTTGCTGGTGTAGGCCTCGATGGCATGCACCATGGCGTCCACGCCGGTGGCCGCCGTGGCGGCCGGGGGCAGGCCCACCGTCAGTTCGGCATCCAGAAAGGCCGCGTCGGCATAGAGCTGCGGCGCGACCACGCCGCTTTTGGTGGTGGCGCCGGTGGTCACGATCGAGATCGGCGTGACTTCCGAGCCGGTGCCGGCCGTGGTCGGCACCTGGATCAGCGGCAAACGCTCGCCGCTCACCTGGTTGATGCCATACATCGCCGACAGGGGCTGATCGCTCTTGCACAGCACTGCCACGAGCTTGGCCACGTCCATGGAAGAGCCGCCGCCAAAGCCGATCACCATATCGGCGTCGAACGCGCGCGCGCGCCCGGCTGCCGCCTGGACCACCGCTTCGGGCGGGTCGGCAACCACGTCATCGATCACCAGGGTTTGCCAGCCGCTGGCGGCCAAGCTGTCCAGCGCGGGCTGTAGCGCGCCGCTGCGGTGCAGAAAGGCGTCGGTGATCAACACGGCGCGCTCGCCGCCATGGCGTTCGCGCAGCAGGGCGCCCAGGCGGCGGGCAAGGCCCGGTTCGACGAGAATGTGGGGAACAGTCTGGAATGAGAAGGCGGACATGGGATCAGGAGAGTTCGTTGATGATGGCTTGCGCCACGTCTTCCAGCGAGGAACGCGTGGCCATGGCGCGGCCCTGGATGCGGCGATGCGCTTCGTTTTCGGTAATGCCCTCGCGGGCGATCAGCAGGGTTTTGGCGGTGGCCAGTTTGCTGACGGCGGCATAACGGCCCTCCAGCTTGCGCATGTGGGCCAGCGTGGCCGCCTGCTGGCGCCAGGCGGTGCGCGCGAGCAGCAGCTGCGTCAACAGACCGAAGGGCCGGATGGGTCGCTCGATGACGCCGGTGCAGCCGCTTTGCAGCACCAGTTGCAGCGTGGCGGGGTTTTCATACTCGACGATGCCGAGCAGCGGCGGGCTTAGCTCGTTCAGGCTGTCGGCCAGCGCTTGAATCGCGTCGCGATGGTCTTCCTCGATCGGCAGAACGACCACGTCGGCGTCGGTACAGAGCTTCTCGGGCAGCGGCCATTGCTGGGTCGCCACGCAGCCGATGCGCTTGAGGTGCGACATCAGGAGGCGCGACTCGGCATCCTGTGGGTGCAGCACCAGCACGCGCAGGCCATTGAGTTCGCGCAGCGCCGTGGTGCTGCGGCCGGGCCGGGTCAAGTGGGCAGTCACGGTAGCGCCAAGGCCTCGGGATCCAACGCATGGTCGACGAGATACGGCACCGGCCGCACCGCGGCACGCGCGGCGTAGATGATCTCGAACTTGCGTTGGGCATTGATGCGGGCGATGCGCGGCCAGAGTGAGGTGTGTTGCGTATCGCCGTCGATGGTGACCAGGCCTTGCGGCGCTTCGAACCGGGCGCCGTCCAGGGCCCGCACCAGCTCCGGCACGGCCAGGCTGCCGGCGCGGCGCGCGGCGTTCGCCACCAGATGCACCTGGAAGTAGGCGGCCTCGGCGCCCGCCGTGATCGGGCTGTCTTCGCCGAAGCGCGCATGGTAGGCGTGGACAAAGCGGCGGCTGGGTTCGGTGTCCAGCGTGGCGAAGTAGGGCGCCGCCGTGATATGGCCTTCGGCCTGTTCGGCGGTCAGGGCGGCCACGTCGGTTTCGTTGGTGGCAAGGCTGACGATGGGCATGCGCGCCGGGTCCAGGCCCAGTTCGCGGTAGGCGCGATACAGCTTGACGATGTCGCGCCCGACCATGGTCGAGTAGATGGCGTCCGGGCGCAGGGACACGGCGCGCTCGAGCACCCCGGCCAGATCCGCCTGCGGCGCGTTCAGTGGCAGATAGACCTCGCCGACCACCTCGCCGCCCGCCTGCTCATAGAGCTCGCGCATGATGCGGTTGGATTCGCGCGGGTAGACATACTGGCCGCCGATGAAGAGCACGCGGTTGCCGAAGTGGCGGATCACATAGCTGGCCAGTTGCACCGAATTCTGATTGGGCACGGAGCCGCTGTAGAAGCAATAGGGCGAATACTCGAAGCCCTCGTACAGCGTGGCGTAGAACAGCAGCGCCCGTCGGCTTTCGACCACCGGCAGGACGGCCTTGCGGGTGCTGGACATATGGGTGCCGAAAATCAGCGGCACGCGCTGGCGGTCGCAGAGCCATTCGGCGGCCTGGCGGTAGTCGGACGGCAGGGAGCCGACGCGCGCGCTGATCGGAACCAGCGGCTCGCCGGCAATGCCGCCGGCGGCATTGACCTCGTCGATCGCCAGCAGCGTGGCGTTTTCCTGGGTGATCTCGGTGGCCGCTGTCAGGCTTTCTTTCGAGAACAGCAGGCCAACCCGATGGCCGGTGGCGGTGGTCACAGCGTCGTCCAGTCGAGCGAGCGCTCGAAGGCATGGGCGGCGCGATACAGCGTCGATTCGTCGAAATGACGACCCACCAGCATCATGCCGACCGGAAGGCCGTCGCGCAAGGCGCAGGGCAGGGACATGGCCGGGTGGCCGGTGACATCGAAGGGGGCGGTGTTGGCGTTCATTTCGAGGGCGCGGGTCACAAAGAGGTCGGGCGCGGCGGCGGCATCGATAAGGCGTGGCGCGCGCATGGGCACCGTGGGCATCAGCAGCATGTCAACGCCGGCCAAAGCCTGATCATAGGCCTGGCGCAGCCGGCGCGCGAGGTTTTGCGCCTTGCCGTAGTACTGGCCGCCATAGCGCGCATAGAAGTATTCGCCGGCCAGCAGGCAGGTCTTGACGTCATGCGGGAACTCGTCGGCGTGGTCGCGCCAATGGCGCTGCGCCTGCATCAGGCCGGTGACGTACAGGCCTTTCCAGTTTGTGCCGTAGTTGAAGCCTTTCATCTGCTGGGTTGTGCCTTCGACCGCAATCGGGGTCCAGATGGCGTGCCCCTTGCGGTGCAGCGGCACCGATAGCTCCATGACCTCGGCGCCCAACGCGGCCAGTCTGGCGGCGGCCAGGCGCACCGCATCGTCGACCTCGGTTTCGCTGTTGTGCCAGCCGAAGCCTTCGGTCACCACACCGACGCGCAGGCCCTTGAGCGGCAGGCCCAGCGCGTCGCAATAAGAGGGGCGCTCGGCCGGCAGGTTCTGCTGGCGCGGATCCAGGCCGTCGGCGCCGGCGATGGCGTCGAGCAGCAGGGCGTTGTCGGCCACATTGGCCGTCATGATGCCGGCGTGGTCCAGCGTCATTTCAATCGGCATGATGCCGGTATAGGGAATGAGGCCGTGCGTGGGCTTCATGCCATAAATGCCGCAGTAGGCGGCCGGGATGCGCACCGATCCCCCCTGATCCGTGCCGATGGCCATATCGGCTTGGCCAGCGCCGACCAGGGCTGCCGCGCCCGAGGACGAGCCGCCGGCCGAATGGTCGGGGTTGCGCGGGTTGCGCACCGGGCCGGTGGCATTGGTATGGCTGCTGCCCGACACGCAGAAATATTCGCAATGCGCTTTGCCGACAATGCGGCCGCCGCCATCCAGGATGCGGGTGGCGACCGTGGCGTCCTGGTCGGGAACATAGCCGCGCAACGTAGCCGCGCCATTCATCATGGGCACGCCGGCCAGGCAGACGTTGTCTTTCAGTACCACGCGCTTGCCGGCCAGCGGACCGCCCGGGCGGCCGTCGATCTCAGTGCGCACATACCAGGCGTTGAGCGGGTTGTCTTCGGGCTGCACGCCCGGCGTGCGCGGATAGCGCACCACCGGCGGCTGATCGATCAGCGCATCGACCTGGTCGTAATCGGCAAAGGTGGCCTGCAGAATGCTGTCGTAGGCGCGCAGAGTGGCGTCATCCAGATTCAGGCCGATGCGGCGCGCGGCCTGATCCAGCGCTTCCAGAGTGGGACGGGGAAGAGACATCTTGGATTCCGTTTTCAGGATTGCAGACCGCCGTAACGCCGGGCGATCTCTTGGGGAGTCGTGGTGGCGGTGGGGACGTCGGCGATCAGCTCGCCTTTTTCCAGCACCAGAATGCGGTCGGACAGCGCGCACAGAAAATCGATGTCCTGTTCGACCAGCAGAATCGCAATGCCGTGGGAAGCACGCAGCGTCTGCAAGGCCTCGACGATTTCGTCGCAGATCGAGGGTTGAATGCCTTCGGTCGGTTCGTCCAGCAGCATCAACTTGGGATCGCCGCAGAGGCAGCGGGCCAGGGCCAGCAGTTGCTGCTCGCCGCCCGACAGGCTGCCGCCGGGGCGCTCCAGCAGACGCTGCAGGCGCGGGAATACCGCCAGTACCGAGGCGATCCTGGCGTCGGCCTCGCGCAGATTCTTCACGCAGCCCATGCGCAGGTTTTCGGCCACGGTCAGCGCCGGGAAGATCTGCCGGCCCTGCGGCACAAAGCCCAGCCCCTGGCGCGCGCGCGCATGCGGCGCCAGCGCGCCTATCTTGCGCCCGGCCAGCGTCAGCGCGCCGCCGGTCAGCGGCAGTTCACCCATCAGCGCGCGCAGCAAGGTGGTCTTGCCCATGCCATTGCGGCCCAGAATGCCGGTGAATTCGCCGGCGGCCATGCTGAAGCTGACGCCATGCAGCACAGGGATGCGGCCGTAGCCGGCTTTCAGTTCATGCGCCTGGAGCATGTGTCTCTCCTTGCTTGCCCAGATAGGCGGCGCGCACCGCGGCGTGCGCCATGATGTCGTCGAAGCTGCCTTCGGCCAGCACCTCGCCCTGGTTGAAGACGGTGATGCGGCCGGCGATCAGGCGGATGAAGGCCATGTCATGCTCGACCACGACGACGGTGCTGTGACGGTTGATGGCCGCAATCAGGTCGGCGGTCTTGCGCACCTCCTGATGCGTCATGCCGGCGGCCGGTTCATCCAGCAAGACCAGCTCGGGACGCGAGGCCAGAATCATGCCCAGCTCCACCCATTGGCGTTGGCCATGCGCCAGCGCATTGACGGGCGTGGCGGCAGCGCTTTCCAGGTCGATTTCAGCCAGCACCCGGGTGGCGATCTCGGCCGGCACGCCGTGCGCGCGGCGCGCGGCGGCCAGCAACAGGTTTTCGCGCACGCTCAGGCCTTCAAAGACGCTGGGCACCTGGGTTTTGATGCCGATGCCCAGGCGCGCCACTTCGTGCGTGGTCAGGCCACGCAAGGGCTGGCCTTTGAAGCGGATCTCGCCACGCGTGGGGCGCAACTGGCCCGACAGCATCTTGAAGAAAGTGCTTTTGCCGGCGCCGTTGGGCCCGATCAGGCAGCGCACTTCACCGCGTTGCAGCCGGAAATCGACGTCGCGCACGGCGTGCACGCCGCCGAAACTCACGCCCAGACCCTGGGTTTCCAACAAGAGGGTGCTCATGCCGGCTCCTTGGACGAACGGCACAGACGACGTGCGGCATCGGCCACCGTCGGCGCCAGGCCGCGCGGGATCAAGAGCACGAACAGAATGAGGATGACGCCCAGCACCAGACCGGTATCCAGCGTGTGTTGCGCGCCCAGTTGGGTGACCATGGCTTGCAGCGCGACGCAGGCGATGATGGGGCCGATCAGGGTGCCGCGTCCGCCGACGATGACCCAGATGATGATCTGCGCCGATTGCGACAACCCGAACACGCCGGGGCTGACGAAAGCCCCCCAGTTGGCGTAGAGCATGCCGGCCAGCCCGGCCAGTGCGCCGCCCAGGGTGAAGGTGGCCAGTTTGTAAAGACTGGCGTTGTAGCCCAGCAGCAAGGCGCGCTGTTCGTTTTCGCGCACGGCGGCAACCACGCGGCCGGCGCGCGACGCCATGACGGCGCGCAGGCCGAAGTAGGCGGCGATCAGCACCAGGGCGGCCAACGTGAACGTGCCTTCCGGCGACAAGGGTTCGCTGGCGCCGGGCAGGGTCAGGGGCGGGATGGACGGGATGCCGTTGAAGCCGCCCAGCAGCGCCTCGCCGATGCGATAGCTGTCGCCCGAGGTGGAGTTCATCAGGTTGAACAGGATCAGCGTCACGGCCAGCGTGATGACGCCCAGATAGACGTCGCTGATCTTGCCGTAGAACATGAAGTAGCCGAGCAGGGCGGCAAAGGCCGCCGGCACGGCGACGGCCAGCGCCAACGAAGCCAGGCCGGGGCCGAAATTGAAGGCGCCCACCGCCCAGGCATAGGCGCCCAGCCCGAAAAAGGCGGCCTGGCCGAAGCACAGGATGCCGCCATGGCCCCAGACGAAGGCCAGGCTCAGCGCCAGCAGGGCCATGACCAGATAGACCGTCATGGACAGGAGGCTGAACATATCGAAGACGGTGGGCAGGAGCACCGCGGCCGCGATGGCTACGGCACCCAGCGTCAGGGAAATCACAGGTACACGCATCAGATTGCTCGCTTGAAGAATCGCCCGGTGATGCCCTGCGGCAGCAGACGGATTAGCACGATGGCGGCCAGCAGCAGCGCCACCTGCCCGTAGACCGGCGTGGCCAGGAAGGTCACGCCCTGGCTGATGGCGCCGAACAAGCCCGAGGCGCTGACCGTGCCGGCGATGACGGCGCTGCCGCCGCTGATGACGGTGATGAAGGCCTTGGCGATGTAGGCCGCACCGATGGTCGGGATCACGCCGGTCAGGGGCGCGAGCACCGCGCCGGCCAGGCCGGAGAGCGCGGCGCCCAGGCCGAAGGTCAGCTTGTAGACGCCATTGGGGTTCATGCCGAGCGCGTTGGCCATGGCGGCGTTCTGCATGCAGGCGCGGGCCCGCAAGCCGAAATCGGTGAGGCGCAGCAGGCACCACAGCGCCAGCATCACGCCGGCCGCCAGCGCAATCAGAAAGAGCGTGTAGCCGCTGGCCTGGCGCGCGCCGATCGTGATGCCGCCCAGAGGCGAGGAGATGCCGACGGTGGTGTTGCCAAAGACCATGGTGGCCAGGCCGATGACGGCCAGCGACAGGCCCCAGGTGGCCAGCATGGTGTCGATCATGCGGCCATAGAGATGGCGCACCAGCAGGTGCTCGATCAGCACGCCGAAGACACCGACGGCCAGCGGCGCCAGCACCAGCATGGAGAGCCAGATCGGCACGCCCCATTGGTTGGTGGCGAGAATGGCGACATAGCCGCCCAGCATCATGAACTCGCCGTGGGCGAGGTTGATGATCTTCATCATCCCGAATACCACCGCCAGCCCGACGCTCAACAGCGCCAGGATGGCGATCGCACCCAGGATATCGATGGCATAGATGGCAACGAGATCCATGGAACGCTCAGAACTTAATGGCGTATTGACGGTTGTCCGCCGGGTTCTTGATCAGGTTGCAGACGGCGGCCGTGTCGCCGGGCTGCTGCTGCGGGAAGCTCTCGACCAGATTGAGCTTGCGGTCCCGCACCTCGGCGATGTGGACGTCCAGCGTGCAATGGTGGGTGGCCGGATCCAGCGTCACGCGGCCGCTGGGCGCATCGATGGCGATGCCGGATTCCAGCGCCTCGATGACCTTCATGCGGTCGACCGAGCCTGCCTTGCGCACCCCCTCGGCCCACAGCATGAAGCCCTGGTAGGCACCCATGGCCAGTTCGGTGATGTAGGGATAGTTGGCGCCGTAGCGGGCGTGGAAGCGCTTGACGAAGTCGGCGTTGACGGCGCCGGGCAGTTCCTGCAGATAGTTCTGGCAGACCAGGAAGCCGTTGCATTCCTCGGGCGAGAGCACGATGTGCTCATTGCCGCCGGCAAAGGTGGTCGAGGCGAGCGGGATCTTGCCCGTCATGCCGGTGGCCTTCCACTGGCGATAGAAGGACATGTGCGCGCCGCCCACCAGCGCCGACCAGATGAAGTCCGGCGAGGCCGCCTGGATCTTGGAGATGGCGGCACCGAAGTCGGTCACGTCCAGCGGGAAGAACTCGGTGGCCACGGTCTTGCCGCCCACATCGGCCGCGTACTTGCGCACCCAGTTCGACACGATCTGGCCGTAGTTGTAGTCGGCCGCCAGGATGTAGACCTTCTTGCCCCATTGCTTCACGGCGTAGGGCGCGAGCTTCTGCACGGTCTGCGCGGGCGTCACGCCGGCGGCGAAATAGTTGCGGTCGCAGACACCGCCTTCATA
The DNA here is from genome assembly GCF_050285565.1 of Achromobacter sp. GTDB lineage: Bacteria > Pseudomonadota > Gammaproteobacteria > Burkholderiales > Burkholderiaceae_B > Achromobacter. The sequence continues at coordinate 131,361 of NZ_JBLZXG010000009.1, forward strand.
CTGGTTGTCGTAGAAGTACAGGGTGCGATAGCGGTTGAGCACCGGGCGCACGACCTCGCGCGAGGCCGAGGTGATGCCGGCATGGACCACGGCGGCCTTGTCGCGCAGCGCGGCCTGCTGGGAAAACTGCGCGTAGAGCTGCATGTTCGACTGCGCGTCATAGGCGATGAAGTTGAGCGGCTTGCCCAGCAGGCCGCCCTTGGCGTTGATTTCCTCGGCCGCGAACCGCAGCGCGTCCATCACGGGCTTGCCGTAGATGTCCAGGCCGCCCGACAGATCGTAGATGGCGGCAACGTTGATTTTTTCCTCGCCGGCCGCGAAGGCGCGCGTGCCGGCCAGCCCCATCAGGGTGGCCGAGGCGGCGGTGGCAGCGGTGGACGAGAGGAACTGACGGCGGTTCATGCTCATGTTGATGGCCCCTTGAGCGCCCGCGGCGCGCGCGCTCTGGCGTCCGGCGCAAAGCGCGGGGACGTGCAGAGGCCGACGCCGAAAGTCGCGTAGACGTGTGTAGGTGTTTGGGATTGCCGAGAAACCGGCTGGATGTCGACGCCGTTGTCGACGGGGGAAAAACCGAGCGGCCTTGCTGGCTGTTGCGCCTTTGGAACTTGCCGGGCCGGCCTTCATCGAGTGAAGGCAGGGCAGATTCTATGGCAAGGGCATAACGCGTGCCAGCCCCGGGATTTCCCTAGGACGGGCACTGGCCTGAATCCGCGCGCGCAAGGTAGTCAGCGCCGGCAAGCGCGTGAGGCCCGGCCGGCGCGCATCCGCCAATCCTAGGCGAACGCGGCCCGCACCGCGTCGAACGCCGCCAGCACCAGCGGCTCCTGGCGCCGCGCCGCCAGCGTGATGAACGCCAGTTCGGCCTGGATCGACAGACCCGGCGCCAACGCCAGGCCGTGGGCCTGCGACTCGCGCAGCGCGATCGAGTCGCGCGCCAGCGTCAGGCCGACGCCGGAGCGCACCAGGTCCAGCATCGAGGCTTCCTGGTCGACCTCGGCAACGATGTTGGGCGTGACCGCCAGTTCGGCGAACCTGGCGGCCAGCAGGCGGTGATGAACCGAATCCGGCGGGGTCCAGATCCAGGGCAGGGCGGCGATGTCGCGCCAGTCGCGCCCCGCCAGTTGCGGCGCCCAGCCCTTGGGCGCCACCACGTAATAGGAGAAGCCCGCCAGCGGCAGCGCGTGCAGCGCCGGCTGGCCCCGGGCGGCGTCTTGCGGGCCAAGGAAGAAGCCCACGTCCAGTTCGCCGTTACGCACCTGGCGGCCGACCGAGCCGGACATGCCGTGGCGCAGGGTGGGGCGGATCTTGGGGTAGTGCTGCACCAGGTATTGCAGCGTGGCGCCCAGCCGCAGAAATTCGGGGTCGAGGATGGTGCCCAGGCGCAGTTCGCCCTGCACGGTGGTGCGCAGCGCCCCGATGGCGCGTTCGAAATCCTCCAGCGCATCCAGCACGCGTTGCGCCGAGGGCAGCAGGGCGCGGCCGTCGGCGTTGGGCGCCAGGCCCTGGGCGGTGCGGGTGAACAGCGGCAGATCCAGCGCTTCCTGGAAGCTCTTGAGCTGCAGGCTGAGCGCGGGCTGGGTCAGGTGCAGGTGTTCGGCCGCGCGCGTCAGGTTGCCGACGCGCGCCACGGCGGCAAAGGTGCGGATGTGCTTGAGATCCATGGCTCCGGTCCCGTCAGGGCGATGCCCATTATTAAAGAGGCTTATAAAGCGCTTTTCAACAATTCATTGGACAGGGGCGGCCGGCTGCGCGACAGTGGCACCGCCCCTTGAGACTCAGAAGAAGAAGCGCGAATGGAGACATACGACTACATCATCGTGGGCGCGGGCTCGGCCGGCTGCGTGCTGGCCAACCGCCTGAGCCGCGATCCGGCGGTGCGCGTGTTGCTGCTGGAGGCGGGCGGCCGCGATAACTACCACTGGATCCACATTCCGGTCGGCTACCTGTATTGCATCGGCAACCCGCGCACCGATTGGATGTACCGCACCGGCGCCGAGCCGGGGCTGGGCGGGCGGTCGCTGATCTATCCGCGTGGCCGGGTGCTGGGCGGCTGCTCGTCGATCAACGGCATGATCTACATGCGCGGGCAGCGCGAGGATTATGACGAATGGGCCGGGATCGCCGGCGATCCGTCCTGGCGCTGGGATCAGGTGCTGCCGGTGTTCAAGCGCAGCGAAGACCATTATCGCGGCGCCGATGCGTTCCATGGCGCCGGCGGCGAATGGCGGGTCGAGGCGCAGCGGCTGCGCTGGGACATTCTCGATGCCTTCGCCAGCGCGGCGGAACAGGAAGGCATTCCGCGCGTGGCGGACTTCAACCGGGGCGACAACTTCGGGGTCGGCTATTTCGATGTGAACCAGCGCCGCGGCTGGCGCTGGAACACCGCCAAGGCGTTTCTGCGGCCGGTGCGCCAACGGGCCAACCTGCATGTGATGACGGGCGCGCATGCGCAGCGCCTGCTGTTCGAGGGCACCCGCTGCGTCGGCGTGCAGGTGTTGCGGGCCGGGCAGTCCGTCGGCGTCCGCGCGGCGCGCGAGGTGGTGCTGGCGGCGGGCGCCGTCAATACGCCGCAATTGCTGGAACTGTCCGGAATCGGCGAGCCGGCGCGCCTGCGCGAGAGCGGCATCGCGCTGCGCCACGCGCTGCCGGGCGTGGGCGAGAACCTGCAGGATCACCTGCAATTGCGCGTCATCCTGAAAGTGCGCGGCGTGAAAACCCTGAACCGCATCGCCTCGACCTGGTGGGGCAAGGCGGGCATCGGCCTGGAGTACCTGCTGAACCGCAGCGGTCCGATGAGCATGGCGCCGTCGCAGTTGGGCGCGTTCGCCAAGTCCGATCCGGGGCAGGCGCGCGCCAACCTGGAATTCCACGTGCAGCCCTTGTCGCTGGGCGCGTTCGGCGAGCCGCTGCATGGCTTCGACGCGTTCACGGCCAGCGTCTGCAACCTGCGGCCGGCGTCGCGCGGCAGCGTGCATGCGCAGGGCGCGGACGCTGCGTTGGCGCCGGTGATCACGCCGAATTATCTGAAGGAAGAGCAGGACCTGAAGGTGGCGGCCGACGCTATCCGGCTGGTGCGGCGCATCAGCGCGGCGCCGGCCTTGCAGCGCTACCAGCCCGAGGAGTGGCTGCCGGGCCCGGCTTTCCAGACGGAGGCCGAGTTGCGCGCGGCGGCCGGCAAGATCGGCACCACCATCTTCCATCCGGTCGGCACCTGCGCCATGGGCCGCCGCGCCGACGACGGCGCGGTGGTCGATGCGCGGCTGCGCGTGCATGGCCTGCAAGGGCTGCGCGTGGCCGATGCGTCGATCATGCCGACGATCACGTCGGGCAACACCAATTCACCGACCATCATGATCGCGGAGCGGGCGGCGCAGATGATCCTGGAGGACGCGGCGGGCGCCGGCGCCGCGGTGGCGCCCGCCGCGTTGGTGGCGTGACCGGAACAGGCGCCGGGCGCGGCGGGCGGGCGGCTGGCGCCGACAGCCCGCGAGCGCCGCTCCGGGCGCTGCCTCAGCGCAGCGAGCGATACATCTCCTGGCGCTGCGGATGTGTCAGGATCACCTGCCATAGCTGCCCTTCGCGCGAGCGGAAGAAGCCGGCGCAGCACATCAGGTAGTACTGCCACATGCGGTAGAAGCGCGTGCCGTAGCGTTCCTGCAGCCGCGGCCAGGCGCGCTGGAAGTTGTCCCACCAGGCCATCAGCGTGCGGTCGTAGTCGGCGCCGAAGTTGTGCCAGTCCTCGATGATGAAACGGCCTTCGACCGCGGTGCTGATCTCGCGGGCCGAAGGCAGCTTGCCGTTGGGGAAGACGTAGCGGTCGATCCAGGGATCGGTGCTCTGGCTGGTCGAGGCGATGCCGATGGTGTGCAGCAGGAAGATGCCGTCGGGCGCCATCAGGCGCTGCACGTTGGTGAAGTAGGTGTCGTAGTTCTTGGGGCCGACGTGCTCGAACATGCCGACCGACACCACCTTGTCGAAGCTGCCTTGCAGGTCGCGGTAGTCCTGCAGCAGCAGCTCCACCGGCAGGCCGCGCACGCGTTCCTGCGCCAGCGCCAGCTGCTCCTTGGAGACGGTGACGCCGGTGACCTTGACGCCGTAGCGCTCGGCCGCGAACTTGGCCAACCCGCCCCAGCCGCAGCCGATGTCCAGCAGCGTCTCGCCGGGCTTGAGCTGCAGCTTGCGGCAGATCATGTCGAGCTTGGCTTGCTGCGCGGCTTCGAGCGTGTCGGCCTGTTCCCAGAAGGCGCAGGAATAGATCATGCGGCTGTCCAGCATGGCCTCGAACACGTCGTTGCCGGCGTCGTAGTGCTGTTCGCCGACCTCGAAGGCGCGGCTCCTGGATTGCAGGTTGAACAGCTTGTGGCGCAGGTGTTCGGCGATCAGCTTGACGCGCGACAGGCCCAGCGCGGCCGAGCCCATGTCGGCGCGCAGCAGCCGGGTGAACAGTTCGTCGAGCTGCTCGCAGTCCCATTCGCCGTCCATGTAGGATTCGCCCAGCCCCAGCGACCAACTGGCGAAGACGCGCTCGTACATGTGCTTGTCATGAACCTGGATGTCCCAGGGGCGCGAACCGTTGATCCGGACGTCGGCGCGGCTCAGCAGCTCCTGCAGGATCTTGGGCGGTTCGGGCGGCGGGGCGGCCTCGGGGTGGGAGGGACTCAGCTGAGTCGTCGGACTGCTTTGGTGCATAGTGGCTCCATATCAATTCTGGACTGACTGATCTGGCAATGCTCGAAGCGCATAACTCTCGCCCGGATCGGCGGGGACGATCCAATTCAATGATTGAATCGGCTCGATAGAAAATCATAATTTCAGCGGGGTGTCAGCGCCGTGACACCTCGGCGGCCGAACCGGGACCCGCCAATCTTAACCAACGTATGCTGCTGCGCAAGGCCCACACGCATCCTGCCACCAACAGGCTCCAGGCCAGGATAAAGACCATGGACGTAATGGTGTCGTCGAGGTCGAACGGATAGTCGTACCGATGGCGCGACCAGTGGCCCAGCAAACCGAACAGCAACGCCGCGCCCAGCACCAGCAGCCAGGGCAGGCGCGGCAGCGGCGCCAGCCCCGGCCGCTGCGCGGTGAAAACGCGGATGCAGCGCAGCAGCCACCATAGCGCGGCGAGCGCCGGCAGGGCCAGGGCGTAGCGGGAAATCAGGACCACGCCGAACATGTCGCCGTCGGCGGCCAGTGCCAGCAGCCACGGCGGCAGCAGCACCAGCGCCAGCAGCCAGGCCAGCACCAGTTGCGGCCGGCTGCCACGGCCGGCGCGCCAGCCGGCCACCAGGCCGGCCACCAGCACGCCGAACAGGGCCGCGATCAGGAGCAGGGCAGCGGCCACGTAGCCGCCGTTGAGCATGTAACCACCGGGCATGACGTGTGGGATTCCGGGATGCAGATGAGGGTCGAAGGCGCTGGCCTGGCGGCAGGGGCCGCCAGGCCAGGCGCCATTCTAGTGCGGCCGCGCCTCGATGCGCGCGGGCATGACGAAATGATTCCGGCGGCGTCGGCGCCGCGGGATCGACGCTACACTGGTTCGCCAGGCCTGCGCCTGTCGCCGGCGGGTGCGCCACCCGCCGTGTCGCATCCGTTTCAAGGGGAGTCCCATGGCTGCGCGCATTCATCTTTTCGGCGCGTCCGGCTGTGGCGCCACCACGCTGGGCGCCGCGCTGGGCGAGCGCCTCGGCGTGCCGCACCTGGAGGCCGACGACTATTACTGGTTGCCGACCGATCCGCCCTTCACCCAGAAGGTTCCCAAGGAAGAACGCTGGCGCCGCATCCGCGAGCGGCTGCAAGGGCACGACGATTGGGTGCTCAGCGGCGGCTCGGTCTACCACTGGGGTGAGGGCCTGATTCCCGAATTCACGCTGGCGGTGTTCCTGCGTCTGCCCGCCGCCGAGCGCATGGCGCGGCTGCGGCGGCGCGAGGCCGAGCGCTACGGCGCGCGGCTGGACACCGATCCCGCGGTGCGGGAGAAAAGCCGGCTGTTCCTGGAGTGGGCGGCCGGCTACGACACCGGCGCCGAAGGCGCCCGCACCCTGGCGCAGCACCGGGAGTGGATCCGCCAGTTGCATTGCCCGGTGCTGACGCTGGATACGCGCGCCCACATCGAGGATCTGACCGAGCAAGTGCTGGCCGCGCTGCGCTTCCGATAAGATACCGCCCATGCGCGGCGCCGCGATCGCGGCGCGCCGGTCATTGGGAGCACAACGATGCTGGATGCAAGCCTGGAACCCCGTCTGGAATTCGTCACCTGTGCCAGTCCCGCGGGGCTGCACCGCATGGCGTATTGGGAATGGGGCGATCCGGCCAATGACCGGGTGCTGGTCTGCGTCCACGGCCTGACGCGCAGCGGGCGCGACTTCGACACGCTGGCGCGGCGCCTGGCCGGCCAGTACCGGGTGGTGTGCCCGGACGTGGTCGGCCGCGGCCGTTCCGACTGGCTGGCCAATCCGGCCTTCTACACCGTGCCGCAATACGTGTCCGACATGGTGACGCTGCTGGCGCGGCTGCGGCCGGCCACGCTGGCCTGGGTCGGCACCTCGATGGGGGGGCTGATCGGCCTGGGGCTGGCCGGCGCCGCCGCGCTCGCGCGCGCCATGCTGCCGCTGCGTCCGCACGCCGGGATGCTGCCGCCGCAAGACGGCATCCGCCTGTCGCGGCTGGTGCTCAATGACGTCGGCCCGAGGCTGGAGACCGGCGCCCTGGCGCGCATCGGGCAGTATGTGGGCGAGCCGGGCGCCTTCGCCTCGTTCCCCGAGGCGGTGGCGGCCATGCGCGCCAATTCCGAGACCTTCGGCCCGCATACCGACGCGCAATGGGACGCGCTGGCGCGCTTCGTCTATCCCGAGCAGGACGGGCAATGGGTCAAGCACTACGACCTGGCGCTGGCGCAGCCGATGGCGCAGCAGACCGGCGACGAACTGGCGGCCGGCGAGCAGATCCTGTGGCGCTCCTATGACGCGGTCGATTGCCCGATCCTGATCGTGCGCGGCGAGCAGTCCGATCTGCTGACCCGCGCCACCGTCGAGGAAATGCGCCAGCGCAATCCGCGCGCCCAGGTCTACGAGGTGCGTGGCGTCGGCCACGCGCCGACGTTGATGGCGGACGATCAGGTGACGGCGGTGGCTGACTTCCTGCTGGCCTGACGGCCGCCAGCGCCATATTGGGGACGCCGCCGCCCGGCGCCGCTACCCAGGGGGGCGGGGCTTCTCTACAATAGGTTGCATGACTACGCCCGTGCCCAACATCGATCTGCATTGCCATTCCACCGTGTCCGATGGCGCCCTGGCGCCGCGCGACGTGGCGCAGCGCGCGCACGCCAACGGCGTCGATGTCTGGGCCCTGACCGACCACGACGAAGTCGGCGGCCTGGCCGAGGCCGCGGCCATGGCCGGCGAACTCGGCATGCGCTTTGCCACGGGCGTCGAGATCTCGGTGACCTGGGCCGGCCTGACGGTGCACATCGTCGGCCTGCGTTTCGATCCGTCCAATACCGCGCTGCTCGAAGGCCTGCGCAAGACGCGCTCGGGCCGAGCCGAGCGCGCCCGCCGCATCGGCGAGCGCCTGGCCGAAATGGGCATGCCGGGCGCCTACGAAGGCGCGCTGCCGTTCGCCGGCAACCCCGAGCTGATCAGCCGCACGCACTTCGCGCGCTATCTGGTCGAAGCCGGTTACTGCCCCGACGTGCAGACCGTTTTCACCAAGCATCTGGGTGATGACCGCCCGGGTCACGTGCCCATGCAATGGGCCACGCTGGCCGAGGCGGTGGGCTGGATCCGCGGCGCGGGCGGCATCGCCGTCATCGCGCATCCGGGGCGCTACAAGTACACGCCGCTGCAGTTCGCCGCGCTGTTCGACGAATTCCTGCAACTGGGCGGCGTGGGTATCGAAGTCACCACCGGCAGCCACACCGTCGAGGAGGCGCGCCAATATGCCGAGGTGGCGCGCCGCTATGGTTTCCTGGCCTCGCGCGGCTCGGACTTCCACAGCGCCAAGGAAAGCCGCATGGATCTCGGCCGGCTGCCGCCGCTGCCGGCCGACCTGAAGCCGGTCTGGCACGACTGGTTCTAGCGCGGGCGGCGCCAGGCCGCCGTCCGGCTCCCGGCACGGCGCGACCGTGCCGCCCTTTGAACTGACTGATTACGCGCCGAGCGCGCTGCCGCCATGAACAAAGCATTTGTCAAAGAATCCGACAACGAGGACGACGACGACCTGCCGCAGGCCCAGGCCCTGCCGGCCGGCACCAAGAACTACATGACGCCGCAGGGCTACGAGCGCCTGCGCGGCGAGCTGACGCACCTGATGAACGTGGAGCGGCCGTCGGTGGTGCAGGTGGTGTCGTGGGCCGCCTCCAATGGCGACCGCTCCGAGAACGGCGACTATCTCTACGGCAAGAAGCGCCTGCGCGAGATCGACCGCCGCATGCGTTTCCTGACCAAGCGCCTGGACATCGCCGAGGTGGTCGACCCGGCCGCCCAGCCCAACCGCGATCAGGTCTTCTTCGGCGCCACGGTGCTGTATTCGGACAAGGCCGGCCAGGAGCACACGGTCACCATCGTCGGCGTGGACGAGGCCGAGCCGCTGGCCGGCAAGATCAGTTGGATCTCGCCGGTGGCGCGGGCGCTGATCAAGGCGCGCGAGGGCGACACGGTGGTGCTGCGCACGCCGGGCGGCATCGAGGAACTGGATATCCTGGAAGTGCGCTACCCCGAATAGGGGCGCCCGGGAAGGGCGCGCGCAAAAGCGGCATGCTCAAAAGGCGACGGGCGCCGGCTTGTGACCGGCGCCCGTCTTTTGGTGGGCGGGATCTGACGTCCCTGCCTCGGTTGGCGGCTTGCGCCGCCGTTCCCCTGGGGCTTGCTGCTTGTTCGGTGTCGCCTCCTGGTCGGCTTATTTCTTGCGGGCGGCGATGGACTTCTCGGCCAGGTTGACCAGATCTTCGCCGATCTGTTTTTTCCACTTGTCGTAGACCGGCTGGGTGACCTTGGCGAAGGCGTCATGCTCGGCCGGGCTCAGCGAGGTCACGGTGACGCCGTGGCCCTCGATCTCCTTGAGCAGCGACGGGTCTTGCGGCGTGACGCCCTTGCGCGCGATCACGATCTGCTGCTTGCCGGCGTCCAGCGCGGCCTGGCGCACGATGTCGCGGTCCTTTTCCGACCACGAATTCCAGACCTCGCGGTTGACCACGAAGATCAGCGGATCGGCCACGTAGTTCCACAGCGTCAGGTACTTCTGGCCCACGGTGTAGAGCTTGGAACCGGTGTAGATCGACAGCGGATTCTCCTGGCCGTCGACCGCGCCGCTGGCCAGCGCCGGCTGGGCGTCGGCCCAGCTCATCTGGGTCGGGTTGGCGCCCAGCGCGGTGAAGGTGTCGATGTACAGCGGCGAGCCGACCACGCGCAGTTTCATGCCCTTCATGTCCTCGGGCCGCTTGATCTCGCGCTTGGAGTTGCTGAGCTGGCGGTAGCCGTTCTCGCCCCAGGCCAGCGGCACCACGCCGGCCTTTTCGATCAGCTTGAACATTTCCTTGCCCACCTCGCCCTGTACCAGGGCGTCGATGGCGGCGTAGTCGGGCATCAGGAAGGGCAGCGAGAACAGGTTCAACTGCTTGACCTGCGGCGACCAGTTGATGGTCGAGCCCACCGCCATGTCGATCACGCCCTGGCGGATGGCGGTGAATTCGCGGGTCTGGTCGCCCTGCACCAGCGAGGTGCCGGGATAGACCTTGATGTTGATGCGGCCCTGGGTGCGCTCGCGCACCAGGTTCGACCAGATCTCGGCGCCCTGGCCCCACGGGAAGGTGGTGCCCACGACAATCGAGAGCTTGTATTCGGACTTGTAGTTCTGCGCCTGCGCCGCCGCGGGAATGGCGGCGACGGTGGCGGCGCACAGCGCGGCGCCGATCAGCTTGCGGAAATTCATGTTGCGTCTCCTCTCTTTGCGGGTCTGTCTGTTGTTGTCATGAATGCATGCCGGCGGGTTGCGTTCCGTTGCCTCGTCCGGTTCCCTCAATAGCCCAGCTTGTGCGGCAGCCACAGCGCCAGCTGCGGGAACACCAGCACCGCCACCAGCACCAGGAACATCGCGCCCAGCAGCCACACCACCCAGCGCACGGTCGATTCCATCGGCACGCGCGCGATGCGGCACGACACCATCAGGTTGACCGCCAGCGGCGGGGTGAACTGGCCCAGCGCCACCTTGAGCGTCAGGATCACGCCGAACCACACCGGGTCCCAGCCGTAGGCCTTGGCGATCGGCATCAGCAGCGGCACGAAGATCAGGAAGATGGAAATGCCGTCCAGGAACATGCCGACCGTCATCAGCAGCAGAATCAAGAGCGCCAGCACGCCCCATTCGCCCAGCCCCGAATTGACGATGGCGTGGGTGATCGGGTCGATCACGCTGAGGGTGGACAGGGCCCAGGCGAAGATGCCGGCCAGCGTCACCACCAGCATGATCACGGCCGACAGCTCGGCGGCCTCGCGCAAAATGGTGTAGAGGTCGCGCGGCTTGATGGTGCGGTGGATGCACATGCCCACGAACAGGCCGTAGAACACCGCCACCACCGCCGCCTCGGTGGGCGTGAACCAGCCCATGCGCATGCCGCCCAGGATCAGTACCGGCGCGGCCAGGCCCCACGAGGCCTCGCGCAGGCTCTTCCAGAACGGCGGGCGCGGCAGGTGCGCTTCCAGCATGCCCATCTTGTGCTTGCGCGACAGCCACACCGCCGGCACGATCAGCGCCAGGCCGGCCAGGATGCCGGGCACCATGCCGGCGGCGAACAGCGCCGGCACCGAGGCCTCGGGCACCAGCACCGAATAGATGATGAAGGCCACCGACGGCGGGATCAGGATGTCGGTGGCCGCGCCGGCCGCCACCACCGAGGCCGAGAACGAGCCCGGGTAGCCGGCGCGCGACATGGCCGCGATCATCACCGCGCCGACCGCCGCCGCGCAGGCCGGGCCGGAGCCCGAGATGCCGCCCAGGAACATGGCCACCGCGATCGACACCAGCGGCAGCATGCCCGGGCCGCGCCCGACGATGGCGATGGCGAAGTCCACCAGCCGCTTGGCCACGCCGGAGCGGTCGAAGATGGAGCCGACCAGCACGAACATGGGGATCGCCAGCAGCGGGTACTTGGCCAGCCCGGCGTAGAAGTTCTGCGGCACGGTCAGCAGGCCATACCAGGGCGTGTCCAGGTTGGACAGTACGATGGCCACGGTGCCGCCGATGCCCAGCGCCACGCCGACCGGCACGCCGATCAGCATCAACGCGATGAAGACCGCGAACAGGATGCCGGCGATCATGCCTGGCCCCCGTCGGCCTTGGCCGCCGGCGCCTGCCACAAGCGCCGCAGGATGCCCAGCGTGCGCAGCGAGATGGCGGCGGCCATCACCGGCAGCCAGATCGAATACCACCAGGTCGGCACGCCGATGGCGGGCGAGGTTTCTTCGTAGATGAACTCGTCGGCCACCAGCTTGACCGACAGCACCGTCAGCAGCACGAAGAACGCCAGCACGCAGAAGTTGGCGATCAGCGCCATGATGCGCTGGCGCCGCGGCGAGCCGTTGTCGGCCAGGATCTCGATGCGGATGTGGTGGTTGCGCACGAAGGCCACGGAGCCGCCGGCCATGGTCAGCACGATCAGCAGGAACACCGAGATTTCCTCGGTCCAGGCGAACGACTGGTCGGTGAAGTAGCGCACCAGCACGTTCAGGAAGGTGATGATGGCCAGCGCCGCCAGCAGGATCACGGCCAGCCAGTCCTCGATGGCCAGCGGCACTTTCACGGCGGGGTCTGCTTCGGCGGGGATGATCGGTTCGACGGGCTCGGCGGGGGCTTCGGGGCGTGACATGTGAGGCAACGGCCAGCGCGGCGGGGCGCTTTCTTGGTATCGGGTCGCTGCATCCTACCGTCGGGGCGAGGGCAGGGGTGTTCGTGTTTTCCCGCGCTGCGGTATGGCCGCAACATGGTGCATCGCAATAGGCCGGCCGCCCGACGGCGGTTTTAACGGGCCGCGATCCGCCAGGGCGGCGGGCGGGCGCGCGTCATATTGCAGTGCGGCAGGCGGGTCGCCCAGGCGCGGAATTCTTTTGTAACAACAACCCAAGCCGGACGAATTCGGGCCGGATCGGGAGGTGGGGGTACTTCCGTCCGGGAAAACCCGCCAAGCGGGGTAAAATCCCGGTTTTGCTTCCCTCCTTATACGGCGCCCGCATCGTGTCCCTTGTTCAGCATCTGCCTGGTTCCTCCGTTCTGTCTTCCTTTCGTCGTGACCGCCTGTTGGCGCAACTGAAGGAAGCCGGCCTGCCGGTGGCCGACATTTCCGCCCGCTACGAGCACTTCGTCAGCACCGACGCCGCCCTGACGGCCGAGCAGCAGCAGCAACTGACCCAACTGCTGGACTACGGCACCCCCGCCAGCGGCGAGGCGCCGGCCAAGAGCCTGGCGCTGCTGGTGATCCCGCGCCTGGGCACGATTTCGCCGTGGGCCAGCAAGGCCACCGACATCGCCCACAACTGTGGTCTGTCGGCCGTGCACCGCATCGAACGTGGCGTGCGCTACGTCATCACCCCGGAACGCGGCCTGCTGGGCGCCAAGTCGTTCGACGCCGACATGCTGGCGCGCGCGGCCGACTGCCTGCACGACCGCATGACCGAAACCGTGGTCGACGCCAGCTTCGACGGCCAGGCGCTGTTCCAGCCGCTGGCCGGCAAGCCGATGCGCACCGTCGATGTGCAGGCGCGCGGCGCCGCCGCGCTGGTCGAGGCCAACAGCACGCTGGGCCTGGCCCTGTCCGATGACGAGATCGAATACCTGGCCAAGTCGTTCAGCGACCTGGGCCGCGATCCCACCGACGTCGAACTGATGATGTTCGCGCAGGCCAACAGCGAGCACTGCCGCCACAAGATCTTCAACGCCCAGTGGGTGATCGACGGCCAGGAGCAGCCCAACACGTTGTTCGGCATGATCCGCGCCACCCACAAGGCGCAGCCGGAAGGCACCGTGGTCGCCTATTCGGACAACGCCGCCATCATGGCCGGCGGCCCGGCGCAACGCTTCCAGGCCGGCGTGCCGGGTGTCACGGGCGAAGGGGTCGACGGCGCCAGGTACATCCGCCGCGACACCACCGTGCACACCCTGATGAAGGTCGAGACGCACAACCACCCGACCGCGATCGCGCCGTTCCCCGGCGCCTCGACCGGCGCGGGCGGCGAAATCCGCGACGAGGGCGCCACCGGCCGCGGCTCCAAGCCCAAGGCCGGCCTGACCGGCTTCACCGTCTCGCACCTGCGCTTTGACGACGCCACGCAGCCCTGGGAAGCCGACCACCACGGCCTGCCGGACCGCATCGCCTCGCCGCTGTCCATCATGATCGACGGCCCCATCGGCGGCGCCGCCTTCAACAACGAATTCGGCCGTCCCAACCTGCTGGGCTATTTCCGTTCGTTCGAGCAGACCGCCGGCGGCACGCGCTGGGGCTACCACAAGCCCATCATGATCGCGGGCGGCCTGGGCAGCATCGACGCCGGCCTGACCCACAAGGACGTGATTCCCCCCGGCGCGCTGCTGATCCAGTTGGGCGGCCCGGGGTTCCGCATCGGCATGGGCGGCGGCGCCGCCTCCAGCATCAGCATGGGCAGCAACTCGGCCGAACTCGATTTCGACTCGGTCCAGCGCGGCAACCCCGAACTGGAGCGCCGCGCCCAGGAAGTGATCGACCGCTGCTGGCAGCAGGCCGAGAACAACCCCATCATCGCCATCCACGATGTCGGCGCGGGCGGCCTGTCCAACGCCTTCCCGGAACTGGTCAACGACGCCGGCCGTGGCGCCATCTTCGATCTGAAGCGCGTGCCGCTGGAAGAATCCGGCCTGTCGCCCGCCGAGATCTGGAGCAATGAATCGCAGGAACGCTATGTTCTGTCGATCCTGCCCAAGGATCTGGAGCGTTTCGACGCCATCGCCCGCCGCGAACGCTGCCCCTACGCGGTGGTGGGCGTGGCCACCGAAGAGCGCCAGTTGCGCGTGGTCGACGGCGAGGGCCTGCCCGGCCTGGACACGATCCGCCCGCAGGGCGAGGCCGAAGTGCGTCCCGTCGACGTGCCGATCGACGTCATCCTGGGCAAGCCGCCGCGCATGACGCGCGACGTGCGCCGCCTGCCGGGCGTGTCCGAGCCGCTCGACCTGGCCGGCATCGACCTGACCGAAGCCGCCTACCGCGTGCTGCGCCACCCCACCGTGGCCAACAAGTCGTTCCTGATCACCATCGGCGACCGCACCGTCGGCGGCCTCTCCAGCCGCGACCAGATGGTCGGCCCGTGGCAGGTGCCGGTGGCCGACTGCGCCGTCACCCTGGCCGACTACGAAGGCTTCCGGGGCGAAGCCATGGCCATGGGCGAACGCACCCCCATCGCCATGCTGAATGCGCCGGCCTCCGGCCGCATGGCCGTGGCCGAGGCCCTGACCAACCTGGCCGCGGCCGACGTGGCGCGCCTGGAGGACATCAAGCTGTCGGCCAACTGGATGGCCGCCTGCGGCGTCGACGGCCAGGACGCGGCGCTGTACGACACCGTGTCGGCCGTCAGCGAGCTGTGCCAGGCCGCCGGCCTGTCGATCCCGGTGGGCAAGGATTCGCTGTCCATGAAGACGTCCTGGGAACAGGACGGCGAGCAGCGCCAGGTGGTGGCGCCGGTGTCGCTGATCGTCACGGCCTTCGCGCCGGTCGGCGACGTGCGTGCCAGCCTCACGCCGCAACTGCGCACCGACGCCGGCGACAGCGTGCTGATCCTGATCGATCTGGGCCGCGGCCTGCACCGCATGGGCGGCTCGATCCTGGCGCAGACCTACAACCAGGTCGGCGAGACCGTGCCGGACATCGATTCGCCGCAAGCCCTGCGCGCCTTCTTCGTCACCATCCGCACCCTGGCCGAGGCCGGCACCATCCTGGCCTACCACGACCGTTCCGACGGCGGCCTGTTCGCCACGCTGGTCGAAATGGCCTTCGCCGGCCGCACCGGCATCTCGGTCAACCTGGACATGCTGACCTTCGATCCGCAATCGGCCGATTGGGGCGACTACAAGATCCGCCCCGAACAGGTGGCGGTGCAGCGCGACGAGCTGACGCTCAAGGCGCTGTTCGCGGAAGAAGCCGGCGCCGTCATCCAGGTGCCGGCGGCCCAGCGCGACGCCGTCATGCAGGTGCTGCGCGGCGCCGGCCTGTCGGCCCACTCGCACGTCATCGGCGGCCTGAACGGCGGCGACGAGATCGAGTTCTACCGCGACGGCAAGAAGGTCTGGGGCCAGCCGCGCGCCGACCTCGGCCGCGCCTGGAGCGAAGTGTCCTACCGCATCATGGCGCGCCGCGACAACCCCGCCTGCGCCCAGGCCGAGCTGGACGTCTGGAACGACACGCAGGACCCGGGCATGAGCCCCAGCGTGGCCTTCGATCCGCAGGAGGACGTGGCCGCGCCGTTCATCAACAGCGGCAAGCGCCCGCGCGTGGCGATCCTGCGCGAGCAGGGCTGCAACAGCCAGGTGGAAATGGGCTGGGCCTTCGATACCGCGGGCTTTGACGCGGTCGACGTGCACATGACCGACCTGCTGTCCGGCCGTGTGGACCTGGCGCAGGTGCAGGGCCTGGTGGCCGTGGGCGGCTTCAGCTACGGCGACGTGCTGGGCGCCGGCGAGGGCTGGGCCCGCACCATCCGCTTCAACAGCAAGCTGTCGGATCAGTTCGCGGCGTACTTCGCCCGTCCCGACACCTTCGCGCTGGGCGTGTGCAACGGCTGCCAGATGATGGCCGCGCTGGCCCCGATGATCCCGGGCGCCGAGCATTGGCCGCGCTTCACCCGCAACCTGTCCGAGAAGTACGAGGCGCGCCTGTCGATGGTCGAGCTGGCCAAGTCGCCGTCGATCTTCTTTGCCGGCATGGAAGGCGCGCGCATCCCGGTCGCGGTGGCGCACGGCGAGGGCTATGCCGACTTCTCGCAGCAGGGCGATGCCGGCCGCGTGCTGGCGGCGGCGCGCTACATCGACAACCGCGGCAACCCCACCGAGGCCTATCCGTTCAACCCCAACGGCAGCCCGGGCGGCCTGACGTCCGTCACCACCGCCGACGGCCGCTTCACCGTGATGATGCCGCACCCGGAACGCGTGACCCGCAACGTCATGATGTCGTGGGCGCCCCAGAAGTGGGGCAACGCCGACAGCGGCGGCCAGTTCAGCCCCTGGATGCGCATCTTCCGCAATGCGCGCGTCTGGCTGAAGTAAAGGCGATCCGCAGGCCCTGCGGCGGTGCGCCTGGCGCCCGCCGCAAGATGCGATAAACCCCGTCGGGTGCCCGACGGGGTTTTTTTGTTCGCGGAGGTCTCAAGGGCGCGTGCGTGTCGCTTGCGGTAAGGGTGATGTAACTCAATGAGATATTTAACTTTTCGTTGCAATAA
Source organism: Achromobacter sp. (assembly GCF_050285565.1). GTDB lineage: Bacteria > Pseudomonadota > Gammaproteobacteria > Burkholderiales > Burkholderiaceae_B > Achromobacter. The sequence goes on from NZ_JBLZXG010000009.1 coordinate 147,809, forward strand.
GCCGTAAACACCTCGACAGCCGTCGACGGCTGCCCTCCGCAAACCCCGAGTGGTCCCCTCTCCATGTTCAAGAATCTGAGTATCCGCGCCGTTCTGACGACCGCGCTCTGTATTTTCTTCGCCCTTTTCCTGGTCACCGGCATCGCCGTGTACCAACAATTGACCTCCAACCGCAGCTCCATCGAGGTGATGCTGGACACCAACCTGGTGCGCGCCAGCGCCGTGGATTCCGCCGGCGCCGAACTGCTGCGCGCGCGTCTGGTGCTGCTGGCCGCGCAGACCGCCTTGCTGGAAGGCAAGAGCATCGACAACCTGGCCAGCATGCAGCGGCTGGACGGCTACACCAAGAGGGCCGCCGACCTGATCCAGACGGCGCGCCAGAATCCGGAGAAGTCGCCGGTCGGCAAGCCATTGTTCGATGAGGCGCTGGCCGCCTATGACGTCTACCAGCGCGATGCCATCACGCCGATGATCGCCGCGATCCGGGCCGGCAAGGCCCAGGATGCCGGCCGTCTGAACCTGGAGAAGGTCACGCCGCTGGGAATTGCCTTCACCCAGGCGATCCAGAAGTACGTCGATTACGCCGATGAGGTCGGTCAGCGCGTCGCGCACGACGCCAACACCCGCATCAATGGCGCCATCGCCTTCCTGGTCGGCCTGATGGGCGTGGTCGCGGCGCTGGTGGTGGGCCTGTACGTGGTGTTCGCCCGCTCGGTGTTCCAGCCGCTGCACGAGGCCGGCCGCCTGTTCGACCGCATCGCCGGCGGCGACCTGACCAACCGTATCGAGCAGCGCGGCAACAATGAAATCGGCGTGTTGTACGCCGCCGTCAAGCGCATGCAGGACAGTCTGGCCCGCACCGTGGCCGCCGTGCGCCAGGGGGTCGAAGAGATCCACAACGGCGCGCGCGAGATCGCGGCCGGCAACATCGACTTGTCCTCGCGCACCGAGCAGCAGGCCGCCTCGCTGGAGCAAACCGCCGCCAGCATGGATGAACTGTCGTCCACCGTGAAGAACAACGCCGACAGCTCGCGCAGCGCCTCGCAACTGGCCACGGCGGCGTCCGACGTGGCCACGCGCGGCGGCCAGGCGGTGGGCGATGTGGTGGGCACCATGCGCGGCATCGCCGACAGCTCCAACCGCATCGCCGATATCGTCGGCGTGATCGACGGCATCGCCTTCCAGACCAACATCCTGGCGCTGAACGCGGCGGTGGAAGCGGCCCGCGCTGGCGAGCAGGGCAAGGGGTTCGCCGTGGTCGCCAGCGAAGTGCGCGCGCTGGCGCAGCGCAGCGGCCAGGCTGCCAAGGAAATCAAGGGCCTGATCGACGATTCGGTGCAGAAGGTCTCGATCGGTTCCGACCAGGTGGAAGCCGCTGGCGCCACCATGCAGGAAATCGTGGTCTCGGTGCGCCGCGTGGCGGACATCATCAACGAGATCTCCAGCGCCTCGGACGAGCAATCGCAGGGCATCGAGCAGGTCAACCAGGCGGTGTCGCAGATGGACAGCGTGACGCAGCAGAACGCCGCGCTGGTCGAGCAGGCGGCCGCTTCGGCGGCCTCGCTGGAAACGCAGGCGCAACGCCTGCGCGAGGCGGTGGCGGTGTTCAAGCTGCAGACCGGCCGCGTGATCGAGGCCGATGCGCCGGCCCTGGGCCGCGCGGGCGAACCGGCGCTGCTCGGCGCCTGAGGCGCGCGCCCGTCCGGGCGAGCCGCGTGGCGGGCTGGACGGGCGGCGCTTACGATGCGCGGCGCCTACGGCGGGCGGCGCTTACTGATCCAACTGGATCCTGGCGTCGGCCGCCACGTTCTTCCACTTTTTCACGTCGCTGGCGATCACGTTCCTGAACGCGTCCGGCGTGCCCGCCACCACCGTGCCGCCCAGGCTGGCCAGCTTGGCCTTGACCTCGGGGTTGTTGAGCGCCTTGACCGAGGCGTCGTGCAGCGTCTGGGTCACGTCGGCCGGCAGGCCCTTGGGCGCCAGCAGGCCGTTCCAGGCGTTGGCCTCATAGCGCGGCAGGCCGGCTTCCTTGAAGGTCGGCGTGTCCGGCAGCTCCGGCGACCGGACGTCGGCGGCGATGGCGATGGGCCGGATCTGGCCGCCCTTGATGTACGGCAGCGAGGCCGGCACCGGTTCCCAGATCATCGACACCTGACCGCTGATGACGTCGGTGAAGGCCGGGCCCGCGCCACGGTAGGCGATGTGCATGAGCTTGGCGCCGGTCATCGACTTCATCAGTTCCATTGCCAGATTGCCCAGGCCACCCGCGCCCGAGGAGGCGTAGGTGTACTTGTCCGGATGGGCCTTGGCGGCGGCGACCAGGCCGTTCAGGTCGGTGGCGGGAAAGTCCTTGGTCACGCTCAGCACGCCCGGCACGGTCACCAGTTGGGTGATGGCGGTGAAGTCCTGCACCGCGTCGTAGGTCAGCGTCTTGTAGACCGCCGGGTTGGTGCCGTGGGTGCTGGAGGAGGCCAGCAGCAGCACGTAGCCGTCCGGCGCCGCGTCGGCGACGAAGCGGGTGCCGATCGAGCCGCCGGCGCCGGCCTTGTTCTCGACCACCACGGTGGCGCCCAGTTCGGTGCCCAGTTGCGCGGCGAACACGCGGCCGATGATGTCGGCGGTGCCGCCGGGGGCGAACGGCACGATCAGGCGCACGGGCTTGTTGGGATAGCCGGCCTGCTGCGCCGAGGCCGCGCCGGCCATCAGCGAGGCGCCGCTCAGCAACGCCACGGCGATTGCGGTTTTGGTCAGTTTCATGGGGTCTCCAGGCAAAGGTTAGTCGAGGCCGTTGAGCCAGTCGACGATCAGTTCGGCGATGCGGTCGCTGTTGCGGTCCAGCATGCAGAAGTGGGAATTGCCGGCGATGCCGGCGGCGGGCAGATCCAGCACGTCGGCGCGCCGGCCGGCGCGCCGCAGGGCGTCCCAGTAGGCGTCGGTCTGGGCGCGGTAGCGCCGCCAGGTGTCGTGGTGGTCGAAGTGGTCGCCCCAGACCAGCAGGTGCGGGGGCAGGGGGCCGTCGACCCGCTCGGGCGTGCCGGTGGGCTCCACCGCCACCAGCGCGCGGATCGGGCCGGGGCACGCGCGCGCCAGTTGCGTGGCGTAGCCGCCGCCCTGGCTGTGACCGACGACGATGCAGGGGCCGGCCAGGTCCAGCAGTTCGCGATAGGCGTCCAGCGCCATGGCGTCGTGCGCCAGCCAGCGCGGCACGAACTGCTTGGCGAAGGTGTCGAAGGCCTCGGCCGGGAATTGCTGCGCGGGATGAACCCGGCGCGGCTGGCCGGCGGGCGCGTAGCCGCCGGCCGGGCCGATACGGAACAGGTGCCAGGCCTCTTCCTTGGAACGGAAGATTGGCGCCGTGTCGTAGATCTGCGGGTACATCGCCCACGAGGCGCGGCCGCGCTCGGGCGCGTCGGCCACGAACACGTCGTAGCCGGATTGCAGCAGCCGCCAGAGCCAGCCCTGGCGTCCATCGGGCGTGCTTTCCCACTGCGCGCCGCTCATGCCGCCGCCGTGCCATAGCAGCACCGGATGCGGATGGCGCGGTTCGGCCAGGCGGTACTCCTGCACATAGAGCTGGCCGGCGCAGTAGCTGCCGTTCATGTCGACGGCGCGCGCGGCGCCGTTGCCCACCACCTGCCTGCGCAGCACCGGCAGTCCGTGGACCACGGCGTCGCGGCCGCCCAGGAAGTGGCTGCGCAGGGATTTCAGCAGGACGGGGGCGTCGGGCATCGGCATCTCCAGGGGACGCTGTAATACTAGTTGTAACAAGCGCGGGGTTTGTGCAAAATGCGCAGCACTTGTGCCGATACGGCACAGCCGCGCAAGAAGAACGGGAGACGGCATGGACATCAAGTGGCTGGAGGACTTCGTGGCGCTGTCGAAGTCGCGCAACCTGTTCCAGGCGGCCGAGGCGCGCAACGTCACGCATCCGGCCTTCGGGCGCCGCATCAAGGCGCTGGAGGACTGGGCCGGCGTGCCGCTGGTCGAGCGCGGCCATCAGGTGTCGACGCTGAACGCGGCCGGACGCAGCATGCTGGCGGCCGCCATCGACGTGCTCGACATCCTGCGCGAGACGCGCCAGGGCCTGCAGAAGCCCGAACTGGAACGCAGCCGCCGCATCGTCATCGCCTCGGGCAAGACGCTGGCGCATTCGGTGCTGCCGGGGTTGATGGCCAAGGTGCAACAGGGCATGCCGCCGTTCCAGTTGAAGGTGGTGACCACCACGCTCAACTACGGCATCGACATGCTGGCCGACGGCGAGGTCGACTTCCTGCTATGCCACGCGCACGAGCCGCTGTACGCGCAGATCGACAATCCCGACTACCGCTGTAGGCGGGTCGGCGCCGACAAGCTGGTGGCGGTCAGCGCGCCGCTGGCGCCGGGCAGCCGCCATCCGCGCCACGCCGTGCCCAAGCTGGCCTCGGATCCGGCGGTGCCGTTCCTGGCGTACGCCGACAGCATGTCGCTGGGCCGCATCCTGCGCGACCGCCTGCGCGGCCTGTGCGTGACCGCGCAGTTGCAGACCCTGTACGAGTCGGACCTGGCCGACGCGCTGCACGCGATGGCGCGCCAGGGTTTCGGCCTGGCCTGGCTGCCGTACACGCTGATCGAGGCGGACCTGCGCGCCGGCGCCCTGGCGCGGGCCGATAGCGCGCGCAACGATATCCATATGGAGATCCGGCTGTACCAGGCGGTGACCAACGCCAAGCCGCTGGCGCGCCAGGTCTGGGGGCGGATCGAGGCGTACGCGGCGCGGTAGGCATAAAATGATGGATTCTTCCGCTTTCCGACCACAGGATCCCGCGCCATGAACGCACGCATCCCCGACGACGCACTTCCTCCTACCCTCGATCCGAAGGCTCTGCAGGCTTTTGTGGACGACAAGTGGGACAACGAGATCATCCCCGCGCTGACCGACTACATCGCCATCCCGGCCAAGAGCCCGGCGTTCGATGCCGACTGGGAAAAGAACGCGTTCATCGAGCGCGTGGTGCGCGACGCGGCGCAGTGGGTCGAAGCGCAGAAGGTCTCGGGCCTGAAGCTGGAGGTGGTGCGCCTGCCCGGCCGCACCCCGGTGATCTTCTTCGACGCGCCCGCCACCCGCAGCGACAACGGCGATACCGTGCTGCTGTACGGCCACCTGGACAAGCAGCCGGAATTCTCGGGCTGGCGCGCCGGCCTGGGCCCCTGGACCCCCAAGTACGAAGACGGCAAGCTCTACGGCCGCGGCGGCGCCGACGACGGCTATGCCGTGTATGCGTCGCTGACCGCCATCATGGCGCTGGACAAGCAGGGTGTGCCGCGCCCGCGCTGCGTCGGCATCGTCGAGACCTGTGAAGAGTCCGGCAGCTACGACCTGCTGCCCTATGTCGACGCGCTGCGCGACCGCCTCGGCAACGTGGCCCTGGTGGTGTGCCTGGATTCGGGCGCCGGCAACTACGACCAACTGTGGATGACCACCTCGCTGCGCGGCATGGTCTCGGGCACGCTGGAAGTGCAGGTGCTGGACGAAGGCGTGCACTCGGGCGACTCCAGCGGCGTGGTGCCGTCGTCGTTCCGCATCCTGCGCCACCTGCTGGACCGCCTGGAAGACAGCGCCACCGGCCGCCTGCTGCCGCAAAGCCTGCACTGCGAAATCCCCGCCGACCGCATCGAACAGGTGCACGCCACCGCCCGCATCCTGGGCGACGAGGTGTGGCGCCGGTTCCCCTGGAGCTGCGGCGCCGAGGGCGGCTTCGTGCTGCCCATGACCACCGAGCCGGAACAGGCCCTGCTGAACCGCACCTGGCGTCCGACCCTGTCGGTGACCGGCGCCGAAGGCCTGCCGCCGCTGTCCAGCGCCGGCAACGTGCTGCGGCCGCGCACGGCGTTCAAGCTGTCGCTGCGCCTGCCGCCGCTGGTCGACGCCGTCGCCGCCTCCGAGGAAATCAAGGCCCTGCTGGAAGCCGACGCGCCCTACAACGCCAAGGTCATCTTCAAGGCCAACGAAGGCGCCGCCACCGGCTGGAACGCGCCGGCCTCGGTGCCGTGGCTGACCCAGGCCCTGGACGCCGCCTCGCAGCAATACTACGGCGCCCCCTGCGGCTACATCGGGCAGGGCGGCACCATTCCGCTGATGAGCATCCTGCAGAAGGGCTTCCCCCAGGCGCAGTTCATGGTCTGCGGCGTGCTGGGCCCCAAGTCCAACGCCCACGGCCCCAACGAATTCCTGCACGTGCCCTACGGCAAGAAGCTGACCGCCGCGGTGGCGCAGACGATGGCGGCGATGCCGGCGGCCTGATCGGCGTTGGCGGATGAAAAAAAGCCCGGCCTGGCCGGGCTTTTTTTCATGGCGTCGCGGCGGCGCGGCGCGCCGAGCGGTGGAAGACCACGTGGAGCGCAGCGTTGGAGGTCACGCGCAGGATCACGTCCGCGCGGGGGCGGCGTGAAACGCAGCAGCGCCGCCAGGGCTTCGTCGGACAGGTGTCGGCGAAATAGGTGAGCGCGATGGCCATCCTTTCCTCTCTTTGGGGGCGTGGCGCCACGTTAGCGCGGCCCGGTCGCGCGGCGCCACAGGCGCCGGCAATGTCGGACGGAAGGTGGATGGCTAGCGCGACCGTCAAGGGCGCCCCGGCCGCCGCCATCACAGCGCCCGCACCAGCGCCATCGCGCCGAATAGCGCCGCCAGCCCCAATCCCAGTGACAGGGCCGCGTACAGCACCGCCGTGCCCATTCGGCCCTGCTCGACATGCAGCGCGGTTTCCAATGCGAAGGTCGAAAACGTGGTGAAGCCGCCGACGATGCCGGTGGTCAGGAACAACCGCGTCGGTTGCGAGACCGAGAACTTGAGCGCCAGCAATTCGGTGATCAGCCCCATGGCGAAGCAGCCGATGATGTTGGTGGCCAGCGTCGCGTAGGGAAACGCGACCCAGCCCAGGCGCAGCGCCGCCACGCTCATGCCGTAGCGGGCGGCCGAACCCAGGCCGCCGCCGACGAATACCAGCAATAGATTCAAGATGTCTCTCCAGAGAACAATCACGGAGAGCAACTGCACGGGGTGTTGTCCCTGGCCGGTCGACGCAAGCGACGCGGCCCGAAAACAAGAAACCCGCCGCGGCGGGTTTTGTCCGGACGACTCCCGCTGCGGGCATGTTGCCCGGATCAGCAGGAGCCATCAGCCGAGGGATCGGCGGTTTTGGGAAGCTCCATTCCCATTTGCGCGTCATTTTAGCGCGAAGCGGTCGCCTATACTCGCGTTTTGCCAGGATGACCCGCCATGATTTCCACTTCAGACGCCTACGCCAACGTGGTTGCCGAAACCCGCCATTGGCTCACCCAGGCCGTGATCGGCCTGAACCTCTGTCCGTTCGCCAAGGCGGTTCAGGTCAAGGACCAGATCCGCTTTGCCGTCAGCGATGCGACCGACGCCGAAGGCGTGTTGACCGACCTGCAGGACGAGCTGGCGCTGCTGGCCGAGGCCGATCCGGAAAAGATCGACACCACCCTGCTGATCATCCCCGATGCGCTCGACGATTTCCTGGAGTTCAACGACTTCGAGGATCTGTCCGACCGCCTGCTCAAGCGCATGCGGCTGGTGGGCGAGCTGCAGGTGGCCACCTTCCATCCACGATTCCAGTTCGCCGACACGCAGCCGGACGACATCGAGAACTACACCAACCGCTCGCCGTACCCCATCCTGCACTTGCTGCGCGAAGACAGCATCGACCGCGCGGTCGAGTCGTTTCCGGATGCCGCCGAGATCTACGAGAAGAACATCGAAACGATGCAGCGGCTGGGCCTGGAAGGCTGGAAGCGGTTGATGCGCAAACCCGCCTGATGGCGGGCGCGGCCGGCGCCGGCCGGTGATCAACGCGGCAGCGAGGCCCCGCCGCAGATGGCGATGTCCTGGCCGGTGATGGCGGCCGCCTCGGCCGACAGCAGGAACGCCACCAGGGCTGCGATCTCGCCCGGCTGTATCAGCCGGCCGAGGGGTGGCAGGCGGGCGGGGCTGGCGGCGCGCGCCGGATCGTCCAGCATGCCCGTCTGCGTGGCGGCCGGGGACACCACGTTCACCGTGACGCCCTGGCCCGCCAGTTCCGCGCCCCAACTGCGCGCCAGCGCCACCAGCGCCGCCTTGGACGCGGCATATTGGCCACGCCCCGGCATGCCCTGCGCGACGCGGCTGCCGATCAGCACCACGCGACCGCCGCCGCGCGCCACCATCGCCGGCGCCAGATCCCGGGTCAGGCGCACGGCGGCGTCCACATGCAGCTTCCACATGCGTTCGCCGTCGGCGGGGTCCGATTGCGTCAGCGGCGCCACCCGCAACAGTCCCGCCGCATGCACCAGGGCCGTGGCGTCGTCCAGGGCCTGCACGGCCTGGCCGGTGGCGGCGTCATCGCACAGGTCGACCGCGACGTGGCGGTAGGCGGCATGCCGCGCCACGGCCGGCCCGAGGTCCAGCCCGGTCACGCGCCAGCCGCCGTCCAGCAGCCGTTGCACGATCGCCTGGCCGATGCCGCCGGTGGCGCCGGTGACCACGGCGTGGCCCGGCGTGGGATCAGTCGGCATGGATGTGGCCCTCATCGATGATCTTGCGCGAGCGCGCCATGTCGTCCTGCTGGAAGCGCGCGAATTCGGCCGTGGTGATCGGCGTGATCGTCACGCCCAACGGCTCGTACTTGGCCGCCATGCCCGAGGACAGGGCCTGGTTGACCGCGGCGTTCAGTTTCTGGATGATCGGCGCGGGCGTGCCGGCCGGCGCCCACAGGCCGTACCAGCTGTAGAACTGGTAGCCGGGCAGCACTTCGCCCACCGTGGGCACGTCGGGCAGGTTGGGCAGGCGCGCTTCCGACGTGACGGCAAGGATCTTGAGCAGGCCGCCCTTGTAGTACGACAGCGCGCCCAGCACCGGATCGATGAAGCCGTCGATGCGGCCACCCACCAGGTCCTGCAGCGCCGGCGAGGTGCCGCGATACGGGATGACCATGTAGTCCAGGCCGCCCTGGCGCTTGAGCAGTTCGGTGGCCAGGTGGCCCGCCGATCCGATCGAACCCACGGCGAAGGTCAGCCGGCCCGGGTTCTGCCGGGCGTAGGCCAGCAGGCCGGCCAGGTCGGACACCGGCAGGTCCTTCTTGACCGAGACCGACAGCGGCGCCTTGCCGGCCATGGCGACGGGCACGAAGTTCCTGTCCACGTCGAAGGGCACGGACTTCATGGTCATGGGCGCGGTGGTGAAGGTCGAGGCGTTGAACAGCAGGGTGTAGCCGTCGGCCGGCGCGCGCGCCACGACATCGGCGCCGATGATGCCGTTGCCGCCCGAGCGGTTCTCCACCACGAAGCTCTGGCCGGTCTGCTCGCTGAGCTTTTGCGCCACGTCGCGGCCCAGCATGTCGAGCGTGCCGCCCGGCGGAAAGGGAATCACGAAGCGCACCTGGCGCGCGGGGTAGGCCGCCTCGGCCTGCGCCGCGCCGCCGCCAAGCGCCGCGCACAGCGCCAGCGCGGCGTGCAATAGAAGGGTCTTGCGCATGATTTGTCTCCTCGTTTTTTTTGATGTCGTCGCGGCGCGGGGCGGTTGCGCCCCTGGCCCGCCGCGCGTCGGCGCCTCAGCGCGCCAGCAGTTCCGCCTTGGCCAGCGCGGCGCGCAGCGCCTGCATGTCGGCCGCGCCCGGGGCCTCGGTGGGCGGGCGCACCGTGGCGTTTTCCAATACGCCGGCCAGGTACATGCCGGCCTTCATGCGGGCGTGCGCCTCGCCGGTGGGCTCGCCGGCGCCATAGACCGCGTCCTTGAGCGGGGTGATGCGCGCCTGCACCGCCTGCGCCCGCTTGAGGTCGCCGGCCTTGACGGCGTCCCACAGGTCGATGATGAGCTGCGGAATGAAGGTGGCAAAGCCCACCAGCGCGCCGTCCACGTCCTGCACCATCGAGGCCAGCAGGTATTCGTCGTGGCAGGTGAGGATGGCCTTGGAGGCATCGGCCTGGCGCAGCGCCTGGATGTCGCGCGCATACTTGTTCATGTCGCGCTGGCCGACCTTGAAGGCCTGCACGTAGGGCAGCCGCGCCAGGTCGGCCAGCAGGGCCGACGAATACGAGGCGCGGGTCCAGGCGGGGTAGACGTGGCACACCAGGTCGAGATCGGGCGCGGCCTCGTGGATGGCCTGGAAGTATTCCAGCGCGTGGCCCGACGTGAAGCCGAAGCGCAGCCAGTGATGCGGCGGCATGACGTCCAGCGCGGCGGCGCCGGCGGCGCGCGCGGCGCGCGCATGCTCGGCGGCCTCGGCGATGCCTTCGCACACGATCGACGAAATCACCGGCAGCCTGCCGCGCAGTTCGTCGGCCACGATGCGGGTGACCTCGGCGCGCTCGGCCGGCGTCAGCGAAAACACCTCGCCGGTATGGCCGTTGGTCATGACGGCGACCACGCCGTCGTGGCCCGCCAGCCAACTGGCCAGGCGGCGCAGCGCGGGCTCGTCGATGCGGCGGTCGGCGGTGAACGGGCAGGCGATGGCGGGGATGATGCCGCGGTAGTTCGAGATGGAAGGCATGGGTGTTTTCCAGGTCCTGTCAGTGGGGGAATGGCCGCTATGATTGCGGCATCCCCTCGGGGCCGTCCAATACTCGAATTGCATAGAATTATCTATGCTGCGCTGCAAACCATCATGGGACCTGGAAACCGACCTCTGGACATGAACTGGCTGGAGGATTTTCTGTCGCTGGCCGAAAGCGGCAGTTTCTCGCGCGCCGCGGAAGCGCGCGCCATCGCCCAGCCGGCGTTCAGCCGCCACATCCGCGCGCTGGAAGAATGGGTCGGCGCCGACCTGTGCGACCGCAGCTCGCACCCCACCGAACTGACCGCCGCCGGCCGCCGCTTCCTGCCGCTGCTCAAGCAGGTGCTGGCCGACCTGGAGGCCGCGCGCATCAAGGCGGTGGCCGCCCACGCCCAGGATGCCGCCAGCCTGCGTTTCGCGGCCACCCACCTGCTGTCGTTGACCTTCTTTCCCAAATGGCTGGCCGGCCTGGAAACCGACATGGAGGTCGGCGCGATCCAGATGATGTCCGACAGCTTCCAGGCCTGCGAAGACCTGATGACGCAGCGCCGTGTGCAGTTCCTGCTATGCCACCGGCACCCGCGGGTGGCCAGCCGCCTGGACGACAGCGTCTATCCGATGGCGCGGCTGGGCACGGATACGCTGGTGCCGGTCAGCGCGCCGGACGGCGCGGGCGCACCGGCGCACCGGCTGGCCGGTGGCGGCGCGGTGGACTTCCTGGCTTATGGGCCGGCCTCGGGCCTGGGCCGTATCGTGGCGAGCCAATTGCGCAAAAAGGACATTGGCGAGGAGCGCATCCGCGCCACCTTCGTCGGCCCGCACGCCACCTTGCTGCGCACCATGGCGCTGCAAGGGCGCGGCGTGGCCTGGCTGCCCGGCATGCTGGTGCGCGACGATCTGGCGCAGGGCAGGCTGGTGCGCGCGGGGGGCCGGGAGTGGGACGTGCCGTTGGAGATCTGCCTGATGCGTCAGCCCAGCGAGATGGCGGCGGTGGCCGAACAGTTGTGGCGGCTGGCGCAGGCGCGCGCGGTGGACCTGCCCGCCGATCCGGGATATCCCTAGATAGCCCGAACGCCATATTGCATACAAGATACCGCCATTGAGACCCCCCGCCGTTCGGCGGGCGGCCTGTGCTTCCTTCCCCCTTGTTCATCGCATGGCACGCGCGGCCGGTCGTCGCGCGGACGTCGTGCGCGCCTGTCTGGAGAGCGCTTTATGCCGTTTACCCGCCGCCACGCCCTGGGCGCGCTTGCCGCGCTGCCGTTGATGCCTCGCCTGGGCCATGCCCAGGCCCAGGCCAATTTCCCGGCCCGCCCCGTGCGCCTGCTGGTCGGCTTCGCGCCCGGCGGCCTGACCGATATCGCCGCGCGCGCCCTGGCCGAGCGCATGGGCAAGGTGCTCAACGGCAGCGTGGTGGTCGAGAACCGTCCGGGCGGGCAGGCCATCATCGCCACCGTGGCGGTGGCGCGGGCCGAACCCGACGGCTACACGCTGGGCTTTGCCGGCACCAATGGCATGATCCTGAATCCCTTGCTCTACAACAACCTGCCGTACCGGCTGTCGGACTTCAAGCAGTTGGGGTCGATGGGCAAGTCGCCGATGCTGCTGATCGTGCATCCGGCGCTGGGCGTGAAGAACGTGCAGGAATTCATCGCGCTGGCGAAAAAGAAGCCTGGCGACATCACCTGCGCCCATGCTGGGCGCGGCGTCATCAACCACCTGGCCTTGCTGCACTTCCAGTCCAAGACCGGCACGCAGTTCCAGGACGTGCCGTACAAGGGCAGCGGTCCGGCGCTGCTGGATCTGATGGCGGGCACGGTGCAGAGCACCTTCGATTTCCCGACCTCGGCGCTGCCCAACATCCAGTCCGGCAAGCTGCAAGTGCTGGCGGTGACGGCCGACAAGCGCCTGTCGAGCCTGCCCGACGTGCCGACCATGAAGGAGGCCGGCGTCGACGGCTTCGAGTTGTATACCCGCATGATGATCTCGGGCCCGGCGGCGATGCCGGCGCCGGTGGCGGCCAAGCTGGAAAACGCGGTGCGCGAAGGCGCCCGCGACCCGAGCCTGGTGCGCCAGTTCGCCGAGCAGGGCGTGACCGTGGAGTTCACCTCGTCGGCGGACCTGGATCGGGTGATCGCTGAAGAGTCCGCCATGTGGGCCGGGGTGATCCGCGCCAACAACGTGCCCAAGACCGACCTGAAAGGCTGAGGACCCGCCATGATCGAGCAAGCCCGCATCACCGTCACGCCCGAGTCCGCGTTGATCGATGTGCCGCGCGACATCCGCCTGGACGGCTTTCCCGCCTACGCTTTCATCACCGTTACCGCCCGCATGCGCATGTGCGGCGTGCCGTGGCGCTCGCAGGCGGTGTTCATGGCCGGCCATGACGGCAGCCTCGACCTGGCGCGCGACTGCCCCGTGTCCGGCAGCTACGCCGAGCCGTCCGCCATGGGCCTGGTGTGGTCGATGACCTGCGAGGACATGGATCGGGTGGTGTTTCCGCCCGACCGCGCCGAGCCGCTGCTGATCGACCTGCACGCCAGCGACGGCCGGCACGAGGCGCGCGCGCGGCTGACGCAGACTTTCGTGGCCGCAGGCGTCACGCACCGCGCCGTGCGCGAGCAGGTCGGCGGCATGACGCTGTCGGGCGAGCTCTATACACCCGCCGGCCCCGGCCCGCATCCGCTGGTGATCTACATGAACGGCTCGTCCGGCGGCGTCAATGCGCCGCGGGCCGCGCTGTTCGCCGCCCGCGGCTACCAGTGCCTGGCGCTGGCCATCTTCAACTACGACGGCCGGCCCAAGTACCTGAACGACATGCCGCTGGAGTACTTCGAGCAAGCGCTGCGCTGGATCCGCGCGGAACTCAAGCCGCGCGATGGTTTCGTGGCGCTGTCCGGCATCAGCCGCGGCGGCGAGACCTCATTGCTGGTGGCCGCGCATTATCCCGAGCTGGTCAGCGCGGTGGTGGCCTACGTGCCGTCGCCGGTGACGCACGGCGTGGTCAGCGCTGGCGAGCCGGGCACGGGCCGCAACGCCCAGGTCTGGCGCAAGGGCGGCGAACCCCTGCCGCACCTGTGGCAGGACAACGCCGGCGCCGATTGGGAGGCGGCCTATGCCTCGGATCCGCCGTACCGCCAGACCCACGCCTTCCTCAGCGCCAGCCGCGACGCCGCCGCGTTCGAGCGGGCGCGCATTCCGGTGGAACGCTATCGCGGGCCGGTGATGCTGGTCAGCGCGTCGGACGACGGCTTCTGGCCCAGCACCGCGTATTCCGAGATCGTCATGCGCCAGCGCCAGGCGCACGGCCTGCCGACATCGCACTACGTGTGCAAGGGCGCCGGGCACCACGTGCACTACCCGTATTTGCCGGCCACGCTGATCAGCAAGCCGCACGCCATGTCGGGTCTGCTGCTGGACGCGGGCGGCACGCCGGCGGCCAATGCGGCCGGCAATGAAGGGTCTTACCGCGCGGTGCTGGAGTTCCTGGCGCGCGCAGCCGGGCAGGGGCGATAACGGCTGGGTCAGTAATGCAAGCGGCCCCGACCGGCGAGACCGGCGGGGCCGTGCTGGCGCCGGCGGGCCGGCGCCCCTTCAGGCAAATCACGCCTCGGCGGTTTCCTCGGCCGCAACCGCCGGTTGCACCTGGTCGATCAGGGCGGGCCAGGTGTTGATCGACAGCAGGTGGCAATAGACCAGCGGCAGCCAGCCATTGGCGCGCCAGCGCAGGAATTCCGCTTCCGGCAGCTGGTTGAATTTGGCCTCGTCGATCACCTTGAAGCCGGACATGGCCAGGCGCTGGCCGTCGGCCAGGGTGATGTCGGCGCGGTTCTCGATCAGCAGGTCGGCCTCGGCCAGGGCGCGCGCGAATTCCAGCGTATAGGCGTGCTGGTTCTGGTAGTCGCGGCAGAACTCGAGCGCGCTGCGGGCCAGCGCGGTCGGTTCGCCGGCTTCGTCGAAGAACGGATTGTCGCGGCCCTCGACCACCGCGGCCGCCTTCTCGTCGACGCACAGCGTGAATTGGCTGCGGTCTTCGTTCTCCATGAAGATGAAGGGATAGCGGCGCACGTAGGCCGGGATATAGGTGCCGGCGCGCCATTGGCCCTGCGCGTCGACGAACAGGTTTTCCTGGCCGCGCACGCCCAGCACCGCGACCGGCGTGGGCTGCTCGCCATCGGCGAAGACGATGGGGAAGTGGCGGCACGCGGTCGGCAGCTCGGTGGCCACCAGCGGCACGGCGTTGGTCTTGGCGGCATAGCCGAAACCGGTGTTGCCGGCCAGCGACAGGTTGGCGTGCACGGCGGCGGCCAGCGGACGCGGTTGCTCGTAGAACAGGGGAAGCGAAGTCTGCGTAGTCATGGTGTTCGGATCAGAGAGTATGGGATTGGGTATCGGTGTCGCGGCGCGCGTCATCGGATGACGGAACGCCTTCGACGGCGGGGCGCTGCGAGTTGCCGCCGGTCGTGTGCAGCACCGGATTGTTGCCGGTCGGGACGGTCAAGACCGTATTGTCGCCCGACGGCAGCTGCCAGGAAAAGGCCGAGGCCACCGTCAGCACCTGCGGATCCGCGTACGCGCCCAGCGCATCGGGGCCGAAGCCCTTGGACGGGACGGTGCCCTGGAACAGCGGGTTGGCGTTGGGCGTGGTCGGAATCACCGTGCGCGGCGCGGTCGCGGCCGCCAGGCGGTCGATCACGTCGGTCGGGCCCCAGGTGGCGCCGTTCATATAGTACGGCGCGCCGACCAGCGAGCTGCGGATCATGGTCGCGGCCATGGAACCCGTCTTGCCGCCGATCGAGCCCCACATGTCGGCCGAGCCGGCATTCGGCACGTTGAGCGCGGCCACCTCCAGCTTGTGGCTCGGGTCGGCGTCGTTCAGGCCGATGCGCAGGGCGCCCACGCCGGAAGCCAGCGTCAGCGAGGTCTGCGGTCCGGTCAGGCCGACGGCGGTGATATCGCCATTGGTCTGGATGACCGCGTTCGAACCCTGCAATCTGGCCGGCACGCCCAGGTTGATGGGGCCGCGGGTCACCAGCAACTGGGCCGGCAGGGTCAGGCCGGCGCCGCCGGTCTGGGTGAAGCCGGTGGCGGCCTTGACCGTGCTGCCGGCGCCGAACGTCGTGGTGCCGGTCGGGCTGGTGTTGGCGATGCGGATCGCGCCGCTGTCGGCGGTGACGTCCTTGCCGAACGCCACGCTGTCGCCGGCGATGTCGATGCCGTCCGGACCGGAGGCGCGCACCGCGCCGTTGTAGCGGGCGTTTTTGGCTTCCAGTTGTTGCACGCGGTAGGCGCTGACATCGCCGTTGAAGACGATGGTGTCGACCGCGCGCAGGGTCAGCTCGCCCAGGCCGGTGGCATCGCCGGCGACCTGGATGTTCTTGCCGGCGTTGACGGTCAGGTTGTTGCCGTTGCCGCCGTCCAGCTTGCTGCCCAGGATCACCGAGCCGGTGTTGCTGGTCAGCTCGCGGTTGCCCGTCAGAGTCACGGCGCCGGTGTAGACCTGGTCGCCCGTGGTCACGACCTTGCCGGGGCCCATGGTGGTGGCGCCGCTGACGGCCAGGCCGCGCAGCGGCGTGGTGGTGCCCACGTCGCCGCGGATGTCGGCGTTGCCGGCGATGATCAGGCCTTGCTTGCCCGGATCGGTGCCGTCCACGCCGGCCATCAGCCGCACGTTGCTGCCGCTGAGCGTGGTGTCCCCGCCGCTCAGGATCGCGTGTTGGCCATATTGCTGTGTCCCGGTGGTATCGACCGAGCCGCCGTTGATCAGCACGTCGCCCTTGCCGCCGGTCTGCACCGAGGCGGCGCGCACCGGGCCGTCCAGCACGATATCGCCGGCCGCGCTGACCTTCAGGTCGCCCAGGCGCGAGCCCTGGCCGACCGGGCCGGAGAAGGTCACTTCGCCCTGGTTGGCGGCGACCGTCAGGCCGTGGCCGCCGTCGACCGCGCGGTCAAAACCGATGTCGCCCTGGCGGCTGGTCACCGAGACGTCGCCGCCCACGGTCACATTGCCCTGGTACGACTGCCCGCCGACGCTGTCGATGCTGCCCGCGCCCAGCGTGGCGTTGCCCTTGACCGTCAGGCTGGCCAGCGGGTCATTGGCGCCGAACGGGCCCTTGAGCACGGCGTCGCCGTCGATGGTCAGGTCGTGCCTGCCGTCGCCGCCGCCCAGCAGGCTCACGGTGCTGCCCTTGAGCACGGTGTCGGTGCCGAACACGGCGCGTTCGCCGTAGGACTGCGTGCCGGTGGTGTCCACCAGGCCGCCATTGATCGCTACGGTGCCGCCGGCGTTGGTGGCCACCGAGGCGGCGTACACGGCCTTGTCAAAGGTGGTGGCGCCGCTGCTGTCGACGACCAGGGCGCCCAGGCGGCCCGTGGCGGCATCGCCCACCGTGTCGGCAAAGTGCACGCCGCCGTTGCCGCTGCTGACCGTCAGGCCGCTGCCGTTGCTGCTGGTGACGGTCTGGTTGAAGGTCACATCGCCGTTGGCGGTGCTGATCTGCGTGGCGCCGGCCAACTGCACCGTGCCCTGGTAGGACTGCTGACCCACGGTCTTGATCGGGCCGCCGGACAATTGCGCGTCGCCCGCCAGCGTCAGGTAGGCCAGGCGGCCGTTGGTGCCGTTGCCGACCGGGCCGCTGATCACGGCCGGGCCCTCGATGGTCAGGCCCTGCCGTTCGTCGGTCGCGTTCGCGCCGCCGGCCAGAGTGACGCTGGCGCCCTTGAGCGTGACGTTGGCGCCCAGCGTGACGAGTTCGCCGAACCGCATGACGCCGGTGGTGTCGATGCGGTCAGCGTTGATGGCGACCGCGCCCGGGTCGTCGGTTTGCACCGAAGCGGCGTAGACCGTGCCGTTGAAAGCGGTGGTGCCGGCGGTGTCGACCGTCAGGTTGCCAAAGCGCTGGGCGCCGTCGCCCACGCCAGCAAAGCTGACGCCACCCGCCGCGGTCGAGACCACGTGCAGGTCATGCGTGCCATCCAGCGCGCCGTCGAAGGTGACGCCGCCGGTGGTGGTGGACAGCGAGTGGTCGCCGCCCAGCGTCACCGCGCCCTTGTAGTGCTGGTTGCCGCGGGTGGCGATGCTGCCCGCGTTGAGCGTGGCGGCGCCGTCCAGGGTCAGGCTGGCCAGCTTGGTAACGGCGCCGATGGCGCCGGTCAGCGCGGCCACGCCGTCGATTTCCAGCGCGTGGGCGCCATCGACGCCGTTGGCCAGGGTGACCGTGCTGCCGGCCAGAACCGCATCGTCGCCCAGCGTCACATGGCCGGCGTAGGTCTGCGCGCCGCTGGTGGTGACGCTGCCGCCGTTGATGGCGGTGGCGCCGCTGCCCGCCTGGTTCAGGGTGGCGATGTCGACGGCGCCGCCGTAGGTGGTGGTGCCGCTGCTGGTGACGGTCAGCGCCTTGGCGCCGGACACGGCGCCGGTGAAGGTGACCGCGCCGCTGCCGGCGGCCACATTGACGGCATCCGCCAGGGTCGTGGCGCCATCGACGCCGAACGCGCCGTTGGCCGTGGTGTAGGCGCCGCGCAGGGTGGTGGCGCCGTTGTACTGCTGGGCGCCGCTGGTCGCGACCTGTTGCAGGTCGATGGCCTCGCCGGTGATGGTCAGGCCGGCCAGGTTGCTGGCGTTGCCGCTCAGCGTGACGTTGCCGTGCTCGGCGACGATCGTCGCCTGCTGGCCGCCGCCGTTGAGCGTACCCGCCAGATTCACGCCGCCGTTGGCGCCATTGGCCGTCAGCGTGCGGTTGCCGCCGGCCAGCGTGGCGTTGCCGCCGAGGCCGATGGCCGCGCCGGTCAGGTCGCCGTTGAGCGTTACGTTGCCGTTGTAGGTCTGGCTGCCGGCGGTGGCGGTGTCGGCCATGGCGATGGCCACGCCGCTCACGCTCAGATTGTTGATCTCGCCGCTGGCGATGGCGTGGCTCACCGTGACGTTGCCCGCGCCGGATTGCAGGCTGACGTTGCCGTTGGCGCCGCTATTGCCCGCCGCCAGGCCGACGGTGCTGGCCAGGTTGCCGGCGGCGACGATGCCAATATTGCCGTCGGCCGTGGCCACGCGGCCCAGCGTCAGCGCGCCGGTGGCGTCCACATAGATGTCGCCGCCGCCGATGACGTTGGCCTTGAGGTTGCGGGCCGAGGTGGTGACGTGCGCGTCTTGCGCGCCGATGCCGTTCTTGCTGGTCAGATCCAGGCTGTTGGCGGTCATGCCGTCCAGGCCCAGCAGCGAGCCTTCGGCGGCGTTCAGGACGATGGTGCCGCTAGCGGCGCCGGCGTTGACGCTGCCGACCGTCACGTCGCCATGCTGCGAGGTCAGGGCGATGCTGCGGTTGGCGCCGCTGGCCGTGGCCGACGCGCTCAAGGCGCCGCTGGCGGTCGCGGCGATGTTGCCGTTGGCGCTGCTCAGCGCGGCATCCAGGTCGCCGGTGTTGGTCAGCGTCAGGTTGGCCGGCACCGAGACGCCGGTCAGGCTGGCGTTGGCGCTGGCCACTTCGGTCACCAGGGCGGTGTCGCCGCCCGCCGCGCCGCTGCTGAAGGTCAGCGCGCCGGACTTGACGCCGATGCTGCGCGGCGTGGCGCCGGCGGCAACCACATCCTGCGTGCCGCGCAGGGTGACGGCGTCATTGGCCTGGACGCCGGCCGCGGCCACCGTCAGCTTGCCGCCCGAGGCCAGCAGCAGGTTGTCGGCCGTGGTCGACATGCCGCCGCTGGCGTCCAGGTCGCCGGCGGTGGTCAGGTAGACGGAGCTGTTCGCGCCGCTCTGGCTGACGTTGCCGCTATTGGCGCTCAGGGCCAGCGTGCCAACGTTGTTGACGACAATCACCGCGCCGTCGGCGGCGGTCGACAGCGAGCCCAGCGACGCCACGTTGGTGCGCAGGGCGATGCCGCCGGTGCCATTGCTCAGGTTGGTGGCCGAGCCGATGCTGCCGCCGGCGTTGGCCGTCAGCGTGTTGCCGAAGACCAGATTGCCGGCCAGCGCGCCCTTGATCGAACCGGCCGCCGTCAGGCTGACGTTGCCGCCGCGGGTGGCGTCGATGGTGTTGATGGACAGGTCGCCGCTGGTGGTGGTGATCGCAATGTCGTTGCCGGCCGCGTTGGTCCTGCCGATCGCGCTGGTGACCAGCGTCGGGCCGGCGGTGGTGATGCCGATGGCGCCGTTCTGCGCGATGATCGACGTCAGCGTGGTGCCGGCCGCGCGGTTGTCGTTCAGGTAGATCGAGCCCGCGCCGGTGACTTCCGCCGTGATGTTGGCGGCGGTGGTCTGCAGATTGTCGGGCGAGCCGGCGGCGCCGCCGATACCGGCGCCGGCCTTGAGCGTGACGTTGCCGCCGATGATGCGGGTGGACTCCTCGCGGTCGTCGACGATGGTGCTGCCGGCCTTGCTGAAGTCGATGTTGACGCTGCCGGCGCCGGCGTCGATGTTGCCCGCCACCAACTGGCTGTTGCTGCCGTTGCCGGTGACCTTGATGGTGCCGTTGGCGGCGATCGCGTTGGCGATCTGCAGGTTGCCGGCGGCGGCGATGTCGATGGTGTTGCCAGACAGGTACGAGTAGACGGAGTTGTTGTCCGCCGCCAGGTACATGGCGCCGTTGCTGGTGACTTCGACGCGCTGGCCGGTGGCGTTGATGCGGCCGTTGGCGGCGCCGATGCCGTTGGCGCCGTTCAGGGCGACGCCGTAGGCCTTGACGGTGGCGCCGGTGCTGTCGGCCAGGATCGAACCATTGTCGGCGCTGATCGTGATCTGGCCATGGTCGGCGCCGGCTTGCACGTTCTTGACGGTGACGTTGCCGGCGGTGGTCTTGACCGAGATGTCGTTGCCGGTGGCGTCAGTGGCCGAGGTCATGCTGGTCAGCACCAGGTTGCCGTTGCCGGTGACGCGCGTTTCGCCGTTGTTGACGGCGGTGGTCAGGCCGCCGAGCAGGTTGCCGCTGCCTTCCAGGTAGAGCGAGCCGTTGCCGGTAACGGTGGCCGACACCGGGCTGTTGGGCGCGGCGATCTTGATGGCCGCGTCGCGGGTGCCGATGCCGTTCTGGGCCGTCAGCGTGATGGCGCCGGTGCCCGCGCCCGACAGCGTGCCGCCGCCGTACAGGATGCTGCCGGTCTGGGCGTTCAGGGTCAGGGCATTGTTGGTGCCGTAGCTGACCGTGCCGACCAGGATGTCGCCGGTGGTGGTGGTGACCGACAGGTCGCCGCCGGCCCGCAGGTTGCCCAGGTTGATCGAGCCGTTCTGCTTGAGCCAGATGCCGCCCGAGGCGGTGGCGGCGATGTTGTTGACCTGGGTGTTCAGCGCCAGGCCGGCCGAACCGATGGTGTTGGGCGTGTCGCCCGTGCCGGTGGACAGGGTCAGGTCGCCCGCGACGATCTTGGACGAACCGTTCACGCCCTGGATCGAGCCGCCCGTGTAGTAATACGGATTGGTCGACAGCGACACCGAGCCGTTCTGCGTCACATCGACGTCATTGACGTTGATGGCGCCGATGGCCTGGTAATTGAAGTTCAGGCCCGTGGTGTCGCGCACCGTGTTCAGCGTGGTGACGTTGCCGCTATCGGTGCCGTTGAACGTCAGGTTCTGCGCGCTGATCATCAGCGCGCCCGCGCTGCCGTAGTTCGAGCCCTGCGCGTTGTTGCGGATGAGGGTCAGGTCGGAGAGATCGGCCACGTTGTCGACGTAGATACTGCCGGGCGTGGCCACCGTCAGCTTGCCGGTGTTCAGGTGCAGGCGGGCCGAGCCGGACGCGCCGATCGTGGCCGAGGTGCCGTAGTTGGCCGTCAGGTTGACACTCTTGCCGCTGACCAGGTTGCTGTTGTTGGCGCCGACGATGCTGCCGCGCGCGGTCGACAGGGTGACCGCGCCATCGGTGGACGTGATGGTGCCCACGGTCAGGTTGCGGCCGCTGCTGGCGGTGTCGGCGGTCAGGGTGACGTCGCCGGCGGCGGCCACCGAGGCCACCTGCAGGCCATAGGCTTCGGTCAGCGCGATGCTGCCGTCGGCGCGGTCGGTTTTGGTGGCGCTGAGTGTCACCGTGGTGGTGCCGTTGGCCAGGGCGGTGGTGCGGATCGCGCTCTTGTTGCCGATCGAACCGTTGGCGGTCAGGCTGACCGTGGTGGCGTTGTTGATCGTGCCGCTCAGGATCGAGCCGCCGGTGTTGTTGACCGTGAAGGCGTTGCCGTTGGTGTTGACCGTGCCCAGTTCGATGTCGCCGGTGGTGTTGCCGACCGAGCTGGCGCCGGTCGAGACCAGGCTGGGCAGGCTGGTGTTGCCTTCCACCGTGATGTACGCGCCGCCGTTGTTGGCGCGGCCGCTCAGGGTGCTGACGCGGGTGTCGATGGCGTTGCCGTCGCCGGCCGCGCCGATGGCGTTGTTGGCGGTCAGGGTCAGGGCCGCGGCATCGATCTTGGTGGTGCCGTCGCCGTCGCCCAGCAGCGAACCGCCGCGCGAGGTCAGGCTGACGTTGTCGTAGCCGACGTTGATCTTGCCCACGGTGATGGTGCGGTCGCTGGTGACGCTCAGGTTCAGGCCGCCCTGGTCGACCAGTTCGCTCAGGACCAGGCCGGCGCTGCTGGCGCTGCCGCCGTCCGAGGCCTGCAAGCTGATGTTGCCGCCTTCGCGCGTCGGCGACTTGATGCTGTAGCTGCGCGCGGCATTGCCGGTGGAGTACAGCGACAGCGAGTCGATGTGCGTGTCCGAATCGATGTAGACGTCGCCGCCGTTCTGGATGTTGACGATCGGCGCCGACAGGTTGATTTCGCGGCCGGCCGCGCCGATGCCGCCGCTGCCCTGGGTGGTGATGTTGACCTGCGCGGCGGTGATGCGCTGGCTGTCGTCGGCGCTGCCCAGGATGCTGTTGTTGCTGGACAGGCGCACCGTGCCGGTGGCCTGCGTGTCGATGATGCCGATGTCCTGGCCGACGCTGCTCGACAGCATCAGGTTCAGGCCGGTGTTGTCGCGCACCTGGTTGACCTGCAGGCGGCTGCCGTCATGGGCCACGTCGAACAACAGCTCGTTCGACTGGATCTGGTAGGTGGCGGGCGCCGCGCCGGTGGCGTACAGCGACAGGGTGGCCAGGTCGCGGTCGTTGTCGACATAGACGTGGCTGCCCGACGTGAGGTAGAGCTCGCTGGTGGTGACGTGGATCGAACCCGAGTTGTCGCCCGAGGCCACGCCGATCTGGCCGCTGGCGCCCAGCGATACGGAATCGCCGGTGACGTGCGAGGTCGGCGACAGGTTCAGGATGTTGGCGTTGGCGCCATAGGCGCCCAGGCTGACGGTATTGGCCGGCCCGACGTCGACGTTGCCGACGTAGAGCGTGCGGTCGCCGTTGAACGTGAAGTTCAGGCCGGTGACGTCGCTGACCTGCGTCATGGTGTAGACGTTGGCGTCGGTGACGTCGAACGTCAGGCCCTTGGCCGCCACCTGCAGCACGTTGTCCACCGCGCTGTTGGCGTGGTTGGCGGTGACGCTCAGCGAGAACAGGTCGCTGGCGTTGTTGATGTACAGGTTGCCGCCCGACTGCGTGGTCAACTGGCGCGTGTCGGTCTGCATCGCGTTGCCGGCGGCGCCGATCGATTGCGTGGCGGTCAGCGTCAGCACCGGGCTGACGAAGCGGCCGGCGCCCTGCGAGATGGAGCCGTTGGTGACGTTCACCTGCGCCGAGCTGGTGGCGCTGTTGTCCAGCAGCGTCAGGCTCTTGTTGTTCGACACCCACAGGCTGCCGCGGATGTTCGAGGACAGCGCATCGACGCTGACGTACAGCGGCTGGTTGGTGGCGTACACGCCCGTCACCGAGCCGGCGTTGAGCGTCAGCGCGCCGGTGGTGATGTTGGGCGTGCCGGCGCTCGAACTGGTGCCGTAGATGGTGCCGCTGCTGGCCAGCGTGACCGAGCCGCCAGCGGCGGTGGTGACGTTGTTGACGGTCAGCGCGCGATCCGACGAGATCGACAGCGCCAGGTTGCCGGTGTTGCGGATGTCGTTGAGCGTCAGGCCGGCGACGCCGGTCGAATCGGTCAGCGAGAACGCCGACATGCCGGTGGCGGTGATGCTGTAGCTGTTGTTGAGCGCGCCGCCGGTGCTTACATGGTTGGCGGTCAGCGCCAGCGAATCGAGCTGCTTGTTGTTGGCCACCGCCACGTTGCCGGCCGAGGCGACCGCCAGGTTGGCGGTGCTGGTCTGCGCCGACACGCTGCCGTTGCTGCCCAGGGCGCTCAGGCTGACGCTGTTGCCGGTGATCAGGCCCGAACCGCCGATGCTGGGGGCCAGGTCGTTGTTGGCGTAGCGCGAGGTCAGCGCCACCGAGCCGGCGCCGGTATTGATGGTGTTGGAGGTGATCGCGGTGTCGGTGTTGATGGTCAGCGCCGCGCCCTGCATGTTGGCGCCGATCGCCAGCGTGGTGCCGCCCGCCAACGACAGCGACTGGCCGCCCAGCCCGCCGAAGGCGTAGCTGTTGGTGTCGTAGTTGACGCTGTTGCCGGCATCGCGGCGCGACAGGTACAGGTTCAGGCTGTTGAGCGCCAGGCCGCCGTTGTTCAGGGTGATGTCACCGTTGTTGGTGATCGCCAGGTCGCTGGCGCTGACGCGCAGCGCGCGGCTGCCGCTGCCGATGGCGCCGGTGTTGGCGTCGCGCGCGGTGTAGTTGTCCGATCCGGTGGCCGACAGGGTGACGCTGTTGGCCGCGATGCGGCCGCTGCCGCCATCGCTGGTGATGCTGGAGTAGACGCCGCCGCCGGCGGTGGTCAGTTTGATCGTGTTGCTGGCGGTGACGGTGCCGGCCTGGATGTTCTTGCGGCCGGTGAAGCTGAAGTCGGTCAGGCCGCCGGCGACCTGCTCCAGGTATTGGGTGGTGCCGTCGTCGCTGATGCGGATGGTCTGGCCGGCGCCGCCGCCGATCTCGAAGGTGCTGGCGCTGCCGGCGGCCTTCAGGCTGTTGATCGACAGGCTGCGCAGCACGGTGTCGCTGCCGACGTAGAAGCTGTTGCCGGCGGTCAGGCTGAGCGCCGAGGTGCCGGTCAGGACCAGCGCGCCGCCGGCGCCGGACGCCCCGATGGAGCCGTTCGAACCGGCGCTCAGCGCCACGGTCGCGGCGCGGATCGCGCCGGGGTTGGCCGGATCGTCGTTGCTGAGGTTCAGGCCGGCGGCGAGGCTGGCCTTGCCGTTGGCGCCGGTGTCGATATTGCCGACCAGCAGGTTCTTGCTGCCGGCGCTGAAACCGAAGTCCAGATCGGTGGCGCTGGCGATCTGCTTCAGGTGGATGCCCAGGCCGTCATCCGTCACGGTGAAGGCCGTCAGGTTGGGCGCGGTGATCGCGTAGGCGCCGTAGGCGGTGCCGGTGCGCGTGATGTTCAGGCGCGTCAGACCGACCAGGTTGTCGACCGCGATGCCGGCGCCGCTGGTGAGGCTGACATCGGGCGCCCGCAGGGTCAGCGCGGCGCCGGCCGCGCCGATGGCGCCGCCTGCCGTCAGGGCGATGCTGCTGCCGCGGATGAGCGTGGCGGCATCGCCATCGTCCAGCAGCGAGCCGCCGGTATTGGACAGGGTGACCGCGCCGCTGGCGCTCAGGTTGCCTATCGTGGTGGCGCCAGAGGCCTGGGTGTAACCGATCTGGCCGTTGCCGGCCTCCAGGCGCGTCAGCCTGATATTGCCGGTGGTGCCATTCAGGTAGAGGTCGGTGCCGGCGGTGGCCTGCACGTTGACCAGGCCGCTGCCGCCCACGCCGACGTAGCGCACGCTGCCGTTGTACATGCCGCCGATGGCGCCGGCCGCCGTCAACTGGATGTCATTGGCGCCCGCGTAGACGCCGCCCGTGCCATTGCCGAACATCGAACCGTTGGCCACGTTCAGGGCCACCACGCCATTCCAGCTGCGCACCGTGCCGGCCAGCAACACATCGCCCTGGCGCGTATCGATGCGCACGTCGTCGGAGGCGGTGATGTTGTTCAGCGTGACCACGCCGGTGGTGTTGGACGAGCCGGTGGGGTGGGGCAGCTGCGCGTAGAAGCCGCCATTGCTGGCCGAGCCGCTCAGGTAGCCGGCCAGGATGTCCATATAGGCCGTGCCGGTGGCGCCGACAGCCTTGCCGGCGACCAGGTTGACCGAGTTGGCCAGCAGCCGGGTCTGCTTGTCGCCGTCGTCGCGGATGTCGCCGGCGGCGTTTAGCGTGATGCTGCCGCCGTAGCCGGCGTCGATGCTGCCGGCGGTGACGTCGCGGTCGCTGATGAAGCTGAAGTTGATCGCATTGCTGTCGCGCAGCTCGCGGATGGTGTGGCCGCTGGCGTCGTCGGTGATGTTGAACAGCAGCGACGGCGCGCGCACGTCCAGCACGTAGTGGTCGTCCGCGCCCTTGTGGCGCGCGGTTACCGTCAGCGAGCTGAGGTCGGCGATGTTGGTGGCGTAGAGGTTGCCGCGCGTGTCCAGCGACAGGGCGGGCGCGTTGACCGCCACGTAGTCGGTGCTGGTGCCGATATCCTGGTTGGCCGCCAGGCTGACGTTGCTGGCGGTGACGCGCGTCTGCGTCAAGCCGTCGTCGAAGATGCTGCCCTGGGTGGAGGTCAGCGACACGCCATTGCCGGCGCGGATGTTGCCCAGCTTCAGGCTCTGGTCGCCGGTGAACAAGAACTGGTTCAGCAGCGAGCTGTAGACCTGCTTGAGCTCGTAGGCGTTGCCCAGGTCGTCGTTGATGTCGAAGTTCAGGAACGGCGCGTTCACCAGCAGGGTGTTGCGGCGGGCCGGGTCGGCGTGCGAATTGCTGATGGCCAGGTAGGTCAGCGTCTTGCCGGGATTGTCGATGAAGATATCGCCGCCGCTGCCCAGCGTCAGGCTGGTGGTGGCGGTGGTGAGGTGGTCGCTGGCGGTGCCCAGATGCTGCTGCGCCTGCAGGTTGACACTGTTGCCCGCCAGCACGCTGCCGGCGCTGGCGCGCAGGATGCTGCCGCCCTGGGCGTTGAGCGAGAGCGTGCCGGTGCCGGCGTCCAATTGGTTGGCCGTCAGGTTGGCGGCGCCGGTCACGTAAATGCCATTGCTGGCCTTCAGGTCGTCCAGCAGCACCGAGCCTTGGGCCTGATTCAGATAGATGCTGCCGCCGGTGGCGTGCAGTTCGCCGGCGGCGGTGCGCAGGTAGGTGCCCGACGTGCCCACGGTGTACGACGTATTGGTGGCCGGGGCCAACAGGGTGACGACGTTGCCGGTGATCAGCGAGGCCGAGTTGCCGGTGATGCTGCCCGCGCGGGCGGTCAGGGTGACGTTGCCAGTGCCCGCGTTGACCTGGCCGGCCGCGATGCTGTTGCCGGTCAGGCTGATGGCGCCGCCGCCGGAACCGACGTTGTTGGCCGACACGCTGCCGGCGCCGCTGATGGCGATGGCGGCGTTGTCGGCCTGCGCCTGGGTGATGGTCAGGCTGGCGTTGCTGCTGTCCAGGTAGACGCCCGCGTCCGAAGTGGCCGACACCACGCCGGCATTGGTCTTGAGCGCGCGCGCGGCGCCGCCGATGACGCCGTTCTGGGCCGACAGGGTCAGCGTGGACGTGGCGATCGTGGTGGCGTCCAGGCCGTCGTCCACGATGCTGCCAAACAGCGAGGTCAGCGACGTGGCGCCGCCGACCTTGATGTCGCCCAGCGTCAGTTGACCGGCGGCCTGCGCGACCAGACTGCCGCTGGTGTCGATCGCCTTCAGGGTGGTCGCGGCGCTGTCGCTCAGGTAGACGCCGCCGGTGCCGCTGGTGGCGCTGAGCACGGGGCTTTCGGTGTTCAGCGCCTGCGAGGCCGAGCCGATCGCGCCGTTCTTGCCAGTGCTGCCGGCCGCGCTCAGCGTGATCAGGCCGGCCGTCAGCCGCGAGCTGGACGTGCCCAGGATGTTGCCCGCCGTCGAGGTCAGCGCCAGGTTGCCGGCGCCCACGTTAAGGGTGCCGGCGGTGATGGTGCGGTCGCCGGTGAACGCGAAGTTCAGGCCCGGCTGGGTGACCGAGTTCAGCAGGTAGCCGTTGTTGTCCTGCAGCATGAACAGCAGGTTGGGCGAGGTGAGCTGGTAAGTGTTGTTCACCCCCGGCTGCGCGTGGCGGCTGGTGATGTCCAGCGACGTTAGCGTCTGGCGGTTGGCGAGCACCAGGTTGCCGCCGGTGGCCAGCGACAGCTGCGCCGTCTGGGTGTTGATCGCCGCGCCGGTCTCGCCAATGCTGCCGCCGCTGGCGTCGAGCTTGACGCTGCCGCCGGCCACGACCTGGCTGGCGCCGCCGGTGTTGCGGATCGAGCCGGCGCTGGTGCGCACCAGCGCGGCGCCGCTGCCGGCGTTGATGACGTTGGCCAGGTTGATGTCGCCGGTGGCGTTCAGCGTGATCGCGCCGCCGCGGCTGGTGAGCTTGCCGATGTTGTCCAGCGTGCTGCCCACGCCCAGCGCTTCGAGCGTGATGGCGCCGCCCTGGGTGCTGATCTCGGTGTTCGAATTCTCGAAGCGGATGCCGCCCGTCTGCGTCGAGCGCATCGTGAAGCTGTGGCCGGCGGTGGTTTTCAGGTTGATCGCGGCCATGTCCGCGACGGTGATCTGGCCGGTGGCTTCCAGCTTGATGTTGGTGGTGCCGGCCAGGCTTTCCAGCAGGCCACGCGACACGGTGTTGTCGGCGGTGTTGGCGTCGCCGCCGTTGATGGTGCCGTCGCCGGCCGCGCCGTCCTGCGAGCCGCCGCTGCCGGAATCGACGATGCGCAGGTCGGTCGGGTCGATCAGCAGCAGGCCGGTCTTGCCCTTGGGCGCGCGCAGGTCGGCCGAGCCGGTCAGGCCGATGTTCTTGTTGCTGGACACTTCGGCGAAGCCGCCGTCGCCGCCTTGCGCGCCGCCGCGCGCCGACAGGCTGCCGGCGAACGCGGTGGCGTCGTTGGACCACATCGTGACGCTGCCGCCGTTGCCGTTGACCAGCGCGTCGGCCTTGAGCGTGGCGCCCGCCGCCACCTTGACGGTGGACGACTTGCCGCTGAACGCGGCCGAGCCGTCGTCGGGCGCGACGCCCTGGCTACCCAGCGCGATCTCGCCGCCGCCGGCCGCGCCGGACACGTCGATGGCCGCGCCGCGCGCCACGTTCACGTGCTCGCCCGTCACCACCACCTTGCCGCCGCGCTCGCCGGCATTGGCGCCGGTGGCGTCGACCGTGCCGGCCACATTGACCGTGCCGGCATCGCCGCCGGACAGCACGATCTTGCCGTTTTGCGTGCCCACCGCCTTGGCGCTGACGATGCCGTCGGTATTGACCACGTTGTCGATCACGCCCTTGACCGCGCGCGCCGTCATGAACACCGTGCCGCCGTCGGCGCGGATCACGCCGTTGTTGGCGACCAGGGCCGAGACGGGCTTGCCGTCGGCGTCCTTGGGCAGGTCGCTGACCGCCGAGGTGGCGTCAAAGCTGAGCAGGCCATCGCCATGGAAGTCCACCGTGACGGTCTTGGCGCCGGCCAGCGCCACGCGTCCCAGCTTGGCCTCGATGACGCCCGAGTTGCGCACCGCCGGCGCCACCAGCACCGCCAGGCCGCTGTCCTTGATGCTGATCGTGCCTTCGTTCACGATCATGGCATTGGCCTTGGACGAGGGCTGGTCGAACTTGTACTTGCCGGCCAGGAAGTCCTTGTCGCTGATGTTGGCGGTGGTGGCGACCAGCCCGCCCACGTCGATGCGCGCGCCCTTGCCGAACAGTACGCCGTTCGGGTTGACCAGCATCACCGTGCCGTTGGCGTTCAGGCGGCCGAAGATGGCCGACGGATCGTTGCCCACCACCCGGTTCAACGTGATGCTGTTGCTGCCCGGCTGACGGAAATTGACCGTCTCATTGGCGCCGATGCTGAAGTCTTTCCAGTTGATGATGGCCTTGCCGGTGGACTGGTTGATGTCCAGCGTGCCGTTGCCGCGATTGTTGATGGTGGCCGAACCGGCCACCACGTTGCCGCCGGTGGGATTGGCCTGGGCGCCGCCGGAGACCAGCGAACCGATCACCATGGCCAGCGTGGTCAGCGCGGGCAGGGGCGGGGCCTTCAGGGACGGGCGGCGGGCGGAGGGGGCGAGGCTGCGGGATTGACGGGTCATGGTCGGTCGCTTTTCTGTCGCGGATTAGTACTGGGCCGAGAGGCTGAAGAACACGCGGGGATCTTTGTTGCCCTGGGTCAGGACGTCGCCACTCATGGGCTTGGCCACTTCGATCGTGGCGTACAGGTTCTTGGTCAGGTTGGCGCGCATGCCGGCGCCGTACGAGGACAGCTTGGCGCGCGTCAGCGGCGCGCTTTCACTGCGCGACCAGATGCGGCCGCCGTCCACGAAGGTGTAGACATGCGCGCCGTTCGGCAGGAAGCGGTCGGAGGACACGGCGTAGCGCAGTTCCAGCGAGGCGGCCATGCCGGAGTCGGCCGACATTTCGCCGTCGTCGTAGCCGCGGCCGAAGTTGGGGCCGCCGAGCGCGAATTCTTCGCTGGCCAGCAGCGGGTTGGCGCTGTACTGGCCGGCGAAGGTGGCCACCAGGCTGAAACGGTCGGACAGTTGTTGCAGGCGGGTCAGCTCGGCGGTGAACTTCAGGAAGTCCGGCCGGCCCTTGGCGCGCGAGGCCAGTTCATTGCCTTCCTTGGAGGCGCCCATGGCATCCAGGCCCTGGTGCACGGTGCCGCGCACGGCGGTGATGCCGTTCCAACTGTCGGTGCGGTCGTAGCTCAGGCCGGCGCGCAACACGCGCAGGCGGTCGCGCGTGAACGGAATGCCGGTGATGTCGGTGGTGACGTTGCGCACGTCCAGCATGCCGAAGGCGCGCAGGTTCTGCAGGCGCGAACGGATCAACGGATAGGTGGCGGTGGCCGAATAGGCCTGCACATCGCTGGCCACGTTCAACGGCGCCAGCTCGCGGCCCGGCTCGCTCTTGGCGTAGCTGGCGGCGATGTCCACCGTCATGCCGCTGTCGGTGACCAGCATGTCGTAGTTGGCGCCCACGGCCTTGCTGCGGTAGGCCGGGAAGCCCACGCGGCCGGTCAGCGTGAGGCTGTCGGCGCGCGCGCCAAACGAGTTCAACGTGACCTGGCCGGTCATTTCGCTCCAGCCCAGGTAGGGCGAGGCGCGGTTGTCCATGCCCAGGCGCGCATCGACCGGCTTGCGCTCGCTGCGCACCACCAGCACCGAGCCGCCCACTTCGGTGGGGGACGCCTCCAGCGAGGCGCGCACCGTCATGCCGTTCAGGTCATTGGCCAGCAGCAACTGGCGTTCCACTTGCGCCACGTTGATGGGACGCACGCCGCGCAGGCGCTGTACCAGTTTCTCGATCGCGGCTTGTGCCGGGCCGATGTCGCCGTCGTACTTGACATCGGCGATGTAGCCTTCGACCACCATGACGCGGAACAGGCCGTCTTCGATGGTCTGCGCCGGCACGATCACGCGCGTGGTGACGTACCCATCGTTGCGGTAGCGCAGCTCGATCTCATTGGCGACCTTGAAGGCGTCCGCCACGCTGATGGTCTTGCCGATCAGAGCCTGGTAGAGCGGACGCAGGGTGGCGGCGGGATAGCGGGTGACCCCCTCGATGCGCATGTCCTTCAGGGTGAAGGTCAGCTTGTCCGCGCCGGGGGGCGCCTCGGTCACGCCGCCCTGCTGCACCGTCACCGACGGCGCGGTCGGGGTGCTTTCCGGCATGACCGGCTGCGGCAGTGGACGGCCTGGCTCGGCGGCCGAAGGCAGCTGGACGTTCTGCGCCGCCACCGGTCCGGCGGCTAACGCCAGCAGCACGGCCGCAAGGCCGGCGCGCAAGGAAAAGGGAGGCGGGCAAAGGACGGCGGGACGGCGAGGGGGGGATGGGCGGCGCATGGGTGCTCAGGCAGCAATTGGTTACAATCAGACTTAAATGATATTTTTTGATATATTTCTTAAACTTCTATAAACAATCTTTCTGAAGTTCTTTACAAGTACGGCGCACTGCGGGATTCTTGCCGGCGCGGCGGCCCGTATTGCAAACGGGCGTTCACCGGGGTGATGGCGCGACTCGCGTCGCGCTTGAAGGGAAAGCCAGGACCTCGGCGGACGAGTCGCCCATGTAACAAACACTATCATGTGTGAATAATGATTGCATCTGGGATGTTTGCCGGAATGCACGGCACGTTTGCCGCAAGGAAAAATATTCACAAAACCGGCTTGGTTTTGTCGCTTGTTACCAACGCGCCGGCCGGCCGGCATGAAAGAATGCGCGGCATGAATGACGCCTCCTATCCGCTTATCCCCGGCCAGCTTGCCGGCCTGCGTGTGCTGGTCGTCGAGGATCGTCCCGAAGACCGCATGCTGCTGGTGGATTTCCTGACCAGCCAGGACTGCCGCGTCTACGTGGCCGAGGACGGCAATGACGGCTACCGCAAGGCGCAACTGGTGCAGCCGGACATCATCCTGATGGACGTGAACATGCCGGGCTGCGACGGCCTGGCGGCCTGTCGCCTGCTCAAGGCCGACCAGGCCACGCGCGCCATTCCGGTCATCTTCCTGACCGCCGCGTCGCTCCCCATGGAGCGGGTGGCGGGCCTGTCCGCGGGCGCGGTCGACTACGTCGCCAAGCCGTTCGACTTCGAGGAAGTGCGCCTGCGCCTGCTGATTCACCTGCGCGTGCCGCCGGCGCCGGCCGCCGCGGCCGCTGCCGTCAGCGCGGACGGCACATCGACCGCCGCCGCGGGCAGCTCGCTGGACGGCGTGCTGTTTCGCGCCGCGCGCAAGCTGCTGCGCGAGCGCTTGGATCACACCCCCGAGCTGGTGGTTCTGGCGCAGGCCCTGGGCACCAATGCGCGCCGCCTGAACCAGGCCTTCCGGCGCTGCGCCGGCACCACGGTGTTCGAGTTCCTGCGCGAAGAACGCATGCGCGAAGCGCGCCGCCTGCTGTGCGAAACCGGCCTGGACATCCAGGCGATTTCGCAGGCGGTGGGCTTTGGCAACCGCGGCAATTTCTCCACCGCCTTCCGTGAACGCTTCGGCATGGCGCCGACGGCCTTGCGCCAAGAGCAGGATCCGCATGGCTGACCGGCGCGCGGGCTGGCTGGCGTGGCTGCTGTGGCTGGCCTTGTGCTGCGTGGCGCTGCCGGCGCGGGGGCAGGACGTTCAAGCCGTCGTCGACCTGGGCGCGGTGACCGGCGGCCTGCCGTTGGCCAGCCAGTTGCGCGGCATCGAAGACCAGACCGGCGCGCGCCAGGTCGGCCAGATCCTGGATGGCGATTGGCAGCCCGTCTCGCCGCGCTGGCTGAACCGGGGGTACTCCGCGTCGGCGTTCTGGCTGCGGCTGGAAATCGGCAACGGCAGCGACAGCGCGCAAGAGCGCTGGCTGTCATTCGGCGTGCCGCGTCTGGAAGACGTGCGCTTCTACCTGTTCCCCCACGGCAGCCGCGAGCCGGCCAGGGTGCTGCTGGCGGGCAACCGCGAGCCGCTGGCTACCCGCGAGGTGCCGTCGACCGTCTCGGTGGCGCCGCTGCGGCTGGAGCCGGGCGAGCGGATGACGGTGCTGGTGCGGGTTCAGAGCCGCTCGGCGATCAACATGGAGCCCGCCTTGCGCACGCCGGCGGCCTTTGTCGGCGTGACCCAGCGCAACACCATGCTGGTGGCGGTGCTGGTCGGCGCGTTGGTGATGGTGGGCATCTACGCGGGTCTGCTGGGCGCGGTTCATCGCGACCCGGTCTATCTGCTGCTGTCCGCCGCCATTTTCGTCGAGATCCTTTACAGCCTGTCGTTCCAGGGATTGCTGTATCGCTATGTCCTGACGGGCGGCGGCGAGGTGGTGCTGCGCGCGCCCAGCGTGCTGGCGACGGTGGCGGCGTCGCTGTTCGGCGGCATGGCGATGCTGTTCGCGGGCCTGCACCGGATCCGCATGTGGCGCGGCGTCTACCTGGGGCTGATCGCCGCCGGGTTCGCCGGCGCGGTGTGGGCGGCGCTGGGCGACTACCGCGAGGCCGCGCAGGCGCTGATCGGCCTGATCTTCCTGTGGGCCGTGGTCTGGCTCGTGTCGATGGCCGATGGCTGGCGCCGCGGCCATGCCAATGCCCGCATTTTCCTGCTGTCTTTCGCCGTCTACTGTGGTTGCCTGCTGCTGCGGGTGGCCTACATCCAGGGTCTGCTGCCCGGCCGCTGGCAGGGCGGGCCGGAGGTCGCCTGGGATCTGTTGTCGATCTCGCTGATGCTGGCCGTGCTGTTGTACGGACGCTCGCGCCAGCATCGCCAGGAACGGCTGGCGGCCCAGCGCGAACTGGCGCAGGCGCGCGAGCGCGAGCACCAGCGCCTGGACCAGGCCGTCACCGAGCGCACCCAGGCGCTGCAGGCGGCGCTGATCCAGGCCGACGAAGCCGGCCGCGTGCGCCAGGACTTCCTGGCGCGCATCAGCCACGACCTGCGCACCCCATTGACCTCCATCATCGGCTTTGCCGACCTGATCCAGGCCGGCGGCCGCGACGATGCGCCGCGCGGCGCCATCATCCGCCGCAGCGCCGACCACATGCTGGGCATGGTGAACGACCTGATCGACTATGCCGCCGGCGCTGGCGGCCAGGCCTTGCGGCTGGCGCCCGAATACGTGCACGCCTTGCTCGACGCGACGGCCAAGGAAGCCGCGCCGATCGCCGCGCGGCAGGGCAACCGCTTCGAGTTGCGGGTATCGGAGGCGGTGCCGGCCGTTCTCGACATGGACGGCAAGCGCGTGCGCCAGGTGCTGTCCAACCTGATCGACAATGCCGCCAAGTTCACGCGCGGCGGGGTGCTCACGCTGACGGCGGACTACACCGCGCCCGGGGCCGGCGAGACCGCCGGCTGGCTGGCGCTGGCGGTGCGCGACACCGGCTGCGGCATCGCGCCGCAAGACCGGCAGCACATCTTCGAGCCGTTCCAGCGCTTGTCGGCGGCCGAGAGCCAGCCCGGCGTCGGGCTGGGCTTGGCCATCGTCCAGCAGTGGGTGCAGCGCATGAACGGCCGCATCCACGTTGACAGCGAGGTGGGCCAGGGCACGACCATCAGTGTGGCGCTGCCGCTCAGGCAGGTCGACGAATCGCGCGTGTCGCACCACTACATCGCCGCCGCCGCGCACGTGCTGCCCGCGCTGGACGGCGCCGGCAAGCGCATCTGGCTGGCCGAGGACACGCCGGAAATCCGCGAATTCCTGGTCGAGGAACTGGCCAGCCTGGGCTTTGCCGTCGAAAGCGAGGCGGACGGCCGCGGCATGGTGGCCCGCATCCGCGCCGACGACGCGCGCCGGCCCGACCTGATCCTGACCGACCACCGCATGGAAGGCGCCGACGGCTCGGTCGTGCTCGCGGCCGCCCGCGCGCGCTGGCCGGACGTGCCCGTGGTCGCGGTATCGGCGACGCCGCAGGAGGCGCCCACGCTGGACGGCGCCGGCTATGACGCCAGCCTGCTCAAGCCTATCGACCTGGTCGAATTGCGGCACGTGCTGGCGCGGCTGCTGCACCTGTCGACGCAGCAGGCCGCCACCGAGGCGGCGCCCGGCTCGGCGCCGTTGCCGCGTCTGTCGCCCGCCGAGCTGGAGCAGGTGCAGCGCCTGCTGGACATCGGCGGGATCTCGGATCTGATGGATTGGGCGCGCGCGATTCAGGCGCGCGACCCGGCCTTCAAGGACTTCAGCCTGCAAGTGCAGCGCCTGGCGCGCCTGGGCGACCTGGCCGCCATCGGCACGTTGTGCGAACGGATGCGCGGCGGCTGAGGCAGGGGCGCGCCGCGGAGTCCATCGCCCGCGCGTCGGCTCAGATCGCCCCGGGCAACGTCAACCTGTCGCAGCGCACTGAGGCAGCGTGTGGTGCAAGCGCGGGCAAGGGCGCCTCACGCCATGGCCGGCGCCACGCGCGGGCGCAGCGTCGCCAGCACCCAGTAGACGCTGCCGCCGATCCCCACGCCGAAGAACCAGCCATAGGTGGCCCACCAGACCGGCAGCAGGTCGGTGAAGTTCGGCAGGATGGTCGAGAACACGCTGCCGATGCCGGTGGCGATCAGCGCGTTGATGTTCCAGCCGCCCTGGTAGCGGTATTCGCCGTGCTCGTCATACAGCGCCGCCACGTTGATGCGGCCCTTGGCCACCAGGTAGTAGTCGACCAGGATGATCCCCAGCAGCGGCCCCATGGTGGCGCCGATGGCGTTGACGAAGTGCGCCGCGCCGCCTTCCCAGGGCGCGAAGGGGTAGAGCACCAGCGCGATCAGGGCCGCGATGTAGCCGCCGCGCTTGAAGTCGATGCGCTTGGGAAACACATTCGAGATGTCGAACGCGGCTGACACGAAGTTCGCCACTACGTTGATGCCCAGCGTGGCCACCGCGAAGGTCAGCGCGGCCAGTAGCGCCAACACCCAGCTGTCGAACTTGGTGGAGATCTGCTCGGGATGCAGCAGCACCTCGCCATAGACCTTGTACGCGGCAATGGTGGTGACGCCCGCCACCAGCGAGAACGCCACCAGGTTCACCGGCAGGCCCCACAGGTTGCCGCGCTTGACCGCCTGTTTGTCGCGCGCATAGCGCGAGAAATCACAGAAGTTCAGGTACAGCGCCGCGAAGTAGGTGATCCAGGTGGCGCCCACCGCCATCAGTGCCCAGAAGCTGCCCGGCGCGCCGCTGACCCCGGCGTCCTTGGTCTTGTCCAGCAGCACGTCCATGGGAATGCCGTGGTCGAGGCTGAACCCGCCCGCCTTCACGCACAGCCCCACCGCCAGCACCAGCATGGCGATCCACACGGCCGGGCCGGCCCAGTCCTGGAACCGGCGCACAGTCTCCATGCCCTTCTGGATGATGAGCAATTGCAGCGCCCAGATGCCGACATAGCAGATCACTTCCAGCCCCGAATGCCCCAGCCATTGCGTGTTCTGGTGGAAGGCCAGCAGGCTGTCGTTGCGCACCAGTAGCGCGACGATGGCGCCCGAGGCCGCCGCCGTCTGCGCGCCGTACCAGAAACAGGCCACCACCGCGCGCACCAGCGCCGCCAGGTTGGCGCCCCAGATGCCGAACGCGGCGCGCGCCAGCACCGGGTAGGGCACGCCGGTCTTCTCGCCGGCATAGCCCATCAGGTTCATGAGGAAGAAGATCACCAGCGAACTCAGGCCGATGGCGATCAGGAAGTTGACGAAACTGCCGCACAGGAGGAACAGGCTGGCGGCCAGGTAGTAGCCCCACAGGCTGTGCACGTCCGAGGTCCAGACGTTGAAGATGCTGAACGCGCCCCAGCGGCGCTCCTTGGTGGGGGCCAGGTCCTCGTTGTAGAGGCCGGGCGACGGATTTCGGATATCGATGGCTAGCTCCCTGACCCAGGTGTGGGCATGGCCGTAAAGGAAGCCGGGCGGACCAATACAGCAGCAACACTTGGACGGAGCCTGGCGCGTACTATGGTGTGCAAAGAGTGTATACAACCTTTGCGCCATATCGCCCCTGGGGTTTTCCCTTCCGGGCGCGGCGGGGAGGGCGCCGCGCAGACCGGCGGCCGGCGCTCAGCCTGGCACTGCGCCCCGCAGCCACTGGCTGGCCAGGTCGAGCACGATGTGCGGCTGTTCGCGGTGCGGCACATGGCCGCAGTTCTCCAGCAGCGCCTGCTTGCCGCCGGTCAGGCGGGCGATGGTCGCGGGATGGGCCGCCGAGCCGTATTCATCCTCTTCGCCATGCAGCGCCAGCACCGGGCATTGCACCCGGCGCAGTGTGTCGTCGAGATTCCAGTCGGCGAAGGCCGGCGCCAGCCAGGTATCGACCCACGCGCTCAGCACCCACGCGGCCTTGTCGCCGTGGTACTTCTTCAGGCGGTCCAGTTGCCCAGGTTCGGCGAAGTTGCGCCGCGCCGCGCGGATGCCCTCCAGCGTGCGGTCCTCGGCGAAGGTCTGGGCGGACTCGGTGATCAGCGCCCGGCAATCGCCGGGATGGGTGGCGGCGCAGCAGATGCCCATGCCGCCGCCGACGCTGTGGCCGAAAGCGATGAAGGGGCCGATGTCGAGCGCCCGCCGCAAGTCCTGGAAGCCATCGGCGGCCTCGGCTTCGACGAAGCCGGTGGCCAGCGTGGCGGGGTTGGGATCGGAGCGGCCGAAGCCAAGCCGGTCATAGGCGATGACGGCGCGGCCGGTGGCCCCGGCCAGACGCTCGGGGAAGTCGCGCCACAGTTCGACGCAGCCCAGCGAATCATGCAGCAGCACGATCGGCGCCGCGTCCGCGTGCCGCCCGGCGGGATCCCAGCGCCGCGCGAACAGGCGGCCTTGCCGGGTGGATACATGGACATCCTGGCTGGCAATCGACGACATGTAGGAATCCTGGGAAGCAAAAAAGGCGCCGTGGCGCCGTTTGGGGCAATCCCGGGATTATAGGAAACCGCCCGCGCTATTCCTCGGCCGCCCATTCGACCTGCACGCCCAGGCTGCGCAGGTTCTCGACGAAGCGCGGGTGGGCGCGGCGGATCGGGGTGGCGTTGCGGATCTCGGAGCGGCCCTCGATGCTGCTGGCGATCATGAACAGCGCGATCGCCACGCGGATGATGTAGGGGCTTTCCACCACCGCCGGTGTCAGCGGATTGCCGCCGAAGGTGATGACGCGGTGCGGGTCCGACGAGAAC
Source organism: Achromobacter sp. (assembly GCF_050285565.1). GTDB lineage: Bacteria > Pseudomonadota > Gammaproteobacteria > Burkholderiales > Burkholderiaceae_B > Achromobacter. The sequence goes on from NZ_JBLZXG010000009.1 coordinate 185,860, forward strand.
ACATGCGCGCCGAACTTGGACAGCTCGCCGGTCCACCCCAGCGCGCCGTCGTAGACCTTGTTCCAGAACATCGCGTTGCCTTCGGCGCACACGCCCAGCGCGATGAAGATGGGCAGCAGGTCCACCGGGAAATACGGCCAGGGCGCGGCTTCCACCTTGGTCAGCACGTTGCTGGTGAAGGGCGTCTGCACCTTCAGCGGGCCGTCGCGCAGCGCGCGCGACCAGCCGTTCTCGTGCACGATCTTGACGCCGAACTTGGCGAAGGTGCGGTCGATCAGAGGGAAGTTGGCCGGCGTGCTGTTGCGCACCACCACGTCGCCGCCGGTGATCGCGCCCAGCGCCAGGAAGGTGGTGATCTCGTGGAAGTCTTCCTCGAAGGTGAATTCGCCGCCGCGCAGCGTGGCGCCGCCGCGCACCGTCAGGCGCGAGGTGCCGATGCCGTCGATATCGGCGCCCATCATCGTCATGAAGCGGCAGAACTCCTGCACGTGCGGCTCGGAGGCGGCGTTGGTCAGCGTCGATTCGCCGGCGGCGGCGGCCGCGCACAGCACGAAGTTCTCGGTGGTGGTGACCGAGGCGTAGTCGAGCCAGTGATGGGTCGGCTTGAGCGGGCCGGCGCTGCGCACCAGCAGCGAGCCGCTGGCGCGTTCGACCTCGCCGCCGAACGAGCGGAAGATATCGACGTGCGGATCGATCTCGCGCACGCCCAGCGTGCAGCCCTTGACGTTGTCTTCCAGCCGCGCCACGCCGAAGCGCGCCAGCAGCGGCGAGACCAGCATGATGGACGAGCGCATCTCTTCCGGCAGACGGTGGCGCGTGGCGTCGAACGCGGTGTCGCGGTGGTGCAGTTCCAGCGTGCGGGTGTTTTCGTCCAGGCGCACTTCGCTGCCCAGGGTACGGAAGATGTCGAGGATCTTGCGCACGTCGGTGATGTCGGGCACGCCATGCAGCCGCAGCGGCTGGTCGGTCAGCAGCGTGGCGCACAGGATGGGCAGCACCGCGTTCTTGTTGGCTGACGGGATGACGCGGCCGCGCAGGGGCGTGCCGCCGTGGACGATGAGGTTGGACATGGGCGAGGAGCTTGGGCGGCAGATGAGACGGCAGGAGGAAAACGCGGGCAAATTGTACCGGCACGGCCCGCTCGGCGTTGGCGGCCCGCGCGGGGGAAATGGTGTCAGACTGCAAGCCTGGTGACCGGACCTCGCGCCACTTGGACGCGTGCCGGGCGCTTCGGTACCAAGAGCGCCGGGCGCCGCGCGCGGCGCCGGCGTCAGGCCGGCGGGCGCGCGGGGGGGCGGAACTTGCGCAGCATCGCCACACCGCCGATCGTCAACGCCAGGCCGCCGCCCAGGTAGGGCAGGCCGAAGATCAGCAGCCAGAAGAACCCGGCCGTGTTCACATCGCGTGCCTCGGCGGAGCCGGCCGGATGCGCGCCCAGGCCCATGCCCGGCAGGGCCAGCAGCAACGTCAGCAGCAGGGTCACGCCCAGCGCCAGGCAGCCCCAGGCGATGCGGCGCCGGTTGTCGGCCACGCGCAGCAGCGTCGCCGCCACCCCCGCGGCGACGCCGAGGCACAGCACGCCGCCGGTGATGAGCATGCGATCGAGCGCCTCGGGATCCAGGGGCGTGCCCGGTTGATCCAGACCGAAAGCCATCTGCAGCAGGGTGTTGATGACGCCATAGGCGGCGCGGCCGATCACCAGGCCAAAGCCGACGCTGGCCAACCACTTGATTAGGGTCGGGTTCATTCAAGATATCCTTGCGGTTGCCTGAACGTCAGAGAATACGCTATCACGAGGTTCGACCCGGATGTCCGAGCATCACCAGTTCATCTTTCCCCGCTACCCCCATCTGCCGCCGCCCGATTGGCCGGCGCTGTATGCGCGCCTGCTGGCCGAGGGCTACCTGCTGGAGCCGCGCGGTGAGCGCGTGCCGCGCGAAGCCCTGAACGATCTGAGCCACGGCCTGGCCCGCTTGAAGGAGGGCTCGTTCCAGTACCGCGACGGCCTGCGCACCACCGGCGATGTGATCGCGCTCTATCAAGCGGCCGGCCACCTGCCGCCCGCCATCCCGGTGCGCCATCATGACACCCTGGCGCAGACGCTGGCCTTGCTGGCCGCGCACGGCATCGCGCCGGACGACTCGCTCGACCATGAGCGCAGCACTTGGCGCAGCCCGCAATGCTGCCTGGGGCCGGCGGCGCGGGCGCTGCTCAACCCCGGCCAGCGCGCCCATTACGATGCCGACCCGGCCGGCTTTAGCGTGGTGCTGCTGGCCTACGACGGGCCCGAGCCGTATGTCGGCGTGGGCGAGAACCTGGAAGTGCCGAGCCTGCCGGGCTCGGACGAACCGTTGCAGGAACTGCCGCCGTTGGGCTCGCACGTCGATTTCATCGGCGTGGCCTGTGAAGACCCGGCGGTGCGCTGGCAGGACCCGGCCACGGGCCGCGCCTACCACCTGTTCGACCTGGACTGGCATTACAGCCTGGCGCTGGGGTTCCGCATGATCCGCGCCAATTGCCTGGAGCAGGGCAGCGCCGAGGCGCTGGCGCAGGCGGTCGGCCGCATGGTGGATCAGCCGATGGCGTGCAGCCACCGGCATCTGTGAGGCGCGGGCGTCGCGGCAGCCCGGGGGGCGCGCCGCGACGGCGCGGTAGCCTGGCTCAATAGTAGATGTCGACGTAGTCGGTCAGGCCGCCGCACGCTTCCATCTGCTGCAGGCGCCAGTATTTGCGCTTGCCGGTGGCGCGGAACTCGTAGTCGCCGGTGCGTTCGCAGCGACGGCCCTTGTCCGGCGCGTCCAGGATCAGGATGGTGCCGCGGAAGGTGAAGCGGTCGGCCGAGATCGACAGCACCTGGCCCTTGATCGAGACCGAGCCTTTGTCGGTGGCGTGGCCGCCTTCCAGCCGCACCACGTCGTTGTCGTCGAACGCGTTCAACTTGCCGCGCGCGTCGGTCCACAGCCATTGCACACTGATGCCGCTGTTGTGCAGCAGGCGCTCGTAGGCGGCCTGGCTCTTGATCTCGGTCTTCTGCGCCGCGCCGGCGGCCGGTGCCTGGGTGGGCGCGGGGGCCGGCGTCTGGGTGCGGGCCGGCGCCGGCTGCGCCGGCGCGCCGCGCGGCGGCAGGCGGCCTTCGTCCTGGGGCTGCGCTTGCGGTTGCGTCTGCGGCTGGGCGCCGCCGCCGCGCGGCGGCAGGTCGCCCGCCAGCGAGGCGGCGGTGGTCGCGGCCAGGGCCAGGCCCAGGGCCAGCGCGGCGATCCGTTTCTTGCCGGCCTGGGCCGGGGCGCGATCTGGGTTCTTGTGCATGTTGGTCGTGAAGAAAGGAAGGGAAAGCGCAGGGACGCGGGCGCGCCCCACGGCGGCGCCAACGGGGACGTAACTTAGCACGCGGGCCGGGGCGGGATAATTGCCGATTCCCGCCTTGTGTATCCAATCGTTAAGCCATGCGGCGCGAGGCCTCATTGCGGCTTGATGCCGTGTTCGAATTTCGGCCGGGCGCGGAAGTTCTTCAGCATGTAGGCAAGGTATTCGGCCTTGCTGATGCGGCCATCGCCGTCTGTGTCCATCGCCACGATCTGTTCCATCGTCGCCTCCTGGGACAGCGGGCCACGGCTGAGATAGCCGTCGGCGTTGACGTCGCGCTTGTTGAACGACATCTCCGCGCGGGCCATGTATTCCGCTTCGCCGATGGGGCCGGTATTGGCGCTTTCGCGGGCGTCGTCGGCGGCGGGCGTGGCCTGGGCCGGTGTCTCCTTGACCGGCGCCGGGGAGGAAACGGCGGGCGCGCCGGCCGCCAGGGCGTGGCCGGCAACGCAGGCCAGCAGCAGCGCGGCGCTCAGGGGGCTGAGCCGGGTGGCGTTCTTCATGGTTGTCCTTTTGATGCGGGGGATGCGGCGCGGATCGCGCGGCCGCGCCCGGCGCCAGGGCGGTATCGCGCGCGGCTCATTTTGCCTGAATCCGCGTTGACGGGGCCAGAGACAATCCCCGGTTAGCCATCACGCCTTTCATATCGTTGCGTTCACCGCAGGCGTTGCGCCCCTGGACGGGCGGCGCGGCCTGGGCTCGGTGGCGGGGGCGCATGCCGGTGATCTACGACGCGGCGCCGGGGTGGATCGGGCGCCCGCGCCGCGTCTATTGCGGCAGCAGCCGCAGTCCCGTGCGTTTGACGAATTCGTCGTAGCCGATCGGCGGGCCGGCCTTGGTGCCAGCGCTGTTGGCCTGCCAGTGCACCCAGGAGCGATGCGTGGTGGCGTCGTACACGACCTTGTACAGATAGGTGGGCACGGCCACGCCGGCGCCGATGGTCTTGGGGCGGTCGCCATACACCGGGCCGGTGAAGACGTACACATCGCCGGCCGCGCGCATCACGTAATGGCGCGTGTCCTGCTCGATACGGCTCCACGGGCCGGCATTGTGGCTCTGGTCCTGCGGCACCATGTTGGCCAGCGAAAAGCTCTGTGCCATGGCTTCGGGCGTGGCCATGTCGCCGGCCGGCGCCATGTGGCCGCGCGAATAGCCCGAGCCGCGGTAGTCGTCCAGCTCCGCGCGCTCGGCGCGCGGCACCCGCGCCTCGGCGTAGAACTTGTCGGTGCGGTGCAGCCCCTTGGCCTGCATCAGGTTCTGGCGGTTCAGGCGTTCGGCCACGAACACCGGCGTCTTGGTCTGGCCGTTGTGCAGGATGGCGAACGAGGAAAAACAGACTTCGCGCAAGCGTTGCGCGGCGGGCACGGCGGGCGGCTGCGCATTCGGGAAGAACTGCGGGCAATCGCTGAAGACGGTCTGCGCCAGCGCGCCATCGGGCGCCGGCAGGGCCACCGGCGCGCTGCGTTGCAGCGACGGCCATTGCAGGCGCGAAAGCATGTCGGCCACCGGCGGCGGCATCTTCCATTGCGGATGCAGCACGTAGGTGGCGGTGCCGAAACTGGCCAGCGAGGTGACGATCAGGGCGCGCAAAAAGCGCGGCACGCGGCCGGCGGCGCCGCTCTGCGATCGGGAGGGAGAGCTTCTCTTTCTGGGAGCGGGTTTCTTCGCGCGGGTCATGCTACCTGGGGGCGACGGACCGGCCGCCGTCGCTGGCGGCCAATATGACCCCGGATTGTAGATGAGTGACGGATTTGTCACACCGCGCGGTGGGCGCGGCAATCCGGATGCGATGTCGCACCCGCGGCGTCTGTCACGCCTGCCGGCTTGCCTCGAATTCGGCGCGGTTGTGCAGGTCGAAGTACAGCACCTCGCTCCACATCAGGCCCAGGACGTACTCCACGGGTTGGTTGCCGCCGCCGTCGAAGCCGTCGTCCAGGCGCAGCCCGTGCAGGGCGTCCAGCGGCGCGGCGGCGTGTTCCCGGGTGGCCGCCCGCAATTGCCGCGCGGCTTCGGCCGGATCGGCCGGCAGCGCGTCGAGCGCGGCGCCCGCCTGCCGGCAACGCGCGATTTCCTGTTCCACATTGGCCTGGAGCGCGGCCGCCTCCGACGCGGTCATCACGTCCAGCTCGATCGTCTCCAGCAACAGATAGTCGTCGCGGTGCGCTTCGAGGAAGGCGATGCTCTCGTCCAACGCCGCCAGCAGTTCGTGGCGCGGCGCGCCCGAACCCGCCCGAGGCGCGGGTTCGGCGGGTGTGCCGTGACCGGACGAGAACAGCCGCTTGAGCCGGCCCAGCAAGGACGGCGCCGCCTTGGCCAGCGGCGCGGCCGGGGCGGCGGCGGGCTCGGCCGCCGCTGGCGCCAACGCCCGCACGATGCCGGCGAAGCGCTTGAGGCGCGCCAGACCCGGTTCGAAACGGCTGCTGATGGCATACAGCGGCGTGGGGTGTCCCGGCTCGTCGTCTGCCAGCCCGTCGGCAATCAGGGAAGCGCACCGTTGCGGGTCGCCCGACATCAGCAGCCGGTAGCTGAACGGGACGGCATAGGCCCATTCCGACAGCCCCGAGAGGGTCTCGGGCCGGTCGGCGAAAGTGGCCGGGCGGTTGCTCAGACTGTACAGATAGGCTCGGTTGGCCATGGGGCACGCATCTCGAAAGGAGGGCTGGGATGCGATTATTGCAGGCTATCGCTATTTGTCACCACGCGTTTCTTTGGCGGCAGAGGGCCGCGCGGCAGCGTCTACCTGATCAGCAAGCGGCCCAAGGCCGACGCCGCGCGCTACAACGGCAGCCGCGGCGACGGCAGCGGCGGTCATGGGCCGCGGCCCGTGACCGTGTTCGACGCGCTGCTGGCGGACGACGCGGGGCCGATGCGCATGGCGCTGAACCTCGACAACCTGTTCGACAAGACCTATCTGTCGTCATGCCAGGCCAACGGCAACTGCTATTAGGGCGCCAGCCGCAGCGTGGCCGGCAGCATGACGTACCGGTTCTGACACACGGGCCGGCGGACGGGCCGGCGGACGGGCCCACGCGACGGGCCTGATGCCCGCTTTTTCTGGCATTTTGCTGAACAAGCGTGGTTATAATTCCGTTCCTTTGTCGTAATAAGACTAGTTCTTATTACAAATAGTGTTTGAACGGAGTGTTGATGGCTGCCCGCCCGTTGTCCCCCTTGCATTCGGCGTTTCCCGGCGTCCGGCATGTTCCCTTGATCGTATTCGGATTGGGGGTCGCGACCAGCGCGGCCGCGCAGTCCGCCGGGGCTGAAGTCCAGTTGCCCGCGGTGACCGTCACCGCCGCCGGCGTCGAGCAGACCGCGACGGGCCCGGTGCAGGGTTTCGTCGCCAAGCGCGCCGTCACGGCCACCAAGACCGACACGCCGGTGATGGAAACGCCACAGTCGATCAGCATCATCACGCAGGACCGCATGACGTTGCAGGGCGCGCAGTCGGTGCAGCAGGCGGCGGCTTATACGGCGGGCGTCACCGCCGGCGCGTTCGGCCCGGACAACCGCGGCGATTCGATCAAGATCCGTGGCACCGACTCCACCCAATACCTGGACGGCCTGCTCAACACGGTCGGTTCCTACAACAACACCCGGCCCGACCCGTACGCGCTGGAACGCATCGAGATCCTGCGCGGGCCATCGGCCATGCTGTACGGGCAGGGCGCCATCGGCGGCATCGTCAACCAGGTCAGCAAGCGGCCGCAGCCCGAGGCCATGCGCGAGATCGGCGTGAGCTACGGCAACCACAACCGCAAGCAGATCCAGGCCGACCTGACCGGCCCGATCGACGCCGACGGCAAATGGCTGTATCGCGTGGTGGCGCTGGGGCGCGACAGCGACAGTTCGGTCAAGTACGTCGACGACGACCGCTATTTCATCGCGCCGTCGCTGACCTACCGGCCCAGCGCCGCCACCTCGTTGACGCTGCTGGCCAATTTCCAGAAAGACAATACGGGCTCGATGGTCGGGTTCTTCCCGTGGCGCGGCACGCTCACCAGCACGCCGGCCGGCCGCATCCCGCAGGACTTTTTCGTCAGCGAACCGGATTTCGACAAATACACCGCGCGCCAGAGCGCCATCGGCTATCAGTTCGAACACGCCTTCAACGACGCGGTCACGGTGCGCCAGAACCTGCGCTACACCCACAGCGAAGTGGACTACCGCAGTATCTACGTGGCCGGCTTCAACGGCGCCGGCCACGGCTGGGTGCCGGGCAGCGACACGCTGCTGCGCCGGGTGATGTACCAGAACCAGCCGACCCTCAAGCAGTTCGCGGTCGATACCCAGGGCCAGTTCAAGTTCCAGACCGGCCCGATCCGCCATACCTTGCTGACCGGCATCGATTACCAGCGCTCCGTGCTGGACGCGCGCCAGGGCGTGGGCGGCACGGTCGCGCCGATCGACGTGCACAACCCCGTGTACGGCAACTTCACGCCGCCCACCGGGACGGTCAACGCGCCGACCTCGCGCGGCAATCAGTTGGGTCTGTATATGCAGGACCAGCTCGAATGGGAAAAATGGCTGTTGATGCTGGGGCTGCGCCATGACCGTTCGCGGGCGTCGGTCGACGATACGCCTTCGGGGTCGCGCGATGACAGCGAAGTGAGCAAGCGTTTCGGCCTGATGTACCGCTCCGAGGCCGGCCTGAATCCCTATCTGAGCTACTCCGAATCGTTCCAGGGCCAGGCGGGCTTCAACCGTGCCAACCAGGCGTTCAAGCCCTTGCGCGGCAAGCAGTGGGAGGCCGGCCTGAAGTACCAGCCGCCGGGTGAAAACCTGACGGTCACCGCCAGCGTGTTCGACATGACCGAGAAAAACCGCAAGGTCGCCGGCGTGGTCAACGGCATCGCCGACACGGTGCAGGTAGGCGAGGCCCGCACCAAGGGCGCCGAGCTGGAAGCCCTGGCGTCGCTGGGCAACGTCGATCTGGTCGCCACCTATACCTTCCTGGACGCCAAGGTCGCCAAGGGCACCCCGGCCGAACAGGGGCGCCAGTTGGCCAGCATCCCCCGGCACATGGCTTCGTTCTGGGCCAACTACCGCTTCAGCGTGATGGGAACGCCGGGCTTCATAGCGGGGGCGGGCGTGCGCTACACCGGCAGCAGCGATGACGGCACCGGCCAGAACGGCGTGCCGGCCGTCACCTTGTACGACGCCATGCTGGCCTACGACGCGGGCCCCGTGCGCCTGGCGCTGAACGTCACCAACCTGTTCGACAAGCAGTACGTGGGTACCTGCCTGGCCCGCGGCGATTGCTTTTTCGGTACCCGTCGCACGGTGGTCGGCAGCGTGACGTACCGGTTCTGATCGGGGGGGCGGGCGCGTGGGCGAATTGGGGACTTATGGGTTCCCGGCGGCCACGCGCCCGTCACTTCTTCGCGGCGGATTTCCCCCGAAAATTGCGAACGCCGCCGCGATCGCCTGGCGTGCCCCCTCTTTCCGGCCGAGATTCACGTCGATCTCCTCACCCTTTACTTCATCACCATCGGGACGTTGCTGGCCAGTGCCGACCTGACGTTCTGGGAGCATCGGATCCACCCCAACCGCAGCCGTACGCTGGGCATCCTGGCGGCCGGCTTCGGCACACTGGCGGTGGGCTGCATCTGCGCCTTGTTCCGCGCCGACATGCCGGCCCCGATCGGCGCGCCGCTGAGCAACCTGCTCATCCTTGGTGGCTATCTGCTGGTGCTGGACAGCGTTGCCTCGCTGAGCGGGCGCCATTACCGCAAACGTTCGGTGGGCTTGCTGGTCGTCATGGCGCTGGTCTGGTGGCCGGCGTGCACGCGCTGATCTATTTCGGCCGGGCCTTCCTGCTGCCGTGGTGGGTGGCCGTCGACGGCCCGTCGCTGCAACGGCTGGTCAGCAACATCACAATGCATGAAGGCGCGCTGTATTCGGTGCTGCTGCCGATGACGCTGATCAAGCCGATCCGCGAGGAAACCCACGTGCGGCTGGTGCGCGAGTCGCAGACCGATTATCTGACGCGGCTGGGTAACCGCCGCTGGTTCTTCGAGCAGGGCGCGCGCCTGATCGCCGCCAACGCGGGGCGCGAGCCCATCGCCGTGCTGGCGTTCGACCTGGACCAGTTCAAGGCCATCAACGACCGCTTCGGCCACCACACCGGCGACCTGGTGTTGGCGGCCTTCGCCACCGTGGTGCGGGGTGCCCTCGGGCCGCAGAGCATCCTGGCGCGCCTTGGCGACGAGGAATTCGCCGCGCTGCTGGCGGGCGAGGATGCGCGCCACGCCCATCAACTGGGGGCCGCTGCGGCGCGGCGCTTTGCCACCACCATCGCCAACCCGGGCGACGGCCTGGGCATCGCCGCCACGGTCAGCGTGGGTCTGGCCAATTTCGACGAGGGCGTGCCGCTGCTGGCCGATGCGCTGGCGCGCGCCGACCTGGCGCTCTATCGCGCCAAATTGCTGGGCGGCGACCGGCTGGAGGAGGCCCTGGCGCCCGAACGCGCCGCCGCGGACTGAAACCGCGTCGTTCCGGCCGACGACGCGGCCCTCCCGGGCCGGATGGCGGCAGGCGCGGCGGCCGTTGGCGGGCCACCCGCCGCTTTGCGTCGATAATGACGGCCATGATGACTCCCACGCCTTGCGCTTCTCCCGACCGGGAAGGTTTCTGGTTCGACGCCGCCGATCCCGACATGGCGCTTGAACGCGCCGGCGACCATGTCCGCCTGGCACGCGCCGAGCCGCCGTGGCTGGTGGTCGACCAATCCATCGCCTCCCTGACGCTGGGTCGCCGCTGGCCCGGGCAGTTGTGGCGCGTGCGTGTGACGCAACTGGGCGACATGTCCGGCCCGCTGGCGACACCGCCTCATGGCGCCGTCGAGGCGTCGCCGCGATCCGAGTGGCATGGCGTGCTGTCCGCCGCGCGGCGCCGTGGCGGCGCGCATTCACCGATCCATGCCGGCTTCCTGCCCTACCAGTTCACCCGCGCCGTCAGCATCACATTGCGCTCGTCGCCGTAATAGCAGTTACCCGGGCACGCCGCGATGTAGCGCTTGTTCGCCAGGTTTTTGACGTTGAGCGCGAATTCCCAGTTGCGCAGACGGTAGCGCAGCGCCGCGTCCAGCACGGTGTAGGTCGGCACCGGCACTCCTTCGATCTCCTGGTGGCCCACGTAGCGTATGCCGGCGGCGGTGCTCAGGCCCGGCAGCGCCGGCACCTTGTAGTCCAGCCACAGCGAGGCCATGGTGCGCGGCACCGACACCGGCCGCGCGCCCACGTCGTCGCGGTTGCTCTTGGTGATCCTGGCGTTGGTCAGCGTGAAGGCCGCGACCACGTCCAGGTCGTGGCCGAGGCTGGCGCGGCCTTCCAGCTCGGCGCCGCGCGAACGCACTTCGCCAGTCTGCACCGAGAAGCCCGGATGCGCGGAATCGGCGGTCACAACGTTGCGCTGGGTGATGTCATACAGCGCCAGCGTGATCGAGGCGTTGGCGCCGGGCGGCTCATACTTCAGGCCGATTTCGTGTTGCGTGCCGGTGGTCGGCTTGAACGGCCTGCCGTTGAAGTCCATGCCTTCCGTGGGCTGGAACGATTTGGTGAAGCTGTAGTACGGCGCCAGGCCATTGTCGAACAGGTACATCAGGCCGGCGCGTGGCGAGATGGCGTGCGAATCCTGCGGGCCGTCGCCGGGTTGGTCCTCGGTGCGGGCGCGGTCGTAGCGGCCGCCGAACAGGGCGATCCAGCGTCCGTCGAATTTGATCTGGTCCTGGGCGTAGAAACCCAATTGGCGCGAGCGGCTGATACCGCGCCTGGCGGGGCCAAGCGTCGGTTTGTTTCCATAGACCGGGTCATACAGGTTGATCGGGGCGACATCGAAGGTCAGCGCCTGGTCGCGCGTCAGACTGCTGCGGCTGGCGTCGACACCGAACAGCAGGGTGTGCTCGAAGCGGCCGTGGCGCAGCTTGCCCAGCAGTTGGTTGTCCACGGCGATGCCCTTGTCGGTGTCGTCGCGCGAGACGGCGAGGCGGTCGGCCAGCGCCGGGTTGGCGGCATTGATCGATATCACCGAGGCGTAGCGGTTGTTGGCGCGGTGGTTGTAACCCAGCAGGTTCTGGCGCACCTGCCAGTCGTCGTTGAGCTTGTGCTCCAGCAGGTAGCCCAGGTGGCCGCCCTGCACCACGAAGCGGTCGAAGCCCGGCTCGCCCAGGAACACGCTGCGTGAGATCCGGCCATTCGGGTTGGGCAGCAGCGTGCCTTCGCGTGGCTTGCCCACGTCATAAGGATTGTCGGTGCGGCTCCAGCCGCCCAGCAGCGTCAACTGGGTGGCGCCGCTGATTTGCCATTCCAGCGCGCCCGACAGGGACAGACGGTCGTTGTTGATGTAGCGCACCATGGTGTCGGCGTCGCGCCCCAGCCCGGACAGGCGATAGCGCACATTGCCGTCCTCGGTGAGCGGGCCGCCGAAGTCCATGGCCAGCTGCCGGGTGTTCCAGGTGCCGTATTTCACCTCCATCTCGCGCAGCGGTTCGGCGGTGGGGCGCTTGCTGACCAGGTTGATGATGCCGCCGGGCGCGGCCTGGCCGTACAGGATCGACGCCGGCCCCTTCAGGACCTCGATGCGTTCGTAGTTGTAGGGCTCCATCGCGCCGCTCAGCGAGTTGATGGGGAACCTGGTGCCGTTCAGGTACAGCGGCGCCGAGCCGGTGATGTTGAAGCCGCGCACCGTGAAGCCGGTGCTGATGTTGCGCACCGCGCCGCCGTCCAGTGACATCACGCCGGCGGTGTAGGCCAGCGCCTGGTCGAGCGAATCGGCGGCCTGCGCCACCACCTGGGCGCGCGGCACCACCGACACCGATTGCGGCGTTTCGTGCAGCGGCGTGTCGGTCTTGGTGGCGGTGGCGCTCCGTTTGGCCACGAAGCCCCGCGCCGGTCCCCAGGCAGTCTCGGGTCGTTCGCCGGTCACGGTCACCGACGGCAAGGTCTGCGCGCCATCCGCGCCCGGCGCGGGATGCAGCAGATAGCCGCCGTTCGGTTGCAGGCTGGCGCGCATGCCCGTGCCGGCCAGGATCTGGCTCAGCGCCGACGCCGGATCATGGCTGCCGCTCAGGCCGCCGCTGCGCTTGCCGGCGACGTCGGCCGCGGCATAGGACAGCATCAGCCGGCTTTCCAGGGCGTAGCGGGTCAGCACGCTTTCGAGGGAGCCGGCGGGAATCGCGTAGGCGCGCGCGGCCGGCTGCGCCAGCGCGGCGGGCGACAACAACGTGGCCGACAGGGACAGCACGGCCAGGCGGCCGGGCGAGAGCAGGGGGGCGGCGCGGCCGATGAGGCGGGCGGCGCGGCGCGAGAGGCGGTCGTGCATGATGGTATTCAGTTCCCATGAAAAAAGTGGCTTTCATAGGGATTGCCACGCGAGAACGAAAAACCCCTCATCCGGGCCGTATCAGCCCCCGCGCGGCGTCACGGTGGTCCAGAAGCGCGTCATGCCGCGGACCTCGACCGGATGGGTGCGGGTCAGCATGTCCAGCACCCTGTCCGGGTCCGCCAGCGGGTAGACGCCCGAGACGCGCAGGGCCGCGACCCGCGGCGCACAGGCCAGGCGGCCAGGGCGGTAGCGGGCCAGTTCGGCGATGAAGTCATCCAGCCGCATGTCGCGCGCCACCAGCATGCCGGCGGCCCAGGCGCCGGCCTGGGCGTTCGCCTGCTGGTCGCTGCGCAGCGGCGCCTCGGCGGCCAGCCGGTTGTAGTGGCTTTGCTCACCGGCCCGCACGACCAGGGGGGCCGACGGGTCATCCCGGGGCAGGATTTCCACCGCGCCTTCCAGCACGGCCACCAGATCGGCGTCGTCCAGATGCTGCGCCACGAACCGCGTGCCTAGCGGGCGCAGCCTGCCGCGCGCCGTGTCCACCCGCAGCGGGCGGGCCGGCCAGCCCGGACGCGCCGGGTCGGGCGCGGTGGCCACCAGGATGCGGCCGTGCAGCAGTTGGATCAGGCGCTGGCCGTCGTCGTAGCGCAGGGCGATGGCGCTGCGCGTGTCCAGGTCGACGCGGGTGCCGTCGGTCAGCGTCAGCGCGCGTCGCTCGCCGGTGCCGGTGCGATAGTCCGCGTTCAGGTCCTGCCACTGCAGCACCAGGCCGTCGCGCGCCAGCCAGGCGCCCGAGCCGGCGAACGCCACCAGCGCCAGGGCCTTGAGCGCGCCGCGCCGGCCGCGCCGTTCGCCGCCGCGCGCCAGGGTGCCGCGCGCCAGCCGCGCGTCCAGGCCGCGCAGGTGCGCGCCGAACGATTCGATGTGGCGCCAGGCGCGCGCGTGGTCGGGGTCGGCCGCCAGCCACTGCGCCCAGTCCCGGCGCAGGGCGTCGTCGGCTTCGGCGGCCTGCAGGCGCACCAGCCACTCGACCGCGGCCCGGCTGGCGTGTTCGGGCAGCGGCGGGCCTTCCAGGGCGGGCAGGGCCGGCTGCGGACGGCTGGCGGTGGAGTAGGGCATGGACGGGGCGTCGGCTCAGGCGCCGAAGAAGCAGCAATGCGCCGCCCTGGCGATATGGCGTTGCACCGTGGCCAGCGACAGCTTCAGTTCGGCGGCGATGTCGGCCTGTCTCATGCCGTCCAGTTGCGACAGCAGGAAGGCTTTCACCACCGGCGCGGGCAGGGCGTCCAGGCGGCGGTCCAGTTCGACCAGGGTCTCGATCAGGATGGCGCGCGTCTCGGGGCTGGGCGCGGTCTGCTCGGGCAGGGCGGCCAGCGTGGCCAGATAGGCGTCCTCGATCTTGCGGCGCCGCATGAAGTTCGACAGCACGCCTTGCGCCACCGTTGTCAGCAGCGCGCGCGGTTCACGTACCACGGGCGGGGCTTCACGCGCGATCAGGCGGATGAAGGTGTCGTGCGCCAGGTCGGCGGCGTCGAACGAATTGCCCAGCCGCCGGCGCAACCATCCCTTGAGCCAGCCGTGATGGTCGACATACAGCGCTTCGATACTGGGCGGGGGCATGGGTGATCCGGTCGAGGTTCCGGCGCGCAAAGCGGGGCGGATGGTGCGTTGGAAATGAGAATTATCCTCAATTCTAGTGTGTGGGCCATGGAGCGGGCAAGACCAGGGGCGACGGCGGGCCCATGCAAGGCGGCCGGTTTGGCCGATGCGGTCAGGCGGGCCCGGCCGAATCGTCGCCGTCGAGGCTTCGGTTCACGCCTCCGAACGCCAGGACTTGCTGCGACGCGCCCGCGGCTTGGGCACCACGCCCAACCGCGGATCGCGCGCCAATGCCAGTTCCACCAACCGGGCCGCCAGCGTCTCGAAGGCCTCGTCGGTCTGCGGCAGGTACAGCCACTTGCCCAGCTCCGGGTGCGGCAGCAGGCTCGGCATGTCGGCCCGCAGCGCCGCGTGGCGGTCCTGCGAGGAACACACCATCACGCCGTTCCAGGGCGGCTCGCGGTCGGCCACCACCAGGTAAAGCGCGCCATCCAGATAAGCGGCGTCGCAGCCGAACATCCTGCGGCGCAGATAGCCGGCATCGCGTTCCAGCGGGTCGAGGATCCACAGCAGCGAATTGGCGCGGGCGGCGCGTTGGCGGGTGGGCGGCGAGAACAGGTCGGAGCGGTGGGGCATTGCGAACGAAGGGGGGGAAGGGGCCTGGTTCAGACGATACCCGATCCCGCCCTCGCGCAGGCTGCCGCTGCTGGCAGGCACGCCCGGCCGCCCCGGTGTCCGCACAAAGCAGATATGCGATCCCGCGCATAGCGCCGCCGCCGCCCCGCGCCTACCATGCTGCAAACATAAAACCCCCAGGGTGGAGACAGCATGAGAATGGCAAATGCGCTGACCGCGGTCAGCCTGTGGCTCGGCGCGGGCCTGATATCCGTGGCCGTGGCGGCCGGGGCTTATCCCGAGCGTCCGGTGAAACTGATCGTGCCGTTCCCGGCCGGCGGCGCCACCGACCTGATGGCGCGCTCGCTGGCGCAGGGCCTGGGCGAAAAGCTGGGTCAGACCGTGGTGGTGGAGAACCGTGGCGGGGCGGGCGGCACCATCGGCGCCGAGGCCGTGGCCAGCGCCGCGCCCGACGGCTACACGCTGCTGTACTCCACCATGGGCGTGCTGACCATCAACCCGTCGCTGTACCCCAAGCTGCGCTACGACCCGCAGCGCAGCTTCGCGCCGGTGTCGATGACCAACCTCACCTCCAACCTGCTGGTGGTCAACCCCGACCTGAAGGTCAACTCGGTCGCCGAACTGGCCGAACTGGCACGGCAGCGGCCGGGCGAGCTGACCTTCAGCTCTTCGGGCAACGGCACCACCAGCCACCTGGCCGGCGAGATGTTCAAGACGGCGGCGCATGCCGACATCCGCCACATTCCGTACAAGGGCACCTCGGGCGCCATCAACGACTTCCTGGCCGGCCGCATCTCGATGATGATCGACACCTCGTCCAACTTCATCGAGCAGGTCAGGCAGGGCAAGGTGCGGGCGCTGGCGGTGACCAGCCGCCAGCGGCTGGCGGCGCTGCCCGACGTGCCGTCGATGTCGGAGACGCCGGGGTTCGAGGACTACGAGGTCAGCCTGTGGTCCGGCGTGCTGGCGCCGGCGGGCACGCCGCGTCCCGTCATCGACCGCCTGAACGCCGACATCCAGGCGCTGATGACGTCGCCGCAGATGGTCGAGCGCATGGCCGGTTACGGCATCCAGACCACCCACAGCACGCCCGAAGCCTTCGCCGAACGCATCCGCGTCGATACGGCGAAATGGGCGCGCATCATCGAACAGTCCGGCGCGCGCGCCGACTGAGGCCTCGGCTCCCGGCCCGCCCGGCGGCCGGGCCCCCTGGAAGGAAATTCCATGCGATTGATGCTTCGATCCCTGCTGGCGGCGGTGGCCCTGTCCGTCGGCGCCGTGTCCGCCGTGGCGGCCTATCCCGACCGGCCTGTCGTCCTGGTCAATCCCTACGCCGCCGGCGGCCCCGCCGACGTGGTGGCGCGCAGCCTGGCGCGGGCGCTGGAAAAGCGCCTGGGCCAGCCGGTGGTGGTGGAGAACAAGCCCGGCGGCGGCGCCTCCATCGGCACCGGCTTCGTGGCGCGCGCCAAACCGGACGGCTACACGCTGCTGCTGGGCACCTCGGCCGGCCACGTGGTCACGCCGCTGATGCAGAAGACCGTGTACGACGGCGTCAAGGGTTTCGCCTTCTGTTCGGTGGTGGCGGTGCAGCCCATCATGCTGGTGGTCAATCCATCGCGCGGCATCCGCTCGGTGTCCGAGCTGATCGCCCGCGCCAAATCCGAACCCGGCAAGTGGAGCTACGGCTCGGCCGGCGTGGGCGGCGCCACGCACCTGGGCGCCGAACTGTTCCAGCAGGTTGCCGGCGTGCAACTGAACCACATTCCCTATGCCGGCGCCTCGCCCGCCATCAACGACGTGGTGGGCGGGCAGACCGATCTGGCCATGCTGAACCTGTCGGCCAGCCTGCCGTTCATCCGCCAGGGGCGGTTGCTGGCGCTTGGCTATGCCTCGGACAAGCGATCGCCGCTGCTGCCGGACGTGCCCACGCTGGCCGAGGCCGGCGTGAGCGGCGCCGATGCCGCCACCTGGTATAGCCTGGCGGCGCCGGCCGGCACGCCCGCCGACATCGTGCGCACGCTGAGCGACGCCGTCCGGGCCGTGAACGACGATCCCGACTACCGCCGCGTCATGCAGGAGCAGGCGATATCGTTGATGGCATTTTCGCCGCCGGAAGCGGACGCCTACGTCGCCAAGGACCAGGCCGATATGCGCAGGCTGCTGGGCACCCTGGGCTTGCTGGCCAAATGAAAACACGGCCACTGGACACACGACCCCGCATGCCCGCGGCCGCCGGCCGAGTGAAGACGCGGCGCCGGCCGCCAGGAACGCATCCATGAACTTCGATTTCAGCGAACTCAGCACCGCCAACGCTTTCAAACTGCTCTCCAGCGTGGTGGTGCCGCGGCCCATCGCCTGGGTGGTGAGCCAGTCGGCGCAAGGGCAACGCAATGCCGCGCCGTTCTCCTTCTTCAACGTGATCAGCAGCGATCCACCAATCGTGGCGCTGGGCATCGGCCCGCGCGGCGGCCAGTTGAAGGACACCTCGCGCAACATCCTGGAGACCGGCGAATTCGTCATCAACCTGGTGTCGGCCGAACTGGCCGCGCAGATGAACCACACCAGTCTGGACTACGTCGCCGAGGTCGATGAACTGGCGCGCGCCGGGCTGGCGACCGAACCCTCGCGGGTGGTGGCCCCGCCGCGCATCGCGCTCAGCCCGGCGGCGCTGGAATGCCGCGTGTGGCAGGTGCTGGATGCCGCGCCGCAGCGCGTCATCGTGTTGGCGCGGGTGGTGGCGCTGTATCTGCGCGACGATGCGCTGCTGGACGCGCAGCGGTTCCATGTGGACACCCCGGCGCTGCGGCTGTTGGGCCGCATGCATGGCGCCGGCTGGTATGCGCACACCAGCGACCTGTTCCAGATGCGCGCGCCGGACGCCGCCAACGATCCGGCGGTGCGGCCCGCGCAGGGCCATTGAACCGAATCACGATTTCGAATCTCCTGGGAGCCTCCTGATGAAACTGCATTGGTCGCCGCGCTCGCCCTTCGTGCGCAAGGTGATGATCGTCCTGTACGAAGCCGGCATCGCCGACCGCGTGACGCTAGTGCGCACGCCGGTCGCGATGGACAAGCCCAACCTCGACCTGGTGGCCGACAATCCGCTGATCAAGTTGCCGACGCTGGTGCTGGACGACGGCACGCCGGTCTACGATTCGCGCGTCATCTGCGCCTACCTGGATGGCTTGACCGGCGCCGGCCTGTTGCCCGCCGACCCGGCCGCGCGCCTGCTGGCCGAGCGCCGCCAGGCCCTGGGCGATGGTTTCCTGGACGCGCTGTTGCTGTATCGGCAGGAACGCAACAAGCCTCTGGAAAAGCAGACCCAGGCCTGGCTCGACGCCTTCGCGCTGAAGACCCGCGCGGCGCTGGCCGTGCTGGAGGCCGAGGCGCCCGCCCTGCGCGAAAGCCGCTTCGACCTGGGCCAGATCGCCATCGGCTGCGCGTTGTCGTACCTGGATTATCGTTTCCCGGATATTGCCTGGCGCGACGGCCATCCCGCGCTGGCCGCCTGGCATCGGGCGTTCTGCGCCCGGCCCTCGGTGCAACGCAGCCAGCCCGATGAGACCCCTTGAACGAAGGACGACGATGAGCCGTATCCCCCTGCCCACCCCCGACAGCATGAGCGCCGACCAGAAGCGCGTCTATGAGCGCATCGTTTCTGGTCCGCGCGGCCGGCTGGTCGGCCCTTTGCGCGCGGCGCTGCACAGCCCCGAGCTGGCCGAACGCTGGCAGGCGCTGGGCGCCTTGCTGCGCTTTGGCACCAGCCTGCCGCCGCGCGTCAGCGAACTGGCCATCGTGGTCACCGCGCGCCGCTGGAACAGCCAGATCGAATGGCACATCCACGCCCAGGCCGCCCGCGCCGCCGGCATTTCGGACGCGGTGCTGGACGCCATCCAGGCGCGGCGCGAACCGGTGTTCGACCACCGCGACGACGAGATCATCTACGCCTACGCCCGCCAGTTGCAGGAGACCGGCCAGGTCGATCCTGCCCTGTATGCCGAGGCGGTGCAGCGCTGGGACGCCGTCGGCGTGGTCGAGCTGACCGCCGTCATCGGCTACTACACCATGGTGTCGATGACGCTGAACGCGCACGAGATCCCGATGCCGGACGACGCGCCCGCGCCGCTGGATCTGCCGCAACAGGACGGCCGGCCGGCGCTGAGCCGGCTGGCGCCGCTGGCCGCGGAGGGCAAGGCATGACCGCCGCCCACGCCTACGTGCCGGACAGCGTCGAGACCCCGCGCATGCCGGCGGCTCCGGCGCGGCCCCTGCCGCCGCAAGCCTGCGACACGCATTGCCACGTGTTCGGCCCCTACGACCGCTTTCCGCTGTGGCACCCGTCCTCCTATGCCGCGCCCGACGCGCCGGCGCCGCGCTACCTGCACATGCTGGACACCCTGGGCGCCGCGCGCGGCGTGCTGGTGCAGCCCGCGCCTTATGGCACGCACGCCGACGCCTTGCTCGACGCGCTGGCGCAGGGCGGCGACCGCCTGCGCGGTATTGCCGTGGCCGACCCGCCGATCAGCGATGCGCAACTGCAAGCCCTGTATGACGGCGGCGTGCGGGGGCTGCGCTTCGTCGAGGCGCGCGATCCGGCCGGCAAGCTGTTCCCGGGCAGCGTGGGCTTCGACCAGATCGCGGCGCTGGCCCCGCGCATGAAGCAGCACGGCCTGCATGCGCAATTGTGGGCGCCGTGCGACACCTATCTGCAACACCTGCCGGCGCTGGCGCAATTGGACCTGCCGCTGGTGATCGACCACCTGGGCAGCCTGGTGCCCGCGCGCGGCGCGCAAGACCCGGCCTTCCAGCTGCTGCGCGGGCTGCTGGCCGACGGCCGGGTCTGGATCAAGCTGACGCTGTGCCGCGTGGGCAGCGCGCCGGATTACGAGAACGCACGTTTCATCCACGACGCCTTTGTCGCCGCCAACCCCGACCAGGTGCTGTGGGGCTCGGACTGGCCCTTCGTGCGCATGGGCGCGGCCGCGCCCTCGGCCGACGCCCTGGTGGCCGTGGCGCAGCGCTGGCTGGGCGATGACGCCATGCACCGCAAGGTCTGGGTCGACAATCCCGCGCGGCTTTACGGCTTCGCTTGAAGCGCTGGCCCCGTCACGGGCTGGCGTGCCACACGCCTTCGCCGCCGATCTCGCGCACCAGGCTCTGGATCTGCGCCGCCACCTCGGTGACGGTGCGGCCCGGCCCCTTGGCGCGGGCGAAGGCCATCGAGATGATGCGGCCCATGGCCGGGTCGCGCAGCGCCGCGATGCTCAGGCGGCCTTCCTGCACCTCCTGCCAGACCGCGTGCAGTGGCAGCACCGTGTACATGTGCTCGTGTTCGACGATGGATTTCATCAGCGGCAGCGAATCGGCCTCGATCAGCGGCGCGATGCTGATCTTGCGCGCCCGCGCCAGCCCGTCCAGCGCATTGCGCAGGCCATTGGGCGCGCCCGGCAGGATAAAGGGCAGGCCGTCCAACTGTTCGAAGGTGACCGCGCCGGCCCGCGTCAGGGCGTCGCCCGCCGCGCCCACCAGGTATGAATCGACCGAGGCCAGCGCCTGTTCGCCGGGCGGGCATTTGTCGCCGTAGCGGTACAGGATGGCGATGTCGACGCGGCTGTCGGTCAGCCATTCCTCGATCTGGCCGCTGGAGCCTTCCAGGATCTTCAGGTGCACCTTGGGAAACTGCTTGCGCAGCCGCGAGAACAACCGCCGGATCAGCGGATGCGCGGTGGACGGCAGCAGCCCCAGCGTGACCTCGCCGGCCGGTTCGCGCGCCTCGCCGTTCAGTTCCAGCTCCAGCCGCTCGGCGTCGCCCAGCAGCGTGCGCACCAGCGGAAACAGGCGCTCGCCCACTTCCGACAGGTGCACGCCGCGGCCGGTGCGGTTGAACAGCCGCGCATTGCACTCGCGCTCCAGCGCATTGATGCGGCGGCTCAGCACCGATTGGTCCTGGTCCAGGTACAGCGCGGCGCGCGAGATGCTGCCCAGTTCCGCGATCGCCAGGAAGGCCCGCCACTTGTGCAGGTCGGCGGTGACGTCCAGGCTCAGGCCCGTGGCTTTGGCAGGCGGCATGATGGATAACGCGGCAACGAAAGAGACGGCACAAGGTTACGGTAAAAGCGGCGCGGCATGTTGGGGCGCGTCCGTTATTCCAGGCCCAGCTTGCCGCGCCGGATCACCTCGCCCCATTTTTTCGACTCGGCCTGCATCAGCGCCTGGTAGGCCTCGGGCGTGGTCGCGGTGGGGATCGCGCCCTGGTCGATCATTTTCTGCCGCAAGGCGGGCTCGGCCAGGGTCTGGGCGATGGCCCGCGACATCTTTTGCACGATCTCCGGCGGCGTGCCGGTCGGCGCGATGATGCCGTAGTTCGATTCGACGATCACGTCGGGAAAACCCGCTTCCCTGGTGGTCGGCACGTCCGGCAGGCCCTCGAAACGCGCCGGGCTGGCCACCGCCAGCGGGCGCAGCTTGCCGGCCTTGATGAAGCCCAGCACCGCCGAGGCGTCGCCGGGGAACATCTGCACCTCGTTGGCCAGCAGCGCCGTCACCGCCGGCGAGGCGCCCTTGTACGGCACGTGCATGATGTCGATACCGGTCTGCTGCTTGAGCAGCTCGCCGCCCAGGTGCGGCGTGGTGACGTTGCCGGCCGAGCCGTAGTTGTACTTGCCGGGCTGGCGCTTGGCGCTGGCGACGAAGGCCGGCAGCGTGGCATCGGGCAGGGCCGGGTTGACCACGATCACCAGGGGAATGCGCGCTACCAGCGATACGTACTGGATCTTCGAGACGTCGTAGGGCACCTTCATCACGTGCGGCAGGCCGGTGATGGCGCCCGGCACGCCGAAGCCGAAGGTGTTGCCGTCGGGCGTGGCGCGCACCGTGGCGTCCACGCCGATGGTGCCGCTGGCGCCGGCCTTGTTCTCGATCACGATGGTCTGGCCCAGCCGCTGGCCCAGTGCCGGCGCCAGCAGGCGCGCCAGGTTGTCGACCGAGCCGCCGGGCGGGTAGGGCACGATCAGCCGGATCGGCTGGCTCGGCCAGGGCGCGGCGGCCTGGGCCGGCGGAACGCAGGCGGCGCCCAGCAGCAGGGCCGCCACCGTCAATGCGGTTGCTTGTTTCATCTGTCTCTCTCCTGTGGCGCCGGCGCGCGGCCGGCGCGTTGTTGTCATGCGCCTTCCAGCCCCAGTTGCTTGGCGTAGATATTGCGCTGGATCTCGTTGGTGCCGCTGAAAATGGTCGCCGCCAGCGCGTTGACGTACGGCGCCAGCGCATGCACCTGGCCGTTGCCGTAGCCCAGCCGCATGTCCGCGCCGCCGTATTCCTCGGCGATCTGGATCAGCAACGCGCCCAGGCGTTCGTGCGTTTCGGTGGCCCAGATCTTCAGCAACGACAGCGCCGGCGGCAGCGGCCGCCCGGCCTTGGCCAGCTCGGCGAAGACGCTGTACATGGCGGTCAGGTCGGCGGCATCCAGGCGCAGCTCGGCCAGCCGGTCGGCGAACGCCGGATCGGCCAGCAGGCCGCGCTGGCGCGCGATGCTGAAGATCTGCTGCAGCGCATGGTTGGCGTGCTTGGGGCTGCCGCTGAACAGGCGCTCGAAGCCCAGCAGCGCCTTGGCGATGCCCCAGCCGGCATTCAGTTCGCCGACGACATTGGCGCGCGGCACGCGCACCTGGTCGAAGAACACCTCGCAGAATTCCTCGTGGCCCGACAGCGTGCGGATCGGCCGGCGGCTCACGCCCGGGCTGGCCAGGTCCACCAGCAGGAAGCTGATGCCGGCCTGCTTCTTGACGGTCTTGTCGGTGCGCACCAGCATGAACATGTGGGTGGCGTCCTGCGCCAGCGTCGACCAGGTCTTCTGGCCGCTCACCACCAGGTCGTCGCCGTCCACCAGCGCCTCGCAGCGCAGCGACGCCAGGTCCGAGCCGGCGTTCGGCTCCGAATAGCCCTGCGCCCAGACCGCCTCGCCCGACAGAATGCCCGGCAGGAAGCGGGCGCGCTGTTCCTCGGTGCCATGGCGGATCAGGATCGGCCCCAGCATCACCAGCCCCTGATCCGGAGCGCGCGCCACGCCGTGGCGCTCGGCTTCCTCGATGAAGGCGATCTGGCGGGCCGGCGACAGCGCCATGCCGCCATGTTCGCGCGGCCACGACGGCGCGATCCAGCCCTGGCGCGACAGCGTGTAGTACCAGTCCTTGATCTCGTGCCAATGCAGCCGCCACGGCACGTGGCGCAGGTGCTCCGGGTAGTGGGCGCGGAAGAAGCCGCGCACCAGCCGGCGGAAGTCCGCCTCCGGCATGCCGTTCCAGTCGGCCTCGCGCGGAAAGTGCGTGATCGGCGCGCCGTCGTCGGTGTCGGCGGCGGGCCCGGGCAGCGCCGCCAGGGCGCCGTAGCGCTGGCGGTGCGCGCCGGCGTTGCCCAGCCACGCCGCCAGGTGCAGCGCGCTGCGGAAATACAGGCTGACGTCGCATTCCTCGGTATAGCCGATGGCGCCGTGCAGTTGGATCGCCAGCCGCGTCGCCTCCAGCCCGGCGCGGGCGGCGCGGGCCTTGGCGCGGCTGGCCAGCGTCTTGCGCTGGGTGGCGTCGTCCGGTTGCGCGGCCAGGGTATCGAGCGCGTCCAGCAGGCTGTTGGCGGCCAGCTCGACCTGCATCGCCGCATCCACCAGGCGATGCTGCAGGGCCTGGAACGACGCCAGCGGCCGGCCGAACTGCTGGCGCGTGTTCAGGTAGGCCACCGAATCGGCCAGCACCTGGCGCGCCACGCCCACCAACTCGGCCGACTGCATCAGCCGGCCCAGATCCAGGGCGTCGTCGACCGCATCGGCCACGCCGTCGCTTGCCAGCAGCGCGTCGGCCGCCACCACCGCCGATTCGATCGTCAGGTGGCAGGCGGCGCTGCCGTCGGCGCGCGCATGGGCATGCAGCGTCACGCCCGGCGTGCCGGCCGGCAGGTGGAACAGGGCGGTGCCCTGTTCGCCATCGGCCGTGACGAGCCAGCCGTCGACCCCGGCGCCGGGCACCACGTGGCGCTTCTCGCCATTGAGCACGTACGCGCCCTCGCGCTCGATCACGCTGACGCCGAAGGCCGAGGCGGCCTCGCCCGCTTCGAGCTGGCCCTCGGTTTCCTGCCAGGCCAGACCGATCAGGCTGTCGCCGGCGCAGACCGCCCGCAACAGTGCCTGGCGCCGCGCCTCATCCACCGGCGCGATGCGCGCCAGCAGCGTCGCGGGCAACACGCCGGCGCCCACCAGGGGCTCGGGCAACTGCGCCCGGCCCGCTTCCTCCAGCACCGCCGCCATCGCCCGCCAACCCAAGTCCAGGCCGCCAAGCGCCTGCGGCACGCTCATGTCGAGCCAGCCGACCGCGGCGATCTCGCGCCAGTAGGCGCGATCCGCCTGGGCGGCGCGCTTGCGCTGGCGCTGGTCGCGGCGTTGCAGGAAGTCGCGCGCGCTGTCGCGGATCTCTTCGATCAGTTCGTGGTCGGCGCCGCTCATACGATGCCCTCCGCTTGCAGGCGGGCGATCTCGTCCTCGGACAGACCCAGTTCGGCGCGCAGGATCTGCGCCGTGTGCTCGCCCAGCAGGGGCGGCGGCAGGCCGGCCGCGATCGGCGTGCCGGAAAAATGGATCGGATTGCGGATGACCGGCATGCGGCCCACCTGCGGATGCTCGACGCTGCCCAGCACCTGGCGGTGGCGCACCTGCGGGTCCTCGAACACCTGGTCCATCGTGTAGATCGGCCCGCAAGGCACGTTGGCGGCGGCCAGCGCCTGGTTCCAGGCCTGCACGGTGCGTGTGCGCATCGCGGGTTCGATCAGGCGCGACAGTTCCGGCTGCGCGGCCGCGCGCTTGGGGTTGGTGTCGAAGCGCGTATCCTGCCCCAGTTCCGGCAGGCCGAGCACCGCGCAGAAAGCGCGGAACTGCGCGTCGTTGCCCACCGCCACCATGAGGTGCCCGTCCTGGCATTCGAAGGCCCGGAACGGCGCCGTGATCTGCGAGGCCGAGCCCATGCGCGCCGGCAACTGGCCGCTGGCCAGGTAGTTCATGCCGATATGCGATAGCGCCGCGATCTGCGCGTCCAGCAGCGCCAGGTCGATATGCTGGCCCAGGCCCGAGACCTGGTCGCGGTGCCGCAGTGCCGCCAGGATGGCGCACACCGCATAAAAGCCGGCGGTCAGGTCCGACACCGAATAGCCCGCCTTGACCGGCCCCGCGCCCGGCTCGCCGTCGGGCACGCCGGTCACGCTCATCAGCCCGCTCATGGACTGGAAGATCGGGTCGTAGCCCGGCAGGTGGCTATAGGGCCCGCTCTGGCCGAAACCGGTGATCGAGCAATACACCAGGCGCGGATTGACCGCCGCCAGCGCCGCGTAGTCCAGCCCGTAGCGGCGCAGGTCGCCGGCCTTGAAGTTCTCGATGACGATGTCTGCCTGCTGCGCCAACCGGCGCACCAGCGCCTGGCCCGCGGGCCGGGCGATATCGATCGTCAGCGACTTCTTGCCCCGGTTCATCGCCACGAACGACGAGGTCTGCGGGCTTGGCGCGCCATCGCGCCCGGGCAGCGGGTAGCCCTGGTGGCGCACGTCGTCGCCGCGCCCCGGGCGTTCGACTTTGATCACCTCGGCGCCGAAGTCGGCCAGCATCTGCGCCGCCCACGGCCCCGAAAACACCCGGCTCAGGTCCAGCACCTTCACGCCGTCCAACGCGCTCGTCATGTTGTCTCCTTGTTTTTTTCAAGTCTAGGCAGCGCCCGGCCTAGCGCCTACGGCGCTACCGCAATAGCTGTTATGCGTTGCGCCGCCGCGCGGCTAGCGGCCTTGGAACACCGGCGCGCGCTTTTCCAGGAAGGCGCGGCGCGCCTCCATCGCATCCTCGGTCTTGGCGATGGCGGCCGTCATGTCCTGCTCGTAGCGGTAGCCGTCGCGCAGGCTCATGTCTTCGATGGCGTTGAGCGTCTGCTTGGCCAGCATGGCCGCCAGCGGGCTCTTGGAGGCCAGCTCGCGCGCCAGTTCCTGGGCGCGCGGCATCAACGCCGCCGCCGGCAGCGCCTCTTCGACCACGCCGAGCCGGTACAGCTCGTTGCCGTCCACCCGCAGCCCGGTCAGCATCATGCGCCGCAGCCGCGAATGGCCGAACAGCCGCATGCCATGGCGGCCGCCGCCCAACAGCCCGACGTTGATCTCGGGCAGCCCCACCACGGCGTCGGCCGCCGCCACCAGGATGTCGCACGAGGCCACGATGGCCAGCCCCGCGCCCAGCGCCGCGCCGTTGATCGCGCCCACCACCGGCTTGGCGCACTCGCGGATGGCGTGGAAGCACTCGCGCGTGCGGCGCGAATGCTGCGGCAGGTCGCCCGGCCCTTTGATGGTGGCGGCGCGGTTCTTCAGATCGGCGCCGGCGCAGAAGGTCTTGCCCTGGCCCGACAGCACCACCGCGCGCACCTCGGGCGTCTCGGAAATGCGGTCCAGCACCCACGACAGCTCGTTCATCATCTCGGTGCTGAGCGCGTTGACGGGCGGATTGGCCAGCAGAATGGTGGCCACGCCGCCGTCGATTGCGACGTCCAGCGCGGTGTAGGGCCCGGCCAGGTTTTCCGGCATGCTCATGGTTTGTCTCCTTGTTGTCTGGTCAGAGGCGGCGGGTCAGATGATCTTGCGGTCGCGGTAGTCCTGGATCTGCGCCGCGCTCAGTCCCAGTTCGGCCAGCACCTCGTCGGTGTGCTCGCCCAGCAGCGCGGGCGCGCGTTCCACCCGCAGCGTCGATTGGCCAAAGCGCAGCGGGTTCATCACCTGCGGCACCTCGCCGGCGGCAGGGTGGGGCAGGCGCCGCAGCATGCCGCGATGCAGCACCTGCGGATCCTCGAACACCTCGGGCACCGCGTTGATCGAACCGGCCGGCACCCCGGCCTGCTTGAGCAGGTCGAGCCAATGGGCCCGCGGCCGCGCAACGAAGATCGCGTCCAGCAGGGGATCGAGCGTGTCCAGGTTCTTGACGCGCTGGCTGTTGCTGACGTAGCGCGGATCGCGCGCCAGCTCGGGCCGGCCCAGCGCCTCGCACAAGGTGGCGAACTGCGCGTCGTTGCCCACCACGATGACGATGTCGCCATCGGCGCAGGCGAAGGTGCGCTGCGGCTGGATGTTCGGGTGCGCGGTGCCGGTGCGGCGCGGCACCCGTCCGCCCAGCAGGAAGTTCATCGCCTGGTTGGCCAACAGGCCCACCTGCACGTCCAGCATGGCCACGTCGATGTACTCGCCCTGGCCGGTCTGCGCGCGCCGCAGCAGCGCCGCCACGATGCCCAGCGCGGCGTAGACGCCGGTGGTCAGATCGACGATTGGCACGCCCACCTTCTGCGGCCCGCCGCCAGGCTTGTCGTCGCGTTCGCCCGTCACGCTCATCAGCCCGCCCATGGCCTGGATCAGGAAATCGTAGGCCGGCTCGGCCGCGCGCGGCCCGGTCTGGCCGAATCCGGTCACCGAGCAGTACACCAGGCGCGGGTTGATGGCGGACAGCGATGCATAGTCCAGCCCCAGCCGCGCCAGCGTGCCGACCTTGTAGTTTTCCAGCACCACGTCGGCGTCGCGGCACAACTGCTTGACCAGCGCCTGGCCCTCGGCCGTCTGCAGATCCAGCGTGATCGAGCGCTTGCCCCGGTTGGTGGCGACGAAGTACGCGCCATCCGAGGTGTCGCGGCCCTGTTCGTCCTTCAGGAAGGGCGGCCCCCAGGACCGGGTGTCATCGCCCTGGCCGGGCCGCTCGACCTTGATGACGTCGGCGCCCAGGTCGGCCAGGATCTGGCTGGCCCAGGGCCCGGCCAGCACGCGGCTCAGGTCGAGTACTTTCAGGTTTGATAACAGCGGCTGCAACGCCTTCTCCTTGACTGCTGTGAAGTGCGGCCAGTCTAGGATTTCCGCGCCACGGCAGGCTCCACCCGGATGGCAAAGCTGTTATGCGCGACGCGCCGCCCGCCCGCTGCAATTGCGCCCATCACGCCCGGGCGGCTAGGGGCATTCGGCCGACATCCTCGACGCCGTCGGCGACCGCATCGATGTGATGATGGACGGCGGCGCGCAGCGCGGCACGCACGTCCTCAAGGCCCTGGCGCTGGGCGCCAAGGCGCTGGGGCTGGGGCGCTACTACCTGTTCCCGCTGGCCGCCGCCGGCTGGCGCGGGCGTATTTGCTACAGTCGCGGCATCGCCCGATCAATGGAAACGCCTGCCGGCCATACCGGCAGGGTTCAGAACGTCAGCGCTTCGGAGTCTTCATGCCTGTTCGTGCCCGCCTGGCCGCTTCGCTCGCCACCCTCGCGCTGTTTGCGGCGCCATCGGCCCGCGCCGCGCCGCAGGCCGACCTTCCCGCCGGCGCGACCGCCTGCGCCTTCGGCGCCTGGGCCAACTATGACAAACCTTCAATCACGGTACGCGCCGCGCCCGCCACCCACGCCAAGGTGCTGGGCCAGATTCCCACCCGGCCGGCGGCTGGCGAGCCGGCATACGCCTACAGCGTCATCTTCGACGTGAAGCAGGCCCAGGACGGCTGGCTCAGGATCGCCAACGCCAGCGACGCCTATAACGAGGAAGAATATCCCGGCCTGCCTCCGCGCGAGCTCTACAAGGGCGAAGGCTGGATCCGCGCCGACGATGCCCGCGTCGGCATCCAGTCAGCGCGCGGCTATCTGAAGCCCGACGCCGCCAGCCAGCGCGTACTGGATCTGGGCGGCGACTGGCTCACCGAAGTGGGCAGGATCCAAGGCATCCGGGCCTGCCATGAGAACTGGGTACTGATCGATTATCTGGTGGACCGCAAGCGCTCGCCCGGCGACGAGATCGTCGCGCGCGGCGAAGGCGAGCAGTTGGCGGGACGGGCATGGTTCCGGGGGCTGTGCGAGGCGCAGGAGACGACCTGCGATATGAAGTCGGTGGATCAGTGAGGGCAGGGCCATCGGCTGGGCGGGGCCACACCAATCGCGCGCGTGCCACGCCTATCCCCCTGGCGCAACCCCGCGGAAAGCCGCCCGACTTATGCGATGCGGATTAGCAACACCAATGCATGTGAGAATAAGTCGCATTAAACTTTCCTTCGCCTTGTTTCATCCCCCCGCGAAAGGAAGCCATCATGCAAGACCCGCGGCCCGCCGGCCCAATTCCCTCCACCTGCCCGCGCCTCGCCCTGCGATGCACCGCCAGCCTGGTGCTGATGGCGCTTGCTAGCGGCACAGCGCTGGCGCAGGAGGCGGGCGTCGCCACCTTGCCCGCCGTGCAGGTCCAGGCCGACGGCGATCCGACCACGACGGAAGGCACCGGTTCCTACACCCCGCGCGCCACCGCCGCCAGCACCGGCCTGGCGCTGTCGCTGCGCGAAACCCCGCAATCGGTCACCGTCGTCACGCGCCAGCGCATCGAAGACCAGGACATGCGTTCGCTGACCGACATCCTGGGCAACACGCCCGGCATCTCGGTGCAGAACTACGACAGCGAGCGCTATTCCTTCAGCTCGCGCGGCTTCGACATCAGCAACTACCTGTACGACGGCGTGCCCACCAGCTTCGATACCGGTTACTCGGCGGGCGAGTCCTCCGTCGATCCCATCATCTACGACCGCGTCGAAGTGGTGCGCGGCGCCACCGGCCTGTTGACCGGCACCGGCAACCCGTCCGCCTCGGTCAACCTGGTGCGCAAGCACGCCACCCGCCGCGAATTCGCGGCCGACCTGAGCGTCAGCGCCGGCACCTGGGACACCTACCGCGCCACCGCCGACCTGTCCGCGCCGCTGAACGCCAGCGGCAGCGTGCGCGGCCGCATCGTTTCGGCCTACCAGGACAATCATTCGTACCTGGACGGCTACCAGAACCGCAAAAAGGTGTTCTATGGCGTGGTCGACGCCGACCTGAGCGCGCGCACCACGTTCAGCGCCGGCTTCAATTACCAGGACAACGCGCCGCGACGCAGCAGTTGGGGCGGCTTTCCGCTGTGGTACGCCGATGGCGGCCGCACCGACTGGAAGCGCTCGCTGAACACGGGTGCCGACTGGAGCAAGTGGGCCAGCACCACCGAAGGCGCCTTCGCCAGCCTGGAACACCGCTTCGACAACGGCTGGCGCGTGCAGGCCGTCGGCTCGCATTCCAAGCACGAAATGGACGGCAAGCTGCTCTACCTGACCGGCTGGCCCGATCGCACTACCGGCCTGGGCATGGGCGCGTCGGCCCAGCGTTATTACGGCGACCGCAAGCAGAACAGCCTCGACCTCAAGGCCTCCGGCCCCTTCAGCCTGTTCGGCCGCTCGCACGAAGCCGTGGTCGGCGCCAGCTTCACGCGCCAGTACGCCGATTTCCGCAACCGCAGCGCGGTATCGCCGGCCGCCATCGGCAATTTCCTCGATTGGGACGGCTCTTACCCCGAGCCGCAGTGGAGCGACACCGCCACCCTGGCCAGTCGCTACACCACCAAGCAGGCCGGCTGGTATGGCGCCTTGCGTTTCAGTCTGGCCGACCCGCTCAAGCTGATCGTCGGTGGCCGCTACAGCACCTGGAAAACCGACGCGGTGGGCTGGGGCGGTGGCAGCCGGCAGGCGTTCGACAAGGATGCCTTCGTGCCGTATGCCGGGCTGCTGTATGACATCAACGAGAATTACACGGCGTACGTCAGCTACACCGGGATCTTCAATCCGCAGGACAAGCAGGATCGCAACGGCAACTGGCTCGATCCGCTGGAGGGCAAGGCCTACGAGGCCGGCATCAAGGGTGAATTCCTCGAAGGTCGCCTGAATGCCTCGGCCGCGGTGTTCCAGATCAACCAGGACAATCTGGCGCAGGATGATCCCGGCTACCTGGTGCCCGGCACGCTCATCCAGGCATCCCGCGCCGCCAGCGGGACGCGCAGCCGGGGCTTCGATCTGGAAGTGTCCGGCGAAGTCTCGCCGGGTTGGAACGTGGCGGCGGGGTGGTCGCACTGGACCGCGCGCGACGGCGACGGCAACCCCATCCAGACCGACCAGCCGCGCAGCCTGGCGCGGTTGTTCACCACCTATCGATTGCCGGGGGATTGGAGCCGTCTGACAGTGGGTGGCGGGGTCAACTGGCAGAGTCATGTCTATAAGATTGCCAGCGGCCCCAATGGCGATGAGCGCGTGGGGCAGGGGAGCTATGCGCTGGTCAACCTGATGGCGCGCTACAAGTTCGATAAAGGCCTGTCGGCGCAGTTCAACATCAACAACCTGATGGATCGCAAGTACTACTCGCAGATCGGCTTCTACAGTCAGGGCGCGTGGGCGGCCGGTCGCAGCGCCACGCTGACGATGCGGTATCAGTATTGAGGCAAGGGCGCGGCGGCGCGCTCAGTCGGCTGGCGCGCCGCCGACCAACCTGAGGCTGCGCTTGAGTCCGGCCGGCGGCTGGCCATAGGCGCGCAGGAAGGCGCGCCGCATCCTGTCGCGGTCGGCAAAGCCGGTATCGCGCGCCACCACGTCCAGCGGGTGGCTGCCATCTTCCAGCATGGCGCGGGCGGCCTCCAGCCGCAGCGACTCGACCGCCTTGGCCGGCGACTGGCCCGTTTCGGCGCGAAACAGGCGGCTGAACTGGCGCGGCGACAAGCGCGCCGCCTCGGCCAGCTCTTCCACCGACAGGGCATTGCGCAGATGCTCCTTGGCGTAGGTCAGGGCGCGCTTGATCCGGTCGGACCGCGGCTCCAGCTCCAGCAGCGCCGAGAACTGCGATTGGCCGCCGGGCCGGCGGTGATACACCACCAGCCGCCGCGCCACGTTGCGCGCCAGCGCCGCGCCGTGATCGTCCTCGATCAGCGCCAGCGCCAGGTCGATCGCGGCCGACATGCCCGCCGAGGTCCAGATGTTGCCGTCCCGCATGAAGATCCGGTCTTCCTCGACCCGCACGGCGGGAAAGCGTTCGCGCAGGGCGCGCGCATGCGCCCAGTGCGTGGTGGCGCCGCGGCCGTCCAGCAGCCCCGCCTCGGCTAGCACGAAGGCGCCGGTGCAGACCCCGGCCACGCGCCGCGCCTCGCTGGCCGCGCGCACCAGGTAGGCTTTCAGGCCCGGCGACACCGGGCCGGGCAGCAGCTCGCCGGCCACCATCACGGTGTCCGGCATCACGTTGAAGGCGACCGTTTCGATGCCGGCGCTCAGGGTCGAGCGGACGATGCCGCCATGTTCCGACAGGATGGTCATGCGGTAGCCGTCGCGGCCGAGTTCGGCGTTGGCGAACTCAAAGGCCGCCAGCGCGGAGAGCCCCATGATCTGGAAGCCGTCTTCAAGGATCAAGCCGATCTGTCGCATCGCGGGTGAGTTGTCTGGAAATGGTGGTTTCAATTAATTCATGCCGGGCGGGCGCCGTCAAGCCGATGCCCGTGGTATCCGCTGAATTGCGATTGTTTTGATATCGAAGCGGACAGCGGCGGCAAAGCGCAAGCATGAGGTATGAGTGTCTTAAATTGACGTTTTAATGTCATTTGAGACTTCATTCATGCGCGTCATAGTAACGGCCATGGGCGCTCCTGCACCGCGGGAACGCAATCTCCTCCCTTCCTGGATACCACCATGAAACTGACCGACAACACCATCCTCATCACCGGCGGCACCTCCGGCATCGGCCGCGCCCTGGCGCAGGCCTTTCACGCGTTGGGCAACAAAGTCATCGTCGCCGGCCGCCGCAAGGCGCTGTTGGACGAGATCGCCGCGCAACACCCCGGCATCGATGGTATCGAGCTCGACATCGCCGACGCCGGCGACATCGCGCGCGTGGCCAAGACGCTGATCGCCAGATACCCGGCCTTGAACGTGCTGGTCAACAACGCCGGCATCATGCCGTTCGACAATCCCGCTGGCGCCATCGACGACGCCACCTCGCGCCGCATCCTCGAGACCAACCTGCTGGGCCCGATCCGGCTGACCTCGGCGTTGATCGAACACCTCAAGGCGCAACCGCGCGCCACCATCATTCACAACACTTCCATACTGGCCTACGTGCCGATCGCTTCCAACGCCGTCTATTCGGCGTCCAAGGCGGCGCTGCATTCGTACGCGCTGTCGCAGCGTTTCATGCTGCGCGACACCCGCGTCACCGTGCAGGAAATCGCGCCGCCGTGGGTCGACACCGATCTCATCAAGAAGAGCGGCGACCCGCGCGCCATGCCGCTGGATGCGTTCATCGCCGAAACCATGAAGGGGCTGGCGACCGATGCCCCCGAAGTGCTGGTCGAGGCCGTGCGCCCCTTGCGCGACAACCCCGGCGCGCACGAGCACGCGCTGGTGCATGGCTTTAACCAGAGCCTGGTCGATCAGCCGATTCCGGTCTGACGGCCATTTCGGCGGGCGCCCGCCCGCCCCGCCCTGGAAACCATCATGTCCACAGACACCTGCGCGGCCTCGGCCGCCTCCGCGCCGCGCGTTGCCGCGCCCGCGCCCTCGCTGGTCCCGGCGGCCTTCCTGGCCCTGGGCACCTTTGCCATCGGCACCGAAGGCTTCATGATCGCGCCGCTGCTCTCGACCATGGCGGCGGATTTCCGCATGACGGTGCCCCAAGTGGCGCTGCTGGTCGTGGTGTTCACGCTGACCCTGGCACTGAGCGCGCCGGTCTCGACGCTGTTGAGCGCGCGCCTGCCGCGCCGCGCCACGCTGCTGATCGCGATGGCGCTGTTCGCCGCCGGCAATCTGCTGGCGGCGTGGTCGCCGGACTTCGGTGTGCTGATGGCCGCGCGCGTCGTGATGGCGGTCGCCTCGGGGCTGTACGTGCCTAACGCCAATGCGCTCGCCGGAGCCATCGTCGCGCCCGTCAGGCGCGGCCGGGCGCTGGCCATTGTCAGCGGCGGCATGACCTTGGCCATCGCCCTCGGCTTGCCGCTGGGCGGTCTGGTGGGGCACGCCTTTGGCTGGCGCGCCACCTTTCTGGCGGTGGGCGCGATGAGCCTGGCGGCCATTGCCGGCATCCTGATCGGCATCGACAGGAACGCCGGCGCCGGCATCCCGGTGGCGACCTGGTCGCGGCGCGTCGCCGTCCTGCGCCAGCCGGCCGTCGTGCGCCTCTTGTCGGTCAGCCTGTTCTGGTCGATCGGCGCTTATGCCGCCTATCCGTATATCGCGGCCTATCTGGGCAGCGTGCTTGGCTACCAGGCCGGCGGTATCAACGCCACGGTTGCGCTGTGGGGGCTGGCCGCCGCGCTGGGCGTCACCAGCGGCGGCGCGTTGAACGACCGGCTGGGCTCGCGGCGGGTGGCGCGCGGCTCGCTGGTGGTGCTGGGGGTGTCGTTCTGGCTGCTGGCGCTGTCCACCGCGCTGCCGCCCGCCGTGGCGGTCGTGCCGGTGCTGCTCGGCGTCGCGGTCTGGGGCTTTACCGTCTGGTCTTTTTTCCCGGCGCAGATGGCGCGCCTGATCGCCGCCGGCGAGACCGCCCAGGCGCCACTGGCGCTGGCCTTGAATACCTCCACCATGTACCTGGGATTCGCCATCGGCAGTGCCTTGGGCGCGGCGCTCCTCGGCCATGGGATGATCTGGGGCATCGGCCTGCTGGCGGGCGCGGTTGAATTCGTGGCGGTGTGGCTGGACCGGCGGGCCCTGGGGCGGACGTAGGCGCGGCGGCATGTCGCCCTGTCACGCCTCAGCGTCGCGCGAGTTCCTGGGCGGTGACCGGTTGCCAGCCGCCACCGAGCGCCTTGTAGGCGGCGACGGCGGCGCGCGCGGTTTCGGTCTGTGCCTGCGCTCTGGCATCCGACGCCTGCAGGACGGTCGCGTCGGCATACAGGACATCGATCAGGCTCGACGCGCCGCGTTCATAGGCCGCGAACGCGGAAGCCCGCGCCCGGGCGAGCGCGGCCTCGCCTTGCGTCAAGGTCGCGGTCTGTTGCGTGCGATTGACCAGCGCCGAGAACGCGTTTTCGACGTCCTCTGTCGCGCGCAGGACAGCCAGCCGATACGCCGCCAGCGCTTCGGCGTCGCGCCCCTTCGCCAGATCGATTTGCGCCTGGATGCGGCCAAAGTCGAACAGGCGCCACCGTAAGCCGAGCACGCCCGCCGATTGGCTTGCGCCGCCGGCAAACAGGTTGCCGCTGGAAATCGTCGTGGCGCTTCCCAGCAATCCGCTCAGCGAGAACTTCGGATAGTACTCGGCGATGGCTTCGCCGATTCTTGCATTGGTGGCGGCGAGCCGGCGTTCGGCCACGATGAGATCGGGGCGGCGTTTGAGCAGGTCGCCGGGGGCCCCCATATCGTCGAGGCGGGGCGCCGCGGGGATCGCCGCCGGGCGCGCGAGTTCGGCTCGATAGGTACCCGGCGGGACGCCCAGCATCACGTCCAGCGCATTCATGGCCGCATCCAGGCCAGTCTGGAGCACCGGCACGGTTGACTGCGCTTGCGCCAACGCCCCCTCTGCCTGCCGCGCCTGGTATTCGGCGGCCAGGCCCCTGCTAAGGAGCAACGCGACTTTGGCCACGAGCTGCTGCTGAACCGCGATCTGCCGTTGTGCGACGTCCAGGCGTGTCTGCAAGCCGCGGATGGTGATGTAGATGTCCGCCGTTTGCGCGGCAACGGCAAGGCGTGTCGCCAGGGCGGCGGCTTGGGCCGCCTGGTAATCGGCCTGCGCCGCCTCCTGGCCGCGTCGAAGTCCGCCAAACAGATCCACTTCCCAGCCCGCCTCGAGATTCGCCTCATAGGCATTGCCCCAGCGGTCATAGCCCGGCGTGGCATTGAGCACCTGCCCCAACGGCGTCTGAACCGACTGATACGCGCGGGCGGCCGAACCGTGCGCCGCGGCCGAAGGCAGCAAGGCCGCGTTGGCGGCGCCCAGGCCGGCGCGGGCCTGGGCTACCCGCGCCGTGGCCTGGGCCAGATCCAGATTTTGAGCGAGCGCCAGGGAGACGACGCGCGCAAGAAGCGGATCGTCGAACTGTCGCCACCAGGTGGCCAGTTCGAGCGCCGTCCAGGCGCGCGCCGGGCGGGTAGCGGCCTGTTGTGCCTGGAAGTGACCGGGCAAGGGCGCCTCGGGCGGGTGGTAATCGGGCCCCACCGCGCATCCGGCCGTCAGGCCGGCGCATAGCGGGAACAGGAGGAGGCGACGGGCGAGCATGGGAATCCTTGGAAGCCATTTTTCGTGACTATAATACAAATTGGTCACTTGTTGTCAAGGATCTGCGCGCGCGGTAAGCTGCCAACATGACTAAAGCATCCTCTCCCGCACCCCAGGCCCGCGGCCCCTCGGATCACGAGGTCCGTCATCAGATCGTCGAAGCGGCCACCGAGTATTTCGGCCTTTACGGCTTCGACAAGACCACGGTCTCCGACCTGGCCAAGGCGATCGGTTTTTCCAAGGCCTACATCTACAAGTTCTTCGATTCCAAGCAGGCCATCGGCGAGGTCATCTGCGGCAATCGGCTGAGCCAGATCATGGTCGCCGTGGACGAAGCCGTCGCCGACGCGCGCTCCGCGCCCGAGCGCCTGCGGCGCATGTTCCGGGCCCTGGTGGAGGCGGGCAGCCAGCTGTTCTTCCAGGACAGCAAGCTCTATGACATCGCCAGGACCTCGGCCAGCGAATCGTGGCCGTCGGCGCGTGCCTATGAAGCACACGTCAAGGACCTCATCGTGCAGGTCTTGCGAGAGGGCCGCGAAGCAGGCGACTTCGAACGCAAGACACCGCTGGACGAGACCGCCAACGCCATCTATCTGGTGATGCGGCCATACACCAATCCCTTGTTGTTGCAGCACAACCTGGAGAATGCCGCGGAAGCGACCCTCCAGTTGACCAACCTGATCCTGCGGAGCCTGGCGCCGTAGTTCGTGAAGTGACTATTGACTAATATAGTCACAAGTATAGAATGGGGCCCTTCTCTTGTAAGGAATGGTCCCCATGGTTCGGCGCCCGCTTGTCCCGTTTGCCTTCTGCCTGTTGCCGCTCATCCTCGCGGCTTGTGGCGATAGCCCGCCGCGTGATCCGCGCGGGGACGCCCCGCTCGTCAGGGCCGCCTTGGTGCGGCCCGCGGCCACCGAGTCGCGGTCGTTTTCCGGCGTGGTGGCGGCCCGTGTCCAGAGCGAACTCGCATTCCGCGTGGCCGGCAAGGTGTTGGAACGGCTGGTCGACACGGGACAGACGGTGAAACGCGGCCAGGCGCTCATGCGCCTGGATCCTGAGGATTTGGCCTTGCAGGCGCGCGCGCAACGGGAAGCGGTGGCCGCCGCCCGCGCGCGCGCCCGCCAGGCCGTGGAGGACGAAACGCGTTACCGCGGCCTGGTGGCCGAAGGCGCGGTGTCGGCGTCCGCCTACGATCGCATCAAGGCCGCGGCCGATACGGCGCGGGCCGATCTGAAAGCCGCCGAGGCGCAGGCTGATGTCGCCAGCAACGCCTCGGGCTACGCCGTGCTACTGGCCGATGCCGATTGCGTTATCGTCGATACGTTGGCCGAGCCGGGGCAGGTCGTGAGCGCCGGACAGCCGGTCGTGCGTCTGGCGCGGGCCGGACAGCGCGAAGCCATCGTGCATCTGCCCGAGACACTGCGGCCGGCCGTGGGATCGGTTGCCCGGGCCACGTTGTACGGCGCGCGGACGCCGCCCGCGCCGGCAGTGCTGCGGCAGTTGTCGGACGCGGCGGATCGCGTCACCCGCACTTTTGAGGCGAGGTACGTGCTGGAGGAGGATCTGGCCCATGCGCCGCTGGGCGCGACCGTCACGGTCGATGTGCCGGACGGCGCGCCAACGGAGCGGTTGTTGCAGGTGCCGATCGGCGCGGTGTTCGACGCCGGCGCCGGGCCCGGCGTCTGGGTCATCGAAGGCACGCCGGCGCAGGTGGCGCGGCGGTCGGTTCAGGTGCATGGCCTGAGCGACGATATTGCCAGGGTCGGCGGCGACCTGAAGGCCGGCGAGCGGGTCGTGGCGCTGGGCGCCCACCTGTTGCGGGACGGCGAGAAGGTAAGACTCATCGGGCAGGATGACACGCCGGCGGCGGGAGAGCGTCAATGAGCGAGGGACGTTTCAATCTGTCCGCGCTCGCGGTGCGTGAGCGCGCCATCACGCTGTTCCTGATTTTCCTCGTTTCGGTGGCGGGAATCCTGGCGTTCTTCCAGCTCGGCCGGGCCGAGGATCCGCCCTTCACCATCAAGCAGATGACGGTGGTTACGGCCTGGCCCGGCGCGACGGCGCAGGAGATGCAAGACCAGGTGGCCGAACCCCTGGAGAAGCGTCTCCAGGAATTGCGTTGGTATGACCGCACCGAAACCTATACGCGCCCGGGCCTTGCCTTCACCATGGTGTCCCTGCTTGACCGTACCCCGCCCGCGCAGGTGCAGGAGGAGTTTTATCAGGCGCGCAAAAAACTGGCCGACGAATCCAGGCGGCTGCCCGCGGGCGTCATCGGCCCCATGGTCAACGACGAATATGCGGATGTGACCTTTGCGCTCTTTGCGCTCAAGGCGAAAGGCGAACCGCAGCGCCTGTTGGTGCGTGACGCGGAGGCGTTGCGCCAGCAACTGCTGCACGTGCCCGGCGTCAAGAAGGTCAACATCATCGGAGAACAGCCCGAACGCATCTTCGTGTCTTTCTCGCACGATCGCCTTGCCACGCTCGGGGTCAGCCCGCAGGATATCTTTGCCGCGCTCAATGGCCAGAACATGCTCACGCCGGCGGGCTCGATCGAGACCCGGGGGCCGCAGGTATTGCTGCGCGTGGACGGCGCGTTCGACAATCTGGACAAGATCCGCCAGACGCCCATCAGCGCCCACGGCCGCACCCTGACACTGGCGGATGTGGCGAGCGTCGAGCGTGGTTACGAGGACCCCGCCACATTTCTGGTACGCAACAACGGCGAGCCGGCGCTGCTGCTTGGCGTGGTCATGCGCGACGACTGGAACGGGCTGGATCTGGGCAAGGCACTCGAACGCGAGGTCTCTCGCATCAACGCCGCGTTGCCGTTGGGCATGAGCCTCACCAAAGTCACCGATCAGGCGGTCAACATCAGTGCCGCCGTCGATGAGTTCATGGTGAAGTTCTTCGTCGCATTGCTCGTGGTGATGCTGGTGTGTTTTCTCAGCATGGGCTGGCGGGTTGGGGTCGTCGTCGCGGCGGCGGTGCCGCTGACCCTGGCTGCCGTTTTCGTCATCATGGCGGCCACTGGCAAGAACTTCGACCGCATCACGCTCGGCTCGTTGATCCTGGCATTGGGGCTGTTGGTGGACGATGCCATCATCGCCATCGAAATGATGGTGGTGAAGATGGAGGAGGGCTACAGCCGGGTGGCGGCGTCGGCCTACGCCTGGAGCCACACGGCGGCGCCGATGCTGTCCGGCACGCTGGTCACCGCGGTGGGTTTCATGCCGAACGGCTTTGCGCGGTCCACCGCGGGCGAGTACACGAGCAACATGTTCTGGATCGTCGGCATTGCACTGATCGCGTCGTGGGTGGTGGCCGTGGCATTCACGCCGTACCTGGGCGTGAAGATGCTGCCGGACATTCGCAAGGTGGACGGCGGGCATGGCGCCATCTACAACACGCGCCATTACAACCGCTTCCGGCGGGTGCTCAGGCAGGTCATCGCGCGCAAATGGCTGGTGGCGGCAACGGTCGTCGGCGCATTCGCGCTGGCCATCGTCGGCATGGGCGCGGTGAAAAAGCAGTTCTTCCCGACCTCCGACCGGCCGGAAGTACTGGTGGAGGTGCAGATGCCCTACGGCAGCTCGATTGCACAGACCAGCCAGGCGACCGCGAAAGTCGAAGCCTGGCTGGCCAGGCAGAAGGAAGCCAGGATCGTGACGGCCTACATCGGGCAGGGGGCGCCGCGCTTCTTCCTGGCGATGGCGCCCGAGCTGCCCGATCCCTCGTTCGCCAAGATCGTGGTTCTGGCGGGCGACGACAAGGAACGCGAGGCCCTGAAATTCCGGCTGCGGCAGGCGGTGGCGGACGGCCTGGCGCCCGAAGCGCAAGTGCGCGTCACCCAGATCGTATTCGGCCCTCCCTCGCCATTTCCCGTGGCCTACCGCGTGATGGGGCCTGACCCGGAGATCCTGCGCGGCATCGCCGCGCGTGTCGAGGCCATCATGCGGGCCCATCCCATGATGCGTACCGTGAACACCGATTGGGGCGCGCGCGTGCCGGTGCTGCATTTCACCCTGGATCAGGATCGTCTGCAGGCCGTGGGGCTCACGTCCAGCTCAGTGGGCCAGCAAATGCAGTTTCTGCTGAGCGGCGTGCCGTTGACCGAGGTGCGCGAGGATATCCGCTCGGTGCAGGTGGTGGGGCGCGCCGCCGGCGGCATCCGCCTCGACCCGGCCAAGATCGCCGGCTTCACGCTGGTTGGGTCCTCGGGCCAACGCGTGCCCTTGTCGCAGGTCGGCACTGTCGAGGTGCGGATGGAAGATCCCATCTTGCGGCGCCGTGACCGCACGCCCACCATCACGGTGCGCGGCGACATCGCCGAAGGACTGCAACCGCCCGATGTGTCGACCGCGGTCATGAAGCAATTGCAGCCGGTCATCGACGCGCTTGCCCCCGGATATCGCATCGAACAAGCGGGTTCCATCGAGGAGTCGGCCAAGGCGACCGTCGCCATGATGCCGTTGTTTCCCATCATGATCGCGCTGACCCTGCTCATCATCATCCTGCAGGTACGATCGATTGCCGCCATGGTGATGGTGTTCGCCACCAGTCCGCTCGGCCTGATCGGCGTGGTGCCGACCTTGCTGCTGTTCCAGCAGCCCTTTGGCATCAATGCGCTGGTCGGACTGATTGCGCTGTCGGGCATTCTGATGCGCAACACGCTGATCCTGATCGGCCAGATCCACCACAACGAGCGCGCGGGCCTGGCGCCGTTCGATGCGGTAGTCGAGGCGACGGTCCAGCGCGCGCGTCCGGTGATTCTGACCGCCCTGGCCGCGATCCTGGCCTTCATTCCGCTGACGCACTCGGTATTCTGGGGAACGCTGGCTTATACGCTCATCGGCGGCACTTTCGCGGGCACGATCCTGACGCTTGTTTTCCTGCCGGCGATGTATTCGATCTGGTTCAAGATCCGTCCGGACCCCGCGCGCGGGGGCGCTGCCATGTCCTAGGCGCGGGCCCCCGGGCGCGGCCACCGCGCGCCTATTTGCGCGGGTACGACCCCAGCACCCGGATGCCCGGCTGCGCCGCCAGCACCGATGCCAGCGGCGCCTGGCGGGCGTGGCCGGCCACCTCGATCAGGTAGCGGTGCGTGTCCAGCGTTTTCCTGCTGGGCCGTTCGTAGATCGTCAGGACCGGCACCTGGGCGGCCACCAATGCCGCCAGCGTGGCGTTGAAGTTGTCGTCGGCGGTATCGACCAGCAGCGAGGTCTTGTCGCGCCCGGTCGGCGCCGGCATGGCGCGGCCCAGCACCCACCAGCGGGTCACGTTGTGCGGCCCTTGCTCGATGCCATCGACCAGCGACACCAGTGCATAGACCGACGCGCCGACCTTCGGGCCGAACGATGCCTTGTCATGGCCCGGGTCGTCGGCCACCGCCTTGGCGGCCGCGCCGCCGCTGGCCGCCTCGGTGCGCTTGACCTTGGGCATTTCGCGGTCGACCCACGGCTTGACCTCCTCGAACGCCACCGGGTGCGCCAGCACCTCCTTCACGTCCGCCAGCTTCGTGCCGGGTCTGGCCAGCAGGCTGTAGCCCAGCATCTTCGGGTACTCGGCCACCACCATCACGTCCGGCAGGTCCAGCACCGCGTCCAGATACGGCGTCACGCCCACCACCGACGTGGTCACGGGCACGCAGGCGCGCTCGATCTTGCCGGATTGGTAGCCTTGGAACAGGTCGTCGCGCGACAGCGGCACCAGGTCCGCGGGGCCGAACAGATCCAGGCAGGCCTGGTGCGTCCATGAGCCCGCCGGTCCCAGATAACCGATCTGGCCGGCCAGGCTGGCCGCCGTCGGCAGTGCCAGCAGCGAGCAGCCGACCAACGTCGACAGGATGGTCTTCTTCATGCTTTCCCCTTGTAGAGCGCGGATCAAGCGCCCGCGTGGGCATACTCTACAACGGCAATGTCGCGGAAGGCACGGATCAGTGCCAGCCGGGGCGAGCCACGCGACCAGATCAGGCCGAAGCGGCGCGGTTCGCAGGGCTCGGGCAGCGGCAGGGCCAGCAGGCCGAGCCGCTCGATCGCGCCATTGGTGGAGCGCGGCAGGATCGCCACGCCCAGGTCGCGGCTGACCATCACCGCGATCGACTCGATGGCGTTCAGCTCGAAGCGCTCGCGCGGCGTGATGCCCACGCGCCGCAGGTAGTCGTCGACGTGGTGCCCGCCCCAATCGCTGCGCTGGTAGCGGATGAAGGGCTCCGCCGTCAGCAGGCTGTGCGGATGGCGCCCCGCGTGGCGCGGCGCCGCCGCCAGCACGTAGGGTTCTTCGCGCAGCAACTGCCAATCCAGGCGTTTGGACAGCGGGTAGGGCGCCTGTAGCGCGATGGCGGCGTCCAGTTCGCCGCTTTCGATGGCTGGATAGAAGCGCGCCGAATGGCCCGGCTGGATCTCGACGTTGATCAGCGGATGGCGCCGCACCAGGTGTTCCAGGATGGCCGGCACCATGGAGTTGAGCGCCGTATTGCCGGCGCCCAGCCGCAGCTCGCCCATCATTTCGCCGGAGCGCGCCAGATAGCGGATCTTCTCGATCCGTTCCAGCACCTCGCGCATCGGCCCGATCAGTTCGGTGGCCTTGGCCGTCAGGTGCACGGTGCGGCCGGCGCGCGCCACCAGCGCCACGCCCAGTTCCTGTTCCAGCTTGCGGATCTGCTGGGCCACCGCGCCGTGGGTCAGCCCCAGGCGGCGCGCGGCTTCGGCCATGGAGCCGTGGCGCGCCACGGCGGCCAGCGTGTGCAGGAAGTCGGTGTTCATGATGATAGATATTCTATCGTCTTATCGTAATTCGGCTGTCCCCAATCAGAAGTCTCCAGCGCCACAATGCGGCCAGGAGACATCAATGAGAAGCAAGCTTTTCGTCCCGGCCTCGCGCCCGGAACTGTTCGACAAGGCCCTGGCCAGCCAGGCCGATGCGCTGTCCTTCGATCTGGAAGACGCGGTGGCCGCGGCCCGCAAGCCAGCGGCGCGCGCCAGCCTGGCCGCCTGGCTGGGGACACCGGCGTTCACCGCCGCTCATGAGCAACATCCCAAGAAAATTATCGTCCGCGTCAATGCCGCGGACACCCCCGACTACGCCGCCGATCTGGCCGTGGTGGGCGGCCTGCCCATCGATCTGTTGAACCTGCCCAAGGTCGAAAGCGCCGCCGCGCTGCGCGCCGCGATCGACGAGGCCACGGATGCCGGCTTCGCCGGTGAATTCCTGGTCACCGTCGAAACCCCGCGGGCGCTGGCCGACGCCGCGCAACTGGCCGCGGCTCATCCCCGCGTCGCCGGCCTGCAACTGGGTCTGGCCGACCTGTTCGAGCCGCTCGGCATCGAGCGCTACCAGCCCGACACGCTGCGCGCGGTGATGCTGTCCCTGCGCCTGGCCGCCGGCTGCGCCGGCAAGTACGCCATGGACGCGGCCTACGCCCGGGTGCGCGACGCCGATGGCTTTCGCGCCGAGGCGCAACTGGCGCGCTCGCTCGGGTTCCTGGGCAAGTCCTGCGTGCACCCCAGCCAGATCGCCATCGCCAACGAGGTGTTCGGCTTCAGCGCCGAAGAGGTCGCGCAGGCCGAGCGCATCGTGTCGGCCAGCCGCGAACATGATGGTGTGGGCGCCTTCCTGCTCGACGGCAAGATGATCGACGCCCCCTTCGTGCGGCGCGCCCAGGACGTGCTGCTGGCCGCCGGCCGCGCCGCCTGACGCGGCCGCGCTACCGATTTTGAGTGAATCCGGAATGCAACAAGAATCCCCCGCCGACCTGCCGCTGGCCGGCATCAAAGTCCTGGACCTGAGCGCCTACATCGCCGGCCCCTATGGCTGCGCCCTGCTGGGCGACATGGGCGCCGACGTGATCAAGGTGGAGCCGCCCGAAGGCGACAACCTGCGCAAGTACCCGTCGACGCTGGCCAGCGAAAGCCGTGCTTTCCTGGGCATCAACCGCAACAAGCGCGGCCTGTGCCTGAACCTGAAGGAAGCCGCCGGCCACGAAATCCTGCTGCGGCTGGTGCGCCAGGCCGACGTGCTGGTTCACAACTTCCGGCCGGGCGTGCCCGAGCGCCTGCGCATCGACTTCGCCACGCTGTCGGCGGTCAACCCGCGCCTGGTCTATTGCGCCATGACCGGCTATGGCGCGGTCGGCCCGATGGCGCGCCACGCTGGCT
Organism: Achromobacter sp.; assembly: GCF_050285565.1. GTDB lineage: Bacteria > Pseudomonadota > Gammaproteobacteria > Burkholderiales > Burkholderiaceae_B > Achromobacter. The sequence continues at coordinate 229,992 of NZ_JBLZXG010000009.1, forward strand.
ATGATCAGGTGCTGCAATCGATGACCGGCATGTGCGCCGCCCAGGCCAAGGCCGACGGCCCGCCGGAGGTGCTGTACGGTTCGGTGGTCGATTACTACGGCGCCGCCTTGATCTCCAACAGCGTGGCGGCGGCCCTCTACCGCCGCGAAAAGACCGGCCGTGGCCAGGCGATCGAAGTCTCGCTGCTGGGCAGCGCGCTGGCGATGCAGTCGGCCCGTCTGGTCTGGGCCGATGGCGAAGCGCGCCACATCGAGCGCGACATGCGCTCGGGCGGCATCACCGGCATCCATCCCACCCGCGAAGGCTACCTGTACCTGTCGGCCAACACGCCGCACTTCTGGCGTGCCCTGTGCGGCCACCTGGACCTGCCGGAGCTGGCCGAGCACCCCGACTACGACTCCGTCAAGAAACGCGCCGCCCAAGCCGCCGTGCTGGTGCCGCGGGTGCGCCAGGCGCTGGCGCGCGCGTCGGCCCGCGAATGGGCCGAGCGCTTCGGCCAGAGCGTGCCTTGCGCCGAAGTGCGCCCGGTCGAGGACATGTTCGATCATCCCCAGGTCGAGGCCATGGGGCTCATGCGGCCGTACCACAACCCGCAGGCGGGCGAGTACCTGGGCCTGGCGCAGTGGGCCCACTTCGGCGGCGCCGCGCAAATGCCCGCTGATGAGTCCGAGGCAGGGCGCGGCGAGTCCGGTGTACGGCGCGGTGAGTCCGGTGTAGGGCGCGGTGCGCCCGGCCTGGGCGAACATAGCGAAAAAATTCTGTCCACCCTGGGATACACCGCGTCCGAAATCCACCAACTGCGGCAATCCTCGGTGGTGCAATAGCCAGCAAAACGATCACAAGACTCGTCCGAGACAGAACGAGGAGACAAAAAATGCTTCCACGCTACCAACAGCGTCCCGACGGCTCCAACTGGGGCGACTTCGGCGACGACGATCAGCTCGGCACCCTGAACCACCTGGACCGCCAGGCGCGCCTGGCCGCCGTCGCGGAAATCCGCGAAGGCCTGTCGTTTTCCCTGAGCCTGCCGCTGACGGTGCCGCGCGCGCCCGTGCTCAACCCGCGGCGCAAGGGCCCCGTGATCCAGCCCGCCGAAAAGAACGGCGTGCCGGTCTACCGCTATCCGCTGGCGCGCGACGTGCCCGGCGCCACCGACGTCGTCAGCGACGACCGCGTCACCCTGTCGCCGCAGTACTCCACGCAATGGGACGCCCTGGGCCACGTCGGCGCGATGTATGACGCCCACGGCACCGGCCAGCCGCAGCCCACCGGCTACAACGGCTTCACCGTCAGCGAGCCGCGCGCCGAAGGCTTCACCGGCACCCAGGACCTGTCCATCGCGCCCATGGCGCGCCATGGCATCCAGGGACGCGGCGTCATGGTCGACCTGCGCGCCCGCTTCGGCGACGCGCACCGCAAGGTCTCGTACCGGGACCTGATGGACGTGATGCAGGCCGACGGCGTGCAGGTGCGCCCCGGCGACATCCTCTGTCTGCACACCGGCCTGGCCGACCTGGCGCTGACCCTGGGCGAGGACGAGCAAGAACGCCTCAAGACCAGTTGCTGCGTGCTGGACGGCGCCGACGCGCAATTGCTGGCCTGGATCAAGGACAGCCGCATCGCCGCCATTGCCGCCGACAACCACGCGGTGGAATTGCGCAACCACCACCTGGAATCGGGCAGCGGGCCGCTCTTGCCGCTGCACGAACAATGCCTGTTCAAGCTGGGCCTGCCGCTGGGCGAGCTCTGGCACCTGACCCCGCTGGCGCGCTGGTTGCGCCAGCACGGCCGCCACGCCTTCTTCCTGACCGCCGCACCGATGTACGTGCCCGGTCTGGTCGGCGCGCCGGTCAACCCCATCGCGACCGTCTGACCTCGGGCGGGCCGCGCCACGATCCCTGATCGATTCCACATCCCCGCAGGGGAGACCTGAGGAGCACACATGAAGAAAACCCGTCACGCGGCCCTGGTCGCACTGCGCCCCGTGGCCGCCGCGTTGGGCCTGGCCTGCACCCTGGGCGCGGCCCAGGCCGCCGGCTACCCCGACCAGCCCATCACCGTGGTGGTGCCGTATTCGGCCGGCGGCGGCGCCGACAACGCCGCCCGCATCATCGCGCAAGGCATGGGTGAAGTCGCCGGCCAGAGCGTCGTCATCGAAAACAAGGGCGGCGCCAGCGGCTCCATCGGCGCCGCCTACGTGGCCCGCGCCAAGCCCGACGGCTACACCGTGCTGTACGACGCCTCCGCGTTCTCCATCAACCCCGTGCTGCGCAAGCTGCCCTACGACGCCAAGAAGGACTTCATTCCCGTCTCGCAGGCCGTCAGCGTGCCCAACATCCTGGTCGCCGCCACCGGCTCGGCCTTCAATAGCCTGCCCGACTTCATCAAGGCCGCGCGCGCCAACCCCGGCCGCTACACCTACGCCTCGTACGGCCCCGGCAGCCTGGCGCAGATGGCCGCCGAACTGCTCAAGAAGGACGCCAAGATCGACATCGTGCATGTGCCGTACAAGGGCGGCGCGCCCGCCATCGTCGACGTCATGGGCGGACAGGTCGACGTGTACTTCGCCAACGCCGCGTCCAGCCTGAACTACGTCAGCACCGGCAAGCTCAAGGCGCTTGCGGTCTCGTCGGCCGCGCGCATGCCCGACCTGCCCAACGTGCCCACGGTCAGCGAAGGCGGCGTCAATGCCTTCGACGTGGTCGAATGGAACGGCTTCTTCCTGCCGGCGGGCGCCGATCCCCAGGTCGTCGCCAAGCTGCAGGACCTGGTGCAAAAGGCGTTGGCCCGCCCCGAAACCCGCGACAAGCTCGCCAAGCTCGGCCTGACGCCGGTCGGCAGCAGCGCCGCGGACTTCGCCAAGTTCGTCGATGCCGAACAGATCCGGTGGGACGAGGTGGTGAAAACCAATAACATCACGGTGAACTGATCGACCGGGGCGGGCAGCGCCGTTGCCCGCCCCGCCGATGCAAGCACCCAAGGGGAGACGCCGCAATGAGCCGGGAAGACGATTTCGAGCGCGGTCTGGCCAACCGCCGCGCCGTGCTGGGAGAAGAATGGGTGCAGCGCTCGTTGGACCGCGCCACCACCTTCACCGCCGACTACCAGAACCTGATCACCCGCTACGCCTGGCACGACATCTGGAGCCGCCCGGGCCTGCCGCACAAGGCGCGGCGCATGATGGTGCTGGCGGTGACCCTATCGCTGGGCCGCTGGGAGGAGTTCGAGCTGCACGTGCGCGCCGCGCTGACGGCGAAGGACGACTCGCGGCTGAGCCCGGATGAATTGAAGGAAGTGCTGCTGCAGAACGCGATCTACGCGGGCGTGCCGGCGGCCAATACCGCGTTCAACCTGGCGCAGGGGATTCTGCGCGAGGTGGCGGGGGAGATCGGGTATGTGGTGGAGCCTGCCGATGCGCGGCAGGCGGATCCGTTCGGCGGCAACTGAAACCGGACCCGGCCGCTTGCGGATAGTTCAGGGTCACGACGTATCCGTGGCTGCGTTTTTTCCGGGCCGCGCGCTTTTCTGTGTTTGCGCGTCAGCAACGAACACGCTTCATTTTGTTGGCAAAAATCCTATTATGAAGTAGATTTTCGCTTAATCACGCAGTATTCCCGATACCGCTGCTCCAAGGGTTCGCCATCGAGGCGTGGGTTTTCCGCCAGGCATCCTGGAGCGTGTACGACGTCACGGCGCGCACGCCTGGCGCAAGTCCTTTTATAAACGCCGGGCCTTTTCAAGGCATGTCTTGGGTCAGTTTTATAGGGGGTGGAATATGCACGTACGTGAGCTATCGAAGACGTTGCTGGCTGCGGCCCTGTGTTGTCTGGCGGGCGCGGTGCAGGCGCAGACGCATACCGAAGAAACGACTTTCCAGGTTCGGATCACGATCCAGGGCACCTGCCTGATCGCGTCCGCGAGCGACATCGATTTCGGCACGCATGCGACCGCGTCGGCGGCCGTATTCAATCAGACCGGCACGATACAGGTGCAGTGCACCAAGGATCTGCCATTTACCCTGGGCCTGGACGGCGGCACATCCGGCATGCCCACGGCGCGCATCATGACGGACGCGGTGAGCGGGACGACGATTCCGTACACGCTGTCCCATGACGCGGGCGGCGCGTCCAATTGGGGCAACGATTCTCCCTCCTGGTATTCGGGGGTGGGCGCGGGCATCGGGCCGGAATACTCCATCCCGTTGACGGTATACGCAAAGACCACCCTGGTCGGCAACGAGCCGGCGGGTAATTATCTCGACACCATCACGGCCACTGTCTTTTACTGAGAGGGGTATGCCCATGACGTCGATGCGTTCTTCCGCACAGCCGCGGGCGCTGTCCCGCGCCGCGGCCATCCTGGTGGCCGGCGCCGCTATCGCTTTCGGGGGGGCCTGGCATCGCGGCGCCGGCGCGGCCGTTCTGCAGGTGTCTCCCGTACGGGTTCAGTTCGGCGCGGTCCAGAACGCGCAGTCCTTGCAGGTGTTCAACAGTGGTAAGGACGATCTGAACGCGCAAGTACGGATCATGCGCTGGACTCAGGAAAATGGCGCGGACAAACTGGTTCCCGCCAGTGAGATCGTCGCCAGCCCCGCCATCATGCGCGTGTCTCCCGGGCAGCGCCAGACCGTCCGCATCGTTCGGCTGCATCCGTCGGCGACGCCGCGAGAGCAGAGCTATCGCGTGTTGATCGATGAACTGCCGCCCAAGGAAAATCCGCGTGGTCTCGGCTTGAAGGTGCTGCTGCGGTATTCCATCCCGGTGTTCGTCGACGGTACCGCCACGGCCGCCGCCGGGCGGATCGCGCCGGGGCCGGTCAAGACCGACCTGAGCCAATTGCGGGCGCGCGTGGTCCGCAACGCCGCGGGCGCGACCGAATTCCAGGTCCGCAACGACGGTCCGCAAGCCGCGCGCATAAGCGGGCTGGTGGCCACGCTGCCCGGCGGCCAGGCGCAGACCGTCGAGGCCGGCCTGGTCGGCTATGTCCTGCCTGGCCGGCAAATGGGCTGGCGGGTGAAGCTTCCTTATCCGATGCCTTCGGGCATGACGCTCAAGGCGCGATTCAATGACGATGTCGAAGCGCAGAACGTCCCGTTGGATGAGGCTGACCGCTAGCCTGAGTGTCGCGGGAACGTTCGCATACACGCCGGCGTCCGAGGCCAATGACACCCTCGATCCGCAGGTGCCTGCCGCCAGCCTTGCCGGCGAGGAAAACCTGTATCTGGAAGTCACGCTCAACTACGTCGCGCTTCGACGCATCGAGCATTTCGTCTCGCGCGGCGGGCGTCTTTATGCGGACGCGGCCACGCTGCGCAACCTTGGCCTGACCTGGCCCGGCGCCGATCGCGCAGCAGGCTGGATCGCGCTGGACTCGCTGGCGGGGTTGCGGGTGCGGCTGGACGCGGCGGATCAGAGCGTGGCGCTATTCGCTCCGGTGGCCATGCTTTCCGGGCCGATCGCCGAAATCGGCTATCAGACGCCGGCCGCGCCGCGTCTGGATCCCGAGACCCGCGCGCCAGGGCTGCTGCTGAACTACGATCTGTACGCGCAAAAGGATCGGTACACACGCAGCCTGAGCGGGTGGTCGGAATTGCGGATGTTCGGCGTCGGGCCCGGCGTCTGGCGCAGCAGCAACCTCACCCAATCGGTCAGAAGCAACTACGGCGACGCGGAGTTTCGCAACACGCGCCTGGACAGTTCCTGGCAGCTCGATTTTCCCTCGCCCATGGTCAGCCTGACCTTGGGCGACGCCTACTCGGGCGCGCTGTCGTGGACACGGTCGTTGCGCTTTGGCGGTGTGCGTCTGTCGCGCAACTTCGATCTGCAGCCGTACCGGGTGACGGTGCCGCTGGCCACGTTCCGGGGCGAGGCGGCGCTGCCGTCGATCGTCGATCTTTACATCAACGGCGTGCGCGAGGCGCAGAGCCAGGTGCGGCCAGGCCAGTTCCAGATCGTCAGCGCGCCGGTCATCACCGGCGCGGGCAGCGCGCAGATGGTCATCACCGATATCACTGGCCAGCGCCGGGTGGTCAACTTTTCCATCTACAACAGCGCGCAGTTGCTGCAGCAGGGCCTGGGAGACTGGTCGTTCGAGGCCGGCAAGGCGCGCGAGGATTACGGCCTGCGCTCCTTCGCCTATGCCAACAGCATGATGTACAGCGGCAGCGCGCGCTACGGCCTGACCGACCATGTCACGCTGGAAGCGCATGGCGAAACGTCGGACGGCCTGACCATGGGCGGCCTGGGCGCGCTGGCCAGGGTCGGCCAGTTCGGCGTGGTCAGCGGGTCGTACGCTTCCAGCCGCGAGGCGTCGCGCCGTGGCCGACAGTACCGGATCGGCTACGAATGGCAGGGCGAACGCCTCAGCGTCAACCTGTCCACCTTGCGCCGCGACAGCGCGTTTCGCGATGTCGGCACTTTGCAGGGTTCGCAGCTGCCGCTGCGCAGCGCCCAGGCTTTCGTGGGCTGGGCCGTGGGCCACGGCCAGCTGGGCGCGAGCTACGTGCAACAGGACTACCGCGATAGTCCGCGCGCCCGCTATGTGGGACTGAGCTGGGCGCAATCGCTGGGCCGCTACGGCAACCTGACGCTTAGCGGCAACCGCGACCTGGACGGCGCGGGCGGCAACAGCGCCTTCGTGTACTGGTCGATTCCGCTGGGCGGACGCATCCAGACATGGACCAGCTTCGAACACCAGCGGGAGGGAAACACCGCCAGTGTGGGCGTGGCGCGCAACCTCGCGGGCGACACCGATGGCTGGGGCTGGCGGGTGCAGGCCAGCGCCGGCGACAGGCGCGGCGGGCAGGCCGAGGTCAATGAATTGACGCGCTACGGCGAGTGGCGGGCGGGCTCGCAGTATTGGGGCAATCCGAATTACGGCGGCGGGACCACCGTGTACGGTGGCGCCACGGGCGGCCTGTTGCTGATGCAGGGCAGCCTGTTCCCCATGCGCCGGGTCTACGACGCTTTTGCGCTGGTTTCCACCGATGGCATCGCTGACGTGCCCGTGAAGCTGGAGAACCGTGTGGTCGGAAAGACGGACGAACGCGGCCTGTTGCTGGTGACGCCGCTGAACGCCTGGCAGAACAACGACCTGTCGATCGATCCTTTGGGGCTGCCGGCGAACGTCAACGTGACGCGCACTCGCCTGATGGCCGTACCGGCCACGGCCAGCGGCACGCTGGCGCGCTTTCCCATGAAAGTGACCCTGACCGTGGAATTCGGCTTGCGGGCCGCGGATGGAGACTGGATCGCCGCCGGCACCGCCGCTGTCCTGGAGCCGGGCGGGCGCCAGGTCATCATTGGCTATGACGGCCGGGTTTACCTTGAGGATCCGCCCGCCGGCGCGCGCCTGGTGGTGACCCTGCCCTCCGGCGCGTGCCAGGCCGAACTACCGGCGGCGCTGCCGCGAGAAGGCTGGACAGAGCTGGGAGAGCTGACATGCAGACAGACCACGCCAGGATAGGCCACACCGCCGACGGACGCAGGGCCGCGTCCGCCTTCAGATGGCTGGCGTCGCTGGCCCTGACCGCTTGCGGCCCCGCCGCGCTGGCGCAGAATTGCTACGTGCAGGGCGCCTTTGGCATGGACTTCGGCAGCGTGACCGCCAGCGGTCGCGCGGCGGCTTCCTCGATCAAGTTCAACTGCGAGCCCGATTACGGCAGGGGCGGCACGTTCTATTACCAGGTCTGCCTTTACCTCTCTCCCGGTCAATGGAGCGCTGGCCAGCCCACGCGGCGCATGAGCAACTACAACGGCGCCTTCCTCAACTACGATCTGTTTTCCGACCCGGCGCATACGCAGTTACTTGGCGCGCCGGGTTCCACCCCGGTCGACCAATTCCGCGTCGTCGTGCCGCCCGGCTCGCCGCGCACCACGCAGGCGCCGGTCTACGGCTGGGTGTATCCGGGTCAATCGGTGGGCGCGGCCCGGGTGTTCCAGGAGCAAGGCATCCAGGGACTGTTGCGTTATCGATTCAGCAGCAGCGGCTATCCGGCCTCGACGGACGACTGCAGCGCGGGCGGCAGCGGGGGCGGCTCGGTCACGTTTTCTTCGTCCGGCGTGCTGGCCACCTACGACAACGCCTGCTGGATCGTCGCCACGGACCTGGACTTCGGCAGCACCGCGCCGCCGTTGCGGCCGGTGCGCGCCGAAGGCACGATCCGGGTGCAATGCGCGCCCGGCACGAGTTGGCGGGTCGGCCTGAGCGACGGCCAGCATCGCGATGGCGGCTCGCGCAGAATGGCCGGCGCCCAGGGCTATGTCCGCTATGAGATCTACCGCGACAGCAGCTTCACGGAAGTCTGGGGCGACGACGAAAGCAGCCAGGCCAGCGGCTCCACCGGCCCGGCCGGCAATACCGTGCTGCTCACGGTGTACGGGGAAGTCCCGCCGCAACCCGACCTGGGGATGGGGGCGTATACCGATACGATCGTGGCGACGCTGTACTACTGAATGGCAAAAGGGGGGGCGGGCGCGTCGCCGGCCGCTCACTATAATCCCCCCTCGATCCCCGCTTTGACGGCATTTCCCGCCGTGTCTCATGTCCGCCACGCCCCTACGCGTGCTGTCCGTCATCCCGCCGATGACGCAGCTCAATACGCCATACCCGTCCACCGCCTACCTGACCGGCTTCCTGCGTTCGCGCGGCGTCTCGGCCGTGCAGGAAGACCTGGCGTTGGCGCTGGTCTTGCGCCTGCTGTCGCCCGAGGGCCTGCGCGCCGTGGCGGCCAGGGTGGACGCGTTGCCGCTGGACCAGCACACCCCCGCGATCCAGGCCTTCGTCGCCATGCAGCCGCGCTACCTGGCGACCATCGCCCCGGTGATCGCCTTCCTGCAAGGCCGTGACTCGACGCTGGCGCACCGCATCGTCGGTCGCCACTTCCTGCCTGAAGGCCCGCGCTTCGCCTCGCTGGACGTGTACGTCGACGACGAAGGCGGCGACCCGCTGGGCTGGGCCTTCGGCGCCCTGGGCCTGCAAGACCGCGCCAAACACCTGGCAACCCTGTACCTGAACGACCTGGCCGACGTGCTGCGCGACGCCATCGATCCGCGCTTCGAATTCGTGCGCTACGCTGAATCGCTGGCCGGCAGCCAGCCGACCTTCGACCCGCTGGCCGACGCGCTGGCCGCGCCGCTGAACCTGGTCGACGACACCCTGCGCGATCTGACCCTGGAAGCCCTGGCGCGCCACCAGCCCACCATGGTGCTGCTGTCGGTGCCGTTCCCCGGCGCCGTCTACGCCGCCTTCCGCATCGCCCAGGCCATCAAGGCGCGGGACCCGTCCATCGTCACCGTGCTGGGCGGCGGCTTCGTCAACACCGAACTGCGCGAACTGAAAGACCCGCGCGTCTTCGACTATTTCGACTTCGTTTGCCTCGACGCCGGCGAACGTCCCTTGCTGGCGCTGCTGGAACACGTCCAGGGCAAGCGCTCGCGCCAGCGCCTGGTGCGCACCTTCCTGCGCGACGCCGACAGCGGCGCGGTGCGCTACGTCAACCTGGTCGAGCCCGACGTCGCCTTCGCCGAAGTCGGCACGCCCACCTGGGACGGCCTGCCGCTGGACCGCTACCTGTCGTTGCTGGACATGCTCAACCCCATGCACCGCCTGTGGAGCGACGGCCGCTGGAACAAGCTGACCGTGGCGCACGGCTGTTACTGGAAGAAGTGCAGCTTCTGCGATGTCAGCCTGGATTACATCGGCCGCTACGAAGGCGCCTCGGCCACCGTGCTGGCCGACCGCATCGAGGCCATCGTGCGGGAAACCGGCCAGACGGGTTTCCATTTCGTCGACGAGGCCGCGCCGCCCAAGTCCCTCAAGGCCCTGGCTTCTGAACTGATCGAGCGCAATGCCGGCATCTCGTGGTGGGGCAACATCCGTTTCGAGAAGACCTTCACCCCCGAGCTGTGCGAACTGCTGGCCGACAGCGGCTGCATCGCCGTCTCGGGCGGCCTGGAGGTCGCCTCGGACCGCCTGCTGAACCTGATGAAAAAGGGTGTGTCCGTCGACCAGGTGGCGCGCGTCACCCGCGCCTTCAGCGACGCCGGCATCCTGGTACACGCCTACCTGATGTACGGCTTTCCCACGCAGACCGTGCAGGATACGGTCGACGCGCTGGAATACGTACGCCAATTGTTCGAGAACGGCTGCATCCAGAGCGGGTTCTTCCACCGCTTCGCCTGTACGGTGCATTCACCGGTGGGGCTGAATCCCGAGGAATACGGCGTGACGCTGCGGCCGCTGCCCGAGGTGACGTTCGCCAAGAACGATATCGGCTTCGACGACCCGACCGGGGTGGATCATGACGCGCTGGGGCGGGCGTTGAAGAAGGCGATCTACAACTACATGCACGGGATCGGGCTGGAGGAGGACGTGCGCAGTTGGTTTCCGTTCAAGGTGCCGAAGACGACGGTGGGGCGGCATCGGATTGCCAAGGCGTTGAGTCAGCAGGGGTAGGGGGCTGGCTGCGTTTGTATTCGCCGGGGGCGATGCCGAATTGCTTGCGGAACGCCGCGGCGAAGTGGCTGGGGTTTGAATAGCCCAGGTCGAATGCCACCTCCATTACCGTCACCCCGCCGGCGCGCAGCCGCCGCTGCGCATCGCGCATTCTTTCCTGCTGGAACAAGCCATAGACGCTGTGGCCGAACAGCTCACGAAAGCCGCGCTTGATGCGCATGGCGCTCAAGCCGGTCTCGGCGGCAATGCGCGCCAGCGTGGGAGGATTGGCCAGATCGGCCAATAGATAATCCCGCGCCGCCAACAGCCGCTGCCGTTGCGGCGTGGCGCCATTGGCGCGCGCCCCATCGGCATATTCGCTTTCCAGGAACAACCCCGCCAACATCAATGCCTGCGCTTCGCGGATCAAGCGCGCGCCGCGCGTCTCGTTGGGCCGAACCGGCGAGTGCTTCAGGTCCTGGCTGACGGCCAGCGCCGCCTGGTGCAGCTTCGCGCCGCGGTACCCGGCGTGAAAGCAACTACCTGAGGCCAAGGACCGCCGCAATGGCTGATCCATGTCATGTCCGAGCCATTCCCGCAATACGTCCGGCCGCACCGCGACGGACAGGCTCTCGCATACCCCCTGCTGGCAGAAATGCCCGCGACGGTCCGGCGCGAAGAAGACGCTGCCACACGTCTCGCGCACATACGCTTCACGCCCGCCGGGGCCGCCCTCCAGCCAGCAATGCGTCGTGCCGCGCAACTGGTACGACAGCATGACGCGGTCGCCACCGTCGCGCGTGCGGGCGGTAAGCGGCTGCTCGAACGCGCTGTGCCAGTAGCACAGTTCGACGCCATCCCCGGCCGGCAGGCACAGCAGCTTGTGGCGCTGTCCCGGCAGCAGGCGCGCAACATAATCCGGATCGCATAGCGCGGTCGTGGAGGCTTCGGGCAAAGCGCGGGAGGCGTTGGGTGGCATAGGGTCCTGGAGTTTCATCCGAGCGGCGGGGGAGGGAACCGATGCGGGTCATCGACCCGATTCGGGTAGTTGATTGAATGAGACGCACCATTAAATACGGTTGCCTCAAAGGAATGCTCATGCATCGGGCCGGCGGTACTTGCCGCCAGCCGGGAGGCATGTCTTCAAACAACCGGACCACGCTCATGATCTTCCAATCCCGCGCCAGATGCGCAACGCCCCGGGTTCTTACCGTCGGATTTCATTTGCTTCTGTTGGCCTGGGCCCAGCCCGGCGCGGCGCAGTCGGGCAAGGCCGCCGAGGCGCCCACGCTACCGTCTATCGAGGTCGCCGGCAGCGCCGAGGACGACGGCCTGGTGCCACGCCGCGCCAGTTCGGCCACGCGCAGCGACATGCCGCTGGGTCAGATCGCGCAATCGGTGTCGGTGGTCACCCGCGCCCAGATGGACGCGCAGGACGCCCGCTCGATCAACGAAGCCTTCCGCTACGCACCCGGCATCGCCACCGAGCAATGGGGCGGGGTCACGGCTTTTGACCAGTTGACCATCCGTGGCTTTACCGGTGGCGATGGCAGCGCCGACACCTTTCTCGATGGCTTGCGCCAGACCGGAGGCGTCATCTACGGCGCGCAGCAGGTCGATCCCTTCCTGCTGGAACGCATGGAAGTGCTGCGCGGTCCCGCATCGGTGCTGTACGGCATGGCCACCCCGGGCGGCGTGCTGGCCCTGACCAGTAAATTACCTCGCGATGAAACGATCCGGCTGGTCGAAGTGGAAGGCGGCACACGCGGCTATCGACGCGGCTCCTTCGACCTGGGCGGCCGCGCCGACCGCGATGGGGCCTGGCTCTACCGGATCGCCGGCACCGTCTGGAACAGCGACGGCAAGGTGGACGGATTCCCCGCGCGGCGCCGCGCGGTCGCGCCGTCGCTGGTGTGGCAACCGAGCGCCGCGACACGCTTGACGCTGTATGCGCGCTACCAGGACGATCCCTCTCTGGGTTCGCTGGGTTCCGTGCCCGCCGCCGGCAGCATATTGCCCAATCCCAATGGCCGTTTTCCGCTGCACACCAATATCGGTGAGCCGTCGTACGACGCATTCTCCCGCAAGCAGCGCGTGGCCGGCTATCGCTTCGACCAGCGTCTGAACGGCGATTGGACGGCATCGTCGAGCGGTCGCTACAGCGGCATTTCCATGCACCGCGACGTTGTCACCGGCCATGGCTTGCAGCCGGATCTGCGCACCCTGAATCGCAATACCTCGTTGTCCGAGGAAACCTACCACGCCATCACTCTGGACAACCAGGTGAAAGGCCGTTTCACGACCGGCGCGTTGCAACACGAGTTGCTGGCCGGTCTCAGTTGGGAGCAGATGCGCGGCCGCGGCGACTATTCCCAAGGCGCGGCATCGCCGTTGGATCTGTACCAGCCCGTCCATGGCGCGTTGGTGACCGGCGCACCGATGATGTACACGAACAATCGCGTGCGCTCGACCCAGACCGGTCTGTACCTGCAAGACCAACTGGCGCTGGGCAGTTGGATCACCACGCTTGGCGTGCGTCACGATTGGTCCACCATCGACACGATCGACCTGCTCGGGCGAGGCGGCTTCAAGCAGCACGACGAAGCCACCACCGTGCGCATCGGCTCGCTCTACCGTTTCGGGAGCGGCGTGGCGCCCTACGTCACCTATGCGCAGTCGTTCCAGCCGACCAACCAGTTGTCATCCAGCGGCAAGCCGTTCAAGCCCAGCCGGGGCGAACTGCTCGAAGCCGGCCTCAAGTACCAGCCCGACCACTGGGACGCGCTGTTCACCGCCGCGGTCTTCACTCTGACGCAATCCGACCTGCTCACCGCCGACCCGGCCAACGTGGCGTTCAGCATCCAGGGCGGCGAGTTGCGCTCGCGTGGCCTGGAACTGGAGGCGCGGGCCAAGCTCGGCTCGCAATGGAGCGTGATCGCCGCCTATACGTGGCAGAACGTGGAATACACCAAGGGCAACCCCGCCAACATCGGCAAGACCCCGCCGCGCGTGCCGGAGCGCTTCGGCGGCGTGTGGCTGGCGTGGGATGCGCCGTCCGGCCTGGGGGCGGCGCTGGGCGTGCGGCACAACGGCGGGACCTGGGTGGGGGATGGCAGATTGGAACAGTACCGCACGGCGGCGTTCACGCTGCTGGATGCGCAGGTGCATTACGACCTGGGGCGGCAGGTGCCGAGCCTGAAGGGCGCGCGGGTGCAGTTGAATGTCACCAATCTGACCGACAAGCGGCATATCGCGAGTTGCTATGACGAGACGATGGGCGGGTGCTTCCCGGGGGCGGGGAGGGTGGTGAATTTGAAGGTGGCGTATCAGTGGTGAAGGGCGGGCGCCTGAATTGAATCGGGCGCTCTTGCCCACGACTGAGCCAACCGTGTAAGCGTTCAGGGGCGTCGCTTTACATGCGGGCCGTTCCAGTAATGCACATCAAGATGCACGCGGGCAATCCCTTCGCGGCTTGCGATCCGGGAGGCTACGTCTTGCAAGATGGCGCTTTCTTCTGGTGTTAGGCCGATGACGGTCTTCCAGCGAGGAAGTTCGGCACCTTCAGGTTGCTCTTTCAAGCCGGAAGCCACATGGCTATCCAGCGGGACTTCCATCCACTGTTCTATCGTGTCCAGGCCATATGCTGCGCAAAGGTACTTGTTATAAGCGCAATTGCGAAGAAAGATGTTCAGGAATTTTCGCGAGCTTCCCCAATGCTGGGCATCTTGGGGCAGGGAATTCTGCAGCGCGATCGTCTCAGCATCAAGCAATCGGAAATAGGTGCGTTCCGTCTTGGCGGCGCCAAACTTGCGAAGATTCACGCCCTGCAAGAACTCTCGCGCCGCATTGATCGTGCCCTTCGGGCCCATTTTCTGTGCGGTGGATGCGCCTACTGCTGTGCGGGCAGTGCGTGCCTTTAATTTCTCCAGCGTCTCGCTATTCATCACTGATGCAATCTCCTTGTTCTGGTTGGATATGCTGCAGGTCAGGGGCTTCCAAGGTAGAAGCACTTGGCAATCTATCGAAATGGTGATCGCATGTCAGTCGGAATTCGGAGAGATTTTGGCGTTTCCTCCGCCGAATGTACTCCAGGCCAACCTATATCGTTGGCCGGATTTCGCGTCTAAGAATTACGTCGTGGCGGCGATACTTGATCGTCGCAATTGAGAGTGCAGCTTGGCTTCCAACTCGCCCAGGCCGATATTGGCGCAACCCATCAGCGTCAGTTCCTGCAACGCGGGAAGCATTGAACAGATTCAGTTCCGCAAGCGGTAGCCGCAAGGCTTGATCCAGCCGCTTGGCTTGCTTGTCCGGCAATATCGACAGCGACCGCAGCGCAGGAAAATCTTCCGCCTTGAATCGCCATCGGCACATTCACTTCCAGTGCTTCCAATCGCGGCATCGGCCCTGCCGACCAGGTATAGGAGCCCGGGTAATCGAAAATGGACAGATGCCGCAGGCTGGCTGCCGGATCCGATTCGAAGGGTAGAACAGTAAAGCAGAACGGCGATACCGCTTTTCACCAAGGCTTATGCGGCCGGCACCGGCGCCTGACAATATTTTTTACCTCGTCCCGAGACTGTGGCCGCCATCCACACCGGTACACTAGCGTGATTCCCCAAGGAGCCATATGTCGATTCAAACGTTGGGCCGTTACGGTATCGTGCTATTTCTCGCTGCGTTGAGCTCGGGCTGTTCTTCAATCATCGGCGAGTGCGGATTGGTTCGCAGTAGCTGCATGTATGACGGGAAATACGAACAGGGCGAGGAAGACTACGCGGAAGCCGAGGCGAAGCGGCTGAACAAACAGTCGACGGATCGGTTGCGTCGAAGCTCTGGCGATTGAACCTGGGCGGGGCCTTGCCACGGCGTTTAGGACGCCGTCACAGATTCCGGCAGAAAAAACCGATTCTTCAACTCCTGCAACCCAATCCGATCCAGCATCTCCGTCAGCCGTTGCGCAGGTTTCCTGCGCGGCAGATCCTTGTACTGCGCAATGATCAGCTCATTCTTCATCGAATGCTCCCACCCCACCAGTTCCGTCACGCTGACCTGGTACCCATGCGCCTCAAGCTGCAAGCACCGCAGCACATTCGTGATCTGACTGCCGAACTCCCGCGTATGCAGCGGGTGCCGCCAGATCTCGGCCAGCGGATCGGCCAGCGCCTTGGCTTTGTTCTTGCGTAGCACCGACGCCACTTCCGCCTGGCAGCAGGGCACCACCACGATGTACTTGGCCTTTTTCTCCAGCGCGAAATGGATCGCGTCGTCGGTGGCGGTGTTGCAGGCGTGCAGGGCCGTGACCACGTCGATGGTCGCGGGCAGTTTGTCGGAGGTGATCGACTCGGCCACCGACAGGTTCAGGAACGACATGCCGCCAAAACCCAGGCGCTTGGCCAGTTCTTCGGATGACTTGACCAGTTCCTCGCGGGTTTCGATGCCGTAGATGTGCGAGCCGGTCTTTTGCGCCTCGGGCTGTTCCTTGAAGAACAGGTCGTACAGGATGAAGCCCAGGTACGATTTGCCCGCGCCGTGGTCGGCCAGGGTGACGGCGCCGTGTTGTTGCTGGACGTCCTTGAGCAGCGGTTCGATGAACTGGAACAGGTGGTAGACCTGCTTGAGCTTGCGGCGGCTGTCCTGGTTCATCTTGCCGTCGCGGGTCAGGATGTGCAGGGCCTTGAGCAGTTCGATCGACTGGCCGGGGCGGATGTCGTGGGTTTTCTCGGACATGGGGGTAAGGCAATGCGCCCCGCGTGGGGCGGGGCGCATGAATAGGCGGAAAGCGCCAGTTTAACGAAAACGCCGGCGTCAGACCTGCACGAGCACCGGCTCGCCCAGGTTCAGCATCAAGCGGTTGGCCCAGGCGAAGATCGCGTCCGAGTGCAGCAGATCCAGCACTTCGCCGTCGCTGAAGCCCACATCCTTCAGCGCCTGGATGCTGGCCGCATCCACCGACGCCGGCGCGTCGGTGATCTGGATCGAGAACTTGCCGATCGCCAGTTCCCGCGCGGTGGTGCCGGCGGTGGCCGGGTCCTCGAACACTTGCGCGATCACGTCGTTGCGCTTGGCCAGTTGTTCGAAGCGCTGCGCGTGCACCGACGCGCAGTAAACGCAGCCGTTCACGCGCGACACTACGGTCGCGCCCAGCTCACGCTCGGCGCGCGACAAACCGCCCGGCGCATACATGATGGCGTTGAAGGCCGTGGAGCGCTGGCGCAGGATTTCTGGCTGGTGCACCAGGAACAGGTAGTAATCCGAGACCTTGGCCTTGGGGTGGCTTTCTTCCAGCACCGCGATCTGCTCGGGCGTGGCGCTGTCGACCTGGACCACGTCCAGCCACGCCTTCCATTCCAGCACTTCGTTGGTGAAGCCGTGGGCCTTGATGACGGCGCCCGGTTCGGTGGCGGCGGTGTTGGGCGGGAAGGGCGCGGGCGGGGCGCCTGCCGCCAGGGGCTTGGCCGCCAGCGCCTGCATGGCTTGCAGGCCGGCGACCAGGCGCACCTGGTACGACAGGAACGCCACCAGTTGCGACAGCGTGACGACAGCCGGCGTGGAGACGCCGGCGGCCGGCAGGGTCTTGAGCGCGGCCTCGTCGCCTTCGACGGGTTTTTCGATCAGTTTGCGCGTGAATTCCAGGATCGCGGCCAGGCGCGGGTCGGCGGCGTCGGCCGGCTTGCCGGACTCGGCCACCTGGATGTCGGCGGCGCGGGCGCCGGCTTCGACCAGCCGCTGGCGGTAGTGCGCGGCCAGCGCTGGCGACGGCGTCAGGCGCGCGGCGTACAGCGCGACCAGCAGGCGCTCGGCCAGCGTCAGGCCGGGCAGCGCCGGGTCGAACAGGGCGTCGTAGCTGCCCTGGGTGGCGGCGGCCACCTTGTCGCGCTGGTGGCGCACGGCGTAGGTGGCGCTGTCGGCCTTCAGGCCGACGAGCTGGTCCACCAGGTCGCGGGCGGCGTCATAGACGATGGGTTGTGGTGCCATTGAGAGAGTCTCCTTGGATAGCGTTCAGCCGGCCTTGCCGGACGTCGCCGGGCCGCCGTTGGCCCTGGCCTTGACCGCGGCGTCCAGGAACTTCAACACGCCTTGCCACGATTCCTCGTCGGCGCGCGCGTTGTCCTTGGGGTTGCCGCCGCTGGTGCTGATCTTGCCGGACACGGGGTGGGCGTAGACCAGTTGGGTGGTGGGCACGTAGGGGAACAGGATCGAGTGGCCGCCGTTCTCGTAGTCGAGCCATTGAACCGGGTACGGGTGCTTCACCTCGGCCAGTTTGTCGCGCACCATCTGCGAGTACAGGCTGGACGGCCACGAGCCGTCGTCGGTGGCCGACAGCAGCATCACCGGGCCTTGGATGTCCTCGACCTTGATGCGGGCGCGGGCCACGGCGTCGGGGTCCCGCAGCGCGGTGAGGATGGCCTTTTCGTGGCGGTGCGGCGCGGGGCCTTCGTCGAACGGGGCCCAGGTGGCGGTGCGGTTGTTCTCCCAGACGTGCGGCAGCGGCTTGCCGCCCAGCAGCCAGGTCGGGCCTTCGCGGCCGATCTTGGGGTCGCAGGCGTTCTGGCCGCTGTGGACCACGGCGCCGGGCACGTAGGCCACGACCGCCGAGACTTCCGTGGGGAAGGTGGCGCCCAGCAGCAGCACCAGTTCGCCGCCGCGCGACTGGCCGCTGATGGCGACGAAGTCGTGCTTGGGTTGAACCTTCTTGCGCAGCCAGCGCAGGCCGGTCTGGAAGTACTCCAGCGGCGTGTTGGAGATGTAGTCCGACAGGCCCGGCGCCTTGAAGTAGGCCAGCGCGAAGGCGGCGTAGCCGCGCGAGGCATACAGCGCGGCGCGCGGCTCGTTGATGCCGCCGCCCGAGCCGTTCAGGATCAGCACGGCCGGGTGCGAGCCGGGCGTGGCGCCGGGCGGCAGGTACAGCGTGCCGACCAGGCCGTCCTCGCGCACCTCCTGGCGGGTGACGCCCTCGGCCGCCAGGCGCTGGGTGAAGCGCGCCTCGCTCTGGGCGCCGGCCACGCGCGCCACCACCTCGGTGACCAGCGGCTCGCTGACCGGGTGGTTGAAGAGCTCGCGGCTGGGCGAGTCCACGGGCGACTGCGACCACAGCAGGCCCATGGGCGCGAGGCAGCGGTAGTCGCCCGAGACGGGCGCGTCGCGCGTCAGGTCGACCACGCCGTCCTCGCCCGCGACGAAGGCGGCCTGGCTTTGCCAGAGCACGCCGTTGCGGCGGGTGAGGGCGGTGATCTCCACCGTCTGGCCGGGCGTGACATGCTCGACCCGGATCTGGCGGGGCACGTCGATGAGCGCGTCGGCGGGTTGGATGCTCAGGGTAGGAACCATGATGCGCGCCTTACTTGGCCGAGTCCTTGGTGACCATCATGGCGGCGGTGCGGTCGCTGGTCATGGGGGTGACCTTCAGGCCTTTCTTGGCGGCCCAGATGTTCTTGTAGTGGTACAGCGGGATGATGCCGACGTCGTCGGACACCAGCTTGACCGAGTCGCGCAGGATGGCTTCACGCTTGGCCACGTCGAATTCCGAGGTGGACTGGTCCAGCGCAGCGTCGACCTTGGGGTTGCTGTAGTGGCCCCAGTTGGAGGCGCCCAGGCCCTTCTTGGCGTCGACGGTGGCCAGGATGTTGACCAGCGCGTAGCTGGCTTCGCCCGTGCCGTTGCCCCAGGCCAGCATGCTGACCGCGAATTCGTTCTTGTTGGCGCGGCCCGAGTACACGGCCCATGGCACCACTTCCACTTGCGTCTTGACGCCGATGCGGGTCCAGAACTGGGCCACCGCCTGGGCCGTTTCCGGGCCTTGCGGGTAGCGGTCGTTGGGCACGTGCATGGTCAGCTTGAAGCCGTCGGGAAAGCCCGCTTCGGCCAGCAGCTTCTTGGCTTGCGCGACGTCGTTGGGGATGTCCTTGATCTCGGGGTTGTAGCCGAAGGTGCCCTTGGGCATCCACTGGTTGGCTTCGGTGGCGGCGCCTTGCAGGATGCGGTCGGCGATGGCCTTGCGGTTGATCGCCAGGTTCAGCGCCTGGCGCACGCGCAGGTCCAGCAGCGGGTTCTTGTCCAGCGGCTTGCCGTTGTTGTCGGTGATGTACTGGTTGGGCGCGGGGTTGAAGCTGGGCTGCAGGATCATGACGCGCAGGCCGTCGTACGGGTAGACCGAGATGTTGGGCGCCTTCTGCAGCTTGGCCAGGTCGGATACCGAGACCTTGTCGATCACGTCGACATCGCCGGCCAGCAGCGCGGCGGTGCGGGCGGCGGCGTTGTTGATGTAGCGGTAGTTGACCTTGTCCCAGGTGGCCTTCTCGCCCCAGTAGCCGTCGTTGCGTTCCATGATGACGCGGTCGCCGGGGGTGTACGAGACGAACTTGTAGGGGCCGGTGCCGATCATGGCCTTGCCCGAGTTGTAGTCTTCGGTGGTCGACTTTTCGCCGACGTGCTTGCTGACCACGTGCACCGAGGCCAGGTTCAGCGGCAGGTCGGGGTTGGGGGCCTTGGTCTTGACGATCAGGGTCAGCGGGTCCTTGGCGGTCATCGTGTCGATGGTGCGCAGGTAGCCGGCGTAGGTGGCGACGCTGCCGGGCACGGCGCGGGCGCGGGTGTACGAGTAGATCAGGTCGTCGGCGGTGAACGGCGTGCCGTCCTGCCACTTGACGCCTTCGCGCAGCTTGAATTCCCAGGTGGTGCTGTCCAGCGGCTTCCAGCTCACGGCCAGGCCGGGCTGCAGCTTGTTCCACTTGTTCTCGATCAGCAGGTCCCAGAAGTGCAGGGCCACCGAGCGGTCGCCGGCGTGGTTGTTCAGTTGCGGGTCGAGCGAGGACAGCGGATCGGCAAAGCCGATCGCCAGGTTGTCGGCCGAAGCCGCGGCGGACGCGCCCAGGATGGCGGCGGTCAGGGTCGAGAGAATCAGGCGTTTCATGTTCGGGGTCCTTGGTGAGGGGGAACTTCTTTCAGGCCATGTCGTTCAGGTGACAGGCGCTCAGGTGGTTGATGGCGATTCCCTTCAAAGTGGGAACCTCGGTTTTGCAGCGCGCCATCGCATGCGGACAACGCGGGTGGAAGTGGCAGCCGCCGGGCGGGTTGAGCGGGCTGGGAATCTCGCCCTTGATGGCGGTGAAGGTCTTGTGGCGCGATTTCAGGTTGGGGATCTCGGCCAGCAGCGCCTGGGTGTAGGGGTGGTTGGGGCGGCGGAACACTTCCTCGACCGGCGCGGTCTCGACCACGCGGCCCAGGTACATGATGACCACGCGGTCCGACAGGTGTTCGACCACGCCCAGGTCGTGGCTGATGAACAGGTACGTCAGGTTGAGCTGTTCGCGCAGGTCCATGAACAGATTCAGGATCTGTGCCTGGATCGACACGTCCAGCGCGGCCACGGCCTCGTCGCACACCAGCATCGACGGCTGCACCGCCAGGGCGCGGGCGATGCCGATGCGCTGGCGCTGGCCGCCGCTGAACTGGTGCGGATAGCGCTGGCGCAGGGCCGGGTCGAGGCCGGCGCGTTGTAGCTGGGCGCTGACGTAGTCATCGAAATCGCCGTTGCCGACCAGGCCGTGGATGCGCGCCGCTTCGCCCACGATCTCGTCCACGCGCAGGCGCGGGTTCAGGCTCGCGTACGGATCCTGGAAGATCATCTGCACCTTCAGGCGCGCGGCGTGGGCCTGGGCCGGCGTCATGTCGGCGGGGCGTTGGCCGTTGATCAGCACCTCCCCGCCGGACGGCGTCAGCAGGCCCGCCGCGATGCGGCCCAGCGTGGACTTGCCGCAGCCGGACTCGCCGACCAGGCCGACCACTTCGCCGGGGCGCACCAGCAGGTCGACATGATCGACGGCGCGGGTGATGGCCGGCGGCTTGGACAAGCCCAGGCGCTGCAGGACGCGGCCGGCGGCGCCGACGGGGCGTTCGCCGAAGCGCTTGCTGACCTGGCGCAGGTCGATGAGCGGGGTGGCGTTGCCCGCCGTGCGCGGGGCGGCGTCGCCAGCCGGCGCGTCGAGCGCGGGACGGGAGGCGGCTTGCGTGTCGTGGCCCACGGGCAATGCCGCGTTGGCGCCGTCGCGGGTGTCCGGAATCGTGGTCTGGCTCATGCCGTCACCTCGCCCAGTTGGCGCGACGGATGAAAGCAGCGCACCTGATGGCCGGGCAGCACGTCGGTGATGGCGGGCTGCTGGCCGCATTGCGCCGTGGCGCGCGCGCAGCGCGCCGCGAAGGCACAGCCGGCGGGCAGGGTGAGCAGGTTGGGTGTCATGCCGGGAATCTGGCGCAGGCGTTGGCCGCGCTGGTTGTTGCTGGGCAGGCTGTCGATCAGGCCCACCGTGTAGGGATGCTGCGGACGGTCGAGCACGTCGTCGACCTTGCCGTGTTCGACGATGCGGCCGGCGTACATCACCGCCACGTCGTCGGCCAGGCCCGCCACCACCGACAGATCGTGCGTGATCCAGATGAGGCTGGTGCCGTGCTGCTGCGCCAGCTTCTGCACTTCGGACAGGATCTGCGCCTGGATGGTGACGTCCAGCGCCGTGGTCGGCTCGTCGGCAATGATCAGGTCGGGGCGGTGCAGCATGGCGATAGCGATGGCCACGCGCTGGCGCATGCCGCCGGACAACTGGTGCGGATAGGCCAGCAGCCGCTCTTCCGGGCTGGGAATGCCCATCATGCCGAGCGTGTCGCGCGCCAGTTCGCGCGCCTGCGCCTTGCTCATGCGGTTGTGGGCGCGCACCGTTTCGATCATCTGCACGTCGACCCGCAGCACCGGGTTCAACGTCATCATCGGATCCTGGAAGATCATGGCGATGCGGTTGCCCTGCAGCTTGCGCAGCTCGCGCGCGGGCAACCGGGTCAGGTCGCGGCCCTGGAACAGCACCTGGCCGCCGACCACGCGGCCGGGGGCGTCCACCAGGCCCATGATGGAAAAGCCGGTGACGGATTTGCCCGAGCCGGACTCGCCGACCAGGCCCAGGATCTTGCCGCGTTCGAGCGTGAAGGACACGTCGTCCACGGCGGGCAGGGTGCCGGCGCGGGTGAAGAAGTGGGTGCGCAGGTTGCGCACTTCCAATGTGGGGGCGGCCGGGGCCGCGACGGGGCGGGCGGCGCTCATTTGTGGGTCCTCGGGTTCAGCACGTCGCGCAGGCGGTCGCCCACCAGGTTGATGGCGACGATGGTGACCAGCAGCGCGATGCCGGGATAGAAGCTGATCCAGTATTCGCCGGACAGCATGTATTGGAAGCCGTTGGAGATCAGCAGCCCCAGCGACGGCTCGGTCACGGGTACGCCCAGGCCCAGGAAGCTCAGCGTGGCTTCCAGCGTGATGGCGCGCGCGATCTGCAGGGTGCCGATGACGATCAGCGGCGGCAGGCAGTTGGG
Source organism: Achromobacter sp. (assembly GCF_050285565.1). Lineage (GTDB taxonomy): Bacteria > Pseudomonadota > Gammaproteobacteria > Burkholderiales > Burkholderiaceae_B > Achromobacter. Next base: position 252,780 of record NZ_JBLZXG010000009.1, read on the forward strand.
CAGGATGTGCTTGAGCATGATCCGCCAGTTCGGGATGTCCAGGCAGCGCGCCGCCTCGACGTATTCGCGGCGGCGCTCGACCAGGGCCTGGCCGCGCGCGGTGCGGGCGTAGTAGGCCCATTCCAGGATCACCAGCGTCAGCACCACGTTGCCCACGCCCTTGCCCAGGTAGGCCAGGATCATCATGGCCACCAGGATCGACGGAAACGACAGGATCAGGTCGACCAGCCGCATGATCAGCGCGTCGACCTTGCCGCCGGCGTAGGCCGCCAGCAGGCCCAGCAGCGTGCCGATGACGCCGGCGATGAGCGCCGAGCCCACGCCCACCATCAGGCTGATGCGCAGGCCGTACAGGATGCCCGAGAGCAGGTCGCGGCCCTGGCCGTCGGTGCCGAGCCAGTAGTGGAAGGTGTTCAGCCCGTTCATCGTGCCCGGCGCCAGGCGCGCGTCCAGCACGTCGATCTGCAGCAGGTCGTAGGGGTTCTGCGGCGAGATCCACGGCGCCAGGATGGCGGCCAGGATCAGCAGGGTGGCGATCACCAGTCCGAACACCGCCGTCTTGGACGACAGGAATTCCAGCAGGTTGCGGCGCCAGGGCGATTCGCGCTTCAGGACGGGCGCGGCGGGCGTGACGGGTTGCATGGCATCAGCCTGGGGAGTGTTCGGAGCGCTCATGCCGCGGCCTCCAGCCGCACCCGCGGGTCCAGCACTTTGTACAGGATGTCGACGATCAGGTTGAGCGTCACGAACAGGCACACCACCACGATCAGGTAGGCCACGATCACCGGGCGGTCCAGCGCGTTCAGGCTGTCCAGGATCAGCTTGCCGGCGCCGGGCCAGGCGAAGATGCTTTCCGTGATGACGGCAAAGGCGATGGTCGAGCCCAACTCCAGGCCCAGCACCGTCACCAGCGGGATCATGGTGTTGCGCAGCACGTGCACACAGACCACCCGGAAAGGCGACAGGCCCTTGGCGCGGGCGAACTTGACGAAGTCCAGCGGCATCACGTCGCGCACGCCGGCGCGGGTCAGGCGGATCACCAGCGAGATCTTGAACAGCGACAGGTTCAGCGCCGGCAGGATCAGGTGGCGCCAGCCATCGGCCGTCAGCCACGACCACTGCAAGCCCAGGAACTCCACCGTCTGGCCGCGGCCGCTGGCCGGCAGCCAGCCCAGCGACACGCTGAAGGTCATGATCAGCATCAGCGCGACCCAGAAGGTCGGCAGCGAGAAACCGACGATGCTGCCCGCCATTACCAGCTTGGCAAAGCGGCTGTCCGGATACAGCCCGGCCAACAGGCCCAGCGGCAGGCCGACGATCACCGCCAGCAGCAGCGCGGAGATGGCCAGTTCCAGCGTGGCCGGCAGGCGCTGGATCACCAGTTCGACGGCGGGGATGTTGTAGACGAAGCTGTTGCCCAGGTTGCCGTGCAGCGCCCCGTTCAGAAAGCCCAGGTACTGTTGCCACAGGGGCTTGTCCAGCCCCAGTTCGGCGATGATGCGGGCGCGGTCGACCTGGTCGACGTCCTGGCCGATCAAAATGTCTACCGGATTGCCGATGGCGTGCAGCCCGACGAACACGATCAGCGTCATCAGGAACACGACCACCGCGGCCTGCGCCACGCGGCGGAGCAGCCAAGCGGTCATTGCGCGGTCTCCGCCTGCCGGGCCGCGCCGGGCGCCGGGGCCGGCGTCCATTCGTCGCCGAACACTTCAGGTTCGGAGAACGCTTCCATGTTGGCGTAATGCGTGGCCACGTCCTCGCGGTAGAAGAGGCCCGCGATGCCCTGCGCCAGGCGCTTGGCGCCTTCGCTGATGGCGGGGATGTCGCCGGACACGGTGCCATGCGTCAGCGCGGCCGGGTACGAGAAGCAGTGCACCCGATCCAGGCCGGGGCAGGCGCCCGGGGTCTTCTCCTGCAATTCGAAGGCCGCGCCCAGGTCGGGCGAATCATGCAGTTCCTGGTCTTCCTCGCCGGCGGGCGGGGTATAGCGGTCGCCCCAGGCGCGCACGTGCGGCGCCAGCGCGGCGAATTCCGGACGCACCGTCCAGTCGATGCGGAAACCCGTCGAGAAAATCAGGAAATCCAGCGTGAACACGCCCTTGGGCGTGGTGACGCGGATTTCGTCATCGACCAGCGCCAGATCCTGCACGCCGCAGCCCAGGTTGAAGCGGGCGTTCGGGTGGCGCGACACGCGCAGCGTGCTGCCGCGCGGCGGCGGCACCTGGGCGGCGTTGATGTAGTGGCGGATCTTCCACTTCCATTCGTCGGGCAGATTCAGGTGGCCATGGGTCAGGCCGGGATTACCGGCGCCCTTGCCCTTGTTGATGCGCGGGATGTCGTTGCGGCGGATCAGCAGGTCGACGCTGGCCGCGCCGGCCTCCAGGGCGGTGGCGGCGCTGTCCATGGCCGACGCGCCCGCGCCCACCACGCCAACGCGCTTGCCGGCCAGGGTGGCGTAGTCCAGCACGTCCGACGAATGGGCCCAGCGGTCGCGCGGCAGCTTGCGCGCGAAGTCCGGCACGTAGGCGCCGCCCAGGCCGTCGCGGCCGGTGGCCAGCACCACGCGGCGCGCCAGCACGGTGTGGCGGCCTGCGGGCGATTCGATGTCCAGTTGCACCAGCTGGTCGGCGCGCGGCAGCACGGCCAGCACGCGGTGCTGGTTGCGCACGTCCAGGTTCAGCACGCGGCGGTACCAGCGCAGGTAGTCCATCCATTGCAGGCGCGGGATCTTGTCCAGCGCTTCCCACGCGTCGCTACCGAACTGCGCCTCGAACCAGGCGCGAAAGGTCAGCGCCGGCAGGCCCAGCGCCGGGCCGGTCAACTGCTTGGGAGAGCGCAGCGTTTCCATGCGCGCGGTGGTGGCCCACGGGCCTTCATAGCCCTCGGGCGACTGGTCGAAGATCGGCGCGGCAATGCCCAGGTGCGTCAGCGAGGCCGCCGCGGCCAGGCCGGCCATGCCGCCGCCGATGATGGCCACGTCCAGCACCGGCTGGCCGTCCGCCTGGCGCGGCGGCACCCAGGGCTTGGCGGGGATTTCCAGCCAGGACAAGTCTTGGCGCAGGCGCGCTTCCAGCGCGGCCAGGCCCTGCGGGGCCGGGGCAAGGGATTGATTCATGCGGTGGGATCCGTAAGAGGGGTGTCATCGCCGTAGATCGACTGCAACAGCGCGCCGTGCTGGCAGGCCTCGTGCAGCACGAAGCCGGGCAGTAACTGCGCGGCGGCTTGCGCCAAGGCGTCGGCCATCGCTTGGCAGGCCGGCGTCAGGGGCTGTGACTGCGAGGTAATGACCCCGAAGAAAAAGGGAATGTCCAGGTCGATCGGGCGGATCGCCACGCCCGCCATCGGCGCGCCGTAGGCGGTGATGGGTTCCAGCACCGACACGCCCAGGCCGGCGCGCACGGCGGCCAGGGCGTTGACGGACGAGTTGGTTTCGATGGCGCCGGCCGCCTGGCCCAGCGCCGCATCCAGGCGCCGCCGCAGGCGGTAGGGGTTGGCCATGGTGATGACGCGGCGCCCGGCCAGCTCGGCCACCGGCACCACTTCATGGCGCGCGGCCGGATCGTTTTCGGGCAGCGCCACCACACAGGACGCCTGGCCGATCCAGTGCACCGTCAGGCCGCGATGCTCCAGCGGCAGGCTGGTCGCGCCCAGTTGCGCCGCGCCGCTCAGCACGGCGTGCACCACGCGTTCGGGCGAGGCGCTGCGCAGTTCGATGCGCGGGCCGGGGGTTTGAGTTTCCACCTGCTTGAGGGCGGCCGGCACCAGGCCGGCGGCCAGGGCCGAGGTCGCCGCCAGCAGCAGCGGCTGCGCCTGGCCGCGGGCGATTTCCTCGGCGCGCTCGCGGATCTGGCGCAGGCTGGACAGGGCGCGCTCGACATCGTCATACAGCAGGAAGCCTTGCTCGGTCGGCGTCACGCGCGGCCCGCTGCGGGCGAACAGGGCGTAGCCGATCTCGGCTTCCAGCTCTTGCAGCAGGCGGCTGATGGCCGGTTGCGAGCGGCCAAGCAAGCGCCCGGCCGCGGTGACGCTGCCGGTGGACATGACGGCCGCGAAGGCCTCGAGTTGACGAAGTTCCATCTGTCTTGCTTTATGCCAAGGACGAATTCTTGCGTATCGAGTATGCGCCCGGCAAATAATTAAAGGGCATAAGCAAATTCCCTAATCGGGATTTCCTTATGCTCTTTCATTACTGTGAGTTATTTCAATGACTTGCAGGGATTTCCCTATGCCGCCGGGTCGAGAGCCGGGGCCGTGCGGATGCCGGGCAGGGCGCCTGTCGCGGGCGCGACGGCTGCCGACAGCGAGCTGCCCGCAAGGCACGCGCGCGCGGTCTATGAAGCCTATGCCAATACATTGCTTTATCTGAACCGGCTTCCCGTTTTGCGCCAGCGCTTCGGCAATCGTCTCTAACGATCCCGCGGACGCCGGCCGCACCGGCGCAGGGAGCCGGGGGGAGGGCGCCAATCATGGTTGGGGCAGGTGTTACGCCGTCTACGGCCAGCTCGACGCCGATACGGATTTCTCGGGCAGCCATGTCGTGGCCGCGACAGCGGGGCTCCGAATGATGTTCTGGAAGCAGGACTGGCTTCGAACGCCAGCCTCGCCTTCGCCTATCACGCCATGTCCGGATGCCGGCGCCGGCGCGGCCTTGATCAGACACGGCTGATCGACTCAGGCAGCAGTTTCCGTCAAATTGGCAAGCGCCCGGTTGCTAGAGACATGGCAACGGCATGCCCGCAATGCTAGGCAGCGGATCAATTGTCCAGAACAGGCGAACATGGCTGTGACTACACCGAAGAAGACAGGCTTTGAAAAATGGCAGGACACCATAAATCTGGCTGCGAGCGATCCTGGCTGGAACGCGTGGGACTGCGAAATCCAGACGGCGGTAAGTGAGTACAACCGTCATCTGTCCGGAACGGCCAACTATCGGCAATTGGACTGGCATCTCATCAAAGCCATCGCGTGGGTGGAGACCGGTGCGGAGAGTAGAAAATGGGGGACTAATATGATGCAGATTGGCAACCCCGGAGATCCAGGCCTGCGCGCTTTGCTGACGGGCAATGAAGGCGGTGAGCTGATAATTCCCGCGCCATGGAAGTCTCGGCTCACATTGGGTTCGGCCGTCACTGTCCCCTCTCACAATATCCGCGCGGGAGTGGGTTACTTGCTGATGCGCTTGGCGAACTATTCGAACCAGACCGTTCTCGACCCTGACGCTGCAATCTATGAAGTGGCGGTGCAGAGTGGAGATAGCATGTCCAGGATCGCCGCCGCCAAGGGTAGTACCGTGGAAATAATGCAGAGGCTGAATCCTTCTGCGCGCGTGCTCCGGATAGGTCAGGTGTTGAAATATCAAAAGGGATCTGTGAGGAAAGTCATAACCGGGTGGAAGCCAATCACAACATCGAATATCGCCACCTACTACAACGTTGGCGACAAAGATTATGCGAAAAAGCTGGATTACGCGCTGGTTGTAATGCGGACTGGCAAAGGTGTTGCATGCGCGCGCTAAGGGGCTGGCTGCTGGCGACCATCATCGGCAGTCTGTTTGGCTTGGCATTCGCCGATGCTTCTGTGTTAACAGGAGATTTCCAGGGAACCGGGAGAGCGTGCTCCGGAAAACTCTCCATACGCGCCGATACCATCGAATGGAAGTCGAGCTATAGTCTCTGCGCGCCGGGCGAATATGAGATATACGAACGCAGTCTGCAGGGCGGGCGCGAGCGGTTCGTTTTCGTTTTGAAGGCTCCTGGCGAACGGTGCCGCTATCCAATCATCGAGGCGGAACACCATGGCGGCGATAGTTGGGAAGTGAGCGGCTATCAGTCCATGGAAGGATTCCAGAATCGGGACGTGGCGGGCTGGCATAACTCACCCTTGCCGGAAAGGCAGGTATTGTCCTGTCCGATGATTCGGCTGGATTGACAAAGCTGATCCGGCCGCTCGCAAAGCCGCGTCAGCACCGTGGGAGAAATGGTTGGGGGCGAGCGATCTCGCGCTTGGCGGGCCGCGCCTGGGCCCTGGCCAACAACGACCGTGAATTCGGGAAAGGCGTCGACGATCTTCCATGCGCCGCAACGGTCGGCGAAGGCGCTGACGCTCTCCTCTCGGATATCGGCGAAGGCATCGACCGCTTGACCTTGATATCGGGAAAGGTTCTGACGATCTTGACCTTGCCATGCAGGAGGATGCCTTTGTCGGTGCGAGGCCGTCGCGGCTACACCGCCGACACGTCGGCGTGCGTGTTGCCCTGCGCGCCGCCCGGCGGCGCCGTCACAATCGACGTCAACGCCGGCTCCGCCGCCTTCAACCCCGCCAGATCCGGCCGTGGCCGCCGCAGTTCCTCATTGCCCGCGAACGCCGACTCCATCCCCTGCGCCGCCGCCAGCACCTCGCGATCCCCGCGAAACCGCCCCACGATCTGCAGGCCGAACGGCATCCCCTGGTGATCGCGCCCGCAAGGCAGCGTCAGCGCCGGATGCGTGGTCAGCGTGATCACATACGTCAGCGCCAGCCAGCGGTAATAGTTCTCCTGCCGCTTGCCGTTGATGGCCTCGGCATACAACTGTGTCCACGGGAACGGCGACACCGGCGTGGTGGGCGACAGGATCAGGTCGTAGTCGTCGAAGGCGCGCTGGAAGCGCTTGATCAGCCGGGTCTGCTCGGCCTGGGCCCAGGCGCAGTCCTTCAGGCTCATGGCCGCGCCCATCTCGAAATTGGCGCGGGGGTTGGGGCCGAGGCTGCCCGGGTCTTTCTCGTAGGCGTCGCGCATGCCGGCCACGAAGGCTTCGGCGCGCAGCACGTCGAAGCAGCGGTGGGCCTCGCCGAAGTCGATCTCGATGGGATCGCAGGCCGCGAACAGATGGCGCATGGCGGCGATCTTGGCGCGGAAGGTGGCGCGGATGCCATCGTCCACGTCGCACAGCCCGAAGTCTTCGGTATAGGCCACGCGCAGGCGGCCCAGGTCGGCGCTGCCCGGCGCCAGGAACTGCAGCGGGTCGAGCGGATAGCTGAGCGGATCGCCAGCGTCGGGGCCGGCGCTGGCGGCCAGCTGCAGGCAGGCGTCGGCCACGGTGCGGCCCATCGGGCCGACCACCGAGATCGGCGTCCACCCCAGCGGCTTGCGCACGCTCGGCACCACGCCGGGCGAGGGCCGGAAGCCGACCACGCCGCACTTGGCGGCCGGGATGCGCAGCGAACCGCCGGTGTCCGAGCCGGTGCACAGCGGAAACAGGTCGCTGGCCAGCGCGGCGGCCGAGCCGCCCGACGATCCGCCCGCGTTCAGATTCGGATTGAACGGGTTGCCGGTGGCGCCCCACACCGTGTTGCGCGAGTTGGCGCCCGCGCCCATTTCCGGCACGTTGGTCTTGGCCGCCACGATGGCGCCGGCGCGGCGCAGGCGCGCCACCAGCGTCACGTCCTCGGCCGGCACGTGGTCGCGATAGATCGGCGAACCAAAGGTGGTGAGCAGCCCGGCGGTGGGCTCCAGGTCCTTAACGCCCAGCGGCAGGCCATGCAGCAGGCCGAGCGCGTCGCCCGCCATCACCGCCTGTTCGGCGGCGCGCGCCTCGATGCGGGCGCGCTCGAAGGCGGTGGCGGTGACGGCATTGATATAGGGATTGACCGCCTCGATGCGCGCGATGCACGCCTCCAGCAGCTCCACCGGCGACAGCTGGCGCGCGCCGATCAGGCGCCGCAGCTCCACCGCGGATAACGAGACGAGGGAGTCGTCCAGGGTCATGAGAGCTTCCTTCAATCGATCTTGATGTTGGCGCGCTGCGCCACGTCGCGCATCTGCGGCAATTCCTTCTGGATCAGCGCTGCGCCCTCGGCGGCGCTGGAGAACGCCGCCTCGAAGCCCTGCGCTTCCAGGCTCTTGCGCACATCGGGCGACTCGACCGTGGCGCGCAGGGCGGCTTCCAGTTTGGTCTTGACGTCCGCCGGCAGGCCGCGCGGGGCGGTGAACATCAGCCAGGTGTCCATGGCGACCGATGGGTAGCCCTGTTCGGCGAAAGTGGGCACATCGGGCAGGAAGGTCGAGCGGGCCGGGGCCGACACGGCCAGCACCCGCACCTTGCCCTGCTTGCTCTGCGGCAGCGCGGCGGCCACGGTGTCGACCGAAAACGGGATCTGGCCGCCGATCAGGTCGGTCATGGCCGGGGTGCTGCCCTTGTACGGCACGTGGATCATCTTGATGCCTGCCGCCGCCAGGAAAGCCTCGCCGACGAAATGCGCGGTGGTGCCGGCGCCGAACGAGCCGTACGCCGGCGGTTCCTTGTCGCGCGCCTTGACGTAGGCCACCAGTTCCTTCAGGTTCTTGACCGGCACCTGCGGGTTGGCCAGCAGCGCCAGGCCGGTGCGGCCGACGATGCCGAGCGGCTCGAAGCTCTTGACCGGGTCATACGGCAGCTTGGCCTGGATCGCCGGGTTGACCGTGAAGGTGGTGCCGGAGCTGACCAGCAGCGTGTAGCCATCGGGTGCGGCCTTGGCGACATAGCCGGCGCCGATCGCGGTGCCGGCGCCCGCGCGGTTTTCCACCACCACGGTCTGGCCCAGTTCCTGGCCGAGCTTCTGCGCGATGACGCGGCCAAGCACATCGGTGGCGCCGCCTGGCGGAAAAGGCACCACCAGGGTGATGGGGCGGGTCGGGTAGGCGGCCTGGGCGCTGGCCGGGGCGGGCGCGGCGAAGGCGCCGGCCAGGGTGACACCGAGGGCAATCAAGGCAGTCTTCATGGTCATGCTCGACAAGAGTGGTGGAGGGGCGGCGCGTCGGTTGGCGCCTGGGGGGCGGCCGCGAGTCGTTGCCCGCGGCTCAGGAAGTGTTCGTACTCTTCGGCCGGCACATACAGTCCGCCCGTGGTCCAGGCCAGGTGCGTGGCGCGCGCCAGATGCGGCAGCAGGCCGCGCTGGCGCAGCCACTGCTGTCCGGCAATGCTGCCCAGCAGTTGGCGCGGTCCGGAAAACCCGGCCGCCGCCGACGGCTCGATGCGCAGGCCCTCGCTGTCGTGCAGCCGCGCCAGGTCGCCGTATAGCGTGTCGTCGGTCACCGTATAGACGCCGGCCAGCGAGTGGCCGACGGCGGCATACGCCAGGTCGGAAGCGCGCGGCACCGCCAGGCCGTCGGCCTCGGTCTGGTTGCTCAGGCCGATGTCGTAGACCGACGGCGGCACCGGCACGCCGGGCAACTGGCCATGCCCGGCCATCATGCGCAGCAGAAAGCAGGGCGACTGCACCGGCTCGGCAAAGAAGCAGTGCGCGTGCGGGCCGTACAGCAGCGACAGGCCGAAAGCGATGCCGCCCGGCGCGCCGCCTACGCCGCAGGGCAGGTAGACGAACAGCGGATGGGCGGCATCGACCACGATGCCGGCCTGCGCGATCTGCTCGCGCAGCCGCAGCGCCGCCGCCGCGTAGCCCAGGAACAGCGAGGCCGAGCGCTCGTCGTCGACGAAGTAGCCATGCGTATCGGCCTGGACCTGGCGGCGGCCGGCGGCCACCGCTTTTTCATAATCGCCGGGGTGTTCCACCACCTCGACACCGCGCGCGCGCAGGCGCGCCTTCTTCCATTCCTTGGCGTCGGCCGACATGTGGACGGCGGCGCGAAAACCCAGCGCCGAGGCGATCACGCCGATCGACAGGCCCAGGTTGCCGGTCGAGCCCACGGCCACCTGGTATTGCGCGAAACAGGCGCGCGCGGCGGCCGTGCCGAGCTTGCGGTAATCGTCGCCGGGGACGATCAGGCCTTGCGCCAACGCCAGCTTTTCGGTGAATTCCAGCACTTCGTGGATGCCGCCGCGCGCCTTGATCGAACCGGCCACCGGCAACGCGTGGTCGGCCTTGATCCACAAGCGGCCCGCGCTCGCCGGCAGGCACAGCGCCTGTTGCATGGCGGCGGCTGCGCACAACGGCGATTCGATCACGCCGGCCGAGTCCCGCAATTCGGGGAACAACTGCGCCAGCAGCGGCGCAAAGCGCGCGAAGCGGTCATGCGCGGCCTGCACGTCGGCCAGGCTGAACGCCGCGCCGTTCGCAGCGCCGTTCGCCGCGCCGTCGGGACGGGTCCACAGCACCGGGCGCGCCGCGCGCAACGCCTGCAAGAAAGGGGAGGAAACCGGAGCCTGGGACGGGATCATGACTGCGCGTGCCAATAGGTAACGTCATCGAACGGTCACATCCTAGGCGGGGCGCGCGTGTTGCGGCAATATCAATTGCTAGAATTGTTCATTGCGTTTTACGCAAACCAAGGGCAAACCCGATGAACCCGCACATCCTGCAGGAAATGGCCGTGCGCTACTTCCTGGAAGTGGCCCGTTGCGGCTCCGTCAGCGTCGCGGCCGAGCGGCTGGACGTGGCGCCTTCGGCAGTCAGCCGCCAGATCGCCCGGCTCGAACGCGAGCTGGGCACCTTGCTGTTCGAGCGCCGCTCGCGCGGCATGGCGCTCAATGCCGCCGGCGAACTGCTGGCCGCCCACGCCAAGCGCGCGCGCCAGGAGGTGGATCGCGTGGCCGGCGAGATCTTGGGCCTGCGCGGCCTGCGCCAGGGGCTGGTGCGAGTGGTCTGCACCGAGGGCTTCGCGCATGATTTCCTGCCGGCCGCCATCGCGCAATTCCGCCAGCAGTACGCCGGCATCCGTTTTACGCTCGACGTGTGTTCGCAGCGCGAGGTGCCGGCCCGGGTGCGCGACGGCGCGGCCGACGTCGGCGTCACGCTCAGCCTGACTTCGCACCGCGACGTGCGGGTGGAACTGCGCATGCCGGCGCCGGTGCGCGCGGTGGTGGCTGCCGATCATCCGCTGGCGGGCCAGACCGAGGTGTCGCTGGCGCAACTGATGGCCTATCCGCTGGCATTGCCGGACGCCGATTCCACGCTGCGGCAGTTGATCGATATCAGTTGCAGCCGTCAGCAGTTGCAGTGCGAGCCGGTGTTCGCCAGCCGCAGCATCGATGCGCTGGTGGCGTTCGCGGGGGCGGGCGGCGGCGTGACGTTCTGCGGTGAACTGGCGATCCGTTATCGCCTGCGCGGCGGGCAGGTGGTGGCCGTGCCGCTGCGCGACCGCGAAATGAACGAGCGCCACTTCGAGGTGCAGACCCTGGCCGGACGGATCCTGCCGGAAGCCGCCAAGGCCTTCATCGCCAGTCTGCGCACGCAGGTGCAGGCGGACGGGGGCGTCGCCCCTTCGCCGGCGTGACGCGCGGGCAGGCCTTGCGGCGCGCCCAGGCAAAAAAAATCCGGCCCGAAGGCCGGAAAAAGTTACAACAACAAGCACAACAGCTCGCCGGCACGAGCCAGTGCGATGAGAAATTTATCAGATATGCGATAGTTTGCAACCCGGAGTGTCCATGGCGCGGACATGCGCAGACCGCCGGGCAAGCGACGTCGCCGCGTTGCCCGAGAACCCCCGCCTCAGCCTACCGGGGTGACCGTCTTGCCTTCGCGGAACCAGCCGTCCAGGTTGGCCAGCATCAGGTCCGCCATCGCCCGGCGCGTTTCATGCGTGCCGCTGGCAATGTGCGGCAGCATCACTACGTTGTCCATGGCGTTCAGCGCCGCCGGCGTGGCGGGTTCGTGTTCGAACACATCCAGGCCGGCGCCGGCGATGCCTCCGGCCTGTAGGGCCGCCACCAGCGCGGCTTCGTCCACCACCGTGCCGCGCGCGATGTTGATCAGCCAGCCTTGCGGCCCCAGCGCCTCCAGCACCGCCGCATCCACCAGGTGGCGCGTGGCGCCGCCGCCCGGCACCGCCAGCACCAGGAAGTCGCACTCGGCCGCCAGCGCCGTGATGCTGGGGCAATAGCGGTAATGCGCCGGCGCGTCCGCGCGCGGCTTGCGGTTGGTGTACAGGATCGGCATGTCGAACGCCTCGGCGCGGCGCGCGATCTGCATGCCGATATTGCCCAGCCCGACGATGCCGCAGCGCTTGCCGCTCATGCGCGTGGCCAGTCCGAAGCTTTCCCGCGGCCAGCGGCCGGCGCGCACGAAGCGGTCGGCCTCGGCGATGCGGCGCGACGCGGCCAGCATCAGCGCCAGCGCGGTGTCGGCCACGCAGGCATCGAGCACGCCTGGCGTGTTGGTGACGCGCGCGCCGCGCGCCTGCGCCGCCGCCACGTCGATGGTGTCGTAACCCACGCCAAAACTGAACACGCCTTCCAGCGCCGGCAGGGCGTTGATCAGCTCGCGCGAAGCGCCGAAGCGGCCACTGGTGGCGATGCCGCGGATTGCCGCGCCGTGTTCGCGCAGCAACGCCGCCTGGTCGGGGCTTTGCCACCAGCGGTGCACGCGGTAGCGCGATTCCAGTTCGGCGGTCAGTTCGGGCAGCAGGGGGCCGACCATCAGCAGGTCGGCGATGGGCGTGGAGGAAGTCGAGGTCATGGTGGCTGTCACGGTTGTTGCGGCGGCCCGCGGCGCGGGTCGCAAGGAAAAGGTCGGAGGCGGGACGGCCGCAAATGCGGGCCGTGCCCGTCCTGTGGGAAAGCGCGGGCAAAGGGCGCGCAGAGGCGCGCAGGGAGGGGCGCGGAAGAGGGCGGGGTGCGCGCCGCATCCCGTCCCTTGCCCGGTCATTGCACCTGGATATGTCGCGTCTTGATGATCTCCCCGTAACGCGCGCGCTCGCTGGCGGCCAGCGCCTGTAATTCCTGCGGCGTCGAGCCGTGCGCCACCGCGCCCTGCGATTCGAGCTTGGCCTTCATCGCCGGATCATTGGCCACCTCGCGGATCGCGGCCGATAGCTTGTCGATCACCGCCGGCGGCGTGCCGGCGGGCGCCAGCACCGCGGTCCACGAGCCGGTCTGCGCGTTCTTGACGCCCGCCTCGTCAATGGTCGGCACGTCGGGCAGGGCGGGCGAGCGCGTCGCGCCCGTCACCGCCAGCGCGCGCAGCTTGCCGGAATTGACGTACGGAATGGTCTCCAGCACCGAGGCGAACAGCATGTCCACGCGGCCCGCCATCAGGTCGGTCATGGCCGGGCCGCCGCCCTTGTAAGGCACGTGCATCAGGTCGGTGCCGGTGGCCTGCTGGAAAATCTCGCCCGACAGGTGCGGCGCGCCGCCGGTGCCGGAACTGGCGAAGGTGTGCCTGCCGGGTTGCGCCCGCGCCAGCGTCACCAGATCCTTGACGTTCTTGGCGGGCAGCGTGGTGGGCACCACCAGCACGAACGGCAGGTCGGAGAACAACGACACCGGCGCGAACGCGGTGGCCGGATCGGAATGCAGCTTGTAGATCCACGGATTGATCGCCAGCATGCCCGAATTGGCGAACAGCAGGGTGTAGCCATCCGGGTTGGCGCGCGCCACCAGATCGGCGGCGATCTGCCCGCCGGCCCCGGGGCGGTTGTCCACCACCACCGACGCCGCCAGCTTGTCGCCCAACGCCGCCGCCAGCAGCCGCGCCGAAATGTCGGTGCCGCCGCCCGGCGAGAACGGCACGATCAGATTGATCGGGCGCTCCGGGAACGGCGCGGCCTGCGCCGCGGCGGGCAGGGCGCCCCAGGCGGCCAGGGCCAGGGCCGCGGCCAGCAAGCGGCGGCGCGGGTGTGTGGAATTGCTTGTCTCCATGAGTCTTCTCTTTGTAGTGAGCGGCGCGAGCCGCGGAAAATCGATGCTGCGATGGCACTCCTTTGCGGGCCGGCCAATCAGGCCCGGACATTGCGGCCGAGTATAGGAACGACGGCCGATGGATGACTATTCGAGCTATAAATAGCATTGATCAATTCAAGGATTGGATCGATGGAATTCCGCCAGCTCGAGTGTTTCATCGCGGTCGCCGAGGAACTGCACTTTGGGCGCGCCGCCCAGCGCCTGTGCATGACCCAGCCGCCGCTGTCGCGCCAGATCCAGTTGCTGGAGCAGGATCTGGGCGTGACCCTGTTCGAACGCAGCAGCCGCCAGGTCGAACTGAGCGCCGCCGGCCGCCGCTTCCTGCGCGATGCGCGCCACCTGCTGGAGTACTCGGCCCGCGCCATGGCCAGCGCGCGCCGCACCGCCGGCGGCGACGCCGGTCACATCACACTGGGCTTCACGGCGGTGGCTTCGTACCGGCTGATGCCGTCGCTCATCATGCGGGCGCGCAAGCGCCTGCCCGGGGTCGAGATCCAACTGCGCGAAACCGTCACCACCGATCTGTCGCGCCTGCTGCTGGCGCGCGAGCTGGACGCCATCCTGGCGCGCAGCGTGCCGCAACAGGCCGGCATCGAAGCCCGCCTGATCGAACGCGAACCGCTGGTGCTGGCGCTGCCCGCCGGCTCGGCGTTGTGCGAGCACGAGGTGGTACCGCTGCGGCTGTTGCAGGGGCAGCCCTTCGTGTTGTATTCGCCGCGCGAGGGCAAGTACTTCTATGACCGCATTGTCGGCGCCTTCGGGCTGGCGGACGTGCAGCCCGACTACGTGCAGCGCGCCAGCCAGACGCATACGCTGCTGGCGCTGGTGCGGGCGGGCCTGGGCGTGGGCATCGTGCCCGATTCGGCGCGCGAACTGCGCCTGGCGGGGGTGGAGTTCCGCTCGCTGGGACAGCGCGACCTGTACGCGGACATGTACCTGGCCTGGCACGGGCAGCACGACAACCCGGCGCTGGACGCGTTCCTGCGGCAGGTGGCTGAGGTCCTGCCCCCCACGGCTTGAGCAGGGGGCAATAGAGGGGGGGAGGCGGCCCAGGCTGGCGCCGCCCTTCAGCGCGACGCGGCGGCGTTCACCGTTGGCGTCAGGCGTCCGAAGCTCAGGCCGGCATCTTCTTTTTGCCCATCAGCGCCAGCGTCAGCGCGCGCCCGCGCCGCATGAAGGGATACAGCGCCGCCGACAGGCAGGGGCGGCGGAAGATGGCGGCGTTGACCTGGTTGAACAGATCATCGTCGGAGCTGATCAGCGCCAGGCGGTTGACGCAATCGGCGCCCCAGTAGATGTGCCCGTCCAGCCGCAGCAGCATGCCCTCGTTCAGGTCATAGCCACGGTCGCGCAAATGCGCCACCAGGTCGGGGTGCTGGCGCATGTCGAGCAACTCGACCGGGCCGACGGCCTTGCGCAACTGCACCATCCGCACGTAGTTCGAGCAGAAGGGGCAATCGCCGTCGTACAGCAGGAAGTTGCGGGGCGCGGTATCCGTATCCATGGCGTGCAGCTTACCGCGCGTCTTCGGGCCATGCCAGCGCCAGCGCGTAATCGCGCACGTCCGCCGGCCATGCGGCGACCTGGCGCGCAAAACCCGCGCGGTCATCGGCGTACAGCGCCCGCGTGGCTTCTTCGAAGCCCGGCAGGTTGCCGCCCAGGCTCGTCATGAAGTGATAGGCCGCTTCCTGCCGCTGGCGCCGCTGGTCGCGCGCCTCGTTGTCGCGGCGCGCCTGTTCCACCAGCTTGCGCAGCGCCACCGACGCGCCGCCCGGCTGCGCCGCCAGCCAGTCCCAGTGGCGCGGCAGCAGCGTCACCTCGCGCGGCACCACGCCCAGCTTGGGCCGGCCGCGGCCGCGCGGCGCGGGCGCAGCCGCCTCGGTAGCGGCATCGATAGCGGCGTCGGCGTCGCCGCTCACCGGTGCCGCGGCCGTCGACGCGGCTGCGTAGCGTTTGCGGATGTCAGCGTCGCCGCCGCGCAGATCCAGGTCGACCTGCTTGCCGGTCTGGTCGTCAAACACCAGGATCGCGTCGCCGCCGTGCCCGGCCTGGGCCTGCTTGACGGCCAGCGCCACATCGGCGAGCACGCCGTGCGCCAGCAGGCGGTGGCCTTCGAACGCGGTATGGAAAAGAGGAGTCTGGGTCATGGTGGGGAAGGGGATTTTATTTACCCGGATAAATATGATGCGACCATTGTGCGCGTCCGAAAAGCGCTTGTCAATATAACCCGGGTAAAAATCCTGCAAGCCTAAGACGCCGATTGAAAAAAGTCGCAAAAATTCCGCCGCGACCTAGGGTCAACACCTAGAAGCGCCGACAAGCCCGGCGGGAAAAACTGACACAAAATCAAGTCGTTATCTCCATCCATTCAGGCCACTAGCTTTAGGCTGGGGGACTTTTGGGGTAACGCTTTCATTCGCATCTTTCGCATCAGCGCCCACAAGTTGAGCGACTCGCCCTCGTCGTGTTGCTGGTTCATCAGCTCCAGTGCGTCGTAGATCTCGCGCAGCTGCGCGACCGCGTAGTGGTGCGTCATACTGCTGGCCTGGGTGTGCCATAGGATCTCGTTTTGCGTGCGCTCAGAGATCCCGGCGGCCCGCAACCGCATCCCGACGGTGTGCCGCAAGTCGTGGACGTGCAGGTCGCCCAGACCGGCGGCGGTGCGGGCCGCCACCCAGGCCGGGCTCCACATGGTCGCCACAGGCACGTAGACCTGGGGCACCCCTTTGCGTGTTCGGCGGGGGTAGACAAACACCCGTTGAGGATGCAGACCGCGTTGCGCGTCGATGATGCGCTGGGCGGCGGAGTTGCAGACAATGAGCCTTTCGGACTTGCGGCCCTTCACGAACTCTCGAGGGATCACGAAAACCGAGATCTCCAGGCCAGGCCGAAGTGCGAGACGCACCTCCCAATCCCAGCTCAACATGCATACCACGCGACGGCGGGCGCCCGTGTTCAGGTCGAATTCGGCCATGGCCGCCAAGTATGGCGGCAGGGCCTTCAGCAAATCCGCCTGCTCGGCCCAGGTGATCGGCCGCGGCGGCCGCTGGTCCGTAAGTGGCAGCATGGTGATTGACGGCGCTTGCGGCAGCCACGTGGCACCGTTGGGGAACTGCCACTTTGTAACGGCTCGCTTGAGGATTGTGCGCACACATTCCAGCGCGTTGTTGATGGTCTTGTTTTTCCACTTTGCCCGCCGGCGATCCTCGATGAAATCCTTGAGGGTGGCGTCGCACAGCTTGTCAATTGTCAAAGAGCCATTCCAAGCTACCAGAGGCTCAAGCATATAGGCGTCGGTTACGGCCGACGGCATGCCTTCCTTGTCCTTCAACAGTTGCGTGGCCGCGTCTTCCAGGGTCACCGGGACACGCTTCTTAGGATCCGCCAGGAACTGCAAGGAAACGCGAATCTCCTCGCGGCGCTGTATCAGGTAATCGGTTGCCTCTGCTTGGCTTTCGAAGCCGCGTTTGCGAATGCGCTGCTTCTTGTATCGGGCGTCGACCTCGAAGGTACCGTCACCTGTCGCGTAGACGCCGTTCGTTTTTGAACGTCCCATTTCTTCACCTCGTTGCATGAAGCGGGACACTCATTACCCGCAGGCAGTTTAACCGCTTCCTTATAGGTATCCCAGGCCGCGTCCAGATCGCGGCGCTCGTAGATAGTGGACGGGCCGGCTGGCGTCCCCTTGCCGGCCAGGAGCGGCGCGATGTTGGTGTCGAAGAATCGGCGACGCACGCCCAGGTAGGCCTGGGCCTCTTGCGTGGTGAATCCGCGCTTTTCCATGGCAGCCTCCTACGGCAGCTTGTGCCGATCTCGGCAAGGCGCGCAGGCGCCGGCCACCAGCCGGCCGGACCACTCGCCGCACAGATCACAGTCGCCGGGCTCACCCCTGGGCATGGCCGCGGCCTGGGCGCTGGCAGCCGCCTGGCGCGCGGCGGCTTCGCGCTCGATGTGGTCGCCGGCTTCGTCGATGATGTCAGCCATTGCTTTGCTCCTTAGGTTTTGCCGTTCCATTTGGGCCGGCGCTGTTCAGCACGTAGCGCGCGGCGCAGCCGCTTTATCTCGTCGCGGGCTTCACGCATCACCGGAGCGAGCCAACCGGGGTCTTCCTGGTGCGCACAGTTGATCGCGGCCTGCAGTCGCGAGAGCAGGGGCGCCGTCTTGGATCCGTCCATCAGTTGTCCCCCAGCAGGTGGTTGATGTACCAGCGGGCCTTGCGCAGGTCCTCGAGGCCGTTCTTGCGCTTCCAGCGCCACAGATACTTGAGGGCGTTGGCGGTGCAGGCCGCCTCGATACCTTCCAGGCCAGTCGTTGCCGCGGCGATCGCATCGATGCACTCGATGCCGCCGGCGGTATAGTGGGCCGGGTGGTTGACGACGTCGGCAGGCGGCGGCGTCACCACTGCTGGTGCTTCGGCAGGTGGCACAATAAATGACCCCAAGGGGTCGGTTTTGATATCCTTGCCCGCGCGGGGGTCTCCGGTCCAGGGGTTCCAGACCCATGCCTTCTTTGGGAGAACGCCGCGCCAGAACGGCGCATACAGAGTCACGAAGTCCGGCACCTGTGTGCGGTCCTGCGGCAAGTACTTGAATTGGGTGTGCTGCATTACGCTCTCCTTCTCAGGGCTTCCAGCAGGAGGTCTTGCACCTCGCGCTTGGTTTCGATGCGCGCCAGCACAATCTCGTCGACCGTGTCGCGCGCCAGGATGTAGTGGAGAAAGACCGGCCGGTCGTGGCCGGCCTGCATCTGGCGGGTGGGCCCGATGCGTTCGATGATCTGCTGGTGTTCTTCGAGGTTCCAATTCACGCTGAAGAACACCAGGATGTTGCCGCCGTCCTGCAGGTTCAGGCCGTGGCCGGCGCTGGCCGGGTGGGCGAAGAGCACGGGGATCTTGCCTGCATTCCAGTCGCGCAGCGTCTGCGGATCCTTGTCCAGCTGGCGGCCCTTGGGAAACGCCTTGAGCAGGCGCGCCAGGTCGGACTTAAAGTGGTAGGCAACCAGCACCGGCATGCCGGCCGCCTCTTCGATGATCTCGTCCAGCGCCTGCAGCTTGACGTCGTGCACCTCGGCCCACTGCGTGCCGTCCTCGCCGACATACGCGGCGCCGTTGGCCAACTGTAGGCACTTCATCGTCTTGGCCGCCGCGTTGAATGCCTCGACCTCGTGCTCGCCGATCTGGGCGAACATTGCTTTTTCCATGTCGTCGTACAGCGCGCGCGCCTTGCCCGGCAGGTCGACGCGGATCGTGTTGACGATCGGTTCTTTCAGGTCGAACCAGTCGCGCGCATCCAGCGACAGGCACAGATCGCGCATGGCGTCCTCGATCTGCTCCTGGGCGAAGGGCAGCGGCTCGATGCCATAGCCATCGAACGACGGCCGGAACCAGCGCTGGCGGAACGCGTCGAACGTTCGGCCCAGCCGCTGGCCCTGATCCAGGTACCAGGCTTGGCCCCACAAGTCCCGCAGGCCGTTGGGCGAAGGCGTGCCGGTCAGCTCGACGAAGTGCGCGGCGTGCTTGTGCGCCACGCGGCCCAGCGCCCGGGCGCGCTGCGTGCCTTGCCGCAGCCGGAAGCCCTTGAGCTTGGTGGACTCGTCGGCCACGATCTTGCGGAACGGCCACGGCCGCTTCCAGCGCTCCAGCAGGTCGACCAGCCAGGGCAGATTCTCGTAGTTGATCGTGAAGACGCTGGCCGAGAGGTCGAAGGCGCGAAGCGCCGCGCGCTCGCGCGCCTTCACGTCGCCAACGATGGGCGTAACATCCACGTTTCGCAGGTGCTTCCACTTTGCCGCCTCGTCCGGCCAGGTCGATTGCGCCACGCGCAGCGGCGCGCACACCAGCGCCGGGCCCGGCTCGGCCAGCTCCAGCAGGTCCAGGGCGTTGAGCGTGGACACGGTCTTGCCCATGCCCATACCGGCCCAGACGCCGCAGCGCGCCACGTCCAGGATGTGGTTGGTGATGAGCGCGCCATAGGGGCGCGCGGTGAAGGCGCGGCGGGTCACGGCTTGCTGTCCCCTTGTTCGGCGCGCTGCTGGCGGTCGGCCAGGAAGCCAGCCGGCGCGCCGCGCTGGATCGACACGCCGTGCGTCATCAGGTCTTTGAACGCCTGTTCTGCGCCGTCCTTGTCCGCCTGGGGCTGCTTGAGGGCGCGGATGCATTGGGCTGCCAATTCCGCATGGTAGGCCGCGCTTTCGGCGAATTCCGTCCAGTCACTGCGATCACTCGTGGGAAACAGCGCCTTGTAGGCCGTTTGAGCCGCTTCCTCCAACGCCGCATTGCGCACGTCCGATGCCGGAATAACGGCATCGGCGCTGGCCTGGGGCGCGGCATACAAGGGCGCGGTAGCCTCCTGATTGGGCGTGTCGTAAATCTTGGCGTTCCACGGCATCCCGCGCTGGCGTCCAGCAACATACACCGGGTCAACGTAGCCGATAGGGCTTTGCGCCTCCCCGGCTACAGGGGCGCTGGCTGGGTGGTGGCACTTCCCCTTGCCACGACATTGCCCCGGCAAATCGCACATGCGAAACGAGCAATTATCGAACGGCGGTTTGAAGTGTTCCGGCAAGGGCTTGGCTACAGGGGAGCTTGCCAGGGCGGCGGCCATCAACGCGCGATGTTCGACAACCGTCATCAGCGCTTCGCTGTAGCGGTGCCACCCGTGGGGCGGACCCTTTTGCGCCATGCGTCCGCAATCCGGATCCCGCCAGCCAACGATTGCCGGTTCGGCTACAGGGGCGCGCAGCTTGGATAGCACGGCGTCGCGGACTGCTTTTGCTAGGTCGAGATCCTGGCCGGGGTTGAATTGCTGGCAGATGCGCAGCAGGTCGTCGTCCGTCAGCACGGGCTGGGTGATGTCGTCTTGTTGGGTCATTGGATCAGTCCTTTTCTACGGCGGCGAAGGCGAGACCGGCAAACACCACGGCCAGGATGAAGCCGATGAAAAACGGAGTTCCTAGGCTGTGGTCGGTGTGCGCGGAGGCGTACCCGGTTGCGTAGGAGGCAATAGAGGTTGCAGCGGCTACCGCTGCTGCGGTTGCTGGTTTCATCGTCATTCCCCCGCGCCCTGTTGTGCTGGCTGGGCGGCATCGTCCAGGTACGTGAGCTTGTCGCCCCAGATGTACCCATGAAGCGGGAACTCCGGCTTCTGGATTAATTGCCACCCGACAGGGGAGCAGCAAGGGTCGAAGTGACGCGGGCCACCCATCGCAGGCGACAAGCGCCCGAGTTTTGTCCCGTCGCGGCCATAGAAAACGATGTCGATCAGGCCGTCAGAATGAACTTCTTTCACGCGGCCGATATTAGGCATGTACTTACCACCGCCTGCAATCCAGTCTCCTTTCTTCATACTGCACCGCCCTTGCCCTGCTGGGCGGCGGGCAGGTGGGCGTGCATCGGGAACCAGAAATCCATGACCGTCACGGGTGTAGCGCCGCGCCCAGGATTGTCCGAATGCACGTATCGGGTATCGCCGACGATGGAATCGCGGCACGGCACGGTGCGCTGGTAGAGCTGCTTTACCGGCGCCTGCACAATGACCCAGTTGGGGATGGCGCGTTCTTCCCGCGAGATGCGCTCCTGAACGGCGGTGACGAATTCACCCCAGGACCAGTGACCACGCGCCCAATATTGGATCTGGCACGAGTCATCCATCGCGTAGGATTCTTCGATCTGGAGTTCCATCACGCATCCCCCTGCCGCTGGGCGGCAATGGCTGCAAGCGGCGATTCGAACCATTCGGTCTGGATTTCGCCAACAGCCGGCCACCAGATCCGATAGCGCGTCTTCCCGCCAAGCGTCAGCGACTCGATGGCGCCTTCGGTATCGGCCAGGTACTGGAGTGCATCCTGCGCATCGCCAGCAGCGGGAGCGGGGAGGTTCAGGTGGGCCAGCACGGCGATGGCCTGCTTCTCGCTGATCCATACGCCGCTGCACTCGCCCTCGATGGCATCGCGCAGCCGCTTCACCGCATCCCCTTGCTCCACCGTGGATACGGGGACAGCAGGGGCGGCGCAGTCCGGGCACGGCTCGGCGTCGTATCCGGAATGCTGGGTCAAGCCGCCGACCATTCCATGGCCGCCGCAGGTCAGGCACGACGGCGCCGCATCAACCAGGCAAGCCCAGATTTGTTCGATGGATGCGCCTTTGCCGTCGTAGCCGCCGGCCGCCATTTCGTCATCCAGCTTGTTGACGGCGGCCCACATTTCGCGCGTCGGCTCAATGGGCACCAACTTCCAGCCATCCGGCACGCCGCCGCGGATCGCCGCATTGTGCTTGGCGTTCTCTTCGCCCACCGCCCGGCCGGCGGCGTACATCTCCTGGTCGCGGGCGGTGTTGCCCGTGCGGGCGAGCGTATCGTCGGCCGCGCCCAGCGCGTTGATCGCGTCAATGACGGCGCCCACTTCATCGAGCGAGAGATTCTTTCCGGTGCGGCTGGCCACAAGCGCAAGGTGCGCGGCGGTGGTGGGGATCTGGGGTGCCGCCAGAACGGCGGCGCGCATCGCTTCGTGCTCGCGCTCGGTGCTGCAAGTCGTGCAGATCCCCGGGCCGTCGCATCGAGCGCGCAGGCCGTCGGCACGCGGGGATACCCAACCGTGTTTCGTGTCGCTCATTTCCGTGTCGCTCATTTCCGTGTCTCCCTGACCAGCGCATCTACGCCGGCGATGTTGTCGACGACCTCGACGCGAAAGCCCAGCTTGCGAAGGCGCGCATGCTCGCGCTCCTGCGCCGCGGTGGGCTTCTCGCCGGTGGCCTTGAACTCAATGAATTGGACGTAGCGCGCGACGATCTCGCGGTGTTCGGCCGGGATCTCGCGCAGCCGCAGCCGATCCGGCACGTTGCGCCGGCCGGGGCTGGTGAACTTGTAGGGCAGGTCGCCCAGTGCCTTGAACATGGCGACGGCGTGCTGCTCGATCGTGGACTCACGCATAGCAGACCCCGTAGCGATCGCACAGAACCATGCTGAACAGGTCGAACGCCAGGTAGCCCAGGCAACCCAGCACCACCAGCACACAAAGCGCGAGGCAGGCAAGATCCAGGCGCCCGAGCGGCGGCAGGTAGGGGAACTCGTCTTCGGATTTGGGGGTGCGGTTGCGCATGGCGTCACTCCTGGTCGTCGGGAACTTCGATGAACTGACCAGCGGCGTCCAAGCAGTACCAGGTGTCGGCCTTGATTCCGCTCATGCCCGCGATCGCTGCGCGGATGTCTACGAGCTGGTCGTCGTCCCCGTCGCGATAGCACAAAACGATGGCGCTGCCTGCGCTCGCGCGAGCGCGGCCCCGGTGGCCGGTGGCCACCGCGACGGCCCCCTGGCCGGTGACGCTCGCGGAGGATTGATTGCCGGCATTGCTGGCCAACGAATGGTCGCCCGACGCCGAGACCGAGGAACCGTAGCCGGCATTAGTGGCCGCCGAGTGGTGGCCAGAGGTATGGGCCGTCGAACCATCACCTGTGTTGCTCGCTATCGAGAAATGACCTTCATTCGAAACCCTCGAGTAGTCGCCCGTGTTGCTGGCGGCCGAGCGGGCGCCCGTGTTGCTGGCGGCCGAGTAGTCGCCCGTGTTGCTGGCGGCCGAGCCGTAGCCCGTGTTGCTGGCGGCCGAGCGGGCGCCCGTGTTGCTGGCGGCCGAGCGGGCGCCCGTGTTGCTGGCGGCCGAGTAGTCGCCCGTGTTGCTGGCGGCCGAGCGGGCGCCCGTGTTGCTGGCGGCCGAGCCGTAGCCCGTGTTGCTGGCGGCCGAGCCGTAGCCCGTGTTGCTGGCGTGCGATCGTTCTTCGCTCGCCGTCGCGCCGTTCGCCTTGTCCACGCGCGCCATGATCCATTCGACTGCGGACTTGATCAGCTGCGGAACCTTGATTTCAGCCTCTATGGTGATCTTGCCGCTGGCCAGCTTGGTGTCGCCGTTTTCTTCCCGGTCGATAGCGCCGTGCGCGACCACCACCGCATAGCGGCTTTCGGCCGGTGGGTAGTAGCCGAACACGTCCAGCGGGTACTCGCAGCTATGGAAGCCGCCGTCGGCGCAGCGCACGACCTTGCCCGCGTGCTCGTAGGTCTTGCCCAGCTCGTACTGATAGCCGCGGCAGGCGAGGTTCTTATCGAAGCCCTTGAACGCGGTGATGCGGGTGTCGTTGCTCATGGTGCGATCCTTGGATGCGGGTGTTTGCTATTGGGAGTTGACTGATTGCTAAAAATTCAGGCGTGCGAAGGCCGGCGCGCTTTCGCCTTGATGCCAAGCGCCTTGTTGAGTTCTGGCACAAGCTCAACCGGAACAATGGCCGTGCTTACGGTCTTCGGGGTCGTGTTCGGCAGGAATTGTTCGCACTCGGGCCACGCTTCGCGCAAGCGCGGCAGAGTTGTAACGGAGTACACCAGGGCGCGCAGCTTCACCCGCAGCGCTTCCTTGTCGTCGCGGATGGCGGCGTGTTCCGTCGCCACGGCCTGGGCTTGGTCGTTCAACGGATGATCGCCGCCAACAGCCATGCCGTGCTGGTCGCCGTATCTCGGAAATGGCCGGGATGCGGAGAGTTTCAGGGTGTTGTTCTGCTGGCCGTCGTCACGGTGCCGCCAACTGAAGCCTGCGGCGGAAATCGTGAGACGGTTTGAGTAATCAACCCATCCCTGCGGGAGCTTTCGCGCCAGCTTTTCGACGCTACCGTGCACGTGGTCGTATAGCGCATCAGCAAGCGCAGTCGTCGCAGCTTCGTGCGCTTTCTCGCGCGCCTTGAACGCATGCACCAAGGCACGCCCTATCAGTTCTTCGCGGAATTCTTTGGTGAGTCGCATGTCTACCTCTTCGTCCTGGTTGAACGCCATCGGGCGTGTTGAGCAAATATTAGCAAACGCTAAATCAAACAGTCAACACTTTATTCTTTGCGATAGCGCAACGCTTCGAACCCCGCCGCCGCCAGGGGGATGTCAGACGCCCAGGCCGGCGGCGTGGCCATGATGCTGGCCAGGTGCGCGGCGTTGAACTCGGGGCTGTCGGGCGCCTCGGTGATGATTTCGTCGTGGACGGTGAGCACGATCTGGTAGCCAGCGGCCTCGACCGCCGGCATGTTGTGGGCCAGAATGTCGCGTGCGAACGACTGGCACGCGTTCTCGAACAGCTTGCCGCCGTAGCTGTGCAGCCGCGTCCACTTGCGGCTATACTGGTTTACGCCCATGTACGTGAACCTGCCGTTGTCGTCGACCTGGGGGGAGGGGTAGCACAGGAACCGGCCGGACGGCATGCGGATGCGCAACCATGCGCCGTCGCGGCGCAGACGAAACCGGCCGCAGTCCACGGTCGTGCCAGGGTTGCGCGTCGCGCGGATCGCGGATTCCTCCAGGGCGCCCCACAGCGCCTCGATCTCAGTGTGGCCGCGGCGCCACGCGCGCTTGAAGCTGTCGCACACCACGAAGGCGCGCTCCGACAGGCCGAACGTGCTGCGGCGCTTGCGCACCGTCCAGTCGTACATGCCCTTGGCCTCGTCGCGGATGTCGTCGGGCAGGCCGGGGTAGGCGTCCTCCGCCATCTGCTCGATGTCGAAACCGTAGGTCAGCGCCCCGGTCAGGAAGGCGCCCACGCCGCCCTGGTATGCCAGCATCAGCTCCATCACCTTGCCGATCTGGCGCATGGTCTTGTCGACGTCCTCGGGTCGTACACCGAAGGCCTTGGCGTAGGCCACCTTGTACAGGTCGGCGCCGATGCCGGCATCGAAATCGCGGAAGGCCTGCAGCTTCCAGGACTCGCCGGCCAGCCATGCCGCGTCCCGGCCTTCGATGTTGGCCAGGTCGGCCACCACCAGCTTTTTGCCGCGCGGTGCCACGATGCAGCCGCGGATCGCGGCGCTGGCCACTTCCATCACGTTCTCGTAGATCAGGTCCGCCGCGCCGGCCTTGATGGCGTCGATGCCGAAATCGATTTCGTCCTGCAGGGCCTCATCGCGCAGCACGCCGATCTTGGGCCGCGGCAGGTTCTGCGGCTGCCATAGGCGGCCGGCCCAGCGCCGCGTGCGGCCGGCGCCGGCGAATTGCAGCAGTCCCCGCAGGCGCCCGTCGGCGCTGGCGCCGTTGATGAGCCGCTTGTACTTGCTGGTGCTGGATGTGCTGGCCTGCAGGCGGATCGCCAGCAGCTCGCGCAGTGCCCAGGGAAGCGCCTGGTCTTCGATGCGGCGTTCCAGCGTGCTCGCCTGCAGGTCGGGCAGCTCCACGCCGTACTCGGCCAGAAGGTGCGCCAGCAACTTGTCGCGCTTGGTGGCCGACTCGACCGCGCCGTCGGTGAGCTCCACCGTGCGGGCGGCGAGGGCCTTTTTGGCGCCCTCTACCGTGGTAACGGCGGCCTGGGCCAGCTCTCTGTCCACCAGCACGCCGCGCTGGTTGATGCGCTGATCCAGCAGCCACAGATCGAACTCTTCGCCGCTGTAGTTCCAGGTGGGCATCTTGCGGTAGATGACCCGCATGGCCTCAATGTCCTGGCCGGCATACTCGACGAATTGCGCCCACTCGACCGGGTGCGTGTGGCGCGTGGCGCGGCGCAGGGCTTGGTTCTTGGGGCGGGGCTTGCAGAAAAGCTGAATGAAGGCCTTACCGGTCTTGAGCTTGCGCTGGTCCAGCGGCACGTTCATCACGTCGCACAGGATGTCCAGCGCGCCAGGCAGGGCGTGGGTGTAGGCCTGCACCATCGTGTCCCACCATGCCGCCTCGGGGATCAGGGCGTGCAGTTCAGGCCGCGCGTGCTTCATGATCGTGCGATCGAACATGCCGCCGTTGTGCCAGACGTGGCGCGTGCCGGGCCGCTGCAGGATCTCCAACAGCGCGGCCGGCGGGCGCGGGTCGGCGGTGGCATCCCAGACCCGCACGGGCTCGTCGCCCAAGGCATAGGCCCATAGCAGGATCTCGGCCTTTTCGGCGTAGGCGTGCGTGCCGTAGGTCTTCAGGTCGCGCTCGCTGAAGGTTTCCAGGTCGTGGAAGGCGGTGTAGTTGAGATCTTGGCTCATGCGGCCTCCGGATCGCCGTGGTAAAACGGCTGCAACACCACAGACCGGGGACGCCCATGAAACGCGCAGGTTTGGTCTTGCTGTTGGGCCTGGTGGCCGGCGTTGCGCAGGCGAGCGGCCTCACGGCCGGATACGTCGCCCAGCAGTGCAAGGCAGAAGCCGCCCCGGGCGCCGCGCCGGGGGCATGCCGCGCCGTGATCTCGAGCTATCTGGACGGCTACCGCCAGGGAATCTATCGCGGCGTCATCGGCGCGTTCACGTTGGACCAGCAGGCCTTCGAAAGCGCGGGCGCCGCCGGCGCCGAAGGTTTCAGGCAGCGCGTGATGCCGGTCTTGGCCGCGGCGCGCAAGTGTCTGGAAGGCGCCACGCCGGAGCAGGTCGCCAGCGCCTACATCACGTACGTCGAGACAAATCCGCAGGTGGCGGCCAAAGGCTACAACTCCGTGCTGCAGGCCCTCATCGCGGACAAGTACTGTGCGGGGTAGGGCGGTCATGCTGCTTTCCTGAAAGGGGTGAAGTGCCGGCCCTCGGCCACGCACTGTCGGACGTTCTTGCGCTGTGTGCCGCCCTGTAGGTGGGCGGGGTTGCAGCACAGGCGGTTGTTGCACAGGTGCATCACCACGCTCTTGCTGTTCAGGCGCCGGCCACCCATCTCGACTAAGGCGACACGGTGCGCGAGTGCGGATTTCACCTTGCCCTTGCGCGGCCCCTTCTTGAACCGCATGCTCATCTTTCCGTAGCCGGACGCGTTGCGTGCGCCGGTCCAGAGCCAGCAGGGCGTGCCGTTGTGGAACAGCTCGTCAGAGATCATGGTGTTGGCCAGGATGCGCTCGGCCAGGCTTGCGTACGGCGATGCCACGGAATCGGTCCTCGAAGTGGGTGGGCCATGCCCCGGATTGCCGCCATTTCTATTGCCGGCTTCCAACGGATTGCGCGAACTCACCAGCGCCGTAAATCAACAAGAGCGGGCGGAGCTGGGTAGCGATCCGGGGCGTGGGCGCCGTGTGGTCCTGGGCACGGCTGAGGATGGGAAGCCCCCGCTATCGCACGACGCCCGGGACTGCGGCGCCGTGAGGTTTGGGGGATCAGGGTTGAGCCAGGCGAGAGCGCAGCTCGTAGCCCATCAGCGGCCAGATCTTCTGCACCGCGTTCTGGCGTGCGATCTTGCGGCCGATCTCGGCGTCGAAGTTCTCGGGGCTGGCGCACGCGCTTTCACCGGTGACGGTGAAGCCGTTGCGCAGCACCAGCACGCAGAAGGTAAGCAGATCGAGCGGCCCGGGGTACGCGTAGCCCGCCACGATGCCCCCATCAAGGCCATCCGCCGCCGTGAAGTAGTGCTCACCGATGATGTTGGCCTCGATGTCGGCGGGCGTGACACGCGGAGCCGTCTTGCCCTTGGCCTGGATTTCCTGCTCGATGCCGACGTCATCGGTGCGCGGCGAGGTGGTGTTGTTCATTGCGTTTCCCTTAAGCCAGGTCGTCGCCAGCGGCCGAGCCGTCGCCCAGGTCTTCGAATTCGTCGCCGGTGGACTTGGTGGCACCGCTGAACGAGTCGCCATCACTATCGAACTGCACCGCAACCAGGCTGCAGCGGATGCCACTGTTTTCGCCCGACTGCGCGTAGATATCGACGCTCGCGTTGACGTAGCAGCCGGCGTAAATACGGCCTTCCTTGCCGGGGGCCCATTGCAGCTTTCCGTCGGCGTCGAGGATGGGAACATCCTTGTTGCCGTCCCAGCGGATCAGCTTGGACTTGTCGCGGTCCATCAGCAGCGGGGCGCCGTCCTCGGCCTTGCGGTGCGCGGCCAAGTAGAAGTTGCCGGCATAGCCGTCGTAGTCCTTGATGTCGCCGTTCATGTAGCAGAATTTGTTGCTGTTGCCCTTGAGAGCTTCCACTTGGGCTGCTGCACGCTTGTCAAAGACCGCCGCGGCGGCGCTATGAATGGCATTCCACACCGCCTTGTCGTTTTCAGAGCCGGGCACGATCAGGAAGTTGGAGCTGTGACGGAACGGGCCCTTGTTCTGGTACTGCTCCGGCACCAGCAGGGACTGGCAGAACGCGATGCGGACTTTCTTCAAGACGACTTTCATGGTGTTACTCCTGTGAATTAGCGGAAAAACTCGGGGTGCGCGCGCTTGGCGCGCTCGGTGGCCTTGGCGATCGCCTTGGCCCGTTGGTGGGGGTTCTTGACGCCGGCGGCCGACTGCAGCGCCAACCGGTACTCGAGCGGCAGCACGCTGGCTGCTGTCTCGTTGTGTTCTCGCGGCGCCGACGCCAGCAGAGAGTGGTCGGCGTGCACTCGGATCGTGTTCATACGAGGTCGGCCCCTTCGGTGGTGCCGGCGCTGGTCGTGACATCGTCGAA
This sequence comes from Achromobacter sp., assembly GCF_050285565.1. Taxonomy (GTDB): domain Bacteria; phylum Pseudomonadota; class Gammaproteobacteria; order Burkholderiales; family Burkholderiaceae_B; genus Achromobacter. The sequence continues at coordinate 281,711 of NZ_JBLZXG010000009.1, forward strand.
GTCGTCCGCCGCGGGCTGGATGACCAGCGCGGGCCGCTTGTCGGATGCCGGCGCGACGCTGGGCGAGCCCTCGGATTTGGTGATCAGCGCCTGGGCTTTGGCCCAGCGGCGCGGGGTGTCCTTGAGTAATTTCTCGGCCATGGTCGGACTGATAACCGTCTTGTCGTACATCTCGTCCGCCTTCAGGCGCATCGACTTGAGCAGGTCCTCGGCCTCCTGTTCGCTGGTCCACTTGCGAGGGCCGGCGCGCCCCTTGACCAGCTTCCAGCCTTCGATCGGCTCGCCCAGCAGCAGGCGGCGCTCTACCTCGCCGCGAACACCCTTGCACCAGATTTCGATCAGGTCGATTGCCTGCATGGCCTTGCCCAGGGCCTCGGGGGTGCTGGGGGATAGCGCTTTCAGGGTCATGGCTTTCTGCTCGTCCGATCCCGCCCAGGCGTTCAGGTTCTCGAAATCGCTGCCGATCTCGTCCTGGACGCGTTGGGCCAGCGCGGGGCAGGTCGCTTTCGCCTTGCAGAAGCGGCACGCCTTCTCGGACGGGCCGAAGTCGGACGGCACGGGCGGCGTTTCGCTGCCAACGTACAGGTACGCCCGGTCGGCGGCCTCCTTCAGGCGTGCGCCGCGCTCGCGCAGCTCGTCGACTGTGATGGCCCACTCGCTGACGTGGTTCAACCGCGGTTGATGGATGGTCATGCGCACGCGCCCGAAGTCCATCAGGACCGCGAACTGATCCAGCGCGCCCAGGGCGTACAGGATCATCTGCTTGTTCTCTTCGGCGTCGACCTTCACGCCGCGCCCGAACTTCAGGTCGCAGACGTGCAGCTCGCCATCCTCGCGCAGGATGACCGCGTCGGACGTGCCGAATGCCTCGGGCACCCAGCGGCTGATATCCAGACGCTGTTCGAGTAGCAGCTCATGGCCGGCGGCGACGTCCCGCACGTAGTCGATGTACTTCTGCACCTCGGTGGCCATGTCGGCCGTCACCTCGACGGTCTTGCCTGCGCGCACCGGGATGCGCCGGCCCTTGTAGGCCGTGGCGTACTTGCCCTCGCGCAGCGCCATCTCGGCGACTGCGTGGGCGGCGGTACCCTCGTCGGCGTAGTCGCTGCTGGAGTCCGGATAGCCGGCCTCCAGTTGAACGCTGGCCGGGCACGTAGACCACCGCTCGGCGCCCGAGGGTGAGAGGGTGGCGTGTGCGGGTTCTGTCATTTCAGGGCCCCCAGGTTGGTGTGGCCGTACACCCGCTTGAGCTTCTGGTACACGGCGCGGGTGCAGGTCGGCGCGTGGCGCGCGGTGCCGACCACTTCGGCAAAGCCCATGACCGGCTTGCCCTTGGCATCCAGCTTGCCGGTGGGCACGGCCACCTGGCGCCCGACCTCGCTGACCAGCTTGTGCGAGGGCAGGCCGGCCGTCATGCGGCGTGCGGCCCGGCGCAGCGCGCGAGCTTTGCGGCCGTTCATGCGAGGGCCTTTTCGTCGGACGCGACCGGGTCGTAGCTGCCGTCGATCACCTTCTCGGCCGTGGCCTTGAAATCGGCGAACTGGTCCGGCTTGAGCGCCTTGGCGGACTGTACGCCGAAGCGCTGCAGCAGTGCCTCGGCCTTCTCGCGGCTGATCTTGGCGATGGCCAGCACCAGCGGCTTGATGTCGGCGTCGTAGTCCAGCGCCGCCGACGTGTTACCTGCCCCGGCTTCGGCGTCGTTCTTCGATTCGGTCGAGGAACTGCCCGAGCTGCTCGACGCATCCGGGGTCGGCTTTTCCGTGGAAGGTTTGGCGGCGGTGGCCGCCGGTTCCGGCTTTTTTTCCGCTTGGGCCTTGGAGGGCGCCGGCGCAGTGCCGGTGGCCAACTGCGTGGCGGTCTCGAGGGCTTCGGCCGCCGTGCTCAGCATGGCGGTGAAGACGACCTTGGCGTGAGCAATCTCACGTTCGACGGTGATTCCGAAATTCATGTTGTGTGCTCCTGATTGGATATCGGTGACTGCGATTGTAGATTAGCAAACAGTACACTTTTGGGCAATGGAAATATCGCAGAAATTTCGCAAGTGCTAATCTGTGCTGCAAAGAAAAACCCGCCGGAGCGGGTTCTTTTTCAGGGACATACACGCTACGTTGGCGCGCGCTTCCCCTGACCTAGTTTTGCACTACACGCCGTGGCGCGCCCATGGGCGTGTCGCACTCACATAGTGAGTTTCAGCAGGCGCGTGGCGTAGTCGCGATCAATGGCGCCGCCGCGCTGGGCGTGCTCATAGACCAGATTCACGACTTCGCCGTACTTGTCGGGAGAAAGCGACACGCCGAGGCTTTGTTGTATCTCTGCGACAACCTTCACCGCACCACCTACGAAGCTCGGGTCCGTGTGCACGGTAGCCTGGGGCGCGATGCCGCCAACCGATGAGTGGGGCTGATCCATCCAGTACTCGGGTTTACCGGCGGCTTGCTCAATGCGCCGGCTGGTTTTCTCTGTGATGGCCCGGTGGCCGTTGGCCATTTGCGACAGAAACGACGGGCCCGATTGACCCAGTTTTTTAGCAAAGCTGGCCGGACCACCTTGCTCTTCGAGGACGGTTCGCAGGTTCTGTCGACGTTGCTTCGTGAGGGCAGTCTCTTGATTCATGGGTGTTTCCTCGGGCCGGTTGTTGTGGGGTTAACACTAGGCCGCGACAGTAACATCCGTGCGAAAGATAAGCAATACGTAATGTAGCCTTGCCCTTAAATATGGCTGATTGCTAAACTGCGTTAGCAAACTGACCATTGGAGCGACCTTATGAACGACGATCCGTTGGCCGCGGTGTACGCGGCCCGGCTGACCCACCTGCGCAAGATCGCTGAGGCCGAAGGCGGCCAGGACGCGCTGGCGCGGCGCCTGGGGGTCGGCCAGTCCTACGTGTCCCAGCTCATCGGCAAGAATCCCGAGCGCAACATCAGCGAGCGCACCGCGCGCCGCATCGAACGCCAGCTGAAACTGCCGGTGGGCATGCTGGATCTGGCGCCGGTGGGCGTATGACCGAGGCCGACAAGCAGGCGCTGGTCGCGGCGCTCGGGCCTATCGTCGACCGCGTGCGCCGCGATGTGTGCTGGAAGAAAACTGACGACGGTCCGCGCCGGGTCGACGAGGCCCTGACCGACGCGCGCCTCGCGCAGCACGTCAACGGCGGCCCGGCCTATGGCGCGGCGCCAATCCGGCCGGGCGAGTCCGTCACGATGCTGGGCGTTCTGGACTTCGACAGCCACAAGGGCGACACGCCCTGGCCAGAAATGCAGGCCACGGCCCTGCGTGTCGCGCGCGCGCTGGAGGCGCAGGGCGGCCGGCCGGTGGCGTTCCGCTCCTCGGGCGGCCATGGCATCCACCTGTACTGCCTGTGGGCCGAGCCCCAGGACGCGTACAGCGTGCGGGCGTGGCTGCGCGCGGCGCTGGCCGCGGCCGGCCTGGCGCCGGGCACCAAGGGCGTGGCCGACGGCCAAGTCGAGGTGTTCCCCAAGCAGGACGCCGTGGGCACCGAGAAGAAGCGCTTCGGCAACATGTTCATCCTGCCGCTGGCCGGCGCCAGCGTGCCGCTGGATCCGTTCGACCTTGACGACCTGCCGCGCGACTACCTGGTGGGCATGGACTGGCCGTTGTCGGCGCCCGTGCCGGTGCTGGAGAAGCCCGAGCGCAGCGCGGCGCTGGTGCCGGCCGGCGACGCGGACGCCGCGGTGCTTGCGAGCGCCCTAGGCGCCATCGCCAACGAGGATGGCGCGGCGCTCGACTACGACCAGTGGCGCGACGTCATCTTCGCCATCCACCACGCGACCGCCGGCGCCGACTACGGTCTGGAGCTCGCGCACCAGTTCAGCGCGCGCAGCGATAAGTACGATCCCGACTTTCTGGACAACCGCGTCTGGCCCTACATCGACAGCGGCAGGCCGGACGCGGTGACGGTGCGCACGGTGCTGCACATGGCGCGCCAGGCTGGCTGGCAGGAGCCGCCCGAGCTGGTGGCGCGAGACTTCGAAGTGGTGGAGGCGCCGCGAACGCCGGACGGCCGGCCCGCCGCGCCGATGCCGCCCTTCAAGCGGGACGACCACGGCAACATCCTGGCCACCATCGATAACCTCACGATGGCGGCGCGTGACCCACGCTGTTGCAACGTGGTACTGGCCTACGACGACTTCCGAGCCGAGATCATGGCCGCGCCGGTCTACGCGTCGCAGATGTGGCGCCAGTTCGAGGACGCGGACTACACCCGCATGCAGATCTTCATGGAGCGCGGCGGGTTCAAGAAGATCACCAAGGAAGCCTTGCGCGACGCAGTGTGGCTGGTGGCCATCGAGAACCGGTTCGACTCGGCGATCGAATGGGCCCGCAGCCTGGAATGGGATGGCGTGCCGCGCGTCGAGACGTTCCTGGAGCGGTACTGTGGCGTGAAAGCCACGCCTTACGCGCGCGCCGTGTCACGGTACATGTGGTCGGCGCTGGCCGGCCGGGCGCTTGAGCCTGGCGCCAAGGCGGACATGGTGCCGGTGCTGATCGGCCCCCAGGGCGCGCGCAAGTCTTCCGGCGTGGCCGCCATGGTGCCCTGGCCCGAGCTGTTCGCCGAGATGGATCTTGCAGACCGCGATGCCGAGGCCAGCCGCCGTATGCGCGGGCGCCTGGTCATCGAGTTGGCCGAACTCAAGGGGCTGTACTCGCGCGACGCCGAGGCCATCAAGGCGTTCATCACTCGGCGGCACGAAGAGTGGAGGCCCCTCTACAAGGAGTTCAACACCATCTTCCCGCGGCGCAACCTCTTCATTGGCACGGCCAACGTCGGCGAGTTCCTGTCGGACGACACGGGCGAACGGCGCTGGTTGCCGGCGGTGGTCGAGGGCCTGGTGGACGTGGAGGCAATCGAGCGCGATCGGTTGCAGCTGTGGGCCGAGGGGTGCGCCATGTTCCAGGCGGCCGGGGTGGACTGGCGCGATGCGGAGACGCTGGCGCGCGATGTGCACGGCGAACACAAGATCAGCGATTCGTGGGCGCCCGTGGTGGAACAGTGGCTGACCGCTGGCGATTTCGATGTCGTGGGTGGCGAACCGGGGCCGGGCGCGGGTCGCCGGATGGTAGTCCAGACGCACGAGGTGCTGATCGGGGCGTTGGGGTTTGACGCAAAAAACATCAAGAAGGGGGAAGAGAGGCGCGTCGCGGCGATTCTGAAGTCGCAAAATTATGCGCTTGGCCGTCCGTACGTCAACGGTAAGCGGTGCCGGGCCTGGGTGTACGGAATTGCGTATTCGCAGGATTCTACGAACTCGCAAGATTTTGCGGATTTAGTGTGATGGGCGCGCCGCACTCGGGACGGATGGGACGTATCGGGACGGATGAGAATGGCCGCTATCCGTCCCATGCTAAACCCAATAAAAACAAGGGTTTGCGGGGTGTTGGGACGTATGGGACATATAAATCTCTTACCTTAATCGCGCGAAAGAATAGGGGGGAAAAAGGTAAAGAGAGAAACTGGGTGTCCCATCCGTCCCATCCGTCCCATGCTGAACTCGTAGATTTTTGCGCATTCCCGCTGGCGCGAGTGGCCGAACGATCAGGAGGGGCGCCATGTCCCGAATCACGGTAGGGGTGAACGACCGCGGTGTGCGGGTCGGCGAAGACCACCAACGCGCCACGCTCACCGACCACGATGTTGAGCTCATGCGCCAGCTGCGCGAGGATGAGGGGATCGGGTACAAGCGGCTCGCGAAGATGTTCGACACCAGCGTGCGCAACGTGCGCGACATCGTGAACTACAGGCGACGGGTAACGACCCCGACCGCTTGGAAGACGGTCGAAGGGTAGGGTGCGCATAACTCGGGCTGCGGAAATTACCGTCCCGAGCATGGCCACCAAGCTGACACCTGAAAAAAAGATCGCCTTCCTCGCTGCCCTCGCGGAAACGGGGAACGTATCGCGCGCAGCAAAAGCAATCGACGTGGCGCGAATCACGGTCTACGAGTGGCGCGACGAGGACGAGGAGTTTGCTGCGGCTTGGGAGAAGGCCAAGCGCGTGGGGATGGGCCTGCTCGAGGACGAAGCGTTTCGCCGCGCATTCGATGGCACGAAGAAGCCCGTGTTTCACCAAGGCCTGCAGTGCGGCACGATCCGCGAGTACAGCGACACGCTGACGATTTTTCTGCTCAAGGCGCATGACCCCAAGTACCGGGAAAAGACCGGCCTCGAGCTGACGGGCGCTGGTGGCGGCCCGGTGCAGATGAGCGACTCGCAGGTCGCAGGCCGCCTGGCCGCGCTCATCGCCGTGGCGCAGGCGCGCCAAGCGCAGGAAGCGCGCGACGAGCCCGGGGCCGACCTGGTGTAGGGGCGCGGCGTGAACGCGGCCGACATCCTGAAACTGCTGCGCTACCTGACCCCGGCCGAGCGCGCCGAGGTCGAGGCCATACTGGCGCAGGACAAGACCATCTGGCGGCCGCTGCCCGGGCCGCAGATGATGGCCTATGACTCGATGGCGACAATCATCGGGTACGGCGGCGCCGCGGGCGGGGGCAAGACCGACCTCGCGTGCGGCAAGGCCCTGACCGCGCACCAGAAGATCCTGGTGCTACGTCGTGAGGCCACCCAGCTGACGGGCATCGTCGATCGCTTCACCGAGCTCCTGGGCGGGCGCGACGGCTACAACGGCGCCGAGCGCATCTGGCGACTGCCGGCGCGGCAGATTGAATTCGGCTCGACGCCCAACCCCGACGACTGGAACAAGTACCAGGGCCGGCCGCACGACCTGCTGGTCTTCGACGAGGCCGCCAACTTTCTCGAAGGGCAGGTGAGGGCGTTGTTGGGGTGGTTGCGCTCGGTCGACCCGACGCAGCGCTGCCAGGCTCTCCTCACGTTCAACCCGCCCACCAACGCCGAAGGGCGGTGGATCATCGATTTCTTTGCGCCTTGGCTCGACCCCAAGCACCCAAACCCGGCTCAGCCGGGCGAGCTGCGCTACTTCGCCACCGTCGACGGCAAAGACGTCGAGTGTGCCGACGGCACGCCATTCACGCATAACGGCGACCTGATCACGCCCCTGTCGCGCACCTTCATCCCGTCGCGAGTCAGCGACAACCCGTACCTGATGGGAACCGGATACATGGCAACCCTCCAATCGCTGCCGGAGCCGCTGCGCTCGCAGATGCTGTACGGCGACTTCCAGGCCGGCATGGAGGACGACGCCATGCAGGTCATCCCCACCGCCTGGGTGGAGGCCGCCCAGGCCCGCTGGAAGCCGATGCACAACAAACCCCGCATGGACAGCGTGGGCGTGGACGTGGCGCGTGGCGGCCGCGACAACACCATCCTCGCGCGGCGCCACGGCTGGTGGTTCGACGAACCTCTGGCCTACGCCGGCAAGGCCACCCCGGACGGTCCGAGCGTGGCCGGCGTTACGATCGCCGCCGTTCGCGACCGCGCACCGATCCACATCGATGTCGTCGGCGTGGGCGCAAGCCCCTACGACTTCCTGGTGCAGGCGGGCCAGCACGTGCTCGGCATCAACGGCGCCGAGGCCGCGCCCGGTACGGACAAATCCGGCCGGCTGACCTTCGCGAACACCCGCAGCCACGACTGGTGGCGGATGCGCGAGGCGTTGGACCCCGTCGCGGACAACGGCATTGCGCTGCCACCGGACCGTCAACTGCTCGTCGACCTGTGTGCGCCGGTATGGCGGCTGCAGGGCCGCACGATCTACGTCGAAAGCCGCAAGGACATCATCAAACGCATCGGACGGTCGCCCGACTGGGCGAGTGCCTACATCCTGGCGCTGCGCGAGACGGCGCGAATCGATGACATCCCGGGTGCGCATACCCGCAAAACCGCCGCCTACGATCCGTACGCAAATCTGAATCGATAGGAACAACGGATATGTGCGAGCCCGCCAGCGTGTTGCCGATCTCGGCCCCAAGCTGATGCAGAAGTGGCAGGACCAGCAGGCCCAGGCCATCTCGCAGCTCCGCGAGGAGTGGGCGAGTACGGCCAAAGCCGACAAGGAGTACGGCGGGGATGCCCTGGCCGAGAACCTGGCGGTGGCCAAACAGGCTTTGGACACGTTCGGCACCCCGGAATTGCGCTCGTTGCTCAACGAGTCCGGCACCGGAAACCACCCGGAACTGATCCGGTTCATGGTCCGAGTCGGCAAGGCGATCAGTAGCGACACGTTCGTCGCTGGCGACCGCGGCGGCCAACCGGCCAAGCGTGACCTGGCGAACAACCTTTACCGCAAGCAATAAGGAGCCGTCCATGGCCACCCTCCCGTCCCGCCCCGGCGCCGTCACCCTGACGGATTTCGCCAAGTCGATCGACCCGAACGGCTCCACCGCTTCGGTGATCGAGCTGTTGAACCAATCCAACGAAGTGCTGCAAGACATGCGCTGGATCGAGGGCAACCTGCCCACGGGCCACCGTACCACCGTGCGCACCGGCCTGCCCACCCCCACCTGGCGCAAGCTGTACCAGGGTGTGCAGCCCACCAAATCGCTGCGCGCCCAGGTGGATGACGCCACCGGCATGCTCGAGGCGCGCAACGAAGTCGACGTCGATCTGGCGGCGCTGAACGGCAATACCGAGTCGTTCCGCCTGTCGGAAGCGCAGGCTGAAGTGGAAGGCATGAACCAGGCCTTCACCCAAGCCCTGTTCTACAACGACACGGCCGCCAATCCTGAACGCTTCATGGGTCTGGCCCCGCGCTACTCGTCGATCTCCGCGCCCAACGGCGTGAACATCGTCGACGGCGGAGGCACTGGCAGCGACAACACGTCGATCTGGCTGGTGCTGTGGGGCGAGAACACCGTGACCGGCATCTACCCCAAGGGGTCGGAAGCGGGCCTGACGCACCAGGATCTGGGCGAGATCGACGCGTTCGACACCCAGACCCCTCCGGCGCGTTTCCGCGCACTGGCCGACCTGTGGAAGTGGAAGTGCGGCTTGACGGTCCGCGACTGGCGCTACGCCGTGCGAATCGCCAACGTGGACATTTCTGACTTGGTGGGCCAAACGGGCACGCAGGCGCCGACAGCCTCCACCGCGATCATCAAGCTGATGATTCGCGCCATGGCCCGCATCCCGCAGATGGGCATGGGTACCGCGGCGTTCTACTGCAACCGCACGGTCAAGGAATTCCTGTCCATCGCCGCGCTGGACAAGTCGAACACCGCCCTGGCCATTCAGCCGGCGGTCAACCAATTCGGCGATGTGTCGCCGGGCAGCGTCGGCAACGGCACCACGACCTTTCTGGGCGTGCCGGTGCGCACGGTGGACGCGCTGTTGTCCACCGAAGCCCGCGTCGTCTAAGCGTCCACGCGAAACGGAGAACCATCATGATCCTGGACACTCAAGAAACCTTCTCGGAAGGTCAATCCATCGCGGCGGCCGCGGGCGATGTCGTTTCGACCAACGTCTATGACACGGGCGCGGCCCATGACGTGGGTATCGGCGAGCCGCTGTACCTCTACGGGCGCATCGGTACGGCTGTCGTCGGCGCTGGCGCCACGGTGCAGGCTGTCCTGCAAACGGACGACAACGTCAGCTTCTCGTCGCCGCGTGAATTCCCCATCACCGGCGCGCTGGCGCCGGCCGCCCTGGGGGCCAACGCCGAGATTTTCAAGTACCGCCTGCCGATCGGCCTGGAACGCTACCTGCGTCTGGTGTACCGCGTAGCCGGGGCCACCACCACCGCGGGCACGGTCAGTGCGTACATCACCAAGGACGTGCAAGCCAACGTCCCGTACGCCAGCGGCTTCACCGTCGCGTAAAGGAGCTCAGCCATGAAAGTTATCGCTACCGCACTCGGCTACGCCGGCAAGGACGGCCATCAACTGCGCCAACCCGGCGACATCTTCGAGGTCGCCGACGGTGAAACAGCGAGCTGGTTCAAGCCCGTCGAAGATCACAGTGACGACGCCAAGCCGGCCAGTCGTTCCGCGGGCGGCCGAAATCGGACTCAAGGTGCGTCCGACGACCTGGCCTAAAGGCGCGCCGCCCTCGATTCCGAAGGCGTGAAGACGGGGGCTTCGGCCCCCGTTCTTATCTTGGAGCTTCGTTATGGCCTCAGACGTCGATATCTGCAATCTGGCGCTCGCGCATATCGGTGACGATGCAACCGTATCGAGCATCGATCCTCCCGAAGGCAGCGCCCAGGCCGAGCACTGCTCGCGGTTCTACCCCATCGCGCGCGATGCTGTGTTGGAGGCCCACGACTGGAACTTCGCCAGCACCAGGGCGGTGCTGGCACAGGTTGCGTCCCAATGGTCTTCTTGGGCTTTCTGCTACGAATTACCCACGGAATGCCTGCGAGCGATCGCGGTGTTGCCCCCGGACGCCACAGACGACTACAGCGCCTCGCTCAGGGATGCGAGTGAGATCGGCTACCCCGGGGCGCGCCTTGTCGGCGGCGCGGCGCGGTACATGCCCCAAGAGTTTTGTGTCGAGACGGACGCGAACAACCGCCCGCTGCTGTACACGAACCAGGCGCAGGCCGTTTTGAGGTACACCCGCCGAATGCGGGATACCACCAAGTTTTCCCCGCTGATGGTCGACGCGCTATCGCGCCTGTTGGCATCGTACTTGGCTGGGCCGGTACCCCCGCGTAATCGAGGACGGCTTAGATCGTCTCGCAATTCAAACGCAACAACTCGCCGAGGAAATGACTCGCACTGTGCGCGTTGGCGTATCGAGTTCGACCTCGCCCACCGAATATCTCGACGAGGTTCTGGCTGAAGCACGTGCGAGCGCTAACGCCGCGCAAGCTGCGCAAGAAGGCGCCGAGCTTGCGGAAGACAGGGCTAAAGACTGGGCCACGAAGCTTGGCGGCCCTGTCTCCGGCGGTTTGTACTCTGCGCAGTTTTATGCACTGCAAGCCCAGACGAACGCCGGGCTGCCGGTGTATCAACCGGGGTCTTTGCCGACCAGCAACGTCGGCGATATCTTCGTCGCAGGCGCGGGCGTTTGGCGCTGGCTGACGTCCGGGTATGTGCCCAACAATTTGCCGCGGCGGTTCCGCGCCCAAGGCGACTGCACGCAGACGACCACCTCGGCGACCGTGCCGGCCGGAAGCTGGCGCGCGGCGGCCAACGATTGCGACATCCTGCTGGCTGCGTCCATGACCAAGACGCTGCAGGCGTCCGGGGGCTGGGCCGCCGGCACGGGCCAAAATGGCCTCTTCACTGGCGCGCGGGCCGCGAACACGTGGTATCACCTCTTCGTGATCCTGAACCCCACCACGGGCGCCGTGGATGTCGGTTTCGATACGAGCCCGATTGCCGCAAATCGGCCGGCGGACTGGTTGGCGTATCGCCGCATCTGGTCGGTCCTGACGGACGGGTCCAGCAACTTGGTCACCATGTTCCAGTCTGGGGCCCGCACGTACTACCAAGACCGTCGATCAGACGTGAGCAATGCTGGTGTGACGAACGTGTCTACCGGCTCAACCTTCGCAGTTAGCACGCCCCTGGGGGTGGAGGTGCTTGGGGAGTTCGCATTGAGCCTTGCTTCTGGCGCCGCGGTAGGTGTGTCTATGTTCAAGCCCGGCGCCATAGGGATACCCGGGACAGTTGGCGACGTTGTTTCGTCGTCCGGTTCACAGTACTCCCGTGTGGCGGTGCAGACCAGCGCAGGCGGTGGGGTCTCCGCGCGCGCGACCACTTTGATAACGCAGGGCTTTTATCTTTCCACAGTCGGCTGGATCGACTTCATCGGGGACTAGACATGGTGATGCGTTGGGTTCGACACGACGAGAATGGCAATCGGCTGCCTGGAGACTTCGCCCTGCAGCAGGAGGGGCCGGGGGAATGGATGGACGAGGCCGATATCCCGCCGGCAGCGATCGCGTTCACGGTGTCACGCTTCCAGGCCCTGGCCGCGCTCATGCAGGCCGGTCTGCTGGATGACGTGACCGCCTGGGCGAACGCGCCGGGTACTGATCCGCTGCACAAGCTGGCATTAGAAACTGCGACGGAGTTTTCCATCGCCAGCCCGACGATGACCGCCGGCGCGGCCGCGCTCGGCTGGTCTGGTGCACAGCTGCAGGCACTGTTCAATGCGGCAGCGGAGATCGTGGCGTGATCCCGGAGCCGCCGGGCCTGGGCGAAGACGCCAAGGTGATTCTCACGGCGCTGCGCGATATGCAGGCCGAGGCCCAGCGCGACAGCGATGCGAAGCACGAGGCCAATCGCAAGGAAATGCTGGCGCTGTCCGCCGCGGTAAAGACCGCGTTTCCCGCCGGAGACTTCGACGGGCATCGCCGCTACCACGAGCTGCTCATCGCGCGCGAAGAGCAGCGCCAGCAGATCCGCCGAGAAGTGCTGACCCACCTGATCAAGGGAAGCACCTGGGCCATGCTGGTGGGCCTGATCTTGATGCTGGTGCGCAGCGCAAAGGACTACCTCAAATGACATTCGACACAGCATTCGATCGCCTCATCGGCCACGAGGGCGGCTACAGCAACCATCCCGACGACCCAGGTGGGGAAACCATGTGGGGCATAACCGTCGCGGTGGCGCGCGCCAATGGCTACACGGGCCCCATGCGCGAGCTGCCGCGCGACGTCGCCAAGAGCATCTACCGCGCGCAGTACTGGGACAAGGTGCGCGCCGACTCGATGCCCTTCTCGGTGGCGTTCCAGGTCTTCGATGCTGCGGTGAACCACGGCGCCGGGCAGGCTGCCAAGTTCCTGCAGCGCGCCGCCGGCGTGACAGGCGACGGGGTCATCGGGCCGAAGACCCTGGCCGCGGTGGCAGCCGCGCCGGCGGCCGCGCTGCTGATTCTGTTCAACGCCGAGCGCGAGCAGTTCTACACCGACCTCAAGACGTGGCCCAGTTTCGGCAAGGGCTGGTCGCGGCGTGTCGTCACCAATCTGCGGTACGCCGCGGGGGATCTGTCATGACCTTCGACTGGAGAGGCGCGCTCGGCAACCTGGCGCCGATGCTGGCCACCGCCCTGGGCGGCCCGCTCGCTGGCGGTGCCGTGGCGGCGATCACCGAGGCGCTGGGCCTGGGGCCGAACGCATCGGACGCCGAAATCGCCCGGAAGCTGGCCACCGCCAATCCGGATGTCCTCGCGCAGCTGAGGAAGGCCGAGCAGGACTTCGCCGCGCGCATGGCGGAACTCGGGTTCAAGAGCGAGGCCGACCTGGCCAAGATCGAGGCCGAAGACCGCGCCAACGCACGGCAGCGCGAGGTCGAGCGCCAGGACTGGACGCCGCGCATCCTGGCCTACCTGGTGACCGCCGGCTTTTTCGGCATGCTCTCGGTGATGGTGTTCGCCGAGATCCCGGCCGCCAGCAAGGAACCGCTTTACATCCTGCTGGGCTCGCTGGGCACCGCCTGGACCAGCATCATCGCCTACTACTTCGGCAGCACCGCCGGCGGCCAGAAGAAGTCCGAGCTGCTGGCCAAGGTGAAACCCTAGCGCGGCGCCATACCCTTACGCAGCTTGCGCGGCTCTTCCAGCATTTGGGCGACATCCTGGTCGCGCTCAATCACACAGGGCTCCACGGCTAGGCCCTCCATGAGGTCGTCGTAGATCTGGCCCATCAGGCTGGGCGGCCGTTTCAGGTCGCCGGACACCTGGTGCAGACGCAGCAGCACCGAGCGCAGGCGCTTGACCTCCCAGAGCAGGGCGATCACATCGGGGTTCCAGGGCTGGCGCTCGCGGATGGCGCGCAGCTGCTCGACGGTGAGTGGGTCTTTGAACGGCATGGCTGAAATGACTGGTTATACATCCAGTATATTCCGCAATAATTGGGGCCATTTCAGGAGAGCTGCCACAAGTCGGCCGGGGTTGGGCGTTGCGAGACATCGGCCGCCACTGTTCCCGCGTATTCGGTTACAGTTAAATGCCCCTTTGCCATGGAGTCCACCATGCGTTCTATCCTTTTCGCGATTGTCCTGGCCATCGTCGCCATGCCCGCGATGGCTCAGATGACCTGCAATACGATCGGCGCTTCGACCTTTTGCACAGACGCCGGCGGGAATAGCTACACCGCGAACACCATCGGCGGGGCGACCTTTGTCAACGGCTCGAACGGGTACACGGCTACGCAGAATCACATTGGCGGCAGCGCATTCGGTTCGGACAGCGACGGTCGCACTTGGAACGCGAACACGATCGGGGGAACCACGTTCGGCAGCGACAGCACCGGCTACACGTGGTCAGCAAACACGATCGGGGGATCAACATTCGTGAATGGCAGCGACGGTGGCAGTGCGGTGTGCAACCAGATCGGCGCGACCCTATTCTGCAATTAGGCGGGGTAGTTTCGGGGGACTTCTGTGGCCAGTACGGTACAGAACAGGGCAAAATGGGTAATGAGCGCCCGCTGTAAGTTGTTGATAAATAAAGAACTACAAAAAAATCCTAGGGTCAACACCTAGTCAAAACAGGCCGGCGGCGTATAATCTTGCTTTGCGCCCGGAGTTACCCATGCGTCTCGTTCAAAAAGCGCTCACCTTCGACGATGTGTTGTTGGTGCCCGCGTATTCCGAGGTGTTGCCGCGCGACACCTCCCTGGCCACGCGCCTGACCCGCAACATCTCCCTGAACATCCCCCTCGTGTCCGCCGCCATGGACACGGTCACCGAATCCCGCCTGGCGATCGCCATGGCCCAGGAAGGCGGCATCGGGATCATCCACAAGAATCTGTCCGCCGACGCCCAGGCCCGTGAAGTCGCCCGCGTCAAGCGCCACGAATTCGGCATCGTGATCGATCCGGTCACCGTCACCCCCCAGATGAAAGTGCGCGACGCCATTGCGTTGCAGCGCCAGCATGGCATCTCGGGCCTGCCGGTGGTGGAAGGGCGCAAGCTGGTCGGCATCGTCACCAACCGCGACCTGCGCTTCGAAGAGAACCTGGACCAGCCCCTGCGCAACATCATGACGCCGCAGGAACGCCTGGTCACCATGAAGGAAGGCGCCACGCTGGACGAAGCGCAGGCCCTGATGCACAAGCATCGCCTGGAACGCGTGCTCATCGTCAACGACGGTTTCGAGCTGCGCGGCCTGGCCACCGTCAAGGACATCGTCAAGAACACCGAACACCCGCTGGCCAGCAAGGACGCCCAGGGCCAGTTGCGCGTCGGCGCCGCGGTCGGCGTCGGTGGCAACACCGAAGAGCGCGTTGAAAAGCTGGTCGCCGCAGGCGTCGACGTGCTGATCGTCGACACCGCCCACGGCCACTCCAAGGGCGTGCTGGAAGGCGTGCGCTGGGTCAAGCAGAACTACCCCAAGGTCGAAGTCATCGGCGGCAACATCGCCACCGCCGCCGCCGCGCGCGCGCTGGTGGAATACGGCGCCGACGGCGTCAAGGTCGGTATCGGCCCCGGCTCGATCTGCACCACCCGTATCGTGGCCGGCGTCGGCGTGCCGCAGATCCACGCGATCTCCGAAGTGGCCAAGGCGCTGGAAGGCACGGGCGTGCCGCTGATCGCCGACGGCGGCATCCGCTACTCGGGCGACGTCGCCAAGGCCCTGGCCGCCGGCGCGTTCTCCTGCATGATGGGCGGCATGTTCGCCGGCACCGAAGAAGCGCCGGGCGAAGTGGTGCTGTTCCAGGGCCGCTCGTACAAGTCGTACCGCGGCATGGGCAGCCTGGGCGCCATGACCGAAGGCTCGGCCGACCGCTACTTCCAGGACCCGGCCAACAACGCCGACAAGCTGGTCCCCGAAGGCATCGAAGGCCGCGTCCCCTACAAGGGCAGCGTGCTGGCCATCATCTACCAACTGGTCGGCGGCATCCGCGCCTCCATGGGCTACTGCGGCGCCGCCACCATCGACGACATGCGCACCAAAGCCGAGTTCGTGGAAATCACCTCCGCCGGGGTCCGCGAATCCCACGTGCACGACGTACAGATCACCAAGGAAGCGCCCAACTACCGCGCCGACTGATCCCCGTACAGTCAACTACAATGTCATGCATCACGCACCGGCAGAACCGCAAAATCAGTCAGCGGGTCTGCCGGTGCGGTTTTATTTACTGCGGTTTCATTCATTACCGGTAGAGTCTCCATGCACCAGCGCATCCTCATTCTCGACTACGGTTCGCAAGTCACCCAACTGATCGCCCGCCGCGTGCGCGAAGCCGGCGTCTACTCCGAAGTGCATCCCGGCGACGTCGACGATGCCTTCATCCGCGACCAGATGGCGCAGGGCCTGAAGGGCATCATCCTGTCGGGCAGCCACGCATCGGCCTACGAAGAAGGCTCCATGCGCGTGCCGCACGCCGTGTTCGAGCTGGGCGTGCCCGTGCTGGGCATCTGTTATGGCATGCAGTCCATGGCGCAACAACTGGGCGGCGTGGTCAGCTTCTCCGACCACCGCGAATTCGGCTACGCCGAAGTCCGCGCCCACGGCCACACCAAGCTGCTGGAAGGCCTGGAAGACTTCACCACCGCCGACGGCCACGGCATGCTCAAGGTCTGGATGAGCCACGGCGACAAGGTCACCGAGCTGCCGCCGGGCTTCAAGCTGATGGCTTCCACGCCGTCCTGCCCCATCGCCGGCATGGCCGACGAAGATCGCCGCTTCTACGCCGTGCAGTTCCACCCCGAAGTCACGCACACCGTGCAGGGCAAGGCGATGCTGGCCCGCTTCGTCAACGAGATCTGCGAATGCCAGGGCGACTGGAACATGCCCGACTACGTCGCCGAAGCCGTCGCCCGCATCCGCGAGCAGGTCGGTGAAGACGAAGTCATCCTGGGCCTGTCCGGCGGCGTCGACTCGTCGGTGGCCGCGGCCCTGATCCACAAGGCCATCGGCGATCAATTGACGTGCGTGTTCGTCGATCACGGCCTGTTGCGCCTGGACGAAGGCAAGCAGGTCATGCAGACCTTCGCCGAGAACATGGGCGTCAAGATCATCCACGTCGACGCCACCGAGCAATTCATGGGCAAGCTGGCCGGCGTGGCCGACCCCGAAGCCAAGCGCAAGATCATCGGCCGCGAATTCGTGGAAGTGTTCCAGGAACAAGCCGGCAAGCAGAAAAGCGCCAAATGGCTGGCCCAGGGCACCATCTACCCCGACGTCATCGAATCGGCCGGCGCCAAGACCGGCAAGGCCACCTCGATCAAGTCGCACCACAACGTCGGCGGCCTGCCGGACACGCTGAACCTGAAGCTGCTGGAACCCCTGCGCGAACTGTTCAAGGACGAGGTCCGCGAACTGGGCGTGGCCCTGGGCCTGCCGCCGCAGATGGTCTACCGCCATCCGTTCCCGGGCCCGGGCCTGGGCGTGCGCATCCTGGGCGAAGTCAAGCATGAATATGCCGAACTGCTGCGCCGCGCCGACGCGATCTTCATCGAAGAACTACGCAATACCAAGGACGAGGCCAGCGGCCTGACCTGGTACGAGCTGACCTCGCAGGCGTTCGCCGTGTTCCTGCCGGTGAAGTCGGTGGGGGTGATGGGCGATGGGCGGACGTATGAGTATGTCGTGGCGCTGCGCGCGGTGCAGACGTTCGACTTCATGACGGCGGACTGGGCGCCGCTGCCGCATCCGTTGCTGGCTCGGATTTCCTCGCGGATCATCAATGAGGTGCGGGGGATCAATCGGGTGGTGTATGACGTTTCGAGCAAGCCGCCTGCGACGATTGAGTGGGAGTGAGTTGACGTGTGGTGATGGCCTGTCGTAAGCAGGCTATCTCATTGCAGCTCGTGCGCAATATACGGATTAAAAAAGCTTGTAACAAAAAACCCAATCAATTACATTTCTACCCGTTAACACGGGAGCTAGTAAGATGTTCGTATCAAACGCGGAAGCCATAGCGCGACGGGCGATGAATCGGATTGAACCGAGATTGGCGGATAAGTACGCGAGTTTGATCAGATTTCTGGGAATGAACCCCGAGGCGGCGTCAGCAATGCGGGGGCGAAGGGGTGTGGAGCCTGGATCTGAAGCTTATATCGAATTGCAGGCTGACAGTTTTGTAGCGGCGAGAGCGCCTCGTGTGCCGTTACCGCCGGCCACTGTGCCGGATGAGATGGTATCTGTAATTCTTGGCAGCTACTTCAATATTGCCGAAAATGAGCTTGATAGAGTAAAACGCGAGCACCAGTTGTCAATGGGGGCTGAAAACCTCGTCGGTGAGCTTTTGGAGCGTTATTTGGCTGAAATTATGGAACCTCGGGGATGGATATGGTGCTCCGGATCTATAGTAAAGGCAGTCGATTTCATTAAGCCTCCTCAAGATGCAAGCGAGTGCTGGAGATCGCTGCAGGTCAAAAACCGGGACAATTCTGAGAATTCCTCTAGTTCCGCTATTCGGGTTGGAACCACGATTGAGAAATGGTTCCGTACTTTTTCCAGAAGAAGAGACCTTAATTGGGATGCCTTTCCCGAAGAAGAAATACGCCCGTTAGTTTCAGAAGCTGGATTTCAGGAATTTGTGAAAGCGTACCTTGGGAAATTGAAGTGAACCTTGGCTAAGCGATAACAGAAAGACGAGCAGGAACAATAAGCGTGCTCTGTTATGCGGGTTCCTCGAAGAGTGTTCTTTGCGAGGATTCGGAGCTTATTGTGGTCTTTGCTTTAGATCGCGGTCGCTTCGTCAAGGCAGATGGTTGCAATGGTTCTGTTCTTTCGGAAGTGATACCTAGAAGCTTCCGGGTTGCAACTTCCCAACTTACTTCGTCGGTGCATTTGTAACGCGAATACGAGAAGCCAATAGGAGGAGATACGTCTTTACCAGCCATGTGCGCTAAGATAGCGCGGCCCACGGCTTCACCCAGTCCAACTGGAACTGCGTTTCCAACTTGACGATACTGATCTACAAGTTTTCCCCCAAGTGCCCAGTCATCCGGGAACATTTGAAGCCTCTTGTATTCCTGGATTGAAAGCGGGCGATTAGCGACAGGGTGGCAGATGTCGGTTGCGGGCATATTGGGCGATGTTACAAGAGTGCACGAAGGTTTGTCCCAGTGCAGTCGGCGCAAAAAGCCAGTTTTGCCTCCCCCTGAATAAAAGCTCCTACCCAAAGCCTCTTTTTGAAGCTCCAAAGGCAAATGTTTCCAGTACTGACCAGGCGACAGCATGCGGTAGAAGCGTAGTCGATCCTCCGGGAAATTGACATGGTCGCAACCAAGCGCGTCCATGCCTTCCATAGCGTCGCGGAAAGTTCTCCATTTCGGAAGACCAAAACTCCCGTCCTGGCTATGCGTTGGCATCAAATGGGGAAGTTTTGTGCCGTCCCGCGAGCAGATAAGAATTACCCGCTCGCGAACTTGGGGTACTCCAAAGTTTGCTGCATTGTATAGGTTAAAGGATATGCCGTAGCCACCTGCTCGCAGCATCTGAATTATATGAAGAAGAGCCCCTCCAGCCTTTTCTTCATAGCCAGGCGCCCACTGTTCACCGCGCTCTGCATGAGGACGATGTGCCAATGGAGCTGAAAGTAGGCCGCGGACATTTTCGATAACCGCGTATTTCGGTCGAAGCTCTAGTATTAGTTCGATGAATTTCAGGAAAACGTTGCCGCGCATGTCTTGGAATCCTCGACGCGCGCCTGCTGTGGAAAAGGCCTGGCAAGGGGGACCTCCCACAATAACGTCGATTTCATCTGTCTCCGACAGTCGTGCGGCCTTGCGTATGTCCTGCGCAGAGTATTGCCAGACGTCCCCCAATAATGCCAGATCCGGACGATTCGTTTCGATCGTTTTTCTGCAGTGCTTATCCTGTTCGCAGGCCAGAAGCACATGAATACCGGCCTTTTCTAAACCGAGATCCAAACCCATGGCACCCGAAAAGAAAGAAAGTGCTTTCAACTTTGGGAGTGGACCCGACCGCCGTATTGCATGATCAGTCGGTGCTTCAGTCTTATTAAAATTGTATCTTTCAAGAGAAGCGGGGGATACGAGCCATTGCTTGCCGATCCGTTGACCCTCAAGTTGATTGGCTCGTAGGAGCGAGCGGACGCGCTGTTGAGAAATTCCTAGCCGCGTGGCCGCATCTTTGACTGACAGAAAATCAGGGAGAGTCATTGGGTATGGTTGTGGTTTCGATACCGAAACCAATTCTATACCAAAACGTGCTGATCCGCATCCCTCAAAAATTTTCGACCATGGGGGCATAGGCGGTCAGATCTAAGGGGCTTTTTGTTCGTCAACCTGTCCCGAGCTTTTTGTGGGATGAAAAGCCTTTTGGGGGGGGGAAACGTCCTAGATCTCTTGTTCTACCAGAGCGGCGCCCATGACTGCGATCCAAGACGCTTGAAGATATTGAAGGTGCCCCCGTATCCGTGATTTTGTACGTGATACCTATCGTAAGAAGACGCCGCCGAGGTTCCCGGGCGTACATGGCAACGATCTTGTCGTCAAAGCCGGTGAAACGCCGCTCGTGCTTCGGGATGAGCCGCGGCGCGAAGCTGCCGTCACGGTCACGCGGCACCTCGATACGTACTGGGCCTTTCCCAGTAAGCACTGTCTTGGCGCCTTTGCCATTGTGCTGCTTGGCGGCACAATGGCATAGCCCAGGCGATGGTTCATCTCGCCACCGAGCGCACGCTCGATCAATGCCTTCTTTGAAGGTCAGCGAGTCGGCGTTGATGGCTTCGGCCGTCATCGGGCCGTTGCCAACCGACGCCAGCAGCTCAGGGGGGAGTAGCCGGCAGATCCGCCAGCTTGGCCCATGCGGGATGCTCCGGTATCCAAACGACGGAGACTCGTCGATCAACGCCTTGACTGGTGCAGCAAGCTTCGCGTCGGCCTTCGGCGCCGACTTCGTTGTCTTGTAGTACACGGTGCGGCGAGGCACACGTGTTGCGTCGACTGCTGGGCCGCGGACTCGGCGTTAGCAATTCAAAACTATAAAGCGGAAATCAGAAGTTCAGCACACCCAGGGCGTACACCATCGTGGCGGATAGATGTCGGTGCAAGAAGACTTATTCGGAGGGAGCATGGTGGCCGTGCGAGAAGCGGGATTCTACGAGTCGGACAATTACAGCGTGACGCTACGATTTGAGC
>NZ_JBLZXG010000010.1:0-270206 GCF_050285565.1 Achromobacter sp.
GTTCTTCGACCACCCGCAGAACGAGCGCACCAAGCTGTTCCTGAGCCAGATCCTGCATTGAGGGCGGGCGGCGCGCGCCCATCCACGCAAGCGCCCAGCCCGCAAGGACATGGGGATGGCTGGCCCATCACGGGCTGGCCCATCACGGGCTGGCCCATCGCGGGCTGGCCCATCGCGGGCTGGCCGCCTAGATCAGGAACTGCCGGTAGGCCTCGTTGCCGGTTTCCTCGCAATGGGCGTAGCCCAGTTGCGCCAGGAAGCGGTCCAGCGCCGCGTCGTCGGCCACCGGCGCCTGGATCCCCACCAGCACCGAGCTGAAATCCGCGCCCTGGTTGCGGTAGTGGAACAGGCTGATATTCCAGTTCGGCGCCATGGCCGACAGGAACTTCATCAGCGCGCCCGGGCGCTCCGGGAACTCGAAGCGGAACAGGCGCTCGCCGCCCGCCAGCGGCGAGCGCCCGCCCACCATGTAGCGGATGTGCTGCTTGGAGACCTCGTTGTGCGTCAGGTCGCTGACCGCGAAGCCCTCTTGCTGCAAGCCGCGCATGATGTCCGCGCCCTCGCCGCGGCGCGCGATCTGCACGCTGACGAAGATGCGGGCGGTGCGGGCATCGGCGATGCGGTAGTTGAATTCGGTCACGCTGCGCGGGCCCATCACCGCGCAGAAGCGGCGGAAGCTGCCGCGCTCCTCGGGCAAGGCGACGGCGAACACCGCCTCGCGCGCTTCGCCCACTTCGGCGCGGTCGGCGACGAAACGCATGCGGTCGAAATTCATGTTGGCGCCCGAAGTGATCGCCACCAGCGACTGGCCGCTCACGCCCTCGCGCTCCACGTACCGCTTGAGCCCGGCCAGCGCCAGCGCGCCGGCCGGCTCCAGCACGCTGCGGGTGTCCAGGAACACGTCCTTGATCGCCGCGCAGACCGCGTCGGTATCCACCAGAATGACTTCGTCCAGGAACTGGCGGCACAGGCGGAAGGTCTCCTCGCCCACCAGCTTGACCGCGGTGCCGTCCGAGAACAGCCCCACCTCGGCCAGGCTGACGCGCTCGCCCACCTGGATCGACTGCGCCATGGCGCTGGAATCGACCGTCTGCACCCCGATCACCTTGACCGACGGATCCACCGCCTTCATGTACACCGACACGCCCGCCGCCAGGCTGCCGCCGCCGATCGGCACGAACACCGCATCCAGCCGCCCCGGATGCTGGCGCAGGATCTCCATGCCGACCGTGCCCTGCCCGGCGATGACGTAGGGATCGTCGAACGCCGGAATGAAGGTCAGATCCTGCTCGCGCGCCAGCGTCTGCGCGTAAGCGTAGGCGTCGCTGTAGGAATCGCCCGCCAGCACCACCTGCACCGTCGGCCCGCCGAAGGCGCGCACCGCATCCACCTTCACTTGCGGCGCGGTCTGCGGCACCACGATGGTGGCGCGAACCCCCAGCCGGGCGGCGGAGATTGCCACGCCCTGGGCATGGTTGCCGGCGGACGCGGTGATCACGCCGCGTTCCAGCGCCGCCTGCGGCGTGTTGCGCATCTTGTTGTACGCGCCGCGCACCTTGAAGGAAAACACCGGCTGGTTGTCCTCGCGCTTGAGATGCACGCGGTTGCCCAGCCGGCGCGACAGGCCCTGGGCCGGATCCAGTTCGGTCTCGCGGGCGATGTCGTAGACCCGCGCGGTCAGGATCTGGCGCAGGTATTCCATGGGCGCGGCATGGCCCGCGGTGAAGGCGCCGGCGGCGGCGGTCTGGGAAGTGGCGGCTTGCGGTTGTTGCATGAGAGTCTCTGCGGCGGTTCGAGGAGCGGAGCCCGGCAGAGGCGGCAACAAAAAACCCGCCTCGTGGGGCGGGTTTGTTTGACTGACTACGGTCGCGCGCTAACCCACCATTGCAGGAATGATGGTAATAATCAGCGAAATGCGGACGGCGCGGGAAGTCATGGGGCGTAGCTTCGCGCAACCGCCCCGCTTTGTCAAATTGGGGCCCCCGGCGCAGGGGCCCCCGGCACAGGGCCGCCCGCCATCGGCGCGCCCAGCGCGGTATGAGGATCGTCCGGGCTTGCGGCGCGCGGCTTTTCCAGCTCGGCCTGCGACTCCAGCCAACGCTGCGGCGAGCGCGACAGCACCGATGTGGCGCGGTGCAGGCGCAATTCGACGGGCTCATCGGCCGGGCCGGCCAGGTCGCCACGGGTTCGCGCCAGGCTGCGCCAGATCTCGCTTTTAATGGCGGCCGCGAAGGTGGTGGCGGCGGTCCGGCCGACCGCGGCCTCGTCGTCCGGGGCGATGGCCCAGCGTTCGGCGTGCAGCGCCGCGCCGCTGGCGGCCTCGCGCAGCACCACGGCGCAATGCACGCCGGCCTCGTCCTGGCGCAATCCGACTTCGACACGGAACGGCGCGCGGGCCTCGTCCGCGGCCGCCAGCGACAACAGACTGACGCCGCGTTCGCTCGGCAGGCGCGCCCGCAGGGCTCCGGCCAGATCCACCAGGAAAGCCTTGACCCGGGGTTCGGCCCGTAGCGCCTCGGATCCGGCGGCCGGGCCGATGGCCACATAGACATCGCCGCCCGGCTCCGGCTCGGGCGCGGCGATCCAGCTATAGCCTTCGCCGTAGCTGGTGGCAATGAAGCGTGGCGCGCGCGCCGCATCGCCCAGCTTGCCGCGCAGGCGGTTGATCAGCAGGTCGACACTGCGTTCTAACGCATCGGCCGCGCCGCGCTGGGTCGCGTCCAGCAGTCGCTGGCGCGGCAGGATCTGGCCCACGTGCCCGGCCAGCAGCGCCAGCGCGGCGCTCTCGACCGGCGTGAAATGGATCATCCGGCCATCGTGACGACTGGCGTAGCGGAACTTCGAATCGAACGACAGATTGCCAAACCGCATTGCGCCTCCCCAGCGCCGGGGCTGTATAACGCCCATCGTCATCTGGCGCCCCGGTCTTATCCCGGCCGCCGCATGGCGTGGCCGGATGCCGCATAGTAGCCATAACTTGCGCACTTATACCAACAAGTTATGGAAATTTGGCGCCATTACGGGACACAAAACAGCGCAATTCCCGCCCGAACGCACGGCCCGCGGACATTGGCGCCCATTTCCGCGCACGCCGGACGGGGCACGGTATTACAATGTTCGATTCGTGGCAGTCGCACCTTCCAGGCGGTCGGGCAATCAGACCAGCAAATAAAGGATGGGCGGCGCCATGTTGAGCCGACCAGGGCCCGCCCGGGTCTGCCCAAACGAACCCACTCTCGACAACATCTACCGGCTGACGCCGCATAGCATGTTCGGGTTTGCGCCTAGCGCCACCGCCGAACAGATTCAAGGATCATGTCTCTTACTCCGAAGATTATCTACACCCTCACCGACGAAGCTCCGGCGCTTGCAACCCGTTCCCTGCTGCCGATCGTCCAGACCTTCGCGAAGTCCGCTGGCATTACGGTCGAAACCCGCGACATCTCCCTGGCCGGCCGCATCATCGCCCTGTTCCCCGACTACCTCGATGACAGCCAGAAGCTGGGCGACGCCCTCTCCGAGCTGGGCGCCCTGGCGGTCCGGCCCGAAGCCAACATCATCAAGCTACCCAACATCAGCGCCTCGATGCCGCAGCTCAAGGCCGCCATCAAGGAACTGCAGGAACAAGGCTACAAGCTGCCCGACTACCCGGACGCCCCGGCCAACGACACCGAGCGCGACGTCAAGGCGCGCTACGACAAGGTCAAGGGCAGCGCCGTCAACCCCGTGCTGCGCGAAGGCAACTCCGACCGCCGCGCGCCGCTGTCGGTCAAGAACTACGCCCGCAAGCACCCGCACAAGATGGGCGCCTGGACGGCTGATTCCAAGTCGCACGTGGCGCACATGGACAGCGGCGACTTCTACGGCACCGAAAAATCGGCCCTGATCGCCGAAGCCGGCGACGTCAAGATCGAGCTCACCGCCGCCGACGGCAGCAAGACCGTGCTCAAGGAAAAGACCCCGGTCAAGGCCGGCGAGATCATCGACGCCGCCGTGCTGTCGACCGCCAAGCTCAAGACCTTCCTGCAGGCCCAGATCGACGACGCGCGCGCCCAGGGCGTGCTGTTCTCGGTGCACCTGAAGGCCACCATGATGAAGGTCT
The DNA here is from genome assembly GCF_050285565.1 of Achromobacter sp. Lineage (GTDB taxonomy): Bacteria > Pseudomonadota > Gammaproteobacteria > Burkholderiales > Burkholderiaceae_B > Achromobacter. The sequence continues at coordinate 4,103 of NZ_JBLZXG010000010.1, forward strand.
CCGACCCCGTCATCTTCGGCCACGTGGTGTCGGTGTTCTACAAGGACGTGCTGGCCAAGCACGCCGCCGCCCTCAAGCAGGTCGGCTTCGACCCCAACAACGGCATTGGCGACCTGTACGCCAAGATCCAGTCGCTGCCCGCCGACCAGCAGGCCGCGATCACCGCCGACATCGACGCCGCCTACAAGACGTTGCCGCAACTGGCCATGGTGAACTCCGACAAGGGCATCACCAACCTGCACGTGCCCAGCGACGTCATCGTCGACGCCTCCATGCCCGCGATGATCCGCGACTCGGGCAAGATGTGGAACGCCGAAGGCAAGCTGCAGGACACCAAGGCCGTCATTCCCGACCGTTGCTACGCCGGCGTCTACCAGGCCGTCATCGACGACTGCAAGCAGCATGGCGCCTTCAACCCGGTCACGATGGGCAGCGTGCCCAACGTCGGCCTGATGGCCCAGGCCGCCGAGGAATACGGTTCGCATAACAAAACCTTCGTCATCCCCGCCGCCGGCACCGTGCGCGTCACCGACGCCGCCGGCAAGGTGCTGCTGGAGCAGGCCGTCGAGGCTGGCGACCTCTGGCGCATGTGCCAGACCAAGGACGCCGCGATCCAGGACTGGGTCAAGCTGGCCGTCACCCGCGCCCGCGTCAGCCAGACGCCGGCCGTGTTCTGGCTGGACGAAAAGCGCGCCCACGACGCCCAGGTCATCGCCAAGGTCAAGCAATACCTGAACGACCACGACACCAGCGGCCTGGATCTGCGCATCCTGGCGCCGGTCGAGGCCACCAAGTTCTCGCTCAAGCGCATCCGCGAAGGCCTGGACACCATTTCCGTCACCGGCAACGTGCTGCGCGACTACCTGACCGACCTGTTCCCCATCATGGAACTGGGCACCAGCGCCAAGATGCTGTCGATCGTGCCGCTGGTCGCCGGCGGCGGCCTGTTCGAAACCGGCGCCGGCGGTTCGGCGCCCAAGCACGTGCAGCAGTTCCTGGAAGAAGGCTTCCTGCGCTGGGATTCGCTGGGCGAGTTCATGGCCCTGGCCGCTTCGCTGGATCACCTGGGCCGCGCCTACGACAACGCCCGCGCCCTGGTGCTGGCCAAGACGCTGGACCTGGCCACCGCCAAGTTCCTGGACGAGAACAAGTCGCCCGACCGCAAGGTCGGCGGCCTGGACAACCGCGGCAGCCACTTCTACCTGGCGATGTACTGGGCCCAGGCCCTGGCCGAGCAGACCGACGACCGCGCCCTGGCCGCGCTGTTCGCCCCGGCCGCCGCCGCGTTCGCGCAAGGCGAAGCCAAGATCCTGGAAGAGCTCAAGGCCGCCCAGGGCAAGCCGGTCGACATCGGCGGCTACTACCAGCCGGACGAAGACAAGGCCAGCCGCGCCATGCGCCCCAGCGCCACGCTGAACCAGGTGCTGGCCAGCATCGGCTAAGCCCGGGCGCGCTCCGGGCCTGCCGGCCCGGGCGCGTCAAAACCGGCGGTTCCTCGCGGAACCGCCGGTTTTTTTTCGCGCCATCGCGGCATGCCGCTTTCCAGCGCGCGCCGCCCCCGGGCGGATGCTCTCCGAAGGCGTGCTCGCACCGGCCCTATGCCCGCGACAACCGCCGCGCCCGCCGCATCTGCAGCCATTGCAGCGCCACGGGAATCAGCGACAGTCCGATGATGATGACCGACACCCAATGCAGGTTGGCGCGCACCCAGGCGATCGAACCGAGCCAGTAGCCGGCCAGCAGCATCGACCCGCACCAGGCAACGGCGCCGACCACGTTATAGATGAAGAAGGTGCGGCGCGGCATCTGCGACAGCCCCGCCACGAACGGCGCCAGCGTACGCACGATGGGCACGAAGCGGGCCACGGTAATGGTCATGGCGCCATAGCGCGCGAAATAGGCGCGGGCCCGCTCCAGGTGATCGGGCTTGACCCAGCGGCTGTGCGCCAGCCGCTGGCCCCAGCGCGACGCGGCAATGGCATAGTTAAGGGCGTCGCCGGCCATGGCGGCGGCCGTGATGGCCGCCAGCGACGCCAGCGGATCGATGCCCGCCAGCCCCAGGAAAGCGCCAGCGGCGAACAGCAGCGAATCGCCCGGCAGGAACGGCATCACCACCAGGCCGGTCTCGATGAACACGATGGCGGCGATGATACAGGTGCCCAGCACCCAGTTCTGCGCCAGCAGCGCCATCAGGCCCTGCTCGCTGGTCAGCCACGCAAACATGTCGGTAATACTCATACGGATCCCGCCCTTCTTTGACGGCCGGTGGCACCGGCCTCGTTATGGATGAAGGCAAGCAGTATGCGGCGGGCCGCGTCGATATTTCATCAAATCCGCCCGCGCCCGACGCCGCCGCGAACGCGGCTCAACGCTCGGCCATCAGCCGGTCCAGCCGCAGCCGGCCGCGCTCGTCCGTCAGCCGCCGCATGGCGCCGTAGGCCGCGCCCATGGCCGCCATGCCGCTGGCGCCGCACAGCAGGAACATCAGCAGGATCTGGTACTTGGCCGCCTCGATCGGGTCCATGCCAGCAATGATCTGCCCGGTCATGATGCCCGGCAGCGTGATGATGCCGGCCGCCGACATCTGGTTGATGCTGGGCACGATGCCGCGCCGCACCGACTCGCGCAGCAGCGCCGCGAAGGCCTGGTGCGCGGTGGCGCCCAGCGCCAGGCGCGCCTCGATCGCCAGCCGGTCGCGGCGCACGCCCGCCAGCACGCCGTCCAGCGCCAGGCTGGCGGCGTTGAGCACGCTGCCCAGCACGATGCCGACCAGGGCAATGGTATAGCGCGGGTCATACCAGGGCTCGGGCCGCAGCGCGGTACTGAGGATGAACAGCGCGGTCACGCCGGTGGTGGCCGCCACCGCCAGCGCGCCGACCTGGCCGTTGCCGTGCCGGACCAGGCGCGCCTTGGGCCGCGCCGCCACCTCGCGCGCCGCCAGCGCCATCATCAACGCCACGACCAGCGCCGTCAGCCACGGCGCCGCGTGCGCGAACACGATGCGCAGGAGATGGCCGACCAGCAGCAGTTGCACCACGGTGCGCAGCGCCGCCCACAGTACCTGGCGTTGCAGGTTCAGGCGCAGCGCGAACGAGATGCCGGCCGACAGCAGCACCAGCAAGGAGGCGATGACCAGATCCAGCGCTTGCAGCTTGATCACGTCCATTGCGGCTCCAGGCGCCCCTGCTCCATGCGCCAGCCGCGCCGCGCCATGCGCCGCGCCTGTTCAGGGTTGTGGGTGACCAGCAGGATGGCCGTGCCGCCGTCGAGGTAACGGCGCAGCTCGGCCTCGACGCGGGCAGTGGCCTCGGGGTCCAGCGCCGCGGTCGGCTCGTCCAGCAGCAACGCCCGCGGCGCCAGCGCCAAAGCGCGCGCCAGGGCGGCGCGCTGGCGTTCGCCGGTGGACAGTTCCTGCACCAGCGCGTCCATTTTTTCCTGTGCCAGGCCCAGGCGCTGCAACAGCCCGGCGGCCAGGGTCCGGTCGGTGAAATGCGGCGCGACGTGGTCGTCCCACCAGCCGGCCTCGGCCTGGCAGTAGATCACCTGGCGGCGCCATTGCCAGCCGCGCATGCCGGAGCGCGGCGCGCCGTCCAGTTCGACTTCGCCATGGCCGGGGTCGAGATCGGCGACCTGCCGCAACAGCAGCGACTTGCCCGACCCGGAGGGGCCGGTGATGGCGGCGCACTCGCCCGCCGCGAGATCGAGGCTGACGGGCGCCAGGCGTTCGCTGTAGACGCCGCGCAGCCTGAGCACGGGAGGTTTATCTTGCATGGCGGCAAGCATAACCCGCCGCCGTGGCGCGGATCCGCCTGCCGCATGCGCTTATGCGCCCGAGCCATGTCCCTATGCGCTGCGCCACCCTGCATATGAGCGCCGCCTGGGTCAGCGCGGCGACGCTTCGCGCCCAAAAGCCATTTGATAGAGTTCCAGTATTGCAAATGAAAATCATACCTATACAGATGTTCGATTCATGCAATACCGGCGCTGGGAATCCTTTGTTGTCGCGGTGGACCGACGGGCGCGCGCGCCCGTCGCATCCTGTCCCGCCTGATTAGGCGCCACGGCCGGCCCTGTCCCGCGGTGCCCGCTCCGGGCGCCGCCTGTGCAACGCAGACTCAGCAAAAGGCGTCACCCTCATGAACCGTGAAATCCATGACTTCGTCGCGATCGGCCTCGGCCCTTTCAATCTCAGCCTGGCCTGCCTGACAGCCCCGCTGCCGGGCGTACGCGCCCTCTTCCTCGACAAGAAACCTGGCTTCGATTGGCACCCCGGCATGCTGATCGAGGCATCCACGCTGCAGAACCCCTTCCTGGCGGATCTGGTCAGCCTGGCCGATCCACGCAGCGAATACAGCTACCTGAACTACTGCAAGCAGACCGGCCGCATCTATTCGTACTACATGCGCGAGAACCACTACCTCACGCGCGCCGAGTACAACCGCTACTGCAAATGGGTGGCCGCGCGCCTGCCCAACCTGCGCTTTAACAGCGACGTGCAGAGCGTGCTGCACGACCCCGAGACCAACACCTACCTGGTCACCGGCCAGCACAGCATCAACGGCGAACGCTTCATGGTTCGCTGCCGCAAGCTGGTGCTGGGCCTGGGCTCGCAGCCGGTGCTGCCGGCCTGCTGCGACCGGCGCGAGGCGCCTTATATCCACAGCGCCGACTACCTGCGACACAAGCAACAACTGCAACAGCGCGCCTCGATCACCATCGTCGGCAGCGGCCAAAGCGCGGCCGAAGTGTTCCACGACCTGCTGCGCGACAGCGACGAGCACGACTACAGCCTGGCCTGGATCACGCGTTCGCCGCGCTTTTTCCAGATGGAGAACACCAAGCTCACGCTGGAACTGATCTCGCCGGACTACACCGACTATTTCTACGACCTGCCCGAGGCCCGCCGCCGCCAGATCCTGGCCGAGCAGAGCAGCCTGTACAAGGGCATCAATGCCTCGCTCATCAACCAGATCTACGACCTGCTGGACGAGAAGATCCACAACGGCGACCGCCGCTACACGCTGCTGACCAACGCCGAATTGCGCGCCAGCCGCCATGACCGCCAGGCCGCGCGCTACCACTTGGAATTCCGCCACGTCGACACCGGCCAGCCGTTCTCTCACACAACCGACGGCCTGGTGCTGGCCACCGGCTACGCCCGCAGCATTCCCGCGTGCGTCAATCCAATCCACGACCGCATCGCCTGGGCCGAAGATGGCAACTACCGGATCGCGCGCAACTACAGCATCGACCACGGCGGCAACGAAATCTTCGTGCAGAACAGCGGCCTGCTCAGCCACGGCGTCACCAACCCCGACCTGGGCTTTTGCTGCTACCGCAATTCGCAGATCCTGCGCGAGCTGACCGGCCACGAGCATTACGCCATCGAGCCGCGCACTGCGCTACAGGACTTCCGTCCGCCGGCCAACGGCGTGCTGGCGCATCGCCCGGCGCACGCCGTCACGGCTTGCCGTGGCGGCGTGGCCCCGGAACTGCTGCCCCTGCTGGACGGCCATCGCGCCGCCACGGTCTGATCCTCGGGAGCCCGCCATGATCACCATGACCGCCACCTTCCTGGGCCAGATCGATCGCCAGGCGCGCAGCCATTACGACGAAGGCGCGGGCCTGACGCTGCGCCCGCTCGATCCCGCCAACGACGCCGCCCTGCTGCGCCAATGGTTCGCGATGGACTACGCCCGCTTCTGGTCGATGCAGACCTTCACCGAAGCGCAAGTGCGCGACTTCTATGACGCCCTGCTCGACTGCGGCCACGCCGGCGCCTGGCTCGGCAGCCACGACGGCCGCCCCGCCTTCCTGGTGGAGTGCTACGACCCGGCCCGCGATCAGGTCGGCGAGCACTACCCGGTGCGCCCCGGCGATCTGGGCATGCACATCTTCATCGGCCCGCCGCGCGTCCGCATCCCGAACTTCAGCCGCCACGTGCTGGCCTTCGTCATGCGCTTCATGTTTTACCGCCTGCAGGCCCGCCGCGTGGTGGTGGAACCCGACAGCAACAACAACAAGATCCATGCGCTCAACCTGGCCATGGGTTTTGTCTACGCCGGCCAGGCGCGTTTTCGCGAGAAGACCGCCAGCATCGCCTTCTGCACCCGGCAGCAATTCGAACAGGCCCAACCCCAGGAGTCATCCGTATGAGCACCCACCCCCATCCCGCCCGGATCGCCAGCCACCTCGCCCCCGAGGTCTGGGACAAAGTGAACCGCCTGCTGGTGAAGAAGGCCATCTCGGAATACGCCCACGAATGGCTGCTGGAGCCCGAGCGGCTCGGCCCCGCCGAGGCGCCCGGCTTCGACCGCTACAGCCTGGTGTTGGCCGACGGCCATGCCGAGTACCAGTTCGACGCGCAACTGATGGCCATGCGCCACTGGCGCATCCCGCCCGAGTCCATCAGCAAGACCATGGCCGGCACGCCCGCGCCGCTGGACGCGCTGCAGTTCGTCATCGAGATCCGCGACAAGCTCGGCATGCCCGAGGACCGCCTGCCGATCTACCTGGACGAGATCACCAGCACGCTGCACGGCAGCGCCTACAAGCACACCCGCGCCGCGCTCTCGGCCGCCGAACTGGCGCTGGCCGATTACCAGACCATCGAAACCTCGATGATCGAAGGCCACCCCAGCTTCGTCGCCAACAATGGCCGCCTGGGGTTCGACGCCGAGGACTACCACGTCTACGCCCCCGAATGCGCCAGCCCGATCCGCGTGATGTGGCTGGCGGTGCACAAGGACAATGCCCACTTCGCCTGCCTGTCCAGCATGGATTACGACAGCCTGCTGCGCGATGAGCTGGGCGCCGACACCGTCGCCCGCCACAGCCAGGCCCTGCGCGACCAGGGGCTGGATCCGGCCGACTATTACTTCATGCCGTCGCACCCGTGGCAGTGGTTCAACAAGCTGTCGCTGGCGTTCGCGCCCTACGTGGCCACGCGCAAGATCGTGTGCCTGGGCTATGGCGACGACGACTACCTGGCGCAGCAGTCGATCCGCACCTTCTACAACATCAGCCAGCCCGGCAAGCACTATGTGAAGACCTCGCTGTCGATCCTGAACATGGGCTTCATGCGCGGCCTGTCGCCGTACTACATGTCCGGCACGCCGGCCATCAATGAATACCTGCATGGGCTGATCTCGGCCGATCCGTGGCTGCGCCAGAACGGCTTCACCATCCTGCGCGAGGCGGCTTCGCTGGGATTCCGCAACTACTATTACGAAGCGGCCATCTCGGTGGACACGCCGTACAAGAAGATGTTCTCGGCGCTCTGGCGCGAAAACCCGACCGCGCTGATCGGCCCCAACCAGCGCCTGATGACCATGGCCGCGCTGCTGCATGTCGATCCGCAAGGCCGCGCGCTGCTGCCGGAACTGATCCGCGCCTCGGGCCTGGACGCGGCCGCGTGGCTCGAACGCTACGTCGACGCCTACCTCACGCCGCTGGTGCATTGCTTCTACGCCCACGACCTGGTGTTCATGCCGCACGGCGAGAACGTCATTCTGGTGGTCGAGGACCACGTGCCGGTGCGCGCCTTCATGAAGGATATCGCCGAGGAATCGTCGATCCTGAACCCCGACGCCGCGCTGCCCGAGAACGCCCGCCGCCTGGCCGCCGACGTGCCCGAGGAATACAAACTGCTGACGATTTTCGTCGATGTGTTCGAGGGTTACTTCCGCCACCTGGCGCAGGTGCTGGCCGACAACGGCGTGATGGATGAGGACGCCTTCTGGCAACTGGTGGCCGGCCGCATCAGCGCCTACCAGCAGGCCCATCCCGAGCGGCTGGAGAAATACCGCCAGTACGACCTGTTCGCCCCCGAGATGATCCATTCATGCCTGAACCGCCTGCAATTGGCCAACAACCTGCAGATGGTCAACCTGGCCGACCCCATCGGCAGCTTCCAGATGGCGCCCAACCTGGTCAACCCCATCGCCCGCTACCGCCCACAGTGGCTGGGCCAGGGTCAGGCCGACACCGCGCGAGCGCTTGCGTGAACCGCGACCTGGACGATCTGCTGGACCTGACCGGCCGCCTGGTGCCCGGGCTGTCGGGCCAGGTCGCGCCGGCGGCCGGCCCGGGCATCCGCCCGGGCGCCGACAACGCCCAGGCCATCGCGCAACTGCGCGATCTCTGGGGGCAGCGCCATCCGGAAGCCGGGCCGCACTACCTGGCGCTGCGTTGCTGGGGGCTGCTGATCTGGCAACCCGTGTACCTGAGCGTGATCGCCGCGCACCGCAGCGAGATCGTGCCCGACCTGTCGGGCATGCACCAGCCGGTGCCGGACGACGGCTTCATCATCGGCTATACGCTGGAGCGCCATGAACCCTGGCGCGGCGGCCCGCGCGAGCGCATGCGGGCCGCCGCCGCGCAACTGCGCAGCATCTGCGCCACCTTCTACCGGGAATTGACCCAGGTGCTGCGGGTCAGCCCGCGCGCGGCCGAAAGCATGCAGGCCGATTGCGTGCTGTATGCCCTGCTGGCCGCGCGCCATGACGACGGCGCTGCCGCCAACGCCTGGGCCCAACGGCAGGCCACCGCCTGGATGGAACTGCTGGGCGTCCCGGGACGCAGCGGCTACCTGACCTGGCAGCGCGCGGCGCGGCCGGTCATCGCCGTGGACCGGCAGGTCTGCTGCCACTACTTCCGCAGGCGCGGCAGCGATTACTGCAGCACCTGCCCCAAATTGGATCTTGCCGAACGCATGGCCCGGATCGACGCCGAGAGCGCCGTGCCCGCCTGAGGGCGGCCGGGCCCCGCGGGCTGGCACAAGGAGTCGGAAATGACGGACATTGGCCGCCTTGAGCAGGTGCGCGAGGCCCTGAGCCCGCTGCACGTGCGGGCCTATTTCGACCAAGCCCTGTTCGCGCGCGAACAGGAACGGATATTCAAGCAATCGGCCCTGTACGTGGGCCACGAGAAAGGCGTGCCCGAACCGGGCGACTGGCGCCGCCTGCCGCACGAGGACGGCGGCCGCGTGCTGGTGCGCAACGCCCAGGGCGTCGAGCTGGTCTCCAACGTCTGCCGTCACCGGCAGGCGCTGATCCTGGGCGGCGAGACCGGCGCGGTCACCGGCCCCGGCAATCCCGCCGGCAACCTGTCGGCCACGGGCGGCAACATCGTCTGCCCGCTGCACCGCTGGACCTACGACAACCGCGGCCAGATCCTGGGCGCGCCGCAGTTTCCCAGCACCCCTTGCCTGAACCTGCCGCGCTTCCCGCTGCATAACTGCCATGGCCTGCTGTTCGAGGGCCCGCGCGACCCGCGCGCCGACCTGGGCCACCTGTTCGCGCGGCCGGAGTTCGATTTCTCCGACTACGTGCTCGACCACGTCGAGGTGCACCAGTGCAACTACAACTGGAAGACCTTCATCGAGGTCTACCTGGAGGACTATCACGTCGGGCCGTTCCACCCCGGACTGGGCCGCTTCGTCACCTGCGACGACCTGAGCTGGGAATTCGGCCGCCGGCACAGCCTGCAGCGCGTGGGCGTGCACGATTCGCTGGAAAAGCCCGGCTCGGACGTCTACCGCGACTGGCACGACACGCTGATGCGCTATCGCGGCGGCGCGGCGCCCGAGTTCGGCGCGATCTGGGTGACCTACTTCCCGACCCACATGATCGAGCTGTACCCGCACGTGCTGGTGCTGTCCACGCTCTACCCCAAGAGCCCGCAGGAGACCATCAACATCGCCGAGTTCTACTACCCCGAGGAAATCGCCCTGTTCGAACGCGGGTTTGTCCAGGCCCAGCGCGCGGCTTACATGGAAACCGCGGTGGAGGATGACGAGATCGGCGAACGCATGGACGCCGGCCGCCTGGCGCTTCTGCGCCGCGGCACCTCGGAAAGCGGCCCCTATCAGTCGCCGATGGAGGACGGCATGCAGCATTTCCACGAGTGGTACCGCGACATCATGGGCGACGAATTAGGCGACTGCGCGGCGCCGTGAGGACGGACGGGGGCATACGGGCGCCGCGTCATTAAAACGGTGCCGGAGCGGTGAGAATAGCTGCAACAATGCGAACATATGTTATTCTCATTCTCACATCTGGCGGCGCATGAACGGCCGTCCTAGGGGCTCATCCCGTAACGCGAGTGACGATCTTGAACCCAGTACCCTCCCCCGTCCCATTCACCGTCGCCGACTTCAACCGCATGGGCAGCCAGAGCGGTTTCCGCTACCGCCTGCCGCAATTGAACGGCGCGCTGCGCGGCGACCCGGAAACCCTCTGCATCGCCGAAGGCCGGGTCGAGACCCACGCGATCCGCCCGGGCCTGACCCTGGTGCTGTCCGACGTGCGCGTGCACCAGCATTACGAAGCCACGTCGATGATGTCGCCGCGCTTTTCCGCCATCGTCATGCTGCAGGGCCACGCCCAGACCCGCATCGATCGCCACGATGACGTCAGGCTGGCCGCGCACAGCGGCGTCAGCGCGCTGTACGGCGATACGGTCGCCATGACCGGCATCCACACGCCGGGCCAGCGCCTGCGCAGCGTCAACCTGTCGCTGTCCGACCCGGACGGCGCGGGCGATGACCAGACCAGCGAGATGATCTGGAAGGCGTTGCGCTCGCCCTCGCTGCGGCTGCGCCGCTGGCAGGTGCAAGGCCACTTGCTGCAGGCCATCGAGCACCTGCTCGATTGCGGCTGGGACGGCCCGCTGCAGGCCATGTTGCGCGAAGGCGTCGGCACGCAGCTGCTGGCGCATGCGCTGGCGACGCTGGAACAACCCGCGCCGGCCGACAGCGGCGTCTCGGAACGCGACCGGCAGTTGCTGGAACGGGTGCGCGAGCGTCTGTACCACGCCCCCGGCGAGGAACACACGCTGGACGAGCTGGCGCGGCTGGCCTGCATGAGTCCCAGCACGCTGCGCGCCAAGTTCCAGGCCACCTACCAGCGCTCGGTCTTCAGTTGGCTGCGCGAACGCCGGCTGGAGGTGGCGCGCGAGCAACTGGCCCAGGGTTGCAGCGTACAACAGGCGGCGCACTTCGTCGGCTACCGCCACGCCACCAACTTCGCCACGGCGTTCCGCGAACGCTACGGCATCGCGCCCAGCGAACTGAACTGAGCGCCCGGCCGTGCACGGCTTACGGCGGCGCCCATTGCTCTTGCGGCGTTCTCCATTCCTGCAACCCGCGACGACAGGCGACCATGCGGCAAAGCCTCCCAGCCCGGGAGGCGCCCGCCATGGATGCCGTTGTGTCTCGCCGCGAACCCCTGCCTTCCTTTCCCGTCATGGTGCTGATGCTGGGCCTGCTGTCCTGTGTCGCTCCCGCCACCATCGATGCCTACCTGCCCGCTTTCGGCGCGCTGGGCCGGGAGTTCGCCGTGCCGCAGGAGACCGTGCAACTGACGCTGGGCGTCTACATGGCCTGCTATGCCTCGATGCTGCTGCTGCACGGCACGCTGTCCGACTCGCTGGGGCGCCGCCGCGTGGTGCTGACGGCGTTGGCGGTGTACGTGTGCGGCGCGCTGATGGCCGCGCTGGCGCCCAGCTTCGGCTGGCTGCTGGCCGGACGCGCGGTGCAGGGTCTGTCGGCCGGCGCCGGCATCGTGGTCGGCCAGGCCATCATCCGCGACTGCTACGACGGCGCCGTGGCGCGCCGCGCCATGTCCTACCTGATCCTGGTGTTCAACCTGTCGCCGGCGCTGGCGCCGATCCTGGGCGGCTACCTGGCCGCGCACCAGGGCTGGCGCGCGGTGTTCGTGCTGCTGACCGCGCTGGCCGGCGCCGCCTGGCTGCTGTGCGCGCGGCGCCTGCCCGAAACGCTGCCGCCCGCACGGCGCCAGCCGCTGGCCTGGCGCGCGCTGGGCGGCAACTATGCGCGCGTGCTGGGCAACCGCCGCTATGTCGCGCTGGGCGCGGCGTTCAGCCTGCTGTTCGCCGCCCAAGGGTTCCTGATCGGGGCCGCGCCCGACTTCATCACCAACGTGCTGGGATTGCCGGAAACCGATTTCGCCTATCTGTTCGTGCCGCTGGTGGCCGGCGCCATGGCCGGCGCGCTGCTGGCGGCGCGCAAGGCCGGCCGCTGGTCGGATGGACGCATCGCGCGCCTGTCCTACCTGCTGATGGCGGGCAGTTGCCTGGGCTACGTGCTGTACATGGCCGCCGCCGAGCCGCCGCGCCTGCCGTGGGCGGTGCTGCTGCCCGGCCTGTTCACCTGCGGCCTGGCGCTGGGCGTGCCGGCCATGACGCTGCGCATCCTGGGCCATGTGCCGGACCTGTCGGGCACCGCCGCGTCGGTGCTGGGTTTCATGCAGATGCTGACGTTTTCGGTGGCCAGCGGCTGGGGCGTGCCGTGGGTCTACGGACAACCGCTGCGGCTGGCGGCGGCCATGCTGGCCTGCGTGGCGGCCAGCGCCATCAGCTGGGCGTGGCTGCATCGCCACGCGTCTCCCGTGGCCAAGGCCGAGGCGGGCCTGGGATAGCCCGCCGGCATTTGCCATATGCATCGCAGCGTGCCGCATACATCAGCACAACGGTAAAAATCAATAATTCTCATTACCAAATTTTTCCGCTGGAGCTCGACCTCATGCTGTCCGCCATGCCCTCGCCCGCCGCCCGTCCGCGCCGGGTGCGCCCTCTTGTCTACGCGATCCGGACGGCCCTGTTCTGCTCCGCGCTGGCCCATCAACAGGTCTTTGCCCAGGCCGGCGCCGCCGGCAAGAGCGCCGAGGTGGCGCAATTGCCGGCCGTCACGGTCACCGGCAGTGGCATCGCCGGCACCACCGAAGGCACCCATTCCTACACCACCGACGCCATGAACACGGCCACCGGCCTGACCCTGTCGCCGCGCGAAACGCCGCAGTCGGTCAGCGTGGTCACGCGCCAGCAAATCGAGGACCAGGGTCTGCGCGACACCGGCTCGATCCTGACCAGCGCGCCCGGCATCTCGGTTGCGCGCAGCGACAGCAACCGGCTGTCGTTCTCGTCGCGCGGCTTCGATATCGACAACTTCCAGTTCGACGGCCTGAACTCGCCCATCCTCAGCCTCTGGAACTACGGCGCCACCGACATCGACGCGGCCATCTACGACCGGGTCGAGATCGTGCGCGGCGCCACCGGCCTGATGACCGGCTCGGGCAATCCGTCGGCGGCGGTCAATTTCATCCGCAAGAAGCCGCTGCGCGAATTCGCCCTGTCCGGCAGCGCCAGCGCGGGCAGTTGGAATCAGGTCGGCGGCAACCTGGATCTGTCGGTGCCCGTCACCGAAGGCGGCCGCATCCGCTCGCGCTTCGTGGCCGCCTACGACCAGGGCGACAGCTACGTGACGTTCCTGGATTCGCGCAAGCGCACTTTCTACGGTGTCATCAGCGCCGACCTGACGCCGGATACGGTACTGACCGCCGGCATCGAATATTCCCGCAACCAGAGCAATGGCTTCGGCAGCGGCTTCCCGCTGTTCTACCGCGACGGCTCGCGCACCGACTTCAACCGCTCGGTGGCCAACAACACCCGCTGGGCCCGCATCGACACCGAGTCCACCACCACCTTCGTCGACCTGACGCATCGCTTCGCCAACGACTGGAAGGTGCGCGCCGCCTACAGCCACAACGACGGCGACTACCGCATGAAGCAACTGTTCCGCGGCGGCTACCCCGACCGCGTCACCGGCGCGGGCATGACCAGCGCCTTCAACAACTACGACGGCGACCGTTCGCGCGATGACATCCACCTGACCGTGTCGGGCCCGTTCCAGTGGTTCGGCCGCAAGCACGAACTGGCGCTGGGCTGGATGAGCGTCAACGACCACAGCAATATCGGCCAGTACCTGCAGACCGGCGCCAAGCCGGCCATCGGCAGCTTCTTCGACTGGCGCCAGGATCACATCGCCGAACCGGCCTGGGCCGCCGACAAGACGCCCGCCGACGACATGCGCGTCAAGCAGACCGGCGCCTACGCGGTGGGCCGCTTCTCGCTGGCCGACCCCTTGCACCTGATCGTGGGCGGCCGCTGGAGCAATTGGGAAACCAACCAGACCTATTTCGGCACCAAGCGCCAGTACAAGATCAACGACCAGTTCACGCCCTACGCCGGCCTGCTGTACGACATCAACAGCACCTACACGGCCTACGCCAGCTACACGGAGATCTTCCAGCCGCAGAACGCGCGCTCGCCCAGCGGCTCGATCCTGCCGCCGATCGACGGCAAGAGCTATGAGGTCGGCCTGAAGGCGGCCTACCTGGACGGCCTGCTGAACGCCTCGGCGGCGCTCTACCAGACCCGCCAGAACAATCTGGCCCAGGCCATCCCCGGCGAATCGGTCATCGGCATGCCCGGCACCCAGGCCTACCGCGCCGCCTCCGGCGCCAAGGTGGAAGGCTTCGAGCTGGAGACCAGCGGCCAGCTCACGCCGGGCTGGAACATCGGCGCCAGCTACACCCATTTCACCGCCAAGGACGCCGACGGCAAGCCCATCAACACCAGCCATCCGCGCAGCCTGTTCAAGGTCTACACCACCTACCGGCTGCCGGGCGACCTGCACCGCCTGACGGTCGGCGGCGGCCTCGACTGGCAGAGCCGCATCTACCGCTCCGCCGCCAGCCCGCGCGGCAACGTCGACGTGGAGCAAGGCAGCTACGCGCTGGTCAACCTGATGGCCCGCTTCGATTTCAGCAAGCAGGTTTCGGCCACGCTCAACCTGAACAACGTGTTCGACCGCAAGTACTACGACCAGATCGGCTTTTACAGCCAGGGCTGGTATGGCGCGCCCCGCAACGTCATGCTGACGCTGCGCGCGCAGTATTGAACCGGCGGCACGCCTCGCGGAAAGGAGATCCCCGCCACAATGCGTCTGCATCAATCCATCGCGGCGCGCTGGCGCCGCCGCGCCGCCCTGGGCGCGGCGGCGTTGGCCATGGCCTGCACCCTGGCCGCGTGCGACCGCCCCGCGCCGTCCGCTTCCACGCTCGCCCCCACCGCGGCCACCGCCGCCACGCCCCCGGCCGGCCGCGCGCCGCGTGACGCCGTCGACGGCCCCGCCAGCGGCTTTCCGGTGACCCTCGACAGCGCGCTCGGCAAGGCGGTGATCACGGCCCGCCCCAAGCGCGTCGTCACCCTCGGCCTGGGCGCCGACGACCTGGCGCTGGCGCTGGGCGTGGTGCCGGTGGGCGTGGGCCGCGCCGACTGGGGCGGCGATGCCGACCATTACTGGCCTTGGGTGCGCGCCGCCATCGAGGCCGCCGGCCAGCCGCTGCCCGAACGCATCACGGTGTACCCCGAACTGGATATCGAGAAAATCATCGCGTTGCGCCCGGACGTGGTGCTGGCGCCGTTCTCCGGCGTCACGCCCGAGGCCTACGCGCAACTGTCGCGGCTGGTGCCCGTGGTGGCCTATCCCGACCAGCCGTTCCTGACGCCGGTGGACACGCAGATCGACCTGATCGCGGCAGCGCTGGGCAAGCCCGAGGCGGCCGCGCCGCTCAAGGCCCGCATCCGCCAGGCGCTGGCGCAGGCCGCGCGCCGCTACCCCGAACTGGCCGGCAAGACCTTCGCCTACGTGCGCGCCGACCTGGGTTCGGGCAACTTCGCCGCCTACGTGGCCGGCGATCCGCGCGTCGATACGCTCACGGCCATGGGCCTGACCCTGGCGCCGTCGGTGCGCGGCCTGCGCGCCAGCGCCGGCCATTTCGCCCACTACCTGGGCTTCGAGCATGCCGACGCGCTGGGCGATGCCGATATCCTGGTGTCGTGGTTCTACTCGCCCGAGGAACGCGACCGTACCGCCGCCCTGCCCTTGTATGGCTCGATTGCGGCGGTACGGCGCGGCGCCTACGTGGCGCTGAGCGACCCGGCGCTGGTCATGGCCTCGTCCTCCGGCACGCCGCTGGCGGTGGCCTGGATGCTGGACCGGCTGGCGCCGCGACTGGCGCAGGCCGCCCGCCACGCCCAGCCCGACGGAGCCGGCTCCTGATGCCGCCGCGCCGCCCGCCCTCGGCCGCCGCCGTCGCGGCCTTGCGCCAGGGCGCGCCACGCTTGCGGGCGCCGCTGTTGCTGGCGGCCTGTACGCTGCTGGCCCTGGCCGCGCTGGCCAGCCTGTGGCTCGGCTCGCGCGGCCTGGCGCCCGCCACGGTCTGGCGCGTCTTGCTGCACCCGGACGACAGCCATGCCGCCATGGTGGTCGCGGCACGCATTCCCCGCACCCTGTTGGCGCTGCTGACCGGCGCGGCCCTGGCCGTGGCCGGCGCGCTGATCCAGGCGCTGACCCGCAACCCGCTGGCCGAACCCGGCCTGCTGGGCGTGAACGCGGGCGCGGCCGCCTCCATCGTGACGGCGGCGCTGCTGCTGGGCGGCCTTCCGGCGCATCCGTTCTGGGCGGCGCTGCCCGGTGCGCTGGGCGCGGCAGCGGCGGTGTACCTGATCGGCGCCGCAGGGCGCGGGCTGCAACCGGTGCGGCTGATCCTGGCCGGCGCCGCCGTCAACGCGGTGCTGTTCGCCTATGTGCAGGCGGTGGCGCTGCTGCGCGACGACATCTTCGATGCCTACCGCTTCTGGGCCGTGGGATCGTTGGCCGGCCAATCGCTGGCCGCCGCGTGGCGCGCCGCGCCCTACATTGGCATCGGCCTGCTGCTGGCCGCCATGCTGGCGCGGCCGCTCAACCTGTTGGCGCTGGGCCAGGCGCTGGCGCGGGCGCTGGGGCTGCGCGCCGGGCTGTATCGCGCGCTGGGCTTGCTGTGCGTGGCGGTGCTGGCCGCCGCCGCCACCGCCGCCGCCGGGCCCATCGCCTTCGTCGGCCTGGCCGTGCCGCACATCGCGCGCCGCTACGCCGGTCCGGACCTGCGTTGGCTGTTGGCCTATTGCGCGGTGCTGGGGCCGCTGCTGATGCTGGTGGCCGACATCCTGGCGCGGCTGCTGCGTGCGCCGGCCGAACTGCTGACTGGCGTGGTGGTGGCCTTCATCGGCGCGCCGTTCCTGCTGATCGCCCTGCGCAGCCGGGCACGGGGCCTGGCATGACCCGCGCCACGCCCGCCCCGCCTCGCCGCCCGCGCATGCTGAGCGCTGGCGCGTGGCTGGCCTGGCCGGTCGCGCCGCGCGCGCTGGCCTGCGCCGCGCTGCTGCTGGCGCTGGCCGGCGCCCTGCTGGCCGCCGCCTTGCGCGTCGGCGACCCCGGCCTGTCATGGGCTGCGCTGTGGCAGGCGCTGCAAGGCGCCGGCGGCGCCGTGGAGCAATGGCTGGTGCACACGGTGCGCCTGCCGCGCGCGCTGACGGCGCTGGGCGCGGGCGCCGCGCTGGGCCTGTCGGGCGCGCTGTTCCAGAGCCTGACCCGCAATCCGCTGGGCAGCCCCGACGTCATCGGCCTGACGGCGGGCGCTTCTGCCGGCGCCGTGGCGGTGGCCATGGTCTGGCCCGGCCTCATGCCGGTGGCCTGGGGCGCGGCGGCCGGCGCGCTGCTGGCCACGGCCGGCGTCTGGTTCGGCTCGGGCAGCGGCTTTGCCGCGCCGCAGCGCCTGGTCATCGCTGGCATCGCCGTCGGCGCGATCGCCTTCGCCTTCGTGCAATACGGCTTGTCCAACCTGCGGCGCGAACAGGCCTACCTGGCGGCCACCTGGCTCAACGGCAGCCTGGCCGGCAGGACCTGGCGCGACGTTGCCCTGATCGGCTCGGCCTGCGCCGTGCTGCTGCCGCTGGCGCTGGCCTTGTGCGCCCGCCTGCGCCTGCTGGAGATGGGCGACGACCTGGCCCAGGCCCTCGGCGCGCCGCCGGCCCGCAGCCGGCTGGCGGCCACGCTGGTGGCGGTATTGGCAGCGGCCGCCGCCGTCGCGGTGGCCGGGCCGATCGCCTTCATCGCCCTGGCGGCGCCGCAAATCGCCCGCCGCTGCGTGCGCGTCAGCGGCCCGCAACCGCTGCTGGCGGCCCTGACGGGCGCCGTGCTGCTGGCCGGCGCCGACCTGCTGACCCGGCTGGCCGGCCCCAACGGCCTGCCGGTCGGCGTCCTGACCGCCGGCATCGGCGGCGTCTATCTTGCTTTCCTGCTGGTACTCGAATGGCGCAAGACCTCCACCTGAACACCTCTCCAGACGGCCAGCCCGCGCTGCAATTGCGGCAAGTCCAATTGGCTTACGGCGACAAACCCGTGCTGCGCGACCTGTCGCTGGCGGTCGCCCCGGGCGCATTCACGGCGGTGGTCGGCCCCAACGGCTGCGGCAAGTCCACGCTGCTGCGCGTGCTGGGCGGGGCGCTGGCGCCCAGCCAGGGCCAGGCGTTCCTGGACGGCGCCAACCTGGCGGGCCTGCGGCGCAAGGCGGTGGCGCGGCGCCTGGCCTATCTGCCGCAGAACCCGGTGGCGCCGGAAATGATCACCGTGCGCGACCTGGTGGCGCGCGGCCGCTATCCGCACCAGACCCTGCTGCGACAGTGGTCGCCGGCCGACGCCCAGGCGGTCGAGGCGGCCCTGGCCGACACCGACCTGGCGGACCTGGCCGACCAGCCGGTGCACACGCTGTCGGGCGGCCAGCGGCAGCGCGCCTGGCTGGCGCTGGTGCTGGCGCAGGACGCCGGCATCATGTTGCTGGACGAGCCCACCACCTTCCTCGACATCCGCCACCAGATCGACCTGCTGGAACTGTGCGCGCGCCTGCACCGCGCCGGGCGCACGCTGGTGGTGGTGCTGCACGACCTGAACCTGGCGTTCCGCTACGCCGGCCGGGTCGTCATGATGCGCGCCGGCGCCATCGCCGCGCAGGGCGAAGTGCGGCAGGTGGTAACGGAGGCGACGCTGCGGCGGGTGTTCGACCTGGACTGCCGGGTGCTGCCGGATCCGGAGACCGGCAGCCCGATGATCGTGCCCCGGCGCGGCCAGCGCTGAGGCCGGCGCGGCGCGGCCACGGCCACGCACTGGCACGCAGCGGCGCCGCTGCCGCGTTCTACAGCATGTGCGCCAGGAATTCGCGGCTGCGCGGATGCCGCGGCGCGCGGAAGAAGTCCGCCGACGGCGCCGCTTCGACGATGCGGCCTTCGTCCATGAAGATGACACGGTGCGCCACTTCGCGCGCGAACCCCATTTCGTGGGTCACCACCAGCATGGTCATGTGCTCGTCGGCCAGTTGGCGCATGGTGCGCAGCACCTCGCCGGTCAGCTCGGGGTCGAGCGCCGAGGTGGGCTCGTCGAACAGCATGATGTCCGGTTCCATCGCCAGCGCGCGGGCGATCGCCACGCGCTGCTTCTGGCCGCCGGACAGACGCGTGGGATAGTTGTCGCGCTTGTTCAGCAGGCCGACCTTGCGCAGCAGTTCCTCGGCCTTGGGCACGATGGCCGCGCGCGGCATGCGCTTGACGATCATGGGCGCTTCGATGATGTTCTGCAGCACCGTCATGTGCGGGAACAGGTTGAACGACTGGAACACCATGCCCATCTTGCGGCAGATGCGGCGCACGTCGCCGTCGCTGGCGTAGCGGCTGTGGCCGCCCGGCACGGCGGTGGCCAGGGCCTCGCCTTCGATCTCGATGGTGCCGTCGTCAATGGTTTCCAGGTGGTTCAGGCAGCGCAGGAAGGTGCTCTTGCCCGAGCCCGACGGCCCGATCACCGCCACCACCTCGCCCTTGCCCAGTTCCAGCGAGACTTGGTTCAGCACCCGGTTGGCGCCGAACGACTTGACGATGCCGCGCGCCGAGATCATGGCGCCGCGACCGCCGGCGGACGGATTACTGGTCGTATTTGGCATAGCGCTTTTCCATACGCTGGAAGAACCACGTCAACACCAGCGTCATGATGAGATAGAAGGCGGCCGCGACCAGGAACGGCGTGGTCGTGAAATCGCGCTGCACGATGCCGCGCGCGGTGCGCAGGATGTCGTTGAGCGCCAGCACGTAGATCAGGGAGGTGTCCTTGACCAGGGTGATGGTTTCGTTGCTCATGGGCGGCAGCACCCGCTGCACCATCTGCGGCAGCACGATGCGGCGCAGCGTCTGCAGGTAGGTCATGCCCAGCACCTTGCTGCCCTCGTACTGGCCGCGATCCACCGACTGGATGCCGGCGCGGAAGATCTCGGCGAAGTATGCCGCGTAGTTCAGCGCGAACGCCACCACCGCCGCCGGGAAGTCGGGCAGCCGCACCCCCACCACCGGCACGAACGGCAGCGCGAAGTAGATGAACAGCATCTGCAGCATCAGCGGCGTGCCGCGCATCAGCCAGATGTAGCCATTGACCAGCTGGCTGACAAAGCCCCACTTGGAGATCCGCAGCAGCGCCAGCACCAGGCCCAGCGGCACGGCCAGCGCCAGCGTGATGAAGAACAGCGTCAAGGTCACTTTCGCGCCTTGCGCCAGGGGTCCCAGAAGGGAAAGTACGTAGTCCATGCGGATGGGTGCGCGCCGGTCAGGGCGGGATGAATCGGGGGCCGGGTCACCGGCGTACAGGATCGCCGGACTGCAAAACGCCCGGACCGCGGCGCGGTCCGGGCGCTTCCCGGGAGATTACTTGATGATGTTGGCGCCGAACCACTGGGTGGCGATGCGGCCGGCGGTGCCGTCCTGCTTCATCGAGTCCAGCGTCTTGTCGAGCTTGGCGAGCAGCTCGGTATCGTCCTTGCGCACGCCGACGCCGTAGTCTTCGGTGCCGAAGTTGTCGTCCAGCACGCGGTATTCACCGGCGCGCTTGCTGATCAGGTAGCGGCCCACCACTTCGTCGACCACGATGGCGTCCAGGCGGCCGGCGGCCAGATCCATCAGCGCGGTGACGTTGTCGCCGAACTTCTTGACTTCCTTGATGCTGCCGGCGACCGGGTCCTTGGCGATGGCGTCGGTGGCGCTGCTGCCGTCCTGGGCGCCGACCACCTTGCCGGCCAGGTCGGCCTTGGCCTTCACCGGCGAGGCGTTGCCGACGATGATGATCTGGTGGTTGGCCATGTAGGGCGCGGTGAAGCTGATGTTCTTCTTGCGTTCCTCGGTGATGGTCAGGCCGTTCCAGAGCACGTCGACGCGCTTGCCGTTCAGCTCGGCTTCCTTGGCGCTCCAGTCGATCGGCTTGAATTCGACTTCCAGGCCCAGGCGCTTGCTGGCTTCCTTGGCCATGTCGACGTCAAAGCCGACGATCTGGTTGTTGGCGTCGCGGAAACCCATGGGCGGGAAGTTGTCGTCCAGGCCGACGACCACCTTGCGGGCGGCGGCCGGCGCCTGCGCGCTGGCGGCCGGCGCGTTGTCGGACGGGCCGCAGGCGGTCAGCATCGTGGTGGCGGACACGAGAAGAACAGCAGTCAGTTTTTTCATGTTTTGTCGAGAGCGCGGGGCGCAGGGATGATGAAGGCCGGAGGGCTCGATGAAAGCCGCGAGCCGGTTATTTTAACGTCCCTGGAAATATGTGTTTCAGCGTGGCCGTATATAGGGCCAAGCGCCGTGTCCGCCGATGCCGGGCGCGGCGCGGCCGCCCCGATCGCCATGCGGCAGTCTGGCGTACCCGGGCACGCCGGCGGCAATGAGGGACGCCCAGGCCTATAGCGGCGCCATGCTAGGCTTGGGCCTTCGCCCGACTCGTCTCACGCCATGGAATTTCGCAGCAACGGCCGCCCCGGCGCGGCCACGCGCCTGGAGCGCGCCGCATGAGCCCCGCCCTGCGCCTGGGCCCGTTGGTGTTTCCCGTCGAACTGGCGCTGCTGGCGGCCGCCGTCGTCGCCGGCCTGATCGCCGGCCGGCTGCTGGCCGGCGCCCGCGCCGAGGCGACCGGCCGCGCGCTGTGGCGCTGCCTGCTGCTGGGCCTGCTGGCGGCGCGCCTGGGATTCGTCTGGCAATACCGCGACCATTTCCAGCAAGATCCGCTCAAGATACTGGATCTGCGCGACGGCGGCTGGGCCGGTGCCGCCGGACTGGTCGCGGCGTTGGCCTATGGCGCCTACGCCACGCTACGCAACCGCGCGCCGCGCCGCGCACTGCTGGTCGCGATGGCGCTGGGCGCGGCCGTCTGGCTGGGCGGCGCACGCCTGCTGGCGCCGCCGGCCCAGACGCCGCCGCAGTTGGCGGGGCTGTCGCTGCAACGGCTGGACGGCGCCGCCGCCACGCTGGCCGCCTTCCACGGCAAGCCCATGGTCGTGAACCTGTGGGCCAGCTGGTGCCCGCCGTGCCGGCGCGAGATGCCGGCCTTCGAGCAGGCGCAGGCGGCCCACCCCGATATCCATTTCGTCTTTGTCAACCAGGGCGAGGCCGCGGCCACCGTGCGCCAATACCTGGACGAGCACGCCCCGTCCCTGGCCAACGCCCTGCTCGACCCGGCCGGCGAGGCTTCGCGCCAGATGAGCAATCGCGGCTTGCCGGCCACGCTGTTCCTCGATGCCGAAGGCCGGCTGCTGGATGTGCGCGTCGGCGAACTGTCGAGCGCCACGCTGGCGCAGCGGCTGGCATCGATCCGGTCGGCCAACGCGCGGCCCTGACCCGCACCGCCGGCACGCGCCTGCCGACCCCGGGTCGTCAGCCCTCGCCCGGGGCGTCGTCACCCTTGGACAGCGCTTGCGCCCAGGGCAGCGTCACCCCTTGCTCGATCCGCGCAAGCAGGCGCAGGCGTTGCCCTGCCCCCTGCGGCACGTCCGGCAGGCGCGCCACCAGCAGCGGTCCGCGCGGCAGCGCGTTGACGGTGGCCAAGACGCTGCCACCTTCGCCCGCCTTGGCGGGCACGCGCGTCCACGCCAGCAGCTCGGCTTGCTCCACCGCCACCTCGCGCGCCCGGTCGTGCCCGCACGCCGGGCACCAGAGCCGCGCCGGGTAGACCCGATGCGCGCACCGCGCGCATTCCATCACGTTGAAACTCATGCGTCCTCCCTGGCCAGCACCGCCGCGTTGGCGCACATGCCGTAGCGCAACTGCACCATGCCGTAACCGGTCGCCACGCCGTGACGCGCGCCGGCCACCTGGCGGGCGCCGGCGCGGCCCAGCAGTTGGCGCGCCACTTCCGCCAGGCCGTGCATGCCGCCGGCCGTGCCCGCCTGCCCCGCCGACAGTTGCCCGCCCGCCGTATTGACCGGCAGTTCGCGCGTGGCGATGCGGCGCGCAATGAAGCCCGGCAGATCGTCCGCCGGCGCCAGGCCCAGGTCGCACAGTTGCGCCACGGCCATGGCCGGGTAGTCATCGTAGACGCCGATCACGTCCATCTCATCCGGCCCCAATCCGGCCTGGGCCCACAACGCCGGCGCGAACCCGGCGATGCCGGTCACCAGCCCGTCGCCCTCCTGCTGGTCGGCGTTGTAGCGCGCGCCGCTGGCCCGCAACGTGACGCGCACGCCTTGCGGCCGCGCCTGCAACACCAGCGCGCAGGCGCCGCTGACCACCGGCACGCAATCGAGCCGGCCCAGCGGCGCGGCCACCAGCGGCGCCGCCAGGTATTGCGCCAGCGTCAGCGGCTGGCGGTAGGCGGCGTTGGGGTTGTCGGCGGCCCAGGCGCGCTGCGCCACGCACAGCGCGCCATAGTCCTCGCGCCGCAGGCCGGTTCGCGCCATCTGCCGCTGCGTCAGCATGGCGAACAGCGGGTTCGGCCCGGCGCAGCCCAGCGGGCTCAGGTAATCCTGCGCGCTGCGGTTGTAGCGCCCCACCAGGTCGGCGAAATCGGCGCCGCTGAAATGGTCGCCGGCCACCAGCACGATGGTGCGCGCCTGCCCGGCCTGGAGCGCCAGCCAGGCATGGCGCAGCATGTTGATGGCGCTGGCGCCGCCCATCTCGTCCTGCATGCACCAATCCAGTGTCAGGCCGAGCCGCCACGCCATGTCGATGGCCCGATCGGGACGCAGCGTGAACGAGGCCAGCCCCAGGCCGTCCACCTCCGCCGGCCGCAGCCCGGCATCGTCCAGCGCCAGCCGCACCGCCTGCGCGATCAGCGTGGCGGTGTCGCAGCCGGGCTCGGGATGGCGCAGCGCGGGCGTCTCGCCCACGCCGACGATGCCGGGTCCGGCGCTCATGCCGATTCCTGCCGCGGCGGTTCGCGCGTCAGCAGCAAGGTGATGACCGTGATCGCCGCCATGCCCACCAGGAACCACGCCACCGGCGTGGCCGATTCATATTTGCGCAGCAGCGCCATGGCGATGAGCGGCGACAGGCCGCCGGCGAACACCGAGGCCAGCTCGTGCCCCAGCGCCAGGCCGGTGTAGCGCACCTCGGGCGGGAACAGCTCGGCGAAGTACGCTGGCTGCGTGCCGATCATGGCGGCGTGACACACGGTATTGCCCAGGAAGAACGCCAGAAAGATCCACAT
The DNA here is from genome assembly GCF_050285565.1 of Achromobacter sp. Classification (GTDB taxonomy): domain Bacteria; phylum Pseudomonadota; class Gammaproteobacteria; order Burkholderiales; family Burkholderiaceae_B; genus Achromobacter. The sequence goes on from NZ_JBLZXG010000010.1 coordinate 28,281, forward strand.
CGGCTCCTTGGTCTGCACCAGCCAGAAGAACGGAAACGCCGCCAGCATCAGGCCGGCCGAACCGATCAGGTACACGGTGCGCCGGCCGATCCGGTCCGACAGGTGGCCAAACCACACCAGCGAGCCCAGTTCGATGAACATGGACGCCAGCACCCCGCCGAGCATCACGTCGTTGGGAATGCCCAGGAACTTGCCATAGGCCAGCGCGAACGCCAGGAAAATGTACGAACCGCCGTTCTCCGCCACCCGCAGCCCCATCGCCGTGAACACCTGGCGCGGATAGCGGCGGAACACTTCCACCGCCGGCATGCCGCGCTTGGCGGTCTTCTTGGCCTGCACGAATTCGTCGCTTTCGGGAATGTGCTTGCGGATGTACAGGCCAATGCCGAAGATCAGCACGCTCAACAGGAACGGCAGACGCCAGCCCCAGCTCATGAAGGCCTCCTGCGGCAGTTGCTGCGCCAGCATGAAGACGCCCGACGACAGCACGAAGCCGCCGGCCACGCCCAACTGGCTGAACGACGAGAAGTAGCCGCGGCGCTTGCCGCCCACCGCCTCGCTGATCAGCAGCACGCCGCCGCCCCATTCGCCGCCGGCCGCCGCGCCCTGCAACACGCGCAGCGCCACCATCGCCACCGGCGCCCAGATGCCGATCTGCTCATAGGTGGGCAACAACCCGATCAGGAAGGTGGCCGCGCCCATGATGCCCAGCGTCCACTCCAGCGCCAGCTTGCGGCCGTAGCGGTCGCCGATGTGGCCGAACACCACCCCGCCCAGCGGCCGCGCCAGAAAGCCCACGGCAAAGCCGGCGAAGGCGCCCATGGTGCCCAGCAGCGGATCGGTGCCCTTGGGAAAGAACAACTCGCCGAACACCAGCGCCGCCGCCGTGCCGTAGATGAAAAAGTCGTACCACTCCATCGCGTTGCCGGCGACGGACGCCATCACCACCCGCCGCGTGCGCTGCCTGCGGGCCTGCTCATCGGCGCTTTGCACCGCGCCCTGGTATGCCATTGTCATGCTGTTGCCCCTTGTTTTATATGGACGGGATTCAGCGCGCCACGCGGTAGCCGGCGGCGTCGCGATCCCAGGTGTCGCCCGTCACGCCCTCATCGCGCAACCGGAACTTGCGGACCTTGCCGTTCTCGGTGCGCGGCAGGTCGTCCAGCACGCGCAGGTAGCGCGGCACGGCGAAATACGGCATGCGTGGCTGGCAGAAGTCCAACAGGGCTTCGGGCGTGAGTGCGCAGCCCGGCTTGTAGACCAGCGCCGCCATGACCTCGTCCTCGGCCAGTTCCGAACGCACCGCGTAGACCGCGGCCACCGCCACCGACGGGTGCGCCAGCAGCACCTGCTCCACCTCGTACGACGAAATGTTCTCGCCGCGCCGGCGGATCGCGTCTTTCATGCGATCCAGGAAGCGGAAGTAGCCGTCGGCGTCGCGCACCACGCGGTCGCCGGTGTGGAACCACAGGTTGCGCCAGGCCTCGACTGTCTTGTCAGCCATGCCGAAGTAGCCGGTGGCGATGGCGAACGGCGGCCGCGCGCGCAGCAGCAGCTCGCCGGCCTGGCCGTCGGGCAGCGGCGCGTCGTGCTCGTCGGCCACGATCGCGTCGAACTCCGGCGCGACACGGCCCATGGCGCCGGGGCGCTGCTGGGCCAGCGTGCCTCCCAGCGCGAAGTTGGTTTCGGTGGAGCCGTAGCCTTCCAGCAGCGCGATGCCGGTGCGCTCGGTGAAAGTCGCGTGGAAGCGTTCCGGCACGCCTGGCGCCAGCGCGATGCGGGCGCGGTGGCCGCTTTCGGCGGCCGACGGCTGGCGCGCCAGCAGCATCGGCACCATGGCGCCAAGCAGATAGGTCACGGTGGCGCCGGTGGCCGCCAGGCGCTCGAAGTAGCGGCTGACCGAAAAGCGTTCGTCGCAGACAATCGACGCGCCGGTGACCAGCGCCTGGAAGCAGGCGTTGAGCGCATTGGTGTGGAACAGCGGCAGGCTGGTGTAGAGCACGTCATCGGCGCCGATCTCCAGGTTGCGCGCGGCGATGACGCCCCACCAGTGGAACTGCGCGTGCGGACAGCACACGCCCTTGGACAGGCCCGAGGTGCCGGACGTGTAGAGAATCGCCAGCGTGTCGCCCGGGCCCAGGCCGGCCGCCGGCATCGGCGTCTCCGGCAAGGATGGAAGCCGCGTGACGGGCGCCGGCAGACCGGCGGCTGGGATGGCCCCGGCGCCGGCCGGCCCGGCATGGACGGCCCCCGCTGGCGCCTGCCGCTCGTCCAAGAGCCAGATCCGCCGCAGCGCCAGGCCCGCCGCGTCCAGGCCTGCCAGCGCCGGACAGGAGGCGCTGTCCGCCACCAGCAGCACGCAGCCGCTGTTGACCAGGATGTGCTGCAACTGCAGGCCGCGCGACGCGGTGTTGATGGGCACCACCACCGCGCCCAGCCAGCCGCAGCCCAGCACCACCGACAGAAACTCGATGCGGTTGCCGGCCATCAGCCCGACGCGGTCGCCGCGCCCCACCCCGGCCGCGGCCAGCAGCGCCGCCCAACGCGCGGCGTGCGCCGGCGCCTCGGCATAACTCAACGCCCCGCCCGGCGCCTGGATCCACGGTCGGCCCCCCTGGCGGGCGGCCTGGTCGCACAACAGCGACGGCAATGTCAACGCTTGCATGGCGTGCTTTTCCCCTTGTTGTCGGCGGCCGGCGGTCGGTGCCGCGGCTCGTGAAAATTAGTCTAGGAATCAACTATTTATGTGTCAAATTTATGGGTATTATTCATCGCATAAAGCAGACTGATAACAAGGGCAGGCGTGGACTTCGACTTGAATCTCATGCGGGTTTTCCTGACCGTGCTGCACGAACGCAGCGTCACCCGCGCGGCCCAGCGTCTGCAACTGACGCAGCCCGCGGTCAGCTATGCGCTGGCGCGGCTGCGCGAAAAATTCGACGACCCGTTGTTCGTGCGCACGCCCGCCGGCATGCGGCCCACGCCGGTGGCCTTCGCGCTGGCCGACCCGATCGAGCGCGGCATGAACAGCTTCGCCGAGGCCGTCAGCCTGCGGCAGCATTTCGAGCCGGCCAACAGCACGCGGCGCTTCCGCCTGTCCATGTCCGATATCGGCGAGATGGTGTTCCTGCCCAGCCTGATGGAGCGCGTGCACGCGCTGGCGCCGCGCCTGCGGATCGAGGTGGTGGAAGTGCCGCTGGAACAATTGCCGCAGGCGCTCAAGGACGGCGAGATCGACCTGGCGATCGGCAACCTGGCCGGCCTGGGCCGCCACACGCGCCACGCCGACCTGTTCAGCGAACGCTACGTGTGCATGGGCCGGCGCGGCCATCCGGTGCTGGCCGCCGGCCTGACGCGCGGCCAGTTCAAGCGGCTGGACCACATCCTGGTCGCTTCCCGCGCCAGCGCCCACCGCCTGCTGGACGACGTGCTCGGCGAGGCCGGCCTGCACCGCCAGCCCTATCTGACGCTGCCGCATTTCTCGGCCGCCGCCGAAATCGTGCGGCGCACCGACCTGACCGTCACGCTGCCGTATCGCGCCGCGCTCTGGTTCAACCATGACGGCGCCTTCGAGATCCGGCCGCTGCCGCTGCCCCTGCCGCCCTTGAGCGTCACCGTGCACTGGCACGCGCGCTTCGAGAGCGATCCCGGCACGCGCTGGTTGCGCAGCTTGATTGTGGAGACGCTGGCCGATCCGGCAGGCGCGGATCCAGCGGCGGCGCCCGAGACATGATCGATTTACGCATCAGACTCACCCGGAATAAGCGGTTTATCTGATCGAATGACGCAACTAGACTGCCGGCATTCCCTTTCTTTCCAGGAAACCGCCATGTCCTCCCTGCCCACCCCGCGCCGCCTGCTGCCCGCCTTGGCGCTGGCCCTGTCCGCCCCCGGCCTGGCCGCCGCCACCGAGTTGACGATCACGCCCTACAACCCGGGCAACGACGCCATCTTCCAGGTCTCGTCCGTGCTGGTCAGCGGCGAACGCGAGGCGGTTCTGATCGACGCCCAATTCGGCAAGGCGCAGGCCGAGCAGTTGGTGGCACTGGTGCGCGCCAGCGGCAAGACGCTGACCACCATCTACATCAGCCACGGCGACCCGGATTTCTATTTCGGACTCGACACCATCCTGGCCGCGTTCCCGCAAGCCAAGGTCGTGGCCACCGCCCCGACCGTGCGCCATATCCGCGACACCGTCGACGCCAAGCTGGCGTTCTGGGGGCCCAAGCTGGGCGCCGACGCGCCGCGCAAGGCGGTCATCCCGCAAGTGCTGCAAGGCGACACCCTGACGCTGGAAGGCGAGACCCTGAAAATCACCGGCCTGGACGGCCCGCAGCCGGACCGCAGCTTCGTCTGGATCCCCTCGCGCCAGGCGGTGGTGGGCGGCGTGGTGGTGTTCGGCAACCTGCACGTGTGGACCGCCGACACGCAGACGCCGCGGTCGCGCGCCGACTGGCTCGCCACGCTGGCCCGCATCGCCAGCCTCAAGCCCACGACCGTGGTGCCGGGCCACTACGCCCCCGGCGCGCCGCTGACGCTGGAATCGGTGCATTACACCGAAGGCTACCTGCGCGCCTTCGAGGCCGAGGCGGCCCGGGCCAAGGACAGCGCCGCGCTGATCCAGGCGATGCGCGCGCGCTACCCGCAAGCGGGCGCGGCCGCCTCGCTGGAAATCAGCGCCAAGGTGGCCAAGGGCGAAATGACGTGGTGACGCGGCGGCGGTGACGCCGCCGGCACGCCATCATCAGCCCGTCTTCAGGCCTCGGCCAGCGCCAGCGCCTGCAGCATCAGGTCCAGGTTCTGCACCGCCGCGCCCGAGGCGCCCTTGCCCAGGTTGTCGAACACGGCGGCCAGCAGCACCTGGCCATGCTGCTCGTTGCCGTGCACCGCCAGCCGCAGATCGTTGGTGCCGTTGAGCGCCTGCGGATCCAGATGGGTCTGGGCAGCGGCATCCTGCGGCGCCACCACCCGCACATGGCGGCTGCCGGCGTAGTGCCGCGCCAGGCATTGGTGCAGTTGCGCAATCGTGACGCCGGCTGGCAACAGGCGCAGTTGCAACGGCACCGTCAGCACGATGCCCTGGCGGAACGCGCCGTAGGACGGCACGAACACCGGCCGCTGCGACAAGCCGGCGTGGCGCTCGATTTCCGGGGTGTGTTTGTGCGCCAGCCCCAGTCCATAGACCTGGAAGGCCAACCCGCCCGTGGCTCCCGGCGCCTCAAAGGCGTCGACGCTGGCGCGGCCGCCGCCCGAATAGCCGGACACCGCATGGATTGCCAGCGGGTAGTCGGCCGGCACCAGCCCTGCCCGCACCAGCGGCCGCAGCAAGGCGATGGCGCCGGTGGGGTAGCAGCCCGGATTGCTGACGCGCTTGGCCTCGGCGATGCGCCGCGCCTGCTCCGCTTCCATTTCCGGGAACCCGTAAACCCAGCCGGGCGTCGTGCGATGCGCCGAACTGGCGTCGATCACCCGCACCGCGGGATTGACGATGGACGCCACCGCCTGACGCGCCGGTTCGTCCGGCAGACACAGGATGGCGATATCGCTGGCGTTGATGGCCTCGGCGCGGCGCCGCGGGTCTTTGCGCTCGGCCTCGGGCAGGGTCAGCAGCCGCAGGTCGTCACGGCCGCGCAGGCGTTCGTGGATCTGCAGCCCGGTGGTGCCCTGGTCGCCGTCGATGAATACGAGAGGATGCGTCATGTGCGTGGCCTTGCGGAAAAACCGGCGCGGTGCCGGCGGGAGGTCGTCGTGGCTGCCATCATTGCGCAGTGCCAGACATAATAAAAGTCGAATATCATGACCGTTGGATTCAGCTTTCCTGAACGAAACCGCCATGCGTGAAATCAACCTCGACCGCCTGCGCACCCTGGTCGCCATCGCCGACCTGGGTTCGTTCGCCGAGGCCGCCCGCGCCCTGCACCTGGCGCCGCCCACCGTCAGCCTGCACGTGGCCGACCTGGAAGCCCGCATCGGCGCGCCGCTGCTGACACGCACGCGCGGCCAGGTGCGGCCCACGCCCATCGGCGACACCCTGCTGGAACGCGCGCGGCGCCTGCTGGCCGACGCCGACCAGGCGCTCGACGACGTGCAGCGGCAGGTGCAGGGCCTGGGCGGCCGGGTGCGGCTGGGCGCGTCCACCGGCGCCATCGCCCATCTGCTGCCGCGCGCGCTCGAAACGCTGGGGCGCCAGCATCCCGGCATCGACGTGCAGGTGGCGGTGCTGACCTCGCAGGAAACGCTGCAGCAACTGCGCGACGGCACGCTCGATGTCGGTCTGGTGGCGCTGCCGCAGCCGCCGGTGCCGGGACTGGTGCTGCGGCCATGGCGGCGCGATCCCATCATGGCCTTCCTGCCCGCCGCCTGGGACGCGCCGGCGCGCGTCACGCCGGCCTGGCTGGGCGAACGGCCGCTGATCCTGAACGACGCCAGTACCCGCCTATCGCGCCAGACCGGCGAATGGTTCGCCGGCGCCGGCCTCAATCCGCGCCCGCGCATCCAACTGAACTACAACGACGCCATCAAGAGCCTGGTGGCGGCCGGCTACGGCGCGACCCTGCTGCCGCACGAGGCCACCGCGCCGCAACCCGATCCGCGCATCGTCATGCGGCCATTGCGCCCGGCACTGTGGCGGCCGCTGGGCATCGCGCATCGCGATGGTCAGATCGAGCGCGCCACGCAGCACGTGCTGGACGCGTTGTGGCTGCTGCGCGCGGCCGGCGGGCGCGCCTGATACGGCCATGGACGGCGCCGGCCTTTGCGGCCTGGGTGGCGGCAGATGCCTGCGAAAAATCAACCAGGTCGCATAACGACATAACTTAGAATCGACCGCGTGAAACGCCCTCCATCCCCCGCCCTGCCGTCCGCCACCGACTACGAACTGCTGGCCGATTTCCGCTACGCGCTGCGCAAGTTCGCCGCCTTCAGCGAAAACGCCGCCGCCGGCCTCGACCTGATGCCGCAACAGCACCAGGCCTTGCTGGCCATCAAGGGCAGCCGCCCCGACGCGCCTGGCCGGCGCGGCCTGTACGTGGGCGAGATCGCCGAACGCCTGCTGGTGCGCCCGCACACCGCCGCCGAACTGGTCAACCGCCTGGAGCGGCTCGACCTGGTCAGCCGCGAGCCCGACGCCGAAGACGGCCGCCGCGTGGAAGTGGTGCTGACGGACAAGGCCGAACGCATCCTGGAGAGCCTGTCGGCCTCGCACCTGGAGGAGCTGCGCGCCATGCGCCCGCTGCTCACGCGGTTGCTGGCGCGCATCGGCGAAGCGCCCGCCGCACGCTGATCCCGCTTATCGCAGCCGCCACAAGCGCACACCGCCCCGCGGCGCGCCGCGTGATAAATTGTCATCCCCCGATATATCTGAAGCGGCGAGGAGACGGTTTTGGGTGTGGCAATCAAGCGCTGGCTGGGTGCGTTCGCACCGGCGCCGGTCGGCGTCAACACGCGCGAAAAGCTCTATGGCGCGCTCGGCGCGCTGGTCGGGCTGTTTTGCACCGAATGGGTCGGCCGCCATGCGCTGGGCAGCGCCAATCCGTGGTTCATCGCGCCCATGGGCGCCTCGGCCGTGTTGCTGTTCGCCGCGCCCGCCAGCCCGCTGGCCCAGCCCTGGTCGATCATGGCGGGCAATTTCGTCTCGGCCCTGATCGGCGTGTTCTGCGCCCAGTCGATCGCCGACCCCGGCGTGGCCGCGGCCAGCGCGGCGGCGCTGGCGATTGGCGCGATGTTCTGGCTGCGCTGCCTGCATCCGCCCAGCGGCGCCGTGGCCCTGACCGCGGTGCTGGGCGGGCCGCAGGTCGCCGCGCTCGGCTATGGCTTCGCCCTGTGGCCGGTGGCCTTGAATTCCGCCATCCTGCTCAGCATCGCCGTGGTCTTCAACGGCCTGCTCAAGCGCAACTATCCACGCCGCCACGCCGACCCGGCCACCCACCACCAGACCCGCGATCCGGCGCCCAGCGCCCGCCTCGGCTTCTCGCGCGCCGATCTCGACCAGGCCCTGGCGCAGCGCGGCGAGCTGCTCGACATCAGCAAGGAAGACCTGGAGGAAATCGTGCTGGCGGCCGAACTGCGCGCCAGCCGCCGCCGTTTCGGCGACGTGCGCTGCGCCGACATCATGTCGCGCGACGTGATCACGGTGCGACAGCAGGATCCGCTGGACTACGCCGTGCGCCTGTTCGACAAACACCGGCTGCACTGGCTGCCGGTGCTCGATTCCGCCGGCCACTACGCCGGCATGCTGGCGCAGGGCGACGTGCTGGCGCGCAACAGCCGGCCGGCGCAAGTGGCCGCCGCCGGCGGCGCGCCCGCCGATCTGCTGGTGGCCGATTGCATGCGCTCGGAAGTGCCGTTCGCCCATCCCGACCTGCCCGCGATCGAGCTGGCGCGCCCCATGTCCGACAGCCTGCACTGCGTGCCGGTGCTGCGCGAGGACCGCGTGCTGGTCGGCCTGGTGACCCAATCCGACCTGGTCGCCGCGCTGCATCAGATGGCCTTGTCGGCCGCCGCCCAGGCCGCCCCCGACCACAACGGGGGCGGCCGCCTCGCCGCGTGAGGCGCCGCCCCCTCCGTAGCCCTACGGATGCCCGGCTGGACAGGGCGCAAGGCATAATTCCAGCGTGAATCCCCCCTTGCGCCACCGCGCCCTCCTCTGCTGGCTGGTCCTGTTCTGCCTCGGCGCCCTCTGGATCGGCCGCCAGCACTACGTCGACCAGTACGAGCGTTTTTTCCAGGACACCAGCATTGCGCAGCGCATGCTGAGCCAGAAGACGGTGCAGCACGAGGCGGTGCTGGCGACCCTGGCCGCGCTGTCGCATCCGCCCGCGCCCGAACGGCTGTTTCCCAGCCTGCGCCCGGCCATGCCGCAACTGCGGGCGCTCGGCTACCTGGCGGACGGCGCCTGGTCCGGCAGCAGCGCCGAGCCGCCCGGCCTGCGCGCCGCCGTGGAGCAGGCCCGCGAGCTGGGCCGCCCCGTCACGCTGGCGCTGGACGCCGCCCGCTACTGGCTGGTGTCGCCCTCCAGCTGGAGCCTGCTGGTGGACGCGCGCGACCTGCTCGCCGCCGCCGATTTTCCCGCCGGCCTGTCCAACCTGACCGTTGCCATCGGCACGCCGCCGCTGGCGTTGCTGCAACGCCAGCCCGATCCCGCGCCGTTCGGCTGGCCGTTGACGCTGACCAAGCCGCTGGGCGCGGCCAGCCAACCCTTCGTGCTGCACAGCGTCCGCAGCCTCACGCCAGCCACCTGGCCCTGGCTGCCGTGGCTGCTGTGGGGCCTGACCAGCGCGCTGCTGGTGGCGGGCGTGGCGGCAACCCGCCGCTCGCGCGCCGAGGCCCGGCGCCAGCAGGAACAAGCGCGCCTGGCGGCGATGGCGCGGCTCGGCACGCTGGGCGAAATGGCGGCCGGCATCGCCCACGAGCTGAACCAGCCGCTGACCGCGATCCTGGCGCAGACCCGCGCCGCGCAACGCCTGCTGGACGACGACGAGGAACGCCCCAGCGTGCGTCGCGCGCTGCTGGCCAGCGCCGAACAGGCCAAGCGCGCCGCCGACATCATCAGCCGCATGCGCGCCCTGGTGCAACCCAGCGCCCCGGGCCGGCGCGAAGCGCTGGACCCGGACGCGCTGGTGGCCTCGCTGCGCTTCCTGCGCGAACCCGAGCTGGCGCGCCAGGACATCCATCTGAGCTGGCGCAACGCCAGCCCGCAGGCCCGGCCGCTGGGCGACCGCGTGGCCCTGGAACAGATCCTGCACAACCTGGTGCAGAACGCCGCCGACGCCCTGGCCGACGTGAGCGGGCCGCGCCGCATCGCGCTCGAAGGCCGTGCCGAAGGCGCCGGCTACGTCTTCAGTGTCAGCGACAACGGCCCCGGCATCCCGGCCGACGCCCTGCCGCGCTTGTTCACGCCTTTCCATACCACCCGCGCCCAGGGCATGGGACTGGGCCTGGCGCTGTGCGAAACGCTGGCCGGCGCCATGGACGGCCGCATGGCCGCGCGCAACCTGACGCCCAGTGGCGCCTGCTTCACGCTGGTTGTGCCCCTGGCCGGAAACGCCACATGAACCTGTCCGATCAATCGCCCCTGGTCTACCTGGTCGACGACGACGACGCCGTGCGCGACGCGCTGGCGCTGCTGTTGCGCAGCGTCGGCCTGCGCAGCGAGGGTCATGGCGACCCGCAGGCCTTCCTGGCGCAACTGTCGCCGCACGCCATTGGCTGCGTGGTGCTGGACATCCGCATGCCCGGCATCAGCGGACTCGACGTGCTGGCGCGGCTGGCCGACGCCTCCGACCTGCCGGTGGTGATGCTGACCGGCCATGCCAACGTCGACCTGTGCCGCCGCGCCTTCAAGGGCGGCGCCATGGAGTTCCTGCAAAAGCCGGTGGACGACGACGTGTTCCTGGACGCGGTGCAGTCCGCCGTGCGCGGCCACATCGCCCGCCGCGAGCGCCTGGCCGTGACCCAGGCCGCCGCCGACCGCCTGGCGCGCCTGTCCACGCGCGAGCACGAGGTCCTGGAACGCATCGTGCAGGGCATGAGCAACAAGGAAATCGCGCGCGAATTCGACCTGTCGCCGCGCACGGTGGAAACCTATCGCGCCAATGTCTTCGCCAAGCTCGAAGCCGATTCGCTGGCGCAGTTGATCCGCCAGTACGCCACCCTGCTGGACTGACCCCGCCGCCTCCGTAGCGCTACGGAGGCGCGTGGGTATTCGGGCGTATACCGCGCCGCCGGCCTTTTGGCCACACTGACTGCTCCCGATCACCCTTCCGAAAAAGGACGCAGACATGATTCGCCACCCGCTCGCCGCCCTGGTTGCCACCCTCGCCGTCAGCGGCGCCGCCCACGCCGCCGTGCTCACCGAAAGCAATATCTCGACCGCCGACGCCCAGAAGCTGGCCAGCGCCGCCGTCGCCGCCTGCCAGGCCAAGGGCTACAACGTCAGCGCCTCGGTGGTCGACCGCGCCGGCCTGCTCAAGGCCTTCGTGCGCGCCGACAACGCCGGCCCGCACACCATCGAAGCCAGCCGCGCCAAGGCTTTCACCTCGGCCTCCGCCAAGGCGCCGACCCTCGCCATCATGGAGAACGCGCAGAAGAATCCCGGCGCCGCCAACCTGACCGACATCCCCGGCTACCTGCTGCTGGGCGGCGGCGTGCCGATCAAGGCCGGCAACAACGTCATCGGCGCCATCGGCGTGGCCGGCGCGCCGGGCGGCAACCTGGACGCGCAATGCGCGGATGCGGTGCTGGAAGAGAACGCGGCGTTGTTCAAGTAAGCGGCGAGCGGAGCTGGCCTCCGACTGCCGCCGCCCTGCGGCCAATCATGGGCCAGCGCCGCATTCTGACTCAAGGGTGCCTTGCCTGCGCCAGCCAACCTGGCGGGCGTGCAAATCCGAATCACCACCCCACATCCTCGACGCTATTGCCCACCACGGCGCAACTCGTGTCCGCCACCTCCCAATTTCCTTCGAACAGCAACGCATCGTCCGTATCGGGTAACAGCGCACTGGATTGATTGTCTCCCTGCGCCAGCGTCGCCGTCGCGCCGGAATCGGCTGTAACGAGCTGATTGAGGCTCTGTCCTATCCGGAGGTCAACGGCCCGGTTGATCGCCATGGAATAGGCGTCGCGCAGCAGTCCATCGCAGAAACTCTGCGTGAAAAAGTCGGGGCGGTCGCACTGGAACATATCCCAGGTCGCGTTGATCCAGTCATTGACGGGGGTGCCGTGGACGACAATGGACGGCGATGGAGCCCCCTTCAATCCCGTCCCATCGTCGGGAAAGGGAGGATCCACCAACACGGCGTAAAACGGACCGCCGTCGGTTCTGTCGGGCGGCGCCGAATCCTCCTCAGGGGCAGCGATTGGCCCGGGTAACGACGGTAAGGGGACCGACGGCAAGGGATACGAGATGATCGGCCCGATGCCGCTGACCGAGGGTATCGGCATGCTCGCCGTATCCGGATCGCTTGCTGGAGGCGCCGATGGCGCCGCAGGTGGTGGAACAGGGATCGCGTCTGGGAAGACCTGGAAATCGTCGAGATACAGCCCAGGCCAGGCCATGGTCGAAGGCTCCGCCAGCACGACGGGGTCCTGCAGACCGGATTGCGCAGTGACAAAACCACCGTCATAGACCGTGATCGTTCGGGACGATCCTTCGACGATTTCGCCAGCGACAACGGCGGCGATACCGTGAGCTTCCCGATACGGATCCGTGTAATACGAAATTATCGCCCTGCCCCCCGCCGTATCGGTCGCCGTCAGCGTGAACCGTGTGAACGGGATGTCCCAGAACTCCTGATCACCGAATCCGCCGTGGAGGTATCCTTCATTGATCGCCCCCCACATCATGGCGCCGAACTGATCCATATAGGACAGCCCATCAATTTTGTCGAAGAGGCCATGGAGCGATAGCATCAGATCCTTCATGGCCGTCATGACCGCCTCGTAACCAAGCGCGGGGACATCGACGTTGAAAATCTTCTCGGCGAAAGCGAGGGCCATCAGTTTGCTGTAGGTTTTCTCGTCTTTGGTGAGCAGAGTTTCGTCGAGTGCGGCAACTTTTCTTAGCAGATCCATATCCGCTTCAAATTTCTGCATTGCTTCACTGCCAGGGTGACTTTCCGCCTCAAAGTAGGCCAAGTCATGCTCCTTGCAGATCAGATCCAACGGGCTCTCGACCTTGGATCCGCCTTCGGAACCGATACGTTGAAAAACGCGTTCTCGAGCAAGTTCAGTCATGCTCTTCGTCGTCCCCCGCTCCCCGGCAGACCAATCCGGCCCGCACCACCTGCCATATACCGGTAGCCAACTGGAAGGGATCGAGCTCGGATCTTGAATTCTGATGCTGCCGTCCTCGGATGCCATTTCGGTTTCCTCTGTGTTAAAGCACTAAGGCCTGACGCGGGCCTCTTCGTGCGAGACTGCGACCGGGATTTCTTCTGCTTTCCATGGAGGGGGAAGCGGAACCGCGGACCATATGTCGGCAGCGATATCGAGCATGGCCAGTCCGCCCGTACCGCCGCCAAAACGTACCGGGTGATCTCGATATATCGACGCGATATACCTTCCGTTCGAATCGCAAACGAGTTCCCTCGGCTCGAACCATGGCTCCGACGACAATGGCACCTCCTGCCAGGCTTGGCGCCACCCGTCCGCGGAAATTCGGATGACGGTGAGTCCATAGCGCGGCGTCTGCCCCCAGAGGCAGAGATTTCCCGCTCGATCCATAGATGGCATCTGGGCATGCTCTATTCCGTCGAACACAACGGGGATCGGTACCACCTCATTCCCCCGACGCATCCGATAGATTGCGCTGCCCGCGTATATCTCGTGATAGCGTGAAAACAGGCCAGACGGACCAAAGGATTCGAGCAGGATTTCATCACCCGAGATGTATTGCGCCTGGCCACCTTCCACAAATTTGAAGATGCCTGCGAACGGCTGTTCACGCATGCCGCGCCGGTCGTACTCCCAGATATCGAACTCCAGGAGCCGCACTCGCCGGCCGGGAGGAACCAGGCGCTCACTGCGCCAGAATGCGATCCGCGACTCGTCGGGAGACATGAACGGCGACAACTTATTGCCCGGTGCAACCGGCACAACCTCGAAGGCGCTGCCGTCTGCGTGCATCAGCACGATTTGCAGGTCATGAAGCGAACGGCGCAGGTCCTCTTCGGTATCTCCATAGACAGGCATGCGCGACATCACGATGAAGTTGCCTTTGGGCGAGTAATGTGCATAGGTATAGGAATAGGCGGCCGGCAGCGCGTAGCGATACAGCCGACCGGAATCGAGTTGGTAACGCATGACCTCGCAACGGTTATCGCCATCCTGGGCGCACTCGACAAACAGCCAGTCCACGCCATTCGGATGCACGCTCAGCGAGCGGATGGCCCTGCCGCCGTTTGGCGGGGAGAACGGCGTTCTCGTGGTGGGCGTCTCCACCACGGTGACTACCGCCTTCTTCTCGTTCGCGACCTGAGAGGCCGAAGTCCAGAGCGACCACCACAGCGGCAGCACGCAGATCAACGTCACGGCCGCCACGAAAATCCACGCGCGATTTCGCTTCATCATCGTCTCCGCACACGTTCAGAAGCCCGCCAAGGCGGCGGCACAATGCTCGACAACGTATATCGATGCCCGCTACAACTCCAGACTCGAACGGCCACAATAGGAACAATTCCTATTTTTTAGATTAAGAATCCTCGCCGTGGTGCCACTCTGGCGGAGCCGCGTCTCGTCTCAAAGCAGCGTTCCCGTGCGTGCATTAGCGGCTCGCATGAGTACCGGCGCCCGTCGACGACCACGGTGGCTTGATGGGGCTTGGTCCGCTTTAGCCGAATCGGGGCTTTCGTCACCTTGACCATCGATATACGTTGTTGAGCATCGTCCCGCTACTCCGGCGGGCGTCTGAAGGCAAGCGGACGCAATGATGAAAAATCGAGGATGGGCTTTCGCCGCGGCATTGACGGTGGCTTGCGTCTTGCCATTGTGGTGGTCTTTCCTCACCTCACCGCCTCCGACTACCGAAGTGAAAGCGAGGGTCGCGGCCGAGGTGGCGACGCCCACCACGCAGACGCGCTTCTCGCCGCCCAATGGCGGCCGTGAGATCCGTTCGCTGAGTATTCATCCGAATGGCAACGACTGGTTGTTCGTCGAGTGCGTTGAGCGGATTCATCAGCGTTGTGACGTGATGCGTTACCAGTTGACGACAGGCCGCTTGTATCGTTATGGATTACCTGAAGGCTTTCGCTACACGTACGCGCACTATTCGCCTCAAGGACGCTACATCGTAATGTCTCGTCGGACGATTCCCGGTGACTCCGAAGACGAGGAGCGCCGTTCGCTGGATGAATCTGAAATAGCGCTGATGCCCAGCGAAGGCGGTGTGCTGGCGATCATTCCGGCGGCGCGAGGAAACAAATTATCCCCTTTCATGTCTCTGGACGAGACGAAGATCGCATTCTGGCGCAGTGCGCGCTTGGTGCCACCCGGTCGGCGCGTACGGCTTCTAGAGTTCGATCTTTGGGAATTTGACCTTTCAAGCGGCACGGAACGGCCTTTCTCGGGTTTGTTCGAGTTTGTCGAAGGGGGGCAGGCGCAGTACGTTTCGGACGACGAAATTCTCCTCCAATCCTACGGCCCGTTCGGGCTCTTCGCCGATTACCACGATCGCTATGGGGGTAGCGAGATTTATCGAATGAGACGTGGAGACGGCAAGGTGCCAGTCCCATGTGCCTTTGATGGAATCTCGCATGCTGAACTCCCGTCCCAGGACCGGGCTGGCCATCTTTGCCTCCAGGGGCAAACGCGTCGCCATGGATTGAGTGTGATCCGCCTGTCCTCGCAAGGCGTGCGGCAAGGGTGGCAGTTAATGCCTGCGGATTCGGGGTCGATATTTGAGCCTCGCGAATTGCTATGTGCGCCCGGTGGCGGCTATATCGCGTCGATCTACATGGATCAGCCCTCCACTCGGGGCAACAGGCTTGGGGGAATGGCGCTACTGGATATCGCTACGACAACCTGGTCCGCCATCCGCCTGCCCGCGTGGGCGGATGCGCAGATCGTCCCTGTGGCAGTCTCATCCGAACTGGGCAATAGGGAAGTGAAACCGCAGTTCTTGACGGTCGGCGTGGACGATGACGCCCGCCATTTGCGGAACGATCCCTCACGGCGCAACGACTGAGCACATTCCCCCCTGCAACTCCAGGCCTGAATATATATAATAGGAACCATTCCCATTATTTTTCCGATCTGGAGCATCCGTGCCGCCCGGCGACCTCCCGGCTCCCCACGCCGTCGACACGCTCTATCGTTCGCACCACGCCTGGCTGACGGCATGGCTGCGCCGCCGCCTGCGCAACGACCACGACGCCGCCGACCTGGCCCAGGACACCTTCCTGCGCCTGATCACCGCCCGTGACACGCCTGGCCTGCGCGAACCGCGCGCCTTCCTGACCCGCATCGCCCACGGCCTGATGGTCAACCTGTGGCGCCGCCGCGACCTCGAACACGCCTACCTGCAGGCGCTGGCGCTGCGCCCCGAGGCCAGCGCGCCCTCGCCCGAGCGGCGCGCGCTGGTGCTGGAAGCGCTGGTCGAGATCGACGCCATGCTGCAACGCTTGCCGGCGCGCGCCCGCGATGCCTTCCTGCTGGCCCAGTTGGGCGGCTATACCTATGCCGAGATCGGCCGTCGCCTGGACGTGTCCGAGCGCATGGTGAAGAAATACATGGCGCAGGCGATGCTGCAATGCCTGCTGATCGCGGACGGCGTCTGGTGAGGCCGGCCGCGCTGTCCGCCCTGCCCGACCGCCGCGTGCTCGAAGCCGCGGCCGACTGGTTCGCGCGCCTGGGCGACGAACGCGCCGGCGCCGACGACACCCGCCAATGGCAGGCTTGGCTCGATGCCCGGCCGGAACACCGCCGCGCCTGGGACGCCGTGGCCGCGATCAGCGCGCGCTTCGAATCCGTGGCCGGCCAGCCGGCGCTGCAGGCCCTGACCGGTGCCGGACGCGGCCGCCGCCGCGCGCTGCGCACGCTGATGCTGCTGGCCGGCGTCGGCGGCCTGGGCGCCGCCGCCTGGAATCAGCCGGCCACCCGCCGCCAGTTGGCTGACCTGCGCACCGATGTCGGCCAGACCCGCCAGGCCACGCTGGAGGACGGCTCGCGGCTGTGGCTGAACACCGCCAGCGCGGTCAATCTGCGTTTTGACGCGCAGGCGCGCCGCGTGGTGCTGGTGGACGGCGAAACCCTGATCGACACCCATCCCGATCCGCGCGCGCCGGCGCGGCCGTTCCTGTTGGACGTGGGCTATGCGCAACTGCGGGCGCTGGGCACCCGCTTTGCCGTGCGGCGCGACGGCGGCCGCGCCTGGCTCGATGTCTACGCCGGCGCGGTCGAGATCCGGCCCGACGATGCCCCCGTCCGCGTCGCGCAGGCCGGCACGCGCACCGGCTTCAGCGGCCGCGCCATCGACGCGGCCGAAACGCTCGACCCTGCGCGCGACGCCTGGATCCGTGGCGAGCTGGTGGCCGACGGCATGCCGCTGGCCCGCTTCGCCGCCGAGCTGGCGCGCTACCGCCGCGGCGTCGTCACCTGTACGCCGGAGATCGCGCAACTGCCGCTGGTGGGCGTGTTCCCGCTGGCCGACACTGACCGCATCCTGCGCGCGCTGGAGACCACCCTGCCCGTGCGCGCCCGGCGCGTGCTGCCCGGGTGGATCCGGCTGGAAGCCGCCTGACCGGACATAGCCCCGGCGCGGCGCGACAGGCCTTTTTGTAACAGTGGTGGATTCTCAGTTCCCCTTTTTTCTTTTCGCTTGGCAAGCCGAATGTACGACGCGTTTCGCGCGTCCGCCGCCAAGGAATCCCATGCACGTCCCTCCCTTCCGCTCCCCGCTCCTGGCCCGCGCCCTCGCCGCCGCGCTGGCCGCCCCGCTCGCCATGCTGGTCGCCACGCCGGTTCAGGCCCAGGCGCCGGCCGGCTTTCAGGTTTCGCCCGGTTCCTTGTCGCAGGCCTTGAGCCAATTCGCCAGCCAGGCCGGCGTGGCGCTGTCGCTGGATGGGCGCCTGGTCGCCGGCAAGCAGAGCGCCGGGCTGTCCGGCACCTACAGCGTGGATCAGGGCTTCGGCCGGCTGCTGGACGGCACCGGCCTGCGCGCCGAACGGCGCTCGGACAACGTCTACACGGTGCGGCCGGTGGCCAGTGGCGACAATG
This sequence comes from Achromobacter sp., assembly GCF_050285565.1. Classification (GTDB taxonomy): domain Bacteria; phylum Pseudomonadota; class Gammaproteobacteria; order Burkholderiales; family Burkholderiaceae_B; genus Achromobacter. Next base: position 45,990 of record NZ_JBLZXG010000010.1, read on the forward strand.
CCGCCCAACTGGAGCCGGTGACCGTGGTGGGCGCGACGACCGCCGAAGGCGCCTACCAGCCGGAACCGGTGGCCGCGGTGACGCGCTCGCCGCTGGCGGTGCTGGATCAGCCCCAGGCCGTCAACGTGGTGCCGGCGCAGGTGCTGCGCGACCAGCGCCCGCGCAACCTGGACGACGCGCTGGCCAACGTCAGCGGCATCACCCAGGGCAACACGCTCGCGGGCACGCAGGACACGCTGATGAAACGCGGCTTCGGCGCCAACCGCGACGGTTCGATCATGCACAACGGCATGCCGCTGGTGCAGGGCCGCGGGCTGAACGCCGCCGCCGACAGCGTCGAGGTTCTCAAGGGCCCGGCGTCGCTGCTGTACGGCATCATGGATCCGGGCGGCGTCATCAATATCGTCAGCAAGCGGCCGCAACTCACGCCCTATCACGCCATCACGCTGACCGGCTCCACCTACGCGCACGGCCGCGATGGCGCTGGCGCCACGCTCGACAGCACCGGGCCGATCGGCGACTCGCGCCTGGCCTACCGCCTGGTGGTCGACACCATGAACGAGGACTACTGGCGCGACTTCGGCCGCCGCCGCGACACGCTGGTGGCGCCATCGCTGGCCTGGTACGGCGAAGACACGCAGATCGTGGCGTCGTACGAGCATCGCGACTACCGCTACCCGTTCGACCGCGGTACCGCGCTCGATCCCACCACCGGCAAACCGCTGGACATCCCCTCGCGCCGCCGCCTGGACGAGCCCTACAACAACATGTGGGGCAGCACCGAGCTGGCCCAGGTCACCGTCGACCAGCGCGTCACCGACAACTGGAAGGCGCACCTGGGCTACAGCTGGAACCAGGAACGTTACGATGCCAACCAGGTGCGCACCACCGCCATCGATCCGGTCGCCGGCACGCTCAGGCGCAGCAATGACGGCACCCGCGGCGCGCTGTCCACCGACCACTACGTGATCGGCTACGTCGACGGCCGTGTCGATCTTGGCGGCCTGCGCAACGACCTGCAGATCGGCGCCGACTACGAGCGCCGCAAGATCTTCCGTTCCGACCTGATCCGGCAGAACCTGTCCAAGCCCTTCAGCTACGTCAACCCGGTCTACGACCAGCAGGACCCCGGCAACACCGTGGTCGCCAGCGACAGCGACCAGACCGACAAGCTGCGCGCCACCTCGTTCTTCCTGCAGGACTCGCTGCACCTGGGAGAGCGCTGGATCCTGGTGGGCGGCCTGCGCTACCAGCACTATGAACAATTGGCCGGCCGCGGCCGCCCGTTCAAGACCAACACCGACATCGAGGGCGGCAAGTGGCTGCCGCGCGCCGGCCTGGTCTACAAGTGGACGCCCGAAGTCTCACTGTACGGCAGCTACACCGAATCGCTCAAGCCCACCTCCACCATCGCGCCGCTGACCAGCGGCACAGTGATCGATTCGGGCGTGGCGCCGGAACAGGCCAAGTCGTGGGAACTGGGCCTGAAGTGGGACGTGCCCGGGCAGACCACCGGCACGTTGGCGCTGTTCGACATCCGCAAGCGCAACGTGCTGGTGTCGCAGTACAACGACGCCACCAAGCTCACCGACTGGCGCACCAGCGGCGCGGCGCGCTCGCGCGGCGTGGAACTGGATGTGAGCGGCTCGCTGTCGGCGCGCTGGGACTTCATGGCCAGCTACGCTTATCTGGATGCCCGCACCACCGATGATCCGCAGTACCAGGGCAACCGTCTGTGGAACGTGGCGCGCCACACCGGCTCGGTGGCGCTGGTCTACAACGCCGGCCAGGTGGGCGCGGGCCGCCTGCGCCTGGGCGCCGCGGCGCGCTACGTCGGCACCCGTCCCGGCGATTCGGCCAATTCCTTCGAGCTGCCGGCCTACACCGTGGTCAACGCCTTCGCCACCTACGACACCCGCATCGCCGGCCGCAACGTGCAGTTCCAGCTCAACGTCAACAACCTGTTCGACCGCACCTACTACACGTCCAGCGCCAACCAATATTTCATTTCCATGGGCGACGCGCGCCAGTTCGTGCTGTCGACCCGGGTGGAGTTCTGAACATGAAGCAATCCGCTTGCGTGCGGGTGGCGTCGCTGGCGCGCCGGCGCGCCGCGACGCTGCCGGCTCTCCTGGCCGCCGTCCTGGTCGCCATGGCCGCGGCCAGCGCCGCCCGCGCCGCGCCGGGCGATCCCATCATTGCCGAGCGCAGCGCCACCACGCTGCCGGGCAGCGGGCACAGTTGGGGCTTCGCCACGCTGGCGCAAGACGGCGCCCAACTGCTGCTGGCACGCCGCGAGAACGGCCTGACCGTCTACGACACCGCCCGGCGCCAGGCGCCGACTCCGATCCCCGGCACCGAAGGCGCCAACGCCGCCGTCGCCGTACCCGCCGCCGACCGGCTCTACGTGGCCGGCATGGACGGCAGCGTGCTGGTGCTGCGGGCCTCCGATCGCCGCGTGCTGCGGCACGTGCCGGTCGAGATCGGCAACCTCAACAATCTCCTGCATGACCCTGACAGCGGCCAGGTGCTGGTGACCAGTGGCCGCCGCGACCACATCTCGCGCATCTATCGGCTCGATCCGGCCTGCGACTGTGTGCGCGCCAGCCTCGACCTGCCGGCCGCCAAGCTCGATGCGCCGGTCCTGCTGGGCGCGGGCCGGGTGGCGCTGCCGCTGCGCGACGAAGGCCGCATCGCCGTCATCGACCTGCGCCGCATGACGCTGATACGTTCATGGCAGCCGGCCCAGTGCCCGCGCCCCAGCGCCCTGGCGGCGGACCCGGCCGGCACGCGCCTGTTCGTCGCCTGCCGCGGCGCCGACCCGCGCGTGCTGAGCCTGGACGCGGACAGCGGCGCGCTGCTGGCCAGCGCCCAGGCCGGCCGCGACATCAACGCCCTGGCCTACGACGCCGCGCGCGGCTGGCTGCTGGCCCCGAGCGGCGCCGACGCCCGGCTGTGGATCCACGACGCCAGCCCGGCCGGGCAACTGGAGCGCCTCGCCTCGGTCGGCACCCGTCCCTGGGCCCACAACATGGCCTATGACGCCGCCCACGGCATCGCCTACCTGTTCAGCATGGACGACACCGAGGTCTATCCGGCGTACGGCGGCGAGGCCCAACGCCATTTCGTCGCCGACAGCTTCACCATCACCGCGCTGCGCCTGCGCGACGCCCAACCATGACCGCCGCCTCCCCCTCCGCCCGCCCGCGTCCGCCCGCGCGCCGCGGCCAGTACCTGAAGGCGCTGCGCAAGGCCCACGGCTGGCTCGGCCTGTGGGGCGCGCTGCTGGGCTTGCTGTTCGGCGCCAGCGGCATCCTGCAAAACCATCGCGCCGTGCTCAAGATCGACATGCCCGGCCCGGTGGTCGAGACCCTGCAATTGCAGGCCCCCGCCAGCCTGCCGCGCACCGACGCGGCGGTCGGCCAGTGGCTGCAGCAGGCCCTGAACCTGGACAAGCCAGTCGAAGGCATCCGCAAGGAAGCCGCGCAGGATGTGCGCTGGGGCGATGTCAGCGCGCGCCAGCCCGAGCGCTGGCAGGCGCTGTTCCGCGCGCCGGGCTATCAGGTGCAGGTGGAATTCTGGCCGCAAAGCGGCGCCGCCAGCGCGCGCCGCAGCAGCGCCAGCTGGTGGGGCGTGGTCCAGAATTTCCATCGTGCCAACGGCACCGGCGTGGCCTGGGTGCTGCTGTCGGACACCATCGGCGGCGCGCTGATCGCGCTGTGCCTGACCGGCGTGCTGCTCTGGACCGAGCTGGAAAAGCGCAAGCTGATCGGGCTGGCCATTGCGTTCGCGTCGGTGATCGCGTGCCTGGCGGCCGTGGCGCAATCGTGGGCCTGATCGGCCCTCAGACGGGCTGCGGTGCGGATAAGTTCAATATATGTCTTGTCCAACTGGTACGTCGGAGGGGTGGGGCGATGAAAACAATCCCAAGAACGGCGCATAGACGAGATCGTCCGCCTGCCTGTCCGTCACCCAGTACATTTGATAGGCGAAGCCTCCAACTTTGCCATCTAGGGCCACGCCTGTCATCTTGGTACCGAACTGATCGGTGTAGGTCAGACCATTGATTTTCTGAAAGAGCCTTTCAAAGGACTTGGAGAGTTCGAGAATGCGGTTCCCCATCCACTCGCTCGAAGCGCTGGGCAGATCAACGCATAGGATTTTCTCGAAGAATGCAAACGACATCAGGCGGCCATATAGGCGCTCGGTCTCCGGAAGCTGGTCGAAATCAAGCTGTTCGAGCCTGGCCATCAAGACAAGATCCGCTTCCAGCTTCCGCATGGCTTCATCCGGTTGCCCCCGCGCATCGAAATAGGCAATGTCATGGTCCTTGCAGAACGAATCGACGGGGCTGATCTCTGGTGTCACCCCGTCGATACCGATGCGCGTCAACACCTCGCTCTCGACCAACTGCGCCCTGGTTTTCTCCCCGCCTCTCTCCCCGCGGACCAATTTGGCCCGCACCAAAGCCCGTACACGGGGATGTAGCTTGTTGGACTCCAGAAATCCAGATCCACCAATCCTATTGCGTCATGCTCCATTGCCATCAGTCGCTCCTCGAATTTATCGAACAGCCCTGCGCGCCGTTATGCATGCCGCACGCACTTGTGCTCACCGGAATGGTTTCCGCATCCCGCCACAACGGCAGTGCAATCGCGGTCCAGGTATCCGTCGCGATATCCAGCATGGCCAACCCGCCCGGACGGTTCGTGACATCCATCGGCTGGTCCCAATAGATCGTCGCGAGATACGTGCCAGCCGGATCGCAGATCAGCTCCTGCGGAACGAATCGCACGCCCGGCTGCCATGCCCTGCGCTGCCCTCCAGGTTCAATACGGATCACGCTCAGGCCGTACCGCGGTGTCTGCCCCCAGAGATACAGGTTCCCTGCGCGATCCATCGTCGGCATCTCGGCGTACTTGATGCCACTGAAGACATGCGGTTCGGGTAGCCGCGTATCTCCACGCCGCATGCGATGAATGCGACTTCCACCATACAGGGGCTCGTAGCTCCAGAGATGTCCCGCTGGCCCGAACGTTCGAAACAGGATCTCGTCACCCGAGAGATACTGCGCCTGGCCGCCGGAAACGAATTTGAAGATGCCCGCGAAAGGCCGCTCTGTCGCGTGAGCCCGATCGAACTCCCAGATATCGAAATCGAGCAGGCCCAGGCGTTGGCCGGGCGGCAGGATGCGTCCCGTCCTCCAGAATGCAATCCGGCTCTCGTCCCGCGACATGAAAGGCGATAGCTTGTTGCCCCGCGCCAATGGAAGGACCTCCAGGCCCCCGCCATCGCTGCGCATCAGCAGGATCTGCATGGCATCGAGCGAACGGCGCTGTTCATCGTCGGAGTGCCCGGAGATCCGCCGCCGCGACATCACGATGTAGTTGCCCTGCGGTGAATAGTGGGCGTAGGGATAGGTGTACCCTGTGGGCAGACCGTAGCGATACAGCTTTCCCGTCTTCCATTGATAGCGCATGACGTCGCACCGGTTGTCGCCGGTCCGGGCGCACTCCACGAACAGCCAATCGTTGCCCTCGGGATGCACGCTAAGCGAACGGATCTCCCGGCCGCCATTGGGCGGGGAGAATGGCGTCCGCATCGTTGGCGTCTCCTGTACCCACTCGTCCGGCTTGACGGGTGGCTTGGCGAACCCGTGCGGGAACGGCAGCAACCATGACAACGGCACCAGCAGGAGCATCCCCAGTACCGACGCGATCACGAGCAGGCGTGATTGATGTCGCTTCATCGCCGTCGCCTCATCTCAGCGCCGAGTCTGACCCGCAGATGCACTAACTGGATTTCAGCGACAACGCCGAATACCCCGCCCCGTATTTCTGATACCGCACCACCGCCGCCTCAACGCCGCCATCCGGAAACCGAACGTCCCTGCCGCCGCACGAGGCGCGCGGCCCGCCTTGAGTGGCCCACGCACGGAGCCGTTATTGCCGATCTGCGATAACGTATCGGCGAAAACGGTCGAGCGGAAGCGGTTGTCGGTGGAAAGCGGACGGATGCTCAGCGCGTCGGCCGCAGCTTCAACGCCACCCAAATCCCCGCCACGCACGCCACGCCGAAGATCCACCCCGACGCCGCGCCCGCCATCACGCCCGACAGTAACGTCCCCACGGTGCAGCCCAGCGCTGTCATGCCACCCCACCCCATCAGCACGCCGCCCGTGAAGTTGCGAACGATCTCGCGCCCGGTCGGCAGGCGCGGCCGGAAGGCGTTCGCGGCCAGCGCGGCGGCCCAGGCGCCGGCGAGCAGCGCCAGCACGAACGCGCCATTGTTCGACAGCAGCACGCTCTTGACGGCGGTGGCGCAGCCGGCGAAGGAGTCCAACCCTCCGAGACGCGACGGCAGCATGCCCGCGGCAGCGGCCGCCGTGCGCGCCACGCTGCCCAGTTCGGCGGTCACGCCTAGCGGCGCGATGCGCAAATAGGCGATGACGCCGATGAAGGCCACCAACAGACCGCCCACGGCTGGCGGCCAGCGGTCTCGCAGCACCGCGTGCCATAGCTGTGGGTCCGCGGCAACGGGCGGGGAAACTTCCTCCTCAAGCGTTTCCATGCGAGCACTGTCCGGGTTTTGGCCCGTGGCGCCCGGCGCGCCAGCGGGGAAGCGCGAGGCGGAATCGCGCCCGCGGCGACCGAGCCGGCTCAGGCCCAACGCCAGCATGCCCAACGCCGCGCCTTGCAGCAACACCGTGCCGCTGTACCCCAGCCAATGCGGCAGCCACACCACCGGCGCCGTCTGGATCATCGCCAGGTACAGCGCGTTCCACGATGCGAAGCCCAGCACGAAGCCTGCACCCGCGCCCAGCAATGCGAACGGCGAGGCCAGCGCGCCTTCGCCCAGCCGGTAGAAATGCGCGCTGATGCAGGAACCCGAGATCCGCATGCCCACGCCGAACACGAACGCCCCGGCCACCAGCGCCAGGCTGACCGGCCCGATGTGCGCGCCCGGCGGCAGCCGTTCGGACCCGGGCACCGGCAGGAAGGCGCCGAACACCGCGTGATAGCCCAACATGCCGACCGCCAGCGCCACCAGCACCGCGTAGGCGCCCCGCGGATCGCGGCGCTCGATGGCGTCACGCGCGATGCAATAGAAGCAGAAGCGCGAACGCTGCAGCACGATGCCGAACGCCGCGCCCAGCAACAACGACAAGGACAGGTCGCGGCCGCCATCCGGCAGGGGAGCCAGCCGCCAGGCGGCCACGCCGACCAGGGCCAGCAGCGTGGCGGCCAGCGCGTAGCGCAGCGCCGCGCCGGTCTGCGCGTACTCCGGCGACGCGCGGGTTACCGGGGCGCTCACTCAGGTCTTGCCCCACACGGTGCCCGACGGATTGCTGATCGGCGAACCGACGCTGTTGCCATACTCGGTCCACGAACCGTCGTAGTTGCGCACGTCGTAGCCCAGCAGCTTGCGCAGCGCGAACCACGAATGGCTGGAACGCTCGCCGATGCGGCAATAGGTGATGATGGGCTTGCTGCCGTCCACGCCCGCCGCCTGATAGATGGCGCGCAGTTCGTCGGCCGACTTGAAGGTGCCGTCTTCCGCCACCAGCTTGCTCCAGGTGACGTTGACCGCGCCCGGCACGTGGCCGGCGCGAACGGCCAGTTCCGGCACGCCATTGGGCGCGAAGATCTTGCCGTTGTATTCATCGGCCGAGCGGATGTCGACCAGCACGCCCGCCTTGTCCTTGCGCGCCACCGCCAATACGTCCTGCAAGTGGGCGCGCAACGCGGTGTTGGCGTCCTTCGGGCGGGCGTTGCCCGCGGCCGGGATTTTCACGCTGTTGGACAGCGGCCGGCCTTCGGCTTCCCATTTCTTGCGGCCGCCGTCCAGGATCTTGACGTTCTCGATGCCATAAATGTCGAAGATCCAGGCGCCCCACGCGGCGAACCAGTTGTTGTTGTCGCCATACAGCACGGTGGTGCTGTCGTTGTTGATCCCGGTGCGTTGCAACAGGGCCTGGAACTGCGCGGGCGGCGCGATGTCGCGGTTGACGGTGTCGACCAGGTCGGTGTGCCAGTTGACGTTGCTGGCGCCCGGGATGTGGCCGCGCTCGAACAGGCCGGGGTTGACGCTCACCTCGATGACGCGCACCTTGGGGTCGTTCAGGTTCTTCTCCAGCCACTCGGTGGTGACCAGGTACTTGGCATGTTGCGCCGTGGCGGGAAAGGCCATCAGCGCGGCCAGCGCGGCGAAGGCGCCCGCCAGCAATTTGGAAAGGGACATCACGTTCTCCGGTAGCAGGCACGATCGGGCCTGGGAAACCGGAGCATATTTGTTCAGCTTACAGTCAGGAACAATTAAGTGGTCATAACCTGATTACCGCAACGCGCAGATCCCGCCGCGAAGCGGAAATGGCGCGGCCGCGCAGGCAGGCGATGGGCGGCCGGCGGCACCGTGCCGGCCGCCCATCGCTCGTGCTCGGCCGGGCCTATGCCGCCGCGATCAGCCGGATATCCGCGCTGCCGTCGCGCTCCAACTGCGCCACCAACCCCAATTCCCAATCGAGGTAATCGCGAAAGCCCTGGTCGCGCGCCGCGAGATCGTCGAACAGGTATGGACTGATGCTCTGGTCATCGTCGCCCGTCAGCACGCCGTCGGCGCCCTGCGTCAGCGGCAGGCCCTGCGCCTGCCAGGCGCGGGTGCCGCCCAGCAGGTAGCGCACCGGGCGGCCGGTGCGCCAGGCCAGCTCGGCCGCCGCCACGGCGGCCAGCACGCCGTCGGGCGAAGTCAACACGATCGTGCGCTGTGTGTCGGCCGGCAGGAACTCCGGCAAACGATCCGGCGCGGCGTAGCGCGCGCCCGGCACGTGGCCGCGCTCGTAGGCCAATCGCGATTCGATGTCGAAGACTTCCGCCGAACCGGCGTCGATAGCCGCCTGCAAGGCCTGCGGCCGCAGCGCCGGCACGTCGGGCCGGTGCCGCAGCACGCGGCGCGGCTCGGCGCCGCGTTCCAATGGCGCCAGCGCCGGCGGCCGGTACAGATAGACCTCGACCGCGCCCAGTTGCGCCAGCCAGGCGCCGGTGGTCTGGGCGCGCACCCCGTCCCAGTCGGCCAGCACCACCCGCGCGCGGCGCGTCGCCAGGTACTCGTCGGTCGCCTGCACCAGTTGGCCGCCGGGCGCCCAGCGCCAGCCCGGCAGGTGGCCGGTCTCGTATTCCTCGCGGGTACGCACGTCGAACTTGTACAGCGTGCGCGTGCCCTGCTCGGCCTCGAAGGCGCGCAAGGTGGCATCGTCGATGTGGCCGATGCCGGCCCGTTGGGCCACGCCGCGCGCCTGTTCGCGCGCCGCCGCGGCGCTGTCGGCCGACGGTTCGGGCAAGGCCGCGTGGCGGCCGTAGGCCAGTTCCCGGCCGGACAGCAGCCATTCCATGGTGCCGTTGCGCAGCGAGGCGACACGGTTCGGGATGCCGGCGTCGATCAGTGTCTGCGCGCCGACGATGCTGCGCGTGCGGCCGGCGCAGTTCACCACCACGAAGGTCCTGGGATCCGGCGCCAGTTCGCGGATGCGGTACACCAACTCGGCCCCTGGCAGGCTGTGCGAGAACGGCAGCGTGAAATTGTGGAATTCCTCCGGCGTGCGGCTGTCGACCACCACGATGTCGTCGCCGCGCGCGACCCGTTCGTGCAGTTCGTCGACGTCGATCCACGGCGTGTGCTTTTCGTGTTCGATGACTTCGCCGAACGCCTTGCTGGGCACGTTGGTGCCGGAAAACAGTTCGTATCCTTCCCGCTCCCAGCCGTCGGTGCCGCCGGCCAGCACCGAGATGTCGGTCCAGCCCAGGCGCATCAGCTTGGCGGCGGCCTGGTGCGCCAGGGTCTCGTCGTCGTCCACCAGCACGATGCGCGTGTCGCGGCGCGGCACCAGGCGGTCGGCCAGCACCTCCAGGCGCCACAGCGGCGCCGGCACCGCGTACAGCAGGTGACGGCGGGCGTAGCGGCCGGCCTCGCGCACGTCCAGCACGGCAATCTCGGATTCGCCGCGCAGCGCTTCCTGCAACCCGGCCGGAGACAGGCGCGCATGGTAGATCGCGGCCGGCGGCGAAAAGGTGCGGTAGGCGCCGCCGGCGGTGCTCTCGAACACCACCCGGCCGTGCAGGCGGTCGAGCGCCAGGCCGTAGAAATGCAGATGCGCGCCGGGCGCGTCGCCCACCAGTTCGATGGTGTGCACATCGGCCGGTCCCAGCACGATGGAATCGCCCACCGCCACGTCCACCCGTCGTACGTGGGTCAGCACGTCGCGCCCCGGCTCGGCGCCGGCGCTGCGCGCATAGACCTCGTTGCGCTCGTTGCCGGACACGCCGGCGATGATGGCCCAGGTGGTGTGGTCGTGCGGCGGCTGCGCCTTGCCGGGTTCGCCCAGCGACAGGTACAGCGCATAGCCGCCGTCGGCGTCTTCGGCCAGGCGGTAGATCGAGGTGGGCCGGCCCGGCACCACTTCAAAGGCATGCGCGGGAAACAGCTGCGCGCGGCGGCCCAGCGCTTCGAGCAGGCGGGCCACCGGCGCCAATTGGTCGGGCGTGGCGCGCGCGGGGTCCGGCACCAGCGCCTTGACCTGCGCAATGAATTCGCGCACGGCGCGGGCGCGTTCGGTGGCGTGAGGGAAGGCGGCGATGGCCGCGTCGGGAACGGTGCTCATGGGATCCGGAATTCCTGGTGTTTGGAGAACCGGATCAGCCTACGTTCCCGCCCCGCCGGGGACAACGTAGAAATGCGTCTATGGATATGCGCGCGCTGCCCGCCGCCTGGCGCTTCAGGCCTCGCCCTTGAGCGCCTGATCCACCACCGCGCGCGTCAAGGTCGGCACGAACATCTCGATGAAATGGAAGGCATAGCCGCGCAGCCAGGCGCCGCGGCGGATCGCCAGGCGCGTCAGGTTGATTTCGAACAGGTGGCGCGCGTCGATGGCGCACAGCCGCGTGTCGCGCTCGGCGTCCCAGGCGACGGCGGCCACGATGCCCACGCCCAGTTCGAGCTCGACATAAGTCTTGATGACGTCGGCGTCCATCGCGGTCATGACGATGTCCGGCACGATGCCGGCGCGCGCAAAAGCTTCATCGATGTGGGCCCGGCCGGTGTAGCCGCGCCCGTAGGTGATGATCGGATAACGCGACAGTTGCGACAGGCTGATGCCGCCCTCGACCACGCTCAGGGGATGCCCCTGGGGCACGATGATGCTGTGGCTCCAGCGGTAGCACGGCAGGTTCAGCAGGCCGGGATAGTCGGCCACCGCCTCGGTCGCCACGCCGATGTCGGCCTCGCCTTCCAGCAGCATCTCCGAGACCTGCTTGGGCGAGCCCTGGTGCAAGTGCAGCACGACCTCGGGATAGCGCTGGCGGAATTCCTTGATCACCGGCGGCAAGGCGTAGCGCGCCTGCGAATGCGTGGCCGCGATCGACAGCACGCCCTTGCGGCTGTCGGCATACTCGGCGCCCGCGTGGCGGATGTTGTCGGCGCATTGCAGGATCTGCTCGACCAGCGGCAGGATCTGCTCGCCCGGCGGCGTCAGGCCGATCAGGCGCTTGCCCGAGCGCACGAAGATGTCGACGCCGACCTCTTCCTCCAGTTCGCGGATCTGGCGGCTGACGCCGGGCTGCGAGGTATGCAGGCTTTCCGACACGTCGGTCAGGTTGAAATCGCGGCGCACGGCCTCGCGCACGGAGCGCAGTTGCTGGAAGTTCATGGGGATCGCCGACGCCTAGCCGAGAAATGCCAATTGATTGCCGCTGGGATCCTTGACGTACATGACGCGCGGCGAAGCGTCCGGCAGCGAGCAGACCGGGTGATAGCCGGCGTCGCGCAGGCGCAGCAGAATGTCGTCGTAGGCGCGGGTGCGCAGGGCCAGGTAGTCGGCCCTGACCTCGCGGTTGACCTCGGCCACCGGCGACAGCGACAGGGTCGCGTCGCCCAGCGCGAACAACAGGCGCCCGTCCGGCACCGGCACTTCATCCAGCCCGAGGGTGCCGCGGTAGAACTCGCGCACGGCATCCAATTGCCGCGCCGCGAAGGAAAGCTGTACCGATCCGATCGAAGAAATAGAAGACATGCCCTGCCGCCAACCGTGGAACAAGGCAAATTCTAGACCCCGGGGGTACAACCGGACAAAGAGGTTGTAATTGCTTCTACATAATCAGAATCCCTAAGGAAACGCGGTCATTTGCATATGCTTCAGGCGCTGCGGCGCAGGCCGTCGCGGACCACGCCGAAGGCGCGGTCGAGATCTTCGACCAGGTCCAGCGGATGCTCCAGGCCGATGTGCAGGCGCACCACCTCATGGCCGCCCTGCCACACGCTGTGCTCGGCCAGCCGTTCCGGCGCCGCTTCCAGCGCCAGGCTTTCGTAGCCGCCCCAGGACGCGCCGATGGAGAAATAGCGCAGCGCGTCGATGAAGCGCGCCGCCGCGCCCGGCTGGCCGGCCTTGAACGCGAACGACACCAGGCCGCTGGCGCCGCTGAAATCGCGCCGCCACAGCGCGTGGCCTGGATCCTGCGGCAACGCCGGATAAAAGACCCGCTCCACGTCGCCATGGCGCGACAGGTATTCCGCCACGCTCAGCGCGTTCTGGTGGTGGCGCGCCAGGCGCACATCCAGCGTGCGCAGGCCGCGCAGCGTCAGGTAGGCGTCGTCCGCGCCCACCGCCAGGCCGAGCGCGTCGTAGGTGGCGCCGACCTGCCGCGCCAGCTCGGGGCTGTCGACCGTGACCACGCCCATCATCACATCCGAATGCCCGGCCAGGTACTTGGTGGCGGCCTGGATCGAAATGTTGGCGCCCAGCGCCAGCGGCTGGTAGTAGAGCCCGCCGCTCCAGGTGTTGTCGGTGGCCACCAGCACGCCGCGGCTGCGCGCCTGGGCCGCCAGCGCCGGCAGGTCCAGCACCTCGAACAGCAGCGAACTGGGCGACTCCAGGTACAACAGGCGGGTGTTGGGACGGAAACGTCCGGCCAGGTCGTCGCGGCCGGGCGAAAAATACTCCACTTCGATGCCGTAGCGCCGCAACAGCGCCTGGTCGACGCGCCGCACCGGCGAATAGACGCTGTCGGACACCAGCGCGTGCTCGCCCGGCGCCAGCGTGGCCAGCAGCACCAGCACGATGGCCGACAGGCCCGACGGCGCCAGGATGCTGCGATGGCCGCCTTCCAGCGACGCCACCGCCGCCTCCAGCGCCTGGTGCGTGTCCAGGCCGTGGCGGCCGTAGGTGGCGACGCGCTCGCCGGCGCCGCGCCGCGCATTCAGCGCGGCATGCGTGGCGGTGTCGGCGAAACGCACGGTGCTGGTGCGCACCACCGGCACGTTGACCGGGCCGGCGCCCTGCGTCAGGTCGGGGCTGCCGGCGTGCACCAGGCGGGTCTGCACCCGGGCGTGGTCGAGGCTCATGCGCGCTGCTCCTGGCCGGGTTTCATCTGGGTGGCGTTGTAGTTGACGATCTCGCCGGTGGCCAGATCGATGCCGATGCGGCCCGACAGCGTCTCCAGCGGCTGGCCGTAGAGGTGGAAATGCAGGGTCGGCGCGTCGCCGGTGACGTGGATGCTGTGAATGTCCTCGGGCAGGAACGACACCGATTGCCCCGGCTGCACCACCACCTCGCGCACCTGCTCCAACGTGGCGCGGCCGGGCTGCGAGCCGTCGTCGCTGCGGCGGTAGACGCGGTTCAGCTCCTGGCCCGACAACGCCACGATCACTGCCCAGGTGGTGTGGTTGTGCGGTAACGTGGTCTTGCCGGGGTTGATCGAGTTCAGATAGAGCGCGGGCGCGCCCGCCTCGTCGTCCGGGTTGAGACGGTAGCGGGTCGAGGCGCCCAAGCCCTGCCCCGCCGCCGGCGGCGCGAATTCGGCCGCGGGGAACAGCGCCCGCTGTTGCGCCAACTGCTCCAGGCGGGAGGTGACCTGCGCGAGCAGTTCGCGGGTCAGCGGCGCGGCGGCCAGCAGCTCGCGGATATCGCCCAGGGCATCTCGCACCTGCTGCCGGCGTTCATGGGAAACGGAAGATTCGGTCGTCATAGTCGGCTCCGGAAAGCACAAAGGGATCACACCGCGAGGCGCAGCGGATCGAAACTCAGATAGGCGTCGATCGGGTCGCGGCCGGCACGCCGCGGCGGCGGTTCGGCCGAGGTGCGTTGCAGGAAGGCGCGGGTGCGCTCGCTCGCCGGCTGGCCGAACAGGCGCGCCGGCGGCCCGTGCTCGACGATGCGACCGGCCTCGGTGAAGTACACCGCGTCGCTCACCTCCTGCGCGAAGCGCATCTCGTGCGTCACCAGCACACAGGTCAGGCCGTCCTGCACCAGGTCGCGGATCACCGTCAGCACCTCGCCCACCATTTCCGGGTCGAGCGCCGAGGTCACCTCGTCGAACAGGATCAGCTCGGGCCGCAACGCCAGCGCGCGGGCAATGGCCACGCGCTGCTGCTGGCCGCCCGACAGCTCGCCCGGATAGGCGTTTTCCTTGTGGTCCATGCGCACCTTGGCCAGCAGTTCGCGCGCCAGGGCCTGCGCCTGGGCGCGCGGCTGGCCATTGACCTTGATGGGCGAGATCACCAGATTCTCCAGCACGCTCAGGTGCGGGAACAGGTTGTACTGCTGGAACACGAAGCCGACGCGTTTGCGCAAGGCGATCAGTTCGGTCTCGGTCTTCAGTGCGTCGACGCGCACGCCGCCGACCTCGATGGCGCCGTGCCGCGGCCGCAGCAGGCCGGTGATGCAGCGCAGGATGGTGGACTTGCCCGAGCCCGACGGGCCGATGATCGAGACCGCGTGGCCCGGGCGCACCTCCAGGTCGATGCCCTTGAGCACCTCGGTCTGACCAAAGGCCAGGTGCACGTCCCGCAGGCTGACCAGCGGGGTCTCGGCGGCGGCCCGGCCGCCGTTGTCAGTGATGCGCATAGCGTCGTTCCAGATGGCGCGTCCAGCGCGCGATGGGATAGCAATAGGCGAAGAACAGCGCCAATAGCGTGAAATAGACCAGCACGGTGAAATCGCTGCGCGCCACCGTGTTGCTGGCCACGGTGGCGGTGTCGACCAGGTCGTGCACGCCCACCAGCGAGGCCAGCGAGGTGCTCATGGTGATGCTGGCGTACAGGTTCATCCACGACGGCAGCATGCGCCGCACGCACTGCGGCAACACGATCATGCGGAAGATCTGCGCGCGCCGCAACGCCAGCGACTGCGCCGCCTCCCATTGCGCGCCGGGAATCGACTGGATCGCGCCCCGGAAGATCTCGGCGACATTGGCGCTGGCCGGCAGCCCCAGCCCGATCACCACCTTGATCCAATCCGGGAACGGCAGGTTCCAGCCGCCCAGGTTCAGTTCGAACGGGAACACATAGGTGGTGAAATACACCAGCACCAGAATCGGGGCGTTGCGAAACGCCAGCACATACACGCGCATCAGCCGCCGCAGCAGCGTCGACGGCGACAGCGACAGCGCCCCCACCACCAGCCCCAGCGCCGTGCCCAGCGTCATGGCCAGCACGCTGATCTGCACGTTCATGCCCAGGCCGCGCAGCAGCGCCGGCGACCAATGCCACAGGTGGCGCACCGCCGCCGGCGCGCTGTCGGTCAGCGCCCAGGCGCTGCCCAGCGCGGCCAGCGCCAGCAGCAGCACCACCCACGGATCGCGCAGCAGCGCCAGCCAGCGGCCGCCCGCGCGGCGCGTCGCGGCCGCGTTCCATGCCAGGTCATTGGCCATAGCCGGGCATCCTCAGGCGCGCTTCCAGCCAGCGTCCGGCGACGCTCACCAGCCAGGTCAGCAGGCCGAAATACAGCAGGATCAAGAGCAACAGCTCCAGCACATTGTCGCGGTGCGACCAGATCATGATGGACTCGTAGGTCACATCGCCCACCGCGATGGCCGAGGCGATCGCGGTCATCTTCACCAGATCCACCAGGTTGTTCACCAGCGCCGGCAGGGCAAAGCGCAGCGCCAGCGGCAACTGCACCTGCGCCAGGATCTGGCGGCGCGAAAAGGCCAGCGAGCGCGCCGCCTCCAGCGTCACCGCGGGCACCGCCTCGATGCCGGCGCGCAGCGCCTCGGCATGGAACACGCCCTTGTGCAGGGCTACCACGATCACCACCCACATGAACGGCGTGACCGGGCTGCCGCCGCCCAGCTTCTGCGTGATCAGCATGTTCAGCACCAGGAAGGCGCAATACAGCTGCACCAGCGTCGGTGTGTTGCGGGTCAGCTCGACGAAGGCCTGCAGCGGCCGCGCCAGCCAGGCCCGGCCGCTGGTGAGCCCGGCCGCGATCAGCACGCCGAACAACAGGCTGACGGGGATGGCCCAGGCGCACAACTGCAACGTTACCCAAAGGCCGTGGCCGAACGCGGACAATTCGCCCGGATCCAGCACGAAACCGTAGTTCAGGCCCAGGGGCTTGAAGCACCGCACCCAGGCTTGCAATGCCTGTTCGATCATGCGGCCGCCTCCCGCGCCGCCGGCCGCAGGGCCGCCACCGCGCGGGCAATACGCGCGACGGCTTCGCGCAGTTGCTCGTCCGAGGCCGCGAACGACAGGCGCAGGTAGGGCGACAGCCCATAGGCCGCGCCGCGCACCACCGCCACGCCTGCGGCGTCCAGCAACCAGTCCACCACGTCGCCGTCGTCGGCGATGATGGCGCCATCCGGCCGCGCCAGGCCGATCAGGCCGGCCACGCCGATCCAGGCAAAGAACGCTCCTTGCGGCGCGCTCACGCTCAATCCGGGCACGGCTCCCAGGCCATCGACAATCAGCCGCGCGCGGCGTGCATAGGCCTGGCGCGCGTGCTCGACGAAATCGTCGGCCACGCCCTGCACCGCCGCCAGCGCGGCGGCCTGGCCCAGCGAACTGGGGCCCGACGACACCTGCGACTGCACCGCCTCCAGCACCCCGACCAGCGCCGCCGGCCCCACGCCCCAGCCGATGCGCCAGCCGGTCATGGCGTAGGCCTTGGACACGCCGTTGACGGCCAGCGTGCGCCCGGCCAGGTCGGGCGCCACGCGCAGCAGGTGCGGCGGCGCCTGCTCGAACCAGATCTGCTCGTACATCTCGTCCCACAGCACCAGCACCGCCGGACGCTCGCGCAGCACCGCCGCCAGCGCCGCCAGTTCATCCTGGCGGTAGACCGCGCCGGAGGGGTTGCCGGGCGAATTCAGAATCAGCCACTTGGTGCGCGGCGTCAGCGCCTGGCGCAGGCCCTGCGGCGTCAGTTTGAAGCCGTCTGCCTGGGCCGTCGGCGCCAGCACCGGCGTACCGCCGTTGACCCGCACCGCGTCAAGGAAGGTGGGCCAGTATGGCGTCGGCACGATCACCTCGTCGCCTTCGTCCAAGGTGGCGGCCAACGCCAGGAAAATGACCTGCTTGCCGCCATTGGAGATGATGACGTTGGCGGCCTCGGCCGGCAGGCCGTGGCGCCGCCGGTAGCCGTCGGCCACGGCGCGCCGCAGCGCGGCAGTGCCGGCCGTCGGCGTGTACTTGGTCTGGCCTTGCGCCAGCGCCAGCGCGGCGGCGTCCTTGATGGCCTGCGGTGTGTCGAAGTCGGGTTCGCCCGAGGTCAGCGCCACGATCGAGCGGCCGGCGGCCGCCAGGCGCGCGG
Organism: Achromobacter sp.; assembly: GCF_050285565.1. Classification (GTDB taxonomy): domain Bacteria; phylum Pseudomonadota; class Gammaproteobacteria; order Burkholderiales; family Burkholderiaceae_B; genus Achromobacter. Next base: position 63,568 of record NZ_JBLZXG010000010.1, read on the forward strand.
CGCGCGCGCCGGCCGCGGCGATGGGCGACAGTTCCACACCGCGGGCGCGGCGCGAGAACACGCCGGGAAACAGGGATTCAGTCATGCGGAACGCTTCTCGAAGGTCGATGGAGGAAGGCGGGCCGGCCCGTTCAGGTTCAGGCCCGCCGCATCATGGCCGCGCCTGGGCCTCGGGCGGCGCGCTGTCGAACTTGCCGGCCTGCGCGTCGCGGTTGGCCTGTTTCAGATAGTCGGCCGGCACGCCGAACCTGTCGGCCTGTCGCACCAGCAGCCCGGAGCGGTGCCAGTCGCGGATCACGCCATCGACCAAGGCGCGGGTGTCGGCCTCATTGCGGCGGGTCCAGATCACCGTGGGCGACGGAATCAGCTGATCGGACGTCGCCAGTTCGAAGTCGCTCCACTCCTTGCCGTTGGGGCCGTGCAGCGTCTCGTACAGCGCCGGCTGGATGTGCACCGAGGCGTCGCAGCTGCCGCCCTTGAGCGCCAGCAGCGATTCCGGGATGTTGCGCAGGCCCTTGACCACCGCGCCGTAGGTGTCCTGCAGCGGCTTGGCGAAATTGCTGCCCTGGGACACGCAGGCCACCTTGCCCTTCAGGTCTTCCCAGCGCTTGATGCCGCTGCGCCTGGACACCATGGCCGCGCCGCCCACCAGGTTATAGGGCGTGGGCGCGTAGCTCAGGATCTCGCTGCGCTCCTGGGTCCACTGGATGTTGGCGATCAGCAGGTCGACCTTGCCGGCCTGCAGGAACTGCACCCGGGTCGCGGCGGTGACCGGCACCGTCTCCAGCGCCACGCCCAGGCGGTTGGCGATATCGCGGCCCAGTTCGGTCTGGAAGCCGCCCACCTTGCCGGTGGCCGGATCCAGCAGGCCGAACGGCGGGCTGGCGCCATCCACGCCCACCACCAGCTTGCCGCGCTGCTTGACGCGGTCCAGGGTGGCGTCGGCCTGCGCCGCCGTCGCCAGGCCGGCCAGCGCCAGCGCCGCGAGCCCTATGATTGCTTGTCGGTTCATCGGACTTTCCCCCCTTTGCGCCCCGGACTCAATTGCCCTGCTTGTATTTGTCGTGCAGCGCTTGCAGCAACGGCTGCGCCGGCTGGATGCCCAGGCGCTTCTCGGTGGCGATCAGCCAGCCGCTGCGGTGCCAGCCCTGGATCACCTTGTCGACGGCGGCGATGGTGTCGGCCTCGCCCTTGCGCGTCCAGACCACCGAGTTGGCGGGCAGCACCTCGCTGGCGATCGGCGCGTGGTACTCGGCCCACTCGGGGTTGTCGCGCAGCAGCGGATGGATCAGGGTCGAATCGTGCACGGCCGCCACGCACTGGCCGCCGCGCAGCGCCAGCAGCGAATCCGACGAGCTCTTGTAGCCCTTGACCACCGCGCCGTAGTCGGCCTGCAACGGGCGCGCGAAGCTGCTGCCCTGCGATACGCAGACCGGCTTGCCGCGCAGGTCTTCCCACGTGGCGATGCCGCTGTCCTTGCGCGTGGCGGCGGCCCCGCCCACGCGGAAAAACGGCGTCGGCGCGTAGCCCAGGATCTCGGCGCGCTCCGGATTCAGTTCCATCGAGGCGATCAGCAGGTCGACCTTGCCCGAGATCAGGAACTGCGTGCGCGTGGCGGTCTGCACCTGCACCAGCTCGGCCTTCACGCCCAGGCCCTTGGCCAGTTCGCGCGCCAGCTCCGGGTTCCAGCCCACCAACTGCTGCGTGGCGGGATCGATCGAGCCGAACACGCCGCCGTTGGCCAGCACGCCGATGGTGACCGTGCCGCGCTGCCTGATCTTGTCGAGCGTGGCGTCGGCCTGGGCGCTGGCGGCGGCGGCCGCCAACGCCAGCGCCAGCGCGCTCTTGAGGATCCAGCCCGGGGAATTGCGAGTTTTCATGTTGTCGTGTCGTCGGCATTGAACAGGGTTCCATGCTGCGGCCCGGCGCCGCCCAACACAACGAAGACTTTCAGATATGAATATGAAACCGCTGCCGCGACCCGCTATCGCCGCGGGCCTACTGGAGCTTGACATCGGCCGTGGCGATCACGCGCCGGTAGGTCGCGATGTCGTCGCGCACGGTCTGATCCACGGCCTCGGGCGTGCTGGCGGCGATGGCGAATCCCAGGTTCTCCAGCAACGCCGCCGTATCCGGCTCGCGCAGCACCGCCACCACGTCGCGATGGATGCGTTCGACCAACGGCCGCGGGGTGGCGGCCGGCACCACGAAGCCCTGCCAGCTCTCGACCGCGTAGCCGGGCAGCCCGGCCTCCTGCATGGTCGGCACCTCGGGCAAGGCCTTCGAGCGATACGGCGTGGTCACCGCCAGCGCCACCAGCTTGCCGGAACGCACGTTCTCGGTGGCCGCGGCCAGGGTGATCAGCATGGCATCCACGTGCCCGCCCAGCACGTCGAGCGTGGCCGGGCCGCCACCGGGATAGGGAATCTGGTTGGTACGCGCGCCGATGCGCTGGTTCAGCAGCTCCACCGCCAGATGCTGCAAGCTGCCATTGCCGCCAGGCAGGGCCAGCGAGATCTCGCCGGGCCGGCTGCGCACCAGCGCCACGAACTCCTGGAACGTCTTCACGCCCAGCCCCGGCCGCACCACCAGCAGTTGCGGATTGACTACCGCCTTGGTGACGCCTTGCAGGTCGCGCAGCGGATCGTAGAGCGGCTTGCCGGGCTGCAAGGCATTCAGCGATAACGCGTCGCCGCCCAGCAGCAGCGTGTAGCCGTCGCCGCGCGCATGCGCCACGGCGGCGTTGCCGATGGCGCTGCTGGCGCCCGGCAGGTTCTCCACCACCACGCTCTGGCCCCACCTTTCGCCCAGCTTCTGCGCCACGGTGCGCGCCAGCTTGTCGGCGCTGCCGCCGGCCGCGATCGGCACGATCAGCTTGACCGGCCGGCTGGGATAGCGGCTGGCCTCATCCGTGGCGGCCGGCGCCGCGCCCGTCCGGTTGCTCAACAGGCCCGCGCCCGCCAGCACGCCCGCCGCCAGGCCGAAGGTGGCCTTGAGTACGGCCCTGCGTCGATTGCCCATCATCCCGCTCCCTGCGCAAAAAAAACATGCAGGCCAGGATAGGAGCGCTTGCGGCGCGCACCAAATACCGATGCGCAATGTGGAAATACCGCGGCGTGCGCCGCCGCGTGGCGGCCTCAGTTGGCCTTTTCGTCCTCGCCGGCATAGCCGCTGATGTACGGCCGGCCCGAGCAGCGCACCATCGCCACGCAATGGGGCGAGCCGGTCTTGGCGCCGCACAGGTTGCGCGCCGCGTCGCGCGCGGTCTTGGGATCCGGATCCAGCGCGGTGAAGCTGGTGCCGCGCCCCTTGGAGCCCTTGGCCCAGGCCATGCCGACGCAACTGTCGCGGTAGGTCAGCACCTTGGTGCAGCCGGTGCATTCATCCCAATCCAGCAGTTGACGGAGCGCATCCTTCTCGTTGGGGTAGCCATCGGAGTAGGTGAGATCGCCCGATTCCTTTTCGGCCACGGCGCCCCAGTACTCGCGGTCGTTCAGCTTGGCGGACAGGGCCTCGAGCTGGGCCGGCGTGGCATTGCGTGCCGCCTGCACGTCAGCGGCGCTGTAGCCCGGCCCGACGCACAGCGGCAGGGTCGTCAGCCAGCACTTGCCGTTGGGACTGCCGGCGGTGCAGCGGCGCATCGCCTTCTTGGCGGCCATTTCCGGCGACACGCTGTTGCCGGGGAACAGGTCATTCGACGTGTTGCGAGCGTAGGTCATGCAACTGTCCGAAAACCAGCTCAGCGATTTGCAGTCCTTGCCGCCGCCCCGGCGGCAGGCCGCCAGCGCCGCCGCCTCGGCCGCCTTTTGGGAGTCCTCCGGCAAGGCCCAATAGACCTTGGCGTGTTTCCCGTCGGTGGCGATACCGCCATACAGGGCATCCGCCTGGGCCTGCGGCGTCCACAGACCCGCCATCAACGCCCACGCGCCGAGCGCCGCGCGGATAATCGGAGAAAATCGGGAAAATATCATTTTCGGTTTCCGGATCGGTGGATTCAGCGGCCACGATCTTAGCAAAGCGAATTACCCGGCCCGTCCCCTTGGCCGCCCCAGGCCCGGCATATTGCGTAACAAATTTCACCGCTGGCCGCGAGAAACCGCCCCCTTTTTTCGGTAAAAATGGCGGACATTTCGTAAGCCCGCTGTCAGTCTGTGATCCGCCCCGGGCCGCAGACGCAAGCCGCCGGGGCTGTCACGAAGAGAAACAAAACGCCTGGCGCAGCCGCCCCTCCCGGCGCCGCGCCCCACCGCCACGGAGCCCGACCGCACGCCATGACGTTTCCCCCGTTTCCCTCCCTTCGCCGTCCGCCGCTGCGCCTGGCCGCCGGCCTGCTCGCCGCCGCCGGCCTGGCTGGCTGCGCGCCGATGCCCACCGGCGGCAGTTCTTCGCTGCCGTCGCTGAGCCGGGTTTTCTCGGAAGGCCTGTCGTTTTCGCCCAGCGTCAACGTCGCCCGCAACATGCAGGGCCGCTCGATCGATGACGCCATCGCCGCGCTGGGCGAGCCGTCGCGCAAGCGCGCCGTCGGCAACACCATGGAACTGGAGTGGTCGGATTACCAGGCCGCCCCGTATCAGGAATGGGTGACCACCGGCACCAGCCAGCAGGTGGTCGGCATGATACCGGGCGGCCGCAACAGCGCGCCGACACCCGTGTTCCAGCAAAGCTCCAGCGGCTATTACCAGGGCCGCACCCGCATTTATGAATGCAAGGTGCTGATGCGCATGAAGGACAGTGTCATCGTCGATTCCACGGTCGACGGCAACGTCTGCCCCGAATTCATTGCCGCGCTGCGTAAATGGGCCGGCGAAAACGAGGCAAAGAACTATGTCGTGAAATAACCTCGCCGCCAGGCGCGGCGGCGCGCGCGGAATATCAATCCGGTGCGCGCCGGATATTCCCGGGCCTGCAATTGCCGCACGGCAATGGCCACAATTCATAATGTCGACAAAATGGGCATTGCGCCCTAAAAAAACGTCCATTAATGCAACGGCCGATTAATTTCCGGCCGCGCCTGCCGTTAGTCAATCTGATACTCCCCGGCACGTCTCATGGGCAGCCGTCGCCCGCCAGGAAGACCCCAGACATGACAACGATTTCCGCCTCCGCCCCGCTGCTCGTCATTGCCCCGCAGGCGCCCGCGACGGGCGTGTCCCGCGTTGCCACGGTCAACCGCGCCCCAGATCTGCCCGCCTCCACCTCGGTGACCCTGGGCCAGGCGGCCACGATGCTGACCTACTCCCCCGGCACGGTCGCGGCCAACGCGGCTGGCCAGGCGCAGGAACCCGACGCGCTGTCGTCGCTGATGTCCGACAACGTCCGCGCGGCGTCGCTGACCGGGCAGTTCAAGGGCCTGGCGGCGGCGCTGCTGGGCCGCTTGCAGGCCGATGGCGGCAACTATTCGCTGTCGATCCCCTCGGCCCGCGCCGCCGCCGTCGATGGCATTGCCGCGCCGCAGGGCCCGGCGCGGGCCGACAACGCGATCTCGCTGCGCATCACCACCGCCAGCGGCGCCCAGGTCACCGTCACGCTGGAAAGCAATGAAAAGGGCCTGGGCGTGCAGATCGACGTGGGCGACGCCAAGCTCTCCGAAGCCGAACGCAATGCCATCGCCGGCCTGTCCAAGTCGTTCCAGGAGGCCGTCGACGGCTTGGCCGCGGTGCCGCCCAAGCTGGCGCTGGGCGCGCTGGCCAAGTTCGACAGCGGCGTGCTGGCGGCGGTGTCGCTGCAAGCCTCGGTGGGCGCCGAAGGCCCCGACCGCGTCAGCTTCAATTTCCAGGCCGATGCCGGCCAGCGTTCGCTGACCGTCAAGACGGTCGCCGGTTCCGCGCAGATCAGCGTCGATGCCAGCAATCCCGCCCAATTCGGCAGCGCCCAGCAACAATCAGCCGCCATCGCCAACTACCTGTCCCGCTTCGACAGCGCGCAAAAGCGCGGCGAAGGCGATGCCAACCTGATGGCTCTGTTCAAGTCGGGCTTTGCCGACCTGCACAAGAGCTACGGCGACTGGGCGCCGCAAGGCAAGACCACCACGCGCCTGGGCCTGCCCGCCGACGTGCATCGCACGCTGCTGTCCGGCCTGGCCGATTTCTCGGCCTCGATCAACCAGACGCCGATCGCCTCCAATCCGCTGCAGCCGCGCGAGCTCGACAGCTTCTCGTACGAGACCTCGCAGAACACCCGCGCCAGCGGCAGCCCGCGCCTGGACCTGGCGATCTCGCAGCAACAGCAGTCGTCGCTGGCGGCCAGCTACCACCGCGCCCTCACGCCCGGCCAGCAGTTGAACCTGACCACCGATCCCGAGACGCAGAACTACGCCTTCCACCAGATCCGCGACAACAGCCACAACCAGACCGACATCGCCTACGCAGACGGCGAACTGGCCAAGGCCTCGTTCACCGAATCGAGCACGATGTCGACCCGGGTGAGCAAGTTCATCAAGGGCAAGCTGGTCGACCAGAGCAGCATCACGCCCACGACCCAGACGCGCACGCAAGACCTGATGACCCTGCTGCGCGCCGCCGACCTGAAGGCGCCGCTGGAGGACACCCGCACGCCGCGCGACCAGATCGAAGCCGCGCTGATCCGCAAGCAGGAAGACCTGGCCCAGGCCGTGGCGCGCCTGCGCCGCTGAGCCGGCAGCCGCGCCGTTCTGGCCGCCATCAGGCGTCTTGCGGCAGTTTCGCGATCACCTTGATCTCGAAGTCAAAGCCATACAGCCAGGTCACGCCCACCGCCGTCAGCGTCGGGTGCGGCGCCTGCCCCCAGTATTGCGGCACCACCTTCCAGATGGCCTCGAACTTCGAGGCCGGGTCGACCATGAATATGGTCACGTCGACCACGTCCTCGAAGCTGGCGCCAGCGGCCTTCAGGATCGCGTTCAGGTTGTCGAACGCTTGGCGCACCTGGGCCTCCAGCCCCGGCTCGGGCGAGCCGTCCTCACGGCTGCCCACCTGACCCGAGACGAACAGGAATCCGTTGGAACGGATCGCCGGCGAATACCGGTTGCGCTCGTACAGCGCCTGGCGCCCGGCGGGGAAAACCACATCACGTGTTGTCATGCTCTTGCTCCGGCTGCGGGCCGTGGCCCGGATTGATCGTGCAGGCACTTTACGGACACGCGGGCCGGCGATAAACAGGCAGGCCTGTCCATCACTGTTTGTAAAATGCAAACAATCCCATGAATCCTGGAGGGACGCGATGGATCGTTTCGACGCGATGCTGGCCTTTGCCCGCGTGGTGGAAACCGGCAGCTTCACCAAGGCGGCCGACACCCTGCACATGAGCAAGACCAGCGTCACCCAGTTGGTGCAGCAGTTGGAGGCGCGCCTGCGCGTGCGGCTGCTCAACCGCACCACCCGCAAGGTCAACGTCACCGCCGACGGTGCCGTCTATTACGAACGCGTGCTGCGCCTGCTGGCCGACATGGATGACGCCGAGACCAGCCTGTCCGGCGCCGCTGCCGTGCCGCGCGGGCGGCTGCGGGTCGACGTGCCGAGCCCGCTGGCGCGCATGCTCCTGGTGCCCGCCCTGCCCACCTTCCACGCGCGCTACCCCGACATCCAGCTCGACATGGGCGTGAGCGACCGCATCGTCGACGTGATCGGCGAGAATGTCGACTGCGTGGTGCGGGGTGGCGAACTGACCGACCAATCATTGGTGGCGCGGCGTGTCGGCGACCTGCGCTTGCGGGTCTACGCCGCGCCCGGCTACCTGCAAGGCGCCGGCGCGCCCGTCCATCCGCGCGACCTGGAAAACAGCCATCACCGCATCGTCGGCTTTCTCTGGTCGCGCAGCGGCAAGCCGCTGCCCTACGCCATGCGCCGCGGCGAAGAGAGCGTCCATGTGCACGGACGCTATATCGTCGCCGTGGACGACGGCAACGCCTACCTGGCCGCGGGCCTGGCTGGCCTGGGCGTGCTGTGGCTGCCGGACTACATGGCGCGCGAACACGCCGCGCGCGGCGAGCTGGTGGCGCTGTTCGAGGACTGGCAGCTCGACGCCATGCCACTGTACATCGCCTTCCCGCCCAACCGCCATGTCAGCGCCAAGCTGCGGGTGTTCATCGATTGGGTGGCGGAACTGATGGCCACGCATGCGCCGGTGGCCGCAGCGCGGCCGGCGTGATCGGGCCCGCGCCGGCATAAATTCGCTAGCATTCTCCGCCAACGCCAAACCACGAATCGAGGAACCATGAGCGAATGGAACGAGATCAAGGCGCGCTTCAAGCGCCCGCTGAGCGCGCTGTTCATCGCCGGCATGCTGCTGCTGTTTTCCCGCGGACTGTTCGACGCCGCGGACCGGGCATTCCTGCCGCCAGATCCCGCCACGCTGCACGCCATCACCGTGCGCGTGGACAAGACGGGCGAATGTCCCTACACGCGGACCTCAAGCCGGCGGCAGAACAGTACCTATAGCCCCGGCTGCTATCGCTCGAACGACTATCCCGGCGTGGCGTTCGAGAAGGCCGGTGCTGTCGCCGGCCTCGATATCGCCCTGCCCCAACGGCTGGAACTGCTGATCGACCGCGAGCCGGGCGACCTGAAGAACTTGTACGAAGGCCAGATGTTCAGCGTGTTCGTGCCCATCAAGATCCATGGGGTACGGCGCGAGGATGGCACCGTGCTGGCCGACCCCGCGGTCAGCTACGATAACTATTGGTCGTACAAGCAGCGCAAGAAGGCCTATGCCTGGATCGTGGTGCTGATCGCGCTGGGCTGCGCCGGTTACGCCTGCGTCAAGATCAGGGCGATCCTGCGCGATCCGCATCTATGACGTGATGGCCGGCCGTCCCGCCGGGTTCCGGCCGGCCTGGCCGGCCACACCGTCGCATGGCCGCAGCCGGCATCCCAGTGCAGATGGCGCGGAAAGCGCGCCCGAATACAGCTCGTATTAAGGCATGGCCCCTACAATCGCTCAGACTGCCCGCTTGCACTGATCCCTATCCTGTCCGTCGCTTTCCGCTTCGTATTCCATGCCGTCTTCCCCGCAGCAGCACCTTCCAGACCCGGGCGGAATCGTCATCCACGCCGCCGGCGCGCTGGCGACGACGCAACGCTTCCTGTCCGGCCTGGGTCTGCGCGCCGCCGCCCGGTGCCAGGCGCGGGCGGGCGCCGTCCCCGGCGTGCACGCCACGCTCACCCCCGGCTTCGCCACCCGCTACCTGCCCGGCCACGACACCACCGGCGTGGCGCGCGCGCTGAGCCTGCGCACCGACGCCGACGACGCCGACCTCGACCGCGAGATCCTGCTGACCATGCTGGCCAGCCCGGTCGCCTTCACCTTTCCCTCGGTCGCGGAACTGGAATCGGCCGTGCGCATCCGCCGCTACATCGTGCGCGCCGCCAGCAGGACGGCATTGGCCTTCGACACCGAACATGCCGAACGGCCGGCGGACTACTGGCGCTACGACGAGGCGCGCGGTTTCACCGTGCTGCCCGGACGCTCGCTGATCGACGGCTTGCGCAAGGCCACCCAGCCCGAGGCCTCGGGCCAGCTGTATTCATTCTCGTGCTACCGCGCCACCGAATACGTCACCGTGCTCGCCATCGCGCAGGAACTGCAGACGGCCAACCCCGACCTGGGCCGCCGGCTGCAACGCCAGTGGGAAACGCGCGCGGTCATGTCCGGCAGCTTCCACGACACCTTCCTGCGGGAATACGGCACGCTGGACGCGCCTCTGCCGCAGCGCTTTTACGTGCCGGGCGACCGCCTCTGGTTCCGCAATCCCGATGCCGCGTCGTCGGACGTGGAAGGCTACGAGGGCTCCTGGGTGTTCTACCTCGGCGGCGGCCTGTTCAACAATTTCTGGGAGCGCGGCGCGCCCTACACGCTGACCGCCAAATGCGTCGAGATCCACCACTGGCGCCACGGCCTGCGCAGCGACGCGGCCGGCAAGCCCTATATCGACGAAGCCGCCGTCAAGGCACGCGTGCAGCAGACCCTGGCCGATCCCGAGGCCACCGCCGCCGTCCTGGCGCGCATGATGCGGATCCGCGATCCGCAGGGGGTCTACGCCGAGGGCGGCTGCATCGACGCCACGCGCGAACGGGTACGTTGGGTGCGCCCGGGCCATAGCGACATCGTGCTGCCGGACTGCCCCGGCGGGGCGCACGGCCTGTCCATCGCGGCCTGAGCCGCAGACGCTGGCGCTGGCCATCCCCGGACTGGCCACCAACGCGGTGAAATATGGCGCCCTGAACTACGACACCGGGCGCCTGGACATCCCGTGGCACCTGGCGCGCCAGGACGCCCGCGAGCTGATCGAACGCTCTGTCAGCCCTTCGCCAGCCGCGCCGCCAGCGCCAGCGCCTGCGCCAGGAACGGCGAGGCGTCGTCCTTGCGGTAGCTGGCGATCACCGCTGACACGAAGGCCTCGGCGTCGATGCGCACGTGGGCCACGTCGCGCCGCTGCAGGCGCTGCACCGAGGCCGGCACCACCGTCACCCCCAGGCCGGCCGCCACCAGGCCGATGGCGGTCTGCAATTCGTTGGCCTCCTGCGCCACCTGCGGCGCATGGCCGGCGGCGCGGAACAGGCCCAGCACATGGTCGGCGAAATTGGGCCGCGGCCGGGCCGGATACAGCACGAACGGCTCCTGCGCCAACCTCTCGACCGAAACGCTGTCACAGCCGGCCAGCGGATGGTGCAGCGGCACGGCGGCCATCAGCGGCTCGGTCATCAGAATGCGCCGCTCGATGGCCGGATCGTCCAGCAGGATACGGCCGATGCCCAGGTCGATGCGGCCGGCCTTGAGCGCCTCCAGTTGCGGCAAGGTGGTCATCTCGGCCAGCCCGACCTCGACCTGCGCGTCGGCGCCGCGCAATTGCCGGATCAGCTCGGGCACGAAGCCATACAGCGTCGACGGCACAAACCCGATGCCGAACCAGCGGCGCCGCGCCTGGCCCAGCCGGCGCGTGCCTTCCAGCACCTCGTCCAGCCGCGCGGTGAGCAGGCGCGACTGTTCCAGCAGAAAGCGCCCGGCCTCGGTCAGCCGCAGGGCGCGGGTGGTGCGTTCGAACAGCGCCACGCCCAGTTCCTCTTCCATCTGGCGGATCTGGCGGCTGAGCGGCGGCTGGGCCATGTGCAGCGTTTCGGCGGCGCGGGTGAAGCTGCCCTCGCGGGCCACCGCCTGGAAGTAGCGCAGGTGCCTGAATTCCATGAATTATTCAAACCTTAAAGGTATCAATCCAGACCCATATAGTCTTGGACTTGGCGCCACGACGCAAGCGATACTGCGCTTCACGTCAAGAACCTGCTTTGGAAAGTATGAATCCGGTAACGATAAACTCGGTCGAGGCGATCCTGGTGGATCTGCCGACCATCCGCGCCCACCAGTTGGCCATGGCCGTGATGCAGCGCCAGACGCTGGTGATCGTGCGCCTGCGCTGCAGCGACGGCATCGAGGGCACCGGCGAAGCCACCACCATCGGCGGCCTGTCGTACGGCGAGGAAAGCCCGGAAGGCATCAAGCTGGCCATCGACACCTACCTGGCGCCGGCGCTGGCCGGGCTGGACGCGGCCAACATCCACGCCGCCATGCGGCGCCTGGAAAGCGTGGCGCGCGGCAACCGCTTCGCCAAATCGGCGCTCGAAAGCGCGCTGCTCGATGCCCAGGGCAAGCGCCTGGGCGTGTCGGTCTCGACCCTGCTGGGCGGCGCCGTGCGCGCCAGCCTGCCGGTGCTGTGGACCCTGGCCAGCGGCGACACCGGACGCGACATCGAGGAAGCCGAATCGCTGCTGGCCAGCCGCCGCCACAACACCTTCAAGCTCAAGGTCGGCCGCCGCGCGGTGGCCGACGACGTGGCCCACGTCTCGCGCATCAAGCAGGCGCTGGGCGAGCGCGCCCGCGTCACGGTGGACGTGAACCAGGCCTGGAACGAGGCCGACGCGGCCGGCGCCATCGCGCGCCTGGAAGCGGCCGGCGTCGACCTGATCGAACAGCCCATCGCGCGCGCCAACCTGGCCGGCATGGCGCGGCTGGCGGCGCGCTTCGTGGTGCCGATCATGGCCGACGAGGCCGTCAACGGCCCCGAGGACGCGCTGGCCATCGCGCGCCTGGGCGCGGCCGACGTGCTGGCGCTGAAGATCGCCAAGTCGGGCGGCATCCATGAAATGCTGCGCACCGCCGCGGTCGGCGACGCCGCCGGCATCTCGCTGTACGGCGGCACCATGCTGGAAGGTTCGGTCGGCTCGATCGCCTCGGCGCACGGCTTTGCCTGCCTGCCGCGGCTGTCGTGGGGCACCGAGCTGTTCGGCCCGCTGCTGCTCAAGGACGACATCGTCGCCCACCCGCCGCGCTACCGCGATTTCGAGATGGAGATCCCCACGGGTCCGGGCCTGGGCCTGGAACTGGACGAAGACAAACTGGCTTTCTATCGCAGGGACCGCTGACGCGCCCTGCCCCACGGTTGTTCCCGCGCGCCGGCCACGCATCGGCGCGCGGATAAATAATTCAAGCACACGGAGACTCACACATGCCTTTGCGCCACGCCTTCAAACACCTCGCCCGGGCCTGCATGGGCCTGGCCCTGCTCGGCGCCGCCGGCGCCGCCCTGGCCGACGGCTACCCCGACCGGCCGGTCAAGTGGATCGTGCCGTTCCCGCCGGGCGGCGCCATGGACAGCATCGCCCGCACCCTGGGCGAGTCGATGGGCAAGCAACTCAATACCTCGTTCATCGTCGAGAACCGCGCTGGCGCCGGCGGCAACATCGGCGCGGCCAGCGTGGCGCGATCCAAGCCGGACGGCTACACCATCCTGATCGTGGCCAACGGCATGGCGGTCAACCCGGCGCTGTACGCCGACCTGAACTACGACCCGATCAAGGACTTCGCGCCGATTTCGCTGCTGGCGGTGGTGCCGAACGTGCTGGTCACCAACCCGGCCCGCAACGACGTCAAGAGCGTGGACGATGTGATCGCCAAGGCCAAGGCCCAACCCAACCACTACACCTACGCCTCGGCCGGGGTGGGCACCTCGATCCACCTGGCGGGCGAACTGTTCGCGTCGATGGCCAAGATCGATATGCTGCACGTGCCCTACAAGGGCAGCGGCCCGGCCATCGCCGACCTGCTGGGCGGCCAGGTGGACTACATGTTCGACAGCATCACCTCGGCCAAGCCGCACATCGAGGCCGGCAAGCTGCGCGCGCTGGCGGTGACCACCGCCAAGCGTTCGGCCGCGCTGCCCAATGTGCCGACCGTGGCCGAAAGCGGCCTGCCCGGCTACGAACTGATGCCCTGGTTCGCGGCCTTCGCGCCGGCCGGCACCCCGCCCGAGGTGGTGGCCAAGCTCAACGCCGCCATGCGCCAGGCCTTGAACGAACCCAAGGTCAAGGCGACGCTGGACTCGATCGGCGCCGAACCGATCGGCGGCACGCCCGACGAACTGCGCGACCACCTGGCCAAGGAAACCGCGCAGTGGAAGGTGCTGGTCAAGGAACGCAACATCAAGATCAACTGAGTCTCGCGCGGACTCACAGCGGGCGCGCCGCGCGCCCAGAACGCCCCGAACGCCGGCCGGAAGTCATTCCGGGCCGGCGTTTGTGCGGGCAGGCGAGCGTCGCTCAGGCCGGCGCGGCCGTCGTCTCCAGCAGGTGATCGACGATGGCCAGGATCTGCCCGGCGGCCTCGGCGATGTGATGTTCCAGCGCCGCCTCGGCCTCGCTGGCGCGCCCCTGGCGGCAAAACGCGATCAAGGCGCTGTGCTCGTCGTGGGCCTGCTGGCGGATCGGCGCGTTGACGATCTGGAAGCGGAAATAGCGCTCGGATTTTTCATGCAGGGCCCGCACCATCGCCAGCGCCGCCGGCCGCTGCGCGGCGCGGTACAGCAACTCATGCAATTGCCAGTTGAGCCGGCCCCACTGCCGCGGTTCGGCGCTGTCCATCCGCGCGACAATGCGCGCCGCCTCGTCCAGGTCCTCGGGGCCGTGCCGCGACACCGCCAGCCGCAGCAGCCACGGCTCCAGCCGCAGGCGGATGTCGAAGAACTCCTGCACTTCGGCGCGCGACAGCATCGAAACGTACGCGCCGCGGTGCGCGATCATGTCGACCAGGCCTTCGGCGCTGAGCTGGCGGATGGCCTCGCGCACCGGCAGGCGGCTCACGCCCAGCTCCTCGGCCAGCAGTTCCTGGCGCAAGGCCGAGCCGGGCGCCAGCGCGCCGGACAGGATGCGGTCGCGCAGCGCGTCAACCACCAGGTCGACGGCGGTCTTGCGCACCAGGCGGCCGGCGGAACCGGCAGCATGATGGGATTGGGCAGCGGTGGCGGGAGCGGAATTCTGGGACACGTCACATCCGGTGGACAGTGCGCCCCGGCGGGCGCCGGGGGGCGGCGGGCGGGCGGAACCCGGCGCCACGCCCAGGAAAACCCCGAGAGACAGCCGGTATCCGCAGCCCGTTTAATGTGAGTATATTGGATCCATGATCCAGTTGATATCGCCACCCGAACCGGGTGGCGCTGCGAGGCCCCGTGCCTCTTTTTTCTGGCCTATTTATTTTGGATCCAATATCCAATTAATTCCCCGACGGTACCCACCGGACGGATCACGCTACAGGAGCGGCAGTATGAGCATTCAATGGCAAGGCGTATTTCCCGCGGTCACCACCAAGCTGAAACCCGATTTCTCGCTCGACCTGGACGCCATCCGTCAAGGCCTGGAGCGCCTGATCGCCAACGGCGTCGGCGGCGTGGTGATGATGGGCATGGTGGGCGAAAACGCCCAACTCGCCCCCGAGGAAAAACTCGAGGTGCTGCGCGCCGCGGTCGACACCGTGCGCGGCCGCGTGCCGGTGGTGTCCGGCGTGGCCGAAACCGGCACCGCGCGCGCGGCGGCGTTCGCGCGGCAGGCGGCCGATATCGGCGTCGATGGCCTGATGGTGTTTCCCGGGCTGACGTACAAGTCCGACGAGCGCGAAACGCTGGCGTTCTATCGCAGCGTGGCGCAGGCCAGCCCCCTGCCGATCCTGCTGTACAACAACCCGCGCGGCTACGGCGTCGACCTGACGCCGGATCTGGTGGCGCAGTTGCTGGTGGAGCCGACCATCGTCGCCATCAAGGAGGAATCCTACGACACCACCCGCGTCACCGACCTGATCACGCGCTTCGGCGACCGGCTGGCGGTGGTCTGCGGCGTCGACGACCTGGTGCTGGAAAGCGCGGCGCTGGGCGTTACCGCCTGGGTCTCGGGCATGGCCAACGCGGTGCCGAAAGCGTCGGTGGACCTGCTGCGGCTGGCGGTCGAGGGCGACTTCAAGCGCGCCCGCCAACTGTACGCGGCGCTGACGCCGCTGTTCCACCTGGATACCGTGGTCAAGCTGGTGCAGCACATCAAACTGGCCGAGCACCTGATCACCGGCAGCGCCGAAACCGTCAAGCCGCCGCGCCTGGACCTGGCCGGCGCCGAACGCGAACGCACCCTTGCCATCACCCGCCAGACATTGGCGGACCTCTCAGCCCTGGGCTACTGATACCGGAGCCACCATGACCCGCACCCGCTTGCCCGCGCTGGCCTTCAGCGCCCTCTCCTTCCTGGCGGCCGTTGCCGCCGCCCCCGCCGCGATGGCGGCCGACTACCCCAGCCGCTCGATGGAGCTGGTGGTCGCCTACCAGCCCGGCGGCGGCAGCGACAACACCGCCCGCGCCATCGCCGAGGCGGTGCGTCCGCCGCTGCTGGCGCAACCGACCGTAGTGATCAACAAGCCCGGCGCCAGCGGCTCGATCGGCTGGTCGTATGTCGCCAACGCCCAACCCGACGGCTACAAGCTGGTGTTGATGACGCCGGAAATGCTGGTGGTGCCGCTGATGGGCATCGGCAAGACCACGGTCAAGGACTTCCAGCCCATCGCCCGCTTCACCGACGATCCCTCGTCGGTCACGGTGCGCGCCGACGCGCCGTGGAAGACGGTGGAGGAGTTCCTGGACTACGCCAGGAAGAATCCGGAGCGGGTCGCGGTATCCAACGCCGGCATCGGCACCGTGCCGCACATGGCGGCCGCGGCGCTGGGCGAGCAGACCGGCGTGAAGTTCGTGCACGTGCCCTACCAGGGCTCGGCGCCGGCCATCATGGGTCTGTTGTCCGGCGACGTGCAGGCCACCACCGTGGCCTACGCCGAGCTGCAACAGCACGTGGACACCGGCAAGCTGCGCACGCTGGCGGTGATGGCGCCGAAGCGGCTGGACAACCTGCCGGACGTGCCAACCATGAAGGAGCGCGGCGCCGACCTGCAATTCAGCGTCTGGCGCGGTATCGGCCTGCCAAAGGCCGCGCCGGCCGACGCCATCGACAAATGGCGCGCCGCCGCGCGCCAGGTGGCCCAATCGGCGGAATTCCAGGCGCTGATGCGCAAGCAGAACCTGACGCCGTCATATGCCGACCAGCCGCAATTCGCGGCCGACGTGGCGCGCCAGGAACAGGCCTTCAATGCGCTGGTGCCGAAGCTGAACCTGAAACCCTGACGCGCGAATCGAAAGCGCGCAAAACAAAAACCCCGGCGCCAGGCCGGGGTGGGAATCAGGTCTTGCTTGATGGCGCCCAGGGCTCGCGCCCCGTGGCAGCCATCACTCCACCGTCGCCCCCGACTTCTTCACCACCTCGGCCCAGCGCGGGATCTCGGTGGCCATCAGGGCGCGCAGTTCGTCGGGCGTGCTGCCGACCAGTTCCATGCCCATGGTCTTGCCAAGCTTTTCCTGCACATCGGGCTCTTTCAGGATCACGGCGATCTCGGCGGCGAGCTTGTCGAGGATGGGCTTGGGGGTGCCCTTGGGCGCGTATACCGCCTGCCACGAGGCCATCTGGAACCCGGGCACGCCGGCCTCCTGCATGGTCGGCACGTCCGGCGCCAGCGCGATGCGGTCCTTGGTGGTCACGGCCAGCAGCTTGAGCTTGCCGGTCTGCAGCAGCGGCAAGGCGGCGGTCATCTGGTCGAACATGAAGGTCACCGCGCCCGAGGACACGTCGACCATGGCGGGCGGCGTACCCTTGTAGGGCACGTGCGTCAGCGGCACGCCGATCATGCTGGAAAACAGTTCCCCGGCCAGATGGGTGGAGGTGCCGGCGCCCGACGAGGCGAAGGTGCGCTTGGACGGATCCTTCTTGAGCAGCGCGATCAGGTCGGCCACCGAGTTCACGCCCAGGTTCGGATCGACCAGCAGCACATTGGGCAGATAGGCGATCAGCGAAACCGGCTCGAAGTCCTTGACCGGGTCGTACTTCAGGTTCTTGTAGAGGCTGGCGTTGATGGCGTGGGTGCTGATGGTGCCGCCGAACAGCGTGTAGCCGTCGGGCGCGGCCTTGGCCACATAGGTGGCGCCGATGCCGCCGGCCGCGCCGGGCTTGTTCTCGACGATGACGTTCTGGTGCAGCCGGTCGCCCAGCTTCTGCGCCAGCACGCGGCCGACCACGTCGGTGGAGCCGCCCACGGTGAACGGCACCACATACGAAATCGGCTTTTGCGCCGGCCAGTCGGCGGCCGTGGCCGGCAGCGCCCACGCGCCCAGTAGCGGTCCAGCCAGCAGCGCGGCCAGCGCGCCGCGACGTTGCTTGTTCATGTTTGTCTCCTGCCCTCTGTGTTTTACAGGCATGGGTCGCCGGCCGGATGGCCGGCGCCAAGGCTCAACGGCCCTGTTCCTTGCGCCACGCGGCGAACTTGTCCTTGGTGCCCGCATCGGTGGGCGGATACAGGCCCAGGATCGAGGCGCCGGCCTGCACCTGGCTGGTGACGAAGTCCTCGAACGCGGTCATCTCCACCGCTTCGGCGGCGATCTCGTCGGCCAGGTGCGCCGGGATCACCACCACGCCCTCGCGGTCGCCCACCACGATGTCGCCCGGGAACACGGCCACGTCGCCGCAGCCGATGGGCGCGTTGATGTCCAGCGCCTGGTGCAGCGTCAGGTTGGTCGGCGCCGACGGCCGGTTGTGATACGCGGGATAGCCGAGCTCGGCGATCTCGGGCGAGTCGCGGAAACCGCCGTCGGTGACCACACCGGCCACGCCGCGCTTCATCAGGCGGGTCACCAGGATCGAGCCGGCCGAAGCCGCGCGCGGATCCTTGCGGCTGTCCATCACCAGCACCGCGCCCGGCGGGCAGGTCTCGACCGCGGCGCGTTGCGGGTGGGCGCGGTCCTCGAACACTTTGATGGTGTTCAGGTCCTCGCGCGCCGGGATGTAGCGCAGCGTGAAGGCCGGGCCGACCATATTGGGCAGCGTGGCGTTCAGCGGACGCACGTCCTGGATGAACTGGTTGCGCAGGCCGCGCTTGAACAGCGCGGTGCACAGGGTGGCGGTGCTGACACCGGCCAGCTTGGCGCGGGTATCGGGATTCATGTCGGACACGGAAAACTCCAGGGGTCGTAGGTCGTGAAAGCGCAAGCGTCGCGGTCAGTAGATTTCCGGTTCCGGCACGGGCGCGCCGAAGCTGGTTTCGAGGAAGTCGAAGTCGCAACCGTCGTTGGCCTGCAGGATGTGTTGCGAGTACATCCAGCCGTAGCCGCGCTCGTAGCGCTTGGGCGGCGGCGTCCAGGCGGCGCGGCGCGCGGCCAGTTCCTCGTCACTGACGTTCAGGTGGATGGTGCGGGCCGGCACGTCGACGGTGATCAGGTCGCCGGTCTTGACCAGCGCCAGCGGGCCGCCGATGTAGGCCTCGGGCGCGGCGTGCAGGATGCAGGCGCCGTAGCTGGTGCCGCTCATGCGGGCGTCGGACAGGCGCAGCATGTCGCGCACGCCCTGCTTGACCAGCTTGGTGGGGATCGGCAGCATGCCCCACTCCGGCATGCCGGGGCCGCCCTGCGGGCCGGCGTTGCGCAGGATCATGATGTGGTCGGCGGTGACGTCCAGGTTCTCGTCGTCGACCGCGGCCTTCATGCTGGGATAGTCGTCGAACACCAGCGCCGGGCCGGTGTGCCGCAGGTATTGCGGCGCGCAGGCGCTGGGCTTGATGACGCAGCCGTCGGGCGCGATGTTGCCGCGCAGCACCGCCAGCGCGCCCTCGTCGTAGATGGCGGTTTCCACCTTGCGAATGACGTCGTCGTTGTAGACCTCGGCGCCGGCGATGTTCTCGCCCAGCGTCTTGCCGGTGACGGTCATGGCCGACAGGTCCAGGTGGCCGTGCAGCCGCGACATCAGCGCCGGCAGGCCGCCAGCGTAATAGAAGTCTTCCATCAGGTATTTGTCGCCGCTGGGGCGGATGTTGGCGATGACCGGCACCTTGCGGCTGGCGGCATCGAAGTCGTCCAGGCCCACCGGGTGGCCGGCGCGGCGCGACATGGCCACCAGGTGGATGATGGCGTTGGTGGAGCAGCCCATGGCCATGGCCACGTTGATGGCGTTGTGGAACGAGGCCGGGCTCAGGATGCGCTGCGGCGTCAGGTCGTCCCAGACCATTTCGACCACGCGGCGGCCGCACTCGGCCGACATGCGCATGTGGTTGACGTCGGCCGCCGGGATCGACGAGGCGCCCGGCAGCGTCATGCCGATGGCCTCGGCGATGGCGGTCATGGTGCTGGCCGTGCCCATGGTCATGCAGGTGCCGTAGCTGCGGGCGATGCCGCCTTCGACCTCGGTCCATTGTTCCTGCGTGATCTTGCCGGCGCGGCGCTCGTCCCACAGCTTCCAGGCGTCGGAGCCGGAACCGAGGATCTTGCCCTTCCAGTTGCCGCGCAGCATCGGGCCAGCGGGCACGTAGACACACGGCAGCCCGGCGCTGATGGCGCCCATCAAGAGGCCCGGCGTGGTCTTGTCGCAACCGCCCAGCAGCACCGCGCCGTCCACCGGGTGGCTGCGCAGCAGTTCCTCGGCCTCCATCGCCAGCATGTTCCGGTACAGCATGGTGGTGGGCTTGACGAACGATTCCGACACCGAGATGGCCGGCAATTCCACCGGAAAGCCGCCGGCCTGGAACACGCCGCGCTTGACGTCCTCGACGCGCTGCTTGAAGTGGCTGTGACAGGGGTTCAGATCGGACCAGGTGTTGATGATGGCGATGATCGGGCGGCCGGCCCAATCGTCCGGGCCGTAGCCCATCTGCATCATGCGCGAGCGGTGGCCGAACGAGCGCAGGTCGTCCTTGGCCATCCAGGCGGCGCTGCGCAGGCTTTCGTAGGTGCGTTTCATAGGCGGGTGCGGATCCACGGGTGTGGGAAATGAAATGGAAGAAATCATTGACCGGGCCATTTAAACACTAATACATTAGTGCGTCAGCTAGGTGAAAACCCGCTACACTCCGGTTCCAAGACCGCCCTTCACGCCCGCCCCTATCGAATTTCGCCCCGATGCCTAGCCACAAGCTCAGACTGGATCGCTCGCGGCACGCCGCGCCGCAGGTCTTCGAACATCTGCGCGAACAGATCATCTCGCTCGAACTGGCGCCGGGCGCGCCGCTGTCGCGCGTGACCCTGGCCGAGACCTACGGCCTGAGCCAGACGCCGATCCGCGATGCGCTCATGAAGCTGGCCGAGGAAGCGCTGGTGGAGATCTATCCGCAGCACACCACCGTGGTCAGCCGCATCGATATCGCCGCGGCGCGCCAGGCGCATTTCCTGCGCCGTTCGATCGAACTGGAAATCGTCCACCTGCTGGCGCAGAAACCCGATCCCCTGCTGATCCAGCGGCTGCAGGCCAGCATCGACCGCCAGCGCGCCAGCCACGCCGCCGGCCAGTACCAGCAATTCATGGATGCCGACCAGGCCTTCCACCGCGACATGCACATGGCCGCCGGCGTCAGCGCGCTATGGGACATGGAGCAGCGCTACAGCGGCCACGTCGACCGCCTGCGCCGCCTGCACCTGCCGGAAGCCGGCAAGGCCGAGCGCATCATGGACGACCACCAGCGGGTGCTGGACGCCATCGCCGCCGGCGACGCGCCGCGCGCGCAGCAGGCGCTGCGCGCGCACCTGTCGGGCACGCTCAGTCAGGTGGCCGAGATCTGCAAGCGCTATCCGGACTACGTGCTGGCCGATTAAGGCTCGCGCGCGCGCCTCACTCCAGCGCGTAGCGCACGATGAGCGTGCGGCCGTCGCGGTCGGCATGCACCAGCACCCCCTCGCCCGCCGCATCCAGCCCCAGCAGGCCGCGCTCCTGGTCGGGCGACAATTGGAACGGCCGCCAACTGCGGCCCTGGTCGCGGGTGTAGAAGTACGTGCGGGTGTAATCGCCAAACGCGAACAGGTGATCGGCGTAGGTCTGCACCACCCAGCCGTTGCGGCCGAACCAGGCCTGCCCGATCCAGCTGGGCCGGCCCCGCACCTCGGGCGTGGCGGCCAATTCGTGCCAGTTGCCCTGCTCCGGCTCCAGGCGAAAGATGCGGTTGCCGTGCGTGGCGTACTCGGTCTGGCCCAACACCGGCCGCGACAGCGGATCCTGGGCCGGCACCGGGGCCACGTCATGGGTAATGCGCAATGCCGGCGAGGCGCCGTTCTGGAAGCGCACCTCGAAACGCCGGGTCTCGCTGCGCCGCGCGCCACCGCCGGAGGCGACGCGCTCGCGCCAGCTCCAGCCGACCGCGCGGTCGGCCGCCACCGGATACAACGACCAGCCATAGGCCGGTTGCCCGCCCGCGCCGTCCGCCGGGCCGTGCAGAGCCTTGTCGTCGCTGCCGGCATCGGGCCAGACCTGCTCGCGCAACCACAGGCCCGCCCAGTGGCGCGCGCCGTCTTCGCTCACCAGCAGGCGCTCGCCATCCGCGCCGTCCTCCAGCGCCACGGCACGCGCGTCGCTCAGGAACATGGTGTGGCGCTGCGGCGGGCCCAGCGTCACCTCGGGGTCGTAGCGCCAGCTGGCGCCGTGGTCGTCCGAGCGCAGCACGTCCCATGCGGCCGGCGGGCCGTCCTCGCCCGCGCGGCGCAAGGTGCCGGTGACCAGGTACAGCGTCTGGCCCGGCGTGCCGATGAGGCTCACGCCGGCGTCGCCGCCAATGGAACCCAGCAGCGCGTAGCGGCCGTTGTCGCGGCCGCCATAGATCAGGTTGCGCACCTCGCGCGACGCCGCCCCGGCACGCAGCAGGTCTTGTGCCAGGTCGGCGGGGCCGGCGGCCAGCGCCGACGCCGCCGGGATGGCCGCCGCGCGCGGGCTGGCGTGGCCCCGCGCCACCTCCGGCACCAGCGCGTCCAGCACCGGCGCGCGCCCCAGCCCGGCCAGGTCGCGCTCGCCCGAGATCAATTGGCCGGTCAGGTACTGGTGCTCGCCATAGCGGTACAGGCGCGTGCGCGAATACCCGGCCAGCGGCGGCCCGACGAGCTCGCCGATGACCTCGCTGCGCGTCAACGGCTGGCCCTGCGGCACCAACTGGTACAGGCCGTGGGCCAACAGGCCGGTCACGGCGATCGCAGCCACGCCGGCGATCCCCCTGATGTTCATTGCGATCGTCTCTCTCCCGAAGCGGGCCGGTGCCCGCCGCTAGGGCGGCGACATCCGGATGGACGAGACTATACCCCCGCGGCGGCCGCGGCGCGGCGGCCGGGCTGTGAGCGGATCTTTCTCTATACTGGGACCACTGACACGGACGCCGCTCGGGAATCGCCCTCATGATCACAAGGCACGCGCTACTCACCCTGATCCTGGCCACGCAGGCCGGTTCGGCCTGGGCCCAGTTGGCCGCCGCGCCGGCCAACGGCTCGGACTGGCAGCCGTTGGCGCCGCAAACCATGCCGGGCGTGTTCTACGACGGCGCCTCGATCACGCAATTGTCCGAGCGGCCGGTGGTGATGCTGGCCACGGTTGCCTGGTTCTACGCCCAGCCCCGGGTTTCCGAGACCACCGGCCAGCCCTATGGCTCGGTGACGCAGGCAGTCATCATGAACTGCAGCAACAACACTTACACCGTCACCGAAACCCAGCACTACGCCGGCCCCAACGCCAGCGGCGGGGTGGTCGAATCGCTGCCGGTGGCCGGCATGTCGGACGCGCCGGTGGTGCGCGATCCGGTGCAGCGTTCGCTGCGCACCGTGATCTGCCCGGCCGACGGCAGCCGCGCCCGCCGCTAAGACGCGCCGCGCCCTACCCGCGCCAATAGCGATAAAGCGCGCGCGCCGCGGCGTCCAGCACGAAGCCCAGCGCCCCGATCAGCAGCACCATGGCCATCAGTTCCGAATAGGCCAGCCGGTCACGGGTGTCGAGGATGAAGTAGCCCATCCCCGCCGACACGCCCAGCATTTCGCACGGCACCAGCACGATCCACAGGATGCCGATGGCCAGCCGCACCCCTGTCAGGATATGGCCCAGCACGCCGGGCAGGATCACGTGGCGCAGCGTTTCCCAGCGAGTCGCGGCCATGCTTTGCGCCAGTTGCAGCCAGCGCGCGTCCAGTTGCTGTACCCCCGCCGCCGTGTTCAGCACGATGGGCCAGACCGCGGCAAAGGCCAGCAGGAAATACACCGGATCGTCACCCACCCCGAACACCATTACCGCGATCGGCATCCACGATAGCGGCGAGATCATGCGCAGAAACTGCATGGCCGGCGATAGCGCCGCCTCCAGGCGCCGGTAGCTGCCGATGGCCAGGCCCAGCGGCACGCCGATGGCCAGCGCCAGGCCCAACCCGACCGCCACGCGGCGCAGGCTGACCAGCACGTGCAGCGGCAGATCGGAGCCGGTCAGCAGCTGCCACAGGCTGACGAACGTGGCGCCGGGCGCGAAGCGCCGCGCCATGCCGCCGGCCGGCGCCAGCACCTCGGTGCCCAGCCACCACAGCACCAGCAGCGCCGCCAGGCCAGCCAGACCGAGCCCGGCGCGCACGGCCGGGCCGGCGCGCCGGGCGCGGGACGGCGCGACGGCCCCCGCTTGCGGCGCGGCGCCCGCCGCAAGCGACTCGCGCGCCGTCACGCCCGCACCATCTCGGCGCGGCTGTACGATTCGGGAAAGCCGAAGCGACCCAGTCCGCCGGCAGCCTCGATGGCGCGCTTGACGTAGCGGTCGTCGACCAGTTCGGCGGCCGCGCGCGCCGGATCCAGGTTGGCCAGAAAGCCCCGGTCGGCCTCGATCAGCGTGTCGCGCAGGCGCCGCACCAGTTCCTCGGTGTAGCTGGGGAACGGATACGGCTGGAAGTCGATGCGGCGCTCGTCCCAGTCGGCGTGGCGGATGGCGCCGCTGGCCAGGTACTGCTCGCGGTCCGAGGGCGGCGGCGCCAGCACCTTGCTCAAGGCCGGCAGGCCGTGCGGGGTGTAGCGGTTGATGCCTTCCTTGGACAGCAGCCTGGCGGTTTCGGCGCGATTGTCGCGGATCCACAGCTGCGCCTGGACGATGGCGTCGACCACCTTCTGCGACCATTCGGGTCGCTGCTGCAGGTCGCGCTCGTGCATGAACACCACGCAGCAGGCGTGGTTGCGCCAGATGTCGCCGGTAAAACGCAACACCTTGCCCACGCCCAGCGTCTCGGCCACGGCGTTGAAAGGCTCGGCCACGATGTAGCCGGCGATGCGGTTCTGCGCCAGCGCCGGCGGCATGTCGGCCGGCGCCATCACCACCAGATTGACCTCGTTGGCGGCCGGCGCGCCGTCCTTGCGCGACACCGGCGTCAGGCCATTCTCGCGCAGCAGGTACTGCAGCATGACGTTGTGGATGGAGTACCAGAACGGGATCGCCACGGTCTTGCCGCCCAGATCCTTGACCGCGTTGATGGCCGGCGCCACGGTCAGGCCCGAGCCGCCGACGTGGTTCCAGGCCACCACCTTGGCCGGCACCTGGCTGCCGAAGCGCGCCCACACCGTCATGGGCGACAGCAGGTGCACCACATTGACCTGGCCCGAAATGAACGCCTCGATCACCTGCGCCCAACTGCGCAGCAGCGTCGGCTTCTCGGCCTTGACCCCGGCCTTGTCGAACAGGCCATTGTTGTGCGCCACCAGCAGCGGCGCCGCGTCGGTGATCGGCAGGTAGCCGATGCGCACCGGCGCGTCGGGCTCGCTCTGCGCGCGCGCATTGAAGGCCGACAGCAGCGGCGCGGCGCCGCCCACCGTCAGCAAGGCCGAAAGTTTCAACCAGTCGCGACGCGACATGTGTTCAAGGCACATCGATAGACTCCTTGGCGGCTTGGCCGCGTGCGGCCCGCAGCGCGGCGCGCAGGCGGGTCAGGATTTCCAGGCGCAGCGCGCCCATTTCAGGCAACAGGTCGGCGCGCGGCTGCGGCAGAGCCACCGCCCACACGCCCAGAATGCGTCCGGGCGCCCCGCCCAGCAACACAATACGGTCGGCCAGCAGCAGCGCTTCGTCGATATCGTGGGTGATGAGGACGGCGGCCGTGTGAAAGTCCGCCACCACCTTGCGCAGCAGCGCCTGCATCTCGCCGCGCGTGACCTCGTCGAGCGCGCCGAAGGGTTCGTCCAGCAGCAGCACCGCCGGCTGCCGCGCCAGGCAGCGCGCCAGCGCGGTGCGCTGCGCCATGCCGCCTGACAGTTGCGCCGGCCGCAGGTGACGCGCGTGCGCCAGGCCGACTTCGTCGATGGCCTGGTCGACGCGCAGGCGCCGCTCGGCGGCGTCCAATACCGGTTGATGGGTGAAATCCAGGCCGAACGCCACATTGCGTTCCAGCGATAGCCACGGCAGCAGACTGGGGTCCTGGAACGCCACCGCCACGCGCGGATGCACGCCGGTCAGCGGCGCGCCTTCCATCAGCAGCGTGCCGGCGCTGGCCGGCTGCAGCCCCGCCAGCACCCGCAGCAGGCTCGACTTGCCGGCGCCGCTGGCGCCCAGCACCGCCACCACCTCGCCGCGATCCAGCGCCAGGTCCACCCCCTGGAACACGTCGGCGCTGGCGCCGGCGTAGCGCAGCGCCAGGCCGCTGGCCTGCAACACCGGGCGCGGCGGCGCGCTCATGCGGCGCCCTCGGCCGCCAGCCGGGCCTGGCGCTTGGCCAGCTCGGTCTTGAGCTGCACCAGGCTGGGGGTGACGATCGGCAGGAACGCCGCCTCGCGCCAGCGGCGCGCGAAGCCGTCGCCGGCCGGCCTCAAGTAGGCCGCGCCGCCGCTGGCCTGCAGCTCCAGCTGCACCGCCTGGCTGGCGATCTCGGCCAGCGCGATGCGGCTTTCGAACAACAGCCACGGTTCGGTGACGAAACGTTCGCCGCGCACGCCGTCGATCAGGCGCGCGGTGACGTCGTCGAGCTGCCGCCCCAACGCTCGCAGCGGTTCGCCCAGGATGCCCCGCGACGCCTGGCCCTGCCCGGTTTCCGTGGCGGCGCGCAGGGCGCGCCGCGCCAGTCCGATCGACAGACCGCATTGCAGCCCGGCGAAGGCCGGCCGCGCCCGCGGCAGGTACTGGCGCGCGTCCGGGTGGATCAGCCAGTGCGGGTCGATGCGCACCCCGCGCACCTCCAGCGCCGCGGTGTTGCTGGACTGCAGCGCCAGCAGGTTCAGGTCGGCGCTGCGCACCAGGCCGTCGATGTCGTGCGGCAGGGCCACCACCGCCGGCGTGCCATCCGGCGCCGAGACCGCCGCCGCCACCAGGAAGCCCTGCTTGCGCAGATTGGTGACCCACGGCATGCGGCCATCCAGCACCCAGTGCGCGCCGTCCTGGCGCGCGCCGATCTGCAGCGACTCGATGCCGCTGAGGAACTTCATGGCGTTCGACAGCGCGGTCGCGCCCGCCATTTCCCCCGTCAGCAGCGGCGCCAGCCATGCCTGCGCCAAGGCCTGGTTGGGACTGCGCAGCAGGTACTCGATGAAGACCCGTTGGCCCCAGGCCACGAAAGCGGCGGCCACGGAATGCTCGGCCACCTGCGACACGGTCTCGATGGCGTCGCCGATGTCGCTGCCGGACACGCCGCCGAGCGCGGCCGGCACACCCTGGCGGAACACGCCGGCCGCGGCCAGTTGCGGCAGGACGCCGGCGGCATCGACGCTGCCGTCGTCGAGCGCGCCGGCGTGGCGTTCGAGCCAGGCGGCCAGTTCCGGCGTCAGGCGATCGGAATGCCGCGTCGTCATTGGGCGCCGCTCCAGGCGTAGGCGCTGAGCTGCGCGTTCAGCGGCGTCTGCGCCAGGTTGTTGCCGAAATTGCAGATGGTCGCCAGCCCCACGCCGACGATCACCTCCAGCGCATTGCCATCGGTGTAGCCGGCCTCGCGCAAGGCCTGCAGCTCGGCGTCGCTGACCCGCCCGCGGGTGCGGATCACGGCTTCGGTGAAGGCGGCCAGCGCCTGCAGGCGCGCGTCCGGCAGCGTGCCCTGGGCGCGCAGCGCCTCGACCACCTCGGGCGACAGCTTGGCCTTGTTGCGCGCCAGCGCCGTATGGCCGGCCACGCAGAAGGTGCAGCCGTGGCGGGTGCCGGCCACCAGTTGCACCACTTCGCGTTCCTGCAGCGTCAGGCCGGCGCGGGCGTTGATCTGCGACAGCGTCTGGTAGGCCTCCAGCGCGATCGGCGCATTGGCCAGCACGCCCAGCAGGTTGGACAGGTAGCCGGCGCCTTGTTCGGCGGCCGCCAGGGCGGCGCGGGTGGACTCGGGAGCGCTCTGCGCGGTGTGGACAGGCAAACGGGCCATGACGGTCTCCAGGGAACGATCAACGAAAACTCGATTGTGCGGGCACCCCGCCGCGCGCGACAATGCACGGGGATCGCAAGCTGATGCTCGATCTTATCGACTTTCAGCTATGCGCTTATAACCGGGCGCCCCGCGTATCATCGCGCCAAACTGATCCGGTCGGGCCGCCATACCAGCGCGGCGCGCCACTTGCCTTGCCACCTTTGCCATGCCGCCCTCGCCCGCCCCGAACGCCGATCAAGCCGCCGTCGACGCCCTGCTGCTGTCGAGCCTGGAGGTGCAGTCCAGCTTGTATCACCTGGGGCAGTACTGCGGCAATTGGTCGGCCAGCACCAGCGGCCGCGCCCGCGCCCGCGCCAGCTTCCACCTGATCCTGCACGGCCGCTGCCGTGTCGACCTGGGGCCGGGCCAGGCACCGCTGACCCTGGCGGCCGGCGACGGCGTGTTCTTCCTGCGCGACCTGCCACACGCGCTGACGCCGCTCGATCCCCCCGGATCCGCCGCGCCCGTGTGCCGCGAGATGCGCCCGCTGCTGCCACGCCAGCCCGACGGCACCGGCCTGGCCTGCGGCTTTTTCCAGTTCCGCCCGGGGCTGGCCGACCTGCTGGCCGACACCCTGCCCGACGTGCTGGTGCTGCGCGCCGACGATGCCCGCTATGCCAGCGCGCGCGGCGTGTTCGACCTGATCCTGGGCGAGACCCGGCGCGACGGCGGCGCCTCGACCGTGGTGCTGGAACGGCTCACCGACATGCTGGTTTTTTTCATGCTGCGCCATCTGACGATCCACGACCGCCAGGCCCACGGCCTGTTCGTGCTGGCGCGCGACCCGGCCATGGCCGGCTTGCTGCAGGCGATCCTGGCGCGGCCGGCGGATCCCTGGAGCATGGACGACATGGCGCGCCACGTGCACATGTCCAAGGCCACCTTCCACCGCCGTTTCACCCTGCATAGCGGCACCACGCCGGCGCAATTGCTGCAATTGCTGCGCATGCGCGTGGCGCGGCGCCTGCTGGCGCGAGGCGTAGCCATTGCCGAGGCCGCCGAACAGGTCGGCTATCGCTCGCAGGCGGCCTTCAGCCGCGTGTTCCAGCGCACCGAGGGCGTGGCGCCATCGGCCTGGCGCAAGGGCGCGCCGTGGCCGGGCGCCAGCGCCTGACGGCGCCCGCGGCAGCTCCCCCCCTTACGACAGGCCCAGCAACACCTCGGCCAGCAGCTGCGGATGGGTGATGTGAGCTTCATGCGGCGCGGCGATGTCGATCCAGTTCCAGCCCGGCTGCGACTTCACCAGCTGGCGCGACTGCTCCAGCACCGGCAGCTCCGGCTGGGTGCAATGGATGTAGGTGCGCGGCCGGCCGTTGCCGATCGGATGCCTGAGCGTCAGCGGCGTGGTGTAGCTGGCCAGCGGATGCGGCGTCAGGCGGCGCTTGACCCAGGCTTCGTCGGCGCTGCCGGACGTGAATCCCCAGGCCGCCGGCAGCGGGTCGGGAATCGGCACGGCCAGGCCGTTGGTGGCCTTGGAGGCGGCCGCGATGCGCGCCTCGGCATCGGCCTTGGGGTACACCGAGAACGCATCCTGGCCGCTTTGCAGCACGATCGAATCGAAATACACCAGGTGCGCCAGCCGCTGCGGAACGCGGTCGGCCACGCCGGAGATCGGGATGCCGCCGAAGCTGTGGCCCACCAGGATCACGTCGTTCAGCTCTTCGCTCTGGATCACCTGAACCAGATCCTCGACGAAGGTGTCGATGGTGATGCCCTTGTGCAGCAGATGGGCGCGGTCGCCCATGCCGGTGAAGCTGGGCGCGTAGACGCGATGGCCGGCGGCCCGCAGCCGCTCGGCCACCGGCCGCCAGCACCAGCCGCCATGCCACGAACCGTGCGCCAGCACATAGGTCTTGGCGCGGCCGGCGGCCGGCTGGGCCGCGATGGCCGGCGCCGCCGCCAGGGCGGGCAGCCCGGCGGCCAGTTGCAGCAAGGTCCTGCGGGAGATCGTGTTCATGCCATTCACACCTGCGCCAGGGCCTGGTCCAGATCTGCCAGCAGATCGTCGATATGCTCGATGCCGATCGACAGACGCACCGTTTCCTCGCGCACGCCCGCCTTTTGCAGCTCTTCGGGATTGAGCTGGCGGTGGGTGGTGGACGCCGGGTGCGTGGCCAGCGATTTGGCGTCGCCGATGTTGACCAGGCGCGTGAACAATTGCAGCGCGTCCTGGAAGCGCGCGCCGGCCTCGCGGCCGCCCTTGACGCCGAAGGTGAACAGGCCGGGCGCCTTGCCGCCCAGGTACTTGCGCACCAGCGCGTGGTCGGGGTGGTCCGGCAGGCCGGCGTAGTTGACCCAATCGACCTTGGGATGCTCGCGCAGGTAGTTGGCCACCTTGACCGCGTTCTCGACGATGCGGTCGACCCGCAGCGCCAGCGTCTCGATGCCTTGCAGGATCTGGAACGAATTGAACGGCGAAATCGCCGCGCCGGTGTTGCGCAGCGGCACCACGCGGGCGCGGCCGATATAGGCGGCCGGCCCGAAGGCTTCGGTGTAGACCACGCCGTGGTAACTGACGTCGGGCTCGTTCAGGCGCTTGAAGCGGGCCTTGTGCTCGGCCCACGGGAACTTGCCCGAGTCGATGATGGCGCCGCCCAGGCTGGTGCCGTGGCCGCCCAGGTACTTGGTCAGCGACTGCACCACGATGTCGGCGCCGTGCTCGATCGGGCGCAGCAGGTACGGCGACGGCACGGTGTTGTCGACGATCAGCGGCAGGCCGTGGCGGTGGGCCAGCTCGGCCAGCGCGGCGATGTCGGTGATGTTGCCCAGCGGGTTGCCGACCGATTCGGCGAAGATGGCCTTGGTGCGTTCGTCGATCTGCGCCTCGAAGGCCGCCAGGTCGCCGGGGTTGGCGAAACGCGTGCTGATGCCGTACTGCGGCAGCGTATGGGCGAACAGGTTGTAGGTGCCGCCGTAGAGCGTGCTGGACGAGACGATGTTGTCGCCGGCCTCGGCGATGGTCAGGATGGCGTAGGTCACCGCCGCCTGGCCCGAGGCCAGCGCCAGCGCCGCGATGCCGCCTTCCAGCGCCGCCACGCGCTGCTCCAGCACGTCGGTGGTCGGGTTCATGATGCGGGTGTAGATGTTGCCCGCCACCTTCAGGTCGAACAGGTCGGCGCCGTGCTGGGTGTCGTCAAAGGCGTAGGCCACGGTCTGGTAGATCGGCACGGCCACGGCGCGCGTGGTCGGATCGGGCTTGTAGCCGCCATGCACGGCAATGGTTTCCAGCCGCCATTCGGGCTTCTTCGCTTCAGTCATGTAATGCTCCTCGAAATGCGATATCGGTAAGCGGATCAAGCGGCCAGCCCGCGCGTGGCGCGCAGGATGCGGTCGATGTCCCCGTGATTGTTATAGGCGCCGACGGACAGGCGCAGGTAACCATACTCCACAATGCTGGCCACCACGCCCGCGCCGGCCAGGTGCGCCAGCGCCGCGGCCGGGTCCGCCACGCGCAGCGCCGTGGTGGTGCTGCGCAACGCGGCGTCGGCCGGCGATACTACCTGCTGGCCCTGCGCGCGTAAACCGTCGCTCAAGGCCGTGGACAGTTCCAGCACCCACGGCTCGATGCGTTCGGGCCGCGCCCATTCGATCAGGTCCAGCGCCGCGGCCCAGCCGGCGATGCCGGGATAATTCAGGTTGCCGGTTTCCAGGCGGCGGGCGTCGGCGGCATCGGCCACGCCCACCTGCCATTGCAGGCCGGTCTTGTCGAGCGTGGTCACTTCCGAGGGCCCCACGTGCAGCGGCTCGAGCGCCTGGAGCAGGCGCGGCGACACGTGCAGCAGGCCCACGCCCAACGGCCCCAACAAGCCCTTGTGCGCGCCGCAGGCGAACGCGTCCACGCCCCAGGCGTCGACCTCGGCGCGCAGCAGGCCCGCGCCCTGGATGCCATCGACCACCAGCCAGATGCCGCGCCCGGCGCAGCGCCGGCCCAGTTCGGCAATGTCGGTGCGCAGGCCGGTACCGTACTGCACCCACGAGACCGCGATCAGGCGCGTGCGGTCATCGACGTGCCGCCACAGGTCATCGACCGTGTAGCGATGCGCGCGCGATGGCGGCACCCGCACCTGCACGCCACGGCGGCGCAGGTTGAGCCAGGGCAAGGCGTTGGTGGGGTGTTCCTGGTCGTCGACCACCAGGTTGTCGCCGGGCTGCCAGGCCAGGCCCTGCGCCACGGTGTTCAGCCCCTCGGTGGTGTTCTTGGTGAAGGCCAGCCGGCGCGCGTCGCCGCCGATCAGGCGCGCCAGCCGCGTGCGCAGCGCGCCCGCGTCGCGCAGCCATTGCGGCTTGTCGCTGCGGGCGTGGGTGATGCTGTCGAAGAAGGCGGCCACGCCCTCGGCCACTTTGGGCGCCAGCGGGCTGGTATAGGCGATGTTGGCGTACGCCTTGTCGCGAGTGATGGGAAACCATTCCCGGAATTCGTCCTGCCAGCTCATGCGCAACCTTCTTGATCCGTGCAACTTGGTATGGACGGATTCTAGGTATATGACGCGAATTTGGATAAGGCTAAGTTCTCATAACCATATGACGATACAGTCGCTGGCCAGGACGCGGCGCGGCCATAGAATTCATGCCTTTCTTGCATACAACGAATACGGGAACGGCATGCGGTTGATCTCTCTACTCAAGGCCGCCGGCGTGGCGGCGGCGCTGGCTCATGTGGGTATCTCCACGGCAGGCGCAGCGACGGCGGGCGTCACGGTCGACGCCATCAAGAAGCGCGGCGAACTGGTGTGCGGCGTGAGCCAGGGCTCGGCCGGCCTGTCCATCGCCGACAAGCAAGGCCGCTGGACCGGCCTGGACGCCGACCTGTGCCGCGCGCTGGCGGCGGCGGTGCTGGGCGATCCGGAAAAGACGCGTTTCGTGCCGCTCAGTTCGCAGCAGCGCTTCCCCGCCCTGCAAGGCGGCGAGATCGACGTGCTCAACCGCAACACCACCATCACCTCCAGCCGCGACGCGGGCCTGGGCATCGTCGCGGCCGGCATCGTGTTCTACGACGGCCAAGGCTTTCTGGTGCCGAAGAAGCTGGGCGTCAAGAGCGCCACCGAGCTGGACGGCGCGCAGGTCTGCGTGCAGCCGGGCACCGTCAACGAACAGAACCTGGTCGACTACTTCAAGAAGCACAAGCTCAGCTACCGCCCGGTGGTGATCGAGAACCTGGTCGAGCTGGAACAGGCCTTCTACGCCGGCCGCTGCGACGTCTACCTGTCGGATGCCTCGACGCTGGCCGCCAGCCGCGCCGCGCGCGCGGCCAACCCGGACGACTTCGTCATCCTGCCCGAACGCATCAACAAATCGCCGCTCGGCCCCTTCGTGCGCCAGGACGATCCCAACTGGACCGCGATCGTGCGCTGGACCGTGAACGCGCTGGTGGCCGCCGAGGAACTGGGCATCACGTCCAAGAACGTCGACAGCCAGGCGCAGAGCGGCGACGCGCAGGTGCGGCGCCTGCTGGGCCTGGATCCCGGCATCGGCAAGAGCTTCGGCCTGGACGAAGGCTGGGCCCGCAACGTGATCAAGGCCGTCGGCAACTACGGCGAGGTCTGGGAGCGCAACCTGGGCGCGGCCACGCCGCTCAAGCTCGAACGCGGCCTGAACCGGCAATGGAACCAGGGCGGGCTGCTGTACTCGCCGCCGTTCCAGTAAGCCCGCGCGGCCGCCAGCCGCAGGACGCCGCCAGGCGGGCCCCGGCCCGCCTGCGTCCTTTTGCCCGGCTTGTTTTCCCGTCCTCATTTTCGCCATCGGCCGGCCCCGCCGGCGCCGCCCCGGAACTGACATGATCGCTACGCATTCCACGCCCTGCAACGCCGCCTGGCGGCGCTGGCTGCCGCTCGCGGCCTGGACGCTGGGGCTGGGCGCCCTGGCCGCGATACTGCTGCAGCACATCGAGGCCACGCAGGCGGCGCGCGGCATCCGCGGCGGCTTCGCGTTCCTGCTGCAACCGGCGGGCTTTCGCATTTCGGAAAGCCTGCTGCCGGTGACGCCGGAAGATCCCTATTGGATGTCCATCGCCGCCGGCCTGGTGAACACGCTGACCGTGGCCCTGGTGGCGATACCGCTGGCAACGCTGCTGGGCATCGGGCTGGGCCTGCTGCGGCTGTCGTCGCAGCCGCTGGCCGCGCGCGCCGCCGCCCTGGTCATCGCGCCCCTGCGCAACACCCCTGTGCTGCTGCAACTGTTCGTCTGGTATGGCCTGTTGCTGCGCCTGCCGGACGCGCGCCAGGCCTGGACGCCGCTGCCGTCGGTGCTGCTGTCGAACCGTGGCCTGGCATTGCCGGCGCTGCACGGCTGGCTGCCCTACGCGCTGGTGGCGGCCGGCGCCCTGCTGCTCGGCTGGCGCGCCCGCCGGCGGCTCGGCCGGGCCGCGCCCTGGGCCGCGCTGGCGCTGGCGCTGACGGCCTGGGCGCTGTTGCCCGCCGTGCGCATCGACTTGCCGGTCAGGCGCGGCCTCGGCCTGCACGGCGGCTGGCAGCCCAGCATCGAATTCGCCGCGCTGGTGCTCGGCCTGGTGGTGTTCCATGCCGCCTACATCGCCGACATCGTGCGCGCCGCCGTGCGGGCGGTGCCGGTGGGCCTGGTGGAAGCGGGCCAGGCCATGGCGCTGACGCCCCTGGGCGTGCTGCGCCTTGTCATCGCGCCCTACGCCGCGCGCGTCGCCTTGCCGCCCTATGCCAACCAGTGCCTGGCGCTGGTCAAAAACAGCACCCTGGCCATCGCCATCGGCTACCAGGAGCTGATGGCCGTCATCAATACCGCCATCACCCAGACCGGGCTGGCGCTGGAAGGCATCACCCTGGCCGTGGCCGTCTACCTGGGACTGGCGCTGGCGCTGGGGGGCGCGCTGTCGGCCTGGAACGCGCGCCATGCCCGCCATGGCCCGGGCGACAGCCACGGCGCGCGCCTGGGCGAGCGGCCCGCGCTGCGTCTGCTGGGCCATGGCGCGCGCGGCCCCGGCGGCTGGCTGGGATCGGCGTTGGTGGCGCTGGCGCTGGCCGCCACGGGCTGGGCCCTGCTGGACTGGGCGTTGTTGCGCGCCGTCTGGAGCGGCAGCCCCGCCGACTGCGCCGCCGCGGCCGGCGCCTGCTGGGCCGCGGTGAGCGAGAACCTGCCGCTGCTGCTGTTCGGCGCCATGGCCCAGGCCGACCGCGCCCAGGCCCTGGTGGCGTGCGCCGCCCTGCTGGCCGGCGTGGCGGCGGCGCTGGGGGTCGGTCGTCTGCCGGCACGGCCGCGCCTGGCCTGGATCGCGCTGCTGGCGGCCATCGCGGCGGCCGCGCTGGGCGGTTGGCCGTGGGGCGGCAGCGCCATCGGCCCGCTACGCTGGGGCGGCCTGCTGGTGACGCTGATCCTGGCGATCGCGGCGCTGCTGGCGGCACTGCCGCTGGCCTTCGGCCTGGCGCTGCTGCGCCGGTCCGCCAGCCGCGGCGGCGCGCTCGCGGCGGCCGCGCTGATCGAGGCCGTGCGCGGCGTGCCGCTGGTGACCCAACTGCTGTTCGCCTCCTTTGTGCTGCCGCTGGTGCTGGGCGGCGGCGTATCCAAGTTCGGCATGGCCCTGGCCGCGTTGACGCTGCACACGGCGTGCCTGCTGGCCGAGGTGCTGCGCGGCGCGCTGCAGGCGATCCCGCCCGGCCAGATGATGGCGGCGCGCGCGCTCGGCATGCGCCCGGACGTCGCCTACTGGACGGTGATCTGGCCGCAGGCGCGCCGCATCGCCGCGCCGGCCGCGCTGGGAGTGTTCGTCGGCGCGGTCAAGGACACTTCGCTGGTCAGCATCATCGGCGTGTTCGACGTGCTGGGCGCGGCCAAGGCGGTGGTGGCCGGCACCGAGTGGCGCCCCTATCACGTCGAGGTCTACCTGGCGGTGGCGCTGCTGTACTTCACGGCCAGCCTGGCGCTGTCGCGGGTGGCGCGGCGCATCGAGCGCCCGGCCGCCGCCTGAGGCCGCGGCGGCGCGCGCCGGACGAGCCGACGCCTACCGGCCGCCGGCGCCCAGCCGCGCCAGCCATGCCGGCCGTGGCGCCGCGTCCAGCCAGTTCTTGACGATCAGGCCCAGCTCGGTATCGCCCGCGATGCGCAGGCGGCGTTGGAAGAACAGGGTATCGGCGTCGGTTTCGCCGCGTATCAGCGCCAGCAGCTCGGCCACCCCGGCGCCCAGTTCGAGCTCGCAGGCCGCGCGGTTCCACAGCGGCCGAAAGACCCCGCCGCGCACCGTGAAGCGGCTGCACAGGCCGAGATCCTCGATGGTGATGGCGAAGCTGCGGCCCTCCAGCTCCGGCGGCGGACTGAGCCAGTTCAGGCGCCGCGCCACCTCCAGCCCGGCGACAAAGTGCAGCGCCACCAGCGGCGCCGGCAGGCGCCGGCCCAAACGCGCCACCAGGCCGGGCACGACGGATTGGCGGGCGTTCATCGCCCCTCCTGCCAGGCGATGCCGGACTGGCCGTGGAAGTAACCGTTGCAGCGACCGATGCCCGCCGGCGGCTTCACCGTTTGCGGGGCGCGGCCGCCGCGCACCGCGTCGAGCGCGGCGATGGCGTCCAGCGTGCCGGCCGATTGCGGGCTGACGCGCAGCACGTCGGCGCCCATGTCCGCCAGGTGGGCCGCCTGATCCAGCAGGTCGAGACAGGCGGCCGACTGCACCTGGATGCCGTTGATGGCGAGGAACTCCTGCGATTCGCGGGTGCGCATGTCCAGCCCGTCCGGATGCTCGATGCAGCGAAAGCCGCAATCGTCCTTCTTCAGGCGGAAATGGCGCGCGGTGAAGCAGCGCGCCGAGAACGCCAGGGCCATGCGGCCCCACACCATGACCTCGGCCTGCAAGCCCGCCGGCCGCTCGGCCAGCAGCCGCGCCAGCGTGTTGACGTGCATTTCCAGCGGCGCGACGAAGCGGGTCGCGCCGCGCGCGGCCAGCCATTCCAGCGTGCCGCCATGGTAGGCGTTCATGTGCGGGCCGGCCACGAAGGGCCGCCCGCCCAGATGGCGCAGGGCGCCGGCCTCGCCGGCCTCGACCTGGAAGTCCGTCTGTTCGCACAGGCGCCGCAAGGCCGAGGCCTCGGCGCCGGTTTCGATCAGGGTGCGGCCGGACAGCACCACTTCCTTGCCGGTGGCCGCGAGGTCGCGCGCCAGGTCGAGCCAGTCGTCGGCGCGCAGTTCGTGGCGCCGGCTGCAGACGGTTTCGCCGATATAGAGGATGTCGGCCGGGCTGTCGGCCAGTTCCGCGTAGAACGCCAGCGTGCGCTGGCGCGGCCAGTAATACATCAGCGGGCCGACCGAAATGCGGAAAGCCTGGGGTTTCATTTCCATGGACGTTCGAATGCGCCTTGCGTGACTTGGGAACCCTCGGCATGGCGCGCCAGCATGGCGTTCCATTCGGGACGGGGAGAATAGCGATTGGGATCGGTGTGGGCGCTGTCGAGCGCGGCGCGCAAGGTGGACACCACCTGCGTGACATAGGCCGGGCTGCGCTGGCGCCCTTCGATCTTGATGGCCGCCACGCCCATCGCGGCCAGCTTGGGCAGCAGGCCGATGGCGTTCAGGCTGGTGGGTTCCTCCAGCGCGTGATCGGCGTGGCCGTCGACCTCGAAGCGGCCCTTGCACAGGGTCGGATAGGCCGCGGCCTCGCCCGGCGCGTAGCGGTCGATCAGGATGCCGTTCAGGCGCGCGTCCAGGCGGCCGTCCTGCTCGACCCAGCGCACCGCGCCGGCAGGCGAGCAGACGCCCTTGTTGTTGGGCGAGTCACCGGTGGCGTACGACGACAGCAGGCAGCGGCCCTCGGCCATGACGCACAGGCTGCCGAAGCCGAACACCTCGACCTCGACGCTGACGTTGGCGCAGATGCGAGCGATCTCGGCCAGGGTCAGCACGCGCGGCAGCACCACGCGCTGGATGCCGAATTGCTCCTTCATCAGCTCGATGGCGTCGGCGTGGGTGGCCGAGCCCTGCACCGACAGGTGCAGGCGCAGGTCCGGGTAGCGGTCGCGGGCGTAGGCCAGCAGGCCGGCGTCGGCCATGATGACCGCGTCCGCGCCCAGCGCGTGCGCGGCATCGACCGCCTGGCGCCATTCCTGGCCGCGCCCGGCCTGCACGAAGGTGTTGATGGCGAACAGCACCTTGCGGCCGCGGCTGTGCGCCAGGTCGACGCCGGCGCGGATGTCGTTTTCGGTGAAATTGAGCCCGGCGAAGTTGCGGGCGTTGGTGGCGTTCTTCAAGCCCAGGTAGACGGTGTCCGCGCCTGCCTCGACCGCCGCCTTCAGCGCGGCCAGGCTGCCAGCCGGCGCCACCAGTTCCAGGGGTGTGGTTCGGTTTTGCATGCCGGCCAGTCTAGGCGCGGGGGCCGCCGCCGGCCTTGTCGCAGATCAAACCGGCCGGCGGCGGCGCGCCCGCGCCGCGCGCTCAGACCGGATCGTCGCCGTGCAGCCCGTGCTCGACCGCGTAGACCGCCACCTGCACGCGGCTGGTCAGGTTGAGTTTCTTGAGCACGTTCTGCACGTGGATCTTGACCGTGCTTTCGCTGACGTCCAGCTCGCGCGCGATGACCTTGTTGCTGGCGCCGCGCGCCAGGCACTGCACGATCTGGCGCTCGCGCGCGGTCAGCCGATGGCGCTCGGCCTGCCCGGCCGGCGCCTGCGCCGCCAGGTTGGCCTGGTCGCGGAATTGCGCCACCAGCTTGGCCGTCATGCTGTCGGCGATCACCGGCTCGCCGCCGGCGGCGCGGCGAATGGCGGTGGTCAGGGCCTCGGCGTCGATGTTCTTGAGCAGATAGCCGCGCGCGCCATCGCGCAGCGCCTGGCCGAGTTCGTCGGCCTCTTCCGAGACGGTCAGGATGATGACCGCACAGGACGGCAGGTCCTGCGTCAGCAATTGCAGCGTTTCCAGGCCGGAAAGGCCCGGCATGTTCAGAT
Organism: Achromobacter sp.; assembly: GCF_050285565.1. GTDB lineage: Bacteria > Pseudomonadota > Gammaproteobacteria > Burkholderiales > Burkholderiaceae_B > Achromobacter. The sequence goes on from NZ_JBLZXG010000010.1 coordinate 101,961, forward strand.
CCAGCAGCACCACGTCGGGCTTGAGCTCCTTGGCGCGCTTGAGGCCTTCGACGCCGTCGCCGGCCTCGGCCACCACCTCGAAATCGGGCTGGCGCTGCAGCAACAGGCGCATCCCCGAGCGGAACAGGGTGTGGTCGTCGACGAGCAGGATACGGATGGGCATGATGTGGCAGGGGTCAGGCGGCCTGGCGTTCGGCGCCGGGCAGCGTCAGCGCGATGCGCGTGCCGCCGCCGGGCCGGGACTTCATTGTAATCAACGCATGCATGCGGGCGGCGCGTTCGCGCATGATGTGCAGGCCGATGTGGGCCTCGCCGCGCCGCGCCACTTCGTCCGCGTCGTAGCCCTGGCCGTTGTCGGCGATCAGCAGGTTGAAATCGCGGTCGTTGCGCACCACCACGTCGACCCGGTCGGCCTCGGAGTGCTTGCGCACGTTGGACAGGGCTTCCTGCAGGATGAACAGCACCTGCAATTGCTGCTCCGGCGCCAACGGCGCGCCCACGCCCTGGCTGAAGGCCAGCTCGGTGTGCACGCCGGTCTGGCGGCGGAACCGCGCGACCGTGTCTTCGATGGCGGTTTTCAGGTCGCCCTGCCCGAGCTTGTCGCGAAAGTTGGTCAGCAGCTCGCGCACATCCTTGTAGCTTTCGTCAACGCCGGTGCGCAGCAGCGGCAGGATCTCCTCGACCTCGGCCTGGTCGCCGCGCCTGACCGCCGCCTCCAGCAACTGCAATTGCAGGTTCAGGAAGTTCAGGCCCTGCGCCAGGCTGTCGTGCAGGCCCTGCGCCACCAGGCCGCGCTCCTGCACCACCGCGAGCTGACGCGCCTGGGCACCGAGACGGCGGTTGTCCAGCGCCACCCCCAGGTGCTGCCCCAGGGTCTCCAGCAGTTGCGACTCGGACGCGGCCAGCTTGCGCGGCTCGCGGAAATGCAGCGAATACGAGCCCAGCACCTCGTCGCGCGTGACGATGCGGAACACCGCCACGCTGGCGAAGCCGTCGCGCTGGCAGTTCAGGTCGGGCTGCGACGGCGCCTGGCGCAGGTCCTGGATGACGACGACGCCGGCCTGGCGGGTGGCCACGCCGCAATAGCAGTCATCGACCTGCATGCAATGCTCGGACTCGACCAGCGCCTCGGACAGCCCGACCGACACCACCAGGTTCAGCTTGTCGTTGTCGGGGTCGAGGGCGCGGATGCTGCCGCCCTCGGCGTCGAACTGCAACATCACGCGGCGCAGAAAGCCCTGGCACATCGCCTCGATGTCGTTGGGCTGGTTCAGGAACGCCGCCATGTCGTAGAGCGCGCCGATGTCGCGGTTCTGCGCCGCCAACTGCGCGGTCTTCTCGCCCACGCGCTGTTCCAGGCCGGTGTACAGGCTTTGCAATTCGTCGGCCATGCGGTTAAAGCCGCGCGCCAGCACGCCGAATTCGTCCTGGCTCTCGACCGGCAGGCGGGTGCTGAACTCGCGCGCCGCCATGCGTTGCAGGCCGTCGCGCAGGCGCAGCACCGGCGCGATGATCCACAGGTAAAGCAGGTAGATCATGGCCAGGGTGCCGGCGCTGGCGATGGCCGCCAGCACGCCCTGCGACAGCCGCAGCGAGGTGGTCTTGCCGGCGTTGTCCTGTTCGATCATGCGCACCAGCTCGTCGGCGCGGGCGACGAAATCAGGCAGCGTTTCGAGGTATTCGGCGGCGTCCTGGCGGGCGATGGCGCGCATCGCCGCCGGCCGCATGATGTCGCGCCAATAATCGGCCACGCCCAGCCAGTGCTGGCGGATAAGCGGGTCATTGGGAATGAACAGCGGCCGCGCCGGGTTGCCGCGCGCCAGGCGGGCGATGGTGTCGTCCATCAGCAGCACCTGTTCCTCGGTGCGCGCCTGGCGCCCGCTCTGCGGCCGCATCAGCTCGACCGCGACCCGGTTGGCGCGCATGCGCAGGCTGCCGGTGTCGTTGATGGCCGCGCCCGCCCCTTCCAGTTGCCATGACAGCCACAGCGTCAGGCCGATCATGCCCAGCACCACGATCAGCGCCAGCAGCGAACTGGCGACGATGCGCGTCGACAGCCGGTGGCGCGGCGACGGCAGCGCCTGGGCGTCGGCGGAGGGATCGGGCAGGGTCATGGGGAAAGGCTTGCGGGTGGGCATGCGTGACGGCGGGGCCGGGGACGGCCGCGCGCGGCGCGGCTCAGCCGGTCGAGTGTAGCCCTTTCACCCAGCCCTGCACCACCGCGTGGACGATGAATTCGGCCACCGCCGCCGGATCGTTCAGCGGCAGGCAGGGCAGATCCGTGTCCAGCGCCGCGTCGGTCACGATCGCCAGGAAGCTGGCGTCCTCGGCGTGCAGCGGCGGCTTGCCCAGCGCCGGACGGTAGACCTCGATGCGGGGGATGGCGGCCTGCTTGAACCCCTCCACCAGCACCAGGTCGGCCGGCATCAACCGCGCCACCTGATCCAGCAAAGGCGGTTCCGGCGCCCCGCGCAGCTCGTGCACGATGGCGTAGCGGAACGGCGAGGCCACCATCACCTCCTGCGCCCCGGCGCGGCGAAAACGCGCGCTGTCCTTGCCCGGCGGCTCCATCTCGAAATCGTGATGGCTGTGCTTGATGACGCTGACCTTCAGGCCGCGCGCGCCAAGCAAGGGCAGCATGGCCTCGATCAGGGTGGTCTTGCCGCTGCCTGAGCGGCCGGCAATGCCGAAAACGGGGGTCATGCGGTCTCCGTAAACAAGGGACAGACAATGGGCAGGAACGCGTCCGCCCGGGTCGAGTATGCCAGCAAAGCACCGGCCACCAGATCGAAGTACCAGCCATGCAGGGTCAGGCTCCCGGCCTGCAGGCGCCGCTGCACGCACGGCAGCGCCTCCAGGTTGCGCAGGGAGATGAGTATCGAGGCCTGTTCGCAGGCGCGCCGGTGGTCGGCCGCCGACGCCGCCGGCATCTGGTTCAGCACCCGCTGGCGCGCCGGCTCGGCGATATCCATCCAGCGGTTCAGGTAGTCAGGCTCGCCGTCGGCGCGCGCCGGCCGCTCCATCAGGGCGCGGATGCCGCCGCACTGGGCATGCCCCAGCACGATGATGCGGCTGACCGCCAGTTGCTCGACCGCGAACTGGATCGCGGCCAGCACCCCGTGGTGGCCCTGGTCGCGGTCCGGCGGCGGCACCAGGTTGGCGACGTTGCGCACGGTGAAGATGTCGCCCGGATCGCAGCCCAGCAGCATGGCCGGATCGACCCGCGAATCGCAGCAGCCCACCAGCAGCGTGCTGGGGTGCTGGCCATCGCGCAGGTTGCGATACAGCGAGGGCGCCGCTTCGTAGTAGCGATGCTGGAAGCGTTGGAAACCGTCCACCAGCCGTTCGATGTCACGCATGGTTCAGCCTCCCGTCTGCGACATGAAGCGCACGATGCGCTCGGGCCGGGTGCCGAATTCGTGGCGTTCCGGCTTGGCGGCGATGCCCGCCCGGATCGCCCGGGCCAGCTCGGCGTCGCTGGCGCCCGCGCGCAGCAGCCGCCCCAGCGGCACCTGGTCTTCCTGCCCCAGGCACAGGTACAAGGTGCCGTCCACGCCCAGCCGCACGCGGTTGCAGGCGGCGCAGAAATGGCGCGACATGGGCGTGATGACCCCCAGCACCGGCGCGCCGCCGCCGTCGCTCCAGTAGCGCGCGGGCCCACCGCCCTGCCCGGCCAGCGCCGGCACCAGGCCGGCCGCGGCCGCCAGCCGCGCGCCCAGCGCGCCGAGGTCGGCGTGCGCATAGCGGCGGCCGCAATCGCCCATCGGCATCGGTTCGATCAGGCGCAGAATGAAGCCCTGCGCCAGGGCGTAGTCCAGCAGCCGGCGCACCTCGGCCTCGGGCGTGGCGGCGTGCGCCACGCAGTTGAGCTTGATCGGCGCGAAGCCGGCATCGCGCGCGGCGCGCAGCCCGGCCAGCACCGCGTCCAGGCAATCGCGGCCGGTGATGCGGCCGAATTCGGCCGCGTCCAGCGTGTCCAGGCTGATGTTCAGGCGGTCCACGCCCGCCGCGCGCAAGGCCGCGGCATGACGCGCCAACTGGGTGCCGTTGGTCGACAGCGACAGGTCGGCCACGCCCGGCAGCGCGGCGATGGCGGCGGCCAGACCGGCCACGCCCCGGCGCAGCAGGGGCTCGCCGCCCGTCAGCCGCACGCGGCGCACGCCCAGGCCGGCAAACAGACCCACCAGACGCGCCATTTCGTCGTGGCGCAGCCAGTTGGCGGGCTCTTCGAAGCCCTTGAAGCCCTTGGGCATGCAATAGCCGCAACGCAGGTCGCAGCGGTCGGTGACCGAGACCCGCAGGTAGTCGATGCGGCGGCCAAAGCCGTCCACCAGGCCGCGCGGCGCGGCAGGCACGGCGCGCCCGCTGAGCGGCGGGGCCAGCGCGGCCGGCGCCAAGGCAGGCGCGCAGGTCATGACGGGCTCCCGAACACGCGGTCGTCCTCGGCCGCGCCCAGATCGATGCCGCGCACGTCGGCGCGCGCCACCAGCAGCCGGGCATACTGGCGCCAGGCGGTGTCGCGGCTGGCGGCGGTGAGCGCCGAGGCGATCGCTTCGCGCACCTGCTCGAACGGCAGCAGGCGGCCTTCGATGCGCCGCGTGACCCGCACGATGTGCAGGCCGTGGCGGCTTTCCAGCACCCGCGGCAGCAGGCCGCCGGCCGGCAAGGCGAACACCGCCGTCTCGAACTCCGGCACGGTGTCGCCGCGTCCCAATTGCCCCAGGTTGCCGCCCACCGCCGCCGACGGGCAGTTCGACTGCCGCCGCGCCACCTCGGCGAAGCCCGAGGGGTCCGCCAGCAAGTCGGCCAGCACGGCGCCGGCGTGCGCCCGCAGCGCGTCCAGGTTCACCCCCGGGGTGACCTGGAACAGGATGTGGTCGGCCTCGACCAGCTCGCCAACGATGAAGCGCTGCGGATTGGCCTGGTAATAGCGGCGGCAGGCCGCCTCGTCGGCCTCCGGCGCCGGCGCCAGGCGTTCCAGCAAGGCGCCGATGGCCGCGTCTTCCGAATCGGGGTCCGGCGCCGGCCCCAACCCCAGCCGCGCCGCCTCGTCCAGCAGCACTCGGCGCAGCACCAGCGCCGTGGTGGCGGCCCGCATCGGGTTGGCCGCGCCGGCGTGCCGCGGCAGTTCTTGTTGCATGTCGGCGTCGGTCAGTTCGACGCCATTGATGGTCACAGGCATGTCGACCTCCGGCTCGTTCAGCGCGGCCGCACCAGTTGCCAGGCGCGGCCCAGGTAGCCGACCGAGGCGAAGCCGCTCCAGACGTGCACCAGGCGCGTGAACGGGAAGATCAGGAACAGGGTCAGGCCCATGAACAGGTGCGCCTTGAACAGTGGCGGCACGTCGGCCACGAAGTCGGCGGCGCCGCTGCGGAAGGTAATGATGTATTGCGCCCAGTGCATCAGGCGCACCATCATCTCGCCGTCCATGTGGCCGGCCGACAGCGCGATGGTGGACAGGCCCAGCAGCAGCGTCACCAGGATCCACGCGAGCAACAGCTTGTCGCCGGGCCGGGTGGTCTTGCGGATGCGCGGATCGCTCAGGCGGCGGTGGATCAGGATCAGGAGGCCGATCAGACACAGCCCGCCCATGATGCCGCCGGCCACCATGGCGACCGTCTGCTTGAGCGTATGCGACACGCCCAGCGTGTCCCACACCACCACCGGAGTCAGCAGGCCCACCAGGTGGCCGAAGAACAGCCCCAGGATGCCGACATGGAACAGGATGTTGCCCAGCCGCAGTTGGCCGCGATGCAGCAACTGCGAGCTGTCGGACTTCCAGGTGTACTGCTCGCGCTCGAAGCGCGCCAGGCTGCCCAGCAGGAACACCGTCAGGGCGATGTAGGGATAGATGCCGAAGAAGAACTGGTTCAGGGAATTCATGATGCGTGTCCTGGAAGTTAGCGGGCCGCGGGCGCGCGGGGATAGAAGCGCACGGTCTGCGCGCCGTCGCCCGAGAACGGCCGCAGCAGCGGCTCGACGCCGTCGGCGCCGGGGCCGAAGGTCGCCATGGCTTCGTCCATGTCGCGCACCGGCGGCGCGGTCTGTTCGCGCGGCGTGACCCGCGACAGGCCGCGCAGCACTACGAAGACGCTGGCGTAGGGGCTGTCGTTGCGCGCCAGCCGCGCGCCGATGGCGGCCAGCACATGGATGGCCTCGTCCAGCAGGTCCTGCGCCACGGCCGGGTCGATCACGCCCAGGAACTCCAGGAACAGCGGCACGTGGTCCGGCAGTTCCGACACCACCGGCTCGAAGCCGTGCTGGCGGTAGGTTTCCAGCAGATCGACCATGGCCTGGCCGCGGTCGCGGCTTTCGCCATGCACATGTTCGAACAGGTGCAGCGAATGGGCGCGGTTGCGGTCGAAGGTGGCGACGTAGGCCTCTTGCAGCGCGATCAGGTCCTGGCTGGCCAAGTGGCCGATCAACGGTTGCAGGGTTTCCTCGGCGTCGGGATGATCGGCCAGCGCGGTCTCGACCTCGGTCAGGGCGTCCAGCAGCTCCTGCTCGGGGTAGCAGAGCAGCGCGGAAAGCAGGCGATAAAGGCTCATGTTGTTCTCCCGTCTCAGGCCGCGGCCTTCTTGCGCGACTTCGGCATCTCGATGAAGATCTCGCTGCCCTGCGGCTTGCGGCCGAACAGCGTGCCTTCCGAGACGCCGCCCGAGCAGCCGTTGCCGAAGGTGAAGCCGCAGCTGCCCTTCTCGTTGAAGCTGTCCTCGACGATCTCCTTGTGGCTGCTGGGCACCACGAAGCGGTCCTCGTAGTTGGCGATGGCCATGATGCGGTACATGTCCTGCACGGTTTCCTCGGACAGGCCGACCTGCTGCAGCAGATCCGTGTCGCGTTCGCCGTGCACGGTCTCGGCGCGCTTGTAGGCGCGCATCGCCAGCATCCGTTCCAGCGCCTGCAGCACCGGCGCTTCCTTGCCCGCCGTCAGCAGGTTGGCCAGGTAGCGCACCGGAATGCGCAGGCTGGCCACGTCCGGGATCATGGCGCGCTTGCCCAGCGTGCGCTGCGGCATCTTGCCGGCCTCGGCGGCGGTCTGGATCGGCGACAGCGGCGGGATGTACCAGACCATCGGCAGCGTGCGGTACTCCGGATGCAGCGGGAAGGCGACGCGCCACTGCACCGCCATCTTGTAGACCGGCGACTGGCGCGCGGCTTCCAGCCACGATTCCGGGATGCCCTGCTCGCGCGCGGCGGCGATCACCTCGGGCGAATGCGGGTCCAGGAACAGGTCGAGCTGCGACTCGTACAGGTCCTGCTCGTTGCCGACGGCGGCGGCGCGTTCGATCTGGTCGGCGTCGTACAGCATCACGCCCAGGTAGCGGATGCGGCCGACGCAGGTCTCCGAGCACACGGTCGGCTGGCCGGCCTCGATGCGCGGATAGCAGAAGGTGCACTTCTCGGCCTTGCCGCTGTGCCAGTTGTAGTAGATCTTCTTGTACGGGCAGCCCGAGATGCACATGCGCCAGCCGCGGCACTTGTCCTGGTCGACCAGCACGATGCCGTCGTCCTCGCGCTTGTAGATCGAGCCCGACGGGCAACTGGCGACACAGGCCGGGTTCAGGCAGTGTTCGCACAGGCGCGGCAGGTACATCATGAAGGTGTTCTCGAAGGTCGAGTACATCTCCTTCTGCACGCCTTCGAACAGCGCATCGCGGCTGCGCGCGGCGAATTCGCCGCCCAGGTCGTCTTCCCAGTTCGGGCCCCATTCGATCTTGTCCATCTTCTGGCCGGTCAGCACCGACACCGGGCGCGCGGTGGGCGGCGTCTGCGACAGCGGCGCGTTCTTCAGGTGTTCGTAGTCGAAGGTGAACGGCTCGTAGTAGTCGTCGATCTGCGGCAGGTTGGGGTTGGCGAACAGGTTGGCCAGGATGCGCAGCTTGCCGCCCTGGCGCGGTTCCAGCTTGCCGGCCGCCGTGCGGCGCCAGCCGCCCTGCCACTTCTGCTGGTTCTCCCATTCCTTGGGATAGCCGATGCCGGGCTTGGTCTCGACGTTGTTGAACCAGGCGTACTCGACGCCGTCGCGGCTGGTCCAGACGTTCTTGCAGGTGACCGAGCAAGTGTGGCAGCCGATGCACTTGTCCAGATTCAGCACCATGCCGATTTGGGCGCGTATCCTCATGATTGCTTCTCTTCCTGTTGCGTTTGGACGGCGGGGTCTTCGACCAGCGGGCCTTCCAGCCAGTCCACTTTCTTCATCTTGCGCAGCACCACGAATTCATCGCGGTTGGCGCCCACGGTGCCGTAGTAGTTGAAGCCGTAGGCCTGCTGGGCGTAGCCGCCGATCATGTGCGTGGGTTTCAGCACGGTGCGCGTCACCGAGTTGTGGATGCCGCCGCGCTTGCCGCTGGTTTCCGCGCCCGGCACGTTCACGATCTTTTCCTGGGCGTGGTACATCAGGCACATGCCGACCGGCACGCGCTGGCTCACCACCACCCGCGCGGTCAGCGTGCCGTTGACGTTGAACACCTCGACCCAGTCGTTGTCGACCAGCCCGGCCTGCTTGGCCTCGGCCTCGGACACCCACACGTGGGGGCCGCCGCGGCTCAGGGTCAGCATGCGCAGGTTGTCGGAATAGGTGCTGTGGATGCCCCACTTCTGGTGCGGGGTGATCCAGTTCAGCACCAGTTCCTTTTCGCCGTTGGGATAGCGGCCCAGCATCGGCGCGACGGTCTTGGTGTCGATGGCCGGCTTGTACACGCACGAGCCTTCGCCGAAGTCCAGCATCCAGCGGTGGTCCTGGTAGAACTGCTGGCGGCCGGTCAGGGTGCGCCAGGGGATCAGCTCGTGCACATTGGTGTAGCCGGCGTTGTAGCTGACCTCTTCGCTTTCCAGGCCCGACCAGGTCGGCGCCGAAATGATCTTGCGCGGCTGCGCCTGGATGTCGCGGAAGCGGATCTTGTCGTGTTCGCGGCCCAGCGCCAGGTGGGTGTGGTCGCGCCCGGTGACCTTGCCCAGCGCTTCCCAGGCCTTGACCGACACGTGGCCGTTGGTCTCGGGCGCGAAGGTCAGGATCATTTCGGCGGCGTCGATGGCGCTGTCCAGCCGCGGCCGGCCCTGGCTCACGCCGGGCTCGGTGACGCGGTCGTTGATGCCGCCCAGTTCGCCGACTTCATGCTCGGTGTTCCAGTTGATGCCCTTGCCGCCGTTGCCCAGCTTGTCCAGCAGCGGCCCGACCGAGGTGAACTTGCGGTAGATGTCGTTGTAGTCGCGCTCGACCACCGTCATGTTGGGCGCGGTCTTGCCCGGCACCAGGTCGCATTCGCCCAGCTTCCAGTCCTTGGGTTCGAAGGCCTGCCCCAGTTCCCCCGGGGTGTCGTGCATCAGCGGGGTCAGCACCAGGTCGCGGCGCTTGCCCAGGTAGGGGCCGCCGATGTCGCTGAACTTCCTGGCCAGCAGCTTGTAGATCTCCCAGTCGGTCTTGCTTTCCCAGAGCGGCTGCACGGCTTCGCTCAAGGGATGGATGAAGGGGTGCATGTCGGAGGTGTTGAGGTCGTCCTTTTCGTACCAGGTGGCCGTCGGCAGCACGATGTCGCCGTACAGGCAGGTGGTGCTCATGCGGAAGTCCAGCACCGTCAGCAGGTCGAGCTTGCCCTCGGCCGCGTCTTCCTGGTAGTTGACCTCGACCGGCTTGATGGCGTCGCCCTCGTCGCCGAATACGGCGTTCTGCGTGCCCAGCAGGTACTTCAGGAAGTACTCGTGGCCCTTGCCGCTGGAGCCCAGGATGTTCGAGCGCCACACAAACATGTTGCGCGGGAAGTTGGCGGGGTCGTCCGGATCTTCGCAGGACATGCGCAATTCGCCCGACTTGAGCCGCTCGACCGCGTGCGCCACCGGGTCCTTGCCAGCGGCTTCGGCCTGCGCGGTCAGGTCCAGCGGGTTGGTGCGCAGTTGCGGCGCCGACGGCAGCCAGCCCATGCGCTCGGCGCGGGCGTTCAGGTCGATCATGCTGAGGTCGCCGTAGCGGCCGCGGTCGGCGGTCGGGCCCAGCACTTCCTGCACGTTCAGCTTTTCATGGCGCCACTGGCTGGTGTGGGCGTAGAAGAACGAGGTGCCGTTCATCTGGCGCGGCGGGCGCACCCAGTCGGCCGCGAACGCCAGCGGCGCCCAGCCGAACTGCGGCCGCAGCTTTTCCTGGCCCACGTAGTGGGCCCAGCCGCCGCCGCTCTTGCCGACGCAGCCGCACATCATCAGCATGTTGATGATGCCGCGGTAGATCATGTCCATGTGATACCAGTGGTTCAGGCCGGCGCCGACGATCACCATCGACTTGCCTTCGGTATCGTGGGCGTTCTGGGCGAACTCGCGCGCCACCTGGATCACCTGCGCGCGCGGCACGCCGGTGTGCTTTTCCTGCCAGGCCGGGGTGTAGGGCACGTCGTCGTCATAGGACGTGGCCACGTTGCCACCGCCCAGGCCGCGGTCCAGGCCGTAGTTGGCCATCTGCAGGTCGTACACCGTGGCTACCAGCGCCTCGCTGCCGTCGGCCAGGCGGATGCGGCGCGCCGGCACGTTGCGCACCAACACTTCATCGTGCTCGGCGCCGAAGTACGGGAAGCCCACGCCGACCACGGCATCGGCGCCGTCCGCCAGGCTCAGGCGCGGCTCGATGTCGCGGCCGCTGCCGCCGTCGCGCGCTTCCAGGTTCCAGCGGCCGACCTTCTCGCCGCCGTTGACCGCGCCCTCGCCCCAGCGAAAGCCGATGCTGCCGTTGGGCGCCACCAGGTCGCCGCTGGTTTCGTCGAACACCAGCGTCTTCCAGTCGGGGTTGTTTTGCTCGCCCAGCGCGCCGTCCAACTGCGAGGCGCGCAGGAAGTGGTCGGGCGCGTAAAAGCCGTCGCGCTCCTTGAGCAGCACCAGCATCGGCATGTCGGTGTAGCGCCGCACGTAGTCGCGGAAGTAGGCCGAGGCGCCCGCCAGGTGGAATTCCTTGAGGATGACGTGGCCCATGGCCATCGCCAGCGCGGCGTCGGTGCCCTGCTTGGGCGCCAGCCAGATATCGCCGAACTTGACCATTTCGCCGAAGTCGCTGGACACGGCCACCGTCTTGGTGCCCTTGTAGCGCACTTCGGTGTAGAAGTGGGCGTCGGGGGTACGGGTCTGCGGCACGTTCGAGCCCCACACCATCAGGTAGGTCGAGTTGTACCAGTCGGCCGATTCCGGCACGTCGGTCTGCTCGCCCCAGATCTGCGGGCTGGCCGGCGGCAGATCGCAGTACCAGTCATAGAAGCTCAGGCAGGCGCCGCCCAAGAGGCTCAGGTAGCGGGCGCCGGCGGCGTAGCTGACCATCGACATGGCGGGAATCGGCGAAAAGCCGATCAGGCGGTCGGGGCCGAACTTCTTGATGGTGTAGGCGTTGGCGGCGGCGATCATCTCGGTGGCCGTGTCCCAGTCCGTGCGCACGAAGCCGCCCAGGCCGCGCACCGACTTGTAGCGCTTGGCGCGCGCCGGGTCCTGGCTGATCCATTCCCAGGCCGCGATCGGGTCCATGGTCTTGCGCGCCTCGCGCCACATTTGCATCAGGCGGCCGCGCATCATCGGGTACTTCACGCGCTGCGCCGAATAGACATACCAGCTGTAGGACGCGCCCCGCGGACAGCCGCGCGGCTCGTGGTTGGGCAGGTCCGGACGGGTGCGCGGGTAGTCGGTCTGCTGGGTTTCCCAGGTGATCAGGCCGTTCTTGACGTACACCTTCCACGAGCACGAGCCGGTGCAGTTGACCCCATGGGTCGAGCGCACCACCTTGTCGTGCTGCCAGCGGGCGCGATAGGCGTTTTCCCACTTGCGGTCTTCATTGACCACTTCGCCGTGACCGTCCGCGTAGGTGGATTTCACCCGCGACATGAACTTCAACCGGTCAAGAAAATGACTCATTGCGTTTCTCCAAGAGCGCCGGCCCGGCCGGCGCGTACTGCAATCTGTGCTGTCAAAATCACTTTAGTGTTCGCCCGCCCGGCCGACCATTCGCCGGTGGCACAGGGCGGGCGCGGCAGAGTGACTAGTCACCCCGGCGGACCCGGCCTCAGCAGGGCACCGGCGCGTTGCGGCGCGCGTAGTACCACCAGGTGATCACCACGCAGGTGGCGTAGAAGCCGATGAAGCAATACAGGGCCGCCTGGGCGCTGCCGGTCAGTTCCAGCGAGGTGCCGAAACTGCGCGGGATGAAAAAGCCGCCATAGGCGCCGATGGCGCCGGAAAAGCCCAGCACCGCGGCCGATTCGCGCGCCGCGTCGGTCAGCGCCTGCTTCTGGGCGGCCTCGCCCTTGCCTTGCGCGGCCTGGGTGCGTTCGCGCAGGAAGATCACCGGGATCATGCGGAAGGTCGAGCCGTTGCCGACCCCGGTCAGCGCGAACAGCACGATGAACATGGCCAGAAAGCCATTGAAATCGCCGCCCTGCCCGTTCAGCGGCAGGAACAGCACCACGCCCAGCACCGCGGCGATCATGCCCAGGAAGGTGAACAGCGTGACGCGGGCGCCGCCCAGCTTGTCCGAGACCCAGCCACCCACCGGCCGGGTCAGCGATCCGACCAGCGGGCCCAGGAAGGCGTAGGTGGTGGGATCGACCTGCGGAAACAGCGTCTTGGTCAGCATGGCGAAGCCGGCCGAGAAACCGATGAAGGAACCGAACGTACCAACGTACAGCCAGCACATCAGCCAGTTGTGCTTGCGCTTGAAGATCACCGCCTGGTCGGCGAACGAGGCGCGCGCGTCGGCGATGTCGTTCATGCCGAACCACGCCGCCAGCGAGGCCAGCGCGATGGGAATGACCCAGATGAAGCCGGCGTTCTGCAGCCACAGGCTGCGCTGCGCGCCGCCGGCCGTGATGGTCTGCGGCTCGCCGCCCAGGGCGCCGAACACGCCCATCGAGATCACCACCGGCACCACGAACTGCACCAGCGACACGCCCAGGTTGCCGATGCCGGCGTTCAGGCCGGTGGCCAGGCCCTTCTTTTCCTTGGGAAAGAAGAAGCTGATGTTGGCCATGCTGGAACTGAAGTTGCCGCCCCCCAGGCCGCACAGCAGCGCCAGCACCAGCAGCGTCGGGAACGAGGTGCCCGGGTCGCGCAGCGCGAAGCCCATGCCCAGCGCCGGGATCAGCAGCGAGGCGGTCGAGATCGCGGTCCATTTGCGGCCGCCGAACACCGGCACCAGGAACGAATAGAAAATGCGCAACGTGGCGCCGGACAGCGCCGGCAGCGCCGTCAGCCAGAACATCTGGTTCTTGGACAGCATGAAGCCGGCGCGGTCGAGGTTGACCACCACCACGCTCCACAGCATCCAGATGCTGAACGCCAGCATCAGCGCGGGAATGGAAATCCACAGGTTGCGGTTGGCGATGCGGGCGCCGGTCTGTTGCCAGAAGCCGGGATTCTCCGGCTCCCAGCGCGCCAGGACATGGGAAGACATAGGATTCTCCGGTTGGGTCGGGGGTCAGGCGGCTTGGCGCCGCGCGGTGGCGGCGCTTTCGGGCCGGAAACTGAAGTGCATGAAGATGAGCGAAACGCAGACCGTGCCGTACAGCAGCATGAAGGCGCTGGAACGCACGCCGGTCAGGTCCAGCAGCACACCGAACAGGATCGGCAGGACAAAGCCGCCCAGCCCGCCGGCCAGGCCGACGATGCCGGAGACGGCGCCGATGTTCTCGCCGAACTCATCCGAGATGAACTTGAAGACCGAGGCCTTGCCGATCGCCATGGCGATGCCGACGATGAACAGCAGGATCGTGAAGCTGGTGGGGCCCAGGGCGATGTCGAACTGACGCGGGCCGCCGGTGGTCATGACGGTGAAGTGGGTCTGCGGATAGCTCAGGATGAAGAACGCCACCCAGCACACCCACATCACCCACCAGGTGGTCTTGTAGGCGCCGTAGCGGTCGGAAATCCAGCCGCCCATGGCGCGCAGCACGCCGCCCGGCAGCGAGAAGCACGCGGCCAGCAGCGCCGCCAGCTTCATGTCGAAGCCGTATTCGCCGATGTAGTACTTGGTCATCCAGAGCGCCAGCGCCACGTAGCCGCCGAACACCACCGAGTAATACTGGCAGTAACGCCACACGCGCGGATCCTTGAGCATCGCGAACTGGGCGCGCAGCGACGCGCCGCCGGCCACCCGGTGCGACGGGTCGGAGGCCGAGAACAGCCAGAACAGAATCGCCGTCACCAGCAAGGCCACCGCGTACACCTGCGGCACGATCACCCAGGCGCCGCCGGCGGCGGCGATCAGCGCCGGCGCCACGAACTTGGTGATGGCCGAGCCCGAATTGCCGGCGCCGAACACGCCCATGGCCAGGCCCTGCTTGTTGCGCGGGAACCAGCGCGCCACGTAGGGCGTGCCGACCGAGAACGAGCCGCCGGTCAGGCCCACGAACAGCGCCAGCACCAGGAACTGCCAGTACTCGGTGGCGTACGACAGCAGCCAGATCGGCACCACCGCCAGCAGCATCAGCACGAAGAACACCGGGCGGCCGCCGTAGCGGTCGGTCCAGATGCCCAGCGGCACCCGCACCAGGGAGCCGGTCAGCACCGGCATGGCGGCCAGCAGGCCGAATTCGGTCTCGGACAGGCCGAGCTGCGTCTTGATGGGAATGCCCAGCACCGCGAAGATCATCCATACCGCGAAGCAGATGGTGAAGGCGAAGGTGCTGGATACCAGGACCCGCATGGGCGCGCTGGCCGAGGGGGAGGTTGATGCCATGGTGGTTCTCGCTTGTTGCACACGGAATACGACAGCCCCAAGCCTAGGCACCCAGACCCGCCGCCACCATTCGCCGGCTGACCATATCGACGCCGCCGATGTGACTAGTCACCCCGGAAAAGCCGCTGCGTTTGCGCGCGATCAAGTCCGCGCGATGGGCCACCGCCGTGCGGCGGCGTTAATATGTATTTCAAATACACATTCAAGGCCGCTCCCCCGGCCACTCGCGCAAAGGTCATCATGTCCACCCTGCTCACCCTGGAAGAACCCAGCGCCGGCGATACCGCGCGGCCGGATTGGCGCGCCTTCACCGAAATGGGCTTTCGCCCGCTGTATCTGGCCGGCTGCTTCTGGGCGCTGGTGTCCGTGCTGTTGTGGGTGTTCGCGCCGGCCCGCCTGACGGGCGTGCTGAGCGCCATGCCCTGGCATGCGCACGAAATGCTGTGGGGGTTCGTCGCCACCATCGCGGTCGGCTTCCTGCTGACCGCGGGCGCCAACTGGACCGGCCGCAATCCGCTGCGCGGCGGGCCGCTGGCGGCGCTGTGCGCGGTCTGGCTGGTGGCGCGCGGCGCCTATCTGCTGCCGGGCATGACGGCCTTGGCCTTGGCCGCGGCCGCCGACCTGCTGTTCTTCCTGTGGGCCGCCGCCGCGCTGGCGCGCGCCGTCTGGCTCACCCGCAACCGCCGCAACTACGGCGTGCCGCTGCTGCTGCTGGCGCTGGCCGTGGCCCATGCGCTGTACCTGCGCGCCGCCCTGGCCGGCGACTACCTGGCGCTGATGCGCTACTTCAACACCGGCCTGCTCGTCATGGCGGTGCTGACGCTGCTGATCGCGCGCCGGGTGCTGCCGTTCTTCGCCAAGCGCGCCGTCGCCGGCCTGGAGATCCCGCCGCACACCCGCAGCGGCCATTGGCAACTGGCCGCCGGGGTGCTGGCCATCGCGTGCCTCCTGGCCGGCGCGCCGCGCGCCGCCGCGCTGCTGCTGGCCGTCACCGGCGTCCTGGCGCTGGCGCAATGGCTGGCCTGGAAGCCGTGGGCCGCGCGCCGCGTGCCGCTGCTGTGGATCCTGTATGGGGGTTACCTGGGCCTGGGACTCGGCCTGCTGGCGGGCGCGGCGCAACTGGCCGGCTACGTGGCGCGGCCGGCCTGGCCCGCGCACGTCATCGGCGTGGCCGGTTTTTCCGTGCTGATCATCGGCATGGCCACCCGCACCGCCATGGGCCACCTGGGCCGGCCGCTGCGCGCCGACCGCAGCATGGTGCTGAGCTACGCGCTGGTGATCCTGGCCGCGCTGCTGCGCCTGGCCGCCCTGCTGCCAACCAGCGCCACACTGGGCCTGCTGCACGCCTCGGCCGGCGCCTGGGCGCTGGGGTTCGGACTGTACCTGTGGCGCTTCTTCCCGTGGATGATCCGGCCGCGCGCGGACGCGGCGGC
This sequence comes from Achromobacter sp., assembly GCF_050285565.1. Taxonomy (GTDB): domain Bacteria; phylum Pseudomonadota; class Gammaproteobacteria; order Burkholderiales; family Burkholderiaceae_B; genus Achromobacter. The sequence goes on from NZ_JBLZXG010000010.1 coordinate 118,089, forward strand.
CAAGCCGGCCGCGCCGATGATGAAGCTGGTGCCGGCCGCGCCGCGCCGCGCGCCTTGAAGCGGCGCCGCCGCGAGCCCGCGCCGCGCCCCGGTCATGGCGTCAGCCCTTCGCGCCGCGCCGGCGGTCGGCGTCCAACTGCTTTTTCATGGCCTTCAGCCAGGCTTTGACCTGCTGCATGTCGACGAATTGGGACAGCTCGAACTCCAGCTCGCCGATGTATTCCTTCACGTCGGCGATTTCCGCTTCGAGGTCGGCCATGAGCTCGGCCGGATCGACCGTCTGGGCGGGATCGAACCCATAGCGGGCCACGAAGGCGCGCTCGGTGGCGGCCAGCGCCTGATCCAGCGCCTCGCGGTAGGCCGCCAGGGCATCGACATGCGGCGCCCCGTCGCCGCCGCCCTCGCGCCCCAGCGCCTCGATCGCCGCCCATGCCGGCGGCGGCGCCGGATCGGCCGGCGCCTCGGCCGGCCGCGCCTCGGCCGGCCGCGCCTGAGCCGGCCGCGCCAATTCGGCGGCGACCTCGGCGTCGAAGTCGCCGCCGCCATGCTTGCGATAGATAGCCTTGACGCGCTCCAGGTCGAATTCGCCGGGCGTGCCGTCCAGCACCGCCGCATACAAGGTTTCCTGGGCCAGTTCGACCCCGATCTCGGCGGCCAACTGGCGTTCGGCCTTGGTCAGTTCCTTTTGCTTGCAGGCGTGGTCGAAGCAGAACACCAGCCGGGCCTTGAGCTCGAGCGCTTCTGTTTCGAGCGGCGCCAGCGCCTGGGCATGCCTGGCCTCGTACGTCGCCCAGGTATCGCGCCACAAGCGCAGGCGCGCGCGGCGGTCATGCGCCTGTTGCAGGAGATCGTCGAAAACGGCGCGGGAAGAATCGGTCATGAGGACAAGCCAGGCAAAGGCGCGGCGGCATCGCGTTGCGCGCCGCGCGGGGAATCGGGGCGCCATTTTATCGCCCCGGCCACGCGCGGGCGCGGCAGTCCCCAGCGGCCGCGCGCGCCGGGCGTCCCGCCGCGCGCCATCATCCCGCCGCGCGCTCGCTGTCCGGCGCGCGCGGCGCCACGCTCAGGCGTTCGGCCAGCAGCGTCAGGAAATCACGCGCCAGCGGCGGCAAGGTGCATCCCCGCAAGGTCACCACCTGAATGCTGCGCTGGCGCATCTCCGGGTTGCTGAACGGCACTGCCACCAGCCGCGCGCCGCCGGGCTGTCCCATCAACGTCAGGTAGCCCGTCAAGGCCACGATCTGGCTGCCCGGCAGCATCGGCAGAAAGGCGGCCGAATGGTTCGAGACGTAGGCCGGTTCGATATGCACGCCGGCGTTGGCGCAGGCCGCGTCGAACAGGTCGCGCACGGTGGTGCCCGGATCGCCCAGCGACAACGGCACCTGCGCCAGGTCGCGCACCCCGATGCTGCGGCGGCCGGCCAGGGGATGGTGGCGGCACATGATGGCGTAGATTGGCGCGCGGCATTGCAGTTCGGTGCGCAGGCGTTCGTCCGGCGCCACCGTATAGCGCAGCGCCAATTGCGACAAACCCTCCAGCACCAGGCGGTTGACCTCGTCGGGCCGCTCCACCAGCAGGTGGAAACGGGCCTCGGGATGGCCCTGCTTGAAGTCGGCCATGCATTGCGGCAGGAAACGATGGGCGAACCCCTCGGTGCAGGCCAGCCGGATGGTGACGTCGCCCAGGGCGCTGCGCTGGCGGATGGCGGTGGCCACCCGTTCGGCTTCCAGCGCCGCGGCGTTGGCATAGGCGGCCAGTTGCCGCCCGGCCTCGCTCAGCGCCATGCCGCGCGCCTGGCGCTCGAACAGCGCAATGCCCAGTTCGTCTTCCAGCTTGGCGATCTGGCGGCTGACGGCCGAGGCCGCCACGTGTTGCGCCGCCGCCGCGCCGGCGACCGACCCGCAGCGCGCCACTTCCAGGAAATACCGCAGACCCAGCGAAATCATGGCCCTCTCCCACCATTGCCTTAATGGCAACGATCAAATGCGAATTATCTAATTGTGGCATGCCGATAAGCGTAATAACTTTGTGCCTTTGCCGCTTCCCCGAGACCGCCTTGACCCGCGAACACGCCCTTGCCCTGGCCACCGCCGCCTACGACGATGGCACCTTGCAGGCCGACCTGGCCCGCCGCGTCGCCTACCAGACCGAAAGCGAAGAGCCCGGCCAGGCCGCCAGCCAGCACGCCTACCTGGCCGAGGCGCTGATTCCCCAACTCGAATCGCTGGGCTTTGTCTGTCGCGTCCATCCCAACCCGGCGGGGGTCGACCTGCCGATTCTGGTGGCGCGCCGCATCGAATCGGCGGCACTGCCGACCGTGCTGCTGTACGGCCACGCCGACGTGGTGCGCGGCAACGCCGCCAAGTGGGACGAGGGCCGCGATCCCTGGCGCCTGCGGGTCGAAGGCGACCGCTGGTACGGCCGCGGCACCGCCGACAACAAGGGCCAGCACACCATCAACCTGACGGCACTGCGGCAGGTCCTGCAAGCGCGCGCGGGCAAACTGGGATTCAACGCCACCTGGCTGATCGAGACCGGCGAAGAGGCCGGCTCGCCGGGCCTGGCGCAATTCTGCCAAGCCCAGCGCGCGGCGCTGGCGGCCGATGTCTTCATCGCCAGCGACGGACCGCGCCTGAGCGCCGCCCGCCCCACCCTGTTCATGGGCTCGCGCGGCGCGGTCAACTTCGAGCTGTCGCTGCGCGCCCGCGAACGCGGCTACCATTCCGGCAATTGGGGCGGGCTGCTGGCCAACCCCGCCATCATCCTGTCGCACGCCATCGCCACCCTGGTGGACGCGCGCGGCCGCATCCTGGTGCCGGGCCTGCGTCCGCCGCCCATCCCCGCCGCCGTGGCCGCGGCGCTGGCCGACCTGGAGGTCGGCGGCGGCCCCGATGACCCGGCGATCGACACCGACTGGGGCGAGCCGGGCCTGTCGCCCTCGGAACAGGTGTTCGGCTGGAACAGCCTGGACGTGCTGACCTTCGGCGCCGGCGATCCGGCCAAGCCGGTCAACGCCATTCCGCCCGCCGCGGCGGTGTGGTGCCAGTTGCGCTTCGTGGTCGGCACCGACTGGCGCGCGCTGGCGCAGCACGTGCGCGCGCACCTGGACCGGGCCGGCTTTGCCGCCGTGCAGGTGCGCGTGGGCATGCAGGCCGGCGCCACCCGGCTGTCGCCCGACAACGCCTGGGCGCGCTGGGCCGCCGCCTCGATCGAACGCAGCACCGGCCAGCGCCCCGCCTTGCTGCCCAACCTGGGCGGCTCGCTGCCCAATGACATCTTCGCCGATCTGCTCGGCCTGCCCACGCTCTGGGTACCGCATTCGTACCCCGCCTGCGCCCAGCATGCCCCCAACGAACACTTGCTGGGCAGCGTCGCGCGCGAGGGCCTGGCCATCATGGCCGGCCTGTTCTGGGACCTGGGCGACCAGGGCGCCGCGCTGTGCCAGGCCGACCGCGACACCGTTTCCCTCACTCACCCCTGACCGGATTCCACCATGACCGCCCGATTCCGCGCCGCCGCGCTGGCCTGCTTCTCTGCCCTCGTCCTGCAAGCCACCCTGGGCGCCGCCGCGCAGGCCGCCTATCCCGAACAGGCCATCAAGCTGGTGGTGCCCTTCACGCCGGGCGGCGGCACCGACGCCATCGCCCGCCTGCTGGCCAACCGGCTGTCGGGCAAGCTGGGCCAGGCCGTGATCGTCGAGAACCGGCCCGGCGCCTCGACCGTGATCGGCGCCGAAGCGGTGGCGCGCGCCCAACCGGATGGCTACACACTGCTGCTGTCGGGCAGCACCACCTACACCGTGCTGCCGGCGCTCAAGCCGAGCCTGTCCTACGATCCGCGCCGCGGCTTCGCGCCGATTGCCATCGTGGCGCTGGCGCCGGTGGTGCTGCTGGCGCAGAACAGCCTGCCAGCCACGACCGCGCAACAGGCCGCGGAACTGGCGCGGCGCCAGAGCGCCAGCGGCGGCCTGATGTACGGCACCTTCGGCCCGGGCTCGGCGCCGCACCTGGTGGGCGAGATGTTCGCCGAGGCCGCCGGCGCCAGGATGACGCCGGTGCCGTACAAGGGCAGCGCGCAGTTCATCACCGCGCTGATCGGCGGCGAGATCGCGCTGGGCGTGGATACGGTGTCCTCGGCCGCGCCCCAGGTCAAGGCCGGCAAGGTGCGCGCGCTGGCCGTCACCGGCGAGCACCGCGTGCCGCAACTGCCGGACGTCCCGACCTTCGCCGAAAGCGGCCTGCCGGGGGTATCGATGGTCGGCTGGTACGGCCTGGTGGCGCCGGCCCGCACGCCGCAGCCGGTGCTGGATACGCTGAACCGCGCGGTGGCCGACATCATGGCCGATCCGCAGGTTCGGCGGGCCGTCACCGATCTGGCGCTGGAACCGGTCTACCTGCCCGGCGCGGCGTTCACCACGCGCATGGAACAGGAAATCAGGACCTTCGGCGACGTGGGACGCCGCGCCGACATCAAGTTGGACTGAAGCGCGCCCCGGACCGGCCACGGCCCCCTGTTTACCGGGGCCGGATTGCGCCCGCGGGGGGGCGGCCGGCGCCGTTTGACCGGCGTCAAGCCGAGCCGACAAACACCCGGCGGGCGGCCATTTGAACACCATAGGTGGTGATAGAGTTTTCCCACTCCACAACATATGGTGTCAGCGATGCAACTCCAACACATCCTCAAGCGCGACGGCCGGGTCGTCGCATTCGATCGCGCCAAGATCGCCGCGGCCATCGCCGCCGCCGGCCGCGGCACCGGAGAGCTGGACGCCGACGTGGCCCAGGCCCTGACCGCCGCGGTGATCGAGGCGCTGGCCGCCGACGGCAACGTCTGCCCCGGGGTGGAGACCATCCAGAACCAGGTCGAGGAAACGCTGGTCAAGGCCGGCTACTGGCGCACCGCCCGCGCCTATATCGTCTACCGCGAACAGCACGCCCGCCTGCGCGCGCTGCGCCACACCCTGGTGGATGTGGAAAGCGCCATGGAGGAATACCTGGAACAGCGCGACTGGCGCGTCAACGCCAACGCCAACCAGGGCTACAGCCTGGGCGGGCTGATCCTGAACGTGGCCGGCAAGGTCACCGCCAACTACTGGCTGTCCAACGTCTTCACGCCCGAGGCCGGCCAGGCCCACCGCGACGGCGACATCCACATCCACGACCTGGACATGCTCAGCGGCTATTGCGCCGGCTGGTCGCTGCGCCAACTGCTGACCGAAGGCTTCAACGGCATCCCCGGCAAGATCGAGGCCACGCCGCCGCGCCACATGTCGGCGGCCATCGGCCAGATCGTCAACTTTCTGGGCACGCTGCAAAATGAATGGGCCGGCGCCCAGGCCTTCAGCTCGTTCGACACCTACATGGCGCCCTTCATCCGCCGCGACGCGATGACCTACGCCGAGGTCAAGCAGAGCATGCAGGAACTGATCTACAACCTCAACGTGCCCAGCCGCTGGGGCACGCAGACGCCGTTCACCAACCTGACCTTCGACTGGACCTGCCCGGCCGACCTGCGCGAGCAGATCCCCTACCTCGGCGGCGAGGAAATGCCGTTCGCCTATGGCCACCTGCAAGCCGAGATGGACATGATCAACCGCGCCTACATCGAGGTGATGATGGCCGGCGACGCCAAGGGGCGCGTGTTCACCTTTCCGATCCCGACCTACAACATCACGCCCGATTTCGATTGGGATCACCCCAACACCGAGCGCCTGTTCGAGATGACCGCGCGCTACGGCCTGCCGTACTTCCAGAACTTCCTCAATTCCGACCTGGAGCCGCACATGGTGCGCTCCATGTGCTGCCGCCTGCAACTGGATCTGCGCGAACTGCTCAAGCGCGGCAACGGCCTGTTCGGCTCGGCCGAGCAGACCGGCTCGGTGGGCGTGGTGACGGTCAACTGCGCCCGCCTGGGCCATACCTGCCGGGGCGACGAGGCCGCGCTGATGGCGCGCCTGGACTATTTGCTGGGGCTGGGCCGCGACGTGCTGGAAACCAAGCGCAAGGTGGTGCAGCGCTACATCGACCAGGGCCTGTACCCGTACACCCGGCGCTACCTGGGCACGCTGCGCAACCACTTCAGCACGCTCGGCGTGAACGGCATCAACGAGATGATCCGCAACTTCACTGAGGACACCGAGGACGTCACCACGCCGGCCGGCCACGCGCTGGCGGTGCGCCTGCTGGACCGGGTGCGGGCGCGCATGACCGAGTTCCAGGAAGAGACCGGCCACCTCTACAACCTGGAGGCCACGCCCGCCGAAGGCACCACCTACCGCTTCGCCCGCGAGGATCGCAAGCGCTACCCCGGCATCCTGCAGGCCGGCACCGAGGCCCAGCCCTACTACACCAACTCCAGCCAGTTGCCGGTGGGCCACACCGACGATCCGTTCGAGGCGCTGGCGCTGCAGGAAGCGCTGCAAGGCAAGTACACCGGCGGCACCGTGCTGCACCTGTACATGAACGAAGCCGTGTCGTCGGCCAGCGCCTGCAAGGAACTGGTGCGGCGCGCGCTGTCGAATTTCCGGCTGCCATACATCACCGTCACGCCGACGTTCTCGATCTGCCCGAACCACGGCTATCTGGCCGGGCATCACGAGTTCTGCCCGAAGTGCGACGCCGAATTGCTGGCCAAACAGGCGTCGTGCTGCGCGCCGGCCTGACCATCGACGTTGACCGCTTTTTCCCCGGGCGATCCGCGCCCGGCCTTTCCCCCAGGAGCCATTATGCAAACCTTGATCACCCCCGCAGCCGCCGCCCCGCAGGCGCTGCGCCTGGACGACAGCCAACGCGTGCGCTGCGAAGTCTGGACCCGCGTCATGGGCTACCACCGCCCCGTGTCTTCCTTCAACACCGGCAAACAAGGCGAGTTCAATGAACGCCGCTTCTTCGTCGAACAACGTGCCTGAAGCGGCCGGCGGCCGCAAGGCCGCCGCCGCCCGGCATGCGCCGCGGCTGGCCCACGCCGCGCCGCCGCGGCCGGTGGCCCAGCCGCTACCCCGCCACGCGCCGGCCGTGGGCGGCCTGACGCCCTTCTCCACCGTCGACTGGCCGGGCACGCTGGCCGCCGTCATCTTCATCGCCGGCTGTCCGTGGCGCTGCCACTACTGCCACAACCCCGAACTGCAGACGCGCAACGCGCGCTACGACTGGCGCGACGTGCGCGCCTTCCTGGAAAACCGCCAGGGCCTGCTCGACGCGGTGGTGTTCTCGGGCGGCGAACCGCTGAGCGAACCGCGCCTGCCGTCGATGATCCGCGAGGCGCGGCGCCTGGGATACCGCATCGGCCTGCACACCGCCGGCATCTATCCGCTGCGCCTGGCCGACGTGCTGCGCCACCTGGACTGGGTCGGCCTGGACATCAAGGCCGACGCGCAGGGCTATGACGACATCACCGGCCGGCGCGATTCGCACCGGCCGGCGCAGGCCTGCCTGACGCAACTGCTGACGGCGGGCCTGGATTTCGAATGCCGCATCACCTGGCATCCCGACTGGCTCGACGAGACCCGGCTGCTGGGCCTGGCGCGCGAACTGGCGCGGCGCGGCGTCAAGCGCTTCGCGGTGCAGGGCGCGCGCAGTTGCCCCAGCTCGCCGCCGGCGCGGCTGCTGAGCAAGCAGGCGCAGGCAATGCTGCGCGGCTGGTTCGAGGAATTCGCCTACCGCTGAGCGCTGGCGCGGCCCAGGCGCGCCGCCAGCGCGGCGTGAAAGCGCGGCGAGGCCACCGCGCCCACGTTACAGCGCGACCACGGCGACACGGCGGTCGGGTCGACGCTGAACACGCGGCCCGGCGCCATGATGACCTTCTCCGCCATCAGGTCCTCGGCCAGCGCCAGCGAATTGTCGATGCCGGGAAACGCCGCCCAGAGATACAGCGAACTGGTGGGCCGCGTGTAGACCGCGGCGCCCAGCGAATCCAGCACCCGCAACGCGTCGCCGGTGGCCGCCTCCAGCCGCTGGCGCAGGCGCACCAGGTGGCGCTCGTAGTGGCCGTCGCGCAGCATCACATCGACCATGCGCTCGCAATACTCCGAACTGCTGACGTGCACCAGCGCCTTCAGATCCGCCAGGTCGCTGGCCAGGCCCGCGCCGCAGGCGACGAAGCCGACCCGCAGCGCCGCCGAGAACGACTTGGAGAAACTGCCGATATAGAGCGTGCGTTCCAACTGGTCCAGCGCCGACAGCCGCACGGCCGAGGTCGGCTTGAAGTCGGCCAGCGGGTCGTTCTCCACCACGATCAGGTTGTGGCGCTCGGACAGTTGCAGCAGCTTGTAGGCCTTGGCCGGCGAAATGTCCGAACCGGTGGGATTGTGGGCCAGCGACTGGGTGAAAAAGAGGCGCGGCTTCTCGCGCTGCAACAAGGCCTCCAGCGCCGCCAGGTCGGGGCCGTCCGCCAGGCGCGGCACGCCCAGCATGCGCACCCCGGCCAGCTTGAGCTTGCCGAACAGCGGGTAATAGCCGGGATCGTCCACCAGCGCCGCCGCGCCCGGCGGCAGGAAGTAGCGGATCACCAGGTCCATGGCCTCGTTGGCGCCATGCGTCAGCACCAATTGCGACGGCGCCGCGCTGATGCCGACGTCGCCCAGCTTGCGCACCAGGCTCTCGCGCAGCGGCGCGTAGCCGAAGCGGCTGCCGTAGCGGAACAGCGTGCCCAGGCCGGTGCGCACCACCTTCTGGTGATAGCGGTCCATGCGCATGTCGGCCAGCCATTCCACCGGCGGGAAACCGTCGCCGGCGGCGATGGCGTCCGGCTGCGTCTTGAGTTGCTCGCGCATCAGCCAGACGATGTCCATGGCGCGGCTCAACTGGCCCGGCTCTTCATCGGCGGCGCGCTGCGCCGGGCCGGTATCGAGCACGTAGAAGCCCGAGCCGCGGCGCGGCTCCACCAGGCCGCGCGCCACCAGCATTTCGAACGCCACCACCACGGTGTTCTTGGCATAGCGGTGCAATTGCGCCAGTTCGCGCAGCGACGGCAATTTATCGCCCGGGCGGTAGACGCCCTCGGCGATCTGGCGGCCGATCAGGCGCGCCAGGCTTTCGGCGATGGGCGCGGCGCGCGGAGCGCGGGCCTGCGAAGTGTCGGCGTCCACGGAATGGTTTTCAGCAGGGGAAAAGTCAAAAATTGGTGCAGTGCGATGGTACTGTTCGTCCAAACTGTACCTCTGAATGCCGGTACAGTTTACCTAGAATCTGGCCACCCAATTCCTAGATTTCCAGATGGAGACACATGTCATGGTGGCCGATTCACGCCTGCCCAATTTCCGCGCCCTCACCCCGGCCCAACGCCTGGCCGCCATCGCCGACGCCGCCGGCCTGACGCCCGAGGAACGCCAGCAACTGGCAGAACCCGGCGCGCTCGGCCTGGAGCGCGCCGACGGCATGATCGAGAACGTCATCGGCGCCTTCGAACTGCCGCTGGGCGTGGCCGGCAACTTCCAGGTCAATGGCCGCGACGTGCTGGTGCCGATGGCGGTGGAAGAACCGTCGGTGGTGGCCGCGGCCTCGTTCATGGCCAAGCTGGCGCGCGAGAACGGCGGCTTCGAGACCTCCAGCACCCGGCCGCTGATGCGCGCCCAGGTGCAGGTGCTGGGTCTGACCGATCCGCACGGCGCGCGCGTGGCCCTGCTGCGCGAGCGCGAGCGCATCGTCAAGCTGGCCAACAGCCGCGACCAGGTGCTGATCGGCCTGGGCGGCGGCTGCCAGGACATCGAAGCGCATGTGTTCGCCGACACGCCGCGCGGCCCGATGCTGGTGCTGCACCTGATCGTCGACGTGCGCGACGCCATGGGCGCCAACACCGTCAACACCATGGCCGAGGCCGTGGCGCCGCTGGTCGAGGAAATCACCGGCGGCACGGTGCGGCTGCGCATCCTGTCTAACCTGGCCGACCTGCGCCTGTCGCGGGCCCGCGTGCGTCTGACGCCGCAGACGCTGGCCACCCGGGATCGCAGCGGCGCCGAGATCATCGAGGGCGTGCTGGACGCCTACGTGTTCGCCGCCACCGACCCGTACCGCGCCGCCACCCACAACAAGGGCATCATGAACGGCATCGACCCGGTCATCGTCGCCACCGGCAACGACTGGCGCGCGGTCGAGGCCGGCGCCCACGCCTACGCCTGCCGCGACGGCCGCTACACCTCGCTGACGCATTGGGAAAAGGACGCCAGCGGCGCCCTGGTCGGCACGCTGGAAATGCCGATGCCGGTGGGCCTGGTGGGCGGCGCCACCAAGACCCATCCGCTGGCGCGGCTGGCGCTCAAGATCCTGGGCGTGCGCTCGGCCCAGGAGCTGGGCGAGATCGCCGTGGCCGTGGGCCTGGCGCAGAACCTGGGCGCGCTGCGGGCGCTGGCCACCGAGGGCATCCAGCGCGGCCACATGGCGCTGCACGCGCGCAACATCGCGCTGACGGTGGGCGCGGTGGGCGCCGAGATCGACCAATTGGCCAAACGCATGGCCGAGGAAAAGGACGTGCGCGCCGACCGCGCGCTGGCGCTGCTGGACGAACTGCGGAAACCGGCCTGAGGGCGCGGCACGGCCGGCGCGCGCACGCCGGCCGCACAAGAACAGAGGCGGCGGCGGGAATCGCCCGCGCCGCCCGTCCATCAAGGAGACAGACATGGAAAGAGACAGCAAGGCGTCCGCCGGACGCCTGGCCGAAGTGTGGAACGACACGGTCGACCTGCGCCACCTGGCGTGGGCCATCGCCATCGGCATACTCATCAGCGTGGCCGGTTTCTACGCCGCCAGCGGCTGGCTGCGCGACAGGGTCGCCGCGCCCGAACTGGCGCATGCCTACGCCATGCTAGCCGGGCTGGCCGGCTGCGTGTTGGCGGGCGTGATCTGCGCCCGCCTGTTCCCGCCCAAGCGCGAAGTGGTCGAGCACAGCGCCTCGCACGATCCGGCCTGGCGCGCCGAGGTGCTGGCCGAACTGGCCGCGCAGCCGGGCGGCCTGGGCACGCTGGCGGACCTGCCGCCCGCGGTGGTCAAGGAATTGAAGGAACTGGACCTGTACGAACTGTTCGCCGCGCCCGCTGCCGCACCGGCGCCGCGGGGCCGTCCGCAAACCGTGCGTGAAGAGGTGCCGGCATGAGCGATCCCGTATTGCTGGAACAAATCATGGTGGCGGCCGGCATGGGCCTGTTGGGCGCGGTGGTGTTCGCCGCCATCGGCCTGGTGTCCGGCACTGACGAGACCACCACGCTGGCGCCGCTGACGCTGCTGGTGGTACTGCTGGGCGTGCCGCCGGCCGGCGTCTTCACCTTCTTCCTGGCCGGCGCGGTGGCCAAGCACATGACCCACGCGGTGCCGACGGCGCTGCTGGGCATCCCCGGCGACACGCTGGCCACGCCGCTGCTGCAGGACGCCAACATGCTGCGCAAGCTGGGCGTGCCGCACATCGCGCTGCGCAAGATGGTGTCGGGCGCCATCGTCGCCGCCTTCGTGGCGGTGCCGCTGGCGGTGCTGTTCGCCGTGCTGCTGGCGCCGTTCGGCGGCGCCATCACCAAGTCGGCGCCGTGGATCTTCCTGGCCGCGGCGGTGCTGATCGCCTACTTCTCGGCCGGCCGCTGGGCCGCGGTGGCGCTGCTGGTGCCGTTCGTGGTGGTGATCGTGGCGCTGCAGAGCCTGACCGCCAAGTATGGCGTCAAGCTCAGCATCAGCTACTTCCTGGGCATCGCCATCGGCCCGCTGATCGCCGACCTGTTCACCGTGATCGCGCCGCAGGGCCGCGCGCAGATGATGCGCGACAAGGTGCGCACGTTCTCGCTGGCGCCGGACGTCAAGGGCTGGTCGGGCTATTTCCCCAATCCGCTCAAGGTGATGGACCGCATCCAGACCCGCTGGACGCTGGCCACCGCCACCATCTCCAGCGCCACCTTCGTGTTCAGCCCGGTGGCGATGACGGTGGTGCTGGGCGAACTGGTGGGCTCGCGCGTCAAGCATGCGTATCACCGCCTGACCACGGTGCTGAGCGCGCGCAACGGCGTCACCGAGGCCACCTACATCGCCGAGGCCCTGATCCCGCTGATCGCCTTCGGCCTGCCGCTCAGCCCGGTGGCCGCCGGCCCGGCCGCGCCGCTGTTCAACGCGCCGCCGCGCTTCACGGTGGATGCCACCAGCGGCCAGACCCACAACCTGCACAACCTGCTGAATCACTGGGAATTCCTGGGCTACGGCATGCTGGCGGTGCTGCTGGCGGCCATCGTGTCGTACCCGTTCGCCATGAACTTCGCGCGCCGCGCCGCGCTGTTCGTGTCGCGCAAAGTCAGCCACGAGGCCATCATCGCCACCTTCGTCGGCCTGATCATCGTGATCAGCGTGTGGGAAGGCCAGTTTCTGGGCCTGCTGGTGATCCTGACCATGGGCCTGTTCGGCGGCCTGCTGTCGCGCCTGTTCGGCTTCAATACCGGCGTGCAGTTCATGGGCTACTACACCGCCGTGCTGACCGTGCCGGCGCTGGTCAAGCTGGTGGCGTAAGGCGCCAGCGAAAAGGCGCGGAGCCGGTGGGCTCCGCCCCTTTTTTGTCTGCCTGGCGGGCCCGCGCGCCCTGCCCGCTTCATTCCCCCCGCTTTCCCCGGCCCGCTTGATCCCGCGCAAGGCGCCGCGCCATGCCTTGCTCTAGCCTCGGAGCCACTGTTCCCAATAAAGGCTCTCATTTCATGACGTGGTTCAAATCCCTCACGCTCGCCGGACGCGAATTGCTGCCCATCGTCCAGGGCGGCATGGGCGTCGGCGTATCCGCCCATCGCCTGGCCGGCGCGGTCGCCAGCCAGAACGCCGTGGGCACCATCGCCAGTGTGGACTTGCGCCATCACCATCCCGACCTGATCGAGCAGACCGAAGACTGCCGTGACCGCGAACAGATCGACAACGCCAACCGCGTGGCGCTCGACCGCGAAGTGCGCGCCGCGCTCGACACCGCGCAGGGCCGCGGCGTGGTCGCGGTCAACGTCATGAAGGCGGTGCGCGACCATCCCGCCCTGGTGCGCCAGGCCTGCGAAAGCGGCGCCCAGGCCATCGTCATGGGCGCCGGCCTGCCGCTGGACCTGCCCGACATGACCGCCGACTATCCCAAGGTGGCGCTGGTGCCGATCCTGTCGGAAGCGCGCGGCGTGGCCGCGGTGCTGAAAAAGTGGATGAAAAAGGGCCGTATGGCCGACGCCGTGGTCATCGAACACCCCGGCTACGCCGGCGGCCACCTGGGCGCCGCGCGCCTGGACGACATCCACGACGAACGCTTCGACTTCAAGCGCGTGCTGGCCGAATGCCGCCAGTTGTTCCAGGATCTGCAACTGGGCCGCGACGCCCCGCGCCTGATCGTGGCCGGCGGCGTCGGCAGCCATGAACAGGTGCGCCACTGGCTCGGCCACGGCGCCGACGGCGTGCAGGTGGGCACGGCCTTCGCCGTGACCCACGAAGGCGACGCGCACGAGAACTTCAAGCGCGTGCTGATGGAGGCCGACCCCGACAAGCTGGCCGAATTCACCAGCGTGGCCGGCCTGCCGGCCCGCGCCGTGCCGACGCCGTGGCTGACGCGCTACCTGCGCCAGGAAAAGACCTTGCAGGACAGCACCCGCTGCGACGCGCGCCGTTGCAGCCAGCGCATGGACTGCCTGACGCAATGCGGCCTGCGCGACGGCATCGCGCGCTTCGGCCAGTTCTGCATCGACCTGAAGCTGGCTGCCGCCATGCGCGGCGAAGTCAGCCGCGGCCTGTTCTTCCGCGGCGCCTCCAAGCTGCCGTTCGGCGACGCCATGCGCAGCGTGCGCGAGCTGATGGACTACCTGCTCAACGGCAGGATGCCCGCCGCGGCCTGATGCCAGCCTAGCCGGGCATCGACGACGCGCCGGCGGCTGCCGCCGGGCGCGCCGCCGGCAGTTCGAATTCGAACACCGCGCCCGGCTCGGGCCGCGCCACCAGCCGGATATCGCTGTGGTGCAGTTTCAGAATGCGGTGCACGATCACCAGCCCCAGCCCGCCGCCGTCACGGGGGCCGTCGGCCAGCACCGAGGCGCGGGTGAACAGATCCGCGCGCAAGGCCTGCGGAATACCGCCGCCGTTGTCGCTGACGCGTACCTGCACGCCGTCGCGCGCCTGTCGCAGGCGCAACTCGATGCGCCCCCCCGGCGCCGTGTGGCGGATGGCATTGTCCAGCAGGTTGGTCAGCACCCGCTCGATCATGCCCAGGTCGGCGCGCACCGGCGGCAGTTCCTGGTCGATGGCGGTGGTCAAGCGTTGCTGCCGCGCCTCGGCGGCCAGCTCGAACTTCTGGATCACGTCCTGCGCCAGCTCGGGCAGCGAGAAGGTCTCGGGTTCCAGCCGCACCAGCCCGGACTCCAGCCGCGCCAGCTCGAACAGTTCCTGCGCCAGCCGGCCAACCTTGCGGCTCTGGGCCAGCGCGATGTCCAGGTAGCGGCGGCGCTCGGCGGCGTCCAGACTCTCGTCCTTCAACCGCAGCGTCTCCAGGTAGCCATGCAGCGAGGTCAGCGGCGTGCGCAGGTCGTGCGAGATGTTCGCCACCAGGTCGCGCCGCTGCTGGTCCTGGCGCGTCAGTTCGCGCCATTGTTCGGAGATGCGGCGGCCCATCTGCACGAAGCTGCGACGCAGCAGCGCGATCTCGTCGCCGTTGGCGCGGGCGTCGGCCGGCTGTTCCAGCGCCGCCAGCGCGCGGCCGTCGTCGTCGCCGAAGGCGCGCACCGCGCGCGTCAGGCCGCGTAGCGGCCGCGTGATCAAGCCGAACGCCGCCAGGCCCGCCACCAGACCCAGCAAGGCCACCAGCGCGATCGACCACAAGGTGGTGCGCAGCACCGCGCTGCGCGAAGCCGCCATGGCCAGCGCGTCGTGCGCCTGGCCTTGCAGCACCACGTAGACGTAGCCCTGGTCGCGGCCCGCCACCCGCACCGGCGCGGCCGAGAACACCTTGGCGGTATCCAGGTGGCGCGGATCGTCGCCCTCGATCGGCAGCGCCGCGCCCGCCAGGAAGCGGCGCACCGGGGCCAGGTCGACGCGCTCGCGCTTGATCTGCCCCGGCGGCGCGGCGTCGCCGACAATGCGGCCGTCGTTGTCCAGCAGGTAGACCTCGACCGCCGGATTCACCATCATCAGCATCGAGAACAGCGCGCGCACCGCGTCCGGCTTCCAGCCGTTGGCGTCCATCAGCTCGTTGGTGCCGGCGATGTGCTGCGCCAGGCCGCTGGACAGGCGCTGCACCACCTCCTGCTCGTAGCGCAGGTTGGCCGAGATCTGCAACCACGCCGACGCGCCGCAGCACGCCAGCAGCAACAGGGCGAACACGGCCGACAGGCGCTGGGTCAGGCTCAGACGTCTCATGAGGCGGACTCCCCCGGCGCGCCGGGCGCGGCCGCGAACTTGTAGCCGCGGCCCCAGACCGTCAGGATGCGCTGCGGATTGGACGGATCGGCCTCGATCTTGGTGCGCAGCCGGTTGATGTGGGTGTTGACGGTGTGCTCGTAGCCTTCGTGCTGATAGCCCCACACCTGATTCAGCAGATCGAGCCGCGAAAACACCTTGTCGGGATGGCGCGCGAAGAAATGCAGCAGGTCGAACTCGCGCGGCGTCAGGTCCAGCCGGCGGTCGTCGACCGCGGCGGTGCGGGCGATCGGGTCGATGGCCACGCCGTGCTGGCGCAGGCTGCCGGCATCGATGCGGGCGTTGCGCTCCAGCGCCTCGGTGCGGCGCAGCAGCGCGCGCACCCGCGCCACCAATTCCAGCATCGAGAACGGCTTGGCCAGGTAGTCGTCGGCGCCCAGCTCCAGGCCGAGGATGCGGTGCACCTCGCTGGAACGGGCGCTGGTGATGATGATGGGGGTGTAACGCGTCATGGCGCGGGCGCGCTTGCAGATTTCCAGGCCGTCGATGCCGGGCAGCATCAGATCCAGCACCAGGGCGTCCCAGCCGCCCTCTTCCAGCCGACGCATGCCCTCGTTGCCGTCGGCCGCGTGCTCGACCGCGTAACCCTCGTCACGCAGGTGCAGGCGCAGCAATTCGGCGATGTGGGCGTCGTCTTCGACGATCAGGACGCGGCGGGGCGTATCCATGGGGCTCGATCCGGGGGTAGAGGAAGACCAGGGTGGAACGGCCGCGAGCGGCCGACCCACGCCGGGCGCGCGCGATCCGCCCCCGGCAGCGCTATTGTCGCCAATCCATGGCCGGCCAGTTATCACATTTATTTTAAGTTTGCGTGAGGACTTCGATATCGGCCCCGGGGAAGAATGGCGCCAACGACAACGACCGCCTCCCCGAGGAGCCCCGCCATGATGGCCACGCCCGCCACCCCAGACGCCCCCGCCGCCCCGGCGCCCGACACCCGCGGCCCGGTGCACCCCGGCTGGCTGCGCATCGTGCACTGGCTGAACGCGCTGGCCGTGGTCATTATGGTGACCAGCGGCTGGCGCGTCTACAACGCCGCGCCGTTCTTCGACTTTACTTTTCCCAACGGGATCACCCTGGGCGGCTGGCTGGGCGGCGCGCTGCAATGGCATTTTGCAGCCATGTGGCTGCTGCTGGCCAACGGCCTGCTCTACCTGGGCCTGAACCTGACCACCGGCCGCCTGTGGCGCAAGTTCTTCCCGGTCGGCCCGCGCGGCGTCGCCCGCGACCTGGCCGCGGCCCTGCGCGGCAAGCTGTCACACGCCGACCCGCGCCACTACAACCAGGTGCAGCGGCTGGCCTACCTGTTCGTCATCGCCGACCTCACGGTGTTGGTGCTGTCGGGCCTGGTGCTGTGGAAATCGGTGCAGTTCGACACGCTGCGCGTATTGCTGGGCGGCTATGAATTCGCGCGCCGCATCCATTTCTTCGCCATGGCATTGCTGGTGGCGTTCGTGGCGGTTCACCTGGTCATGGTGGCGCTGGTGCCGCGCAGCCTGATCGCCATGATCCGCGGCAAATAAGGAGCCTGACGTGAGCGCAAAACGACGCCTGTCGCTGCTGGGCCTGGATGGCCCGGCCATCCTGAAGGAAGCCGTGAAGATCCTGGACAAGCGGGTCGAGGCGCCCTCGCGCCGGGCCTTCCTGCGCCGCAGCCTGACGCTGGGCGGCCTGGCGATGCTGTCTGGCTGCACGCTGTCCGACGACGAAAACGTCGAAAAGGCGTTGACCGCCGTGTCGCGCTTGAACGACCGCTTGCAGGGCTGGATCTTCGACCCCAACAAGCTGGCGCCGACCTATCCGGAATCCATGATCACCCGCCCGTTTCCCTTCAATGCCTACTACGGCATCGATGAGGTGCGGCAGGTCGAGGAAGAGAGCTTCCGGCTGGAAGTCACCGGCCTGGTGGCCGACAAGCGCCGCTGGCGGCTGGACGAGCTGCGCGCCATGGCGCAGATCGACCAGGTCACGCGCCACATCTGCGTCGAGGGCTGGAGCGCCATCGGCAAATGGGGCGGCGTGCCGTTCTCGGCCTTCCTGAAGCGCGTGGGCGCCGACCTGACCGCGAAATACGTGGGCTTCAAGTGCGCCGACGACTACTACACCAGCATCGACATGCCCACCGCGTTGCATCCGCAGACGATCCTGGCGCTGACCTACGACGGCAGGACCCTGCCGCCGGAGTATGGCTTCCCGATGAAGCTGCGGATGCCCACCAAGCTTGGCTACAAGAACCCCAAGCACATCCAGGCGATTTTCGTCACCAACACCTACCCGGGCGGTTACTGGGAGGACCAGGGCTACAACTGGTTCGGCGGCAGCTAGGTGTTTTTGCTTTTCACCACGACCCACCAGAGGAACGCATCATGAAGACACTCACCACTGCGGCTTTTTCCCTGTGCCTGGCCTTTGGCGCGGCCGCCGCGCACGCGGCCGACAACATGTCCAAGGACAGCATGGCCAAGGACGGCATGGCCAAGAGCGGCATGTCGAAAGATGGCATGGCCAAGGAAGGCATGGCGAAAGACGGCATGGCCAAGGATGGCATGTCGAAGAACGCCATGTCCAAGGACGGCATGTCGCACGACGGCATGAAGAAGGATGGGATGGCCAAGGACGGCATGTCCAAGGGCGGCTCCATGAGCAAGGACAGCATGGGCAAGGACAGCATGGGCAAGTAGGCCCCCGCGCCCGCCGTTGCGCTGGCGCCGCCGCGGGGCGCGCCGCGCGCGGCCTCTTCAACCAGGAGCTTTCGATGAGACTGACACGCAGGCATTTTCTCGGCGCGGGCGGCGCCTTCGCGGCCGCCGCCGGCCTGGCGCCGTTGCTGGGCGGACGCGCCGCGCGCGCCGCGCAGCAACGCGCCTATCCCTATACCCTGACCGACGCCGAATGGCGCGCCAGGCTGACCCGGGCGCAATACGAGGTGCTGCGCCGCGAAGGCACCGAACGGCCCTACAGCAGCCCGCTCAACGACGAGCACCGCGCCGGCACCTTCGCCTGCGCCGGCTGCGCCCAGAAGCTGTTTTCGTCGGCCACCAAGTTCGACAGCGGCACCGGCTGGCCAAGCTTCTGGCAGCCGCTGGAACACGCCGTCGACACGCTCGAAGACCGCAGCTTCGGCATGACCCGCACCGCCGTCAACTGCGGCAACTGCGGCGGCCACCTGGGCCACGTCTTCGATGACGGCCCGCGCCCGACCGGACTGCGTTACTGCATGAACGGCGTGGCCCTGAGCTTCACCCCGCGGGCCTGATCCGGCCCGCGTCTTTTTTCCGAGGATTCCGCACCATGTTTTTGCCCTTCCTTTCCCGCGCCCGCCATGCCGCGCTGGCCGCCGCCGGCGCCCTGCTGGCCCTTGGCACGGCCAGCGCCGCCGAGACCGCTTTCCTCATTCCGCCGCCCGCGCTCGATGCGCCGGCCGGCGCGGCCCAGGACAAGGCCGTCATCGCCGGCGGCTGCTTCTGGGGCGTGCAGGCGGTGTTCCAGCACGTCAAGGGCGTCACCTCGGCGGTCTCGGGCTACAGCGGCGGCCAGGCGTCCGCCGCCGATTACGACACCGTCAGCGGTGGACGCAGCGGCCACGCCGAGTCGGTCGAGATCACCTACGACCCGAAGCAGATCAGCTACGGCCAGTTGCTGCAGATCTACTTCTCGGTGGCGCACGATCCCACTCAGCTCAACCGCCAGGGCCCGGACAGCGGCACCCAGTACCGCTCCGCCGTGTTTCCCGCCAACGATGACCAGCGCAAGGTGGCCGAGGCCTACATCGCCCAGCTGAACAAATCCGGCGTCTACCCCAAGGCGCTGGCGACCACGGTGGAGCCGCTCAAGGGGTTCTACCCCGCCGAGGGCTATCACCAGGACTACCTGGTGCGGCATCCGTACAGCCTGTACATCATGGTGAACGACGTGCCCAAGGTGGAGAACCTGGCCAAGACCTTCCCGGCCCTGTATCGGGACAAGCCGGTGCTGGTCAATCCGTAGCCGCACGGCGGGCCGCTCGGGCGGCGGCCCGGCCAGCCGGGGCCGTATTCGCCTCAACCGGCGCCGCCGCGCCCGCCCTGGCCGGTTTTACCCGATTGCCGCGCGGCGATTCCCAAGCCCCCGGAATAATAAAAACCCGGCCGATTCCAAAATCCGGCAGCCGCATTTTTCGTGCCCGAAAAAATAATATCGGATGTATCAATTCCCACCATTTTGATAATCCGGCCGGTATCCAAATCCTCAATGAAATCAATGTGGTTGGTATCCACGGCCACGGAAAGCCGCGATTTGGATGGTATCTTTCCGGTGATTTTTTTATTTGCAAAAAAACGGGTATAAATTGCGTCCTTTTTCCACCGGCCCCTCCCTTTCATACAAAGTATTTCAACGAACGGCGTCGCTGTCCGCGCCCTTCGCGCCGTATGAAATCCGGATGACGGGCCGCGACAAAAAGGACCCCAGTCTTGATATATCGCACCCACAAGTGGCTGACGGCCACGGTCGCACTGAGTACCTCCTGCTGCGGCGCCGCCATGGCCGCCGACCTGACCGTCGGCGCCGGCAATACGCAGGTGATCGACGGCTCGGTTGCCTTTCCCGGCGGCGTTGACATCAACGGCGGCACGCTGGTGGTGGGCGGCAACGGCGGCGGCGCCAGCGTCACCCTCGGCGGCAACGTCACCGCGGCCGCGAACGGCACCGTCTCGGGCTTCGGCAGCATCGATGGCAATCTCGACGTGACGGGCGCGCGCGTCGCCCCCGGCTATCCCGTCGGCACGCCGACCGGCGTATCCAACGGCAATCTCGTGGTCAAGGGCGACCTGTCCATGAACAACGCCGTGTACGACTTCGAGACCGGCTACGCGGGCCTGCCGATCACGCAACCCGGCACCGGCGACAACCTCACCGTGGCCGGCAACGTCGCCCTGAACAACACGACGCTGAACGTGTCGGTCAACACCCTGGGCGTCAACGCCGGCTACTACCGCATCCTGTCGTACGGCGGCACACTGAGCGGCAACGGCCTGACGCTGGGCACGGTCAGCGGCGACTCGGTGCCCGCGGCCACGATCCAGTCGCTGACCGGCGACAAACAGATCAACCTGATCCTGGGCCCGGCCACCACCAACCTGTGGAACGGCAACGGCGCGGCGTCGGCGACGCGCGCCGGCGGCGGTGACGGCACCTGGAGCGCCGCCAGCGGCAACTGGAACAGCCCCGGCAACGCCAGCGGCGCCCTGCCCGATGGCGGCTATGCCATTTTCACGGGCGCGGCCGGCACCGTCACGGTCGATGGCGGCGCCGGTCCGGTGCGGGTCTCGGGCATCCAGTTCGCCACCGACCGCTACACCCTGCAAGGCGCGCCCATCACACTGGTGAGCAGCGGCGGCAACCCGCCGGCCCTGGTGGTCGGTGACGGCACTTACGCCTCGGGCCAGTTCGTCGACACCATCCACAACCCCTTGCAAGGCACCCAGGGCTTCGTCAAGACCGGCCCCGGCTCGTTGATCCTGACCGCCGACAGTAGCGGCCTGAGCGGCCCCATCCTGATCGCCGACGGCGCCCTGGAGATCGACGGCAAGTTGAACGGCCCCCTGGACATCGGCCGCGAAGTCGTGCTGGCGGGCGTGGGCCAGGTCGGCACCACCACCCTCTACCCCACCGCCGTCATCTCGCCGGGCAACGACAGCTCGCCCATCGGCACGCTGACGGTCAACGGCAACCTCACCTTCGGCGCCGACACGGTCTATCGCGTGCACGCCGATCCGGCCAGCAACGCCAGCGACCGCATCCACGTCACCGGCATCGCCACCCTGGACGGCACCGTGGCGCACGTGGGACCGGCCGGCAACTATGCGCCGCGCACCACCTACAACATCCTGACAGCCGACGGCGGCATCCAGGGCCGCTTCGCCGGCGCCTCCAGCGCCTATGCCTTCCTCACGCCCACGCTCAGCTACGACGCCAACAACGCCTTCATGACCCTGACTCGCAACGACGTGCCGATCGGCAGCATCGGCAATGGCGGCAATGCAAGCAGCGTGGGCAATGCGCTGGATCAGCAAGACCCGCCCGCCAGCGGCAGCGGCTCATCGGTGATCGGCAGCGGCAGCGGTTCGGCCCGCGACAGCGGCGCCCGCCAGGTGACCACCGCGGTGCTCGCCATGACGCCCGACCAGGCCCGCTCGGCCCTGAAGTTGCTGGCCGGCGAAGCCCACGCCAGCACCGCCACGGTATTGCAGGGCCAGGCCGACACCGTGCGCGCGCTGCCGCTGGAACACCTGCGCGGCAACCTCGATGCGCCCCTGCGCGCCGGCCAACCCACGGCCCAGTTGGGCGCGCCCGCCGCCGACGCCCTGCCGCAAAGCGGCGCCGCGCCGGTCTGGGCGCAGGTGTTCGGCAACTGGAGCACGTTCGACGGCGACGGCAACGCCTCCGGCATCAAGCAATCGGCCGGCGGCCTGTTCGTCGGCGGCGACGGCGCGGTCGGCGGCGGCTGGCGCCTGGGCGGCGCGCTCGGCTACAGCGGCAGTCACAACACCATCGCCGATGCCGCGTCGCGCAGCGATGTCGACAGCTATACCGCGACCCTGTTCGGCGGCCGCAACATCGCGGCCGGTCCCGGCCATGTGCGCGTCATGGCCGGCGCCGCTTACACCTGGCACAACATCGAGACCCGCCGCGATGTCGCCGCCGGCAGCCTGAACCAGCAGCTCAAGTCGTCCTATCACGCCGCGTCGACGCAAGTGTTCTCCGAACTCGGCTACCACCTGCCGCTGAGCGATGCCTACGCCATCGAACCGTTTGCCGGCGTGGCCTGGAACCAACTGCGCACGCGCGGCTTCGAGGAATCGGGCGGCAGCGCGGCCCTGCGCGGCAAGGGCCGCACCGACGACGTCACCAGCACCACGCTGGGACTGCGCGGTTCGTGGCAATTCGACTCCCACGGCGCGCCGGGCCGCCTGACCGCCTCGCTCGGCTGGCGCCACGCCATGGGCGATGTCAAGCCCAGCCAGGAACTGGCCTTCGACGGCGGCAGCACGTTCTCGGTGCGGGGCGTGCCGATTGCGCGGAACGCCGCCGTGGCCGGGCTGGGCGCCGAGATGACGATCACGCGCAACACCACCGTGGGCGTGGCCTACGACGCCCAGTTCGGCGGCGGCAACCGCCAGCAATCGGGTCAGCTCAAGCTGGCCGTGCGCTTCTAGGGTTGCGCAGCAGGGCCGCGGGCGCCCATGCGGTGCGCGCGGCTCCCCTTCGGCGGCGGGCGCCGGCAAGCCTGACACGCATTGCGCTACAGTGCGGGAAGCTGGTGGCAACCGCCGCCATCGAGGCCCGCGGCGCACGCCGCCGCGGGCGAACGCATCCAGGAAAAGCACCGCAGTGAATGACACCCACACGCCGGACCCCGACATCACCGGACACCGCAAGGAACAGGCCGCCACGCTCTGGCGTGACGACGGCTGGACCGCCCGTATCATCAAGAACGAAGACGACGACGGCTGGGCCGTCGAAATGACGCTGGACGGACAGTCCGAGCCGGCCCTGGTGGGCCCGTGGACCATGGGCCGTGACAAGAAGAACCCCAAGCCGCTGGACGGGCCCGCCTTCTCCACGCTGGTCAAGACCGCCAACGAAGTCCTGCGTCGCCACGAACAGCAATTACACGCGACGCTGCACAAGAGCGTGAAGATCGACGGCGCCGGCGGCCGCCTGACCGTCAAGCTGGATATCGTGCCCGACGACGACGAGCCTTATGCCGTGCTGAGCGCCTACGATGAAGCGGGCGAACCGCTGGCCCGCATCCACGTGGCGCCGACCTACAAGCTGAACGTGCAACGCGCCCAGGAATGGGCCAGCGGCGGGTTCGGACGCGACGGCTGAGGCCGCGCCCGCTCGCGGCGCATGACGCCACCCGGGCGCCGTGACAGGCCCCGGGAGCCGCGCCCACGCCGCTCAATGACCGGTGCTGTCGCCTTGCCGGCTGGCTTCGAACAGAAACCAGGTGCGCCGCTCGGTCTCGTCGATCCAGTTCTCGATGAGGCTGGAGCTGGCGATGTCGCGGTGCTCGTCGGTGACGTTGTGGGCCTCGCGCAGCGTCGCCGCCAGGGTCTTGTTGTCTTCGCGCAGCTCGGCCAGCATATCCAGCGGCTGCACGTAGTCGGCGTCGTTGTCGCTGATGCGCTGGGTGCGCGAGATATGGCCGATGGAGCGCAGCGTGGTGCCGCCGATCTTGCGGATGCGCTCGGCGATGGGGTCGGTCATGGCGAACAACTGGTCGCCCTGCTCGTCCAGCAACAGGTGGTAGTCGCGAAAGTGCGGCCCGCTGACATGCCAATGGAAATTCTTGGTCTTCAGGTACAGCGCGAACACGTCGGCCAGCACCTGGTTCAACACCGCCGCGATATCGCGGGTGGCGGCGGCGGCCAGATCGGTGGGGGTCGCCAACGGGCGCTTGCGCAGCGTCTTTGCCGCCTTGGTGGTCTTCGCATTCAGTTTCTTGGCCATGAATCGCAGCTCCTGGAAATGATTCGGAAAACACGCGCGCGGCGCGATCGGTCGTGCCGCGAGCTCCCAGGGTAATTCCGTCTCCACGCTTTGCCAATGGGCGCGTGCGGCTGGCGCCAGGCTGAACGCCGCCGTCACCCCGGCGCCACGGCGGCACTAGTGCGGCCGTATCCCGAAGACCCCTTCCTGCCCGGAGAACAGCGCCACGCAAGCCTGGATGCGATCGGCGATGGAGCCTTGCGGCAGCGGCGCGGCCAGGCCCAGCGCCATCTGCCGCAGCGGCTCGGCGATGGTCATGGCCAGCAGCAGGCCCGCCGTCTGACGCGGTTGCTTGATGTCAATCAAACCGCGCGCGGCCAGTCTCTCGAACCACGCGGCCAGCATCGCGGTGCCGCGCTCGATGCCGTTTTCCTGGTAGACCGCCAGCAGCGCCGTGCGCGCCGGGAAGTCGGCGGTCAACAACCGGAACATGCCGACGGCGTCGGCCGACAGGGCGCGGTCGGCGATCGCCTGCAACACCCGCGCCAGGGCCGGCAGCACCTCGGCGGCGCTGCCGACCTCCTGCGCCATCACCGGTTCGAAGCTATCGGTCCAGCCGCGCACCACCTGCGCCACCAGGTCTTCGCGGTTGGCGGCGAATCGGTAGACGGTTTTCTTGGCCATGCCGGCGCGCCGGGCCACCGCCTCCAGCGTGGCGGCGGCGTAACCCTCGTTCAACAGCAGCCAGGTGGCGGCCTCCAGGATCGCGGCGCGCAATTCGGCGTCAGGCCGGGCGGGACGGCCGCGTGGACGCGGCGGGGGGGACGATGCCATGGTCGGGCAATGCTCCTGTGGTTGAGGTGCGATCTTACACGCAGCACTTATTTTGGAAACGAATAACGTTTCTTTATTGTAGAATCCGCTCGTCCCCCCTTTTCCGGAGCCCACGCCTTGACTTCCCCTCATCCCGATGCGGCGCACATCGCCGCCGACATGGACAGCCTGCTCGACCCCGCGCCGCTGCCGCTGGAAACCGGCATCACCCGGCTGCCCGGCGGCGGCCTGCTGGTGGCCGCGCGCACCGACCTGCACGGCTGCAAGGGCCGCATGGTCGATTGGTGGTTCAAGTTCTTCCAGACCACCCAGCACATCCGCTGGTGGCACCCGCACGACCATGTCGAGCATCGCGGCTGGGACGGCGCCTGGCGCCGCGGCGAAAGCTATATCGGCGCGTCGATCCACGCGGTGGAATCGCTGGCCGACCTGCCGCCGGTGGCCGCGAAGCTGAAATTCCACGCCCCGGACGAAGCCTTCGACGCCGCCCGCCTGCGCGCGGCGCAGGGCAGCCAGGACGTGTCCGCCGCGGTCTACGCCCGCATCGGCTTTGGCGACCGCATCCGGCTCGATGCCGATGGCGACCCGCTGGACGGCCAGATGATCCACCTGGCGCGCGACACGCCGTTCGGCTGCGTGCTGCGCAGCCGCTTTTACCTGGGCCTGTCGAGCGCGCAACCGCAACAGGACGTCCCCGACGTGTTGGGACTGAACTTGCTGCGCCACTGCTATACCGAGTTCACCTACCTGTCGCGCTTCCTGCCGTCGATCTACTACGGCGAACACGCCAACGGCGAAGCCGCGCCCCTGCCCTGGTGACAGCCGCCGCGCCCGGCGCCGGCGCGGCGCGATCCGGGGCAAGGTGTATGCTACGGCGCTTTCCCACCGCCACCGTCCCGTTAGATCGCTATGCGCGGCAACCCCGACGCCCGGCAAGGCGCCATCGCCCTGCATGGGTTCTACTTCCTGTACTACGGCTTGCAGGGCGTCAGCATTCCCTTTCTGCCCCTGTGGTTCGCGAGCCGCGGCCTCGATCCGGCGCTGATCGGCCTGATCGTGGCGACCTCGTTCCTGCCCAAGATCCTGTCCACGCCGGTGGTGGCGCACGTGGCCGACCAGCGCGGCGGCGCGCACGGCCTGATCTTCGCCGCGCTGGCGGCCTCGCTGCTGCTGTTGCTGTGCTACCCCTTCAGCCAGGCGCCAGTCTGGCTGTTCGGCATTGCGCTGCTGTTGAACGCGGTGTTCCCGGCGGTGCTGCCGCTGCTCGATCGCATGGCGATCGCCAGCGGGCGCGGCCAGGGTCACTCGTACACCCTCATCCGCGCCTGCGGCTCGCTCGGCTTCGCGCTGGTGACCGTGGCCGGCGGCTACCTGATCAAGACCTTCGACAGCGACTGGGTACTGTGGCTGTCGATGCTGCTGATCGTGGCCTGCCTGGCCTGCGTGCGCCTGCTGCCGCAGGCCGCCCGTCCCGCCCCCGGCGAAGCGCCCGCCGCGCGCGCGCGGCTGCCGATGCGCGAAATCCTGCGCGACCGGCCGTTGCTGCTGTGCATCGGCGCGGCCTCGCTGGTGCAGGCCAGCAACGGCTTTCTGTATTCGTATTCCACGCTCTACTGGAGCGATCGCGGTCTGTCCCCGGCCCTGATCTCGATGCTGTGGGCGGTGGGCGTGGCCAGCGAAGTGCTGTTCTTCTTCCTGGCGCCCAAGGTGCTGGCGCGGGTCGGCGCCCAATGGCTGATCCTGATCTCGGCCGTCATGACGGCATTGCGCTGGACCGGCCTGGCGGCCACCACTGACCCGGCCTGGATCGCCGCGCTGCAACTGCTGCAATGCTTCACGCTGGCGGGCAACAACGCCGCCATCATGTGGTACATCGCGCGGCGCGTGCCGGCGGCCTGCAAGACCTCGGCCATCGCGCTGTATGCGCTGCTGTCAGGCGGCGTGTTCATGTTCGGCAGCATCCAGCTCGGCGGCGCCCTGTATCGCAGCCATGCGCCGGGCGGCTTCCTGGCGATGGCGTTGTGCGCGGCCTGCGCCATGCCGCTGGTGCTGGCCGCCGAAAAGCGCGCGCGGTCGGCCTGAGGCCAGCCGCCGCGCCAGGCCGGCGACTGGTCGCGTCGCGGTCAACGGGCCCGCGATCCCGTCAGCAGCAGCCGATGCGCTTCTTGCCGCCGTAGCGGGCGTCCTGGCGCTCGCGGAAGAACGCCTCGTAGCTCATCGGCTCCTGGTCGGGATGGGTGCGCCGCATGTGCTCGACGTAGGTCTCGTAGTCGGGCACGCCGACCATCAACCGCAGCGTCTGGCCGAGGTAGCGGCCGGCGGCGCCGGCCGCCGAGGTCATGTTGGAAAACAGCATGGCGGCGCCTCCTGGCCTCAGTCCGCGCCGGCGGCCGCGGCCGGCAGGGTTTCGTACGGCGTTTCACGCGCGGTCGGCTGGTTCTGGGCGCGGGCGCGCTGCACCGAACGGATACCGAACAGCACCGTGCTGATCACCACGAACATGAAGATCATGCACAGCCCGGCGTTGATGTAGTCGTTCATCACCACCCGCGACATTTCCGCCAGCGACTTGGCCGGGGCCAGCACCTTGCCTTCGGCGATGGCGGCGTTGTACTTGGCCGCGTGCGCCAGGAAGCTGACCTTGGGATCGGCATGGAACACCTTCTGCCAGCCGGCGGTCAGGGTGCACGCCAGCAGCCACAGCGTCGGCAGCACGGTGACCCAGGCGTAGCGGTCGCGCTTCATCTTGAACAGCACCACGGTGCCCAGCGTCAGCGCGATCGCGGCCAGCATCTGGTTGGCGATGCCGAACAGCGGCCACAGCGTGTTGATGCCGCCCAGCGGATCGACCACGCCCTGGTAGAGGAAGTAACCCCAGGCCGCCACGCACAGACCGGTGGCGATCAGGTTGGCGGGCAGCGACTCGGTGCGCTTGAGCGACGGGGCGAAGGTGCCCAGCAGGTCCTGCAGCATGAAGCGGCCGGCGCGGGTGCCGGCGTCCACGGCCGTCAGGATGAACAGCGCTTCGAACAGGATGGCGAAGTGGTACCAGAACGCCATCATGCTGGGGCCGCCGATGGCCTGGTGCAGGATGTGCGCCATGCCCACGGCCAGCGTCGGCGCGCCGCCGGCGCGCGAAATGATGGTGCTTTCGCCGACGTCCTTGGCGGTCTGCACCAGGTCGGCCGGGGTAATCACGAAGCCCCAGCTCGACACCACCTGGGCCACCTGGTCGGGCGTGGTGCCGATGACCGCCGCCGGGCTGTTCATGGCGTAATAGATGCCCGGCTCGATCACGCAAGCGGCCACCAGCGCCATGATGGCGACAAACGACTCCATCAGCATGCCGCCGTAACCGATGTAGCGGGCCTGGGTTTCGTTCTCGATCAACTTGGGCGTGGTGCCCGACGAGATCAGGGCGTGGAAGCCCGACACCGCGCCGCAGGCGATGGTGATGAACAGGAACGGGAACAGGTTGCCCGACCACACCGGGCCGGAGCCGTCCACGAACTGCGTCAGCGCCGGCATTTTCAGCTCGGGCGCGACCACCACGATGCCGATGGCCAGGCCGACGATGGTGCCGATCTTCAGGAAGGTCGACAGGTAGTCGCGCGGCGCCAGCAGCAGCCACACCGGCAGCACCGAAGCGATGAAGCCGTAGACAATCAGGATCCAGGTCAGGCCCTTGCCGTCGAAGTCGAACATCGGGCCGATCACCGGATGCGCGGCCACGTCCTGGCCGAAGGTGATGGCGGCCATCAGGCCGACGAAGCCGATGATGGACACTTCGCCGATCTTGCCCGGACGGATGTAGCGCAGGTACACGCCCATGAAGAGCGCGATGGGAATGGTGGCGGCCACCGTGAAGGTACCCCACGGCGAGTGCGTCAGGGCCTTGACCACGATCAGCGCCAGCACCGCCAGGATGATGACCATGATCATGAAGGCGCCGAACAGCGCGATCACGCCCGGGATCTTGCCCAGCTCGGACTTGACCAGGTCGCCCAGCGAACGGCCGTCGCGGCGCGTCGAGATGAACAGGATGGTGAAGTCCTGCACGGCGCCGGCGAACACCACGCCGGCCAGGATCCACAGCATGCCGGGCAGGTAGCCCATCTGCGCGGCCAGCACGGGGCCGACCAGCGGGCCGGCGCCGGCGATGGCGGCGAAATGGTGGCCGAACAGCACGTGCTTGTTGGTCGGCACGTAATCCAGGCCGTCGTTGTACTTCCAGGCCGGCGTCATGCGCGTCGGATCGAGGCGGAAGACCTTGTTGGCGATGAAGCGGCTGTAATACCGGTATGCGATCAAGTACACGCAGACGGCGGCGATCACCACCCATAGCGCGTTGATGGTCTCCCCTCTGGCCAGCGCCACGGTGCCAAGCGCGAACGCGCCCAGGACCGCAACCGCCAGCCAGACCAGGTGCTGACCCAGTCCCTTACTGCTGGTTTGCATAAGTGCTCCTCTAGCCTCCCGCCATGCTTTTGGCGTGAAACGCTTTTTTCGTCCCGCGGGTAGGCAGACTCATTGTTGTAGGGTGGCGGACGCAGGCGTCCGCACGGCGTCCGGTCGACGCGGGCGTTAGTATTTCGGTTTGCCCGCGACGCAACAAGCGCGGAACTACGCAAGTCACCTACGTGGTACTACGGAATGCGCCGCAGCATATTCGCCGCCGGGATCGTAAAATCGAGCGCGCGCCCGCTTGCACCGCGCGGGCCGTTCTTTCTTGATGCACCGCAACACGCGCGCCCCGCGCTGATACAAATCCCCTCATGAAGCTGCGCCTCAAAATCCTCCTGCTGGCCGCCGTCCCCCTGCTGGTGGCGCTGGCGGCGATTGCCGTGGCGGTGTATGTGCAGGGCCTGCAACTGGCCCAGCGCGAAAAAGAGGTGGTGGAAGGCGCCTGGCTCGGCAGCAAGGAAAGCGAGCTGCGCCATTACGTCAGCCTGGCCTACAGCGCCATCGCCCCGCTGCAGGACGCCAGCGACGGCGACGCCGCGCGCGAACGCGCGCTGGCGCTGCTGGCGCAGATGGAATTCGGCCACGACGGCTACTTCTTCGTCTACGACCTGCACGGCAAGAACCTGATGCACCCGCGCCAGCCCGAACTGGTCGGGCGGGATCTCTGGAACCTGCGCGACACCCGCGGCCAGCCGGTGATCCAGAACCTGCTGACCGCCGCGCGCCGCGGCGGCAGCCAGGGCCAGGCGGTGCACTACCTGTGGGAAAAGCCCTCCACCCACCAGACGGTGGAAAAGCTCGGCTATGTGGTGGTGCTGGAACGCTGGGGCTGGATGCTGGGCACCGGCATCTACCTGGACGACGTCGAACAGGCCCTGGCGCACATCGACGCCGCCGCCCAGGCCAACATCCGCAAGATGTTCGCCTGGGTCGCCGGCATCGCCGCGGTCTCGATCCTGGGCGTGGCGGCCTGCGGCCTGGCGCTCAACATCAGCGACCACCGCCAGTCCGACGCCAAGCTGCGGCTGATGGCACAGCAACTGGTGCGCTCGCAGGAAGACGAACGCGCGCGCCTGTCGCGCGAACTGCATGACGGCATCAGCCAGGTGCTGGTGTCGAGCAAGCTGGCGCTGGAGGCCGCGCGCGACCGCCTGCGCCAGGCCCTGGGCGCCGAGCCGCGCGCGCTGGCGCACATCGACACGCCGCTGGGCGGCGCGCTCGACCGCCTCAATACCGCCGTGGGCGAGGTGCGCCGCATCTCGCACAACCTGCGCCCCACCCTGCTGGACGACCTGGGCCTGGCGGCCGCGCTGGAACACCTGGGCCGCGAATTCGCCGGCGCCAGCCAGCACGGCGCCGCGCCGCTGGCCGTGCGCCTGTCGACCCAGGGGCGGCCGGTGAAGCTGCCCGAGGCCTACGCCACCGCCCTGTTCCGCGTCACCCAGGAAGCCCTGACCAACGTGGTGCGCCACGCCGGCGCCCGCCACGCCGACCTGACGCTGGCCTACGGCGAACGCGACCTGCGCCTGACCATCCACGACGACGGCCGCGGCTTCGACTATGCCGCGGTGCAGCAGGACCCGCGCCGCGGCATCGGCCTGCGCAACATGCGCGAACGCATGACGGCGCTGTCCGGCAGCCTCAGTTTCCACACCTCCGACCAGGGCACCACCCTGCAGGCCTGGCTGCCCTTGCCGCCGCCCCCCTCCTCCGACGCTTCCCGCCCCGCATGACCGACCCTGGCTCCCCCATCCGATTGCTGCTGATTGACGACCACCCGCTGGTGCGCGATGGCCTGCGCCTGCGCCTGGAGACCGTGCCCCACCTGCAGGTGGTGGGCGAGGCCGGCAACGCCGCCGCCGCCCTGGCCTTCCTGCAGGCCTGCGTGGCCGAGGACCCGCGGGGCGGCTCCCTGCCGCAGTTGGTGCTGATGGACTTGAACATGCCGGGCGTGGGCGGCCTGGAGCTGACCGCGCAGTTGCACGAGCGCTATCCGCAGATCGCCGTGCTGGTGCTGTCGATGCACGACAACCCGGAATACATGCTGCAGGCGGTGCGCGCCGGCGCCCGCGGCTACCTGCTCAAGGACGAGCCGGCCCAGGAGATCCTGGCCGCCATCGACACCGTCATGACCGGCCGCAACTACTTCAGCGCCGCCGTGTCGCTGCGCCTGTCGCAGGCCAGCGCCCCGGCCACCCTGCTGACGCAGCGCGAGCGCGACGTGCTGCGCCACATCGCCAGCGGCCACGCCAACAAGCAGATCGCCCAGGCGCTGGGCCTGTCGGTGCGCACCGTCGAAACCCACCGGCTCAACATCAAGCGCAAGCTGGGTATCGACGGCCAGGCCGAGCTAATCAAGTACGCGGTCGAAAACCGGGGGGTATAACCCTTGCGTGCGTCGGGTTTCCCGACTGCGGAACGGGCCCGCGCTGGGGTAGACTTGCGTGTTCATCGCCGTTGCCGGCGCGCAGCCCCAGGAGTTCCCATGTCATTGGAAAATCACTACACCGCCATTCTCGAAGCCCTGGGTGAAGACCCGTCCCGCGAAGGCCTGGTAGACACGCCGGCGCGCGCGGCCAAGGCCATGCGCCACCTGTGCCGCGGCTACCACCAGAACCTGGAAGAAATCGTCAACGGCGCGCTGTTCACGTCGAGCACCCGCGAGATCGTGCTGGTCAAGAACATCGAGCTCTATTCGCTCTGTGAGCACCACATGCTGCCCTTCATCGGCAAGGCGCATGTGGCTTACCTGCCCAACGGCAAAGTGCTGGGCCTGTCCAAGGTGGCCCGCATCGTCGAGATGTACGCCCGCCGCCTGCAGATCCAGGAAAACCTCAGCCGCCAGGTGGCCGAGGCGGTGCAATCGGTCACCGGCGCGGCCGGCGTGGCCGTGGTGATCGAGGCCCAGCACATGTGCATGATGATGCGCGGGGTCGAAAAGCAGAATTCGTCCATGGTCACCTCGGTGATGCTGGGCGAATTCCACGAAAATCCCTCGACCCGCGCCGAGTTCCTCAGCCTGATCCGCTGAAACGCGTGCGCCCATCGCGCGAAACGGCCGGCCCCCGATGGGGCCGGTTTTTTTTCGCCCGCGCCCTGCGCCAAAAGGCGCGGGGCGCGGAGCTTGGCTCCTACCGAATACGGCATCTGGCCCTAGCGCCGCGGCCCGATCCGGGCAAACTGGCACCACAGGCCGCACCGGCACAAGCCGGTCGCGTCGGGGCGCGGCCCATTCTCTACGGGAGATCACCATGAACGCGTTGTACCGCCTCATCCGCCGCGCCGTCCTGGCCGGCCTGGCCGCCGCCCTGCTGGCCGCCCCCGCGTATGCCCAGACCCGGCTGACCGTCGGCTACCAGCTCATCGTCGGCCCCTTCCTCACCGCCATCGCCGACGGCAGCTTCGACGCCGCCCTGAAAGACGCCGGCTACCAGGTCGACTGGCGCCAGTTCACCTCCGGCGGCGACATTTCCACCGCCCTGGCCTCGGGCAACGTGCCGGTCGGCGTGCTCGGCTCCACCGGCATCACCTCGGCCGCCACCCGCGGCGTCGACCTGGAACTGTTCTGGATCCTGGACAACATCGGCAAGTCCGAAGCGCTGGTGGCGCGCAACGGCTCGGGCATCAACGGCACCGCCGACCTGAAAGGCAAGCGCGTGGCCACGCCGTTCGTGTCGACCTCGCACTTTCACCTGCTGGTGGGGCTGGAACAGGTCTGGCAGATCAATCCGCGCGAGGTGCGCATCCTGAACATGCAGCCGCCGCAGATCGTGGCCGCCTGGCAGCGCGGCGACATCGACGCCGCCTACGTCTGGCCGCCCGCGCTGACCGAGATCGAGAAGAGCGGCAAGGTCATCGCCGATTCGCAAGCCGTCGGCCGCGCCAGCGTGCCGACCTTCGATGGCCTGGTGGTGGACCGCGCCTGGGCCGCCAAAAACCCCAAGTTCATGGCCGCCTTCACCGCCGTGCTGGCCAAGTCATACGCCGCCTATCGCGCCGACCCAGCCGCCTGGAGCGCCGATTCGGCCCAGGTAAAGCGTATCGTCAAGCTGATCGGCGGCAAGCCGGACGACGTCGCCACCGCGCTCAAGCTGCTGACCTTCCCGACCGCCCAGGAACAGGCCTCGCCCGAATGGCTGGGCGGCGGCAAGGACTCGGGCGCGGCGCGCGCGTTCGCCGCCAGCGCAAAATTCCTGAAGAACCAGAAGCAGATCGACAAGGCGCTGGACGACTACAGCGCCCACGTCACCGACCAGTACGCCAAAGCGGCCGCCAGATAGCCGCGGCAATGCCCCGGGCGCGCCGCAAGCCGCGCCTGGCCCCGGCGCCCGCCCGGCCGCGGGCGCCGCACCATGCAAGGGGACCTCGCATGACCTCACCCGCCACGCCCGCCGCGCAGGCCCTGCGCGCGGACCACGTCAGCGTCACCTACCCCGGCCTGCACGACAGTGGGCCGGTGATCGCATTGCAGGACGTCAACCTGACCATCGCGCCCGGCGAATTCGTCGTCGCGCTGGGCGCCTCGGGCTGCGGCAAGACCACGCTGCTGAGCCTGCTGGCCGGCTTCCTGTCGCCCACCGAGGGCGAGATCACGCTGGGCGGACGGCCCATCACCGGCCCCGGCGCCGACCGCGGCGTGGTGTTCCAGAAGCACGCGCTGCTGCCCTGGCTGAACGTGCTGGAGAACACCGAGTTCGGCCTCAAGCTGCAAGGCGTGGACAAGGAAACGCGCCGCGCCCGCGCCCGCCGCAACCTGGAGCTGGTGGGCCTGAAGGACTTCCACCGCCACATGATCTACCAGTTGTCCGGCGGCATGCAGCAGCGCGTGGGCATCGCCCGCGCCCTGACCTGCGATCCGGCCATGCTGCTGATGGACGAGCCGATGGCGGCGCTCGATGCGCTCACGCGCGAGACCATCCAGGAGCTGCTGCTGGATATCTGGCGCCAGACCGGCAAGATGTTCTTCTTCATCACCCATAGCGTGGAAGAGGCGCTGTTCCTGGGCTCGCGGCTGATCGTCATGTCGCCGCGGCCCGGACGCATCACCCACACCTTCCAGCCGGACTTCAACCGGCGCTACCTGGAGACGCGCGATGGCCGCGGCATCAAATCAAGTCCCGACTTCATCGCCATGCGCGAACAAGTCCTCGGCATCATCTACGGCGACGAACTCGCCGCCTCCGGCGCGCAGGCCGTCCATGCCTAGCGGCCTGGGCGGCCGCCGGCCCGCCTTGCCCGGCAAGGTGTACGGCGCGCCGGGCGCCGGCTACAGCGGCCACATCAGCCTGCTGACCAGCATCGCGCTGCTGGCGCTGTGGTTCCTGGCCACCAACGCCGGCTGGGTCAAGCCGCTGTTCCTGCCGTCGCCGCAGGCGGTGTACGGCAAGTTCGTGGCCGCCATGACCGACGGCGTGGCCAACTCGACCCTGGCCGAGCACGCCCTGGCCAGCCTGACGCGGGTGTTCTCGGCCTTCTTGCTGGCCTGCGCCAGCGCCATCCCGGTCGGTATCCTGATGGGCGTGAACCGCTACGCCCGCGGCATCTTCGACCCGCCGATCGAGTTCTACCGCCCGCTGCCGCCGCTGGCCTACCTGCCGCTCATCATCATCTGGTTCGGCATCGGCGAGTTTCCCAAGATCCTGCTGATCTACCTGGCCATCTTCGCGCCCATGGCGATCGCGGCGCGCGCCGGCGTGCGCTCGGTGTCGATCGAGCAGATCCACGCCGCCTACGCCATGGGCGGCACGCGCCTGCAGATCGTCTGGCACGTGATCCTGAAGGCCGCCATGCCGGAAATCTTCACCGGCATGCGCATCGGCATCGGCGTGGGCTGGACCACGCTGGTGGCCGCCGAAATGGTGGCGGCCGACCGCGGCCTGGGCTTCATGGTGCTGAACGCGGCGCAGTTCCTGGCCAGCGACACGGTGATCATGGGCATCATCGTGATCGGCGTGTTCGCCTTCGCCTTCGATCTGCTGGTGCGCTACCTGGAGAAATTCGCGATTCCGTGGAAGGGGCGGATCTAGAACGCCCGCCGTTCCATTTTCGGGCCGATGCGTCCGCGCCATGCGCCTCGGCAGGGCAATCCCGCATTCCTTTTCTGCGCCCGGCTCCTCTATCCTGGGATCGCGTCCCCGGTGCCGGCCGCTCCAGCGCGCCGGCCTGGCCGGGACGCGCCGCCACGACAAGGAGCCGCCATGTCCAGCCAGGCCTCGATGCTCAAGCCTGTGTTGTGGGAACGCCTGTTCGAACGGGAAAGCGCCCCCAATCTCAGCCTGCAGGGCCGCGTGCGGCAGATGCTGGTGTCGGCGATCCTCAGTGGCCACCTGCCGCCGGGCGCGCCGGTGCCGTCCAGCCGCTCCCTGGCCGACCAGTTGCGCATCGCCCGCAACACCGTGGTGTTCGCCTACCAGCAGTTGGTCAGCGAAGGCTACCTGGAATCGCGCGAGCGCAGCGGCCATTTCGTCCACGACGGCGTGCTGGAAGGCCGCGCCGCGCCACCGGCCGCCGAAGCGGACGCCGCGCCGTCCGTCGACCACGTACGCTGGGACGAGCGGTTGCGCTTTCGCCCCAGCCGCCAGCGCAACATCGTCAAGCCGCGCGACTGGCAGAAGCAGCCCTATCCCTTCGTCTACGGCCAGTTCGACCAGGACCTGTTCCCCACCGCCGACTGGCGCGAATGCTGCATCAAGGCCCTGTCAGTGCTGGACATCCGCAGTTGGGCGCCCGACCTCATCACGCATGACGATCCCGCGCTGATCGAGCAGATCCGCACGCAGGTGCTGCCGCGCCGCGGCGTGTGGGCCGATGCCGAGGAAATCGTCATCACCGTCGGCGCGCAGCACGCGCTCTACCTGCTGGCCGACCTGCTGGTCAACGAGGACACCGTGGTCGGCATGGAAGACCCCGGCTACCCCGACGCGCGCAACATCTTCGCCAGCCATACCCGCCACCTGCTGCCGCTGCCGGTGGACGACCAGGGCCTGCGCACCGGCACCCACCTGCTGGGCTGCGACTACCTCTTCGTCACGCCGGGCCACCAATGCCCCACCACCGTGACCCTGTCGGCGGCGCGGCGCGAGGAACTGCTGACGCTGGCGCGCCAGGCCGACAGCCTGATCATCGAAGACGACTTCGAAAGCGAAAGCCGCTGGGGCGACGGCGCCATCCCGGCGCTCAAGAGCCTGGACCGCGACGGCCGCGTGATCTACGTCGGCAGCCTGGCCAAATCCTTCGCGCCCGGCCTGCGCATCGGCTACATCGTGGCGCCGCGCGAACTCACCACCGAACTGCGGGCGCTGCGCCGCCTGATGCTGCGTCACCCGTCTGCCTACATCCAGCGCGCGTTTTCGCTGTTCATCTCGCTGGGCCACCACCATTCGCTGCTGCGGCGCCAGTCGCAGGCCTATCAGAAGCGCGGCGCCGAACTGGCGGACGCGCTGGCGCGCTGGCTGCCCGGCTTCACCGCCGTGCCCATCACCGGCTCGTCCTCGTGCTGGCTCAAGGGGCCCGAGTGGCTGGACGCCACGGAACTGGCACAGGCCGCGCAGGCCGAAGGCGTGGTGGTGGAACCGGGCCAGGTGTTCTTCATGGACGCCGCCGGCGCGCCGCGCAACTTCCTGCGGGTCGGCTTCACCTCGATCCGCGCCGAACAGATCGGCCCGGGCATCGAGAAACTGGCGCAGGTGGTGCGCCGCTTCCGCCTGCGGGCGGCCGCCTAGGCCGCGCGAGCCTTGCCCGCCACGCCGCCAGGCTGGCGCCGCTGACGGCAGACCGACCCTTGCGGCCCCGCAGCGGCGCGATGCCGCCGATGGCGAGCAGCACGCCGCGCTGAAGCCGTCTGATT
Organism: Achromobacter sp.; assembly: GCF_050285565.1. Classification (GTDB taxonomy): domain Bacteria; phylum Pseudomonadota; class Gammaproteobacteria; order Burkholderiales; family Burkholderiaceae_B; genus Achromobacter. Next base: position 155,091 of record NZ_JBLZXG010000010.1, read on the forward strand.
TATCGGCCGTTGCGGCGCCAGACCCGCCAAACTCAAGTCCAATCCCATCCCATCGAGGATGACGGAAGGATCCCGCCCAGGACGTCTTTCCGCCGTCGCTTGCCGCCCCCCGCTCGCCCGACCCGGCGACGCGGCGCGGCGAACACCGTCCCCTCCGTGTGAAACGACGTCGAACACCCACGACGGCGGCCCCTCCTTGCCCCTGGGTGCATGTCCCCCCCACCATGAACAAGATCTACTCGCTCAAGTACAACCATCAAAACCAGCTGGTCGCGGTATCCGAGGTATGCGGCGCGCGCAAGCGGGGCTCGACCACCGGCACGACCCGACGCGCGCGCGGCAAACGCCCGCTCGGCACACTCGTGACCGCCTTGCCGCTGCTGGCCGCGACCCTGTTTGCCGGCACGGCCGGCGCCAGCTACGTCAGCATCGACATTCCCTACCAGACCTACCGCGATTTCGGCGAGAACAAGGGCGTCTTCCAGCCCGGCGCCCTGGGCGTGCCCATCTACGACAAGTCCGGCCAACTGCGCGGCCGCTTGAGCGACACCATTCCGTTCATCGATTTTTCCAGCGTCAGCGACGACCGGGCGATTGAAACCCTGATCGCGCCCCAGTATGCCGTTGGCGTGGCGCACAACGTCTACCACGACGAAACCCGCTTTGGCGGCACGGTCTACTCTCAGATCAGGCGGGACCTGCATCCGAATTATCATACGGTGCACGATTACACCCAGGAATGGGATTTTGATATCACCCGCACAAGCAAACTGGTGACCGATGTGGCGCCGATCGCCCGATCCGTGGTGGCGCGAGCGGCGGTCTCGGCGCTTGACGGAAGCGACAAGGATCGCTGGACAGAGGCAGAGCGTCAGCAATTTCCATTGTTCTACCGCGTCGGCATGGGTATTCAGTTCGTCGGCCCTCATCCAGACGAGGGCATCAACATGGCGGATGTCGATCCCAACCCCGTCAACCTGCCCCTCAAGGACGGCGAGCATTACCTCGGTTATGCGTATAGATGGGCGACCGGCGGCATTGTGACGCCCACATGGTCGAATGAGACCTTTGTCATCGCCCAGGGCGATAAAGGCCTGCTGCCTTCATTCACCGAACAAGGTGACAGCGGTTCCCCCCTGTTTGCCTGGGACGCCCGTAAAAAACAATGGGTGATCGCCGGCACGGCGGCGGATCTTGCCATGTCCGAGCAGGGTAGCTACGTCTACTGGTCGCATCTGCCGGATGACTTCATCGCTGGAATTCTGAATAAAGATAACGACCCGGACGTCATCCACACCGCCGGCGACGGGGCTTTGGCCTGGACATTCGACAGCGCGCAGGGCACGGGCACGCTCAAGCAGACGACCGGCACCCCTTACACCATGCACGGCTACAAAAAGTCGGCCACTTTTGCGCTCAGCAACAGCGCGCTCGACTTCCCCGGCCTGGATGCGGGCAAAAACCTCGCCTTTCGCACCGCGGACGGCACCGGCACCGGCCACATCCGGCTGCAAGACGCCGTCAATCAGGGCGCGGGCGCGCTGACTTTCCATAACGACTACATCGTTTCCCCCGACACCAACCAGACCTGGATGGGCGGCGGCATTGACGTCGAGCAAGACGTCAACGTGCAGTGGAACGTCAATGGCGTAGCCGGCGACAACCTGCACAAGATCGGCGCCGGCACCCTGACCATCGGGGGCTCGGGCATCAACCCCGGCGGCCTGCGCGTGGGCGACGGCAAGGTGATCCTCTCCCAGCAGCCGGATGCCGACGGCCGCGTCCAGGCATTCGATGCCATCACCCTTTCCAGCGGCCGCGCCGAAGTCGTGCTGGGCGACGCCAGGCAGGTCGATCCCGACCGCATCCAGTGGGGCGTGCGCGGCGGCGTGCTGGACATCAACGGCAACGACATCACGTTCAATCAGCTCGCCGACAACGCCCGGGACCATGGCGCCACGATCGCCAACCGCGCCACGCAAAAGGCCAGCGTGACGCTCAACCTGAGCCCGGTCAGCCCCGCGGCCGTCACGGACTACATCATCATGCCGTCGCGCGCGGGGGCCGGATTGCGGGGCGACCTGTACAGGCGCGGCCTCAGCTATTTTGTCTTGAAGCAGAACAGCTTCGCCACGGTTCCCTCCTTCGCTTCCCAAGCCAGCGACGATTACTGGGAATACGCTGGACAACAGTTGCAACCCGCGTTGGAGATGGCGAATGCGCGCAAGCGGGAGTACTTTCCCACCCGCACGGCATTCATTTTCGCGGGAAGCCTGAAAGACAATCTCGACGTCGACATCGTCAACCAAGCGAACACGGTGTTCATCGCCGACGGCGACATTGCCATTGGCGACAACGCCGTCAGCGCGCGCCAGGGCGAAGTGGTTTTCCAGGGGCATCCCGTCATCCATGCCGTCAATACCCCGGATATCGCGCAGATGCTGCGGAATCTCGGCGATGACTCGGTCCTGACCCAATCCGTATCGTTCGACCAGCCGGATTGGGAAACGCGCCATTTCGCCCTCGGCAAACTGGCGCTGACGGACACCACGTTCCGCCTGGCGCGCAATGCCGCCCTGCAGGGCGACATCGACGCGCGCCGCGCGCGGGTCATCCTGGGCAGCCCGTTGCTGTATATCGACAGGAACGACGGCGGCCCATTGGCGCAGGAACCGGAACGGGGCAGTTCCATCGCCGCCACGGACGCCGACCAAAGCCGCTACCAGGGAAAGATCACGCTGAAGGAAAACTCGACGCTGGAAATCCGCGAGAAATTCGCCGGCGCCATCGACGCCAGCGACAGCGCCGTCACCGTGGTTTCCGACCAGGCGGCACTGACGGATCACAGCCGGTTCGCTGGCGCTTCATTGACCCTGGACCACGGCGCCCATCTCAAGGCCAGCGGCGGCTGGTATGGCGATGGCGCCGTCACGGTGGCGGACGACGCCACCCTGACATTAGCCGGCGCGCCCGCGGGCCCGGCCCACTATTTCACCCAGTCCATCACCTTGGCGGGCGACAATGCGAGCCTGCACCTGGCGCCGGGCAGCCATTCGTTCGGCGACCTCTCCAGCCTGGCCGTCAGCCGCGTCACGCTCGGCGCGCCGGCGGCAACCGACGCGCCGGAAACCGAGTACGCCGGAACCGTGGACGCGGCGCGGGCCAGCATGCAGGTGCACGATCATGCCCGCTGGATCATCACGGGAGATTCCACGCTGCGCCAACTCCAGGCAAACCATGCTCAGTTGGGCTTCGGCGACAACAGCCGGACACGACAAGCGTTCATGACGCGGGCGCTTGCGTCGTCAGCCACCTCCCTGGCCATGGATCCCGCGCCAGCCGCGGCAATCCGGCCCGCCTACCACCTGACGGCCGATACCCTTGCCGCCTCGGACAGCACCTTTGTGTTCCGGGTCGACCCCTACAGCGGCGATCATGACCGCTTGACCGTCAACGCCGGGCTGAGCGGCAATGGCAACCGGTTGCGGATCACGCAGCTCGGTGACGGCCCCGCCACCGGCGCCGCGCAGGCCAGGGAGGATCTGCTGCTCAGCGCCCCCGCCACCACGCCGGCGGACCTGTTCGCGCTGGAGCAGGCTTACGCAACGGGCGACGGCCCCGGCGCCTCCCAGGGCGCCGGCGCATGGCTTGGCGGCCTCGCGGTCAGCCAGCAGGCGGATCAGCGGCAATGGTGGGCCATCAGCATGCGCGACGATGCCCCCTGGCAGTTGACGCAGGATCGCCAGTTCGACGCCTTGCAATTGCCGGCGGGCGGCCGCGTGCAATTGTCCCAGCCCCAGGCGGACTGGGCGCCGCACGCCCTGCAAACCGACACCCTGATCGCCAGCGGCGTGCATTTCGCCTTGACCGCGCGGCCGCAAACGGGCGAAAGCGACAGCATCCGCATTGCCACCCTGGCACAGGGTGGCGGCAACAGCCTGGATCTCACGCTCCTGGCACAGGAGCCGGTGCCGGACAATGCCAGCGGCGCGTTGCTGTTGGCGGCCGCGCCTGCGGCAACGGCGGACGGCTATTTCGAGCTCGGCCCGGTCACGCAAGGGCTCACGGTGTACGTGCCCAACCTCGAGATCGTCAACACCGACACGCAGAAAAAATGGCAACTGGCGTACAGGAAGGTGGGCGACGGCGCCATCCCGCCCGCCACCACGCCGCCGTCCGCCGAGACTGGGGAAGCCGACCAACCTGCCCCGCCCGCCAGCAACGGCGCGGCCGGCACGCCGGACACCGGCACCGCCCCTGCTCCGGAGAACCCGCCCCTGCCGCCCGCCGACACCGGCGCGGCCGGCACAGCGGACACCGGCACCGCCCCTGTTCCGGAGAACCCGCCCCTGCCGCCCGCCGACACCGGCACGGCCGGCACAGCGGACACCGGCACCGCCCCTGTTCCGGAGAACCCGCCCCTGCCGCCCGCCGACACCGGCACGGCCGGCACAGCGGACACCGGCACCGCCCCTGCTCCGGTGGACCCGCCCCTGCCGCCCGCCGGCATCGGCACGCCCGGCGCCGGCAGCAGCCAGCCCGCCACGGGCGGCCCTTCGCTGTTCACGCCATTCTCCTTGAAGCTATCCGAACTGGACGCCTTGCAGTCGCGCGGCGAAATCGCCAACCACCTGGCTCAGGCCGGCATCGCGGCGGACGCTGGCACCATCAGGCAAATCGCCGAGTTGCGCCAGCAGATCATCCGCACGGGCGCGCTGGCCAGCCTGCCGCGCGTCTCCTTCGTGCTCGAAACCAACCAGCTCGACAAGCGCCTGGGCGACGTGCGCCAGCTCAATGAAGACGCCGGACTCTGGCTCAAGACCAGCCACGGGCGGGCCGACTACCAGCAGATGCGCCTGAAGCACACGACGCTGCAATTCGGCGTCGACCGCAAGCAGGGCAGGCAGCTGTACGGCATCATGGGCAGCTACACACAGGGTTCCGGCCAGGGCGAAGGGCCGTTGTCGGAGCGGCACACCACGGGCGGTATCGGCCTCTACTACGCCCTGATCCACGAGGACGGCCCGTTCGTCGACGTCATCGCCAAGTACCTGAAAACCAACCAGACTTACCAACTGCCGAGCCCCCTGAACCTGGCCGCGCAGGGCGCGCGGTCGACCTCCCTGCTGGCCAGCGTGCAGGCGGGATGGCGGCAAAACCTGTTCGACGGCGGCGCCTTCATCGAGCCATCGGTCGAAGTCGTCACGGGCACCACCAGCGGCTATACCCTGCACGGCGACAAGGGCGGTGTCGATGTCCGCGTCAATGCCAGCCGGCCGGTCTATGCCAAGATCGGCGCCGCCGTCGGCCTGAACCTGCAGTCCGATGAACAGCATGCGCTGGCCCTTTCAGCCGGCTTGTTCCGGCTGCAGAATCTGCGGCGCGGCGGCAGCATCGATATCGTGAACAACAGCAGTCCGGACGACGTGCTGCGCAACCCGATGGCGGACGACAGCCGCTATCTGATCAACCTGTCGCTCAACGCCAGGCTGTCCGCCAACTGGCGCATCTACAGCCAGGTCGAAAGCAGTTTCGCCGGCAAGCTCAAGCATGACTACAACGGCCAGATCGGGGTGCGCTACCAGTTCTGAGCGCAGCCGACCGCGCCCGCGTCCTCGGCGCCGATGACGCGGGCGCGTTGCGCGACGAGGCCACGCCATCGCCGCTAGAGCATTTCGTCGCGCAGGTAATACCAGCGGTACAGCAGCGCCTGCCCCAGCCGGCGCAACGGTGCGAACAGGTGGCCCGGCAACGGCGAGTCGTAGATCGGCAGATCCCACGCCAGGCCGTCCTGGCCCATCATGCGCTGGGCCAGGCGGCGGCCCGCATGGGCCGAAAACGCCACGCCGTTGCCGCCGTAGCCGAAGGCGTAGTACACCTGCCGCGCCGGGTCCGGCTGGCTGACGCGCGGCATCATGTCGTGGCTGACATCGACCCAGCCCCACCAGGAATAGTCCACCTCGATGCCGCGCAAGGCCGGAAACTTGCGCGCCAGGCCTTCGCGCAGCAGCGCCAGGTGGCGCGGCTGCTGGGCGTCGGCACCGCGCAGCGCGCTACGGCTGCCGATCTGCATGCGGCCGTCCGGCAACAGGCGGTAGTAGAAGCGCAGCGTGCGGGTGTCGGTGATGAACACCGTGCTCTTGAGGCCGGCGCGGGCGCGTTCGTCCGGCGTCAGCACCCGGGTCACCATGGAGTTGGACAGGATCGGCATGATGCGGTTGTCGAGCAGGCGGTTCACGCCCTGCGCCGTGTAGCCGCCGGTGGCGAACGCCACCCGTTTGGCGCGCACGGTGCCGCCGGGCGTGCGCAACCGATAGCCGCCGCCCTCCTCGCTCCAGCCCAGCACCGGGCTGCCCGGATGGATGCGCGCGCCCAGCGCGCGCGCCTGGCGCATATAGCCGTACGCCAGTTTCAGTGGATGCACGCCGATACCGTCCGGCTCGTGCAGCGCGCCCATCGCCTCGTGGTCGTCGACATAGCGCTCGCGCAGCTCGTCCCGGGTCAGCATGCGCGTGTCGTAACCAAACTGCTCGCGCATCACCCGCGCCTCGTTGCGCAGGAAGGCCATCTTCTTCTCGCGGTGCGCGGTGTACAGATGACCGCCGGGCTGCGCGTCGCAGTCGATGCCCGCCACCAGGCTCTTCCAGTAATCGAAACCCTCGTGGATCTCGGCATCCAGGCGGCGCGCGGTCTCCAGCCCCCAGCGCGCGATCCATTGCGAGCGGTACAGCCGGCCCGACGCGTTCTGGCCCTGGCCGCCGTTGCGGCTGGTGCAGCCCCACACGGCGCGGTTGGCTTCCAGCACCACCGCCCGCACGCCATAGTCGCGCGCCAGCGCCAGCGCCGCCGACAGGCCGGTGAAGCCGGAGCCGACGATGACCACGTCGGCCTCGATATCGCCTTGGATCGGCCCGTCGTCGGCCGGCGGCGCGCCGGCCGTGTCGACCCAGTAGGTCGGCGCATACTCCTGCCCGCGCCCCGGCAGCGACACCAGCGGATCGTAGCGCGGGTCATAGGCGCTGGCGGCCGGACTCGCCGCCGCGGCCGGCCTGCCGGCGGCGTCGAGGGCGGCATCGGCGGAATTCGACGGATCGGAAGACATAGCGGCATCCATGGGGCGATATCCGGTGATGGCGGCGGCTCAGGCCCGGGCCGGCAGCGCCGGACGTTGCTTGCGGAAGGCGTTCTTGACGCGAATCTTGCCGTCCTGGAAGGTGAATACATCGACCATGTCGGCCTCGATGCGCGAGCCATCCGCCGCCGTGCCGGTGAAGGTGCATTCGGACACGCCGCGCTCGCCCGCCACCCAATGGCGGCCGTTGTGCCACTGCGCATCGGGAAAGTTCTTCCAGGCCGCCTCGAAGGCCGCGCGCACCGCCTTGCGGCCGCTGTGCCGGGCGCCCCAGCGTTCGGGCCCGCCCACCGTTTCGAAGACGCAGTCCTCGCTCATGAAGGACATCAGGGCATCGATATCGTGGCGATTCCACGCGGCCGCGAATTCGGCCAGCAGATCCACGGTGACGGTCTTGTGCATTGCCTACCCTCCTCGATCGCCGGGCGCGGCACGCGCCCAGCCAGTGGGGCCAAGGTACGCGCGGGCTCAGGCAGGGTCTAGAACCAGACGCGGCAAATCGCTTGCACCAGACCGTCAATGGCCAGCCGCCAGCGCCCGCGCGTACAACGCCGCCACCGCGCAACTGTCCACGCGCGCCTGCACCGCGTCCGAACGGCTGGTCAGCAGCACCGGTACCCGCGTGCCCAACACCAGCCCGGCGGTGGCGGCGCCGGCCAGCCAGGTCAGCTCCTTGTAGAGCATGTTGCCGGCCTCGATGTCCGGCACCAGCAGGATGTCGGCGTCGCCCGCCACCGGCGAGACGATGCCCTTCTGCTCGGCCGCCTGGCGCGAGATGGCGTTGTCGAACGCCAAGGGGCCGTCGATCAGGCCGCCGCGGATCTGCTGGCGGTCGGCCATCTTCGACAGCGCCGCCGCGTCCAGCGTGGCCGGCATCGCCGGATTGACCGATTCGGTGGCGCACAGCACCGCCACCTTGGGCCGCGCCACGCCCAGCGCGCGCGCCAGGTCGATGGCGTTCTGCGCGATGTCGGCCTTCTCCTGCAGGGTCGGGGCGATGTTGACGGCGGCATCGGTCAGGAGGAAAAGCTTGGGATAGGCGGCCGCCGCCATCACGAAGGCGTGGCTGATGCGCCGGCCGGTGCGCAGGCCCGACTCGCGCGCCACCACCGCCGCCATGAAGTGATCGGTGTGCAGGCTGCCCTTCATCAGCATGCCGACCGCGCCGTCGCGCGCCAGGGCGGCGGCGGCGCGCGCGGCGACCGCCTCGTCGTCAGCGGTGTCGACAATTTCCATCGAGCCCGGCCGCAGGCCCAGCTCGGCCATCAAGCCCGCCAGCCGGGCCGCCGGCCCGACCAGCAGCGGCTCGATATAGCCGGCCTCGCGCGCCTGCACGGCGGCGCCCAGGCTGGAGGCGCACAGCGGATAGGCCACCGCCGTGCGCACCCGCCCGGCCGACAGCGCCGCGGCCCGCAGCGGCTCGAACAAGCGGTCGCTGGCCATGGCGTCAGCCGCGCACCGGATCGATCGGCAGCGGCACCTCGCCGGGCTGGAACGGTTGGTTGACGTAGCGCTTGTACTTGTCCAGCAGGCGCCGCGGCTGCTTGAGCGCGTCGCGGCGGAACGGGTCGCCCAGCTCCTGGCTCACCATCATCTCCAGCACCGTGGTCTTGCCCTCGGACTGCGCCTTGCAGGCCGCCTGCAACGCCGCGCCCACCTGGTCGGCATGTTCGACGCGGATGCCCTCGGCGCCCATGGCCCGCGCCAGCGCCGCGAAGTTGGGATTGAGCAGGTTGCTGCCGACGAAGCGGCGGCCGTAGAAGTCCACCTGGTTCTTCTTTTCCGCGCCCCACTGGCCGTTGTGGAACACCACCGCCGTGACCGGGATGCGCTCGCGCACGCAGGTCAGCAGTTCCTGGAAGCTCATGCACCAGGCGCCGTCGCCCACGTAAGCCACCGCCGGCCGGTCGGGCCGGCCCAGCTTGGCGCCGATCAGCGCCGGCAAGGCGTAGCCGCAATTGCCGAAGCTCATGGCCGCCAGCATCGAATCGGGCTCGTCGAAGCGCAGGTAGCTGTTGGACACCGAGCAGATGTTGCCGATGTCGGTGGACACCATCACGTGCCTGGGCATGGCGCGTTCCAGCTCGCGCAGCATGCGGCGCGGATGCATGCGGCCGCCGCCGTGCTCGATGATGTCCAAGCTCCAGTCGTCGCGTTCGTGCGACCAGCCGTCCAGTTCCTTTTCCCAGGCGCTTTTCTGCGCGGCGATCTCCTGGCCGCGCGCCGCCTTGGTGGCCGCGCAGGCCACCTGGCGATCGCGCAGTTTCGCGGTCAATGCCGCCGCCGCCGGCCGGGCGTCGCCGCAGATGCCCACCGACACCGGCCGCACCAGCCCCAGCATGCGGTGGTCGGCATCGACCTGGATGATGCGCGCGTTCTGCGGCCAGTAGTCCAGCCCGTGCTGCGGCAAGGTGCCGAACGGCCCCAGGCGGGTGCCCAGCGCCAACACCACGTCGGCCTGCGACAGCAGCTTCATGCCGGCCTTGGAACCTTGATAACCGAGCGGCCCGCACCACAGCGGATGGCTGGCCGGGAAGGCGTCGTTGTGCAGGTAGCTGGTGACCACCGGCGCGCCCAGCAGTTCGGCCAGCGCCACGCATTCGGCCTGGCCGGCCGAGAACAGCACGCCGCCGCCGGCGACGATCACCGGAAATTTCGCCTCGGCCAGCAGGCGCGCGGCCGCTTCCAGGTCTTCTTCCGAGCCGGGGCCGCGGCGGATGCGGCGCGGCTGCGGAATGGCCACGTCGATCTCGCCATAGAAATAATCGCGCGGGATGTTCAACTGCGTCGGGCCGCGCTCGGCCAGCGCATTGTCGAAGGCCTTGGCGGTGAATTCGGCCATGCGGTCGGGCCGGTTGACGTGGGCCTGGTACTTGGTGATGCGCGAGAAGATCGGCAGTTGCTCGGTTTCCTGGAAGCCGCCCAGGCCCATGCCGGCAGTGCCGGTCTCGGGCGTGATCGCCACCACCGGGCTGTGGGCCCAGTAGGCCGCGGCCACGCCGGTGACGAAGTTGGTGATGCCGGGGCCGTTCTGCGCGATGCAGACGCCGTGGCGGCCGGTGACGCGCGAATAGCCGTCGGCCATGTGGGCGGCGCCCTGCTCGTGCACCGTCGGCACGAAGCGGATGCCGGCGGCGGGGAACAGGTCCAGCGCGTCCATGAAGGCCGAGCCGACAATGCCGAAAACGTCCTTGACGCCCTGCGCCACCAGCGTCTCGACGAACGCTTCGCTGGGGGTCATGTGTTGCTTGCTGCTCATGGTCTCTCTCCTGGCGGACCGGCGCGGCTTGGATTGCATATTGGCCGGGGTGAACCGATACTGCAGCAGAAGCCCGGCGTTTCCCACCCAGCAGCGTTCCATTTTCTGCAGAATCCGCACCAACCTGGCGGCCTTTCGCCAAATCTTCAAATATTGAAAGATGAAAGACGAATCCTCCGCGGCGCTGCGCGCGCTGACCTTGCTGGAACAGGTCGCCGGTTCCGAGGCGCCCGTCTCGCTGGCGGCGCTGACCGACGCCACCGGCCTGCCCAAGCCGTCGGTGCTGCGCATCCTGTCGCGGCTGGTGGACGCCGGCATGCTGCTGCGCGAACCGGCCGGCAAGCGCTACATCACCGGCCCGCGCCTGTCGGCGCTGGCGCGCGCCACCCTGCTCAATTCGCCGCTGCGGGCCGAGCGCCACCGCATCCTGGACAGCCTGGTCGACGAAATCGGCGAAACCTGCAACTGCACCATGCTGGACGGCGACGAGGTCATCTACCTGGACCGGGTCGAGACCGCCTGGCCGCTGCGCGTCAACCTGCAGCCCGGCTCGCGCGTGCCGCTGCACTGCAGCGCCAGCGGCAAGCTGTTCCTGGCGCACATGCGGCGCGAGGCCCGCGCGCGCCTGCTGGCCGCGGCGCCGCTGCCGCGCTACACGCCCAACACGCTGTGCGACGCGGCCGCGCTGGAACGCGAGCTGCTGACGATCCGCAAGGAAGGCGCCAGCTTCGACCGCGAGGAATTCCTGCTGGGCATCGTCTGCATGGCGGTGCCGATCCTGCGCGGACGCCGCGCCATCGCCGCGGTGGCGCTGCACGCGCCGCTGGCGCGGCTGTCGATCGACGGCGCGCGCGCCTGGCTGCCGCGCATGCAGGCCGCGGCGCGGGCGCTGGCCGGCACCTACGAACCGTCGGCCTGAGGTCCGCAGGCGCCCTGGGGCCGAGGCACGCCGGCCATCGGCCCCGGCCGCAACGCCGGCCGATCCCGGTTCAGGCCTTACACTGTCGGCCGAATCCGTATTTATCGCAGTTCCTGCGAGAGCCTGACCGTGACCCAGACGCCCTTTACCACCCTGCCCCTTTTGCCCGCCCTGCTCGACAACCTGCAAAGCCTGGGGTTCGAGCACATGACGCCGATCCAGGCGCAGAGCCTGCCGCTGATCCTGGACGGCCGTGACCTGATCGCGCAGGCCAAGACCGGCAGCGGCAAGACCGCCGCCTTCGGCCTGGGCGTGCTGCACAAGCTCGATACCACGCGCCTGATGCCGCAGGCGCTGCTGCTCTGTCCGACCCGCGAACTGGCCGACCAGGTGGCGCAGGAATTGCGGCGGCTGGCGCGCCAGATCGCCAACGTCAAGATCCTGACGCTGTGCGGCGGCGCCGCGGCGCGGCCGCAGGCCGAGTCGCTGGCGCGCGGCGCCCACATCGTGGTCGGCACGCCGGGCCGCATCCAGGATCACCTGGCACGCGGCAGCCTGGACCTGTCGGGCCTGACCACGCTGGTGCTGGACGAGGCCGACCGCATGGTCGACATGGGCTTTTATGACGATATCGTGGCGATCGCCTCGCATTGCCCGACCAAGCGCCAGACCCTACTGTTCTCGGCCACCTACCCCGACAACATCCGCAAGCTGAGCGCGCGCTTTCTGCGCAACCCGGCCGAGGTCAAGGTCGAGGCCCAGCACGACGCCAGCCGCATCGAGCAGATCTTCTACGAAATCGACCCCGCCGAACGCCTGGACGCGGTGGCGAAACTGCTGGCGCATTTCCGTCCGGTCACGACGCTGGCCTTCTGCAACACCAAGATCCGCAGCCACGACCTGGTCGAACGGCTGCAGGCCGAGGGCATCAGCGCCCTGGCGCTGAACGGCGACCTGGAGCAGCGCGAGCGCGACGAGATCCTGATCCAGTTCGCCAACCAGAGCTGCGCCGTGCTGGTGGCCACCGACGTGGCCGCGCGCGGGCTGGACATCCAGAACCTGGGCGCGGTGATCAACGTCGACGTCACCAAGGACACCGAGGTGCACGTGCACCGCATCGGCCGCAGCGGCCGCGGCGAGCAGAAGGGCCTGGCGCTGAGCCTGTGCTCGCCCGACGAGATGCGCTGGGCCAACCTGATCGAACAATACCAGGGCGCGCCCCTGACCTGGGGCGACCTCAAGTCGCTGCGCCCCAAGGCCGACCGGCCGCTGCGCGCGCCGATGGTGACCCTGTGCATCCAGGGCGGCAAGAAGGACAAGCTGCGTCCCGGCGACCTGCTGGGCGCCCTGACCGGCGACGGCGGCCTGGCCTTCGAGCAGGTCGGCAAGATCAACATCACCGAGTTCAACGCCTACGTGGCGCTGGATCGCAAGATCGCCAAGCAGGCGTTCGCGCGCCTGTCCAACAGCAATATCAAGGGGCGCCGCTTCCGCATGCGCTTCCTGGAGGAACTGTAAGCCATCGTCGGCGCCCCCCCGCCAGCGCGGGGCAAAACGCTTGCTGGTCACATTCCGGATTTGTAATAATGGCCCACCTCGCGCCAGCCGGCGCGGGAGCGGGAACCCAAGGCTCGGCGTGCGCTCCAACCTGCGCATCGCATCCCCCTAACCACCCTAAGAGAAACCCACCATGATCAAGTCCGACGACACCGGCAAGCTGATCCTGCGCCTGACCCTCGGCATTCTGATTCTGCTCCATGGCTTGTTCAAGATCACCGGCGGCGGCGTCGGCGGCATCGCCGGCATGCTGTCCTCGCACGGCCTGCCCGGCTTCCTGGCCTACGGCGTCTACATCGGCGAAATCATCGCGCCGGTGCTGCTGATCATCGGCGTCTACACCCGCCTGGGCGGCCTGATCATCGCCATCAACATGGTGGTCGCGATCCTGCTGGCGCACACCGGCCAGCTCGGCAGCCTGACCAACAACGGCGGCTGGGCGCTGGAACTGCAAGGCATGTTCCTGTTCACGGCCCTGGCCATCGCCTTCATGGGCGCCGGCCGCTTCAGCCTGGCCGGCAACGGCGGCCGCTGGAACTGATCCCGGGCCGGGCGCCCGCAAGCCCTGCCCCCAGGCCGCCGCGAGGCGGCCTTTTTCATTTCACACGGACTCCAGTGCCGCATGTCGTTGGCACGCGCCTGGACTCGATACCGCAAGTTCATCAATAGGTCAGGCGCGATCCACCTATGCCGGCGCGCGCCGAAATGGAACGCGAGATAGAGGGACGCGGCGCCCGGGCGCCTTGATGGCTCTCGGCAGCGGAGCCGGCTCGCTGCGCAGCCTCTGCGCTCTTGGGGCGAAGCGGCGTTCTTCGGCAATGGCCGGGAAAGGGCGAAGCTGGCGCGGTCCCATCAAGCACCTCCCCTACGTCAACGGGTCATTGCGTCGCCGCCGCTTCTGCGGCGGCGCGTGGCTCGGACTGCGCGACCAACCCCGAGTCCGCCCCCCCCGCCCCCAGCGCCTTGTACAAGCCAATGCCTGCTTGCAACTGAGCCAGTTGGCTGAGCGTCAGCGCATCGCGCGCCTGGTTCAGGCCGCGCTGCGCCACCAGCACCGGCAGGTACGCACTCAGCCCCCGCGCATAGAGTTGGGCCGCCTGTTGCAAGGCCTGTTGGCTATCGGCAACGGCCTGCTGCAACGCGGCCTGCCGTTGACGTTCGCGGGTCCATGCCGTCAAGGCGTCTTCGACATCGCGCAGCGCCGAACGCACGTCCCGCTCGTACACGCGCCGCGCGACATCGGCGTTGGCCTGTGCTGCGGTCACGCCTGCCCGCGCGCGGCCGGCGTCATAGAGGGACTGGCTGCCCTGCAGCGCCGCCGACCATGCCAGACTGGCGCCCGAGAACAGGTCGCGGATCACGCTGGCGGTGGTGCCAAGCCCCAAGGGAATGCGGAACGTGGGCAAGCGTTCGGCCTGCGCCACGCCGATCTGCGCGGTGGCGGCGGCCAAGCGTCGTTCGTCGGCGCGCAGGTCGGGGCGTTGGCGAATCACGTCCGAAGGCACAGACAGCGGCAAATCAGCCGGCATGGCCAAAGCCGGGGCGGGGGTGGCGAGGGCGGCATGCCAATCGCCGGGAAACCCGCCGGCCAGCACGCCGATGGCATGGCTGAAACGGGCGATGTCCGCTTCCAGCAAGGGCGGTTGCGCTTGGGCCATTTCGCGCTCGGCGCGGGCCTGGGTGACGTCGGCCAGCGTGCCCAGGCCGCTGCGGCGCGCCTGTTCCGCCAAGCGCTCGGCTTGGCCCAGCGCGCGAATGTTGTCTCGCGCGATGGCCAGGCGCAGTTGCGCGGCGCGCAGCCCGGCGTAATCGGACACCAGTTCGGCCACCAGACTCACTTGCAGCGCATGATGGTTCTCGGCCAACGCCTGGATGCCGGCGTCGGCGGCCTCGACCGCGCGGCGCGTACCGCCGAACAGATCCAGCTCCCAACTGGCATCGAACCCCATATGCCAGGTCCGCGCCTGTCCGCCGGGCTGCGAGCCGAGTGCCTGGCTACTCCGCACGGCCTGGCTGGCGGCGCCGGCCGACACCGCCGGCATGGCGGCCGAAGCGATCTGCGCGCGCTCGGCGCGTGCCTGGCGCAGGCGTGCCAAGGCAATGTCCAGGTCCTGGTTGTGCGCCAGGGTCTGATCGACCAGGCGGTCGAGCAAGGGATCCTGGAAGGCGCGCCACCAGGCGCGCAAGCCATCGCGGTCGCCATCGGCCATGGCGGCGCCGGCCTCGATCCAGTGCGCGGGCACCGCCACCGCCGGCGTGCGATAGTCCGGGCCCACGGTGACGCAGCCAGTCAGGGCGGCCAGCAGCGCGGCCAGCAGTGCCCGCCAAAGGCGCGGCTGCGTGCGAGGGATGGGTGCATGCATGGCCTTGTCCTCACAGCCAGTGGTACAGCAGCGAGATCAGCCGGCCCTGGGGCGCCGGCGTGCCTGCCGAGGACGCGACCTCGATGCTGCCGGTCATGCCGGCGGCCAGCACGACGTCATGCGGGACATGCTCGAACTCGACGCGCACGGGAATGCGCTGCGCCAGCCGGATCCAACTGAAGCTGGGTTCCACGCTCGGCAGGCCCTGCGCGTCGGCCTGTTGGTTGCCGTCGGCGATGCCCCGCCCGATGCTGGCCACCCGCCCCCGCAGCACCTGATCGACTCCCATCAGGCGGATCCGGGCCGCGGAGCCGGGCTGGATGCCGCGCAGCTTGGTTTCCTCGAAGTACCCGGTGATCCAGAAGCTGTGGGCGTCGATCAGCGCGAGGTTCGGCTGGCCCGCCACGGCGTAGTCGCCCTTGTTCAAGCGCAGCCGCGTGACGTAGCCATCGGTCGGCGCGCGCAGTTCGGTACGCGTCAGATCCAGCTTGGCCCTGTCCACGGCGACCCGCGCACCGCGCAGTTCGGCCGCAGCGATGGCCACGGCCTGATTCGCCCGCTGGATGTCCTCGGCGGGCACCAGGCTTTCCATGCCCTGGCGCCGTCGCGCTTGCTCGGTCTTCTGGCGCAAGGACACCTCGGCCGCGGCCAACTGCGCCTCGGCCTGGGCCAATGCCAGCGCGAAGCTGGCATTGTCGATGCGATAGAGCACGGCGCCCCGCTTGACGTATTGATCGTCCGCGACAGAGACCTCGGCGACGGTGCCCGACACCTCGGGGGCGATGCGCACGATCTGCGCGCTGACACGGCCATCGCGGGTCCAGGGCGCGACGACGTAGGCGCGCCACAGCGCGCTGACCAGAAACCCGGCGGCAACGACCACCGCGAGGGTGAGTCCCGCCCGCAGCAGGAGCGTGGCGGGAAATGAGCGTTCAGACATAAAGCACCAACAGGGAAACAAGGCAAAGGGAAATGGCGAACTCAAACAGGCCCGGATGCCACACCCAGCGCAGCAGCCCGCTGCGCGCCAGCACGTAGCGAAGGCCCAGATAAATCGGCAAGGCCGCGCAGGCGTAGACAAAGAACGGCGGCAGGTAGATGCCGGCCAACGAGAACTCACTGAGCATGGGCATGGTCTCCGGAGCGGGACGGAACGTCGTTCGCATGGCGTTGCAGCAGCGCGGCGATGTCGATCAGCACGACCGTCACGCGGCGCACGTCATCCATCGCGGCGCGGGAACGCGCCGGCAAACGCGCCAAGGAGGCCGCCGCGCGGTGGACATGGCGTGCCGCGCGCGCGGGATCGCCGGCCCGCTGGCGCAAATAGCGCAGCGTGCGCGCCACCACGCGCGGCCACTCGGCGTCCTGGGGCGCCTGGCGCAGCCAGCGGCGCAAGCGCAGTGTTTCCCGGCCCAGATGCAGGCTGGTCAGCGCCTGGGCGATGGCGCGCTCCATCGCCTGCGGCTGCGTCCTGAGCAAGGCGCCGAGTTGCGCAATGCGGTGCTGCTGGCGCCATTGCCAGGCCTGCGCATCGGCGGCTTCGCCGCGCAAGGCGCCCAGCGCCGAGTCACGGATGCGCTGACGCAGGCGCGTGACGTCGCGCGCCGGGTTGCGCGGCAGCACGATCCTGAAGCCCAGCAGCGTGAAACATGTCGCCAGGACCCAGGCCACGGCGCCATTGAGGAACAGGGCAAAGTCGTAGCGCATGGGGTTGTCCGCGGCCGCCAGCGTCGTAAACGCCACCAGATAGGCCACACCGGCCAGCGCATGACGCGGCATGGTGGTGGCATACACACCGGGCAGCCAGAACAGGCTCAGGATCACCAGTAGCAGCGGCAGGCCCGAGACGTGCGGCAGCACGATGAAGGTGCATAGAAAAGCCATGGCCACCGCGACCACCGTGCCCTTGATGAATTCGACCGCACCCAGCGCGGGATTGGGCGCAGTGGACAGCAGCGCGCATGCCGCCGCCAACCCCGCCAGCATCATGTTGCCCTCCGTCCAGCCGGTGGCGATCCAGAAGGCGCCGCCCATCAGCACGGTCAACAGGGCGCGCGCGCCGTTCTGGAGGGCTGTCACCGTATCGCGGTGGAACGGCACGGACACGCGCGCCGGCGTCGGCCTGGGTTGGTGGAAACGCTCGATGCCTTCGATGGCTTGCAGGTAATCGTCGAGTTGCTCGATCAGACGATCGCCCGCGATCATCAGCGCGGCCTGATCGGCGGCAGCGTCCAGCGAGGTCGCGGCGAGCCTGGCCACCAGCCGGGCGCGCAGGCCGGTCAGATGCCGGATCGCATACGCCCTTGCGGCCGGGCCGGGTTCCTGCCTCAGGGCCTGTCCGACCGCGTGCCATGCCTGCTCCCAGTCCGGCCGCAACGCACGCAGCGCGGCGCCGCCGGCGCAGTTTTCACGCAGCGGCGGCGCACCGCCCGCCAGGGCGGAGAACAGCGACACCATCGTGTGCCGCACCGTGCCGGCGCGATGGGCCAGATCGGCGGACTCGGCCTTGCCCAGCGCCAGCAGATCGTCCACGCCGTATACCTCGGCGATGAGCGAGCGCCGTCCGGCATCCAGGGGCCTGGCGCCCGGTTCCGCGCTGCCTTGAATAGCCTGGTGATGCGTCGCCAACACGTCCGCCGCGGCGGCCGCGAGGCGGTCGAGCAGCGAGGCCAGGCGGCTATGCACGCTGCGGTTGCTGAACAGGGCCGAGACCAGCGCCAGGCAGACCACGCCGATCAGCACGGACGCGCCGCGCCCCATCACCTGATCGAAGGTGCGTTCCGGGTGCTGCATGGCGCCGTAGGCCGCCAGGCCCACGGTATAGCCCGCCAGCGCGGCGCCATAGGCCCGGAAATGACGCAGCAGTGTCATGCCCGCCACGCACACGCCCAGCCACGCGCCGAAACCGAGCAGGAACAGCCAGGGCATCTGCCCAAAGGCGCTCATCAGCGCGAAGGCCGCCAGCATGCCGGCCAGCGTGCCCAGCACCCGCCACACCCCCTTGCCGATCACGCCGCCCTGGACGGGGTTGATGACGAGCAGCACGCTGGAAGCCGCCGCGTAGGGCGCGTGCAGTTGCAGCAGATAGGCCGCCACCAAGGCCAGGCAGGCGGCCAGGATCGAACGCATCACATAGGTCGCGCGTGGTGTCGTCAGATCGAGGAAAGTCAGGCCACGCGCCAGCCGCCGCCGAAATCGGGAAAGGCGTGGAAAGACGCCCGAATTTGCTTCAGGCACGGTCGCCGAGTGCACGATGCAGCCCTTCTACAGTGATCAATACGCCTCACTGTAGGCAGGCCCAATCATTCCGAAAAGTGAATTTATTGCACTCAGATGATTGCGTCATACGCATGCATGGCGCCTAGCCCCCCGCTATGGCTTGGCGCGCCTGGCCGCCTGCGCCTGGCTTTCGTTGCAGAGCGTGTGGATGGTCTGCCGCAGCCATTGATGGGCCGGGTCGGCGTCCAGGCGCGGGTGCCAGGCCTGCGTCAGCAGCACCGTTTCCAGCGGCGTCGGCAGGTCGAACAGGCGAATGCGCAGGCCCGCGGCCAGCGCGGTGCTGGCCAGATGCCGGGGCAAGGGCAATAGCAGATCCGAATCCTGCAGTGCGAACAGCGCCGTGTACGGATTGGGCACCACCAGCGCGACATGCCGGCGCAGCCCCAGCGCCTGCAGCGCGGCATCGACCGGCCCAGCGGCCTTGCCGCGCCGCGACACGTTGATGTGCTCCCAGCGCGTGAGGCGTTCGGGCGTGATCTCGCCGTCGAAAATCGGGTGATGGGCGCGCGCGACGCCCACGAACGTCGTGGTGAACAGGGACTGCACGCGAATTTCCGGCCCCAGCTTGCGCGAGGCGCTGATGAACAGGTCGATGCGGCCAGTGCGCAGCGCCTCTTCATCCACGTCGTCTTCCTCCGGCGAAAAGCGCAGCATCGCCCGCGGCATTTCCCGCGCCATCGTATCCAGGAGATGGCCCAGGTGGATGCTTACGAACTCATCGGTGGCGCGGACGTTGAAACGCCGGTCCAGCGATTTCAGGTTGATCTCGGCATCGGCGGCGAACACCCGGGTAGCCTGCTCGACCGCCACCCGCACCTGTTCGCGCAATGCCAGCGCCTTGGGCGTGGGCATGAGCTTGCGGCCGACCTGGACGAACACCGGATCGCCCAGCGCCTCCCGAATGCGGCTCAGGGTGCGGCTCATCGCCGGCGCGCTCAGATGCATGCGGCGCGCCGCGCCTATGACGCTGCCTTCGTCGAGCAGGGCATCCAGCGCCAGCAGGAGATTGAGATCAGGACGCGACATGGCGGCCCCTATAATTTACCTTTGTGCAATCATAGGCGCATTTTCAATAGCGGATGATGCACTTGCCCGGCCGCCGTTCAACGCCGACCGCCACGGCACCAGACTGAGCCCCCTGCCGTCGTTGAACCGCGCGTCACGCCCGCTGGCAAGCGTGACGCTGCGCAAGTGGATGCAGGCCACCGCCACGCGGATTGCCAGGCCGGAACAATTGCTACGAACGACATCAACGGTCACGCTGGCGCAAACATCCGTCACCCGAAAGCTGTTTCGGAACCATTACAGGCCTCGAACTCGGCCCCCTGGCCGTGGCCTAATCCCTACGAGCCGCAAAGCGGCGCGTCACGCGCCTCGCGCTCGGCAGGAGATGACCATGAAGAAAACGATTTTGCTGATGCTGGCGATGGCCAGCGCCCTCACCGGCTGTGTGGTGGTGCCGGCGCGCCCGGCTTATTACCGGCCGGCGCCCGCTTATTACTACTACCCCGCGCCGCATTATTACTACCACGGCGGTTACTACCACGGCTATTGATCCGCGCGCCCTGCCGCGCAAAGGAAACGCCATGAACGCCCTCGCCCCGCTTGCCCGCCTGCGCCCGCTGGCCGCCGCCATGCTGATGACGGTCTGCGCCGGCGCGGTGGCGCAGACGTACGCGCCACCGCCCGCCCCCGCCTATGACAGCGGCGATCCGGCTAACGCCAACCTGGCGCCGGTCGACCGCAGCCCGCAACCGCCGCCGCCCCTGCCCGTCTACAGTCAGCCGCCCGCGCCCGGCGACGGCTACCTGTGGGTGCCGGGATACTGGAGCCTGAACCGCTACGGCTTTTTCTGGGTGCCGGGCGCCTGGGTGCTGGCGCCTTACACCGGCGCGTTGTGGACCCCTGGCTACTGGGGCTTCGTCGACGGCGTCTACCTGTGGCACCCCGGCTACTGGGGACCGCACATCGGCTTCTACGGCGGCATCAACTACGGCTTCGGCTACGTCGGCATCGGCTACGTCGGCGGCTACTGGGACCACGACCGCTTCTTCTACAACCGCGCCGTGACCAACGTGAACGTGACCCGCGTCACCAACGTCTACAACCACACGGTGGTGGTCAACAACATCGACAACCGCCGCATCAGCTATCACGGCGGCCCCGCCGGCATCCAGCGGCGGGCCGATCCGCGCGAACTGGCCGCGCGCAACGAACCGCACCATCCGCCCACCGACGTGCAACGCGGTTTCGTGCGCGCAGCCGGCGGCAACCGCGCCCAGTTCTTCGAGCACAACCAGGGCCGTCCGCCACAAGCATTCGTGGAGCATGCGCCGGGCCGGGGCGGCCCGGACGCGGGCGCGCGGCCAGGCGCCGGCCCCGGCAACGGCCCTGGCAACGGCGCGCCGAACCGGGCGGGCAGTGGCGCGGACCGCGGCCCCGGCGCTAGCCGTCCGGAGTTCAATCGCGGTGTCACGGGTGGCCCGTCGGCGCCGCAGAACCAGGCGCGACAGCCACAGGTTCAACCGCAGAGCCAGAATCCGCCACGCCCGCCGCAAGCCCAACCGCAATCGCGGCCGCAACAGGGGCCGCAACAAGGGCTGCAACACGGGCCACATTCCAGCCCGGCGCCGGACAACCTGGCGCAACGCCCGCCACGCGAGCCGCGCGCGGCGCCCGCCAACCGGCCCGAGGCGCGGCCCCAGGGCAACCCGCAACATGGCGGCGGGCGGCCGTCCGGTGGCCAGGAACCGCAGCGCGGCGGCGGTGGCGAACGCGGCGCCTCGCATGAAAAAGGCCGCGACTGACGCCCGCCCCGGCGCGCGCCGTGCGCCAGACTGGCTTGCGGCGCGAGACGCGGCTACAGTGGTAGCGCCTGGCCTCGCGGATGTCCGCGGGGCCCACGCCCCCCCGATTCGCGGAGACCCTCATGAAGCGCCTTGCCCACCTGTTCCTCGCCTGCGGCCTGCTGGCTGGCCCCGCCGCCCAAGCCGCCCTCAACGTCGGCGCGCCCGCGCCCGACTTCAGCGCCCAGGCCTCGCTCGGCGGCAATGTGTTCACCTTCAAGCTGGCCGAGGCGCTCAAGCAGGGGCCGGTGGTCCTATATTTCTACCCGGCTGCGTTCACCGCCGGCTGCACCATCGAGGCCCATGATTTCGCCGAGGCCACCGACGAATACAAGTCGCTCGGCGCCACCGTCATCGGCGTCTCGGCCGACGATATCGCCACCCTGAACAAATTCTCGGTCAGCGAATGCCGCGGCAAGTTCGCGGTGGCCGCCGATGGCGACGGCAAGATCATGAAGGCCTACGACGCCGTGCTGGACGCGCGCCCCGATCGCGCGCAGCGCGTGTCGTACGTCATCACGCCCGACGGCAAGATCCTGTACGAATACACCAACATGAATCCCGAGGCCCACGTCAGCAACACCCTGCGCGCGCTGCGCGACTGGCAGGCCGGCCGGAAGTAGCCGGCGCAAGCAGGCCGGGTTGAACGACTAGTTGAACGGCCACACCGTCGGGTGCGTGCCGGGCGGGCTCGACGGCCGCGTCCAGCGTGCCGGCGTCAGCGAGAACTGCGCGGCGTGGCGCACCGCCTCCAGCTCGCCAAACCCGGACGCCTCAGTTTCGAGCAGGCCGGCAAACCCGGGCATCGGACAGGCCAGGCCGCGGTCGACCCGGCCCAGCGTGCGCAGCCAGTGCGCGGTCTGCGCCAGCGACACGCGCACGTGCCAGCTTCCGCCCTCGGTGGCCTGGCGCGCCAGCGCCGCCTGCGCGCCGAACGCCATCAGGTAACCCGAGGCGTAATCCAGGATCTGCATGGGCAAAGGCTTGGGCGCGTCCTGCCCGGCGGCCTCGGCTTCGGCGTGGTTGAAGCCGGCGGCGGTCTGCACCAGCGAATCGAAGCCGCGGCGGTTGGCCCAGGGGCCGGTGGCGCCATAGGCCGACAACGACACATACACGATGCCGGGGCGCAGCCGGGCCGCGTCCTGCGGCCCGAAGCCCAGCGCGGCCATGCCGCCCGGCCGGTAGCCCTGCACGAACACGTGCGCGCTACGCAGCAGATTGGCCAGCGCGATGCGGCCGTCGGCGGTGTCCAAGTCGGCGTGCACCGACAGCTTGCCACGGCTGGTGTCGATGAGGTTGGCGATGTTCGGCAGGTGCGGGGAATTGACCAGCATCACGTCGGCGCCATAGGCCGCCAGTGTCCGGCCACAGACCGGGCCGGCAATGATGCGCGTCAGGTCGAGCACGCGGATGTCCTTGAGCGGACGTGCCTCGTGCCCGTACTTGGGCAGCGGCCGTGGATCGGCCTCGCCGATGCGCTCGACCGTCAGCAACGGCTGCGCCGCGATCGCCTGGCCCTGCGGGTGGCGGTCCCACTCATCGAAGCTGCGCATGGCCGCCACCACCATCCCGGCATCGGCCGCCACCTGCTCGAAATCCAGCGCGCGCCAGCGCGCCAGCGCCTGTTCCACCGCCTCGCGGGTGGCGCCGTCGCCGGTGGGACAGCCCAGCAACGCCAGCGCGCCATCGCGGTGATGCGGGAAATTGGCATGGATGCGGACCCAGCCGCCATCGCCGCAACGATAGACGCCGGTGATGGGATCGCGCGGGTTCGGGGCGACCCCATTGATGGTGAAATGGCCGCGGCATTCCTGCGCCGCGTGGCGCATGTCCAGGCCGACCTGCTGGCGCTCGCCGCCGCGCAGGTGCCAGATTTCCGCCGCCGCCAGCGCCGCCGCCGCCATGCTGGCCTGCGCCGCGGTGCCGACCGCGAACGACGAGGGCAACACCGGATCCGCGCCGGTCAACACCAGGTGCTCGAGCGCCGCGTCGGGCAGATCGAGCGAGCGCCACAATTGTTGCAGGACGTCGCGCGGCGTCCTGGCGGCGGGTGTGCGTCCTTTGAGGAAGGACGGGCGCAAATCCATCAGATGTCCCATATCGTTCGTCTTTTTTGTCTGTTCAATGAATTACATGGCGGCCACAACGGCGGCGTCAATACAGAGAAAGCGCCAGCGTGTTTCATGGTTTGACGAGCCGGCAGTGGCCGCGCCATGCGACGTTGGCTGTGGCACGCCCGGCCCGGGCGCGGCCCGGCCGCGCCCGGGTTCGTCACATCTGCTCGTAGTTTTTACATGGTGTCGGGGCAGCGCCCGCGCGCCCGGCCGCACGCTAGAATGCCAGCCTTGCCGCGCCCTTTATCCCCTTATTTCCGGATCCTCGCCCGCATGCATACCCTGATCTGGCTGCGCACCGACCTGCGCCTGCACGACAACCCCGCCCTGGCGGCCGCGGCGGCGCAGGGCACCGTCACCGCCCTGTTCGTCGCGACGCCCGGACAATGGCGCGCGCATGGCGACGCCCCGGCCAAGGTCGATTTCTGGCTGCGCAACCTGCATGTGCTATCGCGCGATCTGGCGCGGCTCGGCATCCCGCTGAAACTGCTGAGCGTCGATACCTGGAAGCAGGTTCCCGGCGCGCTGCTGCGCTTTTGCCGCGAACACGATATCGCGGCGGTTCACGCCAACACCGAGTGGGCCATCAACGAGCGGCGCCGCGACGATGCGGTGGCCTGCGCCCTGGCCGAAGCCGGCATCGACTGGACCCTGCATCATGGCGCCTCGCTGCTGCGCCCGGGCACGGTAGTGACCGGCAAGGGCGACTGCTACCGCGTCTACACGCCGTATGCGCGCGCCTGCCGCGAGCGTCTGCGCAGCGCGCCGCCGCGCGCGATCGCCGCGCCCCGACCGCAAACCGCGCCCGCCTGGCAAGCCGATCCGCTGCCGGCCGCCTTCGATGGCTACGCGCCCGCCAGCGATTCCATTCGCGCCCTGTGGCCCGCCGGCGAAGCCGCGGCCGGCGACCGGCTCCACGCCTTCGCCGACGGCGTCATCGACGCCTACCGCGACGAACGCGATTTCCCTAGCCTGCCGGCCACCAGTTGCCTGTCGCCCTATCTGGCGGCCGGCGTGCTGTCGCCCGGCCAGGCGCTGCGCGCGGCGCTGGCGGCCAACCAGGGCGAACTGGAAAGCGGCAAGGCGGGCGTGGCCACCTGGATCAACGAACTGCTGTGGCGCGAGTTCTACCAGCACCTGCTGGCCGCCTGTCCGGCCCTGTCGATGCACCAGCCGATGAAACCCGAGACCGCCGCCGTGCCGTGGCGCGACGCGCCGGGCGACCTGCGCGCGTGGCAGCAAGGCCGCACCGGCATTCCCATCGTCGATGCCGCCATGCGGCAACTGCTGACGCTGGGCTGGATGCACAACCGGCTGCGCATGGTCACGGCCATGTTCCTGTCCAAGAACCTGCTGATCGACTGGCGCCTGGGCGAAGCCTGGTTCATGGCGCACCTGGTCGACGGCGACCTGGCCGCCAACAACGGCGGCTGGCAATGGAGCGCCTCCACCGGCGCCGACTCGGTGCCCTACTTCCGCGTCTTCAATCCGCTGTCGCAATCGCGCAAGTTCGATCCGCGCGGCGTGTTCCTGCGCGAATGGCTGCCCGAGCTGGCGCACCTGGACGACAGCGCCATCCACGACCCCAGCCCGATGGAACGGGCGGCGGCCGGCTATCCCGCGGCCATCGTCGACCTGCCGCAAAGCCGGCTGCGCGCGCTACAGGCCTTCGGCAACCTGCCCAAGGCCTGACGGCCGGCCGCCCGCAGCCGTCACGGCCATCCCTGCAAATCGTCCATCAGATCACGGCAGACGGCCGCCACCGCCGAATACATTTCGTATAGTTTCAGAATGTTTTGATATATATCAACCCGGCAACAGCGCCCGTCCCCGATGATCCGGCAGCAACACGCCCCGCCCATCACAGGACGAATGACGCATGCGCAACAACCAGCCGGTCCACGACAAGGAATACACGCTGCACGACGAGCAGTACCTGATTTCGCGCACCGACGCCCGCGGCCGCATCATCTACGCCAACCCGGCGTTCGTCGAGGTCAGCGGTTTCACGCGCGAGGAACTGGTGGGCGCGGCCCACAACATCGTGCGCCACCCCGACATGCCCGAGGCCGCCTTCGAGGATCTCTGGCGCACCATCCAGCGCGGCGAATCCTGGACCGGCGTGGTCAAGAACCGCCGCAAGGACGGCGGCTACTACTGGGTGCTGGCCAACGTCACGCCCATCATCGAACGCGGCGAGACCGTCTGTTATGCCTCGGTGCGGGTCAAGCCGAGCCGCGCCCAGATCGAGGCCGCCGACGCCGCCTACCGCCGCCTGCGCGAGGGCAACGCGCGCGGCTTGCGGCTCAGCCGGGGCCAGGTCACGCCCACCGGCCTGCGCGGCGTGCTGGCCTGCCTGAAGCTGTGGCGCCTGACCGGCGTGCGCTCGCGCATGCTGGCCTGGGCCATGCTGGCCTCCAGCCTGTTCCTGGGCGCGGCCGGCGTGGCGCTGTACGGCATGCTCGATCGCATGAGCACCGAGGAAATCGCGCTGGCCGCCGCCATGCTGGCAACCGGCGTGATCCTGATTTTCGCTTCCGGCTGGGGCTTCGCGCGTTCGATCACCGGCCTGCTGATCACCGCGACCGATTTCACCCGCCAGATCGCCGCCGGCAACCTCAGCACGCCCCTGCCGCCGGGCAGCATCCGCGACGAGATCGGCGCGCTGAAATTCTCGCTGGAAGTGATGCGCAAGAGCCTGGTCAGCATCACCCGCGACGTCCACCACGGCATCGAAAGCGCGCTGACCTCGGCCGCCGAGATCGCCGACGGCAACGCCGACCTCTCGGCCCACACGCAACGCCAGGCGGCCTCGCTGGAGGAAGCCGCGGCCAGCATGGAACAGTTGGCCTCCACCGTGAAGCAGACCGCCACCAACGCCCACGGCGCCGATCAGATGGCCAACCAGGCCTCGGACGCGGCCCGGCGCGGCGGCCAGGTAGTCGATGACGCGGTGCGGGCGATGCAGGGCATCGTGCAAAGCACCGCGCGCATCAGCGAGATCGTCGGCATCATCGATGGCATCGCTTTCCAGACCAACATCCTGGCGCTGAACGCGGCGGTGGAAGCGGCGCGCGCCGGCGAGGCCGGCAAGGGTTTCGCGGTGGTGGCCGCCGAAGTGCGCGGCCTGGCGCAGAAAAGCGCCACCGCCGCGCGCGAGATCAAGGAATTGATCGAGGCCTCCAACCACAAGGTCGAAGACGGCGTGCGCCATGTCGAGCGCGCCGGCAGCGCCATGCTCGACATCGTCGGCTCGGTGCGGCAGGTCACGCAGATCGTCAACGAGATCGCCGCCACCTCCAACGAACAGCACACCGGCATCGACAACGTCAGCCGCACCATTTCGGAAACCGACAGCGCCGCGCAAAGCAACGCGGCGCGCGTCGAGCAGGCCAGCCGCGCGGTCGACAACCTGCGCACCCGGGGCGCGCAGTTGCGCCACGCCATCGAGGTGTTCCGCATCGCTGGCGCCCAGACCGTGCTGCCCAAGCGCGCGGCGGCGCCAACGCCCGCGGCGTTGATCGCGGCCGCGCGGCCCGCGCCGCCGCGGCTGGAACGGCGCGGCCCGTGAGCCACCGGGCGCGGCCCCCGGCCGCCGCCGGCATCGCCGCCAAGCGCCCTGCGCGCCCCGCCCGCGCGGCGGCCGCGTGAATGGCGGGCCGGCCGCGCCGGCTCATGGCGCGACGGCCGCGTCCTTGTCCAGGCGCTTCATGAACACCCGCAGTTCCTTTTCCACCTGCTTGTCGCCGCGCGCCTGCGCGGCCTCCAGGCCGGCCTCCCAGGCCTGGCGCGCGCCGGCCTTGTCGCCCCGTCCCAGGCAGGCCTTGCCCAGCCACTTCCAGGCCACCGAATAGGCGGGATCGAAGGCGAGCGAGGCGCGCAGGTGCGTCTCGGCCTCGCCGAAGCACGCCTGTTCGGCATAGGCCTTGCCCAGCGAAAATCGCAACAACATGTTGTCCGTGCCCTTGGCCAGCATGGCTTCCAGACGATCGATCATTTCCCGCATGGCAGGCCTCCTTGGCGCCGTTTGCACTGACTGCGATGGCCCATGATAGGCCGTCGCGACCGCAGCGGCCGCAATCGCCCCGCGCCGCGCAGGGGCGGCGGCGCGCCCCCAAACGAGGCGTTTCCGTGCGTTTCAAGCGGCATCGCGGCGGGAATGGCAGTGCGACTATCTTGTCACACCCGCAGGTTCTGGCCGGGCCGTCCGACCCGTTGCCGATCCTGACCGCCTGCTGACGGCAGGCCGCAACCATCAACCAGAAAGGTGTCCGCTCGATGCCGTCCTTGCGCTCCTTGCCGCGCCGCCTGGCGCTCCTGCTGCCGCCGCTGGCGGCCCTGGCGCTGCCCGCGCCGCCGCGGGCCGCCACGGCCCCGCCCGCCCCGGCGCCCAAGGCGGCGGCCAACGCGGTGGCCTGGGATCAGCAGGCCGAGACCCGGGCGCTCGACGCCGCGCTGGTCAACCGCATCACCTGGGGCGCCACCCCGGCCGAACTGGCGCGCATACGTGAACTGGGTCCGCAACGCTACCTGCAGGCACAGTTGCATCCCGACCCGAAGGCGCGCCTGCCCGCCGCCGTGCAACAGCGCATCGACGCGCTGGCGATCTCGCGCCAGCGCGCCGAGGACGCGCACGCCGCGCAGCGCGCGCTGCGCCAGCAGGCCAAGGATGCCGCCCCCGGCCCGAAGCAGCAGGCCCAGCGCGACGCCCGCGCCATCTCGCGCCAGCGCGCCGACGACACCGCTGCCCGCGCCTTCTATCGCGCGCTGTATTCTCCCAACCAGTTGCAGGAACAGATGACCTGGTTCTGGATGAACCACTTCAACGTCTATGCCGCCAAGAACGACATCGGCACCTACATCGACCAGTACGAGGAACGCGCCATCCGCCCGCACGCGCTCGGCAAGTTCCGCGACCTGTTGGCGGCGACGCTGCGTTCGCCGGCGATGCTGGTGTACCTGGACAACACCCAGAACGCCGCCGGCCGCCTCAACGAAAACTACGCGCGCGAGCTGATGGAGCTGCACACACTGGGCGTCAAGGGCGGCTACACGCAGACCGATGTGCAGGAACTGGCGCGCATCCTCACCGGCCTGGGCCTCCACGGCGCGGACGGCCCGCCCAAGGTCAGGCCGGCGCTGCACGACCAGGTGGTATGGGACGGCCTGTTCCTGTTCAACCCGGCGCGCCACGACTACGGCGACAAACGCTTCCTGGGCCACACCATCCACGGCGCCGGCCTGGCCGAGGTCGACGAGGCCGTGAATCTGCTGGCGCGCCATCCCGCCACCGCGCGCTTCATCAGCGCCAAGCTGGCCGCGTACTTCATGGGCGACGCGCCCCCGGCCGCCGTGGTCGACCGCATGGCCAGGACCTTCCTGGCCAGCGATGGCGACATCGCCGCCACCTTGCAGACCCTGTATGGCTCGCCCGAATTCACGCAGTCGCTCAAGACCGGCGTGTTCAAGGACCCGGTGCATTACGTCTACTCGGCCTTGCGGCTGACCTACGCCGATCTGCCCGCCATCGCCACCCCGCGGCCGGGCCTGGCCATGCTGCGGCAACTGGGCCAGCCGCTGAACCAGCGCCTGACACCCGACGGCTACCCCCAGGCGCAATCGGACTGGGCCGGTTCCGGTCAGATGACCGCGCGCTTCGAAGTGGCGCGCGCGATTGCCGCCGCGCCGCAGGCGTTCTACCGCGAGGGCGAGGACAAAGGGCCGGTGGAATTGCCGCGCATCCCCGACCTGTTGCGCGAGCACGCCGGCGACGGCCTGTTCGCGCGCCTGTCACCCGCCACCCGCGACACCATCGCCCACGCGCAGAACCCCAAGGACGCCAACACCTATCTGCTGGCCTCGCCCGAATTCATGCGGCGCTGAGGCGCCGTGGGAGACCCACCATGCATCGCCGCCGCATCCTGCAACTCATGGCCTCGGCCCCGCTCGCCTGCGGCGCCGGCCGCCTGTATGCCGCGCCGGCCGCGGCCAACAACAAGCTGCTGGTCGTCTTCATGCGCGGCGCCTACGACGCCGCCAGCCTGCTAGTGCCGGCCGCCAGCGACTTCTATTACGAATCGCGCCCGACCATCGCCATCCCCAGGCCCGGCAGCGGCGCCGCCGCCGCCCTGCCGCTGGGCGACGGCTGGGCCCTGCACCCGGCGCTGGCCGACAGCCTGATGCCCTTCTACCAGAAGCGGCAACTGGCCTTTGTGCCCTTCGCCGGCACCGACGACACCAGCCGCAGCCACTTCGAGACCCAGAACCGCATCGAACTGGGCCAGGGCGCGGCCCGGGACGGCAGCGGCGACTTCCGCTCGGGTTTCCTGAACCGCCTGGCCGCCGCGCTCGGCGGCCGGGGCGACCAGGCGGCCGCCTTCACCGCCGACCTGCCGCAGATCTTTCGCGGCGGCGCCCGCGTGCCCAACATCGACCTGGACGGCGCCGCGCGCAAGTCGCGGCTTTCGGCGGCCGACCACCGCGCCATCGCCGCCATGTACCAGCACACCGACCTGGGCGCCGCGGTCGCCGAAGGCCAGCGCATCATGGATGCCAGCCGCGCCGAACTCGAAGCGGAAATGGACGCGGCCGGCGGCAACGCGGTATCGGCCGGCAAGCTCGAACAACAAGCGCGCCGCATCGGCCGCTTCATGCGCGAGCACTACAACCTCGGCTTCGTCGACGTCGGCGGCTGGGACACGCACGTCGGCCAGGGCGGCGCCAGCGGCCTGCTGGCCAATCGGCTGGGACAACTGGGCCGGGCGCTGGCCGCCTACGCCGACGCCATGGGCCCGGCCTGGGATCAGGCCACCGTGGTCGTCATCAGCGAGTTCGGCCGCACCTTCCGCGAAAACGGCAACAAGGGCACCGACCACGGCCATGGCACGGTCTATTGGGTGATGGGCGGCCACGTGCGCGGCGGCCGCATCATTGGCCGCCAGGTGCCGGTCAAGCGCGACACCCTGTTCCAGGACCGCGACTACCCGGTGCTGAACGAATACCGCGCGCTGTTCGCCGGCTTGTTCGCGCGCCTCTACGGGCTCGACCAGGCCCGCCTGACGCGGGTCTTTCCGGGCACCTCGCCGCTGGATCTGAAACTGGTCTGAGCGCGCGCGACGGGGATGCCCGCATCAGCGGCAGGGATTTGCGGCGGCGCGCGCGGGCCGCTGCTCTAAAATCCACGCTCCCTTCCCTGTTGCCGCGGCCCCGAGCGCCCGGCCCTCGCCCCGGTTTTACATGCCCCTGCATCTCATCGCGCTGGCCGCCGCCGCTTTCGGCATCGGCACCAGCGAATTCGTCATCATGGGCCTCTTGCCCAACGTCGCGGCCGACCTCGACGTCAGCATCGACATCGCCGGCCTGCTGATCACCGGCTACGCCATGGGCGTGGTGATCGGCGCGCCGATCATGGCCATCATCACCGCGCGCCTGCCGCGCAAAGCCACGCTGATCGGCCTGGCCAGCACCTTCGTGCTGGGCAATCTGCTCTGCGCGCTGGCGCCGAGCTACGGCACGCTGATGGCCGCGCGCGTCTTCACCGCCTTCTGCCACGGCGCCTTCTTCGGCATCGGCGCGGTGGTGGCCGCCGACCTAGTGCCGCGCCACCAGCGCGCCAGCGCCATCGCGCTGATGTTCACCGGCCTGACGCTGGCCAACGTGCTGGGCGTGCCGCTGGGCACCGCGCTGGGCCAGGCGGCGGGCTGGCGCTCGACCTTCTGGGTGGTCAGCGCCATCGGTCTGGCCGCGGTGGCGGCGCTGGCGGCCTGGCTGCCGGCCCGCATTCCCATGCAACCCGGCAACATCCTGCGCGAGTTCCGCGTGCTGCGCGAGGTGCGGGTGCTGTGGCCGCTGCTGGCCAGCGTGCTGGCCTCGGCCGCGCTGTTCTGCGTGCTGACCTACATCGCGCCGATCCTGCGCGACATCACCGGCGTCTCCGAGCGCGGCGTGACCGGCGTGCTGCTGCTGTTCGGCGTCGCGCTCACCGTGGGCAGCACCCTCGGCGGCAAACTGGGCGACCGCAACCTGGAAGTGTCGCTGCGCCGTATCTTCCTGGGCCTGCTGCTGGTGTTCCTGGCGCTCAGCCAGGCCATCCACGCGCTGGCGCCGATGCTGGTGATGACCTTCATCTGGGGAACGCTGGGTTTTGCCGTGGTGCCGCTGCTGCAAACACTGATCGTGGACCAGGCGGCCGACGCGCCCAACCTGGCCTCGACGCTGAACCAGGGCGCGTTCAACCTGGGCAACGCCGGCGGCGCCTGGCTGGGCAGCCTGGCGCTGGGCCACGGCCTGCCGCTGACCGACCTGCCGTGGATGTCGGCGGCCATCACCGCCGCCGTGTTGCTGCTGACCCTGTGGGGCACGCGCTACTATGGACGACACAGCGCGATGATGCCGCCGCCGCAAAGCGGCGCGCTGGCCTCGCCGCGTCCCGATGCCTGACAAGGAGCCCGCATGACCACGATCTACGATTTCTCGGCCCGCGACATCCATGGCGCCGACCAGCCGCTGGCCGCCTACCGCGGCCGGGTGCTGCTGGTGGTGAATGTGGCCTCGAAATGCGGCTTCACGCCACAGTATTCGGGCCTGGAGGAGCTCTATCGCGCCCTGCGCGACGACGGCCTGACGGTGCTGGGCTTCCCGTGCGACCAGTTCGGCCGCCAGGAACCGGGCAACGAGGCCGAGATCCTCGACTTCTGCACCACCCAGTACGACGTCACCTTCCCGCTGTTCGCCAAGATCGACGTCAATGGCGCCAACGCCGACCCGCTGTACCGCTGGCTCAAGGGCGAAAAGCCCGGCGTCTTCGGCACCGAGGGCATCAAGTGGAACTTCACCAAGTTCCTGGTGGGCCGCGACGGCCAGGTGATCAAGCGCTACGCCCCCACCGACACCCCGGCCGCCCTGAAGGACGACATCGTCCGCGCCCTGGCCGTGCCGGCCGCCTGAATCGCCGCGGCCCGGGCCGCGCCGGCCGGCCGCGGTCGCCCCGGCCGCGCGCCGCTCAACGCAATGGCGGCAGCCGGCGCCGCACCGTATGCGCCTTGACGATGGCCGTATTGGTCTCGGCGAACTCGGTCACCCGCTCCAGGATGCCGTCCAGGTGCGTGATCGAGCGCAGCACCACGCGCGCGATGAAGCAGTCGTCGCCGGTGACCTTGTCGCATTCCACGAATTCCGCAATCTCCTGGATCAGCCCCTCGACCCGCCGCAACTGTCCCGGCAGCGGCCGGATGCGCACGATCGCCTCCAGCGTGTAGCCCAGCGCCACCGGATCGACATCCAGCGTGTAGGCGCGGATCACCCCCGACTCTTCCAGCCGCCGCAGGCGGTCGGCCACGCTCGGCGCGGACATGCCGACCTGGCGCGCCAGGTCGGCGGTGGTGGTACGCGCGTTGGCCGTCAGCATCTCGACCAGGCGGCGGTCGATGCCATCCAGTACCGGGTTTTCATTCCTTAGGTCATTTTTCATGAAATCCACCCAAACAAAGGTTCAAGCGCAGAACTACCGCAGCAACATCATATAACCGGCCGAGTCTGCCTGGGATAATTTCCCCATCGAATCGGGCGCCGCGCGCCCTTGTGGAGCCTCCCATGTCCCCCTCATCCGATCGCCTCGGCCTGGCCCAGATGGCCGCCGCCATGACCCTGTCCGGCACCCTGGGCGTATTCGTCCTGGAATCCGGCCAGAGCGCCTGGAACGTGGTGTTTTTCCGCTGCGTCTTCGGCGCCCTGGCGCTGTTGCTGTACTGCTGGGCGCGCGGCCTGCTCAAGCCCGGCCTGTTCACGGCCCGCACGCTGGCGCTGGCCCTGGCCGCCGGCGCCGCGCTGGTGCTGAACTGGGTGCTGCTGTTCTCGGCCTACCGCCTGGCGTCGATCTCGCTGGCCACCGCCGTCTACAACGTGCAGCCCGTCTTCCTGATCGGCCTGGGCGCGCTGTTCCTGGGCGAACGCCCCACGCGCGGCAAGCTGGCGTGGTCGGTGATCGCCTTCGCCGGCCTGCTGCTGGTGCTCAAGCTCAACGACCGCAGCGGCGGCGACGCCTATCTTTCGGGCCTGCTGCTGGGGCTGGGCGCGGCGGCGCTCTATGGCGTCACGGCCGTCATCGTCAAGCGCCTGAAGGGCATCCCGCCGCAGGTGCTGGCGCTGGTGCAGGTGACGCTGGGCGCGGTGATGCTGCTGCCGATGGCCGACTTCCAGGCGCTGCCCGCCGCCCCGCTGCAATGGGGCTGCCTGGTGGCGCTGGGCCTGATCCACACCTGCCTGATGTACATCCTGATGTACTCGGCCATCCAAAAGCTGCCCACCACCTCCACCGCCGCCCTCAGCTTTATCTACCCGGCCGTGGCGATCCTGCTGGACCTGGTGGTGTACGGCCACCGCATGGACGCGACCCAGGTGGTGGGCGTGGCCATGATCTTCCTGGCGGCCGCCGGCGTCAGCCTGAACTGGCAGTGGCGCCTGCGCGGCGGCGCGCGGCCGGGCGCGGCCTGAGCCGGCCCGATGCGGGGCGCGCCTCAAACCCGCACCGCGCCCCGGGGTATTCGGCGGGGCGGGCGAGGCGCCGCTATCATGGGCCTTCCCATCCGCCGGCAGCGGCCGGCGGCGCCAAGACGCCGAGGAATCCCCCATGATCGATCTCTATTACTGGACCACCCCCAACGGCCACAAGATCACGATTTTCCTGGAAGAAACCGGGCTGCCGTACGAGATCCACCCGGTCAACATCAGCAAGGGCGACCAGTTCAAGCCCGAATTCCTGGCCATCGCGCCCAACAACCGCATTCCCGCCATCGTCGACCGACAGCCCGCCGACGGCGGCGCGCCGCTGTCGCTGTTCGAGTCCGGCGCCATCCTGCAATACCTGGCCGAGAAGACCGGCCGCTTCCTGCCCGCCGACCCGCGCGGCCGCGCCGAGGTCTCGCAATGGCTGTTTTGGCAGATGGGCGGCCTGGGCCCCATGGCCGGCCAGAACCACCACTTCTCGGGCTACGCGCCCGAGCGCATTCCTTACGCCATCGAGCGCTACGTCAAGGAAACCAACCGCCTCTACGGCGTGCTGGACAAGCGCCTGGCCGACCGCGAATTCGTCGCCGGCGACTACTCCATCGCCGACATGGCGGCCTACCCCTGGATCGTGCCGCACGCCAAGCAGGGCCAGGACCTGAACGACTTCCCGCACCTGAAGCGCTGGTTCGACGCCATCGCCGCCCGCCCCGCCGTGCAGCGCGCCTATGCGCTGGCCGACAAGATCAACACCGCGCCGTCCGTCAGCGACGAGCAATCGCGCCGCATCCTGTTCGGCCAGACGGCGCAGAACGTGCGCTGAGCGAGGCCGCCATGACCGACTCCCCATTGCGGTTCCGCCGCGCGCGCGCGGCCGATCTGCCCGACATCGTCGCCATGTTGGCCGACGACGAACTGGGCGCCAAGCGCGAAGATCCGTCGATTCCGCTCAACCCCCGCTACACTGCGGCTTTTGCCGCCATCGAGCAGGATCCGAACCAGTTCTTCGCGGTGGTCGAGCGCGACGCGCACCTGATCGGCTGTTTGCAGTTATCGTTCATCCCCGGCCTGTCGCGGCTGGGCCAGTGGCGCGGACAGATCGAGAGCGTGCGCATCGCCTCGTCGGCGCGCGGCCAGGGCCTGGGGCGCACCATGTTCGAGTGGGCCATCGAGCAATGCCGGGCGCACGGATGCGCCCTGGTGCAACTGACCACCGACCGCGCCCGGCCCGACGCCCGCCGCTTCTACGAAAGCCTGGGTTTCGTGGCCAGCCATGACGGCATGAAACTGAGCCTGTAGCGCCCGCGGCGCCAGGCTTGATACACAAAGGAGCGCCCATGCACGGCGAATACAAAGTCCCCGGCGGCAAGCTGGTGGTGGCGGACCTGGACGTCCGCGACGGCCGCCTGGCCAATGTCCGCATCAGCGGCGATTTCTTCCTGGAACCGCCCGAGGCCCTGGAAGCCATCAACCGCGGCCTGAACGGCCTGCCGGCCGACGCCGGCGAACTGGAACTGGCGCTGGCGGTGCAATCGGCCCTGCCGGCCGATACCGAAATGTTCGGCTTCTCGGCCGAGGCCGTGGCGGTGGTACTGCGGAGGGCGCTGGCATGACGCGCACCGACTGGAACGACTACGACTGGCAACTGATCCACGAAGCCCCGCAGCGCCCCGCGCTGCACATGGCGCTGGACGCCGTCATCACCGACGAGGTCGGCGCCGGCACGCGCCCGCCCACCCTGCGCATCTGGGAATGGTCGGCGCCCGCGGTCGTGATCGGCCGCTTCCAATCGCTCAGGAACGAAGTCGACCCCGACGGCGCCCGGCGCCACGGCATCGAAGTGGTGCGGCGCGTCAGCGGCGGCGGCGCCATGTTCATCGAGCCCGGCAACAGCATCACCTATTCGCTGAGCGCGCCGCAGGCGCTGGTGCACGGCATGAGCTTTCAGGAAAGCTATGCCTTCCTGGACGCCTGGGTGCTGCAGGCGCTGCAGGGGCTGGGCATCAAGGCCTGGTACCAGCCGCTCAACGACATCGCCTCGGACAGCGGCAAGATCGGCGGCGCCGCCCAGGCCCGCCGCGCCGGCGCGGTGCTGCACCACGTCACCATGTCCTACGACATCGACGCCGATAAAATGGTGGAAGTCTTGCGCATCGGGCGCGAGAAACTGTCGGACAAGGGCACCACCAGCGCCAAGAAGCGCGTCGACCCGCTACGCACCCAGACCGGGCTGGCGCGCGAGGTCATCATCCAGCGCATGGTGGACACCTTCGCCAGCCTGCACCGGCTGACGCCGGGCCAGTTGGGCGCGGCCACGCTGGCCCAGGCCGAGGCCCAGGCCGTCGACAAGTTCTCCACGCCCGAATGGACCGCGGTCGTTCCCTGAGGCGCCGCGGGTTTGAGTTGGACGGCCGCGCCCCGGGGCGCGGCCGGGTTTTCTGGAGGTAGTTCAATGCGTCGTTCCCGCGCCCCGCGCGGCCTTTGCGCCGTGGGTTTGGCAGCCGTCCTGCTGGCGTTGGCCGGCTGCGGCAGTTCGCCCCCCGCCAATATCACGCTGGATACCCCGGCCGCCGGCACGGCCACGCCCGAGAAGATCGGCGACCTGGCCACCGAACGCATCAAGTGGGCCTCCAGCAAGCCCGGCTGCAAGGGCGACTGCCCGCGCATCGAGATCGACAGCGTGGCCTTTCCCGGCATCCCCAAGCTGAGCGCGCTGGTCGACCACGTGCTGGCCTACATGACCGGCACCGACGCCAACCGCCGCGGCCCCTACGAAACGCTGTCCGAATACACGCAGTATTTCTGGTCCACCGCGCGCCCGCGCGACGCCACCTACTTCAAGGCCAGCGTCAAGGACACCGTCGGCGACATTGTCTCGATCGAGCTGCACACCGAGCAGTTCCTGACCGGCGCGGCGCACGGCATTCCCGCCACGCAATACCTGAACTGGGAACGCAGCCGCGGCCGCGTCATGGCGCTGGACGAGGCCCTGATCCCCGGCCGCCGCGCCGAATACGTGGCCGCGCTGCGGCAGGCGCACGCCAAATGGCTGGCCGGCAACGCCGACGCCCGGCGCGACCCGGCGGCCTACAACAAGATGTGGCCGTTCCAGGAAAGCGACAACTTCGCCCTCACCCGCGACGGCATCGTGGTCAAGTACGACGCCTACTCGATCGCGCCGTACTCGCATGGCGAGCCCGAGCTGAGCATCCCCTACGCCGAGCTGCGCGGCATTCTCAAGCCGGAACTGCTGCCCAAGTCCTAGGGCGGACGGCGCCACGCAGGCCCTGGCGCCCGAGGCGCGCGCCGGCCCGCATGGACGCCGCCCAAACGGAAACCGCCCCGGGTCGGGGCGGCTTTCCTGTCTTCCTCACGCTCCTGCGCGCGCCGGGCCGGGCCCGGGCGCCAGAGGGACTTTACGGGTACAGGCCGCGCACCTGGCGCGCCTGCAGGATGCGGGTGCAAGCCACGATGAACGCGGCGGTGCGCAGCGTCACCTTGTGCTCGCGCGCCACCTGTGCCACCGAGGCGTAGGCTTCGCGCATGATGCGCTCCAGGCGCTGGTTGATTTCGTCCTCGCTCCAGAAGAAGCTGGAGAAGTCCTGCACCCACTCGAAGTACGACACCGTCACGCCGCCGGCGTTGGCCAGCACGTCCGGCACCACGTACACGCCATGCTCGGCCAGGATGTCATCCGCTTCCGGGGTGGTCGGGCCGTTGGCGCCTTCCACCACGATCTTGGCGCGCACCTTGGCGGCGTTGTCGACGGTGATCTGGCTTTCCAGGGCCGCCGGGATCAGGAACTCGGTTTCCAGCGTCCAGAACTCGTTCTTGTCCAGGGCCTGGCCGCCGGAGAAGCCGCCCACGCCGCCGTGCTGCGACACGTGCGACAGCAGCTTGTGGACGTCCAGACCAGCCGGATTGTGCACCGTGCCGGTGTGATCCTGAGCCGCGATGACCTTGGCGCCCGCTTCATGGAACAGGCGGGCGGCGGTGCCGCCCACGTTGCCGAAGCCCTGCACCACCACGCGCGCCTTGGACACATCGATGCCCAGGTCGCGCGCGGCTTCGCAGCCGACCACGAACACGCCACGGCCGGTGGCCTCGACGCGGCCCAGGCTGCCGCCCAGCGCGATCGGCTTGCCGGTCACGACGCCGGTGGCGGTCGAGCCTTCGTTCATGGAGTACGTGTCCATCATCCAGGCCATGGTCTGGGCGTTGGTGTTCACGTCAGGGGCGGGAATGTCCTTGGAGGGGCCGATGATGACGCCGATCTCCGAGGTGTAGCGGCGCGTCATGCGCTCGAGTTCGGATTGCGACAGCTTGCGCGGGTCGACCCGGATGCCGCCCTTGGCGCCGCCGTACGGCAGGTTGACCGCGGCGTTCTTGACCGACATCCACGCGGCCAGCGCCATCACTTCCGACAGCGTCACGTCCTGGTGGAAACGCACGCCGCCCTTGCCCGGGCCGCGCGAGGTGTTGTGCTGCACGCGGTAGCCCTCGAAGTGCGCCACGCTGCCGTTGTCCAGCTCGATCGGCACATCGACGATGAGCGAGCGCTTCGGCCGCTTCAGGGTCTCGACCCAGCGCGCCAGCGAACCGAGGTACGGCGTGACCCGGTCGACTTGTTGCAGGTAATTACCCCAGGGGCCGAGGTCGTCGGCATTCAGATAAGACGGCAAGGCATGGGTGGGAATTTGAGACATGAACATGCTCTCCTGACAAAGTTGCGCCATTTTATCCACAAGCCAGATATGGCCCCATATTTTATGAAAAAATATTATTTGGGGACGCATAATACAAATGGCGATCGCGCGCGTCACCGAGCCTGCCGAAACGCTGGGTCTATCCTAGCCCCGCGATCCGGCAGCGTCCAGCCCGCGCCATGCGGGCATGAAAAAGCCCGCCGTCACGCTCGCGCGGGCGGGCGTGACGGCGGGCCGTGGCGGCGCGGCGGGCGGCTGCCCGCGCGCCGCGTCAGTTGGACAACAGTTGCCAGGCCAGGCGCGCCGCCGCGCGGGCGCCATGACCATCGATGTCGAACCGCGGGCTGTACTCGGCCATGTCGGCCAGGCGCAGCTTGCCGCTGGCCTTGACGCGCAGCACGATCTCCTCGATCACCGTCAGCGGCACGCCATAGGGCGCCGGCGCCGACACGCCCGGCATCACCGCCGCCGGCAGCACGTCCAGGTCGATCGTCAGGTAGACGTGGCGGGCGCGCGCCAGCAAGGCGTCGACATTGGCCAGGCGCGCCGCCAGGTGGCGTTCCTGCATGTCGCGGTCCTCGACCCACACCGCGCCCACCTCGGCCGCGCGCGCATACAGCGCCGGCGTATTGGCCAGCCGCGACACGCCCAGGCAGGCGTATTGCAGCGCCAGCCCGCGCGCCTCGCAGTAATGCGCGATCTGGTCGAACGGCGTGCCGGAACTGCCCGGCCGGCCGGTGCGCAAATCGAAGTGCGCGTCCAGGTTCAGCACCAGCACCGGCCCTTCGTCATCGCGCTCGGCCAGCCAGTGCGCCAGGCCCTGGAAGCTGCCCCAGGCGATCTCGTGGCCGCCGCCCAGCACCAGCGGGCGCGCGCCCTGACGCAACAGATCGGCCACCGCCAGGCCCAGGCGCTCCTGCGCGTCTTCCAGCAGGTCGCCCTCGCAGGCCACGTCGCCCGCGTCCAGCAGGCGCGTCAGGCCGTGCGCCGGCAGGCCGGCCATGTACTTGCGGATGCCGGCCGGACCGGCAGCCGCGCCGGTGCGGCCCTGGTTGCGGGCCACGCCGGCGTCGCAGGCAAAGCCCAGCAGCACCGGTTCGCCCGCCGCCGGAGTCTGCCCGGCGGCCGCTTCGACGATGTGCGCCAGCCGGCGCGTGTCGCCGCGCTCGGCGCTGTCGTCGCGCGCGGTCCACAGGCTTTTGTCCAGTTGCGCCGCTGTCATGCCGCCCCCTGCCCCGTGCTCAGCACCGCCTGCAGGAACTCGCGGGTGCGCGCTTCGCGCGGCTGGCTGAAGATGACTTCGGGCGCGCCCGCTTCCAGGATCACGCCGCCGTCCATCACCGCGACCACGTCGGCCACGTCGCGGGCAAAGCCCATTTCGTGGGTCACGACCATCATGGTCATGCCTTCGCGCGCCAGCAGTTTCATGACCTGCAGCACCTCGCCCACCAGCTCCGGATCCAGCGCCGAGGTCGGCTCGTCGAACAGCATGACCTTGGGCTGCATCGCCAGCGCGCGGGCAATCGCCACGCGCTGCTTCTGGCCACCCGACAGGCTGGCCGGCATCGCCGCCATCTTCTGCGCCAGGCCGACCTTGCGCAGCAGGTCCTCGGCCAGCGCATTGGCCTCATCGCGCCCCATGCCGCGCAGCGTGCGCGGCCCGACGGTGACGTTATCCAACACCGACAGGTGCGGGAACAGATTGAAGCCCTGGAACACCATGCCGACCTGCATGCGCAGGCGGTTCAGTTCGGCCTCGGGCAGCAGCTCGCCCTCGTTCTGCAGCATCTGGCCGCAGATCTCCACGGTGCCGCCCTGGGCCACTTCCAGCCCATTGCAGCAGCGCAGCAGCGTGCTCTTGCCCGAGCCGCTGGGCCCGATCACCACCACCACCTGCGACGGCAGCACATCGAAATCGATGCCGCGCAGCACGGCGTGGTCGCCATAGGACTTCCGCAGGCCGCGGATGCGGATCATTTCTTTCGGATTCACGGCGTTCATTGCACCATCCCCCCGGCGCGCAGGCGTTGCTCGATCCTGCGCAGAATCAACATGGCGGCCGTGGTCAGAACCAGGTAGATCAGCGCCACCACCAGATAGGTTTCCAGCGAGCGGTACGACACGCTGATGATCTTCTGCCCTTCGTGCATCAGGTCATGGATGGTCAACAGCGACACCAGCGCCGAATTCTTGATCAGCGCGATGAACTCGTTGCCCAGCGGCGGGATCATGCGCACCACCGCCTGCGGCAGGATGATGATGCGCATGGCCTGGCCCGACGACATGCCCAGCGAACGGGCCGCCTCGGTCTGGCCGCGGTCGACCGACTGGATCGCGCCGCGCACGATCTCCGACACATAGGCGCCGGAATACATGCCCAGCCCCAGCACGCCACAGGCGAACGCCGGCAGCGTCACGCCGAACTGCGGCAGGCCGAAGAACCAGATGAACAGCTGCACCAGCAGCGGCGTGCCGCGAAAGAACAGCAGATAGACGCTGCACAGGTTGTAGATAATGCTGCGCTGCGGGTTGAGCCGGCCGACGCCGACCAGCAGGCCGATGACACAGCCCAGCAGCAAGGCGCCGGCGGTCACCTCGACGGTGACCACCGCGCCGCGCAGCAGCGCGTCGAAGTCGGCGAAGACGGGAGCAAAATCCAGGTTCATTTCGCGGGCGCCTCGAACCACTTGTTGACGATGGCCTGGTACGTGCCATCGGCCTTGATCTTCTTGAGCGCTTCATTCAGGCCGCGCGTCAGTTCCGGCTTGTTCTTGGGCACGGCGATGCCGTAGTCCTCGGTGGTGATCTGATCGGCCAGCACCGTCAGGTCGGTGGTGCTCTGGGCGAACAGCTTGGCGGCCGGCTTGCCGGTCACGGCGGCATCGGCGCGGCCGATCTGCACCAGGTTGAACATCTCCTGGTTCTTCTCGACCTCGACGCGCTGCACCGACGGGTAGTGTTCCTTCAGATAGTTGACCGATTTGGTGCCGACCTGCACCGACACCTTGCGGCCGTCCAGATCCTTGAGCGTCTTGACCGGGCCGTCCTTCTTGGTCAGCACCACCAGGCCGCCGGCGTAGTACGGGTCGGTGAAGTCCACCACCTTGCTGCGCTCGGGCGTGATGTAGATGGCCGACACGGCGATGTCGGCGCGCCCGGCCTGCAGGGCGGGAATCAGGCCCTTGAAGTCGATGTCGATCCATTCGACCTTCTTGCCCATGGCGCCAGCCAGGGCCTCGACCAGTTCGATGTCAAAACCGGTGCGTTTGCCGTCCTTGACGAATTCCATGGGCGGGAAGGTGGCGTCGGTCACGGCGCGGATGGTTTCCTGGGCGTGGGCGGTGCCCAGGTTCCAGGCCAGGCCCAGCGTCAGGGCGGCGGTCAACAGGGTGCGGCGAGTAGTCATGGCAAGTCCTGAAAGAAAAAGTGGGATACGGATACGGCGATCGATACGGTCTGCGGGGTGATGCGGTGTCTGGCGATGAGGCGGCAATGGCGGGAACAGCGGGAAATCCGGATAAAGGGTGGCGTCAATGCGCCTGGAGCCTGCCCGAGATGCGGCGGGCGGCCGCGACGGTCAGGTCGATGAAGGCCTGCGGCCGCTGGGCCGCGCGGGTCGAAGGCGCCATCAGGGTGATCGAGGCCACCGCCTGATTGGCGCGCTGGAAGATCGGCACGCTCACCCCCCAGACGCCGGCGTCGACCTCGCTGTCGGTCACGGCGTACCCCTGGGCGCGGATGGCCTGCAGCTCGTCGGCCAGGCGCGCCGGGTCCACGCCCGATTCCTTGGCCAGCACGGCCAGCGCCGTCTGCAGCCGCGCCGCCGGCATGAAGGCCAGCAGCGACTTGGCCGAGGCGCCGCGCGCCAGCGGCAGGCCGCGCCCCTTGGTGAAGGAACAACGCAACGGATGCTGGCTTTCGACCATGTCCAGGCACACCGCCTGGTCCTTGACGGCCACCAGCAGGCCGATGGTCTCGCCCGAGGCGGCGGCCAAGGCCGCCATGTCCGGTTGCGCCTCGTGGATCAGGAACGACGATTGATCAAACCCCCAGGCCAGTTGCACACACAACGGGCCGGGGCCGTATTCGCCCTCGTGTTCGGCCACGAAGCCCCAGCGCTTGAGCAGCCCCACCTGGCGGTACAGGGTGCTTTGGGCCAGGCCGGTCTTTTCCGCCAGCGCGGCAATGCTCAGCGGGCCGTCGTGCCGGGCCAGCGTGGCCAACACGTACAGCACGCGATCCGCGCCCGCCCCTACCGACTGATCCATCAACGCACTCCAAGGATTGATGCCACGCAGATTATCAATTTATGGCGGTAAAGATTGAAATTTTTCCCAGCTAATGAGAATTCACAGGGAAAACCCCGAATCGACGTCCGGCACCGCCCAAGAAAAAACCCGCCAGCAGGCGGGTTTGACGGGTGAGCGCAGGACGCGTCTCAGGGCGAGGCCGGCGTGTCGTAGTTGTTCAGCCGCACCCCCGACACCCCGCCGACGCTGGGCGCGGACGACGGGCTGGCCGCTTCCCGCGGCGGGGTCTCGGTCGGTGCCGCCGGTGCCGCCGCCGGCACCGGCGCGCTGACCGTCGGCGCCGTGGCGGCGTCGACGGCATCGGCTTGCGGCTCGGCGGGCCCGCTGGCGCGGCGGGCGCGTTTGGCCGCGTCCTGCTGGGCGATCAGCGCCTTGAGATCGGCGGCCAGCTTGGTGGACTTGCCGGTGGCCGCCCAGTCGGCGGCGTCCTGCCCTTTGGTATCGCGGGTCGTGACGTCCGCCCCCGCCTTCACCAGCAGATCCACCATGGCCTTGTTGCCCGACAGCGCCGCCATCATCAGCGGCGTCTCGCCATTGGGCGCGGGCGCGTTCACCATGGCCTGGTTGTCCAGTAACAGCCGCGCCATGGCCAACTGCCCCTTGGACGCCGCATAGTGCAGCGGCGTCCAGCCCAGGCGGTTGACCTGCGCGCCGCGCGCCATCAGCGCGCGGGCGCGCTCCACCTGGCCGGCGATGGCCAGGTACATCAAGGGCGTCTCGCCGGCCGGATTCTCGATGTTCACGTCCGTGCGCGGATGGGCCGCCAGCACGTCGAAGACCTTCCACGCGCCGTCCGCCACCGCCCGCATGATGGCCGGCTGGCCATTGCGGTAGCGCACGTTCGGGTCGGCCCCCTGTGCCAGCAGGTCCTTGATCTCGTCGGTGTAATCATTGGCGACATAGACCCACCAGTCAGACGGGTTGGCCGCCTGGGCGGCGGCCGGCGCCGACACGGCGACACACAGCGCCAGCAGCGCGCTGCGGCAATGCGAGGCGAGTCGGCGGCGGAAGAACACAGTGCTGGCAACCATGGCAATCCTGATAAATGACTTTAGGTAATCGACTTTAAATTATTTCTTTATCTTTCTGAAAAGATTGAAGAAATTATCGGTAGAAGCGCGCGCCACCTCGGCCACGCTGATGCCCTTCAGTTCCGCGATCTTCTCGGCCACGTGGATCACCTTGGACGGATCGTTGAGCTTGCCCCGATACGGCACTGGCGCCAGATACGGCGAATCGGTCTCGATCAGCAGGCGATCCAGTGGCACTTTGGCCGCGACCTCATGCACCACGTGCGCGTTCTTGA
Source organism: Achromobacter sp. (assembly GCF_050285565.1). Taxonomy (GTDB): domain Bacteria; phylum Pseudomonadota; class Gammaproteobacteria; order Burkholderiales; family Burkholderiaceae_B; genus Achromobacter. The sequence continues at coordinate 199,385 of NZ_JBLZXG010000010.1, forward strand.
ACGTCACGATGCCCGACAAGGAGATATGGAAGTTCTGGTCCAGCGCGGCCTGGGCCACTTCCCAGGTCTCCGTAAAACAGTGCATCACGCCGCCGACCTCGGCGGCGCCCTCCTCGCGCAACATACGCACCGTGTCCTCGGCCGAGGAACGGGTATGCACGATCAGCGGCAGGCCGGTAGCGCGGGCGGCGCGGATATGGCGGCGAAAGCGCTCGCGCTGCCAGTCCAGCGGTTCGGACAGCCGGTAATAGTCGAGCCCGGTCTCGCCGATCGCCACCACCTTGGGATGGGCCGACAGGCGCGCCAGTTCGTCCGGCTCGGGGTCGGGCGTGTCTTCGTAATCGGGATGCACACCGACCGAGGCCCACAGGTTGGGCTGGGGCTCGACCAGCGACATCAGGCCCGGCCATTCGGGCATATTGACGCTGACCACCAGCGCGTGGGTCACCTGGTTGGCGGCCATCCGCTCGAGAATCGCGGGCAGGTCGGCCGCCAGCTCGGGGAAGTTCAAATGGCAGTGTGAATCGACGTACATGAGACTTGGATCAGGGATGGCGCGGCGCCCCCGCGGCCGCCCGGACGCAGCGGGCGGGCGACGGCGTCGCGCCGGGTTATGCCTGGCAGGATAGCACCACGCGCTGCAGCGTCGCGTGGGCGAAGAGCTTGCCGTTCAAGGGGTGCGTGGCCAGCGCGCGCTGGCGCGTCAGCCAGCGCGCGGCTTCGGCCGCGCGCGCGGTGTTCATGCGCCCGGCCACCTCGGCCACCGCCGCCGCCAGCGACGGGAAATAGCGCACCGGGGCGCCCGCCGCGGCCAGCATCAGATCGGTATACAGGCGCTGCAAGGCGTCGATCCACTCAGTGGGCGCGGCCTTTTCCAAGGCCTCGGCCAAGGTGCCCACATCGGGCGTCTGGCCCTTGGCCAAGGGAGCCACCAGTTGCGCCAGCCAGGGCGGGCATGGCGTTTCCGCATGCTGCGCCAGGCGCAGCGCCGCCAGCGGCGCGCCGCCGGCGGCCGCCAGCCATTCGCGCGCCGGCTCCACGTTCTGGTCACGCAGCCATTGCAGCGCGGTATCGGGGTCCGGCGCCGGCAGCGGCAGCCGGCGGCAGCGCGACACCAGCGTCGGCAGCAGGCGGTCGGGCGCGTCGGCCACCAGCAGGAACACGGTATGCGGCGGCGGCTCTTCCAGCACCTTGAGCAAGGCGTTGGCCGACACCACGTTCAAGGCGTGCGCCGGATACAGCAGCGCCACGCGCCAGCCGCCGCGGTGGGTGGCGGTATTGAACCAGGACTCCAGCGAACGGATCTGGTCGATGCGGATTTCCTTGGACGGCGCCTTCTTGGCGCTGCCGCTGGCCGGCTCGGCGTCTTCCGTGGCCTCGGCGGCCTCGGCGCCCTCCTCGACCGCCACGGCCTCGGGCCGGATGCGGCGCAGGTCGGGGTGGTTGCCGCTGATGAACCACGCGCACGCGGCGCAGTGACCGCAGGCCAGCCCATCCTGGGGCGTCTCGCACAACAGGCTGGCGGCGGCGGCCACCGCGAAATCGAGCTTGCCGATGCCGGCCAGGCCGTGCACCAGCCAGGCGTGGGCGAAGCGCTCGCGGTTGCCGAGCCAGGCGCGCGCCGTCGCCATCTGCCAGGGCAGGAACTGGGGCGCGCTCATGGACGGGCCGCCACCAGCGCGCGCAGCCCGGCTTCGAGCTCGGCGCGGATTGCGGGAATCGCGCGGGTCGAATCGATCACGCGGATGCGGTCAGGCTCGGCCGCGGCGCGGGCCTGGTAGGCGGCGCGGGTGCGCTCGAAGAAAGCCGCGCCTTCGCGCTCGAAACGGTCGGGCTCGCGAGCGTCGGCCAGGCGGGCCCGCGCCACCTCCAGCGGCACATCGAACAGCCAGGTGCGGTCGGGCCGGCCCGCCTGCATCCAGCTTTCCAGCGCCGCCACGCGCGCCGCGCCCAGGCCGCGGCCGCCGCCCTGGTAGGCGTAGGTGGCGTCGGTGTAGCGGTCGCACACCACCCAGGCGCCGCGCGCCAGCGCCGGTTCGATCACCTGGTGCAGGTGTTCGCAGCGGGCGGCAAACATCAGCAGGGTTTCGGTGTCCAGTCCCATCGGATCGGTCAGCACCAGCGCGCGCAGCTTTTCGCCCAGCGGCGTGCCGCCGGGTTCGCGCGTGGACACCACCTCCAGCCCCTGGCCGCGCAGAAAATCGGCGATCCAGCCGGTGTGCGTGCTCTTGCCGGCGCCGTCCACTCCCTCCAGCGTGATGAAGCGTCCGCGTGAGGTCATTGTTCTTGTCCTTGTGCTAGCGCCGGCTCGGTCTGCGGCGCGGAAGGGGAAGCCGGCTCCTGCGCCGGCGGGCCGGCGGGCGTCGGTGCGGTCACGGCGCCAGGCTTGCCCACCGGGGCCGGGCGCGCGGCGGGCGTCTGCCCGAGAACGTAGCGCGACACGTTGCGGTTGTGCTCGGACAGGTTGGCCGAGAACTCGCTGGTGCCATTGCCGCGCGAGACGAAATAGAGGAATTTGTGCTGCTCTGGCTGCACCGCCGCCAGCAACGCCGCGCGGCCGGCGGCGGCAATTGGCGTGGGCGGCAGGCCCGGCCGCGTATAGGTGTTCCAGGGCGTGTCGGTCTGCAGGTCGCGCTTGCGGATGCGGCCCTGGTAGGCGTCGCCCATGCCATAGATGACGGTGGGATCGGTCTGCAGCAGCATGCCGATCTTCAGGCGGTTGGTGAACACGCCCGCGACCCGGCGCCGTTCCGGGCCGTGGCCGGTTTCCTTCTCGACGATGGACGCCAGCACCAGCGCCTCGTAGGGCGTGGACAGCGGCAGGTCGGCCTGGCGCTTGGCCCAGGTGTCGTCGAGGATGCGCTGGCCTTCCCGGTAGGCGCGGCGCAGCAGGTCGAAATCGGTGCTGCCCGGGGTGAAGACATAGGTGTCCGGAAAGAACAGGCCTTCCGGATGCTTGATGTCCGAGCCCAGGCGCTCCATCAGCGCCTCGTCGCTGATATCGCCCAGGGTCTGCTTGACGTCGGGATTCTCGCGCAGCGCCTGGCGGATCTGGCGGAAGGTCCAGCCTTCCAGGAAAGTGATCTGGCGCTGCGTCATGTCGCCGCGGGCCATGCGCTCCAGCAGCAGCCAGGGGGTATCGCCGTTGATGGCCTGGTAGCCGCCGGCCTTGATCAGCTTGTCCTGTTCGGACAGGCGCGCCATCCAGACGAACCCCGGCTCCCAGACCGGCACGCCGGCGGCATTGAGCGCGCGCGCGACGGTGCGCGGGCTGCTGCCCGGGTCCACCACGAAATCGATCCTGTCGGTCGACAGGTGGATGGGGCGGTGCATCCAGTGCCAGGCGGCGCCGGCGGCAGCGGCGGCGGCCAGCACGACAAGCAGGAATGACCACAGGACGTAAAAACGGAGTCGCTTCTTCATAAGTGTGGGGAGTTTAATGGATCGCGCGGATCTGCCGGCGCGAAACGAGGGCCGCGCCGCCTCGGACGCCCCTTAGCCCGGCGCGGGCATGGGCCTGCCGGGGCCGGAACGCAGCTATCATCAAGCCTTTGATGACGAGTCACGGGCCCCGCAAAGCCATGCATGCTTTCCATTCTTCGATCCCGGCGCGCGCCGAAGGTTGCGCGCAATGCGCTCCCTTGGAGGATTTTGCCGTTTTCAGCGCCGCCGGCGCCGACGCGCTGACCTTCCTGCACGGCCAATTGACGCAGGACGTCACCGGCCTGCCCGCCGATGCCGCGCGCCTGGCCGGCTACTGCACCGCCAAGGGCCGCCTGCTGGCCACGCTGGTCATGTGGCGCGGCGCCGATCCGGCCGAAGACGCGCCGCGCCTGTACGGCCTGGTGCGCCAGGATCTGGCCGCCGCCCTGATCAAGCGGCTGTCGATGTTCGTGCTGCGCGCCAAGGTCAAGCTGGCCCCCGCCCCGCTGCGCGCCGCCGGCGTGCAGGCCGCGCCGGCACAGGTGGCTGACCTGGAGGCCGCCGCCGGCCCCCTGCCGCGCACGCCCTGGCAGCGCGCCGAGCTGCCCTCGGGCACCTGGATCGCCGCGCCCTCGGCCGGCGCCACGCTGCGCTGGTGGTGGCTCGCCAGCGACGAACAACTGGCCTCGGCCGCGCCCCTGGCCGCCGTGCTCGGCCTGGCGCCGGCCGCGCAATGGCACGCCGCCGACCTGGCCGCCGGCATTCCCTGGATCACCGCCGCCACCCAGGACGTCTTCATTCCGCAAACGGTCAACCTGGATCTGATCCAGGGCGTCAGCTTCACCAAGGGCTGTTATCCCGGCCAGGAAGTGGTGGCGCGCAGCCACTATCGCGGCACGGTCAAACGCCGCATGGCCTTCGGCACCCTCGCCGGCGCCGACCTGCCTGCCGGCGCCGACCTGGCCGGCCAGGACGTGTTCGACGCCACCCAGCCAGGCGAGCCCACCGGCCGCGTCGTCGACGCCGCGCGCGGGCACGATACGGGCGACACGGTCTCGGTGCTGTTCGAAACCACGCTGGCCGCCCTGCCGCAGGGCGATCTGCGGCTGGGCGCGGCCGACGGCCCGCGCATCGCCCCGGCGCCGCTGCCCTATTCCATCACGCCGTAGCGCGCCTCAGACCACGGTGCCGAACAAGGCGCCGACGCCGGCGGTCACGGCCATCGCCAGCGCCCCCAACACGGTCACGCGCAGCGCCGCCGGCAGCTTGGGCGCGCCCCCGGCCCCGGCGGCCAGGGCCCCCAGACAGGCCAGACAGGCCACCGACGCCCCGATCACCCAGCCGATCAGCGGCGCTCCCGGCACCACCGCGGCCACCGCCAACGGCAAGGCGGCGCCGCCGGCAAAAGACGCCGCCGACGCCCCCGCCGCCTGCACCGGCCGCGCGCGGTTGTGCAGCGAAATACCGAGTTCGTCGCGCGCATGCGCATCGAGCGCGTCGTGGCGCGTCAATTGCCGCGCCACCTGCTCGGCCAGATCGCGCGACAGGCCGCGTTCGACGTAGATCTCGATCAGTTCTTCCAACTCTTCGCCCGAGTTGCGCTTGAGCGAACGCTGCTCCATGCGCAGGTCAGCCGCCTCGATGTCGGCTTGCGAGCGCACCGAAACGTATTCACCGGCCGCCATCGACAACGCGCCGGCCACCAGCCCGGCCAGGCCCGAGGTCAGCACCGCCTCGTGCGTCACCTGCGCCGCCGCGACGCCGGTGATGAGACTGGCGGTGGACACGATACCGTCATTGGCGCCGAGCACGGCGGCGCGCAGCCAGTTGCTGCGGAAGATCCGATGGTGTTCTTTGGAAGGCATTGCCATAGACCCGTTCAAGGCGCGACAAGACTTGCGGCGGCCCGCCGCAAGCGGCTCAACGCGGCGTCACGCGCACCGCGGTGAGCAAGCCTATCACGCACAGCGAGGCTTGTTCGCCGGCATAAGCGTGCACCTCGACCTGGCAGATCGACAGGCGCTTGCCGGGCTTGACCACGCGGCCGCTGGCGACGTAGCGCTCGCCCTTGGCCGGCGCCAGGAAATTCATCTTGAACTCCGAGGTCAACACCTCCTCGCCCGGCTCGAACAGGCTGAAGGCGGCATAGCCGCCAGCCGAATCGGCAATGGTGGTGGAGATGCCGGCATGCAGAAAGCCGTTCTGCTGGCACAGATCCGCGCGGTGCGGCAGCACGATCTCCACCCTGCCCGGCTCGACCAGATCCAGGCTGGCGCCGAGCAGCCGCATGATGCTCTGCTGCTCGAAGCTGGCCCGGACCCGCCCGGCCGGATCGACACACGTGGCGGGCGTGGCCATGTCAGTCCTGGTCGCGCTTGACCAGGTTGACGATGCTGGAGAAATCCAGCCGGCCCGAGCCGCCTGCGCTATGCAGCGAATACAGGTTGCGCGCCAGCTCGCCCAGCGGGATCGAGGCGCGCGCCGACAGCGCCGCCTCGGCCGCCAGGCCCAGGTCCTTGAGCATCAGGTCGACGCCGAACCCGCCGGCATAGCCCTTGGAAGCCGGCGCGTGCTCCATCACCCCGGGCCAGGGGTTGTACAGCTCGGTGGCCCAGTTGCGGCCCGAGCTCTTGGCGATGATGTCCGACAACACCTTGGGATCGAGGCCGTTGGCCACGCCCAGCGCCAGCGCCTCGGAGGTGCCCGCCATGAGAATGCCGAGCAGCATGTTGTTGCAGATCTTGGCGACCTGGCCGGCGCCGGCCGGACCGGCGTGGAAGATGTTCTTGCCCATCTTCTCCAGCACCGGACGGGCCCGTTCCAGCGCCGCGGCCTGGCCGCCGACGATGAAGGTCAGCGTGCCGGCGGCCGCGCCGCCGGTGCCGCCGGACACCGGCGCGTCGATCATGGCGATGCCGCGCACCTGAGCGGCCTGCGCCACCTTGCGGGCCGAGTCCGGGGCGATGGTGCTGCACTCGATCACCAGCGCGCTGGACGGGATCTTGCCCAACAGATCCTGATCCAGATACAGGCCTTCGACGTGCTTGCTGGCCGGCAGCATCGAGATCACGACCTCGGCGCCCTTGACCGCCTCGGCGGCCGAGGCCGCCGCCTTGGCGCCCGCGTCGGTCAGCGCCTTGACCGCCGCCGGCACCAGGTCGAACACCGTCAGGCTGTGTCCGGCCTTGACCAGATTCAATGCCATGGGCGCGCCCATGTTGCCCAAACCGATAAACGCGATACTGCTCATGATGTCCTGTCTCCTGTTGCTATTGCTGTAGGTATGAAATCAGTGTTGCGACGCGATGCCGGCCCGCGCGGCGGCGGTCAGCGGCCTTGCCTGCCCAGGTCGTCCAGCGGATGCGGCTGGCCTTCGGGCCAGGGCTCCTCGAAGAACTGCTGCACCCAGGCGTCGCTGGCCACGTCCAGCACCGCCGGATTCCAGCGCGGCTTCTTGTCCTTGTCGATCAGCAGCGCGCGGATGCCTTCGGCAAAGTCGCCGTGCGCGGCGCAATGCAGCGCGGCGATGTACTCGGTGCGGAACACGTCGTCCAGCGACCGCAGCCGCATGCGCTGCTGCAATGCGAACGACAGCCGCAGCGAACCCGGCGAGCCGGCCAGCATGGTGCTGGCGGCGCGCGCCAGCCACGGGTCGTCGTGGTCTTTCAGGGCCGCCAGTTCCTCGTGGATCTCGTCCAGCCGGTTGCCGCTGCACAGGCTGTTGATCATGAACGAGTGCTGGCGCAGATGGCCGCTTTCCAGCGGCGTCTGCGGCTCGAGCGCCGTCAGGGCGCGACGCAGCAGGCCGTCGTTGATCGAGCGCGGCGCAATCGCGTCATCGGCGCTGCCGGCGGCCTGACCGGCCCAGGGCTGCTCTTCGAGCGAGGCCAGCAGCTTGGGCCAGTCTTCGTGGTTCAGGCGGAAGTCCGCCAGGCCGGCAAAGAACGCATCGGCGGTGTTGATCTGCGCGCCGGTCAGCGCCAGGAACACCCCGATGCGGCCAGGCATGCGGTTCAGCAACCAGCTGCCGCCCACGTCCGGGAACAGGCCGATGGAGATTTCCGGCATCGCCAGGCGCGAGCTCTCGCTGACCACGCGATGGCTGGCGCCCATCATCAGGCCGATGCCGCCGCCCATGACGATGCCGTGGCCCCAGCACAGCACCGGCTTGGGGTAGCTGTGGATGCGGTAGTCCAGCCGATACTCGTGTTCGAAGAAGCGGCGCGCGTAGGCATTGCTCCAGGCGCCCTTGCCGGCGTTCTCGGTCATGCTGCGGTACAGGCCGTGCAGGTCGCCCCCGGCGCAGAAGGCCTTGTCGCCCGCCCCCTGCAACACCACCAGGGCGACCGCCGGATCGCGCGCCCAGGCGTCCAGGCGCTCGGCCAGCAGGTCGACCATCTCCAGCGACAAGCCGTTCAGGGTCTGCGGCGAGTTCAGCGTCGCGATCCCGAAGCGCATTCCATTGGCGGCGGCCCTTTCTTCGAACAGCACCGGTGCATTCATCTTATGTCGGCTCCTTTTTCCAACAATTGGCGGGCGATGATCACGCGCATGATCTCGTTGGTCCCCTCCAGAATCTGATGTACGCGAGTATCGCGCACCAGACGCTCCAAGGGATAGTCCCGCAGGTAGCCGTAGCCGCCGTGGATCTGCTGGGCATCAAGGCACACCTGGAAACCCATGTCGGTGGCGAAGCGCTTGGCCATCGCGCAGTAGGTCGCCGCGTCCGGCGCGCCGGCATCCAGCTTGCAGGCCGCCAGCCGCACCATCTGGCGCGCCGCCACCAGGTGGGTGGCCATGTCCGCCAGCTTGAACTGCAGCGCCTGAAACTCCGCCAGGCGGCGGTTGAACTGGCGCCGTTCGTCCATGTAGCGGCGGGCGGCATCCAGCGCGCCCTGGGCCGCGCCGACCGAGCAGGTGCCGATGTTGATGCGGCCGCCGTCCAGGCCCTTCATGGCGATCTTGAAACCCTCGCCTTCCCCGCCCAGCAGATGGCCGGCCGGCACGCGCACGTTCTCGAACACGATCGGGCGGGTGGACTGGCTGTTCCAGCCCATTTTTTCTTCCTTGCGGCCGTAGCTGATGCCTTCGCTGTCGGCCGGCACCGCGAACGCGCTGATGCCGCCCGCGCCCTCGCCGCCGCTGCGCGCCATCACCACCAGCAGGTCGGTGTCGCCGCCCCCGGAAATGAAGGCCTTGGCGCCGTTGAGCACGTAGTGATCGCCCTGGCGCTGCGCGCGGGTCGACAGCGAAGCGGCGTCGGAGCCGGCGCCCGGTTCGGTCAGGCAGTACGAGGCCAGCTTCTGGCCGCTGGCCAGCAGCGGTCCCCAGGCCTCGCGCAGGGCCGGCTGGCCCCATTTGCCGACCATCCAGGTGGCCATGTTGTGGATCGTCAGGAATGCCGTGGTCGACGGATCGACGGCGGCCATTTCCTCGAACACCAGGGTGGCATCCAGGCGCGGCAGGCCCAGGCCGCCGATGTCCTCGCTGGCGTAGATGGCGCAGAAACCCATCTCGCCGGCGCGCGCGAACGCCTCCTTGGGAAAGATGCCCTCGGCATCCCAGCGCGCCGCGTGCGGCGCCAGTTCGCCTTGGGCGTAGTCGCGCGCGGCCTGCGCGAACGCGCGCTGCTCGTCGGTCAGTTCCAAGTCCACAGCCTGTCTCCTGATGTCATTGGTATTGTCTGTTGGCGTTGCTGCCGTCTCGTGAACGTCAGCCAGGCCATTTTGGCATGACGTTGACGTAAACGTAAGTGTGCGGCGCAATCCATGTTACGCCGGAAGCGCCGGCGCGATTTGTCCTGTTGATGACAATGTGGCGGCGACGGCCCCGCCCGGCTACAACAGCCCGGGCGGACGCACCCGCCCATTGCGGGCGGTCTTGGCGCGCCGGTGCTCGGCGCGGCGGCGGCGCGACTCCTTGGGATCGAAACTCAAGCCGCGGTAGATCTCGACGCGGTCACCGTCCGCCAGCGGCGTAGCGGCCTCGACCGCCTTGCCGAACACCCCCACGCCGCGCTCCCACGGTTGCACCACCGGAAAGGCCTGGGCGAAGCCGCTGGCGCGCAAGGCATCGGCCACGGTCGCGCCAGCCGGCAGGCACAGTTCGCGCAGCCAGACCTGGCCCGGCAAGGCATAACAGACCGATACCGCGATCTGCCCGTGCCCCTCACTCGCCATACTTGGCCTGCGCGCGCTTGGTGAAGGAATCGATGAAGCTGGTGGCGATGCGGTTGAACACCGGCCCCACCACCATCTCCAGCGCCCGGTTGGAAAAGGCGTATTCCATGGTGAACAACACCTTGCAGGCGTCCTCGGCCAGCGCCTGGAACTCCCAGTGCCCCACCAGGCTGGAAAACGGCCCGTCGACCAGCTCCAGGTCGATGCGGTCGGGATAGACGTGCCGGTTGCGCGTGGTGAAGCGCTGCTTCATGCCCGCGAAACTGATCAGGATGGAGGCCTGCATGCCGTGCTCGTCGCGCGTCTGCACCTCGGCGCCGCCGCACCAGGGCATGAATTCGGGGTACTTCTCCACGTCGGCCACCAGGTCGAACATCTGGGCGGCGCTGTAGGGCACCAGGACGGATCGCTGTACTTTGTGCATCGACTATCGCAAATGGCTAGAATGATAGGATTTTACCGGCACCGCGCCATCCGGGGGCGCAAGCAAGAGCAAACAAAGAACGAATGGGCATATTGGCCCCGACAAGATGAGCATTATCGATAATCGCAAGGCCACGCACGACTACTTCATCGAAGACCGCTACGAAGCCGGCCTCGTTCTCCAGGGCTGGGAAGTCAAGGCGATCCGCGACGGCCGCGTGCAGCTCAAGGAAAGCTACGTCATCGTGCGCGATGGCGAGCTGTTTCTGCTCGGCATGCACGTCAGTCCCCTGCCCACGGCGTCCACCCACATCCATCCCGACGCCATGCGCACGCGCAAGCTGCTGCTCAAGGCCGAGGAAATCAGCAAACTGATCGGCAAGGTCGAGCAGCGCGGCTATACGTTGGTGCCGCTCAACCTGCACTACAAGAACGGCCGCATCAAGCTCGATTTCGCGCTGGGCCGTGGCAAGAAGCTGTTCGACAAGCGCGACACGGCGCGTGAAAAAGACTGGCAGCGCGAAAAAGAACGCATCATGAAGCACGACACGCGCGCCTCGCGCAAGGACAGCTGAGCGCGCTGCCGGTTCAGGCCGCCGTCGGCAGCGGCGCGCGCTCGGCCGGGTTCGCGCCCGGCCCCAGCACGCGATTGCGGCCGGCCTGCTTGGCGGCGTACAGCGTGCGGTCGGCGCGCTCGAAAAAGGCCTGCAGGTTCTCGCCCGGCAGCCAGTCCGCCACCCCGGCGCTGAACGTATACGCAATCGTGCTGCCGCCGTGGGCACAGGGCGTGCGCCGCACCGAATCGAGCAAGCGCTCGGCCACTTCCATCACGGCGTCGCTGCGCATGTCGGCGAACAGCACGCTGAATTCCTCGCCTCCCACCCGGCCGACGTGGTCGCCGGTACGCAGCGTGGCCGTGGCCAGCAGGCCGAAGTGGCGCAGCACCGCATCGCCGGCGGTGTGGCCGTGCGTATCGTTGATGCGCTTGAAATGGTCGATGTCCAGCAACAGCAGCGACAGCGGCCGCCGCGTGCGCAGCGCCTGCGCGCAATAGCGCTCGGCCTGCAGCCACCACGCCTTGCGCGACATCAGCCCGGTCAGGAAATCGGTGCTGGCCTCGTGCTCGCGATCGGCCAGCATGCGGTCGTGGATGATCATGATGGTGCCCAGCGTCAGGCACGGCATCGCCAGCACACCCAGCGTCATGAACACGATGTTCCAAGTGGTCGGCTGCAACAGGAAATCGGCCTGCGCCACGGCCGACGCGAACAGCACCGAACGCAGCGCGCAGGTCAGCGCCGAAATCATCGCCACCGACCAGACGAAGTAATAGCTGTAGCGCGAGCGGTTGGCCGGCAGGCCGCGCCACACCGCCGCCGCCACCGCGAACATGAACCCCATCTGCAGCGTCGACATGGCGACGATGCGCGGCCCCACCTGACTGTCCAGATAAGTGTATCCGGCCAGCGTCAGCCAGGCCGCGACACAGGCCAGTCCCATCAGATGCCGCGGCACCCGCTGTCCCAGCAGGCGCCGGATGCCGGTGTAATAGGCGCACAGCGCCAGGCCGATCAGCAGGTTGGGCAACACGATCGACAGCCAGCGCGGCGCCTCGGTGGCCTGCAACCCGAACAGAAAAAACGCCGACAGCGTCAGCAGGTTGGCGCGGATGGTCTCGCGGATTCCCGCCATGCCGCTGCGCACCAGGGAACCCAGCACGCACAGCGACAGCACTCCCGTCAGTACTGCGATCAACAGCAAATGCACGGGAGCGATCATGGGCGGTGCGCCTGACGGCGCGCGGTTCAGCTGTTGCGGGTGGATTTGACGATGGTCATGGCCGAGGCGATCATGCCGCCCACATCCGACAGATTGGCCGGCAGGATCAGCGTGTTGCCTGCCTTGGCGACGTTGCCGAAGGCCTCGACGTAGCGCTCGGCCACCTTCAGGTTGACCGCTTCCATGCCACCGGGCTGGCGCACCGCGTCGGCCACCTGGGTGATGGCCTTGGCGGTGGCCTCGGCAATCGCCAGCACCGCCGCGGCCTCGCCCTGCGCCTGGTTGATCTGGGCCTGCTTCTCGCCTTCCGAGCGGGCGATGGCGGCTTCGCGTTCGCCAGTGGCAATGTTGATCTGTTCCTGACGGCGGCCTTCCGAGGCCGCGATCAGGGCGCGCTTTTCGCGTTCGGCGGTGATCTGCGCCTGCATCGAACGCAGAATCTCGTTGGGCGGGGTCAGATCCTTGATTTCATAGCGCAGCACCTTCACGCCCCAGTTCAGCGCGGCCTCGTCCAGCGACGACACGATGGTGCTGTTGATGGCGTCGCGTTCCTCGAAGGTGCGGTCCAGTTCCATCTTGCCGATCACCGAGCGCAGCGTGGTCTGCGCCAGCTGCGTGATGGCCGAGATGTAGTTGGACGAGCCATACGACGCCCGCATCGGGTCGGTCACCTGGAAATACAGCACACCGTCCACCTGCAATTGCGTGTTGTCGCGCGTGATGCAGACCTGGCTCGGCACGTCCAGCGGGATTTCCTTGAGCGAGTGCTTGTACGACACCCGCTCGATGAACGGGATCACGAAGCCGGCGCCCGGCGACAGCACGCGGTCGAACTTGCCCAGCCGCTCCACCACCCAGGCGTGCTGCTGGGGAACGATGGCGATCGACTTGATGACGATCAGGATCGCCAGCGCGACGATGACGAGCAGGACGATAGTGGAAGTGTCCATCATGGTGTAGTGCCTCTTCTGGGGTGAATGCGGTGACGCCCCTGCCCGCGAAAGCCAGGGCGCCTGCTGCGTCCGGCGCCGCGTACGACCGGGCCGGGTCTTGCGGGGAATGCGAAGGTCGCTTCCCCTTTTCTCAGCGCGGGGCGCCGGCCGCGCTGCCCTTGGGCGTCAGGACCAGCCGCGTGCCGCGCAGTTCGACAATGATGTGCTCACCGGCCAGGGCGGGTTGGCCGGCGGCCAGTTCGGCCTGCCAATGCGCGCCGCGATACCAGACCCGCGCCGAGCCGTTGTCGGCCCAGGCCTCGACGTTGACGGTCTGGCCGATATCGAGGTTGACGTCGGCGTTGCGGGCGGCATTGACCTCGCGTTTTTTCAGCACGCGCGTCTTGCGCAGCACCAGCAACCCCAACAGCAACACCACGCCGCACGCCACCAGTTGCCATTCCAGGCCGGCCAGCAGCCATGCGGCGATGCCCCCCGCGGCCAGGCCCAGGGCCACCAGCAGCAGATAGAACGTTCCCGTCGCCAGTTCGCCGATCAGCGCCAGCGCGGCCAGCCCAAGCCAGATCCACATAGTCGAGTATTACCTGAAAGGGTGAGTCGATCTGCGGATTGTACGTATTTCCATGACCCCGCGGTGACACCCGGCGGCCGCCTCGGACAACCGCCCTGGATTATGATGTGCCCTGGCGCCCCGAACGACCCGGATCCGGCGCCCGGCATTTTCCACGCACAGACCCCCCATGATCGCTGCAACGCCCCCCGCCCGCCCCGTCCTCATCCTGCACACGGGCGACCCCGACGACACGCTCAAGCGCCAGTTCGGCGGCTATGCCGAACAACTGGCGCAGGCCTGCGGCCTGGCGCCCGACGCCCTCGAAGTCGTCGCCGTGCATGCCGGCGAACGCCCGCGCGCGCCCGACCAATACCGCGCCGCCCTGATCACCGGCTCGCCCGCCATGGTCACCGACCAGGAACCCTGGAGCGAAGCCACCGCCGCCTGGCTGCGCGAGGCCGCCGCCGCCGGCCTGCCGATGTTCGGCATCTGCTACGGCCACCAGTTGCTGGCGCACGCGCTGGGCGGCAAGGTGGGCTACAACCCCGCCGGGCGCGAAGTCGGCACCCAGACGGTCGAACTGCTGCCCGCCGCCGCCGGCGACAAACTGCTGGCCGGCCTGCCGCCCACCTTCCCGGCGCAGATGCTGCATGCGCAGACCGTGCTGCAGCTACCGCCGGGCGCGGCCGTGCTGGCGCGTTCCGACCTCGACCCGCACCAGATGATCCGCATCGGCCGCAACATCTTCTCGACCCAGTTCCATCCCGAATTCGGGCCCGATTTCGTGCGCGCCCACCTCGAGCGCTACGGCCGCCGCTACGCCGCCGAAAACCTCGACGTGCCCGGCCTGTCGGCCAACGTGCGCGCCACGCCGGTATCCGGCGAGCTGGTGCGCCGCTTCCTGGACGCCTACGCGCCCGCCTGAGGCGGGTGCGCCGGGCAACAACCGGAGTGCGGCGGCGGCCGGTCCCTGGGAACATTGCCGAAAGCGCGCATCTCGGCGCGCCCCCGGAGCCTGACATGACCCACGCCGCCCCCTTGAGCCAACAGCACGCCGCCCTGGTCGAACGCGCCTGCCGGGCGCTGGAGGCCGAGCAGCCGCCCGACCTGAACACGCTGGCCGCGCAGGCCGGCATGAGCCGCTTCCACTTCCACCGCATCTTCAAGGCGGCCACCGGCATCACGCCCAAGGCCTACGCCAACGCGCTGCGCGCCGACCGCGCCCGCCAGCAGTTACGCCAGAGCGCCAGCGTCACCGATGCCATGTATGGCGCCGGCTTCAATTCCAGCGGCCGCTTCTACGAAGCCGCTCCCGCCATCCTGGGCATGACTCCCACCGCCTTCCGCAAGGACGGCGAAGGCGTCGAGATCCGCTTCGCCGTGGGCCAGTGCGCGCTCGGCGCGCTGCTGGTCGCGGCCAGCGACACCGGCATCTGCGAAATCGCGCTGCACGAAGACCCCGAGCAACTGGTGCGCAACCTGCAAGACCGCTTCAAGGCCGCCACACTGATCGGCGCCGACCGCGAATTCGAACAGTGGATGGCGGCGGTGGTCGGCTTCGTCGAAAACCCGTCCGTGGGCCTGCACCTGCCGCTGGACGTGCGCGGTACCGCCTTCCAGCGCCGCGTCTGGGAGGCGCTGCGCGAGATCCCGGTCGGCACCACCGCCACCTACACCGACATCGCCGAGCGCATCGGCGCGCCGCGCTCGGTGCGCGCGGTGGCGCGGGCCTGCGCCACCAACAACATCGCGCTGGCCATCCCCTGCCACCGCGTGGTGCGCACCGACGGCTCGCTGGCCGGCTACCGCTGGGGCATCGAACGCAAGCGCGAACTGATTGAGCGCGAAGCCCGCGCGGCCTGAAGCCCGGTCGCCGCGGGGGGCCGCTCGGGCCCGAGTCGCCGCGGCCGGCGCCACTACAAAAAAACCCGCGCCATGTGGCGCGGGCTTCTTGCAAGCGGGCGGGCGGCTTACGGCTTGGCCAGGCGCTGCCAGGTGTCGACCACCGTGTCCGGGTTCAGCGACATCGACAGGATGCCTTCATCCTTGAGCCACTGCGCGAAATCCGGGTGATCGCTGGGGCCCTGGCCGCAGATGCCAACATACTTGTTGGCCGCCAGGCAAGCCTTGATCGCGCGGCGCAGCATGAACTTGACGGCCTCGTCGCGTTCGTCGAAGTCGGCCGCCAGCAGTTCCATGCCGGAGTCGCGGTCCAGGCCCAGGGTCAGCTGGGTCATGTCGTTCGAACCGATCGAGAAACCGTCGAAGTACTGCAGGAACTCGTCGGCCAGGATGGCATTGGACGGCACTTCGCACATCATGATCAGCTTCAGGCCGTTCTCGCCGCGCGCCAGGCCATGCTTGGCCAGCAGGTTGACGACCTTCTCGGCCTGGCCCAGGGTGCGCACGAACGGCACCATGATCTCGACGTTGGTCAGGCCCATGTCATCGCGCACCTTCTTGAGCGCTTCGCATTCCATGCGGAAGCACTCGGCAAAGTCCTCGGCGATGTAGCGCGAGGCGCCGCGAAAGCCCAGCATCGGGTTCTCTTCCTCGGGCTCGTAGCGCGAACCGCCGACCAGCTTGCGGTACTCGTTGGACTTGAAGTCCGACATGCGCACGATCACGGGCTTGGGGTAGAACGCCGCCGCGATGGTGGCCACGCCTTCGGCCATCTTCTCGACGAAGAAGGCGCGCGGGCTGGCATGGCCGCGGGCGGCCGATTCCACCGCCTTCTTCAGCTCGCCGTCGACGTTCGGGTAGTCCAGCACCGCCTTCGGGTGGATGCCGATGTTGTTGTTGATGATGAATTCCAGGCGCGCCAGGCCGACGCCGCTGTTGGGGATCTGGGCGAAGTCGAACGCCAGTTGGGGGTTGCCCACGTTCATCATGATCTTCAGATCGATGGCCGGCATTTCGCCGCGACGCACTTCCTCGACCTCGGTCTCGATCAGGCCGTCATAGATGCGGCCTTCGTCGCCCTCGGCGCACGACACGGTCACGGCCTGGCCTTCCTTGAGTACGTCGGTGGCGTTGCCGCAACCGACCACGGCGGGAATACCCAGCTCGCGCGCGATGATGGCCGCGTGGCAGGTCCGGCCGCCACGGTTGGTCACGATCGCCGAGGCGCGCTTCATGACGGGCTCCCAGTTGGGATCGGTCATGTCGGTGACCAGCACGTCGCCGGGCTGGACCTTGTCCATGTCGGAGATGTCGCCGACCACGCGCACCGGACCCGAACCGATCTTCTGGCCAATGGCGCGGCCGGTGATCAGCACCTGGCCGGTGGCCTTCAGGCGATAGCGCTGCTGCACGTCGTTGGCGCCCTGCTGCGACTTCACCGTTTCCGGGCGCGCCTGCAGGATGTAGATCTTGCCGTCGACGCCGTCGCGGCCCCACTCGATGTCCATCGGACGGCCGTAGTGCTTCTCGATGATGACGGCGTAGCGCGCCAGCTCGATGACCTCGTCATCGGTCAGCGAGTAGCGGTTGCGCTCGGACACCGGCACGTCCACGGTGCGCACGGCGCGGCCTTCCGGACGCTCGGGGTCGAATTCCATCTTGATCAGCTTGGAACCGATGCGGCGGCCGACGATGGGGAAATGGCCCTGGGCCAGCGTGGGCTTGAAGACGTAGAACTCGTCGGGGTTGACGGCGCCCTGCACCACGGTTTCGCCCAGGCCGTACGACGAGGTGATGAAGACCACGTCCTGAAAGCCCGATTCGGTGTCGATGGTGAACATCACGCCAGCGCTGCCCTTGTCCGAACGCACCATGCGCTGGATGCCGGCCGACAGGGCCACATCGGCGTGGGCATAGCCCTTGTGCACGCGGTAGGAGATGGCGCGGTCGTTGTAGAGCGAGGCGAACACGTGGCGGATCTTGTCCAGCACGTCGTCGATGCCGACCACGTTCAGGAAGGTTTCCTGCTGGCCGGCGAACGAGGCGTCGGGCAGGTCTTCGGCGGTCGCGGACGAACGCACCGCGAACGAGCCCTTGCCGTCGGCGTCGAGCTTGGCGAAGGCCTCGCGGATCTGGGTTTCGAATTCGGTCGAGAACGGCGCCTCGATGATCCATTGGCGGATCTGCGCGCCGGCGTTGGCCAGCTCGCGCACGTCTTCGGGGTTCAGCGTGGTCAGACGCTCGGCGATGCGCTTGTCCAGGCCCGAGGCCTTGAGGAAGTCGCGGAAGGCATCAGCGGTCGTGGCAAAGCCGCCCGGCACGCGGACACCCGCGCCAGACAGCTGGCTGATCATTTCGCCCAGTGATGCGTTCTTGCCTCCTACCGAGTCCACGTCCGTCATGCGGAGCTGCTCGAACAAAACAACATACGACATTGAAGTCACCTTTTACAATGGAATGAAAGCGAGTTTGGTCAATGCAGATTCGACGCCGGCTACCGCCCGGAATTCGTCGATCCGCCTGCGCTGACCAAACTGGCCTTGGACCGCCCTTGGGGTGACTTATAGGGGCCTGATTGTACTCGGAGGAGCACATCCGGCCATCCGCCTGGTTGGAATTTTTACATATGACATCTACCCCGATCGTACGCACGGTATACATCGTTTCCGACAGTACCGGTATCACCGCGGAAACCTTCAGCCAGTCGGTGCTTTCCCAATTCGAGCAAGTCGATTTCAAGCCGGTGCGGCTGCCGTTTGTCGACACCCTGGAAAAAGCCGCCGAAGTGGCCATGCGCATCGACCGCAGCGCCCAGGAGGCCGGCGTGCCGCCGATCGTCTTTAGCACGCTGGTCAATCCGGATATCCTGGCTCGTGTTCGCCAGGCGAACGGCATTTTCCTGGACTTGTTCGGCACCTTCGTCAGCCACATCGAGCAGGCGCTGGGGCTGAAATCCAGCCACTCCATCGGCCGCTCGCACATGCAGGCCAACTCCGAAAAGTACCGCAACCGCATCGACGCCATCAATTTCAGCCTGGCACACGACGACGGCCAGTTCGTCAACCAGCTGGATCAGGCCGACGTCATCCTGGTCGGCGTGTCGCGCTGCGGCAAGACCCCGACCAGCCTGTATCTGGCCATGCAGTACGCCATCAAGGCCGCCAACTTCCCCCTGACCCCGGACGATTTCGAGCGCGGCACCCTGCCCTCGACCATCGCCCCGCACCGTGCCAAGCTGTTCGGCTTGTCGATTCAGCCCGAGCGCCTGTCCGAAGTGCGCAACGAGCGCCGCCCCAACAGCCGCTATGCGCAACTGGAACAGTGCCGCTACGAAGTGGCCGAGGCCGAGCGCATGATGCGCCGCGAAGGCATCTCGTGGCTGTCCACCACCACCAAGTCGATCGAGGAGATCTCGACCACGGTGTTGCAGGAAGTCGGCCTGGACCGCGCCTGAAAACGCCAAGGGCGCGCCATTGGCGCGCCCTTGCCGGGCGGAAGAGAATTCGCTTTCACGCATCGTGTCGACCCGGCAGATGCCTGCCGGCGCGTGAACCCTGCGGTCATTGACGCATGCCGACGGGCAGCGCCACCGGGCGAATCAGCGCGACGTAGCCCCGTTCCTCCGGTAGATAAAACCCCACCAATTGACCCGACGAGGCCACCAGGTAGGCTTCGGTTCTCCTGGGCGCATGCACGTTGAACTGCCCGCCCAGGGGCCGGTAGACATCCCCTTGCACGATGGCACCCACGCGCCGCCATTGCGAGGCAGCCGGCAGCGTCACCACGGCTTCGGCAGGTAGCGCGCCGACCACGGCGCGGGAAAGTTGAATCACGTTGGCGGACTCGGCCGCCGCGACCGGCACCAGACTGGCCGGCTCTGGCCTGCCCGATGCGCAGCCCGCCAACAACAGCGCGGCGGTCGACATGGCAAGCAACTTCCCGAACTTCATGCGCTCTCCTGGGCGGATTTCATGTGGCGCCGACGACGGCGTGCGGATCATGAACAACGCGAGAGTATAAGCGGGGACGGGTCCCCGACTACGGCGTCACGGGCCAAGACGGGACGGAATCAGCGCGATGCGGCCGCCAGCGCCTGGCGGCGCTGTTCGAACAGGCAGATGGCAGCGGCCGCGCCCACATTGAGCGACTCCACCGCCGCCCTATCGTGTGGAATTCGCACCTTGAGGCGGGCGGCCGCCAGCAGATCCGCGGCCACGCCCTGGCCTTCGTGACCGAAGACCCAGGCACAGCGTTCAGGCAGGCGGCCCGCATACAGATCCTGGGCGCCGTCAAGCGCCGTGGCCACCAGCGGCACACGCAGTCGCGGCAACAACGCCGCCAGATCCACGTGCTCGTGAATCGTCAGCGCGAAATGCGCGCCCTGCCCGCTGCGCAGCACCTTGGACGACCAGGCGGCGGCCGTGCCGGTGGCCAGGAACACACGCTTGACGCCGGCCGCGGCACAGGTGCGCAGCAAGGTGCCGACGTTGCCCGGGTCCTGGATGCGATCGAACAGCACGCAATTCTCGTCCACCGCGTCCGGCGGCGACGGCAGCGGCGGCGTCACCACGAAGGCCACGCCCTGCCCGCTTTCGACACTGGCCAGCGCCTGCATCAGGCGGGCGTCCAGCGCCAGGCAGCGCGCATCCGGCACCGCGGCCGCCAGCGCCGCGATATCGGGCTGGCCCAGCCGCTCGACATCGAAAATGGCCTGGTCTGGCGCGCCGTGATGCTGCAACCACGCCTGGCACAGATGCACGCCGTCCAGCAGCACGGGCGCGCCGCGTTTGCCGGCGGTGCCCGCCAGCTTGGCGAGCGCCTTGACCGCGGGGTTGTCGCGGGAACTGATGTGCTTCATGGCGCCAGGCCGAAGGCCTTGATGGGCGCAAAACTGCGGCGATGCTCGGCGCACGGGCCGTGCTCGCGCAGCATCTGCAGGTGCAGCGCGGTGCCGTAGCCCTTGTGCTGGTCGAAGGCGTACTGCGGATAAAGGGTATGCAGACGCAGCAGGTCGGCATCGCGCGCGGTCTTGGCCAGGATCGACGCGGCGGAAATGGCCGGCACCAGGGCGTCACCCTTGATCACCGTCTGCACCGTGCAGTCCAGCTTGGGCGCCTGGTTGCCATCGACCAGCGCCAGTTGCGGCGCCAGCGACAAGCCCTCGACGGCGCGGCGCATCGCCAGCAGGGTCGCCCGCAGGATGTTCAGGCTGTCGATCTCGGCCACGCTGGCGCTGGCGACACACCATGCCAGGGCATGCGCCTGAATCTCCAGCGCGAGCGCTTCGCGGGTAGCGGCCTTGAGCACCTTGGAATCGGCCAGGCCATCGATCGGCCGGGCGGGATCGAGGATCACCGCGGCGGCATAGACGGCGCCGGCCAGCGGACCGCGGCCGGCCTCGTCGACCCCGGCCGTGACCAGCGCCGGCTGTGGCGGCGCGGCGAACAGATCAGGCTGCTCCACCTGCCACCTCCAGAATCGCCTGGGCCGCCAGTGCCGGCGTATCGCGCAGCAGTTCCTGGTGCAAGGCCGTGAAACGCGCCTCGATGCGGGCCGCCAGGGCGTCGTCGGTCAGGGCCGTCCAGGTGGCCTCGGCCAGCTTTTCCGGCGTGGCGTCGTCCTGCAACAGCTCGGGCACGGCGAAATCGCGCAGCAGCACGTTGGGCAGGCCCACCCACGGCAGGTAGGGCCGCTCCTGACCGGACTTCCATGCCATGATGCGCCGCATCAGCGGCGACAGCACGTACGAAATCACCATGGGGCGCTTGTACAGCGCCGTTTCCAGGGTGGCGGTGCCGCTGGCCACCAGCACCGCGGTGCTGGCCTCCATCACCGACCACGCCACCGGCGCCTGACGTTCGCCGCCCTCGCCGTGCAGGTCCTGGGCGGTGACGCAGCGCAGTCCCGGCACCGGATACTTGGCCAGGATCGCCTGGAACTCGGCGCGGCGCTGGTCGTTGACCATCGGCACCACGCATTGCAGCGCCGGATCGCGCTTTTGCAGCATCTGCGCGGTTTGCAGGAAGCGCGGCGCCAGCAGGCGGATCTCGGAGGACCGGCTGCCCGGCAGGATCGCCAGCACCCGCGCGTCCGGATCGATGCCCAGCCGCGCGCGCGCGGCGGCCCGGTCCGGCCGCATCGGCACGGCGCCGGCCAGCGGATGGCCGACATACGTGACCGGAATGCCTTCCTTGCGGTAGATCTCTTCCTCGAACGGAAACAGCACCAGCATGTGCGAAACCGATTCGCGGATCTTGTGGATGCGGTCGTAGCGCCAGGCCCAGATCGACGGGCCGACGAAATGCACCGTGGGCGTGCCGGCCTGGCGCAACTGGTGTTCCAGGCGCAGGTTGAAATCCGGCGCGTCGATGCCGACGAACACCGACGGCGGCTCGGCCAGCCAGCGGCGCGACACGTCGCGATAAGTGCGCAGCAGGCTGGGCAGGCGCTTGAGCGCATCGACATAGCCGAACACGGTCAGCGCATGCATCGGGTGCCAGGTGTCGAAATCGCGCGCCTGCATCTGCGGGCCGCCGATGCCTTCGCACCGCACGCCCGGGGCGCGCTGCTGCAAACCGGCAATGATGCGCCCGGCCAGCAGGTCGCCCGAGGGCTCGCCGGCCACCATGCCGATCCGCATGTTCATGGACGGATGATGCCGCGGGACGAGACGTCGAGGAAATCCAGCAGCGTCTGCAGGTGCTCGGCGACTTCGGGCTCGGCCTGCTGGCGCGCGCGCAGTTCGGCGCGCGCGTCGTCCAGCGACAGGCCGCGACGGTAGATGATCTTGTAGGCGTCGCGCAGCGCCGACACCTGGGCCGGCGTGAAGCCGCGGCGTTTCAGGCCCTCGACGTTGACGCCCACCGGCCGGCACGGATTGCCCGCGGCCAGCACGAACGGCGGCGTATCCTGCATCAGCGAGCTGTTGCCGCCCGTCATGCTGTGCGCGCCGATGCGCGAGAACTGGTGCACGCCGGTCAGGCCGCCAACGATGGCCCAGTCGCCCACGTGGACGTGGCCACCCAACTGCACGGAATTGGCCAGGATGGTGTTGTTGCCCACGTGGCAGTCGTGCGCGACGTGCACGTAGGCCATGATCCAGTTGTCATCGCCCAGCGTGGTGGCGCCGCCATCCTGCACCGTGCCGGTGTTCAGCGTCA
Source organism: Achromobacter sp. (assembly GCF_050285565.1). Lineage (GTDB taxonomy): Bacteria > Pseudomonadota > Gammaproteobacteria > Burkholderiales > Burkholderiaceae_B > Achromobacter. The sequence continues at coordinate 221,757 of NZ_JBLZXG010000010.1, forward strand.
CGAACTCGCGCACGGTGTTGCGGTCGCCGATGACCAGCCGGGTCGGCTCGCCCTTGTACTTCTTGTCCTGCGGCATGCCGCCGATCGAGCAATACCGGTAGAAACGGTTGTCGCGCCCGATGGTGGTCACGCCATCGACCATGCAATACGGGCCGAGCTCGGTGCCGGCGCCGATCGTCACATCGGGGCCCACGACGCAGAACGCGCCGATGACCACGCTGGGGTCGATTTTCGCCGCCGGATCGACGACGGCGGTAGGATGGATATTTCCTGCCATTTACTCTTCCAGGCTGCGGATCGCGCACATGAGCTTGGCCGACGCCACTTCCTGCCCGTCCACCGTGGCACGCGCCTGGTACTTGCAGATGCTGCGGCTCAGGCGCTCGGCTTCGACTTCGATGCGCAATTGATCGCCCGGCACCACCGGACGGCGGAAACGCGCGCCATCGATACCCACCAGGTAATAGGCCGTCTTGGCGCCTTCGCACTTCAGGCCGCCATTTTCGTCGGTGAACGAGAACAGCGCCGAAGCCTGCGCCATGGCTTCCACGATGAGCACGCCCGGCATCACCGGATGATGGGGAAAGTGACCGTTGAAAAACGGTTCATTGATCGAGACGTTCTTGATGGCGACGATGGACTTGCCGGGCACCATTTCGACGACGCGATCAATCAGCAGCATCGGGTAACGATGCGGCAGCCTCTCCATGATCCCCTTGATGTCGAGTTCCATTTTTCTGTGAATTCCTGCGAAATGAAATAAATCTTGCGGCGCCGGACGCGCCCAGGACGGCGTGGCTGCGCCCTAGTCTTTTTCCAGCGTCCGCACGCGGCGGCGCAATTGCGCCAACTGTTGTATCACGGCGGCGTTGCGCTGCCATTCGCCATGCTCCGCATAGGGGTACACCCCGGTATAGCGGCCAGGCTTGGAAATATTGGACGTCACTGCCGTGCCGCCCGAAATGTGCACGTCGTCGGCCAGCGTCAGGTGCCCCGACAGCATCGCGGCGCCGCCGATGGTGCAACGCTCGCCGATGGTGGTGGAACCCGCCACGCCGACGCACGCCGCGATCGCGGTATGGGCGCCGATGCGGCAGTTGTGGGCCACCATGATCTGGTTGTCGAGCTTGACGCCATTGCCCACCACGGTATCTTCGAGCGCGCCGCGGTCGATGGTGGTATTGGCACCGATTTCGACGTCGTCGCCCACCGACACCCCGCCCAGCTGGGGAATCTTGCCCCAGGCGCCCTTGCCCAGCGACGGGTCCGGCGCGAAGCCGAAGCCGTCGGCGCCAAGCACCGCGCCGCTGTGGATGATGGCCCGCGCGCCGACCTTCACGCCTTCGTACAGCGTGACGTGGGCATGCAGGCGGCTGCCGGGGCCGACCGAGGAGCCGGCGCCAATCACGCAACCGGCGCCCAGCACGCTGCCGCGGCCGATCCGCGCGCCCGATTCGATCACGCAATTCGGACCGATTCGCACATCTTCCTCGATGTGCGCGTCGGGCGCGACCACCGCGGACGGATGCGTGGCGGCCGTCAGCGGCGGACGCCGCGCGGCGTCAAACCACTGGGCCACGCGGGCATACAGCAGATAGGGATGCTTGCAGACCACCAGCGTGAAGCGTGGCCGGTCGGCGCCAGGCGCCTCCAGCGTCTCGGCCACGTCGGCCGAAACGATCACCGCCCCCGCCTGCGTGCCGGCAAGCTGGCTCTGGTATTTCGGATTGGCCAGGAAACTGATTTCCTGGCCACCGGCCGAGGCCAGGGTGCCGATGCCGCGAACCCGCAAAGGCTCCGCGCCAGCGGGCGCGCTGATGCGCCAGTCCATGCCCTGCGTATCGGCGGCGCTCAGCAGCGCTTCCAGCGTCGGGGCACGGGCTAGATCCAGTAGAACCGGCATACGACGACTGCGGCTTACTTGCCCAGGCTCTGGATCACCTTGTCGGTGATGTCGATGCGCGGGTTGACCGTCACGGCGTCCTGGATGATCAGGTCGTAGTTTTCCTGCTCAGCGATGCGCTTGATGGCCTCGTTGGCCTTCGTCACGATGCTGGAAAACTCTTCGTTGCGACGGCGGTTGAAGTCTTCCTGGAACTCGCGGCGCTTGCGCTGCAGGTCGGTGTCCAGGTTGGACAGTTCGCGCTGGCGCTTGACGCGATCGGACTCCGACAGCACGGGGGCGTCCTTGTCGAACTTTTCGGCTTGCGAGCGCAGGGTGGAGTTCAGACGCTGGAGCTCGTCGTCGCGCTTCTTGAATTCGGCTTCGATCTTGCTTTGCGCGGTCTTGGCCGGGCCGGACTCACGCAGGATCCGCTCGGTGTTGACGAAGCCGATCTTGGTGTTTTGAGCCTGAGCGGGCACCGCCGCGACGGAACCGAGAATGAGCGCACCCACCAGGGCAATGGAGCCGCCCAGCTTGCCACGGCGGTTGGCACGCGGCGTGTTCGATGATTTAAGTGCGAAGTCAGACATCATGAAAATCTCACCTTCCAATAAGGCAAAGCCAAAGTGTGTATTGTGCCACTAAACGGCGCACGGGCCGGGCCACGGGGGCCCTCCCTTGTTTTCAAGCGTAACGCCGCTTAGAACCCGGTACCGATCTGGAACTGGAAGCTCTGCTTGTCGTCGCCCGGCTTGGCATTGAGCGGACGGGCATACGACAGTTGCAGCGGCCCCATCGGCGACTGCCACGACAGGCCGATACCGGCCGAGAAGCGCCAGCCGCAAGGATCGTCCACCTCGCTGCCCGGCTTGCCGCGGGTGCAAGACAGACCGCTGCCCGCGCCCACCTGGCCCGCGTCGCTGAAGATGAACCAGCGCAGCGTGCGGTCCTTGGACGCGCCCGGGAACGGCAGGTACAACTGGGCGTTCGCCACGATGCGGCGCGAGCCGCCCAGGTAGTCGCCCGTGACCGGGTCGCGTGGGCCCAGCGACGAACCTTCGTAGCCGCGCACCGTGCCGATACCGCCGGCGTACACGTCCTTGATGATCGGATAGTCCTTGCCACCGTAGCTCTGGCCCCAGTCGACCATGCCGTTCAGCGCCAGGGTGTACGAATTGCCCAGCGGGATGAAGTACTGCTGCTGGCCGGTGAGCATGTAGTACTTCAGGTCAACCGTCGAGAAGTCGCTCTTGAGGCGGGTGTACGAACCTTTGGTCGGCGCCAGGGCGCTGTCGCGGGTATCGTTGGACCAGCCGGCGGTGAAGATCACCGAGTTGGTCGAATCGCCGTACTGATTGACGAAGTTGCGGTAGGCCAGCGGCGAATTCGAGAACAGGTCGATCTGGTTGCGCTCGAGGTTGGCGCCCAGGAAGATCCGGTCGTACTCGGAGATCGGCACCCCGAAGTTCATGCCCAGGCCCATGGACTTGACGCGGTAGTCGCCGTCGTTGTTGTTCCAGGGTTCGGTCACGCGATAGTAGGCCGACGTGGTGCGGCTGATGCCGTCCTTGGTCCAGTACGGGTCGGTATGCGACAGCACCACCGCGCGGTTGCTCTTGCTGGTGTTCAGCTGCAGCGTCAGGTTGGTGCCGCTGCCGAACACGTTGTCTTCGCTGATACCGGCCGACAGAATCGCTTTTTCAGACGAACCGTAGCCCACGCCCAGGTTGATCATGCCGGTGGGCTTTTCCTTCACGTCGACGTTGACGTCGACCTGGTCGGGCGAGCCCGGCACCGGATCGGTCTTGACGTTGACGTCGCTGAAATAGCCCAGGCGGTCGACGCGGTCGCGCGAGGTCTTGATGTCCTTGGCGTCGTACCAGGCGGCTTCCTGCTGGCGCATTTCGCGGCGCACGACTTCGTCGCGGGTGCGGGTATTGCCGCCGATCTGGATGCGGCGCACGTACACCCGGCGGCTCGGATCGACGTAGAACGTCAGGTCGGCCTCGTGCTTGGCGCGGTCGAGCTGCGGGTTCGGGTTGACGTTGGCGAACGCGTACCCCAACTCGCCCAGGTAGTCGGTGATGGCCTTGGCCGAGGCGTTGGCCTTGGCGGCCGAGAACGTCTCGTCCGGCTTGACCTGGACCAGGGCGTTGATTTCCTTGTCCAGGCCGAGCAGGTTACCGGCCAGCTTGACGCTGCGCACCTTGTACGGCTCGCCTTCGTGGACGGTGATGGTGATGCGGATGTCCTTGCGGTCCGGCGAGATCGTGACCTGGGGCGGCTCGACCGAGAACTCGAGGTAGCCGCGGTCGAGGTAGAAAGAGCGCAGGCGTTCGAGATCGCCCTCGAGCTTTTCACGCGAGTACTTGTCGGTATCGGTGTACCAGGTCAGCCAGCCGGGCGTGGTCAGCTTGAATTCGTCGAGCAGGTCGCTTTCCGAGAAGGCCTTGTTGCCGACGAAGCGGATTTCCTGGATGCGGGCGACCGAGCCTTCGAACACGTCGAAGCTGACGCCCACGCGGTTACGCGGCAGCGGCGTCACGGTGGAGGTCACTTCGACCCCGTACTTGCCCTTGGACAGATACTGCTGCTTGAGTTCGTATTCGGCGCGCTCGAGCATGGAGCGGTCGAAAATGCGGCCTTCGGCGAAGCCGACCTGCCCCAGCGATTTGGTGATGGCCTTGGAATCGAATTCGCGCATGCCGTTGAAATTCACGGATGCGATCGTCGGACGTTCCTGAACCACCACGACCACGACGTTATTGTCGGTCTGGATCTGCACGTCGGTGAAAAAGCCGGTGCCGTACAGGCGACGGATCGCCTCGGTGGCTTCTTCCTCGGTGAATTTCTCGCCCACCTTGACCGGCAGATAACCGAAGACGGTGCCCGCGTCGGTACGCTGGATCCCCTCTACGCGGATATCCCGCACGACAAAAGGGTCGAAGGCGTGAGCCATGCCTGGAAGCAGCAATGCGGCGATCAGACTCGGCAGTACGCCCGGCAGTACACCCTTTTTGTGATGAAACATCCGGCGAAAAGACATCCTTGAGTATCCTCGGTCGTGCAAATGGCGGGGGATTTTATGCTAATTGGCGCTTAAGTGAACAAGCGCGTGAAATCATTAAACAGCGCAAGCCCCATCAGGCTTGCCAATAAACCAATGCCTGCGCGCTGTCCGATATCGATCCACCGTGCGGGCGGCGGACTGCCCCGCACAATTTCGACGAGATAGTACAGCAGATGGCCCCCGTCCAGCATAGGAATGGGCAGCAAATTTAATACGCCGAGGCTGATACTGATCAACGCGATATAGGCGATATACGCAACAATGCCGATCCGGGCGGTCTGGCCGGCGTAATCGGCGATGGTGACCGGGCCGCTGACATTGCGCCAGGACACATCGCCCGTGACCATCCGGCCCATCATGCGCAGCGAGAACAAGGCGGTGTCCCAGGTGCGGACCGCGCCGCGCCAGAGGCTGTCGAACACGCCATAGCGCACCGTCACCATCGGCACGTCGCCGCCCAGTTGGACGCCCAAACGGCCGATGACCTGGCCATTGACCGTCTCGGCGCGCGGCGTGACATTCACGGAAACCTGGGCGCCCTCACGCGCCAGCGTCAGCGCCAGTGTCTTGCCGGCGCTTTCCTGGATCTGCCTGACCAGCGCGCCGGTATCCGGCGTGGGCTGGCCGTCGACGGCCAGGATCAGGTCACCCGGGCGCAGACCGGCCGCCTGCCCCTCGCCACCGTCGTTGACGACACGCACGGCGGGCTTGGGTTGGGCCAGGCGGATGCCGGCCGCCAACAGCGGATCGCCACCAGCCGGATCCATGGCGTTGGCCGGCAGGGTCAGCTCGCGCGGCTGCGGGGCGCCGCCGGGCGTAGCGACCTCGATCCGGCTGCGGCCGCCCGTAGCCATCACGTCCATCAGACGCCAGCGCGCATCGGACCACGAGGCGACTTCCTGGCCGTCGATGGCCAGGATGCGGTCGCCGGCGGCCAGGCCGGCGCGCGCGGCAGGCGTACCGGCGGCGGGCTGGGCAATGACAGCCACTGGCTCCTCGGTGCCCGCCATGTTCAGGCCGGCATACAGGAAGACCGCCAGGATGAGATTGAAAATGGGACCGGCGGCGACGATCGCGATGCGCTTGCCGACGGATTTGTTGTTGAACGCGCCCGCCGCTTCGGCGGCACTGGCGCCGGCCGGGGCGTCGTCCTGCATTTTGACGTAGCCGCCCAGCGGCAGGGCCGAAAGTGCCCATTCGGTGCCATGGCGGTCGGTACGGCGCAGGATCACCTTGCCGAATCCGACCGAGAATCGCAGCACTTTCACGCCGCAAAGGCGCGCCACCCAGTAATGCCCCAACTCATGGAAGATGATCAGGGAGCCAAGCGCGACGGCAAAGGCCAGCAGGGTGAAAAGCATCGGGGTCAGAAAATCCAGGAATCGGCGACGACGCGGGCCGGTGCGGTCATTGGCAGTCGCGCCCCGTCACGCCAGGCCCAGGTTGCCGGCGTAGGCGCGCGCGGCGGCATCCAGCGCCAGCACATCGTCAAGACTGTTGAGCGTAACAGATGATTGCCCCCCCTGCCACTCCAGGGTCGCCTCGATCACGCGCGCAATCCAGGTGTAACCCAGACGGCCCGCCAGGAATGCCTCCACCGCCACTTCGTTGGCGGCATTGAGCGCGATGCAGGCGCCCTGCCCGGCCCGCAGCGCGGCGAACGACAATGCCAGACAGGGAAAGCGCGCCAGATCCGGTTTCTCGAAGTCGAGCCGGCCCAGGCGCGTCAGATCGAGCGGCCCGACGCCGCTGGCCAGCCGCTCGGGAAATCCCAGGCCATAGGCGATCGGCGTGCGCATGTCGGGCTGACCCAGTTGCGCCAGGATCGAGCCGTCGTCGTATTCCACCATGGAGTGGATCACGCTCTGCGGGTGCACCACCACCTCGATGCGCTCGGGCGGCATGGCGAACAGCCAGTGCGCTTCGATCACCTCCAGGCCCTTGTTGAGCATGGTGGCCGAATCGACCGAGATCTTGCGGCCCATGCTCCAGTTGGGGTGGGCGCAAGCCTGAGCGGGCGTCACCTCGTGCAGATCCTCGACGTCGCGGCCACGGAACGGGCCGCCCGAGGCGGTCAGCAGCAACCGCCGCACGCCCGGCGCTGGCGCATCCGGCGCGCCGGCCCGGCCGCCGTGCGGCATACATTGGAAAATTGCATTGTGTTCGCTGTCGATTGGCAGCAGTTCGGCGCCGTTGTCGCGAATTGCCTGCATGAACAGCGAGCCGGCCGCCACCAGGGCTTCCTTATTGGCCAGCAGCACCCGCTTGCCCTGGCGCGCCGCTGCCAGCGCCGCCGGCAGTCCGGCCGCACCGACGATGGCGGCCATGACCGAATCGCACTGCGGGTCGGCCGCGGTGTCGGCCAAGGCCTGCGCCCCGACGCGGATCTCGGGCATGGCCTGGCCCGCCGGCCAGGCCGCGATGAACTGGCGGCGCGCCTCGGCATGGGGCACCACCACCACCGCCGCGCGGCTGGCCAGCGCCTGCTCGGCCAACCGCTGCATGCGGCTGTAGGCGGACAAGGCGTAGACGCCCAGCCGGTCGGGATGGCGGGCGATCACATCCAGCGTGCTTTCACCGATCGACCCGGTCGACCCCAGCACCACGACGCGTTGAAAAGCCGTCAAAACAACACTCCAGACAAAATTAGCGCGAATGGCGCGACCGGGAGGATCGCGTCGATACGGTCGTAGACGCCTCCATGGCCCGGCAGCAGCGCGCTGGAATCCTTGCGCCCGGCGCGGCGCTTGAGCAACGATTCGAACAGGTCGCCGACAATGGACAGCACGCCCAGCACGGCGGCTATCGGCAAGGCCAGCCAGAAGCTCCAGCGCGCCACCAGGGCGTGGCCATAGGTGCCTTCCCAGAGGCTCGACAAACCGATCCAGATGACCGCGCCAAGCACACCCGCCACGGCGCCGGCTACCGTCTTGCCCGGGCTCACCCGGGGGGCCAGTTTACGCTTGCCGAAAGCGCGGCCGGCAAAATAGGCGGCAATGTCGGCCACCCAGACCAGCGCCAGCAGCGACACCACGAAGACCGCGCCGCGCGCGATGTAGCCTTGCGCCAGCACGGCCCACGCAACAAACGCCGCCGGCAGCGAGAACAGCGACCAGCCCAGGCTGGCCGGGGCCGCGCCGGACTGGCCGCGCACCACGGCGGTGGTGGCGCCGAACAGCCATACCAGCGCCACCAGCGGGGTCGCGTAGCGCAGGATCCAGTCGGGATCGGCCAAACCGGCGCGGTGGCCCGCCAGCCAGGCGGACGCCAGGGCCAGCATGGCCGCGCACAACAGCACGGGAATGCCGATGGCGATCAGGGGCGACGGCGGTTGCGGCAGCGTCAGGCGCAGCCATTCCCAGTTGGCGCAGGCCGCCGCCAACGCCAGCAACGCCACGAACCACCAGGGATTGGCGCTCATCATCGTGGCCGCCAGGACGGCGAGCAGGATGACGGCGGTAACGATACGCTGGCCCAACATATGACGGTCTCCTCAGGGTCGACCCGGCGTTGCCCCGTGCGGCACGCGGCACGCGGAGCGCCGGGTTATTTTCCGCTACTCTCGTTGAGCTGGGCGCTGGTGCGGCCGAAACGGCGCTCGCGCGTCCGATACCATTCGAACGCCTGGCGCAGTTCATCGGCGCCGAAATCCGGCCAGAAGCGGTCGGTGAAATAGAACTCCGCGTACGCCATCTGCCAGATCAGGAAATTGGAAATGCGCTGCTCACCGCCGGTGCGGATGAACAGATCGGGCTCGGGCGCCCAGGACATGGACAGATGCCGCGCCAGGCGCTCTTCGTCGACCCGCTCCGGATGGGCCGCCAGGCTGGGTTCGGCCGCCAGCATCGCGCGGGTGGCCTGCAGGATGTCCCAGCGGCCACCGTAATTGGCGGCCACCGTCAGGTGCAGGCGGTCATTGTGGGCGGTGCGGGCCTGGGCCGCGGCGATCAATTCCTGCAAGCGTGGCTCGAAGGCCGACAGGTCGCCGATCACGTGCAGGCGCACGCCCTGCTCTTGCAGCTTGCCGACCTCGCGCTCGAGCGCCTGCACGAACAGGCGCATCAGCAACGACACTTCCTCGGCGGGCCGACGCCAGTTCTCCGAACTGAAGGCGAACAGGGTCAGATAGCGCACCCCGGCGCGGCCGCAGGCCTCGACCACGCGGCGCACCGCCTGCACACCCTTGGCATGCCCGGCCGTGCGCGGCAGCAGCCGCCGCGTCGCCCACCTGCCGTTGCCGTCCATGATGATGGCCACGTGCTCGGGGGTATCGCGGGTATCGGGAACCGCTTGGGTGGAACTGGTTGCCATGGATCGTGGAAGCGCCGTCGACCGGCGTAAAACAGGGAAATACGGGAAAAACCGGCGCCGTCGACCCACCGCCGCACAGGCATGCCGCGTAGCGATGGATAGGACGGCGCGAAAACAGGAATCCTGGCGCCAGGCGAGCCGCTGCGGCCCGCCCGGCACTGCAAGGATTATACGGTCATGATTTCCGCTTCTTTTTGCGTGACCATCTTGTCGATGTCGGCCACGTTGCGATCCGTCAGCTTCTGGACGTCGTCCTGGGCGCGACGCTCGTCGTCCTCGGAGATTTCCTTGTCCTTGACCAGCTTCTTCAAGGCGTCGTTGGCTTCGCGACGCAGGTTGCGCACGGCCACCTTGGCGTCTTCGCCTTCGCTGCGCACCACCTTGGTCAGGTCGCGGCGGCGCTCTTCGGTCAGGGCCGGCATCGGCACGCGAATGGTGTCGCCCATGGACATGGGGTTCAGGCCCAGGTCCGACTCACGGATGGCCTTCTCGATGGCGGCGGCCATGTGCTTTTCGTAGGGCTGGACGCTGATGGTGCGCGCGTCGATCAGGTTCACGTTGCCGACCTGGCTGATCGGCACGGGCGAACCGTAATACTCGACCTGCACATGGTCCAGGATGCCGGTGTGGGCGCGGCCCGTGCGGATCTTGGCCAGGTTGGTCTTGAGCGTGTCAAGCGACTTGGCCATCCTGGCTTCGGCGGATTTGCGGATTTCTGCGACGCTCATGGAATTTCCTTTTCTTTAAACGTGTACCAATGTGCCTTCGTCTTCGCCGCTGACGACACGCTTGAGCGCGCCCGACTTATTGATCGAAAACACCTTGATCGGCAGCTTCTGGTCGCGGCACAGGGCGAACGCCGTGGCGTCCATGACCTCCAGGCGGCGGACGATGGCCTCGTCGAAGCTGATGCGCGCATAGCGCGTGGCGGTGGGATCCTTGTTGGGATCCGCGCTGTAGATGCCGTCGACCTTGGTGGCCTTCAGCACGATCTCCGCGCCGATCTCGGCGCCACGCAGGGCGGCCGCGGTGTCGGTCGTGAAGAAAGGGTTGCCGGTGCCCGCGGCGAAGATGACGACCTTGCCTTCTTCGAGATAACGCAGGGCCTTGGGGCGGATGTACGGTTCGACGACCTGATCGATGTTCAGGGCCGATTGCACGCGGGTGTCGATACCCTTGTGCTTGAGCGCGTCCTGCAGGGCAAGCGCGTTCATGATGGTGGCCATCATGCCCATGTAGTCGGCGGTGGCGCGGTCCATGCCCTGCGCACCCGGGGCGACGCCACGGAAGATGTTGCCACCGCCGATGACGATGGCCAATTCGACGCCGGTGGCGGCGACTTCGGCGATCTCATCGGTCATGCGGACGATGGTGGCGCGATTGATGCCGAATGCATCGTCGCCCATCAGCGCCTCGCCGGAAAGTTTGAGAAGAACCCGTTTGTATGATCTGCTGCTCATAGGTGATATCCCGAAGAACATTCCGACGAAAGTGTAAGACAAGAAATAGGCCGGACTAGAAAATATCTAGCGCCGGCCTGTAAGCACTACCCTGAGATCAGGCGCGGCCGGCGGCGGCGGCGGCAACCTCAGCGGCGAAGTCGCTGGTCTTCTTCTCGATACCTTCGCCGACGACGAACAGCACGAACTTGCTGATCGAGGCGCCCTTGGCCTTGAGCATCTGTTCGACGGTGTTCTTGTCGTCCTTGACGAACGGTTGCGACAGCAGCGTCACTTCCTTCAGGAACTTCTGCACCGAGCCTTCGACCATCTTGGCGACGATTTCAGCCGGCTTGCCCGATTCGGCGGCCTTCTGCTCGGCGACCGAGCGTTCGGCGGCGATGTCGGCCGGGTTCACGCCGTCGGCGTTCAGGGCCTTGGGCTTGGTCGCGGCGATGTGCATCGCCAGGTCCTTGCCCACTTCCTCGGCGCCCGAGTACTCAACCAGCACGCCGATGCGGCCGCCGTGCACGTAGCTGGCCAGCGCGTTCGGGGTCTCGATGCGCTCGAAACGGCGGATCGCCATGTTTTCGCCGATCTTGCCGATCAGGGCGGTACGGGTGGATTCGACCGTGCCGTCGCCGTAGGGCAGCGCCGACAGCGCAGCCACGTCGGCCGGGTTCTGCGTGGCAACCAGCTCGGCCAGCTTGTTGACGAAGACGACGAAGTCGTCGTTCTTGGCGACGAAGTCGGTTTCGCAGTTCACTTCGATGACGGCGCCTTGCTTGGCATCGGCCGAAATGAACAGGCCGATCAGGCCCTCGGCGGTGACGCGGGCGGCGGCCTTGCTGGCCTTGTTGCCCAGCTTGACGCGCAGGATCTCTTCAGCGCGGGCCAGGTCGCCTTCGGCTTCCGTCAGGGCCTTCTTGCACTCCATCATGGGCGCATCGGTCTTCTCGCGCAGTTCCTTGACCAGGGCGGCGGTAATTTCAGCCATGTTAGCTCCAAATTTTGCTAAGACATGCCCCGGCGGGCCGGGGCAGTGGTGTGATTCGATGAGACGTCCGCAAGCTGCGGATGAGGAAGGTGGGAGCCCACCTTCGCACTGCCGGCGAGGTGGGGGTGCGCCGCATTGCGCGGCCGCCCCCAGACACTAACCGCCGGACATGACAGCAGGCTTAGGCCTGGTTGTCCTGCACTTCGACGAACTCTTCCTGGCCTTCGCCGATTTCCTCGACCAGACCGTTCAGGTTCTGTTCGCGGCCTTCCAGCACGGCGTCGGCGATGCCCTTGGCGTACAGCGCGATGGCCTTGGCCGAGTCGTCGTTGCCGGGGATGACGTAGTCGATGCCTTCGGGCGAGTGGTTGGTGTCAACCACGGCGACCACGGGGATGCCCAGGGTCTTGGCTTCGGCGATGGCGATCTTGTGGTAGCCGACGTCGATCACGAACATGGCATCGGGCAGACCGTTCATGTCCTTGATGCCGCCGATCGACTTGTTCAGCTTGTCCAGTTCGCGTTGGAACAGCAGGCCTTCCTTCTTGATCATGCGCTCGGCGCCGCCTTCGGCGACCACGGCTTCCATGTCCTTCAGGCGCTTGACCGAGGTCTTGACCGTCTTGAAGTTGGTCAGCATGCCGCCGAGCCAGCGGGCGTCGACGAAGGGCATGCCGCAACGGGCGGCTTCGGCGGCGACCAGCTCGCGAGCAGCGCGCTTGGTGCCGACGAACAGGATGTTGCCGCCGCGAGCAGCCAGCTGCTTCACGAACTTGGTGGCTTCCTGGTACTTATCAACCGTCTTTTCGAGGTTGATGATGTGAATCTTGTTGCGATGGCCGAAGATGTAGGGGGCCATCTTGGGGTTCCAGTAACGGGTCTGGTGACCGAAGTGGACACCCGCTTCCAGCATTTCGCGCATCAAAGACATAACTTTCTCCAAGGGTTGATTTCTTGCGCCGCACCTGCATCAGCCTGTGGCTGACACCCTGGGTGGTGTTGCGCGCGATTTCCCGCGACCTCGCGGGATGAATAACGATTTTAACCGGGCCGGCCGATCACTGCCGCAATACTCCGACGCTGCCGGGCATATGCCCCGCGCGCCTGCTGCTACGCTGCCGCGATAAACCCAGACGGCCGCCACGACAAAGCGCCTTGCACCACCTGCACGCATTGCGCCGTCCGACCCGCCAGGAAATTCCTGGCAGTTTCTTCCAGCGCACCCGGACCTGTTTTGTTGGCAGCGAAATCCAGTTCACTCGCGCCCTGGTTTTTCAACCACTGGTTTTGCAACCATCGCGCGCATCAGTCGCCGGGGGCGTCTCTTCAGGAAGAACGGGGTTTTTCAAGAACCGGGTTTTCCAAGAAATTAAGCCGGCAGCCGCCTTGAACCTGCATCGCTGCTCGAAAACATGACCGGGCTTGCGAGCACGCAGCGCCCCGACCTGTGTCGATGCCAACGCCCCAACCCGCCCTGGCCCGCCGCCCTCTTGCGCCCGCTGCGCCGCCGGCTTCCCGGAAACTCCGCGGCTGGCCCGACCTTCCACCACAACCTTCGCTTGCGATGAAACTCCGGAACCCGCCACCGATCTCACGAAAAGCGGTGCGGCCCAACATACGTAATGCAGACAACCAACCAGGTGACCTGAAGCATTCCATCCTCACCCGCCGGGATCGGCGCTTGCCGCTACCCAGATTGCTCCCCAAAATTTTAGGGAAGCCTATAATTCTACTATTCTTTCAAGCAGACATTCAAGCGAGATCCGCCAGTCATTCCATGGGCACCATTACCAATCCGGCCGACCTGGCCAAGATGCGCGCAGCCTGCCAGGACGCCGCCAAAGTCCTCGATTTCATCACCCCCTACGTCAAGCCTGGCGTCACCACCGGGGAACTGGACCGTCTCTGCCTGGAATACCTGACCGACGAACTCAAGGTGAAGTCCGCCACCGTCGGCTACGCCCCGCCCGGCTACCCGCCCTTCCCTGGCGCCATCTGCACGTCGGTCAACCACCAGGTGTGCCATGGCATCCCGGGCGACAAGGCGCTCAAGAACGGCGATTCGCTCAATATCGACGTCACCATCATCAAGGACGGCTGGTTCGGTGATACCAGCCGCATGTATGCCGTGGGCGAGCAGTCGATCCTGTCGCGCCGCCTGACCGACATCACCTTCGAGTGCATGTGGAAAGGCATCCAGCAGGTCAAAAACGGGGCCACATTGGGCGACATCGGCCACGCCATCCAGAAGCACGCCGAGGCCAATGGTTTCTCGGTGGTGCGCGAATTCTGCGGCCACGGCATCGGCCAGCGCTTCCACGAAGACCCGCAGGTGCTGCACTATGGCAAGCTGGGCACGGGCGTGAAATTAGTGACGGGGATGCTGTTCACCATCGAGCCGATGATCAATGCCGGCCGCCGCGAGATCCGCCAATTGTCCGACGGCTGGACGGTCGTGACGCGCGATCACAGCCTGTCGGCGCAATGGGAGCATGCTGTCTGCGTCACCGACACCGGCTACGAGGTTCTGACCCTGTCGCCCGGCATGCCCCAGCCGCCCGCCTTCATCACCGAACCGATCGTCATTCCCGCCGTCTGACCCCGGCCCGCCCGCCACCATGACCGCCGACATCCTCAGCACCCTGCGCGAACGCATCCAGGAATCCCGGCGCGCCGCGGTGGCTCAGTTCCGCGAGCACGAACGCCCCGACACCCTGCTGGGCGAATTACGCCGCATCGTCGACGCGGCGCTGCGGGACCTGGTCAAGCATTACCCGCTGCCGGCCGGCGCCACGCTGGCCGCGGTGGGCGGCTACGGCCGCGGCGAACTGTACCCGCATTCCGACGTCGACCTGCTGATCCTGCTGCCGCACGCGCCCAATGCCGAGGACGAAGCCGCCATCGAGCGCCTGGTGGCCTCGCTCTGGGATCTGGGCCTGGAGCCCGGCCACAGCGTGCGCACCATCGAGGACTGCGAGCGCGAGGCCGACGCCGACATCACCGTCGAAACGGCGCTGCTCGAATCGCGCTGGTTGGCCGGCAGCCGCGCGCTGATGAAGAAATTCGAGGCCGCCACCCGGTCGCGTCTGGACGCGCGCGCCTTCTTCCGCGCCAAGCGCGTCGAGATGCAGCAGCGCCACGCGCGCTATCACGACACGCCCTACGCGCTCGAACCGAACTGCAAGGAATCGCCCGGCGGCCTGCGCGATCTGCAGGTGATCCTGTGGATGGCGCGCGCGGCCGGCTTCGGCGAGAACTGGCGCGCTGTGGCGCAGGCCGGCCTGCTGACGCCATCCGAGGCGCGCGACCTGCGCAAGGCCGAACAGGCCTTCAAGCGCCTGCGCATCGAACTGCACCTGCTGGCCCGGCGCCGCGAAGACCGCGTGCTGTTCGACCTGCAACCGGCCCTGGCCGAGGTCTACGGCATCCACGCCACCGCCACGCGCCGCGGCAGCGAACTGCTGATGCAGCGCTATTACTGGGCCGCGCGCCTGGTGACGCAGCTCAACGGCATCCTGGTGCAGAACATCGAGGAGCGGCTGTTCCCGCGCCCCGACAGCGACGCGCGCGACATCGACGACGATTTCCGCAACCTGCGCGACCGCCTCGACATCATCCGCGACGACGGCTTCGAGCGTAATCCCACGCTGCTGTTGCGCGCCTTCCTGGTGATGCAGCAGCATCCCGAGCTGACCGGCATGTCGGCGCGCACGCTGCGCGCCATCTGGCACTCGCGCCACCGCATCGACGCGCAGTTCCGCCGCAATCCGGTCAATCGCAAACTGTTCCTGCAGATCCTGCAGCAGCCGCGCGGCATCGTGCACGAACTGCGCCGCATGACCATGCTGAACATCCTGCCGCGCTATCTGCCGGTGTTCCGCCGCATCGTCGGGCAGATGCAGCACGACCTGTTCCACGCCTACACGGTGGACCAGCACACGCTGGCGGTGGTGCGCAACCTGCGCCGCTTCACCATGCCCGAGCACGCCCAGGAGTATCCGCTGGCCAGCCAGCTGATCGCCGGCCTGGGGCGCCATTGGCTGCTGTACGTGGCGGCGCTGTTTCACGACATCGCCAAGGGCCGCGGCGGCGACCACTCCGAGCTGGGCGCGCGCGAGGTGCGCAAGTTCGCCCACGACCACGGCATG
Source organism: Achromobacter sp. (assembly GCF_050285565.1). Lineage (GTDB taxonomy): Bacteria > Pseudomonadota > Gammaproteobacteria > Burkholderiales > Burkholderiaceae_B > Achromobacter. Next base: position 237,607 of record NZ_JBLZXG010000010.1, read on the forward strand.
GAACCCGAAGACGCCAGGCTGGTGGAGTTCCTGGTGCGCCAGCACCTGTTGATGTCGGCCGTGGCGCAGAAGCGCGACCTGTCCGACCCCGCCGTGGTCCGGGAGTTCGCCGCCACGGTCAAGGACGAACGCCACCTGACGGCGCTCTACCTGTTGACGGTGGCCGATATCCGCGGCACCAGCCCCAAGGTCTGGAACGCCTGGAAGGGCAAGCTGCTCGAAGACCTGTACAAACTGACGCTGGCGGCGCTGGGCGGCGCCCATGCCGATGCCCACACGGTGCTGACCGAGCGCAAGGAAGAGGCGGCGCGCCTGACGCGCCTGGCCGGCCTGCGCGACGACGCCCGCGAGGCCTTCTGGAACCAGCTCGACGTGGCGTATTTCCTGCGCCATGACGCCTCCGACATCGCCTGGCACACGCGCCACCTGTACCATCAGGTGGCGCCGCCGCATGCGGTGGTGCGGGCGCGCCCCACCGAGCAGGGCGAAGGCCTGCAGATCATGGTCTACACCCGCGACGTGCCCGACCTGTTCGTGGCGATCTGCGGGTATTTCGACGCCAAATCGCTGTCGGTGCAGGACGCGCGCATCCACACCACCCGCCATGGCTGGGCGCTGGACAGCTTCATCGTGCTGCTGCCGGAGGGCGCCAACGACCTACGCGCACAGGCCACGCTGGTCGAACACGAACTGGCCGAGCGCCTCAAGGACACCAAGGCCGCGGCCCAGTTGCCGCCGGGCCGTGGCGGCTATTACGGCCGCGGGCGCCAGTCGCGCATGTCGCGCGTGTTCCCGATCATGCCCCAGGCCGAATTGCAGCCCGACGAACGCAGCACCTCGTGGCGCCTGTCGGTCACCGCGACCGACCGCCCCGGCCTGCTGCACGCCCTGGCGCGGGTTTTCGCCCAGCACGAGGTCAACTTGCTGATGGCCAAGATCATGACGCTGGGCGACCGGGTGGAAGACGTGTTCATCGTCGACGGCGCGGCGCTGGCGCGCCCGCGCAGCCAGATGCAGTTCGAACGCGACATCCTGGACGCGCTGGCCGGCGACGAGGCCCGCCAGCAGGCCGCCTGAAGCCGCGCGCGCCATCGCCAGACCGCCGCCGACCGCATACAATCCGGTTTTCGGCTTGGCGATACCTGGCGATGGAGCTAAACGAATACTTGCGGGTGCTGGGAACCAGCTTCTTCTTCGCGCTGGCCACGCTGCTGCCGTTCCTGAACCCACCGGCGATCGCCCCCATCTTCCTGTCGCTCACCGAAGGCGCCTCGTCGGCGACCCGCACGGTGCTGGCCAAGCGCGTGGCCATCAACGTCGGATTGATGCTGATCGTGGCGATGGTGGCGGGCAACGTGCTGCTGAGCTTCTTCGGCATCTCGCTGTCGATCGTGCGGGTGGGAGGCGGCATGCTGGTCATCGCCAGCGCCTGGCGCCTGGTGAACTCGCCCGACGCCGACACCGAGCGTGTCGCCCGCATGGCCGAATCGTTCACCCCCGAAATGGCCAAGGCGCGCGCGTTCTATCCGCTCACCTTCCCCATCAGTTGCGGCCCGGGCTCGATCGCCGCGGCCATCACCGTGGGCGTATCGCTGCGCGACCAGAACCACGTGCTGAGCCTGCTGCGGCTGGGCGGCTCGATCCCCGGCATCGTGGTCGTTTCGCTGACGTTGTACGTCTGCCTGCGCTTTGCCGCGCAGATGCTGCACCGGCTGGGCGATAATGGCACCGCCGTTTTCATGCGCATGTCGGCCTTCATCATGCTGTGCCTGGGGGTGCAGATCTTCTGGGAAGGCTCGCGCGAGCTGCTGCTGGGCGTCTTGCAGCAGGTCATGCAACCCATTCCGATTCCCAAGGCCTAACGCCTGGCGACCGGATCGGCCATCCCCGGGGCGCCTGCCCCCACGAACCCTTACCTTGCAACAACCATGACTTCTCGTTCAGAACGCCTGCTCCGCCTGATCGCCCTCTTCTGCTTCGGCGCCGTCGGCATCGCCCTGGTCTCCCAGTATGCCTTCGACATGCCCCCTTGCGCCTGGTGCGTGCTGCAGCGCCTGATCTACCTGGTGATCGGCGTCATCGCCCTGGTCGGCGGCTTCGGCGGCGGCCGCGCGCTGACGCGCATCTGCGCCGCGCTGGCCGCGCTGCTGTCGATCAGCGGCGTCGCCGCGGCCTGGTACCAGTACACCGTGGCCGCCAAGATGCTGTCGTGCGACCAGACCTTCGCCGACCGCTTCATGACCGGCATCGGCCTGGACGGCGGCGTGCCGTGGCTGTTCGGCATCTACGCCACCTGCATGGACGCGGTGGTGCCGGTGCTGGGCATCGAATATGCGCTGTGGAGCCTGGCGCTGTTCGTGATCCTGCTGCTCATGGCCCTGCCCGCCGTATTCGGCCGCGGCCGCGCCGCCTGAGCCGCGCCTGCCGCCTTGGGCATAACGCCGCGCCGCGCGCGCGGCCCTTGCCGTTTTCCCGACACCATGAAATACCTGACCGGTTATCCGGAATCGCTGCTGGCGCAGGCCCGCGCGCTGCTCGACCAGGGCCGGCTGGGGCCGGCGCTGCGGGCCCGCTATCCCGCCGGCGCGCACGGCGTGCGCACCGACAAGGCGCTGTACGACTACGTGGTGGACCTGAAGAACACCTACATCCGCAACGGCGCCCCGCTAAGCAAGATCACCTTCGACAGCAAGATCCACGTGATCCAGCACGCGCTCGGCCAGCACACCTTCATCTCGCGGGTCCAGGGCGGCAAGCTCAAGGCCAAGCACGAGATCCGCGTCGCCACGCTGTTCAAGACGGTGCCCGAGGAATTCCTGAAGATGATCACGGTGCACGAGCTGGCGCACCTGAAGGAAAAGGACCACAACAAGGCCTTCTACAACCTGTGCCGGCTGATGGAGCCGCAATACCACCAGTATGAATTCGACCTGCGGCTATACCTGACCCACCTGGAGGCCACGGGCGACAGCCTGTGGTGACAGGCGCCAGCCGATAAAAAAAGCCGCTCCCGGGAGAGCGGCTTGGTCAGCGGGCGTGCCGCCGTCAGGCGTCGTTGGCGGCGTAGCCCATATTGAACTGCAGGCCGCTGGCGCCTTCGCCATCGCCTGGCTCGGCGCGGGCCTGGCCCAGGCGCGTCAGGTATTCGGCGGTGATGTCGCCCGTGATGTACTCGCCGTCGAAGCACGAGGCTTCGAAGCGCGACAGCTTCGGGTTGAGGTCGCGCACGGCCTGCTGCATGTCGTGCAGGTCCTGGTAGACCAGGCTGTCGGCGCCGATCGCGCGGGCGATTTCCTCGTCGCTGCGGCCGGTGGCGATCAGTTCGCTCTGCGTCGGCATGTCGATGCCGTAGACGTTGGGGAAGCGCACCGGAGGCGCGGCCGAGGCGAAGTACACCTTGTTGGCGCCGGCGGCGCGCGCCATGTCGACGATCTCGCGGCTGGTGGTGCCGCGCACGATGGAGTCGTCCACCAGCAGCACGTTCTTGCCCTTGAACTCCATGCCGATGGCGTTGAGCTTCTGGCGCACCGATTTACGGCGCACGGCCTGGCCGGGCATGATGAAAGTGCGGCCGACGTAGCGGTTCTTGATCAGGCCTTCGCGGTAATCCAGATTCAGGCGCGCGGCCAGCTGCATGGCGGCCGGACGCGAGGAATCGGGAATCGGCATGACCACGTCGATGTCGCCCAGGCGCATGTTGCGCGCGACCTTGTCGGCCAGGTATTCACCCATGCGCAGGCGCGCGTCGTACACCGACACGCCGTCGATCAGCGAATCGGGGCGGGCGAAGTAGACGTATTCGAAAATGCAGGGCACCAACTGCGGATTGTCGGCGCACTGGCGGCTGACGAAACGGCCGTCCAGGTCGATGAACACCGCTTCTCCCGGCTCGACGTCGCGCACGAAGGCAAAGCCGCTGCCTTCCAGGGCCACGGATTCCGAGGCCACCATCCATTCGACGCCTTCGTCGGTTTCCTGGCGGCCGATGCACAGCGGGCGGATGCCGTTGGGATCGCGGAACGCCAGCAGGCCGTAACCGGAAATCTGCGCCACCACGGCGTAGGCGCCGCGCACGCGCTTGTGCACGGCGGCAACCGCGCGGAACATGGCGTCGTCGTCGAGCGAGACGCCGCTGGCGGCCGACTGCAGCTCGTGGGCCAGCACGTTCAGCAGCACTTCCGAGTCGGAATTGGTGTTGATGTGGCGACGGTCGACGCGGTAGAGCGATTCGCGCAGTTCGCGCCAGTTGGTCAGGTTGCCGTTGTGGGCGAACATGATGCCGAACGGGGCGTTGACGTAGAACGGCTGGGCCTCTTCCTCGCTGGCGCTGGAACCGGCGGTGGGATAACGCACCTGGCCCACGCCCGAGGTGCCCGGCAGGGCACGCATGTTGCGCGTGCGGAATACGTCGCGCACCAGGCCGTGCGCCTTGTACATATTGAACTGGTTGCCTTGCGACGTCGCGATGCCCGCGGCGTCCTGCCCGCGATGCTGCAACAGCAGCAAGCTGTCATAGAGCAGCTGGTTGACCGGCCCGCGCCCGATGACCCCTACGATTCCACACATGGTGAGATTTCCTGGTTGATGTGAAGCTAATCAATACGGCAGCCATGTCGCCAGGGACGGCGGCAGCCACGTCTTGATATGTTTGATGGCCTCGATGGCCGAATGCGAAAACATGGCGTCCCGCCACCACGGCTCCTGCGGCAGCGGCGTGTACCCGGCGGCGGCGACCAGCGCCAACACGATCAGCAACCCGCGCGCCAGGCCGAACATGCCGCCCAGGCCGTGATCGGCAGGGCTCAGCCCGGTGCTGCGGATCAAGGCGGCAAGCGTCATGTTGACCAACCCCACGCCGAGCAGCACGATAATGAAGACCGCCGCGTACGAGACACCCATGCGCAGCAGCGTTGTTTCGATATAGGGCTCCAGCCAGGCATAGACCGTGGGCCCCCACCAGATCGCGGCCACGAAGGCCAGCAGATACGCGACCAGCGACAGCACTTCCTTGAGCAGGCCGCGCACCAGGCCCAGCACACCCGATACCACCAGGATGGCCAGCACGACGAAGTCGAAGCCGGTCACTACTGGGCGGCAATGAAACCGTTGTCATAGCCCAGGGTGCGCAACCGCGCCTGGGCCGCCTGCGCCGCCTCGCGCGAGGGGAACGGCCCCACCCGCAGACGGTACTGCTGCTTGCCTCCGATGGAAGCCTGTTCGACGAACGCGTTGGTCACCCCGGCCTGATGCAGCTTGGCGCGACGCGACTGGGCATCCTCGGACGTGGTGTAGGCCGCGATCTGCAGCACGAAATTGCCCTTGGCGGCCTGCGGCTTGGGGGCCGCGGTGGCGGCGGGCGCCGAACGGCCTTCGAGCAACGCCAGGGCGCGCGCGCCGTCGTCCGAACGCTGCTCGGGCTTGGGCGCGGCCGGCTTGGGTTCGGGTTTGGGTTCCGGCTTGGGCGGCGTGGCCGGTTGCGTGCGCGGCGGCGTGGTGGCGGCGACCTGTGGCGGCGTGGCCGGCGGCGTCGCGGCCGATTGCGGCGGGGTAGCCGGCGGTGGCGTGGTCTGCGGCTGCGCCGAGGTGACCGGCGGCGGCGTCGGCACGGCCGCGGGATCGGTGGGCGCGGTGCCCGGCGCCGGGGTGGCGGGCGCCGCGACCTGCGGTTCGCTCACTTGCGGCTGGAACGGCGTGTTGCGCTCCGGCACCTTGATGGGAATGTTGTCAGCGACGGGCGTCGGCTGGGAATCCAGCACCATGGGCAGGATGATGACGGCGGCCAGCACCAGCGCGATGGCGCCGGCCAGCCGGCGCCGGGCACGCCCGCGCAACTCCGCAGCCTGGACCTCGCTGGGCACCGCCGCTCGCTTGGAGGGCGGCGCCTGGTCGGCAGGATCTTTGCGTTTGAAAAAACCCATGGGAGAGAATTCCTTGCGGCGCCGCGCGGCGGCGGGTATGCGGGTATGGCGGCGAACCGCCACGACGCTGCACCCGGTTTTGCCTATGCCGCCTTTGCCTACGCCTTGCGACCCAGAGACTGCAAAACCGAGGCCACGGTGAGAAATGATCCGAACACCACGATTCTATCATTCTCGCCCGCCCGTTCGCGCGCCGCGGCGAAGGCCTGGGCGGGATCCGCATAAGCGGTGACGCCCGGCGCCTCGGCCCCGGCGGGCGCCGCCGGCAACGCGGCGGCAACCCGTTCGGCCAGGCTTTCGCCGGTGCCGCCGCGCGGTCCCGGCAGGCCGGCGCAGAACCAGTGGTCGACGCGGGTGCCGAGCTTGACCAGCACGCCGGTCAGGTCCTTGTCGTTGAGCATGCCGAACACCGCGTAGGTGTAGGGGTGGAAACCCATGTTGTCCAGGTTCTGGGCCAGCACCGCGGCGGCATGCGGATTGTGGGCCACATCCAGGATCACGGTCGGCTGGCCCGGCAGGATCTGGAAGCGGCCGGGCAGCGAGGCCTGCAGCAATCCCTGGCGCACGGCCTGCTGCGGCACCGGCAGGCGGTCGCGCACCGATTCCAGCGCGGCCAGCGCGGCCGAGGCATTCAGCAGTTGATTGGCGCCGCGCAGCGCTGGATACGCCAGCGCGCTGCGGCGCTGTTCGCGCCCGCCATAGGCCCATTGCTGGCGATCGCCCGAATAGTTGTAGTCGCGGCCGAACAGCCACAGGTCGGCGCCGATTGTCTCCACGTAATCGAGCAGCGATTGCGGCGGCACCGGGTCGGCGCACACGGCCGGGCGGCCCGAGCGGTAGATATGGGCCTTCTCGAAGCCGATCTTTTCGCGCGTGTCGCCCAGGTAGTCGATATGGTCCAGGTCGACGCTGGTGACGACGGCACAGTCGGCATCGACGATATTGACCGCGTCCAGGCGGCCGCCCAGGCCCACTTCCAGCACCACCGCGTCCAGCCGCGATTGCGAGAACAGACGCAGGATCGCCAGCGTGGTGAATTCGAAGTACGTCAGGGAGGTGTCGCCGCGCGCGGCCTCGACCGCCGTGAACTGCGCGATCAGGGCTTCGTCCGAGGCGATCTGGCCATTGACGCGGGCGCGTTCGTTGAAATCGATGAGGTGCGGCGAGGTGTACAGGCCGACTTTGTAGCCGGCGGCCAGCAGAATGGCTTCGAGCATGGCGCAGGTCGAGCCCTTGCCGTTGGTGCCGCCCACCACGAACTTCACGCCAGGCAGTTCCAGGTTCATGCGCGCCGCCACTTCCCGCACGCGTTCCAGGCCCATGTCGATCGCGGTGGCGTGGATGGATTCCAGGTACTTCAGCCAATCGGACAGGGAGGCACCGGCGGCGGGCTTGAGGGCAGAGGGCATGACGGCAACGAAAAGGTGAACAACCCGGGATTTTAGCAGCGCGCGCCCGGTGTTTTCCCTAATCCCCAGGGCGCGGCAAGGGATCTTCGGGAAAAAAGGCTTGCCGATGTTTTTCTCATACGTAAAAATAAATTCACATATGAAAATTAAAAGGGAGACATCATGACGCAGCAAAAGACCCCGGCCTGGCTGGTCCGCGAAGCCGATGTGCCCGGCTACCACCCGGCCAACCACACCGGCACCCTGAACCGCCGCCTGATCGGCCCCGACACCGTCGGCGCGCGCGGCGTGGAGGTGCTGCTGGGGGTGATCGACAAGGGCAAAGGCGCGCTGCCGCATGCCCATCCCGGCATCGAGCAGGTCTGTTACCTGCTGTCCGGCACCGCCCGCGCCCAGGTCCAGGACGAATGGGCCGACATGGGACCGGGCGATTGCTGCTATTTCCCGCCTGACATCCCGCACGTGTTCACCGTCACCAGCGACGAGCCGGCCCGGCTGCTGGTGATCTACACGCCGCCCTACGAGGAATCGCCCGACCGCGTGATCCGCGGTTTCCCCGCGCCCGCCACCGACGCCTGAGGCGCCGGGGCCACCGGCATTCCCGGGCAGCGGCCGCAGAAGCCGCGCCCGGTTTCCCACCATCTGGAGAGACAAACCATGCAACTTGCACGCCTGTTGCGCGCCACCCTGATCGGCGCCGCCAGCCTGCTGGCCCTGCCCGCGGCCCAAGCCGCGGACTACCCGAACAAACCCATCACCCTGATCGTGCCGTTCCCGGCCGGCTCGGGCACCGACGCGGTCGGGCGCATCTTCGGCGCCGAACTGTCGACCGTCCTGGGCCAGCAGGTCGTGGTCGAGAACAAGCCCGGCGCCAACGCCACCATCGCCGCCAGCTATGTGGCGCGCGCCAAGCCGGACGGCTACACGCTGTTCGTCACCACCAACACCTCGCACTCGGCCGCGCCGTGGCTGATGAAGAACATCCCCTATGACCCGGTCAAGGACTTCACCCCCATCGCGCGTGGCGGCAACCTGCCCTTCATTCTGGTGGTCAACCCCAAGCGTCCCTGGAAGCGCGTGGCCGACCTGGTGGCCGATGCCCGCCAGCACCCCGGCCGCATCACCTACGCCAGCGGCAACAGCACCGGCATCGTGGCCGGCGCCACATTGGCCAACCGCGCCAGGATCGACATCCTGCACGTCCCCTACAAAGGCACGCCGCAGGGCCTGACGGATGTGGTCGGCGGCCAGGTCGACTTCATGTTCACCGACCTGGCCTCGGGCCTGCCGTTCGTGCAGTCGGGCCAGTTGCGGGCGCTGGCGGTGTCCACCGCCGCGCGCAGCGCCATCGTGCCGGATCTGCCGTCCATGGCCGAATCGGGCGTGCCGGACTTCGACCTGAATTCCTGGAACGGCTACTTCGGCCCGGCCGGCATGCCGCCCGAAGTGGTGGCCAGGCTCAACGCCGCCATCAAGCAGGTGGTGGCCAAGCCCGACGTGCGCAAGCGCCTGGCCGGCCTGGGCTTTGACGCCTTCTCCAGTTCGCCCGAGGCCTTCGCCCAGTTCGTCAGCGAACAGCGTGACCTGTGGGGCAAGCTGATCCGCGATGCCGGGATCGAGCAGCAATGACAACGTCTCCCGCAGCCACCCCGCAGGCCGCCGGCCCCCTGGCGGGCGTGCGCATCCTGGACCTTAGTTCGGTCGTGATGGGCCCCTACGCCACCCAGGTCCTGGCCGATCTGGGCGCGGATGTCATCAAAGTGGAGTCGCCGGCGGGCGACAACATGCGCGCCGTCGGCCCCATGCGCAATCCGGGCATGGGGCATCTCTACCTGCACCTGAACCGCAACAAACGATCCGTGGTGCTGGATCTGAAGACGCCCGAGGGCCGCGAGGCGTGTCTGCGGCTGGCCGAGGGCTGCGACGCCCTGCTCTACAACATCCGCCCCCAGGCGATGGCGCGGCTGGGCCTGTCGTACGAGACGGTGGCCGCGCGCAACCCGCGCATCGTCTACCTGGGCGCCTATGGCTTCGGCGAGGCCGGCCCCTACGCGGGCCGCCCCGCCTACGACGACCTGATCCAGGGCCAGACCGGCATCGCGGCGCTGGCGGCGCGCCAGAGCGGCGACGTGCCGCGCTACGCGCCGCTGACACTGGCCGACCGCGCCGTGGGCCTGCACGTCGGCATCGCCCTGGTGTCGGCGGTACTGCACGCCCGCGCCAGCGGCCAGGGCCAGCAGGTCGAAATCCCGATGTTCGAAGGCATGGCGCACCTGGTGCTGGGCGACCACCTGGGCGGGGCAACCTTCGAGCCGCCGCTCGGCCCCACCGGCTACGCCCGGCTGCTGGCGCCGCATCGCCGCCCCTATGCCACGGCCGACGGCTATATCTGCCTGCTGATCTACAACGACAAGCACTGGCGCAACTTCTTCGCGCTGATCGGCCAGCCCGAACTGGGGCAGGATCCACGCTTTCACAGCCACGGCGCGCGCGCCGCGCATATCGAGGAGGTCTACGCCTTCGTCGCCGACGTGATCCGCACCCGCCCCAGCCAGGACTGGCTGCGGACGCTGGCGCAGGCCGACATCCCGGCCTCGCAGCTTTACACGGTGGACGATCTGCTGGCGGACGAACACCTGGCGGCGACCGGCTTCGTGCAGGCCCATGATCACCCCACCGAAGGCCGCCTGCGCACCCCGGCCCCGCTCGGCCGCTACCAGGGCACGCCGACCGCCATCCGGCGCCCGGCGCCGACGCTAGGCCAGCACAGCCGCGAAGTGCTGGCCGAGGCCGGCTACGACGACGCGGCCATCGACGCCCTCTTCTCCCATCGCATCACCCAGGACGGAACCCGCTGATGGACTTCGAATTCACCCCCGACCAGTTGGCCCTGCGCGAGGCCGTGTCGCGCATCTGCGAACGCTATCCCGACGACTACTGGCTGGAGCGCGACCGCGCAGGCGGTTTCCCGGAACCGCTGCACGCGGACCTGGCGCGCGACGGCTGGCTGGGCATCGCCATGCCGCAGGAGCACGGCGGCGCCGGCCTGGGCATGACCGAGGCCGCCCTGATGATGCAGACCATCGCCGCCTCGGGCGCGGGCTTTACCGGGGCCTCGGCCGTGCACATGAACATCTTCGGCCTGAACCCGGTGGTGGTGTTCGGCAACGACGAACAGCGCGCGCGCTGGTTGCCGCCGCTGATCGCTGGACGCGAAAAAGCCTGCTTCGCCGTGACCGAACCCGACGCCGGCCTGGACACCACCAAGCTCGGCACCCGCGCCGTGCGCCAGGGCGACGAATACGTGGTGCATGGCCGCAAGATCTGGATCTCGACCGCCCAGGTGGCCGACAAGATGCTGCTGCTGGCCCGCACCACGCCGCTGTCCGAGGTGGCCAAGCCGACTCAGGGCCTGTCGCTGTTCTACACCGATCTGGACCGCGCCACGGTCGAGGTGCGCGAGATCGAGAAAATGGGCCGCAAGGCGGTGGACTCGAACATGCTGTTCATCGACGGGCTGCGGATTGCCGCCGCCGACCGTATCGGCGAGGAAGGCCGCGGCTTCGAGTACATCCTGCATGGCCTGAATCCGGAACGCATCCTGATCGCGGCCGAGGCGGTCGGCATCGGCCGCGCCGCCCTGGAACGGGCGGTGCGCTATGCCGGCGAGCGCAAGGTGTTCGGCCGGCCGATCGGTCAGAATCAGGGCATCCAGCATCCGCTGGCGCAGGCCTGGATGCAACTGGAGGCGGCGGATCTGATGGTGTTCAAGGCCGCCAGCCTGTATGACGCCGGCCAGCCCTGCGGCCCCGCCGCCAATGCCGCCAAGTACCTGGCGGCCGAGGCCGGCTACAACGCCTGCCAGACCGCGGTGATGACCTTGGGCGGGATGGGCTACGCCAAGGAATACCACGTGGAACGGCTGCTGCGGGAGAGCTTCATCCCGCGCATCGCGCCGGTCAGCCCGCAGCTGATCCTGTGCTTCATCGCCGAGAAGGTGCTGGGTCTGCCCAAGTCCTACTGAGCCCGGGGCCGGGCCTGCCGCTGGCGGGACGGCCTCAGGACTGCTGTTCCAGTCCGGTGCAGGCCGACCGCAGGATGCGAGCGTATTCCTCCTGGCGCGGCTCGATGCGGTAGATCGGCCCGCCGACCGAGATGGCGTAGTGCTCCCCCGACAGCGTCAGCGGCCAGGCGATGGCGCCGACATCGGGGATCGATTCGCCGCTGTTCATGAACCAGCCGCGCTGGCGCGAGCGCTCGATGTCCTGCAGCACCGCTTCGCGCGTGACCAGCGTGCGGTCGTTGTAGCGCGTCAGCGGCGTGGCCGCCAGGAGCGCGTCGCGGGCCGGCTCGTCCATCAGGGACATGAGCGCTTTTCCCAGCGAATTGGCATGTACGTCCTTGAACTCGCCGGCAACCGGCGCGTATCGGATCGTATGGGGCGAATCCAGCACATCCAGGTAGACCACCCGGCCATCCGGGGCCAGCTTGGCAAATACGACGGTTTCACGGGTTGCGTCCCGCAATTCGACCAGACTCGGGTAGACCCGGTCCAGCACCGGATCGGCGCGGGCGATGCGCTGCGCCATCGCCAGCAGGCGGCCGGTCGGGTAGTAGCCCTGGCGGCGGCCGGTTTCATAGAGATAGCCCAGGCCGGTCAGGGTGCGAATCAGCGCCAGGCAGCTCGACACCGGCACGTCCAGCAGCCGGGCCAGCTCCGACAGGGGCAATGCGCGCTTCTCCCGGGCGTAGGTTTCGATGATTTCTATGACTCGCAACGCCGTCTTGACACTCATTGCCCGATCCCAACTCGTTAGCACATGAAACAACCCTCCGCGCCGGGCCCTAAAGTTCGCCGCGAGACTGCCGTAATCGTAGCTGAGAATTCCCTGAAAACAGCGCGTTCCTCCGAGACGCCCTCATCGCCGCTGGAGTGATCATGGCCGTAACCCCCTTAGCCCCCGCTACGCTCGCGCCCCCGCCGGTCGCGCCCGTGCCGGCTGCCGCCGACCCGTCGGTCACCGTCGCGCCACCGGTCGCCAGCAGCCAGAGCGGCGGCGCCGATACCGCCACGTCAGAGCAGTCGACCTCGCAGAAACTGCCCCTGGAAAAGGCGCTCGATGAGATCAACGAGCAGATGAAGGCCTGGTCCACCCAGTTGCAATTCGAGGTCGATCCCGACGTGCACCAGGTGGTGGTGTCGGTGGTGGACGCCAAATCCGGGGACGTCATCCGCACCATCCCCAGTGAAGCCGTGCTGAAGATCGCCAAAATGATCGTCAACATGCAAGGCAACGGCATCAAAACCACGGCTTGACATGCCCGCCCATATTTTCCGCTGTGCCCGTTTTGGCGCCAATCGATGACGGAAGCATCGAATTAGGCCCGCCTTATGCCCTTACCCGGCCAATCGCCGGCACCCTATTTTTGACAGAATCGCATCGCTAGGAAGGAATTTCACATGGCCTCTATCACTAACCTCGGTTCGGTTTCCGGCTTGCCCCTGGAAAAGATCCTGTCGGACCTGCAAGCCGCCGAGGACAAGAAGCTCTCGATCTACACCGACCGCGCCACTGGCTACAAGATCCGCATCGACGCCTACGCGCAGTTGCAAAGCTCGTTGGAAGCCCTGCAGAAGTCGGTCGGCGTGCTGGGCAAGACCGAGACGATGGCTGCCATCAAGGGCAGCGTCACCGGCGGCACCGCCTTGACGGCCACCGTGGCCGCCGAGGGCGCCGTTGCGGGCCAGTACACCATTACCGTGAACAACCTGGCCCGGGCCCAGAGCCTGCAATCGGGCGCCGTGGCCGACCGCACCGCCAAGAACGGCGACACCGGTTCCTTTGAAGTCGAGCTGGCCGACGGCACCAAGCACACCGTCGACCTCAAGGGCGACACCTCGCTCAACGGCATCGTCAAGGCCATCAACGCCGACGACAAGTCCAGCCTGCGCGCCACCGTCATCAATGACGGCAACGGCAACAACTTCCTGATGCTGACCGCCAAGGACACCGGCGTCCAGGCTTCGGTCAAGAACATCACCGTCACCGGCGACCAGTCGCTCAAGGACATCCTGTCCTTCAGCACCGCCGCCGACGGCACCACCAGCGGCATGGCCAATACCAAGGCCGAAGACGCCGAAGTGGTCATCAACGGCATCACGGTCAAGAGCGGTTCGAACAACATTTCCAAGGCCATCGACGGCGTCACGCTGAACCTGACCGAAAAGACCGAGGCCGGCAAGCCGATCACCCTCAAGCTCGAAGCCGACACCTCGGTCGCCAGCAAGGCCGTGCAGGACTTCGTCAAGACCTACAACGCGCTGCAGACGACCATCAAGAACCTGACGTCCTTCGACGCCAAAGCGCAACCGGCCACCAGTCAGCCGCTGACCGGCGACGGCACCACGCGCTCGATCCAGTCGTCGGTGACTGGCGCGCTGCAGGCCGTGTTAGGCGAGGGCACCGTGCGCTCGCTGGCCGACCTGGGAATCACCACCGACCCGATGACGCGCCAGCTCAAGCTGGACCAGACCAAGCTCGACAAGGCGCTGAGCGAAAACCCGGGCGACGTCACCAAGCTGCTGACCGGCGACAAGGGCGTGGCCAAGAGTTTCGACGCCGCCTTCAAGGACGTGCTGGGCAGCACCGGCTCGCTCAAGACGCGCACCGACGGCCTGGCCAAGACGATGAGCGACCTGGACGCCCAGCAGAAGCGCGCCAAGGCCGCCAGCGACGCCGAACTCGACCAGATGCGTACGCGCTTCGTGGCGCTGGACAAGTTCTACATGCAAATGCAGACCACCGCCAACTACCTGACCCAACAATTTGCGGCGATGAACAAATCGAGCAAATAACCTGTAGAAGATGCATTAATGACTTACGCCGCACGCCGCCCCACAGGGTCTCAATCCGTCCGCTCCTACGCCGATATCGGCCTGGAAACTCAGGTCATGAGCGCGAGCCCCGAGCGGCTGATCACCCTGCTGTACCTGGGTGCCCGTGCGGCGATCGGACAGGCGCGCATCCACATGCAGGAAGGCCGGGTCGCCGAGCGCGGCGCGGCTATCTCGAAAGCGATCAAGATCGTCGATGAAGGCTTGAAGACCGGGTTGAACATGGAGGCCGGCGGCGACATTGCCGCCAACCTCGCCCGGCTCTACGATTACATCGTCCGCACCCTGCTGACGGCAAATCTGAAAGCGGACCCCGAGCAACTCGACATCGCCGACCGCCTGCTGGCGGACCTGGCCGAGGCTTGGCAGACTTCCATCGACCGACCGGCTGGCGTAGCGCAGCCCTGATGGCCCAGAAACACCAATCCAGCCAGCCATCGAACGCCCGAGATTTCCATGACGTCCCTTACCCAGTACTCCTCCCCCATCCTGGAACATTACCAGGAGATAGCCCTGATCACGGGCGAAATGCTGACGGCCGCGCAGGCCGGTGACTGGGATACGGCGATGGCCCATGGGCAGCAGTACTGCGAGCTGGTCGAGCGCCTGCGGATCGCCGAACCGACGGCGCCGCTGGACGAGGCCGGCCGCGCCATGAAGTACGACCTGCTGGTGCGCATCCTCGAAAACGACGCGATGACGCGCGACCTGGCGTTGCCGCAACTGGCCCGGCTGGGCGAACTGCTGGGCCGCATGAAGCGCCAGCAGACCTTGCTCTCGGCCTACGGCTATCAGGCGCCTGAAGCATGAGCGTAGGTCCCGCGGCACTCGGCAACGTCCTAGTGCAGCGGTTGGACGCCGTGCTTGGCACGACGATGTCCGCCGCCAGCGCCAACCAGGTGTCGGGCGCACGGCCGGATGCGGTCAGCCAGCCCGGTTCCCTGGACAAACCCGGCTCGGCGGACGGCTCGACCCGCGATCCCCGCCAAGGCATACAGACCGGTGGCGCCCGCGGCGATCGCCCAGCCACCGTCATCGATGCCAAGACCGCGGCGGCGCTGGCGCTGGCCGCGCGCGGCCTGGTCACCAGCAGCGACACCACCGCCTCGGCCCCCACCACCCTGGGCACCACCGCGCGCGCCATCCTGGCGCTGCTGGCGCAGTATCCTGAAACCGCCCCGCCGGTGCAGGGCCGCGCGCCGCTCTGGACGGCGCCAGCGCCCGCGCCGGCGGCCGGCACCCCGACGCCACCGGCCGCCGCTCAACCCAATCCACAGCCGGCAGCGGGCGCTCCCATGCCCGCCCCGGCCGGCGCCCCGGCTTCGGCCGCATCGGCCGCCAACAGCGCGGCGGCCATCGCCGCGGCCGCCGCCGCCGCGGCCGACACTCCCGCGGATGCGCCGGCCGCCAACAAGCCCGGGCGTCCCGCTGGCCCCGATGGCGCGACCGCCGGCGCCAAGGGCGCGGAGGGAACGGCCCACGCCACCCTGGCCGGCGCCGCGCCCTCGGCCCGCGCACTGGGCCAGGCCCTGCGTGTCGCGCTGCAGACCAGCGGGCTGTTCTACGAGTCGCACCTGACCGACATGGTGTTCGGCCGCAGCAACCCCGCCCAACTGCAACAGGAACCCCAGGCCCGCCTCACCCGTGGCGGCGCCACCGATGCCGAAAGCGCGCGCCCGCGCGCGGAAAGCGCCGCGCCGGCCGGCCGCGCCAGCGGCGAGGCATCCGCCCCCGCGGGCACCAACACCCCCACGCCGGGCACGCCGGTCAGCGGCATCCACCAGGATCTGACGCTGCTGGTGCGCCAGCAACTGGACGTCCTGGCCAACCAGGCGCTGACCTGGCAGGGCGAGGCCTGGCCCGGCACGCCGATGGAATGGGAGGTGGAACGCGACCCCTACGGCGGCGATCCGGATTCCGCCGTGTCCACCTGGGCCACCCGCCTGAAGCTCGATCTGCCGCGCCTGGGCCTGGTGGACGCGCGCCTGAATTTGGCGGGCGACCAGATCGTGCTGCAAGTGGTCGCGCCCCACAGCGCGGCCGAGATCAACGAATCCTCGGATCTGCTGCGCTCGCGCCTGCTCGCCGCCGGCCTCACGCTCAGCCACCTGGTGGTGAACGTGGTCGATCCCCGCCCCGTCGTCCCCACGGATTTCTGATGCGCACCGTCCCGCCGCCCGACCCGGGCCCGAACGCCAACCGCAACGCCGCGGTGGCCATTTCGTACGACGACCAGGACGCCGCGCCGCGGGTGGTCGCCAAGGGCTACGGCCAGTTGGCCGACACCATCGTGCGCGCGGCCGAGGAAAACGGCCTGTACGTGCACGAATCGCGCGAACTCGTCGGCCTGCTGATGCAGGTGGACCTGGATTCGCACATTCCCCCCCAACTTTACGTCGCGGTGGCAGAATTGCTGGCCTGGCTCTATCGCCTCGAATCGCGCGAGCCTCCCGCAGCCGCGCCGCCCGCCTGACCCCTCTCTCTAAGGACCACCACCGTGTTGGATGCCAGCGATCCGGAATTCCTGCTCACGCGGCCGGAAGACATGCGCGCCGCGCTCTTCGAGCTGACGCACCCCGATAGCCACATCCTGGTGCGCGACGCCGCGGACCGCGAAATGGCGGTGCTGGTGCTGGGCGCGGACAAACAGACCCGGCAGTTCTTCTGGCGTCCGCGCGACTATGCCGGGGCCGACTTCGAACAGTCGGACAGCATGGGGCTGCTCAGCGGCACCACCTTCCATTTCCACGCCACCGCCTACGGCGGCGTGCAGATCCGCTTTCGCGTCTCGCGCCCCGAAGTCATTTATTTCGATGACGGCAGCGCGGCGCTGATGTCGCCCTTCCCCGACCGCCTGGCCCGCGTCCAGCGCCGCAAGATGTTCCGGGCCTCGCTGGTCACCAACGCCAACCGCTGCCAGGCGTCGTGGCGCCCCACCCCGACCGACAAGCCGATCAGCTTCTCGGTGCGCGACATTTCGGTGGATGGAGTGGGATTGCGAGCCGAACTGGCGGTGCAGGCCCTGCCGCAGCGCGGCGAGGTGCTGGAGGACGTGCTGCTGGACTTTGGCGACCTGGGCAAGCTCAACGCGCACCTGGAAGTACGCAACGTGTACCCGATCTCGGGCCAGCCTATGACCCAGGCCGCCGGCCCCGACGAACCGGCGCCGACCCATGTGTCGCTGACGGGCGAGCCGCCGATGAGCCACCTGGGCGCAGTGTTCCTGAACCTGGACGCGCGCCAGGAAACGTGGCTGCAACAGGTGGTCTGGCGGCTGGAAAAGACGGCGCGGTAGGCCGGTCTACGCGGCACGCGCGGGCGCCGTGACCAACAGGGCCGGCGTGCTGCCGGCCCCTGTTTCGCGCGACTGGCCTTACACGGCCATCGACGAGATTTCCTTGTAGGCCGCGACCAGCTTGTTGCGCACCTGGACCGCCGTCTGGAAGCCGATGCTGGCTTTTTGCAGGTCGATCATGACGTCGTTGAGCGAGACATCGGGCGCGCCCAGTTCAAAGGCCTTGGCCTGGGTCGAGGCGGCGTTCTGCGCGGCCGTGACGCGGCGGATGGAACGGTGCAGCTCGGCGGCGAAGCCGTCGGGCTGGGCCACGCTTTCGCCAGCGGCGAGATTGCCGGTTTCGGCCTTGGTCACCGCCACGCGCATCTGCTGGAGCATGCTTTCGATGCCGGACAAGCCTGATACAGCCATTACGTTATTCCTTGCTGATGGAACGAGGGACGACGCCCAGGATGTAGCCAGCGTAACCCGGCATGGCGTCCGCCATAGCGGCTAAAAGCCGCCAAAACACCCGATATTTCCTTGGATGGGCCAACAACTTCCGACAGCGTTCAGGACCACCAGCCTCACCTTTCCAATTCGGCCAGGCATCACTTTCAGGATTCGTATGCAAGATCGCGATCTCTTGTCGCTGCTGCAACCACCGCACCAACATCGCCGTTGGTCTGCTTTCTGGCAAAAAACGATGAATAACGAAAATTCGAACCCTTCTTTCCTTGCTACTCGAACGCTCTACATATAAAACAAAACGTGTTGGTTCTATGTTGACTTCTCGATAGCTTCACGCAAGCCATAAACCACGATCTGAGCAGATGGCCAGCGGCTCAACATTGCGATAGACGTACTTGCGTAGGCTCGGTGAATCGATGGTTGTCATATCGCCAACCCATCCATGAAAACCGCAGGCCCAATGACTATGAAAGGAGCTTCATCATGATGCGTTTTGATGATTACTTCTGGCCCCTTTGAACAATGCACTGATTAGGTGGCTGCATTCCCCAATTAGGTCTTCCAACGATCCATTTTCGGGTGTCTATTCCAGGCATGTAAATCATCGAACGCCTCGATGCCATGCCGTTGCCCCTTGATCCACTCCTTCAGTGTTCCACTTCGGACGCTTTCTGACCCGATGGGTTGGGCAGCGTCCGCATGCATTCCCTCACTGCCCCTCCAGGCATACGCGAGCCGGCCCGAATCGCTCCAAGCATGGCGCGCTAACCACCCGCACATGCAAGACTTTCAAACATGCCGATGCCCAGCCTCTCTCTCACCAAAACCTGGTCACGAACCTATCCCTCCCCTCGCGCTCCGGATCTTGCCGTCTGCCGCCTGCGTAACGTCGCTAGATCGACCTAGATCGGACAACGCCCACTGTTGCTCGGAACCCATTGCCCTGCTCTGCAACTGCGTGAACGGGGGCCAATACTAGCCTCCCGATGAGGCCCCGATTATTGGGGACGCACTTAGCTCGACCGAGAAGTGCGGATCGCCCCCGCCCTGCCTCGCCCGCTTGTCGACATAGAGGACAAGTAACGCCAAAAAACCGCTGTTTTCAACGATTGGGTTTGCTAACGCAGCAGCAATAATCCAGGCTCTCCCCAGACCAGAAGCACGTTGCATGTGTAATCTGCCCTACCCGAACATGAAGTCATTTTCCCTGCTCCGCGAAGCCAGCGGGAGCCGCCAATGAATCAGCAGGCTACCCTTAGCGCGTCGCTTCTGGCGAAGTTTCCCGTGTTGGAAAAGGTCCGTGCCCTGCCCAAGCCGATCCTGCTCGGCGCGGCGGCGGCACTGGTCGCGCTGATCGTCGCCGTGGCGATGTGGAGCAGCGAGCCCAAATACAAGGTGCTGTTCTCGAACCTGGATGACCGCGACGGCGGCGCCATCGTGACCGCCCTGGGCACCATGAACGTGCCCTACAAGTACAACGACACCGGCACCGCCCTGCTGGTGCCGGCCGACCGCGTCTACGACGCCCGCCTGCAACTGGCCTCGCAAGGCCTGCCGCGCGGCGGCTCGGTCGGCTTCGAACTGATGGACAACGCCCGTTTCGGCGCCAGCCAGTTCGCCGAGCAGATCAATTACCAGCGCGGCCTGGAAGGCGAACTGGCGCGCTCGATCGAATCCATGCACACCGTGCAGCACGCCCGCGTGCACCTGGCCATGCCGCGCCAGTCGCTGTTCGTGCGCGAGCGCCAGGCACCGACCGCCTCGGTGCTGCTGAACGTCTACCCCGGCCGCAGCCTGAGCGATGCCCAGGTCTCGGCCATTTCCTGGCTGGTCGCCTCCAGCGTGCCCGAGCTGACCGCCGAAAACGTCTCCATCGTCGACCAGAACGGCCGCCTGCTGTCCGCCCCGACCGGCGAAGGCCGTGGCATGGACGCCGACCAGATGCGCATGGTTCGGGAAACCGAACAACGCACCGTCGAGCGCATCCTCACCATCCTCAATCCGCTGGTCGGCCCCGGCAACGTGCACGCCCAGGCCAGCGCCGAGATGGACTTCTCGCGCCGCGAGGAAACCTCCGAGGTCTACCGCCCCAATCAGGAACCCGGCCAGGCCGCCATCCGCAGCCAGCAGACCAGCGAATCGAATCAGCGCGGCATCAACCCCGCCCAGGGCGTGCCCGGCGCGCTGTCGAACCAGCCGCCGGCCAACGCCCAGGCGCCGATCGCCAACCCGCCGCAGACCCAGCCGCCGCGCCCGGGCCAGCCGCAGCAGCAGGGCCAGCAGCAGCAACAACAGACCACCACCGGCGCAGGCGGCCAGGCCGCCGGCGGTACCGTCAGCGACCGCCGCGACGCCACCACCAACTACGAAGTCGACCGCACCATCAGCCACATCAAGCAGCCGGTCGGCATGCTCAAGCGCCTGTCGGTCGCCGTGGTGGTCAATTACGTGCGCGACAAGGACGGCGAACTGGTCGCCCTGCCGCCCGAGGAACTGAGCAAACTGACCAACCTGGTGCGCGAGGCCATGGGCTATTCCGAAAGCCGCGGCGACTCGCTGAACCTGGTCAACAGCCAGTTCAATGACGGCCCGCCGCCCGTGCCGATGTGGCGCGATCCGGAAATGATCTCGCTGTTCAAGACCATCCTGGCGTGGCTGGTCGGTGGCGTGCTGGCCCTGTGGCTGTACCGCAAGGTCCGCCGCTCGGTGAGCGACTACCTGTACCCGCCGGTCGATCCGGAAGTGGCCGAGGCCGAGCGCATCGAAGCCCAGCGCGAGGCCCAGGACCTGGCCCGCGCCAAGGAAACCGACCGTTACCAGGACAACCTGGAACGCGCCCGCACGATGGCGAACAAGGATCCGCGCGCCGTCGCGATGGTCCTGCGCACCTGGATGACCAAAGATGAAAAATGATGCCAAACCCATGGACGGCATGACGCGCAGCGCCGTCCTGATGATGTCGCTGGGCGAAGACGCCGCGGCCGAGGTCTTCAAGTACCTCAGCGCGCGCGAAGTCCAGCAGGTCGGCGCCGCCATGGCCAGCCTCAAGCAGGTCACCCGCAACGACGTGGCCGTGGTGCTGGAGGAATTCCGCCAGGAAGCCGACCAGTTCATGGCCGTCACGCTGGGCTCGGACGACTACATCCGCACCGTGCTGACCAAGGCGCTGGGCAGCGACCGCGCCGCCGGCCTGATCGAAGACATCCTGGAGGCCGGCGAAGGCGGCAGCGGCATCGACGCCCTGAACTGGCTCGACCCGCACACCGTGGCCGAGCTGATCGGCGACGAACACCCGCAGATCATCGCCACCATCCTGGTGCACCTGGAGCGCGACCGCGCCGCCGGCGTGCTGGCGCTGCTGACCGACCGCCTGCGCAACGACGTCATGCTGCGCATCGCCACCTTCGGCGGCGTGCAGCCGGCCGCGCTGTCCGAGCTGACCGAAGTGCTGAATTCCGTGCTGGCCGGCCAGGGCGCCAAGCGCAGCAAGATGGGCGGCGTGCGCACCGCGGCCGAGATCCTGAACATGATGAATTCGGCCGAAGAGGAAACCGTGGTCGCCAGCCTGCGCGAACGCGACAGCGACCTGGCGCAGAAGATCATCGACGAAATGTTCGTGTTCGACAACCTGCTCGATGTCGAAGACCGCGCGATCCAGCTCATCCTCAAGGAAATCGACAACGACACGCTCATGGTCGCGCTCAAGGGCGCCCAGGAAGAGCTGCGCGCCAAGTTCCTGCGCAACATGTCCAGCCGCGCCGCCGAAATGCTGCGCGAGGACCTGGAAGCGCAAGGGCCGATCCGCATGTCGAAGGTCGAGGGCGAGCAGAAGAAGATCCTGCAGATCGCCCGCCGCCTGGCCGAAAGCGGCCAGATCGTGCTGGGCAACTCCGGAGACGACGCGTATGTCTGAAGCGGATACCGGTCAGTCGACGCGCATTTCGCGCAGCGCCGCCTGGCGGCGCTGGCAGATGCTGTCGTTCGACGAGCCGCCGCCTGTCGAAGTCGAACCCGAACCGCAACCCGATCCGGGCCCCGACCCCGAAGTGGTGATGGCGCAACTGCGCGCCCAGGCCATCGCCGAGGGCCGCGAGGAAGGTTACGCGCAAGGCCACGCCGCCGGCCTCGAAGCCGGCCGCGCCGAAGGCCATGAAGCGGGCCTGGCCGCCGGCCGCGAAGCCGGCTACGCCGAAGGGCTGGCGCAGGCCCGCGAACAAGGCGCCGAAGAAGCCCGGCACCTGCATGCGCTGATGCAGGCCTGCGCCGAATCGGTCGGCGCGCTGGAAGAAAAGATGGGCCAGAGCCTGCTGACGCTGGCCCTGGACATTGCCCAGCAGGTGGTGCGCACCACCCTGGCCGAACAGCCCGAAACCGTCGCCAGCGCCGTGCGCGAAGTGCTGCACATCAACCCCACCGCCGGCGGCCAGATGCGGCTGTGGGCCAATCCGGCCGATATCGAACTGATCCGCCTGCACCTGGCCGACGAGCTCAAGGAAGGCCACTGGCGCGTGCTGGCCGACGAATCGATTGCCCGCGGCGGCTGCCGCGCCGAGACGCCGTTCGGCGACATCGACGCCACCTTGCAGACCCGCTGGCGCCGCGTGGCGGCCTCGCTCGGTCGCAACGTCCACTGGGAGGAACCGGTGTGAGCGCCCATCCGGCCCCCGCGCAGCCCGGCCAACCGGCCGTGCCGGTGATCGACCGCTGGCAGACCCAACTGCAGATCGGCTCGATCCGCGCCGCCTCGACCGACCCCTGGCTGGTCAGCGGCAAGATCACGCGCGCCACCGGCCTGGTGCTGCACGCCACCGGCCTGCGCCTGCCCGTGGGCGCGGCGGCCCGCATCGAGATCGCGCGCGGCCACGACCACTGGGCCGACGCCGAAGTGGTCGGTTTCGACGGCCACACCTTGTACCTGATGCCGCAGGCCGACATTTCCGGCCTGCCGCCCGGCGCCCGCGTGGTACCCGGCGAGCCGCCGGTGCAGCGCCAGATTCCGCTGCCGCGCAAGGCCGAACTGAATGGCAACGCCAAGCCGCAACTGGGCCGCCACCTGCCGGTGGGCAACGCCCTGCTCGGCCGCGTGCTCGACGGCGCCGGCCGGCCGCTGGACGGCCTGGGCCCGCTGACCGGCGCCGAACTGGCGCCGCTGTCGGCCCAGCCCATCAACCCGCTGTCGCGCGCGCCGATCGACACCGTGCTCGATACCGGCGTGCGCGCCATCAACGGCCTGCTCACCGTCGGCCGCGGCCAGCGCATGGGCCTGTTCGCCGGCTCCGGCGTCGGCAAGAGCGTGCTGCTGGGCATGATGGCCCGCTACACCAAGGCCGACGTCATCGTGGTCGGCCTGATCGGCGAGCGCGGCCGCGAAGTCAAGGAATTCATCGAGCACAACCTGGGTCCCGAAGGCCTGGCGCGCTCGGTGGTGGTGGCCGCGCCGGCCGACGTCTCGGCATTGCTGCGCCTGCAGGGCGCGGCCTACGCCACGCGCCTGGCGGAACACTTCCGCGACCAGGGCCTGGACGTGCTGCTGATCATGGACTCGCTGACCCGATACGCCATGGCGCAACGGGAAATCGCGCTGGCCATCGGCGAGCCGCCGGCCACCAAGGGCTATCCGCCGTCGGTGTTCGCCAAGCTGCCGACCCTGGTCGAGCGCGCCGGCATGGGCGCGCCCGGCCCCAGCGGCAAGGCCGGCTCGATCACCGCCTTCTATACCGTGCTGGCCGAGGGTGACGACCAGCAGGATCCGATCGCCGATTCGGCCCGCGCCATCCTGGACGGCCACGTGGTGCTGTCGCGCCACCTGGCCGAATCCGGCCACTACCCCGCCATCGACATCGAGGCCTCGATCTCGCGCGCCATGACCTCGCTGATCACACCGCAGCAGTTCGCCGTGGTGCGCCGTTTCAAGCAGACGCTGTCGCGCTACCAGCGCAACCGCGACCTGATCGCCGTGGGCGCCTACGCCGCCGGCAATGACCCGCAGCTGGACGATGCCATCGCCCGCTACCCGCGCCTGGAAGCCTTCCTGCAACAGGATATCGGCGAGAACGTCGGTTACGAGGATGCGGTGGAACAACTGCGCGCCAGCTTCGAATTGAGAGACACCTATGCCTAGCCAATTGCCCCTGGACATGCTGATCAACCTGGCCAAGGAGAGCACGGACGAGGCCGCCCGCCTGCTCGGCCGGCTCAGCACCGAGCGCACCAACGCCGAGCGCCAGCTCGGCATGCTGCAGGACTATCGCCAGGACTACCTGGAGCGCCTGCAGCAAGCCATGACCACCGGCATGTCCGCCAGCGACTGCCACAACTACCAGCGCTTCATCGGCACCCTGGACGACGCCATCGGCCAGCAGCAGAACGTGCTGCGCCAGGCCGACGAGAACCTGGCCAAGGGCCGGCTCTACTGGCAGCAGGAAAAGCGCAAGCTCAATTCCTACGACGCCCTGGCGCAACGCGAATTGCGCGCGCAGGCCGTGGTGGAATCCCGCCGCGAGCAGCGCGCCAACGACGAATACTCCGCCCGCCTGGTCCAGCGCCGGGCTGGAATGCACTAATTGCCCACAGGAAGCCCGAGATGACCGCTCCCCTGCCCATGCCCGCCATCGCGCCCGCCGCGCCGGCCTCGATCGCCGATACGCTCGGCGCCAAGGCCGCGTCCGCCACGTCCAAGAAGGGCCCCTCCTTCTCCGACGTGCTGGCCCAGCAACGTCCCAACCCGTCCGCCGACGCGCGGCCGGCCAACAACAACGGCACCAAGACGCCGACCAACGGCGGCAAGACCTCGAGCGATGCCGCCGCCAACGCCGAAGACGCCGCCGCCACCGCGATCGACAACGCGGTGCAGACCGCCACCCAGGCCGAGGCCGGGGCGCTCGCCGTGGCCGCCACGCAGCAGCCCGCCACGCCGGTCATTCTGCCGGAGCAGGCGCTGGAGATCGCCGCCCAGGCCGCCGAGCAAGTCCAACTGGCGCGCGGCAGCGCTCAGGCCGCCGCCACCGCCATCAGCAGCGGCGCCGCCGTGGTGCAGGCCGCGCTGACCGCCAACGACGCCATCGCTACCCCGCGCGCGCCGGTGCCGGCCACGGCGCAGCAGGCCGAGGCCGCCGCCGCGCTGGCCAGCCGCGATGCGCAGATTGCCCAGCCCGTGGTTACCGCGGCCGTCAAGCCCGGCTCGACGCCTGTCGTCGAAGCGGCAGCCGCCAAGACCGCGCCCGCCGCCGAACTTGCGCGCCCCGCCATCGAAGCCGCCGCGCCGCGCGCCGCCAATGCGCGCGTGGCTCCGGCCGACCCCGCGCCCGCCCTGCCACACCACGCCCGCGCCGAAGAAGACCCGGCCGCGCCGGTGCTCAGCACGGCGCAACAGTTCCAGGTGCCGCAGCACGCCGCCAATGCCCAGGATCACCTGGCACAGGCGATCGCCGCCGCCACGCAGCGCCAGCAGCCCGCTCCCATCGCCAACCCCGCCAGCATTGCCGTGCCCAATGTACCGGTGGTGCTGCAGGTCGCCACCCCCGTGGGCGGCACCCACTGGGGCACCGAGCTCGGCCAGCAAATGGTGGTCATGAGCAACAACCTGCGCCAGGGCACCCAGACCGCCGAACTGCGCCTGGATCCGCCCGACCTCGGCCCGCTGCGCGTCAGCATCAACCTGGCCGACGGTGTCGCCAGCGCCTCCTTCGTGTCGGCTCACGCCTCGGTGCGCCAGGCCATCGAAACCGCGATTCCGCAATTGCAGCAGGCGCTGGCCCAGGCCGGCATCTCGCTGGGCCAGACCAGTGTCGGCGAACAGGCCGCGCAGCAGGAATTCGCCCAGCAGAACGGCGGCGGTTCGCAACGCCAGGGCGGCGGCAATGGCGCCGCGGTGGCCGACGGCGCGATCGATGGCCAGCCGGCCACCGTGACGGCTTCGCGCAACGCCAATGCGCTGGTCGACACCTTCGCGTAACAATCACGCGGCCCGCGGCCGGCAACGGTTGCGGGCGGTGCAGCAATAGCTTGAGATACGCGGCTTTCGCCCTGTTTTTCGCCTCCAAGCGGGGGCGTGATTTCGGGCAGAATGCTTTCATCCACTAAGAATCCGTTTTCATCAGCGGCAAAACACGCATCGACACCGAGATGGCGACTTCCAAACCCACAACCATGCCGCCGCGCGGCCCGCTTCCGACACGCTCCGGCGGCATTGGCCGCATCCTTCGTCCGTTGCTCATGATATTGGTGCTGCTGTTGGTGGCCGCCGCCAGCGCCGGCGCGACCTGGTTCATCGCCCAGCGCATGCAGCCGCAAGGCGGCGCGCCGGTGCAACTGGGCGTGGGCCAGACCGGCAACCAGCCGGGCCAGCCCGGCGCCGCCGGCCCGCAGGCCACGCCGACCACCTTCGTCGCCCCGCCCGCCACCCCGGCGGCGGTGCCCGCCCCGATCTTCGTGCCGATCGAGGCCTTCACGGTCACGCTGCAAAATGCCGACACCGAACGCATCATGCACGTCGGCCTGACGCTGCGCGTCAGCGACGAGCAGACCCGCATCCGCCTGGAAAAATACATGCCGGAAGTGCGCAGCCGCATCCTCATGGTGCTGTCCGCGCAATCGCCCATTGCCGTGCAGACGCAGCAGGGCAAGACCGACATGGCCAACGCCATCAAGCAAGCCGTCAACCGCCCGTTCGCGCCCCTGCCGGACGGCCAGTATGTCACCGACGTACTGTATACGGCGTTCGTGGTGCAATAAGCATGGCCTACGAGGCGTTTCTTTCGCAGGACGAAGTCGACGCGCTGCTGGCCGGCGTCACGGGCGAGAGCGACAGCAAAAAGGAATCGGCGGGCCCCAACGACGGCGCCCGCGCCTATGACCTGAGCTCGCCCGACCGCGTGGTGCGCCGGCGCATGCAGACGCTGGAGCTCATCAACGAGCGTTTCGCGCGCCAGATGCGCAGCGTGCTGTTGAACTTCATGCGCCGCAGCGCCGACATCACCGTCGGCTCGATCAAGATCCAGAAGTACGCGGACTTCGAGCGCAACCTGCCGGTTCCCAGCAATCTGAACATGATTCAGATGAAGCCGCTGCGCGGCACGGCGCTCTTCACCTACGACCCGAATCTGGTGTTCCTGGTCATCGACAGCCTGTTCGGCGGCGATGGCCGCTACCACACGCGGGTCGAGGGCCGGGACTTCACCACCACCGAACAGCGCATCATCCGGCGCCTGCTCAACCTGACCCTGGAAAGCTACGGCAAGTCCTGGGATCCCGTCTATCCGATCGAATTCGACTACGTCCGCTCGGAGATGCACACCAAGTTCGCCAGTATCACCGGCAACAATGAAGTGGTGGTCGTCACCTCGTTCCACATCGAATTCGGCGCGACCGGCGGCGACCTCAACATCTGCCTGCCCTACTCCATGATCGAGCCGGTGCGCGACCTGCTCACGCGGCCGCTGCAGGAAACCACGCTCGAGGAAGTCGACCAGCGCTGGTCGCAGCAGCTTTCGCGCCAGGTGCGCAGCGCCGACATCGACGTGGTCGCCGAATTCGCGCGCATTCCGTCCAGCATCCGCGAACTGATGCGCATGAAGGTCGGCGACATCCTGCCCGTGGATGTGCCGCAGACCGTCATCGCCCATGTCGACGGCGTGCCGCTGATGGAATGCGGCTACGGCGTCTTTAACGGCCAGTACGCCCTGCGCGTGCAAAACATGTTTACCCACGATACCGAATCAAACGAGGCCCCCGACCATGACTGACAAGAACGAGCCCGGCTCCGGCTCGTCCCCGGCCGACGACTGGGCCGACGCGCTCGCCGAACAATCCCGCGCCAATCCGCCCACGCAGGCGGACGGCCTGAAGCCCGCCCAGGACGACTGGGCCGCCGCCATGGCCGAGCAGACCGCGGCCACGCCGCCCGCGGCCGCCGCGCCGGCGCCCGCTGCCGCGCCGGCCGCGCCCGCCCCCGCCGCGCCCGCCGCCCAGTCGGCGGCGCAATCGGTGTTCAAGCCGCTGGCCGGCTCGGCCGCCGGCACCGGCACCGACATCGACCTGATCATGGACGTTCCCGTCCAGTTGACCGTCGAACTGGGCCGCACCCGGCTGACCATCAAGAACCTGCTGCAACTCGGTCAGGGCTCGGTGGTGGAACTGGACGGCCTGGCCGGCGAGCCGATGGATATCTTCGTCAACGGCTACCTGATCGCCCAGGGCGAAGTGGTGGTGGTGGAAGACAAGTACGGCATCCGCCTGACCGACATCATCACCCCGTCCGAACGCATCAACCGCCTCAACAACCGCCGTTGACGCCGCGCCCGTGATGAACGAGTCCGCCCTGCTGCGCGTCGTCATCGGCCTGGTGCTGGTGCTGGCGGCCATCCTGGCCGCGGCCTGGCTGGCGCGCCGCGCCGGCCTGACGCAGCGCGGCGGCGGCAACCTGCTCAAGCAGGTTGCCAGCCTGCCGATCGGCGCGCGGCAGAGCATCGTCGTCGTCGAGATCGAGAACACCTGGGTGGTCGTGGGCGTCAGCCCCGGCCAGCTCAACACCCTGCATACCCTGCCCGCCGGCGAACTGCCGCAGGCCGCGCCGATGCCCACCGCCGCCTTCGCGGCAAAACTGGGCCAGGCGCTCAAGCGCCGCTAGGCGGCGCGCGTTTCCACACCATGAGCTTGCCCTCTTCCCTTCGCGCCCGTCGCCGCGCGCTGCCCCTGCTGGGCGCCGCCGCATTGCTGGGCCTGGCGTTTTTCCCCGGCGGCGTGATCGCCCAGGCCACCCTGCCCGCCCTGACCGCGACGCCCGGCCCCGGGGGCTCGGAAACCTATTCGCTCAGCATGCAGACGCTGCTGCTGATGACGTCGCTGTCGTTCCTGCCAGCGGCATTGCTCATGATGACCGGCTTCACCCGCATCATCATCGTGCTCGGCCTGCTGCGCAGCGCCATGGGCACCGCGATGTCGCCGCCCAACCACGTGCTGATCGGCCTGGCGCTGTTCCTGACCTTCTATACGATGTCGCCGGTGTTCGACAAGATCTACACCGACGCCTACAAGCCGCTGTCCGAGGGCTCCATCCAGTTCGAGGCCGCGGTCGAGCGCGCCGCCGGCCCGCTGCGCACCTTCATGCTGCACCAGACGCGCGAGAACGATCTGGCGCTGTTCGCCAACCTGGCCAAGCAACCCGCGTTGGAAGACCCGTCGCAGGTGCCGCTGCGCATCCTGGTGCCGGCCTTCATTACCAGCGAACTCAAGACCGCGTTCCAGATCGGTTTCACCATCTTCATTCCGTTCCTGATCATCGACCTGGTGGTCGCCAGCGTGCTGATGGCGCTTGGCATGATGATGGTGCCCCCCGTGACCGTGGCGCTGCCGTTCAAGCTGATGCTGTTCGTGCTGGCCGACGGCTGGAACCTGCTGATGGGCTCGCTGGCCCAGAGCTTCTACCAATAGGGAATCGCCATGACCGCCGAAACCGTCATGACCATGACCTACCAGGCGATGAAGGTCGCGCTGGCGATGGCCGGCCCGCTGCTGATCATCACCCTGATCGTGGGCCTGGTGATCAGCATCTTCCAGGCCGCCACGCAGATCAACGAAATGACCCTGTCGTTCATCCCGAAGCTGCTGGCCATGTGCGGCGTGCTGGTGCTGCTGGGCCCGTGGCTGATCGGCATCATGGTCGACTACATCCGCCAGTTGATCGGCCAGATTCCCGGCCTGGTGTCGTAGCGGCGCGCGCCGCCGGCCCCCGCGACGCGTCTCCATGTTTTCGTTCACCCTCGAACAGCTCAATGGCTGGATCGGCCAGTTCCTCTGGCCGTTCGTGCGCATCCTGGCGCTGGTGGGCACCGCGCCCCTCTTTTCCGAATCGACCGTGCCGGTCAAGGTCAAGATCGGCCTGGCCTTCGTGCTGGCCGTCGCCGTCAGCCCCGCGCTCGATCCCGCGCCGCCAATCGCCCCGGGTTCCTTTGCCGGCCTGTGGATGGTGATGCAACAGGTGCTGATCGGCATCGCCATGGGCTTCACCATGCGGCTGGTGTTCGCGGCGGTGCAGACTGCCGGTGAATTCGTCGGCCTGCAGATGGGTCTGTCGTTCGCCTCGTTCTTCGACCCTGGCACCGGGGCCAACACCGCCGTGCTGTCGCGCCTGTTCAACATCGTGGCGATGCTGACCTTCCTCGCGCTGGACGGCCACCTGCTGGTGCTGGCGGCCCTGGTGCGCTCGTTCGACACCCTGCCGGTGGCCGCGCTGCAATTGCACCAGAATGGCTGGGGCGTGGTGGTGGAATGGGGCAAGACCGTGTTCGTATCCGGCCTGCTGCTGGCCCTGCCGCTGATCTGCGCGCTGCTGACGATCAACCTGGCCATGGGTATCCTGAACCGCGCCGCGCCGCAACTGTCGGTGTTTTCCGTCGGCTTTCCGGTCAGCCTGATCGTCGGCGTGGTGCTGCTGGCCGTGGTGCTGCCGAACGCCGGCCCCTTCCTCGAAGCGTTGTTCGAGTCCGGCCTGTCGGCCATGAGCCGCGTGACCGACGCGCTGGCCGGCAGGTAGGCCGCGCGCCCCATGAAAAAAGCCGGCCCGAAGGCCGGCTTTGCAGCGGATGCCGCGCGAAACTACTGCTGTCCGGTCAGCCGGAACACCCGGATGGTCTCGCGCAACGCGCCCGACTGGTTGCCCAACTGCATCACCGCGCCGCCCAGTTCCTGCACCAGCGCGGTATTCTGCACCGTCATCACATCCATCTGCGATACCGCGCTGTCGACCTGCTCGATACCGCTGGACTGTTCCTGCGAGGCCTGCGAGATCTCGCCGATGATGTCGGTGACGCGATGCACGGCGGCGACGATCTCCTCCATCGTCGCGCCCGCCTGCTCGGCCTGGGCCGAACCTTCCGACACGCGCTCGACCGAGTCTTCGATCAGGCCCTTGATTTCCTTGGCCGCCTGCGCGCTCTTTTGCGCCAGGCTGCGCACTTCGCCCGCCACCACCGCGAAGCCCTTGCCGGATTCGCCGGCGCGGGCCGCTTCCACCGCCGCATTCAGCGCCAGGATGTTGGTCTGGAAGGCGATGCCCTCGATGATGCTGACGATATCGACGATCTTGCGCGAACTCTCGGAGATGCCATGCATGGAGTTCACGACCTGTCCCACCGCCACGCCGCCGCGGCGCGCCACGTCCATGCTGCTGGCGGCCAGTTGATTGGCCTGGCGCGCGTTGTCGGCGTTCTGGCGCACCGTGGAAGTCAGTTGCTCCATGCTGGCCGCCGTCTGCTGCAGCGAGGCGGCCTGGCCTTCGGTGCGGCCGGCCAGCTCCTGGTTGCCGCGCGCGATGTGCACCGCCGCCTGGGTGGTGCCTTCGATGCCGCGATACACGTCCTGGGCAATGCCGACCAGGCTCCTGCGCATGACTTCCAGCGAGAAATTCAGGCTGCCGATCTCGTCGTCCGATTCGGCCACGATGTGCGTGGTCAGGTTGCCGGCGGCGACCTGGCGCGCCATGTTGGCCGCCTCGACCATGGGATCCAGTACCGCGTGGCTCAGGCGCCAGCCAAGCGCGAAAATGCCGGCCACGCCCAATCCCAGCAGGCCGCAAGCCAGGCCGGCGCCGGTCGCGTCCAGCGCGTCCCAGTTGGCGCGCAGGCCGTAGACCCCCGCGGCCACCACGATGCCCGAGGACAACAACGCATGGCGGAACATGCGCCCGCGCACATTGCGCCGGAACGGAAACGCCAGCACGTCCAGGCCACGCCGCCAGCCCGCCCGCACCGCGCGGCCGCGCACGATGCGCAGGCCGCGGGCGCGGCCTTCACGGATGCGCGCGTAGAGTTCCTCGGCCATCTCGACTTGGGCCTCGCTGGGGCGCACCCGCACCGACGAATACGCCACCACTTCGCCGTCTTCGACGATCGGCGTGGCGTTGGCCAGCACCCAGTAGTAGCCGCCGTCCTTGCGGCGGTTCTTGACCAGGCCCAGCCACGATTCACCCGCCTGCAGGGTGCGCCACAGATCCTCGTAGGCCTCGGGCGGCATGTCGGGATGGCGGACGATGTTGTGGGCCTTGCCGATCAGCTCCTCGCGCGAGAATCCGCTGACTTCGATAAAGGCCGGGTTCGCGTAGAGGATGCGGCCCTTGGTATCAGTGCGCGAG
Organism: Achromobacter sp.; assembly: GCF_050285565.1. GTDB lineage: Bacteria > Pseudomonadota > Gammaproteobacteria > Burkholderiales > Burkholderiaceae_B > Achromobacter. The sequence continues at coordinate 269,702 of NZ_JBLZXG010000010.1, forward strand.
ATCAGGTATTGATCCTCGCGCAGCTTAGTTTCCACATCATTGACTGGAAGGTTTACGCGCACAGCTTGTCTCCGGTTGCATCATATGTCGCGGCGAACGATTGATAGCGGTCTGTCCGGACCTGGCGCCCCGCAGCAGCCTGTCCCCCCGCCCGGTGCTCGCAGGGCGCGCGCAGGATGCGCGGCGCCACCGGAACCGGTTCGCCCCGATGTGGGGCGTTACGCCCAATAACGGTAGTATTTTCGAAAACTTAACTCGTTCACTAATTGAAATCGCCGATGGCATTCTACCCGGCGGCCCCGAAGGGGCGCCGGGTCGGCCGGAGCCGCGGCCAGCGATGGGCCGCGCTCCGCTTGGCGACGGGGGATCAGCCCCGTGCCGATCAGTCGTGCGTCAGCGTCGGTGCCTGATAGCCACCCAGTTGCTGGGCCGGCACCTCGATCACTTCGCCGGCATTGATCTTGAACACCGCCACCGCTTCGGCCAGGCGCTGCGCCTGTTCCTG
>NZ_JBLZXG010000011.1:0-211449 GCF_050285565.1 Achromobacter sp.
TTTTATTGCTCAGAACCCCGCAGGCTCACGCCTGTGGGGTTTTGTATTTGGTGGCGCGGAATACCCCCTATAAACAACCCCCCGTGCGGCTGGCGCCGCACGGGGGGTTTTGCTTTCGATGTGTGGCTCAGTGCTGCGGGTGCCGACCACGTGCTACCAGCATGGCCAGGGCGATGTTCCAGTCTGAAAATGGATCGCGGAAAGCGCTCTCAGCAAGCCGGCAAGCCGCGCCAGCATTGAATGTGCCCAAATAACAACGCTCGTGGGCCGGCTGGCTTTGTGCGGTAAGATTGATCGAGTCAATTGTTGGAGCGTAATCGTGAGTGATACCCAGACCCCCGCGCCCGGTACGGCATTAGACCTGCGCACGCTGACCCATGTGGCCTATGGCTTGTTTGCCTTGGGCTTTCTGACCAGTGGTTTCCTGGGCATCGCCACCCTGGCGGCTGTCGTGTTGATGTACCTGAAGCGTTCGGACGTTGCCGGCACCGTCTATGCGGCCCATTTCGACTGGCTGTTGCGCACCTTCTGGTGGGCGCTGCTGTGGCTGGCCATCAGCAGCCTGGCGGTGTTGATCTATATCGGGTGGATTGGCGTGATCGCGACGATCGTCTGGGGCCTGTATCGCCTGATCAAAGGCTGGCTGTCGCTGCTGGAAGGCACTGCGCCCACTTCGTACGCCTGATAGCGGGACACTCCAGTACAACAGAAGGGGCCGGCCTTGTGACCTCTGACCCCCGAAAGTTGGACGTAGATCCAACTTTCGGGGGTCAGTTCATTGCGCCGGCCTTTTTTGTTGCCGCAGGGCGCAGGGCACACGGCCTGTCCGAGAGACGAAAGAACGGTTCGCCGTTGCGCGCTGCCGTGTCGTGGCCTGAGGCGCATGATGTGTCGTGCGTGTCTGCGCAGAGCGGCGCGCAAGTCGCGTTTGTTTTCCAATTAGGTGAAGCCTCGAGAACCAGGCGCGGTGCGGCTTTGCGGGCTGCGGCGGGTGCGGGGGCGGCGCGTCGTGTTGGGCGCATGGCGGGCACGACCAAGCGCATGGATCGCGCGTCGCTATCGATCGAGGTGATGGGAAAAGGTATTGTGTGAAAGTGCCTTGCCCATCGCGGGTATGGGGCGGGCGGCGCTGGCCGGAAGCTTGCGCAAGTGCGGGGTGGTGGATGCCGTAGATCGGCTTGCCGCATGCGGGGGTACCACATGTGGGGGTACCGCAAGTCGGATCCGCCCGGCATTCAAGCCAGGGCGTCGCGACAGTATCGAGGCAGGGACGTACGGGGTACGCCCTTTGCCTACTTACTTCAGATGTGCGTTGACCAGCTTGGTCAGTTCGAACATCGTGACCTGATCCTTGCCGAAGATCGGCCGCAGCTTGGCGTCGGCGTTGATGTTGCGCTTGTTGCTCGCATCTTGCAGGTTGTGCTTCTTGATGTATTCCCAGATCTTTTTGGTGACCTCGGTGCGCGGCACGGCTTCCGAACCGATCACAGCGGCCAGTTCGGCGCTGGGAGTCAGGGGCTTCATGAATGCAGCGTTCGGCTTGCGCGCGGTCGCGGGTTTGGAGGTTGTGGCCATAATGCGGCGCTCCTTCTCTGGCTGTTGGAAAAATTGTCCTGCGGCCGGAGCATAACGTGTCTCTCCCGTAAAGACAAAGGCATTTATCCTCTGTAGCAACTAAAATATCCCCACTGTCCCCCCTATCACGCCATTCTGTAACCTCCTATGTACGCACGTTCTCCTTTGGAATCAATTCGGCTGTTTCATGACGAATTGACGGCGCTGCGGCGCGACTTGCATGCCCATCCGGAACTCGGTTTCGAAGAAGTCCGGACCTCCGGGATCGTCGCCGGTGCGTTGGAGGCGCTGGGCATCGAGGTGCATCGGGGCATCGGCAAGACTGGCGTGGTAGGCGTGATCCGCGGCAAACGCTGCGACAGCGGCCGCATGATCGGCCTGCGCGCCGACATGGATGCGTTGCCCATGACGGAGGACAACGACTTCGGCCACAAGTCCACCAAGCCTGGCCTGATGCATGGCTGCGGCCATGACGGCCACACGGCGGTACTCGTCGGGGCGGCCAAATATCTGGCGCAGACACGCAATTTCGATGGCACTGCGGTGCTTATCTTCCAGCCGGCGGAGGAAGGGCGTGGCGGCGCCAAGGCAATGATCGAGGATGGGTTGTTCGATACCTTTCCCTGTGACGCCATCTACGCCTTGCACAACTGGCCGGGATTGAGACCCGGAACCATCGGCATCAATCCGGGGCCGATGATGGCGGCGGCCGACCGCTTCGAGATTCTGATCACCGGCCGTGGCGGCCATGGCGCACATCCTTATCAGACGATCGACCCGGTGACGATTGCCGGTCAGGTGATCACGGCGTTGCAGACCATCGTGTCGCGCAACGTCAATCCGCTGGATTCGGCGGTGGTGTCGATTGGCTCGCTGCAGGCGGGCCATCCCGGCGCGATGAGCGTGATTCCGCGCGAAGCGCGGCTGGTGGGCACGGTGCGCACCTTTCGCAAATCGGTGCAGGAGATGGTCGAGACGCGTATGCGCGAGTTGGTCACTGCCATCGCTGGCGCGTTCGGCGGCACTGCCGAGCTGACCTATGAGCGCATCTACCCCGCGACGCTGAATACGCCGCAGCATGCCAACCTGGTTGCGGACATCGCTACCGAGATGATCGGCAAGGAGAACGTGGTGCGCGACCTGGTGCCGTCGATGGGGTCGGAGGATTTCTCCTTCATGCTGCAAAGCAAGCCCGGCGCCTACTTCCGTCTGGGGCAGGGCGGCGCCGAGTCTGGCTGCGTGCTGCACAACTCGCATTTCGATTTCAACGATGCCGTCATTCCCCTGGGCAGCGCGATGTTCTGCGCGCTGGCCGAACGGGGCATGCCGCTGGCAGCTTAAGAAGCTTTCACATGTCTACGCAAAATACGACTCAACTGACCATCACCCGCCCCGACGACTGGCACCTTCACTTGCGCGACGGTGCGGCGCTGGAAGCGGTGGTGGCGGATACGGCACGGCAGTTTGCCCGCGCCATCATCATGCCCAACCTGAAGCCGCCGGTGACGACCACCGAGCACGCATTGGCCTATCGCGCCCGCATCCTGGCGGCGTTGGCCAAGGCCGGCGGCAACACCGACGCCTTCACGCCGCTGATGACGCTGTACCTGACGGACAATACCTCGGCGGAAGAGATCTTCCGGGCGCATGAGTCGGGCCAGGTCTATGCGGTCAAGCTGTATCCCGCCGGCGCCACCACCAACTCCGATGCCGGCGTGACAGATCTGCTGGGCAAATGCACCAAGGCGCTGGAAGCGCTGGAAAAATGCGGCATGCCGCTGCTGGTGCACGGCGAAGTGACCGATCCGTCGATAGACGTGTTCGACCGCGAGGCGATCTTCGTGGAGCGGGTGATGAAGCCGTTGCGCCGCGCGTTTCCGGCGCTGAAGGTGGTGTTCGAACACATCACGACCAAGGAAGGCGCCGAATACGTGCGCGATGCCGAAGGCCCGATCGCGGCCACGATCACGCCGCAGCACATGCTGTACAACCGCAATGCGATTTTTCAGGGTGGCGTGCGGCCGCACTGGTATTGCCTGCCGATCCTCAAGCGCGAAACCCATCGGTTGGCGCTGGTGGAGGCGGCGACCTCTGGCAGTCCGCGCTTCTTCCTGGGCACGGATAGCGCGCCGCATGCCCGCGGGCTGAAGGAGCACGCCTGCGGCTGTGCGGGCTGCTATACCGCGTTGCATGCGATGGAGTTGTATGCCACGGCGTTCGATGCCGTTGGCAAGCTGGACAAGTTGGAGGGCTTCGCCAGCTTCCACGGCCCGGATTTCTACGGCCTGCCGCGCAATACGGGCACGCTGACGCTGGTGCGCGAAAGCTTCCAGATTCCGGAAGAACTGCCGTTCGGCAATACCGCGCTGGTGCCGTTGGCCGCGGGGGAAACGCTGACCTGGCGCGCGAACCTCTGATTGTGGGGGGGGGGGCTAGCGCCCACTATATATAGATATAGCGGGCGGGATCTCAGAGGGCGCCTTCGCGGCGCGCCTCAAGCAATTCCCAGCGCGCGAATTTTTCCTCGAGCTCGCGCTCGAGCTGGGACAGTTCGCTGTTGATGCGTTCGACTTCGGCGGGCGCATCGCGATAGAGGCTGCCGTCCGCCAGTTTGCCGGCCAGCTCCGTCTGCCGCGCCTCGAGCGCGGCGATGGCGTCGGGCAGGCCTTCGAGCTCGCGCAATTCCCATGAATTCATCTTGGCCGCGCGCGCCGGCTTGGGCTTGGGCTTGGCGGCCTTGGCGCGGGCCGCGGCTTCATCGGCGGCGCGTGCTTTGGCCGCATCGTCTTCCGTTGCCGCGGCCGCTGCCTGCGCGGGACGCTGGGCCACCCACTCGTCGTAGCCACCGACGTAGTCACGCCAGTGGCCGTTGCCTTCATAGGCGATGGTCTGGGTGACGACGTTGTTCAGGAACGCGCGGTCGTGGCTGACCAGCAGCACCGTGCCGGAATATTCCTGCAGCAGTTCCTCGAGCAGTTCCAGTGTTTCGATGTCGAGGTCGTTGGTGGGCTCGTCCAGCACCAGCACGTTGGCGGGGCGCGCGAACAGGCGCGCCAGCAGCAGGCGGGCGCGTTCGCCGCCCGACAAACTGCGCACTGGCGAGCCGGCGCGAGCGGGCGAGAACAGGAAGTCGCCCAGGTAGCTCATGACGTGCTTGCGGGTGCCGCCGATTTCGACCCATTCGCTGCCCGGGCTGATGATGTCCACCAGCGTCGCGTTTTCGTCGAGCTGGGCGCGCATCTGGTCGAAGTAGGCCACCGAGACGTTGGTGCCGATGCGGGTGTGGCCGCTGTCGGGTTGCATTTCGCCCAGGATCAGCTTGAGCAGCGTGGTCTTGCCGGCGCCGTTGGGGCCGACGATGCCGATGCGGTCGCCGCGCAGGATGGTGGTGGAGTAGTCGTCCACTACGACCTTGGCGCCGAAGCGCTTGCCGACGTGGTCGAGTTCGGCCACCAGCTTGCCGGAGCGTTGGCCCTCGGCCAGTGCCAGCGACACATCGCCGACGCGTTCGCGGCGTTCGGCCCGCTCGACGCGCAGCCGTTCCAGGCGCCGCACGCGGCCTTCGTTGCGGGTGCGGCGGGCTTCCACGCCCTTGCGGATCCAGACTTCCTCCTGGGCCAGGAGTTTGTCGAAGCGGGCTTGTTCGAGGCGCTCGGATTCCAGCCACTGCGCCTTGCGCTCCTGCCACTGCGAGAAGTTGCCGGGGAAGCTGAGCAGCCTTCCGCGATCGAGTTCGACGATGCGGGTGGCCACCGCATCGAGGAAGCGGCGGTCGTGGGTAATGATGACCGCGGCGCCCTTCCAACCGCGCAGCATCTCTTCGAGCCAGGCGATGCCGTCGAAGTCCAGGTGGTTGGTGGGCTCGTCCAGCAGCAGCAGGTCGGGTTCCTCGACCAGGGCGCGGGCCAGCGCGACACGCTTGCGCGTGCCGCCGGACAGGCCGGCGATCTGGGCGTCCGCGGGCAGGCCAAGCTTTTCCAGCATGGCGCGCACGCGCGAGGGGCGTTGCCAGTCTTCGTGATCGCCTTCGACGTTGCAAACCACGTCGAAGACGGTGGCGTTTTCGTCCAGTTCCGGTTCCTGTTCGACGGTGGCCACGCGCAGGCCGGAGCTGCGGGCGATGTCGCCGTCGTCCGGCACGGTACGGCCATCGAGCAGCCGCAGCAGCGAGGACTTGCCGGCGCCGTTGCGGCCGATGAGGCCGATGCGCTCGCCGGCCTGGATGGCGAAGTCGGCGTGGTCCAGCAGCGGATGGTGGCCGTAGGCCAGCTGGATGTCGGTCAGGGTGATGAGCGTTGCGAGGGCCATGTAGCGAGTCGTTCTTGCGGCGGGGGATAAGCGGATCAAGCCGTATTGTCGCAGGAACCCGGGCAGGCGGTCGGGGACGGAGCCGTGACCTGTACTAGAATACGCACCGCAGGGCGGGTCGGGCGATCGCGGTGGATGCGAATCCATCGAGGAAGGTCCGGACTCCATAGGGCAGGGTAGCGGCTAACGGCCGTCCGGTCGCGTCTTCGGGCGCGGTCGAGGAATAGGGCCACAGAGACGAGTCTGCGGGGCGGGCGCGCCAGTCGCGCACCGATACGGCCATCTCCGTATCGTGCCGGCCGGTAACGGCCGGCGGCATCGCAGGGTGAAACGCGGCAACCTCTACCCGGAGCAACATCAAATAGGCATGCGTGCGGCTTTCGGGCCGCGAAGGGCGGCTCCGTCCGAGTATGCGGGTAGATGGCTACAGCGGCTCAGCAATGATCCGCGCAGAGGAATGATCGTCCGCCAGGGAAACCTGGTGTACAGAATCCGGCCTATAGACCCGCCTTGCATTGGTTTTCTGCTGGCCCGCGCCCCCCGCCAATCTTCGGCAAAGCGGGCTGGGTAAAACAATGCAAAGGCATTGTTAGCCGCCACTTCTTAACAAGCACTTTTAGATAGTGACGCAACCTCCTGATTTATTGGGAGGTTTTTCTTTTTGCGTATTTACAAGTTGCTCTAAGTCCTTGTTGTGATTGAAAAAATTGCAACCGTGCGCTTGACCGCCCCATTGCCATACCGTAGAGTGGGAAATAGTAGGAAATTGTGCAATTAAGTGGGGTGAAAGTGGTGTTTCAGGGAAGCAGCGCGCTCACGCTGGATGCCAAGGGACGGATTTCGATTCCGACCCGGCATCGTGACGCGCTGATGGCGCAGGCCGAAGGCCGCCTGACCCTGACCCGCCATCCAGACGGCTGCCTGCTGGTGTATCCGCGGCCCGAGTGGGAAAAGAAGCGCGAGCAGATTGCCGCCTTTCCCATGACGGCGCGCGCGTTGCAGCGGCTGTTGCTGGGCAACGCTCAGGACGTGGAACTGGACGGCTCCGGCCGCGTCCTGATCGCGCCTGAACTGCGCAACGCTTCCGGTATGACGCGCGAGGTGATGCTGCTCGGAATGGGCGCGCACTTTGAGCTGTGGGATGCCGCTACCCTGGCGAGCCGCGAGGCTGAGGACCTGGCCAAGGGTATGCCGGATGTGTTGAATCAGTTTTCGTTCTGACAAGAGTTATGGAATTCGAACATCGGCCCGTCCTGCTGGAGCCGACGGTGGACGCGCTGTTGCTGGCCGATTTCGGCGGCAAGGGCGCGGCCCGGTCGGTCGCCCAGGACGAGCCGGCCGCGGCTACCCGCGCGGAACGGGGTGTCTTCGTGGATGGCACCTTCGGTCGCGGCGGCCACAGCCGTGAGTTGCTCGGCCGCCTTGGCCCGGCTGCCCGCTTGGTGGTGTTCGACAAGGATCCCGAGGCGATCGCGGTGGCCAATGCATTGGCGGCGGCGGATTCCCGGGTGTCGGTGGTGCATGGCGGCTTTGCCACCATGGCCGAAGAATTGCGGCAGCTCGGCATCGACAAGGTCGATGGCGTGATGCTGGATCTGGGCGTGTCGTCGCCTCAGATCGATGATGCCGAGCGCGGTTTCTCGTTCATGCGGGATGGCCCGCTCGACATGCGGATGGACACCACTCGTGGCCCCACGGTGGCGGATTGGCTGGCGCAAGCCAGTGTGGATGAGATGCGGGAGGTCATAGCGGATTATGGCGAAGAACGGTTTGCTTTTCAGGTTGCAAAGGCGATTGCTGCTCGCCGCGCAACAAGGCCGCTGCGCACCACGCTCGAGCTTGCCGAGTGCGTCGCCAGCGCCGTCCGCACGCGCGAAAAGGGGCAGCATCCGGCCACACGCACCTTTCAAGCTTTACGGATTTACATCAATCGGGAACTCGAAGAGCTCGCGCGCACCCTCGCGTCAGCTCTAGACCTGCTTGCCCCGGGGGGGAGGTTGGCGGTGATCAGCTTTCATTCGCTTGAAGACCGCATGGTCAAGCAGTGCATCGCGGCGGCGGCGCGTCCGGCCGCCGCGCATGCGCGCCTGCCCCTGCGCGAAAGCGAAATGCCCCAGCCGGTGCTGCGTTCCCTGGGGCGCGTGCTGGCCGAAGACGACGAGGTCTCGGCCAATGCGCGCGCCCGTTCGGCGGTGCTGCGCGTCGCTGAACGCACCGCCACGCCCTTGCCTGCCGAGGGCGGCATGGCCTTCGTGAAAATCGGTTCGCTGCCCGGCAGCGATCTGGCTCCGCCGCCTCGCCGGGGCGGCAAGGGAGGGCGTCGCTGATGGGTCGCGTCAACCTGATCGTTGCGGCTTTGCTGATGCTGTCGGCCATTTCCCTGGTCACCAGCCGGTATCAGTCGCGCCAGCTGTTTGTCGAGCTGGGCCGCGATCAGGCGCAGGCGCGCGACCTGGAGACCAACTGGCGGCGTCTGCAGCTCGAGCGTGCCGAGCTGGCGCGCAATGCGCGGGTCGACGTGATCGCGCGCGATAGCCTGAAGATGATCCCGATCGTGCCCGACCGCACGCTGTATCTGAATCAGGCGCCGGTGCCGACCAGCGGAGGTGCCCAATGAAGCGCGTCCCGTTCTTCGACAATCCGGTGCTGCGCGGGCAACTGCCGACCTGGCGCGCCCGTCTGGTGCTGATCCTGCTGTTCGGCGGTTTCACCGTGCTGGCCGGTCGCGCGCTGTTCCTGCAAGGATTGTCCACCGAATTCCTGCAGCAGCAGGGCGAGCGCCGCTACGAGCGCACCCTGACGCTGGCCGCCACCCGCGGCAAGATCATGGATCGCAATGGCGCGGTGCTGGCCTCGAGTGTGCCGGCGCGCGCCATCTGGGCGATTCCCGAAGACCTGAAACAGGCGACGCCCAGCCAGCTTGATTCGTTGGCCAAGCTGCTGGAAACGCCGATCGCCGACCTGCGCCGCCGGGTCGAGGAAGACAAGAATTTCGTCTATCTGAAGCGCCAGGTCTCGATGGACGTGGCTGACAAGATCAAACAGCTTGGCCTGCCGGGTGTGCACCAGCAGCCCGAGACCCGCCGCTATTACCCGGACGGCGACGTGATGGCCCATGTGGTGGGTTTCAACAGCGTCGAGGACCAGGGCCAGGAAGGTGTCGAACTGACCTTCAATCAGCAGTTGTCGGGCCGTCCGGGCAGCCGGCGCGTCATCAAGGACCGGCTGGGCCGTGTCATCGAGGACGTGCAGGCCGTGACGCTGCCGGTGGACGGCCGCGACCTGCGCCTGTCGATCGATACCCGCTTGCAATACCTGGTGTTCAAGGAACTGAAGGACGCCATGGACAAGCACCAGGCCAAGGGTGCGACCGCGGTGGTTGTCGACGTGCATACGGGCGAGATCCTGGCGCTGGCCAATGTGCCGACCTTCGATCCCAACAAGCGCGAGACCTTCCACGGCGCCAATCTGCGTAACCAGGCCATTACCGACACGTTCGAGCCCGGCTCGATCATGAAGCCGTTCACCGCCGCGCTGGCGCTGGACCTGGGCCGCATCACCACCTCGACCCTGTTCGAGACCGGCAACGGCCGCTTCAGCTATCAAGGCAGCACCATCAGCGACGTCAGCCGCAACGGCACGCTGGACGTGGCCGGCGTGTTGCGCAAGTCCAGCAACATCGGCATGACGATGATCTCCGAGAAGCTGGAGTCCCGCGAGATGTGGGATCGTTTCACTGAATTGGGCCTGGGCCAGGCGCCCCAGGTGGGCTTTCCCGGCGCGGCGCCCGGCCGCCTGCGTCCGTGGGATCGCTGGCGCCTGATCGAGAAGGCCACCATGGCCTATGGCTACGGCCTGTCGGTGTCGCTGCTGCAGGTGGCGCGCGCCTATACCGTGTTTGCCCGCAATGGCGATATGGTGTCGCTGACGCTGGTCAAGCGCGACAGCGACCCGACCAGCGTCAAGATCTACACGCCCAAGACCACCGCGTTGGTGCGCGGCATGCTGGAAGCCGCCACGGGGCCGGATGGCACCAAGGCGGCGCAGGTGCAGGGCTACCGGGTGGCCGGCAAGAGCGGCACCGCGCGCAAGATCGTCGACGGCAAGTACAGCATGCAGCGCTATCGCAGTTCGTACGTCGGCTTTGCGCCGGTATCCGATCCCAAGATCGTGGTGGCCGTCTCGATCGACGAGCCCACCGTGGGCGGTTATTACGGCGGCGCGATCGCCGCGCCCGTGTTCTCTCACATCGTCGGTGGGAGTCTGCGGCTGATGGGGGTGCGGCCGGATGCGCCCTTCGAATCGACAATTGTTGCTGGTATCAAGGAGCCAGGCAGATGAGCGCCAAGGGCTTCCTCTCATCCTCTGTCGCCACGGTCGAACAAGCCGTGGCGTGGTTGCATTCGCGCGTGTCGTTGACCGCGCACCTGAAGCTGGACTCCCGCGAGATCGAGCCGGGCGACGTGTTCGTCGCCTGCCCGGGGCTGTCCAGCGATGGCCGTCTATATATAGAGAAAGCGTTGGCGCTGGGCGCCAGCGCGGTGTTGTTCGAGGCGCCCGCGACCGAGGCCATCGAGGCCGCCGCCGCTGGCGCGACGCCGATACTGCCGGTGATCGGCCTGCGCGCCCTGCTGGGTGAGCTGGGCGACACCTGGTATGGCCGGCCGTCGGCGGCTCTGGCCGTGGTGGCCGTGACCGGCACCAACGGCAAGACCTCGTCGGTGCAATGGATCGCCCATGCGCTGGGCCGCAACGACAAGCCCTGCGGCACCATCGGCACGCTGGGCGCCGTGCTGCCCGACGGGCAGACGCTGGGGGGCAGCCTGACGACGCCGGACGTTCTGACCGTGCACCGCCTGCTGGCCGCCATGCGCGACGCCGGCGCCAAGGCGGTGGCGATGGAGGCGTCGTCGATCGGCATCGAGCAGGGCCGCATGGATGGCGTGCGGGTGGCGCTGGCCGCCTACACCAACCTGACCCGCGATCACCTCGACTATCACGGCACCATGGAACGCTACGAGGCCGCCAAGGCGCGCCTGTTCCGCTGGCCGGGCCTGAACGCCGCGGTGATCAACGCCGACGACGCTGCCGGGCGCCGCCTGATCGCCGCGCTGCCGTCGGAGGTGTCCGTGATGGGCTACAGCCTGAGTGCGGATGCCGCGATTCCCGCCGCGATGCGCGCGCGCGACCTGCAGGCCACCGCGCAGGGGCAGATCTTCACGCTGGTGTCGCCGCATGGCGAGGCGCAGATCGTGACGCGCCTGCTGGGGGCGCATAACGTGTCGAACCTGCTGCTGGTGGCCGGGGTACTGTACAAGCTGGGCCTGCCGTTCGCGCAGATCGCACGCGAGCTGGCCGCGACCGATCCGGTCGACGGCCGCCTGCAGACCGTGGAACCCGTGGCAACCAGCACCCAGGTCAACGGTGGCCGCGGCGCCCTGGTGGTGGTCGACTACGCTCATACGCCCGATGCGCTGGCGCGCGCGCTGGCCGCGTTGCGTCCGGTGGCGCAGGCGCGTGCCGGCCGCCTGGTGTGCGTGTTCGGCTGCGGCGGAGAGCGCGATCCCGGCAAGCGGCCGGAGATGGGCCGCATCGCCGCCGAATTGGCCGATCATGTGGTGGTGTCGAGCGACAACCCACGCACCGAGTCGCCCGAAGCCATCGTGGCGCAGATCCTGACGGGCATTCCGGCCGAGGCAGGTGCCGAAGTTCAGGTCGACCGCGCCCGCGCCATCATGCAGACCGTCTGGGCCAGCGCGCCCGAAGACGTGGTGCTGTTGGCCGGCAAGGGCCATGAGACCTACCAGGATATCGGTGGCGAAAAGCTGCCGTTCGATGATCGTGAATGGGCCCGGCTGGCGCTGTTGCTGCCGCTGGTCAAGGGCGTGTCCACGGACACCCGGCGCATCGGCGCCGGCGAATTGTTCGTGGCGTTGGTCGGCGAGAACTTCGACGCCCACAACTACCTGGATCAGGCCGCCGAGCGGGGAGCCTGCGCCGCCGTGGTGGCGCATGCGGTGCCGGAATCGAGCCTGCCGCAACTGGTGCTGGGTGACACCCGCGTAGCGCTGATGCGCATCGGCGCGGCCTGGCGAGCGCGTTTCACGCTGCCGGTGGTGGCGGTGACGGGCAGCAACGGCAAGACCACCACCAAGGAAATGATCTCCGCGATGCTGGCCGGCTGGCAGGGCGAGGCCGGACGCCTGGCGACGGCGGGCAACCTGAACAACGATATCGGCGTGCCGCTGACCGTGCTGCGCCTGCGGCCGGAGCATCGCGCCGCCGTCTTCGAACTGGGCATGAACCACCCGGGCGAGATCGCCCAACTGGCCGCCATCGCGGCGCCGAGCGTGGCGCTGGTCACCAACGCCCAGCGCGAGCACCAGGAGTTCATGCACACCGTGGAAGCGGTGGCGTTGGAAAACGGTGCCGCCATCGCGGCGCTGCCCGCCGACGGCGTGGCCGTTTATCCCGGCGACGAGCCCTACGCGGCCATCTGGGGCCAACTGGCCGCGCCGCGCCGCGCGCTGCGTTTTGGCCTGCAGCCCGGTCTGGACGTGTATGCCGAGCAGATTCTGGCGGATGTCGATTCGACGCGCTGCCGCGTGGTGACGCCGGTGGGCAATGCCGATCTGACGCTGCCCGTGCCCGGCGTGCACAACCTGCGCAATGCGCTGGCGGCGATCGCCAGCGGTATCGCCGCGGGGGTGCCGTTGGACGTGGCGGTGCGGGCGCTGGCCGGCTTCAGCCCGGTGGCGGGCCGCATGCAGTACAAAAAATTGAGTGACGGAACGTTGCTCATCGATGACACCTACAATGCCAATCCCGACTCGGTTCGCGCCGCCATCGACGTGCTGGCGCGCATCGCCGGCATCCGTGTCCTGGTGCTGGGCGACATGGGCGAGGTCGGGGACAACGGCCCCGCCATGCATGAAGAGGTGGGCAACTACGCGCGCGAGCTTGGCCTCGACGCGCTCATCACGCTAGGCGATGCCAGCCGGGCGGCCGCGGCCGCCTACGGCACGGGCGCGCACGCCTGCGCATCGGTAGACGAAGTCGTTGCCGCATTGCGCGGCCTGCGCGCGTCCTGCGTATTGATAAAGGGATCGCGCTTTATGCGCATGGAGCGGGTAGTGACGGCTTTGACTTCGAATGACGGACAGGCGTCCATGGGGCAGGGAGACCACCATGCTGCTTGAGATCGCCCGTCTGCTTTCCGACGATGTGCGCGCCCTGGGCGTGTTCGAATACATCACGCTGCGCGCGGTGCTGGCGTGTGCCACCGCGCTGCTGATCGGCCTGGTGGCCGGCCCGCGCGTGATCCGCAAGCTGACCGAGATGAAGATCGGCCAGGCGGTGCGTACCTACGGCCCGGAGTCGCACCTGGTCAAGACCGGCACGCCGACCATGGGCGGCGTGTTGATCCTGATCTCCATCGCCATCAGCACGCTGTTGTGGGCCGATTGGACCAACCGCTTTGTGTGGGTGGTGCTGCTGGTGACCTTCGGCTTCGGCTGGATCGGCTGGATGGACGATTACCGCAAGGTGGTCTATCGCGATCCGGAAGGCATGCCGGCGCGCCAGAAGTTCTTCTGGCAGGCGACGATCGGGCTGGTGGCGGCGGTTTACCTGGCGTTTGCGGTGTCGGCGCCGGCCAACACCGAACTGTGGCCGTTGTTCAAGGCCTGGGTGGGCAGCGGCTTCACGATGTCGCTGCCGACGCGCGCCGACCTGATCGTGCCGTTTTTCAAGACCGTCAGCTATCCGCTTGGCGTGCTCGGCTTCGTGGCGCTGACCTGGGCGGTGATTGTCGGCACCAGCAACGCCGTCAACCTGACCGATGGCCTGGACGGCCTGGCCATCATGCCCACCGTGATGGTGGGCAGCGCGCTCGGCATCTTCGCCTACGTGGTCGGCCGCGTCGACTATTCGAAATACCTGTTGTTCCCGTATATCCCCGGGGCCTCGGAATTGATGGTGCTGTGCGCGGCCATCGGGGGCGCCGGGTTGGCATTTTTGTGGTTCAACGCGTATCCGGCACAGGTCTTCATGGGTGACGTCGGCGCGCTGGCATTGGGCGGCGCGCTGGGCACCATCGCGGTCATCGTGCGCCAGGAGATCGTGCTGTTCATCATGGGCGGCGTGTTCGTGGTCGAGACCCTGTCGGTGATGATCCAGGTGACGTGGTTCAAGTACACCAAGCGACGTTATGGAACAGGTCGACGCATATTCCGCATGGCGCCGCTGCATCATCACTTTGAAGTGGGCGGCTGGAAGGAAACCCAGGTGGTCGTGCGTTTCTGGATCATCAGCATGATGCTGGTGCTGATTGGCCTCTCTACGCTGAAGTTGCGATGAATACGATGGAAACCTCCCGCGCCGATGCGCCGCTCGTCCTGATCCTTGGATTGGGTGAGTCGGGTGTCGCCGCCGCACGCTGGAGCGCCCGCCAGGGCGCTCGCCTGCGGGTGGCCGATACGCGCGCGGAGCCGGGCGGGTTGGCCGCATTGCGCGACGCGCTGGCGCAGGCCGAGGTCGAATACCGCCTGGGTTGCGATACGTCTTTCGACTTGGCGCTGCTGGACGGCGTGGACCAGGTGGTCGTCAGCCCGGGGCTCGCGCCCGAAGGCGCGCCGGCCGGCGATCTGCTGCGCGAGGCCAAGGCCCGCGGCATCGAAGTCATCGGCGAGATCGAGTTGTTTGCGCGGGCGTTGGCCGAACTGGCCGAGGCCCGTGAATACCGCCCGCGCGTGCTGGCCGTGACCGGCACCAACGGCAAGACCACGGTTACCGCGCTGACGCGCGATCTGGTCGCGGCCAGCGGCCTGTCGGTGCGGGCCGCCGGCAACATCGGCCCGGCTGCGCTGACCGCGCTGATGCAGGCGCTGGAGGCCGACGATCTGCCGCAGGTGTGGGTGCTGGAGTTGTCCAGTTTCCAGCTCGAGACCACGCATACGCTGATGGCGGATGCGGCGGTCGTTCTCAACGTGACGCAGGATCACCTGGACTGGCACGGCGGCATGGATGCCTATGCGCGGGCCAAGGCGCGGCTGCTGACGATGACGCGCATCGCCCTCGTCAACCGCGATGATCCGTATACCGTGGACATGGTGCCGTCGCTGGACGCCATGCGGGTGCGCAGCTTTGGCCGCGACGTGCCTGAGCTGGTCGGCGACATGGGTCTGGAATTGGGCCAGGGCGTGGCTTGGCTGGTGGCGGCCGAGCCGGTCGATTTCGACGAGCCGGTGGCACCGGTGCGCCGCAAGAAGGACGCGCCGGAGCCGGTGCGCGCCAAAGGCCGCATGAGCCGCCTGATGCCGGTCGATGCCTTGCGCATCCGCGGCATTCACAATGCCTTGAACGCGCTGGCGGCATTGCAGTTGGCGCGCTGCCTCGATCTGGGGTGGGGCCCCATGCTGCGCGCCTTGCGCGAGTATGCCGGCGAACCGCATCGCGCCGCCTTCGTGCGCAATATCGGCGGCGTGGACTACATCAACGACAGCAAGGGCACCAACGTTGGCGCCACCGTGGCCGCGCTCGAAGGCATGGGCCAGCCAGTGGTGCTGATCGCCGGCGGCCAGGGCAAGGGCCAGGACTTCTCGCCGCTGGTTCCGGTCGTGTCGCGCCACGCGCGCGCCGTGTTGCTGCTTGGCCAGGACGGCCCCGAGATCGGCCGGGTGCTGGCCGCCAGCGGCGTCGACTGCATCGCCGTGGCGTCGTTGCGCGACGCGGTGCGCCGCGCCGCCGAGCTGGCACAGGCCGGTGATGTGGTGCTGTTGTCTCCCGCCTGCGCCAGCCTGGACATGTTCCGTAATTACCCGCATCGCGGGCAAGTGTTCGTGGACGAGGTCGAAGACCTGGCCCGCGACCGGGGAGAGGTGGCATGAGTCTGATCGCCGATCTCACCGCCAGCGTCAATGCCGTACGGCCCGGCCGTACCCGCATGCGCAATTTCGACATGCCGCTCGCGATTGCGGCGTCGACCTTGTTGCTGCTTGGCCTGCTGATGGTGTATTCGGCGTCGATCGCGCTGGCCGATGGCCCGCGTTATGCCTCCTATGGCCGCTACTATTTCGTGATCCGCCACGGCCTGTTCATCAGCGCTGGCCTGGTGGCGGGCGCGGTCGTGCTGGCGGTGCCTATCCGTGTCTGGCAGCGCCTGGCGGTGCCGATGTTCGTGGTGGCGATGGTGCTGCTGGTGGCGGTGCTGATTCCGGGAATCGGCCGCGAGGTCAACGGTGCGCATCGCTGGATCCCGCTGGGTCCGCTGAACTTCCAGCCCTCCGAACTGATGAAGTTGGCGGCGCTGCTCTACGCCGCCGATTACACCGTGCGCAAGCAGGAACACATGCAGGCCTTCGCCCGCGGTTTCCTGCCGATGGCGTTCGCGCTGGCCGGCGTTGGCATGCTGTTGCTGCTCGAGCCCGACCTGGGCGCGTTCATGGTGATCGTGGCGATTGCCATTGGCATCCTGTTTCTGGGCGGCATCAACGGCAAGTATTTCAGCAGCCTGCTGGCGGTGCTGGTCAGCACTTTCCTGATGTTGATCTGGCTGTCGCCGTGGCGCCGCGCGCGCCTGTTCGCCTACCTGGATCCCTGGAACGAGGACAACGCCTACGGCAGCGCCTATCAGTTGTCGCACTCGCTGATCGCGCTGGGGCGCGGTGAGTGGCTGGGCGTGGGCCTGGGCGCCAGCGTCGAGAAGCTGCACTACCTGCCCGAAGCCCATACCGACTTCCTGATGGCGGTGGTGGGCGAGGAACTCGGTTTCGCTGGCGTGATGCTGGTGATCTCGCTGTTCGCCATCATCGTCTACCGCGGCTTCGACATCGGCCGCCAGGCCATCGCCATGGAACGCACCTTCGCGGGCCTGGTGGCGCATGGCGTGGCGATGTGGTTCGGGGTGCAGGCCTTCATCAACATGGGCGTGTGCCTGGGGCTGCTGCCGACCAAGGGCCTGACGCTGCCGCTGATGAGCTATGGCGGTTCGGGCGTGGTGATGAACCTGTGCGCGTTGGCCATGCTGATCCGGGTGGATGTGGAAAGCCGCATCATGATGCGCGGAGGACGGGTATGACCGCCGCCTCGCGCACCATCCTGATCATGGCCGGCGGCACCGGCGGACACATCATGCCCGGCCTGGCCGTGGCCGATGTGCTGCGCCAGCGGGGCTGGCGCGTGCTGTGGCTGGGCAATCCCGACAAGATGGAAGGCAAGCTGGTGCCGCCGCGCGGCATCGAGCTGGTGCCGTTGCGTTTCGCCGGTGTGCGCGGCAAGGGGGCGGCGGCGCTGCTCAAACTGCCGTTCCTGCTGGTGCGCGCTTTCGCGCAAGCCTGGTCGCGCTTGTCTTCGGTGCGTCCGGACGTGGTGCTCGGCATGGGCGGCTATGTCGCCTTTCCGGGCGGCGTCATCGCGGCGCTGCGCGGCACGCCGCTGGTAGTGCACGAGCAGAACGCCGTGGCCGGCACCGCCAACAAATGGCTGGCCCGCATGGCGCGCCGCGTGTTGAGCGGCTTTCCCGGCGTGCTGCCCAAGGGCGAGGCGATGGGCAATCCGGTGCGCGCCGACCTGTGCGCCTTGCCCGATCCGGCACAACGCTACGCTGGCCGCGGCGGTCCGCTGCGGCTGCTGGTGGTGGGCGGCAGCCTGGGGGCCCAGGCCCTGAACACCGCCGTGCCGCAGGCGCTGGCGCGGTTGCCGCTCGAGCAGCGTCCGCGGGTGGTGCACCAGGCGGGCGAGCAACATCTGCCTGCGCTGCAACAAGCCTATGCCGAGGCGGGCGTGGCGGCCGACTGCCGCGCCTTCATTGACGACATGGCCGGCGCCATGGGTGACGCCGATCTGCTGATCTGCCGCGCGGGCGCCATGACGGTGTCCGAGGTGGCCGCGGCGGGCGTGGCGGCGTTGTTCGTGCCGTTCCCGCATGCCATCGATGACCACCAAACCGCCAACGCGCGCTTCCTGAGCGACGCGCAGGCCGCCTGGCTGCAGCCGCAGAGCGCCTTGAACCCCGAGTGGCTGGCGCACTGGCTGGGCCAGCGCAATCGACAAGAACTGCAAGCCGTCGCCGAACGGGCCCGCGCGCACGCGCACCCGGAAGCGGCGGCACACATCGCCGACGTCTGTGAACAGGCAGCGGGGCGTTCATCATGAAACACAGAATCCAACATATCCATTTCGTAGGCATTGGCGGCTCCGGCATGAGCGGCATCGCCGAGGTGTTGCTCAACCTGGGCTATACCATCAGCGGTTCCGACCTGAACGAGTCGGCGGTGACGCGCCGCCTGGCCGGCCTGGGCGTGAAGATCGCCATCGGCCACGTCGCCAGCAACGTCACCGGCGCCGGTGCCATCGTCACCTCGACCGCGGTGGCGGGGGACAACCCCGAGGTCATCGCGGCCCGTGCCGCGCGTATTCCGGTGGTGCCGCGTGCCATCATGCTGGCCGAGTTGATGCGCCTGAAGCGCGGCATCGCGGTGGCCGGCACCCACGGCAAGACCACCACCACCAGCCTGGTGGCCAGCATTCTGGCCGCCGGCGACCTGGATCCGACCTTCGTGATCGGTGGGCGCCTGAATTCCGCCGGCGCCAACGCGCGTCTGGGCCAGGGCGACTACATCGTGGTCGAGGCCGACGAATCCGACGCCTCATTCCTGAATCTGCTGCCGGTGATGGCCATCGTGACCAACATCGACGCGGACCACATGGACACCTATGGCCACGACGTGGCCCGCCTCAAGAGCGCCTTCATCGAATTCACCCAGCGCCTGCCGTTCTACGGCAGCGCGGTGCTGTGCAGCGACGACGCCAATGTGCGCGAGATCATGCCGTTCGTGTCGCGCCCCATCACCACCTACGGCCTGAACGAAGAGGCCATGGTGCGCGGCTACGAAGTGCAGGCCGACGGCACGCGCATGCGCTTCAACGTGCAGCGCAGCCAGGGCGATACGCTGTTGCCGCCGCTGCAGGTGGAACTGAACCTGCCGGGCCTGCACAACGTGCGCAATGCGCTGGCGGCGATCGCGGTGGCGACCGAGCTGGGCGTGTCCGATGACGCGATCCGCGACGCGCTGGCGTCGTTCAAGGGCGTGGGCCGCCGTTTCACGCAGACGGGCGAATTCCCGGTGCCGGCCGCGCATGGCGGCGGCACCTTCACGGTGATCGACGACTACGGCCACCATCCGGTGGAGATGGCCGCGACGCTGGCCGCCGCGCGCGGCGCCTGGCCGGAGCGCCGCATCGTGCTGGCGTTCCAACCGCACCGTTACACGCGCACCCGCGATTGTTTCGAGGATTTCGTGCGCGTGCTGGGGACGGCCGACGCGGTCCTGCTGACCGAGGTCTATTCGGCCGGCGAGCCGCCGCTAGTAGCCGCCGACGGCCGCGCCCTGTCGCGCGCCCTGCGTGTGGCCGGCAAGGTCGAGCCGGTGTTCGTCGAGGATGTGGCCGACCTGCCGCAGGCGGTGGTCGATTTCGTGCGCGATGGCGACGTGGTGATCGTTATGGGGGCCGGCTCGATCAGCAAGGTCCCGGCCCAGATTGGAGAATTGGCATGAGCGCGAAATTCGGCAAAGTGGGGGTGTTGTATGGCGGCCGTTCCGCCGAACGTGAAGTGTCCCTGATGTCCGGCGCCGGCGTGCACCAGGCGCTGTTGAGCGCCGGCGTCGACGCGCACCTGTTCGACACCGGCGAACGCAGCCTCGCCGAGCTGGCCGCCGAGGGTTTCGAGCGGGTGTTCATCGCGCTGCACGGCCGTTTTGGTGAAGATGGTTCGATCCAGGGCGCATTGGAACTGCTGGGCATTCCCTATACCGGCAGCGGCCCGCTGGCTTCAGCCCTGGCCATGGACAAGACCATGACCAAGCGGGTCTGGCTGCAGCATGGCCTGCCCACGCCGGAATTCGAATTGCTGGATGCCGATACCGAGTTGCGCCTGGTGCCCGACCGCCTGAGCCTGCCGCTGATCATCAAGCCGCCGCACGAGGGGTCTACCGTGGGCATCACCAAGGTGGTGGGCTATTCCGACATGAAAGAAGCCTACGCCCTGGCCGCCAAGTTCGATGCCGAGGTGCTGGCCGAGCAGTTCATCCAGGGCCGCGAACTGACCGTGGCCATTCTCGGCGGCGGCAAGAGCGCGCGCGCCCTGCCGGTGATCGAGATCGCCGCGCCTGGCGGCAACTACGACTACGAGCACAAGTACTTCTCCGACGACACGCAGTACTTCTGCCCGGCGGCGCTGCCGCCGGCCGTGGCCGAGGAAGTCGCCGAGATCGCGGTGCGCGCCTATCGCGCGCTGGGCTGCGAAGGCTGGGGCCGCGCCGACTTCATGCTGGACGCCGATAACCGCCCCTGGCTGCTTGAAATGAATACCTCGCCCGGCATGACCAGCCATTCGCTGGTGCCGATGGCGGCCCGCGCCACCGGCATGAGCTATGCCGAGCTGTGCGTGGCGATTCTGGCCGACGCCTCGTGCAAGTTGCACAGCGCCGCCCGCAATACTTGACCCGGACATTCTGTGTGGAACGACGCTCGCACTACCAACCTGATCGCCAACACGCTTGCCGTGCTGGCGGTCTGCGCCATGCTCGTCGCGGGCGTGGTGTGGGTGGCGCAGCGTCCGTATTTCACGCTGTCGGCCATCGAGCTGGAGTCCACGCCGGACACCGAGCTGCACTATGTGTCGCCGGGCGCGGTGCGTGCTGCGATCGCCGGACGTTTCAAGGGCAACTTCTTCACGGTGGACCTGGACGACGCGCGCGCGATCTTCGAGTCGGTGCCTTGGGTGCGCCACGCCACCGTGCGGCGGATCTGGCCCAATGTGCTGCGCGTGCGCATCGAGGAACAGCAGCCGCTGGCGCTGTGGAACGAGAACCAGATGATCAACACCTGGGGCGAGGCGTTCACGGCCAACACGGGCGAGGTGGACGACGAGACGGTGTTGCCGCAGTTCTCCGGACCCGAGGGCACCGAATCGCTGGTGGTGCAACGCTACGCCGAACTGGCGCGCTGGTTCGCGCCGCTCGATATGCATGTCAAGCAGCTGGAGCTGAGTCCGCGCTACGCCTGGCGCGTGGTGCTGTCCAACGGCATGTTGCTGGACCTGGGCCGCGATCCGGGCGCCGATGCGCCGGACCCGCATGGCCTTCCCGGCGCGCTGCCTTTCGCGGCGCGCATTCAACGTTTTGTGCAGGCGTGGCCCGCCGTGGCGGGGCGCCTGGAAGGGCGCACCATCACGCAGGCCGACCTGCGCTATCCCAATGGTTTCGCGCTGGCGCTGGCCCCCTTGCCTGCGTCGGAAACCAAATCCAAATCCACACCGAAACCTCCCAAGAAACGCTAACGCCATGACCCGTGACATCAAGGACCTTATCGTCGCCCTCGATATCGGCACCAGCAAGGTGGTGGCTGTGGTGGCTGAAATCCTGCCTGAAGGCCGCTTCGAGGTGCTAGGCCTGGGCCAGCACGAATCGCGCGGCATGCGTAAGGGCGTGGTCGTCAACATCGAGACCACTGTGAATTCCATTCAGCGCGCGCTTGAAGAAGCCGAGCTGATGGCAGATTGCAAGATTCGAGACGTCTACACCGGCATCGCCGGCAGCCATATCCGCAGCTTCAATTCCAGCGGCATGGTCGCCGTCAAGGACAAGGAAGTCACCGCCACCGACGTCGCCCGCGTCATCGAGACCGCCAAGGCGGTGAACATCCCGACCGACCAGCAGGTGCTGCACGTGCTGACGCAGGAGTTCATCGTCGACGGCCAGGAAGACATCCGCGAGCCCATCGGCATGAGCGGCCTGCGCCTGGAAGTGCGCGTGCACATCGTGACCGGCGCGGTCAGCGCCGCGCAGAACATCGTCAAGTGCGTGCGCCGCTGCGGCCTGGAAGTACAGGATCTGATCCTGCAACCGCTGGCTTCCAGCCTGGCCGTGCTGACCGCCGATGAAAAGGAACTGGGCGTGGTGCTGGTGGACATCGGCGGCGGCACCACCGATGTGGCGATCTTCACTGGCGGCGCGATCCGTCACACCGCCGTGCTGCCGATCGCCGGCGACCAGATCACCAATGACATCGCGGCCATGCTGCGCACGCCCACGCCCGATGCCGAGGAAATCAAGCTGCGCTACGGCGTGGCCAAGCAGGTGCTGGCCAGTCCCGACGAATCGGTGGAAGTGCCGGGGCTGGGCGACCGTGGTCCGCGCCAGGTCAAGCGCCAGGCGCTGGGCGCGGTGATCGAACCGCGCGTGGAAGAGCTGTTCACGCTGGTGCAGCAGGTGGTGCGCGACTCCGGCTACGAGGATCTGCTGGCTTCCGGCGTGGTGCTGACCGGCGGCTCGGCGCAATTGCCCGGCATGATCGAACTGGCCGAGGACGTGTTCCTCAAGCCGGTGCGCGTGGCGGTGCCCGAATACGAAGGCAGCCTGGCCGATGTGATGCGCAATCCGCGCTTCTCGACCGTGATGGGGCTGCTGCAGGAAGCGCGCATGCAGCGCGTGCGCGGCCGCAAGGTCGCCGCGCAGACCGGCAATTTCAAGAGCCTGCTGGCGCGCATGAAGGAATGGTTCATGAATTGAAGAGGGGGGCAGGTTGGGGCCTGCTCCTTGGCACGATCCGCGGCGGTAGGGCGGGCCGGGCCAGAAAGGGGAGGCGTCTCAAACCCGTTGCGGACCAAGGCAGTCGGCTTCGGCTTTGAGGCGATTCACAAAATATAGGTTGTTGGGGAATTTTTGTGATTTGCAAAATCGGACTTGTGAGGGAGTCATCATGATGAACTTTGAGATGCTTGAGAACAACACCAAAGGGACCGTAATCAAGGTCGTTGGTGTGGGCGGTGCGGGCGGCAATGCCGTGGCGCACATGATTCGCAGCGGCGTGCACGGCGTGGATTTCATCTGCGCCAACACCGATGCGCAGGCACTGGCGGCGACCAACGCGCCGGTGCAGATCCGCCTGGGCCGCACCGGCCTGGGCGCGGGCGCCAAGCCCGAGCAAGGCCGCGCGTCGGCCGAAACCGCGCGTGAAGAGATCCGTGCCGCCCTGAACGGCGCGCACATGGTCTTCATCACCGCGGGCATGGGCGGCGGCACCGGCACGGGCGCGGGTCCGGTCGTGGCCGAAGTCGCCAAGGAGCTGGGCATTCTGACGGTGGGCGTGGTCACCAAGCCCTTCTCGTTCGAAGGCAACAAGCGCATGAAGATGGCCGAGGATGGTATTTCCGAGCTGGCCAAGCACGTGCATTCGCTCATCGTGGTGCTCAACGAGAACCTGTATGAACTGATGGACGAGGACGCGACGCAGGAAGACTGCTTCCGTTCGGCCGACGACATCCTGCACAACGCGTGCGCGGGTATCGCCGAAATCATCAACGTCGAAGGCAACGTCAACGTCGACTTCGAAGACGTCAAGACGATCATGGGCGAGCAGGGCCAGGCCATGATGGGCACGGCATCGGCCTCGGGCGCTGACCGCGCCCGCGTCGCCGCCGAGCACGCCATCGCTTGCCCGCTGCTGGAAGGCGTGGATCTGAACGGCGCTCGCGGCGTGCTGGTCAACATCACCGCCAGCCGCTCGCTGAAGATGCGCGAAACGCGCGAAATCATGGAAACGATCCGCAGCTACGCTTCGGACGACGCGACCGTGATCTTCGGCACCGCCTACGACGAATCGATGGGTGAAAACCTGCGTGTGACCGTGGTTGCGACCGGCCTGGGCCGTGCGCAGGCGCGTCCGCAACTGGTGCAGAACACCGCCGAGGCGCTGCGCACCGGCACCGACAACCTGCCCATGGGCGCGATGCCGGCCGTCGGTCAGGGCGACTACCGCAATCTGGACATGCCGTCTGTCATGCGCAACCCGCGCAGCCAGGCGTCGGCCCAGGTGCGGGCGCTGGAAAGCTCGGGCATGGATCATTTCGACATCCCGGCGTTCCTGCGCAAGCAGGCGGATTGAACCTGGAGCCTGATTTCAGGCTCCTATGCACTCCCTCATCTCCGGCTTGCCTGTCCCCGCGGGCAAGCCGGAGGCGGAGCGGTCCGTGTTTTCTTTGTAAGGCGTGAATCGGGGACGGTTTTATTGGTCGGTCATGATGCTTTGATGGCGTCAAGAACCGGACAGAGTTACAATACGTCAGTTACGCCGGCAATCTCTGGTCATCTTGCCGGCTTCCTGGCTCAAAATACCTTAGTCTCATGTTCCGACAGCGCAGCATTCAGAATCTCGTCCGCACGACAGGCGTCGGCGTCCACTCCGGACGGCGGGTCGAGCTCACCCTGCGCCCGGCGGCGCCCAACACGGGCATCGTGTTCCATCGCGTCGATCTGCCCGAGGTCGTCGACCTGCCGGCGCAGGCCACCGGGGTGGGCGATACGCGCATGGCGTCCGTGCTGCAGCAGGGCAATGTCCGCGTGTCCACGGTGGAACATCTCATGTCGGCGCTGGCCGGCCTGGGCATCGACAACCTGCATATCGACCTCACTGCCGAAGAAGTCCCCATCATGGACGGCAGTGCGGCAACCTTCGTGTACCTGTTGCGCTCGGCCGGCATCGTCGAGCAGAACGCGCCGAAGCAGTTCATCCGTGTGTTGAAGACGGTGGAAGTGCGCGAGGGCGAAGGCCGCAACGAGAAGTGGGCCCGGCTCGAACCCCATGAAGGGTACGCGCTGGCCTTCTCGATCGACTTCCGCCACCCCGCCATCGACTCGACCGCGAATTTCGCTGAAATCGATTTCGCCACCCATTCGTACGTGCGCGAGATCGCCCGTGCCCGCACCTTCGGCTTCGTCAACGAAGTCGAAGCGCTGCGGTCGATGGGCCTGGCCCGCGGCGGCAGCCTGGACAACGCCATCGTGATGGACGAGTACCGGGTGCTCAACAGCGACGGCCTGCGCTACGACGACGAATTCGTGAAGCACAAGATCCTGGACGCCATCGGCGACCTGTATCTGTTGGGCAAGCCGCTGGTGGCGCGCTACGTGGCGTGCAAGTCGGGCCATGGCCTGAACAATCAGTTGGCGCGCGCGCTGCTGGCGCAGCGCGACGCCTGGGAACTGGTGACCTACGAATCGCAAGCCGAGGCGCCGCAGGCGTTCCGGCACGAATGGCAACTGGCCTGAGGCCGGTCTGCCGCTGATGGCCGGTGTCTCCGGGGACTGTCCCCGGCGGGCAACCGGCCATTTTCATTTGGGATGGCATCCAAGGGGTGTCACCCGTCCGCCCGCCAACGCGCTTCGGGCGTAAACCGCGGCGTCATCCCGTCCGGCAATGTGGC
This sequence comes from Achromobacter sp., assembly GCF_050285565.1. Classification (GTDB taxonomy): domain Bacteria; phylum Pseudomonadota; class Gammaproteobacteria; order Burkholderiales; family Burkholderiaceae_B; genus Achromobacter. The sequence continues at coordinate 25,148 of NZ_JBLZXG010000011.1, forward strand.
CATTGTGGCCAGCCGAAAGGCGGGCATCCGGACAAGTCCGGCTATCTCAGCTACTCTTGTGGTGCTTCAATAGTTTGGCGACCGCGTCGGCCAGCGGGCCGGGTCGCAGGTTGCCGTGCAGGGTTTCGAACGCGCCCAGCGCGGCATCCCCCAGCGGTTGCGCCTCTTTCGGCGGCAGCGGCTTGCGGGCGCCGGGCTTGGGCAGGCCGGCTTGTACCTTCACGGCAATTTCGTTAAGGTTCCAGCCTCGGTCCGTCAAGGCCTGCGCGATGCGCGGGGCCAATTGACGCATCTTCGCCGCGTGCGCGGCACTGGGCACCACCAGTTGAAGGCGCTGGTTTTCCAGCTTGCCTACCTGGCAGACGGAGCCCAGCGGGGCGGGCAGGATCGCCGCCACCGCATATTGGATTTGCAAGTGCTTGCGGGCGGTCGCCAGTACCCCGGCGCCCCGCATGTCATGACCCAGCCATCCCAGGGCGGTATTTTCCCCTCGCCGGCTGGAACTGGAACGTTGACGGTATGAAGTGGGTCTATTCATCCCGGCTCTGAGAATTAGGAAGCAAACCTTGAAAATCGTGATTATGCACGCCCGCGACGGGCAGGACGGGCATTTCACCCTGGGAGGCGCGCGCTTGGCGTTGTTTCTGGGGGGCGCGCTGATGACGGCCGCCATCTTCGGCGCCGCCCTTCAGCGCTACATTACTCCTATCCTGCCCGCCGTACACACGGTCGGCTGGCCGCTGTCCGAACAGCCCGGGCGCGATGCCGACTTCCTGCGCGGCAACATGAATCTGCTGGCGGCCAAGGTGGGCGCGTTGCAGGCCAAGCTGGCCAGCATCGACGGCCTGGGCCAGCGGGTGGCGAAGGTGGCGGGCGTGGCCTACACCGATCCCGAAGTGGCCAAACAATTGGCCTCGGCGCCGGACGAGATGCCGCACGCGCCGCAGGCCACGCAAGTCATGGACGACCTGTTCACCGAGGGCACGCCGCCCAGCGCCGCCTCGGCCGAAGCCCTGGGCCGCCAACTTGACGAGATCCAGGAGCGGCTGGCCCTGCAGACCGACAATCTCAAGCTGCTGGACGCCGCGCTCACCCGGCGTTCGGCCGACCAGGCGCGCATGCCGACGGCGATGCCGATCACCGATTATCCCTATCTCAGTTCCTCCTACGGCTGGCGGCGCAATCCGGTCACCGGGCGTTCGGCCATGCACGAGGGGCTGGACTTCGCCGCGCCGCCGGGCACGCCGATCCTGGCGGCCTCGGGCGGGGTAGTGCTGGAAGCCAAGTTCCATCCCGGTTACGGGAACATGGTCGAAATCGACCATGGCGATGGTCTGATTACCCGCTATGCCCACGCCTCGTCCCTGATGGTCAAGCAGGGGCAACTGGTCGAACGGGGGCAGCAGGTGGCGCGGGTCGGCTCTTCCGGCCGATCCACCGGGCCGCACCTGCACTTCGAGGTGCGGCTGGCCGGACAGCCGCTGGATCCGCGCCTGTTCCTGGGGCCGCAACAGCACGCGCCGCCAGCGGTGGCGCAAGCCGGTGCCGACGGCGCCGCGCGCTGACGCCCGATCCGGGCTACAGTGCCACCTGGCCATAGGGCCAGGCTATTACGCGCCAGGTGCGTTAAACTGGTTCGTTTCCCAGCGGATCCCCGCTCAACCAATAACATCAAGTCACGGGCGACGCCGTCCCTTGCCCATCGCGGGCGCGGCGGGGCTCGTGCGGCCGACATACGCATGGTTTCTCTGCTCAAAAAACTCATAGGCAGCCGCAACGACCGGCTGCTTAAGCAGTATCGCAAGCTGGTAACCCAGATCAATGGGCTGGAGCCCAAGATCTCCGCGCTCTCCGATGCGGAGCTGGCGGCCAAGACCGCGGAGTTCCGTTCCCGCCACGCCCAGGGCACGTCGCTCGACGACCTGCTGCCCGAAGCCTTCGCCGTCGTGCGCGAAGCGGGCAAGCGGGTGTTCGGCATGCGCCACTTCGATGCGCAGTTGCTGGGCGGCATCGCCCTGCACAGCGGCAAGATCGCCGAAATGCGCACGGGTGAAGGCAAGACGCTGATGGCCACGCTGCCGGTGTACCTGAACGCGATCGCCGGCAAGGGCGTGCACGTGGTCACGGTGAACGACTACCTGGCCCGCCGCGACGCCGAATGGATGGGGCGCCTGTACCATTTCCTGGGCCTGACCACAGGCGTGGTGGTGCCGCAGCAGCCGAACGAGGAGAAGAAGGCCGCCTACGCCGCCGACATCACCTACGGCACCAACAACGAATTCGGTTTCGACTACCTGCGCGACAACATGGAATACCGTGTTGAGGACCGCCGCCAGCGCGGCCTGTTCTACGCCATCGTCGACGAAGTGGACTCGATCCTGATCGACGAGGCGCGCACGCCGCTGATCATCTCGGGCCAGGCCGAAGACCACACCGAGCTCTACATCCGCATGAACGCGGTGCCGCCGCTGCTGACCCGCATGGCCAGCGAGCCCAAGCCGCAGGAACCGGAACCCGACGGCGATTACTGGGTCGACGAGAAGAGCCAGCAGGTCTATTTGTCGGAAGCGGGCCACGTCAACGCCGAAGGCATCCTGGCGCGGCTGGGCATCCTGCCCGAGGGCGAGTCGCTGTACGACCCGCGCCACATCGCGCTGATGCATCACCTGATGGTGGCGCTGCGCGCCAACACGCTGTTCTTCCGCGACCAGCAGTACGTGGTACAGGATGGCGAAGTCATCATCGTCGACGAATTCACCGGCCGCCTGATGGTGGGCCGCCGCTGGTCCGATGGCCTGCACCAGGCGGTCGAGGCCAAGGAAGGGGTGAAGATCCAGCACGAGAACCAGACGCTGGCGTCGATCACCTTCCAGAACTACTTCCGCATGTACGAGAAGCTGTCCGGCATGACCGGCACGGCCGACACGGAAGCGTACGAATTCCAGGAAATCTACGGGCTCGAAACGGTCATCATCCCGACCAACAAGCCCATGATCCGCAAGGACCAGAATGATCAGGTCTTCAAGACGGACGCGGAAAAGTACAACGCCATCCTCGAAGACATCCGCGACTGCCACGAACGCGGCCAGCCGGTGCTGGTGGGCACCACCAGCATCGAAAACTCCGAGCTGCTGTCGGGCCTGCTGAAAAAGGCCAAGCTGCCGCACGAAGTGCTGAACGCCAAGCAGCACGCCCGCGAAGCCGAGATCGTCGCCGAAGCCGGCAAGCCGGGCCACATCACCATCGCCACCAACATGGCCGGCCGCGGCACCGACATCGTGCTGGGCGGCAGCGTCGACAAGCAGGTCGACCTGATCCGCGCCGACGAATCGCTGTCCGAAGCCGAGAAGACCGCCCGCATCGAGAAGGTGCGCGCCGACTGGAAGCCGCTCAACGAGCAGGTCAAGGCCGCTGGCGGCCTGCGCATCATCGGCACCGAGCGCCACGAATCGCGCCGTATCGACAACCAGCTGCGCGGCCGTGCCGGCCGCCAGGGTGACCCGGGTTCGTCGCGCTTCTACCTGTCGCTGGAAGATTCGCTGATGCGCATCTTCGCGGGCGACCGCGTGCGCGCCATCATGGAACGCCTGAAGTTGCCCGAGGGCGAGCCCATCGAGGCCGGCATGGTCACGCGTTCGATCGAGACCGCGCAGCGCAAGGTGGAAGGCCGCAACTTCGACATCCGCAAGCAATTGCTGGAATACGACGACGTCGCCAACGACCAGCGCAAGGTGTTGTACGCGCAGCGCAATGAAGTGCTGGAAGCGGCCAGCGTCAGTGCCACGATCGAGAATCTGCGCGACGCCGCGGTGGTGGAACTGTTCAACACCTATGTGCCGCCGGAATCGGTGGAAGAGCAATGGGACATCCCGGCGCTGCAGAAGGCGTTGGAAGCCGACTGGCAGGTGCATCTGCCGCTGGTCGAGATGCTCGAGAAGGAATCCAACCTGACCGACGAAGACCTGCGCGAGCGCGTGGTCGCGGCGGCGCGTGACGTCTACCAGGGCAAGGTCGACCAGGTCGGCACGGAATCGTGGTCGCAGTTCGAGCGTTCGATCATGCTGCAGGCGATCGACACGCATTGGCGCGAGCACCTGTCGGCGCTCGACTACCTGCGCCAGGGCATCCACCTGCGCGGCTATGCGCAGAAGAATCCCAAGCAGGAATACAAGCGCGAGGCCTTCGAGCTGTTCTCGGGCATGCTGGACCGCATCCGCGACGACGTGGTGCGCGTGCTGATGACGGTGCGCGTGCAGTCGTCCGAGCAGGTCGAACAGGCCGAGGCCGAAGCGGCCCAGTCGCACGTGCAGAACGTGCAGTACCACCATTCCGACTACGCCGAGGCCCTGGCCCAGTCGGCCGACGACGCGGGCGCCCAGCCGGTGCGCAACGTGCTGCCCAAGGTGGGCCGCAACGATCCGTGCCCGTGCGGCAGTGGCAAGAAGTACAAGCAGTGCCACGGCAAGCTGGTCTGAACGGATAACGCCATGCTGCATGCCGTCGGCCAGACCGAGTTCGATCACGCCGTGGTCATGGTGCGCGACCGGCTGGATGCGCTGGCGCCGCACTTCGAGCGCCAGGGCTTTCACCTGAGCGACAAGGCGGTGCACAACCTCGGGTCGTGCAATCGCCTGATCGTGCTCGAAGGCACCTACGTCGAACTGCTGGGCTGGCCGCCTGGCGCGCCGCCGGCGCGCCAGGAAATCGCCGAATCGCCCTTCGGGCTCGAGGCGTTGGTGTTCCGCACCTACGACGCCGAGGCCACGCGCGAGCGCCTGCTCGCCGCCGGCTTCGCGGTCAATCCGATGCAGGAATTGTCGCGTCCCGCCATGCTGGACGGCCAGGAAGTGCAGGCCCGTTTCCATACGGTGCGTTTCGCCGAGCAACCCTTGCCCGGCATCCGCATGTACTTCTGCCGCCACTTGACGCCCGAATGCGTCTGGTCGCCCGAACTGATGGCGCATCCCAATGGCGCCCGCCGCCTGTTGCGGATCGACGCCCGCGCCGCCCGGCCGCGCGAGGTGGCCGAACGCCTGGCCCTGGTGGCGGGCGTCACGGCTGAAGCCGTGGCCGGCGGATGGGACGTGCCGTTAGCCAACCTGCGCATCCACGTGCGCGAGGATGCCTCGGCGGTGACCCCGGTGCTGTCCACGCTGACGCTGGAAAACCGCGACGGCGCCCATTACACGCTCGATACCGGCGTCTGATCCTTCCTCCCGCGCGCGGTCGCCGCGCGGACCTTTCCCCTGATTGATTTCGCCGTTCCCCAGTTTTTGGGGGGACGGCGTGTTGTCGCGTGCCTTGCGGGCAAACCCGGGTTGCGAGGCAAAGTGTATGCACTTTAGTATGCACTTCATTCCACCCGGAGCGCCCAGGCGGCCGACATCCTCATGACGCCATCCCGACCCACAGCCCGCACCATGGCCGGCCAGGCCGAGCTGTACAACGCCGTCAAGGCGATGGCGGTGAGCTTCGAGTTCAAGCCGGGCGAACGCATCAACGAAGTCGAACTGGCCCGCCGCCTGAACGTCAGCCGCACACCGCTGCGCGAGGTGCTCAACCAGTTGATGGTGGAAGGTTTCCTGACCCGTTCGGTGAACCGCGGTTTCATCGCGCGGCTGCTGGACGCCAAGCAGATCCACAGCCTCTACGAATACCGCGCGGTGCTCGAAGCGGGCATCGTGCACGCGGCCTGTGAGCGCGCCACCGACGCGGAACTGGCGGCCTTGCGCGCATTCGTCGAGCGCTCGCGCGACGAGCCTGAAGACAGCGATGCGACGCGCCTGCTGGAGCTGGACGAGGCGTTCCACCTGACGCTGGCGCGCTATTCGCGCAACGAGGAATTCGTGCGGGCGCTGGAAAGCGTCAATGCCCGCATCCATTTCGTGCGCTGGATCGACATGCAGCAGGGCCGCCGCAGCCACACCCAGGGCGAGCACATGCGCATCGTCCAGGCGCTGGAGCGGCGCGATATCGAGGCCCTGCCGGACATGATGCGCAGCCATATCGGCCGGCGGCTGGACCAGATCACCGATGTCATCCGCACCGGCTTTTCCACGATTTACATGCGGGACCAGGCCGAACCCGCCGCGGCAGCGCCGGCCAACACCACAACAGCAGGGGAAAACACATGACCTATACAACGATGCGGCGCGCCTTGGCGGCCGTTTGCGCGCTTGCCGCGCTGGGAGGCGGATTGGCCGCCGCGCCCGCCCGGGCGGAGGAAAAGCCGCTGATCCTGGTGGTGCCGTATCCGCCGGGCGGCAGCACCGACATCCTGGCCCGCATCCTGCAGCCGCGGCTGTCCAAGGAACTGGGCGGCCGCGCCGTGGTGGTGGAAAACCGCCCGGGCGCCGCCAGCCAGATCGCTACCGCCTTCGTGGCGCGGGCCGAGCCCGACGGCAGCACGCTGCTGGTGAGCTTCGATAACCACGGCATCAATCCGGCGGTGAAACCCAAGCTGCCGTACGACACCTTCAAGGACTTCGTCGCCATCACGCAGACGGTGCGTTTTCCGCTGGTGCTGGGCGCCAACCCCGCCGTGCCGGGCGACAACCTGAAGGAATTCCTGGCGGCCGCGGCCAAGCAGCCGCCCAACAAATTCAACTACGCCTCCACCGGCGTCGGCTCGCTGAACCACCTGGCGCCCGAAGAACTCAAGCGCCTGTCGAAGGTGGAGCTGCTGCACGTGCCGTATGGCGGCGGCGGCCCGGCCATCCAGGCCGTGGTGGGCGGACAGGCCAACATGACCTGGCTGAGCTTCGCCGCGCTGCGCGGCCAGATCCAGGCCGGCAAGATCAAGCCGCTGGCGGTGGCGGGCGAGAAGCGCCTGCCGGATCTGCCGAACGTGCCCACGGTGGCCGAGTCCGGTTTCCCGGGGTTCGTCGCCTATTCGTGGAGCGGCATGTTCGCGCCCAAGGGCACGCCGGAGGCGACCGTCAAGAAGCTGACGCAGGCGTTCAACACGGTGCTGGCCGATCCCGACGTCAAGAAAAAGCTGGAGGAAGCCGGCTTCGAGATCGTGGCGTCGAACGGCCCGGCGCTGGATGCCTACGTGAAGGCGGAATACGACCGCTGGAGCAAGTTCATCAAGAGCAGCAACATCAATCTGGATAACTGAGCGGCCGGCGGCGGGGCGCGCTTGCGTCCCGCCCGGTCCGCGCATCGCGTGGAGAAGACATGGATACCTTGACTGGCGCCGAAGCAATGGTGCGGATGCTGCAACACAACGGCGTCAAACATATTTTCGGCCTGTGCGGCGACACCAGCCTGCCGTTCTACGACGCGCTCTACCGGCTGGATCACGGCATGCGTCACATCCTGACCCGGGACGAGCGCAGCGCCGGCTACATGGCCGACGCCTATGCCCGCGTGACCGGCAAGGTCGGCGTGTGCGAAGGGCCGAGCGGCGGCGGCGCGACCTATCTGCTGCCGGGGCTGGTGGAGGCCAATGAGTCGTCTATCCCGGTGCTGGGTATCACGTCCGACGTGGCGGTGGGCTCGCGCGGCAAGTACCCGCTGACGGAACTGGACCAGGAGGCGCTGTACCGGCCGCTGACCAAGTGGAACCGCACCATCGACCGCGCCGACCAGATCCCCGGCATGGTGCGCGCGGCATTCCGCGCCATGACCACCGGCAAGCCCGGTTCGGCGCACCTGTGTTTCCCCTATGACGTCATGAAGCAGCAGGTCGATGCCGCCGATGTCTGGGCCCAACCCGAACATGCGCAGTTTCCCTCGTTGCGCTACGCGCCGGATCCGGCCGACGTGGCGCGCGCGGCGCAGCGGCTGGTCGGCGCGCGCTCGCCGGTCATCATCTGCGGCGGCGGCGTCGTCATCGCCGGCGCCAGTGGCGCGCTGCAAGAACTGGCCGAGAGCCTGAAGGCCGCGGTCTGCGTGACCGTCAGCGGCCAGGGCAGTCTGGCCGACACGCATCCGCTGAACGCCGGCGTGGTGGGCTCGAATGGCGGGGTGATGGCCACGCGTGACGTGGTGGCCGCGGCCGACGTGGTGTTGTTCGTGGGCTGCCGCGCCGGGTCGACCTCGACCGAGCACTGGCGCTTCCCGAACCGCGACGTGCCGATCCTGCACATCGACATCGACCCGATGGTGATCGGCGCCAACTATCTGACCGAGGTCGGCATGGTGGGCGACGCCAAGCTGGCCCTGCAGGCGCTGGGCGCCGAAGTGCAAGCGCGCCTGGCGCACCGGCCCCATGACGCGGCCGACGGCGCCGTGCTGGCGGGCCGGGCCAAGGCCGCGCGGCGCGCGCAACTGGAGCCGCTGGCCGGCAGTCTGGAGGCGCCGATTCGTCCCGAGCGCGTGGTGCAGTCGCTCAATCGCCTGCTGCCCGACGACGCGGTGGTGTGCGCCGATCCCGGCACGCCGTGCCCGTATTTCTCGGCCTATTACGACGTCTCGCGGCCCGGTCGCCACTTCATCACCAACCGTGCCCATGGCGCACTGGGCTTTTCGATGTCGGCGGCCCTGGGCGCCTGGGTCGGCCGGCCGAACGCCAAGTGCGTCTCGGTGATGGGCGACGGCAGCTTCGGCTTCACGGTCGGCGAGCTGGAGACCATCGTGCGCCACAAAGCGCCGTTGCTGATGGTCGTGTTTTCGAATTCAGTCTATGGCTGGATCAAGGCGAGCCAGAAGGCCGGCTACGACAAGCGCTACTACAGCGTGGACTTCGACCGTACCGATCATGCCCGCATCGCCGAGGCCTATGGGGTGAAGGCGTGGCGCGTGGAAGACCCGGCCAAGCTCGACGCGGCGATCAAGGCCGCCATGGAGCACGATGGCCCGGCGCTGATCGACGTGGTGGCGCAGCCGCTGCAGGATGCGGCGGCGCCGGTCAGCCAGTGGATGGGTTGACGACCCGGGCAAGGGAATGCGAAGCGGGGCCAGGATTGGCCCCGCTTTTTTCATGGAGTCGATGCCGTCCGGCAGGCGCCGTGGTGCGCGTTCAGTGTGGTGCGGGCGTGGGCACCAGATGGTTGACGCCGGTGCAGAGATCGGCCTGGTCGACCCCGTAGATGTGCAGCGACACGGCGACACCCGGGCCGCCGTTGCCAAGCCGGTGGATGTGGTGCAGTCCCTGGGGGGCGGTGATGATGTCGCCCGGGCGACGCCTGGCTTGACCGCAGGGCTGGGCGGTGCCGGCGGCGGGATCCCAGCGGTAATGGGTTTCGGTCAGTTCGCCTTGCAGGACTTGGTAGGTGCACCAGGTCTTGTGGCCGTGCACCGGGCTGAATTGCTCCGGGCGCCAGATCAGGTAGGCGACGGTGAAGGCGCCATGCGGGTCGGCGTAGGCGATGTGGCGAGTGTAGCGGTCGGGACGGCCGGCGCGCAGTTCCGGCGGCAGGGCGTGCAGCATGTCGCCGGCACTGGCGACGCTGGCGGCCAGTTCGCGCAGGAAGGCGCGGGCCGCGCTCATCTGGGCGGTCTGTACCGATTCGCACAGCGAGCGCAGGTCGGCGGTGGCGAGTGGCGGGTTGGGCATGGCGGAACGCCTGAATGACGAGCTTTCATCTTAGGCAATCGTGCTGGAATGCCTTTGCCAAATCGGCCCGCGCGGAGCGGATGTTTAGAAAAAAATTCCACCCCCACCAGGCGCCCGCGCTCCTATACTGATCCGCTTCGTGGCACCACTCTGGAGGGTCGGGCATGGATCTCGGGATCAGCGGCAAGACGGCATTGGTATTCGGCGGCAGCCGCGGCATGGGCCGCGCCTGCGCCCTGCAATTGGCGCGCGAGGGCGTGGCGGTGACGATCGCGGCGCGCAATCCGCAGACGCTGGAGCAGGCCGCGACCGAGATCTCGCGCGCGACCGGCATCGGCGTCGGCTGGGTCTCGGCCGACCTGACCCGGCCCGAGGGACGCGACGCCGCGCTGGCGGCCTGTCCGCACCCCGACATTCTGGTCAACAATGCCGACGGCCCCATGCCGGGCGACTTTCGCGACTGGTCGCACGACGACTGGATCGCGGCGCTGGACGCGATGATGCTGGGCCCCATCGACATGATCCGGCGCGTGGTTGACGGCATGATCGAGCGGCGCTTCGGCCGCATCGTCAATATCGTGTCGCGCAGCGTCAAGGCGCCGCATGCCGAACTGGGCCTGTCCAATGGCGCGCGCGCCGGGCTGATCGGCTTTGTCAGCGGCCTGGCGCGGCAGACCGTGCGCCACAACGTCACCATCAACAACCTGTTGCCGGGGGCCTTCGCCACCGATGCGCAGGCGCGCCACATCCGCGGCATGCTGCAGGAGGGCGGCAAGAGTTTCGAGCAGCTGTGGGACGAGCGCGGCCGCGCCAGCCCCGCCGGCCGCTATGGCCAACCCGAGGAGCTGGGGGCGTTGTGCGCCTATGTCTGTTCGGCGCAGGCGGGCTACATGACGGCGCAGAATATCCTGCTCGATGGCGGCGGCTACCCCGGCACGTACTGACCTCGCGCCACGGGCCGCTTAGGGTGTTCCGCGGCTGGACGCGGCCGGGGTGACAGGGCAACATTGCGGCGATATCGCTTGAGGAACCTCCATGGACCAGACGGACATCAAGATCCTGGCGTTGCTGCAAAAGGACGCCACCTGCTCGGTCGCCGAGATCGCCGAACAGGTCAACCTGTCTGTCACGCCGTGCTGGCGCCGCATCCAGAAGCTCAAGGATGACGGCGTCATCGCCCGCAACGCCATTCTGCTGGATCCGCGCGCGCTGGGCCTGAACCTGACCGTGTTCGTGTCCATCAAGACCAGCCAGCACAATGAAAAATGGACGCAGAGCCTGATCAATGCGGTCATGGCGCTACCGAACGTGGTCGAGTTCCATCGCATGGCGGGCGACATCGACTATCTGCTCAAGGTGGTGGTCGAGGACATGGCGGCCTATGACCGCTTCTACCGCCGCCTGATCGGGGCGGTCGACCTGCTGGATGTCAGCGCCAGCTTCTCGATGGAAGTCATCAAGAGCACCACGGAGCTGCCGCTGGACGCGGTCTAGCGGCAGCCGCGGCCCGGCCCGTCACGACGGCGCGGCCGCCCCGCCGGGCCGGGGATGGCGGGTGGCGCGCGCGGGCGCAATTTTTTTTCCTGGCGCGGGCTTTCAGAGAATACAAATTTCTTTCGGCCTGTTGCGCGTGGCCCATCTCGCAATTCTTTTGCGCGGCAGGCGGCGTAGCATATCCGTCATTCCCGCCATGGGAAGGAACCCGGGATATCAGAGGCCCCTATGTCGTTGGCAGTACCCGCCGGCTGCGCCGGATTGGCGAAGACGCAACCCGCGTCGGTGGAAGATCTTTTGGTTGGATGGAATGGCACCGACGACCTGTGGGTGTTCGCTTACGGTTCGCTGATCTGGCATCCCGGGTTCGCCTGGCGCGAACGCCGCCTGGCCACGGTGCGCGGCTATCACCGTTCGCTCTGCCTGTGGTCGCATGACCATCGCGGTTCGCCCGACAATCCCGGGCTGGTGTTCGGCCTTGACCGTGGCGGCTGCTGCCGCGGCGTGGCCTTCCAGATCGCCGCCGCCGATGTCCCCTCGGTGTTCCACGCGTTGTGGCGCCGCGAGATGGTCACCGGTGCCTACACGCCGCGCTGGCTGACCTGCCATACCGATCAGGCGCCGGTGCGCGGCCTGGTGTTCCTGCTCAATCGCGCCTGCCAGGAATACGCCGCCGACCTGAGCGACGACCGCCTGCTGGCCTCGGTACGCAACGCGGTCGGGCATTCGGGCCCATGCCTGGATTACGTGGTGGAAACCGAAAAGGCGCTGCGCGCCCACGGCATCGACGATTGGCGCCTGGGCGAACTGGTGCGTCGATTGGGCATGCAGCCCTGCTGATCGCGCGGTCCGCCACCGGGGGCGGGCCGTGGCCGGGCCGTCAGAACGCCCAGCGGCCGAACATGAACAGCACGTTGCCCGCGCCGCGCGAGCCGGGAATGTAGGTGGCGTACAGCATGGTGTCCTTGTAGCCGGCCGAGACCAGCGGCAGCACGCCGGGGAAGGGCACGTAGCTCATGATGTCGTGGCGTGCCGTCAGGAACACCGTGTAGCCGGCGCCCAGGCGGAAATTCTCGCTGACCCGCCCGATCTTCAGGAAGCCGTAGCCGGCGATCGGCTCGACCTTGCTGTGCGAGTCCAGGAAGGCCATGGCATACAGGCCCTGCCAGTCGCCGTCTTCATCGTAGAGGCTGCGGCCATAGCCGCCGCCCCAGGCGAGTTCGTTGAAGCTGTTGATCTTGTCGCGGCTGTACATGGCGCGGTTGTGCCAGGCGTAGCCACTGAAATAGAGGTCGTTGCCGCCTTCGGTCCAGATCTGGTCGAGGCGTTGACAGGCGGATTGGGCCCATGAGGGCAGGCTGTCACAGGCGTGCGCGGTGGCACCGAAGGTCGAGAGCAGCAGGCAGAACAGCGCTGCCCGGATTCTGGCGGTCATTGTAGAAACAGAGAATGATGACAACCCCGTTACTGTAACGGAGCGGCCATCATCTTTACTGTCATGCCGCTGTCAAATCGGCCCCACAGAGACCTGGTGAAACAATCCTGTGCGAGTCCGTTGTGGACGCGCTACAGCAGGAAAATGGTCGCCAGTCCCAGGAAGATGAAAAAGCCCAGCGAGTCGGTGGCGAAGGTCAGCAGTACCGACGAGCCCATGGCGGGATCCTTGCCGAAGCGCGCCCGCACCATTGGCACCAGCACGCCGACCGAAGCGCCGACCAGCATGTTGCAGACCATGGCTGCCATCATCACCAGCGCGATCGAGATCGAGTGCGAAATGGCCCAGGCGAACAGGGCCGCCACCAGGCTGCCGCACAGGCCCACCATCAGGGTCACGAACAGTTCGCGCTTGACCAACTGCCACAGGTTGCGGCCGGTGATCCGGCCCATGGCCAGGGCGCGGATGATCAGCGTCATGGTCTGGTTGCCGGAGTTGCCGCCGATACCGGCGACGATGGACATCAGGAACGCCAGGATCACGATCTGGCTGACCGTGCCCTCGAATTGCGAGGCCACGAACGAGGCCGTGGCGGCGGTACAGAGGTTGAACAGCAGCCACGGGGCGCGGTTGCGCAGCGCCGTGCTGACCGGGGCGAAGATGTCTTCTTCCTGCAGGCCGGCGCGCGACAGCGCCTGTTCCTGCGAGTCTTCGCGCATCACGTCGACCACATCGGCGATGGTGACGCGGCCGATCAGGCGGCCCTGGTCGTCCATCACGGGCGCCGATACGAGATCGTAGCGCTCGAATGCGCCAGCCGCGTCGGCGTCGGAATCGAGCGGATTGAGCGTCAGGAAATCGGAGTTCATGACGGCGCGCACTTCGGTTTCGGGTTCGCTGACCAAGAGGCGCGACAGCGGCAGGATGCCTTGCAGCTTGTCCTGGCGGTCGACCACGAAGATCTGGTCGGTGTGGTCGGGCAGTTCGTGCAGGCGGCGCAGGTAGCGCAGCACCACTTCGAGCGTGACGTCCTCGCGCACCCGCACCATCTCGAAGTCCATGATGGCGCCGACGCTGTCTTCCGGATAGCCCATGGCCTCCAGCAGTTGCGCCCGTTCTTCTTCGGTCAGGCCCTTCTGCACCTCGGCCACCACGTCCGGCGGCAGGTCCGGCGCCAGGTCGGCCAGCTCGTCCGCGTCCATGTTGCCGGTGGCGGCCACCAGGTCCTGGCGGTCCATCGCTTCGATCAGCGATTCGCGCACCCAGTCTTCGACCTCGAGCAGCACGTCGGCGTCATGCTCGGGGCTGACCAGTTTCCAGATGGCCTGGCGCTCGTCCTTGGGCAGCGACTCCAGGATGAAGGCGATGTCCGCGGGATGCAGGCCGTCCAGCAGGGTCTTGAGTTCCGCTTCGTGCTGGCGGTGAACCAGGTCTTCGACCAGGTTGGCCTTGGCGTCGCCTTCTTCCTGGCGATGCACCAGATCGGCGACCAGTTGTTGGCGGCGCAGGCGTTCCTGGACTTCGGCCAGGGCGTGCTGCGCGTCTTCCGGGTCGAGGCGGCGGGGCGTCGCGGGCGGTTTGTGCGCGGCGGCGGACTGCGTCATGCGTTACGACTCAAAGAATGGGGAGGGGGCGGCTGCGCCGCGCTTCGTCGGTGGCGACGTAGGTCAGCGTGGCTTCGGTGACCTTGACGACTTCGGCGTCCAGCCGCTGGCGTTCCGCGTAGACCTCGACCGACACGGTGATGGAGGTCTTGCCGGTCTTGACGATGGATGCGTAGAAACTGAGCAGATCGCCCACGAAAACGGGCTGCTTGAACTGGAAGGCGTTGACGGCGACGGTGGCCACGCGTCCGGCGGCGCGGCGGGCGGCGGGAATCGAACCGGCGATGTCGACCTGGGACATGATCCAGCCGCCGAAAACGTCCCCGTGGATATTGGCGTCCGCCGGCATCGGCATGACGCGTAATACGGCGTCGCGATTGGCGGGCAAGGTCGTGAAGGGAGTTTTGGTGCTGGAGGTCATGCGGCCGGCTCCAATGCAAGGCAACCAGCCGATTATGCAGGAAAAACGGGGCGCCGGCGCGGGCCGGCGCCCCGTCGGGACGCATTATCGAAGCGGGCGCGGATCAGGATGCCAGCTTGACGATGCCGTAGCCGCCGACCAGCAGCCAGACGTACAGGATCAGGCCCAGCGCCATCACGCGCGGACCGGCCTTGCGGATGTTGGCGAAGCGGGTTTCGATGCCCAGTGCGGTCATGGCCATGGTCAGGGCGAAGACGTCCAGGCGGCGGATGGCGGCGACGGCGTCGGCAGGGATGATGTTGAGCGAATTGACGATGGCCAGGGCCAGGAAGCCGACCGCGAACCAGGGGATCGGCAGCTTGGCGCCCTTGGCGCCGCCGCTGGCGTGGCTGGCGGCGTTACGCAGGTACAGCCCGAGGATCAGCAGCACCGGCACCAGCAGGGCGACGCGGGTCATCTTGACGATGGTGGCGACTTCCGTGGTGGCGGGGTCGATGTTGCTGGCGGCGCCGACCACCTGCGCGACTTCATGAATGGTGCCGCCGATGTAGATGCCCAGCGCCTGGGTGTCGAAGGGCAGCCAGCCAGCGTGGTACAGCACCGGATACAGGAACATCGACAGCGTGCCGAACAGCACCACGGTGGCCACGGCCACGGCGCTCTTGTGCGGTTGCGCCCGCAGGGTCGGTTCGAAGGCCAGCACGGCGGCGGCGCCACAGATGGCGCTGCCGGCGGCGGTCAGCATGGCGGTGTCGCGGTCCAGCCCCAGGAGGCGCTGGCCGACCCAGGTGCCCAGCAACAGCGTGCCGACCACCACCGCCACCGACACCGCCAGCCCCGGCAGGCCCACGGCGGCGATCTGCTGGATGCTGATGTTCAGGCCGTAGAAGGCCACGGCGATGCGCAGCAGGCGGCGGGCGGTGAAGTTGACGCCCACGCCCCAGTCGACCGGCATGGTGCCGCGCAGGAAGTTGCCGTACAGCATGCCGCAGACGATGCCCACCACCAGCGGCGAGAAGCCCAGCTGGCGGATGGCGGGCAGATCCGCCAACTGCATGACCGCGGCCGACATGAGGCCGACGAACAGAACCCCGTTGAGCTTGTCGCGCCAGGGGGTGGCGGCCGCGGCGGCAGGCGTGGCGGGCGCGGCGTGTGGGGGGGCGGTGGTGCTGGCGGTACTCATGGCAGGCCTTTCTGCATATCTAAATAACTAGTCGAAATATTAATTTTGCTGGCGTTATTTGGAAAATTTTCATTTTTGATATGAAATATCAGGAATTCTGATAATTTCGCCACCGCATGGATGGCGTCCTCTCCCGCCCATGACCCCCGACCAGTTGCTCACCTTCGCCACCGTGGCCGATGCTGGCAATATCAGCCGCGCCGCGCAGCAGCTGCATCTGTCGCAGCCGGCGGTGTCGGGCCAGTTGCGGGCCCTGCAGGAATGGTTCGGCGAACCGCTGTATCGCCGCAGCGGCCACGGTATCGTCTTGACCGAGGCGGGCGAGCGCCTGGCCGAGCAGGCGCGCCAACTGCGCCAGGTGTACCGTCAGGCGCAGGCGGTGCGGGAATCATGGCGCGGCCTGGAAACCGGTGTGCTGCGCCTGGGCGCCAGCACGACCCCGGCCAGCTATCTGCTGCCCGGGCTGGTGGCGGACTTCCGTCATGCCTTTCCTGCCGTCAGCCTGCACCTGTCGGACGGCAACACCCGTGAAATCGTCGAGCGTCTGCCGGCGCTGGACCTGGCCTTCATCGAAGGCGACGTGCCCGCCGGCCTGCCGGCCGACACCGCCGTGCACGCCTGGCGGCAGGACGAGGTGGTGGCGATCGTGCGCGCCGACCATGCCCTGGCCGGCAAGGGGGCGGTAACGCTGCGGGATCTGGCGGCCTCGGCGCTGGTGATGCGCGAACCCGGTTCGGGCGTGCGGCGGCTGGTCGAGCGGGCCTTTGCCGATGCCGGCCTGGCGCCGTCGATCGGCCTGGAACTGGCCGGGGTGGAAGGGGTCAAGCAAGCGGTTCGCGCCGGCCTGGGGGTGGGCTTTGTGTCGGCCATGTCGATGCGGCACGAGGATGGCGCGCTGGCGTCGCTGCGGCTGCTGCCGCGGCCCTTGACCCGCACCTTGAGCATCCTGGTGCCGCACGCCGACGCGGCCGCCCGCGCCGCCCGGCGCTTCCTGGCGATGTGTCAGGCGGTGCGGACGGGAGCGGGCGAAGGCCTGTCCGGCCCGGCCTGAGCGCCGGCCGGCCCTGGCTGAGGCGTCAGGGCTTGGCCAGGCGCTTGAGCGCCAGTTGCACCCAGTAGGTGCCGCCCAGCGGCAGCAGCTCGTCGTTGAAGTCGTAGCTGCCGTTGTGCAGCATGCATGGGCCCAGGCCATGTCCGGCGGCGCGGTGGTCGCCGACGCCATTGCCGATCCAGACGTAGCAACCCGGCAGTTCCTGCAGCATGAAGGCGAAGTCCTCGGCGCCCATGGTGGGCTGCACGTGGTCGTTGACCTTGTCGGCGCCGACGATGTCGCGCATGACCTCGGCACAGAAGGCCGCTTCTTCCGGATGGTTGATGGTGGGCGGGTAATTGCGCTGGAAGGTGAATTCCACTTCGCAGTCCATTGCCGCGCAGGTGTGGCGCGCGATCTCTTGCATGCGGCGTTCGATCAGATCCAGCACTTCCAGCGTGAAGGTGCGTACCGTGCCGCGCAGTTCGGCGTGGTTGGGCACCACGTTATCGGCGCTGCCGGCGTGGATCTGGGTGATGCTGAGCACCGCGGCGTCGAGCGGATTGCGGTTGCGCGTGATGATGGTCTGCAGCGATTGCGCCAGTTGCACCGCCGCCATGACCGGGTCGATGCCCAGGTTGGGCATGCCGGCATGGGTGCCCTTGCCCCTGACGACGATGGAGAACTCGTTGCTGGAGGCCATGATGGGGCCGGCGGTCACGCCGAAGTGGCCGGGCGCCATGCCGGGCCAATTGTGCATGCCGAACACGGCTTCCATCGGGAAGCGCTTGAACAGACCATCGTCGATCATGCGCTTGGCGCCGCCGCCGCCTTCCTCGGCGGGTTGGAAGATGACGTAGACCGTGCCGGCGAAGTCGCGGTGCTGCGCCAGGTAGCGCGCGGCGGCCAGCAGCATGGCGGTATGGCCGTCATGGCCGCAGGCGTGCATCTTGCCATTGTGCTTGCTGGCGTGGGCGAAGGTGTTGGCTTCCTGCATGGGCAGGGCGTCCATGTCGGCGCGCAGGCCGACGGCGCGCTCGCCGGGCAGGTTGCCGCGGATGATGCCGACCACGCCGGTGCCGCCGAGGCCGCGATGGATTTCAATGCCCCATTCCTCGAGCTTGGCCGCGACCACGTCGGCGGTGCGGAATTCCTCGAACGCCAATTCGGGATGCGCGTGGATGTCGCGCCGGATCTGGGAGATATCGTCTTGCCAGGCGACGATGGGATCGAGCAGTTTCATGGGAGGGATCGGGCGGAATTTGGGAACGCAACAAGGTTATCATCAATCAAAAACCAATTTAATGGAGACAAACACCATGACTCGCCCGTGGCTTGCCCATTACCCGCAAGGGGTTCCGGCCGACATCTCCATCGACGGCTACACATCGCTGACCGATCTGCTGGACCGGGCATGCAAGCAATACGCGGGGCGGGTCGCCTGCACGGCCATGGGCAGCGATATCACCTATGCGCAACTCGACGCGCTCGCCCGTGGCTTCGCCGGCTGGCTGCAAAGCCTGGGACTGCCCAAGGGTTCGCGCGTCGCGCTGATGATGCCGAACGTGCCGGCCTACCTGGTGGCGCTGCTGGGCACCTTGCGCGCCGGTCACGCGGTGGTCAACGTCAATCCGCTGTATACCGCCGAGGAATTGCAGCGGCAGTTGCTCGACAGCGGCGCGGCGGTCATCGTCATCCTCGAGAACTTCGCCCACACCTTGCAGAGCGTGTCCGACCGCGGCCAGCTCAAACACGTCGTGGTGACCGGCCCGGGCGACTTGCTGGGCGGTCTGAAGGCGCCGCTGGTGAATCTGGCTGCCCGCTATATCAAGAAGATGGTGCCCGCCTGGCATATCGACGGCGCGCTGATGCTGCCGAAGGTGCTGGCCAGGGGCGCCGGCCTGCCGTTCAGCGCGCCGGCCATCTCGATGGATGACCTGGCGGTACTGCAATACACCGGCGGCACCACCGGCGTGCCCAAGGGCGCCATGCTGACGCACCGCAACCTGACCGCCAACGTCAAGCAGATGGAGGCGGTGGCGGCGCCGGCGCTGCGCGACATGACCGATCGCCAGATCACGGTGCTGAGCGCGTTGCCGCTCTACCATGTGTTCGCCATGACGGTCTGCGGCCTGTACGGCATGTACGCGGGCATGCGCAACGTGCTGATCATCAACCCGCGCGACCAGCCCTCGCTGATCAACGCCTGGCGCAAGACGCCCATCAACGTCTTTCCGGGCGTCAATACGCTGTTCAACGCGCTGGTGCACAACGACGATTTCGCCAAGCTGGACTTCTCCGGGCTGCGGCTGGCGCTGGGCGGCGGCATGGCGGTGCAGCGGGCGGTGGCCGAGCGTTGGCTGAAGATCACCGGACGGCCCCTGATCGAAGGCTATGGCCTGTCGGAGACCTCGCCGGTGGCCACGGTCAACCCGTGCGACGCCACGGCGTATTCCGGCTCCATCGGCCTGCCGCTGCCATCCACGTATGTCGCCATCCTGGATGACGCGGGCAACGAGGTGCCGCTGGGCGAGCGCGGCGAGGTCAGCATCCGCGGGCCGCAGGTGATGGCCGGCTATTGGCGCAAGCCCGAGGAAACCCGCCACGTCATGACGGCCAACGGTTACTTCCGCACCGGCGATATCGGCATCATGGACGCCCAGGGCTACACGCGCATCGTCGACCGCAAGAAGGACATGATCACCGTGTCCGGTTTCAAGGTCTATCCGAACGAGGTCGAGGCGGCGGTGTCGCAGATGCCGGGCGTGCTGGAATGCGCCGCGATCGGCGTTCCCGACGAGCATTCGGGCGAGGCGGTCAAGGTGTTCGTGGTGAAGAAGGATCCCGCGCTGACCGAGGCCCAGGTGCAGCAGTGGTGCAAGGACAAGCTGACCGGCTACAAGCGGCCGCGCTTTGTGGAGTTCCGTGACGAACTGCCCAAGAGCAACGTCGGCAAGATTTTGCGGCGCGAGTTGCGTCCGGACGCCGAGGCCGCCGCGCCGCAGGGCCAGACGGCCTGAATCGGCGCGGCTGCCGGGCTTCAGCCCGGCTGATCCAGGTGCGGCGCGATCATGTCGTGCAGGGCGCGTTCGATGTCCGGATTGCCGGCCACCACGCGTCCGCCGATGGGCCAGGAATCCTGCCGGTGCATGTCGCTGCAGGCACCGCCGGCCTCGCGCACGATCAGCGTGCCGGCGGCCACGTCCCAGGGCGCCAGGCCCATTTCCCAATAGCCGTCGTAGCGGCCGCAGGCGGTCCAGGCCAGATCGAGCGCGGCCGCGCCCATGCGCCGCACGCCGCGCGCCCGATTGATGGCGTCGTGCAGCATCGGCATGTACTGGCTGGCGAAGGAGAAATCGCGGAACGGGAAGCCGGTGGCCAGCACCGAGTCTTCGAGCGTGCGGGTGCGCGAGCAGGTGATGCGGCGGCCATTGAGCCAGGCGCCCAGGCCATGCACCGCGGTGAACAGCTCCTCGCGGCAGGGATCGTAGACCACGCCGGCCACCGGCATGTCCCGCGCCAGGCGTTCGGTGGCCGAGATGGCGGTGCCGGCATGCGCGATCAGCGCGATCGACACCGCATAGTGGGGGATGTCGTGCAGGAAATTGGTGGTGCCGTCCAGCGGGTCGATGTACCAGGTGGCGGCGCCCTGCGCCTGGCCGCCGGTTTCCTCGGCGACGATGCCGAACTTCGGGGTGCGCGTCTGCAGTTCGTCGATGATGGCGGCTTCGGCCTCGCGGTCGGCCTGCGACACCAGATCATTGCGCGCCTTGCGATCGATCACCAGATCGGCGCGGTGATGCGCGTAGGATTGCAGGATGGCCGCGCCGGCATGCGCCGCTGTGACCGCGGCGTCGAGCGCCGCGCACAGGTCGATGGGCGAGGTCAGCGAGCGGGGCGGATCATAGGTTTCCATGAAACCAGTGTAAGCCCTGGTATGCGTCAAAGCCGTTGCGGCAGGGCAAAAGCCACGCCGCGCGTGGTGCGTATCCAACGCAGCTATCCCACGCGGGCGGCGGCGCCGGCCGATAATCCCGCTTTCGCGATATTCCCGACTTTCCCCGATATTTCCTTGAAGCGCCGTTTTTCATGTCTTCGTCCTATGTGCCCCTGACTCCCGCCGTCGCCGGCTTCGATGCGCAAGGCCGGCTCTACAGCCCGGCCTACGGCGACGTCTATCACTCGCCCTCGGGAGCGCTGGGTCAGGCCGAACACGTGTTCCTGCGCGGCAACGGCCTGCCGCAGCGCTGGCGCGGCCGCGATGCATTCACGGTCTGCGAGACCGGTTTCGGGCTGGGCCTGAATTTCCTGGCGCTGTGGCGCGCCTGGCGCGACGATCCGCGCCGCGCGCGCCGCCTGCACATGCTGTCGCTGGAGGCGCACCCGTTCAGCCGCGAGGACCTGGCCGCGCTGTTGGCGCGGCATGCGCCCGAGCCGCTGGCGGCCCTGGCGACGCAGTTGGCGGCGCAATGGCCGCCTTTGCTGCCAGGCCTGCACCGGCTCGAATTCGAGGACGGCGCGGTGACGCTGACACTCGGGTTCGGCGACGCGCAGGCGCTGGCGCCGCGATTGGCGGGGCGCGTGGACGCGTTTTTCCTGGACGGCTTCGCGCCCGAGCGCAATCCGCGCATGTGGGAGGCGCCGTTGCTCAAGGACCTGGCGCGCCTGGCCGCGCCGGGCGCCACCGTGGCCACCTGGGCCTGCACCGGCGCGTTGCGGCGGGCCTTGCAGGAGGCGGGTTTCGCGGCTCGCCGCGCCCCGGGCTACGGCGGCAAATGGCATATGACGGTGGGCACGGCGGCGCCGGGCTCGGCCGCCGCGCCCGGGGCGGTGGCCGAGGGCGCGCGCCATGCCGTGGTGGTGGGGGCCGGCCTGGCCGGCGCCGGCATCGCGCAAGGGCTGGCCCTGCGCGGTTGGCGCGTGACTGTGCTGGATGCGGGGCTGGCGCGCGGCGTGGCGGCGCATGCCGGCCATGTCGCGGCGGCGTTGACGCCGGTGCTGGCGCGCGACGACAACGCCCGCGCGCGGCTGTCGCGCGCCGGGAGCGGCCGCGCCTTGGCGCGCTGGTCCGGCTTGCCCGGCGGCGCCGCGCCGCGCGTTTGCGGCACCGTGCAACTGGATCGCGATGCGGGCCGCGCGGCGGCGCTGGCGGACACCTTGGCAACGCTGGCGTTTCCCGCCGGCTGGGTGCGCGCGGTGAGCCGCGACGAGGCCAGCGGGCTGGCCGGCCTGCCGTTGGCGCGTGGCGGGGTGTTCTTTGGCCAGGGCATGTTGATTCAGCCCAGCGAATTGATTCCCGCCTTGCTGGCCACGCCCGGCGTGGAGGTGGTGCCGGCCATCGTCGCGCGGGTGGCACGCGCGGCCGACGGCTGGCACGCGCTGGACGCGGCCGGGGTGCCCCTGGCGCGGGCCGGTCACGTGATCCTCGCCAATGCCTTCGGCGCGCAGCAGGTGCTGGCCGCCAGTGAGCTGCTGGCGCCGTTGCCACGGGTGGCGCAGATGCATGCGTTGGCGGGCGAAGTCACGCTGGTGCCAGCGGCCGCGCTGGGCGGGGGGCCGCGTTGCGTCGTGGGGGGCGAGGGTTATCTGCTGCCGGACACGGGTCCCGGCTGCGTGGCCGGCAGCACCTACGTGCACGGCGCCCGCGAAGCGCGGATCGGCGCAGATGGCCAGCGCGTCACCTTGGACAAAGCGGCCGGCCTGTTGGGCGAGGACTTCCCGGCGTTCCATGCGCTGGTGCCGGGCAGCTTGCCGGGCTGGGCGGGATGGCGGGCGGTGTTGCCAGGGCGCCTGCCGGCGGTGGGAGAACTGTCGCATGCGCCGGGCTTGTGGCTGGCCGCTGGCTATGCCTCGCGCGGGCTGTCCTGGTCGGCATTGATGGGCGATCTGATCGCGGCCCGGCTTTGCGGCGAGCCGTCACCGCTTGAAGCCGATCTGTCCCAACTGATTGCGCCGCGTTGAAAAAAACTTCGGCGGCCCCGAAAGGGCGCGGCGGCGTGGCGTAGAATGGGGACAAATGCCAGGATTTGGCGCCAAATAGCCCCGCGTTTGGGACAAACTTGGCGTTGCGGCGGTGCGCCGGCAGGGCGCCGGATACCGGCCGGCCGGGGCTTTGCGACCCCTTTTTTTGGACGATATCGCCGTCCAAAAGAGGGACCGAGTTTATTTCAAAGCTCAAATCCGTCAAAATAGCGTCTTTTGATGGTTTTTGGCTTAAGCCGGGGGATGCTCTGTGCCGCCCAAGTTCGACTTTGCCCATACTACCCAGCTCGATAACGTCGAGCTGCTGACGTCCCGCCCCAGTCGCATCGATTTCGACGCGGGCGATGGGTTGCACCTGGTAGTCGAGGCGCATGCGCCTGGTGTGTTCCGCCTGCGCTGCGGCGAGGCGAACCACCTTACCGATGACAAGCCCGGCGCGCGCGCGCGCGCCGTGGCCGAGATGTTGCTCGCGCGCCAGGAGGCGGTGGGGGAGGCCGCCATCGCGCCGCGCGAAGGCGGGGACGGTTGGCGCATCACCCAGGGCGACGTGGCCCTGGAGGTTCAGTCCAATCCCGTGCGCTTCGCGCTCTTGCGCAATGAAGAGCGTGTATTCGAGTCCGAGGTTTCCGCGCATACGCCCGCATTTGGGCACAACGCGCTGGAGCAGGCCGACGACGCGGTCTGGACGGCGGGCTTTGCCCTGCAGCCCCACGAGCGCGTCTACGGCCTGGGCGAAACCCCGGGCGACCTGAACCGCCGCGAGGAATCCGTCGTGTCCGACGATCCCGAGCACCGCGCCCTGCCGCTGGCATGGAGCCCGCGCGGCTGGGGGCTGTACGTCAACACGATGCGCCGGGTCGAGCACTCGGTCGGTGTGGCGCCGGCCGACTCGGCCTACATCGTCAGTGTCGACGACGTGGTGCTGGACGTGTTCCTGTTCGCCGGCGAACCCGCCGAAATCCTGAACCAGTACACCGCGTTGACCGGCCGCGCCGGCCAGCCGGTGCTGTGGGCCATGGGCGCCTGGCTGCAGCAGGCCAGCGGCGAAATGCCGACGCAGACCGTGGCGCTGGTGGGCCGCATGCGCGAGCACCAGATCCCGGTCGACGCCGTGACGCTGGCGCAGCCGGCGGCCTGGGGCTTCCAGGCCGACAAGACCGTGTTCGAATGGGATGCCCAGCGCTTCCCCGACGCCAAGCAGATGCTGGCGCTGTTCCACAAGCACAATGTGCATGTGGCGGCCTCGGGCTTTCCCGGCGTCATCAAGACCAGCCCGCTGTTCGAGGAGCTCGAAGACCGCGGCTGGCTGCTGACCAAGGAAGACGGCTCGGCCCAGGTGTTCGACGGCAACGCCGCCACCTCCGGCCAGCCCTACGGCCTGCTGGACCTGACCTATCGCGACATCTACAACCTGTGGGTCGAGCGTCATCGCCAACTGGTCGAAGACGGCCTGGACGCGCCGGCCTGCGACGCCCAGATCGCGATCCCCGATGGCGTGACCGCGCGCAACGGCGAGACCGGCCCGGCGCTGCGCAGCATGTATCCGCTGCTGGTGCGCCGCGCGCTGTTCGACGCGGTCGCCGGCCTGAAGGTGCCGCCCGAAGGCGTGGTGCCCAGCACCGACCTGTTCCCGGCCGCGCAACGCCTGCCTTGGCAGGTGGGGCCGCAGGTGGACAACACCTGGGAAGGCCTGCGCCACACCCTGCGCACCGCCCTGTCGATTGGCGCCTCGGGCCTGCCGGTGCAGGTGCATGGCATCGGCACCGGGTCGCGCGCCATCGCCGACATGACGCCCGAGCTGTACCTGCGCTGGCTGACGGCCGGCGTGTTCTCGGCGAATTTCTCCTTCCAGGGCGTGAACGGCCTGCTGCCGTGGGATTTCGGCGACGACACCCTGGCGCACGTCAAGACCTGGATGCAATGGCGCTATCGTCTGGTGCCGTATGTGCTGGGTGCCATCGAGGACGCCGCCCGCACCGGCCTGCCGGTGCAACGTTCCATGGCGCTGTCGTTCCCGAACGATACGCACGCCCACGAATGGGATCTGCAATACCTGCTGGGCCCGGCCCTGCTGGTGGCGCCGATCACCGCGCCGGGCAGGCAGGTGCGGGTGTACCTGCCCAAGGGCGAGGCCTGGTGGGATCTGAACACCGGCCATCGTTACGAAGGCGGCACCACCTGGACCATCGATTGCGATCTGGGCCAGTTCCCGGTGTTCGGCCGCGAAGGGCACATGCTCTGTCTCGGCCCGGCGGCGCAGCACACCGGCGAATTCAACTCGGCCCGCATCCTGGACGAAGTCTGGATGTTCGGCATGCCGGTGCACAACCCGGTGGTCATGCGCAACAAGATCCGCGTCATGCAGATGCAGGGCTCCAGCTACATCAAGGGGCTGGAAGGCCTGCGCATTTCGCCGTCCGAGGGGCTGGAGGTCAAGCGCCGCGGGGCGGAAGTCCGTATTTCGCGCGCGCGCTGAGCCAGGCGGGCCGGCGTGCCGGCCACCGATGCAGAAAGGGCAGTCAGGAAGGCTTTCCTTCCCGACTGCCCTTTACGTCTTTGCGCGGACATATTCTATATTACTGTTAGTTATTAAAAGTGGAAAATACGGTCGTTCTCTTTAGAAGAGAAAAGATACAAAATCGCTTGCCATGATTCAGATCGAGAACCTATCCAAGACCTACGCCACGCCGCACGGCCAGTTCCAGGCGCTGCGTGGCATCAACCTGCACATCCAGCAGGGCGAGGTCTTCGGCATCATCGGCCCCAGCGGGGCCGGTAAAAGCACGCTGGTCCAGTGCATCAACCTGCTGGAGCGCCCCAACGAAGGTTCCATCGCCATCGGCGGCCAGGCCCTGACCGGGCTGAGCGAGGCGCAACTGCGCGCCCAGCGCCGCCGCATCGGCATGGTGTTCCAGGGCTTTAACCTGTTGTCGCGCCGCACGGTGTACGGCAACGTCGCGCTGCCGCTGGAAATCGCCGGCGTCGCCAAGAGCGAGATCCCGGCCCGCGTCGAGCGCCTGCTGGCGCTGGTGGGCCTGGAGCACCTGCGCGACCGTTATCCCAGCCAGATCAGCGGCGGCCAGAAGCAGCGCGTCGGCATCGCGCGCGCGCTGGCCAACAATCCGGATGTGCTGCTCAGCGACGAGGCCACGTCCGCGCTCGATCCCGAGACCACCCACAACATCCTGGCGCTGCTGCGCGACATCAACCGCAAGACCGGCGTCACCGTGGTCATGATCACGCACCAGATGGAAGTGGTGCGCGAGGTCTGCGACCGGGTGGCCGTGCTGTCGCAGGGCGAAGTGGTCGAGATGGGCAGCACGCGCGAAGTGTTTGCGCAGCCGCGCCACGAAGTGACCCGCGCCATGGTGTCGGCCGCGACCGCGTCCGACCTGACCGACGCCACGCTGGCCGCCGTCAAGCAGCGCATCGAGACGCTGGCCGCCGCCAAGCCGGGCCAGGCCGTGCGCCTGCTGCGTCTTTCGCTGACCGGCACCGATGCGTCGGGTTCGTTCCTGTCCGACCTGTCGACACAGTATTCGCTGGACGTGGGCCTGGTGCAGGCGCGCGTCGAAGACATCCAGGGCGTGGCCGTGGGCACGATGTTCGTGCTGGCCCAAGGCGCGCCCGCCGCGGTCAAGGACGCCATCGCCGCGTTGACCGCCCGTGACATCACCGTTGAAGAAATCGCTCATGAGCCCGCAACTGATCGACCTGCTTATTACGTCGCTGCTTGATACCCTGCTGATGGTGGGGGTGGCCAGCGCCATCGCGGTGCTGGTCGGCATTCCGCTGGGCGTGATCCTGACCGTGACCGCGCGCGGCAACATGCTGGAGAATCAGGCCGTCAACCACGCGCTGGGCGCGGTCATCAACGCCACCCGCTCGGTGCCGTTCGTGATCCTGATGGTCGCCATCATTCCGTTCACGCGCCTGGTGGCGCAGACCTCGATCGGCACCACCGCGGCCATCGTGCCGCTGTCGGTGGCCGCGATTCCGTTCATGGCGCGCATCGCTGAGAACGCCATGCGCGAAGTCGATCCGGGCCTGATCACCGCCGCGCGCGCCATGGGCGCCTCGCCGATGCAGATCATCATGAAGGTGCTGCTGCCCGAGGCGCTGCCCGGCCTGATCGCCGCCACGATCGTCACCGTGGTCAGCCTGATCGGCTACTCGGCCATGGCCGGCGCCATCGGCGGCGGCGGCCTGGGCGACCTGGCGATCCGCTACGGCTACCAGCGCTTCCAGTCCGACGTGATGGCCGCCGTGGTCATCGTGCTGATCGTGCTGGTGCAACTGATCCAGAGCCTGGGCGACCGCTACGTGCGCCGCATCTCGCACCGCTGAGCCGGCCCAACATTCTTCTTCTCCTTCCGACATTCGGGAAATTCGCAACATGAGCATCAAGCTTTTGAAGTCGCTGGCCGCCTTCGCCCTCGGCGCCGCCGTATTCGCCCAGCCCGCGCTGGCCCAGGACAAGCCGCTGAAGGTGGGCGTCACCGCCGGTCCGCACGCCCAGATCTTCGACGTGGTCAAGCAGGAAGCCGCCAAGCAGGGGCTGAACATCCAGGTGATCGAGTTCACCGACTACGTGCAGCCCAACGTCGCGCTGGCCTCGGGCGACCTGGATCTGAACAGCTACCAGCACCAGCCCTACCTGGACAACGCCAACGCCGACCGCGGCTACAAACTGGTCAGCATCGCCAAGACCGTGATTTTCCCGATCGGCATCTACAGCAAGAAGATCAAGTCGCTGGCCGAGCTGAAGGAAGGCGCCCGCATCGCGCTGCCGAACGATCCCACCAACGGCGGCCGCGCGCTGTTGCTGCTGCAGGCCAACGGCCTGATCAAGCTGCGTCCGGAAGCCGGCCTGAAGGCCACCCCGATCGACGTCGTCGAGAACCCGAAGAAGCTGCGCTTCATCGAACTTGACGCCGCCCAGCTGCCGCGGTCGCTGGACGACACCGACGCCTCGGCCGTGAACACCAACTTCGCGCTGGAAGCGGGCCTGAACCCGGCCACCGACGCCATTGCCCAGGAATCGCCCAACTCGCCGTACGCCAACGTGCTGGTGGTGCGTGAAAAGGACAAGGACCGGCCCGAGTTCGCCAAGCTGGTCAGCATCTATCACAGCCCGGCCGTGAAACAGTTCATCGAGACCAAGTTCAAGGGCGCGGTGGTGGCGGCCTGGTAAGCCAGGTTCGTCACGCCGAGGCACGGACGGCCGCGCGAGCGGCCGTTTTTCGTTGGGGCAGCGGTAAGCGCGCCGTCATTTTTTGACAAGGCCGGCGAAATCAGCCATAATTTCGGGCTTCGGTCGGGCTGATAGCTCAGTCGGTAGAGCAGCGGACTTTTAATCCGTTGGTCGCGAGTTCGAGTCTCGCTCAGCCCACCACATATATTCTGGTTCAGCGCTTGCTGGATCAACCGCCGTGCCAAAGCCCCTGGTTTCATGACCAGGGGCTTTTTGTTTGCGGCGGCGGATCCTCAGGCCCCACGCACGCCCATCTTGGGATTTGCCGCCGCCAACATGCGCCATCAAAGTGGCCGTGCGCCATCAAAGCGGCAGCAGCGCGGTTGCCTCGATCTCCACCAGCATCCCATCGAGCGCCAGCCGCGGCACTGGAATCAAGGTGCAGGCCGGCGCCAGGTGGATGCCCCAGCGCGACTTGACCTCGTTGGAGAACAGCGCCAGGCGCGCCTGGCTGTGGTCGACCACCAGCACCGTCAGCTTGGCCACGTCGAACAGGGTGGCGCCGGCCGCCTGCAGGGCGGTCTGGACGTTGTCCAGGGCCTGGCGCACTTGCGCGAGGAAATCGGGCGACAGCTCGCCCCGGGAGTTTTCACCGCCCTGGCCGGCGGCGAACACCAGCCGGGCGGGCGTGTCGGCCACGGCCACGTGCGAATAACCATTGGGACGGGGATCGTACAGGCCGGGCGGATTGATGAAGGCGAGCGAGGGCAGGGCGGGGGTGATGCGGGACGACATACGGGGCTCCGGAGAGGACGGTATTGAAGGAGCTCCAGTATCAGACCTCAAGCGCGGTTGAGGTCAAGGCGACGGCCGGCGTCATCTGATGCCGGCCGCACCGACGGATCAGGACAGGGTGCGCGGCGGCATGGCCGACAGATCGGCCAGGCTCAGGCCGCAGCCGCGCGCGCGTTCGGCCAGGGTGGCGCTTTGTTCCAGCGCCCGTTTGCTTTCGATCAGCAGCACGTCGAGCTGTTCGTCCAGCGACGATGCCATGGCCCAGGCCCGCTCGGCGAATTCGGCCGAGAAGGCGTCGACACAGGCCTTGCAGATGGCGGTGCCGTTGCGTTCCAGCAGCGGGGCGCCTTGGGCCAGCGTCGAAAGGCAGAAATGACAGGCGAGGGCGCGGCTCATGCGTGGTGGGCTCGTGGTCGGGTGAAGGCCGGCCGCGGCGGTGCCACGGGACCTGACCTTCAGGACAACGGCTGCTGGCGCGCAGTCTTAAATCCGTCCGGGCCGGCGCTCGCGCCATTTCAGTTCACATAGGCCGTGCGCAGCGGCGCGGCGATGGCTTGCGGGGTGACGTCGATCACCGTTTCCAGCGGCAGCTTGAAGAACGCGGCGGTGGCCGCCAGGCGTTTGGCCTGGTCTTCCAGCGACGAGGCGGCGGCGGCGGCTTGTTCGACCAGGGCGGCGTTCTGCTGGGTGACGTCGTCCATCTGGGTCACGGCGCCGTTGATCTGGTCGATGCCGACGGACTGCTCGGTCGAGGCCTCGGTGATTTCCGCCATGATCTGCGTGACGCGCTGCACCGAGGCCACGATTTCCTGCATGGTGTCGCCGGCGGCGCGGACCTGTTCGGCGCCGCTCTCGACATTGCTGGCGGACTGTTCGATCAGGTCTTTCACTTCGCGGGCGGCCTGGGCGCTGCGCTGCGCCAGGGTGCGCACCTCGCCGGCCACCACCGCAAAGCCTTTGCCTTGTTCACCGGCGCGGGCGGCCTCGACCGCCGCGTTCAGAGCCAGGATGTTGGTCTGGAAGGCGATGCCGTCGATCACCGCGACGATCTCCGAGATGCGGCGCGAGCTTTCCGAGATACGGGCCATGGTCTGCACCACCTGGCCGACGGCCTCGCCGCCGCGCAGGGCGACGCCGCGGCTTTCGGCCGCCAGGGTATTGGCCTGGTGCGCATGTTCGGTGTTCTGCTTGACCGCCGTGGCCAGTTCTTCCATGGACGCGGCGGTTTGTTCCAGCGAGGCGGCCTGTTCCTCGGTGCGCGCCGACAGGTTGGTGTTGCCCGAGGCGATCTCGGCGGCGCCGGTGTTGATCTCGGTGACGCTGCGGCGCACTTCGCTGACGGTGCGGGTGAGGCTTTCCTGCATGCGCTTGAGCGCCGCGAACAGCACCCCGATCTCGTTGTCGGAATTGACCGTGACGCGCTGGGTCAGGTCGCCGGAGGCGATACGGTCGAAATGCACCGCCGCGTCCTTGAGCGGTTGCAGCACCTGGCGCCCGATGAAGCGCCAGCAGCCCAACGCCAGCACGGCCGCCAGCGCCAGCATGATGATCGTGGACAGCTCGGCCCGTTCGTAGCGCAGGTCGGAGTCGCTATTGATGGCGGCGCTGCGGCCCTCGGTGTGGGCGAGGAAGGCGGCCACGCGTTCGGCGAAGCGGGCGTCGGCGCCACGGGTGTCGACCACGGCGGCGGCGTAGCCCTCGGCGGACTGCTTTTGCAGCGCCTGTTCCAGCGCCTCGATGCTGCGTACGTAGCTGGAGAAGACCGTGTCCAGCTCGTTGGCCAGTTTCAGGCCGGCCTCGGTGTTCTTGGGCACGCGCAGGTACACGGCGAAGCGTTTGCGCGCTTCCTGCAGGAACTGGTTGGCCTGGTCGATGCTGCCCTGGGCCTGGCTGCCCTTGCCGGATACGATGTCCAGGTAGGCGGCCACCAGGGTCAGGCGGCTGCGCAGCAGCAGCGTCTGCGTCTCGTACAGCGGCCGCGTCTGTTCGGTGGCGACCGCGTTGAGGTCGTCCACCGCGATGTCGGCGTCCTTGGCGTACAGCCAGCCCATGCCGGTGGCGATTGCCAGCGCCAGGACGAAGATGGTCAGGACGGCGAGCAGGCCGGTGCGTATCTTCAGGTTCTTCAGCATGGTGGGGGCTCCTGTGCGTGTCTTGGGGGACCCGGCAAAGCGTGGTCTCGGAAACTCCGGTGGAATGTAAATTTAGATTACATATTTAACAATTGATCATTTTTCACCAGGGCATTCTGGTTTCGGCAATGCCCTTGCCCTCTAGAACAGCTGTGGCGTGTCGCTGCGCATGAAGCGCAGGAAGCGGTGGGCGGCGTCCGACAGCGGACGCGAGGCGTGGGTCTGGAACTGGAGCTGGCCGGCGTTGAGCAGCGCGTCGTTGAGCGGCCGGCAGATCAGCCGGCCGGTCTCGAGCTGGTCGGCGACGGTCAGGCGGGCGCACAGGGTGATCGCATCGCCGGTGAGGACGTAGTGGTATGCGGCGTCCGGCTGATTCGAGGTGAAGGCCGGCGACAGCGTGATGTTGTACAGGCTGCAGGCCATGTCCAGCACCTGCCGCAAGGCGCTGCCGCCATCGGGCAGCGCCAGCGGATAGGCCGGCAACTGAGTGAGGTGCAGGGATTCGAAGGCGGCGAGCGGGTGGCCCGGGCGCATCACGGCGACGATCTCGGCGGGATGCGAATGGATCACCGCGATGTCCTTTTCGGCGGTGTGGCTGTAGGTCACGCCGATATCGGCCTGTGCCGAGCGGACGCGTTCGGTGACCAGGCCGGCGTCGAGGATGTGCAGGCAGAAGCGGACCGAGGGATGTTCGGCCTGAAAGGCGGCGAACTTGCGGGGCAGCGCGTAGGCGGCGAAGCCGGGGGCGCCGGCGATTTTCACGGTCTGGGTGTAGCGGCCGTTCTGGCCATTGATCTCGGCGTAGGTGCGGGCGGCGTCGGCTTCGACGCGGCGCGCGTGATCGGCCAGGATGCGGCCGACCTCGGTCACGCGCATGCCCTTGGGATGGCGTTCGAACAATTGGTTTTGCAGGCGCTGTTCCAGGCCCGCGATCTGCCTGCTGACCGCGGAGCTGACGACGTTGAGACGCGCGGCGGCGCGATTGACGGATCCTGTGTCGACGACGGTGAGAAAGTAACGAAGCGCGGTGCTGTCGAATTGGAATCGCTTCATTGGTATGAGTGCCGTAAATCGCAGTGTCGAGTCAGGGCGGCTGGCAACCGCCGCGAACCGCGCGGGAGGCGGCGGCCCGGGGGCGGCCGCGCGCCGTGGCGTCTCGTGGACGCCGTGGCCAACGGCGTCGGGCCACGGAAGCGAGGGCGGGTTGCGCCGCAGGCGGGACGGGAGTGCCCTCCGAAGGGGGCGGTGCGCCGGCATACCCGCCCCGGGCGTGCGGGACGGGCCATGGGCCAGTGGTGGAATTTATTCCAGCAACACCTTTTGCCACAATCGCAAATTTATCAATATTGCATTCTAATTTCGGCAATCGGGCGCCACGCACGGGCGCGGCCCTTGCGCAAAAAAGAAAGCGCGCCGGGTGAACTGACCCCCAGAAGTTGGATGGTCAGCTAAAGCCCGAAGGCCTGAGCTGATCCGCTTGGAAGCAGCGGCGGGCAATAGCGGGCCCGGCTCAGTCCGCCACGAAGCCGCCGGGGCCGGCCTGGCCCAGCAGTTCATGCGCGCATTGCACCGCTTCGTGGGGCGTGGCCACCGCCAGGAAACCGGCGTTACGCTGGGGCACTGGCGCCAGCAGGCGCGGCTGTTGCGCGCGCTGGAAGTGCTCTGCGGCGGTTCGGTGACCGAAGCGGCGCTGTCGGGGGGGCTATGAAAGCACCCGCGCGTTCATCGGCAGCTTCCGCGCTCGCCCCCCTGCACGGTGCTTTCGGCCGCCCCATCCAGCCTTTACGGATCTTCACTTTTTCCCGACAGATTTGCGGATGTTCCCGCGCGACCCTTGCCTACCATGGCGCCAGGGTAGGACAGGTCTTCTCGTCCCGCCCGCCATGCCTCAAGGGTGTTCCATGACTTGCCAACCTTTCCTCGTTCTCCCGCCGGCCGGGAGCGCCGGCGGCGCCGCGGCGTGCGCCCCGGTCATCGTCTTTGCCCCCATTCTGGCGCGCCTGCTGGCGGCCACGCGCCGCGCCTGGCAACTCGACGCCGGGGCCGGGAGCACGCCGTGACGGCGCCTCGCACCGGCGCGCTGCTGATCCACGGCCTGGGCGGCACCGAATTCGACATGGGCTCGCTGCACAAGGTGCTGGCGCGCGCCGGCGTGGAAACGCATGGCGTGACCCTGCCGGGCCACGCGGGACGCCCCGAGGATCTGCTGGACGTACGGGTCGAGGATTGGCTGGCGGTGGTCACCCGCCGCTACCGTGAGCTGTGCGGGCAGTATGAAGTGGTGCATGTGATCGGCATGTGCCTGGGCGCGCTGCTGGCGGTGGAATTGTGCAAGCGCGAAGCGCACACCCGCGGCGCGCTGGTGTCGTTGTCGGCGCCGGTGTTCCTGGACGGCTGGAGCACGCCGTGGTATCGGGCGCTGCGCTACCTGCTGTATCACGTGCCGGGCGTGCCGCGCCGCATCCGCGTCGAGGAAGAGGACCCCTATGGCGTCAAGAGCGAGCTGGTGCGGGCTTTCATCAAGGCCGGCTTCGCGCGGGGCGATGGCTTTCACTACCAATGGGTGCCGCTGGCCTGCGTGCGCCAGGTCGACCGGCTGCGCGCCATGGTCAAGCGCGGGCTGGAGCACATGCGCTGCCCGACGCTGGTGATGCACGCGGTCGAGGACGAATTGACCAGCCCGCGTTCGGCGCGGCTGCTGGGCGCGCGGATTCCCGGCGCGTCGGTCGTGTTGCTGCGGGACAGCTACCACATGATTTGCGTCGATCATGAGCGCGAGCGCGTGATGCGCAACGTGCTGGCTTTCCTGGGCAAGGACCCGGGCATCGCGCGGCCGCGGCGGCGTGCCGGCGCGCTCCGGCACGGTCGCGGCGAAGCGGCGCCGGTCGAGGCAGAAGGACTGCTGCTGGCTGCCCGCTAGGACGGGCAACCGGCGACGGCGCGGCGCCTGGCGGGTTCAGGCGGCGGCGGGCTGGTCGGGCTGGTTGGGGTGCGAAGGGCCCTGCGGGTCGTTTTCCGCGTCCGGGCGCGGCGCCACCGGCGCCAGTCCCAGCGCCAGCCGCAGGCGCTGGCAGTCGGGGTTGGGCGAGCCGTCGGGCTGCCAGATGTCGAATTCGCGGCAGGGCGTGGGGCGGTTTTCGTAGATGGCGCAATGGATGCCCGGCCGGCCCAGTTCGCCGCGCAGCGCGATGCAACGGCCGCCGCCCATTTCGGTGCCCTTCATGCAAGCGCGCAACGGGCTCATCTGCGTTACCAGATCCAGCGGCACCAGGCCGCCGTTCTCGCCGGCCAGTTCACCGATATAGAACGACACCCGGAAATGTGAGCAGCAGGCGCCGCAGTCCAGGCACGGATTGGCGGCGGGGTTGTTGTCGCCGGCCAGCAGGGCGGGCGACACAAGGGTCAGGGCGGCTGTCTCGAGCAGGGACATGGCGGTGGATCCGAAAGCCCCGTCCGGCCCCGGCGCGGACGCAAAACGGGCTTGCATGCCGCAAGCCCGCCAGGCCGATCCGGGAAAGGCGCGCGGACACGGCCGGCGCGGGATCAGGGCTGGAAATAGTAGCTGGATTCGGCCTGCGGCCGCTACGACTTTTTTCGGGGACGTTGCTGCGGTAGCATCGGAAATCCGATCGCCGCGAGGAACTTTCCATGACCGCCAATGCCGATTTTTCCGATGGTCTTGCCCGCTGCGGCTGGGTCGACACTTCCGCCGAATACATGGCGTATCACGATACCGAATGGGGCTTTCCGCAAGGCGATGACCGCGCCCTGTTCGAGCAGTTGTGCCTCGAGGGATTCCAGTCCGGGCTGAGCTGGCGCACCATCCTGAACAAGCGCGAGGCCTTTCGCCGCGGCTTTGCCGGCTTCGAGCCGGCCCGGGTCGCGCGTTTCGATGAAAAACACATCCAGGCGCTGCTGGCCGATGCCGGCATCGTGCGTCATCGCGGCAAGATCGAGGCCGTCATCAACAACGCCCGGCGCGCGCTCGAGATGATCGAGCGCGAAGGCTCGCTGGGGGCGTTCCTGTGGCGTTTCGAGGCCCCCGCGGGGGCGCCGTCCACGCGCGGGGCGTCGACTTCGGCGCAGTCCGAAGCGTTGTCCAAGGCGCTCAAGAAGCTGGGCTGGAAATTCGTGGGGCCGACCACCGTGTATGCATTCATGCAGTCGGTGGGCATGGTCAACGACCATCATCCCGATTGCCATTGCCATGGCCCGAGTGAGCGGGCCCGCCAGGCGTTCCGGCGGCCGGCATAGCCGGCGGGCGCGGCCGCGCAGGGGCTGCCGCCGCCACTGCCTGGCTTAGCGGGGAGTCGCCAGCGGGGCCGGCGCGTTTTGCATGACGGTAGCCGCGCCGGGAATGCAGTAGCGGCCTTCGCGATAGGCCCAGCTGGGCCACAGCGCGTGCGCCAGCGCTTCCTCGGCCAGCTCCGGATCCAACGGCACCGGCACGTAGTCTTCCGGCGCGGTGTAGCGGTATTGCACCGGCGCCTTGTTCGGCGCCAGCACCAGCAGGTCGTTTTCCTTCAGGTAGCCGTAGGTGTTGTCGTACTGCATGATGGCGCGCCCCGGCGTGCTGCGGGTCAGGTCGTGGCCGAGCATCGGGTGCTCGGTGTCGACGCCGATCAGCGACAGCAGTGTCGGCGCCAGGTCGATCTGGCTGATCAGGCGGTCATCGCGCCGCGCCTCGATGCCGGCCCCCAGGATCACCGCGGGTATATGGAAATGGCGCACCGGCACCAGGCTGGCGCCGAACACGCGCGAATCGTGGTCGGCGGCGATCAGGAATACCGTGTTGTCCCAGTAGGGCGCGTCCTTGGCACGCTCGAAGAAGCGGCCCAGCGCCCAGTCGGCGTAGCGCACGGTGTTCTCGACGGTGGCCGGATTGCCGTCGGTCTGGATGCGGCCGGCCGGGTACTCCCAGGGGGAATGGTTCGAGACGCTGAAGGCCAGCGTGAAGGTGGGCTGGTCGCCGTCTTCGCGCAGCAGGCGGTCGAGCTGGTTGAACATGTCCTCGTCCGACGCGCCCCAGGTGCCGACGAAGGCGGGGTCGACGAAGTCCTCGCGGTCGACGATCTGCTTGAAGCCGTTGCCCAGGAAAAATCCCTTCATGTTGTCGAAGTGCGACTCGCCGCCGTAGATGAAGCGCGAGTGGTAGCCGTGGCGGCCCAGCAGGTCGGCCAGCGAGAAGAAGCCGCGTTGCGAGCGCGGCAGCTTGAGCACGGCCTGCGCCGGGGTTGGCAGGAAACCGGTCACGACGGCCTCCAGGCCGCGCACGGAGCGCGTGCCGGTGGCGTAGGCACGGGTGAAGGTCCAGGCCTGGCGCGCCAGCGCGTCGAGTTCGGGCGTCAGATCCATGCCGCCCAGCCCGGCGCTGTATTGGGCTCCCAGGCTTTCCTCGAGGATGATCACCAGGTTGAGCGGCCGCGCCGTCTTGCGGCTGGCCGGCTGGCGATGCAGGCTGGGGTGGTCCGCGTCCGCCGGCGGATACGGCAGGCCGGCCCGCGCCAGCACGCGGCGGTGCATGTCGTCGTCGTCCATGCCGCCATACACGGCGGAGGCCGACTTTTCGTTCTTCATGCTGTAAACCGCGTAGAACACGTTGTACAGCGAGTTCAGCGCCAGGGTGTTGAGCATGCCGTCGGAACTGTAGGCGACCGACGACGGATTGATCGGGCGGTGCCCGAGCGTGCCGCGGATCGCCAGGATGACCACGGCCAGAATCGCCAGGCTGGCCAGCGGCATCTGCCACCAGGCTAGCGGGGCATCGGGCACGGCGTGACCGAACAGCGCGTAGGCGCCCCAGCCGATCAGCCCCAGGGCGCCGAAACCGCCCAGCAGCGCGCCCTTGTAGCCGCGCCACAGCATGCCGGAGACTTCGCGCGGATGTTTCAGGTATTCGACGAAGAGCCGGTTGGGGCGGGTGTCGTATTCCAGGATGAACGGCGGCGTGGCCACTTCCAGGAACGCCAGCAGCAGGAAGGCGACCAGGTACCAGATGCCGGCGGCGGTGGCGGCAAAGGGCAGGTGGCCGAACCATGGCGACAGCACCGCCGGCAGCGCCGCCAGCACACCGATCTGGTGGGCGTCGATGCGCAGTCCGCCCAGCAGCAGCGGCACCAACCCGCCGGCGTTGCGCACGCGCTGCCATTGCCATGCGGCCAGGGCCAGGCGGCTGAGGGTCAGCAGCGCAAAGGCCGCTGCCACGAAAATCAAGCTTGAATGCCGCATCGGGCCTCCAGGTAGTACCGCGGTGCCGCGCCCAAGGGGCGGCGGCGGGTCGATCGCCCCGCGCATTTGAACAGGGCCGGCGTCAAAAATTCGGTATGGATTATTCCTGCCATGCCGGGGAAATCCCCGGTCCGGCGCCGCCGCTTTGTAACTTTTGCCGACCGGTTCCTCTATGACACGGAAAAATCCGTACACATTATGGAGCCGGCAAGCTTAACCCGCCCGGCGCGGCGCGCTACCCTTGAGGGGAAATAGGGTCGGGGCATCGATGCCCCCGGTGGCAACGGCAAGGATGATAACGATGACGCGCAAAACAAAAATAGCGGTCGGCATCGTGGGGGGACTGGCCCTCCTGGTGGCGATACTGGTGGTGGTGATCGCCACGTTCGACTGGAACCGTGCCAGGCCCATGATCAACGAGCGCGTCAGCGCAGCCATCGGGCGGGCTTTCGCCATCAATGGCGACCTCAGCGTCGAATGGTCGCGCCAGCCGGACGAGGGCGGATGGCGTGCCTGGGTGCCCTGGCCGCACATCGTGGCCAATGACATCAGCGTCGCCAATACGGACTGGGCCAAGGCGCCGTGGTTCGCCACGCTCAAGCGCGGCGAATTCAGCCTGTCGCCGTTGCCGCTGTTGAGCCAGCGGGTGGTGATCCGGCGCATCCAGTTGACGCAGCCCGCGGCCAATCTGGAGCGCCTGGCCGACGGCCGGGCCAATTGGGTTTTCACCCTGTCCGAGAGTGGCCAGCCGTCGCCGTGGGAGCTGGACATCAACGAAATCGGCTTCGACAAGGGCAGTGTCGGACTGAGCGACGCGATCCTTCAGGCCGATCTGACCGTCCAGGTCGACCCGCTGGGCAAGCCGGTGCCGTTCGCCGATGTGGCCGGGGCCGCCTTTGCGCCGCAGGATGCCGCCGCCGCGCCGCCGCGCGACTACGTATTCGGCTGGAAGGTCGACGGCAAGTACAAGGGCCTGCCGACCAAGGGCGAGGGCAAGGTGGGCGGCATGCTGGCGCTGCAGGATCCCAGGCAGCCCTTTCCGGTGCAGGCCGACGTGACGATCGGCGGCACCAAGGCGGCCGTGGCCGGCACCTTGACCGACCCGGCCAACCTGGGCGCGCTGAATCTGCGCCTGAAACTGTCGGGCGGTTCGATGGCGCAGTTGTATCCGCTGACCGGCGTGACCCTGCCGGACACGCCGCCGTATTCCACCGACGGTCATCTGGTGGCCAAGCTGCGCAACGCCGGCGGCGCGGTATTCGACTATCGCGATTTCAACGGCCGTGTCGGCAACAGCGACCTGCATGGCGACGTGTCGTTTTCGCTGGCCGCCCCGCGTCCCAGACTGACCGGCAAGCTGTCTTCCAAGCAATTGCGCATGGTCGACCTGGGGCCGCTGATCGGGGTGCAGTCGGGCGCGCCGGCGCCTGCCCAGGACAAGTCCAAGGACGCGCCGGCCAAGCCGGCGGGTGGCAAGGTGTTGCCGACCCAGGCGTTTCGCACCGACCGCTGGCGCGACATGGATGCCGACGTGGCGCTGGAGGCCGGCCGTATCGTGCACGACGCCAAGCTGCCGCTGTCCGACCTGTCGGTGCACTTGGTGCTGCAGGATGGCCAGTTGACGCTCGATCCGCTGCGCTTCGGCATGGCGGGCGGCAGCATGGCCGCGACCGTGCGGCTGGACGGTTCCAAGGCGCCCCTGACTGGCCGTGCGGAAATGCATGCGCGGCGCCTGCGCTTGAAGCAACTTTTTCCGGCCGCGGAATCGATGCAAAAGACGCTCGGCGAGCTGAACGGCGATCTGGCCCTGTCGGGCACGGGCAATTCCGTGGCCGCGTTGCTGGGATCGGCCAACGGCGATGTGAAGATGCTGGTCAATGATGGTGTGATCAGCCGCAGCCTGATGGAGATCGCCGGCTTGAACGTCGGCAACTACGTCGTCTCCAAGTTGTTCGGCGACGACGAGGTCAAGATCAACTGCGGCGCCGCCGACCTGGAAATGAAGAGTGGGGTGATGACGCCGCGCGTGTTCGTGTTCGATACCGAGAATGCGCTGATCAACATCACCGGCACCGCCGACTTCAAGAACGAGAAGCTCGATCTGGACATCACGCCCGACAGCAAGGGGTTCCGCATCTTCTCGCTGCGTTCGCCGCTGTACGTGCGCGGCACCTTCGGCAAGCCGGACGTGGGCGTGCACGTGGGGCCCCTGGCCGCGCGCGGCGCGGGCATGGTGGCGCTGGGCGTGATCCTGACGCCGGCGGCGGGCTTGCTGGCGCTGATCGCGCCCAGCACCACCGACGACAATTCCTGCGCGACCCTGCTCAAGCAGATGCGCACGCCGCCCAAGGCGCCGGCGCCCAAGGCCAAGTAGGGCGTTTTAGCGCGGCAGCGCCATGCGCACGCCGTCGTCGGCGTGGTTGTCGGCGAGGCAGACGGCGTTGCGGCCGTGGTTCTTGGCGTAGTAGAGCGCCCGGTCGGCGCGCTGGATGACCTCGTCCAGCGTTGCGCCGTGTTCCGGATAGCTGGCCACGCCGGCCGACAGCGTGACGGGCGCGGGCAGGCCGTCTTCGGCGCCCAGCCGCGCCAGCTTCTGGCGCAGGCGTTCGGCGCTGGCCACCGCCGCCGCCAGCGGCGCGCCTGGCATCAGCATGACGAATTCCTCGCCGCCACTGCGGGCCACGGTATCGCCCCGGCGCGAGCCTTCGGTCAGCAGCGCCGCCAGCACCCGCAAGGCCTGGTCGCCGGCGGCGTGGCCGTAGCGGTCGTTGATGTTCTTGAAGTGGTCGATGTCCAGCGCGACGATGGCCAGCGGCGTGCCGGCCGTCTCCAGCAACGCCATCGCCTCGTTCAGGCCGCGGCGGTTCAGCAGGCCGGTGAGCGTGTCGGTGGTGGAGGCGCGGCGCAGGTCGCGGATCTTGTGCTGGATCGACGTCAGCCCCATCAGCAGGGCGCGCTTGAGCTGCGAGGCCTCGAAGTACCACGAGCGCACCTTGCGGATGCGTTCGGCCGAATCGGGGTCTTGCATGCGCTTGGCGATGCCGGCCAATTCGCCCAGCGGACGCGCGATCCAGCGCGACAGCAGCCAGATCAGCGCGATCGATATCAGCAGCAAGGGCAGCGTATTGCGCGCGGTCGTCATCAGCAGGTCGTTCAGCGGCAGCAGCGTGCTGGCCACCGGCCGCTGCGCGATGAGGGTCCAGCCGGTGCTGGGGACCGGCGCGTAGCCCGCGAGCAGGGCGGTGCCCGTGGCGTCGGTGAAGCGGATCTCGCCGGTCTCGCCGCGCAGCGCGGCGGCCAGCGCCTCTTTGTCGGCGGAGGTGTGTCCGAGCCGGCTGCGGTCCGGGTGATAGATCAGGGTGCCATCTCGGGACAGCACGTACAGCAGGGAATCGTCGCGGTTGAAGTGCTTGCCCAGCAGCCGGTCGAGCACGTTGTCTTCGTGCAGGTAGAGGGTGCCGGCGATGTAGCCAAGGTAGCGATAGTCGCGCGAAAAGATCGGATGGGTGTACAGGATCAGCCAGCGGCCGTTGCTGGCCCGGAAGGGTTCGCTGATGAAGGGACGCCGAGTGGTCAGCGCGATCCTGGCGGCCTCGCTGGTCATCTGCTGGCCCAGCAACTGCGGATACGAGGTCGACACCGCCAGTACCTTGCCTTGGGCGGAGACGACGAAGCTGGAATTGAAGTGACCCAGCTGTTCCTCCTGGCGGCGGGCTTCCGAGGCCATCAGTTGCGGCTGGGCCTGCATGTCGGCCAGCACGTCGGCGCTATAGGCCAGGTGGCGCCGCAGATCCGCCAGGAAGTATTCCGTGGTGGCGGCCAGCTTGGCGGCATAGACGCGGTTGCTTTCGAGGGCGTTGTGCAGCAGCAGGTCGCGCTGCACCAGGTAGCTGGCGTGCAATCCCGCCGCCAGCACCAGGAAGATCGACAGCAGGCTTATCCAGAGGATGAGGCGCCGTAGGTCGATGCGGAACATGGCAGGATCCGTCAGGCGTGCGGGCGGTCCGGGGGCTGGCCGGAGGGGGGCGTGCCAGCGGTGAGCGCGTCCCAGGCGCACATCGCCTGGCGCGCCACGGCTTGCAGGGTCTTGCGGCTGGCGCCATCGCGCGCCTGGATCGACATTCCGTGCAGGATCGTGGTGTAGAACGCGGCCAGCCCTTTCAGGTCGGTGCCGGGGGGCAGCTCGCCAGCGGCCGCGGCGGCGCTCAGGCGCGCCAGGATGCGGTTTTGCATCTCGCGGCGGTTGTCGCCCAGGAAGGTGCCCACGCCATCGTGGCTCTCGGCGCCCGAGGGGGCGCCCAGCACGATCAGGCACCCGGGCGGGGCGCCGGGGGTGGTGAAGCGTTCGGCCGCCGCCAGCAACATGCCGCACACCCCTTCGCGGGCGGTGGCGCCGGCGGCCAGCGCTTGGCGCGAGGCGGCGCCGTCGGTGTCGCGGTACAACTGCACGGCTTCGCGGAACAGTGCTTCTTTCGAGCCGAATGCGCCATAGAGACTGGGCGAGTTGATGCCCATCGCGGCCGTCAGATCGGTTAGCGATGCTCCTTCATATCCCTTCGACCAGAAGACCTCCATGGCCTTGCGCAAGGCCTGGGCTCGGTCGAAGTTCCGGGGGCGCCCACGTTCTGCCATAGACGGCAATTTTACCCGCGACGGGTATTTTGTGTTGATCGATAAGAAAATCATTGACGTCCGCGCCGCGGCGTTGGATCATATTTGTACTGATCACTACAAATAGAGGTTGACCATGCGGAATCTGGATGGAAAAGTGGCTTTCGTGACGGGCGGCAGCCGTGGCATCGGCGCGGCGATCGTGCGGCGCCTGGCGGCCGATGGCGCCGACGTTGCCTTCACCTACGTCAGCGCGTCGTCACGCGACGCCGCCGCGGCGCTGGCGCGTGAGCTCGAAGCCGGCGGCCGCCGCGCGCGAGCCATTCAGGCCGATGCGGCCGACCCGGCGCAGCTGCGGCGTGCCGTCGAGCAGACCATTGCCGAACTAGGGCCGGTGAACGTGCTGGTGAATAACGCCGGCATCTTCCTGGCCGGCTCGTTGGACGAGGTCACGCTGGAGGACTACGAACGCACCATGGCCATCAACGTGCGCGCGCCTTTCGTCGCCATCCAGGCGGCGCAGGCCACCATGCCCGAGGGTGGACGCATCATCAATATCGGCAGTTGCCTGGCCGAACGCTCGGGTCGCGCCGGCGTGACGCTGTACTCGGCCAGCAAGTCGGCGCTGCTGGGCATGACCCGCGGTCTGGCGCGCGACCTGGGCGCGCGCGGCATCACCGCCAACGTGGTGCACCCCGGTCCGATCGACACCGACATGAACCCGGCCGCAGGCGAGCGCGCGGGTGAGCTGGTGGCGGTGCTGTCGCTACCGCACTACGGCGAGGTGCGCGACATCGCCGGCATGGTGGCCTTTCTGGCGGGGCCCGATGGCCGCTATGTGACGGGCGCGAGCCTGGCCGTGGATGGCGGCTACGCGGCCTGAAGGAGCCGGGACGCCGGGCGGCGGCGGTGGGTTCGGCGATTTTTTGTTGAGCGATGCGCGAGCGACTTGCACGTTTAAAAAAAGCTCTCTATAATCTCGCTTCTTCGCTGATCAAACACAACGAAACGCAGCGATGGCAACGCGAAAGCAGCGTCATCGGGCCGGCAGGCCAAGCGGTTGTGATTGAGCATGCAGGGCTGTTAGCTCAGTTGGTAGAGCAGCGGACTCTTAATCCGTAGGTCGAGTGTTCGAGCCACTCACAGCCCACCAGAATTTCAAAGACGCCACCCAAACGGGTGGCGTTTTTCGTTGGGGTGGCGTTTTTCATTGCGCGCTCGATAATGCGCCGGCAATAAAGCGAAACGCCAGGCCCAAAGCGAAAGACCCAAAGCGAGAGACCCAAAGCGCCAGACCCAAAGCGCCAGACCCAAAGCGCCAGGCCAAGGCGTGCCATGAGCAAACGGGGCGCGCTGATAAGCGCCGTTGCGGGTCGCGGCCCGGGGATGGCGTGCCGGTGCTGGTGCCGCTTGCCACTTGCACCGGCGCGCGGTATCACGGCGCCGGCTTGGCGGCCTTCGGTCAGGTTACCGGCTAGAAATCGCGCGCCAGCGCGATTGCCTCGGCCTTGCCTTGCTCGAGGGTGGCGGGGGCCAGGGCGTCCCAGGTGTGTTCCACCAGGATGCGGCGGACCTCGCCGACGCCGATGAAGGTCAGCCAGAAATCGAGGTAATCCGCCTGATGGCTGAATCCGGGGCTGTCGCCGCCCGCCGCCTTGTCGTGGCTTTGTCCGCGCACGTGGATCACCAGGGCCCGCGCGATCTTCAACAGCGGTCCGTAAGCCTGGCCGTCGAAGGTGAACAGCAGGTTGCGCTGACTGACCAGATCGATCAACTGCTTGAGTTTGTAGGGATAGCCGAAATTCCACATCGGCACACCGATGACGATGCGGTCCGCGCGCTGGAAGCGTTGCGCCAGGGCGGCGATCCGCGCCCAGGTGGCGGCTTCGGCGGGGTTCATCGGCTCGCCGGCAACGCCTTTGTATTTCGCGCCGATGGCCTGGCTGTCGAAGTCGGGCAGGTGCTCGTCCCAGACGTTCAACGTGTCGATTTCCAGGGTGGGATGCGTGGCGCGGCAGGCGGCGAGAAAGGTGTCGGCGATGGCGTTCGAGACGGAGCGGGCGCCGCGGGGCGAGGACACGATGTTGAGAATGCGCATGAGCGAGATCCGGAAAAGGCGGTGAGCGATTCGAGACGTATCGCCGCCGTGGTTGCGTTAACGATTGCAA
Source organism: Achromobacter sp. (assembly GCF_050285565.1). Lineage (GTDB taxonomy): Bacteria > Pseudomonadota > Gammaproteobacteria > Burkholderiales > Burkholderiaceae_B > Achromobacter. Next base: position 68,927 of record NZ_JBLZXG010000011.1, read on the forward strand.
TTGCAATTATTTAGTGCGGCGATTGTATCGTGCCGCGACGCAATGGCAAGGCGGATTCGCCGCCGCCGCGATTAAGGTCAGCCTTAATGGTGGTTGCACACAGGCTGAATCACGGCGGGCCCGGGCCTCTCTATAGTGACGGCATCGAATCCAAGGAGTACCGCCATGTCCGCCGCCGCCCCATCCGCCGCTTATCCTCGTGTCGTGCTGTTCGACCTGCTGACCGCACTGCTGGATTCCTGGACGGTGTGGAATGCCGCGGCGGGATCGGAAGCGCCGGGCCGGGCGTGGCGCGCCGAATACCTGCGTCTGACGTACGGCTGCGGCGCCTACCAGCCCTATGAGCAACTGGTGGAGGCGGCGGCCGCGGCGGTGGGACTGCCCGCCAGCGCGCCGGCGGCGTTGGAGGCCGGTTGGGACGGGTTGCCCGCCTGGGACGGCGCGCGCGAACTGCTGCGGGCGCTGCGGCCACATTGCCGGCTGGGCGTGGTGACCAACTGTTCGCGGCGCCTGGGGCATCGCGCGGCCGCCTTGCTGGGCGTGGACTGGGACGTGGTGGTGACCTCGGAGGAAGCCGGTTACTACAAGCCCGATCCGCGGCCGTACCAATTGGCGTTGGCGCGCCTGGAAACCCCGGCCTCGCAGGCGGCGTTCGTGGCGGGGTCGGGGTACGACCTGTTCGGCACCGGCCGCGTCGGGCTGCGCACCTACTGGCACAATCGCGTGGGCCTGGCGTTGCCGGCTGGGGCGCCGGCGCCCGCGATCCAGTCGCCGCGCTTGGAGGCGGCGTTGCCGTGGCTGGCCGGGTTCGGCACGGCAGGCGGCGCGGGCGCGCGGTAGGCGCCGCGGTACAAACTGTTGCGCGTCGCCGGCTGCCGCGGCGGGCGAGGCTGGGCTTAACATGACCCTGCCGGCATTGGGCCGGCGCACCGACAGGATCGTGGAGGTTGTCATGGATACAAGCACAATACTCAAGCGTATCGCTGTAGTCGCGGCATCGGGGGCCATGGTGGTGGGCTGCGCCACCCAGCAGCAGACCAATACCGCCGTGGGGACGGGAGCGGGCGCGGCCGTGGGGGCGGGCCTCGGCGCCCTGATCGGCCATGGCACTGGCGCGGCGGTCGGCGCCGGTATTGGCGCGGTGGCGGGCGGCCTGATTGGTTACAACTGGAAGGTGGTGAAGGAGGACGTGCAGCGCTCGGGCGCGACCTCGCTGGGCATCGACGTGGTTGAGATGCCCGATGGCAGCCTGAAGGTCAACATCCCCAGCAATGTGTCCTTCGATACCGACAAGACCGATCTCAAGCCGGCGCTGCTGCCGGTGCTGGACAGCGTGGCACGTTCGCTCAATCAGCATCCCGAGCTGCGCGCCAAGGTGGTCGGCCATACCGACAGCACGGGGGCGCTGGCGCACAACCAGACCCTGTCGGTGAACCGCGCGCGCAGCGTGACCGATTACCTGGCGCGCCAAGGCGTGGCCGCGACGCGCTTGTCGATCGAAGGCCGCGGGCCCAACGATCCGATCGGCGACAATGCGACCGCGGCAGGCCGCGCCTTGAACCGCCGCGTCGAAATCTACCTGTACGCGGTCAAGCCATAGCGCCGGGCGCCGCGCCGTCCACGCCGAGGCGGGCGGTGCGCGCGCGGCGCTTTGTTCCCTCGGCCCGTCCTGGAGTTCGCCATGAGTATGTTTCCCCCTGCCCGTATCGGTACCGACATCGCGGTCGCGGCCCTGACCGGCTGGCAGGCTGTCGCGATGCGCGACGCCATCGAAAAGCGCTTCCGTTTCGCCAATTTCAATGCCGCGTTCGGCTTCATGGCACGGGTGGCGATGTTCGCCGAAAAGCTGAATCACCACCCGGAGTGGACCAACGTCTACAACCGGGTCGATGTGATGCTGACCACACACGACGCCGGCGGCGTCACCGAGCTGGATGTGCGCATGGCGCAGTTCATGGATGAAGCCGCCGCGCAACTGGGCGCGACCGCGCCGAAGGCAGCGCAATAGCGTGCACCTCGCGGCGGGCCGGGGGGGCGCGTCAGTCTTGCGGCGCGCCGGGACGGTCGCGCAGGTGCGCGAGCAGCCGGTCGAGCATGCCGCCCAGCAGGCGCTGCTCCTCGGCGGTCAGGCAGCCGAAGATCTCTTCGTTGCGGCGCGCGATCAGGTCGATGATGCGCCGATACTGCGCCTGGCCGGCGGCGGTCGGCGCCAGCACGACGCCGCGGCCGTCGGCGGCCGAATCCTTCTTCTCGATCAAGCCACGCTCGGCCAGCGCCTGCGCCGAGCGGCTCGCCTGGCCTTTGTTCAGGTTGGCGGCCCGCGCCAAGTCGTTGACCGACAGCGGCGCATAGCGGCCAATGGCCGCGAGGCAGCGCGCCTCGCCCAGCGGAATGCCGCAGTCTTCCAGATAGGCGCGATTCGTGTCCCGGTCGGTGATCTTGTTGATCGCGTGCAGGCGGTAGGTCAGGAATCGTTCGAGGGCGGGCGTGGTCACGTCGGACGGTCGGCGGTGGCGGCGAGATAGTGTGCCACAGGCTCGACGCAGGCCGCCTCGGCCTGTGCCAGCAGGGCGGTGGCGGCGCCGGCATCCGGCAGCCGGGCCAGCGCGGACAATCCCAGGATCGCCAGGAACAGCGGCGCCTGCGCCGGTCCGAGGCGGGTCAAGGCCTGCGCCATCAAGGTGTAGACCTGATCCAGTTCGTCGTTGCTCATGCGCGCGGCTCCTGCGGGATGGCGGGGATCATCGGGTAATAGGGCGCCAGGGCGGCGCGCAGCGCGGCATCGTCGGGGGCGTCCCAGCGGCCCAGCACGTAGCCGTCGGGCCGTAGCAAGTGCACGGTGCCGGGTTGCGCGCCGTAGCGGTCGCGCAAATGGCCATGCGGATCGCGCCAGGCGCGCGCCGCCGGTCCTCCGACGGGCACGACCCGCAGGGGATCGCGCGCCGTCCGGGTGGCGGCCGCGAGTGCCTGCAGGCGCGCCTCGGCGGCGGCGTCTGGGTCGCATGCCAGCAGCACGAAGCCCTGGCCGAAGCAGGCGCTGAGATAGTGTGGCGCCGCGTCGGCATCGGCCAGCAGCAGGTCGGGCGCCGGCTGGCCGGGCGCGGCGCTGCTGGCTTGGGACGGGGCGCCATCGGCCAGGTTCAGGGGCGAGCCGTGGTAGGCGATCGGCGCCGATTGGCGCGGGTTGATCAGCGGCCGCACCCGCTCGTCGGTCAGCGCCAGCCGCAAGGCGGCCTCGCGCATCAGGCGGAAGCCGGAATCCGGCGGCGCCATGAATTCGGTGCTCTTGGCGCCGTAGGCCAGGTTCTGGCGGCTGGCATGGACGCGCTCGTCGCTGTAGCTGTCGAGCAGCTTGTCGGATGCCTGGCCGCGCAGCACCCAGGCCAGTTTCCAGGCCAGATTGCCGGCGTCGTCGAGCCCCGAGTTCAAGCCGCGCACGCCGAAGATCGGCACCAGATGAGCGGCGTCGCCGGCGAACAGTACCCGGCCGTGACGATAACGCGCCAGCGTCAGGCATTTGGCGTTGTAGAGCGAGATCCAGAGCGGCTTCCAGGGCGCGGTCTCGCCGATCATGTCCAGGTGGCTCTGCACCCGTGGCAACACGTTCTCGGGTTTGACCGCCTCGTCCGCGTCCTCGTCGTCGCGGATCTGGTAGTCGACCCGCCAGACGTTGCCGGGCTGGCGGTGCATCAGCAGGGTGGAGCCCGGGTTGGAGGGCGGGTCGAACCAGGCCAGGCGTTCGACCGGCCGGCTGGAGGCCTGTTCGATGTCGACGATGACATAGCGGCCTTCGTACTGCATGCCTTCGAGTTTCAGGCCCAGCGCTTCGCGCACACTGCTGCGGCCGCCATCGCAGGCCACCAGCCAGTCGGCCTGGATCGCCTGGCGTTGTCCGTCGATGTCCGCCTCGACCCGCACACCGTCGGTCTGCGGCCGGATCGCGACCGCGCGGGCGGACCATTGCAGCGCCGCCCTTCCGGGGTGGCGCTGCATGGCCTGGTGGGCGTATTCCTCGACGAAGTACTGCTGGATGTTGACCATCGGCGCGAATCGCTGTTGCGGGTCGTGCGGCATGTCGAAGCGCAGCACTTCGCGGTCGCGGTAGTAGCTGCGGCCGCCCGTCCAGGGCAGCCCGGTGGCGGTGATGGCGGCGTCGGCGCCGGCCCAGCCCAGGATTTCCTGCGAGCGGCGCGAAATGCAGATGGCGCGGCTGCCGCTGCAATAGCTGGCGTCGGCCTCGAGCGTGAGCGAGGCGATGCCGTAATGCGCCAGCAGCGCGGCCAGGGTGAGCCCGACCGGACCGCCGCCGACGATCAGGACGGGCACGCGGGAAGGCGGTGCCATGGTGTCTCCGAAAATAGTTGTTTGCGCAACTATAAGTTTGATTGGTTGAGTGCGCAACCATTTCGCGCAGGCAAAAAAAACCCGCCGGCAGGGGCGGGTCGGGAGGGCAAGGCCGGGGTCAGTTGCGCACGTAGTAGATGCGCATGGCCTGCTGTTTCTGGTTGCCGTCCATGACGCGCAGCACCACGACCTTGGGGGTGAAGCCATCGGGCAGTTTGAGTTGGCCGAGGGCGTAGTCGTAGCGGTCGACATTCAGGGACGGGCCTTCGGGCGTGACGGTGGCGGCGCGGCCGTTGGGGTAGCTGCCGTCGATCGAGAAGGTCAGGGTGCCCTTGAACGGCGCGCCGGTGCGCTCTTCTCGCATCACCAGCACCTGGTAGTCGAGCAGGCCGGGCTGGCGCTTGAAGGTGGCCGAGCGGATGCCCAGGTTGCCGCCGCGGGGATCGGGCGGCATGGCGTCCTGGAACAGCACCAGTTCCTTGTTCAGGGTGTCCAGTCTGGCACGGGCGTCGGCCAGGTCGGCGGTGAGCTTTTCATGGCCGGTCTTGTTGGCGTCGCGTTGCTGTGTGGCCTCTTCGAGCTGGCTTTGCAGGCGCTGGCTTTCCAGTTTGGCGGCGCTCAGTTCGCTGTGCAACTGTTCGGATTGCTCGACCGTCAGCCGTTGCGGGCCATAGTTGGTCTGCAGGAAGAGCACGCCGCCCGCGCCCAGGGCGATGCCCACCAGCAGCAGGACCAGCCAGCGCGGCATGCGGCGCGTGCGTTGGCCCGGTTGGTAAACGGAGGGCTTGAATACGGCCCGTTGCGATCTTCCAAACATCCCCATTCCTAGAAAACGTCCTGTGTGTTGCCTGGCCGCGCGCCGCGCGCACTGGCCAAAGCGTCAGAGAATACCCGGTTAAGCGGGTGCGATGGGCGCGCGGACAAGCCTGGTTGCGCACCTTGATATTGTGAAATATGTGGGTGCCGAGCGGGTCTCAGACCCGGCCCAAACCCAGCTCGGCGTCGAGATCGGCGAGCCGTTGGGGAGTGCCGACATCGACCCAGCGACCGGCGTGGCGCGCGCCTTGGACGCGATCCCGCGCCATGGCCTGCCGTAGCAGGGGCGCCAGCCGCGCGGACGTGCCGCGCGTCACGTCCGCGAACAGCATGGGATGGTAGACGCCGATGCCCGAGAAGGTCAAACGGGCGTCGCCGTGGTCGTGGACGCGGCCGTCGTGGTCCAGCGCGAAATCGCCGGCCGGATGCTGCGGCGGGTTGTCGACCAGCAGCAGCCAGGCGCCGCCTGCGGGCAGCGCGGCCGCCCGCGCGCGGGCGGCCGCCGGCTGCCAGTCGCACCAGATGTCGCCGTTGAGCACCAGGAACGGATCCGGCCCCAGCAGCGGCAGCGCCTGGGCGATGCCGCCGGCGGTCTCCAGCGCCGTGCCTTCCGGGGAATAGCGGATTCGCAGGCCGAAGGCGGCGCCGTCGCCCAGGGCGCGTTCGATCTCGTGGCCGAGCCAGGCATGGTTGATGACCACGTCCTGGAAGCCGGCAGCGGCCAGCCGTTCGAGATGCCAGACGATCAGCGGCTTGCCGCCGACCGGCAGCAGCGGCTTGGGCAGGCGGTCGGTCAGTGGGCGCATGCGTTCGCCGCGGCCCGCGGCGAGGATCATGGCGCGCATCAGAAGGTGTATCCGACGCTGACCTGGCGGTCGTCGAGCTTGTCCAGCAGCCGCAGCAGGGGCGTGAAGACGCCGTAGCGCTGCGCCACCTGGCGCACGTAGCCGTTCACCCGGGGCATGTGGGCCAGGTAGTGGGCCTTGCCGTCGCGGTGGTTCAGGCGCGCGAACACGCCCAGGATGCGCAGATTGCGTTGCAGGCCCATCCATTCATAGGCGCGGTGGAATTCGGCGAAATCGGCGTCGACCGGCAGGCCGGCCGCGCGCGCCATTTCCCAGTAGCGGATGGCCCAGTCCAATTGCTGTGGTTCTTCCCAGGTGGTGCGGGCGTCGGTGACCAGCGACGCCAGATCATAGGTGATGGGGCCGGCCAGGGCGTCCTGGAAATCGATGACGCCGGGATTGGGGCCGTACTGCGGCTGGTCGCAGACCATCAGGTTGGGCGAGTGGTAGTCGCGGTGCACCAGCACGGTGGGCTGGCTGCCGTTGCTGGTCGAGAGCAGGGCGAAGATCTTTTCCAGCGCCTGCGCGGTCTTGTCGTCGAGCGTGGCGCCGTGGTGCTTGCGCACATACCACTCGGGGAACAGTTTGAGTTCGTCGGCCAGGCGGGCGCAGTCGTAGGGGGCCAGGCCGGTGGTCTTGGCCTGTTGCAGGCGCACCAGCGCCGCCAGCGCGTCGCGGTACATGGCTTGCAGGCGGGTGTCGTCCACGCCGTCCTGGATGCGCTGGTAATAGGTCTGTTCGCCCAGGTCGGACAGCAGCAGCATGCCCTGGTCCAGGTCCTGCGCGATGACGGCGGGCACGTTCAGGCCGGCGTCGCGCAGTAGTTGATCCACGTGCAGGAAGGGGCGGCAATCCTCGTGCTGGGGCGGGGCGTCCATCACAATCAGGGTGCGTCCGGCGGCGTCCAGGCGGAAATAGCGGCGGAAACTGGCGTCGGCGGAGGCGGGACGCAGCGTGTCCACGGCCAGGCCCAGGGCGGCGGGCAGGCCCTGCAGCCAGGCGCGGATCTGCTCCAGGCGGGGGTCGTGATCGTTTTTCAAGGAAGATCCGTGTCAGAAGGGCAACATTGCGGAAAAATGGGTGGCGCGCACATAAGGCTGGGCGTCTGGCGCGGCTTCTCTATAATACCGGCTCGTTTCCGTTAGCATTGGCCCTTTGCGGGCGCCTTTGCCGGGTTCCCCCATCGTCAAAAAGGGCTGTTTTCACTCGTGCGCAAGGTTCGGTGGTTGATCCTATCTGCTATCAGCGTCGCCGGGGCCGTTCAGGCCCAGGGCAGCCAGGGTTCGGCTCCCTCATCGACGTCGATCACCGCGGCTCCCGAGCTGCGCACGTCTCCGGGTCTGCGGGTGCACCGCCTGCCGGACGGCAACATCCCCGCCTATATGGAAGCGGACACCATCGAGGGTGACCCGGATTCCGACCTGACCCTGACCGGCGCGGCCCAGGTGCGCCGCATCGACGGCGTGATCAAGGGCGATCGCATCAACTACCGCAAGGACACCGGCGAGGTCGATGTGCAGGGCAATGCGCGCATGATGCGCGACGGCACCCTGGTCACCGGCCCCAGCGCCAAGTTCAACGTCGACAAGTATTCCGGCGAAGTCGAGCAGCCGAGCTTCTGGCTGGGCGCTACCGGCGGCTTCGCCGTGGCCGACAAGGCCGACATCTTCAGCAAGTCGCAGATGCGGTTGCACACGGTCACCTATAGCGGCTGCTCGTGCGAGACGCCGTCGTGGTACATCAAGGCCAATACGGTCGACGTCGACTTCGATGAGAACGAAGGCGTGGCCCGCAACGGTGTGCTGTATTTCAAGGACGTGCCGATCCTGGCGTCGCCCTACATGACCTTTCCGGTCAAGAAAGAGCGCAAGTCGGGTTTCCTGATGCCGACCTACGGCACCACCAGCAAGGGTGGTTTCGATTTCTCGTTGCCGTACTATCTGAACATCGCGCCGAACTACGATGCCACGCTGCAGCCGCGCTACTTTTCCAAGCGTGGCCTGCAACTGGGCGGTGAATTCCGCTATCTGGGGGCGAGCTACGCCGGCAGCATTTATGGCGCCTACCTGCCTAATGACAATGTCACCGGCAATGACCGCTGGATGTACTGGTGGCGCCATCAGCAACTGCTGGGCAATGGCTTCTATGCCGACTGGGACGTGGCCAAGGTTTCGGATGACGATTACTTCCGCGATATTTCCCAGCTCGGCCTGAACCAGGCGTCCACCACCTACCTGCCGCAACGCGCGCGGGTGGGCTGGTCGTCGACGTACTGGAGCGCGTATGCCCAGGTCTACAAGTTCCAGACTCTGCAGGATCCGGACGCCCTGCTGTCGCCGCCCTATGACAAGGAGCCGGAGCTGTATTTGCGTGGTGCCCGGTATGACTGGGGCGGTTTTGATCTGGACTGGACTTCGACCGCAGTGCGTTTCAGCAAGCCGCTGCTATTGGGCAATCGCAATGGCCCCAATGGTGATCGCCTGCAGACTTACCCGACGGTGTCGTACCCGATCGTTCGTCCGGGCTGGTTTGTGATTCCCAAGGTGGGTGTTAACTACACCCAGTACCAGACCAGTTGGTACAACAGCGACTGGCTCAACCTGAATTCGGGGACCGCCAATGCTGGCACATCGTTCGGCTACCCGCGCTCGCAATCGCGCACGGTTCCTATCATGTCGTTGGACACTGGCCTGATCTTCGAACGCGATACCTCTTTGTTCGGCAAGGCTTCGACCCAGACCCTGGAGCCGCGCCTTTACTACCTGCGCGTGCCGTATCGTGACCAATCCAAGATCCCGGTCTACGACACGTCGTTGTCCGACTTCAGCTTTTCGCAGGCGTTCGAAGAGAACATTTATGTCGGCGGCTGGGATCGCATTTCAAACGCCAACCAGCTTACCGCCGCGCTGACCACGCGTTGGCTGGATGCTTCCACCGGCTTCGAACGCATGTCGCTGGGTGTGGCGCAACGCTTGTACTTCGCCGACCAGCAGGTGACCTTGCCTGGAGAGACGCCGCGCGAAAATGTGCGTTCCGACTTCTTGGTGGGTGCTAGCGCCGCGCTAACCGATACGTTAAGCACGGACGTGGCGGCGCAGTACAACCCTTACGACAACCGCTGGTCGCGCGCACTGTTGAGCGGCCGCTGGTCGCCCCAGCGCCTGACGACAGTGGCGCTGGCGTATCGTTACCAGCGCGATCCGCAGCCCGGCGTGGCCTACCAGCCGCTGGGTCAGAACCAGATCAGCCTGGCCGTGCAATGGCCTTTCACCAAGCGCTGGTATGGCGTGGGCCGGGTCGATTATTCGCTGCGCAATGGCCCGTCCAGCACGGTCAGCGGCACCACCGATTCCCCACGTATCACGCAGGCCATCGCCGGCCTCGAATACAAGGGCGATTGCTGCTGGGTCGGCCGGATGGTGTTCCAGCGCTACGCGGTGTCCGCCACCGACGCCAACACCGCCTTGTTTTTCCAGCTGGAGTTGACCGGTCTGGGTTCCCTGGGAACCGATCCGATGAACCTGCTGAACAGAAGTATCCCCGGTTACTCGCGCATTACCCCGCCCGCGCCCACCGGGACCACATTTGAAAGGTATGAATGATGCGTAGGTTGCACTCTTTGCGCCGCTTCACTGGCAACGCGCTGTTGCTGGCCGTTTGCGCCGCGTTCTCCACCGCGCATGCGGCGGAGCCGAACGGCAAGGGCGCCAAGAACGCGCCCACCACGCAGAAAAACGCGCCGGCGCCCGCCGGAGAACAGTTCGTCGACGGCATCGCGGCGGTGGTCGACAAAGACGTGATCACCTTGCGCGAACTGCGCGACGCGTCGCTGCGCATCGCCGGCGAACTGAAGGCGCGCGGTATCCAGGTGCCCGATGACAAGACCTTGCAGCACCAGGTGCTGCAGCGCCTGATCATGGAGCGCGTGCAGCGCCATGAGGCCGACCGCCTCGGCATCCGCGTCGACGACGCCCAGGTCGACCAGGCCATCAGCACCATTGCCGGGCGCAACAAGATCAGCGTGGCGCAACTGCGCCAGGAAATCGAGAAGTCCGGCGTCAGCTGGGACAGCTACCGCAAGTCGCTCAAGGACGAGATCCGCTCGGATCGCCTGCGCCAGCGCGCGGTGGACGCCAACATCGTCATTTCCGATGCCGAGGTCGACGCTTTCCTCAAGGACCAGCGCCGCAACCCCGCATTCGCCGCCGCGACCCAGCCTCAGGCCCAGCCGCAGCCGCAACCGGAGGCCGCGCCCGAGCAGGCCGCCGCGCCCGCCGGCCCGATGCTCTACGCCGTGGCCCAGATCCTGGTGCGCGTGCCGGAAGGCTCGTCGTCCGAGCAGTTGGCCGCGCTGCGCAGGAAAGCCGAGGATCTGCTGGCGCGGGTCAAGCGTGGCGATGACTTCGCCAGCCTCGCCGCCGCCAATTCCGACGGCCCCGAAGCCTTGCAGGGAGGCGTCATGGGTGTGCGCCCGCTGGACGGCTGGCCCGACCTGTTCGCCAAGGCCATCGCCAACCTGCAGAAGGGCCAGGTCAGCGGCCTGCTGCAGAGCGGCAACGGTTTCCACATTCTCAAGGTGATGGATCGCGGCACCGCCGCGCCGGCGCCCAGCCGCACGGCGCGCGCCCCGGCGCCGGCGCAAGCGCCGCAACCGCGGCCGCAACCGCAGGCGCAGGCCCCGCAAGGCCCCGTGGAAGTGATGCAGACGCATGCGCGGCACATCCTGATCAAGACCTCGACCGTGATGAGCGACGAACAGGCCCGCCAACGGCTGGAGCAGGTGCGCCAGCGCCTGGTGGCCGGCGATGCCAAGTTCGCCGACATGGCGCGCCAGTATTCGCAGGACGCGACCGCGCCGCAAGGCGGCGACCTGGGTTGGCTCAACCCGGGCGAGACCGTGCCGCCCTTCGAGGCCGCGATGAATGCGCTCAAGCCCGGCGAGATCAGCCAGCCCATCCAGACGCCGTTCGGTTGGCACCTGATCCAGGTCGAAGAGCGCCGCCAACATGACGCCACCGATGACCTGGCCCGCATGCGGGCGCGCCAGACCCTGTTCGAGCGTCGCGCCCAACCCGCTTTCGAAGACTGGCTGGATCAGTTGCGCGCCCAGGCGTACATCGACAACCGGCTGGAAAAGCAGGACCGTATCAACCAGAACAACCGCTGATCGCAGCCCGGGTCCTTCATGTCTCAACACCAGGCGCGCAAGCGCTTTGGCCAGAATTTCCTGACCGACGAGAGCGTGGTCGAGTCGATCGTGCGGGCGGTCAATCCCGCCCGCGGCGATACCGTGGTCGAGATCGGGCCCGGCTTGTCGGCGCTGACCCGGCCGCTGCTAGAGCGGCTCGATCACCTGACCGCGGTCGAGATCGACCGCGACCTGGCGGCGCGCCTGCGCAAGCAGTTCGAGCAAGGCCGCCTGACCGTGGTCGAGGCCGATGCGCTGACGGTGGATTTTTCGCAGTTCGGCGCGGGGCTGCGGGTGGTCGGCAACCTGCCGTACAACATCTCCAGCCCGCTGCTGTTCCATCTGATGACCTGGGCCGACCACGTCCGCGATCAGCATTTCATGCTGCAGCGCGAAGTGATCGACCGCATGGTGGCGCAGCCCGGCAGCGGTGATTTCAGCCGCCTGTCGGTGATGCTGCAATCGCGCTACCGCATGCACAAGCTGTTCGACGTGCCGCCCGAAGCGTTCGACCCGCCGCCGAAGGTGGTGTCGGCCATCGTGCGCATGGTGCCGTTGCCGCCCGAGCGCCTGCGTCCGGTCAGTGCGCGCGCCTTCGAGACCGTGGTGGCCCGTGCCTTCTCGCAGCGCCGCAAGATGCTGCGCCGGGTGCTGGCCGATTGGGCGCCGCAGGTGCCCTGGGAAGCGCTGGATATCGCGCCCACCGCGCGCGCCGAGGATATCTCGGTGGATCGCTACATCCGTCTGTCGGACGCGTTGGTCGAGGCCGGCGTGCTGCCGGGCGGCTGACGGCGCGCCGCCGTCCAGACAAAAGCCCGCGCGAGCGGGCTTTTTTTCGTGGCGGCCTGGAGCGTCGCCGCTACAGCATGCGTTTCTGCGCCGCCAGCCACAGCTGCATTACGTCGCGCGCGCGATCATGCAGCAGGCGTTCGGCGTCGGCCAGGGCCTGTTGCAATGTGATCGGGCCGGGCGCCAGGCTGAAGGCGGCGCTGATGCCCACGGCATGCAGGGCCTCGTAGCCTTCACCCAGCGAGCCGGCCAGCGCCACCACCGGCACGCCGGCCTGGTGCGCAAGGCGGGCCACGCCCGCCGGTGTCTTGCCGCGCAGGGTCTGCGCATCCATGCGGCCCTCGCCGGTAAAGGCGAGCGCGGCGCCTTCCATTGCCTGCGCCAGCCCACCGAGTTCGGCGACGATTTCCACGCCCGGGCGGAATTGCGCGTCCAGGAAGGTCTTGGCGGCGAAGCCCAAACCGCCGGCCGCGCCGGCGCCGGCATCGTGGCGGCGGTCGGCGCCAAGCTGGCGCGCGCAGATATCGGCGAAGTGGCCGAGCATGGCGTCCAGCGTCAGCACCTGATCGGGCGTGGCGCCTTTCTGCGGCCCGAAGATATGCGAGGCGCCTTGCGGGCCGCACAGCGGATTGTCGACGTCGGACGCAATGACGATGGGCGTATTGGCCAGCCGCGCGTCGAATCCGCGCAGGTCGATGCTGGCCAGCTGGCCCAGCGCGCCGCCGCCCGGCGGCAGGCTGCGGCCGTCGCGGTCCAGCAGGCGCAGGCCCAGCGCGGTCAGCATGCCGGCGCCGCCGTCGTTGGTGGCCGAGCCGCCCAGGCCGAGGATGATGCGTTCGGCGCCGGCATCCAGCGCCGCCAGGATCAGTTCGCCTACGCCGTGGCTGCTGGCGCGCATCGGGTCGCGCTTGGCCGGCGCGATCAGTTCGAGGCCGGCGGCCGCGGCCATTTCAATGACGGCGGTGCCATCTTCGAGCAGGCCCCACACGGCATCGACCTTGTGGCCGAGCGCGTCGTTGACGGTGCGTTGGCGCGCCTGGCCCCGCGCCGCCGCCAACACTGCCTCGACCGTGCCTTCGCCCCCGTCCGCCATCGGGATGCAGACCGTGTGCGCGCCGGGACAGGCGGCCTTGACGCCGCGCGCGATGGCCGCGGCCGCGTCGGGCGCGGAAACGCTTTCTTTGAAGGAATCGGGTGCGATGACGATTTTCACGAGGTCGGCCACGGTTCGTTGGGGACGGGATGTCGATCATGATACCCGCGTGTCCGCCGCCGTCGTACCATAGCGCTTTCGTTGTTCATGTGAGAGTGGATCGCCATGCCTGTATTGCGCCGCACCAAAATTGTCGCCACCCTGGGCCCCTCGACGTCGACGCCGGAACGCATCGACGCCATGATCAAGGCTGGCCTGGACGTGGCGCGGCTGAACTTCTCGCACGGCAGCGCCGACGACCACCGCGAGCGTGCCCGCCTGGTGCGCGAGAGCGCCGCGCGGCAGGGCCGCTTCGTGGCCATTATGGGCGACCTGCAGGGCCCCAAGATCCGCATCGCGCGTTTCACCGACAAGCAGGTGCAGTTGCAGGTGGGCCAGCCGTTCACGTTGTCGCGGGTGCATCCCAAGGACGCGGGCACGGCCAGCATCGTCGGCATTGATTATCCCGAGCTGGTGACGGACTGCCGCGTCGGCGACGAGCTGCTGCTCGATGACGGCCGCGTGGTGCTGGTGGTGGATCGCGTCGAGGGCGACGAGGTCCACACCACCGTCACGGTGGGCGGTCCGCTGTCCAACAACAAAGGCATCAACCGGCGCGGCGGCGGCCTGTCGGCCCCCAGCCTGACCGACAAAGACCGGGTCGACATCAAGCTGGCCGCCGAAATGCAGTTGGACTACGTGGCGGTGTCGTTCCCGCGCTATGGCAGCGACATCGACGAGGCGCGCGAACTGCTGCGCGCCGCCGGCAGCGAGGCCTGGATCATCGCCAAGATCGAACGCGCCGAAGCGGTGGCCGACGACGAGGCGCTGGATGCGCTGATCCGCGCCAGCGACGGCGTGATGGTGGCGCGCGGCGACCTGGGCGTGGAAGTGGGCGACGCCGAATTGGTCGGCATTCAGAAGCGCATCATCCAGCACGCCCGCACGCTCAACAAGGTGGTGATCACCGCGACCCAGATGATGGAGTCGATGATCTCCAGCCCGATGCCGACGCGCGCCGAAGTGTCGGACGTGGCCAATGCGGTGCTGGACTACACCGATGCCGTGATGCTGTCGGCCGAGAGCGCCTCGGGCGCGTATCCGGTCGAGACGGTGCAGGCGATGGCGCGTGTCTGCCTGGGCGCGGAAAAGCACCCCACCAGCACCCAGTCGCACCACCGTCTGGGCGAGACCTTCTCGCGCTGCGATGAAACCATTGCCCTGGCGGCCATGTACGCGGCCAATCATTTCCCGGGCGTCAAGGCCATCATCGCCCTGACCGAAAGCGGCCACACGCCGCTGATCATGTCGCGCATCCGCTCGGGCGTGCCGATCTACTGCTACAGCCCGCACAGCATCACGCAGAACCGCGTGACCATGTTCCGCGGCGTCTACACCATTCCGTTCGCGCCGTCGGACTATGAACCGGCCGACCTCAGCAACGCGGCCATCGACGAACTCAAGAAGCGCAACCTGGTGAATCAAGGCGACTGGGTCATCCTGACCAAGGGCGACTTCTACCGCGACAGCGGCGGCACCAACGGCATGAAGATCCTGCTGGTGGACTGATTCAGCCGAAGAACCAGTAGCACACGCCGATGGCCGCCAGCACGCCGGCCAGGTCGGCGGCCAGCGCGCAACCCACCGCGTGGCGCGCGCGCAGGATGCCGACCGAACCGAAATACACCGCCAGCACGTAGAAGGTGGTTTCGGTGCTGCCTTGCACCACCGCCGCCAGCAGCGCGGGGAAACTGTCCACCCCAAAATGCGTCATGGTCTCGAGCATCATGGCGCGCGCCGCGCTGCCCGAGAACGGCTTGACCAACGCGGTCGGCAGCGCGTCGACAAAGCGCGTATCCCAGCCGGCGTGCGAGGCGGCCCAGCGAATGCCGTCGAGCAGGAAGTCGAGCGCGCCCGAGGCCCGCAGCACGCCCACCGCGCACAGCATCGCCACCAGGTAGGGCAGCAGGCTCTTGGCGATGTCGAAGCCCTCCTTGGCGCCCTCGATGAAGGCCTCGTAGACCGGCACCTTCTTCCAGGCGCCGGCGATGAGGAAGGCCAGCAGGATGCCGAACAGCGCCAGGTTGCCCATCAGCGACGACAGCGCGGCGATGGCGCTGGCCGACATGCCGGCCAGCAGCGCCATGAAGCCGCCCAGCAGCAGCGCCGCGCCGCCCAGCCACAGCATCACGACGGGATCGATCAGGCGCAGGCGCTGGCACGCCGCCACCGCCAGCAAGCCCGCCAGCGTCGATGCGCTGGTGGCCAGCAGGATCGGCAGGAACACCAGCGTCGGGTCGGCCGCGCCCTGCTGGGCGCGGAACATGAACAGCGTCACCGGCAGCAGCGTCAGCGACGAGGCGTTGAGCACCAGGAACAGGATCTGGGCATTGCTGGCGGTATCGGGTTTGGGATTGAGCGATTGCAGTTCGCGCATGGCGCGCAGGCCGATGGGCGTGGCGGCGTTGTCCAGGCCCAAACCGTTGGCGGCGAAGTTGAGCGTGATCAAGCCGATCGCGGGGTGGTTGCGCGGCACCTCCGGCATCAGGCGCGCGAACAGCGGCCCCAGCAGGCGCGCCAGCCGTTCCACCAGCCCGGCGCCCTCGGCGATGCGCAGGAACCCCAGCCACAGCGTCAGCGTGCCGAACAGCAGCACCATCACCTCCACCGACACCCGCGCCATGTCGAACAGGCTGGCGACCATGGCGCGGAATACGTCCGGGTCGCCGATGGCCAGCCAGCGGTAGAGGGCGGCCGCGGCGGCAGTCAGGAAAAAGCCCAGCCAGAGTTTGTTCAGCATGCGGTGTGTGCCCGGATAGCGATTGGATTGCGTCCCAGCGCGGGGGAGGCCCATTGTCGCAGACTCGGACCGGCGCGGTTTGGCCCCGGCGGCTCAATTCTGGTACTTTGCCCGGATATGCCTAGTGGCATTGAACGAGAGAGAGCACATGGATTTCAACGCATGGCGCCGGCGCCGTATCTCCGAACCCGCGTACCGTTGGGCCCGCAACGCGATGCCGCCGCTCTCGGCCACCGAACGCGAAGCCATCGAGGCTGGCGACACGTGGTGGGAAGCCGACCTGTTCACCGGCAACCCCGACTGGCGCAAGCTGCTGGACGTGCCGGCGGCCGCCCTGACGCCCGATGAACAGCGCTTCATCGACGGCCCGGTGGCGCAACTGTGCGCCATGCTGGACGAATGGGACATCACCTGGCACCGGCGCGACCTGCCGCCTGAAATCTGGGCCTTCCTGAAGACCCAGCGCTTTTTCGGCATGATCATTCCCAAGCGCCACGGCGGCCTGGGCTTTTCCCCTTATGCGCATTCCGAGGTGGTGCGTCGCATCTCCGCCTACTCGATCACCGCCGGCGTCACGGTCATGGTGCCGAATTCGCTCGGGCCGGGCGAGTTGCTGATGCAGTTCGGCACCCAGGCCCAGCGCGACTACTGGCTGCCGCGGCTGGCCGATGGCCGCGAGGTGCCGTGCTTTGGCCTGACCAGCCCCGAGGCCGGCTCGGATGCCGCCTCCATGGTGGATACGGGCGTGGTCTGCCGCCAGGTGGTGGATGGCCGCGAACTGATCGGCGTGCGCCTGAACTGGCACAAGCGCTACATCACGTTGGGGCCGGTGGCCACGGTGCTGGGGCTGGCGTTCAAGATGTCGGACCCCGACGGCATTCTGGGCGGCGCGCGCGACATCGGCATTTCGGTGGCGCTGGTGCCGACCGACGCGCCCGGCGTCGAAATCGGCCGCCGCCACCTGCCGGCGATGCAGGTGTTCCAGAATGGCCCCAACCGCGGCCGCGACGTGTTCGTGCCGCTGGACGCGCTGATCGGCGGCGTCGAACACGCCGGCCATGGCTGGCAGATGCTGATGAGCGCGCTGGCGGCGGGGCGCGGCATTTCATTGCCGTCGCTGTCGGCGGCGGCGTGCGTGATGAGCGCGCACGCCACCGGCATGTACGCGCGGGTGCGGGAACAGTTCGGCATCCCCGTCGGCAAGTTCGAGGGCGTACAGGAAAAGCTGGCCAGCCTGGCGGGCAACGCCTACCTGGTGGAGGCCGCCAGGCGCCTGACCTGCGCGGCGCTGAACCAGGGGGTTAAGCCCGTGGTGGTGTCCGGCATCATGAAATACCACGCTACCGAGCGCATGCGGGTGTCGGTCAACCACGCCATGGACGTGCATGCCGGCCGCGCGGTGATCGACGGGCCCAGCAACTACCTGGGCGCGCTGTACCGCGCGGTGCCGATCGCCATCACGGTCGAGGGCGCCAACATCCTGACGCGCAACCTGATCATCTTCGGCCAGGGCGCGATCCGCGCCCATCCCTACCTGATGCCGGAGATCCTGGCGCTGGGCAATCCCGATGAAGAGCGCGGCATGGAGGTGTTTCACGACGTGTTCTGGCGCCACCTGCGCCACACCGGCATGAACACGCTGCGCGCCATCGGCCGCGCCTGGACCGGCGGCGTGCTGGCGCCGTCACCGGTATCCGGCCCTACCGCCGGTCATTACCGCCGCCTGGGCCGCTATGCGGCCGGCTTCGCCCTGTTGGCCGACGCCGCGCTGGCGCGGCTGGGCGGCGGCCTGAAGCGCCGCGAAATGCTGTCGGCGCGGCTGGGTGACATTCTGGCCGAGCTTTACCTGCTGTCGGCGGTGCTCAAGCGCTGGGAGGACGACGGGCGCAAGCACGACGACCTGCCGCTGGTGCGCTGGTGCATGGAACAGGGTTACGCCGAGATCGAAAAGCGCATGGACCAGGTGCTGTCGAACCTGCCCGGCCGGCCGCTGGCCTGGGCATTGCGCGCCGCCATCCTGCCGCTGCGGCTGGCCAAGGGCCCGGACGACGCGCTCAGCCGGGAGTGCGCGGAATTGCTGCTCAAGCCGTCGCCCACGCATGTGCGGCTGGCGGCGGATCTGCAACGCGCGGCTGCCGATGGCGATCAAGGCGATGATCCGCTGGCGCTGCTGACCCGGGCCTTCGCGCTGGTGGATGCAGTGCAGCCGATCCGCGACCGGCTGCGCCAGTCGGGCGTGCGCGACTGGCGCGAGGCGCACCGGCACGGTGCGATCACGGCGTCGCAAGCCGCGCAGCTCGAAGAGGCCGAGGCCATCGTCGCGCGGGTGTTGCAGGTGGATGATTTCGCGCCGGAAGCATTGTCGCCGGACGCGGGCCAGCCGCGCCCGGCGCCGCGGCACGATCAGTCGTCCTGATTCGGATCCATGCCGGGGAACAGGATTTCAGTGAAGCCGAACTTCGAGAAATCCTGGATCCGGGAAGGATAGAGCCGGCCGATCAGGTGGTCGCATTCGTGCTGCACCACGCGGGCGTGGAAGCCCTCGGCCTCGCGCTCGATGTCGCGGCCGTACGGATCCTTGCCCTGGTAGCGGATGTGGCGGTAGCGCGGCACCAGGCCGCGCAGGCCCGGCACCGACAGGCAGCCTTCCCAGCCGTCTTCCATGTCGTCGGACAGCGGCGTGATGACCGGATTGCACAGGATCGTCTGCGGCACCGCCGGCGCGTCCGGATAGCGCTCGTTGCGGTCGAAGCCGAAGATGACCAGTTGCAGGTCCACGCCGATCTGCGGCGCGGCCAGGCCCACCCCTTGCGCCGCCGCCATGGTCTCGAACATGTCTTCGATCAGGGCGTGCAGCTCGGGGGTATCGAAGCGCTCGACCGGCGGCGCGACGCGCAGCAGCCGGGGATCGCCCATTTTGAGGATGGTGTGGATCATGGCAATGGTGAAAAAAGAAGTGGTCTGTCGTTAGAAGGGGACTTTCCCCGCCGGGCCGCCCCAAGGGGAAAGCGCCCCCTCGGGGGGCAGCTAGCCCACGTAGTGGGCGCGGCGTGGGGGCTTAATTCCCCGCCGGGCCGCCCCAAGGGGAAAGCGCCCCCTCGGGGGGCAGCTAGCCCACGTAGTGGGCGCGGCGTGGGGGCTTAATTCCCCGCCGGGCCGCCCCAAGGGGAAAGCGCCCCCTCGGGGGGCAGCTAGCCCACGTGGTGGGCGCGGCGTGGGGGCCTCAATCCACCCGTCCTTTCTTCTGGATGAACTCGATCTTGTAGCCGTCCGGATCTTCCACGAAGGCGATCACGGTGGTGCCGTGCTTCATCGGGCCGGCCTCGCGGGTGACCTTGCCGCCGCGTTCCTTGACCTTGTCACAGGCTTCGTAGGCGTTGTCGACTTCCAGGGCGATGTGGCCGTAGCCGTTGCCCAGGTCGTACTTGTCGGTGTCCCAGTTGTGGGTCAGCTCGATGACGGCGCCTTCGGATTCATCCTGGTAGCCGACGAAGGCCAGTGTGAACTTGCCGTCGGGGTAGTCGTTGCGGCGCAGCACGCGCATGCCGAGCACGTTGGTGTAGAAGTCGATGGACTTGTCGAGGTTGCCGACTCGCAGCATGGTGTGGAGCATACGCATGGCGGAATTCCTTAAGCGATGAGAGGTGAAGGGAAGCCGTGGACGTGTCCGGCGGATTCCCGCGTTATGCCGAGGTCTTGCAGCGCGCCGCCCATGGCGTCGACCGCAAGCCGCATCCGGTCGGGCCCGAAGGCGCCGATGCAACCGACCCGGAAAGTGGGCAGTTCGGTGTTGGTGAAATTGCTGAGCACGAAGCCGCGCCGCTTGAGCGCGTCCACGAATAGTTGCAGGTTCCAGGTCGGCGCGTCGGGCGCGTGCACGTTGACGACGATCGGGCCTTGCAGCGCGGGCGGCAGGTAGGGGGTCAGTCCCAGGCCGGCCACGCCGTCGTAGAGGGTGCGCATGTTGGCGGTGTAGCGCGCCAGGCGGGCTTCGCGGCCCTCCTGATGATACAGCGACAGGGCCACGGCCAGCGCCGCCAGCGTCGGCGCTGGCGGCGTGAAGCGCGGACCGGCATTGGGCGCCAGCGTGTGCTGGTGGATGTCCGCCAGGTCCAGCGACCAGCTGCCGGCGTTGCCGCGCGCCGCTTCCAGGCTGTCGCGGCGGCCCACCACGAAGGCGGCGCCGGGCAGGCCTTCGAGGCACTTGTTGGCGGTCAGCACCACGGCGTCCACGGCCGACAGGGCGCGCATTTCCAGCGGCAGCGCGCCGAAGGCCGAGACCGCGTCGACGATGACGCGGCGGCCCAGCGCGTGGGCGATGCGGGCCAGTTCGGGCACGTCGTGGCAGATGCCGCTGCCGGTCTCACTATAGACCAGCGCCACGTGCGTCAGGGTCGGGTCCTGTTCCAACGCCTGCGCCACGGCCTGGGGATCGACGCGATCGCGCAGGCCCACGTACAGCGGCACGGCGACGCGGCCGGCCTCGGCGGCCAGCTTTTGCAGGCGGCCGGCGTAGGCGCCGGTGGACGGCACCAGCAGGCGGCCGCCGGCTGGCACCAGGGTGCGGATCGCGGCTTCCACCGCGAAGTGGCCGCAGCCCGGCAGCGCCAGCGCCACGTGCGTGTCCGCGTCGGCTTCGGCCGCGCGCAGCACGCCGGCGCAGACCTCGCGGTACAAGGCGCGGAATTCATTGTCCCAGGGCGCATAGTCCTGCGCCATGGCGGCCTTCACCCGCGCATCGGTGGTGACCGGGCCGGGAATCAGCAGAAGCATGGGTTGTCTCCGTGGGGGCGGGGCCGGTGGCGGGGCAAGGGTGTCTCGCGCCGATCCTAGAACTGGGGCAGCGAGGCCGGATCGTGGCGTCGCAGCACGTTTTTCGCTTCCTCGAAGTCGGGCAGGATCTGGCCGACTTCGCGCCAGAAGTCCTGGCTGTGGTTCATTTCGCGCAGGTGCGCCAGTTCGTGCGCGATGACGTAGTCGATGATGGCCGGCGCGAAATGGATCAGGCGCCAGTTCAGCATGATGTTGCCGTCGCTGGTGCACGAGCCCCAGCGGGTGGCCGCCGACGACAGGCGCCAGCGGCGGATCTTCAGGCCGCTGACCCGCAGGAAGTGCGCCAGCCGGGCGCCGAACCAGGCGCCGGCGCGCTGTTGCAGCCAGGCCTGGGCGGCGTCGCGGATGCGGCCCTGGTCGGCATCGGCCGGCAGGGCCAGCCACAGCGTGTCGCCGTCGGCCGGCGCTTCGGCGTCGCCGGACAGGCGGGTCTGGCGGCTGTCGCCGCCCACGCCCAGCACGATGCGCTTGCCCAGGTAGGGCAGTTCGCCGCCGGCCTGCCAGCGCGTGTGCGCCATGGCCAATTGCTGCTTGCGGTTGTGCCATTCGCGCAGCTTGGCGACGATCCAGCGGGATTTTTCGCGCACCGCGTCGTCGATCTGCGCCAGCGTGACCCAGTTGGGCGCGGTCACGCGCAGGCCGTCGTCGGTGATGACGAAGCCAATGCTGCGGCGGCGCGAGCGCAGCAGCACGAAGCCGATGGGTTGCGGATCGGTGTCCACCTCGCGCCAGCGGGCGCCGGGGGGCAGCGGATCGGGGCAGGGGGTGGGCACGCGCGCCGCGGCGTTGGGCGACAGCGTCAGCAGCGGTTCACCGGCAGGCTTGGGCGCGGCGGGAGGAAAAAGCGGGGCGGGCGGCGTGGCCTGCGGCGCCTGCCGCGACGGCGCGGGGGACGCGGTCAGCGCCGACGCGCACGTGGACGCGTCGGTGTCTTGCACGTCGAACAGGAGTTCGAGCTGGTCAGTGCTGGGCATACCTTTCTGGATTGAGACGCCGCATTTCCCCTTCGATCCAGTCCTGGACTTTGCGGTTCAGTTCGTCGGGGGAGATTCCCTTCGATTCTATCGCGGGTCCGATGGACAGCGTAACCAGGCCCGGGTACTTGACGAAGGCATTGCGGCGCCAGCATTCGCCAGCGTTGTGCGCCACCGGGATCACCACCGCGCCGGTGCGCGAGGCCAGCAGCGCGCCGCCCATCTTGAAGCGCGCGCTCTTGCCCGGCGCCACGCGGGTGCCCTCGGGAAACAGCAGCGGCCAGCGGCCTTCGTTCAGACGGGCCTGGCCCTGCGTGACCACCTGTTCGAAGGCGTCGCGGCCCCTGGCGCGGTCGATGGCGATCATGCGCAGCAGCGCCAGGCCCCAGCCGAAGAACGGCACCAGGTGCAGTTCCTTCTTGTAGACGAAGCAGACCTCGCGCGGCATGTAGGCCGGGAAGAACAGGGTCTCCCAGGCCGACTGGTGCTTGGACAGCAGCACCGCCGGGCCGTCCGGCAGATTCTCCCAACCCTTGACCTGCCAGCGGATGCCGCAGATGACCTTGGCGCCCCAGATCGCCAGGCGCGGCCAGCCCACCGTGAGCTTGTAGCGCAGGTGCTGCGGCAGCGGCGCCCACAGCACACAGGCGAAGGCGTACGGAATGACCGTGATGGCCAGGAACAGGAAGTAAAGGAATGAGCGCAGCCGGGCCATCAGTTGTCCTGCAGCAGGGCGTCGACCACGGCCGACAGGTCATCGCAGACCCGGGTGTTATCCGGCAGGCCGCCCTTGGCCAGCGTCTTCTTGCCGTTGCCGGTCAGCACCAGCCACGGCGAGCAGCCGGCGGCGCTGGAGGCCTGCAGGTCGCGCAGCGAGTCGCCCACGGCCGGCACCCCGGCCAAGTCGACGTCGTAGCGGTGGCCGATCTGTTCGAACAGGCCGGGACGCGGCTTGCGGCAGGTACAGTCGTCGTCCGGGCCGTGCGGGCACATGAAGATGGCGTCGACGCTGCCGCCCACGGCGGCAAGCTCGCGCCGCATCTTGGTGTGGATGGCGGTCAGCGTGTCCATGTCGAACAGGCCGCGGGCCAGGCCCGACTGGTTGGTGGCGACCACCACCGTCCAGTCCGCCTGCGTCAGGCGGGCGATGGCCTGCAGGCTGCCGGGCAGCGCGATCCATTCGTCGGGCGTCTTGACGAATGCGTCGCTGTCCTGGTTGATGACGCCGTCGCGGTCGAGGATGATGAGTTTCACTGTGCCAGCCTGGAGATGTCAGCGACCTGGTTCATCAGGGTATGCAACTGGCCCAGCAGCGCCAGCCGGTTGGCGCGCACCGCCGGGTCCTCGGCCATGACCATGATGTCGGCGAAGAAGGCGTCCACCGGCTCGCGCGCCTGCGCCAGCGTGCGCAGGTTGGCGGCGAAGTCGCCGGCGGCCAGTTGTGCCTCGGCCTGCGGACGCAGCGCGGCGATGGCGGCGGCCAGCGCCTTTTCGGCGGGCTCGACCAGCGCGTCGGCATTGACGGCGCCGATCTCGCCTTCGGCCTTCTTGAGCAGGTTGCCGATGCGCTTGTTGGCGGCGGCCAGGCTGGCCGCCTCGGGCATCTGCGCGAAGGCGGCGGCGGCGCGCACGCGCTCGGCCACCTGGTGCAGCGGCGGCGCCAGGGCGATGACAGCCTCGACCGCGTTGCGGTCGTGCTCGCCGATCAGCTGGTTGCGGTAGCGTTCGTAGATGAAGGCGCGCACTTCCGCCAGCGTGTCGGCGGGGATCTTGCCAGCCGGGAAGGTGGCGGCGGTGGCGGCCAGCAGGCCGTCCAGCGACAGCGGGCCGTCCTGGTTGAGCTTGAGCCAGCCGCCTGCGGCCAGTTGCTCGAAGGCGCTGATCAGGCCCAGCGCGGCGCGGCGCAGGCCGAAGGGGTCGCGTTCGCCGGTGGGCGCCAGGCCGATGGCCCAGATCCCGACCAGGGTCTCGGCGCGTTCGGCGATGAACAGGGTGGCGGCGGTCAGGTCGCCCTGCGCGACCGGCGTGTCGTAGCGGTTGCGGTACTGGGTGCGCAGCGCCTGCACCACGCTGTCCGGCTCGCCGTCGCCGGCGGCGTAGTAGGCGCCCATGATGCCTTGCAGCTCAGGGAATTCGCCCACCATGTTCGAGCCCAGGTCGGCCTTGGCCAGCAGCGCGGCGCGGTCGGCGGCGGCGACATCGCCGCCCAGCTTGCCGGCCACATCGCGGGCGATGGCGCGCACGCGTTCGACGCGTTCGAGCTGGGTGCCCAACTTGTTGTGGTAGACGATCGAGCCCAGTTGCTCGACGCGCGCGGCCAGCGGCGTCTTGCGGTCGGTTTCGAAGAAGAACTGGGCGTCGGCCAGGCGCGGGCGCACCACGCGCTGGTTGCCTTCGATGATGTTGACCGGGTTGTCCGTGTGCATGTTGCTCACGATCAGGAAGCGGTGCGTCAGGCGGCCGCTGGCCGGGTCGAACAAGGGGAAGTACTTCTGGTTCAGGCGCATGGTCAGGATCAGGCATTCCTGCGGCACTTGCAGGAACTGTTCCTCGAACTGGCCCACGTAGACGGTGGGGTGTTCGACCAGGGCGGTGACTTCATCGAGCAGGGCGGCCACTTCCGGGTCGTCGCCCAGCGTGGCCGACAGGCGGCCGGCGTGTTCCAGCAACTGGCGCTGGATCTCGTCGCGGCGGCCTTCGAACGAGGCCACCACGCGGCCCTTCTCGGCCAGGGTGGCGGCGTAGGCGTCGGCATCGGCGATGGCGATGGCGCCGCTGCTCATGTAGCGGTGGCCCAGGGTTTCGCGGCCGGCGGCCAGGCCGAGGGCGGTCACGGGCACGACATCGGCGCCGAACAGCGCAATCAGGCCGTGCGCCGGGCGCACGAACTTGACGGTGGTGACGCCATCGGCCAATTGATAACGCATGACCTTGGGAATCGGCAGACCGTCGATGGCCGCGTCGATGCCTTCCTGCAGGCCGGCCGCCAGCGCGGCGCCGGGCGCGGTGCCGCGCGCCACCAGGTAGTCCTGCTTGCCGTCGGATTCCCGTTCCAGGGTGGAAAGGTCGATGCTCTCCAGGCCCTTGGCGGCCAGTTTCTTTTGCAGCGCCGGGGTGGCCTTGCCGTCTTCGGTCAGGCCGATCTTCACCGGCATCAGCTTTTCGGCGTAGGCCTGGTCGGGCGCTTGGGCCAGCACGGCCGACAGGCGCACCGCCAGGCGGCGCGGCGTGGCGTAGGGCTGCACGGTGCAGTCGGCGGCCAGCAGTCCGTGGCGCGCCAGCGTGGCGCGCACGCCTTCGGCGAAAGCCTGGCCCAGCTTCTGCAGGGCCTTGGGCGGGAGTTCTTCGGTCAGCAGTTCGACCAGCAGGGGGCGGATGTTCGTCGTCATTTATGCAGCCTCCCCGGCGGCCTTGTCGCGGCCCAGCATGGGAAAGCCCAGTCGTTCGCGGGAATCGTAATAGGCCTGCGCGACGGCGCGCGACAGGTTGCGGATGCGGCCGATGTAGGCGGCGCGTTCGGTGACGCTGATCGCGCCGCGCGCGTCCAGCATGTTGAAGGTGTGCGCGGCCTTCAGGGTGGCTTCGTACGCGGGCAGCGCCAGCGGCACGTCCATCAGGCGCTTGGCCTCGGCCTCGTAGTCGTTGAAGTGCGCGAACAGCATCTCGGCCGACGAATACTCGAAGTTATAGGTGGACTGCTCCACTTCGTTCTGGTGGAACACGTCGCGGTACAGCACGCGGCGGCCGTTGGCGCCTTCGGTCCAGACCAGGTCGTACACGCTTTGCACGTCCTGCAGGTACATGGCCAGGCGTTCCAGGCCGTAGGTGATTTCGCCCGTGGTCGGGGTGCAATCCAGGCCGCCGACCTGCTGGAAGTAGGTGAACTGGGTCACTTCCATGCCGTTGAGCCAGACTTCCCAGCCCAGGCCCCAGGCGCCCAGCGTCGGGTTTTCCCAGTCGTCCTCGACGAAGCGGATGTCGTGCTGCGTGGGGTCGATGCCCAGCGCCTTGAGCGAGCCGATGTACAGGTCCAGGATTTCCGGGGGCGCGGGTTTCAGCACCACCTGGTACTGGTAATAGTGCTGCAGGCGGTTGGGGTTTTCGCCGTAGCGGCCGTCCTTGGGACGGCGCGAGGGCTGCACGTAGGCCGCGCGCCAGGGTTCCGGGCCGATCGCCCGCAGGAAGGTGGCGGTGTGCGAGGTGCCGGCGCCGACTTCCATGTCGTAGGGCTGCAGCAGGGCGCAACCCTGCTTGTCCCAGTATTCCTGGAGCGTAAGGATGATTTGCTGAAAGGTGAGCATAGGATTCTTGGAATTCGGTCGCCGGGCGACGTCTGCCGTGGGCGTGGGAAACCGGGCATTTTAACTGGCCCGGGGCGGCCCTGGGGGCCGCCCCCCGGGATTCGCCGTTACATCCTCGCGGTTACATATCCGGCGCGGCGTGCTTCTGGCGGACATTGCGCCGGCGGCGCCCTGCGGCGGCCTGCCATTGGTCGTATCATTCCGGGTTGACCCTGTCTTATATAAAACCAATATTCCCACACCCCGGAAGGAGCATCCGCATGTCTGACCTGATCAAGGTGGAAGTCGCCGACGGCATCCAGATCATCACCATCAACCGTCCCGAGGCCAAGAACGCCATCAACCTGGAAACCGCCCAGGCCATGGCCGCCGCGCTCGATCAGTTGGACAGCCGCGACGACGTGCGCATCGGCATCCTGACGGGCGCGGGCGGCACCTTCTCGTCGGGCATGGACCTGAAGGCCTTCGCCAAGTCGGGCCAGCGCCCATACGTGGAAGGCCGCGGTTTCGCCGGCCTGAACGAAGCGCCGCCGAAAAAGCCGCTGATCGCGGCCGTTGAAGGCTATGCGCTGGCCGGCGGCTGCGAGATGGCCCTGGCCTCCGACCTGATCGTGGCCGCCAGCAACGCCAAGTTCGGCCTGCCCGAGGTCAAGCGCGGCCTGGTGGCCGGCGCCGGCGGCATGCTGCGCCTGCCGCGCCGCCTGCCGTACCACATCGCCATGGAAGTGATCCTGACCGGCGACATGCTGGGCGCCGAACGCGCCTACGGTTTTGGCCTGGTGAATCGCCTGACCGAGCCGGGCGGCGCCCTGGCCGGCGCGCTGGAGCTGGCCCGCGCCATCGTCGAGAACGGCCCGCTGTCGGTGCAGACCGCCAAGAGCATCGTGGCGCAGTCCGGCGACTGGACCCAGGAAGAGATGTTCAGCCGCCAGCGGCCGCTGATCGCCCACATCTTCTCGTCGGCCGATGCCAAGGAAGGCGCCACGGCTTTCGCGGAAAAGCGCAAGCCGGTCTGGCAAGGCAAATGAATGAATGCCCCCACGCCGCGCTCGCTGCGCGAGCTAGCTGCCCCCCAAGGGGGCTTTTTGCCTTGGGGCGGCCCGGCGGGGGAATACCCCCCCTCGCTGCGCTCGCCATGCGAGCTGGCTGCCCCCAAGGGGCTTTTTGCCTTGGGGCGGCCCGGCGGCAAAAGTAATCCTTTCACCCGCGCGGCTGGCCGGTAGGTCGGCCGCGTTTTCACGTTTCCCTTCGTAATCCGCATATCGCCATGTCCGTCCTCATCAAAGAAGAAGACTTCATCCAGTCGATAGCCGATGGCATCCAGTTCATCAGCTATTACCATCCCGTCGACTACATCCGCCACCTGGCCCGCGCCTACGAGCGCGAGGAAAGCCCGGCCGCGCGCGACGCGATGGCCCAGATCCTGACCAACTCGCGCATGTGCGCCGAGGGCAAGCGCCCGCTGTGCCAGGACACCGGCATCGTCAACGTGTTCCTGAAGGTCGGCATGGGCGTGCGTTTCGACACCAAGCGCACCTTGCAGGAACTGTGCGACGAAGGCGTGCGCCGCGGCTACCTGAACCCGGACAACCCCCTGCGCGCCTCGGTGCTGGACGATCCGCTGTTCGCCCGCAAGAACACCCGCGACAACACCCCCTGTATCCTGCACGTCGAGCTGGTCCCGGGTGACAAGGTCGACGTGCAACTGGCTTCGAAGGGCGGCGGTTCGGAAAACAAGTCCAAGTTCGCCATGCTCAACCCCAGCGATTCGCTGGTGGACTGGGTGCTCAAGACCGTCCCGACCATGGGCGCCGGCTGGTGCCCGCCGGGCATGCTGGGCATCGGCGTCGGCGGCACCGCCGAAAAGGCCATGCTGATGGCCAAGCAGTCGCTGATGGAAGACATCGACATGTACGAGCTGCTGGCCCGCGGCCCGCAGAACAAGCTCGAAGAGCTGCGCATTGAACTGTACGAAAAGGTCAACGCGCTGGGCATCGGCGCCCAGGGCCTGGGCGGCCTGACCACGGTGCTGGACGTCAAGATCAACACCTTCCCGACGCACGCGGCCTCCAAGCCCGTGGCCATGATCCCGAACTGCGCGGCCACCCGCCACGCCCACTTCGAGCTGGACGGCTCGGGCCCGGCGCGCCTGGAGCCGCCGTCGCTGTCCGAATGGCCGGAAGTGCACTGGGCGCCGGACTACAACAAGTCCAAGCAGGTCGACCTGAACACGCTGACCAAGGAAGAAGTCGCCAGCTGGAAGCCGGGCCAGACCCTGCTGCTGTCGGGCAAGATGCTGACCGGCCGCGACGCCGCGCACAAGCGCATCCAGGACATGCTGGCCAAGGGCGAGCCGCTGCCGGTGGACTTCACCAACCGCGTCATCTACTACGTCGGTCCGGTCGACCCGGTGCGCGACGAAGTGGTGGGCCCGGCCGGCCCGACCACCGCGACCCGCATGGACAAGTTCACCGACATGATGCTGGAGCAGACCGGCCTGATCGCCATGATCGGCAAGTCCGAGCGCGGCCCGGTCGCCATCGAGTCGATCAAGAAGCACGGCTCGGCCTACCTGATGGCCGTGGGCGGCGCGGCCTATCTGGTGTCCAAGGCGATCCGTGGCGCCAAGGTGCTGGGTTTCGCCGATCTGGGCATGGAAGCCATCTACGAGTTCGACGTGAAGGACATGCCGGTGACCGTGGCGGTTGACGCCCAGGGCACCTCGGTTCACACCACGGGGCCGAAGGAATGGCAGGCCAGGATCGGCAAGATCCCGGTCGCCGTGGCGTAAGCCGGCGGCGGCAACGCAAATCGGGCGCCGATCAGGGCGCCCGATTTTTTTGGCGATGCCCGGCGCGTCCGAGTGGGGGCGTCATGGGGTTCGTCCGCCGGATCGCGCCCGGTCAGTAGCGCACGTATTCCAGCGCTGGCCGCGCGGGCGTCCGCGCGCCGGCCGTTGTCCGGGCCTTCACGGGACTGGCCTGCGCGTCGTAGACGCTTTGCAGTTCCTGGGCCGCTTCGGCCGTCATCTGGGTGATGTCCTCGGTGACCTCGCCCAGCTTGGCCGACTGCGCCAGCGACACCTCCACCACTTCGCCCATGATCTCGGTGACGCGGCGCGACGAGGTGACGATGTTCTCCATGGTCGTGCCGGCGGACTGCACCTGTTCGGCGCCGTTGCCGATCTGCTCGACCGAGGTGGTGATCAGATCCTTGATTTCCTTGGCCGCGGCCGCGCTGTTCTGCGCCAGGCTGCGCACTTCCGCGGCCACCACCGCGAAGCCCCTGCCGTGCGGGCCGGCCCGCGCGGCCTCGACCGCGGCGTTCAACGCCAGGATGTTGGTCTGGAAGGCAATGCCGTCCATCACGCCGATGATTTCCGAGATGCGCCGCGAGCTGTCGGTGATGGCGCCCATCGTGGCCACCACGCCGGTCACGGTCTTGCCGCCCTCTTCGGCAACGCGGCAGGCATCGCGCGCCAGGGTGTTGGCCTGGCTGGCGCGTTCGGCGTTTTCGGTCAGGCCCTGCACCGCCACCCGCAGCGTCTGCGCGGCGGTGAAGCGCTTGGTGATGTCGGTGGCGAATTTCACCACCTTGAACGGCCGCCCCTCGGCGTCGAAGATGGGGTTGTAGCTGGCCTCGATCCAGACGCGCCGGCCGTTCTTGCCGATGCGCAGGTATTGGCCGGTGTCGTACTGGCCGCCGCGCAGCTTGCGCCAGAAGTCCTGGTAGGCCGGGGCGCGCACTTCCTCGGGCAGCACCAGCATGCTGTGATGGCGGCCGCGCAGTTCGTCCTCGCGATAGCCCATCGCGTCCAGGAACAGGTCGTTGGCGCGGATGATGGTGCCGTCCAGTTCGAACTCGATGATGCCCTGCACCTTGGAGATGGCCGCCAATTGGCCCTCGGTGTCGGCCTGGCGGCGCTGTTGCTCGGTGACGTCCATCGCGTACTTGACCACCTTGAAGGGGCGGCCGTGCGGGTCGAGGATCGGGTTGTAGCTGGCCTGCAGCCAGACGTCGCTGCCGTCCCTGTGGATGCGGCGGTAGCGCCCGGCGTCGTATTCGCCGCGCTTGAGCTTGTCCCAGAAGGCCTGGTACTGCGGCGAATCGCGGCGGTCGGGCGCGACGAACAGGCGGTGATGCTGGCCCACCAGTTCGTCCAGCTCGTAGCCCATGAGGTCGAGGAAGTTGCGGTTGGCGGTCAGCACATGGCCGTCCAGGTCGAACTCGATGATCGCCTGCGCCTTGTGGATGGCTGCGAGCTGCCCTTGCAGGTCGGCATTTCGGGTGTCGCGTTCGCGACGGAACAGGCGCTTGAGGGGGCGGATCGCTGGCATGGAGGCTCGCTCGGCGCGATGGGCGGTGAATGAATCGGTGGCCCGAATCATAGAATCAAAACCCTCGCCGGATGCGAGCCTTCATTCGTTATGTTGTCCGATATGTGCGTGAGTCAATCAGCACTGCGCCGATGCGTTGCCATCCATTCGGCGATGGCCTGTGGCGACTTGCCCAGCACCTCGCGCAGCACCTCCTCGGTGTGCTGGCCCAGCAGCGGCGGGGCGCGCCGGTACACCACCGGCGACTCCGAAAAGCGCAGCGGACTGGCCGTGACGGGGGCGACACCGCCGGCCGCATGCGGCAGGTCGCGGCGCAGTTGCCGCGCCTGTGCCTGCGGATGGGCGAAGGCCTGGGCGATGTTGTTGATCGGCCCGCAGGGCACGCCGACCGCTTCCAGCCTGGCGATCCAGTCGTCCCGTGTGCCCTGGCGCATGATGGCGGCCAATATCGCCACCAGTTCCTCGCGGTGGGTCACGCGCAGCCGGTTGGTGGCAAAGCGCGGATCGTCGCCCAGCGCCGGCGCGCCGATGGCCTTGCAATAGGCGCGGTATTGCGATTCGTTGCCGGTGGCCACGATCAGGTGACCGTCGCTGGCGGCGAACACCTGGTAGGGCACCACGTTCTGGTGCGCGTTGCCGGCGCGCGTCGGCGCCACGCCGGAATTGAAGTAGTTGGAATTCTGGTTGGCCAGCAGCGCAACGTGGCTGTCGAGCAGCGCGATGTCCAGGTGCTGCCCGAGCCCGCTGCGGTGCCGTTCCTGCAAGGCCGCCAGGATGGCCACGGTGGCATACATGCCGGTGACGATGTCGGTCACCGCCACGCCCGCTTTCTGCGGTCCGCCGCCGGGCAGGTCGTCGCGTTCGCCGGTGATGCTCATCAGGCCGCCCATGCCCTGGATCATGAAGTCGTAGCCGGGGCGCCGCGCGAACGGCCCGTCCTGGCCGAAGCCGGTGACCGAGCAGTAGATCAGGCGCGGGTTGATGGCCTTCAGGCTGGCGTAGTCCAGGCCATACTTGGCCAGTCCGCCGACCTTGAAGTTCTCGACCAGGATGTCGCTGACCGCCGCCAGCTCGCGGATCAGCGCGGCGCCATGCGGCGTGGCCATGTCGGCTTCGACCGAGCGCTTGTTGCGGTTGGCGCTGAGGTAGTAGGCGGATTCGTTGGTGTCGATGCCATTGCCGTCCTTCAGGAACGGTGGCCCCCAGGCGCGGGTGTCGTCGCCGACGCCGGGGCGTTCGATCTTGATGACGTCGGCGCCCAGGTCGGCCAGGTTCTGCGTGCACCAGGGGCCGGCCAGGATGCGCGACAGGTCCAGCACGCGGATGCCGTCCAATGCGGGCGGGCGCGTCATGGTTGCACCTCGGCGGCGCCGTGACTCATGACGATGATGTCGCGTTCAACCGCGCGGGTGACGAAGCGGATCTGGCCATCCGGCATGCGCCACATATCGCACTGCAGGGTCTCGCCCGGATAGACCGGCGCCGAGAATCGGGCATCCAGCCGGGTCAGGCGCGAGGCGTCGTAGTCGCACCAGGTCTTCACCAGCGCGTGCGCGACAACACCGTAGGAGCACAGGCCATGCAGGATGGGCTTGGGATAGCCGGCCTGATGGGCGACTTCGGGGTCGGCGTGCAGCGGATTGCGGTCGGCGTTCAGGCGGTACAGCAGCGCCGCCTGCGGCGAAATGCGCAGTTCGCAGCGGCGCTCCGGTTCGCCCTGCGGCGCGGCGGGCAGCGGCTCGGGACTGGGGTCGCCCCGGCCGAAGCCGCCATCGCCGCGGCAGAAGGTGCTTTGCCGCAAGGTCGCCAGGTGCGCGCCGGCGCTGTCG
The DNA here is from genome assembly GCF_050285565.1 of Achromobacter sp. GTDB lineage: Bacteria > Pseudomonadota > Gammaproteobacteria > Burkholderiales > Burkholderiaceae_B > Achromobacter. The sequence continues at coordinate 101,175 of NZ_JBLZXG010000011.1, forward strand.
TGCAGCGTGCGTTCGGTGATGACGATGGCGCCCTTGTCCGCGCCCTTGTCGATGACGTGGGTGACGCGGCTCCTGCCGATCACGGTGCCGGACGTGGGCAGCGGCGCGTGCACCGCCAGCCGCTGTTCGCCATGCACCAGGCGAACCCAGTCGATACCGGCGCGCGGGTCGCTCATCCAGAATCCGGGGTAGCCCAGCACCACGCTCATGGTGGGAAAGGCGCGCAGGTCCTTTTCGTACACGTAACGAAGCTGACGGGTGTCCTCGGGGTCCTGCCCCAGGCCGATGCCCAGCGCGTACAGCATGGTGTCCTTGTCGTCGTAGTGCTGGCGCACATCGTCGAAACGCCAGTGCTTCACGGTTGCATAGTCGAGCGGCATGGCGGCCTCAGATGGGATCCCAGTCGATCACGTCGGGCGAGCGCTCCAACGCGTAGAAGTGCTTGCGCATGGCGGGCACGGCGATCTCGCCGATCAGTTCGGGCGTCCAGCCTTCGCTGTAATGCACGCTGCGCAGCGGCCGCGGCTGGCTCATCAGCATGATCTCGTTGGCGCGCACCGCGAACACCTGCGCGGTGATGGCGCTGGCCGAATCGCTGGCCAGGTACACGGCCAGCGGCGCGACCTTGTCGGCTTCCATCTTCTTGAGCTTTTCGACGCGCGCCTTTTCCTCGTCGGTCTCGGCGGGAATGGAGCTGGTCATGCGGCTCCAGGCGAATGGCGCGATGCAGTTCGAGCGCACGTTGTAGCGCGCCATGTCCAGCGCGATCGACTTGGACAGCGCCACGATGCCGAGCTTGGCGGAGGCGTAGTTGGCCTGGCCGAAGTTGCCGATCAGGCCCGAGGTGGACGTCATGTGCACCAGGGCGCCCGATTCCTGTTCGCGGAAATACGGCGCCGCCGCGCGGCTCATGAAGAACGAACCGTGCAGGTGCACGTCGATCACCTGGCGCCATTCCGCTTCGCTCATCTTGTGGAACACGCGGTCGCGCAGGTTGCCGGCGTTGTTGACCACCGCGTCGATGCGCCCGAAGGCATCGATGGCGGTCTGGATGACGCGGCTGGCGCTGTCGTACGCCGCCACGCTGTCGGTGTTGGCCACGGCCAGTCCGCCGGCCGTGGTGATTTCACGCACCACGGCCTGCGCGGGGCCTTCGCCGCCGCCTTCGCCGGAGAGCGAGACGCCGATGTCGTTGACCACCACCTTGGCGCCCGCCCGCGCCATGGCCAGCGCGATGCCGCGGCCGATGCCGCCGCCCGCGCCTGTAACGACCACTACCTTGCCGGAAACAATGCCGCTCATTGGGACTTACTCCTGATGCCGCGGCGCGCGCCGCGTGGGAAACAGTTCCGCGTCAAACCGTATGGTTTACGGGGTTGCCCCATGGTATGTTCGTGACGGCATTCGAAGAATTCAAAATTAGAAATGCCCCCCTTCTGTGTGGTGGAACATGAGACATGATCTGACTGACCTGCGGCTCTTCGTGAACGTGGGAGAGACGCTCAACCTGACCCGCGCGGCCGAGCGCACTTTCCTGTCGCTGCCCGCCGCCAGCGCGCGCGTCAAGCACATGGAAGAAGCCTTCAAGGCGCGGTTGCTGGTGCGCATGGCCACGGGCGTGGCGCTGACGCCGGCCGGCGAGGTGTTGCTCAAGCATGCCAACGCGGTGTTCCGCCAGCTCGAATGCCTGAATGCCGACCTGCAGCCCTATGCCAGCGGCCTCAAGGGTCGGCTGCGCCTGCTGGCCAACACCACCGCCACCAATTCGTTCCTGGCCGACGCGCTGTCGACCTTCCTGGCCGAGAACCCGGACGTCGACGTCGAACTCGAAGAGAAGATCTCGGGCGACATCGTCATCGCCATCCGCGCGGGCGCGGGCGACCTGGGATTGGTGGCCGGCAACATCGACGTCGAGGGGCTGGACGTGACGCCGTTGTTCCGCGATGAACTCACCGTGGTCACGGCGCTGGATCATCCGCTGGCGGCGTCGAAGTCGGCCCATTTCGCCGACCTGATCGACGCTTATCCGTTCGTCGGCATCCATCCCGACAGCGCCATCCAGACCTTCCTGGAAGACATCGCCAGCGGCCTGGGCAAGCGCATCTGCCAGCGCGTGCACGTGGGCAGCTTCGAGGCCGTTTGCCGCATGGTCGAGGCCGGCGCCGGCATCGCGGTGGTGCCGCGCGCCTGCGCCGCGCGCTACAGCCGGCCCGATGCATTGCACGTGCTCAAGCTTGACGACCCCTGGGCCCTGCGCGACCGGCTGCTGTGCCGCCAGCGCGGCCGCGACCTGCCCAGTTTCGCCGAGTGCTTCATCGAACACGTGCAGCGCGCCGCGCGCGGACAATAGCGGCGCCAGTGGTCGCCGCGACGCCGTGGCGGCGCGAGAGAGTGGCTGGTCGGCGAACCCGGTGTCGCGGCGAAAGAGGGGCTTCTGAAAATGTGTAGCGGCAAAAGCGGCTACGCGGCAAATAATAAAAAAACCCCGGCGCGCCATCGACAAGAACGAGACCCAGGAGACTGCCATGCCAGACCATCAACGCCGCCGCGTCATCGCGGGGCTGGGCGCCGCGTGCGCCTCGACTTTGCTGACCCCCTTCGCCCGCGCCGCCACCTGGCCCGGCCACGCCGTGACATTCATCGTGCCGTTTCCCGCGGGCGGGCCGGTCGACACCACCGCGCGCTTCACCGCGCAGCCGCTGGGCCACCTGTGGTCGGTGCCGACGGTGGTGGACAACCGCTCCGGCGCGGGTGGCATCGTCGGCGCGCAGTTCGCCGCCAAGGCCGAGCCCGATGGCTACAACTTCTTCTTCGCCTCCATCCACCATGCCGTGTTGCCCAGCCTGCGCGACAACCTGACCTACGACATCAACCGAGATTTCGTGCCGGTGGGCATGGCGGCGGTGTTCCCGATCGTGCTGGTGGTCAATCCCTCGCTGCCGGTGACATCGGTCAGCGAACTGATCGCCTACGCGAAGGCGCATCCCGGCAAGCTGTCGTTCGGCTCTTCAGGCACCGGTGGGGGCACGCACCTGGCCGGCGAACTGTTCAACGCGATGGCGGGCGTGAAGATCCAGCACATCCCCTATCGGGGCAGCGCGCCGGCAATGCAGGACCTGCTGGGCGGGCAAGTGCAGGTGATGTTCGCGGATGGCCCGTCGGCGGTGCCGCACCTGAAGAGCGGCAAGGTGCGGGCGCTGGGCGTGGGGAACCCGTCGCGATCGAGCATGCTGCCGCAGGTGCCGACGATCGCCGAATCGGGCCTGCCGGGCTACGAGGCGTATTCGTGGAGCGGGGTGATGGCGCCGAAAGGGACGCCCGCCGAAATCGTGGCGCGGGTCAATGCCGATATGGTGAAGGTCCTGTCCGACCCGGCGACGGCGAAGGCCATGGTGGCGGCGGGGGCGGAGCCCAAACCCGGCAGCGCGCAGGCGTTTGGCGCGTTCGTGCAGGCGGAAGTCGCAAAATGGCGGGAGGTGATTGGCCGCGCCGGCATCAAGCTGGAGTGACCCCCCTCGCAGCGGGGCCTGCATCCGCCCAGTCCGGCGCACCGGGGGATGCCTGCCCGCCGGCCGAACGGCGCTCACGCCGTTATAGCGCACATTCTTACTTTGCATTACATTTGCGGCCAGTGCGCCAGCAAGACGGCGCAACGTTCCAGCGCTCGGCCACCGCAACCGTGGCCCTGGTGAGCGCTGGCGATCATATGATCGCCGTACCACGGGCGGAGGCCGTATTTTTCCGGTGCCAGCCCGCCGCGGACGGCGCGATGCAAAGGGATATTCGTGATTCAAGGCAAACCCAGGCTCGCAGCCCACGGCGCAGCGTGCGCCGCCGCGGCGTCGTTGACGCCCTCCCAGACTCACTTCGCGCCCGTGGCGGCGTCCGGAGCGGCCCCGGCGCCAACAGCGGCGCGATTCCTGGCGGCGGCCGGCGGCGCCGCCATTGCCTTGGCCTTGACGGGCGCCGCGATGCCCGCCTGGGCGGCCTGTTCCATCGGCGACCCAAGCGGTTGCGGGGCGCCGGGCGGCGGCGGCTTTCCGGATCGTAGCGGCGCGGGTGGCGCCGGCAATGGCCAGGGCGGCGGCTCCAGCCACATCGACACCAACGGCGTCACGGTGCAGGATCCGGGCGGCTGGGGCGTGGCCGGCACGGGTGGCACGGGCGCCAGCGGAGACGCGGGAAGCGCGCCCGCCAACCCCCCGGCGCTAGTGATCACCTCCTCGAACATAACCATCAATGCCGGGTTGACCGGCGCGGCCGGCGCCAGCGGGCCTGACGGCAACAATTTCGGCAGCGGTGGCAACGGCGGCAATACGGGCGTCTATTACAGCGGCGGGGAGCTCTGGATCTCGGATACCGTGACAGTCGCGGGCGGTGCCGGGGGCAACGGCGGCAGTACCAGCAACGGGATAAGCGGCAACGGCGGCGGCGGCGGCGGTGGCGGCAGCGGCGTGACGGCGGTCGCGAGCCAGGTAAGGGTCTCCAATGCCGGGACGATCATCGGCGGCGTCGGCGGCGCCGGCGGGGCCGGCGGCTTCAGCGGTGGCGGCGGCGCCGGTGGCGACGGGCTGCTTGTGCTCGGCGGCAACGCCGACATCCTCAACATCGGCAGCATCACGGGCGGCGCGGGCGGCGTGGCGGGAGCGGGCGCGTCCGGTTCCGCCAGTGCCGGCGCCGGCGGCAGCGGTGTCAATCTTGCCGGTACGCGCAATACCCTCGCCAATGCCGGAACGATCACGGGCGGCGCCGGCGTGGGGGGCGGCGTCGGCGTTGTGACGCGGGGCATGGACACGATCACCAACCAGGGCACCATCGTGGGCGCGTTGACGGGCCCGGGCGGCGCCCGGGCGGCGGCCATCCAGTTCGGCGGCGCGTCCAATGCGCTGAATCTGCTGACCGGATCCAGTATCGTCGGCAATCTGTTGTTCGATGCGGGGGCGACGGCGACCATTGCCGCGTTACACACGGGACTGACCCTGAACAATGATGTGATCCTGACGGATGCCGCATCGGGCGTCACCTTCTCCACCATGACGACAGGGATGACCATGTCCGGGGTCGTCTCCGGCGCGGGATCGTTGACCGTCGTTGGCACCAACACCTTGACGCTGTCGGGCGCCAATACGTTCACGGGCACGACCACGGTCAGCGGGGGCACGCTTGCGCTCGTGGGCGGCGGCAGCCTCGCCGCGTCATCGGGCGTGGTGGTGAACTCGGTGCTGGATGTCTCGGCCGTGACGTCGGGCGCATCGATCCAGGCGCTGTCGGGCACCGGCACGGTGCGGCTCGGCGCGCGTTCTCTGGCCCTGACCAACGCCTCGGGCGTTTTCGATGGCGTCATCGAAGGCAGTGGCGCGGTCCGCGTGGGCGCCGGCGCCCAGACGCTGACGGGCATCAACACCTATTCCGGCGCCACCCTCATCGACAGCGGCGCGACCCTCGCGCTCAGTGGCGGCGGCAGCCTGGCGGCCTCCAGTGGGGTGACCAGCAACGGTACGCTGGACATCTCGGCGACGACGAACGGCGCCTCCGTGGCCGGCCTGGCGGGGGGCGGAAGAGTCGCCCTTGGCGGGCGCACGCTGACCCTGACGAACGCCGCGGGCGTCTTTTCCGGCGTTATCGACGGCACCGGCGGACTGGTGCTCAACAGCGGCACGCAGACGCTTGCGGGGGTAAGCACCTACACCGGCGCGACCACGATCAACGGCGGCACGCTGGTGCTATCGGGCGCCGGCCGGCTGTCTGCGGCCTCGGCCATCTCGCTCATGGGCAGCGGCGCGACGCTCGACCTGTCGGCGGCGTCGGGCCAGACGCTTGCCGGGGTGTACGGGGTGCCCGGCTCGCGCGTGCTTGCCGGCGCCAGCACGCTGACGCTCAACGCGGCCACCGACAGCGTCTATGGCGGCGAGTTCACGGGCAGCGGCGCACTGGTCAAACAAGGGGCCGGCATGCTCGTGCTCAATGGTTCCAGTGGCGGATTCACGGGAACGACGACAGTCGGCCAGGGCACGCTCCAGGTGGGCGATGCCGGCCACGGTGGCGCGGTGCTGGGCGGCAACGTGGGGGTCGGGGCGCAGGGCACGCTGGGCGGCCACGGCACGATTCTCGGCAATGTGACGAACGGCGGCACGGTGTCGCCCGGCGGGTCCATTGGCACGCTGAGCGTCGGCGGCAACTATACGCAAGCGTCGAACGCGACCCTGGCCATTGAAGTGAGCCCCACCGAGGCATCGCTGCTCAAGGTCGGGGGCAGCGCCACATTGAACGGGACCCTGGCGATCACCTACACGCCGGGCACTTATTCGGCCAAGCGCTACAACGTGGTGAGCGCGGCCAACGGCATCAGCGGTCGTTTCTCGTCGGTGACGGGCTCGCTGGCCTCGGGCGCGGACCTGAACGGCCTGCGTTCATCGGTGGCCTATGGCGCCAACGATGTCGCGTTACTGCTGAGCGACCCGGCCTCGGGCATCCCGGGCGACACGCCCGTGGTCATCGCGCCCACCCGCACCAGCATTTATACGGCGCTCGGCAGCGCCGCCCTGATGAGCGCGCAGTCGGCCACGGCGGCGGTGCTCGAGCGCGCGACGCGGCGCGCCGTCGGCTCCGCGCAGGATGCGGCCGACGCGCCGGACACTGTTTCGGTCTGGGCGAACGCCACGGGGCGCCATGGCCGCCTGTCCGGCTCGGGCGGGCAGCCGGGCTTCCAGGAAAACCAATACGGCTTTCTCGCCGGCGTGGACAAGCGGATCGAGCGCAACACCTTCGGCTTGGCGATGGGCTATTCCCATGCCGATCTGTCGGAAGAGCATACCGGAAGCTCCGGCACGCGCGACACGGTACGCCTGGCCACCTACGCGAGCCGCGACCTGGGGCCCGTCGATGTGACGGGCGTGATCGGCTACGGTCTGCATTTCCTGTCGCAGAAGCGGCCTTTCGAGAATGTCGGCACGGCCAAGGGCGATCATATCGGGCAGGAATTCACGGCGGCGGCGCAGGTCAGCAAGCCCTTGGCGCTTGGCGGGCTGGTCATGACGCCACGGCTGGGGCTGCGCTATGCCTATTTCCACGCCAACAGCTTTGACGAAGGCGGCGCAAGGGGCCAGAACCTGCATGTCGGCTCGGACAGTGCCCGCAGTCTGCAGCCTTACGTCGGCATGACTTTCGACAAGTCGTTCGATGGCGCGCAGCGGCCGGTCAACCTCCAGTTCCGGGTGGCCTATGCCCGGGAACTGCTCGATACCGATCGCGCGGTGACGGTGGTGTCGCAGGACGGCACGCGCTTCGCCGCGCCTGGCGCCAATCTGTCGCGCGGTTTCCTGACGTTTGGCGCGAGCGTCGGCTTGCCGCTGACACGGCAACTGGACGTGTCTCTTGCCTATGACGCGCTGGTCAACACGTCCCGCGCGTCTTCGCAGGCGGGCACGGTCAGGATGAGCTATCGCTTCTGACGTTCAGCGCAGCAGCGCTTGCTTGGCTTGCTGGTATTCCGCTTCGAGCAGGTTCACCAGCTCGTGCACCGTCAGCACTTCCTGCGCCGCGCCCACGCCCTGGCCCGCGCTCCAGATGTCCTTCCAGGCCCGGGGACGGGTGTTCTTGTCGAGGTTGGGCGGGGGCGCGTCGTACTCGGGCAGCCGGTTCGGGTCCAGACCGGCTGCCCGGATGCTTTCGGCCAGGTAGTTGGCGGGGACGCCGGAGAAGCAGGGGGTGTAGGTGACGTCGGCGGCCTGGGCGCGCAGGATCATTTCGCGGTAGGCGTCGTTGGCCAGGGATTCGCGGGTCGCGATGAAGCGCGTCCCCATGTAGGCGAAGTCGCAGCCCAGGGCCTGGGCCGCGAGGATGTCCTTGCCGTGGCTGATACAGCCGGACAGGGCCAGCGGGCCGTCGTGAAAGGCGCGGATCTCGTTGACCAGGGCGATCGGGTTGAGCTGGCCGGCATGGCCGCCGGCGCCGGCGGCGACCAGGATCAGGCCATCGACGCCGGCATCGAGCGCCCGGCGGGCATGACGCACCGTGGTGACGTCGTGGTAGACCTGGCCGCCGTAGGCGTGGACCGCGCGCACCACGGCTTCGGGCGGGTGCAGCGAGGTGATCACCAGCGGCACGCGGCGTTCGGCGCAGATGGCCAGGTCGCCCTGCCAGCGGGCGTTGCTGGGGTGGACGATCAGATTGATGCCGTAGGGCGCCACAACGGCGTCCGGCGCCGCCTGGCGGGCGCGGGCCAGCCTGCCTTCGATGCGGGTGATCCACTCGTGTAGCTGTTCCTGCGGTCTTGCATTCAGCGACGGGAAGGTGCCGATGATGCCGGCGCCGCATTGCGCCGCCACCAGGTCCGGGCCGGAGACCAGGAACATGGGGGCGCCGATGACGGGCAGTCGGGTCTGCGTGCGCAATGCGGATGGCTTCATCGGCGGGTTCCGGTCGGGGTCAGTTGGCCTGGATGTTGGCGCTTTGGATCACATCGGCCCACAAGGCGTATTCGCGGTCGATGCGTTGTTGCAGGGCGGCGGCGTCGCCGCTGTTGATGGTGTAGCCGCCGTCGGTCATCGCGCGGCGGAAAGCGGGGTCGCGCGAGACCTCGGACAGCGCCCGGGTCAGGCGCGCCTGCACCGCGTCGGGCAGCTTGCGCGGGCCGACCAGCGCATACCAGCCGACCACCTCGTAGTCCTTCATGCCCGCCTCGATCATGGTGGGCACGTCGGGCAGCTCGGGGTTGCGGGTGCGCGAGGTGACCGCCAGCGCGCGCGCCTTGCCGCTCTTGATGAACGGGATGGCGGTGCTGGTGATGTCGAACATGAAAGTGATCTTGCCGCTGACCACGTCCATCATCGCCGGCGAATTGCCGCGATAGGGCACGTGCAGCATCGGCACGCCGGCCTGCTTCTTCAGCAGTTCGGCCGACAGGTGGTTGGAGGCGCCGATGCCGGCCGAGCCGAACGACACGGCGTCGGGGTGCGCGCGGGCGTAGTCGACCAGCTCGCCCACGCTCTTGGCGGGGGCCTGCGGGCCGATCAGCAGGACGTTGGCGTAGTCGACGACCAGGCCGATCAGCGAGAAGTCCTTGCGCGGGTCGAACAGGGTGCTGCGCTGGACCAGCGGCGACATGGTCAGCGTGGGGCTGGCGGCAAAGCCCAGCAGGTAGCCGTCGGGCGGCGCCTTGGCGGTGGCGTCGGAGGCGATCATGCCGCTGGCGCCGGCACGGTTCTCCACCACGACCGCCTGGCCCAGCTTGTCGCCCAGGTACTTGGCGAAGACGCGCGCGGTGGTGTCCACGGGGCCGCCAGGGGCGTAGCCCACCAGCAGGCGGATAGGTCGGTCGGGGTAGGCGCTGTCGGCGGCGGCGCTGGCGCCGGCCGCCATGGCCGCCACGGCGGCGGCCGCGGCGAGCAGGGTCTTGATGTTCACGCTCATGTCTCCTTGTGGAATGAGGCGGTCGCGGAGCGGAACAGCGGGGCCGCGCCTACGCCAGCCTTTCTTTCAGCGGCTGCTTGAGGATCTTGCCGCTGACGGTGGTGGGAATCGTGTCGATGCAGTGGATCTGCGCGGGCCGCTTGTACGGCGCCAGCTGGGCGCGCAGGTGCAGCATCAGCAGGCGGGTGTCCAGGCGCGCGCCGGCCAGGGGCTCGACGAAGGCGATGACTTCCTCGTTGTGGTCCTCTGTGGGGCGGCCGACCACCGCCGACAGACGCACGCCGGGGAAGGCGTTGATGACCGCTTCGACTTCGATCGGGTAGACGTTGAAGCCGGAGCGGATGATCAGATCCTTGGAGCGGCCGGCGATATACAGCGCGCCGCGGTCGTCCAGGTAGCCGATGTCGCCGGTGTTGAGCCAGCCGCCGGGCAGCAGCGCCTGCGCCGTCTGCGCCGGATCGCGGTAGTAGCCCAGCATCACCCCGGGGCCGCGGATCAGGATGTCGCCGCGTTCACCCGGCCGCGGCGTGTCGGCGTCGGGACCGCCGATGCGCAGTTCGACCCCATCGACCGCGTAGCCGGCGCTGCAGTCGGCCGGCGGCGCATCGATGTCGGTGATGAACATGGAGCCCGCGTATTCGGTGATGCCATAGCCGTGGTGCATGGCGACGCCGAAGTAGCGTTCGGCGTCGCGCTTGAGCGTGGGGTCGAGCGCCGCGCCGCCGGTGTAGAGGTAGCGCAGCGCCGGCGCGCGCAGTTCGCCGCGCGGCGGCGCGGCCGCCAGCATGCGGTGGAACATGGTCGGCACGCCCTGCAGGATGCTGATGCCCGGATGGGCCAGCGCCTTGAAGGCGTCCTCGGGATCGAAGCGGCTGCGCAGCACCAGGCTGGCGCCGGCATGCAGCGTGGCCATCAGCACGGTGGCGATGCCGAAGATGTGCGACAGCGGCAGCGCGGCGTAGCCGATGTCGCGCGGCGTCAGGCGGCGCGAGGCGGCCGAGACGCCGGCGAAATGCAGCAGGCCGCGATGCGGCACCATGACCCCCTTGGGGGCGCCGGTGGTGCCGGAGGTGTAGATCACGGTGGCGACCTCGGCGACCTCGTCGCCGGTCTCGGGGAGCGTCGGCGCGTCCGCGCGGCGCGCATGCACGCCCGCGCCCCAGGCGCCGGCATCGGCGGGCTGCGCGCCGGCCGCCTCGGCGTGGGCGGCGGCCGCCGATGAGACGCCGCTGGTGTAGAGCGTGACCTCGGGCTGCGCGTGGGCGCCGATCGCGGCGATCTCGCGCGCCGACAGGCGCGCGTTCACGCCCACCGGCCAGGCGCCGACAAGGGAGCAGCCAAACAGGGTGGCGATCATGGCGGCGCAATTCTCGCCGACCATCATCACCCGATGGCCCGGTTCTACCCCCGCGGCCGCCAGCCAGTCGGCCGCGGCCTGGGCGCGCTGCCATAGTTGCGCATAGGTCAGAATGCCGCCGCCTTCCTCGTACAGGCAGATGGCGTCGGGCTGGCGGCCGGCCTGGCGGGCCAGCAGTTGGTGGATGCGGGTGAGCGGTTCGGCGTGCGACATGGTTGCTGCGGTCGGAATCAAAGCGTGGCGGCGGTGCCGAGGATGGCGGTGGCCTGGCTGGACAGCGTGCCGCCGTTGCCGTGCACCAGCGCCAGTTGGGCGCCGGCCACCTGGCGCGCGCCGGCCTCGCCGCGCAGTTGCCGCACGGCCTCGATCATGATGAAGACGCCGTACATGCCCGGATGCACGCAGCACAGGCCGCCGCCATTGGTGTTGACCGGCAGCCGCCCGCCGGGGGCGATGGCGCCGCCGGCGATGAAGTCCTTGCTCTCGCCCTTGGCGCAGAAGCCCAGGTCCTCCAGGAACAGCAGGGTGTTGATGGTGAAGGCGTCGTACAGCTCGACCACGTCGATGTCCTTGGGCGCCACGCCGGCCATGGCGTAGGCGCGGCGGCCAGACTCGCTGGCGGCGGTCACGGTCAGGTCCTCCATCGACGAGATCTGGCGGTTCCAGACCGCGGTGGCGTTGCCCAGCACGTAGACCGGCGGGCGCGGCAGATCGCGGGCGCGGTCGGCGCGCACCAGCACGTAGGCGCCGGCGCCGTCGGTGACCAGGCAGCAGTCGCGCACGCTCAGGGGGTCGGACACCATGCGCGCGGCCAGGATCTGTTCCAGCGTGGCCGGGTCGCGCAGTTGGGCCTCGGGGTTGAGCTGGGCCCACTGGTTGGCGGCCAGCGCGACCTGCGCCAGGTGTTCGCGGCGGGTGCCGTACTGGTGCATGTGGCGCGCCGCGGCCAGCGCATAGGAAGACAGCGGGCTCAAGGGGTCATACGGCGTCTCGTAGGGCTGCGGGTCGAACTGCTTGCGCACGCGGCCGATCTCGGCGCGGCTCAGCGTCGAGGTGCGCTGCGTGCTGCCGTAGCAGACCAGCACGGCGTTGCATTGGCCCGAGGCCAGCGCGTGCAGCGCCGGCAGCAGGTGCGCCACGAAGCTGGAGCCGCCCAGCATGGTGCTGTCGATGAAGCTGGGGCGGATGCCCAGGTGCTCGATGACGGGCATCGCCCACATGGGCGCGGCCACGCTGGCGGTGCAGAGGCCGTCGATGTCGCGCATCGACAGGCCGGCGTCGGCCACGGCGCGCTGCGCCGCCTGCACCAGGATTTCCATTTCGGTGAAGCCTTGGGCCTGGCCCAGGCCGGCATGGCCGACGCCCGCCACCGCGACGGCGCCGCGCAGATCGTTCAGTATCATTGCGCCTCCTTGTTCGGCACGAACACCAGCAGGCCGCGGCCTTCCTTCACGGCCACCTGCGCCCGCACCGCCATGCCGATGCGCACGGCCTCGGGCGCCACGCCTTCGACCCGGCTCATCAGGCGAACCCCTTCGGCCAGGTCGATCAGCGCCACGTTGTAGTCGCCGCCCGCCTCGGGCTTGCGCCGCACGATGGTGGTGGAATAGACCGTGCCGCGGCCGTCCGGCGTGCGCCACGACAACTGATCCGCACCGCAATGGGGGCAGAGCATGCGGGGATAGAACACGGCGCGGTCGCAGGCGTCGCAGTGCTGGATCTGGAAGCGCCCCTGGTCGAGCGCCTGGCGGTATTGCGCCTCGGCGCCCTCGGTGGCGCGTGGGTCGGTTGCGGTCATTGCGTGCGGTTCCGGATGGATGAGCCGCCAGTGTCGGGGCTGGCGCCGGCCCGTGCCATTCTTCATTGCTGAAGCAGGCCTTTTGCCGGCCCGTAGTGCGTGCGCCCTACACCGAGGCAAAAGCCGGTCTTCGGCAACCGCAGATTGTCCGGCGCGCGGTCGCCATGGCTAGATACCCGCCAAAGGAGGTAGGCCATGAATCTGACCTGGACGCCGGAGGAGATCCGGTTCCGCGAAATGGTGCGCGCGTTCGCCGCCGACCGGCTGCCGCGCGACATCCGCGACAAGGTGCGCCGGCACCAGCGCCTGGAGCGCGATGACTACGTGCGTTGGCACAACATCCTGGCCGACCGGGGCTGGGGCGCGCCCAACTGGCCGGTCGAGCATGGCGGCACCGGCTGGAACGCGCTGGAACGGCTGATCTTCGAAATCGAGTGCTTCAAGGCCGGCGCGCCGCGCTTGCTGCCGTTCGGCCTGTCCATGATCGGCCCGGTGCTGATGAAGTACGGCAGCGCCGAGCAGCAGGCGCGATTCCTGCCGCGCATGCCGCGCGTGCAGGACTGGTGGTGCCAGGGCTATTCCGAGCCCGGCGCGGGCTCGGACCTGGCCTCGCTCAAGACCCGCGCGGTGCGCGACGGCGATGACTACGTGGTCAACGGCCAGAAGACCTGGACCACGCTGGCGCAGTACGCCGACTGGATGTTCTGCCTGGCCCGCACCGATCCCGAGGCGCGCGCGCAGCGCGGCATTTCGATGCTGCTGCTGGACATGCGCGCCCCGGGCGTGACCGTGCGCCCGATCCGCACGCTCGACGGCGGCCATGACGTCAACGAGGTCTGGCTGGAGAACGTGCGGGTGCCCGTCGCCAATCTGGTGGGCGAGGAGAATCAGGGCTGGACCTACGCCAAATACCTGCTCGGCCACGAACGCACCGGCATCGCCGGCCTGGGTCATTGCCATCGCGAACAGGGCATCCTCAAGGACATGGCCGCGCGCGCCACCGCGCGCGGCCGGCCGCTGCTGGCCGACAGCCGCATGCGCGACCGCATCTCGCGCATCGAGGTCGACATCATGGCGCTGGAAATGCTGCTGCTGCGCGTGGCGGCCAGCAACGGCGGCACGCCCGGCCCGCAAGCCTCGGTGCTGAAGATCCGCGGTTCCGAGATCCAGCAGGACCTGGCCATGCTGCAGATGGAAGTCGCCGGCCCCGACGCCTGGCCCTACGACCCCGAATGGATGCTGGCCGAGGCCGACTACCACGGCCCCGGCCCGGAGATGGCGGCCGCGTCGGGCGCCGGCTATGCCGACATGCGCAAGACCTCGATCTACGGCGGCACCACCGAAGTGCAGAAGGGCATCATCGCCCGCCTGGTGCTGGGCCTGTAGGCCCGGCCCGCATCCGCAAGGAACACGACGCATGGATTTCCTCTATACCGAAGAACAGCGCATGCTGGCCGACAGCCTGCGCCGCCTGGTGGACCAGGCATGGACCCGGCCGCGGCGCCGCGCCCGCGAGACGGCGGGGCGGCTGGATCCGGCGGCCTGGGCCGCGCTGGCCGAACTGGGCGTGCTGGGCCTGAACATCCCGCAGGAAGCGGGCGGCTTTGGCGAAGGGCCGGCCAGCCTGCTGCCGGTGCACCTGGAACTGGGGCGCGGGCTGGTGGCCGAGCCGGTGATCCCCAGCGCGGTGATGGGCGCGGCCCTGGTCGGCGCCTGCGGCGACGCCGCGCGCGAGCGCTGGTTGCCCGCCATCGCCTCGGGCGAGCAGGTGGTCAGCGTGGCGTACCAGGAGCCCGGGCGCCGCTATCAGGCCGATCCGCGCGACTGCCGCGCAACGCGCGACGGCAACGGCTGGCGCCTGGACGGCGTCAAGCACCTGGTGTGGCATGGCGCCGCGGCCCACGCCTGGCTGGCGAGCGCGCGAGATGAAGACGGCGTTGCCCTGTTGTTGGCGGTGCCGGCGGATGCGGCCGGGGTGCGCGTCACCGATACGCCGACGCTGGACGGCGCGCGTTGCGCGCGGCTGGATTTCGACGCGGTGTCGCTTGCCGCCGACGCGGTGTTGGCGCGAGGCGAAGCGGCCGACGCGGCCTTGGCGCAAGCGTTGCAATGGGGCACGGCGGCGCTCTGCGCCCATGCGGCGGGCGCGATGGATCGCTTGCTGGAAATCACCGTCGATTATCTCAAGACGCGCAGGCAGTTCGGCCAGCCGCTGGCTTCCTTCCAGGCGCTGCAGCACCGACTGGCGGAAATGCTGGTGGCCAAGGAACTGGCGCTGTCGATGGCCTACGTGGCCGTGGCCGCGCTGACCGAGCCCGACGCGGCGCGGCGCCGCCGCATGCTGGCCGCGGCCAAGCTGGAAACCGCGCGCGCCGGCCGGCTGGTGGCGCAGATGGCGGTGCAGTTGCACGGCGGCATGGGCATGACGGATGAACTGGAGGTCGGCGACTATTTCAAGCGCCTGACGGTGGTGGATCTGCTGCTGGGCGACAGCGCCGAACAACTGGCGGTGCTGGAGGAACTGGCATGAGCACCGTGGACTATGCCCAAATCACCTTCACCCTGGAGCAGGGCGTGGGCGTCATCACGCTCAACCGCCCCGAGCGCCTGAACAGCTTCACCGCCGTCATGCACGCCGAACTGGCGCGGGCGCTGGACACGCTGGAGGCGCACGCCGGATTGCGCGGCGTGATCCTGACTGGCGCCGGCCGCGGTTTCTGCGCCGGCCAGGACCTGGGCGAGCGCAAGCCGGCCGAGGACGGTTCGCGCCGTGACCTGAGCGAGAATCTGGAAAAACTGTACAAGCCGCTCATCCTGCGGTTGCGCGCGCTGCCGGCGCCGGTGGTGTGTGTGATGAACGGCGTGGCGGCCGGCGCCGGCGCCAGCCTGGCGCTGGCGTGCGACGTGGTGTTCGCGGTGGAGTCGGCGCGCTTCATTCAGGCCTTCAGCAAGATCGGCCTGTTGCCGGACGCCGGCGGCACCTGGTTTCTGCCGCGCCTGGTGGGGTCGGCGCGGGCCATGGGCGCGGCCTTGTTCGGCGAGGCCGTCAGCGCGCGGCAGGCCGAGGCTTGGGGCCTGATCTGGCGCGTGGTGCCGGATGCGGATCTGGCGGCCACGCTGGCCGAGGTCCACGCCACGCTGGCGGCCGGGCCGACCCGCGCCTATGCCGCGACCAAGGCCGCCTTGCATGCCTCCAGCGGCAACACCCTGGCGCAGCAGTTCGACCTGGAATGCGCCCTGCAACGCGAGCTGGGCTACACCGACGACTACCTGGAGGGCATGCGCGCCTTCGCGCACAAGCGCGCGCCGGCGTTCACGGGGCGTTAGGGCGCGATATCGCAGCCGGAGCCAGCGCGCGAATGCGCGCCGCCGCCGCGCCTACCGGCGCCCAGCGGCGAGGCCTCAGGCGGCCGCCGGCTGGCGGATCTGCGCGATCAGCTCACGCGCGCAGCCGGGCAGGGCGTCGACGTCGCGCACCAGCAGCTTGCGCTCGCGCACTACCCAGGGTTCGTCCAGCTCCACCACCCGCAGCTTCCTCTCCGCGCCATAGCGGCGCGCGGCGGAATCCGGGATCACGCCAACGCCGACGCCCGCCTGCACCATGCGGCAGATCGAGTCGAAGCTGTAGAGCTGGATGCGCTGCGGCAGGCGCTGGCCGATGCGCTCGAGCTGGTCACGCAGGAACGCCACCAGCGTCGAGCCCTCGTGCATGGTGATGAACGGATAGCGCACCGCGTCGGCCAGCTTGACCTTGTCCTGATCTTGCAGGGGATGGCCGTTGGGCACCACCAGCACCAGCCGGTCGGTGCTGAAGTGGATGGTTTGCAATTCGGGCGCGTCGACCGGGCCGGCGACGATGCCCAGGTCGGTGGTGCCATCCAGCACGCCGCGCACGATGTCGCGCGTCAGGCGTTCCTGCAGGTCGACCGTGACGCCGGGATGGCCCGCCAGGAATTGCGCCAGGATGTCCGGCATGAACTCCGTCACCGCGGTGGTGTTGGCGAAAATGCGGATGTGTCCGGTGTCGCCGTCGGCCTGTTCCTGGAAATCGTGCTTCAGGTGGTCGACCTGGCGCATGATGACCCGCGCATGCTGCAACAGCCGTTGGCCGGCCGGGGTGATTTCCACGCCGCGGCTGTCGCGGTACAACAGGCGGGTACCGAGCTGGTTCTCCAGCGCCTTGATCCGCACGCTGACCGCGGCCAGCGACAGGTGCGCCCGCTTGGCGGCCTGCGTCAGGCTGGGGGATTCGGCGATGTGGATGAACAGGCGGAGGTCGGCGAGGTCGAAGTGCATGGCGCCTATATTACGGTGCCCGGCGCCGGGCGCACGATTCAGGGGCCCCAAACCCGGCCTTGAGGAAAAATGAATTCACAGCGTGCACGGCATGCGGGATGCTAGCCGTCAGACCATTTACCAGAGGAATCTCGGCATGACATCGACAGACCCGGCCGGCTGGATCGGCAGCGGCGAGCGCCAGGCGGACGCGCTGGACCCCGGCCACGCGGCGCGCATCGCCGCCACGCTGGGCCGCCCCGCGCCCGCGGTGGGCGACCCCTTGCCCCCCTTGTGGCAGTGGGCGTTCTTCATCAGCACGGTGGCGGCCGACGGATTGGGGACGGATGGGCACCCGGCCCGTGGCGGCTTCCTGCCGCCGGCGCACGACCGCAACCGCATGTGGGCCGGCGGCCGCGTCGAATTCCGCCGTCCGCTGCGGGTGGGCGTGCCGGCCGAACGGGTTTCGGTGGTGGCCGACGTCAAGGAAAAGGCCGGCCGCACCGGCGCGCTGCTGTTCGTGACGGTGCGCCACGAGTACCGCCAGGATGGCGAGGCGGCGATCCTGGAAGAGCAGGACATCGTCTACCGCCAGCCCACGCCGCCCAAGCTCACCGGCACCGAGCCGGCGCCGCGGGCGCAATGGCGCGACACCATCGAGCCTACCTCGGTGCTGCTGTTCCGCTATTCGGCCGTCACCTTCAACGGCCACCGCATCCACTACGATCATCCCTATGTCACCGGCACCGAAGGCTATCCGGGCCTGGTGGTGCACGGCCCGCTGATCGCCACCGAGATGGTCGCCGCTTTCCTGCGCGCCCATCCCGGCGCGCGCCCCACGCACCTGTCGTACCGCGGCCTGCGGCCGCTGATTGCGCCCACGCCGTTCCAGGTCGCCGGCCTTGTCGAGGAACCGGGCCTGGCCCGGCTCTGGGCCGAGCAGGACGGCACGCTGGCCCACCAGGCCGAGCTGAGGTTCACCGCATGAGCACGCCCGCCCCCCGCCCGCTGGACGGCATCACCGTCGTCAGCCTCGAACACGCCATCGCCGCCCCGTTCTGCACCCGCCAACTGGCGGACATGGGCGCGCGCGTCATCAAGATCGAACGCCCCGGCGCGGGCGACTTCGCCCGCGGCTACGACGAGCGCGTGCGCGGCCTGTCGTCGCACTTCGTCTGGACCAACCGCTCCAAGGAAAGCCTGACGCTGGACCTCAAGCGCGATGAAGCCGGCGACATCATGGAGCGCCTGCTGCAACAGGCCGACGTGCTGGTGCAGAATCTGGCACCCGGCGCCGCGGCGCGCCTGGGCCTGTCGTTCGAGGCGCTGCACGCCCGCTTCCCGCGCCTGATCGTCTGCGACATCTCCGGCTATGGCGAAGGCGGTCCCTACCAGGACAAGAAGGCCTACGACCTGCTGATCCAGAGCGAAAGCGGCTTCCTGTCGGTCACCGGCACCGCCGACGACCCGGTCAAGGCGGGCTGCTCCATCGCCGACATCTCGGCCGGCATGTACGCCTATTCGGCCATCCTCAACGCGCTGCTGCTGCGCCAGAAGACCGGCCTGGGCAGCCGCCTGGACGTCTCCATGCTCGAAAGCATGGTCGAGTGGATGGGCTTTCCGATGTACTACGCGTTCGAGGGCGCCAAGCCGCCGGTGCGCGCCGGCGCGGCCCACGCCTCGATCTACCCGTATGGCCCGTTCCCCACCGGCGACGGCAACACCATCATGTTGGGCCTGCAGAACGAACGCGAATGGCGCGTGTTCTGCGCCCAGGTGCTGCGCCAGGCCGAATTGGCCGAGGACCCGCGCTTTGCCACCAACTCGCTGCGCACCGCCAACCGCGAGGCCCTGCGCGCGCTGATCGTGGCGGCCTTCGCCGACCTCAGCGTGCAGCAGGTCACCGACCGGCTGGAAGACGCCCAGATCGCCA
This sequence comes from Achromobacter sp., assembly GCF_050285565.1. Taxonomy (GTDB): domain Bacteria; phylum Pseudomonadota; class Gammaproteobacteria; order Burkholderiales; family Burkholderiaceae_B; genus Achromobacter. Next base: position 119,949 of record NZ_JBLZXG010000011.1, read on the forward strand.
ACGCCCGGGTCAACGACATGGCCGGGGTCTGGGCCCACCCGCAATTGCGGGCGCGCGACCGCTGGAGCCAGGTCGACAGCCCGGCCGGCGCGCTGCCGGCGCTGCTGCCGCCGGCCAGCAGCAACGCCTTCGCGCCGCGCATGGCGGCGGTGCCCGCCGTGGGCCAGAACACGGATGCGGTGCTAGCATCATTGGGATACGCGCCCGAACAGGTGGCGCAATTGCATGCTTCGGAGGTGGTGTGATGCATTCCGTCGTTCGTACCGCGCTGTTCGTGCCGGCCTCCCGTCCCGACCGCATCCCCAAGGCCCTGGCCAGCGGCGCCGACGCCGTCATCGTCGACCTGGAAGACGCGGTCGAGCACCTGGCCAAGGCCTCGGCGCGCGAAGCGCTCTGTGATTTTCTCGGCACGCAGCCGCAGGCGCGGGTATGGGTACGGATCAACGACGCCTCCACCTCGTGGCACGACGACGATCTCAAGGCCTGCCGCGGCAAGCCGGCGGTGGCCGGCATCCTGCTGCCCAAGGCCGAAAGCCTGGCGCAGGTGCGCCACGTCGCGCAGGCCGGGCTGCCGGTCATTCCCATCCTGGAAACCGCGCGCGGCATCCTCAACGCCGCCGAGGTCGCCGGCACGCCCGGCGTGGCGCGGCTGGCGTTCGGCAGCCTCGACTACGGCCTGGACCTGGGGCTGGCGCCCGACACCGCCGGCGCCGAAACGGTGCTGGACCACGCCCGCGTGCAGGTGCTGCTGCAGACCCGCGCCGCCGGGCTGGCGCCGGCGCTGGACGGCGTGTTCCCGGGCGTCGAGGACCACGCAGGGCTGTCCGCCGCCGCCGCGCGCGCCCAGCAGATGGGTTTCGGCGGCATGCTGTGCATCCATCCCGCGCAGGTGGCGGCGATCCACGCCGCCTTCGCGCCGGATCCTTCCGAGCTGGCCTGGGCCCGCCGCGTGGTCGACGCGCACCGCGACAAGGCCGCCGGCACCTTCATGCTGGATGGCAAGATGGTGGACGCGCCCGTCATCTCCCGCGCCCGCCGCGTACTGGCGCAGGCTGGCGAAGCCAGCGTCGGCTGATCCGGCCCGGCGGTGTCCGGCCTACAATCCGGCATTCCTTTCCGCGGACGGTCTCATGAGTGCAGCGCTTTTCATCGGGCATACCTATATCGACGTCACCGTGCTGGCCGACGAATGGCCCACCGGCGATGAGAAAAGCGTGGCGCGCGACTACGCCGTGTCGTTCGGCGGCAATGCCGTCACCGCGGCCTTCGCCTGCGGCAAGCTGGGCACCAAGCCCGACCTGATCTGCTCGCTGGCGCCGGACTGGCTGGGCCACATGTACACCGACATGGCGGCCGCGCACGGCGTCACGCTGCACGGGCGCCAGGTGCGGCGCTCGTCGCTGTCGTTCATCATGCCCAACCACGGCAAGCGCGCCATCGTGCGCGCGCGCGACGTCGACTACCTGAACGACTTCCCGCGCCTGGACGTCAGCGGCTACCGCGCGCTGCACCTGGATGGCCACCAGCCCGACGCCGCGTTGCACTACGCGCGCGCCTGCCGCCAGGCCGGCATCCTGACCTCGCTGGACGGCGGCGGCGTGCGCGAGAACACCGACGAACTGCTGCGCCACATCGACGTGGCGGTGTGCGCCGAGCGCATGTGCGAACAATTGGAACTGTCGCCGCACGGCCTGCTTGACCTGCTCAAGCAACGCGGCTGCCGCATCGGCGCGGTGACGCTGGGCGAGCGCGGCATGCTCTGGTACGACGAAAGCGGCGCCGTCGACACGCTGCCGTCGCTCGATGTGCCGGCCGCGCGCATCATCGACACCTCGGGCGCGGGCGATGTGTTCCACGGCGCCTATGTCTGGTCGTACCTGAACCGGCCCGAACTGGCCTGGAAGGAACACTTCACCTTCGCCCGCGCCGCCTCGGCGCACAAGATCCAGCACCTTGGCAACGAGGCCGGTCTGCCCGGCGTGGACGACGTCGAGCGCGCCATGCTGGCGTTCGCGCCCAAGGCCTAGCGCGGCAAAAAAGGAGGCGGGCCGCGCCGTCCGGCGCGGATTCAGGCCAGCCGTTCGATCGGCTGGTCGGTGATGTCGCCTAGCCAGGCGTCCAGATCGCGGCCTGCCAGCGTCAGGGCTGGCGCCAGATCGCGCAGCGGGCGCAGCACGAAGGCACGCAGGTGCATGCGCGGATGCGGTAGTGTCAGGCGCTCGTGCGCCAGTGTCGTGTCGCCGTGCAGCAGCAGGTCCAGATCCAGCGTGCGCGGCGCGTTGCGGTACGGCCGTTCACGGCCGTGGCGCAATTCCAGCGCCTGCAGGCGGTCCAGCAGATCCAGCGGCGCCAGGGTGGTCTCCAGGGCCGCGACCGCGTTGACGAAATCCGGGCCGGTGGCGTCCACTGGCGCGGTGCGATAGAAGGGTGAGGCCGTGACCGAGCCGATGCCGTCGGTGGCGGCCAGTTCGGCGAGCACGGCGCGCAGCGTGGCCGCGCTGTCGCCCAGGTTGGCGCCCAGTCCGATAAAGGCGCGCACCGGGACCGCCATGGCCTTATTCGGCGCTGCCGGCATTGCCGCTGGCGGTGCCCGCGTTGCGCGATGATGAGCGGCGGCGCGGACGGCGCTTGCGCGCCGCCGTCGCCGGGCCGTCGCCAGCCTCGCGCGGCAGGCGCGAGACTTCCTCGATCATGTCGGCGCGGGTGGCGTCATCGGCGTTGGCCAGATCCATCCACCACTGTGCCAGCACGCTGTCGAATTCGCCGGCGGCGGCGCGCAGTTGCAGGAAGTCGCAGGCGGCGCGAAAGCGCGGCTGCTCGATCATGCGGAAGATGGTCTTGCCCATGCGGCGCTCGAAGCGCGGCTGCATGAACCAGATCTCGCGCATGTCGGACGAGAAGCGGCGCTGGATCGCCAGCTTCTCGGTCTGCTCGTCGAGCACCGAGTCGGCGGCCTGCGACAGCGCCGGGATGGTGTGCTCGCCCTGGGCGCGCAACTGTTTCCAGCGAACCTCCACCTGCTGCCACAGCAGCGCGGCGAACAGGAAACTGGGGCTGATGGTCTTGCCGGCGCGCACGCGGGCGTCGGTGCGTTCCAGCGCCAGTTCCACGAAGTGCTCGCCCCCCGGTTGTTCCAGCACCACGTCCAGCAGCGGCAACAGGCCGTTGTGCAGGCCGTCGGCGCGCAACTGGCGCAGGCAGTCCATGGCGTGGCCGCAGGTCAGCAGCTTGAGCATTTCGTCGAACAGGCGCGAGGCTGGCACGTTCTCGATCAGGTCGGCCATGGTGCGGATCGGCTGGCGCGTGGCCGGGTCGAGGGTGCCGTTGAGCTTGGCGGCGAAACGCACCGCGCGCAGCATGCGGACGGGATCCTCGCGATAGCGCTTGGCCGGATCGCCGATCATGCGGATCTGGCGCTTCTTCAGGTCGGCCACGCCGTTGTGGAAGTCGATCACTTCCTCGTTGTGCGGGTCGTAGTACAGCGCGTTCATGGTGAAGTCGCGGCGCGCCGCGTCTTCCTCGTGGGTGCCGAACACGTTATCGCGCAGGATGCGGCCGTGCGCGTCGGTCTCCTGGTCTTCCGAGGCGGGGGCGCGGAAGGTGGAGGTCTCGATGATCTCCTGGCCGAACACCACGTGCACCAATTGAAAGCGGCGGCCGATGATGCGGGCGCGGCGGAACAGCGGCCGGATCTGCTCGGGCGTGGCGTTGGTGGCGACGTCGAAGTCCTTGGGCTCCAGGCCGACGATCAGGTCGCGCACCGCGCCGCCGACGATATAGGCTTCATAGCCGTGCTGGCGCAGCACTTCGCACACCTTGATGGCATGGCGCGAGACGTTGCGGCGGTCGATGCCGTGCTTGTCGCGTCCGATGCGCAAGGGCCCCCGGGCTGCCGGCGCGAACAGTCGGCCGACGAATTTTTTTATGGTTTCGGTGATCATTTAGGACTTGGCATCTATGACGTGGTCGAACAGGTCGATCACTTGCCAGCCCCGTTCCATGGCGATGGCGCGCAGGCTGGGGCTGGGGTTGGCGGCGATCGGACGGGTCACCTTTTCGAGCAGCGGGACATCATTGACCGAATCGCTATAGAAAAACGATTCGGGGAAATCCGCAAGCCCCAGGCCCATGCCGGCCAGCCAGTCGTTCACGCGCACCACCTTGCCTTCCTTGAAGCTGGGGGTGCCGAGAATACGGCCGGTATAGCGGCCGCGCAGGACTTCGGCGTCGGTGGCCACCAGATGGGGAATGCCGAAAGCGCGGGCGATGGGGGCGGTGACGAAGCTGTTGGTGGCGGTGACCACGGCGCACAGGTCGCCGGCCTCCAGGTGCGATTCGACCAGTTCGCGCGCGGCGGGCGTGATCGACGGCCGGATGACCTCGGCCATGAAGTCTTCGTGCCAGGCGGCCAGCTCGAACGGCGCGTGCGCCGCCAGCAGGCCCAGCATGAACTCGGCGGCTTGCTCGGCGGTGAGTTCGCCGCGATTGTAGCGGTCCATCAGGTCGTCGTTCTGGCGGCGGGCCTCGTCGGGATCACCGGCGCGGCCGGTGCGCGCCAGGTAGTCGGCCCATTGGTAGTCGCTGTCCAGCGGCAGCAGGGTGTGATCCAGGTCGAACAGGGCGAGACGTCGGGAGGTCATGTGCGTTGTGAATCAGGGTCTGCGAGCATGGCGCGCAGCAGGGGCAGGGTGATGGGACGGCCGGTGGCCAGGGAATAGCGGTCCAGCGCGTCCAGCAACGCCGCCAGCTTGCGGATGTCGCGCTCGTGGTGCGTCAACATCCAGTTGATGATTTCGGGCGCCAGGTGCAGGCCGCGTTCGGCCGCCTGCGCGGCCAGCGCCGCCAGCTTGTCGGCGTCGGACAGAGGATCGAGGCGGAACACCAGATCCCAGCCCAGCCGGGTGCGCAGATCCTCGCGCAGCGGCATCGACAGCGGCGAGCGGTCGCCGGCCACGGCCAGCGCGAAAGCGCGGCCGGTGGCGGCGGATTCGCGCCAGCGGTTGTACAGGGCAAAAAGACCCGCCTGGCGGTGATCGTCCATGCGGTGCACGTCGTCCACCGCCACGAACTTGGGCATGGGCGACTTGGAATCGGCTTCGGCCAGCACGCGCAGGATGTTGGCGCTGTTGGCCGCTTCGATGTAGACGGCGTCGGGGCGCGCGGTCAGCGCGCGCAGCAGGTGGCTGCGGCCGCAGCCGGCCGCGCCCCAGATGTACAGCGCGCGGCCGGGGGCGAGCGTGCGCACGGCCGCCAGCGCCTCTCCGTTGGGACCGGCGATGTAATTGTTCAGCGAAGGCGCTGGCGCGGGAAGAACGTCGAGCAGCAGCTGGCGGTTCATGAGAGGTTATCGATCAAGCGGGTATGGCAGGGCCTCGGGGCGAGCCCATGGCCGGCGGCGTTGCCCGCCAGAAACTGGCAAAATCGCTGTCGGCCAACCCTACACTTTAAACCACCCGGGGCGCCGGTGTCGCGTCCAGGCCCATTGCCTGACGTGGGTTTGCGCCAAAATGGCGCCGCGCCGGCCCGGGGGCGGTCGTGCCCGCCGCGGGCGGCTTTCGCCGCCCCCCGTCCTGGACCGGGCCGCAACATCGTAAAATGCAGGGCGTTCCACCCCAATTCCCAGCAATTGTTACATATCCCACGGCATTTCTCATGACGAATCAACCCAAAGCTCCCCTGACCTACCGTGACGCCGGTGTCGACATCGACGCGGGCGACGCCCTGGTCGACCGTATCAAACCGCTTGCGGCGCGCACCATGCGCCCCGGGGTGCTGGCCGGTATCGGCGGCTTTGGCGGCCTGTTCGAAGTGCCCAAGCACTACAAGGAGCCCGTGCTGGTCTCGGGCACCGACGGCGTGGGCACCAAGCTGCGTCTGGCGTTCGACTGGAACCGCCACGACACCGTCGGCATCGACCTGGTGGCGATGAGCGTCAACGACATCCTGGTGCAGGGCGCCGAGCCGCTGTTCTTCCTGGATTACTTCGGTTGCGGCAAGCTTTCGGTGGACACGGCGGCGTCGGTGGTGGGCGGCATCGCCAAGGGCTGCGAACTGTCGGGTTGCGCCCTGATCGGCGGCGAAACCGCCGAAATGCCGGGCATGTACCCCGACGGTGAATACGACCTGGCCGGGTTCGCCGTGGGCGCGGTCGAGAAGTCGGCCATCATTGACGGCAAGTCGATCAAGGTCGGCGACGTGGTGCTGGGCCTGGCGTCCAGCGGCGCGCACTCGAACGGCTATTCGCTGCTGCGCAAGATCCTGGAACGCGCCGGCGCCAAGCCCGACGACGACTTCCACGGCCAGCCGCTGGTCGATGTGGTCATGGCCCCGACCCGCATCTACGTCAAGCAGGTGCTGGCCGCGTTGGCCAAGCACGGCACCGCCATCAAGGGCCTGGCCCACATCACCGGCGGCGGTCTGCTCGACAACGTGCCGCGCATTCTGCAGAACGGCCTGTCGGCCCGCCTGCGGCGCGATAGCTGGGAAATGCCCAAGCTGTTCCAGTGGCTGCAGCAACAGGGTGGGGTCGAGGACACCGAGATGTACCGCGTCTTCAACTGCGGCATCGGCATGGTGCTGGTGGTGGATCCGGCCCAGGCCGACGCCATCGCCGCCACGCTGCGCGAGCAGGGCGAGACCGTCAGCAAGCTGGGCGAGATCGTCGCCCAGACCGAAGGCATGCCGCAGACCGTGGTGGTTTGAGCCGGCTGACTACGCCCCGAACAACCCGCCCTGGTGGCGGGTTTTTTACTTCCCCGCGTGGCTAGAAGAATTTGACCCGGCCCGCATCCTCGCGGAATTCTTCGCCCGTATCCAGATCCGTGCGCCAGAGGGTGTCGTGAACGGATAGAAAGCCGCGCATAGTCTGGTTGACGATGCGCGCGTCGCGCCAGGCCGCCTGGAACCAGGCGATGTATGTCTGCGTCATTTTTTCGCGCAGCTCATCGCAAAAATCATCGTCCTCGTTGTCCATGGCCTCAGCCAACGCGGCGTCGACATCCGGCGGAATCAGCGGGGACGGCAATGTCAGCGGCAGGCCCCGTCCACAGTAGCCGGAGCGCGTGTTCAAAGGAATCGCGACGGGAGCGAACGACTCCCAGTCGTACTCGAAGTGAATGGCGTCCACGGTTTCCTTGGAAACGCCCCGAACCAGCGCGAACGGGCGCTCCTGAAGCAGCCGTTGGATTTCGCGGATCAAGGCCTTGTCTTGCTTGCGCAGCATGGCCGCAAAAGACAGGTGTGCTTCGTTGATGTCCATCAGTTCGCTATCCGGTGATCAGTCGCCATCGCGGATGGCCGGTTGCGACGAGCGGCCAGAGCCGAAGGCGGGCATCCCTTGCGTCAGGACGCGCCGGCCAACGCCACGGCCACCGCGTCGATGGTTCGCGCCACCGCGTCGGCCGCCAGGCAGTCGACAATCACCCGTTCGGGCTGCGCGCGCAGCCAGGTGATCTGGCGCTTGGCCAGTTGGCGGGTGGCGGCGATGCCCTGTTCGCGGGCCTCGTCCAGGCTGATCTCGCCGTCGAGATGAGCCCACATCTGGCGGTAGCCGACGCAGCGCACCGACGGCAGGCCCGGGTGCAGGTCGGCGCGCGCATGCAGGCCGCGCACCTCGTCCAGCAAGCCATTGCTCAGCATGGCGTCGAAGCGCTGCTCGATGCGCGCGTGCAGCGCGGCGCGTTCGGACGGTTCCAGGCTGATGGTCAGGTAGCGGTTGCCGGTCCCGTCGGCCGCGCCGCGCTGGCGGCCCAGCAGCGCCGACATCGGCTGGCCCGACAGCTTGCAGATCTCCAGCGCGCGCTGGATCCGCTGGCTGTCGTTGGGCGCCAGGCGCGCGGCGGTAGCGGGGTCGAGCCGGGCCAGTTCGGCGTGCAGCGCCGGCCAGCCGTCGCGGGCGGCGCGCGCTTCCAGTTCGGCGCGCAGGGCCGGATCGGCCTGCGGCAGGTCGTCCAGGCCGTCGCGCAGCGCCTTGTAGTACATCATGGTGCCGCCGGCCAGCAGCGGGATGCGGCCGCGCGCCGTGATCGCGTCGATCAGGCGCAGCGCGTCGGCGCGGAACTCGGCCGCCGAATACGACTGCGCCGGGTCGAGTATGTCCAGCAGGTGCTGTGGCACCCGGGCCTGTTCGGCCGGCGACGGCTTGGCGGTGCCGATGTCCATGCCACGGTAGATGGTGGCCGAATCGACGTTGACGATCTCCAGCGGCCAGCGTTCGGCCAGCGCCAGGGTGGACGCGCTCTTGCCGGCCGCGGTGGGGCCGGCCAGGCAGATGACGAGCGGAGCGGTGGGCGCGGACAAGGTCTATTGCCCGCGCAGGAACAGCTTGTCCAGGTCGGACACCGACCATTGCACCCAGGTGGGCCGGCCGTGGTTGCACTGGTCGGCGCGCTCGGTGGCTTCCATCTGCCGCAGCAGGCCGTTCATCTCTTCGATGGTGAGCTTGCGGTTGGCGCGCACCGAGCCGTGGCAGGCCATGGTCGACAGCAGTTCGTTGCGCTGTTCGGTCAGCAGGCGCGACACGCCCACGCCGGCCAGGTCGCGCAGCACCGCGCGCGCCAGCGTTTCGATATCGCCGCGCGCCAGGATGGCGGGCACCGAGCGCACCGCGATCGAGGTGGGGCCGGACGGGCGCATCTGGAAGCCCAGCTCGTCCAGTTGTTCCTCGAATTCCTCGACCACCGCCACGTCTTTTTCCTGGGCGTGGAACACCACCGGCACCAGCAGATCCTGGCGCGGCAGGCTGCGCGCGTCCAGCGCCTGCTTGAGCTGTTCGTAGACCACCCGTTCGTGGGCGGCGTGCATGTCCACCAGCACCATGCCGCGGCGGTTCTGCGCCAGGATGTAGATGCCGTGCAACTGGCCGAGCGCCATGCCCAGCGGATGTTCCTCGTCGGCCGGCAGTGTCGGCGCGGGTCGAGCCTGCGGCGCCGGCGCCGCCACGTTGCGCAGCGGTTCGACGCGGGCGGCGGTGTCTTCGGTCAGCGGGCGGTACAGCGACTGCCAGTCGGCGGCGGGAATGCCGGCCGGCTCGGCGTGCAGGCGGAACGGCACCTGCGTGTGCGGGCGTTGCGGCGTCGGCGACGGCCGCAGATCGTAGGCGGGGGCGGGGGCGGTGCCTGGATGGGCGCCGCTGTAAGCGGGGCGGGAGACGGCCGTGTCGGCCGGCGCGGTCGCGCTCGGGCTCCCGGGCGCAGCGGGAGAGGGCGGCGCCACGGTCTCGAATCCATCGTCGTCAGCGCGCGCCGCCGAAACCGGCGCCACGACCGACGCGCCGCCGGTCTGCGCCAGCGTCTGGCTGACCGCGTGGTTGACGAAGCGGTGCACGGCGCCGCTGTCGCGAAAGCGCACCTCGTGCTTGGCCGGATGCACGTTGACGTCGACCGCGGCCGGGTCGATGTCCAGGAACAGCACGTAGGCCGGCTGGCGGTCGCCGTGCAGCACGTCGGCATAGGCGGCGCGCAGCGCGTGGCTGACGGTGCGGTCGCGCACGTAGCGGCCGTTGACGTACAGGTACTGCCGATCGGCGCGGGCGCGCGCCGCGGTGGGGCGGGTGATCATGCCGGCCAGGCTGACCGTGCCGACGCTGTGCGACAGCAGCAGGCCGTGCTCGGCGAATTCCGCGCCCAGCACGTCGCGGATGCGCTGCGGCGGTTCGGCCGGCAGCCACTGGCGCTGTGCGCGGTCGTGGTGGAACAGGCGGAAGGCGATCTGCGGATGGGCCAGGGCGATGCGCTCCATGGCGTCGACGCAGTGGCCGAATTCGGTGGCTTCCGAACGCAGGAACTTGCGCCGCGCCGGCACCGCGTCGAACAATTGGCGCACGTCCACGGTGGTGCCCGGCGGACCCGAGGCGGGGGTGACCTGCATGCTGCCGGCGTGGATCTGCCAGGCGTGCTCGCCGTCGCGGGTGCGCGAGATGATGGACACCTGCGCCACCGAGGCGATCGAGGCCAGGGCCTCGCCGCGGAACCCCATGGACGCGACCGATTCCAGTTCATGCAGATTGCGGATCTTGCTGGTGGCGTGGCGCGCCAGCGCCAGCGGCAGTTCTTCGGGAGGAATGCCGCCGCCGTCGTCGGTCACGGCGATGCGGCGGATGCCGCCGCCTTCCAGGCGCACCTCGATCGCGCGGGCGCCGGCGTCGATGGCGTTCTCGAGGATTTCCTTGAGCACCGAGGCGGGTCTCTCGATCACTTCGCCCGCGGCGATCTGGCTGATCAGCAGATCGGGCAGCGCAAGAATGGAGCGGCGTTCTGTCATGGGGTGTTCCGGTGTAGCTACAGGGATGATTTTAGCCTCTGGGCGGGGTGGGCTATAGTCGTGGCCTCATCCCCCTTCCGCTTCCCGGGACGTATAGATGCTTGAATTTTTCCAAATGGTGCTCCACATCGACCAGACCCTCGGAGTCTGGGTCCAGCAGTATGGCGTGTGGGTCTATCTGGTGCTGTTCCTGATCGTCTTCGCGGAAACCGGGCTGGTGGTGCTGCCCTTCCTGCCGGGCGATTCGCTGCTGTTCATCGCCGGCGCCTTCGGCGCCACGGGCAGCCTGGATCCGGTATTGCTGGCGGCGCTGCTGATCGTGGCCGCCGTCACCGGCAACAGCGTGAACTACGCCGTCGGCCGCTACCTCGGGCCGCGCGTGTTCTCGATGAATCTGCGCTTCCTGGATCGCGGCGCGCTGATGCGCACTCATGCGTTCTACGAGAAGCATGGCGGCAAGACCATCGTCATGTCGCGCTTCATTCCGGTGGTGCGCACCTTCGCGCCGTTCGTGGCCGGCGTGGCCGACATGCCGCTGTCGCGCTTCCAACTGTTCAACATTCTTGGCGCGCTGCTGTGGGTGGTGAGCCTGGTGGCGGCGGGCTATTTCTTCGGCAACATCCCGTTGGTCAGGGAACACCTGAACACCATTGTCCTGATCGGCCTGGCCGCCGCCATCGTGCCGGTGGTCGGCGCGGCCCTGTTCAAGCTGCTGCGCGCGCGCCGGGGCGGCTAGGGGCGCCGACGCGCGCCAGGCCGCCGCGGGAAAGGGAACAGGACGAAATCAGAAGATCGCGGTAACGCTCAACTGGTAGGTTCTGCCAGGCGCAACGCCAAGGGCGATATCACGTTGGTCCTGGTCCGAGGTCGTCGTCATCCGCTTATTGCTGGCGTACTCCCAATACTTGCGGTTGGTGAGGTTATAGATGCCCATCGCCAACGTCAGGTGCTTCTTCACGTTGTAATAGGCCGCCAGATCGAAAATGCTGTAGCCAGGCACGCGCATGTACTGCTTTTCGTATTTCCCGGAATATTCTTCGAACGTGAGGCTGCCATTGTTCGGGAAATTCTGCCGAACCGGATCGACGGCTTGCTTGCCCTTGACAAAGGTGGCGGTAATGCTTGCGCCATAGCGGTTTTGAGGATCATCCCAGGCCAACGATGCTATGGCCTTGACAGGCAGCACGCTGTCCAGATCCACCCAGCCATCGCCCGAGTACGATGATTTCGATTTGCCCTGGTTGTATCCCACGGCAAAAGTGCTGCTCAGCCCATGGGCGGCGCCGAACAGCGCGCCATAATCGATCCGGGTGACCACCTCGGCGCCATAGATGTACGCTTTGTCGCGGTTCTCCGCGATGGTGAGGCTGGAAATCGAGGCGGGCAGTCTGGCAAGCAGGCTTTCCACGCCTGGTTTCGGCGCGCCTGTCTGGTAATCTCTCAAGGCATATTTGCGGTTATAGATGAAATTGTCATAGCTGTTGTAGAAGACATTGCCGCGCACCGTGAGGCCACGGGCTGCGTTGCCAGTCACGCCCAATTCAAACTGATTGCTGGTTTCGGACTTCAGATCGGAATTGCCAATCATGGCGGGCGAAGCTCGCCCGATTCTGGGATGCAGCCAGATCCCCGCTATTTGACTGCTGGTGGGGTAGGACACGCCGCGCTTGTATTGCAGATAGGCGTGGAACCCCTGATTGAACGCATACATGACGGTCAAGGAAGGCAGTAGCTTGCCGTCCGTAAACGTCTTGCCATGTATCTGGTTGATTTCCGCCAGCGTCAATCCGCCCAGCGCGTTGTCGTCGGACGGCGCCTCAAAGCCTTGCGGCTTGATTTTGTGCCACGAATATTTCAGTCCCGGCATCACCGAAAACGCGCCGAGGGCAACGGTATCCCCCAGCCACACGTTCGTATCGTAGGTTTTATTGTTGCCCTGTGGCTGAAAGTTGGGATAGTCCGCGCCAACTTGTTCAAACGGCCGGGAGAACTCCGTCATCGAGAAATTCACGCCGTAATTCAATGTCTGGACGCCATAGTCCTTGGTGATTTCGCTCTGCAGGCCGAAGGTTCTGGTCTTCAGGTTGGAGAAGGTGGAGACGTTCTCCAATGGGTTGTCCGTCTCCATTGCGCTCGACCTCGACCAGGATGAAGTGACAATATCCTGCGATGAAACCGTGTCATCGCCAACGCGCGTTTGCTGATAGAAGACCTTGCTCTCCATGGTATCTATCAGTTTGCTGTTTCTTGGCGTGAATACATGCGCCAGGCTTATTGAATCGCGTTGCGTGGCGTTCTTCTGCCTGTTTTCGCCAACGATACTCTCGTGCGGGGCGCGGCTGTTCAGCTTTTTATACATGGGCGCGCTTTCCCTGCTGGACTTACGATAAAAATCCAGGGTGCCTATGATGCGGCCGCTGCTGCCGGTATCGATCACGCCGTTGATCAGCGCCGCATCGGAATTCCAGCGCATCGGGTACGTATCCAGGGTGCCGCTGTTGTTTTGCGTTTGCCTGCCATCACGCCGGCTGTAGGCGAACAATGCGCGGGCGCTGCCATTGCCGAACGCGGTCGTCATGCCGTTGTGCCAGGCATGATCGGCCGTGTCGAATTCTCCGGTGTAGTCCAGATAGCTGCTTTTATCGTCCGTGAGATAGGCGTCCGGTGATTTGCTGATGAAGGACACCGAGCCACCGACCACGTTCTTGACCGTGTTCTGGCGTGCCGAGCCGGAAGCGATGTTTACCTGGCCGTATAGATAGGGGTCGATGTAATCGCGGCCGATGCCAAAAGTATCTTCGCCGCTGGAGACCGCGTAACTGCGCCCGGTGGCGTCCGGCAAGGGAATGCCGTTGACATCCAACGCCACGCGGTTGCCATCCAGGCCACGAATGTTGTAGCTGCTGTAACCGCCACGGTCGAAACCGGATTTGCCGTTGCGAGACCCGTTGTTCACGCCCGATGCGCTGATCAGGGGTTGATAGCGCATGATGGTGCCAAAATTATTTCCACCTATTTTTTTCAGATCCTCGGCGGAAATGGACTGCGTGGTGACGTCCTCAGGCTTGATGGTTGCGGTGACGGTGATCGGTGAAAAGATCTTCAGCCTGTCATCGGCGGCATTTCTGGCCTCGTCAGGCGGAGTTTCACTGGGCGCGCTCTGGCCATAAGCGGTTGTGGACAACAAGAGGACTGTTGCCAGCGATATTTTCGTGCATTTCATGGTCCAGGGTTCCTGCATGATGAATACAGGAACGCGCTGGAACGTAGAGCGGGTTGGTGGGCAGGGGCGCGACCATGGATTTTCCGAACAGGATGGCCGCCAATCTACCCAGGTCGGACTGCGAAATCAGCAGGGACTGGTCTGAATGTCTGGAAAAAAGGCTTGTGCTCGCTGCGATATAGGATCGCGTAACCCGAGCTGGCGATACCCGCAAAAGAAAAGGGCCATGCGCATGCATGGCCCTTGGTGCTTCCGGGATGGCTTCAGCTGACGTCGCCCAACCGCGCCAGCGGCGGGTTGGCGGTGAAGTAGCGCTGGATGCCGGTCATCATGGCCTGCGCCAGCTTTTCCTGGTGCGCCGTGGTCTTGAGCAGCGCCTCTTCCTGCGGGTTGCTGATGAAGGCGGTTTCGACCAGCACCGACGGAATGTCGGGCGCCTTCAGCACCGCGAAGCCGGCCTGCTCGACGCTGTTCTTGTGCAGCCGGTTGATCTTCTTGATCTCGTCCAGGAAGGCATTGCCGACCTTGAGCGAATCGTTGATCTGCGCGGTGGTGGACAGATCCAGCAGCACCTTGGCCACCTGGCGGTCGTGGCTGCCCAGGTTGACGCCGCCGATCAGGTCGGCCGCGTTTTCCTTGTCGGCCATCCAGCGCGCCTGGGCGCTGGAGGCGCCGCGCTGCGACAGCGCGAACACCGACGAACCGTTGGCCGTGGGCTTGATCCAGGCGTCGGCGTGGATCGACACGAACAGGTCCGCGTGCACCCGGCGGGCCTTCTGCACGCGCACGTGCAGCGGCACGAAGAAGTCGTCGTCGCGCGTCAGGTAGGCGCGCATGTAGGGCTGGCTGTCGATCAGCGCCTTCAGGCGCCGGGCGATGCGCAGCACCACGTCTTTTTCACGCAGGCCGCTGCCGCCGATGGCGCCGGGATCCTCACCGCCATGGCCCGGGTCCAGCGCGATCGTCAGCATGCGCTGCTTGCCGCGCCCGGCGGTGGCCGGCGGCGCCTTCGGCACCGGCAGCGGCGCGGCCGGCTGCTGGCCGCTCACGCGCGGCGGTTCGGGCGGGTCGGCGCGGGTGGCGGGATTGCGCTGGATGTCTTCGAGGATGCGCGCCAGCGGATCGTCGGCGTCGGGGCCGGTCTTGTTGAGGATGGCGACCAGCGGGTCCTGCGCGACCTTGGGGTACAGGTCCAGCACCAGGCGGTACTGATAGTCGGCCACCGGCTTGAGCGTGAACACCTGGGGCGCCACGGCCTGTTTGAGGTCGAACACCAGCCGCACGACGTTGGGACGGTTCTGCGCCACGCGCAGGCTTTGGATGTAGGGATCGCCGGGGCGAACCTTGGACACCAGATCGTTCAGCGCGGCGCTCAGGGTCAGTCCCTCGATATCCACGACCAGGCGGTGGGGATTTTCCAGGGTGAACTGTTCGGCCTTGAGCTCGCTGTCCAGTTCCAGCGTGACACGGGTGTATTCGTCGGCCGGCCAGGTACGCACGGCCAGGATGGTGGCGGCCTGCGCCAGTCGCGGCACGACCGGCAGGACGAGCAGGGTGGCGGCGACGCTGATCAGGCGGCGTCGGGTGGCGCCTGCCGCGGGGAGGGCGCCGTCTCGGGCGGGGGGACAATCGCGTTCAACCATGTTTGTCCTCGGGCGGTGTAAGCGGTCAGGGTGGCGTCGCGTCCCTGGCCAGCGTAAGCCAGGGAAATCTGCAGGTCGGGCGGGGGCAACAGACCCTCGGCCCGCTCCGGCCATTCGATCAAAACGACCGCATCGTCACGCAGTAAATCCCGGAATCCTGCGTCCAACCATTCGCGCGAATCACTAAATCTATAAAAATCAAGATGATAGAAGTATAAGTTAGAAACTTTATAGGATTCAAGCAGCGCGTAGCTCGGACTCTTGATTCGGCCTGTGATGCCGCATTCCCGCAACAATGCCCTGGAGAAGGCCGTCTTTCCTGCCCCCAGGTCGCCTTGAAGATGAATACATGCGCCTGCCAGCCCGGTGTCACGGCCAGAGACAAGCGGGGCAAGCTGCCGCGCCAGCGCCTCGGTGGCGGCTTCGTCGGGCAGGTGCAGGGTCAGGCTGCGAAGGGGAACGGGCATGGCGCGGGTCGCGGGGCGAGTGGTAAAAAGTCAGGATGGGAAACACCGATTGAACGCGATTATAGGAATTCGGGTTTCTGCTAATCTAGAAGTGATTGCTATTCTCAAATGAGTCCGGTCTGGCGCCATCGCGCCGGCCGCGACGTACGCCGCCACGGAGCAGTAAGCGCCATGAAGACCCGCATCGAAAAAGACACCTTTGGCCCCATCGAAGTCCCCGAGGATCATCTGTGGGGCGCGCAGACGCAGCGTTCGCTGCATTTTTTCGCGATCTCCACTGAAAAGATGCCCGAGCCGCTGGTCATCGCCATGGCGCGCCTGAAGCGCGCGGCCGCCAAGGTCAATGCGGATCTCGGCGAGCTCGACCCCAAGATCGCCGACGGCATCATCCGCGCCGCCGATGAAGTCATCGCCGGCAAGTGGCCCAACGAATTCCCGCTGTCCGTGTGGCAGACCGGCTCGGGCACGCAGAGCAACATGAACATGAACGAGGTGCTGGCCAACCGCGCCTCGGAACTGCTGGGCGGCGTGCGCGGCGAAGAACGCAAGGTGCATCCCAACGACCATGTCAACCGCGGCCAGTCGTCCAACGACACCTTCCCCACCGCCATGCACGTGGCCGCCGCCGTCCAGGTCGAGCACCACCTGCTGCCGGTCCTGAAGACCCTGCGCGCCACCTTCGCCGCCAAGAGCGCCGAGTTCTACGACATCGTCAAGATCGGCCGCACCCACTTGCAGGATGCCACGCCGCTGACGCTGGGCCAGGAACTGTCCGGCTACGTCGCCCAGCTGGATCTGGCCGAACAGCAGATCCGCGCCACGCTGCCGGGCCTGCACCAACTGGCCATCGGCGGCACCGCCGTCGGCACCGGCCTGAACGCCCATCCGCAATTTTCCGCCAAGGTCGCGGCCGAGCTGGCCCACGCCACCGAAACCGCCTTCGTCTCCGCGCCCAACAAGTTCCAGGCCCTGGCCTCGCATGAAGCCCTGCTGTTCGCGCACGGTGCCCTGAAGTCGCTGGCCGCCGGTCTCATGAAGATCGCCAACGACGTGCGCTGGCTGTCCAGCGGTCCGCGCTCCGGCCTGGGCGAGATCAGCATCCCCGAAAACGAACCCGGCAGTTCCATCATGCCGGGCAAGGTCAACCCGACCCAGTGCGAAGCCATCACCATGCTGGCCGCCCAGGTCATGGGCAATGACGTCGCCATCAACATCGGCGGCGCCAGCGGCAACTTCGAGCTGAACGTCTACAAGCCCCTGGTGATCCACAACTTCCTGCAGTCGGTGCGCCTCTTGACCGACGGCATGGCCAGCTTCGACAAGCACTGCGCCGCCGGCATCCAGCCCAACCGCGAACGCATCGCCGAACTGGTCGACCGCTCGTTGATGCTGGTCACCGCCTTGAACCCGCACATCGGCTACGACAAGGCCGCCCAGATCGCCAAGAAGGCCCACAAGGAAGGCCTGTCCCTGAAGGAATCGGCCCTGGCCCTGGGCTACGTCACCGAAGCCCAGTTCGCCGAATGGGTCGTGCCCGGCAGCATGACCAACGCCGGCAAGTAACGCCGGCGCCACCCAACACGAGGCCGCCCCGACACGGGCGGCTTTTTTCATGCGGCCATGTTTGACGTTGCTGCCCGTAACGCCGCTGACCATCGCCCACCTACACGGATGTGGCCCGCGGCCGTCCCCATGCCCTGGCGGGCAACGCAAACCCCGTCCCTGTCCCTCGGCCCGGCAGCGCAACATTTCTCGAACCCCGCCGCGAGGGGCGACCTACGAAGAAAGACAAACCCGTGCTAGCCCCCGCAGACAGAAACCCGCTAAGCGTTCCCCGTCAACAACAACCACCCCGGAATCGTCAAGGCAGAGAACAACGTCCCCAGGGAAATGAGCACCGCCACCATCCGCCCATCGCCCCCCATCCGCATCGCCAGGACATAAGCCGCCGACGCTGTCGGCAACGCCGCGAACAGCAACAGCATCCGCGCCTCCAGCGGCGCCAGTCCCAGCAACCGGGCCACGCCCAGCGCCACCAATGGCAACGCCACCAGCTTGACCGCCAGCATCCATGCGATCAGCCCGCCATAGCCCTTGCCGCCTTCCCATGCCAGGCTGGCGCCTACGCACAGGATCCCGAGCGCGATGGCCGCCGCGCCCAGCCGCGCCAGTACCGTGTCCACCGGCCCCGGCAGATGCAGCCCCGCCAGATTGCACGCCAGCCCCGCCAGCGTCGACACTACCAGCGGATTGCGCGCCAGCTCGCGCAGCAGATTACCGCCGTTGTGGCGCGCCAGTCCGTACACCGCCGCCACGTTCGCCATGGGCACCGCGAAGCCGATGATCAGCGCCATCACGGTCTGTCCTTGCGTACCGCCCAGGCTGGCGGATAGGGCAAGTCCGATATATGTATTGAAGCGATAGCCGCACTGCGCCGACGAAGCCAGCGCCAGCGACGGCGGCCTCAGCACCCAGCCCGCCAGCCACGCCAGCATCACGCCCGAGACGATCACCGCCGCCGTGGCCTGCAGCAGTATTGCGGCATTGCCGGCGCTGATCGGCGTGCGCAGGATGGATTGGAACAGCAGCGCGGGGAACAGCACGAAGTACACCAGGCGCTCGGTGCCGGCGAAGAATTCGCGCGAGAAATTGAGTTTGTGACGCAGCGCCCAACCCAGCGCGACCAGCATGAAATCAGGGAAAACCAGCAGTGCGACCGACATGGGATTTACGTTTTTTCGAGAGCGCCCGCCGGGGATCGGCACGCTATGCGACGGTAAGCGTTTGCTGCTATTCTCCGTCATTCTGGCGGGCGCGTGTGCCACAAGCAACTCGATAAACAGCACGGCTTTCTGCCCTGCATACCAAGCGATGCCCCGCCGGCGCTAACTGCCCGCCCGTCCACAGA
Source organism: Achromobacter sp. (assembly GCF_050285565.1). Lineage (GTDB taxonomy): Bacteria > Pseudomonadota > Gammaproteobacteria > Burkholderiales > Burkholderiaceae_B > Achromobacter. Next base: position 138,450 of record NZ_JBLZXG010000011.1, read on the forward strand.
CGGGGGCGCCACAAGACGGTCCGTTCACACTCGGGCACGCAAATTTGGAGGAAACACACCAATGATTAAAGTTCGCTCCCTGGCTGTCGCCATCGCGCTGGCCGCCGGCACGGTCGGTGCCGCTCACGCCGCCGACGCCTATCCCAACAAGCCGATCCGCGTCATCGTGCCGTTCGCGCCGGGTGGTTCGACCGACATCATCGCCCGTCTGGTGACGCAGCGCATGAGCCAGGAACTGGGCCAGCCCATGGTGGTCGAGAACAAGGGCGGCGCCGGTGGCGCCATCGGCGCGGCCGAAGCCGCGCGCGCCGCGCCGGACGGCTACACGCTGTCGATCGCCACCGTCTCGACGATGGCCGTGAACCCGGCGTGCCGTCCCAACGACCTGCCCTACGATCCGATCAAGGACTTCCAGCCGGTCACCAACTTCGCCAATACCGCCAACGTGGTCGCCGTGAACCCGAAGTTCCCGGCCAAGGACTTCAAGGGCTTCGTCGAGGAACTGAAGAAGAATCCCGGCAAGTACTCGTACGGCAGCTCGGGCACTTGCGGCGTGCTGCACCTGATGGGCGAATCGTTCAAGATGGCCACCGGCACCGACATCGTGCACGTGCCGTACAAGGGCTCGGGGCCGGCCGTGGCGGACGCCGTGGGCGGCCAGATCGAAATCATCTTCGACAACCTGCCGTCCTCGATGCCGCAGATCCAGGCGGGCAAGCTCAACGCCATGGCCATCGCCTGGCCGGAAGACATCGCCTCGCTCAAGGGCGTGCCGAACTTCAAGCAAGCGGGCTTCCCGGTGCTGAACCAGCCGGTCTGGTACGGCCTGCTGGCGCCCAAGGGCACGCCGATGGAAGTCGTGAACAAGCTGCGCGACGCCGCCGTCGTGGCCCTGAAGGATCCCAAGGTCATCAAGGCGCTGGACGACCAGGGCTCGGCCCCGTCGGGCAATACGCCGGAAGAATTCGCCAAGGAAATCAAGGAACAGTACGACTGGGCGAAGGACGTCGTGAAGAAGCAGAACATCAAGCTGGATTGATGGGCTGAAGGCGCGGGCGCGAGCCCGCCGCCTGCCACGCGAAGGGCGTCCTCGGGCGCCTTTTTTCATGGTCGCGCCACATGCCCGCCGCGCCATGCCCGCGCGCCGCGGCGCAACGCCGACGCGCTAGGCGTCGAGCAGCGCCTGGCTGGCTTCGCAGGCGGCGCGCAGCCGGGCGATCAGGTCGCGTTGCAGGCCGGTGAGCGGATCCTGGCTGCGCACCAGCACGCTGATCGGCACGCGCAGCGCGGGCGTCAGGCGCCGCAGGCGCATGTCCGGGCGCAGCATGGCCTGGGCCGTGATGGCGTCGGCGATGGCGTCGCCCGCGCCCGCCTGCGCCAGGGCACAGGCGACGTAATGCGTCTGCACCCGCACCGGGGCGCGCGGGTCCAGCCCTTGCGCATCCAGCGCCATCTGCAACAAGGCGCCGGAGGCGTCGCTCGCATCCAGCAGGATCAGCGCGTCGCCGGCGATGTCGGCCAGGGCCAGGGGGCCATCGCCGGGTCCGCGGCCCAGGTGCACCAGTTCGGTGTGGCCTAGCTCGATGCGCTCCAGGCCGGGGGTGTCGCGGGTGTCGAAGGTCACCGCCAGGTCGAGCTCGCGCGTCAGCATGCCGCGCACCAGTTCGGCGCTGTGATGGGTGTGGATGTCGAACGTCAGGCCGGGCTGCGCGGCGCGGCTGTCGCGCACCACGCCCGGCAGCAGGCCCAGGCCCAGCGCTGGCGCGCAGCCCAGCCGCAGGTGCGCGTGGGGCCGGTCGCGCAGGCTGGCGGCCAGCCGGCGCACGCTGTCCAGATCCTGGTTCAGACGCGCCACTTCGGGCGTGAGCAGATCGGCCTCGCGCGTGGCCACCAGACGGCCCTTGACACGCTCGAACAGCTTGAAGCCCAGTTGCGCCTCGGCGCTGGCCAGCAGCTTGCTGGCCGCCGGTTGGGTGATGTGCAGCGCCGCCGCGGCCTGGGTCAGGGAACCGGTGCGGCGGATCGCTTCGAAGATCTCGATGTGGCGCAAGCGCATGGGGCTAAGAGGGTGTCGGCGCAATCCCGCATTCTACGGTGTGGCCGGCGCGGTGCGACAGCGGCGCGGGTCTTGTCTATCATGGACGTCCCAGCCGGCAGCCCGGCGCCATTATGGAGTCCGCCCCATGCGCGTGTGCCGTTGCGCCGCCCCCCTGTTGCTCGCCGCCGCGCTGGCGGCGCCGTCCACCTGGGGCCGCTCGCCCGCCGCGACCGAGGACCGGAACCCGGAGGCCGCCACCGGCAGTCAGGCGCGCGCCCTGGTGCGCGCGTCCCATTACATGATGGTCGCGGCCAATCCGCTGGCCACCGCCGCCGGCGACGAGATGCTCAGGCGCGGTGGCAGCGTGGTGGACGCCGCCATCGCCACGCAACTGGTGCTGAACCTGGTCGAGCCGCAGTCTTCGGGCATTGGCGGCGGCGCCTTCATGGTGCTGTACTCGGCCCGGGACCGCGCCATCGTCACCTACGACAGCCGCGAAACGGCGCCGGCCGCGGCGCGTCCCGATCGCTTCCTGGATGCCGACGGCAAGCCGCTGCCGTTCAAGCAGGCGGTCAACAATGGCATGGCGGTCGGCGTGCCGGGTCTGCTGCGGGGCCTGGAGATGGCGCACCAGCGCCAGGGCAAGCTGCCCTGGGCCGACCTGTTCCAGCCCGCCATCCGGTTGGCCGAACAGGGTTTCGCGGTGTCGCCGCGCCTGCACAAGCTGCTGGCGGGCAACCCGGAATTGCCGCGCCAGCCGGCGGCCGCCGCTTACTTCTACGCGCCCGACGGCAGCGCCTGGCCGGTGGGCCACGTGCTGAAGAACCCCGCCTTCGCGGCCACGCTGCGGGCGGTGGCGCAAGGCGGCGCCGATGCTTTCTACCAGGGCGATATCGCCCGCGACATCGTCGCGGCGGTGCATGCCCATCCCAAGCCCGGCGACCTGACGCTGGCCGATCTGGCGGGCTACCGGGCGCGCCAGCGCGAACCGGTCTGCGGCGCCTATCGCGGCTATGCGCTGTGCGGCATGGGCCCGCCCAGCAGCGGCCCGATCGCGGTGTTGCAGATGCTGGGCGAGCTGGAGCAATACCCCATGGGCCGCTATGCGCCCGGCAGCGTCGAGGCGGTGCATTATTTCGCCGAGGCCGGCCGCCTGGCCTTCGCCGACCGCGACTTCTACGTGGCCGACCCGGACTTTGCGCGCGTGCCGGTGCGCGCCATGCTGGATCCCGCCTACCTGCGCGCGCGCGGCGCGCTGATCCGGCCCGACCGCAGCATGAAGGTGGCGTTGCCCGGCGATCCCGAGGGCACGCTGCTGTCGCAGGGCCGCGACAACGCCTGGGAGCAACCCGCCACCAGTCATCTGGTGGCGGTGGACAAGGACGGCAATGCGCTGTCCATGACCACCACCATCGAGAACGAATTCGGCAGCAAGATCTTCGTGCGCGGGTTCCTGCTGAACAATGAAATGACGGATTTCTCGTCGTCGTTCCAGGATCCCGAAGGCCGGCCGGTGGCCAATCGCGTCGAGCCCGGCAAGCGCCCGCGCAGCGCCATGGCGCCGATGATCGTGCTGCGCGACGGCAAGCCCTATCTGCTGGTGGGCTCGCCGGGCGGCAGCGCCATCATCAACTACGTCGCCAAGACCATCGTGGCGGTGCTGGACTGGAAGCTCGACATCCAGGCGGCGGCGGCCTTGCCGAACCTGGGCAGCCGCAACAAGGACACCGAGCTGGAGAAGGGCACCGCGCTGGAGGCGCTGGCGCCGGCCCTGGAACGCATGGGACATCCGGTGAAGATCACCGATTTTCCCAGCGGCATCCATGGCATCGTGATCGACGCCGACGGCCTGCAGGGCGGGGTCGACCCGCGCCGCGAAGGGTTGGCGCAGGGCGGTTGAAGGGGCGGCATTCCGGGCGTGTCAGGACGCGGGCAGGGCAGGCCCGGCGACAGGCGGGGCCTGCCGTTACGGTTCATTCCAGCGCCGCCGGATCCAGCCGCATCTTTTCCTCGCGGCTGCGCGCCAGATAGGTCACGCCCCACATCGCCACGCCAAGCAGCAGCAGCCAGCCGGCGACCTGGTACTGGATCACGTCGCGCCCGGTCAGCGGCGTCACCAGGAACAGACAGGCGGCCGCGCCCAGCCAGGGCACGATGCGGTTGATGCGGAAATGGTCGTGCTCGACCCGGTCGCGGCGCAGCACCAGCACCGCCACGTTGACGAAGGCGAACACGCCCAGCAGCAACAGCGCGGTGGTGCCGCCCAGGGCGCGGATGGCCTCGGAATCGGCCAGCGCCACCAGGATGATCAGGCCGAAGGCTAGCGCGGTGGTGAACAGAATGGCCGTCCACGGCGTCTGGTTGCGGCGATGCACGTGCGACAGGAAGGCCGGCAGCACGCCTTGGCGCGACATGCCGTACAACAGGCGGCTGGCCATCATCATGTTGATCAGCGCCGAGTTGGCCACCGCGAACATCGAAATCACCGGCATGATGTATTCCACCGGCAGTCCGGGCGCGGCGCGCTTGACCACCAGCACCAGCGGCGTGCTGCTGCTGGCCAGTTCACCCACCGGCACCAGCGCCACGGCGCAGATCGACACCAGCACGTAGATCACCGCGGTCAGCCCCAGGCCGGTCAGCATTACCTTGGGGAAGATGCGGCTGGGGTTATGGGTTTCCTCGGCCATGTTGACCGAATCCTCGAAGCCGACCATGGCGAAGAACGCCAGCGCCGTGGCCGAGGTGACGGCCAGGAACACGCTTTTGTCTTCCGGCGTGTCGAAGGCGATGACGCGCGAGAAGTCGGCCTGGCCTTCCGACATGGCGTAGAAGCCCAGCAGGATCACCATCAGCAGGCCGGCCAGCTCGATCAAGGTCAGCACCACGTTGGCGCGCACGCTCTCGGAGGCGCCGCGCAGGTTGACCAGCATCACCAGCGCCATGAAGCCCAGCGCGCCCAGTGTGATCCAGGCTTTGTCGGCCTCGATGCCGAACGCCGCGAACAGGTTGGCCGCGAATGCCTGCGACGCGGTGGCGGCCGAGGTCAGGCCCGAGCACATCACGGTGAAGCAGACAATGAAGGTCAGGAAGTGCAGGCCGAACGCCTTGTGCACATAGAGCGCCGCGCCCGCGGCCTTGGGATACTTGGTCACCAGCTCCAGATACGACAGCGCGGTCAGCAGCGCCACGCCGAAGGCCACCAGGAACGGCAGCCACGCCGCGCCGCCGACTTCCTTGGCGACCTGTCCGGTCAAGGCATAAACGCCGGTTCCGAGGATGTCGCCGACGATGAAAAGCAGCAGCAGCTTGGGGCCCATGACCCGCTTGAGCGGGGCGTTCTGCTGCGGATCGCCGCTGGGGGCGTTCGTGGCCATAGTCTTTCTCCTTGTTCTCGTTAGATGGGGGAGTCGCGCCAGGGCAACGTGGGGGGCGCGGGCGGGCAAGGCCAGTGGCGCTGCGCGTCGCTTCCCCGGGGCCCGCCGGGCAGGGCGGGCCGGAGTGATGGCGAAAAGTCTAAATCGGCCGCGCGCCGGGCAATGCAACAGTCCTGCAACGAATTGTCTGTGCATGCAAGACATGCAAGCGCGTGTAGCCAAGGGTGGCGGCCATCGGTGCCAGGCCCGGCCGGGCGGGGACGAAAAGGGAAATGCCCGCGCGAGGCGGGCCGGGGGGCGCCAAAGACCGGTGGCCGGAGGCGGGCGCGAATGCCTGCGACGCTATGGCTCGCGCGGCGCCAGTTCCGGCGGCAAGGTGCGCAGCGTGGCGGGCGTGCGCGACAGTTTTATCGGCGAGCCGACGCCGCGGTAGTCGCCCTGTTCCAGCACCATGCCGCGATGCCGGGTGTGCGGATGCGCCAGCGCCTGGTCCACCGTCTGCACCGCCGCGGCCGGCACGCCGGCGCGCAGCAGGCGGTCCGCCAGCGCCGCCGCGTCATGGCGGGCCAGCAGCGCGGCGAGATCGTCGCGCAGCGCCTGGCGATGCGCCAGGCGGTCGGCGTTACTGGCGTAGCGTGCGTCCGTGGCCAAGGCCGGCGCCTCCAGCACCTGCGCCAGTTGCGCGAACTGACGGTTATTGCCGACCGCCAGGAAGATCGGCCCGCTGGCGGTCGGCAGCGTCTCGTAGGGCGCGATGTTCGGATGCGCGTTGCCGCTGCGGCCCGGTGTCTTGCCGCTGTAGAAATAGTTGGGCGCGTGCGGATGCAGCAGCGACAGCGCGCAGTCGTACAGCGTGATGTCGAGGAATTGGCCCAGGCCGCTGCGCGCGCGTTCGTTCAACGCCAGCAGAATCGCCACCGCCGCGTTCAGGCCCGTCACCATGTCCACCACCGGCAGGCCCACGCGGGTGGCGTCGCCATCGGCCTCGCCGTTCACGCTCATCAGGCCGCACATGGCCTGGGCGCAGGCGTCGTAGCCCGGCAGGCCGCCCAGCGGGCCGTCGGCGCCGAAGCCGCTGACGCGGCAATGGATCAGCGCCGGGAAGCGCTGGCTCAGCGTGTCGTAGCCCAGGCCCCACTTCTCCAGCGTGCCGGGCTTGAAATTCTCGACCAGCACATCGGCGTCGGCCAGCAGGTGGCGCAGCAGATCCTGGCCCGCCGGTTGCGACAGGTCCAGCGTCATGCCGCGCTTGTTGCGGTTGACGCCAACGAAGTACGACGCGGTATCGCCCAGGAACGGCGGCCCCCAGCCCCGCGTCTCGTCGCCGCCGGGCGGCTCGATCTTGAGGACGTCGGCGCCGTGGTCGGCCAGGATCTGGGTGCAGTACGGGCCTCCCAGCACGCGCGACAGGTCGATCACTCTGCAGCCGGCCAGGGCGCCGGCGTCGGGAAGCTTGGGAGCCATGGGGCCTCTGCGGTCAGTCGATGGAAACGTGGGCGCTCTGGATGAGCGCGCGCCACTTGGGCACTTCGGTCGTGATGAAGGACGACAAGCCTTGCGGCGTCTGGTCCTGGGCGCGCACGATGCCCTGGTTGTGCAGGGTCTGTTCGATCGCGGGGTCGGACAGCGCCGTGCGGAACGCCTGGTTCAGCATGGCGACGGTCTGCGCCGGCGTGTCCTTGGGCGCGACGATGCCGAAGAACACGCTGACGTCATAGCCGGACAGCCCCTGCTCGGACAGCGTCGGCAGGTCGGGCAGCGCGTCCGAGCGCTGCGCGCTGGCCAGGCCGATGGCGCGCAGCTTGCCGGCCTTGATGTACGGCAGCGCGGTCAGGATGTCGGTGAATGACATCGACACTTGTCCACCCAGCAGGTCGTTGAGCGCGGGGCCCGTGCCTTTGTAGGGAATGTGCATGATGCGGGTGCCGGCCATCTGGTTGAACAGGATGCCGGCCAGGTGCGACGACGCGCCGTTGCCGGACGAGGCATAGCTGAGCTTGTCCGGATTCTTTTTGGCGTACGCGATCAGTTCCCGCGCGTTGTTGGCCGGCACCGACGGGTTCACCACCAGGATGTTGGGCAGGTGGCCGATGCGGATGATGGGTGCGAAGCTGGTCTCGGGGTTGTAGCCCTGGTTCTTGTACAGGCTGATGTTGATGGCCAGCGGCCCGGAGGTGCCGAACAGGAGGGTGTAGCCGTCCGGCTTGGCGGCGGCCACGTATTCGGAGCCGATGTTGCCGCCGGCGCCGGCGCGGTTTTCGACGATGACGGTCTGGCCCAGCGGCTGCTTGAGCTTTTCGGCCAGGCGGCGCGCCAGCGCGTCGGTGGGCCCGCCGGGCGGGAACGGCACCACCAGCGTGACCGGGCGCGACGGATAGGCGTCGGCGGCCAGCGCCGGCGGCGCGGCGGCGATGGTGGCGGCCGCCAGCAGCAAGGGGGTGAACGGGCGTTTCATGGTTGTCTCCAGTGGTTGGGGCGCGCCGGCTGTGCCGCCGGCGTCGTGGCGCGCCAGGCTACAGCGCGTATTGCAGGATGTCGCGGTTGGCGGCGCTTTCGTCGGCGGCAATGGCGTAGGGGTCGCGCGGGGCGAGGCGATGCTGCAGCACCTGGTCGGCCAGCAGGGCGCGGCTGGCCAGGCCGTCGCCGGCGGCTTCCCAGCGCAGCGCCGCCATTGACACCGCGTGATACAGCAGCGAGGCGGCCTGGCGCGCCAGTTCGGCATGGTCGCCCTGCGCGGCGTGTTCGGCCAGCGCGTAGGTCTGTCGCAACGCGTTGGCCTGGATCGCGGCCAGCGCGGGCGGGCAGGGCGCGCCTTTCGCAAGCAATTGGTCGATATGGCGTTGCAGCGCCGGCAGCGCGCTTTCCTTCTTGATGGCGCGCAGCACGTCCAGCGCCACGATGTTGCTGGTGCCTTCCCAGATCGAGCCCAGGTGCGCGTCGCGCACCAGGCGCGGCTCGCTCCATTCCTCGATGTAGCCGCAGCCGCCGCGCACTTCCATGGCGTCGCCGGTGACCTTGCGCGCATCGCGGCAGGCGCGGAACTTGATCAGCGGCGTCAGGATGCGCGCCAGCGCCGGATCGCCCCGGCCCTGATCGGCGTCGGCCAGCGCGCGGGCGGTCTGGAACATGACGCCGCGGGCCTGCTCGGCCCACACCGTCATCTTCACCAGTTGGCGTTGCATCAACGGCATGTCGATCAGGCGCTTGCCGAACGCGCGGCGGTGCTGCGACACATAGACGGCCTCGGTGACGGCACGGCGCATCAGGCCGGCGGCGCGCATGCCGTTGGACAGGCGCGAGTTGTTGATCATGTCGGCCATGTGCTTGAAGCCCTTGCCGCGCTCGCCCACCAGCCAGGCCACCGCGCCTTCCAGGCGGATCTCGCCGCTGGCCATGGAGCGGGTGCCGAGCTTGTCCTTGAGCCGCAGGATGCGGTAGTGGTTGTGCGAACCGTCGGCCAGGTCGCGCGGCAACAGGAACAGCGATACACCCTTCAGGCCCGGCTCGCTTTCGCTGCGCGCCAGCACCATGGCGAAACCGGCGTCGGGGTTGGAGCAGAACCATTTGTCGCCGTGGATGCGCCAGCTGCCGTCGTCCTGGCGCAGGGCCGTGACCTCGGTGGCGCTGACGTCCGACCCGGCGCCCTGTTCGGTCATGAACATGGCGCCCTGGCGCAGCGTGTCGAAATCCTGGCTGGTGACCTGCGGCAGCACCCGTTCGACCAGCGCCGGATCGCCGAACTTGCGCAGCGTGCGCGCCAGCGAATCGGTCATGCTGACCGGGCAGCACAGGCCGAACTCGGCCTGCACGAACAGGTGGCTGAGCGCGTACTTGGCGGCGGCTGGCATCGGCTCGGGCCAGCCCAGCACGCCGCCGCGATGCGACAGCGCCGCCAGGCCGAATTCGCAGTAGGCCAGGCGTTCGAGTTCGACATAGGCCGGATGCTTGTCGATGCGCGACTCGTCGGCGCCGGCGCGGCTGCGCACCGACAGGGTGGGGGGGTGCTTGTCGGCGGTGGCCGCCAGCTCGTCCATCAGGCCGCCGGCCAGTGCGCCCAGGCGGTCCAGGTGTGGCAGCAGGTGCGCATGCAGCGCCGCGGGCAGGTAGCGCCGGGCCAGCGGCGCGGCATACGGATCGGCGCGGAACAGGTTCAGGCCGCGCGCGTCCGGGACGGGCGTGGTGGCGGCGGCGGGCTGGGCGGGGGTATCCATGGCGGCTTCCTGCGCAAAAAGGGGGATTGCCCGCATGGTGCGACGATGGATTAATCTATACAAATACCGTTTTTGTGTAGACCTATCCAATAAAAATATGGATCTCGGCGCGTGGCCGCCCGGGAGGAGACCGATGGACCTGGATCCGCGCCTGCTGCGCTATTTCATCGCCGTGGCCGAAGAGCGCCATTTCAGCCGCGCGGCCGCCCGGCTGCACATCTCCCAGCCGCCGCTGAGCTACGCCATCCGCCAGCTCGAGGACAACGTCGGCGCGCGCCTGCTGGCGCGCACCAGCCGGCAGGTCGCACTGACCGCCGCCGGCCAGGTGCTGTACCGCGAGGCCCTGACGCTGCTGCGCCAGGCCGAGGACGTGCGCATGCTGGTGCAGCGGGTCGACGCCGGCCTGCGCGGGCGCTTGCGCATCGGCTTCGTCGGCTCGATGCTGTATCGCGGCCTGCCGGCGCTGCTGGCGTCGATGCGGGCGGAACTGCCGGACGTGGAACACGTGCTGACCGAGCTGAATTCGCACGAACAGATCGAGGCGGTGCGGCGCGGCGAGCAGGACCTGGGGTTCATCCACGCCAACCCGGTGCCTGCCGGCGTGGCCGCGCGTGACCTGATGGCCGAACCGTTCGTGGTGTGCCTGTCGCAAAGCCATCCGCTAGCCGGGCGGCCGTCGCTGGCCCTGCGGGAGCTGGCCGCCGACGACTTCGTGTTTTTCGCCCGCGCCGCCTCGCCCAGCTACTACGAGACCGTGCTGTCACTTTGCGTGAGCGCGGGCTTCATGCCGGTGATCCGCCACGAGGTGCGCCACTGGTTGAGCGTGGCCTCGCTGGTGTCGCAGGGGTTGGGGGTGTCGATCGTGCCGTTGTGCCTGTCGCGCAGCGGCCTGGCGGGCACGCGCTTCATCGCGTTCGAACACCAGGCGCGCTCGGTCAGCCAGGTCATCTGGCCGGACGCGGGCCGTTCGCCGTTGCAGGAAAAGGCCCTGGCGCTGGTGGCGCGCCAGTTTCCGGCCTAGCGGAACACCACGGTCTTGTTGCGGTTCAGCAGGATGCGGTGCTCGACGTGGCTGCGCACGGCGCGCGACAGCACCAGCGATTCGATGTCGCTGCCAACCTGGGTCAGATCCTGCGCCGTCATGGTGTGGTCGACGCGCTCGATGTCCTGGTCGATGATCGGGCCTTCGTCCAGGTCGGAGGTGACAAAGTGCGCCGTGGCGCCGATGATCTTGACGCCGCGCGCGTGCGCCTGGTGGTAAGGACGGGCGCCCTTGAAGCTGGGCAGGAAGCTGTGGTGGATGTTGATGGCGCGGCCATTGAGCGCCTGGCACATCTCGGCCGACAGGATCTGCATGTAGCGCGCCAGCACCACCAGGTCGATCTCGTAGCGGTCCACCAGCGCCAGCACCTGCCGCTCCTGATCGGCCTTGGTGTCGGGCGTGACCGGCAGGTGGTGGAACGGGATGCCATAGGACGCGGCCAGGCTGGCGTAGTCGTTGTGATTCGAGACGATGGCGGCCACTTCGGCATGCAGCTGGCCGCTGTGCACGCGGAACAGCAGGTCGTTCAGGCAGTGGCCCTGCTTGCTGACCATGATCAGCAGGCGTTCCTTGCGGCGCGCGTCATGCAGCTGCAATTCCATGTCGTATTCGGCCGCCATCTCGTCCAGGCGCGTGCGCAGCGCGTCCGGGGCCGCGCCGGCCGGCAGGTCGAAGTGCACCCGCAGGAAGAAGCGGCCGGTTTCCTCGTCGCCGAATTGCTGCGAATCGAGGATGTTGCAACCCGATTCGAACAGCAGGCCGCTGACGCGGAAGACGATGCCGGTGCGGTCGGGGCAGGACAGGGTCAGGATGTAGTCGTTGTGCTGCATGGTTCAGGGAAATGAAGGGGAAGAGGCGTCATCCGCCAGGCGCGCCAGGGTTTCTTCGGCCAGCGCCAGGCTGGACGTCAGTCCGGGCGATTCTATGCCAAACAGGTTCACCAGGCCGGGCACGCCGTGCGCGGCCGGGCCGGCGATGACGAAATCGGCGGCCGGCTCGTGCGGCCCGGAGATCTTGGGGCGGATGCCGGTGTAGCCGGGCGCCAGGGCATTGTCCGGCAGGGCCGGCCAATAGCTGCGCACGGCGGCGTAGAAAACCTCGGCGCGGGCCGGGTCGATGGTGTAGTCCTCGGTGCCGACCCATTCGGTGTCGGGGCCGAACTTGGCCTGGCCGCCCATGTCGAGCGTCAGGTGCACGCCCAGGCCGGCATGCTGCGGCACCGGGTAGATCAGGCGCGAGAACGGCGCGCGGCCGGACAGCGTGAAGTAGCTGCCTTTGCACAGGTAGTCGGCGGGGATGCTGGCGGCCGGCACGCCCTCGATGCGGCGCGCCAGCGCCGGGGCCTGCAGGCCGGCGGAATTGATCAGCACGTTGCAGCTCAGGGTCATGGCTTCGTCGCCGCCGAATTGCAGCGCGAAGCCGCCTTCGGGGCGCACCCGGCCAGACACCAGCGGCGTGTGGAACACGCACTGGGCGCCGGCGTTCTCGGCGTCGCCCTGGTAGGCCAGCATCAATGCGTGGCTGTCGACGATGCCGGTGGACGGCGACACCAGCGCGGCCGTGCAGCGCAGCGCGGGTTCCAGGCGCATGGCGTCTTCGCCGGAAATGAACTGCAGGTCGTCCACGCCGTTGGCGCGGGCGCGCTGCGCGATGCCTTCGAGCTGGGCGGCCTGGTCGGCGCTGGTGGCCACGATCAGCTTGCCCAGCCGCCGGTGGGGAATGCCACGTTCGGCGCAATAGGCGTAGAGCAGGTGCTTGCCGCGCACGCACAGGCGCGCCTTGAGACTGCCCGCCGGGTAATAGATGCCGGCGTGGATGACTTCGGAGTTGCGTGAACTGGTGCCGGTGCCGATGGCCTCGGTGGCCTCGGCCACCAGCACTTCGCGGCCGGCCTGGGCCAGGGCGCGCGCCACGGCCAGGCCGACCACCCCGGCGCCGATGACGACGCAATCGATGTCGGCGCTCATGATGCCTTGTCCCCGGCGCGCCCACCCGCGGGCGTCAGGTCGAATCCGCCCGCGTGGAACACCAGCGGCGGCTCGGCGCTATGTCCGCAACGTTCGACTTCTCCGACCATGATGACGTGATCTCCCTCGACATAGCGGCTGCGGTTGTGGCAGTCGAACCAGGCGGCGCAATGGCCATCCAGCATCGGCGTGCCGCCTGGCGCGTGATGCACGGTCAGGCCGGCGTAGCGGTCCGGCGTCTTGCCGGTGGCGAAGCGCCGCGCCAGCGCGATCTGGTGGGCGCTCAGCACGTTGACCACGTAACGCTGGCACTGCTCGAAAGCGGCCAGCGACGAGGAACTGCGCGACAGGCTCCACAGCACCAGCGGCGGGTTCAGGGACACCGAGTTGAACGAGCTGACCGTCAGGCCGATGGGCGCGCCATCGAGGTCGGCGGTGGTCACGACCGTGACGCCGGTGGCGTAGCGGCCGAGTGCGGTGCGGAAGAAGGCGGCGTCGAAATCAGGGGAGGAGGCGGGCATGCAATTGAGAGATGGGGCGGGCGCCGCGGGCTCATGCGGCGCCCGGCGGCGTCAAGGCGACAGGCGTTCGATCTTCCAGCCCTGGCCGTCGGCGACGTAGCGCAGGCGGTCGTGCAGGCGCGAGGGCCGGCCTTGCCAGAATTCCAGCGAGGTGGGCTTGAGGCGGTAGCCGCCCCAGTGCGGCGGGCGCGGCGGCTGGTCGCCGTAGCGGGCGCGGAATTCCTGCTCGCGGGCTTCGAGCTCGGCGCGGGTGATGGGCTGGCTCTGGCGCGAGGCCCACGCGCCGATGCGCGAACCGGCCGGACGGCTATGGTAGTAGGCGTCCGATTCCTCGGCCGGCACTTTTTCCACCACGCCCTCGATGCGCACCTGGCGCTCGAGCGGCTGCCAGAAGAACAACAGGCAGGCGCGCGGCTCGGCCAGCAGGTCGGTGCCCTTGCGCGACTCGTAATTGGTGAAGAACGTGAAGCCGTGCTCGTCGAACCCCTTGATGAGCACGATGCGGGCGCTGGGCTGGCCGCTGGCGTCGACGGTGGCCAGGGTCATGGCGTTGGGCTCGGGCACCTTGGCGGCCAGGGCCTCGTCGAACCAGCGGGTGAACTGCTCGAACGGAGACGCGGCGGCCTCGCTTTCCAGCAGCACGTTCTTTTCGTAGCTTTGACGCAGATCGGAGACAGACATGGGAGGTTGGATTCAGCGTTGATAACAAGCAGTTTATACCGCCGGAGAACCCCTTCCCTCATTGACCCCGCGCAGGGCCCGGGCAAGTTTTCGCGTCCGGGGGCTTCAAGGGCCTTCGGGCAGCGTATGGCTGTCCTGTTCCAGGCGCCGGGCGATGGCGTCCAGGCGGGCGTCGTGGATGCCGGCGGCGCGCAGCGCCTGGGCCGTCTGCACCACGTAGTCGGTGCAGGGGCCGTAGCGGCCGGCGGCCCGGCGCACGATGGCAAGCAGCTCGGCCTCGGGCAGGGCGCGGATGTAGGCCGGGTTGTCGCGGTTCATGATGAATACCAGGGCGCGCACCGGGCCGGCCTCGGTGCTGCAGTTGAGCCAGCGCGGCAGATAAGCGCCGGTGGACATCTCGCGGTCCCACAGGGCGGGGAAATAGGTCGGCACCTGGCTGCCCGCCAGACGGTAGACCACCCCCCGGCAGGAGCCGCCGCGATCCAGGCCGAACACCAGGCCTGGGCATTCGGGGGTGCCGCGGTTGACCCGCGACCACAGGCACAGGGCGCGGTGATGGCCGCGCAGGGTGGCAAGGCGGCGCTCTTCGAAATCGAAATCGGGGCGCCAGATCAGCGATCCGTACCCATATACCCACACGTCCTCGCCGTCGCGCCAGTGTTGCAGGGCGGCCTGCAGCGAGGCGTGTCGCTCTTCGGGAGTCCACAGACGGAAAGGCAGGCTGGCGCCGGCCACGGAGGGAGAAGACTGCATGTTCACGACTACGGTTTCCGGTCAGGCTCGATCGGGGGGTTGCGATTGGCCCAGCCACCGGCCATCAGGGCCACGGAATAGGCCCAGAACAGCGGGGCGACGCCGATGACCGCACCCAGCGCGCCGAAGGTCAGCGGCAGGGACACCTGGGAACCGTTGATCAGCGCCATCCGCAGCCCCACGGCTTCGGCGGCGCGGCCCGGCGGCGAATGCTGGTGCAGCAGTGAGAGCATACTCGGTTGGCAGCATCCCAGCGCAAGCCCAAGAATGAAGGACAGCCCGATCAGGACGCCAACGTCGGTGAACAGCGGATAAAGCATGAAGTCGATGGCGGCCGTGGCCATCGCCGCCCGCACCAGCGTCCAGGAGCGCACCCGGCGCTGGATCAGTGGCAATACGAGGCGGATGATGAATGTTGCCGCCGCGAAGGACGCCAGAATGACACCGATGGTGGTGGCCGACAGGCCGATGGCGACGCCGAAGATGGGTACCACGAACAGGTGCGTATCCCAGGCGCCCGAGAGGATGGTGTTGACCATCAGGATGCGGCGCAACGCTGGCACCGCCAGCAGCTCGGTCACCCTGCGGCGCTGCGCCTCCTTGGCGCCGGACAGCTGCGAATCCACCGCCTTCAATTGGTGACGTAGCAAATACAGACCGCCGGCCGATAGTAGCGGGCCCAGCGTCAGCAGGCCGAAGGCCAGCCGGGTGCCCAGATTGTCGATCGCCAGACCGGCGATCAGCGGCCCCGAGAAGCCCGAGCCGGCCAGGGCCAGCGACATCAGCGAAAAATTGCGCAGGCGCTGGGCCGGTTCGGCATGGCCCAGCAGGTCCTGCGTGGCCACCTGGTGCAACATGAAGCCGATGCCGATGCAACAGGACGCCACCAGCAGTGCGAACTGGGTCTGCGACAGGAATGGCAGTGCCGTGCCGAGCGCCACCAGCGCGGTGCCGGTGACCAGCGGCCGGACAATGCCGACCCGGTCGACCCAGCGGCCGGCGCGCACCGAGAACAGCATCGGCAACACCGCGAACACGGCCACCAGGGTGCCGACCTTGAACGTCGACAGCCCCATCTGCAAGGCCGTCAGCGACACGGTAATCCGTCCCCCTGTCAGCGCCACATGGTTCAACATGGCCAGCACGCACAACAGCGCCGCCCCGGAAAACTCCGGGGCGGCGCTGTTTGAAGAGGGGGAGGGGGGCGGATTGGACACGGATACGGCTTAACTGCGTTCATTCTGTGCCGATCGTCGGCCTATGTCGAGGCGCGGTTTTTTTGCGCCGCCGCAATCCATGATGGGAGGCGGCAAGGGGATAGGCGCCATCTATGGCCCATCTGCGACAAGGATGCGGCAAGATGGCGTCACGTTGCCCGATGGTTCCGCAGAATGGAAACGCTAATGCGCCGCAACAGATGTGTCGTTCGTGCAACGGAACAATTTCCGCGCCGGATGCCCCAATGGAGGCCGCTTTACCGTTTTTCACCCTTTCGCCACAGATTGGCCATGCTTTGACCGTACCCGCCGTTTAGCATGAGCGGTCAGTATGGGTACGCATGCTTCCCCATCCGTATCGACTTATTCGAGTGGCGGACGATGCCTCCGCCCCCTCCTCCTGACTGGTTCAATGAAAAAACCTCGTAGCAAAGTCCGGCGTTACGCCTTGATCGCCGTCGTTCTCCTGATCATCGTCTTTGGCGTCCGGGCCGCGTTTTTCTCGTCGCCGCCACCCCCCACTTTCGCCGTGGCCGAGGTCGTCCGCGGCAATCTCGAAGACAGCGTGCTGGCCAGCGGCACGATGGACGCCATCGAGCGCGTCAGCGTCGGCGCGCAGGCCACCGGCCAGTTGAAGTCGCTGAAAGTGGCGCTGGGCGACCGCGTGAAAAAAGGACAACTGGTCGCCGAAATCGACGACATGACCCAGCAGAACGACCTGCGCAACGCTCAGGCCGCTCTGCAAACCCGGCGCGCCGAGCGCGCCGCCAAGGTCGCCACCCTGAAGCAGGCCGAACTGGCCTTCCGCCGCCAGCGCCAGATGCTGGCGGCCGACGCCAGCTCGCGCGAGAACTACGAAGCGGCCGAGGCCACGTTGGGCGTGACGCGCGCCGACATCGCCGCGCTGGACGCGCAGATCGCCCAGGCCGAGATCGAGGTCGACAAGGCCAAGGTCAACCTGGGCTACACCCGCATCGTCTCGCCGATCGACGGCGTGGTGGTAGCGGTGGTGACCAAGGAAGGCCAGACCGTCAATGCGTTCCAGAGCGCGCCCACCATCATCAAAGTGGCCCAGGTGGCCACCATGACGATCAAGGCGCAGATTTCCGAGGCCGACGTGACCCGCGTCAAGCCGGGCCTGCCGGTGTACTTCACCATCCTGGGCGAACCGGACCACCGCTACCACGCCACGCTGCGCGCGGTGGAGCCGGCGCCGGACTCGATCCAGAAGGACGACGCCACCGCGTCGCTGACCTCGTCCAGCTCCAGCTCCACCAGCGCGGCGGTGTACTACAACGGCCTGTTCGACGTGCCCAACCCCGACGAAAAGCTGCGCATCTCCATGACCGCGCAGGTCTCCATCGTGCTGGGCGAGGCGCGCGACGCCGTGGTGGTGCCGGCCTCGGCCCTGGGCAAGCGCGGCGCGGACGGTCGCTACGAAGTACGGGTGGTGGGCAAGGACAACCAGACCGAGACCCGCCAGGTCAGGATCGGCATGAACAACAACGTGCAGGCGCAGGTGCTGGACGGCCTGGAGGTGGGCGAGCGCGTGGTGTCGGCCGATGCCGCGCCGGTGGCCGCCGCGGCGGGACGCTGACATGGCCGAACCGTTGATTTCGCTGTCCGGGGTGCGGCGCGAATTTCCCGCGGGCGAGCAGACCATCGCCGTCCTCAAGGACATCAACCTGACCATCGAGGCCGGCGAAATGGTGGCCATCGTCGGCGCGTCCGGGTCGGGCAAGTCGACCCTGATGAACATCCTGGGCTGCCTGGACCGCGCCACCCGCGGCGACTACCGCGTCAGCGGCCGCAGCACCGGCGAACTGGATCCGGACGAGCTGGCGCAACTGCGGCGCGAGCATTTCGGCTTCATCTTCCAGCGCTACCACCTGCTGTCCGACCTGACGGCGCAGGGCAACGTCGAAGTGCCGGCCGTCTACGCCGGCAAGCGCCGCGAGGCGCGGCTGGCGCGCGCCGCCGAACTGCTCGAACGCCTGGGACTGGGCGAGCGCACCGGCCATCGTCCCGGCCAGTTGTCCGGCGGCCAGCAGCAGCGCGTGAGCATCGCCCGCGCGCTGATGAACGGCGGCGACATCATCCTGGCCGACGAACCCACCGGCGCGCTGGACACGCACACCGGCCAGGAGGTGCTGCGCATCCTGGAGGAATTGAATGCCGCCGGCCACACCATCATCCTGGTCACCCACGACATGAACGTGGCGCGCCACGCGCGGCGCATCATCGAGATCCGCGACGGCGAGATCGTCTCCGACCAGCGCAATCCCGACGCGCCGCGCATCCAGGCGGTACGCGAAGAAGCCGCGCCGCTGCCGCCGCGGCCGGCCTGGCAGGCCTACCTCGACCGTTGCGGCGAAGCGCTGCGCATGGCGCTGCTGGCCATGAACGCGCACCGGCTGCGCACTTCGCTGACCATGCTGGGCATCATCATCGGCATTGCCGCGGTGGTGTCAGTGGTGGCGCTGGGCGAGGGCTCGCGCCAGAAGATCCTGGAAGACATCAGCGAGATCGGCACCAACACCGTCGAGGTATTCCCGGGCAAGGACTTCGGCGACGAAAAGGCCCTGACCATCCGCACCCTGGTGCCGGCCGACGCCGAGGCGCTGTCGCGCGAATCGTATGTGGACAGCGTCACGCCCGAGGTCTCCACCAGCAGCACGCTGCGCTATCGCAATGTGGCGGTGAATGGCTCGATCCAGGGCGTGGGCGAGCAGTATTTCCGCGTGCGCGCGGTCAAGCTGGCGCAGGGCAAGTTCTTCGATGCCACCAGCGTGGCGCGGCGCGCCCAGGAAGTGGTGATCGACGAGAGCACCCGCAAGACCCTGTTCGGTTCGCACACCGACCCGATCGGGCAGGTCGTGTTCCTGGGGACGATGCCGGCGCGGGTGATCGGCGTCACCAAGAAGAACGACACCGTGTTCGGCAACAACGAAACCCTGAACGTGTGGATTCCCTACACCACGGCGCTGTCGCGCGTGCTCGGGCAGCAGCATCTCAAGAGCATCACGGTGCGCGTCAACGACGCCGCGCCGCCGGCGGCGGCCGAACAGGCCATCACCAAGGCGCTGCTGCGGCGCCACGTGGTGAAGGACTTCTTCGTGTTCAACACCGACGCCATCCGCAAGACCATCGAGCGCACCACAGCCACCATGACGCTGCTGGTGTCGCTGATCGCGCTGATCTCGCTGATGGTCGGCGGCATCGGCGTCATGAACATCATGCTGGTGTCGGTCACCGAGCGCACCCGCGAAATCGGCGTGCGCATGGCGGTGGGCGCGCGGCGCAGCGACATCATGCAGCAGTTCCTGATCGAAGCCGTGCTGGTCTGCCTGATCGGCGGCGCCGTGGGCATCGCCCTGTCGCTGGGCCTGGGCGTGCTGGTGTCCAAGGCCACCGGCGGTTCGTTCCGCATGATCTATTCGACCGCGTCGATGGTGGCGGCGTTCACCTGCTCGACGCTGATCGGCGTGCTGTTCGGCTATTTACCGGCGCGCAACGCGGCGCGCCTGGACCCCGTCGAGGCGCTGGCCCGGGAATGAGAACGATGAAAGTGGTTTCCCTGATCCGCAAGCCCGCCGCCTTGGCCTTGGTGCTGATCCTGGCCGGCTGCGGCGGCCTGCTCAAGAGCGCTTACCAAGCGCCCGCGACGCAGGCCCCGGCCGCCTGGCGCCACGGCGCGGGCGCCGATGCGCCGGCCAACGCGCTGGCCGCCGGCGGCGCCTGGTGGCGCAATTTCAACGACCCGGTGCTGGACGGCCTGGTCGATGGCGCGCTGGCGCGCAACAACGACCTGGCCGCCGCCGCCATCCGCGTGCGCCGCGCGCAATTGCAGGCCGGCCTGGCGCGGGACTCACTGATCCCGCAACTGTCCGGCACCGGCAACGTGACGCGCGCCCGCAACCTGCGCGGCGAACGCGAGATCACCCGCACCAACAGCGCCGAACTGTCGATCGGCTACGAGGTGGATCTGTGGGGCAAGCTCTCGCGCCAGCTCGACGCCGCCGAATGGGAGGCGCTGGCCAGCGAGCAGGACCGCCAGAGTTCGGCGCTGTCGCTGGTGGGCACCACGGCCACGCTGTACTGGCAGACCGCCTTCATCAACCAGCGTATCGCCAGCAGCCTGGAGAGCATCGCCTACGCCCGCAGGACGCAGGACCTGGTGCGCGCGCAGTACGCCGCCGGCGGCGCCTCGGCGCTGGAAGTGGCCGAGGCCGAGCAGACCGTGGCCAGCCAGCAGGCGGCGCACGCGCTGCTGGTGCAGCAACGGGTGGAATACGTGAACGCGCTGGCGATCCTGTTCGACGGCCCGCCCGACCGCGCCATGGCCGACCCGCAACGTCTGCCGCAATACCCGCTGCCGCAGGCGCGCGAAGGCGTGCCGGCCGAACTGCTGGGCCGCCGTCCCGACCTGCGCGCCGCCGAACTGCGCCTGCGGGAGTCGCTGTCGAACATCGACGCGGCCCGCGCCAGTTTCTATCCGACGCTGAACCTGACCGGCGCGCTGGGCAGCACCAGCCCGACGCTGTCGAATGTGCTGCAGAACCCGGTGGGCACGCTGGCGGGGGCGCTGACGCTGCCGTTCCTGCAATGGAACCGTCTTAGCCTGAACCTGCGGGTGTCACAGGCCGATTTCGACGAGCGGGTCGTAAGTTTCCGCCAGGCTTTGTACCAGGCGATGGCGGACGTGGAGAACGCGCTTTCGAACCGCACCCAGTTGCGCTTGCAGGCTGAACAACTGGAAGCGTCGCTGAAGGCGGCGCGCGAGGCCGAGCGCCTGTACGAAGTGCGCTACCGCGCCGGTTCGGTGTCATTGCGGTTCTGGCTGGATGCGCAGGAAAAGCGGCGCGCGGCCGAGATCGCGCGGGATGAGAATGCCCTGAATCGCCTCATTAACCAGGTGAAGGTCTACCAGGCGCTGGGAGGCGACGATGTTGCCGTCGTGGCCGGTTCTGGTGCGGTGGGCGGTCGATGAGCGGATCGCGCCGATAGCACCCTGAAAAAATGCCCTGGCGTCGGCGCGCGATATTGCCGGCGCCAGCATTGAAACCGGGTCGCCTTCGATCCTCCCGGCAGCATCCACTTCGATATTGGCACGGGCAGTGTGCAAGCTGACCCGCGGCACTTCGGCCCGTTCTCGAATCGTCGCCTGCGCCGTCAGATTCGGACGGTTTCACCCGATGCAATAGAAGACGGAAAGCAGCGTCAACTGACGCTGAATTATGAAGGCCGTCGCTACAATCTATTGACCGCGCAAGACACCCTCCAGGCTGATCCCGTTCGTTGCAATGGTGGATCACCATCACCGAAATACTCAGAATGAACTTGCGACTGCTGAAGTACTTCGCTGTGTTGGCCGACGAGTTGAACTATCGCCGCGCCGCCGAACGGCTGAATATCGAAATCTCGCCGTTGTCTCGCGCGATTCAATCGCTGGAAACCACCTTGGGGGTGTCTCTTTTTGTGCGCTCCAACCGCGGCACCCTGCTCACGCCGGAGGGGGAGGCGCTACGGGAACACATTCCGGCCATATTCAGCGCAATCGGCCATGCACGCGACAGCGTCCTAGGCGTGGCCATTGGCAATCACGGCGCGCTACATATTGCCCTGTCAGAAGGAATGAACCCGACGCGATTGACCGCGTTAATGGCCGGTTGCCGCGCGGACGAGCCGCGCGTGGTCATCCATTTTTCGGAGGTGCCATTCGCCCAGCAACTCGCAGGCCTGGACCAAGGCCTTTACGACCTGGGTTTCGCGCCATCCGACCACGTGGGCCGCGGCATCGTGGCTGAACGAGCCTGGCAAGACCCGATCCATGTGGTCCTCCCCACCGGCCACCCGCTGCTGGCGATGGAAATGATTCCATTGAGCGAGGTTCTCAGGCATCCCCTGGTACTTGGCGATCCCAAGTATTGCGAGGGATGCCGCCGGCAAATCGACCGCTTGATCAGTAAGGGTTCGGTCCAACCTCTCGTGGCGGCGCAGGTGCAATCGACCTATCTCATGCTTTCGATGGTGGCCGCTGGCGTCGGCCTCGCGCTGGTGGGTGCTTCCCAGGCCCTTTCAAACTGGGAACTCGGCATCCTCAGCCGCCCGCTGGCCGAGCCGGCGGCGTTGACGACTTGGCTCCTGCGCTCAACCCGCGTCTCGCGCCAGAACGTGACGCGCTTCGTTGAGCGGGTGATTGCCATGCGCGAAGACACCTCTCCACCTTCCCGCGCGCGGTAAACGGCCACTATCGGCGCGTGAGCCCGGCTCGATCACATCCACACGTTACCTTTTGGGCCTATCACGTTTCCCATAAGGCAACGTGATAGGCCTTTCGCCGTTCTAGATTGAAAGATCCAATTCCCTGCCTTTGTAGCGCTTTTGAGAAAGAAGTCAGGGGTGTCAATTGCTGGAATCAATCAGGAGCTGCTTGTGCAAGTATCCAATTCAACGCTGTCAGGTCCGAGCGGCCCGCTCGGATTCAACTATTCGCCGACCCGGTTCACTACGGACGCGAATGGGGAAGCCCGCTTCACCGAAGTCATGGGGTCTGCGAAGCAGAAATATATCGAAAGCCCCCCCGCATCGAAGGCCGTGATCCTGTCTGATAAGGCGGTGGCGCTGTCAAGCCAGGAGACCGAAGATGAGGATGCAGATCTCAGCTTGTTGGCGTGCTGGACACCGGAAGCTCTGGCGCGTTTCGCAAATAACTATACAGAGGCCGAACGGTATCAGAAGCTCGAGATTATGGTTTTCAATAGCGCATACACGCCAGGGCACGATTGCAGCGAACTCACGTCGGAGGGTGGGCCTATATATTATGGGACCACGAGAATTCTTGTCACGCCCGAAAGGGAGGCCGCATTAAAGCGGCAGCACGATACATTTTCAGCTCAACAGGAAGCCTTGTATGTCACCGAAATGAGTAAGGGGAGCTCGGCTATGGATATCTACAAGAAGATCGGGAAACTGATTTTGGCGCAGCCGGATGATTTTGCCTATAAATTTGGAATTAGTGTGAAATATCGCGAAAGAATGGATGCTCTTACCGCGGCTTATAACAGTGCGCATAATAACCAGTTTGGCAGGCATGGCGATCATTCCCCATCTAGTATGCCACTCACGAATGAGTCAAAGGTTGACGCATTGGTGAAAGCGAAGACTAGCCTTGCGCATAATTCCGTATTGCAAAAAGCGAGTGATCTAGAGCGGCAGCGGCAGCAAATATTAATGGACCTGATTCATGGGAAAGCAGGTTTCAGGTCTAAATCTGCATCCAGTCACCGAGTGTAGGTTGTAAATTTAAAAGTCCTGTGCCCGGGTTGTTTTTTAGAAAAAAGTCCTGGCAGAAGTGGCGTTCGATGATTTTCATCGGGCATTTTTTATTTCGTAATCTGGCCGGTTTTGCCTGATTTATAAGGTCACGCGTGTTCCAAAAATAGCAATGTGCGAGTTCATGGCCGCGTTCAAATTGAGGTGGCAGGTTGTCAACCTGCTTCACCCTGCATGTTGGCCAAGTTTTTGAAGCATAAGTCATCCCAAGGTGAGTTCGGCATCAGTCGATGATTGATGCATAGTCAACGTACCCCATGGAGAGATTTTATGAAAAATCGATTGTTGCATGTTTCGGTTGTTGCTTCGCTTTTGTTCTCCGGCAGCGCGTTTGCCGGTGATTATGTGTGGTCCACCTATAAGAGTGGTGACTATGTGTCGAGAAGAGGGGGAACCGCCACGGTTGTGTATCAACCCAGCAATTTTCTTGTCTCGCCACTGGGAAAGACCGTCACCGGTGTGCAAGTTCAGCTTCAAGATAGTTCCCAGGCAAACGTATCAATGGAGGTTTGCTATAACGGTCCGATCGATTGCTATCCCATAACCTACAATGGGCAAATCTATAAAATGTTCAATGGCAGGCCGGCCGATAAGCCGTTCACGGTAAGGTATACCGGTACCGGCCTCGGTCCATATCCCCGTTACATCCTCGCCACGATGGTGGTGTATTACAACGATTAAGTAAGCCTAAGCGATAGCGACTTATCGCAGATCTGGCGATAAATCGCTGTCGAGCATGTTGGGTGCAGTATGGGTATTGTGAGCCGATGCAAATCGCATGTGCAACGCGCTCAGCACCCAACTTTCATATTACGCATGCCAACGGTGCCTATGGCATGGGCGGCCCACCTTGTGCTCTGTGTGGTGCTAGGCCCAGGTTATTCATCTATTTGCTGGGTGCTCGGAAGCCACGTCGGCAGATCGGCATCGTCAACTTTTGTGTAAACCATGATCCGCGCATTAAAGCCGCCAACACCGGGAGATCCACTCGTGTGTTGCCCTTTTGGTATCACGCCTTTCTCATAAAGCAACGCGAGGACTGTTTGCTATTTTAAATTGGAAGATCAATTTCCCGCAGGAGTTTCCAATGCAGATATCTACTTCAACGCTATTCGGCCCTCGCGTTCCGTTCGGAGTAAAAGGTCCGTCGGCGCGCCTCACTACGGATGTGACTGGTGAATCTACTTTTACCGAGGTCATGGGTAAGGAGAAGCATCTTGAAAGTCCGTCGGAATCGAAAGCCGTGATTCTGTCCGATAAAGCATTGGTCTTGGTAAATAAAGAAGCAGACGAGGACGCTGATCTCAGTTTGTTAGCGTGCTGGACACCGGCTGAGCTGGCGCGGTTCACCAAGAACTATACGGAAAGCGAGCGGCTCGAGGAACTGGATATTATGGTTTTTAACAGTCAATATTCACCGGGGTGCGATTGCAGTGAGCTTACTGAAGATGGTGGTCAGATTTACTATGCGACCACGAGGATTCCGGTTACCCCAGAAAGTGAAATTGTCGACAGGCGGCAGTCAGATACGTTCGTTGCGCAGTTGAAATCCATGTATAAGGCCGAAAGGAACAAAGGCAGCTCAGCGCTGGATATCTACAAGAAGATCGGAAAATTGATTCTGTCCCAACCGGATGATTTTGCTTATAGGTTCGGATTCAGTGTCACGTTTCGCGACAGGGTGGAGTCCATGCAATGGGGGGGACGTGCTAAGCCGGTCGAACGGCAGCGCGGTGATTTTTCTACCCTTAGTCACGCCGCTTCAGACGAATCGGATGTCGCGATGTTGAAAAAAATGAAAGATGGGTTTTCGCACAACAAGCTGCAACAGAGGGTACATGATATGGAGCGAGACAGGCAGCACCAACTGATGGACCTGTTGTATGGGAAAGTGAACCATAAGTCGAAACCTGCAGGTCGCCAGGCGTAAATTAGGTTCCTCCGAAAAATGCGCATGTCGCATTTTTCGGAAAGGCGTCGGCATATTGGATTCGCCGGGCCTAATAAAGATGGTCAGACAGAACCCCGCTCGGCGTAGCGCTTCGTGGGGATCGGGCTGACCATAGCTTTTTTATGGCTAGGGGCAAAACCATATTTTTCTGACCCATACGGTAACGCGTGTTCCTGAAATAGCAATAAACGACGCCGTTGCTGCGTTCAAATTGATATGCAGGTTGTCAACCTGTCCACCCCGTATGTTGTCAGGCTGAAAGCAAGTCATCTAAGGGGGGGCATCAATCGGTGATTGATGCGTAGTTTCATACCTGGCCCTGGAGAGATACCATGAAAACCCCATTGCTGCATGCATTGGTTATTACTTCGCTTTTTTTCTCCGGCAGCGCGTTTGCCGGTGATTATGTGTGGTCCACCTATAAGAGTGGCGACTATGTGTCGAGAAGAGGAGGAACCGCCACGGTTGTGTATCAACCCAGCAATTTCCTTGTTTCGCCAGTGGGGAAAACAATCAAGGGTGTGCAAGTTCAGCTTCAGGATAGTAGCCAAGCAAGCGTATCTATGCAGGTTTGCTATAACGGTCCGTTTGATTGCATTCCTTTATCCAATAACGGGCAGATATCGCAGTATTTTAATGGCAAGCTTGCCGATAATCCTTTCCATGTGAAATATACCGGCACTGGCCTTGGTCCATATCCCCGTTACATCCTCGCCACGATGGTGGTTTATTACAACGATTAAGTGAGCCTAAGCGATAGCGATTTATCGCAGATCCTGGCGATAAATCGCTGTCGGGCATGTTGGGGTGCACTATGGGTGTTGTGAGCTGATGCAAAACGCACGTGTAATGCGCTCAACATCCAGCTATTCACATTATGCATGCCAGCGGTGCCTATGGCATGGGCGTCCGACCTCGAGCTCTGTGTAGTGCTAGGCCCCCGGTTATTCATCTATTTGCAGGGCGCTCGGAAGCCACGTCGGCAGATCGGCGTCGCCCAACTTTTGTATAAGTCATGATCCGCGCATTAAAGCCGGCCAGCACCTGGAGATCCACTCGTGTGTTGCCTTTTTGGTATCACGCCCTTCTCATAAAGCAACGCGAGGACTGTTTGCTATTTTACATTGGAAGATCATATTTCCCGCAGGAGTTTCCAATGCAGATATCTGCTTCAACGCTATTTGGCCCTCGCGCTCCGCTCGCAGTAAAAGATCCGTCGACGCGCCTCACTACGGATGTGACTGGTGAATCTACTTTTACCGAGGTCATGGGTGCGGTTAAGGAGAATCATCTTGAAAGTCCGTCGGAATCGAAAGCCGTGATTCTGTCCGATAAAGCATTGGTCTTGGTAAATAAAGAAGCAGACGAGGACGCTGATCTCAGTTTGTTAGCGTGCTGGACACCGGCTGAACTGGCTCGCTTTGATAGAAATTATACTGAGGAAGAACGGTTCCAGCGCCTCAATACCATGGTTTTTAACAGCGGATACTCTACTGCGCATGATTGCACAGAGGCCATCTATGGAGGGCCGACTTATTATACGACCACGAGAATTCTGGTAACTCCTGAAAGTGAAGTTATCGATAAGCGACAATCCGATGCGTTCGTTGCCCAACTGCAATCCATGTACAGAGAAGAAGTGGAGAAGGGTAGTTCGGCAATGGATATCTATAAGAAGATTGGTAAATTGATTTTGTCTCAACCCGATGATTTTGCCTACAGGTTCGGATTCAGTGTCAAGTTTCGAGAGGCCGTGGAGTCCATGCCTCAATGGGGTCCTCGTGGCAATCCGTTCGAAGGACGCGATGATTCCTTTTCGCTCATGTATAGCCCTCCTGATGAATCGGACGTCGATACACTGGCGCAAATAAAGGGTGGAATTTCACAAAAAGCCATAATGCAGAAAGCCCGTGATATGGAGCGAGATAGACAATATTTTCTGATGGATTTGCTTTACAGAAATATGGGGAATAAGTCGAAATTGGCATCTGGTCGTTGAATTTATTGTATTGAAGTGGCTATTAAGGTGGTTCTCGTTATGGGCTAATGCTGGGCTGAGGTTCATCGAGACTTTGTTCGCGTGGGGGGCTGGCAGCCTGTTGGTCCATATATTGAATTCGAATAGATCTGGATTTTTTGACTGATTCAGATCGCAAAGATGTCGCACCATCCGCTCATCCAAATCACGCATGTCAGCCATGCCTATCGCAAAGGCAGCCAGTCAGTGAGCGTGCTGCGCGACGTGACGCTCGAGATCCATCCCGGCGAAACCTGCGCGATGCTCGGGGCGTCCGGTTCCGGCAAGAGCACCTTGCTCAATATCCTGGGCTTACTCGACCGGCCGTCGGCCGGCCAGTTCCTGTTTCGCGGACGAGACATGCTGGGTATCGATGAGAACGCCCGCGCCTGGGTGCGCAATCGAGAGATCGGGTTCGTTTTTCAGTCCTTCAACCTGTTGCCCCGTATGAACGCCCTCGATAACGTTGCGCTGCCACTGTTCTATCGTGGTATCCCGCGCGCGCAGGCGCGGGCCACGGCCATGGATTTGCTTCGTCAAGTTGGATTGGCCGATCGCGGCGGGCATCTCCCCGCCGATCTCTCCGGCGGGCAACGCCAGCGGGTCGCCATTGCCCGTGCCTTGGTGGGAGAACCCGCCCTGATTCTCGCGGACGAGCCGACCGGTAATCTGGATCAGGCTTCAGCCGAGAGCATCATGGCCTTGCTCATGGGGCTGAACCGCGAGCGGGCGGTCACGATCGTGATGGTGACGCACGATGCCAGCCTGGCGGCCCGCTTCTCGCGCCAGATTCACGTGAAGGATGGAGCATTGCATGAGCCTGCCCGCCGCCGTGGCGGGCGTTGATTCCCGGTGATTCAGCGCATGCGCGGCCCATCACTGGCACAAACCCTGCTGCAGGCGGTCGACAGCTTGCGCCAATTGGGTCGCCGGGCCTTATTGGCTCTGCTTGGCATCATGGTTGGCAGCACCGCCATCGTCGCGCTCCTGAATATCGGGCATAGCGCCGCCGAACAGGTGATGCGCATGTTCAAGGACATGGGTACGGATGTCCTGGTGGTGACTTTCCCGGTGACGGGCGCCCAGCCGCGCGCGCTGCCCCGCACGTTGGATGCCGGTGCGTTGGAGCAGGCCGTGCCCGGCATCCGCCATGCGGCGCCGCTGTCGGTCTACAACGTGCCGTTGCGCTTCGCGGGACGCACCACAGCTCTCAGGATCGTGGGCACGACGGCGGATCTTGCCGACGCGATGAATCTGCGCATGGCGCGGGGCCGTTTCCTGTCGCCCTTTGATCGCGATGCCACCTTTGCCGTCGTGGGTGCGCAAGCCGCGCTGGCGCTGGGCAGCCCGGCGCAGCCACTCGTTGTGGGGGACGCGCTGCAAATCGGCGGTTACTTGTATCAAGTCATCGGCATCACGCGCGGCATGAAAGGGAACCCGCTGATTCCGGTCGATGCCGACCGATCGGTGATTGTTCCCATTGAGGGCGTGCATCGATTGTTTCCCAAGCCTGAACTCGGCGCCATCCTGGCCAAGGCGAAGCCTCTGGCCGACCTGCCTGAAACGGCCAGCGCGCTGCGCGAGTACGTCATGACGCAGGTGCCCGGGAGGGAGGTTCAGGTGGATATTCCCCAGCAGTTGATCGACGGCCTCAAACGCCAATCGCGAACCTTTTCGTACATGCTGGCCGGATTGGGCGCGATCGCACTGCTGGTGGGCGGCGTGGGCGTGATGAACGTGATGCTGATGAGCGTCTTCGAAAGGCGGCGCGAGATCGGCCTTCGCCTGGCGCTTGGGGCGACGCGGCGCGACATCCGCCGGTTGTTCCTCGCCGAGGCCGGCCTGTTGGCCCTGGCCGGCGCGGCGCTGGGCGCGGTCTTCGGCGTTGGCGCGGCCTACGCTTTTGCGCGCTTCTCTGACTGGCAGTTCGTGCTGGCTCCCGCATCCCTGCCTCTGGGGATGGGGACTTCGCTGCTGACCGGGTTGTTCTTCGGTTGGTATCCGGCCATCGCGGCGGCGCGGCTGGAGCCTGTCCAGGCCTTGCGCGATGCATGACGGCACGCGGATGCTGATTGCGGCGCTTGGCGTCGCGACGCTGTTGCCCATGGCGCGCGCGGATGATGACCCGTCACCGTCTCGCCCCACCATGTCGCACCAAGCGCCGGTTCCACGGGGCGAGGACGTCGTCAATCTGACCGTGACCGATGCCGTCTTTCTCGGCCTGCGGGGCAATCGCAGCATACGCAGCGCCTACCTGAGTCGCCTGGCGCAGAAGTTCGACCTGCGCGTGGCCGAGGATTACTTTTCTCCCAAGCTGCTGGTGACCGGGAGGATCACCGGCAACCGCAATCAGGATGATCGTTCGCGACAGGGATTGTTTTCGCCCGAGACGACGATGGTGAGTGAATTCGGCACGCGTTTGAGCCTGGGTTGGATCCGCCAACTGAGCAACGCCAGCCGGACGGGCGGATTTCGGGACGATGGCGTCACGCTCGCGATCATTCAGCCCTTGCTGCGCGGCGCCGGGCGTGAGGTCGCAACCGCGCCTGTGCGCATGGCGCGATTGATCGAACAGAGCAATCGGCTGGCCTTGCAGGAGTCGGTTTCCCGGACTGTCACGCAGATCGTCCAGGCCTACTGGCAATTGCTGCGGGCACAGGAGCAAGTCACCATCGCCCAGGCGGCATTGCAGCGTTCCCGGGGGCTGCTGGAGATCAACAAGGCGTTGATCGCCGCCGGGCGCATGGCGCAGGTCGACGTGGTGCAGACCGAGGCGGATGTGGCTACCCAGGAATTCAATGTCGAGAATACCGACAACGATCTCAACGCCAGCCGATTGGCATTGCTGCAGCTGCTGGCCCTGGACCTGCACAGCCGGATCCGGGTCAGCGACACGCCGGAAAAAGCCCCTTCGAGACTCAGCCTGCAAGACGCCCAGCGTATCGCGCTGACGCATCAACCGCAGTATCTGCGGCAGGTGATCGCCCGTGAACAGGCCGATATCAATCTCGTGGTCGCGCGCGACAATCGCCTGTGGGATGTTGCCCTGATGGGCGGCGCCAGCCAAGGGCGAACCCGGCGAGCGGGCCAATCGGAAGCGGTCTCCGATCGCCGCTGGGAGGGTTATGTCGGGATCCAGCTCCAGATACCGATCGGCGACCTGAGCACGCGACAGGCTGAAGTCCATGCGAAAACCGATGCTGACAACCAGGCTTTGCTGCTTGAAAACGCCGAAAAGCAGTTGGCGCTGGACGTGAGCAACGCGGTGCGGGAATTGGCCTCGCGATGGCGCCAGTACGAAATCGCCGGGCGCGTGCGGGATCTCTCGCGCCAGAAGCTCGAGATCGAACATCAAAAGCTGCAGGCCGGGCGCTCGAGCAACTTCCAGGTCCTTGCCTTTGAAACCGATCTTCGCGGGGCGGAGAGCGCCCGGCTCAATGCCTTGATCAGCTACCTGGACGCCCAGGCGCAGTTGGACCTGGAGCTCGGCATGACGCTGCAAAGCTGGGGTATTTCGCTGAATGACTGAGTTCCGTGTCCATAAGCGTGGCCTGCTGGCGGCAGGCCTGGCGCTGCTTGCCGTCTTGGCGATCGTCTTTGCGTGGCATCAACCGCCGCGCGGCGAGCCACGGGAGGCCCCTTCTCCCTGGGTACGGATTTCGCCTCGTCCTGTCGATATTCGTCTTGGCGTGGTGGGGAAGATCGCCTCCGCGGAAATCGTCACGATCACGGCGCCCTTCGACGGCAATATCAAGTCCCTTGAGGTGGCGGAGGGACAACGGGTGGCCGCGGGCCAGCGCCTGTTCGAGATGGATATGACCCAGCTCGACATGCAACGGCGCCAGGCGCTGAGCGAGCAGATCAAGGCGCGCAAGGCCCTGAGCGACATCGATCATTGGGAGTCGGGCCCGGATGTCGCCCGTGCGCGTCAAGCCGTGTTGAGCGCGCGCCTCAGCTTGAACGATACGCAGGGGAAGCTGGTGGAGACGCGGCGGCTCTACGAACGTGGAATCGTTCCCCGCATGGAGCGGGACGCATTGATCCAACAGGAAAAGATGCAATCCCTGGCGGTGACGTCGGCCGAGGCGGAGCTGGCGAATACCCGGCAACGCGGCACGGGGGAGGCGCGGCAACTCGCGGAAATGGAATTGGCCAATGCTTCTGCCGCGGTCGACGCGCTGGGCACTGATGCCTCCGGGACGGTGACGGCGCCGTTCTCCGGTGTGGTGATCCGCGTTCCGGGCAACGCCAACGCCAGGCAGGACGCCACGGGCGATCCCTTGCTGGCGGGCGCCAAAGTGACGCAGGGCCAGGGGCTGTTGGCCGTCGCCAACGTCGAGCGCGTCAACGTCGTGGCCAAGGTCGACGAGACGGATCTGAATCAGCTGCGCCCGGGCCAGCGGGTGGAGATACGTGGCGACGGGTTCAGGGATCTGGTGCTGTCGGGTGAGTTGGAATCGATTGGCGTGCAGGGCCTCGAAGGCGATTCGCAGGCGGGCACGATGTACCGGGTTGTGATTGCCTTGCCCCCGCTGACGGCGGCGCAGCAGCGGGTGGTGCGGCTGGGAATGAGCGCAAGCGCCGCCATCGTGATATTTCATGACGACGGCGCCCTGGTGGTGCCTGCCACGGCGATTCGGACTGATGCGGATACGCGTCTCGTCCGGTTTCGTGAGTCCGCGAGCGCCCCCGAGCGGCAGGTGGCCGTCTCGGTCGGGCCTGCCACGCAAGACGGGGTCGTCGTGACCGGCCTTGCGCCGGGGTACGTGTGGACCCCGGGGGACCCTCGGCCGTGAAAATGGGGGAAGGGATCGTCCCACCGTCGGCCATATAAAATAGGCGCCCATGAACACCCCCCAAGAAAAAGCCGACATCGCCCGCCGCTTCGGCAGCCTGTCCCGCCTCTATGGCCCCGATGCTCCGGCGCGCCTGCAAAACGCCCACATCGCCGTCGCCGGACTTGGCGGCGTCGGCTCCTGGACCGTCGAAGCGCTGGCCCGTTGCGGCGTCGGCGCCCTGACGCTGATCGACCTGGACCACATCGCCGAATCCAACGTCAACCGGCAGATCCATGCGCTCACGCAGACCCTGGGGCAATCCAAGGTGGATGCCATGGCCGAGCGCGTCCTGGCCATCAATCCCGAGTGCCGCCTGACGCGCGTCGATGATTTCGTGTCGCCGGAGAACGTCGGCGAAGTGCTGCCCGGCCCCTACCACGCCATCATCGACTGCACCGACCAGGCCGCGGCCAAGATCGCCATGATCCTGCATGCGCGGGCGCTGGGAATTCCGATGCTGTTGTGCGGCGGCGCGGGCGGCAAGACCGATCCGCTGGCGTTGCGCGCCGGCGACCTGTCGGCGGCCGTCAACGACGCCTTGCTGGCCAAGCTGCGCAACAAGCTGCGGCGCGAGCATGGCTTTGCGCGGGCGTCCGACAAGAACGGCAAGGCGCTCAAACGGGTGCCGAAGATGGGCATCCACGCCCTGTGGTTCGACCAGCCCGCCATCCTGCCCGACGAATGGACGCGGCAGGCCGAGGCCGAGGACGATATGGGCGCTTCGGGGCAGGCCGTGGCGCCACAGGGGTTGTCGTGCGCCGGCTATGGCTCGGTGGTCACCGTGACCGCCGCCATGGGCATGGCGGCCGCCAACGAGGCCTTGCGGCTGGCGTTGTAAGGCGGGGGGCTGGCGCCGCCCGGTTCGGAACGGCGGGCCGCCGCGCCACGCTTGCGGCGCCGCGCCGTGCTCACAGCGCCACGAACACCACGCCGTCCTCGATCCTGACCGGATAGGTCGCCAGGTTGTCGCGCAGCGGCGAACAGAGCGCGCGGCCGTCGCGCACGTCGAAGCGGCCCTGGTGCAGCGGGCACTCGATCTCGTGGCCCGTCAGGAAGCCGTCGCACAGGCGAGCATTGCCGTGCGTACAGAGGTTGTCGGTGGCGTAGACGCTGCCGTCCACGCCGTACAGCGCGATCTCGCGATCGCCCGCCTGCACGGCGATCACGTCTTCGTCCGGCACGTCGGCCAGGGCGATGGCCTTGATCCAGTTCGTACTCATGTCGGGTGTCCTGGTCAGATGGGGTAGATCAGCGAATTCGGGATCAGCTCGCTGTCGAAGATGCACAGGCGCGATTCGAACTTCAGCCCGTCGGGCGTCCGCCGGATCACGTCCAGGTAGCGGCCGACGTTGTAGACCGTGGTCAGCTGGTTCGGCTTGGTGCGGAACACGGCGTAGTTCGCTTCCGCTTCGATCCGGTCGTCCCGCACGGACAGCACGCGCGGCGCGCCGACCACGTGGCGCTGGTAGTAGGGGTCGTGGAAGATGGTGTCGGTGGCGCCGTAGATGCGGTCCTTGAGCATGCCGCGGCTCTCGAACGACATGGTCGCCAGCGGATAGCCGCGCTCGTGGTTCTCGCGCGGCAGCACCTTGTAGACGCACTCCTCCAGGAAGAACTCGGGCCATTGTTCCCACTGCCCGGCGTCGAGCACGGCGGCGTAGTCGGTGTACAGACGGGTCAGTTGGTAGTACAGGGGAAAGTCCAGCATGTTCACGCCTCCGCTTGCATCACGCGGCGCCAGTAGGCGTACATGCCGCGGATCAGGGTTTCGGTCACCATGTGGTCGGTGTTCTCGGCGGTCTTGCCGCCCAGCTCTGCCACGCTGCGGTGCCAGGGCTTCTGCGCGAAGCCGGATTGCGAGAATTCGATGACTTCACCGTCGTCCGCCGAGACGAAGCCGGCCGGGCCGAACAGGTTGGCCTGGCGCAGGCGGCGTTGCGTCATCTCGGGCGTGTCGTCGGCGAAGCCGAAGTGCGTCCAGACGAAGTCGAAGGCGTCGTGGCCGACCGGCTGGATGTGGCGCGTCGACAGCGAGTTGACCTGCTGCTGGATGATGACGCTGGGGAACAGCGTCATCAGCACGGCGGTGGGGCCGTTCCACCAGGGTTCCGGCACGATGTCGAGAAAGCGCTCGTCATTCAGCGTCATCTGCTCCTTGAAGCTGGACACGCCGCTGGTGACGCTGCCCTTGCCGCCCTGGCCGCGGGTCGAGATCATGGCGGCGTGGCGGAAGTGGCGGTCCATCTTCAGTTCCGAGCGGTTGTCCGCGCGCCACAGGCCGAAAGTGACGAACCAGGTGTGCAGCAGGCCCGGGTGATACGGGTCCTTGATGTTCTCCTGCATCAGCTTCCAGTTGCCGGGGATGCGCTGGCGGCTGTAGCCGTGGATGACCAATTGACGGCCGTCGAAGACGCGGTCGAAGTAGTGCAGGATGTCCGGGCCCAGGTAGTCCTCCAGCGGCTCGACGTCATGGTCGAACGAGGCGAATACCACGCCGTTGCGGCAGGCCACGGCGAGCTTGGTCAGGCCGTGTTCCTCGGGTTTGAAGTCGGGCGGCATGCCGCCGTTGACGCGGCCGTCCTGCTTGACGCCGCGCCGGAACGGCACGCCGATCAGATTGCCCTGCAGGTCGTAGTTCCACTGGTGGTAGGGGCAGACGAATTCGCTGCGGTTGCCGGAACGTTCGCGGCAGAACTGCACGCCGCGGTGGGCGCAGACGTTCTCCACCACGCGCACCTGACCGTCGTTGTCGCGCAACAGGATGACGGAGCGCTCGCCCACGGCGGTGCGCTTGAAGTCGCCGGGGTTGGGGATTTCCGCTTCCAGGCCGACGTAGTTCCAGTGGCCGCGATAGAAGAAGCGCTCCAGCTCGCGCTGGTGCAGGGCGGCGTCGGTGTAGACGCCGAAGGGAATGCGGTGGCTGCCGCCGCCCTGCCAGGGCGGCACGAACGACAGCGGCTGTTCGGGGGCGTTCATCGGCGGCCTCCGGCGAGGCGGCCGCGCGGACAGGGCGGGGCGAGGGGATGGCGCATGGTTGTCTCCTTCATCCATCGGGGCCCGCGCGACATGGGCGCGGGCGTTTGTCGCATCATCGGCCAGGGTGTTAAATAAATAAATAGAATCTGGATGATGGCAACAATCACCAAAATGAATATTGGTGGAGACAAGCATGAACCTGCAAGACATCGACCTGAACCTGCTGGTCGTGTTCAACGAGCTGTGCAAGCACGGCCGGGTGTCGGCGGTGGCGCAGAACCTGGGCATCTCGCAACCCGGGGTCAGCAACGCGTTGGGGCGGCTGCGCAAGCTGCTGGGCGACGAGCTGTTCCTGCGCACCGCGCGCGGCATGGTGCCCACGCCGTATGCCGAGGCGCTGGCGCAGCCCATCGCCGACGCGCTGGCGGCGCTGCACGGCACGCTCAACGCCCGCGCCAGCTTCGATCCGGCGCGTAGCGAACGGGCCTTCGTCATCGGCGTGAACGACGTCGGTGAAACCTACTTCCTGCCGCGCCTGATGCGGGCCCTGGACGGCGCCGCGCCGGGCGTCACCATCCGCACCGTGCGCACCACCTCGATCGACGTCAAGGACGAGATGGAGCGCGGCCGCATCGACCTGGCGATGGGCTTCCTGCCGGGGCTGAAGCACGGTTTCTTCCAGCGCCGGCTGTTCCGCCAGCCGTATGTGTGCATCTTCCGCGAGGACCACCCGCTGGCGCGCACCGGCGTGTCGGCGCGGCAGTTCCGCGCCGCCGAGCACGTTGCCATCGTGTCCGAGGGCACCGGCCACGGGGTGGTGGACCAGGTCATCGAGCAGGCCGGCATCCGCCGGCGCCTGCGCCTGACGGTGCCGCACTTCATGGCGGTGGGCCCGGTGCTGCAGGCCACCGACATGATCGCGGTGGTGCCGCGCCGCTTCGCCGATTGCGCTTGCAAGCCGTTCGGCCTGGCCACCGCGCCCTGCCCGGTGAAGATCCCGGAGTCCGTCATCAACGTCTTCTGGCATGCCCGCAACCACCGCGAACCGGCCAACCAGTGGCTGCGGCAGGTGGTGGTGGAGCAGTTCGCGGACTAGCGGCGTGCGCGCGCATGCGCCGCGGCGGGCGCTGCGCGATTCAGGCTTCGCGCAGCGTGACCGTGAACCAGCCGCGCAGGGCGTTGGACAGCCGGATCTGGTCGGCGGCGTGCAGGTCTGCCAGGGTCAGCACGCGTTCCGTGACGTTGCCGGTGTCCAGCAGTTCGGCGCGCTGCACGCCGGGCAGGCAGCCGCTGTCGACCGGCGGGGTGTACCAGTCGCCATCCAGGCGCAGGTAGACGTTGCTGCGGCTGCCTTCGCACAGCTCGCCGCGTTCGTTCAGGTAGACCAGGTCGAAGATGTGCGGATGCGCCGGCAGCCATTCGATGGTCTTGGTGTACCAGGGGCGGTAGGTGGTCTTGTAGCGCAGCAGCGGTTCGGACGAGCGCAGCGCCTCGGGCGCCAGCATGATTTCCTGCGCCGCCGGCAGCGGCGGCAGCACGGCGGTCTGGATGTGGCGGCTGCCGTCGCGCGCGACCAGCAGGCGCAGGCGGTGCGCGCCGGGGGTGTTCAGGCTGAGCGCGGCGATCATGATGTCGCTTTGCACCGCGTTGCCGCCCCAGGTGTAGCCCAGCGCCTTGCACGACTGCTCCAGGCGGCGCAGGTGGCGCGCCAGCAGGGGCACGCGGTGCTCGGCGTCGACCAGGATGGTCTCGATCAGTTCGGGTTGCATGGGGGCTCCTGGTAAACGGCGGACGGCGGCGGGCGGGGCCGGGTTCTATCCTAACCCGCGCACACGGATTGCGCACTCAGGCGCGCAGGATGCGGGCCTTCCAGTGGCATTCCTGCCATTCCTCGGCCGGGTCGGAATCGTGCACGATGCCGCCGCCGACGCTGTAGACGCCGTGGCCGGCCGCGTCCAGCACCAGGGTGCGGATGGCCACGTTGAGCGAAAAGTCGCCGTCCGGGGCCAGCCAGCCGATGCTGCCGCAATACAGGCCGCGCGGCGCGGTTTCCAGCTGGCGGATGCGGCGCATGGCGGCGACCTTGGGCGCGCCGGTGATGGAGCCGCAGGGGAACAGCGCGCGCAGCACGTCCGCGAGCGTGGCGTCCGGCGCCTGCGCCGAGACGGTCGAGGTCATGGTCCAGACGGTGGGGTAGCGTTCCAGCGAGAACAGCGCCTCGACCTTGACCGAGCCGGGCGCGGCCAGCCGGCCCAGGTCGTTGCGCAGCAGGTCGACGATCATCAGGTTTTCGGCGCGGTTCTTGTCGCTGGCCAGCAGCGCCTGGCCCAGGCGTTCATCCTCGGCCGGATCGGGGTGGCGCGGCGCCGTGCCCTTCATGGGACGGGTGGTCAATCGCGCGCCGCGGCGGGTCACGAACAGCTCGGGCGAGAACGACAGCACCGTGCGCGCGCCGTCTTCGATGTAGGCGCCGTGCGCCACCGGGTTGCGGGCGGCGATGCGGCGGTACAGCGTGGCCGCGTCGCCCTGGTATTGCACGTCGAGCGGCTGGGTGTAGTTGACCTGGTACAGCTCGCCGGCGCCGATCAGCGCGCGGATGGCCTCGATCTGGCGCACGTAGCCGGCCTCGGTCATGCGCGGCGCGGGAATGCTGAGGGCGGCCGGGGGGCTGTCGGCCGCCGGCGGGTCCCATGGCGTTTCGTCGATCTGGCGCTCGAACACCAATGCCGTCAGGCGCGCCCGGCCGTCATCATGCGGCGGCGTCCAGGGACCGGCGGGCGCGGGCCGGGTGGCTTCGGGCAGCAGCCATTCGCCCAGCTCGTAGTCCAGCAGCAGCGCGACCCAATGTCCGCGCCGGCGTGCCGCGTCGATGGCGGTCAGCGCGGGGCCGACCTCGGCCGCCGTGCGCGCCTCGATGCGGGCCAGGAAACCGTCCAGCCGCAGGGCGCGGCCGGCCAGCCGGTCTTCAAAACGACAATGCATGACTCTCTTTACGGTTGCGCCAGGAATTCCGTCAGGACGCGGCCGGTATGGGAGTGGTCACGTAACGTCATGACGTGTTCCGGCGAGCCCTGCGCCACCAGCTTGCCGCCGCCAGTGCCGCCTTCGGGGCCCAGGTCCAGCAGCCAGTCGGCTTCGGCGATGACGTCGAGATTATGCTCGATCACCACCACCGTATTGCCGGCTTCCACCAGGCGGTGCAGCACGTGGATCAGCTTTTCCACGTCGGCCATCGACAGGCCCACGGTCGGTTCGTCCAGCACGTACAGCGTGTGCGGGATGCGCGAGGCGCGGCCGGTCTTGATCAGGCCGTCGGTCAGGCGCGCCTTGGACAGCTCGGTGACCAGCTTGATGCGCTGCGCCTCGCCGCCCGACAGCGTCGGCGACGGCTGGCCCAGCGTCAGGTAGCCCAGGCCGACGTCCTGCATCAGTTGCAGCGGGCGGTGGATCTTGGGATGGGCGGCGAAGTATTCGATGGCGTCATCGACTTCCATGGCCAGCAGTTCGCCGGCGTTCTTGCCGCGCATCTGCACGCTCAGCGTATCGCTGTTGAAGCGCGCGCCGTTGCAGGCATCGCACGGCACCTTCACGTCGGGCAGGAAGTTCATTTCGATGGTGCGCATGCCCTGGCCTTCGCAGATCGGGCAGCGGCCGTCGCCGGTGTTGAAGGAGAAGCGCGCCGAGGTCCAGCCGCGCATGCGCGCTTCGCGCGTGTCGGCGAACTGCTTGCGCACGTCGTCCCAGAAGCCGACGTAGGTGGCCGGGCACGAGCGCGGCGTCTTGCCGATCGGGGTCTGGTCCACCTCCAGCACGCGGTCGATCGCTTCCCAGCCCTGGATGCTTTCGCAACCGGCCCAGCCGGGCGCCTTGCCCTGCGAGACGGCCTGCATCAGGTTGTCCAGCAGCACTTCGCGCGCCAGCGTCGATTTGCCGGAGCCGGACACGCCGGTGACCACGCTCAGGCGGCCCACCGGGATCTTGGCGTCGACGCTGCGCAGGTTGTGCAGGCGCGCGCCCTTGATCTCGATCATTGGCGTGTCGGCCTCGACCGGGCGGCGGCCCTGCAGCGGGTGTTGCAGCGGCTTGGCCAGGTAGCGGCCGGTGACGGATTCGGGCGCGTCGATCAGGTCCTGCGCGCTGCCCTGCGCCACCACGCGGCCGCCGCGGATGCCGGCGCCGGGGCCGATATCGATGATGTGCGAGGCGCGGCGGATGGTGTCGTCGTCATGCTCGACCACCACCAGCGTGTTGCCGTTGCCTTCCAGCCGCGCCAGCGCGTCCAGCAGGATGCGGTTGTCGCGCGGGTGCAGGCCGATGGTGGGCTCGTCCAGCACGTAGCAGACGCCCTGCAGGTTCGAGCCCAGCTGCGCCGCCAGGCGGATGCGCTGCGCCTCGCCGCCCGACAGCGTGGGGGCGGCGCGGTCCAGCGCCAGGTAGTTCAGGCCGACTTCCTGCATGAAGTTCAGGCGGCCGCGGATTTCGGTGAGGATGTCGCGGGCGATCTCG
The DNA here is from genome assembly GCF_050285565.1 of Achromobacter sp. Classification (GTDB taxonomy): domain Bacteria; phylum Pseudomonadota; class Gammaproteobacteria; order Burkholderiales; family Burkholderiaceae_B; genus Achromobacter. Next base: position 177,880 of record NZ_JBLZXG010000011.1, read on the forward strand.
CCTTCGCGGCCGCGCGCCACCAGGCCGGTGAAGAAGGTATGCGCGTCCGACACCGGCAGCGCGGCCAGTTCGGCGATCGACTTGTCGCGCCAGCGCACCGCGCGCGCGACCCGGTTCAGGCGCTGGCCGTCGCACTGCGTGCAGACCTTGGCCTCGCCTTCGTACCAGGCGTTCCAGGCGGTTTCCTCGCCGGTCTGCTCTTCGTCGAAGCCCTGCAATTGCAGGCCGGTGCCGAAGCAGCCGGTGCACCAGCCGTGCTTGGAGTTGTACGAGAACAGGCGCGGATCGGGCTCGGGGAAGCTGGTGCCGCACGACGGGCAGGCGCGCTTGACCGAGAAGTGCTGCTGCTGCAGTTCGCTATTCAGCGCCTCATGCAGCTTGTCCACCGGCCACACCACCGACATCACGCCCTGGCCGTTTTCCAGCGCGCTCTTGACGGCGGCGCGCAGGCCGGCCTCGTTGGCCGGGTCGACCACCACGTCGGCCACCGGCAGTTCGATGGTGTGTTCCTTGTAGCGGTCCAGGCGCGGCCACGGCGCCACCGGGATGAATTCGCCGTCGACCCGCAGGTGCGTGTGGCCCTTGGCGCCGGCCCACTTGGCCAGGTCGGTGTAGTAGCCCTTGCGCGCGGTGACCAGCGGCGCCAGCAGGCCGATGTGCTCGCCCTTGCGTTCGCGCAGCAGGCGCGCCACGATCTGGTCGGTGTTCTGCGGCTCCACCGCGACGTTGCAGTCGGGGCAGTATTGCGTGCCCAGCTTCACGTACAGCAGCCGCAGGAAGTGGTGGATCTCGGTCATGGTGGCCACGGTCGACTTGCGGCCGCCGCGGCTGGTGCGCTGCTCGATGGCCACGGTCGGCGGGATGCCGAAGATAGCGTCCACGTCGGGCTTGCCGGCCGGCTGCACGATGGCGCGGGCGTAGGCGTTCAGGGATTCGAGGTAACGGCGCTGGCCTTCGTTGAACAGGATGTCGAAGGCCAGGGTCGATTTGCCCGAGCCGGACACGCCGGTGATCACCGTGAACTTGTCGCGCGGGATCTCGACGCTGACGTTCTTCAGGTTGTGCTCGCGCGCATTGCGGATCTCGATCGCCATGTTGTCCTGGCGGCGCTTGCGCATGACGGCTTGCAGCGGCGTGCCTTCGCCCGCGGCGTAGGCCGCCGCTGGTTCGGCGATGCGGGCCGTCAGGCCGGCCTGCTCGGCCTCCTGCGCGTCGATGTCGCTGCTGACCACCACGTCGGCCGGCAGGATGCTGACTTCATAGTCGCGCAGCGCCGCGCCGGTGTGCGAGGCGGGGTTGGCCATCAGGTCCCGTGGGGTGCCGACGCCGATCACCAGGCCGCCGGCGTCGCCGCCTTCGGGGCCCAGGTCGATCAGCCAGTCGGCGGCGCGGATCACGTCCAGGTTGTGCTCGATCACCAGCAGCGTGTGGCCCGCGGCCAGCAGCTTGCGGAAGGCGCGCATCAGGCGCGCCACGTCGTCGAAGTGCAGGCCGGTGGTGGGCTCGTCGAACAGGAACAGGCTGCCCTTCTTGGCGACCTTGGCGGTGGAGATGCCGCTGCGCGCCGCTTCGGCCAGGTGGCCGGCCAGCTTCAGGCGCTGCGCCTCGCCGCCCGACAGCGTCGGCACCGGCTGGCCCAGCCGCACGTATTCCAGGCCGACGTCGGCCAGCGGCGCCAGCCCGGTCTGCACGTCGCGCAGGCCCTTGAAGAATTCCAGCGCCTCGCTCACGGTCATTTCCAGCACCTCGTCGATCGAGGCGCTCTTGCCCAGGTGTTCGACGCGCACTTCCAGCACTTCGGGGCGGAAGCGCTTGCCGTCGCAATCGGGGCAGCGCAGGTAGACGTCGGACAGGAACTGCATCTCGACGTGTTCGAAGCCGGTGCCGCCGCAGGTCGGGCAGCGGCCATCGCCGCCGTTGAAGCTGAAGGTGCCGGCGGTGTAGGCGCGTTCACGCGCCAGCGGCGCCTGCGCGAACAGTTTGCGGATCGCGTCGAACGCGCCGACATAGCTGGCCGGGTTGGAGCGCGCGGTCTTGCCGATCGGGGTCTGGTCGACCATGACGACGTCGGCGATCTGCTCGGCGCCCAGCAGGCGCTCGAACGCGCCCGGCGCTTCCGACGGCTTGCCTTTTTGCTTGAGCAGAGCCGGGTAGAGCACGTCCTGCACCAGCGTCGACTTGCCCGAGCCGGACACGCCCGTGACGCACACCAGCCGGCCCAGCGGCAGCTCGACCGAGACGTTCTTCAGGTTGTGCGCGCTGACGCCTTCGAGCAGCAGGCGCGGGGTGCTGGCCGCCACCGGCATGGGGCGCGGCGCTTCGACGCGCTGGCGTCCGCCAAGATAGTCGCCGGTCAGCGTGCGGGCCGCGCGCAGCTGCGCCGGCGTGCCGTCGAACACGATCTGGCCGCCACGTTCGCCGGGGCCGGGGCCGATGTCGATGATGCGGTCGGCGGCCACCATGACCTGCGGGTCATGCTCCACCACCACCAGCGTGTTGCCGGCGTTGCGCAGCCGGTGCATGACCTCGACCACGCGGTGCATGTCGCGCGGGTGCAGGCCGATGGAGGGCTCGTCCAGCACGAACAGCGTGTTCACCAGCGAGGTGCCGAGCGCGGTGGTCAGGTTGATGCGCTGCACTTCGCCGCCGGACAGCGTGCGGCTCTGGCGGTCCAGCGTCAGGTAGCCCAGGCCGACGTCGCACAGGAATTTCAGGCGCGCGCGCACCTCGGTCATGAGCAGGTCGGTGGCGGCGTCGAGCGCGCCTTCGAACGACAGCTTGTCGAAGAACGCGCGCACGCGCTCGATCGGCAGCAGCATCACGTCGTGGATCGACAGGCCGTTCAGCGTGTCGAGCTGCGCGCGGCTCCAGTTGGCGCCGACCGGCATGAAGCGCTTGTAGCGCCCATCTTCCGGCGGCAGCACGGTGTCGGCCTCGGCCTTGGTGCCCAGGCGCCACAGCAGCGCGTCGGGCTTGAGGCGCGCGCCGTTGCAGGTGGGGCAGGGCGTGTAGCTGCGGTATTTGGACAGCAGCACGCGCACGTGCATCTTGTACGACTTGGTCTCGAGCCAGTCGAAGAAGCGCTGCACGCCGTACCACTGGTGCTTCCAGGCGTCGTTGCCGCCCTTCCAGTCGGGCGTGCCGTACAGCACCCAGCGCTTGTGCTCCTCGCTCAGGCTCTTCCATGGCACGCCCAACGGGATGCCGGCGCGCGGCGCGTACTTCTGCAGCTCGTCCTGGCACTCCTTGTACGAGGGCGTGGTCCAGGGCTTGATGGCGCCTTCCAGCAGCGTCTTGTTCTCGTCGGGGATGACCAGGCCGAAGTCGATGCCGATCACGCGGCCGAAGCCGCGGCAGGCTTCGCAGGCGCCCAACGGCGAGTTGAACGAGAAGCTGCTGGGCAACGGATCGGTGTACTCGATATTGCAGTCGGCGCAGTGCAGGCGGTCGCTGTACTTCCAGATTTGCGCGTCGGCGCCCTCGGCCTCCATGACGTACACGGCCAGGTGGCCGGCGCCCATGCGCAGCGCGGTGTCCAGCGCCTCCATCACGCGCTCGCGCTCGGTGCCGGCGAAGCGGAAGCGGTCCTGGATCACGTGCAGGATGCGGCGCGCCTCGGTGTTGGCCTTGGCCTTGCCCTTTTCCTTTTTGGCGCCCTTGGCCGGCGCGGCGGCGCGCGGCACGGCGGTTTCCTCGGCGTGCACGCGGGTGTAGCCCTGCTGTTCGAGGAAGCCGCGCACTTCGTCTTCGGTGAAGTTGGCGGGCACGGCGATGGGGAAAGTCACCACCAGGCGCGGATCGTTCGCGGCGGCCGCGCGCTCGGCCAGCGAGCGGTAGATGGATTCGGGCGTATCACGCTGCACCACCTTGCCGCAACCGCGGCAATGCAGCCGCGCGCCACGCGCGAACAACAGCTTGATGTGGTCATTGAGCTCGGTCATCGTGCCGACCGTGCTGCGCGAGCTGCGCACCGGGTTGGTCTGGTCGATGGCGATGGCCGGCAGGATGCCCTCGATACGGTCCACCTGCGGCTTGTCCATGCGGTCCAGGAACTGGCGCGCATAGGGCGAGAAGGTTTCCACGTAGCGGCGCTGGCCCTCGGCGTAGAGGGTGTCGAAGGCCAGCGAACTTTTGCCGGACCCCGACACGCCGGTCACGACCACCAGTTCGCCGGTGGCGATGGTCAGGTCCAGGTTCTTGAGATTGTTCTGGCGGGCGCCAACGATGCGGATTTGGGAGCTCATGGACGGTATCGTAGCCTGAGGGAGGGCGCGGGCCCGGACGACGGCCTGTGGCTGGTTCCGGGCGCGGCGATGTGGAATAATTGCCTATATCGTGAGGCATGTGTCCACAATGTGGGCAATCATGCGCTACGCTGCTGTACAAATAAACAGTATCGCAGATTCGTCTGAATTTAGCGCGGCTTGCCTGCGGCATGCCGCATACGCAGGGTCAACGCGGGGCATCTTCCCGAGATGGGGGTGGTGGTGACGGAATCCAAGGTGGCGGGCGCCGCGGCGTTCGCCAAGTTCATGACGGTGCTGCAGGCGGTGGCGGACGCGCCCAGTCCGCCCACGGCGGCGGCCCTGGCGCGCGGCTGCGGCTACCCGCGGCCCACGGTCTACCGCATCGTCGCGGCGCTGGCCGAGCAGGGCATGGTGGTCGAGAGCGACGGTGCCTACCGTCTCGGGCCGCGTCTGCTGGCGCTGGCCAGCCGCGCCTGGTCGCAGTTCGACCTGCGCGCCGCGCTGGCGGCCGACCTGCGGGCGCTGCGCGACGAAACCGGCGAAACCGTGCACCTGGCGGTGCCCGCGGGGGCCGAAATGATCTATATCGACAAGCTCGAAAGCCCCGGCCCGGTGCGCATGGCCTCGCGCGTCGGCGCGACCGTGGCCCTGCATTCCAGCGCGGTGGGCAAGGCCTATCTGGCGGCGCTCGGCGACACCGCGCGCGAGTCCCTGCTGCGCGGCCTGCCGCTGGAATCGCGCATGCCCGGCACCGTGGCGGACCTGCCCGCGCTGCGGGCGGCGCTGGCCGAGACGGCGGCGCGCGGCTACGCCCTGGACAACGAGGAAAACGAGCCCGGCATCGTCTGCTATGGCGTGGCGCTGCGCGACGCCGCCGGCCAACCGGTGGCCTGCGTCAGCATCAGCACCCTGCTGTTCCGGCGCCGCGACGATCCGCAGTCCGCCTATATCGAACCCCTGCTGCGGCTGCGCGATGCGGCCGCCGCCAAACTCGCCATGCTGCCCTCGGGCGGCGCCTGAACGATCCCTCCCGAAAGGAATGCCATGACTGCTGCCCCCCGTGCCTCGAAACTCGCCGCCTTGCTCGCCGCCCGGGTCGTGCCCGTGCTGCGCTACCAGGATGCCGCCACCGCGGCCTACGCCGCCGAGGTGGCCGTGGCCGCCGGCTGCACCACGCTGGAACTGACCTGGACCATCCCGGGCGTGACCGATCTGGTGCGCGCGCTGCGCGACAAGCACGGATCCGCGCTGCTGCTGGGCGTGGGCACGGTGCTGGATGAAGCCCAGGCGCGCGAGGCCCTGGTGGCCGGCGCCGATTTCCTGGTGTCGCCGGCCCTGGCCACCGAGATTGTCGACCTGGCGCACGCCGCCGATGCCCTGTGCCTGCTGGGCGCCTTCACGCCCACCGAAGTGCTGGCCGCGCGCCGCGCCGGCGTCGACGTGGTCAAGGTGTTCCCGGCCGACACGGGCGGCCCCAAGCACCTGGCGGCGCTGAAATCGGTTTACCCGGACACGGTGTTCTGCCCCACGGGCGGCGTCACCGCCGAGAACATGGCTGCTTATTTCGCCGCCGGCGCCGGCCTGGTCGGCATCGGCAGCAACCTCTACGACAAGGCCGCCTTCGCCGCGCGCGATACCGCGGCGCTGGTGGCGCAGATCTCCCGCACCCGCGAGGCCGCCCATGGCTGATTTCGACATCGTCGCGCTGGGCGAGCCGCTGGTCGAGCTGAACCAGACCCGCCGGGACCCGCGCCAATTCCTGCAAGGCTTCGGTGGCGACACCTCCAACGCGGTCATCGCCGCGGCCCGCCAGGGCGCGCGTTGCGCCTACCTGACGCGCGTCGGCGACGACGCCTTCGGCGCGCAGTTCCTGGCGCTGTGGCGCGAGGAGGGCGTGGACACCGCGGGCGTCGAGGTCGATGCCAACGCCCATACCGGTCTGTATTTCGTGCAGCACGGCCCCGACGGTCATGCCTTCAGCTACCTGCGCCGCGGTTCCGCCGCCAGCCTGATGACGCCGGCCACGCTGGATGGCGGCCTGGTCGAACGCGCACGGTTCCTGCATGTCTCCGGCATCAGCCTGGCAATCAGCACCAGCGCCTGCGACACGGTGTTCGCTGCCATCGCCCGCGCGCGCGCGGCCGGCGTGCAGGTCAGCCTGGATTCGAACCTGCGGCTGCGCCTGTGGCCGCTGGACCGGGCCCGCGCCGTGTTGCGCGAGGCGCTGCGCCACGCCGACCTGTTCCTGCCCAGCATGGACGACATGCAGCACCTGACCGGCAACGACGACCCCGAACGCACGCTCGACTGGGTCCGCGACGCCGGCGCCAGCGGTGTGGTGGTGCTGAAATTGGGCAAGGATGGCTCCATCATCGACGACGGCAAGACCCGCACCCCCGTTGCCGCGCTGCGCGTGGATGCGGTGGACGCCACCGGCGCCGGCGACTGCTTCGCCGGCAGCCTGCTGGCGCGCCGTTGCCAGGGCGACGATTGGCCCGCCGCGGTGCGCTACGCCAACGTGGCGGCGGCGCTGTCGACGCTGGGCTACGGCGCGGTCGACCCGCTGCCGCGCGCCGCCCAGGTGCTGGCCAGGCTGGGCGGCTGACACGCCAGTCAAGGGTGGGGCGGGGCAGCCACTCGGCAAGCAACGGCTCCGCCTGCCGCGCGCCGGGCCGCCAGGCACGGGCCCGCCTGCCGGCCCAAACAAAAATCCCCGCTGGTTCGCACCAGCGGGGATTTTTTTCGATCAGGCCGCACGCCAGCAGCCTGGCGCGGCCGGCGAGTCATTTAGACGCGCTTGATCTTTTCCAGCATCTTGAACACGCCCTTGGGCGACTTGACGAACAAGCGCTTGAAGGCCTTGCCCAGGCAACGGCGTTCCAGGGTGTTGCGACGTACGCGTTTGCGTTCAGCCATGTTGATTCTCCTGTTGAATTTGCGGAAATCGAATTAGCGGGGCGAAGCTGGGTCTTGCGTTTTGCAGGACTTCGGCCTTCGACCCGGCCGCACAACCGGATACCGGGCTGGCGGGGAAATTGGGTAACTCGGTATTCTAGCCTGAAAGTGGGGTGCCTGCCAATTTTGGGGCTTTTCTGTCGGATAGGGCCTCGGGAGCGAAACGGGGACGCAATAGTGCTTCGCAGGTCGCCCCTCGGCCGGGCGGATCCGATGGCGGGCGCCCACGCAAATGACCTACTCAGCCGGCCCCAACTTAGGCCGAATGAAATCCATGAACGCCCGCGTCTTGGCCGGCTGGATCGTCGACGGATACACCACGTAGATCGAAATAGGATCCACCGACCACCCCGGCAACACCCGCCGCAGTGAATTGCGCTTGATGATCGGATCCAGCGCCTGGCAATGCGGCATCCGCGTGATTGCCAGATCCAGACCCGCCAGCGTCCCCGCGATGCTCATGTTGTTGGCCGCCAGATGTCCGCTCACCGGCACCTGCTCGCTGACCCGGCCGTTGTGCAGCGTCCAGTGGGAATGGGCATCGTCGATGGTCGTGCGCAGACACTGATGCCGCGTCAGGTCGCGCGGCGTTTTGGGCTCGCCGAAGCGCTCCAGATAGCGGTCCGACGCATATAGATAGTTGTCCAGCGACACCAGCTCCTGCACCACCGCGCCGTCGCTGCGCGGCACCGGCACGCCGCCATTGCCATTGTCGGCAGTGACTCCCGGATAGTCGCTATTGCGGCCGAAGCGCAGCACGATGTCGAACGGCGTGCCCTGGGCGTCCGACGCCGTCATCATGCTCAGGTCGAACTCGCACTCCACCTCTGGATAGCGTTCGGTGAAGTCATTGATCGTCTCCGGCAACAGCCAGATCGCCAGGCTGTAGGGCATCGACACCCGCAGATTGCCCGACGGCCCGCCCGACAGCGCCTGCAACTGCTCGTGCGCCAGGCGGGCCTCGTCGATCAGGCCCTGGCAGCGGCTCATGTAGGCCGCGCCGGCCTCGGTCAGGTCCAGGCGGCGGGTGTTGCGGTTGATCAGGCGCAGGCCGATCGCGCGTTCCAGCTCGTTGATGCGGCGTGACAGCGTCGAAGTGGGCATGTTCAGGGCGCGGGCGGCCAGGCTGAAACTCTTGCGCTTGGCCACCTCGACGAACAAGGCGATGTCATTGAGCTGGACGGTCGAAGCTTCCATAGGCATTCCGTGGTGGGCCGCCCGAGTTTACGCCACTCCGGCTGGGGGCCCAACGGCCGGGACAGGGCTAGGACAGGTCTGGAAATCCGCGGATTGTCAGATTTGATTGCAAATTTGCATGCCATGGCATCCGTTGGCACAGGCATATCCCCTACACTTCAGGCGAAAACCACACAGACCAAGACCGCAGCGGTTGTCCGGAAATCGCAAAGGGGCACAGTTCGCATGACCGATACGCCGACGTTCTTCACCGTCCTGACGCCCACCTACAACCGGGCGGGCACGTTGCATCGGGTGTATGAATCGCTATCCCGCCAGACATTCCGGGATTTCGAGTGGGTGATCGTCGATGACGGCTCCACCGACAACACGCACGAGGCCGTGCTCGACTGGCAGCAGCGCGCCGACTTTCCCATCCGCTACGTCTGGCAGAACAACCAGCACAAGAAGACCGCCTTCAACCGCGGCGTGCGCGAGGCGCGCGGCGAGCTCATCGTGGCGCTGGACAGCGACGACGAAATGCCACCGGACGCGCTGGCGATCTTCAAGGCCGCCTGGGAGGCGATTCCGCCCGCGCGGCGCGATTCGTACGTGGCCGTGACCGGCCTGTGCGCGCGGCCCGACGGCAGCATCGTGGGCGACCGCTATCCGCAGGACGTGTTCGACAGCACCGCGGTCGACGTGTACTTCCGCTACCGCATCAAGGGCGAGAAGTTCGGCTGCATGCGCACCGACATCCTGCGCCGGTTTCCCTTCCCCGAGGACGTGGCCGGGTTCGTGCCCGAAAGCCTGGTGTGGTGGGCGATCGCCCGGGCCGGTTATCTCAGCCGCTTCATCAACCAGGTCGTGCGCACCTATCACGACACCCCGGGCGGGTTGAGCCAGGGGGCGGTGTCGGTGAGCAACAACGCCCAGGGCCTGTACTTGCTGGCCTGGGACATGTTGCAACACCATCTGGAATTCTTCCGTTTTCGGCCGCGCGAATTCATCATGGCCGCGGCGCGCTACACGCGCTTCCGGCTGCACCTGAAGCATTCCGGCGTGCCCACGGCGGTGCAGGCCTACCGCCTGACCAATCCGTGGGCACGGGTGATGGTGGGCGCGATGTGGCCGCTGGGCTACGCGCTGTACCGCCGCGACCGGCGGCGCGGCGTGGTCTGAGCGTCGGTGGCCGCGCGGCTACGGCGATGCCGGCGCCGCATGCCCCAACCCCAGGTACACCTCCACCACGCGGGGATCCTCCGCCACTGCGGCGGCCGGGCCTTCCAGCGTGACCGTGCCGGTTTCCAGCACATAGGCGTAGTCCGCCACTTGCAGCGCCGCGCGCGCATTCTGCTCGATCAGCAAAATCGACACGCCCATGCCGCGCAGTTGCTCGACGATGCGGAACACCTCGCGCACGATGCGCGGCGCCAGGCCGAGGCTGGGTTCGTCCAGCATCAACAGGCGCGGCTTGGCCATCAGGGCGCGGCCCACGGCCAGCATCTGGCGCTCGCCGCCGGACAGCGTGCCCGCCAGTTGCGCCCGGCGTTCGCGCAGGCGCGGGAACAGATCGTAGACCTCGGCCAGCGTCCGATCCTGGTCGCGCAGGCCGCGGCGGAAGCGGTCGAAGGCGCCCAGCATCAGGTTGTCTTCCACCGACATCTCGGCGAACAGTTCGCGCTTTTCCGGCACCAGGTTCATGCCGGCGCCCACCATTTCCTCGATCTCGGCGTGTTCCTGGCGCTTGCCGCCGAACACGATCTCGCCGCGCGAGGGCAGCACGCCCATGATGGCCGACAGCAGCGTGGTCTTGCCGGCGCCGTTGGGGCCGATCACGGTGACGATCTTGCCTTCGTCCACCGACAGGCTGACGCCCGAGACCGCCTCGACCTTGTCGTAGGCCACGCGTAGGTCGCGTACTTCCAGCAGTTTCGCGCTCATCATTCCACTCCGCCCAGATAGGCTTCCAGCACCGCGGGGTTGTGCTGGATCTCGGCCGGCAGGCCCTCGGCGATCTTCTCGCCGAAGTCCATCACCACCACCCGATCCACCAGGCCCATCACGAAATCCATGTCGTGCTCGACCAGCAGGATCGCCATGCCTTCGGCGCGCAGCTTCTTCAGCAATTCGGCCAGTTCGCATTTTTCCTGGTAGCGCAGGCCGGCGGCCGGTTCGTCCAGCAGCAGGATGCAGGGATCGGACGCCAGCGCCCGCGCGATCTCCAGGATGCGTTGCTGGCCCAGCGCCAGCGAGCCGGCCTCGTCGTGCAGGTGCTTGCCCAGGCCGACGCGCTTGACCTGGCGCGCGGCCTCGGCCAGCAGGCGGGTTTCCTCGGCGCGGTCCAGCCGCCAGGCGGCCGGCAGCACGCCGCGATGGCCGCGCAGGTGGGCGCCGATGGCGACGTTCTCCAGCACGCTCATGCGGCCCAGCAGGCGCACGTGCTGGAAGGTACGCGACAGACCCAGGCGGGCGATGCGGCGCGCGCCGGCGCCGGCCACTTGCTGGCCCAGCAGCGTGACCTGGCCGGAAGTGGGGGTGTCCACGCCCGAAATCTGGTTGAACATGGTGCTCTTGCCGGCGCCGTTGGGGCCGATCAGCGCCAGGATCTCTCCGGCGCGTATCTCCAGGTTCATGGCGTTGTTGGCGACCAGGCCGCCGAACTTGCGGGTCACGTCCACCGCCTTGAGCACCACCTCGCCGTGCGGCGGCATCGGCTTGCGCGGCAGCGGTTCGGCCTGGGCATCGATCTGGCGCTGGCGCTTGCGCACCGGCACGCAGCGCGCCAGTACCGGCCACAGGCCGCCGCGGAAGCGGTGCAGCAGCAGCACCATGCCGAAGCCGAACACGATCACCTCGAAGTTGCCGGTCTGGCCCAGCAGCTTGGGCAGCCAGTCCTGCAGCCATTGCTTGAGCACGGTGAACGCGCCCGCGCCGACCAGCGCACCCCAGACCTGGCCGGCGCCGCCGATGACGGTCATGAACAGGTACTCGATGCCCATCTGCAGGCCGAACGGGTTCGGATTGACGAAGCGCTGCATGTGCGCGTACAGCCAGCCCGAGGCGCAGGCCTGCAGCGCCGCGATGATGAAGATCACCATGCGCGAGCGGGCCGTGTCCACGCCCATGGACTCGGCCATGACGCGGCCCCCCTTGAGGGCGCGGATGGCGCGGCCCTCGCGCGAGTCGAGCAGGTTGCTGGTCGACCACATGGCCACCAGCAGGAAGGCCCAGATCAGGTAGTAGATGTCATCGCCCTGCGTCAGCGCCCAGCCGAACAGGTTGATGGCGGGCACGTCGGGAATGCCGGTGTGGCCGCCCAGGCCCTCGACCGAGCCGAAGGCGAAGTACAGCGACAGGCCCCAGGCGATGGTGCCCAGCGGCAGGAAGTGGCCGGACAGCTTGAGCGTGATGGCGCCCAGCAGGTAGGCCACCACCAGCGTCAGCAACAGGCCGGCCAACAGCGTCAGCCAGGGCGAGGCGCCCAGCCACGCCAGCCAGGCGGGCAGGGCGTCGGCGCGGGTGGTGAGCAGCGCGGTGGTGTAGGCGCCGATGCCGACGAAGGCGGCCTGGCCGAAGCTGGTCAGCCCGCCGACGCCGGTCAGCAGCACCAGCCCCAGCGCCACCATGGCGTACAGGCCGATGTAGTTCAACAGCGTGACGTAGAACGGCGGCAGCGCCAGCGGCGCGACCGCCAGCAGCGCCAGGAACACAAGGACGAGGTGGCGCGGGGTCATTCTTCTTCTTCCTCGACGTGGCGGCTTTTCAGGGAACGCCAGAGCAGCACGGGGATGATCAGCGTGAAGACGATGATCTCCTTGTAGGCGCTGGCCCAGAACGAGGAGAAGGCCTCGATCAGGCCGACCAGCACGGCGCCGGCGGCGGCCAGCGGGTAGCTCACCAGGCCGCCGATGATGGCGCCGACGAAGCCCTTCAGGCTGACCATGAAGCCGGAATCGAAATACATGGTGGTGATGGGCGCGATCAGGATGCCCGAGACGGTGCCGATCAAAGCCGCCAGGAAGAACGTGGCCTTGCCGGCGAATACCGGCGAAATGCCCATCAGGCGCGCGCCCAGCCGGTTGAAGGCGGCGGCGCGCAGCGCCTTGCCGTACATCGAGCGCTCGAAGAACTGGTACAGCACCACGATCAGCAGCGCCGACACCGCCACCACCCACAGCGCCTGGCTGTTGACGTTGACCGGGCCCAGCGTCAGGCTGGCGTCGCTGAACGGCGCGGTGCGCGCGCCCTCGGCGCCGAAGGCCAAGAGGCCCAGGCCCACCAGCGCCAGGTGCACCGCGATCGACACGATCAGCAGCACCAGCGTCGAGGCCGAGGCGATCGGCTGGTAGAACAGGCGGTAAAGCTGCGGCCCCATCGGCACCACCAGCAGCAGCGTCAGCAGCGCCTGCGCGGCCATCGGCAACTGCGCCAGCGGCAGGCGGTAGAACAGCGCGGCCAGCAGCAGCGGATACGCCACCTTGGCGCCGATGCGCCACAACGGCGCGCGGCGTCCCGGCCGCTTGGCGCGCGCCATCAGGTCGGCCACGGCCTCGGCCAGCGCGAAGGCCAGCAGCAGCCACACCAGCAGCACCGGCTTGCCGGCCTGCAGCGCGGCCATGGTGAGCGCGCCGAAGGCGACGAACTCGCCCTGGGGGATGAACAGCACGCGGGTAACGGTAAAGACCAGCAGGATGGACAAGGCCAGCAGCGCGTAGATGGCGCCGTTGGTGATGCCGTCCTGCCCGAGTATCAAGGCGATCTGAGCATTCATCGGTACTTCCGGATAAAACGGAAAAACACTGCAGCGGTTTTATCCCCCCCGAAGCGCTGCGCGCTTGCCCCCGGGGGGCATGCCTGCGGACCGGCGGAGCCGGCTCCGCGGCATCTCGATGTGGCAGCGTTCAAGGGGGGGTTACTTGACTAGCGTCCAGTTGCCGTCCTTGACGGTGATGAGTTCGCGGCCGCGGTCGTCGAAGCCGCTGTGGTCGGCGGCGCTCATGTTGTAGACGCCCTGGGTGCCGACCAGCTCGCGGGTCTGCTCCAGCGCGTCGCGCAGCGCGCTGCGGAACTCCTTGGTGCCAGGTTTGCCGGCCTTCTCGGCCAGCGGAATGGCCTTCTCCAGCAGCAGGCCGGCGTCGTAGACGTTGGCGCCGAAGGTGGCGGGCTTGGAGCCGTTGAGCTTTTCGTAGGCGGCGATGTAGTCGCTGGCCACCTTCTTGGACGGGTTGCTGTCGGGCATTTCCGGCAGCACCAGCATCAGGCTGGCGGCCAGCACCGTGCCTTCGACCTTCTTGCCGCCCAGCTTGAGGAAGTCGGGCAGCGCGGCGCCGTGGGTCTGGTAGAACTTGCCCTTGTAGCCCTGATCGAACAGCGTCGTCTGCGGCAGCACGCTGGCGGCGCCGGGGGCGGCCACCAGCACGGCGTCGGGCTTGGCCGCCAGGATCTTCAGCGCCTGGCCGGTGACTGAGCTGTCAAAGCGCAGGTAGCGCTCATTGGCGGTGATCTTGATGCCCTTCTCGGCCGCCAGGCCGGAGAATACCTTGTACCAGTTCTCGCCATAGGGATCGTTCAGGCCGATGAAGCCGACCGTCTTGATGCCGGTCTTGGCCATGTGGTCGACCAGCGCGCGGGCGATGATGTCGTCGTTCTGGGTAGTCTTGAAGACCCACTTTTTCTGTTCGTTCATCGGCAGCACCACGGCGGCGGTGCCCACCGGCGCCAGCATCGGCACGCCGGCCTCGGCGGCGAACTGGATCACGCCCATGGCGTTGGGCGAGCCCGACGGCCCGATCAGCGCGTCCACGTTCTGCTCGGTGATCAGCTTCTTGAAGGCGGTGACCGAGTTGGTCGAATCGCTGGCGTCATCCAGCGAGATGTATTCCACGGTCAGGTCGCCGATCTTCTTGGGCAGCAGCGGCACGGTGTTCTTTTGCGGAATGCCGACCAGCGCGGTGGGGCCGGTGGACGAGGTGACCACGCCGACCTTGACCTGGGCCAGGACGGGCAGCGAGACCAGCGTGGCCAGCACGGCGGCGGCCAGGGGGAGTTTCTTCGACAGCATGGCAAAACCTCCGGATAGGGAGCAGAGTGGGTGCGGCTGGAAAACGGAGAAAACGGATACCGCGAAAATTGCTTTTGGCTTCAACTTTCTGGCACTGCACTGTAGACGCGGTCTGCGTGCTTACCTATCCGTCAAAACCCGAAGCGGATGCGTTGGACGCCGGTCAGATGGTGATGGAACTGACGCTGGCGCCGCCGCAGACGAACAGCGTCTGGCCGGTGACGAAGCTGTTGGCGGGGTCGGCGAAGAACATCACCGCCCGCGCCACGTCGTCCGAGCGTCCCAGGCGCTTGACGGGGATGCCGTTGGCCAGCTGCTTTTCGCGTTCGCTGCCGGGTTCGATCACTTCGTAGAACATGTCGGTCTGGATCGGGCCCGGGGCCACCACGTTGACGGTGATGCCAAAAGGGGCCAGTTCCAGCGACCAGGTGCGCGCCATGCCGATCATGCCGGCCTTGGTGGCGGAATAGGCGGTGCGGGTCGGCAGGCCCAGCGCGCCGCGCGAGGACATCATGACGATGCGGCCAAACTTGCGTTCCTGCATGCCGGGCAGCGCCGCCTGCACCAGGCTGATGGCCGCGCCCAGGTGGATCTGGGTCAAGCCATGCAGTTCCTCCTGGGTCACCTGCGGCAGCAGGTTGGGCCAGATGACGCCGGCGTTGTGGATGACGTGGCTGACCGGAAAGCGCGCCGCGATCTCGGCGCCCGCCTGCGCGGTGGCGTCTGCGTCCAGCAGGTCGACCTGCACGTTGTGCAGGCGCGGGTGGCTGAAGTCGGCGGCGCGGCGCGCCATCGAGATCACCTCGTAGCCCGCGTCGAGCATGCTGCGGCAGATCTCGGCGCCGATGCCGGCGCTGCCGCCGGTGACGATGGCGACGTTGGTTTGCGTCATGGTGCTTCCCCCTGTGTTCTGTAGTTATCGGCCGCCGCTCAGGCGCGCGGCGCCAGCGCCAGCACCCGCAGCGGGCTGCCCGAGCCGCTGCGGATCTTGAGCGGCGCCGAGAAGATCACCGCGCCGGTGGGCGGCAACTGGTCCAGGTTGGTCAGGCACTGCAGGCCGTAGCGGTTGTTGCCGTGCATGAAGTAGTGGCAGGGGTAGGGCGGGTTCAGGTGATGGGCCTGGCCGGCGTCGGTGCCCACCGACTCGGTGCCGAAGCCGTGCACGTCGCGTTCCTTGATGAGCCACGGCACCACCTCGGCGTCGGGGCCGGGCGAGTGGGCGCCGTCTTCCCGCATGTTCAGGTATTCGGCCGGCTTGGCGCGCTTGGACCAGTCGGTGCGCATCAGCACCCAGGAACGGGCCGGGATGCGGCCATGCTTTTCCTCCCACTTCTTGACGAAGTCGATGGTCAGCAGGAAGTCGGGGTTGTCGCGCGCCTCGGCCGAACAGTCGATGACACAGGCGCTGGCGATGAAAGCCTCGACCGGAATGGTGTCGACGGTGTTGTCGGGCTGGTCCTTGCCGGTGACCCAGTGCACCGGCGCGTCGAAGTGGGTGCCGGTGTGCTCGGAGCACGAGAAGTTGTTCCAGTACCAGGCCGGGCCGCGCTCGTCATAGCGCGAGATTTCCTCGATGCGGAAGGGCCAGGCCTGGCCAAATTCCGGCGGCAGCACGATGGTGGGGAATTCGGGCGTCAGGGTCTCGGTCAGGTCCACCAGGCGGATGCGGCCCGACACCAGTTCGGTCATGAACTGCGCGAGTATGGGTTGGCTCATCTGTTGCTCCTTTGGTTTCGTGTCGGGGCGTCAGGCGCCCAGTTCCCGTTCCAGGCCCTTGGGGTTCTCCGCCAGCCTTGCGCGGAATTCCTGTGCCACGTCGCCGACGTACACGTCCTCGACGCCATCCTTGAGCGCGCGCACGATGGCGCTCGCGATGGCTGCGGGGGCCACGCGCGGGGGCGGCGTGCGCTGCTCCCATTCGTGGTCCACCGGGCCGGGAAATACGTTCACCACGCGCACGCCGGCCGGCCGCATTTCGGCGCGCAGGCACTGCGTCAGCGACAGCGCGGCGGCCTTGGAAGCCGACCACATGCCGCGCGCCGGCAGGTTGACGTGGGCGTAGATCGACAGCACGTTGACCCAGGCCGTGGCATTGTTGACGCCGTCGGCGGCGCGGCCGCACAGCGCTGGGCCGAAGGCCTGCGCCAGCCGCATCAGGCCCAGCACGTTGACGTCCAGGGCGTCGCGCGCGGTGTTGACGTCCTTGCGGCCGAGCAGGCCGCCTTCGCGCTCCTGGTCGGCGGTGTTGACCAGGATCTCGACCTTGCCGCCGATCGAGGCGGCGGCGCGCGCGACCGAATCGCTGTCGGTCACGTCCAGCGCCAGCACCTGCACCCGTGGGTCTGCCGCCAGCGCGTCGAAGGCGGCGTCGCGGCGCCAGGTCCGCGGATCGCCGACGAAGACCGTCGGGCTGCCGGTGTCCAGCAGCGCGCGCGCCACCGCCAGGCCCACCGCCGACTTGCCGTCGGTGACCAGCGCCCGGCGGAATTTCGGATCGCACGAGGTCTCGCGCAGGGTCTTGTCGTCTTCCATGTTGGGCGTATTCCTTTCGGGCAGGGCGATCATGACGGCCTGGCCGCTGCGATCGAGCTTCAGCGCCAGCCGCACGCGGGCGCCGTCGGCGCAGTCCTGGTGCACATGCGCCACCACCGACGGGCCGGCGTCCATGCGCACCGTGCCGACGCGCCATGGCAGGCGTTCACGGAAATAGAGGTCGTTGCTGTGGTGCAGGGTGGTGCTGACCAGCAGTTCGCCGCGCGGGTCCACCGGCCGCCAGGGCAGGTGTTGCGACAGGCAATGGCCGCAGACTTCGCGCGGCGGGTATTGCACGGCGCCGCACTCGGCGCAGGTCTGCAGTTCGAAGCGGCCTTCGGCGGCCGCGGCCGTCAGCCCGAGCGCCGCGCGGCTGCGGGCGCCGGGCGGCAGGGTCGGCTGGCGCGTGCGCGCCACGGGGTCTTTGCGCGGCGGCTTGGCTAGCGGCTGGGTCATGCGTCGCTCCTGGCCAAAATGGCCGCGGCGGTGCACAGCCCGCGGTCGTAGTTGATCATGCCGAAGCCGCTGACCAGCCCCAGGCGCGCGTCGGCCACCTGGGTGCCGCCGGCGGCGCCGGTCAGTTGGCGCAGCGCCTCGACCATGCCGAGGTAGCCGCCGGCCGCGCCGGCCTGGCCCACCGATAGCTGGCCGCCGTTGGTGTTGAAGGGCAGGCTGCCGTCGACGGTGAAGGTGTTGGCGCGCACGAAGGCGGGCGCCTCGCCCTTGGCGCAGAAGCCCAGGTCTTCCATCTGCATCAGGTTGATGACCGGGTAGTCGTCATAGGCCTGCAGGAAGTCCATGTCGGCCGGCGCGGCGCCGGCCATGCCGTAGAGTTCGTCGATGTCCATGGTCCAGCCGCCGCGGGTCTGGATCGGGTCTTCGATCCAGGCGTTGTGGCGTTCGATGGTGGACAGGATGCGGGCGTAGGGCAGATGCAGCGCCCGCGCCCGGTCCTCGCTCATGACCAGGAAGCCGTCGGCGCCGGCGCAGGGCATGACGCAGTCGAACAGGTGGATCGGGTCGGTGATGACGCGCGCGTCCAGGTATTGCTTGAGCGTCAGCGGCTTCTTCATCAACGCGTGCGGATAGCGCAGCGCGTTGTCGCGCTGCGCCACGCAGACCTTGCCGAAGTCTTCGCGGGTGGCGCCGGTGCTGCGCATGTAGTGCGCGGTCAGCAGCGCGAAGCTGGCGTTGGGGCCGCCCGCGCCATACGGGTAG
Source organism: Achromobacter sp. (assembly GCF_050285565.1). Lineage (GTDB taxonomy): Bacteria > Pseudomonadota > Gammaproteobacteria > Burkholderiales > Burkholderiaceae_B > Achromobacter. The sequence continues at coordinate 196,072 of NZ_JBLZXG010000011.1, forward strand.
ACCGCATCCTGGGCGAAGCGCGAGAACTGGCTGACGGTGTTGCGGAACGAGTCGACCTGGTTGGTGTCGCCCGCGATGCAGGCGACGATGCCGGCGTCGCCCGCCTGCACCGCGCGCGCGGCGCGGCGCAGCGCGGCCACGCCGCTGGCGCCGCCCATGGGGATGTGGTCGAGCCAGCGCGGGCTCATGCCCAGGTGCTGCGTCAGGCCCACGGCGGTGTCCGGCGCCAGCGTGAAGCTGGACACGCACAGGCCGTCGACGTCGGTCTTGGCGATGCCGGCCTGGCGGATCAGCGCGCCCAGCGCGCGGCCCAGCCACCAGTGGGCGGCATGGGGCGAGTAGCGCTCATACGGAATGCTGACGGGCAGGGCCGCCACCACGCCGTCGTAGCGGGCGCGCGGCGCGCTCATCGGGCGGGCTCCTGGCGCTTTTTCATGGCGGTGGTGTCGACGCAGGCGGCGGTGCCGGGCAGCGTCGGCGCCAGCGCCTTCATCTCGCCGCGCTGGATCTTGTTGGTAGTGGTCAGCGGCAGGCTGTCGACGAAGGCCACGTAGCCAGGCGCCTTGTAGTAGGCCAGTTGTTGCAGGCTCCATTGCACGATATCGCGGGCGGCGGCGGCGCGCGCGGCGGCATCGGCGGGCGCGGTTTCCGCCACCACGCAGGCCAGCACCTCGTCGCCGCGCACCGGGTCGGGCACGGCGGCCACCGCCACCGCCTTGACCAGCGGATGCTGCAACAGCACGCTTTCGACTTCCACCGCCGAGATGTTCTCGCCGCTGCGGCGGATCACGTTCTTCTTGCGATCGACAAAGCGCAGCGCGCCGTCGGCCTCGCGCCGCACGATGTCGCCGGTGTGGAACCAGCCGTCCTCCCAGGCCTGGGCGGTGGCGTCGGCATCCTTCAGGTAGCCGGCGAAGAAGCCATAGCGCGGGTCGTCGCCGGCATGGCGCACCAGCAGCTCGCCCGGCTCGCCCGCCACGGCCTCGCCGCCATGGTCGGCGACGATGCGCACCTGCACGTCGTCTTCCTCGCGGCCGAAGCAGCTGCTGCCGATGTGGCGCGGTTCGCGGTTGGCGATGATGACGGCGCCGGCGCCGGTCTCGGTCATGGCCCACGCCTCCAGCAGCGGGAAGCCGAAGCGCTCCTCGAACGGCTGGTGCAGCTTGCGGTCGACCCCGGCGCCAAAGCCGAAGCGGATCGCCGGCTGCCTGTCGCGCGCCGACGGCTCGGCCTTCATCAGGATCGCCGGCATCACGCCCAGGTAATGCAGCACGGTCGCGCCCGAGTCGCGCACGCTGTCCCACCAGGTCTTGGGATGAAAGCGATCCAGCGGAATCAGGCAGCCGCCGGTCAGCACCATGGCCATGGCGGAATAGGCCATGGCGTTCATGTGCACCAGCGGCAGCGGCGTCAGCATGCGTTCCTCGCCGGGCCGCAGTGCGGCCAGGCCGCCGATGCGGGCGTACCAGCGGCCCGCGTGCAGGAAGTAGCGGTTCGGCAGGATGCAGCCCTTGGGGCGGCCGGTGGTGCCGGACGTGTACAGCAGCGCGCATTCAGTCAGTTCGTCCGGATCGCCTGCCAGTGGCGCGGGGAAGGGCGCGGCGGGCGGCGCGTCGTCCGGGCCCATCACGCGCAGCGGCCGGCCGGCGCGCGCGGCGGCGGCCAGCAGGTCGGCGTGGCGCTCGGGCAGGGCTACCGCCAGCGCGATCTCGGAGTGGCCGGTCAGGTATTCCAGCTCGGCCGCGCGCAGGTCGGGATTGATCGGCACCACCGACACGCCCAGCGCGTTCAGCGCAAACCAATGCAGGAAGAAGGCCGGACGGTTTTCCAACAGCAGGCCGGCGCGGTGGCCATGGCCGTAGCCGGCGCGCGCATAGGCCGCGCGCAGCGTCTCGATGGCGCTGGCCGCCTGCGCATAGCCCAGCTCGCCGGCGCCGATACCGTAGATGCCGGCGGTTTCCGGCAGGATGCACAGGAAGGGCCTGGCGCCGTGGCGCGCCGCGGTGTCGCGGAATGCCTGATGGACGGTGGTGCTCACAAGCCGCTCCTACATGAACAATTGGATGTTGCCGAAGGCGGCGTCGCAGTTCACCAGGTCGACGCGCTTGAGGCGGATGCGCAGCGCGCCGTCCTGCTCGACCAGGTGATGCGTGGCCCAGCCGGCATACAGGGTCTGCGCGTCCTGTCGCGTCTCGACGTAATGGAAGGCGGTGCGCAGCACGTGGCGGCCCTGGTCGGGCGCCGACTCGGGATGGTCGCGCTCGATGACGGGGGCTTGCAGCAGGTGGTGGCAGCGGCTCCCGGGCTGCTGCGAGAACGTGCGCTGGCCGGCCAGCCGCTCGACGCGCACGCGCAGCAGCAGTTTGTCCTCGTACATCAGCGACGCGTGCAGCCTGGGGTCGGTCTGCCCGTGCGCCAGCGGCATCCAGTAGTGGCCGTCGTCGGTGTACAGGTCGAGCCATTCCTCGAAGCGCAGTTCGTCGAGCAGGCGCGCCTCGGCGTACACGAAATCGATCAGGTCGCGGTCGCTCAAGCTCATGCCTGCTCCGTCATGTAGCGGCCCCATGCGCGGTACTGGTTGCGCATCTGCCATTCATTGGTGCCGTTGGTGGTGACGTTCTTCTGGCCGACTTCGGCCGGGTCGTACAGGCGGCCGACGTTGACCCACTCGCGGGCGCGCGATTGCAGGCCGTCCTGGGCGCGTTCGTACATCTCCAGGTCGTCGTGGCCGACCACCGAGGTGGGCGCGTTGATCAGGCGGTTGTACATGAGCGTGCGTTCCAGCAACAGGTCGGGCGCGCCGACCAGGCGGAAGGTCCACGACTCCACCAGGGTGCGGTCGGCGGCGATCGGCTTGAACACGCGCAGGGTCTGGATCGGGCCCTTGACCATGATGTTGGGGAAGTACACGGTGTTGTGGCGCACGTCGCCCAGAATCCGCCGGGCGCGTTCCTCGCCGTAGGCCGCGACCATCGCTTCCCAGTAGCCGGGAACGCCCGAGTACGCGGCGTGGATCGAATCGGACACGCCGGTATGGCCGTGGCCGTTTTCCCAGACGCGGATGCCCATGTTCTCGAAGAATTCGTAGGGCGAGATGAACGGCGCGAACAGTTCCACCGCCATCGGCTTGGGCGTGCCGGCGGGCGCCTGCTCCCACACCTTGACCGCGGTGCCGGCCGAGGATTCGTGCGCCACCATCGGGTGGCAGGTGTCGGTCTGGTTGTCGACCAGCATCTTCCAGTTGCAGCGGTGCATGTAGCGCAGCACGCCGCCGGCCACTTCCAGCCGGCCCTCGGGCGAACGGTCGACCATGTTGTCCAGCGTCGACAACGCGTCGCCGAAGAAGTCCTCGAACGATTGGCCGTTGGGATTCAGGCGGCAGAACACGAAGCCGCGGTGGTTGCGCACGTCTTTCACCGCCGCCATGCCCTGGCTGGCTTCGCACTGTTCCAGGCCGGTGTTTTCGTAGCCCTTTTTCAGCGGGATCGACAGCAGGCTGCCGTCGGTCTTGAAGGTCCAGGCGTGATACGGGCAGCGGAAGAACTTGCCGGTGTTGCCGCAGGCGTCGCCGGCCACCATGGTGCCCTTGTGCGGACAGCGGTTGTGCAGCACGCGCACCGAGCGGTCGCTGTGGCGCACCATCACCACCGGCTGGTTGCCGACGGTGGTGGTGATGTAGTCGCCCGGGTTGGGCACCTGGCTGTCGTGGCCGACGTAGACCCAGGTGTTGGCGTACAGCCGTTCCATCTCCAGGTCGAACAGTTCGTCGTCGATGAACAGATCCTTGTGCACCTCGGTCTCGCGCAGCAGGGCGCGGATGGCATCGGGGTTGTCGCGGTATTTGGCCATTGGGGGTCTCCTCTTGTCGCGCCCGGCCCTACAGATCCAGCACCAGGCGCGCCGACTTGGCGCGCGAGATGCAGATCTGGATGATCTTGCCGCTGGCCTTCTCGGTATCCGACAGGTAGTAGTCGCGGTGGTCGGGCTCGCCCTCCAGCACGGTGGCCTGGCACACGCCGCATTCGCCGCGCTTGCAGTCGTACATCGGGTCGCAGCCTTCCTCTTCCATCACGTCGACGATGGTCTTGTCGGCGGGAATGGTCAGCACCCGGCCGGACTGGCGCAGCTCGACCTCGAAGGGCTGGTCGCCGGCCTGCGGCGCGGCGCTGGCGAACAGTTCGAAATGGATGTGGGCGTCAGGCCAGTGGCGCGCGCGCGCTTCCTGGATGACCGCGTCGATCAGGCCCTTGGGGCCGCACACGTACAGGTGCTGGCGCGGATTGGCGGCGTCCAGCAGCGCCTTCAGGTCGAAGCGGCAGGTCGCGTCGTCGTCGGCGTGCAGCACCAGCGCGTCGCCCGCCAGCGCCTGCAATTCCGGCAGAAACGCCAACTGGTCGCGGCTGCGGCCGCTGTAGTGCAGTTCGAAGGCGCGGCCGGCGGCCTTGAGCGACGCCGCCATGGACGCCACCGGCGTGATGCCGATGCCGCCGGCGATCAGCACCACCGGCGCGTCGCCGGCCGGGCCCTCGTGCAGCGGGAAGTCGTTCTTGGGCCCTTCGACGCTGAGCGTGTCGCCCACCGCCAGGCCGTGCATGTGGCGCGAGCCGCCCGCACTGTCTTGCTCCAGCCGCACGCCCAGGCGGTATTCGACGGGTGCGGCGAAACGGCCGGCTTCCGGGGCCAGTTGCACCAGCGAATAGCAGCGCGGCTCGCGCAGGCCCGGCACGCTGACCTTCAGGTGGGCGCCGGGGCCGAAGGCGGGCAGGGCGCCGCCGTCTTCGCGCGCCAGGCGCAGCGAGCGGATCAGCGGCGATTCTTGCCGCACTTCACGGACGATGAGTTTCAGGGTTTGCACGGCGTCGTCTCTTTGTCGATGTCAGGCGGCCAGTTTCTCGGCCAATTGGCGTTCAAGGGGGCCGCATTTTTCGTCGGCCAGCGCGGCCTCGCGCAGGGCGCGCAGCGAGGCGGCCGCGTCGGGGCGGCCTGCCAACTGGGCGGCCGCTGCGATCAACTGGCGGTATTTGCCGCCGCCGCGCGCGTGGGTGTCGCTATAACCCTTGACCAGGCGGCGGCAGTTCACGGTTTCGACCGCCAGGTCATAGTCGCGCGGCGTCAGGCTGGCGATCAGGTCGAGCCATTGCTTCAGGCCTTCGGATTCGATCTGGTGGCGCAGCGTGCGGCGGCGCAAACGCCGCATGCCGGCCAGCGTGTACAGCATCAGGAAGCCGGCGAGTGTGCCGCTCTGCATGCGGCGGCCCTTGCCCAGGCGCCGTTCGACGAAGCCGCCGAAGGCCTTGGACTGTTCCAGCCAGCGGCCCAGGCCGGCCGGCAGCGTGCCGCAGATTTCTTCCAGCCGCGGGTGCATGAATTCGGTGGTGTAGACCAACTGGCCGGGCTTGGCGCCGACCTCGGCGCGCACCCGTTCGAAGCGCGTGCCGCGCGTCTTCAGATCGGCCACGCGGATGACGTCGTCGTAGGCCATGGCGGTGGCCACGTAGCGCGCGGCGGCGCAGGTCAGTGCCCATTGTTTCGCCTCGCCGCCGTGGCGCGCGTCGAGGTCGCGGATCGCCGCCATGCGCGCCAGGTATTCCTCGGCATACGCCAGGTCCTGGAACTCGATCTGGCGGCGCGCGCCGGCCGTCAGCAGCGGCCGCGCACAGGCGGGGAAGTCGCGGTTGATGCGATCCAGCAGCGCCTGCGTCTTTGCGCTGGCGGCGCGTTCGGGCACGGCGGGCACCGGGCGCGTCAGGTCGATGGCGGCGGGTTGCGCCGGCGCCTGCGCGGCGGCCTCGAAGCCCAGCGCGAAGGCGCGCAGGCTGGCGTCCACGCCGACGCCGGCGCGGCGCACGGTGGCCTCGAAATCTTCGCGCGAAAACGGCAAGGCGCCGCTGCCGGCCACCGCGCCGAACAGACTGGCGCTGATGACGCTGCCGGCGCGGTCGGCCAGATCCTGCAGGTCGAAGCAGAGGAAGCGGCGGGCCGCGGCGCGGCCGGCTTCCAGCACTTTGTTGGGGTCGGCGATGCCATTGCCCGGCGCCGACTTCTCGCTGACCGCGTAGCTGCGGTGCGATGAGGCGATCAGCACGCTGCGGTCGGGCGTGACCAGCCCGCGCTGGATGGCGCGGCCGCCTTCCATCAGCTCGGCCGCCACCACCAGGTCGACGTCGCCCGGGGTGGGCATCAACGCCAGCGCGGGCGCGCGGCCGGCACGGGCCACATCGGCCTCGGGCAGCAGTTCCAGGTAATAGATGGTGGCGCCGGTGCGCTGGGCCACGCCCGGCACCGAGGTGGTCTGGGCCCACCAGCCGGCGTGCTCGGCCATGTCGACGATCCAGTCGGCCAGCACGCCGCCGCCCTGGCCGCCCATGGCCAGGATGGCGATCTTGATGGGGGTGCCTTGCTGCAATGCCACCGGGTTCATGGGGCGGGTCCTCACAGGGCGAATTTGGCCAGGCGCGCTTCGCGGCGGCGCTGCAGGAAGCCGATCACGCCCTGGCGCAGGCGCGCCAGGAAACGGTCGCGGCCGCTGGGGATGTGGACGATGTCGGCGCGGTAGAAAGACGGGCACAGCACGGCGGCGTGCGCTACCTCGCCGCAGTTGCCGCAGCCCACGCAGCTGCTTTCGACGTGGGCCACCGGATCTTCCTTGAGGGGGTCGCCGCTGTCCTTGACCGTCAACGACGGGCAGCCGGACAGCCGGATACAGGCGTGGTCGCCGGTGCAGACGTCGGGGTCGACGCCGAAGCGTTCCTTGACCACGCGCTTGCCCGCCTTGACCGCCTGGTTGAACAGCGGTTTGATGCGGCGCTGCTTGTTCAGCATGCATTCCGACTGGGCGATGATGACCTTGGGGCCCTTGATGTCGGTGGTCAGCGCTTCCTCGATGGTGGCGCGCACCTTGGCCACGTCATAGGTGCGGTCCAGCGTGCGCACCCACTTCACGCCCACGCCGCGCACGGCCTGGTCGATGGGGTTGTTGGTGGAGCGGTCCGGATTCTCGGCGCGCGACGACAGAATGTCCTGCCCGCCGGTGGCCGAGGCGTAGAAGTTGTCGACGATGACGATGACGCCGTCATACTTGTTGAAAACCGCGTTGCCGATGCCCGAGGCCAGGCCGTTGTGCCAGAAGCCGCCGTCGCCCATGATGGAGATCGGCCGCTTGGCCGCCGGCACGTTGAAGGCCGCGGCGCTGGAGGCGCCCAGGCCGTAGCCCATGGTAGTGGCGCCCAGGTTGAACGGCGGCAGGATCGAGAACAGGTGACAGCCGATGTCGCAGGAAATATGGTGCTGGCCCAGCCTCTCCTGCGCCAGCGTCAGGGCCGAGAAGATCGGCCGCTCCGGACAGCCGGTACAGAAGCCGGCCGGGCGCGGCGGCACCACGGCGGCCAGTTCCGCCACGTGCTTGTGGAAGGTGATGGGCTGTTCGGCCGGGCGCGGCGCGGGCTTGGGCCGGATGATTTCGGTGACCTGCAGCGCGGGTTCCGCCACGCCGCTGTCGGCGGCCACGGCGGGATGGGTCTGCAGCGATTCGGGGCGCTCGCGCTTGAGGAACGCGCGCAGGCCGTCGCGCATCACCTGGGTGGTGTATTCGCCGGCCATCGGCAGCACGTCCTTGCCGGCCAGCTTCGTGTCGACGCCCGCCTTGCGCAGCACCGCGTGCAGGGCCTGCTCCAGGTAGTCGGGCTGGCCTTCCTCCAGCAGCAGCACGGCGCGCTTGCCGCGGCAGAAGTCGATGACCTCGTCCTCGATCACCGGGTAGGCCACGTTCATCACATACAGCGGAATGCGGCTGTTGCCGAAGTTGTCCGCCAGGCCCAGCAATTGCAGGGCGCGGATCACGCCGTTGTACAAGCCGCCCTGCAAGATCAGGCCGATGTCGTCATGGTCGCCGTCGAAGTGCTCGTTGAGCTTGTGTTCCTTGATATAGCGGATGGCGGCGGGCCAGCGTTCCTTGATCTTCTCCTGCTCGTGCAGGAACGAGGCCGGCGGCAGCACGATGCGGCTGGTGTCGCGCGCCGGGCTTTCCAGCGCCTCGGCCAGCGAGAACGCCGGCCGCTGGTTGTCCTTGGCGATGAAGCGGCCGTGCACGTGGCAGCCGCGGATGCGCAGTTGCAGCATCACCGGCGTCTTGCTGGCTTCGGACAGCGCGAAGCCGTCTTCCACCGCCTTGACCATGCTTTCCAGGTTGGGACGCGGATCGAGCAGCCAGATCTGCGATTTCATGGCGAACGCGTGCGAGCGTTCCTGCATGATGGACGAGCCTTCGCCATAGTCTTCGCCGACGATCACCAGCGCGCCGCCGGTGACGCCGCCCGAGGCCAGGTTGGCCAGCGCGTCCGAGGCGACGTTGGTGCCGACGGTGGATTTCCAGGTGACCGCGCCGCGGATCGGGTACATGACCGAGGCGGCCAGCGTGGCGGCGGCGGTGGCTTCCGAGGCGCTGGCCTCGAAGTGCACGCCGAGTTCCTGCAGGATGTCGTTGGCGTCGGCCAGCACATCCATCAGATGCGAGATGGGAGAGCCCTGATAGCCGGCCACATAGCCCACGCCGGATTGCAGCAGCGCCTTGGTGACCGCGAGAATGCCTTCGCCGCGGAACTCTTGGCCCGCGCCGATGCGCAACTGCTGGACTTCTTTCTTGAAAGACCTTTCAGCCATCTCGAACTCCTCCACGCGGACCGGCATCCGGGTCCCGCGGCCATGCTGCTTCGCAGCAACGCCATGTCACGAAATTTCGCTCTGAAAAATACTTTAGGAGTCAACGTTTTAGCTGTCAACAAAAAAGATGAAATTTCATGGAATCAAAAAAATATCACGTGAAAACAAGGGTGTATATACTGGTTGTTCTCTACTCGAAGCGTTTGAAAAAGGCCCTTTGATGGTGCAAAAACGGGTTGCGATTCGGGGTATACCCTGTGCTGCGCAACAGCATTGCGCCGCGTCATGGCGCACGCCCGCGCCAGCGTGGTGCAATGCGCCTGCCGGCCTCGGGTCGTCCATTCAATATTGATGCGTGGGAGCGGAACAACATGCGGTCGGACAAGCAGGGCGGTGGCCTCCAGGACAGCGGCGCGCGGTTCGTCGACGACTACCTGGCCTACCTGCTGGCGCAGGCCAGCCAGCGCATCTCGGCGGAATTCCACCAGCAGGTGAAGGCCGCCGGCCTGTCGGTCACGCAGTGGCGGGTGCTGGCGAGCCTGGAGGGCAGCGCCGGCGAAACCATCGGCGACCTGGCGGTGCTGGCCATCACCAAGCAACCGACCTTGAGCAAGGTGGTGCAGCGGATGGAGGCCGAAGGGTGGGTGACGCGCACCGAGGTGCGAACCGACCGCCGCCAGACGCGCGTGGTCATCACCACCAAGGGCCGGCACCTGATCGCGTCGCTTTGCGAGCAGGCGATGCAGCACCAGAAGGCGGTGCTGGCGCCGTTCGGCGAGGACAAGGCGGCGTTGCTGATCGACATGCTGCGGCGCCTGATGGCCGAGCATGTGCCGCTCGACTTGCCGCTGGACGCCGAGGAATAGCGGGGCGCGGCGGCGCTGGTCGAACGCTGTTTACATCAAGGGACAGCGATTTTTTTGTCATATTTATATGTGTCCCTAAATGCGTTTTCCCTGTGTAAACCGCCTCCGGTACGCATAAACCCTTAATTGACGCGGGTCTGGGCGCTAGGCAATATCGCGCCGGTATTCAGACTACAGTCAGGAGTTGAACCTATGCGCCGCACTTTGATTGCCATCGCGATCGCCGCCGCCGTGGCCGTGCCCTCGATCGGGCAGGCCAAGACCTTCCGTTGGGCCGCCCAGGGCGACATCCTCACCTTCGATCCGCACTCGCAGAACGAAGGCATGACGATCGCCGCCAACAGCTATATCTATGAACCGCTGGTGGACTACGACAAGGACTTCAAGGTGGTGCCGCGCCTGGCAACCGAGTGGCAGCAGGTTTCGCCCACGCTGTACCGCTTCAAGCTGCGCCCCGGCGTCAAGTTCCACGACGGCGCCGCGTTCACGGCCGACGACGTGGTGTTCTCGGTGCACCGCGCCATGGCGCCCACCTCGAACTACAAGGCCTACACCACCGGCATCAAGGAAGCGCGCAAGATCGACGACCTGACGGTCGAGATCGAGACCACGGCGCCCAACCCGGTGCTGCTGCGCCAGTTGCCGAACGTGTTCATCATGAACAAGGCCTGGTCGGAGAAGAACAACATCGCCAAGCCGCAGGACTTCGTCAACAAGGAAGAGACCTTCGGCGCGCGCAACACCAACGGCACCGGCCCGTACAAGTTGAAGTCGCGCGAAGTCGACGTGCGCACCGTGTTCGAAGAGAACAAGGACTGGTGGAACAAGCCCAACAAGGTCGGCAACGTCACCGAAGTGGTGTTCACCCCGATCAAGCAGAACGCCACCCGCACCGCCGCGCTGCTGTCCGGCGAAATCGACTTCGTGCTCGACCCGGCCGCGCAGGACCTGGACCGCCTGCGCCAGTCCGCCAAGGTGGTCGAGGGCAACGAGTACCGCACCATCTATCTGGGCCTCGACCAGAAGCGTCCCGAGTTGCAGTACTCGAACATCAAGGGCAAGAACCCGTTCCAGGACGTCCGCGTGCGCGAGGCGCTGTACCGCGCCATCGACGTCGACGCCATCAAGCGCGCCGTGATGCGCGGCCTGTCGGCGCCCACCGGCACCATGATCGCGCCGCAGGTTCACGGCTGGACCGAATCGCTGCACAAGCGCGTGCCGTACGATCCCGAAAAGGCCCGCGCCCTGCTCAAGGACGCCGGCTACGACGGCACCCTGAACTTCACGCTCGACTGTCCCAACAACCGCTACATCAACGACGAAGCCATCTGCCAGGCCGTGGTCGGCATGTGGGCCAAGGTGGGCGTGAAGGCGACCATGAACGCCATGCCGCGTTCGACCTACTTCCCCAAGGTGCAGAGCTCCGACACCAGCGCCTATCTGTTCGGCTGGGGCGTGCCCACGTTCGACGCCATGTACACGCTGCAGAACCTGATCCGCACCAAGGGCGAGGGCGCGGACGGCATGTACAACCTGGGCAACTACAGCAACAAGGAACTGGACGCGATCATCGACCGCATCAAGACGGAAACCGATGTGGCCAAGCGCGACGCCGACATCCGCAAGGTGCTGGAAGTCCACGCCCAGGAATTCGGCCACATTCCGCTGCATGACCAGGTCATTCCCTGGGCCATGCGCAAGAACGTGTCGGTGATCCACCGCGCGGACAACCGCCTCGTTGCCGACTGGGTCAAGGTCGACTGACCCCGCCCCGGCTAACCAGACAGCGAGGCCCCGCGGGGCTTCGCTGTCTTGCCTTTCCCGCCTATGTTCGCTTTCATACTGCGTCGCCTGTTGCAGGCCGTAGCGGTGATGCTCACCGTCGCGCTGCTGGCCTTCGTGCTTTTTCAATACGTTGGCGATCCTGTCACCATCATGCTGGGACAGGATGCCACCGATGCCGAGCGCATCGAACTGCGTGAGCGCCTGGGGCTGAACCAGCCCGCCATCGTCCAGTTCGGCCACTTCGTGGCCAACGCCGCGCAAGGCAATTTCGGCATTTCCCTGCGCCAGAGCGAACCGGTCTCGACCCTGCTCAAGTCGCGCCTGCCGGCCACGCTGGAGCTGTCCCTGGTGGCGGCCCTGCTGGCGCTGGTGGTGGGCGTGCCGCTGGGTGTGTACACCGCGCTCAAGCGCAACAGCCTGCTGTCGCAACTGCTGCTGGCCGGCTCGTTGCTGGGGGTGTCGCTGCCGACCTTCCTGATCGGCATCCTGTTGATCCTGGTGTTCTCGGTGCAACTGGGCTGGCTGCCAAGCTACGGCCGCGGCGATACCGTGGCGCTGGGCTGGTGGACCTCCGGCCTGTTCACCGCGAATGGCTGGAAGCACCTGATCCTGCCGTCGATCACGCTGTCGCTGTTCCAGATGACGCTGGTGCTGCGGCTGGTGCGCTCGGAAATGCTGGAGGTGCTGCGCTCGGACTACATCAAGTTCGCCCGCGCCCGCGGCCTGAAGCGCCGCGCCATCCATTTCGGCCATGCGCTCAAGAACACCATGGTGCCCGTCATCACCATCACCGGGTTGCAATTGGGCGGCATCATCGCCTTCGCCATCGTGACCGAGACGGTGTTCCAGTGGCCCGGCATGGGCCTGCTGTTCATCCAGGCGGTGCAATTCGCCGACGTGCCGGTGATGGCCGCGTACCTGTGCCTGATCGCGCTGGTGTTCGTGGTGATCAACCTGATCGTCGATCTTCTGTATTTTGTCGTGGATCCGCGCCTGCGTTCCGGGCTGACCCGCGGCGGAGGTGGCCACTGATGCGTGCCATACTGAAACGCTGGTGGGACAGCGATATTGCCTGGGCCTGGCGCCGCGCGCCCGTGGCCATCGTCGCCACCGTGCTGCTGGTGGCCCTGCTGATCGGCTCGTTCGGCGCCGGCTGGGTGGCGCCGCACAATCCGTTCGACCTGACCCAGGTCGAACTGCTGGACGCGCTGCTGCCGCCGGCCTGGTCGCCCAACGGCCAGTCTACCTATCTGCTGGGCACCGACAGCCAGGGCCGCGATCTGTATTCCGCGATCCTGTACGGCACCCGCGTGTCGCTGCTGATCGGCCTGGCCTCGGTGCTGCTGTCGATGCTGATCGGCATCGTGCTGGGGCTGATCTCGGGCTACGCGGGCGGGCGCATCGATGCCTTCATCATGCGCATCGCCGATGTGCAGTTGTCGTTCCCGGCGATCCTGATCGCGCTGCTGATCGACGGCGTGGCGCGCGCGGCGGTGCCGCGCGAGCTGCACGAGATCATCGCGTTCCCGGTGCTGATCGGCGCCATCGCGCTGGCTGGCTGGCCGCAGTACGCGCGCACGGTGCGCGGTTCGACCCTGGTGGAGAAGAACCGCGAATACGTGCAGGCGGCGCGCGTGATCGGCGTGGCCTCGCCCGTCATCATGTTCCGCCACGTGCTGCCCAACGTGCTGGGGCCGGTGCTGGTGCTGGCCACCGTGCACCTGGCGACCGCCATCATCACCGAGGCGACGCTGTCGTTCCTGGGGGTGGGGGTGCCGCCGACGGCGCCGTCGCTGGGCACGCTGATCCGCATCGGCAACGATTTCCTGTTTTCCGGCGAATGGTGGATCACCATCTTCCCGGGCGCGGCGCTGGTGCTGCTGGTGCTGTCGGTCAACCTGCTGGGTGACTGGCTGCGCGACGCGCTGAATCCACGCCTGAACTAGAGATATACCCATGAGCGCATTACTTGAAGTCCGCAATCTGCGCGTCGAGTTTCCGACGCGCCGCGGCACGCTACGCGCCCTGGACGACGTGTCCTTCTCGATCCAGGCGGGCGAGGTCCTGGGCGTGGTGGGGGAGTCGGGCGCCGGCAAGTCGCTGACCGGCGCGTCGATCATCGGCCTGCTGGAGCCGCCCGGCCGCATCGCCGGTGGCGAGATCCTGCTGGCGGGCCGCCGCATCGACAATCTGCCGGACGAGCAGATGCGCCGCGTGCGCGGCCGCGAGATCGGGGCGGTGTTCCAGGACCCGCTGACGTCCCTGAATCCGCTGTACACGGTGGGCCGGCAACTGGCCGAGACCATCGTCACGCACCTGGACATGAGCTGGTCGCAGGCGCGCAACCGCGCGGTCGAGCTGCTGGCGGCGACCGGCATCCCGGCGGCGCGCGAGCGCATTGACCACTATCCGCACCAGTTCTCGGGCGGCATGCGCCAGCGCGTGGTGATCGCGCTGGCGCTGGCGGCCGAGCCCAAGCTGGTGGTGGCGGACGAGCCGACCACGGCGCTGGACGTGTCGATCCAGGCGCAGATCATCGAACTGCTCAAGCGCCTGTGCCGCGAACAGGGAACGGCGGTGATGCTGATCACGCACGACATGGGTGTGATCGCGGAAACGGCGGACCGGGTGGCGGTGATGTACGCCGGGCGCGTGGCCGAGATCGGGCCGGTGCGCGACGTCATTCACCAGCCGCGCCACCCGTACACGACGGGGCTGATGGGGTCGATCCCGTCGCTGCAGGGGCATGCCGAGCGGTTGGTGCAGATCGACGGCAGCATGCCGCGGCTGAACGCGATTCCGCCGGGCTGTGCCTTCAATCCGCGCTGCGGGCGGCGCCTGCCGCGTTGCGGCCAGGAGCGGCCCGAACTGATGCCGGCGGGCACGTCCCGCGCGGCCTGTTGGTTGCATGCAAACGCAGTCGAGGTGGCCACATGAGCACGCCGTTGGTGGAAGTGAAGGACGCGGCGCGCTGGTTCGATGTGTCGCCGCCCTGGCTGGAACGCAAGCTGGCGGGCAAGCCGCGGGTGATGCTGCGCGCGGTGGACGGCGTGTCGTTCGAGATCAAGCGCGGCGAGACCCTGGCGCTGGTGGGCGAATCCGGTTGCGGCAAGTCGACGGTGGCGCGCATGCTGGTGGGGCTGTATGGCCTGACGCGCGGCGACATCCGCTTCGACGGCCAGCCGCTGTCGCGCATGTCGGAGCCGGGCGGGCGCGAGCTGCGCAAGCGCCTGCAGATGATCTTCCAGGATCCGTACGCGAGCCTGAATCCGCGCTGGCGGGTTGGACGCATCATTGCCGAGCCGATGCTGACGCACACCAGGATGACGCCGGCCGAGCGCACCGCGCGAGTCGGCGAGCTGCTCAGGCAGGTGGGGCTGGACCCGGCCGACCAGGGCCGCTATCCGCACCAGTTCTCGGGCGGGCAGCGCCAGCGCATCTCGATCGCGCGGGCGCTGGCGGTGAATCCCGAGTTCCTGGTGTGCGACGAGCCGACCTCGGCATTGGACGTGTCGGTGCAGGCGCAAGTGCTGAATCTGATGAAGGATCTGCAGCGGGAACTGGGGCTGACGTATCTGTTCATCTCGCATAATCTGGCGGTGGTGCATCACGTGGCCGATCGGGTCGGGGTGATGTACCTGGGGCGGATGGTGGAGGTGGCGCCGCGCGATGAGCTGTTTGCGCGGCCGCGGCATCCCTATACGCGGATGCTGCTGGCGGCGATCCCGGATATCGATGGGGCGGGCAAGCCGCGCACGGCGGTGGCGGGGGAAGTGCCGAATCCGTTGAATCCGCCGTCGGGGTGTACGTTTCATCCTCGGTGTCCGCATGCGAATGAGCGGTGCAAGGCGGAGGCGCCGGTGGCTCGGATGGCGGGAGTGGCGGTGGTGGCTTGCCATGCGGTGGAGGAGGGGCGGATTGCGGGTTGATCTTTTGCTTGCTGGTCTTGTGAGGGGTTCTTGAGGCGCCTGTCGCGGCGGGCGGCGGGGGATGCGGGGCTACGATTGCGGTCCGGAGCCTTCGCTCCGGACTGCCCCTGCGTCAACCTCGTACGCCTTCGGCTCCCTAC
>NZ_JBLZXG010000012.1:0-194383 GCF_050285565.1 Achromobacter sp.
TGGAGGTAAGCGGGATCGAACCGCTGACCTCTTGCATGCCATGCAAGCGCTCTCCCAGCTGAGCTATACCCCCGTTCTTCTAATCAACTCCTGCTCCGTTTTACGCATTTTCGAGCACTTTCGTGTTCGTCGATTCGTATCTCGTTGCCGGTTTTGTTTAGTGCCGTTGGCGAAGAAACGAGATTATGCACGAACTAATTTCGGCGTGCAAGTCGATCGAATGCAAAAAATGAAAAAGTTGCGCGGATGTCGTTTTCAAGGGGACATATGCGCGGGGAGCCTGGGCCGCGAGGGGGAGGCCGACGCGGGCGGGCGGCAGGGCAAGCGCCGCGTGCGTGAGTGCTATCGTGAGAGGAGTGTCGGCACGCGCGCGGTGTCCCGCGATGGCCTGGCCGGCAGGAGATTTTCCGCATGAGCACCAAGACTTCTTTTCCCACGCGTTCGTTGGGGCGCAGCGACATGTCCATCACGCGCATCGGGCTGGGCGCCTGGGCCATGGGCGGCAACGCCTGGGCCCTGGGCTGGGGCCCGCAGGATGACCACGACTCGATCGCCGCGATCCGCCTGGCGGTGGACCGCGGCATCAACTGGATCGACACCGCCGCCGTCTACGGGCTGGGGCATGCCGAGGAAGTGGTGGGGCGCGCGCTGGCGCAGATGAGCCCAGGCGACCGGCCCTATGTCTTCACCAAATGCGGCCTGACCTGGTCCGCCGACCAGCCGCGGGCGACGCCGCGGCGCAATGGCGCGCCGGCCAGCATCCGTCGCGAAATCGAGGGTTCGTTGCGGCGCCTGGGCGTGGAGCGCATCGACCTCTACCAGATGCATTGGCCGGCCGGCGACGGCACGCCGCTCGAAGCCTATTGGCAGGAACTGCTCGACCTGAAGCAAGAAGGCAAGGTGCGCGCGGTGGGGCTGTCGAACCATAACCTGGCGCAGTTGCAGGATGCCGAGGCGCTCGGCCATGTGGATTGCCTGCAGCCGCCGTTCTCGGCGATCCAGCGCGGCGCGGCCCTTGACCTGATTCCGTGGTGCGCGCAGAACGGCACCGGCGTCATCGTCTATAGCCCGATGCAGTCGGGCCTGCTCAGCGGCGGTTTTTCCGCCGAGCGCGCCCAGGCCCTGCCGGCTGATGACTGGCGCTCACGCAACGCTGAATTCCAGGCGCCCAACCTGGCGCGCAACCTGGCATTGGCCGAAGCGCTCAAGCCCATCGCCGAACGCCACGGCACCACCCAGGCGGCCGTGGCCATCGCCTGGACGCTGGCGTGGCCGGGCGTCACCGGCGCCATCGTCGGCATGCGCAACGCGGGTCAGGTCGACGGGGTGCTGGGCGCGGCGGAACTGGAACTGGACGACGACGACATGGCGCGGATCGCGGCGGCGATCGAACTTACCGGGGCGGGCGCCGGCCCGCTGCGCCCGGTCGATGACAGCGGCGCGCTGCCCGACCTGTTGCGCTGAGCACGGCCGGAAACGACCGGCCGGGCAACGGGGGCGCGGCAGGCACGACCGGGGACGGCCCGCGCGTGCCATGGCCCGGCCGCGCCTCAGGGACGGCGCGCGCGGCCGGCGCCGAAGGCGGCGATGAGGGTCAGGCCGATCAAGGCCAGCGCCGATTTGTCGCCGAAGCGGGCGTAGGGTGTCAGGCCGGTCATGCCCTGCACCGAGACCGGCAGCACCCCCGGCTGCAACGGCGCTAGCTGGGCCGCCACGTGGCCCTTGGCGTCGATGGCGGCGGTGATGCCGGTGTTGGTGGCGGTCAGCATGGGGCGCGCGGTTTCGATCGTGCGCAGGCGCCCGATCTGCAAGTGCTGGCGCAAGGCCCAGGTATCGCCGAACCAGCCCAGGTTGCTGACGTTGACCAGGATGGTGGCCCCCGGCTCGCCATTGGCGCCGGGTTGCAGCGCCGGCAGCAGGTCGGGGCCGAACAGGTCTTCGTAGCAGATGTTGAAGGCAATGTGCTGGCCGCCCACCGCGAACGGCGTCTGGCGCGCGGGACCGCGGTCGAAATCGCCCAGCGGGATGTTGAGCATGTCGACGAACCAGTGGAAGCCCGGCGGCACGTATTCGCCCCACGGCACCAGGTGGCGCTTGTCGTAGCGCATGGGGGTGCTGCCGCCGGTCAACTGCTCCAGCGGCGTCTGGCCGTCGAAACCCATGACGCTGTTGGTATAGCGCTCGCGCCCGTCGCGCACGTCGTGGATCGGCACGCCCATGGCGATCACGGCGTTCTGCCGCGCCGCCACCTGGCGCCAGACGTCCCACACGCGGGGATCGAGCTGGTTCTGGAAGATCGGCAGCACGGTTTCCGGCAGGATCAACATTTGCGGCGGCGGCACGCCCGGTGCCGGCGGCAGGGCCGCCAGTTCGAGGTGGCGGCGTAGGCTCTGGTCCAGCAGCGCCGGGTCGAATTTCTGCGATTGTTCGATGTTGCCCTGGACCAGCCGCACGTTCAGCGCCTCGCCGCTGGGGGCGGACCAGTCGATGCGCGACAGCGGCCAGCCGGCGGCGGCCAGCGCCAACGCCACGCCGGCGGCCAGCGCGCGGCGGCCGTCGCGCGGCTGCTTCTGGAGGCCCGCCGGGCGCCACAGGCTGGCGATGGTGGCGGCGGCGAAGGCCGACAGCAGCGCCATGCCGTGCACGCCCAGCAGCGGCGCCCAGCCGGCGATGGGACTGTCGACCTGCGCGTAGCCGATATTGAGCCACGGGAAGCCGGTCAGCAGCACCGCGCGGATCCATTCGAAGCCAGCCCACAGCGCGCCCCAGGCCAGCGTGCCGGCCAGTACCCGCCGCGGCGCCGAGTCCGCGTCCAGGGGGGCGTAGCGCCGCGCCAGCGCGCCGGCCGTGGCCGGGAACAGCGCCAGGAAGGCCGACAGCGCCAGCACCGCCGCCACGGCCAGCGGCGCGGCCAGGTCGCCGTAGCGGTGCAGGCTGATGAAGATCCAATACAGCCCCAGCGCGTAGGTGGCGAAGCTGAACAGCCAGCCGCGCAGCCAGGCCTGGCGCGCCGAGGGCGCGTACAGCGTGACGCGGGCGGCCACGGCCAGCGCCAGGATCTGGGTGATCGCCAGGGCCCAGTCCGGCAGCGGGCCGGGGGCGAAGGCGAGGGCGTGGATGGCGCCGGCCAGCGTCAGGCCGGCCGCGCCCAACAGCGCGGGACCGCGGGCGGCGCGGCTCATGCGTCGGCGTCGGCCGAGATGCCGCGGGACGGCGCCACGCGCTTGACGCGCAGCCAGATGGCGCGGCGCGCGTCGCCACGCGCCACCTCCAGTTTCAGTCCGTCGAATTCGGCGACGTCGCCGCGACGCGGGATGCGGCCCAACTGGCCGCCCATCCAACCGCCGACGCTGTCGTACTCGTCGTCGGGCAATCGGCAGCCGAACACGTCGTTGAAGTGCGAGATGTCGGTGGCGGCCAGCACGCGCCACTGGTTTTCGCCTTCGGGGAAGATCGAGTCTTCCTCGGTTTCATCGAATTCGTCTTCGATGTCGCCGACGATCTGTTCCAGCACGTCTTCCATGGTCACCAGCCCGGAGATGCCGCCGTGCTCGTCGATGACGATGGCCTGGTGGTTGCGGCTGGCGCGGAATTCGTGCAGCAGCACGTTCAGGCGCTTGGATTCGGGAATGAACACGGCCGGGCGCACCAGCGAGCGCACCTCGATATTGGGTTCGAGCATGCAGCGCAAGAGGTCCTTGGCCAGCAGGATGCCGATGATGTTGTCGCGGTCGCCTTCGTAGACGGGGAAGCGCGAATGGGCGGTCTCGATCACCGAGGCCACCAGGTAGGGGATGGGCTGCGTGACGTCGAGCAGATCCATGCGCGAGCGCGGCACCATGATGTCGCCGACGGTGCCTTCGGACACGGCCAGCGCGCCCTTGATCATCTTGTAGGACTCCGCGTCCAGCAGGTCGCGGTCGTGCGCGGCTTCCAGGATGGCCTTGATGCCTTCGCGGTCCTCGGGCTCGCGGCGCACGAGGGAAAGCAGGCGGTCTAGAAGGGATTTGGTGGCGGGTTTGGATGAGCGAGAGGGATTCGCTTCGGGGGCAGGATAAGGGTCAGACATCGTCCGGGAGGACAAGTTATGGAGGGGCCAGCATAACCGAATCTGGCGCGCAATTTGTAACGCGGCCCGTGAAAATGGGGCCAACCGACGCGATCTGCGCCTTGCAGGCCGCCATTTCGCGTCGATTGCTCAGGGTTGACCCCAGGGCGGTTTCAGGCCGCCTGATACGGGTCGGCGATGCCCATGCGCGCCAGCGTGGCGGTCTCCAGGCCCTCCATGCGGCGCGCGTCGCGGGCCTTGATGTGGTCGTAGCCAAGCGCGTGCAGCACGCCGTGCAGGGTCAGGTGGGCGGCGTGGTCGAGCAGCGCCTTGCGCTGTTCGCGCGCCTCGCGCACCAGTACCGGCACGCACATCACGATGTCGCCGCGCGCCACGCCCTGCGGGTCGACGCCGTACTCGAACGTCAGCACGTTGGTGGCGTAGTCGCGCTGGCGGAAATCGCGGTTCAGGCGGCGCCCTTCGGCCGCGCCCACCAGGCGCAGGCTGAGTTCGGCGGCGCTGAAGTCCACCAGCCCGTCCTCGGCCGCGGCGGCCAACGCCCGCTCGGCCCAGCGGCGCAGCCGCCAGCGCGGCAGGCGGGGTTCCTCGACCCCGTACTGGACGGAAAGGGACAGATCAGGCGTCATTTTCGGCGGCCCGGTCGTAGGCATCGACGATGCGCGCCACCAGCGGATGGCGCACCACGTCGCGGCTGGTGAAGCGGGTGGTGGCGATGCCCTGCACCTCGTGCAGCACTTTGACGGCGTGCGCCAGGCCGCTTTCCTGGCCGCGCGGCAGATCCACCTGCGAGGGGTCGCCGGTGATGACGGCCTTGCTGCCGAAGCCGATGCGCGTCAGGAACATCTTCATCTGTTCCGGCGTGGTGTTCTGCGCTTCGTCCAGGATGACGAAGGCGTGGTTCAGCGTGCGGCCGCGCATGTAGGCCAAGGGGGCGATCTCGATGGTCTGCTTCTCGAACAGGCGTTGCACCTTCTCGAAGCCCATCAGGTCGTACAGGGCGTCATACAGCGGGCGCAGGTACGGGTCGACCTTCTGCGCCAGGTCGCCGGGCAGAAAGCCGAGCCGCTCGCCGGCCTCGACCGCCGGGCGCGTCAGCACCAGGCGCTGCACCGTGTCGCGCTCCATCGCGTCGATGGCGCAAGCCACCGCCAGCCAGGTCTTGCCGGTGCCGGCCGGGCCCACGCCGAAAGTGATGTCATGCTTGAGGATGTTGTTCAGGTAGTCGCGCTGGCGCGGGGTGCGCGGCCGCAGGTCGCTGCGCTTGGTGCGCAGGGCGATGGCGTCGCTGTCGTCGTCCAGCGCCGGCAACGGCTCGGCCTCGCGGGCGGGCGCTTGCTGCAGCTTGTCTTCCTGGCGGCCGATGCCGATCTCGACCAGTCCCAGCTGGATGTCGTCGACCGACAGGGCGCGGTGCACGGCCTGTTCATGGAAGCGGCGCAGCACGCGTCCGGCCAGCTCCGCCCGTTCGCCTTCGATGGTGACGCGGCTGCCGCGGCGCGCGAGCTTCACGCCCATGCCGTCGGCCAGTTGGCGCAGGTTCTCGTCCAGCGGGCCGCACAGATTGGCCAGGTGGGTGTTGTCGCCGTCCAGGACGACGACGGCGGGCAGGGGGCGGCGGGCGCGGGGGCGGGAAGTGGTCATTCGGCCTCTTGGGAGTCGCGGTCGATGTCGGCCACCCGGGCGCGCAGCGAATTGGTGTGCGCGTCGGTGATGATGACGTCGACCATCTGTCCGATGAGCCGCGCGGGCGCGGCGAAGTTGACGATGCGGTTGTTCTCGGTGCGGCCCATCAGCTCGTTCGGGTCGCGCCGCGAGGGGCCTTCGACCAGCAGGCGCTGGCGGGTGCCGATCATGTTGCGGGCGATGGCGGCGGCCTGCTCGTTGATCAGCGCCTGCAGGCGCTGCAGGCGGCGCAGCTTGACGTCCTGCGGGGTGTCGTCGTGCAGGTCGGCGGCCGGCGTGCCGGGGCGGCGCGAGTAGACGAACGAGAACGAGGTGTCGAAGCCGACGTCCTCGATCAGCTTCATGGTCTTTTCGAAGTCTTCCTCGGTTTCGCCGGGAAAGCCGACGATGAAGTCGGACGACAGCGTCAGGTTGGGGCGGGCGGCGCGCAGGCGGCGCACCACCGACTTGAATTCCAGGGTGGTGTAGCCGCGCTTCATCGCCGCCAGCACGCGGTCGCTGCCGGCCTGCACCGGCAGGTGCAGGAACGACACCAGCTTGGGCAGGCGGGCGTAGGCGTCCACCATGCGCTGGGTCATTTCCTTGGGGTGCGAGGTGGTGTAGCGGATGCGCTCGATGCCGGGGATCTCGTGCACGTATTCCAGCAGCATGGCGAAATCGGCGATTTCGCCGCTGTCGCCCATGCGGCCGCGGTAGGCGTTGACGTTCTGGCCCAGCAGGGTGACTTCCTTGACGCCCTGGTCGGCCAGGTCGGCCACTTCGACCAGCACGTCGTCGAACGGCCGCGAGACTTCCTCGCCGCGCGTGTAGGGCACGACACAGAAGCTGCAGTACTTGCTACAGCCTTCCATGATCGAGACGAAGGCGGTGGCGCCGTCCACGCGCGGGGGCGGCATGTTGTCGAACTTCTCGATCTCCGGGAAGCTGATGTCGACCTGCGAGCGGCCCTCGGCGCGGCGGCGCTGGATCAGGTCCGGCAGGCGGTGCAGGGTTTGCGGGCCGAACACCACGTCCACGTAAGGCGCGCGCTTGACGATGGCCTCGCCTTCCTGGCTGGCGACACAGCCCCCCACGCCGATCACCAGGTTCGGGTTGGCCTTTTTCAGGTGCTGGACGCGGCCCAGGTCGGAGAAGACCTTTTCCTGGGCCTTTTCGCGTACCGAACAGGTGTTGAACAGGATGACGTCGGCCTCTTCCGGGTTGTCGGTCAGTTCCAGCCCCTGGTCGCCGCGCAGCACGTCGGCCATCTTGTCCGAGTCGTACTCGTTCATCTGGCAGCCAAAGGTGCGGATGTACAGCTTGCGGGGGGCGCCGGTGGCGGGGGCGGGGGGGACGGCGGCGGCGCCGTCTTGCGCGTGCGGCACGCGCTTCAGGGAGGTTTCTTGCATGTCGGTCGCCGTGACGGGTGTAGATCCCGGGGGCTGGGGAGAAAGGAAAAGCGGAATTTTACCCCTTGCAGCAAATTTCCTTCATCGATATGCAATGCAGAGTTACGATAGTTGGCCCTCGCCGATTCCTTTCCGAGAACAATTATCCCTACGCGACCGGTCCGATGACGACGAATCCCTCCCTTCCGCCGGCAGCCGCGCTGGCCCCCGGCCGCGCGCGCATCGCACCGGACGAATTCCGCAACCCGCTGTCGATCCGCGCCTGGCTGCTGGCTGGCGTCGCGGTGGCGGTGCTGGCGGCGGTCTGTGCGCGCTGGGTCGACCTGCCCTTGGCGATCTGGATCCGGCAGTCGGTCAGCGACGGCGTCAACACGTCGTTCGAATGGATCGGTGAATTGGGCGAAAGCGGCCGCTACATCGGCGTGGCGCTGGCGTTCTACATCATCGGTCTGGCGGGCCTGGCGCGCGGCTGGCGCAATCCGGTGCGCATGAGCTACGCCAGCATGGCGCGCGGCAGCCTGCTGATGCTGTCGACCATGGCGGTGGGCGGGCTGGTGGTGCTGGCGCTCAAGCGCTCGGTGGCGCGGGCGCGCCCCGAACTGTTCTTCGAGAAGGGCATCTACGGCTTGGGCGAATCGTTCTCGCGCGCCAACCAGTTCAATTCCTTCCCGTCCAGCCACACCTATGCCGCGTTCGCGGTGGCGGTGGTGCTGGGTATCCTGGCGCCGCGCTGGCGCTGGGCCTTCCTGGCATTGGCCGCGCTGGTCGCCGCCAGCCGCCTGGTCAACCTGGATCATTATCTGTCCGACGTGCTCACCGCCGCCGCCATCGCCATCGCGGTCGGCCATCTGCTGGCGCCGCGGGTGCTCTGTAGCAAGTATCAGTGGCCGCTGCGCGGGCCGTGGCGCTGGTGGCAAAAGGGCTGAGCGGGCTGCGCTTGCCGGTCAACGAGGCCGCCTTCATGGCGGCCTTTCGTTTGGCGGGCGTCCGCCACGCCGATGGCGGGCAAGCGAGGATCAGGCCGGCGCGAACGCCACCACCACGCGCCGGTTGCTGCGGCTTTTCTTTTCGATCTTGGTGATGATCACCGGGCCGATTTCGCGGGTGTTGGCCACGTGCGTGCCGCCGCAGGGCTGGCGGTCCACGCCGGGAATCTCGATGATGCGGATGCGCTCGGCGCCGGCCGGCGGCGCCGCGCCGATGGTGCGCACCAGGTCCGGCTGCGCCGCCAGTTCCTCGGGCGTGATGGCGTTGACGCTGACGTCGGTGGCGGCCGCGATCAGCGCGTTCAGGCGCTCGGTCAGGTCGGTCTTGTCCAGCGTTGACTCGGGCAGATCGAAGTCGATGCGCGCCGAATCGGGCGAGATGCTGCAGCCGGTGACGGGCGCGGGCACCAGCGCCCCGAGCAGATGCAGACAGGTATGCAGGCGCATCAGCCGGTGGCGGCGCGGCCAGTCGATGGCCACGGTGACGCGCGCGCCGACCTGGGGCGCGGCCGCGCCTTCGGCCAGCACGTGCACGATGCGGCGGCGGTCGTCGGCGTAGACCGTGTCGGCCAGCGCCAGCACGCGGCCGTCGGCCAGCGTCAGCGTGCCGCTGTCGCCGGCCTGGCCGCCGCTGCGGGCGTAGCAGACGGTCTGGTCCAGTTCGACGCCGTCGGCGCCGACGGCGATGACGGTGGCGTCGCACTGCCGTTCATAGGGCGCGTCGTCGAAGCGCTTGCGGGTCACGCTCATGGGGGAAGTCTCCGTGTCGTTGTCGGTGTCAGGCCAGGGTTCTGATGCCCTGCGGGGTGTCGATGGTGGCGCGCAGGCGCGGCGGGCCGTCCGCCTGCTCGACGCTGATGAGGTGGCCTGCCCCCAGCCACGCCAGTCCCTGGCGCAGCAGCGCCGCGCGCGGATGGCTGCCGGCCAGCGCCGCCAGGGTCAGCGGTTGGGGCGGCAGACTGACGCCGGGATAGGCGTCCACATCCCACTGGATCAGCGTCGGCAGCAGGCCGTCGCCGGCTGCTTGGCCGCCTTCGCGCCAGGCCGGCAGGCTGCCGTCGGCGGGCACGGTAAGGCGCCAGCGCAGGTCGCCGCGGGTCATGGGGATGGCGGGCGCGATGCGCTCAGGGTGGCGCGCCTGCCATGCGCTCAGGTCATCGGGGGCCGTGACGCGGGCCGCCCAGTGCGCCAGGAACGGCCCTTCGGCCAGGCGCGCCCGCATGGCCGGCTGGTCCAGCCCGAACCAGCGCGGCCGCTGCGGCGCCGGCGCGTCCGGATCGATGGCGATCACCTCCAGGTACACGCCGCCGGCCATGCCCAGCACGCGGTTGTGGGTGCCCATGCGCGGATGCGCGCCGCCGCCGGCCGGCGCGATGCCCAGCAGGTCGGCCACGTGGCGCGCGCCGCTGTCCAGGTCCGCGGCGGCGACGACGAGATGATCGAGAGCGAGTTTCATGAGGCCTATGGTAGCGAATAAGGGGACGGCCGTACCCGTACAGCGGGTGGGCGGGGCGTCTGTACAGTGGCCTTGCCACGCATAAAAAAACCCGCCACGCGGCGGGTTTTCCAAAAAAAGGGAAACGGTTCAGGCGACTTCGCCTTCCTCGCCTTCCTTCTTGACCGGCTTGACCAGGTCTTCGCGCTTGACGCCCATCCACATGGCCAGCGCGGCGGCGACGAACACCGACGAGTAGATGCCGAACCAGATGCCGATGGTCAGGGCCATGGCGAAGTAGTGCAGGGTGGGGCCGCCGAAGAACAGCATGGCCAGCACCATCATCTGGGTCGAGCCGTGGGTGATGATGGTGCGCGAGATGGTCTGGGTGATCGCGCTGTTGATGACTTCGTGCACGTCCGCCTTGCGGTACTTGCGGAAGTTCTCGCGGATCCGGTCCATGATGACCACGGATTCGTTCACGGAGTAGCCCAGCACCGCCAGCACGCCCGCCAGCACCGACAGCGAGAACTCCCACTGGAAGAAGGCGAAGAAGCCCAGGATGATGACCACGTCGTGCAGGTTGGCGATCACGCCGGCCACGGCGAACTTCCATTCGAAGCGAAAGCCCAGGTAGACCATGATGCCGATGACCACCACCAGCAGGGCCATCAGCCCGTTGTGCAGCAGTTCCTGGCCCACCTGCGGGCCGACGAACTCGACGCGGCGCAGTTCCACGCCCTGGTCGGCGGCCTTCAGGGCGGCCATGACGGTCTCGCTCTGGGTGGCCGACGTCTGGCCTTCCTGCAGGGGCAGCCGGATCATGACGTCGTGCGAGGTGCCGAAGTTCTGCACCTGGAAGTCGGTGTAGCCGAGCCTCGAGACCACGCCGCGCACGCTTTCGAGCTGCGCCGTCTGGGCGTAGTTGACTTCCATGACCGTGCCGCCGGTGAATTCGATCGACAGGTGAAAGCCGCGCGTGAGGATGAAGAAGACCGCCGCCACGAAGGTGACGAGGCTGATGATGTTCAGCACCAGCGCGTGGCGCATGAACGGGATGGTGCGGTGAATCCGGAAAAATTCCATGTTTTGCCCTGGCTAGTCGGCGGCGGGCGGCGTGGCCGCCCGCATCCATGTTCAGTTGGTCTTCGGCTTCCAGACTTCGCCGATGGAGATCGACGTGAGCTTCTTCTTGCGGCCGTACCAGAGGTTGGCCAGCGCGCGCACGCCCACGACCGACGAGAACATCGAGGTCAGGATGCCCAGGCAATGGACTACCGCGAAGCCGCGGATCGGGCCGGAACCGAATGCCAGCAGGGCCAGGCCGACAATCAGCGTGGTGAGGTTGGAGTCGAGAATCGTGCCCCAGGCGCGCTCGAAGCCTTGGTGGATGGCTTGTTGCGGCGTCGCCCCGTTGCGCAGTTCTTCCCGTATCCGCTCGTTGATCAGCACGTTCGAGTCGATCGCCATGCCCAGTGTCAGCGCGATGGCCGCGATGCCCGGCAGTGTCAGCGTGGCCTGCAGCATCGACAGCAGGGCCAGCAGCAGCAGCACGTTCAGGGTCAGGCCGACGGTCGAAAACACGCCGAACAGGTGGTAGTAGATGATGATGAAGACGGCGATCGCCAGGAAGCCGTACAGCGTCGAATGGAAGCCCTTCGAGATGTTGTCGGCGCCCAGGCTCGGGCCGATGGTGCGTTCCTCGATGATCGACATGGGCGCGGCCAGCGCGCCGGCGCGCAGCAGCAGCGCGGTGTCGGCGGCTTCCTCGGAGCTCATGCTGCCCGAAATCTGCACCTGGCCGCCGGCGATTTCGCTGCGGATGACCGGGGCCGTGACCACTTCGCCCTTGCCGTTTTCGAACAGCAGGATGGCCATGCGCTTGCCGATGTTGTCGCGGGTGACGTCGCGGAAGATGCGGGCGCCCTTGGAGTCCAGCGTCAGGTGGACGGCGGCCTGCTGGGTCTGCGAATCGCGGCCGGGTTGGGCGTCCTGCAGGTTTTCACCGGTCAGGACCACCTGGCGGCGCACCAGGATCGGGCGGCCGTCGCGGTCGGAATAGCGCTCCAGGCCGAACGGCACGGTGCCGCCCAGCAGCGCGGCCTGCGCGGCGGGCGAGTCGTCGACCATGCGGATTTCGAGGGTGGCGGTGCGGCCCAGTAGTTCCTTGGCCTTGGCCACGTCCTGCACGCCGGGCAGTTGCACCACGATGCGGTCCGAACCCTGTTGCTGGATGACCGGTTCGGCCACGCCCAGTTCGTTGATCCGGTTGTGCAGGGTATTGATGTTCTGCTTGAGGGCCGAGTCCTGCACGCGGGTGACCGCGGCCGGGTTCAGCGCGCCCAGCAGCAGCAGCTTGCCGTTTTCCTCGCTTTCGGTGAATTCCAGGTCGGGCAGGCGGCTGCGCAGCGTCGAAATGGCGCGGTCGCGGTCCTGCGCGCTGGCGAAGGTGGCGGCCACGCTCATGCCCGAGCGCTCGACGCCAGCCACGTTGACTTTCTGGTCGCGCAGCACCGAGCGCACGTCGGCGGCCAGCGAGTCGTAGCGGGCGGTCAGGGCGCCCTGCATGTCCACTTGCAGCAGGAAGTGCACGCCGCCGCGCAGATCCAGGCCCAGGTACATGGGCTTGGGCGCGAACCAGCCCATCGCGCGCATCCAGGTGGGCGAGGCCGGCAGCAGGTTCAGTGCCACGGTGTAGTGCGGGTCGCCCGGCACGGTATTGAGGGATTTGTCGATCAGGTCGCGCGCCTGCAATTGCAGGTCGGTCGAGGTGAAACGGGCGCGCACGGTGCCGAGCGTGCCGTTCTGTTCGTAGTAGACCCCTTCATTGGGGATCTTGGCGTCGGTCAGGATCTGCTCGACCCGGCTCAGCATGGCCGGATCCACCTTGATGGTGGCCTTGGCGCTGGAGACCTGGACGGCGGGGGACTCGCCGTAGAAATTGGGAAGCGTATACAGCAGGCCGATAAGGACCGCGATCAGGACCGTAATGTACTTCCAGAGGGGATAGCGGTTCATTGCCGGCTACGTCATGTAAGAGTGGAGAAAAGGCCGCCCGGGCGGCGGGGCGGCTGCCGTCGGACCCGGGGCCCGGCGGCGGCGCTCCCATGGGACGCTTACAGGGCCTTGATGGTTCCCTTGGGCAGAACGGTCGAGACCGACGACTTCTGCATGATGATCTCGACCGGCTTGTCGGCCAGTTCCGAGACTTCGACGGTAACGTAGCTGTCGTTCACCTTGGTGACCTTGCCCAGCATGCCGCCGGCGGTGACGACTTCGTCGCCCTTGGCCAGGGCGGCGATCAGGTTGCGGTGTTCCTTCTGGCGCTTCATCTGGGGACGGATCATCAGGAAATAGAGGATCACGAACATCAGGATGATGGGCAGCATGCCCATCAGCGCATTGCCTTCGGGGGCGGCGGCCTGGGCCACGACGAGGCTGGCGGTATCGATAGCGGACATGTAATTCTCCTGCGTTTGGTCTGTTTGGGTTTGTTTGTTTGTATCGTGCTGTCGCCGATCTTGTTCTGCGCCCATCCCCGCGCGAGCCATGGATAGGGCAAGCCGACTATTGTAGCGAGGTTTAAGGGCCCCCACGCCGCGCGCACGTCGTGCGCTGGCTGCCCCCCGAGGGGGCTGCCCCGCCTTGGGGCGGCCCGGCGGCGGGTGGCTGTTCTTGCGTAGCGTTCGGCCTGTGCGCAGTGATGGGGGCGGATTCTCAAATAAATAGCCCCCGGCGGTCTCGTGGTTTTCACTAGGTTGGCTGGCGCCGCGCCCCGCTACTCCACCCCGCGCGCCCGATCTGCCGCGAATTGCGCGCGCCAGGCGTCGAAGCGGCCCTCGGCGATGGCCTCGCGCATTTCCTTCATGATGGTCAGGTAGAAGTGCAGGTTGTGCAGCGTGTTCAGGCGCGCGCCGGTGATCTCGTTGGCGCGCTGCAGGTGGTGCAGGTAGGCGCGCGAGAAGTTGGCGCAGGTGTGGCAAGCGCAGCTCGGGTCCAGCGGACGGGTGTCGTCGCGGTACTTGGCGTTGCGGATCTTGACGTCGCCGTAGCGGGTGAACAGCCAGCCGTTGCGGGCGTTGCGGGTCGGCATGACGCAGTCGAACATGTCGACGCCGCGGCTCACGCCCTCGACCAGGTCTTCCGGCGTGCCCACGCCCATCAGGTAGCGCGGCGCCTGGGCCGGCAGCTTGGGGGTGACGTGCGCCAGGATGCGCATCATGTCTTCCTTGGGCTCGCCCACCGACAGGCCGCCGATGGCGTAGCCATGGAAGCCGATGTCCTGCAGGCCGGCCAGCGATTCGTCGCGCAGCGATTCGTACATGCCGCCCTGGACGATGCCGAACAGCGCGTTGGGGTTCTGCAGCCGGTCGAATTCCTCGCGCGAGCGGCGCGCCCAGCGCAGCGACATGCGCATCGAGCGGGCCGCTTCCTCGACGGTCGCGGGGCGGCCGTCGATCTCGTAGGGCGTGCATTCGTCGAACACCATGACGATGTCCGAGTTCAGCGAGCGCTGGATGCGCATCGATTCCTCGGGCGTCAGGAACAGCCGCGCGCCGTCGATGGGCGAGGCGAACTTGACGCCTTCCTCGGTGATCTTGCGCATGCCCTGCAGGCTGAACACCTGGAAGCCGCCCGAGTCGGTCAGGATGGGTTTGTCCCACTGCATGAAGCCATGCAGGCCGCCATGCTTTTCCATGATGTCCGTGCCCGGGCGCAGCCACAGGTGGAAGGTGTTGCCCAGCACGATCTGCGCGCCGATGTCCTTCAGTTCGTGCGGCATCATGGCCTTGACGCTGCCATAGGTGCCCACGGGCATGAAGATGGGCGTTTCCACCACGCCGTGGTTGAGCGTGATGCGGCCGCGGCGGGCGCCGCCGTCGGTGGCGAGCAGTTCGAAATTCAGTTCGGTCATGGGGCGGGGGCTTCGATGAACATGGCGTCGCCGTAGCTGAAGAAGCGGTAGCGCTGGGCCACGGCGTGGGCGTAGGCGCGGCGGATCGGCTCGACGCCGGCCAGCGCCGACACCAGCATCAGCAGGGTCGACTGGGGCAGGTGGAAGTTGGTGACCAGCGCGTCGATGACGCGGTATTGGTAGCCAGGGGTGATGAACAGGCGCGTGTCGCCTTGCGCGGCGGCCAGCGGCAGCCCGGGGGCGGTGCGGCCCTCGGTCTGGGCGGCGGCCGATTCCAGGGCGCGCACGCTGGTGGTGCCGACCGCGATGACGCGGCCGCCACGGGCGCGCGCGGCGGCGATGGCGTCCACCGCGGCCTGCGGCACGGTGAACCATTCGGCGTGCATGATGTGGTCGGCCAGCTTGTCCACGCGCACCGGCTGGAAGGTGCCGGCGCCCACGTGCAGGGTGACGAAGGCGCGTTCCACGCCCTTGGCCGCGAGGCGGTCCAGGGTGGGCTGGTCGAAATGCAGGCCGGCGGTCGGGGCCGCCACGGCGCCCGGTTCGCGCGCGTAGACGGTCTGGTAGCGGTCGTCGTCGCCGGCATCGGCGGCGTGGGTGATGTAGGGCGGCAGCGGCGTGGCGCCGTGGGCATCCAGCAATTCCAGCACCGGGCCGGGGAAGCGGATGTCGAACAGCTCGCCCTCGCGGCCCAGCACCGTGGCGTCGAAGGCCTCGGCCAGCCGCAGCACCATGCCGGCGCCGGGCGACTTGCTGGCGCGCACGTGCGCCAGGGCGCGGTCGGTGTCGGTGATGCGCTCGACCAGCACCTCGACCTTGCCGCCGGTGATCTTGTGGCCGGCCAGGCGCGCCTTGATGACGCGGGTGTCGTTGAACACCAGCAGGTCGCCGGGGCGCAGCAGGCCTTCCAGGTCGGCGAACTGGCGGTCATGCAGGTGGCTGGCGGCGTCCAGATGCAGCAGGCGGCTGCCCGTGCGCTGGGCGGCGGGCGTCTGCGCGATGAGCTCGGGAGGCAGCTCGTAGTCGAAATCGGAAACGGTAAGGGCTTGCACGGGTATCGGAGTCAGGGGCGGGCGCGGCGTGGGCCGCCGCCGGGCCGCCGGCCAGGCGGGCGGCAAAAAAGCGAGCCGGACCTGTCGGGGCGGCTCTGGGCAACTGGCTATTGTAAAGGGGCTGGCGAAAAGGCCGGCCGCGGCGGCGCGGCCGCCGGTTCGGCGGGGGGCGAAGGGCGCTGCGGCATGGCGCATCCGCGCCGGGGCGCCGGCAGGCAGGCTTTTGTGGGGCGCCGTCTGCGGACGGGGCGGTTGCCCTTCAACGCGCGCCGCGCCAGCCGAGCCGGCGCGAGCAGTCGGCGGCCGCGGCCGTCAGCGCGCGCAGCGGCGCGCCCTCGGGCGCCAGGTCGAAGCCGCCATGCAGCCCCAGGCCGGTGATGGCGCCGGCCAACTGCCCCTGGGCATCGAACACCGGCAACGCGGCCGAGTCGATGCCATGCAGCAGGTGGCCGCTGACGCAGGCGTAGCCGCGGTCGCGCGTTGCCTGCCAGCGGGCCCGCAGGGCGGCGGCGGGATCGGCCGGATCGAGCGGCACGCCTGGCGCGGCGGGATCCGCCAGCAGTTGGACGGGGTCGGCGCCCTGGCGCCGCGCCGTGTCCCATTCGGCCAGGGCGCGCGGCAGCGCCAGCGCTTGCGACAGCCAGGCGGCGAAGACGCGTCCGGTGGCGCTGTTGAGCAGCGGCAGCACCGAGCCGACGCGCACGTTGACGGTGACCGGCAGCCGCGCGTCGCGCCATTGGACGATGGTGGGGCCGTGCTGGCCCCAGACCGAGATGAAGACAGTCTGGCCGATGGCCGCGCTCAGGTCTTCCAGGCAGCCGGCCGCGACTTTGACGAAATCCACCTCGGCCAGCGCCGCCAGCCCGGTATGCAGCGCCTGCGGCCCGAGCCGGTAGCGGGCGCTGGCGGGGTCCTGCTCGACGTAGCCGCGCCGCTCCAGCGATACCAGGTAACGGTGCGCCTTGGCACGCGGCATGTCCAGGCTGCGGCCCAGTTCCGACACCGACACGGCGCCGCCCAGTTCGGCCAGCCGGGTCAGGACGTCCAGGGCGATTTCGGCGGACTGAATCCCGGTGCTGCTTTCTGTTGACATCAATTCGTCTCTTATTAGAATACGTGTATCACTAAAAAATACATGAACCTGCCGTGGCGGACAAATATCCGCCCACGCGCGGACGGACAACGACGGAGACAAGCAATGAAGATGTCCATCTTCTCGGTGCAGGACCACTACCCCGACCAGCCGCGCAGCCTGGGCCAGCTCTACGGCCAGGTGCAGGAGCAGGCGCGCCGCGCCGAGCAACTGGGCTATGACACCTTCTGGGTGGCCGAGCACCACTTCCACGAATATGGCGCGGTGCCGAATCCGGCGGTGTTCCTGGCGGCGCTGTCGCAGCAGACGACGCGGCTGCGGCTGGGCACTGCGATCTCGATCCTGACCTTCCACAACCCGCTGACGGTGGCCGAAAACTATGCCCTGGTGGACCAGCTTTCGCAAGGCAGGCTGTCGCTGGGCGTGGGCTCGGGCTACCTGAAGCATGAGTTCGAGGGTTACGACGTCGATCCGGTCACCAAGCGCGAGCGTTTCGACGAGAATCTGATGCTGGTCGAGCGCCTGCTGGCCGGCGAACGCGTCAGCCACGAAGGCAAGTACAACCGCATCCACGAGGTGCGCCTGAACGTGCAGCCGGTGCAGCAGCCGGTGCCCGTTTACGTGGCGATCCTGCGCCGCGAGGCCGCCTACCACGTCGGCCGCCAGGGCCGCCGCATGCTGTTCGTGCCGTACGCGGCGGTGGACAACTTCGAAGAGATCGGCCTGATGATGCAGGACTACCGCCGCGGGCTGGCCGAGGCCGGCATCGAGAACGCCGCCGGCATGGCCGCTGTGGCGCTGCACACCCACGTGGCCGAGACCGACGCCCAGGCGCGCGAGCGCGCCGCCCGCGCCTTCGACCTGTACGTGGAAACCCGCCTGTACGCGCGCAGGCAAGTCTACGACGACATCATCGGCAGCGGCCTGTCGCTGTTCGGTTCGGCCCGCACCGTGGCCGACAAGCTGGCGCGGCTGGCCGACATGGGGCTGGACCACGTCATGAGCCTGCACAACTTCGGCCTGATGCCGCAGGAGCGGGTGCTCGATTCGATGCAGCGCCTCATGACCGAGGCCCTGCCGCTGTCCGGCGTGCGCGCCGCCAGCGCGCTGCCGGCCTGAGCGGCGCGCACGCGCGAGCCGCCATGAGCGCCAGCCTCGATCTCAGTCCGGCCCGCCTGCGCCGGGCGCTGGGGCGCTACGCCACCGGCGTCACGGTGGTGACCGCCGCCGGCGCCGACGGCCCCATCGGCCTGACGGTCAACTCCTTCGCGCCGGTGTCGCTGGAGCCGCCGCTGGTGCTGTGGAGCCTGCGCCGCGCCAGCATGCACTACGCCGACTTCACCACCCGCGGCGGCTTCGCCATCCATGTGCTGGGGGCGCGGCAACGCGATCTGGCGCGGGTGTTCTCGCAGCCGGTGGCCGACCGCTACGCCGGCCTGGACTGGTACGCCACCGAGGACGGCATTCCCGTGTTCGACGACTGCGCCGCCCGCTTCGAGTGCGCCACCCACCAGGTGCTGGAGGTAGGCGACCACGCCGTCCTGATCGGCGCGGTGCGGCGCCTGCATGCGCCCGACGCGCATGGCGGCGCCCTGGTTTTCCATGATGGCGCCTTCCTGCCACAGCGGGAGGATCCCGTCGTATAACGCTTTTACGCCGTAGCGGATCGGCCAGACGCATAACGATATCCGCGCCCCAAAGGAGACACCGCATGACCCCTCGTAGCACTCTGACGGCCGCGTTGGCGGCCCTGCTGGTCGCGGGCGCCGCGCCCGCGCTGGCGCAGGTGAAGATCGGCGCCACCCTGTCCACCACCGGTCCCCAGGCCTCGCTGGGCATCCCCGAACGCAACACCATCAGCCTGCTGCCCGCCGAGATCGGCGGCGCCAAGGTCGAATACGTGGTGCTGGACGATGCCTCGGACACCACCCGCGCGGTCAGCAATTCGCACAAGCTGATCTCGGAAAACCAGGTCGACCTCATCATCGGCTCGTCCACCACCCCCAACACCATGGCGATGCTGGACACGGTGGCCAGCGGCGCCACCCCGGTGATCACGCTGGCCTCGTCGGCGCGCCTGATCGATCCGGTCGACGACAAGCGTCGCTGGGTCTTCAAGACGCCGCACTCCGATTCCCTGATGGCCGAGGGCATCGCCCGCCACGCCGCCGCCAACGGCGTCAAGAAGCTGGCCTTCATCGGTTTCAACAATGCGCTGGGCGAGACCTTCTGGGTCGAAGTGGAAAAAGCCGCCAATCAGCACGGCATCGAGATCGTCGGCAAGGAAAGCTTCGCGCCCGCCGACACCTCGGCGGTGGCGCAGACGCTCAAGCTGGTCGGCGCCGCGCCGGACGCGGTGGTGGTGGGCGCCTCCGGCACGCCGGCGGCGATGCCGGCCCGGGCGCTGCGCGAACGCGGTTTCAAGGGCAGGATCTATTTCAACCACGGCGTGGCCAACAACGACTTCCTGCGCGTCTGCGGCGCGGCCTGTGATGGCGCCTGGGTGCCGGTGGGGCCGGTGATGGTGGCGGATCTGCTGCCGGACAGCCATCCGGTCAAGGCCACTGCCCAAGCCTTTGCCAAAAAGTACGAGGCCGCCAACGGCGCGGGCAGCGTTTCCCTGTTCGCCGCCTATACCTGGGATATCGGCCTGTTGTTGCAGCAGGCGGTGCCGGCGGCGCTCAAAGTGGCCAAGCCGGGCACACCGGAATTCCGCGCGGCGCTGCGCGACGCCCTGGAAAACGTCAAGAACCTGCCCACCGCCACCGGCGTGGTCAACATGAGCCCGACCGACCACAACGGCCTGGACGAGCGCGCGCTGGTCATGGCCACCGTGGCCGGCGGCAAGTGGAAACTGCAGTAGCCGCCCTCCGGCGGGGGCGGCCGGCGCGCGCTTTCGGCGGGCGCCGCCGCCCGTAACCGTCCCAGGTTTTGTATGCTCACGGTTTTGCAGGACGAGCAACCGGGTGGACAGGGCATGACGGGACGAGGGAAAAAGCGTGTGGGCGGGCCGCGGCAATGGCTGGCCGGTGGACTGCTGGCCCTGGCCGCCGGCGCCGCCTGCGCCCAGGTGCCGGGCCTGCCGCCCAGCGTGGTCAACGCCTGGAAGGCCAGCAAGCTGCCGGACAGCTCCCTGTCGCTGGTGGTGCAGGAGGTCGGCGGCCCGCGGCTGGCGGCCCTGAACGCCAAGGAGGCGCGCAATCCGGCCTCGGTGATGAAGCTGGTCACCACCTGGGCGGCGCTGTCCGAGCTGGGCCCCAATTATGTCTGGCGCACCGCTTTCATGACCGAGCCGGGCGCCCGGCCCGATGCCAAGGGCGTGCTGCCGGGGCCGCTCTACCTGCGCGCCGGCGGCGATCCGCAATTCCTGATGCAGGACCTGTGGGTGCTGCTGCGCGAACTGCGCCTGCGCGGCGTCAAGCAGATCAATGACCTGGTGATCGACCGCAGCATCTTCGGTCAGGTCGCCATCGACCCCGGCGCCTTCGACGGCGCGCCCGACCGAGCCTACAACGCCAGCCCCGACGCCCTGATGGTGGGCTTTGGCGCCGTGCGCATCCTGTTCACCCCCGACCCCGCCGCCAACAAGTGGGTGCCGCTGATCGACCCGCCCTTGCCCGGCCTGAAGATCGAGGGCCGGGTCGAATGGAGCGACGCCCGCTGCCCGGGCGCGCCCGTCGTCAACACCGACCCGGTGATCACCCAGCAGGGCGTGACCCTGCGCGTCAGCGGCAAGGTGGCCGGTTCCTGCGGCGAATTCGACCTGTACCGGCTGGCGCTGTCGCAGACCGACTACGCCACCGAGCTGTTCCGCCTGCTGTGGAAGGAACTGGGCGGCACCTTCAAGGGCCAGGTGCGGGCCGGCATGGTGCCGGGCGATGCCGTGGTGCTGGCCTCGCACGATTCGCCGACGCTGGCGGAAGTGATCCGCCAGATCAACAAGCGCAGCAACAACGTCATGGCGCGCACGCTGCTGCTGACGCTGGGCGCCGAGCGCGGCCGCCGCCCCGCCACGGTGGCCAGCAGCGGTACCGTGGCCAAGGATCTGTTGGCCCGGCAGGGCCTGGACATGCCGGAGCTGGTGATCGACAACGGCGCCGGCCTGTCGCGCGATGCGCGGGTGTCGGCCGACAGCCTGGCGTCGATGCTGACCCTGGCCTGGAATTCCCCCGTCATGCCCGAGTACATTTCGTCCCTCGCCATCGCCGGCGTCGACGGCACGGTGCGGCGTCGCCTCAAGGGTGAAGGCACGCTCGGCATGGCCCACCTGAAAACCGGCTCATTGCGCGACGTGCGCGCGATCGCCGGCTATGTGCTTGGCGCCAGCGGCAAGCGCTACGTGGTGGTCAGCATCGTCAATCATGAGCAGGCCGGCGCCGTGCGGGCCTTCGACGATGCCCTGATCGCCTGGCTGGCCGAACAATAAAGGTTGACGCGGCCCCCTGCATCCACCCGGTAAACCGATTACGATTCCCAGGCGCGCGCCGCATTCGCGGCGGCGCCTGAGGCGAACCAACCCTGCCTATCAATAATTCTGGAGATTTACGCACATGCCCGTGCACGAAATCCGCCATCCGCTGATCCGCCACAAGCTCGGGATCATGCGGCGCGCCGACCTCAGTACCAAGAGCTTCCGTGAACTGTCGCAGGAAGTGGGCGCGCTGCTCACCTACGAAGCGTCCAAGGATCTGCCGCTGGCGCCCGCCACGGTCGAAGGCTGGTGCGGCCCGGTGCAGGTCGAGAAGATCGCCGGCAAGAAGGTCACGGTGGTGCCGATTCTGCGCGCCGGCATCGGCATGCTGGACGGCGTGCTCAGCCTGATTCCCGGCGCCAAGGTGAGCGTGGTGGGCGTGGCCCGCAATGAAGAGACGCTGGAAGCCCACACCTACCTGGAACGCCTGGTGGGCGAACTGGATCAGCGCCTGGCGCTGATCGTCGACCCGATGCTGGCCACCGGCGGCTCCATGGTGGCCGCCATCGACCTGCTCAAGCGTGCCGGCTGCAAGGAAATCCGCGCGCTGGTGCTGGTGGCCGCGCCGGTCGGCATCGACGCGGTGCTGTCCAAGCACCCGGACGTGCACATCTACACCGCGTCCATCGACGATGGCCTGAACGAGCACGGCTACATCATGCCGGGCCTGGGCGATGCCGGCGACCGCATCTTCGGCACGACCCAGAAGACCGATTGACCTTCCCGGCGGGCGGCGAGGCCCGGCGATGCCGGCGGCGGCCGTGAGCGGTCGCGCCAGCCGGGCGCTAAGCCGCCAGCCGTTGCGGCGCGCCTTCCAGGTGTTCGCCGAACCAATGCAACGATTGCGCCAGTCCCGCCACCTCGCCCACGATCAGCAGGGCGGGCGAGCGGATGGCGTGCGCCCGCGCCAGTTGCGGCAGGTCGCGCAGCGGACCCGACAGCACCCGCTGCTCGGGCCGGCTGCCATTCTCGATCAGCGCGAACGGCGTGTCCGGCGCGCGGCCGTGGCGGATCAGCCGCTGCGTCAGCAGTTCCAGTTGCCCGACCCCCATGTAGAACGCCAAGGTCTGCCGCTCGCGCGCCAGCGCCGGCCAGTCGAGGTTGTCTTCGTCCTCGCGGCAGTGCGCCGTCACCAGCCGCACCGACTGCGCGTGCTCGCGGTGCGTCAGCGGAATGCCGGCGTAGGCGGCACAGGCCAGTGCCGCCGTGATGCCGGGCACGACTTCGTAGCGCACGCCGTGCGCGCGCAGGTGTTCCAGTTCCTCGCCGCCGCGCCCGAAGATGAAGGCGTCGCCGCCTTTGAGCCGCACCACGCGGCGACCGGCGCGGGCGTGCTCGACCAGCAGGGCGTGGATGCGCGCCTGGGTGGCATGGTGATCCTCGCCCGGCAGCTTGCCCACCGATACGCGTTCGGCGTCGCGGCGTGCCAATGACATGACCTCGTCGCTGACCAGCCGGTCGTACAGGATCACGTCGGCCTCGTTCAAGGCGCGCAGCGCCTTCAGGGTCAGCAGGCCCGCGTCGCCGGGCCCGGCGCCCACCAGCACCACGCTGCCTTCGGCCGGCGTCAGCGGTTGCGCCAGCGCCGCCTCCAGGGCGGCGGCGGCGGCCTCGGGCCGTTGCTGGCGCAGCAGGCCGGCCACCGGGCCGTCCAGCAGCCAGTCGTAGAAGCGGCGCCGCGCGCCCAGGTCGGGATGGCCGGCGCGGATGCGCGCGCGATAACGCTCGGCCAGCGCGGCCAGGCGGCCCAGGCTGTGGTCGAACAGCGATTCGATGCGTTCGCGCAGGCGCCGCGCCAGCACCGGCGCCACCCCCGACGAAGAGATGGCGACGATCAGCGGCGAGCGGTCGACGATGGAAGGCACCTGGAACGAGGACAGTTCGGGGTCGTCCACCACATTGCTGAAAATACGGCGGGCCGCGGCGGCGGCCGAGACGGCGGCGTTGACGCTCCGGTCATCCGTGGCGGCCACCGCCAGCCAGGCGCCGTCGAGCCAGGCGGGATCGAAAGGGCCGGGCAGATGGCGGATGCGGCCCTCGGTGACCAGGGCGGCCAGGGCCGGGGTCAGGGCGGGCGCGCCGACGGCGACCGTGGCGTGCGCCTCGAGCAGCGCGAGGGTCTTGCGCTCGGCCACCGCGCCACCGCCCACGACCAGCACGGGCCGGTCTTTCAGATCGGCAAAAATCGGGAAAAGCTTCATTACGCAGCCTCGGGCGCACCCGGCAGAAGGTCGAACGATCATAGGGACGGGGTTTCATCCCCACAACTTCTGATTTCTTGAATCCATATAGCCATAACTTATTTGGCGCGCCGCG
Organism: Achromobacter sp.; assembly: GCF_050285565.1. Classification (GTDB taxonomy): domain Bacteria; phylum Pseudomonadota; class Gammaproteobacteria; order Burkholderiales; family Burkholderiaceae_B; genus Achromobacter. The sequence goes on from NZ_JBLZXG010000012.1 coordinate 23,409, forward strand.
TTTGCGTGTTTGCGTGTTTGCGTAGTTGCGCGTCGCGCCAGCGCAGGCCATGCAAGATCCATGCCCACGCGCAGGGGCGGGGCAAGGCAGGGCGCGCGGCGGGGGCGCGGCGCGCGGGCGGAAAGCGCCGCGAGGGCAACCGGGCCGCCGGGCGCCACGCCATGGGCCCGGTCCGCACACCGATGGTGCGCCGCGGCAGCCGTTCGCGCACCAAGTTGGATCGACCGCCGCGCCGGCGGACCCCGGTTGGGGGACCCGACCCGGCCCCGCGCGAGCCCGCGGCCCGCCGCAAAGCCAATGGGCGCGCGGGTGCGAGGCCAGCGAGAGGGGCGCGGCAGCGGTCTTGGCACGCCGATTGCTTAACGGTTCATGGGCGGGCCCGAGCGCTTCGTCCACGCCAAGTGCCGCGATCCGCGGCAGGGAACAACGACGTTCCGCAGCGCCAACGGGAGCATTCCCGCGGGGCGCGCGGGACGTTTTTTTTTGCCAGGAGCCTCGTATGACGCCAGTGAAACCCCGCCTTCCCGCCACCGTCGCGGGCCCGGATTCGACCACCGACGCCAGCCGCCGCAAGTGGCTGGCCGGCTCCGCGCGCGCGCTGGCGGGCGCTGGCCTGTTGTCGCTGGTCGATCCGCTGGTGCGCGCCGGCGCCTGGGCCGCCGGCAGCGACGCGCCCGAGAAGACCGAGGTCAGGATCGGCTTCATTCCCTTGACCGACTGCGCCTCGGTGGTGATGGCCTCGGTGCTGGGCATCGACAAGAAATACGGCGTGACCATCACGCCGTCCAAGGAAGCCTCCTGGGCGGCCGTGCGCGACAAGCTGATCAATGGCGAACTGGAGATGGCTCACGTGCTGTACGGCCTGATCTACGGCGTGCAGATGGGCGTGGGCGGCCCGAAAAAAGACATGGCCGTGCTGATGAGCCTGAATCAGAACGGGCAGGCCATCACCCTGTCGAACAAGCTGCTGCAGGCCGGGGCCCGCGATGGCGAGTCGCTCGCCAAGCTGATGGCGTCCGAGCAGCGCGAGTACGCGTTCGCCCAGACTTTCCCCACGGGGACCCACGCCATGTGGCTGTACTACTGGCTGGCGGCCTACGGCATCGACCCGATGAAGGACGCCAAGGTCATCACCGTGCCGCCGCCGCAGATGGTGGCCAATATGCGCGTGGGCAACATGGACGGCTTCTGCGTCGGCGAGCCGTGGGGCGCGCGCGCCATTCTCGACAAGATCGGCTTTACCGCCGTGACCTCCCAGGCTATCTGGACCGATCATCCCGAAAAGGTGCTGGGCACCAGCGCCGACTTCGTGGCGCGCAACCCGAATACCGCGCGTGCCGTCACCGCCGCGATCCTGGAAGCCGGCAAGTGGATCGACGCTTCGCCCGAGAACCGCCGCAAGACCGCCGAGACCATCGCGGCCAAGTCCTACGTCAATACCGACGCCAGCGGCATCGTCGACCGCATGCTGGGCCAGTACGACGACGGCCTGGGCAAGCGCTGGAGCGATGCCCACGCGATGCGCTTCTCGGGCGACGGCGCGGCCAATTTCCCTTACCTGAGCGACGGCATGTGGTTCCTGACGCAGCACAAGCGCTGGGGCCTGCTCAAGAACCATCCCGACTACCTGGCCGTTGCGCGCCAAGTCAACCGTATCGATATCTACAAGCAGGCCGCGCAGGCCGCCGGCATCGCCGTGCCCGCCAGCGAGATGCGCAGTTCCAGGCTGGTCGACGGCGTGGTCTGGGATGGCAGCAACCCGGCGGCCTACGCCGACGCTTTCAAGGTCAAGGCCTGAGCGCCGCCACGCATAGGAGAGACTCGCGATGTCTACCGTAACGAATATGGAACGCGCCGCGCCCGCCGCCGCGGCCGCGCGGGCCGTGCCCTGGACCGATGCCTGGCGCGAACGGCTGGAAGCGGCGCTGCGCGCCGTGGTCGGCCCGGTGGCCGGTTTCGCGCTGTTCGTGCTGGTGTGGCAGGTGGTGGCCATGCGTATCCCGGAGATCCCCACGCCCGGGGTGACCTGGCGTGCGGCGGTGGAACTGTTCGCGGATCCGTTTTACGACAACGGCCCCAACGACAAGGGCATCGGCTGGAACCTGCTGGCTTCGCTGCAGCGGGTCGGCAGCGGCTTCGGCCTGGCGGCGCTGGTGGGCATCCCGGTGGGGTTCGCCATCGGCCGCTACGCGCCGGTGCGGGCGATGTTCTCGCCCATCGTCAGCCTGCTGCGGCCGGTGTCGCCGCTGGCGTGGCTGCCGCTGGGGCTGCTGCTGTTCAAGGCCGCCAACCCGGCGGCGATCTGGGCGATCTTCATCTGTTCGATCTGGCCCATGATCATCAATACGGCGGTCGGCGTGTCGCGCGTGCCGCAGGACTACCTGAACGTGGCGCGCGTGCTGAACCTGTCGGAATGGAAAGTGACCACCAAGGTGCTGCTGCCGGCCGTGCTGCCCTACATGCTGACCGGCGTGCGGTTGTCGATCAGCACCGCCTGGCTGGTGATCGTCGCGGCCGAGATGCTGACCGGCGGCACCGGCATCGGCTTCTGGCTGTGGGACGAGTGGAACAACCTCAAGGTCGAACACATCGTCATCGCCATTTTCGTGATCGGCATCGTCGGGCTGATCCTGGAAACGCTGCTGGTCGCGCTGGCCCGCCGCTTCACCTATACCGAGGAGTAGCGCCATGAAGAAATTCGTACGCATCGAGCGCGTCGGCCAGACCTTCGCCACCCGCAAGGGCGCTTTCGTCGCGCTGCGCGACATCGACCTGACGGTGGCGCAGGGCGAGTTCATCACCCTGATCGGCCATTCCGGCTGCGGCAAGTCGACCCTGCTGAACCTGATTGCCGGGCTGACGCGCCCGACCAGCGGCGTGCTGCTGTGCGCCGAGCGCGAAATCACCGGGCCCGGCCCGGACCGCGCGGTGGTGTTCCAGAACCATTCGCTGTTGCCCTGGCTGACCTGCTTCCAGAACGTGCACCTGGCGGTGGAGCGGGTCTTCGGCGTCACCGAGAAGCGCGCCCAACTGGCCGAGCGCACCCGCGCCGCGCTGGACCTGGTGGGCCTGCTGCCGGCCCAGAACAAGCTGCCGCGCGAGATCTCGGGCGGCATGAAGCAGCGCGTCGGCATCGCCCGCGCGCTGGCGATCGAGCCCGGTGTGCTGCTGATGGACGAGCCGTTCGGCGCGCTCGACGCGCTGACCCGCGCGCATCTGCAGGACGAACTGCTCAAGATCGTCGCCAAGACCCGCACCACCACCATCATGGTCACGCATGACGTGGACGAGGCGGTGCTGCTGTCCGACCGCATCGTCATGCTGACCAACGGCCCGGCCGCCACCATCGGCGAGATCCTGGCGGTGCCGCTGGCGCGCCCGCGCGACCGGGTGCGCCTGGCCAACGACCCGGTCTATCTGTCGTGCCGCGCCGGGGTGGTCGACTTCCTGCATCGGCGCCATGGCAACCCCGAGCGCGCCCAGCCGGTGGCGCTGGCGGTCGTGCCCGAATCGGCGGGCGAGGCGCGCGAGGCCGGCGCCTCGCCCGCCGTGGCCTGAGCGGACGCGGCGGCCGGTGCGCGGACGCCGGCCGTGCGAACTGGCCGCCCGAGCCGGGCGCCCGTCATCGGCAGCGGCGGTTGCGCGCCGCGCGCCTGACACGTTCGGTCATGCGCCGCCCGGGCCAACCGGTGTAGTATCAAGCCAGCCGCGCGTCGACGGCGCGCGGCCTTTTCTGGATTTCTGGAGTGGCTTGTGGCGTTGCGAAAATTGGCATCCCTGGTAGTGGCTGTGGCTGGCGCGTCGGGCGCGGCCGGCGTGGCGCAGGCCGGCGTCTGCGACGCGCAGTTCATGCACGAGGGCGGCGCGGTTCAGCTCACCGGCTCGGGCAACATCGCGTTGGGTGCCGACTTGAACTTCTCCGAAGTTACAAAAAGCAATGGCGACAACTGCCGGGCGCGCGTGCAGGGCGTGGCCCGCTTCAGCTACGCGGGCCTGCCGCCGGGCAAGTCCAATCTCGACTACCTGATGACCGTCAAGGGCGGCCAGGCCACCTTCCTCAAGTACGCCAGCGCCGGCGAAGCGCCGCGCCCCGCCGAAGGCCAGTTCGACCTGCGCATGCTGGGCCTGTTCGCCTACGACGGCAAGCTCAACGCCGGCCAGAAACTGCCCGGTTCGTCCTTCCGTCTGAAAATCGGCAAGGATGCCCCGGTGGGCGGCCAGCCCAGCACCACGGTGCGCATCGGCGAGAAAATCGTGGGGCGCCTGGCCAGCATCAAGACCGCGCTGGGCCAGCATTCCTGCCATCCCATCTCGTACTCGCGCAATTCCGATCCCACCATGGCCACCTTCCAGGGGCTGACCATCCCCATTCCCGGCATGAACACCACGGTCACCGACTGGTTTTGTCCGGCGCTCAACCTCGTCATGAAGCAGGATATCGACCAGGGCGGCGTCAAGTCCGCCGTTGAGATTACGCAAATCAAGTAGCACACGGTAGCAAGCCGGCCGAGCCTGATGCGAGACGGCTGGTATGATGGTTTCGTCATAGACACACTACAGGAGCTCAAAACATGGCCACGAGAAAATCCGAAGACGTCGCAAAAGAAAAACTCATCGACAGTGTCAAGACCAGCCTGAACGATGCGGAAAGCCTGCTGCGCGAAGCCGCCAGCAGCACCGGCGACAAGGCCGCCGAGTTGCGCGAACGCGCCATGACCTCGCTCAAGCGCACCCGCGAAGCCTTGTACGAGGCCCAGGACGCGGTGCTCGAACGCGGTCGCAAGGCGGCGCGCGCCACCGATGACTACGTGCACGACAATCCCTGGCAAGCCATCGGCATCGCGGGCGTGACCGGCCTGCTGCTCGGCTTGCTGGTCAGCCGCCGCTGACAAGGCAGGACTTCCGGGCGGGTGGCGCCGGCGTGTTGCCGGCTCGCCCGCCCGGTGTCCTTTTTGCCATGGGTCTACGCAAATCTGTGTTTGGCGTGGCGTCCAGCCTGGTCGGGTTGATGCGCACGCGCCTGGAACTGCTGGCGCTGGAGGCGGCGGGCGAAAAGGCGCGCCTGCTCAAGCTGCTGGGCATGGCGTTCGCCGCCTTGCTGTTCCTGACGCTGGCGGTGCTGGTGTTCACCATCACGGTCGCGGTGGCGTTCTGGCCCACCGAAGACCGCTACCTGGCCTTGGGCCTGCTGGCGGCCTTCTACCTGGTGGTGGGCGTGGGGTTGCTGCTGGTGGTGCGTCACGGCCTGGTCTACGGGCCGGCGCCGTTTGCCGCCACCCTCGAAGAGCTGGGCCGTGACGCCGAACTGCTCGAACGGGTGCGCGACGCGCAGGACGATGACCGCGCGCAGCGGCGCCAGGAGGACTGATCATGACGAAAAGGTCTCCCACCGTCGACCGCGCCGTGCGCATCGAACTGCTGCGCGCCCGCGCCGCGATCGAGCGGGAATCGCTGGCCCAGGGCATCGTGTCCGCCGGGCGCAAGCTCGAACCGGCCGCCTTGTTCCGCAGCCTCTTGCCGGGCCTGGCTTCGGGCGGCGCGTCGCGCTGGGCCATGCAGGCCGTCGGCCTGGCGCGGCGTTACCCCATCATCAGTTCGTCGCTGTCGGCGCTGTTCATGCGCGGCGGAGGCAAGTCGAAATTGCTCAAGCTGGCTGGCAGCGCGCTGGTGGGCTGGCAGTTGTTCAAGCTCTGGCGCGATTCGCGCGACGACGCGCGCTGAGTTCCCGCGCCGCGCCTGCGCCAAAAAGAAGACCCCGCCAAGCCACCCGGCGGGGTCTTCTTTTTGGCGCAGGCGTGGCTGCCCGGCCTACAGGCCCAGCTGGCTCCACATGGCGTCCACGCGTTTCTTGACGTCGGCGTCCATGGCGATGGGCGTACCCCATTCACGCTGGGTCTCGCCCGGCCACTTGTTGGTGGCGTCCAGGCCCATCTTGCCGCCCAGGCCGGACACCGGTGAGGCGAAGTCCAGGTAGTCGATGGGGGTGTTCTCGACCAGCAGCGTGTCGCGCACCGGATCCATGCGGGTCGTCATGGCCCACACCACTTCCTTCCAGTCGCGCGGATTGATGTCCTCGTCCACCACCACGATGAACTTGGTGTACATGAACTGGCGCAGGATGCTCCACAGTCCGAACATGACGCGCTTGGCGTGGCCGGCGTACTGCTTGCGGATCGACACCACCGCCAGCCGGTAGCTGCAGCCTTCGGGCGGCAGGTAGAAGTCGACGATCTCCGGCAACTGGCGCCGCAGCAGCGGCACGAACACTTCGTTGAGCGCCACGCCCAGCACGGCGGGCTCGTCGGGCGGTTTGCCGGTGTAGGTGGAGTGGTAGATGGGGTTGCGGCGCATGGTGATGCGCTCGACCGTGAACACCGGAAACCAGTCCTGCTCGTTGTAGTAGCCGGTGTGGTCGCCGTAGGGGCCTTCCAGCGCCATCTCGTAGCCGCTGTCGGGCGGCGGATTGACGCCGTCAGGCACCACGGGGGCGATGGCGCGCGGATCGGACGACGGCAGCAGATGGCCTTCGAGCACGATCTCGGCCCAGGCCGGCACCGACAGATTGCTGCCCAGCGCCTGCGCCACCTCGGTGCGCGAGCCGCGCAGCAGTCCGGCGAACTGGTATTCGGACAGGCTGTCCGGCACTGGCGTGACCGCGCCCAGCGTGGTCGCCGGATCGGCGCCCAGCGCCACGGCCACGGGGAAGGGCGTGCCGGGGTGGGCCAGCGCATGGTCGCGGAAATCAAGCGCGCCGCCGCGGTGCGACAGCCAGCGCATGATCAGCTTGTTCGGGCCCAGCAGTTGCTGGCGGTAGATCCCCAGGTTCTGGCGGCGGGCGTTGGGGCCGCGCGTGATCACCAGGCCCCAGGTCAAGAGCGGCGCCACGTCGCCGGGCCAGCAGGTCTGGATCGGCAGACGCGTCAGATCCACGTCCTTGCCTTCCCAGACGATCTCCTGGCAGGCCGGGCCCTTGACGGTCTTGGGGCTCATGTCCCACAGGGCCGACTTCAACATCGACACCTTGGCCAGCGCGTCGCGCAGGCCCTTGGGCGCCTCGGGCTCGCGCAGCGAGGCCAGCAGTTCGCCGATGTCGCGCAGGGCGCTGACGTTGTCGGCGCCCATGCCGCGCGCCACCCGCGATGGCGTGCCGAACAGGTTGGCCAGCACCGGCATCCCGGCCGGCCGGCCGTCATGCTGGGCATTCTCGAACAGCAGGGCGGGGCCTTCGGCGCGCAGCACGCGGTCGGAAATCTCGGTCATTTCCAGGCGCGTCGAGACCGGCGCGGCGATGCGTTTGAGTTCGCCCATGCGTTCGAGTTGAGCGAGGAAGTCTCTAAGGTCGCGGTATTTCACTACAGATCCCGGCGATTTGGTTACATTTTGGTCGGAAAGAGAGGTTAACATTGACTCCCTCTTTTTCCACGCAGGAGGTTTTCATGCCCGATGCGTCAGTGGCCAGCCTGTTCAGGAACATGGCCCAAGGAGTGCACCAATATCTTGCCGAGTCGCTGCGCATCTGCTCCGTTTATCTGGGCATCGCGGTGATTGTGACGGTAAGCATGGGATTCGCCCTGCCTGGTTTGCGCGACCAGGCATTGCAAGTGCACAAAGCCTTGTTGACCGCCCTCGCGCCTTCATCCATGCAGCCTGGCATCGAAACCGAAGCCGGGTCCGAGTCCGGCGCCGATTCCTCGTCGGCGATTGCCATGGCCGTACCCACCGCGCCGTCCAGCAATGCGACGGGCATGCTCGGGCCTGCCCGCAGCGCGCCGGCGACGCCCAAGAAGCCCGCCATGGTCGCCACCGGCCCGCAGGCCGAAGCGTTGCGCAACTACATTTCGCGCAAGTACAAGGTCGCCTATGACGCCACCGGCCCGCTCTTGAATACCGTGTACAAGGTCGGCCGCGACAAACAGCTCGACCCCCTGCTGCTGCTGGCGGTGATCGCCATCGAGTCGCGCTATAACCCGCTGGCCGAGAGCCACGTGGGCGCGCAAGGCCTGATGCAGGTGATGACCAGCGTGCACCAGGACAAATTCGACGCGGTAGGCAAGAACCCGCTCGATCCGGGCGCCAACATCACGGTGGGCGCGACGATCCTGAAGGACTGCATCAACCGGCGCGGGTCGGTCGATGGCGGCCTGGCCTGCTACGTCGGCTCGACCGGGCCGGACGACAACGGCTATGGGGCCAAGGTGCAGGCGGAGCGGCGGCGGTTGGCGCTGGCTTCCGGGATCGCGTTGGCGCGGGACTGATCAGCATTGTCTCGCCGGCTGTCTCGCAGAGGGGCCGCTTCTGTTGGAGCGGCCTTTTTTCCGGCTTATCGGCCGAGCAGCTTGCCCATGCGGGCCACGGCCTCTTCCAGCCGGTCCAGGCCGGTGGCGTAGGAAAAACGCATGGTGTGGTGGCCGTGGGCGGGGCCGAAGTCCAGGCCCGGGACGGCGGCGATGCCGGCTTCGAGCAGCAGGCGTTGCGAGAAGCTGGCGCTGTCGGTGCCGAGCCCGCTGATGTCCGCGTAGATGTAGAAGGCGCCGTCGGGCTTGACCGGCACTTTCAGGCCCAGGCGCTCGAATTCGGGCAGCAGGTAGTCGCGGCGCTGCTTGAAGGCTTCGCGGCGGTGCTCGAAGGTGCGCAGGGCGTCGGGCGCGAAGCAGGCCAGCGCCGCGTGCTGCGCCAGGGTGGGCGCGCAGATGGCGAGGCTGCCGGCGATCTTCTCGACGGGGGCGACCATGTCTTCGGGCACGATCATCCAGCCCAGGCGCCAGCCGGTCATGTGGAAGTACTTCGAAAAGCTGTTGATGACGATGATGTCGTCGTCCAGCGTCAGCGCCGAGCGCGGCTGGCCTTCGTAGGACAGGCCCAGGTAGATTTCGTCGACGATGGCGAAGCCGTTGCGGGCACGGACCTGGGCCAGCAGTTCGGCCAGCTCGCCGTGGTCGATGGAGGTGCCGGTGGGGTTGCTGGGCGAGGCCACCAGCACACCCTGGGTGGCCGCGGTCCAATGCCGGGCCACGTCGTGCGCCGACAACTGGAAGCGTTTGTCGGCCGAGCTGGGGATCAGGCGCGGCCGGCCGCCGGCGGCGAGCACGAAGTTGCTGTTGGCGGGGTAGGAGGGATCCGGCATCAGCACTTCGCCGCCCGGGTTGACCAGGGCGGCGCAGGCCAGCGTCAGGGCGCCGGAGGCGCCGGCCGTGACGATGACGCGCTTCGGGTTGATCGTGGCGCCGAACTGGTCGTGGTAGAAGCGGGCGATGGCCTCGCGCAGCGGCATCAGGCCGGCGGGGGCGCTGTAGCCGCTCTGGCCAGCGTGGGCGGCGCGTTGCAGCGCTTCCACGACCTGGGGCGGCGCGGTAAAGTCCGGTTCGCCGATGCCCAGGCTGATGATGTCCTTGCCCGCCGCCTGCAGCGCTTGCGCCTGCTTGAACAGTTCGACGACCTGGAAGGTCAGGAATTCGTTGGTGCGGGCGGCAAGGCGGGGCATTGGACTCTCGAAGGCTACTTGAAGCGGAATAAAGGGAATTGTAGTCATGCAGCCATCGCGGCGCGCTTTCCTCCTGGGCCGCAGGCCCGTCCAGACGCCCTGGGCCACGTTTCTGCAACGGCTGGCGCTGCGGTGCCAGGGGACGGTGCGCGATCAGGGCGGACTGCCGGGCCAGGCGCCGCGCGCCGTGCTGGCGCCGTTGCGCGAGGCCGACGTGGTTCATGCCCGCGCGCTGTGCGCCGAATACGGCGTGGTGCTGGCGCTGGCGGATGCCGAGGGGCCGTTCGCGCCGGCCGCCGGCGCGCTGCTGCGGGTCGATCCCGGCCGCTTGGCGGGGTTGGCGCGGCTGGCCGGCGCGGCGCCGCGCTGGCGCGCCCAGCCGGGCGTGCCGCTGGCGGCGCTGGCGCAGGCGGGGCTGCGGCAGTTCGATGGGCTGCCCGGCGCCATGACGCTGGCCCAGTGGCTGGCGGCGCCGGCCCCCTGGGCGGCGGGCGACTGCGCGGCCTCCGGGGTGCTGGGGGTCGATCTGCTGTTAGCGGACGGGGTGGAGGAATCGCTGGGGCCCTTCGGGGCCGACGACGTGCAGCCCTTGCGTTCGGCCACGGTGCAGCGGCTGGTGCCGGCGCTGTTCCAACTGGCAGGAGGAGAACTGGCCGCCGCCTGCCGCGGCGCCGACCGCTGGCAGGCGCGTTACCGCTTGGATGCCCTGGCTCCGCGGGCGCCGGCCGGCGTGAATCTGGCGCACTTGTTGCTGGGGCACGGCGGCACGCTGGCCTGGGTGCGGTCGGTGACGCTGGCCGCCGCGCCGGCGCCCGGCAGCGCGCGCGCGGAAAGTGGGGAGGGCGGGGCGTGGCCCTCGCACGCCATCGCCTTGCAGGCGCGAATCAAGGCCCTGTTCGATCCGCATGGGCGTTTTCCCGCATTGGCGGCGGGTCCGGATGGCGACAATTTGTAAACCGAGGGGGTAAGATGGGCCGCGCCCGCAGCCGCCCTGGATGTGCGCCCTGGAGGCTGCAGGGGAACGTTTCGCCCGGTTCGCCATCGGAATAGAATTGCCTCCTTTCCGTCCTCACTCTAGCCAGTAGCCGCCCCTATGGATGCCAACCTCCGCAAAGCCGCCCTTGAATACCACGAGCACGGCCGTCCCGGCAAAATCTCGGTCACGCCGACCAAGCAACTCACCAACCAACGCGATCTGGCCCTGGCATACTCGCCGGGCGTGGCGGCGGCCTGTGAGGAGATCGTGGCGGACCCGGCCAACGTGTTCCGCTACACCGCGCGCGGCAACCTGGTGGGGGTGATCACCAACGGCACCGCGGTGCTGGGCCTGGGCAACATCGGCGCGCTGGCCTCCAAGCCGGTGATGGAAGGCAAGGCGGTGCTGTTCAAGAAGTTCGCCGGCCTGGATGTGTTCGACATCGAGATCAACGAAACCGACCCGGACAAGCTGGTCGAGATCATCGCCGGCCTGGAGCCGACCTTCGGCGGCATCAACCTCGAAGACATCAAGGCGCCCGAGTGCTTCACGGTCGAGCGCAAGCTGCGCGAGCGCATGAAGATCCCCGTCTTCCATGACGACCAGCACGGTACCGCCATCACCGTGTCCGCCGCCTTCATCAACGGCCTGAAGGTCGTCGGCAAGCAAATCGACAAGGTCAAGGTGGTCACGTCCGGCGCCGGCGCGGCCGCGCTGGCCTGCCTGGATCTGATGGTGGACCTGGGCCTGCCGCTGGAGAACGTCTGGGTCACCGACATCGAGGGCGTGGTCTACGAGGGCCGCACCGTGCTGATGGATCCGGACAAGGCGCGTTTCGCGCAAAAGACCGACGCGCGCAAGCTGGCCGAGGTCATCGAGGGCGCGGACGTGTTCCTGGGCCTGTCGGCCGGCGGCGTGCTCAAGCCGGAAATGGTGGCCAAGATGGGCCCGCGCCCGCTGATCCTGGCGCTGGCCAATCCGACGCCGGAAATCCTGCCCGAGCTGGCCCATTCGGTGCGCGACGACGTGGTCATGGCGACCGGCCGTTCGGACTACCCGAACCAGGTCAACAACGTGCTGTGCTTCCCGTACATCTTCCGCGGCGCGCTGGACGTGGGCGCCACCACCATCACCCGCGAGATGGAAAAGGCGGCGGTGCACGCCATCGCCGCGCTGGCCGAGGAAGAGCAGAACGAAGTGGTGGCCGCCGCCTACGGCACCTACGACATCTCGTTCGGCCCCGAATACCTGATTCCCAAGCCGTTCGACCCGCGCCTGATCGTGCGCATCGCGCCGGCGGTGGCCAAGGCCGCCATGGAAGGCGGCGTGGCCACGCGCCCGCTGGCCGACCTGGAAGCCTACGAAGAGCAGTTGCAGCAGTTCGTGTACCACTCCGGCGCTTTCATGAAGCCGCTGTTCTCGGCCGCCAAGCGCATCGTGCGTGGCGGCGGTAAATCGCGCATCGTCTTTACCGAAGGCGAAGACGAGCGCGTGCTGCGCGCGGTGCAGGTGGTGGTGGACGAAGGCCTGGCCCGGCCGATCCTGGTGGGCCGTCCCGCCGTGCTGCTGTCGCGCATCGAGAAGTTTGGCCTGCGCCTGCGCCTGGGCGAGGATGTCGAAGTCACCAACCCCGAATACGACGAGCGCTTCCACCAGTACTGGACCACGTACTGGGAGCTGATGTGCCGCCGCGGCATCACCAAGGAAATGGCGCGCGTGGAAATGCGCCGCCGCCTGACCCTGATCGGCGCGATGATGGTGCACCTGGGCGACGCCGACGGCATGGTCTGCGGCACCGTCGGCGCCTATCACGATCACCTGCGCTTCATCGACGAAGTGATCGGCCGCCGCCCCGGCGCCAACGTCTACGCCGCGATGAACATCCTGCTGCTGAACGAGCGCACGGTGGTGCTGGTGGACACGCACGTCAACGATGAACCGACCGCCGAGCAGATCGCCGAGTTCACCATCGCCGCGGCCAAGGAAATGCAGCGCATGTTCCTGGCGCCCAAGGTGGCGCTGCTGTCGCGCTCGAACTTCGGTTCGGGCAGCTCGGCCTCGGGCGCCAAGATGCGCCGCGCGCTGGAATTGGTGCGCGAAGCCGAGCCGGAGCTGGAGATCGACGGCGAGATGCACGGTGACTGCGCCTTGGACGAGGCGCTGCGCCTGCGCATTCTGCCGTCCTCGACCCTCAAGGGCCAGGCCAACCTGCTGGTGTGCCCCAACGTGGACGCCGGCAACATTGCCTACAACCTGCTCAAGACCGCGGCCGGCGGCAACGTGGCGGTGGGCCCGTTCCTGCTGGGCGCCAACGCGCCGGTGCACATCCTGACCTCCAGCTCGACCGTGCGCCGCATCGTCAACATGACCGCGTTGACGGTGGTCGATGCCAATACCCCACGTTGAAGTCACCCGCGGCGGTCCGGCGTGCCCGCGTACGCCGACCGGCCTGGTTCTGACCGGGGGCGGCGCCCGCGCCGCCTACCAAGTGGGCGTGCTCAGCGCCATCATGGAACTGCTGGACCCCGACTGGCATTCGCGTTTCAGGAATCCCTTCGACATCATCTGCGGCACCTCCGCCGGCGCCATCAACGCCGCCGCGCTGGCCTGCCGCGCCGAGCGGCCCCACCTGGGCGTGCGCCGCATCCGGCGGCTGTGGTCTTCGCTCCATACCGACATGATCTACCGGGCCGACGCGCCCGGCCTGATCCGCACCGGCGTGCGCTGGCTGGGCCTGCTGGCGCTGGGATGGATGTATTCCGGCCTGACGCGCAAACGGCCCCAGTCGCTGCTGGACAACAGCCCGATGCAGATGCTGCTGAACCGGGTGCTGAACTTCGACCACCTGCAGTCCAGCCTGGAGAGCGGCGCCCTCTCGGCCCTGGCGATCACGGCCTCGGGCTACACCAGCGGCGAACACTTGACCTTCTACCAGGCGCACACGCCGATCCAGCCGTGGCGCCGCTACCTGCGGTTGGCCATTCCCACCCCCATCACCATCGACCATCTGATGGCCTCGTCCGCCATCCCCTTCGTCTTTCCGGCCCGGCAGATCACGGTGCACGGCAAGGGCGAGTGGTGCGGCGACGGCTCCATGCGGCAACTGGCGCCGATCAGCCCCGCCATCCACCTGGGCGCGCACCGGGTGCTGGTGATCGGCACCGGTTTTCGTGACGATACCCACCCCGAGCACCGCGAGGATTCACCCCCGTATCCGTCGCTGGCCCAGGTCGGCGGGCACGCCCTGTCCAGCATCTTCCTGGATGGCTTGTCGATGGACGTCGAGCGCCTGGAGCGGATGAATTACCTGGTCGACCATGTCATTGCCCGGGAGGGCGGCGAAGCGGTCGCCGTGCGCCGCATCCAGGTGCTGACGATCACCCCCAGCCGTTCGCTGGATTCGCTGGCCCTTGAGCATCTGGACGATATGCCGCCCCAGGCCCGTGCCCTTTTTCGCGTACTCGGTGTATCGTCCGACCCAGGCCGCCCCGGGGGCGGCGCGCTGATGTCCTACCTGTTGTTCGAGTCCAGCTACACCAAGCGATTGATCGAACTGGGTTATGCCGATACGATGCAGCGTAACGATGAAGTGATCGCCTTTTTCAAGGAGGCACAGGCATGACGCGCAACGCCCAATCCACCCTGCACAAGCAGTTGAAGCGAGGTGGTGCGCTGCCCCATGACGGGCTGGACAAAAAGGCGGTGGTCGACGCCGCGCACGAGCTCGGCCTGGCACTGTTTGTGGCCAATTGCGACCCGGCCCGCAGCCGCTCGGCGGTGCTGCGCGCCATCGTCAAGGCGGTGGACTTCCCCGAGTATTTCGGCGGTAATCTCGATGCGCTTTACGACTGCCTGTGCGACACCGTGCTGGACCACAAGACCGGCGTGGTGCTGTGGCTGTACAAGCTGCATTCCGGCGATCCGGCGCTGGAGGAAGACGCCGCCCGCATCGAATCGGTGTGCGCCGACGCCGCGGAATTCGCCCACGAAAATGGTCGTACGTTCGCGTATGTGGTGGAGCACGCGGGCAAGCACCCGGATCCCGAGCCCGGCGTGGCCGCCGCGCCCTACGGTGAGAACGACTGACGGCCCTGGCTGGTGGCATTCGCGCCACCCGCCCGTCATGCGCCTGTCATGCACTATGGACGGGGCGGCCCGTTCCCTGGCCTGTTCCCCGACCGATTCCTCATCACCAGCCCAGCAGCGCCCCGCAGGCTGAAATCAAGGCCAGGCCAGCCGTTTCCGTGCGCAGCACGCGCGGGCCGAACCTGACGGCCTGCACGCCCGCCTCGCGCGCCAGGGCCAATTCCTTGTCCGACCAGCCGCCCTCGGGGCCGACCAGCAGGGTCAGTGAAGCCAGGCCGGGTGTGGCGCCGAGCAGGCCGGCCAGGTCGGTGTCGGCCTCCGGGTGGCACAGCAGGCGCAGGCCATCGGCGGGCTGCGCCAGCCAGTCGGCCAGCGCCACGGGCGCGTCGACGGCCATCAGGCGGTTGCGGCCACATTGTTCGGCGGCCGACTGGGCGATGCGCTGCCAGTGGGCCACCCGTTTTTCGAGCCGCGGGCCGGCCAGTTGCAGCACGCTGCGCTGCGCGGCGATCGGGCTGACCCGGGCGGCGCCCAGTTCCACGGCTTTTTCCACCACCCAGTCCATCTTGTCGCCGGCGGGCAGGCCCTGCACCAGCGTGAGGCGGCCGGCCAGCTCGGCTTCGCGCGGATCGAACGCGCCCAACTGGGCGAAACCGGCCTTGCCCTCGATTTCCAGCACTGCCTGGTATTCGCCGCCCTGGCCGTTGAACAGCGCCACGGTTTCCCCCGCGCGCAGCCGCAACACCCGGATGGCGTGGTGCGCCAGGGCCTCCGGCAGGGCGATGCGGGCGCCAGCGGACAGGGGAGCGTCGCAGAAGAAGCGGGGGACGGACATGGGTGTTGCGGCGATGAACGGACGGTGGACGTGGGGCCGGGCGCAGACCCGGGGCGCGGCACCGGGCGGCGGCCCGGAGACTCAGGGGCGGGCCGGTGGCCCGGTCACCTGAGCGCGTAGCCTACCACCTTGATGCCCCAGTCGATCAGGTTCGGAGCGCTGGACGCCAGTTGCAGCGTCAGCAGGGTCAGGAAGCCGACCGTCATTTTCTTGTCCAGGCGCAGGACTTGCTCGACGGTGGCGAAGCGCTTGAGTTCTTCGCGGGTGGGCAGTTGCGCGACGATCTTGGCGAGTTTGTCGAAATGTTCCTGGGAGGCGCGCTTGGCGATGTCGCGTTCGAGTTCGGCACGTTCGCGAGCGAAGTCGACGCGTGAGAGGGCATAGGCCTGCAGTTCGGCCCGTGCCTCCTCGTGCGCACGCTTGATCAGTTCCGCTTCGCCCTGCAGGCGGGCATGTTCCAGCGCCTGCGCCACCGCGATGGCGCGTTCCTCACCCAGCGCGTTGCGCAGGGCCAGGATACCGGCGGCGGGAATGGTGAAGCTCAGCATGGCAAGCATGATACGGATTCCAACAAAGGGCTGTGCCAAGCCATCATGAATGTCGGACGGCCCCACCGCAATTGTGGGAACTACGCCATGCCGTTGGGGTCTCCACCCCGGGAGCCCGTGTTTCACCCAGGGGGCGCCGTCCATTTGGCGGACCCCGCCGCCCGCCGCCGGCCGGCCCATCCCCAGGTGTTAAAATCGTCTGCTTCGCAACCTACTCAACTGGCCCCCATTTCCTGCGTGGGCGCGCCAGCCTCAAAGAGCCTTCCGAATGAGCAATCCGACCGCCCCTAAACTTGCCTTGGCGGATGCCATCCGCGTCCTCGCGATGGATGCCGTGCAACAAGCGAACTCCGGGCACCCGGGCGCTCCCATGGGCATGGCGGAAATCGCCCAGGCCCTCTGGATCGGCAATCTGCGCCACAACCCCAAGGATCCCGCCTGGGCCAACCGCGACCGCTTCGTGCTGTCCAACGGCCACGGCTCGATGCTGATCTACGCGCTGCTGCACCTGACCGGCTACGACCTGCCGATCGAAGAACTGAAGAATTTCCGCCAGTTGCATTCCAAGACGCCGGGCCACCCCGAAGTGGGCATCACCCCGGGCGTGGAAACCACCACCGGCCCGCTGGGCCAGGGCCTGGGCAATGCCGTCGGCATGGCGCTGGCCGAAGCGCTGCTGGCCGCCGAATTCAACAAGCCCGGCCACACCATCGTCGACCACCACACCTACGCCTTCACCGGCGACGGTTGCCTGATGGAAGGCATCTCGCACGAAGTGTGCTCGCTGGCCGGCACGCTCAAGCTGTCCAAGCTGGTGGTGCTGTATGACGACAACGGCATTTCCATCGACGGCCACGTCGAGCACTGGTTCGCCGACGACACCGCCAAGCGCTTCGAAGGCTACGGCTGGAACGTCATCCGCGGCGTCGACGGCCACGACGCCGCCGCCGTGGACGCCGCCATCAAGGCCGCCCGCGCGCAATCGGAAAAGCCCACGCTGATCGTCTGCCGCACCGTCATCGGCAAGGGTTCGCCCAACATGGCCGGCACCCACAACGTGCACGGCGCCCCGCTGGGCAAGGACGAGATCGCCGCCACCCGCGCCGCGCTGGGCTGGACGGCCGAGCCGTTCCAGATCCCGCAGGACATCTATGACGGCTGGGACGGCCGCCAGGCGGGCGCCGCCGCGCAGGCCGAATGGCAGTCGGCGTTCAACGCCTACGCCGCCGAATTTCCGGCCGAGGCCGCCGAGTTCACCCGCCGCATGAAGGGCGAGCTGCCCGCCGGCTACGCCGAACAGTTCCAGGCTTTCCTGAACGCCACGCTGGAAAAGGCCGAGACCGTCGCCACGCGCAAGGCCTCGCAGTTCGCGATCACGGCGCTGGCCGCCGCGCTGCCGGAGCTGCTGGGCGGCTCGGCCGACCTGACCGGCTCGAACTTCACCGACTGGAAGGGCGTGGCCGCCGTGCGCGCCGGCGACAAGGGCATCCAGTTCGGCCGCCACATCAACTACGGCGTGCGCGAATTCGGCATGGCCGCCATCATGAACGGCGTGGCGCTGCACGGCGGCTACCTGCCGTTCGGCGGCACCTTCCTGACGTTCTCGGACTACTCGCGCAACGCCATCCGCATGGCCGCGCTGATGAAGCAGCGCGTGGTGCACGTGTTCACGCACGACTCCATCGGCCTGGGCGAAGACGGCCCGACCCACCAGTCGATCGAGCACGCCGCCAGCCTGCGCCTGATCCCCAACCTGTCGCTCTGGCGTCCCTGCGACACGGCCGAGACCGCCGTGGCCTGGAACGCTGCCGTGACGCGTCCGGCCAGCATCGGCATGGACGTGCATGACGGCGGCCCGACGGCCCTGCTGCTGTCGCGCCAGAACCTGCCGTTCGTGCAGCGCGACGCCGCCACCGTGGACGCCATCGCCCGCGGCGGCTACGTGCTGCGCGACGCCGAAGGCGCCCGCGCCGTGATCATCGCCACCGGTTCCGAAGTCGCCATCGCCCTGGACGCGCAAGCCCAACTGGCCAAGGAAGGCATCGCGGTGCGCGTGGTGTCCATGCCCAGCACCGACGTGTTCGACAAGCAGGATGCCGCCTGGAAGCAGTCGGTGCTGCCCAAGGGCCTGCCGCGCGTGGCCGTCGAGGCCGGCGTGACCGCCTTCTGGCACAAGTACGTGGGCCTGGAAGGCGCCGTGGTCGGCATCGACCGCTACGGCGAATCCGCGCCCGCGGGTGCGCTGTTCAAGTTCTTCGGGCTGACCGCCGACAAGGTGGCCGAGACCGTCAAGCAAGTTCTGTAAAAAAGGAGCCTAGTTATGACCATTCGCGTCGCCATCAACGGTTACGGTCGCATCGGCCGCAACATCCTGCGTGCCCACTATGAAGGTGGCAAGAAGCACGATATCGAAATCGTCGCCATCAACGACCTGGGCGATCCCAAGACCAACGCCCACCTGACCCGCTACGACACCGCCCACGGCAAGTTCCCGGGCACCGTCGAAGTCGACGGCGAGTACATGGTCGTCAACGGCGACAAGATCCGCGTGCTGGCCAACCGCAACCCGGCCGAACTGCCGTGGGGCGAGCTGAAGGTCGACGTGGTGCTGGAATGCACGGGCTTTTTCACCACCAAGGAAAAAGCCGGCGCGCACATCAAGGGCGGCGCCAAGAAGGTCATCATCTCGGCCCCCGGCGGCAAGGACGTTGACGCCACCGTCGTCTACGGCGTCAACCATGGCGTGCTGAAGTCGACCGACACCGTCATCTCGAACGCGTCGTGCACCACCAACTGCCTGGCCCCGCTGGTCAAGCCGCTGAACGACAAGCTGGGCCTGGAAAACGGCCTGATGACCACCGTTCACGCCTACACCAACGACCAGGTCCTGACCGACGTCTACCACGAAGACCTGCGCCGCGCCCGTTCGGCCACCATGAGCATGATCCCGACCAAGACCGGCGCCGCCGCCGCGGTTGGCCTGGTGCTGCCGGAACTGAACGGCAAGCTGGACGGCTACGCCATCCGCGTCCCGACCATCAACGTGTCGATCGTCGACCTGTCCTTCGTGGCCAAGCGCGACACGACCGTCGAGGAAGTAAACAGCATCCTGAAAGCCGCCTCGGAAGGCGAGCTCAAGGGCATCCTGGACTACAACACCGAACCCCTGGTCTCGGTGGACTACAACCACAACCCGGCCTCCAGCACCGTTGACGCGTCGCTGACCAAGGTCTCGGGCCGCCTGGTCAAGGTCTCGTCCTGGTACGACAACGAGTGGGGCTTCTCGAACCGCATGCTCGACACCACCGTCGCGCTGATGTCGGCCAAGTAAGCATCGCTGTCGGATCGAAGGGGACGAACGGGTTTTCCGCCACGGCGGAAAGCGGGTTCGTCCCCTTCGTTCGCCAACTCTAGGAGACGCAAAGCATTATGTCCAAGGTCAATACCCTGTCCGCGCTGGCCAAGGCCGGCGCCCTGTCCGGCAAGCGCGTGTTCATCCGCGCCGATCTGAACGTGCCGTTCGATGACGCCGGCCGCATTTCCGAAGACACCCGCATCCGCGCCTCGGTGCCCGGCATTCGCCTGGCGCTGGACGCCGGCGCCGCGGTGATGGTCACCTCGCACCTGGGCCGCCCGAAAGAGGGCGTGCTGACCGAGGCCGATTCGCTGGCCAAGGTCGGCCAGCGCCTGTCCGAGCTGTTGGGCATGCCGGTGCCGCTGGTGCGGGACTGGGTCGACGGCGTCAAGGTCGAGCCGGGCCTGGTGGTGCTGCTGGAAAACTGCCGCGTCAACGTCGGCGAGAAGAAGGACGACGAGGCGCTGTCGCGCAAGATGGCGGCGCTGTGCGACGTCTACGTCAATGACGCCTTCGGCACGGCGCACCGCGCCGAGGCCACCACGCACGGCATCGCGCGCTTCGCGCCGGTGGCCTGCGCCGGCCCCTTGCTGGAAGCCGAGCTGGACGCGCTTGGCCGCGCGCTGCACGAACCCAAGCGCCCGCTGGTGGCGATCGTCGGCGGCTCCAAGGTGTCGACCAAGCTGTCGATCCTGCAATCGCTGGCCGACAAGGTCGACCAGCTGGTGGTGGGCGGCGGCATCGCCAACACCTTCATGCTGGCCGCCGGGCTGCCGATCGGCAAGTCGCTGGCCGAGCCGGACCAGGTGGACCAGGCGCGCGCCGTGATCGAACTGATGAAGCAGCGCGGCGCGGATGTGCCGATCCCGGTGGACGTGGTGTGCGCCAAGTCGTTCGGCGCGGATGCCGAGGCCACCGTGAAGGCGGCCGACGATGTGGCGGCCGACGACATGATCCTGGACATCGGCCCGCAGACCGCGCAGCAACTGGCCGCGATCCTGAAGCAGGCCGGCACCATCGTCTGGAACGGCCCGGTGGGCGTGTTCGAGTTCGACCAGTTCGCCAATGGCACCAAGGTGGTGGCGCAGGCGATCGCCGATTCCGAGGGCTTCTCGATCGCGGGCGGCGGCGACACGCTGGCGGCGATCGCCAAGTACGGCATCGGCGAGCAGGTGGGCTACATCTCCACCGGCGGCGGCGCGTTCCTGGAGTTCCTGGAAGGCAAGACGCTGCCGGCGGTGGCGGTGCTGCAAGAGCGGGCCAAGTAATCGGCCTGCCTGTCGCGCGCCAAAGCCGCTCCTTCTGGAGCGGCTTTTTTTTCATGGTCGGCCGTGGCGGCGCGCCGGGCGAGAATCGCGCCCGGCCCCGCGCAACGGGGCGCCTACTCCATCTTCGCGCCCGACAGCTTGACGATGTCGGCGTAGCGGTCGATCTCGGCGCGCATGAAGGTGCCGAAGGCGGCCGCGGTCTGCCCGGCGGGGACGATGGCGCCCATGGCTTCCATGCGCTGGCGCATGGCGGGGTCGGCGGTGATGGCGTTGATCTCGCGGTTCAGGCGGGCAACGATATCGTCCGGCGTGCCGGCGGGGGCGACGATGCCGTACCAGGCCGAAGCGTACATATCGCTGACGCCGGCCTCGGCGAAGGTGGGCACGTTGGGCAGGGCCGGCAGGCGCTGGCGCGAGGCGACGGCCAGGGCGCGCAACGCGCCGGCCTGGACCTGGGCGAGCGAGCCCGTATCGATCATCATGTCCACCTGGCCGGCCAGCAGGTCGGAGACGGCCGGGCCGCTGCCCTTGTACGGAATGTGCAGGATATCGACGCCCGTGCGGGCCTTGAACATGGCGCCGGCCAGGTGCTGGGACGAGCCCACGCCGCCCGACCCGTAGTTGAGCTTGCCGGGCGCGGCCTTGGCCGCATCGATCAGTTGCCGCACGGATTGGTAGGGCGACTGCTTCGGCACTTCGAGGATGTTCGGAATTTCGGCGACAAAGGCGACGGGGGTGAAATCCTTGACCGGATCGAAGCCCAGGCGGGCATACAGGTGCGGGTTGGCGGCGTTGGTCGAGCTGGTGGCGACCAGCAGCGTATAGCCGTCGGGTTTCTCGCGCACGAAGGCCGCGGTGCCGATGTTGCCGCCGGCGCCGGCCTTGTTGTCGACGATGACGGTCTGCCCCAGGCGCTCGGTCAGGCGCTGGGCCAGCATGCGGCCCAGGGCGTCGGTGGCGCCGCCGGGAGGCCATGGCACCACCAGCTTGACGGGGCGATCGGGGTAGGCCTGGGCCTGCGACAGGGCGGGCAAGGCGGCAAGGGCGGCGAATGCGAGCGCGGCGCCGACGGCGCGGCGCAGGAAGGCGTGGGGCATGCGGGGGGTCTCCTGGTGCGCGGTCCGGTGCTCGGCCGCGCTGTTGTTCATGGGCCGCCCGGGCGGCCCCGTGTGCGGCGATGAGGCCGCGTTTGTTGTGCCCACGACTCTACGCAATCCCCAACTTGATAAAAAGGGATAAATATTTAAGAAAATACATTCCTTTTCGGAATGAAGTGTCGAGGCGTGGGCGCATGCCGCTTGATCCGCCACCGCGATCGGCGACGCGGACTGGTGTAGGCTTGGCGCTCGCCCGCCCCGCGCGGATTTCCTGTTCCCGTTTCGCCTGCCCGCAGCACCATGAACCTACGATTCCTTCCCGGCCTGAACAACCTGCGAGGCATGACGCGGGCGTCCGCCGGCCGCGACATCGCCGCGGGCCTGAGCGTGGCCGCGGTGGCGCTGCCGGTGGGACTGGCGTATGCCGCGATGATGGGGGTGCCCCCGGTGGCAGGGCTGTGGGCGGCGATCGCGGGCATGCTGGGTTACGCGCTGTTCGGTTCCTCGCGCACGCTGATCGTGGGGCCGGACACGGCCACCTGCACGCTGATCGCGGCCACCTTGACCGGCATGGCGCTGACCACGCCCGAGGATCGCCTGATGGCGGCCACCGCCATCGCGCTGACGGTGGGCGTGGGCTGCCTGATCGCGCGGCTGCTGCGCCTGGGCGTGCTGGCCAACCTGCTGTCGCGGCCGGTGCTGATCGGCTACATGGCGGGCGTGGCCGTGACCCTGGCGTTGTCGCAATTGAGCGGCCTGACCGGGGTTGGGCTGCGCAACAGCGGCCTGGTGCATCCGTTCCTGGAACTGTCGCGGCGCGTGTCCGAGATCCGCATCCCGACCCTCTGCCTGGGCCTGGCCTCGTGTCTGTTGCTGGTGGCGATCAAGCGTTGGCGGCCAAGCTGGCCCGGGCCGATCCTGCTGGTGGTGGGCGCCTGTCTGCTGTCGTGGTTGTTCGATTTTCCCAGTCTCGGCATCGCCGTGGTAGGCGAGGTGCCGGCGGGCTTGCCGGCCTTGCGCCTGCCGGTGCGCCTGGAAGGCGTGGACGACATTCTGCTGGGCGCGGCGGGAGTGTTGGTGGTGAGTTTTTCCAGCGGCATCGTGACCGCGCGCAGTTTTGCCGCGCGCACCGGCGAGCACGTCGATCCGAACCGCGAGCTGGTCGGCTTCGGCGCGGCCAACGTGGCTGCCGGGCTGTTCCAAGGCTTCGTGGTCACGGGCGCCGACTCGCGCACGGCCGTGGGCCTGGCGGCCGGCGGCTCGTCGCCGTTGGTGGGCGTGAGCGCGGCGGTGGCGCTGGCGGTGGTGGTGGGCTTGCTGAGCGCGCCACTCTATTGGCTGCCGCAGGCGGTGCTGTCCGCGATCCTGCTGCTGGCGGCGGCCAGCCTGTTCGATGGCCAGGCTTTCTTGCGGCTGGCGCGCATCTCGCGTATCGAGCTGGCCTTCGGCATCCTGGCGGCGGTGGGCGTGGTGGGTTTCGGCGTGCTGCAGGGCGTGGCGGTGTCGGTGGGCGCGACCCTGCTGTATGCCATGTACGTGTCGGGCAATCCTCGCGACGCGCTGCTGGGCCGCCTGCCGGGCGAGTCGGTGTTGGGCAAGATGCACCTGAATCCCCAGGCGCGGCCGGTGCCGGGCACGGTGATCTGGCTGTTCGAATCCTCGGTATGGTTCTTCAACGCCGACGCATTCCGGCGGCGCGCGCGCGAGATCATCGCGCAGGCCGGCGATGCCACCTGGTTCGTGCTCGATGCCGAGGCCATGACGCAAGCCGACGCCGATGCGATCGAGGCGCTGTACGAGCTGCGGCGCGAGTTGCGCGATCGTGGCATGGTGCTGCTGGTGGCCGGCGGCCATGGCCAGTTCCGCATGGCGCTGGAGCGCTCCGGCCTGGCCGAGCGCATCGGCCGCGACAAGATCTTCCCCACGCCCGAGCAGGCGGTCGAGGCCATCGAGCGCTGGCGCCAGGGCCCGGCGCCGGCCACGCTGGCGTAGCGCGGTCGGCGGGCGGCGCGGGCCCCGCATGTGGCCGGCGCGTGGCCGCCGCGGCTTTTCAATCGATGATGTGGTAGCCGCCGTCGATGTACAGCGTCTGCCCGGTCATGCGGCGGGCGGCGTCGGTGGCGAGCCAGGCGGTGGCTTCGCCGACATCGTCGATCGACACCAGGCTGCGCGCCGGCGCCTTGGCCTGGGCGCGGTCGAGCAGCGCATCGAACTCGGCGATGCCCGAGGCGGCGCGGGTCTTGAGTGGTCCGGGGGAAATGGCGTGCACGCGGATGCCCCGCGGGCCGAGTTCGGCCGCCAGGTAGCGGGTGGCCGATTCCAGCGCGGCCTTCACCGGGCCCATCATGTTGTAGTGCTCCACCACCATCTGCGAACCGTAGTAGCTCATGCAGAACAGGGTGCCGCCCGCCGGCATCAGGGGCTCGGCCAGCTTGGCCATGCGGATGAACGACCAGCACGACACATCCATGGCCGTGAGAAAGCCGCTGCGCGAGCAGTCGGTGACGCGGCCGTGCAGGTCTTCGCGCGGGGCGTAGGCGATGGAATGCAGCACGAAGTCCAGCCCGCCCCATTGCGCGGTGATGCGCTCGAACACGGCCTCGAGTTCGCCTTCGCGCAACAGATCCAGCGGCAGCAGCAGCGGCGCCTGGACCTGCCGCGCCAGCGGCTCGACGTGCGGGCGCGCCTTGTCGTTCAGGTAGGTCACGGCCAGTTCCGCGCCCATCGCGCGGAACGCCTTGGCGCAGCCCCAGGCGATGGAGTCGGCGTTGGCGATGCCGGTGACCAGGCCGCGCTTGCCGGCAAGAGGCAGGGCGGCGCTCATCGTTGTTTCACCAGGGCCAGCGTGTGCTGGGCGATGATCAGCTCTTCGTTGGTGCGCACCACGTACACGCCGATGCGGCTGTCGTCGCTGGAAATGCGCGGTCCGTGATGCGCGTTGCGCGCCGGGTCGAGCTTGATGCCGAGCCAGCCCCAGTGCTCGCTGATGGCCTGGCGGATCTCGGCCGAGTTCTCGCCGACGCCGGCGGTGAAGACGATGCCGTCGATGCCATTCATGGCGCAGCCCAGCCCGATCATGCCCTCGGCCACGCGCCAGGCGAAGTACTTCAGCGCCAGCTTGGCCGACGGCGCATCGCTGGCCAGCAGCTCGCGCATGTCGTTGCTGATGCCCGACAGGCCCTTCATGCCGCAGTCGTGGTACAGCATGTGTTCGATGTCGTCGTGCGACATGCCCTGTTCCATCATCCACAGCACCACGCCGGCATCCAGGCGGCCCGGCCGCGTGCCCATGGGCAGGCCCTCCAGCGCGGTGAAACCCATGGTGCTGTCGACGCTCTTGCCCTGGTGCATGGCGCAGGCCGAGACGCCCGAGCCCAGGTGCGCGGCGATGATCCTGCCCATGGCGATCTCGGGCAGGGCCTGGCGCAGCCGCTGCGCGATGTACTCGTACGACAGACCATGGAAACCATAGCGCCGCACGCCCTGCTGGTACAGGCTTTCCGGCAGGGCGTAGCGGTCGGCCACGTCGGAATGACTGCGGTGGAAGGCGGTGTCGAAGCACGCCACCTGCGGAATCCAGGGGCGCCGCTCGCGGATCACGCGGATCGGCGCCAGGTTGTTGGGCTGGTGCAGCGGCGCCAGCGGCGTGAAGGTATCCAGCCTGGCGAGGATGGCGTCATCGATCAGCACCGGCTCGGACAGGTCGGGACCGCCGTGCACCACGCGGTGGCCCACGGCCAGCGGCGCGCCGCCCAGATGGCCGCTGAGCCAGGTGCCGACCACTTCCTGGCCGTTGGGCACGTCGGGCGCATGGCTGGGCGCGATGTCACGCTCCACCAGCGTCTGGCCGGCGGCATCGCGCACCCGCAGGCGCGGATGGCTGGTGCCGATGCCTTCGAGCTGGCCGCCCAGGCGCGGCGCCAACCCCTGCTTGTCGTCGATGTCGTACAGGTAGAACTTGATGCTGGAACTGCCGGCGTTGATGACGAGAATGGTGTCGGACATGGAGTCGATCGCTTCTTGATACAACGGACAAGGCGGGGCCGCGGCCCCGCCGCTTCAGGCCAGTGGGCGCGCCTGCTGCGTCGCCAGATGGTGCGCGTAGATCGCCGCCACCGCGCACGACGCCAGTCGCGAACGGGGGCTGTCGGCGCGGCTGGTCAGGATGATCGGCACGCGCGCGCCCAGCACGATGCCGGCGGCCTCGGCATTGGCCAGGAAGGTCAGGTTCTTGGCCAGCATGTTGCCGGCTTCCAGGTCGGGCACCACCAGCACCTGCGCCACGCCCGCCACCAGCGAACGGATGCCCTTGATGCGGGCGGCCTCGGGGCTGATGGCGTTGTCCAGCGCCAGCGGGCCATCGAGCACGCCGCCGACGATCTGGCCGCGATCGGCCATCTTGCACAAGGCGGCGGCCTCGATGGTGCTGGGGATCCTGGGCGTGACCTGTTCCACCGCCGACAGGATCGCCACGCGCGGCTCGCCCAGGCCCAGGCCGTGGTGCAGGTCGATCACGTTGCGGATGATGTCGGCCTTGGTTTCGAGGTCCGGGAAGATGTTGATGGCCGCGTCGGTGATGAACAGCGGCTCGGGGTAGGTCGGCACTTCCATGATGAAGACATGGCTGATGCGCCGGCCGCTGCGCAGGCCGGTGGTGCGGGCCACTACCTCGTGCATCAGCTCGTCGGTGTGCAGGCTGCCTTTCATCAGCAGCGCGGCCTGGCCGCCGCGCACCAGGGCGACGGCGGTCTCGGCCGCGGCGTGGCTGTGCGGCGCGTCGACGATGCGGGCGTCACCCAGATTCAGCTTGTATTGCGCGGCCGTGTCGCGGATCTTCTGTTCCGGGCCCACCAGGATCGGGCGCAGCAGGCCCAGGTCGCGCGCTTCCAGCGCGGCCGATAGTGACGGCTCGTCGCAGGGATGGGCGATGGCGCAGAACGCGGGCGCCAGGGTCTGCGCGCGCGCGATGAGCTTGTCGTAGTGCGTGGAGGTGGGCAGGCTCATTCCGGTTTGGCCTTGGCGGTGGCGGGTTTGCGGACGCGCGCGGGCGCGGCTTCGTTGTTGCGGGCGGCGGCCTTGACGGCGGCCTGCGGCGTGGACTTGGCGGCGGCCGAGACCTTGGCGCCGCGTCGCGCCGGGGCCGCTTTGCGGGCGGCAGGCCGCGGTGGCGCCGAAGGCTCCAGGCTGGGGCTGGCGGCACGCGCCGCCCGGCGCGCGGCGGACGCCGGTTTCTGCGCTTGCGCGCGGCGCGCGGCGGTTTCGAAGATCTGCTCCATTTCGGCCAGGCTGGCGCGCGCGGCCGGGCTCAGCGGCTCGGCGGCTTCCAGCACGTGCTTCATGCTCTCGAGCGCCTCGCGGATGGCGGCCGGCGACGAGCCTTCCAGCAGCGTCGGCATGGTCTGCAGCACCGCGGCCGAATCGAGCCGCATCATCATGGCCTGATCGCGGGTGATGTCCTTGAATTCCTGCAGCGTCATGGCGTTGCCGGCCTCGGCGCGCATCTTGCGGATCAGCGCGAAGCTGCGCTCGTCCAGGCCGCCCTCGGCGCCGGCCACGTACAGCAGCATGCGGATCGCGGCCACGCGCAGGCCGCCTTCCTGCAGCAGCGAACGCAGCTCGGCGGCGCGCTCCTGCATGAAGCGGCGGTGTTCCGGCGACACGCCAGGGTGGCGGCGCGGCTGGCCGTCCTTGCCGCCCAGGCCGGCCAGGTCCTGCACCAGCGGCGAGCCGTAGACGCTCATGAAGGTGCGCTCGTCGGCCGAGTCGCGCAGTTCCTGGTAGATGTTCAGGCTGGTTTCGATCAGCGAGGAGAACATTTCCTGGGCCAGCAGGAACGGGTTGTCCGGCGACACCGGCTGGCGGTGTTCGCGCACCTGTTCGGCCACCTGCGCGATCGGCGCGATCAGCGGGTTGCGGTCGGACACCAGTTCGTAGGGCAGGCGCAGCGGGTGCAGGCGCTGGCTCCATTCGGCCGATTGCGGCGTCACCAGGGCGCGCACCCAGGGCTGCAGGAAACTGCGGTACAGGCCCAGGTTGATGTCGGAGATGCGGGCCACGGCGGCAAAGCGGCGGTCGTCGTCTTCCTTGCGCTCGACGATGGCGCGCACGTCTTGCATGGTGCGCTGCGCGAACGACAGCACGTAGTTGCCGTAGGCCAGGTCGGCGTTGGGCGTATCCGGCGTCTTGTCGGTGATCTCGGCCTGGTAGATGCCCGGCGGCAGCACATCGATCATGTCGATGTTGGAGGTGAATTCCTGGTGTTCCTTGCGCGCCACGCTGCCGGACACGAAGATGCCCAGGTGGCCGATGCTCTCGTGCACGGCGTAGACGATGGTCTGGTCGTGCGCCAGCACCTCGGTGTCGTCCTGGTACAGGTCGGGAATCCAGCCCAGCGCCTGCGGCGGCGGGGTGATGTTGTCGCCCTTGGAGCAGAACACCACGATCGGCGAGCGGATGTTGCGCAGGTCGATGCGGATGCCGTCGGACGTCACCAGCCCGGCGGTCGACAGGCGGTTGCCGACGAACAGGTTGTCGACGATGTACTGGATTTCCGGCCCGTTCAGGAAGACATGGCCGCCCCACCATTTCTCGAAGCTCAGGTAGCGGCCGGCTTCGGTGTCGACCTTGGCGTACAGGTTGTACTGCTTGGACCAGAGCGTGTTGGCGGGATTGAGGTTCTCGAAGTTCTGCACCAGCCAGGCGCCGTCGAACTTGCCGTCTCCCAGGTCGCTGGTCAGCGCGGTGAGCCAGCTGCCGCCGAGCAGGCCGCCAGCGTAGCGCATCGGGTTCATGCCGCGCCAGCCGGCCCAGTAGGACAGCGGCGCGCCGGCGATGATGATGGGGCCGAACAGGTCGGGACGCATCGCGGCGGTCATCATGATCTGCCAGCCAGCCTGGCAATTGGCCACCACCACCGGCTTGCCTTCGGCATCGGGGTGGCGCGCGATGATCTGTTCCAGGAAGTGCGCCTCGGCCCGCATCACGTCCTCGACGGTCTGGGTCGGCACGGGCTGCGGCAGGAAGGTGGCGAAATAGCAGGGGTGGCCGGCGCGCACCGCCACGCCGATCTCGCTTTCGGGCTTGAAGCCGCCGATGCCGGGGCCGTGCCCGGCGCGCGGATCGACCACCAGGAAGGGCCGCTTGATCGGGTCGACCG
This sequence comes from Achromobacter sp., assembly GCF_050285565.1. Lineage (GTDB taxonomy): Bacteria > Pseudomonadota > Gammaproteobacteria > Burkholderiales > Burkholderiaceae_B > Achromobacter. The sequence continues at coordinate 52,211 of NZ_JBLZXG010000012.1, forward strand.
TCACGCCCTCCGGCGGCTTGATGCGCAGCAGGCCGTAGTTGACCGGGCGCGGCAGTTCGCGGCCGTCCAGCACCAGCTCGTACTCCATGCTGAGCACGTTGGGGGCCCGCTTGGCCATGTGGTCGTGATACTGGTTGCCGCGTTGACGCATCACGTCGGCGTACAGCACGCCGCGCTGCCAGGCATCCACGGCATATTCATAGGCGGCCGTCCAGGGGTTGAAGGACGGCGCTGCGATGCGATCGGTGCCGGATCCGGCCATGGCGATCTCCTGTAGGTAGCACCCGGCAGCGGGTTGCTACCGGCCCGGTTCCGCAAGTGGAACCAGCTGACTTGACCTCCCATTACACCTGAATGGATGTTGCATCGCAACATGGGGACGGTTGATGCAGGTCAAATGCCCGGAACTATCCGTCCCTGCTTGATTGCGGCCGCGCCCTGGGGCTGCAGGGCGCGTCGTGGCAGACGGCTTCGATACGGTTGCCGGACGGATCCGACAGGAAGGCGGCGTAGTAATGCGGATGGTAGTGCGGCCGCGGGCCCGGCGCGCCCGCGTCGCGTCCGCCGTGGGCCAGTCCGGCCGCGTGGAACGCGTCCACGGCGGCCCGGCTGGCGGCCTTGAAGCACCAGTGGCGGCGCGCCGGCGCCGTCGGCGCTGCCGCCGGATCGGCCTGCACGCTCAGGTACGTATGGCCGCTGTCACCGGGACCGCAACGTTCGCCGTAGCCCAGCGCGTCGGCATGATCGTAGACCTTGGCCGCGCCCAGGGCGGCCATGACGGCGTCATAGAACGGCCGGGCGGTGTCCAGTCCGGCGACGCTGATGGAGACGTGATCCAGCAACTGCATGGCGGCGCCGGCGCGGCGATCAGGCGCGGGCCGCCGCGTTGTGTTCCCGCCATTGGCGGATCGAGGGCCGCTGCCACTGGGATTCGACATAGTCGCGCAGCGGATCGGGCAGGCCGTCCTGCCACAGGCGCCGCAGCGCCACCGCCAGGTCCAGGTCGGCGATGCTCCAGGCCTCGAACAGGCGGGTCTGGCCGGCGCCGATCAGGGCCCCGGCCACGTGGATCAGCTTGGCCGCGGCCGCATGGCCGGCATCCGACAGCGGCTGGCCGGCATCGCCGTAGAACACCGCTTCGGTGGGGCGTTCCTGGCGCAGGGCGGCCAGGTCGCTGCGCAGCCAGGCCTGCAGTTGGCGCGCGCGCGCGCGCTCGCGCGGCGGGACCGGGTACAGGGCGGTGCTGGCCGGCGCCGGGTACAGGTCTTCCAGGTATTCCGCGATGGCGGTGGATTCGGTCAGGTTGAAGTCGCCGTGGGTCAGGGCCGGCACGCGCGCGGTCAGGGCGCGGCATTGGTACGGCTGCATACGCTGTTCGCCCGCGTCCAGATCGATCAGGCGCACCTCGAAGGGCAGTTGTTTCTCGGCCAGCGCCACATAGGCCGACATGGCGTAGGGGCTGAGGAACTGGGAATCGACGTACAGCGTAAACGGGGCGCCCAAGTGCATCTCCGGTCCGGCGGTTGAAAAAAAGCCTCCCCTCAGGCTGCGCTTTCGGCGTGCCGCCCCCCGAGAGGGGCGACTTCATCGTGAGGCGGCTCGGCGATGAAAAAGGGGTGCGTAGCGCAAAGCGTAACGCAACTGAAATTTCGCGTGTCGCGCCGGCGCGTCAGTCGACGATGAACAGTTTGGCGCCGACGGCGGTGGACGAGCGGTGCGGTTCGGCCTGGTCGGCCACCTGGTAGCTCATGCCGGGCGTCAGCACGAAGGTGCGGCCGTCTTCCAGCTCGGTATGCAGCTCGCCTTCCAGGCACAACAGGATGTGGCCCTTGCTGCACCAGTGATCCGCCAGGTAGCCGGGCGTGTATTCGACCATGCGCACGCGCAGGTCGCCGAACTGGAGGGTGCGCCAGTAGGCCATGCCGGTGTCGCCGGGGTGCTCGGTGGCTTCGATTTCGGCCCAGTCGGTGGTGCCGAAGGGGATGTTGCTCATTTTCATGCTGATATTTTCCCTTGGGGGCGGCGCGCCCCGCGCGCCGCGAAAACCATGCAAGACTCAGGCGGCCAGTTTCTTTTGCCAGAACATGGCGCGGCCAGTGTCCTCGTCCAGCGAATAGCCTTCATAGCCCAGTTTGCGGTACAGGCCCTGCGCCACATCGTTGCCTTCCAGCACTTCCAGCGTGATCTTGCAGCAGCCCAAGCGGCGGGCGCGGTCTTCCAGCGCGGCCAGCAATTGCTTGCCCACGCCCTGGCCCTGGAAGCGCGGCGACACGGCCAGGTCGTGCAGGTTCAGCAGCGGCCGGCAGGCGAAGGTCGAAAAGCCTTCGAGGTAGATGGCCACGCCGGCCGCCGCGCCATCGACCCGGGCCAGCAGCGCGCGCGCCGTCGGCCGTTTTGCCAGTTCCGCGATCAGGTTGCGCCGCGTGTACTCGGGCAAGGGCGTATTGCCGCCCATGGGGCCGCTGGCGTACTCGTTGAGCATGGCCAGCACCTGCTGGCCGTGTTCCGGGTTGTTGAAGTCGACGTCGATGATTTCCAGCACGATCGGTTCCTGTTCGTTGGCGATGGCTCGCCGCGCCCGGCGGCGGGCGATGCAACCGTCCATTATGCTCGAAGCGGCGCGACTGACGAAACGCATTGAAAAATCGCCCTGTAACCCCTATCGTCTTTCCAATCAGGGCCGAATCCGGCGCGAGCCGCCTTTGGCTGCAACCCTTACCATGGGCTGGAAAATGGAGTTCAAGGACTACTACAGCATTCTTGGTGTGGAGCGCGGCGCCACCGAAGACGAAATTCGCCGCTCCTACCGCAAGCTCGCCCGTAAATACCACCCCGACGTCAGCAAGGAAAGCGACGCCGAGGCGCGCATGCGCGACGTCAACGAAGCCTACGACGTGCTGCGCGACAAGGAAAAGCGCGAGGCCTATGACAATCTCGCCGCCGGCGTGTCGCCGGGCGGGGGCTTTCAGCCGCCGCCGGGTTGGGACGAGGGCTTCGAGTTCCATCGCGGCCCGGCCTCGGGCGAAGAAGCCCAGTTCAGCGAGTTCTTTTCGTCGCTGTTCGGCGGCCGCGGCCGCCGCGGTCCGGGCCGCGCACACGAACAGGAGTTCCGCGCCCGCGGCGACGACCATCACGCGGCGATCGAGGTCGACCTCGAAGACGCGCTGCAAGGCGCCACCCGCGACATCAGCCTGCGTTCCATGAAGGTCGACGAGCAGGGCCGTCCGCAGATGCAGACCCGCACACTCAGCGTGCGGATCCCGCCCGGGGTGCGCGAAGGCCAGTTCATCCGCCTGTCCGGGCAGGGCATGCCGGGCTATGGCGGCGGCGAAAACGGCGACCTGTACCTGGAGGTGCGCTTCAAGCCGCACCCCCGTTACCGCGTCGAAGGCCGCGACCTGTACATGACGCTGCCGGTGGCGCCCTGGGAAGCGGCACTTGGCGCCAAGGTCAACGCGCCTACGCCGGGCGGCACGGTCGAGGTCGCGGTGCCGGCCGGCTCCGGCAACGGCCGCAAGCTGCGGCTGCGCGGCCGCGGCATCCCGGGCGACCCGCCCGGCGATCTGTACCTGGTGCTCGAACTGGCGTTGCCGCCGGCCGACAGCGAGGCGGCCAGACAGGCCTACCGCAAGCTGCAGCAAGACCTGCCGTTCAACCCGCGCCGCCACCTGGGGGTCTGACATGAAGAAAATCGTCATCAGCAGCGCCACCGTGGTGGGCAAGTCGCAGCCGCTCAGCGCCGACGATCTGGCCCGCGCCTGCGGCGCCGAGGTGGACTGGGTTGCGCAACTGGTCGAGGTCGGTATCGTCGCGGCCAGCGGCCCGCGCCCGGCCGAGTGGCGTTTCTACAGCATGGATCTGCAACGCGCGTTGCACGCGCGCCGCCTGGAGCGTGATTTCGGCGCCGGCCTGGATGCCGTGGCGCTGATCCTGGACCTGAGCCAGGAGGTGCGCCGCCTGAAGGCGCAGTTGCGCGCGCTGGGCGCCGAGGAATAGGGCGCGGGCCTGTCACGGTGGCCCCGCCTGGGCCCGGTGGTGGGTGATCGGCGAGGCGGCCCATGCCTGACCTGGCTGTGGCCTATTCCACCGGCGTATTCGAGCCGGCCATGACCGAACGCGCCTTCAAGGCGGCGCGCCAGCAGGGCTGATCACGTCAGGCGCGCGCGCAGATCCGCCTGCCATTGCGACGGGCGCCCCAGGAAGCGGGCCGGTTCCAGCAGCTCACAGACGCCGTCCCGTTCCAGCGCCAGCGTCGGAAAGCCCGAACCGCGCACGCGCCCGAGCAGGGCGCGGCTCTCGGCAATGTGGCGTTCGGTGGCCGCGCCTTCGGCGGCGGCGTAGGCGGACTGGAAGGCCGCGCCGTCCAGCCCGATCTGCTCGGCCTGGCGCCGTAGTTCGGCCGGGTCGGCGATACGCCGGCCCTCGATGTAATGGGCGCATTGCAGCCGCTGCAGCAGATCCAGGCCGCGGCGCTCCAACGACTGTGCCGCCAGGATGGCGGTGGTGGGCGGGGCCGAATCGAACACCGCGCCGCTGTCGCGCAGCAGACCGTCGAAATAATCCGGGCCGAACACCTGGCCGGTCAGGCCGGCGATGCGTTCGTCATGCGGCATGACATAGCGGCGCAAGGCCTCGGTGACCGGCTGGCGGTTGCCGCCGGTCATCATGCCGCCGCCGTGCAGCGCAAGGGCCAGGCCGTCGATGCCGCGGGCGGCCTGCACCAGCGGCGCGGCGCCGTAGCACCAGCCGCAGAGCGGGTCGTAGATGTAATGCAGGATGGGGGAAGAGGTCGCCATGGCGCCATGGTAGGGGCGCGTGCGCGCCGGCGATAGCCCGGCGCGGTAGCCACTGTGTTGCGCCGGCCGGGCAGATGCGGCGCGCGGCCGACGGGGGGGTCAGCCCGCGATCTGCACGCCGATCCAGAACAGGCCGGCCGCCAGCAGCATCGAGGCCGGCAGGGTCAGGATCCAGGCCAGCAGGATGTTGCGCACGGTGCCGCCCTGCAGGCCGCTCTTGTTGGCGACCATGGTGCCGGCCACGCCGGAGGACAGCACGTGGGTGGTGGACACCGGCAGGCTGAATACGTTGGCCAGGCCGATGGCGCCGACCGCCGTCAATTGCGCCGACATGCCCTGGGCGTAGGTCATGCCCTGCTTGCCGATTTTCTCGCCCACCGTCAGCACCACGCGGCGCCAGCCGACCATGGTGCCGGCGCCCAGCGCCAGCGCCACCGCCACGATCACCCAGAAGGGCGCGTATTCGGTAGTGGCGGTCAGGTCGGCGCGCAGGCGCTGCAGGTCGGTGCGCTCGCGCGCCGGCAGGCCCTCGATGCGCGCCACCTTCTTGGCCGTGTCGTCCAGGCACAGCAGGTAGCGGCGCACGTCGATGCGCTTGGCCGCGGGCAGGTCGGCGTAGTTGCTGACGCCGCGCAGGTCGGCCTGCAGCGCGTCGATGGTGGGCAGGGTCAGTTGCGGATCGCAGCGGAAGTTGCGCGGCAGGTCCGAGGCCGAGCCGGCGCGCTTGAGCGCCAGGAAGTCGCCCAGCATGGCTTGGTTGCGCTGGTAGAACGCGCTCAGGTGGGCTGCGGCGTCACGCGTGCGTTCGATCTGGTAGGTGGTGCTGTTGGTGTCCAGCACGAAGTTGGCCGGCACGATGCCGATCAGCACCAGCATGATCAGGCCGATGCCCTTCTGGCCGTCGTTCGAGCCGTGCACGAAGCTCACGCCCATGGCCGACAGCACCAGCACCAGGCGGTTCCAGAACGGCGGATGCTTTTTATTGTCGATGGCGCGGCGCTGCTCAGGCGTCTTGTGCATCTTGGACAGCGGCAGCCAGCGCTTGAGCGCCAGCAGCAGGCCGCCGGCCACCAGGAAACCGGCCACCGGCGACACCACCAGCGAGGCGCCGATGTCGATCGCCTTGCCCCAGTTCACGCCGTCGGCCAGCGGCAGGTCGGTGATCAGCGCGTTGGCCAGGCCTACGCCCAGAATCGAGCCGATCAGGGTGTGCGAGCTGGAGGCCGGGATGCCGAAATACCACGTGCCCAGGTTCCAGGCGATGGCCGCGGCCAGCATGGCGAACACCATGGCCAGCCCGCGTCCGGTATCGACGTTGATCAGCAGTTCGACCGGCAGCAGGTGGACGATGGCATAGGCCACGCCCACGCCGCCCAGCAGCACGCCGAGGAAGTTGAAGATGCCCGACAGCACCACCGCCAGGTGCGGTGGCATGGCCTTGGTGTAGATGACCGTGGCGACGGCATTGGCCGTGTCGTGGAAACCGTTGATGAATTCGAAGGCCAGGACGAATGTCAGGGCCAGGACGAGGCTGAGGCCGACCCAGAGATCTAGGCCGTGGAAGAGGGTGGACATTGGGGGGCGGGGAGAGGTTCCGGCGAGCCCAGATTATTACAGATTTGTGACCTGTCCCCGGTTGCGTGCGGCAAATTTCTCGGCCCGGTCGCGCCCCGTCCCGCGCGGCCGTACCGCCGCGCCGCTAGAACTTCTGGTACTGGAACTCGATTTCCAGTGGCTTGCCCAGGTTGGCCGAGGTATCGGCCTGGATCAGCATGACCGCCAGCAGTCCCAGGTAGAGCAGGCACAGCCACAGGGTTTTTTTCATCACGCGGCGTCCTTGGCGGGGTTCGGCGGGTGGGGTGGGCGGCTTCATGGGCGGAAGACCTCGGCGATGCGCTGGTTGACCCGCAGCCAGCCCAGCTCGCCCAGGTGCTGCACGTCGCGCAGGGTGCCGATTTCGTAGGGCGCGTCGTACATGTTCATGCAGGCCATGGCGTAGCGCGCGCACAGCGCGTCCACCTGGCGTTGGATCGGGGTGAAGCGGTCCAGATCCTTGAATACCAGCGGGTGCAGCGGCTGCATCACGAACAGCGCGTTGACGCCGTGGTGGTGCAGCAGCCGCATCAGCGTCTCCAGTTCGCGCAATTCGTCCTTGCCGGTCAGCGGTTGCGGCAGGAAAGCGGTCTTGCCGCCGGCCGGCACCGCCTGCAGGTACTTGTCGAAGAACTCGTTGCGCACGGCATAGCGGTTGCGCGTCATCTGCGCCTGCTCGGCCTCCTGCGCCTCGCGCGCCAGACCTTCCCAGTCGACCACCCGCGCCGCGGCCGCCGGGCCCACGGCTTGGGCCTCGGGCGCGGGCGCGGCATGGGCCGGGGTCCACAAGTCGACCAGCCGCTGGCGAAAGACATAAGCCTGTTCGGCCGCCATCGACCACGCCACCCGGGCGTCGCCCTTGTCGCGCAGCCAGCGCGTCAACTGCTCGCGGCCTTCGGGCTGGCGCACCAGGCGCGGCAGCAGGGGATTGGCGTGTTCGCGGAATTCGTCCGGCCCCAGGCCGCCGTCGCCATCGAACCAGCCGGGCGAGACCATGACCACCACGCGCGAGGCCGGCGACAGGTCTTCGGCCAGCGCCGCCAGCACCAATTGCATGCCGAGCGACTGGAAACCCGAATGGCCATAGGCCATGACCGGCATGCGCAACTCGTCGGCCAGGAAGCGGTAGGGCACGAAGCGCAGATCGGTGCTGGTCAGTTCCGACGAACCCAGCACCACCAGCCGGTCGCCGGTGCGCAGCGCCTGGCTCAGGCGCGACAGGTTGCGGGTCTGATCCTGCAGGGTGTTGCCAAGGTTATGGATATAGACGCCGTTGGCGGCATCCGGCACCGGGCCGGTGCGCAGGGCCAGCGCATGCCAGGCGCCCCAGCCCGCGGCCAGCGCGACCGCCAAGGCCAGCGCCGCCGCCAGCGCATGCTGCCCGAGGGTGCGTGTGAACATGAGAAACCAGTAAGGCGCGGCGCGCGGGTCGGGGTGGAAGAGAACAATGTGAGCGGATGTTATCCAGCCGCCATGACCGAGACAAGCGCGCAAACCCGGGGTTTCCCCTTTTTGCCACAGGGCGCCGGCCCGGCGGCCGCCACGCCGGCGGGGGAGAATGCGCTAGCATCCCCTGTCCGACCTCTTTACTTCCGCCTGCCATGACCTCTCCCGCCCGCATCGCCCGCCGCCACCCCGACGAACTGATCATCGGCCTGGTGTCGATCTCCGACCGCGCCTCGGCCGGCGCCTACCAGGATCAGGGCCTGCCCGCCCTGCGCGAATGGCTGGGCGGGGCGCTGGCCTCGCCGTGGCAGGCAGTGGACCGGTTGATTCCCGACGAGGCGGCGCGCATTTCCGAGACCCTCATCGAACTGGTCGACACCTGCGGCTGCGATCTGGTCCTGACCACCGGCGGCACCGGCCCGGCGCGGCGCGACGTCACGCCCGAGGCCACGCTGGCGGTGGGCACCAAGGAAATGCCCGGCTTTGGCGAGCAGATGCGCCAGATCAGCCTGCGCTTCGTGCCCACGGCGATCCTGTCGCGGCAGGTCGCCGTCATCCGCGAGCGGCCGGCGCACGCCGCGCTGATCGTCAACCTGCCGGGCCAGCCCAAGGCGATCCGCGAAACCCTCGAAGGCCTGCGCGCCGACGATGGTTCGGTGCTGGTGCCGGGCATTTTCGCCGCCATTCCCTATTGCATCGACCTGATCGGCGGGCCCTATGCCGAGACCCGCCCCGAGGTCATTGCCGCGTTCCGCCCCAAGTCGGCGCGCCGGCCGCAACCGTCGCCGGACGCTGCGGTATAGTTGGCCGCCTCTTTCCATTCATCGCCAGAGAGTCCTGATATGAAGGCCCGTACCGCCTTGTCCCTTACCGCCGCCGTGCTTGCCGTGTCGGCCTGCGCCAACGTCAAAGACGTCCGCGACCGCGATCCGGTGTTCTACGGCTCGACCCACCGTACGGCCGAGGACTACACCAATTGCGTGGCCGACGCCTGGAAAAGCCTGAACGTGAATTTCGAGCGCAAGCCGGTGCGCAACGGCTTCGAGCTGATCCAGTCGGACAGCCTGGGCGTCGAGGCGGTGCTGACCACCACCACCTGGAAGGGCAAGACCGAGGCCCGCCTGTCGACCCGTATCGCGCGGCGCGACCAGAGCCTGATCGAACCGGCCAACCTGTGCCTGCAACAATGATGCCGCAGCGCCGCGACATGCTGCGGCTGGGCCTGGCCGCGGCGGCCGTGTGTCTGGCCCTGCCGGCCCGCGCCAGGCAGGCGCCCGCCGCGCCGGCCGGCGGCTTCATCAGCCGCAAGCTGAACGCGCCGGTGCCGGGCGGCGTCGCCGTGCTGGCGCTGGGCGATGCCGCGGCGGCGCCCGAGGTCACTTACCGCGACCGTCGGGTGCTGGTGGTGCGCGAGGACGGCAAGCAATGGATCGCCGTGGTCGGCATCCCGCTGGCGGTCAAGCCCGGTCCGCAGGAAGTCTTCGTGCGCGACGCTGCCGGTACGCGCCCGTTGCCGTTCACCGTGCGCGCCAAGGAATACGTGGCGCAGCACATCACGCTGAAGAACCCGCGCCAGGTCAATCCCGATCCCGACGACATGCGGCGCATCGAGCGCGAAATGGCCGAGCAGAGCGCCGCCAACCGGGCCTATCGCGCCGGCGTCACGCCCAGCAACCTGTTGTTGGATCGCCCCGTCAGCGGCGGCCGCCTGTCCAGCCCGTTCGGGTTGCGCCGCTTTTTCAACGGCGAAGAGCGCAATCCGCACTCGGGCCTGGATTTCGCCGTGCCGGCCGGCACGCCGATCAAGGCGCCGGCCGCGGGCGTGGTGTCGCTGGTGGGGGACTATTTCTTCAACGGCAAGACCGTTTTCCTGGATCATGGCCAGGGCTTCGTGAGCATGTTCTGCCACATGTCGGCGATCGATGTGAAGGTGGGCGACAGCGTTGCCCGGGGCGGGGTGGTCGGCAAGGTCGGGGCCACCGGCCGGGCCACCGGTCCGCACCTGCACTGGAACGTCAGCCTGAACGACGCGCGTGTCGATCCCGCCATCTTCATCGGCGCGTTCAAGCCCTGACGGCGCGGCCGAGCCCGGCGAGGCAGGCGCCGCCTCAGGCGGTGGCGGCCTGGGGCCGCGCCGCGGCGGCGTCCTGCGCTTGCTGCATGGCGATGCGATGCAGGATGTACTGGTGCATGCGCTCGGCGTAGCGCATCTGTTCCAACATGTCGTGCAACTGGATTTCCTGCTCGTCCAGGCAGTTGTCGTACTTGGTTTTGGCTTCGGCGTAGGTCAGGCCGGTATTGCGCAGGCTGTTGATGAACGCCTCGCGCGATTGATGCAGCAGGCGCAAGCCTTCTTCTCCCTTGGCGAAGCGTCTTCGCGTCAGGGAAAGCTGGTCGGCGGCGTCTTTCAGTTCCTGTGTCAGATCCATCTTGCTGCGTCATGCGTTGCCGCCGGGCCGGGCGCCGGGCGCAGCGCCATTCTTTCATGAACCGGGGTCTTGCGCATTACTACGGCAGCGCGCGGGCGGGTTTAAGGCCGCGTGGCGCGCGAGCGGGGCGGAGGGCCGGCGGGCGCCGGCCCCGCGCTTCAGCGGCGGTGGTGGTGCTGGGGACGGCTGGGGGCGGGGCCGCGCTCGTCCTTGTGGCGGAAGTTGATGCGGCCCTTGGTCAGGTCGTACGGTGACATTTCCAGCGTGACGCGGTCACCGGCCAGGATGCGGATGCGGTGCTTGCGGATGCGGCCGGAGGCGTAGGCGCCCACTTCGATGCCGTTGTCCAGGGTGACGCGGTAGCGGCTATCGGGCAGCACTTCGTCAACGATGCCGTCCAGTTCGATGAGTTCTTCTTTAGCCATTTTCTACTCCTTGATCAATACGCGCCGCCATGCCGTCGGCATGGCGCGCCACCCGGGGATGGCGTGCGCGTCGGACTCTGTTAGCCAGGTCCAGCGGTTGAACGTAAAACGTCCGGGCAAGCGCGGGTAGGGGCCACGGCATCCCGATTGGATGTCTGAAATGACGGATACTCGCGCCGCGAGGGCTGTGTGCGCGTGATGCGCAGCTTGGTCGCGGCTTGGCGCTTGTGGCGCGTCGCCGGAAGAAGCGGTTGGAGTGTCTGCTGCAACGCCGGGCGGTGCGCAATGCGCCGCGGGGCGGGGGCAGGGTTCACCCAAGAAAACCGGTTGCCACGCTACAGGCATGGCGGGCGTAAGTCCGACATGACCCACGACTGCGGGGGCGGTACTCAGACTGCCACCGTGGGTTGGCACTCAATGCTGGGAACAAAGCCCGGTTTTTGCGGAAAAATCACGCACTTATGTTACTGCAAAGCGCAATGATTAGCCAGTTTTTATGCGCCAGGACGGCGTGATAGTTGCTGGTGAACGACTGCGCCGCGCCCTCGCCCTGGGCGGGGCCACGCCGCCTCGCCCGCGCAGAGGACGTGGCGCGCGCCCCGGGTGGCAGCGCTAACGCGCCGGGATGCGCGCCTGGTAGTCGGCTTCCCAGCGCAACAGCGCCGACCAGAACGGGCCGGGCGCGCGGCCGGCCAGACGCGCCGCCAGCACTCCCAGGTGCGTGTGCCAGCCGCCGGCCACGTCGATCATGTCGGCGCGCGAGGCCAGCTTGCGATGGGTCAGCACCAGCCGCGTGTCGTTCCCCTCCGGCGACAGTTCGAATGTGACCTCGGATGGTTCGCCCTGCGAGCCGCCCCAGGTGAACGCCAGCAGCCGCGGCGGCTCGCAGCGGGTGATGACGCCATGGGTGGTGACGCCGTTCTCGTAAGGCCGGTACGGTTCGGGCGTGGGTTCGGCCACCGAGGAAAGATCGGCGTGCACGAAGCGCAGCGTGACGCCTCCGCCCTCGCGCAGTTCCATGTCGCCGCCCGCCAGCCACTGGCCCCGCTTGTCGGATTCGGTCAGGAAGGCCCACACCCGTTCCACGCTGCCGGGCAGGATGCGGGTGAAACAAAGGGACGTGGGGCTGGTGACGACAGCGTGATCACTCATGTTGCTCTCCTGGGGGGCGGGCCGGGGGCGCATGGGCGGCCAGCGCGGCAGCAAGCGCGTCCAGGCGGCCCGACCAGAAATGTTCATAGAATCGCAGCCATTGCATGGCATCGGCCATCGGGGCCGGATTGAGGCTGCACACGTGGCTGCGGCCCTTGACGGTGCGCCGCAGCAGGCCGGCCCGTTCCAGCGCCTGCACGTGCTTGGAGGCGCCAGCGAAACTCATGCGCAGGGGCGCGGCCAGTTCGCCGATGGTCTGGTCTGCGCCAGCCAGGCGGTGCAGCATCTCGCGGCGCGTGGGGTCGGCCAGCGCGCGAAACACGGCATCGAGGGACGGGGAAGGCAAAGATTCAACCATGGGGTTGAATATAGGCCCTTCGCCCGTCTTTATTCAACCGCATGGTTGAATTTTTATGTAACCGCGCTAGGCGGCCGCCTCAGGTGACCGCGTGCGGCAAGGCGTTTCCGGCGTCCGGGTAACCCTCGCGGTAGCGCGGCAGGCCGTCGGTGATGTCGAACCAGGGGGCCTTGTTCGCCACGTGGCAGTGCGCGCCGGGTTTGACGCCGGGGTCGTCGTCCAGGGCGCCCAGGGGCAGGCCGTAGATGTCGGGCGTCTGGTCGAAGCGGCTGAGCAGCGGCGTGCCGCAGGCTTCGCAGAAGCCGCGGTAGTTGCCCGGCGACGAGCAGTACCAGGTGACGTGGTTTTCCCCCTTGATCCAGGCGAAGTCCGTGGCCTGCACGGTGGCGCGGCTGCGGAACGCGGCGCCGTGCGACTTGCGGCACATGGCGCAATGGCAATTGAGGGCGTCGGTAAGCGGGCCGCTGACCTGATAGGCAACGCGGCCGCAAAGGCAGGAACCGTTGAGCATGATGACCGCCTGTTGGAAAGAGGGGATGGTTCGAATATACCCGCGGCCCGCGACGGTGGCGCGGCCGTATGTGACGGATGTTTTTCAGTCGGTTGCCATGCCCCTATTTTCCGCCAACGGATTCGATTGCCGGGTCATCGCGCTGTCATGCCGCCAAAACAGAATGCGCGAATGAACCATTCCTGGGGGATTGACCGATGACCTACGCCATCGAAGTACAGGGGCTGAGCAAGTCCTTCCATCCCGGCGCGCTGGCGCTGGACAACGTCGACCTGCGCGTGGCCGACGGCGAGATGGTGGCGCTGCTGGGGGCCTCGGGCTCGGGCAAGTCGACCTTGCTGCGCCACCTGGCCGGCTTCGTGGCCGGCGATGCCGGGCACGGCAGCGTCAGCGTCAATGGCCACCTGATCCAGCGCCACGGCCGCCTGTCGCGCAATGTGCGCGCGGCCCGCGCCGGCATCGGTTTCGTGTTCCAGCAATTCAACCTGGTGGGCCGCCTGCCGGTGATCACCAACGTGCTGACCGGCCTGCTGCCGCGGGTGCCGCTGTGGCGCAGCCTGGCGCGCGTGTTCCTGCGGGCCGAAGTGCGCCAGGGGCTCGACGCGCTTGCCCAGGTTGGTATAGACGACTACGCATTTCAGCGCGCCTCGACGCTGTCCGGCGGCCAGCAGCAGCGCGCCGCGATCGCCCGCACGCTGGTGCAGAACGCCCGCGTGATCCTGGCCGACGAGCCGATCGCCTCGCTCGATCCGGAATCGTCGCGCCGCGTGATGGACACGCTGGCGCAGATCAACCGCAGCCGCAAGGTGGCCGTGGTGGTGTCGCTGCACCAGGTCGAGGTGGCCCTGCGTTACTGCCCGCGGGTGGTGGCGCTGCGCCATGGCAAGGTGGTCTACGACGGCCCTTCGGCCGACCTGACGCCGGCCATGCTGCGCGATCTGTACGGCTCGGAATTGAGCGAATTGTTGCCCGAATACGCGCAGCCGGTCCTGCCCATGCCGGGCCTGGCGCCGCTTGCCCGCCAGGCCTGCGCGGCCTGACGACACCTGTTTCCTACCCGGAGCTTTCCATGCTACGCAGAACCTTTCTCGCCCTGATCGCCGCCGCTGCCCTGTCCACGCACGCCCAGGCGCAAGACGCCAAGCCGCTGAACTTCGGCATCATCTCGACGGAGTCGTCGACCAACCTGAAGTCGGTCTGGCAGCCCGTCATCGACGACCTGAGCCGCGCCATCGGCGTGCCGGTCAAGCCGTTCTTCGCCTCCGACTACGCCGGCATCATCGAAGGCATGCGCTTCAACAAGGTGCAACTGGCCTGGTATGGCAACAAGTCGGCCATCGAGGCGGTGGATCGCGCCGGCGGCGAAGTGTTCGCCTCGGTGATCGACAAGGACGGCAACCCGGGCTACTGGTCGCTGCTGATCGTCAACAAGGACAGCGATCTGAAGACCCTGGACGACGTGCTCAAGCGCCGCGGCCAATTGACCTATGGCGCCGGTGATCCCAACTCGACCTCGGGCACCGCCGTGCCGGGCTATTACCTGTGGGCCGCCAACAAGATCGAGCCGAAGACCTTCTTCAAGGCCGTGCGCGTCAGCAACCACGAGACCAACCTGCTGTCGGTGATCAACAAGCAGGTCGACGTCGCCGTCAACAACACCGAGGCGCTGGAACGCTATCGCCTGAGCACAGGCAAGGACGCCAATGACAGCGTGCGCATCCTGTGGAAGTCGCCGCTGATTCCGGCCGATCCGCTGGTCATGCGCAGCGACCTGCCGGCCGACCTGAAGGCCAGGATCCGCGACTTCTTCGTCAACTACGGCAAGGGCAAGGACGCCGCGCGCGAACTGGCCAACCTGAAGGCGCTGACCTACCAGGGCTTCCGCGCCTCGGACAACCAGCAGTTGGTGCCGATCCGCCAGATCGAGCTGGCGCGCGAGAAGGCCAAGATCGAAGCCGATGCCACCATTGGCCAGGCCGAGAAGCAGAAGCAGTTGGCCGAGCTGGACGCCAGGCTGGCCAGCCTGGGCCAGCCTGGCGCCAAGCAGTAACGGTGCCGCGCCGGCGCCTGCCCGCCGGGCGCCGGCGCGTGTTCATCCGATTTTTCCACTCCGGAATTCCCATGTCCCTGGCCGTGCCTTCTTCCCGTTCTCCCGCCGCGCCGCGCTCGTCGCTGCCGGTTCTGCTCGTATGGGCCTTCGTGCTGGCGCTGCTGGTGATGTCCTGGCGCGGCGCCGACATGCGGCCGCTGGATCTGCTGCGGGACTCGGGCAACATGGCCCGCTTCGCCGCCGACTTCTTTCCGCCCAATTTCCGCGACTGGCGCATGTACCTGGACGAGATGATCGTGACGGTGCAGATCGCGGTCTGGGGTACGTTCCTGGCGATCGTGGTGGCGGTGCCGCTGGGGCTGCTGTGCTCGTCGAACATGGTGCCGGCCTGGGTCTACCAGCCAATGCGGCGCCTGATGGACGCTTGCCGCGCCATCAATGAAATGGTGTTTGCCATGCTGTTCATCGTGGCGGTGGGCCTGGGGCCCTTCGCCGGCGTGCTGGCGCTGTGGGTGCACACCACCGGCGTGCTGGCCAAGCTGTTCTCCGAGGCGGTCGAAGCGATCGACCCGCGCCCGGTGGAAGGCGTGCGCGCCACCGGCGCCAATGCGCTCGAGGAGATCGTCTATGGCGTGATCCCGCAGGTGCTGCCGCTGTGGATTTCGTATTCGCTGTACCGCTTCGAGTCGAACGTGCGCTCGGCCTCGGTGGTCGGCATCGTCGGCGCCGGCGGCATCGGCACGGTGTTGTGGGAGATCATCCGCAGCTTCCGTTATGCGGAAACCTGCGCGGTGATGATCATCATCGTCGGCTTCGTGGTCGTGATCGATATGGCGTCGGCCCGCATTCGCCGCGCCTTGATCTGAGCGCGGGGCGCGGCGTGCCGCGCCCCTTTGTTCCGGCTCAACCCGCCGGCGTCGGCGCCAGGAAGGCCGGCAGGGCCAGCAGGCCGGCCAGCCGGGCGGCGGCCAGGTCGGCCGGCGCCAGCGCCGCGCGCGGCATCAGGAAGTTGACGGTGCCCAGGCAGGCGCCGTCGAACACCACCGGCACGTTGATTACCGAGCGCAGGCCGAGTGCCTGGATGGCGGCGTGATCGTCGAAGAACTCGCGGATCGCCTCGCCCCCCTCGCCGACAAAGACCTTGCGTTCGAGCAGCACGTGGCGGCCCCAGGCGGTGCCGCGCTTGTCTTTGCTGCCGCCCGGGGGATAGGCGGCCGGATTCGAGCTGTACAGCCGCACCACCCGCATGCGTTCGGCGTCATGGCGGTTGATGGTGCACAGCGTGTGCCCCAGGGTGGCGTGGGCGTGCGCGTCGAGCGCGGCGAAGGCGGCCGGCGCCGAGGCCTCGGCATAGGCTTGCGCGAGGCGCTCGACGGCGGCGGTGTCGGATGGGGCGGTCATTCGGCGGTGATTCCCAGTTCCTTGATCAGCTTGCCGTACTTGTCGGCATCGCGCGCCAGGACTTGGCCGAATTGCGCCGGCGTGGTGTCCAGCAGCAGCACGCCCATGTCGCCCATCTTCTTGATGACTTCCGGGCGCTTGAGAATCTTGTTGATCTCCTGGTTCAGGCGCGCCGTCAGTTCGGGCGGCATGCCGGCCGGGCCGAAGGCGCCGTACCAGACCGCCAGCTCGTAGCCGGGCAGCGTCTCGGCCACGGTCGGCACGTCCGGCAGCAGCGGCGAGCGCTTTTCCTCGGTGACGGCCAGCAGCTTGAGTTTGCCGCTTTGCACGTGCGGCAGCGTCTGTGTGCCGGCGCTGAACAGCACCTGGGTGCGGCCGGCCACCGTGTCCAGCACCGCCGGCGCGCCGCCGCGGTAGGGGATGTGCATCATCTTCACGCCCGCGGCCTTCTCGAACAGCGCGGCGCTCAGGTGGTTGGTCGATCCCTGGCCGGCCGAGGCATAGGCGACCTTGTCGGGGTTGGCCTTGACGTAGTCGATGAACTCCTTGACGTTGTTGGCCGGCACCGACGGATGCACCACCAGCGTGTTGGTGACCAGCGCCAGTTCGGCGATGGGCGTGAAGTCCTTGACGCCGTCGAACGGCATGCTGCTGTACAGCGCCTGGTTCATGGTGTGGGTACTCATCGAGCCGACCAGCAGCGTGTAGCCGTCCGGCTTGGCGCGCGCCACGAAGGTGCTGCCGATGTTGCCCGAGGCGCCCGAGCGGTTTTCGACGATGACGGGTTGGCCCAGCGATTGCGTCAGGCCTTCGGACAGCACGCGCGCGAGGATGTCGGTGGAGCCGCCGGCCGCCCACGGCACGATCAGGGTAATGGGCTTTTCGGGCCAGGCGGCGTGGGCCAGCGCCGGCGCGGCGCAGGCCAGGGTCAGGGCGCAGGCGCGCAATAGTCGTCGGATGGTCTTCATGGTGTTTACCCCTTGCGAGAAGGCCGGTCTGGTCGCCGGCTGGATGGAAAATCGGTTCATCGGCCGACCGCGTAGCCCTGCATGCCGCGCGGGTTGGCGGCGGCGCGCAGCAGCAGGCCGCCGCCGGCCGCGGGTTCGCGGGTGCAGGCGCTGATGCGGCCTTCCGACCAGTCGGGCCCGACGCGCAGGTCGTGGCCTGCCGCGCGCAGCGCCTGCCGCGTGGCTTCGGGCAGGCGGCCCTCGACGGTCAGGCGGTTCAGCGTCAGCGCGCGCGGCCAGAACGAGCCCGGGAAATGGTCGATGTGCCAGGACGGCGCATCGATCGCTTCCTGCAGGTTCAGTCCCATGGCGTGGCGCAGGAAGAAGGCCACGGTCCACTGGTCCTGCTGGTCGCCGCCCGGCGTGCCGAAGGCCATGTAGGGCAGGCCGTCGCGCAGCACCAGGCCGGGCGACAGCGTGGTGCAGGGCCGCTTGCCGGGTTGCAGTTGGCCGGGCACGCCCTCGTCCAGCCAGGTCATCTGCAGCCGCGTGGTCAACGGGAAGCCCAGCGCCGGCACCACCGGGCTGGACGACAGCCAGCCGCCGGACGGCGTGGCCGCGACCATGTTGCCGTGGCGGTCGATGACGTCGATCTGGCAGGTGTCGCCGACGAAGATCTCGCGCTGGGCCCATTCGGCCACCGGTGGCAGCGCGGCGAAGGTCGGCTCGCCCACGCCGAAGCGGGTGTCGGATGCGGCCAGCGTGCGCGCGGCGGCCTCCAGGTCGGGCAGGCGCGGCGCGCGGCCCGCGGGGGCGCCGGGTTGCAGTGTGGTGGCGGCGCGCGGGCCGATAGCGGCGGCGCGCGCGCGGGCATAGTCGTCGCTCAGCAGCGCGGCCAACGGCACGTCGACGAACTCCGGGTCGCCGTACCAGGCGGCGCGGTCGGCGAACGCCAGCTTGGCGGCTTCGGCCACGCGGTGCACGAACTGCGGCGAAGCCGGGTCCAGTGCGTCCATCTCCAGGTGGCGTAGCAGCGCCAATTGTTGCAGGTGCACCGGGCCTTGCGACCACACGCCGCACTTGGCCACGGTGTAGCGCCCGTATTGCAGTGTGACGGGATCGTCATAGCGGGCGCGCCAGTCTGCCAGGTCGGCCTTGCGCAGCAGGCCGCGATTGCGCTGGCCGGTGGTGTCGCGCACCGCCTCGTGGGTGTAGTAGTGGTCGATTTCGTCGGCGACGAAGCCGCGATACCAGATGGCCAGCGCGGCATCGATGCGGCCCGCGCGGTCGGTCGCGGCCGCGTGCGCCTCGTCCAGGATGCGGGTGTAGGTGGCGGCGATGGCCGGCGTGCGCAGCAGCGCGCCAGGGGCGGGCACCTTGCCGTCGGGCAGCCAGACGGCGGCCGAACTGGTCCATTCGTCGCGGAACAGGGCCTGCACCGCCAGGATGGCCTGCGAAATACGCGGCACCAGCGGAAAGCCGTTGCGGGCATAGTCGATGGCCGGGCGCAGCACGTCGGCCAGCTCCCAGGTGCCGTAGTCGCGCAGCAGGGTCAGCCAGGCGCCGAAGGCGCCCGGCACGGTCGCGGGCAGCAGGCCGATGCCGGGTACCAGGTCCACGCCCAGCCCGCGGAACCAGGCTGGCGTCGCCAGCGCCGGCGCCGGCCCTTGCCCGCACAGCGCGCGCATGCGGCCTTCCTGCTCGCTCCACAACAGGATCGGCACTTCGCCGCCGGGGCCGTTCAGATGCGGCTCGACGATCTGCAGCGTGAAACCGCCGGCCACGGCCGCGTCGACGGCGTTGCCGCCGCGTTCGAGCACGCCCATGGCGACCTGCGAGGCCAGCCAGTGGGTGGAGGAGGCGACGCCGAAGGTGCCGCGGATTTCCGGACGGGTGGTGAATTGGGACATGGGGGGTCGGCGAGGATGGCTTGGGTCGCAGTATAGGAGCCGGAAATAACTCGAGTGACCATTATTGGCATAATTGAATAACCAATCATTTATAGGATCAGGCAGTGACCTGGGATGCCGCCCGCCTCGCCAACCGCCTGCGCCCACGCCATCTGGCGCTGCTGCAGAACATCGCCCGCCATGGCACGTTGACGCGCGTGGCGGCGGCCACTGGCATCAGCCAGCCGGCCGCCACCAAGGCGCTGGCCGAACTCGAGGCCATCTTCGGCGCGCCGTTGTTCCTGCGCACCGGACGCGGCTTGCAGCCCACGCCGCTGGGCGAACTGGCGCTGGTGCGCGCGCGCCGCATGCAGAGCGATCTGGAACTGTGGGCGCGCGAGGTCGAGGCGCTGCACGACGGCCGCGCCGCCCATCTGCACGTGGGCGTGGTGCCTTATGTATCGAGCGCGCTGCTGACGGCCGCCATTGGCCGCCTGCACCAGCGCCACGGTGTCACCCTGACGCTGCACCGGGCCACCACCGATCACCTGGTGCCGATGCTGCGGCGGCACGAGCTCGATTGCATCATCAGCCGCGCCACCTCGACGCTGGCGCAGGACGACCTGACGCATTGCGTGCTGTACCGGCAGCGGCCGCGCGTCATCGCGCACAGCCGCCTGGCGCAGCGCCTGGCGCGGCGGCCACCGGACTGGGCGGCGCTGGCGCGGATGGACTGGGTGTTGCCGGCGGTCAACACGCCGACCCGGCAGCTGATCGTCGAACATTTCATCCGCGCCGGCTTGCGCTCGCCGTCGCCAGTGCTGGAAGCCTATTCGACCGATGTCATCGAGGGCATGCTGAGCGCCAACCCCGCGCTGGTGTCGGTGGTGCCCGAGGACATCGCGCGCGAACTGTGCCAGCGCGGCAAGCTGGGCATGGTGCCGTGGGATTTCGGTTGGGAACTGCCGCCCATCAACCTGATCCGGCGCCGGCGCGAACAGGCGCTGGCCGCCGAAGCGCGTTTTTCCGACATTCTGCTGGAACTGTGCGCGGATCCGGACCCCGGCGCGCGGCCGCGCGACTGAAGCGGTCGCGGCGGGCGCGGGGCGGGGTCACGGCGCCAGCCGCGCGCGGGCGATGTCGAGCAGAGCGGCGGCGGCGGCTTGCGGCGCGCCGTTGTTGCCCACGCGCAGCAGGCGGCAGCCCGCGGGCACCGGGAAATCCTGCGTGGCGCGGCGCAGGCGCTCGGCGATCTGCGCCGGGTTCTCGCGGCCGCGCGCGGCCAACCGGCGCGCCAGCACGCCGGGTTCGACGGTGATTTCCACGGCGGTCAGCATTGGATAGCGCCGGTGCGCTTCGCCCAGGTGGGCGCGCGAGCCGTTGATGATGACCGCCGCGCCGCCCTCCAGCCAGGTATCGACCTCGATGCCGATGCCGTAGTGCAGGCCATGGCTGGCCCAGCGCAGCGCGAAGCAGCCTAGCGCGGCGCGGCGCGCGAACTCGTCGACGCTCAGGCGCAACGCATCCTCGGTGGCGCCGCTGTCGCGCGTGATGTAGCGGTGTGCCACCAGCACCGGCTCGCCTGCGCGCAGGCCGCTGCGCAGCAGGCGCAGCAAGGTGTCTTTGCCACTGCCCGAGGCGCCCATCAGGTAGACCAGGCGCGCGCCGTTGGCGGGAGCGGTGGGGGTCATGCGGTCGCGGGGCCTTGCAGGTAGGCGGCGCCGGCCGCGTCCGTCAGGCCGCCGTCGAAGTGGTAGTGGCGCGCCGCGATGAAGTCGGCCCCCGCTTGCGGCTGCACGTAGACGCTGACGCCGGGCACCGCCATCGGCCGGCCGCGCAACGGATCGGCGAAGGCGGCGATGCCCGCCCGGGCCCGTTCCAGCGTCTGGCCATCGAGCTTGCCGGTCAGCGTGATGTGGAAGGTGAAAGTGTCGAACACGTACGGATAGCCCCAGCGCGCCAGCATGGCCTGCTGTTCGGGCGACAGCGCGTGCGCCTGGCGCCGCGCCAGTTCGTCGGCGCCGGGCGCGGCGCGCAGGTCGTCCAGCCCGCGCACGGCGGCGGCGGCCAGGGCGTTGATGCGGGCGCGGCCTTCGCCGTCGGCCGGCGCGATGCGCCAGGCCAGGAAGCCGCGCAGCGGCTCGCATTCGAGCTCAATGGCGAAGGCGCTGTCGCTGGCGGCGAGGCGGCGCGCGGCGGCATCGACATCCTGCGGCGTGGCGCCGGGGCGCAGCCGGAACGGCGGCTTCAGCGTGGCGTGCAGGCCGTAGTGGCGCGGTGCCTCCGTCCAGGCCCGCGCGGCCTCGGGCTGGCCGGGCAGTGGCGGCAGGGCGGCGCCGGTGTCGGCGCAACGGCCCAGCCAGCGGCTGCCGAGTTCACGCCAGGGGCCGGTGGGGGCGAGATACAGCGCGTAGCGGTGGGCCGACGGCATGATCAGGCCGCCATGCGCTGGGGGCGGTCGTCGCCGAAGGCGCGGGTGGCATAGCGCAGCTCGCCGCCGACGATGGCGGCGCAGACCCGCGGCAGGCCCGGCACCTGATCGTCGACCACGATGGCGTCGGCGATCAGGCCGGGCGCCAGCATGCCGCGATCCTGCAGGCCGGCGGCGCGCGCCGGATTCAGCGATACCAGGTTCCAGGCCTGTTCCAGCGGCAGCACGCCGTCGTTGGCCAGGCGCAGCACCGCCGCCAGCGGCGCGGGGTAGTAGTAGTCGGAGGTCAGGATGTCGCACAGGCCGGCGCGGATCATTTCAGTGGCGCTGGGGGCGTTGGTGTGGCTGCCGCCGCGCACCACGTTGGGGGCGCCGAACACCACGGCATTGCCCAGGTCGCGGGCGACGCTGGCGGCCTCGCGCGTCAACGGGAATTCCGCCACGCCGCAGCCCAGTTGGTGGTAGTAGCGGCGGGTGGCGGCGTCGGGGTCGTCGTGCGAGGCGACCCGCAATCCGGCCGCCTGCGCGCTGGCGGTCAGCTCGCGCATGGCATCGGCCACCGCATCGGCCGCGCCCATCGCTCGGCGGATGCGTTCCTGGAAGGTGTCCAGGTCGCATTCGGCGCGGTCGGCGTATTGCAGCAGCTTGCGGTCGTCGCCCAGGCGGCGCGCCATGCTGGGCAGGTGGTCATTGAGCGCCACGAAGCGCACGCGGCCCTCGCGGATCCATTGCCGGGCGGTCGCGACGCCGCCGATGTGGTGGGTCTCGAAGCGCAGGTGCACGTAGTGGCGCGCGCCCATGATGGGCTGCATGCGTTCAAGGGCGGTGAACATGCGCTCGGCATAGGCCTCGCCGCGCAGGCCGCCTTCCCACGACAGCGTGACGCCGTGGAATTCGGTGGTGATGCCGTTGGCCAGCAACTGGCGGTCGACGTCGAACAGCGCGCCGTCGTAGGGAAAGGTGACGCTGGGCCGGGGCATGATGGCGCGCTCGAAGGCGTCGCCATGCAGGTCGACGATGCCGGGCAGCACCAGCAGGTTGCCGGCGTCGAACCAGGCCGCGCCGCGCGCGGGCGCGCCGCCGGCGTCGTCGATCAATCCGCCATGGAATCGCAGGCTGGCGGGCGCGATGCCGCGCGGGGTCAGGATACGTTGGCCTGTGACACCGGCCAGGGGCGAGGGGGCGTGTGCGGGGTTCATGCGGAAGAAGTTAGCGGGGTTGCATTACAACCAGATGTCTAGATGAGTAAAACGCGGCGCGGCGCGCCAGGCCGCCTGGCGGCGGCCTCGACCGGACTCAACCGTCGTCAGCCACCATGAGCTGTACCAGGTCGCCGACGAAGCGGGTGATGCTGTATTGCAGCGGCGCGCCGGCCTGGTCGACGTTGAGCGCTTCCACCTGCAGGATCGGGCGGGTCTTGGGCTGGCCCAGGATGCGCGCCACTTCCGGCGACGGCAACGTGGCGGTGATGCGCGACCATTTGCGGGTGTAGTCGCCGATGCCATAGTGGGCGTAGACCTTGGACACCGAGCGCAGGGCGTTCATGCGCTCGATGAAGTCGGGGAAGCGCTTGTCGTCGAAGTAGTGCTCCGAAGCGCTGATGGGGCGGTTCTCGGCCTTGCCGACCATCTGCACCCGCAGCAGCGGCGCGTTGCGCGCCAGGCCCAGGTGCTTGGCGATGTCGGCGGCGCGCAGCGTTTGGCTGCCCAGGGCTTCGAGGTGGCCGAGCATGCCCTGGCTGCGCAGGTTCTCGGAAAAGCGCGTGCGCTTGCCGATGGCGTAGTCGATGGCGTGTTCCTGCACGAAAGTGCCTCGGCCCTGCTCGATGCGTACCAGCCCGCTCTGCTCCAGTTCGCCCATGGCGCGCCGGATGGTATGGCGGTTGACGGAGAACTTGGCGGCCAGCTCCGGTTCCGAGGGCAATTGTTCGCCCGCCATGTACAGCTTGTTGCGGATGTCGTCCGCGAGGGACTCGCCAATCTGTCGCCACACGGCGATACCGGAACCTCTTTCGACCATGGGATGTGCTCGTGCTGTCATGTCAGCTTCATCAAGAATGGCTGTGATTGTGCACCATGCGGCGGGCGCCGGATAGGCGAGGCGTCCCCGCCGCAACTGTCATCAAAGATTCACGCCAGGCTGTTGAACTTCGGCCTGAACGCGATCATACTCCATCCGGTCGTCTAGACGTTTAGAGGAAAAAATGGATCATCCACAGACCGCGCCGGCTTCGGACCCGGCGCAACGGGCCGCCTGGATGCGAGTGCTGGCACTGGCCGATCCGGCCCTGCTGGAGGGGGCGTTCGGCTCCCTGGGCGGCCTGCCGCCGCACCGGCTGCTGCGCCCGGCGCAGACCGGCATGGCCATGGTGCGGGCCCGCGGCGGCGGCACTGGCGCCCGCTTCAACCTGGGCGAAATGACGGTGACACGTTGCGCCGTCAGCCTGGATAGCGGCGTGGTCGGCATCGCCTACGTGCAGGGCCGTTCGCTGCGCCATGCCGAACAGGCGGCGCTGGCCGACGCGCTGCTGCAACTGCCCGACTGGCACGACACGGTGCAGGCGCAGCTGATCCGGCCGCTGGCGCGCGAACGCGCCGAGCGCGTCGAGCGCCAGGCGCGCGTGGCCGCGCAGACCAAGGTCGAATTCTTCACGATGGTGCGAGGCGAGGACTGACATGCATCGACAACTTCCTGGCGCCGCAGCCGCCAGCCGCCGACTGCTGCCGGGCTTCGCGGATCCGGTGAACGATGCGCAGGCCACCTTCCGCACTGCGCTCGACGCCATGGCGCATCCGGGGCGCGTGTACGAAGTGGCTGCCCACAGCGGCGTGCCGGCCGGACTGTCGCCGGCGCAGACGGCGCTGCTGCTGACGCTGGTGGATGGGGACACGCCGTTGTGGCTGCCGCCTGGCCTGGATGGAGGCGTGCTGGATTTCCTGCGCTTCCATTGCGCCTGCCCGGTGGTGCCGTCGGTCTCGCTGGCGCGTTTCGCCGCGGTGCCGGCCGGTCGCGTGGCGCCGTCGCTGGCGTCCTGCCACCCGGGTGATCCGGCCTATCCGGATCTGTCCGCCACGCTGCTGATCGAGGTCGCGTCGCTGGACGCCGGGCCCGAGGTCTGCCTGGCCGGCCCGGGCATCCAGCGCCGCCAGGCGCTGCGCGCCGCCGGCTTGCCGGACGGCTTCTGGCGCGACTGGCGCCTGAACCATCAACGTTTTCCGCTGGGCGTCGACGTGTTCCTGACGCACGGGCGGCAACTGTGCGCGCTGCCCCGCAGCACGCGCCTGGAGCGCTGACATGTATGTAGCCGTCAAAGGGGGCGAACGCGCCATCCTCAATTCCTACCGCATGCTGGACGACTACCGGCGCGGCGACCGGGGCCTGCCCGAACTGAGCCTGGATCAGATCCGCGAACAGATGCCGCTGGCGGTGTCGCGGGTGATGGCCGAAGGCTCGCTCTACGATCCGCAACTGGCGGCGCTGGCGCTCAAGCAGGCGGCCGGCGATGTGATCGAAGCGGTGTTCCTGCTGCGCGCCTATCGCACCACCCTGTCGCGCTATGGCTACACCCAGCCGATCGATACCGGCGCCATGCGCCTGCAACGCCGCATCTCGTCGACCTTCAAGGACGTGCCGGGCGGCCAGATCCTGGGGCCGACTTACGACTACACCCAGCGCTTGCTGGACTTCTCGCTGCAAGCCGAGCGCGAGGCCGACGCCCTGCCGGCCAGCGGCGAGCCGCTGGACAGCGCCATGCCGCGCGTCACCGACCTGCTGGCGCACGACGACCTGATCGACGCCGAGCCGGTGCCCGAGGGCGATCCCGAGCCGTTCGACCTGACGCGCCAGCCGCTGGATTTTCCCGCCTCGCGCGCCGCTCGCCTGCAGAACCTGGCGCGCGCCGACGAAGGCTTCCTGCTGTCGATGGGCTATTCCACCCAGCGCGGCTACGGCAATACGCACCCGTTCGCCGCCGAGATCCGCTACGGCTTTCTGGAGGTCGAGATGCATATCGAGGAACTGGGCTTCGCCGTCACCGTGGGCGAGATCGAGATCACCGAATGCCAGATGGTGAGCCAGTTCGTCGGCACCGCCGAGGACGGCCCCAAGTTCACGCGAGGCTATGGCCTGACCTTCGGCTACGGCGAGCGCAAGGCCATGTCGATGGCGCTGGTGGACCGCGCCCTGAAGGCGCGGGAGCTGGGCGAACGCGCCGACGCGCCGGCCAACGATCACGAGTTCGTGCTGTACCACAGCGACAACGTCGAGGCCTCCGGTTTCGTGCAGCACCTGAAGCTGCCTCATTACGTGGACTTCCAGGCCAACCTGGAACTGCTGCGCCGCCTGCGCGCCGAGCGCGCCGCGCCGGCTCCCGAGAACACCCGCCCGTTGGATGAGGCCGTTGCGCCATGAACACTTGCCACACTCCCGCCGCGGTCGAACGCGACGCCCACTACAACTTCGCTTACCTCGACGAATCCACCAAGCGCATGCTGCGCCGCGCGCTGCTCAAGGCGGTGGCGATTCCCGGCTACCAGGTGCCGTTCGGCAGCCGCGAAATGCCGCTGCCCTATGGCTGGGGCACGGGTGGCATCCAGGTCACGGCGGCCATCATCGGGCCGGACGACGTGCTCAAGGTGATCGACCAGGGCTCGGACGACACCACCAACGCCATCAGCATCCGCCGCTTTTTCGGCCGCGTGACCGGCGTGGCCACCACCGAATCGACGCGCGAGGCCAGCATCGTGCAGACGCGCCACCGCATTCCGGAAACGCCGTTGCGCGCGGGCCAGATCATGGTGTTCCAGGTGCCGATCCCCGAGCCGCTGCGCTGGCTTGAACCGAGCGAGACCGAGACCCGCACCATGCACGCGCTGGCCGAATACGGCGGCATGCACGTCAAGCTGTACGAGGACATCGCCCAGCATGGCCACATTGCCACCACCTACGACTACCCCGTGATCGTCAACGACCGCTACATGATGCGGCCGTCGCCCATCCCCAAGTTCGACAACCCCAAGCTCGACAACAGCCCGGCGCTGATGTTGTTCGGCGCCGGCCGCGAAAAGCGCGTCTACGCGGTGCCGCCGTACACGCGGGTCAAGAGCCTGGATTTCGAGGATCACCCCTTCACCGTCGAGAAATGGTCGGAATGCTGCGACCTGTGCGGCTCGCGCGACAGCTTTCTCGACGAGATCATCCTGGACGACGCCGGCGCCCGCCGCTTCGTCTGCTCCGATACCGAATACTGCAACGACCGCCAGGCCGCGCAAGCCGCAAAGGAAGCCGCCGCATGAACGCCCAACCCTTGCTTTCCGTGCGCGGCATGACGCGCACCTGGGACGGCGTGCACGGTTGCCGCAACGTCAGTTTCGACCTGTTCCCCGGCGAAGTGCTGTGCGTGGTGGGCGAATCCGGATCCGGCAAGAGCACGCTGCTGTCGGCCGTGTCGTACCAGACCCGGCCCGACGCCGGCAGCGTCTGGTACGACACCCGCGACCAGGGCTTCACCGATCTGGCGACGCTGCCGGGCGCGCGCCTGCGGCTGCTGGCGCGCACCGACTGGGGCTTCGTGCGCCAGAATGCTCGCGACGGCCTGCGCATGCAGGTCAGCGCCGGCGCCAACATCGCCGAGCGTCTGATGGCGGTGGGCGAGCGCCACTACGGCGAGTTGCGCCAGGCCGCCGGCAACTGGCTGCGCAAGATGGAGATCGACGCCGGCCGCCTGGACGACGCGCCGGCCGCGTTCTCGGGCGGCATGCAGCAGCGCCTGCAGATCGCCCGCAACCTGGTGACCCATCCGCGCCTGGTGTTCATGGACGAGCCGACCGCGTCGCTGGACGTGTCGGTGCAGGCCCGCCTGCTGGACCTGCTGCGCCAGCTGGTGAGCGACCTGGGCCTGGCCGCGATCGTCGTCACCCACGACCTGGCGGTGGCGCGCCTGCTGGCGCACCGCACGCTGGTGATGCGCGGCGGCGAGGTGGTGGAAAGCGGCCTGACCGACCAGATCCTCGACGACCCGCAGCATCCCTACACCCAGTTGCTGGTGTCTTCCATTTTGCAGAGCTGACCATGACTGTTGCGACTCCCATGATCGAGGTGCGGGGCCTCGGCAAGACGTTCACCCTGCACAACCAGGGCGGCATGCGCCTGCCGGTGCTGCAGGCGGTGGACTTCGACGCCGCCGCCGGCGACTGCCTGGTGCTGGCCGGCCCGTCGGGCACCGGCAAGAGCACGCTGCTGCGCTGTCTCTATGGCAACTACCTGGCTACCGAAGGCAGCGTGCGCGTGCGCGCCGGCGATGACTGGGTCGAGCTGGTCGGCGCGCCCGAGCAGCGCATCCTGGCGCTGCGGCGCGAGGTCATCGGCTACGTCAGCCAGTTCCTGCGGGTGATTCCGCGCGTGTCGGCGCTGGACGTGGTGGCCGAGCCGCTGCGCACGGCCGGCGCCGAGGCTGACGCGGCGCGCGAGCGCGCTGCCGCCATGCTGCGGCGCCTGAACGTGCCGCAGCGGCTGTGGGGGCTGGCGCCCGCCACCTTCTCCGGGGGCGAGCAGCAGCGCGTCAACATCGCCCGCGGCTTCATCGCGCGGCATCCCATTTTGCTGCTGGACGAGCCGACCGCGTCGCTGGATCCGGACAACCGCGCCGTGGTGGTGGATTTGATCCGCGAAGCGCGCGCCGCCGGCCGCTGCCTGCTGGGCATCTTCCACGATGCCGAGGTGCGCGACGCGGTGGCATCCCGCATCCTGGCCCTGCGTCCCGCGCCGGCCGCCGTCGAACGGGAGTGAGCATGCAAAGTACCTATCTGACCCACGCCCGCGTCGTGCTGCCTGACCGAGTGCTGGAGGACAGCGCCGTCCTGATACGGGACGGTGTCATTGCCGCCATCGCGCCGGACGGCGCCGTGGCCGACCGCGAGATCGACCTGCAAGGCCTGACCCTGGTGCCGGGCCTGGTCGACCTGCATTGCGACGCCATCGAGAAGGAGGCCGAGCCGCGCTCGAAAGTGCTGTTCCCGCTGGATTTCGCGGTGGCGCAAGTGGACCGCCGCAACGCCGCCGCCGGCATCACCACGCCGTACCACGCGCTGTCGTTCGCCAACAGTGAGTGGGGCGTGCGCAACAACGAGACCGCCGCCCAGGTGGTGCGCGGCGTGCGCGCCTTCGGCCAGCACAGCCTGGTCGACAACCGCGTGCATTGCCGCTATGAAGTCACGGACGCCACCTCGGTGCCGGTGTTGCAACAACTGATGGACGAGGGCGCGGTGGATCTGCTCTCGGTGATGGACCATTCGCCGGGTCAGGGGCAGTTCAAGACCCTGGAGTCGTACCTGCAATACATGATCGGCAACCATGCCATGAGCCGCGAGCAGGCCGAAGCGGCCGCCTGCGCCAAGACCCGGGCCAAGGACGGCGCGGTGGCGCGCGTCCAGACCCTGTTGGCGCATGCGCGCGGCCTGGGCATTCCGACCGCCAGCCATGACGACGACTCGATCCACCGCATCGCCACCATGCGCAATCTGGGCGTGGCGATGAGCGAATTCCCGATCACGCTGGACACGGCCCGCGCCGCCGTCTCCTGCGGCCTGCCCACCATTCTGGGCGCGCCCAACGTGCTGCGCGGCAAGAGCCAGAGCGGGTCGATGCGCGCCATCGACGCGATCCGGGCGGGCGTGGCCAGTTGCCTGTGCTCGGACTACCAGCCGGCGACCCTGATCGCCGCCGCCTTCGCGGTGGCGGCGCAGACCGACCTGACGCTGCCGCGGGCGATCGCGCTGGTGACGGCGAATCCAGCCGACGCCTGCGGCCTGACCGATCGCGGCCGCATCGCGGTCGGCCAGCGCGCCGACCTGGTGGCGGTGGCGCAGGTGGGCGCGTTGCCGCTCGTCAGCCACACCTGGAGCGCCGGCCGCCTGGTGTTCTCGACCCACTACGCGCCCAGCCGCGCGGCGGCGCCCGCGGTCGGGGCCGGCGCCTTGGTGGCGGCCTGAGGACGCGAATCCTTGCCGCCGGACAAGCGGCGGACACGCGCATCTGGTTAAATGGGTGATCGAGGATGTGGCCGCGGTTGCGAGCGGCCCGTCTGTCTCATTTTCCGGAGCGCGCAATGGCACGATTCAATTTCACCCAGGACCCCGAAGAACCCGATCTCTGGGCCGCCGAAAACGTGCCCGTGGGCGAGGGCCGGCCGCCCATTCACATCATGGTTCAGACCGACGGCGAAGAACCCTCGGGCGCGGCCGCCAAGGTGGTCAAGGCCATCATCGACAACCTCGATGAGCAGATCCTGGCCGCGGCCGACTTCCTGCTGGACAACTATTCGTACGAGCACTGCAAGAAGCTCGGCATCGAAGACGATCAATTGCCGCGCGAGGAAACCGCCGAAGAAATGGCCGGGAAAGCCGTGTTGCGCGCATTGTGGCTGTTCGACGAGGACGGCGACGGCTACGAACTCTGGTTCACGCTGCCGTGGGACCCCGTGCACACCTATGACGTGGAGTTCGAGGACGGCGCGCCGGTGTCGTGTTCGGTGAACGACTGAGCCAGGGCGGCGTGCGCGCGCGGCTCACTGCCGCCCGCGCGCGCCGCCGGCCGTGGGATGGCGGCGCGCGCCTGGGTCAGGCCTCGCGCGAGGCCGCGCGGGCCGCTTGCGTCTCCGTTTCGGCGGGCGAACGGGCCGTGGCGTCGGCCGCCAGGTCCTCTTGCTTGCCTTCCATCTTGGCGATGACCGCCGTGGCCAGGCTATTGCCGACCACGTTGGTGGCGGTGCGGCCCATGTCGAAGAACTGGTCGATGCCCATGATCAGCAGCAGGCCGGCCTCGGGCAGGTGGAACATCGGCAGCGTCGCCGCCACCACCACCAGCGAGGCGCGCGCCACGCCGGCCATGCCTTTGCTGG
This sequence comes from Achromobacter sp., assembly GCF_050285565.1. Lineage (GTDB taxonomy): Bacteria > Pseudomonadota > Gammaproteobacteria > Burkholderiales > Burkholderiaceae_B > Achromobacter. The sequence goes on from NZ_JBLZXG010000012.1 coordinate 82,535, forward strand.
TCACCATCAGCACCAGCAGCAGCGTCAGTTGCTGCGAGAAGCTCATTTCGATGTTGTAGGCCTGCGCGATGAACAGCACCGCGAACGACTGGTACATCATCGAGCCGTCCAGGTTGAACGAGTAGCCCAGCGGCAGCACGAAGCCGGAGATGCGCTTGGACACGCCGAAACGCTCCAGCGCCTCGATGGTCTTGGGGTAGGCCGATTCGCTGCTGGCGGTCGAGAAGGCCAGCAGGGTCGGTTCCTTGATCAGGCCGCCCAGGCGGAAGGTGGACTTGCCCAGGAACAGGTAGCCCACGCCGAACAGGATGGCCCACAGCAGCGCCAGGCCCAGGTAGAACTCGCCGATCAGCTTGCCGTAGCTGACCAGCACGCCCAGGCCCTCGGTGGTGATGGCGGCGGCCATGGCGGCGAACACGCCCAGCGGCGCGAAGCGCATCACGTAGTCGGTCACGCGGAACATGATCTTGGCCAGCTCGTCGATCATGTTGTAGATCGTGTTGTGGCCCTTGCCGCGAATGAACGACAGCGCCGCGCCGAAGAACAGCGAGAACACCAGGATCTGCAGGATCTCGTTGTTGGCCATGGCTTCGGCGATGCTCTTGGGGAACACGTGCGCGATGAAGGCCTTGAGGGTGAAGTCGCCGGTCTTCAGGCCGGCGCTGGCGGCCGCGTCGGGCAGCGCCAGGTTCAGGTGCGCGCCCGGCTGGAAGATGTTGACCAGCGCCAGGCCCAGCAGCAGCGAGATGGCCGAGGCGGCGATGAACCAGAACATGGCGCGCAGGCCGATGCGGCCGACGGCGCTGGCGTCGCTCATGCTGGCCAGGCCCGACACCAGGGTGGCGAATACCAGGGGCGCGATGATCATCTTGATCATGCGCAGGAAGATGTCGGTGATCAGGTTGAAGTACGAGGCGATGTCCTTGGCCTCTTGCGCGTTTTGCGCGTACTTGTTGCAGAAATAACCCACCACGACGCCCAGCACCATGGCGATGCCGATGTAACGCGTCAGCTTCTTAGTATTCATCTTCAAAAACAGGAGAACGGGGATCGCCGCGGTCGGCCCGGGGCAGGCCTTACCCGCCGGCATGGGGCGGGGCGGAGCGGTCCAATGACGGATATGCCGGAGGGCAACCGGAGCGCGGGTTAACCCTTGGGGCGCGATGTTAACGCCGCCAACCTGACAGCCAGTTGTCAGGTTGGGGACGGGTCAACCCCGACTGCCGCCGCGCCGGCGGCATGACAAAATGGCCGGGCCCGGATCGCGCAAGCGCGCCCCGGGAACCTTCCTCAATAAAGATAAAGACAGGGCCATGCCGGCCCACCGCCACGATCAGGAGACTAAGCCATGCCGCAACGCGAATTGTCCGTCTTGGCCTCGGGGTACACCTACCTGGAGGGCCTGCGCTGGCGCGACGGGCGCCTGTGGGCGTCGGACTTCTATACGGGCAAGGTGATCGCCGTCGACCTGCAGGGCCGGGTCGAGGTCATCTGCCGCGTGCTGGAACAACCGTCCGGCCTGGGCTGGCTGCCCGACGGGCGCCTGCTGATTTCCTCCATGAAAGACCGCAAGCTGCTGCGGCGCGAGCCCGACGGCCAGCTGGTCACGCATTGCGATCTGTCCGCCCTGACCGGCGGCCCGGTCAACGACCTGGTGGTCGACGAGCAGGGCCGCGCCTACGTGGGCAATTTCGGCTTCGACCTGATGGCCGGCGAGCCCTTCGCCACCACCACCCTGGTGCGGGTGGATCCGGACGGGGTGGCGCAGGTGGTGGCGGACGGACTGTGGTTTCCCAATGGTTCCTTCATCACCCCCGACGGCAAGACCCTGATCGTCAACGAGACCTTCGGCAACCGCATCTCGGAATTCGACATCCTGGCGGACGGCGCGCTGGGGCCGCGGCGCGACTGGGCCCATTTCGGCGCCTTGCCGGAGTTGGACGACCTGGCGGTGCTGATCGCGGCCTCGGCCATCGGGCCGGATGGCGGCGCGCTCGACGCCGAGGGCGCGCTGTGGGTGGCCGACGCCATCGGCAAGCGCATCGTGCGGCTGGCGCGCGGCGGCCGGATTCTGGAACAGATCGATACCGGCGAGCTGGGCATCTTCGCCGCTGCCCTGGGCGGCCCGGACGGCAGGACGCTGTTCATGGCGGCGGCGCCGGACTTCATCGAGGCCAACCGCCGCGCCAAGCCGGAAGGGCGGATCCTGATGACCGAGGTGGATGTGCCGCGCGCCGGACGGCCGTAGGGCGGGCGCGGGCCGGACGGGGAGACGGTGCGGCGGCGGGTCGGACCGCTGGTTTAGTCCTGGTGGATAGGGATACCGGCCGTTTCAAGACCTTTCTTCGAATCCCCCGTAAAATCCCACCATTCCGCTCGATTTCAACCATCTTTCAATCGACAGTACCTAAGGAGGACCACACATGGCCCTAGTCTCCATGCGCCAGTTGCTCGACCACGCCGCCGAGCACGGCTACGGCATTCCGGCATTCAACGTCAATAACCTGGAACAGGTCCAGGCCATCATGGAAGCCGCGGCGGAGACCGACAGCCCGGTGATCATGCAGGCCTCGGCCGGCGCCCGCAAGTACGCTGGCGAAGGCTTCCTGAAGCACCTGATCCAGGCCGCCGTGGAGTCCTACCCGCACATTCCCGTGGTCATGCACCAGGATCACGGCCAGTCGCCCAAGGTCTGCCAGGGCGCCATCGACCTGGGCTTCTCCAGCGTCATGATGGACGGCTCGCTCAAGGAAGACGGCAAGACCATCGCCGACTACGACTACAACGTCGAGGTCACCAAGAAGGTGGTGGACGTGGCCCACAAGCTGGGCGTGACGGTCGAAGGCGAACTGGGCTGCCTGGGCTCGCTCGAAACCATGGAAGGCGACAAGGAAGACGGCCACGGCGCCGACGGCAAGCTGACCATGGACCAGTTGCTGACCGACCCGGAGCAGGCCGCCGACTTCGTGCGCCGCACCCAGTTGGACGCCCTGGCCATCGCCATCGGCACCAGCCACGGCGCCTACAAGTTCACGCGCAAGCCCACCGGCGACATCCTGTCGATCTCCCGCATCAAGGAAATCCACGCCCGCCTGCCCAACACCCACCTGGTGATGCACGGCAGCTCCAGCGTGCCGCAGGAACTGCTGGCCGAGATCCGTGAATTCGGCGGCAACATGAAGGAAACCTACGGCGTGCCGGTCGAGGAAATCCAGGAAGCCATCAAGTACGGCGTGCGCAAGATCAATATCGACACCGATATCCGCCTGGCCATGACCGGCGCGATCCGCCGCTTCTTCGCCGAGAACCCCGAGAAGTTCGACCCGCGCGAATACCTGAAGCCGGCCCGCGCCGCCGCCAAGGCGATCTGTGTGGCTCGCTACACCGAATTCGGCACCGCCGGCAACGCCAGCAAGATCAAGGCGCTGCCCCTGACCGAAATCGCCGCCCAGTACGCCTCCGGCAAGCTGGCCCAGGTGGTGCAGTAAGCCGTCCGCCGCTTTCCTTCACGGGAGGCGGTGCGCAAAAAAGGCGGGCCCGCGAGGGCCCGCCTTTTTTTGCGCGTCACGGCCGCGTCAGGCGGGCGGGGCGTTCCTGGGAAAATGCGGCACGGTTCTGTCGACGTGGTGCCAGGACGGCGCCGAGTCCGTCCACAGGCTGACACGGGTGCGGAAAGCTTCGGGGTCGTCGAGCGAACCGGCCCGCACCACTTCGTAGGCCATGCCTTCCGAGGCGCCGAACAGCGGCGTGCCGCAGTCCGCACAGAAGCTGCGCATCACGGTGTGGCCGGAATCGCCCTGGTAGCGGTGTTCGCGCGCCTGGCCGCGCAGCAGGGTGACCGCGCCGGCCGGCAGGATCAGCGCGTGGGCCGGCGCGCCGCCGCTGGAATACTGGCAGTCGCGGCAATGACAGGTGGCCGCCATGATGGGTTCGTCGGTCACCGCGTAGCGCACCGCGCCGCATTGGCAGCCACCGGTCAGGTGGATCTGCGCGTCGGCGTGGGCCGGGCGTTTCTGGGTTGCATCCTGCATACGACTGAGTCTCCTCCAGGGGTAAAGGGGACGCCGTGACGCGGGTGCGCGGCTGGCGCATTTTTTGGAATCCGGCCAGACTAACCCGCGCTCCGCCGCCCGGCAAGACGGGACTATTTGCAGTAACCTATGCGCTTTGCGCGACCCCCATTTTTGCCATAGGCCATTTTTCCGTGACTTCTGCTTTGCATCAATCCAGCATCAAGTCCTTGCCGCTGCTGGGCCGCGGTAAGGTCCGCGACATGTACGCGGTGGGCGACGACAAGTTGCTGATCGTCGCGTCGGACCGCATCTCCGCGTTCGACGTCATCCTCGACGATCCCATCCCCGGCAAGGGGCAGGTGCTGACCGAACTGACCGAGTTCTGGCTGCAGAAGCTGGCCCACATCCTGCCGAACCACTCCACCGGCATCAAGCCCGAAGACGTGGTGGCGCCCGACGAAGTCGAACAGGTGCGCGGCCGCGCCGTGGTGGTCAAGCGCCTCAAGCCGATCCTGGTGGAGGCGGTGGCCCGCGGCTACCTGATCGGTTCGGGCTGGAAGGACTATCAGGCCACCGGCGCCGTCTGCGGCATCAAGCTGCCGGCCGGCCTGCAGCAGGCCAGCCAGTTGCCCGAGCCGATCTTCACGCCGGCGGCCAAGGCTGAATTCGGCATGCACGACGAAAACGTCGATTTCGCCCACGTGGTCAAGGAAGTCGGCCAGGAAATGGCCGAGCGCATCCGCGATGTCACGCTCAAGCTGTACACCGAGGCCGCCCGCTTCGCCGCCACCAAGGGCATCATCATCGCCGACACCAAGTTCGAGTTCGGCCTGGACGACGACGGCACGCTGCACCTGATGGATGAAGTGCTGACGCCGGATTCCTCGCGCTTCTGGCCGGCCGACGGCTACCGCGTCGGCATCAGCCCGCCCTCGTTCGACAAGCAATTCGTGCGCGACTGGCTCGAGACCCAGACCTGGGACAAGACCCCGCCGGCCCCGCGCCTGCCCAAGGATGTGCTGGAAAAGACCGCCGCCAAGTACCGCGAAGCGCTCGACCGCCTGGTGGCCTGACGCGCGCGTCGCCCCGACAACCGCCCGCGAGCCGGGCGGTTTTTTTTGTCCGCGGCCGTCGCGCAGTCAGGGAAATCCCTGCGTTTCGGTAAGAATTATTGCTTATTGTTACGCTATACTCGCCGGCAACCTGCATCCGGAGGCTGGCGGCGCGTCCGCGCGGCTTCCGCTTTGTCAACTTGCCGGACGCGGCCCGCAGCCGCCGCGTGGGCGTCGCGCCCACCGGACAAAGAAAGGAGCTGCGCATGATCATGATGTTGCCTTTCCTGACCGGACTGGTCGCCGTGTGGTTCGGCATGCTGGGCAAGCGCCGCGCGTGCGTCGCCTTCTGGCTGATCACGCTGGCGGTGTTCGCCGCCTGGTGCCAGTTCCACATGACCAGCCCGCTGGCCCTGTCACTGTAGGCCGGCCACCATGATCTTCTCCCGCAATCCGGCGCGCGGTTCACGCGTGCTCAACGGCCTGGCCCTGCTGGGCGTGACCGCGATCCTGGGCATGGCATTCGCCTGGCAGTTCGCCTACGACGAATTGCCGTGCCCGCTGTGCCAGCTGCAGCGCGTGGCCTTCATCCTGGCCGGCGTGGGCCTGCTGCTGAACCTGCGGTTGGGGCCTTCGCCGATGCACTACGCCATGACCATCGCCGCCGCGTTGGGCGGCATGGTGGCGTCGGGGCGCCAGGTGCTGCTGCACATCGCCCCGGGCGACGCCGGCTATGGCATGCCCTTCCTGGGCCTGCACTTCTATACCTGGGCCTTCATCGCTTTCTGCGCGTTGATCGTGTTCTGCGTGCTGATGCTGTCGGCGGACCGTAAATGGGGCGACAACATGCTCAAGCGGCCGCTGTCGGCGCTGGGCGTGATCGTCATGGCCCTGTTTTTCCTCCTGGTGCTCGCCAACCTGGGCAGCACCACGCTGCAATGCGGTTTCGGGCCTTGCGAAGACAACCCCACGCGGTATCTCTGGCTGGATTCGGGCAGCGCGCCGTAGGCTTGGCGCCGACGCCGGGTAAAATACCGGGTTTCGCGGCACGGCCGCGGCCTTTCAACGACTCGACACCGGTTATGACAGCCAAGACTTCCGCAGCGGCAGAGGCCCCCCCCGTGGTGGGCGTGATCATGGGTTCTTCCAGCGATTGGGAGGTCATGAAGCACGCCGTCACCATGCTCGAAGACTTCGGCGTGCCGTACGAGGCGCGCGTGATCTCCGCGCACCGCATGCCGCAGGACATGGCCGAATACGGCGCCGCCGCGTTTGATCGCGGCTTGCGCGGCATCATCGCCGGCGCCGGCGGCGCGGCCCACCTGCCGGGCATGATGGCGGCCCTGACCGACGTGCCGGTGTTCGGCGTGCCGGTGCCGTCCAAATACCTGCGCGGCGAGGATTCGCTGCTGTCCATCGTGCAGATGCCCAAGGGCGTGCCGGTGGCCACCTTCGCCATCGGCGAGGCTGGCGCCGCCAACGCCGCGCTGCACCTGATCGCCACGCTGGCGGGCACCGATGCCGGCCTGCGCCAGAAGCTGGTGGCGTTCCGCGCGCGCCAGACGCAGGCGGCGCGCGACATGAAGGTTCCGCCCGAGGCTTGATCCCCATGACGCAATCGACTGCTTTCACCATTGCTCCTGGCGGCTGGCTCGGCCTGCTGGGCGGCGGCCAACTGGGCCGCATGTTCTGCCACGCGGCGCAAAGCCTGGGCTACAAGGTCGCGGTGCTGGACCCGGCCGCCGAATGCCCCGCGGGCATGGTGGCGGATCTGCACATCCAGGCCGCCTATGACGACGACGCCGGCCTGGCGCGCCTGGCGCAGACCTGTCAGGCCGTCACCACCGAATTCGAGAACGTGCCGGCCGCCAGCCTGCGGGCGCTGGCGACGCGTTGCCGCGTCAGTCCGGCCGCCGACGCGGTCGCCATCGTGCAGGACCGCATTTCCGAGAAAGCCTTCATCGCCGGCCAGGGCATCGCGGTCGCGCCGCACGCCGCCATTCGCGGCGAAGCGGACCTGCGCGCCGCGCCCGACAGCCTGTTTCCCGGCATCCTCAAGGTGGCGCGCCTGGGCTACGACGGCAAGGGCCAGGCCCGCATCGACACGCGCGAGGCCGCGCTGGCCGCGTTCGCCGAGTTCGGCGGCGTGGCCTGCGTGCTCGAAGCGCTGATGCCGCTGGACTACGAAATCTCGGTGGTGATCGCGCGCGGTTTCGACGGCGCCAGCGTGGTGTTCCCGGTGGCGCGCAACGTGCACCGCGACGGCATCCTGGCGGTGTCGACGGCCGCGCCGGTCAAGCTCGACGCTGCCCACGCCGAACGCCAGGCGCAGGCCACCGCGGCCGCGCAGGCCATCGCGCAGGGGTTGGGCTACCACGGCGTGCTGTGCGTGGAATTCTTCGTGCTCAAGGACGGCAGCCTGATCGTCAACGAGATCGCGCCGCGTCCGCACAACAGCGGCCACTACACCATGGACGCCTGCGTCACCAGCCAGTTCGAACAGCAGGCGCGCGTCATGGCCGGCCTGCCGCTGGGCAGCACCGACCTGCTGGCGCCGGCGGTGATGCTGAACCTTCTGGGCGACATCTGGTATGCGTCGGCCACCGGCGATGCGCAGCGCGAGCCCGACTGGGCAGGCGCGCTGGCGGTGCCCACGGCCAAGCTGCACCTGTACGGCAAGCGCGAGGCGCGCCGCGGCCGCAAGATGGGCCACGTCACCATCGTCGCGCCGACGCTGCAACAGGCCCAGGCCGATGCGGCGCGCGTGGCCGCCGCGCTGGGCATGCAGGCGCCCGAGTAACGCCATGTCCGCTTCGTCCGACTCCGCCAGCGCCGCGGACATCGCCGACGCCGCAAGGCGCCTCCTGGCTGGCGAGCTGGTTGCGTTCCCGACCGAGACCGTCTACGGCCTGGGCGCGGATGCCGAGAATCCGCTGGCGGTGGCCCGGATCTACGCCGCCAAGGGCCGGCCGTCGAACCACCCGGTGATCGTGCACATCGCGCCGCGGGCCGATCTATCGTACTGGGCGGCCGAGGTGCCGCCCGAGGCGCGCCGGCTGATCGACGCCTTCTGGCCGGGTCCGCTGACCTTGATCCTCAAGCGCGCGCCGCACATCGCCGACACGGTCAGCGGCGGCCAGGACAGCATCGGCATCCGCTGTCCCTCGCATCCGGTGGCCCAGGCGCTGCTGGCGGCGTTCGCGGCCGGCAAGCCGAACGGGCAGGGCGGCGTGGCCGCGCCGTCGGCCAACAAGTTCGGCCAGGTCTCGCCGACCCGCGCCGATCACGTGCGCAGCGAATTCCCCGACGAGGTCGCGGCCGGCATGCCGGTGCTGGAAGGCGGCGCCTCCGAGGTCGGCATCGAATCCACCATCCTCGACCTGTCGCGGCTGGATCGCGGCGCTGGCCCGGTGCTGCTGCGCCCCGGCCACATCAGCGCCGCGCAGATCGAAGCCGTGCTGGGCACGCAGGTGTTCGCGCCCGACGCGGCCGCGCCGCGCGCCTCGGGCACGCTGAAGGCCCACTACGCGCCGCGCACCGCGCTGGAACTGGCGTCCGATGCCCGTCTGCAAGCGGTGCTGCAAGGCCGCGGCCTGCCGCCGGGCAAGGTCGTGGTGGTGGCGTACACGCCGCCGCCAGCGGCCTGCGATGCGCGCATCCAGTGGCAGCAGGTGCCGGCCGATCCGGCGCGCTATGCGCAGGCCTTGTATGCGCTGCTGCGCGACCTGGACGGCAAGGGCTTCGAGCGCATCATCGTGCAGGCGCCGCCGGCCAGCGACGACTGGCTCGCGGTCAACGACCGCATCGGCCGCGCCGCCGCCGCGTTCACGCTGGATACGACCGACCTGTAGGACGGGGCGGCGGTTCAGGCCGCCAGGAATTCCCCGATCCTGGCCACCGCCTGGCGCATCGGCTCCAGGAATTCCTCCGTCAGCCGCTCCAGCGGCACCCGCGCCGCCTTGACGCTGACGTTGACGGCGCCGCAGGCCTTGCCGCTGGCCGAACGCACCGGCACCGAGATGGCGCGCACATTCAGTTCCAGTTCCTGGTCGACCACCGCGTAGTCCTGCTCGCGGATACGCGCCAGCTCGGCCCGCAGCCGCGCTTCGCTGGTGAGGGTGAACTCGGTGTACGGCTGCAATTCGGTGGCGGCGAAGTAGCGCGCCAACGCCGGCTCGGAGAGTTGCGCCAGCAGAACGCGGCCGATCGAGGTGCAGTGGGCCGGCAGGCGGCTGCCCAGCCCCATCGAGGTGGCCAGCAGGCGGTTCACTTCCGAGCGCGCCAGGTAGAGCATCTCGTGCCCTTCCATGATGGCCAGGGCACAGGTTTCATTGACGCTGGCGCTCAGTTCTTCCAGCACCGGCTGCGCTAGCGAGACGAACGGCGTCGACGAGAAATAGGCATAGCCCAGCCCCAGGATGCGAGGCGTCAGGATGTACTGGCGGCCATGCTGTTCGGCGATGCCAAGCAGGATCAGCGTATGCAGGCAGCGCTGCACCACCGCGCGCGGCAGGGCGGCGCGGCGCGCCAGTTCGGCCGCCGTTTGCGGATGGCGGCGCGTGCCGAAGGCGCGGATGATGTGCAGGCCGCGCGCCAGCGTCAGCATGTAGTCGGGATCGCCGCGCAACTGGTCGGGGTGATCCTCGGGGGCGAGGGGCGCGGCGTAGCCGGGCGGGGGGAGGTTGGGCGGCATCAGCCTGCGCGCAGCGGCGCGCCGGTGCGCGCCTGCAGCGCGGTCAATGTCATGCCGTCGATCATATCCCGGACGAGCAGGCCGCCGGGCGTGACGTCGATCACGGCCAGGTCGGTGTAGATGCGGTCGACCACGCCGGCGCCGGTCAGCGGGTAGGTGCAGCGCTCGACGATCTTGGGCGAGCCGTCCTTGCTGTTGTGCTCCATCAGGATGTAGACGCGGCGCGCGCCCACCGCCAGATCCATGGCGCCGCCCACGGCGGGCGCCTCGCCGGGTTTGGCGAGCGACCAGTTGGCCAGGTCGCCGTTGGCCGCGACCTGCATGCCGCCCATGACGCAGATGTCCAGGTGGCCGCCGCGCATCATGGCGAAGGAGTCGGCGTGGTGGCAGTAAGCGCCGCCTGCGAGCAGCGTCACCGGCTGCTTGCCGGCGTTGATCAGGTCCAGGTCTATGTCGTCCTCGGCGGGCGGCGGGCCCATGCCGAGAATGCCGTTTTCGCTGTGCAGCACGATTTCGCGGCCGGCGGGCAGGTGCGCGGCCACCAGCACCGGCATGCCGATGCCCAGGTTGACGTAGCTGCCGTCGGGGATGTCTTGCGCCAGGCGCCGCGCCATGGCGTCGCGGGAAAGGGGAGTGGGCATGGGAGTTCCTTCAGCTCGAAAACGCGGAGTGTTCCACCTGCGTGACACGCTGCACGAAGATGCCCGGCGTCACCACGGCTTCCGGCGACAGTTCGCCCAGCGCCGCCTTGGCGCGCACCTGCACGATGGTGGTTGTCGCGGCCATGCACATGATGGGGCCGAAGTTGCGCGCGCTCTTGCGGTAGGTGAGATTGCCCCAGCGGTCGGCCTGGTCGGCCTTGACCAGCGCGAAGTCGCCGCGCAGCGGCGTCTCGAAGACATGGCCACGGCCGTCGATGATGCGGGTTTCCTTGCCGGCGGCCAGGTCGGTGCCATAGGCGGTGGGGGTGAAGAAGCCGCCCAGGCCGGCGCCGGCGGCGCGCAGCCGTTCGGCGATGGTGCCCTGCGGCACGCATTCCAGTTCGATGGCGCCGCGCCGGTACAGATCGTCGAAGACCCACGAATGCGAGGCCTTGGGAAACGAGCAGATCACCTTGCGCACGCGGCCGGCCTTGATCAAAGCCGCCAGGCCGGTTTCGTGGTTGCCGGCGTTGTTGCTGACCACGGTGAGGTCGCGCGCGCCCTGCTCGATCAGGGCGTGCAGCAGTTCGGTGGGCATGCCGGCGCCGCCGAAGCCGCTGACCAGCACCGTGGCGCCGTCGTGAATGTCGGCCACGGCGGCCGCGGCAGTGTCGATGAACTTGTCGATCATGGTTGTTGCTTCCGAGGAGGGCGCGCGGGCGGCGCGCCCCGTGTGGCTCAATCCACGGTGATGCGGGCCTGCTTGATGATCCCGGCGTAGCGCGCCGCGTCCTGCTGCATCAGTTCGGCGAACTGCGCGCAGGTGCCGCTGGCCGGCAGGAAACCCGCGTCCAGGAATTTCTGGCGCACGTCCGGCTCCTGCACGATCTCGCTGATCTCGCGCGCCATGCGTTCGATGATCGGCCTGGGCGTGTTGGCCGGCGCCATCAGGCCGGCCCAGGAGCCGGTGACGAAGCCCGGCATGCCGGCCTCTTCCATGGTGGGTATCGATGGCTCGGTCGGCCAGCGCTGCTTGCCGGTGAAGCCGAGCGCCTTCAGGCGGTTCTGCTTGACGTACTGCATCGGCACCAGGATCGGGTCGAACACCATCGACACCCGGCCGCCCAGCAGGTCGGTCAGGATCGGCGCGCTGCCCTTGTAGGCCACGTGCGTCATGGTGATCTGGTTGCGCAGCGCGAAATCGGCGCCGGTCAGGTGGGCGCTGGAACCGTTGCCGCTGGAGGCGTAGGTGAGCTTGTCGGGATGTTTGCGGGCGTATTCCACCAGCTCGGCCACGCTGTTGACGGGCAGGTCCTGCGCCACGAACAGGAACAGCGGCAGGTCGGCCATCTGCGCCACCGGCGTCAGATCCTCGGGCTTGTAGCCCAGCTTGTAGAGGTGGAAGTTGATGATGTAGGCCGGCAGGATCGACAGGAAGGTATAGCCGTCCGGGTCGGCCTTGGCGGCGATCGCCGCGCCCACGCTGCTGTTGGCGCCGGGGCGGTTCTCGACGATGATGGTCTGCTTCAGGCGCGGGCCGAGCTTTTCCATCACGATGCGGGTGACGATGTCGGTGGAGCCGCCCGGCGTGTAGGGCACGATGATCTTGATGGGTTTGCTGGGCCAGTCGTCCGCGTGGGCGGGGCCGGCGGCCAGGCCGGCGGCGGCCAGGGCGGCGCACAACAGGGTCTTGAGGGCGTGGCGGCGATACCTTGCCGCGCGGCTGCGAAGCTGCGGTTGCCTTGCGAGTGCCATGGATTTGTCTCCTCCATGAATCGGTCGATTTCCGGCATGCGTCCCGCGGTTTTTGTTGTGGCGCGGCCGGTTTTTTCCGTGAGTCGGTGAGTGCGCCGTCCAGGGACAGGGCGCAAAAAAAGTATGGCACGCAGGGCCGCGCCTGCCGTGCCAAAGGCCCATCGATAAAGTTCGATCACCGGACTTTGCGTGCATGTCTCGAACCGCTTGCTACTCGGGTTTCCACTAGGCCCGCGCGCGTTGTTCACACCGTGGACATGGCGTAATCTGGCGGCCGGCCCGCAAAGCATGGGCTTGGTTTCAGCCGCCGCGGGCCTACAGGCCGGCGCGGGCATCTAATTCAGGAGAAGCAATAATGAAGCGGTTGATTTCGTTTGCTGCCGGCGCGCTTGCCCTGGCGTGCGCATCCCAGGCGGCGGTGGCCGGCCCCACGCTGGATGCGGTCAAGAAGAAGGGTTACGTGCAGTGCGGCCTGACCGACGGCGTTTCGGGCTTCTCGGCCACCAATAGCAAGGGCGAATGGGAAGGCATGGACGTGGACATCTGCCGCGCCGTCGCCGCCGCCGTGTTCGGCGACCCGACCAAGTTCAAAGGCACCGCGCTGTCGACCCAGCAACGCTTCACCGCGCTGCAATCGGGCGAAGTCGACGTGCTGCTGCGCACCGTCACCCTGACGCAGACGCGCGATACCTCGCTGGGCCTGTCGGCCGTGGCGGCCAGCTTCTACGACGGCCAGGGCATTCTGGTGAACAAGAAGCTGGGCGTGAAAAGCGCCAAGGAACTGAACGGCGCCACCGTCTGCGTGCAACCGGGCACCACCACCGAGCTGAACCTGGCCGACTGGTTCCGCGCCAACAACATTGAATTCAAGCCGGTCGTGATCGACAAGGTCACCGAGGTCGTGCGCGCCTTCGAATCGGGCCGTTGCGACGCCTTCACCGACGACGCCTCGCAACTGGCCGCCGTGCGCGCCACCCAGGTCGCCAAGCCGGACGACTACGAGATCCTGCCCGAACGCTTCTCCAAGGAGCCGCTCGGCCCCATGGTGCGCCAGGGCGACGAGAACTGGCTGGGCATCGTGCGCTGGACGCTGTTCGCGTTGCTGGAAGCCGAGGAATACGGCATCACGCAGAAGAACGTGGACGAAATGCTCAAGAGCAACAACCCCAACATCTCGCGCATCCTGGGCGTGACGCCGGGCGCCGGCAAGAACATGGGCCTGGACGAGAAGTGGGCCTACAACGCCATCAAGGCCGTGGGCAACTACAGCGAAGTGTTCGAGCGCAACGTCGGCAAGGACAGCAAGCTGGGCCTGCAACGCGGCACCAACGCGCTGTGGAGCAAGGGCGGCGCCATGTACCCGTGGCCGATCCGCTGAGCGCGGTGACCTGAGCACCAACGCCAACGGCCCGCTTTGCGCGGGCCGTTTTGTTTGGCGGCGGGCGCCACGCGATGGGATCGTCATGCGATATGACCGAAGCGTTATGCGGTACGCTATGCGCTTTTCCACCGGACGCATCCCGCGCAATGACGCAGACCCGACCCGAGGATTCCCCGTTGTTCATCGCCGCGCTGGCGCGCGGCGTTTCCGTGCTGCGGGCCTTCAGCGAAGGCCGGCCGGCGATGACGCTGCCGGAACTGGCCGAGGCCACCGGCCTGAGCAAGAGTTCGGTGCAGCGTTTCACGCACACCCTGTGGACGCTGGGCTATCTGCGCAAGGACCCGGCCAGCAAGAAATTCTCGCTGGGCCCGTGGTCGCTGGAACTGGGCATGAAGTACGTGCAGACCAGTCCGCTGGTGCTGGGCGGCAACCCGTTCCTGCATACGCTCAACCGCAATTGCCAGGAGACTTGCAGCCTGGCCGAGCCCGACGGGCTGGACATGGTCTACGTGGCGCGCTTTGCCACCCACAAGGAAATGTTCGTCAACATGCCGGTCGGCATGCGGTTGCCGCTGTACTGCACCGCGGCCGGGCGCGCGGTGCTGGCGCGGCTGGACCCGCAGGTGGCGCGCGACCTGCTGGAACGCGGTGAGCGCAAGGCCTATACCGCCGCCACCCTCACCGACCTGGATGCCCTGCTGGCCGAAGTCGATTTCGCGCGGCGGCACGGCTTTGCGCGCTCGAACGGCGAGTTCTATCCGGGCGACATCACCGTCAGCGCGGCCGTGCTGGATGCGGGCGGCACGCCGCTGGGCGCGGTCAATGTCTCGGTGCCGTCGAGCCGCTGGTCGTTCGAGCAGGCGCAGGCCGTGTTCGGGCCGCAGGTGGTGGAGACCGCGCACGCCATCAGCGCGTCGCGCACCCTGGGGCGCTCGCATCCCTTCTACGAACTCGAACCGCCCGGCGGCGCTTTGCGCGCCGCGCCCTTGGCCGACGACAGCGCCTGACACGGCAAACGGCCGCCGTTGCCGGCGCGCCGGCCGCACTGGATAGGTGCCGGCACGCGCTAAATCCATACTGATTCTGTCGGATATTTGATGCGCAATTCAGGGGAACACCCTAATTGGCGCGCTATCTTTCTGCGCGTTAAGCTATTTCTGACACGATCGTATCGCTATGCGATTTGATCGAATCTAAATATTCGACCTGCCGCTTTGCCGCCAGGTCGTCGACCTGGAGCCGCGCCGTGCCGCCGTCCGCTGAAGTCCGCTTTCATCCCGTGCCCGGATTCATGGGCCTGCCGCCGTCCCGCCCGGCCGGAACCGGCGCCGCCCGCGCCTGCGTGGTGGGGATTCCATTCGATTGCGGCACCCATCCGTTCCGGGTCGGCTCGCGCCAGGGGCCGGACGCCATCCGCGAACAGTCGCGGCTGCTGCGGCCGGTGGACATCTTCCGTCGCCAGGGCATCGACAACCCGCCGGAGTTCCTGCGCGCCATCGACGTCGGCAACGTGGCCTGCCATCCGGGCGACCCCGAGGCGTCGTACCCGCTGATCGAGGCCGGCATCGGCGCCATCCTGGACGCCGGCGCGATCCCGATCTCGATGGGCGGCGACGGCGCCGTGACGCTGCCGCAACTGCGCGCCGTGGCGCGGCGCCATCCGGATTTCGTGGTGCTGCATTTCGATTCGCACACCGACACCTATCCAATTCCGGGCTACAACACCGCCACCACCTTCACCCGCGCCGCCGAAGAGGGCCTGCTGGACGTGCGGCGCAGTTTCCATGTGGGCACGCGCGGCAGCTCGTTCATGCCGGGCGTGATCGAGTTCGGCCGCGAGGTCGGCTACACCATCGTCCCCTTCGACGAGTTCGATGAAGACCAGAAGGGCGCGCTCGACGACATCAAACAGCGCATCGGCCAGCGGCCGGTGTACCTGTGCTTCGACATGGACATCTTCGATCCCTCCTGCGCGCCGGGCGTCTGCACGCCGGAGTGGGGCGGCCTGTCGCCCAAGGAAGGGCTGGGCCTGTTGCGCCAGTTGGCGGGCCTGAACTTCGTGGCTTTCGACGTGAACACCGTGTCGCCGCCGCAGGACGTGCAGGGCGCCACGGCGTTCCTGGCGGCCACTGTCATGCAGGAATTCTGCGCGCTGGCGGCGGTGGCGGTACGGCAGTACCCGCAAGGACGCCCGGACTGAACCGGCGCATTGCGGCATCCATTTCATACAAGGGGAATTGCATGAAACTCAAATCCATCCTGCTCGGCCTGGCTTCGGCCGCGCTGCTGGCCCAGGCCGGCGCCAGCATGGCGCGCACGCTCGACGAGGTGCGCGCCGACAAGACCCTGAACGTGGTCACCACCGCGTCGGCGCCGCCGCACGGCTTCAAGAACCCGCAGTCGAACCGGCTCGAAGGCATCATGGTCGACGTGGCGGCGGCGGTCGCCAAGCACCTGGGCGCCAGCGACAAGCTGGCCGACGTGCCGTTCTCGGGCCTGATCCCGACGCTGACCTCGGGCCGCGCCGACCTGATGTCGGCGCCGCTGTTCATCACCGAGGAACGGGCTCGCGCCATCGACTTCTCGGCGCCCGTGTACGAATGGGGCGAAGGCATCGTGGTCAGCGACAAGGCCAAGCGCCGCTACGCCAGGTTCGAGGACATGCAGGGCCAGAAGGTCGGCGTGCTGGTGGACTCGGTGCAGTTCAACATGATCAAGGACATGCCGGGCACCAAGGTGTCCACCTACCAGGACTATTCCACGCTGCTGGCCGACGTGCGCGCCGGCCGCATCGACCTGGGCATTGTCGATCCGCCCAGCATCATCTACCAGATCAAGACCAAGAACATCCCCGGCGTGATGCTGGATACCGGCTACCAGCCGCAGCGCAAGTGGCAGGTGGGCATGGCGGTGCAGAAGGGCAACACGGCGCTGCTGGAGGCCGTCAACGCCGCGCTGGCCGAGATGAAGCGCAACGGCGAACTCGCCGCGATCGGGCAGAAGTGGGGCGTGTCCGACCTGCTCAGCAAGTAAGCCCGTTGCGGTATCGACAAGGAGCCCGAATTGGATCTCGCTACGTTGCGCATGTACCTGAGTCCCCTGGCCGAGGGCACGCTCTGGACCCTGGCGCTGTTCTTCTGTTCGGCCTTCCTGGCGGTGGCGCTGGGCCTGGTCGTGTGCCTGTGCCGCCTGTCACGGCGGCCGCTGGTGAGCCGCGCCGCGCGCGTCTACATCGACGTCATTCGCGGCACGCCGCTGCTGCTGCAATTGTTCTACATCTACTACGGCCTGCCGGAGCTGGGCGTGGTGATCAACGGCTTCGTGGCCGGCGTGCTGGGACTGACGCTGAACTTCGGCGCCTACCTGGCCGAGCTGTTCCGCAGCGGCATCCAGTCGGTGGACGCGGGCCAGTACGAGGCGGCGCGCGCGCTGGGTCTGCGGCGCGCGCAGCGGCTGCAGCGCATCGTGCTGCCGCAGGCGCTGCGCACCATCTTCCCTGCGCTCGGCAACTACGCGCTGGTGCTGGTCAAGGAGACCTCGCTGGTGGCGGTGATCAGCGTCTACGAACTGATGCGCGCCGGCGAGATGCTGGCGGGCGCCAC
This sequence comes from Achromobacter sp., assembly GCF_050285565.1. Taxonomy (GTDB): domain Bacteria; phylum Pseudomonadota; class Gammaproteobacteria; order Burkholderiales; family Burkholderiaceae_B; genus Achromobacter. The sequence continues at coordinate 99,672 of NZ_JBLZXG010000012.1, forward strand.
CTTCCAGGCGCTGACGGTCTACACCATGGTGGGCGTCATCTATTTCGCGCTGTGCAGCGTGCTGGCCTACCTGTTCCGCCGCTCGGAAAAGCGCCTGACCGTGCCGGGCTACTGGAGCGGCGCCGGCGACAACCATGACATTTCAAAGGCCTGAGGCGATGGACGGACTGAACTGCGCGGCGCCCATCATCACGATGCGGGGCGTGTCCAAATGGTATGGCGACTTCAAGGTGCTGGACGGGCTGGACCTGGAGGTGCGGCCCGGTGAAAAGCTGATCCTGTGCGGCCCGTCCGGCTCGGGCAAGTCCACCACCATCCGCCTGCTGAACCGGCTGGAAGAACACCAGCAGGGCACCATCGTGGTCGACGGCATCGAGTTGAATGACGATGTCGGCAATATCGAGCGCATCCGCGCCGAGGTCGGCATGGTGTTCCAGCACTTCAACCTGTTCCCGCACCTGACGGTGCTGGAGAACTGCACGCTGGCGCCGATGCTGGTCAAGGGCGTGGCGCCGGCGCAAGCCGAAAGCCGCGCCATGCAGTACCTGGAACGCGTCAAGATCCCGCAGCACGCCGCCAAGTATCCGGGGCAGTTGTCCGGCGGCCAGAAGCAGCGCGTGGCGATCGCCCGCGCGCTGTGCATGCAGCCGAAGATCATGCTGTTCGACGAGCCCACCTCGGCGCTCGATCCGGAGATGGTCAAGGAAGTGCTGGATACCATGGTGGCGCTGGCGCGCGACGGCATGACCATGGTCTGCGTGACCCACGAAATGGGGTTTGCGCGCGAGGTCGGCGACCGGGTGGTGTTCATGGACCAGGGCGCGATCGTCGAGACCGACACGCCCGACAACTTCTTCCGGGCGCCGCGCTCGGAACGCGCGCAGGCCTTTCTCGGGCAGATCCTGGCGTAGGCCCGGCTCCGATGGCGCCGGGGCCGGAATTCCGGTTGCCGGAACCTATCGAATGGTTCCATGCCGGCCGGCGCAAATGGCTCTACCGGGTTTGCGCTACGCTACCTATCATGCCAAATCGGGCCGGCGCGCCGCCGCCGGCCCGAGCCTATGTAAAAAACAACCAGGGAAACACGATGAACGGCGCTGATAGTCTTTGCGATACCCTTCTGGCCAATGAGGTGGATGTGTGCTTTGCCAACCCGGGCACGTCCGAGATGCACTTCGTCGCGGCGCTGGATCGCAAACCGAAGATGCGCTGCGTGCTGGGCCTGTTCGAAGGGGTGGTGACGGGCGCCGCCGACGGCTACGCGCGCATGGCCGACAAGCCGGCCGCCACGCTGCTGCACCTGGGCCCGGGCCTGGGCAACGGCCTGGCCAATCTGCACAACGCCAAGCGCGCGCGCACACCGATGGTCAACATCGTCGGCGATCACGCCACCTATCACGTGCAGTACGACGCGCCGCTCACCAGCGACGTCGAAGGCGTGGCGCGGCCTATGTCGCACTGGGTCAAGCGCGGCATGTCGGCCGAATCGATGTCGGCCGACGCCGCCGAGGCCATCGCCGTGGCGCGCCGCCATCCGGGCAACATCGCCACCCTGATCCTGCCGGCCAACGCCGCCTGGACCGAACTGCCGGCCGGCACCGCGGTGGCCAAGGTGGCCGACGAGGCCGTGCCGCACACCAGCATCGAGGCGGTGCGCGCCGCCGCCAAGGCGATCCGTTCCGGCGAGGTCACCACGCTGCTGTTGGGCAGCACGGCGCTGCGCGAGCGCGCGCTCAAGGCCGCCGGCCGCATCGCCCGCGCCACCGGCGTGCGGCTGCTGTCCGAGACCTCGAACCGCCGCGTCGAGCGCGGCGGCGACCGCACGCCAGTGGATCGGCTGCCTTATCCGATCGACCTGGCCGTGGCCAAGCTCAAGGACGTGCGCCACCTGGTGCTGGTCGGCGCCAAGGCGCCGGTGGGCTTTTTCGCCTATCCCGGCAAGCCCAGCCTGCTGGCGCCCGAGGATTGCGAGAAGGTCGTGCTGGCCACCGTCGAGCAGGACCTGGCGCATGCGCTGGAATGGCTGGCCGACGAACTCGGCATCGCCGCCGACGCGCCGCGCCTGGCCGCGCCGGCGCCGGCCTACGAGGTGCCGGCCAGCGGCAAGCTGACCGGCGCCGCCGTCAACATCCTGGTGGCGCATCACCTGCCCGAGAACGCCATCGTCTGCGACGAGTCCATCACCCAGGGCCGCGAATTCCCCATCTACAGCGCCAGCAGCGCGCCGCACGACTGGCTGATGCTGACCGGCGGCGCCATCGGCATCGGCCTGCCGCTGGCGGCCGGCGCGGCGGTGGCCTGCCCGGAGCGCAAGGTCATCACCTTGCAGGCCGACGGCAGCGGCATGTACACGCTGCAGGCGCTGTGGACGCAGGCGCGCGAAAACCTGGACTGCCTGACGGTGATCCTGGCCAACCGCTCCTACGCCACGCTGCACGGCGAAATGAAGAACGTGGGCGTGCAGGAACCGGGCCGCAACGCGCGCCGCATGCTCGATCTGGAAGAGCCCTATCTGGACTGGACCCACCTGGCGCGCGGCATGGGCGTGGAGGCGGTCAGCGTCGATACGGTCGAGGGCTTCGCCCGCGCCCTGCAGGACGGCCTGAAGCGCCGCGGCCCGTTCCTGATCGAAGCGCTGATCTGATGCCACCCGCCCCGCGCCGGCAGGGTCCGGCGCGGGGCGTTCAGACGCCCAGGTAGCGCGTCAGTTGTTCGGGCCGGGCGGCCAGCGCTGCGCTGTCGCCGTCTTGCACGATCAATCCCTTTTCCATCACCAGGCAGCGGTCGGTGTGCGCCAGCACCGCGCGGTAGTTGCGGTCGACGATCAGCGTCGACATGCCGGTGGCGCGGATCCGCCGGATGATCTTCCAGATCTCGGCCACGATCAGCGGCGCCAGGCCCTCGGTGGCTTCGTCCAGGATCAGCAGGTCGGGGTTGGTCATCAACGCCCGGCCGATCGCCAGCATCTGCTGTTCGCCGCCTGACAACTGCTGGCCGCCATGGCCCAGCCGTTCCGTCAGGCGCGGGAAGGTCTCCAGCACCCGCGCATAGGTCCAGTCGCGCCGCCCCCGTTCGCCGGCGCGCGCCGCCACCAGCAGGTTCTCGCGCACGCTCAGGTTGGGAAAGATGCCGCGGCCCTCGGGCACGTAGGCCACGCCCATCCGCGCGATGGCGTGCGGCCGGGCGCGGGTGCAATCGGCGCCACGCACCGCCACGCGGCCCTGGGCGCTGCGCAGCTGCCCGACCAGGCTGCGGATCAGGGTGGTCTTGCCCATGCCGTTGCGGCCCACCAGCCCCACCGATTCACCTGCGGCGATGCGCAGGCCGACGCCGCGCAGCACGTGGCTGGCGCCGTAATACACATGCAGGCCGTCGGCCTCGATCAGTGCGCCCATGCGTGCTCTCCGTCCAGGTCTTCGCCCAGGTAGGCGGTGCGCACCTCGGCGTTGGCGCGGATCCGCGCCGGGTCGCCGCTGGCGATGCTGCTGCCGTTGACCATCACCGTGATGGTGTCGGCGATGCGGAACACCGCGTCCATGTCGTGCTCGACCAGCAGGATGGCGTGGTTGGCCTTGAGCGATTGCAGCAGCGCCAGGATGCGGTCGGTTTCCTCCGGGCCCATGCCGGCCAGCGGCTCGTCCAGCAGCAACACCTGCGGTTCGCCGGCCAGGCACATGGCGATCTCCAACTGGCGCTTGCGGCCATGCGGCAGCAGGCCAGCCAACCGAGCGGCGTCGGCCGTCAGGCCGGTGCGTTCGAGCGCCTGCGCGGCCAGCCCGGCGCTGGCCGCGCAGGCCGAGGCCGGCCGCCACCAATGCCAGAAGCGCTGGCGCCGCGCCTGCGCGGCGAGGCGGCAGTTCTCGAACACGCTCAGTTCCGGGAACAGGGTCGAACGCTGGTAGCTGCGGCCCAGGCCGGCGCGGGCGCGTTCGGGCTGGCCCCAGGCGGTGATGTCGCGCCCGCCCAGCGACACCTGGCCGCTGCTGGGCGCGAGTTCGCCGGACAGGATGTTGATCAGGGTCGACTTGCCCGCGCCATTGGTGCCGATGACGGCATGCACTTCGCCGCGCCGCAGCGCCAGCGACACGCCGTTGACGGCAGTCAGGCCGCCAAAGCGCCGGGTGACCGCGTTGGCGGCCAGCAGGGAATCAGGCATGGGGCTCTCCTTGAATCGGCAGCGGCAGGGGCTTGGCGGCGGCCGAGGCGGCCGGTGGGGGCGAGACAGCCGCCGTGCTGGGGGCCTGGCGCGCGCGGCACCGGCGCCACTGCGCCGGCAGGCCGGCCAGTCCGTCCGGCAGCAGCGCCACCAGCGCGATGATGGCCAGGCCCAGCGGCAGGTGCCAATGGCGCGCGTAGTCGCCGAACAGCGCCTGCGACTGGAACAGCTCCTGCAGCAGCACCAGCGTTGCCGTGCCCAGCACCGCGCCGCCCAGGCTGCCCATGCCGCCCAGGATCACCATCAGCAGCACCAGCCCCGACTGTTCCCAGGCCAGCAGCTCGGGCGTGACGAAGCCGTCCTTGAGCGCGAACAGCAAGCCGGCCAGGCCCGCCAGCGCGGCGCCGATCACATACGCCGCCAGCTTGTACGGATAGGTCGAATAGCCTGCCGCCCGCATGCGCTGTTCGTTGCCGCGGATGCCGGCCAGCGCCGCGCCGAACGGCGAGCGCCGCAGCAGCGCCAGGAAACCCCAGGTCAGCGCCAGGCAGGCCAGCACGAAGAAGTAATAAGCGTGGCCCTGATCCAGGTCGAACGGCAGCCAGCCGGCGATATAGGCTTGCGGCCGGAAGTACAGGTAGATGCCGTCGCTGCCGCCGCCGACCTTGGTGTCGTGGAACACGTAATAGGCCATCTGCGCGAAGGCCAGCGTCACCATGATGAAGTACACGCCGCGCGTGCGCAGCGCCAGCGCGCCGGTCAGGGCGGCGTAGGCGGCCGCGGCCAGCAGCGCCGCCGGCAGAAGCAGCCACAGGCTGGCCGCCTCCGACTGCGGCGACAGCAGCGCGGCGACGTAGGCGCCGATGCCGAAGAACGCCGCATGGCCCAGGCTGACCAGCCCCGCGCCGCCCACCAGCAATTGCAGGCTGAGCGCGAACACCGCGTAGATCATGATCTTCACGGCCAGGCCGGTGTAGTAGTCGCTGCCGCTCCAGGCGAAGGCGGCCAGCGCCAGCAGGGTCGCGACAGGCAGGAGTCGATTCACATTCATGGTCAGCCCTGTTTGAACAGCCCTTCGGGCTTGCACAGCAGAATCGCGGCCATCAGCACGTACACCAGCACGCCGGCGGCGGCCGGGAACAGCACCTGACCGAAGGTCTCGACCACGCCCACCAGCATCGCCGCCAGGAACGCGCCGCGGATCGAACCGATGCCGCCGATCACCACCACCACGAAACAGATGATCAGCACGCCGTTGCCCATGCCCGGATACACCGACGACACCGGCGCGGCGATGCTGCCGGCCAGCGCCGCCAGCGCCACGCCGGCGGCGAACACCAGCCGGTACAGCTTGTTGATGTCGATGCCCAGCGAGCCGGTCATCTCGCGGTTGCTGGCGCCGGCGCGCAGCATCATGCCCAGCCGCGTGCGCGCGATGACCCAGTACAGCAGCAGCGCCACCGCGATGCCCACCGCCGAGATGAACAGCCGGTACACCGGGTAGGTCATCACCTCGCCCAGCGCGATGCTGCCCTGCAGCCAGGACGGCAGCGGCACGCCGTGGACATCGTTGCCGACCAGGATGCCGCGCAGTTCCTCGAACACCAGGATCAGGCCGTAGGTCATCAGCACCTGCTGCAGGTGGTTGCGGCGATACAGGTAGCTGAAGAACGCCGCCTCCAGCAGGTAGCCGAGCGCGGCGGCGGCCAGCACGCACACCGCCAGCGTGGCGATGAAGCCGCCGCCCAGCCAGCGGTCCACCGCCGGCCCGAGCGCGAACGCCATGTAGGCGCCGATCATGTAGAAGCTGCCGTGCGCCAGGTTGATGATCCCCATGATGCCGAAGATCAGCGTGAGCCCGCTGGCCACCAGGAACAGCAGCAGGCCGTACTGGAAGGCGTTCAGGCTCTGGATGAGCAGGATGCCGAGGTCCATGGGGCCGCCGTTCCTAGAGCTTGCAGCCGCGCGCGGGGTCGGCCAGCTTGCGCACGGCGACCTCGACCACCTTGTTCTCCAGGCCGTCGACGCGGCGCAGGTAGATGTCCTGCACCGGGTTGCCGGCCTTGGACAGCGTGAACGCGCCGCGCGGGCTGTCGACCGTGGCGCCGCGCATGGCTTCGCGGAACGCCGCCTTGTTGCCGAAGTCGCCCTTGACCGCCGCCAGCCCCGACTGCATCAGTTGGGCCGCGTCGTAGCCCTGCACCGCGTAGACGTCCGGCTGCATGTTGTAGGCCTTGCCGTAGTCGGCGCGGAAGGCGTTGTCGCGCGGCGTGTTCAGGCCGTCGGCGTAGTGCAGCGTGGTCAGCAGCCCCTGCGCCGAGGCGCCCTGCGCCTGCAGCGTGCCGTCTGTGAGAAAGCCCGAGCCGTACAGCGCAATGGTCTTGTCCAGGCCGGCGGCGTGATAGTCCTGCACGAATTTCACCGCGCCGCCGCCGGCGAAGAAGGTGAACACCATGTCGGGCTTGAGCGCGGCGATCTCGGTCAGCAGCGACTGGAATTCGACATTGGGAAAGGGCAGGCTCAGTTCCTTGACCACCTTGCCGCCGGCCTGCTCGAAACCTTCCTTGAAACCGCCGATGGCCTCGTCGCCGGCCGCGTACTTCCAGGTGATGGTGACCGCCGTCTTGTGGCCGCGTGCCTTGGCCACCGGGCCCATGGCGTAGGCCGGCTGCCAGTTGGTGAACGAGGTGCGGAAGATGCCGGGGCCGCACAGCGGGCCGGTGATGGCGTTGGCGCCGGCGTTGGTCACGATGAGCGTGGTGTCGGCGTCCTTGGCGGCCTTGGCCAGCGCCATCGCCACGCCCGAGTGCACGGTGCCGATCAGCACGTCGACCTGGTCACGCTTGATCAGGCGGTTGGCGTTCTCGGCGGCCTTGGACGGATTGGATTCGTCGTCGACCTTGAAGTATTCGATCTCGCGCCCGCCGAGCTTGCCGCCCTGTTCGGCCACATAGAGCTTGAAACCGTTCTCGATGGCGTTGCCCAGTGCGGCGTAGGTGCCGCTGTAGGGCAGCATGAAGCCGACTTTGAGCTTGTCGGCGGCCAGCGCGCCGCCGCTTGCGGCCAGCATCAGCGCCGCGCCTAGCGCGGCCCGGGTCAGGGCGTGGGTCATGGTGGAGTCTCCGTGCTTGTCATGGGCTGCCACTGGGGCGGCCGGGTTGATCCAGCGCGCCGACGAAGCCGGCGATGGCCTGGATAACGGTGGCGGGCTGGTCCTTGTGCGGCGAATGGCGGCAGTCGGGAATCTCCAGCAGTTGCGTTTGCGGCGCGGCGCGGCGGATGCCGCGGATCTGTTCGAGCGTGCCGTATTCATCGTCCACGCCCTGCATCGCCAGGACCGGGCAGGCGATGCGCGGCAGGTATGCTTCGATGCTCCAGCGCCGGAAGGCGGGATCGAGCCAGATATCGTTCCAGCCACGGAAGGCCGAATCGACGTCGTCGTGATGGCGCGCCAGCCGCGCGCGCAGGTCGGTGTCGCGGTAGGCCTGGCGCGCCTGTTCGATATGCGCCACGGTGCGATCCTCGACCAGGATGTGCGGCGCGGCCACCACCACGCCCGCCACCGCGGCGGGATGCATCGCGGCATGAAGCAGGGCGATAGAGCCGCCGTCGCTGTGGCCGAACAGGATGGGACGGTCGCGGGTCGCGTCGATGCCGAGCGCGGCGAACAGCGCCGGCAGCACCTCGGCGGCCTCGCGGTGCATGAAGTCGACCGGCCGTTTTTCGCCCGCGGCCAGCGGCGTGGAGCGGCCATAGCCGTAGCGCGAATAGACCAGGCCGCGGCAGCCGGCGGCCGCACAGGCCTGCCGTGGCCAATCCTTCCACATCGACACCGAGCCCAGCCCTTCGTGCAGGAACACCAGCAGCGGCGCATCCGGGCGCGATGCCGCGATCCACTGGTATTCCAGCCGCAGGGGACGGCCGAGCGCGCGCAGGCCGGCGCTGGCGCCGGATGCGGGAAGCGGCAGGGCGCTCATGGCGTGACCTGTTCCAACTGCCGCAGCCGGAAGCGCTGGATCTTGCCCGTGGCGGTCTTGGGCAGTTCGTCGGTGAAGTCGATCTGGCGCGGGTACTTGAAGGGTGCCAGGTGCTGCTTGACGTAGCGTTGCAGGTCGGCGCCCGTGTCCGCGTCCGGCACGTAGCCGGGCCGCAGCACCACATAGGCCTTGGTCTTGACCAGCCCGTCGTGATCGGGCACGCCGATCACCGCGGCCTCCAGCACCGCCTCGTGCTGCACCAGCACGTTCTCGACCTCGACCGGCGACACATATTGGCCGCTGACCTTGATCATGTCGTCGCTGCGGCCCGCGTAGGTGTAGTAACCGTCGGCATCGCAAAGGTATTTGTCGCCGCTCTTGAGCCAGTCACCCAGGAAACACTGGCGCGTCTTGTCGCGGTTGTTCCAGTACATCAGCGCGGCGCTGGGGCCCTTGATGTAGAGGTCGCCGATGGCGCCGGGCGCGACCGGCGCCCCGTTGTCGTCGCGTAATTGCACCTCGTAGCCGGGCACCGGCTTGCCGGTGGTGCCATAGCGCAACTGGCCGGCGCGGTTCGACAGGAAGATGTGCAGCATCTCGGTCGAGCCGATGCCGTCCAGGATGTCACAGCCGAAATGGCGCTGGAAGCGTTCGCCGATGTCGCGCGGCAGCGCTTCGCCGGCCGAGGTGCAGACGCGCATCGCCACCTGTTCGCGCGACGGCAGATCTGGCGCGGCCAGCATGCTGGCGTACAGGGTCGGCACACCGTAGAACACGGTCGGCCGGTGCCGCACCAGGCGCTGGAACACGGCTTGCGGCGTGGGCCGCTCGGCCATCAGCACGACGGTTGCGCCGACCGACAGCGGAAAGGTCAGTCCATTGCCCAGGCCGTAGGCGAAGAACAGCTTGGCGGCCGAAAACGCCACGTCGTCCTCGCGGATCCCCAGGATCGGCTTGGCGTACAGCTCGGCGGTGTGCCACAGGTTGCCGTGGGTGTGGACCACGCCCTTGGGTTTGCCGGTGGAACCGGAGGAATACAGCCAGAAGGCGATCTCATCGGACAGCGTGCGCGCCGCAGGGGCCAGCGGGGCGGCGGCCAGCAGCGCCTCGAAGGCATGCGCGCCGTCCGGCAGGGCCGCCGTGGGCCGCGACACCACCAGGTGTTCAACCTCGCCAGGCGCCTGCGTCAGCGCCGCTTGCAGCGTCGGCAGCAGGACGCCCGACACGAAAGCCGCCCGCACCCGGCTGTGGTTGAGGATGTAGGCGTAGTCGTCCGGCGTCAGCAGCGTGTTGATGGCCACTGGCACCACGCCGGCATGCAGCGCGCCCAGGAACACCACCGGCCAGTCGGCCGTGTCCTGCATCAGCAGCAGGATGCGTTCCTCGCGCCGCAGGCCCAACTGGCGCAGGGCCCCCGCCATGCGGGCCACGCGCTCGGCCAGTTGGCCGTAGGTGATCTGGCCGGTGTCGTCGATGTAGGCCGGCTTGGCGGCGCGCGCCGCATTCAAGGCGGCCAGGTGGCTGGCGAAATTCAGTTCGGCGGGGCAGGCATTCACGGTTGTCTCCTGGTGTCCTGGCGGGCGGGGCGGCCGTTGCGGCGGTCCGCAAGCGTCTGGCGGCTTGTCGTGACCGGCGGCAAGGCGTGCGGCGTGGGTCAGCCCGCGCCGGCGGCGGGCCGGCCGCGCGCGGTGCGGCTGCGGCGGGGATGCGGGCGCGGCTTCATGACCGGGTGAACTCGATGGCGCCGCCCGGCAGCAGGTACAGCACCAGCGCGCGTCCCTGAGTCACGGTGGGGCGGTGGGCGCTGCCGGGGCCGTAGACCAGCCAGCCGGCGCCGTGGCCGTCAAAGCGGGCGCCGGCGGTCAACGGCATGATCATGTCGATCTCGCCATTGGGATGGGCGTGATGCGGGCCGGCCAGGTCGTCCATGTCGACCACATCGACCGAGCAGCCCGCCAGGTCGTCGGCCGGCTTGATGACGCGCCCGTAGCGGATGCCGCCGCCTTCGCGGTCGCACATCCAGCCCTCTGCCACGCCCTGCCGACAGGTGGCGAAGATGTCGTCGTACAGTGCGCTGCCGGGGCCGGCCTCCTGGTTCAGGCGTTGCTGCAGGGCGCCGTCCAGCGCCTGCCCGGCCATCAGGCCGGTCACCTGGCGCATCAGCGCGTGGAATCGTTCTGGCGTGCTCACCCCGTCTCCTCCTATACACTGTCGGCGCTTCAGCGAGCGGATGCAATCCAGTGCTGTTTTGCCGCACCTGACGCCTTGTTGAAGCTGTTGAAGGAAAAATAGTGCTTCCATTGATGTGGGTCAAGCACTATAGTGCATAAATCGGGTGTTATCAGGGTTTTTGCGGAGTCAGCCACACCATGAACCAAGCGCTAGAAGACGCGGCGCCAACCGAACCCAGGCGGGAAGCTTTCCTGGTGGCATTGGGCGAGCGGGTGCGCCGCCTGCGGGCCATCCGCGGCATGACGCGCAAGGGGCTGTCGCAGGTGACGGGCGTGTCCGAGCGGCACCTGGCCAATCTTGAGCACGGCGTGGGCAATGCCTCGATCCTGGTCCTGTTGCAGATCGCCAAGGCCTTCAACTGCGCGCTGGCCGAACTGGTTGGCGACGTCACCACGGAATCGCCCGACTGGTTGCTGATCCGCGAGCTGCTCAGCGGCCGCACCGAATCCGACCTGCAACGCGCCCGCGAGGCGCTGATTCAACTGTTCGGCGTGGGCGCCGGCGCCCAGCGGCCCAACCGCACCCAGCGCGTCGCGCTGATCGGCCTGCGCGGCGCCGGCAAGTCCACCCTCGGCCAGATGCTGGCCGATGATCTGGGCTATCCGTTCGTCGAACTGAACCGCGAGATCGAGCGCGTGGCCGGGTGCAGCATCCTGGAAATCCACAATCTCTATGGCCCCAACGCCTACCGCCGCTACGAGCGCCGCGCGCTCGAAGAAGCGGTGCAGATCTACCCGGAAATGGTGCTGGCCACGCCGGGCGGCCTGGTGTCCGAGCCCGCCACGCTCAACCTGCTGCTGGCCCACTGCTACACGGTGTGGCTGCGCGCCACGCCCGAGGAGCACATGGGCCGGGTGATGGCGCAGGGCGATTTCCGGCCCATGTCCGGCAATAACGAGGCGATGGCGGACCTGAAGCGCATCCTGGCCGGGCGCGAGGCGTTCTACGCCAAGGCCGACCTGACCTGGGTCACCAGCCACCTGGACGTGCAGGAAAGCTTTGCCGGCCTGCGCGCGCAGGTACGCAAGGCTTGTGGACTGCCGTTGTAACGCACGCCTCTTCCGGCGGACACCGGGGCCGCCCTTTGGGGTGGCCATTCCTGGGGCGGCCATTTCTGGGGTGGCCATTTCTGGGGTGGCCATTTCTTTGCGCCAGCGGCGCGTGCCGCTGGCCGCGGCGGCATTGTTGGACGCGGCCGGCCTTCCTTGATCTGCACTTTTATGCATCTTTTGCTTGACGCGGCTTCTCGCCTGCACTAATCTGCATAATAATTCATGTCCTGCAGTATTTTTCCTATCCCGCCAGGGCGCCAGGAGACAAGCGATGAGCAGCACCGCCAGCAAGGTCGACTTTCGAACCGATCCCACCCAGTACCGTCATTGGCGCTTGTCGTTCGATGGCCCGGTCGCCACGCTGGCGATGGACGTGGCCGAGGACGGCGGCCTGCGCCCCGGCTACAAGCTCAAGCTCAATTCCTACGACCTGGGCGTGGACATCGAGCTGCACGACGCGCTGCAGCGCGTCCGCTTCGAGCACCCCGAGGTGCGCAGCGTGGTTGTCACCAGCATGAAAGACCGCATCTTCTGTTCGGGCGCCAACATCTTCATGTTGGGCCTGTCCTCGCACGCCTGGAAGGTCAACTTCTGCAAGTTCACCAACGAAACCCGCAACGGCATCGAGGACTCCAGCCGTCACAGCGGCCTGAAGTTCATCGCCGCGCTCAACGGCGCCTGCGCCGGCGGCGGCTACGAGCTGGCCCTGGCCTGCGACGAAATCCTGCTGATCGATGATCGCTCGTCCTCGGTCGCCTTGCCGGAGGTGCCGCTGCTGGGCGTGCTGCCCGGCACCGGCGGCCTGACCCGCGTCACCGACAAGCGCCGCGTGCGTCACGACCACGCCGACATCTTCTGCACCCTGGTCGAAGGCGTGCGCGGCCAGCGCGCCAAGGACTGGCGCCTGGTCGACGACGTGATCAAGCCGGCGCAGTTCGAGGCCGCGGTGCGCGAGCGCGCGTTGGCGCTGGCCGCCGGCAGCGACCGTCCGGCCGGCGAGGCGGGGGTGAACCTGACGCCGCTGGCGCGCGCGGAAAGCGCCGATGCCTTGGCCTACCGCTACGTCGACGTGCGGCTCGATCGCGCCAAGCGCCAGGCCACCTGGACGGTGCGCGCGCCGCAAGGCCCGGTCGAATCCGAACTGGCCGACATCCTGGCCGCTGGCGCGGCCTGGTGGCCGTTGCAGATGGCGCGCGAACTGGACGACGCCATCCTGTCGCTGCGCACCAATGAACTGGACATCGGCACCTGGATCTTCAAGACCGAGGGCGACGCGCAGGCGGTGCTGGCGGCCGATGCCGCGTTGCAACGCCACGCCGATCACTGGTTCGTGCGCGAAACCGCCGGCCTGCTGCGCCGCACGCTGGCGCGCCTGGACGTGACTTCGCGCAGCCTGTTCGCGCTGGTCGAGCCGGGCTCGTGCTTTGCCGGCACGCTGTTGGAACTGGCGTTGGCGGCCGATCGCAGCTACATGCTGGACAACGAGGGCGAAGAGGGCGACGCGGCGCATCTGATCCTGGGTGACACCAACTTCGGCGCCTACCCGATGGTCAACGGCCAGAGCCGCCTGCAACGCCGCTTCCACGAGGAAACGGCGCCCTTGGAAGCGGTGCGGGCCCGCGCCGGCCAGCCACTGGCCGCCCGCGAGGCGCTGGAACTGGGGCTGGTGACCTACGCGCCCGACAGTATCGACTGGGACGATGAAGTGCGCTTGATGTTGGAAGAGCGCCGCGCGCTGTCGCCCGACGCGCTCACCGGCCTGGAGGCCAACCTGCGCTTCGGCGGCCGTGAAACCATGGAAACGCGCATCTTCGGCCGCCTGACCGCCTGGCAGAACTGGATCTTCAACCGCCCCAACGCGGCCGGCGAGAAGGGCGCGCTCAAGCTGTACGGCAAAGGCGAACAGGCGGCGTTCGACTGGAACCGCGTCTGAGCGGCGGCGCACGTCCGCGCGCCGCAAGTCCCGCACCACACGGCGCCGGCCACCGCAGCGCGGCCGGCGCCCCACGTACCCGACGCCGCCACGACGCGGCCTTCCATCCAGGAGCAGAGACAATGTCAGGCATCAACTACAGCGACAGAATTCCCAACAACGTCAACCTGTCCGGCGACCGCACGCTGCAGCGCGCGCTGGAGCACTGGCAGCCCAACTACCTGCAATGGTGGCAGGACATGGGCCCGGACGGCTCGCACGGCTTCGATGTCTACCTGCGCACCGCCGTCAGTGTGGAACCCGATGGCTGGGCCCACTTCAACCACGTGCGCATGCCCGACTACCGCTGGGGCATTTTCCTGGCGCCGCAGGACAGCCAGCGCAAGATCCACTTCGGCGAAAACATGGGCCGCGACGTATGGCAGGACGTGCCGGGCGAACACCGCGCCAACCTGCGCCGCATCATTGTCACGCAGGGCGACACCGAGCCGGCCTCGATCGAGCAGCAGCGTCATCTGGGCCTGACCGCGCCGTCGCAGTACGACCTGCGCAACCTGTTCCAGATCAACGTCGAGGAAGGCCGCCACCTGTGGGCCATGGTCTACCTGCTGCACCGCTACTTCGGCCGCGACGGCCGCGAAGAGGCCGACGCGCTGCTGCAACGCACCTCCGGAGATTCCGACAACCCGCGCATCCTCGGCGCCTTCAACGAGAAGACGCCCGACTGGCTGGCGTTCTACATGTTCACCTACTTCACCGACCGCGACGGCAAGTTCCAGTTGTGCGCGCTGGCCGAATCCAGCTTCGATCCGCTGGCCCGCACCACCAAGTTCATGCTGACCGAAGAGGCGCATCACATGTTCGTGGGCGAATCCGGCATTTCGCGCGTGATCCAGCGCACCTGCGAAGTGATGAACCAGCTCAAAACCGACGACCCGGCCGCCGTGCGCGCCGCCGGCGTGATCGACCTGCCGACGATCCAGCGCTACCTGAACTTCCACTACAGCGTCACCATCGATCTGTTCGGCGCCGACCAGTCGTCCAATGCCGCGATCTTCTACGGCTCGGGCCTGAAGGGGCGCTACGAAGAGAGCAAGCGCAACGACGACCACCAGCTCAAGAACGACACCTACCGCGTGCTGTCGGTCGACCACGGCAAACTGCGCGAAATCGAAGTGCCGATGCTGAACGCGCTGAATGAAGTGCTGCGCGACGACTTCATCCGCGATTCGGTGGCCGGCATCGGCCGCTGGAACAAGGTGATCGAGAAGAGCGGCATCGCTTTCCGCCTGCAGGTGCCGCATAAGGCTTTCAACCGCCAGATCGGCACGCTGGCCGGCATCCGCATGTCGCCCGAGGGCGAGATCCTGTCCGAAGCGCAATGGCAGGCGCATCGCCACCAATGGCTGCCCACCCCTGAGGACCGCGCGTTCGTCGCTGCGCTGATGGGCCGCGTGACCGAGCCCGGCAAGTTCGCCAACTGGATCGCGCCGCCTGTCATGGGCATCAACCGCCAGCCCGTGAACTTCGAGTACGTTCGTTTCAACTAAGGCCGGGGCGGCGGCGCCCGGCGCCGCCGCCCGCGCAATCGGATGACCGCGATGAACGCCGCCCTGCCCGTAGCAGTCCTGAAGCAGCACCTGATCGATCCCGAGATCTGCATCCGCTGCAATACCTGCGAAGAAACCTGTCCCATCGACGCGATCACGCACGACAGCAACAACTACGTGGTCGACCCCGATATCTGCAACGGTTGCATGGCCTGCGTGCCGCCGTGCCCGACCGGCTCGATCGACAACTGGCGGCTGGTGGTGCGCAGCGACGCCTACTCGGTGCAGGACCAACTGGGCTGGGACGAACTGCCGCGCGAGCAACCCTTGCCGGACGCCTTGGCCGCCGCGCAGCCGGCCGTGGATGCGACCGTCGAGCCCGCGCCGGCCGCTTCGGCGGCAGCGCAGGCCGCCGTGACGCCTGGCGCCAGCGTGCCGCCCTGGTCCGCCGCGCATCCCTACGTCAATCTCTACACTCACAAGGCCCCGGTCACCGCCACCGTGGTCGGCAACTACCGCGTCACCGGCGCCGACACCGACAGCGACATCCATCACATCGTGCTGGACTTCGGCGAGCTGCCATTCCCGGTGCTGGAAGGCCAGTCCATCGGCATCCTGCCGCCCGGCACCGACGCCCAGGGCCGGCCGCACCACGCGCGCCAATACTCGCTGGCCAGCCCCCGAGATGGCGAGCGCGCCGGCTACAACAACCTGTCGCTGACGGTCAAACGCGTCACCCAAGACCACCAGGGACGGCCGGTCAACGGGGTGTGCTCCAACTACCTGTGCGACCTTGCCAAGAACGACACGGTGCAGGTGATCGGGCCGTTCGGCCATACTTTCCTCATGCCGAACCACCCGCGCGCCAACCTCATCATGATCTGCACCGGCACTGGCTCGGCGCCGATGCGCGCGATGACCGAGCGCTGCCGGCGCCGCATCGAGACGGGCGAGAACGGCCGCCTGATGCTGTTCTTCGGCGCCCGCACCGAACGCGAACTGCCGTACTTCGGCCCGCTGATGAAGCTGCCGCGCGACTTCATCGACATCAACCTGGCCCTGTCGCGCGAAGCCGGCCTGCCCAAGCGCTATGTCCAGGACCTGATCCGCGAACGCGCCGCCGACGTGCGCGACCTGCTGGCCGATCGCAATACCTGCATCTACGTCTGTGGCCTGAAGGGCATGGAAATCGGCGTACTGGACGCCTTGCGCGAGGTGACAGTGCAAGCGGGACAGGATTGGACTATCCTGCACGATGTGCTGCGCCGCGAGGGGCGGCTGCACTTCGAGACCTATTGAACGCGCGGCCGCCGCAAAGGCCGGCGTCGATCGGTCGCACACGCCAGGGGAAGTCCACCAATGAAGTTCGCTGATTTCAAGGACGGCATGCTGATCAAGGCCGGCCCGGTCACCATCACGGAAGCCGAAATCCTCGAGTTCGCCCGCAAGTACGATCCGCAGTGGTTCCACACCGACCTCAAGCGCGCCGCCGAAGGCCGCTGGGGCGGTCTCATCGCCAGTGGCTGGCATACCTGCGCGCTGGCCATGCGCATGGCGGTCGATGCCGCCTTGCACGATTCCGAATCGTTCGGTTCGCCCGGCCTGGGCGAAGTCCGCTGGCGCACGCCGGTGCGCCCCGGCGACCAACTGCGCCTGGAAGCCCGCGTGCAGGGCGTGCGCACCTCGTCATCGCGTCCCGACCTGGGCATCATCACCTGGGCCTGGACGGTGATCAACCAACACGACGAAGGCGTGCTGGAGCTGGACGCCACGAGCTTGTTCGATCTGTCGGGGGACTAGGCCGCTTCGGCGATCAGGGCCGCCGCATCGCCTTCAGGATATTCACTCCATCCGCCCCTGCCGCCGCTTCCCATTGTTTCACCGAATCCGCCGCCGCTTCCTTGAGCGCGCGGCGTACCGGCGTGGGCACCGCGGTATCGATGGTCACGCCGTTCTTGCGCATGTTGGCGTAGTTCTGCTGCAACCTGCCCTCGATGCGCTTCCATTGTTCGGCCTCGGTCTGCGCGGCCGCCTGGTCGATGGCCTTGCGCGAATTGGCGTCCAGCGCCTGGTAGGCCCCCAGGTTCATCGTCGCCACCGAAATCGGCATGGCGTAGTGGATCTCGGCAAAGCGCGGCAGGTGCTCCCATAGCTTGCGGCCGGCGCCGCCGTCGCCCGAGGACAGCACCGCGTTGACCTCGCCCGAGGCGATGCGCGGCATGGCGTCGGCGAACGAGATGTTCTGCGCGCGCGCGCCGGCCTTCTGCATCACGGCCTGCGAGGTCGCGTCGTAAGTGCGGATGCTCAGGGCCTTCAGGGCCGCCACGCTGTCGACTTTTTCCTTGGACCAGATGCCCGAGGCCGGCCAGGGCGTGGTGTAGAGCAGCTTCTGGCCATGCGCGGCCAGCAGTTTCTCGTAGGCCGGGCGCGCGGACTTGTTGAGCGCGCGGGCCTTGGCCAGCGAATCGGCCAGGAACGGTAGCGAGGACACGCCGAACAGCGGGTATTTCGTTGCCAGCGCGCCGGCGAAGGCGTCGCCGGCATCGACCTTGCGCGCCTGGACGGCATCGATCATGTCGCCCGACTTGATGCCGCGGGCGGCGTCGAAGCTGGTGTCGATCAGGACCTGGCCGCCGCTCTTGCTGCGCACCAGGTCGGCGAAGGTGGACACGCCTTGCCCCGGCATCGAAGTAGCGGGGTACTCGGTGGTCATGGTGAGGGTGGTGGCGGCGAATGCGCCGTGGCTGGCAAAGACGATGACGATACCGGCCCACAGGCGCAACGAGGGACTGCCGTGCATGCGCGACTCCTGGTCGTGACGAAAAATCCGGGGTCGGGCAGGCCGATGCAGCGGGCCGGCGCCAGGCCAATGCCGCACAGCGTACGGCAAGGGCCGCAAGCCGGCTAGTTCCTGATAACCCTAGGTCGCCATGGTGTCGTGGGTCCGCGCGGCGAACGCGCATTGCCGGGCCGGCCAGCCGGGCAATGCGCGCTTAGAACTTCAAGCTGGCGCTCAGCCCGTACGTGCGAGGGTCGCCGGCCTTGACGTAGTTGGGACTCTGGTACAGCCAGTAGCGCTTGTCCGCCAGGTTGTTGATGCCGGCCCGGAAGGTCGTCTCGTAGCCACGGATGCGGGTGTCGTAGGTGGCGCCGATGTTGACGATGGCGTAGCCGGGCACATCGATCTGATTGGCGGGATCGAGCATGGTCTTGCCGGTGTACTTGACGTCGGCGCGCAGCTTCAACCCTGGCAGATGCGGCACCGAGTACGCGACCTGCGCCGCCGCCACGAACCGCGGCGCGCCGGCCACGCGGTTGCCGCTGAAGCCGACGCCCTTGCGATACTCGGAATCCAGCAGCATCACGCTGCCGCCCACGTTCCAGTTCGTCGCGACGCGGGCGGAACCGGCCAGTTCCAGTCCCTGGTAGACCGACTTGCCATCCTGCACCAGCACGCGGTCGGCGTTCGAATACTCGGCCTTTTTCTCGATGCGGAACAGCGCCGCCGATGCCGCCCAGTCCTCCTGTTCGGTCTTGAGGCCAAGTTCATATTGCTTGCTTTTGAGCGGATCGAGCAGGGCGCCGTAGTTGGCATACTGCGTGCCGACCGAGGAGCCCGGCTCCAGCGACTCCATGTAGCTGGCGTAGGCCATGGCCTGCGGCGTGATCTTGAACATCAGCGCGACCGTGGGGGTGGGCACGCCGTTCTTCTGGTAGCGCGAGGTGCGGGTCCCGCTCGTGTCGAAGCCGGTCTGCTCGTAGTGGGTGTAGCGCACGCCGCCCAGCACCGACCAGCGTTCGGTCAGGTCCACCGTGTCGCTGGCGAACAGCGCCTTCTGGGTGATCTCGGCGGCGCGGTACAAGTGCAGGTTGCCGTCGCTGTAGTAGGTGTTGGTGTTCTGGATGCGCAGGTTGCCGGTGCCCATCAACTGGTACACGCCGTTGGCGCTGTAGTCGTTCTTCTGCTTCTGCCACGAGGCGCCCAGCACCACGTGGTGCCGCAGCGGACCGGTCGTGAACTTGCCCTCGGCCATGCCCTGCCATTGGTTGTACTGGTAGGCCTCGCCATAGTCGGAGCGGTAGTCGTCGTAGTCGCCGGCGCCATTGCGCAGCGTCAGCACGGACTCGTTGCGCCGCGTCCGCGTGGAGCTATAGCTGTAGCTGGTGCTGAATGTCCAGGCGTCGTTCAATTGGTACTTCAGGCCGGTGGCGTAGAAGCGGAAGTGGTTGTTGGCGTAGGGGCCTTCGCCCACCAGGGTGTCGCTGTTGCGCACGGTGCCGGGCAGTTTGCCGCCCGTCATGGCGCTGGTGGTGATGGTGGGTTCGATGCCGATCGCCTTGCGATCCTGGTAGATCGATTGGAAGTCCCAGGTCAGGCGCTCGCTCAGGCGCGCGTCCAGCGCCAGCGAAACGGAATCGCGGTAGAGCGAACCGTCGTTGTAGGTCTTGCCTTCCTCGTGGGTCGCGTTCAGGCGGTAGCCGAAGGCGCCGCTGGCGCCGGCACGGCCACCCAGGTCCACGTGTTCGCGCAGCAACCCCTTGGACACATAACCCAGGTCGATGGCGCGCACGGGCTCGTTGGTTGGCTTCTTGGTCACGTAATTGATCAGGCCGCCGGGCGTGCCGAAACCGTACATGAAGCCCGACGCGCCCTTGAGCAGATCGATCTGTTCGAAATGCTCGTAGGGCAGCGTGGTCACATAGCTCAGGAACGGTTTGCCGTCGATGCGGTAGGAGTTCTGCCAGTCCAGCGGCAAGCCGCGCACCGTCAGGTAGCTGGCCCAGGCGCCGTTGGCCGAGCTGTTGTCGGAGACCGAGGCGTCCAGCGCGAACACGTCGCCCAGCTTGCCGACTTGCCGTGCCTCCATATCCGCCGCCGTGACGACGGTGGTGGAGAAGGGGGTTTCCAGTTGGCTGCGGCTGCCCAGCGCGCCGCCGTTGACCGGGCGGTTCAGGTGGATCAGCGTGTCGTCAATCGCCGCGGCGTTCACCGTTACCGCCGGCAACTGTACGGCATCGGCGGATTGGGCCACCGCGCCGCTCGCGGGGGCCAGGCCCAGCGCCGTGGCCAGCAGGGCGGGCGTGAAAAAGGGACGTGGGCAGGGGAAGGGCTTCCCTGGGGCGGGGAACGGGCGGGCCAAGATGGGTCTCCAGCGGAAAGGGATGAATATTATTGGTGGCGCGAATCATTATCAATAATTATTTCTCGTTGTTGCTTCGGCGCCGCCTGGCCTGCGCTGGTCCCGCCCTGGACGCCCGCGCCAAAAAAAAACGCCCCTCGAAAGGGGCGCCCAATCTTCGCCACGCCGGCGAACCGCGCGTCGGGAGCAGAGCCGGGCTCCGTCCGCGCGGCGTACTGCAAATCAAATCAATAGAAGGCCTGGATGCCGGTCTGCGCGCGGCCCAGGATCAGGGCGTGCACGTCGTGGGTGCCTTCGTAGGTGTTGACCACTTCCAGGTTGACCAGGTGGCGGGCCACGCCGAATTCATCGGAGATGCCGTTGCCGCCCAGCATGTCGCGGGCCAGGCGGGCGATGTCCAGCGCCTTGCCGCAGGAATTGCGCTTCATGATCGAGGTGATCTCGACGGCGGCGGTGCCTTCGTCCTTCATGCGGCCCAGGCGCAGGCAGCCTTGCAGCGCCAGCGTGATCTCGGTCTGCATATCGGCCAGCTTCTTCTGGATCAGCTGGTTGGCGGCCAGCGGGCGGCCGAACTGCTTGCGATCCAGGGTGTACTGGCGGGCGGTGTGCCAGCAGGCTTCGGCGGCGCCGACCGCGCCCCAGGCGATGCCGTAGCGGGCCGAGTTCAGGCAGGTGAAGGGGCCCTTCAGGCCGGACACGCCGGGCATCATCTGGTCGGCGGACACTTCCACTTCGTCCATCACGATTTCGCCGGTGATCGAGGCGCGCAGGCCGACCTTGCCGTGGATCGCGGGGGCGGACAGGCCCTTGGTGCCTTTTTCCAGGATGAAGCCGCGGATCTTGCCGTCGAACTCGCCGCCGACGCACTTGGCCCACACCACGAACACGTCGGCGATGGGCGAGTTGGTGATCCACATCTTGTTGCCGGTCAGCTTGTAGCCGTCGGCGGTCTTGACCGCGCGCGTTTCCATGCCGCCGGGGTCGGAGCCGTGGTTGGGTTCGGTCAGGCCGAAGCAGCCGATCCACTCACCGCGGGCCAGCTTGGGCAGGTACTTCTGCTTTTGCGCTTCGCTGCCGAATTCGTTGATCGGCACCATCACCAGCGACGATTGCACGCTCATCATCGAGCGGTAGCCGGAGTCGATGCGTTCGACTTCACGGGCGATCAGGCCGTAGCTGACGTAGTTCAGGCCGGCGCCGCCGTATTCGGCGGGAATGGTGGCGCCCAGCAGGCCCAGCTCGCCCATTTCGGAGAAGATTTCCGGATCGGTCTTTTCGTTGCGGAAGGCGTTCAGCACGCGCGGAGCCAGCTTGTCCTGCGCATAGGCGTGGGCGGCGTCGCGCACCATGCGTTCTTCTTCGGTGAGCTGCTGGTCCAGCAACAGGGGGTCTTGCCAATGGAACGAGGGATTCGAGGACATGCTGGGTCTCCGCTATGGATTTCCGTTTTCGGAATCTGGAAAGTTTAAACCTAAAATAATTGGCGCGGCAACCCGGGGTTTACACGACGCGCGCGGGCGCGTCGCCGTGGGTTGCCGCCGCCCCGGGTATCAGTGCTGGGCCTTGAGCGCCGCGTCGCGGATCTTGTCCAGCGTGGTCGACGGCGTGATCGTCTGCGGATCGATGAAGCAGTGCAGGATGGCCGGCTTGCCGCTGGCCAGCGCGCGTTCGAAGGCCGGGGCGAATTGTTCGGTGGTCTCGACGCGTTCGCCGTGGCCGCCGAAGGCGCGGGCGTAGTCGGCGAAGTCCGGGTTCTTCAGCTCGGTGGCGGAAATGCGCCCGGGGTAGTGCTTTTCCTGGTGCATGCGGATGGTGCCGTACATGCCGTTGTCGACCAGCACCACGATGATGGGCAGGTCGTACTGCACGGCGGTGGCGAATTCCTGGCCATGCATCAGGAAGCAGCCGTCGCCGGCGAAGCACACCACGGTCTTGTCGGGCCAGACGCGCTTGGCGCCCACGGCCGCCGGCAGGCCGTAGCCCATCGAGCCCGAGGTCGGCGCCAGCTGCGTGCCGAAGCGCGTGAAGCGGTGGAAGCGGTGCAGCCAGGTGGCGTAGTTGCCGGCGCCGTTGGTCATGATGGCGTCGGCCGGCAGGGTCTTTTCCAGGTAGGCCATGACCTGGCCCATCTGCAGCGCGCCGGGGGTGGTGATGGTGGCGGGGTCGCTCCACTTCAGGTACGACGCGCGCATGGCCTGCGTGCCTTCGGCCCAGGCCGGCTGGGCGGGCGCCTTCAGGCCGGCCAGCGCCGCGGCGAAGGCGGCCGGCGAGGTGTTGATGGCCAAGGTCGGGCGGTACACGCGGCCCAGTTCGGCGGCGTCCGGATGCACGTGCACCAGCTTCTGCCTGGGCACCGGGATGTCCAGCAAGGTATAGGCCTGGCTGGGATTTTCGGACATACGGCCGCCGACCAGCAGCACCAGGTCGGCGTCGGCCACGCGCTTGAGCAGCGCCGGGTTGATGCCCAGGCCGACGTCGCCGATGAAGCACGGATGGTCGGCGGGGAATAGCATCTGGCGTCGGAACGACACCGCGGTGGGCAGCGCATGGCGCTGCGCGAAATCGGCGAACTGCTGCACCGCGCGGGCGTCCCAGCGCGTGCCGCCGAGAATCGCGACGGGGTTCTTGGCCTGCGCCAGCAGTTGTTCCAGGTCGGCCAACTGGCCGGCGGTGGGAGCGGAGTCGATGACCTCGTAGCGCGGCGCGTCGGCCACCTGGGCGGCTTCGACCAGCATGTCCTCGGGCAGCGCGATCACCACCGGGCCGGGACGGCCCGAGGTGGCGATGTGGAAGGCGCGCGAGATCAGTTCGGGGATGCGTTCGACCTGGTCGATCTCGGTGACCCACTTGGCCTGCGTGCCGAAGACGGCGCGGTAGTCCATTTCCTGGAAGGCTTCACGCTCGCGCATGCCGCGCTCGATCTGGCCGACGAACAGGATCATCGGGGTCGAGTCCTGCTTGGCGATATGCACGCCGGCCAGCGCGTTGGAGGCGCCCGGGCCGCGGGTCACCATGCAGATGCCGGGTTCGCCGGTCAGCTTGCCATGGGCGTCGGCCATCATGGCCGCGCCGCCTTCCTGGCGGCAGACCGTGACCTTGATATCGGCGTCGTGCAGGCCGTCCAGCACCGCCAGATAGCTCTCGCCGGGAACGCAGAAAACGTGTTTGACGCCTTGGGCGACGAGCTGGTCGACCAGGATGTGGCCGCCGAGGCGGGATGCTTGCTGGGACATGGTGGGTGTCAGGATGAGCCGAGATTAAGACCCCCGAGCATAATGTTCCTTGATCGCACAAAGCAATTGATAAAATTGCACAATCTATTGAGCCGCCGGCACGACCCGGCGCCAGGCGCCACGCGGCGCCCGGCGGCGGTTTCCGGCTTTGTTGCGTCCCTGGATCCATGAGAAACGGCATCCCCAATCTGAGCGCCCTGCAGGCCTTCGAGGCATCGGCCCGGCTGGGCAGTTTTTCGCGGGCGGCCGAGGAACTGGCGTTGACCCACAGCGCCGTCTACCGGCAGGTGGCCAGCCTGGAGGCGCGGCTAGGGGTGCAATTGTTCACCCGGGTGCGGCGGCGCATCGTCCTGACCGACCACGGCGCGGAATATGCGGGACGCATCCGGCACCATCTCGACCAGATCGAGAAAGACACCTTCGGCCTGGTCAGCCGCACCGGCATGGGCCGCAGCATCCACATCGCCGTGGTGCCGACCCTGGCCACCACCTGGCTGATCCCGCGGCTGGCGGATTTCCAGCGCGCGCAACCGGACATCACCGTCAGCCTGTCGGTGCGCACGCTGCCATTCCAGTTCAAAGACCAGCCGTTCGACGGCGCCCTCTACCACGGCGACACGCTGTGGCCGGGCACCCAGGGCGTGCTGCTGTTTCCGGAGCGCGAGCTGGTGCCGGTCTGCGCGCCCCAACTGGCGGCCCGCGTGACCGAGGCCGGAGCCGGCGCGCTGACCGGAATGACCCATCTGCATCTGAGCTCCCGCCCGGACGCCTGGCGCCAGTGGTACGGCGCCAACAGCTACCTGTATGGCCCGCAGGCCGCCGGCGGGCCGCGCTACGAGTTGTTCACCATGGTGATGGCGGCGGTGCAGGCCGGGCTCGGCGTGGGCCTGATGCCGCGTTTTCTGGCGCAGCCGGCGCTGGACCAGGGCACGCTGGCGATGCCGGTGCCGCAGTCGCTGACGGTCAGCCAGGGTTATTACTTCGGTTATCCGCAGCGCAGCGACCGCTCCGAGGCGCTGAAACTGTTCGAGGCCTGGCTCAAGTCGGCCGCCGCTCCCCTTTCCTGACGCATCGCATCCCATGCCCGACGCCCACCCGCCGCTCGCTTCCCAGGCCGACATCGACGCATTCATTGACGCCGTCTGGCTCGAGGACGGGCTCTCGGCCAACACCCTGGCGGCCTATCGGCGCGACCTGACCGGTTTCGCGCGCTGGCTCGAAGACCCCGAGGCCTACGCCCGCGAGATGGCCGGCCGTTACGGCGATGCGGCCGCGGCGCACGCCTTGCCGGCCGGTCCCGCCAAGGCGTTGGCCGAGGCCGATAAGGCCGACATCGAAGCCTGGTTCGCCTTCCGCCATGAGGAAACCCGCGCCACCACCGCCAACCGCCGCCTGGCCGCGCTGCGGCGCTTCTACGCCTGGGCCTTGCGCGAGCACCGCGCCGCGCGCGACCCCTGTCTCACGTTGGTGGCCGCCAAGCAACCACCGCGCCTGCCCAAGACGCTGTCCGAACAGCAGGTCGACGCGCTGTTGCGCGCGCCCGACCTGAAGCAGCCGCGCGGCCTGCGCGATCGCGCCATGCTGGAAACGTTGTACGCCACCGGCCTGCGCGTGTCCGAGCTGGTCGGCCTGCGAGCGCTGGACGTGAGCCTGAACGAGGGTGTGGTGCGCGTGGTGCTGGGCAAGGGCGGCAAGGACCGCCTGGTGCCGCTGGGCGCGGAGGCGGCGCACTGGATCGACCAGTACATGAAGATCGCGCGCCCCGAACTGGCCGCCGGCCGCGTCAGCGACGCGCTCTTCATCACTGGCCGCGCCGAGGCCATGTCGCGCCAGGCGTTCTGGCAACTGGTGAAGAAATACGCGGTGCTGGCGGGCGTGCACGCGCCGCTGTCGCCGCATGTGCTGCGCCACGCTTTCGCCACCCATCTGCTGAATCACGGCGCCGACCTGCGCGTGGTGCAGATGCTGCTGGGCCACGCCGACATCTCCACGACGCAGATCTACACCCACGTGGCGCGCGAACGCCTGAAGGCGTTGCACGCCGCGCATCACCCGCGCGCTTGACGCCGGCGTTTGCGCGCCGTCGTCCGCCTGCCTACACTTTTGCCTTCGCCATCCACCGCACAGCCATGAGCAAAGCCCGCCACGTCTCCGAAACGCCCGCCACCCAGTTCCTCAAGCAGCACAAGGTGGCGTACACCGAGCACACCTACGACTACGTTGACCACGGCGGCGCTGGCGAGGCCGCGCGCCAGCTTGGGCTGGATCCGCACGCGGTGGTCAAGACGCTGGTGATGGAAGACGAAGCGGCCAAGCCGCTGATCGTGGTGATGCATGGCGACCGCGAAGTCTCCACCAAGAACCTGGCGCGCCAGGCCGGCCTGAAGAAGGTCGAACCGTGCAAGCCCGAAGTCGCGCAACGCCATTCCGGTTTTCAGGTGGGCGGCACTTCGCCGTTCGGCACGCGCAAGAAGATGCCGGTGTGGGTCGAGGCCGAGGTGTTGCAGTACCCGGTGGTCTACATCAACGGCGGCCGCCGTGGTTACCTGGTCGGTATCGACCCGAACGTGCTGGTGAGCCTGCTGGGCGCCAAGCCGGTGACGGTGGCGCTGGAATAAGGGTCGGCACCGTCCCAGGGTATCGCCGGCCGCGTGGTATCCCGTTACCACCCCGGCGCGCGCCGGCGGGGGCACAATGGTCGCAGAACATCAAGAACCGGCCGCCCGATCCGCGGGCCCCACAGCCGGCGATTCCCCCATCCCCAGGAGACAATCATGAGCAAAAGACTATTGATGCTGGTCGGCGATTACGCCGAGGACTACGAAACCATGGTGCCGTTCCAGACGCTGCTGGCGGTGGGCCATACGGTGCACGCGGTCTGCCCCGGCAAGAAGTCCGGCGAGAGCATCGCCACCGCCATCCACGACTTCGAGGGCGCGCAGACCTACAGCGAAAAGCGCGGCCACAATTTCGCGCTGAACTACGACTTCGATCGCGTCGAGGCGGGTTCCTATGACGGCCTGGTGATCCCGGGCGGCCGCGCGCCGGAATACCTGCGCCTGAACGAAAAGGTGCTGGAGATCGTGCGCGCCTTCGACCAGGCCAAAAAGCCGATTGCCGCCGTCTGCCATGGCGCCCAGTTGCTGGCGGCGGCGGGCATCCTGGAAGGCCGCACCTGCTCGGCCTATCCCGCGTGTGCGCCGGAAGTGCGGCTGGCCGGCGGCACCTATGCCGAGATCGGCATCGACCAGGCCTATACCGATGGCAACCTGGTGACGGCGCCGGCCTGGCCCGCGCATCCGGCGTGGCTGGCGCAGTTCCTGGCCGTGCTCGGCACCAAGATCACGCCTTGAGGCGCTACGCGCGCGGCGCGGGTCATGCCGCGCCGGCGCTGCAACGCAAAGGCGCCTGCCGTGGCAGGCGCCTTTTGCATGGCGCGACGGAAATTACGCCGCCATGTCCAGCACGATGCGGCCTTCGATCTGGCCCCGGCGCATGCGCTCGAACACGCTGTTGATGTTCTCCAGCTTCTCGGTGGCGACGGTGGCGTGCACCTTGCCTTCGGCGGCGAACTGCAGCGATTCCTGCAGATCCAGGCGCGAGCCCACGATCGAGCCGCGCACGGTCACGCCGTTGAGCACCATGTCGAAGATCGACAGCGGGAAGTCGCCGGGCGGCAGTCCGTTGAGCGCCACCGTGCCGCCGCGCCGCACCATGCCCAGCGCCTGCTCGAAGGCCTTGGGCGAAACCGCGGTGATCAGGGCGCCATGAGCGCCGCCAATCTCCTTCTTCAGATACGCTGCCGGATCGGTGGTCTTGGCATTCACCACCACCTCGGCGCCGAGGCGCTTGGCAAAGGCCAGTTTGTCGTCATCGATGTCCACCGCCGCCACGTTCAGGCCCATGGCGCGCGCATACTGCACCGCCATGTGGCCCAGGCCGCCAATGCCGGAGATCACGACCCAATTGCCCGGCCGCGTGTCGGTCATCTTCAGTCCCTTGTAGACGGTGACGCCCGCGCACAGTACCGGCGCGATGTCGACGAAGCCCACGTTCTTCGGCAACAGGCCCACGTAGTCGGCCGCCGCCAGCGCGTACTCGGCGAAGCCGCCGTTGACGGAATAGCCCGCGTTCTGCTGCTGTTCACACAGCGTTTCCCAGCCGCCCAGGCAATGCTCGCAATGCCCACAGGCGGAATACAGCCATGGAATGCCGACGCGATCGCCTTCCTTGACGTGCGTCACGCCTTCACCCACCGCCACCACGTGACCCACGCCTTCGTGACCAGGAATGAACGGCGGATTCGGCTTGACCGGCCAGTCGCCCTCGACCGCGTGCAGGTCGGTGTGGCAGACGCCGCAGGCTTCGATCTTCACCAGCAGTTCGCCGGCGCCGGGGCGCGGCACGTCGACTTCTTCGATTTCCAGGGGTTTGCCGAATGCGCGAGCCACCGCGGCCTTCATGGTTTTGTTCATTGCTACCTCCGAAGTCAGATCAGTCTTAGCATGCTCGGATGGGGACGCGTCCGAGACCTTGATTTATATCAACGGGGTCGGGCAAGGGGCGCCGCGAGAAACTTATCGTTGCAGAAAGGCGGCCCTGGCCCCTCGGGCGCGTCTCTTGCCGGGCCGGCGGCTATCGTCGTACAGTGGCCCGCAGGCATCATGTCCGCACCAGGAGCGCCCATGTGTGAAATCTTCATCCGCGCAAGCGAACAGTCCTACGCGCCCGAGACCCGTTCCCTGCGCCTGCATGGCGCGGCCACCAGCCTGCGGCTCGAACGCCTGTTCTGGCAGGTGCTGGAAGAGATCGCGGCGCGCGACGGCATGCGGGTGACGCAACTGATCGAGCGCCTCTACGACGAATTGGTGGAATACCGCGGCGAGGCCGCCAATTTCACCTCGTTCCTGCGCGTGTGCTGCCTGCGCTACCAGCTGCTACAGGCCGAAGGCCGCATTCCGGCAGACGCGGCGGTGCCGATCCGCTCGCTCAACGCCAAGGCGGTGCTGGAAGGCCTGCCGCCTTCGATGTACGACCCGCAGCCGTTGCGGCCGAAACGGCCGGTCGCGGCATAGCCGCGCCACGCTCGCGCCGCGGACGAAAAAAAAGCCCGATCCTGGATCGGGCTTTTTCATTGACGGGCGCCGCGCGGATCAGCCGCCGGGCTGGGCCGAGGCCATGGCCACCTCGCTTTGCACGATGCGGCGGATGCGCACGGCGTCGCCGATGCGCGAGAGCTTGCCTTGCGAGTCCAGCAGCACGATCGCCAGGTCGCGGCCATTGATGCGGGCCAGCATCACCAGGCACTCGCCGGCTTCGTTGATGTAGCCGGTCTTGGAGACCTTGATGTCCCAGTCGGGCTTGCGCACCAGCAGGTTGGTGTTGCGGAAGGTCTGCGTGCGGTTGTTGATCTCGACGTCGTACTCGGTGTCGGTGGAGTAGCGGTGGATGAGCGGGCGCTGCGACGCGGCGCGCAGCAGGCGGGCCAGATCGTGCGGCGACGACACGTTGTCGCTGGACAGGCCGGTCGGCTCGATGAAGTGGGTGCTGGTCATGCCCAGCGACCGCGCCTTGGCGTTCATGGCGGCCACGAAGGCGGGCAGGCCGCCCGGGTAATTGCGGCCGAGCGCGTTGGCGGCGCGGTTTTCCGAGGACATCAGCGCCAGGTGCAGCATATCGCCGCGCGACAACTTGGTGCCCACGCGCAGGCGCGAGGTCGTGTGCTTGAGGCCGTCGATATCTTCATCGGTGATCTCGAGCATTTCGTCCATCGGCTGGTTGGCGTCCACCACCACCACCGCGGTCATCAGCTTGGAGATCGAGGCGATGGGGCGCACCACGTTCTCGTTCTTGGCGAAGATCACCGTGGACGTGGCCAGGTCCTGTACGTAGGCGGTGCTGGAGCGCAGCGCGGCGGCTTCGGCGCGCACCGACACCGCGGGCGGCGGCATGGCGGCGGCTTGGGCCGCTGCCGCCGTGCGCTGCGCGCGCGACGGCTTGTTCGGCTTGCCGTTCTTGCCGACGGCGCCCTTCTTGGAGGCGGTCTGTTGGGCGACGGCCTGCCTGCCGCCCTTGGGCGGGGCCTTGTTGCCGGCGGCCTGCTTGGGCGTGCCCTTGGCCGCGGCCTGCTTGCCGGCGGCACCCTTGGGGGAAGATTTGGCGGCGGCCGATTTCGGCGCGGCCTGCTTACCGGCGGCGGCCTTGGGCGCGCCCTTGGCCGCGCTTTGCTTGGGGGCGGCGGCCTTGTTGGCGGGGGCCGGGGCTTTCTTGGCTTGTTGCGCCTTGCAAGCGGCCGACTTGGCGTTGGTCTTGCAAGGGTCGGTATTCTTCGCGGCGAGCGCGGCGGAGGGCAGGAGCGCGCACATCGCCAGCGCCGCCGGCGCTACCGCGTTCGCAATTGCACGTTTCCAGTTAAATGCCATGGTTTGAGCAGGCTTGTCAGTCTGTGAAGAATTGTTTCCCCGGTCGGGTTGCCGACGGTTCGGGAAAAGTCCAGATGAATTAGGGGCTTACGCGTCGAATTTAAACAGTAATTTCAAGTGGTGCGCAAGGCGATTCGCTATGTTCGCCTGAAAAAATATTGGGGTTGTATTGACGGATGGCGTATTCGTCACCAAACGCGTCCCGAGACGCTACCGTCGCGTGGCGCGTGAGCGTAGCCCGGATTAACCCTCATCTGGCTGAAAGCGTGGGATTTTCTTGCGCCGGCCGGCGCAGTCGCGGCCGGGGAGGGTGGCCTCGCCGGGTGGAATCGAACCACCAATTGACCCTTAGGAGGGGCCGGTTATATCCATTTAACTACGGCGAGACGGTGCGGGCGGCGGGGGCCGGCGGTCGCAGGGGCCTGAACCCGGAGGCCTCGGCAGGCCCGAGGCGGGGCGCCCGCGCCTTGATGCTAGTGCCTTGATATTCCAGGGAAAGACCCGGGGCGCAAGTGTATCACCATTGGTTGGTGACCATAAGCGCGGCAGGGCGCAGTCTATCAGGTGCGGATCGCCCGCGCCCAGGCGTGGCGGGCGGGATGCGGCGACAGGCCTGCGGCGACCAGAAAAAATAGTGGATTAAATCAACTATCTGCCCTATATTGCCTGCCATGGCCGGATCAGGTGCGCCCCGCACGGTCGGCCCGATACCGAGAACATCCAGGAGCAGGCATGACCCCGACTTTCCACACGATCCTGCTGGACGTGCAGGACCGTGTCGCCACGGTGACGTTGAACCGGCCCGACAGCCGCAACGCGCTCAATTCCCTAATGTGCGCCGAGTTGGTGCAGGCCATGCAGCGGCTGGCGGACGATCCGGACGCGCACGTGGTGCTGATCGCGGCGGCGGGTGCGGCGTTTTGCGCCGGCGCCGACCTGAAAGAGCGCAAGACCATGTCGACCGCCGAGCTGACGGCGCGCCGGGTGCAGGGCTTTGCCGCCTATGCCGCCATCGAGCGCATGCCGCAGCCGGTGATCGCGGTGGTGCAGGGCGCCGCATTCGGTTCCGGTTGTGAGATCGCCGCGGCCTGCGACTTCGTGCTGGCGTCGTCCGATGCCACCTTCTGCTATCCGGAAGTGGGCTGGGGCACCGTCGGCGCCACGCAGCGCCTGCCGCGCATCGCCGGCGCCCGCAAGGCCAAGGAATTGCTGTTCACCGGCCGCCGCTTCGACGCGGCCGAAGCGCGCGAGATCGGCCTGGTCAACCAGGTGCATGCGCCCGAGGCGCTGGTGCCCGAGGCCGCGCGGATGGCGGCGGCAATCGCGCGCGCCGCGCCGCTGACCGTCAGGCTGACCAAGCGCAGCATCGACCAGGGCCTGGCGACGACACGCGAAGGCGCGATGGCGATCGAGTTGCTGGCCATCGAGGAAAACCTGCGCGGCACCGACTGGAAACAGGCCATCGCCGGCTTCGGCGCGGCGGGAGACCCGGCATGATCGACCCGGCGATCCTGTCGCGGGCGCTGGCGCGCCAGGTGAGCGCACGCGCCAGCGCCGAAGCGTTTGTCGCGCCCGGCGAACGCCACACTTGGGCGGCGCTGCAACAAGGCGCGCGCCGCATCGCCCTGGGCCTGCATGCGGCCGGTGTGCGGCGCGGTGATCACGTCGGTGTGCTGCTGGGCAATGGCGGCACCTGGGTACAGGTGTTCTACGCCTGCGCCCTGCTCGGCGCCGTGACGGTGCCGGTCAATACGCGCTTCAAGACCGACGAACTGGCGTTCTGCTTGAAGCAGGCCGACGTCCAATTGCTGCTGACCGCCGACACGTTCCTGGGCATCGACTTTCTCGATCTGCTGACGCAGGTCGAGCCGGCGCTGGAGACCGCCTTGCCCGGCCAGGCCCTGCCGTTGCTGCGGCGCGTGGTGGTGCTGGGCGAGCGCTGTCCCAAGGGCGCGCAATCGTGGCAGGACTTCCTGCGGGCCGGCGCGGCGGTCGATGAGGATGAACTCGACGCGGCCATGCGGGCCGTGGTGCCGGACGACGTACTGTTGATCCAATACACCTCGGGCACCACCTCGTTTCCCAAGGGCGTGATGCTCACGCACGCCAACATGCTGACCAACGCCTGGGCCGCGGCGCAGCGTATCGGTGTGCGGCCCGGCGATCGCTACTTCAGCATCCGGCCGTATTTCCATGTGGCCGGCACCACCTTGTCGATCCTGGTTAGCCTGATGACCGGCTGCTGCCTGTTGACGCTGCCGAAGTTCGACGTGGCCGAGGCATTGCGCATGCTGGACGAGGAACGCTGCACGCTGACTTCCGGCAACGACACCATCTTCCTCATGCTGATGGGGCATCCGGAATTCGACCGCAGCCGCATCCACCTGCGCGGCGGCTGGGCCGCCGCCGGCCCGCAGGTGATGAGCAAGATTCGGGATGTGATGGGTGTGCCCGGCATCTGCAACGCCTACGGCCAATCCGAGGCCTCGCCCAACATCACGCTGTCGGCGCACGACGACCCGTTCGAACTGCGCGCCATGGGCTGGGCGCTGCCGCATCCGGGCATGCAGGTGCGGGTGGTGGACCCGGGCACGGGCGTGCCGCTGCCGGCCGGCATGCAGGGCGAGATCCAGGCGCGCGGCTGGAGTGTGATGAAGGGCTACTACAAGATGCCCGAGGCCACCGCCCGCGCGCTGGGCGCGGATGGTTGGCTCAGCACCGGCGACCTGGGCGAAATGGATGCGCAAGGCCGTCTGCGGATGGTCGGTCGCCTCAAGGACATGTTCCGCGTGGGCGGCGAGAACGTCGCGCCCGCCGAAGTGGAAGAGACCCTGCATGGCCACCCCGCCGTGCGCATGGCGCAGGTGGTGGGCGTGCCGGACGCGCGGCTGGGCGAAGTGCCGGCGGCGTTCGTGCTGCTCAAGGACGGCCAGCGCTGCTCGCCGGACGAGCTGACCGCCTGGTGCAAGGCGCGTTGCGCCAATTTCAAGGTGCCGCGCTATGTCGAGATCGTCGATAGCTTCGAGCATATCGGCATGACCGGCAGTTCCAAGGTACAGAAGAACAAGCTGCGCGCCCATGCGCTGGCGCGGTTCGGGCTGGAGCAACAGGCATGAGCGCGCGCGACGTGGTGCTGTGCGAATGCTTTGCGCGCGATGGCCTGCAGCACGAGCCCGATTTCATCGACACCGCGGTCAAGGTCGACTTGATCGACCGTTTCGCCGGGCTGGGATTCGAGCGGGTCGAGGCGACCTCGTATTCCAATCCCAAGGTGGTGCCGCAATTTGCCGACGCCAGCGAGCTGCTGGCGGCGCTGCCGCGCCGCGCGGGCGTCTGGTACAAGGCCACCTGCGCCAACGCGCGCGCCGTCGAGCGGGCGCTGGCTGACCTGGACGCCGGCCTCGGCGCCAACGAGATCAGCCTGCTGGTTTCGGCCAGCGAATCGCATTCGACGCGCAACCTCAAGCGCGAGCGCGCCGCGCAATGGGACAACATCGCCGCGATGGCGCGATTGGCGAATGGCCGCTTCCGGCTGATCGGCACGATCTCGGTGGCCTTCGGCTGCCCGTTCGAGGGCGCGGTCGACCCGGACGCGGTCATGGCCGACGTGCGCCGTTTCGCCGCCCTGGGCGTGGGCATCGTGACGCTGGGCGACACCACCGGCATGGCCACCCCGGCGGCGGTGCGCGGCCTGTATGGCCGCATGGCGCGCGAGGCGCCCGAGGTGACGCCGGTGGCGCATTTTCACGACACGCGCGGTACCGGCCTGGTGAACTACGTGGCGGCGCTGGAGGCAGGGGTGACCCATTTCGATTGCGCCTTTGGCGGCGTCGGCGGACATCCTGCCAAGGTGCGTTATGGCGGCGGCCATACCGGCAACGTGGCCACTGAAGACCTGGTCAACCTGTTCGAGTCCATGGGGGTGCGCACCGGCCTGGATCTGCCGGCGCTGGCGGCGGTCTCGGCGCGCTGCCAGGAGGTGCTGGGACACGCGCTGCACAGCCGGGTGGCGCAAAGCGGGTTGAATCCGCTGATCGGCGTGGCCGCGGGAGCGGCCGCATGAGGACCGCGCGCCGCCTTTGTATATCATGCGGGCAGTGGCGCGCGCCGAGCGCGCGCGCCGCGTTTTTCCGCATTTGACGAGTCCGCCATGGCCACCCGCACCGCACCCAAGTCCGCTCCCGCCGCGCGTCCTGAACCCCGCGCATTGAAGCAACTGTTCTCGTACCGCCTGAACCGGCTGGCCTATGTGTCCAGCCGCATCGCCGCCGGTTTGAACGAAAGCCGCTACGGTGTCGGCCCGCGAGAATGGCGCATCATCGCGTTGCTGGGCGCCGCGCCGGACATGTCGCTCAACGCCGTCGCGCGCGAGGCCAACATCGACAAGAGCCAGGCCAGCCGCACGGTGTCCGAGCTGATCGAGCGCGGTCTGATCCAGCGCAGCGCCGACAGCCAGGACGGCCGTGGCGTCAGCCTGGATCTGACGCGCGCCGGCCGCGCGCTGTACGACGAAATGTTCCCGGCCGCGGTCGAGCGCAACGAGCGCATGCTGTCGGTGCTGTCGGACGCCGAGCGCGAGGCCATGGAACGCATGCTGGACAAGCTGACGGCGCACGCGCTGGAAATGTTGAACGACTGCAAGGCGGAGGTGCCGGCGCGTCGCGGGCGCGGCGTGCAGCCGCGCTGAATGCGTGGGGCGGCGCCTTGCGCCTTTTTTTACTTTTATTGTTGATTTAATCAATCAATTTACGCATCGTCATTGCAAGAGGATATTCCTGATGTCGGAACTGATCATCGAAGACCTGGGCGCCGTCCGGCTGCTGCGCCTGAACCGCCCGGAAAAGCACAACGCCCTGAACACCGCGTTGACCACGGCGCTGTTGGAAGCGCTGCGCCAGGCGGACCGCGACGAGTCCGTGCGCGCGGTGGTGCTGACGGGCAATGGCAAGTCGTTCTGCGCCGGCGCCGATACCACCGAATTCTCGGCGCTGACGCCGGAACAGCCGGACGCGGTGCTGCGCCGCGCCGACCTGACGACCGATCTGCACCTGGTGTTCTCGCGCATGGCCAAACCGGTCATCGGCGCGGTGCACGGTAATGCGCTTGGCGGTGGCGCCGGCCTGGCGCTGGCCTGCGACCTGACGGTGATGGCCGAGGACGCGCGCTTCGGCTATCCGGAATTGCGCCACGGCATCGTGGCCGCCGTGGTCATGGCCAACCTGGTGCGGCAAGTGGGCCGCAAGCATGCCTTCGAGCTGGTGGCGATGGCCGAACCCGTCGACGGCGCGCGCGCGTCGCAGTTGGGCATCGCCAACCGCGTGGTTCCCGCCGCGCTAGTGCTGGACGCCGCGCTGGCAATGGCGCAGCGCCTGGCCGGCTGGGAACCCGCGGCCATGGGCCTGACCAAGCGCGCCTTCCACCGCGCGGCCGACCTGGGATTGGCCGAGGCGCTGGGCGTGGGCCGCGACGCCAACGTCATCATGCGCGGCTTCCGTCAGGGAGCGGCGCGATGAGGCCGCTGGAGGGCGTCACTATCCTGGACCTGTCGCGCGTGCTGGCGTGCCCGTTCGCATCGATGATCCTGGCCGAACTGGGCGCCGAGGTCATCAAGGTCGAACAGCCTGGCGGCGGCGACGAGACGCGCGGCTTCGAGCCCAAGGTGCGGGGCGAAGGCGGCACCGAGTCGGCCTACTACCTGGCGTTCAACCGCAGCAAACAGTCGGTCACGGTGAACTTCCGCCACGCCGAGGGCCAGGCGTTGATCCGGCGCCTGGCGCAGACCTGCGACGTGGTGGTCGAGAATTTCCCGGTGGGCACGCTGGCCAAGTATGGGCTGGACCGCGACCACATCGCGCCAGACAACCCCGGCCTGATCTATTTCTCGTGCACTGGCTTCGGCATGACCGGGCCGTACGCGCCGCGCAAGGGCTATGACACCGTGTTCCAGGCCATGGGCGGCATCATGAGCCTGACCGGCGAGCGGGGCGGCGGTCCGGTCAAGCCGGGCCTGCCGGTGAGCGACCTGACCTCGGGGCTGTGGGCCGCCATCGGCATCCTGTCGGCGCTGGTGGGGCGCGCGCGCTCAGGGCACGGCTGCCACATCGACTTCTCCATGCTGGACGGCCAGGTCGGCCTGCTGTCGCTGGCGGCCGCGCGTTATTTCGCGTTGGGCGAAGTGCCGCCGCGCCTTGGCACCGAACATCCCGGCCGGGTGCCGTCGGCCGCCTTCGAATGCGGCGATGGCCGCTGGGTGCAAATCACGGGCAGCGACCAGCATTGGAAGCCGCTGTGCGAGGCGCTCGACCTGCCGCAATGGGCCGACGATCCGGAACTGGCGCGCAACGCCGTGCGCGTGGCGCGCCGCGAGGAAGTCATGGCCGGCCTGTCCGCCGCCGCCGCCCGGCTGACCCGCGACGAACTGTGCCGCCGTTGCGACGCGCGCGGCGTGCCGGCCGGCCCGATCCTTGACGTGGAGGAGATCCTGCACAACGAACACGTGCTGGCGCGCGGCATGGTGGCCAGCTACGAGCATCCCGCCATCGGCCGCTTCGGCGCGGTGCCGGTGCCGTTCAAGTTCCACGGCTTCGACGATCCGCGGCTGCAGCGGCCGCCCTTGCTTGGCGAGCACACCGATGGCGTGCTGGCCGGCCGGCTGGGGCTGTCGCCCGCGCAGATCGAGGCGTTACGCGCGCAGGGCGCGATCTAGCCGGCCGGGGCGAGATGCCCCGGAAGGTCATCCCTCGCACAACACCACGCATAAAACACAATATTCCAGGAGACAAACCATGAAGATTCTGAAGCGCCTGCTGTGCGGCGCGGCGGTGGCGGGCGCGCTGTGCGCGTCGGCCGTCGCCGCCGATGCCTATCCCTCGCAACCGATCACGCTGGTCAACCCTTACGCCGCCGGCGGTCCCGCCGATGTGCTGGGGCGGGCCCTGGCGCGCGAGCTGGAAAAGCAACTGGGCAAGCCCGTCATCGTCGAG
Source organism: Achromobacter sp. (assembly GCF_050285565.1). GTDB lineage: Bacteria > Pseudomonadota > Gammaproteobacteria > Burkholderiales > Burkholderiaceae_B > Achromobacter. The sequence goes on from NZ_JBLZXG010000012.1 coordinate 136,351, forward strand.
AACAAGGCCGGCGGCGGCGCGGCCATTGGCGCCAACTTCGTCGCGCGCGCCAAGCCGGACGGCTACACGCTGCTGCTCGGTACCTCGGCCGCCCACGTCGTGACGCCGCTGATGCAGCAGACGCCCTACGACGGCATCAAGGACTTCGCTTTCGTCTCGATCGTTGCCAACCAGCCCAACATGCTGGTGGTGCGGCCCACGCTCAAGGCCGACAGCGTCGAACAATTAATTGCGATGGCGCGCAAGGAGCCGGGCCGCATCAACTATGCGTCGGCCGGGCCGGGCAGCTCGCCGCATCTGGGCGCCGAACTGTTCCGCGAACGCGCCGGCGTGGACATCGTCCACATCCCCTACAGCGGCGCGGCGCCGGCCATCAACGACCTGGTGGGCGGGCAGGTGGACATGGCGGTGCTGAACCTGGCCGCCAGCCTGCAGTTCATCCGCAGCGGCCGCCTGAAGGCGCTGGCTTACGCCAACGGTCATCGCTCGCCGTTGCTGCCGGACGTGCCGACGCTGGCCGAATCCGGCGTGAAGGGCGCGGAATCGGCGTCCTGGTACAGCCTGGCCGCGCCCAAGGGCACGCCGCCGGAAATCCTGCGGCGCCTGAACGACGCGGTGGCCAAGGTCAACGCCAATCCCGAATACAGCAAGCTGATGCAAGCGCAGGGCGTGGACCTGTGGAACATGACGCCGCAGCAAGCCACCGCCTTCGTGGAGCAAGACCAGGCCGCCATGCGCAAACTGGTGCAGGCGGCGGGGCTGATGAAGAAATAGGATGAATCCCGCGGCTGTGATGGCGCTTTGCAGCCCTCGATGGATCCTGAGGTTCGCCATCGAGGACTACTGGCGCCTGGCCGGCAAAAAGCGAAGTATCGTCAGCGCGCTGTCGATGCCCGGCCTGGCCGACACCGAACTCGATGCCCCCCGCTCACCCGAATTGCCCGTCCCGCGGACGTCCAATGATGTTCCTGCTGGATACCAACGTGGTTGCCGAACTGCGCCAGGCTGCACCTGCCGGACCTTGTTCGGAACGGGACGCCGTCATTGCCGCCGAAGCGATGCCGGGAACGGCCGATACGCCACCGAGAGGCGCGGCATGGCGGCGCGCCGCCACTCACTGCGCCAGCAGCGCCACGCGCCTGAGCGCCGCGCGCGTTTGCGCCACCAATTGCTCGACCACCGCGCCGGCCGGTTGCAGGCTCTCGATCAAGCCCGCGCTCTGGCCGGCCTCGACCTTGCCGCCTTGCACGTCGCCGTCGAAGGCGGCCTGCTTCAAGGAACTGCCGGCGAACATCGTCTCCAGCATGGCCGGGTCGCCGTCGCGTTCTGCCGCGAGATAGTCGCGGGCGAACGCGTTGCGCAGCATGCGCACCGGCGAGCGGCCACGGCCCACCAGCGTGGTGTCGGCCACGCCGGCCGCCAGCACCGCCGCCTTGTAGGCATCGCAGACGCCGGCCTCGGGGGTCAGCAGGAAGCGGGTTCCCAGTTGCGCGCCCGCCGCGCCCAGGCACAGCGCGGCTGCGATGCCGGCGCCGTCGGCGATGCCGCCGGCCGCCACCACCGGCACCGACACGCGCCGCACGACGGCACGCAGCAGCACCTGCAGGCCGATTTCATCGGGGCCGGGATGGCCGCCGGCTTCCAGCCCGACCGCGATCACCGCATCCACGCCGGCCGCTTCGGCCTTGACGGCATGCTCGGGGCTGGCGATCACCTGCAGCCATTTGGCGCCGGCCTGGCGCGCCCGGCCGATGTGCTTCTGCGGTCCGCCCTGCGACGCGATGATGACCGGCACGCCTTCGGCCAGCACGATGTCCATGTGTTCCTGCGCGCGCTTGTTGTAGAGCGGGATATTGACCGCGAAAGGCGCGTCGGTGCCGGCGCGGACTTCGCGGATGGCGGCCAGCAGCGCCTCGGGGTACATGGGGCCGGCGGCGATCACGCCGAGTCCGCCGGCGCGCGACACGGCCAGCGCCAGCGCCGCGTTCGACGAGGCCCAGCTCATGCCGCCCTGGATGATCGGATAACGCGTGCCCAGCAGGCGGGTCAACGGGGTTTGCAGAGTCATGGCTTGGTCTGAGGGGAGAAAGTCCCATTCTGGAATATATGGTTGATAAAATCAACTATATTCCGGGGGCGGCGCGTACCGCCGGCGCGGCGCACGCACGGTCGGGCCACCGATGCCGCGGCCGGACTGGGGCCGTGATACGCGAGCCGCCGACGCGGGTATTGCCGGCCGCGTCCGGTTATTTGTTTATGATGTGCGCGTCTGGCCGTCCGCCCGACCGTCCCGAGGAGGGGGCGCCCGCCGTCATCAATAAGAACAACCATGTCCAGCACTACCGATACCCGTTACGTCCGCACCCTCATCCTGGGTACCCTGGTGGTGCTGCTGGCCATGGGCGTGCGCGCTACCTTCGGCCTGTTCATGCAGCCGATGGGCCTGGCTCATGGCTGGGGCCGCGAGGTGTTTTCCATGGCCTTCGCGTTACAGAACCTGGTCTGGGGCGTAGCCTGCATTTTCATGGGCATCCTGGCCGACCGCTATGGTTCCGGCCGCACCATCGCGCTGGGCGCGGTGCTGTACATGCTGGGCATGATCGGCACGCGTTTTGCCACCGACGAAACCACGCTGTACCTGAGCGCCGGCCTGCTGGTCGGCCTGGGTCAGGCCGGCACGACCTTCCCGGTGATCCTGCCGGTGGTGGCGCGCGCCGTGCCGCCCGCCTATCGCAGCACCGCCATGGGCATCGCCAGCGCCGGCGGTTCGCTCGGCCAGTTCGCCGTGGTGCCGACCGGCCAGGTGCTGATCACCGGCCTGGACTGGCCGGGCGCGCTGTGGGTACTGTCGCTGTTCGTGGCCTGCGCCGCGCCGCTGGCCTATTACCTGCGGGGTCGCCCGCAGGCGCATGGCGGGCCGCAGCAATCGCTGGCGGCGGCGGTGCGCCAGGCGGTGCGGCATCCTTCGTTCCACTTCCTGTTCTGGAGCTATTTCGTCTGTGGCTTCCACACCGCGTTCATCACGCTGCACCTGCCGGCCTATGTCACCGACGGTGGCCTGACGCCGGGACAGGGCGCCACCGCGATCGCACTGATCGGGCTGTTCAACGTGCTGGGCTCGTTCTACGCCGGCAAGCTTGGCGGCAAGTACAGCAAGAAGCGACTGCTCGCGGTGGTCTACGGCATGCGCGCCTTCGGCATCCTGTTGCTGCTGTGGCTGCCGCTGTCGGCGTGGGTGCTGTATGCGTTCGCGGCCTGGATGGGCCTGTTCTGGCTGGGCACCGTGCCCTTGACGCAGGGGCTGATCGGCCAGATCTACGGCCTGCGCTACGCCGCGACCCTGTCCGGCATTGTGTTCCTGGGGCACCAGGTCGGCAGCTTCATCGGGGTCTGGCTGGGCGGCTATGCCTATGCCAGGACCGGCAACTACGATCTGGTGTGGTGGCTGGGCGTGGCGTTGGCGGTGGCCGCGGCGTTGCTGTGCCTGCCGGTGCGCGAACAGCCGTTGGCGCAGCCGGCCGCTGCCTGACATGCCGCCGCCCGTCATGCGCGCCACGCCTTGCGCCCCCGCCGCGCGCCGCCATCGCGGCTGGCGGCTGCTGGGCTGGGCGGCGCTGGCGCTGGTGCTGGGCCTGGCCTTCTGGGGCTACACCACGCCCGACATGCAGATCCACTGGGAAAACCTGGCCTCGCTGTGCGGTTTTTAGCCACGCCGCCGGCGCGGGCTCGCGGTATCCTACGGCGTTGAATGACTCTTCGCCTTGCCATGCAGGACGCGCCGCTTTCCTACCCTGATCTCAGCCTGTCCGACCTCGGCGCCATGCCCGCCGCCGATCTGTTGGTGCTGACGGTCAACAACCGCCTGTCGCGCCGGCTCACGCTCGAGCTGGCCGGCCTGTTGCGCCAGGAACGCCAGGTCAGCGAATTGCCCCGCATCTTGCCGCTGTCCGCGTGGCTGGTCGAGTCCGCCAACGAACTGGCGTTCGACGACGGCCAGGACGTGCCGGCCTATCGCCTCGACAGCTTCGCCACCCAGTTGGTCTGGACCGAAGCCATCCGCGCCGAAGAAGCCGAACGCGTGCTGCTCGACGCCAGCCAGGCCGCCCGCCTGGCGATGGACGCCGACCTGCTGATGGACGAATGGACATTGCAGGTGCCGTCCGGCGCCGATACCGATGAATACCGCGGTTTTGCCCGCTGGCGCCAGCGCTACCGCAAGGCCCTGGCCGCCATCGACGCCGAGGACGCCAACCAGGGCTACGCGCGGGTCTTGCGGGCGCTCGAAGACGGCCGCCTGGCTATTCCCGGCCACCTGGCGCTGGCCGGCTTCACCGACCTGTCGCCACGTTTCCAGCGCCTGTTGCGCGCCTTCGAAGCGCAGGGTTGCCGGATCGCGCAATGGCGCGATGCGCAACGCGCGCCGGCTACGCCGCGGCGCTTCGAAGCGCCCGACCAGGGCGCGCAGTGGCGCGCGGCGGCCGAATGGGCCGCGGGCCAGCTTGCTGCGCATCCCACCGGCCGCTATGCCATCGTCTCGCCGCAACTCGAGGCCGAGTCGCCGTTCGCGCGCCGTATCCTGAGCCAGGCCCTGGCGGGCCGCGATGGCGCGCCGGCGTTCGCCTTCAACGTGGCGGTTGGCCGTCCGCTGGACGAATGGCCGCTGGCGCGCGCCGCGCTGGCCTGGTTGCGCGCGTTGGCCGAATGCGCGGCGGGCAAGGGCTGTGGCGTCGAGGTATTGGGCGCGGCATTGCTGGCGGGGCACTGCGCCGGCGATGTCAGCGAGCGGGCGCGCCTGGCCGCCATCGATGCGCGCTGGCGGCGGCGCGGCCAGATCCACCTCGGCGCGGCCGAGTGGCGCAAGCAACTGGCGGCGGTGCCCGCGTTGGCGCAGGCCTGGGAGCAGGCCATGGACATCTGGACACGCGGCGGCGCCCGCGCCGCCTGCGACGTCTGGATGCTGCGCATGAAAGCGGCGCTGACGGCGCTGGGGTTTCCCGGCGAGGGCGTGCTGGACAGTGTCGGCTACCAGGTGCTGGGGGCGCTGGGCGAGGCCCTGGGCAGCTTCTCCGCGCTGGCGCCGGCCGCCGGCAAGCTGGGCGGCGTGGCGGCGGTCAATCTGCTGCGGAGCGTGGCGCGCTCGGCCTCGTTCCAGCCGCAGCGCGATCCGCTGGCGCGGCTCGATGTGCTGGGCCTGCTCGAGGCCGAGGGCGGCTTCTGGGATGGCATCTGGATACTGGGCCTGACCGACGACGTGCTGCCGGCCTCGCCCAAACCGAATCCACTGCTGCCGCTGGCCGTGCTGCGCCAGGCCAAGGCGCCACGCGCCACGCCCGAGCGCGAGCGCGAATGGGCCGAGGGCATCTACGCGGCGTTGTGCCGCTGCGCGCCGCAGGTGATCGTCAGCCACGCGCACATGGATGGCGAACGCGAACTGCGGCCCTCGCCGCTGATCGCCGCGGCGGTTCTGACCGACTGGCGGCCGGCCCCGCTTGCCGCCGTCGCCGCCTTGCCGCAGGAGTCGCTGGACGATACGCGCGGGCCGCCCCTGGCGGCCGATGATCGTGGCGGCGGCGGCCTGGACGTCCTCGATACCCAGGCGCGCAACCCATTGTGGGCCTTTGTGCGGCATCGGTTGGGCGGGCGCGAGCTGGCGCCCTATGCTGACGCGGCCACCGTCAACGTGCGCGGGCAGTTTCTGCACAAGGCGCTCGAATTGGTGTGGGGCATGCTGCCCGACCAGGAGGCCCTGCACGCCACGCTGGCCGGCGGCCGTCTGCCGGCGCTGCTTGAGCAGGCGGTGGCGCAGGCGGCGGACGAGGAACTCACGCAATACGCGCCGGCCCTCAAGGCGCTGGAATGCGCGCGGGCTCGCGCGGTGCTGGCGTCATGGCTCGACCTCGAAGCGCGGCGCCTGCCATTCGCCGTGGCGCAGGTCGAGAAAAACCACCAATGGCGCCATGGCGCGCTGCACCTGAAACTGCGGCTGGACCGCATCGACACGCTGGCCGATGGCCGCAGTGTCATCGTCGACTACAAGACCGGCGTGGCCGCCGCCAAGCCCGAGCCGGATTGGTCGCGCAGCCGCCCCGTCAACGTGCAGTTGCCGTTCTACGCCTCCGTGCTGGCCGACGCGGCCGGCGGCGAGGTCGCCGGCCTGGTGCTGGCCCAGATCCACGCGCGCCAGGTGGCCGCGCAAGGGCTGGCCGACGCAGACCTGGGCCTGGAGGGCGTGACGCTGGCCGCCGAGAGCAAATATTTCGACGGTCTCTCCTGGCCCGAGATCCGCCAGCGCTGGCGCGCCGCGATCGAATCGCTGGCCGATGAATACGTGGCGGGCCATGCCGCCAATGTCGCCTACCGGCGCGATGACCTGAAATACTGCGATGCGCTGCCGTTCCTGCGCTTGCACCTGGACGATGAGGACGCCTGAACCATGGCCGAAGTCGAACGCCAGCCCCGGGACCACGCCGCGCGCGCGGCCGCGCTGGATCCCGCGCGCTCGTTCCTGGTACAGGCGCCCGCCGGCTCCGGCAAGACCGAGCTGCTGACCGACCGCATCCTGGCATTGCTGGCCACGGTCAACCGGCCCGAGGAAATCGTCGCCATCACCTTTACCCGCAAGGCTGCCTCCGAGATGCACGCGCGCGTGCTGAGCAAGTTGCGGCGCGGCCTGGAGGCGCCGCCCCAGGCCGCGCACGAACGGCGCAGTTGGGAACTGGCGCGCGCCGCGCTGGCGCGCAATGACGCGCAGCAGTGGCATCTGCTGGAACACCCGGCGCGCCTGGCCATTCGCACCATCGACTCCTTCTGCGCCGGCCTGGTGCGCAGCATGCCGTGGCTGTCCGAGCTGGGCGGCATGCCCGAGATCACCGATGACGCGCGCGCGCACTACGAAGCCGCGGCCCGCGCCACGCTCGACCTGGCGGACGATTACGATGCGGTGCGCATCCTGCTGCAGCACATGGATGTGGATGTGCAGGCCGCCAAGGACGCCATCGCCGACATGCTGGGCCAGCGCGACCAGTGGCTGCCGCTGCTGCGCCACGGTTCCGACCGCGAGGCATTGGAACAGACGCTGGCCGAAGCCATCGGCGAAGACCTGGACGGCCTGTGCCAGGCCATGCCCCGGGGCTGGGCCGACGCGCTGTGCGGCCCGGCGCGTCTGGCCGCGGCGCAATTGCGGGACGGCGGCGAAGACGACCGGCTGGCGGCACTGCTCGACTGGACCGATGAGCTGCCGCCCGACGCCGAGGCGCTGGACCAGTGGCGCGCCGTCGCGCATCTGCTGCTGACCGGCGCCGGTTCCCTGCGCAAGACCGTCACCAAGACCCTGGGTTTTCCGGCCAAGTGCGCGCACAAGGAACCCTTCGTCGCCTGGCTCGAAAGCGCGGACGGCGACGCGCCCTGGGTGCGGCGCCTGGCCGCCGTGCGCGACATGCCCGCGCCGCAATTGAGCGATGCCCAGTGGGAAGTGCTGGGCGCGCAGTTGATGACGCTGGCGCTGGCGGTGGCGCAACTGCGGCTGCGCTTCGCGGATACCGGCGAGGTCGACTTCATCGAGATCTCGCAGCGCGCGGCCGCGGCGCTGGGCAGCGCCGACGACCCCGGCGAACTGCTGCTCAAGCTGGACGCATCCATCCGCCATCTGCTGATCGACGAATTCCAGGACACCAGCCAGACGCAGCTCGACCTGCTGCGCACGCTGACCTCGGGCTGGCAGGCGGGCGACGGCCGCAGCCTGTTCCTGGTGGGCGATCCGATGCAATCGATCTACCGTTTCCGCAAGGCGGAAGTGGGCCTGTTCCTGGAGGTTGCGGAGCAGGGCGTGGGCGAACTGCAACCGGCGTTTCTCAACCTGACCGACAATTTCCGCTCGCAGGCGGGCATCGTCGAATGGGTCAACCAGTCGTTCGCGCAACTGCTGCCCAAGCGTAGCGATGCCAGCGCGGGCGCGATCAAGTACAGCCCCTCCAGCGCCTTCCACGAGGCGCTGCCCGGCGCGGCCGTGCGTTTCCATCCCGCCTGGTCGCGCGCCGGCGCCGCCGCGGCCGAGGAACAGGCCGAGGACATCGCGGTCGGCCTGGTGCGGCAGGCGCTGGCCGAGCACGCGGGCAGCAAGCACCCGGTCGCGATCCTGGTGCGGGCCCGCAGCCACCTGGGCAACCTGACGCGGCGGCTGGCGCAGGAAGGCATCCGCTGCCGCGCCGTGGATCTGGTGCCGCTGGCGTTGCGGCCGGTGGTGGCGGACCTGGTGCAACTGGTGCGGGCGCTGTCCCATCCGGGCGATCGGTTGGCGTGGCTGTCGGTGCTGCGGGCGCCGTTCTGCGGCCTCACGCTGGCGTCGCTGCAGCGCCTGTTCGGCGCCGACCACGTGACGCCGGTGCCGGTGCTGCTGGAGCGCTTGTTGCGTCCGGCGCCGGTGAAGGCAGCGCCCGTGGTCGCTGCGCCGGCGGCGCGCCAGGGATCATTGTTCGACGACGCCGAGAATCCGGCGCAAGGAGCCTTGTCCGACGATGCGGCGCCCGAGGTATCGGGGGGCGATCCGGCGTTGACGCCGGCCGCGGCGAGCGATGTGGACGTCCCGCGCTCGGCCGAGGCCTTGCTGCATCCCGACGAATACGCGCGCCTGCGGCAGGTGGCGGCGATATTGCTGGACCCGCGCAACGCCTCGGGCGCCATGCCGTTCGCGGCCTGGGTCGAAGCGCTCTGGCGCCGCTTGGGCGGCCCCGGGCTCTACAGCGGCCCGTCGGTGGCCAACGATGCCGAAAGCCTGTTCCAACTGGTCGAACGCCTGGCGCCGCACGGCGCCATCGACCCGGCCGCGCTGGACGCCGGCATCGCGCGCCTGTTCGCGGCGCCCGACGCGGCCGACGAAGAGGCCGCCGTCGAGGTCATGACCATGCACAAGTCCAAGGGCCTGCAATTCGAAACGGTGATTCTCTATGGCCTGCACCGCGCGCCGCGCGGCGACCAGCCACCGCTGGTGCGCTTCGAGCAAAGCGCTGGCCGGGTGCTGTTCGGCCCGGTCAAGCCCCGCGCCGAAACCGAGGCCGATCCGGTGTCGCGTTACCTCGGCGCGCGCGAGGCGCGCCGCGCCGCCTACGAAATCGATCGCCTGCTGTACGTCGCCGCCACCCGCGCCCGCAAGCGCCTGCACCTGGTTGGCCACGTCGCCCTTGACGAAGCCACCGGCCAGCCCAAGACGCCGCCTTCCGCCAGCTTGCTGGGCCGCCTCTGGCCGTGCCTGGAAACGCCCGTGCCACCCGCCACGGACGGCGACCCCGCCGCTCCCCGTGACGATGGCCCCGAATGGCAAGGCGAGCCGCTGCGCCGGGTGCACCGGGACGGCCTGACACAACTGGCGCGCCAGGCCGATGTCAGCATCAGCCCCGGCTTCGCCGCGGCCGCGCGCGGCGCCTGGGGCGACAGCGCCGAGCATCCCGCCTGGCAACTCGAATCCGGCTACGACGCCGCCATCGGCACCCTGGCCCACGCCTGGCTGGCCCGTATCGGCCACGACGGCGTCTCCGCCTGGCCGGTCGGCGCCCTGGCCCAACGCCTGCCCGCGATACGCCGCCAACTGACCCGCGCCGGCATCCCCGCCAGCCAGGCCGACGCTGCCGCCGAAGCCGTCCTCGACACCCTCCAATCGACCCTGGCCGACGAGCGTGGCCTCTGGCTCCTGTCCCAATCCGGCGCCCGCCGCGAGTGGCCCCTCATCGACGCCGCCGGCAAAGTCTCCGTTATCGACCTGGCCCTCAGCACCGAAGACGGCTGGCTCATCGTCGACTACAAGACCGGCCGTCCGCAACCCAACGAGTCCCCCGCCGCCTTCGCCCAACGCATGCGCCAACGCCACGGCGACCAACTCCTGCGCTACTGCGCCCAAGTCACCGCCCTGGACGGCCGCAAGGCCCGCGCCGCCCTCTACTTCCCCCGCGCCCAAGCCTGGATCGACCTATAAAAAACAGCAGCCCCCACCAAAGCAAAGCGAAGCAAGCCGTCAAGACAAGGCAAAGCGAAGCGAGCCGTCAAGACAAGCGAAGCAACGTCTTCCCTCCCTCCCCCTCGGGGGGAGGGCCGGGGAGGGGGCGCACATACAGCCCCCCGGGGCCCGCCAAGCAAGAGGCTAGCCGAGCGAGCAACGCGAAGCTCTGCTAGAATCTTGCTTGGCGGGCCCCTTCGCATGGTTCGACGGTGAACCTGGTCAGGTCGGGAACGAAGCAGCCATAGTCGTTTAGGGTCAGTGCCGGAGTAAGGCTCGCCAACCGGTTTCTCAAAGGGGACGGGGTTGTTTTCCAAGGGGGATTCCCCCGGAAGATGATTCCGTCCCTTTTGCATTTCGCGCCAGCAATCGCATAGGCTCTTGCAAAGGCTCTACAATCCCGCCATGACTTATCTGGTACTGGCCCGCAAGTGGCGGCCGCGATCGTTCGAAACCCTCGTGGGACAGGATCACGTGGTGCGCGCGCTGACGCATGCGCTCGACACCCAGCGCCTGCACCACGCCTGGTTGTTCACCGGCACCCGCGGCGTCGGCAAGACCACGCTGTCGCGCATCCTGGCCAAATCGCTCAACTGCGAAACCGGCATCACCTCCAAGCCCTGCGGCGTCTGCCGCGCCTGCACCGAGATCGATGCCGGCCGTTTCGTCGACTACCTCGAACTGGACGCCGCCTCCAATCGTGGCGTCGAGGAAATGACCCAGTTGCTGGAGCAGGCCGTCTACGCGCCGGGCGCGGGCCGCTTCAAGGTCTACATGATCGACGAAGTGCACATGCTCACCGGGCACGCGTTCAACGCGATGCTCAAGACGCTGGAAGAGCCGCCGCCGCACGTCAAATTCATCCTCGCCACCACCGACCCGCAGAAGATCCCGGTCACGGTGCTGTCGCGCTGCCTGCAATTCAATCTGAAGCAGATGCCGGCCGACTCCATCGTGGGCCACCTGCAGGCGGTGCTGGGCGAAGAGCAGGTCGGCTTCGAAGTGCCGGCCCTGCGCCTGATCGGGCAGGCCGCGTCGGGCTCCATGCGCGATGCGCTGTCGCTGACCGACCAGGCCATCGCCTATAGCGCCGGCAACCTGACCGAGGACGCCGTGCGCGGCATGCTCGGCACCATCGACCAGCGCCACCTGGTGCGCCTGCTGGACGCGCTGTCCAGCGGCGATGCCAAGGGCGTGCTGGCGGTGGCCGACGAACTGGCCACGCGCGGCCTGTCGTATGCCGGCGCGCTGGCCGATCTGGCCGTGCTGCTCTCGCGCGTCGCCATCGAGCAGCGGGTGTCGGGCGTGATGCCGGCCGAGGATCCGCTGGCGGCCGACATCGCCCGTCTGGCGCAGACCCTGCATCCCGACGCGGTGCAGTTGTTCTATTCGGTGGCGGTGCACAGCCGGGGTGAACTGACCCTGGCGCCGGACGAGTACGCCGGTTTCATCATGGCCTGCCTGCGCATGCTGGCGCTCAACGGTGACGCCGGTCCGCAGACCGCGATCGAGGCGCCCGCCACGCCGGCGCGCCAGACGGCCGAGCCCGCCGCGCAGCCGCCGCAAGCGGCGCCGGTCGCCGCCGCGCCGGTGGCGCCACGGGCCGCGCCGGCCGCGCAAGCGGTTGCTCCCGCGCCGCCCCCGGCCGCCCCCGCGCCGTCCGCCCCCGCTAGCGCACCGCAAGCGAACGCCGCGCCGGCCCCGGCCGCCGCGCCCGCCGCCGTGCCGCCCGCGCCGGTGGCCGCCACGCCCGTCGCCACGCCCGCAGCGGTCCAGCCGGCCGCCCAATCCGCCGCCGCCAGCGTGCCGCCTTGGGAAGATGCCCCCGCTGCCGCGGGTTCGGCTCCGGCCGCTGGCGAAGCCTCAATTCGGCCGTCGACGCCCGCCGCGGATACCGCCGCCACCGTCGAGGATGCGCCCGCCACGGACGCCCCCGTCGCTGCCCCGACAGCCGCCAAGTCGGCCCCGCTGGCCTTGACACCCGCTGCTGCCGCGGTCGCGCCGGCCGCGGAAGACGACGGCCCGCCGTCGTGGGTCGACGAGGAAATCCCGTTCGAGGCCGAAGGCGGTTTCGTCCCGGACGGCGGCTTCACGTCGGATCCCGACGACGATTTCGAAACCCTGGCCAGCGCGCCATCGGCCGCGCCCGCGCCGTCGGCGGCGCCCGTGCGGCGCGAAGGCGCCGCGCCGGCGCGCAAGCGCCAGTCGCGCGCGCGCCTGGCCGACATGACTCCCGCCGCCTGGCCCGAGCTGGCCGCGCGCCTGCCGGTCACCGGCCTGGCCGCCGAGCTGGCGCGCCAGAGCGAATGGGCCGGCGTGCAGGGCGACGCCATCATCCTGCGCGTGGCGGTCAAGACGCTGGCCGAAAGCGAAAGCCGCGTGCGCCTGCAGACGGTGCTGTGCGAACACTTCGGCCAGGGCATCCGGCTGGACGTGGACGTTGGCGCGGTCGGTGAAGCCACCGCCCACGCCGTGGCCCAGGCCGAGCGCGCGGCGCGCCAGCAGGCCGCCGAGGACGCGGTCGCCGTCGATCCCTTCGTGCAGGCGCTGGTGGCCGACTTCGGCGCCCATGTCGTGGCCGGTTCGATCCGCCACGTCGATTCCCCTTCCGCCGCCGCGTAACGCGCCGGCAATCCCCACATTCCCTCGTTCAAGGAAGCACCATCATGATGAAAGGACAACTGGCCGGCCTGATGCGCCAGGCGCAGCAGATGCAGGAAAACATGAAGAAGGCGCAGGACGCGCTGGCCGAGATCCAGGTCGAAGGCGCCTCCGGCGGCGGCCTGGTCAAGGTCACCATGACCTGCCGCCACGACGTCAAGCGCGTCGAGATCGATCCGTCGCTGCTGGCCGACGACAAGGACATGCTGGAAGACCTGGTCGCCGCCGCTTTCAACGACGCGCTGCGCAAGGCCGAAGCCACCTCGCAGGAAAAGATGGCGTCCGTCACCGCCGGCATGCCGCTGCCCCCGGGCATGAAGCTGCCGTTCTGATTGCACGTCCCGGCCGCGGCCGCTTCCGGCGGCGCGGCCTTTGCCGCCCGCAAGTTTTCGCCGTGTCATGGATCCTCTACTGCCCGAACCCGAACCGCTGGTCTCGCTGATCGAGGCGCTGCGGCGCCTGCCCGGCGTGGGCGTGCGTTCCGCGCGGCGCATGGCCTATCACCTGTTGCAGCACGACCCCCAGGGCGCCGACATGCTCGGCCGCGCGCTGGCCGGGGCGGTGCGCGACCTGCGCCATTGCTCGCGTTGCAACAGCTTCGCCGAAGAGGACGTGTGCGCCACCTGCGCCAATCCCAAGCGCGATCCCTCCCTGTTGTGCATCGTCGAGACGCCGGCCGACCAGAACATGATCGAGTCCAGCCACGGCTATCGCGGCCTGTATTACGTGCTGATGGGCCGCGTGGCGCCGCTGGAAGGCATCGGCCCGCGCGAGCTGGATTTCGACCGCGTCATCCGCCGCGCCACCGACGGCGTGGTGCAGGAGGTCATCCTGGCCACCAACTTCACCGCCGAAGGCGAGACCACCGCGCATTTCCTGGGCGAGGCCCTGGGCGAGCGCGGCCTGCGGGTCACGCGCCTGGCGCGCGGCGTGCCGGCCGGCAGCGAACTCGAATACGTTGACGCCGGCACCATCGCCTGGGCGCTGATGGAGCGCAAGACCACCTGATACGCATCCACGATAGTCCGCCGGCAATGTACCGGCGGGCATTGGAAGAATGGCCAGCCCACGCGGCGCGGCCTCCACGAGAGGAAGACAACCGCCATGTCAGCCCTGACCGGCCTGAAGGTCCTGGAACTCGGCACGCTCATCGCCGGCCCGTTCGCCGCGCGCATCTTCGGCGAATTCGGCGCCGACGTCATCAAGGTGGAAACGCCGCACGGCCCCGACGGCACCGGTGGGGGCGACCCCATCCGCAGCTGGCGCCATTTGCACGAAGGCAATTCGTTGTGGTGGACGGTGCAGGCCCGCAACAAGCAATCCATCGCCCTCAACTTGAAGCACCCCGAGGCCCGCGAGATCGCCCGCAGGCTGGCGCTGGACGCCGACGTGGTGGTCGAGAACTACCGCCCCGGCGTGCTGGAGAAGTGGGGCCTGGGCTATGAACAACTGCGCGCCATCAATCCCGCGCTGATCATGGTGCGTTTGTCCGGCTATGGCCAGACCGGCCCGATGAAAGACCAGCCCGGCTTCGGCGCCATCGGCGAATCCATGGGCGGCCTGCGCTACGTATCGGGCCATCCCGACCGGCCGCCGCTGCGGGTCGGCATTTCGATCGGCGATTCGATCGCCGCGCTGCATGGCGTGATCGGCGCCATGATGGCGCTGCGCCACCGCGACGCCACCGGCGGCCGCTGGAACGGCGTGCAGGGCGAGGGCTGCCAGGCGGGGCAAGGCCAGATGGTCGATGTGGCGCTGTACGAGGCCGTGTTCAACATGATGGAGAGCCTGGTGCCCGAGTACGACGTGGCCGGCGTGGTGCGCGAGCGCACCGGCGGCGCGCTGCCCGGCATCGTGCCGTCCAACACCTATACGACGCGCGATGGCCAGAACATCGTCATCGCCGGCAATGGCGATGCGATCTTCCACCGCCTGATGCGGGCCATCGGCCGCGACGATCTGGCCTCGGACCCCGAGCTGGTGCGCAACGATGGCCGCGCCCGGCGAGTCGCCGAGATCGACGGCGCCATCCAGCAATGGTGCGACGGCCGTGGCATCGAAGAGGCGCTCAACACCCTGAAGGCGGCCGACGTGCCGGTCGGCAAGATCTACAGCGTGGCCGACATGTTCAGCGATCCGCAGTTCCTGGCGCGCCGCATGATCGAGCAGCATCACTTCGCCGATGGCAGCCCGGTCAAGTTGCCGGCGGTGGTGCCCAAGCTCTCGGAAACCCCGGGCGGCACGCGCTGGGTCGGCCCCTCATTAGGGGAACATACCGAGGAAGTCCTGAAATCGCTGGGGTATGATTCAGCGGCTATCGACAAGCTGGCGCAGACCGGCGCTATCGGTATCCCCGATCCCAAGGAGACAATACATGTCAGTCACACGCCGTGATTTGCTCAAGATGGCCGGCGCCGCCGGCGTCATGGGCATGGCCCCCGCCATCGTGCGCGCTCAGAAGCTGGAAAAGACCAAGGTTCAGATCGCCGTGGGCGGCAAGCCCCTGATCTACTACCTGCCGTTGTCCATCGCCGAGGCGCGCGGTTATTTCAAGGACGAGGGCCTGGACGTCTCCATCGCCGACTTCGCCGGCGGTTCCAAGGCCTTGCAGGCGGTGGTCGGCGGCAGCGCCGACGTGGTTTCGGGCGCCTTCGAACACACCCTGTCGATGCAATCCAAGGGCCAGGCCTACCGCGCCTTCGTGCTGCAGGGCCGCGCGCCGATGATCGGCGTGGGCGTATCCAAGAAGAACCTGCCCAATTACAAGGGCCCCGCCGACCTCAAGGGCAAGAAGATCGGCGTGACCGCGCCGGGTTCGTCCACCAACATGGTGGTCAGCTTCTTCCTGGCCAAGCACGGCCTGAAGGCCTCGGACGTCTCCATCATCGGCGTGGGCGCCGGCGCCGGCGCGGTGACCGCGCTGCGCAGCGGCCAGATCGACGCCATCTCCAACACCGACCCGGTGGTGTCGATGCTCGAGATGCCGGGCGACATCCAGATCATCGTCGACACCCGCACGCTCAAGGACACCCAGGACATCTTCGGCGGCAACATGCCGGCCGGCTGCCTGTACGCGCCGCAGGCATTCATCGACGCCAATCCCAACACCGTGCAGGCGCTGACCAACGCCATGGTGCGGGCCGACAAGTGGATCCAGAAGGCCGGCCCCGACGAGATCGCCAAGGTCGTGCCCGAGACCTACCTGCTGGGCGACCCGGCGGTGTACAAGGCCGCCATCGGCAAGAGCCTGGAAGGTCTGTCGCCCGACGGCATGATCCCCGAGGATGGCGCCGCCACCGCGCTCAAGGCGCTGGCCGCCTACCAGGCGGACTTCGACGGCGCCAAGATCGATCCGTCCAAGGTCTGGACCAACGACTTCGCCCGCCGCGCCAACGAGAAATACCCCAATGGCTGACGCTGCGCTATCGCTGGAAAACATCAGCTGCACCTTTGTCTCCCGCGACGATCGCTCGCAGCGCTACACCGCCGTCAGCGACACCAGCCTGGCCATCGCGCCGGGCGAGTTCGTGTCGGTGGTGGGCCCGACGGGCTGCGGCAAATCCACCCTGCTCAACGTCAGCGCCGGCCTGCTGGCGCCGTCGTCGGGGCGGGTGTTGGTGTTTGGCCAGCCGCTGGCGGGCATCAATGCGCGCGCCGGCTACATGTTTCAGGGCGAGGCGCTGCTGCCCTGGCGCAGCGCGCTCGACAACGTGGTGGCCGGGCTCGACTTCGCCGGCGTGCCGCGCGACGAAGCGCTCGAGCGTGGCCGCGACTGGATGCGCCGCGTCGGCCTGAGCGGCTTCGAAAGCCGCTATCCGCACCAGATGTCGGGCGGCATGCGCAAGCGCGCCATGCTGGCGCAGACGCTGATCCGCGATCCCGACATCATCCTGATGGACGAGCCGTTCTCGGCGCTCGACATCCAGACGCGCCAGCTGATGGAAAACGAGGTGTTGGACCTGTGGATGGCCAAGCGCAAGGCGGTGCTGTTCATCACCCATGACCTGGACGAAGCCATCGCCATGAGCGACCGCGTGGTGGTGCTGTCGGCCGGGCCGGGCACGCATCCCATCGGCGAGTTCGCCATCGACCTGCCGCGTCCGCGCGACGTGGCCGAAGTGCGCAACAACCCGCGCTTCGTCGAACTGCACGCGGCCATCTGGGCCGTGCTGCGCGAGGAAGTGCTCAAGGGCTATGCCCAACAACAGAAGCGGGCCTGAGGCCGATGCCTGATTCCGGCCACGCCCGCTTCCCTACGTACAGGCCCTGACCATGTCCAAGTCGTTCAAACCGGGTTCCGCCAGCCTGCGCTTCTGGCAGTTGCTGCTGCTGGTCGTCATCCTGGGCGTGTGGCATTTCGCCTCGCGCGATTCCAAGGTGGCGTTTTTCTTCGGCGAACCCCTCAAGGTGTGGGGCCGCATCTGGGCCTGGTTCGTCACCAACGCCGACATCTACACCCATCTGTGGGTCACGCTCACCGAAACGGTGCTGGCCTTCTTCATCGGCACTATCGCCGGGCTGGGGTTCGGCCTGTGGCTGGGACTGTCGCCGCGCGCCAGCGCGATTCTCGATCCCTACATCAAGGCGGCCAACTCGATGCCGCGCGTGATCCTGGCGCCGATCTTCGGCATGTGGTTCGGGCTCGGCATCTGGTCGAAGGTGGCGCTGGCGGTGACGCTGGTGTTCTTCATCGTCTTTTTCAACGTCTACCAGGGCGTGCGCGAGGTCAGCCCGACGTTGCTCGACAACGCCCGCATGCTGGGCGCGCGCCAGCGCCAACTGCTGCGCCATGTCTACCTGCCGTCGGCCACCAGCTGGGTGTTTTCCAGCCTGCACACCTCGGTGGGCCTGGCCTTTGTCGGCGCGGTGGTGGGCGAATACCTGGGCTCGGCCAGCGGCGTTGGCTACCTGATCCTGCAGGCCGAAGGCACCTTCGATGTCAACACCGTTTTCGCCGGCATCGTGGTGCTGACCGCGTTCGCGCTGGTGCTCGATTACATCGTCGGCATCGGCGAGAAGCGCCTGATGAAGTGGCAGCCCAAGTCGGGCGAGACCGAGAAACTCTGAGGCGCGGGCGCGCCTCAGGCCCGCAGCGCGCGCTGCTGCCGCAGCCAGGCGGTGAGGCTGTCGAACGCGTCCAGCGCGCCGCGCAGCGCCTGCGCTTCCTGGCCGCGGGCGGCGCTGTCCAGGTGCGCCAGGAAACCCTTCCAGAGCGTGCCGGTTTCCTCGCCGTAGCCGCGCAGATAACCCAGCGGCAGGGAGGGCGCCGTGTGCGCCAGCCGTTTGGCCAGGAAACGTCCGCCCAATTGCGATCCTTCCACCACGTAGGCCACCCCCAGGGCGTAGGCATCGGCGGCTTGCGGCGCCGGCGCGTCTGGGCATTGCGGCACCGGTGTGGTATCGCCCGCGGCCCGCAGGTCGGCGCGGATCAGCGCGCTCTTGCCGGCCCGGGCCGGGGCCCGCAGTTCGGCCGGCCACGCCTGTTGCCATAGCTGCCGTTCGACCGGCTCCAGCCAGCCGAGCAGGGCGCGCAGGTAGGTCAGATAGCGGGCCTGGCTGAGGGTGTCGCCGGTCAGCGCCAGGCCCTGATCCAGGGTTTCATGGCGTTCGCGGGTGCCGTCGCGCAGCAATTGGTGCACGGCGCAGATCATGCGGACGCCTTGCGCGCCGGAGCCGGCAGATACAGCGACCAGCAGCGCGCCTGGCGCTCCAGGCGCCCGCCGGACACGGTGGCCAGCGACTCGATATCCTGCGGCGTGAACAGGCCCGGCGTCGCCGGCGGACCGGCCTCGGCGGGAAGACGGGCGTGCCATACGGCGGGATCGGCCGCATCCAGTTCGAGCTCGGCGTCTTCCGGCAGCCAGGGCAGCAGGCACAGCACCCACGCCATCACCAGATAACGCGCGGCGTACGCCGGCAGTTCGACCGGCGCGGGAGCGTCGGGCCAGCGCACGCGGCGCTTGGACCACATCAGCTGCGAAAACAGCAGTTTGCGGCATTCGCTCAGCAGCGTCGCCGCCGGTAGCGAGGCGCCGTTGTCGTCAAGCCACTGGTCCAGCCCGCGGATCACGTCGACGCTGTCCTCCAGCATCTGTTGCAGCTCGCTGCCCAGGCGCTGGGTGCGTTGCCGCAGCGCCTGGGCGTCGGCGTCTTCGGGCGCCTGGCGCAGCATGGCGGTAGCCAGGGTGGCGTTGGAGAGCGGCGCGATGACCTCATGGCGCAGTACCGGAAAGATCTGCGCCAGGACCTTGAAGCGCACGCCCTGCGCGGCCAGGGCGTGGGTGGACGAATCGACGTGCATCGGCAGCCTCAGCCCGCCTGCCGCAGCAGGCTCAGCAGCGCGTCGGGATCGGCGGGCTTCTCGACCCAGCCGTCGAACAGGCGGGCCGCGTCCTGGTGGCGTTCGTGGCGCGCCAGGCCGCTCAGGGCGTAGATGCGCGAGCCAGTGTTGCGCTCGCGCAGCCGCCGCGCCAGCTCGTAGCCGTCCATGTCGGGCAGCAGGATGTCGACCAGCACCGCTTGCGGATCGAAGTGGGCGGCCTGCGCCAGGGCGTCTTCGCCGGTGCCGGCGCAGCGCGTTTCCAGGCCGGACATGGCCAGGAATTCGGCCAGCAGTTCCGAGCCCATTTCGTTGTCATCGACCAGCAGGACGCGTAACACGCGCGCTTCGTTCAAAAGATGTCTCCAGGAATCAAGGGGCGGGCGGCGCATCCGCGCCACGCGGCAGGGTGACAGTGAAAATGACCAGGCCATCGCGGCAGGCGACGGCGATCTCGCCATCGTGGTCGCGCACGACTTGTTCGGCAATATACAGGCCCAGCCCCAGCCCCGTCCGGTTGCGGGCGTGGCCCAGCGATTCCGGTTTGAAGGGCGAGAACAGGTGCGCCATGACATCAGCGGGGATCGGCGCGCCGTGGTTGGCCACCACCAGTTCGATGGCGTCGCCCGCCTGCCTGGCCACCACGCGGATCGGCATGCGCGGCGCGCCATGCTGGCGCGCATTGCTCATCAGGTTGGTGACCACCTGGGCGATGCGGTCGGTGTCGGCCATCAGCGTCAGCCCGGCTGCCACCTCGGGCTCGATGCGCAGGCCGGGGTAGGCCTGGCGCTTTTCCTCGATCAGGCCGTTCAGCAATTCGGACAGCCGGCATTCGCGCTTCTCGATGCCCAGGCCCATGCCGCCCTGCAGGCGCGAAAGATCCAGCACCTGCGAGATCAACCGCTGCATGCGGCCGCTCGAATAGCGGATGCGTTCGCCCATGCGGGCGCCCGAGTCAGTCTTGGACAGCAGCGTGGCCGCCATCGAGATGGATTGCAGCGGGTCGCGCAGGTCATGGCCCAGCATGGCCAGCAGGGCGGTGCGGGCGCGGTCGACGTCGGCGGCGCGGCTGGTGGCGATGTGCGAGAGCTCGTCGCGCAGATTGTCGACCGCTTCCAGTTCGGCGGGCAGCCACGGCGCGCTGGTGTCGCGCACCACCTCGCGCCAGGCTTCGAATGAACCGCGCGGTGTCAGGCGCGGCCCCAGCGTGCCCACGGCGTACTGCTTTTCGGGCTTGCCGCCCCAGACCACGGTTTCGACCTGTTCGCGCCGCAGCCAGATCAGCCAGCCGTTGTTCATCGGGTCGAACTTGCAGGCCAGCAGGCCGGCGTAGGGCACCAGGTCGGTCTGCAGGTCGGGGTAGTCGCGGGCGATGTTGTGGGTGTGCACCAGCCGCTGGCCGCTCTGATCCAGCGCGCACAGGATGCCGGCCAGTTCGCCGCGGGGCGCGATGCCGCCGAATACGGTCACGCTGTTGCCCCACAGGCACAGCGCGGCGTCGTTGGGAACCAGCGCGGCCGGCGTGTCCGGGCCGCCGGACAGGGCCTGGTGCACGTTCTCGGAATCCGACACGCGTTCGGCCAGGCGGCTGACCAGCGCGGCGCTGCGGCGCGCCCGTTCGGCGCGCTCGCCGCCCTCGATGTTGGCCAGGGCGGCCGACAGCACCTGCGCCAGCGCTTCGCAAGCCAGCCGGGCGGGGTAGGGGATCTGGCGGGGCGCATGATGGTGGCACGCGATCATGCCCCACAAGCGGCCGCCGATCACCAGCGACAGGCTCATCGTGGCGCGCACGCCCATGTTGGCCATGTATTCCAGGTGTACCGGCGAGACGCTGCGCAGCACGGAAAAACTCATGTCCAGCGGCACGCCGCCGTGGCCGTCCTCGCCCAGCACGCGCACGGGCCGGTACTGGCCGTCGGCGATCTGGCGCAAGGTGTTCACGGTATACAGGCGGCGCGCCTGCGCCGGAATGTCACCGGCCGGATAGCGGCGTCCGACCCAGTCCTCGAGCGTGGCGTCGCCGCGTCGCTCGGCCACGATTTCGCCGCTGTCGTCGGGGTGGAAGCGGTACGCCATCACGCGGTCGAAGCCGGTGGCGCGCTGTACTTCCTGCACGGTGCGGTCGAGCAGTCCGGCGATGTCGCGCTGCAAGCGGATGCGTTCGATGCCGCGGTAGATGCGCGCGGGGTCGGCGATGTCGGGGGCGTCGCCGCGGCGCTCGAGTTCGATCAAGGTCAGGTCGTCGGCGTTGCGGTGCGCGATGACGTCATAGGTATGTCCGCCCAGCGCGATGGCGAGCGGATCGAAGACCGGGTCGGTGTTCGCCAGCCAGGCCGGCAGGGCGTGCGCCAGGCCGGGCGGCAGGGCGTCGGGCGCACAGGGGTAGCCCAGCGCCAGCGGCATGTCCAGCAACTGCGGGGCGTTTTCGCTGGCATAGCGCAGCACGCCCGCGGCGTCGAACGCAAGCAGCGCACCGAACGGCTGAATGGCGCCCGGGACGTGGATCGGTTCGCTGTCGCAGTTGGCGAGCGTGACTAGCGGGTGGGACTGGGTAGGCGCATTCATGCTAGGCCTGTCCTCGAGGTGCGCAATGTTCTGTCATTATGTCAAAGTTCTTGTGAATGTGTGCATTTGCAGCGCATCGGTTTTTTGGCCTGGACCGGGCCTAGGATCTTGGCTTTCATCCCTACGGAGTTTTCATGGCACGTCTTCCCTACGCCGATCTGTCCCATCCCGATGCGCGGCCGCTGGTCGAGCGCATCGTTGCCGAGCGCGGCAGCGTGCTGCACCTGTACCAGATGCTGCTGCACAGCCCGGCCGTGGCCGGCGGCTGGCTCAACTACCTGACCGCGATCCGGCAACTGTCGACCTTGCCGGGCGATATCCGCGAACTTGTGATCATGCGGGTGGCGGCGGTCAATGGCGCGCCATACGAAGCCGACCAGCACGCGCCGATCGCGCTGAAAGAAGGGGTGTCGCAAGCCCAGTTGGATGCCTTGCCCGATTGGCAGGCGTCGACGCTGTTCAGCGAGCGCGAGCGCGCGGTGCTGGCCTATACCGACGCCATGACGCGCCAGGTGCAGGTGCCCGAAGCGGTGTTCCAGGCGGCCCGCGCCGCCATGGGGTCGGAAAAGCTGATCGTCGAACTCACCGCCACCGTCGCCGCCTACAACATGGTGTCGCGCTTTCTGGAAGCGCTACAGGTGCATTCGCACGATCACCGCTGAGTGCGTCCGGCCCGCGGAACCGGGCGGGGCGCGTCACGCGCGCTGCGCCTCGATCAGCGCGTCCAGCTTGATGGCATCGGCCACGAAGGCGCGGATGCCCTCGGCCAGCTTGTCGCTGGCCATGGCATCGTCGTTGAGCTGGGTGCGGAACGCCACTTCGTCCGAGGCGATGCGGGCGCTGTCGCCGCCGGCCATGTCGGCGCGCAACTGCGCCGGGGCGTCGCCCTCGGTCCGCGACAGTTGCGTCAGCAGCTCGGGGCTGATGGTCAGCAGGTCGCAGCCCGACAGCGCCAGGATCTGGCCGACATTGCGGAAGCTCGCGCCCATGATCTCGGTGGCGATGCCGAAGCGCTTGTAATACTGGTAGATGCGGGTCACCGACTGCACGCCGGGGTCGCGCGCGCCGGCATGATCGGCTTCGACCCAGGCGGCGCCGGCCGCCTTCTTGTGCCAATCATAGATGCGGCCGACGAAGGGCGAGATCAATTGCACCTGGGCATCGGCGCAGGCCACCGCCTGCGGCAGCGAGAACAGCAGCGTCAGGTTGCAGCGCACGCCCTCGGCCTGCAGCGCGCGGGCCGCCTGGATGCCTTCCCAGGTGGACGCGATCTTGATCAGCACGCGTTCGCGCGGCACGCCGGCGGCTTCATATAGCGCGATCAGGGCGCGGGCGCGCTCGATGGTGGCGCGGGTGTCGAACGACAGACGCGCGTCGACCTCGGTCGAGACGCGGCCGGGCACGATGTCCAGGATGGCGCGGCCGAAGGCGACCAGCAGGCGGTCCATCAGTTCGGGGGTGGGCGCGCCGCGGTGGTCGCGGGCGGTTTTCTCGAGCAACGGCCGGTAAGCGTCCTGCTGCACGGCCTTCAAAATAAGGGACGGGTTGGTGGTGGCGTCGGTGGGACGCAGCGCCTTCATCGCTTCGAAATCGCCGGTGTCGGCGACGACGGTGGTGTGATTGCGCAGGGCGTCAAGTTGGCTGGGCATGGACAATACGGCTCGCGGCATCGGGGTGGAAGGTGCCTTAGCGTATCACCGACCCGGCGGCGCAGTCCTCATCGGTACGGCGGCGGGCCGCGACCGGCCCGGCGCGCAGGCTGAAATCTTCGATTCCAGCCTTATTTGGCGCGGCTTCCCGGGAAAAACGGCCGCTCAAGGTATAATTCCAAGGTTTGATTATCGATTCTAAAACCGGGGTTTACTGTGCTGCCGCAACTTTTTCCCGAGGGGATCAACCGCTTCCCTCCTGCAATTCTGGCTCTGGCGGACGGTACCATTTTTCGAGGCGTGTCGATCGGTGCGCCTGGCCATACCGTTGCCGAAGTGGTGTTCAACACCGCGATGACCGGGTACCAGGAAATTCTCACCGATCCCAGCTATAGCGGCCAGATCGTCACGCTGACCTATCCGCACATCGGCAACACCGGCGTCAACGCCGAGGACGTCGAAGCCAATCGTGTCTACGCCGCCGGCTTGGTGGTGCGCGACTGTCCGGCGCGCGTGTCGAACTTTCGTGCCACGCAATCGCTGCCCGAGTACCTGTCCGAGCAGGGCATCGTTGCCATTTCCGGCATCGACACCCGCAAGCTGACCCGCATCCTGCGTGAAAAGGGCGCCCAGGGCGCCTGCATCTTCGTCGGCTCGGATGCCGACCGCGCCGTCGAACTGGCGCGCGGCTTTGCCGGCATGGCGGGCCAGGACCTGGCCAAGGTCGTCTCCATCAAGGACAGCGCCACCTGGACCGAAGGCACCTGGCAACTGGGCGAAGGCTACACCCAGCCCGACCAGTCCCGGTTCCACGTCGTCGCCTACGACTTCGGCATCAAGTCGAACATCCTGCGCCTGCTGGCCGATCGCGGCTGCCGCCTGACGCTGGTGCCGGCCCAGACCAGCGCCGAGGACGTCCTCAAGCTCAATCCCGACGGCGTGTTCCTGTCCAACGGCCCCGGCGACCCCGAGCCCTGCGACTACGCCATCGACGCCACCCGCGTGTTCCTGGACAAGAAGCTGCCGCTGTTCGGCATCTGCCTGGGCCACCAGATCATGGGCCTGGCGGTCGGCGGCAAGACGCTCAAGATGAAGACCGGCCACCACGGCGCCAACCACCCGGTGCAGGACCTGGCGACCAAGCGCGTCTTCATCACCAGCCAGAACCACGGTTTCGCGGTCGACGCGGCCAGCCTGCCGGCCAATGCGCGCGTCACGCACGTCTCGCTGTTCGACGGCACGCTGCAGGGCTTCGAGCTCACCGACCGCCCGGCCTTCTGCTTCCAGGGCCACCCCGAAGCCAGCCCGGGTCCGCACGACATCCTGGAGCTGTTCGACAAGTTCATCAGCCTGATGTCCGGCCAAAAGTAAAGATTGCATCATGCCCAAGCGTACAGACCTAAAAAGCATTCTCATCATCGGCGCCGGCCCCATCATCATCGGGCAGGCCTGCGAATTCGACTACTCCGGCGCGCAAGCTTGCAAGGCGCTCAAGGCCGAGGGCTACCGCACCATCCTGGTGAACAGCAACCCGGCCACGATCATGACGGACCCGGAAACGGCCGACGTCACCTACATCGAGCCCATCACCTGGCAAGCCGTCGAAAAGATCATCGAGCGTGAAAAGCCCGATGCGCTCCTGCCCACGATGGGCGGCCAGACCGCGCTGAACTGCGCGCTGGACCTGGCCCACCACGGCGTGCTCAAGAAGCACAACGTCGAGCTCATCGGCGCCAACGAACACGCCATCGAAAAGGCCGAAGACCGCCAGAAGTTCAAGCAGGCCATGACCGACATCGGCCTGGAATCGGCCAAGTCGGGCGTCGCCCACAGCATGGACGAAGCCTGGGAAGTGCAGCGCCGCATCGCCGCGGAAGTCGGCACCTCGGGCTTCCCCGCCGTGATCCGCCCCAGCTTCACGATGGGCGGTTCGGGCGGCGGTATCGCCTACAACGCCGAAGAATTCGAAACCATCTGCCGCCGCGGCCTGGAAGCCTCGCCCACCAGCGAGCTGCTGATCGAAGAGTCGCTGCTGGGCTGGAAGGAATTCGAGATGGAAGTGGTCCGCGACAAGGCGGACAACTGCATCATCGTCTGCTCCATCGAAAACCTGGACCCCATGGGCGTGCACACCGGTGACTCCATCACCGTGGCGCCGGCCCAGACGCTGACCGACAAGGAATACCAGATCATGCGTAACGCATCGATCGCGGTGTTGCGCGAGATCGGCGTGGATACGGGCGGCTCGAACGTGCAGTTCGCCGTCAATCCCAAGAACGGCCGCATGATCGTCATCGAGATGAACCCGCGCGTGTCGCGTTCGTCGGCGCTGGCGTCCAAGGCCACGGGCTTTCCCATCGCCAAGGTCGCCGCGCGCCTGGCCGTGGGCTACACGCTGGACGAGCTCAAGAACGAAATCACCGGCGGCGCCACGCCCGCCTCGTTCGAACCGTCGATCGACTACGTGGTCACCAAGGTGCCGCGTTTCGCCTTCGAGAAATTCCCCACCGCCGACGCCCGCCTGACCACCCAGATGAAGTCCGTGGGTGAAGTCATGGCCATCGGCCGCACCTTCCAGGAATCGTTCCAGAAGGCGCTGCGTGGCCTGGAAGTGGGCGTCGACGGCCTGAACCAGAAGACCACCGACCGCGAAAAGCTGCAGGTCGAGCTGGGCGAACCCGGTCCGGAACGCATCTGGTACGTGGGCGACGCCTTCGCGCAAGGCTTCACGCTGGACGAAGTGCACAACATCACGCACATCGACCCCTGGTTCCTGTCGCAGATCAAGGAAATCGTCGACATCGAACTGGCGCTCGAACAGAAGACGCTGTCCGACCTGGATCAGGCCACCCTGTGGGAACTGAAGCGCCGTGGTTTCTCCGACCGCCGTCTGGCGTTCCTGCTGGACACCGTCGAATCCGAAGTGCGCAAGCTGCGTCACCAGTTGAACGTGCGCCCGGTCTACAAGCGCGTGGACACCTGCGCCGCCGAATTCGCCACCCGCACCGCGTACATGTACTCCACGTACGAGGAAGAGTGCGAAGCCGCGCCCACCGACCGCAAGAAGATCGTGGTGCTGGGCGGTGGCCCGAACCGCATCGGCCAGGGCATCGAATTCGACTACTGCTGCGTGCATGCCGCGCTGGCGCTGCGCGAAGACGGGTACGAGACCATCATGGTCAACTGCAACCCGGAAACCGTCTCCACCGACTACGACACCTCCGACCGCCTGTACTTCGAGCCGCTGACGCTGGAGGACGTGCTGGAAATCGTCCACAAGGAAAACCCGGTCGGCATGATCGTCCAGTACGGCGGCCAGACGCCGCTGAAGCTGGCGCGCGCGCTGGAAGCCAACGGCGTGCCGATCATCGGCACCAGCCCGGAATCCATCGACATCGCCGAAGACCGCGAGCGCTTCCAGAAGCTGCTGAACAAGCTCGGCCTGCGCCAGCCGCCCAACCGCACGGCCCGCACCGAAGCCGAGGCCCTGGCCCACGCCGCCGAGATCGGCTACCCGCTGGTGGTGCGTCCCAGCTACGTGCTGGGCGGCCGCGCCATGGAAATCGTGCACGAGCAACAGGACCTCGAACGCTACATGCGCGAGGCCGTCAAGGTCAGCAATGACTCGCCGGTGCTGCTGGACCGCTTCCTGAACAACGCCACCGAAGTCGACGTGGACTGCCTGGCCGACGGCGAAACCGTCTTCATCGGCGGCGTCATGGAACACATCGAGCAGGCCGGCGTGCACTCGGGCGACTCGGCGTGCAGCCTGCCGCCGTACTCGCTGTCGGCGGAAGTCATCGCCGAGATCAAGCGCCAGACCACGATGATGGCCAAGGCCCTGAACGTCAGCGGCCTGATGAACGTGCAGTTCGCCATCCAGGGCGGCGACGTCTACGTGCTGGAAGTGAACCCGCGCGCCTCGCGCACCGTGCCCTACGTGTCCAAGGCCACCGGCCTGCAACTGGCCAAGATCGCCGCGCGCGCCATGGCCGGCCGGACGCTGGCGGCGCAGGGCATCACCCGCGAAGTCGTGCCGCCTTACTTCTCGGTCAAGGAAGCCGTGTTCCCGTTCGTGAAGTTCCCGGGCGTGGACACCATCCTGGGCCCGGAAATGAAGTCGACCGGCGAAGTGATGGGCGTGGGCACCAGCTTCGGCGAAGCCTTCGTCAAGTCGCAGCTGGCCGCCGGGGTGCGCCTGCCGGAGTCCGGCACGGCGTTCATCAGCGTCAAGAACCAGGACAAGCCCCGCGCCGTGGAAGTGGCGCGCGGCCTGCACGCCCTGGGCTTCAAGCTGGTGGCCACGCGCGGCACCGCCGCCGAGATCGAAGCGGCCGGCATCCCGGTGCAACTGGTCAACAAGGTCACCGAAGGCCGCCCGCACATCGTCGACATGGTCAAGAACGGCGAGATCGCGCTGGTCATCAACACCGTCGAAGAGCGCCGCAACGCCATCGCCGACTCGCGCACCATCCGGACGCAGGCGCTGGCCGCGCGCGTGACCTTCTTCACCACCATCGCCGGCGCCCGCGCGGCCGTCGAAGGCATGCAATATCTGCGCCAGGGCTTGGGCCTGCAGGTGTATCCGCTGCAGGAACTTCACGCGTCCTTGTCGGACAAATAACGCTTGGGCGCGCAGAGGGCGCGCCGCAAGTGCATTGAGGACAAAAGAATGAAGTGGTTCATTCTGGCGTTATTCATCGTATGCGCCACGGTAGTCCACTACCGTGGCCGCGTCCGACACCGGTTCTCGCGGCAGGCGTTGGATCACTCCACGTTCACGGCGCCGCTGAACTGTTTCATGTACGCGTTCTCCAGCGTGCCCAACAAGCCCTATCTCGACCTGGACCAGTTCCCGGAGCTGAAGGTCTTGCTGGATCGCTGCGACGAGATCCGGGCCGAGGCCGTCAACCTTTACGGTGACGGCCACATCAAGGCCTCGGACAAATACAACGACGCGGGCTTCAATTCGTTCTTCAAGACGGGCTGGAAGCGCTTCTACCTGAAGTGGTACGACGCCGATCATCCGTCGGCCGAGGCCCTCTGTCCGGTCACCACCAAGCTGCTGGCGGGCATTCCGACCATCAAGGCGGCGATGTTCGCCTCGCTGCCGCCGGGCAGCCGCCTGCCGCGCCACCGTGATCCGTACGCCGGTTCGCTGCGTTTCCACATGGGCCTGATCACGCCGAACAGTCCCGACTGCTACATCAACGTCGACGGCCAGGAATATTACTGGCGCGACGGCGAAGCGGTGGTGTTCGACGAGACCTTCATCCACTACGCCGAAAACAAGACCGACCAGAACCGCATCATCCTGTTCGCGGACGTCGAGCGCCCCATGCGCTACCGCTGGGCCCAGGCCTTCAACCGCGTGGTCGGCGGCTTCCTGCTGCGCGCGGCGGCAGCGCCCAACCAGGAAGGCGACGCCACCGGCGGCATCAACCGCATCTTCGGCGTGGTGTATGCCGTGCGCCGTTTCGGCAAGGCGCTCAAGAAGAAGAGCAAGCCGCTGTACTACCTGTCCAAGTGGGCGCTGGTGGCGGCGATCTTCGCGCTGATCTTCCTGTAATCGCGGCGTCGGTGTTCCTGTAGCATAGCGGGCGGAGCCTCTCATCCGGGAGGCTTCGCCTTTTTTCATCCGACCCGGGGCCAGCCTCCATGGATAGAGTATTCATCACCGGCGCCAGCAGCGGCCTGGGCCGCGCCCTGGCGCAACGCTACGCCGCCGGCGGCGCCACGCTCGGCCTGCTGGGCCGGCGCGAGGACGCGCTGCGCGAACTGGCCGCCAGCCTGCCCGGCCAGCATCGTTGCTACGCCGTGGACGTGTGCGATCGGCAGGCGCTGCACGCGGCCGCTCAGGATTTCATCGCGTTCTGCCAGGGGCGGGTGGACGTGGTCATCGCCAGCGCCGGC
The DNA here is from genome assembly GCF_050285565.1 of Achromobacter sp. Classification (GTDB taxonomy): domain Bacteria; phylum Pseudomonadota; class Gammaproteobacteria; order Burkholderiales; family Burkholderiaceae_B; genus Achromobacter. Next base: position 165,443 of record NZ_JBLZXG010000012.1, read on the forward strand.
ATCAGCGCCGGCACGCTGACCGGGCAACACGAGGACTACGAGGTCTTCAAGGCCATCGTCGACACCAACCTGCTGGCGACCGTGGCGACCTTCGAACCGTTCGTAGAACCGATGCGCGCCGCCGGGTGCGGCCGTCTGGTCGGCATCGCCAGCGTCGCTGGCGTGCGCGGGTTGCCGGGCGCGGGCGCCTACAGCGCGTCCAAGTCGGCGGTAGTGACCTACTGCGAAAGCCTGCGGCTGGAATTGGCGGGCGACGGCATCCGCGTCGTCACCATCGCGCCGGGTTACATCAGGACCGCGATGACGGCCCACAATCCGTACAAGATGCCGTTCCTGATGGACGCCGACAAGTTCGCGCAGCGCGCCCATGCGGCCATCGGACGCGGCACGTCGTATACGGTGATCCCCTGGCAGATGGGCGTGGTGGCGAAACTGATGCGCCTGTTGCCCAATGCGGTCTACGACCGGCTGGCGCGCAACGCGCCGCGCAAACCGCGCAAGGCGGACACGGCTGGCTGAGAAAACAAGCCGGCCGTCATGGCACGACGTCGTCGCCGACCTCGGCGGCCACGTGGCTCACGTCGCCCCAGTCCAGCACTTGCCACTGGCGCCCGCGCACGCCCACGCGGTTGATGCTGACGTTCAGCAGCGCCGCGTCGCGCGGCGCGTTCAGCGGCACGCCGCTGGCATGGCGCCAGATGATGTCCAGCACGCCGCCATGGGTGAACATCAGTATGCGTTCGCCCTCGTGACGGCCGGCAATGTCGTCCACCGTCGAAATCACGCGCGACTGGAACTGGCCCAGCGTTTCGCCGCCGTCCAGCGCGCGCAGCGGATCGCGGCTGCGCCAGGCGGACGCCGCTTCCGGCGCCAGCACGTCGATGCGCTCCAGGTCGAGCCCTTCCAGCACGCCGAAACCGCGTTCGCGGATGCCGGGCTCGACCCGCACGCGCAGGTCGAGTTGTTCCGATACCGGCGCGGCGGTGGCGTGGGCGCGTTGCAGGTCGCTGCTGTAGATCGCGTCGATCGGCGTGCTGCGGGCCTCTTCGCGCAGGCGCGAGGCCAGCAGGCCGGCCTGGTTGCGGCCGAACTCGTTCAGCGGGATGTCTTGCCAGCCCTGCAGGCGGCGCTGGCGGTTCCAGTCGGTTTCGCCGTGGCGGATGAACCAGATTTCAGTCATTACGGTGTCGATACGGTGGGGAAGGGCGCGCAACGGTACGGCTAGAGCGGGTCGGGCGCGACCGGCGCGCGCGGCTTCCAGATGGCTTGAATCACTGAGCTTAACGCGACCAGCGCGGGCTCGCTAGCGCGTTCGTACGGCAGGATGAAGCCCAGCACCGCATCGGCGCGCGCCTGGCCCCAGACCATGAAGTCGCCCGAAGCGGCCCCGGCCAGCGCGGTCTCTTCGCGCAACAGCGCGCAGCCGGCGCCGGCCCGCACCAGCGCCTCCAGGTTGGCCTGGTCGTCATTTTGCATGGCGACGCGCGGCGAAAGCCCATGGCGCTCGAACATGTCGCGCAGCAACAGGTGGGTATGGCTGCCGGCCGGGCCGTCCAGCCATGGCAGTTGCGCCACCTCGCGCCAGCCGCCGCGCTTGAGCACGGCGGCATGCTCGGTCGGCAGCGCGATGCGATAGCGCACGCTGCGCAGCGGCAGCCACAGCACGCCGCGCGGCGGATGCGCGGCGATGGTCAGCGCCGCTGGCAAGCGGCCGGTGCTGACCTGCTCGGCCAGCACGGCGGTGGGCAGGATCTGGGTTTTCAGTTCGATCAGCGGCAGCCGTTGCGTGATGGCCGCCGCCAGCTCGCCCAGCCGCAGGAAGTCCGGCTTTTCGCTGGGCAGCCCCAGTTCCACCACGCCTTGCAGGCTGCCCTGGAGCTGCTGCGCCTCGGACTTGAACTGCGCGCCCAGCACCAGCAGCGATTCGGCCGTGGGCAGCAGCATCTCGCCGGCCTTGGCCAGCGCCAGCCGTCCGCCGTTGCGGTCGAACAGCGCCACGCCCAGGCTCTGCTCCAGCGCCTTGATCTGGGCGGTAACGGCCGGCTGGGTCAGCGACAGCGCTTCGGCGGCCCGTGTCAGGTTGCCCAGGCGGGCGACGGTGACGAAGGCGCGGATCTGATAGATTTCCATGCCGCCTTTGTAGGAGAAGCCGGCTCAGGCGGCAAGCAGCCGCACCTGGGTCGGCTCCAGGCCGATCGACACCGGCGCCCCCACCGGGAACGGCGACAGCCCCGCCAGGTGCGACTGGTCGGCCGTCAGGCGCTGTTCGCCGATCTGCACCTGGTAGCGGGTGAACTCGCCCAGGAATTCGCTGCTCTCCACCACGCCCGGCAGCCACACATAGCGCGCGTCGCCCAGCCCGTCCGCCATCTCGATCTGCACCGTGTGCGGCCGGAAGCTCGCCGCCAGGCGCTGCGCCGCCGGCGCCTCGGCCGCCAGGGGCAGGTGCAGGTCGCCCACGCCTTCCACCGCCAGCACCACGCTGCCGCTGGTGCGCTCGCGCACCTCGCCCTCCAGCACGTTCATGGTGCCGACGAAGTTGGCCACGAAGCGGTTCACCGGGTAATCGAACAACGTGCTGGGCGCGCCGATCTGCTGCACCACGCCGTGGTCCAGCACCGCCATGCGGTCGGCGGTGGTCATGGCCTCTTCCTGATCATGGGTGACGAAGATGGTGGTGATGCCGAGTCGCCGTTGCAGGCTCAGCAGGTCCTGGCGCATCTGCACGCGCAGCTTCTTGTCCAGGTTCGACAGCGGTTCGTCCAGCAGCAGCACCTGCGGCTCGATCACAATGGTGCGCGCCAGCGCCACGCGCTGCTGCTGGCCGCCGGACAACTGGTTGGGACGGCGGCGCGCGTATTGCGACAATCCCACCAGCTCCAGCGCGGCCTCGACCTTGGCGCGGATCTGCTCGCGCGGCAGCTTGCGTTCGACCAGCCCGAACGCGACGTTGTCCCACACCGTCATGTGCGGCCACAGCGCGTAGTTCTGGAACACCATGCCGATGTTGCGGTTCCAGGGCGGGATGGCGCTGATGTCTTTGCCGTCCACCAGCAACTGGCCGGCGTCCTGGCGGTTGAAGCCCGCGATCAGGCGCAGCAGGGTGGACTTGCCCGAGCCGGACGGCCCCAGCAGGGCGAAGAATTCGCCCGGCTCGATGCTGATGTTGACGTCCTTGAGCACTTCGGTCTTGCCATACGACAGCCGGATATTGCGGCATTCAACGCTGACTTTCTTCATGTCGATTCCCCTTGATTCAGGCCGTCTCGTCGTGACGCGCCGGGCGCTGGCGCGCCTGGGCGCGTTCCACCAGCAGATGCGAGACATACGTGCCGATCGCGACCGCGGCCACCGCCAGCACCCCCAGCGCCGCGCCCGGGCCCCGGCCCGCCGCGCTCTGCATGTACAGATAGATGCCATAGCTCATCGGCGCCTGACTGTCCTTGGTGACCAGCATGATGGTGGCCGACAGATCCACCGCCGCCGTCACGAAGCTGGTGACGAAGCCGGCCAGCATGCCGCCGGCCATCAGCGGCACCACCACCCGCCGGATGGTGCGCAGGCGGGTCGCGCCCAGCGATTGCGCCGCTTCTTCCAGCGACACGTTGATCTGCTGCAACGCCGCCACGCACGAACGCAGCGCGTAGGGCAGCCGCCGCACCGAATACGCGATCATGATGATGATCCACGACGAGGTCAGCAGCGTGCCGGTGCCCGGGATCTCGACCCCGCGGAAGGTGCGCAGCAGGCCGATGGCCAGCACGATGCCGGGGATCGCCAGGGCCGCCGACGCCAGCAAGTCCAGCCACTGGCGCGCCGGCAGCCGGGTGCGCAGCATCAGGTAGGCGATGGCGGTGCCCAGGATCACGTCCACGCCCGCCGCCAGGCCGCAATAGAGCAGAGTGTTGGCGATCATGCCCTGCGACTCGCTGAACACCGCGCTGTAATGCGCCAGCGTGTAGCCGTCGGGCAGCGGCGCGAAGCTCCAGACGCTGGCCAGCGACAGCAGCAGCACGCCCATGTGCGGCGACAGCACCAGCAGCAGCACTAGGCTGATCCAGCCATAGGCCAGCACGCTTTCGGCCGGGCGCAGCTTGCGCTTCTGGATCGAGTTGCCGCCCTTTTGCAGCGTCGAATAGTCGCGGCCCTTGAGCACCCGCGCCGACAGCCACAGCGCCAGGATCGAGAAGGCGATCATGATGACGCTGATGACGTAGCCCAGCGGATCCTCCAGGCCCACCTGCGTGATGCGCAGATAGGCCTGCGGCGCCAGCATGTTGGTGGTGCCCAGCACCAGCGGCGTGCCCAGGTCGTCGAACACCTTCACGAACACCAGCGACGCGCCGGCCACATAGCCGGGCAGCGCCAACGGAAAGATCACGCGGCGGAACAGCCGCAAGCCGCGCGCGCCCAGGTTGAAAGCCGCTTCCTCCATCGCGCCATCGATGTTGCGCAGGGCCACCACCAGGTTCATCAGGATGAACGGAAAGTAATGCAGCGCCTCGACGAAGATGACGCCGTTCAACCCTTCCATGAACGGAATGGTGAAACCGAACCAGTCGTTCAGCAGCAGGTTGACGCTGCCCGAGCGGCCAAAGAGCAGCTGCATCGCCACCGCGCCCACGAACGGCGGCATGATCAGCGGCAGCACCCCCAGCGTCTGGATGATCAGCGCGCCACGGAAGTCGAAGCGCACCGTGAAGTACGCCAGCGGCACCGCGATCAGCGAGGCCAGCAGGGCCGACCAGCCCGCCACGTAGAGGCTGTTGAAAAATGCCTCCAGCATCAGCGGCTGGTTGAAAAACGCGCCGAAGTGGCCGAGGGTGAAGCCGCCATCGGCGTTGACGAAGGCGCTGTAGAACACCGTGCCCACCGGCACGGCCAGGAACAGCGCCAGGAAACCCAGCACCAGGAGCGCGGCCAGCACGGGGCCGGCGGGCAGGCGTGAATGGCCCGGAAGATTCATCGAAATTCCCGTAATGGTTCAAGACAGGCCGCCCGCTGCGGGGCGGCGGCCGGACGGGGCGAGCCCCCCGTCCGGCGCGAGCCGGGCCTACAGCGCCGCGGCTTCCCGTGCCAGCTTCACGGCCTGCTCATAGTTGCTCTTGGCCGTGCCGTTCCACTCGCCTTCCAGCTTGGTGATCTGCTGGTTGACCGTGGCGTCCTTCTTGTTGCCGCTGAAGATCTTCAGGAACTCGGGATCGGCGGCCTGCTTGCCGTCGACCAGCGGCGCCCAGGCCAGCTTGCGCGCCTGCGCCAGCAGTTCGGCCGGCTTGCCGCTCTTGGCCTTGTCGCCGAGCTTGGCCTCGGCGTCGTAGATCGCCTTGGTCGCCGCCTGCAATTCCTTCAGGCGGAACGTGACGGTCTGGTCGTACAGCGACTGCACCACGTAGTAACGCGTCTGCGACAGGTCGGCGTTGAACTGCACCTTGCTGCGGCGCGCGATCTCGGCCGGGTCGGGATAGCCCTGCGGCACCTTGCCGGCCAGCGCCGCATACGGCAGCACCGGCAGGCGCGAGATCTTCGGCTCCAGCAGCAGTTCCTGCCCCGCCTGGCTGAGGGTGAAGGCGATGAATTTCTTGCCTTCCTCGGCGTTCCTGGCGCCGTCGATCAAGGCGATGTTGGCCGGCACGATGGCGGTCTCGGAGGGATAGACGAATTCCACGGGGAACTTCGAGTACTTGCTCGACAGGCCGAAGAAGTCGATCACCGGCCCGGCGCCGAACTGGCCGTTGTTGACGCCGTCCGGCACGCCGAACGAGCGTTCGGTCACGGCGCTGCTGTTGCCCGACATGCGCAGCAGCGTGTTCCAGCCGTCGTCCCAGCCTTCGCCTTGAAGGATGGTCTCGACCGTCAGGTGCATGGTGCCCGAGCGCGACGGCGAGGTGATACCGACGTGGCCGAACCAGTGCGGCGCCAGCAGGTCCTTCCATTCGACCGGCGCGGGAATCTTGTGCGCCGCGATGTAGCGCGTGTTGTAGACGATGCCGTAGCCGGCCAGCGCCTGGCCCAGGTACATGCCGCCCGGGTCGTTGATGGGGTAGTTGCCGATCTTGTCCGGCACGTCCTTGTTGGCAACGTCCGACGACTTGGCCAGCAGCTTGTCGCGGCCCAGCACCTCGAAGGCGTCCGGCGCGCTGGCCCAGAACACCTCCGGGCGCTGCCCGGCCGGCGTTTCGCGCACATAGGCGATGCCGGACACGGTGTTCTTGTTGAGGATTTCCAGCGTGATGCCGGGGTTGGCCTTCTCGAACGCGGTCTTGTAGGCCTGGGTCAAATCCTTGGGGAACGACGTGATTACCGTGACGGTGCCCGCCAGGGCGGGTACGGCGCAGGCGGCCAGCAGCGCCCCTGCAAGGGCTGTGCGCATTGCATGCATGGGTTGTCTCCGTGGTTTTTCGATTTGTCCGGAGACCTTAGCGGCTACGCGCGCCGCCAGTCCAATCACAAATTTTGATGCGCGCCATCAGCCCGGCGGGCATTCGGGAGAACCCGTGCTAGCGGCGCCTAGGCCGTGGCCGAGACGCCGCCGTTCGCCTTGGTCATCGCCTTGATCTTTTCGTTCATCACCTGCTGGATCTGGTTCATGATCTGCAGCGCCTGCCCGTTCAACGCCTGCAATTGGGTTGCCTTCTGCTCCGCCGACGCATTGCTGTCGCGCACGCGTTCGATCTGCTCCATGACGCGCTTGAGCTGGCGCTGCAGTTCCTTGATCTGGCGGGTGTAGTGGTCGTCGTTTTCGGACGATTCGGTTTCCTCGGTCTGGCCGACTTTCATGGCGCCGGCGCTGGTGACGCGGATCTTGCCGTCGGGGGTGACGGTGACGCCCTTGTTGTCGTCCTTGGCATCCTTGTTGGCCTGGATCTTCTGCGCCCACAGGTCGGCCATGCTGCCGATGCGCGAGGTACCGCTGATGGAATCGATGGCCATGGACGTCTCCAGAGAAAAGGGTAACCGGGGGTTTCCACTAATACGGCATGCCGGCGGAGAACTTAAGTTGCCGCCCGTTCCTGGCCCCCTTTACACTGGCGCCCGCTCACACCAATCATTCCCGGGGATTCCATGTCCAATTCCTATTTTCCGCGCTGGCGCCTGGCGGACGACGCCCAGCCCGGCGTCATCATCGCGCCCGACGAACGGCTGTCCTGGCCCAAGAATGTGGCCATGGGGGCGCAACACGTGGTGGCGATGTTCGGCTCCACCGTGCTGGCGCCGCTGCTGATGGGCTTCGACCCCAACGTCGCCATCCTGATGTCGGGCATCGGTACCCTGATCTTCTTCCTGTTCGTGGGCGGCCGCGTACCCAGTTACCTGGGATCCAGCTTCGCTTTCATCGGCGGTGTCATCGCGGTCACCGGCTATGCCGGCGGCGGCGCCAACGCCAACATCGGCGTGGCGCTGGGCGCCATCATCGCCTGCGGCCTGGCCTACACCCTGATCGGCGTGCTGGTCTGGATCGCCAACGGCCGCGCGGGCGGCGGCGCCAACTGGATCGACACGCTGATGCCGCCGGTGGTGACGGGCGCCGTGGTCGCGGTGATCGGCCTGAACCTGGCGCCCATCGCCGCCAAGGGCGCCATGGGCGCCTCGGGCTTCGACAGCGCCATGGCCATCGTCACCATCCTGTGCGTGGGCGGCATCGCCGTCTACACCAAGGGCATGGTGCAGCGCCTGCTGATCCTGGTGGGCCTGATCCTGGCCTGCGTGGTGTACGCGATCTGCGCCAACGGCCTGGGCCTGGGCAAGCCGATGGACTTCGCGGCCGTGGCGGCCGCCGCCTGGTTCGGCCTGCCGCATTTCGCCGCGCCGGTGTTCAAGGCCGAGGCCATGGGCCTGATCGTGCCGGTGGCCATCATCCTGGTCGCCGAGAACCTGGGGCACGTCAAGGCGGTCAGCGCCATGACCGGCCAGGACCTGGACCGCTACCTGGGCCGCGCCTTCGTCGGCGATGGCGTGGCCACGATGGTGTCCGGGGCGGTCGGTGGCACCGGCGTCACCACCTATGCCGAGAACATCGGCGTGATGGCGGTGACCCGCATCTATTCGACGCTGGTGTTCGTGATCGCGGCGCTGATCGCCATTGTGCTGGGCTTCTCGCCCAAGTTCGGCGCCCTGATCCAGACCATTCCGGCGCCGGTGCTGGGCGGCATGTCGGTGGTGGTGTTCGGCCTGATCGCCATCGCCGGGGCCCGCATCTGGGTCGTCAACCAGGTCGATTTCAGCGACAACCGCAACCTGATCGTGGCCGCGGTCACGCTGGTGCTGGGCGCGGGCGACTTCACCGTCAAGCTGGGCAACTTCACGCTGGGCGGCATCGGCACCGCGACCTTCGGCGCCATCATCCTGTACGCGCTGCTGCGCCGCAGGAAGTAGGGCGGCTGCGCGCCGCCCGCGCCGGTTGCATGCTCGGCTCCGGCGTGGCCTGGCGGCCGCTCAGGAGCGCGACAAGCGCGATGCCGGGGGGTTGCCCGCCATCCGCACCGGCGCCGCCTCGATCACCTGGCCCGATTGGGTCTTGAACGCCGCGGTGGCTTCCGCCAGGCGTCGCGCCTGATCCGCCATCGCCGAGGCGGCGGCCGAGGCCTGTTCCACCAGCGCGGCGTTCTGCTGCGTCACCTCGTCCATCTGCGAGACCGCCAGGCTGACCTGGTCGATGCCGCCGGCCCGCGCCGCCTCGACCGCCGCGTTCAGGGCCAGGATATTGGTCTGGAAGGCGATGCCGTCGATCACCGAGACAATGTCGGCGATGCGCTGTGAACTGTCGGAAATGCCCTGCATCGTGGCCACCACCTGGCCAACCGCCCGCCCGCCGCGCTGCGCCACCTCCATGCTCACCGCGGCCAACTGGTTGGCCTGGGCCGCGTTCTCGGCGTTCTGCTTGACCGTGGCGGCCAGTTCCTCCATGGTCGAGGCGGTCTGTTCCAGCGCCGCGGCCTGTTCTTCGGTGCGGGTCGACAGGTTGGCGTTGCCGGCGGCGATCTCGGCCGCGCCCACGTTGATCTCCTCGACGCCCTGGCGCACCGTCGTCACCGTGCGGGTCAAGCCATCCTGCATGCGGCGCACCGCCGAGAACAGCAGGCCGATCTCGTTGTTGGCGCGGGCGTCCACCCGCTGGGTCAGATCGCCGGCGGCGATGCGATCGAAATGGCGGCCGGCATCCTGCAGCGGCAGCAGCACGCCGCGGCGGATGAAGACCCAGCACAGCGCCGCCAGCAGCACGGCCGCCGACAGCAGCACGATGGCCGACAGCCGCGCCGTGGCGTAGGTGTTCTGCGAGCGTTCCAGCACGCCGTCGCTGCGCTCCTGAACCCGCGCCAGGAACGCCTGCATGTCCTTGGCGAAGGCCGCATCGGCCTGGCGCGCCTGCGCCTGGCCCTGCTGGTAACGGGCGACCGAGCGCTCCCTGAGGGCCGCTTCCAGTTCGTCCAGCGCCGCCACATAGGCATTGAACCGGCCCTGCAGGCTCTGCGCCAATTCCTGGCCGCGCTCGCTCTTGGGCACGGCCATGTAGCGGGCAAAGCGCTCGCGGGCCTGGCGCAACTGACCCGCGCCAGCGGCTGCCGGGGCCGCGGCCTGATCATTGGCGCCCGCTTGCAGATCGCCGCTGCCGCCGCCCAGCGCCAGCCGCGCGCGCAGCAGGGCGGTGCTGGTTTCATAAAGCGGATCGACTTGATGCACGGCGACATTATTCAAGTCTTCGATTTCCCGGGCGCTGCTCTCGGCATTCATCCAGCTCAAACCGCAAGCCACTGCCAGCGTCATGACAAAACAGGCCAGCACCAGCATCATGCCCGTACGGACTTTGATCTTTTCCAGCATGGGATCTCCCGTTCTTGAACGCGCTCCACCGCGGTCACGGGCGCTCGCCCGCAGGCGCCGCGATAGAGGGACGAACGTCGAGCCCGGATGACTGCGATGCGTCCGCCCAACCTGCACACGCACAATCAATCGCTTCCCGCGGGGCCGTAACGGTGGCCCGCGTATCCCTTCGTCGAAAACAGGAAAATGCCGGCGAATACCGGCAGGTATTTAGTTGTTGTATTTAATTGTTATTAATCGCCCGGTTTTCCGGTTATACCTTTTTTATCGAATGTCTCTGGGCGTTTTTACATAAACCGCCGGGCGCGCGGGTTTATTCCTATCGGCCAGTATCTTTTACGCAACGCCGGAGCTGAAAACGCAAACGACGGGTTTTAGCGGGTTACAGCGGCGAAATGCGCCGAAAACGCCGGTTTCTCCAGTGGCTTGCAATTCCGGCGGACTTTGACCACAATATGAACTTGATTGCCCCGGTTCCGACCCGAGCCGGGGTTTTGTTTTGGTCGCAGCTTGCCGCATTCGCCTGGCGGGCCGGCCCGAGCGGGCGCAAGGGGATCCATCGGGTTCAGCTTTGCCCGTCCCTGGCCGTTCCGTTCCTGGCGATGCCCGTCATGTATCCGCTTCCGACGGCGCCCATGCGTCAGGTCCAAGACCTTCACACCGAGAACGCTCCGTCGGGGGCGTTTTCTACTTTTGTTTGGGAAACGACATGTCTGCCATTCCTTTGACCGTGCGCGGGGCCGAGCGCTTGCAAGAAGAGCTCCAGCGGCTGAAAACCGTGGAACGTCCCGCCGTCATCAACGCTATCGCCGAAGCGCGCGCGCAGGGCGATCTGTCGGAGAATGCCGAGTACGATGCGGCTCGCGAGCGCCAGGGTTTCATCGAGGGCCGGATCGCCGAGCTTGAGGGCACGCTTTCCAATGCCCACCTGATCGATCCGACCTCGCTCGAGGCCGAAGGTCGTGCCGTGTTCGGCGCCACCGTCGACATCGAAGACCTGGACTCGGGTGATCGCGTGACGTACCAGATCGTCGGCGACGTCGAAGCCGACATCAAGTCGAACCTGATCTCCGTGTCGAGCCCGGTGGCCCGCGCGCTGATCGGCAAGAGCGAAGGCGATGTGGTCGAGGTCAAGGCCCCGGCCGGCGTTCGCGAGTATGAAGTCCTGAGCGTGCGTTACATCTGACGCAGGCTCTGAGCAGTAAAATCAGCAAAACACCATAGCCCGTACCGGCCATCCGGCAGGGCAATATTGCGGAACGCTATGGTGGACCGGGCGCGTAAAGCGCCCGTTTTTGTGCCCGGCGGGACTACCTTTTGGGCGACGACTTGCGGCTGGTGCCGCTGCGTGCCCCGGCCCGCAGGCTCAGCGCGCTGCCGGCGCGGCGCGGGATGCCGTGGCTGCCGGTGGCGGTTTTCTTGTTGCTGGGGCGCATCGGCTTGCCGTTCTTGTTGAGCTGGTCCTGCGGCACGAAGCGCGTCTTCGGCTTGGGCTCTTCGGTTTCGGAACGGCGCGGGCGCTTGGCCAGGGTCTTGCCTTCGGCGGCCAGCTTCTTGGGCGTATGCGGCTCGGAGGCGCGGCGCTTGGCGGGGCGTTCCGGTTCAAGGGCGGCCAGCACCGGCGGCTTGATGTTGCCGGCCAGCGGGCGGAACAGGATCAGGGTCTTGCCCAGGTGGTGCACCGGGGCGCAGGACAGGGTCTCGCAGATGGTCGACAGCATGGCCTCGCGGGCCTCGCGATCGTCGCCGCCGGCCCGGACCTTGATCAGGCCGTGGGAAGTGAGTGCCAGGTCGATTTCCTTGAGCACGGCTTCGGTCAGGCCGTTGTCGCCGATCAGGACGACGGGGCGCAGAGGGTGAGCGGCGGACCGAAGGTCGCTGCGCTCACGAGAGGTAAGTTCTAATATAGGCATGCGTGGAATTGTACGGTAATGGCCAAGAATAAATTCTCCAAAGACTGGATTCACCAGCACATCAACGATCCCTATGTGAAGATGGCGCAACAGAAGGGCTACCGGGCCCGCGCCGCCTTCAAACTGATCGAGATTCTCGACACCGAGAAACTGCTGCGGCGCGGCGACCTGGTCGTCGATCTGGGGTCGGCCCCCGGCAGTTGGTCGCAGGTGGCGCGCGAGCGCCTGGCGGGCCCGGGCGGGGTGGTGGACGGGCGCATCATCGCGCTCGACATGCTGCCCATGGAACCGATCGCCGGCGTCGAATTCATCCAGGGCGACTTCCGCGAGGATGACATTTTGAAACAGTTGGAAGACATGGTCGGATCGCGCGCGGTGGACCTTGTAATCTCCGACATGGCCCCCAACTTGTCAGGCGTGGGTATCGCCGACGCCGCGCGCATCCAGCACGTGTGCGAACTGGCGATGGAATTTTCCCTCGCCCACCTCAAGCCCAACGGGGCGCTGATCGTCAAGGCATTCCACGGAACCGGCTTTTCGCAGATCGTGGAGTCCTACAAACAGCACTTCAAGCGGGTGGTCGAGCGCAAGCCGAAAGCCTCGCGGGACAAGTCCTCCGAAACCTTTCTGGTCGCGCGCGATCTTAAATAAACCCGCGCCGGGGCCCAGGCCCTGGTGTCACAAGAACCCACCGGCCCGAGCGCGGCCGGCCTGCCGAGACCCAGACCAGCAAAATCACGAATCAGACGTAACTTAGCGGCCCGCCCCTTCCCAGGACGCAACCCCGTCCGACAGGGTAGAATGGGCTATTGACATACTTGTGACTGTGCCATATGCGGGTGCGCGGTCGCCGGTCGGAATCGAAAGCAGGAGATCGACCTTGAATAATTCATTTTCGAAAGTCGCCGTCTGGATGGTGATAGCCCTGGTGCTATTCACGGTCTTCAAGCAGTTCGACGGACGCGCGCAAACCCAGGACGGCGTGACCTACACGCAGTTCATGGACGACGCCAAGGCGGGACGTATCCGCAAGGTGGACGTGCAAGGTGGCCCGGGCGGCGACGTGCTCTACGTCACGCCGGACGCGGGCCGCGCCTACACTTTGACCTCGCCGGGCGACCTCTGGATGGTTTCCGACCTGCTCAAGTACGGCGTGCAGGTGTCGGGCAAGCCGCGCGAAGAGCAGTCGCTGCTGATGAGCATCTTCGTGTCCTGGTTCCCCATGCTGCTGCTGATCGGCGTATGGGTGTTCTTCATGCGCCAGATGCAGGGCGGCGGCCGGGGCGGCGCGTTCAGCTTCGGCAAGTCGCGCGCCCGCATGCTCGACGAGAACACCAACCAGATCACCTTCGCCGATGTGGCCGGTTGCGATGAAGCCAAGGAAGACGTCCAGGAACTGGTCGATTTCCTGCGCGACCCGAGCAAGTTCCAGAAGCTGGGCGGCCGTATTCCGCGCGGCGTGCTGATGGTCGGTTCGCCCGGCACCGGCAAGACGCTGCTGGCCAAGGCCATCGCCGGCGAAGCCAAGGTGCCGTTCTTCAGCATCTCCGGTTCGGACTTCGTTGAAATGTTCGTCGGCGTGGGCGCGGCCCGCGTGCGCGACATGTTCGAGAACGCCAAGAAGCATGCGCCCTGCATCATCTTCATCGACGAAATCGACGCGGTCGGCCGCCAGCGTGGCGCCGGCCTGGGCGGCGGCAACGACGAGCGCGAGCAGACGCTGAACCAGATGCTGGTGGAAATGGACGGCTTCGAGTCGGGCCAGGGCGTCATCGTGATCGCCGCCACCAACCGTCCCGACGTGCTGGATCCGGCGCTGCTGCGTCCGGGCCGCTTCGACCGTCAGGTCGTGGTGCCGCTGCCCGACATCCGCGGCCGCGAGCAGATTCTGAAGGTTCACATGCGCAAGGTGCCGTTGTCGCCCAACGTCGACGCCACCATCCTGGCGCGCGGCACCCCGGGTTTCTCGGGCGCCGACCTGGCCAACCTGGTCAACGAGGCGGCGCTGTTCGCCGCGCGCCGCAATGGCCGCACGGTCGACATGTCGGACTTCGAAAAGGCCAAGGACAAGATCATCATGGGCGCCGAGCGCCGCTCGATCGTCATGCCCGAAGAGGAACGCAAGAACACCGCGTACCACGAGTCCGGCCATGCCATCGTGGCCCGCATGCTGCCCAAGACCGACCCGGTCCACAAGGTCACCATCATTCCGCGCGGCCGCGCGCTGGGCGTGACGATGCAATTGCCCGAAAGCGATCGCTACAGCATGGACAAGAGCCGCCTGCTGTCGACCATCGCCGTGCTGTTCGGTGGCCGCATCGCCGAAGAGCTCTTCATGAACCAGATGACCACCGGCGCCTCGAACGACTTCGAACGCGCCACCGCCATCGCCCGCGACATCGTCACGCGCTACGGCATGACCGACGAGCTGGGCCCGATGGTCTACGCCGAGAACGAAGGCGAGGTCTTCCTGGGCCGCAGCGTGACCAAGACCACGCACATGTCCGAAGCCACCATGCAGAAGGTGGATTCCGAGATCCGCCGCATCATCGACGAGCAGTACGGCGTTGCGCGCAAGATCCTGGAAGACAACCGCGACAAGGTCGAAGCCATGACTGCCGCGCTGCTCGAATGGGAAACCATCGACGCCGACCAGATCGACGACATCATCCAGGGCCGCCCGCCGCGTCCGCCGAAGACGCCGCAAGGCCCGTCGGACACGCCGGACACGCCGCCGACCGGCTTGGCCGCCGGTGGCAATACGGCAGCCGCGGTCTGAGGTCTTTCGTCCTGATTTATGGCGAATAACTTCCTTTGCGGGCGCTTCGAGTTCGACCTCGAGCGCCCGCTTGTCATGGGTATCGTCAATGTCACGCCGGACTCGTTTTCCGACGGCGGCCAGCACGACGATACTGATTCGGCGGTGGCGCATGCGCGCCAATTGATCCAGGAAGGCGCCCATATCCTGGATCTGGGTGGCGAGTCCACACGTCCCGGGGCCGAGCCAGTGTCGGTCGCCGATGAACTCGACCGGCTGCTGCCGGTGATCGAGGCGCTGCGCGATTGCGGCGTGCCCCTGTCCATCGACACCTTCAAACCCGAGGTCATGCGCGCGGTGCTCGACGCCGGCGCCGACATGATCAACGACATCTACGGCTTCCGGCAGCCCGGCGCCATCGAGGCGGTGGCGCAGTCGCGCTGCGGATTGTGCGTGATGCACATGAAGGGCGAGCCGCGCACCATGCAGGCGACGCCGCCCGAATATTCCGACCTGATCGGTGAAATCGGACTCTTCCTGGGATCGCGGGCGCAAAAGTTACGCGCGGCCTGGGTCGATCCCCGACGCATCGTGCTGGATCCCGGTTTTGGATTTGGCAAGACCACCGACCAGAATTTCCAATTGCTGCGCCGGCTGTCCAGCCTGCGCAGCGGCGGTTATCCATTGCTGATCGGCCTGTCGCGCAAGAACATGATCGGCCAGGCCACCGGCCGGCCCGTCGGCGACCGGCTGCCCGGCAGCATTGCCGCCGCGCTTGCCTGCGTGGCCCGTGGCGCTTCCATCGTGCGGGTGCACGATGTGGCGGCCACGGTCGACGCGCTCAAGGTCTGGCAGGCGGCCGAACAAGGAGCAATCAATTCATGACTCAACGCAAGTATTTTGGTACCGACGGTGTGCGCGGCGAAGTCGGCGGCCCGGTGATCAACGCTGAATTCGCCCTGCGCCTGGGGTACGCCGCCGGCCGCGTGCTAGCCCGCGAACATGCGGTGCGCGGCGGCAGCCGCCCGCAGGTCGTGATTGGCAAGGACACGCGCATCTCCGGTTACATGCTGGAATCGGCGCTCGAAGCCGGCCTTTCGGCCGCGGGCATCGATGTGCTGCTGGCCGGCCCGATTCCCACGCCCGCCGTGGCTTACCTGACGCGCGCGTTGCGTCTGGTCGCTGGCATCGTGATCAGTGCGTCGCACAATCCGTACCAGGACAACGGCATCAAGTTCTTTTCGGCCCAGGGCATGAAGCTGCCCGACGAGATCGAGGCGGCCATCGAGGCCGCGCTGGACGAGCCGCTGGGCTGCGTCAGTTCCGAAGGACTGGGTCGCGCCCGGCGCATGTCGGACTCGCAGGGCCGCTACATCGAATTCTGCAAGAGCACCTTCCCCAACGATCTGGACCTGAACGGCATGACGATCGTGGTGGACGCTGCCCACGGCGCCGCCTACAACATCGCGCCGCACGTGTTCCGCGAACTGGGCGCCGAAGTGCATGCCATCGGCGTGCACCCGGACGGTTTCAACATCAACAAGGGCGTGGGCGCGTTGCATCCGGAACTGCTGGCCAAGGAAGTGAAGGCCCGCGGCGCCCAGCTTGGCATCGCCCTGGATGGCGACGCCGACCGCCTGCAGGTGGTGGACGGCGACGGCCGTATCTATAACGGCGACGAACTGCTTTACGCCATCCTGCGCGAGCGCATGCAGCGCGGCAAGGTCGAGGGCGTGGTCGGCACGCTGATGACCAACTTCGGTTTCGAACGCGAGCTGCAGCGCCTGGGCGTGGGTTTCGAACGCGCCAAGGTGGGCGACCGCTACGTGCTCGAGCTGATGCAGGAGCGGGGCTGGCTGTACGGCGGCGAAAGTTCCGGCCACCTGCTGTGCCTGGACTGCCACTCGACCGGCGACGGTATCGTGGCGGCGCTGCAGGTGCTGACGGCGCTGCGCCGCAACCAGACCTCGATGGCCGAATGGGTCAAGGATCTGCGCATGTATCCGCAGAAGATGATCAACGTGCCGTTGGCGGCGGGCCTGGATTGGCAGACCCATCCCGGCTTGACCGCGGCACGCAAGGCCGTGGAAGCCGAACTCGGGGGCCGCGGCCGCGTCCTGATCCGCGCTTCCGGCACCGAACCCAAATTGCGCTTGATGGTCGAGGCCGAGGACGAAACCCTGGCCGTCACCTGCGCCGAGAAGCTGGCGGCCAGCCTGGAATAACTCCCCTTTTTTGCCCTGATCGGACATGGCCATTCATTGTTTTGCGATGAATGGCCATTGTTTGTGAACATTGCGTATTATTTTGTAAAGTTTTGTCGAGCTTTGCGGGATTTTGACTCCATCGCTCCGAACTAAACTTCATAGTCACGTAACATATTGGTCAAGTCTTTGACATACAGGGCGTCCAAACTGACCGGACTCTCTAGGAGCTTCGCGCAATGCTGGAACTAGCACGCATCAATCCAAGCCGTAACGCCGCCGAACCGTGGACCGGTCCCGCCTCCAGGGTCCTGGTGGTCGGCTTGGCGCGCACGGCCGAGGAAATTGAACAGATCCAGCGCTTGCGCTACCACGTCTTCACGGAAGACATGGGCGCGGTGTTCCCGGACGCGCAGGACGGGATCGAGCATGACCGTTTCGATCCCTTCTGCGAGCATTTGATGGTGCGCGAGCTCGACACCGGCCGCGTCGTGGGTACCTACCGCATCCTCACGCCCGAGAAGGCGCGCGAGGCCGGCGGCTACTACTCGCAATCCGAATTCGACCTGTCCGGTCTGGGCAGCATTCGCGACGAACTGGTGGAGGTGGGGCGCTCGTGCACCCACGCCGACTACCGCAATGGCGCGGTCATCATGCTGTTGTGGTCGGGCCTGGCGGAATACCTGCGCCGCGGCGGCTACCAATACGTGCTGGGATGCGCCAGCGTCAGCCTGCGTGACGATGGCGTCACGGCGGCCGAAGTGTGGCGCACCGTGTCCAAGCAGATGCCCAAGGACGGTGAGCCGCGGGTCACGCCGTTGCATCGCTACCCGGTGGAAAAGCTCAACAGCACGCTGCCGGCGCGCGTGCCGCCGCTGATCAAGGGCTACCTGAAGCTGGGCGCCACGGTGTGCGGCGAGCCGGCCTGGGATCCTGATTTCAATGCGGCCGATTTCCCGGTGCTGCTGAAGATGGACGGCATGGACGAGCGCTACCGCCGCCATTTCGGCCTGGACCAACCGATCGTCAACGGTCAGCGCTGATCATGCGCCGCCTGTTCCGCCGTATGAGGATCAAACTGATACGGCGGGCCACGCGGCCTTTCCGTCTGGAGCTCAAGCAGCTCGACCGCCAGACCGATCTTTCGCCGTTCTAGCGTTCGCCGTTGCATGGCGCAAGGCCCCGGAATTCCGGGGCCTTGTCGTTTTCAGTACTCCAGCAGCTCGAACGAGAAGCCGACCTTCGACCATTCCGCCTCTTCCGCGCGCAGTGTGAAATCGCTGAGCGGGTGTTGCGCCAGCCAGTCGCGGTTCACGCGCACCACGATCGAATCGTTGCGCATGGACGCGGTCAGGGGCAGGGGCTCGATCTCGCCGCGGCGGCGGAACAGCAGCACCGCCAGGCGCAGGCTGAGGATGGCCATCCACTGAGCCCGGCTGCGCACCAGCGGTTCCAGCTTGCTCAGCTTGCCCTGGTGCCCCAGCGCCAACAGCGCCAGCAGTTGCTGGTCGGCGCGCGAGAACCCCGGCATGTCGGCGTTTTCGAGCACGTAGGCGGTGTGCTTGTGATAGGCGTTGTGGGCGATCGACAGGCCGACTTCGTGCAAGTCCGCGGCCCAGCCCAGCGCGGCGCGCAAATCGGCGCGTTCGGGACCTTCGGGCATCATCGCGTCGAACAGGCTGAGCGCGGCATGGTGCACGCGGCGCGCCTGGTTGACGTCGACGTGATAGCGCTTCATGAACTGGCGCACCGATTCGTCGCGCTTGTCGTGCTCGTCGTCGCGGCCCAGCAGGTCGTACAGCACGCCCAGGCGCAGGGCGCCGTCGCCGGTGTGCATGACGTCGATGCCGAGTTCGTCGAACAGCGCGCTCATGATGGCCAGCCCGCCGGGCAGCACGTCGGCGCGCTCGACCTTGATGCCGGGCAGTTCCGACGGAATCACGCGGCCGGCGCGCACGATGCGATCCTTCAGCTTGCTCAGGCCGGTGCGGGTGATGCCGCGGTCGGACATGCCGCCTTCGGTGAGGATGGCGAACAGCGCCTTGGCCGTGCCGGAAGAGCCGTAGGCTTCCTTCCAGCCCGCCTTGCGGTATTGCTTGGCGATGACTTCGATCTCGCGCCGCGCGGCCAGCTCGGCCTGCTTCATCTGGTGGGCATCGACGATGCCGTCCGAGAAGAACTGGCGGCTGTAGCTGACGCAGCCCATGTAGAGCGAGGACATCAGGCCGGGCTCATGGCCCTTGCCGATGATGACTTCGGTGGAGCCGCCGCCGATGTCGATCACCAGGCGCTTGTTGGGGGAGGGGGGCAGGGTGTGGACCACGCCCGAGAAGATCAGGCGGGCCTCTTCGCGGCCGGCGATGACTTCGATCGGAAACCCCAGAGCGGCTTCGGCGCGGGGCAGGAAGTCGCGGGTGTTGCGCGCGACCCGGAAGGTGTTGGTGGCCACCGCGCGCACGCGGTTGGGGTGGAAACTGCGCAGGCGATCGCCGAAACGCTCCAGGACGGCGATGGCGCGCTCGATGGCGTCGTCGCCCAGGCGTTTTTCGGCGTCCAGCCCGGCGGCGAGCCGGACGGTTTCCTTGAGGCGGTCGATCTGGTAGATCTGGGGCGTACCGTCCTGCTGAACGATGCGTCCGATGGAGAGGCGGAAGCTGTTGGACCCGAGGTCCACGGCGGCCAGAAGTTGATCCATGCGGCTCGTAATATTGGCTGTGAGGTGGCCTGATTATAGAGACCCCATGTGACAGCGCCGGCCCCATCGGGTTTTCGCTTATGGAACAGGGAGTTGGCGCGGGCGGCACATGCTCCATGCGTCCCGGTTTTGTCGTACGCTACGCATTTGATGCAGTGTCATAGAACCGTCACTCTTTTGAAGTAAAACTCCACGCTTTCCCCTCGTATGGAATCCGGTATGACCACACGCCCGCCCGCCGAGCCTCTGCTCCTGAATCGCGAGTTGTCGCTGCTCAAATTCAACGAACGCGTGCTGGCGATGGCGGAAAACCCGAGCACACCCCTGCTCGAACGGCTGCGTTATGTGTGCATCGTCAGCTCCAACCTGGATGAATTCTTCGAGATCCGGATCTCCAGCCTGAAAGAGCAGCAGCGCCAGTCGCCCAACCTGGTGGGGCCGGACGGCATGACGCCGGACCAGGCGTTCGAGAATGTGCAGCAGGCGGTGCACGAACTGGTGGGACGCCAGTACGCCCTGCTGAACGACGCCATTCTGCCAGCCTTGCAGGCCGAGGGCATTGCGCTACACCATGCGTCGGAATGGAATGCCGAGCAGCAGGAGTGGGCGCGCGAGGTCTTCAGTCGCGACGTCATGCCGCTGCTGACCCCGATCGGGCTGGATCCGGCGCATCCGTTCCCGCGGGTCTACAACAAGAGCCTGAACTTCATTGTGTCGCTGTCGGGCGCCGATGCCTTCGGCCGCCAGGCCTCGATCGCCGTGGTGCAGGCGCCGCGCGCGCTGCCGCGCCTGATCAAGATGCCGCCGGAGCTGTCGGGCCATCCGGAAGGCTACATCCTGCTGACGTCGTTGCTGCGCGCCTTCGTCGGCGAGCTGTTCCCGGGCCTGGAGATGCTTGGCTGCTACCAGTGGCGGGTGACGCGCAACAGTGACCTGTTCGTCGACGAGGAAGAGGTCACCAACCTGCGCCACGCCCTGCAGGGCGAGTTGTCGCAGCGCAACTTCGGTGCCGCGGTGCGCCTGGAGATCGACAAGCTGACGCCGGTCGAGCTGGAAACCTTCCTGCAGCGCGAGTTCTCGCTCAAGCCCGAAGACACCTACCGGGTGCCGGGGCCGGTGAACCTGTCGCGCCTGATGCAGTTGTGCAACTCGCCCAATCGGCCCGACTTGCTGTTCCCGGATTACCGTGCGCCGCTGCCGGCGCCGTTCGACCGCGTGGGCGACAAGCCGGCCGAGCTGTTCGAGGCCGTGGCCGAGCGGGACCGCCTGCTGCACCATCCGTATCAATCGTTCCAGCCCGTCATCGATTTCCTGACTGCCGCCGCGCTGGATCCGGACGTGATGGCCATCAAGCAGACCATCTACCGCACCGGCGAGGATTCCGAGCTGATGAAGATCCTGATGGCCGCGGCGCGCGCCGGCAAAGAAGTGACGGTGGTGGTGGAGTTGATGGCGCGTTTCGACGAGCAGACCAACATCAACTGGGCTTCCAAGCTGGAGGAAGTGGGCGCGCACGTGGTCTACGGCGTGGTGGCGCACAAGACGCACGCCAAGATGGCGGTGGTGCTGCGGCGCGAAAAAGGCCGCCTGCGCCGCTACGCGCACCTGGGCACCGGCAACTACCATCCACGCACTGCGCGGCTGTACACCGATTTCGGCCTGCTCACCGCCGACCCCAAGCTGTGCGAGGACATGGACAAGGTGTTCGCGCAACTGACCGGCCTGGGCGCGCGGCGCGCGCTCAAGTCGTTGATGCAGTCGCCGTTCACCATGCATGATGGCATGGTGGCGCTGATCCGCGCCGAGGCCCGCGCCGCCAAGGCGGGCAAGCGCGCGCGTATCATGGCCAAGATGAACTCGCTGCTGGAAGAGCAGATCATCGAGGAGCTTTACAAGGCCAGCCAGGCCGGCGTGAAGATCGACCTGATCGTGCGCGGCGTCTGCGCGCTGCGGGCCGGCGTGCCGGGGCTGTCGGAAAACATCCGGGTGCGCTCCATCGTCGGCCGCTTCCTGGAGCACTCGCGCGTGTTCTATTTCTACGCCGAGGGCGCGGAGACGGTGTACCTGTCCTCGGCCGACTGGATGGATCGCAATTTCTTCCGCCGCGTCGAAATCGCCTTCCCGATCTACGACAAGGCGCTCAAGAAACGCGTCATCGACGAGGCCTTCACCTTCGCCCTGCGCGACAACCAACTGGCCTGGCAGCAACAGGCCGACGGCGACTACGCCCGTGTGCGCAGCCGCCGCGAGCCTTTCAATCTGCACCAATACCTGATGCAGAAGCTGGGCGCGTAACACCCGGGCGGGCACCGCCGCGCCGCGCCGTCCCTGAAGGCGCCACGCGCCCGTCGAGGCGCACCCTCCCCAAGCCAGGCCGCGCCCATCCGTCCCTGAGGGCGCCGCGCGCCCGTCGAGGCACGCCCTCCCCAAGCCAGGCCGCGCGGATCCGGCTCCGCCGGTCCGCCACCGGCGCCCCCTGGGGGGAGGCGCTACGCGCCTCGGGGGGGGCAAATGTGACTGTCACTATCTTGTCACGTTGGACTTCTAAGATGCGAGGGTCGCTGAAAGACGGGCGGTAGAAAACCTGCCAAAGACTCCTCTAACGAGCACAGAAGGAACCAAGATGTTCAAACGTGTCTTCAAACAAGTTTCCCTGGGCGTCGCGCTGAGCGCCGCCGTTTTTGCCGTCCAGGCCGCCGATGTGACCGGCGCCGGCGCGTCGTTCCCCTATCCCATCTACGCCAAGTGGGCGTCGGACTACAAGGCTGCCACCAATAACGCCGTGAACTACCAGTCGATCGGTTCGGGCGGCGGTCAGCAACAGATCATCGCCAAGACCGTCGACTTCGGCGCGTCGGACGATCCCATGAAGGCCGCTGACCTGGAAAAGAACGGTCTGCTGCAGTTCCCGGCGGTCATCGGCGGCACCGTGGCCGTGGTGAACATCGACGGCATCGAGCCGGGCAAGCTGAAGCTGTCGGGCAAGGTTCTGGGCGACATCTTCCTGGGCAAGATCAAGAAGTGGGACGACGCCGCCATCAAGGCGCTGAACCCCGACCTGAAGCTGCCGTCGGCCGACATCATCGTCGTGCACCGTTCGGACGGCTCGGGCACCACCTTCGGCTGGACCAACTACCTGTCCAAGGTGTCGCCGGAGTGGAAGGCGCAGGTCGGCGAAGGCAAGGCCGTCAAGTGGCCGGTGGGCCAGGGTGGCAAGGGCAACGAAGGCGTCGCCGCCTACGTCGGCCAGCTCAAGAACTCGATCGGCTATGTCGAATACGCCTACGCCAAGCAGAACAAGCTGGCCTGGACCCAGTTGCAGAACAAGGACGGCAAGTTCGTCCAGCCGGAACAGAAGGCCTTCGCCGCCGCCGCCGCCAATGCCGACTGGAAGAGCGCGCCTGGCATGGGCGTGGTGCTGACGGACGAGCCGGGCGCCGATTCGTGGCCCGTGACCGCCGCCACTTTCATCCTGGTGCACAAGTCGCAAGACAAGCCGGCCCAGGGCAAGGCGGTGCTGGAGTTCTTCGACTGGGCCTTCAAGAACGGCGCCAAGTCGGCCGAAGCCATGGACTACGTGCCGCTGCCGGAAGCCGTGACCAAGGAAATCCGCGCCGCCTGGGGCGAAGTCAAGGCCGCCGACGGCAAGCCGGTCTGGAAGTAAAGCGCTTGCCTGGCGCGCCGGCCCCGCCGCGCGCCGGCATCGTTCAACTGCCCTGGCATCCGGTTCGCCGGTTGCCGGGGCGGGTCCCCGGGCCCATTCGTCGTTTCCCCCAAGGTTTCCTAAGGAAAGTCCATCCATGAGCGCGGTAATGGATAATAGTGTGCCGCTTTCGCCCAGCGTGGCGGACTCCGTGACTACCGGCACGCCTTCGCCTATGAAGCAAAATAAAAATGCGCTGATGGATGCGCTGTTCAAGAACCTGACCCGCCTGTTCGCCTTCCTGGTGTTCATCCTGTTGGCGGCGATCCTGATTTCCCTGGTCTACGGCAGCCGTGAATCGCTGGCCAAGTACGGCCTGTCGTTTCTGTGGCTGAACGATTGGGATCCGGTGCAGCAGAGCTACGGCGCGGTGGTGCCCATCATCGGCACGCTGCTGACCTCGGCCATCGCCCTGATAATCGCCGTGCCGGTGTCTTTCGGCATCGCCATCTTCCTGACCGAGCTGTCGCCGACCTGGCTGCGCCGCCCGCTGGGCACCGCGGTCGAAATGCTGGCGGCGATTCCGTCGATCATCTACGGCATGTGGGGCCTGTTCGTTTTCGTGCCGGTGTTCCAGCAGTATGTGCAGCCGTTCCTGATCGCCACGCTGGGCAGCGTGCCGATCATCGGCGGCATCTTCGCCGGGCCGCCGTTCGGCATCGGCATCTTCACCGCCGGCCTGATCCTGTCGATCATGATCATCCCGTTCATCGCCGCGGTGATGCGCGACGTGTTCGAACTGGTGCCGGCCATGCTCAAGGAATCGGCCTACGGCCTGGGCAGCACGACCTGGGAAGTGATGTGGCGCGTGGTGCTGCCGTTCACCAAATCGGGTGTCATCGGCGGCATCATGCTGGGGCTGGGCCGCGCGCTGGGCGAGACCATGGCGGTGACCTTCGTCATCGGCAACGCCTTCAAGTGGTCGGGCTCGCTGTTTTCGCCGGGCAACTCGATCGCCTCGGCGCTGGCCAATGAATTCAATGAAGCCGGTGGCATCCAGAAGTCGGCGTTGCTGGAACTGGGCCTGATCCTGTTCCTGATCACCACGATCGTGCTGGCGCTGGCGAAGATGCTGCTGGTGCGTCTGTCGGCCCACGAAGGCAAGCGTACCTGACCCGCCGCCCAAGGAAAAGAACATGGCTGCAGTATCCGTACTCAATATGCAGAATGGCGTGTACCGCCGGCGCCGGGTGGTCAACCGCATCATGCTGACCATCTCGCTGGCCACGCTGGTGTTCGGGTTGTTCTGGCTGTTCTGGATCATCCTGACCCTGCTGCTCAAGGGCGCGCCCGCGTTGTCGTTGACGCTCTTCACCGAGATCACGCCGCCGCCGGGGCAGTCCGGCGGCCTGGTCAACGCGATCTTCGGCAGCGTGATGATGGCGGGCGTGGGCACGCTGATCGGCACGCCGGTCGGCATCCTGGCCGGCACCTACCTGGCCGAATATGGCCAGCGCGGCTGGCTGGCGCCGGCCACGCGCTTTCTGAACGACGTGCTGCTGTCGGCGCCGTCCATCATCATCGGTCTGTTCATCTACGCCGTGTACGTGGCGCAGGTCGGGCACTACTCGGGCTGGGCTGGCGCCATCGCGCTGTCGATCCTGGTGATTCCGGTGGTGGTGCGCACCACCGACAACATGTTGCTGCTGGTGCCCAACAGCCTGCGCGAAGCCGCGGCCGCGCTGGGTTGCCCCAAATGGCGCATGATCACGCTGGTGTGCTATCGCGCCGCCAAGACCGGCATCATCACCGGCGTGCTGCTGGCCATCGCCCGCATCTCGGGCGAAACCGCGCCGCTGCTGTTCACGGCGCTGTCGAACCAGTTCATGTCGACCAACATGAACGGCCCGATGGCCAACCTGCCGGTCGTGATCTACCAGTACGCCGCCAGCCCCTTCAAGGACTGGAACGACCTGGCCTGGGCCGGCGCCACCCTGATTACGCTGCTGGTGCTGGGCATAAACATCATTGCCCGCAACATGTTCCGCAAGTAAAGATCGCTTTGCCGGCGCGCCCGCCGCGCCGGACCTAGGGAAACCAAATGGAAAACACCGCTACCGCCGTCAAGAACAAGATCGAGGTCAAGAACCTGAACTTCTACTACGGCAAGTTCCATGCGATCCGCAATGTGAACATGTCGATCCAGGAAAAGAAGGTCACCGCCTTCATCGGCCCGTCGGGCTGCGGCAAGTCGACGCTGTTGCGCACCTTCAACCGCATGTTCGAGTTGTACCCGGGCCAGCGCGCCGAGGGCGAGATCATCCTGGACGGCGAGAACCTGCTGACCGCCAAGACCGATATTTCGCTGATCCGCGCCAAGGTCGGCATGGTGTTCCAGAAGCCCACGCCGTTTCCCATGAGCATCTACGACAACATCGCCTTCGGCGTGCGGCTGTTCGAGCGCCTGTCCAAGGGCGAGATGGACGAGCGCGTGGAATGGGCCTTGAGCAAGGCCGCGCTGTGGAACGAAGTGAAGGACAAGCTGCACCAGAGCGGCAACAGCCTGTCGGGCGGCCAGCAACAGCGCCTGTGCATCGCGCGCGGCGTGGCCATCAAGCCCGAAGTGCTGCTGCTGGACGAGCCGTGTTCGGCGCTGGATCCGATCTCGACCGCCAAGATCGAAGAACTGATCGCCGAACTGAAGAACGACTACACCGTCGTCATCGTGACCCACAACATGCAGCAGGCGGCCCGCTGTTCGGACTTCACGGCCTACATGTACCTGGGCGAGCTGATGGAATTCGGCCAGACCGACCAGATCTTCGTGAAGCCGTCGCGCAAGGAAACCGAGGATTACATCACCGGCCGTTTCGGCTGAGCGCCGGAATCGGCAACCGGACGGCGGCCGGGTTCCCGGCGGTTACCCGTCATGCAAAACAACGGCGCGCCCCAGGCGCGCCGTTGTCATTGGAGCCGCCCCGACGCCTGGCGGGGGGAAGGCCGCCGCGCGCCTCAGGAGCGCTGTTGCTCCAGCTTGCGCGCGCGGGCGGCCGACCGCGGTGCTGGCGCGCCGCCGGCATAGCGGCCCGGGATCAGGATCACGAACACTGCCGCCAATACCGCCGCGCACGAGAACGCGATGAAGTTCCACGCCAGCGGCAGTTGCAGGCCGGCCAAGTAACCGCCGACGATGGGGCCGCTCATCGCGCCGATGCGCGCGAATGACAGCGCCCAGCCGGTGGCGGCGCCGCGCGCATGCGCCGGGTAGTAGCCCGCCAGGTAGCCTGTCAGGATCAGGGACGATGAAATGCTGCCGATGCCCGCCAATGCCACCCACAGGTAATTGACCGCCAGCGGGTTGTTGTAGGTCAGGCAATAGATGCCGATGGCGCCCACCAGGTAGAACAGCGCTACGATCCTGCGCGGCTCGCTCTTGTCGGCGAACTGGCCCAGCACCAGGCCACCGATGGCCGAGGCCAGGCTGAAGACCAGCAGGAACGAGATGCTCGAGCCCAGGTCGTAGCCGTTCTTGCGCATGATCTGCGGCAGCCAGGTGTTCAAGCCGTACACCAGCATCATGCCCAGGAACAGCGCGCCCCAGAAGCACAACGTGGCGCGCAGGTGGCGCGGCGCGAACACCGCGGCCATCACATCGCGCCAGGTGGTCTTCTCGCCCGCGACCTCGCGCGGACGGAACGGCTCCAGCGACGTGATGCCCAGGCGCTGCGCCATGGCGCGCGCGCCGGCTTCATCGCCTTTGGCCAGCAGGTACTCCAGCGATTCGGGCAGCAGGCGGGCCAGCAAGGGCACCAGCAGCAGCGGCGCGGCGCCCACCAGGATTACGCCGCGCCAACCCCAGTGCTGCAGCACCGCCATGGCCACGGCGGCCGAGCACAGGATGCCGAGCGAGTAGCCGGAATACATCACGCCGTAGTTGAACCCCCGCTTGGCGGGCGGCGAATACTCGATTGTCAACGCCGCCGCCACCGGAATCACGCCGCCCAGTCCCAGGCCGCCGATGAAGCGGAAGGTGGCGAACCACGTCGGCGTCGGCGCCCAGGCCGCGCCGATCATGGTCAGCGAAAACAGGGTCACGCACGCCAGCAGCATGCGCCGGCGCCCCAGCAGGTCGGACAGCGTGCCGACGGCGAACGAACCGACGAACATGCCCGCCAGCGCGTAGCTGCCCAGCATGCCCAGTTCGATGGACGTCAGGTTCCAGCGCTTGTCGTCGGCCAGGGCGGGCAGCACGGCGCCCATCACGCCCACGTCATAGCCTTCGAACAGGATTGCCAGCCAGCAGACGAACAGCACGGTGTAAGTGGTCCGCGCGGGCGTGGCCCAGTCGGACGAAGAGGAGGCATTTGCCATGAGGTTCCCGATGTATGTCGTTATGAGGTGTGCCGATGACGCCCGCCGTTGGCAACGGGCGTTTCCAGCGCGGGGCCGGGCCGCAGGGGAGGGGCCGCAAGGCCAGGCACCGCAACGCTGAAAGCCGTATTTAATTTATGCTTCAACTATATAGGTGTCAATCAGGGGATCGCCGGCCCGGGCGCCTGCAAGGCGGCCCGGGCGGGGGGCAACGGCGGCGCGCCGGTATCTGGTATAGTTCCGTCCCTCGGGGCGTAGCGCAGCCTGGTAGCGCATCTGCTTTGGGAGCAGAGGGTCGCGAGTTCGAATCCCGCCGCCCCGACCAATAAAACAAAGGCCGTTAGTGATAGTGTTCACTAACGGCCTTTGCCTTTTTGTCGGTTGTGGGGCAACTTATGGGGCAACTGGAGAAATGTTGCTTACACGATTCCCAGGTCGCACAGTTGTTCGAAAAGGTCCAGGACAGAAAATACGGGAGCTATCTGCTCGCATCAACGTCGACAAGGCTAGATCCTTCTCAGGGATGAGCATTAGCTTCGACTTTCCAGTAACGGCCATCGTTGGGCCGAACGGCGGCGGAAAGACCTCCCTAGCAGGCAAAAACCCGAAACGGGGACCCTTACTCCGAATTCCACTTCGGCGCCGCGGTGAACGGAAATCTCTACCAAGGTAAGCTCGATATCACATCTCTGAGAGCCATCAGCGGACAAGTGGACTCTCAGCTAGTCATATTTGTGTAGGACAATTTCGCGAAAAATCGGGTTGAAGAGATACTGCGAAATCTGCCTGACATTGCCATGGACGGTCTTAGCGTCCATGCAATGAAATGAGATGGCATTGCCGCCCGGGTTCACAGGGACCGCAACCTGAATCCGTCCATCACTCAACCTTCCGTCTGCTTATTGGATGGAGATTCAAAGGTGAGTGAAGACGCTGCCGCCATGATATTCAAGCTTCCCGGACTCTGCCCGGAACACCAAGCGGGATCCGCACTTACTCTTTTCCCAGGTCGGGAAGCCATTGGGTCTCTTGCCGGAAGCGCGTGCTTGGTTGTGCGCGCTTCGCGTGGCTTGTACTGCTGGACATCGGCCTCACGCAGGTATTGCCTGATCGTATTGCGTGAGCAGCCCAATTGTCTGGCCATCTCCCGAATACTGACGCCACGACGCGCCATTACCTTGATCTCCACTGCTTGCTCCTGAGTCAACATCTTCGGCGGCCAAAGCGCCACTATCATTGCCCAGGTGGGTCAGATTTACTCCCACGGGGCGGGTCAGTATTACATCGGCGTTGACAGCAAGTCACACCACGCCGCTGATTGCATCACCATACCAGCCAAAAACTTGCCGTTCGATATTCAAAATTAATAAGCAGGAAATAGAAGTGGAACCCTCACGGCCCGTACACCATTGTGGCGGAGAGATGTCGGTGCAAGAAAACTTATTCGGAGGGAGCATGGTAGCCGTGCGAGAAGCGGGATTCTACGAGTCGGACAATTACAGCGTGACGCTACGATTTGAGCCGGCAAAGGCCAAGGT
>NZ_JBLZXG010000013.1:0-155570 GCF_050285565.1 Achromobacter sp.
CCAAGAAGCAAGGCCGTATCAAGGAATCGCTCGACCTGGCCACCAGCATCGGCATCCCCCAGTGGGTGGAAGTCGACACGACCAAGCTGACCGGCACCTTCAAGTCGGTTCCCGACCGCGCTGACGTCGCTCGCGACATCAACGAATCGATGGTCGT
This sequence comes from Achromobacter sp., assembly GCF_050285565.1. Lineage (GTDB taxonomy): Bacteria > Pseudomonadota > Gammaproteobacteria > Burkholderiales > Burkholderiaceae_B > Achromobacter. The sequence goes on from NZ_JBLZXG010000013.1 coordinate 158, forward strand.
CGAACTGTACTCGCGTTAATCACGCTGGCCGGCGTCTCCTTTGCAAGGCGCCGGCGAGCTGGTTTCGCGACCGGTTTGCAAGTCTCGCAGCAGCCCGCTTTCCGTCATTTGGCGGGGCGGGCTTTGCGGTAAGTATCGGGCGGTGTTTTGTCGCTGCCCGCGATTCACGTTTCAACCTGTCCATCAGCCTTATCGGTGTAACGAGCCGAGGGTATTGAAAAGGAACACAGTACATGTCCACTCAAGGTTTCCTGAAGCCGCGCTCCATTGAAGTCGAACCGGTCGGCACCCACCATGCCAAGATCGTGATGGAGCCGTTCGAGCGTGGCTACGGTCATACGCTGGGCAACGCCCTGCGCCGCATCCTGCTGTCTTCGATGACCGGCTACGCGCCGACCGAAGTCCAGATGACCGGCGTGGTGCACGAATACTCGACCATCCCGGGCGTTCGCGAAGATGTCGTCGACATCCTGCTGAACCTGAAGGGCGTGGTCTTCAAGCTGCACAACCGTGACGAAGTCACCCTGGTTCTGCGCAAGACCGGCGCCGGCACCGTGCTGGCCAGCGACATCGAGTTGCCGCATGACGTCGAGATCATCAATCCCGGCCACACCATCTGCAACCTGACGGACGCGGGCAAGCTGGAGATGCAGATCAAGGTCGAGAAGGGCCGCGGCTATGTGCCGGGCAACGTGCGTGCGCTGTCGGAAGACCGCACGCACACCATCGGCCGCATCGTCCTGGACGCCTCGTTCAGCCCGGTCCGCCGCGTCAGCTACGCGGTTGAAAGCGCCCGTGTGGAACAGCGCACCGACCTGGACAAGCTGGTGCTGGACATCGAAACCAACGGCGTCATCTCGCCCGAGGAAGCGGTGCGTCAGTCGGCCCGCATCCTGATGGACCAGATCTCTGTCTTCGCTGCCCTGGAAGGCGCTGGCGATTCGTACGAAGCCCCGGTTCGCGGCACGCCGCAGATCGACCCGGTGCTGCTGCGTCCGGTCGACGACCTGGAACTGACCGTGCGTTCGGCCAACTGCCTGAAGGCCGAAAACATCTACTACATCGGCGACCTGATCCAGCGTACCGAAAACGAGCTGCTCAAGACCCCGAACCTGGGTCGCAAGTCGCTCAACGAGATCAAGGAAGTGCTGGCTGCACGTGGCCTGACCCTCGGCATGAAGCTCGAGAACTGGCCGCCCCTGGGCCTGGAGCGTCCCTAAGTCTTGAAAGGGTGCCGCCCCTGCGAAGGGGCGTCTCCCGCAGCGCCCGGCCTTTGTTGCCGGGCGATTTGCGAAATCGTCGTAAAATGCCCCGTTTTCTACCGGACCGCAGCCTGATTGCAGGCTGATAGAAGAGCCGGCAACCCGATGGCGGAAACGCCGTCTTTAGATTCAAAGGAAACTTATCATGCGTCACGGTAATGGCTTGCGTAAGCTCAACCGCACCAGCAGTCACCGTCTTGCCATGTTCCGCAACATGGCCGTTTCGTTGATCACCCACGAAGCCATCAAGACCACGCTGCCCAAGGCGAAAGAACTGCGCCGCGTCATCGAACCCCTGATCACGCTGGGTAAAGAACCGACCCTCGCGAACAAGCGTCTGGCTTTTGCCCGTCTGCGCGATCGCGATGCCGTGGTGAAGCTGTTTGCCGAAATCGGCCCGCGCTACGCGGCCCGCAACGGCGGCTACACCCGCGTGCTGAAGATGGGTTTCCGTCAAGGCGACAACGCTCCCATGGCTTTCATGGAGCTGGTCGACCGTCCGGAAGTCGATGAAGCCGCTGAGGACAGCGCCGAATAAGTTTCGGTGTCTAGATAAGCGACAAGGGCGGGTCTTCGGACCCGCCCTTGTTTTTTGGGCGGCGCCTGCGGGCCGTCCAGGCGGCGCAGGCGCGCCGATCGCTACGAGGCGTGCAGTTCGCCCCGCAATTGCGCGGCGGTGGCCGCCAGCGTTTCCTGGGGCGCCTGCGGCGGCATGCGGAAGGTCAGGTCCTGCTGCTCGATGTACTGGGTCGAGGTGACGTCCTGCGGGTGATGCATCGGGATCACGTGCGCGTGGGTGTGGGCCACATGAATGCCGGTGAAGGCGAAGCCGACGCGGTCCACGCCATACAGCCGCTTCATGTGGCGGCCAAGCTTCTGCCCCAGGTTGACGATGTGGCCGGCCAGGTCGGCGGGCATGTCCTCGTAATAGGGATAGTGCTGCTTGGGGATGATGAGCGTGTGGCCGGGCCGCACCGGTTGGATGTCCAGGAAGGCCATCAGGCGGTCGTCTTCGTGGATGATGTGGGCCGGGATCTCGTGGCGGGCGATGCGGCAGAACAGGCAGTTATCGGACATGCTTGCCTCGTTGGGAATGGATGCGCGGTGGCCGCGGGCCCGGCTGCGGGCGGACGCGGGCGGCGATACCGATAAAATACCCCGAGTTACATCCCACACGGGTATTCCCAGGAGGCTCCATGTTGCGCGATGACGACGTCGTGCTGGTCATCAGCAACGCGCCGGATCTGTTGCTGGCCAAGCGTATTGCCCACGTGTTGGTCGAGGATGGCCTGGCCGCCTGCGTGAACCTTGGCGCACCGGGCCTGTCCATCTACCAGTGGCAAGGCGAGGTGGAGGGGGCCGAGGAAATCCCCATCCACATCAAGACCACCTACGCGCGCCACCAGGCCGTGGTCCAGGCCCTGGCGCAGATGCACCCCTACGACGTGCCCGAAATCATCGTGCTGCCGGTCATCGGCGGCGCCGCGCCCTATCTCGACTGGGTGCGCCAGCAGACGGCCGTCGTGCAGAACAAGAGAGACTGATGTTGCAACCCGCGGTCCGGCTCCACGCTCCGATGCGTGCCTTTTTCCCCAAGCTGCTGGCGTTGCTGGCCATGGCCATGCTGTGGCTGGCCTGGAGCGCGCCGGCGCGCGCCGAGGCCGAGTTCCTCGAGCCCGAGAAGGCCTTCGTCTTCAGTGCGGCGATGGCTACGCCCGATACGGTCGAACTGCGTTTCCGCGTGGCGCCCGGCTATTACATGTACCGCGAGCGCTTCGGCATCAGCATCAGCCCGCTGGGCGCGGCCACGCTGGGCGAGCCGGTCTATCCCAAGGGCGACGTCAAGTACGACCCGACCTTCGAGAAGGACATGGAGGTCTATCACCAGGACGTGTTGATCCGCGTGCCGGTGACGCCCGGCGGCCAGCCGTTCACGCTGACGCTGACCGGCCAGGGCTGCGCCGATGCCGGCCTGTGCTATCCGCCGATGGACAGCAGCGTGAAGCTGACGCCGGTAGCGGGCGGCTACGCGCTGGCGGGCAGCGGCGGCGCATCCGCCGCGCCGGCCGGGGCCTCGGGTGGCGGCCTGAGCGCGCTGGTGAGCGCCGGCGACACCGGCCTGGCCGACGCCCTCGGGGGCCTGGGCTGGATCAAGACGGCCGGCGTGTTCCTGGTGCTGGGCCTGCTGCTGGCGTTCACGCCGTGCGTGCTGCCCATGATTCCCATCCTGTCGTCGATCGTGCTGGGCGGCGCCAGCCAGGAGCGCCCCTCGCGTGGCCGTGGGCTGGCCCTGGCGGCAACCTATGTGCTGGGCATGTCGGTGGTCTACACCGCGCTGGGCGTGGCCGCGGGCCTGAGCGGCGCGGGCCTGGCCGCGTGGCTGCAGACGCCGTGGATCCTGACGCTGTTCGCGATCCTGCTGGCGGCGCTGGCGCTGGCGATGTTCGATGCCTTCACCTTCCAGATGCCGTCCGGCATCCAGGCGCGGCTGACGGAACGGTCGTCGCGCATCCCCGGCGGCCGCTATACCGGCGCGTTGCTGATGGGCGCGCTGTCGGCGCTGATCGTCGGGCCATGTGTGGCCGCGCCGCTGGCCGGGGCGCTGCTGTACATCTCGCAGACCGGCGACGTGGTGCTGGGCGGCTCGGCCCTGTTCGCGATGGCGTGGGGCATGGGTGTGCCGCTGCTGATCGTCGGCGCCTCGTCGGGCGCGCTGCTGCCCAAGGCCGGGCCGTGGATGGATGGCGTCAAGCGGCTGTTCGGCATGCTATTGCTGGCGACCGCCTGGTGGATGCTGATCCCGGTGGTGCCGACCTGGGTGCAGATGACCGGCTGGGCTTTCCTGGCGATCGTCGGCGCGGTGATGCTGCGGGCTTTCGACGCGCTGCCGGCCGGCGCCGGCTCGGCGCGCATGTTCGGCAAGGGCATCGGCCTGTTGCTGGCGCTGGCCGCCGCCGCGTGGCTGATCGGCGCGGCCAGCGGCGGCCGCGACGTGTTGCAGCCGCTGTCGCATTTTGCGTCCGGCGGTCCGGCCGCGGCCGGCACCGCGGCGCATGCCGGCCAGGTGCAGTTCAAGCGCGTGCGCAACAACGCCGAGCTGGACGCGCTGCTGGCGCAGAGCCAGCAGCCGGTGATGCTGGATTTCTACGCCGACTGGTGCGTGTCGTGCCGCGAGATGGAACGCTTCACCTTCACCGATCCGGGGGTGGCACAACGCATGGCCGGCATGCTGCTGGTGCAGGCCGACGTGACCGCCAACAACGCCGATGACCGCGCATTGCTCAAGCGTTTCCGCCTGTTCGGCCCGCCGGGCATCATGTTCTTCGAACCGGGCGGCAAGGAATTGCCGGACGCGCGCGTGGTGGGTTTCCAGGACGCCAAGCGCTTCACCGAGTCGCTGGACCGCGTGCTATTGCGTTGAGCGGCGGCCGGCCGCTACCATGAGGGTTCGCGTCGCGTGGGCGGCGCCTCCCACCCTCAGGCCGGCGCCCGTGACGTCTCCGACAGTCGATGCAAGTCAGGACCGCACCGGTCTGATCTATCTGCAACTGATGTTCGTCATGGCCACCTGGGGCCTGAACATCGTCTCCATCAAGTACCTGACGCAGCACATGGATATCCGCGCCCTGGCGGCCTTGCGGATCGCCGTGGCGTTCGTTGCCGTCACGCTCATCGTCAAGGCACGGCGCGGCCGCATTCCGAAGCTGGGGCGGGTGGAACTGGGCTGGGTCGCGCTGGCCGGCTTCCTGGTGGTGTACGCGCATCAGACCGCGCTGGTGTACGGCTTGCAGTTTTCCTCGGCCGCCAATGGCACGCTGCTGATGGCCACCAGTCCTTTGCTCTCGGCTTTGCTGGCGGCGCTGTTCTATCGCGAACGGCTGACGTGGCCGCGGATCGCCGGCGCGCTGTTGGGCCTGGCCGGTGTGGCGCTGGTGGTGGTGGGCGGGGGCGCCCAACTGGGACTGACCGGCTGGGGCGACGCCATCGTCTTTCTGGCGGTGGCCGTGTTCGTGTTCGGCGGATTGGTGATCCAGCGCATCTCGCGCACGCTCGATCCGCTGGCCATGCTCTGGTACATGTATCTGGCTGGTGGCCTGATGCTGGTCGCGCACGCGGCCATGACGCCGTCTTCGTATGCGGCGGATAACTGGAGCATGGCGTGGTGGCCCTGGATTGTGCTGCTGTTCTCGGCGGTGATCGCCTCGGGCGTCAGCAACATCCTGTGGAATGCGGGCATTGCGAAGCTGGGCATCAGCCGCGCGGCGCTGTTCGTGAACTGGTTGCCGATCTTCGGCCTGCTTTTCGCCGCGCTGTTTCTGGATGAGCACGTCACGCTGGTGCACGTGGTGGGGCTGGCCTGCATCCTGGGCGGCACCTGGCTCGGCCTGCGCCGCGGCGCGCCGGCGGCGCGTTGAAAACGCGGCGGGCCGTCCGGACCCGCCGGCGCTGTGCGCGCATCACGCCGATGCGCGCGGACAACAAGCGGGGCAGGGCCGTGAAGGCCCCGCCATTGGGGGCTCAGCGTTGCTGCTTGAGCAGCCGCGCCGCTTCGATCGCGAAGTACGTCAGGATGCCGTCGGCGCCGGCGCGCTTGAACGCCAGCAGGGCTTCCATCATGACCTTGTCGTGGTCCAGCCAGCCGTTGGCCGAGGCTGCCTTGATCATCGCGTATTCGCCGCTCACCTGATAGGCGAAGGTCGGCACGCGGAAGGTGTCCTTGACGCGGCGCAGCACGTCCAGGTACGGCATGCCGGGCTTGACCATGACCATGTCGGCGCCTTCCTGCAGGTCGGCGGCCACTTCGCGCAGCGCCTCGTCCAGGTTGCCCGGATCCATCTGGTAGGCCATCTTGTTGGACTTGCCCAGGTTGCTGGCCGAGCCCACGGCGTCGCGGAACGGGCCGTAGAAGGCGCTGGCGTACTTGGCCGAGTACGCCATGATCTGGGTGTGGATGTAGCCGTTGGCCTCGAGCGCGCGGCGCACGGCACCGATGCGGCCGTCCATCATGTCGCTGGGGGCGACCATGTCGACGCCGGCGGCGGCCTGCGTCAAGGCCTGCTTGACCAGGATCTCGACAGTCGGCTCGTTCACGACGTAGCCGTTTTCATCGATGACGCCGTCCTGGCCGTGGCTGGTGTAGGGATCCAGCGCCACGTCGCACAGCACGCCGAGATCGGGGAAATTCTTCTTCAGCTCGCGCACCACGCGCGGGATCAGGCCATCGGGGTTGGTGGCCTCGATGCCGTCGGGCGTCTTGAGCGCCGGGTCGATGGCGGGAAACAGCGACAGCACCGGGATACCGAGCGCCACGCATTCCTCGGCCACCGGCAGCAGCGTGTCCAGCGAATGGCGCACCACGCCCGGCAGCGACGGCACCGCCTGCTTCAGGCCGGTGCCCTCGGCCACGAAGACCGGATAGATCAGGTCGTTGACGGTGAGGGCATTCTCGCGCACCAGGCGGCGGGTGTAGTCGTCGCGGCGCAGGCGGCGGGGGCGGGAAACCGGGAAGTCGGGGGTGATGATCTGCGGGTTCATGGTACGACCTTGGGAGAAATCCAGTTTTCTATGTGCGCGCCAGCTTCTTCCAGACCGATGCGCTCCGGCGCCGAGAAGGGGATGGTGTGCAGGGCGCCGATGTCCGCCAGGTCTTTGCGCACCGAGAACACGGTACGCATGCGTTGGCCATAGGGCAGCTTGTCGGCTTTGGTGAGCAGCGCCAGCACCGGACGTCCGGTGGGGGCGATGAAGTTGGCCAGGCGGCGGTCCAGTTCGGTGACGCCGCGGCGGATGTCGATGAGCAGCACGATGCCGACCAGTGATTCGCGGTCGCGCAGGTAGCCGCCCAGGATGTCGGCCCATTTCTCTTTTTCGTCGCGGGCCACGGACGCATAGCCGTAGCCGGGCAGGTCGACGAGATAGCCGATGTGGCCTTCCGGATTCAATGGGTCGGGCAGGCCGAACATGTTGATCAGCCGCGTGCGGCCTGGCGTCTTGCTGGAAAAGGCGAGACGGCGCTGGTTGCACAGCACGTTGATGGCCGTGGACTTGCCGGCGTTGGAGCGGCCGACGAAGCAGACCTCGGGCGCGTCAGGAGGCGGCAACTGGTCGAGGCGAGCGGCCGACGTAAGGAAAGAGGCGCGATGTAGGAGGGACACGGATGGCTTTGGCTACAGTTGGTTTCGAGCCCTATTGTATAATCCGGCGTTTGCAACAGTGGTCCCCGTGCGCGGAGCCGTCTCTTTTGCTTACCGTTGAGGGCATTTCGTACCAGCCGGCAGTCCGGTGTTCCAGGTACCCCCGCCTTTGACGCGCAGGCAGACAGGCAAATCAGGTTCGATACGGTTTTCCAGATGTGCGGGCAGGCGTGGGCGCCTTTTTGCGCCTTGATCGATGTGATCGTCGAGGTCTTCATGAAGCGTGTGCTGTCCCGGATGTTGGTTGCGAGTGGGCTGTTGCTCGGCGCCTCCGCCTTTTCTACTACGACTCTCGCCGCCGACGGCGCCGCGGGCCCGGCCAAGCCAGATGCCGCCAAGGGCGGGCAACTGTTTGACCAGGGCGATGCCTCGCGCGGCATCATTGCCTGTGCTTCCTGTCATGGCGCGGCGGGTAACAGCACCATCCCGGTGAATCCCAACCTGGCCGCGCAACCCCACGAATACCTGGTCAAGCAACTGACCGACTTCCAGGTCAAGCAGGGCGCCAAAATGCCGGTGCGCAACGGCCCCGGCGGCAATCCCACCCCCATGACCGCCATGGCGCAGAACCTGACGCCGGCCGACATGCAGAACATCGCGCTGTACCTGGCGCAGCAGCCGCTGAAAGAGCCCGCCACCGCCGGCCAGGAGAAGTTGGTTGATCTGGGTCAAAAGATCTGGCGCGGCGGTTTGCCCGAGCGCAATGTTCCGGCCTGTGCCGCATGCCATTCTGCCAATGGCGCGGGCATTCCGGGCCAGTATCCCCGCCTGTCGGGCCAGTTCCCCATGTACATCGAAGAGCAGCTCAAGCTGTTTCGCAGTGGCGATCGCGCCAACGACGTGATGCGCGCCGTGGCCGATCGGATGTCGGATGCCGACATCAAGGCCGTGGCGGACTACGCGGCGGGCCTGCGGTAGCCATACGCCGGGCAGGCGCGCGGCTGGTCCGCGTTCACGCAACCTGAGCATGGCGGAACCTGGTTCGGTCATGCGCTGTCTACGAGGGGGGTAGCCGATCGTGCGGACCCCCCTTTTTTCATGAATTCGACTCCTCAGACACACTCCCGTCCCTCCCTGCGCAACCTGCCCCGCGACCTGTTTGAATTGCTGGGCTCGATGCGTTTCGCGGTCAGCCTGCTGATGTTCATCTGCGTGGCGAGCCTGGTGGGGACGGTGCTGCAGCAGAACCGGTCATCGAATAACTACATCGACCAGTTCGGCCCGTTCTGGTTCGAGGTGTTCGACAAGTTCTCCATCTGGCACGTCTACAACAGCTGGTGGTTCCTGCTGATCATGGCGTTCCTGGTCATTTCGACTTCGGTCTGCCTGATCCGCAATGCGCCCAAGATGCTGCGCGACGCGCGTTCGTTCCGTGAGCACGTGCGCGGCGGCAGCCTGCGGGCCTTTCCGCATCGCGTCGAGACCGAGGCGCCCACCGGCGTGCCGCAGACCGCCGCCGGTCTGACGGCGCTGCTCAAGCGCATGGGCTATGCGGTGCGCGAGCGCCGCGACGACACGGGTGTGCTGCTGGCCGCCAAGAAGGGCAGCGCCAACCGGCTGGGGTATGTGTTCGCCCATGCCGCCATGGTCATCATCTGCATCGGTGGGCTGCTCGACAGTGAGTTGCCGGTACGCTTGCAGGTGATGTTCGGCGGCAAGAAGCCGATCGTCGAAAACATGCTGATTTCCGAGGTGCCGGAAAGCGGCCGCCTGTCGGTCGACAACCCGAGTTTCCGCGCCAGCGTGCTGGTGCCGGAGAATGGGCAGGCCAGCACCGCGGTGGTGATGGTGGGGGACGGTGCCCTGGTGCAGCCGATGCCCTTCACGCTGAAGCTCAAGAAGTTTGTTGTCGATTACTACTCGACAGGTATGCCGAGCCGCTTTGCCAGCGAGGTGGAGGTGACGGACCCGGACACAGGCAAGCGCTTCGATTCGACCATCGAGGTCAACGAGCCGCTGCGCTTCAAGGGCATGACCGTGTATCAGTCCAGTTTCGATGACGGCGGCAGCACGGTGGTGCTCAAGGGCTATCCACTGGTGGGCGCGGGCAGCGCCACCTTCAATGTTGACGGCACCGTGGGCAAGACGTCCGAAGTAACCGCTCACACTGCCCGTGGGCCGCGTAGCATGGGCGTGGAAATCACCGCGCTGCGTCCGATCAACGTCGAGGACCTGACCCGCGGCGAGCCCAAGGGGGGCAACCAGAGCTTCGCCGAGCACGTGGCCTCGGTGGCCGGCAGCGCCGCCGGCAAGAAGAACGAGAACCTGCGCAACGTGGGCCCCAGTGTCGAATACAAACTGATCGACGAGGCGGGCCAGGCGCATGAATTCCAGAACTACATGCTGCCGGTGCAACTGGACGGCGCCAGCGTGTTCCTGGCCGGCGTGCGCAACAATCCGTCCGAACCGTTCCGCTACCTGCGGATCCCGGCCGACGACGACAGTTCGGTGGCGGAATTCATGCGTCTGCGGGCCACGCTGGCCGATCCGGCCGCGCGCCAGGAGGCAGCGCGCCGCTTCGCCGAGCGCAACAGCCCCAGCGGCACGGATCGCCAGCCGTTGCAGACGGCCGCCGAGCGCGCCCTGGAAACCTACGCTGGCGGCGGCCTGCAGGCCGTGGCGGCATTCCTGCAGGCCAATACCCCGGCGGCCGACCTGGAACGCGCGGCTGACGTGGTGATCCGGCTGATCGGTGCCAGCATGAACGAACTGCGCGCCATCGAGCGCGAACGCGCCGGGCTGCCGCCCGTGCCCACCGATGGCCCCGAGGCCGAGCGCGCCGCGCTGTGGTCGCGCCTGGCGGTGGCGGCGCTGTCTGATCTGACCGTCTATCCGGCGCCGGTGTTCTTCTCTCTGGCTGATTTCAACCATGTGCAGGCCAGCGTGTTCCAGGTCAGCCGCACGCCGGGCAAGAACACGGTCTACCTGGGCTGCCTGCTGCTGGTGCTAGGCGTGTTCTCGATGTTCTATATTCGGGATCGTCGCGTCTGGATCTGGGTCAAGCCGCAGCAAGGCGGCGGCAGCGACATCCTGGCGGCGATGACGTCGCAGAAGCGTACACTCGACTTCAATCAGGAGTTCGATCGCTTCAAGCAGGCGCTGCTGCGCCAGAATGGGTCTTAAGGTTTCCTATGTCCACGACCACCACGCAATCCCCCACGCCCGAAAACCTTTGGCAGGATAGTCTGTCCGAAACCGGTGACAGCCGCGCGCAGCGCGGCCGGCCGGACTGGACGGACGTCGTGTTCTTTCTGCTGCTGGCGGCGGGCGCCGGTTTCGCGCTGACCCGTTTCAGCGGCGCCATGGATTATTACGAGAAGATCATCCTGTGCGGCACGGTGCCGGTGCTGGCCTGGATGGGCTGGCTGTGGCGGCCCCTGCGCCGCCTGATGGTGGCCTGTGCGATCGCGGCCGGCCTGGCGTTGATGCTCTACGGCAACGACCTGGCGCGGGCCGAGCAGGTGTTCTTCCTGAAATACCTGTTTTCGTCGCAGTCGGCCATTCTGTGGATGAGCGCGCTGTTCGCGCTGGCCATGGTCTGCTACTGGATCGGTTTCTTCAGTCCGACCGCGGCCTGGCTGGGCACGGCGTTGACCTGGGGCGCGGTGTTCGCGGGCGTCACCGGCCTCCTGGTGCGCTGGCGCGAAGGCCACCTGATGGGCCCGGATCTGGGCCACATCCCGGTCAGCAACCTATACGAAGTGTTCGTGCTGTTCGCGCTGATCACGGCGCTGTTCTACCTGTACTACGAACGCAAGTACGCCACCCGCGCACTGGGCGGCTTCGTGCTGCTGGTGGTGACGTCGGCGGTGGTGTTCCTGCTGTGGTATTCGTTCACGCGCGACGCGGGGCAGATCCAGCCGCTGGTGCCAGCGCTCAAGAGCTGGTGGATGAAACTGCACGTGCCCGCCAACTTCATCGGCTACGGCACCTTCTCGCTGGCGGCGATGGTCGGCTTCGCCTACCTGGTCAAGCAGCACGGCCAGACCTCGTCATGGCTCAAGTTGACGCCGCTGTTCGTGCTGGGCGTGCTGCTGTGCGCCGAGCCCATGGTGTTCCGCACCGACGGCCTGTCGGCCACCTGGATGCTGTATTTCGGCATCGGCGCGGTGATCGTCGGCGCCATCCTGCTGGGCCGGCGCCGCATCGCCGCCGCGCTGCCGCCGCTGGAGGTGCTGGACGACATCATGTACCGCGCCATCGCCATCGGCTTCGCTTTCTTCACCGTGGCGACCATCCTGGGCGCGCTATGGGCCGCCGACGCCTGGGGCGCGTACTGGCAGTGGGATCCCAAGGAAACCTGGGCCCTGATCGTCTGGTTGAACTATGCGGCCTGGCTGCACATGCGCCTGATCAAGGGTCTGCGCGGCACGATGGCGGCGTATTGGGCGCTGACGGGCCTGCTGATCACCGGCTTCGCCTTCCTGGGGGTGAACATGTTCCTGTCGGGCCTGCATTCCTACGGCCAGCTCTGATCCTGGCATGCATCGCCATAGGCTCCGTCGAGACGGGGCCTTTTTCATGGCGTGGGAACGGGTTCAGGGCAGGGTGGATTCGCCGCGCAGCAGGTCGTCCAGCGTCTCGCGCTGGCGCACCACGTGGTAGCGGCCGCCGTCGACCATGACTTCAGCCGCGCGCGGGCGGGTGTTGTAGTTGCCGGCCATCGTCATGCCGTAGGCGCCGGCCGATTCCAGCGCCAGCACGTCGCCTTGTTCTAGCACCAGCGCCCGTTGTCGCGCCAGCCAGTCGGCGCTTTCGCAGACCGGGCCGACGACGTCGTAAGCGAGCGCGTCACCGGCGCGCGGGCGCAGCGGCAGCAAGCCGTGCCAGGCGTCGTACAGCGCCGGGCGCAGCAGATCGTTCATGGCGGCGTCGACGATGGCGAAATTGCGTGCCTCGCCGTGCTTGAGGTATTGGACGGTGGTCAGCAGCACGCCGGCGTTGCCCACCAGCGAGCGGCCGGGTTCCAGCACCAGACGCAAATGGCCCTGGCCACGCGCCTGCAGGCGCTGGAACACGCCGTCCAGCAGCGCCTTGGGCGAGGGCGGTGTTTCGTCGCTGTAGCGGATGCCCAGGCCGCCACCCAGGTCCAGGTGCGACAGGCGGATGCCAATGTCTTCCAGGTCGGCGACCAGGTCGAGCAGCTTTTCAAGCGCATCGAAATAGGGACTGATGTCGGTCAACTGCGAGCCGATATGGCAGTCCAGGCCGGTGATTTCCAGGCCGGGCAGCAGACGGGCGCCGCGATAGGCGTCCAGCGCCGCCCCGATGGGGATGCCGAACTTGTTTTCCTTCAGGCCGGTGGAGATGTAGGGATGGGTCTGCGCATCGACGTCCGGGTTGACCCGCAGCGCCACCTTGGCGCGCCGCCCCGTTTCCCGGGCCACGTCGGACAGCCGTTGCAGTTCTGCCTCGGATTCGACGTTGAAGCACATGACGCCGGCATCCAGTGCCGCGCGCATTTCCCAGGCCTGCTTGCCGACGCCGGAGAAGACGATGCGGGCGGGATCGGCGCCCACGGCCAGGGCGCGTTTGAGTTCACCGCCGGAGACGATGTCGAATCCCGCGCCGAGGCGGGCGAATTCCTTCAGGACGGCCAGGTTGGAGTTGGCCTTCATGCCGTAGCAGATCTGCACGGGGCGCTGGCCGACGGCACTGTGGTAGGTGTTCCAGGCCGCGCGCAGGGCGGCACGGGAGTAGACGTAGAGGGGGGTTCCCAGTTGTCCGGCCAGGTGGTCCAGCGGCACATCTTCGGCGTACAGCACATTGTTGCGGTACTGGAAGAACGGATGCCCGGCCAGTTCGGGCGGAACCGGGAACGCGGTGGTCATGGCAGCGTGGGCGCGGATGGGATCTGCGGCACCTGGGGCGTGGTCTGGCCCTGCCCGGGGGGCGGCGGCTTGCCGTCAGGGGTGGGCATGTACAAAGGGCCCTTGTAGCCGCACGCCGCAACCATGGCGGTCAGCGCGAGCGTGGCTACAATGCGGAGAGACATGCGGCTGAATGCCAATTGGAACACTGGGAACTCCGTAATTCTTGCAGGCTCGATTATGACCGAATCCGAATTTCTTGCGTTGATCGACCAGGTGCTGAACAGCATCGAAAGCCAGGCCGATGACTGGGCGGCTTCGCTCGACGTCGACGTCGAAACCAGCCGCAGCGGCAATGTGCTGACCATGGTGTTCGAAGACAATACCCACGTGGTGGTGAACAGCCAGGCCGCCATGCAGGAACTGTGGGTGGCCGCGCGCAGCGGTGGTTTCCATTATCGCTACGACGGCCAGCATTGGAACGATACCCGAGGCGGCCCGAAGCTGCCGGACGCGCTTTCGCAGATCTGTTCCGCCGCGGCGGGCGTGCCCGTCACGATCCGCCTGTAGCGTTCAACAACAAGGCCGGCGAATCGCCGGCCTTTTTCATTGCGCTCAGAACGGGATCTTCTGCGACCAGGGCTGGGCATTCTGGGTGCCCACGCCCGGCGCGACCTTGATGCGGTTGTCTTCGCCGCTGTCGCTGTTCAGGCCGTTCAGGAACTCGCCCAGCGTATCGGCCTGCGGCAGGCCCAGTCTGGCCACCGCCTGTCCCGGCGGGAATTCCGAGAAGTAGTATTCGCCGTTCTCGACGATGATGCCGTCGGGACGGGGGCGCGGCTTTTCTTCCGGCACGCCCTTGAGCACGTCCTGCATGTAGTCGACCCAGATCGGCATGGCCACGCCGCCGCCGGTTTCGCGCGAACCCAGCGACTTGGGCTGGTCGAAGCCGAGCCAGGCGGTGGCCACCAGCGACGGCGTGTAGCCCGAGAACCAGGCGTCCACCGATTCGTTGGTGGTGCCGGTCTTGCCGGCGATGTCGTTGCGCTTGAGCAGCACGCGGGCGCGGGCGGCGGTGCCGTAGGTGGCCACGCCGCGCAGCACGTCGTCCATGATCCAGGCGGTGCGCGGGTCGATGGCGCGGGCGGCGGCGTCGCCGGCCACGGTGGGCTTGGCCTGCATCACGATCTTGCCGCTGCTGTCGGTGACACGGTCGATCAGGTAGGGCGTGACGCGGTAGCCGCCATTGGCGAACACCGAGAAGGCGCCGGCCAGTTGCAGCGGGGTCACCGAGCCGGCGCCCAGCGCCAGCGGCAGCACCGCGGGCTGGCGCGCCTTGTCGAAGCCGAAGCGGGTCAGGTAGTCCTGCGCGTACTGCGGGCCGATGGCCTGCAGGATGCGGATCGAGACCATGTTCTTGGACTTGTACAGACCCTGGCGCAGCGTCAGCATCGGCTCGTACTGGTTGCCGTAGTTCTTCGGGTTCCAGGCCTTGGAGCCGGTTTGCGCCGCGGTCAGTTCGAACGGCAGGTCGGAGATCTGCGTGGCCGGCGTCAGGCCGCGCTCGAGCGAGGCGGCGTAGATGAACGGCTTGATGTTGGAACCTGGCTGGCGCCAGGCTTGCGTCACGCGGTTGAAATTGCCGCGGTAGAAGTCGAAGCCGCCGACCATGGCGCGGATCGCGCCATCCTGCGGCGACAGCGCCACGAACGCGGCCTGCACCGACGGCAGATTGATGATCTCCCAGTTGTCGCCCAGCTTGCGGATGTAGACCACCGAGCCGCGCTTGATGCGCTGCTCGGGCTTGGCCTTGTCGTTGAGCGCGCGCGCCACCACGCCCAGCACCTTCTTGTCGGTGACGGTGATGATCTCGCGCGAGCTGCGCGCCAGCTTGACTTCGGTGGGGCTGGCCGACAGCACCAGCGCGGTCAGCAGGTCGCCGCTGTCGCTGAACTTGTCGAACACGCCGTCCAGGAATTCGTCCAGGGCCTGCGGGTTGTTCTCGGTGCCCGGGGGCAGGTCGAGCTGTTCCTCGGGACCGGGGTAGGGCGCGCGGCGGGTGTATTCGAGCACGCCTTCGCGCACCGCGCGGTAGGCCGCTTCCTGGTCCTTGGACTGAACCGTGGTGTAGATGTTGATGCCGCGCGAATAGACGTTGTCCTGGTACACGTTGAACAGCAGTTGGCGCGCCAGTTCGGCCACGTATTCACCGTGGATGCTGTAGCCGCCCGCCGGCGTGCCTTCGGCCGACTTCATGACGATCTGCTGCGCCATCGCCGTCTTGTATTCGGGCTCGGTCAGGTAGCCCAGCGACAGCATGCGGCCCAGCACGTAGCGCTGGCGCAGTTCGGCGCGGGGGCGGTTGGAGATCGGGTTGAAGCGCGACGGCGCCTTGGGGATGCCGGCCAGCATCGCGGCTTCGGCCGGCGTGACTTCGGACAGCGGCTTGCCGAAATAGGTGCGCGAGGCGGCGGCAAAGCCGTAGGCCCGGTGGCCCAGGTAGATCTGGTTCATGTAGAGCTCGAGGATCTGGTCCTTGGTGAGCTCGGATTCGATCTTGAACGTCAGCAGCAGTTCGTAGAACTTGCGCGAGTAGGTCTTTTCGGACGACAGGTAGAAGTTGCGCGCCACCTGCATGGTGATGGTGCTGGCGCCCTGTGTCTTGGACATGTTGATCAGGTTGGTCAGGCCGGCGCGCACCACGCCGGTCCAGTCGATCCCGCCGTGCTGGTAAAAGCGGTCGTCTTCGGCCGCCAGCACCGCGGACTTCATCACGTCTGGAATTTCATTGAAGCGCAGCACGTTGCGGCGTTCTTCGCCGAATTCGCCGATGAGCACCTTGTCCGCCGTATACACGCGCAGCGGCACCCGCGGGCGGTAGTCCGTCATGGCGTTCAGGTCCGGCAGGTTGGGCCAGGCCAGCGCCAGCGCCATGCCCGCCAGCAACACGCCGCACAGGAACAGGCCGGCAAAGAAAATGCCGGTCTTGACGAAAAAACGCAATATCGGGGAACCGTTATTGGCGGGCTTGTCTTTTTTGGAGGAATTCTGCGGCTTGCTCATCGCGGCGATTTTACGGGTATCTCCGGTCCCGCCTCAGTGTGGCGGATCGGTTTCTGTAACAAGATAGTTCAGTGTGGCGCGCGGGCAACTTGGCGGCAGATGTGATAATGCCGTCATGAACTTTTCCGCTCACTCATGTCCGGAGGCTGACCCGGACCCGGCGCCCACCGGCGAGGCGCCCGAAACCCCGCCTTGCGCCTCGGATTGCGCAGGCAAGGCCGTGTCGCTGCCGCACGATCTGCCCGTCTTCCTGGTGGGAATGATGGGGGCGGGCAAGACGACCATCGGCCGTGGCCTGGCGCGCGCCCTGGGGCGCGAGTTTGTCGATCTGGACCATGAGCTGGAGGCGCGTTGCGGCGTACGGGTGCCGGTAATTTTCGAAATCGAGGGCGAGGCCGGTTTTCGTCGCCGGGAATCCGCCGCCCTGGAAGAGTGTACCCAACGGCGCAACATAATTCTCGCCACCGGCGGCGGCGCCATCCTGGCCGCCGAGAACCGGGCGCGCCTGCGCGAGCGGGGCATCGTGGTCTATTTGAGGGCCAGCGTGGACGAATTGTTCCGCCGCACCTGCCGCGACCGTAACCGGCCGCTGCTGGCCACCGCCGATCCGCGCGGCACGCTGCGGGATCTGATGACCCTGCGCGAACCCCTCTACAAGGAAGTCGCCGACCTGGTGGTGGAAACCGGCTCCATGCCGATCCACACCCTGGTCAAGGCGCTGCTGCCGCAATTACAAGCCTTCGAGAAGCAGATATGAACGTTGTTGAGGTCGATACCCCGGGTGGGCAATACCCGATCCGCATTGCGCCGGGGCGCCTGGATGCCCTGGACCAGAGCATCCCCGCCGACGCCACCGCCATCGCCGTGGTGACCAACCCGACCGTGGCGGCGCTGTACGGCGCACGCGCCGAGGCCGCCCTGGCGCGCACCGGCAAGCGGGTGCTGCGCATCGAACTGCCTGACGGCGAATCGTACAAGGACTGGCAGTCGCTGAACCTGATCTTCGATGCCCTGCTGGGCAATCGCTTGGATCGCCGCTGCGTGCTGGTGGCGCTGGGCGGCGGGGTGATCGGCGACATGACCGGCTTCGCCGCCGCCGTGTACATGCGCGGCGTGCGTTTCGTGCAGGTGCCCACCACGCTGCTGGCACAGGTCGATTCGTCGGTGGGCGGCAAGACCGCTGTCAACCACCCGCTCGGCAAGAACATGATCGGCGCGTTCTATCAGCCGCTGGCGGTCGAGATCGACACCGCGGTCCTGGCCACGCTGCCGGCGCGTGAAGTGTCGGCTGGCCTGGCGGAAGTCATCAAGTACGGCCTGATCCTGGATCCGGAGTTCTGGGCCTGGTGCGAACAGAATGCGCAAAAACTGCGCAGCCTGGAGCCGCAGGCCATCGCCTATGCCATCCGCCGCTCCTGCGAGCTGAAGGCGCAGGTGGTGGGCAAGGACGAACGCGAATCCGGCCTGCGCGCGATCCTGAACCTGGGTCATACGTTCGGCCACGCCATCGAGGCGGGCCTGGGTTATGGCGTTTGGCTGCACGGCGAGGCCGTCGGTTGCGGCATGGTGCAGGCGGCGGAACTGTCCGCCGATGTGGCCGGTTTTCCGCGCGCCGACGTTGCCCGGGTGCGCGCCCTGGTCGAAGCCATTGGCTGTCCCGTGGTCGCGCCCGACCTCGGCGCCGACCGCTGGCTCGATCTGATGCAGGTCGACAAGAAGACCGAGGGCGGCGAGATCCGCTACGTGCTCATGACCCGCATCGGCGCAGCGATGATGCGGGCGGCGCCGGCCGATGCCGTGCGCGCCGTCCTGGCTCGAACCACTCAATAACAACCGCAGGAGAGACGGTGTCGCAGATGAAAGAACTGGCTTCCTACGCATCCGACCCGTCCCGAACGCGCGGCCGGGCCTATGCCGAACCCGCCCCGGAAAACCGCACCGAGTTCCAGCGCGACCGCGACCGCATCGTGCATTCCGGGGCGTTCCGGCGGCTGGAGTACAAGACCCAGGTGTTCGTGAACCACGAGGGCGACCTGTTCCGCACCCGGCTGACCCACAGCCTGGAAGTGGCGCAGATCGCGCGCACCTTGGCGCGCAGCCTGGGGCTGTCCGAAGACCTGACCGAAGCCATTTCGCTGGCGCACGACCTGGGCCACACGCCGTTCGGTCATGCCGGCCAGGACGAACTCAACGCCTGCATGCGCGAACTGGCGCCCGAGGCCGGCGGCTTCGAGCACAACCTGCAGAGCCTGCGGGTAGTCGACGAGCTCGAAGAACGCTACGCCGACTTCAACGGCCTGAACCTGTGCTTCGAGACCCGCGAGGGCATTCTCAAGCATTGCTCGGCGGCCCATGCGCGGCAGTTGGGCGCCGTGGGTGAACGCTTCCTGGCGCGCACCCAGCCGTCGCTGGAGGCGCAGATCGCCAACCTGGCCGATGAAGTGGCCTACAACAATCACGATATCGACGACGGCCTGCGCTCGGGGTTGATCACGCTGGAGCAGTTGCAGGGCGTGTCCATCTTCCAGCGCCATCACGCCGAGGTGCTGGCGCGCTATCCCGGCCTGGCCTCGCGTCGGGCGGTGGCCGAGACGATCCGTCGCATGATCAATACGCTGATCGGCGACCTGACGCGCACGTCGCTGGCGCGCATCCGCGACGCGGCGCCGACCAGCGCCGACGATGTGCGTCGCGCGCCGCCGCTGGCGGGGTTTTCGGATGACATCCGGCGCGAGGCCGACGAACTGAAGAAGTTCCTGTTCGACAACCTCTATCGCCACTATCGCGTGTTGCGCATGACCACCAAGGCGCGGCGCATCGTGCGCGAGCTGTTCGCGGCGTTCCTGGACGATCCGCGGCTGTTGCCGCCGGACTACCGCCGCGCGGTCTTCAACGACCAGGCCCGCGCCATCGCCGACTACATCGCCGGCATGACCGACCGCTACGCCATCCGCGAACACAAGCGCTTGTTCGACATGGCCTGAAGGCCGGCCGCGCCCGCGGGTCAGCGGTGCTTGCGGTAAGGTTCGTCGGCCTCGACGAAGGTGGCTTCGGCGCGCGCATCGCGCATCCATTCCTGCATCGCCGGCAGCGCCAGCACCGCGTCCATGTAGTCGCGCACCGGACCGGCCGCGGCGATGCCGTAGGTGACGAAGCGCGACACGACGGGCGCGAAGAAGGCGTCGGCGATCGAGAACGCGCCGAACAGGAACGGGCCGCCCTGGCCGAATTCGGCGCGTGTGTCCTGCCAGATGGCGTGCATGCGGGAAATGTCCTGGCGCGCGGCCTCGGAGATGTCGATACCGGGCAGGTGCGCTTCGATGTTCATCGGCAGCGCCTGGCGCAGCGCGCCAAAGCCGCTGTGCATTTGCGCGGCCAGCGAGCGGGCGCGGGCCCGGGCGCGGACGTCCTGCGGCCACAGGCGCGCCTCGGGCCGCTGTTCGGCCACGTATTCGCAGATCGCCAGCGAATCCCACACCGCCAGGTCGCCGTCAAGCAGCACCGGCACCAGCCCGGCGGGCGTGATTGTTGCCAGGTGGCGGGCGAAGGCCTCGGTGAACAGGCCGAGCTTCTGTTCGGTGAAGGCGACGCCGGTGGCGCGCAGCGCAAGCCAGGGGCGCAGCGACCACGAGGAGTAGTTCTTGTTGCCGATGATCAAGGTGTACATGTCGATTCCCCTGAGTGACTGGCCCTGTCGCGCCGCGCGGTTCAGCCGCCTGGCGCGCGCCGCAGCAGTTTGCCGAGATAGTGTCCGGTATGGCTTTCGGGTGTGGCCGCCACGTCTTCCGGCGTGCCTTGCGCCACCACCCGGCCGCCGCCGTCGCCGCCTTCCGGGCCCATGTCGACGAGCCAGTCCGCGGTCTTGATGACGTCCAGGTTGTGCTCGATGATGAGCACGGTATTGCCGCTGTCCACCAACTGGTTGAGCACCTGCAGCAGCAGTTCGATGTCGCGGAAATGCAGGCCGGTGGTCGGTTCGTCCAGGATGTACAGGGTGCGGCCGGTGCTGCGCCGCGACAGTTCCTGCGACAGCTTCACGCGCTGCGCTTCGCCGCCCGACAGGGTAGTGGCGCTCTGACCCAGCCGGATGTACGACAGGCCGACGTCGATCAGCGTGTGCAGCTTGCGCGCGATCGCCGGCACCGATTCAAAATACTCCAGCGCCTGCTCGACCGTCAGGTCCAGCACTTCGCTGATGTTGCGGCCGCGGTAGCGGATCTCCAGCGTCTCGCGGTTGTAGCGCTTGCCGTGGCAGACGTCGCAGGGCACGTACATGTCCGGCAGGAAGTGCATCTCGACCTTGACCACGCCGTCGCCCTGGCAGGCCTCGCAGCGCCCGCCCTTGACGTTGAAGCTGAAGCGGCCGGGGTCATAGCCGCGGGTGCGGGCCTCGGGCACGCCGGCGAACAGCTCGCGGATCGGCGTGAACAGGCCGGTGTAGGTGGCCGGATTGCTGCGCGGCGTGCGGCCGATCGGGCTCTGGTCGACGCTGATGATCTTGTCGAAATTTTCCAGGCCCTGCATCGCGACGTAGGGCGCGGGCTCGCTTTGCGCATGGTGCAACTGGCGCGATACCGCCACCGCCAGCGTGTCGTTGATCAGGGTCGACTTGCCCGAGCCCGACACGCCGGTGACGCAGATCAGCCGGCCGGCGGGCAGGCGCAGGTCGACGTTCTTGAGGTTGTTGCCGCTGGCGCCCGTGAGCGTCAGCCAGGGCAGGTCGTCGGTGACCGGGCGCCGCTTGGGGATGGCGATGGCGCGCTGGCCGCTCAGGTACTGGCCGGTGAGCGAATTCGGGTCGCGCTGCACGGTTTCGGGATCGCCCTGGGCCACCACTTCGCCGCCGTGCTCGCCCGCGCCCGGCCCCATGTCCACGACCCAGTCAGCCATGCGGATCATGTCTTCGTCGTGCTCGACCACGATGACGCTGTTGCCCAGGTCGCGCAGGTGCTGCAGCGTGCCGATGAGGCGGTCGTTGTCGCGCTGGTGCAGTCCGATGGAGGGCTCGTCCAGCACGTACATCACGCCGGTCAGGCCGGAGCCG
Source organism: Achromobacter sp. (assembly GCF_050285565.1). Lineage (GTDB taxonomy): Bacteria > Pseudomonadota > Gammaproteobacteria > Burkholderiales > Burkholderiaceae_B > Achromobacter. The sequence continues at coordinate 21,531 of NZ_JBLZXG010000013.1, forward strand.
ATCTGGCTGGCCAGGCGGATGCGCTGGGCCTCGCCGCCGGAGATGGTGTCGGCGCTGCGATCCAGCGACAGGTAGTTCAGGCCGACGTTGTTCAGGAAGCTCAGGCGCGCCTCGATCTCGCGCACGATGCGCTGCGCGATCTCCTGCTTGGCGCCGGTCAGGGTCAGGTCGCGGAACCACGCCAGGCAGGTCGACAGCGGCATCGCCTCGACTTCGTAGATGGCCTGGCCGTGGCGCTCGCCGCCGCGCGGGTCCTGGCCGATCAGCACGTTGCGCGCTTCCGGGCGCAGGCGCGAGCCGCCGCAGTCCGGGCAGGTCTTGATGTTGCGGTACTTGCCCAGTTCCTCGCGCACGGTGGCCGAATCGGTTTCGCGCCAGCGGCGCTCCAGATTCGGGATCACCCCTTCGAAGGTATGGCGCTTGACGGTGCTGCGGCCCTTTTCGTTCAGGTACAGGAACGAGATTTCCTCTTCACCCGAGCCGTACAGCACCTTGTCGCGCAGCGCTTCGGGCAGATCCTCGAAGGGCGCCTCGATGTCGAATTCGTAATGCGCGGCCAGGCTGGTCAAGAGCGAATGGGTGAAGGCGTTGCGGCGGTCCCAGCCGCGGATGGCGCCGGCCGCCAAACTCAGCTCGGGGAAGGCGACCACGCGCTTGGGATCGAAGAAGCCCACCTGGCCGATGCCGTCGCAGCTGGGGCAGGCGCCCATCGGGTTGTTGAAGCTGAACAGGCGCGGTTCCAGTTCCGGCAGGCTGTGACTGCACACCGGGCAGGCGTAGCGGCTGGAGAAGACCTGTTCGCGGCCGCCATCCATGTCCAGCGCCAGCGCGCGGCCATCGGCCAGTTGCAGCGCGGTCTCGAAGCTCTCGGCCAGGCGCTGCTTGCTTTCGGGCTTGATGCGCAGGCGGTCGATGACCACGTCGATGTCGTGCTTCTCGGTTTTCTTCAGCGGCGCCATGCCGTCGATTTCCACCATCTGGCCGTCCACGCGCAGGCGCACGTAGCCCTGCGCCTGCAGGCTGGCGCATTCGTCCTCGAAGCTGCCCTTCTTGCCGCGGGCGATGGGGGCCAGCACCGCCAGCCGGCTCTCGGCCGGCCAGGAAAGTACCGCGTCCACCATCTGGCTGACGCTCTGCGCCTGCAGCGGCAGGCCGTGGTCCGGGCAATAGGGGGTGCCGACCCGCGCATACAGAAGGCGCAGGTAATCGTGGATTTCGGTGATGGTGCCGACGGTGGAGCGCGGATTATGGCCCGCCGCCTTCTGTTCGATCGAGATGGCCGGCGAAAGGCCCTCGATCAGGTCGACGTCGGGCTTGTCCATCAGCTGCAGGAACTGGCGGGCATAGGCGGACAGGCTTTCGACATAGCGCCGCTGCCCTTCCGCATACAGCGTGTCGAACGCCAGCGAGGACTTGCCCGAGCCGGACAGGCCCGTGACCACCACCAGTTTGTGGCGCGGCAGATCCAGCGAGACGTTCTTGAGATTGTGGGTGCGGGCACCCCGAATGCGTATGGTCACGTCTATCGGGCTCTTTTAAGCGGTTGCAAAGGCCAACTTGGTACTATAGCGCGCCGAGTCCTCAGGCCATAGATCAGACCGCAAGCGCAAGACATCCGCGCGCGAACGGCCTTCGTCATCGTTGAAAATTCGCATGCCGGCAGACACGAAACTGAAATTGACCCCTTCCGAGCGCCGCGCCAGCGTGGCGCTGGCCGGTTTGTTCGCCGCGCGGATGCTGGGGTTGTTCCTGTTGCTGCCGGTGTTCGCCGTGGCCGCGCGTGGCCTGCCCGGCGGCGACGACCCCGCCCGCGTGGGGCTGGCGCTGGGCATGTACGGCCTGACCCAGGCGTTCATGCAGATTCCCTTCGGGCTGGCCTCGGATCGCTGGGGGCGCCGGCCCGTGGTGCTTTTCGGTCTGTTGCTGTTCGTGGCGGGCAGCGTGGTCTGTGCGCGGGCCGATGACGTGTTCTGGATCACCATCGGCCGCGCTATCCAGGGCGCCGGGGCGATTTCGGCCGCCGTGACCGCCTGGCTGGCGGACGCCACCCGCGACGCGGTGCGCACCCGCGCCATGGCCATGGTGGGCGGCTCGATCGGTCTGTCGTTCGCCGCCTCGCTGGTGTTGTCGCCGGTGCTGGTGGGCTGGTGGGGGCTGTCCGGGCTGTTCTGGACCATCGCCTGTCTGGGCGTGGTCTGCCTGGCCGTGGCGCGTTGGGTGGTGCCAGTGGTGCCGCGTTCGCAGGCGCGCAGCATGCAGGCCGCCAGTCCGCGCCAGGTGCTGACCCACACCGACCTGCTGCGGCTGAATTTCGGCGTGTTCGTGCTGCACCTGATCCAGGTGTCGCTGTTCGTGGTGGTGCCGGCCCTGCTGGCCAAGGTCGGCGGGCTGGATGCGCGCGAACTCTGGAAGGTCTACCTGCCCGTCATCCTGGTGTCGTTCGTGCTGATGGTGCCGGTGGTGTTCGTGGCCGAAAAGCGCCGCGCGCACCGGGGCGCGCTGCGTGCCGCCGTGGCCGGGCTGGTGCTGGTGTGCGCGCTGCTGCCGGCGGCCAGCCACGGCTTTTTCACGCTGGCGGCGGCCTTGACCGGCTTCTTCGTGGCGTTCAACGTGCTGGAGGCGTTGCAGCCCTCGCTGGTGTCGCGCGTGGCGCCGCAGGCCTACAAAGGTCTGGCGCTGGGGTTCTACAACACAGCGCAGGCCGCCGGCCTGTTCACGGGCGGTGCGCTCGGCGGCTGGGTGGCCTCGCACTCCGGCGCCGGCGCGGTGTTCATCGGCGCGGCCGTGCTGGCCGCCGTCTGGCTGGCCGTGACCTGGGCGCTCAAACCGCTGGCATAGGCCGCGTTGCCGCGCGAAGCGGAAAGTCGCGGATCGCGCCGCCAACGGTGTCCAACAGCGGTGAAATCGTTTCCCTTGGTGGACGGCTTTGTCACCATTCCCGTTTGGCGCGGCGGACGCTTTTCGTCGATAATAGAAGGCAAATTAGGGCTTCACCGGCGTCGCCGGTCACCGCTGCGGTGACCGGCGAGTTTCATGAAGCCGGTCTTCAACATTGCTATTTATGTTGTTGCCGGCGCGCCCGCGGCAACGCGTGGCACAGGCTGACAACAGAGGGACAACGGCATGGCATCGGTTAACAAAGTCATTCTCGTGGGCAACCTGGGTCGCGACCCGGAAGTCCGCTACAGCCCCGACGGGGCCGCAATCTGCAACATGTCCATCGCCACCACCTCCACCTGGAAGGACAAGGCCTCGGGCGAACGCCGCGAAGAAACCGAATGGCATCGCGTGGTCATGTACAACCGCCTGGCCGAGATCGCTGGCGAATACCTGAAGAAGGGCCGCTCGGTCTACATCGAAGGCCGCCTGAAGACCCGCAAGTGGCAGGACAAGGACACCGGCGCTGATCGCTACAGCACCGAAATCGTCGCCGACCAGATGCAGATGCTGGGCGGCCGCGAAGACGGCGGTGGCGGTGGCGGCAGCTACGGTGGCGGCGGCGGCTACGACGACGCGCCCGCGCGCCAGCCGCAGCAGCGCGCCCCGGCCCAGCGCCCGGCGCCGCAGCAGCGTCCGGCACCGCAGGCTGCGCCCGCCGGTGGCGGCGCCAACCTGGCGGACATGGACGACGACATTCCGTTCTGATCCCGCGCCCGCGCGGCCATTCAAGAACAAAGCCCGGCAAGCCATGCGCTTGCCGGGCTTTGTGCTGTTTGGACGTGGCGCTTGTCCCTGTCTGGTGAGAATCCGCACTCGCCCTCTGCATCGGGGAGGCTGTCCACAGGCTGTGCACCGTATTTCCACAGCTTTTCCACAGATTTTCGGGCCTTTTCCACAGCTTGTGCACAAGCCTCCGGCTGGCCGGGTTTGGGCCGTATCGCGGTCCGCGGGCCCATCCACCCGCCGGGTTTCCCCGGCCGACGTCGTGGCCGGCTGGGAAGCCGCATGCAGGCTGGCGCCGAGCCAACGCGGGCGCCGCGCTATCCACAAGCTGTGCACAACATCTGCACAGCTTGTGCACCGCTATCAGGGGCTTTTCCACAGCTTTTCAACAGCGCCTGGACTCCGCACATCGACGACACGCCGCTGGGCCGACGAGCAGGGGGCTGCCAGCATCCTCGGCCTGCACCTGCCGCCGCAGCGTATCGACCTGGTCTACAGCACGTGGATCCTGCATTATCTTGAACGGTTGCCCGTCCTGATCGCCACCGTGCATCAGACGCGGCGGCCCGGCGGACGATTCATCTTTCCTGCGAACACCCCACGCTTCCATGTGCGCTGAAATATTCAGTTTCACAAAACCCACTTGCGCTATCTATCTACTAGTAGGTAATATTCATCCATCGACGCAGCACCCAGACAACACCGCGGCGTCGCCCCGAACCAGAAATACAGTAGCACCCGTTTTTTATTTGCCTTGATATCTACCTATAAGTAGATAGTTTAAACAAACCAACGCATCATCGTTATTCGGAGATCCCTCATGAAAACCCTCGTATCCGCCCTGATCCTGTCCGCTTCCTTCATCGGCGCCGCCCACGCCGGCGAACTGGACTATCCGCCCGCCTTGGACACCCACAGCACGGTGACGCGCGCCCAAGTGCAGCAAGAACTGGCCGCCGCCCGCGCCAACGGTGAACTGGCCACGACCGAAGAAGGCTACGCCGCCACCGCCTTCGCCAGCGCCGGCGACAAGAGCCGCGCCCAGGTCACGCAGGAACTGGCCGCCGCCCGTGCCCAAGGCCTGACCGAAAGCGGCGAACTGGACTATCCGCCCGTCCAAGGCTGATTTTTCTGTCCGCGAATCTATCTACAGATAGATAGTAATTTCTGAATCGCAGTTCCGATCCTTACCGGAGATCAACCATGAAGACCCTCGTATCCGCCCTGATTCTGACCGCCTCGTTCCTAGGTGCCGCGCATGCCGGCGAACTGGATTACCCGCCCGCCGCCGATACCCAAAGTTCAGTGACCCGCGCTCAGGTGCAACAAGAACTGGCCGCCGCCCGTGCCAGCGGTGAACTGGTAAGCACCGAAGATGGTTCTGCCGCCACCGCCTACGCCAGCGCTGGCGACAAGAGCCGCGCCCAGGTCACGCAGGAACTGGCCGCCGCCCGCGCCCAAGGCCTGACCGACAGCGGTGAATTGGACTACCCGCCCGTGCAAGGCTGAGTCCGATGCCGGCCACTGCGAACCCCGGGGGGCGGGAACATTCCCGGCCGGGGTTCGCACGGTTGCATCGGAGCGCCGCATAGGGATTACCGCCGATGACGTACCGACCTATTAGTAGGTAATATTCAGCCATGGACACTCCGACCCCCAACACCACCCGCGACCAGCTGCTGGCTCATGCCGAGAAGCTGATCCGTACTCGCGGCTGCAACGGCTTCAGCTATCGTGACCTGGCCGAGCATGTGGGCGTGAAGACGTCCAGCATCCACTATTACTTCCCCGGCAAGGACGACCTGCTGTACGAGGCCGTCGAGGCCTACAGCGCCCGGGCCCTGGCTTCGGTGCGCAGCATCGATACCGCGCAGCCTGCGCATGCCCAGCTCGACGCCTATCTGTCGATGATGGAGTCCAAAGCCTGCGGCCAAGGCGAACTGTGCCTGGGCGGCATGCTGGCCGCTGAAATGATGAGCCTGCCCGACCGCGTGCGCGGCGCGTTGCAGGGCTTTTTCCGCGCGCACGAAGCCTGGCTGGCTCGCGTGCTGGCGCAAGGCGCCGCGGAAGGCACGCTCAAGTTCTCGGGCTCCGCCGAAGCGGCCGGCCGGGCGGTGTTCGCCACGGTGCAGGGTTGCATGCTGGTGTCGCGCCTGTTTCAGGCGCCGCCGGCCTTGTGCGAGGCGATCAGCGCCCTCTACGTCCAGTGCCAGGACAAGCCCGCCGCCTGATCCTTTCCATTTTCCCGCCGCCACGGCCGCAACGCGCAAGCTTGCGGCCGTTGTGTTTGCGGGTGCGCACGACGTTATCGTGTTGGCTGCCGCCGGTCGCGGACGCCGGGCGGCATCAGGCCGCCAGCGCACGCGCCATGTCCGTGCTGCTGCGCGCTTGCATGCCCAGGTCGCGCATGCGTTGCAGGAAGCCGGCCTGGGCCTCGCCAAAGCCCGTGACCGGGCTGATGCAATCCGTCAGCAGGACCACGCGCGACAAATTGCCTCCCGGCAGGTATTCGGCAATGTGTTCGACGGTGGCCTTGACGCAGTGGCTGCCGGCCTCGCCGGCCACGATGATGAGATCGGCGCGGTCGAGCGCATCGAGCAGCCGGCGGTTGAGCTGGCTGCGCGGATCGTCGGGGTCGGGCACTTCGGCCATCAGCGCGCTGTAGTGCTCCGTCCATGGGTTGGCGCCCTTGGGCACCTTGCGCACGATGAACTGGTGCTCGTCTTCCCAGCGGGCATAAGCCGCGCGCACATCGGCGTGAACGTTGTGGCCCCAACTGCCGATCTCGCAATGCACCGGCCATACCATCAGGGTGTAGCGGCCACGCGCCTCCAGTTCGTCCAGGTAGGTCAACGTGCGTGGCAGGTCATCGACATGGCGCGGCAGGAAGGCGCCCGAGCGCACCTGACCCGCGGTGATGGGGGTGAAGGGGGCGACCGCGCGGCCGTCACCCGTGCGCCAGAACGTGGGGTGGGCGATGTCCAGCCGATGGTGCGAGTCCAGGGTGACGGTAATGGCGGACAGCGCGGGTGCGGTGGCGTCGATGAAGCGTGCCAGCCGCTGCATATCAGCGTGCGCGCCAGGGACCGGCAGCGCGGGGGCCATGGCCCGGCCGGTCAAGGGATCGACAGGCAGGTGGCTGGCGGGCAGGTCACAGAAATCATTCTGCGGATCGACGATCAGGAGATGAGCGGAACGCGACATGTAGGCACGGGCGGGGAGTGAATACGAAATATAGACCGGGAGACACGCTCCGCGCGAGCGTCTTGCCCGGTTCCCGGCCGGCTCCGCCCGGTCGGCGCGGACCGCTCAGAACAGTACCAGGTGGCGCGACAGGTCGGGCAACTGGCGCAGCAGCGCGCGCCACGACAGCCACATGCGGGTCAACCCCGCCACCACCACTGCCGCCGCGCCGAGATAGAAAACCATGATCCGCTCCATGTCGCATAAAATCGCACGATCGTGCGAAATTGGATGAAAACTACACCGGCCCACGCCGGCTTCCGGGTGACGATTACTCGATGTACTTGAAACTGCGATACGTGGAAATCAGGCGCTCGTAGGCGGCGCGTACCCGTTCGCGCGCCTTGGGCTCCCGCAGGAAGCGGGCGTCGTGCATCAGCCCGATCATGAGGCTGTAGACCTCGAACACCAGTTGCTCGGGGTCGGTGTCCGGGCGCAGGTGGCCTTCATCGAGCGCTTGGCGCACCGTGCGCACCATGACCCCGCGCCAGCACCGCAGGTTGTTTTCCAGGATTTCGCGCAAAGGCGATTCGACGTCGTCGAACTCGAACGCGCCGGCGATGTAGATGCAACCGGTCAGCAGTTCGACATTGCAGGCCCGCTCGATCCAGAGACTCATCAGCGCGTTCAGTCGGGGCAGGCCACGCGGCTGCGACATGGCGGGGGTGAAGACGGCGGCCACGAAGCGGCGTTCGTACTCGTCCAGTACCGCCTGCTGCAAGGCCTCACGCGAGCCCACCCGCGAAAACACGCCGCTCTTGCTGATATCCAGGCGCTTGGCCACCTGGCCGAGCGACAGGCTCTCGAGACCCTGGGCGGCTGCCATGTCCAGGGCCGCGTCCACGATGGCCGCGAACGTCAGCTCGCTTTTTTCGGTCTTGGCAGTCATGCGGTCAATTTAGCACAGGCGTGCGAAAAATTCGCCGTACCCAAGCCGTAAAGCAAAAAACCCGGACAGCGTGAGCTGTCCGGGATACGAAGCGCGCCGCGGTTGCAAGCGGCCAAGCAAGCCGTCCTGCAATTAGCCCCGGGCGGCCTTGAATTCCAGACGGAACTTGTGCAACAGCGGTTCGGTGTAGCCATTGGGCTGGGTCAGGCCCTCGAACACCAGGGCGCAGGCCGCCTTGAACGCCAGCGAACGATCGAAGTTGCCGGCCATCGGCAGGTAGTGCGGATCGCCGGCATTCTGGCCGTCGACCACCTTGGCCATGCGCCGGAAGGTTTCCATGACCTGTTCGCGGTTGGTCACGCCATGGCGCAGCCAGTTGGCGATGTGCTGACTGGAAATGCGCAGCGTGGCGCGGTCTTCCATCAGGCCGACATTGTGGATGTCCGGCACCTTGGAGCAGCCCACGCCCTGATCGATCCAGCGGACCACGTAGCCCAGGATGCCCTGCACGTTGTTGTCCAGTTCCTGCTGGATGTCGGCGGCGGACCATTTGGAACGGTCGCCCACTGGCACCGTCAGCAGGCCGGCCAGCAATTCGTCGCGCACGCTGTCGAGCCGGGTGTGCTCGAGTTCCTGCTGCACCGCCTGCACATCCACCTGGTGATAGTGCAGCGCGTGCAGCGTGGCGGCGGTGGGCGAGGGCACCCAGGCGGTGTTGGCGCCCGCCTTGGGATGCGCGATCTTCTGTTCGAGCATGGCGGCCATCAGGTCGGGCATGGCCCACATGCCCTTGCCGATCTGGGCGCGGCCGCGCAGCCCGGCGTCAAGGCCGACCAGCACGTTGTTGCGCTCGTAGGCGGTGATCCAGGCGGTGGACTTCATGTCGCCCTTGCGCAGCATGGGGCCGGCTTCCATGCTGGAGTGCATTTCGTCGCCGGTGCGATCGAGGAAGCCCGTGTTGATGAACGCCACGCGTGACGCCGCGGCCGCGATGCAGGCCTTGAGGTTGATGCTGGTGCGGCGCTCCTCGTCCATGATGCCCATTTTCAGGGTGTTGCGCGGCAGGCCCAGCAGGTCTTCGACACGGTCGAACAGCTCGCTGGCGAACGCGGCTTCGGCGGGGCCGTGCATCTTGGGCTTGACGATGTAGACCGAGCCGGTGCGCGAGTTGAGCTTGCGCTCGCGATCATGCAGGGCCGCCAGGCTGGTGACCACGGCGTCGAGGATGCCTTCCGGGATTTCCTGGCCGTCGCGGTCGAGCACGGCCGGGTTGGTCATGAGGTGGCCGACGTTGCGCACGAACATCAGCGAGCGGCCGTGCAGGGTCAGCGCCGAGCCGTCCGGACGCGTGTATTGGCGGTCCGGATTGAGCTTGCGGGTGAAGGTTTTGCCGCCCTTGGTCACCGCTTCGGTGAGGTCGCCCTTCATCAGGCCGAGCCAGTTGCGGTAGATGTGCACCTTGTCTTCGGCGTCGACCGCGGCGACCGAGTCCTCGCAATCCATGATGGTCGTCAGCGCGGCCTCGACCAGCACGTCCTTGACCCCGGCGGCGTCGGTTGCGCCGATGCTGTGAGCGCGATCGATCTGGATCTCGAAGTGCAGGCCATTGTTCTTGAGCAGGATGGCGCCAGGCGCTGCCGCGTCACCCTGGTAGCCGGCGAACTGGGCCGGCGTCTTGAGCGTGGTGATGCCGCTTGCCAGCGTCACCTTGAGCTGGCCGTTTTCGACCGCGTAGCCGCGGGCGTCGGCATGCGACCCCTGCGCCAGCGGCGCGGCGCCATCGAGGAAGGCGCGGGCCCGGGCGATGACGGCGCGGCCGCGCTCGGGGTTGTAGCCGGTACCGCTGTCGCCGGGCGTGGCGGGAATCGCGTCGGTGCCGTACAGCGCGTCGTACAGGCTGCCCCAGCGCGCATTGGCGGCATTCAGAGCATAGCGGGAGTTGGACACCGGCACCACCAACTGCGGGCCGGCCTGTTGCGAGATTTCGGTATCGACATTGTCGGTGGTGGCGCGCACGCTGGCCGGCTGGGGCTGCAGGTAGCCGATGCCCTCCAGGAACTGGCGATAGGCGGCCGGATCGGCGATGGGGCCGGGATGCGCGCGATGCCAGGCATCGAGTTCCGCCTGCAGGCGATCGCGTTCGGCCAGCAGGGCGCGGTTCTTGGGCGCCAGGTCGTGCACCAGGGCCGCGAACCCCTTCCAGAACGCGTCGGCGGCCAGGCCGGAGCCGGGCAGCGCCTCTTGTTCGATGAACTGACTGAGATTGGCCGCCACTTGCAGGCCGTGGTGCTGGATGCGTTGAGTCATGCGGGTCTCTGACGATAGTAGGTCGGGGCGGCGCGCGCGCCGGGCGAATCTGTCCTGACATCATCGTTCGCGCCCGTTCCAAAGTCCATATCAAAACCTGCTGGTCATACCAGTTTGTTCACGCTGATGCCGGCAAACATCGTTTTTTTATGGTTTGATATCAGCCACTTACGATGGGAGTATGAGTCGGGTGGCTTGCGCCGTGCACTTGGTCATACCACTGGTCCGGAGAACGCATGCACGCGGAAAATGAAGCGAAACCCCGCCAGGTGGCGGACGAAGTGGCGGAGCGCATCGAGCGCCTGATCCTGGACGGCGTCCTGAAGGCCGGTCAGGCGTTGCCGTCGGAACGACGCTTGACCGAGAAGCTGGGCGTGTCGCGCACCGCGCTGCGCGAAGGCCTGAAGCTGTTGCGTGCGCGCGAGATCATCCACACCTCGCAAGGCAAGGGCTCGTTCGTGGCGCGTATCTCGAAGGTGGACGCCGGCCCGTTGATGCACCTGTTCAATTCGCAGCCGCGCACACTCTATGATCTGCTGGAAGTGCGTTCGTTGCTCGAGGCCGATTCGGCGCGGCTGGCGGCCTTGCGCGGCACCGAGGCCGACTTCATCATGATCCGCCGGCGTTACGACGAAATGGTGAATGCGCGGGCTGCCGACACCGCTACGCACGCGCATCTGGATCATGCTTTTCACCTTGCCATCTGCGAGGCCTCGCACAACCCGGTGCTGGTGCATACGCTGCAGTCGCTCAACGACCTGATGCTCGGTTCGGTGTTCGCCTGTGTCAACAATCTGTACCATCGCGAACCCGAAAAGCGTCAGATCGACAAACAGCATGCGCGTCTGTTCAATGCCGTGATCGGTCGCCTGCCGGAGCAGGCCCGCCGCGCCGCGGCCGACCATGTCGACAGCGTGCGGCAGAACCTGGCCGAGATCGAGCAGGAAGAACAGCGCCTGGTGCGGGCGACGCTGCGCCTGGAAGGCTGGACTTAGCGGTCCTCGGTCATGGCGTTGGCCAAGGCCAGCGGTTTGCCAGCGTAGACGCGGCCGAAGCGGTTGCCCAGCAAGGCTTCCAGCGAAATCTGTTCCTGGCCCACGAAACCCCGCTGCGGCAGCACGCCCTGCGCCACCAGATCCAGCGCGGCGCAGATGCCGGCGGCCGTGGATAGCTGGATGGCGCTGAGCCGGTGGCCATCGACTTCCGTGCCGAACACGCGGATGGGATACGACTCTTCTTCCAGCCGGCCGTGGCGGTGGCCCGAGGCCTGGGCCTGGATGACGATGACATCCTGCTCGGTGGTGGGAATGGCGGTCTCGAAAATGTCCTTGAGCAGGTCGCGCCGGTCGCGCAGGCGCAGGTCGTTCAGCAGCAGCTTCATCAGATTGCAGTGGCCCGGATAGCGCACCGACTTGTAATCGACGTTGCGCGCGCGGCCCAGCAGGGTCGCGGGCAGCGTGCCCAGGCCGCCCGAGGTGTTGAAGGCCTCGTATTCGACGCCATCCAGCGCGAAAGTCTCGTAGCCCTCCAGCGCGGGGACGCTGGTCAATTGGCCGTCGACGATGGCCTCGCAGGGATTGCAGTACTCGTTGATCAGCCCCTCCGTGCTCCAAGTCAGGTTGTAGCGCAGGCTGTTGGACGGATAGCGCGGCAGCGCGCCGACGCGCATGCGCAGATCGAGCAAGGTATCGAAGCGTCGCGCCAGTGCATTGCCGACGATGCCGATGAACCCCGGCGCCAGGCCGCATTGCGGCATCAGTACCGCGCTGGCGTTGGCGGCCAGCGCCTGGATGGCGTGGGTGCTGGCAACGTCCTCGGTCAGATCGAAATAATGCACGCCGGCCTGCGCGCACATTTGCGCAACCGCGATGGCGCGATGGAACGGCAAGGCGTTGACGACCGCGTAGCGACCCTCGATGCAGCGCGCCAGCGAGGCGTCGTCCGAAATCTGGCGGGTGTCGCAGCCCAGTTCGGCGACGGCGCGCAGGCGCGCCGGATCCTGGTCGGCAACCAGGACCGAGTAGTCGCCGCTGCGCTCCAGCATCAGGGCAATGGCGAAACCGATTTTTCCGGCACCGAGGAGAAGAACGGGCTTGGAGGAAGGGGACATGGCGCGGCTCCTGCAAAGAGGGGAATGGGGTGGCCCCATCCTATGCGCGGCCGCTGTCGATTTGTAGATGCCAAAGCGTCGTAACGGTTTTAAGTAACGTCGTTATGACTTAAATCGATGTCGAAACGTCAAAAATAAAAGCCCTCCGGGTGAGGCCGGAGGGCTTGGGGGGCGATTGCCGTGGCCTGGAACCCAGGCCGGCGCAATCAGCTGCCCATGGGGGGGTAGTCCATGTTGCCGAAGGTGACCAGGCCTTCCGCCTTGGCCTGAGCCAGTTCGGTTTGAACTTCGCTGCGGCTCAGCGACGTGGTGTTGGCTGCGTGGGCGACCGGCGGGTAGTCCATATTGCCGAAGGTGACTTCACCCGCGTTCTTGGCCTGAGCCAGTTGCTCCTGCACTTGTTGCGAGCTCAGGCTCGACTTCTGGGCGATGGCGGCGGGGTAGCCTTCTTCGCCGAAGGTGTACTGACCGGAAACCTTGGCTTGTTGCAGTTCGGCCTGAACCTGGGCGCGCGTCGGGCCCTGGTTGGCTTCAGCGGCTTGGGCGCCCGCGGCGGCCAGGACGGACATGGACAGCATCAAAGCGGTAGCAAGGGTTTTCATAGCAGACCTCCATATGTCTTGAGCTTGGGATCCGATCCTCTGGCCTGATTGCCGGGGGTCGCTTGCTGTGTCCCGATGAGATGCATTCTCGGCCTAAATTACCCTGGGATAAACCCTTATTCTCTGAAAACATCTTTCCAAAATGAGTGCTAATCGGTTGGGAACTTACCGAATGGCACCATAGATGGCGATATTTCCATTTGATGACGCAATAGGTAGTGGGCGGGCGTGGGGGAGCGTTCCTCCGGCCGGTGTGATGACCCGGGTTGCGGCCGCGGCGGGTCGCGCGGCAAGGCTGGAGCCGCAGGGGCAGGCCGGGGGGAAGTCCAGAGGGGGCGAGCGTGGCGCGGCGCCCCAAGGGCCGGGGCCCTGGGAGCGCGCAGGGTGGGGGTCAGCGGTTCAGGTCGGCCAGCGCGTCGTTGTATTCGGCGCGGGCTTCGTCCAGCTTGCGCTGGGCTTTGTCGATCTTTTCCTGTTTGCCCTTGGCGCGGGCGGCCTTGAGCTCGTCTTCACGCTTGGATACCTTGTCTTGCTTGTCGCGGACCTTGGCTTCGCGATCCGATTGCAGGCGGTCTTCGGTGCAGTAGGCCTTGGCATCGGCCAGCGCTCTTTGCAGGCCGGCCACGCGATGCGCGTTGTCGTGAACGTGCGCGTAGGCGATTTCTTTTTCGAGATGGCAGAACTTGGCGGCGCAGCCGCGTTGCGCCTCGCAATCCGGAGTGGCCTGGGCGTGGGCGGGCACGTTGCCGAGCAGGGCGCCGACCGCGGCGGCGGCCAGCAGGGTTTTGGTCAAAGCGGACATAGGGAGTCTCTGTGAAGCATGTTGGAGCGACCATCATCCCCCAAGCATGGGGCGTCCGCAATGCACCGGATCAGGCGATCAGGGTACCCGCCAGGGCTGCCGCGACCAGGATTGCGCCCAGCCAGAGGTTGGCGCGGAACAGCATGAAATTGCGATCCGGACGCTGGATGTCGAACACCTTCAACTGCCATGCGAGGTGCGCGGAGATTGCCGCCATGCCGACGTAATAGGCCCACGACATGCCGATGGCATAGCCGCCCCAGACCCACAGGATCACGGTGGCCAGGTAGAAGCCGCCGATCCATAACTTGCCCTGGTCGCCGAAGCGCATAGCCGTGGAATGCAGGCCCAGACTGCGGTCATCGCGCACATCGACGTAGGCGTAGATGCTGTCGTAGCCCACCTGCCAAAGCACCGCGCCGAACCACATCGCGAGGGCGGCCAGGGGCACATGATTCTGCGTATCCGACCAGGCCATCAGCATGCCCCAGTTGAAGCAGATGCCCAGCACGACCTGCGGCCAGTAGGTGACGCGCTTGCACAGTGGATAGATGAAAACGAACGGCAGAACGGCCACGGCGAGCCAGCGGCTCATGCCATTCAGGAAGAACAAAAGCGAGCCGCAGACCAATAATTGGCCGATCAAAAACCAGACCGCATTACGCATGCTGAGCTGGCCACTGGTCAGCGGACGGAAGCGGGTGCGTTCGACGTGCTTGTCGAAATTGCGATCGCACATGTCGTTGACGGTACAGCCGATGCCGCGCATCAGCAGCGCGCCCAGCGAGAACACCACCAGGCGTTGCAGATCGGGCAGGCCGCCGGCCGCCTGGATCAGGGCGGCGATACAGGGCAGCAGCGTCAGCCAGGTGCCGATGGGACGATCGAGCCGGCACAGCCGGGCGTAGGGGCGCCACGATTTGGGCAGCCAACGTTCGACCCAGTCGGTGAAAACGATGTCGCTGAGGTCGACGGGAGGGGATTGCGGAGCGCTCACTGTCACGGCGAAAGAAATGGAAGGAAAGCCGACAGCATAAAACAACGGCCGGGCAATGCGCCCGGCCGTGGAGCCGTCAGGGATGGTCAGAACCCGGTTTTCAGGCCGTGTATTCCTTGAGCAGCTTGCCCAGGATGGCGATGCCGGTGCGGATCTTGTCTTCCGGCACGGTGGCAAAGCTCAGGCGCAGCGTGTTGGCGCGGCCGGCGCCGCAGTAGAACGGCGCGCCCGGCACGAAGGCGACGTTCTGGGCAATGGCCTTTTCCAGCAGCTTGGTGCTGTCAATGTGCTCGGGCAGCGTCACCCAAATGAACATGCCGCCTTCGGGCTTGGTCCAGCTGACGGTGGCCGGGAATTCGCGGGCGATGGCTTCCAGCATGCAACTGCCCTGGGCGCGGTAGATCTCGCGCACGTTGGGCAGGTGTTCTTCGAGGAAGCCGTCCTTGACGATTTCGTACACGGCCATCTGGGTCAGCGTGGGCGTGTGCAGGTCCGTGGCCTGCTTGGCCTGCACCAGCTTGTTGATCAGCGGGCGGGCGGCGGCGATGTAGCCCAGGCGCAGGCCGGGGGCCAGCACCTTGGAGAACGTGCCCAGGCGCACCACGTTGGCGCCGTACTCGGCGGCCAGCGCGATCAGGCCCGGTTGCGGCTCGCCGGCGTAGCGCAGTTCACCGTAGGGATCGTCCTCGATGATGGTCAGGCCCAGTTCGGCGGCGCGCTTGACCAGCGCGATGCGGCGTTCCAGGCTGAGGGTGCGGCCGGTGGGGTTCTGGAAGTTGGGCAGCGCATACAGGAAGCGGGCGCCGGCGGCCAGTTCGGGGGTGATGGCCTCGGGGATCAGGCCGCCGTCATCGGTGGGCACTGGCACGAACTTGGGCTGGTACAGGCTGAACGATTGCAGCGCGCCGAGGTAGCTGGGGTCTTCGACCAGCACCTTGCTGTCCTTGTCGATCAGCACCTTGCCCAGCAGGTCCAGGGCCTGCTGCGAACCGGACACGATCAGGGTCTGGTCGGGGGTGATGCGGGCGCCGGCGCGATTCAGGTCGTCGGCGACCCATTGGCGCAGCGGCGCGTAGCCTTCGGTGGGGCCGTATTGCAGGGCCGCGCGGCCGTTGGTGGACAGTACCTTGTCGAATGCCGCACGCACCACTTCCACCGGGAAGCCGCCCGGGGCCGGCAGGCCGCCCGCGAACGAAATGACTTCGGGCCGCTCGGTGACCTTGAGGATCTCGCGGATGGCGGAGCTGGTGAGTTGCTGGGCGCGTTCGGAAAAGGCGAACGTCGGTTCGAGAGGCTTGTCCATGGCTTGCTTCTTAATCAAGAAGGGGGGTGACGGGGGGTGACAACGAGGCGGTAAAGACGTTACTGCGTAAACTATTGTCCCACAGCGTAGCAAGGCGGCCCCTTTATCGCGGGCCGCCCCTAAAATCACTTGCACCGATAATCGCCTGTACAGTTACATTCAGATATATGTTCGAAGCCGCCCCGATTGCCGCCGACTCCAAGGCCGCCCTGTATGCCGAACTGGCCAAGCAGGCCCGCGCCCTGCTCGACGGCGAGCACGACCGCATCGCCAACGCCGCCAACCTGAGCGCGCTGGCCTACCAGGCGCTGCCCGACCTGAACTGGGTGGGCTTCTACTTTTTTGACGGCAGCGAGCTGGTGCTCGGGCCGTTCCAGGGCAAGCCGGCCTGCGTGCGCATTCCGCTCGATCGCGGCGTGTGCGGCGCGGCCGCCAGCCAGCGTCAGACCCAGGTGGTGCCGGATGTGCATGCGTTCCCGGGCCATATCGCCTGCGACGCAGCTTCGCGCTCCGAGATCGTGGTGCCGCTGGTGCGCCAGGGCCAGTTGATCGGCGTGTGGGATGTGGACAGCCCGGTGCCGGGCCGTTTCGACGAAGACGATCGCCAGGGCATGGAAGCGCTGTGCGCGGTCTTCCTGGCCAGCCTGCGTTGACAGCGTGGCGGCGGCCCGGTAGATTTGCGCATCGGCCGCCCGCGGCCGGTTGCCACCCTTTATTCCATTCATGATTTCCCAGGCCATCCAATCCGCTTTCCTGTCCCGCGCCCTTGGCGTGGCGACGGTTCGCGCCGGCCTGAAATCCAAAAAACAGCCGCTCATCTGACCGGAGCATGCTGTTCCGTCAGATGGGCGACGGAACAGCGGCCTCACGGCGGCGCCACGGCGCCTTCGCGCGCACCCCCTGATATCCCGAGCACTTCTGTACGGCCCAACCACGGTCCGCTTACACCGAAGGAGTGTTCATGCAAACTCAACAATCCCCGTTCCAAGGCGTCTGGATCCCCCTGGTGACGCCGTTTTCCGGCGGCGCCGTCGATGGCGGGGCCTTGCGCCGCCTGGTGCGCCATGTCGCGGCCGCGGGCGTCGACGGGCTGGTCGTCTGCGGCAGCACCGGCGAAGCCGCGGCGCTCGATGACGCCGAGCAACTGGCGGTGCTGGACGCGGTGCTGAACGAGGCCGGCGCCATGCCGGTGGTGATGGGGCTGGCCGGCAATCACCAGGGCCACGTGCTGCAGCGCCTGGCCGCGTTCGGCACCCGGCCGCTGGCCGGCATCCTGGCGCCGGCGCCCTACTACGTGCGGCCAGGCCAGGACGGCGCCGCCGCCTACTTCCGCAACCTGGCCGATGCTTCGCGTTTTCCCCTGGTGCTGTACGACATTCCGTACCGCACAGGGACGACGCTGGAAACTTCGACCCTGTTGTCGCTGGCCGCGCATCCGAACATCGCGGCCATCAAGGACTGTGGCGGCTCGCTCGACAAGACCCTGGCGCTGATCGCCGATGGCAATATGAACGTGCTGGCGGGTGAAGACCTGCAATCGCTGGCGCTGCTGTGCCTGGGCGGCAGCGGCATGATCGCGGCGGCCGCGCACATCCGTCCCGATCTGTTCGTGGCCATGTACCAGGCGGTGCGGGCGCAGCAACTGGATCTGGCGCGCAAGCTGTTTCAGGCGCTGGCGCCGGTGATCCAGTTGACCTTTGCCGAACCCAATCCGGGGCCGGTCAAGGCGCAGCTGGGGCGCCAGGGGCTGCTCAGCGACGAATTGCGCGAGCCCATGCCGCCCGCCAGCGCGGCCCTGGCGCGGCGCATGGACGCGGCGGTAGCGGGGCTGAACCGGCAATTTCCCTGCCAATAGCGGCAACTTGCGGCCGCGGCCCGCAGCTTTGTGGCGCCCGGATTCATTTTGTAATAAATGTCTCACCGCGCGGCTGACGGATTGCTTATGATGCGGCCATTCTCCGGGGTGACACAAAACGTTCATGGCCCAAGCTTTTGTCGCGTTGTCCGCCTGGCAGGTCATGCTGGCGGGCCTGCTGTTCTTCGGCGGCATCTACCTGCTTTTCGGCGCGGCTACCTGGCTGCTGACACAGCGCATCCTGCCGGCGCTGGGCATCGGCCGGCCGCTGGATCCGCGGCCGCTGGCGCCGGGCCAATTGCGGCGCGAGTTCATGCAGTCGGGGCTGTCGATCCTGCTGTTCGGCACCGGCATGATCTTTCCCTGGGGCCTGCTGCAGCTGGGCTGGGCGCACCTGGATCCGGACGCCAGCTGGCAGCAGATCACGCTGGAGATCCTGGCGCTGGTGGCCTGGAACGACGTGCATTTCTGGATCAACCACCGGCTGTTGCACACCAAGCTGTTGCGCCGTTTCCACCTGCCGCACCACCGCTCGGTGGTGACCACGCCGTTCTCGACCTACAGCTTCCACCCGATCGAGGCGCTGATGCTGGGCAACGTGATCATGCTGCCGATGGTGGTGCATGACTTCAGCTTCTGGTCGCTGGCGTCGGTGCCGCTGTTCAGCCTGTTCTTCAACTGTATCGGCCACGCCAACTACGACTTCTTCCCCAGCGTGTCCTATTCGCACTGGTTCGCCGCCAGCCGCCGGCATCACCTGCACCACGCCTGCTACAACGGCAATTTCGGCTTCCAGTTCACCTTCATGGACCGCCTGTTCCGCACTCGGCTGAAGGCCGAGGCGGCCGCGCCCCAGTTGGAGGCTTTCCGGCAGCGAGAATCGCTTGGCGGACGGGCGTAGCAGGGCGCGCCGGCTGCCCGCGCTGCGCAACCGGCGCGATTGGCAGAGCCTGGCCTACCTGGCCGCGCTGCCCGCCCTGGCGGCGTGGCAGTGGTTGCACGGCTTCTGGTGGCCGCTGTATGCGCTGATGCTGTTCCTGACGCTGGGCATCGGCGTGATCCACCACAACCACACGCACCTGCGCATGTGGCATGGCCGCTGGAGCAATCGCGCCACCGATTTCTGGATCACGCTGCTGCAGGGGCACCCCACCTTCGTGTTCTATCCGGCGCACGTGGCCAATCATCACCGTTTCAAGCACGGCGCGCGCGACGTGGCGCGCACCTATCGCTTCGGCGGCGACACCAATCACCTGTGGGGCTACCTGATCCATCCGGTGCAGGCCGTGTGGGTGCTGTATCCGCTGTTCTTCGCCTGGCTCGGACGGTTGCGTCGGCACTGGCCGGGCGCGTGGCGCTATTGCATGTGCCAGTACGGCGCCTGGCTGGGGCTGTGGGGCGGCCTGCTGGCGATCAATCCGGTCAAGGCGCTGGTGTTCGTCATCATTCCGCAACTGCACGGCCTGCACTGGCTGCTGGCCACCAACTACCTGCAGCACGCGCACGCCGACGGCGGCCCGCGTGCCGCGGCGGGCCTGAACTACGCTCGCAATTTCGAAGGACTGGTCAATCCGCTGTTGTTCAACATCGGCCTGCACACCGCGCATCACGAGAACCCGCGCGCGCACTGGTCGGCATTGACCGCGCTGCACCGAGACCACTACCGCGCCCGCGTGACACCCGCGTTGAACGAGGGCGGCCTGACGCCCTACATGTTCCGCGTGTTCGTGCTGGGGACATTCCTGCCGCGCTTTCGCAGCCGCTCGTGCATGGCGCCCGAGCACGTGCGCTAGCGCCGCCTATCTACCTGCCACTAGAGACCCGCCATGCCCATCGCGTTCAATCGTGTCTACCTGGAAAGCGCCGGCTACTTCATGCCGGGCGAGCCCGTCTCCAACGAGGCCATGGACAGCTATATCGCGCCGTTGAACCGCATGTCCGGCCGCATCAAGAGCCGCATCCTGGCCGAGAACGGCATCAAGCAGCGCTACTACGCCATCGATGCCGAAGGCGCCACGGTCTTCACCAACGCGCAACTGGCCGCCAACGCCATCCGCGACTGCCTGCGGCGCAACGATGGCGACCTGGCGGACGTGTCGCTGCTGACCAGCGGCTCATCCGGCGGCGACGCGCTGATGCCGGGTTTCGCCAACATGATCCAGGGCGAACTGGCCGCGCATCCGATGGAGACGCTGTCGGTGCATGGCATCTGCGCGGCGGGCGTGTCGGCCATCCAGGTGGCGGCGCAGGGCGTCGAGATGGGCGGTCATGCCAGCGCGCTGGCGGTGGCGGCCGAGCTGCCGTCGCGCCTGTTCAAGCGCTCGCGCTTCGCCGCGCGCGGCTACGACGCCGACTTCGATGCGCATTTCCTGCGCTGGATGCTGTCCGATGGCGCCGGCGCGCTGCTGCTGGGACGCGGCGGCCGGCCGCTGCCGGGTGCCTCCAAGGGGGTGCGGCTGCGCCTGAAGTGGGTGCACCAGCGTTCGTTTTCGGGCGATTACCCGGTCTGCATGCAGCTGGGCCTTTCGGCCGACCGGCAGAAGGGCCACCTGGACTATCCGTCGTGGAACGAGGCGGAGGCCGATGGCGCGCTGTCGCTGCGCCAGGACATCCGCCTGTTGCCGCACCTGTTCGACATCGGCATCCACGAGTACGCCAAGCTGGTGCGCGATGGCTGGCTCGACCCGGACCAGGTGGATCACTTCCTGTGCCATTACTCGTCCGAGAAATTCATTCCGGTGGTCGAGGACCTGATGGAAAAGGCCGGCCTGGTGATCCCGCGTGAGCGCTGGTTCAGCAACCTGGCCTGGCGCGGCAATACCGGCGCGGCCTCCATCCTGATCATGTTGGCCGAGTTTCTGGAAACGCGCGAGATCAAGCCAGGCGAGCAGATCTTCTGCTACATCCCCGAGTCGGGCCGGTTCATGGCGGCCTACATGCTGCTGGAAGCCGAGGCGGCGCATGATGCCGCCCCGTCGGTGGCGGTTGGTGCCACGCCGGCCGCGGCCGGACGCGAGGACGCCCATAGCGCCGATGCCGACGCCATCGCGCCGCCGCACGATCCGGACATGGCGCCGCAGGGCCTGGGCCAGTTGCTGACCGAGCTGGCGGCGATCTGGCACGACTACCGCTCGCGCGTCTGGCGCACGCCGGTGGTGCGGCGCCTGCGCAACCGCCGCTTCCAGACCGCCGACTACCTGAACTGGATGGAGAACTGGATCCCGCAGGTGCGCGAGGGCAGCAAGTGGATGCGCGAAGGCGCGGCCTCGCTGCCCGAGCAGTACCAGCCGCTGGCCGCGCTGATCGATATGCACGCCGGCGAGGAGCAGAACGACTTCCAGATCCTGTTCCAGGACTACCGCACCGCCGGCGGCGCCATCGACAGCATCGACGCGCTGCGCCGCAATCCCGGTGGCGAGGCGCTCAATGCCTACCTGCACAGCTTGGCCGCCACGCGCGATCCGATCGGCCTCTTGGGCGCCATCTACATCATCGAGGGCACCGGCCAGCGCATCGTGCCGGCCCTGCTGCCACTGCTCAAGGCCAGCCTGAAGCTGCCGCCGGATGCCTTCCGCTTCCTGGAATACCATGGTCACAACGACGAGAACCACCTGGCGCGCTGGCTGAGCGCCGTGGAGCTGGCGCTGGACTGCGACGAGGACGGCCGCGCCGAGCAGCGCATCGTCGACACCGCGCGCCGCACCGCCGCGCTGTACCTGATGCAGTTTCATCACGTGATGGAGGATGACGCCGCATGAACAAGGAACCCGAATTCCTTGCCAACGGGCACGATCCCGCCGATCCGAGCCCGTGGCTGGCGCTGTACCTGGACCGCAGCACGCCGCTGCCGGACAAGGTCAAGAAGGCCTGGCTGACCGATTCGAGCTGCGGCTCGCGCCAGTACCTGCTGCCGTTCCTGCGGCCGCTGGCGCGCGCCTGCATCATCCTGATCCAGGTCATCAAGACCTTCCTGCCGCGCCGCTGGTCGCATTCGCGGCTGCTGCACCGCATCCTGGCGTGGGGCCTGAAACGCTTCGTGTCGCCCGAGGCCAACTGGCTGATCCTGCGGCATTTCCATCTGGGCGCGCAGATCCTGGCGTTCATCGCGGCCAATTCGCCGGTGCGCATCAGCACCACGCCGCTCGAACCGATGGAGATCGATGACCTCAAGGACGAGTTGTTCGTCAAGCACGACCTGAACCTGTTCAATTTCGTGATCCGCCTGAACCAGGCGCTGCGCGATGCCGGCGTGGAGATGCACGCGCCCGAGCGCGTCGATTTCTCGATGATCCGCGATCCCGATCTCAAGCTCGAGGACATGCCGCGGGGAAAACTGAATTTCCTCGACCTGCAAAGCGCCATCGAACTGTTCACGCCGCTCTACCAGCTGATGCTGACCGACAATGACTTCTGGCGCGCGGCCAATTCGCTGCAACTGGACGAGACCATCGGCATCTACGCGGCCAAGCTGCTGGGGGCGCCGCAGCACCTGATTCTGGTCAACAACAGCCATCCGCTGGTGCCGATGTCGACGCTGCGCGCCGGCTACCGGCTGGTGCTGCATGGCCTGTCGACCGAGATGTTGCACAGTCTGCTGATGGAGATGCGCGACGCGCAGCTCGGCGGCGAGCCGCCCGCGCCGATTGCCTGAAAAGTGGCCGAATCCTAGCGTTGTCCCTGTAGGGCGGGGCGGGCTCGCTACGCTATAGTGCGACCCTTGTCCGCCGATTCCGGGTCGCGTGCGCGCGGCCCGGGTCTTCATTCCGGAAGCGCTTTCGATGCCCCAGTCCATAGAACTCATCGCCACCCTCCTGTTCGCCGTGGCGGTGCTGCACACCTTTTCCGTTCCCATGTTCGCCCGTCTGGCCCATCGCGGCGGGCCCCACGCCGGTTTCTGGCACCTGCTGGCGGAGGTCGAGGCGGTGTTCGGGGTGTGGGCGTTCGCCCTGATCGTGGCGATGGCGGCGCTGTCGGGGCCGTCCGCGGCCATCGGCTACATGGACACGCGCAACTTCACCGAGCCGCTGTTCGTGTTCACCATCATGGTGGTGGCGGCCAGCCGGCCGATCCTGGAGCTGGTGGGACTGCTGGTGCGCGCCACCGCGCGCGTGCTGCCCCTGCCGCGGGAGCTGGCGACGTTCTTCGTGGTGATGGCGCTGGTGCCGCTGGGCGGTTCGTTCATCACCGAGCCGGCAGCCATGACGCTGGCGGCGATCCTGCTGCGCGACGCCTACTTCCGCACCAGCGGCCGCGCCGGCTTCAAGTACCTGACGCTGGGCGTGCTGTTCGTCAACGTTTCCATCGGGGGGGTGTTGACCTCGTACGCCGCGCCGCCGGTGCTGATGGTGGCGTCGACCTTTGGCTGGGATTCGAGCTTCATGGTGCAGCATTTCGGCTGGCGTGCCGCGGTTGCGGTATGCCTGAATGCGGCCCTGCTGACCTTCGTGTGCCGCAAGGCGCTGCTGGAGCGGTCAGTGGGCACGGGGGGCGGGGTCGACGCGCCGGAAGGCAAGGACAACCGCCCGCCGGTGCCGTTCGTGGTGATGCTGATTCACCTGGTGTTTCTGGTGGCGGTGGTGTTGACCGCGCACCATCCGGCGATCTTCCTGGGGTTGCTGATGATGTTCATCGGCTTCGCTGAGGCCTACAAGCGCCACCAGAACCGCCTGCTGATCAAGGAGGGGCTGATGGTGGGGTTCTTCCTGGCGGGCCTGGTCGTGCTGGGCGGCTTGCAGAAGTGGTGGTTGCAGGATCTGCTCGGCGGGCTGGAGCCGTTCGTGCTGTTCTGGGGCGCGACCGCGCTGACCGCCATCACCGACAACGCCGCGCTGACCTACCTGGGCTCACTGGTGGAGGGCACCAGCGAGGCCTGGCGCTACATGCTGGTGGCGGGCGCCGTGACGGGCGGGGGGCTGACGGTGATCGCCAACGCGCCCAACCCCGCCGGTTTCGCCATCCTGAAGAATCATTTCCCGGACGGCAGCATCTCTTCCGGACGACTGTTTTTGTCGGCCCTGGGGCCGACCCTGGTCGCCGCCTTGATGTTCCTGCTGCCCGTGTGACGGGACGGGGCGTCTGCCCCTGGCGGGCCCCCCGTGGCGTGCGCCATGGGGGTGCCGCCGGCCTTTCACGAAAAACCGCTAAAATTCAAGACTTTCCCGTATTTTTCCGGCCTTGCCCGCCCGTTGTCCGGTTCGGAGCCAGTTCCGGCCCCGGGGCCTTCCGTTGGAGGACCCCTCGCGCCCCTGGCTGTGCCCCGTGTCCGGCCGACGCTCATTGATACCGGGCCCGCGCCTGGGAGCTCTCGATGCCCATCTACGCTTACAAGTGCAGCGCCTGTGGCCATGCCAAAGACGTTCTGCAGAAAATTTCCGACGCACCGCTTTCGGTTTGCCCCGAGTGCGGTCAAAGCACGTTTTCCAAGCAAGTGACCGCCGCCGGCTTCCAGCTCAAGGGATCGGGCTGGTACGTCACCGATTTTCGTGGCAATGGCAGCGGCGGCCAGCAGGCCACGGGCGCCAGCGCGCCGTCGACCTCCGCTGACAGCGCCGCGCCGGCCGCCAGCGCCCCGGCCCCGGCCGCTGCCCCCGCGCCCGCCGCGGGACCGACGGCCACGTCCTGAGCACCCGCGCGATGCGTATGCGCGTCATCAAGAAGTACTTCATCACCGGCCTGCTGATCTGGGTTCCCCTGGTCATCACGGTGTGGGTGCTGGGGTTGCTGGTCGCCACCCTCGAAGGGTTCGTGCCTGGCTTCCTGTCGTCCGAATCGTTGTTCGGTGTCGACATCCCCGGCTTCCGCTTCGTCCTGGTCATCGTGGTGGTACTGTTGACGGGCATCTTCGCGGCCAACCTGATCGGCCGTACCATGGTGGATCAGTGGGAGAATCTGCTGGGCCGCATTCCCCTGGTGCGCTCGATCTACAACTCGGTCAAGCAGGTCAGCGATACCGTGCTGGCGCCGAACGGCCAGGCGTTTCGCCGCGCCGTGCTGGTGCAGTATCCGCGGGCCGGAAGCTGGACCATCGCGTTCGTCACCGGCACGCCCAGCGGCGAAGTGGCCGAACGGCTATCCGGCGACCACATCAGCGTGTACGTGCCTACCACGCCGAATCCCACGTCCGGCTTTTTCCTGATGGTGCCCCGTGCCGACACGGTGGACCTGCAGATGAGCGTGGACGCGGCCCTGAAGTACATCGTTTCCATGGGCGTCGTCGCCCCGGGTCCGGCAGCGCCGGGCGCCCGGCCGGCGCCGCTCCCTCCGACGCCGGACGCGCAGCGCGCGCCGGGTGTCGACCTGTAACCCTTTACGCTACTACCAAGCACACAACGGAGTTATCCCGATGCGTACCTGCTACACCGGCCAGGTTTGCCGCGACCATCTCGGCCAGACCGTCACCCTGTATGGCTGGGTGAACCGCCGCCGCGACCACGGCGGGGTCATCTTCATCGACTTGCGCGACCGCGCGGGCCTGGCGCAGATCGTGTTCGATCCGGATAACGCCGCCTTCGCCACCGCCGAGCGCCTGCGCAACGAATTCTGCATCCGCGTCACCGGCCTGGTGCGCGAGCGTCCGGCGGGCACCGCCAACGCCGAGCTGGCCTCGGGCGAAGTCGAAGTGCTGTGCAAGGAAGTCGAGATCCTGAACGCGTCGGTCACGCCGCCGTTCCAGCTGGACGACGACAACCTGTCCGAAACCACCCGTCTGACGCACCGCGTGCTGGACCTGCGCCGCCCGCAGATGCAGCGCAACCTGATGCTGCGCTACCGCGTCTCGATCGAGACCCGCAAGTTCCTGGACCAACTGGGCTTCATCGACATCGAAACCCCGATGCTGGCCAAGAGCACGCCGGAAGGCGCGCGCGACTATCTGGTGCCCTCGCGCGTCAACGCCGGCCACTTCTTCGCGCTGCCGCAATCGCCGCAGTTGTTCAAGCAGATGCTGATGGTGTCGGGCTTTGACCGCTACTACCAGATCACCAAGTGCTTCCGCGACGAGGACCTGCGCGCCGACCGTCAGCCTGAATTCACCCAGATCGACTGCGAAACCTCGTTCCTGAACGAGCTCGAGATCCGCGAGATCTTCGAGAACATGATCCGCCACGTGTTCAAGGTGGTGCAGGGCGTCGACCTGCCGTCGCCGTTCCCGATCATGAGCTGGACCGAAGCGATGCGTCGCTACGGTTCGGACAAGCCCGATCTGCGCGTGCAGCTCGAATTCACCGACATGACCGACGTCATGCGTGACGTCGACTTCAAGGTGTTCGCCGCCGCCGCCACGGCGCCCGGCAGCCGCGTGGTGGCACTGCGCGTGCCTGGTGGCGCCGAGATGTCGCGCAGCGAGATCGACGCCTACACCCAGTTTGTCGGCATCTACGGCGCCAAGGGCCTGGCCTACATCAAGGTCAACGAAGTGGCCAAGGGCCGCGACGGCCTGCAATCGCCCATCGTCAAGAACCTGCATGACGCCGCCCTGGCCGAACTGGTCAAGCGCACCGGCGCGCAGGACGGCGACATCATCTTCTTCGGCGCCGACCGCGAGAAGGTGGTCAACGACGCCATTGGCGCGCTGCGCGTGAAGATCGGCCACAGCGAATTCGGCAAGAAGACCGGCCTGTTCACGGCCGGCTGGATGCCCCTGTGGGTGGTCGACTTCCCGATGTTCGAGTACGACGAGGAAGACGGCCGCTACACCGCCGCCCACCACCCGTTCACCAGCCCCAAGGACGGCCACGAGGACTTCCTGGAATCCGATCCCAGCAAGGCGTTCGCCAAGGCCTACGACATGGTGCTGAACGGCTGGGAAATCGGCGGCGGCTCGGTCCGTATCCACCGCGAGGAAGTGCAGAGCAAGGTGTTCCGCGCGCTGAAGATCGGCGCCGAGGAAGCCCGCGAGAAGTTCGGCTACCTGCTGGACGCGCTGCAGTACGGCGCGCCTCCGCACGGCGGCATCGCCTTCGGCCTGGATCGCATCGTCACGATGATGACCGGCGCCGAATCGATCCGCGACGTGATTGCCTTCCCGAAGACCCAGCGCGCCCAGGACCTGCTGACCCAGGCGCCGTCGGCAGTCGACGAGAAGCAACTGCGCGAGCTGCACATCCGCCTGCGCAACGCGGAACCGAAGTAAGCCCACCCCCGAGCGCCTGCGGCGCTCCCCCTCAAGGGGGCGCCGCGCGGGACCGGCGGCCTGGCTTGGAGCGCTATCTCGGGTTTGTGGCTTGGGCTTGCTGGCGCCCCGCCCGGCGTGGCCACTCTCGTTTCAGGGTGTCTCCGAGGTGGGAAGGGGGCATGGAATTGGAGTAATCTGGCAGACGCCGCCTGGGTTGGCGGCGCTTGCCGGGGCTCCTTTTTTTGTGGGCCGCGGTTGGCGGTTTCACTGTCTTGAGAGGCGCCATCTCTTCCATGTCGCTCATCCGTGTCGTCAGCTACAACATCCACAAGGGCCGCTCGGCGCTGGGCCGCCGCGACTCCCTGAACGAACTGCGCCTGGGCCTGTACGGCCTGCGCCCCGATCTGGTCTTCCTGCAGGAAGTGCAGGGCCGCAACGAGCAGAAATCGCTGCTCGATGCCCAGCACGAATCGCTGGCCGCCGCGCTCAAGCTCGAGGTGGCTTATGGCCGCAACGCCATCCGCCACGAGACCGACCACGGCAACGCGCTGTTGTCGCGTTTTCCCATTCTGGAGCACGAGAACCAGGACATCTCCGACCATCGTCTGGAGCAACGCGGGCTGCTGCACGCGCGCATTGAACTCGATGGCCGTGCCGTGCATTGCTTCGTGGTGCACCTGGGCCTGTTCGCTGGCAGCCGCAGCCGCCAGATCCTGGCGCTGACCGAACGCATCCGGCGCATGGTGCCTGACGGCGAACCGATCCTGATCGCTGGCGACTTCAACGACTGGGGTGACCGGCTGGCGCCGCTGTTCGTGCAGCAACTGGGCCTGTACGAAGTGTTCTCGCACGCGCCGCGCAGCCATGGCGGCGAACTGCCGCGCCTGCGGGACTCGGTCAAGCGCCTGAGCAACGCCTTGCGCGGCCTGCCCAGCAGCGGCGTGTCGGTGCTCGAACGCACCAATCAACTGGGCATGGATGGCAGCTCGCGCCTGTTGTTGCCGCCGCCGCGAACCTTCCCCGCCGTCTTTCCCTGGTTCCGCCTGGACCGCATCTACCAGCGCGGCTTCGCCGTGCGCAGCGCGCGCGTGCTGCGCGGCCGCGAATGGGCGCGGCTGTCCGACCATTCCCCGTTGCTGGCCGAGCTGGAACTTCCGTGAAGGCCGAGCAGGTCAGGCTGGAGTGGACCGACGGCAACGACATCCGGCTGCTGCAGAACGGCACCGACTTCTTTCCGGCGCTGTGCCAGGCGATCGACGCGGCCCAGTCCAGCGTGCATCTGGAAACCTACATCTTCATGCTGGATCGCACCGGCGTGAAGGTGCTGGATTGCCTGATGGCGGCGGCCGCGCGCGGCGTCAAGGTGCGGGTGGTGCTCGACGGCTTCGGCGCGGCCGAGACCGCCGATACCTTGCGTGAGCGCCTGACCGAGGCCGGCGCGCAATGCCGCATCTTCCGCCCCGAGCCGCGCTGGTTCGCGCGCTTCATCCCCTCGCGCAGCCGCCTGCGGCGCCTGCACCGCAAGGTCACCATCGTCGATGGCAATGTCGCCTTCATCGGCGGCATCAACATCATCGACGACTACGACGACCTCGACCCCACCGATGGCATTTCGGCGCCGCGCTTCGATTTCGCCGTGCAAGTGCGCGGTCCGCTGGTGACCGAGGCGGCCTACGCCCAGGACCTGCTGTGGGTGCGCCTGAACTGGGCGCGCCTGCGGCGCCATCCGCGCGACTGGAACCGCATGCGGCTGACCAGGCCCAGCCATACGCCCGTGGCGCCCTGTGGCACCTTGCGCGCCGCGCTGGTGCTGCGCGACAACCTGCGTTTCCGCCAGACTTTCGAGCGCGCCTATCTGTACGGCATCAGCCAGGCGCGGCGCGACATCCTCATCGCCAACGCCTATTTCTTTCCCGGCCGCCAGTTCCGCCGCGCCCTGGCCAAGGCCGCCGCGCGCGGCGTGCGCGTGCGCCTGCTGCTGCAGGGCAAGGTCGAATACCGCATGCAGTACCACGCCACGCGCTCGCTGTACGATCAGCTGCTGCGCGACGGCATCGAGATCTACGAGTACATGCCGAGCTACCTGCACGCCAAGGTGGCGGTGATCGACAACGTGGCCACGGTCGGTTCGTCCAACCTGGATCCCTTCAGCCTGCTGCTGGCGCGCGAGGCCAATGTGGTGATCGACGACCAGCCGTTCGCCTGGGACCTGCAGGAGCGGCTGGAGGCGGCGATCCAGGAGGGCGGACGCTTCATCCGGCCGCTGGAGTATCAGCGGCGGGGATGGGTGCGGCGGTGGGTGGATGCGGTGTCGTATACATTGCTGCGGATCGGGGTGGCGTTGACGGGGACGTCGGATAAGTACTGAACCCGGCGTTCCTTACCCGCGCTTTTTCAACAGCCCCAGCGCGAGCGCGGTGCCAATCAGGATGATGGCGGCCCCCGCGCCGATCGGCGGCGTGATGGCCTCGTCCAGGAACCAGGCGCCCCAGATGACGCCGAAGATGGGCACAAGGAACGTGACGCTGACCGCGCCAGTCGGGCCGACATTGGCAATCAGTCGGAAGAACACGATGTAGGCCGCCCCGGTGCAGAGGATAGCCAGCAGCACCGTGGCACTCCAGGCCGCCAGGGAGGCGGGCGTGGCGGGCCAGGCGTAGATGGCAAGTGGTAGCAGCACCAACGAGGCGCCGATCATGCTGCCGGTAGCGTTGGCCAGGGCGTCCACTCCGTTCAGAAAGCGCTTCGTCCAGTTGGCGGCGACGCCATAGAAAACTGGCGCTGAAATGGCGGCGAGCACGGCGGGCCCGGTGCCGCCCGCCTGGAAATGCAGCTTGTCCCACACGAGCACGATGATGCCCACCAATCCGATCAGCAGGCCGAGCGCGCGCATCCAGGGCAGCTTGTCCTTGAACCACAGCCATCCCACTACCGCACCCCAAACCGGGGTGACCGCATTGGCCACGGACAGGAACCCGGCTCCGAGCGATTGCGCGGCGTATGCATACAGCAGGAAAGGCACCGCGGCGTTCAGCGTGCCAACCACCAACAGTGATTTCCAGTGTTGGCGAATGAGGGGCAGCTTGCCCCGCCACAGCGCGATCGGCAGCAGGAACAGCGCAGCCAGGCCCACACGCAGTTCGATCAGGGCGACCGGACCGAACTCCGCCACTGCCAGGCGCATGAACAAAAAAGAGCCGCCCCAGACGGCGGCCAGCACAAGAAGATCCAGCAGATCGCGTTGGCGCATGCGTTCAGTCCCGGTTCACGTCGACTTGCGGCCCGTGGTCAGATTCCTCATCTTGACCCGGTGCGCCAGCAGCGCACAGGCCAGGGACAGGACAATACACAGCACCAGGCCAGTGCGCACTCCGTTTAGTACATTGCTGTGCGAGATCAGGATACCGACCACGGCGGTTCCCAGCGCGCTGCCGATAGCGCGCGTGGTCTGCACCAGCGCCGACGCCACGCCCACGTCGCGGCGTTCGCTCAGCATCTGCATGAAAAGGGTCAGGTTGGGCAGCAGGAAGCCCAGCGCGCAGCCATTGACGAAGAAGGCCGCCAGGATCCACCAGGCCGAGGTGCCCGGGGAAATCAGCAGCACCATCAGCGAGCCGGTCGCCAGCAGGCCGCCGCCGAACACCATCAGGCGTTGGGGCTCGGTCTGCCGTGGGAACAGGCGGCCGTTGATGATGCTGCCTACCGAAATTGCGGCCACCAGCGGCGTCAGCAGCAGGCCTGCCTCGCTCGGTGTGTAGCCGAGCACTTGTTGCAGCAGCAGCGGGCTGTAGAAGATCAGTACGAACATGACCGCGCC
This sequence comes from Achromobacter sp., assembly GCF_050285565.1. Classification (GTDB taxonomy): domain Bacteria; phylum Pseudomonadota; class Gammaproteobacteria; order Burkholderiales; family Burkholderiaceae_B; genus Achromobacter. The sequence goes on from NZ_JBLZXG010000013.1 coordinate 52,231, forward strand.
GACCATCATGGCGGCCAGGTTCAGCAGCCGCGATTCCCAGGCCGCCAGCACGCGCAGCGGAAAGATGGGGGAGGCGATTCTGCGTTCCGTGGGTATGAGAATGGCGATCGCGACCGCGCCGGCCAGCGCGAGCATCAGCCCGAGCATGGGGTGGGCATGGTCTCCGCTGGCGAAGGCCAGTTCCAGCGCGGCCAGCGGCGCACCCACCGCGATGACCAGCAGGATGGCGCCCAGCCAGTCGATCTTGCGGCTTTCGTCGTGCAGCGGCCGGATCCGCGGAAAATAGCGCGCGAGCAGGAAGAGGGTGATGGCCGCCGCGATCGGGGAAATGAAGAATGCCGCCCGCCAGCCCATCGCCTGTGTCACTGCGCCGCCCAGCACCGGGCCGATCCCGCTCGCCATGGCGAAGGCGGCCGAGACCAGCGCCATCCAGCGCACGCGTTGCTTGGCGTCCGGGAACAGGTCGGCCGGCGCCGCGAACGCGGTCGCGATCATCATGCCCCCGCCGATGCCTTGCAGCGAGCGGAACACGATCAATTGCGTCATGGATTGCGACAGGCCACAGGCGATGGAGCCCAGCGCGATGATCAGAACCGACACCAGCATCAGTGGCTTGCGGCCGAACATGTCGCCCAGGCGGCCGAAGATCAGGATCGACGCCGCCGTGGCCAACAGGTAGCCGGTGCCCACCCAGGCGTACAGGGACATGCCATTGAGGGCCTCGGCTACGCGTGGCAGGGTGGTGCTGATGATGGTGGAATCGAACGCTGCCAGCACGACAGTGGCGGATACGCCCGCCATGGCCATCAGCAGGTCGCGGCGGGAATGTGCGGGGGCGGCGGGCTGGGGCGGTGAGGGGGGCGGGTTCATGCCGCCAAGCATATCACCGGCCCACTAGGGTTTTCACTTGTAGAAGGCGTGGTAGCTCCAGAACACCACGATCACCAGCACGACCAGCGCCCACGACCAGCGCGAATTCGACAGGCCGCGCGGTTCGGGTTCCGGGGGCGGGGGAGGGGGCGCGATGCGGGGTTGCGCGGCCATGTGGTCAATGAACGCCGTGAAAAAGCGGTCGATGATCTTTTCACCGGCTTTCAGCACCAGGCCTTCGCCGCATTCGGCCAGTTTGCCGCCGGTCATGCCCGCTACGGTATAGGCCACCCGGGTGCCTTCGTCCTTGGTGCTGAGATTGACCTGGGCGGTGCCGATCGCCAGGCAGGCCGCGCGGCCCTTGCCTTCGAAAACCAGGGTGCAACTGTTGGGGGGATCGACATCGGACAGGAGGATCTCGCCTTCGTAGTCGGTGTCGATTCCGGCCACTTTCGCCCGCAGGGTGACCGCGTACTCGGTGGCCGACCGCTGCGTCACGCTCACGCAACCCGGTATGCAGCGTTGCAACACTGCCGGATCCGTGAGGGCGTCCCAGGTTTGGTGCTGGGTGGAGGGAATCCATTGGGCATCTGCAATGCGCATGGCTGTCTCCTTGCTTGGCGTAGTTGTAAGCCCATTTTGGACTCAAAGCGCCGAAATGCCAACCAGACGCCGCTGGCCAGGGCGGGCAGGGCGCCGGCCCCGAGGCACAGAGGTAAAATGCAAGGTTCCGCCAGCCATCGCCGTAGGGGATGGCGGCAAACTACTCAGACGCACACTTTCATGAGCATTCTTGTTAGCGGTGGGGCCGGTTTCATCGGTTCGAATTTCGTGCTCGATTGGTTTGGCGACTCTGATGAACCGGTAGTCACGCTGGACAAGCTGACCTATGCGGGCAATCCCGCCAACCTGGCATCGTTGCAGGGCGATCCGCGGCATGAGTTGGTGGTAGGCGATATCGGCGATGCAGGGCTGGTTTCATCGCTGCTTGCCAAGCACCGTCCTCGGGCGGTGATCAACTTTGCCGCGGAATCGCACGTGGACCGGTCGATTCTCGGACCTGGTGCATTCATCCAGACCAATATCGTGGGGACGTTCAACCTGCTGGAAGCCGTGCGGGCCTATTGGGGCGAGCTGCCGGACGCCGAGCGGGCGGCGTTCCGCTTCCTCCATATCTCCACCGACGAGGTGTATGGTTCGCTGGCGCCCGGGGATGCGGCCTTCAGTGAAACGCATCGCTACGAACCCAACAGTCCGTATTCGGCCAGCAAAGCGGCCAGCGACCATCTGGTGCGCGCTTACCACCATACCTACGGGTTGCCGGTGCTGACGACGAATTGCTCGAACAACTACGGCCCTTATCATTTTCCCGAGAAGCTGATTCCCCTTGTGATCCACAACGCGCTCGGTGGCCTGCCCCTGCCGATATATGGCGACGGCCAGCAGATCCGCGACTGGCTGTACGTCAAGGATCATTGCAGCGCCATCCGCGCCGTACTGGCAGGGGGACTGCCCGGTGAAACCTATAACGTGGGCGGCTGGAATGAAATGTCGAATCTCGACGTGGTGCAGGCCATCTGCCGCCTGCTCGATGAACTCAAGCCGCGCGCCGACGGTCTGCCCTATGAGTCGCAGATCGCGTTCGTCAAGGATCGCCCCGGACATGACCGGCGCTACGCCATCGATGCGCGCAAGCTGGAAAAGGCGCTGGGATGGCGCCCGGCCGAAACCTTTGCGTCCGGCATCCGCAAGACGGTGCAGTGGTACCTGGACAATCCCCAGTGGGTGGCGGACGTGACCAGTGGCGCCTACCGGAACTGGCTGAAGGCGCAGTACGGCGTATGAAGATTCTGCTTATCGGTGCCAATGGCCAGGTGGGACACGAACTGCGGCGCACATTGCTGCCGCTGGGAGAAATCGTGGCGTGGCGGCGTGACGATGCCGACCTTGCCCACCCGGGGACACTGCCGTCGCGGCTGGCCGCCTGCGCGCCAGACCTGATCGTCAACGCGGCGGCCTACACGGCCGTCGACCTGGCCGAGAGCAACCAGGAGCTGGCCGAGGCGGTCAACGCCACCGCGGTCTCCGCGCTGGCGGCATATGCCGCGCAGGCCGGCATCCTGCTGGTGCATTACTCCACCGACTACGTGTTCGACGGCTCGGGGACGCAACCTTTTCGGGAATCCGATGTGCCCGCGCCGTTGAATGCATATGGCCGTTCGAAGCTGGCTGGCGAACAGGCCATCGCCCAGAGCGGCTGCCAGGCGCTGGTGTTTCGCATCAGCTGGGTGGTGTCGGCGACCGGCGCGAATTTCGTGAGGACCGTGCTGCGCTTGGCGGCCAGCCGCGACAGCCTGCGCATGGTCGATGACCAGTTCGGCGCGCCCACGTCCGCGGAACTGGTGGCGGATGTGAGCGCCCTGGCAATCGCCGCTTACAGGCGGGGCGCGCTGGCGCCGGGGGTCTATCATCTGACCGCTTCCGGGGAGACCAGTTGGTGCCGGCTGGCCAGGCATGTCGTGGTCCGGGCCCGCCGCAATGGCGCGGCATTGATAGCCGATGAGAAAGATATCGAGGCCATCGCCACGGAGGAATACCCGCTGCCCGCAATCCGGCCGCGAAACTCGCGGATGGATTGCCGCGCCCTGTCCCAGGCGCTGGGACTGCAGCTGCCTCATTGGACGATCCACGTCGATCGCGTCGTGGATCAACTCACCAGACAGGAAAATTGATCATGAAGCGCAAGGGCATCATTCTGGCCGGCGGTTCCGGCACCCGGTTGCATCCCGCGACATTGGCGCTGAGCAAGCAGTTGCTGCCGGTGTATGACAAGCCGATGATCTACTATCCGCTGACCACGCTGATGCTGGCCGGCATCCGCGAAATCCTGGTCATCTCGACCCCTCAGGACATTCCCAGGTTCCAGCAATTGCTGGGGACCGGAGAGCGCTGGGGGCTGGATCTCCAGTACGCGGTGCAACCCTCCCCGGATGGCCTGGCGCAGGCGTTCCTGATCGGGGAGTCGTTCATCGGCGACGATCTCTGCGCATTGGTGCTGGGCGACAACATCTTTTACGGCCATGACTTTCCGCAGCTGCTGGGCAGCGCGATGGGGCGTGACGAAGGGGCCAGCGTGTTCGCCTATCATGTGCTGGACCCGGAGCGCTACGGGGTGGCCGAGTTCAACCAGGCAGGCAAGGTGCTTTCCATCGAGGAAAAGCCGGCACGGCCCAAATCGAACTACGCCGTCACCGGCCTGTATTTCTACGACCGTCAGGTCGTGGAGCTGGCCAAGCGCATCCGCCCGTCGGCGCGTGGAGAACTCGAGATCACGGATCTGAACCGTCTGTATCTCGAACAGAATCAGCTCAATGTCGAGATCATGGGGCGCGGTTACGCATGGCTGGATACCGGCACCCATGATTCGCTGCTTGAAGCGGGGCAATTCATCGCCACACTGGAGAATCGCCAGGGTTTGAAGGTGGCCTGTCCGGAAGAGGTCGCCTATCGCAAGAAGTGGATCGACGGGGCGCAACTTGAGGCGCTGGCGCAGCCGCTGGCCAAGAATGGCTATGGCCAGTATCTTCTGCGCATCCTGAAGGAATCGGTGTTCTGATGAAAGCGACTCCGCTTGCCATTCCCGACGTGCTGCTGATCGAACCCAAGGTGTTTGGCGACGCGCGCGGCTATTTCTACGAGAGTTTCAACCAGGCCGCCTTCGACGCGGCAGTGGGCCGCAAGGTTGCTTTCGTGCAGGACAATCATTCACGTTCGGCACGCCATGTGTTGCGTGGCCTGCACTATCAGATCCAGCAGACGCAAGGCAAGCTTGTGCGGGTGATCGAAGGCGAGGTCTTCGATGTCGCCGTGGATCTGCGTCAATCATCGCCCACTTTCGGCAAGTGGGTCGGCGCGATCCTGTCGGCTGAAAACCGTCATCAGCTATGGGTGCCGGAAGGCTTTGCGCACGGCTTTGTCGTGCTGTCGGATTACGCCAGTTTTCTGTACAAGACCACGGACTATTACGCGCCCGAGCACGAACGCTGCATCAAGTGGGACGACCCCTCCATTGGTATCGAGTGGCCGTTCGAGGGCGAGCCTATGCTGTCCTCCAAGGATAGGGCCGGAGGCAGTTTGAAAGACGCGGATCTGTTCGATTAACGGTCCTGATCCGGCTTCCCGGCGCCCGCGGCGACGACCATGGCGATGATGGGCAGGTAGGCGAGCGCCGCGAATGCCCATTGCCAGTCACGCCACAAGACAGTGGCGTACGCCAGGGGAGCAAGCCAGAGCACATTCAGGACGAGCGCGGCACGGACGACATGGTAGTGCCCACGCTTGCGTGTACCCGTCCCGCGCCAACGGCGCGACAACCGTTGGTATGCATGGCTGCGATGTGCCTGCGTCCACTTTTCCCCGGCCCGCATCCGTTGTAATAGGGTAATGGTCGCATCCGAAATGAATAGCGCACCCAGCACAAGCCAGGTGGCATAGACGGTCCAGCCGGCGGCGATCGACATCAAAGCCAGCGTGAAAATCACGAAGGCCAGGAACGTGCTTCCCACATCTCCCATGAATATGCGTGCCGGTGGCCAATTGAAGGGCAGGAAGGCGAATACCGCAAAGAGCATTGCGACGCCCCACAGCCACGCGGGTTGAGTGCTGGCTGCCGGGTCCTGGCCGAAGGCCAGCAACGTGCCGGTCGCCAGCATGAACAGGGCCTGACTGCCGGCCAATCCATCGATGCCGTCCATGAAATTGAACAGATTTACCCACCAAATGCCGGCGAGCAGCAATGGGCCCGCCAACCAAGAGCTGGGAAGGACCATCCCGCCGGGAAGGGCAAGGCCAGGGATGACAGGCAGGGCGATCAGCAAAAGCGCACACACGCCAATCTGCACCATGAAACGCAGACGGGTCGGCAGGGGTTTGATATCGTCCCTGAAACCAATTGCAGCCAGGATTGCAGCCGCAATGACGATCAGCAGCCACGACACCGTTGGCACCGCATCGAAAGCCAGCAGCAACCCCGAAACCAGGCCGCCTAGAACCAGGCCGAGACCGCCGCCGCCAGGCGTTGGCACATCGTGCGACGAGCGATGATTGGGTTCCTGCACCAATCCCAGGCTGGTGGCGAATCTGATCGCCACGGCGGTCCCTAGCAGGGACAGGAAAAACGTGGCAGCAACGAGAACTGAGCCTGGCATCATGCTGGAATATCGTCGGTGGACAAGTGGAACTGCCGGGGTGAGAAGCCAAGGTCCCGGCTCGCGGGAGCGTGGTCGAATACCATGTCGAGATTCATGCGCTGTGCCATGGCGGGGGACCACTTCCGGAATCGCGGAAGGACTCTGCAGCAAGTCACGATGATCGTAATCGCAAAAAGCGGTACCCGGATAAACCGGGGTGACCGACCTAGCGCGACGAATATACGCGATACCATTTCGCGATAGGGAAGGGTTTCCCCGCCCGACAGGTTGTAGGCCTGATTGGCGGCAGCCGGGGCCTTCAACGCAGCAACGCTTGCCTGTGCGACGTCCTCCGCGTGGATCGGCTGCCGCAGCCCGGTCGCCTTGCCCAGCAAGGGAAAGAATCCCAGCCTCTTGATGACGCGAATGATCTCGGTGACATTCCTGTCCTGACCATAACCATATATAAGCGTGGGTCGCAGGATAACCCATTCCACCCCGTTGCTTTCTGCCCATGCTTGCAGGGCGGCTTCGGCGTCGTTCAGACGGCGAACCACTTCGCGTTCCGATGGATCGCCGGAATCGAGTTTGGTGTAGCGGCTGGTCGACGACAGAGCGACGATACGCCGGACCCCCCGTCGTTCGAGCAAAGGGAAGTAGTCGGGCAGTACCCAGATGGGAGCGACACACAGCCATTGCTCGATGGGAACGTCATGCTCCGCGGGCTTCGCGTTGGCGAGCTCCCAATGCACGCTCTCAGCGGAATCGGCCTGTGGCCGTCGCGAGAAGGCGATGACGCGGCGTTCCACGCCGAGCAACAGGGAAATGGCCGCCCTTCCGACGAGGCTGGTGGCGCCCAGCACGCCTACGCTGCCGCTAGCCATCGGCGCGACCGGAGCGGCGCAGCAGACGTCGCGCCGTATAGTAGGTGGCGACCAGGGAGAATCGCAGCCATACGCCGGCAGTCACCAGCCACATGAGCGCGCCGGGGTACTGGTGGCGAAAAAACTTGCGATAGAACCGCATCATGCCTCGATGCTTGTGCCATTCGACAAACACCGGACGTGAACGGCTGCTGACGCCTTTGTGATGGATCATTCGGGCGTCGGGAATGAACAGGATGCGCCACCGCTCGCGCCAGAAACGAACGCACCAGTCCAAGTCTTCGCAGTGCATGAAATAGGCTTCGTCGAGCAGTCCGACCTGTTGCATTGCCGGCCGACGCAGCAGCATGCAGGCGCCAGAAATGGCCTCGACCTCGACGGGATGGTCCGGTAGCGGCGTTTCATGCAGATGGAAGTCGGTGAAGAGCTTGGGCCACCGCGATGACAATCGCGCCAGTCCGAACGCTCTTACGAAAGACCGCCACGGTGTAGGTACCGCTCGGCGGCCTCCTGCCTGCTCAGTGCCATCGGGGTTCAAAAGCAATCCACCCACCATTCCCGCTGTCGGTTCCTGTTCCATCACTTCCATCATGCGATCGACAGCGCCCGGATCCAGTTCGCAGTCCGGATTCAGAAACAGCAGATAGTCTCCGACAGCTGCGTTGGCGCCACGGTTGCAGCCTTTGGCGAAGCCCAGGTTGGCATGGTTGCGCAAGACCTTGAGCTTGGGATCGGCGCCACAGGCTGTTTCCAAGGCTTCGGTGCTGCCATCCTTGGAGTCATTGTCGACCACCAGCACTTCCATCGCATCATGCAAGGCCGCGCGCACGGCCGGAATCAAGCCGGGGCCGGCGTTGTAGTTGACGATGATGACTGAGAGACTGTGGGTCATTTCCAGATTGCCTTCATGATGCGCTTGATTCCGGGGACCGGACGCTTGTCGAGGATGCGGAGGATGTCTCCAAGGCTCGCAGCCCTGCTCTTTTGTATGGATTTGCGCTTCTTCATCATTAACGGGATACCGAGCAGCGCATCACGCTTGGCGCGCAGGACCACACCCAGTCGGCCCAATAACGCATACCGCAAAATGCCCACGAGATTCAGCACGAAGTGAAAGGGGATCAACAACCAGAACAACACGCCCGGCATGTTCTTCACAAATGCCCAGATGATGTTGCGCTGGCCGTGATAGATGTAGAAGTCGCTGCGTATTCCGGTGACGGCAGAGCCGACATGGTGCACGCGCGCCATGGGAATGATCAAACATCGATGCCCCTTGAGCTGCAGGCGAAAGCCCAGGTCAACGTCTTCCAGGTAGCAGAAGAAATCCTCGTCCAGGCCTGCGATGCTCTCGATCGCTTGTTTGCGATACAGCGCGGCGGCGGCGCAGGGAGAGAAAGTCTGGAAAGGTTCGCTGGCCAGGGGATCATCGGCCTCGCCGATTCCCTGGCGCCAGGCATAGCCGCTGATGTGGTATGCGTCGCCCAAACCGTCCAGCAACGCCGGATTTTCGCTCTGCAGCAGCTTTGATCCGAACACCGCATATTCCGGGTGTCGATGGGCCGCCTGCATCAGCGTGGCAAACCAGTCTGGCTCTGCCAGCGTATCCGGGTTCAGCATGATCACCCAGGGGACATCACCCGCCAGTTCGATACCCCGGTTATTGCCCGCCGCGAAGCCAAGGTTGCCGGGCGCCTTCCAGTAATGCAGTCGTTCATAGGCATTAAGGCGCTCGAGCTGCGCGTCCGTGGCGTCACCGTTGTCGACGATGATGGTCTTGAATGTGCGCAGGGTCTGCGACTGCAACGCATCCAGACAGCGGTAGATGTGATCCCAGCAGTTGAAGGCGACGACGATGATCGCGCATTCAACGGTATTGTCCGGTGCGGGGGTCGGGCGGGGGGGGGGGAGTTCCATCGCGAACGCTCAGGATGTCAGGGAAACGACGCGCGTCGCGACATCGCGGGCGCGTGCCGCGATGAGCTCATCAAACAATTGCGCCTGGCGTTGCGCTGCGCGGCCGTCCAACAGCACCACCTCCGAAGATGTGCGCTGTTGAGCGGCCCGTAGCGATTCGTAGTGCGCATCAGATTCAATCAAACCGCGCAGCGTCTCCACATATTCGTTGCGGGTCTTCAGTTCCATGACCCCCGCCAGGCCCTTGTAGTCGTCATAGTCGTAGCGGTAAACATCGTAGTTGACCACTGGCACCGCCGACGTGATGGCCAGGCGGATGGTCGCGGAGGCGACGGCCACATACAGGTCCGCCAGTGGAACCAGGTCTTCGATCGGGGCGTTGATGATATGCGCGCCCAGATCGCTCAAGAAGCGCACACTGGCTGGTGCAATCCGGGGGTGCAGGTTGATGAGCAACGTGCATCGACCTTGCGTGCCGTTGGTAATAGCCTGCACCATGAAGCGCACCATGTCGGTGTATTCATCGAACTCGCAGCCGGGCCGTTGGCCAGCACCGAACTGGTCGGGAGGCAGTCCGAGCAGGATGATGCGGCCACGCAGCTCGATACCATGAGAGGCCGCCAGCGAGGCACGTAACGTGTCACGCTGGTTCAGGATCCGGTATAGCTTGTCATCCGAAATTGCGCCGGTCAGTCTTATTTTTTGCGAAGGTATGCCCGCCTTTAGATAATAGTCGCGCATGAAAGGGCTTTCCGCGGCGATGGCATCGCCGTGGCCGCTATTGATCAACCACGGGTTGGCGGGAGCCATGTTGAGGTATTCGGCGCCCAGAATATAAAGCGGAGGCAGGATAAGCCGGCGCCCCTTGTGCGTGATGACCCACTCGGGAAAAGCCCGAGCCAGGCTGCGCCGGATCCAGCCATGCACCTGATATGACGGGATGTCGTAGAACGCTTCCGCCCATTCCAGCGTATTGACGATGGTGAATGGCACAACGCAAGTGGCGGCTCCCGCCTCGTGCGCTGCGTGCACAGCCAGGTGGTGGTTATAGAACAGATTTTCCTCCGGCATCACCACCAACTCCGCGCCTGTGTTGCGTATCAGGGCGAGAAGGCCTTCATGGAACTGCTTTTGTTGCGCCAGGCCATTCAGAATGCCGTTGTTCAGAAATTGTCGAACCCGCATATGCGCACCCGATCGGGCAGTGCTGCGGGCAGTATCGACAGTGTTCCACTGGTAGGAAAAGAGCTTCAGATATTGCCGGGCAATACGGCCGTGCGAGCGTGCCGTCTCAGGCAGCGTCATGCCCTCCAACCCGCGGGCAACGATCTTGATCAGGATACCGATCAGGGCAATGGTCATCAATATCGATCGGACGAGATCGATCAGGCGCAACACGACGGTGCGCGCCAGAGACCACAACCAGGGCATGCGCCGTTTGAGTGGTTTGCAGAAACGGATAATTCGCTGCAATAGCCCGGCCGGCAATTGCTCGGTCATGGATCCCTGATGCTGCGCCTCGATGGTTGAAAGGTGTGCCGGACCGTCGAGAAAGCGGTCTCCATTCCAGATATAGCTGTCATTTTCCCGATTCTGGCAGTTCAGATGATTTTGGTCGAATACGGCCGAGGGATGAAATACCAATTTCGGTTCATATCTTCCCGTAGCCCGCAACGCGTCGGCGGCATCGAGCATGACCCGAAGATGCGTAGGGATGGTGACGATGAATAAGGCTACGTGCCGCTTATCAGTCATATTTCAGCTCTTCTCTAATTGGCCGGGTTCGACATCCAGGAGGCCAGCGCATCGGTCCCCGCGTCGGTCAAATGGCAAACGTCTGAAAAGAGTGCGTCCTTGCCTTCGAGCTTATCGAAATGGAGATTGGCGTCGCGAAAACCCAGGCCATGCTCCAGGCAGGCCTGTTGCATGAGCGTTGCCGCCTGGCGGTGAGTTGCAGCGTTGGTGTACAGCGCAAGCTGCGGTATGCGCAGCAGGTCTGCTTCGAAGCACTCGCGCTCGATCGCGTTCAGGGGTTTGGTGGTCCAACCGATAATAGGTTGAAGGATGACGTCCACGGGAATGCCCCTGCCTTTTGCCAGATCGCCCCAGTTGGTCAGGGTATTGGCCATTACGCGCAGCATCTTGGGCAGCGCGGCCGCGAAATCGGTCGCCGTAGCCGGCTTGGTGAACGCGGGGGTGGGCTCAGTTGCCGCCCGCTTCTCGAATTGGCGCTGCAGCCAGGGCCATTTCATGTAGCGTTCTTCGGCCCAGGTCAGGAACCTGCGCTTGGCCTGATGGGGGAGGTCACCGGCGGCGTCGATGCGGGCATAGTGCTGCTTGAAATAGACCTGGCTCGAATGCATGCCTCCCACGGCGTCGGACCATTGGTCTTCGGGCTGGGTGGCGATGGTGATATCGCAAATGCCGGTGACCAGAATGATGCGCTCCACAGGTGGTAGCAAATGTCGATGACTCAGATACAGCGCCTGTTCCTGTTGCATTGTGGCGCCGCGCACACTCAAATTGATGCAAGGAATGCCTGGGCGACTGAAATAATGCCCCAGCGTCTTGCGATCCGAGGTCAGGCCAACACCGAAAGAAGTGCTGTTGCCGAGTAGCAGCGTACATGCCGGATAGCGCTCGCGCGCACTAGCCAGGTCGATTTCCATCCCTTCGCTGTCGTACTGCACCCGAAAACCGAACGCGTCAATATTCAACGCGTTGGAGCGATAGCCCGGCTGCGCGATTGACATGACGTTCGGCCAGAACAGATTCGGCTGTGCCGAATAGTCCTTTTGCCAGGGGAAGTGAACGTAGCGGGGGTGGATGCTCATTGCGGGCCGTCACCGGTTCTTTCGATATTCCATTGCAGGCGCGGACGGATGGGATAGTCCGGCCATTCCCGTTCCCAGTCGCCACGCGTTTCGCGCGATCGACGATCATCGTTCACGCCGAAGGAAACGGCATCTGCCACCGCGATGTAATTGGGCGTGGTGGGGTTGGTGCAGATGATGACTTCCACGCGGAAAGTACCTTCGCCCAGGAAATGGCGTGGGATAGTGCAGGTTTCCCGATAGCGTCCAACGGGGCGCGGGCCCTCGCTGTCCATGCCCACCTGGTTGTCCATGGAGACAAACAGTCTCTGCCCAGTCAGCGTGAAGACATAAATATGCGCGTTCAGCCGGTGTTCCTGCCGCAGAACATCGAATTCGATGCTCACATGAATATCTTCCGATACGTCGAAATCCTCGGCCGGCCGGTCTTCTGCATCGGCAACCCAGACACGATGGATTCGCACGCCGCCATCCAGCATGGCTGGCGCAGATTCCACCGGCCATGTGATTTCGGACCTGCGGCCGCCTTCCAGAACGTAGTCCGAAATCGCCTTTTCCACGGCGCGCAATCCGTGCTGGTCCGGTGCCGGCGCGCCTTGGTCGGAGGATGGGTCCGCCACGACGATGCGGCCATGCGACATTTCCAGCGCCTTATTGCACAGCGATGAAATGGCGTTCATATCGTGGCTGACGAACAGCAAGGTTCTGCCGTGACCGGAGACCTCCAGCATCTTGTCTAGGCACTTTTTCTGGAACCCCGCATCACCCACGGCCAGCACTTCATCGACGATCAGAATCTCGGATTCCAGGTGCGCGGCAACAGAAAACGCCAAGCGCATGTACATGCCTGACGAGTAGCGCTTGATGGGCGTGTCGATTTGTCTGCCCAGCTCGGAGAAATCAACGATGTCGTTAAAAACCTGCCGAATACCGCGAGACGTCATGCCGTTGATCTTGGCATTGAGGATGATGTTCTCGCGGCCGGAGAGATCCGGGTGAAACCCAGTGCCCACTTCGAGCAGACTGACCAGGCGTCCGCGGAAGCGGAACTGGCCGGAGGTGGGGGTGGTGATACGCGACAGGATCTTCAGCAGTGTGCTCTTGCCCGAGCCGTTCTTGCCGACGATGCCGACGCGGTCGCCTTCCTCGATCTGGAAGGAGACATCCTTGAGCGCCCAAAAATGGCCCGGAGGGCAGTCCATCATCTGCTCCGGGGACAAAACGAGATGGCCGGGCGCCTTGGCCGGCTGCGCGTCGCGGTGTTGCTCGACCTCCGGTTTACCACGACCGGTCAACGACTGAGCCAGCGCACTGACGCGGCGCTCGATCGTCTGGTAAAGCGTGTCGACAGCGGGCTTGACGGCGGTGCCAAGTTTGTACCGCTTGGACACGGATTCTGCCTGGATGCTCCAACTCATAGCACGTCCACCATGTTCTTTTCCTTGCGGATGAAAACGACCGCGCCAACGGCAAGCACGCCCAATGAGATGGAGAGCGCCACGAGTACTGCCATCCAGTCGGTGGGGTGTCCGTTAAGCGCAGAACGGTACGTGTTGATCACGACGGCGAACGGATTCATCGTATATATCCATTGAGCCCAATGTGGCGCGACGGATACCGGGTACATGATGGGGTTGGCAAAGTAATAGAGCTGAATGAAGAGCGGAATGATGTGCTTGACGTCACGATAGCGAGCATTGAACGGCGCGAGCATCAAGCCCAATCCTACCGCCCATGACGTCTGGATCAAGAGCAGCAGCGGCATGACCATGAGGAACTTGATCGACCAAAGCCCGAAGTGGAGTGCAAACAACGATGCCACCACGTAGCCGACCAGAAAGTCCACGGTGCCGTTGACAGCATAGGACGCGCCGATGATCAGGCGCGGAAAGTAGATCTTACTGATCAGGGAGGCGTGCGCTTCCAATGAAGATATATTCTGGTTCAGAACAGCGATGAATGAATACCAGGGGACAATCGCCACCAGGTAGAACATCAGGTATGGCAAATCGTCCGACGGGATCTTCACCATGAGGCCAAAGACGAACGTCATGACGCCGACAGTGATCAATGGCGTCAGGACGACCCAGAGGGGGCCAAATACCGTCTGGAAATACTTGACTTTCAGGTCACGCGCGGAGAACGCCCATATCAAGCCCCGGTAGTGCCACAGTTCAGTCAGAACGTGCCATACCGAGTAAGACTTCTCGGCGCTTATTGTCGTTATTCTGGACATGGCAAACTCTCCGAATGCATGTTTAGCTTGGATGCGGCCATTAGTTGACCCAGGTAAAGCTCGTTGCTGTCCCGTATCCAATCGCGGGTCTTGGGTGGGAAATGTGAGTCGATGAGTTCATCCGTCATTACATGCTCGACATGTCGCGCGCCCAAGTACGTCATCGAGACTGAAACATAGGAAAAGGACAGAATGCGTAATTGCGCAGTCGCGTCCACCAGTGTTTCCACCGGCACTTCATCCATTTCCTCATCCACAATTCCGACGTGATAGCGGGCCCCCAGGCTTTGCGCGATCAGGACGACCTTTTCACGGCGAGAGGCGGGGTGGGGTTTCAAGATTAGTGTGCTGCCGGCGGGTACGTGGCGTTGCGCCGCGTCTACGTATAGCGCCACTTCGTTTTCGACCGCGCATAGCTTGGATTCCGCATAAGATCCCAGGATCATCAGACAGGTCTGTTCTTGCCCCGCGCAGGTCGGCAGTCGTCCCAACTTGTGGTTGCGCAGCCCGCTGGAGAGCGCTTGGAGCAGGTCTAGGACCAAGCGACGTTGGACCGGCAGCATGCTCTTGTTCCGCAGAAAATTCTGCCCTGGATCGCAGGGCAGAATGAGAGACGCATGGGTGGCTTCCAACTGGCGGGTTCGGCCAGGGCGAAGCCACCTTCGGCGCAATCTTGCTGCGATGTTGCGGGCATATCCCACGGGTTCTTTCAGCAACACCCGTAGATCGTTCAGAGGATACGTCACGGATTCGAAATAGGAATTCTCATACACGACACCCAAGGCGTCGCCATAGCAGACGCGCGTCGCCCGCGGGAAGGCCTGCATCGCCGACTGGGCAAGAAAGTCCGCGCTGATGTCATGCGCGTAGTGCATATCCGAAATTCCCGGCGACGCGAGCAATCCTCGCAGGTACGCCGCTTTGCGCATGACAGTCAGATGTTGCGACAGGTGGTTGCGGATCTCCTTGTCGGACGGCGCCAAGAGCTTCACCCACGGGAACTGGTCCAGCAATGCCGAGAAAGTCTTCAACCGGCGTTCGCGGATCTCCCGTGGCGTCCCGGGGGGCATCCAGATCAAGGCAATGGCCGGATTGTCTTCGGCCATTGCCTGAGCACGTCGGAGGCTGATCAACGAAGCCAGCGCCGGCAGCAACTGCTGAGGATAGTAAAGGCAGAGCAGCGAGATCGCGGAATCCGTATGTGATTCGACGTTCCGCAAGATCAGCCCCTGTCTCCCCGAATGCGCTGGTACCAATCCAGCATTTCGACTTGGTCCTGAATCGTAGGCAAACGGCCGGCCTCCCGGTTCAGGAAGGCGCGAGTCTGGTCATAGAGTCCGGGTTTATAGTCCTTGTCCAGTGTGTCGTCGATTTCGACCGGCTCGATCGCGACGCTGCCGATTTTTTGAATCTGCAGTTTCTCGACCGGACGGAAAATCAGGCGGTGCTTGTTGGTCAGCACTTCCAGGCCCCAACGGCCGGGGGCTGCCCAGTTGGCTTGATAAGAAAACAGGGCGCCATTCTCGCTGCGTCCCGCACCAGCGAAGACGGCCGCCAAAGGATGCCAAGCGAGTGCTCCGCTGGAGAATGCGGACAATTCTTGCGGCTTGCCACCGAGATAGAACGCCAGATCGATCAGGTGGGTGGAATTGGACAGGAACCACTCTTCCTTCACGCCTTCTTCCTTTGGAATATCGGCGATCACATGACCCCATTCGGTGAATTCGAAGTTGAAGGATGTGACCCCACCGTCTTCGGCAATAATGCGTTGGGCCTGTACGACCGAGGCGTAAAAGCGACGGTTGTAGCCCACCAGCACGTTCGCACCGGCTTTCTGGGCGGCGTTCGCGACGGCGCGGATCTCATCGGCATCGTGACCACCAGGCTTTTCGACCAGGATTTCCTTGAAACCGTGTTCGATCAGCTGCAGCGTGACGACGCCAAGCCATTTTTCACCGACCGTGACAATGGCGCGATCGGGATGATTGTCCTTGTGCTCGCGCAGCCAGGATTCGATGCCGCCCGTGCTGGCGGGCAGGCCGGTCTCGGTCGTGAATTTCTCGGCCGAAGCGGCGCCGCGCCCCACCGTTACCGGCGTGACTTTCAGTGCCTTGAGGGCCTTGGCGTATTCGACTGCCATCGGGCCGGAGCCGATCAGCAGTACGGTGTTGGTCTGGGTCATAGTCTGGATCCTTGTGAGACGCGTCGCGTCACGTGAACGGATACTGGTTCCTTTCGTCGGCGTGCGTGCGGACAAGCACGGCCAAGGGATCCAGTAGCGACAGATGCGTTTCCATGGAAGATGCGTACGGCGTGAGGCCGCACTGGTTCGTGGCGAGCAGGCGGTTGACGACTTCAGTGGTCAACTGACTCTGGAACGGGATCTGGGCTTCCTGTTCTTCCCAAGCCCACGACGTGGCATGGCTCGAGTACCAGAGCTTGCGCTCGGACTCGCGCACGATGAAACGGTGCTTTTGATTGAAGATCTCGACGATCACGGGCGCATCGCCATCGGGATAGCAGGTGACTTCGCACTGGCTGCCATTGGCGAAAGTGGCGCGCAACGTGCCGTTGAGTTCGAGGAAACCCGCGCGTTTGCTCGGAATAGGCGCATTGTCCAGGGCCGACGTGTCCAGTTTGAATGCGTTCTGCCCGGTCAGGTGGACGGCATGGTCGATGTAATGGATGGCATTGGTGACCAGCCCAAACTGGCTGCCGGTCACGCGATACGACAGGCTTGATCCGCCCACGATCGAACGGATGTGTTCGTAGACCGGCATCATGCGCATGGGGCAGTTCACCCACGTGTTGATGTTGCCGGCCTTGAGCAATTCGGCTGCCGCGGTGTACTCATCCTTGCGATTGAAGAGCAGCTTTTCCAACACCAGATTCTTGACTGGTGAAGCGTCCACCAGACGTTGCAGGGCGGCGAAACGCACGTTCGAGCTGGTTGCCACGATAGCCACGTCGGTATCGCCAGTTTTTTCGAACTCCGAGCTGAAGGAGATCTGATGTGGCGTATCAGACGCCACGGCGTTGTAGCGCTCTTCTGCCACGCGCAGGGAGTCGGCGGAGGGGTCGATGACAGTGATATCAAGCGGCGTTGCAACCGCTTTCAGCGCCTGCAAATGGCGGCTGCCCAGTTGGCCTGCACCTACGATCTTGACTCTGCGCATCTTAGAACTCCAAAAAACCACTGATGATCTTCAGACCGGTCGCGCCACTCTTTTCCGGGTGGAATTGGCAGCCGAAGACATTACCCTTACGGACCGCCGCGGAGATGCGGCAATCGCCATACTGTGCGTCGGCCAGGCGCGACGACTCTTCCGTTGGCACGGCGGTAAACGAATGCACGAAGTAGCAATACGGATCGGCGCCCAGATGCTTGAGAATCGAATCCTCCCAATGTGCCTCGGGATTAGGCCGATTGAGTTTGCTCCAACCGATATGGGGCACTTTCATGTCTCGCCCGGCGTCATCGTGCGGGGTGATCGGAGCGATGGTGCCGCTGATGATGTCCAGGCCTTGGTGGGAGCCGAATTCCTTACTTTCCGTAAACAGCATTTGCATTCCCAGGCAAATGCCGAGCAACGGCCTGCCGGAGGCCGAGTAGTCCTTGATCGGGGCGATCAGGTCTCGGGATTGCAGGCCCTGCATGCCGTTGGAAAACGCGCCGACGCCAGGCAGGACCAGGCGTTCGGCGGCCATGATTTCTTCGGCATTGCCGGATACGATGACCTTGGCGCCGCATTTCTCGAAAGCGCGTGTGACGCTGAATATGTTGCCGATGCCGTAGTCAACGACAGTAACGGTTTTCGACATGATTATTGCCCTTCTTCCAGGTGGCGAACCGAGACGCCACGATCCTGCAGTTGCTGACGGATATCGGGCAACTCCATCCGACGGTAATGCAGGATGTCGGCCATTGCCACGGCGTCAGCCTGCCCCTTCTCGCATACGTCGAGCGCGTGATCGACGTTGCCCATGCCACCGCTGGCGATGACAGGAATCGGGCAAACAGCGGTCACGGCCTTGACCAATTCGACGTCGAACCCCTTGCGCGTGCCTTCCTGGTCGACCGAGGTCAGCAGGATCTCACCCGCGCCCAGTTCGACGGCGCGTTGCACCCACTGCACCACATCACGACCGGTGCGTTCCCGGCCGTTGTCGGTGAACACTTCCCAGTGCCCCGGAGAGACGCGCTTGGCCTCAACGGAGAGCACCATGCATTGGGAGCCGAAGGTGCGGGAGACTTCGGTGATCAATTCGGGTCGATTCACCGCCGCCGTATTGATGGCAACCTTGTCCGCGCCCGCGCGCAGCAACTCGCGGACATCGTCCACCGAACGCACGCCTCCACCCACCGTGAGCGGAATGAAGACGTCCTGCGCAGTGCGGCTCACGATGTCACGCAAGCTATTGCGGCCGTAGAGGCTGGCGACGATATCGATGTAGATCAACTCGTCGGCGCCTTGTTCGTAGTACCGACGAGCGAACTCCTGCGGATCGCCGACGACCCGCAGTCCTTCGAGGTGAATTCCCTTGATGAGGTTAGGACCCTTGATGTCCAACCTCGGAATGAGACGAACGCCAGCCATGCCTTAGACCCCGTCTTCCCAGATGTGGTGACGCAGCTTCCATTCACCGTTCTCGAACTTCCACAGGTGCGGCGAGCGGAAGGTGTTGGCCAGATGCATGAAGTACTCGTAGTCCATGATCGGCTGTTCGAACATCTTGGAGGCCTGCGGGAACTCGTTGGCCGGGATGCTGAGGTAGCGATAGATCTCGTCGGCAAAGCGCTCCGGATACTCGCCGTCGAACCGCTTGGCCAGCGCGATGCCTTCTTCGCGCGTGATGTCGCCAGAACGGATTTCCTGTGCGGCGTCATAGGTGGCGCGGCCGATGCCGAACTTGATGAACGTCGTGTAGTAGTGGAAATCATCGATGCGGTCATCGATGCTGTTGTACTTGCTGTACGTGCCGGGAGTGCGCTCGGGCGAGGCTTGGAAGCCGCCATGTTCGACCGAATAGTAATAGCAGCTTTGCGGGTGCCACTTGAGGTAGTAGCCCAAGTAGTGCACCTCGACCTTTTCCTTCTCGATCTGGGCGGGATCGGCGGGCAGGTACGGTTGCAGCTCGTGAGCGTCGACGCCGAATTCCGTCTGCAGGTCGGAGACAGAGGTGCCGCCCAGGTAGATCTTGGACTTGTCGTCAGCGGTGAAGTACGACCAGTCGCGCTTGGCGGTCTGCGTGTCGGCGATGGGGTTGCCGTATTCGGCTTCGTTTTCGCCGTAGAACACCAGCGGGATCTTGTGCAACAGCGCCATCTTGGGCGCCAACGCTTTCTGGCCGAACATGAACGGTTGGAACGGGTGGAACAGGTTTTCCACCGCCAGGCGCGTGATGAGACGGTGCACGCGGCCATTCGGCGTACACAGGAAATTGTCGAAGCCGGCATGCAGCCAGCTCTGGAAGTTTTTCCAACCCCATTCGGTGTAGATGTGCGGAGCCCAGGTCACGGTAAGCGGATGCATACCGTACTTGGTCTTGAGCATGTGCGCAGCGTAGAAGCTGTCTTTGCCACCGGATCCGGGGACGATGCAGTCATACGAACCATCCTTGCTGCGATGGCGATCGCACAGTTCGCGCAATTCGCGCTCGCGTTCCGCCCAGTCGATTTTGCCGTGCTTCTGCTCTGCCAGGCGGCAAGCGTCGCAAATGCCATAGCCATCGAAGTGAATGGTCTTTTTCTTGCTGTCTTTAGTGTGCCCGTATTCAACGGCCGAATTGGGACGTTGATTGGAAATCACGCACTTCTGGCAGAAGGCGACTTCCTCGGGAAGGCCGTAAAGGGTTCCGTGAGGGGGCGACTCCTTCTTGAACGGTTCAATGTCAAATTCGCGACGGCGCGGGTAGCGAAACATGTTAGGAATCTCCCAGTAAAGTCTGCAATTGAACAAAGTCTGCTTCGGTGTCGATATCCAGCGACCGACCGAGCGGCATTTCGTATGAAACGGTTTCCGCGGACAGGAATTTTCTCTCCCGCTTCAACCATTCAATATTGGCAACGTAGACTGCGCCGTTGAGTGAATAAACTCGGGGCAGATCCTGTCGCCGTGTGGCACTGCAATCGGGCAGCAACGGCTGCAGCCGTTCACCATCCCGATTGACGTACATCCAATAGGGGCTCTCCTGCGCTTCGCACACTGACACACATGCGGGTGCTCCCGCGCTGACGCAGTTTCTGATCGCCTGATCTATGTCTGATGATGTCCTGAGTGGGGACGTGGGCTGCAGCACCACGACCCAATCAAATCCCTGGCAGCGTTGTACCGCGTCCAGGATGGCGTCGATGGTGGTGGCCGTGTCCGTCGCCAATTCGGCGTCGCGGATGAACGGCACGTCGCAGCCGTACTGTTTCGCGGCCGCGATGATAGCCGAGTCGTCCGAAGAAAGGATAACCCGATCCAGCAAGGTCGACTGGCGCGCGGCTTCGATGGTCCAGGCGATCAGAGGCTTGCCGCCCGCTGGCCGGATGTTCTTGCCCGGAACACCTTTGGAGCCACCACGCGCCGGGATGACGGCCAGGATGCGCTGGTTGTTAATCACTGCCATTGCCCCATTCGCGCTGGGCGCGCTCGAATTCTTCAAGGCGTCCGATATCCAACCAGTACTCCCGGACAGGATATGCCGAGGTCGTGTTGCCGCTGGCAAGGATCCTTTCGAACAATGTCGGCATATCGAAATATGTATTGCTTGGAATGTGCTCGAACACTTCGGGCGAAAGCGCGTAAATGCCTGCGTTCACAAAATAGCGCTGTACTGGTTTTTCCTCGATGGACGAGATGTGGATGCCGTCGGTACGCACCACGCCGTAGGGAATCTGGAAGTCATACTCGCGCACGGCCATTGTCGCCAGCGAAGAATGCTCGTTATGGAACTTCAGCATGTTGTCGAAACGAACACGCGTCAGCAGATCACCATTCATGACGAGAATCGGCGCATTCGGTCGATTTGGCAGCAAAGACAACGCGCCCGCCGTACCCAACCGCTTGTCTTCGTGCAGGTATTCGATCTGCACGCCCCATTTGCTGCCATCGCCGAAATATTCGCGGATCGATTCCGCCAGGTAATTGACCGACAGGAAGAACTTACGGAAGCCCTGTTCCGCAAAACTCTCCAGGATGCTCTCCAGGATCGGTTTACCGCCCACGGGCAGCATTGGCTTGGGGCAGGTTTCGGTCAGGGGCCGTAACCGGCTGCCGAGGCCACCGGCCATCAGGACGACCCAATTCGGGTGTTCCAGCACGCCGGTCAGGGCGTCCAGTGTTGCAAGGTCGACGACGCGGCCTTGTTCATCCACCAGCGGTACGTGATGAAGCACCTTCCGGCGCATCAGCGCCAGCAACTCCGAGCTCGTGGCGGAATGGGGCGCGGTGGTCGGATTGGGATTCATGACCTCTTGGGTCGGCGTTGCGAGATCACAGCCGCGCAGGACGGCCCGGCGGATGTCTCCATCGCTCAGAATGCCATTTAGGCGGCCTTGGGCATCCAGCACCAGGGCCAGTTGCAGACCGGTGCTGTCTATGAGGGCTATCGCGTCCCGCAGCGAAGTTTCCAGCGCAACCGCCACTTTTTTCCAGTCTTTCATGTTCAATCCATTCTTTTATAGATAGCGGGATTGCCTTTGGCCAAACCGCCTGCCGGGACATCTCGTGTAACCACGGCGCCCGCGCCGACGATCGCGCCTTCTCCGATTTGCACGCCGGGCAGCAGTGTGGCGCCGGCGCCAATGAAGCAACGCGCCTGCAGATGGACGTTGCCGCAAAGCGTTGCGCCCGGGCCCACGAACACGTGCGGGCCGACTTGACAGTCATGGTCAATGCTCGCGCGGGTATTGATCACCGAGTTCACGCCGATCGTTGTCCGATTCTGCACGACCGCGCCCGCCATGATCTGGCTGCCTTCGTGCAGCGCCACTTCGCGGCCGATGACGGCGCTGGGGTGCCGGATCGAGGCGAATGCAAAGTGGCGAGCCTTCCAGGTGTCAAAAATACGGATGCGCAAGTTGCTGCCGGGTATGCAGCCGAGCCCGTTGGCGAGTAGCACCTGGCCCGATCCCGTGCCCTCCAGCCAGCTGTCATCCCCCAGCACTTCGACGCCAAAGAGCTGGCTGCCTGGGGAGTGCCCGGCATCAAGAATGCCGGCAACGGAGGCGTGCGATGTCAGCAGCGTGTCCAACACGACGCGTCCATGGCCGCCTGCCGCCAGCAGGATCACTGGCACGTTATTCATCCAGCAGTTCGTCCGTCACGTAGTCGCGGCTGGCCGGCTTGCCGTTGATCCGCCAGAATTCATATGGCGACATACCCGAACCCGGGCGTTTGCACGTAACCGCCAAAGGCGCCCCCTTGCTGACTGGTTCTGCTGCGACCAGGCTCTTGCGAGCAATGGCGCGGTTTTTCCATTCGGTGGCGGTCGGGCGTTTGACGCCATTACCCAGGGCGCCTTCGATGTCGCGAATCGCCTGCATCATCGCTTTCAGTTCCATGGGCTCGAGCGACGCCTTGTGATCGGGGCCGGGGAGATTGCGGTCCAGCGTGAAGTGCTTTTCGATGACCTGAGCACCACGGGCGACCGCGGCGATCGGAATGTGAATGCCAGGCGTATGGTCCGAATAGCCGGTGCGCAGGCGGAATGCCGCGGCCAGGGTATCCATGGCGCGCAGATTGACTTCCGAAAAGGGGGCGGGATATTCGGTGGTGCAGTGCAGAACGGATACGCGCTCGCGCAGCGCGGCTTGGCCTGCATCCGATGCGAAGGCCTGCGAAAAACCGTCCAGTTCCGGCACGGCATTCGTGGGTTGGGTAAAACCGAATGCCAGGACGCCGAGCGCGAGTTCGACGTCGGTCAATGTACACATGCCCGTGGATATGATCACGTGCCGCGCCGCACGCGCTATTTCCAGCAGAAAGGGGGCGTTGGTAATGTCGCCTGACGATACCTTGATGGTCGAGATGCCGAAGCGCTCGGTCAATAGCAGCAGGCTCGACGAATCGAAAGGCGTGGAAAGAAACTCGATGCCTTTGGATCGGGCATAGGCGAGCAGTACATCGTGGTCTTTTTCCGACAGTTCCAGGCGCTTGATCATCTCGTACTGGCTTTCCTGCGCGTCGGTCGTGCGCTTCTGATAATCCGCTTTGGGCGCATGCTTGGCGACGAGCTTGGCTGCGCTGAAGGTCTGGAATTTGACCGCATCCACGCCGGCATCGGCGGCGGCGTCGATCAGGCGCTTGGCCATATCGAGCGAGCCGTTGTGATTCACACCGGCTTCGGCAATGACGTAAGTTGACATATCAATACTCGTGCGCGATGTCGAAGAAAGCTTTCTGGACAGAAAGTGTGGCCGAGCGGAGGATCGAAACGATGGCGGCTGCCGCGTCGCCCTGTCCGTAAAGAGAATGCGTGGCAGGCAGGCGCGAGACGAATTCGGCGGAAAGAGCCCGTTCGATAGCGTCGATGATGCTCGCTTGGTCGTCCGTTGCATCAATCACCGAGGACGCCTTGAGGCGGCCGTTTTGACGGTTACCGATATTTACCGTGGCCCGCTTCATTGCGGGCGCTTCGGTAAGTCCGCTGGAGGAGTTGCCGATCACCACATCGGCTTCTCGCATCAGGCTCAGATAGCGCAATTGCCCCAGCGAAACGAAAGCTTTCGCGCGTGAGCGATTACGGGCGACGAATTGATCAATGCAGTCGATCAGCACACGGCCACCGGTGTCGGCATTGGGGTAGGTAAACACGATGGTGGCCTGAGGAAAAGCCGCGAGCGCACCCAGCAATTGCATCATGGCGTCGCGTGGAGACCGACTTTCGAGCGTGACTGGGTGGTAGGTCACCACGAAGAGCGGCTTGCCCAACTCCATGTCGAGCGACGTCGCCAATTCGTCCCGGTTCATCCATTTTGCCGTGGCAAGGATATCCAGGCCGGGGGCTCCGACGTTGAAGACACGATCCGGCGCCTCGCCTAGCTGCACCACGCGTCGACGATAGGGCTCGGCCGCGACGAAGTGCCACTGGGCCATCTTGGTGATGGCGTGGCGGATGCCCTCGTCGAACGCGCCCTCAGACGTTTCTCCGCCGTGGATGTGAGCAATGGGGATGCATGCAAGCATGGCTGCCTGCGCGGCCGCCAGGATCTCGAAGCGATCTCCCAGGACGACGACGATATCCGGCGCGAGGCGATCGAATGCGTCGGCAAAACCTATCACGCCCAGTCCCAGGGATTTGGTGACTGCCACCGGGCTGTCAGCCGACAGCAACATTTCCACCTTGGCATCGATACGGAATCCGTCCTCTTCGATGCCGCGATAGGTCATACCGAATTCCGGCGAAAGATGCATGCCGGTAGCAACGATCTGCAATGTCAGCGCGGGATCGGCCGCGATGGCGCCCAGCAGGCTGCGCATCAGGCCGTATTCCGCCCGTGATCCGGTTACCGCGCAAATTTTGCGTGATGCAGTCATGCGAGGGATCCTGCCAGCTTTGCGCTGCTGGGAATATTGATCAGGCTTGCCTCGAGCGACTCGGCGATGGAAAGGTCGGCGCGCGGGCTGTGTGCGTACATCGGCAGGCGATGCAGCAGCATCCAGACCGGACGGCACTGGTAGCCGCGTTCGTTGGTGGCATCCAGCAGGGTGTTGCGCGCTTCCATGTCCGCCTTGTTGAGGCGGATGGCGTTGAGCCAGTAATTGCTTTTCCCTTCGCCCGACTCCCAGACTAGGCGGAGATCGGTCGCGCCTTCGAATGCGCGTTGGTAGGTCTCCGCCAGGCGGCGCTTGCGGCTCAAGAAATCTGGCAGGCTCTCCAGTTGTGCACAGCCTAGCGCCGCGTTGATGTTCGGCAGTCGATAGTTGTACGCGACTTCGTCATGGTAGAACTCCCAGCGGTGCGGGCGCTTGGCGGTCGTGGTCAGGTATTTCGCGCGTCGAGCCAGCTCGGGGTCGTCCGTCAGGATGGCACCACCGCCGCCGGTGGTGACGACCTTGTTGCCGTTGAAGCTGAGGATGCCCAGCCTGCCGAATGTACCGGTATGGCGCCCCTTGAAATAGCTGCCCAGCGATTCCGCGGCATCTTCCACGATGGGGACGCCGTATTGTTCGGATACCGCCAGCAGCGCTTCCATGTCGATCGGCAGGCCGAAAACGTGCATCGGCACGATCGCGGCAATGCGGCGGCCTGTTTCACGATTGCGCAAGCCTTCCGACGTCTTTTCAGCGATCTTGGCGAAATGGGCGGCCAGTGCTCCTGGGTCCAGTCCCAGGTTGATGTCGTTGCTGTCGACGAAGTGCGTGATCGCGCCACAGTGTGCGACGGCATTGGCGGTGCCGACAAAGGACAGTGTGGGAACGATCACCTCGTCACCAGGGCGAACGCCGGCGAGTTGCAGCGCGATATGCAGCGCCGCAGTGCCGTTGACGACAGCGACGGCGTGACGCGAACCGGTGAATTCGGCCAATCGGCGCTCGAATTCATCCACGTACTTGCCGACCGACGAAACCCAGCCCGTATCGATGCATTCTTTGACGTAGGCCCACTCATTACCGCGGAATTCAGGTTCATGCAGGGCCGTGAGCGGTTCGGGCTTGCCAAGGACCTGGTTCAGGCCGTGTAGCAGCTGATCTTGCAAGGACTGATATGGTGTGGACATGTCTACGACTCAGATGTTGTAGCGATCGGCTTTGTAAGCAGCGAGATTGGCGGGATCTTTGAACCATTGCGCCGTTTCTTCCAGTCCGCGCTTGAAACCGTCGCGACCCGCGTAAGTCGGTTCCCAGTTGAACAGCGCCTTGGCCTTGGCGTTGGCGGCCCAGAGGCGTTCCACCTCGGAATTCTCAGGACGCAGGCGCGCTTCGTCGGTGATGATCTGGATTTCCTCGCCCATTACCTCGGATATCAGCTTCGCCGTGTCGCCGATAGAAATCTCGAAGTTGCTGCCGAAGTTGACGACTTCGCCCTGGCCGCCATTGCCTTCCAGGGCGGCAATGAAGCCGGAAACGGTGTCCTTGACGAAGTTGAAATCGCGAGTCGGCGACACCGCGCCCAGTTTGATCTGGCGCTGGCCGTTGGCGATCTGGGTGATGATGGTCGGGATGACGGCGCGGGCCGACTGGCGCGGGCCATAGGTATTGAAAGGCCGGGCGATCACGACCGGCAAATCGAACGAGGCGTAGAACGAGTAGGCCAATTGGTCCGCCCCGATCTTGGAGGCGGAGTAGGGCGATTGGCCCTGCAATGGATGCTCTTCGGTAATGGGAACGAAACGTGCCGTGCCGTAGACTTCGCTGGTCGAGGTGTGAATGACGCGTTTCACACCCAATTCGCGTGCCGCCTGCAGCACGTTCAGCGTACCCTTCACGTTGGTGTCGACGTAAGTGTCCGGCGAATGGTAGGAAAACGGAATGGCAATCAGGGCTGCCAGATGCAGTACGGCGTCACAGCCTTGCATCGCCGCCTTGACGCCGTGCGGATCGCGGATGTCA
Source organism: Achromobacter sp. (assembly GCF_050285565.1). Classification (GTDB taxonomy): domain Bacteria; phylum Pseudomonadota; class Gammaproteobacteria; order Burkholderiales; family Burkholderiaceae_B; genus Achromobacter. Next base: position 78,703 of record NZ_JBLZXG010000013.1, read on the forward strand.
CCCGAAAAGACATCAAGCTTCTCGCGGATATGTCGCGGGCTTTGGTCCAGCCAACCCCAGGAGTTGAACGAGTTATACAGCGCGAAAGCACGGACATCGTATCCCCGAGCGATCAGGGTTTCAGTAAGGTGAGAGCCGATAAAACCGTCTGCGCCCGTGACGAGTACTTTCAAGATAACTCCCTGATGTCTTTATTTGAAATAGAAATAATTAACGGGTATCCGCAAGTTAAAACCAACCGGAACCCGCGCGATGATTCTCGATCCGCTTATCGTTAAGGATTCTCATTAATGCGATGCGGCTGGCCCGAGATATCAATAGCTATAGACTATTGAAAAGGAACTGCCATAGCGTAAAGTTTCGTAAGCTTTGCCGGCATACGAAATCTTTACCAGTTTTCACGGCGCTAGTTTAGCGGCTTTGGCCTCGGGCGGGCAGGGAGGAAGGTGCTGAGCTCTGTAGCCAGTTGAGTCAAAAGTTCGCTCGCGCAGCCTTTTTGGCAATAACTGGATGCTGTCGACAACTTTTAGTGTTGCGCGGGGGAATATTCCCTGACTATTTGGCGCAACAGCCGCAGGACGGCGATCTGGTCGCAAGCCGCCAGCGCGATATCGAGGGCGGCTAGTTGCGTCATGAGCTCGGCATGGGGCAGGCAACACTCGGTCGCCTGCATGATTCGGGGATGTGGCGTTTCCGTGACGTTGTCGCCAATTAGCAACTCTTCGTAGAGCTTTTCCCCGGGGCGCAGGCCCGTTACCCGGATTTCGATGTCGCCGTCGGGCTGGTCGGCGCTCTTCACGGTGAGGCCATAGAGCCGGACCATCCGTTCCGCCAATTCCTGGATGCGAACCGGGGCGCCCATGTCCAGCACCATGACGGTGCCGGAACCGCCCATGGCGCCCGCTTGCAGCACCAATTGCGCGGCTTCGGGAATGGTCATGAAGTAGCGGGTAATGTCGGGGTGGGTCAGGGTGATGGGGCCGCCCGCCAGGATCTGCTTGCGGAACAGTGGCACCACGCTGCCCGAGCTGCCCAATACGTTGCCGAAGCGGACCATTGAAAAGCGGGTGGCGCTCTGGATCTGCGCCTGGGCCTGCAGGACTAGTTCGGCCATGCGTTTGGAAGCGCCCATGACGTTGGTCGGCCGCACCGCCTTGTCGGTGGAAATCAGCACGAAATCCCTGACCCCGGCTTGGATGGCAGCCTGGGTAAGCATGAGCGTACCGAAGGTGTTAGTGCGCAGGCCTTCGACAATATTGTTTTCGACGAGGGGAACGTGCTTATATGCGGCGGCATGATAAATGGTTTCCACCGCGTGCCGTCGCATTAAATCGAGACAGTATTCCTTATCACGCACTGAACCCAGCGTCGCGACGATTTCGCATTCGTCGCTTTTGACCAGGCGCGAAATATCCTGCTCAATGTTATACAACGCCGCTTCGGAAACTTCGAAAAGAATCAGTTTGCGCGGTTGCAGGGCGACAATCTGGCGGCACAGTTCCGAACCGATGGAGCCGCCGGCTCCCGTGACCATGACGATGCGGTCCGAAACACAACGCCCCAGCAACTGCGCGATCGGCGCTACCGGGTCGCGACCCAGCAGGTCCTCCACCTGGACGTCACGCAGGCGCACGCCGTTGGACGGCTCAATCAGTTCCTTCATGCTGGGTACCAGGCGGATGCGCAGGTGATACGGTTCGGCCATCTCCACGATCGAGCGGATGCGAGGCCGCGAGGCCGAGGGCATGGCGATCAACAGTTGGCGCACGTTATGTTTGGTGATGAGACGGCCCAATTGCGAGGGGGCGTGCACGCGCAGACCCGCCACCACCAGGCGGTGCTTCTTGGGGTTGTCGTCCAGCATCGCGACCGGGTAGTAATGCGGGCCGGCGCGCAGCGTTATCGCCAATTGCGATCCTGCCCCGCCGGCGCCGTAGATCAGAACTGGCTCGCGTTCCGCGCTGACACGTGCGTCATTGGGAAAAAGCGCTCGCCGGGCCAGGTAACGCGTGGCCAGCAGGCCCGCCAGGGCCAACGAGGCATAAATGACGAGGACGCCGCGCGACAGACCGGTAGAGATATGCAGGAAGGTATTGGCCGCAGTGACCACCATCACCGACACGAGAACCCCGCCGACGATCGACAGGATCACGCGCTCGCTCATGTAGCGCAGGATGTAGTAATAGACGCCGAGGGCGCCCATCGCCATGACGCCGCCACCACAGGCGACGACAGATAGCAGCAGATATTGGGGCGTGAGGAAGAACAGTTCGAAACGCAGCCACAACGCCAGGTGGAACGCGGCCAGCAAGATGGCGGCGTCCACCGCCACGGACAGCAGCTGTTTCGCTGGCCGTGGCAGATTCACGAAAAGCCGCCTGAACGCGTAGGGAAGCACCATGGTATGCAATGAGTGACGGGAAGGGGTCTCGGCCTGGTTCCTGGCGGTTACGCCCGGCTATTGAAGTGATCGGGAACCTGGGGCAGGGTGGCGAGCACCACGCCCAGGAGGAACCAGAAGGGCTGGAAATATACCAGTGAACTCGGGGCGATGCCGGCCGTGCAAGTGACGATCAGTGCCAGGCGGCCGTGACCATCGGCGCGCCATAGCAACCAGCCGACAAAGGCGGCCCATGGCAGGCCGAAGAAAAAGAACATTTCCAGCCAGAAGAAATGCGGAGATGCCCAGGCGCGGTTGTCGAGCGGCCAGGTGACGTTCAACTGGCCTACCCCCAGGCCGGCGAGCCACTGCCACCAGTGCATGTGCCATGCGGTTTCGTACATTTCGTACAGGATTTTGCTGCGAATGGCGGAGGATACGTCGCCGCCATGCGCCACGACATCCGTGACGGCCGGGGGCGCCGCGGGGGCTTGGGTCAGTGCGGGCAGGGGAGGGGCGACGCCAGCCGCGGGCGGCGCGGGCTGGAGCGTTGGCGCAGGCGCTGCGGGTGCCGCAGGGGCGGCGGGCGTGACGGGCGAACCCGCGGGTGCCACCGAGGTGGCGGGGGTGACCAGGGGCGGGGCTGGCGTGGCGGGCACCGGCGGCGGCCAGGATGCGGATCCGGCCCCCGGCGGCGGGCGCACGCATTGCGCGGCGATCATGCCCAGGGGGACGGCGTCCTCGGACACGCTGGCGCATTGATGGATGGGTTGTTCCTGCACCAGCGAGGGCAGCGCCCCGATAAAGAAAGTGCCGCCGTGCAGCGTCATGCCAACGGCACTTGCAAGCATCCAGGTGAGCGCGAAGCGCAGCCGGGGCACGCCCGTTTTCAACCCGATCAGCAGGTAGCCCACCCCGAGGATTCCCAGGGCCAGCACGTCGGCACGCCGGTTAAGGCCCAGGGAATAGATCCAGGCGGCGGCGAACAGAAGCCATGGCAGGCGGCGCCGGCTCAATAGGCAGATCACGCAGGCAAATACCAGCGCCGTCGCCATGTCGTTGATGTTGTACCAGACGCCACCGGTGAGCGGCAGGCTGTCACGGAACAAGGTTGCGTTGGTCCAGGTGTCGAAAATCGGAAAAGCGGCGGTAACGAACCAAAATGCCGCGAGCGGCAGGAACCAACGGTCGAAAGCGATGCCGCGCCGTACCATCGTCTCCCCCAACACCATATAGAGCGCGCCGATGGCGCAGAAGAGAGCGTAGTGGACGTAACGGCCCGAATCGATCATCCAGAGGGATGAGGCCAGGATCAGACCGCCACCCACGGCGATGACAATGCGCGAGCGGGTGTGCGCCAATGTGCGACGCCACGCGGGCGCGAGCGCGAACAGCATCACGATCAGCCCGACGCCCCAATGGAACGGCCGCAGGGGAGAGACCAGGTAGATGGACGAGCCGGCAAAGCCCAGCACGAATGCCGCGGTTGCGATGGCGGTCGAATACCGGAATGGGCGCATGCTGTCAGGGTCAGGCAAAAGCATTGCTGATTCCGAGGAAAAGCACCGGGGCGATGAGTCCGACCGCGATCAGGCGACCCGCCAACATGGCCTGGATGGCCTGGTAGACGTCCGCTGTGGCATGGTCATCGACGATGCGCGCGACGCGCGGCTCCAGGATGAAAGTCAGCAGCACCGTAGCCGCGCCATTGATGATGCCGGACAGTTGCGAAATGGTGCTGCGATAGTCGTGGAACACCAGGGCGAAGAAGTACGACAGCAGTACCCCTAGGCTGTAACACAGGAATACCGCCGCGGCGAGCACAACGATCTTGCGCAGTTTCAGGTGGGTCGGGACATCCAGCTGCGCGCGTATCTCGGCTGCGCTCAAGACTGGCTGGCCGGCGCGTCGCAGCACGAAATTGGCCAGCAGGCGAATCCACACATGGCGCATGGCGCGGGCGGCCAGCGAAAGCAAGGCGGCGCAAATCAGCGCACCCAGGCCCATCTTGATATAGAGCGCGATCGGTACCTGACGATCCACCATGAAGCCGAGCAGGGGCATCAGGGCGAGATAGAAAAAGCGGGTGACTGTGGTGGTGGCATTCTGGATGGCGTAGCCCGTGACGGGCTTGCCGGCCACGCGGCCCGCCACGCGCGCATAGTAGCTGAGGTATTCCAGCAGATGGATGCTGGCGTAGCTGGCGATGACCAGGTAGGGAAGGAAAGTCATGGCGTGCCTGCTTGGATATCGCGGTATTGCCGCAACGTGTTTTGATAGGCGCCGAGCATGCTGTCGAGACTGGCCTGCCAAGAATAGTGCATCTGTACATGCGCGCGGCCGGCGGCCCCAAGCTGCCCGCAGAGCGTCGGATCCAGCACCAGTTGGCGCAGGCGCTCCGCGGCGGCGCCGGCATCCAGCCGCGGCACGATGAATCCGGTCATGCCGTCGACCACGATTTCGGCGGGGCCATCGGCGTCCGAGACCACCACGGGGATGCCGCAGGAGCAGGCTTCAAGAATTGCCACGCCAAAGCTGTCCATCCGGCTTAACGCCACGTAGACGTCCAGCTCTCGTAGCGCGCCGGGCACTTCGCTGTGGGCGATATGGCCAAGGAACTGGGTGCGGTCGGCAATGCCGAGGCGGGTGGCCATGGCCTGCAAGGCTTGTGCCTGGGACCCGGAGCCGTAGATCTTGAGCATCAGCCGGCTGGCGGTCGCCGGGGCCTGCGCCGCCAGCGTGACGACGAGCTGGGCGAACGCCTGCAACAGAATATCGATGCCATAGGTGGTCTCCAGGGCCTTCACGGTGCCAATGACGATTGGACGGTCATCGGTGGGCGTGGCTTGCGGCGCCGGCGAGAAACGCTCGGTATCGATTCCGAAAGGCGTGATATGCACCGGCCGGCCGGTGAACTGACTTACCTGGCGGGCCATGGCCTGGCCGGTGACGGCGACCGCGGTGGCTTGCTCCAGGTTGCCGCGCAGGATACGGCGATGCAAGCCACTCTTGTACGGAAATGCGTAGATATCGCTGCCCCAGGCGGAAAGCAGCGACGGAGTGAAGCCGGCGAGACGCGCGAGCGTGCCGTAGCCGGTGGCATAGTGGGTGTTCAGGAGGTCGGGGCCGATGGCGCGCAGGGCCCGGCGCAACGCCGGGGCCGCTAGGAGGTAGCCTTGCGGAGAGCCCCAAGGCAGTCGGTGCAAGGACACACGCGGGTCGTAGGCCCCATCATCGTGGGTCAGCGATAGCACATGCGTGTCCACCCCCCGATCCGCCAAGCCATTGGCCCATCTGATCATGTGGATGCTGTGCGCGGGGCCCAGGAGCGCGATTTTCATGAATTGTGTTCTCGCGATGTCGGCTCAACGCAGGATCGCTGCGACGGTCATGAACAGGATTTCAAGATCACCCGTGAAGCTGCGGGTGCGGACATATTCTTGCTGCAACTTGAGTTTCTCCGGCAGGATGACTTCCTGGTAGGTCCGCTCGGGGTCTGGCGCTTGGGCGAGAATCTCGCTTTCGTTGCGAAAGCGGATCGAGGCCAGGTCGGTGATGCCCGGCCTGACCGACAGGATCTCCTCGCGCATTGCGGCCGGATACATGGCCACGTAGCGCGGCACTTCCGGCCGGGGGCCGACGAGACTCATATTGCCGCTGAGCACATCGATCAATTGCACCAGCTCATCGAGTTTCCATTGGCGGATCAGCTTGCCGACGCGGGTGATGCGGGCGTCGTCGCCGACGGTGATCTGGCGGTCGGCTGCCGACTGCTGTATCCGCATGCTGCGCAGCTTGTGGATTCGGAACGGCACGCCGCGACGTCCGATGCGTTCCTGCCGGAAAAAGACGGGGCCGGGACTGTCCAGCTTGATGGCGATGGCGATCAGGACCAGGAATGGCAGCAGCGCCAGCAGGCCCAACGCCGAGCAGCAGATGTCGAAAAGACGCTTGAGCATCCAGCGTCCTATGACAATAGGGCTTTCACCGATTCAATGACTCGCGCGACGTCGTCATCGGCCATCTTCGAGTAGATCGGCAGGCTGACCATGCAGTTGAACGCCGCTTGCGATTGTGGATACATCTCGGGCGTCAAGCCGTAGCGGTCGCGCCAGTAGGGTTGCAGATGCAGCGGCACGTAGTGGACGCTACAGCCGATGCCCTTCTCGGCCATGCTGGCGATGAAGCGGTCGCGATGAGCCGGGTCCTGGTTGTGCAGGCGCACGACATACAGGTGCCATGCATGCAGATCGGTGGCGGCGTGCGGCATGTCGACATTGCCGGGACGTGGAGGCAGTGTCAGCGGCAGGTCGGCGAACGCCGTGTTGTATGCCTCGGCGATCTTCGTTCGCCGCGCCTGCATTTCGTGCAGCCTGCGAAGCTGCACCCGTCCCATGGCCGCCGCGGTGTCAGGCAGGTTGTACTTGAAGCCCGGAGCGACGATTTCGTAGTACCAACTGGGTTTGTTGGAGGTGTAGCGATCAAAGGCATCACGATCGATGCCGTGCAGTCGCATGACGCGGCAGCGCTTGGCGAGCGCGGGGTCGCGCGTGATCACCATGCCGCCTTCGCCGGTCGCTAGTGTCTTGGTGGCGTAGAAGCTGTAGACGGTCAGGTCGCTGCCCAATGTGCCAATCTTGGCGCCTTGCCAAGTCGTGGGCAGGGCGTGCGCGGCATCCTCTACCACTCGCAGATTATGCTCTTTCGCGATCGCCAGGATGCTGTCCATGTCGCAGGACAGGCCACCGTAGTGCACGGGGATGATGGCCCGGGTGCGCGGCGTGATTGCGCGTTCGATGGCGGCCGGCGAAATGCAGAGCGTTTCGGGATCGATGTCGACCAGGACCGGTTCGGCTCCCAGGTAGCGCGCGACCTCGGCCGTGGCGGTGAAGGTATGCGACGGCGTGATGACTTCATGCCCTTCGCCTACGCCGATGGCTTCCAGCGCCAGGTGCAGACCCGCAGTGGCGGAATTCACGGCCACTGCCTCGACATTGCCACCCAGGTAGCGGGCGAACTCGAGCTCGAATTCCCGCGCATTGGGGCCGGTGGTCAGCCAACCCGATTGCATGGCCTTGGTGACGGCTTCGATTTCCTCGTCCCCGATGTCGGGCAAGGCGAATGGGATAAATGAATTCATGGCTGGCCGGACACAATGCTGCGATGTAATGCTGGAGCGTTTTCGCACACGCAAGCCAGCTTATTGATTTTTGAAGAGCCACGTAGCTGCCGCAGGGACAGTGGTACACGGTCAAGAAATTTTCTCATGTTCATCTCCGCCCAAAAAGCGGATATTACGTGGAACAAGCTTTCAGTATTCTGGCCACATGTTTTCATGGCCTTTTATAACGAGTGTAAAAAACGAGCGGCGAGTGCGGGATAGGCATGGTGGGTTTGCACGAATTGGCGGCCCCTTTTCCCCAATTCATGCCGTGCCGCCGCCGTCATGGCGGTCAGTGTGCCCAACGCACCGGCGATGCCATCCACATCCTCTGCCGCGATGCTGATGCCGCAGCCTGCGTCTCGGACGATATCGTACGGGGAACTGGTGGAGTGAATGACGGGCAGCCCGGCCATCATGTAATCGAATAACTTGTTGGGGCTCATCCCGTGGGCGTAGAGAGGACTGTCGCGCCAGCCAATGTAGGCCATGTCTCCCAGCGCCAGAAGGTTGGGTACTGCGGTTTTGGGGATGGGATCCAGGAACAAGACATTGGCGAGATGCAGCCTTTCTGCTTTATATTGCAGTCTAGCCTTTTCAACGCCGCTGCCAACTAAGATAAGTCCGGTTTTTTGGGCGGCAGGACGGTTCGCGGCTTCGATCAGCGGATCCAATGCGTTGGAGACCGCGTGCCCTCCGGCGTAGATGCAAAGAGTTGCAAATTTTTCTCGGAATTGCTCAATCTGGAGGCGGATTTCTTCCGGCACGGGAGTCGGCGTCGCGCCGGGATCGATGCCATTGGGGATGTAAACAAATTTATCTCCCTTCAAGCCGTGCGCACGCATGTGCGCTTCGGTGCCCGGCAGCAATGAAACCGCCTTGTCGGCATGGGCATAGGCGTAGTTTTCGGCGCGCTGCATCGAGAAAATCATCGGATGCCATTTCGAGAACCCCCCGAGCAATTGAGGTGTCAGGGGCCAGACATCATGCAGTTCGTATACCAGTTTGGCCCCACTTCGGCGCGCGATGTGGCGGGCGGGCCAGATGTCGTAAGGGTAGGTGGACGAGGCGATAACGACATCCGGACGCTTGGCCGCCAGGGCCGTGGCGTAGCGGTAGAGCAGGCCGGTGAACTGGAACATGTTCAGCAGGCGAGCGGCGCCATTGCCTTGGTAGGGACGCGTACGCAACCAGAGATAGTCGACGCCGTCGAGAGTCTCCGCCAGTAAGGGGCCGTCGAATTGCGGCGCATGCTGCCTGATGTGCGACACGCTGCTCGCCACGATAGTGACTTGGTGCCCTTGGGCGACCCATTCTCGGGCCAGGTAATAAGGGCGGAACTCCATGCCGTGTCGTGGCGACCCGGCATAGTGGTTGATCAGAATGATGTTCATGGCGTGGCGGCGGGCGCTCTCGCGGGCTTTCGCGTCAAGGCCGCAGGGAACCCGTGCATCATGGTGTCAACGGGCGGCGGCGATGACGGTCCGCGCGATCTGCTCCTGCGTCGCATCGTCCAGGTCGGGGTGCATGGGCAGGCTGAGCACCTGCGCTGCCAGCATGTCCGAGACAGGCGTGGCGCCATTGGCATAACCGCTGTAGGCGGGCTGCGCATGGATCGGGCGGGGATAATGGATAGCGGTAGGGATGTCCGCGGCTTTCAGGGCGGCCATCATGGCTGGCCGATCCGGCACCATAATGGTGAACTGCGCCCAGACGCTGTCGCGGTCGGGGCGTACGGTGACGGTGCGCACATTGGCGGCGTCTGCCAGCAGCGCCTGATAGCGTGTCCCGAGGCGGATCCGCTGTTCAACCTCCCAGTCAAAGCGTCCCAGTTTCGCGAGCACCACCGCGCATTGCAGCGTGTCCATTCGGCCGCCCACGCCGACGCGGCTGTGATAGTAGCGGGCCGATTGTCCGTGGACGCGGATTTCCCGACAGGCCTGGGCCAGTTCGTCGTCGTTGGTGAAAATGGCGCCGCCGTCGCCATAGCAGCCCAGGGGCTTGCTGGGGAAGAAGCTGGTGCAGCCTATCGTGGACAGGTTGCAGCTCTTGGTGCCCTTGTAGGTGGCGCCGAAGCTCTGCGCCGCGTCCTCGATGACGGCTATGCCGTGACGCGCAGCGATGGCGTTGACCTCGTCCATATCGCCACACTGGCCATACAGCGATACAGGGATGATCGCTTTGGTGCGCGGAGTGATCCGGGCTTCGATTTCGGCGGCATTGATGTTGCAGGTGTCGGGCTCGACATCCACGAAAACCGGCGTGGCGCCCAGTAGCACGATGACCTCGGCAGTGGCGACAAAGGTGAACGAGGTGGTGATGACCTCGTCGCCCGCGCCGATGCCCAGCGCCATCAGGGACATCAGCAAGGCTTCCGTGCCGGACGCGACGGTGATGCAGTGTTTGGCGCCCGTGTAGGTTTGCAAGGCGGCTTCAAGTTCCTTGACCTCGGGCCCCATGATGTACTGGCCGTGATCCAGCACCTGCTGGATGCGGGCGTTGATGGGGTCGCGCAGGACCTGGTATTGCTTCTTGAGATCAATGAATTGCATGAGGCTCACGCTAGTTCGCAAACGCCGTTCTTCAATACATACTGCTCACCGGTCGCCGCGCAGAACGCCTGGCCGTCCCCCGTGAGCGGCAGGTCCAGTTGTTCGCCGTGGCGGCTCATCCAACCGATCTGACGGGCCGGGACACCCACCACCAGGGCGAAGTCCGGCACAGATTTGTTCACTACGGCTCCCGCGCCCACGAACGCGTGACGGCCGACCGTGACGCCACACACAATGGTGCAGTTGGCGCCCAATGTCGCGCCCTGGCGGATGAGCGTGTCGCGGTATTCGTTCTTGCGCTCGATCGCGGCCCGGGGGTTGTAGACGTTGGTGAATACCATGCTGGGACCGCAGAACACGTCGTCTTCCAGGGTGACGTTGTCGTAGACCGAGACGTTGTTCTGGATCTTGACCCGGTCGCCGATGCGGACGCGATTGCCGACATAGACGTTCTGTCCGAGTGAGCACCCCGCGCCGATCACGGCGCCCGGGCTGACATGGACCCAATGCCAGATGCGCGTTCCGGCCCCGATGGTGGCGCCTGCGTCGACAATGGCGGTGGCGTGGATAGTCATATGATTCAATCCAAAGGCAGGGGAACGCGGATGCCGTCGCGCGCCGAGCGGTAGATGGCGGTCAGGAGTGCCAGTGATTGCAAGCCTTCGCGGCCATCCGTCTCGGGTTCGCACTCGCCCCGCAAGGTTTTGATGACATTGTCGTAATAGAGCGGGTGGCCGAAGCCATACACCGAGGTGGTTTCGTAGTTTGCTTCGCGGATCTTGGCGTCATCAGGTTGTTCGTCGGCGAATTTCCATTCGTCGATTCGATTGACCGCCACGCCGCCGACACGCACTGTGCCTTTTTCACCCAGGATGGTGATGGAGCCTTCCAGGTTCTGCGGATAGGTCAGCATCGTGACATTGATAGAGCCCATGGCTCCGTGGCGCCAGCGTATCGCTGCGACGCCGGTATCCTCGGCCTCGATGCGCCGGGCCAGAGTGGCGGTATAGGCGTAGACGCTTTCCACCGGGCCGATCAGCCAGTCCAGCAGGTCGACGTAATGGCTGGCCTGGTTCATGAAGGCGCCACCGTCCCATTCCCACTTGCCGCGCCAGCGCGCCGCGTCGTAATAATCCTGTGGCCGCGTCCAGAAGACGTTGACCGTCACCATGAAAATGCGGCCGAAGCGACCACTGTCGATCGCCTTCTTGACTAACTGGAGGGTCGCATTGCGGCGGTTCTGCTTGACTATGAAAAGTCGCACACCGGCTTCGTCACACGCTTTCACCATGCGCTTGCCGTCTTCCCAGCGGGTTGCCATGGGTTTTTCGCTCACCACGTGGCGTCCGGCCTGGGCGGCTTCCACCGCCTGCCATGGGTGCAGGCCGGAGGGCGTGGCCAACACCACTGCGTCGGCATTGCCTTGCTGCAGTAGTTCCGTCAGCGAGGTAAAGCCCCGGGCGCCGGTCGTCTCGACTGCGTTGCGCAGCGATTCCGGATTCGTGTCGCAGACTTCAGTCAGTTCCGCACGGTCTGCGTGCTGGGCCAGCGCAGCAATATGATTCTTCGAAATGCGTCCGCAGCCGACCAGGGCAAAACGGATCTTTCGATCAGTAATCGGAGGAAGATTCATTGTGGTGAGTTTGTTGTAAATTGCCGGGATTCTTCGAATACACATCCCGGCACAGTCGGGAATGATACCGTGAACGTCCCCGGCTTCCGCCGGGTTCCGGTGGGAAACCTCTAGCCTTAGACTTGATGCCAACTCGCATTCTCATTGTCCGCACGTCGTCACTAGGCGATCTGGTGCACATGTTGCCCGCCATTTCCGACATCGCCCGCCATGTGCCGGACGCCGAAATCGACTGGATCGCCGAAGAGGCGTTCGCCGAGATTCCGGCATGGCATCCCGCGGTCAATGAGGTCATCAAGGTGGCGCACCGGCGTTGGCGCAAGGCCTGGTGGTCGGCCCAGGTGCGAGCCGAGCGCAAGGCGTTGCGCGAGCGTTTGCGGTCGAAGCAATATGACATCGTGCTGGACATGCAGGCGCTGCTGAAGTCGGCCTGGCTGGTGCGTCAGGCGCAGGGTGTGCGCCACGGGCTGGATTGGCGATCAGCCCGCGAACCCCTGGCTTCGCTTTTCTACAACGTGCGCCACCGTGTCGAATTCTGGCAGCCCGCCGTGATCCGTCAACGCAAACTGGCCTCGCTGACCTTTGGTTACCAATACGGCGGCCAGCCCGACTTCGGCCTGCAGGCGTTTTCTCGCCAGGTGACGCAGGGGGGCGCCGCCGATCCCGTGCACGAGGTATCCGCCGAGGGCCTGGACGTCACCGAACTGCCCCGCCTGCACCACCTGGATACCCACCGCGGTTATGCCGTGATCATGCCCTCGGCCAGCCGCGATGACAAACTCTGGCCCGAGGACGACTGGCGCGCGGTGTTCCGGCGCCTGCGCGACGCCGGCTGTGCGCTCAAGTTGCTGGCGGGCAATGAGCAGGAGGCCGAACGCGCCCGGTTGCTTGTCGCCGGCATGGAGGACGTCGAGGTGATGCCGCGCATGGATCTGACCTCGGTCGCGCGGCTGCTGGCCGGGGCGCGCCTGATGGTCGGTCTGGACAGCGGTCTGACCCATCTTTCGGCGGCGCTGGGACGCCCGACCATCGGCATCTACCGCGCTTCCACGCCGGTGCGCACGCCGCTGGTCGGCTCGAACTACACCGCCAGCCTGGGCGACCGCGGCGCCTCGCCGTCGCGCGAGGCCGTCATGGCTTCCGTGGAGCAGGCGCTGGCCGCGCACTGATGAACCGCGCCGTCTATACCCTCGGGTTGCGGGCGCTGGCGCCCCTGGTCTGGTTGTGGATGGCCCGCCGCGCCAAGCGCGCGGGCGGCGAATGGGGCATTTTTTCTCCGGAACGGTTCGGTCGTGCGGCGCCAGCGCGAGGCACGCCGGGCCGGATCGTGTCGGATCGGGACGCACCGCAAGCGTGGGACGCCGCTCCGGTCTGGGTCCACGCCGTCAGCCTGGGCGAGACGCGGGCCGCGCAGCCGTTGTTGCAGGCGCTGCTCGATCGCGGCCTGCCGGTGCTGCTGACGCACATTACCGCCACCGGCCGCGCCGAAGGGGCGCGCCTGTTCGCCGACGCCATCGCCCGCGGCCAATTGCGCCAGGCCTGGCTACCTTACGACTTTCCTGGCGCGACGCGCCGGTTCCTGGCCGCCGCCAAACCGCGCTGCGGCATCCTCATAGAACGCGAGATCTGGCCCAATCTGCTGGCGGCGGCGCGGCGCGCGCATGTGCCGATGGCGCTGGTGAGCGCCCGCTTTTCGGAGTCGTCGCTGCGGCAGGCGGGCCGCTTGGGCGCGGTCATGCGCGAGGCGTTGGCCGGGCTGGATCTGGTATTGGCCCAGACCGCCGCCGATGCCGAGCGCTTGGCCCGGGCCGGCGTGCCGCGTTCGAGCGTGTCGGGCAACTTGAAGTTCGATCTGTCGCTGCCCCAGGATCGGGTGCGGGAAGGACAGGCCTGGCGCACGCGTCTGGGCCGTCCGGTGGTCGCCCTGGCCAGCACCCGGGAAGGCGAGGACGGGCCCTTCATCGATGCGCTCAAGCGCCTCGCGGGCACGCCCGGCGGGCCTTTGTTCCTGCTGATTCCGCGCCATCCGCAACGTTTCGAGGAAGCCGCCGCGCTGCTGGAACAGGCCGGCCTGGCCTATGTGCGGCGGTCGACGGGGCAGGCGCCCGAGGCGCGCACGACGGTATTGCTGGGCGACACGCTGGGTGAGATGGCTTTCTATTACGCGGCGGCCGATGTGGCCGTGGTGGCCGGCAGTTTCGCGCCGCTGGGCGGGCAGAACCTGATCGAAGCCTGCGCCGCTGGCGTGCCGGTGATCGTCGGGCCGCACACGTTCAATTTCCAGCAGGCCGCCAACGATGCCATCGAAGCCGGCGCGGCGCAGCGCCAGGCGGATCCGGCGCAAGCCGTGGCGGCCGCGCTGGCGCTGTTGGCCGACCCGGGCGCGCGGCAGGCGGCCAGCGATGCGGCGCGAGCCTGGTTTGCCAGCCACGCGGGCGCCACCGCGCGAACCATGGAGGCGTTGGCGCCCTGGTTGCGCTGAGGCCCGCAGTACCTCAATCCCTCAGACGGGCTGGCGCGGTACCAGTGTCACGGCGCCCGGATTCAGTTCCTGGCTGAAGCGGCGCGTATCGCGTCCTTCGTCTTCCGGGCGCACGCCGAGCCAGCCCTGGCCGAGCGCGTAGACGCCCAGGTTGGCCAGCAGGATCAGGATGAAGAGCACTCGCATGACGCGGCCTTGGCGGAGTCAGGCGCCCGGTTCGGGGTTGGCGCGCGCCATGGCGGCCAGTCCGTCCAGGACGGGGTGGTTCAGGTAGACCGGCACCGGCGCGGCGCCGAACGCGCCGCCAGCGTCGGCCAGCAGGCGCTCGATTTCCTGGTGCACTTGCGGCCAGCCGCCGCCGGCGGCGAAGATCTGCGGCGTCTGGCCGTAGCGCTGGCGGCCGGCGAGCCACTGGCGCACCACCGCGCCGGCCTGGGCCGCGGCGATGCCGGAGGCGATGGCCTCATGGGTGTCGGTGGGGTAGGCCACGACCTGGCCGTCGGCGATCGGCAGGTTGGCCGTGCCGTGGGCCAGCGCGTTGCGCATCATCGCCGGTCCCGGCAGGATCAGGCCGCCGGCGAAGACGTTGTCCGGCCCGACCGTATCGATGGTGGTGGCGGTGCCGAAGCTGGCCAGCAGGAAGGGCGGATGGGCGCCGGGCAGGCGCGACAGCACGCCCAGCAGCGAAGCCCAGCGATCCGCGCCCAGTTGCGAAGGCGTCTTGTAGCGATTGGCCAGCCCGAGGGTGGTGGCCTGCGAGGTCGCCCAGGTCACCGCGCAGCCATGTCGTTGCAGGATCGCGGCGATGGCCGCGCCGCGCTCGGCGCCGGCCACGTTCACGCCCAGCGCGCGCGATGGCCGCTGCGGCAGGGCGCCGAGCCAGCGGTTCAGGGCCTCCAGGTCCAGGCCGTCGAAGGCGACCGCGGCGGGTTCGCGCGGCATTTCCGGGCTGGAGGGATCGAGCCAGCCCACTTTGAGGCGGCTGTTGCCGGAGTCGATGAGGATGATCATGCTTGGCGTCGAATCGAGATTTCACCGACCGAGATCGGCGTGGCGCCCTGGGGCGTTTGCACCAGCAGGCGGCCCTGGCCGTCGACGCCGCAGGCGGTACCGCTGAGGATCACGTCGCCCTTGTCGAGCACGTTGATGGCGCGGCCGGCCAGCGCATCGACCCGGTCGAAGCGCTGCCCGAACGCGTCGAAGCCGTCGCGTTCGAGGGTGCGCACGGCCTCGTGCCAGGCGGTCGCCGCGGCGCAGACCAGGTCGGCGGCGGTGGCAGCGGGGCCGGATGCATGACGTGTGACGCAGGTCCAGTCGGCGACTTGGCGGCCCAGTGCTTGCGACAGCGCGTCGGCGTCGACCAGGTTCACGCCCATGCCGATGACGACGGTGTAGCCGGTTTCGCGGCCGCCCGGATTGCGGGTGGTCTCGACCAGCACACCGGCCAGCTTGGCATCGTGCCATTGGACGTCATTGGGCCATTTCATGCAGAGGCCGTCGGCGCCGGGGCCGGCCACGGCGCGCAGCGCCTCGCAGGCGGCCAGGCCGGCCAGTGGTGACAGCGCCGGCAATTGCGCGGCGGGCAGGTGCACGTCGAAGGCGCACGAGAACATCAGCGCCGCGCCGACCCGGTTCTGCCAGGGGCGGCCGGCACGGCCGCGGCCGGTTTCCTGCAGGTGCGTGCCCAGCAGCCAGGGTTTGCCGGCGCCGGCGCCCGCGCGGGCGCGCGCCAGCAGGTCGGCGTTGGTCGAGCCGGTGCTGGCGGTCCAGGCGATGTCTTGGAAGGCGGGCAGGCGCGAACCCAGCATCCGGGCCAGTTCGTCTGGCGCGGGCAGGTCGATGGGGCGGACGTGAGCGGACATGGCGGCGATTGTAGGGCACGCGCGGGCCGCGTTCGCGGCCCGACGTTCGCAGCGTATATGATTGTGGATACATTTTGCATCGGTATCCGCTACATGCCGCATTCAGTTCCGTCCGCTTCCCGTGCCGCCGCGCCCTTCCGCCAGGAAGGGGGCGTCTGCCATGTCGGTGGCGACTGGAGCGTGCTGGCGCTGGCCGAACCGGGCGAGGTCGAGCGCCGCCGCGCGGCGATGGCCAAGGCCGCCGTTGCCGGTGCGCGTTGGGATCTGCAGGGCATCAGCCGGCTCGACACCATCGGCGCGCTGCTGATCTGGCAGGCCTGGGGCGAAAAGCTGCCCGAGCGGGTGCGCTGGTCCGCCGGCCAGCAGGACGTATTCACCACTCTGGCCACCAACAAGGGCGGCAAGCCGGCCCCGCCACGACCCGAACCGTCCTGGGGCTGGCTGCGCGCCCTCGGGGGCGGCGTGCTGCAGGCGGCCGAGAACGGCCGCGCCTTGCTGATCATGCTGGGGCAGTTGGTGCTGGATCTGTGCGGCATGCTGCGCCGGCCATCGCGCGGGCCGTGGCGCGAGATCTCGGCCCAGGTCTACCGTACGGGGGCGCAGGCGCTGGGCATCACGGCCCTGGTGGGCTTCCTGATCGGCGTGGTGCTGTCGTACCTGTCCGCGCAGCAGTTGCAGATGATTGGCGCGGATCGCTTCATCGTGCGGTTGCTGGGGGTGTCGATCGTGCGCGAGCTGGGGCCGGTGCTGGCGGCCATCCTGGTGGCTGGCCGTTCGGGCTCGGCCATCACGGCGCAGATCGGCGTCATGCGCGTCACGCAGGAGCTGGATGCGATGCTGGTGATGGGCATTTCGCATGGCCAGCGGCTGATCCTGCCGCGCGTGGTGGCGCTGGCCGTCACCATGCCGTTGCTGGTGCTGTGGACTGACGCCATGGCGATCCTGGGCGGGATGCTGGCCGCGCAGATGCAATTGGGGGTGTCGGCGCAATGGTTCCTGCAGTCGCTGCCGGACGCCATTTCCCTGACCAACTACTGGATCGGCATTCTGAAGGGCGTCACCTTCGGCATCCTGATTGCGCTGATCGCCTGCCATTTCGGCCTGCGCATTCAGCCCAACACGGAAAGCCTGGGACGCGGCACCACGACGTCCGTGGTGACCTCGATCACTGGCGTGATCCTGCTGGACGCGCTGTACGCAGTCATTTTCAGCTCGGTGGGCATCTGATGACCGGCGCCGAGCAGCACCGCCTGTTTGCCGAGGACCACGTCACGGTCGCGCCTGTGATCAGCGTGCGCGGCCTGCGCACGGCCTTCGGTGACCACGTGGTGCACGACAACCTGGATCTGACCGTCTTTCCGGGCGAGATCCTGGTGCTGGTCGGCGGTTCGGGCTCGGGCAAGACGGTGCTGCTGCGGCAGATCATCGGACTGAATCAGCCGGCGGCCGGCACCATCCAGGTGCTGGGCAACACCTTGTCGGCGCTGACGCCGAGCGAGCGCCGGCGCCTGTCCTATCGCTGGGGCATGCTGTTCCAGGCGGGAGCGCTGTTCTCGGCGCTGTCGGTTTACGACAACGTCGCGCTGCCGCTGCGCGAGCTGCGCACCGTGCCGGAAGATCTGGTGCGCGACGTGGTGATGTGCCGCCTGGCGATGGTCGGCCTGTCGGCGCAGGACGCGGACAAGCGACCGTCGGATCTTTCCGGCGGCATGATCAAGCGCGTGGCGCTGGCGCGCGCGTTGTCGCTGGACCCGGAACTGGTGTTCCTGGACGAGCCGACGGCGGGCCTGGATCCGCTGCGCTCGGACGAATTCGTCGACCTGGTGCGCAGCCTGCACCGGCAGTTGGGTTTCACCGTCGTGATGGTGACGCACGATCTGGACACGCTGCTCGCGTTGGCCACCCGTGTCGCCGTGCTGGCGGACAAGCGGGTGATTGTGTGCGACACGGTGCCGGAAGTGCTGAAGGTCGATCATCCGTTCATTCATACATTCTTCCTGGGTGAGCGCGGCCTGCGCGCGCTCGGGGACATGGCGCCGAAGGGAACGCATCATGGAAAACCGTAGTCACGCGCTCATGGCCGGCATCTTCACGCTGGTCCTGCTGGCCGCCGCTGCGCTGGTGGCCGTCTGGATCGGCCGCGACCGGACCAAACTGCAAACCTATGAAATCGTCTCGGCCACCGCCGTCAGCGGGCTCAACCCGCAGTCGACCGTGCGCTACCAGGGCGTGCCGGTGGGCAAGGTGCAGTCGCTGGCGCTGAACCCCGACAAGCCGGGCCAGGTGCGCATCCGCATCGGCGTGGCGCCGACCACGCCGATCACCGAATCGACGTGGGCCGAACTGGGCGTGCAGGGCGTGACGGGCATGGCCAATGTCGAACTGCGCGACGATGGCAGTTCGTTCAAGCGGTTGGTGTCCACCGAGGCCAATCCGGCGGCGATTCCGCTGCGCCCGGGTTTCCTGGATCGCATCGAGCAGCGCGGCGGGCGGCTCATCTCCAACGTTGAAGACGCCACCGAGCAGTTGCGGCGCCTGCTGAGCGAGCAGAACGTGCAGGCCCTGACCGCCAGCCTGCAGAATGCCACCGACATCACCCAGTCGCTGAAAGACGCCAGCCGCGACCTGGCGCCGACGCTGGCCAAGCTGGGGCCGCTGGTCGATTCGCTGGGCAGCACCTCGCGCCAGGCCGACCGCGCCGCGCGCGAGGTTGCCGATCTGGCGCAGCAGGCGCGGCAGTCGCTGGCCCGCCTGAACGCGCCCGACGGCGCGCTGGCCGCCGCCACACGCAGCCTGAACGACATCGCTTTTGCCGCGTCGCGCCTGGATGGCGAGACGCTGCCGGCCGTCACCAGCATGGCGGCCAGCGTTAGCGAGGCGGCGCGCGGCGCCGCCTTCACGCTGCGGCGCGTGGACAACACGCCGCAATCGTTATTGTTCGGGCCGCCGCCGGCCGTTCCCGGCCCCGGCGAGGCCGGTTTCGCCGGATTTGGGAGACAGCAGAAATGAAGATGCGTAGCGCGATCCTGGTTCTGACCCTGGCGCTGGCCGGCTGCGGCGTGGGCCGCGTGGGGGCGCCGCCCGCCGTGTTCGACCTGGGGTTGGACGCCCGGCCGGCGCCGCAGTTGCCGGCGCGCGAGCCGATGGCGTTGGTGTTTTCGGCGGTGCCGGCGTTGTCCAGTACCGGCGTCATCTGGCGGGTGGGCGACAGCGCCGCGCCGCAGTCCTATGCCACCTACCGCTGGGCCTCGCCGCCGGCGGATCTGGTGCGCCAGCGCCTGTTCGAGCGTCTGTCGCGCCAGGGGCCGGTGCTGGCCGAACGCGCCAGCGGCCAGACGCCGCAGTTGCAGGTGTACCTGTCGCAGTTCGAGCAGGTGTTCACCCCCGATGGATCGGCCAGCGAGGGCCGGGTGCTGCTGCAGGCGGTTCTGCTCAACGGCCGCAGCGTGGTGGGCCAGGTGCGCATTGCGACGCAGGCGCCGGCGCCCACGCAGGACGCCGCCGGCGGCGTGGCCGCGTTGCGCCAGGCCACCGACGATGCCGCCGACCAACTGGCGCAATGGCTGGCCGCCCAGCCGAAGGCCGCGGCCCGGCCTGGCGGTTAACATCCCCCCTTTTTTCAAGCCGCACGAGTCTCCTATGCCCGCAAGCACTGAAACCCACGCCTTTACCGGCGCCGCCGGCCGCATCGATTGCGCGGTGGATTGGCCTGACGGCACACCGCGGGGCTGGGCCCTGGTACTGCACCCCCATCCGTTGCAGGGTGGCGCGCGCGAGAACAAGGTGGTGACCACGGTGTCGCGCGCCTGTGTCCAGCACGGCCTGGTGGCGGTGCGCCCCAATTTCCGCGGCGTCGGGCTGTCCGAAGGCAAGTTCGACAAATCCGTGGGCGAGACCCAGGACATGCTGGCGGTGGTCGCGCAGATGCGCGAGCGCCATCCCGAGCTGGCGGCCGCGCCGTGGGTGCTGGCCGGCTTTTCCTTCGGTACCGCGGTCGCCGCGCAGACCTATGCCGCGCTGGCCGACCAGGGGGATACGGCGTTGCCCAGCGCGCTGATGCTGATGGGGCCCGCCGTCAACCGCTTCCAGTCGCACGAGGTCCAGGTGCCGGGCGACACGCTGATGGTGCATGGCGAAGAGGATGAGGTGGTGCCGCTGTCCGAGGCCATGGACTGGGCGCGGCCGCGCTCGATCCCGGTGGTGGTGATCCCCGGCGCCTCGCATTTTTTCCACGGCAAGCTGCTGGTGCTGCGCCAGCTGGTGCAGGCGCACCTGAAGGTCAAGCTCGACTGAATGGGGCGCGCCGCAAGGCGCCGAGTTGCATCAGGTTGCATGTTTTAAATGCGCGAGGAACCCATCCCGGGCCGGACGGGTCTCATCGACTGCCTATAATTGTCAGCCACTTGCCCCGCGCCGGCGGGCGTCTTTCCTGGACCCACGTTGCCGATGAAGAATTTGTCTCACTCCACCTCTTTCCCCGTTGTCTTTGCCCGTCGCGCCCTGGCCGGCGCGGTGCTGTCGGCGATGCTCGCGACCTCGCTGCCGGCCTGGGCCCAGCAGGCGCCGGCGGCCGCGGGCGCCACGGCCCCCGCGCCGACGGCGACGGGCGTGGTGCCGGTGGGGGACGTGTCGGCGGTGCCCGCGCCGACCATCGCGGCCAAGGCCTGGATCGTGCTGGACGTGAACAGCGGCCAGACCCTGGCGGCGTCCAACCCGGACATGAAGGTCGAGCCCGCGTCGCTCACCAAGATCATGACGGCTTACGTCGTGTTCAACGCGCTCGAGGAAAAGCGCCTGACGCTGGAGCAGACCGTGCCTGTGTCCGAGCACGCCTGGCGCACCGGCGGGTCGCGTATGTTCATCGAGCCGCGCAAGCCGGTCACTGTCGACGAGCTGAACCAGGGCATGATCGTGCAGTCGGGCAACGACGCCTCGGTGGCGCTGGCCGAAGCGGTCGGCGGCAGCGAAGCCGCCTTCGCCACGCTCATGAACCAGGAAGCCGAGCGCCTGGGCATGCGCAACACCCATTTCATGAACGCCACCGGGCTGCCCGATCCGCAGCACATGACGTCCACGCGCGACCTGGCCACGCTGTCGGCGCACCTGATCACCGACCACCCCCAGTTCTTCCACTACTACAAGCAGAAGAGCTTCACCTACAACAAGATCACCCAGCCCAACCGCAACCGCCTGCTGTGGGCCGATCCCTCGGTCGACGGCATGAAGACCGGTCACACCGATTCGGCCGGCTACTGCCTGGTGTCGACCGCGGTGCGCGGCGACCGCCGCATCCTGGTGGTGGTGGTGGGTACCGACAGCGAAGCCACCCGTGCCGAGGAAAGCCTGAAGCTGCTGAACTGGAGCTTCCAGAACTTCGACACGGTCAAGCTGTTCGACAAGAGCCAGCCCGGCATCGACGCCCGCGTCTGGGAAGGCACCGCCGAGAACGTCAAGCTCGGCCCGCCCAACCCGGTCTCGATCGCGGTGCCGCGTGGCAAGGCCGGCGATCTCAAGCCCGTGGCACAGCGCACCGATCCGCTGATCGCGCCGCTGGCCAAGGGCCAGCAGGTCGGCACGTTGCAGTTCACGCTGGACGGCAAGGTGTTGCGCACCGAGCCGCTGGTGGTGCAGGACGCCGTGGAACGCGCCGGCTTCTTCGGCCGCATGGTCGACACCGTCAAGCGCTGGTTCCAGTAAGCGGGCGCGCCACGGGCGCGGCCGCGGGTGTAAGCTAGCAGCGGGCGTTTCGTGCGCGAAACGCCCGTTTTGCATTCTTCCAGGGGCGGGCCGCACGGCCCGTCCCTATTCCATTTCACATTCAGGAGTGCCTCATGATTCCGGGCGTGCCGGGCGAAAGCCAGGTGTATCTCAACGGTGAGTTCCTGCGCGTGGACGAGGCCAAGGTCTCCGTCCTGGATCGCGGCTTCATTTTCGGCGATGGCATCTACGAAGTCGTCCCCGTCTACCAAGGCAATGCCTTTCGCATGGCCGAACACCTCGACCGCCTCGACCGCAGCCTGGCCGCCCTGCGTATCGCGCAACCGTTCGACCGCGGCGGCTGGATCAACCTGATCCAGCAATTGCTGGATCGCACCAACCTGGACACCTGCATCGTCTATCTCCAGGTGACTCGCGGCGTGGCCAAGCGCGATCATGCGTTCCCCTCGCCGGCCGTGGCGCCTACGGTATTCGGCATGGTTTCGGCCTGGGCGCCGCCTGCGGCCGCTGCCCGCGCCCAGGGCCTGTCGGCGATCAGCATTCCCGATGAGCGTTGGCTGCACTGCGAGATCAAGTCGGTCTCGCTGCTGGGCAATGTGCTGGCCCGGCAGCAGGCGGTGGACGCCCACGTCGACGAGGTGCTGCAATTTCGCGATGGCTTTCTCACCGAAGGGTCGTCCACCAACATCTGGGTGGTCGCCGGCGGCAAGCTGCTGGCGCCGCCCAAGAACAACCTGATCCTGGAGGGCATCCGCTACGGCTTGATGGGCGAGCTGGCGGCCGAGGCCGGTATCCCGTTCGAGGCGCGGCGCCTGAGCCAGGATGAGGTGGTCCAGGCCGATGAATTGATGCTGTCCTCGGCGACCAAGGAAGTGCTGCCGATCGTCTCGCTGGACGGCCGGCCGGTCGGCTCGGGCAAGCCCGGCCCCGTTTATGAGCAATTGCGCGCGGGTTATGATGCCCGCATCGCCGCGCTCTAGGCCCCGCGGGGCGGCCCGGGTGGCCGCCCGCGCCGCGCGCCCTGGCGGCGGGCCTTGCCTGCACGATGCCTGCCCCCATATAGACGTATTGACGCCCCAGGCCATCCATCATGCATATTCCGCCCGAAGAATCCCTCATCGAGTACCCCAGTGACTTTCCCATCAAGGTCATGGGCAAGCATCATCCCGAGTTCGCTCAGACGCTGACCGAAGTCGTGCTGCGCTTCGATCCGGGCTTCGATGCCGCCACGGTCGAGATGCGGCCCAGCAAGGGCGGCAACTACCTCGGCCTGACCTTCACCGTGCGCGCCACGTCGCGCGAGCAACTCGACGAGCTCTACCGCGCCTTGCACGGCCACCCCATGGTGTCGATCGTCCTCTAAGGCCAGCGGTTGTGATCAAGTGGCTCGCCCGGCCCGCGGACTACCTTTCCGTATGGCGGGACATGCAGGCCTACACCGACCAGCGCTCGGCCGGGACGCCCGATGAAATCTGGCTGTGCGAGCATGCGCCCGTCTACACCCTGGGGCAGGCGGGCCTGCCCGAGCACGTGCTGAACCCCGGCGCCATTCCCCTCGTCCAGTGTGACCGTGGCGGTCAGGTCACCTACCATGGCCCCGGGCAGGTGATGGCCTATGCGCTGTTCGACCTGCGTCGCGTCGACATGTACGTGAAGGAATACGTGGCGTTGCTGGAAACCGCGGTGATCGACACGCTCGACGCGATGGGCGTGGCCGGCGCCTGCCGCAAGCCGGGCGCGCCGGGTGTCTACGTGCCCGACCCCGATGGCGGCCATGAGTTGGCCAAGATCGCCGCGCTGGGCATCAAGATCCGCAATGGCCGCGCCTATCATGGCGTGTCGCTGAACGTGGCGATGGATCTGACGCCGTTCCTGGGCATCAACCCTTGTGGCTACGCCGGCCTGCGCACGGTCGACATGGCATCCTGTAGCGTGCGGCGCGACCCCACCGAGGTGGGCGACGCGCTGGCCCGCAACCTGGCCCGCTTGTGGCGCCAGGCAAGGACGCCCATATGAAGACAACTTACACCCCGGCCGAGGTGGCCGCGACCACGCCCGAACAACTGGCCGGCCTGCGTGCCGGCCCCGCACCGCAGTATGCCGCCTGGATCCGCACGGCGGCCGGGATGGGCATGGTCGAGGCGCAGACCATCTTCGGCCAGATGCTGCTCGATGGCGTCGGCGTGCCGCGCGACCCGGACGAAGGGCTGGCCTGGTTCAAGCGCGCCGCCAACGCCGATCACCTCATGGCCATCAACATGATCGGCCGCTGTTATGAGAACGGCTGGGGCGTGCCGGCGGACGATACCGTGGCGGCGTACTGGTTCCGGCTGGCCGCCGATCGTGGCTTGGACTGGGGCATGTACAACTACGCCCACATGCTCAAGAGCGGCCGCGGCGGCGTGGCGCGGAACCGCGCGGCGGCGCTGGCCCTGTACCAGCAGGCGGCGCAGGCCGGCCACGTCAAATCCATCGGCGTGGTCGGCCGTTTCTACGAAGCCGGCGACGTGGTGGAGCGGGATCTGGAGCGCGCGTTCGATTGCTACCGGCGTTGCGCGGAGGGCGGCGATTTTCGCGGCATGTTCCACCTGGGCCGCATGCTGTTGCTGCGGGGGCGCAAGCAAGAGGCGGTGCAGTGGCTGGCGCGCGTGCCCGAGACCTCCACCCCCGCCTTTCTGCGCGAAGCCGACGCCATGCTGCGCGAGTGCGGCTTTCCCGCGCTCTACGAAACCGACGCCTAAGTACTCAGGCGCGCTTCGAGCACGACATCGAGCGTCAGACGCGTGCCGGCCGGTTGTTCGCCGTCGAGCCGGTCCAGCAGCAGTTGTCCCGCGCGCCGGCCCAGTTCGGCCGCGTCCACGCCCAGCGTCGTCAGCCCCTGGGCCCACTGCGCCGCGCTGCCGTCCTCGGTGAACCCCAGCACCGCCAGGTCCTGCGGTACGTGCAGGTCGCGGTTGTGGGCCTCCGATACCGTGGCGGCGGCCAGCAGGTCCGAGGTGCAGAACACCGCGTCGAAAATCGTATTGGTGGCCAGCAGGCGCAGGAACGCCATGCGGCCATCGTTCAGTTGCAGGGCCTCGGGTTGCACGATGTCGGCGACCAGGTCGCGCCCCAGCGCGGCCGCGCTGGCGATGAACCCCTCGCGGCGGGCGCGTTCCCAGGGGGTGTCGGCGCTGATGCAGGCCAACCGGGCATGACCTTTTTCGGCGAGGTGGCGGGCCGCCTGGCGGCCCGCCTCGGTATTGTCGAGCGTGACCAGGCTGTCCAGCAGGTTGGCCGGCGCACTCCAGGTTTCGACCACCGGGATTTCCAGCGCGGCCACGGCGGCGCGCAGTTGCGGGTCGTCGAGCGGCCCGATCGCCAGCGCCGCGGCCGGCGCCAACTGGGCCAGCCGCGGCAGCAGGCAGGCATCACGCCACGGGCCGGCGGCCAGGTAGTAGCCGGCGGGCGCCAGTCGTTCGGCGCATGCTTGCACGGCGCGGGCTGCCGGGGCGTAATCGAGCCGGGGGGCGCACAGGACGATGGGGCGGGGCGGAGACAGGGCGGGCATGAGGGCAGGTGGCGTGGATTCGTCAGGCGTGACGATAACCCGAGGCGTCCCGGCGTCGGGCCATCCGGGGCAGATGCGGGCGCAAGGGGTAAAATGTCTTCTTTTGTCTCAGACCGGGGCGTGCGCGTGCCGGTCGTGAAGGTGCCCCATGTCCACGCTTGCCGAGTCGTCTGTGCCCTCGAACGAACCCGCCGCCGCCGCTGCGGCGGAAACGGCGTACGATCCGACGCAGAAACAGAAATCCCAGGCCAAGACGGCGCGCATTCCGATCAAGATCATTCCCGCCGAGCGGCTGAAGAAGCCGGAGTGGATCCGCGTCAAGGCGGCCCAGCCGGGTTCGCGCTTCTACGACATCAAGCGTATCCTGCGCGAGCACAACCTGCACACGGTGTGCGAGGAAGCGTCCTGCCCGAACATCGGCGAGTGCTTCGGCAAGGGCACCGCCACGTTCATGATCATGGGCGACAAGTGCACCCGCCGCTGTCCGTTCTGTGACGTGGGCCATGGCCGCCCCGACCCCCTCGATGCCAAAGAACCGGAAAACCTCGCGCGCACCATCGCCGCGATGAAGCTGTCGTACGTGGTGATCACCTCGGTCGACCGGGATGACCTGCGCGACGGCGGCGCCGGCCACTTCGTCGACTGCATCACCCACATCCGCGAGCTGTCGCCCACCACCCGCATCGAGGTGCTGGTGCCTGACTTCCGCGGCCGCCTGGATCGCGCGCTGACCATCCTGAACGCCGGTCCCCCGGACGTGATGAATCACAACCTGGAAACCGTGCCGCGCCTGTACAAGCAGGCCCGCCCGGGTTCGGACTACATGCACTCGCTCAAGCTGCTGGCCGAGTTCAAGAAGCTGCATCCGAACGTGCCGACCAAGTCGGGCCTGATGCTCGGCCTGGGCGAGACCGACGAGGAAATCCTGCAGGTGATGCGCGACATGCGCGAGCACAATGTCGACATGCTCACTATCGGCCAGTACCTGCAGCCGTCGGAGCACCACCTGCCGGTGCTGCGCTACGTGCATCCCGACACCTTTGCCATGTTCGAGCGCGAGGCCTATGCGATGGGGTTTTCGCACGCGGCGGTGGGCGCCATGGTGCGTTCGTCGTACCACGCTGATGAACAGGCGCACGCGGCGGGGGTGCCGAACTGAGCGTTGCGCCGTTGGCGCGCGATAAGAATGCCCCGCGAGGGGCATTTTTCATTCCGTGGCCTGGCGCGACACCTGGCTGGTCCAGAACACGTCGGGGCGGCCCGCTTCGCGGTTCAGATAGCGCGCCAGCACGAACATCAGGTCAGACAGCCGGTTCAGGTATTGGCGCACGGGCGCGTTGACGGTCTCGTCGCGTGCCAGCGCCACCACCGCGCGTTCGGCGCGGCGGCAGACGGTGCGCGCCAGGTGGGCGTGCGCCGCCGCCCGCGAGCCGCCTGGCAGGATGAATTCGCGCAGGGGCGGCAGCACTGCGTTGTAGTGCGCCAGCCGCGTATCCAGGTGCGCTACCTGCGCGTCCGCCAGCGCGACGTGGCCGGGAATGCACAACTCGGCGCCCATATCGAACAAATCGTGTTGGATCGTCAGCAGATCGTCCGCGACGTCGGCGGGCAGCGGCTCGGTCAATAGCAGGCCAATCACGCTGTTCAACTCGTCCACGTCGCCCAGCGCCGCGATGCGGGCTGCGTCCTTGGGCACGCGCGACCCGTCCCCCAGCCCGGTGCTGCCGTCGTCTCCGGTGCGGGTGGCGATGACTGAAAGGCGATTGGCCATGAGATGTCCTTTGCAAACAACCGTCAGAATTGTTGCGTTATTACGGGGAAACTATTGCACGAGGGCGGTATCCTAGCATTGTGGAAAACGCGCGCGGGCCTGCTGGCCGGCGCGGCGCTTTCGTCGCAATCGGAGGATAAAGCATGGCTTTCAACCGCAAGTACGCAATGCCCATGGCCGTCGCCACCGCGATGGCCGTCGTGTCGCTGGCGACGCCACAGGCGTTCGCGCAGCAGGCCGAGGCCAGTGGCGAGGTGCGGCGTGTGGATCCGGGCGCGGGCAAGGTCACTATCAAGCACGACGCCATCAAGGCGCTGGATCTGCCCGCCATGACCCTGGTGTATGACGCCGATCCGGCCTTGCTGGCCAAGATCAAGGCCGGCGACAAGGTGCGCTTCACCGCCGAGCGCAAGGATGGCAAGTACGTGGTGACGGCGATCACCAACTGATCGGCGGCGGTGCCGCCGGGCCGTGTGCGCGGGATGCCGGCCTCGACGAAAAAGGCCCGCCGCAAGCGCTTGCGGCGGGCCTTTGCGCTGCTGCCGCCCGCCAAGGGCGGCACCGGGTTCACAGCACGTAGCGAGCCAGGTCCTGGCTGCTGGCGGCTTCGGCCAGTTGCGCGTTGACGTAGGCGGCGTCGATCTTGACCGTCTTGTTGCTGGAGGCCGTGGCGTCGAACGACAGCTCATCCAGCAGCTTTTCCATCACGGTGTAGAGGCGGCGGGCGCCGATGTTCTCGGTGGTCTCGTTGACCTCGTAGGCCAGTTCGGCCAGGCGGCGCACGCCTTCGTCGGTGAATTCGAGCTGCACGTCCTCGGTGGCCATCAGCGCCGTGTACTGCTTGGTCAGCGAGGCGTCGGTGTCGCCCAGGATGCGCACGAAGTCCTCGGCGGTCAGCGATTCGAGTTCGACGCGGATCGGGAAACGGCCTTGCAGCTCGGGGATGAGGTCGGACGGACGGGCCAGGTGGAACGCGCCCGAGGCGATGAACAGGATGTGGTCGGTGCGGACCATGCCGTAGCGCGTGTTGACGGTGGTGCCTTCGACCAGCGGCAGCAGGTCGCGCTGCACGCCCTGGCGCGAGACGTCGGCGCCGCCGCTTTCCTGACGCGCCGCGATCTTGTCGATT
This sequence comes from Achromobacter sp., assembly GCF_050285565.1. Taxonomy (GTDB): domain Bacteria; phylum Pseudomonadota; class Gammaproteobacteria; order Burkholderiales; family Burkholderiaceae_B; genus Achromobacter. The sequence continues at coordinate 106,941 of NZ_JBLZXG010000013.1, forward strand.
TCGTCCAGGAACACGATGCCGTTCTGCTCGACGTTGGTGATGGCGGCGGCGCGCAGGTCTTCCTCGTTGATGCGCTTGGCGGCTTCCTCATCGACGATCAGCTTGAAGGCGTCGCGCACCTTCATTTTCTTGGATTTCTTCTTGTCGCGCGCCAGGCCGGCGAACATGCCGCGCAACTGCTCGGCCATTTCCTCCATGCCGGGCGGCGTCATGACGTCCATTTGCGGCACGGCCTGGGCCACTTCGATCTCGATTTCGAGATCATCGATCTTGCCTTCGCGCAGGCGCTTGCGGAAGGTCTGGCGGGCGCTGTTGTCCTCGCCGCGCTCGGGTTCGCCGGAGGCGCCGCGTGGCGGCGGCACCAGCGCGTCGAGGATGCGGTCTTCGGCGGCGTCCTCGGCCTGGGTGCGCACGCGGCGCATTTCCAGTTCGCGGGTCTGTTTGATGGAGTATTCGGTCAGGTCGCGGATGATGGTGTCGACGTCGCGGCCGACGTAGCCCACCTCGGTGAACTTGGTGGCCTCAATCTTGATGAACGGGGCGTTGGCCAGTTTGGCCAGGCGGCGCGCGATCTCGGTCTTGCCCACTCCGGTGGGGCCGATCATGAGGATGTTCTTGGGGTGGATCTCGTGGCGCAGCGGCTCGGCCACCTGCTGGCGGCGCCAGCGGTTGCGCAGGGCCACCGCCACCGCGCGCTTGGCGCGGTTCTGGCCGACGATGTACTTGTCGAGTTCGGAGACGATCTCTCCGGGCGTCATGTTGGAGGCGGACATGAGGGCGGATCCTTGAAGCGGGGGCTGGGGACGGGCGCGGCGCCGTCGGGGCGCCGCGCGGCGGGCGTCAGTCGCCCAGCGTCTCGATGACGTGGTTCTGGTTGGTGTAGATGCAGAGATCGCCGGCGATCTCGAGCGATTGCTTGACGATGGTCTCGGGCGCCAGCTCGGTGTTGCGCAGCAACGCCAGCGCGGCGGACTGGGCGTAGGCCCCGCCCGAGCCGATGGCGGCCAGCCCATGTTCGGGTTCGAGCACGTCGCCGTTGCCGGTCAGCACCAGCGTGTGCTCGGTGTCGGCCACGATCAGCATGGCTTCGAGCCGGCGCAGGACGCGGTCGGTGCGCCAGTCGCGGGTCAGTTCGACCGCCGCGCGCATCAGGTTGCCCTGGTGCTTTTCGAGCTTGGCCTCGAAGCGTTCCTGCAGGGTGAACGCGTCGGCGGTGGCGCCGGCGAAGCCGGCCAGGATTTTGTCGTGGTACAGGCGGCGGATCTTGCGGGCGGTACCCTTGACGACGATGTTGCCCAGGGTGACTTGGCCATCGCCGCCGAGCGCGACGCGGTTGCCGCGGCGCACACACACGATGGTGGTGGCGTGAAATTGTTCCATGCGTTCCTTCCTATGAAAGGACTAGCTGGGGGCAGTGCGAACGAAATCAAGGCTTGCGGGCCAATGAAAAATGACCGGCGCTGGCCGCAGGGCCGGGTGAGGCGCAGCGGCGATGAAAAAAAGGCCATGCTGTTACCAGCATAGCCTTTCAGTGTGGCGCCAGAATAACGGGACGGATCAGTCGCCGTACAGTTTCTGCCGCATTTCACGCCGTTCCTGCGCTTCCAGCGACAGGGTGGCGGTGGGGCGGGCCAGCAGGCGCGGAATGCCGATGGGTTCGCCGGTTTCCTCGCACCAGCCGTATTCGCCGCTGTCGATGCGGGCGATGGACTGTTGCACCTTCTTGAGCAGCTTGCGCTCGCGGTCGCGGGTGCGCAGCTCGAGGGCGTGTTCTTCCTCGATGGTGGCGCGGTCGGCGGGATCGGGCACGAACTGCGTTTCACGCAGATGCTCGGTGGTTTCGCCGGCGTTGGCCAGGATGTCCTGTTCGAGTTGTTTGAGCCGTTCCTTGAAGAACGCCAGCTGGCGCTCGTTCATGTAGTCGGACTCGGGCATGGCCAGCAATTCCTTTTCGCTGGGCAGATCAATCGCCGTATCGCTCGTCGACTTGCTTGATTTTTTGGTTGCTGCCTTGGTAGCCATGAAAACACTCCACTATGAATCGATCCTGGCGCGGGTTGGTCTTCCCGGTCCGTGTTTGCTGCCTACGTTATTCGTACCTCACAGTACTGCCTTCGTCGCGCCGCGTCACGTATCAAAAAAGGGGATTACCCCGCCAGGCACTGCTCCAAGCCCCGGGTGAAAATCTCCTGGGGCAGCTTGCGGCCGATGAAGACCATCTTGGTGGATGGCTTTTCGGCCGCGGTCCACGGTTTGCCGGGCTCCGCGCCCATCATCATGTGCACACCCTGGAACAACATGCGGCGGTTGATGCCCTTCATGTACAGGATGCCCTTGTAACGCAGCAGGTCCGGGCCATAGACCTGCACCACGCCGCCCAGGAATTCCTCGAGCCGCGCGGGATCGAACGGCTTGTTGGAGCGGAACACGAACGCGCCGATCTCGTCGTCGTGCTTGGGGTGGTGATGGTGCGCGTGATTGCAGTGCGCCCCGCATTCGCCGTCGTGGTCATGATCGTGGTCATGGTCGTGACCGTGGTGGTCGTGGCCATGATCGTGGCCGTGAGCATGGCTGTGGGCGGCGTCGGGGTGCTCATCGGCCAGGAAGTCCGGGTCGATGTCCAGAATGGAATTCAGGTTGAAGCCACTGATGTCGATGATCGACTTCAGGTCGGCGTCGCCGAAGTTGACCGGGGTGATGGGCGCGCGCGGGTTCATCCGCAGCAGGCGGGTGCGCAGCGCTTCGTAGTCGACGTCGTTGACCAGGTCTTTCTTGGAGATCAGGATGCGGTCCGCGAAGCCGACCTGCTTCTGGGCTTCGGGTTGCTCGTCCAGCGTCGCCATGCCGTGCTTGGCGTCGACCACCGTGACCACCGCGTCCAGGCGGTAGTACTCGGCGATGTCGTCGTCCATGAAGAACGTCTGGCACACCGGGCCGGGGTTGGCCATGCCGGTGGTTTCCAGGATGACGCGTTCGAAATTCAGGGTGCCGGCCTCGCGCTTGGCGCGCAGGTCGGACAGGGTGCGCATCAGGTCGCCGCGCACCGTGCAGCAGACGCAGCCGTTGGACAGCTCGATGATTTCCTCGTCGCTGTCCTGCACCAGCAGGTCGTTGTCGATGCTTTCCGGTCCGAATTCGTTTTCGATGACGGCGACGCGGCGGCCATGGAACTCGGTCAGGATGCGCTTGAGCAGGGTGGTCTTGCCCGCACCGAGAAAGCCGGTGAGGATGGTGACGGGAACCATTTTGTCCAAACTGCGCGGGGTGTTCATGGCGAAGCGGCTTGCGTGAAGTAAAGGCGGTTAAACACGGCGGTCAAATGCAGGATTCTGGCGGCCGGCAGCAGGTGCCGATTGCCTGCCGGACATCGTTCGACCGATGTTACTGCCACAGGCTGCGAGGGCCGCCGATCGCGGCCGGACGCAGGATTACAGCACAGTCGGGGGCGGGGGGCAAACCCCGGGCCAACCCGGGGGCGGTAGCCGCCCAGATCGCGGCTGTACGCCGTCAAGTATCGGGCGATATCACTATTTTGGGGCAAATTTCCGGATTTCAAGAGTCCGGGTGGCGCGACCGGCCTGACGGCCGGTTCCGGGGCGCGCCCGCGGCGCGCGGGCCGGCGGCCTCAGTGGTGGTGAGCGTGCCCGGCGTCGGCGGGCTGCTGCTTCTGGCACTGCGGGCACAGGGCCCGGATTTCGGTTTCGTGCGTGGCCAGGACGTAGCCGGTACGGGCCACGCGCTCGGCCAGCTGGCGGCTCATGGCGGGGTCGGAGATCTCGGCCACCGCGCCGCAGCCGGTACAGACCACCAGCAGGTCGTGGGGCGCGCCGCCGACGTCGTGGCAGGCGCTCCAGGCATTGACGGCATCCAGGCGGTGGATCAGGCCTTCGTCCATGAGGAAGTCGAGGGCGCGGTACACGGTGGGGGGCGCCGCGCCGGGGTGCACTTCGCGCATGGCGTCGAGCAGTTCGTAGGCCTTCAGGCTGCGGCCGTGGCGCAGCAGCAGTTCCAGCACCTTGCGGCGGATGGGAGTCAGGCGGCGGCCGCGCTGTTCGCACAGCGCCTCGGCGACGCTGAGTTGGGCGCCTACGGAGTCACTGCGGGGAGCACGGGGCGGAGCGGGCATGGCGGGCTTCATCTGAATAAGGAACGCGCGCGACGCGCGCGAGATGCCAGGAAGGTAGCAGAAAACACCCAGCTGCGGGCGAACGCCCGCAATTCAAGTTCTTTTAGTTATGATATAACATAATAATGTCTTGCCGTTTTGCGTTGTTCCGCCGTCCCCTTGTTTCCATGTCCCAGCATTCGCTCCAGCCTGCGCGGCATGCCGCCGCGCCCAGCGCGGGCCTTTCCCTGCGTTCCGCGTTTCTCGTGTCCGCCTGGCGCCGCATGGCCTATGCATTGGCCGCGGCCGCCGCGCTGTGGGCCTTGACCGCCTGGGCGCTGGATTGGTGGCCGCGATGAGGCGCGCGCCGGTAGCCGTCGCGCTGCGCAACGCGGCCTTCGGCTGGCACGGGCACGCCGTCCTGCGCGGCGTCTGCGGCCGATTCGAGCCCGGCACGATGACGGCGGTGGTCGGCCCCAATGGCGCTGGCAAGTCGACCCTGATCAAAGGCATCATGGGCGTGCTGCGGCCGCTGTCCGGCACCGTCGCCATCGGTGGCGCCGGCCGCGCCGAACTGGCCTGGCTGCCGCAGGCCGCCGAACTGGATCGCGCCTTTCCCGCCAAGGTGCTGGATCTGGTGGCGATGGGGGCGTGGCGCCGGGTCGGCGCCTGGGGCCGCTATGGCGACGATGAGCTCGACCGCTGCATGCACGCGCTGGAAACCGTAGGTCTGGCGGACATGGCCGGCCGTGGCATCGACACGCTGTCCGGCGGCCAGATGCAGCGCATGCTGTTTGCCCGCATGTTGGTGCAGGACGCACCGGTGCTGGTGCTGGACGAGCCCTTTACCGCCGTCGACAGCGATACCGCCGATGCGCTGATGGCCCTGCTGTGCGACCTGCATGGGCAGGGCCGCTCGGTCATCGCCGTGCTGCACGATCTGGATCTGGTGCGCGCCCGCTTCCCGCGAACCCTGTTGCTGTCCGGCGCGGTGGTGGCCTGGGGCGAGACCGGAACGGTGCTGAGCGATACGCACCTGAGCACTGCCCGTCAATGGCACGCGAGGGCCTTCGCATGACGGCGCTGCATTGGGCGGTGTCGCCCTTTCTGGACTACGGCTTCATGCGGCGCGCGCTGGCCGGCGCCTGCGCCCTGTCGCTGGGCGCCGCGCCGCTCGGCGTGTTCCTGGTATTGCGGCGCATGAGTCTGATGGGCGACGCCATGTCGCATGCCATCCTGCCTGGCGTGGCGGCAGGCTTTCTGCTGTCCGGCCTGTCGCTGGGCGCGATGATGCTGGGCGGCATTGCCACCGGCCTGGCGGTGGCGTTGCTGGCGGGGCTGGTGGCGCGCCTGACCCCGCTGCGTGAAGACGCCAGTTTTGCCGCGTTCTACCTGATCTCGCTGGGCCTGGGCGTGCTGCTGGTATCGCTGCGCGGCTCCAACATGGATCTGCTGCATGTGCTGTTCGGCACGGTGCTGGGGTTGGACGACGACGCGCTGCTGCTGGTGACGGCGACCGCCAGCGTCACGCTGCTGGCGCTGGCCGCGCTCTACCGGCTGCTGGTGGCCGAATGCCTGGATCCTGGCTTCCTGCGCGCCAGCGGCGGCCGCGGCGGCTGGGCGCACATGTGTTTCCTGGTGCTGGTGGTGGTGAACCTGGTCGCCGGATTCCAGGTGCTGGGCACGCTGATGGTGGTCGGCATCATGATGCTGCCGGCCGCCGCCGCCCGCTTCTGGCTGCGCTCCGCGGCCGGCCAGATTCCGCTGGCCGCCGGGATCGGCGTGGTGGCCAGCGTCACGGGCCTGCTGGTGTCGTACCACTTCAACGTGCCGGCCTCGCCCGCCATCATCCTGGCGGCCGGCGTCTGCTATCTGTTTTCCATCTTTGGCGGTCCGCACGGCGGGCTGCTGCGGGCGTCGCGCGCAGCGCGTCGCGTCTGAACCTCAAGGAGATTCGCCATGCGTTCCATTCTGCCGCCGCTTTCGCGCCGCCGCGCCTTGCTGGCCGCCGCCGGCTTGTGGTTATCCGCCACCTTGGGCGCCGCCCATGCCGCCGAGCCGTTGCCGGTCGTGGCCAGCTTCTCGATCCTGGGCGATATCGTGCGCGAAGTCGGGGGCGACGACGTCAAGCTGGCAACCCTGGTCGGCCCGGACGGCGATGCCCACGAATACGAGCCCACGCCCGGCGACGCAAAAAAACTGGCGGCGGCCAAGGTGCTGTTCGTCAACGGGCTCGACTTTGAAGCCTGGCTGCCGCGGTTGGTGCAGGCCTCCGGGTTTTCCGGCGCGACCGTGGTCGCGTCCCAGGGTGTGACGCCGCGCAAGTTCGCCGGCCATGGCGACGGGCACGAGCATGGCGACCACGACCATCATCACGACCACGATCATGACCATGACGAGGGCCATCACCATCACGGCGACGCCGACCCGCACGCCTGGCAGAATCTGGCCAACGGCGTGCGCTACGCGCGCAACGTGGCCGATGGCCTGGCCGCGGCCGACCCGGCCCACGCCGCCGGCTACCGCAAGCGCGCCGATGCCTACATCGCCCGGCTGCAGGCCGCCGACGCCGCCGCGCGCAAGACCTTCGCCGCGATCGCGGCCGAGCGCCGCAAGGTGGTGACTTCGCACGACGCCTTCGGCTATTTCGGCGATGCCTATGGCGTGACCTTCATCGCGGCGATGGGCATCTCGACCGCGGCCGAGCCGTCCGCCGGCGATGTCGCGCGCATCATCGAACAGGTCAAGCGCGACAAGGTGCCGGCCGTGTTCGTCGAGAACATCACCAGCCCGCGCCTGGTGCAGCAGATCGCGCGCGAAACCGGCGCCAAGGTGGGTGGTACGCTGTACTCCGATGCCCTGTCCAAACCCGGACAGCCCGGCGCCACCTACCTGGAAATGTTTGAATGGAACGTACGTCAGCTCGCCGCGGCCTTGCAGCCCTGAGCGCCGTGGCGGGCGCGCTGGCGGCCACCGCCGCCGGCGCGCATCCGCATATGTGGATCGATGCCCGCGCGGTGATCGACCTGGACGAACAGCATCGGATCACCGCCGTGCGGCAGGTCTGGCTGTTCGATGAGATGTTCGGCGCCTACGCCACCCAAGGGCTCAAGAAGGGCAAGGGCGGCACGTTGCCCGAGGACACTCTCAAGGGCATGGCGCGGGATTGGATGACGGCCCTGGGCGAGCCGGTGTCGCACTACTTCACGCGCGTTACCGTGGCGGGCAAGAGCCTGGCGTTCGCTGCGCCGCGCGATGCGCGCGTGACCTGGAATCCGAAAACCAGCCGGCTGGCGCTGAGCTTCACGCTGCCGCTGGCCGAGCCCGTCGCGCCAGACGCCGGGGGCGCCCAGATCGATATCTACGACCCGACATATTTCGTGGCCTATGCCTTCGATGAAAAGGGGGCGGTCGCGCTGGGAGGACCCGGCGCGGCGGCCTGCAAGCAGGCTTACCGCAAGCCCAAGGAACTGGATTGGAACACCATGCAGCAACTGGCCGCGATCCCGGCCGATCCGGATGCGTTGCCCGAGGAACTCTTCGCCATCACCAAGGGGCTGACCCATCGCATCGAGGTGCAATGCCCCTAGCGCGAGGCCGTCGGGCGTGCGCTGCGTGCGCGTGGCTGTTGGCGCTGGTCGCGTTGACCGGCGGCGGTGTGGCGGCGGCGCAGGGCGCGCATCCCTTCGGTGTCCCCGAAAGCGGCGGCGCGGGTCTTGGCGGTCCTGGCTGGCTGGCGGGGTTTTTTGGCCAGGTGTCGGTGTGGCAGACCCATTTCTACCGTCAGCTCACGGCGGCGGTGCGAGCCTGGCAGGCCGATGGCGGTGGCTGGCTGCTGATCGGCCTGTCGTTCGCCTACGGCGTGTTCCACGCGCTGGGCCCCGGCCATGGCAAGGCGGTGATTTCCTCGTATGTGCTGGCCAATCGCCAGACCGCGCGCAACGGCGCCTTGCTGGCGTTGTTGTCGTCGCTGGTGCAGGCCCTGGTGGCGATCGCGATGGTGGCGCTGCTGGCGCTGGTGTTCAACGCCACGGCGACGGCCATGAACCAGGCGACACGGTGGCTGGAACTGGCGTCGTATGCGCTGGTGACGCTGCTGGGCGCGTGGCTGGTGTGGGTCAAGGCCATCCGGCCGTTGTTGCGGCGACGAGCTTCCCGCACGGTGGCCGCGCCCGGCCCGGCCATGCCCGTCGCAACAGCGGTCGCCGGCATGCCGGCATTGAAGGGCGCGGCGGCGCTGCGCGCGATCACGGTGCGGGCCGCGCCGCGCGATCCGCTGGCACCCCTGGCCCATGATCACGCGCACACCCATGGCCAACACCCCCATCCTCATGACCCTGACGATGGCTGCGGTTGCGGTCATGCCCACGTGCCGCCGGCGGCGCAGATGGCCGGGCCGCTGAACTGGCGCCGCGCCTGGTCCGCCATTCTGGCGGTGGGCCTGCGCCCATGCAGCGGCGCGCTGATCGTGCTGGTGTTCGCGCTGTCGCAGGGATTCTTCCTGGCGGGCGTGGCGTCGGCGCTGGCGATGGGTCTGGGCACGGGCCTGACGGTGGCGGCGCTGGCCTGCCTGGCGGTCGCGGCGGGGGGCGCGGCCAACGCGCTGGGCGCGCGTTTGTCGAGCGTGGCGGCGGCGCGTCTGCGCTATGCGGTGGAAGCGCTGGCCGCTTTGGCCGTGCTGGCCTTGGGCGTGCTGCTGTTGGGCGGCATGCTGGCTGGCGGCGGCTGAGCGCCCGGCTCAGGACTTGCGGCCGGCGCGCGGATGCGCCTGGTCGTAGGCGCGCGCCAGGTGCTGGAAGTCGAGCCGGGTATAGATCTGGGTGGTGGAGATGTTGGCGTGGCCCAGCATTTCCTGCACGGCGCGCAGGTCCTGGGCCGATTGCAGCACGTGGCTGGCAAAGCTGTGGCGCAGTACGTGCGGATGCACGTGGGTCGGCAGGCCGGCCGCCTGCGCGATGCGCGCCAGTTGCAGTTGCACCACGCGCGGCGAGATGCGCCGTCCGCGCGCGCCCAGGAACAGCGCGGCGGCATCGTCGGCCGACGCCGCCGGCGGCGCCAGTTGCGGCCGCGCTTCGATCCAGCGCCGCAGCGCCGCCAGCGCGGCCTGGCCGACCGGCACCGAGCGGCGCTTGCCGCCCTTGCCCAGCACGATGACCTCGGCTTCGTCCAGGTTGAGCCAGCCGCGCGATTCATGATCGCCCGAGCGGGTGTAGCGCAGGTCCAGCCCGACCAGCTCCGACAGGCGCAGGCCGCTGGAATAGAACAATTCAAGCATGGCCTGGTCGCGCAGCGCGGCCGGCTCGGTCGCCACCCGGGCCGGTGCGCGGTCCAGCAGCGCCTGGGTCTGCTCCACTGACAGGGCCTTGGGCAGGCCGCGCGGTGCCTTGGGGGCGCGCACGCCGGCCGCCGGATTGCCGGCCAGGCCGGCGGCAGGGGCCCACCATTGATAAAAGCCGCGCCAGGCCGCCAGCGTGCGGGCCAGGCTGCGCGGGCCGCGGCCCTGGGCATGCAGCCGCGCGACGAACTGGCGGATATGGCCGTTGCCGAGCTGGTCGAGGGGCAGCCCGGCGCGTTCGGCCAGCGCCTGCAGGAAGCGCAGTTCGCGCTGGTAGCCGTCCAGCGTGTGGGGGGAATAGCGGCGGTGGCTTTCCAGATGGCGCAGCCAGGCGGCCATCGGGTCGGGCAGGGGAGCGTCCGGCGCCGGGGCCTGCGTGGCGGGGTCCGGGGCTCCCGTGCTCATGGCGCGATCACGCCTTGGGCGCGGCGGGGTTCAGCCGGTGCAGCGCGGCCGAGGCCAGTTGGCCGATCGATTCGAGGAACGCGGTGCCCATCTCGGGCGTGAAGCGCTCGGCGTCGTCGGAACCCAGCACCAGCAGGCCGACGCTGGCGCCATCGGCCTCCAGGCGCAGCGGCACCAGTGCCAGCGACTTGGGCGTGGCGTCCAGCCAGCCGGCGGCCTCGAAGGCCGTGTCGGTACCGCAATACGGCGCCTTCAGGCTGTCGGTGAAGGTGCGCACGTCCTGGCTGACGGGTTCGCCGTAGCCGGCCTCGGGCAGCGCGGGCAGGTTCCACAGGCGCAGCGCCACGTGGTTCAGTTCGAATTGCTCGGCCAGGCCCAGCGCGATCTCGCCGGGCACGCGCTGCGGATCCGGTTCGGACAGCAGGCGGCAGCACCATTTCGAGATGCGGCCGCCGATGGTTTCGTTGGCGTTGGCGTTGCGCACCAGCTCGCTCAGGCGCCATTCGAGTTCACGGGTGCGTTCGCGCAGCGTGAGGATCTGGCGTTCGCCCAGCGAAATGGCGCGCGAGCCGTGCGGGTGCGGCACCTGCAGCGTGGCGAAGACGTCGGCGTGTTCGTCGAAGAAGCCGGGGTGTTCCTGCAGGAAGGTGGCGATGTCCTGGGCGGTGAAAGCGGTATCGGTCATGGGGTTATCGGTTCAGCGCCATGGAAAAGACGAGCTTGTCGATGTCGACCTGGCCCGTGAAGACGGATTCGGCCGGTCCGGTCATGCGCAGTTGCTCGCCATTCCAGGCGATGGTCAGCACGCCGCCGCGCGTCTGCACGCGCACCGGGGAATCGAGCAGGCCGCGGCGGATGCCGGCTGCCACGGCGGCGCAGGCGCCGGTGCCGCAGGCCAGCGTCTCGCCGGCGCCGCGCTCGTGCACGCGCAGGCGGATGTGGTGGCGGTCGACGATCTGCATGAAACCGGCGTTGACGCGGCGGGCGAAGCGCGGGTGGGTTTCGATCAGCGGCCCGATGAGGGCGACTGGCGCGGTGTCGACGTTGTCCACCACCTGCACGGCGTGCGGGTTGGAGATGGCCACGGCCGACAGGGCCACGCTGCGCGGCAGGCCGGCGGGCACGTCGAGTTCCAGTTCCCACAGGGTGTCCTGGCCTTCGGTGCGCGCGGCCAGGCCGGCGGTGTCGAACGGCAGCGCGGCCGGGTCGAAGCGGGTGCTGCCCATGTCGACGGTGACCTGTTCGTCGTCGCCCTCGTTCAGCAGCAGGATGCCGGTGGCGATCTCGGCACGCAACGGGTTGCGGTCGGACAGGCCCTGCTCGTGCACGAAGCGCACGAAGCAGCGCGCGCCGTTGCCGCAGTGTTCGACTTCGCTGCCGTCGGAATTGAAGATGCGGTAGCGGAAGTCGGCGTCGGGCCGGGTGGCGGGTTCGACCAGCAGGATCTGGTCGGCGCCGATGCCGAAGTGACGATCGCCCAGGGCGCGGGCGCGCTCGGGCGTCATCTCGATGGCCTGGCGGACCCCGTCCAGGACGACGAAATCGTTGCCCGCGCCATGCATTTTGGTGAAGTTCCAGTTCATGCGGGGATTATCGCCCATTCTGGCCGGGGAAACCGCTTTCGCGCCGCCCCGGGGCGCAACCCGGATGCGCTGTCAGTAGATCTTGGGCTCGCCTGGCGGGCGCGTCTTGAAGCGGCGGTGCACCCAGTAGTACTGGCTGGGGCAGCGGCGCACCCAGGTTTCGAGTTCGCGGTTCAGGCGCGCGGTGGCCGCTTCCAGCGAGTCGTCGCCGGGGAAGTTCTCCAGCGGCGGCAGCACTTCCGCGTGATAGCGGCCGGTTTGCGGGTTCCAGAAATCCAGGATCGGCAACACCGCCGCGTCCCATTTCTTGGCCAGTTGGGCGGTCGCCAGCAGCGTCGCCGCCGGGATGCCGAAGAACGGCACGAACACCGCGCCCTGGCGGCCGAAGTCCATGTCGGGCAGGTAGTACACCGGCCGGGGCGCGCGCAGGTGGCGGATCAGTTCGCGCACGCCGTCCTTGCGGCTGACCAGGAACACCTCGTTGAAGCGGGCGCGGCCGGCGGCCACCACCGCGTCGATGTGTGGATCGCTTTGCGGCGTGTACATGGTGGCCGCGCTCGGCACTTCCATGGTGAGGCGGGTGGCGGCCGCGTCCAGGCCGATGAAGTGCGGCGCCAGCAGGATCACCGCGCGGCCTTGGGCGGTCAGTTCATTGATGCGTTCGGCGCCGCTCTGCGTGACCATGTCCTTGATGGCCTCGGGCGTGCCGTACCACAGCACGCCACGGTCGACGATGGATTGCGCCAGCGCCCGGAAGTGCTCGCGCACCCAGCGTTCGCGCACGGCTTCGGGCTGATCCGGGAAGCACAGTTCGAGATTGCGGCGCACGATGCGGGTGCGTGACTTGGCCAGGTGCATGGCCAGCCAGCCGAGCGCGGCGCCGATACGCAGACGCGTGGACGGCCGCATGCGGCCGAACCATTTCAGCAGGTTGACCAGCGTGCGCGTTTTCGATTCATTCATGGGCAGAGGGGCGACAGAAGACCAGGGAGGGGGGCAGGGGCGTGGAGCGGCGGTGTCAGCCGGACGCGGCGGCCGTGTCCTCGGCGGGTGCGGGCGGGGCGCCGCGCGGGGTCTTGTAGCGGTTGTAGCTCCAGAGATATTGCTGCGGGCAGCGGCGGATCAGCGTTTCCATCGCGGCGTTGAGCAGCGCGGCCTGGGCCTGGGGATCGGCCGGCAGGGGCTCGGGTACCCGCACATAATGGATGCGCCAGCCGCGGCCCCGCGGCAGGCGTTCGCCGGCCGTCAGGATGATCGGCACGCCGGTCTGGGTGGCCAGCTTGCCGGGCAGGGTCATGGTGTAGGCCATTCGTCCGAAAAATGGCGCCCAGACGCCATCGCCGACGCCCGGCGCCTGATCCGGCAGCATGCCGACCGATTCGCCGCGCCGCAGGGCGCGCACGAATTCCCGTACCCCCTGCATGGTCGCCGGAACGGCGTTGACGGCCGAACTGTTGCGCGCGGTTTCCAGCAGCGGCGCCAGGATGTCCTTGCGCGGCGGGCGGAACATCACCGTCATGGGCATCAGGCGGGCCAGGTAGCGCGCGGTGATCTCGAAACAGCCCAGGTGGGGCGTCAGGAACAGGATGCCGCGGTTTTCGGCGCGGGCGGCTTCCACTACCGCGTTGTCGTCCGAGATGACTCGGGCCAGGCTTTGCTCATTGCGGAACCAGACCCGGGGCATTTCCAGAATCATGGCGCCGGCCTCGCCGGCCGCGCGGCGCGCGAAGGCCGCGTCCGGGTAGCCGGCCTGCGTCGCGTTGGCCCGCAGGCGGCGCCGGTACTTGCCCGGAAACGCATAGGCGATGCGGCCGAGCAGGCGCCCCAGCGCGTGCGCGACGGGCAGGGGCAGAGAGGCAAACAAGCGAAATAGGACGAGCAGCATGCGGGCAAATGAGCGATATCGGGCATGGTAATGCTGGTGCTCGGGGGAAAGACCCCACCCGTGGCGCAAGCATAAGACCCGCATTTTCGCTTAAAATCGACCCGTCGCCGAGTTAACCGACAACTTGCGGGGCGACGGCAAGGTTCCGGCGCGGCTGCGTCGCTTGCCAAATCCGCTAAAGCGTCGCGCCCAGATCAGCGTATTCCATGCAGTCCGGGGTGCAACGCGCCTCGTGAACCTATGTTCCGGCTGTGCCGGACACGAAAGGACGCATCTGTGGCCAACAACGACTTTCTCTTCACTTCCGAATCCGTCTCCGAAGGGCACCCCGACAAGGTCGCCGACCAGATTTCCGACGCGATTCTGGACGCCATCTTCACCCAGGACCCCAACGCCCGCGTAGCGGCTGAAACCCTGTGCAACACGGGTCTGGTCGTGCTGGCCGGTGAAATCACCACCACCGCCAACGTCGACTACATCCAGGTAGCGCGCGACACGATCCGCCGCATCGGTTACGACAATACCGAATACGGCATCGACTACAAGGGCTGCGCGGTGCTGGTCGCCTACGACAAGCAGTCGCCCGACATCGCCCAGGGCGTGGACCGCAGCTCGGAAGACTACCTGAACCAGGGCGCCGGCGATCAGGGCCTGATGTTCGGCTACGCCTGCGACGAAACGCCCGACCTGATGCCGGCCCCGATCTGGTACGCGCACCGCCTGGTGCAGCGCCAGAGCGAGCTGCGCAAGGACGGCCGTCTGCCGTGGCTGCGTCCCGACGCCAAGTCGCAAGTGACCTTCCGCTACATCGACGGCCGCCCGGCGGAAGTCGACACGGTGGTGCTGTCGACCCAGCACGCGCCGGAAGTCACGCAAGCGACCATCCGCGAAGCGGTCATCGAAGACATCATCAAGCCCAGCTTCCCCGAAGGCCTGATCACGCCCAAGACCAAGTTCCTGGTCAACCCGACCGGCCGCTTCGTCATCGGCGGCCCGCAAGGCGATTGCGGCCTGACCGGCCGCAAGATCATCGTCGACACCTACGGCGGCGCATGCCCGCACGGTGGCGGCGCGTTCTCGGGCAAGGATCCGTCCAAGGTTGACCGTTCGGCCGCTTACGCGGCCCGCTACGTGGCCAAGAACATCGTGGCCGCCGGCCTGGCGCGCCAGTGCCAGGTGCAGGTCAGCTACGCCATCGGCGTGGCCGAGCCCATCAACATCACCGTCTACACCGAAGGCACCGGCGTCATCCCCGACGACCAGATCGCCAAGCTGGTGCGCGAGCACTTCGACCTGCGTCCGAAGGGCATCGTCAACATGCTGGACCTGCTGCGCCCGATCTACACCAAGACTGCCGCGTATGGTCACTTCGGCCGTTCCGAGCCGGAGTTCTCCTGGGAAGCCACGGACAAGGTCCAGGAACTGAAGAAGGCGCTGTAAGCCGCCTGCCTTCCCGGCCGACGCCTCTGCATGCAGGGGCGTTTTCTTTTGGGCGGCGGCCGCCGGCGGGTCAGAGACCCCAAGCCGTCAGGTCGGGCGTGCGCGGCACGGGGGCCAGGATACGCTCCAGCGCCGCGGCACAGTCCAGCAAGGCCGCGTCGCCGCCGGCGGGCGCCAGCAGTTGTACCGCCATCGGCATGCTGTCGGCATCGAAGCCGGCCGGCAGCGCGATGGCGGCGGCGCCCAGGAAATTGGCCGGACGCAGCAGCCTGCCCAGGCCTGCGTGGCGCACATCGGCGGGGTCCAGGGCCTGGGCGGCCTGGTCGCAGGCCGGCATCAGCAAGGCATCGATGCCCCGCATGGCGGCGGCGAAGGCGGCCATATCGGCCTGCCGCCGTTGCAGCGCGGCGGCATAGTCGGCCGGGGCGATGCGGCCGCCGGCGGCGATGCGCGCGCGCACCACTTCCCACAGGGGTTGCGCCGGGTCCTCGGCCAGCGGGCCGAAATGGCGGTAGGCCTCGTAGGCCAGCACCAGCGAGTTGTCGTCCGCCATGCGCGCGAAGGACAGCGAGGCGGGGGGATGCCAGGTTTCGGGCGTGACGCCGGCCTGATCCAGCCGCTCCTGCGCGACGTGCCAGCTCCGCAGGGCTTCGTCGGTCAACGTCGCGGGCCAGGCCTGCGGCGCCAGCACGGCCACGGCGCCGGCCTGGCGCGCGGCCGGACGCCGCAGGGCGGCGATATCGGCCGCCCGGACGTCCAGCGTGGCGGCGTCGTCGACGTCCGGGCCGGCCAGCAACTGCGTCAGCAGGCGGGCGTCGGCCACGCTGCGGGCGATCGGGCCCAGTACATCCAGCGTTTCCGACAGCGGCAGGCAGCCGGCGCGGCTGATGAGGCCCGACGACGGCTTGTAGCCGACCACGCCGTTGAGCGCCGCGGGCGCGCGCACCGAGCCGCCGGTGTCGCCGCCTAGCGCCAGCGGCGCCAGGCCGGCCGCCACCGCGACGCCGGCGCCGCTGGACGAGCCGCCGGGCGCGCGCGCGATAGCCGCATCCCAGGGGTTGCGGGCCGTGCCCTGGGTCGGGTTCTGGCCCGACAGGCCGAAGGCGAATTCGGTCATGCGGGTCTTGCCCAGGATCACCATGCCCTGCGCCGCCAGGCCGCGCACGGCGGTGGCGGTTTCATCGCTGATGATGCCGCGTCGGGTTTGCGAGCCGCCGCTGGCGCTGGTGCCGGCCCATTGCACGCTGTCCTTCACCGCCACCGGCACGCCGTGCAAGGGGCCCATCGAAATACCGGCCGCCAGCAGGCGATCGGCGGCCTCGGCCTGGGCCAGCGCGCGTTCCGCCGTGACCTCGCTGTACGCGCACAGGTCGGGCGCGCGGGTGATGCGGTCCAGGAAATGGGTGGTGACCTGGCGCGAACTCAGTTCGCCCGCGCGGATGGCGCGGGCCAGTTCGCGGGCTTCCCGGAAATGCAGGGCGGTGTCTTGGTCTGGCATGGCTCTCACGAAAAAGGAAAAGCTTTCCGGTCCTGGCGGAGCCGGAAAGCGTTGAGATGGGGCGTCAGGGGCCTGGATCGGTCTTACTTGAGAGACTGGCCGCGGGTCTCGGGCATGCGGATGAAGGTGATCAGCGTGATGACGGCGCCCGCCAGCACGTAATAGAAGAACCAGCGCTCCATGCCCTTGCTTTGCAGCCAGGTCAGCAGGTAGGGGGTGGTGCCGCCCAGCAGCGCCACGACCAGGTTGTAGGGCGTGCCGATGCCGACGGCGCGCACGCTGGTGGGGAATTGCTCGGACATGATGGCCGGCGCGATCGAGGTGTACATGGCGTACAGGACCAGGCCGAACAGTTCCACGGCCAGGATCGAGCCGAACGACGGGCCCAGCGTGGTCATCAACGGGTAGAAGAACACCAGGTAGCCGGCGGCGAAGAAGATCAGCTGCGGCTTGCGGCCGATGCGGTCGGACAGCATGCCGAACACGGGCTGCACCAGCATGAAGACGATCAGCGCAACGGTGTTGGCGGCAAACGCGACCTGCGGGTCGGCCTTGACCTGGCGGATGGCGTAGGTCGGCACGTAGGCCACGAAGATGTAGAACGCGAAGGTGGTCAGGATCGAGAAGCCGACGATGCGCAGCACTTCGCGCGGGTGTTCGCGCAAAAGGGTGCGCAGCGGCTGCTTTTCCACGCCGGCCTTCTTGGCGTGCGAGAACGCCTCGGTTTCCGGGACCGCGCGGCGGATCCACATGCCCGCCAGCCCGCCCAGCGCGCCCAGGAAGAATGGAATGCGCCAGCCCCAGTCGGCCATCTCGGCCTTGGTCAGGGTCGAGGTCAGCAGCCAGCCCACGGCCGAAGCCGCCAGGATGCCTACCGCGGCGCTGAAGAAGACGAAGCTGGAGTAGAAGCCGCGTTTGTTGGGCGGCGCCATTTCCGCCAGGAAGGTCGTGGCCGAGGCATACTCTCCGCCCAGCGACAGGCCTTGCAGCAGGCGCGCGGCGGTCAGCAGCAGCGGCGCGGCCAGGCCGATGGTGGCGTAGGTCGGGGTGACGGCGATGATCAGCGAGCCGCCGGCCATCATCAGGATGGTCAGGCCCAGCGCGGCCTTGCGGCCATAGCGGTCGGAGAAGATGCCGAGCACCCAGCCGCCGACCGGGCGCATGAAGAAGCCGACGGCGAAAATGCCGAAGGTGGCCAGCAGCGCGGCGGTCTCGTTGCCCTCGGGGAAGAACTGCTTCGAGAAGAAGATGGCGAACGACGCGTAGATGGTCCAATCGAACCATTCCACCGCATTGCCTACACTACCGGCCAGAATCGTGCGGGCGCGCGACACGGGCGCGGCGTTTGCCCCCTGCGTGGCGCGCAGGGTTGCGGAAGGGGTACTCATAACGTCCTCGATTTTATTTTTGGTCAAACAGACCGTTAAATTTTGTGTTTTTATCAATGCGCGAACGTTAGATTAATGAATATAGTCACGTCAAGTAAGGGTAAGCCCCTAATGCCGGCGCTCGATGACACCGATCTCGCCTGCCTGATCGCCCTGCAGGCCGACCCGCGCGCCTCCTGGCGCGAGCTGGGCGCGGCCACGGGTATCGCCGAGCGCACCGTGGCGCGGCGCATCAAGCGGTTGATGGATGCCGACGCCCTGCGCGTCATCGCCGAAGCCGATCCGCTCGCCACCGGCCGCGGCGTGGTGCTGCACGCCTGGGTGCGCTGCCGTTCGGGCCGCGTGGCCGAGGCGGCCGAGGCGCTGGCGCGGCTCGGTCTCACCCAACTGGTGGTGACGCTGGCCGGCACGGCCGACGTGATGGCCGAATTGACGCTGGCGGACGCGGCCGACATGCCCGACGTGGTGACGCGCGTGCTGCCCTCGATCGAGGGCGTCGAGCATGTGGAAGCGCGGCTGGTGCTGCGGCCGTTTCGGCGCGCCGGCCAGTGGCGCATCCAGACCGGCGACAGCGCGCCCGAGGAGCCGCTGTCCGCCACGGCGCAGCCCCCGGCGGCGCTGACCGAGTCCGAGCAGCGCATCGTCGCCCACCTGATGCGCGATGGCCGCGCCAGCCTGGCCGAACTGGCCGCGCACGCCGACGTCAGCGAGCCCACCGCCCATCGCCTGTTGCAACACCTGGTCGAGCGTCGCGCGCTGAGCTTTCGGGTGGAAGTCGAGCCGGCCCTGGTGGGCTTTCCGGTCGAGGCGGTGATCTCGGTGCAGGTGCGGCCGCAGGCGGTCGACGCGCTGGCCGCGCACCTGGCGCTGGACCCGAACACGCGCTGCCTGTTCGGCACCAGCGGCGCCTCGCAGTTGTTCTGGCACGTGCTCTGCCGCGACAGCCTGCATTTGTGGGACGTGGTCACGCGCAGGCTTGGCGAACTCGATGGCGTGCTGGCCAGTGAAGTGGGCGTGGTGATGCGCGCCTACAAGCGCTGCGGCATCGTGCGCGCGGGCGCGCGGTTGGGCGCCGAGACGGCCTGAGCCGCCCCGGCGGCGGGCCGTCCGGCGCAAGCGGCGCGTCAGGGGCTGACGTTCAGGCGCCGAGGTAGGCGCGTGCCAGCGCTCCGTCCGCGGCGATCTCCCGCGCCGTGCCGTGCGCCGCCACGCGGCCGGATTCCAGCACGTAGGCGCGGTCGGCCAGCGACAGGGCCAGCGCGGCCATTTGGTCCACCAGCAGGATCGTCATCGATTCGGCCCGCAGCTTGTCCAGCGCGTCGAACAATTCGTCGATGATCTTCGGCGCCAGGCCCAGCGAAGGCTCGTCCAGCAGCAGGATGACCGGCTTGGACATCAACCCGCGCGCGATTGCCAGCATCTGCTGTTCGCCGCCGGACAGCAGGCCGGCGCGCTGATGCAGCCGTTCACGCAGGCGCGGAAAGCGCGCCAGCATCTGCTGCACCCGCGCTTCGCGGTCGGCCGGATGCAGGAAGGCGCCCAGCCGGATGTTGTCGAGCACGCTCAGATCCGGAAACACCTGCCGTCCCTCGGGCACCAGCACCAGCCCTCGCGCCACGATGCGGTCCGCGCTCAACCCTTGCAGCTCCTGTCCTTGCAGGTGCATGCCGCCCTGGGCGGGCCGGTGCAGGCCGGCGAGCGTGCGCATCAGCGTCGACTTGCCGGCGCCGTTGGCGCCCAGCAGCGCCACCATTTCGCCCTCGCGGACCTGCAAGTCGATGCCATGCAGCACTGGGTTGGCGCCGTAGCCGGTGGTGAGATTGCCCACGCCCAGCACCTCCGGCGCGACCCCGCCCGTGGCCGGGCACGCGCGTGCCGCGGGCGCTCGCCGCGCCGCGTCGTCGCCCAGATAGGCCTGCCGCACCGCGTCGGAGCGCTGGATCTCGCTGGCCGAACCCTGTGCCAGTTCGCGTCCCGCGTCGATGGCGACGATGTGATCGGACACGCCCATCACCAATGCCATGTCGTGCTCGACCAGCAACACGCCGGCGCCGGCCTCGGCAATGCGCCGCAGCAATGTCGCCAGCCGTGTCTTGTCCTCGCGCGACAGACCCGCCGCGGGTTCGTCCATCAACAGAATGTCGGCGTCGGTGGCGAGCGCGCGGGCGATCTCCACCAGCCTGCGGTCCACATGCGCCAGCCCGGCGGCCGGCGTGTCGAGCGCGCCTTCGTAGCCGCAGAAGGCGAGCAGGGCGCGGGCCCGCTCGCGCGCGTCGGACGCCTGATAACGGCGCGCGGCCAACAGGCCGCCCAGCCGGCCGCGCAACAGCCCCAGCGCGACGTTGTCCTCGACGCTCAGGGTGTCGAACAATTGCGAGGTCTGATAGGTGCGCGCGACGCCCTCGCGCGCCACGCGGTAGGCGGGCAGGCCGGCCAGTGGCGCGGCGCCCAGCGCGACCTTGCCGCCGGTTGGCTGGTAGTAGCCGCTGAGCATGTTGATGACGGTGGATTTGCCCGCGCCGTTGGGGCCGATCAGGGCGGTGATGGCGGCGGGCGCAACGGTGAACGACACGCGCTGCACCGCGCGCACGCCGCCGAATGTCATGGTCAGCGTGTCGGCGCGCAGGGCGCGGCGCGCCTGGCCGGTGGTGGCCAGCCCCCCCTGGCGCGGCGTCAAGCGCGGCATCGCGCCGCGCCTTTGCCAACGCGCCAGCAGGCCCGCCGCACCGTCGGGCGCCGCCCACAGCACCACCAGCAGGAAAGCGCCGAAGAACAGCAGGCGGTACTCCTCCAGGCTCGACAGCAGTTCGGGCAGCAGCCCGACCACCACCGCGCCCAGCAGCGGCCCCGCCAGCGAGCCGGCGCCACCGATGGTCACGGCCAGCACGAACAGGATCGACTGCATGAAGTTGAAATTGTGCGGCGTGATCATGCCGGCCTGCGGTGCATATAGGCCGCCGGCCAGTCCCACCAGCGCCGCCGATACCATGAAGGCCACGGCCTTCACCACCAGCGGGTTGATGCCGATGGATTCGCTGGCCGTCTCGCTGTCCTTGACCGCGCGCATCGCCGCGCCCCAGGTGCCGCGCGCCAGCAGCGCATAGCCGGCCAGGGCGGCGAACACCGTCACGATCGCGAGCATCGCCACGCCGCGGTCGCCGCCCAGGCCGCCGAGCGCGGGTTGGGCGATGCCCATCAACCCGTTCTGGCCGCCGGTGAGATCGCCGCCTTCGATGAGGGCGTGTTCCACGATGAAGCCGAAGGCGATGGTGATCATCGCCAGGTAGGGGCCCTGCACGCGCAGCGCCGGCACCGCCAGCAGCAACCCGAAGGCGCCGGCCACCAGCGCGGCGACAGGCCACGCCAGCCAGAAGCTCCAGCCGGCCTGGCCGGTCAGGATTGCGACCGTGTAGGCGCCGATGGCGTAGAACGCCGCATGGCCGAACGACATCTGGCCGGTCAGGCCCAGCAGCACGTTCAGGCCGATACCGGCGAGCGCCAGCAGGGCCACGTTGCCGATCACGAAAACGTAGTACCCATTGACGCTGGCCGCCAGCGCCAGGCTGGCGCTGGCCAGTAGGGCGTAGACGAGCAGCGCCGGCCGCAGGAACGCAGGTTGCTTGGACATCAGACTTTCCTCGCGGCGGCACGGCCGAACAATCCGTTGGGCCGCATGGCCAGGATGGCGATGACCAGCGCGAAGCTGATGATCTGGGTATAGCCCGAGCCCAGCGCGACGGTGATCAACCCTTCGGCCACGCCGAACAGCAGGCCGGCGAGCATCACGCCCCAGGCGCTGGTGATGCCGCCCAGGATGGCGACCACGAAAGCCTTCAGCCCGAACAGCGTACCCATGTCGGCCTGTACGTTGAACAGCGGCGCGACCAGGGCGCCCGCCACGCCCGCGAACAGCGTCGATACGGCAAAGGCCGCCATGATGGCGCGCCTTACCGGAATGCCCATCAGCCGCGCCGCATTCGGGTTCTGCACCACGGCCAGCAGCGCCACGCCCCAGCGCGTGCGGCGCGACAGGGCATGCAGCGCGCCGGCCAGCGCCAGCCCCACCAGCGGGATCAGCACGTGCAGCGGATACACGCCCAGGCCCACGCCGCCGATTTCGAGCGGGGCTTGCGCCAGCGGGGACGGCAGGCTGCGCGGCTCCTTGCCGAAGGTGAACATCACCAGGTTGTCCAGCACGATGCCCAAGGCCACCGTCGACATGAGCCAGGCATTCGAACCGCGGCTGGCGAATGGCCGCACCGCCAGCCGCTCGACCACCAGGCCATACAGCGCGCACAAGGCCAGCGCCGGCGGCAGGGCGGCCAGCAGCGGCCAGCCCAGCGTCTGCGCGAAGGTATAGGTCAGCACCGCGCCCAGCATCATGGAGCTGCCCTGGGCGAAGTTGACCGTGCCGGACACGGCGTAGGTCAGGTAGAAGCCCAGGGCCATCAGCCCGTACATGCTACCCAGGCCCAGGCCGCTGACGATGGCGGACATCCACAGCATACGTGTCTCCCCTGGCGCTTACTGCGCGCCCTTGACGGGCAGGATGCGGTTGTCGACGAAGTGCGTCCACACGTAGTCGTCCTCGCGCAAGGCGTCGTGCGAGGCCGGCGTGAAGGGCTGCTCGTAGGTCTTGATCAGGCCTTCGTACTTGCCGATCTTGTAGAAGCCCTGGCGCACCGCGTCGCCGTCGGTGGAACCGGCCTGCGCGATCGCCAGCGCCGCCAGTTGCATGCCGTCATAGGCATTGGCCACGCCCACGGCCGGGGTGATGTCCTGCGGGCCCTTGATGTCGGAATACTTGGCCTTGAGCGCCTGCATCACTTTCTCGCCCACCGGGCCCTGCTGGCCGAAGAAACTGTAGGTCTGCACGAAGTGCACGTTCTTGGCGTTGGGGCCGGCCAACTCGGTGAAGCGGCCGCCGGCCGGGCCCCAGTGCGACACCACCGGCACCTTCCAGCCCATGCGGTCCAGCGATTTCACCACCTGCGCGGATGGCCCTACGTTGCCCACCAGGAACAGCGTGTCGGCCCCGGCCGCCTTCAGGCGGCTCAGTTGCGGCGTGACGTCCAGATCGCCGGGCTGGAATTTCTCGACGCCCGCCGGCGTGATCCTGGCGGCCGCCAGCGCGGCGTCCAGCCCCTTCTCGTTCGATTCGCCCCATGGGTTGTTCACCAGGATCATGCCCGGTTTGGCGCTCTGGAAGGTCTTGCGGGCGTACTGCACCATGGCGCTGTCGACGATCTCATCCATCGCCGAGACGCGGAACACGAAGTTGGGATTGCCCTTGTTGTGCGTGATTGCCGTGCCGGCGGCCCAAGGGCCCACGAACGGCACCTTCTCCTGGTTGACGATGGGCACGATCGCCATCGACACCGGGGTATCGAGGCCGCCGAACAGCACGGCCACCTTTTCCTTGTAGATCAGCTCGCGCGCCGCGGCCATGCCCTTGGCCGGATTGCCTTCGTCGTCGCGCCGCACCAGTACGATCTGGCGCCCGCCCAGCAGGCCGCCCTTGGCGTTGATTTCGTCGATGGCGATGGTCATGCCGCGCGTCAGGGCCTCGCCGGCGCGCGCCGATTCCCCCGACAGGGCGGTGATCAGGCCGATCTTGATCGGGTCGGCGGCCAGCGCGGGTTGCGCGGCCAGGCCGGCCGCGAACAGGGCGGCGGCGGTGGCGCGGAGCATGAATGAACGGCGGGTCGGGCGCATCGGGCACTCCTGGAAAAGTGGAATGGATCTTGCATGGAGAAGGTGCTGCTGCCGTTCCCGATGCAAGATCCATGCCACCTGACCCAGGGGGGCCGATCACAGAGGGAAGCCGGTGGTTTGTCGACTTTCCATCCTGTTTTTGTTTCCAAAAAAGCAGGGTTTTTGTTCACAATCATGCATCAGGATTTGCACCAAAATGAATCCATCGCTGCTTCAAGGCACTAATGCGGGGCGTGCCGCTTCCTGGGCGCCCGCGCCGCTGGCGGGCCATGACCGTTTCGCTTACCAGCCCATCACCGGCCGCGCGGATTACACCTGGCCCAATGGCGCGCGGCTGGCCGTCTATCTGGGGTTCAACATCGAGCACTTCGCCTTCGGCGAAGGGCTGGGCGCCGAGCTGGGCCCGGCCTCGCCCCAGCCGGACGTGCTCAATTACGCCTGGCGCGAGTACGGCAACCGGGTAGGGGCATGGCGCTGCCTGGAACTGTTCGACGCGCTGGGGCTGCCGGCGGGGGCGCTGATCAATACCGCGCTGTATGACCATTGCCCCGAGCTGGTCGATGCCTGCCTGGCGCGCGGCGATGAGCTGATCGGCCACGGCTACAGCAACGCCCATCGCCAGGGCGGGTTGGGCGAGGCCGACGAACGGGCGTTGCTGGAACACTGCCGCGACCGTATCGGCCGCCACGCCGGCGCGGCGCCGGCAGGCTGGTTGTCGCCATGGATCTCGGAAAGCCGCGCCACGCCCGACCTGCTGGCCGAAACCGGCTACCGCTACACCTTGAACTGGTGCCACGACGATCAGCCCACACGCTTGCGCACGCGCGCCGGCGACCTGTGGGCGATTCCCTATCCGCAGGAACTGAATGACATCCCCATGATCATGGGTCGCAAAATGGACGCGCGCGACTTTGCCGATATGATTCTCGACCAGTTCCAGGAAATGCGGACGCAGGCGCTGCGCCAGCCCCTGGTGATGGGCATCGCGCTGCATCCCTATATCGTCGGCCAGCCCTACCGTCTGCGACACTTGCGCCGGGCGCTGGCGCCGCTGGCGGCCGCGCGCGACCGGGGCGAGATCTGGTTCGCCACGCCGGGCGAGATCTACCGCCATGTCGATGGCCTGTCGCCGGCGCCCGGCCTGCCTGCCCGTTGATCGACTTTTTTCCTTCGTTGCCACCGAGCCCGCCATGCCCACCCGCGATCCCGCTAAATCCCGTTCCAAGGCGACGCCCGCGCGTCGCGCCGCCGCCGCTGTCGCCGAGCACCTGGACGACGCGGCTCCCGATGCCGACATGGAGCGCCGCATCTGCGAGGCGGTCTACGAAAGCGTCATGAGCCAGCGGCTCACCCCCGGCACCAAGCTGCCCGAGGCGGCGCTGTGTGACATCTTCGGCGTGTCGCGCTCGGTCGCGCGCAAGGCGCTGCAACGCCTGGCGCACGAGCACGTGGTTGACCTGCACCACAATCGCGGCGCCGTGGTGGCCGAGCCCACTCCCGAGGACACGCGCCAGATCTTCGAGGCGCGGCGCGCACTGGAGGCGGCGCTTTTGCCGCTGGCGGCCGCGCGCGCCACCAAAGCCGACTATGCCTCGCTGCGCAAGCAGTTGCGTGACGAGCACGCCTTGCTGCACCGCGCCGGCCAGCCCGCCTGGGCGCGCCAGGCCAGCGCCTTCCACGTGCGCCTGGGCGAACTGTCCGGCAACCGCATCCTGCACGGCTACCTGGCCGAGCTGGTGTCGCGCTGCTCGCTGATCGTGGCGCTGTATGAACCGCCGGGCAACGCGGCCTGCGAACACGGTGAACACGTGCTGATCGTCGATCTGATGGAGCGCGGGCAGGTGGCCGAGGCGGTCAAGATCAACGACAACCATCTCGCGGACCTGGAGCGGCGCATCAGTCTGGAGCGCCCGCAGCCCGCGCAAACCCTGGCCCAGATGCTGGGAATGGCCTGACATGGACATCGACTTCGATTCAATCACCGGATACCAGCGCTACAAGCTGATGGCGAGCCTGATCGTGCCGCGGCCGATCGCGCTGATCACCACGCTGTCCGAGACCGGCGTGGTCAACGCCGCGCCTTTCAGCATGTTCAACATGCTGGGCGAGGACCCGCCCATCGTCATGGTCAGCATCAACCGGCTCGACGACGGCAACCTGAAGGACACGGCGCGCAACATCGCGCGCGACCGCGAATTCGTGGTGCACCTGACCGACGAGGCCATGGCCGAGAAAATGCACCGCTGCGGCGATCGCCTGCCGGCCGACGTCAGCGAGCTGGCGCACGCCGGCCTGGACGCCGCGCCCAGCCAGCGGGTGGCGCCGCCGCGCATCGTGCAGGCGCCGGTGGCCTTCGAATGCACGCTGTTCGAAACCCTGGAAACCGCCAGCCGCCAGATCTTCATCGGCCAGGTGCGCTGGCTGCACGCGCGCGACGGCCTGATCGACACCGACTCCTGGCGCGTGCGCCTGCAGGATTACTTTCCGGTGGGCCGCTTCGGCGCCAGCTTTTACGTCACCACGCGCGACCGCTATGCCATCGGCGACATGCCGGCCAGCACCGCCATCGACGAGATCTGAGCCTGCGCGAAGCGCCCGACACCGCACGGCGGCCTGCGAACCCGGTGCGCGCCGCGCTGCAGCAACTGCCGGATGTGAAACACTTCGAGGCCGGCCGCTGCGCCCGCCACCCCTGGATGAAAGACGTGGCGTGCCGCGTGCGCGACCGGCTCGACAACTGAAGCACCACCGACAGAGAGGCACAGACCGCAATGACCGCTTTCTTCGATCTGCCCGTGCGCCGCCACGAGGTCAATGGCATCCATATCGCCGCCCGCGTCGACGGCGCCGGGCCGCCCTTGCTGCTGTTGCATGGCCATCCGCAGACCCATGCCATCTGGCACCGGGTCTGGCCGCAACTGACGCGCCACCACACTTGCGTGGCGGCCGACCTGCGCGGCTATGGCGACAGTGACAAGCCGGCCGCCACGCCTGACCATGCCGCGCATTCCAAGCGCGCCATGGCCGCCGACATGGTGGCGCTGATGCGCGCCCTGGGGCATGAACGCTTCGACGTGCTGGCGCACGACCGCGGCGCCCGCGTCGCGCACCGGCTGGGCCTGGATCACGCGGCCGCGGTCGGCCGCATGATGCTGCTGGATATCGCGCCGACGCTGGACATGTACGAGAACACCACCCGCGCCTTCGCCCAGGCCTATTACCACTGGTTCTGGCTGATCCAGCCCGCGCCCATGCCCGAAACCATGATCGAACGCGATCCGGTTTTTTACCTGCGCTCGGTGATGGGCGGCCGCCCCGGCGGGCTGGCGCATTTTTCCGACGAGGCGATGGCCGAGTACGAACGCGCCGCGCGCCTGCCGGGCTGGGCCACCGGTATCTGCGAGGACTACCGCGCCTCCGCCACCCTGGATCTGGAGCACGACCGCCAGGGCCGCGCGGCCGGCGAACGCCTGCGCCTGCCGCTGCGCGTGTTGTGGGGCGAGCGCGGCGCGGTGGGGCGCAATTTCGACGTGCTGGGATTGTGGCGGGCGGTGGCCGACGAGGTGTCGGGCGGAGCGCTGCCGGGCGCCCACTACCTGGCCGAGGAAACGCCGGACGCGCTGCTGCGCGAGGTCGCGCAATTCTTCGGCTGGGCCGAGGGGAGGCGCTCGGCCTGAGCGCGCGGGCCGGCGGCCCGCGTGCTCAGGGCGGCCCTTTCGCCACCTGTCAATCAAGTCAAGACAGGGGATAGGGCTATCCAAAAAGGGACGCACCCCGGGTGGTAACCTTCGCCCATGAATGCCACCTTTGCCGATCTGACCGAATTGCCCGAGCCCGGGGATGCGCAACGCGCCTTCCGGGCCTCGGACTCGCCCTGCGTTGCCGTGTGTTCCACGCTGTTCGACGATATCTGCCGGGGCTGCGGCCGCACGGCCATGGAAGTGGCCAACTGGGTCTTCATGACGGAAGAGGAAAAGCGCGAGGTCTGGATCCGCATCAAGGCCCAGGGGTACCCGCGCCGCAACAGCTAAGCAAGCCGGCCACGCGCGCCGTGGTCTTGAGGGTGTCACATGGCGCGGGCTAAATCGCGCTATCGCCCACTTCCGGCCCCATCATGCGCATCGTCCTGGTTACGGATGCCTGGCATCCGCAAGTCAACGGCGTCGTCCGCACCTGGACGACCATGCAGCAGATTCTCACCGAATGGGGCCACGAACTGATCGTGGTCAATCCCCAGGGCAGCCGCACCGTGCCGGCCCCGTCAGAGCCGGACCTGCGGCTGTGTCTGCAACCCGGACGGCAATTGCGCCGTATCCTGGGCGACACCGTGCCCGACGCGCTTCATATCGCCACCGAAGGCCCGTTGGGCCTGGCGGCGCGGCGCATGGCGCTGGCGCGCGGATGGCGCTTCACCACTTCGTTTCACACGATGTTTCCCGACTACCTGCGGGCGCGCATGGGCATTCCCGCGGCGTTGCCGTGGCGCTTTTTGCGCTGGTTCCACCGGCCGTCGCAATGCGTGCTGGTGCCCACGCCGACCGTGCGCGACATCCTGGTGCGGCGCGGTTTCGCCAACCTGCGCCTCTGGTCGCGCGGGGTCGACCCGCGCAAGTTCCGGCCCACTCCCGGCCAGGCGTTCCACGACCTGCCGCGCCCCGTTTTCCTCTCGGTCGGCCGGGTGGCGCGCGAGAAGAACCTGGACGCTTTCCTGTCGCTGGAGCTGCCCGGCAGCAAGGTGGTGGTGGGCGCCGGTCCCGACGAGGTTCGCCTGAAAAAGCGTTTTCCCCGGGCGGTGTTCCTGGGCATGCAGAACGATGATGCCCTGCCGGCGTTCTACGGCGCGGCGGACGTCTTCGTGTTCCCCAGCCTGACGGATACGTTCGGCCTGGTGATGCTGGAGGCCATGGCCTGCGGCACGCCGGTGGCGGCGTTCCGCAGCGAGGCGCCGCTGGCGGTGGTGACGCCTGGCGTCACCGGCTTCCTGGACGATGACCTGGCCCACGCCTGCCGCGCGGCGCTGCCGCTGGACCGGCATGCCGTGCGCGAACATGCCCTGACGCGCAGTTGGGACGCCGTCGCCTCGGATCTGCTGGCATCGCTGGTGCCGCTGACCCCCGGCGCGGAACCGGCGCGGTCCCTGGCCCAGGCGGGCTGACCGCCACTGATCCGACATTGCACGCCGAGCTTTCCTCTGCCCCGGCCAAACCGGTACAATGCCCGTCAATCCTGAGGAGCGTTGCGACGACCCTGTGGTTCCCGTCATGCCCCATGGCTCGCGGAACCCGGTTCGCCAGGCTCAGGAATCCCTGTTCAAGCGCCGTGCCCAGCACGGCGTTACAGCAACGGCGCTCACCTTTGTCGCGTATGGCGGAAAAGGCGAGCACTCGATTGTCGTGGTGGTTTCGCGTTGTCCGGCCGTATCGTGCGCCGTTCGTCATTCACGTGGAGCCTACACACCATGAACGCTGTAACCGATAAATCCTTCTCCGACTACATCGTCGCCGACCTGTCGCTGGCAGGCTGGGGCCGTCGCGAGCTGGCCATCGCCGAAACCGAAATGCCCGGCCTGATGGCCATCCGCGAAGAGTTCGCCGCCAAGCAGCCGCTCAAGGGCGCCCGCATCGCCGGCAGCCTGCACATGACCATCCAGACCGGCGTGCTGATCGAAACGCTGGTGGCCCTGGGCGCCGAAGTGCGCTGGGCCTCGTGCAACATCTTCTCGACCCAGGACCACGCCGCCGCCGCCATCGCCGCGTCGGGCACGCCGGTCTTCGCCGTCAAGGGCGAAACGCTGGAAGAGTACTGGCAGTACACCCACAAGATCTTCGAATGGCCCAATGGCCAGAACGCCAACATGATCCTCGACGACGGCGGCGACGCCACGTTGATGCTGCACCTGGGCACCAAGGCCGAGAAGGACATCTCGGTGCTGGCCAACCCCGGCAGCGAGGAAGAGCGCGTGCTGTTCGCCGCCATCAAGAAAACGCTCGAGCGTGATCCGAAGTGGTACTCGACCCGCCTGGCCCTGATCAAGGGCGTGACCGAGGAAACCACCACCGGCGTGCATCGCCTGTACCAGATGTCGCAGAAGGGCGAGCTGGCCTTTGCCGCCATCAACGTCAACGACTCGGTCACCAAGTCCAAGTTCGACAACCTGTACGGCTGCCGCGAATCGCTGGTCGACGGCATCAAGCGCGCCACCGACGTGATGATCGCCGGCAAGATCGCCGTGGTCGCCGGCTACGGCGACGTGGGCAAGGGTTGCGCCCAGGCGCTGGTCGCCCTGCGCGCCCAGGTGTGGGTCACCGAAATCGATCCGATCTGCGCCCTGCAGGCCGCCATGGAAGGCTTCAAGGTCGTGACCATGGAAGAAGCCGCCGCCCACGGCGATATCTTCGTCACCGCCACCGGCAACTACCACGTCATCACCCGCGAACACATGAACGCCATGAAAGACCAGGCGATCGTGTGCAACATCGGCCACTTCGACAACGAAATCGACGTTGCCAGCCTGGCCGACTGCAAGTGGGAAGAGATCAAGCCGCAAGTCGACCACGTCATCTTCCCGGACGGCAAGCGCATCATCCTGCTGGCCCAGGGCCGCCTGGTGAACCTGGGTTGCGCCACCGGCCACCCCTCGTTCGTGATGTCGTCGTCGTTCGCCAACCAGACCATCGCCCAGATCGAACTGTTCACGCGCAACGAGGCCTACAAGTCGGGCGAAGTCTACGTGCTGCCCAAGCACCTGGACGAGAAGGTCGCGCGCCTGCACCTGAAGAAGCTGGGCGCGAACCTGACGACGCTGCGCAAGGACCAGGCCGACTACATCAGCGTGCCGGTCGAAGGCCCTTACAAGCCGAATCACTACCGCTACTGATGCTTGTAGCAAAATAGGGAAATGCCGCGCCATGTCGGCGCGGGTTTTCCGATCCGCGGGGTTCCCCCGTATCGCTTGGCGATGACGGGGCCGCGGAGCGTCAATACAGGAGGTCGAACATGGAATTGATACTCGTCTGGATCCTGAATGCGGTGGCCCTGCTGGCCGTTGCCTACCTGCTGCCCGGCATTACCGTCGCCAGTTTCGGGTCGGCGCTCATCGCCGCGCTGGTGCTCGGCTTGGTGAACATGCTGGTCAAGCCGGTGCTGGTGCTGCTCACGCTGCCCATCACCATCGTCACGCTCGGTCTGTTCCTCATCGTCATCAACGCCTTGTTGTTCTGGTTCGTCGGCTCCGTGCTGAAAGGCTTCCAGGTCAACGGCTTCTGGTGGGCCGTGGGCGGTGCGATCCTGTACAGCATCATCTCTGGCCTGCTGACCAAACTGATTCCCTGATCGCCCCCGCCCCGCGAGCGCCAGGCGTCCCCTCGCAGGGGCATGCCAGCGGACCGGCAAGGCCGGCTCCGCGGCGCCCCGCCGGGGCGGCACCTGTTTCATGCGATGCGCGTAGCGCTATGGATAACTGATCCGATATGTCCGACTCGATTTCCCCCGCATTCAGCCTGGAGTTCTTTCCGCCGCGCGACCTCGCCGGCCAGGAACGTCTGGTCCGCGCGGCCAAGCAGATGCTGGCGATCCAGCCCAAGTACGTCAGCGTGACCTTCGGCGCGGGCGGTTCCACCCGCGCTGGCACGGCCGACGCCGTGCGCACGCTGCGCAACCTGGGCTGCGAGGCGGCGCCGCACCTGTCATGCGTCGGCGCCTCGCGCCAGGACCTGCGGGACATCCTCCAGGCCTACAAGACCGAAGGCGTGCGGCGCGTCGTCGCCCTGCGCGGCGACCTGCCTTCGGGCATGGGCGGCGACGCCGGCGAGCTGCGCTACGCCAACGAACTCGTGTCCTTCATCCGCGAGGAAACGGGCGATTGGTTCCACATCGAGGTGGCGGCCTATCCCGAAATGCATCCCCAGGCCGCCAATCCCTCGGCCGACCTGGATCACTTCGTGGCCAAGGTCAAGGCCGGCGCCGATGCCGCCATCACCCAGTACTTCTTCAACGCCGACGCCTACTTCGACTTCGTCGACCGGGCCCAGGCCAAGGGCGTGCGGGTGCCGATCGTGCCGGGCATCATGCCCATCACCAACCACACCCAGCTGCTGCGTTTCTCGGAAATGTGCGGCGCCGAAGTGCCGCGCTGGATCCGCCTGCGCCTGGCCGAGTTCGGCGACGACAAGGCCTCGATCCGCGCCTTCGGCGTCGACGTGGTCACCGAACTGTGCCAGAACCTGCTGGACAACGGCGCGCCGGGACTGCATTTCTACACCCTCAACCACGCCGAAGCGCCATTGGCGGTGTGGAAGGAACTGAGCGTATAGCCTCGCGCCGCGCATCACGTGGCCACGAGAAGGCCGGCAATCGTTGCCGGCCTTTTTTCCGCTGCAGTCGTTGCCGCGGCGGGCGGCTCGCGCCCCCCATGGGATGTCTTGCCGCCGCCGGCCGGCAAGGTCGTGGCGACCGGCGCCGGCTCGGCAGATGCCGGGGACATCAGTCCGCGTAAACGCCCGCCTTGCGGATGATCGGCCCCCACTTGTCCACTTCCGACTGCAGCCAGCTTTGCAGGCCGGCCGGCGTCTGCTTGGCCTCGGGCACGATCTCGGCGCCCAGCTCGGCCATCTTCTGGCTGAAGGCGGGATCGTTCAGCGCGTTGCGCAGCGCCTCGTTGAACTTGGCCACCACTTCCGGCGGCGTGCCCTTGGGCGCATAGACGCCGTGCCAGACCTTGACCTCGAAGCCCTGCAACCCGTTCTCCTGCAGCGTCGGTGAATCGGGCAATGTCTTGATGCGTTCCAGGGTAGTCACGCCATAAAGCTTGACCCGCTGCGCCTTGATATGCGGCAGGGTCTGGGTGGTCTGGTCGCACAGGACGTCCACCTGGCCGCCCAGCAACGCCGTCAGCGCGGGCGCGGTGCCGGCGTAGGGGATGGTGGTGAACTGCACGCCCAGCGATTCCTGCAGCAGCATGCCGCACAGTTGCGAGACCGCGCCCAGCCCGGCATTGGCCAGGTTGATCTTGTTGCCGTTGGCGCGCGCGTACTTGATGAATTCCACCATGTCACCCGGCGGCAAGTCCTTGCGGCCCAGCAGTGTCATGGGCACGTCCGCCACCTGGCCGACGTAGGCGAAGTCGGTCAGTGGGTTGAACGGCAGCTTGCGGTACAGCGCCGTCGCCGTCGCCATGCCGTTGTGATGGATCAGGAAGGTGTAGCCATCGGGCGCGGCGCGCGCCACGTGGGTGGCGGCCAGCGTGCCGCCCGCGCCGGGGCGGTTCTCGATGATGATGCTCTGGCCCAGGGTCTTGGACATGGCCGCGCCCAGGCTGCGGGCCACCACGTCGGTGGGGCCGCCGGCCGCGAATGGCACGACCAGCGAAATGGCGTGATTCGGATAACTGCTCTGGGCCGCGGCCGGGCCGCCCGCCAGGCAGCCCAGCGCCAGCAATGGCGCGGCCAGGCGCCCCAGGGCGCGCGGAAGTATTGGGGTCATGTCTCGTCCTTGTCGGTGTTATCGCAACCCGCAAGGCAAGGCATGGCGGGCTGACGCCAGTGTGGCGCGCCAGCCGCAAGATGAGAATTTGCGGTTTTACAAGCCGGGTTTAGGGAAGCGGAAAGGGGAGGCGGAAAGCCAGGTTTGTACGGTCTGCTACTAGCAGCTTGGTAGCACTTCGTCCGCTTTCAATTTGTCCCTTACTCGCGTTCCTTTCCAGCGATGCTAGTTTCTGATCCATTGCACGGCAAATCTGAAGTGCCGTGTCGCTCACCGAGATTAGAGGCATGACCAAGACTTTTGTCCATACCCCGCCACTTGTCATCGCTCCGCAGGCGCCGGCGGTCGGTGTGTCTCGCGTCACCGCCGTCAACCGCGGCCCCGACATCCCCGCCTCCACCTCCGTGACGCTGGGCCAGCAGGCGGCCAACGTGCTGACCTACTCCCCCGGCACGGTCGCGGCCAATGCCACCGGCCAAGTGGCGGAACCCGACGCGCTGTCGTCGCTGATGTCCGACAACGTCCGCGCGGCGTCGCTGACCGGGCAGTTCAAGGGCCTGGCGGCGGCGCTGCTGGGCCGCTTGCAGGCCGATGGCGGCAACTATTCGCTGTCGATCCCCTCGGCCCGCGCCGCCGCCGTCGATGGCATTGCCGCGCCGCAGGGCCCGGCGCGGGCCGACAACGCGATCTCGCTGCGCATCACCACCGCCAGCGGCGCCCAGGTCACCGTCACGCTGGAAAGCAATGAAAAGGGCCTGGGCGTGCAGATCGACGTGGGCGACGCCAAGCTCTCCGAAGCCGAACGCAATGCCATCGCCGGCCTGTCCAAGTCGTTCCAGGAGGCCGTCGACGGCTTGGCCGCGGTGCCGCCCAAGCTGGCGCTGGGCGCGCTGGCCAAGTTCGACAGCGGCGTGCTGGCGGCGGTGTCGCTGCAAGCCTCGGTGGGCGCCGAAGGCCCCGACCGCGTCAGCTTCAATTTCCAGGCCGATGCCGGCCAGCGTTCGCTGACCGTCAAGACGGTCGCCGGTTCCGCGCAGATCAGCGTCGATGCCAGCAATCCCGCCCAATTCGGCAGCGCCCAGCAACAATCAGCCGCCATCGCCAACTACCTGTCCCGCTTCGACAGCGCGCAAAAGCGCGGCGAAGGCGATGCCAACCTGATGGCTCTGTTCAAGTCGGGCTTTGCCGACCTGCACAAGAGCTACGGCGACTGGGCGCCGCAAGGCAAGACCACCACGCGCCTGGGCCTGCCCGCCGACGTGCATCGCACGCTGCTGTCCGGCCTGGCCGATTTCTCGGCCTCGATCAACCAGACGCCGATCGCCTCCAATCCGCTGCAGCCGCGCGAGCTCGACAGCTTCTCGTACGAGACCTCGCAGAACACCCGCGCCAGCGGCAGCCCGCGCCTGGACCTGGCGATCTCGCAGCAACAGCAGTCGTCGCTGGCGGCCAGCTACCACCGCGCCCTCACGCCCGGCCAGCAGTTGAACCTGACCACCGATCCCGAGACGCAGAACTACGCCTTCCACCAGATCCGCGACAACAGCCACAACCAGACCGACATCGCCTACGCAGACGGCGAACTGGCCAAGGCCTCGTTCACCGAATCGAGCACGATGTCGACCCGGGTGAGCAAGTTCATCAAGGGCAAGCTGGTCGACCAGAGCAGCATCACGCCCACGACCCAGACGCGCACGCAAGACCTGATGACCCTGCTGCGCGCCGCCGACCTGAAGGCGCCGCTGGAGGACACCCGCACGCCGCGCGACCAGATCGAAGCCGCGCTGATCCGCAAGCAGGAAGACCTGGCCCAGGCCGTGGCGCGCCTGCGCGGCGAATAGCGCGCGAATCTCAAGGGCTGCATTTAGCAGCATTTAGTCTTCCGATGAGGGAAGCAACCATTATGTCGAATTGAGCGTTTTCGACGTCCGGACTAAACACCTATTCTGTTATTAATGCGTCTTCGGACTACTTGGGTGTAATCAATGAAAAGAATCGCCGCTTTATATTTCATGACTATTCTAGCCGGGACTTCCGTTCCCGCTGTTGCCGGAAATTGGGTCGTGATTAATCCCGCGCCCCTCATAAATGCTGGGAATGTTTACGTAGATACTTCGAAGTTCTTTCCACCTTCTCCGCCGCCAGCCAATGCTGTTATCAAGTCGCTTTCATGGGATTTGAGCGTCTACGATAATAGTAATATAAGTGCAAAGTATGAGATTTGCATGCTGCCGGGAGTTTCAAGGTGCTTTGATGTTTCTAATAATCTGCAGTCTCGAACCAGTTTCTTTAATTATTTCAAAGCATCAAGTTCTTTCATCGTTCGCGTGAAACTCAATGGTGGGAGCTATCCCGCCAAAGCAGGCTTCACTGGCAGCCACATGATCTATGTAGAGTGGGAGTGACACTTCTGCGGGCTGCCGAAATGGAATTTACCAAAGCCTAGATTGATTACGGCGCGCTAGTGATCCATCCTTCGATGACGCTGATTGGGTCGTCGAGCAGGCGTGGATATTGAATCTCTAGTTCAGCTGATCTTTGCCCGGATCCTCCGCCAGCACCTGCGGCGCCGGATACATCACGGGCACCACGTCCACCACCGGCTCGGCCCGCAGCGGTTGGTGCACGCGGCTGGCGGGCACCAGCGAGCCGGGATCTTCCGGGCGGGTCCAAAGCGGATCCGGGATTTCGGCGAACACCTGACGCAGCCGCTCGCCCCAGGTGCCGCGGATCATGCGGAAATACTCGTTGTGCTCGTCGATGCAGGCGAAATGCGTCACGCGCAGCGTGTCGGCGTCGTAGACCAGCAGATCCAGCGGCAGCCCCACCGAAATATTCGAGCGCAGCGTCGAATCCATCGAGATCAGCGCGCATTTGGCGGCCTCGTCCAGCGACGTGTCGGGACGCAGCACGCGGTCCAGGATGGGCTTGCCGTACTTGGCTTCGCCGATCTGGAAGTACGGGCATTCGGAGCCGGCCTCAATGAAGTTGCCGGCCGAATACACCTGGAACAGGCGGCAACGCTCGGCGCCGATCTGGCCGCCGAAGATCAGGCTGACGTTGAAGTCCACGCCCTGTTCATGCAGGGCCGCGGCCTCGCGGTGGTAGACCGCCCGAACCGCGGCGCCGACCCGGCGGGTGGCTTCGAACATGTCGGGCGCGTTCCAGACGGTTTCGCCGCCCTCGTCTTGCTGGCGCGCCAACGCGTTCAGCACGGCCTGGCTGACGGCCAGGTTGCCCGACGTCATCAGCACCATCATGCGCTCGCCGGGACGCTCGAAGACGGTCATCTTGCGGAACACGCTGATCTGGTCGACCCCGGCATTGGTGCGGGAATCGGACAGGAAAACCAGGCCGGCATCGAGGCGGGCGGCTACGCAGTAGGTCATGATCGAAAAATGGGAAAAGCCACACCGCATTGTATTGCGGTGTGGCCGGACGGGGTTATTGCTGCGCGGCGGTCTGGACCTGCACGCTGACCTCCATGGATTCCTCGCCGCCGCCGCTGCGCACGCCGCGCACCGGCGAGGCCGAGTCATAGTCCCGGCCCACCGCCAGGCGGCAGTGGCAATCGGAGGCGAATTGGCGGTTGGTCACGTCCACGCTGGTCCAGCCCGTGCCGGCCAGCCAGACGTCGGCCCAGGCGTGGCTGGCGGCGTGCTCGGCGGTGGTGTACAGATAGCCGCTGACATAGCGCGCCGGCACCCCCAGGCCGCGCACGCAGGCCAGGAACAGATGGGCGTGATCCTGGCACACGCCGTGGCCCAGCGCCAATACCTGGCCGGCGGCGGTGGTGACGTCGGTGGTGCCGGGTTCGTAGGCGACCCGGTCGTAGATGGCGGCAGCCAGGGTCAGCACGTCGGCGGGCGTGTTCAGGCCGTCGGGCAGCACATTGCGGGCGAACGCGATGATGGTGTCGTCGGCCTGCGTCAGCGGCGTCTGCACGCAATAGGCGTGAACCGGCAGGCGGCTGTCCTCGCCGCCCAGCGCGCCCTGCGTCAGCGAGCCGACCATGACCTGTCCGACCACCCGCAGTTCGATCTCCGTGTGCGGGCGGTTCAAGGTCAGGGTGTGGGTGATGTTGCCGTAGGCGTCCACCTGTTGCTCAAGCGCGCCGGGCGCCTCGATGTGCCAGCGCAGCACGCGCTGATGCTCATCGTCGCGCGGGGTCAGCCGCAGGGTCTGGATGCTGTAGGTGACGGGCGCGGTATAGCGGTAGTGCGTGACGTGCGTGATGATCTGTTTCATGCCTGTCTCCTTGTCATGCCGACAACGGCACCAGGAAGTCCTGGCTGATCCGGTTGCCCAGGTCGTTGATACGATCCAGGAAGTGCTCCAGGTACTGATGCAGCCCGTTGCGCAGAATGTCCTCGACGCGGCCGAACTGCAGTTCGGCGCACAGCATGCCGGCGCGCCGCTCGGTTTCGGTCGAACGCTGGTTCGAGACCCGGGCCAGGTCGTCGGCCACCGCGCGCATCGCCGCCAGCAGCGAACGCGGCATGTCCGGATGCAGAATGAGCAGTTCGGCCACCCGGTCGGGCGTGATCACATCGCGGTAGACCTTGCGGTAGACCTCCAGCCCCGACACCGAACTGAGCAACGCCGACCAGCGATAGAACTCGCTTTGCAGCGCGCCCGCGGCATGGCCTTCGCCGCGGCCGTCCTGCGGTTGCTGCGGCGTGCCATTGCCGTCGCGTTCGTGGAACTTCACGTCGAGCATGCGCGCGGTGTTGTCGGCGCGTTCCAGGTGCATGCCGATGCGCATGAAGTAGAGCGCTTCGTCCTCAAGCATGGTGCCGATGGTGACGCCGCGCGCCAGGTGCGAGCGGAACTTGACCCATTCGAAGAACTCGCCCGGGTTGCGTTCCAGCAACCCGGTGTGCAGATGCTTGAGCAGCTCCAGCCAGGTGGTGTTGTAGGTCTCCCAGACTTCGGTGGTGAGGCTGCCGCGCACGGCGCGCGCGTTCTCGCGGGCGGCGCGCATGCAGCTGTAAATGGACGAGGGATTCTCGGCGTCGCGCACCATGTACTGCAACACGTCGTGCGGCGACACCGCGGCGTGCTTGGCGTGGTAAAGCCGGTGCAATTCGGAGATGCGCAGCACGGCGTTCCACGAGCCCTCGCGCGTTTGCGCATCCTGCGGCAGCAACGACATCTGCAGGTTCACGTCCAGCATGCGGGCGGTGTTCTCGGCGCGCTCGGTGTAGCGGCACATCCAGAACAGGTTGTCGGCGGTTCGGCTCAGCATCGTTATTCCTCCAGAACCCAGGTGTCCTTGGTGCCGCCGCCCTGGCTGCTGTTGACCACCAGCGAGCCCTCGGTCAGCGCCACGCGGCACAGGCCGCCAGGCACGGTGCGGATGTCCTTGCCGCACAGCACGTAGGGGCGCAGGTCGACATGGCGCGGCGCCACGCCCGACTCGACATAGGTCGGCACCGTCGACAGCGCCAGCGTCGGTTGCGCGATGTAGTTGGCGGGGTTGGCGCGCACGCGCTCCTTGAACGATTCGACCTCGGCATGGGTGGCCGACGGGCCCACCAGCATGCCGTAGCCGCCGGCGCCATGCACCTCCTTGACCACCAGCTCGTGCATGTTGGCCAGCACGTGCGACAGTTCCTCCGGACGGCCGCAACGCCAGGTGGGCACGTTCGACAGGATCGGCTCTTCGCTCAGGTAGAAGCGGATCATGTCGGGTACGTAGAGATAGGTCGATTTGTCGTCGGCGATGCCGGTGCCGATGGCATTGGCCAGCGTCACGCGGCCGGCGCGGTACACCGACAGCAGGCCGGGCACGCCCAGCGCCGAATCGGCGCGAAACGATAGCGGGTCGAGAAAGTCGTCATCCAGCCGGCGGTAGATCACGTCGACCTTGCGCGGCCCTTGCGTGGTGCGCATGTACACGGTGTTCTGCTCGACGAACAGGTCCTGGCCTTCCACCAGCTCCACGCCCATCTGCTGCGCCAGGAAAGCGTGCTCGAAGTACGCCGAGTTGTACATGCCGGGTGTCAGCACCACCACGGTGGGATCGTCGCCGCCGTGCGGCGCCACTTCGCGCAGGTTGTCCAGCAGCAGGTCGGGATAGTGCGCCACCGGCTCGACCTTGATGCGGCTGAAGGCATCGGGCATCAGCCGCATCGACATCTTGCGGTTCTCCAGCATGTACGAGACGCCGGAGGGCACGCGCAGGTTGTCCTCCAGCACGTAGAACTCGCCGGCGCCGGCGCGCACGATGTCGACCCCGGCGATGTGGCAATAGATGTCCTCGGCCACATCCACGTCCTGCATCTCGGGGCGGTACTGGGCGTTCAGGAACACCTGCTCGGCCGGCACCACGCCGGCGCGCACGATGTCATGGCCGTGGTAGATGTCGTGGATGAACATG
The DNA here is from genome assembly GCF_050285565.1 of Achromobacter sp. Classification (GTDB taxonomy): domain Bacteria; phylum Pseudomonadota; class Gammaproteobacteria; order Burkholderiales; family Burkholderiaceae_B; genus Achromobacter. Next base: position 146,157 of record NZ_JBLZXG010000013.1, read on the forward strand.
TTCAGCGCCCGCACGCGCTGCTTCAGGCCGGCCTCCAGGCGGCGCCATTCGTCGGCGGGGATGATGCGCGGGATCATATCGAACGGGATCAGCCGTTCGGTGCCGGCGGCGTCGCCGGCCACCGAAAAGGTGATGCCGACCCGCCGGAAACTCAGGTCGGCCTCCAGGCGGCGCGCGGCCATGGCTTCCGCCGATTGCTCCTGGTGCCAGCGCTCGAAGGCCTGGTAATGGGAGCGTATGCCGCCGGCGCTGTCGCGCATTTCGTCATAGGCGGCGGGACGGGATGATCTGTCCTTCATGGCTCCTCCGTTGCAGATGCTGACGGCTCGCTTGGGACGCGGCCGTTGTCCGGCCCCTGCGGGGCCGGTCTGAATGAATAAGCAACCCGTGTGCCAGCTTGGCCGGCGCGCACGAGGGGCCGCCCTGGAGGTCAATATCCTCTTGTCGGCGGCGGCTGGCTACCTCCGGCCGCAAGGAGGCAGCGACGGGACGGGCGGCCCCCAGGGGCCGTGGCGTGGCGCCATGGGCCCGAATCGGGGCCGCGCGGTGGGACGAATCGGGGCGCGGCCGGGCCGCGGCGAAAGGGGCGTAAAGGCGGGGTGACGAACGGCCCGCAAGGGCTTGCCGCGGCACGCGGCTAAGGGGAATATCAGGGGCGGATCATGGGGGAGGTTGCACCATTATGGTGCAAGCCCTCCGGGCAAAACTAGTGCGTCAGCGCAGCGTATGACGGTGCAGTGTGACGCCGCCCTGGCCGGGGTTTTCCTGCGGGGCATGCGGCACCCAGCCGTCCGGCGTGATGACGGCGTCCAGGCGGAAGTCATGGGCGGCCGGTTGATAGCCGGGATCCAGCTCGCCGCAACTCCAGGCCACGCCGATGGTGACGAAAGCGTGGCCGCGGTCGCGCAGCGCCGCCAGGGTGCGGTCGTAGTAGCCGCCACCATAGCCGAGGCGATCGGCGGATTCGGTGTAACCCAGCGTCGGGATCAGCAACACGTCGGGCAACACTTCGGCGCCTTGTGCCGGTTCCTGGATGCCGTAAGGGCCGGCGCGCAGTTCCGCGTCCGGCGTCCAGGGCAGGAAGACCAGCGGCGCGTTGCGTTCGCGCACCACCGGCAGGGCCACCGTGACACCATTTTCGGCCCATTGCTCCAGCAACGGCCGCAGGTCGGGTTCGTCTGCCATGGGCCAGAAGGCGGCGACCACGGTGGGCGCGCGGCGGCCGGCCCGCAACGCTTCGTCGCGCGCCACGTTGAGCCAGGTGAACAGGCGCGCCCGCATCAGCAGACCGCCGCGGCTGCGTTGGTCTTCCGGCAGTTCGGCGCGCAATTTCCGCAATCGCGTGCGTAGCTGGCTTGCGGTATCCTCTGGAGTATTTTGCGTAGTCATGCGGTAGCTGTAACAGGGGTGGAAAATGAAGGCGACACTGCGGGTCAGCGATAACACGAGTCATGGTGCGAATTTGCGCGCGAACCTGCGCGCGAATTTCCTCGCCAACGATCGCGCGGACCGCCGCGGGGACCAGCCCGCGCCTTGCCGCGCCTGTCTCTGCGCCCATCACTGCGCGGACCCGCAAGCCGCTGGCAAGGTTGGCGCATGAAGCCCGCGCGCAACGCCATGGCCAGCGTCCTGGCCCCGCAATCCGGACGGTATCAGAAAACCGGCGGGAAATCCCCGCGCGCGGCCGACGCCCGCGCCGGCCTGCGCCGCTGGCTGCCGCTGCTGGCGCTGTTCACCGCCGCCTGCGCGCCGGTCGACGCGCAGCAGCGCACCGCCGCCGTCAGTCCCCAGCCGCAACCGGCCGCGCAGGCCCCGCAGCCGGCCATAGCCGTGCCGCCGGCCGTGCTGGCCGGCCTGCCGCCCACCGCCGACACGCCCGCCCTGGCGGCCGTGGTCGCCGCGCGCGAGGCCATGAACCGCAAGCAGTGGTCGATCCTGGGCGCCCTGGTGCCGCAGGCCAAGTCCGATCCCCTGGGGATGTACCCGGAATACTGGCTGTTGCGCTATCAGCTCTGGAGCCCGCCCGCTGGCGGGCGACCGACCGCCGAATTGCAGAAGTTCATCAACAACAACGATGATGCCTACCTGGCCGACAGGCTGCGCGCCGATTGGCTGCTGGCCGCCGCGCGCAGCGGCGACTTCGACACCGTGCGCAAGCTGGCGCCCGTCAAGAACAGCAATGCCCAGGTCGAGTGCGCCATCCTCAACGCCAAGCACATGACCGGCCAGCGCGCCACCGCCGCGCAGGCCATGGCGGTGTTTTCGCCGGGCGGCGCCTGCTGGGCGCTGTACGACCAGTTGGTCGCCGACAAAGTGCTGGGCTGGGAGCACCTCGAACCGCAGTTGCGCGACGCCATCGAGGCCAACAAGACCGCCGACGCGCGCAAGTTCGTGCAATACATGTTCGAGCCGCGCGACCAGAAGACCTACGACGTCCTCATCAAGGATCCGATGCGCTGGCTGACGCGGCAGGACCGCCTGCCGGTGGGCCGCAACGAAAAAGAGCTGGTCACCATCGCGCTGGCGCGTCTGGCTCGATCCGACATCAACGTGGCCGATTCCTACCTGCGGCGCGAATGGGCCAAGTCCATGGCCAAGTCGAACCTGGCCTGGATCCGTGGCCAGTACGCGCTGGTGGCCGCGCTCAACCTGGACAGCCGCGCCGACGATTGGTACCACGAGGCCGGCCACATCCGCATGACGGAATACAACGCCGGCTGGAAGGTGCGGGCCGCGCTGCGCCAGCCCAAGATCGACTGGAAGTGGGTGATCGAATCCATCGACCAGATGCCGCCGGCGCAGCAGCAGGATCCCTCGTGGGTCTACTGGAAGGCGCGCGGCCTGGCCGCCACCGGCCATCGTGAGCAGGCCAACGCGGCCTATGCCTCGATCGCCGACCGCTTCGATTTCTACGGCCAACTGGCCGCCGAGGAGCTGGGCCGGCGCATCACCGTGCCGCCGCGTCCGGCGCCCATCACCGATCGTGAGATCGCCGAGGCCCGCGCCAATCCCGGTCTGCGCCGCGCGGTGCAGTTGTTCCGCCTGGGCTGGCGCCAGGAGGCCGTGCCCGAATGGAACTTCGCGTTGCGCGGCATGACCGACCGCCAATTGCTCGCCGCGGCCGAACTCGCGCGCGCCGAGAACATCTACGATCGTGTAGTCAACACGTCCGATCGCACCGAAAAGGAATTCGACTTCAGCCAGCGCTTCATCGCGCCGTTCGAGGGCCGCGTCACCGCCAAGGCCAACGCCATCGCGTTGGATCCGGCCTGGGTCTATGGCCTGATCCGCCAGGAATCGCGCTTCATCATGGACGCGCGTTCGCACGTCGGCGCCTCCGGCCTGATGCAGTTGATGCCGGCCACCGCCAAGTGGGTCGCGGGCAAGATCGGCATGAGCAACTTCACGCCCGACAGCGTCAACGACTTCGATACCAACACGGAGCTGGGCACCAACTACCTGAACATGGTGTTGCGCGACCTGAACGGCTCGCAGATGCTGGCCAGCGCCGGCTACAACGCCGGACCGCGGCGCCCGCACAACTGGCGCTCGACCTTCAGCCATCCGGTCGAAGGCGCGATCTTCGCCGAGACCATCCCGTTCAACGAGACGCGCACCTACGTCAAGAACGTGATGTCCAACTCGGTCTATTACGCCGCCATGTTCAGCGGCCAACCGCAGTCGCTCAAGGAACGCCTGGGCAACGTGGTGCCGCTGGGCGCGGAAAGCACCACCCTGCCATGACGGGGGATGTGGCGACGCAGGGCCTGCGGGTCTACATTGTGGGCGGGGCGGTGCGCGATGCGCTGCTCGGTCTGGCGCCGGGCGACCACGACTGGGTGGTGGTCGGCGCCACGCCCGAAGACATGGCGCGGCGCGGTTTCATTCCGGTGGGCGGCGATTTCCCGGTGTTCCTGCATCCGGTGACCAAAGAGGAATACGCGCTGGCGCGCACCGAGCGCAAGTCGGGGCGCGGCTACAAGGGCTTCACCTTCTACACTGGCGCCGACGTCACGCTCGAGGAAGACCTGCGCCGCCGCGACCTGACCGTCAATGCCATCGCGCAGACGCAGGATGGCGAGCTGGTCGACCCGCTCGGCGGCGGCGCCGACGTGCGGGCGCGCGTGTTCCGTCACGTGGGCGAGGCCTTCGAGGAAGACCCCGTGCGCATCCTGCGCCTGGCCCGCTTCGCCGCGCGCTTGCCCGATTTCAGCGTGGCGCCCGAGACCCTGGCGCTATGCCGCCGCATGGTCGAGGCCGGCGAGGCCGATGCCCTGGTGCCCGAGCGCGTCTGGAAAGAAGTGTCGCGCGGTCTCATGGCCGCGGCGCCGTCGCGCATGTTGAATGTGTTGCGGCAGTCGGGTGCGTTGGATCGCGTCATGCCCGAACTGCGGGAGTCCGAGGAGACCGGCGGCGACGTCGATCGCGCGGCCGCGCGCAAGCTGTCCCTGCCGGGGCGTTATGCGTTGCTGTGCCGCCTGTCGCCCGAACGCGAGGCCCTGGGCCGGCGCCTGCGCGTGCCCACCGAGTGCAACGACTATGCTCGCCTGCTGCCCGAGATGCTATCGGGCTTGGATGCCACGCAGGCGGCCAGCGCTGATGTCGCCGAAGCGCAGCTCGCGTTGCTGGAGCGCGTCGACGCGCTGCGCAAGCCCGAGCGCTTTTTCGACCTGCTGGAAACGGCGGCGGTGTTGCGGCCGGTGGCCATCGATGCCTGGCGCGGGCGCGCCGAGGCGGTGCGTGACGTGGATGCTGGCGCCATCGCCCGTGCCTGCGCCGGGGATCCCGCGCGGATCAAGCAGAGCGTGCGTCAAGCGCGCCTGCAGCGGCTGCGCGCCGCCTGAGGGCGCGTTTCCTACAGCTTGCCGAGGCGGTCGCCGCGTGCAAAGCCGATCAGGGGTTGCGTGATGCCGCGGCCCACGGCCAGCACTTTGAACAGTTCGCCCATCTCGGCTTCCGACAGCAGCTTCTGCACCGGCGCCACCGCCTGCGCATAGGCGCGCGCGTCGCTCGGATCCAACTGCGCCAGCAATTCCATCAGGCCGGCGTTCATCAGGAAGCGCGCCTGCGAGGTATAGCCCAGCACCTGCAATCCGGCCGCTTGCGCCGCGTCCGCCATGGCGGTGAAGTCGACGTGGGCGGTGATGTCCTGCAGCCCGGGCGCGGTGAACGGGTCGCCATGCGCGTGATGGCGCAGATGGCACATCAACGTGCCGGCGGCGCGTTGCGGATGGTAGTACTCGCCTTGCGGAAAACCGTAGTCGAGCAGCAGCGCCGCGCCTTGTTCCAGCCAGCCGCCCATGCCCTCGATCCAGGCTTCGGCCTGCAGATTGATTTCGGACACATAGCCCGGCAGCGCGGGCATGCGCGCCGTCACCGCCTCGGCCAGCCGCGGCGGGGCCGGCCGGTCTTCCCAGACAAAGCCCTGGGCCGCATCCCAGGCGACGCCGCGTTCCAGCACCGCGCCATCGTCGCTCCAGCGGAACAGCGTCACCGGCATGGCGTCCAGCACTTCGTTGGCCAGCACGCACCCGCGAAAACCCGTGGGCAGCGCCTCCAGCCAGCGCACGCGCTCGCCGCACGGCGCCAGCCGCTCGGCCTGGCGCGCGCGCAGGTCGGCCGATACTTCAAGAATCAGGTACTGCGCGCCCGCCAGTCCGAGCGCGTCCAGTTCGCGCAGCACGCCTTCGGCCAGCGCGCCGGTGCCAGCGCCGAACTCCAGCACCGTCTGGGTATCTGTCTGCCGCAGCACCTGGGCCACCTGGCGCGCCAGGGTGCGGGCGAACAGGGGCGTCAGTTGCGGGGCGGTGACGAAATCGCCCGCGGGCGCGCGCTCATCGGCCTCGGCCAGCTTGACGTTACCCGCCGCGTAATAGCCCAACCCCGGCGCATACAGCGCTTCGGCCATCCAGTGATCGAATGGCAGCCAGCCGCAAGCGGCGCTGATCGCGGCGCGCAAGTGCGCGGCGGCGGCATCGCTGTGGGCCAGGGCGGCGGGAGAGAGCGGGGGCAGGTTGGCGGGGGCGGGGCGTTGCATGGCGGAAAATCAGGACGTCGTGAATACGGCATTTTCCCAAAAAACAAACCCCGCGACAGGCGCGGGGTTTGTTGGGAGCCTTTCAGGGCTTAGCCGCGGCGGGCGCCGGCAGGCTTGCTGAAGCGCTTGGCGGGGCCGCCGGGACGCTTGTCGAAGCTGGGGCGGTCAGCGCCACGGAAGCCGCCTTCGCGCTGCGGACGGTCGCCGAAGCTGGGACGATCGCTGAAGCTCGGGCGCGAATCGCGGTCGCCGCCACGGAAGCCGCCTTCGCGCGGGCCGCGCTCGTTGAACGGACGCGGGTCGCGCTGGGGGCGGTCGCCGAAGCTGGGGCGATCGCTGAAGCTCGGACGGGCGTCGCGGTCGCCGCCGCGAAAGCCGCCTTCACGTTGCGGACGGTCGCCGAAGGGACGATTGCCCTGGTAGCCGCCTTCGCGCTGGGGACGATCACCGAAGCTGGGGCGATCACCGAACGAACGGGCCGGGCGGTCGCCGAACGGGCGGTTGCCTTGATAGCCAGCGCCGCCTTCGCGGGCGCCCTGGTAACCGCCCTCGCGCGGCTTGAATTCGCCACGCGGGCCGCCGAACGAACGGCCTTCGCGCGAACCGCCTTCACGGTGACCTTGATAGCCACCGCCAAAGCCGCCCGGACGCTTGCCAAACGGCTTGCCGCCGCGCGGCGCGGCGCCGGCCGACGGGCGCGGGGTGCGCTTGGGCTCCAGGCCGGCGATTACTTCGGGCGTGATGGACTGGCCGATGTAGTGCTCGATGCGGCGCACCTTGTGACGCTCCGAATGCGTGGCCAGCGTGAACGCCAGGCCGTTGCGACCGGCGCGGCCGGTGCGGCCGATGCGGTGCACGTAGTCTTCGGCCTGCATCGGCAGGTCGAAGTTGACGGCGTGGCTGATGCCTTGCACGTCGATGCCACGGGCGGCCACGTCGGTGGCCACCAGGATGCGCAGCTGGCCGCGTTGCAGTTGCGACAGCGTGCGGGTGCGTTGGCGCTGATTCATGTCGCCATGCAGGGCGGCGGCGGCAAAGCCCTGGTCGGCCAGGCGGTCGGCCAGGTCGTCGGCGCCGCGCTTGGTGGACGTGAAGACGATGGCCTGATCCAGCGTGGCGTCGCGCAGGACGTGATCCAGCAGCTGCATCTTGTGGCTGGCGTCGTCCGCGTACAGCAGGCTTTGCGTGATGTTGGTGTGCTTTTCCTTGGAGCCGGCCATCTCGATGCGTTGCGGATCGCGCATCATGCGCGCCGCCAGCTTGGCGATGGTGCCATCCAGGGTGGCCGAGAACAACAGCGTCTGGCGTTCCGCCGGCAGGCGGCCGACGATAGTTTCGATATCCTCGATGAAGCCCATGTCCAGCATGCGATCGGCTTCGTCCAGCACCAGCGTGTGCACGGTGTTGAGCTTGACGCGGCCGGCCTGGAGATGGTCGATCAGGCGGCCGGGCGTCGCGACCAGCACGTCGACGCGGCGCGACAGCGCCTTCAGTTGGGCGCCGTAGGGCATGCCGCCGACGACGGTGGCGGTGCGCAGATCGGCCAGCTTGCGGCCATAAGTGGCGGTGGCTTCGGTGACTTGCAGGGCCAGTTCGCGGGTCGGGGTCAGCACCAGCACTTGCACGCCGACGCCCTTGTTGGCGGGCATCTGGGCGATGCGGTGCAGCGCGGGCAGCATGAAGGCGGCAGTCTTGCCGCTACCGGTCTGCGAGGACACCATCAGGTCGTGGCCGGCCAGCGCCTGGGGGATGGCCGAGGCTTGCACGGGGGTGGGGGTGGTGAAGCCGGCATCTTGCAGGGCCGACAACAGGGCGGGCGCGAGACCCAGGGTTTCGAAAGACATAACTTTCCCTTGCCGCGATAAAAGCGGCGCAGTGCTTGGTCGGGCCAGGGGATTAGGCGGCCGGATCCAGGCGACGGTTGATGGAGCATCGTGCCGACCGAATCAACCGTGCGCGTGGCGCGTTCCCGTGATACTGCTTGGAACGCAGGGCGAAAGGAAAGGAGGTCAGGAATCGATGATGTTCGGCATGGGCCTGGGCTTGGTTGCCCGGCAGACTGCTGGAATTTCCGCTAAATCAAGGCGGTAAATGCCGAACTCGTTTTGTGCAGTGCGGCGATCATAACCCGAATTCGCCTTGCTTGGGAATTAATTTTTGGCTCAGCTTCCAATCAATAGGGTTTTTCCCTTGGTCGGCTAGCCACTGGTTGGTCTTGAGGAAATGGCCGCAGCCCAGGAACGGCACGGGCGGGCGCCGCGCGGACAGGGGCGACGGGTGGTTGGCCATCAGCACCAAGTGGCCGCTGTTGTCGGGAAGCAACGCCCGCTTGGCCTGGGCGTGCGCGCCCCACAGCATGAATACCTTGGGTGACGGGTCCTCGGCCACCCGCGCGATCAATGCATCCGTCACTGTTTCCCAGCCGCGCTTGGCGTGCGACGCGGGCTGGCCATCTTCCACCGTCAGCGCGGTGTTCAGCAGCAGCACGCCCTGTTCGGTCCACGCAGTGAGGTCGTTGCCAGCCGGCAGCGGCGTGCCCGGATATTCCTGCGCGATCTCGTTGAAGATGTTGCGCAGGCTGGGCGGGCGCTTGCAATCGTCCGGCACGGAAAACGCCAGCCCCTGCGCCTGGCCGGGGCCGTGATACGGATCCTGTCCCAGGATCACCACCCGCACGTCCGATGGCGCCAGCCCATGCAGGGCGCGAAACGGCTCGGCCGGATAGACCACCGCGCCTTCGGCCAGACGCTTTTCCACATGGGCGGTCACGGCCGCCAGCGCCGCGGCGACGCGCGGGGCCTGCAGGGCGGTCTGCCAGGCGGCGGGCAATTGCGCCGTCTGGGCGGCGAGGGCGGAGGGAATCAGGCGGTTGTCGATCGGCATGGGCGCGATTTTGGCACAGCGCGAGCCGCGCGAGCGTTGCCGGCAAGGCGTGGTTCCCCAAGCGATTTCAGATTGTTCCCATCGCCAGCGGCGGCGTGGTCCGCTAATTTATCGACGTAATTATATGTAACTTTATGGGCGCTGTTCCGCTTCTGCATATTCTCGATTGTCGCCAGAAGATCTGTGAAAAATAGGGCATAAATTGAAATGCGCGCTTAATTAATTCGATTCCGCTCCGTTATGGAAGGAAACCGAGAATTTCAATAAGAAACAAGTGCATACCATCGTATCGCGAAGCCGCCTCCGGCAGAGGCTGCTTCCCTGCCTGGCGCTGTGCGTTTCATCCATCGCCTCCCTGACCTTCCCGCCTCGCCTGGCCGCGCAATCCTTGCCCGCGGAGGCCGCCACTCGCGCCAACGACATCCAGCGCCGCCAGGAGCAGGAACTGGACGCCCAGCGCGCCCGCGCCGCCGAGCGGCCGGACGTGCTGTCGC
>NZ_JBLZXG010000014.1:0-152371 GCF_050285565.1 Achromobacter sp.
ATGTTGTAGTGCAGCATGAAGCGGTCGCGGTACTCGCCCATGAGCGCGTCGATGATCTGCTCGTCCTGCTTGGTGCCCAGCGTGGCCACGACCAGCGCCTGGGTTTCGCCACGGGTGAACAGGGCGCTGCCGTGCGCGCGCGGCAGCACGCCCAGGCGCACGCTGATGGGACGCACGGTGCGGGTGTCGCGGCCGTCGATGCGCGGTTCGCCGTTCAGGATCTGGCCGCGGACGATGGCCGATTCCAGCGAGAACAGGATGTTGTCGACCGTGACGGCGTCCGGCGCCGGCTCGCCCTTTTCGGCGGCGGCGGCGTTCAGCTTGGCCGACACATCGGCGTAGACTTCGCGCAGCTTGGTGGTGCGGGCCTGCTTTTCACGGATCTGGTAGGCGGCGTTCAGGCCTTCCTGGGCGGCCGCGGTGACGGCGGCGATCAGGGCCTCGTCCTTGGCGGGCGGCTGCCAGTCCCAATCGGGCTTGCCGGCGTCCTTGACCAGTTCGTGGATGGCGTTGATGACGGCCTGCATCTGCTCGTGGCCGTAGACCACGCCGCCCAGCATGATTTCCTCGGACAGCTGATCGGCTTCCGATTCCACCATCAGCACGGCGTTCTCGGTGCCGGCCACCACCAGGTCCAGCTTCGAGGACTTGAGCTGCGAAGCGGTCGGGTTGATGGCGTACTGGCCGTCGATGTAGCCCACGCGGGCGGCGCCGATCGGGCCGTTGAAGGGGATGCCCGAGATGGCCAGCGCGGCCGACGCGCCGATCATGGCGGGAATGTCGGGATCGATTTCAGGATTGACCGACAGCGTGTGGATGACCACCTGGACTTCGTTGTAGAAGTCTTCGGGGAACAGCGGACGCAGGGGACGGTCGATCAGGCGCGAGGTCAGCGTTTCCTTTTCGGACGGCTTGCCTTCGCGTTTGAAGAAACCACCGGGGATGCGGCCGGCGGCGTAGGTCTTTTCGATGTAGTCGACGGTCAGCGGGAAGAACGTCTGACCCGGCTTGGCCTTCTTGGCAGCCACGACGGTGGCCAGGACGACGGTGTCCTCGATCGACACCACAACGGCGCCGGAGGCCTGGCGAGCGATCTCGCCAGTTTCCAGGACGACCGTGTGCTGGCCGTACTGGAACGATTTTGTCACTTTATTGAACATGACGATTATTCCTTACAAATGAAAAACCGTGGCCGTCGCGACATGCGTCGCACCGACCACGGTTGCGTCATGGGGAGCCAGCCCCGTCGATCACTTGCGCAGACCGAGTTTTTCGATCAGTGCGCGGTACGAATCGGGATTGCGGCCCTTGAGATAGTCGAGCAGCTTGCGGCGACGGCTGACCATGCGCAGCAGACCACGGCGCGAGTGATGGTCCTTCATGTGTTCTTTGAAGTGACCGGTCAGTTCGTTGATACGGGCGGTGAGCAGAGCCACCTGGACTTCGGGGGAACCGGTATCGCCTTGAGCGCGTTGGAACTGCGCAACGATATCGGATTTCTTGATGTCAGCTACAGACATGGATGACCTCTTCGGACATGCGACAGGGCCGAGGCGCCCTGACGTGGTTTGGAAAAAAATCGCGGCCGGCGACAAGCGTTGTTGCATTCTCACTGCTGCTTCGGGTCTAAGCTGGAAATGCCGGAAAAACAAGGCAAAGCGCCCTGTTTGCATCCTGTCCAGCCCGGCCCCGTTGCCGGCGCAAAGCATCTTGCAAAATCAATACACTTGATAAAGCCTGGCGATTATAGCTGATTCGCTAGAATTACCCCAGCGACGCTATCGGCCCACCGCCGGATGTCGCGCCGCCGCTCGCGCGGGAGGCAACAGGAGCCATAACATGTCAAATTATTACAGACTCGCCCGCACCACCCTGGCCGCCGCCGCCCTCGCCGGCCTGGCCGCCTGTGCCAATCTTGCCCAGGTCGCCCCCGGCACCCCGCTGACCGACGTCCAGGCCCGGTTCGGCCGCCCCAATTTCGAATGCCCGCAGGCCAATGGCGGCCGCCGCGTCATCTGGACGCAACAGCCCATGGGTCAATACGCTTGGGGCGCCAACGTCGGCGCCGACGGCCGCGTCGACCGTGTCATGCCGCTGCTGACCGACGCCCACTTCAAGGTGCTGGAACAGGGTCAGTGGGGCCCGGACCGCGTTCGTTGCGAGTTCGGCCCGCCCGCCCGCATCGAGGAAGCCGGCCTGGGCGAAAAGCGCGAGGTCGTGTGGTCGTACCGCTACAAGGAAAACGGCGTCTGGAATTCGCTGATGTACGTCTACATGGGCCGCGACGGCAATTCGCTGACCCACTTCCATCCCGGCCCGGATCCGATGTACGACGACGACCGTTTCATGTGGCGTTGATTCCACCACGAAAAAAAACCGCCTTCATCAGGCGGGTTTTTCTTTTGCCGGACGGCGCGCTCAGGACGACTGGCCGCGGCGCTCCTGCTGCAGCCGGCGGGCGCGGTTCCAGCGCCAGGCCCAGATGACCCAGCCCGAAAAGCCGTACAGCACGAACAGGCCGAACAGCACCACCGGGGGATCGCTGGAGACGAACACGAACACCGCCACCACCAGCAGGATGCCCCAGAACGGCACGCTGCGGCCCAGGGCGAAACTCTTGCCGCTGAAGAACGGCGCGTTGGACACCATGGTGATGCCGGCGTACATGGTCAGCGTGAACGCGACCCAGGCCATCACGCTGTCGTGGATCGGCAGCTTGTTGTCGACGGCCAGCCACACGAAACCGGCCACCAATGCGGCGGCCGCCGGGCTCGGCAGGCCCTGGAAATAGCGCTTGTCGACCACCGCGATATTGGTATTGAAGCGCGCCAGGCGCAGCGCGGCCCCGGCCACGTAGACGAACGCCGCCAGCCAGCCCCAGCGGCCCAGGTCGTTCAGGATCCATTCGTACATCACCAGCGCTGGCGCCACGCCGAACGAGGTCATGTCGGACAGCGAATCGTATTGCTCGCCGAAGGCCGATTGGGTGTTGGTCAGGCGGGCCACCCGGCCGTCCATGCCGTCCAGCACCATGGCCACGAAAATGGCGATGGCGGCGACCTCGAAGCGGTTGTTCATGGCCTGCACCACGGCATAGAACCCCGCGAACAACGCCGCGGTGGTGAATGCGTTGGGCAGCAGGTAGATGCTTCGGTGGCGGTTCTCGGAATCGCGCATGGAAAAATTGGGCATGATCTCAATTACTTACGACAGACATTGAAAGGTTAACTCATCTAGCCCCACAACGGGCCGCAGCAAGGGCCATGCCCGCCGCGATCCGGCCCCGCCGGCGCGCAAAGCCCGCCCGCGATCCCCGTGGCGCGCCCGCCTTCGCGCACTTTCCGCGCAAATAAAAACGGCATGCCCTCGCCAGGCATGCCGCTTTCGGCCGGCGCGCGCGGGGCGCAAACCCCGCGCGGACCCGGAATCGAAACCCGGAATCAGTTCTTGGACTTGTCCACCAGCTTGTTGGCGGCGATCCAGGGCATCATGGCGCGCAGCTTGCCGCCCACCACTTCGATCTGCGATTCCGCGTTGATGCGGCGGCGCGAGGTCAGCGTCGGGGCGCCGGCGGCGTTTTCCAGGATGAACTTCTTGGCGTATTCGCCGGTCTGGATGTCCGTCAGGCACTGGCGCATGGCCTTGCGGGTTTCGTCCGTGACGATCTTCGGACCCGTTTCGTACTCGCCGAATTCGGCGTTGTTCGAAATCGAGTAGTTCATGTTGGCGATGCCGCCTTCGTAGATCAGGTCGACGATCAGCTTCAGTTCGTGCAGGCACTCGAAGTACGCCATTTCGGGCGCGTAGCCGGCTTCCACCAGCGTGTCGAAACCGGCCTTGATCAGTTCGACGGTGCCGCCGCACAGCACGGCCTGTTCGCCGAACAGGTCGGTTTCGGTTTCTTCGCGGAAGTTGGTTTCGATGATGCCGGCACGGCCGCCGCCGTTGGCGCTGGCGTACGACAGGGCCACGTCACGCGCGGCGCCCGACTTGTCCTGGTAGACCGCGACCAGGTGGGGCACGCCGCCGCCCTGCTTGTAGGTGTTGCGCACCGTGTGGCCGGGGGCCTTCGGGGCGATCATGATGACGTCGATGTCTTCACGCGGCACGACCTGGCCGTAGTGGACGTTGAAGCCGTGGGCGAAGGCCAGGGCGGCGCCAGCCTTGATGTTGGCGTGCACTTCCTTGTTGTAGACCGAGGCGATGTTCTCGTCGGGCAGCAGCATCATGACGATGTCGGCGGCCTTGACGGCTTCCGCCACTTCCTTGACTTGCAGGCCGGCGTTGGCGGCCTTGTCCCACGACGCGCCACCCTTGCGCAGGCCGACGATGACCTTCACGCCCGAGTCATTCAGGTTCTGGGCGTGGGCATGGCCTTGCGAACCGTAGCCGATGATGGCGACGGTCTTGCCTTTGATGAGGGAGAGATCGCAGTCTTTGTCGTAGAAAACTTTCATGGGGTGCTCCAGATATCTTGGATTATTCGTGGGTTCGTATGTAGGGTGCGGCTTGGCCTGGAAGGCCGGTCAAATCTTCAGGATCCGTTCACCGCGGCCGATGCCGGACACGCCGGTGCGCACGGTTTCCAGAATGGCACTGCGGTCCAGGGCCTCCAGGAAGGCCTGTACTTTTTCCTGCACCCCGGTCAGTTCGATGGTGTAGGACTTGTCGGTGACGTCGATGATGCGGCCGCGGAAGATGTCCGCCATGCGCTTCATTTCCTCGCGTTCCTTGCCGACGGCGCGCACCTTCACGAGCATCAGCTCGCGCTCGATGTGGGCGCCTTCGGTCAGGTCCACCACCTTCACGACATCGACCAGGCGGTTCAAATGCTTGGTGATCTGTTCGATGACCTCGTCCGAACCGGTCGTGACGATGGTCATGCGCGACAGCGTGGAATCCTCGGTGGGCGCCACGGTCAGGGTTTCGATGTTGTAGCCCCGCGCGGAAAACAGGCCCACCACGCGCGACAGCGCGCCGGGTTCGTTTTCGAGGAGGACGGAAATCACGTGCTTCATTGCGGGGCCTCCTTACAGGTCTTCAGAGCCGAGCAGCATTTCGGTCAGCCCGCGGCCGGCCTTGACCATCGGCCACACGTTTTCGGTGCGGTCGGTGATGAAGTCCAGGAAGACCAGGCGCTCCTTGTGCTTGCCAAACGCTTCGCGCAGCGCCGGCTCGACGTCGGCCGGGCGCTCGATGCGCAGGCCCACGTGGCCGTAGGCCTCGGCCACCTTGACGAAGTCGGGCAGCGAATCCATGTACGACTCGGAATAGCGCGAGCCGTAGTCGATCTGCTGCCACTGCCGCACCATGCCCAGGAAGCGGTTGTTCAGGCAGACGATCTTGGGCGTCAGGCGGTATTGCGCGCAGGTCGACAGTTCCTGGATGTTCATCTGGATCGAGGCCTCGCCGGTGATCACGGCGATGTCATGACCCGGATTGGCCATCTGCACGCCCATGGCGTACGGCAGGCCCACGCCCATGGTGCCCAGGCCGCCGGAGTTGATCCAGCGGCGCGGCTTGTCGAACTTGTAGTACTGCGCGGCCCACATCTGGTGCTGGCCCACGTCGGAGGTGACGAAGGCGTCGCCGCCGGTCACTTCCCAGAGCTTTTCCACCACGAACTGCGGCTTGATGACCTCGTCCGAATTGGCGAACTTGAGGCATTCCTTGCCGCGCCAGACTTCGACCTGTTCCCACCACTTGGCGATGGAGGCCGGCTTGTGCTCGGCCGAGGCCGCCTCGTACTGCGCGCTCAGGTCGGCCAGCACATCCTTGACGTTGCCGACGATCGGCACGTCCACGCGCACGCGCTTGGAGATCGACGAGGGGTCGATATCGATATGGATGATCTTGCGGGCGTTCTGGGCGAAGTGCTTGGGGTTGCCGATCACGCGGTCGTCGAAACGGGCGCCGATGGCGAGCAGCACGTCGCAGTGCTGCATCGCCATGTTGGCCTCGTAGGTGCCGTGCATGCCGGGCATGCCGACGAACTGGCCGCTGCTGGCGGGAAAGCCACCCAGGCCCATCAGGGTGCTGGTGCAGGGCGCGCCCAGTTGCGAGACGAGCTTGTTCAGCTCGGGCGCGGCGTTCGACAGGATGACCCCGCCGCCGGTGTAGATCATGGGCCGCTCTGCGGCCAGCAGCATCTGCACGGCTTTCTTGATCTGCCCCTGGTGGCCCTTGTTGACGGGCGCGTAGGAACGCATCGAGATCTCGCCCTTGGGCGGCGTGTATTTGCACTGTGCGACGGTGATGTCCTTGGGGATATCCACCAGCACCGGGCCGGGACGGCCGGTGCGCGCGATGTAAAACGCGCGGCGCATGGTTTCGGCCAGGTCCTTGACGTCGCGCACCAGGAAGTTGTGCTTGACGCAGGGACGCGTGATGCCGACGGTGTCGCACTCCTGGAAGGCGTCCTCGCCGATGGCCGCAGTGGGCACCTGCCCGCTGATGATGACCATGGGGATGGAGTCCATGTAGGCGGTGGCGATGCCAGTGACGGCATTGGTCACGCCCGGACCGCTGGTCACGATGCAGACGCCGACCTTCTGCGACGAGCGCGAATAGGCATCGGCCGCGTGCACGGCGGCTTGCTCGTGACGAACCAGGATATGCTGGAATTTGTCCTGCTTGAAAATCGCGTCGTAGATGTAGAGCACCGCGCCGCCAGGGTAGCCGAAAACGTGTTCCACGCCTTCATCGGCCAGGCAGCGCACGACGATATCGGCGCCATTCATTTCCATGTTGTCATTCCTTTCAAAACCGGCCCTGCAACCCTGACTGCTGCGCGCCCGGATACGGCGGCAACGGAACCCATGCCGGCTACGGCAACATGATCCGGCGCTTAGCGGCTCACGGAGCCACGCCACCCGGACACCCTGCCGACCCGGCATACGTTCGACAGAACGCAGTGCAAACGCCCCTGGGGGACGCTGGAGGTCGAAATGGAAGCCTTGGCAACACACGCTTGTGGCGCGGCCAACGGCAAATATGTCTGCTGCAAGATGGCTGGGAGGTGACCCTGGCCATCCGCCTCATCGCGCCGGTTTCGGATAGGCAGACCGGCGCAAGTGGAGCAATTTACCGCGTTGCGGCAAACGTAGCAAATCGAGGTTTCGCGGACGTTGCACGGAAGTCGCGCCGCCCCATCCGGGAAAGTTCGGTAACCATCTGGCCCCTAAAACGCGGGCGGCCTCTCTATACTTGACGCGTCACCCGGAACCGAGTCCCGCCGCCCATGGATCTGCGCATTGCCAGCATTCGCCGCTTCCTCTACAGCCACTACTTCTTCGGCGGAGTGCGCCAGGGGGTCGGCATGCTGTTGCCGGTGCTGGTGCTGGGCGGGCTGTTCGGCCACTACACCACCGGCCTGGTGGCCACCTTCGGGGCGCAGTGCCTGGCCATCATCGACCAGCCCGGCGGGCCGCAGCGGCACCGCACCAACGAGATGCTGGGCGGCGCCGCGCTGGGCACGCTGACCGTCGTCATCACCGGCCTGGCCTCGACCCATCCCGTGCTGATCTGGCTGGTGGTCATCGCCCAGTGCTTCATCTATTCCATGTTCACGGTGTTCGGCAAGCGCGGCGGCCTGATCGGCTTTGCCGGCCTGCTGCTGATGACGCTGACCATGCATTCGCCGCTGGAACCGCACGAGGTGCTGGCGCACGCCGCGGCCACGCTGGGCGGGGCGCTGTTCTACGTGGCGTTCAGCCTGGGGTTCTCGCGCCTGTTCTGGCTGCGCGAGGAGCAGCAGGCGATGTCGGTGGCGCTGTTCGCCACCGCCGACTACGTCGCCGCGCGCGCCGCCTTCTACGACGAGACCGCCGACCTGGACGAGGCCTACCGCAACCTGATCCAGCGCCAGTCGGTCATGACCGAAAAGCACCAGGCCGCGCGCGACATGGTGCTGCGCGCCCTGCCGCGCGGCAAGGGACTGGGCGACCGCCAGCGCGTGATGATCTGGAACATGTTCGTCGACATGCTGCAACTGCTGGACACGCTGGTGGCCACCCACACCGACTACGCCGCGCTGCGGCGCGCGCTGGCCGGCAACGACTGCCTGATGTTCATGCGCGATGCGCTGGTGAAGATGTCGCTGGAGCTGAACCGCATCGCGCTGGACGTGTCGCGCGGCCGCAAGGTGCAGTACCGCAGCAGCGCCAAGGCCGAACTGCGCGCCATCGAATACGAGATCGAACAGCTCAAGCAGCAGGGCCTGGGCGAGCGCGAGCCCGAGATGCTGGCGCTGATCGTGCAGGTGCTGCGCCGGCTGCGCAACTCGGCCCGCATCGTCGACCGCCTGGCCGACCATACCGCCGCCTCGCCGGATGCCAAGCCCACCGACGTGCTGCGCATCAACAAATCGCTGACGCGCTTCATCTCGCGCCAAGAATTCCGCGTCGGCCTGTTGACCAGCAACCTGCGGCTGGATTCGCCGCACTTTCGCTACGCGCTGCGCGTGACGGCAGCGGCGGCCATCGCCATGACGCTGGCCAGCCAATGGCTGTCGCCAGCCTTTTCGGCGCACAACTACTGGATCATGCTGACCATCGTCATCATCATGAAACCGGGCTTCGCGCTGACCCGCCAGCGCAACGGCTGGCGCCTGATGGGCACGCTGATCGGCTGCATCTGCGCGCTGCTGCTGTTCAACGTCACCGACCGGCCCGCCATCCTGTTCGCGGTGCTGCTGGGCGCCTGCATCATGGGCAACAGCATGGTGCAGCTGAACTACATGGCCAGCGCCATCTTCAACACGCTGTTCGTGGTGCTGGTGTTCCACTTCGTCTCGCCCGGCACGGTGTCGATGTCGGTGATCGGCGAGCGCGCCATCGACACGCTGATCGGCTGCGCCCTGGCGCTGGTGTGCAGCTACATCCTGCCGTGGTGGGAGGCGCGCTATCTCAAGCCGCTGGCGGCGGCCGCCACCCGCGCCAACCGCGAATACCTGATGGCCGGCATGCGCTACGTGGATGCGATGCAGGCGCACGGCGCGCCGGTGGGCGCGGCCGCCGACGCCCTGCCCGCCGTCACCGACGCCGACCTGGCCTGGCGCCTGGCGCGCAAGAACGTGCACATCGCCTTCAGCAATTTCGCCGAAGCCTTCTATCGCATGATGAGCGAGCCCAAGTCGCACCAGGTCAGCGTGCCTGAACTGAACAACCTGCTGATCCAGAACCACGTGCTGGCCTCGCAGATCACCGCGGCCATTCCGATCCTGGCCGCCCTGCCGGCCACGCCCGAGGCGGTGCAGCGCGCGCTGGCCGGCATGGTCGACCTGCTGGACGAGGCCCGCGCGCAGGCGCCCGCCGACCTGCCCACCCAGTTCGACACCGCAGGCGAGCAGGCGGCGCTGGTGTACCCGGTCAAGCAGATGCTCAAGGCCGCGCACATGATCCGCCAGGAACTGCTGGCGCTGGCCGATCCGCAGCACGCCCCGCCGGTGGCGGCGCCGGCCTGAAGCGCCCGACGCCGCTTATCGGCGATAAAAAGCCGGCCCTCACGGAGCCGGCTTTTTATTGCAGACCTGCCGATGGTTCAGAGCTTGCGGCGGAACACCAGCTTGTCCTCGGTCGAGGCCGAGGCGTCGTACTTGTAGCCTTCCAGGTCGAAGCCGTGCAGGCCTTCCGGCTTGGCCACCTTGTGCAGAATGGCGTAGCGCGCCATCAGGCCGCGCGCGCGCTTGGCGTGGAAGCTGATGATCTTCCAGGCCCCGTTCTTCCAGTCCTGGAACACGCACTGCACCACGCGCGCCTTGAGCGCCTTGAGGTCGACCGACTTGAAATACTCTTCGGAGGCCAGGTTGACGATGACCGGCGCCTTCTGCCCGGCCTGGCGTTCGTTCAGGTAGTCGGCGATGGCGCTGCCCCAGTATTCGTACAGGTTCTTGCCCTTGGGCGTTTCCAGGCGCGTGCCCATTTCCAGGCGGTAAGGCTGCATCAGGTCGAGCGGCCGCAGCACGCCGTACAGGCCGCTGAGGATGGCCACGTGTTCCTGCGCCCAGTCGAGCTGCTTGGCCGACAGGGTCGAGGCCTCCAGGCCTTCGTACACGTCGCCATTGAAGGCCAGCACGGCCTGGCGCGAATTGGCCTGCGTGAAGGTGCGCTTCCAGTGCGCGTAGCGCTGCACGTTGAGCTCGGACAGGGCCGGGCTCAGGCTCATCAGTTCGGCAATGTCGTCGGCCGTCTTGGTCTTCAGGACCTTGATCAGGCCGGCTGCCTGATCGACGAACAGCGGCTGGGTGTGCGTCTCGATGTGCACGGGCGAGTCGTAGTCCAGCTTCTTGGCGGGGGAAAGCAGAAACAGCATGCGGAGGTTCCTTTGATCAGCGCGCCGTCCAGCCGCCATCGACGGAGACGGTGGTGCCGGTGATTTGCGCGGCGGCGTCGGACGCCAGGAAAACGGCGGTGCTGCCCAGTTGCTCGGGCGTGACGAATTGCAGCGACGGCTGCTTCTCGCTGAGCAGTTCGCGCGCGGCGGTTTCCTGGTCGACGCCGTTCTTTTCGGCCAGCGCCGAGATCTGCTTTTCGACCAGCGGGGTGCGCACCCAGCCCGGGCAGATGGCGTTGGCGGTGATGCCCTGGCCGGCGGTTTCCAGCGCGGTCACCTTGGTGAAGCCGACCACGCCGTGCTTGGCGGCAACGTAGGCCGACTTGTTGGCCGAGGCCACCAGGCCGTGCGCCGAAGCGATGTTGATGATGCGGCCGAAGCCCTGCTTCTTCATGTGCGGCAGCGCGGCGGCGGTGCCGTGGAACACGGCCGACAGGTTCAGCGCCAGGATCGCGTCCCATTTTTCGGTGGGAAAGTCCTCGATCAGGGCGGTGTGCTGGATGCCGGCGTTGTTGACCAGGATGTCGATGCGGCCCATCTGCCGCACCGCGCTGTCGATCAGGCCGCGCACGGCGTCACCCTTGGACAGGTCGGCGCCGTCGTACAGCACCTTGACGCCATGCTGGGCGGCCAGCCCGGCGCGCACCTTTTCGATCTCGGCGGCGTCGCCGAAACCGTTCAGGACGATATCGGCGCCCTGCGCGGCCAGCGCGGTGGCGATACCCAGGCCGATCCCGCTGGTGGAACCGGTGACGACTGCGACTTTTCCTTTGAGCATGAATGTTCTCCTGTGGCGGGGCGCGGAATGCGGGCTGAAAAACAGCGTCAAGTGTAGCCGCCCGGCAAGCCGCCCATCATGCCATGCCCCCATGCAACGCGGGGTCAAGAACGGGGCGAAACGGGTGAAGAATCCGTCCGCGATGCCGGGGCCGCCCGCGATGCCGCATCAGGCGCTGCGGGCGCGCCGCTTGCGGCCGGCGGCAGTGGCGGCAGTTCCGCCATGCCGCCCAGGCGTTCGGGGATGCGTTCGAGCAGCTTGATCAGGATCGGCACCACGCCCATCGACACCGCCACCACCACGGCCAGCACGTCGCGCTGGCCCAGGTTCACCAGGTGGTTGTCCCAGGCTTCGTTGAAGATCGCGAAGCTGAATTCTCCACCCTGCGCAAGCACCATGGCGAACAGCAGGCGGTGGTAACGCGGCAGGCCGAGCAAGCGGGCAAAGCCGTACAGCACCGCCGTCTTGATCACCAGCAAGGCGGTCACGCCCGCCACAATGAACGCCCAGTGTTCCGCGACCACGTGCAGGTTGACGGACATGCCGATGGCCACGAAGAACAGGCCCAGCAACAGGCCCTTGAAGGGCTCGATGGCGTCTTCCAGTTCATTGCGGTAGCGCGATTCGGCCATCAGCACGCCCACCAGGAAGCCGCCCAGGCCGGCCGACAGGCCAGCGTAGTCGAACAATTGGGCGGTTCCCACCACCATCAGCAGCGCCGCCGCCGTGAACAGCTCTTTCAATTGCGCCTTGGCGGCCCAGCCCAGCAGGCGCAGCCGGTAGGCCACGGCCACCACCGCCACCGCGATCAACGCCTCCTTGAAGGAAGGCGCCGAGGCCCCGCCCGAGCCCAACAGCCCGGCCGCCACCAGCATCGGAATCGCCGCCATGTCCTGGAACAGCAGCACGCCCAGCGCCGAGCGCCCCATCGGCGTGCGGGTCAGGCCGCGCTCTTCCAGCAGGCGCAGGGCCACTGCCGTCGACGACAGCGCCAGCGACAGCCCGCACAATACCGCCGCCTGCCATTCCATCCCCGCCATGTGGCGCAAGGCCGCCCCGAACACCAGCCCCAGCAGCAGGCCGCAGGCCAGCATCTGCGACGCTCCCAGGGTGAAGACCTCATGGCGCATGGCCCACAGGCGCCGGGGCGCCAGCTCCAGTCCGATGATGAACAACATCATCACCACGCCCCATTGCGACACGCTGACCATGTCGTTCACGTCCGTCACCAGCTTCAGGCCCGACGGCCCCACCAGCACACCGGCCACCAGGTAGCCCGGGATCGCGCCCAGCCCCAGCCGCTGGGTCAGCGGCACGCACAGCACGGCAGCGAGCAACAGAATGAGGATCAGGTTCATGGGCGCGGGCGCGGCGGATCGGAACCATCCGATTCTGCGCAAGGATGGCCCGCCTGGGAAGCGGATGAAACCCGCTGTAGCCCTCGATCTCCAGGGACTTTACACAAAACTTTTTTTTGCTGTAGAATTGCGGGCTTCGCTGCTCCGACAACGCAGATTCTTCCGACCAGGGATCTGATTGTGGAAAACCAGGAACCGCTGCTGGACTACCCCCGGCACCGGCCACTGGAATTTCACCGTTACGGAATCCAGCCACGGAGAGGTGGCAGAGTGGTCGAATGTACCTGACTCGAAATCAGGCGTACGGTATCCCCGTACCGTGGGTTCGAATCCCACCCTCTCCGCCAGTATTCAAAAAGGCCAATCCCCCGGGGTTGGCCTTTTTCTTTGCGTTCATCTCCATCTCTTTGCGTCGTTCCTCCCCGGTTGCCGCCTACCCCTCGGCCACGATCCTGGCCTGCCGGATGATCTCGGCGTATTTGCGCTGCTCGTCACGCATGAAGTCGGCGAACCGCCGCGCGCTGCCGCCGCCATCCTCAGCCCCCACCTGCGCCAGCTTTTCCTGCACATCGGCCATGGCCAACACGCGGTCGATGTCCCGGTTCATGCGCGCAACCATGTCCGCCGGCATGTTGGCCGGCCCAACCATGCCAAACCAGATGCTGGCCTCGAAGCCCGGGTAGCCCTGCTCGGCCACCGTCGGCACGCCGGGATGACTTGGAGAGCGCTGCCGCAGGGTCTGCGCCAGCGCCAGCACCTTGCCGGACTGAATCAGCGGCGTGGCCGTGGTCATGCCCTCGAAGCAGTACTGCACGTGACCGCCCAGCAGGTCGTTCATCAGCGGCGCCGAGCCCTTGTAGGGCACGTGCAGCACGTCGATGCCGGCACGCGCCTTGAATATCTCCAGCGCCAGGTGCTGGGCCGAGCCGCTGCCGGCCGAGCCGAAGATGATCTTGCCCGGCTGGGCGCGGCACCGCGCCACCAGTTCGGGCAGGGTTCTGGCCGGCTGCGCCGCGCCGCCGATCAGCAGCGTGGGCGTCTTGCCCACCAGCGCGATGGGCGAGAAATCGCGCTCGGCCGAATAGGCCAGTTTGGGTTGCAGGCCCGGCGCGATGCCATGGCTGTTGACGTGCGCCATCAACAAGGTGTTGCCGTCGCCCGGCTGGCGCGCCACCTGCTCGGCGGCGATGATGCCGGCGGCGCCGGCGCGGTTCTCGACGATCACCGGGATATTCCACATCACCCCCAGCTTCTGGCCCAGCAGGCGCGCCAGCACATCGGTGCCGCCGCCCGCCGGAAAGCCGACCACGATCTTGACCGGCCCGGGCGGCAGATCCTGCGCCCGGGCCAACGGCAGCACGAGCGCCGCCCCCAGCGCGGCGGCGCCGGTAATGAAATCCCTACGTTGCATGCATGTCTCCTCGCGCGCCGGGTTCGTGCCCGGCGACTGTTTGGTAAGCCTTGCCCGCCGCCACCGCCTGCCGGCCGCGCGGGCCGGCCGGCGGCGCGGCGTC
Organism: Achromobacter sp.; assembly: GCF_050285565.1. Classification (GTDB taxonomy): domain Bacteria; phylum Pseudomonadota; class Gammaproteobacteria; order Burkholderiales; family Burkholderiaceae_B; genus Achromobacter. Next base: position 13,983 of record NZ_JBLZXG010000014.1, read on the forward strand.
CCGCGATGCGGCTCAGGCGGCGGGCGCCGCCAGCCGGTGGGCCAGTTGGGCCGACTGCGCGGCGTTCAACGCCACCAGCGGCGGCCGCACCGTGGCCCAGACCGGATCGTTGCGCCGCTGCGCGATGGCGGCCTTCATCGCCGGGATCATCGGATAAGACTGGAAGATGGCGCGGGTCTCGTTCAGGGCGCGCTGCCGCGCCTCGGCGCCGGCCTGGCGCCAAGAGCGGTACAGCGCGACGATGGGGGCGGCATTGACGTTGCCGGTCGCGGTGATGCACCCCGCGCCGCCGGCCCGCAGCGTCTCCAGCAACACGGTCTCGGTGCCGGCAAACACGTCGAAGCCGCGCGGCTGGAAATCGCGCAGCAGGGCCGCGGTGTTGTCCCAATCGCCCGAGCTGTCCTTGATGCCGGCGACGATACCGGGAAATTCCCCCAACAGCCGGTCGATCAGGCCCAGGCTGATGGGCACTCCCGACACCGGCGGGATGTGATACAGGTAGATGCGCAGGCGCGCGTCGGCCACGCGCTCGATCACGTGGGCGAACGCCCGGAACAACCCTTCGTCACTGACACCCTTGTAGTAGAACGGCGGCAGCATCAGCACCCCACCGCAGCCGGCGCTGACGGCATGGCGGGTCAGCTCCACGGCATCCGGCAGCGCGCAGGCGCCGGTGCCCGGCATCATGCGCGCGGCCGGCAGGCCGGCCTCCAGCAGGGCGTCCAGCAATTGGCGCTTTTCCGCCACACTGAGCGAATTGGCCTCGGAATTGGTGCCGAAGATCGCCAGGCCCGCGCCCTGCTCCAGCAGCGCGCGGCAATGCCCGACAAAGCGCGGCACGCTGGGCGACAGGTCCGCGTTGAAAGGCGTGAGGACCGGGGAATAGACGCCTTGCGGCCGGTCCGCGGCGGGTATGTTCATGAAGACTCTCCTGTCAGCGGCCGACGCGGGTCCACTTGCCGTAGCGCTCGACCATCCGTTCATCGAAACCGAATCCCAATCCGGGCTCCTGGTGCAGCACCACGCGGCCTTGTTTGTGGGCCAGTTGGCGATCCACCAGTTTGCGGAAGTTCAGGACCTGGTCGTCCCAGAAAAACTCGACATAGCGCGCATTGGGCGTGGCGGCCACCAGCGGCGCGTGCACGTCGTGAAACCAGTGCGGGCACACCACCACGCCATAGCTGGCGGCGGTGGCGGCGATGCGCTTCCATTCGGTGATGCCGCCGCACACCGCGGCGTCGGTCTGCAGGATGCCGGCCGCGCCCTTGTCCAGCAGCTCCTTGTGATACCAGCGGCCATAGCCGATCTCGGCGGTGGCGATGGGCAGGTGCGTCAGGCGCGCCAGCCTGGCGTGGCTGTCGATGTCGTCGGGGCCGAACGGCTCCTCGATGAAGTACGGCTCGTACGGCTCGAAGCGGCGGATGTACTGCATGGCCTGGGTCACGTCCTGCCAGGCGTTGTTGCAGTCCATCATCAGTTCCACGTCGGGGCCGATGGCCTCGCGCGCCGCCTTCAGGCGCGCCTCTTCCTGGCGCGGCGACAGGCGGCCGGTCTTCATCTTGACGGCGCCAAAGCCCTTGGCGACGTAGCTGGCCATTTCCTCGCCCAGGTGCTGCGGCGTCTTGCCTTCGAGGTAGTAGCCGCCGCTGGCGTAGGCCGGCACCGACTCCAGCTCGACCGCGCCGAGGAACTTGTGCAGCGGCAGCCCCGCCGTCTTGGCGTTTAGGTCCCACAGTGCGATGTCGAGCGCGCTGAGGGCGCGCATCACGGTGCCCTGGCGCCCCTGCAGCAGGGCTTCCTGGTACATCGCCCGCCACAGTCCTTCGACCGCGTGCGAGTCCTTGCCCAGCAGCACCGGGGCCAGCAGGCTCTGCACCGCGGCCTCGAAGATCGCGCCGCCGGCACTGCCGACATAGCAGAAGCCGATGCCTTGCACGCCGTCGGCGCTGCGAACCTTCACCAGCCCGTAGTGGCGGGTGGAGACCGTGCGGTTCGAAAACGAGGTGACCTTGTCCAAGGGCACCGCGGCGGCGCAAACGTCGATGGATTCAATAATGGGCACGGCTGGCTCCTGATAAGGGGAATAGTGCGGGTTGCGCTGCCGGCGCGCCTTGCGCCGGCGCAATGCTCAAGTGCATTCTTGCCGCCCACAAAGAAACAAACAATTATCTTGAGCCATATTTAGAATACGAAAAAAACGTCTTTTTGGAGCGTTCGCCGATGGATTCGCGATTCCTGCAAACCTATGTGCATGTGGTGGAACTCGGTTCCATCGCGCAGGCCGCGCGCCATCAGGGGTTGACGCCGGCCACGGTGCAGCAGCGGCTGCGCGCGCTGGAGGCCGAGATGGGCAGCGCGCTGATCGCGCGCTCGGGCCGCACGGTCAAGCCGACCGCCGCCGGCACGCGCATCCTGGAACGGGCCCGCAACCTGCTGCGCGATCTGCGCGACCTGCGCTCGGCGGCCACCGAATCCGACCTGCCGGCCGGCCCGCTGCGCCTGGGCGCCACGCCCACCGCGCTCACCGGCATCATGCCGCCGGTGCTACGCACCTGGGCGGCGCGCCATCCTCACATCGAGATCTATATCGAGCCCGCGCCCACCACCCTGCTCTACAGCAAGGTGCTGGCGGGCGAACTGGACGGCGCGCTGCTGGTGCATCCGCTGTTCGCCATTCCCAAATCCTGCGTCTGGCGCGACCTGCGGCGCGAGCCGCTGGTGCTGGTGACACCGGTCGACATGGCGGTGCGCGATCCGCTCGCGGTGATTGCGCGCGAACCTTACATCCGCTATGACCGCAGCGTGGTGGGCGGCCGCATGGCCGACGATTACCTGCGCGCCCGCGACCTGCGCCCGCAGGTGCGCTTCGAACTGGACGGGATCGACTCGATCGCCAAGCTGGTGTCCGAGGGCCTGGGCGTGGCGTTGCTGCCAGACTGGGCGACCACCGGCGCATCGGCGCCGGTCAAGCGCTGGCCGCTGCCGGCGCCCTGTCCGGTGCGCACGGTGGGCGCGATCTGGCCGCGTTCCGGCGTGCGGGCCGAGCTGATGCGGGTATTCGTGGAACTGGCGGAGAATCAGGCGGTGGCGCGCTGAAGGCCGGGCGGCGCCTACGCCGCCACGCCGTCCAGCAGTTGGCCATCGCGCGCCACCACCGTACCGCCGGAGATCACCAGGCGGCGCGGCGCGCGCTGCGCCACGGCTTCGGCCACGCCACTGGCCGCCACCAGCACCAGGTCGGCGCGGGCCCCGGGCACCAGCCCGTAATCCGCAAAGCCACAGGCGCGCGCCGCGGCCGCGCTGACACAATCGAAGGCCCAGGCGACCTCATCATCGCGACGCAGGTCGTTGCGCAGGCCGATCATCATGGCGCGCGCCAGCATGTCGGGACTGCCATAAGGGGTCCAGGTATCGCGGATGCCGTCGTTGCCGCCGAACAGCGTCACGCCGGCCTCGCGACAGGCGCGCAGCGCCGGCACCGGCCGCGAGGGCGGCGCGGTGGTCAGCAGCGCCACATCCAGCGCGGCCAGGCGCTGGAGCAGGCCGTCCAGCCGCCTGGCGTCCACGCCCCCCAGGCAGAAGGCGTGGCTGATGACGACACGGCCGCGCAGGTCCAGCGCCTGCACCCGATCCAGGATCAGATCAAGCGAGAACGCCCCCAGCTCGCCGGGTTCGTGCAGATGGATATCGATGGGTTTGCCGTGCTTGTCGGCCAGACCGAACAGCAGGTCGAGCGATTGGGCCGGATCGCGGTCGATGGCGCAGGGGTCCAGCCCGCCGAGCACGTCGGCGCCTTGCCCCAGAGCCTGATCCAACAGCGCGGCGGTGCCTGGCCGCACCAGCAGGCCCGACTGCGGAAAAGCAACGGTCTGGATCTCGACCCGTCCGGCCAGCGCGGCGCGGGTGCGATGCACGCCCTCCAGGTGGCGCAGGCCGGCGTCGGTGTCGACGTCGACATGGCTGCGGATGCGCGTGGCGCCTTCCCGCAGAAAGGCCAGCGCCAGCGCGCGTGAATGGCTGGCCGCATCATGGCCGCTGGCGGCGCGCCAGGCGCGTTCGTTGTCGATGCGATCGGTCAGCGCCGGCCCTACCTGGTTCACGTACCAGGGCGAACCCCAGGTGGTTTTGTCCAGGTGAGTGTGCCCTTCCACCAGGCCGGGCAACAACAGCGCCCCGGCACCGGACTCGCGCGCAACGCCGGCGGGCGCCGGCAGGTCGGGCCCGATGCGTTCGATACGCCCGTGGGAAATCAACACGTCGACCGCCGCGCCATCGGGCAATCGAACGTTGTTTAACAACATGTCGGTCATGGCAGCATCCTGGGACCCGCGAACGCCTGCCCGCGGGCCGCGCGGCATCAGACTTGCCGGGGCGGTTCGATCCAGAAGAAGCGCTGGCCCTGGCGCAGCATGTCCGCCACGCCTTCGGCGCCCAGGCGATAGTCGGTGCCCATCAGCGTGGCGCCGCCGTCGTCGTGGATGTGGATGACGGCCAGCGGGTCATTGGCCATGGTGTACCAGTAGTAACCGGGCTTGAGATCGTGCAGGTCAGTATTCATGCTCCGAGTATACAAACATCTCCCGGGACGTATTCAAAAAGACACACTAATAACCCTTTGCCTGACACGACGAGTGCGACGCGTCATACTGTTTCATGCGAGGTTTCCGAAAGCCCGCCATGTTGGCACGCGTCGACTCGGCCGCAACACAATTGCCCTGCAAGCGTCGAACGTGAGGGGAACGGCACAGGTATGAAAAGGCAAGCACTCCAATTCAGCGAGCCGCTCAAGCAAGCCATCCTGGATGGTTATAAGGTGCAAACCCGGCGCATCGTCAAACCGCAGCCCACCAAACCGACGACCGCCTGGTACGCCGATGCGGCGGATTCCGGCAAATGGGTGGCCATGGGGCCGGTGCGGGAAGGCTCCAGCGAGCTGCGCAAGACCTCACCCTGGGTCATCTGTCCCTATGGCAGGTCCGGCGAGAGCATCACCCTCGAAGACGAATCCGGCAAACCGTTCGCCACTGCCGTGGTGGTCGGCGTGCGCATCCAGCGCCTGCAGAAGCTGTCGGATGCCGACGCCCGCGCCGAAGGCACGCAGGCGCTTTACCAGTCTTCGGCGCTGTTGCCCGGCGTTCCTCTGCAAACGGCTTTTGCCCTGACCTGGTGCGAACGCTACGGCGCGCACGCCTGGGCCGCCAATCCCTGGGTATGGGTGGTCGAATTCCGCTGCCTGCAGCCGGACGAAACCTAGCGGCCACCGCCCGCTGACGCAGGCATACCGGTGTTGTTGGAACGCCAATGGGGCCGGATGATCGTGACTACGTGTAACCCCGCGCTGGCGCGTCACGGCCGGCGTCTCCATTTCAGTCGATTTCAGCCAAGGGTTTACCAGAGTGAAGGTACCCCTGCGGCGCCGCAGCATGGCCGCCGGCCAGGGCCGGGCGACCGTTGCGGATTGTCGCTATTGCGCGCCGCCGGGTTACCCACGTCCCGCCGAAAAGACCGAAAATAGGCCCAACGAATACTCAACTTTGCTGCGTCACGCAGCAGGCAGGTGCAACATGAAAAAATGGCTAATCGCAGGGGCAGGCGTCGCGGGTCTGCTGATCTCCAGCGTGGCGTTGGCCCGGGTGGATGTCGGCATCTCGATCGGCGTGCCCGGGGTGGTCTACCCGGCGCCGGTCTATGCCCCGCCCGCGCCTGTCTATGTGGCACCGGCGCCCGTCTACGCGCCCCCGCCGCCGGTCTACTACCGCCCCGCGCCGGTCTATGTCGCGCCCCCGGTGGTGTATCCGGCCCCGGTCTATATCCGTGGCGGCGGCTACTGGGGTCCGCGCGGCCACTGGCACGGTCCCGATCGCGGCTACTACCATGGCCGCGGCGGCTGGCACCGTTGATTCCCGCCGGCCGCGCGTGCCGGCGCCCGCAAAAAGTAAAGGCCACTCTTGCGAGTGGCCTTTTTTCTGCGGGGCAATTTCCGGTACCCCACGGAGCACGGGTCAGGCCGCGGCAGCCTGCGCCGGTTTGTCCACCGTGACGGCGGGCGCTTGCTGCGGCATCGGGGCGGGCTTGCCTGCGGCCCAACGCGGTGCTTCCTGAACGAGGTCGATCCAGCGGCGCGGCGCGCTGGACGCCCGCCACCAACCATTATGCGGACGCATGGGCAAACTCCGGTTCACCGTTGAAACGAACGCCGTTTATTTCTTCGAACAACTGTCGGCTTTCCTCTTCAGCTTCGTGCAAGCTGGTGAACGCAGGCTGGCCCGGCACGGTCCAGCATTTTTCCGGTGCGGTTCCGCCAACCCGGCGGGTCCATATCTGCACGCGGTAGCCCTGATCGTCATCTTGAGCCACAGAGCATCTCACACGAAAATCTCCAATCATTCTTGAAGTCATGGACAACTCCTTGTTATATATGTGAATGAGGCGTGTAGAACGCAGGTGTATTGTGCCGAACTATCCGGCCCTTTTATTGAAAATACACAATTGCTCACATCAAAATCAAGTGCTCACGTCGCCAACATAATCCACCGAGACGACAAAAATATGTCTCGATCATAAATAGGCAGGCCTTTCCGACCCATCCGCCATGTGGCCGACTTGCGCTGCCCAGCAAGCGGCGTGCCCAAGACGGCGGAAAATAAAAAACGGAGCCTGCGGGCTCCGTTTTTATTTTCAGACCACTCAAGCGGGCGTCACGGCTTCAATACCGTCAGGCCGCCCATGTACGGTTGCAATACCTCGGGAACCAGGATGCTGCCGTCGGCCTGCTGGTGGTTTTCCAGCACCGCCACCAGGGTGCGGCCCACGGCCAGGCCGGAACCGTTCAGCGTATGCACGTATTCCGGCTTGCCCTGGGCGTTGCGGAAACGCGCCTGCATGCGGCGGGCCTGGAAGGTTTCGCAGTTGGATACCGACGAAATTTCGCGCCAGGTATTCTGCGCCGGCAGCCACACTTCCAGGTCGTAGGTCTTGGCCGAGCCAAAACCCATGTCGCCGGTACACAGCAGCACGACGCGGTACGGCAACTTCAGCAGTTGCAGCACGCGCTCGGCGTGGCCGACCATTTCTTCCAGCGCCTCGTAGGATTGATCGGGCTGGGTGATCTGCACCATCTCGACCTTGTCGAACTGGTGCTGGCGGATCATGCCGCGGGTGTCGCGGCCGCCGCTACCGGCCTCGGAACGGAAGCACGGGGTGTGGGCGGTGAGCTTGAGCGGCAGGTCGGCGGCGGCCTGGATGGTGTCGCGGGCCACGCTGGTCAGCGTGATTTCCGAGGTGGAAATCAGGTATTGGTCTTCGCGCACGAATGGCTTGCCGTGCTCATCGACCTTGGGATCGTCATCGCCGCCGCCCTTGGAGACGGCGAACATGTCGTCCTTGAACTTGGGCAGTTGGCCGGTGCCGTAGAGCGTCGAGGCATTGACGATGTACGGGGTGTAGCACTCGGTATAGCCGTGCGTGCCGGTCTGCAGATCCAGCATGAACTGCGCCAGCGCGCGGTGCAGGCGGGCGATGGGGCCGCGCATGAAGGAAAAGCGCGCGCCCGACAGCTTGGCGGCCATGTCGAAGTCCAGGCCCAGCGGTTCGCCCAGCGCGACGTGGTCGCGCGCTTCGAACGGCAGCGCCGGCGGATTGCCGTCGGCGCCGGCGGCGGCAGGCAGCCAGCGGCGCACCTCGACGTTGTCGTCGGCGGATTCGCCCAGCGGCACGCTGGCGTGCGGCAGGTTCGGCACCGACATCAGCAGTTCGTTGAGCGGCTGCTGCAACGCGGCCAGCTCTTCTTCCAGTTGCTTCAGGCGCTCGGGCACGGCCTTTGATTCGGCCATGACTGCCATCAAGGCTTCCGAGTCCTCGCCCTTGGCCTTGAGTTGACCGATCTGCTTGGCCAGCGCATTGCGGCGGGCTTGCAGGGATTCGGTTTCGGTCTGGACCGCCTTGCGGCGAGACTCCAGCTCGTTGAACCGTTCCGTGTCGAAGGACACGCCACGGCTCTTGAGGCGGTCGACGACGGTTTGCAGGTCTTTGCGCAGCAGTATCGGGTCTAGCATGGTGATGTCGGTGAGATTGCGGGAAGCAACGGGCGGCGCCCGTTACCGTTTCTTGGCGCGTTCCTGCGCGTCCAGCTCGCGCAGGAATGCCAACTTCTGCTGGATTTTAGCCTCCAGGCCGCGATCAGTCGGGCGGTAGAAGGAAGGCTTGAGTCCATCGGGGAAATATTGCTCGTCCGCGGCGTAGCCGTGCGGCTCGTCGTGGGCGTAGCGGTAGGCCTTGCCGTGCCCCAGTTGCTTCATCAACTTGGTGGGCGCGTTGCGCAAGTGAATGGGTACCGGCGCGCTGCCGTGTTCGGCGGCGAACTTGCGCGCCTGGTTGTAGGCGTTGTAGACGGCGTTGGACTTGGCCGCGCACGCCATGTAGACCACCGCCTGGGCCAGCGCCAGCTCGCCCTCGGGCGAGCCGAGCCGCTCGTAGATGTCGGCGCCGTTGACGGCCAGGTCGGTGGCGCGCGGGTCGGCCAGGCCGATGTCCTCGACCGCCATGCGCACCAGCCGGCGCGCCAGGTACTTGGGATCGGCGCCGCCGTCGATCATGCGGCAGAACCAATACAGCGCGGCGTCGGGATTGGAGCCGCGCACCGATTTGTGCAAGGCGCTGATCTGGTCGTAGAAGGCGTCGCCGCCCTTGTCGAAGCGCCGCAGATTCTGCGACAGCGAGATCTCGAGCCAAGCCGCGTCCACGGTATCGCGGCCGGCGGCCTGGGCCGATTCGGCCACCACCTCGACCGCGCTGATCAGGCGGCGCGCGTCGCCGTCGGCCCAGGCGGCCAACTGCTCGCGCGCGTCGGCGTCGATGAGGATGCGCGCGCCCTCCTCGTGGCCGTCGTTGAACGCCGCGATGGCACGGTCGACCAACTGCTGCAATTCCTCGGGCGTGAGCGATTGCAGCACGTAGACGCGGGCGCGCGACAGCAGCGCCGAATTGACCTCGAACGACGGGTTCTCGGTGGTAGCGCCGATGAAGGTGAACAGCCCGCTTTCGACGTAGGGCAGAAAGGCGTCCTGCTGCGCCTTGTTGAAGCGGTGCACCTCGTCGACGAACAGGATGGTGCGGCGGCCCTGGCCCTGCGCCACCTGCGCCACGGTCACGGCGTCGCGGATGTCCTTGACCCCGCCCAGCACGGCGGAAATGGCGATGAACTGGGCGTCGAAACCGTCGGCCATGAGGCGCGCCAGCGTGGTCTTGCCCACGCCCGGCGGGCCCCAGAAGATCATGGAGTGCGGACGGCCCGACTCGAACGCGACGCGCAGCGGCTTGTCCGGCCCCAGCAGGTGCGACTGGCCGACGACATCGGCCAGCGTGCGCGGACGCAGGCGCTCGGCCAGGGGCACGTAAGGCCGATGGGCGGGATCGGCCGCGAAGAGATCGTTGCTCATTGGCAGCAGATGAGGGAAGACGGCAAGGAAATCAAGCCAGTATTACAACATGTCCGGCCGCCCTTCGCCCCCGGCGGCCGGGCCGGGAACCGGCGTGCCGCGCCCTGCGCGGCGGGGCCGCGGGAAACGGCCGCTTCAGGCCAGTTCCGGCGCGGCGAAACGGCGGTTGGCCAGCACCGGCAGCACCTTGCGCGCATGCGCCAGGCGCTCGGGGTCGATGTCGGCGAACACCAGCGCCGGCGCCTCGCCGGCCTGGGCCGTGACCACGCCCAGCGGGTCGACCACCATGCTGCAGCCGATATTGCGCTCGCCGCACTCGCCGGTGGCGGCGACGTAGCAAGTGTTTTCCAACGCGCGCGCCGTCACCAGCACCTCCCAGTGCTTTTCTTTCAACGGGCCGCGCACCCAGGCCGCCGGCAGCGCCAGCAGGTCGGCGCCGTCCAGCGCCAGGCGCCGGGCCAGCTCGGGGAAGCGCACGTCGTAGCAGGTCATCAGGCCGACCTTCAAACCGCCGATCTCCAGCAGCGGCGGAATATCGTTGCCGGCCGTGACGTTGGTCGATTCCTTCATGGTGAAGGCGTCGTACAGGTGCAGCTTGCGGTACTGCGACACGATGCGGCCATCCCGCAGCGTAACCAGCGTGTTCCAGACCCGGCCGTCGCCGGTCGGCACGTGCACGCACATCATGGTGGCCAGCGACGCGCCGCGGCTGGCTTCGAGCAGGCGCGTCATGAAGGGGCCGTCCAGCGGCTGGGCGGCCTTGAGCACGATCTGCGGGTCGGTGATGTCGCGCGCCAGGATGCCCTCGGGAAGCACCAGCAGGCCGGCGCCGCCCTCGCGGGCGCGCGTCATGAGGTCGACGCAGACCTGGGCGTTTTCTTCCCAGACGCGACTGACGGCGAACTGGCCCAAAGCGACTTTCAGCATGACTCTTCCTTGTGTGGGGGGCGGCGGACGGGCTGCGCCGCGCATTTTCCTATGGTCGCGCCAACCTGCGCCCGCTACCGACTACGGGTAACTCCCAACTGCCGCTTGTAAATTTCTTTCACGATAATGAAAAAAATAGAATTTGCCGTAAATATTTTCCAGCCACGAGCGCCCGCCATGCCCCATTCCTCGATCACCGCAGCCCCCCTGGACGTCAACGGCAAAGGCCTGGGCGCCTTTCCCGCCTCCTGTAGCAACGCCGACGTGGCGGCGCTGAACTGGAACCTGCTGGCCGAGGACGTGAGCCTGCCGGTGGCGGTGCTGAACGAGGCACGCGTGCGCCACAACCTGCAATGGATGCAGCGTTTCATGGAAGCGTACCGCGTCAAGCTGGCACCGCACGGCAAGACCACCATGAGCCCGGCGCTGTTCCAGCGCCAAATCGACAACGGCGCCTGGGGCATCACCCTGGCGACCGCGCCGCAGGTGGTGGCGGCCTACCACCACGGCATCCGCCGGGTGCTGATGGCCAACCAACTGGTCGGCCGCGCCAACATGGCGCTGATCGCCAAGTTGCTGCGCGACCCGGCGTTCACCTATTTCTGCATCGTCGATTCGGCCGCCAACGCCGCCCAACTGGGCCGCTACTTCGGCGAGCAGGGCCTGGTGCTGCCCGTGCTGATCGAACTGGGCCCGGCCGGCGGCCGCACCGGCGTGCGCGATGACGCGCAATTGCAGGCCGTGGTCGAGGAGATCGGCCGCTGGCCCGGCCTGGCGCTGGCCGGCATCGAAGTCTACGAAGGCGTGCTGCAGGAAGAAAGCGCCATCCGCGCCTTCCTGCGCCGCGCCACCGACGCCCTGCGCGGCCTGGCCAGCACCGGCCGCCTGCGCAAGAACGGCTCCGCGCTGATCTCCGGCGCCGGCTCGGCCTGGTTCGACGTGGTGGCCGAGGAATTCTCGCAACTGGACATCGGCGCGCCGCTGGAAGTCGTGCTGCGCCCGGGCTGCTACCTGTCGCACGACGTCGGTGTCTACCGCGCGGCCGCCGAGCGCATCAACGCCCACAACCCGGTGGCCCACAAGATGGAGCCGGGCCTGCAACCGGCGCTGCAGGTCTGGGCCTACGTGCAGTCGCTGCCCGAACCCGGCCGCGCCATCGTGGCCCTGGGCAAGCGCGACGCCGCCTTCGACGCCGGCCTGCCGACGCCGTCGCTGCATTACCGCCCCGGCCAGCCCGCCGCGCCCGGCGCCGCGCCGGCGCAATGGAAGCTCACCGCCATGATGGACCAGCACGCCTTCATGCAGATCGGCGAGGCCGACGACATCCAGGTCGGCGACATGATCGCTTTCGATATCTCCCACCCCTGCCTGACGTTCGACAAATGGCGCCAGGTGCTGCTGGTGGATGAGCAGTACCGCGTCATCGACGTGGCCAACACCTTCTTCTGATTCCGCCCGCGCGGCCATCCGCGCGGTTCGTAGCGATACCGACAAGCCCCACGCCCCGGGGGGGCAAGAACGAACTCGGGCATCCGGCGCCTTACCTGCATTCATCGAATCACGCGACACCCGTTTTTGAACCTCTGGAGAGAGAATCATGAACTTCCGTACCTCCCGGCAAGGCGGCGGGCTGAAAAGCCTGCTCGTGGCCGGCGCGATTGGCTTGACCGCATTGTCGTCCCCCGCCCTCTGTGCCACGCCGGTCAAGGGAGGCACGATTTCGGTGGCCACCATCGGCGAGCCGCCCACCCTCGATCCGATGAGCAGCACCGCCGACCTGGTCGGCATCCTGACCCAGCATTTCTTCGAAACGCTGTACACCTTCGACGCCAAGTGGAACCTGACGCCGCTGCTGGCCGACAAGATGCCCGAAGTGACGCCGGACGGCCTGGTCTACACCATCGCCCTGCGCCAGGGCATCACCTTCCATGACGGCTCCAAGATGGATTCGTCGGACGTGCTGGCTTCGCTCAAGCGCTGGACCGAGACCGCCACGCGCGGCAAGATGGCCGCCAAGGTCATCGCCAGCATCGAGGCGCCCGACGCCAACACCATCCGCATCAGCCTCAAGCAGCCCTACGCGCCGCTGACCGCGCTGCTGGCCATGAACAACGCCGCCGCCGTGATCATGCCCAAGGGCAAGATCGCCCCGGTGCTGACCGAGATCGTCGGCACCGGCCCCTACCAGCTCAAGGCGCGCGTGCCGGATCAGTACATCCAACTGACCCGCTTCGACGGCTACAAACAGCGCGAAGGCGAGCCCGACGGCTATGGCGGCGCCCGCAAGCAATACGCGGACGAAATCCGCTTCGTGCCGGTGGCCAACGCCAACACCCGTTCCGAGGCCGCCGCCGCGGGCCAGTTCGACTACGTCGACTCGCTGCCGGTGGAGGCGCTGGACAAGCTCAAGGGCGGCCGCTCCGATCCGGTGATGCTCAAACCCTTCGGCTGGCCGCGGCTGGTGCTCAACACCAAGCAGGGCATCATGTCCAACCTGGCGGTGCGCCAGGCGGTGCAACTGGCGCTGAACGAAGAAGACATGCTGTACGCCGCCTTCGGCAACAAGGACTTCTACAAGCTCAACGGCGACCTCTATCCGGAAGGTTACCCGTGGGCCACGTCGCTGGGCGGCAAGGTCTACAACAAGGGCGATGCCGCCGCGGCCAAGAAGCTGCTGGACAGCGCCAACGTGGCCGACAAGAAGATCCGCATCCTGACCAGCCAGCAATACGAGTTCCACTACAAGATGGCGCTGGTGGCTGCGGAATACCTCAAGGCCGCCGGCTTCACGGTGGACATGCAGGTGGTCGACTGGGCCACGCTGACGCAGCGCCGCCAGGACCCTGCCGTGTGGGACATCTTCATCACCCACAGCGTGTTCCTGCCGGAACCCGCGTTGATCGACTTCCCCTCCAAGGACGCGCCGGGCTGGTGGGACACGCCTCGCCGCGCGCAGGTGATGGATGCCTTCAACCAGGCCCGCACCCAGGAAGAACGCGTCAAGCGCTGGGCCGACGTGCAGCAGGCCGTGTACGACGAAGTGCCGTTCGTCAAGGTCGGCGACTTCAACGCCCAGGCGGCCCGCTCTCCGGCGCTGCAAGGCGTCAAGCCGGCGCCGTGGCCGTTCTTCTGGAACGCCTGGAAAACGCCGAAGTAAGCCAGGCCGCGGGGCGGTCCGCTCAGGGCCCGCCCCGCCCGAACCACCGCGCCGGCACCGGCGCGACGATTCTTAGGATGCCACTGTGTTGCGTTATCTCTTGAACCGGCTGGTCGGGCTGGTGGCCGTGATGTTCATCGTCGCGACCATCGTGTTCGTCATCATCCGCGTCACGCCCGGCAATCCGGCCGCCGTGATGCTCGGCCCCCAGGCCAGCCAGGCCGACATCGCCGCGCTGGAACACCAGTTGGGGCTGGATCGTCCCCTGCCCGTGCAATACGTTTCGTGGCTGGGCAAGCTGGTGCAGGGTGACCTGGGCCAGTCCATCTTCATGAACAAGCCGGTGCTGGCGGCTTTGGCCGACCGCGCCGAGCCGACCCTGCTGCTGACGCTCATGTCCCTGTTCATCGCCACGCTGATCGCGCTGCCGGTGGGCATCCTGTCGGCGGTCAAGCGCGGCACCACGCTGGACCAGTCGGTGCTGTCGTTCTCGATGTTCACCTCCAGCGTGCCGAGCTTCTGGCTGGGCCTGCTGCTGATGCAGGTGTTCTCGGTCAAGCTGGGCTGGCTGCCGGTGTCGGGCTATGGCGGCCCGGACGCCTCGTTCGCCACGCGCGTGTCGCACCTGATACTGCCGGCGGTGGTGCTGGGGCTGGTGAACTCGGCGCTGATCACCCGCTTCATCCGCGCCAGCATGCTGGACGTGCTGCGCGACGACTACGTGCGCACCGCCCGCGCCAAGGGCCTGCCGGAAAGCCGCGTGATCCTCAAGCATGCCGTGCGCAACGCGTTGATCCCGATCCTGACGGTGCTGGGCCTGACCACCGCCCTGTTGATCAGCGGCGCGGTAGTCACCGAGACCGTGTTCGGCCTGCCGGGCGTGGGCAGCCTGGTGGTGTCGGCCGTGCTGCGCCGCGACTATCCCGTCATCCAGGGGGCGCTGCTCATCATCGCGGCCATCTACGTGCTCATCAACCTGTTCATCGATCTGCTCTACCTGCTGGTCGACCCGCGCGTACGCTATTGATGATGAACCCACCCCCCGACGCGCCTTCGGCGCCTCCCCCTCAAGAGGGCGCCACGGGCGGCCCGGCAAAGCCGGCTCCGCGGTGGCCCCGCTTGGAAGTGTTGCGAACGAAACGACCGAAATGACTAATCCGACTACAGTTAACGCCGGCTCAGACCGCTGGCAGGTGCTGCGCCTGCTGGTGGCGCGCAAGACCGTGCTGGTCAGCCTGATCGTACTGATCGTGCTGGTGGCCGCGGCGCTGCTGGCGCCGTGGGTCAGCCCATACGACCCCTTCAAGCTGTCCATCATGAACCGGCTCAAGGCGCCCGGCGCCGTGCACTGGTTCGGCACCGACGATTTCGGCCGCGACGTGTTCAGCCGCGTCATCTACGGTGGCCGGCTGTCGCTGATGGTGGGCTTTTCGGTGGTGATCGTGTCCAGCGTGCTGGGCATCGCGCTGGGGCTGACCGCCGGCTTCTTCCGCTCGGCCGACAAGTTCGTGTCGCGCCTGATCGACGCCATGATGGCCTTTCCCGACATCCTGCTGGCGATCTCGCTGGTGGCCGCGCTGGGGCCGTCGCTGGTCAACGTGGTGATCGCGCTGGGCATCGTCTACACGCCGCGCCTGGCCCGCATCGTGCGCGCCTCGACGCTGGTGATCCGCGAACTGCCGTTCGTGGAGGCCGCCCGCGCGCTGGGGGTATCGACCTGGCGCATCGTCACCGTGCACGTGCTGCGCAACCTGCTGTCGCCGATCCTGGTGCAAGGCACCTTCATCTTCGCCTACGCGATCCTGGCCGAAGCCGGCCTGTCGTTCCTGGGCGTGGGCGTCTCGCCCGATATCCCCACCTGGGGCACCATGATCAACGCCGGCCAGCAGTACATGGGCTCGGCCGACTGGATCATGATCTTCCCCGGCATCGCCATTGTCCTGTCGGTGCTGTCGCTGCAACTGGTCGGCGACGGCCTGCGCGACGTCCTCGATCCGCGCCTGCGCAAGGAGCTGTAATCATGACCGCAAGCACCCGCGACGTCGTGCTGTCGGTGGAAGGCCTGAAAACCTGGTTCCACAGCCGCGACGGCATCGCCAAATCGGTGGACGGCGTCACCTTCGACCTGGCCCGCGGCGAAACGCTGGCCATCGTCGGCGAATCCGGCTCCGGCAAATCCGTCACCAGCCTGTCCATCATGGGCCTGCTGCCCAAGCCGGCCGGCCGCATCGAGGCAGGCAGGATCCGCTTTCGCGACCGCCGCGGGCAGGAACACGACCTGGCCCACGCCTCGGCCGCCACGCTGCGGCGCATCCGCGGCGCCGAGATCGCCATGATCTTCCAGGAGCCGATGACCAGCCTGAACCCGCTGTACACGGTGGGCGACCAGATCGCCGAGGCCGTGCTGCAGCATGAAGGCGGCTCGCGCGCGGCGGCCATGAAGCGCGCCCGCGACATGCTCGACCGCGTCGAGATCCCGGCGGCCGACCGGCGCGTCAACGAATATCCGCACCAGATGTCCGGCGGCATGCGCCAGCGCGTCATGATCGCCCTGGCGCTGGCCTGCAACCCGGCCGTGCTGATCGCCGACGAGCCCACCACCGCGCTGGACGTGACGGTGCAGGCGCAGATCCTGGATCTGCTGCGCCGGCTGCAGGCCGAGATGAACATGAGCATCCTGTTCATCACCCACAACCTGGGCGTGGTGGCCGAGATCGCGCACCGCGTGGCGGTGATGTATGCCGGCCGCGTGGTCGAGGACGCCGGCGTCTATGACCTGTTCGAAAAGCCCACCCATCCGTACACCCGCGGCCTGCTGTCCTGCCTGCCGACCGCCGCGCTGCTGGCCTCGGGCGAACGCCTGCGCGCCATCCCGGGCAACGTGCCGAGCGTGCTGTCGCTGCCGGCCGGCTGCACCTTCGCCCCGCGCTGCGCGCTGGCCGACGACAACTGCCGCCGCGACGTGCCCGAACTGGTGGCGGTGCAGGACCAGCACCACGCCCGCTGCATCAAGGTGACCCCGCTATGACCGCAAGCCCCCAACCCGCGCGCGCCGCCGAGCCGCTGGTGCGCATCGAGAACCTGAAGGTCCACTTCCCCACCTCCCAGGCGCGCAACGCGCCGGTGGTGCGGGCGGTGGACGGCGTCAGCTTCGACGTGCCGCGCAACACCATCGTCGGCCTGGTGGGCGAGTCCGGCTCGGGCAAGACCACCACCGGCCGCGCCCTGCTGCGCCTGTTCGCGCCCACCGCCGGCCGCCTGGTGTTCGACGGCCACGACCTCACCCGCCTGTCCGAAAAAGAGATGCTGCCGTGGCGCCGCCGCATGCAGATCGTGTTCCAGGATCCCTACGCCAGCCTCAACCCGCGCATGACCGTGGCCGAGATCCTGGGCGAGGCGCTCGACACCCATAAGCTGGCCCAGCACCGCCGCGAAGCCCGCATCGGCGAACTGCTCGAACGCGTCGGCCTGAACGCCGACCACCGCCGCCGCTATCCGCACGAGTTCTCCGGCGGCCAGCGCCAGCGCATCGGCATCGCCCGCGCCCTGGCGGTGGAACCGGACTTCATCGTGGCCGACGAGCCGGTGTCGGCGCTGGACGTGTCGGTGCAGGCGCAGGTGCTGAACCTGCTGCAGGACCTGCAGCGCGACCTGGGCCTGACCATGCTGTTCGTGGCGCACGACCTGGCGGTGGTTGACTATCTTTGCGACGAAGTGGTGGTGATGTACCTGGGCCGCGTGATGGAACGCGGCCCGACCCGCGAGGTCTACGCGCGGCCGCGCCATCCCTACACTCGCGCCCTGCTGTCGGCCGCGCCGGTGCCGGATCCGCGCGCGCCGCGTTCGCGTATCCTGCTCAAGGGCGACATTCCCAGCCCGGTCAATCCGCCGTCGGGCTGCGTCTTCCGCACCCGCTGCCCGCACGCCATCGACGCCTGCGCCACGATCGAGGCGCGCGACGTGAACGTCGGACCTGGCCATTTCGCGGCCTGTTCGCGCCTGGACGATCCCGAACTGGCCGCGTAAGGGCTCCGCCCGCCTTGACCCAGGAACACCACATGAACATCATCCGCGACATCGTCTTCCAGATCCGCAGCCGCCGCGACGACCTGAGCGTCACCGAACGCAAGGTCGCCGACGCCATCCTGGACAACATCATCTGGAGCGCCAGCGCCACCGTGGACCAGTTGGCGGCCAAGGCCGGCGTCAGCATCGCCACCATCTCGCGCTTTGCCCGCACCGTGGGCTGCGACGACACCCGCGACCTGAAGATGAAGCTGGCCCAGGCCAGCACCGTGGGCAGCCGCTTCCTGGACCCGAGCGCCCCGGCCGAGGAAAGCACCTTCTACGCGCGCATCTACGCCGACATCGAAAGCACGCTGCGCGCCCACCTGCCGGCCTTCACCGAGCCGCTGTTCGAGGCCGCCGCCGGCATCGTCGACGGCGCCCGCATGATCTACGTGTTCGGCATGGGCGGCGCCTCGGCGGTGCTGGCGCAGGAAGTGCAATCGCGCCTGGTGCGCCTGGGCTACCCCATCGCGGTGTACAGCGACGCCGTGCTGCTGCGCATGGTGGCCGCGACCCTGGACGAGCGCGACGCCGTGGTGGTCCTGTCGGCCTCGGGCCTGACGCCGGAGATCGTCGGCGCGGCGCGCATCGTCAAGCAGTACCGCGCCCGCATCGTCGCCATCACCGACGCCACCTCGGAACTGGCCAAGCTGGCCGACGTGGTGCTGCCGATCCGCACCGACGAAACCGACTTCATCTACAAGCCCTCGGCCTCGCGCTACGCCATGATGCTGGCGATCGACCTGCTATCGACCGAACTGGCCATGCTGAATCAAGAAGAAAACCGCGAGCGCCTGCGCCGCATCAAGCTGGCGCTGGACGAACACCGCGGCGGCCCGAACCGGCTGCC
This sequence comes from Achromobacter sp., assembly GCF_050285565.1. Lineage (GTDB taxonomy): Bacteria > Pseudomonadota > Gammaproteobacteria > Burkholderiales > Burkholderiaceae_B > Achromobacter. The sequence continues at coordinate 32,422 of NZ_JBLZXG010000014.1, forward strand.
GCTGGGCGACTGAACCTGGATACCAAGATGTACGACACCCTCATCGGCAACGTCCGCGTGCTCGACGGCTCGGGCGGCGCCGAATACACCGCCGACGTGGCGCTGGCCGGCGGCCGCATCGCCGCCCTCGGCGACCTGGCCGGCGCGCCCGCGCGCCAGCGCATCGACGGCGCCGGCCTGGCGCTGGCGCCCGGCTTCATCGACGTCCACACCCACGACGACACCAACGTCATCCGCACGCCCGGCATGCTGCCCAAGCTGTCGCAGGGCGTGACCACCGTGGTGGTGGGCAACTGCGGCATCAGCGCCTCGCCGGTCGCGCTGCGCGGCGAGCCGCCCGACCCGATGAACCTGCTGGGCCGGCGCGAAGACTTCGCCTATCCCACCTTCGCCGACTACACCCGCGCCATCGAGGCGGCGCAACCCGCCGTCAACGTCGCCGCGCTGGTCGGCCACACGGCGCTGCGCAACAACCACATGGACCGCCTCGACCGCAGCGCCACGCGCGACGAGGTGATGGCCATGCGCGACCAGTTGCGCGAAGCCCTGGCGCACGGCGCCATCGGCCTGAGCACTGGCCTGGCCTACGGCTCGGCGATCGAGGCCGACACCGCCGAGGTCAAGCTGCTGGCCGAAGTCCTGGACGAATTCGGCGCGCTCTACACCACCCACCTGCGCTCGGAATTCGCCGCCATCCTGGAAGCCATGCAGGAAGCCTTCGACATCGCCCTTCATGCCCGCGTCCCGGTGGTGGTGTCGCACCTGAAATGCGCCGGCGCCGGCAACTGGGGCCGCACCAAGGAAGTGCTGTTCAAGCTGGAAAACGCCGGCCGCATGCAGCACGTGGGCTGCGACTGCTACCCGTACTCGGCCAGCTCGTCCACGCTCGACCTCAAGCAGGTCACCGACGAATTCGACATTGACATCACCTGGTCGGTGCCGCACCCCGAACAGGCCCGCCGCAAGCTCGCCGCCATCGCCGCCGACTGGGGCGTGACCCTGCTCGAAGCCGCCAGGCGCCTGCAGCCGGCCGGCGCGGTCTATCACAACATGCACGAAGACGACGTGCGCCGCGTGCTGTCGAACCGGCTCACCATGGTTGGCTCCGACGGCCTGCCCAACGACCCCATGCCGCACCCGCGCCTGTGGGGCGCGTTCCCGCGCGTGCTGGGCCACTACAGCCGCGACATCGGCCTGTTCCCGCTGGCCGAAGCCGTCCACAAGATGACCGGCCTGTCCGCCGCCCGCTTCGGCCTGGCCGAACGCGGCCTGGTGCGCGCAGGCTTTCACGCCGACCTGGTGCTGTTCGACCCCGCCACCATCATCGACCGCGCCACCTTCGCCGCCCCCGTCCAGACCGCCGCCGGCATCGAGGCCGTCTGGGTCAACGGCGTCCTGTCCTACCGCCACGGCCAGCCCACCGGCGACCGCGCCGGCCGCTGGCTGCCCCGCAACGGCGACCTGCGCGCCAGCTTCGCCGCCTCCACCCCTGCCCCCAAGGAGCCCTGACATGAGCAGCACCCCCCCCACCCCCGACAACAACGGCATCACCCGCTACGGCGTCGCCGGCGGCACCGGCCAAGGCGGCTCGCACATGCCCTTCGCCCGCGCCGTCGCCGCCGACGGCTGGCTCTACGTCTCGGGCCAGGTCCCCATGGAAAACGGCGAAGTCATCGAAGCCGGCACCGTGGCCCAGTCCCACAAAGCCATCCAGCAAGTCCTCGCCATCCTCAAGGAAGCCGGCTACGGCCCCGAACACGTCGTGCGCTGCGGCGTCTGGCTCGACGACGCGCGCGACTTCCCCTCGTTCAACAAGGTCTTCAAGGAATACTTCGGCGAAAATCCCCCCGCCCGCGCCTGCGTGCAGTCGCCGCTGATGGTGGATGCGAAGGTGGAAATCGACTGTGTGGCGTACAAGCGCCCCCACGCCGCGCCCACTGCGTGAGCTAGCTGCCCCCCGAGGGGGCTGCCCGGCCTTCGGACGGCCGGGCGGCCGGGCGCCCCTCCTGGCCCAAGCCATCCGCTGCGCGCTTTAAGTACACCGCCCACACCTCGCCACAAGCGCGCAGCGATCAACATCACGACGCAAGACACCACGTATGCAAAATACGGCCGCCCGCGCGGCCGTATTTTGCGGGCAACGCAAACCTCTCCCATGCCCCCGAGGTCCAGCAGCGCGTCATTTCTCGAAACCGGTAGCCCGGCGCGGGGCGCGCAGGCGGGGAGCGCGCCGTCGATGCGCCCGACGGAATCCGAAGGAGTCGCCGAAGGCGAGGACGAGGATGAGGAAGGGGAAGTCCGGAGCGAACGCTCCGGACCGCAATCGTTGGCGCGCTCCCCGCCTGCGCGCCCCGTGACGGGCGGCCTACGAAGCAAGCACCGCACCAACCAAGAAAGAAATGCTCAAGAACCCAACGGCAAGTCAGCGCTGACTCCGCTGGACTCCCTACATCTTGACGACATCCACGCCCTTGGGCGCCACAAACCGAAACTCCCCATCCCCAAGCTTGGGATTGGGCACGATCCCCGAAAGATCCACCCGCGTCGTCTGCCCGAACGAATCCAGCAGCTCCACCCGCACCGGCAGATTGTCCTTCATCCCGATATCCACCCGAGAGAACCCCGCATCCGCCGTCCGCGGCTTCGCCCGCAACCAGTCGATGCCATCCTTGGACGGCAGCGCCGACACATCGAACGACTGCTCCAGCGACCCCGACCCGAACAGGATCGCCGCCGGCGACGTGCCGATGGCCGCGTCCACCTTGCGCTCGGTCACCTGCGCCAGGTCCGGATCGAACTGAAACACCTGCCGCCCATCGGAAATCACCAGCTGTTCATAGGGTTTCTGCACCGCCCACTTGAACTTGCCCGGCCGCTGGAACGAAAACACCCCCGTCTGCGCCGGCTGCGTGCGCCCCTGCGTGCTGACGGTGTACTGCGAAAACGTCCCCGTCGCCGCGGTTACCGTATTCACGAACGCGCGCAACTGCTCCTGCGCCGTGGCGGCCAGGGCCGAAGCCGGCGCCAGCGCAGGCGCCATGCAAAATGCCAGGGCGGCGGCCAGGCCGCGAAACGTCTTCATCATGCTTCCTCTCGGGCGGCGGCGGGCACCAGGATCTCCCGGTTGCCATTGGACTGCATCGCCGACACGATACCCGATTGCTCCATCTGTTCCAGTAACCGCGCCGCACGGTTGTAACCAATCCGCAGATGACGCTGCACCAGCGAGATCGAGGCGCGGCGATGCTTGAGCACCACCTCGCAAGCCTGGTCGTACATCGGATCGGACTCGGCGTCGCCGCCGATGCCGGTGACGCTGCTGGCGCCTTCGCCGCCGTCGCCGTCCAGGCCGCCTTCGAGCAAGCCTTCGATATAGTTAGGCTCGCCCTGCGCCTTCAGGCTTTCGACCACGCGATGCACTTCATCGTCGCTGACAAACGCGCCGTGCACGCGCACCGGCAGGCCCGTGCCCGGCGGCATGTAGAGCATGTCGCCCTGGCCCAGCAGGGTCTCCGCGCCCATCTGGTCGAGAATGGTGCGCGAGTCGATCTTGGACGACACCTGAAACGCGATGCGGGTCGGGATGTTGGCCTTGATCAGGCCCGTGATGACATCGACGCTGGGACGCTGCGTCGCCAGGATCAGGTGGATGCCGGCCGCGCGCGCCTTCTGCGCCAGGCGGGCGATCAGCTCTTCGATCTTCTTGCCCACCACCATCATCAGGTCGGCCAGCTCGTCGATGACCACCACGATGGTGGGCAGCGGCGACAGCGGCTCGGGCTGGTCCGGCGTCAGCGAGAACGGATTCGGAATCGGCTCCTCGCGCTTGATGGCGTCGCGGATCTTGGTGTTGTAGCCGGCCAGGTTGCGCACGCCCATCTTGCTCATCAGGCGGTAGCGCTTTTCCATCTCGCCCACGCACCAGTTCAGCGCGTTGGCGGCATGGCGCATGTCCGTGACCACCGGCGCCAGCAGGTGCGGGATGCCTTCGTAGACGCTCATTTCGAGCATCTTCGGGTCGATCAGGATCAGGCGGGTGTGCGAGGCGTCGGCCTTGTACAGCAGCGACAGGATCATGGCGTTGATCCCGACCGACTTGCCCGAACCGGTGGTGCCCGCCACCAACAGGTGCGGCATCTTGGCCAGGTCGGCCACCACCGGGTTGCCGGCGATGTCCTTGCCCAGCGCCATGGTCGCCACCGAATGGCTGGCGTGGTAGGTCTGTGACCCCAGGATCTCGGACAGCTTCACCACCTGGCGCCGCGGGTTGGGCAGTTCCAGGCCCATCAGGTTCTTGCCCGGAATGGTTTCCACCACCCGGATGCTGACCAGGCTGAGCGCCCGCGCCAGGTCCTTGGCCAGGTTGACGATCTGGCTGCCCTTGACGCCGGTGGCCGGCTCGATTTCGTAACGCGTGATGACCGGGCCGGCCTGCGCCGCCACCACGGTGACGGACACGCCGAAGTCGGCCAGCTTCTTTTCGATCAGGCGCGAGGTGAATTCGATGGTCTCGGCCGACACGGTTTCCTGGTTGGCCAGCGGCGGATCCAGCAGGCTGATGGCCGGCAGATCGCCCTCGCCGCCCGGCGGCGGCGCGAAAAACAGCGACTGCTGCTTTTCCTTTTCGACGCGTTCGGACTTGGGCACCACGGTGATCGCCGGCTCGATGCGCACCGGCTGTTCGTGCACCAGCTTTTCCTGCTTGGCCACCACCTGTTCGGTGCGCACGGCCTTGGCCACTTCGCCGACCTTGCGGTCTTCGCGCGCGGCGTAGGAGTTACGCACACGGCGCACCAGGCCTTCGATCCAGGCGCCGACGCGTTCGGCCACGGCCAGCCACGAGAACGAGAAGAACAGGCTCAGGCCGATCGCCAGCATCACCAGGAAGGCCAGCGTGCTGCCGGTGAAACCGATGCTGCGGCCCATCAGGTCGGCCAGGGTGTGGCCGATGACGCCGCCGGCGCCGCTGGCGCTTTCCGAGGCGCCCGGCAGGTGGGTGCCGCGGCTGGCCAGGCGCAGGGCTTCCATGCCCAGCGAGCCGACCAGCAGCAGGAAGAAGCCGATGCCTTCTTCCCAATGGACGCGCGGCAACACCTCCGGTTGCTTACCATTCGTAACACGAAGGTGGCTGGCGAGGCGGCGGTAACCCGCCCGCACCCGGTGCAGCAGCAGAACCACCCACCACCAGGCCGAGAAGCCGAACAGGTACAGCAGGATGTCCGCGAGATAGGCCCCCAGGGTCCCGCCCTTGTTGTGGATGGTGCCGGCGGGGACGGAATGCGACCAGCCCGGGTCGGCGGCGCTCCAGGTGGCCAGCACCAGGGTGAGCCAGGCCGCCAGGGCGGCGAAGAGGATCCAGCGGGCTTCGCGCAGCAACGCGGAGATACGCGTCTGCAGCGGTGAAGGCCCATTGCGGGTGTTGCGCGAGGCGCGCGGAGAAGCAGTCGAGATACGCGGCATGCGGCTCATTATAATTGGGCGTTAACCTAAAGATACCCGCCCATGTCCACGCCTACGCACGCTAAAGTTTTGATACTCGGATCCGGCCCCGCCGGTTACACGGCGGCCGTCTATGCGGCACGCGCCAATCTGAGCCCCGTCCTTGTTACAGGTCTGGCCCAAGGCGGCCAGCTGATGACCACCACGGACGTCGACAACTGGCCGGCCGACGCCGATGGCGTGCAGGGCCCGGATCTGATGCAGCGCTTCCAGAAGCACGCCGAGCGCTTCAACACCGAAATGCTGTTCGACCACATCGCCAAGGTCGACCTGTCCAAGCGCCCGTTCACCCTGACCGGCGACACCGGCAAGGTCTACACCTGCGACGCCCTGATCATCGCCACCGGCGCCTCGGCCAAGTACCTGGGCCTGCCGTCCGAAGAGGCCTTCATGGGCCGCGGCGTGTCCGGCTGCGCCACCTGCGACGGCTTCTTCTACCGCAACCAGGACGTGGTCGTGGTCGGCGGCGGCAACACCGCCGTCGAGGAAGCCCTGTACCTGTCCAACATCTGCCGCAAGGTCACCCTGATCCACCGCCGCGACAAGTTCCGCGCCGAGCCGATCCTGATCGACAAGCTGATGAGCAAGGTCGAGAACGGCAACATGGAACTGAAGCTGTTCCACACGCTGGAAGAAGTGCTGGGCGACGACAGCGGCGTCACCGGCGTGCGCGTGCGCCACGTCGACACCGGCGCCACCGAAGACCTGAAGGTCACCGGCGCCTTCATCGCCATCGGCCACCAGCCCAACACCGAGATCTTCCAGGGCCAGCTCGAAATGAAGGATGGCTACATCGTCACCAAGAGCGGCCTGTCCGGCATGGCCACCATGACCTCGGTGCCCGGCGTGTTCGCCGCAGGCGACGTGCAGGACCACGTCTACCGCCAGGCCATCACCAGCGCCGGCACGGGCTGCATGGCCGCCCTGGACGCACAACGGTGGCTGGAGAATGCGGGGCAGTAAGGTCGGCGCGGCCGACCTGAAACGCCTCAAGAAAGACCTGCAGGCCGAGCAGGAACGCGCCGCCCTCGCCCAGCGGGTGGCGGCGCTGAAGAAGACCGCCCCGGCCCCGGGCGCCGACACCGATCCGGCCGACGACATGGCCGCGTTCCGCCGCAGCATGCAATCGGTCAAGCCGATCAAGCAGGTCGCGCGCGCCGAGCACAAGCCGGCGCCACAGCCGGCCCCGGCGCTGCGCCGCGCCAACGCGCTGGGCGAGACGTCCCCCCGCGCGGATGTCGGCGTCTCGGACGGCGGCGAAATCACGCACCTGCTGTCCGAAGGCGGCACCGCGTTCGTGCGCGGCGATGCCGCGCCCGACACCGCGCGCAACCTGCGCCGCGGCCAGTGGCGCGCCGGCGCCGAACTCGACCTGCACGGCCTGCGCGTGGAACAGGCGCGCCACGCCATGCTGTCGTTCCTGGACGAATGCCAGGAGCACGGCATCCGCTGCGTGCGCATCGTGCACGGCAAGGGCTATGGCTCGCAAGGGCTGGAGCCGGTGCTCAAGGACAAGGCGCGCACCTGGCTGGTGCAGAAGAACGAAGTGCTGGCGTTTTCCGAGGCGCCCGAGCGCGAAGGCGGCGCCGGCGCCCTGCTGGTGCTGCTGCGGCAATCGGAAGGATCGCGCAAATGAAGTGGCTCTATCTGGGCATCGCCATCGTCGCCGAGATCTTCGCCACCAGCGCGCTGAAAAGCGCCGACGGCTTCACGCGGCTGCTGCCGTCCGTCGTGACGGTGTTCGGCTACATGATCTCGTTCTACTTCCTGTCGCTGACACTGCGCGAGGTGCCGGTCGGCATCGCCTACGCCATCTGGTCGGGCGTGGGCATTGTGCTGATCTCTCTCATCGGCGCGCTGGTCTTCAAGCAGCACCTGGACACCCCCGCGCTGATCGGCATCGGCCTGATCATCGCCGGCGTGGTGGTGATGAACGTCTTCTCGAAGTCCGTGTCGCACTAGATCCGGCGATCGCCCGGCCCGGGGCTGCCGCCCGGGCGGCGGCAAACTCCAATTCCATCAGGCGGCGCCGTTTTCCGCCGGCGGCTTCGACGCCCCCGGCTGGCGCAGATAGTCCACCAGCGCCAGCGTAGCCCGGTCCGGCGGCGGCGTCAGCAACGACACCACGATGATCGTCAGGAACGCCACCGGTGCGCCGAACACGCCGGCCGCGATCGGCTGGATGCCCCACCACAGATCCACCGGCTCGGTCCGCGAGATTCCCAGCACCCATTCCCGCAGCCACGGATGGGTGTGCGTCATGTAGGCGAAGGTCGCCAGCAACCCCGCCGCCATGCCCAGCGTAGCGCCCCATTTGTTGGCGCGGCGCCAGAACACGCCCATCACCAGCGCCGGAAAGAACGACGAGGCCGCGAACGAGAACGCCGCCGACACCATGAACAGGATGTCGGCCGGCTTGCGCGCCGCCACCCAGGCCGCGCCGAACGCCACCACCAGCAGCAGGATCTTGGACACCATCACCCGCCGCGCCGCCGACATGCGCGGCGACACCATGCGGTACCACATGTCGTGCGAGAGCGAATTCGACAAGGTCAGCAGCAGGCCGTCGGCGGTGGACAGCGCCGCCGCCAGGCCGCCCGCCGCCACCAGTCCGGAAATCACGTAGGGCAGCCCGCCGATCTCGGGCATCGCCAGCACGACCACGTCGGCGCCGATGCTGATCTCGCTGAGCTGCACCACGCCGTCGCGGTTGATGTCGGTGACATCCAGCAGGTTGCTGTCCACCGCGCTCCAGGCGTGCACCCAGTTCGGCAGACTCAGGAAGTTCGATCCCACCACCTGCGTATAGACCTCGTACTTCACCAGCAGCGCCAGCGCCGGCGCCATGAAATACAGCAACAGGATGAACAGCAGCGACCAGCAAACCGAACGGCGCGCCTCGACCACCGACGAGGTGGTGTATGAGCGCATCAGGATATGCGGCATGCCCGCCGTGCCCAGCATCAGGCACAGCACCAGCGCCAGGAAGTTGATGCGCATATTGCGACGCTCTTGCGGATCGTTCGACGGGAACGGTTCGGCGTGCGGCGTCAAGGGCGCGGCGCGGGCTTCGAAGGTGGCCTTGGCCTGCGACCAGGCGATGCGGGCTTCCTCCACCGTCGGCGGAAACGCCGCCAGCTCGCGTTCGACCGAGCGGATCTCGACCATGGGCGCGTCGCTGGCGTTCAGCTGCGCCAGGCGGCTGCGCAGTTTGTCCTTTTCCAGCGCCCAGGACTGTGGCAGGTCGCGCACCCGCTGCGCCATCTCGTCGGCCCGTTCCTGCCACAGGCGGCGCACCTCGATCTCGGCGGGATCGTTCTTCAGATAGACCTCTTTTTCCGTCACCTCCTGCAGCACCACGCCGGCCGACAACTGCGGCACCGGCATGTCGGTGTGCTTGACCGACAGCCATACCACCGGCACCAGGTAGGCGATGACCAGGATGATGTACTGCCCCACCTGGGTCCAGGTGACGGCGCGCATGCCGCCCAGGAACGAACACACCAGCATGCCGCCCAACGCCACGAAGATGCCCAGCTCGAACGAAATCCCGGTCATGCGCGTGGTGATGATGCCCACGCCATAGATCTGCGCCACCAGGTAGGTGAAGGAACACAGGATGGCGCAGGCCACGCCCGCCAGCCGCGGCAGGTTGCCGCCATAGCGCGCGCCCATGAAATCGGGAATGGTGTATTGGCCGAAGCGGCGCAGGTACGGCGCCAGCAGCATCGCGACCAGTACATAGCCGCCGGTCCAGCCCATGATGTAGGCCAGTCCGCCGTAGCCCGTCAGGTACAGCGTGCCGGCGACTCCGATGAACGAGGCCACCGACATCCAATCGGCCGCGGTCGCCATGCCGTTGTAGATGGCCGGCACCCGCCGCCCGGCGACGTAGTATTCAACCTGATCCGACGTGCGGCAGACGATGCCGATGCCCGCGTACAGGCTCACGGTCACCAGCAGGAAGACGTAGCCGATCCAGTTGCGCGGCAAGCCCAGGATCTCGGCCAGCGCCATCAGCAGAATCATCAGCGCGAAGCCCGCCGTGTACAGCACATAGATGCGGCGCAGCCGGATCCGGAATTCCTGCGGGGTATCTCCGCCGAACGGCATCAGCGGCTCTCCTTGGCCTCTTCCCCGCGTTGGTCGGCGCGGTTCATGACCCGGGCGTAGATACAGATGATGATGAGGTACGCCAACGGCGCGCCATAAGCCGCCATCCAGAACGAAAACGGCCAGCCGATGAAATCGAACGACAGGCCGCGGGCGAAATAGGATGGGACAAATGTCAACGCCGCCCACACGACCGCCAGCAGGGCGATCAGCCGCACATTGCGGCGCCAATAGCGGGACGGAGCGGGCTCGGGGGAAACGCGGGATTCCGGCATAGCTGGCGTAAGCGAAACCTGAGGAATATCGCGAAACGCGGCGCTAGAAAACCCTGGCTGGAAAAAACGGGCTTTTTATGCGACAACGGCCGGCACTACCTGGTGCCAGCCGTTGTGCGTTTTGCTTTTCTTGAGTACTGCTACTTTTTTATGTACCGGTGCCGCCGGTAATTGCCCATGCAGGGCTTTGTCTCCTCACCTGCATGGGAAGAGATTCTGCACCAGATGCGGGAATGCCACACTAGGGGAATGCCCTAATTCGGCGCATTCATTTACATATTCCACGCACCACAATAGTGCATTTTGACGTCCTTGTTCTAAATATTGGGATTTTTGCCGCCCTAAACCCCATTTCCACAGGCCGTCGCCAGCCCGCTTTTGAGCCAACCTCAACACCCCGGCCGGCCGCCGCCCGGATCCGGGCACCCGCGCCGCGCCATGGCGGCGCATCCGGTATCCGGATGATGGCAGCGCATCTTTACGTTCCGTTTACACCCCCCCGCCAAAGCTATACCCCGTTTTTACCCCTCGCTCCGTAACCTGCCGGTGTCCTGATTGGTCACTACGCCCGCGCGGTTCGCATCCCCTTTGCCGCGCCGGCTCGTCGTTCGAAGGGAGCGCCGCTCCCGGGAGGAAAAACGTGGATGCCATCTATATCGCGATCTTCGCCGTCATGGCCGGGCTGACCTACGCCCTGCTCCGATTCTGCGAAGTCTTGTCCTCGGGAGAGCAACCATGAGCTGGCTCTACTGGTTGAGCGGCCTCACGGCCGCGCTGCTGTTCGTGTACCTGCTGGTCGCCCTGTTCAAACCGGAGAAGTTCTGATGACTGCCGAATTCATCGGACTGCTGGTCGTGTACCTGGTGGTCCTGCTCGCGATCGCGCCCTTTCTTGGGCGCTACATCCGCATCGCCATGGAAAACGGGCAATCCCGGCTGACCGCCTGGGGCCGCCCGCTCGAACGTGGCATCTACCGGCTGGCGGGCATCGACCCGCAAGCCGAAATGGGCTGGAAGCGCTATGCGCTGGCCGTGCTCGCCTTCAACATCCTGGGCATCGTGGCGGTCTACGCGCTGCAACGCCTGCAGGGCCTGCTGCCGCTGAACCCGGCCGGCATGGGCGCGGTCTCGCCCGACTCGTCGCTCAACACCGCCATCAGCTTCGTGGCCAATACCAACTGGCAGGGCTACGGTGGCGAATCGACCATGAGCTACCTGACGCAGATGCTGGCGCTGACGGTGCAGAACTTCGTCTCGGCCGCCACCGGCATCGCGGTGCTGTTCGCGCTGATCCGCGGGCTGGCGCGCCACTGCTCGGCCACGCTGGGCAACTTCTGGGCCGACATGGTGCGCTGCACGCTCTATGTACTGCTGCCGTTGTCGCTGGCGCTGGCGCTGGCACTGGTCAGCCAGGGTGTGATCCAGAACCTCGACCCCTACCAGGAGGTGCAGACGGTCGAGGCGCTGCACTATGACCAGCCGCGCGTCGACGCACAGGGACAGCCGGTGCTGGACGCCAAGGGCCAGCCGGTCACCGACCCGGCCGTCACGCAGACCCAGACGCTGGCCATGGGCCCGGTCGCTTCGCAGGAAGCAATCAAGATGCTGGGCACCAATGGCGGCGGCTTCTTCAACGCCAACTCGGCCCATCCGTACGAGAACCCGACCGCGCTGTCGAACTTCCTGGAAATGCTGGCGATCCTGGTGATCCCGGCTTCGCTGTGCTTCAGCTTCGGCGAGATGGTGGGCAGCCGGCGGCAAGGCATCGCGATCCTGGCGGCCATGACGCTGCTGTTCGCCGTGTTCGCGTTGAGCGCCGCCTATTTCGAACAGCAGCCCAACCCCATGACGGCCCAGGCCGGCGTCGACAGCACCCAGAGCGCGCTCGCGCCCGGCGGCAATATGGAAGGCAAGGAGACCCGCTTCGGCATCGCCGCCACTTCGCTGTTCGCCACCGTCACCACGGCGGCCTCGTGCGGCGCGGTCAACGGCATGCACGACTCGCTGAACGCGATGGGCGGGCTGACGCCGATGCTGCTGATGCAGTTGGGCGAAGTGGTCTACGGCGGTGTCGGCTCCGGGCTCTACGGCATGCTGGCGTTCGCCATCCTCGGCGTCTTCATCGCCGGGCTGATGATCGGCCGCACGCCCGAATACCTGGGCAAGAAGATCGAGGCCTACGACATGAAGATGGTCTCGATCGTGATCCTGGCGACGCCGCTGCTGGTCTTGGGCGGCACCGCCCTGGCCGTGTCGGTGGCGGCCGGCCAGGCCGGCGTGCTGAACCCGGGCATCCACGGTTTCTCCGAGATCCTTTACGGACTGTCCTCGGCCGCCAACAACAACGGCAGCGCCTTTGCCGGCCTATCGGCCAACACGCCCTTCTACAACGTGCTGCTGGGAATTGCCATGTGGTTCGGGCGCTTCGCCGTCATCGTCGCCGTGCTGGCGATGGCCGGCTCGCTGGCGGCCAAGCGCCGCCTGCCCGCCGGGCCCGGCAGCATGCCCACTACCGGCCCCCTCTTCGTGGTGCTGCTGATCGGCGCGGTGCTGCTGGTGGGCGCCCTGACTTATGTGCCCGCGCTGGCCCTGGGCCCGGTCGCGGAACACCTGCAACCCTGAATGCAACAGGCTAGGAAAGAAAATGGCCAAGATTGATATGCCAACCCAAGGCGCCGGCGGCGGCGCCGCCCGCGCGCCCTCGGCCGCGCCGCTCGAACGCACGTTCGGCATGTGGTCGGGCGCGCTGGTCGGCCCCGCGCTGGTGGACAGCCTGCGCAAGCTCTCGCCCGCCGCGCAGCTCAAGAACCCCGTGATGTTCGTGGTCTACGTGGGCAGCATCCTGACCACCATCCTGTGGGTCATGGCGCTGCGCGGCCAGGCCGAGGCGCCCGCGGGCTTCATCCTCGCGATCTCCGTGTGGCTCTGGTTCACCGTGTTGTTCGCCAACTTCGCCGAAGCGCTGGCCGAGGGGCGCGGCAAGCAGCAAGCCGCCACGCTGCGCGGCCTGCGCACCACCATCGACGCGCGCCTGCTCAAGGGTTTCCGCGACGAGGACGCCGCCCAGGCCGAGCCTGCGCAATGGCGCGCGCGGGCCGTCAAGCAGGCATCGGGCCTGCTGCGCCGCGATGACGTGGTGCTGGTGGAAGCGGGCGAAACCATCCCGGGCGACGGCCAGGTCATCGCCGGCGTCGCGTCGGTGGACGAAAGCGCCATCACCGGCGAATCGGCCCCCGTCATCCGCGAGTCCGGCGGCGACTTCTCCTCCGTCACCGGCGGCACGCGGGTCCTGTCCGATTGGATCTTCGTGCGCATCGCCGCCGATCCGGGCGAGAGCTTCCTGGACCGCATGATCGCCATGGTCGAGGGCGCCAAGCGCCAGAAGACGCCCAACGAGCTGGCCCTGACCATCCTGCTGGTGGGCCTGACGGTGGTGTTCCTGCTGGTGGTCGCGACGCTGATGCCGTTCTCGATCTATTCGGTCACCGCCGCCGGCGGCGGCAGCGCCGTCACCGTCACGGTGCTGGTGGCGCTGCTGGTGTGCCTGATCCCCACCACCATCGGCGGCCTGCTGTCGGCCATCGGCGTGGCGGGCATGAGCCGAATGATGGGCGCCAACGTCATCGCCACCTCGGGCCGCGCGGTGGAAGCCGCCGGCGACGTCGACGTGCTGCTGCTGGACAAGACCGGCACCATCACGTTCGGCAACCGCCAGGCTTCCACCTTCCTGCCCGCGCCCGGGGTATCGCCGCGCGAACTGGCGGACGCCGCGCGCCTGGCCTCGCTGGCCGATGAAACGCCCGAGGGCCGCAGCATCGTGGCGCTGGCCGACAAGACCATCCACGCGCCCGCCGTGCGCGCCGCCGACGCCGAGTACGTGCCGTTCACCGCGCAGACCCGCATGAGCGGCGTCAACCTGAAGGACCGCGCGATCCGCAAGGGCGCGGTCGACGCCGTGCGCGCCTGGCTGGCGCAACAGGATGCCGTGGTGCCCGAGCAGGTGCTGCGCCTGGCCGAGGACGTGGCGCGCCGCGGCAGCACGCCGCTGATGGTCAGCGACGGCAACCGCGCGCTGGGCGTGGTCGAGCTCAAGGACATCGTCAAGCCCGATATCCAGTCGCGCTTTGCCGAACTGCGCCGCATGGGCATCAAGACGGTGATGATCACCGGCGACAACAAGCTCACCGCCGCCTCCATCGCCGCCGAAGCCGGGGTCGACGACTTCCTGGCCGAAGCCACGCCGGAAGCCAAGCTCAAGCTGATCCGCGCCTACCAGGGCGAAGGCCGCCTGGTGGCGATGACCGGCGACGGCACCAACGACGCGCCGGCGCTGGCCCAGGCCGACGTCGCGGTGGCGATGAACTCGGGCACCCAGGCCGCCAAGGAAGCCGGCAACATGGTGGACCTGGACTCCAACCCGACCAAGCTCATCGAGATTGTCGAGATCGGCAAGCAGATGCTGATGACGCGCGGCGCGCTCACCACCTTCAGCATCGCCAACGATGTGGCCAAGTACTTCGCCATCATCCCGGCCGCCTTCGCCACGGTGTACCCGCAGTTGAACCTGCTGAACATCATGGGCCTAGCCACGCCGGCCTCGGCCATCCTGTCGGCCGTGATCTTCAACGCGCTCATCATCATCGTGCTGATCCCGCTGGCGCTCAAGGGCGTGCGCTACCGCCCGCTCGGCGCCTCGGTCCTGCTGCGCCGCAATCTGCTGATCTACGGCCTGGGCGGCCTGCTGGTGCCGTTCGCCGGCATCAAGCTGGTCGACATGGTGCTGGCCGCCCTGGGCTGGGTCTGACCCGCGCCCGCCACTGCAAAGGAATCCATCATGAAACAAGCACTTCCCCTGCCGCGCCAAGGCGGCATCCTGCGCCCCGCGCTGGTCGTCTTCGCCGCCCTGTCGCTGGTGACCGGCCTGGCCTACCCCTTCCTGACCACCGGCATCGCCGCCGCCGTGTTCCCGCACGAAGCGTCGGGTTCGCTGATCCGCCAGGGCGACAAGGTGATCGGTTCGGAATGGATCGGCCAGTCATTCAGCGCGCCGCAGTATTTCTGGGGCCGGCCGTCGGCCACCGCGCCGATGCCGTACAACGGCGCCAACTCCGGCGGCTCGAACCTGGGGCCGCGCAACCCGGCCCTGGCCGAGGCCGTCCAGGCCCGCATCGCGGCGCTCAAGGCGGCCGATCCCGACAACCCCACGCCGGTGCCGGTGGACCTGGTCACCGCCTCGGGCAGCGGCCTGGATCCGCACATCAGCCCGGCCGCGGCCGCCTACCAAGCCGCGCGCGTGGCCCGCGCCCGCCATCTGCCGCGCGAAAAAGTCGATGCCCTGATCGCGGCGAACACCAGCAAGCCATGGCTGGGCGTGCTGGGCGACCCGGTCGTGAACGTCCTCAAGCTCAACCTGGCGCTGGATCAGCTGGCGCCGGTGAAATGACGCGCCAGCGTATAGGCCAGCGTATAGTATTGCCAGCCGTTTCCCTCCTTCACTTGCGCGTTCATGGCTGACAATGCTGGCGAGCGTCCCGATCCGGACGCGCTCTTGAAAGACCTCGACGAGGCCGCGCGCCAGGCGGTGCGCGGCAAGTTGCGGGTCTATTTCGGATCGTCGGCTGGGGTCGGCAAGACCTACGCCATGCTGGTGGCCGCGCGCGCCCAGGCGGCGCAGGGCGCCCGTGTGCTGGCCGGCATCGTCGAAACGCACGGCCGGCGCGAGACCGCCGCCCTGCTCGACGGCCTGGCGACCCTGCCCCTCAAGGACGTCGCCTACCGCGGCCACACGCTCAAGGAATTCGACCTGGACGGCGCGCTGGCGGCCCACCCCGACCTGGTGCTGGTCGACGAGCTGGCCCATTCCAACGCGCCCGGCTCGCGCCACGCCAAGCGCTGGCAGGACATCCAGGAACTGCTGGCGGCCGGCATCGACGTCTGGACCACGCTCAACGTGCAGCACCTGGACAGCCTCAACGAGGCCGTCGGCAGCATCACCGGCGTGCGGGTCTGGGAAACCGTGCCCGACGAAGTCTTCGACGCCGCCGACGAAGTCATCCTGGTCGACCTGTCGGCCGATGAACTGCTGCGCCGCCTGAAGGAAGGCAAGGTCTACCTGCCCGAGCAGGCGCGCCACGCCACCCGCAACTTCTTCCGCAAGGGCAACCTGATCGCGCTGCGCGAGCTGGCGCTGCGCCGCACCGCCGACCACGTCGATGACGACGTGCAGGCCTACCGCCGCGACCGCGCCATCGAGCCGGTCTGGCGCACGCGCGAAGCGGTGGTGGCCTGCATCGGCCCCGATGCCGACGCCGAATACGTGATCCGCAGTGCCCATCGCCTGAGCCAGCAACTGGAATGCGACCTGCACGTCGTCACCATCGACGTGCCGCGCGTCGCGCCGCCGCCGCAGGCCGAACAGGAACGGCTGCAACGCAGCCTGGCGCTGGCCGATTCGCTCGGCGCGCGCTGCGAAACCCTGGCCGGCGGCGACATGGTCGATGCGGTGGTGCGCTACGTGCGCCGCCACAACATCACCAAGGCCATCGTCGGCCGCACCCGCGCCAGCGGCCTGCAGCGCCTGCGCCTGTCGCTCTCGGCGCTGCTCACGGCGGCCATCAGCCCCGGCTGGCTGTGGCGCCGCCACAGCTTCGCCGACATGCTGGCCGCCGGCTGCCCCGAGATCGACATCATCCGGCTCGGCGCCCCGCCCTTGCCCGCCGCCAGCGTGCCTGGCCGCGACCCGCTGACCCTGGGCCGCCGCGGCCGCCAGGCGAGCGACGAGCGTGGCCCATTGGCATTCGCCGGCTACGCCTGGGCGCTGTGCTACTGCGCGGTGGCCACCGCGCTGTCGGCACTGGCATTCCCGGCGCTGCACCAGACCAACATCGTCATGCTGTTCCTACTGGCCGTAGTGGCGGTAGCGCTGCGCCATGGCCGCGGCCCGGCCGCGCTGGCTTCCATCGTCAGCGTAGGGTTGTTCGACTTCTTCTTCGTGCAGCCGCTGGCCTCATTCGCCGTGTCAGACGTGCAATACCTGCTGACCTTCGGCGTGCTGCTGGCCGTGGGCCTGCTGATCGGCCAGCTCACCGCCGGCCTGCGGCTGCAGGCGCAGGCCTCGGTCAAGCGCGAGGCCGACGCCCGCAGCCTCTATGAGTTCGCGCGCGAGCTGTCATCGGCGCTGCTGCCCGAGCAGATCGTCGCGTCCGCCGGCGCCTTCGTGCACGCCACCTTTGGCTCGCGCTGCGCGCTCTACATCCTGGGCCTGGACGACCGCCTCAAACTGGCCTCGCCCGCCGCCGATGACATGCCGCCGCTGGAATCGGCGCTGGCCCAGTGGGTCTACGACCACGGCCAGCCGGCAGGCGCCGGCACGGCCACGCTATCCAACAGCGAGTTGCTGTACCTGCCGCTGAAAGCGCCGATGCGCACCCGCGGCGTGCTGGCGCTTGCCGCGCCGCGCCGCAGCCTGTTCTCGCAGCCCGACTCGCGCCGCCAGATCGAGGCCTACGCCACGCTCATCGCCATCGCCCTGGAACGCCTGCATTACGTCGAAGTGGCGCAGCAGGCGCTGGTCAGCATGGAATCCGAGAAGCTGCGCAACTCGCTGCTAGCGGCGGTCTCGCACGACCTGCGCACGCCGCTCACCAGCCTGGTCGGCATGACCGACACGCTGATGCGCCGCCAGGACGCGCTGCCAGGCGACGTCCAGGACACCATCCGCGCCATGCGCGATCAGGCGCAGCGCATGCACGCGCTGGTCGCCAACCTGCTGGACATGGCGCGGCTGCAAAGCCGCGACACGCCGCTGCGGCTGGAATGGCAATCGATCGAGGAACTGGTCGGGGCGTCGCTGGCCGCCATGCGCGAGCCGCTGGCGGCGCATCGCGTTTCCGTAGATAGCCTGTCCGGCCTGCCGCTGGTCGAATGCGACGGCGTGCTGATCGAGCGGGTGCTGTGCAATCTGCTGGAGAACGCCGCCAAATACACCCCCGCCGGCAGCGCCATCCGCTTGCATGCCGTGGCGCAGGACGGCGAGCTGCGCGTCGCCGTCTGCGACAACGGCCCCGGCGTCGCGCCCGGCGCCGAACGCCGCATTTTCGAGAAATTCACCCGGGGCGAACGCGAGTCCGCCACGCCCGGCGTCGGCCTCGGCCTGGCTGTTTGCGAGGCCATCGTCAGCGCCCACCATGGCCGCATCTGGGTCGAGCACGCACCGGGCCAGTCCAACGGCGCGCAGTTCGTCTTCACGCTGCCGCTGGGCACGCCGCCCCCGATCCAACCCGAAATCGCCTGAGTCCATTGCATGTTCGACTTTCAGCCCACCGTCCTCATCATCGAGGACGACGCCAATATCCGCCGCTTCGTGCGCCAGGCCCTGGAGAGCGAGGGCTGCGCCGTGTTCGAGGCCGACACCGTCAAGCGCGGCCTGATCGAGGCCGGCACGCGCCAGCCCGACGCCGTGGTGCTGGATCTGGGCCTGCCGGATGAAGACGGCATGACCCTGATCCGCGAACTGCGCGGCTGGACCGAAGTGCCGGTGCTGGTGCTGTCGGCGCGCACCGCCGAGGCCGACAAGGTGGCGGCGCTGGACGCGGGCGCCGACGACTACCTGACCAAGCCGTTCGGTGTCAGCGAACTGTTGGCGCGGCTGCGCGTGCTGCTGCGGCGCCATGCCCGCGGTGGCGCCGGCAGCGCCGCCGAGATCAGCTTCGGCGACGTGCGCGTGGACTTCGCCAAGCGCGTGGTCGAACGCGGCGGCCAGCACGTGCACCTGACCGCCATGGAGTACCGCCTGCTGGCCGCGCTGCTGGCCCATCGCGGCAAGGTCATGACCCACCGCGAACTGCTGCGCGAGGTCTGGGGCCCGTCGCATGTGGAAAGCAACCACTATCTGCGGATCTACATGGGCCACCTGCGGCAGAAGCTCGAGGCCGATCCGGCGCAACCGGTCTACCTCCTGACCGAGATCGGCGTGGGCTACCGTTTCGCGGGCTGAAGGCCGGCGCCGCGCGCGAGCGCTCGAATGCACCGGGCGGTGCGGGCCAGACCATGCGCCATGGGCGTCGCCATTGATGCGCCTTTTACGCTCGCCAGGCCACTCTTGTCTCGCCGTTTACGCCGCTTCTCCTATTGTTGCGATCCCGTCCAACACAGGAGAATTCCATGTCACGCAACACCCTGGCCGCGCTCGCGCTGCTGGCCCTGGCCGCCCCCGCCCACGCGGCCGACGCGCCCGCCGCCGGCGAACCCGCCCCCGAGTATTCGCTGACCGCCAACGTCACCCTGGCCAGCCAGTACCGCTACCGCGGCCTGATGCAGACCAACAACCAGCCCGCGATCCAGGGCGGCTTCGATTTCACCCACGCCAGCGGCCTGTACCTGGGCAACTGGAACTCCAGCATCAGCTGGCTCAATGACAGCAACAGCAAGGTCTCGGCGCCGGTGGAAATGGACTTCTACGGCGGCTACAAGGGCAGCCTCGCGCCGAATGTGCCGTTCGACCTGGGCGTGCTGCAGTACTACTACCCCGGCGACTACCCGTCGGGCTACACCAGCCCCGACACGACCGAGCTGTACGCCGGCCTGGGCTACGGCCCGGTGCTGTTCAAGTACTCGATCGCCATGACCAACCTGTTCGGCTTCGCCGACAGCAAATACAGCCAATACTTCGACCTGAGCGGCAACTTCGACACCGGCTTCTGGGGCCTGACGCTCAACGCCCACATCGGCCGCCAGACGGTGCGCAACGTCACCGACGGCGCCTACACCGACTGGAAACTGGGCCTGACCAAGGACTTCGGCCAGGGCCTGGCGGTCTCGGTCGCCTACATCGACACCAACGCCGACCGCGCCGTCTACACCAACAGCCGCGGCCGCTACCAGGGCCGCGCCACCGGCCTGCTGTCATTGACCAAGACCTTCTGAAGCGTCCGGGCGTTGACGCGCTTTTTACGCGCCGCGCCCGCATTTATCGGCAGGTTTTACGGCCCGCTTTCTATAGTGGAATCGTCATCAACCAACCGGATATGCGCAAGCCCGCCTGCGCCCCGCCCACCGCCATGATCCCTCGCCAAGAACGCAGCACGCACGCCTCGTTTGACCGCCCCGCCCAGGCCCTCGCGCAGCGGCCGTCGGAAATGGTTTCCCTGACTGTCAGGATTGACACGCTGGACGCCTTGAAGGTCCGGCTGGCCCTGCACCGCGAACTGGGCGAGCGGATCGGCGTCTACCTGCTGGCGGTGGATCATGCGCATGGCCGCAGCATCCTGCAGTTGCACTGCGGCCGCGATCAGGTCGACGCCCTGATGCACGCGGTGATGTGTGGCCTGCCCCAGGCCGAATTCGGCCCGCTGCGTCCCGCGGCCGCCATCACGGTGCAGTAAGCCATGGATACCTCTGTCCCTGCCACGTTCGACGGCCTCTGGCTGCCGATGATCACCCCGATGCGCGGCGGCTACATCGACTGCGAGGCCGCCCAGGCGCTGGCGCGCTACTACCGCAACGCCGGCGTCGCCGGCCTGGTGCTGTTCGGTTCCACCGGCGAAGGCAACCTGCTGTCCATCCCCGAGAAGATCGAGATGATCGAGGCCATCCGCCGCGATCCGCACGCCCTGCCGCTGGTGTTCGGCGCGGGCGGCGTCGACACGCGCGGCGTGGCCGCCGCCATCCGCCGCCTGGACAAGTATGCGCCCGCCGGCTACCTGGTGCCGCCGCCCTACTACCTGGGCCCGTCGCAGCAAGGCATCCTGTGGCACTACCGGCAGATCGCCTGGGCCACCGAACGCCCCATCATCCTCTACAACATCCCCAAGCGAGCCGGCGTCGCCATGACGGTCGAAACCATGGAAGCGTTGGCGCTGTTGCCCAATTTCCGCGCCGTCAAGGAATGCAATCCGCCGGTGCTGATGGCGCTGAACGCGCGCGGCCGCCTGGCGGCGCTCTGCGGCGAGGACCTGGCACTGCTCGACCATTTCCTGGCGGGCGGACGCGGCGCCATTCCCGCCGCCGCGCACCTGTTTCCCGAACGCTTTGTCGAGGTCATGCAACTGGCGCGCGACGGCCACGCCGAAGCCGCGCGCGAACTGTTCGAGCCGCTGCGCGGCCTGATCCGCCTGCTGTTCGCCGAACCCAACCCGGCGCCGATCAAGCGCGCGCTGGCCCTGCAAGGCCTGATTACCGACGAGCTGCGCCTGCCCATGACCAGCGCCAGCCGCGAGCTGACCCCACGTCTGCAACGCGCCATGAGCGTGGTGCAGGGTTCGTCTAGTAGGCTGCAGACAGCTTGAAAACGGCCACCGCGCGCGCCAGATCATCGGCCTGATCATGCAGCGTGGCGGCCGACGCCGCGAACTCCTCGACCAGCGCCGCGTTCTGCTGCGTCACACTGTCCAGGTGCGTCACCGCCTGATTGATCTGCTCGATGCCCACGCTCTGCTCGGCTGAGGCGGTGGCGATCTCGCCCATCAGCGGCGCGCTGGTCGCGGCCGATTGCAGCACGCTGCCCATGGTGGCGCTGGCCTGCTCCACCCGCTGGCTGCCGCGTTCGACCGAATCCGACGACGCCTCGATCAGCGTCTTGATTTCCTTGGCAGCGGTGGCCGAGCGCTGCGCCAGCGCGCGCACCTCGCCCGCCACCACCGCGAACCCCCGGCCCTGCTCGCCGGCGCGCGCCGCCTCCACGGCAGCGTTCAGCGCCAGGATATTGGTCTGGAATGCGATCTCGTCGATCAGACGGATGATCTCGTCGATGCGTTGCGAGCTTTGCGAAATCTCGCGCATCGCGTCGATGGCGTGCTGAGTCTCTTCGCTGCCCTGGCGCGCCAGTTGCGCCGACTGCCCCGCCAGCGCGCTGACTTCGCGCACATGATCGGCGCTCTGTCTGGCGGTGGCGGTGATCTGCTCGACACTGGCCGCGGTCTGTTCCAGCGCGGCCGCCTGCTTCTCAGTGCGGTCATGCAGGTCCATGCTGCCCGCCGCGATCTGGCGCGAAGCCGCCGCGATCGAGCCGGTGGCATGGACGATGCTGCGCACCGCCACATCCAGGCGCTCCTGCATCAGGGCCATGGCGCCGAACAGCCGGCCGATCTCGCCACGGTGGTGGCGCGAGATGACGCTCGACAGGTCCCCTTGGGCCACGCGTTCACAGACCGCCACCGCCTCGTCAAGCGGCCGGATGATGTGCGAGCGGAAGAAGCGTAGCGCCGCCGCCAACAACACCGTCAGCAGCAGCACCGTTACACCGCCCTGGCGCCACAACGTGGCGCTGAAAGCCGCATCCACGTCATCCACGTACAGCCCCGTGAACATCAGCCAGCCCCATTCCGGGTCATAGACCGCATAGCTGATCTTGGGCAGCGATTCGTCGGCGCCCGGCCGCGGGAAGCGGTATTCGATGAAACCGCCGCCCTCCTTGCCGCGCGCATGCAGATTCTCGAAGATCGGCTGTCCATCACTGTCCTTCACCGCGCGCACATTGGTCCCGGCCAGCTTGGCATCGGGATGCACCCGCAGCGTGTAGCTGTCGTCGAACACGCCGACGTAGCCGTCCGCGCCGTAGCGCAGTTGCGCCAGGCGCTGCGCCACGTTGCGCTTGGCCTGCTCGACCGACAGGCCCTCGTCGAGGGCGCGTTGCTTGCCGTTGCGCACGATGCTGGCGGCCAGGTCCAACACATGGCGCAGCTCCGTCTTGCGTCCGTCCAGCATTTCGCTGCGCCTCTCCCAGGCATCCCAGCCGCCCAGGGCCAGCACCGCGACCCCGATCGCCAGCACGAACCCCAGCAGCTCCCTGCGCAAGCTTGAATTCTTCATAGATCCTCTTTTCTGATGCCCTTCCGCGCCCGAAACCAAAGACTGCGAAATGTGACTATTTATCTGTTGCGTCTGATCAGAATACGAGGGAGCGGCAGGGTTTTCACTGACGAGGCCGGGGCGGATTGATCTACGTCAAGCCCGCCAGGCATTTGCCGCGCGAGGCGCGCGCAAAAAAAAGCAAGGCCATACAAGCCTTGCTTTTTATGCGGACAAGCCGCCGACCACGGCGGCCTCTGGCGGCTAGCGCCGCGCCGCCAGGCGCTGTTGCGCGAGCCCGGTGCGAGCCGACGTCAATGCATACAGCACCACCACGGTCAGCGCGTAGATCGGCACGCTGCGCATGTTGCGGAACATCATTTCCGACAGGCTGAAGACGAAATAGCCCAGGCAGAACAAGAGGCCGATCTGCGACCCGACATGCACCACCGGGTCATCGCTGGCCGAGCGGCGCCAGAAGATCGCGGCGGGAATCAGGTACAGCGCCAGGATGCTGAGCAAGCCCAGCAGACCATAGCCCGCCAGTGCGCCCAGCATGTCGTTGTGTGGCTCGCCGTACCCAATTGCGACTTCCTCGGTGACCACGCCTTGCTGTTGCAGTTTGAGCAGTTCCGCCCGGAAGTTGGGCACGCCCACGCCAACCAGCGGGCTTTCCCGGAACATCAACCAGGAGGCCTTCCAAAGCTGTATGCGGATTCCAACAGAGGTATCACGGTCATGCTGTTCATAGCGGTTCAGATCCGACACCACCTTCTGCCAGCGGCTGTCCTTGGCATACCAGGACACCGCGGCAACAACCGCCATCACCACGATCAATCCACCCAGGAAAACCAGCTTGGTACGCCGCGCCCACTGACGCTTGGTCAGCAAATACACGAGGCCGAAGACCACCAGCAGCGCCCAGCTGCTGCGCGTCTGCGATACCCACATGCCGTAGATGCTCAGGGGCACGGCGGCAATCTTCAGGGCGGCTTCCAGGCGTGGCCACGGCGACAATTTCCACGGCAGGGTCAACAGCGATGCCAGGCCGAAGAAAATCGTCAGATCGGCAAACGCCACGGCGTTGTAGCGCCCCCCGAAATCGGACACCGCCCCACGTCCCAGGCTGGGAGAATGAACAATGACGATCAGCATCACCGCCCCGGCGAAGGCACCAAACAACAGGCTCCATTGGACATGCTGTAGCCAGTTGCGAGGCACACGCAATAGCATCCAGCAGACAGGCACCGCCAGGGCAAATCGAAGCAGCTTCTCGACTTCGGATGAACTCCACACCCCCAGGGTACTACTACTGATCAGCATGGCCAGCAGCGGCGCGATCAGTGCGATCGCCATCGGCACCAGTTCCTTGAGCGCGAATGGCTCCCAACGCTGGATGAGATTGCCCGCCATCATGGTCAAGGCGATCAGTGCGGTCAGGTAGATGATGACGGGACCGCCCGTGGCGCTAGTCAGGGCCAAGGCAGGAACAAGCAACGTCAGGAAAGCGACGCTACGCAAGCAGGTAATGGGCATAGTGGGGTTCAGCTCAGCCGGCGCAAAGGCCAATCGATACATCAGGGTCGGGATTAATCAGCCTGCGGCCGCAGCGGTTCCGGCGTCACCGGTAGGCAGAACTCCGGCGCGCGGCACCCCGGTCGGGATCAGGAACGAACTGCTTTCGAAGCCCTCAGGGATTTCTGGTAGTCCCGCGTCAGCCCTTCGAAAGCCGCCATGACGCTCCCCGGCCGCAGCCATTCACGCCACAACCGGTCGCGCCAGCGGCCGCCCGGAATATAGACCGGATAAGCGATGCGCGACATCGACCAACCCGGCCGCCATGCTTTCGTTCGGGTGGGCCGTCCCGTCAGGGTAAGCGTAGGCACGCCTACACAAGAGGCAAGATGCCCGATACCGGACTCATTCCCGATGAACCAGCCACATTCATGAATAAACGCAGCAACGTCCGCCAGCGAGGGGGATTGCTGGATGGCCAGGCCGACATCCGTCAGGCAAGTCCATTCGGCGCGTTCATGCGGCGCAAGAATGAAGTAGGGCTCGTAGCCCTGGCGTTGCAACCTCAGGCCCAACTCGACGAAATGTCGGGGCGCCCAGCAGCGCTGCGCGCCCGTGGAGGACGGATGCACGGCGACACGTTTCTCGTGAATCCGGTGGCGTCCGGCGACGGGAGGACGCAGGCCGATGTCGGTGCCGGCCAGTGCCAGGCCCAAGGCATCGCGACAATAATCGCTGATCTGGTTCAGCTTGACGAAGCCTTTCCCGGTAATGACCACATGCTCGTCATAATAAAAATAGGAAGAGGCATGGTCATGCAAGGCATATGGCCAACCGACATGCATCTGCGCCGCGCAATCATAATCCGCCAGCACGGCGGAGGCCTGTTCCTGCGGCAGCGACGGACGGATATCCATGCCCGGCAGCCAAGTGCGCAGACTGTAGGCAAAATCGCCAAAAATGGTCACTTCGCGCCCGTGCGCCACCAGGTTGTGCGCCATCGTCATCATCAACAATGTGTCGCCCAACCTGGGCGCCATCAGCATTGCGATCCGCTTGGCATCGCGCAAGCCTCGGACACAGGCCGAAGCATCATAAGGCGGCATATCGGAAGCGGGTTGGGCCATATCGTGAAAATACGCAGACTAAAGAGAAAACCGTATTACAAACAGCAGAATTATAATGTCACAATCGTCACAAATTAATTCTTTTACGCTTGACCCTCGGTATCCTGTGAGTTTTTTTTCCAGATTGCCAATATCGGCAAAAGAATCTCACCGAAAAAGCCCGCAGGCCTTGCGGCTTGCGGGCTCGTGAAGAACAATCGTCCAACGTTCCTCGATCACATGTTCTCGATCATGACCTGGCCAAAACCGGAGCATGACACCTGCGTCGCGCCCTCGAGCAAGCGGGCGAAGTCGTACGTCACTTTCTTCGACAGGATCGATTTCTCCATGCTGGAAATGATCAGGTCGGCCGCCTCAGTCCAGCCCATGTGGCGCAGCATCATTTCAGCCGACAGGATCTCGGAACCCGGGTTGACGTAGTCCTTGCCGGCGTACTTGGGCGCCGTGCCATGCGTGGCCTCGAACATGGCCACCGAATCGGACAGGTTGGCGCCCGGCGCGATGCCGATGCCGCCCACCTGCGCGGCCAGCGCGTCGGAGATGTAGTCCCCGTTCAGGTTCAGCGTGGCGATGACGTCGTATTCGGCCGGCCGCAACAGGATCTGCTGCAGGAACGCGTCGGCGATGACATCCTTGACGATGATCTCGCGGCCGGTCTTGGGATTCTTGAACTTGCACCACGGGCCGCCGTCGATCAGTTGCGCGCCGAATTCCTTTTGCAGCAGCGCATAGCCCCAGTCGCGGAAGCCGCCTTCCGTGAACTTCATGATGTTGCCCTTGTGCACCAGGGTCAGCGAGGTACGGTCGTTGTCGATGACGTACTGCGCCGCCTTGCGCACCAGGCGCTCGGTGCCTTCGCGCGACACCGGCTTGATGCCGATGGACGAAGTGTTGGGGAAACGGATCTTCTTGACGCCGAGCTTGGTCTGCAGAAACTGGATCAGTTCCTTGGCCTGCTCGCTCTCGGCCATGTATTCGATACCGGCGTAGATGTCTTCCGAGTTCTCGCGGAAGATCACCATGTTGGTCTTCTCGGGCTCGCGCACCGGCGAAGGCACGCCCTTGAAATAGGCCACCGGGCGCAGGCAGACGTACAGATCCAACTGTTGGCGCAGCGCCACGTTCAGCGAACGGATGCCGCCGCCGACCGGGGTGGTCAGGGGGCCCTTGATCGACACCACGTAGTCCTTCA
This sequence comes from Achromobacter sp., assembly GCF_050285565.1. GTDB lineage: Bacteria > Pseudomonadota > Gammaproteobacteria > Burkholderiales > Burkholderiaceae_B > Achromobacter. The sequence goes on from NZ_JBLZXG010000014.1 coordinate 58,928, forward strand.
CGACCTCCAGGGTCTCGTCGGGCAGCCAGACGTCCGGGCCGTAGACCTTGGTGGCCTTCTCACCGGCATAGACTTCCATCCAATGGATCTTGCGCTTGCCGCCATAGGCCTTTTGCACGGCAGCATCGACGACCTTGATCATCACGGGGGTGATGTCCGCGCCGGTGCCGTCGCCCTCGATGTAGGGCACGATGGGCTGATCGGGCACGTTCAGCGAGAAATCAGCGTTGACCGTGATCTTCTGGCCCCCAGCGGGCACCTTGATATGTTGATAGGACATGAATGCTCCATTTGCTCCGGGTGGTTTTTCTGCACGCGCGCCGCATCGGCTGGCACGTGCTCCGCGGGCCGCGCGGCCCTGGCGAAACGCGCACTGGATAGCGGATAGCAACCAATTCTATATCGCATTGGGGCCGCCGGGCGGGTGGCTCGCTGGCGGGCGGTAAAATAACGCTATCTATAGCCTGCACGGCGCCCGTCTGACAATGTTCAATCCTTCCCGCGATCAAGTTCGCGAATTCTTCATCGAAACCTGGCGCAAGCACCGCGCCAACGAGGTTCTGACCCCGCTGGAGGCTATGGCCCTGGACTGGATCATCGAGCACCAGGAATACCATGCCGACCTCGAAAGCCCCGAGGCCATGACTGCCGAGTACGCGGTGGAAAAAGGTCGCACCAATCCGTTCCTGCACCTGTCGATGCACCTGGCCATCGCCGAGCAGTTGTCCATCGACCACCCGCCGGGCATCCGCAACGCCTACCAGCGCCTGGTGGCGCGCGGCGACGCGCACCAGGCCGCGCACGAGATCATGGAATGCCTGGGGCGGGTGGTGTGGGAAGCCCAGCGCCTGGGCACGCCGCTGGACAGCGACACCTACATCGACCTGATCCGCCAGCGCGCCGAACGCTAGACCGTTGCCGCGCCCCATGAAAAAACCCTCGGTCGCCCGAGGGTTTTCTGTGTTTGCGCCGGGTGGCGTGACCTTATTTGCGCACGCCCAGGTCGCTCGGCAACGACGACAGCCAGGCCGCCACATTACCGATGTCCTGGTCGGACAGTTGGGTGGCGAAAGCGCCCATGATGGGATTCTTGCGCACGTTGGCCGTGGCCGCGCTGCCCGAGGCGCCACGGCGGTAGGCCTTGAGCGCATGCACCAGGTAGTCGGCATGCTGGCCGGCCAGCGTCGGATAGGCCGGATCCACCGCCGTTTTGGCGTCGGCGCCGTGGCACGAGGCACAATTGAATTTGTCGAAAACGGCCTTGCCGGCCGCCAGATCCTGGGCCTGGGCGGCCACGCCCGAAATGGCCAATGTCGCGCCCGCGAGGGCAAGCATGATGCGGTTCATGTGATTGCCCCCTGTCATTTCAGATTCGAGTAGTACGCGGCCAGATCGGCGATGTCCTGGTCGGACAGGCTGCCGGCAATGGCGTCCATCGTGGGATGGCTGCGCGCGCCTTTCTTGTACTCGTTGAGGGCGGTCTCGATGTATTTGGCGTTCTGGCCCGCGATCATCGGGACGTGGTACAGCTCGGGGAAGGTCGCCTTGTAGCCTTCGATGCCGTGGCAACCGATGCACATGGAAACCTTGTCACGGGCATTCTGGACGTTGCCGACCGGCGCCGCGTCCGCAGCGGCTGCCTGGCCGGCGATCGCACAGGTGGCCAAGGTCAGCAGAGAAACCGTGTACTTCAGAGAGAATCGCAACTTCATTGGGATGGCTCTTCTTGGTATGGCTTGAGGACTAGGGCCTGCTCACACGGAAAGGCCCCCGGCAAACACGTTGCGGGTCGAACCCCACTGCAAAACCGCCTGATTGTACGATAATTGTCTAGGATTAATACCCGAAAATGGCCTTGATCTCCCTCAACCCCGAGAAGTCCACCGATCCATGTCCGCTGCCCAGACCGCTCCTTCCGCACCGCAAACACGCTTCGATGGCACCGATCGCTACGTCGCCACCGATGACCTCAAGCTTGCCGTCAACGCCGCGTTGACGCTGCAACGCCCGCTGCTGATCAAGGGCGAACCCGGCACCGGCAAGACCATGCTGGCCGAGGAAGTGGCGCGCGCGTTGGGCCGTCCTTTGCTGCAGTGGCACATCAAGTCCACCACCAAGGCGCATCAGGGTCTGTACGAATACGACGCGGTTTCGCGCCTGCGCGACTCGCAGCTCGGCGACGAGAAGGTGCGCGACATCCGCAACTACATCGTGCAGGGCACCTTGTGGCAGGCCTTCGAGGCCGAGCAGCCGGTGGTGGTGCTGATCGACGAAATCGACAAGGCCGACATCGAGTTCCCCAACGACCTGCTGCGCGAGCTCGACCGCATGGAGTTCCATGTCTACGAAACGCGCCAGACCATCGCCGCGCGCCATCGCCCGCTGGTCATCATCACCTCCAACAACGAGAAAGATCTGCCCGACGCCTTCCTGCGCCGCTGCTTCTTCCACTACATCCGCTTCCCCGACCGCGAAACCATGCGCGACATCGTCGCGGTGCACTTTCCCGAGCTCAAGCAGGACGTGCTGCGCGCGGCGCTCGACACCTTCTTCAGCCTGCGCGACGCGCCGGGCCTGAAGAAGAAGCCGTCGACCTCCGAACTGCTGGACTGGCTGCGCCTGCTGCTGGCCGAGGACGTCAGCGCCGCGCAGATCGACGCGCACACCGCCACCGCGGTGCCGCTGATGGCCGGCGCCCTGCTCAAGAACGAGCAGGACGTGCACCTGCTGGAACGGCTCGCCGCCATGACCCGCGGCACTCAGCGCCGCTGACGCTCGCCTCACGACGGCCGCCATGCTGATCGACTTCTTCTACCACCTGCGGGCTCACAAGCTGCCGGTGTCAGTGCAGGAATACCTGACGCTGGTGGACGCGCTGCGCCAGGACCTGATGACGCCCACGCTGGACGACTTCTACTTCCTGGCGCGCACCGCGCTGGTCAAGGACGAAGCGCTCTACGATCGCTATGACAAGGCCTTCGGCGCCTACTACAAGGGCATCGAGGCCGCGCTGCCGGCGGGCAAAGACATCCCCCTGGACTGGCTCATCAAGCAGTTCGAGAAGAGCCTGACGCCGGAAGAGAAGGCCGCCATCGAGAAGCACGGCTGGGACAAGCTGATGGCGCTCTTCAAGGAACGCATGGAAGAACAGAAGGAACGCCATGCCGGCGGCAGCAAGTGGATCGGCACCGGCGGCACCTCGCCGTTCGGCAATGGCGGCTACCACCCCGAAGGCATCCGCGTCGGCGGCCAGTCGGCCGGCAACCGCAGCGCGGTCAAGGTCTGGGACATGCGCCAGTTCAAGGACTACGACGACCAGATCGAACTAGGCACGCGCAACTTCAAGGTCGCGCTGCGCCGCTTGCGGCGTTTCGCGCGCGAAGGCGCCGAACTCGAATTGGACCTGGACGACACCATCGCCAGCACCGCGCGCAACGCCGGCCACCTGGACCTGCGCATGGTTCCGGAACGCCACAACACGGTCAAGGTGCTGATGCTGCTGGACGTCGGCGGCAGCATGGACGACCACATCGGCCGCGTCGAAGAACTGTTCTCGGCGGCCCGCAGCGAGTTCCGCAACCTCGAGGTCTACTACTTCCACAACTGCCCGTACGAGAGCCTGTGGCAGAGCAACCGCCGCCGCCAGAACGAACGCTTCGACACCTGGGACGTGCTGCGCAAGTACAACCCCGACTGGCGCCTGATCATCGTCGGCGACGCCACCATGAGCCCGTATGAGATCCTGCAGCCGGGCGGCTCGGTCGAGCACTACAACAAGGAGCCCGGCGCCCAATGGATGCGCCGGCTGCTGGACGCCTGGCCCAAATCGGTGTGGCTCAATCCCGAGCCCACCGCGTCGTGGCAGTACCGCCAGTCGATCGCGCTAATGCGCGACATCATGCAGGATCGCATGTATCCGGTGACGGTCGCGGGCCTGGAACAGGCGATGCGGGTGCTGTCGAAGTAACCCGTCACCCGCGCCACGCGGCGCGGTCCGGGCAAGGCGCCTCAACCATCCACCGGCTGCGCCGGCGTGTCCAGCGTCAGCTGGTAGAACGCCAGGTCGAGCCAGCGGCCGAACTTGAAGCCGGCCTCGCGGATGGTGCCGGCATGCACGAATCCCAGCTTCTCATGCAGCTTGATACTGACCTGGTTGGCCGCGTCGATGCCGCCGATCATCAGGTGCACCTGGTTGGCGCGGGCACGCGCGATCAGCACGCGCATCAGCGCCTCGCCCAGCCCCTGCCCGCGGAAACGGCCGTCGACATACACGGAATGTTCGACCGAGTACTTATACGCCGGCCAGGCGCGGAAGATGCCATAGCTGGCAAACGCCATCAGCTCGCCGGCGGCGTTCTCGAACCCCACCACCGGAAAGCCGCCAGCAACCTTGGCCTGGAACCAGCCTTGCATTGCCTCGCGCGGTCGCGGCTTGTAGTCATACAGCGCGGTCGAGGTGGCGATGGCCTCGTTGAAGATGGCCAGGATCTGGTCCGCATGGCGTTCGTGCGTGCAATCGACCAGGAGGGCGCCGTCCGGCGCGCCGTTGTCAGCGTGCGTAGTCATGGCGCGAATTGTAGCCAGCCGCCCCGGCCCGCGGCATAAAAAAAACCGGCGATTTCGCCGGTTCAGTGAGGGGACTGCCGCTTCTGGCCACTCTCAGGCGGCGCGGCTCTCCACAGTTCGGCGGGCGCTATCGGCCATGCTGCGCATCCCGGGGCACTGGCGCCAGGCCAACTCGTCCGCGTCCATGTCCAGGTCGAACAGGTCGTTGGCCGCGGGCCAGGGATGCTGGCGCGCCTCGGCGCCCTCCATCTCGAGCACATGCCCGGCAAAGCCGCGCGGCGACCCGCCACACTCGGCGAAATAGCGCTGCGTGCGCAGGTCCACCACGTAGGTGGTCATGTCATGGGTCAGTATGGCCACGAATTGGCCGTCATCACTGGCATAAGCGTATTGAAACTGTCCTTTGATGCGGTCGCCGCTCATGGGGCTGCCGGTCAATTGGGACAAGGCACGCGTGACGATCTCGGTCAGCATGGGTCGTTCCTCCGAAAGATGCGCCGGCAGGATGCCGGCGGCGAAGGCGCGAACAACAAGCACCGTCGTCGCCCGCGGGGCGGGGCGCGATCCGGCATGCGGCCGGTGTGCGGCCCGGCGGGGCGGCGGCTGGCGTTGGACGGGAAACCTGTAGACGGCTGTCGCGCATCCCGTCGACAACAGCAACTACGTTCTTTAAAGCTTACACCCGGGCACGGCCAGGTCTCAAATCGGCCCCGCCGCGCCAGGGTGTTGCAGCGCAACATCCTGGCGCGGCGGGGCCTGCCAGCGCTTATGCCGCCGCGAACGGCTCCATGCCTATGCCTGCGTCACCATTTTTTTGCGCTTGCCAGGCCTCGCGCGCCAGCCGATACAGCACATGCGTTTTCAACGGATGGCCGTCCGGCACCGCCGGATGCTCGAAGCGCTGATTGTCTTGCCGCATGCCCAGGCGTCGCATGACCGCGAGCGAAGGCGTGTTTGCCGGCACCGTGAACGCCACGATCTCGGGCAGGCCGAGCTGCTCGAACCCGACCCGCAGCGCGGCCTGCGCGGCCTCGCTGGCATAGCCCCTGCCCCAGTAGGGCGCCGCCAGGCGCCAGCCGATTTCCACGCCCGGCGCGAATGGCAGCGCCGGCGCCAGCGCCTTGATGCCGACGAAACCGATGAAGGGCGCGACGCCCGGCGCCTCGACGGCCCAGAAACCCCAGCCGTATTCATCGATGCCGGCGGCCAGCCGGTCGGCCAGCGCGTCGCTCTCCCGCGCGGTCATGGGCAGCAGATAGCGGGTCACGCGCGCATCGGTGTTCATGGCCGCGAACGGCTCGCGGTCGGCCGCCAGCCATTGGCGCAGCACCAGGCGGGGCGTTTCGATTTCAAGGGATAGCGACATGCGCGGGTTTCCAGACAGAATGACCGGCCGGTGCGCTTCGGGGGCGGGCCCCTGAACCATTCACACCGTATACACTCCAACGGATTCTGCCATGCCAAAGGAATAGTCCGCCATGCGCCTGTCCATATCGAAGCTGCCGCGCCCGCTGGGCGCGCTGCTGTTCTCATCCTTCCTGGCCTTCCAGGCCGGAGCCGCCAGCCTGCCAGCCGGCGTCACGGAGGCCGCCTCGATTGAAGGCATCACCGAATACCGCCTCAGCAACGGCCTGCGGGTCCTGCTGGTTCCCGATGAATCCAAGCCTTCCACCACGGTCAACATGACCTACCTGGTCGGCTCGCGCAACGAGAACTACGGCCAGACCGGCATGGCCCACTTGCTCGAACACATGCTGTTCAAGGGCACCTCCACCACCCGAAACGCCATGGGCGAATTCTCGCGCCGCGGCCTGCAGGCCAACGGCTCGACCTCCAGCGACCGCACCAACTATTTCGCCAGCTTCGCCGCCAACCCCGACACCCTCAAGTGGTACCTGGGCTGGCAAGCCGACGCGATGGTCAATTCCCTGATCGCCAAGGAAGACCTCGATTCCGAAATGACCGTCGTGCGCAACGAGATGGAAAGCGGCGAGAACAGCCCCTTCCGCATCCTCATGCAGAAGATGCAGGCGGCCGCGTTCCAGTGGCACAGCTACGGCAAGAACACCATCGGCGCCCGCTCCGACGTCGAGAACGTCGACATCGGCCAATTGCGCGCCTTCTATCACGAGTACTACCAGCCCGATAACGCGGTGCTGATCGTGGCCGGCAAGTTCGATCCGCAGGCCACGCTGGCCGACATCGAATCGACGCTGGGCAAGCTGCCCAAGCCGGATCGCAAGCTGCCGCCCGAATACACCGTCGAGCCGGCCCAGGACGGCGAGCGCAGCGTCACGCTGCGCCGCACCGGCGGCACGCCGCTGGTCGCGGCGATGTACCACATCCCGGCCGCCGGCAGCCCCGACTTCGTGCCGTTCGACCTGGCCACCACCATCCTGGCCGACACGCCGTCGGGCCGCCTCTACCACGCGCTGGTGCCGACCAAGCTGGCCTCGGGCGTGTTCGGTTTCACCATGGAGAACCTGGATCCGGGCCTGGCCATGTTCGCGGCGCAACTGACGCCGGGCAAGAGCCTGGACGCCGCCATGAAGGCGCTGACCGGCACGCTGGAAGACCTTGCCAAGAAGCCCTTCACCCAGCAGGAGCTCGACCGCGCCCGCAGCAAGTGGCTGACCTCCTGGGAGCAGACCTACAGCGATCCGGAACAGGTCGGCGTGGCGCTGTCCGAAGCCATCGCTGCCGGCGACTGGCGCCTGTTCTTCCTGCAGCGCGACCGTGCCCGCAAGGCCACGCTGGCCGAAGTGCAGCAGGCCGCCACCACCTACCTGGTGCAGAGCAACCGCATCGAAGGCCGCTACATCCCGACCGACAAGCCGGTGCGCGCGCCGCAGATGCAGCGCGTGGACCTGTCCGCCGTCTTCAAGGACTACAAGGGCGATCCCGACTTCAAGGCTGCGTCCGCCTTCGATCCCTCGCCGCAGAACATCGACCGCCTGACGCAACGCAAGACGCTCGACCTGCCCAACGGCCCGGTGCAACTGGCGCTGCTGCCCAAAGCCACGCGCGGCAACCGGGTGCAGGCCCAGATGCTGATCCAATTCGGCAACGAGAAAGACCTCCTGGGCCAGCGCGTCAATTCCAGCGCCGTGGCCGACCTGCTGACGCGTGGCACCGCCAAGCTGTCACGCCAGGACATCCAGGACCGCCTCGACAAGCTGCAGGCCGAACTGGGCTTCAGCGGCGGCGGCACCACGCTCAAGATCGCCATGTCGACCAAGCGCGAAAACCTGCCCGAGCTGACCCGCCTGGCCCTGGATATCGTGCGCAACGCGAATTTCCCCAAGGAACAACTGGAGGAATACCAGCGCCAGCTCGAAACCTCGATCCAGAACGCCATGACCGAGCCGCAGGCCCTGGCCGGCCGCGCCCTGGCCCGCCAGGACAACCCGTGGCCGGCTGACGACCTGCGCTACGTGCCGACGTTCGAGGAATCGCTGGCCGGGGTGCGCGCGCTGAACCGCGACGCGCTGGTCAAGTTCCACGCCAAGTTCTATGGCGCCGGCAAGATCGAGTACTCGGCGGTCGGCGATTTCGAGCCCGAGGCCGTCGAAAAAGCCATTAAGGAAAGCCTGGCCGGTTGGAAGCGCGCTCCCGCCTACACCCGTGTCGGCAACCCGTACCGTGACATCCCGGCCAAGCAGTTCGATATCGAGACCCCGGACAAGGCCAACGCGTTCTACATCTCGCGCATGCCCTTGAAACTGCAAGACACGGACGCGGACTATCCGGCGCTGTACCTGGCCAACTACCTGTTCGGCGCCTCGGAAACCTCGCGCCTGTGGAACCGCGTGCGCGAAACCGAAGGCCTGTCCTACAACGTGCGCAGTTCGCTGTCGGTGTCGTCGTTCGAGCCCAGCGCCAGTTGGACCATGTACGCCATCTACGCGCCGCAGAACCGCGAGCGCCTGGAAAAGGCCATCGGCGAGGAGCTGGCCCGTGTGCTCAAGGACGGCTTCAGCGACAAGGAAATCTCCGACGGCATCACCGCCCTGCTGAACTACCGCAACCTGGCCCGCGCCCAGGACGACGTGCTGGCCGGCACCTGGCTCGACTATCTGCAGCGCGGCCGTACCTTCGAATGGTCGGCCGAGATGGACAAGAAGATCAGCGCGCTCACCGCCGACACGGTCAACGCCGCGCTGCGCAAGTACCTGCGCCCCGACGGCTTCAGCACCGCCGTCGCCGGCGACTTCAAGAAAAAGGCGCCCTGAGCGCCGCGCCCTCCGGCGTCCCCCAGCCCCTGCCCCGGCAGGGGTTTTTTTTGCGCGCCACGTGCCGGCATTCGCCCCTGCGACAGCCTAAGGGGACGGGGCGCCCCCATGACCATGCCATAGACGGGGAAATTTCTTATCAAAATATTTATTACCTGTTTATTTGGAAAGATGTTTTCGAGATATACGGGTTTATCCCAGGTGGGATGGCGCGCACAATTCAGTCATCGGGAACAAACAACGAACCACGACGGAGGGCCGCCGGATTCGGCCCCGTCTACAACATTGGAGGTCATTATGAAAACCCTGACGACTACCCTTCTGATTTCCCTAGCCCTGGCCGGCGCCGGCGCGCAAGCCGCCGGTGTCGAGCAAGCCAAGTCGAGCGCCCAGGTGGCGACCGAACTGCAACAGGCCAAGATCAGCGGCCAATACACCTTTGGCGAGCTGGACTACCCGCCCGCCCTGCCGCAGGCCACCAGCCTGAGCTCGCAGGAAGTGCAAGCCCAGCTGCAACAAGCCAAGACCAGCGGCGAATACACCTTCGGCGAACTGCAATACCCGCCCGTCGCGGCGGCTCCGGCCAGCGCCAAGTCGCGCGCCGAAGTCCAACAGGAACTCGCGCAGGCCAAGGCCAGCGGCCAATACACGTTCGGCGAACTCGAATACCCGCCGATCACCCGGTGAGCTGCTTGCTGTAGCCCGGCCGGCCTCGGACGGCATCATGGTTCGGGGTCGGTTTTTTCCGGCGACAGCGGCGGACCTAGCAGTAGAAGTAGCAGTACCAGCAGTTAGCAGTACGAAGTCTGAAGCAAGAAGTTGTAGTACCTGTACTGAAACCGCGGCGCAAGCCGCGGTTTTTTTTTGCCCGGCCTTGTTGCCCGGCGCAATGAAATCGGCCCAGGATCCGGATGCCTCCAGACCCTGGGCCGAGAACCGCCCCGCGGAGCGGAAATCAGGTCAGGCGATTCAGCTGAAGAATTCCTTGACGCGATCCGTCCAGGACTTGCTTTGCGGCGAGTGGCGATCGCCACCGTCGTTCAGCGAAGCCTCGAACTGGCGCAGGATGTTCTTCTGGTCGTCGCTCAGGCGCACCGGCGTCTCGACCACCACGTGGCAGTACAGGTCGCCCGGATAGCTGCCGCGCACGCCGCGGATGCCCTTGCCGCGCAGGCGGAAGGTCTTGCCGGACTGCGTGCCTTCGGGAATCGAGATCTCGGCCTTGCCGCCCAGCGTCGGCACCTGCAGTTCGCCGCCCAACGCCGCCGTGGTGAACGGAATGGTCAGCTCGCAATGCAGGTCATCCCCATCGCGCTGGAAGATCTTGTGCTGCTTGATGTGGATTTCCACATACAGATCGCCCGGCGGGCCGCCATTGATGCCCGGCTCGCCATTGCCGCTGGAACGGATGCGCATGCCGTCATCGATGCCGGCCGGAATCTTGACCTGCAGGGTCTTGTTGCGGCGGATACGGCCGACGCCATCGCAGGCCGTGCAGGGATCGGTGATTTCCTTGCCGTTGCCATGGCAGGTCGGGCAGGTCTGCTGCACGCTGAAGAAGCCCTGCTGCATGCGCACCGCGCCGGAGCCGCCGCAAGTCCGGCAGGTCTTGGGCGAGGTGCCGGGCTTGGCACCGGATCCATGGCAAGTGTCGCAGTTTTCCCAACTGGGCACACGGATCTCGGTGTCGAAGCCGGCCGCGGCCTGCTCCAACGTGATTTCCAGCGCGTACTTGAGGTCGGCGCCACGATACACCTGCGGACCGCCGCCACGACGGCCACCACCGCCACCGCCGAAAATCTCGCCGAAGATGTCGCCGAAGGCATCGGCGAAGCCGCCGCCCATGCCACCGCCCATGCCGGCGGCGTTGGGATCGACGCCCGCGTGGCCATAGCGGTCGTACGCGGCGCGCTTCTGTTCATCGCCCAGGACCTCATAGGCTTCCTTGGCTTCCTTGAACTTCTCTTCGGCTTCTTTGCTGTCCGGATTGCGATCCGGATGGTATTTCATGGCCAGCTTTCGATAGGCCTTCTTGAGTTCGTCGTCCGAAGCGTTTTTCGCCACGCCCAGGACGTCGTAATAGTCGCGTTTTGCCATGATCGGTGGGCTCGGGAGTGAGCCTTCTTTTCAGTGCTACAGAATGAGTTCGCCCGGTAGGCGGATTTCTCCGGCTACCGGGCGGCAGAGGCAGGTCAGCGCCCGGCCATTATTGGTCGCGCTTGACTTCCTTGAAGTCGGCGTCGACGACGTTGTCGTCCACCGGCTTCGCGTTGTCGGCCGCTTGCTGCTGGCCGGCGGCTTGCTGCGCCTGCATGTCGGCGTACATCTTTTCGCCGAGCTTTTGCGATGCGGTCGACAGGGCTTCCACCTTGGCGTCGATCGCGGCCTTGTCGCCTTCCTTCAGCGTGTCTTCCAGGTCCTTGATGGCGGCTTCGATGCTTTCCTTTTCGGAAGCTTCGAGCTTGTCGCCGTACTCGGTCAACGACTTGCGGGTGGCATGCACCAGCGCATCGGCCTGGTTACGCGACTGGGCCAGTTCGGCAACGCGGTGATCTTCCTCGGCGTTGGCCTCGGCATCCTTGACCATGCGCTGGATCTCGTCTTCCGACAGACCCGAGTTGGCCTTGATGGTGATCTTGTTTTCCTTGCCGGTGCCCTTGTCCTTGGCGGACACGTGCAGGATGCCGTTGGCGTCGATGTCGAACGTGACTTCGATCTGCGGCATGCCGCGCGGCGACGGCGGGATACCTTCGAGGTTGAACTCGCCCAGGGCCTTGTTGCCCGCGGCGATTTCGCGCTCGCCCTGGAACACCTTGATCGTCACGGCCGGCTGGTTGTCGTCGGCGGTCGAGAACGTCTGCGAGAACCGGGTCGGGATCGTGGTGTTCTTCTGGATCATCTTGGTCATGACGCCGCCCAGGGTTTCGATACCCAGGGACAACGGCGTGACGTCCAGCAGCAGCACGTCCTTGCGGTCGCCCGACAGCACGGAGCCCTGGATGGCGGCGCCAGCGGCGACGGCTTCATCGGGGTTCACGTCCTTGCGCGGATCCTTGCCGAAGAATTCCTTCACCTTTTCCTGAACCTTGGGCATGCGGGTCATACCGCCGACCAGGATCACGTCGTCGATGTCCGAAACCTTCACGCCGGCGTCCTTGATGGCCACGCGGCAGGGTTCGATGGTGCGTTCGATCAGTTCCTCGACCAGCGCTTCCAGCTTGGCGCGCGTGATCTTCAGGTTCAAGTGCTTCGGACCGGAGGCGTCGGCCGTGATGTACGGCAGGTTGATCTCGGTCTGTTGGCTCGAGGAAAGCTCGATCTTGGCCTTTTCGGCGGCTTCCTTCAGGCGCTGCAGGGCCAGCACGTCCTTGGACAGGTCGACGCCCTGTTCCTTCTTGAACTCACCGATGATGTAGTCGATGATGCGCTGGTCGAAGTCTTCGCCGCCCAGGAAGGTGTCGCCGTTGGTCGACAGCACTTCGAACTGCTTTTCGCCGTCCACGTCGGCGATCTCGATGATGGACACGTCGAACGTGCCGCCGCCCAGGTCATAGACAGCGATCTTGCGGTCGCCCTTTTCGGTCTTGTCCAGGCCGAACGCCAGCGCCGCGGCGGTGGGTTCGTTGATGATGCGCTTGACTTCCAGGCCGGCGATGCGGCCGGCGTCCTTGGTGGCCTGGCGCTGGCTGTCGTTGAAGTAGGCCGGCACGGTGATGACGGCTTCGGTCACTTCCTCGCCCAGGTAGTCCTCGGCGGTCTTCTTCATCTTGCGCAGCACGTCGGCCGACACTTGGGGAGGCGCCATCTTCTTGCCGCGCACTTCCACCCAGGCGTCGCCGTTGTCGGCCTTGACGATGGCGTAAGGCATCAGGTTGATGTCCTTCTGCACCGCCTTTTCCTCGAACTTGCGGCCGATCAGGCGCTTCACCGCGTACAGGGTGTTCTTGGGGTTGGTCACGGCTTGGCGCTTGGCGGGCGCGCCCACCAGCGTTTCGCCGTCGTCCATGTAGGCGACGATCGACGGAGTGGTACGGGCGCCTTCGGCGTTTTCGATGATCTTGACCTGACCGCCGTCCATGACAGCCACGCAGCTGTTGGTCGTGCCCAGGTCGATGCCAATAATTTTGCTCATGGTCGGGTTACCTTGGATAAATCTGTGAAATTGGAGAGAAATTTCCTGTCCCCACATAACTGGGGCTGCCCGCAGGGTTTTTCAAGACACCTGACTGGAATTTTCCGCCGGTGTTTCCTGCAGGCGCCGGACCGCCGCCGTGAATTGGGGCAATCCGGGCCAACCGGTAATGCGGCCGAGCCGTTTTCCGGCCCGGTAAAACACAAAAGTGGGGACGCCATGCAGGGAAAAGCGCCGGCCGAGGGGTTCATCGGCGTAGACATCGGCTTCGAACCAGCTCAGAGCCAGGCCCAGCAGGGCGTCCTGATGCAGCAGCGCGGCCTGCTTGAAAAGATTGCAGTTATAGCAATCCTGGCCCCACAGGAAGACGCAGCGCAGATCCGATCCCGGCGCCTGAACCACGGCCGCGTCGAATCCCGCGCTGTCGACATGCCGCATGCCGAAAACCGCGAAGACCTGGACCGGGTCGAACCTGGGATCGGTCATGGCGCGCCGTCCGTTCAGCCCTGGCCGGCGGACACCACCACCAGGGCCGGACGCAGCGTGCGATCGGCGATGATGTAGCCCTTTTGCAGCAACTGAACCACCGTGTTGGCGGGCTGTTCGGCCGGAATCGACGAGATCGCCTGGTGCAGGTGCGGATCAAATTTGTCGCCCTGAACCGGCGCGATTTCCTTGAGCAGGTTGCGCTCGAAGGCGGCCGACAGCTGCTTGAGGGTGACCTCGACGCCTTCGCGCAGGGTGTCCACGGTCTGGTCGGCCTGGGCCAGCGCGGCCTCCAGGCTGTCCTTGACCGGCACCAGACTTTCCGCGAACGACTCGATGCCGAACTTGCGTGCCTTGGACACTTCTTCCTGGGCGCGGCGGCGGACGTTCTCGGCTTCGGCGCGCACGCGCAGAAGCTGGTCTTGCTGCTCATTGACGGTAGCCTGGGCCGCGTCCAACTGGGCGCGCAAATCGTTCAGCTCGGCCTGCGCGGCGTCCTGGGCGGCGGGGGCCGCATCGGCGTCTTCGCCGAATCCGGGCGTCTGGTCTACAGGCTCGTTGGGTGCCGTCATGGGGAATCCTCCAAAAAGAATGGCTTTCGCAACCATGAATGGGGGCCAATACCCCTATTTCAAGCCCGGGAAAGCAAATATTCCCCGTCACGGGCCAGCTTTGCGGCGAGATGACGGCGATGGTAAAAACCCCCGATTTTCCTGAAATCCCCCCTCAACATCGGGGATTGGGGCGGAAAATCCCGCCCCCCGGTCATCAGCGGGTCATTTCTTGCCCGGCTGCGCCGGGGCCGGCGCGTCGCTGGCGGGAAAGGTGTCCTTCAGGGCGCGGTCGACTTCAGGGGCGTCATCGGGTTCAGGATTGATGGCGACCGGATCGCTGGCGGGAAAAGTCTCGGCCAGGGCCTCGTCCAGCTCGTGTTCGAGGCGATCCTCGTCCGCCGGGGTGCCGACATCGCCCTTTTTCACAATCTTGTCCGTCTTGGGATCATGGTGCATGCGCCCTCTCCTTCAAGTACGTGGATGTGTGGGCCACCCCTGCAAGTGCCGTTCCACCAGAGTGGCCAACCCCGCGACCCAGGCCGGATCGTCGTTCAGCGCCGGGATGTAACGGAATTGCTTGCCGCCGGCCTCGAGAAAGGCGTCGCGGCACTCCAGGCTGATCTCTTCCAGGGTTTCCAGACAGTCTGCCACAAATCCCGGGCACACCACATCCACCTCGGTGATCCCCGAGGCGGCCAGCGCCTTGAGGGTCGGTTCGGTATAGGGCTCGAGCCAGCGGGCGGTGCCGAAGCGGCTCTGGAAGGTCACTTCGATCTGCTCGCGCGGCAGCGACAGGCGCTGCGACAGCAGCCGCGCGGTCTCCATGCAGTCGCGGTAGTAAGGATCGCCCAGTTCGATGGAATAGCGCGGCAGGCCGTGAAAACTCATGACCAGTTTCTGCGGCTTGCCATGTTCGCGCCAGTGTGCCTCGATGCGGGCGGCGAGCGGATCGAGGTAGGCGGGCTCCTCGTGGAAGCGCTTGATGAAACGCATTTCCGGCTGGTCGCGCAGCCGGCCGGCGTGGCGCGTCACCGCATCGACCACCGTGGCGGTGGTGCTGGCGGCGTACTGCGGATACAGCGGCACGGTCAGGATGCGTTCGCAGCCCTGTGCGCGCAGCCGCGAGATGGCATCGGGAATCGACGGGTTGCCGTAGCGCATGCCCAGCTCCACCACGGCCTCGATACCGGCGGCGGCCAGGGCCGCCCGCACGCCCTCGGCCTGGCGGCGGCTGTAGACCATCAGCGGCGAGCCGTCCTGAAGCCAGATGCCGGCGTAACGCGGCTCCAGCTTCTTGGGGCGCAGCGTCAGCACCAGGCCATGCAGAATCGGCTTCCATAGATAGCGTGGAATCTCGATCACACGCGGATCCGACAGGAACTCGCCCAGGTACTTGCGGATATCCATCCGGCCCGGGGTATCGGGGGTGCCCAGGTTCACCAGCAGCACGCCGACCTTGCCCGGCGCGCGCGGCGGCGGGTCCTCATTGAAGGGGTCGTCCTGCTCGGTTTCGGGCAGGAAGCGTTCAGGCCAGAGATACTTGAACAGGCGAAGAAACACAAAAACTCCCCTTCCTCCGCCAGGAGGATGTCGGTTCGGGTGGGACTACTGATTATGGCTGAGGGCGTTGGACAGCAGGCGCGCCGTGATGTCCACGATCGGGATGACGCGCTCGTAGGCCATGCGGGTCGGGCCGATCACGCCGAGCGTGCCGACCACCTTGCCATCCACGCCATAGGGTGCGGTGATGACAGAGACTTCTTCCATCGGCACCAACTGGGAATCGCCACCGATGTAGATCTGCACCCCCTGGGCGCGGCTGGAAACGTCGAGCAACTGCAGCAGGTCGGTCTTTTTTTCGAACAGCGAAAACATCTTGCGCAGCCGGTCCATGTCGGAGGCGATGTCGGTAACGTCGAGCAGCTTGCGCTCGCCCGAGATGACCACCGCGTCGCCGTCCTCGGCCGCCTCGGCGCTGGCCTCGACCGCCGCCTGCATGAGCCGCGAAATGTCTTCGCGCAACTGCGCCAGTTCGGTGGACAGGGTGCGCCGCACCGCATCGAAGGATTTGCCGGCGAAATGGACATTGAAGAAGTTGCCGGCTTCCAGCAGTTCGGCCTCGGCGTAGTCGCGCTGCACGAACAGGATGCGGTTCTGCACGTCGCCGTCGGGGGTGACAATGATCAGCAACACGCGTTTTTCCGACAGCCGGATGAATTCGATCTGGCGGAACACCTGGGCCCGCTTGGGGGTCAGCACCACGCCGGCGAACTGGGTCAGGTTCGACAGCAGCGCCGCGGCGGCGTTGACCGCGCGGGTGGGTTCGGCCGCGGCCAGCATCTCGCCCATGTTGTGCGGTTCGAGCTGGTAGGACTGCACCGCCAGCAGGGAATCGACGAACATGCGGTAGCCGCGGGGCGTCGGAATGCGCCCGGCAGAGGTGTGCGGGCTGTGGATCAGCCCCAGCTCTTCCAGATCCGCCATGACGTTGCGGATGGTGGCGGGCGACAGATCGAAAACCTTCGATAGCGTCCGCGAGCCGACTGGTTGCCCATCGGCGATATAGCGTTCGATCAACGCTTTCAGTAATGCGCGTGCGCGGTCATCCATAGTGGCTATTTTAGGGAAACTTTTCCAGTTGAGGCGATTTTTGTCCCGCAAGCCGATATGCGGCCCCATATAATCGCCTGACAGGCCCGATTCCGGACCCCTTTCGTTTTTCTGATTGCCTTGCCACCATGCACTTTCCTATCGTCGCGCTGATCGGCAGATACCAGGACACCGGCCTGGCCACTCCGCTAAGGGCGCTCGCCCACGCGCTCAGGCAGGCCGGGCGACAGGTGCTGGTCGACGCCGACACGGCGCGCAACACCGGCCTGACGGAGTATCCGGTCGCCACGTACGAGCAGATTGGCAAGGATGCGTCGCTAGCGGTGGTCATGGGCGGCGACGGCACGGTGCTAGGCGCGGCGCGCCATCTCGCCCCCTACGGCGTGCCGGTGGTCGGCATCAACCACGGCCACCTGGGCTTCATCACCGACATCCCGGTGCAGGACGCGCACGGCGCCCTGACGCGCGTGCTGGAGGGCAATTTCCAGATCGAGGAACGCATGCTGCTCGAAGGCAGCGCCTGGCGCGGCGACCAGAAGATGTACGCGGCCTCGGCGCTGAACGATGTGGTGCTGAACCGGGCCGGACGTGGCGGCATGATCGAAGTGCGCGTCGAACTCGATGGCGCCTTCATGTACACCCAGCGCGCCGACGGCCTGATCATCGCCACGCCCACCGGCTCGACCGCCTACGCGCTGTCGGCCAACGGCCCGATCCTGCACCCCGGCATGAACGCCATGGTGCTGGTGCCGGTGGCGCCGCAGACCCTGTCCAACCGCCCCATCGTCATTCCCGACAGCGGCGTGCTGAACATGACGCTCACCGCCATGGGCCGCGTCGAGGTCGGCGCCAGCGTGCATTTCGACATGCAGACCTGGTCCGACCTGCAACCCGGCGACCGCATCGTCGTGCAGCGCGCACCCTACACTATCCGCTTCGTGCATCCGGAAGGCTACAGCTTCTTTTCCACCCTGCGCCGCAAGCTGCACTGGAACCTGATGCCGCAGGCCACCGACAACGTAGAGTAGTAAGCGCCCCGACATGCTGCGCACCCTGCACATCCGCGACTTCGTCATCGTCGAGCAGACCGAGATCCATTTCGGCCCTGGCTTCACCGTCTTCTCCGGCGAGACCGGAGCGGGCAAATCCATCCTCATCGACGCGCTCGCGCTGGCGCTGGGCGAGCGCGGCGACGTCAGCGTGCTGCGCGAAGGCGCCGCGCGCGCCGACATCACCGCCGTCTTCGACACCCCGCCGGCACTGCGCGCCTGGCTGGCCGAACGCGAATTCGACGCCGACGAGGAACTGGCGCTGCGCCGCGTGATCGACGCGCAGGGCCGCAGCCGCGCCTACATCAACGGCACCCCCGCCACCGTCACGCAATTGCGCGAACTGGGCGACAGCCTGGTCGACATCCATGGCCAGCACGCGCACCAGAGCCTGATGCGCCCCGAGGCCCAGCGCGACCTGCTGGACGCCCACGGCGGCCACGGCGAACTGCGCCACGCGGTCGCGCAAGCCTGGAAGCAATGGCGCGGGTTGGCACGCCAACTGGAATTGGCCGAAAAGGACGCCGCCGGCCTGGCCGCCGAGCGCGAGCGGCTGCAATGGCAGGTCGATGAACTCGATCGCCTCGGCCTCGCGCCGGACGAATGGGATGCGCTGCAATCCGAACACACCCGCCTGTCGCATTCGCAGTCGCTGCTGGACGGCGCCACGCAGATCCTCGACGCCCTCGACGGCGAAGGCGATTCGGCCCATCACCGCCTGACCTCGGCCAACCACCGCCTCCAGCAAATGCTGCGGCACGACCCCGGCCTGCAGGGCATCCACGACGAACTCGAATCCGCGCGCATCGCCATCAGCGAAGCCGTATCCGACCTGAACAACTACGTCAGCCGCGTCGATCTCGACCCGCAGCGCCTGGCCAACGTCGAGGCACGCCTGAGCGCGGTGTTCGAGACCGCCCGCAAGTTCCGCACC
Organism: Achromobacter sp.; assembly: GCF_050285565.1. Taxonomy (GTDB): domain Bacteria; phylum Pseudomonadota; class Gammaproteobacteria; order Burkholderiales; family Burkholderiaceae_B; genus Achromobacter. The sequence continues at coordinate 77,491 of NZ_JBLZXG010000014.1, forward strand.
GAACCCGAGGCGCTGTGCCAACTGCGCGATCGCCTGCACGCCGAACTGTCGGCCCTGCAGGCGGCCGCCGATATCGACGCGTTGCGCGCCCAGGCGCAGACGGCGCAATCGCAATACGAAGCCGCCGCCGCCAAGCTCACGACGGCGCGCCGCAAGGTCGCCAAGGATCTCGGCAAGCAGGTCACACAGGCGATGCAGACGCTGGCCATGCAGGGGGGCAAGTTCGAACCCACGCTGGCGGCGGCCGCGCCGTCGGCCCATGGCAACGAGCAGGTCGAATTCCTGGTCGCGGGCCACGCCGGCACCACGCCGCGCCCACTGGCCAAAGTCGCCTCGGGCGGTGAACTGTCGCGCATCTCGCTGGCGCTATCGGTCATCGCCAGCCGCGCGGCGCGCGTGCCCACCCTGATTTTCGACGAGGTCGACAGCGGCGTCGGCGGCGCGGTGGCCGAAGCCGTGGGCAAGCTGTTGCGCGAGCTGGGCGAACGCCACCAGGTGCTGTGCGTCACCCACCTGCCGCAGGTCGCGGCCTGCGGCAACAGCCAGTTCCTGGTCAGCAAGACCGAATCGCGCGGCACCACCCGCTCGCGCATCGAGGAACTGGATGAGACCGCCCGGGTCGAGGAAATCGCCCGCATGCTGGGCGGCATCACGCTCACCGCCACCACCCGTGAGCACGCCCGCGAAATGCTGGAAGGCTTCGGCCGCGCGCCGGCCTGAGACGGACGCCCAACCACCGCCGGCCATCCCCCCAAGTCCCCCGGGGCTGCCACGCGCCGGACCGCGATCTCGCCGTGCCGGAGTCCGTCCGGCAATAAAAAAAGCCCCTTCCTGAAGAAGGGGCTTTTGCCTTCACCGCGCCGCGGCGAGCGCTGCCACGGCCCGGCGCGACGGGCGCTCAGCGGCCTTTCAGGCAGCTGCCGCAGATGCCGTACAGCACCATGGCGTGGCTTTCCAGCGCGAAACCGTTGTCCTTGGCGATCTTTTGCTGACGCTTTTCGATATCCGGATCGGAGAATTCGACCACCTTGCCGCAATTGGTGCAGATCAGGTGGTCGTGGTGGTCGCCGTCGTTCAGTTCGAACACGGCCTTGCCGCTGTCGAACTGGCTGCGGGCGAGGATGCCGGCCTGTTCGAACTGGGTCAGGACGCGATAGACGGTAGCCAGGCCGATTTCGACGTTTTCGCCGATCAATGCCCGGTAGACGTCTTCGGCGCTGAGGTGGCGCTGATCCGACTTGCGGAAGATATCAAGAATTTTCAGGCGCGGGAACGTCGCCTTCAAACCCATGTTTTTCAGTTCGCTTTGGTCGCTCATGGTGTAATCGCTCTCCGTCCGCGTGGGCATGGGCAAGGATACTCGGTAACCGCGAGCCGGCCCCCCAGAATTCCTGCCGCCCCGCAGAACTATCCTTATGAAACCTTTATGATAACGGTTTTGTCTGCTTCCAAATAATAGGGGCGCGTAGTGTCCATGATTGCACGAATTCCTTCCCGCTCGCTCAAGACCGGTTTGGCCATCGCCGCCCTGGCCGTCGCCCTCGCCGGCTGCACGGGGGACAAGTGGGGCTTCCCCTACAAGGCCGGTGTCCAGCAAGGCAACTGGATCACCCAGGAACAGGTCGCGCTGCTCCAGCCGGGCATGACGCGCGAGCAAGTGCGCTTCGCGCTGGGCAGCCCCACGCTGACCAGCGTGCTGCACGCCAACCGCTGGGACTATCCCTACTACTACAAGCCCGGCTACGGCGAAGCCCAGGAACGCAAGTTCACGGTCTGGTTCGAGAACGACCGGCTGACCCGCTGGGAAGGCGACAAACAGCCCGACCTGCAGCCCTACCAGATCAACACGCCCAGCGCCGCCGCCGATGAAAAGGCCGACAAGCGCCTGAGCGAAGACGAGGCCCGGCTCAAGCAGGAAGAAGAGCTGAAAAAGCGTGACGCCGCCGCCCCCACCAGCCCGATGAACCAATACCCCGGCCAGCCCGGCAACGCGCCCGAGCCGCTGCGCTAACCCCAAGGATTTTCTTCATGCGTATTGCTATCGCCGGCGCCAGCGGCCGTATGGGCCAGATGCTGATCGACGCCGTCCTGAAGGCCGACGGCCTGCAACTGGCGGTCGCGCTCGACCGCCAGGGCTCGGCCTCGCTGGGCCAGGACGCGGGCGCGCCGCTGGGCCAACAGACCGGCGTCGCCATCACCGACGACCTGGCGGCGCTGGCCAACGCCGACTGCCTGATCGATTTCACCCGCCCCGAGGGCACGCTGGAACACCTGCAGACCTGCGCCAGGCTGGGTGTGAAAGCCGTCATCGGCACCACCGGGTTCGATGACAACGGCCGCGCCGCCATCGAAGTGGCCGCGCAGAAAACCGCCATCGTGTTCGCGCCCAACATGAGCGTGGGCGTGAACGCCACGCTCAAGCTGCTGGACATGGCCGCCCGCATCCTGAATTCGGGCTATGACGTGGAGATCTTCGAGGCGCACCACCGCAACAAGGTCGATGCCCCCTCGGGCACCGCGCTCAAGATGGGCGAAACCATCGCCTCGGCCTGGGACGTGGCCCTGCCAGACGTGGCCACCTGGAGCCGCCATGGCGACACCGGCGTGCGCAAGCCGGGCACGATTGGCTTCTCGGTGCTGCGCGGCGGCGACATCGTCGGCGACCATACCGTGTCGTTCTGCGGCATCGGCGAACGCATCGAGATCACCCACCGCTCGGCCAGCCGCGCCACTTACGCCGAAGGCGCCCTGCGTGCGGCGCGCTTCCTGCAAGACAAGCACAACGGCCTGTACGACATGCAGGCGGTGCTGGGGCTCTGAGCTGACAGCCCCCTATGAAAAAGGATCCGCCAGGCTAATGCCAGTCGGTTAAGAACTGACTGGCATTAGCCGCCAGGGTTCTTTTTCATTTGTCGCGCCTGGCGTTCACACCACCACCGGCTCGGGCTCCAGCGCCACGCCATAGCGATCCGCGACCGCATCCTGGATCGCGCGCGCCAGCGCCATGATGTCGGCGGCGGTGGCGCCGCCACGATTGACCAGCACCAGCGCCTGACGGTCATGCACGCCCGCCGCGCCCAGGGCGCGCCCCTTCCAGCCGCACTGATCGATCAACCAGCCGGCCGCCAGTTTGTAGCGGCCGTCGGGCTGCGGGTACGACACCAGGCCGGGGTAACGCGCCGCCAGCGCGTCGCGCTGCGCAGCCGGCACGATAGGGTTCTTGAAGAAGCTGCCGGCATTGCCCGTGACCGCCGGATCCGGCAACTTGGCGCGCCGGATTTCGCAGACCGCTTCGAAAATGGCGCGCGCCGACGGCTCGGCCGCGGCCAGCCCCGGATGGCGTTGCAGGTCGGGATAACCCAGCACCGGCCGCCAAGGCCGCGGCAGGCGCAGGCGCACCGCCACGATCACCCAACTGCCGGCCGGCCGATGCTTGAACACGCTGTCGCGATAGGCGAAACGGCACTCGGCGGCACTCATCTCGACATAACGACCCGCGCGCACATCCCAGGCCGTCAGGCTGTCGAAACGGTCGGCCAGCTCGACGCCGTAGGCGCCGATATTCTGCACCGGCGCGGCGCCTACCGTGCCGGGAATCAGCGCCAGGTTTTCCAGTCCGTCCCAGCCCTGCCGCACGCACTCGGCGACGACGCCATGCCAGGGCTCGCCCGCCGCCGCTTCCACCAGCCAGGCGTCGGGCTCGGCCCGCAGCAGACGCACCCCACGCAGCGCCACCCGCGCCACCAGGCCCGGCACAACTTCAGGCAGCACCAGATTGCTGCCGCCCCCCAGCACCAGCAGGCCGGCATGGCGCCCGGCAAGCACGGACAGCGCCGGCAATTGCGCAACATCGTCCAGGGTCACGCAAGCCTGGGCCGAGGACGCCAGGCCCAGGGTATTGAGCGCGGAAAGATCCTGTGGCGCGGGAATCAATGCGGGCGCCGTAGCGGGGGAATTTGACATGGATACTACCGGGTGTGCTATATTTTCTGTCTTCGCTCATATTACTTGATTGAGCTTGCCAGCCTGCATCATGCCGGTAAAGCCAAGCGCCTGACGCGATCCGCAGCCCCGGCCCCCCGACGGCAAGCACGATCGAAAAAAATCATGTAGAATGCGCGCCTTCTGATCGATAACCAAGTTGATCGGGCAACCGCGAAAGCGGTTGGCAATAAGAAATGGTTTGCATCTGGCAACCGTGGTCATTCCACTGCCAGGCCTTGCGGACCCATGCGGGAGTAGCTCAGTTGGTAGAGCGCAACCTTGCCAAGGTTGAGGTCGCGAGTTCGAGACTCGTCTCCCGCTCCAGAATTTTCCGGGCAGCCTTCTGTGCTACCTGATTGAACCAAGGCCTGAGGGCCTGAACCAAGGGCCCTTTTTTCATTTCCGCGTGTGTGCGCCGGACGCCCTCAAACCTGCCGTCCGTTGCGAATACGCCGACCACACGGACTTCTTCCAACCCGTTCACACCGCGCACCTGGCGGTGCTGTTGCCGGAGGTTGCCGACTACCTGCGCCTGCCGCCCGGCGCAAGGTTCATCAGCGACAACCCGGGCTACGAAGACGCGTGGCTGGAACCCTGAGCGGACAGCGCGGCAGGCTGGCGCCGACACGTTGCGAAATACGTTGCGATGTCCGCCCGCGCCCGCGCACGGGCCGCCTCCAGCGCCTGCCCGCCCATGGCGGTACCCTCCACCGAGAAGAAAACCAGGTTTTTCAGCCCGATGGTGGCCAGCGCCGCTTTCAAGTACGGCGTCAGGAAATCCGGCTGGCGCGCGTCCGGCCCGGAAAACAGGCCGCCCGACGAGACCGCCACGAGCACCGGCCGGTCGGCCAGCACGCCGATCTTGCCTTCACGCGTCACGCTGAACGTGCTGCGCACCCGCACCACGTGATCGATCCAGGCTTTCAGCGCCGAGGGCACGGTGTAGTTGTGCATCGGCGTGGCGATGACGACATGATCGGCATCGGCCAGGGATTGGATCAATCGATCGGACTGGCGCAACGATCCGCGCGGCTCGCCGTCCGGAGCCGTGGGCGAACCCAACGCGCGGGCGTATTCGGCATCGACATGTGTCAATCGGTTGGCGTCGATCTCGACGACATGGCGAGCGCATTCGGCGCCGGACCGCACCAAGCCATCGATGAGGCTCTGCGACAACCGATAGCTTTCGGAATCCGCGCCGCGCGGGCTGCAGGTCAAACGCAGGACGCTCATGCCGCTTGCTCGTCGAGGACTTTGCTGAAGCGCATCGCGCCGGTCAGCAGCCCTTGGCGGAAATAGAAGCGCTGCGCCAGCGCGTTGGCCAGGCCGGTGTCCAGCACCAGCTTGGCGCAGCCAGCCTCGCGCGCCATGCGTTCAAGCGCCTGCAACAGCCTGGCGCCATGGCGCGCGCCGCGGCTGCGCTCCGTCACGACCAGGTCATCCACGTAAAGAAACCGCCCGTAGATCAGGTTCTCTTGGTAGCGGTAGCCGGCCAGCGCAACGGGCGCGCCATCGTCCCACACCGCAAGCAGGGCGTAGCTGTCGGCGCGCATGCGCGCCACGCGGTCGGCGAAATCGGCTTCACCGCTCAGGTGCGGGCGCAACTGCCGCATGACCGGGAAGCAGGCGCGCAACGCCTCGGCGGTTTCGATATGGCGGATTTCCTGGTGACTCATGGGTTCTGTCCTGATCGGGCCTCCCGCCGCAATGGCAGGAGCAGGCCTCATGCTAGGCAACCCATGCCATAATTTAAAGAACCATAAATTGATATTTTGACTAGGCCATGACGTCTCCGCCCATCGCCAGCCTGCCACCCGCAGCAGGTGACGAGCCGCTATACCGGCAAGTCTATGACCGTTTCCGCGGCGCCATCGCTCAGGGCACGCTGCGGCCCGGCGACCGGATTCCCTCGGCGCGCGCGCTCGCCAAGGAACTGGGCGTGGCGCGCGGCACGATCGAGATGGCGTACTCGCTGCTGCACGCCGAAGGTTACGTGCAACCTCGGGGCCAGGCCGGAACCATCGTCACGCCCGGCCTGCAGGCCCAACCGCCGGCCAGCACGCCGCCGCCGCAGAAACCGCCGCCGACTGACCCCGACACCTGGCGCCAGCCGCCGACGCTGCTGCCATTCCAGATGGGCCTGCCCGCGCTGGACGCGTTTCCGCGCAAGATCTGGGCGCGGCTCGGCGCCCGGCATCTGCGCGCCATGCAGGCGGCCGATCTGTCCTATCCGCCCGCCGACGGCCTGCCCGCGCTACGCACCGCCATCGCCGCGCATCTGCAAGTGGCGCGCGGCATCCATTGCACGCCGGCGCAGGTCTTCATCACCTCGGGCTATCGCGAAAGCCTGAACCTGGTGATCCAGGCCCTGCTGCACCCCGGCGACCAGGTCTGGGTCGAAGACCCGGGCTACCCGCCCACGCGCGAACTGCTCACGCACTCGGGACTGGCATTGGCGCCGGTGGCGGTCGACGCCGAAGGCATCGTGGTGGCGCAAGGCATCGCACAAGCGCCGACGGCCCGCGCCGCGATCGTGACGCCGGCGCACCAGAGTCCGCTGAGCGTGACACTGTCGCTGACTCGGCGCCAGGCATTGCTGGACTGGGCCGAGCGCCAACAGCGCTGGATCGTGGAAGACGACTATGACGGCGAATACCGTTACGTGAGCCGGCCGCTGCCGGCCCTCAAGAGCCTGGATCGCCACGGCCGCGTGCTCTACGCGGGCACCTTCAGCAAGGTAATGTTCCCGGGTATCCGGCTGGCCTACCTGGTGGTGCCGCCGGCACAGGTCCGGCGCTTCGAGGATGTCAATCGTGTGCTGGGCAACGGCATCCCGGGCCTGACCCAGGCGCTGGTCGCCACATTCATGAGCGAGGGACATTTCGCGCGCCACATCCAACGCATGCGGCGGCTTTACGCGGAACGCCGCAATGCCACGGCGGCGGGGCTGTCGAAGGTGTTCGGCCCCGACATGCCGATCCATCCACAGCCGGGCGGCATGCACCTGCTGGTACGGATGAAGGGCCACCACACCGACCGCGCGCTGGCCCAGCGCATGATCGAGCATGGCATCTATGCGCACGCCCTGTCGCGCTGGACCACCGCCGCGCCGTGCGGCTCGGGCCTGTTGATGAGCTTCACCAACATCGAATCGCAGGAACGCGCCGAGCAGCTCGGCCGCCGCATCCTGGAACTGATGTAGCCGACCGGCGCCGCCGCAACGACCGGCCTAGTGCAGGCCGGCCTGATCCAGGCCGAAATCCGCATCCGCCGAACCCGGCTCGGTACGGAAGGCGACATTCAAGCGGTTCCAGCCGTTGATGCCGACCACCAGGAAAGTCAGGTCCGAGATTTCCTCTTCGGACAACTGGCCGCGCACTTGCTCGTACACCGCGTCGGACACGCCGTGCGGATGCAGCACAGTCAATGCCTCGGTCCACTCCAACGCGGCGCGTTCGCGCGCACTGAACAAGGGCGACTCGCGCCAGATGGCGATATGGTGCAGCCGCAGCTCGCGCTCGCCGCCGATCTTGGCCTGCTTGACGTGCATGTCCAGGCAAAAGCCGCAGCCGTTGATCTGCGACGCACGGATGGTCACCAGGTCGTTGAACTCCTTGATGACGGCCTTCTTCTTCAGCGCGGCACTGAAATCGAGGTAATGCTTGGACAGTGGGGCGGAAACCTGGAAATAATTCAGACGCTGACTCATTTGGAACCTACCTATCTTGGATTCTGGGAGGAAGCGCGGACGACATCGCCGCATGACCAAATAGTGCCGCCCGCGGCCCGCGCCAAAAAGCGCCAAGAAACGCAATTCGGGATGGGCCATGATGGCGATGACCGACCACATCCTTGCCGGGGCAGCCGCGTGCGCGTTGACCCGCGCATGAATTGCTGTATACTCACGCCTCTTCAAAGCAGTACCCGCGCGGGAGTAGCTCAGTTGGTAGAGCGCAACCTTGCCAAGGTTGAGGTCGCGAGTTCGAGACTCGTCTCCCGCTCCAATCGATGCGCCGTTTCCTGAACGTCGCCGCATCACTGGAACCGCCGCCGGATCGCAACGGCGCAGCCCTCACGACGAATTCCTGTCGACGCCCCCCCCAAGTGTTCATGGCCCCGCTGCACGCAGCATGTCCACCGGCGTTTGCGCGCATGGCGCGTCTGCCGGATTGCGGCGCGCCTTTTGCGCGCTCCGGCAACTTTTTTGCGGCGAAGACGGGCAAGCCCACACAAGTCCTAAAAACTGTGTATAATCGCTGTCTTTGGTGGACGCGGCCTCTTTCAGAACGTGTCAAACATGCCGGCTCGCAGCAAGAAATTTCTGCAAGATGGCGATACACCAAACGCAGTGCCCATGCGGGAGTAGCTCAGTTGGTAGAGCGCAACCTTGCCAAGGTTGAGGTCGCGAGTTCGAGACTCGTCTCCCGCTCCAAATACAAAAAGGAAGCAACGGCCAACACCGCGCTTCCTTTTTTCTTGAAGTGCTGGCGCAATGGCAGAGTGGTTATGCAGCGGATTGCAAATCCGTGTACGTCGGTTCGATTCCGGCTTGCGCCTCCAGTATTTCTTCCTCCTGCATCTCGTTACCCATCCCTACGCCCGGTCAATCGATTGATTGCTAAGGTGACGCCGTTTTCATCAGACGACGACCCCATGCATAACAATCAAACATCGCAGCGCGTCCGCCCCACCCTGCTCGCCCTGTCCGCCGCCACGCTGATGGCGCTGACGCCATTGGCCGCCGAGGCCGATTCCGACCGCCACCACCCTCATCACCGCCATGGCCGCGGCGAGTATAAAGAGAAGTACTGGGACGGCGCGTGCAAAGTCGAGCGCAAGTGGAAGCGCAATGGCGACTACAGCGAAAAGCGCAAATGCCGCGACGACTACCGCTACGGCTATGCCCCCCAGCCCGTGCTGGTGCCGGCGCTACCCGCGCCCGCCATCGTCATCAACCCGCCGCCCATCATCATCCGCCCCTGACCATGGATCCTTCGGTGAAAGACGCCATCGCCCGCTGGCCCGACGTCCCGGCGGTGTTCGGGTGGCTGTCGCTGGATGCGCGCGGCCGCTGGCGCCTGCATCCGCAGGGACAGGCCGCGCAGGGCGGCGCCGGCGAGTCCATCACCAATGCCCAGATTCTGGGCTTCATCAACCGCAACTACGAACACGACGACGCGGGCCGCTGGTTTTTCCAGAACGGCCCGCAGCGCGTTTTCCTGCGCTTGGACGCGGCGCCTTACGTGCTGCGGCTGGACGACGATGGCCAAGCGCTGCGCACGCACACCGACATGCCGGTGACCGCCATCCGCGAGTGGTGGCTGGACGACGCCGGCCAGTTGTACGCCACGACCGCGCAGGGGCCGGGCATCGTGCTGGACCGCGACCTGGCGCCGCTGATGGAACGGCTGGTGACGGCGGACGGCAAGCCGTTGCTGGAGTCGCTGGCGCCTCTGCACGCGGCGCAACCGTTGCGCATCGCGCTGCCGGGTATCTATGCCGCCGCGCCGCTGCGGCTGATCGAGCGTGAGGCGATAGCGGCAACGCTGGGCTTCCAGGCCAATCCCGCGCCCTAGCGGCGGGGCGCCGTCACGACACCGGCCTCAGAACATGCCGTTGCCGTTGGCGGACTGCTCCGGTATCGGCTGGACCACGTCCCAATGCTCGACGATCCTGCCCTTTTCCAGACGGAAGATATCGATGATGGCGTTGCCGCGCGTGCCGGGCTCGCGCACCGCGTGCACATGCAGGATCACGTAGTCGCCATCGGTGAAGACGCGCTTGATCTCGCTTCTGGACTGCGGATACTTGTCGCGCAGGAAGGCCACGAACTTGCGAAAGCCCTCGGGCCCGTCGGCGGCGTTCGGATTGTGCTGCACATAGCGATCGCCCAGGTATCGCAGGGCGGCATCCGCGTCTTTCTGGTTCAGGCCCTGCTCGTAGAAGGCGAGCACGGCCGCCTTGTTGGCGGCCTCTTGTTCGGGCGAGGCCTGGACGGCCGGCGACAGGATGGCGGCGCACAAGGCGGCACCGAGAATACGCGTGATGAACGACATGGAATCTCCAGAAAAGCCGAGGCGGCCGGCCCATTCTAGGGGCCGGCCGCCTCGCGGACGAGGTCCAATGCGGCAGACAGTTTGATGCGCGCGGCGATCAGCCGCCGCGCCCGCTCTTGAGCAGCGCGTACTTGCCATCACCCAGCAGCGCCAGCGCCACGGCCGCCACCACCAGGAAAATCGGATACTCCCAGCCGCCGCCCGGATTGCTGAAACCCCAGCCATTGCCAAAGTGCACGGTCGAGGCCACGAACAATTGCACGGCGGCAATCACGGCAATCCAGCGCGGCCACACCCCGAGGATCAGCAACACGCCGGCGCCGATCTCGAAGAAAGTCACCGGATAGGCCAGCCAACCGGCAAAGCCGATTTTGGCGAAGAACTGCGCGGTGCCGGGCAGCGTGAACACCAGCAGCTTGGTCAGCCCATGGGCCAGGAACATCACGCCCAGCGCGATGCGTAGCAAAAGCGCGGCATACGGCGCGGTACGGGTATCGATCATTACATTCTCCGTGAGCGAATCGCCCGGGACGGGAAGATTCTTCATGACCGCTATTCTTGCGATTCCAAAAACAAAGATAAACCTGCAAAATCGCAACTTATTGTTCCCCATTAGGAAACAATCGTGGACACCCATACCGCCATGCAGACCTATGCCCGGGTCGTGGAACTGGGCTCATTCGCCGCCGCCGCGGACAAAATGGGCCAGGCGCGTTCCGTGGTCACGCGGCAAATCGCCTTCCTGGAAGAGAAGTACGGCGTGCGGCTGCTGAACCGCACCACCCGCAAGCTCAGCATGACGGATGCGGGCCGCGCTTTCTATGAGCGCGTCCGGCCGATCCTGGCCGAAGTGGCCGACCTGGAACAGTCATTGCAGGCCGAGGGCCAGGCGCCGAGCGGCCGCCTGCGTGTGAGCGCGCCGGTATCGTTCGGCATCCTGCACCTGGGACCGGCCATCGCCGAATACCTGCTGCGCTATCCGGAGGTGACTATCGACCTGGATCTGAACGACCGCGTGGTCGATCTGGTCGAGGACGGCTTTGACGTCGCGGTGCGCATCGGCCCGCTGCAGGACTCCTCGCTGGTGGCGCGGCCGCTGGCGCCTCAGCAACTGCTGGTGTGCGCGGCCCCCGCCTACCTGGCGCGCCATGGCGTGCCGCGCACACCCGAAGACCTGAAACAGCACCGCTGCCTGCACTACGCCTACGCCAGCACCGGCAACGAATGGCATTTCGAGAAAGACGGCATCACCCACCTGGTGCGGGTCAACGCCGCCCTGCGCGCCAACAACGGTGACGTGCTGCGCACGGCCGCCCTGGCCGGGCATGGCGTGATCCTGCAACCGGAGTTCCTGGTGGGCGAAGACGTACGCAGCGGCCGCCTGACCGCCTTGCTGCAGGACTACGCCCACACCCCGATTTCGATGTATGCCGCCTATCCGCACCGGCGCTTCCTGTCGCCCAAGGTGCGCTCGTTCGTCGAGCATCTGGAAGCGCGTTTCGGCAGCGCCGCGCCAGCGGTCCCCGCCCGGCGCGCCAGCCGGCGCCGCAGCCGTTAGAATCGTACCCATGACCGCCAAAACGCCCCTCGAATACTTCCCCGCGCCACGCCGTGCAAACTTCTGCAGCCAGTGCGGCTCGCCCGTGAATCGCCGGGTGCCGGAGGGCGACAATCGCGAGCGCGACATCTGCGACCACTGCGGCGCGATCCACTACCAGAATCCGCGCTTGGTGGTCGGCACGGTGCCGGTGCTGGACAACCGCGTGCTGCTGTGCCGGCGCGCGATCGAACCGCGCTACAACACCTGGACGCTGCCGGCCGGCTTCATGGAACTGGGCGAGAGCACCGCGCAAGGCGCCGGCCGCGAAACGCTGGAGGAATCCGGCGCGCGCATCCGTCTGGGCGACATCTACACCATCATCGACGTGCCGCAGATCGAACAGGTGCATGTGTTCTACCTGGCCGAGGTGCTGGGCCCCGAGCTCGATCCCGGCCCGGAAAGCCTGGAAGCCCGCTTCTACGACGAGGCCGAGATTCCCTGGGACGACCTGGCGTTCCGCACCGTGGCGACCACGCTGCAACGCTACTTCGAGGACCGCAAGCGCGGCACGTTCGGCCCTCACCACTACACCCTAGAATCGCACCGTTGAAGCTGCCCTGGCTTGCCGCAGACACGCCCTTTCCGCCTGCCGAGTTCGCCCTGACGGACCCGGACGGCCTGCTGGCGGCAGGCGCCGACCTGTCGACGCCGCGCCTGATCCAGGCCTATTCCAACGGCATCTTCCCCTGGTATTCCGAGGGCGAGCCGATCCTGTGGTGGAGCCCGAACCCACGCATGGTGCTGGCCTGCCAGGACTTCGCGCCCTCGCACTCGCTGCGCAAACAACTGCGACAGATCGCCAGCCACGAACACGAGGCCGCGCCCCGCATCGAAGTCCGGGTCGATACGGCCTTCGCCAGCGTGATGGCGCAATGCGCCGCCCCGCGCGACGGCCAGGCGGGCACCTGGATCACCGCCGCGATGCAGCAGGCCTATCGCGCCTGGCATGACGCGGGCTACGTCCACAGCATCGAAACCTGGATCGACGGCGAACTGGCCGGCGGACTGTATGGCATCAACCTGGGCCGCATGTTCTTCGGCGAATCGATGTTCACGCGGGTGCCCAATGCCTCCAAGATCGCGCTGGCGTATCTGGTGCGCTACCTGAACGCACAGGGCGTGCAGTGGATCGACTGCCAGCAACAGACCCGCCACCTGGCCAGCCTGGGCGCGCGACCAGTGCCGCGCACGCGGTTCCTGGAGCACGTGCGCGCCGCCACCGCGGAACCCGCCCTCGCCTGGGCGCCCGGCAGGCTGGACAGCGCGGGCCGGCTGATTGCCCGGACGGCCTGACCGCGCCGCGGGGGCCGCATGCATTCGCGGGTTAGGCGTTAATATGTACGCATCCCCGTCACCGACCTGGCGCCGGACACCGGGTCTTCACATGAGCCAGCTAAAAGAACTTCCCTTCTCCACGCTGCAGTTCTACGCAACCGCGCCCTATCCCTGCAGCTACCTGCCGGGACGCCAGGCGCGGTCGCAGGTGGCCGCGCCCGGCCACCTGATCAACGCCGGCACCTACTCGCAACTGGTCGAGCAGGGCTTTCGCCGCAGCGGCCTGTTCACCTACCGCCCGCACTGCGACAACTGCCACGCCTGTGTGCCGGTGCGGGTGGACACCGCCGGCTTCGCCCCCAACCGCAGCCAGCGCCGCGCCTGGCGCGACCACCGCACCCTGCAGTCGTTCGTGGCCGAGTTGGCCTGGTCGCCCGAGCACTACCGGCTCTACACCCGCTACCAGCAGGGGCGCCATCCGGGCGGCGGCATGGACGAGGACAGCCGCACCCAGTACGCGCAATTCCTGCTGACCAGCCGCGTCAACACCCGGCTGGTGGAATTCCGCGATCCTGGCGGCGTGCTGATGATGGTCTCCATCATCGACGTGCTCGACGACGGCCTATCGTCCGTGTACACCTTCTACGATCCCGACGTGCCGGGCAGCCTGGGCACCTACAGCATCCTCTGGCAGATCGAACAGTGCCGCACGCTCAACCTGCCCTGGCTCTATCTGGGCTACTGGATCGCGGACAGCCGGAAAATGTCGTACAAGGCCAGCTTCCATCCCGCCCAATACCTGGTGGCCGGCGCCTGGGGCGAGCCCCCCGCGCCGGCCACGCCCGCCCCCGGGGCCTGATCCGCGCCGGGCGCCGCCCGCGGGGCCGGCCAAAGACGCTTTACAATCCCGCTCCATGTCGATCCTCTTCCACGCCTATCCCCTGGCCCGCCCGGCGCTGTTCGCCATGGACGCGGAAACCGCCCACGAAGTCACCCTGTCGGGACTGCAGCGGGCCTACGAATGCGGCGCCACGCGCAAGCTGCTGCACGCACAGCCCAAGGCGCCCTGCACCCTGATGGGCCTGCAACTGGCCAATCCCATCGGGCTGGCGGCGGGGTTGGACAAGAACGGCGCCTATATCGACGCCCTCGGCAACCTGGGCTTCGGTTTCGTCGAGGTCGGCACGGTGACGCCGCGCGCGCAGCCGGGCAACCCCAAGCCGCGCATGTTCCGGCTGCCGCGCGCCAACGCGCTGATCAACCGGCTGGGCTTCAACAACCAGGGCCTGGACGCTTTCCTGGGCAATGTGCAGCGCAGCCAATGGCGCAAGCAGGGTGGCATCCTGGGCCTGAACATCGGCAAGAACGCAGACACGCCCATCGAACGCGCCGCCGACGACTACCTGATCGGCCTGGCCGGCGTCTACCCGCACGCCGACTACGTGACGGTGAACATCTCGTCGCCCAATACCAAGAACCTGCGCGCGCTGCAGGGTGGCGACGAGCTCTCGGCGTTGCTGGCGCAACTGGCTGACAAGCGCCGCGCGCTGGAAGACCAGCACCAGCGCCGCGTGCCGATGGCGGTCAAGATCGCCCCCGACCTGACTCCGGAACAAATCGACGCCATTGCCGATATCCTGCCGCGCCATGGCATCGACGCTGTCATCGCCACCAACACCACGCTGTCGCGCGACGCCGTTGCCGGCATGGCGCACGCCGAGGAAGCAGGCGGCCTGTCCGGCGCGCCCGTGCACGAACTGTCGCTGGCGGTGATCCGCCGCCTCAAGGAGCGGCTGGGCGACAGCCTGGCGATCATTGGCGTGGGCGGCGTGCTGTCGGGCCGGCAGGCCCGTGAAAAGATGCAGGCGGGCGCCGACGCGGTGCAGCTCTATACCGGCCTGATCTATCGCGGCCCGGCCCTGGTGGGCGAATGCGTGCGGGCGGTCGCCCGCTGAGCGCGGATCCGCCGCCCCTCCCGGCGCTGACTGCCCGCCACGACGCCGCGAATCGCGCGGCGGCTTCGCAGGCGCGATGCCAGTCCACAGCACGGGCAAAAAAAGAGGCCACCCCGAAGGGTGGCCCTAATTCCAGCTCTGCTCTGTCACTCAACAGTACTACATAACTGCAATTTGCGCAGCAACGCTGCGTCGGATATCAGGCGCTGCGGCGGCTGCGGCTGGCGACCTTGGTGGCGGCGTCGGCGGCATCCGTCGCGGCCTTGAAGGTCGCGTTGGCGGCGGCGTTCAGGTTCGACTCGGCGACTTCGGCGGCCTGCTTGGCGGCCTTGGTCAGCGAATCGTACGCGCTGTTGGCGGTGGCCAGCGAGGACTTGATCAGGGCGACGGCGCTTTCCGAACCCGTGGGGGCGTTCTTGGAGAACTGCTCGACGGCGTCGCTCAGTTGCTGCTGGCCTTCGGCGATCTGTTCTTCGGTCAGCTTGACCAGGTTGCCCTGCACGCCGGCGACGATGTCATACACGTGCTTGGTATAGGCCAGGGCCTTTTCGGCGCCCGGTTGCAGCAGGCCCGAGGCGAACGCCGCGGCTTCCTGGGGATCCTTCACGTCGGCGGCTTGCTGCGACTTCTGGGCGACTTCGTCCAGGGTGGCACGCACGACCTTCAGGTTCAGCTCGACCAGCTTTTCGAAGCCGGCGAACACGGCCGACTGGGCGGCCACGAAAGTGTTGATGCTGGCTTTTTGACGGTCCAGGACTTGTTGCGGGATAGCGCTCATAGAATTGCTCCTTTTAGGGGTAGCCGGAGGCTGTCCGGCAGGTAAGGATGGTGTCTGCGACGAAATAAGAAACGTGCGCGGAAACTGGTACTACAAGCTACCGCCGGCCCGTTTGATGCACTGCACAATTGATATTTTACGGGGCTGAAAAACCTTGTCAAGCAATATTGGTGCAATGCAATAACCGTTTGCACATTTACCGTGCAGCGCCGGGAGCCGATTTGATCCAGCACAAGGATTTCCCATGATCCGGGAAATACCGGACATGACGGCGTATCAATTCTTTTCTACACTGCTTGCACGCTGATGACAGCCAAATACAAACAATAAGTCAGCGGTCAAAAACACATCGCAGCAAGCAAAACCCTGCAATTGGAGACTCCATGACCCTCATCCCCCGCACGCTTTCGGCCCTGCTCGCGGCCAGCGCCATGCTCGCGGCCGGCGCCGCCCACGCGGAATATCCGGAACGCCCCATCAACATGGTGGTGCCTTTCGCCGCAGGCGGTCCGACGGACAACGTCGCGCGTTCGCTGGCCGAAGCCATGCGGCAGTCGCTGGGCCAGACCGTCGTAGTCGAAAACAAGGGAGGTGCGGGCGGCACCATCGGTACCACGCAGGTGGCCCGCTCGCAGCCGGACGGCTATTCCGTGCTGCTGATGCACGCCGGCTTCTCGACCGCTCCGTCCCTGTACAAGAATCCGGGGTACGACCCCTACAAGAGCTTCGAGCCCATCGGCCTGGTGGTCGACGTGCCGATGACCATCATCGCGCGCTCGGACTTCCCGCCCAACACCATCCAGGAACTGGCGGAATACGTCAAACAGAACAAGGACAAGGTCTCGCTGGCCAACGCCGGCATCGGCGCCGCCAGCCACCTGTGCGGCACCATGCTGGTCGAGGCGCTGGGCGTGCAGTTGCTGACCATCCCCTACAAGGGCACGGCGCCGGCCATGAACGACCTGCTGGGCAAGCAGGTCGACCTGATGTGCGACCAGACCACTAACACCACGCAGCAGATCGACGGCGGCAAGGTCAAGGCCTACGCGGTCACCAGCCTGAAGCGCGTGCCCACCCTGCCGAAGCTTCCGACCATGGACGAATCCGGCTTCAAGGGCTTCGAGGTCGGTATCTGGCATGGCATGTGGGTGCCGAAGGGCACGCCCAAGCCGGTGGTCGACAAGCTCGTCAAGAGCCTGCAGGCCGGCCTGGCGGATCCGAAGTTCCAGGAACGCATGAAGCAACTGGGCGCCACGGTGCTGACCAGTGAGGCCAACCCGCAGGCCCTGGACGCCAAGGTCAAGCAGCAGGTGCCGCAGTGGGCCGAGCTGTTCAAGAAGGCCGGCGTCGAACAGCAGTAAACCTGTGGCCAGGCCTCGCCGGGCGGGGCCTGCGCTGCGCGTCGCGCCTGGCCGGCATGGCCGGCGCGCCAAGGCACGTCAGCTGCGCATCGCCTCGGCCGCCATGCCCAGGCCATTGAAGCCGCTGGACACCGAGGGCTCGTAGCCGAGCGCTTCGGAAATGCTGGCGGCGGTATCCACCAACGCCTTGATCCAGTCGTCCTGCAGGCGCTCGGCCGGCGCCGAGATCGACAAGCCGGCCACCAGCTTGCCCGTGTCGTCGAAAATGCCGGCGGCGATGCAGCGCACACCCAACTCCAGTTCCTCGTTGTCGCGGGCGTAGCCATGGCGGCGCACCAGCGCCAGCTCCCGTTCGAGACGATCGAGATCGGTCAGGCTGTTGCGGGTGTGCCCGGCCAGGCCGGTACGCAGGGCATAGGCGCGCACCTGGCGCGCATCGGCGGTGGACAGGAACAGCTTGCCCGTGGAGGTCAGGTGCAGGGGCGCGCGGCCGCCGATGGCGCGCACCACTTGCATGCCCGAGCGCTCGCTCCAGGCGCGGTCGATGTAGACGATTTCGTCGCCCTGCTGCACCGACAGGTTGATGGTCTGCCCCGTCAGTTTGTGCAGCGAACGCATGGCGGCGATGGCCGCCTCGCGCACGTTGAGCCGCCCCTTGACCAGCGAGCCCAGCTCCAGCAGGCGCATACCGAGCTGGTACAGGCCGTTGTCCACCCGTTCGACATAGCGACCGACCACCAGGTCGTTCAGGATGCGGTGCGCGGTGGAGGCGTGCAGGCCGGTGGTCGCGGACAATTCCTTGAGCGTGACGGGATCGGGCTGCGCGGCTAGCGCGTCGAGCAGGCGCATGGCGCGCTCGATGACCTGAATCGCGATGGGATGGGCCGAGGCGCCATCGGTTTCGGCATCCAGGGCGTTGCGGGTGGAAGAAGGACGGGACATGGGACGGGAAAGGGGCTAGCGCGGCGCCACCGAAAGAAACCCTACTTGCGGCAACGCAGCAAACAGTTCTTTCCCGTATTGTGAAATTTGCCGAGCCATTTGGCAACCGATTTTTTGGCCGCCGAAACGGGGACGGCCCCCCGATTCGGCATGCCATGGCATCAGGCCGCGGGAGGCGCCAGCTTGCCGCCCAGGCGCAGCACCTCGGCCCGCAGGAACGCCAAGGCCTCGGCCGCCGCCTCGGGTTCGCCCTTCACCCCCAGGTCGATATGGGGCGTGCCGCCGGCCTCGCCGACGCTGGGCAGACTGAAGGCGCGCACCCCTGGCCAGCGGGTTTCGACGGTCTGCATGGCCGGCGTGATGCGCGATTCCGGCATGCTGAACACCAGGAAGGAATGTTCCGCGTGACGGTGCGTATGCTGCAACGCACGATAGCGCGTGTCCAGCGTCCATTCGAGCATTGGCCACGCCATCACGGGAAAGCCCGGCACGAAGGTGTGGTCGCGGATGAAAAAACCGGGGATGCGGTTGTACGGGTTGGGCACGATCTCGCAGCCCTCGGGAAACACCCCCATCTGCAGACGCTGCTGGTTCTCGGGCGCGCTCATGTCGGCCGTGCCCTGGCCCTTGGCCGCCATTTCCGCGGTACGCAGCGTGATCGCCTGCGCGGCTTCAGGATGCAGCGCCAGCGGCAGATCCAAGGCCGCGGCCGCCGCCTGCCGGGTGTGGTCATCGGGGGTGCCTCCGATGCCGCCACAGGAGAACACCACGTCGCCGCTGGCAAAGCTGCGCCGGTAGGCGGCCACCAGGGTGTCGCGGTCGTCCGGCAGGAACTCCGCCCAGCCCAGCTGCATGCCGCGCGCGCCGAGCAGTTCGACGACCTTGGAGAAATGCTTGTCCTGCCGGCGGCCTGAAAGGATTTCGTCGCCGACGATGATGAGGCCGATGCGGCGGGAGGCGGGTTCTGCTGCCATGTCCGGTTCCAGAGAAAGGGCGGTTGAAGGATTGGGGCGACGGCGCCGCGTCAGGCGACGTCGATGGTGCGTTCCTGGCGCAGGCGCTGCACCGCGTCCAGTCCGTAGTGCGCATAGACCAGCGCCGAGAACACCGGCAGGATAATCCACGCCGGCGGCAGCAGGTTGAGCAATGCGCAGATCAGCCCGATGATCCAGAAGCCGCCGTTGTTGCGCTCCAGGATGAGCTTGCGCTCGGCCGGGCTGGCGTGCTCGACGATGGCGTCGACCCGCATCATGCGCGAGAAGGCGAAGGTCCACCAGAAGACCGGCAGCACCAGGGCCATGGGCGGCACCAGCCACAAGGGCATGGTGAACAGCCAGCCCAGCACGAAGGCCCCGGACACCCAGACCGCGTTCCAGACACTGACCGTGGTGGCGAGCCGGCCCTGCCGGCTGAGGCCGGCGTATTCGCGCTGGCTCACGTGGCGCAGCACCAGCGGCATGACGAACACCGCCGCGATCGCCAGGCCCAGCACGCCGGACAGGGGCAGCAGAATCGACACCGCGACCAGCGGCACCAGGTAGAGCTTGAGCGAGAACAACCCCATTGCCAGCAGCCATTCATCGGTGCGATTGATGAAGTCCCAATGCGCGGCCTGGGCGGCGAGCCAGTCGGTCAGGGGGGTCCAGAACAGCCAGAACAGCAGCAAGGCGCCGACCAGCGCGATCAGGAAAGGCAGCAGCAGCGCGAACAGCATCGTCGGGTGGCATTGCGACACCAGGGCGCGCTTGAAGGCCTGCGCCACGCCCCCCATGCCGCGGGCAAAGCGGCTGGTGCCGGGGATTTCGGTATCAGGACGCAGGACGGGCATGGCGGCGAAAATGGAAGGTGATCATCCCGGGTATGATAGTCAAACACGCTTTCCCGCGCTCGTATGACATTACTGGTTCCCGGCTCCGATCTCACCGCCCTGCGCGCCCAACTGGCGGCCTCGCCCAAGGCCTGGTTGGTGGCCTGCTTCTGCGCCGCCTGGTGCGACACCTGCGAAGCATACAAGCCCAAGCTGCGGGCCTTGTCCAGCGCCCTGCCGCAGCACGTGTTCGCCTGGATCGACATCGAGGATCACGCCGACCTGCTGGGCGAGGTCGACATCGAAAACTTCCCGACGCTGCTGATCCAGATCGGCGAACGTGTCGTCTTCTATGGCCCGATGCTGCCGCACATCGGCCATCTTGAACGCCTGCTGGAAAGCCTGGACGAACACAGCCCGCCCGTCGCCGCGGCGCTGCCGGATCTGCCCAGGCTGCTGGCGGTCTGAGGCGGCGAAACCGCCCGCTCGGACACCGGTCCGGCGCGCGCGGCACCCTTCCCTGTCACTGCTGCAACAAGGCGCCTATGGCTTGCGCGGCTGCCCGCAGCAGCGGCACGATTTCCTGTACACGCGGCTGCGTCATGCGGTTGTGGGTCGCGGCCACCGTGACCGCCGCGAGCAGCAGGCCGCTCTCGCCATATACCGGCACGCCCAGCGCACTGATTCCTGGCACCGCCCGATTGGCGATGTGCGCATACCCCACCTTCAGCGCCAGCGCGCAATGGGCGCGAACGTCATCGGCATCCAGTTCGCCGTAGGCGCCCAGCCGTGGCGCGGTCGCCTCGATGATGCGGCGTTGCTCGGCGGCGGGTAACGCCGCCAGCAACGCGAGCCCGCCCGCGCTCACGCCCAGGGGTTGGCGGCTGCCCAGCGGCAGCGCCGGCGTCTGCACCGGATAGGTGCCCTGGATGCGGTTGATGCAGACGGCATCATCTCCGCTGCGCACGAAAAGAAAAGTCGTATCGCCGGTTCTGCGCGACAGGTCGGCCAACGTCGCCGTGCTGAGATCGCGGAGGTTGAAACGATGCGCCGCCGCCAATCCCAACTCGAACACCAGGGGACCCAGGCGATAGCGGCGGGTCGCGGCGTCCTGCACCGCCATGCCCTGGGCCACGAGCGCCTTGAGTAACCGATGCATGGTGGGCCGGGTCAGTTGCGCGGCTTGCGCCAGGTCGACCAGCCGCAATCCGGCATCGGCTTCGCGCGCCAGCAACTTGAGAACAAGCACGGCCCGGCTGACGCCCTGGGCACCGTCCACGAGCATGGGAGTGTCAGGCATGAGATTCCAATTAGTGGAATATTTTTTGGTTCTGTTGCGATCGAATTTATCGCAACGCTAGCATTTTTCGACAGTAGCCCATTCATTTCGTCAAACAGCCATGGCTTCCTTTAATTCCAAATAATGGAACGCCAGCGCGACCGATCTGATCCCTCACCCACGGAGCCTGTCGATGCCTTCCCCCGCCCCTGCCTGGTCCGCCCGCGATCGCGTTGCCTATGAACCTATCACCCAGCGCCGGCCCTTCGTGCTGCCGAACGGCGCTCGCGTCGCCGTCTGGACCATCGTCAACGTGGAAAACTGGCAACCGCAACAGGCCATGCCTCGCGCGGTTCTGCCGCCGCCCATGGGACAGCCGCTGCTGCCGGACATCCCGAACTGGTGCTGGCACGAATACGGCATGCGCGTCGGCTTCTGGCGATTTCTGGAGACCTTGGGCACGCGCGGGCTGAAGGCCACGCTGGCGGTGAACGGCAGCGCATGCCGCGAATACGCCCCCGCGTGCCAGGCGGCATTGGCAGCCGGCTGGGAATTCATGGGCCATGGCCATGTGCAACAGCCGATGCACCGGGTTGCGGATCAGGCCGGAGCCATACGCGACACGATCGCCGCCATTCGCGAATTCACGGGTCAGCCGCCACGGGGCTGGGAAAGCCCCGGTCTGACCGAAACCGAAGACACGATCGACCTGCTGGCCGCGGCCGGGATCGAATACGTGGCGGATTGGGTGCTGGACGACCAACCGGTGCCCATCAAGACCCGCACGGGCAGCATCCTGTCGGTGCCCTATACGGTCGAACTCAATGACGTCGTCATCTCCGCCGTCCAGCAACATCGCGCGGAAGAACTGCTGACGCGAGGCCGCGACCAGTTTGATCAACTCTACCGGGAGGGCGCCAGCATTCCCCGGGTGATGGCGATCTCGATCCATCCCTACCTCACCGGCGCCCCGCACCGGATCCGCTATCTGGCCGAACTCTACGACCACATCATGTCGCATCCGGATGTCCATCTGTGCACCGGCGGCGATCTCCTCGATATCTATCGGGCTCAGGCCTAGCCGGGAGCGAAACATGGCGCTCCCCCGCGTTCTTCTATTGGCCACCGGCGGCACCATCGCGATGATCGCCGGCGCCGACGGCGGCATTTCGCCGGCACTGGACGCCCATGCCCTGGCCGCGGCGGTACCGGCACTGGCGGAAGTGGCCGACCTTGAAGTCATCTCATTTTCCAACAAACCCGGCGCCTCCCTGACGCTGCAGGATCTGGTGCAATTGGCGACACGGATCGAGGTGGGTTACGCGCAGGGCTGCCAGGGCGCGGTGGTCGTGCAAGGCACCGATACCATCGACGAGACGGCATTCGCCCTGGAGTTGCTCGTCCGCGCGCCCCTTCCCGTGGTGGTAACCGGCGCCATGCGCGGGGCGGCCGCGCCGGGCGCCGACGGCCCCGCCAATCTGCTTGCGGCGGTCACGGTGGCCGCGACCCCGGCCGCGGCGGGCCTGGGTGTGCTGGTCGTGTTGGGCGATCAGGTGCATGCCGCCCGCCACGTTCAGAAATCCCACACCACGCAACCGTCGGCGTTCGCCTCGCCGGCTCTGGGACCGCTTGGCGAATTGCGGGAAGGCCGCTTGCGCTTGCAGGCGCGACTGACATCCTTGCCAGCGATCGCGTGGCCGGGCCGATGGCGCGACGCCCAGGTTGCGTTGCTGCGCATCGCGCTCGACGACGATGGCCGGATGATGACGGCCCTGCCCCGTCTCGGCTACCACGGCGCCGTCATCGAGGCGATGGGCGTCGGCCATGTGCCGGGGCCATTGGCGCCGCTGCTGGGCGAGTTGGCGACGCGCATGCCGGTGATTCTCAGCACGCGGGTCGCGGCGGGTCCGGTGCTGCGCGGGAGCTATGCCTTTCCGGGTTCCGAAAAGGATCTGCTGGCTCGCGGCCTGGTTGCCGGCGGCATGCTGGGCGGCTTGAAGGCCCGGTTGCTATTGCGCCTGCTGCTGGCGACGGGCATCGCGCCGGAGGATCTGCCCCGCGAATTCGCCCTTCGTTGCGATCCCCTCGATTAGCGGATTCAGCATTCATTCCTCGATCACGCATGACAAGGAGACTGCCATGCAAACACGTCGTTATGCCCTCGGGATGTTCGCGGTACTGCTTTTTTCCTATGTCATCAACGCTATCGACCGGCAATTGTTCTCCGTACTGGCCACCGATGTGCGCAGCGCCCTTGGCCTGACGTTGCCCGAGATCGGCCTGGCCTCGACGGTATTCACGCTGGGCATGGGCTTGGCCGGCATCCCCACCGGCTACCTGCTGGGCAGGATGTCGCGCAAGTCGGTCACTCTGATCGGACTGATTGTGTTTTCGGCGGCCACCGTGCTTACGGCCTACTCCCATGGCCTGCCGGATCTGTTGGCCTATCGGTTCATTTCCGGCCTGGGTGAAGCCATGCAGTTGACCGCGCTGCTCGCCATCGGCACGAGTTACTTCGTCCAGCACCGGGCGATGGCCGCGAGTTCGCTGAACTTCACTTTCGGCATTGGCGCCATCATCGGCCCCAATCTCGGCGCGGCGATCCTGGGCGCCACGCATTGGCAGATGCCCTTCATCGTGTTCGGACTGTCCGGGATCATCGCCGTTGGCCTGATTGTGCCCTTGGTCAAACCCTGGTTTTGCGAGGTGCAAGCCACGGACGGCGAGCGCATCGACGCGCAGCGCGGCCCGGCGACCGGCACCAGCCTGTGGGCGCGCACGCCCATCATGCTGGCCATCGCGACGGTATTCGCAGGCCTGTCGATCTATGGCTATTTGGGACTGTATCCCACCTATCTGCGCGAGGCGCTCGGCTTCAGTCCCAAGCAGGCCGCGGGCGCGGTCAGCGGCTACGGCCTGGGCGCGCTGCTGTCATTGCTCGGCGGTTGGTTGGGCGACCGCTACGATTACCGCAAGTTGCTGTTCGTCTCCCTGCTGCTCTCGGCCTTGAGCGGCGGCCTGCTGTTCACCGATCTGGGCAACTCGCCGGCCGCGCATGCCGCCATGTCATTCCTGTTCGGCGCCGCCATCAGCGGCATGGTGTATGCCAACCTGTCGGCGGGCATCATCAAATCCGTCGGCCGGAGCAAGGCGGCGCAGGCATCAGGATTGTTCGTGGCCAGCCTGTACGTGCCCGCGGCGTTCGCCGGCTACCTCCTGGGGCAATTGAAGCTGTCGATGGGCTGGACGCAGGCCGGCATCCTGCAGGTAACGGGCTGCGCGGTGCTGGCGGCGCTGTTCTCGATCGCTGCCGGCGCGCGCCGGCCAAGCCCCGCGCCCCCGACGCCGACCGGCGCGGCGTGAGAATCGGCCGCAAACAAAAAGCGCCCACGAAGGGCGCTTTTCCGGCACGTATCGCGACAGGCGACCGCGGAATCTACTTGCGGCTGCCGCCCAGCAACACGGCGAGCTGGCGCTTGGGCGCGGACCCATTGCCGCCCTGGCGCGGCGCCGGCTCTTCGGCGGCGGCCGCCGGCGCAGAGGGCTCGTAGGGCTTGAGGAAGAAATCGTCCACCGGCTGGCGCGCCGTGCCGCCCCCCGAGCGGCGGTCCGACGAACGGCCGCGCTCGCGGCCGCCATCGCGCGACGACGTGCCGCGCTCTTCGCGCCGGCCATGGCTGCGCGCGACCAGATCGGCCGGCAGTTCCAGGGTGCCGCGCGGCACTTCGCGCTTGATCAGTTTCTCGATGTCCAGCAGGAAACGCTCTTCGTCGGCGGTGAACAGCGCGATGGCCTCGCCCGAGGCGCCGGCACGGCCAGTACGGCCGATACGGTGCACGTAGTCTTCGGCGTTGTACGGCAGATCGTAGTTGATGACGCAGGGCACGCCGGCCACGTCCAGGCCGCGGGCGGCCACGTCGGTGGCGACCAGCACTTCGAGTTCGCCGGCCTTGAAGGCCTCAAGCGCCTTCATGCGATCGGCCTGGGTCTTGTCGCCGTGGATCGATTCGGCCTTGACGCCGTCGCGCTCGAGTTCGCGCGCCAGGCGCGCCGTGCCGATCTTGGTGTTCGAGAACACGATGACCTGATTCAGGCCGCGCGACTTCACCAGGTGCACCACCGCGGCGCGCTTCTGGTCGCCGCTCATCTTGTAGGCGATCTGGGTGATGGTGGTGGCCGTGGCGTTGCGCGCCGCGACTTCGATTTCCACCGGTTGATTCAGGTACGAACGGCCGAGCTTGCGGATCTCGTTGCTGAAGGTGGCCGAGAACAGCAGGCCCTGGCGCTGCGCGGGCAGCAAGCGGATGATGCGTTCGAGGTCTGGCAAAAAGCCCATGTCGAGCATGCGGTCGGCTTCGTCCAGCACCAGGATGCCGACCTGGCTCAGGTTGACGTTCTTCTGCTCGACGTGGTCGAGCAGGCGGCCGGGCGTGGCCACCAGCACTTCGCAGCCACGGCGCAGCGCTTCCTTCTGCGGACCGATGTCGACCCCGCCGAACACCACGGCCGAACGCAGCGGCGTCTGCTTGCTGTAGCGCTTCACGCTTTCATAGACCTGGTCGGCCAGTTCGCGCGTGGGCGTGAGGATCAGCGCGCGCACCGGATGGCGCGCGGGCGAGGCGCTGGTGTTGGCCAGCGGCATCAGGCGGTGCAGGATGGGCAGCGTGAACGCCGCCGTCTTGCCGGTGCCGGTCTGGGCCGCGCCCATGACATCGCGCCCTTCGACCACGACGGGAATGGCCTGCGCCTGGATCGGAGTGGGCGTGGTGTAGCCGGTTTCGGCGATCGATTGCAACAGCAGGGGATGCAGCCCGAAATCGGAAAACGTGGCCGTCGGCGCGGGCGCGGCGGCGGTGGGTGCTGCGGATTGAGTGGATTCAGTCATCAGGGTTAGGCAAGTACCGGGACCAGTGAAAAAGAACAAAACGAGAGTGCTGCGAGCACTGCACTGCATATGCATCGGGACAACCGGAACGCGCGCCACGCTCGCGCGGCCACGTGCGTTTCACCCCGGCGCGCAAACGCGTTACGGGCAATCAGCACCCTGCCTTGCAGGCCAGGTGGCGCATTCTGGTTTCGATACTTATGAGGGCAGTACCAGGCCCGGATTGCTGTGGATAACTTAATTTTAGCGCAGCCGGACGCCGGGGCGGTCAAGCCAGTGCCGGGGGGCGACTCCTTTGGCCTGGCGAAAGCTCTTGCTGAAGTGGCTGAGATTGGCGAATCCGGTGGCCAGCGCGGCCTCGGTGACGCGGGATCCGGCCTCCAGCATGGACGCGGCGGCCTCCAGCCGCACCGCCTTCAGGTAGGCATGGACGGAGCGCCCGGCCACCTGGGGAAAGCCGGCCTTGAGCTTTTTCTCGCTCAGCCCGACCTCGCGCGCCAGGCGCGACAGCGTCCATGCCTCGCCGTAGCGGGCCTCGATCAGGCGCCGGGCCTGCGCCAACTGGCGCCGTTCGCGGGCCGCCACCGGCGGCTCGCCGGCCGCGTCGCTCATGGTTTCGAGCACGATGGCCAGGGCTTCGAGCGCCTTGGCCCGCATGTAGAGGCGTCGCGCGGTGACGTCCTGGTGGCGGCAGTCGAGCACGTCGGCCGCCAGCCGCAGCAGGCCCGGCGGCGCTGGAAAGCCCGCCATCAACGAGCCCGTGGCCGGCACGCTGTGATCGAGCACGAAGGCGCCGCGCAATACCGCCAACGGCCTGCCCCCGGCGCGCAACAGCCCGGCGGGTGAATATCGAATGTCCACCAGCCGGACGGACTGCCCGCCCGGCATCTGGAAACGGCCGCGCGCCCCGCGCTCGCCGGTCTGCACCACGGCCATGCCCGGCCCTACCGCCAACGGCTCGCCCCCCTCGATCGACATGCGCGCGCGGCCATCCAGGAACACGGCGATGCAGAACATCGGCGGACCTTCGGCGTCGATGTCGAGCCCGATGGCGGGCGTGCCGTGCCAAGCCGTCAGGGCGAGATCCTCATCGCAGGCTTCCTGGCGCGACAGTGCCGTCCATTCGGTGGGAATCGCCACGGCGGGCAACAACGGGTGGCAGGCCCGGGCGGTTGGGCGGAAGGCGGTGCGCGTCATCGCGCCAGTGGCGAAATCCAAATTTAGACCCCGATTTGAACAACGGCGGGCCCGAAAACGTCAGCCGGGCATGGATTCAATGACAATAATTCTCATTAATGATTCTACCGAAAGCCCGGGCCGACAACATGACGCATGCGTTCCCTTTCCGACACACCGCACTGGCGGCCGCCCTGTGCGCGCTCGCCCTTCCCGCCGCCGCCCAGGGCGTCGGGGAGCTGGCTGCCATCACCGTCACCGCCAGCAAGCGCGAGCAGACGCTGAACGAATTCAACGGCGCCGCCGTGGTGGTGCCGGCTGACGCCCTGCACGCGGCGCAGGTCGACAACACCCTGCAACTGTCGCGCGTGCTGCCGGGCGTGCAGATGTCCAGCAGCGGTTCGTTCCTGTACCCGGTCATTTCGGTGCGCGGCATCACGTCGGCGCAGGATTTCTACAACCCGGCGTTGACCGTCTACGTCGACGGCGTGCCGCAATTGCCCACGTTCACCTCCCAATTGCTGACCGACGTCGACCGGGTCGAACTGCTGAAAGGGCCCCAGGGCACACTCTATGGCAAGAGCGCGATGGGCGGCGTGCTCAACATCGTCTCGCGCCAACCGGGCGACCAGCCCTATTTCCGTGCCAGCGCCGGCGTCGCCAGCCGCGATGGCTATCAGTTCAAGGCCAGCGGCGGCGGTCCCCTGGTCGAAAACCTGCTGTACGGCTCGATCACCGCCGCGGTGACCGACGCGCCGGGCCCGCTGTCCAATCCGGCCACCGGCGACCGCCACAGCGGCGGCGCGGCGGCCAACGCGGGCGCCGCGCGCCTGCGCCTGGCGCCAGCCGGCAGCCCCTGGGAACTGGGACTGGCCGTCAGCGGCGAATGCACCCGCGCCAGCCAGGACGCCTACGTACCGTTCGACGATCTGCACGGCGACCAGGCCTATGTCCGCGCCGGCATGCCGGCCGCGCTGGCGGATTTCTACCAGAAGCGCTGCGGAGGCAGCCAGTCCCTGACCGGCCGCTATGACTTCGACGGCTGGCGCCTGGACGCGGTGGCCGCCTGGCAGAACCTGCATTACGACCGCCACTTTCCCATTGGCCCCAGCTATTCCAGCCAACCCGAACGCTGGCGCCAGCAGGTGCAGGAACTACGGCTGTCGACAACCGGCACGCGCGCGGTCGACGGCGTTTTGGGCCTGTACCGCCAGCGCGTCACCCAATCGCGCACGGTCTGGAGCCAGATGCAGGGCGCGAGGCCGCTCGACACCTTCCAGGCCGATTCCCACAACACCAGCGAGTCTCTCGCCGCCTATGCCGACGCTACCTGGCACACCACCGAGGCGCTGGATCTGTCCGCCGGGCTGCGCTATTCGCGCGACAAGGCCGCCGCGCGCTACGGCGGCGCGTCGCTCAATTCGGCCACCCACGGCCTGGATCCGTTCGGCGGCTCGGGCTCCAGCGCGGGCCACAGCCTGCTGGGCAAGCTGTCCGCCGGCTACCGTCTGACATCCGCATGGCGTGTGTACGCCAATGTCGCGCAGGGCTACAAGCCGGGCGGCTACAACCTGGCGCCCTCCAATGCCGGGGATGCCCGTCCCTACGGCGAGGAAAAAGGCACCAGCTATGAAGTCGGCACCCGCGTCGACAGCGACGCGTTGCACCTGGCGGCCGCGGTCTATCGCAACGATATCCATGACGCGCAACTCTATGTCGGGGAAATGGGCAACCAGCATCTGCAGAATGTCGGCAACACACGCGCCACCGGGGTCGAGTTCGACCTGGGCTGGGACGTCTCCGCCCAATGGACCCTGGGCCTGGAGGGCTTCGTCAACCAGACCGCGTTCCGCGGCTTCAACGACGACTCCGCCTGCCCGGGATGCGGCGGCAACAAGGTGCCATTCTCGCCGCGCTATGGCCTGACCGCGAGCGCTCGTGGCCAATTCGACACAGGCATCGGGCGCCTGTCGCCGATGCTGGCCGTGCGGCGCCTCGGCACGCAGTTCTTCGACATCGGCAACAGCCTGCGGCAGTCCGCCTACACACTGGTCGATCTGAGTCTCGCCTGGCGCATCCGTCCGCAGGTCGAAGCCACGCTGTACGCCAACAACCTCACCGGCAGGCGCTATCGCACCTTCGCGTTTGTCGGGCCGATCGGCAAATTCGCGCAGGTCGACCCCGGCCGCACGCTGGGCCTGAACGTCGCCTTCGAGTATTAGGATCCCCGCCATGCCCACGCCCGCCAGCGCGCGCCCGGCGCGCCTGCCGACCGCGCAGGTCATCGCCGCCATCGGCGGCATCTGCATGGCCCAGAGCCTGGTAAGCGGCATCGCCTTCCAGGGCGTGCCGACGCTGCTGCGCGACCGCGGCACGCCGCTGGACCAGATCGGCCTGGCCCACCTCGCCTTCCTGCCGTGGGCGCTGAAGTTCCTATGGTCACCGCTGGTCGAACGCTACCGGCTGCCATCCGGCCGCGCACAACGCCGTACCCGCCGCATCGTGCTGCCCGGGCAATGGCTGCTGGCCGCGTTGCTGTTCCTGCTCGCGGGCCTGGGCCAACCGGCCCTGCCGGCGCTGCTGGGCATCCTGGGGCTGATCTCATTGACCGCGGCCACGGTGGACATTGCCGGTGATGCCTTCGCGGTTGAGCAACTGGCGGAAAACCGGCGCGGCTGGGGCAACGCCACCCAGGTGGGATCGAGCTACCTGGGAATGTTCCTGGGCGCCGGATTGTTCGTCATCCTGGCCGGCAGCCAGGGCTGGAGCGTCGCGGCCGCCACCATGGGCGGGCTGGTGCTGCTGTTGACGCTGCCCTTCGCCCGCGTTCGCGAACCGGCGCGCCAGGCTGGCACGCCCGCGCATCGCCCCAGCCTGGCGCATGCCCTGGGTCGGCCCAATGTGCGCCTGGGCCTGGCCATCACCGTCGTGTTCCAGGCCGGCGCCCGGCTGGCCTATGGCATGACGCCCCTGCTGCTGCTCGATCGCGGCGTGCCGCTGGCGACGGTGGGCTGGATCAGCGGCGCGGGCACGGTCGGCGCCGGACTGGCCGGCACCCTGCTGGGCGCGCTGCTCCTGAAGCGCTGCGGCGCGGCACGCGCGATAGGGGTGGCCCTGGCCTTGCAAACGCTGGCCCTGGCCGCCTTCCTGGCCGCCGTCGTGGCGTCGTCGCGGCTGCCGCAGGTGGGCCCGTCCTGGCTGGTGGCGTTGGCGCTGCTGAAAGCCGCGACGGTCGCCATCGGCTTTGTGGCCCTGTACGCGTTTCTGATGGGCCAGGCCTCGCCGGCCCAGGCGGGCGTCGATTTCACCCTGTTCCAGTGCGCCGACGCCATGGTGGCCACGATCGGCGGCGTAGCCGCCGGCTGGCTGGCGCAGCACCTGGGCTACGACGCCTGCTTCGGCGCCGCCGCGGCCCTGGGCGCGGCCGGTCTGGCCCTGATCCCCGCCTTGCTGCGGCGCCTGCCGCCGCCCCTTCCTGGAGAACCGACATGACTGAACGTACCGTGGTGATCGCCGGCGCGGGCGTCGCCGGCCTGGCCTGCGCCTGGTGGCTGGCCAGGCAGGGCTGGCGCGCCGTGGTCGCCGAGCGCGCCCCGCACCTGCGCGACGGCGGCTACATGATGGGACTGTCCGGCCCCGGCCTGCTCACGGCCCGGCGCATGGAACTGGTTCCCGCGCTGCGCGCCGTCGAACGCGAAATCGGCCAGAACATCTACCGCGACCGCCGTGGCCGCGAAGTGATGCGGATCCGCTATCGCGAACTGCTGCGGGAACTGGACTGGATCACGCTGCGCCGCACGGACCTGGTGCAAGTGTTGCACGGCGCGGTGCGCGACCACGTCGACATCCGGCTAGGCACCACGGTGGCAGGCTGTAGCCAGGATGCCCAGGGCGTGGACGTGACGCTGTCGGACGGGTCGCAATGGCGCGCCGACCTGCTGATCGGCGCCGATGGCGTGCGCTCCGCCCTGCGCGCCCGGGTCTTCGGCGCCGGCGCGGCAACGCCAGCGCCGCTGGGCTATCGCTACGCGGCCTACGACGTCGATGACGACACCGGCATGGCGTGCGACTTCGTCTCTTATGCCGCGCCGGGCCACCAGGTCGAATATCACGGGCTGGGCGGCGGCCGCAAGGCGGCCCTGCACGTCTGGCGCAGCACCGAGGCCGGCTGGGTCGAGGCGCCGCGACGGCGGGGCCTGCTGCGGGAGCTGGCCCGCACGACCCACGCCGAAGTGGGACGGCAGTTGGAGGCGCTGCCCGCGGATACGCCGATCGTCATGGATGACCTGGCGCTGGTCGAACTGCCGTGTTGGCACCAGGGCCGCGTCCTGCTGGCCGGCGACGCCGCGCACAGTCTGTCCCTGATTTCTGGTCAGGGTGCCGGCATGGCGTTGGCCAGCGCTTATGTGCTGGCCCAGGAACTCGACCGGACCCCGATTGCGCAAGCGCTGACGGCTCACGAGCGGCGCCTGCGGCCCGTGATCGAGCGCCTGCAGTTGCGCAGCCGCAAGCTGGCGCCGGTCTACGTGCCGGCGTCGGCTTTCGCATTCGGGCTGCGCAACACGGCCCTGCGCCTGCTTCCCCGGCTGCTGCTCAAGCGCTATTTCCTCAGCGGATTGAAATCCGAGATGGAAGCCGCCGCGATCCTGGGCTGAGTCCGCGTCAGCCCGCCAGCCAGCGCAGCCCCCACAACACCAGCATGCCGACCACGATGACCAGCACGGCGCTGCGGGTGCGCAGGAACACCAGGATGGCGACGATGCCGGCCACCAGCTTGTAGTCGAAGAGCGGGCCCAGCCCCGCCTTCCAGGGCAGCAGGTCGGGCACCACGATGGCGGTGAGCGCGGCGGCCGGCGCGTAGCGCAGGGCCCGGCGCACGCCGTCGGGCAGCGGGATGTAGTCGCCGAACAGCATGAAGCCGGCGCGCGTCAGCACGCTGCACAGCGCCAGCAGCAGGATGGCGGAATAGACGTAGATCTCGGAGGGCCAGAGAGTCATGCGCGCGCCTTGAAGAAGCGTTCGGCCCACATGCCGGCGACCACGCCAGCGATGACCGCGGCCGCCAGGCCCAGGCGCAGCGGCAACACCTGCCCGGTCCAGGCGACCACGCCCGCGGCCAGCATCGACACCAGCATCGGTTTGGAATTGGCCAGCGGCACGGTGATCGCCAGCAGCGCCAGCACCGCCGCGAAGTCCAGCGACCAGGCCGCCGGCACCATGGTGCCCAGGTAGATCCCGACGATCGACGAGGTCTGCCAGACGAACCAGCCCGGCGCGATGGTGCCGATGAAATACCAGAGCTGCTCCCGGGTGCCGCGTTCGGCGGCGTCGCCAAAGCGCGGCATGAACAGCACGAAGCCCATGTCGGTGGTGAAGTATCCCAGGCCCAGGCGCTTGGGCCAGGACAGGTGACGGAAATAAGGTTGCAGCGCCGCGCCGAAGATCAGGAAGCGCAGGTTCACCACGCAGCCGGCGGCGAAGACCAGCCACAGCGGCGCGCCGGTGGCGATCAGCGGCAGGGAGGTGAGCTGGGCCGATCCGGCATACAGCAACAGGGTCATGGCCAGCGCCATGGATTCGGTCAGGCCCGACTTGACCATCGCCACGCCGGTCACCAGCCCCCAGGTGGCGGTGGCGATCAGGGCAGGCACGATGGCATGCACGCCGGCCCGGAAAGCGGCAACGCGCTCCTGGCGGATCACCCGCGGGTCGTCGGTGGTTTCGGAAAGCGCGGACTCAGAGGACAACGGCGGACCCCTGGGGATTCGGACAGGACGACATGGAAACTCTGTGGGAAGGAAACGCACGACAACCTGCTCGCCCGCCGGGGCCGCGGGGCCCGCAGGCACCGCGCCGGTGCGCGAATAGGCCGCTATTGTAACCTCGCCGCTTGATACAATACGGCCCTCGGATTTAGAGAGGGAGCAGACCATGTCGATGGCTGACCGCGATGGCTTCATCTGGTATGACGGCAAGCTCGTGCCCTGGCGCGAGGCGACCACGCACGTCCTGACGCACTCCCTGCACTACGGCCTGTCGGTGTTCGAGGGCGTGCGCGCCTACCGTTCCGAGATCGGCACCGCCATCTTCCGCCTCGAAGACCACACCAACCGCCTGTTCAACTCGGCGCACATCTACCAGATCCCCATGCCGTTCGATCGCGACACGATCAACGAGGCCCAGCGGACCGTGGTGCGCGAGAACCAGCTCGAATCCTGCTACCTGCGCCCGCTGGTGTTCTACGGCCCCGAAAAGATGGGCGTGTCGCCCAAAGGCGCCAAGGTGCACGTGGCGATCGCCGCCTGGCCCTGGGGCGCCTACCTGGGCGACGAAGCCCTGTCGCAGGGCATCCGGGTCAAGGTGTCGTCGTTCGCCCGCCAGCACGTCAACGTGACGATGCCGCGCGCCAAGGTCGCCTCCACCTACGCCAACTCGATCCTGGCCAACACCGAAGCGCTGCAGGATGGCTACGACGAGGCCCTGCTGCTGGACACCGAAGGCTTCGTGGCCGAGGGTTCCGGCGAGAACCTGTTCCTGGTCAAGGACGGCGTGCTGTGCGAGCCCGAGATCGCCTCGGCCCTGACCGGCATCACCCGTTCCACCATCCACGCCCTGGCGGCAGATTTCGGCCTGCGCGTGGTGACCAAGCGCCTGACCCGCGACGACGTCTACATCGCCGACGAAGCCTTCTTCACCGGCACCGCCGCCGAAGTCACGCCGATCCGCGAGGTCGACAACCGCCAGATCGGTTCCGGCCGCCGCGGCCCCATCACCGAGAAACTGCAGAAAGCGTTTTTTGACATGGTGAATGGCCGCAACCCGAAGTACCATCACTGGCTGAGCAAAGTCTGATTCGCGCCGCCCTGCCCGCCAGGGCGGCATCACTGCCCCAACCCGCCGTATCACCGGTATTTTTTATTCAGGAAATTCCATGACCGCCGCTGCCCCGGCCGCCGCCCCCCACGAAGTCATCGAAGTCGGCGCCGAAGACCTGCCTGTGTTCTGTCCGGGTCCGAAGGCCCCGCTGTGGAGCATGCACCCGCGCGTCTTCCTGGACGTCGCCCGCACCGGCTCGGCGCGCTGCGCCTACTGCGGCGCCGAGTACCGGCTCAAGCCGGGCACCGTGCTGCACGGCCACGGCCACTGACACCCGCCGTCCAACCGCTCTGCCCGCCGCCATCATGTTCGCCACGCCCGAAGAAGCAGAACACGCCTTCTACGAAGCCCTTGAGCAGGGGGACACCGTCCGCCTGATGCAAGTATGGGCGGACGACGAGGAAGTCGTCTGCATCCACCCGGGAGGCCTGCGCATCGTCGGCCATTCGGCCGTGCACGAGTCCTGGCAACACGTGCTGGCGAACGGCCCGCTGCACATCCGGCCGCTGCGCCCGCTGGTCATGCTGAGCATGATGTGCGCGGTGCACGTGCTGGTCGAACAGGTGGCGGTGCGCACGCGGGAAGGCACCCAGTTCGCCAACTGCTACGCCACCAACATCTATCACAAGGGCCCCACGGGCTGGCGCATGGTCATGCACCACGCCTCCTCGGCGCCCACCGAAGCCGGGGTGCTCGACTTGCACGACGTGCCCGACATGCTGCACTGATCCGGGTCGACTTTGGCTGCTCGTTTCGACACAACGCCCTGCCCCGTTCCCTCCTGGTTGCCCGGAGGCGATGCCCAGACGGTCTACGCCGCGCTGTTCGCGCAGTACCACCGCATCGCATTCGTGCGCGACCGGGTCGAGACGCCCGATACCGACTTCGTCGATTTCGACTGGACCGGGCCGGGGCTGTTCCCGCACAAGGCCGCCGACGGCGCGCCCGTGAGCGGCCAGCAGCCGGTGGCCAACGGCAAGACCGCGGCGG
The DNA here is from genome assembly GCF_050285565.1 of Achromobacter sp. Lineage (GTDB taxonomy): Bacteria > Pseudomonadota > Gammaproteobacteria > Burkholderiales > Burkholderiaceae_B > Achromobacter. The sequence continues at coordinate 112,455 of NZ_JBLZXG010000014.1, forward strand.
CGCGCTGGATGACCGAAGCCGACTGGAAATCGCTGCCGCAGACCGCCGACACCCCCGCGCTGCTGCTGTTCCACGGCCTGGAGGGCGGCAGCACCAGCCGTTATGCCCAGTCCATCGCGCACCACTTCCGGGCGCGCGGCTGGATCGTCGTGATCGCGCACTTTCGCGGTTGCTCCGGCGTGCCCAATCGCCTGGCACGGGCCTATTATTCGGGCGATTCGGCCGAGGTCGGCTTCCTGCTCGACACCGTGCGCAACCGCATCCCGCACGCGCGCTGGCACGCGGTGGGCGTGTCGCTGGGCGGCAATGCGCTGCTGAAATACCTGGGCGAGCACCAGCAGGACAGCGGCTGGCTGACCGCCTGCGCCGGCGTCTCGGTGCCCCTGGATCTGGTGGCCTGCGGCAAGACCCTGTCGACCGGATTCTTCAACCGCAAGGTGTACACGGGCCATTTCCTCAAGACCCTCAAGCACAAGGTACTGGAGAAGGCCCACCGCTACCCCGGCGCCATCGACGTGATGCGTATCGCCCACGCGCGCGACCTGCGCGACTTCGACGACGCCTACACCGCGCCCATGCACGGTTTTCGCAATGCGCTCGATTACTGGACGCGCGCCTCCAGCAAGCCCTGGCTGCCACGGATCTCGGTGCCGACGCTGGTGCTGAACGCGCTGAACGATCCGTTCATTCCCGCCAGCGCCCTGCCCAAGCCGGACGAATGCTCGTCCAGCATCCTGCTGCACCAACCGACCGACGGGGGGCATGCAGGTTTCCCGACGGGCGCCTTCCCGGCCCACCTGGGCTGGCTGCCGCAGCGGCTGGGCCGCTTCTTCGAGACCGGGCTGTAGGCCACTGGCCGCTGATGACGCCGGCCGCCGCAAAGCGCCCGGATCTCAGCCCGACTTGAAACGTTCCAGCAGTTGGCGCTCTTCAGCCAGCTTGTCCTTGACTTCCTTGATCTGCACATCGATCTGCGACTGCTCGTAGAAGTCGGTGGACATGCCGCGCGCCTGCTGCAACTGCGACTCGGCCGCCGCGAAGGCGCCGGTCATGACGTAGTAGCGCGCCAGGTCGCGGCGCGCCTGCACCGGCTTGCCGGTGCGTTCCTCGCTCTGCGCCAGCATCTGATAGAGACTGGGCTCGTCCGAGCCCCATTGCTTGATCTTGGCGCGCAGATAGTCCTGAGCCTCGGCATGGCGACCGTTGGCCTGCAGGGCGGTGGCATAGGCAATGCCCAACGCGCGCTGCTCGGGCCAGCGCCGCGTGGCGGCTTGCGCCAGATCCTGGGCCCGCCGGTTGTCCTTGCGCGCCAGGGCGATATCGACGGCCAGCTTGGCCATCTGCGGCGAATCACGGCCATCGGCCGCGGCCTGGGTGAGCAGGCGATCGGCCTCGTCCAGGCTATTGCGCTGGAAGGCCTGCAAGGCCAGTCCGTAGTAGGCGGCCGAGCGGCGCACGCCGGACAACGCCTGGGCCTCGTCCTGCAACTGCTGGCCGGCCGTGCGCAGGCTGACCGCGTCGCGGCCCTGCACCACGCGCATCTTGGCGCGGATGTACCAGAAATCGTCGCTGTCGACGTGGCGCGATAGCGGCAGCGAGCGCACGCGGTTCTGCACGTCGGACATCCGCTCGATCGACAGCGGGTGGGTACTGGCCCAGGAACCACCGCCCGCGCCTTCGTTCAGGCGCGAGGCATTCATCAGACGCGAGAACATCTGTGCCATGCCCTGGGCGTCGTAGCCGGCCTTGGTCAGCATCGTGAAACCGGCGCGGTCGGCCTCGCGCTCGGCATCGCGCGAAAAGCCCAATTGGCGGTTGATGGCGGCGGCCTGGCCGAACGCGGCCACCCCCATCGCCAAGTTGCCGCCGCCGCCGGCCAACGCCGCCAGCAACGCGCCCGCCAGGCTCGCCAGCATGACCATGCTGTTCTGGCTCTGCTGCGTCATGCCGCGCGCGATATGGCGCTGCACCACGTGACCGATTTCGTGCGCCAGCACCGCCGCCAGTTCGGATTCGCTGCCTGACGAGACGATCAGCCCGGTGTTGACGCCGATGAAGCCGCCCGGCATGGCGAAGGCGTTGATCTCGGGATCGCGCACGCCGAACATTTCGACGTCCGGCACCGCGCCGGGCGAGAAGGCCGCCAGCTTGCGCCCCATGGTGGTGAGGTACTGACTGAGTTCCGGATCGTCCACGTAGGTCGGGTCGCGCCTGCCCTGCGACATGATCGCTTCGCCAAGGCTGCGTTCCAGCGCCGGCGACAGATCCGCGGCGGAGGCCGCGCCCATCGAGGGCAACCCGACGGGCTGGGCCCAGGCGGTCGCGGGCAGGGCCGGCAGCGCCAGGGTGGCACAGATTCCGATGATCGCGCCCCGCCGCGCAATCGAGCAAATGGATGGCATTTTCCTGCGGTTCATGAGCCTATGATAGCGATGCGCTTAAAATGTTTCATCGATACCCCCAACGAGGTTTCAATGCGTCCCGTCCGTAAAGCCGTTTTCCCTGTCGCCGGCATGGGCACGCGCTTCCTGCCCGCCACCAAGGCGATGCCCAAGGAAATGCTGCCCGTCGTCGACAAGCCGTTGATCCAGTACGCGGTCGAGGAAGCCGTGGCCGCCGGCATCACCGATCTGATCTTCGTTACCGGTCGCAACAAGCGCGCCATCGAAGACCATTTCGACTCCGCCCCCGAACTGGAATCCGACCTCGAAAGCAAGGGCAAGCACGAGCTTCTCGCCATGGTGCGGGGCATTCTACCCGCCCACGTCAATTGCCTCTATATCCGCCAATCGGCGCCACTGGGCCTGGGCCATGCCGTGCTGTCGGCCGCGCCGGCCGTGGGGGACGAACCGTTCGCCGTGCTGCTGGCCGATGACCTGATCGACGCCGACACACCGGCCATGAAGCAGTTGGTGGATATCGCCATGGCGCAGAACGCCAGCGTGCTGGGGGTGCAGGACGTGCCGCGCGAAGACACGCGCAAGTACGGCATTGTCGCCACGCGCACGGGCGACAGCCATGCCAATGGCCGCACCGAGCGTGTCACCCACATCGTTGAAAAGCCCGATCCCGAAGCCGCCCCCTCGACCCTCGCGGTGGTGGGACGTTACGTGCTGGAGGCCGCGATCTTCGATCACCTGCGCTCGACCAAGATGGGCGCCGGCAACGAGATCCAGTTGACCGACGGCATTGCCTCGCTGATGCGCGAACGCGCGGTCTATGCGCACCGCTACGAAGGCACGCGCTACGACTGCGGCAACAAGGCGGGAATGTTCCAGGCCACCGTGGCGCTGGGCAAGAAGTACCACGGCCTGCTGCCGGAATGACGCGGCCCGCGGCCGCGTGAACGCCCCCGGGTGGGGGCGCCTAGACCGACGCGGCGCGACGCCCCCTGGCACGCGCCAGGGCATCGCGGTCGGCCTTGCGCAGCCGGCCCTTGGCCGACAGGCGCATCAGCGTGCCCAGGGCCACCATCAAGCCGATCACCTCGACCAGCGCGGCGGGAATCCACATGGTCAACCCGCCGATGGTCTGGTCGGTCTGCGCCGACATGGCGATGGCCCGGCCGCACAGTTCGAACAAGGGATAGATGTCGCTTTCGGTGAAGGCGATGACGGCACCCGCCACCATCTGCGGCAGCATTGTCAGGATCGGTGAAATGACGCGGCCGCCCGGCGTCATCGCGGCCGGCGGCGCGGGACGGCGATCCAGGATCAGGTTCCAGTACATGAAGCCACTGATCACCACCGACCAGTTCATCAGCCGATACAGGCGCCAGTCGAGCATGGAATAGAACTGCACCGACGGGATCAGCCAGACCAGCACCAGGAACACGAACAAGGCGGGAACAAAAATCTTGTGCGTCAGCACCGCCACCGTGGCGCGGCCGGCGCCGGTGCCCAGGAAATCACGCAGTCGCACGCGCCAGCGCAGCGGCAACCCGGCGCGCATGACCTGCCCGGGAAAGGCCGCCATCACCAGCAGCGGACCCAGGTGGTGCAGCACCAGGTGCTGGATGCGGTGGATGAAGAACATGCGCTCGGCGTAATAGTCCAGGCGGGTGTGCATCGACAGGTACAGCAGCACCAGCCCCACCCAGAACAGGACGCGGCGCGCGCCCGTGACATGATGCACGCGCTGGCCGCGCACGAACAGCCCGATGGCCACCAGGAAGGAGGCCACCAGCGTGGGAGAGAACTCCCAGGGTATGAGCCATTCGAGATTGTCCATGCGGGTCATCCGGAAAATGCCGACCAGGGCGTGATCGCCCCCGGCGCACAGGGGCCGGAACACGCAGCCGGATCGATTGTAGTTGACCCGGCCGCTCCCCGCGCGGCTCAGAACCGGTGCGAAATGCCCGTACCGAAGCGCGAGGTGTGGGAATGGCCAGGATCGAACTGGTTGTCCAGGGTGTAATTGGACGCGTAGCCGGCGAACGCATAAAGCGTGGTGCGCGGCGACAGGTTGTACGTATACCCCAATGTCACCAATTGCGCATTGCGCGCCGTCGAACCGTCCTCCCATTGCCAGTCGGGCCGCGCCAGCGACCACTGCGCCACCACGGCGCCGTGGCCCACCGGCACGCTGGCGCCCAGCAGCCAGGCGTTGACGGTGCCGCCGCGCGCGAAGGCCGCCGGCCCCAGGTTCTGCCCCAGGTTGTCCGGATCGCCGCCATCCAAGCCGACATAGCCGTTGCGCTGGCGCGACCAGCCCAGCGTTACCTTGACCACCTCGAAGTCGTAGGACGCCCCCAATTGCAGTGCTTGCGGCCGGCCGCCCTGGCCCGCCGCGGGGGCGGCCAGGCGCAACTGGTCCCAGGTGGCGACGGCCAGCAAGGGCCCCTCCTCGTACTTCAGGCCCATGCTGAGCGCGCGATTGTTGGCCGCGGTCTTGAAGCGGTCGCGGCCGTCGGCGTCGAAGGAATAGCCGATGCCGGCCTGCCAGCCCTGCCAGGTGGGCGTGTAGTAGTTCACCAGATTGCTGAACTGATAGTTGTCCGAGGCCTTGAAGGTGGCGCCCATGCCCATTTCCTTCCACGACGCCAATTCCAGGGCATTGCCATAGGTCTTGCCGACCGTGTATTGGCGCCCCAGGCGCAAGTCGCCATAGCTGTCGTGCGCCAGCCCGACCCAGGCGCCGTAGTTGAACAGGCGGTCGTCGTCCGCGCGCTTGCCGGTGGACGGATCGAAGCCGCTTTCCAGTTGGAAGCGGCTGCTCCAACCGTCGCCGATATCCTCGGAACCGCGCAGGCCCCACAGGGAATCGGTCAGGCCGCCGTTGAGCACACCATTGTGCGTGCCCAGCCCCGACGTATGCGTCGTGGCGATGCCGGCGTCGACCACGCCATAGAGCTGCACCCCCGGGCCATCGCCGGCCGCACAGGCGCCCAGCGGCCAACAGGCCACCCCCGCCACCAGCGTGGCAACCGTCGAGATTTTCATGCTGATCTCCTGAATCCGCGACGAGACAGCGCCTCGCCGCGGTCTACATCGATATTGACTATTGCCAGCCGTAGCGGCGTACCCAGACCCCCTTGAGCAACTGCGTCAGCGCGCAGTAGCTCAGCAGGATTCCGGCCAGCCAGGGGAAATAGCTCCACGGCAGCGCCTGCAGCTGGAAGTAGGCGGCCAGGGGCGAAAACGGCAGGAACAGCCCCAACCCGACCACCATCACCGTCATCGCCATCAGCGGCCAGGCGGCGCGGCTCTGCAGGAACGGAATCTTGCGTGTGCGGATCATATGCACGATCAGCGTCTGCGACAACAGGCCTTCGACGAACCAGCCCGACTGGAACAGCGTCTGGTGCTCGGGCGCATTGGCCTGGAACACATACCACATGAGGGCATACGTGGTGATGTCGAAGATGGAGCTGATCGGCCCGAAGAACACCATGAAGCGGCCGAGCCCGGCCGGATCCCATTGCTGCGGCTTTTTCAGCAGTTCCTCGTCGACATTGTCGAACGGAATCGCGGTCTGCGAGATGTCGTACATCAAGTTCTGCAGCAGCAGGTGGATGGGCAGCATCGGCAGGAACGGCAGGAAAGCGCTGGCCACCAGCACCGAGAAGACATTGCCGAAATTGGAGCTGGCGGTCATCTTCAGGTACTTGAGCATGTTGCAGAAAGTCTTGCGGCCTTCGATGACACCGTCTTCCAGCACCATCAGGCTCTTTTCCAGCAGGATGATGTCGGCGGCCTCTTTCGAAATATCGACCGCCGAATCCACCGAGATGCCCACGTCCGCGGCGCGCAGGGCCGGAGCGTCGTTGATGCCGTCGCCCATGAAGCCCACGGTGTTGCCCTGGGCACGCAGCACGCGCACGATGCGCTCCTTATGCGCCGGGGTCAGGCGTGCGAACACATTGGCCTCGCGCACGGCCACGGCCAGCCGGGCGTCGTCCATGGCCTCGATATCGGCGCCCAGGTAGACCTTGCGCACCTCGAAACCGACTTCGCGGCACACCTTCTGCGTCACCAGCTCGACGTCGCCGGTCAGCACCTTGACCTCGATACCGGAATCGCGCAGCGCCGTCAGGGCCGGGCCGGTGGATTCCTTGGCCGGGTCGAGAAAGGCGATGTATCCGACCAGCACCAGGTCGGCCTCGTCAGCCACGCCGTAGGCCTGCTGGGTGGGCGGCAGCTCACGCACGCCCACCGCGATCACCCGCAGCCCGTCGCGGTTCAGTTCGGCGGTGACGCGGCGGATGTCGGCGCGCCGCGCGTCGGTCAGAAGATGCACATCATTGCCGACCCGCAGGCGGGTGCAGACGGACAGCATCTCCTCCAGCGCGCCCTTGCAGATCAGTTCGTGGTGCTCGCGGCCGTTCTCGGTCTCGCTGACCACCACCGACATGCGCCGGCGCGAGAAGTCGAACGGGATCTCGTCGATCTTGCGATAACGGGCGGCCAGGTTCAGCTGGCGCTCGACTTCCGCGTGGCGCAGCACGGCCACGTCGAGCAGGTTCTTCAGGCCGGTCTGGTAGTAACTATTGAGATAGGCGTAGGCCAGCACGTCGTCGCTGGTGGCGCCGTACACGTCGGTATGGCGTTCGAGTGCGATGCGGTCCTGGGTCAGGGTGCCGGTCTTGTCGGTGCAGAGCACGTTCATGGCGCCCAGGTTCTGGATCGCGTCCAGCCGCTTGACCACCACCTTGCGCCGCGACATCCGCACCGCGCCCTTGGCCAGCGTGGCGGTGACGATCATCGGCAGCATTTCCGGCGTCAGGCCAACGGCGATGGCCAGCGCGAACAGCAGGGCTTCCAGCCAATCGCCCTTGGTGAAGCCATTGATCAGCAACACGATCGGCGCCATCACCAGCATGAAGCGGATCAGCACCCAACTGACGCGGTTGATGCCCTGCTGGAACTGCGTCGGCACGCGCGAGGTCTGGGTCACGCGCCCGGCCAGTTGGCCGAAGTAGGTGCCGGAACCGGTGGCCACCACCAGCGCGCTGCCCGAGCCGCTGACCACGTTGGTGCCCATGAAGGCCATGTTCTCCAGCTCCAGCGCGTTGCCCGTCTCGGTGCGCGGCTCCGCATACTTCTCCACCGGCAGCGATTCGCCGGTGAGCGCGGCCTGGGCCACGAACAGATCCTTGGCGCCGAGGATGCGGCAGTCGGCCGGGATCATGTCGCCGGCGGACAGCAGCACCACGTCGCCGGGCACCAGTTGCGCCAGCGGCACCTCGATCTGGCGGGAACCCGAGGCATGCACCGTGGCGCCGAAGTAGCGGCGGGCATCCCCTTCGGCCATGCCCGCGGGATCGCTGCGCAGCACCGTGGCGGTGTTCTGCACCATGGCCTTGAGCGCTTCGGCGGCGCGGTTGGAACGGCGTTCCTGCACGAAGCGCAGCAGGGTCGAGATCGCCACCATCGAGCCAATGATGATGACGCCCTTCCATGACGGGTCATCGGGCTCGGCCATGTACACATCCGTGACCCAGGACAGCGCGGCCAGGCCGGTCAGCAGCAGGTTGAACGGATTGCGGAATGATTGCCAGAGATGGACATACCAGGTCAGCGGCTTTTCGTGGTCGACTTCGTTGGCGCCGTAGCGGGCGCGGGCCTCGTCGGCCTGGCCTTGCGAGAGCCCGCCGCGGCCGCTGCGCCACAGCGCGAACAGCGCATCGACCTCCAGGTGCGCCATGTCGAGCATGCGGCGGTTGGCGCGGCGCGCGGCGTCGGAAGCGTCGGCGGCGGCCGGAAGGCTGCCTTGCTCCAGCATGGGGGAACGCCGGAAGTGGCGCGCCGTCCGCCGCAGTCCGGCGGCGGAGGAGAAAAAGGTCTTGAGGAATTTGAACATCGGTGTGTTCCCGTTATTGGTGTTGTCGGGGAAGACACGGACGACAGGCGCCGGGCGCCGCGCGCGGGCAGCACGGGGTCGCGGCCCGCGCACAGGCGGGCCGTCGCCGCCCCGTGCGGGCGTGCGCAGGCACCGGGGCGATGTTGCCGGTGTCCGGATCGCGTCGAGGCGCGCCGGGTGCGGGAAGCGGAACGGGAAACTAGCGGCAGAACCGGGGCCGGCGGGGGCGGCGCGCGTCGAGCGGGCCTGGCCGGGGGTTCAGGGCTGCGGATTCCGTACTAGACCGGGTGACTCTCCGGCCAGTCGGCTCGCAAAGGAGAAGACAGGTCAGACAGGCAGGCCGGCGCCGCGCACGTGGCGCAATCGAGGCTCGGGGTCTAAGGCACTGGGCATGGTCTCTCCTGGGAAATGACGGGTGGTTCAGGCCGCCAGCGGTTGGGCACCGAAATGCACGTGGCGCACGGCGGGGTGGGCGCTGAGCCGGCGGGCTTGCGACATCAGTTCGCCACGCAGTTCGGGCGGGCAATTGACGGTGATGCAGGCCGAAGCCATGCCGGGGTCGCGCCCCTGGTCGATCTGCACTTGCGAGACATCGAGGCCGGCGGCGCTGAAGTCCAGGCAGATCTGCTTGCGCAGCGCGCCCAGTTCATCGCGCGGGCAGATGACCGTCAGGCGCGAGGTGCCGCGGCGGCGGCCCATCGCGGCGGCACGGTCGACGCCAGCGCGGCGCAGGAACAAGTCGAAGAAACGCATAGCGACCTCCATTGCAAATGGGGAACGGCTTCGCGCATACGCGCGCACGCAAGCTCACTGCGCCTGACGGACGCGCACGAAAAAAGCGTGCGCGAACGCGGGCGCTGCGACTAGCGGCGGTTCTGGCGGTTTATGTTGGGGAGAATCCCGGCAAGCCGTGGGCTTGCGCTGTGGCCCGGCATGATGCCCGGGGCTAGGGATATCACCGCAACCTGTTCAACAGGTTGCGGCAGACGGAGTTCTGCGTGGACCTGTCAAACAGCGGCGTCGATGCAAGATCGACTACTTTCGCCGGAATCGGTATTCACGAAGACTGCTCCTGGGATGGATAACGAGCGGGATTTTACGCGGGTTTCCACTGATGGACAAGGTTTACCCGCACAAAAACCGCGCTTTTGTGCAAAACGGCGCGTGGTCTCGCGGGCCGCGCGCCGCCACCCCGTCATGCGTAGAAATGCCAGCCCAGATAGGCCGCGAACAAGGCGTAGAAGCCGCCCACCGCCGACAGCGCCGGCACGCTCATGCCGGCGCGGCGAAAGCGCAGCCACAGCAGGCCGATGGACAGCATGGTGAACAGGGCCGCGGCCAGCAGCGGGCCATCGAGCAGCCAGGGCGTCAGGAAGATGCCGAGCGCGCTGGGGATGGTGGCCTGGATCATCATGGCGCCCGAGATATTGGCCAAGGCCAGCCGTTCCTTGCCCTGGCGCACCCAGATCAGCGCATTCATGATTTCCGGCAGCTCGGTGGCGACAGGCGCCAACAGCAGCGCGGCCACGTGCGGCGAAGCCCCCATGGCGACGCCCAGCACTTCGATCTGGTGGACGAACACGTGCGACGCGCCGGCGATCACGACCAGCGCCAGCAGCGTCTGGGTCGCGGCCCAGAACATCGACGGGTTGTCGTCGCGCGGACGCAGCTTGAGCGGCTCCAGGTCCTCGCAGTCGATGCAATCCTCGTCGTTGCTCAGTTCGCGCTTGACGTACAGGCCGTAGGTCGCCAGGAACAGGATGCCGAGCCAGGGCTTCCAGGCGAAGGCCAGCAGGCCCAGCCCGACCTTGAAAACGAAAATGCCCATGAACCAGGCCTGGTCGCGGGCCAGCCGGCGCTGGTCCGCGTTGATACAGGCAGCTTGCGTGGGTTGGCCGCGACGCGCGCGCCACAGCGCCAGGCCGACCACGGCATAGGCCAGCGTCGCCAGCACCAGCGGACCGCCCATGGCGGCGCCAACGCCGATGTCCTTCTGTTCGGGCGTGTTGCCGAACACCACGGCCATGAAGGTGACGGCGCTCTCCGGCAAGGCGGTACCGAACGCGGCCAACACGGTGCCGGTGGCGGTGGCGCCGAGCTGGAAGCGATGTCCGACCCATTCGACGCCATTGACGAAGAATTCGCAGGCAAGATAAATCACTGCCGCGGACAGGAAAAACAGGAACAGGGTGAGCAACATAGAGACGAGCCGGACGAGCAGAAACCAATTGGCGCGACGCAACGGCTCGCCCGGCCAGGGTGAACGCTGCGCGGCCAAAGGTCTCGCCTGGCTGATCCATGCGCGGGCGGACCGCGGCATGGAGACCGTTAGCGCCATGGCGTCCTGGAAACCGCTACGCGATACCGGACCACCAAGTCTGTTGACGCTAACTCCTTTGGGGACAAAGGATGGCTACTCCCCAATGACAGAGCCGCGATTGTAGCAGCGCGTCGATGACAGTCCAGTGAATTCCCGCCGCCTGCCGCAATCCGGCCGGACTGTCGCATCGGCGGCACGGCGAGTAAAGTAACTGGCAACACCGTTTCCCGCCGGGCCTTGCGCCCCCCTCGCCCATGAGTCTGCCTCCCACCGATATCGCCCCCTTCGCCGCCCGCCGCCAGCGCCTGATGGCGCGCATGCGCGCCGACGGCGGCGGCATCGCCATCCTCGCCACCGCGCCTGAAGCCATCCGCAACCGCGACGCCGAATACCCCTACCGGCACGACAGCGACTTCTTCTACCTGACCGGCTTCACCGAACCCGGCGCCTGGCTGGTGCTGATCGCCGGCGCCACCGATCGCGCCCTGCTGTTCTGCCGGCCACGCCACATCGAGCACGAGATCTGGGAGGGGCGGCGCTTCGGCCCGCAAGCCGCGGCCGAGCATTTCGGCTTCGACGACGCGCAGCCGCTGGACGCGCTGGACGAAATGGTGCCCAAGCTGCTGCTGGACCAACCGACGCTGTATGCCCCCCTGGCCGGCGACAAGCGCGGCGATGGCCGGCTGCACCGCTGGCTGACGGCGGCGCGCGAGGCCAGTCGCGGCGGCCTCCAGGCGCCCGCGCGGCAACAGGATATCCGGCCGATCCTGGCCGAGATGCGGCTGATCAAGGACGCCAGCGAGATCGCCGCGATGCGGCGCGCGGCCAAGATCTCCGCCGGCGCCCACGCGCGCGCCATGCGGGCCACGCGCGCCGGCATGCGCGAATACGAACTGGAGGCGGAACTGCTGTATGAATTCCGCCGCCACGGCGCCCAGGCGGTGGCCTACAACAGCATCGTCGCGGCCGGCGCCAACGCCTGCGTGCTGCATTATCCCGCCGGCGAAGCCGTGCTGCGCGATGGCGACCTGGTGCTGATCGACGCGGGCTGCGAGGTCGACAGCTATGCCAGCGACATTACCCGCACTTTCCCGGTCAATGGCCGCTACAGCGGCCCGCAGCGCGCCCTGTACGACCTGACGGTGGCGGCCCAGGAGGCGGCGGCCCAGGCCACCGCCCCGGGCCGCGGCTGGAACGACGGCCACGAGGCCGCGGTTCGCGTGCTGGCGCAGGGCATGCTCGACCTGAAGCTGCTCAAGGGTTCGCTGGATGGGGTGATCGAATCGGGCGACTACAGCCGCTTCTACATGCACCGCACCGGCCATTGGCTCGGGCTGGACGTGCACGATGTGGGCGACTACCGTCAGCCGGGCGCGGCGCCAGGCGCCGAGCGCCCCTGGCGCACGCTGGAAACCGGCATGATGCTGACGATCGAGCCGGGCATCTATGTGCGCCCGGCCGACGACGTGCCCGAGGCCTATTGGAACATCGGCATCCGCACCGAGGACGACGCGCTGGTGACGGCCGAGGGTTGCGAGCTGATCACCCGCGGCGTACCGGTGCAGGCCGGCGAGATCGAGGCGCTGATGCGCGAGTAAGGCAGCAACGGGCCGGCGCGTCCGGCCCGCGCAGGCGCCCGGGCCATGATGACAGGGCCGGCGCCGCCGCCCGCGACGCGCTACAGCACCAGGCCGTCCAACCAGCCCATCGCCACCCACACGTAGACCACCACCATCGCGATGGCGAACATCGACACGGTGGCGCCGACCAGGCAGGCCAGCAGGGCGACCAGCACCGGCCCCCAGCCGGTTCTGGGAGACGGCGGCAAGCCGGGGTTGTAGCGGCGGTCGAACTTTTCGTCGGGCATCAGCGAGAACACCGCGCTCTCGATGAAGCCGTCGATCATGGGAATGAAGAGCACAAAGAAGGCCGGGTTGTCGTACCAGACCGGGTAATAGCGGAACGCACAGAACAGGCTGAGCAGCGCCAGCGTCGTCACCAGCCAGGCATGACGCCGGCCCAGGTACCACCAGTGCGCCCCGAGCCAGCCGAACAGACAGGCCAGCAGGCCGACGGCGACCTTGCCGCGCGGGCGGCGCGCAACGGCGGCGGACAGCGAAGATGAAGCCTCGAGCTGCGTCATATCAATCAACCGGTAAAGGGTCCCCGGGCGCCAAGCCGCGCCGGCTGAACCGGATTGTAGTGGACAGGTAAAATCCGGACATGACTATCTCCGCCTTCGACATTGCGATTCTCGGCGCCGGCCCCGTGGGACGGGTCCTGGCGTTGATGCTGGCGCGCGTGGCGCCGGATCCGTCCCGCATCGCCCTGCTGCAGGGCGCGTCGCCGGCGCCCGTTGCGCCGGCCGCCGCCGTGCCCGCGGCCGATCCGCGCGTGCTGGCCATGAACCATGGCAGCCGCGTGCTGCTCGAATCGCTGCACGCCTGGCCCGCCAAGGCGGCGGACATCCTCAACATCCACGTCTCGCAGCGCGGCCGGCTCGGCCGCAGCGTGATCCGCAACACCGATTTCGGCGTGCCGCAGTTGGGCTGCGTGGTCGCCTACGCGGCGCTGCACGCGCGGCTGGAGGAATGCGTGGCGGCCAGCGGCGTGACCGTGCTGTCCGGGCCGCCGGCCGTGGTCGACGGCCAGGACGCCGACGGCGTGCGCATCAGCCAGGGCGACGCGGCGTTGAGCTGCCGGATCGCGGTGCAGTCCGACGGCGCCGGCGGCAGCGACGTGCGCCGCGACTACGGCCAGCACGCCCTGCTGACCACTGTCCACGCCAGCCTGCCGCGCCGCGGCTGGGCCTGGGAGCGCTTCACCGCCGAGGGGCCGCTGGCGCTGCTGCCGCATCCGCAGACGCCGGACGCCTGTTCGGTGGTCTGGTGCAGCGCGCCCGCGCGCGCGGCCGAACTGGCCGCGCTGGACAACACGGCCTTTTCGCAAGCGCTGAGCGCGGCCTTTGGCGACCGCCTGGGCCGTCTGACGTGCCAGGCGCCGCGCCATGTCTTCCCGCTGGCGTTGAACGCGCGCCGCGCTCTGGTGCAAGGCCGCGTGGCCGTGATCGGCAACGCGGCGCAGACGCTGCACCCGGTGGCCGGCCAAGGGCTGAACCTCGGGCTGCGCGATGCCGCCCGGCTGGCGCAATCCCTGGGCGGCTGGCTGGCCCAGCCGAACGCCACGCCCAATCAGGCGCTGAACGATTTCGCCCGCGCGCGCCAGGTCGACCGGCTCATCACCGCCGGCGTCACCGACCTGATGCCGCGCATCTTCGCCACCGGCCTGGCGCCCGTCGAGCACGCCTGCGGCCTGGCGCTGCTGGGCCTGGACCTGGCCGCGCCCCTGCGCGCGCCGCTGGCCCGCCATCTGCTGCAAGGTTTCCGCGCCTGACATCCCCCTTTTTTGCCTTCCTGTTACCAAGCGGTCGAAAGGCAAAAAAGAGGGTTCGATCGAGCCGGTTAAAATGTGACCATGCGCATCGGCCCGTGGACCCTTCCCAACAACGTTCTGGTCGCGCCCATGGCGGGCGTGACGGATCGTCCTTTCCGCCAACTCTGCAAGAAATTGGGGGCCGGTTACGCCGTTTCGGAAATGGCCGCCAGCAACCCCAAGCTGTGGGACAGCGTCAAGACCTCGCGCCGCCTCAACCACGACGGCGAGATCGCCCCCATTGCCGTGCAGATCGCCGGCGCCGACCCGGCCATGATGGCCGAGGCCGCCGTGTTCAACGCCCATAAGGGCGCGCGCATCATCGACATCAACATGGGCTGCCCGGTGAAGAAGGTCTGTAACGTGGCCTCGGGCTCGGCCTTGCTGCGCCACGAAGACCTGATCGCCCGCATCCTGGACGCCGTGGTCGAGGCCTGCGCGCCGCTGGGGGTGCCGGTCACGCTCAAGACCCGCACCGGCTGGGACCGCGACAGCCGCAACGCGCTGCGGGTGGCCAAACTGGCGCAAGACGCCGGCATCGCCGCCCTGACACTGCATGGACGCACCCGCGCCGACCTCTATACGGGCGAAGCGGAATATGACACTATCCGCGCCGTCCGCGCCGAGCTGAAAATCCCGCTGATCGCCAATGGCGATATCGACTCGCCCGAAAAGGCCAGGCGCGTCCTGGATTACACTGGCGCCGACGCGGTCATGATCGGCCGGGCGGCCCAAGGGCGTCCCTGGATTTTCCGCGAGGTCGATCACTATCTGCGCACGGGCGAAACACTGGCCCCTCCCAGCTATGGGGAAATGCGCGAACTGCTGCTCGAACATCTCGACGACCACTACCGCTTCTATGGCGAACACACCGGCGTACGCACGGCGCGCAAGCACATAGGATGGTATCTGGACGGCCTGCCGGACGCGGACTCGTTCCGCGACCGCATGAACCTCATCGACAACACCCGCGACCAGTGGCGGGCGGTGTCGGATTGGTTCCTCAATCTTTCCCGCGACGGCAACCCCAACCCGGCGCCTGTCGCGAAAGCCCTGCTGGCGGCATGACCGCCTCAACACCAACATAAAAATATCTGTACTCCGATGAGCAAGAAAGATGTCCTGGAAGAATGCGTGCGCGCCAGCCTGGAGCGCTATTTCGAAGACCTGGGTGAATCCGAGCCCCACGACATGTGGGACATGGTGATGCGCTGCGTGGAGCGCCCGGTGCTTGAAGTGGCGTTGGAACGGTCTGGCGGCAACCAGTCGCGGGCATCCGAAATGCTGGGCATCACCCGCAACACCCTGCGCAAGAAGCTGCTGGCCCACAACATCCAGGTATAGCGCATTGCCGCGCGGGCGGGCCGGCAGGCGCGTCCCGCATGACAGATTTCCCATCCCGACCTGAAGCGAGACAGGCGCACGCGCCCCACTCCCGTCCCTCACCATGAAAATCGAAACCGCCCTGCTTTCGGTGTCCGACAAGACCGGCATCGTTGAATTTGCCCGCGCCCTGGCCGCGCGCGGCGTGCGCCTGCTGTCGACCGGCGGCACCGCCAAGCTGCTGGCCGACTCCGGCCTGACCGTCACCGAAGTGGCCGCCCACACCGGCTCGCCCGAGATCCTGGACGGCCGCGTCAAGACGCTGCACCCGAAGATCCACGGCGGCCTGCTGGCCCGTCGCGACAGCGCCGAGCACATGGACACCATCAAGGCGGCCGGCATCGATCGCATCGACATGCTGGTGGTCAACCTGTATCCGTTCCGCGAAACCGTGGCCAAGCCCGACTGCACCTTCGCCGACGCGGTCGAGAACATCGACATCGGCGGCCCGGCCATGCTGCGCGCCGCCGCCAAGAATCACGGCACCGAGGCCGGTGGCGTGACGGTGGTGATCGACCCGGCCGACTATTCGCGCGTGCTGTCCGAGATGGATCAGGGTGGCCGCACGTCGTACGGCCTGCGCCTGGCGCTGGCCGCCAAGGTGTACGCCCACACCGCCGCCTACGATGGCGCCATCGCCGCCTACCTGACCAGTCTGACCGAGGCCGAACCGGCGCAGGACGCCGTGCCCGCGCGCCAGGAATGGCCGGGCACCCTGACCCTGCAGGTCAGGCAACAGCAAGCGCTGCGCTACGGCGAGAATCCGCACCAGACCGCGGCGTTCTACGTCGACCCGCAGCGCCCCGCCGGTCTGCTGGGCAACTACCGCCAACTGCAGGGCAAGGAACTCTCGTACAACAACATCGCCGACGCCGATGCCGCGTGGGAATGCGCGCGCAGCTTCGAGGCGCCCGCCTGCGTCATTGTCAAGCACGCCAATCCGTGCGGCGTGGCGGTCGCGGCCGACACCCTGGGCGCCTACCAGCAGGCCTTCAAGACCGACCCGACCTCGGCCTTCGGCGGCATCATCGCCTTCAACCGCCCGGTCGACGCCGCCACCGCCGAAGCCGTCAGCGCCCAGTTCCTGGAAGTGCTGCTGGCGCCGGCCTATGACGGCGCCGCGCTGGCCATCCTGGCCGCCAAGAAGAACGTGCGCGTGCTGGAGGTGCCGATGGGCACGGGCCAGAACGCCTTCGACGTCAAGCGCGTCGGCGGCGGCTGGCTGGTGCAGACGCCGGACGCCTACAACGTGCCGCGCGACGCCCTGAAAGTCGTCACCAAGCGCCAGCCCACCGAGCAGGAAATGAACGACCTGGCGTTCGCCTGGAAGGTCGCCAAGTACGTCAAGTCCAACGCCATCGTGTTCGTCGGCGGCGGCATGACGCTGGGCGTGGGCGCCGGCCAGATGAGCCGCATCGATTCGGCCCGCATCGCCTCGATCAAGGCCGAGAACGCCGGCCTGACGCTGAAGGGTTCGGCGGTGGCGTCGGACGCCTTCTTCCCGTTCCGCGACGGCCTGGACGTGGTGGTGGCGGCGGGCGCGACCTGCGTGATCCAGCCCGGCGGCAGCGTGCGCGACGATGAAGTCATCGCGGCGGCCGACGAGCACGGCATCGCCATGGTGCTGACCGGCACCCGCCACTTCCGCCACTGATGCGCGTCCTCGGCATCGATCCCGGCCTGCGCCGCACCGGCTTCGGTGTGATCGATGCCGACGGCCCGCGCCTGCGTTATGTCGCCAGCGGCACCATCGTGGTGCCGCCGGCGCTGACGCTGTCCGAGCGTCTGAAGGTCATCCTGGACAATCTGCGCCAGGTGGCGCGCGACACGCAACCGGATGTCGCCGCCCTGGAAATCGTCTTCCTGAACACCAATCCGGCCTCGACCCTGCTGCTGGGTCAGGCCCGCGGCGCAGCGCTGTGCGCGCTGGCCGACAGTTCGCTGGCGGTGCACGAGTACACCGCGCTGCAGATCAAGAAAGCGGTGGTCGGCACCGGCCGCGCCGCCAAGGAACAGGTGCAGATGATGGTGCAGCACCTGCTGGCGCTGGACGGCACACCGGCGCCCGATTCGGCCGACGCCCTGGCCTGCGCCATCTGCCACGCCCATGTCGGCCCCTTGCAGGACAAGCTGGCGCAACTGGGCACCCGCCTGAGCCTGGGCGGCAGGACCCGCATCCGCAACGGCCGCCTGCTCGGCTGAGGCCGGCCCGCCACGCGCTGCGCGGACCCGTATAGAATCCCCGCATCCGCCGCGACTGACGCGGCCCCTCTTTTGCCAGGCCACTGCCACCATGATCGGACGCATTACCGGAACCCTGATCGAGAAACTGCCGCCCACCGTCTGCGTGGACGTCAACGGTCTGGGCTATGACATCGACG
Organism: Achromobacter sp.; assembly: GCF_050285565.1. Taxonomy (GTDB): domain Bacteria; phylum Pseudomonadota; class Gammaproteobacteria; order Burkholderiales; family Burkholderiaceae_B; genus Achromobacter. Next base: position 130,272 of record NZ_JBLZXG010000014.1, read on the forward strand.
TGCCCATGAGTACGCTGTACTCGCTGCCGGAAACCGGCGCCCGCGTCACGCTCTACACGCACCTGACCGTGCGCGAAGACGCCCACATCCTTTATGGCTTCGCCACCGCGGGTGAACGCAGCGCCTTCCGCGAACTGATCAAGGTCAGCGGCATCGGCGCGCGCACCGCGCTGTCGGTGCTGTCGGGTCTGTCGGTGGCCGACCTGGCCCAGGCCATCACGCTGCAGGAATCGGGCCGCCTGACGCGCGTGCCGGGCATCGGCAAAAAGACTGCCGAGCGCCTGTTGCTGGAGATGCGCGGCAAGCTAGGCGCGGATCTCGGCGCCAGCGCGCATGCGGTGCAGGACAACCAATCCGACATCCTGAACGCGCTGCTGGCGTTGGGGTACTCCGAAAAGGAATCGCTGTCCGCCCTGAAGACGCTGCCGGAAGGCGTGGGCGTGTCGGACGGCATCAAGCAGGCATTGAAAGCGCTGGTGCGCTAGCAGCGCGCCCGGGCGGCGCCGGGCGCCTGAGCGGGGGCAAGAGAGAAGCCCCCGAGCCAATGCCGCCAACAGCGGCGCCGCGCCCTAGCGCGCCGGCGCCAGGTAGCCGGGCGCCACCGCCTCCAGGCCGGTCGGCACCACGTTCAATTCGGGTGCCATCGGCGCGCCGCAGATGTTGTCGCTGCGCAGGGAATCGAGATTGTCGCGCGACATCAGCGGCTGGCCCGGCAGGCATTCGAATAGCAATGCCTGCATGCGGCCCACGCCCATCGGCACGCTCACCACCGGGCGCGGATGGCCGCCCCAGGCCGCGCACAGGCGCGCGATCTCGCCCAGGGTGTAGACCTGCGGCCCGCCCAGCTCGTAGGTCTTGCCGCAGGTATGCGTATTGCCCAGCGCCGTCAGCATCGCCGAAACCACGTCGCCCACGTACACCGGCTGCATGCGCGCGTGCGCGCCGGCCAGCGGCAGCACCGGCAGCAAGCGCGCCAGGCGCGCGAACATGTTGGTGAAATTGTCGTCCGGCCCGAACACCACCGAGGGGCGGAAGATCGTCCAGCCGCCCTCGCGCCAGTCGGCCAGTTCCTGCTTGATGGCGGCCTCGCCGTCGCCCTTGGAACGCTGGTACATGCTGGGGCCGTCGGAATCCGCCCCCAGGGCGCTGATATGCAGCAACCGGCGCACTCCCTGGCGGCGGCAGGCGCGCGCGATACGCTGCGGCAGGTGCACGTGCGCCTTCGCGAAATCGGAACCATAGGGCCGGCCGGCATTGCCGTGCAGGATGCCGACCAGATTGACCACCGCGTCGCAGCCGCGTACCAGGCGATCGAGCGCGTCGTCGTCATGCACGTCGCTGTCGACCAACGTGACGGTGGGCAGGATCTGGAGTTCACGCCCCTGGCCGTAGCGGCGGGTGGGCACCAGGATCTGGTGCTGCCCGCCCGACAGCCGGGCGATGAGATGACGGCCGATGAAGCCGGTGCCGCCGATGACAAGGATACGCATGTAGCAGCCCCTGTTCTTCAGGATTCAGGCCCGATTCTGCCCTGCACCGGCCGCATCCGCAAGCGCGCGACCGAAGCGCCGGACGATATCCCACCGCCGCCCCGCCCGCGCGGGTCAGCTGGTCAGCAACTTGCCGTAGGCCGGAAGGTCGACATTGCCGCCGCTGATGATGACGCCGACCCGCGCGCCGCGCACCGGCACCACGCCCTGCAGCACCGCCGCGGCCGCCAGGCAGCCGGTGGGCTCCACCACCATCTTCATGCGTTCGGCGAAGAATTTCATGGTGGTCACCAGGTGCTCATCCGTCACCGTGACGATGTCGCGCACGTGCTTCTGAATAAGGGGGAAGGTCAGGTGGCCCAGGTGGGTGGTGGCGGCGCCGTCGGCCAGGGTCTTGGGCGCCTGGATGCGGACGATCTCGCCCTTGCGCAGCGATTGCTGGCCGTCGTTGCCGGCTTCCGGCTCGACCCCATAGACCAGGCAGCGCGGGCTGAGCGCAAACGCCGACAGCGCCGAACCCGACAGCAGCCCGCCGCCGCCCAGGCACACGAACAGGTAGTCCAGCTCGCCGACGTCCTCGAACAGTTCCTTGGCGGCGGTGCCCTGCCCGGCGATCACGTCCTCGTGGTCGTACGGCGGGATCAGCGTGGCGCCGGTCTCGGCCTGGATGCGGCGCGCGATCTCTTCGCGGTCTTCGGTGTAGCGATCGTAGGTGACGATCCGGCCGCCGTAGCCCTCGGTGGCGGCGCGCTTGGCCGCCGGCGCATCCAGCGGCATGATGATGGTGGCCTGGACGCCCTGCAACTTGGAGGCCAGCGCGATCGCCTGCGCATGGTTGCCCGACGAGAACGTGACCACGCCGGCGGCGCGCTGCTCGGGGCTCAGGCGCGCGATGGCGTTGAAGCCGCCGCGAAACTTGAAGGCGCCCATGCGCTGGTAGTTCTCGCACTTGAAGAACAGCGAGGCGCCGGCGATGGCGTCGGCCGTGGTCGACGTCAGCACCGGCGTGCGGTGCGCCTGGCCGGCCAGGCGCTCGCTGGCGCGCGCGACGTCGTCGAATGAGGGCAGTTCGGGCAACATGGAAACAGTCCTTTAATCGCGGAAAGAATCGGAAGCGAAACCTTCGGATCATAAACCCGCGGCGGCATTCGCGCCGCCGCGCCCGCCGCCCGGGGGCGATTTACTTGCCGAACAGCTCGCCGCTGGTGCTGGCGGCGCCGGCCGGCGGGGTCAGGCCCAGGTGGCGCCAGGTGGTCAGGGTGGCGGTGCGGCCGCGCGGCGTGCGTTGCAGGTAGCCGTGCTGGATCAGGTAGGGCTCGATCACGTCCTCGATGGTGTCGCGCTCTTCGCCGATGGCGGCGGCCAGGCTGTCGACACCGACGGGACCGCCGTCGAACTTGTGGATGATGGCCTCCAGCAGTTTGCGGTCCATCAGATCCAGGCCTTGCGGATCGACTTCGAGCATGGCCAGCGCGCGGCCGGCGACGTCGGCATCGATGGTGCCGCCGGCCTTGACTTCGGCGTAGTCGCGCACCCGCCGCAGCAGACGGTTGGCGATGCGCGGCGTGCCGCGGGCGCGGCGCGCCACCTCGGCGGCGCCCTCTGGCGTGATGGTGGCATTGAGCAGACCGGCGCTACGGGCGACGATGCGGCCGAGGTCGTCCGCGTTGTAGAACTCCAGCCGCGAGACGATGCCGAAGCGGTCGCGCAGCGGGTTGGTCAGCATGCCGGCGCGGGTGGTGGCGCCAACCAGCGTGAACGGCTGCAGGTCGAGTTTGACGCTGCGCGCGGCCGGGCCTTCGCCGATGAGGATGTCGATCTGGAAATCCTCCAGCGCCGGGTAGAGGATTTCCTCGACCACGGGCGACAGACGGTGGATTTCGTCGATGAACAGGACGTCATTCTTTTCGAGGTTGGTCAGCAGCGCGGCCAGGTCGCCCGGGCGTTCCAGCACCGGGCCGGAGGTCTGGCGCAACTGCACGCCCATTTCGTGCGCGATGATGTGGGCCAGCGTGGTCTTGCCCAGGCCCGGCGGGCCGAACAGCAGCACGTGGTCCAGCGCCTCGCCGCGCTTGCGGGCGGCGGCGATGAAGATCTCGAGCTGCTCGCGCGCGCGTTGCTGGCCGACGTACTCCTGCAACGCCTTGGGGCGCAGGGCGCGCTCGATCGACTCCTCGTTGGGCGACGCCGGTTGCGGCGCCACGATACGGGGCGCGTCGGGACGGGAGGAAAGCGAATCGGACTGGATGGCCATGGTGCGGAAACGACAGGATACTGAGCAGGATGCTGCATCGTACCGTAACCGCCGGGCGCGGCGCCGGCGCCGGGCGCGAAACCCGCCCGGCCCGGATCAGCCTGCGTCCGCGACCGGCAGCTTGACCCGCACGCACAGCCCGCCCGATTCGGCCTGCAGCAGTTCCAGCGAGCCGCCGTGGGCGCGGGCGATGGCCTCGGCCAGCGCCAGCCCCAGGCCGACGCTGCCGGTGCGGGTGCGGGCATCGTCCAGGCGGCTGAACGGCCGCAATGCTTCCTGGCGGCGTTCCGGCACGATGCCGGGGCCGTGGTCGGCCACGTCCAGCACCGCCTGGCGGCCTTCGCGCCGCAGGCTGACATCGACGGGGGGCGCGCCGTGGTTCAGGGCGTTGCCGATCAGGTTGTCGAGCAGCCGGCCCAGGGCGACGGCATCGCCCTGCACCACCAGCGTGTCATCGCCGTCGTAGGTCTTGAGATGGATGTCGGTGCCCGCGCCGCGCCAGGCGTTGACGCGCTCGGTAAGCCAGTCGGGCAGCACCATCGAGGCATAGCGGTAGGCCGCCGGATCGGTGCCGCGCACAAAACCGATGAACTGGTCGACCATGTGCTGCATGTCCTGCAGGTCGGTGCGCAACCCCTCCTTGAGGGCGGAATCGTCGGCCAGTTCGATGCGCAGCCACATGCGCGACAGCGGCCCCTTCAGGTCGTGCGGCAATCCCGACAACAGCGTGCGCCTGACCGAATCGGACTCGGCCAGCGCGTCCAGCATGGCGTTGAAGCGCTCGCCCAGCACCCGGGTTTCGTGCGGGCCGGAGGGTTCGACCCGCTGCGGCTGGCCCGCGGCCAGGCGGTCGGCGGCGTCGGCCAGGCGGGTGATGGGCCGGGTGATGTGCCACGAGAAGCCCACCGCCAACAGCAACAGCAGGCCCAGGCCGCCCAGCCAGGCGGCGATCAGCGGCGTGGCCACCGGCGGATCGAGGCGGTCCAGCGGGATCACCAGCCATTCGCGCAGTCGGGGCGCGTCCTCGCTGGCGGGATTGGGCGCCAGCGAGATGAAGATCTCGGGCGTGGGCCCGCGCGACAGCGCCACCCGGGTGCCGTCGTTCAGGCGCTCGTTGAGCTGCTGCACCAGGCCGCGCAGGTCGCGCCGGATGTCGTCCGGCTCGGGCTTGTAGCGGCGCACGTGTTCCTCATGCTCGCGCTGGCGTTCGCGTTCGGCCTGCACGTCGTCGAGCCCGCGCTCGCCGTCGCGCATCTCGGGCGGCAACGGCGGGCCGTGGAGCTGCGAGTTGGGCGGCGGGGGCGGCGGCGGCGGATGCTGGGGGTTGCGCGGCGGCCGGTGGCCGTTGAAGCGCTGCAGCTTGGCTTCGGCCGGCAGCACCCGCGACCACAGGCGCCATTGGTTCTGCGAGGCCGCGCGCACGAAATCGGCGCGATCCTCGGCCGGCACCTGCGACACCGCGGCGCGCAGGGTACGGATGGTGGTGGTGATGTAGCCGATGGCCACGTCTTCCATGAACTTATGGCGGAAGTACGAGACCGTTACGAGCGTGGCCGCCTGCGTCAGCAGCACCGACCCGAGAATCAGCAGGATGAGCCGCGCCCGCAGCGAACGCGGAACCAGGAAACCAGCGGAAAGGCGCATCAGGGCGAGAACCGGTAGCCGATGCCCCAGACGGTCTGGATCCAGCGGGGTTGCTTGGGATCGTCTTCGATGACGCGGCGCAGGCGCAGGATGGCGATGTCGATGGCGCGGTCGTTGCGTTCGCCGGCGTCGTCGTCGCGCGCCAGCGCCAGCAGGCGCTCGCGCGATAGCGGCTTGCCGGCATTGCGCACCAGGGCTTCGAGCAGGTTGATTTCGCCGCCGGTGAGCTTGACCACCGTGCCGTCGCGCGACAATTGGCGGGTGGAAGGATCGAACAGGAACGGCCCGAACGCCACCGGCGCATCCTTGGTCAGGGCCGAGGGGCCGCGCTTGCGCCGCAGCACGGCTTCGATGCGGGCCAGCAATTCGCGCGGGTCGAAAGGCTTGCCGACATAGTCGTCGGCGCCGGCTTCCAGTCCGATGATGCGGTCGACGGCCTCGTCGCGGGCGGTCAGCAGGATGACCGGGATATCCTCGCCCTGCTCGCGCAGGCGGCGACAGGCGTCGGCGCCGTCGCCCCCCGGGAGCATGCGGTCCAGCACCAGCAGATCGGGCGCGTAGCGGGTGATGCGCGAAGGCAGGTCGCTGGCGTCCGGCGCCAGCAGCGTGTCGTAGCCGTGGCGATTCAGGTAGTCGGCCAGCAGTTGCCGCAGGGCCGGATCGTCGTCGACGACCAACAGCTTGGTGTGGTGATTGTCCATGGATGCCATAGTGGAGCCGTCCGACGTTGGCGGCAAGAGCCGGGAAATCATCTGAAATATACCTGTTGCACGATGTTTGCCGGCGTTGGCGGCCCTTTGGCGCCGGCATGGCCTCGGGCCGGGACTGGCCCTAAAATATCCCCTCATTGCCCCGCATCCGCTGGTCCGGTTTACTAAAAATCGTTTACAGCTGAGGCAACGTCCCCTTTCTACACTGTCGGTTATGGTCGTCCCTGCACATTGGCGCAGACGGCTGCTGCAAACGGCGTTGACGGTTGGCCTGGCCAGCCCGTTGATGCCGGCGTTCGGCGGCACGCCTGCGGTTTCCTCCCCCGCCCCCGCCTACGTGGCCCGCGGCATCGGCGCGCTATCGCCGGTGCAGCCGGTGCCGGTGCGGCCGGCGCCGTCGATGGCGTCGCGCGCGGTGCCGCTCGATCCGGCGCCGTGCGATCTGCAGACGAGTGAGCCGGCCATCGACACCAATGTGGCCGGCAGCGGCCCGGCTGCCGAAGTGATTCCGGGGACGGGCTCAAGCCTGGCTGGCGACGCCGCCACCGCCCCGCTGGGGTGCGATGCGCCCCAGAGCGCCACGGCCCCGGCCGACAGCCCCGACTACGCGCTCGACCTGGAAAGCGGGGACATACCGCGGGTACCCGTGGTCGTGATCTCGGGCGTGTCGCGCCCGAGCCGCCCGTGGTTCGCGTCGGTCAGCGGCCAGGACGGGCTGCGCTACGGCGGCGACCGCAACTGGGTGTATCGCAGCACCGGCGGCCCCTCTTTCGCGGTGGGCAACATCAACGCCAACGCGCCCACCTGGGGCAGCAGCGCGCCGGTGGGCGGGCTGCAGATTTCCAATCTACATAGCACCACGGCACCGCTGACCGAAGGCAGCTTCGGTTACTCGTCGTCGCTGGGCCGGCTCAACCGCATGGATCCGTCGGCCACCTCCGGCGCGGTCGACTATGGCGCCTCGGTCGGCAACAGCACCGTGCGCTACGGGCTAACGCCGGCGCTGACGCTGGAAGGCCAGATGCAGAGCGCGCCGTCGCTGACCACCCGCGGCATGGGCACCACCTATGCCGCCGGCGACTACGGCACCTTCCAGGCCGGCGCCACCCAGAGTTCGTTCGATGCCGCCAGCGCCTGGCGCTACCGCGTCGGCTACAGCGTGGACGTGGCCGACGCCGTCAACCTCGGCTACACCAACGAACAGATCGGCGCCGGCTTCGGCGACCTGTCCACCTATTCCGGCGGCGTCGCCGCGGCCCCGCAGACCCGCAACACCCTGACGGCCGGCGTGCCGATCACCGGTTGGGGCACGCTCAGCGGCACCTATTCGGGGCTGCACGAAGGCTCGGCGCTGGCCGAGCAGCGCGTCGGCCTGAGCCACAGCATGTTCGTGGCGCCGAAGGTCAAGCTGGCGGTCGCGGCCGACCGCGACATCCTTTCGGGCAACTACGAGTGGCGCGCCAACCTCAGCATGCCGGTGGACACCTTCATGCGCGGGACCTGGCTGAGCTGGTGACACGGCCGGATCGGTGGATGAAAATGGCCCGCCGCGCCCGGGCCGCCGGATTTGCGGCTTAAAATCCCCGCCATGATGCTCACGGCCTACCCCCATGTCTGACACGCGCGCTCTCGGCGTCCTGCAGCGCGTTTTCGGTTACGAATCCTTCCGCGGCGACCAGCAAGCCATCGTCCAGCAAGTCATCGACGGCGGCGACGCGCTGGTGCTGATGCCCACCGGCGGCGGCAAGTCGCTGTGCTACCAGATTCCCTCCCTGGTGCGCGACGGCACCGGCATCGTCGTCTCGCCCCTGATCGCCCTGATGCAGGATCAGGTCGACGCGCTGACCGAACTCGGCGTGCGCGCCGCCTTCCTGAATTCGACCCAGGACTGGCGCGTGGCGCGCGACGTCGAGCAGGCCTTCCTGGCCGGCGAACTCGACCTACTGTATGTGGCGCCCGAGCGCCTGCTCACCGACCGCTGCCTGCAGCTGCTGGAACGCGGCAACATCGCCCTGTTCGCCATCGACGAGGCCCACTGCGTCTCGCAATGGGGCCACGATTTCCGGCCGGAATACCTGGGCCTGTCGATGCTGCACGAGCGCTGGCCGGATGTGCCGCGCATCGCGCTGACGGCCACCGCCACCGCCGAAACCCGCACCGAGATCGCCCAGCGCCTGTCGCTGACCGACGCGCACCATTTCGTTTCCAGTTTCGACCGCCCCAACATCCGCTACCGCATCGTCGAAAAGAACGAAGTGCGCAAGCAACTGCTGGACATGATCCGCACCGAACACGAAGGCGAATCCGGCGTGGTTTATGCCTTGTCGCGGGCGCGGGTCGAGGAAACGGCCGAATTCCTCTGCAACCAGGGCATCGACGCCATGCCCTACCACGCCGGCCTCAGCCCCCAGGTGCGGGCCGCCAACCAGGCGCGCTTCCTGCGCGAAGACGGCGTGGTCATGGTCGCCACCATCGCCTTCGGCATGGGCATCGACAAGCCCGACGTGCGCTTCGTGGCCCACATCGACCTGCCCAAATCGGTCGAGGGCTACTACCAGGAAACCGGCCGCGCCGGCCGCGACGGCCTGCCCGCCACCGCCTGGCTGGCCTACGGCCTGCAGGACGTGGTGCAGCAGCGCCGCATGATCGACGAATCCCCCGGCGACGACGCCTATCGCCGCCGCCTCGGCCAGCAGCTGGACGCGATGCTGGGCCTGTGCGAAACCGTGGAATGCCGCCGCGTGCGGCTGCTGGCGTACTTCGGCCAGCACATCAGCGCCTGCGGCAATTGCGACGTCTGCCTCGATCCGCCCCAGGCCTGGGACGGCACCGTGGCCGCGCAGAAGGTGCTGTCGGCGGTCTACCGGCTGTGGAAGGAACGCGGCCAGCGCTATGGGGCCGGCCACATCATCGACATCCTGCGCGGCAAGGTCACCGAGCGCACCAAGCAGCACGGCCACGAAACCCTGAGCGTGTTCGGCGTGGGCGAAGACCTCAGCGACACCGCCTGGCGCGGCGTGCTGCGCCAGTTGCTGGCGCAGGGCCTGTTGACGGTCGACAACGAAGGCTACGGCACGCTGGCCCTGACCGAGGGCAGCCGCGCCGTGCTCAAGGGCGAGCGCCAGTTGATGCTGCGGCGCGAATCCGAAAAGAAAGCCCGGTCCGGCAAGAGCGGCGGCACCCGCGCCAAGGCCGCGGCGATCGACCTGCCCGCCGAACTGCAACCGGTGTTCGAGGCGCTGCGCGCCTGGCGCGGCGAAGTGGCCAAGAGCCACGGCGTGCCGGCCTACGTCATCTTCCACGACGCCACGCTGCGCGAGATCGCGCTGGCCCGGCCGGACTCGATGGACGCGCTCAGCCACATCAGCGGCGTCGGCGCGCGCAAGCTGGAAGCCTACGGCGAAGAGATCCTGCAACGGGTGGCGCGGCCGGTGCTGTAACGCCGCGCGCCGGCCGTCAGGGCGACGGCGGCGGCAGCAGCGCGACGGGCGCGCGCTCCTTGCCGAACACCGAGCGGTAGGCCAGGATGTTGAACACCAGCACCACCGGAATCCCCACCACCGCGCCGGCCATCACCAGCCGCATCGAGCCCAGCGCGCCGGCGCCGTCCCACAGCGTCATGTCGTCCAGGATCAAGTAGGGGAACAGGCTGTAGGCCAGGCCGCTGAGCATCAGCAGGAACAGCGCCACGCATAACACGAACGGCAGCCAACTGAAGCGGTCGGCGCGGCCCGGCAGGCGCGTCAGCAGCATTTCGGCGGCGACGAAGCCGGCCAGCATCATCAGCCATACCGTGGCCGCGAGGCTCAGGTGGGCGATGTTGCTCCATTTGTAGAAGATGCCGGCATTGGCCAGGCCCAGCGTAACGGCGATGGCGACCATGCCGACCGCGGTCCAGCGGATCGCGTGGCGCGCCCAATTGGCGGCGCGGCGTTGCAGGTCGCCATCGACCCGCATCACCAGCCACGAGGCGCCCAGCAGCACATAGGCCGCCACCGCGCACAGGCCGACGAACAGCGCGAACCAGCCGTAGCCGGCGTCGGATTGGTAGCCGGTGGCGATGCGCCCCAACAGCATGCCCTGGCCGAAGGCGGTCATCAGCGAGCCGGCCCAGAAGCCGAAGATCCAGCGCGGCTTGGCCTCGTTGCGGGCGCGGATGCGGAATTCGAATGACACGCTGCGCAGCACCACGCCCAGCACCATGAAGGTGAGCGGCCCGTACAGCTTGCCCAGCACCGCGCCCCAGGCGAACGGGAAGGCCGAGGCGAACAGGCCCATGCCCAGCAACAGCCAGAATTCGTTGGCGTCGCGCCATGGGCTGAGCAGGCTCATCATGCGGCCGCGCTCCTGCTCGGGCGCCAACTGCAACAGGATGCCCACGCCCAGGTCGAAGCCGTCCAGCACCACGCCCGCGGCGATAACGACGAACAACAGGCCCATGAACGCCAGCGGCATCCAGAAGGAAGGATCATCGGGGCTCAGGCCCTGCGAGGCGGCGAGCATGGCGATCATGGCGCGCCCCCCGCGAGTTTGCGCACCGGCACCACGCCGTAGCGGGCGGCGTGGAACAACATGCCGGCAAAGGCCGCCAGCAGCAGGGTGTACAACAGGCCATAGCCGATCAGTCCGTACAGCACGGTGCTGGAGGACATGGTGCCCAGCACCTCGGTCTGGGTGATGGTGCCACTGACGACGAAGGGCTGCAGGCCGATCACCGAGAACCACCAGCCGGCCACCACGGCGATACCGCCCGAGAACATCATGCCGCACAGGACGCGCTGCCACCATTGCGGCAACACCGACACGTCCATGCCGCGACGCCAGCTCCACAGGAAGGTGATCCAGGAAACCGCCAGCATCAACAGGCCCAGCCCGGCCGCGACCCGCAGCGACCAGAAGGTCAGCGCCACCGGCGGCAACATGCCCGAATACTTGTCCAGGCCCAGGTAGGTGCCGTCTTCATCGCGGTGCAGCCACCTGCCGCCGGCGTTGTTCCAGGTCCAGTCGGCCACGTTGGTGTGATTGCGGGCGTCCGGCCAGCCGAACAGCACCAGGCGCGGCTGCTTGCCGCTTTCCCAATAGCCGGCGGCGGCGGCGGCCTTGGCGGGCTGGTACTTGGCGACCACCTCGCCGGCGCCGCTGGCCACTGGCAATTGCAGCACGGCGGCCAGCACGGCGATCACCAGGCCGGTCTTGAAGGTGGCGCGTTCGCCGTCCCCGAGCGGCCGGCGCAAGGATTGCAGCGCGGTCACGCCCATCATCAGGAAGGCGGCGGCCAGGGCCGCGCCCACCGCCACCACGGCCATGCGCCAGCCAACCGAGGGGTTGAACACCACCGCGGTCCAGTCGTAGACCTGGTAGCGGCCGTCGACCAGCACGGCGCCATCCGGCGTCTGCATCCATGATTGCAGCGCCAGCACCCAGAACAGCGCCACCAGCTGGCCCACCGCCACCATCAGCACCGCCAGGGTATGGGCGCCGTCGGAAACACGGCGCTGGCCGAACAGCATGACCCCCAGGAAACACGACTTGAGAATGAAGACCGACAGGATGCCGTAGCCCAGCAGCGGACCGGCGACGTTGCCGATCTTGTCCATCAGGCCGGCCCACAGGCTGCCCAACTGAATCAGCACGGGCACGCAGGCCGCCAGGGTGAGCACGAACGACAGGGCGAAAATGCGGACCCAGAAGCGGTAGGCGGCGGTCCAGCCGCCCCGCGCCGAGAACCGGGCGCGGATCTTGAAGAACAGCAGAACCCACGCAAGCGCCAGGGCCACGGCGAGGAACAACGCCAGGAAGCTCAGGCTGGCCACGAATTGCGCGCGGGCCAGGGAAAGGGTGGAGATATCCATGATGGCCCGTAGTGTAGAGCCAGTTACATGACAATGGGGGCCGGTTTGAAACCGCTTGCAGCGGGCCAAAAAGGGCTCGTCCCGGGAACGTGGCAAAATTGACGCTTTGTCGCTGCTTTTTCCTATTCTTTCAAGAATGACCTCCGCCACGACGCCGACCCCCGCCGCATCCAATTTCCTGCTCAACATCGTCGAAGACGACCTGCAAGCCAACCGCTTCCAGGGTAAGCGTTGGGCCGGCAAGCCCGGGCCGGCCGCCGTGCAGCAGCAAGGCGAGCCCGATCCGGCGAAGATCCGCACCCGTTTTCCGCCGGAGCCCAACGGCTACCTGCACATCGGCCACGCCAAGAGCATCTGCGTGAACTTCGGCCTGGCCCGCGACTTCGGCGGTGTCTGTCACCTGCGCTTTGACGACACCAACCCCGAGAAGGAAGACCAGGAATACGTCGACGCCATCATCGAGGCGGTGCGCTGGCTGGGCTTCGACTGGAAGGCCGACGGCCGCGAGAACCTGTATTTCGCCAGCGACTATTTCGGCTATATGTATGAGTTCGCCGAGGCCCTGGTCGAGGCGGGCCACGCCTATGTCGACGAACAGAGCCCGGACGAGATCCGCGCCAACCGCGGCACCCTGACCGAACCCGGCACCGACTCGCCCTGGCGCAACCGCCCGGCCGCCGAGTCGATCGCGCTGCTGCGCGAGATGCGCGACGGCAAGCACCCGGACGGCAGCCTGGTGCTGCGCGCCAAGATCAACATGGCGTCGCCCAACATCAACCTGCGCGATCCGGTCATGTACCGCGTGCGCCACGCCACCCACCACCGTACCGGCAACCAGTGGTGCATCTACCCGATGTACAGCTGGGCACACCCGGTCGAGGACGCGCTGGAAGGCATCACGCACAGCGTCTGCACGCTGGAGTTCGAAGACCAGCGGCCGTTCTACGACTGGATCCTGGAGCGCCTAGCCGAGCTGGGCAAATTGGCCCGGCCGCTGCCGCACCAGTATGAATTCGCCCGCCTGAACCTGAGCTACGTGGTCACCAGCAAGCGCAAGCTGCTGCAACTGGTGCGCGAAGGCCACGTGGACGGCTGGGACGATCCGCGCATGCCAACCATCTTCGGCCTGCGCCGCCGCGGCTACACGCCGGCCTCGATCCGCCTGTTCTGCGACCGCACGGCGGTGTCGAAGTCGGATTCGCGCATCGACTACAGCCTGCTGGAACAGGCGGTGCGCGACGACCTGGATCCGATCGCGCCGCGTTCGGTGGCGGTGCTGGACCCGCTCAAGCTGGTCATCACCAACTATCCGGAAGGCCAGACCGAGATCTGCACCGCGCCGCGCAATCCGCACGACCCGGACGCCGGCGTGCGCGAGTTCCCGCTGTCGCGCGAACTCTGGATCGAACGCGATGATTTCCGCGAGGAAGCGCCGAAGAAGTACTTCCGCCTGTTCCCGGGCAACCTGGTGCGGCTGAAGTATGGCTACGTGGTGCGCTGCACCGGCTTCACCAAGAACGACGCCGGCGACGTGGTGGAAGTACAGGCCGAATACCTGCCGGAGACGCGCAGCGGCACGCCGGGCGCGGACAGCGTGAAAGTCAAGGGCAATATCACCTGGGTCAGCGCGGCGCATGCGGTGCCGGCGCAGATCCACCTGTACGACCGCCTGTTCGCGGATCCGCGGCCCGACGGCGGCGACAAGGATTTCCTGGCCTGCCTGAATCCGAATTCGAAGCAGACGGTGACGGCGTGGCTGGAGCCGGGCACGGTGGCCACGCCGGGCGCGACCTGGCAGTTCGAACGGCTGGGGTATTTCACGGCCGATCTGAAGGAGTCGACGGCGGAAAAACCGGTCTTGAACCGTGTCGTGACGCTGCGCGACTCCTGGGTCCAGGGCTGAGCGTCCACGGAACGGGCTGCCCCGGGCCGGCACGCGCGCGAAATGCCCTCCCGGGCGGCGCCGGTATCGGCCGGCGCCGCCGCAAACCCGCGGTTTTTCCCCCTTGGCGAAACGATTGAACAGGCCCGGGGCGGGTTATCATGCCCGACATTCCGCAGCTGGTTGCGCGCGCCCCTTCCAGGCGCCCCGAACCCCGCCAGCCCCAATCAAGATGAACACTGAATCCCTAGCCCTGGACTTCAAGAGCGCCACCCTGTATGCCATCCGGGTGGTCCTGCACAGCGCCGACCCTGAACGCCTGAACGCCGCGCTGGCCAAGCGCATGGCGGACGCCGGCAGCTTCTTCGAGAACGAGCCCGTGGTGATCGACGCCAGCCGCGTCGAGGATGCCATCGACTGGCCGGCGCTGGTCGCGGCCCTGCGCGGCCACAATCTGCCTCCGATCGGCGTGGTCGCCGAAGGCGCCAACCTGGCCTCGGCCCGCGCCGCCGGCCTGACGCCGGTGGAGCTGTCGACGCCCGCGGCCCGCCCGGCGCAAGTGATCGACACCGCGCCGCCCAACGATGTCGCCACGCCGGTGCCGTCGGTGCCGGCCGCCGCCGTCGAGATCGCGCCCGCTCCCACCGCCGCCGCGCAAGCGCCGGCCGACAAAGCCGCCGAAAAGCCCGCGGACAAGGCGGCGGCCGAGCCGCTGCCCGAGCGCGCCGCCGCCAGCACCACGTCGGCGCCGAGCCCGACGCCGGCCGCGCCGCACTCGTCGTCGGCGCTGGTCATCACCAAGCCGCTGCGCTCCGGCCAGCGTGTCTACGCGCGCCACACCGACCTGGTCGTCATCGGCATGGTCAGCCAGGGCGCCGAGGTCATCGCCGACGGCAACGTGCACGTGTACGGCCCGCTGCGCGGCAAGGCCATGGCCGGCGCGCGCGGCGACACATCGGCGCGCATCTTCACCACCCACCTGGACGCGGAGCTGCTGGCCGTGGCCGGCGTGTACCGGGTGGTGGAAGACAAGCTCGACCGCTCGCTGCACAACCAGCCCGCGCTGGTGCGGCTGGACGGCGACACCCTGCGCATCGAGGCCCTGAAGGCCTGAGGCGCGACGCTTGCGCCCCCTGCCGGCGTGCCTGGCGCGCGACCGCGCCAGGCTCGGAATGGTCTTGCAACGAAACCGGCCGTCCGCCCCTGAACCGGCGGTGCCCGTTCAACACATTCTGTAAGAAGCCTTACATGGGCTTTTTGCTTTACGATAACGCGATTTATTCGAACATAAGGGTTTGATCGTCATGACACGCATTGTTGTGGTGACTTCCGGCAAAGGCGGCGTGGGCAAAACCACGACGAGCGCCAGTTTTTCCGCGGGCCTCGCGATGCGGGGCCACAAGACCGCTGTCATCGACTTCGATGTCGGCCTGCGCAATCTCGACCTCATCATGGGCTGCGAGCGGCGCGTGGTGTACGACTTCGTCAACGTGATCCAGGGCGAAGCCACGCTGAACCAGGCGCTGATCAAGGACAAGCAGCTTGAAAACCTGTTCATCCTGCCCGCCTCGCAAACGCGCGACAAGGACGCGCTGACGCAGGAAGGCGTGGAAAAGGTCATCAACGACCTGAAGGAAATGGGCTTCGACTACATCGTCTGCGACTCGCCCGCCGGCATCGAGACGGGCGCGCTGATGGCGGCCTACTTCGCCGACGACGCGCTGGTCGTGACCAACCCCGAAGTCTCCTCGGTGCGCGACTCCGACCGCATCCTCGGCATCCTGGCGGCCAAGTCCAAGCGCGCCGTGGAAGGCAACGAGCCGGTCAAGGAGTTCCTGCTGCTGACGCGCTACAACCCCAAGCGCGTGGTCGACGGCGAAATGCTGTCGCTGGGCGACATCGAGGACATCCTGCGCATCAAGCTGATCGGCGTGATCCCCGAATCCGAAGCCGTGCTGCAGGCCTCGAACCAGGGCCTGCCCGCCATCCACCTGAAAGATACCGACGTCTCCGAGGCCTACAAGGACGTCGTGGCCCGCTACCTGGGCGAAGACAAGGCCCTGCGCTTTACCGATTACGAAAAGCCGGGTTTCCTGAAACGCCTGTTCGGAGGCAAGTAAGCAATGTCCTTCCTGTCGTTTCTGCTCGGTCAAAAGAAAACCTCTGCTTCCGTCGCCAAGGAACGGTTGCAGATCATCCTGGCCCACGAGCGGGGCCGTGGCGACTCGCCCGACTACCTGCCGCAGTTGCAGCAGGAACTGATTGCGGTGATCTCGAAGTACGTGAAGATCAATCCCGAAGACATCAAGGTGCACCTGGAACGCCAGGACACCCTCGAAGTCCTGGAAGTGAAGATCGAGATGCCGCAAAGCGAGTCCTGATGCGTTCCGCGCGCCGCTGGCCGGCGCCGGACGCGGGCGCTCGCTGCGCCCGCAACGAAAACGCCCGGCAATGCCGGGCGTTCTTGCGTCTGGCGCCGCCGCGCGCAGGCGGCGGCGCCAGGGGCGAAGTTCAGCGCTTGCCCACCTGGTCGCCGATGACGCCGCCGATGGCCGCGCCCCCCACCGTGCCCAGGATGCCGCCATTGGTGATGACGGCACCCGCCACACCGCCGAGCGCCGCACCGCCCACCGTGCTTTTCTGGCGGTGGCTCATGCTGTCCCACGACGAGCAGCCCGCCATTGCGGCGGTCATGGCCACAGCCACACAGATTTTGGAAAGAGATGCGATTTTCATGATGAGGCTCCTATTCTTGTCCCCGGGGCCGCACCTGAGTCCTGACGCGAGCGCACGATACCCCTTATGGGCTTGGAGTCTCCAGGATCGCAAAATATCCCTGCGCGGGGTGTGAAGTTTGCCCAGGAATTGTGTCAAAGGGCGAGGGAATCCTTGCGGCTCCCCGGGACAGTGTTGCAGCCACCGCGCGCTATTTGACCAGACGTAACACGTCGCGAAAGCGCGGATGCTCGCAAGTTTCCATCCATTCGAAAATCGCCATTTCGGTGGTGACGATCTCGGCGCCATGGGCACGCGCGCGGCGCAGCGCGGCATGGTGGTCGGCGGGCTTGCGCGAGCCGGCCGCATCGGCCACCAGCACCGCCTGGTAGCCCATTTCGGCCAAGCCGATGACGGTCTGCAACACGCAGATGTGGGCTTCGCAACCCGTGACCAGCACGGTCTTGCGCGCGGCCGGCAGCCAGGCATCGAAGCCGCGTTCGCGCGTGGCCGCGAAGTGCATCTTCTGGAAGGTCGACTGCGCCAGTTCGGCCAGCGGCGCCACCGTGACGCCCAGCATCTTGCTGTGATGTTCGGTGGCGATCACCGGCACCTCCAGCAGCCGCGCGGCCCGCGCCAGCTTGGCATTGGCCGCCAGCACCGCATCGCCGTCGTGGATCACGGGCATCAGGCGCCCCTGCATGTCGACAATGAGCAGCGTGGAATCGGAAGCTTGCAGCAACATGGGGATCTCCTGGAATCTTGAGAACGGCCTGATCGAGCCGCATCGGCGGACCACCGCCGGCGTGATGCCATATCGCTCAATGATATCGCGGCAGGCTCGCCGCCAAGCGGGCCAGCCGTCAGCCCGCCTGGCGCGGGGCCATCTCCCGGGCCGACGCCGGCATAAAAAAATCCCGGCGCGCAATGGGCCGGGATTTTCGGGCTGCCTGACAGGCTGGCTTTACTTTACTTGAGCGCCTTGTAGCGCAGGCGCTTGGGCTTGGCGCCCTCTTCGCCCAGGCGGCGCTTCTTGTCGGCTTCGTACTCCTGGTAGTTGCCGTCGAAGAACACCACTTGCGAATCGCCTTCGAAGGCCAGGATGTGCGTGGCGATACGATCCAGGAACCAGCGATCGTGGCTGATCACCATGACGCTGCCGGGGAACTCCAGCAGCGCGTCTTCCAGCGCGCGCAGGGTTTCGACGTCGAGGTCGTTGGACGGTTCGTCCAGCAGCAGCACGTTGCCCCCGGCGATCAGCGTCTTGGCCATGTGCAGGCGGCCGCGTTCACCGCCCGACAGCTGGCCGACCACCTTGTTCTGGTCGCCGCCCTTGAAGTTGAAGCGGCCCAGGTAGGCGCGCGAGGACATCTCGAACTTGCCCACGGTGAGCAGGTCGGCGCCGTCGGCCACGGCGTCGAACACGGTCTTCTTGTCTTCGAGCGCGTCGCGCGATTGGTCGACGTAGGCCAGCTTGACGGTCTGGCCGATCTTCACTTCGCCCGAATCCGGCTGCTCGCGGCCCGCGATCATGCGGAACAGCGTCGACTTGCCGGCGCCGTTGGCGCCGATGATGCCGACGATGGCGCCGGCCGGAACCTTGAAGCTGAGGTTGTCGATCAGCAGGCGGTCGCCGTAGGCTTTGCTGACGTTGTTGAACTCGATGACCTCGTTGCCCAGGCGCTCACCCACCGGAATGAAGATTTCCTGGGTCTCGTTGCGCTTCTGGTATTCGTAGGACGACAGTTCCTCGAAGCGGGCCAGGCGCGCCTTGGCCTTGGCCTGGCGGCCCTTCGGGTTCTGGCGCACCCACTCCAGTTCTTTCTTGATGGTCTTCTGGCGGGCCGATTCGGAAGCCTCTTCCTGCTTGAGGCGGTCTTCCTTCTGTTCCAGCCACGAGCTGTAGTTGCCCTTCCAGGGGATGCCGTAGCCGCGATCCAGTTCGAGGATCCATTCGGCCGCGTTGTCCAGGAAATAGCGATCGTGGGTCACGGCCACCACGGTGCCCGGGAACTTGTGCAGGAACTGCTCCAGCCATTCGACGCTTTCGGCATCCAGGTGATTGGTCGGTTCGTCCAACAGCAGCATGTCGGGCTTGGACAGCAGCAGGCGGCACAGCGCCACGCGGCGCTTTTCACCGCCGGACAGGTTGCCGACGATGGCATCCCAGGGCGGCAGGCGCAGCGCGTCGGCGGCGATTTCCATCTGGTGTTCGATGTCGTCGGCGCCGCTGGACGCGGCGGCCGCGATGATGGCTTCCAGCTCGGCCTGCTCGGCGGCCAGCGCGTCGAAGTCGGCATCCGGCTCGGCGTAGGCGGCGTAGACCTCGTCCAGGCGCTTCTTGGCGGTGACCACCGCGCCCAGGCCTTCCTCAACCGCCTGGCGCACCGTGTGCTCGGGGTTGAGCTGCGGCTCCTGCGGCAGGTAGCCGATGTTCAGGCCCGGCATGGGGATGGCTTCGCCTTCGATCTCGCGGTCCACGCCGGCCATGATCTTCAGCAGCGTCGACTTGCCCGAGCCGTTCAGGCCCAGCACGCCGATCTTGGCGCCAGGAAAAAACGAAAGCGAGATGTCGCGCAGGATCTGCCGCTTGGGCGGCACGATCTTGCCGACGCGGTTCATGGTGTAGACGTATTGGGCCATGGGCTCGTATAGGGAAAGAAAGCTGATGAATCGCTGATTGTAGGCCGGAACCCCGACAGGCGTGCGACAGGCGGCCGCCCTACGAAGCGGCCCGGGCCCGCCGCGCGCGGGCGAACGGCGCCCGCATCTGCGCCAGCATCACACCGGCCAGCGCCAGCGCGCCGCCGACGATATGGAACAGATGCGGTTTTTCGTCCAGGAACAGCGCCGCGATCGCCACCGTGGCCACCGGCATCAGGTTCAGGAACACGCTGGCCCGGGCCGGTCCCAGGTGGCGCACGCCCTGCATCCACAGGAACGGCGCGAACAGCGACGGGAACAGGCCCGCATACAGCACCAGCGGCAGGTTGTCGCCATTGAGCGGCGAGGGCGGCGCCATCAGAAAAGCCGGAAGCTGGAACAGCACACCGAACGCCACCTGCACATACAGCGACAGCCATGGCCCCACCGGCAGGCCCCAGCGGCGCAGCAGCACGCCGTACAGCGCGTAGGCCAGCGCCGCCACGCCCATCAGCACATCGCCGTGGTTCGCGCCCACCGACAGCAGGCGCGCCGGGTCGCCCTCGCCGATCAGCAGCGCCAGCCCCGCCAGCGACAGCAGCCCCCCGAGCAGCGCCATCGCCGAGGGCCGCTCGCGCAGCACCACGGCGCCGACGGCGATCGTCAGCAGCGGAATCATGGCGGTGATGATGCCCATGTTGGTGGCGGTGGTGCTGCCCGCCGCCACATAGGCCAGCCCCTGGTACAGCGCCATGCCCAGTCCGCCCAGCACCGCGAACTTGGGCAGGTACGGCCACAGCGCGCGCCGCTGGCGCCACGCGGCCGGCAGCGCGAACGGGGTCAGCAGCAACCCGGCCAACGCCCAGCGGTAAAAACCGATGGCGGCCGGCGCGATCACGCCGGCCGCCATCTTGGTCACGATCATGTTGACCGACCAGATCAGTGCCGCCAGCAGCGGGAACAGCAAATAGCGGGCGGGCGTGGGCGAGGCTTCTGGGCGGGTCATGGAAAACAGCAGAAACAGGACGATGGCGGGCCAGTGTAGGGCTTGTCTGACTCGCTGTATATAATGAAAAACCGACAACCGCCCGCGAACTTCGGACATGGACCTTGCCGCTTCCCCGCCCAGCCTCGGCCCGGGCCGGCCCTATCCGCTGGCCTGCCGCATCCTGCACTTCCTGCCGCGCTCGCGCATCCAGCGTCATGCCTCGCCGTGGGGCGAACTGAATTTCGCGCTGTCCGGCATCATGGAAATCGGCATCTCGGAGACGACCTACCTGTCCCCCCCGCAGTACGCCATCTGGATACCGCCGGGCGTGCCGCACTGCTGCCAGAACCAGGGCGAAGTGCATTACGCCTGCATCGACATCCCGGCCGCCGCCTGCGTCGACCTGCCCGCCGCGCCCTGCACGCTGGAGATCAGCCCGGTCATGCGCGCCATCCTGGCCGACTTCGAACGGCGCGGCATCGCCTATCCGGATACACCGGAAGACCGGCGCCTGGCGCAAGTCGTCATCGACCAGATCCGCGTCGCGCGCGCCTATGCCAGCTATCTGCCGTCCACCACCGAACCCGTGCTGGCCCCGGTCCTGGCCGCGCTGCAACGCCAGCCCGGCGACAAGCGCGGCGCCGCCCACTGGGCCGCCACCGCCGGCATTACCGAACGCACGCTGCTGCGCCACTGCCAGCAGCACCTGGGCATGTCCTTCAATGAATGGCGGCAGCGCCTGCGCGTGGTCAGCGCCCTCGAAATGCTCGACGCCGGCCAGGCCGTGCAGACCGTCGCCCGCGAACTCGGCTACAGCACACCCTCCGCCTTCATCGCCATGTTCCAGCGCCTGACCGGCCAGTCGCCCGACACGGCCCGCAAGCGCGCCGCCACGCCCACCTGAAACCCGCGTAATCCAAGCGTCCGATGCAAGCCTCGCGCGATCGCGAGACAATAGCGTCTGCAAATTTTTCGTAACGCCGTCCCCGCGGCATCATCGCGCCAGGAACCCTCATGTCCGCCTCCGCCACGCCCCCGCCTTCCCTGACCCATTTCAGCGCGACCGAGCTGGACATGCTCGCCAAGACCGCCGACGCCCTCAGCGCCTACCTGGGCAAGCCGGTGCTGGCCGAAGTCGCGCTGGGCGAAGAAGGCACCGAATGGGTCACCTACGGCGTGCCCATCGACGAAAACGCCAAGCCCGACGAAGAGCAGACCCACGTGCAGTTGGGCGGCGCCGGCGCCCGCCTGCTCGGCAACCGCGGCGGCCTGCCCCAGACCGGCGACGACACCTACGACTGCCTCTACCTCTGGGCCATCCAGATCTCGCTGAACGAAGGCGAACGCTTCATCAAGCTCGACCACGACGGCGAGGAATCCGCCTGGTCCGACAACCTGGAAGATGTCCTGCCCTTCGCCCTGACCGAGGAACCCCTGCCCGATCCGGATGAGGAAGACGAGGAAGAAGACGACGAGGACGAAGAGGACGGCCACGACCACGCCCACGGCCACAACGATCCGGGTCACCGCCACTGAACGACCAGGCAGACGCAGGGCGCGATACCCCCACATCCGCCCGCCAACAAAACAAAAGGGCTTCCAAGAAGAAGCCCTTTGCCAAATTCACTCCCCGCGACACCCCCCCCGCCGAAACCGGCCACCCGGCATCGCCTCGACGCCCCACCGCCCAGACGCTGCAACGGGCCGCCCGCGCGGCCCCGTTGCAGCAGCCCCGCAAGACGCTCCTCCCCACGACAGTGTCGGCAAAAACGCCAAGCACACCTTTCGTCCCGACGGCCCTCATGAGCCGTCAACGCAAGTCTGTCGCGGCGGGCGGCGGGGGGTGCGGGGCGTGTAGATGCGCCCGAGGGAAACCGTAGGGAGCCGAAGGCGTACGAGGTTGACGCAGGGGCAGTCCGGAG
>NZ_JBLZXG010000015.1:0-82661 GCF_050285565.1 Achromobacter sp.
GCGACAGCACGTCCGGCCGCTCGGCGGCGCGGGCGCGCTGGGCGTCCAGTTCCTGCTCCTGGCGGCGCTGGATGTCGCTGGCGCGAGTGGCGGCCTCCGCGGGCAAGGATTGCGCGGCCAGGCGAGGCGGGAAGGTCAGGGCGGCGGCGAACCCAAGACATAGCGTCAGGCAGGCGGCGGCGCGCGCGGCGGCCAGCTTGCAACGCCACCGTCCTTGCCGCGAACCATGACGTTCGCGGCAAGATGCCTCGATATTGCGGGTGAAAACCTGACCGGCTGGCACGCTACGAATCCCCGGCGGCCGAACTTGCCGGCCGATCCAAAACACTTCCTTGTCAACGCGCCGATTATCAACAGCGAGGAAGCGTAAAACCTGGAAAATGCATCGAGGGATAACGAAATAAGGCGTGTCCGAGGCGAGCCGCCATCACCCGCCGCTGTCCGCGCAGCGACGAGGCGCCACCGCAAGGATCCGGTATCGCGACGCCGGATTCCGCGCGCCGCAATCAGGCTTCCGACGCCGGCCCGCCAACGTATCCCGGCCGTTTCGCGGCCGTGACGATGATCTCCACCAGCAGTTCGGGCGAGGCCAGCTTGGCCTCGCACGTGGCGCGGGTCGGCAGCGCGTTGGCCGGGGCCCACTCGGCCCACACCGCGTTCATGCCGGCGAAATCGCGGTCGATGTCCTTGAGCCAGATCTGCACCGACAGCAGTCGGGTCTTGTCAGAATCGGCCCGCGCCAGATAGCCGTCGATCTTGGCCAGCACGTCGCGCGTCTGCGCGGTGATGCCGCCTTCGGCCGACGAGGTCACGCCCGCCACGTACACGGTGTCGCCGTGCATCACGATGCGGCTCAGGCGCTCGTTGGAATCCTTGCGCACGATATCAGTCATGGGTACTGCTCCTTGGAGGTGGATGCCGGCGCGCCCGTGGCGCCGGCGAAACGATCGATGGCGAACGGCGCGCGCGTGGCTGCAGCAATACCTGGCGGCGTCGCCCGTTTACTTTACCGGCATGCAGATGCGCGTCTGCAGTTGCGCCGGCGGCGTGGTGCGCGGGTCGTTCAGGTACTGCTCGAACATGGGGAAGTCCGCCGGCACCATGCCGCTGCCCGGCAGCCATTCCGAGAACATCCAGTTGTAGGGTTTGTCCATCTCGTTATAGGGGCCGGTGTAGGTCAGGATGGCGCAGCGGATGGCGGGAATCTCGAAGCGTTCCAGTTCGTCGCCCAGCTCGGCGTCTGGCGCGACGGACATGCCGGCCATCGAGCGCAGCTTCGCGGGTGGCACCTGCTCGGGATCGTCGAAGTAGACGCCAAAGCCGATGGCCTCGGGCCGCGCCAGCCCGCGGCTGGCGGCGAGCATGAAGGCGCGGGTGAAGACCGGGCCGATTTCCTGATAGCTGCCTTGGTGCGACAGGGCGGCCAGCACGGCGCCGGGGAAGGTTTCGATGGTGATGGGGTACATGCCTGGCTCCTTGGGATCGAAAGGTCGGGAGCGGGTCGCGCGGTAGCGCCCCGGCGGGATGCCGAAGGTGGCGCCGAACGCGCGGTTGAAGGCGGCGTCCGACTCATAGCCGGCGCGCTGCGCAACGTCACGCAAGGAATCCCCGGTACTGCCCAATGAAACGGCCGCGCGGTGCATGCGGATGCGCTGCACGGTGGCGTTCACGGTTTCGCCCATCACGGCGCGGTAGACGCGGTGAAAGTGATAGGGCGAAAGGCAAGCCAGGTCGGCCAACCGGTACAGGTCGGGGTCGGCGTCGGGGTGGCTTGCCAGCCAGCGCAGGACGGGGTCCAGGCGGTGGGCGTAGGTGGTGCGGGTTTGGGGTTTCAAGTGCGTGGCTCCTTGGGGAGCAAATGTAGGCGGCCTTGGTTTGCAGATTTTGCGGTTTTTTTGTGGGGCGGACGGAGTTTTTTTGCTGGTGGAAGGCGGCGTTCTTTAGACGCCAGGAGCGCCGTGCCGAGGGGTGGGCGGGGCTACGACTGCGGTCCGGAGCGTTCGCTCCGGACTGCCCCATCCTCATCCTCGTCGCCTGCGGCTCCTTCGGATTCCGTCGGGCGCGTCTACACGCCCCGCCCACCCCTCGGCACGGCGCTCCTGGCTCTTGTTGATTTCACTTCACGGGCGCTGGGGGGAGGAAAGCGAGTTTTCCACAGCTCGTGGATTTGGCGATGCGAAGCAACGGCTGTGGATAACTGCTTGGTTGGCTTTTTAATAGCCGCGGGCGGGGTCGTAGATGTTGGGCAGCGCCTCGCCGCGTTCGTTGGCGGTGATGAGCCAGGCGGTGTGGCGGGCGCGTTCCTGGCGGTCGGGAATGGCGGCGCAGTGGGGGGTGATGATGACGCCGGGGTGAGTCCAGAGGGGGGACTCGGGGGGCAGGGGTTCGGGGTCGAAGACGTCCAGCAGGGCCTGGTGCAGGTGGCCGCTGTCCAGGGCATCGAGGAGGTCCTGGGTGACCATGTGGCTGCCGCGGCCGGCGTTGATGAGGCTGGCGCCACGGGGAAGGCAGGCGAAGGTGTCGCGGTTGAGGATGCCGCGGGTGGCTTCGGTGGCGGGGAGCAGGCAGACCAGCAGGTCGGTGCGGGACAGGAATTCGGAGAACTGGTCGGGGCCGGCATAGGAAGGCAGGCCGTCGGGCAGGGTGCTGGCGCCGCGCGACCAGCCGCTGACGGGAAAGCCGACCTTGGCCAGCAGGCGAGCGGCGGCGATGCCGAGGTGGCCCAGGCCCATGATGCCGACGCGCACGTCGGCGGCCACGCGCAGGGACTCGTACAGTTCCCAATGGCGGCGGGCCTGCTGGTCGATGGCGCGCTTGAGGTCGCGGGTCAGCATCAGCGCGCTGGTCAGGACGAATTCGGCCATTTCAGTTTCGGTGCGCGGCGTGACCATGCGGGCGATGGGCACCTGGCGCGGCCAGGCAGGGTCGGCGACGATGTGGTCGACCCCGGCGCCGGCGCTGATGATGAGCTTGAGGTTGGGAAAGGTGGCCAGGCGGCCAGGTTCGGGGGCCCAGACCAGGGCGTAGTCGATCGAGGCGGGGTCGACGTCTTCGTACCAGCCGACGATTTCCAGCCCGGGCGCGTGTGCCCTGAAATGCGCGTGCCATTCCGGCATGGCCGCTGCTCCGCCGGATCTGATGATGAGTCGCATGCCTGCCGTGCTCCGTTGCGGGCGCGCGCGCCCTGATGGGATCGGCGCCACGCCGCCCGCGATGCACGGACAGCGCGGCGCGCCCGCCGTCAGCGTTCGACCGTGCGGTTCCAGCGCGCGTTGAAGGCCGGACGGCTGGCGTTGATCTGGTCCCAGTCCAGGATCTTGGCGTTGTCCATGTAGCCCTGGAAGCGCTTGAGCGCCTCTTCGGTGCCGGCCGGCGGTTGAACGTTCTTATTGGACGGGAAATGGCCGCCCATTTCCAGTGCCTTGGCCTGCGCCTGCGGCGACAGCAGGTACAGCGCCAGCTTCTGCGCCAGTTCCGGCTCGCTGTTCTTGGCGATGACGCACTCGGCCACCATCAGGATCACCGAGCCTTCCTTGGGCTGCGCGTATTCCACCGGAATGTCGCGCTTCTTCAGGCGCGCGATGGCGGTCGGGGTCAGCGGGAAGATGGCGGCTTCGTTGGACTGGATCATCTCGGCCAGCTTGGCCGAGTTGGGGATGTATTCCAGCACATTGGGGCCGATGGTGGACGGCCACTGCTTGAAGCCGGGCTCGGTGTTCTGGTCGGTGCCGCCCTGGATGCGGTTGAACATCAGGAAGCCGTGCAGGCCGAAGGTGCTGCCCGAGGCCGACTGGAACACCACCTTGCCCTTGAACTTGGGATCGGCCAGGTCCATCCACGAGGTCGGCGCGGCCCAGCCATTCTCCTTGAACAGGCGGGTGTTGTAGCCCAGGCCGGTCATGCCGATGTCGATGCCGGCGGCCATGCGGTCTTTCATGACAGCGGTGGGATACAGATCCTTGAGCACAGGCGCGTCGTCGAGCGGCGCGCACAGGCCCATGGAAATGGCGCGCGCCATGATGCCGTCATCCAGGAACATGACGTGCATCTGCGGCTTGTCCTTGAAGGCCTGGGCCTTGGCCAGCACGTCGGTGGAGGTGCCGGGCACCACCACGACCTTGACGTTGTTGGCCTTCTCGAAATCCGGGAACACGTACTGCGTGAAGGCGCGTTCCATGTCGCCGCCGTTCATGCCGACGTACAACGTCTTCTGCTGCGCCATGGCGCCCGCCGACAGCGCGGCCAGCGCCAGGCCCAGCAGCCACTTCCCCTTGGACGGGCGGCGAACGCCCTGCTTGTTGTGCTTCATGGAGACTCCTGCGTTTGCTCACGAACAGGCCCCAACCGAGGCACGGCGCCGTGAGCGGCCCCCGTGTATCGTCCGATGCCGAAGGCGTCGATGGGAATGGAAGACCGGCCGCGCACGACCAGTTCGGAAAGCACTTCGCCCACGGCGGGGCCGATCTGAAAACCCGCGCCCGACAGGCCGAAGGCATGCAACAGGCCCGGCACGGTGGCGCTCGGGCCCAGCACCGGGTTGTGGTCGGGCATGTTGCCTTCGACCCCGGTCCAGAAGCGGATCACCCGCGCGCCGCGCAAAGGCGGCAGCAGGCGCGCGGCGTTGGCCATCAGGGCGCCCAGCGCGTCGCGGCCAGGACGGGCGTAGTCGGGCCCGGACGGCACGGCGCGGCCGCCGCCGATGACGCAGTTGCCGCGCGCCACCTGGCGCGCGTAGATGCCGCCGCCCTGCATACCCAGGCTGACGTCCATGAACAGCGGCAACGGCTCGGTCACCATCATCAGCGGATGGATGGAAGTCTCGGGCACGACCTCGCCAAAGCCTGCGGCAAAGCGGCCGGCCCAGGCCCCGGCGCAATTGAGCAGAAAACGCGAACGCACTTCGAGCGTGTCGCCGGCGCGCAGCACGAAGCGCTCGCCGTCGTGGCGGGCCTCGGTGACGGCGGTGCCTTCGCGCACGTCGGCGCCCAGCGCGCGGGCGGCACGGCCGAAGGCGGGGGATACCAGGCGCGGATTGGCGTGACCGTCCTCGGGACAGAACGAGCCGCCCACCACGTGCGCGCCCAGCCAGCCGAAACGGCGCGCCAGCGCTGCCCGGTCCAGCATCTCCAGGTTCATGCCGTAACCCCGGGTCTGCGCGCGATAGGCGTGCAGGGCCTGCAGGTCGTCCTCGGAACACGCCAGCTTCAGGTGGCCCGAGCGCACGTATTCGCCGTCGATGCCGATCAGCTGCGGCAGTTGGCCCCACAGTTCGTGCGCACGGCGCGCCAGCGGCATCTGCTCCAGGCCGCGCCCCTGGCGGCGCACGCCGCCGTAGTTGACGCCGCTGGCGCGGGCGCCGCACAGCGCGGCCTCCAGCAGCACCACCGGCACGCCCAGGCGGCGCAGGAACAACGCGGCGCTGCCGCCGACGATGCCGCCGCCGAGGATGGCGACTTCGGTCTCGATGCGTTCGGTCATGGCGCGGGCTTCTCCGAGCGGTCGAGACAGACGATATCCACGGGAATCGGCTTGACCGGCGGCTGGCCGCGCAGGCGGCCAACGCCATCCGGCCCGGTGCCGCAGGCATGCGCCAACACTTCGGCCGCACCGGCGCCGCACATGCGGCCCTGGCAGCGGCCCATGCCGACGCGGGTCAACGCCTTCAGGCGGTTCAGTTCGTGCGCGCCGGTGCCGTGGACCGCCGCGCGCATCGTGCCGGCGGTGACCTCTTCGCAGCGGCACACCACGGTGTCGTCGGCAATGTCGGCGGCCCAATCCTCGGGAAACGGAAAGGCCCGCTCCAACGCGTCGCGCACGCGGCCGTTGACGGCCAGGCGCGATTCGAGTTCGCGCGCCCGCGCAACGGACACGGTGTGCCCCGCATCCTCCAGCAAGGCCAGCGCGGCGCGCTCGCCGGCCAGCTCGGCCGCGTCCGCGCCGCCGATACCCGCGCCGTCGCCGGCCACGTACACGCCGGCCACGCTGCTGCGTCCGGCCGCATCCAGGCGTGGGGTCCAGCCACGATCGCGGACGTTGAAGGCGAACTGGCAGCCCACCAGGCTCGCCAGCTGCGTTTCGGAACGCAGCGACAGGCCGTAGCCCAGCGCGTCGCAATCCACCCGCCGCTGGCGTGATCCCCGGCGGTAGACCAGCCCGCTGACACGCGCCTCGCCCTCGACCCGCACCGGCCGCACGCCGCTGGCCAGGGGCACGCCATGCGCGCGCAGCCAGGCCATGTAGTACAGCCCCTTGGCCAGCAGGCCCGACGCGCGCAGCATGCCGGGCAACGCCGCCAGCCGGTCGGCGAAGCGCGCGGTATCCAGCACCGCCGCGACGCGGGCGCCGGCCTTGGCGTATTGGTACGCAACCAGGTAGAGCAGCGGGCCGGTGCCCAGGAACACGACCCGCTCGCCAATCGCGCATCCCTGGTGCTTCAACGCCACCTGCGAGCCGCCCAGCGTGTACACGCCCGGCGTCAGCCAGCCCGGGAACGGCAGCACGCGGTCGGTGGCGCCGGTGGCCAGGATCAGGTGGGTGTAGGGCAGGGGCGCGCTCTTGCCGTCGCGCAGCACGTCCAGCGTCTTGCCCTCGGCGTTCCACACCAGGCTGCCGGGGCGGTAGTCCAATTGCGGCGCCAACTCGTCCATCTTGCGGTGCAGCGCGTCGGCCTTGCGGTGCTCGAAGCCGTACAACGCCGCCTTGGGCCGCGCGAAGCCCGGCGGCGGCTGGCGATAGATCTGGCCGCCGGCGCGCGGCGCCTCGTCCAGCACCACCGGCCGCAGGCCGTGCGCCGCCAGCGTCTGCGCGGCGCGGATGCCGGCCGGACCGGCCCCCACGATCACGGGCAGGATCATGATGCGTCGCCCTCCGCCGCCAGCGTGCCCGGCACGCGATCGGCGCGCAGCGGCGTGCTGCGCAGGCGCATGCCGGCTTCGACGTAGGTGGAACAGGCGCGCAGCCGCGTGCCGTCCTCGCGCTGCATCCAGCAGTCCTGGCAGGCGCCCATCATGCAGAAGCCGGCGCGCGGGCCGCCGCCGAATTCCGAGACGCGCAGGCGCTCGGCCTGCGTCAGTACCGCGGTCAGCACGGTGTCACCGGCCAGCGCGGTGCAAGGCTTGCCGTCCAGCGTGAAGGCGACAGTGGGCCGGGCCGTCTCGGCCAGGCGTTTCAGTATTGCCATGATGGCGGGGTCTCCCGTTGCGTACCCGGCTTGATCGTCATTTCTGTCCCACCAGCACGCGGTCCAGGCCGTAGACCCGGTCCAGCAGCAGCATGGTCACCGCGGTCAGGCCGATCACCAGCGCCGACACCGCGGCCATCATCGGGTCGATCGACTCGGTGGCGTACATGTACATGCGCACTGGCAGCGTGAGGGTCGAGGGCGCGGTGATGAACACCGACATGGTCAGTTCGTCGAAACTGTTGATGAAGGCCAGTAGCCAGCCGCCCGACACGCCCGGAATGATGAGCGGCAGCGTCACCTGGAAGAACACCGTGGCGCGGCTCGCGCCCAGCGACAGCGCCGCATGCTCGACCGAGCGGTCAAAGCCCACCAGCGCGCCGATCACCAGCCGCATCACGTAGGGCGTGATCACCACCACGTGGCTGAACACCAGCCAACCGAAGCTGCCGGTGGTGCCCAGCAGCGCGAAGAAGCGCAGCAATGCCACGCCCAGCACCAGATGCGGGATCATCAGCGGCGACAGGAACAGGCCGTTGAGCGCATCGCGCCCCGGAAAACGGTAGCGCGTGATGGCAATGGCCGCCGGCACCGCCAGGCACACCGCGATGCTGGCCGACAGGAACGCCAGCCACAGGCTGTTCTGGAACGCCTGCATGAAATTGGGATGCTCGAACACCGCATGAAACCAACGCAGCGAGAACCGCGTGGTCGGCACCGTCAGCGTCGATTCGGGGGTGAACGCCACCAGGCATACGATCGCCAGCGGCGCCAGCACGAACAGCACCACCAGGGCGTTGAAGAACAGGGCGAAGGGGCCGTTTTTCTGCATGATCGCTGTCCTCGCTCAACCCAGGCTGCGCCGGTAGGAACGTTCCACCACGCGGTTGTACGCCAGCATGATGATGACGTTGACCACCAGCAGCACGATGGCGATGGCCGCGCCCAGCGGCCAGTTCAATTCGGTCAGGAATTCGTCGTAGACCACCGTGGCCACCATCTTCAGGCGGCGTCCGCCCAGCAACGCGGGAATCGCGAACGAACTGGCCGACAGCCCGAACACGATCAGGCTGCCCGACAGGATGCCCGGCATGGCCTGCGGCAGCACGATGCGCAGCAGCGTCTGGAAACGCGAGGCATTGAGCGACAGCGCCGCGTGCTCGACGGTCGGATCCAGCTTCTGCAGCGAAGTCCACACAGGAATCACCATGAACGGCAGCATCACGTGCACCAGGCCGATGATGACGGCCGTGGGCGTGTACAGCAGCGGCCCCAGGCCCAGCGCCGCGGCCGCGCGGCCGATGGCGCCGCCCGGCCCCAGCAGCATGCTCCAGCCGAAGGCGCGCACCACCAGCGAGATCAAGAGCGGTGACAGCACCACCAGCAGGAAGATCGAGCGCCACGGCTTGCCCATGCGCGACAGGATGTAGGCCTCGGGCGCGCCGATCAGCACGCAGATCAGCGTGGTCACGCCCGCGATCCAGAACGTGCGCCAGAAGATTTCCAGGAAATAGCCGTCAGTCACCACTGCCAGGTAGTGCTCGAACGTGTGCCCCGGCAGGATGCCGGCGCTGTAGTCGAACGGCCGGAACGACAGCACCAGCGTCAACGCCAGCGGCGTCAGCACCAGCGTCAGGAACACGATCGCCAGCGGGATCGAACCCAGGATGGCCAGCAGGCCGTCGGTGCGCGGCTTGGGCGCGCTGGCGGCGCCGGGTCGGGTCAGCGTCGCCATGTCAGGCCTCTTGGGCGGCTGCCACCGGCAGCACGCGCAGCACGCCTTCGGCCCAGTCCAGCCCGATCCGGTCGCCATCGTCGTGCGGCCGGCGGCCATCGTTGGGCGTGAGCACCGTCAGCGCCCCCACCGGCGAATCCAGCCCGTACATCCACTGACTGCCCAGGAAGTAGCGCGTGCTGACCACACAGGACAGCTTGCCCTGGCCAGCGGGCACCGGCACCAGCTTCTCCGGACGCAGCGACAGCTGCACGCTGTCGCCGTGGCGCAGGCCCGTGCCGTCGACCAGCACGCGCAGCGCGCCGGTTTCCACTTCCGCCTGCGCGCCGCAGCGCGTCACGCGGCCCGGCAGCAGGTTGGTCTTGCCGACGAAGCGCGAAATGAACTCGCTCTGCGGATGCTCGTACATGCGATAGGGCGCATCCACCTGCGTGGCGCGGCCGTCCTGCATCACCACCACGCGGTCGCTGATCGACAGCGCCTCGGCCTGGTCGTGCGTCACCATCACGGTGGTGGTGCCGATCTGCTTCTGGATGCTGCGCAGCTCGAACTGCATGTCCTCGCGCAGCTTGGCGTCCAGGTTCGACAACGGCTCGTCCAGCAGCAGCACCGGCGGCCGGATCACCAGCGCGCGCGCCAGCGCCACCCGCTGCCGCTGTCCGCCCGACAGTTCACGCGGAAAGCGGTCGGCGTGCTTGTCCAGCTTGACCAGCGCCAGCGCCTCGCGCACCCGCGCCTGGCGCTCGCTGCGTTCGACCTTGCGCATCTTCAGCCCGAACGCCACGTTGTCCGCCACCGTCAGGTGCGGAAACAGCGCATAGCTCTGGAACACGATGCCCAGCCCGCGCGTGTTCGGCTTGGCATGGGTGATGTCGCGGCCATCGAGCGTGATGCTGCCGCGCGTCACGTCGGCAAAGCCCGCGATCATCTGCAGCGTGGTGGTCTTGCCGCAGCCCGAGGGCCCCAGCAACGACACGAATTCCCCTTTCTCGACCGCCAGGCTCAGGTCCGAGACGACCCGCAGGTCGCCGTAATTCTTGGAGACGTTGTCCAGCCGCAGAAATGACATATTCCAAACCCCGTGCCCGATGAGGAGCGGTGCGCGAGGCAGACCCCGCATTGCAATCGATGCAGGGCAGTCTAGGAGTCGTCAAAAAGGCCGGTCAATTAGGGTTTTCCGAATATTCGAATTTTTATCTCCTTATTTCCGTATAGCTGAATTTCTTGATAAAAATGCAGTTGTATATTTTGGTTATCGGAATTGAACAATGAAGAAATCAGAAGCCACCGACGACGCCGGCGCCCAGGGCGTCCTGCAACGCGCCTTCGCCGTGCTGCGCGCCCTGTCCGACGCCAAGGGCGAAAAGCTGCGCCTGACCGACATCGCCGCACGCACCGGCCAGGCCCAGGCCACCGTCCACCGCGTATTGCAGGGCCTGGTGCAGGAGGGCATGGTCGAACAGCCCGCGCAGAGCAAGGGCTACCAGCTCAGCGTCGCCTTCTTCTCTCTGGCCGCCAATGCCGGCAACCACCAGTCCACGCTGCGCGCCATCTACCGCCCCGCCATGCTGCGCCTGAGCGGCATGCTCAACGACACCATCTTCCTGCTGGTGCGCAGCGGCTTCGACGCCGTCTGCCTGGACCGCATCGACGGCGCCTTCCCGGTGCGCTCGCACACCGGCGACATCGGCGGCCGCGTTCCGCTCGGCCTGGGCCAGGGCGGCCTGCTGCTGCTGGCCAACCTGCCCGAAGCCGAACGCGAAGAAGTCCTGCGCTTCAACATCCCGCGCCTGCACCACCTCGGTTTCGTCGACGAAATCACCATGCGCGCCGGCATCAAGGAATGCCAGGAACTCCAATACGCCCGCAGCAAGGGCCAGGGCATCTTCCCCAACATCGCCGGCCTGGCCGTCCCCGTCCGCGACCCCAACGGCGTCACCGTCGCCGCCCTCAGCATCGCCGCCCCCGTCGAACGCATCAGCGACGAACGCCTGCCCCTGATCGTGGAAATCCTGCGCCGCGAAGCCGCCGGCATCAGCGCCCAACTCAACCCCTTCGACCCGGCGTTGAGGCGCCCCAGCCAATTTCTGGGCACCGGCAACCGGGAGTGAGACAGCCGCCCAAAACACCCTCTCTGCCACCCAAGGCCGGCCCAACCCAGCTCCGCGTCAACGCCGCGCAGCGCACATCGCGCCACCACAAGACACCGCGTATGTCGTGACCGGCTGCCCGCGCAGCGGGTCACGACGGGCAACGCAAGCCCTCCCATGCCCCCTCCGCTCCAGCAGCGCCACAACTCTCGACACACGCAGGCCGGCGCGGCGAGGGGCGGGTGGGGCGCGCCGTGTAGATGCGCCCGAGGGAATCCGTAGGGAGCCGAAGGCGGACGAGGATGACGATGGGGCAGTCCGGAGCGGAGGCTCCGGACCGCAATCGTAGGCGCGCCCCGCCCGCCCCTCGCCGCGCCGGCCGACCTACGAAGCGCGAAATCCGCAAGCAAGAAAGCAAAAAAGCCGGCGAGCCGCACCCAGCGACCCACCGGCTTTCAGCCGATCCAAAGAACCTCAGACGGGATAAGTCCCCGGCAACAAAATACTCCGATCCCCAACCTCGATATTGCGCCGCCCGCAAAGCGCCATCGTCGTATCCATTTCCTTGTAAAGGATCTCCAACACGCGAGTCACGCCCGCCTGCCCGTAAGCCCCCAACCCGTACAGGAACGCCCGCCCGATCATCGCCCCCCGCGCGCCCAGCGCCACCGCCTTGAGGATATCCTGCCCCGACCGCACGCCGCCGTCCATCCATACTTCGATCTTCGAGCCCACCGCGTCGGCAATGCCAGGCAATGCCGCGATCGAGGACATCGCGCCATCCAGTTGCCGCCCGCCATGGTTGCTGACGATCAGCGCATCGGCCCCGCTGTTGGCCGCCAATTGCGCATCCTCGACATCCAGGATGCCCTTGATGATCAGCTTGCCGCCCCAACGCTGCTTGATCCACGCCACATCGTCCCAGCTCAGGCGCGGATCGAACTGCTCGGCCGTCCACGCCGACAGCGACGACAGATCGCTCACGCCCTTCGCATGGCCGACGATGTTGCCGAACGTGCGGCGCTTGGTGCCCAGCATGCCCAGGCACCAGCGCGGCTTGGTCGCCAGATTGATGAGATTGCGAATGGTCGGCTTGGGCGGCGTCGACAGGCCGTTCTTGATGTCCTTGTGGCGCTGGCCCAGGATCTGCAGATCCAGCGTCAGCACCAGCGCCGAGCAACCCGCCGCCTTGGCGCGGTCGATCAGGTTGCCGACGAACTCACGGTCGCGCATCACGTAAAGCTGGAACCAGAACGGCTTGCCCGTGGCCGCGGCCACGTCTTCCAGCGAGCAGATGCTCATCGTCGACAGCGTGAACGGCACCCCGAACTCCGCCGCCGCCTTGGCCGCCAGGATCTCGCCATCGGCGTGCTGCATGCCGGTCAGGCCCGTCGGCGAAATCGCCAGCGGCATCACCACATCGTGGCCCACCAGCGTCGTGCGCAACGAGCGGCCCTCCATGTTCACCGCCACGCGCTGGCGCAGTTTGATCTTCTGGAAGTCGCTTTCGTTGGCGCGGTAGGTGCTTTCGGTCCAGGCGCCCGAGTCGGCGTAGTCGTAGAACATGCGCGGCACGCGCTTGCGCGCGATCGCGCGCAGATCTTCGATGCAGGTGATCGTGGAAAGGTCAGCGGTCATGGTTATTCTTCTGGGGAAGGAGAGTCGCGATCCCGCAGCGGCCTTCACCTCCACGCCAACCCGCCTGCGTCGCCAGGACACCCGGGGGAGCGCATGGCGGCCAGACCCTGCGGCGCTGCCCAGTATACGCGCCGGGGCCGGCAAGCGCCTGCCGCCGGCCTCGCGTCCCCCATTCATCGCGGCCGCATGTCACGGCCGCTGTGGCGCCGCTAGCGCGGCCAGACCTTGCTCACCGCGCGGATCGTGGCCCACGCCACCCAGCGCGGGCTGGTCAGGCGCGCCGCCGGCAGGCGCCGCATCACATCGACCGCCAGGCCGCCACGGCGATGCCATTCCTTCTTGCGTGTCTGGCTGTCGGTCCAGCGGCCTTCCAGCCACGGGAATTGGCGCCGGCCGGGCTTGTAGACCGGCGGCGTGTTGTAAATCAGGATGTACGCCAAGCGCGGCTGCGGCGACGTGTTGGCGCCCGTGAAATGCAGCGTGCGCGCATCGTGCACGGTGCAGCCGCCGGGCCGCAATGGTTCGGCCACCGCCAGATGGCGCGGGAAATCGGCGCAACATTCGAGCGGATGCAGCGTCTTGTCCCCACCCGGCGAGCGATGCTCCAGCACCTCGCTCTTGTTCGACCCGGGGATGAACTGCATACAACCGTTCTCCAGCGTGGCCGGTTGCAGCGCCAGCCAGATGCTCAGTTCGTTGTAGACGAAATCGGGCGAACGGAACGCTTCATCCTGGTGCCATGGCGTCTCCGGCCCGACCAACGCCGGCTTGAGCAGCGCGTGCTCGCCATACAGCGCGGCATCCTCGCCCAGCAACTGGCGCGCCAGCTCCCGCGTGCGTTCGTGATAGGTGGTCTTCAACAAGCCCGGGGCATAATGGCGCGGATCGTGCAGACTCGGAAACTTGGCTGGCTTGGATGGGTCGTCGCGGCTGATGAAGTCGTATTGCGCCCCCTCGTTGTAGCCGGTCTTGTTCGCGAACAATTCCAGCAGCGTGCGCCGGATGTAGCCCACCTCGTCCTGCGGGCACATGTCCGGCAGGGCCAGGTAGCCCTGGTCCCGATAGCGTGCTGTTTCTGCTTCCGACAACAAACTGGTCTCTTCCATAATGGCTTCTCCAAGCTTTGCTTGCGGGTGTTCCCGTTGGCACGTTTTGACATGTGCTCTAACGTATCGCTTCGATGCCCGGAGGGCCTATCGACCATCCGCTGTAGCCGGAACCGCCTAATGCACCGGCGCGACGCGGCGCATCATCCGAAGGAGATCCCATGCAAGACACCCATATCGAAACCGTCCACGTCACCGTCAGCGGCAGCGTGCAGGGCGTGGGCTACCGCCATGCGGCGGTGCGGCGCGCGCACCTGCTGGGCGCGCGCGGCTGGGTGCAGAACATGCTGGACGGAACGGTCGAAGCCATGGTGCAGGGCACGCCCGACCAGGTCGATCACATGTTGGAATGGCTGCGGCGCGGCCCGCCGGGGGCCGAGGTCACCGAAATGGTCACGCGCCGGGAGTACACCGACAAACGCTATGCTCACTTCGAACAGCTGTAGGCCGCGCGCCGGCGCTGGCCGCGCTCATCCCAAAGGGGGTGGGAGACGCGCGCGCAAAGGGATGAGACCGCGCGGCCGGCAATCCCCGATCGCGCGTTGCGGCGGCCGGCTCAGTGTTTGCGCTGCCAACGCCCGCCCACCTGGTTGACGACCAGCCCCGCCAGCACGCAGCCCGCGCCCACCCACTGCAAAGGCTGCAGGCGTTCGTCGAAGGCCGCGGACGCGGCCCACAGCCCCACCACCGGCACCAGCAGCGAGAACGGCGCGATCCTGGCCGCCGGATGGCGCGTCAGCAGCCGGGTCCAAAGCGTGTAGGCCAGCAGCGTGGCCAGCACCGCCAGGTACAGCACCGACAGCGCCTCACCCCAGCCGATGCCCAGGAGCATCGCCATCACCGCGTCCCAGCCGTCGGCCCATGCCGCCAGCGCCAGGAACGGCAACACCGGCGCGGCGCTGCTCCAGGCGATGAACGCGAAGGGGTCGTAACCGGGCGCCTTGCGGCTGGCCAGCCGCACGATGATGTTGGACACGGCCCACATGGACGCGGCGCCCAGCGTCAGCACGAAGCCCGCCATGGTCATCTGCCCCGGCCCGTCGCCGCGGCCCGCGGCGATCACCACCAGCCCCAGCGCCGCCACGCCCAGCCCGACCCAATGATGCGGCCGGGCCCGCTCGCGCAGCACCGGCGCGGCCAGCAGCAAGGTGAAGAACGCCTGGGTCTGGATCACCAGCGAAGCCATGCCCGCCGGCATGCCGAACTTGAGGGCCGTAAAGAGCAGGCCGAACTGGCCCAGGCCCTGTACCAGTCCGTAGGCCGCGATCCATCGCCACGGCAGGCGCGGCGGCCGCACGAACAACACCAGGGGAAAGGCCGCCAGGGCGAAGCGCAGCGCCCCCAGCATCATGGGCGAGAGGCCGTTGAGGCCGACTTTCATGACGACGAAGTTCAGGCCCCAGATCACCACCACCGACAGTGCGCAGAGATAATCTTTCTTGGATAGGTGGGTAGCGGACATCCGGCCATTATTGCATCGCCCGCCCCCGGAAAGCACTGGTTCAGCGGCTTGCCAGCACCTTTTTGAAGGCGTCGATGGCGCGGTCGATGTCGGCGTCATCGATATGGCGATGGGTCACGCAGCGCAGCCGCGTGCGGCCCCACGGCCGCGTCAAGAGACCCGCGCCTTCCAGCGCGGTGACCCAGTGCGCATTGGTCATGCCGGTGTCGGCGGTCTCGACCTGCACGATGTTGGTCTGCGGCACCGTCGCCGACAGCGCCGGGGCCAGCCGGTTCAGGCCCTCGCTCAGGCGGCGCGCGCGCGCATGATCCTCCACCAGCCGGTCGCCCATGGTCTGCACGCCTTCGAGCCCGGCGGCGGCCATGATGCCGGCCTGGCGCTGGGTGCCGCCAAGCATGCGGCGCAGCATGCGGGCGCGTGCCATCACCGGCCGCGCGCCGGTCAACACCGCGCCCACCGGCGCGCTCAGGCCCTTGGACAGGCACAGCGACACCGTATCGGCATGGCGCGTGATCGCGGCCGGCGCCACGCCCAGCGCCACGGCGGCATTGAACAGGCGCGCGCCATCCAGGTGCACCGGCACGCCACAGGCCTGCGCCATGCCATAAACCGCCTGCATGTGATCCAGCGGCAGCACCGTGCCGCCAGCGTTGTTGTGCGACGTCTCCATCGCCACCAGCGCGGTCTTGAGCTTGTGGCCGCCGGACTGCAACGCGTCTTCCAGACGATCCAGGTCCATGGCGCCATCGGTGCCCGGCACGCCCTGGTAGAACAGGCCGGTGAAAGTGGCGGCGCCGCGCTCGGACGTATACATGTGCGCGGCCGACTCCAGCACCACCTGCTCGTTGCGCTGCGACTGCGCCAGCACCGCCAGCAGGTTGGCCATGGTGCAACTGGGCACGAACAGCCCGGCTTCCTTGCCCAGGCGCGCGGCCACGTGCGCTTCCAGCGCGCGCACGCTGGGGTCGCCGTCGAGCCCGTCATCGCCGATCGGGGCGGTGCGCATGCGCTCGTACATGGCGGCGGTGGGGTGGGTCACCGTATCGCTGCGCAGGTCGACGAGTGCGCTGGAGGAGTCGACGGAAATCCGCTGGGTCATAACGATCAGTGCTGCAGAATTTTGGAAAGAAACTGGCGCGTGCGCGGCGCGCGCGCCTCGACATCGTCGAAAAAGGCCGCCTTCGGGCAGTCCTCGACGATCTTGCCGCCGTCCATGAAGATGACGCGGTCGGCGACGCGGCGGGCGAACCCCATTTCATGGGTCACCACCATCATCGTCATGCCTTCGCCGGCCAGGTCGGTCATCACGTCCAGCACCTCGTTGACCATCTCCGGATCCAGCGCCGAGGTCGGCTCGTCGAACAGCATCACCACCGGATCCATCGACAGGGCGCGGGCGATCGCCACGCGCTGCTGCTGGCCGCCGGACAGCTCGCCCGGATGCTTGTCCCTGTGCGCCGACAGGCCCACCCGCTCCAGCAGCGCCAGCGCGCGGGCGCGGGCCTCGTCCTTGCCGCGCTTGAGCACCTTGACCTGGCCCAGGCACAGGTTCTCGGTCACCGACAGGTGCGGGAACAGCTCGAAGTGCTGGAACACCATGCCCGCCACCGAGCGCAGCTTGGGCAGGTTGGTGCGCGGATCGCCGACATGGATGCCGTTGACCACGATCTCGCCTTTCTGGAAGGGTTCGAGCGCGTTGACGGTCTTGATCAGGGTCGATTTGCCCGACCCGGACGGGCCGCACACCACCACCACTTCGCCGCGGCCAACCGTGGTGGAGCAATCATCCAGCACCTGGAAATCGCCATACCACTTGCTGACCTGCTTGATCTCGATCATCGGGGGTTTCGAAGAAAGTTGCATCGTTGAACCTGTGGATAACCCGGCGCGCCTAGCGCAGCACCCGGACGCGCTTTTCCAGCCGCTTGACCAGACGGGATGCCGTGAAGCAGATCACGAAATACACCACCGCCACGAAGAGATAGAGTTCCACCAGCCGGCCGTCGCGCTGGCCAATCTTGGCCGCCGCGCCCAGGAAGTCGGTCAGCGACAGCACATACACCAGCGAGGTGTCCTGGAACAGGATGATGACCCGCGTCAGCAACGCCGGCACCATGTTGCGAATGGCCTGCGGCAGGATCACGTAGCGCATGCCCTGCCAGTGGGTCAGGCCCAGCGCCATGCTGGCCGAGACCTGGCCGCGCGCGATCGACTGGATGCCGGCGCGCATGATCTCGCAGAAGTAGGCCGCCTCGAACAGCGTGAAGGTGACCACCGCCGAATTGAACGCGCCGACCCGCAGCGGCGTGGGCGAGCCCACGATCCAGGCGGCGATGTAGGGCACCAGGAAGTAGAACCAGAAGATCACCAGCAGCAGCGGCACCGACCGCATCACGTTCACATAGATGCCCGCCGGCACCGACAGGATCCTGAAGCGCGACAGCCGCATCATGGCCAGCAGCGTGCCCAGCGCCAGCCCCATCACCGCCGCCAGCAGCGTCAGGGTCAGCGTGAACGTCATGCCGGTCTGGAACAGGTACGGCAGCGCGCTGCCGATGACGTCGAAATCGAAATTGCCCATGCCGATGCCTAGCGTCCGTTCTTGGCCGCCGCGCCGATCAGGCCGGGGACCGCCACATGGCGCTCAAGCAGGCGCATGCCCAGCACCACGATGCCATTCAGGATCAGGTAGATCACGGTCGCGGCCGTGAAGGCCTCGAAGATATGGAAACTGAACTCCGCCATCGAGCGGGTCTGGCCGGTCAGCTCCAGCAGGCCGATGGTCAGCGCCACCGACGAATACTTGATCGTGCCCATGAACTCCGAGGTCAGGGGCGGCAGCACGATGCGATAGGCCTCGGGCAGGATGATGTAGCGGTACACCTGCGTCTCGGTCAGGCCAAGCGCGGTACCGGCCTGAAACTGCCCGCGCGGCAACGACTGGATGCCGGCGCGCAACTGCTCGGCCACGCGCGCCGAGCCGTAGAAGCCCAGGCACAGCACCGCCGGCAGGAACTGCCCCCAGGGCTGCGGCATCTGCTTCATCGCCAGCCCCCAGGCGTGCGGCAGCAGCTCGGGCAACACGAAATACCACAGGAACATCTGCACCAGCAGCGGCACATTGCGGAAAATCTCGACATAGGTCGCGCCGACGGCATTGGCCAGGCGCGACGAAGCGGTGCGCATCACGCCCAGGCACGACCCCAGCAGCAGCGAGAACACCCACGCCGTCAGGGCCAGCGCCAGGGTCCAGCCCACGCCGATCAGGATCGTCTCCAGGAAGGTATGCACGCCGTCGGGCGACATCTCCAGGAAGATGCTCCAGCTCCAGTTGTAGTTCATGCTTCAGGACCTGAGGAGAACGAAAGAAGAGGGCGCCGGCGGACGGCGCCCCGGGTCGCGCGGCGCCGCGGCGCCCATGACGGGCCGCCGCGGCAGGCAGGCTTACTCGTAGGCCTTGGGGTCGCCGGAGTCGGTCGGATGCGCCAGCGCGCGCTTGAGCGCGTCGCTCATCGGGTACTTCAGGTTGATCTGCTTGGGCGGGATCGGCGAATTGAAGTACTTGTCGTAGATCGCGGCGACGCGGCCGCTCTTCATCATGTCGATCACGGCCTCGTCCACCACCTTTTTGAAGGCCGGGTCGTCCTTGGGCTGCATGATGCCGTAGGGCGCCAGTTCCAGGCCCTTGGTGCCGATCACGAACGCATCCGGGTTCTTGGACGAGGCCACCACGCCATAGGCGATGCCGTCGTCATTGGCCGAGCCGGCGGCGCGGCCCGATTCCACCATCAGCAGCGTTTCCGCCGTATCCTTGGTGGGCGCCATGCTGATGCCCAGGTTGCCCTCGGCGTTCAGGCGCGAAATCAGCTTGAAGGTCTGGCCCCCGGCTTGCGCGGCGATGGTCTTGCCACGGAACGACGCCAGGTTGTTGGGATCGACGCCGCCATCCTTGCGCGCCACCAGCACCACCTGCGCCACGAACGTGGTGGGCGCGAACGACACCAGCTTGTGGCGTTCCAGGTTGTTGGTGGTGTTGCCGCACTCCAGGTCGATGGTGCCGTTGGCCAGCAGCGGAATGCGGGTGGCCGAAGTGGTCGGGTTGTAACGGACGTCCAGCTTGGGCAGCTTGAGCGCGGTCTTGATGTGCTGGGCGATTTCCTGGCAAATCTCGACGGTGTAGCCGATCGGCTTCTGATTGCCGTCCAGATAGGCGAACGGCACCGAGGTCTCGGGGTGGCCGATGGTGATCACGCCGGTGTCGCGGATCTTGTCCAGGCGGCTGGGGCCTTCGGCGTGGGCGGCGGCGCTGCCGAACAGGGCGGCGGCCACCGAAATCGCGGCAAATGCTTTCATCGTATTCCCTTGGCGCCGGTCGTGCGGCGCGTGTTTATGTTCACGAACAGCGGTGCCGGATTGCATGCGAACCGCCGCGTCCCGCGATGAGCCCCGCGGCTGGCAAAAAGTATCAACTAGCGTTATGGTTTTATCCAGTTCCAATCGGGTATTCCTCTATACGGATTTGATATGGCCATTACACGAATGGGCTTGCGACACATCGAGGCTTTCCGAGCCGTCATGATGACCGGATCCATGACCGCCGCGGCGCGCAGAGTGCATACCTCGCAGCCGCACGTTAGCCGCTTAATCGCGCAATTGGAAGCAATCACCCAGTTTCCCCTGTTCGACCGCAATGGCAGCCGCCTGACCCCGACCCAGGACGGTTCGCGCTTCTTTCAAGAGGTGGAAAAGACCTTCATCGGCCTGGCGGGCCTGGAATCGGCGGCGGCCAGCATCCGCTCGTTCAGCGCCAGCCGCCTGAGCGTGGCCGCCATGCCGCGCCTGGCCGGCGGCCTGCTGGCGCGCATCGTCGCCGCCTTCAAGACCGAATACCCGGACGTCATGGTCTCGATCCATTCCGGCAACGCCAGCGCCGTGCACAACTGGATCAGCTCGGGCTTCTGCGACACCGGCCTGGCCATGCTGTCGGGCGACAGCCCCGGCATCCAGGTCGAGCCGGTGCTGACCATGAACTGCGTGGCGGTGCTGCCCAAGGGCCACCGGCTGACCAAGCTGAAAAAACTCAAGCCCGCCGATTTCGCCGGCGAACCCTTCATCGCCTTCCCCAGCGCCACCCCGCTGCGGGAAAAGATCGACGCGGTCTTCAAGGCCGCCAAGGTCGAGCGCCAGACGGTGGCCGAGGCCGGCCTGGGCTCGTCGGTCTGTGCGCTGGTGGGCGCCGGCCTGGGCGTGGCGCTGATCAACCCGCTGGCCGCGCGCGAGGAATACGAGGCCAACGGCGTCGAGGTGCGCCCCTTCAGCCCGGCGGTGCCGGTGACGGTGGCGCTGCTGTACCCGCCGTATCACACCCGCACTCGCCTGGTCAGCGTGTTCTCGCGCTACGCGCATCAATTGATGCAGGAAGAAATGGCGGATTTGAAGGCGCGGCCCGGGCGGTGAGAACAACGACCGCCCGCCGGCCCACGCGACAAGGCCCCCCTTGACGGGGCCTTGTCGCGTTCGGGCGAGCAGGCATCTCAGGCCGTGGCCGGCGCCCCGGAGCCGGATGCGCGCAGATCCAGCCACGCCACCAGCAGCAACCCGCCCGCCAGCCCCAGGTGCTCATAGAACGCATTGGCGGCCATGAAGCGTTCCTGCCCTGGCGCCATCTCCCAGTAGCGCAGCGCAATGCCCGTGGCCAGCAGCGTGAAGCCCGCCAACGCCAGCGCCCCCAACCAACGCAGCCGTCCCACCAGAATCATGGCGGATGCCACCAATTCCAGCGCGATCACCAGCACCGCGAACAGCGGCCCCGGCGCCAGGCCGAAATGCGCCATCTCGGCCAGCGCGCCGGGAAAGTCGGTCAGCTTGACCAGCCCGCCCTGCAGATACGCGGCGCACAGGCCCAGGTAGGCCAGGAACCGCGCGGCGGCAGAACCGAACAGCGGCCGGGCCAGGCCGGCCAGCCGTTGTTCCCAATGAAAGCTCGCGCTCATGACCGGCCTCCTCAAACCGCCCAGCAGGAACAACCCAGGGCGCCGAAGAAGCCCTGCAGGTCGGAACTGGGCGCGCTCGAAGCCCAGGCCTTGGCATGGTCATGCCCGTGCAGTCCGCAACTGCTGGCGCAGCCGCAGGCCGCCATGTTGCGGTAGCCCAGCGAATTGCGGCCGGCGCCGTCGGGGTCGCCCCAGGCGGCATAGCCGCCGAACAGGCGCGTCGGCGACCAGTCCGGCATGGCGGGCGGCAGCGGGTGGTCGTCCAGCGGGCCGAATTCGCCCGCGCCGTAGACCACGCGGCCGCCGACCACGGTCAGCTCGGACGTCAAAAACGAGATCTCGTCCTCGGCGCAGCGGAAGTAGTCCTTGCTCGGCACGATGAAGTCGGCCAGTTGGCCCGGCTGGATGCGGCCGCGCTTGCCTTCCTCGTTGGCGAACCAGGCCACGTTCTCGGTCCACA
The DNA here is from genome assembly GCF_050285565.1 of Achromobacter sp. Classification (GTDB taxonomy): domain Bacteria; phylum Pseudomonadota; class Gammaproteobacteria; order Burkholderiales; family Burkholderiaceae_B; genus Achromobacter. The sequence continues at coordinate 21,665 of NZ_JBLZXG010000015.1, forward strand.
TGCGCAGCGCGGTTTCGCGATCCAGGCAGTTGCGCGCCGGATAGAGGCGGGTGCCGCCCACCGTCTTGCCGGTCACCATCCACGACAGCGACACCCACGGGTTGTAGGACGCGACCCGGGTGGCGTCGGTGCCGGCGGACACCTTCACGCCACGATCCAGCATCCTGGCGATCGGCGGCGTGGCCTCGGCCGCGGCAGCGCCGTAGCGCTCGATGAAGTATTCGCCCTGGTAGGCCATGCGGTGCTGCACGGCGATGCCGCCGCCCAGCGCGGCGACGCGGTCGATCGACTTGTCGGAAATGGTCTCGGCGTGGTCGAAGAACCAGTTCAGGCCGGTCAGCGGCGTGTCCTGGTGCACCTTCTCGAACACGTCCAGGGCGCGCGAGATGGTCTCGTCATAGGTGGCGTGCAAGCGCCACGGCCACTGGTTCTGCGCCAGCACCCGCACCACTTCCTCCAGCTCGCCTTCCATTTCCGGCGGCATGTCCGGCCGTTCGACGCGGAAGTCCTCGAAGTCGGCGGCCGAGAACACCAGCATCTCGCCGGCGCCGTTGTGGCGGAAGTAATCGGTGCCCTGCTTGTACTTCACGCTCGAGGTCCACTTGAGGAAGTCTTCCTTCTCCTGCTTGGGCTTCTGCGTGAACAGGTTGTAGGCCAGCCGCACCGTCATCTGGCCTTCGTCGGCCAGCTTCTGGATCACGGCGTAGTCATCGGGATAGTTCTGGAAGCCGCCGCCCGCGTCGATCACGCCGGTCACGCCCAGCCGGTTCAGCTCGCGCATGAAGTGGCGCGTGGAATTGACTTGATAGTCGAACGGCAGCTTGGGCCCCTTGGCCAGCGTGGCGTACAGGATGGTGGCGTTCGGCTTGGCCAGCAGCAGCCCGGTGGGGTTGCCCTGCGCGTCGCGGATGATCTCGCCGCCGGGCGGGTTAGGGGTGGTCTTGGTGTAGCCCACCGCGCGCAGCGCGGCGCCGTTGAGCAGGGCGCGGTCATACAGGTGCAGCAGGAACACCGGCGTGTCGGGCGCGACGGCGTTGATTTCTTCAATCGTCGGCAGGCGCTTCTCGGCGAACTGGTGCTCGGTGAAACCGCCCACCACCCGCACCCATTGCGGCGCCGGCGTGATGGCAACCTGGCGCTTCAACATGGCCATGGCGTCGGCCAGCGAGCGCACGCCGTCCCAGCGCAACTCCATGTTGTAGTTCAGGCCGCCGCGCACCACGTGGGTATGGTTGTCGAACAGGCCGGGCAGGACGCCACGCTGCTTGAGGTCGACGCGCCGGGTGGCGGGCCCGGCCAGCGCCATGACCTCGGCGTCGGTGCCGACCGCGACGAAGCGGCCGTCCTTGATCGCCACCGCGCTGGCCTGCGGCTTGGCGCGGTCCAGGGTCGTGATGCGGCCGTTGTGGAAGATGATATCGGGCGTGGTGTCTGAAGCGTTTGACATGGTGGGTTCTCCATCAGCTTTGGTCTTTGTCTTGCGCCTGGCGGCCGGGCAATTGCCCGAACACATGGCTCACCGCCTTCTCCTTGTCGCAGGCGGCGGCGAAAGCGCTGCCGTTGAGCAATTGCTTGCCCACCGGCACGATCTGCTCGCCGACCAGGATGCCGAGCAGGCCGATCAGCGCCACCAGCGGCGGCGCGGGCGAGCGCACCTGCAGCAGGCTGTACACCACGCCGACCAGCAGGCCGGCGCCCAGGGAAAGTAGATAGATCTTCATGTGCGTCCTTATAGAGGGAATGGGTCATGCATGGGTATCGGCCAACAGCACCTCGGCATCGTCCAGCGCGGTGATGCGCACGGCGGTCTCGTCCAGGATCGCGGCGCCGTCGCCGCTGCCGATCTCGACATCGTTGACGGTCAAGCGTCCCTTGGACGACACCAGGTAGCCCCGCCGCCGGCCGCGCGCGAAGCGGTAGGTGGCGGCTTCGCCCGCCTTGAGCGCCACCGCCAGCACACGCGCGTCGCTGCGGATCGGCAGGGCGTCGTCATCGCCCTCGATGCCGCTGGCGAGCGTGACGAAGCGGCCATGGCGGGCCTCGCGCGCAAACGACTTGCGGCCCCAACTGGGCGGCACGCCGCGACGCTCCGGCTCCAGCCAGATCTGGAACACCCGGGCAGGCCCGCCTTCCATGTTGATCTCCGCATGCGTCACGCCGCTGCCCGCGCTCATGACCTGCACCTCGCCGGCGCTTGTGCGCCCGCGGTTGCCCAGGTCGTCTTCGTGCGTCAGGGCGCCTTCGCGCACGCAGGTGACGATTTCCACGTCGGTATGCAGCAACGGCGGAAAGCCCGCGCCCGGCGCGAGGGTCTCGTCGTTCCAGGCGCGCAGCGCGCCCCAACGCATGCGCTGGGGATCCTGGTAGCTGGCGAACGAGAAATGGTGCTTGACGTCGAGCCAGCCGCGGCGGGCGTGGCCCAGGGTAGTGAGGGGTCGGCGCTCGATCATGATGAGACTCCTGGTCGGGTTAGCGGATGCGACGGCGGTGCGGTCAGCGTTTCAACGCCAGGAAGTGATGCACTTCGGGCTTGTCCGGGCCGATATGGAAACGCAGCGCCTCGGCCTGCAGGTCGGCGTCGGCATGCGACACCCGGTGATGCTGGCGCAGATGCTCGGCCCACGATTCCACGAAGAACCACTCCATCACCCGCTCCGGCTCGCCGGTGTGCTCGACCACGCCCCAGGCGTAGGCGCCATCACGCAGCCGTTCCTGCGACAGGCGCTGCATCGCCTCCAGGAAGGCGGGGCGATCCGCCTGACGAACGCGGTACTCGACCTGAATCAGCACCGGGCCGCGATCATTCGCCACCGGCGCGGACACCAGCGGTTCCGGCCAATGGTTCGACGCCTGCAGGTCGGCCTCGCCCACCGGCAGCCGCGCCCGGTGGAACAGCAGCGCCACGAGCACCAGGCCGACCGCGCTCACCACCAGCGCATACGGCACGCCGATTTCCCGCGCCACCAGGCCCCAGCCCAGGCTGCCGGCCGCCATCGCGCCGTTGAACACCATCAGGTACACCGCCAGGCCGCGGCCGCGCACCCAATTGGGCAGGATCGCCTGGGCCACGCCGTTGAACGTCGTCAGCGCGGTGATCCAGCCCATGCCCAACAGCACCAGCATCAGCACCGCCAGCCACTTGGGCGGCGCGAACACCAGCACGCCCATCACCACCGCGCTGACCAACGAGGCCAGCAGCACCAGCCCATCCGCGTTGAGCTTGGCGCCCAGCTTCGGCATGACCAGGGCGCCGACGATCGCCCCCGCGCCCACCGCGCCCAGCAGCACGCCGTAGAAGCCGGAAGACCCGCCCAGCATCTGCCGCGCCACCAGCGGCAGCAAGGCCCAGACCGCGCTGGCGAACAGGAAGAACGCGGCGGCGCGCAGCAACACGCGATGCAGCTCCTTGCTGGCCCGCGTGTAGCGCAGGCCGGCCCGGAACGCGCCGAAGAAGTTCTCCGACAGGGCGCTGTCGACCTTGGCCGGACGCTTCCACCACAGCAGGGCGGCAATCACGAACGCGTAGCTCAACACGTCCATGCCGTAGGTCACCGCCGCGCCGAAGCTGGCCAGGATCAGGCCGCCCGCCGCCGGGCCGATGGCGCGCGCGATATTGATGCCCAGGGAATTGAGCGCCACCGCGCCCTTGAGGTCCTCGCGCGGCACCAGCTCCGGCACGATCGACTGCCAGGTCGGCCCCATCAGCGCCGCGCCGATGCCGCCGACGAACGTCAGCGCGATCAGGTAGTCCACCGTCAACGCGCCGAAATGCGACAGCAGCAGCAATGTGCCGCTGACCGACGCCAGCAGCAACTGCACGAAAATCAGGAAACGCCGGCGATCGAGAATGTCCGACAGCACGCCGGCGGGAATCGCCAGCAGGAAGATGGGCAGCGTGGCCGCCGTCTGGATCAGCGCCACCGCCGCCGGGCTGGCCGACAGATCGGTCACCAGCCAGGAGCTGGCGACATCGCGCATGAAGCTGCCGACGTTGCCCAGCACGGCGGCCGCCCCCAGCACGGCAAAGACGGGCTGGCGCAAGGGCGCGAAACCGCTCCCCGGGGAATGGGTGTTGCTGTTCGGCATGGAGCGCTCCTGGATCGCTTTGGGGTCGCCAGGGGCGTTCATCGTGCCGCCGGCCGTGTTCGGAAAGGAATCGCGCCGGGCCGGCCGAGGCGCTGCCTCGGCCGGCCCGGCAGGCGGCTTACTTGGCCGGGTTGGGGCCGATGCGTTCGCCGTGCGTCACGCGCTCGGCCAGCTTGTGCACATGGGTGACGGCGTAGTCGATGCCCATGCCGTAGGCGCCCGAGTGTTCCTTGGCGATGCCGGTCACGGCGTCATAGGTTTCCTGGCGAGCCCAGTCGCGCTGCCATTCCAGCATCACCTGTTGCCAGGTCACCGGCACCACGCCAGCCTGGATCATGCGATCCATGGCGTACTTGTGCGCATCAGCCGAGGTGCCACCCGACGCGTCGGCCACCATGTAGATCTCGTAGTCGCCTTCCAGCATGGCGCACAGGGCGAAGGTGGTGTTGCAGACCTCGGTCCACAGGCCGGCCACGACAATCTTCTTGCGGCCATTGGCGGCCAGCGCATCGCGCACGTTCTGGTCGTCCCACGAGTTCATCGAGGTGCGTTCCAGGATATTGTTCTCGGGGAACACGGCCAGCAGTTCGGGAAAGGTGTTGCCCGAGAAGCCGTCGGTTTCCACGGTAGTGATGGTGGTCGGGATGTTGAAGGTGCGCGCGGCCTTGGCCAGGCCCACCACGTTGTTCTTGAGCGTCTGGCGATCGATCGACTGCACGCCGAAAGCCATCTGCGGCTGCTGGTCGATGAAGATGATCTGGCTGTTTTGCGGGGTCAGGACTTCGAGGTACTTGTTGGCGGACATGGTGGCTCTCTCTTTCAAGGAATCGTTCAGGAAAATGCGGCAATGTGAATTCGGGGACCTGCGCAAGCCGCTGCGGCCTGCCCCGTTTGCGTTGTGTTCGAACCGCCGTTTGCGGGGTCTCGTTCACGTCGTGTGTCGGTATGGGCATATTAGGCAAGCGCCCGCCGCCTGAGAATCCGCAACGGGGAATTGCATCCTTTCCATTTTTTGCATGATCCGCGTGACAGGGGCATTTCCCCTGCGCGCCGCCTCGGGCATTCTTGTTCGCCACATAGTCAGCCGCTATCATCGACGCGACCTTATTTGCGAGAACCACCATGAACAAACTGCCGGATCTGGAGGGCTGGGCGATCTTCGCCAAGGTCGCCGACACGGGCTCCTTCGCCAAGGCGGCGGCCGAACTGTCCCTGTCCCAGGCCACGGTTTCCAAGACCATCACGCGGCTGGAAACCAAGATGAAGACCATGCTGTTCCACCGCACCTCGCGCAGCATGTCGCTGACCGAATCCGGCTACGCCGCGCTGGAACGCGCCGCCCGCATCCTCGAAGAAGGCGAAGCGGTCGAGGCCGAGGTCACGGAAAAATCCACCAGCCTGCGCGGCAAGATCCGCCTGGCCGCGCCCATGTCGTTCGGCGTCACGCACCTGGCGCCGATGCTGCCGCCCTTCATGCAGGCCCATCCCGAGGTCGACCTGGAGATCGAGTTCAGCGACAAGCAGGCCGACCTCGTATCCGAGCGCTTCGACCTGGCGCTGCGCATCTCCAACCTGGTCGATTCGACGCTGCTGGCGCGGCGCCTGTGCTCGGTGCGCATCCTGCTGGTGGGCGCGCCCAGCTACTTCAAGCGCGCCGGCCGGCCCAAGCATCCGCGCGACCTGGCGCAACACACCGCGCTGCAATACATGTATGCGCGCAACGGCTCGAGCTGGCGCTTTCGCCACGACAAGCACGGCGAGTTCTCGCAATCGCTGCCGGTGCAGTTGAACGTCAACAATGCCGAGGCCCTGTCACCGGCGTTGCAGGCCGGACTGGGCCTGGCGCTGCAACCGGAATTCCTGGCCTGGGAAGACCTGCAATCGGGCGCGCTGGAAACCGCCATGGACGACTGGCAGGTCGACCCGATCGCGCTGCACATCGTCACGCCGCCGGGCCGCCGGCGGCCGGCGCGGGTGCAGGCATTGATCGAGTATCTGGCGCAGCGGTTGACGGCGGAGCCCTGGGCCAGCGACGTGCAGGGGTAGGGCGCGCGCCGCAGGGCCGGGGCCGATCGCCCGCGCAATAGAAAAGGGGCTGCGCCAAGGCAGCCCCTTTTCGTGCACGCCGTTCGCGCGAGGCGCGTCGGCGATACGATCAGACGTCGATGTTCCCCGCCGACAGCGCATGCGCCTCGATGAAGTTGCGGCGCGGCTCCACGTCGTCGCCCATCAGCGTGGTGAAGACCTCGTCGGCGGCGATGGCGTCTTCGATCTGCACGCGCAGCAGGCGGCGCACCTTCGGGTCCATCGTGGTTTCCCACAATTGTTCCGGGTTCATTTCGCCCAGGCCCTTGTAGCGTTGCTTGGAGATGCCGCGGTCGGCTTCGCTGCGCAGCCACTGCATGGCTTCGCGGAAGTCGGACACGGTCTGTTCCTTGCGCTTGTCGCCTTCGCCGCGCGCCACCAGCGACTGCGGGCCGACCTTGCCGGAGAAGCTCTTGGCGGCCTTGGACAGAATCGCATAGTCCGAACCGCCAATGAAGTCGGCGTCGATGATGCTGACGCGCACGTTGCCGTGGTGCATGCGCTGGATCGACAGGCGATGACGTTCGGTGGCCGCGTCGAACTCGGGCACCACTTCCACGCCATTGCCGCTGATGGGATCGCGCATGGCGTCGGCCAGGCGCTTGGCCGAATCGGCGGCGGCTTCGGCCGTGTCCAGGTTGATCTCCACGCCCTCGGCCATGGCCGACAGCGCCGCCACGTCGAACACGCGCGACAGGCGCGCGATGACGCCGTCGGCGGCCACGTACTGGCGCGCCAGATCGCTCAGCTCGTCGCCACGGATGATGTTGCCGCCAGCGATGATCTCGGCATCCTTCAGGGCCAGTTGCAGCATGAACTGCGCTTCTTCCTGGTCATCCTTCAGGTAGCGCTCTTCGCGGCCGACCTTGACCTTGTACAGCGGCGGCTGCGCGATGTAGACGTAGCCGCGCTGCACCAGCTCGGGCATCTGACGGTACAGCAGCGTCAGCAGCAGCGTGCGGATGTGCGCGCCGTCCACGTCCGCGTCGGTCATGATGATGAGGCGGTGGTAGCGCAGCTTGTCGACGTTGAAGTCCGGGCCGATGCTGGTGCCCAGCGCGGTGATCAGCGTGGCGATCTGCTCGCTGGCGATCAGGCGGTCAAAGCGCGCTTTCTCGACGTTCAGCACCTTGCCGCGCAGCGGCAGGATGGCCTGGAACTTGCGGTCGCGGCCCTGCTTGGCCGAGCCGCCTGCCGAGTCACCCTCGACGATGTACAGCTCGCACAGCGCCGGGTCTTTTTCCTGGCAGTCGGCCAGCTTGCCGGGCAGGCCGGCGCCTTCAAGAACGCTCTTGCGGCGCGTCATTTCGCGCGCCTTGCGGGCGGCTTCGCGCGCGCGGGCGGCTTCGACGATCTTGTTGCACAAGGCCTTGGCGTCGTTCGGGTGCTCCAGCAGCCAGGTCTCCAGCGTGCGGGCCACGGCTTCCTCGACCGCCGGACGCACTTCGCTGGACACCAGCTTGTCCTTGGTCTGGCTGCTGAACTTGGGCTCGGGCACCTTCACCGACAGCACGCAGGCCAGGCCTTCGCGCATGTCGTCGCCGGACGTCTCGACCTTGGCCTTCTTGGCCAGTTCGTTGTCGGTGATGTACTTGTTGATGATGCGCGTCATCGCGGCGCGCAGGCCGGTCAGGTGCGAACCGCCGTCGCGCTGCGGGATGTTGTTGGTGAAGCACAGCACGCTTTCGCTGTAGCTGTCGTTCCACTGCATCGCCACTTCCACGCCCACCGGCACGCCGCCCGCCGACGACTCGGTGCTGACCGAGAACACGTTCGGATGCAGCACCGTCTTGGCGCGATTGATGTATTCGACGAAGCCCTTCACGCCGCCCGAGAAGGCGAAGTTCTCTTCCTTGCCCTGGCGCTGGTCGATCAGGCGGATCTTGACGCCGTTGTTCAGGAACGAGAGCTCGCGCAGGCGCTTGGAGAGGATCTCGTAGTGGTACTCGATGTTGTTGAAGATGATCGGGTCGGCCAGGAAGCGCACTTCGGTGCCGCGCTTGTCGGTCGTGCCGGTCACGGCCAGGGGCGCGACGCGCTCGCCCTGGCGGAATTCCATCTGGTGCACTTCGCCGTTGCGGCGGATGGTCAGGCGCAGCCACTCGGACAGCGCGTTCACGCACGACACGCCCACGCCGTGCAGGCCGCCGGACACCTTGTACGAGTTCTGGTCGAACTTGCCGCCGGCGTGCAGTTCGGTCATGACGATTTCGGCCGCGCTGCGGTGGAATTCGTCGTCCTTGTGGATATCGGTCGGGATGCCGCGGCCGTTGTCCGTGACGGAAATGGAATTGTCGGTGTGGATCGTGACGACGATGTCGTCGCAATAGCCGGCCAGGGCTTCGTCGATGGCGTTATCGACGACCTCAAACACCATGTGGTGCAGGCCCGTGCCGTCGGACGTGTCGCCGATGTACATGCCGGGGCGCTTGCGCACGGCCTCCAGCCCCTTGAGCATCTTGATCGAGTCAGCGCCGTAGCCGCTGTTCTCGGGAGTGGTGTTCTGCTGATCTGACATGTCTGTATCGATAACGCTTTAAAGAACGGCCTGGCGGCCGGACCGCCGGCGGGCCATCGGGCCCGCGGGCGGCACAAACCCACATGTGCGCGGACTCAGATCCGCATGGGCATGACGACGTACTTGAACTGGTCGTCTTCGGGCAGGGTAATGAGCGCCGACGCGTTGGCATCGGGCATGACCGACCACTGGATGTTGTCCACCTTGACGTTGGCCAGCACGTCGAGCAGGTAGCCGACGTTAAAGCCCACGTCCAGCGGTTCATGGCCGTAGTCGATGTCGATTTCTTCCTGCGCCTCTTCCTGCTCGGCGTTGGAGGACGAGATCTTCATCTGGTTCTGCGCCAGTTGCAGGCGCACGCCCTTGAACTTGTCGGTGGTCAGGATGGCGGCGCGCTGCAGGCTGCCCTGCAGGGCTTCGCGGCCCACCAGGAAGTGGCGCGTGTAGTTGGTCGGGATGACGCGGGTGAAGTCGGGGAACTTGCCTTCGACCAGCTTGGACACCAGCTCGACGTCGCCGAAGCGGAAACGGATCTGGCCCGGCGCCACGTCGATCGAGACGGGTTCGTCGGAATCTTCCAGCAGGCGCTGCATTTCCAGCACGGTCTTGCGCGGCACGATGACTTCGTGGCGTTCGCTGATGCCGTCGGCTTCGGTGGAGCAGTGCGCCAGGCGGTGGCCGTCGGTGGCGACCGCGCGCACGCGGCCCGGTTCGAACACCAGCAGCATGCCATTCAGGTAGTAACGGATGTCCTGCTGCGCCATGGCGAAGTGCACCATGTTGAACAGGTGGCGCAGCGTGCGTTGCGGCATGGTCAGCGACACGTCCCACTGCTCGGGCTGGGCCACGGTGGGGAATTCGCTGGCGGCCAGCGTCTGCAACGCGAAGCGGCTCTTGGCCGACTGCACCGACAGCTTGTTGCTGGCCAGCGCCAGGCGCACGTCGCCGGTGTCCGGCAGGGCCTTCAGGATGTCCAGCAGCTTGCGCGCCGCGACCGTGGTGGACTCGTTGTCGTGACCAACACCAAAGTCGGCGTGCGTGGTGATCTGCACTTCCAGGTCGGTCGCAATGAAGGCAACCTTGTTGCCTTCCTTGCGCATCAGGATGTTCGCCAGGATGGGCAGGGTATGGCGTCTTTCGACGATGCCCGCCACAGTCGACAGCGGTTTCAGCAATGCATCGCGTGTGGTTTGTACGAGTTGCATGTTCATCCTTTTAGAGTTTGTTCCAACACGTGCAGGGTATGGTTGAGCTCCGCTTGCTTGGCGCGGGCGTCGGAAATCTTGCGTACGGCATGCAGCACGGTGGTGTGGTCACGGCCACCGAACAGATCGCCGATTTCCGGCAGGCTTTTCTGGGTCAGCTCCTTGGCCAGGTACATGGCGACCTGGCGCGGCAAGGCGATATTGGCCGGCCGGCGTTTCGAATACATGTCGGCGACCTTGATCTTGTAGAAATCCGCCACCGTCTTCTGGATGTTCTCGACGGTGATCTGGCCGTTGGACACGGACAGCAGATCCTTCAGGGCTTCCTTGCAGACGTCCACGGTGAGCACGTCGCGGCCGTGGAAACGGGCGTAGGCCAGCACCTTGCGCAGCGCGCCTTCGAGCTCGCGCACGTTGCTGCGCAGGTGCTTGGCGATGAAGAACGCCACTTCTTCAGGCATCGGCACGCCTTCGGACTCGGCCTTGCGCAGCAGAATCGCCACGCGCATCTCCAGCTCGGGTGGCTCGATCGCCACCGTCAGGCCGGAATCGAAACGCGAGATCAGGCGGCTGTCGATGCCCGACAGTTCCTTCGGATAGGTATCGCTGGTGATGATGATCTGCTTGCGCTGCGCCACCATCGCCTCGAACGCATAGAAGAATTCTTCCTGCGTGCGGTTCTTGCCGGAGAAGAACTGGATATCGTCGATCAGCAGCAGGTCGAGCGAATGGTAGTAGCGCTTGAAGTCATCGAACGCCTTGCGCTGGTAGGCCTTGACCACGTCGGACACGTATTGGTCGGCATGCACGTAGCGCACGCGCACCCCGGTGCCCGCCGCCACCATGGCGTTGCCGATGGCGTGGATCAGGTGGGTCTTGCCCAGGCCCACGCCGCCGTACAGGAACAGCGGGTTGTACGACGTGCCCGGGTTCTCGGCCACCTGCAGCGCGGCGGCGCGCGCCAGCTGGTTGGCCTTGCCGGTCACGAAGTTCTCGAACGTCAGGTCGGTGTTCAGGCGCGAGCGCTCGTACACGATGTTGGCGGCGTCCGCGTTCACGGCCACGGCCGCCGCGCTGGTCGCGACGGGAGCGGGCGCGGCGGGCTGCTGCGCCGGCATGCCGGGTGGCGGCGCGCCGCCCATGGGCATGGCGCCCGCGGACGCGGACGGCGCGGACGGCTGCGCGGCGCGCACCGGCGCCACCGGCATGCGCGGCGTGGCGCCCTGCGTGGGCAATTCGAACAGCACCTGTACCGGACGCTCGAACCACTCCGCGGCCAACGCTTCGATCTGGTGGGAGAAGTTCTTGCGCACCCAGTCCAGCTTGAACCGGTTGGGGGCGGCAACGCGCAGCACCGCCTGCGTTTCGTCATACGCAAGCGGGACCAGCGGTCGTATCCACGCGCTGATTTGTTGGGGGGGGAGTTCCTGCTCAAGACGACTGACGCAGGTCTGCCAGAATTCTTTCATGTCGCTCTTATTCAAACCTCGATTCTACCTTGCCTGGGCTGGGGTTATCCACAGGGAGGGCCATAAGCGTCTACATGGCGCCCCCTTAACTGTTTGACAAGACAGGGAAAACTTGCTGAAATGGTGGGCTTTTCCGAATTCTGTCTGTCAGAAGGTTTCGCAGAAGGCTCAGGTTCGCACGGGTAACAGGGTAATGGTTACACTTACCCCGTCCCCGGAACCGTGAGCCTTGCTGAATAGGTCGCCCGGGGATTAACCCGGACCAGAGCCCCGTCTACAAGCCTGTCTTTGCCAGTGAATCCGCATGTCATGTGCGATTCACAGCGAAACGCTTACTAGATACCCGCTACCGGATTTGCGACCAGGAACCCTCCGGGCAGGTCCCTTCTGACTTTTGTTCTTTTTGTGGATCGTCCATGAAACGCACCTACCAACCTTCCGTTACCCGCCGCAAGCGCACCCATGGTTTCCGCGTGCGCATGAAGACCCGCGCTGGCCGCGCCATCCTGAACGCTCGCCGCGCCAAGGGCCGCAAGCGTCTGGCTGTCTAAGTCTGGCTTTTCGCGCAGACACCTGACCCGCTGACCCGCAGTCCATGCCGCGCGCCACGCTTCCGCCGGAGGCGCGGCTGCATCGCCCCTCCGAGTTCGCCGCCGCCCTCAAAGGCCGGCGTCTGGCCCGAGGGGCGTTTTTCGTTGTGAGCGCCGCTGCCAACGATCTGCCCCCCGGCCAGGACGGCTGCGCCCGGCTGGGCCTGGTGATCGCCAAGCGCTTCGCCGCCCACGCCAGCACGCGCAACGCCCTCAAGCGAGCCATCCGCGAGGCGTTCCGCCACCAGCGGCTGGCGCTGCCGGCCAAAGACTACGTGGTGCGGCTGCACTGCAAAGTGACACCCGCCACGCTCACCGCGCTCAAGCGCGCGGCCCGCGCCGAAGCGGACGCTCACTTCCAGCGGATCGCGCGATGAGCGGGCCTTCCCCCCGGCAGGCAAGCCGTCCGCGACGCGGGCATTCCGTGGGCGCCGCAATACTCATTGCCCCGATCCGGTTCTACAGGTTTTTCCTGAGCCCCTGGATCGGCCGGCAATGCCGCTTCACCCCGACCTGCTCGGCGTACGCGATCGAGGCGATCGAGCGCCACGGGCCCTGGCGCGGCTTCTGGCTGATGCTGCGACGCATTGGCCGCTGCCACCCCTGGTCGCCCGGCGGCTGGGACCCGGTTCCCCCGGACAAGGGAACCAAGGGCGGTGCCTGCTGTTCCCATGGCCACCGCATCGAGCATGATTGACGCTAAACTGGCGGGCTTTGCTGGCCCGTATTCACTTCAGTAGGCACCATGGATATCCGACGAACCGTCCTCTGGATGATTTTCTCCTTCTCGCTGTTGCTCCTTTGGAACAACTGGCAGATCCATAACGGCAAACCGTCGTTGTTCGGGGCCCCCGCGCCCACGGCCAGCACGAACGCCAACGGCACGCCGGCCGCCGCGAACAACGCGACGCCCTCGGTGCCCAATGCGCCGCCCGCGACCGCCGCCGCCGCGCCCTCGGCCGTGCCCGGCGCCGCCGCGCCGGTGCCGACGCGCTCGGAAGAAGTGGTCGTCACCACCGACGTGCTGCGCCTGACCTTCGACACGCTGGGCGCCCAACTGGTGCGCGCCGAACTGCTGAAATACCCGGCCACCGGCCAGCCCGACAAGCCCACCGTGCTGCTCGACCGCACCGCTGGCCTGAACTACGTCGCCCAGACCGGCGTCGTTGGCGCCGCCAACGGCCAGAACTTCCCCACCCACCAGACCCCGTTCCGGGTGGTCTCGACCGACCGCCAGATGACCGGCGACAACCTGGTGGTGACGTTCGAAGCCGAATCCGGTGGCGTGAAGGTCACCAAGACCTTCACGCTGCATCGCGGCCGCTATGACATCGACGTGCGCCATGACCTGGCCAACGTCGGCAGCGCCCCCGTGACGCCCGCGCTGTACCTGCAGCTCGAGCGCGACGGCAACGATCCGGCCGACACCTCCAGCTTCTATCACACCTTCACCGGCATCGCCGTCTACTCGGAACAGGACAAGTTCCAGAAGATGACCTTCGCCGACATCGAGAAGAAGAAGGCCAACTACATCAAGCAGGCCGACAACGGCTGGATCGCCGTGGTGCAGCACTACTTCGCCACCGCCTGGGTGCCGCCGCAAGGCAAGCCGCGCAACAACGAAGTGCTGGAAGTGCAGAAGAACCTGTACGCCGCCCGCACCATCGAGGCCGTCGGCGAGATCGCCCCGGGCGCCGCCGCCCGCGTCGATTCGCACCTGTGGGTTGGCCCGCAGGACCAGAAGGCCATGGCGGCGCTCGCCCCCGGCCTGGAGCTGGTGGTCGACTACGGCTGGCTGACCATCATCGCCAAGCCGCTGTTCACGCTGATGACCTGGCTGCATTCCATCCTGGGCAACTGGGGCTGGACCATCGTCGCCCTGACCGTGCTGATCAAAGCGCTGTTCTACCCCCTGGCCGCCGCCAGCTACCGCTCCATGGCCCGCATGAAGCAGGTCGCCCCGCGCCTGCAGGCCCTGAAGGAAAAGTACGGCGACGACAAGCAGAAGCTCAACGCGGCCATGATGGAGATGTACCGCACCGAGAAGATCAACCCGCTGGGCGGCTGCCTGCCGATGCTGGTGCAGATCCCGGTGTTCATCTCGCTGTACTGGGTGCTGCTGGCCAGCGTGGAGATGCGCGGCGCGCCGTGGATCCTGTGGGTGCACGACCTGTCGATCCGCGACCCGTACTTCATTCTGCCCGCCATCATGATGGCCACCATGTTCCTGCAGATCAAGCTGAACCCGACGCCCCCGGACCCCGTCCAGGCCAAGGTCATGATGATCATGCCGCTGGTGTTCGGCGGGATGATGTTCTTCTTCCCGGCCGGCCTGGTGCTCTACTGGTGCGTCAACAACACCCTGTCGATCGCCCAGCAGTGGTCGATCACCCGCGCCATGCAGCGCAAGACGGAAGCCGCGGCCAATCGCTGATTCCCGCTCGCGCAATTGAAAGCCGGCCCCCAGGGGCCGGTTTTTTTTGTCCATGCTTTAGAGCGGTTCGCCGTCGATGCGGCTCAAGTTGCGTTCGTTATAGTTATTTTCAATCGAATTTGGTTAATCAATCAACTTCACACTGCAAACAATGACCCCTATGATGTGTCGGAGATATCTCCCGGCCGGCAATGTCCCGGGACGGTATCCGATCACCTTGCGCGGCCTCGGCGCCGCGCATTCCAGGAATTACGTAGGGAGTGTGCCATGACCGACAAGAAGCATCTGACCACCGCCTCGGGCGCCCCGGTGGCCGACAACAACAACACCCTGACCGCCGGCCCGCGCGGCCCGGCGCTGTTGCAGGACTTCTGGCTGATAGAAAAGCTGGCCCATTTCGACCGCGAACGCATCCCCGAACGCGTGGTGCACGCCAAGGGCTCGGGCGCCTATGGCACCTTCACCGTCACCCACGACATCACCAAATACACCCGCGCCAGCATCTTCTCCAAGGTCGGCAAGCAGACCCCGCTGTTCCTGCGCTTCTCGACCGTGGCGGGCGAACGCGGCGCAGCCGACGCCGAGCGTGACGTGCGCGGCTTCGCCATCAAGTTCTACACCGACGAAGGCAACTGGGATCTGGTGGGCAACAACACCCCGGTGTTCTTCATCCGCGACCCGCTCAAGTTCCCCGACTTCATCCACACCCAGAAACGCGATCCGAAAACCAACCTGCGCAGCGCCACCGCGGCCTGGGATTTCTGGTCGCTCAGCCCCGAATCGCTGCACCAGGTCACCATTCTGATGAGCGACCGCGGCATCCCGGCCAACCTGCGCCAGCAGCATGGCTTCGGCTCGCACACCTTCAGCTTCGTCAACGCCGGCGGTGAACGCTTCTACGTGAAGTTCCACTTCAAGTCGCAGCAGGGCATCGCCTGTCTCACTGACGAGGAAGCGGCGCAAGTGGTGGCCCATGACCGTGAAAGCTCGCAGCGCGATCTGTTCGAGAACATCGAGCGCGGCAATTTCCCGAAGTGGACGCTGAAGGTGCAGATCATGCCCGCGGCCGAGGCCGAGACCTATCACATCAACCCGTTCGACCTGACCAAGGTGTGGCCGCACGGCGATTACCCGCTGATCGAAGTCGGCGTGCTGGAACTGAACAAGAACCCGGAGAACTACTTCGCCGAGGTCGAGCAGGCCGCCTTCACGCCCGCCAACGTCGTGCCCGGCATCGATTTCTCGCCGGACAAGATGCTGCAGGGCCGGCTGTTCTCTTATGGGGACACGCACCGCTACCGCCTGGGCATCAACCATCACCAGATTCCGGTGAACGCGCCGCGCTGCCCGTTCCACAGCTTCCACCGCGATGGCGCGGCGCGCGTGGACGGCAACGCCGGCGGCACGCTCAACTACGAGCCCAACAGCGCCGGCGAGTGGAAGGAAACCCCGTCAGCCGGCGAACCGCCGCTGCCGCTGGACGGTCAGGCCGCCGCGCGCTGGAACCACCGCGTCGACGACGACTACTACTCGCAGCCGGGCGCCTTGTTCCGCCTGATGACGCCGGCGCAGCAGGAACTGCTGTTCGGCAACATCGGCCGCCACATGGCCGGCGTGCCCGAGGAAATCCAGCGCCGCCAGTTGGAGCACTTCCGCAAGGCCGATCCGGCCTATGCGGCGGGCGTGGCCAAGGCATTGGGCCTGAAGTTGTAAACACGACATCCGCGCGCGGCCGCCACGCCGCGCAACACACCTCGGGCGGCCTGCGGGCCGCCCGTTTTGTTGCCGGCGTTCACGGTTTTCGGCCCGGCGTCCGCGTTTCACGCCGGCGTTTCGCTCCGAAAACCGCCGCAAGCGACTTTTCCACAACTGGGCCGAAAAAAGTTATCCCCATTCATCCACAGCTCATTCACAGGAAACCCACAGGAAATCCACAGGCGTTGGGGATCGCCGCCCCCCTGGAGCATCCATAGGCCGGCGCGGATCGGTCAGCCGTGGCGGGCGGTCGCAGAGGGCGAGAGTGGCGCGAGAGGGGTGGACGCGCCATCGGCGGCCACCGCGGGCGTGGGCGAAGCCAGGGCGACCAGGGCCAACGCCAACGCCACGCCAGCGGCGGTGGCGGTACGAACCAGTCGTTCGCGCAAATCAGGGGACAGTTGCATGGGGATCCTTGTGGACACGTCGCGGGTCGGCCTAGAACGGCGCGTCGCCCTCGATGGTGGTGCGGTACAGCTTGCGGCGCAGGTGGTCGGGCGTGCCGCCCGCCAGGTGGATCAGCGAGCGGTTGTCCCAGAACACCAGGTCGTGCGGCTGCCAGCGGTGGCGGTAGATGTGCTCGGGCCGCACGCTGTGCGCGAACAGCTCGTCCAGCAATTGCCGGCTTTCGTCCTCCGGCAAGCCTTCGATATGGGTGGTGAAGCCCTCGCTCACGAACAGCGCGCGGCGGCCGTTCTCAGGGTGGGTGCGCACCACCGGATGCGACACCGCCTGCACCTGCGCCACCTGTTGCGCGCTCAGGTCGGGGCGCCAGTTGCCTTCCTTTTGCAACTGGCCGTACTTGGCCAGGTACGAATGCACCGCGCGCTTGCCTTCGACGGCGTTGCGCAGCGCGGCGGGCAGGGTGTCGTAGGCCAGGTGCATGTTGGCGAACAGCGTATCGCCGCCTTGCGCCGGCAATTCCTGCGCGTGCAACAGCGACCCCAGGCTGGGCAGTTCCTTGTACGAGATGTCCGAATGCCAATACTTGCCGGCATCGCCCAGGCCGACCGGCCTGCCGTTCTCGATGATGTTGGAGACGATCAGGATCTCGGGGTGGTTGGCCAGGTGGAACTGGTGCAGCACGTGGATCATCAGGCGGCCGAAACGGCGGCTGAAATCGATGTGCTGCTGCGGCGTGATGCGCTGCTGGCGGAACACCAGCAGGTGATGATCCAGGTGCGCCTGGTGCACGCGCTTGAAATCGGCCGGCGCCAGTTCGCGGCCCAGGTCCAGGCCAACGATCTCCGCGCCCACGGGGCCCGGCAACCGCCGCAGCTCGAACGCCTGCGCCAGGGGCGGCGGCGAAACGGGGACGGCCTCTTCACGCCGCACGGCGTTGCTCTGGGACATCGGTCACTCCGGTTGGCGTGGCGGCATGGCCGCCGGCGCTGCGATCCGCCCACCGGCGGATCAGGAATGACCGATTATGGAAAGCGCGCCCGATATCTCAAACGAAGTTATCGGCGTTTGAACAAAGCCTGGCGTCATATAGAAACACCGCCCGGGGAACCGGGCGGTTTGTCGCGGCATCGCGCATCAGCATATCGCCGCAATGCCTGAAACGCCGTGGCGCGTTACTTCTGCTTGGGCAGGTAGGCCTCGACTAGCTTGACCCAATACGTCGCGCCCACCGGCAACAACGCATCGTTGAAGTCGTAGTTCGGGTTGTGCAGTTGGCACGGGCCCATGCCGTGATAGGTTTCCATGCGATGGTCGCCGTCGCCGTTGCCCAGGAACAGGTAGGCGCCCGGCACCGACTCCAGGAAGAACGAGAAATCCTCGGCCCCCATGAAGGGCGGCATGTCGCGCACCACGTTCTCGGCGCCGAAGGTATCTTCGGCCACTTGCGCGGCGAACGCGGTTTCCTTTTCCCAGTTCACCAGCGGCGGATAGGCGCGCACGAAATCCAGCGTGCCGGTGCCGCCATAGACCTGCGGCAGCGTGGTGGCAATGCGGCGCATGTCTTGCTCGATCTTGTCGAGCACCTCGACCGAATAGGTGCGCACCGTGCCGCGCAGCACCGCTTCGCCGGGAATCACGTTGTAGGCGTCGCCGGCGTGGATCTGCGTGATCGACAACACCGCCTGCTCCAGCGGATTCTTGCTGCGCGAAATCACCGTCTGCAGCGCATGCACCATGTCGGCCGCGACGATGATCGGATCGACCGACGCGTGCGGCTGCGCGGCGTGGCCGCCCACGCCCTTGATGACGATGTCCCAGCGGTTGCTGGACGCCATGGTGGGGCCGGCGCGAAAACCGAACTGGTTGACCGGCATGCCCGGCATGTTGTGGATGCCGAACACCGCGTCACAGGGGAATCTGTCGAACAGGCCGTCCTGCATCATGGCGCGCGCGCCGGCGTTGCCGCCTTCCTCGGCCGGCTGGAAGATGAACACCACGGTGCCGTCGAAATCGCGATGCGTGGACAGGTACTGCGCCGCGCCCAGCAGCATCGTGGTGTGGCCGTCGTGGCCGCAGCCGTGCATGCGGCCGCTGATGGTGGACTTGTGCGCGAAGCGATTGTGCTCGGGCATCGGCAGCGCGTCCATGTCGGCGCGCAGGCCGATGGTCTTGCCGCCGCTGCCGGCGCGCAGAATGCCGACCACGCCGGTTTTTCCCAGGCCCGTGTGGACCTCCAGCCCCCATTGGCGCAGGCGCTCGGCCACCAGATTGGACGTGCGCGTTTCCTGGAAGGCCAGCTCGGGATGGGCGTGGATGTCACGGCGCAGTTCGGTCAGTTCACCGTGGGCGCGTTCGATTTCGGCTAGGGTTTTCATGGCGATGGATAGACGGATGGAATAGGGGCGAAAAGAAGAGAACGGATGTCGTATGACAGACTATCGGGAAATTCTCGCGCCCGTCGCCGGCCGCGTCCAGTGTTGTTACGGATTGCCGTCAGGCCGCGTCGTTCAGGTGGCAGGCACTGAACTGCATCGGCGCCACCTCGCGCAGCAGCGGCCGCTCGGTCTTGCAGCGCGGCATGGCCTGTGGACAACGCGGATGGAAGGCGCAGCCGCCCGGCGGGTCCAGCGGCGACGGCAGCTCGCCCTTGATCGGCTGGTAGCTGCGGCGCCCCGGTGTCAGCGTTGGCAGTTCCTTGAGCAGGGCCTGCGTGTACGGATGGTTGGCGCGTTGGAACACGGTCTCGGTCGGCGCCAGCTCGACCACGCGGCCCAGATACATGATGGCCACGCGGTCGGAGATGTGGCTGACCACGCTGAGGTTATGACTGATGAACAGATACGTCAGATCCAGCTCGTCGCGCAACGTCTCGAACAGGTTCAGCACCTGCGCCTGGATCGACACGTCCAACGCCGCCACGGCCTCGTCGCATACGATCACCGAGGGTTTCAGCGCCAGGGCCCGCGCGATGCCGATACGCTGGCGCTGGCCGCCCGAGAACTGGTGCGGATAACGCTGTGCGAAGGCCGGGTCCAGCCCCACCTGGCGCATCAGGCCGGCCACGTACTCGGCCTTGTCGCGCGCGCGGATCAGGCCATGCGCCACCGGCGCCTCGCCGATGATCTCGCGCACCCGCATGCGCGGGTT
Source organism: Achromobacter sp. (assembly GCF_050285565.1). Taxonomy (GTDB): domain Bacteria; phylum Pseudomonadota; class Gammaproteobacteria; order Burkholderiales; family Burkholderiaceae_B; genus Achromobacter. Next base: position 41,359 of record NZ_JBLZXG010000015.1, read on the forward strand.
GAGCGAGGCGTAGGGATCCTGGAAGATCATCTGCACGCCCAGCTCGTAGGCGCGCCGCTGCGGCGGCGCCATGGCCTTCACGGCCTGCCCCTGGTAGCGCACCTCGCCGGAAGAAGGCGGCAGGATGCCCGAGACAATGCGGCCCAGCGTCGACTTGCCGCAGCCCGATTCGCCGACGATGCCGATGACTTCGCCCGGCTGCACGTCCAGGTACACGCCGGCCACGGCGTGCACCACCTGGGTCTTCAGGCCCGCGCCCAGCAGGTTGGCGATGCGGCCGGCCAGGTCCACGTGTTGCGTGAAGCGCAGCTCCACGCCGCGCAGCGACAGGATGGGGGCGGCGTTGTGATCGGCGGCGTTCATTGGACCTCCGGCGCGCCGGCATGCCAGCAGCGCACCCATTGCGATGGGCGCACTTGCACAGGCTGCGGTTCGACCAGACAGGCGTCGGTGGCGCGCGGGCAACGCCCGCGGAACGCACAGCCCTGCGGCAGATTCAGCAGCGACGGCGTCATGCCGGGAATCGGTACCAGCGGCCGGCCACGCGATTGCGGCGTGGGGATCGAGGCGATCAGGCCGTGCGTGTACGGATGCATCGGATGGCTGATGACGTCGCGCGTGCTGCCGGTCTCGACCACGCGGCCGGCATACATCACCGACACGCGGTCGGCCAGGCCCGCCACCACCGCCAGGTCGTGGGTGATCCACACCAGGCCGGTGCCGGTCTCGCGGCACAGCTTCTGCACTTCGAACAGGATCTGCCCCTGGATGGTCACGTCCAGCGCCGTGGTGGGTTCGTCGGCAATGATGACGCGCGGGGAATTCAGCAGCGCGATCGCGATCGCCACGCGCTGCCGCATACCGCCGGACAACTGATGGGGATAGGTACGCAGGCGTTCCTGCGGCGAGGGGATGCCGACCATCGTCAGCGTCTGCAACGCGCGTGCACGCGCCTGGTCGCGCGATACCTTGTGGTGCGCCCGCACCGCCTCGATCATCTGCGTATCGACGCGCAGCACCGGATTCAGCGTCATCATCGGGTCCTGGAAGATCATGGCGATCTCCTGGCCGCGCAACTGCCGCCAGCGCGCTGGCGAGGCGCCGCGCAGGTCTTCGCCGTTCAGGCGCAACTCGCCCTCGACGATGCGGCCGGGCTCGTCCAACAGGCCCATCAACGAAAAGCCGGTAATGCTCTTGCCCGACCCGGATTCCCCGACCAGGCCCAGGATCTCGCCCTCGGCCAGGGTCAGGTCGACGCCATCGACCGCCTTCACCACCCCATTGCGGGTGAAGAAATGCGTCTTCAAGCCCCGCACATCGAGCACCGGCGACTTTTCCACAGCTTGCGTCTGCATCGCGTCCGCCCTCAATTCGCGTGGCGCGGGTTGAGCACATCGCGCAAGTGGTCGCCCACCAGGTTGATGGCGATGATGGCCAGCGCCAGCGCGATGCCGGGGAAGAACGAAATCCAGTACTGCCCCGACAGCAGGTACTCGAAGCCGTTGTAGATCAGCATGCCCAGCGACGGCTCGGTCACCGGCACGCCCACTCCCAGGAACGACAGCGTGGCCTCCAGCGCGATGGCATGCGCCAGGTCGATGGTGGCGATCACGATCAGCGGCGGCATGCAGTTGGGCAGCACGTGGCGAAACAGCACCCGCCCCCACGACAGCGACATGCAGCGCGCCGCCTCGACGTATTCCTTGCCGCGCTCGACCAGCGCGGCGCCGCGCGCGGCGCGGGCGAAATAGGCCCACTGCACCACGATCAGCGCAATGATCACCTTATCCACACCCTTGCCCAGGATCGCCAGCAGCATCAGCGCCACCAGAATCGCCGGAAACGACAACTGGATATCCACAATGCGCATCAGCAGGGCATCGATGCGGCCGCCGAAGTACGCCGCGATCAGCCCCACCGTGGCGCCGATGCCGAACGCCGCCAGCACCGACACCGTGGCCACCAAGAGGCTGGTGCGCATGCCATACAGAATGGCCGACAGCAGATCCCGCGCCTGGCCGTCGGTGCCGAGCCAGTAGTGGATGGCGCCATCGCCGCTTTCGCTGCCCGGCTTGAGCTTGGAATCCATGATGTCGAGCGACGCCAGGTCATACGGATTCTGCGGCGCGATCCACGGCGCCAGCAGCGCGGCGCCGACGATCAGCACCAGCATCACCAGGCCCAGCGTGGCCAGCTTGCTGGCGAAGAAATCGCCCAGGAAACGGCGCCACGGCGTCTGTTCCTTGGCGGCGGCGGTCGGCGCGGTGGCGGTCGCGGGGGCGGTCATCGGCGGCTATCCAGGCGTACGCGGGGATCGAGCACCGTATAGATGATGTCCACCACGAGGTTCAGCATTACAAGGAAGAACACAATCAGCAGCAGGTACGCCACCACCACCGGCCGGTCCAGGTTGATGATGGAATCGATCAGCAGCTTGCCCATGCCGGGCCACGAGAACACCGTCTCGGTCACCACCGCGAACGCCATCACCTGACCGAACTCCAGGCCGGCCACCGTCACCACGGGGATCAGGATGTTCTTGAGCAGGTGCACGCCCAGCACGCGCTTTTCCGACAGGCCCTTGGCGCGCGCGAACTTGATGTAGTCCATCGGCAGCGCCTCGCGCGTGGCGGCGCGCGTCACGCGGATGATCATGGCGCACTTGGCGAAGGCGATGGTGGCCGCCGGCAGCGCCAGGCTCAACCAGCCATCCAGCGTCAGCACGCTCAGTTGCAGCGAACCGATGCTGACCGTCTGGCCGCGGCCGCCGGCCGGCACCCAGCCCAGCATCACCGCGAACACCATGATGAGCATCAGGCCGACCCAGAAGTTGGGCAGCGAGAAGCCCAGCACCGATCCGGTCATGATGGCGCGCGAGCCCGCCGCCTTGGGCTTGAGGCCGGCAATGATGCCCAGCGGCACGCCGATCAGCACCGACAGCAGCATGGCCACACAGGCCAGTTCGACGGTGGCCGGCATGCGCTCCAGGATCAAACGCATGGCCGGTTCGCCGGTCAGGAAGCTGTTGCCGAAATCGCCGCGCACCGCCTGGCCCATGAAGATCAGGTACTGCCGCCACAGCGGCAGGTCCAGGCCCAGCGAGGCGCGGATGGCCGCGCGCTGCGCTTCGGTGGCCTCCGGACTGGCCAGCATCGACACCGGATCGCCGACCATGTAGATGCCGGCGAAGACCAGCGCCGACATGACCAGCATGACGACGATGGTTTGCAGCAGTCTTCGTACGATTGTCGCTAGCACTGGATACCGCCCGCGAATCGCGTCACTTCTTCAGCGTTGCGAACTGCGCCAGCGTGACCTGGTCGGGACGGCCCTGATAGCGGATGTCGTTCTTCATCGCCCACACCGACAGCTCGAAATGCACAGGCAGCATCGCATAGTCGTCCATGGCGATGTTGCTGGCCTTGGACAGCAGCTCGGCGCGCTTGGCGTCATCCATGGTGGCCGAGGCTTCCTTCACCAGTTCGTCCATCTTCGGGTTGGAATAGCGGCTGCGGTTGGTGGTGCCCAGGCCCGCTTCGGGATTGCGCGTCACCAGCAGCGAGGTCAGCGCGTTCGACATCTCGCCACTGGTCACCGACCAACCGGCCAGGTAGGCCGAGAACGCATAACTGTCGCGGTTCTTGAAGAACACCGGCGGCGCCATCGCATCGACGCTGGTCTTGACGCCCACGCGCGTCCACATCGAGGCGATGGCCTGCGCCACCTTGGAGTCGTTGACGTAGCGGCCCGAGGGCGCGCCCAGCGTGATCGAGAAGCCATTGGGATAGCCGGCTTCCTTCAACAACGCCTTGGCCTTTTCCACATCGGCCTTGGGCGCCTTGGAATGCTCCTTGCTCGAGCCGAACATGGGGTAGGGCAGCAGGTTGCCCGCGGGCAGCGCCACGCCGCCCATCACACGTTCGACCAGCGCGTCGCGGTTGATCGCCAGCGACAGCGCCTCGCGCACGCGCTTGTCCTTGAGCGGGTTCTTTTCGGTGCCCTGAATGCCCGGCGACGGCTCGGCGTACTGGTCCAGCGCCACGTACACCACGCGCACCGACGGTGTCTCTTCGACGTAGAGCTTCTTGTCGCCCTTGAGCTTGGGCAGGTCATCGGTCGGGGGATCCTCGATCATGTCGACGTCACCGGCCAGCAGCGCGGCCACGCGCGCCGCGGCGTTGCTGATCGGGCGGTAGATGACCTTGTCCCAGGTGGGCTTCTTGCCCCAGTAATTGTCATTGCGCGCCAACACGAATTCAGCGCCGCGCTTCCAGGAAACGAACTTGTACGGGCCGGTGCCGATCAGGCCGTCGCCGCTGTTCAGTTCGGTGGTGGTCTTGCCCTCGGCCGCCGGGCCGGAGGCGGCCTTCTTCGACATGATGGGCAATTGCGCCAGGTTCACCAGCAGGTTCGGCGCCACTTCCTTGGTGGTGATGCGCAAGGTCAACGGATCGACCGCCTCGGCCTTGGCCACCGAGCCCAGGTACAGCGTGAAGGGCGACGGGCTGTTCGGTACCTTCGGCACGCGGTCGTAGGTGAAGACCACATCTTCGGCCGTGAATGGCGAACCATCGGAGAACTTGACCCCGGGCCGCAGCTTGAAGGTCCACACCTTGCCGTCGACAGTCCAGGATTCGGCCAGCGACGGCACCGGCTTGAGCTGTGCGTCGGTGGCCACCAGCGTGTCGAAGATGGTCTGGGATATCTGGGTGTTCGGCGTCAGCGCGTGATATTGCGGATCCATCGACGATGGTTCGGTCTTGAGCCCGATCACCAGGTCGCGCGCCAGCGCCGAATTGAGGGTGCCGAAGGCCAGCAGAACCGCCACCGAACCACAGGCCAACACACGCGAAAACCGAGATGCCATCATGATCTCCCAGGGATGTTTCGGGTTTTAAACCTCTGGCGCACCTTAACCAGCAAACAAGGCCCCGCGCAACAGTTATATTCCCCTATTGTCCTTGCCTCGCGTTGTCCCCGATATGTCCGTCCACGCCCCCATCGCCGCCATTGCAACCGCCCCCGGAAGAGGTGGCATCGGCGTGGTGCGCGTTTCTGGTGCGGACCTGTCCGAATTGGTGCGTCGCCTGTTCCAGCGCGACCTCACCCCGCGCCATGCGCACTACCTGCCGTTCAAGGCGGTCGACGGCGAACTGCTTGACGAAGGCATCGCGCTGTACTTCAAGGGACCGCATTCCTACACCGGCGAAGACGTGCTCGAGCTGCAGGGCCACGGCGGTCCCGCGGTGCTGCGCCGCGTGCTCGATAGCTGCCTGGCAGCGGGCCGCGACCTCGGCCTGCGGCTGGCCGAGCCGGGCGAATTCACCCGCCGCGCCTTTCTCAACGACCGCATGGACCTGGCGCAGGCCGAAGCTGTCGCCGACCTGATCGAAGCGTCCTCGGTGGCCGCCGCGCGCGGCGCCATGGCCTCGCTGTCGGGCGACTTCTCGGCCCGCGTCAATGATCTGTCCGACCGCATCATCCACCTGCGCATGCTGGTCGAGGCCACCCTCGATTTCCCCGAAGAGGAAATCGACTTCCTCGAGAAATACCAGGCGCGCCCCACGCTGGAAAAACTGGCCGCGGACCTCGATCATCTCATCGCCCAGGCGCGCCAGGGCGTGATCCTGCGCGAAGGCCTGCACGTGGTGCTGGCCGGCCAGCCCAACGTCGGCAAGTCGAGCCTGCTGAACGCGCTGGCCGGCGATGACATCGCCATCGTCACGCCCATCGCCGGCACCACGCGCGACAAAGTGGTGCAGCAGATCCATATTGACGGGGTGCCCCTGCACATCGTCGACACCGCCGGCCTGCGCGAGACCGACGACACCGTGGAAAGCATCGGCATCGCCCGCAGTTGGCAGGAAATCGAACGCGCCGACGTCATCCTGCACCTGCAGGACGCCACCCAGCCTGGCGATGAGCTCGACGCGCAGATCACCGCGCGCCTGCCGCCGCGCACGCCGGTGCTGAAGGTTTTCAACAAGGTGGATCTGTTATCCACAGCCTTTGCCGCCGGCCCCGGTGAACTCGGCATCTCCGCCAAGCGCGGCGCCGGCCTGGACGCGCTGCGCGCCGAGCTGCTGCGGATCGCCGGCTGGAATCCCGGCGCCGAATCGCCCTGGCTGGCACGCGAGCGCCACCTGCGCGCGCTGCAGGACGCCGCCGAACACCTGGCGCTGGCGGCCGAACACGCCGAACAGGACGACCGCGTGCTGGATCTGTTCGCCGAAGAACTGCGGCTGGCGCATGACAGCCTGTCGAGCATCACCGGGAAATTCACCAGCGACGACTTGCTGGGCGAGATCTTCTCCAGTTTCTGTATTGGGAAGTGAGGCCAGGCGTGGCAGCGACCGCGGGCGCATCGGGCCCGCGCAAGGGCGGAGCCGTGTCGACGCGCGCCACCGCGGCAAGCTGGACGTTCACGGCATTTTCGTGCGCCGCCACCTTGGGCGATGGATACGTCGCACATAAGTGAGCAATTGCTCGCGTTATAAACATCCGCTCAATGCCACGATGATTTTCCAGCTGAAAATCGAGCCGGCCATCCTGCCTTTCAGGCCAGCCAACCCGACCCTTCACCGCCCCCTATCCGTCACGCAAAAAGGGAAGCCCTCTAAAATATGCGAGCTTTTGCTCACCCCTATTTTTCAAGGGATTTTTATTCAAAAATAGCTTCAATCAGGCGTTTTCCGACTTGCCAGCCGACCCCACTGGCGCCGCTTTCAGCGTCTCGCGCGCGAGGCGATTGCTGGCCAGAGATTTCGCGTATACCGATGCCGGCCGAATGCGTTGCGCGATCACGAAACCGCTGATGCAGGCCAGCATCAGCGGCAGCATCACCTCATAGCTCAGCGTCATCTCGAAGATCATCAATATCGACATCAGCGGCGCGTGCGTCGTGGCCGCGAGCAAGGCGCCCATGCCCACCACCGCGTAGCTCGACACCGCCGACAGATCGCCAGCGGGAAACAAAGCGTGCAGCCCGGATCCGTACAAGGCGCCGACCGCCGCGCCCACGAACAAAGTCGGCGTGAACACGCCGCCGATCGCGCCGGAGCCGACGCTGGCGCCGGTGGCCACGATCTTGAACAACAGGATCGCCGCCACCGCCTGCCAGGCCCATTCGGTGTGCAACATGCTGTTGACCACGCTATAGCCATTGCCCCAGACCTCGGGTTTGAACACCGACAGCGCCCCGACCACCATTCCACCGAGCGCCATCCTGGCCCACAGCGGCAGCGACAGGCGGCGGAACAAGCTCTTGCTCGCGTCGAGAAACCGCAGGAACTGTGGCGCCAGCAACCCGGCGATCAGACCCAGTCCCAGATAATTGGCGACCTCCCAACCCGACACGAATTCGAACGGCGGCATATGGAACACCGCGTCGTAGTGCAGGATCTGGCGGGTGACGATATTGGCTACCACCGAAGACACCACCAGCGGCACCAGCGTGGCCGACGAAATGGCGCCGTAGACGATTTCGGAGATGAACAGGGCGCCGGCGATCGGCGCGTTGTAGGCAGCGGTGATCCCGGCGGTCGCGCCGCAGGCCACCAACAGGCGCAGATGGCGGGGTGGCAGCACCAGATAGCGGCCCGACAGCGACGAGAACATCGCCGCCAACTGCACCATCGGCCCTTCGCGGCCGATCGAAGCTCCCGAACCGATTGAAAACAAAGAAGAAATGCTGCGCGCCACGGTCTGGCGAAAACCGATGACGCCGCGGCCGATGGCAATCGCTTCCATGTAGTCGGCGGCGCCGCGCGGCGGCAGGCGGCGGCTGGCGATCTGCAGGATCAGCCCGGCGATCGCGCCCCCGGCCGCCGGCAGCAGAAAACGCTCCCACCAGGACAGTCCGCGCGCCAGCGACACCATGCCGTGCGGCGAATCGCCCCCTTCCAGCAGCATCTGGATCCAGCCCAGCAGTTCCCGAAAAATCACCGTCGCCAGGGCGCCGGCCAGTCCCATCAGGGCGGCCGCGCACAGCGTCGCGGGCAGATTGTCAGCCAGCAGACGGCCGCGCAGCCAGGTCGCCCAGGCCGGTTTTTTGATTCTGAGTTGTCGTGCCATGGGCGGATTCTACGGCGGAAATCTGCTCACTTTTTGTTCAGCCCGCCGTCAACCGGCGCGGAACGGCACCCCTCACACGGGCGATTCGGGCGTCGCCTCCAGGGCCCTTTACGGCCCCGCAAAGGGGCGAAAACCAGGGTAGGCAACCGGCGTTTTTTCGGGGTAAAAGTGCCGCTGCCAGGCCCGGTTTGGCGGAACAGGGCTGTGGATAACTCCTAAGGCGGCAGGTTGTGCACATTGTGTGGAGGCGAGTTGAACAAGCAGGGGTTTTGGACCCGGTCCGAAATCTTGTCCAACTTCAGCTCTTTTCCCACACAGAGTTCTTGCACAGCCAAAAACGCTCGCAAGTCGATGAAAAAAAACGGGTTTCCAAGGTTAAGGTAGTTATCCACAGGCCTTATTAATCATTAGTCTTTATATAAAGAGAAATACAGGGAAAAGACAAACATGCTTTCTCCTATCCCCCAGCCACGCCCCCCCGGACTCCGTCCATGCGCATCCTTCTGATAGAAGACGAAGCGGAACTTGCTCGCTGGCTCTCAAGAAGCCTGGCCCGGCACGCCGGGTTCGTGGTCGAATGGGCTGACGACGGATTGATCGCCGAAAGAAGGTTGGCGGTCGAAGAATTCGATGCGGTCATCCTCGACCTGGGACTTCCCGGCATGGATGGCCATACCTTGCTGGCCAAGATCCGCGCGCGGGACGACCGTACGCCGGTGTTGGTCTTGACCGCGCGCGATTCACTGGCCGAAAAAATCGGGACGCTTCATGAGGGAGCGGACGATTTCCTGCCGAAACCGTTTGTTGTGGAAGAGTTGGAAGCGCGTTTGATCGCGCTGGTACGCCGCAGCCGGGGCCGCGAACATCCGCGGCTCACCCTGGGAAACCTGGTTTTCGAGACTTTCGCGCAGAAATTCACGGTCTGCGGACAGGCTTTGCAGTTATCCCCACGTGAACACGCGGTCCTGCGCGTGCTGATCCAGAAAAGCGGCGAACCCATCAACAAGCAGCAGATTCTCGATCGCATCGTGACGGACGATGCTGACATCAACCTCGAAGCCATCGAGGTGCTGGTGCACCGGCTGCGCAAGAAATTGGCGGAAACCGGCGTGCAGATCACCACCATGCGCGGCATGGGCTACTGCCTGGAGAACGCTGTTGACAACTAGTTTTCCGGAAAAAACCCCGGTTTCCAGGAAAAAAAACCGCAACCGCACCCTGAAAACACAGTTGCTCTGGTGGCTGATTCCGACCCTGGTGCTGGTGATGATGGGCGCCCTGTGGCTGTCCAACCACCAGTTGCGCAACCAGGTCGATATTGCCTACGACCGTTCGCTCGCCGGCGCGCTGCGCGCGATCGACCACAACATATCCACAGCCAGCGGTGGATTAGCCATGGAGCAGCCGTACCTGATGCTGGAATTCTTCGAGCTCACGGCCAATGGCAGCGTGTTCTACCGCGTGGCCACCGAGGACGGGCTGGCCGAAATCGGCCATCCCGGCCTGCCCATGCCGACCCAACCGCTGGTGTCCGGCGAACCGCGGTTTTTTTACGCCACCTACCAGGGCGCGCCCGTGCGCGTGGCCGCCCTGGCCCGGCCCATGGATCCGCCGCTGTACGCGAATAAAGGGGGACGGGTCATTGTCCAGGTGGCCGAGGGTCTGGAAAGCCGCCAGGCCTTCCTGCACCAGGTGCTGGTGCGCTCGGTCGAGCGCGACCTGGCGGTGATCCTGATCAGCGTCCTGGTGATCGTCCTGGGGGTGTTCATGGCCCTGCGCCCCCTGGAGCGCCTGCGGCAGGAAGTGGAAAGGCGCTCCGCGGACGATTTAAGCCCCGTCAGCGCGTCCGAGATGCCGGGTGAGGTCCTACCCCTGGTTGCCGCCGTAAACCTCCACATGGCCCGCTACGTGGCCCAGGCGAGGGTTCAGAGCCAGTTCCTGGACGACGCCTCGCACCAATTGCGCACACCGTTATCGGTTTTGCGGACCCAGACCGCCTACGCCTTGCGCGAAACATGCCCCCAGGAGGTTCGTACAGCCCTTCTGGCGATGCAGGAGGGGTTGGACAGGGCGGTACGCACCACCAACCAAATGCTGGCGCTGGCGCGCGCTAAAGACGCTTCGCTGGCCGAAGGTGGGCTGACGGCCGAACCGCTCGACCTGGCGGCGGTGGCGCACGGGGTCATCCGCGCCCTGCTGCCGACCGCGCGCGCCCGCCAGATCGACATCGGCCTGGATGCCGGGGACGACCCCGTGAGGGTGCCCGGCGTGGAGTGGCTGCTGCGCGAGGCGGTCAGCAACCTGGTCGACAATGCCGTCCGCTACACCGCTCCCGGCGGCGTGGTCACCGTGGTGGTGCGCCGGCAAGCCGGCCAGGCCCGCCTGGCGGTGGAAGACAGCGGACCCGGCATGTCGGTCGAGGACATCGCCCGCGCCGGTACCCGGTTTCGCCGGGGCGCGGCCGGCAAGAACAAGCCCGGCGCCGGGCTGGGGCTGGCCATTGTCGAAACCATCGCCGGTTTGCTGGGGGCGCGCCTCGTGCTGGAAAACCGGGCGCCCGTGCCCGGCTTGCGCGCCACGCTGGTGTTTTCCCTGGAAACACCGGCCGATGTTGCGCCGCACCAGGAAAATCGCGGTTTTTGAAAGGTATTGGAAAGCTTCGATTTTGTACGGTTGCATCCGCTGGATGCACGACCGGGCGGCAGGCCGCCTCGAGCGCCAGCCATGCCTAGACCTATAAATTCGGAGACGCAAGAATGCAGACCAGCCTCACGCTGCGCCTGGCCGCCGTCGCGGCGCTCGGCGCGATCACCCTGTCCCTGGGCGCGGCCCACGCCGCCGACGAACCGCGCCGCCCCGAATGTATCGCGCCGGCCCAGCCCGGCGGCGGCTTCGACCTGACCTGCCGCCTGGCCACCGAGGGCCTGAAGCAGAGCGGGGCGCTCAAGAGCGCCATGCGCATCGTCTACATGCCCGGCGGCATCGGCGCCGTGGCCTACAACAACATCGTCGCCCAGCATCCCAACGAACCCGGCACCATCGTGGCGTTCTCGGGCGGGTCGCTGCTGAACCTGGCGCAAGGCAAGTTCGGCAAGTACAACGTCAACGACGTGCGCTGGCTGGCGGCCATCGGCACCGACTACGGCGTGGCCGTGGTGCGCAACGATTCGCCGTACACCGACCTGAAGGGCCTGATGGAAGCCTTCAAGCAGGATCCGACCAAGATCGTGCTGGGCGCTGGCGGCACCGTCGGCAGCCAGGATTGGATGAAGGCCGCGCTCACGGCCAAGGCGGCCGGCGTCGATTTCAAGAAAATGCGCTTCGTGGCCTTCGAAGGCGGCGGCGAGGCCGTGACGGCGCTGCGCGGTGGCCACATCCAGGCCTACATGGGCGATGCCGCCGAAGCCTTCACCATGCTTGAAGGCGGCGCCCCCATCCGCGTGCTGGCAGTGTTCAACGATCAGCGCCTGCCGGGCAAGCTGGGCATGGTGCCGACCGCCAAAGAGCAGGGCTACGACATCGTCTGGCCCATCATCCGCGGCTTCTACGTCGGCCCCAAGGTGTCGGATGCCGATTACCAGTTCTGGGTCGACGCCTTCAACCGCGTCGCCGCCGCGCCGGAGTTCGCCAAGCTGCGCGAACAGCAGGGACTGTTCCCCTTCAACAAGACCGGCGCCGATCTCGATGCCTACGTGAAGCAGCAGGTCAAGCAATACGCCGAACTGGCCGACTCCTTCGGCTTGATCAAGAAATAAGCCTTCTACCAACGGAATGCTGATCATGAACGATCGAATCCTGGGCATCGCGGCGCTTGCGCTGGCGGCTTTCATGACCTGGGCGGGGTGGGGCATCGAAGCGCCGTTCGCCTACGAGCCGGTGGGCCCGCGCGCCTTCCCGCTGCTGCTGGCGCTGATCATCGGCCTGTGCGGTCTGCGCCTGGCCTACAAGGGCGGCAACGCGGTCGAGCCCAATCCGGCCGGCGCCAATGGCCGCATTGCGCTGATGGTGGTGTTCGCCACCGCGTATGCATTTCTGTTCCAGTGGCTGGGCTTCATTGTTGCCACCGCGTTGATGACGGTGTTCGTCGGCCGCCTGTTCGGTGGCGGCTGGATCAAGTGCGCGATTGGCGGCGTCGTCATGAGCGCTTTCTTCTACGTGCTGTTCGACAAGGTGCTGGATGTGGTCTTGCCCGGCGGACTGCTGGAGAACCTGATATGAGCGGAATCCTCGATCATCTGTCGATCGGCTTTGGCGTGGCGCTGTCGTGGACCAATATCCTGGTGGCCGCGATCGGTTCATTCTTCGGCACCATGGTCGGCGTGCTGCCCGGGCTGGGGCCGATCAACGGCGTGGCGATGCTGATCCCGATCGCGTTCGCCATGAACCTGCCGCCCGAGACCGCGCTGATCCTGCTGGCGGCGGTGTACGTCGGCGCCGAATACGGCGGCCGCATCACATCGATTCTGCTGAACGTGCCGGGCGAGGCCAGCGCCATCATGACCACCCTGGACGGCTATCCGCTGGCGCGCCAGGGCATGGCCAACGTGGCCCTGTCGCTGTCGGCGTGGTCGGCATTTTTCGGCGCCATCGTGTCGGTGGTGGGCATCATCCTGCTGGCGCCGCTGCTGGCCAAATGGGCGCTGGCCTTCGGTCCCGCCGAATACTTCGTGCTGATGATCTTCGCCTTCTGCTGCCTCACCAGTCTGCTCGGCAAGCAGCCCATCAAGGGCGTGCTGGCGGCGATGATCGGCCTGTCGATCTCGGTCATCGGGGTGGACGCGAACTCGGGCGTATACCGCTATACCTTCGACTCGGTGCACCTGGCCGATGGCGTCGATTTCGTGGTGGTGGTGATCGCCCTGTTCGCCGTCAGCGAGATGCTGGAAATGCTCGAAAAAGTGATGGCCGGCTACAGTGTCGAAGTCAAGCCCAGCGGCCGCAAGATTTTCAATCTGAAAGAGCTGGCCTTTACCTGGTGGAGCGTGGTGCGCAGTGCCTTCGTCGGTTTCGGCGTCGGCGTGTTGCCGGGCGCGGGCGCCAGCGTGGCCGCGGCCGTGGCGTATTCGCAGGAAAAGCGCATCGTCGAAGCCAAGGATCCCGATGCCAAGTTCGGCAAGGGCGACATGCGCGGGCTGGTGGCCCCCGAAGCGGCCGCCACTTCCTCGGCCATCGGTTCGTTCGTACCGATGCTGACGCTGGGCGTGCCGGGCTCGGGCACCACCGCGGTGATGATGGGGGCGCTGACGCTCTACAACATCACGCCGGGGCCGGTGCTGTTCGATTCCAAGCCGGAGCTGGTGTGGGGTCTGATCGCGTCGCTGTTCGTGGCCAATGTATTGCTGTTCATCATGAACGTGCCGATGGTGCGCCTGTTCTCGAAAGTGCTGTCGGTGCCGGGCTGGATGATGGTGCCGGGCATTCTGTGCATCAGCTACATCGGCGTATACGCGATCAACGCCGGTACCTTCGATCTGCTGCTGGTGGCCGGCATCGGCACGCTCGGCTACTTTCTGCGCAAGTTCGGCGTGCCGATGGCGCCGCTGGTGCTGGGCGTGGTGCTGGGCGACATGATGGAACAGAACCTGCGCCGCGCCCTGTCGATGACCGATGGCAATGTGTCGGTGCTGTTCGCCAGTCCGGTCGCCATCACGTTGTGGACCGCCGCTATCGCGGTGGTAGTGGTGCCGCAGGCTCTGCGCCGCATGCGCAAGGGCAGGAAGGTTGCCGCCGGACCGGCGTGATGCGCTCGCGCGCAGCCCCGCCCTTTGGGGGCGAGGGGCTGCCGCGAGCGCGATGCCGGCGATTGCCCAGGAGCGCCACGGCGCTCCTTTTTTTCGCGGGTCGAAACGCGGATGCAGCAAAAAGAAAGGCGCCCCATCGGGACGCTTTCGGTTCGCGTGTTGCTCGGCGTCAGACTTGCGCCAACCGTTCCAGCGCGGCGTCCAGCGTGGCGTCTTTCTTGGCAAAGCAGAAGCGCACGATGCGGTGGTTGGATTCGGCGGCGTCGGGGCGCTGATAGAAGGCGGAAACGGGAATCACCGTCACGCCATGACGCACCGTTAAGTCGCGCGCGAAATCCGCTTCGCTCTGCTTGGAGATATCGCTGTAGTCGGCCAGCAGGAAGAACGTGCCGGGGCTGGGCAGTGGCTTGAAACGCGTCTTGGCCAGGCCTTGCGACAAGCGGTCGCGCTTGGCCTGGTAGAAGGCCGGCAGGTTCAGATAGGGCTTGGGATCGCGCATGAACTCGGCCAGCGCGAACTGCATCGGCGAGGGTACCGTGAACACCATGAACTGGTGCACCTTGCGCAGTTCGGCGCTGAGCTGGCGCGGCGCGCAGCAGTAGCCGATCTTCCAGCCGGTGGTGTGGTAGGTCTTGCCGAACGACGAGATCACGAACGCGTGCTCGGCCAGCAGCGGACGACGCGCAATGCTGGCATGCGGCTTGCCATCGAACACGATGTGTTCGTAGACCTCGTCCGACACCAGCAGCACGCCGGTATCGCGCACGATGGCTTCGAGCGCGTCCAGGTCGCTGTCGTCCAGCACCGCCCCGGTGGGATTGTGTGGGAAGTTCAGCATCAGCAGGCGGGTCTTGGACGTGATGGCGTCGCGCACGCGCTGCCAGTCGATGCGGTAGTAGGGATCGTCCGTGGTGGGGGCGAGCAACGGCACCGGCACGGCCGTGCCGCCGGCCAGGCGGATGGCGGGCAGGTAGGAGTCATAGCAAGGCTCGATGACGACCACTTCATCGCCGCTGTTGACGGCGGCCAGCACCGTGGCCATCAGCGCTTCGGTGGCGCCGCTGGTGACGGTGATCTCGGTTTCGGGATCGTAGGCACGGCCGTACAGCGCTTGTGTCTTGGCGGCGATGGCCTCGCGCAGCGGCGCCACGCCAGGCATGTAGGGGTACTGGTTATGGCCGTCGGCCATGGCCTTGGTGACCAGCGCGCACAGCGCGGGATCGGGATCGAAGTCCGGAAAGCCCTGGCCCAGGTTGATGGCCTTGTGCTCGATGGCCAGGCGGCTCATGACGGTGAATATGGTGGTGCCGACGTCGGGAAGTTTGGATCGGATCATGATGGACGCGAAAAGGAACGCTGGGTGTGCGCGAGAGTTTTCGTAAGTATCCCACTAACTCATAATTCAGGATTCTCATGAGCTTATGGCGTAGGCGATATCGTGGTTCAGAACGTGTTGTGGAGGATCGCTGGCGGCTTGGCGATCGCCTTGGCCGGCGCTTTGCTGGCCGTGTGGGCGCATCTGCCGCTGCCATGGATGCTGGGCGCGCTGCTGCTGACGGCGGCGGTGCGCATTGCCGGCGGTGGCACGGTCTGCCCGCGGCCCGCGCGCAATGCCGGCCAGTGGGTCATCGGCACCTCGCTGGGGCTGTATTTCACGCCGCAGGTAATCGGGCATATCGGCGCCAATGCCGGCCCCATCGCCGTGGGCATGGTGTTCGCGTTGGGGCTGGCGTTCATCGGTACGGCGCTGCTGCGACGCTACACCGATGCCGATTTCAAGACCGCGTGGTTCGCTTCGGCAATCGGTGGCGCCAGTGAAATGGCAAGCCTGGCCGAGCGCCACGGCGCGCGCATCGACCGCGTGGCCACGGCGCACAGCGTGCGGGTGCTGCTGGTGGTGGTGACCGTGCCGTTCATCTTTCAGTGGTGGGGAGTGGCGGGTCTGGATCCGACCGTGCCGGGGCCACGGACAGTGCATGCGGCGGGCCTGGCCGAACTGGTCGCGCTGACCTGTGCCGGTGGCCTGTTGTTCATGAAGTTGCGCTGGCCCAATCCCTGGGTATTGGGCCCGATGCTGGTGGCGATGACGCTGACCGCTTGCGGCATCGAGTTGTCGGCGTTGCCGGACTACGTGCCGAAGGTGGGCCAGTTGCTGATTGGCTGGTCATTGGGCGATCGGTACCGGCCGGATTTCTTTCGCGCGGCGCCGCGTTTCATCGCCGTTGTGGCGGCTTTCACGGTGGTGGCGTTGGCATTGGCGTTTGGCTTGGGCGCGTTGTTGTCGTTATGGTCGGCGGCGCCGATACCCACGCTGATTCTGGGTACCACGCCAGGCGGCATTGCCGAGATGGCGATCACGGCCAAGGTGCTGCAATTGGGCGTGCCCGTGGTCACCGCGTTCCACGTTACGCGCATGGTGTTTGTCGTGCTTGTCACCGGCCCGATGTATGCGTGGTTGGCGCGGCGGCAGGCAAATTCCGCGTAGCGGTATTGGGTTTCCAGTCAGAAAAATACGACATTGGGGAAAACAACTATATGACGCTGTAATGTGGGGTGAGTATGCTGGTTTCCGCAGTTGATTCAAGCAGCGCGCGGGCTTGTTCTGCCGTTTTTGCGGCATGCCGGAACGCAGCAGCAACGCAGGTATCGCTACCGGTCGTTCAGTTCTCACGGCGTCCTTGATTCATTGCATTTCGTTAATTACAGGACGCTAGGAAAATGGCTCAGAAGGGCAAAGTTAAGTGGTTCAACGCTGACAAGGGTTACGGTTTCATCACGCCGGACGCCGGCGGTACCGATGTTTTCGCACACTTTTCCGCCATCCAGGGCCGCGGCTATCGCAGCCTGAACGAAGGCCAGGAAGTCGAATTCGAAGTCAAGGATGGTCCGAAAGGACCTCAAGCGGCCGAAATTCGCCCGCTCTAAATCGGGAAATCCCAATTTCCCGTGCGCCAGGCCAGGCCTGGCTACAACGCCCCAGAACCTCACGGTCTGGGGCGTTGTTTCATTTGCGCGGCGCCTTTGGATCTGCCTGCACTAATGAGTGTTAGTGTTCACTAACATGTGCTTCACCCTTGGATAAGTTTGTGGATAATTATTTTCGAGCATATGCCATTTGCTGCGCAGTAATGAAGCAACAGCGATTTCCGCCGGGCGGTTTTGCACATTTTTGTGGCGAATCGGGCGGGTTGTCCTGAAGACATTACGTGTTGTTGTGCGCGGCCGTGTTCTCCAGGCTGTTTCCCGCGAAACAGTGCTTTTCCCCTGCAAAACCAGGCGTTTACGCGTTTTTTTGAGAGCCGCTTGCCGGCTTCAGGGGGCTTGCGGAGGGCTCGACTGATCGCGACAAGGCGAATACAAGGGCCTTTTCTGGCAGGGTTGTTCACAAAGATATCCCCATCCCGGTTATGCACAGAATGACACCCGGGATAGCCGAAAGGCGGGTGCTCAGCCTGTGGATAGAAATGGGGATAGTCTTGCGGCGATGGCTTTGATCGGGGCAGCGACTTTTCCACAGCCTGTTATTTTCGCCGTATCGTCCGTGCGTATGGCTCAACCGAACGGATGATGGCGCAACGCGGGAGCGAGGAGCAAGATGGCTGTTTGAGCCGGCGTCTTGCGCTCGACTTGTCCACTGCGGCGCCCACCCCGACCCGATGCGTGAACAAGCATGTGGATAAGACAGCGGACCTGATTCGGGCGCGTTTGGACTGATGGCCGCTGTCGAAGTTCCCGCGGGAGTATGCCGGCATCGGCATGGTCGGCACAGGCCTCGCATATCGATAGCCGAGGTTTGTGAAACCCGCGGCGATCTTTATCGTCGTCATAGTCCACGCTTATCCACACTTTTTTCCACTGCCATGCGTTGCGGCCCTGGGCCGCGGATCTGGGCGGGGCGTTGGTGGAAAGTGCGAGGCCTATCAAGTGCCAGGACGGTTTTCGCCGTACAGGATTGCGGTTTTGTGGGTTTTCCCGATTCTGGGTATTTGGTGCCGAGATAGGTTGTTCGCCGGTTCTCCATCTTTTGGTGGGTTCGGACTGGCGAGTCGTCGAGTTATCCCCAGAGTTGTTCCACGTGAAACCTCCCCTTTTGGGGTGTGGACGTCGATGTTGATAAGTCGCGGGCGAATGGCTGGTGGATGAATGTCTTCGATCCGTTGAGTCTGGCCGATGCATGCGTTTCCAACCACGCATTGGAGTCCGTGATTGGCATGGCGTCTGTGTTCGAAGTGCCGGTGCGGAATTTGTCACTTATGACGGTGCGTGGCGTTGTCCATGCATTTTGGCAGGCTGTTCCGCCGTTGAGGTATCGACGCCTCCGAAGTGCGACAAGTTTTGTTTAGAGCGGCAATGTTTCAAGGGAATGACCGGTGATATTCACGAAGTTCGATTGAGCCAGTTGGCTAGGCGCCGGCTAGCTGGTCATCCTTTACACGTCGCTGCCCGGTTCCCTGTTTCACGTGGAGCTCAAAAAAAAATTTCCACATTTCGAGGGCAGGGTAGGGTATAGGGCCGGAAATCGCTTTTTTTTTGCGACGGAGTGGTTTCACGTGGAACATCTTCAACAGAAATACGCTGCACCTAAGGATCGAATTTTCGATGGTGCCAGGAGCAATGAGTCGCCTTGTTCTCCGGGTAGCTCCGTGTTCTAGAGTGCTTGTCCGCGTGGTTTCAATGTTTCACGTGGAACATCAACGCGAGTGCGGACATAAGTTAGCAAAAGGCGCGCGGCACATCTGTTCATCAACGCTGAGCCACATCGTGCGTCGCGTCCGTTTCACCGGAGTTTGTGGGGTTGTTGCATGCCGCGCGCGAGGGGGGGCGAACGAAAGACCTGGCGGCGGGCGGACACCTTCCGTACACAGGCTAGATTGCGCGAATTCTGTTCGGGACTTGGTTGGAAAAGGGAGGCGTTGGGTATTGCGGCTGCGTCAAGCTCGTCGATCCTTGCCCAGAATGTTCCACGTGAAACACTCACCCTTTCCACGAGGCTGAACGGATGCTTGAACAAGCGGGGGTCACGCTTCTGTCGCCCTCACGGCCGGCGTTCAAGGGTAGGGTGTTTCACGTGAAACATCGTCTTTGTGCTGCGGCCTGGGCATCGCCGGGCGCTTGTCTGATTTCTTTCCTCCGGATGATGAACGGTATTGGACAGCATGGCCCCAAGGATGGCCCATGTTTCACGTGGAACAACGGAGGAACAGCGGCAGGTGCCGGCATATTCAAACAGTGTCTGGAGGTGGTCTCGTTGCCAATTTGCACTAGCCACGCCACATTGATGGCCCGTTATGCCATCGCGCCATGTTTCACGTGAAACATTGCCCCCCCTGCCTCTATAATGAGCACCGAACGCTCTCTTATCTCCCCATCATGGATTATCCCCGCGAATTCGATGTCATCGTCGTCGGTGGCGGTCACGCCGGTACCGAAGCGGCGCTGGCGGCAGCGCGCACCGGTGCCCAGACGCTGTTGCTGACCCATAACATCGAGACCCTAGGCCAAATGTCTTGTAATCCCTCGATTGGTGGGATCGGCAAGGGCCACCTTGTCAAAGAAGTCGATGCACTTGGCGGTGCCATGGCACTGGCGACGGACGAAGCAGGGATTCAATTCCGTATCCTGAACGGTTCGAAGGGGCCGGCCGTGCGCGCGACCCGCGCTCAGGCTGATCGCGTGCTGTACCGCAAGGCCATCCGCGGCCGGCTGGAGAACCAGCCGAACCTGTGGCTGTTCCAGCAAGCGGTGGAAGACCTGATGGTCGAGGGCGACCGCGTGGTCGGCGCCGTAACCCAGGTGGGACTGAAATTCCGGGCAAAGACGGTGGTGCTGACGGCCGGTACGTTCCTGAACGGCCTGATCCACGTGGGGCTGCAGAACTATTCGGGTGGCCGCGCCGGCGATCCGCCCGCGATCTCCCTGGGCCAGCGCTTGAAAGAATTGAAGCTGCCGCAGGGCCGTCTGAAGACCGGCACGCCGCCCCGCATCGACGGTCGCAGCATCAACTACAGCATCCTGGAAGAGCAGCCGGGCGACCTGGATCCGATTCCCGTGTTCTCGTACATGGGCAACGTGGCCATGCACCCGCGGCAGTTGCCGTGCTGGATCACGCACACCAACGCACGCACCCATGACATCATTCGTGGCGGCCTCGATCGTTCGCCCATGTACAGTGGCGTCATCGAGGGTGTTGGCCCGCGTTACTGCCCGTCGATTGAAGACAAGATCCACCGCTTTGCCGACAAGGAATCGCACCAGGTCTTCCTGGAACCCGAAGGACTGGATACGCACGAGGTCTATCCCAACGGCGTTTCCACCAGCCTGCCGTTCGACGTGCAGTTGGCACTGATCCATTCCTTGCCCGGTCTGGAGAACGCGCATATCCTGCGCCCCGGCTACGCCATCGAATACGACTACTTCGATCCACGTGGATTGAAGAGCACGCTCGAAACCAAGGCCATCGCTGGCCTGTACTTCGCCGGCCAGATCAACGGTACCACCGGCTATGAAGAAGCCGCCGCCCAAGGTTTGCTCGCCGGGGTCAACGCCGCCCTGTCGGCGCTGGACCGCGAGCAATGGACGCCGCGGCGCGATGAAGCGTACTTGGGCGTGCTGGTGGACGACCTGGTTACGCGCGGCGTGACCGAACCGTACCGCATGTTCACCTCGCGCGCCGAATACCGCCTGAGCCTGCGCGAAGACAACGCCGACCTGCGCTTGACCGAAATCGGTCGCCGGCTCGGCATCGTCGACGACGCCCGTTGGGACGCATTCCACCGCAAGCGCGACGCCGTCGCCGCCGAGGTCGAACGCCTGAAGTCCTCTTGGGTCAATCCACGCGTGCTGCCGCAGGAAGTTGCTGAACCGCTGCTGGGCAAGGCTATTGAGCGTGAGTACTCACTTGCAGACCTGTTGAAGCGGCCCAACGTCTCCTACGAAGCCTTGATGGCCGCCCGCAACACCGACGGCACGCTGCTGGCGGGCCCGGGCGTGGCTGGCGACGAGGTGCTGGCCGAACAGGTCGAGATCCAGGTGAAGTACGCCGGCTACATTGCCCGCCAGCAGGACGAAGTCCAGAAGCAGATTGCACACGAACAGCAGCCGATTCCCGCGGACGTCGACTACGATGCCGTCACCAGCCTGTCGTTCGAAGTGCGGCAGAAGCTCAAGACGCATCGCCCCGAAACCATCGGTCAGGCCGGTCGCATCTCCGGCGTGACGCCGGCGGCGATCTCGCTGTTGCTCATCCACCTGAAGCGCCTGCATTACGGCTCGCGCAAGCAAGCCGCATGAGCGCCCAGCCTACCCCGGCCGGCGCGGACATGGCCGGCCGCCTCTCCCATGCTTTCGAGCAGCTTGGACTGCGCGCCGATGCCGCCGCGGCTGCCAAGCTGCTCGACTACCTGGCGCAGATGCAGCGCTGGAACCGCACCTACAACCTGACCGCCATCCGCGATCCGCAACAGATGCTGGTGCAGCATCTGTTCGACAGCCTTGCCGCCGTGGGCCCGTTCAGCGCAGCGCTGGGCGCGCCGGGCACGCCGGCGAAGCTCTACGACGTCGGCTCCGGCGGCGGCCTGCCGGGCGTCGTCCTGGCCGTCATGCGGCCCGAGTGGTCGGTGACGTGCATCGACGCCGTTGAAAAGAAAACCGCATTCGTGCGGCAGATGAGCGGCGCGCTGGCGCTGCCCAACCTGCAGGCGCGCCACGCGCGCATCGAGACGCTGGAACCGGCCGGTTGCAACATTGTGACGTCGCGCGCCTTCGCCTCCTTGGAGGATTTTGCGATGCTCGCAGGCAGACATGTGGGCAACGATGGTACCCTCGTCGCCATGAAGGGCAAGGTTCCGGATGATGAGATCCAGGCGCTGCACGCGCGTGGGGAATGGCAGGTCGACCACATACAGCCGCTCCAGGTGCCGGAGCTGCAAGCGGAACGCTGCCTGATCTGGATGCGCCGCAGTCAAGGAACCCTATGAAGAACTTACCCCCCAGCTCGACCGCCCGCGTTTTCTGCATCGCCAACCAGAAGGGCGGTGTCGGCAAGACGACCACCGCCATCAACCTGGCGGCCGGGCTGGCCACGCACAAGCAACGCGTGCTGCTGGTGGACCTGGATCCGCAGGGCAACGCGACCATGGGCAGCGGCATCGACAAGAATTCGCTCGAGTCGAACCTGTACCAGGTGCTGATCGGCGAAGCCACCATCGAGCAGGCCCGCGTGCGTTCCGAATCGGGCGGCTACGACGTATTGCCCGCCAACCGCGAATTGTCCGGCGCCGAGATCGACCTGGTGCAGATGGACGAGCGCGAGCGCCAGCTCAAGGCCGCCATCGACACCGTCGCCACGCAGTATGACTTCGTGCTGATCGATTGCCCGCCCACGCTGTCGTTGCTGACGCTGAACGGCCTGGCTGCCGCGCACGGCGTCATCATTCCGATGCAATGCGAGTACTTCGCGCTCGAAGGGCTGTCCGACCTGGTCAACACCATCAAGCGCGTGCACCGCAATATCAACGACGACCTGCGTGTCATCGGTCTGCTGCGCGTGATGTTCGATCCGCGCATGACGCTGCAGCAGCAGGTGTCGGCGCAGCTCGAATCGCACTTCGGCGACAAGGTCTTCAAGACTGTCGTGCCGCGCAACGTGCGCCTGGCCGAAGCGCCCAGCTACGGCATGCCCGGCGTGGTCTACGACCGCGCCTCGCGCGGCGCCCAGGCCTATATCTCGTTCGGCGCCGAAATGATCGAGCGCGTGCGCGAACTCAACAAATAAGCCGCCCGCATGTCCGCCGTCCTGCGCCTCTGCCCGGATTCCGCCCGCACCCCGCCCGCCGAGGTGCGGGACGCGCTGCGCGTGCGCCTGGAAGAGGCCGCGCTCAACGCCACGGCAGTGCGCGCGCAGGTGCTTTACGACGGCTGGCTGGTGCGTTTCGCGCCGTCGGCCGCCAAACGGGTACGTAGCATCAATGTGCTGGGGTTATCCACACGTCCGCTCGATGAGCGGCTGGCGTATTGTTCAACGTTGTACGCGCGCCATGGCTTGCCCATGGTGCTGCGCCTGACCTCCATCGGCCCCGATTTCGCCCTGGATGCCGAACTGGCTGCCCGGGGCTACCTCCTTACCGAAGAGACCCGGGTCATGAGCATGCCGCTCGCTCCCAGGCTGGCCGCCCGGGGCGATCTGCTTTTCAGGACGGTGGACCCGGCGCGCTTTGCGACGGCGATCGGACGCATGCGCGACTCCCGGCCCGAGCACATCGCCGAGCACCAGGCGCGCCTGGAAGGCCTGGCTGTGGATATCCTGCCGGTGCTGGCATTCGACGCCGCCGGCGCGTGCGTGGCCGGCGGCATGGCCGTGCGCGACGGTGATCTGGCGGGCCTGTTCGATGTGGTGACGGACCCCGCCCGGCGGCGCAAGGGCTACGCCGCGAGGCTGGTCGACCATCTGCTGGCGTGGTGCGTCGAAGACGGCGCCACCACGGCCTACCTGCAGGTCGAACCGCAAAACACCGCCGCGCGCGCTTTGTATGGCCGCTACGGTTTCAAAGACTGTTACGCGTATTGGTACCGCCTGCCCGCCGAGCAGGCGGCCGCCTGAGCCTGCTCGGGATACCAAAAACAGAAGGAAAGAGGATTTAACTATGGCCACCAAGAAACCCAAGGGATTGGGTCGCGGACTTGACGCCTTGCTGGGCGCCGACGCGCCCGCCATCGACAATATTGGCAAGGCTCCGGCCAAGCCCGAGGGTCTGCCGTCCACCTTGCCGGTGTCGAAGATGCGCGCTGGCAAGTACCAGCCGCGCACCCGCATGGACGAGGGCGCGTTGGGCGAGCTGGCCGAGTCGATTCGCACTCAAGGCATCATGCAACCCATTCTGGTGCGTGCGCTGGGCGACGCGCCCGGCCATTACGAGATCATCGCCGGCGAACGCCGTTTCCGCGCCGCGCAGCTGGCCGGCCTGAAGGAAGTGCCGGTGCTGGTGCGCGACGTCGCCGACGAGAACGCGGCGGTCATGGCGCTGATCGAGAACATCCAGCGCGAAGACCTGAACCCGCTCGAAGAGGCGCACGGCGTGCGCCGCCTGCTCGACGAGTTCGGCCTGACCCACGAACAGGCCGCGCAGGCCATCGGCCGGTCGCGCTCGGCCACCAGCAATCTGCTGCGCCTGCTGAACCTGGCTTCGGCGGTGCAGACCATGCTGCTGGCCGGCGATGTCGACATGGGCCATGCGCGCGCGTTGCTGGCGGTGGATGCCGCCACGCAGATCCAGCTGGCCAACCAGATCATCGCGCGCCGCCTGTCGGTGCGGGAAGCGGAAAAGCTGGTCGCCAAGACCGCCAAGGAAGCCGAGAGCGCGGCTTCGCCCAAGAAGAAAGCCAACGGCGTCTCGCGCGACCTGACGCGCCTGGAAGAAGCGCTGTCCGATCACCTTGGCACGCGCGTGGCGCTGAAAGTCGGCGCCAAGGAAAAAGGCCAGATCGTCATCGACTTCCATGGCTGGGAACACCTGAATTCGCTGCTAGAGCGCCAGGGGCTGTCCGGAGTGGTCGATGCCTGAGCAGGCACTGCCCATCATCGCGGTGCTGGCCACCGGCGGCACCATCGCCGGCGCGCAGACCGACGCCACCTCCGCCGGCTACAAGGCCGGGTCGTTTTCGGTGGGCGACCTGCTGGCCGCGGTGCCGCAGTTGGCGGGCCTGGCCGAGATCCGCGCCGAACAGGTGGCCAACGTCGGCAGCCAGAACATGACGCACGACGTGTGGCGCGCGCTGGCGCAGCGGGTCGAGGCCTTGTGCGCGGACGCATCCGTTGCCGGCATCGTCATCACGCACGGCACCGACACGCTTGAGGAAACCGCTTACTTCCTCAGCCTGGTGATCCGCCACGACAAGCCGCTGGTGCTGGTGGGCGCGATGCGCCCGGCCACCGCGCTGGGGGCCGAGGGGCCCGCCAATCTGTACAACGCGGTGGCGTTGGCACGCCATCCCGACGCGCGCGGCCGTGGGCCGCTGGTCGTTATGAACGAAGACGTGCATTACGCCCGCGAAATCCAGAAGACCGCCAGCGCCGGCATCAACGCCTTCGCTTCGCCCAATCGCGGGCGCGCTGGTGTCATGCATGGCGGCATGCCGTGCTTTTATTCGCGCAACACCACCACGCATACCACGCAAAGCGAGTTTTCACTCGCATTGTTGGAAAAGGCCGGCTGGCCGCGCGTGGACATCGTTTACGCGCATGCGGATCTGCAGGCCGACGTCATCGATTTCATCGCGCGTCAGGCCGCTGGCATCGTGCTGGCGGGCGTGGGCGATGGCAATGCCACCGACCTGGCCATCGACGGCCTGACCCGGGCAGCGGCCGACGGCATCGCGGTTGTGCGTTCCAGCCGCACCGGCAGCGGCTTCGTGGCGCGGGATGTCGAACTGGACGACGCGGCGCTCGGTTTTATCGCTGCCGGCGACCTGAATCCGCAGAAGGCGCGCATTCTCTTGATGCTGGCGCTGTGTGTCACCCGCGAGGCCGCGGCGTTGCAGCGCTGCTTCGACCGCTACTGAGATGCCGCGCGGCATTCGGGGGGCAACCCTTGAATGCCCGCGCCGGCCTTAGGGATTGGACGGCGCTTGCGCGCCAGGCGCCAGTCCCAGGTTGGTTCGCAGCATGTCGTAGACCTGCCGCGTCAGCGGATTGATGAGGTCACGCCTTATCCACAGGAAGTACGTCACGTCCGGCAAGGGCGGCAGGCCTTCCTTTTCCCCCAGTACCCGCATTTCCGGCGCCAGCAATTCCACGCTGCGCGCCGTCACGCCCAGGCCCGCCCGCAGCGCGGCCTTGATGCCGACCAGATTGGGCGCCACGTAGTTGGTGTGCCAGCGTACCTGGGCCTGTTCCAGGGCCGTCAACGCCAGGCGGCGGAAGATGCTGGGCTCATCGGCCAGCACCAGCGGCACCGGCGCATTCATATCGTGCACATAGTCGGCCGATGCCAGCCACACTGTCGGCGAGGTGCGCAGGGCCACGCCTTCGAAATCCTGGTCGAAGCGCGTCGATATCGTCAGATCCAGCTCGCCGGCGCGCAGCGCGTCCATCAGGAAGGGGCTGCGGTCGGTGCGGATCTCCAGTTTCACGCGCGGCGCCGAGCGCGCGATATGGGTCAGCAGCGTCGGCAGGATGGTGTCCGCCACATCCAGCGGCGCGCCCAGCCGCAGGTCGCCTTCCAGCGGCCCGTCCTGCAGCGCGCGCAGCGCTTCGTCGTTGATGGCCAGCATGTGGCGCGCGTATTCCACCAACCGCCTGCCATGCGTGGACAAGGTCTTGTTGCGGCCCTGCTTTTCAAACAAGGGCAGGCCCAGGGTCGCCTCCAGCCGCTGCATCTGCTGCGTCACGGCCGACTGTGTCTTGTGCAGCCGGTTGGCGGCCTCGGAGAAGGTTTCGTAGCGCGCGATCGCCGTCAGGGTACGCAGCAGATCCAGGTCGAGATTGCGCATGGCGGGGGGAAACAGGGTTGAAAAGTATTAGGGATGCTTATGGAATATTAAGGCAATTTAAATTGTTGGCGCTCGCATGCGGCGATACAGTGACTGCAATAACGCATGAAACAAGAGGGAAATTCATTGTGAGCACCACGCATCCACAGCAGCACGGTATCGACAGCGCCGTTGGAAATATTAAAAATACTTTAGGAAATAAGGGGCTGAGCCGTGACAGCCTGAAGCTTGTCCTGGACGAGTTGATCGGCCTGGCCGGTCATACCGACTGGTGGGGCCAGGACCGTTATCCGGCCCCCGAAGACGGAGAGCGCCAGGCGCGCTACCTGATCAGCGAAGACGCGGACAAGAGCTACGCGCTTTACCTGAACGTGATGCGTCCCGGCAAGCAGATCGTGCCGCACAACCACACCACCTGGGCCTGTATCGCCGCCGTCGAGGGGGTCGAATACAACTACGTCTACGATCGCACCGACGACGGTTCGGTGGCGGGGGTGGGGCACTTGAAGCAGACCGGCACCGTGGTGGTGGGACCGGGCGCCGGCATCGCGCTGATGCCCGAGGACATCCATGCGGTCGAGATCCAGGGCGACAGCGTCATCCGTCACCTGCACATGTATGGCCGCGCGCTCGAAACGCTGACCGAGCGGCTGGCCTTCGACCTGGCCGCCGGCACCTGCAAAGTCATGCCGATCGGCGTGCAGACGCGCCGCTGATCGCCATGAACAAGCCCTTGCGGCCCGCCACGCGCCTGCTGCGCGCCGGGCGTCCCCACGCCGGCTGGGTCAACACCCCGGTTACGCGCGCCAGCACCTATGTGTTCGACAGCGTCGCCTCCTGGCGCGACACGCGTGCCCGCCGCGAACAGGAACGCCTGCCCTCTTATGGCGCGCGCGGCACCGACAGCACCCACGCGTTGGAAGACGCACTGGTCGAGCTGGAGCAGGGCCATCGCGCCCAGTTGTATCCCACCGGGCAGGCCGCCATCGCCGTGGTGCTGCTGGCCTATCTGCGCAGCGGCGACCACGTGCTGGTGACCGACGCGGTCTACGAGCCGGTGCGTCGATTCTGCGCCGGTCACCTGGCGCGGCTGGGCATCGAGGTCTCCTTCTATCCCCCGGATGGCACCGGCGTGGCGCAGTTGCTGCGGCCCAATACCCGCATGATCTATGCCGAGTCGCCGGGTTCGCTGACGTATGAAATGCCCGGTTTGCGGCAATTGGCCGAGCTTGCGCGCCAGCACGACTGCTGGATGGCTGTGGATAACACTTGGGCCTCGGGCTTGCTGTGCCAGCCGCTGGCGCTGGGCGCCGACATCTCGATCCTGGCCGCCACCAAATACCTGGGCGGACACGCCGACGTGATGATGGGCGCGGTCGTGACCAATGCGCGCGCCTGGCGCGCGCTGGAACGGGCCAGCATCGATTTCGGCCAGACGGTCGGTGCCGACGATGCCTACCTGGTGTTGCGCGGTATGCGTTCGCTGCCACTGCGCCTGGCGCAGCACGCGCGCGGCGCCCTGCGCGTGGCCGAGTGGCTGCAGGGCAGGGCAGAGGTGGCGCGCGTGCTGTGCCCGGCCTTGCCGGGCGACGCCGCGCATGCGGTCTGGCGGCGCGAATGCGCCGGCACCAATGGCCTGCTGACGCTCGAATTCGCGGCTGGCATCAGCGATGCCGACATGGAACGCGCCATCGACGGCCTGCGGCTGTTCGGCATCGGCGCGTCCTGGGGCGGCTTCGAAAGCCTGGTGGTGCCGGTGCAACTGGCCAATGCGCGTTCGCTGCCCGCCAGCCGGCCGCACGGCGCAATGCTGCGCCTGCATATCGGTCTGGAGGATCCGGACGACCTGATCGCCGACCTCGAACAGGCCTTCGCCACACTGCCCGCCGGCGCCCGCGCGCCGCATTCCCCTACTCCCGATTCCCTGCGGATTTGATGATGCATTCCCTTTCCTCTCCGACCCCGGCCGATATCGACCCGCATACGCTCAAGGACTGGCTGCACGACGGCGGCGAGATCGCCTTGCTGGATGTGCGCGAGCATGGCCAATACGGCGAGTCGCACCTGTTCTACGCGGCGCCGGTGCCCTTCAGCCGCCTGGAGGCCGATATCGCGCGGCTGGCGCCGCGCCGCGATGTGCGGGTGGTGGTTTACGACGAGGGCGGCGCCGATAACGTCGCCACGCGTGCCGCCTCGGCCCTGCGGGCCTTGGGCTATACCCGCGTCCATCGCCTGGCCGGCGGCATCGCGCAATGGCGCCAGGATGGTTATGCCGCGTTCGCCGGCGTCAACGTGCCCAGCAAGACCTTCGGCGAACTGGCCGAAGAGGTGTTCCACACACCGCGTATCGGCGCGGTCGAGCTGGCCGAGCGCCAGCGCCGCGGCGACGACCTGATCGTGCTCGATGGCCGCCCATTCGCCGAATACCAGAAGATGAGCATCCCTGGCGGCATCTGCTGCCCCAACGGCGAACTGGCGCTGCGCGCCCACACCCTGGCGCGCAATCCGGACACCACCATCGTGGTCAATTGCGCCGGCCGTACCCGCAGCATCATCGGCGCGCAGACCCTGATCAACCTGGGCGTGCCCAACCCGGTCTACGCGCTGGAGAATGGCACCCAGGGCTGGTACCTGGCGGACTTCCCGCTCGATCATGGCGCCAGCCGCCGCTATGACGACACCATCGCGCCGCAGGACCTGCCCGCGCTGATCCAGCGCTCGGCCAACCTGGCCGAACGCCACGGGGTGCCGATGGTGGACGCGGCGCAGGTGCAAGCCTGGCTGGCCGACACGGCCCGCACCACCTTCTTGTGCGACGTGCGCAGCGCCGAAGAATACGCGCGGGGCTCTTTGCCGGGCGCGCAGCACGCGCCCGGCGGCCAACTGATTCAGGCCACCGACCAATACCTGGCGGTGCGCGGCGCCCGCATCGTGGTGTTCGATGGCGAAGGCGTGCGCGCGCCGGTGGTGGCCAGCTGGCTGCGCCAGATGGGCTGGGACGCGAGCGTGCTGCGTCAAGGCGTGGCCGCCGACCTGCCTGCGCCCGTCGCATCGACGCCCGAGCCGCCCGTGACCGTGCTGGACGATAAGGCGCTGGCCGCGGCGCAGGCGCGCGGCGCGCAACTGATCGACATCCGCCCCAGCATGCGCTATCGCGCACAACACATCGCGGGGGCGCGGTGGGCGATCCGCCCGCGCTTTGCTGACCTGGCGCTGGATCCGGCGCGTCCGCTGGTGCTGCTGGCCGAGGAGCGCGCGGTGGCCGCCTGGGCCGCGGCGGATCTGCGCGCGCTGGGCGTGCAGGACGTGGCGGTCAACCTGGGCACACCGGCGGGTTGGTCGGCCGCGGGCATCGCGTTGGCGTCCACGCCCGCCGAGCCCGCCGACCGCGACTGCATCGATTACCTGTTTTTCGTGCACGACCGCCACGACGGCAACAAGGCCGCGGCGCGCCAGTACCTGGCCTGGGAGACCAACCTGGTCAAGCAGATCGACGCGCGCGAGCGCGCCGCCTACCGCTTCCCGGCGAGATAGACCACGCCGCACCGGCGCCTCGGCGACGGCAACAAACGCTTCATCCGATCAGCACGCCCCGGCGCTTCGCCGGCGGGGCGCGGACGGTTCATGGCGAACCGCAATGCAATGGACGGCCGAGCATCCGGCCGCCAAACACAAGGGGAAATACCGATGAACAATCGCACCGTGCAGCATGCCTGCAAGACCGCCGCCGCCCTGGCCTGCCTGGCGTGGGGCCTGAACGCGCATGCCCAGACGCCCGCGCCGCTGGCCGATTATCCCAAGCAGGCCATCACCGTGGTCTCGCCGTTCCCGCCCGGGGGCGGCAACGATGGCGTGGCGCGGCTGATCGCGCAGGAGCTCGGCGCCATCACCGGCCAGAGCGTGGTGGTGGAAAACCGCTCCGGCGCCGGCGGTAACGTCGGCACCGCGCAGGTCTCGCGCGCCAAGCCCGATGGCTACACGCTGGTGATGTCGCAGACCAGCGTGATGGCCGTCAACCCGCGCCTGTACAAGAACGTCGGCTTCGATCCGCTCAAGGACTTCGTGCCGATCTCGCAGATCACCTCGGCGCCGCTGGTGTTGGTGGCGCGCAGCGAAAGCGCCTATAAGTCGCTGGGCGACTACCTGGACGCCGCGCGCAAGCAACCGGGCGTCATCACCTACGCCACGCCCGGCAACGGCACCATGAGCCACCTGATGGGGGCGCTGTTGTCACAGAAGGCCAACGTCAAGCTGGTGCACGTGCCATATCGCGGCGCCGCGCCCGCCATTACCGATCTCATGGGCGGCACCGTCGACATGCTGATCACCTCGCCGGCCTCGGCCGAACCGATGGTGGCCGCCGGCAAGCTGCGCATCCTGGCGCTCAGCCACGAGAATGGCATCGGCATCTTCAAGGGCGCGCCCACGCTCGGCCAATCCGGCATGGACGGCATCACCGCCGACGATTGGTACGGCCTGTTCGCCCCGGCCGGCACGCCGCCCGAGCGCGTCGCCTACCTGGCGCAGGCGGTGGCGCAGGCCATGAAGTCGCCCACCGTGATCGCCAAGATCCAGGCCGGTGGCAGTCAGCCTGTCGGCAGCGCGCCGGATGCATTCGGCAAGCGCCTGCGGCAGGACACTGCGTACTGGGCCGACATGGTGAAGGTCGCCGGCGTCTCGGTCGATTGAGGCGGCGCTACACCACCAGCATCTTGCCTACCGCGGCCTTCAAGGCCGCGAAGGCCGGCTGCTTCTGCGCATTGGTGTTGGTGACGAGGTAGTCGATGCGGTTCACCTCGCAGTACGACACCCGGCTGCACAGGCCGATCTTGCTGAAGTCGGCCAGCAGGATGCGCTGCTTGGCGTTGGCCGCCATCGCGCGCGCCACTTCGGCCTCGCGCAGGTCGTAGCTGGTGGCGCCGCATTCGGCGTCCACGCCCACCGGCGACAACAACGCCACGTCGGCGCGGTAGCGGTGGATCTCGGCGATGGTGATGTCGCCCGCGGTGGCGCAGACCGGGCCGCCGACCGAGCCGCCCAACATGATGAGTTCGTTCGCGCCGCTGCCGGCGGCGCCGACCTTCAGCGCCACATCGAACGAATTGGTGATGAGGGTCAGCCCGCTCAGCTTGGCCAGTTCGTCGGCCAGCATGCTGGTGGTGCTGCCGGCGTCCAGGAACAGCGTCTGGCCGCTGCTCACCAGGCCGGAGGCGGCGCGCGCGATGGCGCGCTTGTACTTGACGCGGGTGTGCACGCGCTCGGCGATCGGTGGCTCGCTGTGCACCGGCACCGCGCCGCCATGCACGCGGCGCAGTTCGCCCATCGCCTCCAGCTCCAGCAGATCGCGCCGGACGGTCTCCCGTGATACCCCCAGTTCGCCGACGATACGGTCGGTCGATACCTGCTGCAGCGAAGACAGCAGGGCGCGGATTCTCTGATACCGCTCTTCTTGCCACATATCGGATGCTTCCTAATCTATTTGCGGCGGCGCGCCGGCACTGCGATCAACGCGCGCATCGCCAGCAATGAACTGCCCACCACCAGCATGATAAGCGTCGAATAGGCCGCGGCCTGCGACACGAACCCGGCTTCGTCCAGCCGCAGTACGGAAACCGGCGCCACGCTGATCGACGGCGTCACCAGGAAGATCACCGCCGACAGCGTCACCATCGAGCGCATGAACAGGAAGAAGAACACGCCCAGCACCGTCGCGCCGATCTGCGGCAACACCGCGTCGCGCAGCACATGCAGCGTGCAGCCGCCCAGGCAACTGACCGCCTCCTCCAGCGCCGCCGGCACGGCCCGCATACCCGTCATCATCGTCAGGAACCCCTGCGTGTGATAGTGGTAGAAGTTGCACAGCGCGATCAGCGCGGCGCTGCCATACAGCGCATACAGCGGCGTCGACGGCGAGTTGAAGGCGAAGATATACGACAGCCCCAGCACCAGTCCCGGCACGCCCACCGGCAGCACCGACACCAGATAGACCAGTTTGGCCCACGCGCGCGGAATGCGGCATACGCCGAAGGCCAGGAAGAACAACAACAGCACCCCGCCAGCCGCCGCCGCCAGCGACAGATACAGCGAGGTCCACAGCGGCGCATAGCCGCCGCTGACAGTGATGTCGTAGTGCTTCAGTGTCCATTCCATGCGGTACGGCCATAGACGCATGAAACTGGCAAACACCACCGTTGCCACGGTGATCACGATCGTGGCGGCGAACAGCAGCACCCCACCCGTGAACGCTATGTCGCGGCCGCGCGCCGGCCGCGGCGTCACCCGCAAGCCGCTGGGCGAAGCGGCGCCGAACTGGCGCTGCGAGGCCACACGCTCGATCTGCACCGAGATCAGCGACGGCAGCAGCAGCAGGATGCCCACCACAGACCCCATGCCGAAATTCATCTGCCCCGATACCTGGCTATAGATCTCCGTTGCCAGCACCCGGTAATTGCCCCCGATCACCGCGGCGTTGCCGAAGTCGGTGATAGTGATGACGAACACCACGAACGCCGCGCTCAGCAGGCCGAACTTGCAGTTGGGCAGCGTGATATCGAAGAACTGCCGCGCCCCTGACGCGCCCATCACCTCGGCCGCGTCGTAGTAGCGCGCATCCGTATTGCGCAGCGCCGCCTGCAGGATCAGCACCGCCTGGGGCAGGGCATAGAACACGTTCGAGATCAGCAGCCCCCAGAAGCCGTAGATGTCGAACTCCCAGCCCGTCCAGCGGTGCACCAGGCCGTTGCGGCCGAGGATGAAGATCAGTCCCAGTCCCTGCACCAACGACGGCGCCAGCAGCGGCAGGACCAGCGCCAGCTTGACCAGGCCCTTGCCGCGCATGCGGCTGCGGTCCAGCCCGAAGGCGATGGCAAAGCCCAGCAGCAGGCTCACCGCCGTGGTGGCCGCGCTCATCGTCAAACTGTTGGCGGTGGCGGTCAGGATGCCGCGCGTGGCGAACACCTCGGCATAATTGCCCAGGCCGATGGCGCCGTCCTTCTGCACCAGGCTGCGCCAGCCGACGGTGGCCAGCGGATACAAGAAGAACAGCGCCAGGCCCGCCAGCGGAATGCCGACGCAGCTCCACAGCAATACCCGGTCCAGCGACGCGGGCGCGCGGCTCAGGCGCGGCGACGCGGCGGCGTCGATACGAACGGTGTTCATGCCCGCGCTCCCGCGCGCGCACGCGTGGCGGGGGCTTTCATACGCGAACCCACGCGCATTGTCCGGGCGCCATGTCCAGGCGTACCGGCGCGCCTTGCGCCAAGCCCGCCGCGCCCTGTTGCTCGACCAGCAATTCCCGGCCCTGCCAGTCCACCCGCAGCCGCGTCAGATTGCCCATGAAGGTCATTTCGCGCACCCGGCCCGGCCCGCGTTCATCGGCCGCGACGCGCAGGCTTTCCGGCCGCAGGCAGGCCTCAAAGCGCTCGCTCGCGCCCTCCGGGCGCGTAGCCAGTAGCGCCGGCATGGCCTGGCGCACCCAATCGGTCGGCAGCAGGTTGCTCAGGCCGACGAAGTTGGCGACAAAGCGCGTGCGCGGCCGCAGATACAGGTCGGACGGCGACCCCACCTGTTCCACGCGCCCATCGTTCATGCAGACGATCTTGTCGGCCAGCGTCAGCGCTTCTTCCTGGTCATGCGTCACCATGATGGTGGGAATCTGCAGGCGGCGTTGCACGTCATGGATCTCGGCACGCATGTCGGTGCGCACGCGCGCGTCCAGCGCCGACAGCGGCTCGTCCAGCAGGATCAGCGCGGGGTCCACTGCCAACGCCCGCGCCAGCGCAACGCGTTGCTGCTGGCCGCCCGACAGTTGGTGGGGATAACGCTGTGCATAATCCGGCAGCTTGATCAGCGCCAGCAATTCGCGCACGCGCGTCTCGATGCGTTCGCGGCTTTCCCCGCGGATGCGCAGACCGTAGCCGACGTTGCCGGCCACGGTCATGTTGGGAAACAGCGAATACGACTGGAACACGATGCCGAAGCCGCGCTTGCGCGCCGGCAACGCCGACAGGTCGCGCCCGCCCAGCGTGAGCGTGCCGCTGTCAAAAGGCAACAGCCCGGCGATGATGCGCAGCAGGGTCGTCTTGCCGCAGCCGCTGGGGCCCAGCAGGCAGACGAATTCGTGTTCGCCAACGGACAGGTCGATGCCTTCCAGCGCCACCGCGCCGTCGAAGGTCTTGCGTATCCCGCGCAATTCCAGGTACATGGCCACTCCAGGCGGCGGCGTGACGGCCGGCGGCGCCGGCCGCGCGCCTTCAGCGTTTGATGGTGTCCTGCCAGGTCTTGATGATGGCGTCGCGTTGCGCCGCCGACCGTGGGAAGTCCACCGGATACAGCACCGTGGTCAAGTCCTTCGGCAATCCGGCGGCCTCGGCCGCCTTGTTGGGCGCCGCGCCCGGAATCGTCACCAGTTCCTTGTACTTGCTGTACAGGCCGCCGGCCTGCGCCGACAGCGTCCAGTCGAGGAAACGCTTGGCGTCGGCGGGATTCCTGGCGGTCTTCATCAGCCCCGAGGCCTCCAATTCATAGCCCACCCATTTCGACGGAATCACCATCTTCACGGGAAAGCCTTCCTCGATCGACTGCATCGCCGGGAACGCGAACGACACCCCGATTGCATACTCGCCGGCGCGCGCCATCTTGCAGGGGCGCGAACCAGACGGCGTGTATTGCGCCACATTCTTGTCCAGGTCCTTGAGCAGGGCCCAGCCTTTCTCGGCTCCCAGGCCTTGCAGCAGCGCCACGATCTGCAGATAACCGGTGCCGGATGCCGCCGGACTGGGAATGACGATCTCGCCCTTGTAGACCGGCTTGGTCAGGTCCTCCCATGAGGTCGGCAACGGCAGGTTCTTCGACTTGAGCCGGTCGGTGTTGACACAGAACGCGGCCACATAGCCGGTGGCGGCGAACCACTTGTTGTCGGCCGCCCTGTACTGCGCGGGCAGGGTCTCGATGCCCTTGGCGGCATACGGTTCCAGCAACTGCTGCAGGCGCGGATCCAGCATGTTGCTGAGCGCGAAGCCCCAGATCACGTCCTGCTGCGGATTGCCGGCCTCGGCGACCAGGCGCGCGCCCAGATCGCCCGTGGACAGGCGCAGCACGTTCACCTTCACGTCCGGCAGCGCGGCGTTGGCGGCCTTCAGGTAGGCGGCAATCTCGTCCTCCTCCAGCGCCGTGTAGACCGTAATGGCGCCGGCATGGACGGCCTGGGCAAAACCTAGGGAAATTACTGCAACCACAAGACCAAGCTTCTTCTTACATTGCATGATGGAACTCCGGAAAGGAATACACGGCAACGGCGATGAGCTGCTTTTCTGCGGACGGCGACCTGCTGGCGGGGGCGGGCGTGCATGGGGAAACGTTGCATTTCCCGGGTTGCATTTTTAGGTATATTTGCAAATTTGTGGCAACGTGTCTAGACTGGAAAAACCCGAATCGCATGGGTCTTTCAGCGCCGCGCCACGACTCGGAGCTCGTCATGCAAACTTCGCCGCCGCTTACCGCGCAGCAATTGGCCGCGTTCTCCTCGTTCGCCCAGACGCTGGCGGATCAGGTCCGGCCGCTGTCGCGCCAGTGGTTTCGCCACCCCCTCGCGGTGGAAACCAAGGCGGATGAAAGTCCCGTCACCCGGGCCGACCGCGAGGTCGAGGCGGCGCTGCGCGCGGCCATCACCCGCCAGTATCCGGACCACGGCATCTTCGGCGAGGAATACGGCGCCAGCCACGCCGAGGCCGAATGGGTCTGGTCGCTCGACCCCATCGACGGCACCCGCGCCTTCATTTCCGGCAACCCCTTGTGGGGCACGCTGCTGGGCCTGCTGCATCGCGGCCGTCCGGTACTGGGCCTGATCGACATCCCCATGACGGACGAACGCTGGCTCGGCGCCGCCGGCGCGCCCGCGCGCCTGAACGGCGAACCCTGCCGCACCCGTCAATGCACCGAACTGAACCAGGCGATTCTCTACGCCACCTCGCCCGACATCTTCGAAGGCGCCGACGCGGGCGCGTTCGACGCGCTGGCGCGCTCGGTGCGCATGCGCCGCTACGGCGGCGATTGCTACAGCTATGGCCTGCTGGCCAGCGGCCACGTCGACCTGGTGGTCGAGGCCGGCCTGCAACCGTATGACTATCTGGCGCTGATGCCCGTGATCGAAGGCGCGGGCGGCGTCATTACCGATTGGTCGGGGCAGCCGTTAGGCCTCGCGTCGCAGGGCCGCGTGATCGCGGCCGCCACGCCGCAACTGCATCGCCAGGCGATGCGGCTGCTGGGGGCGGCCGTGACCTGAAACACCG
The DNA here is from genome assembly GCF_050285565.1 of Achromobacter sp. GTDB lineage: Bacteria > Pseudomonadota > Gammaproteobacteria > Burkholderiales > Burkholderiaceae_B > Achromobacter. The sequence goes on from NZ_JBLZXG010000015.1 coordinate 77,948, forward strand.
CGCCTCGCGACCCCGCACGTCAACGCAACGCTTCAGCCACGACAAGGTGAACGAGCCATGCATGCACTAGGGGTAGCAACGGTGGAAGACGCGGAGCGGCTGGTCCAGGCCAGCACGCTCTCGCATATCAAGATCGGCCTGTCGGACGTCGACGGCGTCATGCTGGGCAAGTACGTCAGGCGCGACAAATTCCTGGCCGCGCTGCGTGGCGGGCTGGCGTTCTGCGACGTGGTGTTCGGCTGGGATCTGGACGACCAGCTCTACGACAACACCAAATACACCGGCTGGCATACGGCCTATCCCGACGCCAAGCTGCGCATCGTGCCCAGCACCTGCCGCCGGCTGCCGCTGGAGCAGGGGCCCGGCGGCGAAGATATGCTGCTGTTCCTGGCCGAATTCGAAGGCCCCGCCGCCGACATCTGCCCGCGCCGGCTGCTGCACCGCACCCTGGACCGCGCCGCCGGCCTGGGCTTCGAGGTCTATGCCGCGCTCGAATACGAGTTCTTCATGTTCCGCGAAACGCCGCACTCGGTGCGCGCCAAGCACTATCGCGACATGGAGAACTGGACTCCCGGCAACTTCGGCTACTCCGTGCTGCGCAGCACGGTGCAGGGCGACTTCTATCGCAAACTGCTCGACCTGTGCGAGCGCATGGACATGCCGATCGAAGGCCTGCATACCGAGACCGGGCCCGGCGTGCTGGAAGCGGCCATCGCCGTCGACCAGGCCGCCGCCGCCGGCGACAAGGCCTTCCTCTTCAAGACCTTCACCAAGGCGCTGGCGCAGCAGAACGGCCTGATGGCCACCTTCATGGCGAAGTGGTCGCACGACCATCCCGGCCAGAGCGGCCACATCCACCTGTCGCTGCGCGACCGCACCAGCGGCCGCTCGGCGTTCTACGATGAATCGCGCCCGCACGGCATGAGCGCGACGCAAGCCGCCTTCATGGCCGGCGTGCAACGCTACCTTCCCGAATTCATGGCGCTGTACGCGCAGACCATCAACAGTTATTCGCGCCTGGTGCCAGGCTACTGGGCGCCGCTGGACGCCACCTGGGGCATGGAGAACCGCACCACCGCGCTGCGCCTGATTCCCGGCAGCGAAAAATCGCAGCGCGTTGAAGTGCGCATCGGCTCGGCCGACGCCAATCCGTACCTGGCGTTGTCCGCCGCGCTGGCCTCGGGCCTGTATGGCATCGAGCAGGGCCTCGAACCCGAGCCGATGGTGCAGGGCAACGCCTACACGCAGCAGTTCCCCGAACATCTGCGCTTGCCCACCACGTTGTGGGAGGCGGCGCAGCGCCTGCGGCAATCGGAGGCCGCGCGCGAATTGTTCGGCGATGCCTTCGTCGAGCACTACGCCGCCACGCGCGAATGGGAAGAACGCCAATTCCGCCGCCACGTCACCGATTGGGAATTGGCGCGCTACTTCGAGATCATCTGAACATTGCCGCTTCAATCATCCATCACGCATGCACAGGGTCGCCATGACGCAGGAACTCATCACCATCAGTCCCATCGACGGCCGCGAAGTCGTGCGCCGTCCCTACGCCAGCGAGGCGCAGGTCGCGCAGGCGCTGGCCGACGCGCGCGCCGCGCAAGGCGCATGGCACGCGCTCGGCATCGAGCAGCGCGGCCGCATCCTGTCCGATGCGGTCGCGCGCTTCGTCGCCGGCAAGACCGAAATCGCCCGCGCCATCACGATTCAGATGGGCCGTCCCCTGCGCTACACGCCCGGCGAAGTCGATGGCTTTGAAGCGCGCGCGCGCCACATGATCGGCATTGCCGCCGAGGCGCTGGCGCCGATCCAGGTGCCGGAGATCGCAGGCTTCACGCGCTTCATCAGCCGCGAACCGATCGGCGTCGCGCTGACGATCGCACCGTGGAACTATCCCTTGCTGACGGCCGTGAACAGCATCGTGCCCGCGCTGATGGCCGGCAACACTGTCATCCTCAAGCACTCCGACCAGACCCCGCTGTGCGCCGAACTCATCGGCCGCGCCTTCAGCGAGGCCGGCGTGCCGCGCGGCGTGTTCCAGTACCTGCACGCGAACCACGACATCGCGCAGCGTCTGATCCGCGCGCCCGAGATCGGCTACGTCTCCTTCACCGGGTCGGTGCGCGGCGGCCAGAGCGTGGAACAGGCCGCCGCCGGCCGCTTCATCGGCGTGGGTCTGGAGCTGGGCGGCAACGATCCCGCGTATGTGCGCGCCGACGCCAATCTGGCGCACGCTGTCGAGACGCTGGTGGACGGCGCGTTCTTCAACTCGGGCCAGTCCTGCTGCGGCATCCAGCGCATCTACGTGGCGCGCGAGCGCTACCAGGACTTCATCGACCGCGCCGCGGCCCTGACCCGAGAATACGTGCTGGACGATCCCCTGCTGCCAGACACAACGCTCGGCCCGGTGGTGCGCACACGCGCCGCCGACGAGGTGCGCGAAGTGATCGCCGAGGCCGAAGCGCGCGGCGCCCGCAACCTGATCGATGCCGCGCGCTTCGACGCCGCGCGCGCCGGCACGCCGTACCTGGCGCCCGCGCTGCTGACGCAGGTGGATCACCGCATGCGCGTGATGAACGATGAATGCTTCGGCCCCGTGGTCGGCGTGATGCCGGTCGACAGCGACGAAGAGGCCGTGGCCCTGATGAACGGCAGTCCCTACGGCCTGACCGCGGCCGTCTTCACGAGGGACGAGGAGGCCGCACTGCATCTGGGCCGCCAACTGCGCACCGGCACCGTCTTCATGAACCGTTGCGACTACCTCGATCCCGCGCTGGCGTGGACCGGCGTCAAGCACTCCGGCCGCGGCGTTTCGCTCTCGCGCGTCGGCTACGAACAGCTCACCCAAGCCAAATCCTTCCATCTGCGCCGCAACGCCTGAGCGCGCGACCAGGAGCCGACATGACCGTCCCCAGCGTCAACTGGAACTATCCCACCGCCATCAAGGCGGGCCCCGGCCGCATCAAGGAACTGCCCGATTGGTGCCGCGAACTCGGCATGGCGCGGCCGCTGCTGGTCACCGACCCGGGCCTGGCCGCGTTGCCCATGATCGCCGACGCGGTGCGCGGCTGCCGCCAGGCCGGACTCGAATGCGGCCTGTTCCACGAAGTGAAGGGCAACCCCACCGGCCGCAACGTCGACGAGGGCGTGGCGCGCTATCGCGCAGGCCGCCACGATGGCGTCATCGCGTTCGGCGGCGGCTCGGCGCTGGACGCGGCCAAGGCCATCGCGCTGATGGCCGGCCAGAAGCGCCCGTTGTGGGACTTCGAAGATGTGGGCGACAACCACCTGCGCGTGAACGTGGCCGGCATGGCGCCGGTGGTGGCGGTGCCGACCACCGCGGGCACCGGCTCGGAAGTGGGGCGTGCCTCCGTCATCACCGACGAGGCGGCGCAGGTCAAGCGCATCATCTTCCACGCGCGCATGCTGCCGGCCATCGTCATCCTCGACCCCGAACTCACCGTCGGCCTGCCGCCACGCATCACCGCGGCGACCGGCATGGATGCGCTGTCGCACAACCTCGAGGCCTACTGTTCGCCTTTCTTCCATCCGATGGCCGCCGGCATCGCGCTGGAGGGCATGCGCATGGTCAAGGAATACCTGCCGCGGGCCGTGGCGGACGGCGCCGATCTGCAGGCGCGCCAGCAGATGCTGGCGGCCTCCAGCATGGGCGCCACCGCGTTCCAGCGCGGGCTCGGCGCGATGCACGCGCTGGCGCATCCCCTGGGGGCGCTGTACGACGCGCACCATGGCATGCTCAATGCCATCCTCATGCCCTACGTGCTCAAGGCCAACCAGCACGCGGTCGCGCCGCGGCTGCAGGCGCTGGCGCGCTACCTGGCGCTGCCGCAGGACGGCCCCGGCGCCGTGCTGGACTGGGTGCTGGACTTGCGCCAGACCGTCGGCATCCCCCACACCCTGGCCGACATCGGCATCGACGACGCGCAGGCCGAGCGGGTAGGGCGCATGGCGAGCGAGGATCCGTCGGGCGGCACCAACCCCGTTATCTACACCCCGGACCAGTACTCCGAACTTTTTCGTGCAGCCGTTCGCGGAATCTTGTAAGCTTCGCCCCCTCTGCGCGCAAATGCGGCAGGCAGAACGAAAGTTTTGAATATTTTTCGTCCCAGGCGTTTGACAGCGGATTTGAAAGTGTTCATAATCTCAAGTTCTCCGCTGGAGGGGTGCCCGAGTGGTTAAAGGGGGCAGACTGTAAATCTGTTGGCCTTGCGCCTACGTTGGTTCGAATCCAACCTCCTCCACCAGAGACCCATACCTAAATCCAGGCGCGGTTGGCCTGGATTTGCAATGTAAGGCCCGGTGGCCTTGTGCAGCCTTCGCAAAGAAGGTGGCAAGGTTTCCCCGGCCTTCATTTCGAAGGGTTGGGATGAGAGAAGGTGAAAGGGTTTGCCGCGGGTGTAGCTCAATGGTAGAGCAGAAGCCTTCCAAGCTTACGACGAGGGTTCGATTCCCTTCACCCGCTCCAAGCAGTACACATGCCCATGTGGCTCAGTGGTAGAGCACTCCCTTGGTAAGGGAGAGGTCGCGCGTTCGATCCGCGCCATGGGCACCACAAATTCCAAAGTCTTTTCTTCAGTCAGCAGCTTCAGTCAAAAGCGCAATCCAGGTCAGGAGTCAGCCATGGCAAAAGGCAAGTTTGAACGTACCAAGCCGCACGTGAACGTGGGTACGATTGGTCACGTTGACCACGGCAAAA
>NZ_JBLZXG010000016.1:0-71051 GCF_050285565.1 Achromobacter sp.
TTTCGGTGGTGGTCACCGGAGGCGATCCGCAGACATACGCGCGCGAGGCCCACTACACCTTTAACAACGCCTGGGCGAATGTATCGAAGATTACCGCGACGTTTGGAGGGGTCGGGCCTGCCACAATTTTCAAAAACGGACTGCATCAGGCCGCCTTGGTATTGAACATTACACTGGTCGATGGTGCCGGCGAACAATTGACCGACGACAACTCGCCGGAATTCTCCCAATTTCTGAAGAATGTCTGGTTTATCGATTACTACAGCCGTGAAGAGCTGAGCTGGCTCACGTTCTCTGCGGTGAAAAACCAGTTTTCCGCGCAATTGTATAGCGGCCGTGCATCTGGGGCGGCTATCGATCCGCCGCCCGGTTCGCATGGCATCGAGAATGGTGTAGTAAAACTGACTTACTACGTCTCTTGCGCGGAGCGGCCAGCTTCCGCGGTGGATATTGGCCAACGGTTTCGGCCGACCGCAGGCTTTGGCGTCAATGTCGATCCCCCCAAGAACCAGGACATTTACAACGCGGATGGAGCCAATGCGCAGGGGGGACTCTCGGAAAGGGCCACGCTCACTCTATTATCCGCAATAACCTATACGCTCCAGGATTTGGATTGCCAAGCGACACTCCGAACCAATCCGGACACGAACGACGAAGGGATTACGGATCCGAGCGAACCAGCGCCTGAAGGAAACTGCTCGCGCCAGATTGATTACACGTTCAGTTTAACCGGGCCAACGGTGGTCAAGTATGGTGCAAACATCTACGAAGTGCGAGTGGACAAAAATCAATATTCTGCGCTCAATGGGTACTGTGTGGGGTACAGGGGCGAGCATCTGTATACTCATGCGGCCTACTTCTGGCCGCTGAATCTGAAGGACTTGGATGGTAATCCCATCCCGGGCTCGGACGCACGCGAGTTCTCGCTGGGAGAATATGAGGTTTCGAGATTTGTACCTGGTTCCGTACGCTTTGATAATAGCTTACAAGGGTTTTTTATTACTTTTTATGGCTATTTTGGGTACTGGTACGACAAACTTCGCCGACGTACCGCGAATATAGACTTCAAGCTGTACGATCAATATGGAAACTCCGGAGATTTCCATATCTCTACCGATAATATGCCTTCAAAATATGTCGAATTCAAATCATGGAAGATGCTAGCGGAAGGGGCGGTGGGGGAGATTCCGGAGCCGCAGTATAAGGACGGAGAGGGATTTCCTGGGGCATGGAACACCAAGTTTTATGGGAATTTTGGGAAGGATCGCGAAGCGCAATACGTTTGCGGAATAAACTACATTATCGCTGTGGGTTTGTACGGAGATTATGTTCTTGTGGGGCGGTCAGATTATACGGACATGCCGTCTACGTTCTCGTTCGTTACGCAAGGCACAGATCCCCTAAATAGAGGGCGGGTTTTGGTGCGGGCAGTCGATTCCTACCAATCTGGACACGTCGGCCCCTATTTTCTTGCCAGGTCTTCTGAAGACGGCACCGTAATGATTTTTCCCTCGAGTTTAATCGGGGAATTCAGTGCCGATGATGGCGGCAACGTCCAGCCAATTTGGGCGAGGCAAAGTATCGTTTTCCAAGCTATACACAGCGACTCCAAGTACATTTGCACTTCTACGCCCGTCGACTTGGCTGAATGTTTCGGGAAAAACTACATTCAGGGAGACCAAAAGTTTGAATTTATACCTGTTGACTATTACTCCGGGCCATTTAAAAAATAGTTGAACCGAAGCGAGAATAGGTTCTCACTGATCTGCCGGCCGGAACGTTTACGTCCTGTACCCAACGCTCGGTCTGTGATGCACTAATTAGGTCTATCGCGCGTCAGCTTCGAGCTCGCACCTACGTCGGTTGCGTTGCACCGCTCTAGCATATCAGCGAGCATGACTGAGCGTGGGCGGAATCGAAACGGCTCCTTTCTGTGCATACCACGCTACGTAGCATGGAAGCGGGATGGCGGTATTTTCTCGCGGCAATGGATTAGCGTGGGTGCGGGGCGGCTGCGTCAATTATTGTACGCTGAGGATATAACATGAAAGACATTCAGACCTCATGCAGGTGGCAGTGCATCGCAGCCGCCCTGAAACAACATTGGCTCTTCTGCCCATGAGCGTGGCCGGTTGCCGAATTGACGCCTCCTGTTCAAGCCTCATAAAAATCGACGGTATGTTGCCGTCAAAAATTCTGCATGAACGTGCCCTGATATCGAAGGTGTGCTAGGTTGCTGGAGAGCTTCTAATTGCAACCGGTGGATGCTGCAGAGCCTGGTGATGGCTTGGTGAAAAACTAACGCCTAGGGAAGCTATTTTTCGGCCATAGGAAGTAACATTTCCGTCTGGCATGAAGTTCCTATCTTAGACTCAGGTATGCCAATGACCAGTGGACCATGCGTTATCTGATGTTAATTGCCGCCTATATTCGGGGGGGCGCCGGCGACTGAGACGAGGTTTCCATCCTGGTTTTTGTGTGCGGGCCGAAGGATAATGGGCTGATCGAGTCGTTCAACGGTCGACTGCGTGATGCAGGGGAAGGTCACAGGCGACCAATCTCCAGTTTTGAACTGTCCAATTTACGGGGAAAGGTCACTCTTTCTCAGCCCGCGTTCTTGCATCTCGCGCCCCATCATACGTTCGGCCTTGGAGTAGCTGCGGTCGCAAGCCTGGAAATAGGCTATGGCACTGCGCGCCCTTGCGCTGTGCGCTTCATGCAAATTATCTATATTCTCGATGAAGGCGAGTAACTGCGGGCTGTCCAGCGCCTTGGCTCCCAACCCTGCCCCACAATCCGGCGCTCGGGCGTGACGTAGAACGGAACCAAACGGATCCGTGCTATGCCGCGCATAGAACGCTAAAGTACACAAGAGAATCCCTTATAGCTAACCAAAAATGGCTTCATGGCCCCGGCAACGGTCTGCCTAGAGCGAGCAAATCTGCCTCCATCATGTCCTAAGCCCCAACAGCGGCACACTGAACGGAGCAACTATTCAAAAATCGCGGTTCCAAAGCAAATACGGAAGTTTCTACATTCTGAAAATATACGCACCATGCCTTAACTAGCCTGTTATAGGCAACGTGGCCGTATCGTATCGAAATTCGCACTATTATGAGCGCCGGCTCGGTAGCCAGTACATTGCCCCCTCTACGACCCATTACGACGAACGCAACGCGACGAAAAACGCAATGCCTCAGGCTTCGGATCTGGTTTCACAATCCATGTATCTATCCTGCAACAATAAAGCGGCCGAAGCAATATATGTAAACAGGAGGCTTATTATGATAAAAAGACTATTTCTGGCAGCTATATTATTAATTTCTCTTCTCTTAATCGCCAATGCGAGGGCCGATCAGCCGCCACCCCCGGTGAATCTTGAGGTATATGACCCATGCTCAGTCGTCTTGGACAAGCCAATGTATGTGATAGATGTGATCACCGACCCCGTGGATCGTTATACATATTCAGTTCGCTTAAGTCCAGAAAGAAGCCTCTCTGGTGATAAATATCATATGCGCGTTGGTTACAAACTTCCACACCCTGTGGCGCAAGCTATGTTCTCGACAATGCTAACTGCCGTATCAAATCCAGGGATCGTTATAAAGCCAACGGATTGCGATGAGGTAGAAAACGCGATCATTTCTTTTTATGCAATAACGGTAAAACAATGAGATTTCAGATTCACAGAGGGGGCTGAGTCATGAAAGTGTTGTCGAAATCGAAAAAAAGCCTTTTTCTTTTAGCCGTGGCTAGTGTCGTGTTTTGTTACTCATCTCCCGGGCAATCGGCCGAGTATGTATCGTGCAGGACTTATCAGGACATTCCCGTGCGGATCGAGGGGATCTTGTTTGCCGATGATCGCACTGTCCCAGGCGACTTTTTTTTTAGCGTGAAGGTCAACGGCAATTACGTCAAAGTCTGGCAATCTACGTATGAGATTGCAGGTCAGGCCACATTTGAATTACTTAGGCAAGCAGCGAAACAAGGCTGGAAAACCACCTTCGCTCTGTGTTTCAACGACCAGATAGTTACGGTTAAGGTAGTGGCGAACTAGGCCGCGTAGTTGCCCTAAAATCGGGAGGAAGATTTGAAAACCATTTCCGTTGTAAGACTAGTTCTTGCGGCCGCACTAGCAGTCGCGCTTGTTAGGGTGAGCAATGCTGCATCCACGGAAACGGACTGCCAGGAAGACGTATTCCGAGGCAACGGTGTCGTCCTAGGATTGGATCTGGGGTTGGGCGGATATGTATTTAATGTGCGCCTAGCGGGCCCGCAAGGTACCGATGCTTGGTATCGCATTGCATACGCTTTGGACCAACCGCTTGGCATGGCAACGTTCTATACACTAAAAAGGCTCTGGCTTACGCGCCAATCCATACGGCTCACCCGATGCGTCGACGGGGAAATTAGAGCATTCCGGTTCGGTGGATTAGATGCCAACGGACTGTGAAATGGTGTTTGCAAATCGCACGTGGGGCATGGCCGTCACTTGTTGCGTGGAGGTTTTACATGAAATTAGTGCTTTTGGTTTCCTGCTTGACATCTATTACGTGCTGGGCGAGTGAGCCTGTGGCTGGCCTAGGAGCACAGGCGAGCACCCCCTATGAAGACTGCGGAGCAGATTCAGCTTGGCGACCTGCTTCTGCGCTCGAAATTGGGAGTGCTGGTCAGGATGCAATGTTCGCTATCCGGGCCACAAACGATTATTTGCGTTACACGAAATTCTTTAGACCCCTTGACGGGCCTGGAGGGATTGCGATGCTTTATTTAGCACATGATGCGTTGGATCTGAGTTCGATAACTAATAGGAAGACACTGTCCATTGAGCGATGTACCTCGAAGGAGATCACGGGAATATATGCATCTGGTGGCGGGCTTTGATCGCCAGGAGCAAGGTTGTCTATTTGCAACGAGGTAACCGAGAATGAAGAAGTTTTACCTTTGCTTAGCAATTCTACTGGGGCTGGAAGGTCAGGGTTTCGCGCAAAATGAAGTCCCGGCGGAAAAAGGGCGATGGCCAGATTGCCGCGAGTTATCCGGTAGGCCGTTAACAATTTCTGGCATTACAGCGGGAATAACACCTTGGGAGATGACAGACCCCTCGAATGGCGTTGATGACTGGTCGATCGATTTTAAAGACCGGTCGGGCGAGGCGGTTGGGCGGCTATACTATTATGCGAGCGTGACTGACGCTCGCGGCGCGGCGTTGTTCGAACTCGCCATTCGCGCCATGGTCGCTAATTTAGAAGTTACGATCAATGGTTGTGACATGGTTAGGGATAAACCAACGGTAGGTTTCTACAGTTTGAGTATATCTGCTATCAAGCCCAGTCCCTAGATATTCGCCCCACCATTTATCCCCATAAGATGAGTACAGATTTCGGCAAGGATGTCGCGCGTGCCGTCGGGCAGCACCGCCAGCGCCAGGTATACGGCCCTGTTGCGCACCACGCCATCCTCTCGGATCTTGACTCGTAGCGCATCGAAGAACGCCACCGGATACATCGTCTCCAGAGGGCCGTGTTTGCCAAGTCATGACCTCGCCCATCACCGCGTCAGTCACCGTGCTGATGAACGCCGGCGAGACTTCCGTCCCGTATTGCTCGGTCAGGAACCCTGAATCTGGCGCATCCTCATACCCCGGGCGTATATCGCGATGATCTGGTCGTCGAACCCGGTAAAGCGGCGCTCGTGCTTGAAAATCTGGATCGGCGCGAAGCTGCCGTCGCGGTTGCGCGGGATTTCCACCTGCAGTAGTCCGTCATCGGTCAGGACGGAGTTGCCGCTCTTGCCTTTGGCGCTGGTTAGTGGTCATCCGTGGGCGCTCGCCACCCGCGACCCAGCTGCTGGGATCACATGGGGAGAATACGCTGGGCGGCGGACGGTCTGGCGCCGCGCCCTCAGTGGTGCTCGCCGCGGGCGGCGCCTTCCCAGAACACCACGCGGCGATGCAGCCGCCGCATCAGCAGCGAGCCGGTCAGGCCGATGGCGGCCAGCAGCACGACCCCGGCGAACATGGTGGCGAGACTCATGCTGACCGACGCCGACGCGATCAGGTAGCCCAGGCCGCGCTGCGCCGACAGGAACTCGCCCACCACCGCGCCGATCAGGGCCAGGGACACGCCGATCTGCAGGCCCGAGAAGATGTCGCCCGCGGCGGCGGGCAGCTTCACGTGCAGCAGCAGATAGCGACGGCTGGCGCAGAACGCGCGACAGGCATCCAGCAGTTCGGGATCGGTGCGCTTGATGCCGTTGACCGTGTTCACGAACAGCGGAAAGAAGCACACCAGCGCCACCAGCACCACCTTCGAGGCCATGCCGAAGCCGAACCACACCAGGATGATGGGCCCCAGCGCGACCTTGGGCATTGCCTGCAGCCCCAGGAACACGGGATAGCAGAAGCGCTCGAAGGTGCGCGATTCGGCCAGCAGCGCGCCCAGCGCGATGGCGAGCCCGCAGCCCAGGGCGTAGCCGGCGACGGCCTCGGCGAGCGTGGCGCCGATGTGCGGCCACAAGGAGCCGCTGGCGAAGCCCTGCGCCAGCGCGTTGAACACGGCGGCCGGCCGTGGCAGCAGGTAGTCGGGAAGCGCGAAGAGCACGATGGCCGCCTGCCACAACCCGATCAACACGGCCAGGCTGATGAGCGGATAGACCGGGGCGGGCAGGCGCGGGCGGGACGGCGCGCGGCGGCCGCGCCGCTGCCTGGGGGAATGGGAGGTGTCAGACATGGTGCGTGAAGTGGCGGCGCAGGTGGTGGCAGGCCGCGTTGAAGTCGGGTTGGCCGAGCGTGTCTGGCGTGCGCGGACGGGCGATCGGCGGCCGGTAGTCCTCGACGATGCGGCCGGGGCGGGGCGACAGCACGAGGATGCGGTCGGCCAGGAACACGGCTTCGGCAATGCTGTGCGTGATGAAGAGCACCGACTTGCGTTGCTGGCTCCAGATCCGCTGTAGTTCCAGCGTGAGGGCCTCGCGCGTCAGCGCATCCAGCGCCGCGAACGGCTCGTCCATCAGCAGCAGCGCGGGGTCGGCGAGCAGCATGCGGGCGATGCCCACGCGCTGCTGCATGCCGCCCGACAGTTCGTGTGGATAGTTGGCGGCATAGCGCTCCAGGCCCACGAGCGCCAGCAGTTCGCCGGTGCGTTCGCGCGCCGCCGGCGCGGGCAGACCCAGCGTGGCGGCCGGCAGCATTACGTTCTGCGCTACCGTGCGCCACGGCAGCAGATTGGGCTTTTGGAACACGACACCCGTGCGGCGGCTGGGCCCGGCGATCCCGACGCCGCCCAGTGTCAGCGTGCCGGCCGTGGGCTCGATCAGGCCCGCCGCCAGTTTGGCGAGAGTGGACTTGCCGCAGCCCGACGGGCCCAGCACCGCCACGAATTCGCCTTCACCCAGCGTGAGGTCGATGGGCCCCAGCGCCTCGATGGTTCCACGCCGCGTGCGGTAGGACAGACGCACGCCCGTCAGTTGCAGGTCTTGCGTCATGCGCTTGCCTCGCGCAGAAAGCGCACCCCCGCGGCCCATGCGCGGCGGCTGGCCTGTGCGTTGGCGTGGGCCGAGCCGCCGCCGTCCAGCAAGATGCCGGCGACCGGGTGCGGCTTGGCGATGAGCGTGGCGGGCAGGTGCGGCACGCCGATGGCATGGCCGGCGCCGGCCGCGCGCACATGTTCGACCGGCCAGCGATGCGCGTGATCTCGCAGCGTCCGGACGATGTGGTCGGCGTAGTCGGCTGATGGCCAGAAGCCGTCGTCGGTGCCCGACACGAGCAAGACCGGGCCCGCGATGCGTTCCACGGGAATGCGCGCCGCGGCGACGCTGTCGGCATGACGCTGCGCGCTCACGAAGGCGGGCGCCTGGCGCACCTGCCGGTCGCCCGCATCGCGCGCCTCGAATGCCGTCCAGTCGGCGAGCGGGTTGCCGTCCCAGACGGTGCGCAGGGGCTCGCCGCGCCAGGTCCAGGCGGGTTCGCCCGGTGCTTGGCCCGGCCGCCCGGCGCGCAGCGTGCCGTGCACGACCGAGCTCGGCACGTAGGCGATGACGGCGCTCACGAGCGCAGGAAAGCGCGCCCCGAGCAGCAGCGACAACTCGGCGCCGCGGGACTGGCCGGTCAAGGCGACGAAGCCGCGGGCCGGCTTGACCTTCGCATGCACCCACCGCAGCGCGGTCTCGAAGTACTCCAGCGGGGTGTCGGAGATATGGTCGGGTCGTCCGGGTGACTTGAAGTACCCCAGAGCGATGGCCTCGTAGCCCAGTGCCGCGTACAGCGCCGCGCGCTGGCGCGCCACGCCGCCGCCCGAGCCATTGAACACGACGATCGCGGGATGCGGGCCGGGGCCGGCGGGAATGTAGCGGCTGCCCGACAGGCCGTCGGCGAGTTCGACACGCGTCACGCCGTCGACCTCGAAGCGCTGCACCAGCCGTGCCTGCAACGATACCTGGGCCGCCGTCAGCGTCAGGGCGATGGCAAGCGGTTCCGTCCCGTCGCTGTGCTGCGGCGCCGTGGGCGGTTCGACCCGCTGCAAGGCCCAGGCGACCGCCATCGCGTCGGCGACGCCCCAGTCGCCGCGAACGGGGGCTTGCGCGTCCAGGTCCAGCACGCCGTCGGCGCCGACCTCGAAGTCGGCTTGCGCGCGCCACAGGCTGCCGTCCGGGTGGCGCGAACTGGCCTGCAGGCGTGCCGGGCCCGGCGGCAGGCCGTGGGCGACGATGCGACGGGGCTCGTCGATGCGGGCGTCCGGGGGGATCACCCGCAAGGCGGGGGGCGGCGCGAGGGGAGGCAGTGCGTCCTGGCTCATTGCTGTGCCCGGGCCTTGGCGCGTACGGCTTCGGCGTCGAAGGCGTTGATGCGCGGCAGCAGGTGGTTGGTGAAGAGCTGGTCGACGGGGACGTCCGCGCTAGGGTATTCGCCGGCGTCCGCCATGGCCTTGATGCCTGCGCGGATCGCGTCCAGGTCGTACTGGCCCGGCACGCGCGCAGCGCCGGCCGGGGTATGCAGCACGCGTTGCAGGCGGCGCGACAGCAGCGTGGTCGCGTCTTGCAGCGCGCGCGCTTGGTCGCCTTCCGGCTTGGCCTGCGGATTGGCCTTCCAGAATGCATGGACGCAGAACGTCGGGTTGGCCTCGCAGGCGATCTGCCCCTTGGTGTAGGCGCGGGCAAAGCGTTCGAGCAGTTGCGGATTGTCGCGCAGGGTATCGACGTGCGCGATGAAGCCGTTGCCCGCGGTTTCGCCGAATACGGCGGGGTAGGCGATCCGGCGAATCGGCGTGCCCGACATTTCGAGCATGTCGTTCCAACTGCTGTTGAAATTGAGCGCGTCGACCTGATGGTTGCGTAGCGCCTGGAAGCCCGCGGCCAGCGCGCCCACGGCCACGAACTCCACGTCCTTGCCGGGGGCGAGACCGGCGGTGCGCAGGGCCGCGCGGCCGCCCGGGATCGTGCCCCAGGTGAGCGCGCCCACGCCGATCTTCTTGTTGCGCAGGTCTGACAGCGTCTTGATCGGGCCATCCGCGAGCACCGCGAACTCCATCGTGGTCGCGGGCACGCCGTTGTAGAAGTACTTGAGCGGCAGCGGGTCCTTGCCGCCGAAGGTGCTGGAGATGACGGGCTCCGAAGTCGGGTAGCCAACCGTCACCCGCTTGTTCGCCACTTGGGGCAGCAGCGCGCCGGCGCCCTGGAACACAATGGTCTTCACCGCCAGGTTTTCTTCCTTGAAGAAGCCCAGCGCCTCGGCGGCGGCATACGGGGCGCCGTCGTGCACGGCAGGGGGGATGGCGAGCGCCACCGTGAATTCGTCGGCAGCATGCGCGGCGGCGCCCGCAAAGGCAAGGGCGAGCGTCACGGCGAGACGGGTGGCGAGCGGCAAAGCGCTCTTGCGGCGGGAGTGCGGCGGTTGGGGCATGGAAAACTCCTGTGTCGTTCTTGGCGGATGGGTCGTGTCAGCGCGTGGCCGGGGAGGCGATGCGCGCCGCGGCGTCGCTCAGCAGCGCGGCGCGATCGATCTTGTTGGTGCCTGCCAGCGGCAATGCCGGCAGGAACCAGACGTGACGGGGATGCTGATACGCCGGCGCATGCGCCAGCGCGTAGTGTTTGATGGAGTCGGCGTCGGGCGCGGTGCCTTCGCGCGGCACGATGTAGGCCACTGGCTTGGCGCCCTTGATGTCGTCCTCGACGGGCACCACGCAGGCCTGCTGTACGTCGGGATGGCCTTCGAGAATGCGTTCGACCTCGCCGGGGTAGATGTTCTCGCCGCCGCAGACGAACATGTCGTCGCGCCGGCCCACGAAGGTCAGGAAGCCGTGGGCATCGCGGCTGAACACGTCGCCCGTGCGGTAGTAGCCATCCTCGGAGATCGGCGAGGCCAGATCGGGGCGGTTGTGATAGCCCAGCATCAAGCCGGGGCTGCGCAGCTCCAGCATGCCCGTGTCCGGCGGATCGTCCGGCGCGCGCGCCAGGCGCAGGTCGACAGCGGGGTGGGGATAGCCGACAGACAAGGCCGGCGTGGGAACCCCGTCGGGATGCGGGCCGAAGACCACCGGGCCCGCTTCGGTCGTGCCATAGGCGTTGATGACGCGCGCGTTTGGAAACAGCGCGCGGATCCGGGCGAGCAGGCTCGCGCTCACGGGCGCCGATCCCATGCGGATCGCACGCACGGATGACAGATCCGTGGCAGCCAGCAAGGCCTGTTCGCGCAACATCATGGCGATCATCGGCGGCACGGCCGTGAGCCAGGTGGCGCGCCAGCGTTCGATGGCTTCGATGTAGCGACGCGCGTCGAACTGCGGCAGCAGCACCGTGGTCGCGCGGCAGGCCAGCGCCAGAAAGGCCAACGCGAGCGCGTTCATGTGATAGAGGGGCGCCGCGATCAGTGTGCGTTCGCGATCGAGCGGCGTGGCGGCCTGCCGCGTGCGCACGGTCCACAGCTGACCCGCGTGCGACAGGCGAACCCCCTTGGGCTTGCCGGTGGAGCCCGAGGTGTAGAGCATCAGGGCCACGTCGTCGGCGGCGGGGCGCCAGGCCGGCGCGCTGCCGGGGGCCAGGAAGGCGTCCCAGCTTTCGCCGTCCAGGGGCACGCCGGCCGCGCCGTCGGGAACGGCGCCGGCGCGCGCGGCATCATGAAAGACCAGGCGGGCGCCGCTGTCGGCGATCACGTAGGCAATCAGGGCGGGTGGAAACTTAAAGTTCACCGGCACCGCCACCAGGCCGGCGCGCATGATGCCGCACACCGTGGCCAAATAGCGCGGCGAGTTGGCGGCCAGCACGGCGATCCGTTCGCCCGGGGCATAGCCGCGCGCGCGCAGACCCTGGGCCACGCCTTGCGCGTGCGCCGCGAACTCGGCCCGGCTCACGGCCACGGCCTGTCCGCGGGCGTCCAGGCCGATCAGCGCGATGTCGCCACCATCGGCTGCGCCCAGCGGACCCGCGAGTTCGCCCAGATTGCGCATGCCGGTGGCGGCGTCGTCCAGAGCGCTCATGCCGGCCTCCGGTTAGGCGCGCGGCGTGGCGTAGACGCCGCGGCCACTGGCGACGAGCTTGCCGTCGGCGTCGAACACCTGGGCCTCGGCCACGGAGACCTGGCCGCCGAACTTGATCACCTTGCCATGGGCGCGCAGATCGGCGGGGCCGGCGGGGCGGTGGTAATCCACCCGCAGGTCGATGGTCGGCACGCCGCGTCCAGTCTGGGACACGAGCGCCCAATCGGCCGTCAGGTCGACGAGCGCGGCCAGGATGCCGCCATGGGTGTAGCGCTTTTCCGCGTTCACCACCCACTCTTCGCGCCAGCGCGCGGTCAGTTCGATCTCGCCTTCGCGGACCGCCTGCACTTCAAGGCCGAGCCATTGGTGGTAGGGGCCGCGCAGCAGGCGGGCCTGGATGTCGGCGGGGGCCGGCAGGGTTTGCGTGTCGCTCATGGTGCGTTCCTTTCCGTTCAGGGGTTGACGATGACTTTGCCCAGCACTTCGCGATCGCGGATCAGCGCGAGGCCGTCGGCGGCCTGCTCCAGCGGCAGGCGGCGGTCGATCAGCGGCGCCATGCGGCCTTCGGCCACGAGATCGAGCAAGGCCTTGAGGTTGTCGTCGTAGAAGCTGTTGGAGCCCTTGATGTTGAGTTCGAAGCTCCACACGTAGCGCAGGTCTTCCTTGGGATCGTGACCGGCCGTGGCGCCGCAGACCAACAGCGTGCCGCCGCGTTTGAGGCATTTGAGTGAAGGCACCCAGGTGTCGCCGCCCGTGAAGTTCACGACCACGTCCACGCCGCCTTCGTTGGTGCGCCGCTGCGGTTTGCCGTAGCGCGCGATCGCCCACTTGGAGAAGTCGGTCTCGCGGTAGTTGATGACGTGATCGGCGCCCAGCGCCTTGAGCGCTTGCGCCTTGGCCTCGCTGCCCGCGCAGGCGATCACCTCGGCCCCCAGGAGCTTGGCCAGGATGACGCTCGCGGTGCCTACGCCGCCGCTGGCGCCGAGGATCAGCACACGATCGCCGGCCCGCACGGTCTGGTGCGTGATCAGCATGCGGTGCGCGGTGCCGTAGGCCACCGGCAGCGCTGCCGCCGCGTCGAAGCCGACGGCGTCGGGAAGCGCGATCAGTTGGTCTTGCGCCACCAGGCAGTACTCGGCCATGCCGCCGTCCAGCATTTCGCCCATCAGTCCGCGGGCGCGGTTCAAGGGGTTGACGAGCACGCGGTCGCCGGGCCGCCAGCCGGTCACGCCAGCGCCGACCTCGCTCACCTCGCCGGCCAGGTCCAGGCCGATCACCACGGGCAGTGGCACTTTGATGCCGGGCATGCCCTGGACGGTGAAGACGTCGTGATAGTTGAAGGAGGAGGCGCGCACGCGGATAACGACGTGGCCTTCGGTGGCCACCGGCACGGGCTTGTCGGTGACGACGCGCAGTTGCTCCAGGCCGCCGTGTTCCGACAGCAGCAGCGCTTTCATGGTCTTGCTCATGGTGTTCCTTTGCGTGGAGGCGAGGCGCGCGGCCCCGCTGGGATTACTTGAGTTTCTTGGCGGCGTTGTACGGGCCGGTCACGAACAGATCGGCCGGCAGACTGCCCTTGATGAGGCCGCCCGCGGCGAAGACCTCGTGCTGACGCTTGAGCGTGGCCAGATCGGCTGGCTCGAAGGCCACCCGGTTCATGTCGTTCCATTGCGCCGCGTAGATGCGGGCGTCTTCCTCGGGCAGGTTGGCCGACTTGCGCAGGATGCCGACCACCTCCTCGCGGTGGCTGTCGCCCCACGCCAGCGTGTTGCGCAGGCCGGCGATCACGCGGGCCACGACTTGCGGCTGTTGCGCGACGAACTCGCTGCGGACCGCGCCGATGCCGATATAGGGCACCGAGCTGGCGCCCGTGAGTCGCTGCCATTCCTGGGCGAACGAGCCGAGCTTGGTGACCTTGAGCTCCTTCAGTTGCGCGACGGTGACCGAGCGCAGCGCGGCGCCATCGACCTGCTTCTGGGCCAGGAACTGCGCCAGCCGCGATTCGTTACCGCCCACCAGCGCGAAGTCGTTGGCGCCGATGCCGTGGTTGCCGGCCAGTACCGCGCCCGCGATCACCGCCACCGAGCTGCCGGCTGGCGACATGCCGATCTTCTTGCCGCGAAATTGATCCAGGCTCTTGATCGGCGAGCCCTCGGGCACGACGAACTGCACGTCGGCGGGTTGGGTGGCGGCGAAGACCTTGATGGGCACGCCTTCGGCCGCGCTGCTGAAGACACCGGCGGCCGGCGCGCCGAAGGCCAGGTCGATCGAGTTGGACGCCAGTGCGCGCAGCGGCGCATTGACGTCCGGGAAGCGCACGAACTGCACGTCCAGCCCTTGCTGCTTGAGGAAATCGGTGGCTTCGAGCACCGCGCCATAGCCCAGGCTCACGCCGCTGCTCCAGTAGCCGATCCGCACTTTGTCGGCGGCGTGGGAGGCGGCGGAGCCGAGGGCGCCGGCAAAGGCGAGGGCAACTGCGGCGGCGCGCAGAAATGGGTTCACTTGCATGGATGACTCCGTAGCGTCAGACAGGTTTCCAGCGGAACAGGTGGCGTTCCAGCGGTTTGAGGATGCCGCCCTCGAGCGCCAGCATCAGCGCCACGAGCAGCAGGGTCCAGGCGAACACCTGGTCGGTCTGCACCAGGTCGGCCGCCTGGCGCAAGCGGTAGCCGATGCCATCCGAGGACCCCAGGGTTTCGGCGACCAGCGACACGCGCCAGCCGAAGCCGAAGGCGAGCCGCGCGCCCGAGAAGAAGTAGGGCAGGATGGACGGCAGGTGGATGCGAAAGAGGATGCGCGAGGGCGAGAAGCGCAGACTGCGCGCCAGGTCGACCCACTGCTTGTCCACGTTGCGCGCGCCTTGCCACACATTGGTGAGGATGAGCGGCATCGCCGTCATGAACACCACGAATATCGTGGTCGCGTTGGAAATCCCGAACCAGATGATGGCGAACACCGCCCAGATCGCCGATGACACGGTGTTCATCACCGCGAGCAAGGGTTCGAAGATGCGGGCCAGCGCGCGGCTCGATCCCAGCGCCAGGCCTAGCGGCGTGCCGATCAGCGCGGCGAGGAGGAAGCCGACCGCGACGCGATATGTGGTCATGCCGATGTCGTGCGCGAAGCTCGGTGTCCGCGTGAGCGCGACGAGCGCCTGCCATACTTTGCCCGGGCCGGGCAGCACGAAGCTGGGCATGCGGGCCGCCGCGAGCGACCACAGCGCGAGAAACACCAGCGCCAGCAGCAGTCGCGTTGCGACGATGCCGGCCCAGTCGGGCACGCCGGCAGGGCGCGCGGGCGCCGGATTCAGCAGTGTGGTGCGGCTCATGGCTGGACTTTCAGGCGCAGGCGGCGCGTGGTTTCGGTGACGTCGGGATCGGTGGGGATGCGCGGCCGCGGCAGGTCTATCGTGACGATCTCGCGGACCCGACCGGGGCGCGGCTCGAGCAGCACGACCCGGTCGGCGAGCACGACCGCTTCTTCGACGTCGTGCGTGACGAAGAGAATCGTGTTGCCGCTGCCGGCCTGGATACGCATCAGTTCTGCGTGCATCTGCGTTCGGGTCTGCGGGTCGAGCTTGGAGAAGGGCTCGTCCATCAACAGCAGGTCGGGGCCGATCACGAGCGTGCGCGCCAAGGCCGCGCGGCTGCGCATGCCGCCGGACAGCGCGTGGGGCCAGGCGTCGCCGAAGCCGGCGAGGCCGACACGTTCGAGCGCGGCGTCGGCGCGCTGGCGGCGTTCGTGGCGGGGCAGCGCGTCCGCTTCGAGACCGAGCGCGACGTTGTCGCGCACCGTACGCCACGGCAGCAGGCGATCCTCCTGAAACAGATACCCCAGGCGTCCGTGGCGATGAAAGACCGCGGCGGGTTCGCCGCCGAGCGTGATCTCGCCGCGGCCGGGCGCCTGCAGGCCGGCGATGAGGTCGAGCAGCGTGCTCTTGCCGCAGCCCGATGCGCCGAGCAGCGCGACGACTTCGCCCCGGGCGACGTCGAAAGCGATATCGCGCAACACCTCGAGCGCGCCGAAATGCTTGGAAAGCCCGGACACGCGCAGGGCCGGGGCACGGTGCGCAAGACTCATCGCCAGCTCCCCGGCCCGGTCACGGGAATGGCCGCGCCGGTCTCGGCCAGGCTGGCGTAGAGCTTCTCCAGCGTCATGGCCTGGAAGGTTTCGATATGGCGCCGCGCGATCAGCTCGACCCGGCGCGCGTCGCCTTCTTCGAAGGCGGCGATCATGGCATTGTGATCGTGCTTGATCTCGGGCTTGGTCTTCTGCACGCCGAAGCCCAGCGCCACCAGGCGCGACATTTCGTCCATCAGGCCGGCAAGCGCGTGGTGCAGGCGCGCGTTGCCGCAGGCGGCCGCAATCGCCAGATGAAACGCCTTGTTGGCGTCCATGAATACATCGATCTGGTCATTGAGGTGCAGCACCGGATGCTGCACCCGGCAGGCCGCTTCGAGCTGGCGCAGCAGCGCCAGGTCGACGCGGCCCACGGCCAGGCGCGCGGCGAGCGGCTCGAGTTGCGCGCGCACGGTGAAGACCTCTTCGACGTCGCGCAGCGTAATGGGCGCGATCTGATAACCCTTGCGAGGGCGGGACCGCACGAAGCCCTCCTGCGCCAGCCGCGTGAGCGCGATGCGCAGGCTGGTCTTGCGTATGTCGTACGCCGCCATGAGCGCCGGCTCGGTCACGATGGCGCCCGGCGCGAGGCGGCACGAAATGACGTCGCGGCGGATGCGCTGATATGCGTCATCGCCGCTGCTCAACGCGGCGTCGTCGTTCACGGGAGGGCGGAAGGTGTCCATCGCGGCCTGTGCAAAGGTTCTGGGCGGCTCACCGATGTCTGCACATCGGCTTACCCAGGAATTCTAGGCAGGCGCAGCGCGAGGGCGAACGAAGAATATCGCCTATGAATATTCGCCGCAGTGACCGGCCTACGTAAGCTGCTCACAGGCAGCGTGCAGGCCGCGCAGCAGCGGCGTCTGCGCGGGCTTTGGCGGTGTCTGACCTTATTACCCCGGCTGCTAAGGCGCGGGCCGCATATTGACCTGCGCATTTGATCGTTCGCGCGGCCACAGGGGCTCGCTAGCATGCAGCCTGATTTGTCTGGTCGGGAGAGAGCCTCATGGGGGCCGTGGTGCAACAAGGATTGGAAAGCGGGCGGGCGCGGGCTGCGCGCCGCCAGCGTGTGCGTGGCATGGCCGCGGGATGGCTCGTCGCCGTCTTGGCGGCGGCCGGTCTGGCGGCAGGCGCCGTTGCGCAGGCGCAGGACAAGCCCGGCGTCAAGCCGGGGGGGACGCTCATCATCGGGCAATACCAGGAGCCGACGGTCTACGACCCGAACCGGCAGTACTCCTGGGAGACCTACCGGGTCGATAAACATATCTATGAGTCGCTGGTCGCCGAGGACCTGGGCCGGCCGGCCAAGGACGGCCCGCCGCCGCTCGTCCCGGCGCTGGCCGAACGCTGGGAAGTGAGCGCCGATGCGCGCACGTTTACCTTCTTCCTGCGCCGCAATGTGAAGTTCCATGATGGAACCGACTTCGATGCCGAGGCGGTGCGATTCAACGTGCGCCGCTTCACGGACACGGCTTTCGAGTTCTACGATGCGCGCGCGGCGGCGACCATGAAGCCGGTTTACGGCAAGCTCGAAGCGCTCAAGGTGATCGATCGGTATACCGTGCAGTACGTTTTCACGGCACCTTTCATCGATTTTCCGCGGCTCTTGCCGCAAGGAAATTATGTGTCGGGCATCTTCAGTCCGGCCGCCCTTAAAAAACACGGCCAGGACGGTCTTGCGCTCAACCCCACCGGCACCGGCCCCTACAAGTTCGTGGAACGCGTGCACGGCGAGAAAACCGTGCTCGTGCGCAACGACGATTGGTGGGGGGGAAAGGCGCCGCTCGACCGCATTATCTTCCGACCGATTCCCGATGACGCGACGCGGCTGTCGGCCCTGCGCTCGGGCGAAATCGATATCCTCACGCGCGTGCCGGCCGACGCCGCCGACGCGCTCGAGAAGGCGCGCTACACCGTGCATGACAGCACCACGGCGGGCCAACTGTTCCTGAGCTGGAATTTCCGCAACGAGTTCGTGAAGCACCGCGCGGTGCGCGAGGCGATCGCGGCGGCCATCGACCGTGACGGGCTGGCAAAAACCATCTTCAAGGGCCGCGCGCTCGCCTCCCGCAACATCCTGAACATCGGCAGCACTGCCTACGATCCCGCCCAGCAGGACGTCGCGTACAACCCCGATCGGGCGCGCGCGCTGCTCAAGGAGGCGGGTTTCAAGGAGGGCGAGGTCCGCTTCACGATCATCACCGACGTCGCCAATCAACCCGCCGTGGAGTGGATCCAGCGCGATCTCGGCAAGGTGGGCATCCGGGTCGACGTGGTCTCGCAGGAATGGCTGACCTACACCAGCAAGCTGGCCAACCTGGCGCCGGAAACGGGGCTCTTTACGATGGAGTGGGGCTTCGTGACGCCTTACTGGCTCAAGCTTGCCTATGACGCCTATGTGGTGACGCGCGGCGGCGGCGAGAAGGTGGTCGATCCCGAACTCGGGCCCGCCATCGCCAAGGCGGCGTCCCAGACGGATGAGACCCAGGCCATCGCGGCATGGAAGGCGGCCAACGCGGTGGCGCAGCGCGACGTGGCGTTCCTGCCGCTGGTGACGTTCCGCAATCACTTCGCCTCGGCGCCCAACGTACAGGGCTTCAATGTGCCGGCGCAGAATTTCTACGACCTCACCAAGGTCTGGCTCAAGCCATGAGCCGCGCCATAGTGTCGCGGCTGCTGCAGGCGTTGCCGCTGTTCCTGGTGATCTCGGTGCTGGTGTTCTTCATCTCGCACGCGGGCGGGGGCGACCCCATTACGAATGCGCTCGCCAGCACTTTGCCGCAGGAATCCATCGATGCGATCCGGCGCGAGTACGGCCTGGACCAGCCGGTCTGGGTGCAGTACGTACGCTGGCTGCAGCATCTGGCGGCAGGCGATTGGGGCACTTCGCTGGTGCTGCGTACGCCCGTGTTCGAGGTGTTGGGGCGCAGCTTCGGCAACACCTTGATCCTGGCCGGCGCGGCAGTGCTCGTGTGCGTGGCGGGCGGCGTGCTGGTCGGCGTGACGAGCGGGCTCAAGCGGGGCAGCCTGCTCGACCACGCGGCCATGTTTCTGATCCAGATTGGCCACAACTTCCCGGTGTTCTGGTCGGGGCTGCTGCTGATCTGGATTTTCGGCGTCCAGTTGCGCTGGCTGCCCGTGTCCGGCATGTACGACCTGCGCGGCGATCACGGCCTGGGCGATCTGTTGCGGCATCTGGTGATGCCGGCGTTGGCCGCCGCCATCATCTCGATGCTGATCCTGGCGCAGCTCGTGCGCGCGCAGGTCATCGAGATCATGGGGTCGGACTACGTGCGCACGCTACGGGCCCAGGGGCTGCCGCGCGGTCACATTCTGCGGCGTCATCTGGGCCGCAACCTGCTGGCGCCGGTGGTGAACATCACCGGCCTGCAGATCGGTTATCTGCTCTCGGGCGTGGTGTTCGTGGAGAACGTCTTCAACTGGCCCGGCATCGGTACCCAGCTTTACAACGCGGCGGCCGGGCGCGACTACCCGATGATACAGGCCGGCGTCATGCTGGTGACGGGCTGCTTCATCGTGGTGAACCTGGCGACCGACATCGTGCTGGACCTGCTCAATCCGCGCCTGCGTGGCGCGTCGGCGGCATCATGAATACGGTATTGCTCGACGGCGCGCGCGGCGGCGCGCCAGGCGCCGGTCCGCGTGCGTGGCGGCGGCTCGCGGCCAATCGGCTGGCGCTCGCCGGCCTGGTGATCATCGTGACGGCGCTCGCGGCCAGCGTGGCCGCGCCCTGGATCGCGCCGTTCGATCCCAACGCCGCGACGCCCCTGTTGCGCAATGCCGCGCCCGGCACCGACGGCCATTTGCTGGGGCTCGATGCGCAGGGCCGCGACATCCTGAGCCGCGTGCTGTGGGGCGGCCGTCCGGCGCTGCTGTCGTCCATCCTGCCCGTCGCGGTTTCGGTGGCGCTGGCGTTGGCCGCGGGCTTGCTGGCCGGCTATTACCGCAATCGCTGGTCGGCGCTGATCATGCGCGTGATCGACGTGCTGTTCGCGTTTCCGATGGTGTTGCTCGCGATCGGCCTGGCCACGGCACTCGGGCCGGGCGCTTGGGCCGTGAGTCTGACCATCATTTTCTCGGCGACGCCATACCTGACCCGCGTGGTCTACGCCGGCGTGCGCGCCGAGCGCGACAAAGACTACGTCGAGGCGGCGCGTGCCTGCGGCGCTACCACGGCGGACCTGCTGCTGCGCGAGATTCTGCCGAACGTGGTGACCGCGGCCGTGGTGTATGGCACGACCCTGGTGGGCGGGATGATCGTGTTCCAGGCCGGACTCTCTTTCCTGGGACTGGGCACCCAGCCGCCCCATGCCGACTGGGGCCGCATGGTAGCCGAAGGCGCGCAGGTGCTGGTGCTGGGGGCGGCCCACGTGGCCACCATTCCGGCGCTCGTGATCGTCACCGTGGCGCTCGCGTTCAATTGGCTGGGTAACGGCCTGCGCGACGTGTTGGATCCGCGCGATTAGGAGTAGTCATGAGTATCTTGCAGATCGATGGCCTGCGCGTGGATTTCATCACGCCCTCGGGGGAGGTTCAGGCGGCCGTGCGCGGCGTGGATCTGACGATCGCGCCCGGTGAAGTGCTGGCGCTGGTGGGCGAGTCCGGCTCGGGCAAAAGCGTGACCGCCGCCGCGGTGATGGGCCTGCTGCCCACACGCGGGGTCAGGGCGCGCGGTGATGTGCGCTTCGAGGGCGAGTCCTTGCTGGGACGCCCCGAGGCGGCGCTCAACCGGGTGCGCGGCCACGGCATCGGCATCATTTTCCAGAATTCGCTGGGCTCGCTCGATCCCGCGTTCCGGATCGGCGACCAGCTGTGCGAGTCGCTGCGCTGGCGGCAGGGCTTGCGCGGCCAGGCGGCGCGCGCGGCCGCGCTGGCCTGGCTCGAACGCGTGCGCATCCGTGATGTGGCGCGGGTGTTCGAGGCCTATCCGCACGAGTTGTCGGGCGGCATGCGTCAGCGCGTCATGATCGCGCTGGCCATGCTCGGGCGGCCGCGCCTGCTGATCGCGGACGAGCCCACCACCGCGCTGGATCCGACGATCCAGAAGGAAATCCTGCAGCTACTGGCCGACATCAACGCGCAGGAGGGCACCGCCGTCCTGCTCATCACGCACGATTTCGGCGTGGTGGCGGCGCTCGCCGATCGCGTCGCCGTGATGCGCGCGGGGCAAATCGTGGAGACTGGCGAGACGGCCAAGCTGTTGTCCGCGCCGTCGCATCCATACACCCAACGCCTGATTGCGTCCGTGCCGGGAGCGCGCGAGCCGGCGCGCTTGGCGGCCGCGCAGCCCGCCGCGTTGGCGCCGCCGCTCGTAAGCCTCGAACAGGTGTCGCGCCGCTACACGCTCGGCACGCGCTGGTTCGGCCCCGCCCCGGCGGTGCAGGCGCTTGCGCCGGTCGATCTGACCATCCAGCGCGGCGAGATCCTCGGCCTCATCGGCGAATCGGGCTCCGGCAAGTCGACGCTGGCGCGCGTCGCCGCCCGGCTGGTCGCGCCCACCACCGGCGTGGTGCGGGTGGCAGGGCAGGACGTGACCGCCCTGGAGGGCGCGGCGTTGGCGCCGGTGCGGCGCCAAGTGCAGGTGGTGTTCCAGGATGGCGGCGCATCGCTCAACCCGCGCCGCACCATTGGCGCGCAGCTCATCGCGCCGCTGTTGCGCCTGGGCGCGGCGCGCACGGCGGCGCAGGCGCGTGGCCTGGCCATCGATGCGCTGGAGCGCGTCGGACTGGGCGCCCAGCATCTGCAACGCTACCCGCATGAGTTCTCCGGCGGTCAGCGGCAACGCATCGGCATCGCGCGCGCGCTCGCGCCCCGGCCGGCATTCGTGATCCTGGACGAGCCGACCTCGGCACTCGACGTGTCGATCCAGGCGCAGGTGCTCGACCTGTTGCGCGAGCTGCGGCGCGAGCTCGCGCTGACGTATCTCTTCATCGGTCACGATCTTGCCGTCATCGAATCGTTGTGCGACCGCATCGCGGTCATGGAGCAGGGCCGTATCGTGGACGTGTTCGACCGCGATGCCTTGCGCGAATCCGGCCGCCATCCCGCCACGCGCCGTTTGCTCGACGCCGTGCTGCCGGTGTCGGTTGGCGCGCGCCTGGGCCTCCGCACGGCCATCAGCGTGTCCGACCAACGCGCGGCGGCCTGAACCATCGAATCATCATGGCCAACAAGAAAATCATCTATAACGCATTCACGCAGTTCACGTTGTCGCATCAGGCACATGGCCAGTGGCGCCGCCCGGAGGCGGCCGCCCAGCGCAACTTTTCGCGCTTCGCGCCCTGGGTGCGGCTGGCGCGCACGGCCGAGCGCGCGGGCCTGGACACGATCTTCTTTGCCGACACCATCGGCGTCTACGACGTCTACCGCAACGGCTGGGAAGCGGCCGCGCGCGAGGGCATGCAGTTCCCGGCGAACGACCCGGCCAGCCTGGTGTCGGCGTTGGCCTATGCCACCGAGCATCTCGGCTTCATCGTGACGAGTTCGATCCTGCAGGATCATCCGTTCCAATTCGCCCGCAAACTGTCCACGCTGGATCACCTGAGCGAGGGACGGGTGGGCTGGAACATCGTGACCAGCTACCTCGATAACGCCGCCCGCAACTTCGGCCAGCCGCGGCTCGCGGCCCACGACGACCGCTACGCCTGGGCCGAGGAGTACACCGAGGTCGTGTACAAGCTCTGGGAGGCCAGTTGGCAGGACGATGCGGTGCTGGCCGACGGGGCCGCGGGCGTCTATGCCGACCCGGCCCGCATCCACGCGATCCATCACGAAGGTCCGCGCTATCGCGTCGAGGGACCGCACCTGCCGCAACCGTCGCCGCAGCGCACGCCGTTGCTGGCGCAGGCTGGCGCGTCCGGCGCGGGACGGGCGTTCGCCGCGCGCCATGCCGAGATGACCTTCCTGCCGGCCATCACGCCCGCGGCGGCCGCGAGCGACATCGCCGACCTGGACGCGCGGCTCGCCGCGGCGGGCCGGCGCAAGGGCGATCTCAAATACGTGGTCGGGCTGCATCCCATCATCGGCAGCACCGACGCCGAAGCCCGGGTGCGCTACGAGGAGTTCCTGCACTGGCGCAGCGAAGCGGGGTATCTGGCGCATGCCTCGGGCAGCATCGGCTTCGATCTGTCGGTGATCGACCCCGACACGCCGCTGGCCGACGTGAAGTCGGAGTACGTGCAGGGCGGCATCCGCGCCGTCATCGACGCCGAACCCGACAAGCAGGCCCGCTTCGGCGATGTGCTGCGCCAGCGCCTGAACAAGGCGGCGCCAGGTACGCCCGAACAGATCGCCGATACGATCGGCGCCTGGGTCGAGGCGGG
The DNA here is from genome assembly GCF_050285565.1 of Achromobacter sp. GTDB lineage: Bacteria > Pseudomonadota > Gammaproteobacteria > Burkholderiales > Burkholderiaceae_B > Achromobacter. The sequence goes on from NZ_JBLZXG010000016.1 coordinate 22,934, forward strand.
CGTGGATGGCTTCAATCTCATCCCGGTCACCCTGCCCGATTGGTTCGACCTGTTCGCCGACGAGGTCGTGCCGGTCCTGCGCAAGCGCGGACTGATCCAGACCCGCTACCGCGAGGGGACCCTGCGCGAGAAGCTGTTCGGCGCCGCGCCCACTTTGCCCGACCGCCATCCGGCCCGTCGCCTGCGCCCGTGGGCGCAGGCCTGAGCGGGGCGACGGTTTCTCTTTCTACAGGAAACATCATGTCCGACGACCTTCCTTCCGATCGGGCGCTCGCCGAGCGCTTCCGACCGGTCTTCGCACGCATTGCCGAGGGAGCGGTTCAGCGCGACGTCGACCGCGAACTGGCCCATGACGCGATTCGCTGGCTGGCCGAGGCCGGCTTCGGCGCCTTGCGCGTGCCGCGCGAGCACGGCGGCCTCGGCGCCAGCGTTGAGCAGCACTACGACTTGCTGATCGAGCTCGGCGAAGCGGATTCCAACCTGCCGCAAGCGCTGCGTTCGCACTTCGGGTTTATCGAGCGCCTGTATGCCGAGGTTGATCCCGCCTTGCATGCGCCGTGGCTGCGCCTGATCGCCGACGGCGCCATCTTCGGCAACGCGACGACCGAGCGCGGCGATCACGCGCTCGGCCAGCTCGACACCGTGGTGCGCCAGACGCCGCAAGGCTGGCGCCTCACGGGCGAGAAGTTCTACAGCACCGGCAGTCTCTATGCCGACTGGATTCAGGTGAGCGCACGCCGCGAAGGCAGCGCCCCGGCGCCCGACGGTCATCAGACCTTCGTGCTGGTGCCGGCGCGCGCGCCGGGCGTGACGCGGGTGGACGACTGGACCGGCTTTGGCCAGCGCCTGAGCGCGTCCGGCACCACCCGATTCGAGAATGTGGCGGTCGATCCCGCGCATATTCTGTCGTATTGCCGCCGAGGCGCGACGCCGATGACAGCCGTGTTCCAACTGACGCATCTGGCCACGCTGGCCGGCATCGCGCGGGCGATCGTGCGCGAGACCGCCGCATTCGTGCGGCCGCGCAAGCGGGTGTTCAGCCATGGCGTGGGGCAGGTGCCCGCCGAGGATCCTCTGGTGCAGCAGGTGGTGGGCCAGCTTTCAGCCACCGCCTTCACCGCGACGGCGGCGGTGCGGGCGGTGGCGCGCACCCTTGGGGCGGCTGACCGTGTCCGGCAGCGCGAGGGCCGCCTGCCCGAAGACCTGCTGGTGCAGGCCGAAATCGAGACCGCCCAGGCGCAGGTGGGCCTGGTCGATGCGGTGCTGACGGCCGGCACGCGCCTCTTCGATGTCGGCGGCGCGTCAGCGCTGCTGGAATCGCGCGCACTCGATCGTCATTGGCGCAACGCGCGCACGCTGGCATCGCACAACCCCACGCCGCACAAGGCGCGGCTGTTGGGCGACCACGCCATCAACGGCACCGGGCCGTCTTTCTACTGGACCGTCGGCACACGCGCCGCTTGAGGAGGCTCCAACCCATGTCTGCTTCGCCCCTGATTCTCAATGGCTTCATCATGAACGTGGTGGGGCACGTGTCCGCCGGGCTCTGGCGCCATCCCGCCGACCGCGCCACCGAATACACCCAACTGGACTACTGGCTGCATATCGCGCGCCTGCTCGACGAGGCCGGCTTCGATTCGCTCTTTATCGCCGATGCGTTGGGCCAGCTCGACGTTTACGGCGGCAGCGCCGACACTGCCTTGCGCACGGCGGCGCAGACGCCGGTCAACGACCCCTTGCTGCTGGTGTCCGCCATCGCCGCCGCGACCCGTCATTTGTCGGTCGGCGTGACCGTGTCCACGACCTACGAGCATCCGTATCTGCTCGCGCGCAAGTTCACGACCCTGGATCACCTGAGCGGCGGCCGAGTGGCCTGGAATGTGGTGACCTCCGTCCTCGAATCGGCCGCGCGCAACCTCGGCCTTGCGCAGCAAATGGACCACGACGAGCGCTACGACCGCGCGCAGGAGTTCCTCGACGTGACCTACAAGCTCTGGGAGGGCTCGTGGGAGGACGGCGCGCTTGTGCGGGATCGCGCACGCGGCGTGCATGTCGATCCCGCGCGCGTGCATCCCATCGACCATGCCGGCAAGTACTTCACCGTGCCGGGCGCGCACCTGAGCCAGCCCAGCGTGCAACGCACGCCGGTGATTTTCCAGGCCGGCACGTCGCCGCGCGGACGCGAGTTCGCGGCTCGCAATGCGGAGGTTGTGTTCCTGGGCGGCGCCCGCGCGGCAGACATCCGCGAAAGCGTGGCGCAGATCCGCCAGCGCGCGGTGGCGCTGGGACGCGCGCCGGACGCGATCCGCTTTGTCACGGCGGTCACGGTCGTCACGGACGCGACGGCGCAGGCCGCGCAGCGCAAGCATGAAGACTTGCTGCGCTACACCGACGAAGACGCCGCGCTGGCGCTGTTCTCGGCCTGGACCGGGGTGGACTGGTCGCGGTTCGACCGCGACCAGCCGCTCGAATACATCGAAACCAACGCCGGCCGTTCAGCCTTGCGCAACTTCACGCGGATCGACGCGGACCGCCGCTGGACGGTGGGCGATGTGGCGCGCTATATCGGCATCGGTGGCCTGCATCCCACGTTCGTCGGGGATCCGGTCACGGTCAGCGATGCGCTTGAGCATTACGCGGACGAAGCGGGCGTGGACGGCTTTAACATCGCTTATGCGGTCAGCCCGGGCAGTTTCGAAGATTTCGTGACGCACATCGTGCCGGAGCTGCGCCGCCGCGGCCGCCTGGCCGAACGCCCGGCCCAGCCCTTGACTCTGCGCGAGCGCTTGCAGGGCACGGGCCAACGCCGCTTGCGCGACGATCATCCGGGCGCGGCCTTCCGCGATTTGCGCGCCGCCGGCGCGCGCGGTGCGCACACGGCGCAGGCAACGCCATGAGTCTGCACCTGCACTGGTATCTGCCGACCAACGGCGACAGCCGCGGAATCACCGGGTCGGGCGACGACTCCCATCGCATCGCGGGCACGGCCGGGGCGTTTCGGCGTCCGACGCTGGCTTACTTCAAGCAGGTGGCTCAGGCCGCGCAGAGCCTGGGCTTCGAGGCGCTGCTGACCCCCACGGGCACGTGGTGCGAGGACGCCTGGATCGCCGCGGCCGCGTTGTCTCAGCACGTGGAACGCCTGAAGTTCCTGGTCGCGTTCCGGCCAGGCTTCATCTCGCCCACGCTGGCGGCGCATCAGGCGGGCACGTTCCAGCGCCTGACGAACGGGCGCCTGCTGATCAACATCGTGACGGGCGGCGATCCCGTCGAGCAGCGCCGCTTCGGAGACCACGCTGACCATGGCCAGCGCTACGCTCGCACGGGCGAATTCCTCTCGGTGTTTCGCGGCCTTGGCGCGCGCGCCGGCAGCGGCGAGACGCTGGACTTCAACGGTGAGCACTATCGCATCGAGGCGGCGCATCTGGACGCCGCGCCGGCGGGCGCGCCGCCCGTCTTCTTCGGCGGGGCGAGCCCCGCGGCCGAGCTGGTGGCCGCGCGCCACGCGGACGTCTACCTCGCGTGGGGCGAGACGCCCGCGCAGATTGCCGAACGCGTGGCGCGCGTGCGCGCGCTGGCCCAAGCGCAGGGACGAACGCTGGCTTTCGGGATACGCCTGCACGTCATCAGCCGCGATACCGAGGCGGCCGCGTGGGCCCAGGCGGACGGTCTGCTCGCCGGGCTGGATCCCGCGCGCGTGCGGCAGGCGCAAGCCCTGTTCGCGCGCACCGAATCGGTGGGGCAGCAGCGCATGACGGCGTTGGTGTCGGGCTGGCAGGCCGGCCGCGACGCGCGCGCGCTAGAGGTCTCGCCGAATCTGTGGGCGGGCTATGGCCTGGTGCGCGGCGGGGCCGGCACGGCGCTCGTCGGCAGCCATGCGCAGGTCGCCGACCGCATCGCTGAATACCATGCGCTGGGGCTGACCCACTTCATCCTGTCGGGCCAGCCGCACATTGAAGAAGCCTATTGGTTCGCCGAGGGCGCTGGCGCCGTGTTGCGCGAGCGGGGGCTCTGGCGGCCGGCCTGCGACTGACCGCGGGCATGAGCAGTACAAGCGCGCACGCCTGTCTGCCTGGCAGAGACGGTCGACTGCATCGCGCTTGCCTCGGGCATGTCTCGGCGTGATTCCGTCACTAGCTTATTGCTATTAATACGTTAGTGTTTTGTCGGTAAAAAGTTAATGTTTCGACCTTCATGTCAGCGTGGCATGGCGGCCTGCATACACGTCATGGCCGAGGCTGCCGCGCCCATCCATCCCGAGGTCGCAACCATGTCCCGTCGTTATTACCGTCCGCTGATCGCAGCGCTGTCTTCCCTCTTTAGCGCTTGCGCGCTGGCCGCGGATCCCGTCGGCATTGGCTTCTTTTCGCACCTGTCCGGCAACTTCGCGCAGTACGGCATCAGCTTCCAGGAAGGCGTGGAGCTGTACCTGGACGATGTGAAGGCCGCGGGCGGAATCGAAGGACGGCCGGTGAAACTGGTGGTGGAGGACGACAGGAATTCGCCGCAGGAGGCCGCGACGGTGGCGCGCAAGATTGCCGAGACGCCGGGCGTGGTGCTGGCCATCGGCTCCTGGTCGACGACCGCGTCGGTGGCGGCCGCGCCGATTTTCGCCGAGGCAAAGATCCCGCAGATCAGCCCGACCGCGTCGCATCCCGACTATTCCAAGCTGAGCGAATACCAGTTCCGCCAGAACAACACGGACGACGTGCTGGCCCAGTACAACGCCGACACCATCCAGAAGCAGCTCAAGGCCAAGACCGTCGTCATTCCGTACTCGCAGGATGACTGGGGCCTGTACACCGGCAAGGCCACGGCCGCCGCCATTGTCAAGGGCGGTGGCCAGGTGCTGCTGAGCGAGGCAGTGGTGGCGGGCGCCAAGGACTTCCGCCCGCTGGTGAGCAAGATCAAGTCGCTCAAGCCGGAAGGCATATTCCTGGCGTTGCCCTACCAGGAGGCGTCGATCTTCCTGCAGCAATTGCGCCAGGCGGGCGTGGATATTCCCGTGGGCGGCGGCATTCCGCTGACCTCGCCCAAGTTCCTGGAACTCAGCGGCAAGGCGGCCGAGGGCGTCGAACTGCACACGCTGTTCTTCGCGGGCAATCCCAAGACCGCGGCGTTCACCGAGGCGTACCGGAAGAAGTACAACCGCGCGCCCGACCAGTTCGCCGCGCTCGCCTATGACGCCACTGGCGTGGGAGTGGCGGCCATCCGCCGCGTGATCCAGTCTGGCAAGCCGCTGACCGGCCAGGCCGTGCGCGACGAGCTGGCCAGCGGCCCGGCCTACCAGGGCATCACCGGCGTGACCCAGTACCAGAACGGCAACGTCCGCAAGGACCCGGTGTTCATCAAGGTTCGTAACGGCCAGTTCCAGCTCGACTGACCAGACCCGCGGAACGCTCATGGAACTGTTCTTCAGCCAGGTGCTCAACGGCCTGGCCATCGGTCAGGTGTATGCCCTGATCGCGCTAGGCTTCTCGCTGGTGTTCGGCGTCGCCAATCTGATCAACTTCGCGCAGGGCGCGCTGTTCATGCTGGGCGCCTTCCTGGCCTTCACCGGCGTGTCCGTCCTGGGCCTGCCGCTGTGGCTGGCGGCGCTCCTGTCAGTCCTGGCCACCGCCGTGATGGGCATGCTGCTCGAACGCGTGGCCCTGCGGCCGTTGGAGAACGCGCCGTATATCGCGCCGCTGCTCTCGACGCTGGCGATCAGCATGGTGATCGACCAGGCCGCGGAAATCGTGTGGTCGCCTGAAGGGCAGGCGTTCCCGCCGCCCTATGAGGAGACGACTTACTTTGTGGGCGGCGCCTATATCGGCAGCACGGATATCCTGATCTTCGTGTTCGGACTGGCGGCGACGGCCGCGTTGACCTGGTTCCTGCGGGGCACCTGGACGGGCAGGAGCCTGCGCGCGACGGCGCAGGATCGCGACGCGGCTTCCCAGTTGGGCGTGCGCACGGGGCAGGTCAAGCAGCTTGCCTTTGGCTTGGCCGGCGCGCTGGGCGCGTTGAGCGGAATCCTGGTCGCGCTGTACTTCAAGAGTGTGTCTGCGCAGATGGGCCTGCCGTTTGGCCTGAAAGGCTTTGCCGCCGCGTTGCTCGGTGGTCTGTCCAGCATCCCTGGCGCGGTCGTGGGCGGCTTGCTGCTCGGCGTGGCCGAGACCCTGGCCAGCGCCTATCTGGGTGAAGGCTACCGGGACCTGGTGGCCTATGCGCTGCTGCTCCTGTTTCTGCTGGTCCGGCCGCAGGGGTTGCTGGGCGACCGCCGCCTCGAGGCGCTGGGCGGCGTGTCCGGCGCGGCGGGGCCGATGCCCACCACCAGTCTGCTGGCCTCATCGTCGAGCCAGCGCGCGGCCTGGCGCACCTTCAGGCTGCCGCCCTGGGGGTATCTGGCGGCGGGGCTGCTGTTCGCGCTGTTGCCGCTTCTCACGCATAGCGGTTATGTGTTGCAGGCGTTCGCCTACGCCTTGATCTTTGCCCTGCTGGCGGCCAGCGTCACGCTGGTGTCAGGGGCGCTGGGCGTGCTGTCGCTGGGCCACGCCGCCTTTTACGGCGTGGGGGCCTACGCCGTGGCGATCCTGGCCAAGCAGTATGGCTGGCCGGCAGAAGCCGCGCTGCCCGCCGCCGCCTTGCTGACCGCCGTCGTGGCGGTGGCGGCGGCGTTGCCGCTGCGCAAGCTGGGCGGGCATACCGCCGCGCTGGGTACGCTGGCGATCGGCCAGGTCGGCTTTCTGATCTTCATGACGTGGATCGACCTGACGCGGGGGCCGATGGGCATGCCCGGAATCCCCGCGCCGCGCCTGGCCCTGGCCGGCGACTTCCGGCTGGGAGGCATCGCGCACAAGTACTGGCTGGTGGTGGCGGTGACGGCGGTCGGGCTTTGCCTGGCCGAGCGCCTGCTGCGATCGGATATTGGCCGGGCATGGCGCGGCATCCGCGAGGATCGGCTGGCGGCGCACACGAGCGGGTTGCCCGTGCTGCGCTACCTGCTGATGGCGTTTGCGGTGTCGGGCGCGCTGGCCGGCCTGGCGGGCGGATTGTTCGCCTATGTGCAGACCGTGGTCAGCCCCGACAGCTTCTCGGTTCAGGCCTCGTTGCTGTTGCTGGCGATGGCGGTGCTGGGCGGCCTGGGCAATCTGTCGGGCGCGGCGGCGGCGGCCATCGTGCTGACCTTGCTGCCGGAACTGCTGAGGCCGTTCGCGCAATGGCGCATGATCGCCTATGGCGTGCTGTTGCTGCTGATGCTGCGGTGGCGGCCCCAGGGCCTCCTGGGAGCGCACTGATGACTGCGGCAAAGACGGCATCCGCGCCAGGCCTGGCGGCACGGGGCGTGTCGCGCCACTATGCCGGCGTACGCGCTGTGCATGAGGTCAGCTTCCACTTGCAGCCGGGACAGACGCTGGCGCTGATCGGCCCCAATGGCGCCGGCAAATCCACGCTGATACAGCTGCTGAGCGGCGTCACCCGGCCCAGCGCCGGGACTATCTCGCTGGACGGCAGGCGCATCGATCACCTGCCGCCCGAGCGCATCTGCCGCTTGGGGCTGGGGCGCAGCTTTCAGACGTCGAGGGTGTTTCCCGCGTTGACCGTCTGGGAGAGCGTTTTGCTGGGCACGCAGGCGTCCGCCTTGCGCACCGCGCGCGCAGGGCTGCTGGATCCGCTGTCGGAGGCCGTGGGCGCGATGCTGCGCACGCGCGGCTGGCGGCGCCGCGATCAGGCGCAGCGCGAGCGCGCGGAACATGCCTTGCGCCTGTTCGGCGACCGCCTATGGCAGCGCCGCGATGCGCCGGCCTATAGCCTGTCTTACGCGAACCGCCGCCGGCTGGAGCTGGCGCGCGTGCTGGCGGGGGAACCGCGCTACGTCCTGCTGGACGAGCCCGCCGCGGGCATGAACCCCACGGAAACCGGCGAGCTGACCGAACTGCTGCTGACCTTGCGCCGTACCCACCCGGCGTTGGGCCTGCTGGTGGTCGAGCACAAGTTGTCGCTGGTGCGGCAGGTGGCCGACCATCTGGTGGTGCTGAACCAGGGGCAGGTGCTGGCGGCGGGCGCGCCCGCCCAGACCCTGGACGATCCGGCGGTGATCGAGGCTTATCTTGGACGGGTCAGGACCCGTCCGGCGGAATCGGATGCGCATCTTGGCTGACACAGTGGCTTCAATCGCGGCGCCAGCGCCGCTGCTCGCCGTCCGCGATCTGGACGTGCACTACGGCGCGGTGCAGGCCCTGTTCGGCGTCTCGCTGCAGGTGCGGCCGGGCGAAGTCGTCGCGGTGCTGGGCGGCAACGCCTGCGGCAAGTCGACCACGCTCAAGACCGTGCTGGGCCTGGTCAAGCCAACGGCCGGTTCGATCCATCTGCGCGGCGAGCCCATCCACGGGCAGGCGCCCGCGGACGTGATTGCGCAAGGCGTGGCCAGCGTTCCCGAGGGGCGGCGGGTCTTTCCCGAAATGAGCGTGCAGGAAAACCTGCTGATGGGCGCCTGGCCCCGGCGCGCGGACCGGGCCGAGGTCGCAGCGGATCTGGCGCGCGTCTTCGACAGTTTTCCACGGCTTGCCGAGCGTCGCCGGCAATTGGCGGGCACCCTGTCCGGCGGCGAGCAGCAGATGCTCGCGCTAGGCCGCGCGTGGCTGCGGCGGGCGCAGCTGGTGTGCATCGACGAGCCCTCGATGGGTCTGTCGCCAAAATTCGTCGATAGCGTGTACGAGATCCTGTTCCGCTGGAAGGCGGCCGGGCAGACCATCCTGCTGGTGGAGCAGAACGCGCGCATGGCGCTGGAGTTGGCCGACCGTGCCTACGTGCTCCAGCATGGACAACTGGTGACGCAGGGCACGGCCGCGGACCTAGCCGCCGATGCCGCCGTGCGTAGAGCCTATCTGGGGGCATGATGAGCGAACTCGATATCGATACCGACGTCCTGGTCATCGGTGCGGGTGCCGCGGGCATGAGCGCCGCGATCGCGGCGGCGCAGGCAGGCCGTCGCGTGCTGCTGGCCGACCGCAGCCTGATCGGCCGCGGCGGCGCGACCATCATGGCGCAGATGACGGTGGCCGCGGCGCTGGGCGAACAGACCGACGACCATTGGCGCCATCACTATGAAGACACGCTGAAGGCCGGCCGCGGCCTATGCAGCGAACCGTTGGCGCGCCTGCTGTGCGAAGAGGGCGTCGATGCCATCCGCCTGCTGGAAAGCTGGGGCGTGGGCTGGGCCCGCGATCCGGATCATCTGCGCCAGGTACACGCCCCGGGCCACGACCGGCCACGCTGCGTCTACGTTGATTACCTGAACACCGGGCCAGCCGTCGCCAAGACGCTGCGCACCCAGGTGGCGCGCCACGATTCGATCCGCCGCGTCGGCGATCTGTACGTGGTCGACATCCTGGTGCAGGACGGCGCCGCGGCGGGCGCGCTCGCGCTGCACCTGGACAGCGGCCGTGCTGTCGTCATCCGCGCCGGCGCCGTGATCGTCGCCACGGGCGGGTTGACTCGGCTCTATCGGCGCAGCAGCGCATCCGGCAATATGGGGGGCGACGGCTATGCGCTGGCGGCGCGCGCGGGGGCCCGGCTGATCGACATGGAATTCGTGCAGTTCTTTCCGATCGGCCACCTGGCGCCTCGGCTCGTCGGCCTGGACCCGATCATGTGGGATCCGTTCCGCTACAAGCTGGGCGGTGAGCTGCTGAACGGACGGGGCGAACCGTTCGTCGGCAACTACGACAGCGCCTCGCAGGAAACGCCGCGCTATGTCGTCACGCGCGACGCCGCCACCTACGCCATCACCAAGGAGGTGGCCGCCGGGCGCGGCACGCCGGCGGGTGGCGCTTATCTCAGTTTTCGCCATGTGCCGGCGGCGCAATTGCGCGCGGCCTTCGGCCCCATCATCGACACGCTGGCGCAGAACGGCATAGACCTGACGCGCGACATGGTCGAGGTGGCGCCGATTGCCCACTATCACATGGGCGGCGTGCGCGTCGGCCTGGATATGCAGTCGGACGTGCCGCGCCTGTTCGCGGCAGGCGAGGCGGTGGGCGGGGCGAATGGCGCCAACCGGCTGTCGGGCAATGCGATTACCGAGGCGCTGGCGTTCGGTCTGCGCGCCGGGCGCAGCGCGGCCGCCGCGGCGCGGACGGCGCCCGGCATCGCGCTGGCGCAATTGCGCCAGGCCGGGCGGGACGCTATCGCGGCGCTGGAACGGGACGATACGCGCAAGGCGCCGCCCAATGCCGCGGCGCTGCTGCGGCGCCTGCAGGACACCATGCAGGCCGATGTCGGGCCATTTCGAACGCGATCCGGATTGCTGAGGGCGCAGACGCGGTTGTGCGCGCTGCGCGACGCATTGGGCGAGGCGCTTTCGGGCCGCGCCGCGCCGCACGACGCGCGCCGCATCGACTGCCTGGATCTGCGCAGCATGCTGCTGGTCGCGCAGGCCGTGGTGGAATCGGCGCTGGCGCGCGAGGAAAGCCGCGGTGCGCACCAGCGCGAAGACTTTCCCGGCCTGGATCCGGCGTGGCAAGTGAACCAGACCGTGGCGCTGGACGCGGGCCAATGGCGCCTGGCGCAACAACCGGTCTGGACCGCGCCGCCGGGCTGGGAACTTGAAGGAGCCGCATAGTGGCAAACGCAATCGAATCCGTATCGGTGGTCACGCTGTCGATACGGCGCGGACAGGCCGACGGCCAGTCGCGCTACGACCGTTACGAGGTGCCTGCCGGGCAGGCCGCGTCCTTGCTGGACGCGTTGCGCTGGATCCGCGAGCACCAGGACGACAGCCTGGCCTTTCGCTACGCCTGTATCAACGCCAATGCCTGCAAGGAATGCATGGTGCAGCTGGATGGTAAGGTGGTCTATGCCTGCGTGGCGCGGCCGGTGGCCGGACATGCGCATGTGGTCGAGCCGTTGCCGAACAAGGCGCGGCTGCGCGATCTGGTGACGGCGATCGCGCCGGCCAAGGAAAGGCTGCTGCCCCATGAACGGGACTGATGGCCATCAACGGAGCAACGCCTTGAGCAAGCACCGCAACGAAGGGCAAGCAGAGCGCGGCCGGGGAGCCGCTTCCAAGGGCGTGCTGCGGATCCTGTCGGCCGCGCATCTGGCCGAAGGGGCGCATCCCGAACTGTCCGAGCTGGAGTTCGGGATCATCGTGGCCAACAACGCGTTTCAGCGCTGGATCACGCGCTGCATGGCCGCCGCGGGCGCGCAGGAACTGGGGCCCACCGATATCCTGGTGCTGCACCATGTGCACCATCGCGGCCGGGGCAAGCGGCTGATGGACATCTGCTTCACGCTGAACTACGAAGACACGCATGTCGTGAACTATGCGTTGAAGAAGCTCGTGGGGCTGTCGCTGATCGAGGGCGCGCGCGGCGGCAAGGAGGTGTTCTACGCGACCACGGCGGCAGGCGGCGAGCTGCTCGCCCGGTTTCGCGAGGTGCGCAAGGAATGCCTGCTCCAGAGCGTGGACAGCGAGCTGGATGATGCCCAGGAGTTGGCGCGCATCGCCAGCCGCTTGCGTTTTCTGTCCGGCATCTACGATCAGGCGGCGCGCGCCGCGTCGTCGCTATGAGCGCGGCGACATCCGGGCGCCCCGCCCGCGCGCTCAGGGCCGCAGCAGCTTGAACGCGATCACCAGCATGGCCGCGCCGACCAGGCCGTCCAGCACCCGCCAAGCGGTCTGGCTGGCGAATACCGGGCGCAGCAGCCGGGCGCCGAAGCCGAGGGTGAAGAAAAAGGCGAAAGAGGCCGTCACGGCGCCCAGCGCGAAGGCACCCTTGCGGCCCTCGTATTGGCTGGAAATCGAGCCCAGCAAGACCACCGTGTCCAGATAGACGTGGGGATTGAGCCAGGTAAAGCCCAGGCAGGTGAGCAGGGTGGCGCCCAGTCCCGAGGCCTGGCGCGACGAGGGCCTCAGGCTGCCGTGATTGCGCAGCGCGGCGCGCAAGCTGCGCACCGCGTAGGCCAGCAGGAACAGCGCGCCGCCATAGCGCAGCACCGGCTCCAGCCAGGGCATGGCTGTCGACGCCAGGCCGAAGCCGGCCACGCCGGCGCAGATCAGCAGCGCGTCCGACAGCGCGCATACCAGGCAGACGGCAAAGACGTGTTCCTGGCGCAAACCCTGGCGCAGGACGAACGCGTTTTGCGCGCCGATCGCGACGATCAGACTGAGGCTGAGGAAAAAACCGGGAAAAAAGGCGCTGCTCATGTCGTACCCTGAAGCAAGGGCGACAGACTAGCGGCTGCGGCGCGGTTAGAGAATCTAAAGATGCTAATCCATCTTTAGCCGTGCTGAAGCGCCGCCGTGGGGACGGCCGCGGCTCTCAATGGCGCGGGGCGTTCGCCCCAGATTGCAGCTTGTCGAGTTGGGCTCGCAGCGAATCCAGCAAGAGTTGCAGTTGTTCCGAGGTCACGGCATAGACCCGGCCGCGTCCGTTGCGGGCCCCGGCGGTGGGCGACGGATCGGTCAGGAAATCGAGCCGCAGCAGCACGGAGTCGTGTTCCACCAGGGGCATCATGGCCCACCCGGTCACGGGCGAGACGGCTTCGCCCGCCTTGAAATCTCTGTCTTGCACCTTGGATCATCCTCTGCATGCGTCCGGCAACTGGCCGGAGCGCTGGATTTTATTTGTTCAGTTTATTGTCAGCAAGGGGCGGAGAGGCCGGTGAGGGAAAAAAGGGACGAGATCAGTTATATCAGACAACGTCACCTGTCCGCGGTGCTTGCCCGCCAAGACAACAAAAGGCGCCGCGGATGCGGCGCCTAGTTGGGGGAGGATGAGACGAGAAAGGGGTCAGCCGGCGTTCTGATCCGCCGCGCGCAACAAGCTGTATAGCTTGTCCTTGAGCAGCAGTTTTTCCTTTTTCAGGACTTCCACATTGGTATCCGAGGCTGGCACGATGCCTGCCTCCATGTTCTTGATTTCCTGGTCCAGGTCGTTGTGACGCTGGAACAGGGCGGAGAAGTGTCCGTTTTCGGCTTTCAGGCGGGTAATCAGTTGGCGGTACTCAGGGAACATGACGGCCTCTTGCGTGATCCGGTTGAAGGGGGGCTGCGCGGGGCCGGCGGGCCGGCCCGTAAATGAGCTGTCGGTTCCATGACAGCCCAATGGCGCGGCAAAGTCAACCCGCCAGACGGCCAGCGGCAAGCCGGATTTGATGCCACGCAAGGGGGGGCGCCGCGCGCGGTTTCTTGGTCTTATCTTTTCACGTTTGTTTACATGGGCGGTTGGGGGCCGGCGATACACTCGCTTCCCCGTCGTCCGCCATAAAAGTGAAATGAATCTGCGCGTGCCCATCTATCGCCGAGTTCTGGATCTGTTCAAGCAGGACGGCCGCATCCATCCGGGCACCGGCATGATCACAGGGGTTATCGCGCTGTTCCTGGCGATCCTGTCCGTGCTGGGCGTGCTGGCGTTTCACTTTCCGGCCTATCTGACGACCCCGGAGCTGCGCAGCTTCTATACGGTGGACGCGATGCGCACGTTGCTGTTCGCCGCCTTGCTGGCGTCGGGCACCATCGCCCTGACCAATATCGTCTTCGGCCGCCAGCGCTGGCTCAACATCGCCGCGTTCGTGCTGGTGTGCGGCGCGGTCGCCGCCGGCGGCAGCCAGGTGGCGGTGACCTCCTCGAACACCGGCAATCATCCCTACCTGGGCCTGGACTGGTTCATCCTCGACCTGCTGGCCTCCAGCACCGTGTTCATCATCTTCGAGAAGCTGTTCCCGTTGTATCCGGGCCAACCGGTGTTCCGCGGCGAATGGCAGGTGGACATGAAGCACTTCCTGTTCAACCACCTTTCGGTGGGCGCGGTGCTGCTGTGCATCAACTTCTTCGTGCACCGGCTGTTCTCGTGGGCGGCCTACGAGCCGCTGCAGCAGGCCATCCAGTCGCTGCCGTATCTGGCGGAGCTGTTCGTGGCGGTGCTGGTGGCCGACCTGGTGCAATACGCCGCGCACCGCGCGTACCACGAGGTGCCATTCCTGTGGCGCATTCACGCGGTGCATCACAGCACCCGCACGCTCGACTGGCTGGCCGGCTCGCGCCTGCATATCGTCGAACTGCTGATCACGCGGGTGGCGGTGCTGGGCGTGCTGTTCGCGCTGGGTTTTTCCAAACCGGTGCTGGACGCCTACATCATCATCGTCGGCTTCCAGGCGGTGCTGATCCATTCCAATGTCAAACTGCCGTGGGGCTGGCTGCGCTACGTGATCGTGACGCCGGATTTCCACCACTGGCACCATTCGTCCGATACCGAGGCGATCGACAAAAACTACGCGGCGCATCTGTCGTTCATCGACTACCTGTTCGGCACGGCGGTGCGCGGCACCGGCAAGCGCCTGCCCGAGAACTACGGCATTCTGGATAACGACATGCCGGGCACGTTCCTGGCGCAGCAGGCCTACCCGTTCCGCAAGAAGTAGGCCGGCGCGGCTACATCATCTTCACGGCGCGGCCGATGAACTGGATCGGCCCGGTGGGTTTGCCGATCGGCGAGCCGGTGGCGGGCTCCAATGTCAGCTCAAACAGCTGGTTCGGTTCCAGCGGCGGCAACTGTTCGAGCGGGATGCGCACGGGTTCGCCGGGCTTGATCAGCCCTAGTGATACCGGTCCCGCCCAGCCGTCGGCCTTGGTCCAGAACTCCAGGGCGCGGTCGGGCGGCACCTGGACCGCGGCAAGCGGCACCAGTTGCACCTCGCGCTGGCCAGCCCGGGCCTGGACCACCCAGCCCGGCGTCTGCGATTGCGGCGCCACCAGCACCACCATGTACTGCATCGTGGCCGGCGCCTGGGCGGGCCGCAACGCCAGCGTGACCGCCAGGGCCAGGGCCGCCGTCAGGCCGCAGGCGGCGGCGCCGCGCCAGAATCCCAGGTTGTCCCAGAGCCGCGGACGGGCCCGGGCGGGCGCGCGCGCGGGTGCCGCCCGGCGTGCGTCGAGGGTGGCGGCGATGCGCGGCCACAGGCCCGGCGATGGCTCGACCGGCGTCGCCAGCGCGGTCAACGGCAGCAGCCGCTCCTCCCAGCGCGCCACCGCGGCGCGCAGCGCGGCGTCATGGGGCAGGCGGTTTTCGACCTCGCGGCGGCGGTCACCGGGCAAGGTGCCCAGCACGTATTCACCCGCCAGTTCGTCCATGCCTTCCGGCGTTTCGGGTTGCGCGTTCATGCCAGGCACTCCTTCAGCGCCTTCAGGCTGCGCTTGATCCAGGCCTTGACCGTGCCCAGGGGCGCCCCCAGGCGCTGGGCGATTTCGCCATGGGACAGGCCCTCGACATAGGCGTGCAGCAGGCAGTTGCGGCGCACCGGTTCCAGTTGTTCCAGGCACGGGCCGATGCGGCCGGCGCTGTCGCGCCATTCGAAGGCGTCGCGGGTGTCATGCCAGGCCTGCATCGAGTCGCGGATGTCCAGGGCGGCCGCGGTATGGTCGTCCACGCCGGTCTCGCGGCGGTCATCGCGCACCGCGTTCAGCGCCAGATTGCGGGCCACGCTGTAAATCCAGCCGCGCGCCGAGCCGCGGGCGGCCTCGAAGGTGGCCGCCTGCTTCCAGATATTGACGAAGGCGTCATGCACGATGTCTTCCGCCCGCGCGCGGTCGCGCAGGATACGCTGGGCCACGCCCAGCAGGCGCGCGCCCTCCTGGAGGTAGAGCGCCTCCAGTGCCGGCCGGTGGCCGGCCGCGCACGCCCTGAGGGTCGCTTCGTAGTCGAAATCCGGGGCAGGTCTGTTCGGCATGCTCGCGGGAAAGTTGAGCCCGGGCGCGGCGCGGGCGGCGGATGGGGGCATCTTACTGGAGTTCCACCGCCCGCATCGCGCCGGGTTCAGTCTGCCTTCCAGAAAATGTAGTCGGCCTGGTAGGAGACCTGGCTGCGCTGCCCCAGCGTGGCGCTGGTGCAGGGCGCCTGCGGCGCGACGCCACCCTTGAGCGCCGTGCGCTGGATGTAGGCGACGCCGGTCAGCGCGCCCTTGCCCATGGCGGGATTGGCCTTGACCAATTGGTAGGGCAGGTTGCCCGCGCCGGCCGGTGCGACGGCGACCTGGGTGCCGGTCAGCTTGGAACCATCCGTCGCTTCCCAGGTGGCGGGCGGGCCGTAGTAGGTGCCGACCTGCTGGCCCTGGCGGTCTTTCAGTACCGCTTTCGGGCCGGCGAAGACCCATTCGGCCTGATCCTTGGCGTCCGCCTTGGCGCGGCATTCGTAGGTGATTTCGCCGACGCCCGTGGTTTCCCAGGCCACCTTGTGGCCGGCCGGCACCAGGATGCTGGCGGGCAAGGTGTCCTGCGAATAGGCCATGGCCGGGGAAAGGCCGAGCGTGCCGCCAGCGGCCAGGACGGCGACGGCGAACAGTTGGATGGCCGGGCGGCCGGCGATGCGTCGAGTCTTCATGAGCGGTCTCCTGCGATTAGGGGATCTGTCTGCAACGACGCACGGGATGCGCGTCGTTGCGGGTACTACACGCGGGAAACGCTTTTGGATGCAGGCCGGGTGAAAAAAATCGGATTGCGTGATTGGGCTGGCTGGCGCCGTCGCCCCTTCAGGCCGCCAGGGCCTCGTCCTTCCAGCGCTGCTTGTCGCGCAACGGGGGCGCGCCGAACAGGCGGCTGTACTCGCGGCTGAACTGCGACGAGCTTTCGTAGCCCACCGCGTGCGCGGCCAGCGCGACGCCGGCATCGTCGGTCAGCATCAAGCGGCGAGCTTCCTGCAGCCGCAGGTGTTTCTGGTACTGCAGCGGGCTCATGGCGGTGGCCTGCTTGAAATGATGATGCAGCGACGACACGCTCATGTGCACGTCGCGCGCGATCTCCTCGACCCGCAGCGGCAGCGCGTAGTTGTCGCGCAGGATGCGGATCGCCTTGGCCACGCGGTTGAGCTGGCTGTCCTGCAGCACGGTCTGGCGCAGCACCGCGCCCTGGCCGTTCATCAGCAAACGGTACAGCAGCTCGCGCTTGACCATGGGCGCCAGGATCGGAATGTCACGCGGCGTATCGAGCAGCCGCAGCAGGCGCAGCACCACCTCCAGCAGCGTGCCGCCGAGCGGATTGACGCACATGGCGCGCGAGGCTTCGGCCGGCACCGGCGGCGGCAGGTTCGCGTCGCTGATCAGGGCGGTGATTTCCTCGGGATTCAGGTCCAGCCGCAGGCCCAGGTAGGGCAGGGTGGGGCTGGCCACCGAGACCTTGGCCACCACCGGCAGGTCGACCGACGAAATCAGGTAGTGGAACGGGTCATACTCGTAGGCTTCGTCACCGATCAGCACCCGCTTGGATCCTTGCGCGATCACGGCCAGCGCGGCCTTCTGCAAGGCTGGCTTGGGGCCGGTAGGCTGCGAGATGCGGTGCAGGTACAGACCCTCGATGGGCGTGTCGAGCGAGCCTTCGAGCGTGCCGGTCAGGCGCTCGAGCAGGCACAGCAGTTCGTGCCGGGCGGGTTCGAAGACCGGGGGCGGCGTGGCGGTGGTGGGGGAGGCAGGCATGGGCGGGCTCCGGAAAAAGGCGGCCTGGCGTGCGCGGGGGCGGGCGGGGCGCTGGAGGATCAGGCGGTGTCGAGTGTAGACCCAACCCGCGGCGGCGCGGACGGCCGCGTTGCCGGGCTCGGAGAATCAGGCAAAAAATGTGGAGAATCGGGTGCGCCGGCCCCACCTGGCCGATGGCGCCAGAGAATCAGGCAAAAAAAGGGCAGGATCGCGCATCGCCCGGCACCGGCCCGGCGCCGCATACTGTGTCCACCCCGGACGTGCGCCGGCGCCGTTCCATCCCGGGCCGGTTCCGCGCCGCGCCCCTAGAAGGAGTGCAATCATGCGGTACAAGAAATTCGGCAACACCGGCCTGTTCGTCTCGGAACTGTGCCTGGGCACGATGACCTTCGGCGGCGAAGGCGAGCTGTGGAGCAAGATCGGCGACTTGCAGCAGGAAGACGCCAACCGGCTGGTGGGCCGCGCGCTGGAAGCCGGAGTCAACTTCATCGACACCGCCGACGTGTATTCGGAAGGCCGTTCCGAGATCATCACAGGACAGGCGCTGCGCGACCTGAAAGTGGCGCGCGACGAGGTGGTCATCGCCACCAAGGTGTTCGGCCAGACCGGCGCGGGCGTCAATGCCCGCGGCAATTCGCGCTTTCACATCATGGAAGGCGTCAAGCAGAGCCTGGCGCGCCTGCGGCTGGACCATATCGACCTCTACCAGATCCACGGCTTCGATCCGGCCACCCCGATCGAGGAAACGGTGCGCGCGCTCGACAACCTGGTGCAGCACGGACACGTGCGCTACGTCGGCGTGTCCAACTGGGCGGCCTGGCAGATCATGAAGGCGCTGGGCATCGCCGAGCGCCTCGGCCTGGCCCGCTTCGAATCGCTGCAGGCCTACTACACCATCGCCGGCCGCGACCTGGAGCGCGAGCTCGTTCCCCTGCTGCAAAGCGAGGGCGTCGGCCTGATGGTGTGGAGCCCGCTGGCCGGCGGGCTGCTCAGCGGCAAGTACCGTCGCGACGGTCAGGCCGCCGCCGGCGATCGCCGCGCCCAGTTCGATTTTCCGCCGGTCGACCGCGAGCGCGCCTTCGACAGCATCGACGTCCTGCGCCAGGTGGCCGACGCGCGCGGCGTCTCGGTGGCGCAGGTGGCGCTGGCCTGGCTGCTGCATCAGAAGGCGGTCACCAGCGTCATCATCGGCGCCAAGCGGGTCGACCAGTTGGACGACAACCTCGCGGCCACGGCAATCCGCCTGACGGCGCCAGAGCTGGCGGCGTTGGACCAGGTGAGCGCCTTGCCCCCCGAGTATCCGGGCTGGATGCTCACGCGCCAAGGTGAATTCCGCAGGAAGCAGTTGAACGAGTCCGACCGCGTCTGAGCGGACGGCGGCTCGGACTGAAAAAAGGCCGGTTGCGGCGACGGGCCGCGGCGGTGCGGGCGACAGGGCGGGTAGAATCCTGGAACCGGGCGCGGCCCGTTCGCTGGCCGCGCCGCTTTTTTTCCGGGAGTTCCCGCTATGAAGCGCTACGCGCGCGCCGCCGGCTTGGCCGAGTTCACGGACGATACCGCTTTCCCCGTGCGTTAGCGCAGCGCGTCGCCATGTCCATCCCTTTCCTGCGTCAGCTCACCGCGGTCAGCCGCACGCCGCAGGCCAACCGGCGGTTGGCCTATTTCCTCACCTTCGTCGCCGGCGCGGTCAACGCTGGCGGATTCCTGGCGGTGCAGCAGTACACCTCGCACATGTCCGGCATTGTTTCGATGATGGCCGACCACATGGTGCTGGGTAGCGTGGCGGTGGTGTTGCAAGGGTTGGCCGCGCTGCTGTCGTTCCTGGCGGGCGCGGCGACCTCGGCCTCGCTGATCAATTTCGGGCGGCGTTCGCATCTGGCCAGCGAGTTCGCGCTGCCGCTGGTGCTCGAAGCCGTGCTGCTGCTGGTTTTCGGCCTGTTGGGCGCGAACCTCGGGAACCTGCGCTGGTTCTACGTGCCGGGCACCGTGATGCTGCTGTGCTACATCATGGGTTTGC
Source organism: Achromobacter sp. (assembly GCF_050285565.1). Classification (GTDB taxonomy): domain Bacteria; phylum Pseudomonadota; class Gammaproteobacteria; order Burkholderiales; family Burkholderiaceae_B; genus Achromobacter. The sequence continues at coordinate 42,399 of NZ_JBLZXG010000016.1, forward strand.
AGAACGCGATGATCACCAAGGTTTCCAAGTCCGAGATCCGCACGACCCACGTGACCGGCATGGTCACCGACATCGGTATTGAACTGGGCAAGCTGTTCTACTGGAACCTGGCCCACGACGACGCGGCCGGCGGACCGCGGGTGCGCGCCGACCGCGGCAAGCTCATGGTGCTCAGCACGCTGGTGACGTTGTTCTTCACCGGCGGCGTGGTGGGCGCCTACTCCTTCTACCACTATGGTTTCGGCTCGACCCTGCCGCTGGCGCTGTTCCTGCTGATCCTGGCGGCGGTGCCGGTGGCCGACGACATCCGCCATTTCTTCGCGCGGCCGTAACGCGCCTTGGCACGCCGCGCGGGCCGGCAGTGCTTCAGGCGCGGGCGTGCGCCAGGAACACCTGCAACGCCGCGGCCGTCTGCCGATGCAGGCTTTCCAGGCGGGCGTCCTTGGCGGAGTCGGTGATGGCGTAGCCCTTGGCGTCCACCGGATAAGGCTGGCCCAGCAGCCGCGCCATGTCGATCTGGTAATAACTGCTGTCGCCATAGGGGCGCTTGCCGTCGATGTACGGCATCGGCCAGTGGGCGTCGCCTGCGCGCAGCACCGCTGCCACTTCGTCCTGGCCCGCTTCCCGCCAATTCGCGGCGCGCAGCAGCACCAGATGCTCGCGGCGCAGTTCGAAGCGGCCCAGTTCATCGACACCGCTACCGGGAAAATCGAACATCGCCCGGCGTTCGGGCGGCACGGCGTAGCGGCCGGGCGCCAGTTGTCCGAGCGTGCGTATGTAGGTCGGCGCCAGCCGGCAGACTTCCGCCAGGCGCTGCGCCGCCATCGCGGTGGCCAGGGTATCCGTGCCGCCCAGCGGGTGTTCGAATTCGATGCCGGGCGCGCCGGACTCCAGCGGTATCCAGATCACGCCCAGGCGCCGCATCAGGGCGGCATGTTGCGCGCCATAGCGGATCCGCGCGGCTGCACCGCCCCATGCACAAGGGCCCGGCGTTGCCGCCGGGCCCGAACCCGCTGACCGTTGCCCGGCCGCGTGCCGCACGCGCTTACTTGGGCATGAGCACCGTGTCGATCACGTGGATCACGCCGTTGGACTGGTAGACATCGTAGGTGCTGATGTTGGCGACACCGCCTTTTTCGTCCTTGACGACCAGGTTGTGCTTGCCGTTCATCAAAACCCACAGCTTGCCGCCGCTGGCGGTGGCCAGTTCGGTGACCCCGCCCTTTTTGGCACGGGCGGCCAGCGCGTCGAAGTCCAGCTTGCCGGGCACGACGTGGTAAGTCAGGATCTTGGTCAGAACCGCCTTGTTTTCCGGCTTGACCAGGGTGTCGACGGTACCGGCCGGCAGCTTGGCGAAAGCGGCGTTGGTGGGCGCGAAGACGGTGAAGGGGCCTTTGCCCTGCAACGTGTCCACCAGGCCGGCCGCCTTTACCGCGGCCACCAAGGTGGTATGGTCTGCGGAGTTGACCGCGTTGTCGACGATAGTCTTGCTGGGCATCATCGCTTGACCGCCCACCATGACGTCGGCCGCGAAGGTGGGCGACAGGGTCAGGGCGGAGGAGGCGATGGCAATCGAGGCTAGCAATTTCATGACGATCTCCTTTTTGGTTGGCCGTCGACGTCACTTACGCGCGCCGGGCGGGGGCGGATGCATGTCCAGAATCGGGATAAACCCTAGTATTCGGGAAGTGTCCGGCCAGGTTCCCCGGGGCACGCCGGGCGCGGACACCGGTAAGCATGGCTTTCGGGCGCTTGTTCCACTCCTTGGAACCGGCGTGCGGCAGGTAGTATCCCGATCAAATAGCCAGGCCGCGCACCGGCGCGCGGCGGTATAGGCGAATCGCGCGATTCGCGGATTTTTCCGGAGGACAAAAACAAACATGGACGCGGAATTCTGGTTGGAGCGCTGGCGCGACGGGCGCACGCATTTTCATCAAACACGCGTGACGCCGCTGCTGCAGAAATACTGGCCGACCCTCTCGGTGCCGGCGGGCGGCAAGGTGCTGGTGCCACTGTGCGGCAAGTCGCTGGACATGGTGTGGCTGGCGGCCCAGGGCTTCCAGGTGCTGGGCGTGGAACTGTCGCAATTGGCCGTCGAACAGTTCTTCATCGAGAACGAGCTCAAGCCGCTCATCCACGAAACCGCCTATGGCAAGCACTACGTGGCGGGCAATATCGAAATCATCTGCGGCGACATCTTCAAGCTGGATGCGCCGCTGCTGTCGCACTGCGTGGGCGCATACGACCGCGCCGCGCTGGTCGCGCTGCCGGCCGATATGCGCGCCGATTACGTGCGGCATGTCTACGGCCAATTGGCGCCCGGCTATCGCGGCCTGCTGATCACCCTGGACTACCCGCAACAAGAGATGGACGGGCCGCCGTTCGCGGTGGCCGATGCCGAGATGCGAAGCCTGTTCAGCGGCGTCTCGCCAGCGGTCATCATCGACCGCCGAGACATCCTGGCCAAGGAGCCGAAGTTCGCCGAACGCGGCGTGAGCCGGCTGGACACGGTGGTCTACCGGCTGGGCGTGCAGGCCTGAAGGCGCGGCCGGTGGATCAGAAGAACCAGCCGCCGCGCGTCAGGTCTTTTTCGCAATGCTTGTACTGGCTGGCGAATTTGTCGGCCCGCGCCTGGACTTTCTGCGACACCGTTTTCAACCACGCCTTGCGGTCGTAGCTGCGGTTGCGGTAGCCGGTCCAGCCCTCGTGGTAGTTCAGGTATTGACCGTAGGCGTCCCATTTCGAGACGCCGTTCAGGCGCTGGGTGCGGCTCATGTACCAGCCCATGAAGTCCAGCGCGTCGGCGAAATTGTCGCGGCTGGCGCCCCAGCCGCCCGCATCCTTCTTGTAATCGGCCCAGGTCTCGTCCTTGGCCTGGGCGTAGCCGTAGGCGGAGCTGACGCGGCCCCACGGGATGATGCCCAGGAAGTAATAGCGCGGCGGCACCGCGTCCTGCTTGAAGCTGGATTCCTGGTACATCATCGCCATCGGCACCGGCACCGGCGCGCCCCATTTCTTCTGCACCTTCAGCGCGGCATCGTGCCAGTCCGGTTTCTCGCGGAAGATGGCGCAGATGTTCTCGGGATTCGAGGGCGGCGCGGTGGCGCAGCCGGCCAGCGCGGTCAGCAGTGGCAGCGGCATCAAGAGCCGTGTCATGGGCGGTCTTCTCCGGGGGCCGGCGGGCGGCGGTTACGTCTGGTGTGTCACGATTTGCAGTGATTGTATGAAAACGTATCGCCGAAAAAGTTCCGTCCCTGAATTTCGGACGAAAGGCTCGGGCCGCAGTCCACGATGGATGCGGCCTGCGGCGCCGCGCGGCCGCAAAAGAAAACGGCCCCGGATCGCTCCGGGGCCGTGTCACAGGCATGCCAGCGTGGCGAGGCTTACACCTCGATCACGTCCGCCACGTCTTTGTAGTCGGCGATCTTGTCGAAGTTCAGGTACTGGTAGATCTGGTCGCCGCTCTTGTTGATGACGCCCATGTCGGCCATGTACTCGTCCTTGGTCGGGATGCGGCCCAGCTTCGAGCAGATGGCGGCCAGTTCGGCCGAACCCAGGTACACGTTGGTGTTCTTGCCCAGGCGGTTCGGGAAGTTGCGGGTGCTGGTCGACATGACCGTCGCGCCTTCGCGGACCTGCGCCTGGTTGCCCATGCACAGCGAGCAGCCCGGCATTTCGGTGCGGGCGCCGGCCGTGCCGAACACGCCGTAGTGGCCTTCCTCGGTCAGTTGCGTGGCGTCCATCTTGGTCGGCGGAGCGACCCACAGCTTGACCGGGATGTCGCGCTTGCCTTCCAGCAGCTTGGACGCCGCGCGGAAGTGGCCGATGTTGGTCATGCAGCTGCCGATGAACACTTCGTCGATCTTGGCGCCGGCGACTTCCGACAGCGTCTTCACGTCGTCGGGGTCGTTCGGGCAGGCGACGATGGGTTCATGCACGTCGGCCAGGTCGATCTCGATGACCGCGGCGTATTCGGCGTCGGCATCCGGCTCCAGCAGCTTGGGATCGGCCAGCCAGGCTTCCATCGCCTTGATGCGGCGGCCCAGCGTGCGCTCGTCTTCGTAGCCGTTGGCGATCATCCACTTGAGCATCACGATGTTGCTGTTGATGTACTCGATGATCGGTTCCTTGTTCAGGCGCACCGTGCAGCCGGCGGCCGAACGCTCGGCCGAGGCGTCCGACAGTTCGAAGGCTTGTTCGACCTTCAGGTCGGGCAGGCCTTCGATTTCGAGGATGCGGCCGGAGAAGATGTTCTTCTTGCCTTGCTTGGCGACCGTCAGCAGGCCCTGCTTGATGGCGTACAGCGGGATGGCGTTGACCAGATCGCGCAGGGTGACGCCGGGCTGCAGCTTGCCCTTGAAGCGCACCAGCACCGATTCCGGCATGTCCAGCGGCATCACGCCGGTGGCGGCGGCGAAGGCGACCAGGCCGGAGCCGGCCGGGAACGAGATGCCGATGGGGAAGCGGGTGTGCGAGTCGCCGCCGGTGCCGACGGTGTCGGGCAGCAGCATGCGGTTGAGCCACGAGTGGATCACGCCGTCGCCCGGACGCAGCGAGACGCCGCCGCGGGTGCTGATGAATTCAGGCAGCGTGTGGTGCGTCTTGACGTCCACGGGCTTCGGATAGGCGGCGGTGTGGCAGAACGACTGCATCACCAGGTCGGCCGAGAAGCCCAGGCAGGCCAGGTCCTTGAGTTCGTCGCGGGTCATGGGGCCGGTGGTGTCCTGGCTGCCGACCGAGGTCATCTTCGGTTCGCAGTAGGTGCCCGGGCGGATGCCGCGGCCTTCCGGCAGGCCGCAGGCGCGGCCGACCATCTTCTGGGCCAGCGTGTAGCCGCGGCCGGAATCGACCGGATCCTTGGGCAGGCGGAACAGCGTCGAGGGCGGCAGACCCAGGGCTTCACGGGCCTTGGCGGTCAGGCCGCGGCCGATGATCAGCGGAATGCGGCCGCCGGCGCGCACTTCGTCGAACAGCACGTCGGACTTGACTTCGAATTCGGCGATGACTTCACCGTTCTTGATCGCCTTGCCTTCGTAGGGGCGCAGCTCGACCACGTCGCCCATTTCCATCTTGGAAACGTCGAGTTCGATCGGCAGGGCGCCGGCGTCTTCCATGGTGTTGTAGAAGATCGGGGCGATCTTGTTGCCCAGGCACACGCCGCCGAAACGCTTGTTCGGCACGAAGGGGATGTCTTCGCCGGTGAACCACAGCACCGAGTTGGTGGCCGACTTGCGCGAGGAGCCGGTGCCGACCACGTCGCCGACGTAGGCGACCAGGTGGCCCTTTTCCTTCAGCGATTCGATGAACTTCACGGGGCCGCGCTTGCCGTCTTCTTCCGGTTGGAAGGCGGCGCCGTCACGCTTGTTCTTGAGCATCGCCAGGGCGTGCATCGGGATGTCGGGGCGGGTGGTGGCGTCCGGGGCCGGCGACAGGTCGTCGGTGTTGGTTTCGCCGGGCACCTTGAAGACCGTGATGGTCAGGCTTTCGGGCAGTTCCGGACGGCTGGTGAACCATTCGGCGTCGGCCCAGCTCTGCATCACGGACTTGGCGTTGGCGTTGCCCTTGTCGGCCTTTTCCTTGACGTCGTGGAAGGCGTCGAACATCAGCAGGGTCTTTTTCAGGGCGTCGGCGGCGATCGTGCCGATTTCCTGGTCGTCGAGCAGTTGGACCAGCGGGCCAATGTTGTAGCCGCCCAGCATGGTGCCGAGCAGTTCGGTCGCCTTGGCGCGGCTGATCAGGGCACAAGCTTCGGTGCCCAGGGCCACGGCGGCCAGATACGAAGCCTTGACCTTGGCGGCGTCGTCCACGCCGGCCGGAACACGGTGGGTCAGCAGATCGACCAGATTCTGCTCTTCGCCGGCGGGCGGGTTCTTCAGCAGTTCGATCAGTTCAGCGGTTTGTTTTGCCGTCAGGGGCAGCGGGGGAATCCCCAGGGCCGCGCGTTCGGCAACGTGTTGGCGGTAAGTATCCAGCATGTGAGGCCTGCTCAAAGTCGGGTTGGAAGAAGGGTTGTGGCCCGAATTGTAGAGGGAAGAGGGGGGCGCTAGCAAATGTCTTATATCTTATATAAGACTTGAGTCGATAGCCGTTGCCTGCGGGCCTCGCCCCGGGGCCGGCCATGGCGGGAGGCGGCGGTTTGACCGGCGTAAAAACGGGGTCGGACTGGGGCGTGAAGGCTCGGAACGGGCGGCGCGGCGGCCGGCGTGAGCGGCCGCCGCGCCGATGCGCTGGCTTGACACTGCGGGTCAGTTGGCCTTGGCGTCGTACACCAGGCCCACGCGGGCGAAGTTGGCGCCGTATTGCTTGACGTCCAGCTGGAACGGCGCGCTCTCGCCCGGCTTGAGCCTGGGCAGGCGCAGCGCCGAATAGCGCGCGCCGGTCAGCTTGTCCTGGGCGTCGTAGAGACTGACCCAGATATTGACGCTGTCGATTTCGGCGCTGTCGTTATTGCGCACCCGGCCATGCACCGTGACGTACTTGTAGCGGTAGCGATAGGTGAAGTTCAGGGTGCCGGTGCCGATGCCGGCCTCGGTGTTCTCGATGCTGATGTCCAGCTTGGGCCGGCTGCCGGGCAAGGCGGCGCGTTTGGCCGGCTGCCAGTCGGTCTTGACCTCGGAATAGCGCTCGAAATCCTCGCCGTTCAGTTGCACCGGAACGCGCTCGCCCGGATACAGCATGGCCGGCAGCGACCACTCCTGGCGCAGGCGCAAGGGACGCGAGCCGTCGAACACCGAGATCTCCATGCCCGGCGACAGCGCCACGTACTGGTCGCTGCGGTTGACCACTTCGGCCAGCAGCAGCGGGCGCTCGATCTCGTTGAGCAGGCGGCGCGGCGGCGACAAGCTCAGCCACGCCGGGTCGAACAGGGCGAAGTCCGGATCCAGCAGTTCGGCTGTGGTCAGCCGCACCTGGTCAATGATGCGCGGGTTGGCCGGACTGACGCGGACAATACGGCTGACCGGCGTGTCGGCGGCCGCGGCGGCGGTGGCCGGCGCCGGCGTGGTCTCGGCCGCCTTGGGCGCGTCCCAGGGCAGCAGACCGTTGTACTTGGCCAGGGCATAGCCCCCGGCGGCGAGGATGATCAGCGCCAGCCCGGCGCGGGCGGGCCGCGACAGGGGCCGCGCGGGGGAACGGTCAGCCTTCACTTTGCACCATGTAATCGTAGGCCCCGACCCTGCCGTCGGCCAGCATGTCGCAGCGCACATCGAAAGCGGTCGCCGCGCCCGGGGCGAGCGGACTGGCCGAGCCGTAGCCATTGCCCGTGCCGATCAGCTTGCCGTCTTCGTCGTAGAGCATCACCGTCACCTGCGTGCTGCTGGCGGCGACGGCGCCCCGGTTGCGCAGCAGGCCCACCAGGCGGTAGGCGCCATCGTTGCGCACCAGTTGCACCTTGTCGGCGGCGACGTCGCGGGCGCTGCTGAGCGCCAGTGACGGCGTGGAGGGCTTCAGGGTGTAGCGGCTGTAGGCGGTGTCAGGCAGGGAAATCGCCACCGGCGTGTATTCACCGGGCAGCAGGGTACGCGCCATCGGCGAACCCGAGGCCGCGCTCAGGGTCAACTCGCCCTGATAGAACGTGGCGGTGACGCGCGGCGCCTCGATTTTCTTGCCGGTCTCGTTGCGCATCAGCATCACCAGTTGGCCGCGGCCGCGCGCGCGCACTTCCTGTACCTCCGTCAGCTTGACCAGCGCGGCATCGATTGGCGGCGGCGCGGTGCGCGACGGCGGGCGGGTCGACGAGCCATTGTTGAACAAGGCCGCTGTCAGCGGCACCAGGATCGCCGCCAGCACCGCCAGCGCGATCGCGACCACCGCGCCCGGCTGTAGCCTGGCGGCGGACGCCGGCTGCTGCATGCCGCGCAGGATTTTTTCCAGGCGCTGGGCGACGTTGTCCTCTACCAGGGTGACGGCATGGCAATGGCTGCACTGGTATTCGTTGGTGTCGAGCTTGGTGAACTGGGCGCTGCCGCAAGTCGAGCAGGTCAGGGTCACCGTATTGATCGTGGTCTGTTTGGGCGTCATGCGTAGGGGCGGGCGGGCCGCGCCGGGAGGGCGCGCCCGGGCCGGGCGCGGCGGGCATACTGGGCGGCAAGCTTAGCGGCCGGACGCGGGCGGCGGGGTGCATGAGCGCATCCGATTATTACGAAATGTAGGAAAAGCGCCGGGCCGCCTGCCGCCCCGGTGCTATCATCGCCGCCGTCGAATCCCCCTCTTGAATACGCCGTTTCTCCAGTCGTTCCGCTCCGGGCCGCGTGACTTCGCGGCGGGGCCGAGCCGAGGCAGGTCTGGCTCCGTCCCAGCATGAGCATCCTCCAACACGCATTGTTCCTCGCCTGCGTGGCGCTGGCGACCTACGCCCAGACCATGACGGGCTTCGCCTTCGGCCTGGTGCTGCTGGGGCTGTCCGGGGTATTCCAGTTGGCGTCGGTGTCCGAGGTCGCCAACGTGGTCAGCGTCCTGTCCCTGGTGAACGCGGTGGTCACGCTGGCGCGCGCCAAGCCGCAGGTCAACTGGCCGTTGATGGCGCCGGCGCTGGTCAGCAGCCTGGCGGGCGTGGCGGTCGGCGTGACCGCGCTGGCCTGGATCAGCGGCGCCATGGCCGTATTGCTGCAATTGCTGCTGGGCGTCACCATCATGGCCTGCGCCGTGTTGCTGGTGGCGCGCACCCAGCCTTTGGCGCGCCTGTCGTCACGCGCGTCGTTCCTGTTCTTCGGCGGGGTCTCGGGCGTGCTGGGCGGACTGTTCTCGAGCGCCGGGCCGCCCATGGTCTATCACCTGTACCGCCAGCCGCTGCCGCTGGCCTCGATCCGCAACAGCCTGCTGGTGCTGTTTTCGCTGAATGCGGCGGTGCGCCTGGCTCTGGTGACGGGGCAGGGCAGCTTCCGGGCGACCTCGTTCTGGCTCAGCCTGCAGGCGCTGCCGGTGGTGATCGGGGTGACCTGGGCGGCGCGGCGCTACGCCACCGCCGGCTCCATGAAAACCGTCAAGCGCATGGTGTTCGTGCTGCTGCTGGCGGCCGGCCTGGGATTGGTCGTGCCGGCCTCGCGCATTCTCGCGGGCGGCTAAGGCCACCCTCGGGGCGAGGCCCGCACAGTAGCCGGCGAATCTTCGCCGGGCCGGGTGCGCCGGCTTAGCCGCGTTCGCCGGTGATGTAGCGTTCGAGTTCGGTGATGATGAACTTCTGTTCGCTCATGACGTCCTTGACCAGGTCGCCGATGGACACCAGGCCGACCAGCTTCTGGTCCTGGATGACCGGCAGGTGGCGGAAATGGCGCTCGGTCATCAGCGCCATACAGTGTTCCCGGGTGTCTTCCGGACGCACGTAGAAGACCGAATCCGTCATGATCTCGCGGACCTTGGTGGTGCGCGAGGAGCGATCCTGCAGCACGATCTTGCGGGCGTAATCGCGCTCGGTGAGCATGCCCAGCACCTCGTCGCCTTCCGCCACCACCACGGCGCCGATGCTGCGTTCGGCCATGGTCTTGATGGCGTCGTACACGGACGAGTCCGGCGTGACGGTCACGACGGGCGGGTTGGCCTTTTCCCTGAGAATCTCAGCAACTTTCTTCACGATGTGCTCCCGAATCGCTGGCAAGGTTCAAGCGCCGGCTCGAGCCCGCGCCGGACGCCTGGCGCCGGCGCACGGTCTGGCCGTGACTCCATCCTAAGCCCGGCGACGGGATTGCCGCAAGTTTCCGGTGGGTTCTCAGGCGGTATGGCCTGGCAGGTTCGTGGAGCAGGTGGCTATGGTCGCGGCCGCCATAGAACACGCCCGGAATGGTCACGGACCGGCCATCGTTCACGGAGTAGGCGATGGTGCATCGCTTCTGATGATGCAGGAAGCGGAGATTGGGGGTGGCGGCATGGCGCCGTGCCCCCCGTTTTGGAAAATGGGTCAGGTCCAGGCAGGCCTGGATCACGCCGTCGACATAGCCGTGCGCTGTTGCGGAGGTCCCCGCCGCGCCGAAATACCGTTGCATGTTGACGATGTCGCGGAGCGCGTCCGGCGTGAATACGACGCAGAACATACGACGCAGAACAGGTCAGTGGCCTGAGGGGCGTCTGGCGCGTTCCGCGGCGAGCGCGGCCTGCCCACGCCGGCCGCCGCGCCTGCTCAGCGGATCAGGAACCCCGCGCCCACCGGATCGTTCTTGTCGATCACCCAGCGCGCCGTGCCCAGGATGCTGGCCGTGCCCTTGACCGTCGGCCGCACCGCGCGGGTGCCGTTCAGGTCGACCTCGCCCAGCAGGCAGCCTTCGAAGGTGCCGCTGCCCAGCAGGCCTTCGGACTTGATCGGCTGGTTCAGGCCCATCTTGCCGCGCGCCTCGAACATGGCCATCATCGCGCTGGTGCCGGTGCCGCCGGGCGAGCGGTCAAGTTGGCCGGCGCTGAACACGTGCACGTTCTTGTAGAACGCGCCCTCGATGGTCGGCTGGTGCCAGAACGTGATGAAGTTCAGGTTGTTGATGTGCGATTCGGTCGGGTGCTGGATGCGGTGGCGGGCATTGAGCTGGTCGCGCACGAGCAGGCCCATGCGCGACAGTTCGGTGCCGTTGTCGGGCGAGATGCGCAGATCGCAGTTCGACAGGTCGACGATGCCGAAGTAGTTGCCGCCCCAGACGATGTCGGCCGACAGCTTGCCGTAGCCCGGCAGTTCCACCGGAATGTCCTGCGCCGCGACGTAAGCCGGCACGTTCTCGAAGCGGGTCCACAGCACGCTGTCGCCTTCCGAGGCCACTTCCGACACCACCAGTCCGGCGGTGGTCTCGAAGCGGATGCGGGTGATGCCGTCCGGGCCGCGCGGCACCAGGCCATTGGCCACCATGGCCATGCTGACAGCGATGGTGCCGTGGCCGCACATATGCGAATACTCGGTGCCGTCGATGTAGATCAGGCCGGCGTCGTACTCGCGGCTGGACGGCGGTGTGAGGAACACGCCGAACATATCCTTGTGGCCGCGCGGCTCGCGCATCAGCGCCTTGCGCAGCCAGTCGTAGTGCTGCTCCAGGAACGCGCGCTTTTCCAGGATGGTGGATCCGGCGGGGTACGGAATGCCACTATGCACGATGCACAGGGGCTCGCCTTCCGTATGGGTATAGATGACATCGAACGCGTCTTGCTTGCGCATGACAGAGACTCCAGGCGGTAGATAGGGGAAAGAGGAAAGTTATTTGCCGCGTTCGGACAGCATGTCCAGCCCGACGGTCAAATCCAGGATCACGATGGCGACCACCGCAGCCACGATCGTGGCGCCCGATACGGCTGCGATGGTCGGATCGATCGTGTATTGCACGTAGTTGAAAAGCTTCACGGGGATCGTGTTCAGGTCCGCCGTGGTGTTGAAAATCGACAGCTCCACGTTGATCCACGACGAGATGAAGGCGAAGATCGAGCCGGTCACGATGCCCGGGCGGATCTGCGGCAGCACCACCAGGAAGAACGTGGTCCAGGGGTTGGCGCCCAGGTCGGCCGAGGCTTGCTCCAGCGCGCGCTGTTCCGGCGTCAGCAGCGTCAGGGTCGAGCGCAACACGAACGGCGCGATGATCACGACGTGGCCGATCAAGAGCGACAGGAAGCTGCGGGTCAGGCCGAAGTACGCGCCGAACTGCAGCAGCGCCGCGCCCAGCACGATGTGCGGCAGCACCAGCGGCGACATCAGCACCGAGGTCAACGCGGCCTTGCCCGGGAACTCGTAGCGCGCCAGCGCCAGCGCCGCCGGCACCGTCAGCAGCACCGCCGCCACCGTCGCGGCCAGCGCCAGCACCGTGCTGGTGGTGAACGCGGCCACGTAGCCGGCTTCGACCAGCAGCGTGCGGTACCACTCCAGCGTCCAGCCCTGCGGCGGGAACGCCAGGTACGGCGTGGCGGTGAACGATGCGCCCAGGATCACCACGAGCGGCAGCGCCAGGTAGGCCAGCACGGCCAGCGCGGTCAGGCGGATCAGGTGGCGGGCGATCATCGCGCGGCTCCCGGCAAGGTGGCGGCGCGGTTGGCCAGCGCCACCAGGATCAGGGTGAAGACCAGCAGCACCATGCTCAGCGCGCCGCCGTAATGGAAATCGAACACCGTGCTGTACTGCTGGAAGATCAGCATCGACAACACCGTGACGCGGCCGCCCGACAGCAGCGCCGGCGTCACGTAGGCGCTGACCGCCAGCGTGAAGACGATGATGGCGCCCGAGACCACGCCGGGCAGCGTCAGCGGCCAGGTCACGTGCCAGAAGGTCGCCGCCGGGCTCGCGCCCAGGTCGGCCGAGGCCTGCTCGCAGGCCGGATCGACCCGCGCCAGCGCATTGCCCACCGCCAGCACCACGAACGGCAGCAGCACGTAGACCATGCCGATCAGGATGCCCAGCTCGGTGCCGATGAAGCGCATCGGCCTGTCCACCGCGCCGCTGGCCATCAAGCCCTGGTTCACCAGCCCGTTGCGGCCCAGCAGCACCATCCAGCCGAAGGCGCGCACGATGTTGCTGGTGAACAGCGGCACCACCAGCAGGATCACGCAGGCGCGCCGCCAGGCCCGCCAGCGCACCACGCGCACCAGGTACCAGGCCAGCGGATAGCCGAGCAGCAGGCAGGCGAGGGTGGTGAACAGCGCCAGCCGGAACGTCACCAGGATCACGTCCCAGTGGTATTGGTCGGCCAGCACCTTCATGTACTGCGCGGCCGTCGGCGTCATGCCGTCGGGCCCGCCGGTGGCGCTGGCCAGCGCCACCACCGCCAGCGGCGCCAGGAAAAAAGCCGCGAAGAACAGCACCGGGGCCGCCAGCAGCAGGCCGGGAGAGAGCCAGGCGCGCCGCGTCATGGCTGGCCGCCGATCAGGTGCAGATGGTCGGGCGCGAACGCCAGCGCCACCTCGCCACCGGCCCGCAGGCCGCTCGGCGCGAGGCCGCCGTGGCGCGCCACCAGCGTCTGGCCGCCGATGTCGACGTGGATCATGCTGTGGCTGCCGACGTTGATCACGTCGCTTACGGTGCCGGTCAGCATGGCGTCGGCGCGCTCGCACAGCCTCAGGTCTTCCGGCCGCAATACCGCCAGGCCGCGCGCCGCTGGCGGGCGCCGGGCCGGCGTCACGCGCAGAGCGTGCGCGTCCAGCAGCAACGCGCCGTCAGCCATGGCGCTGTAGCCGATGAAGTTGGCGTCACCGATGAACTCGGCCACAAAGCGCGTGGCGGGATGACGATAGATATCGGTGCCCGCGCCCACCTGCTCGATGCGGCCGGCGTGCATGACCACCACGCGGTCGGCCATGGTCATCGCTTCTTCCTGGTCATGGGTGACGAAGATGAAGGCGATGCCAAGCCGCGCCTGCAGGTGCTTGAGTTCAAGCTGCATGCGCTTGCGCAGCTTCAGGTCCAGCGCCGACAGCGGCTCGTCCAGCAACAGCAGCTTGGGCTGGTTGACGATGGCGCGCGCCAGCGCCACGCGCTGCTGTTGGCCGCCGGACATCTCGCGCGGATAGCGCGGGCCGAAGTCGGCCAGGCCGACCATGTCCAGCGCACCCCGGGCGCGATCCGCAGCTTGCGCCTTCGAGGCGCCCTGGCGCCGCGGGCCATAGGCGACGTTCTCCAGCACCGTCATGTGCGGGAACAGCGCGTAGTTCTGGAACACGGTATTGAGCGGGCGGTGATGCGCCGGCAGGCGGCTGACGTCCTGGCCGTCGATCAGGATGCGGCCAACCTCCGGCTTGAGAAAGCCGGCGATCGACTTGAGCAGCGTGGTTTTGCCGCAGCCGCTGGGGCCCAGCAGCGCCACGAACTCCCCCTGCTGGATGGCCAGGTCGATGCGATCCAGCGCCTGATAGGCGCCAAAGCGCATCGACACGCCTTCGATGGTGAGCAAAGCGGACATGGGAAACGGACCTTGCTCAGCGCTTGCGGGCAACCTGCCGGTTCCACGCGTCGGTGACCTCGGCGCGGCGGGCGTTGATGATGTTCCAGTCGAACAGGCTCAGGTTCTTGACCGAGCCTTCCGCGCCCCAGGGCAGCTTGCGCGCCACCTCCTGCGATACCTGCACGTCCTTGACCGCCGGGCCCAGGTACAGCTTGGTCGCCAGGCAGGCGGCCGCGTCCGGCGTCAACGCCGTGTCGATGAACTTCTGCGCCGCCGCCTTGTTGGGCGCGCCCTTGACCAGGTGCAAGCGCGCATCGGTGGCCCACACGCCTTCCTTGGGTACCGAGAATCCGATCGGCAAGCCCTTGTCGATCAGATCCCAGGCGCCGACGTTGAAATGCGCGCCGATCACCGCCTCGCCGCTCTGGAAGGCGTTGGTGGCCGCGCCCGAGCTGTCGAAGAACAGCGCGGTGTCCAGCGAGGCCAGCTTGGAATACAAGGGCGCCAGGTTGGACGGGTCAATCGCCCACACCCGCGCCAGGAAGAAGATGAACGGTACGCCCGACGAGTTGGCGGGCGAGGGCACCGCCACCGCGCCGGCGTATTCGGGCTTCCACAAATCCTTCCAACTGGTCGGCGGCTGCGTCACTTCCTTGGTGCTGTAGGTGATGCCGAGCGAGTAATAGCCGGTGCTGACCGCGAAGGCGGCGTTGCCGTCGCGGTACACGCCCTGCTCGATGACGTTTTTCAGGTTGGGGATGGCGCCGGCGTCCAGCGCGTCCAGCACGCCGGCCTGTTGCGCCAGTTCGCTGATGCCGCCGTCCATCCAGGCCACGTCGATGGTCGGCGCGGCCTTCTGCTGTTGCAGCTTGGCCAACGTGGTGGTGGAGGTGCCGACTTCCGGCACCACGGCCACGCCGGTGGCCTTGGTGTAGGGCTCGGCCACGCAGGCGCGGAACGCGTCGCCCCAGTTGCCGCCATACCAGGCGACGGTGATTTTCTGCTGCTGTGCCAGCGCCGCTTGCGAAGCCAGGAGCAGCCCCGCGCCGAGCGCCGCCGCGCCCAGCGCGCTGCGGGTGTTTGTTGCCATGTCGGATTCCCCTTGTAGATTTGTCGATCCGCGACTCATTGACTCAAGTACCACAGCCGCATCTTGGGCGATGCTCGGGAAAACGAGCTTGAAGGCGCGGGACATAAACTTGAATAATTGCGTCATGACCGCAGCCGCGCCGCCTTCGTCCACGCCGCTCTCCTATGAAGAGGGCGGCGAGCACCAGCCTCAGGGAAAACCCGCCCTGACCATCGGCATCGTGCTGCTCGATCAGTTCACGCTGGCGGCGTTCGCGGGTTTTGTCGACGTGTTGCGGCTGGCCGGCGACCATGGCGGCCGCAGCCGCCAGATCCACACCGCCTGGCGGGTGATGAGCTGGGACGGCAAGCCGCGTTGCTCCAGCGCCGGCCTGACGATCGAAGTGGCGGCTGGCCTGCCGGCCGATCCGGCGCAGTTCGACTACATCGCCATTTGCGGCGGCAATGACTATTCCAGTGGCCGCATGCCCGAGCCGCTGCGCGATTGGCTGCGGCTGGCGGCGGCGCTGCGGGTGCGGCTGCTGGGCATCTGCACCGGCACCTTCGCCCTGGCGCAGGCCGATGTGATCGGGCCGCGCACCGTCTGCGTGCACTGGAACGTGCTGGAGGCTTTCCGCGAACGCTTTCCGCAGACGCGGGCGGTGGTCGACCGCCTGTTCGTCGACGAGGGCGACCTGATCTCCTGCGCCGGCTCCACCGCCGCCATTGACCTGGGGCTGTACCTGGTGGCGCGCCATTGCGGCCGCGACAAGGCGCAGCAGGCCATGCGCCACATGATGCTGCAGGGCGCGCGGCCGGGCCGCGTGCCACAGGCGCATTTCCGCACCGATCTTTCCGGCATCCAGGACCTGCGTGTGCGCCAGGCGGCGCATTTCATCGAGCAGCGTATCGACAACCCGCCGCCGCTGGATGCCATCGCGCGCTATGTCGGCGTGGGCCGGCGCCAGCTGGAACGGGCCTTCCGCCTGGCCACCGGCATGTCGCCGATGGCGTTTCAACGGCAATTGCGGCTGGAATATGGCAGTTGGCTGCTGCTTAATAATAGCTGCAGCATCACGCAAATCGCGCTCGATTGCGGCTTTGCCGACGGCGCGCATTTTTCACGCGATTTCCGTGCGCATTTCGGCCAATCGCCGCGCCAGTATCAACAAAGCCACGGCCGGCTGGCCGCGCGGGACGAAGGCGAAATCAGCGTCTTTCCCGCATAACCATTGCGTCCCCGAAGAGCGCGGCATCACATACGGCCTTTGGTATTGGGACGGCCTCCCGGGCCCGTTAATCCCGCCGCATGGCGTGCCCGCCACGGGCGGATTTTTTTTCAGTAAATCAGCGCTGAATATATTGAGAACGGCTCATTTTTAGGATTAAATATTTTCGACTGGATACACTCTTCCGTCTTTTGTAATCTCCCGCCTGCCGCCGCCACGCTGGCGACGGACACGCAGGCAAGCCGTTGCATGCGGCGCGGCATGCAACGGCCCCGTTTCCCCGGACGCGCCAGCAGTCTGCTTCAGATAAGCCAACTGGTTTCTTCACTGGTTTCAGCAAACTCGTCGCACTTCCTGCGGGAGACGTCAACATGCAATGGCTTACCCTCAAACGCCTGCTGCGCGCCGAGCGTGGCAAGCAAAAAGCGGATCTATACGGACAGATCGCGGCCATCCACAAGGCACAGGCGGTGATCGAATTCGATCTACAGGGCCACGTGCTGATGGCCAACCGGAATTTCCTCGACATCATGGGTTATGAACTGGACGAAGTCCTGGGGCAGCATCACCGCATGTTCGTCGTGCCCGAGGAGCGGGAGTCGGCCGGATACCTGGCCTTCTGGGAGAAATTGGGCCGCGGCGCGCACGACACGGGACGTTATCGCCGCATGCGCCGGGACGGCGGCGACGTCTGGCTGCAGGCGAGCTACAACCCGATTTTCGACAAACACGGCCGCGCGTTCAAAGTGGTCAAGTACGCCACCGACATTACCGGCCAGCAGCAGCGCCAGGCCGATACCGAGGGCCAGTTGGAAGCCATTTCCAAAGTGCAGGCGATTATCGAATTCGAGCTCGATGGCACCATCATCCGCGCCAACGACCTGTTCCTGAACGCGGTGGGCTACCGCGAAGACGAAATCCGTGGGCGCCACCACAGCATGTTCGTGTTGCCCGACGAGGCGCGCGGCGCGGCCTATGCGGACTTCTGGCGCAAACTGCGCAGCGGCCAGCACGACACCGGCCAGTATCTGCGCATCGGCAAGAACGGCCGCCATCTGTGGATCGACGCCAGCTACAACCCGATTTTCGATGCCGAGGGCAGACCGTTCAAAGTGGTGAAATTCGCCACCGACATCACCAAGCGCTTTACCGCGGCGCAGACGCTGCGGGTAGCGGTGCAGGGCTTGACCGAGAACGCGGAACGCGCGCGCCAGGCCAATACCCTGGCGCGCGACGCCTGTCGCGTCGCCGAAGAAGGCGGCAAGACCGTGGCCGGGGTGGTTCGCACCATGGGCGCGATTACCGACAGTTCCAAGCGTATTTCCGAAATCATCGGCGTGATGGACGGCATCGCGTTTCAGACCAATATCCTGGCCTTGAATGCCGCCGTCGAGGCCGCGCGCGCGGGCGCGCACGGCAAGGGCTTTGCGGTGGTGGCCGCGGAAGTGCGCAGCCTGGCGCAGAACAGCGCGGCCGCGGCCAAGGAAATCAAAAGCCTGATCACCACCTCGGTCGAACAGATCGAGAGCGGCGCCGGCCAAGTGCAGTCCGCCGGCGCCACCATGGAAGACATCGTCGCCTCGTCGCGCCGCGTCACCGAGATCATGGGGGAAGTGGTGGAGGTGTCGCTGAGCCAATCCGCCACGCTGGGCGAGGTCACCGAGGACATCACCCAGATGACGGCCGAAGCGGCCGCCGCCTTGCAGGCGGCCCATGAATCCCACGGCAGGGCCACGGTGCTGCGGCCGGCGGTCAAGCCGGTGGCGCCGGCGCTGCGTGCGCGCACGGCCGCCAACACGCCGATGCCGCCCAAGCCGGTGCTGGAGTATGTGCGCTACTGAAGGCGCGGGCCGCCCGAGTGCGCTATAAATACGGTCTTGTTCGAACCCGTCGGCCCAGGCAGGAACCTTCCGGCCTGGGCCGTGTTTTTTGCGGCACTCCCTCATGACCGAATCCGAAGCCCTGGCGCTTGCCACCCACCGTCATTACAAGGGCGGCCTGTACCGCTATATCGATACGGCCCGCCATTCCGAGACGGAAGCATCCATGGTGGTCTATGAGCACCTGTGGCCGCACGTGCGCGGCTTGTGGGTGCGTCCCGCCGACCTGTTCTTCGGCCAACTGGCCGACGGCTCGCCACGCTTCGCGCCGCTGCGGCCGGCGCAATAGGCCATGGCCTTCTATTACCGCTCGACCCGTTCCGCCGCCGTCGCGCCGCGCGCCAGGGGCGCGGCCAAGCCGTCCGCCGCCGTGTCGGCGGCCTTGGAGGCCTTGCGCGGCCCGTTCGTCGTGGCCGACCTGGAAACCACAGGGCTGTCGACCGCTTCTTGCGAAATCCTGGAGTTCGCCGCGGTACGGGTCGCGCCGGGCGGCGTGGCGCAGCAGGAATACGCCCAGGTGGTGCGCACGCGCGCGGCGGTGCCCCCCTTCATCACTCGCCTGACCGGCATCTCCCAGGCGGAAGTCGATCGCCAGGGCGTGCCGGTGGCGCAGGCGTTCTCGGCCTTCCTGGATTTCGTCGAAGACCTGCCGGTGTTCTTTCACAATGCTTCGTTCGATCGCCGTTTTCTCGGCGCGGCCGCGCTCCAGACCGGTCTGCCGTTCGCCAACGCCACGCATTGCACGCTGGCGCTGGCGCGGCGGGCCTGGCCGGAATTGCCCTCGCACAAGCTGGATGTGCTGGCACGCCACGTGGGCGCCTGCGAACCGACCCACCGGGCCCTGGCGGACGTGCGCACCACGGTTGCCGTGGCGCTGGCGGCCGGCGCGCGGCTGCGGGTGCCGGGCTGAGGCCGCCTCGGCGCGCCGAGGCGGCGCGGGCCTCAGATCACTTTCTGTTCGTGGTGCACCTGGGGCGGTTCGACGAAGAAGCCCGCCACCAGCTTGCGCCATTCCTGAAAATCGGCAGACTCCCGGAAATCCACCATATGGTTTTCGACGGTTTCCCAATCCACCACCAGCGTGTAGCGCTGCGGCTGCTCGATGCTGCGGTACAGTTCCATGCCGTGGCAGCCGCGGGCGCGCAGGAACAGCGGCCGGGCCTGGGCCACGCCGGCCTCGAACAGGGCTTCCTGTCCTTCGCGCACGTGGATGCTGGCAATCTCCTGGATCATGATGGTGTCTCCGGATAAAAGGGCCGGGCAGGGGCCGGCGGGGCGAAGTAGTATGGCGCAAAATCCCGCTCCGATGAACCGCTCTGCGCTGACCCTGCCGCGTCTTCTCGCCGCCCGCCTGCTGTGGTACACGGGCGTGGCCGTCCTTGCCGTCACGGCCCTGGCATCGCAGACGCCTTTCAGCGTTGCGGCGGTGCTGTGGGCCATCGCGGTCTACATTCCCTTATCGATGCTCGCCCTGCCGCTGCAGGCGTGGCTGGTGCTGCGGCGCGCGGACCGCCAGCCGCCGACGGCGCCAGCGCCGTCTTGGC
Source organism: Achromobacter sp. (assembly GCF_050285565.1). Taxonomy (GTDB): domain Bacteria; phylum Pseudomonadota; class Gammaproteobacteria; order Burkholderiales; family Burkholderiaceae_B; genus Achromobacter. Next base: position 61,949 of record NZ_JBLZXG010000016.1, read on the forward strand.
CGTGCTGGTTGGCGGCCGCGACCGGTATCGCGTTGCTCGCGCTCTACCATCTGCGGCCCTGGCTCGTGCTCGCCGAGTGCGGCGTGCTGGCGTTGCTGATCGCGGTGGACCAGGCGCTGGCGCGGCGCGAAGCGACCCGCCTGCTGGCGCACGCGGCGATGCGCCGCCCAGGTTGATCGCCGGGGCCGCGCGCTCATCCTGACAGTAAGCCTAAAGGTCATCCGCGTCAGGCCCGCCGCCATGCGCGCTAGGGAAATCGCGCGAGGCCATGCCGCGCCGCCCCATCCTATGAGCTGAGATGCATCGCAGCATTGAGGCCGCGTGGGCGGCGCGGATCGGCCATACGCATGGCGCGCGCGGCGTTGCTCGCGGATTCCGCGCCTTCTTTTACATCTTCCTGCTCAGTCTCTTGGAACCGGTCGCCCGTTTAACCGATACCGACGTCCTTAGTACGGCGCAATCATTCCGTACCAATACGAAAGTCCCAAGCGCCACGTTGCCTTATGGGCGTACTGCGTCAGGGGGGTAAAGGTCCGCGCCGGTCGGCCACCGGCACCTGTCCATCCGCGTGCAGCGGATCAGGAGGAGCTCAAATGAAAAAGCTCGCAGCAGTCGCAGCGTTATCCCTCGTCGCGGTCTCGGCCGCTTACGCGAGCGGACCGGGCCAGCCCAGCATTTCCGCGTCTGGCCATGTCGGCACCATCACGGGCACGGTATCGTCGGTCTCCACGGGCACTTCCGTGGTCTCGACCCAGATCAACGGCTATGGCTCATCGAGCCAGACGTCGTTCGGTGAAACCGGAGGCGTAGCCACCGCCGGCGGATCCTTCAGCCCGGATGGCACCACCGCGGTCACCAGCACGCGGCAATACGCCACCAGCGAGACCTACGGCCACATCCAAGGCAATGCGCCGATCATGGTCGGCGACAGCATCGCCAACGGCGGCGCCACCTTCGGCAGCACCACCACCAACGCGACGGCGACGGGGACGTTCAGCGCCGCGGCGATCGGGGCGACCGCGTCGATCCACGGTGTCGGTCCCGTGGGCGGTTTCGGTCACTGAGCAGCACGCAATCCGGACGGCTTCGGCCGTCCGGTCGAGAGGACATCATGAAAACCCTTGCGCTTGCCTTATCCCTGTCGCTGGTGGCCTTCTCCGCCGGGGCCCAGACCAGCACTTCTTCCTCGACCACTTCGGCGTCATCGGGCTCGACCAACGCCGGCAACAACCAGGGCATCACGTTCAATTCCAACAGCAACGGTTCGAGCACCTTGCGCACGGCCCCGCCGATTGGCGCGCAGAGCTTTTATGGCTCGTTCTCGTCCGACAGTTGCATGGTGTCGGCCGGAGGTGGCGGCTCGGTCGTCGGGTTCGGCATGAACGTGGCCTTCCCGGTCGAGGATCAGAAGTGCAGCCTGCGCCGCAATTTCGAACGCACCATGCAGGCGGCCGCCTCGACCAAGGATCCGGATCGTTCACGCCGGCTCGAGACGGCGGCGGTCGATATCCTGTGCCAGACCGATGACCGCACCAAGGCCGCGCTGACCGCTCAGGGGCTGTGCACCAATCCCTCGCTGACGACGGCGGACCACCGCTTCGAGAATCCCGCTCCCAATGTCGCCCAGGCCGCGCCCGCGCCGGTCCAGGCACAGTATGCGCCGGCGCCGCCCGTGGCCCCCGGGCCTGTCGCGCAGACCTATCCGGTCAGGTCGGTGCAGAACACCATGGCGAACTCCCCGCCGTTGCGCAATCCGCGCATGGATCGGCAGGGGCTGTTGGACTTCTACTCGCCGGGTTGACGATGGTGCGCGACACTCGTGGTTTCCGGCAGTCAGGGCGTGGCGGCGGGCGCGGCCGCGGCGCCCGGCCCCGCGGCGGCTTCGGGGCGTGGCGGGGCGGCGCTCTGCGGCGCCGATGCCAGCAGCATCGTGGGCGGCGACGATACTTCCAGTCCGGCCTCGCGCAGCCGATGCAGCAGGGTGAACAGCAGGGCGCTGCGCACGCCATAGGCCGAGCGCGGCGACGAGACATACCCCTTGGCGTTGAACACCAGGTTGCCGCCCTCGATGCCATCGAGGAACACGTTCGGCGCCGGCGTATCCAGCACGTCCTCATGATCGGCGAAGGCCTGCAGGATCAGTTCGCGCGCCCGCTGCGCGTCGGTTGACAGCGGCAACGGCAGCTTGATCTGCACCAGCCCCAGCGGATTGGAGCGCGTGACGTTGCGCACCGTCTTGGTCACGAACTCGGAGTTCGGCACGATCACGGTCGAGCGATCCCCCATCTGGATCTCCGTGGCCCGCACGTTGATGCGCAGGATGTCGCCCTCGACGCCGCCCAGCGAAACCCAGTCGCCCACCTTGACCGGCCGCTCGGCCAGCAGGATCAGGCCCGAGACGAAGTTCTGCACCACCGCCTGCAGGCCGAAACCGATACCCACCGACAGCGCGCTGGCGATCCACGCTACCCGTTCCAGGCCGATGCCAGCGGCCGATAGCGACAGCGCCACCGCCAGCACGAAGCCGGCATAGCCGAACAGCGTCGCGGCCGACAGTTGCATGCCGGGATCCAGCTCGGTGGTGGGCAGGTAGCGGTTCGACAACCAGCGCTTGAGCACCTTCACGCTCAACAGCGACAGACCCAGAACCAGCAGGGCCTGCAGCAGCGCGCCGGGTCGGATCTGCGCCTCGCCGATGGCCAGGCCCTTGCGCAGTTGGTCGAAGCGTTGCAGCAAGTCCATCGGCCCCTCGCCGAAAGGCGCGAGCAGCAGGATCAAGGCCAGCAGCCCCACCGCCACGCGCCCCACCCCGGACAGCAGCACGGCGGCCTGGTCGCGCAGGCTGGGGCCTTCGCTGTCGTCCCGGTGCGAGGTGCCCAGCAGGGTGCTGAAGCCGTCCTCGATCAGCACGGCCAGCAGATAGGCCGACGCCAGGATGATCACGACCCACAGCACCTGCTTGGTCAAGAAACTGCCGAACGCGACATAACCGGCCAGCAGGCTGGCCAGGCTGAGCACCAGCACCGTGCCGGTCGCGGTCAGCAGCAGAGAGATCCAGAAGGGCGGGGGCGCGGCGTCTTCCCGCAGCGCGCGGCGCCGCAGCCGGCGGCCGATCGACAGCGCCACCGCCATCGTCACCATCACGAACACCGCCACGATGCCAGTCAGGGTGATGGTGGTGGTGAGGCTGGCGTTCAACAGCACGGGCAGCCGCTCGGCCAGCCAGATCATCACCACCAGTACGCCCAGCACGCCTGGCAGCCAGCGCAGGCGGTGCGCCACCTTGTCGGAGATCGGCGGCAGGCGCCATGACGGCCGGTTGGCCGACAGCAGCGCGTAACCCAGGCCCGCTACATAACCGCCAAAACAGACCGTCACGACCAGGTTGCCCAGCAAGGCGCTGGTGCTTTCCGACAACTGTGAGTTCCAATCCAGGCCGGCATGGATCAACAGGGCGATGACGCCCGGCGTGGCGACGGCCAGCGTCAGTTGCGCCACCGCCAGGAACGAGCGGCGCAGGCGCCCGGGCGGTACGCGCGTGGCCGTAAGCCGCAGCAGCACCCGGCCGATCCAGACACGCAGCGCCACCGCCAGCGCCGCCGCCGCGAGTAGCAGCAGCCAGCCCCATTTCGGCGTCTGGCCAACCGCGGTGGCGAGGTCGTCGCGCAGCGCCATCAGGCGTTCCAGGTCGCCGGGGAACTCTTCGCGGAATTCGGCCCAGAACTGGCCGGACAGGAACGAGTCGCGCCGTTCCCCCAGTCGTGCCTGGAATTGCGTGCGGCGCAACCCCGAGATCTGTTCCGCGGTCTGCGCGGCATCGACCGACAGCAGTCGCGCCAGCTTGATCTGCGCGTCCAGCGCGCGGCTGTTCTTTTCCAGTTGCATGCGCTGGGCCGCGACGTCGGGCGCTTCCTTGGCCCCCTCGGGCGGGGCACCCAGCTCGCTCAGCCGCGCCGTGACGCTGGTCAGTTGCGGCGCGAGCGCGTCGGCGGTGGCGTCGGCCTTGGCCTGGATGTCGAGCACGTCGCCGCGTTGCTTGAGCAGAGCGGCATCGTCGGTCTCGTCCGGTACGCGCTTGCGGATCTCGTCGAGTTGTTTGCGGGCGCCGGCCAGCATGGTGTCGATTTCGGCGGGCGCGGCGGCAAACGCGGGGCCCAGGCACAATGCCAGCAGCAGGGCGGCGATCAGCGCGGCGAACACAGGGCGCACGCGCGGCACGGCGCGCAAGAGAAGATGTTGCGGGTTCGGGATCATGGTTTCCGGGGCGATAGGCTCGCATCGAGGCGGCAGCATACCAAGCCGTTGGCCGGCCCGTTGCAACAAAAACCCCACTATGTCCCCTTTAATTTCGGAGCAGGGATAGCCACCCGTCACGGGCCGCCCAGCACCTCATCGCACACCTGTAGCCAGGCGCGGGCGGCGTACGACAGGTAACCGGATTGCTGCCAGATGTGGCCGACTTCCCATTGCAGGCCGGATTTGGCCAGCCGGGCGGTACTCAGGCCGCGGGTCTTCATCCGCCGCATCAGCGGTTCGGGCAGCAGTGCCGCGCCCAGGCCGGCCGAGGCCATCGCCACCAGGAAATCCCAGTGCGCGCTCTGCGCCGCGATACCCGGTTGCAAGCCGGCGTCGGCAAAGGCCTGGCGCAGTCGCCGCGTCAGGGCGAAATCATCGGTGGGAATGAGTAGCCGCGTATCGCGCAGGGCGCTTAGCGGCAACGAGGTCTTGCCCGCCCAGGCGGCATCCGGCGGCCCGATCACCCAGATGGGATAGCTGCCGAACGCCTGCGCGGCCAGGCCGCCGTCGGGCGCGATCGGCAGGACGGTCGCGCCCACCTCCAGTTCGCCGCTGGCGACCTGATCCTCCACCGCGCGGCCGGTCCCCTCGCGCAAGGTCAGGTGGATCGCGGGATGCCGCTCGCGAAAGCGCTTGACCACCGGTGTGAACAGCAGGTTGATCATGGGCGGAATGCCAACTTCGAGCGAGCCGCGTTGCAGTTCGGCGGTCTGGCGCATTTCCTCGCCCAGCTGGCGCATGGTCTCCAGGACCTGCAGGCCGCGCTGGTACATCACGCGGCCGGTGTCGGTGGGGCGCGCCGTGTGGCCATCGCGCACCAGCAGCGGCGTGCCGGCTTCCTCTTCCAGTTGGCGGATCATCTTGCTGACCGTGGACTGGGTCACGAACAGGGCCTTGGCCGCCTGGGTGAAGCTGGCATGCCGAACCGTTTCGACGAAGTACCGCAAGGCGCGCACATCCATGATTCATCTCCTGCGCAACGCGCGGAATCTTCAATCAATGAAAAAAACGACTGATTTGGATGATTTTAAGTCATTACGAGATTTTGCCGCCGCTTCCTATACTGCGGAAAATTCGTCCCGAAGCCGGCCCGCCGGGCGCTTCGGGCATCAGGAAACGCCGCGCTAGACGGCGCCCGGATGCGGGCGGCAAGGCCGCCGCGTCCGGCCGCGAGCCGCTGGCTTTTGAGAATCTGGAGACACCATGCATACCGACCGTATCCGCCACCCCGGGCTACGCGCCAAGATCACGACCGCCGACCAGGCGGCCCTGCTGGTGCAGGACGGCATGACCGTCGGCATGAGCGGCTTCACCCGCGCCGGCGACTGCAAATCGGTACCCGCGGCGCTGGCCGCTCGCGCCGAGCGCGAGCCGCTTTCCATCACGCTCATCACCGGCGCCTCGCTCGGGCACGACACCGACAAAATGCTGGCGCAGGCCAATGCCCTGGCGCGCCGCATGCCGTTCCAGGTCGACACCACCCTGCGCCGCAAGATCAATCAAGGCGAGATCGCCTTCATCGACCAGCACCTGTCGGAAACCGCCGAGCAACTGCGCGCCGGCCACATTGGCCCCGTCGACGTGGCCATCATCGAGGCCGCCGCCATCACCGAGAGCGGCGCCATCGTGCCCACCATGTCGGTGGGCAACTCGGCCTCCTTCGCGCAGCAGGCGCAATGCGTCATCATCGAACTGAACCTGGGCGTGCCCGCCGCCATTGAAGGACTGCACGACATCTACGTGCCCACCGACAGGCCGCGGCGCGAGCCCATGGCGCTGATGTCGGCCGACCAGCGTATCGGCCAGCCGTTCATCGAGGTCGACCCGGCCAAGATCGCCGCCATCGTCATCACGCACGAGCCGGACAGCCCGTCCAATGCCTTGCCCCCGGACGCCGAGACCAACGCCATCGCGGGGCATATCAACACATTCCTGCGCGCGGAGGTCGATGCCGGCCGCCTGACCAATTCGTTGCTGCCGTTGCAGGCGGGCATCGGCACCATCGCCAACGCCGTGCTGCACGGCTTCGAGTCCTCGGACTTCGAGGCCTTGACCATGTATTCGGAGGTACTGCAGGACAGCGCCATCGAGTTGCTCGACCAGGGCAAGCTGGCATTCGCCTCGGCCTCCTCCATCACGGTCTCCAAGCCCGTGTACGAAAAGATCCTGGCCAATATCGAGCATTACCGCGAACGCATCGTGCTGCGTCCGCAAGAGATCAGCAACGCCCCTGAAATCGTGCGCCGCCTGGGCATCATCGCCATCAATACCGCGCTGGAGTTCGACATCTACGGCAACGTCAACTCGACCCACGTGGGCGGAACCCACATGATGAACGGCATCGGCGGTTCGGGCGATTTTGCGCGCAACGCCCACCTGGCGATCTTCGTGTCCAAGTCCATGGCCAAGAACGGCGATATCTCCAGCGTCGTGCCGATGGTCTCGCATGTCGACCATACCGAGCACGATGTCGATGTGCTGGTCACCGAGTGCGGCCTGGCCGACCTGCGCGGTCTGGCGCCGCGCGAGCGTGCCCGCGCCATCATCCAGCATTGCGTGCACCCGTCCTACCGCGAGGCGCTCCAGGACTACTTCGACCGCGCTTGCGAACGCGGCGGCCAGACCCCGCATCTCCTGGAAGAAGCCTTCTCGTGGCACCAGCGCTTCAATGAGACCGACACCATGCGCGCGACGCCGCCGGCCGCGCGCAAGGTGGCCTGAGCACATAAGGCCCCGTCACCGCCGCGGGGCCGGCGGCGCGATCTCAGTCCTGTTGGTCGTGGGCGAGCCGCGCCGTCTCTGGACGCGCGGCAGTCACCAGCCCCTGGCTCGATCGCTCCAGTTCATCGCGCAGCCATTGCTTCAGGGCGACCAGCGGCGCCCACTCCCGCAGGCTGGGCCGATAGACCAGGTGATAGGTCTGGGCCTGTTCGTAATGCACGGTCACCGGCGATACCTGCACCAGCCGGCCCGCGCGAATCGCATCCGCGGCCAGCAGTTCGCGTCCCAGCGTGATGCCCAAACCCTGCTCCGCCGCCTGCAACATCATCCCGGCATCGTTGAACGTCGCCACCGGCGTGATCGGCACGCTCAAGCCTGCCGCATTGAACCAGTGTTGCCACATATCGCGTTCCCCCAGCAGGGGTTGCCGCGCCAGGGTTTCCGGGCTGTGGTCGGACAGGGCCGCGGCGGTTTCGGGCGAGGCCAACGCGATCAGCGGCAGCGGCATGTCAAACAACGGTTCCGATTCCACGCCGGGCCACGGACCGCGGCCGAACCGCAGCGCGGCATGAAAGCCGTCCCGCAGCAGATCCACCACTTGCTGCGAGGTTTCGATTTCCAGCGAGAGCGCCGGATGGCGCTTGTGCCAGCGGGCCATGCGCGGCAACAGCCAGCGTTGCGCGAACGAGGGCAACACCGACACGCGTAGCCGCTGCGCGCTGCCACGGGCGGCGGCCGAAGCCGCCATGATGCCCTCGTCCAACAACGCCATGGCGCTCTGCACGCTGCACAGCAGCGCCGCGCCGGCCGGATTGAGCACGATTCCGCGGCCGCTGCGTTCGAACAACGGGAAGCCCAGTTGTTCTTCCAAGCCCTTGATCTGCTGGCTGACGGCACTATGGGTCAGATGCAGGCGCTCGGCCGCCGCGCGCAGGTTCTGCAACTCCGCGACGGCGCGGAAGGCGGGCAAAGTGTTCAGGGGCAAACGCATGGGAGCAAGAAATACCAGAACGTTCAAGGGGCGATTCGCCACCGTCTCGTGGGCTCGGCTTGGCACGCTAACGGATGGTGTCTAGATTGGTTAGATTAACTGACCGTGCTGGGTAAAACAATTCGATTTTCACGGGTGATTTGGGCGGATACGCTTACCAAAACATATCCACCCGAGGAGCCATCCATGTCTGCCCAACCCTGTATCCAGACTGTGCCCCCGCTCGCTGGCGCCGGCGCGTCTTCGGAACGGGCCCCCTGGCCTGTCATGCCACCGCTTAGCGAGCCGGCTCTTCCATCCGTTGAGCCCGTGGCGGTTTCGGCCGCGATGGCCGACGCTGACGTCCGGCACGCGCCCACCGGCGGTGTCGTGGTCCGTCTCTGGCAAGCCTATCGCCGGTGGCGTGCCGACCGGATCCTGCGCAACCTCGCCGATGAGATGGATGCCCATATGCTCAAGGACGTGGGGGCGCCGGATTGGTTGGTGAGCCAGGCTTTGGTCGAACAGTCGCTCAAGCGGATCAATCGCATCGACAGCCTGCGCTGGTAAGACGTAAATCCCAGCCGCTTCCCTGATAGGACGGCATGCATCGCCCCTGGCGCTCGGCATCTGAAGACGCTTGCCGAAGGCATGCTCCCGCAGTCTATATATAGAGGGGGTGTTGCCTCTATATATATAAGCACGCACATAGGCGTCCCTTCCCACTCGTTCCTCCAGGCCTGGAGCCAACGGCGCGGGGACGCCCCGCGGCTTGCCTCGGGACACGGCGGAAAGCCGCTGGGGCGCGAGTCGGGGCGAAGTCTTGCGAAAGGGAAGGCTTGCGCCCGCGTGGGGCTACGAGCCCTGGCGCACGTAAACATCATCTTTCTGCAAAAAGCTTGTCATGCTGGCGTGACAAGCCAAAATTCTGTGCTATAGTCTCGCTCCTTCGCAGTTCAAGCAGTTCTGTTGGGCGGCGAGGCCAGGCAAGTGCAACGGATCCGACCGCTACGGCAGTCGGATTTGTCGCAGGGCAGCAAGGCGGTGAGTCAGCGATGATTCTCTCGAACCGGCAGTCGGCGAATTTTGCGTAAGTCGGTGCAAATCAGGCAGAAG
>NZ_JBLZXG010000017.1:0-31067 GCF_050285565.1 Achromobacter sp.
GCATTTGCAGTGTCAGCGTCAGTTCCGGTGAAACGACGGAACATATCGCGCAGATCCGGCACGCGGAACTGGGTCGCCGAGTAGTCCGTGAACCAATGCGCGCCCCGGTTGGCCTGCCAAACGGCCTCGGTCTTGACGAGGCCCTGCTCCTGCGCGTAGCCCCACAAGCGGGCGTAATCCGTCTTGGACAGCAGGCCGCCAATGGCGTCGACCTCGCTCGGCAGCGGGGAAGCCGTATGCCCGTCCAGCGGTCGACCGCAGAGGGGCGACCTGTATCCCGTGAAGTACGCTCCAGCGACCCAGATCCACACCTCCGAGCACTCTGCCACGATGATCGGCCCTTTGTTCTCTTGCGGCAGCTCGTTGATGGAGTACACCAGGGGCCGATTCGCCACGGCTTGCCCGATGAGGAAGCCGATCGCCTTGAGCAACTGGCCGTGGTCCTGCTCGTCCGGATTCAGCCCGCCGGCGGCGACCACAGCCAAGACCTCATTGGTCAAGGCGTTGCCCCACTCCGCAGGAATCAACGACCCGGCACGGCCGGCGATCGGATCCTCGTTGACAAACCGACCATCCACCAGGCCAACACCCGGGACACTCTTCGGAAAATCCATGCGTTACCTCACTGATACTCGAAAAGGACATGCGTATGCGCAGGCTGATAGCGGCGCACGATGCACTCGATAACGTTGTTTGGGTTCCTTCGAGGTCGCGTACCGACCATGCTTTTCGCAAAGAGCCCTGTCTTTGACCCAAGCCCGGATGCACTCCACTAGCAAAGTCAGCTGCATCGCGGCGGCGGTGATATCCCGCTTGCTACTGAGAAGCTGGTCGCACAGCCAGATGTAGATACGACGCCATTCGTCGTCGACCTGGATCGACGGCGGTGGCATCGGCAGCTCGATTCCGAACTTTGCCGACCGCCAAGGGGTTACGCCTCCCCCGCCTTGGATGACCCCCAACGGGGGCTTTATCTGGTCCATCGTGACTCCATTTCAGATTGAGGGGCCACGCGAGTCGAGTGCTTAGATTTCGATGCGCTAGAGGGGCCGCTATTTCACCCCTCCCCCCCTTTTTCGAACCTTTCCCATAAAAATTCAGCTGGGCGCTCGGTTCCGACGCCGTTCGCCCCGACTTTCGCCCCCCCTACCCCTCCCCGACCCGTCCCCGTATCGCGGGCGCCCCTGCGGGCACCCTTCGCTCGCGGATCCGATGCAGACGTCTGCATCGAGCCTCCTGCCAGGGCCCTCCGGTTGCCGAACGCGCCATCCTCTCTCGCAGTCTTGCGCGAGTGACACGCCCAGCACAGCGCTTGCCAGTTGCTCCGATCCCAAAAGAGAGAACGCGCCTCAACGATTCGCTCCGGCTCGCCGGATGCCAGCGCTTCCGCCAGCCGGTGCGGCACGATATGGTCAGTGACTTCGGCCGCAGTAACTCGCCCACGATCAGCGCAATGGCGACACAATGGGTTGTTGCGTAGAAAGCCCTGGCTGGTCTTAGCCCAGCGATATCCGTACCCCCGGCTGGCGGCGCTGCCGCGCTCGCGATCTTTCTCGCGCGCACGTTCCTGCTGAGCGACGGCATGCCGCTCGCAGTAGCCGCCGTTTCGCACAAGCGCTGCACACCCCGGATGCAGGCACGGTCGAGGTCGGGCTACTGGCATTTGAGACACCAAAAGAAAAGGCCCGGCGTGAGGGCCGGGCCTTGATGTGGTGGAGCGCTTTGACGCAAGCTCCGCAGGAATGTAGCGAATTCTAGGGGGGCTCAGGCTACATCACCTAATTCAGATTGTTACCGAGGCAGCGCTCGCACAGTCGCGACGCAAGCTCCGCAGGAACGTAGCAGATTCTATGCGCGCCCAGGCTACCTCATCTAATTCCAGTTGTTTCACCCCAACGATCCGCGCAGGCTTTTCGCAAACGGAACCACTCCTCGATCCTGAGATCCGCTTGAGCCAGCCGCCGCTGCAATGTGATTTTGGACACGCCCAACTCCTCGGCAATCGCATCGAGAGTGCCCTCGGCTGTGTGCCACACTTTCACGGCCTGCTTCAACTCCTTCGGCAACTGGGCCACGGCGCGGTCAGTCACTCCACACTCGATATCATCGAAGGGGATGTGAGACCGCTTTCGCCCTCCCTGTGCTGCCGCATCCGCAAGCCGGCCCAACACCGATGCCCCTGCACGGCATGTTCCGTTCATCTGCCATCGTCCCCACTGGTCGAGGCGCTCGCACACCCACAGTATCCGCTGGATTCCGCTCATCGCTACAGCTCCCGTCCATAGCGATCCCTTTCGACGATTGCCTGTTGGATTCGCGCGCGGTACTGCTCAGCCGATTCACCTGGTCGGGCGGCGCCGATGCCAACCTCGCGGCCCTTCTGATCCATCAGAGCATGAGACGTCCACCATGCCGGCTCGGTCGCACCTTGCCGCTCGAGACGTGGTGCGGGAATAACGACGTCATCCTTCCAGCGGTCGCCATTCAGCCAGGTCGCCGGATACGGAATGAACTCCATGCTCGTGCGGGCGGCCTTCCAATACGCGATGTGCTTCGGTAAGACGTGCAGCACGGCGCGCCGGTCCGCCGCGCGCAGTTTCATCCACGCTCGCTCGGCGTCCTTCTTTGCCGTCTTGCGCGGCCACAGCGCCCAAAATGTGGAAAAGTCCTGTCCGACGTGGCCTTTTTTGGGCGCGCCATGCGCGAAATTTTCTTGCATGCTCAGAATTAGCTCTGTCATGAAACACCTATGCCTATGTGGAGTTACGGCCTTGCTTCGTTGGTGAGATGGGTGCGAATGGGCAGAGCTCCCCCTAGCCCGTTACGGATAACAGGAGCAATGCCCACCCTTGCATTGCCTCGCCGGAGCCGACGGTATGCATCAGGGCGTCCTGGCGGATGTACGCCCCAGGACTCGACCAGACTGTCAGCACCCGTACCGGCACTCCTACCCGCGCTCTAGTCTTTCGCACCCACGCTGCCCCTTGGGTTCGGTTTGGGGCATTACGCCCAGGGATAACCGCGTATCTAGCCTCTTCGTCCCTGAGCCTCGCGCGCCTACGGCGGCTGGCTTTGCTTCTTGATGTGCATAACTTCTCCGTGCCGCCAGAATGGCGCGCGTGATGGATCTCGACGCCCGGAGGCGTCAAACCGCGAAGGATGGTTGCGAGGAAGCGCGACGAGATACGCACGCGAGCGACCGTCGACGGTCTCAAGGACCGCTATGACGTCGTGATCTGGCGCGTCTGAACACGCCTTCTCGAAGTCGAGGAGGCGCAGCAACTCGTCGCGGCTGATTGAGCGATTGCCGAGCACGTAGTACTCGGCCGGGCCCGGGGGGCCCCGGCCGAGAGCCGGCGGCGCCCGTACCGCTCGCTTTGCGTCCGGCCGCTGTGTGTGTGCCTGCACTGGAGCGCGGCCAAAGAGATCACGCGCCATGAGTCCTTTCCGCCGATTTACTATGATGGAAGGTAGGCACCGCCGCCGGCTTGGAAGCTATGCAATAAACGGCCACATCGCGCCACGAGCCGCCCTCTCGCACTCCTGAAGACACCTGAATGCGGCCGGCGACGCGCAGCTTGTAGCAAGTAACCACGAGCGCACGCACGGGCAGTTCAAGCTCAGCAGCAAGCTGCGCCGCCGTGTATGGGCGCACTGCCAGCCGTTGTAGGACAGCGCGCGCGATCGGACCGACAGGCCTAGCCATGACAGAGGCGCTCCACGCTAGACGACCGCTCATTCATCGGAGCAGCTCTCTGCAGCTCGCATCGTGACGCCCTTGTCCGCAGCTCGCTGCACATTGCGCACCAAGCGCAGTAGCAACTGGACCTCGGCGTGCGCCAGCTCAGCGATTTCATCGGCTTCTCGCGGCGAGATCGCGCGGTCGGCGATCGCTCTCCCGATCACTCCGGAGATCAAGCCGCCCTTTTCTGTGAGCAAAAAGCCCTTCTCGACTATCGCGTTAATTTCGCAAGGCCAGCAGCCACCAGGCGGCGGCGCATCCAGCTCAATAGCAGCCAGACCAAACCTTGCACACAAGGCCTTGAGCCAATCAAGCGCGTAGTCTCTCGCGTGCGCATCGCGCAATACGTACTCGGTGATGAGCTCGGCATCCTCGATAGGCATTCGCTCGGCCGGCGCAGTCCCGTCGAGCCGCTTGTATAGCGTCTTAGCGGCGATCTTGCGGTCGCGATTTCCCTCCGCCCAAATGCAGAAGCCCTGGACGCCATCGGCGGCTCGCCGCAGAGCGTTATAAAGCGCCCCTCGCCAGTGGCCGCCACTGTGACGCTTAGTCATGCAGCCCCCGCGCTGGTAACTCGTTTACGTTCCCGAAAACTCGCTCCGATTCTCGTAGCGCGGCGCCTTCCGCACGCCTACGATGCGAGCTCCAACCCACACATAAGGAGGGGATAGGCAAATGGATCAGGCTCTGAATGGACCGGCCGAACTTTCGTCGACGGAGGCATATATCGAGCTGTGGGTACGGCGCCGGTTGCGTCACGCTCGCCAGATTGTTGAGGCCGAGCTGGGCGAGGTACCGGGAGAGGTGCTTGCGGCAGTCTTTGAACAGATGTGCTTTCACGCACAGCAGCCCGCGGGCACCCAGCAACTGGCGCATTGAGGTCGCTGCGCTACGCATGCGCGCGATCCTTCGGACTGCTAAATAAGCTCCGCTGCTGGCCGCGTTCACCAAGGGCTGTACCTCGAATCACGGACCATTCCACGTCGTGGCACATGTCCTCACAGCGCGCAGCCCCATCGGACAATTTCTCGATCGCGACCGCTCGCTTCGCCGGCACGTAACCGTTGGAGATCCAGTCGTAAACGGAGATTCGACTGACCCTCAAGCCCTTTGCGACTACCGCCACCCCACCGGCGCGCTTGATTGCTGAGCGCACGATCGGCACGCGGTGGTCTCGATCTTCCAAGCTGTCCATTGAATGCCCTTTTGTAAGGTAATGCACGACATTCTATGTCAGCCAACACCTCTCAAGCAAATGTTAGGCTTTGCCCTATGACTCTCGGGCAGCGCATACGCGAATGCCGCACGGCTCGCGGCCTCACGCTTCAACAGGTCGGGGACAACTTCGGCATCAATCGCACCTCCGTATCAGGATGGGAGCGCGATCTAGCGCGCCCGGACCTTGAGAAGATCGTCGACCTGGCGCAATTGCTCGGCACCTCCACGGATTACCTGCTCGCTGGAAGAACTCCAAGCGCAAGCCGACCGACGGAAAGCTGGCCGTTTACACGAGTCAGCCGCGAGGAATTCGAGGCGTTGCCAGCGTCCGAACGATTGATCATTGAGGGTTATGTGCTCCGAGCGGTTGAAGACCACCGCGCAAAAAGCAGCGCCCGCAACGCCGCCTGACAGAGCGGCGCGGCCGCACCTCCGCCTAGTCGGGCCAGATTTTTCCCTTGAAGGTAAGTGAAAATGACCGACGTGAGCGATCGTGACGAGAAGCCAGGAAGGGCCGCAATCGTCGCCGGTACTGGCCACAAGAACGAGAACGGCGCCTCCCGCGCCAGGTTAATCCAACGCCACTGCCGCAAAGACATGGAAATCCAATTGCGGCGGGAGCCCTCAAATCCCTATGACTCGAACGCAATTTCGGTATGGATGCCGGTGCCGAGGTTCTTGTTTTGGGGCACGAAGCATGTCCAGATCGGATACATCAAAAGTCGTCGAGCGAAATCCCTCGCTCCAGTGATGGACAAGGGCGCCAAGGTCGAAGCCTTCGTCCATAGCTTTTGGGCACCAGACGACTTGCTTATCCCTCGCGTCAGCCTGTCCCTCTATTACTGACCCACCACCGCTGAAAGTCAGCCGCGCTCGGCATCAGCCGATTTGTAGTGCATCAATTGACTTTAGGTAAGTTATTACTTTACTCTCCGTGTCGTGTATTGCCTTACACCACCGGAGCTTAAAGTGAACCCCTTCAACGCACCCGACTTACCCACGACCGTGGAGGAGCTGGCCGAGGCCATCCTCGCCCGGATCCGCACCCTCCTCCTGCATGTCCGCAAGCACTGCCTGAAGTGCCGCCTGAATGGTTGGCTTCCCAGCCTCTACACACGGGACGCTATCTCTGCGTTCCTGTCTGGCCTGGTCGAGCTGGCGGCCGACACGCTGCCCCGGCACGCGCTGCACGCCATCGAGTGCGAAGCCCTCGGGGTAATGCACGAGGCCCGGTTCCTCATGCGTGGCACGCGAGACGCGTACGTCAACGCGCTCACGCTCCGCCGGGAGGCCTGAGCCATGGGAGCCAAGTTCAAAGCCTCAATGTGCCTGCTGCTCGCCGCCATGGGCGTCGTCACAGGTGTCGCAGCCCTCTTTTCATGGGCGCAGCTGACCACCACGAACGATCAGCGCCTCCTCGCCGCGGACGATGCGCGGCGCGAGCGCATGATCGCCCGCGCTTGCGCCCCGCGCGGCAAGCTCTGGCGCGAGCCCAGCACGGGCGAGTACGCGTGCATCTACACGAACCCGGACGGCGAGGCGCTGGTCCGGGCTCTGCCGGACGCGCCCTACCTCGACGCCTGGGAGCCGGCCCCCGGCGCTCAGCTCGTAGCCGCCCGCAGGTGATTCCCATGCGATCGCAACCCAGCCGGGATGACCTGTTGCTCGCCCTCCGCGAAACGCGCTGCGTCTACGACCTGGACACAGCCATGTCCATCCCCGCCCTTGCGATCGCGCTAACCAACACGGCGGAGGCGTTGGCCCGCCGCAGAGCAGCCCCGATCAAGGACCAGCTCAAGCGCTACGTCGGCAGGGCCGACTGGCGCTCAATCGCCGCCAACGACGACTAGACCAGGATCGCACCATGACAACCAGCTATTCCGATCAAATCTTGCTGGCACTCGCCAAGCATGGCCGTCTCAACTGCCAGCAGCTCGCCAACCAGATCAGCCACGACTCGAAGAAGACGACGCAGCTCGTGAGCTTCATGCGCACCAACAAGAAAGTCAAGACAGACGGCCAGATCGACGGCCTGGCCGCATATAGCCTCACTGACCTCGGCCGCTCGCTCGTCCAACCCATTACTCCGGCGGCGCCTCCCAACAAGCCCACCTCGCTCGATGATCTGGCCGACTCCCACATGCGGCCGGTCAGGCGAGAAGCGGCTGAGTCCGAGCCCCGCGCAAAGTTGCTTGATGCCATGCTGCACGTCGGCCAGGCTCGCCAAGCGGAACAAGGGGCGCCGGCGTTCGGGCTCCTCAACACCGGCGAGTTTCTCATCATCGCCGACGGCCACACGATCAAGATCCCGGCCGAATACGTGCCCGTGATGCGCGCCCAGCTCGGCCGCACCAACGCTGGAGCATTCCAATGACCGCCGGCCACAACGCGCTGCGCGGCCAGGCCAAGCGCCAGATCTCCGCCGCCCGCGCCTTTCTCGCCTCGCTGCAGACGCTCGCACTGCGCTCCGGCACCGCCGCCCATGACCGCGACGAGCTCGCCCAGCAGCTGCTCCGCCTCGAGGCCGAAACCGAGGGCCTCGCCCGCATCGTCTACGCCGGCGCCACGCCGGCCAACCCTCAAGCGTAGGGCACACCATGACCACCGAAACCATGATCGACGTCCCCGCCGAGGCGCCGCAACCCGCAGACTGGGAAGTCACCGAGGAAACCCCTCGCGAGTATCGCGAGGCCCTGTACCCCCGCGACGACGTCATCCCGTCCAAGACCAACCCGCGCAAGCGCTTTGACCAGGAAGCCCTGCAGGAGCTAGCTGGTAGCCTCCGCAAGCACGGCATCCTGCAGCCCATCCTGTGCCGCGAACACCCCACCGAGGCGGGCAAGCTCGAGCTGATCGCCGGGGAGCGCCGGTGGCGCGCTGCCGGCATTGCCAAGCTGACGCATATCCCGGTTCGCATCATCGCGGTCGACGACCTCGAAATGCTCGAGCTGCAGGTGATCGAGAACCTGCAGCGCCAGGATCTGCACCCGATCGAGGAAGCGGAAAGCTACGAGGCGCTGCTCGCAGCGAACAAGGACAACGCCGACTATGGCGTCAATGAAATGGCGGTGCGCCTCAAGAAGTCACGCGCCTACAGCCTACATCGAGGAATTCTGCGTGTCAGGCGATCAAGGTGAGCTGCAGACCGAAGTCGTCGACCAGCTTAACCGCGACAGCCGCGAAGGCTCCTACTCCGTGGCCGCACTATACCGCCATGAGACGCCGGAGACTTATGCCAAACTGCGCAACGCGCTGTCGGGCATGGTTGCGATTTTTGCCCGAGGTACACCACCGGGCGAGTCGCCCGCGATCGACCTGGCGCGCAGAGTTTTGGCCGGTACCGACCACCAACACGCCGACGATATCGCGGTTGACCAATTCGCCACCGCCATGAAAGCCAAGCTCGCCAAGAAGCGAGTCGAGGGTCGAGACGGCTGGAGCGATAAGAGCCAATGCACTGCGGAGTTCCTGTCCCAGCTTCTGCGTGGCCACGTCGACAAGGGCGATCCGGTAGACGTGGGCAATCTGGCCATGATGCTGCAGCAGCGTGGCGAGGCCATCGCGCCGGCCGAGGATGACGAACGCGACACAGCAGCGCTGCAACGCTTGTGCGACACGCTGAGCAAGATCGTGCACAACATGGTCGTCGCAGAGCAGGCGGCGTGGATCGAATGGCAACACGGCGAGGGCGCGGAGGCGGCTATGCGCTGGATCGGCAACGGCCTCGCTGGACCGGGACACATTCCCAACGAAGCGGAACCCTATAGCAAGGAGGCACAGGCCTGGTACGACGCCAACAAGGCGGATCCCTTCCCGGTCTGCCCGTGCGGCCGCCCCTCCAACATCCTGCACATGGGCCGGGGCTATTGCTCGACAGAGCACTACAACGCAGCTATCTCCACCCAGCACGAAGCGGGAGTCAGCCATGGATAAACATCCCAATGACGCCAGCCTCGAGCTGACCAACGACGAAATCGAAGCGCTCGCCCTCAAGCACATAGCCCCGGGATACGAAAGGCTGCGCGCGGTCGTTCCCGAGTTCGCGCCCTACCAGGAAAGCGAGCAATTCCGCCGCGTCAAAGCGTTGCTAGCGGAAGCGCAGCACCGGCTGCGCGCCCCTGCGGGCGAGGATCGGGATATCTGGTTGGTTTGCCTCTCGCGCGAATACTACGACGGAGGCAACTCGCCTCTTTTGGCCGTCCCGACCGAAGCAATGGCCGAGCAAGTTGCGGCCGACCTGCTGCAGTATTGCCGCGACCTCCGCGAACGCATGAATGCCTACGACTGGCAAACCGAACCAGACCCCGAGAAGTCCAATAAGCTCTATGAAGAATCCGAGGCTGTTTTCGCCGCTGCGCAGTTTCCCTATGGCGTCGTGCTTGACCGCTACAACCTGGACGACGGCTTCAATGTGCGGCCATTGACGCTGAGGGGCCCGACAGAAACCGAGGCCAGTGCCGAGCCGCTGGTGCGGTATTGCCCTGGCTGCGGCAGCGTAGGGCCGGTCGGGGACGAGTATCGCGACTGCTGCCCCGATGGCGGCGAAGCCCGCATCATCCCCGCGCCGCTCGCGGAGAAGTGCCGCGACACGTTCAAGATTGCAGTGAAGGCGCTACGCGCCGATGCCGCAGCGAACGAGGCAATGGCGAACCAGGTGCCCGCAGTCACCGAGGAATACACGTTGCGCGCCATGGCACGAAACTACACCGATCGGCACTCATGGGACAAGCTCGATAGCAAGGCGATCACGGCAGCAGCCGACGAGATCCGAGCGCTCCGCGCGGCCCTGGCAGCGCGCGCCCAGTTACCGGAGAGAGGAGACGCCCATGACTGAACTGGCCTCTATCCCCTACCCGCTGTCATGGACGGATCCGCAGGGCCGCGTATGGCACGCCTACTCGATCGAATTCAGCAGCCCTGACGGCACCTATGCATGCCACATATACGCCATCAGCGACGAGCACGCCCAGCTGCAACTCGATGCCCTCAAGGAAACCGGGCGCATCACTGGGCAGACTATTGGAGCCTTTGATGCGTAGCCCTATCGAGGTGACACTGCCATTCTTTACGCCGGTCGGAACGCCTGGCGCGGTTCATCTGGCCTACAGCGAGCGGTACGGCAACAAGGCCCACCTGTCGATAACCGTGGGGCACCTCATCAATGGAAGCACCGCCGACGCGCACTTAACTATCGACAGCCTACACCAGCTGGTCGACGGGCTCGTGGACTGCATCTATACCCTGGAGCGCCGATCGCGACTGGAGGACGGGAATGGAGGTGGCAATGGTCACGCTGCATGAGGCCCAGCTCCGGGAATTGCTCGAGGAGGCGGCTCGACGTGGCGCGCATATCGCGTTTGAGGATCTGACGCTGTACCACCTCAAAGACGCATGCGCGCGCCTGGGCATCAGCTACAACACGCTGCAGAAGCGCATCCTCGAGGGCAAGATCAACGTCGTGGATGGCCGCATCACCGGCGCCGAGATTCGGCGCTATCTCAAGCTCAACTAGTTAAGCAGGGCGGCGATGGTCGACGCGTGCGGGTTGTAGTAGACCATCGCCATTTTGGGATCCTTCCAGCCAAACATCTTGCACAGATCCAGGATGTGCAATTTCTTGGCCAACATGGTCGCCGCGGTGTGGCGCGTATCGTGGAAGGTGAAGCCCTCGAGGCCCGCTCGAGCCCGGTACTTTCGGAACAGGGCGTCAAGCGTGGCCGTGGTCAGGCCCAGCACCCGCTCGTCATCCCATCCCTTTGCTCTCTCAAGAAGCTCGAGCGCGCGCCGAGACAACGGCACGTTGCGCGATTCTCCATTCTTGGTTACTGGCAGGTGCGCGTGCGCCTCGTACACTTTCGACCAGGTCAAGCTGCATAACTCGCCGGCACGCATCCCGGTACGCAGCGCCGTCAACGTCGCAAGCGCCACGGCCTGACTAACCGTCTCGATACGCTGGGCGCGCGGCCGATGCCCCATCTTGCGGAAAATCTTCCGCAGCTCCCACCAGAGAATCACGCGCTCACGGTGTTTGCCTTCTCGCGGCTTGCGAATATCCTTGCAAGGATTGTGCTTGACCCATCCCCACTCAAGTCGCGCCGTTTCAAAAACGGACGAGAGGAGTGTGAGCTCTCGCAACACCGATGAGTCTTTGAGTTTCGCCCCGCGAACATCTCGAAAGTCTGCAATGTGCTGTGGCGTGACGTCGACGATGGGTAGATCCAACGGCAGTCGATAGCTGGGCTTTTCAAATGCGGCCAGGCGGACGGCCTCCCAGCGCTCACCGCGCTTAGTGGGGGAGACCTCCTCGGCATAGCGCCGTAGCGCTTCGAGGAGCGTATGGAGCTCTCCTGGGTGCTTAGTCTTGCCTTCCTTGATCTGGAGCTCGCGGCGGGCACCCCACTCGACGGCCTCGCGCCGAGTGGGAAACACTTGGCTGTCTCTGACGCCAAGGGTTTTGACCTGTGCCCGGTAGCCTTTCGCTGTTTTCTGGATGCTCGCCATGTGTGTGGGGCATTGCCTGGGGCCAATTTGGGGCCGCTGACTGCGAAAAGTTGATTTTTCACAGTCAACGGATTTCAGCCCATTCCCGCAACCCGTTGAAATTGAACGTTATTGATTATATGAGTTCAACGGTTTTCAAATACTTGGTGCCGACGGCGAGACTCGAACTCGCACAGCTTTCGCCACTACCCCCTCAAGATAGCGTGTCTACCAATTTCACCACGTCGGCTAACTTTTATCCAGAAAAGCTATAGCTTCCTGGAAAGTCGAACATTCTATCACGTAATCGACGATTCGCGTGCATCCGCCCCCACCTTGTCGCTCCAGCCCCGCCGCCGGGCGAGCCACGCGCGGGCACAAAGCCCTTACAAGCGCGGCAGGCCATGGCATCAATCTGTCATGTCGGCAGGCAATACTGGCGTCGCCTTGCGCACCCCCGGGACGGCTCCGGGGAATTGCCCCGGATATTCATATGAAAGGGAATTCGTTGGCGCGCATGCCCGGCCGGCTTACGATGCCAGCCATACACAACAGGGCCCAGGCCCATACAAAGGTTCCACCATGCAACGTCTGATCTCCCCCATTCTGGCCCGTCGCCCCACGCTGCTCGCCGGCCCGCGCAGCGCCCGCCGCTACGACGCCGTCGTCTCCCTGCGGGCCTACCGCGAAGCGCGCCAGTGGCGCGAATCCGCCGAACGCATCCTGGCGGTGTCGGCGCGCCACATGCTGCCGGGCGCCTGAACGCGCCCTCCTCCACACCGGCGCCACCATGGGCGCCACCATGAAAAAGGCCGGCTAGCGCCGGCCTTTTTCATGCTGTCGTGCCTTACTTGGCCGGCGTCTCGGCCGGCTTGTCGCCCGTGGCGGCCGGGGCCGACGGCACCGAGGCGTCCGGCTTGGCGGCCGGAGCCGGAACCGAACCGGCGCCAGGCACCGACGACGCACCCGGAACCGACGACGCGCCGGCGCCCTGCGGGGCGGGCGCGGCGCCCGGCACCTGCGGCACCGAACGGTCGGCCGGGAAGTTCTGCATCACGCCGGAATCGACGGCCGGGCCGCTGGTGCCCTTGTGGCTGACATAGGCCAGGCCGGCGGTGGACGCAAAGAAGACCACCGCGGCCCACTTGGTGGCGCGCGACAGGAAGTTGGCCGCGCCGGTGGCGCCGAACAGGCTGCCCGACGAGCCGCTGCCGAAAGCGGATCCCATGTCGGCGCCTTTGCCCTGCTGCAGCAGGACCAGCACGATGATAGCCAGCGCCGAAATCACTTGGACGGCCAGCAGAAGTTTGAGCATCAAGGGCATTACAGACTCCGGAACGGAAACTTAGATGGCGGCGATTCGCAAAAATTCTTCGGCCACGAGCGAGGCGCCGCCGACCAGGGCGCCGTCGATATCAGGCATGGCGAACAAACTGGCGGCATTGGCAGCCTTGACGCTGCCGCCGTACAAAACCTGCACCCGCGCCGCGCCCAGCGCGGCCAGGGCGGCGCGGATGGCGCCGTGGACTTCCTGCGCCTGCTCGGGGCTGGCGGTGCGGCCGGTGCCGATGGCCCAGACAGGCTCATAGGCCAGCACCATGCGCGACACGGCCTCGGCGCCCAGCGCCAGCACCGGCTTGAGCTGGCGCTCGATCACGGCCAGCGTGTTGCCGGCTTCGCGGTCAGCCAGCGACTCGCCCACGCATACCACCGGGGTCAGGCCGGCGGCCAGGGCCGCACGGCCCTTGTCGGCGACCATCTGATCGGTCTCGCCGTGCAGCACGCGGCGCTCGGAGTGGCCGGCCAGCGCGTAGCGGCAGCCGAATTCCTTGAGCATGGCGCCCGCGACTTCGCCCGTGTAGGCGCCCTTCTCATGGGCGCTGACGTCCTGCGCGCCCCACGACACGGCGCTGCCGGTCAGGGCCGAGGCGGCCTGCGCCAGGTACGGAAACGGCACGCAGACACCGATCTCGCAATGGCTGGCGGCATCCGCGGCGCGCAGTTCGGTCAGCAACGCGGCATTCTCGGCCAGGTTGCCGTGCATCTTCCAGTTGCCCAGCACGAGGCGGGCGCGGTGTTCGACTGAAGTCATGGCGCAAATGTCAGAGTGGGTGAACCCGGCGGAAAAGCACCCGCCCACGGGCTGGCCTGGAAATAATTCCAGGCGAAACCCGTGATTGTATCCTGTTGCGCGGCGCCGCGCCGAGCGCCGCGCGTTTCTTACACGGTCAGGATGATTTTGCCGATATTCTCGCCGCCTTCCATCATGGCGTGGGCCTGGGCGGCCTGGGCCAGGGGGAAGGTGGCGTGCACGATCGGCTTGATGGCGCCCTGCTCCAGCAGCGGCCAGGCGCGCTCGCGCAGCGCCCGGGCGATGGCGCCCTTGAAGGCCACCGGGCGCGGCCGCAGGGTCGAGCCAGTGATGGTCAGGCGGCGGCGCATGATCTGGCTGGTATCCACGGCGGCCTGGGCGCCGCCCAGTTGGGCGATGATGACGATGCGGCCGTCGTCGGCCAGGCACTGCATGTCGCGGGCGATGTAATCGCCGGCCACCATGTCCAGGATCACGTCGACGCCGCGGCCGCCGGTGGCGTCCTTGATTTCCTTGACGAAGTCCTGCGTCTTGTAATTGATGCCGCGCGTGGCGCCCAGCGCCTCGACCGCGCGGGCGCGCTCATCGCTGCCGACGGTGGCGTAGACCGTGTGGCCCAAGGCGCGGGCCAACTGGATGGCCGTGGTGCCGATGCCGCTGGCGCCGCCGTGCACCAGCAGGAGCTCGCCCTCGGCCAGGCCGCCGCGATCGAACACGTTGCTCCAGACGGTGAAATAGGTTTCCGGCAGGCCGGCCGCCTCGATATCGGAAAGCCCCTTGGGTATCGGCAGGCACTGGGCCGCCGGCGCGACGCAGTATTCGGCGTAGCCGCCGCCCGCCACCAGGGCGCACACCTTGTCGCCCAACGCGAAACCGCTGGCGGCCAGGTCGCCGCCCACGATCTCGCCCGCCACTTCCAGGCCCGGCAGGTCGGACGCACCCGGCGGGGGCGCGTAGTTGCCCTTGCGCTGAAACACGTCGGGACGGTTGACGCCCGCGGCGCTGACCTTGATCAGCACTTCGCCCTGGCCGGCTTCGGGCGTGGGACGTTCGGCGGGAACCAGGACCTCGGGGCCGCCCGGGCGTGAGATTTCTACACAGTGCATCGCGTGCCTCCTTCGCAGCAAATGGATTATTATTGCGCCCTTTACGGCAAGTCGCGGGTTCGTCGGGTAGAGTGTTTGCCTGGCGGCCGGATTGCCGCCCCCGCAGTACCGTGCGGCACCAGGAAGCGTGGCAGAGTGGTCGATTGCACCGGTCTTGAAAACCGGCAACGGGCAACCGTTCGTGAGTTCGAATCTCACCGCTTCCGCCAGGAAACCGTCCCCCTTTTTATTTATTGATCACGGCGCCATCGCCACGATGCTCGCGGCCGCGCGGCGTGGCCGGCGTCGTATCCGGCGTGGCCGCGTCCAGCGTGGGCGCGGCGGCATCGGGCCGCTGGCGCTGGATCTGCTCCAGCCGCGCCGCCGCCTCGTCGCCCTTCAATTCGGCCACCCGGCCGCGCACGATGGCGTCCATGTACTGGCGCGTGAACGCCTCGCCCACGCGCCAGCCCTCGCCCTCGCGCACGAAATCGAAATCCCCCTCGAACACCTGCCAGTCGGCGCGACCGATGGCCGACAGCAGCCGGTCCCGATACTCGGCCAACAGCCGGCATGACCATTTACCGCCGCCCAGATCCTTGCAGTCGCCCAGCGGCTGCACATTGCGCACCGTGCGCGTATCGGTTTCGGCAGGCAGCCCCATGCGCTCGCGCTGGCGCGCATATGCGGCCTTGCGCGCCTCGCCCGCGGTGCCCTGGTCGAACGCCGCCACGCCCTGCTCGAACGCGGCGGCGAGCCGCAAGGCGCCGGCCGGCTGGCCCACGTCGCGCGGACGGCCCGCATCGTCGAGCTGGCCGTAGCGGGCCCGCACCACGCGAGGATCGGCGCTGGCGATCATCATCTCGCCCTTGGCGTTGGGCCCGATGGTGTAGGCCAGCGTGGAGGCGGCCTCGCCGACCTTCAAGGTGGCGCTGCAACCGCGCGACCGCTCCGGCTTGATGTAGCCCACTTCCCGGACATCCGAAAACGTCGCCAGGTAAAGGTCGGCCGGCGCCGCGCCCCCGGCCAGCGGGTTGCGCGACATCTGCTGGATACGCGAGGTGAACAGGCTGGCGCGCAGGGTTTTCTGCACGTTGGCGTCATCGCATTGCGGCGGCGAGGCCGGCGCGAACAGATACCAGGCGACAGCCACCGCCGCGATGGCGCCGCCGCCCAGCCAGACCCAGCGCGGGCCGGGAAAGGCCGCCCTGAGGACGGCCTGCCGGCTCTGCCGTTCATAGTCCTGGAGCTTGCGCTGCATCAGCGCGTCCATCTCGGCCAGCGCCTGACGGCGCGTGGCGTTGCCAGCGAAGGCGCCCTCGGTTACGGACAATTCGCCCATGGCCCCCAGCTCCGCGTCGGACACGATGCCCTCGTCCACCAGCCAGAACAGCGCCTCGCCCAACGTCGTCCAGGGCTCGGCGGCGGCATCGCCCAGCCGTCGTCGGGCGGCCTCGTGATGATCCTGGCCGATGACGCCATCAGCAAGCAGGCGGTCGAGAAGCGGAGTGGAAGCGAAAGCCATGGATACGCGGCGGCCGGCCGCCAGAACGGGACGGCACATGATACCGCCGGCACGCGCCGCGTCTGCCGGCGCCGGCCTGGCCTCAGGCCGCCAGGGGCGTGGCGTAGGTCTTGGGAATGCCGGCGGCGGCCACCCCGCTGCGCAGCGTCTCCTGCGGCAGCGACGCCGCCAGCAAGGCGCGCGCGGCCAACAGCCGCGGCAGGTCGATGCCGGTGCGGTAGCCCATGCTCTCCAGCATGAACACCAGATCCTCGGTGACGATATTGCCCGACGCCCCCGGCGCGAACGGGCAACCGCCCAATCCACCCAGGCAGGCGTCGAAGGCACGGATGCCCTCATCCAGGCCGGCCAGCGCATTGGCCAGCCCCAGGCCCAGGGTATCGTGCAGATGCAGCTTCACCAGCCGCGCGCCGATAGCGTCCTGGGTGGCGCGCACCGCCTCGCGGACCCCCGCGGGATGGGCGTAGCCGACGGTATCGGCCAGCGCAATCTCGTCGGCGCCGGCGCGCATCACCGCCGCGGCCACCTGGGCCACGCGACGCACCGGCACCGCGCCCTCCAGCGAACAGCCGAACGCCGTGGCCACCGCCACGTCCAGCCGCACCGGCCGCGCCTGCGCCCGCAGCCAGTCGGCGATGGCGGCCACGGCCTGAACCTGGGCGTCCGTGCCCTTGCCGACGTTGGCATGGCTGTGGGTGTCGCTGGCGGAAACGGGCACCGCGACCACATGCGCGCCCGCTTCATAGGCCGCGATGGCGCCCTTCAAATTGCAGGCCAGCGCGCACACGGTCAGGCCGTCGATGCCCAATACCTCGGGCAGCACCTGCGCCGTGTCGGCCATCTGCGGCACCAGCCGCGGCGACACGAAACTGCCCACCTCGATCTCGCGCAGGCCCGCCGCCGCCAGTTGCCGTATCCAGCGCCGCTTATCGGCCACCGCCATCATGCCGCGCGCCATCTGCAACCCGTCGCGCGGGCCCACCTCGCACACCCTTACAGCCTGGTCCATGTCGTTTTCCCCGGTCGAATGCGCCGCCCGCTATTGCTGCACCACGATGCCCGCGGCGGCGATGGTCTGGCGCGCCTTGCCGATGTCAGAGCGGATCAGCGCGGCGAACTGCTCCGACGACACCGGATCGGCCTCCAGCCCTTGCGAGGCCAGGGCGTCGCGCACGTCCGGACGCGCCAGCAGTTTGTTGAAATCGGCGTTCAGGCGCGCCACCACGGCGGCGGGAGTCTTGGCCGGCGCCAGCACGCCGTAATAGGTCACCACGCTGAAATCCTTGTAGCCCAGCTCGGCTACGGTCGGCACATCGGGCAGCGCGGGATTGCGCTTGGGCGAGGTCACCGCCAGCGCCCGCACCTTGCCCGCCTTGATCAAGGAAGCCGCCGACGAGATCGACGAGCCGGCGAACTGCAAGTGCCCGCCCATCAGGTCGGCCAGCGCCGGCGCCGAGCCCTTGTACGGCACGTGCTGCATCTTGAAGCCGGCCTCGTGCTGCAGCATTTCCATGGCGATGTGCACGCCGCCGCCCGTGCCCGAGGTGCCATACGACAACGTATTGGGCGCCTTGCGGGCCGCCGCGATGACCTCCGGCAAGGTTTTGTACGGCGAGCTGTCGGACACCAGCAGCACCATCGGCGTGGTCGCCACCAGCGCCACCGGCACCAGATCCTTGAGCGGGTCGTAGGCCACCTTCATCAGCAGCGGGATCAGCGTCACGTTGTCCGACTGCCCGATGACCAAGTCATAGCCCTGCGCCGGCGCGCGCGCCGCTTCGGCCAGCCCCAGCGCCGTGCCGGCGCCCGGCTTGTTTTCGGGCACCACCGACCAGCCATTCAGTTCATGCAGCTTGTTGCCCATCAGGCGCCCGATATAGTCGGTGCCGCCGCCCGGCGTGGACGGGATGATGATGCGGATGGGCTTGCTGGGATAGTCCTGCGCGTGCGCCGCGCATGCGATGGCCATCGCGGCCACCGCCAAGAGTCTGCGGATCATTGGAAAGTCTCCTCTTTGGTGGATGTCTTGGCGGTCTGGCGCCGCCTCGACGGGGACCGGCGCTACGGCCGGTTCATGCTTTGTTCTCGCAATGCACCACACCCGCGGCGCGCAGCGCCTCGATGCGCGCCGCATCCAGGCCCAGCCCGCGCAAGATGGCTTCGGTGTCGCGGCCCTGCGCTGGCGGATCGAAACGCTTGCCGGCCTTGCGCCCATCGAACTCGATCGGCAATGCCGCCGCCGCAATCTCGCCGCCATCCGGCAACACCGTGGCCAGCAGCGCGCCGCCGGCATTCAAGTGCGCGTCGTGCAGCAGGTCGTGCGGCTGGCGGATCGGCCCGTACGACAGGTTGGCCGCCTCCAGGGCCGCGCACAATTCGTCGGTCTTCCAGGTCTTCAGGATCGCGCCCACGCCCGGCACCAGCCAGGAACGCGCCGCCTCGCGGTCCACGGCCGTGGCCAGGCGCGGATCGGCGGCCCATTCGGGCGGCAGGAATTTCTGCGCGAAGTTGCGCCACTGGGCATCGCCCACCACGGCCACGAACACCCGTCCGTCGGCCGTCTCGAACACGTCGTACACGCCCCATGGCGGTTTGCGCTCGGCGCCGAAGGGTTTGGGCGCGGCGCCGGTCAACTGGTACTGCGCGATGAACTGCGCCACCAGCAGCAGGTTGTTCTCGAACAGGCCGGAGCGCACGTGGCGGCCGCGGCCGGTGACGTGGCGGTCGTGCAGCGCGGCCAACGCGCCCACCACGCCGAAGGTGCCGCCCAGGATATCGTTGACCGACGCCGCCACCCGCTGCGGCGTCTCGGCGCCGCCGTTGATGTAGGCCAGCCCGCCCATCATCTGCACCACTTCGTCGAGCGCGGTACGGTGCTTGTAGGGGCCGGACAGGAAGCCTTTGAGCGAGACGTAGATCAGGCGCGGGTTCTCGGCCGACAGCGAATCGTAGTCCAGCCCGTATTGCGCCAGGCCGCCATCGCGGAAATTCTCGACCACCATATCGGCCTGCAATGCCAGTTGCCGCGCCAGCGCCTGGCCCTCGGCCGATTTCAGGTCGATCGACAGGCTCTGCTTGTTGCGGTTGAAGACCGGAAAATAACCGCTGCCCGAGCCCTTCAGGCGGCGGGTGCGGTCGCCATCGATCGGCTCCAGCTTGATCACCTCGGCGCCCAGGTCGGCCAGCGCCAGGCCCGCGGCGGGCCCCATGATCATGTGGGACAGCTCCAGCACCTTGATGCCGCGCAAGGGCAGTTCGCCGTGGTCCATGAAGGGTGAAGCCGGTGCTGCGGTCATCGACATTTCCTCTTGTCTGCGCCGTGGATCGAGGCCGGGATGCAAGGCCCCGACCGGTACGCCGCCATCATCACGGGCGCGACGGCACGGGAAAAGCGCTCTTTCAGCACCGGGGCATTCTCGTTTGGGAACGTCCGGGTTAGCCCTAGGGCCAGGGAGCCGCCCCCAGGTGCGCCAGCAGGGCGCGCGCCGCTGGCGGCAGCGTGCCGAGTTCGCGCACCGCGATGCACAGCGGCGTGCCGGACCAGGGGCCGGACAGCGCAATGAAGCGGATGTCCGGGCTGGCGTGGCGTGGCTTCAGATACATGGGCACCACCGCCACGCCCATGCCGCGCGCCACCAGGTTGCAGATCGTCTCGTGCGAACTGACCCGGGCGCTGATGCGGCGCGTCACCCCGGCCTGGCGCGCGGCCTGCTCGAACACCGCGCTGATGCCGTTATCGCGGTTCAGCTCGATCTGCTCGTAGGGCAGCAGTTGCGCATAATCCAGGATCTCGCTGTCGGCCAGCAGATGCTGGCCCGGCACCACGGCGGCCAGCTCGCAGTAGCCGCAGGGAAATACCTGCAGGCCCTCGTGGCCGAAGTCCGACCCCATGGCCACGTCGGCGCGCCCCTGCAGCACTTCCTGGAAAACCTGCTGCGTGGTGCTTTCCTCCAGCGCGATCTCGATCTGCGGATAGGCGCGGCGAAACGACTGGATCTGCGCCGGCAGGTCGCCCGACAATGCCGCCACGCTCGCCGCCAGCCGGATGCGGCCCCGCACCCCGGTGGCAAAGCCCGCCATCTCGCGGCGCATGCGTTCCATCTGCTGCAATACCCGCCGCGCATGCTCGGCCAGCGCCTGACCGGCGGGTGTGGCCTGCACGCCCTTGACATCGCGCGCCAGCAGCGGCACACCCAGCGCCTCTTCCATCTCGATCATGCGCTTGCTGACCGCCGAGGGCACGATGTTCTCGCGCGCGGCGGCGCGCGCCAGGCTGCCTTCTTCCAGCGCCGCCAGGAACAGGCGCAGGGAAACCGGGTCGATATCGCGGGAATGGGACGGGGCGGGCAACGGACGCTTCATGGCGGCAAGTGTCCCGCGTTGCGCCGCGCGGCAGGGATCGGGGTTTTCCCGAGCGGCTCGTCAGCGCCGCCCGCCGGCGACGGGCGCCTCGGCTCCCGACCAGTCATAGCCTTGCAGCAAGACCAGCAGACCGCGCCGCGCCACCGCCACGGCCTCGTCCCTCAAGGCATCGGCGCGCCAGCCCATCTCGATGGCGTAGCCCGGCATGGCGACCGGACACGGCAGCAGCCGCAATCCCGCCACCGCCGCCAGGCCGCGCGCCGCATGGGTGGGCAGAGTCGCCAGGGCATCGCCGCCGCGCAACAGGAATGCCAACGCCGAAAAATGCGTGGTGGCGGCGAGCACCCGCCGCGTCAGGCCGTGGCCGTGCAACACCTCGTCGACCGCACCGATGAAGCCGCCCGACGACACCAGCACGTGCGGACGGCGGATGAACTCGTCGAGCGACAAGGCTTGCGCGCCGGGCGCCAGGCTGGCCGGGTCGACCAGACAGGCGTAACCGCCCTGCCCCACGGTCACGCGCCGCAACGCCGGCGCGGTCAGGCCGCCGGACGCGATCACCAGGTCGACTTCGCGCGCCATCAGCATGTCGGCGGCCAGGCGGCTGTGGGTCTGGCGAAAGATCAGCCGCAGGCCCGGCGCCGTCTCGGCCAGCGCCGCGATCGCCTCGCGCCCCAGCGCAATCTCGAAATCGTCCGACAGCCCCAGCGTGAGCGAGCGCCCCGCGAACCCGGCCGCGCCTGGCCGGGCCAGCGACAGGCTCTGCCGGCACTTGTCCAGCGCCTCGCCGATGATCGGCCGCAACTCGCGGGCCCGCAGGCTGGGCGCCAGGCCGCGCCCGGTGCGCACGAACAGCGGATCCGCGTACACGCTGCGCAGCCGCGCCAGCGAGGCGCTGACCGCCGACTGCGTCACGCCCAGCCGCAACGCCGCCCGGCCCGCGCCGCCCTCGTCGTAGATCGCCTCGAACACCTTGAGCAGGTTCAGGTCGGTCGACTCGATATCGATCTGATTCATATCACTTATCGCCAGATAGGATTGATCGATTTTAGGCCGGCGCCGACACTGGATACCCGTCAACCTCTCCATACAAGGAACCCCCATGGCCGCCAAGACCGTCGCCGCGCTGCAGATCGGCGCTTCGCCCGAGGGCAAGGAACACACCCTGGCACGTATCCTCGCGTTCGAGGCCGCGATCATCGATGCCGGCGCCGCGCTGGTGGTCATGCCCGAGGCCCTGCTCGGCGGCTACCCCAAGGGCGAGATCTTCGGCACCCGGCTCGGCTACCGCCTGCCCGAAGGCCGCGAGGCCTACGCGCGCTACTACCAGAACGCCATCGACGTGCCCGGCCCCGAAACCGACACCCTGGCCGCGCTGTCGCAACGCACCGGCGCTAGCCTGGTGATCGGCGTGATCGAACGTGCCGGCAGCACGCTGTACTGCACCGCGCTGTACTTCGACCCCGCCACCGGCCTGGCGGGCAAGCACCGCAAACTCATGCCCACCGGCACCGAGCGCCTGATCTGGGGCCAGGGCGACGGCTCCACCCTGCCGGTGCTGGAAACCGCCGCCGGCCGGGTTGGCGGCGCCATCTGCTGGGAAAACCACATGCCGCTGCTGCGCACCGCCATGTACGCCAAGGGCGTGCAGATCTGGTGCGCGCCCACCGTCGACGAACGCGACATCTGGCAATGCTCGATGCGCCACATCGCCCACGAGGGCCGCTGCTTCGTCATCAGCGCCTGCCAGGTACAGCCTTCGCCCCTGGAACTGGGCGTGGAGGTGCCCGGCTGGGACCCGCAACGTCCGCTCATCAACGGCGGCTCGCTCATTGTCGGCCCGCTCGGCGAGGTGCTGGCCGGCCCGCTGCATGGCCAGACCGGCCTGCTGACCGCCACCGTCGATGTCGACGACCTGGTGCGCGCCCGCTATGACTTCGACGTGGTGGGCCACTACGCGCGGCCCGACGTCTTCACGCTGGAGGTGGACGAACGCGCGCGCCAGACCGTGCGTTTCAGCGGCTGATTTCCGCCGGCCGGCGCCTGCCCGGGCGCGAGACGCCCGGCGCCAGTGGTATAGTCACGGCCGCTGGATACCCATGCCGCGCGCGCGGTTCACCCGGTATCCCATTGCCCCCCGTCAACGGGGTCCGCAATGCCCGAGTGGTGAAATTGGTAGACACAAGGGACTTGAATCCATTTGAGCCCTCCGGAGGAAACTCCAGAGGTGTAGCCCGTCAAACTCGGCGAATGCCCTGGACCCGTTCCGAGCCAACGCCGAGCCAAGCCCGGTTCGAAAGAACCGGGAAGGTGTAGAGAGCAGACGGCGGGCACCTAAGGCCGCAAGGCTATGGTGAAGGCGTGCTCCAGACCACGAACGGCGCCAGACGCGCCGGCGGCGAAAGCCGAAGTGGTACGAAAATCCCTCGGCCGCAAGGCCGTACCGGTTCGATTCCGGTCTCGGGCACCACCCCGCGCCTCCACCGGCCCGCGCTCGCGCGCCCTTTGCCCCCCCGCGTTCCTCTTCCCCATAACCGTCCGGCCCCGGCCCGCTTCCCAGGCTGGCACGCAACATATAGAATTGCGTCTGATTCTTATTCTCAAATCATTTTCCTCAACGTGGAAGTGCCCTCAACGCCTGCGGTAGCCGACCGCAACGTGGTCGCGGCGATGTACCGCGAGCACCACGCCTGGCTGTTCGCCTTCATGCGGCGCCAGACGGGCGGCCACCCGGCCGACGCCTGGGATCTGGTGCAGGACACCTTTGAACGCCTGCTGCGCCAGACCTACCTGGACCCGCGCGGCTGGAACCGCGGCTACCTGGCCACCATCGCCCGCCGCCTGCTGATCGACCGCCACCGGCGCCGCGAACTGGAGGCCGCTTACCTGGCCGCGCTGGCGCGACAGCCCGAGCCGCTTTCCCCGTCGCCCGAAATGCTGGCGCAGGTGTCGCAGCAACTGCTGGCCGTGTGCGCGGTGCTGGACCGCATGCCGCGGCGCATGCGCGAGGTGTTCCTGCTGGCACGCCTGCAAGGCCTGTCCTACGAGGCGATCGCGGGCCGCCTGCACATCACGGTCAACGTGGTGCAGAAAGACATGGTCCAGGGCTGGCAACGGCTTTATCACGCGCTCGATGTCTAGGCGCCAGCCCGATGTGGTCGCGCAGGCCGCCGGCTGGCTGGTGCGCCTGGAACAGGACGGCAGCGCCGCCACGCGGCAGGCCTGGCAACGCTGGTACGAGGCGTCGCCCTCCCACGCCAAGGTCTGGCGGCGCTTCGCGCTGCTGCAGGACGCCGTGCCCGCCAGCGGCGACGCCGCTGCCGCCGCGCTCAGTGCCATTGACTTGCGCCACACGCGCCGGCGCGCGCTCAAGCTGCTGGCGGCCGGCGCCGGGATCGCGGGGGGCGGCCCGCTGCTCTATCGCCAGACGCAGGGAGCGGGCTGGTTCGCGGCTTACCGTAGCGCCACCGGCGAACAGCGCAGCCTGGCGCTGAACGACGAGGTGGCGCTGATGATGAACACCGGCAGCGCGCTGGACCTGAGACAGGACGGACGCCGCCTGGACATAGAACTGCACGACGGCGAGATCATGCTGGACACACGCGCCGCGGACTCGGCGCTGCGGGTGCTGACCCGCGGCGGCTGCATCGTGCCGACACGCGCTCGCCTGGTGGTGCGCGCGCAAGGCCCGCAGACCCGCGTGGCGCTCGATGCGGGAGAGGCCGCCGTCACCACCCGGGGCGATCTCAGCCTGAACCTGCGCGCAGGCGACGTGCGCCGCTTCTCGGCGCACGGCATCGAGGACGAGGCCGGCTGGGCCGGGCGCGAGTTCGCCTGGGTGCACGGCATGCTGATTGCCGACGATATGCCGCTGAAGGCGTTTCTCGCAGAACTGGCACGCTATCGGCCGGGCCTGCTTCAGTGCGACGAGCGCGTGGCCGCCCTGCGCGTGACCGGCAGTTTCCGCCTCCAGGACACAGACCAGATCCTGGGAGCGCTGGCCGCCTCGCTGGGCTTGCGGCTCCGGTATCGCACGCGCTACTGGGTGCGCGTCGAATCAGCCTGACTTTGAAACATAATGTAAATATCCGGCAGGTTCCCGGCGCCCGCTCGTTAGGACTGGTTGAAACCCGCTGCGCGGGCCCCAACCGAAGAACCCATACCGATGTCCCAACGAATCTCTCCCGACGGCGGCCGGGTCCGCCGCTTCAAGCCAGCCACGCTTTGCCTGGTGCTTTACGCCGCCGCGCTCGCCGCGACGCCGCTCGCGCGGGCGGCGGAAAACGCCTCGGTGGATATCACGTTGCCAGCGTTGCCCCTGCAGGACGCGCTCCTGCGGCTGGGCCAGGCCGCCCGCGTGACCATCATCAGCGCCCCGCCGCTCACGGCCGGCAAGCAGGCGCCTGCCATGCGCCTGCAGGGATCGGTGACGGACGCGCTGCGGCAGTTGCTGCGCGGCAGTGAGCTGCGGGCGCTGCCCAACGCCAATGGCGAGGGATACCGCATCGAACGCGCGCCAGAGCCCGTGGGCGCAGGCGCGGCCATGCTGCCCGGCGTAACGGTGACCGGCCAGGGCATGGGCGACATCGGCCCACTGACCCTGCACAGCAGCGTGGGCACCAAGACCGACACGCCGCTCATCGAGACAGCGCAATCCGTGTCCGTGGTCAACCGCGAGCTGATGGACATGATAGGCGCCAAGAACACCGCCGAAGCCCTGCGCTACAGTGCCGGCGTCGCGGTGGGCTCGTATGGCGTGGACAGCCGCGTCGACGAGATTTCCGTGCGCGGCTTCCGCACGGGCAGCTTCGCCAACAACCTCTACCTGGACGGCCTGCGTCCGCCGGGCAGCAGCAGCGGCGCCACCGCCTCGGCCACCCAGTTCGACGGTTTCGGCCTGGAACGGGTCGAAGTGCTGCGCGGCCCCTCGTCGGTGCTGTACGGCCGGATCGCGCCGGGCGGGCTCGTCAACGTGGTGAGCAAGCGGCCCACCGACTACGCGCGCGGCGAGATCGGGGTCGGCACCGACAACGACGGCCTGGCCCGCCTGAACGCCGACGTCAGCGGGCCGATGGACGAGTCGGGCGAATGGCTGTACCGCGTGGTGGGCACCGCCTATCACGCCAACACCCAGGTCGACTTCGTGGAGCTGAACCGCGTGATGCTGGCGCCCAGCCTGACTTGGCAGCCGTCGGCCCGCACCTCGGTGACCCTGCTGGCCAACTATCAGCAGGACCGCGGCGGCAGCACCTACCAGTTCCTGCCGTCCCACGGCACGTATCATGCGACGGAATATGGCCGCTTCGGTTCCGACCGATTCCTGGGCGAACCCGGCTTCAATCGCTACGACCGCACGCAATACGCCATCGGCTATGAATTCAGCCATGCCCTGACCGACCGGGTCAAGCTCGGCCAGAAGCTGCGCTACATGCGTGTGGATACCGACAACGCCGGCGCCTCGCGCCAGGGCGACCTGCAGGCCGACGGCCGTACGCTGCGACGCACGGCGTCCAGCAACCAGATCCGCTCGGAAGGCTTCACGGTCGACAACAACGCCCAATTCGATTTCGGCCTGGGCCGGACCGAACACACCCTGCTCACGGGCCTGGACTATCGCACCCAGACCATCCGCGTGGCGCAGGCGTCCGGCCGGGTTTCCTCGCTCGACGTCTTCGAGCCTGTCTACGGCAGCCCCGTCGTCATGGGCGCCATGACGCCCAGCCGGCGCAGCGACAGCGCGCAGACCGGCATCTACGCGCAGGATCAGATCCGCTGGGGCCCATGGGCCGCCACGCTGGGCATGCGCCACGACTGGTCGCGGGACAATTCGCTGGTGCGCGCCACCGGCGCCAAGACGCATTACGACGACGAAGCCACCACGTGGCGCGCCGGCGCGGTCTATCTGTTCGAGAACGGCCTGGCGCCCTACGCCAGCTACGCCACCTCGTTCGAGCCGGTCAACGGAGCCGGTTTCGAGGACCGGCCCTTCAGGCCGACCGAGGGCAAACAGGCCGAGATCGGCATCAAGTACCAGCCGCCGGGTTCGCGCAGCATGATTACGTTCTCGGCGTATGAAATCAGGCAGCAGAACATCACCACGCCGGATCCGGATCCCACGCATTTGTGCAACGGCAGCCAGTGCCAGGTCCAGACCGGGGAAGGCCGCGTCCGCGGCCTTGAACTGGAGGGAAACTTCACGCTGAGCGACAACGTCACGGTCGTGGCCTCGGCGACGTTGATGCGCAGCGAAGTCACCAAGAGCAACGGCGCGGAGCAGGGCAACGAACTGCCGCGCGTGCCGCGCCGCAGCTACAACCTGTGGCTGGACTATCGGCTGCCGCGGGACATCGCCCCGGGCCTGAGCCTGGGCGCCGGCCTGCGTCATACCGGCAGCAGCTACGGCGACACCGCCAACGAGTATCGCAGCCCCGCGGTGAACCTGATCGACGCCGCCATCCGCTACGATCTGGGCGCGGTCTCTGCCAGCCTGAAAGGCCTGAAACTCTCCCTCAACGCCAGCAACCTGACCGACAAGGAATATCTGGCAAGCTGCTCGGGCAGCGCTAGCTGCTATTACGGCGCGCGGCGCAATATCTCGGCGAACCTGAACTACACCTGGTAGGCCTGCCATGAAAAACAAGATCCCGCGTCCGATTTCCGCCGCCGTGCTGGCGTGCATCCTGGCCACGGCGGCGCAAGCGCCGGCGGCGGCGGCCGACGCCCCGCTGCGTCCGGGTACGCAGCCGCTGGGAGAAACCGTGGCCGACCGTCCCTCGACGGTCTACCGGTACGAAACGCACAATCTGGATTCGGACGACGGCAAGCGCCACTACCGCATCCAGATCGCCATCCCCAGGAAGGCGCCCGATAGCGCGGGCAGCCCGGCGCTCTACATGCTGGACGGCAACGCCGCCCTGGCCACGCTGACGCCGGCCGACCTGGACAAGCTGGGACAGGGCCGCGCGCCGGTGCTGGTGGCGCTGGGCTACAACGTCGACACGCGCAACGACGTCGTAGCGCGGGCCTATGACTACACGCCGCCGGTATTCGTGAATGGCAAGCCCGTGCCCGACCCCGTGGTGCGCGGCCGCGTCGGCGGCGGCGCCGACATTTTCCTGGAGTTCATCCACGCCAAAGTCAAACCGCTGGTGCGCGAACGCGCCGCCATCGACCCGGCGCGCGAATATCTGTGGGGCCATTCGTACGGCGGGCTCTTCACGCTGCACGTGCTCTTTACGCAGCCGCAGGCCTTCGCCCGCTACATCGTCGGCGACCCCTCGGCCTGGTGGCACGACGGCGCGCTGATCGAGGAATGGCGGCGGTTCGACGCCCGCAAGGCCGCCGGCAAGCGGGTGGCCATCCTGGTCGGCACCAAGCCGCGCGATCCCAATCGTCCCATGCCCGGCGGCGCCGCCCCCGCCACGGGCGAGGATACGCGCGCCGCCGTGCGCGAGATGGCCCAGGGCCTGAAGTCGGCGGGCGCCGACGCCAGCTACGAAGCCTTCCCGCAGTTCGGCCATGGCGAGATGATCCGGGCGTCGCTGGAACGCGCGCTGGAGGTCGCGATTCAGCCTTGAAGACCGGGGTTCCGGCGGATGCGCTTACACTGCACGGTCGCGGCCTCGTCCCGGCCGCTCCGAACGCACCGCCCGCCTTGACCATTCCGAACGCCAATCCGCCCTTCATCGTCCTGGACGCCTGCGTCCTCATGTCCGGCATCCTGCGCCGCCTGCTGCTGCGCCTGGCCGAAGCCGGCGTGTTCCAGCCGGTCTGGACCGAACGCATCGGCGAGGAGTGGCGCCGCAACGCCTGCCGCATCTGGGACATCCCGCCCGAGGTGATGGCCGAATTCTGGGCCGAGATGAACACCCGCTTCCCGCAAGCCACCGAGCCGGACACCCAGGTCTACGAGGCGTCGTTGCGCTACAGCGACCCCAAGGACTTCCACGTCATCGCCGCCGGCCTGGCGCGCCGCGCCCGCTGCGGCTTGGCGCAAACGCCGGTGGTGCAGGTGCTGACCTGGAACCTGAAGGATTTCAATCGCTCGGAACTGCGCCGGCAGGGCCTGGACGTGTACAACCCGGACCGCATGCTGGCGCAATGGTGGCAGGACGGCGCCGACCGCATGCGCGCGGCGATCGCGCAGATCCCGGCGGATTACGTGGCGCTGGGGCGCGAACCCGAGCCGCTGGCCGCGACCTTGCATCGCGAGCGGCTATACCGCCTGAAGAATCAGGTGGGACGCGATCCCGAACTGGGCCGCGCCTGACTCAATGGTCGTGGTTGCTGGCCGCGAAACCGGCCGCGTTCAGGATATCGATCACTTCCTGGATGTGCTCCGGGCCGCGCGTCTGCAGCACGAAATCCACTTCCACGTTGCGCACCGGCAGTGAGGTAAAGGCGCGCTGGTGATGCACTTCGGTGATATTGGCCTGGGCGTCGGCGATCAGCTTGGTGGCGTGAGCCAGCGCGCCCGGCAGGTCGCGCAGGTCGACGCGGATGCGGGCCAGGCGGCCGGCGCGCACCATGCCGCGCTCGATCAGCTCGCCCAGCATCAGCGGGTCGATGTTGCCGCCGGTCAGCACCAGGCCGATGCGCTTGCCCTTGAAGCGCTCGCTGCCCGCTTCCTGCGCGCGCAACAGGGCCGCCAGGCCGGCCGCGCCGGCGCCTTCGACCACGGTTTTCTCGATCTCCAGCAGCACCACGATGGCATGCTCGATGTCGGCCTCGCTGACCAGTTCGATGTGATCGACCAGCTTGGCGACGATGGGCTGCGTCAACGCGCCGGGCGACTTCACCGCGATACCTTCGGCGATGGTGTACTGGCCATGCGGCATGGAGACCCCCTCGACCGCCGCGTACATGGCCGGAAAGCGTTCGGTCTGCACGCCGATGATCTCGATGCCGGGCTTGAGCGCCTTGGCCGCGGTGGCGATGCCCGCAATCAGGCCGCCGCCGCCGATGGCGATCACCAGCGTGTCCAGTTGCGGCTGGTCTTCCAGCATCTCCAGCGCCACCGTGCCCTGCCCCGAAATCACGGCTTCGTCGTCATAGGGGTGGATCATGATCAGCCCGCGCTGCCTGGCCAGCTCGTAGCCATGCGCCTTGGCGTCATCGAAGGTATCACCGGCCAGCACCACCTCGGCGCCAAAGCGGCGCGTGTTGGCGACCTTCACAGTCGGCGTGAAGCGCGGCATCACGATCACCGCGGGCACGCCCATGCGCTGCGCATGGTAGGCCACACCCTGCGCGTGGTTGCCGGCCGACACGGCGATCACGCCCGCGCGGCGTTCCGCCTCCGACAACGTCAACATGCGGTTGAGCGCGCCGCGCTCCTTGAAGCTGGCGGTGAACTGCAGGTTCTCGAATTTCAGCCAGATCTCGGCGCCGAAGATGTCGGACAGCGTGCGCGACAGGGTGAACGGCGTCTTGAGCACCTGGCCGCGCAGATTCTCGCGGGCAGTCTGGATGGAAGCGATATCGATCACGATGGAAAAATCCTGTTAGCGCACCGGCAGGAAATTGAACAGCAAAAGGCCTTGCGCATAGTTGATGCCGATGCGCCGGGAGTTCTCGCCCAGCAGGTTGGCGATCAGGTCGAGCCGGCCGATGATAGCGCCGAACTCGCGCTCGAAACTGAGGTTGGTGGCCTGCGGCGACATCTCATTGGCCAGCAGCAGCGGCTCGCCCTGGTTGTTGCGGCGCGACGCCAGCAGCCAGGCGGCCGCCTCGACGTTCCGTGCGGCATTGTAGACCCGCTGCCCGTCGAGCGCGTCGGTGGCGTACAGGCGGGTCTTGCCGTTGTGGGCGGCAATGATGGTGTCGGCCAGCCCGTAGATGAAGGCGCCCACGCGGTCGCCGCTGTAATTGGGATCGAGCGACACCGCCAGGATCTGGATGTCATGCAGGCCGGCCAGGTCGGCCGG
Source organism: Achromobacter sp. (assembly GCF_050285565.1). Taxonomy (GTDB): domain Bacteria; phylum Pseudomonadota; class Gammaproteobacteria; order Burkholderiales; family Burkholderiaceae_B; genus Achromobacter. Next base: position 30,431 of record NZ_JBLZXG010000017.1, read on the forward strand.
CGGAATGCGCACCTCGATCGCATGCTTGACCCGCGATACCGCGGTGGCGTGGTCGGGCGCGCCGGTCTTGCGCCATTCGCGCGGGTTGCGCCGGTAGAGCTTGTCCAGCAGGCTGTAGAGGCTGGCCAGGTTGTCGCGCACTTCAAGAGTGACAGTGCGGTTGAAATCGGTCTGCACCAACTGGTCTGCCGACATGCCTTCGCCCTTGGGCGCCCCCTGCCCCGGCCCCGGGGCGGACATGCATCCGGCCAGCAGCGTTCCCAGCAGCACGGCCGCCAGCGTGGCGCATCCTTGCCCTCGCGTCATGCTCGGCCCATCCGAATCCCCCTTTTCGTGGCGCCCTTGCCGGCTCACGCCGTGCGGGCGTTGGTATCACGCGCAAGACTTTACCGTAAGGCGCGCGAAGATGGGAGATACCCGGTATTCGAAGACGAAAGAAGATGAATCAAGGCAGCAGCAAGGCAAAAAAAACGGCGCCTGACGGCGCCGTTTTGCTCACGCGGAAAGGCAGGCCTTATTCGGCTTGCGGTTCCGCTTGCGGGGCGGCTTCGGCAGCCGGCTGCTGCTGCTCGATGCCGCCGATCGCCTTGATGGACAGGCGCAGGCGGCCCTTGTCGTCGGCCTCGATGACCTTGAC